>NZXX01000002.1 GCA_002702065.1 Anaerolineaceae bacterium
ACCTGCACAGCAACAACGGCGCGGACGTGTATCAGGTGAATGTGTACAGCACCACCCCGCCGCAGCCAGATACGCTGCTGGACGACCGGCTAGAACTGCACATCAACGCGGATGGCACGTGGCAGTGGTACCAGCGCGGTGGCAGCAGCGACTACAACGGTATCTAGTCAAGTTCATACGCAGCACACGCAAAGCCGGGGCACCACGCTCCGGCTTTTTTGTTTAGGTAACAGTCGGCAATATCCGGATCGCGTATACTGGACTTATACAGACCTGTAGCTGACATGGAAAAGGGGTCGGTCATGCAAATCGGACTGGCGTTATCCGGC
Organism: Anaerolineaceae bacterium; assembly: GCA_002702065.1. GTDB lineage: Bacteria > Chloroflexota > Anaerolineae > Aggregatilineales > Phototrophicaceae. The sequence goes on from NZXX01000002.1 coordinate 330, forward strand.
GGTGGTTTTCGGGCAACTGTGTTTCATCTGGGCGTGCTCAGTCGTCTGGCGGCGGAAGGTCTGTTGAATGACATCTCCCATCTGTCGACGGTCTCCGGCGGCAGTCTGTGCGGCGCGCTGGTGTACAGTGCCAATGGTTATCGCTGGCCCACCCCCGACGAGTTTTATGGCATGGTCGTACCGCACATCGCCCGCCTCATCACAGAACATGACTTGCAGGGCATTTACCTGCGCGGCATCCTGCGTAACCCGCTCAGCATTTTTCGTCCGCGGGCCAGCGACATCGCCTATTTGATCCGTTCGCTATGGGGCATCGATGCCAGCCTGAAAGATTTGTCCGCGCCGGATGCTGATGCCGGACAACCGCTGTGGCACATCGTCAGCACCAGCTACGAAACGGGCAAAGGCTGGTACTTTACGCAGCAGCGCATGGGCGATTATGTGTTTGGTTACAACATGCGGCCCGATTTCCCCATCAGCGAAGCGGTCGCCGCATCGTCGGCAGTGCCGGGGTTGGTCGGCCCGCTGGTGCTGGACGCGAGCCGCTACGAGTGGCTTCAGTTCCCCAGCGCCCAACTATTGACCCCGGTTGATCCTCTGTTCCAGAAAGTGCATTTGTGGGACGGCGGTGTGTATGACAATCTCGGCCTGGAACCGCTGACGAATTATTCGGGCAAGGTGGATAGTTACGAGTTTCGCAAGGGCGTGGACTTTCTGCTGGTCAGCGATGCAGCCGGGGTGCCGGCGCATCAGGCGTACGGCTCGCTGCTCAACCGGCCCAACAGCCTGATGCGGCTGGTCGATATTTTTAAGGATCAGGTGCGGGCGCTGCGGGCACGTTCGACCGTCGCCTATATCAAGATGAGCAAGCATCCTTTCCCACCGGGCCGCTATTTTCAGATCGACAATTCATGCGCGCAGATGTTCCGCAAGGCCTACCGCACCGCCGAAGAAGTCGCTGCGCTGACGGAAGGATACTTCCCGGAGGAGAAGGCGCGGGCGCTGGCCGGCATGAGCACCACGCTGCGCAACCTGACGATGGACGAATTTCGCGACTTGTACCGGCACGGCTTTGAAGTGGCGGATGTGACCCTGTTCGCCTTCGACAGCCAGCGCTTTCGGCAGCTTCGATACCGCCCCGACCAGCACCCGCTCACCTAACTGGCTGATACGGGCCGCAAGGTTTCGGCCAGACTGACGAGCGCAGCCCTGTTTTCAACGGTGTTTTCGGCGGCGGTCAGGTAGTAGGCAACCGGCCCCTCACGCCATGCCAGCCGGTGCGCCGCATCGCCCAGCCATGTATAACGTGTTCCTCGACGTCCATCGGCATGCAGCGGCGTTTGCAGGCTCCAGTGTGCGACGGCATAGGAAGCTGCTTGGCCGCGCACGGTGGTGACTTCGGACGATGAGTTGCTGCTGGGTACGATCATGGGTGGCAGCAGGTTCGCCGGTGTGTTTAGTTGACGCAAGGCAATGATTGGCGGGATGTCGTCCAGTTCGGGCTGATCGGTTCGGTAAATCAGCAGGATGGCGTCATGATCCGCATAGATTTGATCCAGCGTGAAGCCGGACTCTTGAGGCAGCACCAGGAAGTCAAATTCAACACGTGCTTCAGCGTCCTCCAGCGAGGCCATAGGCCGGTAATCATATGGGGCCATGGGTGGTTCTGTGTCATACATCGCCACGACATCGGACTGGCGCGGCCTGAAAAAGTTTAAAATATCCTCGGCGAGTGTGCGCAGCGGGGGCAGGCCGATTAGCGCAGTAACCAGCACGCCTGCCACGAAAAGCGCCGCCAGTTTGCGATACGCGCGCCACCCGTTCTGCTGCGGTTGCGGGTGTGCCGCCCGTATCTCCGCTTCCAGCCTGTTCACGAAGTCCGTGTCTGGCTGATTATGTTCGTGCAGCGAGGTCAGTTGATCCAGCAGGTTATGTTCATTCATGAGCGGGCCTCCTCTTGGACTTGAAAGTATTGGCGCAGGTCTTCGAGCGCACGGGCGACCAGCATCTTGACGGCACCCTCACTCTTGCCCATGATAGCTGCGACCTCGGCCATTTTGAGTTCCCCAAAAATACGCAGACGCAATGCCTCGGCCCGTTCCGGGACCAGTAAATCGAGCGCCTGTATCACCTGCGCCATGGTGAGTTGCTGTTCGATGGCGCTTTCCAGAGGGGCGGCTGACGATGGGGTTTCGTCTGCCATATCCAGTTGGGTCAGCCGGGGCTGCTGGCGGAAATGATCCATCGCTTTTCGCCGTGCGATACCGAGCAGCCACGCCGCGAATTGGCCTGTACCCTGATAGCTGGCGATACCTTCCAGCGCCGACAGAAAGGTCTGGGTGGTCAGGTCCTGCGCGTCCTGAACATTGCCAACCTGGCTGAGCAGATAGCTGTAGACCCGGTGTACATAGCGCCGGTAAAGCACCGCATAGGCATCCGCTTTTTTCGCAGCGGCCTGAATCAAGATCGCGTCATCTGATGTTTCATCGAACATCCACCCGCCTCCATGTGTCGCAGCCTCTATCTGTATGTCGCAAGACAGGGCTTAAAGGTCACAGATTGGGCTTGGCGAACACGGGTGAGCCGCTAATTACAGGTTGAGGAACTGATCGTACAGGGGCTGGCAGGGCTGGTTGTTGATGTCGACGAGGCCATAGCCATTGTGCATACTGTGCGCCCATGCAAACCACACCATCGCCGCGACGTCGCCGGGGTGATGGCTGCGGACGTGCCGGACCATGTCGGCGGCATAACGCGCGATGCGGTCTGCCGGTTCCTGCGGGAGATCAAGCACGCCCCACTCGGTGATCCACAGCGGTTTGTCCGGCAGCAGGTCACGGTAGCTCTCGATTTCATCGTCGATGTGCCCGAAGGGAGCATAGGGAAGGCCCGGGCTGGCACCACGTCCGTAGGGATGAACGGCAATACCGTCCGGCACAATCCCCGGTGGCATGGCCCGCAGGGTGGCACGGGCATAGGCAGACCCGGCTGCTGGCCCCCCGACATGCCCGCCGGTAATAATCTGAACCTGCGGATCGACGGCGCGAATGGCGCGGATACTTTCGCCCAGCAGAAACGCGTAATCGCCCGGCGGCATTGTCACCGACGCGTGCGCGTTGGGGGGCGCGTCCTGTTCGTTCCAGATCTGGTAGGCGTGGATGATGTTTTGCCCCGCGTACTGCCGCGCAATCTCGCGCACCATCTCGACATAATGCATCGCCAGGATGCTCCACAGGCCACTGTCCATCGCATTCCAGTTGAAGCCCGCGCCCTCGCCATAGGTCTGGTGCGTCAGCACGAGGATGACACGGTAGCCAGCGCGGGCATAGGCTTCGAGGTAGGGGCGGTAGCGGGCATAGGTTTTTTGCAGGTCGGTGTTGCCATAGGTGCCGGTGGTGGGGTCAAACGAGACGTTATACGCCAGCCGTACCCAGTCCAGGCCACCGAGCCGGGCGGGTGATGGCTTGCCCAGGCGGTGGTTCAGGTCAAGGTTGACGCCGGTAATCTGGGCGCGGTCGATCAGTTCCGGCGCGATGGCTTCCAGAAACCAGGCGGCAGCGTACCCGGTCCGGCCATTGGGTGCGCGTACATTGATCCACTGATTTTGCCTGCCGACCTTGGCTAGCGTGCGCCCGTGCATTTCCAGTGTTTCCAGATCATCGGTCGCATTCACGTGCGTGATGATGTCGTGGCCGGTTCCGGGGCGGCGGCGCAAACGCAGCCCATCGTCAATCGGACGCAGGCGCATCGTGTTCCAGTAGATCAGGTCGGTTGGGTCGATGATGTGGGGCAGGATAAAGCCGGGCAGTCCTCGCCCCGGTGATTGAACCACCATTCGGACGTTCTGGCCGTCTGCCAGCGCGATTGGGTCCCCTGCCTGTACGATCTGCCCCGCCTTGCCGGTGATGTGGTTGAGGTGGGTCAGGGTGATCAGATAATGAACGCCGTTATGAAAGGTGCCGATCTGGATATAGCTGCCATAGTCGAGCACGGAATGATCCTGCCCGATGAGGACAATTGTGCCATCAATGGGCGTGCGTACGGTGGTTCCGGCGGGGGTGTAAATGTCCACCCCTTCGTTAAGGCGTCCTGCCCCGGTGTCCGCCCCAAAGGGCCGTTCAATGCGGGCGGGCTGGGCATCGGACGGCCAGCCAAGGACGAACCGGTCGTCAATATGGCCGTCACCAAATCGTTCGCCATACCGGTCGTTGTAGTCGATACGATCCTGCAGGATGCGGGCCAGCTGGGCCGGGCTGCTGGCCTTGATGACATCGACCCGCACCACGCTGCGATACACCCGGCGGATGTGATTGAGGGCGCTGTCCTTCAGCCAGACACTGGGGGCTTCGACGGCTGTGACGTTGCGATACCGGTTGAGGTCGTTGCCTGCTGGCGAACGCACCACCGCCACGCGCTCGAAATGTTGGGAATAGGGTTCTGCGGCGTAATACCAGTCGAGGAAATTGCGGTCGGGCAGCACCAGCGCGTGCGAAATGGGTGGTTGCTCGCTGGTGGCGCGGGCATCCGTCTGGGCAGGGGCAGGTTCATCACTGGAACGCTGATCCCGCGAGCCGAACCAATTCCCGAACAGCCCCAAGACTTCCCCCTCATGCTGGACTGGTAGACTTTCGATTGTAACGTGAATAACCAATATTACAAACCATTTTCAAACCGAAGTCTGGGTTATCACCATTTCGCATGACTGATCGTGAGTCACGCAGGGCTGTCTGGTGTGACCGCGAATTTCTGCTACAATCGCGCGCATGTCCACAACCGCCCAAGCCCCAACCCGCCCTGTGTCAACAAGACTCACCCGCTATCTGGATTCTGGTCTGCTGCTGACTCTGCTGCTGTGCCTGTTCACCATCTGGCCGCTGGTTCAACAGCCCGGCCTGCCCAATGGCACCGATACGCTTTATCACATTTACCGCGTCGCAGAGATGGACCGGGCGTGGAGTCATGGCGTGTTGATGCCCGGCTGGGCGGAGACATTCTATTACGGCTACGGCTCGCCCGTGTTTCATTACTACGCCAGCCTGACGTATTACATCACCAGTGCGCTGGCCCGGCTGCTAGCGCTAGACCCGGTGGACAGCCTGCGCGTGCTGACCACCCTCGCCATGCTGCTGGCCGGTGGCGGCATGTACCTGTTCATGCGCGATTCCATCAGCAAACTGGCCGGTGTGATCGCGGCGCTGGTCTATGTCTACAGCCCGTATATCCTGTTCACCGAACCGTATACGCGCGGGGCCTACCCGGAGCTGATGGCGCTGGCATTGTTCCCGCTGGTGATGTGGCGCTATCAGCGTCTGCTGCAAACTGGCAGCGGCCTCGCGCTGATGCTGGCGGCGCTGAGCAGCGGCCTGCTGATTATCACCCACAACCTGATGGCGCTGGTGCTGACCGGGCTGTTGGCGGCATGGCTGGTGTGGCAGGGAATAACCGCGCGTTTTTTTGTCAGGGCGATTCACGAATCGCCCCTACGGTATGTGGTGCTTAGTTTGGGGGCATTGATCGGTGGCGTCGGGCTGGCGGGGTACTTCTGGCTGCCGGTGATGCTGGAACAGGAGGCGGCGCGGCTGGGCAATCTGACGGCGGTAGCGCAGTTGGACTTCCGCAATTTTTTTGTGCCGCTGGCGGAGCTGCTGGCATTTTCGCCCCGGTCTGACGCGGGCGCAGTCAATGGCCTGCTGCACCAGTTGAATCTGGGTGTGGCACAGTGGGGGCTGGCGCTGGCGGGGATCGCGGGTGTTGTATGGTGGACGCAGCGCGCTGCGTCCCTACAAAGACAGATTATTTCATGGGTGGGGTTTTTTGCGCTGGTGACTCTTGCCCTGATCTTCCTGATGCTGCCGGTATCCGCCTTTTTATGGGAAGCGACCGCGCCGCTGGCCTTCCTGCAATTCCCCTGGCGCTTTCTTGGCCCGGCGGCGTTTTGCCTGGCGGTGCTGGCCGGGATGAACGCGGTCTGGTTGGAGCGTTTGCCCGCGAAATTTGGCACGCCGTTGATCGTGCTCACGGTGGTGCTGCCGCTGGCACTGGCGATGCCGACGCTGTATGTCGATGAGTGGGAGCATACGGCGGTAGATACATCAGTCGCGGCTTATCATGCGGCGGAGCTGAGTGGCTTGCAGCGGGCGACGACCTTTTCCGATGAATATCTGCCGTCGACGGTCATTGCTGAACCGAGTGCCAACGCCGATCTGCTGGCGGATTATGCCGATGGTTATCCTATCGACAAGGCCAACCGCGCTGCGCTGCCGCCGGGTGTCGACCTGACCGCGCTCGATCACGGCCCGCAGCAGGATCAGTGGCGGGTGTCATCCGGTGAGGCTTTTACGCTGGAAGTGCTGACGTATTATTTTCCCGGCTGGCAGGCGGAGATTGATGGCCAGGCGGTGGCGGTGCGCCCCTCCGAGCCACATGGCCTGATCACATTTGAGGTGCATGCCGGTGACCACACGATTCGGCTGTTCTTCGGGGCGACCCCGGCGCGTGATATGGGAAAAGGGGTGTCGGCTGCTGCTGCGGTGGTCTTGATCGGGCTGGCGTTGATGGTCACTCGTCAGGGCACGACCCATTCTGCCCCTACAAGACACCAATTGTCACCGGTTCATCGTGCTGCGGTCATCGCCGGGGGTGTGATTCAACTGGTGCTAATGCTGGTCTTCATGCGGGAGGGGGGCGCGTGGGTGAATTCACCGCCCGGCCAGGCGCAGGTAGCGCAAAATCAGGTCGTCTACAACCTGGGTGAGTCGATTCAACTGCTGGGCTATGACCTGAACAGCCGCACGTTTCGCCCCGGCGACCGGCTGGAACTGACTGTTTACTGGTATGGGCGCGAACGGGTTGCCTATGGCTACGCGACGTTTGTCCATGTCGCGGCTGGCGGGCCGCCGCTGGCCCAGGCCGATGCCCAAAATCCGGCAGGCCGCCCGACGATTAAATGGACGCCGGTGGGTTATATCCGCGACCCGTACCTGATTATGCTGCCGCAGACGATGCCGCCCGGCGAATATCAACTGACGGTTGGCATGTACACCTGCGACACGCGCCCGCCCGGTGAATGTGGCAATGGCGACCGGCTGCTGGTCACCGACGAGAATGGTGCACCGCTGGGCGATTCTGTGCCGCTGACGACCATTACGGTGCGCTGAGCGTCACCAGCCCCACGTCCCCGGTCCGCCCTTGAACGGCCCGACAATATCCGACGTAATCCAGCCGCCGTAAAAGTCGCCCGGCTGCGGCGTGACCTGCTCGTCGTCGATATAACAGGCATCCATTCGACCAGGATAGAACGCCAGATGATCCATGATCGACTCGAAACCGGGGCCTGGCTGCGGGTAGCTCCAGGCGACGCCGGGGCTGCTGCGACCTTCAACGGTCAGGGTCCAGTAGCGGGCCGCGCCTTTGAACTCGCAGAACGTCTGCCGCGCGGTGCCGGTCAGGTATGCCATTTGAATATCCGCCTGCGGGATATAGTAAACCGGCGGGTGGCTGGTTTCCAGCACGCGAATGGCGCGCTGCGTGTCGGCAATCACGACGCCGTTAAACGCCACTCGAATCCGCCTGGTGGTCGGCTCGACACGCGGCGGACGCGGATAATCCCACACCGATTCCTGACCGGGGCCGGGTTCAGTACGCTTCATGCTGTTGTCTCCACTTGATTTGTTTATGCTGTGTAGGGGCGAGTCACACCCTGAAGGGCATAAATGACTCGTCCCTACAAAGGCATTTGACATCCCACTTTAGCATGAAGGAAAGCCACACCGCCGGATTTCTCAGCGGCCTTTCAGCCAATGCTCACCGCGCATCCATCCCGGTGCAGAGCGGCATACGGTCATGTTAAAATGTGCCGCATTCGAAGGGGAATGGATATGCCGAAAATTCATCTGGATACGGACATCGGCGGCGACATGGACGACCTGTGCGCGCTGGCGCTGCTGCTGCGCTGGCCGGGCGTGGAGATTACCGGCATCACCACCACCGCTGAGGAACACGGCAGGCGTGCCGGATACGTCCGCTATGTCCTGGACCTGACCGGACGCGGCGACATTCCGCTGGCTGCCGGGGCGGATCTGGCTGAAGGCTATACGCGCTATGAGTCGCTGGGGTATCCACCGGAGGACGAAAACTGGCCGGAACCCATCGCACCGCAGTCCGGCCCGACCGACGATGCCGTTGAAGTGCTGCGGCACAGCATCGAACACGGGGCGATCATCGCGGCGGTGGGACCATACACCAATTTAATGCTGCTGGATCGCCAGTATCCCGGTATTTTGAAGCAGGCGACGGTCGTGCTGATGGGCGGATATGTGTACGCGCCATCCGCCGGATTCCCACAGTGGTCAAATGAGGATGACTGGAACGTACAGGTGGATATTCAGGCGGCGCAGCACGTGATGGAACAGGCACGGCCCCTGCTGGTTCCCGTGAGTGTCACCTGCCAGACAGCCCTGCGGCGGTCGGATTTACCACGTCTGGCGCAGGCGGGGAAGCTGGGCGACCTGCTGGTGCGGCAGGCTCAGGTGTTTGACCGCACCGAAGGCTTCGCGCAGAAATATGGCGCGGTGTATGCCGGTTTGCCGGATGACCTCATCAACTTCCATCATGACCCGCTGGCGTGTGCGATTGCGCTGGGCTGGCGCGACGGTGTGGTGATCGAGGACTTCTCCCTTCGGCTGGAGGTGCGTGACGGCTGGTTGCACGAAACCCCCGACCCGTCTGGCGTTCCGGTGCGGCTGGTGACGGAGATCGACGCGGCGGCATTTAATGCGTTTTGGTGTGAGATGGTGGGAAGCGCCTCTGGCTAAAGCCGAGAGGCCAGGCAAAAGATTTTAAGCGCACTGAAGGCGCTGTTTTTAGCCCCCTCTGGCGGGCTTCAGGTTTTTTGATTAGCCGTGTGGCTTTAGCCCTCGACGGTTAATGATTGTTCCGAATCGTCGCTGTCTGTCAGGTCATCAGCCGTTTTGGGTTTTTCCAGCAGGGGCAAGACGGTTCGCAAATATTGATAACCCCACACCAAACCAGCCCCCAGCAGCACCAGCGCAAAGACCAGTGCAGTTGTGTACGGCGGAATTGTGCCCAGCATCCAGGGGATAAAGGGAAACAGAAACAACGCCGCGACCACGACGGCAACGCCCGCAATCGGTTTCCAGACCGAGCGAAAATTGCGTGCAATATCCCACACCGCAAGGACACTGAGCGGAAGCGCCAGAAAGACGAGCAGCGGCAAACTGACCAGCCCAAGCTCCGCCCACGGTATATCCAGCGTTGTGCTTTTGCCTTTACTACCGGGCAGCAGCACAATCGTCAGGATGAACCAGGCAACCCAGCCTATGATAAGCAGCGCTTTACGGATTCGTCCGATGGATTTCTGGCGAATGTACACCGTCGATGTGGTGACCACCAGAAAGGCTATTGCACCAGCAAGCCACAATTCAAAAAACAAAATTTGGGTGATCAGGCTGAAATCATGCAGGTTCGCTAAAGCATATTCATTCTCTAATCCAACCAATGTAACCCAATGCCACATGCCATCGGCAGCGTTTCGTACCAGCACACCGTCCCAGCTCATCGCCAGCACCAGATTGCCAGTAGTCTGATCGACTAACCCACTTACTGGGCCGGGGATAAACGTTCGCGTATAGCCATCATAACTACCGTAATCATTGGAATAGTGATTGTAGTAACGCCGAACATCCTGTTGCAGTTCAGTGAGCGCATAATCCAGCGTCCACGTCGCGCCGCCATCGGTTGAGCGCTCTATCGACTCACCTGCTTGCCAGCGATATTGAATGCGATCGTTGCTGGGGTCTGATACATGGTCGCTCTGGACATCTGAGCAAGCTGCTTCCGGCAATACGAAATTTTCTTCGAGGCGGTAAGCCCATGTCAGGCCGCCATCTTCGCTGGTGAAAACATTTGACTGGGGCGTGATATTGTAGCTGTCAGGGGCCTCCGGGTTGGCATACGTTTCACCATCTGCCGAAGGCTTATATTCTGCAAGGGGGCGATCATCGGTAGTCGTCATCAGCGATGAACCAACCTGACATATGCGCACAATGCCCGAAGCGCTCCAGTAGTAGATGGGGCCATCGCTCGCCAGTGTTGCGACCAGCGCAAATGCCAAAATCACACTGCCCGCCAATCGAGGCGATCGACTCTGTCGGGTGGTGGATTGCCAGATCAGCCAGCCGATGAGCAGCGCCGGCAACGTCAGCAGATCACTGGCATCCATGCGTAGTGACCCCTGCCAGCCAATCAGCGTTTCCCATGCGATGGATGTCAGCGTATGGACCGCCGGAACCGTTTTTGCCAGCCCAAACCACAGCCCAGTTGTCATGAACGAAACCCGCCCGACGATCTGTTCATGCTGATTGACCCGGCGCGGGATCAGCCACGCGAACACCAGCGCGGCCACGAAGGGCGCAAAGAGCAGCCATGTAAAATCACCCAGCTTGCCGGTGAGCCATGAGGGATGATTCCAGCGCAGCCAGTGATCGTTGAACAACAGCAGGCCGATTGCCAGGATGCTCAATGGGTGAGTTAGCGAATGGATCGCCCGGTTAAATGCGCGGTTTGAACGCATGAAGGTCATGAGGTCGTATTTAGGCATAGAAGCCTCGCTGTTTTGGTGAATCAGAAAATGCGTATAGCCTGATGTTATCATTCACAGTATTCATCACTTAAGTGCCTAGAACAAGCACTTAGGTGCGGGTGTTTATTTTGTTCTTATGGATGTATGCTAAATAGATTGTGAAACCCATGTGGGTCCATCTGCATACAAAATAAAACCATCTTCAACAGGAGTGACGGGCGATGTCCGAAACCTTTGCCTTTAAGGCCGAAATCAAACAATTACTCGATATTCTGGTGCATTCGCTGTACACCGAGCGCGAAATCTTCCTGCGGGAACTGATCTCGAATGCGTCGGATGCGCTCAACCGCGTGCAGTTCGAGCAGCTGACCAATCATGACGTGCTCGACCCGGAAGCGGAACTCAAAATCACCCTGACGCCGGACGAAGAAGCGGGTACGCTGACGATTAGCGACACGGGTATCGGCATGACCGCCGCCGATATGGAGCAGAACCTGGGTGTGATCGCGCACAGCGGGGCGAAGGCCTTCATCGATGCCATGCGCGAGGCCAAGAACGGCAAATCGGCCCAGGATGTCATCGGTCAGTTTGGCGTGGGCTTCTACTCGGTGTTCATGGTGGCGGATAAAGTGCGCGTGGTGTCGCGCTCGTATCAGAAGGACGAACGCGCCTGGGCGTGGGAATCCGGCGGGGATGACACGTTCACCATTGAGGAAGCCGAACGCGACCAGCGGGGCACCGACATCATCATCTACCTGAAGGAAGATGCCAAGGAATTCGCGCAGGAATATACGCTGAAGGACATTATCCGGCGGCATTCGGATTACATCGCCTTCCCCATCTACATCGGTGAGGAAGAAGAACCCAGCAACAAACAGATCGCGCTGTGGCGGCAGAACCCCAAGGACATCACCGAGGAGCAGTATCAGGACTTCTACAAGATGCTGACCTTCGACTTCGAGGGGCCGCAGCATCATATGCACATCCGCGCCGATGTGCCGCTGCAATTTTATGCGCTGCTGTTTATCCCCGGTTCCGCCGAGCAGAATATGTTCAGCCAGCGCAAGGAACCCGGCCTCAAGCTGTATGCGCGCAAAGTGCTGATTCAGGAATACTGTACCGACCTGCTGCCGGAATATTTGCAGTTTGTGCAGGGCGTGGTCGACAGCGAAGACCTGCCGCTGAGTGTCAGCCGCGAGAGTGTGCAGGCCACCCGTGTGATGGCGAACCTGAAAAAGACGCTGACCACCCGCGTCCTCAGCGAACTGAAGCGCATGGCGAAAAACGACACTGAGAAATATATCGAGGTGTTCGAGAGCTTCGGGCGTTTCCTCAAGCAGGGCGTCACCGTCAGCCCGGAAGACCGCAGCGACCTCGAAAAACTGCTGTACTTCAACTCGACCCGCGATGATGACCGCGACCAGTGGCACACCTTGCAGGATTACGTCGACCGTATGGTCGAGAATCAGGACGATATTTACTACATCATCGGCGATGATTTCCACAGCGCCCGGCGCAGCCCGCATCTCGAACCCTTCCGGCGGCGCGGCATCGAAGTACTGTATTTTACCGACCCGCTGGATTCGTTCATGGTGATGGGCCTGACGGAGTACGACGGGCACAAGCTGCGCAATGTCGACGAAGCGGACATTGACCTGACGGACATCGGTCAGGCGCAGGATGAAGCCGATGACGCCGAGCAGGAACCGGTGGCCGAGGGTGATTTTGGCACGCTGGTAGCCCGCTTCAAGGCGGTGCTGGGGGACCGCGTGAAGGACGTGCGCGAAAGCAAGTCCCTTGTCGGCAGTGCGGCGCGGCTGGTCAGCGGCGACAGCAGTAGCAACCGCAACATGTTCCGAATCAACCGCCTGCTGGATAAAGAGTACGAACTGCCGGTCAAGACGCTCGAACTGAACCCGCGTCACCCGCTGATCCACAACCTGACCGGGATGCTGGGCAGCGGCGACCCGCGTATGGTCGACGTGGTGATCGAGCAGTTGTTCGAAACGGCGCTGTTGCAGGACGGCATTCACCCGGACCCCGCGGCCATGTCCGACCGGCTGCTGGTGTTGATGCAGGCCGCTACGGGGACGCCGCTGGACCGCCTGAACCTCAACGCGGTGACGCCGGTAGTTGCCCCTGCCGCCGAGGATGAAGGCGTTGTCGAGGGTGTCGTTGTGGATGCGGATGACGACGCCGAAGCCACCGACGACGATTAACCACTCAAGACCTGCTTTTTGTCACTTATGCTACAGCCTGCTTACCAGCGGGCTGTTTCTTTAATTGTTGAAAGATAGATGTTTCACCTCATCGCAATGCATCCGCTATTCATTTTACAGAAGAAATTCACACACGATTGCTTGATTTTGCGCTACCCTGTCCAGTAGGATTTATTTGTGTATAAAGTATCCGAACGTGATTTAACTATGGTAAAAATTCTGGTCATTGACGACGAAAGCACCCTGCGTCAGACCATCACAGCGATCCTTGATTATGCGGGTTATGACGTCATCAACGCGGCGGATGGTCATGCTGGCGTCCAGATGGCGCGCGAACATCTGCCCGACCTGATCGTCTCCGATATTGTGATGCCGGGGCTGGATGGCTATGGTTTGCTGACCAAGCTGCGCGAGAACCCCATGACGGATACGATTCCGGTGATCTTCGTCACGGCGCTGGCCGACCGGGATGCCATGCGGCAGGGGATGTCGCTGGGGGCGGATGACTACCTGATCAAGCCCTTCGAACCGGCTGATCTGCTGGATACCGTCGAAATCCGGCTGCGGCGTCAGGCCTTGCTCAGCCAGAAACACGACTCCACCCTCAAGAATCTGCGCAAGAACATTATTTATGCACTGCCGCACGAGATGCGCACCCCGCTGCATCTGATCTTGGGGTTTGCCCAGATCCTCGAAATGTATCATGACTCGGTGCCTGTCGAAGATGTGTTACAGGCCAGTCAGGCGATTATCACCGCAGGCAGACGGCTGGAGCATCTGATCGAAAATTACCTGGCCTATGCCCAGATGGAAGTCATCTCAGGCGATCCTGAAGAAATGCAGGCGCTGCGCAACCACATGACCTCTGACCCCGACCGCGTGATTCATGATGCGGCGCAGATGCAGGCCGAAATCCATCATCGGGTGGGTGATCTGCGGTTTGACCTGTGCAAACGGTCCCTGCATATCGCCGAGGAAAGCCTGTCCAAGATTGTGTCCGAAGTGGTGGACAACGCGTTCAAGTTCTCCGAGCCGGGCCAGTTGGTGCGCGTATACAGCGTCATCGATCAGGACTGCTTTGTGCTCAACGTCGCTGACAAAGGACGCGGCATGAGCCCGAAAGACATCGAATCGATTGGTGCGTACATGCAGTTTGAGCGTGCCCTGTTCGAACAGCAGGGTTTGGGGCTTGGCCTGGCGCTGGTTTACCGTCTGGCGGAACTGCATGGTGGTTCAGTCCATGTCGAAAGCAAGCCCGACCGCGGTACGCATATTCAGATGTATCTGCCTCTCTAACGGCCTTCATCCTCTGGTCTGCGGTCATCTTCTGCTATGATTGCAGCCGCAAAATGAGGATGAAGCACCCCATGTCCAGAAAATATCTTGCCGGGATGATCAGCCTGCTGCTGGTTTTTTTTGCCACGCGCCTGATCGCCATTGATCAGTTCCCCATGTTTACCGACGAAGCCTTCCATATCCGTTTCGCGCGCAACGTTGTTGATAAGGGTGTGCTGTCGAACGCGGAGGAAGGGCGTCAGCTGACGATCTGGCTGTACACGCTGGTGCAGGCCGATCAGAACGCCGCGATTTTTGTCGCTCGTGCGGCGACGTTGCTCACACTGCTGCCCGGTCTGGCGGCGCTGATAGCAAGCGGCTGGCGGCTGGCGGGGTTGTGGGGGGCGCTGTTTACCGGCCTGCTGCTTCAGTTCAGCGTTTATCACATGTTCTTCGAGCGCATGGCGCTGGCCGATCCGGTGTCGGCGTCGGCGTTGAGCGTGGCCCTCTACCTGACTATCCGGCGTGGCGGTTTACGCGGTGCGCTGCTGACTGCCATGATGCTGTTTATTGCCTTTGCCGCGAAAGTTTCGGCGCTGCCTTTTGTGGCACTGCCGCTGGCAGGGGCAGTGTTCCGGCGTCCGGCGGGCCAGTCATGGCGGCAGTCACTGGGCTGGGCCGGGCTGGCGATGGGCACCGGTGGCCTGCTGATCGCCGGGTTTTCGGCGGTGCTGATCTGGCAGCAGCACGACCCCTTTTTCTACCTGCTGCGCGGCACCGGTGAATCCAGCGATGGGTTGATGGCGCTGCTGCTGACGCGGATACCCTCGAATATTCAAAGTACGTTGGTCAATCTGTCCGGTTTCCTTGGTGTTCATGGGCTGTTATTGCTGGGTGTGGCGCTGCTGGTGCTGGTGCTGCGCCGACGCTGGTTTTTGCCAGTGCTGGTTGCCGGGTCGATGGCCATTTTCTGGTTGAACAACCGCCCGGATACGCGCCACCTGATTATCCCGGTCAATATCGCGCTGCTGGCCGGGGGTGTGGTGCTGGCTGATCTGGCGCGGGGACGTTCGCGCCTGTGGCAGCGGGGGCTGGTGGTGCTTGTGATTGTGATGGGGCTGCTGACGTGGCTGCCTTTCAGCCTGACCCTCAATTCTGACCCGGCGGCGCTGTCATTTATTGGCTGGAACGATTATCACCAGTACATCGCCTCAGAGGGTTCAGGCAGTGGGCTGGCTGAAGTTGCCGATGTGCTGGCCGGTTATCAGCCGCAGCAGGTATTGGGCCTGTTCGCCAACTGCTGGGCGCTGGAATACATGGCGGCGGATCAACTGCCCATCACCTGCCCGCGCGTGAACCCCAATGGCAGCGACGTACCAGCCCTGACTCAGCTGTTGCATGACAGCCGCGCTGAGGGTGTGTATGCGGTGCTGGAGACGATTGCCTATGTCCCAGCCGAGTCGCCGGGGCGTCTGGTGGCGACCATCGAGCGCCCGGCCAATGGCCCGCAGCTGCGCATTTACGACCTCTCGCCCGACACAGGTTAGAAAGCGCGTTATAATGCGCGTTTGTGTTAAGCGTTAGCTCAGCTTTTTTTTATAAAATTCTGATGCGTCAGCGTTAGTCTCGTGCCGGTTCTTCGTCTGACTTGCGCAGAAGAAGGGAAAAAGAATGATTGAAGTCGAAAATCTGACGAAACGTTACGGCAATGTCACGGCGGTAGACTCTATTTCGTTTGTTGCCAAGCCGGGTCAGGTGACGGGTTTCCTGGGGCCGAACGGCGCCGGTAAGACCACGACCATGCGTATCCTGACCGGCTTTATGCCACCGACCTCTGGACGGGCGCTGGTGGCAGGTCATGATGTTTTTGACAACAGTATTGAAGTGCGCAAGCGGGTGGGCTATCTGCCGGAAAATGTCCCCCTGTACCGCGATATGACGGCGCTTGGCTATCTGATGTATATTGCCGAAATTCGCGGGCTGCGTGACCGGCGCAAAAAAGCGATGGAGGCGCTGGAGCGGGTGCGGCTGGCAGACCGGGCCAACAGTCGTATTCGTACGCTGTCCAAGGGGATGCGCCAGCGTGTCGGGCTGGCTATGGCGCTGACCCATGACCCCGAAGTGCTGATTCTGGATGAACCAACCATCGGCCTGGACCCCTTTCAGGTGTTGGAACTGCGTGACCTGGTCAAGGAACTGGGCCGGCATCATACCGTGCTGTTCAGCACCCACATTCTTTCCGAAGCGGACCAGGTGTGCGATAACGTCGTCATCATCAATCGCGGGCACATCATCGCGCAGGGATCGCCGGTCGAACTGCGCAGCCAACTGGAGCGCGGCCAGCCGATTATTGTGCGTGTGAATGCGCCTATCGAGACGGTGCTGCCGGTGGTCGAAACGCTGCCGGACGTCGCCCGTGCCGAAGCGACACAGGATGGTATCCGCGTGTTTCCGGCCAGCGCGCAGATTGACCCGCGCCCCGTTATTGCCCGTGCGGTGGCGGATCATGGGTGGGATCTGGTCGAGCTGCGGTCCGTCGCGGTGACGCTGGAAGACATTTTCCTCGAGGTGGCCGGGGCAGACCACAGCGCCGCATCCGACCCGAATCCCGAATTGACCGAACAACCATTGGAAGGCGAGGCTGCGCATGAGTAAAGTTATCGCGGTGTTCAAGCGCGAGGTGGGTTTGTATTTCCGCTCGCCGATTGCGTATGCCATTTCCTTTGCGCTGCTGCTGTTTCTGAGCGTGCTGTTCAACAGCTTTATCACGCAGGCCAACGGCACCTTCCCGGCTGATCCCGGTTTTGCGCCGAACCTGCTCACGTTTCTCATGTTTCTGATCGCGCCGCTGCTGACCATGCGCCTGATCGCCGAAGAAAGCCGCGAGGGCACGCTCGAAGTGCTGATGACCCTGCCGATGAGCGAAGCTCATTTCATCGTGGGCAAGTTTCTGGCGGCCTGGGCGTACTTCACGGTGCTGCTGCTGCTGTCGGTGGTGTACTACTTCCTGCTGACACTGGTCGGCATCCCGGATCAGGGTGTCGCGTTTGGCGCGTATCTGGGAGCATGGCTGTATGGCGGGGCGGTGCTGGCCATCGCCATGATCTGGTCGGCCATCACCGAAGATCAGATCGTCGCGGCCTTCCTGGGCGCAGCCACCATTCTGGTGCTGTATCTGGCGGAGTTCGCCGCGATCTGGATTTCCGGCCAGCAGACTTTGTCCGGTGTTGCGGACTTTGTACGCGAGCTGGGCTTGCAGGCGCATTTTGGCGCTACGCTGGCGCAAGGCATTATCCGCGCGGAAGACATCGTTTACTTCGTGTTTGTCATCATCGGCGCGCTGTTCATCACGACGCGTCTGGTCGAAACCCGACGTTGGAGGGCGTAATCATGGCCGAACATCAACAAATACCGGAACACGATCAGCCGTTTATCCCACCATACTACATGCTGATTCTGGCGCTGGTGGGCCTGCTTGTCGCGGTCGGCGTGCTCTTTACCCAGCCAACATTTACCGTCGTGGGATGGGGTGGTCTAGGCATCATGCTGCTGTCGCTGGTGGCCTGGGTCTTTATGGCCCCGGAACAGGCCAAAGCGGTGCTGACCGGACGTACCGTGCGTTTCGGCGGGACCAGCCTCGTCGTCACGGTGGTTGTCCTGATCGCGCTGATCGCAGTGTATACGATGGTGCGCAATCTGAGCATACGGGTGGACCTGACCCAGCGCGATATTTACTCGCTCACCGAAGAATCACGGCAGGCGATCAGCGTGCTGGGGGCGGACCCGACCGTGCCCGAAGTCAGGTTCGTGGCCTTTTACGGGGCTGCGCAGGCGGCCCAGCGCGACCGCGATGAACTGCTGTTTGAAGACTACAACCGCATCAGCAACGGCAAGGTGTCGTATGAATTTATCGACCCGGACCGCAACCCGCTGTTGGCGAATCAGATGGGCATCAACCGGGCCGGGCAGATTTTTGTCGGCAAGCTCAACGACGCGGGCGAACTGGACATCGAAAATGGCGAACTGGTGAATTTCGCCAGCCAGGACAGCCTGACCAATGCCATCCTCAAAGTGGCTGCCGAAGGCGACTTCCGGGCCTATTTTGTCGGCGTCGAGGGCGGGCTCAACCTGACGGCGGCGACGCCGGACGGGATGGCGACGCTCAATGACATCCTGACCAACCAGCTTGACTGGACAACGCGGACGGTGGGTCTGTTTGATCTGAATAATCCGACCGGTGGTGTGACGCTCAATAACCCGAATATCGACGGTGAAGTGGTGGTGATACCGGGCGGCACGCAGGCGCTGACCGATGAAGAAGCGCAAATCCTGATTGATTATCTGGACGATGGCGGCAACCTGATTATCCTGGCGGCGCCCAGCACCGAGGCGGACAACACGTCACTGGCGACCACGCCGCTGCTCAACGACTACCTGTGGGAAAACTTTGGCCTGCGTTTCCAGGACAATATCATCATTGATCCTTCACAGGCGTGGCAGACCCCGCTGATCCCGGTTTCGACGGATTTCAGCCTCAATCACCCGATCACGCGCAGCTTCCAGCGCGGCAGCGGCATGGCTTTTGAAATTCCGCATGGCATCGAGATCGCCGATCCACTGCCGGATAGCATCGAGGGTCGCTATCTGGCGCGGTCCACAGCCGGTGCCTACGCCAAAACGGATTATGAAGCGGTGATCAATGGCGAGTTTGATCGCGCAGACGAGGATGCCGGTGGGCCGTTTCCGATCGCGGCGGTGGCCGAAAATACCACCACCGGAGCCCGCGTGGTGTTGTTCGGCAGCACGTCGATCGCAGCCAACGGTTATATCTCGATTGCCAGCCTCGTGAATTTTGATGCGATGTTTAACAGCATGGTCTGGACAACCGGGTTCGACGAATTTTTTACCCAGATCAATATCCAGAGCGCCCAGCGCCCGCAGGACACCCCGATCTTTGTTGACCAGCAGACGAGCGGCATGATCAATCTGGTGACCACCGTCCTGCTACCGTTCGGCGTGCTGCTGGTTGGTTTTCTGGTCTGGTGGAACAGCCGCGAACCGGCACGCTAAGGAGGAACAACACAATGCGCTTGAATCGAAATACGATCATCCTGCTGCTTGTCAGCCTCGTGGTCATTATCGCGGTGGTGGTCATTGGCAACAATCAGGCGAACCAGCCGCCGGCTGCCAGCCCCACGCCTGCTGAGGGCGGCACGTTGCTGGAGGGCGTGGTCGCGACCGATGTGCTGAGCGTGGCGGTGCGCAATAACCAGAATGGTGATTTCATCCGCCTGGCACGCGCAGACAGCGAAGCCGATTGGGAAGTGACTGGTTTGGACGATATGGATGCCCAGGTGGTTGACCAGAACGCCGCCGCCGAGACGATCAACACCCTGCTTTCACTGGCCTATGATTCTGCTTTTGAGGCGGAAAATCTGGCGGACTTCGGGCTGGCCGAACCTGCTTACACCATTGAAGTCGATACGGGCGGCGATCAACTGCGCGTGTTTCTGGTGGGCAATCGCAACCCGGGTGGCAATCGCTACTACGTGATTTCCCGTGAGATCGAAGCTGCATTGGCCGACGCCACCGAGGAAGCTGCCCCGACAACCGGCCAGGTGCTGCTGGTGAACCAGGGCACGCTCGATACGCTGATTGAAATTGTGGCCCAGCCACCATTCGAGCCCACGGCGACCCCAACCGCTTCGCCAACGGCTACGCTCAACCCGATGAGTGAGGTCGAGATTGCGACGGCGACCGCCGAAACGCAGGCCACGATCAACGCGGTTATGGCGACGATTGAAGCGGAGGACCTTGCCACGGCACAAGCCACAGCAGAAGCCACCGCCGAGGCCACGGCAGAAGCGACAGCAGAGGCCGAGTAGCCAGACAAAGCTGCGCAACATTTCGAATCCCTGCTGCGTATACGGCGTAGCAGGGATTTTTAATTTGGTGCGATTCCCGGTTTCGACTAAGATAGAAGAAGATCAGGTTTGCCACAGGCAGGTGTTATGCCAACGTTGATTATGCGACGCGGCCCACGAGCCGGAGCAGTCTATGAACTCAACCATGATGTTGTCAACATTGGACGTGGCTCTAAGAATGACATCATCATTGATGACAATGACGTCAGCCGTGAACACTGCCGCCTGCTGCGGGTGGTGGATCATTACCAGCTTGAAGACCTGAAATCCACCAATGGCACATTCGTGAACGGGCAACGCGTTACCCAGTCGCGTGATCTGCACAGTGGCGAGTTGATTGAACTGGGGGAGATGATTACCCTCGAATATCAGCAGGAAGCGGCGGAACAGAAGGTCGCCCCTATTCCCTCGCACGACCCGACCAAGGTTGTGCCCATCAACCCCAGCGATGATTATGCGCTGGTCGTAGAAGTCGGCCCGAATCCGCGCCGCATCTATACGTTAGCCAGCGAAAATGTCACCCTGGGGCGTGACCTTTCCAACGATATTGTCATTCAGGATCCCGAAGTCAGCCGCTGGCACCTGCAACTGCTGCGTGGCCCGGATGGCTACGCGCTCAAGGACCTGGGTTCCACCAATGGCACGGTGCTCAACGGTATGCGCCTGATCGACTCTCGCCCATTGAAGGTGTTCGATACCATCGAACTTGGGACTGCGGTGCGGCTGCATTATATTTATGATACGGATGACGCGCGCCGCCGCTTGCTGAACGAAGACGATGCCGCCAGTGAAGCGGGATCGGATGGTGCGCAGGCCAAGCGCGATACCAAAGAAGTGCTGCAACTGCGTTTTTCCAGCAAACGGAAGACGTCGCGCCTGGGGACGGGGTTGATACGCGGGTCGCTGGTGGATCATATTTTTGTGGCTTACGCCCGCGAAGACTGGGAAACAGTGGTCGCCCCGATGACGATTGCCCTGCAAGACGCGGGGATGGAAATCTGGGTTGATCAGTATCTGGTGCAAGGTGGTGAGGACTGGAAAGCGGCGGTCGAGCAGGCCCTGCACGAATGCTGGCTGATGATCCTGCTGATCTCGCCCGAAGCGCTGGAATCGCGTTATGTCCGGCTGGCGTATCGCTATTTTATCAACCGCGAGAAACCGGTTATCCCCTTGCAGTATAAACCATCGGAGTCGATGCCAACTGAACTCACCTCAATCGAATCACTCCCGTTCGATATCGCGAATGCCCGGCACAGCTACCAACGCTTGATTCACGCTATTCTTGAAAAACGACCTTCTTGAAAATGAGAACCGACATGTCGCCTGATTCTTTTGACCTTCTGATGCTGCTCCGGGGTACAACGCTTGATCATCAGGCGCGCGTTCAGATCGGCCAGCGGCTGCATGAGATGGGGGACTCGCGTCCCGGTGTGGGTTTGCTGCCGGATGGTCGGCCAGAGATCAATTGGTGTCCGGTCAATGTGCCGGTGGACCCGGTGTCGTTTCAGAATGAGCACGCACGGGTTTTCGGTGGGTTTGGGCTTCAGCCATACTACATCGCCCGCTATCTGGTGACGTACCGGCAGTTCAAGGCCTTCTTGGACGCCCCGGATGGCTTTGACAATGACGCCTGGTGGCAGCATCTGACGCCGCGCTATCAGAAGCAGGGTGTGCTGGAGCAGCGGAACCCCGCCGACAACTGCCCGCGCGATACCGTTTCGTGGTATCAGGCGGTGGCGTTTGCCCGCTGGCTGAACGCGCTCTATACCGGTGAGGAACTCTTATCGCCGGGCGGCGGGCCACAACGGTTGGTGATCGGCCAGAATGCCGAAATTCGGCTGCCGTTCGAATGGGAATGGCAGTGGGCGGCCCAGGGCAATTTTAATCACGCGTATCCCTGGGGTGCCTGGGCGGATGGCGTGGCCAATACGCGCGAGGCCCGGCTCGGCCAGACCACGGCTGTCGGGATGTATCCGCACGGGGCGTCGTGGTGCGGCGCGCTGGATATGAGCGGTAATGTGTGGGAATGGTGCCTGAACGACTATCGCAATCCGTCGTACGGGCAGTATGAAGGCCATAACAGCCGCGTGCTGCGTGGCGGCTCATTCGCGGATGTCGCTGAATGGGCCGTCTGTGGGTCGCGCTTTAACGATTTGCCCAACCGTCGCCTCGATTATTTTGGGTTCCGCGTCGTGTGTGCACAACCGATGCCGGGTTAACGAACCACGCCACTTCATTCAACCGGGTGCTTACCAAAGAGCCTGATTTCAGACGCTGTCTCAGGTAATTTTTACCTAATTCGGTTAGAATTCTGTATAGAATATGGAATGCAAAGCATCGCCCTGTCGATCAACAAGGGAAAATGCATGAGCCTAAGTGAGAGCAAGCGCCTTGAATCACTGTATACAATCGCCCGTGCTCTGCATGAGCAGGATTTGGATGTACAGGCGTTGTTGCAGACGGTGCTTTCGCTCACTGGCGATGTCATTCAGGCCACGCACGGCTGTGTGGTCACCCTGGACCCGAACAACCACATACGGGACGCTTTCATGCTGGGTAACAGCGGCGACAGCGACCTTGAACGTGAATTATGGGGCGTGCTGGTGCATCATGGGCTGGTGGGTTTTGTGCATCATGGCCGGCGTACCATCATCGTTCGTGATCTCACGACTGACCCCCGATGGCCTGCTCTGCCACCCAACCCGCTGATGCCGCATGAAGGCTCGGCCATTGGCCTGCCGCTGCAAAAAGGTGGCACAATCTACGGCGTCATGCTTCTGATTCATCCACAGGTCGACTATTTTGATCAACCGGCAGTCGACATGCTGGAAGCGATTGCGCATATGGCCGCCTCGACAATTCGTAACGCGATCGAGTTCAACAATGTGCGCGCCAGCCAGGACCGCTACCAGTGGCTGTTTAAAGACTCCATCGTGCCGGTGATCGTGACCGACCTCGACGGGCAGGTGGTCGACGCCAACCGGCAGGCGTGTGAGTTTCTGGGGTACCCGCACGACCAGATTGTGCAACTGCCGATCATGGCAATCCACCGGCTGGGTACAGGGCCATTAGGGGCGGACCGGTTTGCATCGCTGCAAGAAGGCAAGCAGATTGAATTTCGGACGACGGCCTGGACGGCGGCGGGCAAGGATGTGCCTGTGCTGGTGCGGGCGCGGCGGCTGACCTTTGCCGACCGGGGTGTGATTGAATGGATTGAAAACGACATCACGCCGGAGTTGGAACTGGAACAGCTTCGCGCAGACCTGACCGCGATGGTTTATCATGATTTGCGCGGGCCGCTGCAAGCGATCAACACCAGCTTTGTGACACTGGGCCGCCTGCTGGTTGGGGCGGATAACGCCGCGTTGCTCAATCTGGTTCAGGTGGGGATGCGCAGCACGCGCCAGCTATCGCGCATGATCGAAAGCCTGCTCGATATTCAGCGGTTGGAAGAAGGCCAGGCGGTGCTCGACCGTAAACAGACGTCGCTGCATAATTTGCTGGCGAACGCCGCCGAACTGGTGCAACCGCTGGCGACGGAGGCCAATCAACGCCTGCAATTTTCGATTGCCAGCAACCTGCCGTTTATCAAAATTGATCAGGATATGATCCAGCGGGTCATCATCAACCTGATGGAAAACGCGGTCAAATACTCACCGGAGGGTGGATCGATCCTGCTGGGGGCGGAAGTTCATCAGAACGAGATTCGCATCAAAGTCGGTGATTCCGGACCGGGTATCCCCAAGCACATGCAGCGTCAGATATTCGATAAGTTCAGCCGCGTGAAATATGATGGCGCGCCCAAGGGCCTGGGTTTGGGGCTGGCGTTCTGCCGCCTGGCTGTCGAGGCGCATGGGGGCAGTATCTGGGTGGAAAGTGAACCGGGGCAAGGATCGGTGTTTTACTTCACCCTGCCCCTGCAAGCGCAGCTCGCTGCGGTGTGACCGGTGGCCTAGGCCTCTTCTTCCGGTTTCGAAGCGAGGATGAGCGTCATCGTACCGGACTGCACGGTTTTTCCATCCTGATTGATGATCTTGACCTCTGCGGTGATGGTGCCGCCGCCCAGCCGCCGTGCCTCTTTTTTCTCCACGATACTGATGACACTGTGCAGGGTATCGCCAATGAATACCGGCAGGCTGAACTTCATTTCCAGCCCGCGAAAGGCGATCACCGTGCGTTCCATGAAACCAATCTGATAAATCTGCCCGACGGCGTAGCTGAGTGTCAGCATCCCGTGGGCGATGCGCTGGCCCATCGGGTGGGTTTTCATGTATTCGGCGTTGGTGTGCATCGGGTTGTAGTCCCCGGTCAGGGCGGCGAACTGCACCAGATCGGATTCCGTGATGGTGCGTCCGCGTGTGACAAAACGCTGCCCGATTTCCACTTCGTCGAAATAGTAGCCCATAGGGCCATCATCTGTGTAGCGCATGAGTCCTCCTGCATGTTGCTGCCTGAACGGGCGCGATTGTAGCGCCGATCGTCGCGCCTGACCATGCCGCCCTGTATGGTGGACAAAAACAAAGCTGCGCCGGTTCAGCACAGCCTTGCTTGTTTATGCATATGGTGTGATTGATTTGTCGGTCAGGACAGCACAACAACGGTGTTTAACGGGTCGCGCTGCGCCGCCGGTACGGTAATGACCACGCCCTTATCGGTACGTTCCATCGGGACGGCATCGCCACTCACCAGCAGATGCGCCGCATTGACGGAATCCGGCACACCAGCGAGGGTCACGCTGTCGCTGATGTAGTCGAGCAGGTGTACATAATGGGTATCGCCGTTGCGGGTGCTGACGGCGCTGGCCGTAGGCTCGATCACCCCGGCGCGTGTGCCATAAATCGACTCGCCATTCGCCTGCAACCATGCCCCGATACCCTGAAGCCGCGCAACATGAATCGGGTTAATCACGCCTTCTTCATTCGGCCCGACGTTCAGCAGGTAGTTGGCCCCGGCGCTGGCCGCACGCGCCAGGTAATGGACCAGTGATCGCAGCGATTTATGGTTGTCGCTGCCGCGAATGTAAAACCAGTGATCGTTGATCGTCATGCACACTTCCAGCGCCAGCGACGAGATTTCCAGATTCTGCCAGCCGGTAGTGTTCATACCCGGCAGGTCCTGCTCGAAGCCCTGTACATCCTCGCCCGGCTGTGGCTGCGCATGGTGGTTGTTGAGCACGGTGGCGTCCGGCTGCAGGGTGTGGATCATGTTGTAGAGTTTTTCGTACTCGAACGAGCCACCCGCCATGAAATACTGATGTTCTTCATCAAACTGGTGGTTCGGCCAGTGTCCATCGAACCACATGCAGGCGATCTCGCCAAAGTTGGTGCACAACTCGCGCACCTGCCCGTGCAGAAATTCGAGATAATCGGACCAGGCCAGGCCGCTTTCCTCACGGAAACGATAGGCCGGGTGATGCCAGTCCAGCAGCGAGTTGTAAAAACCGAGCTTGATATCGCCGCGCCGGGCACAGGCATCCGCCAGTTCGCGTGCCGGGTCGCGCCCGAATGCGGTGTTGGTGATTTTGTAATCGCTCAACGCGGTATCGTACATGCTGAAGCCGTCGTGATGGCGGCTGGTGAACACGATATACTTCTGGCCCGCGTCCGCCGCAACGCTGACCCATTCGTCGGCGTTGAATTTGGTGGGGTTGAACTGCCGGGTATATTGCTCGTAGTCCGGCACAGAGATCGACTCCGCCGCCATAATCCAGTCGTGGCGCGCCGGAACCGCCGATGGCCCCCAGTGAATGAACATGCCAAAGCGCACGTCCTGATACCATTTAAGCCCCTGCTCAGAGGCCTGCTTAACCATAACGTTATCCTTTGTCTGACTTCGATGTTCCGAAAGCACTACGACAGGACAACCACCGTATCGATGGGGTCGCGCTGCGCTTCCGGTACGTTGATGACCACGCCCTTGTCAGTACGCTCCATGCGAACCGACTCACCCGTGTGCAGCACCCGCGCCGAACTGACGGAGTCCGGGATGTTGTCGAGGGTCGCATTGTCGCTGACGTAATCGAGCAGGTGGATGTAATGGGTGTCGCCATTACGGGTGCTGACCGTACTGGCTGTGGGGCTGACGACACCGGCACGCGTGCCATAGACGGATTCACCGTTGGTTTCCAGCCATTGGCCCACCCCGCGCAAACGCTCGGCATGCACCGGCAGGATTTCACCCTCCGCCGTCGGCCCGACATTCAGTAGATAGTTGGCCCCGGCGCTGGCCCCGCGCACCAGGTAATGGACCAGTGCTTTGACGGACTTGTGATTATGGTCATTGGCGCTGTAGCCCCAGTGATCGTTGATGGTCATGCAGACTTCCAGCGGGCTGTCCGAAACCGTGGTGTCGTTGAAACCCGCCGTGTTCATGCCCGGCAGGTCCTGCTCGAAACCCTGCACATCCTCGCCGGGGTGCGGCTCTTCATGATGGTTGTTGAGCACCACCGCATCCGGTTGCAGGGTGTGGATCATGTCGTACAGCTTGTCATACTCGAATGAGCCGCCCGCCATGAAATAGGCATTGCTCTCGTCCATTTTGTGGCGCGGCCAGTCGCCATCGAACCACATGCAGGCGATCTCGCCGTAATTGGTGCACAACTCGCGCACCTGCCCGTGCAGGAACTCGATATAGTCCGACCAGGCCAGCCCGCTTTCCTCGCGGAAACGATAGGCCGGGTGGTGCCAGTCCAGCAGTGAGCTGTAAAAGCCGAGCTTGATGTCGCTGCGCCGGGCACAGGCGTCCGCCAGTTCGCGCAGCGGGTCGCGCCCGAACGCCGTGTTGGTGATCTTGTAATCGCTCAGTGCCGTATCGTACATGCTGAAGCCGTCGTGATGGCGGCTGGTGTGGACGATGTATTTCTGACCGGCATCGGCGGCAATGCTGACCCATTCGTCGGCGTTGAATTTGGTGGGGTTGAACTGGGAAACCAGTTTTTCATATTCCGGCACCGGAATGCGATCGGTGTGCATCACCCATTCCTGCTTTGCCAGAATGGCATACAGGCCCCAGTGGATGAACATGCCAAAACGCACGTCCTGAAACCATTTCAGTCCTTCGGTAGAAACTTGCTTGACCACTGTGTTTCCTTTCAGTGATGCGGTTGCTTGTTTGCATATGATGGAGAGGTATTGATTGGGGTTCATTCGAGCCTGTGAAGGTGTGTAAACAGGGCTGCACCCCCTGTTTGTAAAGGTGTGCAGCCCATGTTGGAGAGTTCGACGGGTTTAGCCGCCCTGTTGTTGAATTTCGCCACCGCTGACCATACCGGCCTGCTCGTCATAGACTTCCTGGAAGATCTCCAGCAAGCGGGGCAGACCCAGCGAGTCCAGCGTTGCGAGATAGTTATCCCACTCGGCGTCCACATCGGCATTGCCGACGATGAAATTCACCTTCATTTCTTCGACGTAAGTCTCAACTGCCAGACGGATGTCGGCCAGTTCGCGACCCTGTTCTTCCGACAGGACCAGCGGCGGAATCAGACGGTCGATGGAGGGCGCGTAGGGCAGGTGATTCTCATTGGAGGCTTCGTACAGCAGCGGCTCCACATAGTCCCCTTCGGCGTTCTGGCCGAGGCGGAATTCGGAGGTGCGGAACTGAATCGCGGCCTGCTGCCAGGACTGATTCTGAATGCCCTCGCCCCACTGATTGATGTTGTCGTAGAGGGCCGGGCTGCCATCAATACCGAGCATGCCTTCTTCTGCCCACTGCCAGTCGACGCCTTCTTCACCAAAGACGTTGCGGATGGTCGAGTCGAGGCTGTACATGAAGTCGCCCAGGCGGAAAGCTGCTTCGGGGTTCTCGGCAGAGCTGGTCACGACCCAACGGCCCTGTGTGATGCCCCAGGGTGCATAAGCCGCCTGACGGAAGCCATCGGGGCCTTCCAGCACCGGCACCGAAACCCAGTTGTCGATGCGGCCACCATTTTCAACGAACTCGACCTGGGCAAACATGCCCGGCCAGCCGCCCGGTGTTGCGCCCAGCAGTTCGACGCCGGCATTGTTCGCCAGGGTACGGATCTGCGAGTTGTCCTGGGTGAAGGCGTTGGGGTCGATCAGACCTTCAGCATACAGGCGGTTCAGGTACTTCAGGCCTTCGGCGTAGCCGGGCTGCGCATAGGCTGCCTGAACCTGACCATCGTCATCCAGATACAGGAAATGCTGGTTGCGGTTGGGGGAGACACGATCGTAGTAGACGAACGACTGCATGATGAATTCTTCGACGGTCTGGTGCCAGCCCGTGTCCCAGATCTGGGCCGAGAACGGTACTTCGTCGGCGATGCCGTTACCATTGGGGTCCTGTTCTTTGAAGGCTTTCAGCACTTCGTAGAATTCTTCCGTGGTGGTCGGCACATCCATGCCTACTGCGTCCAGCCAGGGCTGGTAGATCCACATTTTCTGTGACATGAAGCAGTGGAAGCATTCGTTGATGTCCGGCAGCTGATAGATGTTGCCATCAGGCGACGTGATCAGCGACAGCAGATGCGGCCGCATTTCGTAGAAGGCTTCCTTGGTCCAGTAGCCGTATTCTTCGATCAGATCGTTCAACGGCAGGAACTGGCCTTCTGCACCCTGCTGGGCGATCAGACCGGGGTCCATGTTAAAGCCCGCCAGCACATCCGGCAGTTGGCCGCTGGCCAGCGTGACGTTCAGTTTGGCCTGCGCGTCGGCATTGGGCACCACTTCGATCTCGACATTGATGCCGGTCTGTTCTTCGAGCCATTCGGTGTATTTGTTGCCATTATTATAATCTTCGACACCGGTCGTCTGCACCATCATGATATGGATGGTGGTAGGTTCGGTCACAATGGGCAGTTCGCCCGCCGGGGTTACGGTGCTGTCCTGCGCCTGAACGACCGCCACCACAAAGGTGAGCATGGCGATCAGCAGGAGCGTTCTCAAGACTTTATTACGCATTTTTCCAATCCTTTAATTATTTACCTAACGAGTGTCCGTCGGCGATACGGTTTGATCCGCCACGAGTTCTCCGCGATAGCAACATCCTTTCTCTACGCTTCAGGATCAACATGCATCAGCCTTTGACTGCACCAAGCGTGATTCCGGTAACAAAGTATTTCTGTACCAGTGGGTAGATCAACATAACAGGCAGCGAAGACACCACCAGCACCGTGAATTTCAGCTGTTCTTTCAACCCCTGCTGGATCGCCATTTGCCGGATGTCCGACAGCATGGACAGATCAAGCTGGTTGAAGACAAGAATTTCACGCATGATTAGCTGAAGCGGGAATAAGTCTTTGGTGTTGAGGAAGATCAGCGCGTAGAAATACTGGTTCCAGTGCCAGACCCCGTAAAACAGGAATAAAACCGCGATGATGGGTCCGGAAAGCGGCAGGATAATGCGCAGCAGATATTGAAAATCGTTGCAGCCATCCAACTGCGCGGCTTCCAGCAGTTCTTCGGGAATCGACGTGCGAATAAAAGAAATCGCAATCATCAGATTCCAGACACTGAGCGCTGTCGGCAGGATGAGGGCCCAGCGGGTGTTGAGCAGGCCCAGGTCACGCACGACCAGAAAGAACGGGATCAACCCACCGCTGAACAGCATCGGGAAGAAGAAGAAAGCGGTCAGAAAGCGGCGGCCCGGCAGGTCTTTGCGCGACAGCGGGTAAGCGGCCAACATGGTCATCACGACGTTGACGGTGGAGCCAACAACCGCATAAAAGACGGAATTGGCGAACCCCTGCATAATCGCCGGATGTTCAAAAATCTTTTCATAACCGATGAGTGTCGGGCGCACCGGCCAGAGCACCACCTCGCCGGCGGTCACCGCCGCCGGTTCGCTGAACGATGCCGATAGGACATAGATCAGCGGGTAGAGCACCAACACCAGGATGACAGTCAGGAACAAATAGTTGAAGATGCTGAAAATGCGATCGCCGCGCGAATCGTGGATCGCGGTTGCGTTTTGTTTTGCGGAACGTTGGGAAAGTACGGCCATAGTTCAATTATCCTGTCTTTAAGTATCCGGGCACGTGAATGTGATTTACCAGAGGCCTTCCTGGCCCATCCGTTTCACCGCCCAGTTGGCCGTGAAAACCAGTATTAACGCGATAACACCCTTGAACAATCCGATCGCTGTGGCGTAGGAGAAGTCGAGCGCGGTTGATGCCAGCCCCACTTTGTACACATACGTGTCGATGATTTCCGAAACGCCGGTGTTGACCGGGTTCTGCATCAGCAGCACCTTCTCGAAGCCGATGTTGATGAAGTTGCCCATGTTCAGGATCAGCAGCATGGTGGTTACCGGCATGATACCCGGAATATCAATGTGCCGGATGCGCTGGAGCCGGGACGCGCCGTCGACCACCGCCGCCTCATGGAGGGAGGGGTCAATCGTCGTCAGGGCTGCCAGATAGATGACCGTTGCAAAACCGGTCGTCTGCCATACCCCGGACCAGACAAACAGCGACTGAAACCAGTTCGGGTCATTGAGGATATTGACAGGCATCCCCGTAAGGGCCTGCGATATCTGCGAGACGACCCCAAAGCGTGGGTTAAAAAACTGGAGCAGCAGGCCAACCAGCACCACCACCGAAATAAAATAGGGTGCGTAGGTGACCATTTGCATGGTCTTCTTGAAGTATACGTTGCGGACCTGGTTCAGGCTCAGTGCCAGAATAATCGGGATGGGGAAGCCTGCGATCAGCGAGTACAGCCCCAGTGTGATGGTGTTGGCGATTAACCGGCCAAAGAGGTAGGAGTTGAAGAAGCGCTGGAAATTCTCCAGCCCCACCCATTCGCTGCCCCAGATACCATCGCGCACGGAATAATCGCGGAAAGCGATCTGGGCGCCCACCATCGGGGTATAGTGAAAGACAATCATGTAAATCAGCGGGATGAGCAGCAGGGCATAGAGTTGCCATCTTCGCCGCACGTGCATCAGCGTATGGCGCATTCGGTGCTGGAGTGCCGGGGTTGGGATGACATACTCGCTGGCACTGGTACGGTCTGGCTGGCCTGTAATACTCATGATTTTTCGCCTAACTATTTAACATCTATTTCCGCAAATCAACCGATATTGTATGGCTGGTGACTTGTGGTTGAAGCTGTATGTCACCCGTATCATCGTGAAGGCGGAACTTCACCGAGATTTATAATATATAATATCTGGCTTGGTCTGCAACAACAAAAATTTGGTCAAAATGAATGAATCTTGATGCATCATCTTCGTAAACCCGGTAGGCCGCTCGGATGCTGTTGGCTGCCGGGTGGATGATGATACTGCGTGCGGGCAAGACAAGCAACGCGAATCGCCAATCAAAAACGACCCGACTCGGTTACAAGTCGGGTCGTCTGGAATGTGATGGCTAGGTCTTAGCCGATTTCGCTGGTCGGCGGCAGCAGCACGTCATTGATGATGTGCAGGACACCATTGCTGGTTTCGATGTCCGCCTCGGTAATCAGCGCACCATTCGCCAGTGTCTGGCCATCGGCTGTGCTGAAGGTGATGTTATCACCCTGAACCGTCGCCAGCTCGATTTGCTGGCCGGTCTGCGGGGCTTCAAGTTCATCCACCATCGCCTGAAGGTCGGCACTGTTCAACGGCTCGCTGATAACGTGGTATTGCAGGATGCTGGTCAGCGTATCCGTATCAGCCAGCAGTTCGTCTACCGATGCCATACCCAGTTCATCAGCCAGGGTTTCAAAGGCAGCGTTGGTGGGGGCCAGCAAAGTGAATGGACCATCGCTGGTCAGGGTGTTTTGCAGGCCTGCTGCTTCAATCGCTGATGCCAGCGTGCTCAGGTCGCTGCGATTGGATAGCTCGTCAAACAGCGATACCGTACTGGTGTTGGCTTCCACCGGCGGCGCGCCAGCCTCACCCATCAACTGCGGCATACTGATGCTCTGAATCAGCACATCGGGATTAGCCTGGGATCCAATGGCCGCAAACAGGTAGAACGTCCCAGCCTCGATCTGCGTGCCGGGCAGGTCCAGAATCACAGGTTCTGTCTGGCCGGTGGGCACGATCTGCAGGTCATAGGTGCCTGCGGGCACATCAACGATAAATGCACCATCATTCTGACCACCCGCGGTCGGGAAGGCAACGTTGGAGATCAGCACGTCGCCATCAACCAGCACGTCGACCGCACCCGCATCGTAGATGGCATGATAGAGCGACAGACGTGCCTGATCCTGCGGAATCGGGGTGTTGAGGTCTTCAAACACGAGGTTCAGGTCAATGTTGTCGTACAGACCAACGGTCGTCAGCGTTGTCCATGAATTGGGTGCAAAGCTCAGTTGAAGCGGCCCAATGACCGATTCATCAACCGATGAGTCAAACGGGGCAATGGCCATGTCGTAAGTGTCCGCCGGGATCTCAATCCAGCCGGTCACATTGGGGAAGGACAGGGCCTGAATGTCGCTGAGCGTGCCATTAATATACAGCTCAATCGGCGGTGCATCGGGCGACAGGTGCGCCAGACGGATATGGGCAGTTGCCACTTCGCCATCGGCAACCGGCGCGTTTTCCGGGAACAAGACGGAATCAATCGCATGAATCACGCCATTCGAGGCGGAAATATCGGTCTGACTCACAACTGTGCCTGCATCACTGAGCAGGGGGTTGCCGTTGAGCGAGATGGTTTCGCCGCTGACGGACACCATAATGTTCGAGCCTTCCAGCGTTGTCAGGGTGGCTGCGCCATTGGCCGCCTGTTCCGCAATGCTGTCGGCAGTCAGTTCGCCTTCGACGACATGATATTGCAGCACCTGGGTCAGATAGTCTGTGTTCGCCAGCAAATCGTCCAGCGTCATCCCAACAGCCGCAAGCGAACTTTCAAACGCGCTGTCCGTTGGCGCGAAGATCGTGTAGGGGCCGCTGCTGGTGAGGGCATCGGTCAGCCCTGCCGCTTCCAGTGCGGTCACCAGTGTCGAAAACTGGGACTGCTCGGCAGCAACATCGACCACTGTGCCATCCATCGCGGCTGGTTCCGGTGTGGTTTCCTGTGCCAGCGCCATCGACGCGGGAAGCAGGAGCAGGCAAAATATACACAATAAACCAATCATCCGGTTCATGATTTTCCTTTCGGTTTTACTGCCAGTACGCATTATCGAAGCGAGTCTAACCCGTACGTTGCGTATGAACCTGAGCAGTCCGAACGGTTCGGCCATAGCCCGAATGGGCCATCTTTAAGGCGTACATTGTCTGACAGGACGCAAAAAGCCGACCCTGTGCTGGATCGGCTTTGATGATTGGTCTATCGGTTGGGATCAGGCTTCGGTGCTGGTTGGGATGCGATAACCAAAGCGGAACCGGTTCTCCGGGTCATATTTCGCTTTGATTTCGCCCAGCCGCTGGTATTTCTTGGCCGAAAAGGCGTTGGCGGTCTGGTCATGAGCGTCCGGGCCATCGAGGAAGTTCATGTAGACACCACCCGTCATATGAGGC
Source organism: Anaerolineaceae bacterium (assembly GCA_002702065.1). Classification (GTDB taxonomy): domain Bacteria; phylum Chloroflexota; class Anaerolineae; order Aggregatilineales; family Phototrophicaceae. The sequence continues at coordinate 33,755 of NZXX01000002.1, forward strand.
TGCAACGCCTGCTTGAAAGCTGCGATGTGCTGGCGGAATTGCGTGACGGCTTCCGGGGTTGGCGTCATGCCGACCGCTTCCAGCAGCAGGGTCGACGAGCGATGATCGTAGGCATTGGCTGCGTCATTGACCCGTGCAATGGCCCCACCCGCATAACGGATTTCAGCTTTGACAACCTTATCCGGCGTGGCGTAAGCCAGCAGTGTTTCGACCGTTTCGTCGCTCAGGTCGGTCAACCAGCCGCCACTCACGCTGGCCGGCATCGGATCCATCGGGTCATTGCTGATCGTGTCGGATTCGATGAACGGCATCGGGTGGAAGGTGTTGGCAATCGGCTGTTTCCAGTCCGGCAGCGCCTGCACCATCATCTGCCCCAGGTGCGCATCCCCGACATAGCAGCCATTGACCATGACGACCGATTGGCCGCTGAGAAATGGCGGCAGTTCCGGCATGGGCGGGAAGTTCATAATGCTGATCGATGTCGTCCATTCTTCCGGCAGATACTGAATCCACTCGCGATAGAAGGCGAACACCTCGCGGGCATCTGCCAGCGAATAAATGAGGCTGCCGCCGTACACGGTGGTGACTTCGTACAGGCGGATGCGCATGCCGGTGACCACCCCAAGCGCGCCTTTCGCGCCGCCCCGCAGCGCCCAGAACAGATCGCTATGTTCGGTTTCGCTGGCGCAGACAATTTGGCCGTCCGCAGTGACAACTTCAAATTCGAGGACGCTGTCGACCGCCAGGCCATATTTGCGGGCCAGCCAGCCCATGCCCCCGCCCAGCGTATAGCCGACGGCACCGACACCGGATGATGAACCCAGCAGCGGGGCCAGCCCCACAGCCTGAGCCTGTTCCAGCACGGCACCCCACAAAACACCGGCCTCGACCCACGCCGTCTGGGACGCCGCATCGACAGAAACTGCCGACAGGTGAGAGGTCATAATGAGCAGGCAGTCGTTAGCAGGCAGGAGTACACCATGCCCGGTCGACTGGATGGCAATACCCAGATCATGGCTGCGGGCATAGCGTACACCGGCAGCCACATCTGCCGCACTTTCGGCGATCAGAATCAGGGCGGGATATTGGTCAACGGCTAAATTCCAGGCCATACGGGCGGCATCATAATCCCCGTCGCCTGGGATAATCACGGTTCCGTCAATTTCGTCGCGTAAAGCATTTACGGGTAAGGTCAGTTCTGTGTATACCATGTTGTTCCTCCTCGTTGGCAATCTGTGCTCTATCTAACCACGAGACGGAATCGGTGTCGTGTAACCAGTGGCAGAGGCGGGGCTTTGACTTCTGGGTGATACGATCTAAGACTTTTGGCGGATATATTTCGATACCGGGTGCGGCATAATGAGGTATGGGGTGAGCCTGCTCTTGCAGGGTTGAGTCGTTCATAAGCGGAGAATAGGGATGACAATACGTCTGTTATTGGTCGATGATCATGGGGTGGTGCGGCAAGGTCTGAAGATGTACCTGCGGGGCGAGCCGGATTTTGAAGTTGTGGGTGAGGCAGCGAATGGCCTGCAAGCCATTGACATGGTACGCGAGCTTAAACCGGATGTCGTCCTGATGGACCTGCTGATGCCCGGCATGAATGGAGTCGACGCGACTGCGATCATCCGCCGCGAAGCACCAGAGACGGAAGTCATCGCCCTGACCAGTGTACTGGAAGATCAGGCCGTTGTTGGGGCCATCCGCGCCGGGGCAATTGGCTATCTGCTGAAGGATACGGATGGGCCGGAACTGATCCGCGCGATTCACGCCGCGTCCGAAGGTCAGGTGCAGCTATCGCCGCAGGCAGCGGCCCGGCTGATGCGTGAAGTGCGCGCGCCGGAATCCCCCGAAAAACTGACGGAGCGTGAAACCGATGTCCTGCGACTGGTGGCGCAGGGGCTGGCCAACAAGGAAATTGCGTCGGCGCTGGGCATTGGGGACAAAACCGTGAAGACCCACATCAGCAATATCTTCGGCAAGCTGGGCGTGGTCAGCCGCACCCAGGCTGCCCTTTATGCGGCCAGTATCGGCCTGGTCGATCTGCCCAGAGAATAGCCCGCGTCGCCTAGATCACGGCTTTCAGCGTAATCATGAGGACAGGCGACAGCAGTTTATAGGTCTGGCAGCGGTTTTTCACGAAGGCTATCATCAGGTTGCTCTGGTCCGTGTCCGGGCCGTTCATGCCAAAGCGGATTTCTGCATGCGAATGGGTGCCATCGACCCACTGGGCGGTCGTGGTCAGATGATGCAGCGGGATGCCAAGCGCTGGGGCGGCTTCCTGGCAGGCAAATGTGCAATCGGTCGCCAGCGTTGCCAGCAGCAGATCAATCGGGCGGCTGGACTGCGATATGGTATCGTGGATCATGGATGATCCCATCACAAAATGTGTATCGCCCAGGCTGACAATCGCCTGCTGCCGCGCTCCGAATGGCTTGACAATGACGTTTGACTTGACGCTGTTCATGCTAACCTGCCCAATGGACAATTGTGTCCTCTGAAATTGATCATAGTGGTTTTGCGTCAAGGCTTAACGCATAAACAGCCCGCAGGGACAGCCTTTTCTTGTCCGCAACGAACCGCACCTTGTCAACCAACCACTTATTCAGTATTCCACAATTGCTGTTCCCGCGCGTGTGACAAAGGGAATAGAATCCATCAGACTTTTGGCGGATCATAAATGACCGGATATGTCGGCGTGAGCAGCGTAACGGTGAGGTGGGTGCCTTCGCCCGGTGCGCTCTGAATAATGAGCTGGCCACCAAGCTGGTGCACGCGTTCGCGCATGGATTGCAGCCCCAGATGGCCGGGGAATTCCTGGTCGACGATAAAACCGCAGCCGTTGTCGATGATCTCGAAGCGCAGATGATTGTCCAGGTACTGCATTCGCAGGGTGATCTGGGTCGCGCTGGCATGTTTGATGACGTTGTGCAGCGCTTCGCGCAGAACCCGGTACAGGCTCTCTTTGGCGGCCAGCGCCAGCGCCGGTTCATCCGTCAGTTCAAGCTGCACGTTGATCTGATGCCGGGCCTGAAGCGATGCCCCCTGTTTGGCGAGTGCCACCACCAGCCCTTCGGTTTCCAGCGATTCCGGGCGCAGTTCGAAGATCAGCGCGCGCATTTCGGCTAACCCGGCTTCGGCCAATGTCAGGATATAATCGACCGATTCGCGCACCAGGGTCGGGTTGGTGTCCAGAAACCGCTGGGCGGTCTGCGCCCCCAGGCCGATGCCATACAGCGCCTGCGAGACAGAATCGTGCAGCTCCCGCGCCAGCCGCGTGCGTTCTTCGAGGGCGGCCAGTTCCTGCGCCTGCTGGAAGTAGCGTGCATTCTGGATCGCCACCGCCATCAGGTCGGCCAGAGTAATGATAACCTGGGTGTTGGATTCGCTGAACTGGTGCCCCCCGGCGGCCTGAAACATCAGGATGCCAACCACCTTGTCATTGACGACCATCGGCACGGCCAGTTCGGACTGCTGCTGTACGGCGGGCATTTGTCCGTTGGACGGGAGCGGTGAGGGCGTCACCATGCGGTTCTGGATGACTTCTTTTTTCTGGCGGGCGGCTCTGGCGGAGATATGGTCTGCCTGTAGGGGCACGCGCTGCTCGATGTCGAAGCTAACCGGGTCACGGTCCCACAGCACCAGCCAGTTCCCTTGCAGCAGATAAACCCCCACCTGATGCGGGGTGAAGTTGGTGCGGGCCAGTTCCAGGAACGATTGAAGCACTTCGGTTTCATGGTGCGAGGTGGCAGCGGTTGCGCTGACACGGGCGACCGTTTGCAGCTCGCGGGCGCGCTGTTGGATCTCACGGTGAGCCTGTTCGACCGCGCGGTAGGCCTGCCGGGTGGTCACCACCGATGTCAGCAGCGGTTGCAGCTCGAAAACCAGCTTGCGCAGGTCATCGGGGAACGGCTTTGCTGTGGGCCAGACGAATGAAACAGTCCCATGAATGCGGTTGTTGCTGTGCAGCGGGATGATGATATGGGCGTTGCGCCCGGATGCAATCGCCAGGTCGCGCCCGGCCTGGACCTGTAGGCGCGGGTCGGTCGTCATATCTTCGACGAACAGCGGGACATCCGGCTGCTGGGTGATCAGCTTTAACAGGGCGAGGTCATCCACCCGATAAATGGCATCGGGCATATCGGTTTCATACCGATACCCCATCAGCTTGTGCCAGCCAGCCGTAATCCGCACACCGATCATCTGATTGGAGTCGTTATAGACGCTGTAGCCAAGCGTCCCCTGCTCGGCCTCATGGGCGGCCATGACATCGACCAGCGCGGCAAAAATGTGGTGTTCGTCGGTGGCCTGGAAGATTGACTTGCTCAGGGTGGCGAGGGTTTCGGCATGGTGGCGGGCCTGCGCGGTTTCCTGCTGGGACCGGATTCGTTCGACAGCAGCGGAGATCAGTTCGCCCAGCGCGCGCATCATGCGCCGTTCGCGCGGCGTGTAATGTTTCACAGTCGCATGGTCGATGCCGAATGCCCCCAGTATCCGGTTGCGCCACGACAGGCCAAAGCGCAGGTTGGATTTTAGTCCCTGACTGAGCATGGTGGCTTTGGTGACCGGGTCCAGATCCGGATGGTTGGCGACATCTTCATAGGCCCACAATCCTGGGCGGGGGTGCGTTTTGAGAAACGGCAGTTGTTCCAGTGGGATACGGGTGCCCTCGGTCATGAAGCGGGTTGCGCTGGTTGCCACCGTCTCGATATAAGAGGCACCCTGGTAATCGAAGTTCTCGAAAATATACAGGTAAAACGCGCCACCCTCAAAAGCCATTGGCGCAACTGCATCGAGGATTTCCTGAAAGCTGGTGGCCGCGTTGATGGCCTGGCTGGCCTCGAACAGATCTTCGCGTTCCTGCCGGGCTTCTTCTGCCGCCTGGCGTGACCGGAAGCGTTCAAGCGCAGCAGCGGTCAGGTCAGCGATGGCTGTCATCAGACGAATTTCCTGCGAACAGAACGAATAGTCCTTATAGCTGGCAATGGCAAACAAACCCAGCACCCGCGAATCGTGCATCAGGTTGGTACAGGCGATGGAATTCAGGCCGAAATAACGGGCCGATGCGGAAGCAGGGTGTGTGCCCCATTCCGGGCTGTTGACGTCGTTGATCACCAGTAACTGATAGGGATCGAGGGCAGCAGGGCCGGCGACCAGTTCTAGAGACAGACGCATCCCGGATGGCAGATTCGGGTCGGTCGCGACCACGACTTCCAGATAACCTGCATCGCTGCGGTCATAGTCTTCCCAGGCGAAGATGGCCACATCCACCGGGTCTGGGAAGAGCTGTTTGGCAGCGCGCAGCACATCCGGCATGGCTGTCGCCTGATTGATGGCCTTGCTGACCTGATACAGCCGCGCCATTTCTTCGCGGGCAGCCTGTTCTGCCAGAAACGCGGTGCGCTGGGCTTCGGCCGCATCGGCGAGTTCTTCCTGAGCCTGGATACGAATCACGGCGCTGAGCACCAGATCGCTGATCGCCAGCGTTAGCCGCCGGTCGCGTTCCGAATAGGTGCGGGGCGTGCTGTTCTCGAAGCTGAGGACGCCATACCAGCGTTCGTCCTGTACGAGGCTGACCATCAGCAGGGCCTGCACCCCGTCCGCTTCCCAACCGGCCCGCGTGACCGGATCGACTAATGGGTGATTATGGATGTCTTCGACGGCCATCTGGCGCATTTTGGCCATCTGCTGGGCGATGGGATAGCGGGCTTCTTCATGCCGCTTTCCGACCGAAGCGGGCACCTCGCCGTGCCGTGTGATTCCGGCAACGATTTCAAAGTAACTCGCCTTACGATAATCCAGGTATTCCCACAGGATGAGATAAACTTTTTCGATGTGGCGGGTCAGGGGGGCAATGGCCTTGATGACCTCCGGGAATGTCGTGGCGGCGTTGACCGCCTCCGACGCTGCGTACAGCAGACTCAGTTCCTCGCGGGCTTCCTGCTCTGCCAGCAGCGCAATGCGCTGTGCCTCGACCGCGGCGGCTGTTTCCTGCTGCGACTGAATGCGCTCCACCGCTGCCACGACCAGATCGCCAATGCCCAGCCCCATCCGGCGTTCGCGCTCGCTGAACTGGCGTGGATGTGAATACTTGAAGAACAAGCCGCCTGCCAGATGCCCGTCGCGGTGAAACGACACCCGCATATAGGCCTGCACGCCCAAGGCTTGATAGCTGCTGCGTGAAACCGGGTCGAGCCGGGGGTCGGTTTGAACATCCTCAATAACGAGGATACGCTCACGGGTAGACTGGCCCACAATGGGGAAATCGGCTTTGGCCAACCGCTGGCCGACGCTCTGGCCCAGTTCTTCGGCGATACTGGCTGCTGCGACAATATCGACGTAGGTGGCCTTGTCGTAATCCAGGTGTTCCCACAGGTTCAGGTACACACCCTGACAATCCGGCAGCACCTGCGCCACCACCTCCAGCACTTCCTGATAGCTGACGGCAGCATTGATGGCTTCGGCCAACTTCAGCAGAACGGCTGCCAGTTCATCCGTTGATACTCGAAACGCGTCCATTGCCATGCGGTATTCCTTGAACAGCGCCAGCGGTATGATGTCTATTATGTGGTTTTTGCAGGGTCGTGGCCTCCGCCAAAAGTCGGAGTGCTTTCCCTGAATTGCCGCGATGGGATATGCAGATTGAGACGCCCTATTTTACTCTTATTGCGTTCAAATGTGTTAACTTTTGGGGGTATTTGTGCGTGGTCACCTGTAAGGATTTGTGATGCAAGCATCGGTTATCGGTGTTGATATCGGCGGCACCCATACCAAAATAGGCCTCGTCAACCGCGCCGGGCAGCTCAGCGGCTACCGGTCCATGCCAACGGACGCCAGCGGCAACGACCCGCAGCCCTTTCTGCAACGGCTGTTTGCCCATCTGGATGCCCTGATTGCCGAACAGGCAGCGCCGCTTGCGGGTATCGGCGTCTCGATGCATGGCGAACTGGACGACGACGAGCGCGGTACGGTGCTGGGCCTCAATACGCCATCGCTGATCGGGGTCGATATGCGCGGTTTGCTGGAACAGCGCTATCACACGCCGGTACGAATCTACAATGACCTGACGGCCCATACGCTGGGCGAATATTATTTTGGCTGTGGGCAGGGGGCGCGGCGTTTTATGTGTCTGGCGGTAGGCACCGGGCTGGGGGCGGGCGTCGTCGTGGATGGCAAACCGCTGCTCATCGACGGCGGTAACGCGGGTAATACCGGCCTGATTATCCTTGACCCAGATGCGCCGGTCGGCCCGACAGGTATCAAAGGGGCAGCGGAAGACCTGTGCGGCGTTGCGGGGATCGAGCACATGGCCCGCGAACGCTATGGACGGGCGGTGCCTGCGCATGAAGTCATCCGCGCTGCCCGCGACGGTGATGATGTACAGGCCACAGCCATCATGCAGCAGGTTGGACTTTATCTGGGGCAGACGCTTGCCAGCCTGAGCGTAATTTTCTACCCGCACCGGATCGCCCTGACCGGTGGTACGACGACTGCCGGTGAGGTGCTGTTGTCGGCCTGTCGGGATCAGTTTGAAACGCTGGTGGGCCAGTTTTTTGATGACATTGCGGTGCTGCCCGGCAGTCATTACCGCAAGGCGGAGATTATGCTGGGTGAAGGGGGGCCGAACAGCGGTATCCTCGGCGCGTGTGTCGAACTGCTGGGGCTGAGCGGGGCGAGTGATGGTGAGGTGGATAGGGCAACCTGACGTTACCCTATCCTGTTTAGGCTGGACTGCCTTCTTCTTCGGGGGCGACCCAGTATTTGCCGCCGCCACGCTCTCGCCGCAGAAAACCAAAGTCGATCAGTTCCCGCCGCAGCGTCGCATAATCATCGTGGTACTGCACGATGATCTCGTTGACTTCGGACTCGGTATACATGATGCCTTCATCAAAGAGAGTCGCCAGCCAGTGCAGCACGGCCAGCAGCTTTTTGCGCTTGACCGGTATCTGCGTCAGCTTGCCGTTGAGGATATAATCCTTCAGCACCTTGCGTTCGTCGGCGTCCAACCCTTCCACCGCATCAATCCACGCGTTATCCCAGTTTGCTGGAATGGCGTCCATGTCCACATCCTGTAAACCGGTGACTTGCTGACTCGTGCGGCGGATGGTGCCGTCGTTGAGGCAGTAAAACCGCTGATTGCCATGTGTCCGCAGGTTGACAAAACCGGCCTCGCGCAGCTTTGTCAGGTGATGCGAGACCGTCGGTTCGGACACACCGAGTAACTCCGCCAGACTGCCGACATTGTGCTCTGCCCGGCTGAGATAGGCGATAATGCGCAGCCGGTTCTCATCGCCCAGGGCCTTCAGCGATTGCAGCAGTTTATCGAGATCATTCTGGTTCATGACCTCCTCCTGTTTTTATATCCGTCGAATTAGATACGTATCTAATTATAATTGTATCGAAATTAGATTGTTTGTCAAGCACGCTGATCAGGCACACGACAGCCAGAAAATTGACGGTCAGAATGTGGGAGGGTAATCTCTGGCGACACAATTCTGATCCAGGTAGAGGGGAAAGGCTGAGCATGATGTCCTCGACGGCAACCGGACTCCAGCCGCAGCGCACGCTGGCTGAACTGAAGGAACTGCGCGCATTGACAGGCACCGAAGAAGGCGCCCAGCGGGTGGCCTTTACGGAAACATGGGCGACAGCGCGGGCATGGTTCCGGGACAAGCTGGCGGACCTGCCGGTCGAAATTGAGCAGGATGAAGTGGGCAATGTCTGGGTTACGCTGCGCGGTGAGTCCGAAAAAGAACTGCTCATCGGCGGCCACCTCGATTCTGTGCCCAACGGCGGCTGGCTCGATGGCTGCCTGAATGTGCTGGCTGGCCTCGAAGTCATGCGGCGCATCGCGGCGGAAGGCACCCCGCCGGTGACGGTGCGTCTGGTGGATTGGGCGGATGAAGAAGGGGCACGCTTTGGGCGCAGCCTGTTTGGGTCCAGCGCGGTGTCGAACACGCTGAACCCGGATGAAGTCCGCAACCTGACGGACAAGGACGGCATCAAACTGGTGGATGCAGTCAAGGCGTTTAACGTCGATCTGGACCGCGCCAAAGAAGCAGGCAAACAGCTCAAAAATGCGGCGGCCTATCTGGAGCTGCATATCGAGCAGGGGCCGGTGCTGGAAAGTATGGATTATCCGCTGGGCGTCGTGCTGGGTACCTTTGGCGTCGAACGGCACAGCATCCGTTTCACCGGGCAGTCAGCCCATGCCGGTTCAACCCCGATGGATCAGCGGCGTGATGCACTGGGGGCAGCCGCCAAACTGGCGCTGGAAATTCGCGAAATTGGCAAGCGCAACGGCGGGGTGTGCACCTGTGGCAGCGTCATCACCAAACCGGGCATTGTGACAGCGGTCGTCGGCCAGTGTGATATTACGCTGGATCAGCGCCACCTGAACGCGGAAGGACTGGCGACCATGTTGCAGGAAGCAAAGGACGCCAGCCAGCGCTTTGCCGAGGAGGAAGATGTCTCGATGGAGTGGCGTTCGCTGTGGCAAATCCACCCGATTCTGTTCGATGATGAGCTGATCAGCATGGCCGATGAAGCGGTGCGCGAGACAGCGGGCCGGTCGCACAAGCTGCCCAGCGGCCCCCTGCACGACGCGGCAGAAGTGGCGCGGGCGGGTGTGCCAACGGTGATGTTATTCGCCCAGAGCCTGCGCGGTTTATCGCACGCCAAAGAAGAAGACACCAAAGAAGACCATATTCTTCAGTCTGTCGAGGCGCTTGACCGGCTGGCGTCCAAGGCGATGGCCTGGATCGCGGCGCAGTAGCGGGTTGGCCATGTCCCTTTTGCAAGCGATTCTGCTGTCTGCCGGGCTGGTCTTTTGCTATGTGACGGCCATCTGGCTCATCAGCCTGTGGCTGCGCGATTCCGGTATCATCGACATGCTGTGGGGGCCGGGCTTTGTGCTGGTGACATGGTTTATCGCCTATCGGGCGGATGGATTTGCAGGCCGTGGGCTGCTGCTGGCGCTGCTGGTGACGCTATGGGGTCTGCGGCTGGGCGTTCATCTGTATCTGCGCAACGTCGGCCAGCCCGAAGACTATCGCTATGCGCGGTGGCGCCAGCAGGCCGGGGCACAGTGGTGGTGGCGCAGCTATTTCAAGGTCAATCTGCTGCAAGGCGTGGTCATGTGGGTTGTGGCGGTGCCGCTGGTGGTCGCGCTGCACAGTGCCAGCCCGGCCCAGCTTACGGCGCTGGATTATCTCGGCGTGGTTATCTGGGGCGTCGGCTTCTTCTTCGAGGCGGTTGGCGACTGGCAGTTGGCGCGCTTCAAGGCGAATCCGGCGAATAAAGGGCAGGTGCTGGACAGCGGCCTGTGGCGTTATACCCGGCATCCTAACTATTTTGGCGATGCGGTCGTCTGGTGGGGGTTTTATGCCTTCGCGCTGGCGGTCGGCGGTTGGTGGACCATCTTCAGTCCGGCGCTGATGACCTTTCTGCTGGTGCGGGTATCGGGTGTGGCGATGCTGGAAAAAGACCTGAAGGACAAGAAACCGGCTTATCAGGCTTATATCCGGCGGACCAGCGCGTTTATACCCAGGCCGCCGAAGTAGTTATCAGCGGACAGTTTGCAGTTGTCAGGGACTGACGCATCATGCTTGTTCGAAGACTTGAAAGCTGATAACTGACAACTGACGACTGTCCCCTATTCCGGCAGCAGATACTGGATTTCGGCGGGGACGGGGGCCAGCAGATAGACATCGACCCAACGGGACCAGGGGACAAAATCATCGTCGCTGTAGCCGAGGTCGATGAACAGCGGGCGATAAAGCGGGCCGGTATCTGCCATCATCCCGACGCCATAGCCCGGCACATACACTTCCGAGCGATAGGTGATTATATCCGGGTTGGATGCCACGATGCCCTTGCGCAGCTGTTCGCCAATCGCGGTTCGATCATCGCCACCCAGCGCTGCCGGATGATAGCTGGTCGCGTACATGCGGATCCGTCGCCAGTACTGGCGCGGGCCATCCGGTGTGTCGATTGTCCGCAGCACCACATTGGTGCCATAGGCGATGACCTGATTGCGGGCCTCCTGCGCGACGATTTCCTCAACCGGCTCGCGGCTGATCTCGACCCCGTTTTCGTAGCGCACCCGAATCGAGGTGCGGACGATACCGTTCTGCCCGGTCTGGACCGTTTCGCGCTGGTCAATCTCCAGCGATGAATCCGGCTGGAAGACCACTTCAAAAGGTTGAGTCGCTTCTTCGGTGAGAATCTCTTCCTTGACGCGGATAACGCGGACGTACATGCCTGCTTTTAAGGGCGTATCCTCATTGGGGATGGTGTAATCCTGCCCGACCAGCGCCAGTTCGGCATCGGCCAGCGCATCCGCCACAGTCTGGCCGCGCACCCGTGTCTCGACGGTGGTGCCATCGGCGATAATGGAAACCGGCTGGGCCCGGTGGATGGTGACGGTCATGTCCGCTGCCACCGGCTCATCCAGGTTCGGCGTCACCGCGTCGGCCAGATAAAGCGTGATCCCGGCGGCGAACAATGCTTCACCAACGGTCGTGCTGGTGGTTTCGATCTGTCGCGTTGTTTCATGATCGACCACAGTTAGGGGGATGCTGCGTTGCAGCGAAATGTGCGTGACTGGCACCGGCCAGTTCGTCAGCTGCGCCGGGTTGGTGCGCGTGCCATCAATCCGCACCACATCACGCGGGCCGACGGTCAGACCGGCACTTTCCAGAATGGCTGCCGGGTTGGTCAGGAGCGTTCGATAAACCTGGGATTGTCCATCTACGGTGAGGGTGATGCTGCGGGCTTTTGCGACGCGCACGACCAGATCGGGGCTTAAGCGGCTGTTGAGCGCGGGCGAAACGGTATCGCCTTCCAGCAGCGAAATGCGCAGTTCGTCCAGCAGTGCGGCGACGGTTGGCGCACGGGTCGTCGTCGTTTGCGCCTGCCCGTTGAGCAGGACCGTGACGGACTTTTCGACCTGTGCCGCTGGCAGCAGGGTGAGCGCGCCGAGCAGCAGCAACCCCATCAGCACCATACCGCCCAAAATGATCAACACGCCGAGGGGGAGATAGCGCTCCCACTGAGAGCGTTGGTTTCGATTCAAGACCGGGTCTGCCCTGTGCTCGCCAACAAAAAGAGATTGTCATGGATTTGCCCAGGCCAGGCTGATCTGCGACACCCAGGAGATACTCCTTAGTGCTGCTCCCGTCAAGGCCTGACACAGTTCGGAGGTCCTGCCGCGCAGGACCTGGTCTGGACAAACGCATAACAATCTCAATTGTAGCGTATATCGTAAAGGAAGATGGGTGCAAAATCAAGGCCGGTCAGTCACTCTACAAGGGGCGCAGAATGTTTTATAATAAAAAAATAATGTTTGGTTGACTCTCTTGAACGCGTCTAAAGATGTGATGGCATTATGATCAACCGGGTCGAACTGGCAGCAGCGGTGGTCTGCATTTCCATCACCATGAACACCCTGCTCGTATCGCGCATTTCGATCTACATCTGGCTTTTTATCACCTTTGGGCTGGTTGTTGGCATTTTTATGTTCCGCAAGTCCTGACAGGATAAACGATGACCTTACCGCGGCAAAAGACAATCCAACCGACCGGCACGGCACAACCGGTGCTCACCGTGCGTGACCTGACCGTGCTGTATGATCAGGACGCAGGTATCGAACATGTGGACTTTGCGGTCAATGCCGGTGACAAAGTGGCGGTTATTGGCCCTAACGGCGCGGGTAAATCGACGTTGATGAAAACAATCATGGGCCTGTTGCAGCCTCGTAGCGGCGAGATCATCACCCGTTGCGCGATGGGGTATGTGCCACAGCATGAAGCGGTTAACTGGGATTTCCCTGTGACGGTGCGCGATGTGGTGATGATGGGACGTACGCGCCGCATCGGTTGGCTGCGCTGGCCCGGTCGAAAGCACTGGCTGGCGGTGGATTCTGCGCTGGAACGGGTGGGCATGGCGGACCTGGCCGGTCGGCAGATTGGCGAATTGAGTGGTGGGCAACGGCGGCGCGTGTTTATTGCCCGTGCGCTGGCGCAGGATGTGCGGCTGCTGGTGCTGGATGAACCGTTCAGCGGGGTTGATGCGGCGGCGCAGGCCGATATGATGGATGTGCTGGACACGTTGCAGCAGGAAGGCATGACCATTCTGCTGAGCACGCACGACCTGGGCCTGGCGTTCCGGCGTTTCGACCGGGTGCTGGCGATCAACCGCCATCTGGTCGCTTACGACGCGCCCGATGAAGTCTACCATACCGATATTCTCGCCCAAATCTATGGTGGCAGGCTGGCAACCCTCGACGATGGCCAGCAGGTGACGGTTTTTGTCGACGATCACAACTGCTGCTAGACGTTGAATTGATCGAATACGTGAGAGGCCGGGGCATATACGCTCCGGCCTTTTGATTCTGTACTGAATGGACCCAGTTATACAAAAACGTACAGTTGTAGGGAAGCGCGCGTGCCCGTATTGGGCCGACACACAGATCGGCCCCTACAGATGTATGCGTGATGGATGTGGATGGGTTTGGACGCCCATCGCGACAGGATTCCGTTGATCAGACCTGTGGCAGAGCCGCCATCGCCCGTTCGATTTCTTCCTGCGGATATTCGTAGTCGGTCAGTTCACCGGCAAAATAGGCGTCATAAGCCGACATATCGAAGTGACCGTGCCCGCACAGGTTGAACAGGACAACACGCTTTTCGCCAGCTTCTTTGGCCGCCTGCGCTTCGCGGATCGCTGCGGCGATACCATGAGCAGCTTCCGGCGCGGGGATAATACCCTCGGAACGGGCGAAGGTGATGGCCGCCTGGAATGTTTCCAGCTGCGGGATCGCGGTGGCTTCCATCAGGCCCTGATCGTACATTTCGCAGATGATGCTCGCCATACCGTGATAGCGCAGCCCACCGGCATGCAGCGGGGCCGGGACAAAATCATGGCCGAGCGTGTACATCTTCACCAGCGGGGTCATGCCGGCGGTGTCGCCAAAGTCATAGGCATATTTGCCGCGTGTCAGGCTGGGGCAGGCGGCTGGTTCCACCCCGACCAGTCGTGTCTGTTTGCCAGCGGTCAGGTTCTGGTGCAGGAATGGCAGGCCGATCCCGGCGAAGTTACTGCCGCCACCGATCGGGCCGACGACCACATCCGGGTATTCGCCCGCCAGTTCCATCTGCTTCAGGCATTCCTGCCCGATGACGGTCTGGTGCGTCAGCACATGGTTGAGCACGGAACCCAGCGCATATTTGTACTTGCCGCCGCTGGTGGCCGCAGCTTCCACCGCTTCGCTGATGGCGATGCCCAGTGACCCGGTGCTGTTGGGGTCCCGTTCGAGGATCATGCGACCCGCCTGCGTTTTGTCGCTGGGGCTGGGGGTTACATCCGCGCCGAATGCCTGCATGATGGCCCGGCGATAGGGTTTCTGCTGGTAGCTGATCTTCACCATATAGACGAAACAATCCATGCCGAAGAAATTGCAGGCCTGCGACAGCGCCGTGCCCCACTGGCCAGCGCCGGTTTCGGTGGTCAGCCCGGTGATGCCTTCCTCTTTGTTGTAATAGGCCTGTGGTGTGGCGGTGTTCAGCTTGTGGCTGCCGCTGGGCGAGACTCCTTCATATTTATAGTAGATGTGCGCCGGGGTATCGAGCGCTTTTTCCAGCCGCCGGGCGCGCAGAAGCGGGGTGGGCCGCCATAGTTTGTAGATTTCACGCACTTCTTCAGGAATGTCGATGTAACGATCCCGGCTGACTTCCTGCATGATCAGTGCCATCGGGAAAAGTGGGGCGAGATCGTCCGGGCCGATAGGCTGTTTGGTGCCAGGGTGCAGCACCGGCGGCAGCGGGCGCGGCAGATCAGCCTGGATGTTGTACCACTGATGCGGAATTTCGGATTGGGGCAGTTCAAAACGTACGGTTTCGTCGCTCATCGTAAACTCCTGTTTCTCGCAAATCTATTGGCGGTAGTGTAGCGAGTCCACTGGCTTCGTGCCAACTCAAAAGAAGGGCTTGCATTAGAACATTTTTTCTTATATGCTATATGAAACTATTTGGTTGCATATCGAGGGCTAAACGATGGATGACATGACGGTGGAACGCAGTATCTGGATCGACGCACCGCGCGAACAGGTGTGGCAGGCCGTGACCGAACCGGACCAGATCGCGCAGTGGTTTTTGCCGGTCACGCTGGGGGCGCAGATGCAGCGGCACGACGATGGCCGGTTGTCGGTGCTGCTGGGGCCAATGGCGGTTGACGTGGCGCGTCTGGAAGCACTGGAGCCACCGCACCGGGTGACCAGCCGTGCCCTGCCGGATGGCCTGCTCGCGACTATCTATACCCTCGAAGAAGCGGACGGTGGCACGCAGCTGACGGTCACCATGAGCGGAATCGATGCGCTGCCCGCCGATGCCCGGCGCGACCGGCTTCAGATGAGTGGTGACGCCTGGGATCAAACGCTGCAAAACCTGAAGGCACACGTCGCGGGCACCGAAAAGCCCTTCCCCCAGGCGGGTGTCGCGGCCCTGTTCGGGTTCTGGCGCGATATGAAGGAAAAGATCGCCGTCGAACGCAGCATCTGGATCAAGGCCACGCGTGAACGGGTGTGGCAGGCCATCACCGACCCGGACCAGATCAGCCAGTGGTTTTCGCCGGGCACCCAATGGCGCGGCACCGGCCTGATCGAAGGGGGCCGGTTGTCGGTCTATGACGCGGAAAACGACACCGATATGTATGTCCAGGTCATCGAAAAGGTGGACCCGCCCTACCAACTGATCACCCGGTCAGAGCCGGCGCCAGAGGAAGTGCCGCAAACGACAATCTGGACGCTGCAAGAAGAAAACCAGGGCACCCGCCTGACGATTACCCACACTGGCTACGAACTGCAATCCGCCGACGAACGCCCGAACAACATGGAACAGAATACGTTTGGCTTCGGCATGATGCTGGAAAATCTGCGCGCCCTTGTCGAAGGTCAGGAGCTGCCTTACCCCGGTGGCTTTTAGAGGAGTATAAACAATGGAAAAAATCGCCGTTGAACGCAGTATCTGGATTAACGCATCGCTGGAACAGGCCTGGGGCGCTGTCACCGAGCCGGAGCAGTTGAACCGGTGGTATGCCACAGATTATCATTGGGATATCCCCAGGCTAAAAACCGGTAGAAACGTCCGCTTCTACAACAAGCACGATGACAGCGATGCCCAGGTTGCGCGTATCGAAGTCGTTGATCCACTGCGTGAGTTTACCCTGCGCTGGAAGCCCCATCCCCAGTATCCCGTTGTGTCGCTCGTCACGAGTTTTCTGCTGGAAGCGGAGAGCGCGGGTACGCGGGTGACCATACGTGAATCGGGTTATGAAGCGGTGGCGGATGACGAGCGGCAGCAGTGGCTGGACGCAACCGGCGGCGGTTACACCATGTCGATGGAAAATCTCAAGGCCCATCTGGAGGAAAAGCCCCTCCCGTATTAGGGCACGTCCGATTAATACCCAATCAAGACAATGCGTAGGGGCGCACCCGTGTGGGCGCCCGTTGGGAGGGCACACAGGCCCTCCCCTACAATGTTGAATGATTGATGAATGCCCACCCTCACGCGTAAAACGGGTCAAGGTCAGTCAGCGCCCATACTTTGAACGTCGCCGCATCTGCCGGGACATAGCGCGGGCACACGAGCGCCGCCGCTGCCTCATCCACCGGCACGAACGTCACAATCTGCAACAGGTCCCCCAGATGCAGAATCGAATCGACCCGCAGATAAAACGCGACGTCGCCATCGGGAAGCCGGGTGGTGAGGTCCCCCTGCCGCAAGCGCGAATAAAATGTCTGTACCTCAATCGGGCGGATGGCGGTGACCATGTTCATATCAATCGACTGCCATACCCGGCGGAAGGTCTGATAATCATCAGCGTTCAGGTCGTCCATACTATCGGGGTAGGCCAGGAAAAACGGCTCGTGCTGGCGGAAGGCATTGGACGCTTTAAAACGGAAGATCTGCTCCTGTTCGAACTGCTCCAGCCCGCTGATTCGCTGGCGTATCCCCAGCCGCGAGTCGAAGGTGATGTCGAAGGCGTGCAGTGGCCGGGCGACCAGTTCGCGCAGCGCGGCCACATCCCCCAGCGTGAACAAGGCGGTGGCCGGGTTTGTCAGCCAGATGCGGAACTGGTAGTCGATGACATAGGCGGGATAGGCGTAGTCCTCGATGGCGGCGGCAATGTGGTCGAGCGTGTCCGTCACAAATTCTGGCGGGGGCAACCGGGTCGGCAGATGATAGCCCGCCAGCCCGTTGAGATAATGAATGTCCAGATAACTGAGGCCGAGGCATTTGCCCAGCCGGTCAATCGTATCGGGCCGGGGGATGCGCCGGTTCTTCTCAATCTGGATAATCGGGTTGGTGCCTTTCCACGCCATGCAAACCGCCAGATCAAACTGCGAAATGCCGCTGCGGGTGCGGAACCGCCGCAGTTCATCACCGACCGTCACCGCGTTTTTTGCCATGACCTAACTCCTGAGTGAGGTACGCCCGCGTGCGCGTATGGTGCGTAATCGTTGCACACGTTCAGGCGATTATCCGTATATCACTTTTGTATGTCAAAAAGTGAGGGTAACGACCATGTTGCAAAAAACACTGTACTGGACGGGGCGTACGATGGTGGGTAGTTACGCGCATACCATGCTGCGGATGGACGTGCACTATCACACGCCGCTGCCAGCCGGGGCGAAGATCATCGCGCTCAATCACCCGACCACGACCGACCCGTTCCTGTCCACCATGCTGGCCGGGGAGCGGGTGCATATTCTGGTGAGCGAGACACTGTTCAAGGTGCCGGTGTTTGGTGGGTATCTGCGGCGCAGCGGACATATCCCGGTGGTGGTGGGCAGCGGCAGAACCGCTTTTGATGAAGCCCGACGGTTGCTGGTGGCTGGCGGTACCCTTGTGATCTTCCCCGAAGGTGCAATCAGCCCGCCCGAAGGGGGCTTCCAGAAGGCGCACAGCGGGACGGCGCGGCTGGCCCTGCTGACAGGTGCGCCAGTGATCCCGGTTGGCATTCATCTGCTGCGCGAACGTATTCGCTTTATTCATACCACAGTGGATGAGCAGCCCGAAGTTGCGCGCTGGTACTTTCGCGGGCCATATGCCATGACGGTGGGGGTGCCGCTGTATTTCCGGGGCGATGTCGAGGATTACGCCTATGTGCAGGCCATCACCAACCATATTATGGACAGCATCATGGTGTTGGCCGCACAAAGCGAAAGGCGCATGGCGGAAAAAGCCGCATCCCGCCCGCGCACGGACCTGCGGCTTCAGGTGCGGCAGGCGTCGGAAAGCACGGCGCGGTTATGGGCCGGGCTGGCGCGAGAGGCCCGCCACCAGCAGATCGAGCGCAAGCTGCGGCTCAATGCGCCCCGTTTTGATGCGCAGGTCGTAGTCTTGCAGCGTGCGGTAGATGTCTTCGAGCTGTTCGAGGGTGAAATTACGCGACTGGTCGGCGGCTTTGTCGGCGACAAATTTCGAGCGCGTGCCCAGCGCTTCGGGCAGTCCCTGACGTCCGCCGTTCAGCAGTAAATGTTCCTTGGCGATCAGCAGCAGCCGGAACTGGCGCACGATCATCCCGTACAGACCGAAGCCTTCATCGCGGGGGCTGTCTTCCAGCAGGCGGTGCAGCAGGGCGAGGGCGACATCCCCCTTGCCCAGTGCCAGCGCATCGACCATCGCGAAGATATTGGCCTCGGCGACATACGGCGTCAGTTCCGCGACATCATCTTCGGTGATAGGGCGCGCACTGTCGACATAACTGACGAGCTTGATCAGTTCGTTGTCGGCCCGGCGCAGGTCATCCCCCGTGACACTGGCGAGGGCTTGTGCCGCCCGCGGGTCGATCTCGGCGTCGTATTGTTCTTTGGCCCGCTGCATAATCCAGCTGGTGCTGTCCTTGGGCGTCGTAAACGATTTTTCAAAACCGGCGGGTTCCTGCTGAGCCAGTTTGACCAGCTTGTTGGTGGCGGACAGCGTATCGCGCTCGACCAGTACGACGCGGGACCAGTCTGGTAATTGCGGCAGGTCGTTGATCAGCTTGTCGACGGCCTGCTTGCCGGTTTCGCCAGCGCCTTTGCGCGTGACCCAACTGATCAGGCCGCGCACGATGATCAGCCTCCTATCCGCCAGAAATGGAAACGACGTCGCCGCGTTGAGAATCTCGGCAACGCTGGCGCTTTGCCCGTCGAATTCCGCGATGTTCATGTCGGCATTGGGTGAATCACCCATCTGCGCCCGGAACTTGTTGACTTCTTCTTCCAGCCGCAGGTCGTCGTTGCCATGCAGGATGTAAAAGGTTTTGGTTGCCATGTTTTAGAGTTCTGCGTTCAAAGCGCTACGTGCTGTGTTTCACTCGACAATCAGCAGATGTCTTGCGACCGCGTTATTCTGTGGATATGCAGGCCATACGAAGCTGCGCGAACTAACTTCACTGAGCACCTGGCACTTCGCACATAGCACTGTCTTTACGATGAGTGCGTACGAATAGTGTACAGGGTGATCGGCTGGAAGGTCAGCGGCATCCGCGAGGGACGGCTGGTGATCTCCAGCACTTCCATATCGCCGGGGTCGCCTTCGGTGGTGAAGAACTTTTGCAGTCCCAGCCCCAGCGGTTCCGCCACGAGCACAGCCAGCATCATCAGCACCATCATATACGGCAGCCGGTTGAAGGCATCGCGGCGGCTGACCCCACTGACCGCAGCGATACCGGCCAGACTGGTCAGAATACCGGTTGTCAGGCGGCTGGTGCCACAGCCCGGATGAATCGCCAGGCTGTGTTCGCCCCGGCGCATCCGGTTCAGCGCATCGCGCACAGCCGTTTCGACTTCCTGCTGCGGGACATCGGCAAACAGGATAAACCCGGCGTCCGAACTGCGCCCCATCAGCGGCGTTCCCCGAAATTTACGAGATAGCAGATGAACCGTCGCATGTTCCAGCCCATGATTGCGGCGGGTGCGCCGGATAAATGGTACATCCAGAACGGGTTTCGATATCACAGCAAATTTTTCTAACATAGACGCCTGCACTTTCAAAATAACGCTACAATGGAAGACAACTGAATTGTGGTAGATTTCTGATCGGATGGCAAGCATATCTATGAAATTCATACGCAATTTTATTCTACTGCTGCTCTTGGCCGGGCTTCCGGCTGCTGCTCAGGAGACGCCCACAATCCGGTTTGGCACCACCGAAGAAGGCGCGCTCACCAGCGATCAGCCGGAGGTTGAATATACTTTTGCGGGCGAACAGGGGCAGTTTGTGACCATCACCCTGCTGCAAGTTGACAGCTTCGACCCGTTCCTGCGCCTGCTCGATGCGGACGGCCATATGCTGGTATCCGATGACGACAGCGCGGGCAGCCTGAATGCGCGCATTGGCCCTTTCGAGCTGCCTGCCAACGATACCTATACCATTGTGGCGACCAGCCTGAGTGGCAGCGACGAAGGTGCGTTCACCCTCAGTCTGGAATCCACCGTTGTACAGCGCGTGGAATATGGGCAGCGCGTCACGGGCAGTTTGTCACCCGAAACGCCGGAAGTCGTCTATCGTTTCAGCGGTGCGGCGGGCGATGTTATCAGTATCGATCTGGCGTCCGATGATTTCGACGCCTATCTGACCTTGACAGCACCCGGCACCGACATGGGTTCTGTGACCGATGATGACTCTGGTACGGACCGAAATGCCCGCATCGCTCCTTACCTGGTGACAGAAGATACAGACTTTCAGGTGATGGTCAGCAGTGTGTTTGGGGACCCCGATGGTTCCTATACGCTGTCCATCAGCGAGGTGAATGCCACGCCGATTGCGTTTAACGCTGCCGAGACGGTTGAGATCAGCGGCGGCCAGACCCGGTACTTTGCCTTTGAAGGCGCCGCCGGGCAGGTTGTAGATGTGCGCGTCGACAGTGACAATGAACTCGATACCGCGCTGACGGTGGTCGGGCCCAGCCGCAGCGAACTGGCCAGCGCCGATGACACCAACGGCCAGATCGACCCGGCAGTCTCCGGCGTGATGCTGACTGAGAATGGCACCCATTACATCGCTGTGCAGCCGCTGGTCAACCGCGATGCCCGCACGCCTGTCATCGTTAAAGTGGTTGAAAGCCCGTTGCTATCGCTCGATGATGGCCCGCAGACGGTGATGTTTGAGGAGAACCCGCTTCAACTGCTGACTTTTGCGGGAACCGCTGGCGAAACCGTATTTGTGCGCATCCGGGTTGACTCGGATGAACCAGTATCGCCCAATATTGAGGTCATGCAGCATGGCGAAAGCCTGAGTTCACTGATTCTGTACACCATCAGCGGCGAGATCAGTTTTGGGGTGGCGATACCTGCGGATGGGCCGGTGGTCGTCGCGGTGACGGATTACCGCTATGACAACAGCGTCTATACCGTTTCCCTTCAGCAGCAGTATTAATGCGCGAACAGGGTTCGGTCAGGGGCGTTTGCCGCTGATCACCGTGCTCACATGTTCCGAGGGCAGCCAGATCGTGAAGGTGCTGCCCTCATTTTTGCCTGCACTGGTCGCGCTGATCGTGCCGCCGTGTGCCTGCACAATTTCGCGGGTGATCGCCAGCCCCAGACCGGTGCCCCGGCGTGGGCCGCGCGCTTTGTCGACCTGATAGAATCGCTCGAAGATGCGCGGCAGGTCCTCCCGCGAGATACCGATGCCGTTGTCGTGGACGATGATCTCCACCCCGCCGTTGTTGACCTGTGTTTTCAGGCGGACACGGCCCCCACGCGGCGTATATTTGATCGCGTTGCTGACCAGATTGGTGATGACCTGTACCAGCCGGTCGCCATCACCCTTGATGCGCGGCACCGGGTCGGCTTCGACCAGCAGCTCGATACCTTTTTTCTCCGCCATCATCGTCAGCCGGTGGCCGATCCCCTGCACAATCTGGCTGATATCGAGATCCACTTTGGTCATGGCGAGTTGACCGTCCTGCAAGCGGGCCAGATCGGTGATCTCGGCGACCATGCGGTTGAGCCGGGTGGCTTCCTCGTGGATGATCCCCGCTGACTCGACCGGGTTTGGCGTCGCGCCGTCCATAATGGCCTGCGAGTAACCCTGTATGGAGGTCAGCGGCGTTTTGAGGTCGTGCGACACATTGACCATGAAATCCTGCTGGGCTTTTTGCGCCGCCTTGACTTCGTG
Organism: Anaerolineaceae bacterium; assembly: GCA_002702065.1. Lineage (GTDB taxonomy): Bacteria > Chloroflexota > Anaerolineae > Aggregatilineales > Phototrophicaceae. Next base: position 55,918 of record NZXX01000002.1, read on the forward strand.
AGTCATCTGGTTAAACGAATCCGCGACGGTCCGCACTTCCGGCGGGCCGGTCACCGGCACCTGCTGATCGTAGTCACCGGCGGCGACGGCGCGGGCGGCATCGGCAATATGCAGCAGCGGGCGGGCCACGGTGCGGCTGACGACGACGGCCATGAAAACGGCCACCACCAGCCCCATGAACGCCGCCTGTATGATGGGACGCAGCAGCGCACTACCGAATTCTTCCAGCGCGACCCGCAGCGACTGCGTCGGTTGGGGCAGTGCGTACATCAGGATAGCCTCACCGCCGATTCGGCGTGGCGCTACAATGCCGACAAAAACCCACGCCTCTCCATCCGGGTTGCCGAATTCGCCCACTTCGACATTGAGCAGGCTGCCTTCAGCGGTCAGGCGCAGGCCAGCAGGCAGCGAAACCGTGCTGTCCGGGTCAACGTCAAACGTGATGGGGCTGCCTTCGGTAAAGCTCTGGCTGCTATCGAACAGGACCGTGTTGGCTTCGACATCCACCACCAATGTGCGGACGCCGCTTTCAGTTGCCAGTGCCTCGATCTGCGCGAGGAAATCTTCCGGCGTCAGGAGCTGCATACGAGGCCGCAGCAGTTGGCGCAGGTGCGCCTGGGCGACCACGCCAAGCTGCTGGTAGATGCGTTGGGGCGGCGCCGGGCGGGCATTCAGAAACAACAGCAGCGCCACAATAATGACGCTCAGAGTCACCGCCAGGACGACGATATACGACAGCAGCAGCCGTGTGTGCAGTCTCATGGATGGATCAGTCCGTGTCCAGCTTGTAACCCACACCCCACACGGTTTCGATGACCGGGCGCATTCCGTCGAGCTTGTGTCTGAGGTGGGCGATATGGACATCCACCGTGCGGGTTTCCCCGGCGAAGTCATAACCCCACACAATATCGAGCAATTTTTCGCGGCTGTAAACCACGCCGGGGTTTTCCGCCAGTGTCAGCAGCAGATCAAATTCTTTCATGCGCAGGTTGATGGGGCGTTCCGCGACGCGTACCTGCCGCCGTTCCGGGTAGATAGTCAGGTTGTGCAGGCTGATGTGGGCGCCGCTTTCCTTATTTTCCACAGGGCGGCCACTGCGCCGCAGGATAGCCCGGATGCGGGCGACCAATTCGCGCGGGTTGAACGGCTTGGTCAGGTAATCGTCTGCGCCCAGTTCCAGGCCGACGATCTTGTCGATGTCGTCGTCGCGGGCTGTCAGCATAATAATCGGCACATCGGATTCAGCGCGTACCCGGCGGCAGACCTCCCAGCCATCCATGCCCGGCAGCATCAGGTCCAGCACCACCAGCGCCGGGGCGTGATTCAGGATCATGTCGAGCGCTTCATTGCCATCGATGGCGCTTTCGACGTCGAACCCTTCCTGCTCCACATACATTTTTGCCAGATCGATGATATGCTGCTCGTCATCGACCAGCAGAATGGTTTCGCTCATGAAATATCCCAGCGCATGTGCATGACTTCTCGCTGCGGGCGAAACTGATAGCCGCGCAGGACTTCGCTGGTGCGGGTTTCGTCCGCGGGGTGTTCGATCAGCAGGGCGGAATTGCGGTTGCTGAACCGGCGGACGGCAGTATTCAGCAGGACTTCGTCGTACTGACCGGCATAATTCGGGTCTACCAGCAGCGTTAACTGGGTCGATGTGGTCAGCAAGCCGCTCTCGACCCACAGCGACGCCAGAATGTGGCTTTCGTCGCCGGAGCGTATCACCAGCCGTTCCGAGTGGCGCATGTTCAGCCAGTCATTCACCTGTTGCAGCAGGGGTTTCTGGAACTGATCTACGCGCAGGGGGCGCTGCCAGCCCAGACCGCCTTGTTCGGTTGGGCGGACCTGCTGGGCCAGGGCATATTCTGCCTGCCATTCACCCCGGCGGCGGTGCGCGATGTGTATGGCCTGTTCTGTCAGTGGGGGTGGCACGCGGTTGCCGCTGCGCCGCCACAGGACCCAGGCGCGTTCATCGACAAAGCCGAGCCGGCGATAGAGCCGGCGCGCACCTTCATTCGCCAGATCAACCTGCAAGATGGCGCTTTTGCCGCCTCTGGCCCGGATGGTATCCATACTGGCGCGCATCAACTGGGTGGCGATGCCGCGCCGCTGGTAGTCCGGGTGAACGCCTACGTTGGCGATAATCCACGTGTTGGGGAATGGTTTGCTGGTCGGGTAAATGGACACATTGCCCACCAGCCGGTCGCCCACCGTCCAGACATAGCCCATGTTGATGCCGTGTGTCAGGTCGTTGAGGCCCGGCACCAGGCTGATGCCCACGCCCACCTTGCTCAGATACCGCATCTCGCGGACGGTGGCCCGCCCACCCTGATCCATGCTGTCGGCAAAAACCACCTCGATTAAATCGGCGAGTGGTGCCAGGTCGGTCCGCAGGTTCACCGGTCGCAAACCATCGGTTCTCGCATTGTCCTGTGCCTGGATTGTGGTCACGAGATGCTTCCTCAATGATCCGTTCAATGAAATAATTTTTTAAGAGTATACAGGAAAGCGAAAACAGAGTCACGAACCGGGTCTATTACCTTTTTCAGTATTCCCTAACACTTTATGTGCAAAAAATAACGACAACTATGGTAAACTCTAAATTAATGTTCCATTGTTCATTTTGGATGAAATGCATGGACAGCACATTAAAGGAGTCGTCGTTGAAAGCTTATGTTATGTAGCTGAGTGGAGGCGTTTATGTGGACGCAGTATGTCGCTAGCTGGCTGGATGCCCATTACCCGGTCAGGTCGTTGAACAGGTTCGATGCCAAAGGCCAGGGACTGGTGGAATACGCATTTATTCTGGTCATGGTTGCGGTGGTGGTCATCATTATTCTGGCGGTCGTCGGCCTCGCCGTCAAAGATGGTCTGTACGAGAATATCATCGAGAACATCTAGGCCTTATCCCTGCTGTCATTATCGTGGAAGCTCTGCTGGTGCAGGGCTTCTTACATTTCTGCCCATTTACTAAGGGGACAGTGGGGTTTCCGGTGGTAAATAGGGGCTTGGTGAACGTAAATCCACACGCTATCATAAGTGCCGTTTAGCCTGGATACAGCCTGGCTTGAGGAGAGACTTTACATGGCACGTAAAAACTACGGCTCGCTCGGCGGTAGTGGACGTCGCGGTGGCGGCGCCTGGCAGTGGATGGCAATTGGGGCGGTGCTGGCCTTTGCCTGCTCGATCACAATTGGTCTGGCCGCTGTCGCCGTTGGGTTGTTGTCGCTGGATGTCGAGGGCCTCCCCGGACGGCCAACTTCTACGCCCGTTGTGATGGTGATTACGGCAACACCTTTGCCCGCCACCCCCACACCCCTCACGACGGATACGCCGGTTCCATCGGAAACACCGCTTCAGATCGAACAAATTACGGCACCTTCGCCGACACCATTGCCGCCAACGCCGGACCCAGCCGAGACGGTAGAACCAACGGCATCGCCAACCACGTTTGTCCCGGCGGGCAGCCCCACCGAGCAGACAACCGACATCACCCGGTCGACGACTGGCGGGGGCAGCAGTGTTCCTGACCCACTGGTGGGTTTGACATCACCGTTGATTTCGATCCCCGGTGGCACATTTACGATGGGGACCTCCCCAGCCGAAGTGCTGGCCGCGGTGACAGCATGTCAGGATGAAGGCGGGAACTGCGACATTTCATTTGGTGAAGACTCCGCACCGCAGCATTCGGTCACGCTGGATGCTTTCCAGATTGAAGAAACAGAAGTTACCTACGAACAATATCTGGCGTTTCTGAACTGGCTCGGCCCGCGCAGCCACCTGAACGGTTGCGATGGTTTCCCGTGCCTGATTACGCTGAACGAAACCGATGTCAGCAACGTCACGTTCGACAGCGCCAATTATCGGGTGCCGCCGCAGATCAACGCTTTCCCGGTCGCCAATGTGAGCTGGTATGGCGCACGTTCTTACTGTGAAGCGATTGGTCGCCGCCTGCCCACTGAGGCCGAATGGGAGCGCGCCGCCCGTGGCAGTGACGGACGGGTTTATCCCTGGGGCAATGATCGTACCCTGACCAATGCCAACACCAGCAGCCGCACCGATATTCCGCTGGAACAACGCGGGGCGGAAGCGGTCGGCAATTATCCGGCCAGCCCGTCCGGCATTTATGATATGGCGGGTAACGTGGCGGAATGGGTGAGCGACTGGTATTCGCCCACCTACTACAGTCAGGCAGAAGCCAGTGGCCTGAACCCGCAGGGGCCGCCTGTCGGCACGCAGAAAGTGCTGCGCGGTGGGTCGTGGGATGCGCGCATCTTCTTCGCCCGCAGTGTCCATCGTCAGAGCCTGGAGCCGGATCAGGCGCGTATCTGGGCCGGGTTCCGTTGCGCGGCGGATGCTGGGACCGAAAGCGATTCGGACAGCGGCGTCGATATCGGCGGTGCACAGGGCACCCTGCCGACGCTTGAAGCCGAAGATGTGACGCCGAACAGCCAGCCGACCCTGCCACCGCCGCCCTCATCCGGCGGTACTGGTAACACGGGCGGCTCATCGGAAGAACTGCCGACGCTGCCACCCGGTTGATCGGGTAACTGATCTGGTAACCACAAGGGCGATTCGTACATTCACGAATCGCCCTTTGATTTACGCCTCCGCTGTCCCTCGATAGTCGCCCGCTGATTATCGCAACTTCTCATCCACCTTTTTTGTATCGACATAAAGCCGGAAAGAACGGGGGAATGATGACATCTGTCAGTTCCTCAAAGGCGCAATGTATTTGAAGATAATAATATCGGCGGTTTGCATCGTATGCAGCCACTGATTATCGGTGGCTGACCTTGCGGGAGGACGTCATGAAATACAGGCATGTTTTGGTTCCGCTGGATGGTTCGCAATTGTCGGAGGCCGCGCTGGATTATGCGGTTGATCTGGTGCCGCCTGATGGCTTGATTACCCTGATGAAAGTCATCGAGTCGGCAACCGTTACCGAACGGGAAATTTATACGTCGCCGCCATCGTCGGTGGTGATGACCGCCGTGACGGGTGTGACGATGATGCCGGGGGCTGTTCGCCAGACGGGTACACGGCTGGCATGGGACAATGCCGAGCACTATATCAACCGGCTGGCCGACCGTCTGCGCCGGTCCGGGCTTACGGTCCAGACTCATCTCGAAGAAGGAAAACCGGCGGATTGTATTCTCGATGCGGCTCGTCAGCTGAAAATCGACGCGATTGTCATGTCGACTCACGGGCGTTCGGGCATCAGCCGCTGGGTGTTCGGCAGTGTCGCGCAGAAAGTAGTGACGACAGCGGAATGCCCGATTGTGTTGATTCCGCAGCGCATTGTCCATGCGGATAAATAAGGCGCTTCAGCCTATTCAGAAATAAGCGTTGCCACCCATCGCGGCGGCTAAGATCGGGCGTTTCAGGGACGAACGGACTTGTGCTATACTTGCGCCTGTCCATTATTCCTGCATCATGGAAGCGCTCATGACGGCATTAACCGACCTCACAATCACCGATGCGCTGGCAAAATTGCGTGCCAGAGACATCTCTGCGGTGGAACTCACCCGCGCCTACCTTGACCGGATCACGCAGCTGGACGACCAGCTTCAGGCGTGGCTGACAGTCGCCGCTGATTATGCGCTGAATGCGGCAGAACAGGCGGATAAAGCACGCGCTGCCGGGGACGATCAACCGCTGCTGGGTATCCCGATGGGGATCAAGGATGTGCTGTCGACCAAAGGCGTCGAGACCACCTGCGGCTCGAAGATCCTCAAGGGGTATACGCCGGTATTTTCGGCGACCAGCGTGGCGCGGCTGGAAGCGGCAGGCATGGTGATGCTGGGCAAGCTCAACATGGATGAGTTTGCGATGGGGTCCTCGACGGAGAACTCGGCGTTCAAAGTCACCCGCAACCCCTGGGACGTCAGCCGCGTGCCGGGTGGCAGCAGCGGTGGCAGTGCGGCGGCGGTGATCGCGGGGATGGCCGCCGGGACGCTCGGCACAGATACAGGCGGCAGCATCCGCCAGCCGGGGGCATTCTGTGGCATTACCGCGTTGAAACCGAGCTATGGCCGGGTTTCGCGTTATGGGCTGGTCGCGTTCGGGTCATCGCTCGATTGTCCGGGGCCGCTGGCGCGTTCGGTCGAGGACGTGGCGCGCATCCTTCAGGTGATGGCCGGGCATGATCCGCTGGATGCCACCAGTATGCCGGCTGACGTGCCGGATTACCTCGCTGGCCTGAACGGTGATGTTAAGGGCCTGAAAGTCGGTATCCCCAAAGAATACTTCATCGAAGGCATCGAACCGGCGGTCGAACAGGCCGTGCGGGCCGCCATCGCACAGCTCGAAAGCCTGGGCATGGAACCAGTCGAGATCAGCCTGCCGCACACCGATTACAGCCTGCCGACGTATTACATCATCGCCCCGGCAGAAGCCAGCGCCAACCTCGCCCGCTACGATGGTGTGCGATTTGGCCTGCGCGTCGATAAGGGTGAAATGTGGCCGACTTACCGGGCGACCCGCGGTGAAGGTTTCGGCGCAGAGGTCAAGCGGCGCATCATGATCGGCACCTATGCGCTGTCTGCCGGGTACTACGACGCCTATTATGGCAAGGCGCAGGCCGTGCGCACGCTCATCAAGCAGGATTTTGACAAGGCATTCGAGCAGGTGGACCTGATCGCCACGCCGACGACGCCGACCACCGCGTTCACAATCGGCGAGAATACGGACGATCCGCTGAAGATGTACTTGCAGGACGTGTTCACGTTACCCGCCAGCCTCGCCGGTGTGCCGGGCCTGAACCTGCCGTGCGGCTTCGACGGTCAGAATCTGCCGATTGGCATGCAGTTGATCGCGCCCGCTTTTGGTGAAGACGTGCTGCTGCGCGCGGGGCACGCTTACCAGCAGGCGACCGACTGGCACAAGCAGCAGCCCGCTTTTCATTGACGATACGCCATGCAGGGTGCAGACACAGTGCCCGGATCAGGAACACACGTAAAACCAATGACCGATCTCCGTACTGATTATGCTGAAAATGTCTGGCCGCAATTACCTGCGGACGTGAAGGCGCAGTTTGCAGACAAGTATCCCAACGTCCGCCTGCAACCCGAAGCCGGTTTTACGCCATTGCCGGATGTGCCGGTGTGTATGGTCGTCGGCCTGACCGGGACCGGCAAATCGACGACGCTGGCGCAAATCGCGGCGCTGCGCGACGGCGGGCAGTTGCGCTATCAGGACGATATCCCCGAACGGCGCGAACTGGCCGACCTGATCATTATCCCGATGGCACAGGTTGCCAGCGGTCAGCCGGTGCAGCCCATTAAGGACCGGGAACAGCGCTTCGAACTGACCCGGCTGTTTGCGCATCAGGTAGACGCTGGTGGCTCGGCGGCGGCGTATGGCTGGCTGCATTACCGGTGGGATGCACAAACCCCGCTGCTGTCGGATGGCCTGCGCGGGCCGGGCGAAATCGCCTATGCGCTGGCGCATTATCCGCGCTGGAAAATCTGCGAACTGTGGGTGGACCCGCTGACACGTTTACAGCGGTTGAGCAACCGGGAAGACCGCTTCGATTTTCTCGCCAATACGGAGGCGGTGGCCGACCTCAGCTTTCTGCCAGAAAACCGGCGGCTGGAAGCGCTGCAACGGCTGGAAGATGGCGACATCACGGCCAAAGCGGTTGTCACGGCGCGGGCCGAGGCACGCAATTACGGCGGCGAACCCTATGACGCGGCCAACCAGACGGCGCGCTATCGCTGCCTGAATATTGACGACATGACACCCGAAGATGTGGCACAGCGGATCGCGGCGTTTATGGAGGCCGATTGACGATGGCAAGTCAGGATGAAATCGAAAAAGTGCGGCAGGCGATTATGCGCTTTCGCGAACTGCTGGACCTGATGCAGATGCAGCTTGAGGCGGGTGAACAGGCTTACGCGCGCCTGTTCGACGGCCATGATACGACCGGTATGAAGGAAAAAGACGCGCAATGGCTGATCGCCGAGCAGATCGTGGATGACACGGAAGCGCTCAAGCGTGCGGCGCTGACTATGCAGTTCGAGGCGCGCAACATGGAACGCGAGTTTGAAGCCCTGTACGGCAACCTCATCACAGAATAACGCAGCGAGTGTATTGAAGGCCTATCATGACGGTAACCATCCGGCGATTGTGGACACAGCCCTATAACCTGCAACTGAAAAGTGCGCTGAGCTGGGGGCAGGGCCACCGGCTGGATGCCCTCAATCATGTGCTGGTGTTTGCCGAGCTGAGCGATGGCGCCGTCGGTGTGGCCGAAGCAACCCCTCGTCCGAGCATTTATGGCGAAACCCCGGAATCGGTAGCGGCCATTGTGGCGCAGGATTGCGCTGAAATGCTCATCGGCCAGCGGATCGAATCCGTCAGGGATATTCACGCGGCGCAGCACAGGCTGACCCTGGTGAAAAACAACAATACGGCCCGCGGTGCGCTGGATATGACGCTGCATGGGGCGCTGGCGCGTTCCACCGGCACGGCGCTGCCTGACCTGATCGGCACGACTGCTGAACGGGTGCGCGTCAGTTTTATTCTGGGTACGGGCACGCTCGACTCGGTGCTGGAGGAAGTGCGCTGGGTGTATGATGCGGGTGTGCGGGTGCTGAAGGTGAAGGTCGGCAAGGACTTCGCGCGCGAAACGGAGCAGATTCAGCGTATCCGGCAGATTTACGGCCCGTCGCTGGACCTGTATGTCGACGCCAACCAGTGCTACAGCCTCGAAGATGCCGATGAGTACCTGCATCAATTGGTGGATCTGGGTGTGCTGTGGTGCGAGGAACCGCTGCCGGTGCAGCAGCTGCGCGAACGGGCCGTGCTGCGTGACCGCGACCTGATGCCGCTGATTGCGGATGATTCGGCTTTTACCCTGCCCGATCTGGAACGCGAAATCGCGTTTGATACCTTCGACATCCTCAATATCAAAACGGCACGCAACGGCTACAGCGAGGCGGCGGCGATGCTGCACGCGACGCAATCAGCAGGCAAAGGCGTGATGGTCGGGTCGCAGGCGGGTTCGCTCATCGGCTGCCTGCACGCGCTGCTGTTCGCGGCCCAGGCCGGGGTGGATTATCCCACCGAAGCCACCTTTTTCCTCAAGGTCCACGAAGATCACAGCGACCTGTTAACCCTCGATGATGGCTGGGTCGATATGACACAGGTTCGTCATGCCTTCCAGACGTTGGAAGCCAGGCTCGTTCCGTAAACCACCCCACGCTGCTGCCACTTTTCAACGAATGTTCGCAAGTAACACGAGCAAAAATAGGTAGTTGTTACAAATTAAGAATATTTTATTTGTGTTTCATGCACAATGAGTGCGCTTTCAGGACTGTAAACAATAGCTGATGCAGGTCAATATTGTATGTTTTATACTTGGTTCCCTGTCTGTTTTACCGAATACACGAAATACCAACCGGGCAGTTTGACTAAAAATACCTGGTTGGCACATGGGAGCCAGCATGATTCACACATCCAAGCCTGTTTCTGTCGACAGCGACCAACCTGATATGGAACAGCTTAATCCGTTTATGATCGCCCAGGCGCAGCTTGATGAAGCGGCCAAAGTCCTCGAACTGAACCCCGCTGTTCATGGGCTGCTGCGCGAGCCCCTGCGTGAGTTACACGTGACCCTGCCTGTCCGCATGGATGATGGCAGCACGCGCATCTTCAAGGGGTTTCGGGTGCAGTACAACGATTCGCGCGGCCCGACGAAAGGCGGCATCCGATTCCACCCGGAAGAAACAATTGATACCGTTCGGGCGCTGGCCGCGTGGATGACGTGGAAGTGCGCCGTGGTTGATATTCCGCTGGGCGGGGGCAAAGGCGGTGTCATCTGCGACCCCAAGCAGCTCTCCAAATCCGAACTCGAACGACTCAGCCGGGCCTATATCCGGCAGGTTGGGCGGCTGCTCGGCCCGGAGATGGATATTCCCGCGCCGGATGTCTACACCACCCCCCAGATTATGGCGTGGATGGCCGATGAGTATGCCATGATGCGCGGCCAGAATGAATTTGGTGTGATTACCGGCAAACCGTTGGCCCTCGGCGGCTCGAAAGGGCGCGAGGATGCCACCGCCAGAGGCGGCATGTACTGCATCCGCGAAGCGGCGCGCGTGCTGGGGCTGGATACACGCGGGGCCACTATGGCCATTCAGGGCTTTGGCAATGCCGGGCAGTTTGCCGCCAAGCTGGGCGAGGAACTGCTGGGTTCGGTGGTTGTCGCTGTCTCGGATTCGCGGACCGGCCTGTATAACGCCGATGGTTTGAATGTGCGGGATGTCATCGACTACAAGCTGAAGAACGGCACCCTGCAAGGTTATGCGCACGCGCAGCCAATTACCAACGCTGAACTGCTGGAACTGGAAGTTGATATTCTGGTGCCATCCGCGCTGGAAAATGTGATCACGTCGGAGAACGCCGCGCGCATTAAGGCGAAAATCAGCGCGGAACTGGCGAACGGCCCCACCACCCCCGAAGCAGATCAGATTCTGCACCGGAACAACGTCTACGTCATCCCCGATTTTCTGTGCAATGCGGGTGGCGTAACGGTGTCCTACTTCGAGATGATTCAGAACTCCTATGACCGCTACTGGTCAGAAGAGACGGTACACGAACGGCTGGACGAAAAGATGACCGCGGCCTTTCACGCCGTTCACCGTCAGGCGCAGGAGCTTCAGGTCCATAACCGGCTGGCGGCTTACTGTGTCGCCGTTGACCGGGTTGCGGAAGCGGTTCAACTGCGCGGCTGGGTCTGACCCCCGCTTCGTATGTACAGGATTTTGGAAGCGCCTCATTACGGGGCGCTTTTGTTTTCTGTATACTTTGAACATTGCAATCGCCCGACAGGGCTGGCAGCATGGATGAATTTGTCGGAATTGACCTAAAAGCGGGAGCAGCGGACATGGCCCGGAATTTGCTCATTCTGGTGGGGTATGGCAGCAGCGGGCAGCCAGGCGGCGATGTGCTTGAGCGGTTTGCCGATGCCGTCAGCCAACGGGTGCAGGTTCCCACATGTACCGCTTTTCTCGATGCGTCGCCCTCGGTTGGAGAGTGTATCCAACAGGGTGTGCTGGATTATCAGCCGGACGCGGTGGTGGTGCTGCCCGTGTTTGTCGGGGCCAGCATGGCGAAGCAGCAGAATGTGCGCATGATTGTCGAGGCGGCCAATGAACGCGGCTTTGATGCTGCGATCCAGTATGGCAATCCGTTGGGTGCACACGCGGGTGTGATCGCCGCGTACAGGGATCGGGTGGCGGATGCGCTGCGTCACAGCACTGCGGCAGCCACCTTGCAAGAAACAGCCCTGCTGGTGGTGGCGCGTGGCAGCCATGACCCGGAGAGCAATGCCGCCGTCTACCCGGTGGCGCGTCTGCTGTACGACAAAACGGCGTGCGGCGCGTTTGAAGTCGCTTTTTGCGGCACAGCCACGCCAGATATACAAACAGGCATTCAGCGCTGCATTCAGGCGGGGGCGCGGCAGGTTATTGTCGTGCCCTATGTGCTGTATGATACGGCGGTGGGGCAGGCTGTTCAGGCCCAGACATGGCAGGCTCAGGCGGATTATCCCGATGTCACGCTTATCGCCTGTTCCCTGCTAGATGTGCATAACGCCATGATCGATGCGGTGAGCGAGCGTTATCAGGACGCGTTGCAAACACTGGCGCAGCAGCCAGCCGGGACACGCAGTTTCGGGCATTCGCACGCACATGGGCACAACGGCGGCTATAACGGCATCACGAATATCACGGCTCATCTGCAAGCACTGCTCCCGCCCCGTTATCAGTCCGATACGCCAGTGAGCGCAGCACCCATGAGCGCGGCAGACCTCATTTTCGACGCACAGGGTCAGGTGGCGTGGGACCAGATATGGGGTGATTTTTGTGATCTGGCGCTGGCGGGTGGGCCGCCGCATCGAGGCACCTTGCTCGAACCGGTGGACCCGGCGCAGATACAGGCGGACCCGCAAGGGTATGAGACGGTGTGGGCAGAACTCGAACGCGGTATTCGCATGATTACCGGGCTGCCGGTGGTGTCGAGCGAGTCGCCGGGGTGGATCGGCGTGCAGTGCGACGACGAAGCGATGGCCTTGTGGCTGCTGCGGGCGATTGTGATCGAAAATGTCAGTGTCCGCCGCGAAGGTTGCACGCTGTTTTTCCCGGTTGGGCCACATTTCCGTCTGGAGCAGGAAATCAAGAACATCATCACCGTCATTGCCAAGACTCATCACTACTGGCAGGAGCATATCACCAGCCAATAACCGGGCGTTCGATCAGGGGATCAGTACCCACTCTACCCGTACCCGTGCGGCCCGCCCGCCATCGACGGTGGCTTCCAGCACGCCATTGGCCACCGTTTCCACCTGCTCCCACAAAATTGTATTGAGCGGCACCTTGATGCGTTTGATCCATTCCCCGGTTTGCGGCCCTTCGATAAAGCGATAACTGAGATACAGAAACCGGTCTTTCGGCGTGCCATGTGCATACGCGCCCGTAAAGTTGGGCGGTTCTGTCGGGCTGGCGGTTAAGGCACAGGCGAACATCAACGCATTTTCTGCGACTGGTTGGCCGGGCAGCAGCTTGCCAGATTTGTCCTGCAAACCGAACTCGGTTGAATACCCGTTGCAGGTGTCTGCGGGTGGGTTGGTGCAGACGATGCGCAGATTGATCGCCACTTTTTGGAGCATGACTGTGCCTTTCCAGCTTGACGTAACGAACATATGTTCGTATAATCATACGATGGCAAAGGGGAAAAAACAATGACCATTTCAGTTCGCAAAGCGCGCGATTACGTTTTTGGCAGCGGGACGCTTTTTGAACGGTCGCTGTTCAGTTACCTGTTTGAAGGCGGGGCGCTGGCCCGCGTGCATCAGTGCTTGCTGGCATACAAAAACCCGGATGGTGGTTGGGGGCATGGGTTGGAGCATGACCTCAAAGCGCCGGATTCGCACCCTGCCGCGCTCGAATATCTGCTGACGCTTATCCGCGATCATGATTTGCCGGTAGATGGTTTGCTGGATGGCACACCGGCATGGCTGGAGCATAACCGCTGTGATGATGGCTCTTTGAAGAATCCGCAAACCCTGGCGGATTATCCGCTGGCCCCCTGGTGGGCGGAATGGGGCGGCCAGAAAGCGCCGGATTCCATCGTCGGCAATCTGACGCGGCTCGGTCTGGTGACGCCGTCGCTGGCCGAATCGACGCGGCGCTGGGTGCAGGCCAATCATACGCTCGACTCCATTGCCGCCAATGAATGGCTGTTTATGGCCTACCATGCCTTCGATTATTTCATGAATGTGCAGGATTTCCCGGACCTTGATTCGTACCGGCTGGCGACGGTCCAGAACATCGTCGACTGTGCGATCAACGCGCCAGAGAAGCAGTACTACACCCTCTTTAGTTTTGCACCTGCGCCGGATTCGCCGGTTGCGCGGGCCTTGCCGGATGGCCTGATCGAACGGGCGCTGGATTATTTGCAAGCGACCCAGCGCGAGGATGGCTGCTGGAACGATGAGCACAACATGCCGCACTGGCAGCCGGGCGTGACCATCGGTGTGCTGCATACGTTGCAGCGTTACGGACGGCTGTAATGCACATTCATGTTCAACCAGATGCAGCCCAGAAGCTGACGAAGATGGGCGATGTCACCCTGTATGAACCGGCGGGGGACGCGCCACAGAGCGAAAACCAGAGCAAGCGGGTGCCCAAAAACGCGCGCAATTTTGCTGACTGCATCAGCCATGTGCAGACCCCGACGGGCGCGAAGCCCATCCTCAAAACGATGGTGACGACGGCGTGCGAAAAGAACTGCTATTACTGCCCCTTCCGGGCCGGGCGCGGCCAGACCCAGCGCCTGACCTTCAAACCTGATGAACTGGCGCAGGTGTTTGACGATATGCAGCGCGCCAAACTGGTCGACGGCCTGTTTTTGTCGTCCGGCATCATCAAGGGCGGCGTGACCACCCAGGACAAGATCATCGACACGGTCGAGATTATCCGCAATCGCTTCCAGTATCGCGGCTACGTGCATTTGAAGATCATGCCCGGTGCGGAGCGCGACCAGATTTACCGTGCCATGCAGCTTGCCGACCGGGTGTCTATTAACCTGGAAGGGCCCACGCAGGAACGCCTGAGCGCCCTGGCCCCCAAAAAGGATTTCAACGACGAGCTGGTCAAGATGCTGCAATGGGCTGGCGAGATCAAGCGCAATTCCCCGCACAGGCTGGCGAGTCTGGTGACGCAGTTTGTGGTGGGCGCGGTTGGCGATACGGACGTCGAACTGCTGACCACCAGCGAACGCCTGTACCGGCAGGTGGGGCTGGCGCGGGCCTATTATTCCGCCTTTAGCCCGGTCATCGAAACACCCTTTGAAAACCTGAACCGTGTCGCCCCGCAGCGCGAGTTCCGGCTGTATCAATCCAGCTTCCTGCTGCGCGATTATGGCTGGGATGTCGAGGACCTGCCGTTTGTCGACGCGGGCAATCTGCGGCTGGATGTCGACCCCAAGCGCGCCTGGGCGGACTTGAACCTGCGCGACAGGCCGGTGGATGTGGCGCTGGCGGATCGAATGGCGCTGCTGCGCGTGCCCGGTATTGGCCCGGCGGGTGCGGACGCGATCCTTAAGGCGCGGCGTACCCACAAAATCCGTGACCTGGCCGACCTGCGCAAACTCGGCATTCGCGCCCCGGAACAGGCCAGCCCCTACATCCTCTTTCAGGGTCGCCGCCCACCGCAGCAGCTGTCGTTGTTTGATGAAGCATTTTAGCCTGTCAGCCTTTAGCGTATAAATGTGCCGGCAGGGGCAAGGTCATGACTTGCCCACCATGCGAACCCCGTGCTTTCCATGTTAAACTGAACTATCTACTCTGATATTCAGGTGTGCCATGCCTCGGCAAAAAAGCGTTTACTCGGTATTGATAATCAGTCTGCTGCTGCTGGCGGCGGTACTTGTGCCGGCACAGGCGCAGGATTCGTGCGTGCGTGTCCATGTGATGTTCGAAGCGTCAGAAGCGACGGTGCTGGATGGCAAGCTGAGCGTCGGCTGGGAGCAGACCGGCGGTGGTGCCTATGGCTTTGTCGATTTCTGGCTGGATGAGGAAGAATTATCCGGCGGTGATTCATTCCGCATGGGCGTTTTCAACATCACGGGTGTGGATTCATTCCGCACCTTTCTCAACGACGACGAACTGGACATCGACGGTGATGGCGATTTTTCGGTCGACCGCACAGATTGCTCCGGTGACCTGCCAAGTGATGATGGCCGCCTCAACCTGAACGATGCGGCGTCGCTGGCGATCGTGTATGCCAACAGCAAGACGGGTGGCTACGATGTTTATCTGGTTGACGCTGCCAGCGGGGGCGGCGATCTGGTCATTCGCGCCACACGGGATGACATCGACGCGGCGCTGGCGGCAGCGACTGCACCGGGCGGCACCAACACGCTTATTCAGGCCGGGCAGACCGCTTCATTGTGGGCGTTGACCTCCGGGGAATGCCAGCGCAATGCCTTCTACCCGGATGGTAAGCCGGACGTGTTTATCTTCGCCTGTACGGCGGGTTAATCGAGCGCGACGACGCGGGTGGGGTGTGCCCCGCGCTGGGTGTGCCGTTTGGCGGGCTTGCACCAGCCAATCTCGACGCGCTGGGCTTTGGGGTTCCAGTGCGCGTGCACCAGCTTATCGCCGAAGCGACTGTCCGGCAGCCACATCTGCTGGTGGTCGTAATGGTCGAAGCGATGATCGCCACAGGATTCCAGCCACAGGCGTTGCAGCACCAGATATTCGTGAAATGTCAGGCCATTCCAGTTTTCGTTCGCAAACAGGCGGTCCAGTTTCGCCCGGCTGGCCTGGCTGCGTGTCTCCGGCGGAACCGGCGCATCACGGTAAAGCAGGACATAAGCCCCCGCAGGCCGGTTGCGGGTTTCCATGGCGGGCAGGTCGAATGCTTTGAGTATCCAGGGTTCAGCGGCGTACTGTTCGGTTTCATCGACCGCCGCCGGGGAATGCAGCAGCGTGCTGATCAAGGCCCCGGTTTGTTCACGCTGGAGCCGGACCGGTGGAAAGACAAAGGCACAGTCGAAATCGCCGGTCTGCTCGACGGCTGCCCGCCCAACAGCGGACAGGCGCTGTGGCAAAGCCGCTGCCAGTGTGCCCAGTTCATGCTCCAGAAAAAACCGATAGCTGTCGGATAGAATATCAACAGCCAGGCCCTGCACTGCATCCATTTTCCTGCTCCGGCGTTACCTTCTCTTCTATGTCAATTAGAACATAAGTGCTTATCAATTGCAATCGACAGGCTTAAGAAACAAATCGGGGTACAACACGCTGTACCCCGATCCACTATTTCGTATTGATGATCAGCCCGCTTCTTCGGTCGCCGCCACGGGGGCAGCCAGATCACAGGCGCCGGTCGTGGACAGGAAGTCCGCGCTGACCCAACCCTGCGTGCTCTGCCAGATCACACGGAACCAGTCCGCCGTCCGTTCGGTTGCGGTCCAGGTGGTGCGGTAAGGCAGCCGGGTCATGATTTCGCCGGTGGTTTCATCCGGGGCGGTGCGCATCCGAACAATACGCGTCGTCGTCACCTGACAATTGCTCAGCGAGACAGCGCCCGCAGCAGGCATGCTGATCATGACGGGTTCGGTCGCGACGGGCGATTCACCGCCCGTGCTGCCGGTTGTGCTGGCAGGGGGCAGGTTCGGGACGACCGGTGCATTCGCGCTGCCGGCGGATGGATTGGGCGCGTCGGGTGCCACAATTGGCTGTGCGCCATCGAGCGGTGCGCCGGTTACCGGGTCGAGGTGATACAGGTCTTCGGCGCCTTTGTACCAGACGACGGTATAGGCGGTGCCTTCCGGCGTAAAGGTGTTCAACTGATATTCGCCGGTTGTCAGGCGCGAGATGATGACCGGTTTACCGCTGATCGGATTGGTGCCGGTGCCGATGACGGTGTTGGATGCGGTCGGGATCTCCGAATTGGCGGGTGCCGTTGCAGCGACCGGGTCTGGCCCGGCCTGATCATCGACGGCCAGCACGACAATATTGTCGCCCTGAATGAAAATAGCGACTGGTGCGCCACAGTCGCGGTGCGGGCGGACGTTGATGCGCCCATCGCCGAGATTACAAGGGGTTTGAACAGCAGCCTGAACTGTGATGATTGGCAGCAGGACGACCGCGACCAGAACCCACAAAACAAGCAGTTTATAACGACTCATAACTTTTCCTCCACATCAAGTTGTTGCCTCCACGCCATATTATTTCCATTTCTGTGCGCTGTGTCAAAACCAGCGTAGGGCAATCATCAGAAAGATCATGGGACACAGCTAAATTGGCAGGCCGGGCGGATGAAGCTGGGCCGTGACCCCGCCATCCACGTACAGCACCTGGCCCACAACCGCCGACGCATCCGGCGACACCAGAAAAGCAACCGCCGCCCCCAGTTCCAGCAGCTGGACCGGGCGGCCAATGGGCGTGCGATTGGCCACGTCTTCCCACCAGGGTTCCGGTGCGCGGGACGGGGTCCAGCCCGGTGCAACGGCGTTGACCCGCACCCCATCCCGAATCCACTCCACGGCCAGCGCACGCGTAATCGGGTCGATCGCGCCTTTGGTCGCATCGTAGGGCAGGCCCGGCAGATGGGTTCGCACAGCGCCCGGTGTGGTCACGTTGACGATATGGCCGTATTGCTTGGGCCGCATGATCGCCCCGGCCCGCTGCGCCAGCATCAGCGGCGCTTTGACATTGACCTTCAGTTGATAGTCGATCAGGTCTTCGCTCACCTGATCAAATGGCATCCGGCGCAGGTCGGCGGCGTTGTTGACCAGCACATCCACGGTGCCGAACGCACGCACGGTTTCATTAAACAACTGGTCGATCGCGGCGGTTTCTTCCAGATTCCCGGCGAGGCCCAGCGCTTCGGCCCCCTGTGCGGTCAGGGCGTCCACGGTGCTGCTGACTTCGGCTTCGTCCAGCCCGGTGATGACGACCTTCATCCCCTCGCGCGCCAGCCGCAGCGCGATGCCCTGGCCGATCCCCCGGCATGATCCGGTGACAATTGCCACCTGACCGCGCAGTTCAGGATAGCGCGCCGGGATCGCCGCAAATACTTGTGCAATATCCATTGAATAACCTTCTATTTTGTTTGGAGTCCAGTCTCTACCGGACATTATGGCGCGGCATGCCGAATTCGCCAATTGTGCAGGGCCATCGTATGAAAGGCAGCTACACATATAGCGCTGTCCGGTATGAGCTTGTGAATCACATGCTCTGCTATGAACCGACTTCACCCCTCCGACGCCAAAGCGCCACCTCCCCCGAATTCAGGGGAGGATTCCGTCGCTAGTTCCAGCGCTTGCTCCGCGGATGGTCACTGCGGGGCGGAGCGCGTTGCAGGCGTAAGAATCATGAACGATGCGCTCAGCCAGACAGCGCCTTGTTGACGATGTCCGAAAGCTGTGTCGACAGCTCGAACAACGCCTGTCCGCTGTCGCCGCCGGGGGGCCAGGGCGTGACCTGAATCGTTTTGATGCTGCCGCCGGTGGTCACCTGCCATTCGGCCTCGCGGTTGGCGGTGGAACGGCTGGTGTCGCCCGTAATCTCGGCGGGCATGTCGCGGATACCGCTGGCTTCGACGGCCTGTTGGACAGCGTCGACTTGCTCCGGACTGAGCGTAACGACCGGATACCAGCCGGGGGTGACCCGTTCATCCTTGTAGGTCCCATCCGCTGCCTTGACCTTTTTGGAGACGCGGTAATCCTCGGTGTTGCCGTCGGCGTCGATGCGCTGCCCGTGTGGGTTGCCGTGCTGGCTTTTGATCAGATAGCTGATAATCAGATCGGCCATGAGTTCTCCTATGTAATAACCCCGCCGGGAACCGGGGTGCCGGGAATCACGCTGGGGGCGTCGCCTTCACCGCCATAGCGCCAGTCTTTGCCGGTGACCTGTTCCAGCGCGGCGTGGAACGTCGAATAGTGCTGCGGGCGCACGGTGTTGCCCAGCGACATGATGTTGTCGTTGTTTTCGGATACAGCGCCATCAATCGGCGCGTCGGCCAGGCTGTTGGCGTCGATGTCGCTGTGGGCGACGGATGAGCCAATCGGGTTGCCGGTGCCGGAAATAAAGCTGCCTGCGCCGGTGGCGTATTCATCGTCCAGGCCGAGCAGATGCCCGGTTTCGTGGGCCGCGACCAGCTGCGCTTCGCCGGAGCCGATAATCATATCGACGCGGCGCGACTCGCCCCCTTCGGTAGCACCTTCTTCACCCGTGCCAGAATCGACCGTGCGGTCAACCGACCCGGTGAGGCCGTTCGACTTGAGGAAATTCTCGACCGCCAGCGCACGTTGTTCGGACAGATGCTGGTTGTACTGCGGTGAACCGCTGGTGCTGGCCCGCCCAATTAGCTGAATGGCCTGACCGTCGTTACCCGGCGCGGCATTGAAGGTGTTGATAAATTGTTGCAGGAAGGTCGGCCCGGCGACACCTGCGCCATTCGGCTCTGAGCTGGCCGCGGCGATACTGGCCGAGTCGTGGGCAAAGTAAAGCTCCCATTGCAGCAGGCTGTCCGGCGAGGGGTTGACGTCCGAACTGGACATAATCAATTCCTGATCGCTGGCGTTGGTGGCGTCGTTGGACTGCACATAGGCACCGATGCCGTTTGGCGGGGTTTTGATGATCTTGCCCTGGCAGTGATCTTTCTCTCCCTGCCCGCTGTGGACATTGATCTGCACGCGGACATCGGCCATCAGTTCCGGCCAGTCCTGGCTAACGAAGAAATGCTGCCCGCCCCAGGCACTTTCGACCGTCTGCTTGTACTGGCCCATCCAGGTCTCTTCTTCGCCGGCCCAGCGCCACCGGTTTTGCACTTCCGCCGCCCGGTCCGCTGCCGGAATATCGGTCATGATCTGGTTGGCTGCCGCCTGAAGCTCGCCAAACGTCCCCTGCTCATCGGGGTCGGTCATGTCGAGGCCGGTGCCATCCGCCGTCACGGCACTGGTGGATTCGTCGATGCTGAGGCCGTTGATAAACGAAATGCCGATGTTCATGCCGATAATCAACTGGCGGGCGTTGGGGTCGAAGCGGGCGTTAAACCCGCCAATGCCGGTTGGGGTAATATCGGCTCCCTCGGCACCCGGCATCATGCCCCGCGACAGAAAATCACGCATCTCGGCGGGCATGGCGTCGTCAGAGACCTGTACATCCTGCGTTTCTTCACCCAACAGAATACGCTGCAAGGTCTGATTGCCGACCGTTGGCCCCAGCTGCTGGGCCGCCCGGCGTTGCAGATCGCCCGAACCGGACGAATCAGGACGCCGCAGGGCTTCGAGCGCCAGCGTGTTGTTCAGCATGTCCGGGGCGGTATGGGCGTGGGTGTTGTTCTGGTGGGTCTGGTGTTCCTGAATCTGAGATTTTTTCTTCTTCAGCCGTCTGGTCTTGGTTGCCATAATGCCAATTCCAATTCTCGCAAGGGCTTTTCTTCATCATAATCGCAATCGATTCGCGGCGCAATTTCAATCGTAAGAGAACCGTTTGGGTCTGCCCGACGACCATCTGTTAGCGACGTTGGACGCCGGTATCCGGTCATGTAGAATAGGGCGGTGTTGAACGCGGTCGACTGTATGACAAGAAGGTGCTATGAAGACTATCGGACTGATCGGCGGGATGAGCTGGGAATCCTCCCTGCTGTATTATCAGATTATCAATGAGACGGTCAAAGCGCGGCTGGGCGGGCTGCATTCGGCACAGTGCCTGCTGTGGTCGTTCGACTTTGCCGAGATCGAGGCGCTGCAAGCGGCAGGCGACTGGGACCAGGCTACCCGGCAGATGATTGCGGCGGCCCGGCGTCTGGAACGCGGCGGCGCGGATTGTCTGGTGATCTGCACCAACACCATGCATAAGATGGCCGGGGATGTGCAGGCCGCGGTTGATCTGCCGCTGATTCATATCGCCGATGCGACGGCGGCGCATGTGCGGGCGGCGGGCATTGACCGGATCGCGCTGCTGGGCACGCGCTACACGATGGAACAGGATTTTTATAAAGGCCGCCTGATCGAGCATTACGGCCTCGACGTGCTGATCCCGGATGCGGCTGGGATTCCGGTCGTGCACGACATCATTTACGACGAACTGGTGGTCGGCGTGGTCAAGGATGACTCGCGGCGTCGCTACCAGCAAGTCATTGATGCGCTGGCGCAGCGGGGGGCCCAGGGCGTGATCCTCGGCTGTACCGAAATCACGATGCTCATCAAGCCGGATGACAGCCCGCTGCCCGTCTTCGACACGACCTATCTGCACGCGGTCGCCGCGGTGGATTGGGCGCTGGCAGCAGATTCCTGACCATTGGTTTTGCTGCCTCGCTGACCCCATCCGTTCCGGTCAGAACGCCGTTATTGAATAAACGATGTCGCTTTATGGCGGTAGACCTCACTCCATTCTCACCACGTACTAACGAAAACCACACCACGTTAATAAGCTGACTCATTGTATAATTAACGTGGAGGATATTTATGGCTGCTGAAATCAAAGTTACAAATCCTTACGATAATCGTGTGGTTGCCACGGTGCCGATGTTTACCGAACGCGAGGTTCGGGCAGCGGTGGGACGGGCAGCGGATTCTACAGTGGGAGATTTGCCTGCTCGCGAACGGGCCGGATTTTTGTATCGGGCTGGCGCGCTGATTGAAGAGCATATTGATTCGCTTGCCAAGTTGATCGTGCGTGAAAGTGGCAAACCGGTGCGGCTGGCCCGGCGCGAGGTTGCGCAAGCGGCTGAGGTGTTCACGCTGGCGGCGGGTGAGGCTAACCGCCTGACCGGCGAAACGCTCGACCTGCCCTGGCAGTTGGGGAATGTGGCGGCGATCCCGGCGGGGGTGACGGCGGTTTTTGTGCCCTATAACTACCCGCTTGCCGATGTAGCGCGCTATACGGCCCCGGCGCTGGCGGCGGGCTGCACGGTGGTTGTCAAACCGGAACTGCCGCTGACGGCCCTGCGTATGCTGGACCTGCTGGAAAACGCGGGTTTGCCAAGCGGCGCGTTCGAGGTGGTGCTGGGTGATGACGCCGTGAACGAGTGGTTACTGGCTGATCCGCGCGTGGCGCAGGCGGCTGTCGTGGGCAGCCCCGGCATGGCAGAATCGATTGCCCGGCGAGCTGGCTTGCGCCGTACCCTGCTGGATGTGCAGAGTCAGGCGATTGCCATTGTCGATGCCGAGGCAGACCTGCCGCGGGCCGCAACCGTGTGTGCCAGCAGCGCCTTTGCCTTCGGCGGTCAGCTGGATACCTGCCTGCGACGTATTCACGTGCATCGCAGCGTCTATGATGAATTTCGTTTTCGCTTTCTGGATGCGGCGGGCGAACTGGTGTCGGGCAACCCGATGCAGGAAGATACCGATCTTGGTCCGCTGCGGTCCGATGATGCGGCGCAGCAGGTGATCGACCAGGTCAACGGTGCGATTGAAGAAGGCGCGTGGCTGCTGGCGGGGGGCGAACGCGATGGCCGGATGGTCGCGCCGCTGGTCCTCGAAAACCTGGATGATGCCATGCAGATTATGCAGGAACCTGTTGTGGGGCCAGTGGCCTGCCTGAGTCCGTTCGACAAGATTGATGATGCGCTGCGGTTGGTGAACTGCCCGACCACGCTGATGAGCCTGTTTACCCGCGACCTCAATCTGGCGGTGCGGGTGGCGCAGTGCCTCGACGCGGCAGGGGTCGCCATTAATGATGCCCCCACCCGGCACGAGTCTCCACAGCAGGTGCGCCGCCGCATGGATTCCATGACTCATTTGCGCACCGTCATCATGGCTTCTGCCGAATAGCCTGCCCTGTCCTTCGCTCCGAGTCCTTTGTATGATGCGTACCGGCTTGAAGGAATCGGAGCGACAATCATGGACACTTCGGGTGTGATCGTCGGCATTCTTATCGTGCTTTTCGGTATCTTGAACTGCTTCTTTGGATACACCTACTTCCGGGTGCTGCTGGCATTCTGGGGGTTCATCATTGGCGGTGTGCTGACTCTGCCGCTGCTTCAGCAGGACATCGCCCCGCTGACGGCCATTATTATCGGCGTGTTTGGCGCGATGCTGGGGGCGGCCCTCAGCTTGCTGGTTTTCCGTATCGGCGTGTTTATCGCCGGGGCGGCACTGGGCTACACGCTGGTGACGATGGTGCTGTCCGCGACGCAGGCGCCGGAGAATGGGCTGGTCTTGGCGCTGGTGGGTGGCCTGATCGTCGGGCTGCTGTCGCTGGCGCTCAACCGGCTGTTTATTATCGCCCTAACCGCTATTGGTGGCGCGGTGATCATCATTACCGGCATGACAATGCTGTTTGACCCCGAACGAATCGGGCAGGCGGTGGCCGCGCAGCAGTTTGGCCCGGTGCTGACAGACCTGCCGCCTCATATTGTGCTTGTGTGGCTGCTGCTGGTGATCTTCGGTATCCTGTCGCAGTACCGGTTTGAAACGGATTAGGCACGCAGGCACCATGTCCGAATTTCGATTTGGCTATATCCCATACCCGCTCTGGCGCCGCCGCTGGCCCATACCCGGCCTGCAACCGCTGGTGCGACAAGCCTGCCGCCTGTTTTACCCGGTCCGCGCCGATACCAATCCCCCGGCCACGCCCCGGCAGATGGCTCGCTATCTGGCTCGCTGGCACCTGCTGGTTGAGATGGACGAACGCGAGGCCCGGCGCTGCCTGATGGAAAACCCCGCCGCCGTTGAACTGAGCCGTGCGGACCGCGAACCGGCTGCTGCACCGCCGGGGCCTGTGCGATTGCCCGCGCAGTGGGAACCGGTAGAAACGGTGCTGCTCAGCTGGCCGGTGCTGTACCCGCCGCTGTGGGCGCTGCATGCGCAGTTGACGGAGGCCATCACGCCGGTGGCGACAGTCACCATCTGTGTCCCGCGTCCAACATGGGCCAGCGGTATCCGGCTGTATCTGGCGCAGCGCGGTCTGGCGGACCTGAACCGCGTCCGTTTTGTTTATCTGCCGACCAACGATATCTGGATACGCGATTATGGGCCGATGACGGGCCTGAACGATGCCGGCAAGCCGGTTGTGGTTCATGCCCCTTACGATGCGCTGCCTGCTTACCCGCAGTCACTCGACGACGCCATGCCGGTACGCTGGGCGGCTCACCAGCAGATTCCGGCGCGGGCGCTGTCTTTGCACATTGAAGGTGGCAATCTGTGGTCGGACGGCGCTGGTACGCTCATCATGAGCAGTGCCTTCCAGCGGCATGATCGCAGTCTGACCGTCGACGCCGTGACGGAGCAACTGCGCGCGATGTTCAAGTTTGAAAAGCTAATTGTGACGCCGCATCTGGACGAAGAAGAAACCGGCCATGTTGATCTGCTCGTCAAGCTGGCGGACGCGCAAACCGTCCTGGTGACAGCGCCGGGTGAATCGATCAACGCCGGGAATCTGGCACGGGCAGCGGACGTGTTCCGTACCGAAACGAATGCCCAGGGGCAGCCTTACCGCGTGCTCGAACTGCCCACCTTGCCGCCGTACTATAACTGGGGTGTGTATCCTGTCTGGCGCAGTTATGCCAATGCACTCACCGTCAACCGGCGGGTGCTGGTGCCGGTCTATGGGCACCGGATGGATGATGAGGCGCTGGCAATTTATGGGGCCGTATTGCCAGATCATGACCTAATTCCCATTGATTGTGGGGTCGTGATTAATGGGGGCGGGGCGGTTCACTGCCTGACCAGAGAGATTCCCGCATGTTCCTGAAAAATATCCCAAAATATGCTCGGAATTTGCAAATCGCTGCTACAGTAAATGAAGTGTGTATTGGCTATGTTGCGGCAGGAATATTCAATGCCTATCAATGTCTCCTGGCAAGACGAAGCGCAGGCCATCGTGTGTACCCGCTTTGTGGGGCACTGGACGATGAAGCAGTTTCATGAGGCCTGGCTGCAGGGTCATGATCTGGTACTCGAAAAATCGGGCCAGCAGGTCGACTTCGTCTTTGATTTGGAACGCAGTATCTTGATCCCCCCGAACTTTGTCCGGCAGTTCCGCGAACTACCGTTTGATGCGACCCAGCGTCTGGGGCTGACCGTTTTTATCGGCACGGATGAACATCTGGTTTTGTTGATCGACCATATCGTCCGGTCGCTGTCGTACAATCTGCGCGTGGCGTTTGCCGAAGATATGACCCAGGCGCTGGAACTGATTGCGCGCGATCGTGAGGGGAGTATCGCCCTATCGGCCTGAAGAGACCGGCAGTCGACAGAGGAACATTCTCAGGAAGATACCGACTCGACAGACACAGGTTCTGTTGATCACCCTTCATAGCCGGGCCACGGTTGGCTAACCAGGGCGCGGCTATATTTTTTGTCTTGTCCCCAAAACAATTTGTCCCTGTTGCAGCCCCGATAACCACCGTAAAATGCCCTTGCTTGTCCACATGACAGAAAGGTTCGGCCATGCAATTCGCGCTGAATTACTCGCCCCCGGCGGCTGCGCTGCTGGCTGATGGCAAGATCGAGATCGACCTGTTCAAATGCCCGGACTGGCCGGATATGATCGAACAGGCTGGGAAGCAGCGGCCTGTGTACGTCCATTTTCCGCTGGTGGCCGGGCAGCAGAATGTGGGCGAGGTTGGTCTGGAACAGGTCGCCCGGCTGCGGGCCAGCACCTGTACCCCTTTCGTCAATACCCATATCGGCGCACGCTATCAGGACCTGGCGGACCCCGAAGACGCGGATGCGGCAGTCGAACACATGCTGCGCGACGTGCGCCCGCTGGTCGACCACTTCGGCGCGGACAGTGTCATGGCGGAGAATATCCCCTATCCTGATATTTTTCAGGACAAACCCGCGATTGATGTGCTGCCCAATGTGATTTGCCGGGTCATTCAGGAAAGTGGCTGTGGTTTGCTGCTGGATACGGCTCATGCCCGGCTGGCAGCCGACAGCCTGGAAATGGATGTCTACGCGTATATCGAGCGCCTGCCGGTGGACCGCCTGCGCGAGGTGCATGTAACCGGTGTCGGGCTTAACCGTGAGGGCATCCCCGAAGATCATCTGCCGATGACGGATGACGACTGGGAATTGTTCGGCTGGGTGCTGGACAATATTCATCGTGGCCGCTGGCCTGCACCCCGCATCGTCGCCTGTGAATATGGCGGCATCGGGCCGATGTTCGACTGGCGCACCGAACCCGACGTGATCGCGCAGGACATCCCGCGCATGTATGCGATGGTGCATCAGCGTTAGGGACCGCCGCCCGCCGCCCGGCTGTTTCAATCCACTGTTTCTACCGGACAACAAAATACGACACACCCATCACCATTGGTCTGCAATGGGGTAATTGCTTTTCCGCTGCGGGCTGGATAATATAGGATATACAATTCCCAGGGGTGGGGACACGTTATGCGGCAGATACAACCTATTCGCAGCAAGAATGAACTGGTGTATGCATCGCTGCGCGCGGCCATTATTCACGGTGAATTGGCGCCCGGTGCCCGCTTGGTTATCGACGAACTGGCTCATGAGCTGGGTGTCAGCCAGATTCCGGTGCGCGAGGCACTGCGCCAGCTCGAAGCAGATGGTTTCATCACCAGCAAACCCCATGTCGGCGCGACTGTCACCGAGGTGCAGGCCAGCCTGATTACCGAGATTTTCGGCTTGCTGGAGGCGATGGAGGCGATCAGCGGGCGGGCAGCCTGCCTGCGCATGAATGCCGAGGACTGGCATGACCTGAACCGGTTGCTGGCACACATGGATGATCTGGTGGATGATCCTGATAGCTGGTCGGCAGCCAACGTGCGCTTTCATCAGATGATCTGCGAGCGGGCCGATACGCCGCTGGTGCAGAAGATGATGGACAAGGCGCTGGCACACTGGGACCGCTTGCGCAGCCACTATCACCTGAAGGATGTGTTCGCCCAGCGCGTCGCCGAGGCGCAGGAACAACACTGGGAAATGTACCACGCGATCTGTGACCGGGATGTGAATGGGCTGGAACGGGCGGTTCGCCGCCACAATCAGGCCGCGCTTTCTGCCTACACGCGTTTGCTCGAAATGGAAATTGGCATACAGGGTAAATCCGACTGAGCTGTTTTATCCTGCCAGATACAAACTCATGAAAGAATAAGGGGGCCACATTGACCGACAAAAAAAGACTTCTTGAAAAAAGCCGTGCGACTTTCAAACTTGCCGAAAAACAATTAAAGCACCTGATCGAAACCCACCCCGATTATTTCCCGCTTTACACCGAAAACGGCAAATGGAAGCATGGCGGCGAGGCCTGGACCAACTGGTGCGAGGGCTTCCTCAGCGGGCAGTTGTGGCTGATCTACGAACAGAATGGTGACCCGTACTTCCGCGAAAAAGCCGAGCACTATTCCCGCCTGATCGAACACCGCAAAACCGATACCAATGTACATGACCTCGGCTTTCTTTTCTGGTCAACCTGGAAGCGCTGGTACGACCTGACCGGTGATGAAGCCATCAACAAGGTTATCATCCAGGCCGGGCAGACCGCCGGGTCGCGCTTTCGCGAAAAGGGCCAGTATCTACCGTCGTTTGTGGCCCCGGAAAGCTGCTTCATTGATATCATGATGAATATTGGCATCATCTTCTATGCCGCCCAGGAAACCGGCGACGAGGACCTGCTGCGCCGGGTGACACAGCACTGCCTGACCACGCGGCGCTATCTGGTGCGCGGTGATGGCAGCACGTCCCATGAAGGCCTTTTCAACACCGAAACAGGCGAGTTCATCCGCCAATCCACACATCAGGGCTGGCGTGATGATTCGTCGTGGGCGCGCGGCCTGACGTGGGCGCTGTACGGCTTTGGTACGGCCTACAAGTTCAGCGGAGATGCGCGTTTTCTGCAAACAGCGGAACTGTGCGCGCAGTATTATATCGAGCACACGCCCGATCATGGCGTGCCGCCCAACGACTGGTCCGAAACAAACCCCGAAGACCCCTACGAAAGCTCTGCGGCGGCGATTGCGGCCACGGCGCTGCTGCAACTGGCCGAACTGACCGGCGACCCGGTGCGGGCGAAGTTCTATCACAATTACGCGCTGAACATCCTCGATACCCTGACTGAGCCGGAATTTGTGGCTTTCAACGACGAAGGTTACGAAGGCATCCTCAAACATGGGATGTATCACCAGCGTAAGGGGCTGGGCGTCAACGAAAGCGTCATGTGGGGTGAATTTTTCTTTCTGGAAGCCTTGAGTAAGGTGATTGCCCATGTCAGCGAATAAAGTCGCCCTCATAACCGGGGCCAGCCGGGGAATCGGACGCGGGATCGCGGTTGCCCTGGGCCAACAGGGCTGGACCGTGGTCGTCAATTATCGCGGTAACGCCGAAGCCGCCGCCGAATGTGTCTCGCTGGTGGAAAGCGCCGGGGGCAAAGCACACGCCGTTCAGGGTGATGTGAGCGTGCGCGAAGATCGCAGCGCCCTGCTGGAACAGGTGCTGACGACTTTCGGGCGCATCGACCTGCTGGTCAACAACGCCGGGATGGCCCCGCGCCAGCGCGTTGATATTCTGGAGATGACCGAGGAGAGCTTTGACGAGGTGATGAATGTCAACCTCA
The DNA here is from genome assembly GCA_002702065.1 of Anaerolineaceae bacterium. Lineage (GTDB taxonomy): Bacteria > Chloroflexota > Anaerolineae > Aggregatilineales > Phototrophicaceae. The sequence goes on from NZXX01000002.1 coordinate 84,464, forward strand.
AAGGCCCTTACCTGCTGACCCAGATGGCGGCCAAAAATATGATCGAACTCATCAAGGATGGCGTGATGTCTGGCGGTCAGATCATCAACATCGGCTCGATGAGCGCCTACGTCAGCAGCACCAGCCGCAGCGAATACTGCGTGTCGAAGGCGGGCATGGCGATGATGACCAAGCTGTATGCCGACCGGTTGGCGAATGAAGGTATCACGGTCTACGAAATTCGCCCCGGCATTATCGCGACGGATATGACCAGCGTCGTCACGGCCAAGTATGACAAGCTCATTGACGAAGGCCTCACGCCGATTCGCCGCTGGGGTCTGCCGGAGGACGTGGGCAAGATCTGTGTCGCCATCGCCGAGGGCTACCTGCCATACTCCACCGGCGAGGTCATCAACGTCGACGGGGGCATCCATCTGCAAAGGCTGTAATTTTCAACGCAAAGGCGCAAAGACGCGAAGAAAAAACGCTTCAACGCTGCCCTGCCAAAATGTCATTGAACATGGGTTGATATTGTATGCGATCGCGGCAAGTGGGATTACCCTACCTAAGATGATAATAATGCGAATGAATAATCCTTTGTGCCTTCGCGTCTTTGCGTTAAATCATTAAAAAGAGGATTTTGATATGCCGGATTATAAAAAAGTGGCACAGTTGCGCACCGCGCAGCAGTTTCGCGATCATCTGAATGAAATTGGGGCAGATTTGCCCTTTGATGAAGACGTCCTGACCGCGCCGGAATCACCGCTGGCGCAGCCGGTCCAGGTCGGGGACGCGACCATCGGCAACCGCTGGTGTATCCTGCCGATGGAAGGCTGGGACGGCACCGCCGATGGCAAGCCGACCAAAAACACCGTTCGCCGCTGGCAGCGCTTCGGCCTTAGTGGGGCCAAGCTCATCTGGGGCGGCGAGGCGGTCGCGGTGCGGCATGATGGCCGGGCCAACCCCAATCAGCTAACCATGACGCCGGAGAATGTAGGGCCGATTGCGGAGCTGCGGCAGGCGCTGGTGGATGCGCATGAAGAACGCTTCGGCAGCGGCAGCAGCGACGACCTGTACATCGGCCTGCAACTGACACATTCCGGGCGCTTTTGCCGCCCCAACGATAAAAAACGGCTGGAACCGCGTACCGCTTACCGGCATCCGGTGCTGGATGGTAAGTTCGGCATCACCGACGACTCCACGCTGCTGAGCGATGACGATATCGACAACCTGATCGAGTATTACATTCAGGCGGCCAAACTGGCGCAGCAGGCCGGGTTTTCGTGGGTTGACCTGAAGCACTGTCACGGTTACCTGGGGCATGAATTCCTGAGCGCGATCGAGCGTCCGGGGCGTTATGGCGGCAGCTTCGAGAACCGCACGCGTTTTCTGCGCAACATTGTCGAAGGCGTCCGCGCCGAAGTACCGGGGCTGGGGCTGGGTGTGCGTGTCAGCGCGTGGGACTGGATTGCATTCCGGCCCGGTGTGGACAATATCGGTGAACCAGAACCCTACCCGAATGGCTATCCTTACGCGTTTGGCGGCGATGGCACCGGCACCGGCATCGACCTGGCAGAGCCGTTCAAGTTCCTTGATCTGCTGGCCGAACTTAATATTCCGCTGGTGTGCATCACGGTGGGCAGCCCATACTACAACCCGCACATCATGCGCCCGGCCATGTTTCCGCCGTCGGATGGCTACCTACCGCCAGAGGACCCGCTGGTGGGTGTGGCCCGGCAGATCAAGAACGCGGCCCTGCTCAAACAGCACCGGCCCGAACTGCTGTATGCCGGGACCGGTTACTCCTATTTGCAGGAATGGCTGCCGAATGTGGCGCAGCATGTGGTGCGCGAGGGGATGATCGACTTTGTCGGGCTGGGGCGCATGGTGCTGTCGTACCCGGACCTGCCCGCCGATGTGCTGGAAGGCAACAAGATGCAGCGCAAGCAGTTCTGTCGTACCTTCAGCGACTGCACGACCGGTCCGCGTAATGGGCTGGTATCCGGCTGCTACCCGCTGGATGAGTTCTACAAGGAAAGCGAAGAAGCCGCGATTCTGGCCGAGATCAAAAAGCAGGTCGCGCTGTAGCGGCGGCTCAAATGGCGAACCAGCAGGCGATTCCCAATCCTTTTGGCGCGGCGGTGCTGCTAGCCTTCGAGATTGCGTCATAATCATTTTGCGCAGGCAGCTGTCTGCGCTTTTTTATATCTAAGCGTATTTATGGGAGACGAAGATGATTTTCAAAGACTTTGGCAAGCTGGGCTGGCCCGTTTCTGCTGTAAGCCTGGGCACGTGGAATATCGGCAACCAGTGGGGCGACATTGACGACGCGACAGCATGGGCGACGGTGCGGTCCGCTTATGACAATGGCGTCAACTTGTTCGATACGGCGGAATCCTACGGCATCCCCAACGGCCTGTCGGAGCAGCGGCTGGGCGTGGCGCTGGCAGGCATCCGGCACAATGTCTACATCGTTAGCAAGATCGGCAACTGGGGCAAGCGCACCGGTGATGGTGTGCCCAAGAACTCCGTCGATATGTTCCGCTTGTGCGGGCATGGCATCGTTGGGCGGCTGCGGACCGACTATATCGACGTGGTGCTGTGTCATGAAGGCAACCTTGAAGACCCGACGATGTATCTGGAAGGGTTTGAGGCGCTGAAGGATGAAGGGTATATCCGCGCCTATGGCATTTCGACCAACAGCCTCGACGTGCTGAAAAACTTCAACGTGAATGGCACATGCAGCGTCGTGCAGGTCGATTATTCCCTGCTCAACCGCGCGCCGGAAGCCGAGTTTTTGCCATACTGCCAGCAGAACGGCATCGCCGTGATGGTGCGCGGGCCACTGGCGATGGGGCTGCTATCGGGCCGGTACAGCAAGGATACCAAATTCGAGGACACGGTGCGCACCCGCTGGCATCAGAGCGACGAACAACAGGCCGCTTTCGAAGCCAAAGTCGACAAGGTGGAAAAACTCAAGGGCGTGGTCGAACCGGGTGAAGCGATGGTGACGGCGGCGCTGCGCTTTGCCGCCTCACATCCGGCAGTCTCGACAGTCATCCCCGGTGCGAAATCGGCCCAGCAGGCCGCGACCAACGCCCAGGCGGGTGATCGACTGCTGGACGAATCCGAACTGGCGGCATTGACCAACGCGGTCGGCTAAAGTGACGAATCTATTGTCAACCTTGCAGGGCGTAGCATACCCTAAAGGGTATAAATGCTGGTAACTACGCAGGATAACGTGGTAGCAAGTACCTCACCCCTAAATCCCCTTTCCATCAATGGCGAGGGGACTTACACAACCATTGAGGGCTCCCTTGCACCCCCACTCTGTTGCGGAGAGGGGGCGGGGGGTGAGATGTCTTTAAAAAATGCTCTCCACGCTATTCTGTAGCCGTTACCATTCGCCAGCGTAGTAGGTGCTGTATGGCTCGCTCTGGCGCACAATCCATTCGCGATGGAGTTCCGCCAACTGGCGCAGGTGCAGCACATCGTGTGCGACCCACGAGGCGAACATCGTGCCAGCACTCATCGTCGCGCCCCAGGGGGCGGTTTCGCTGCGTTCCCAGTCGATGTCGGTGAGTGATTGCAGCCAGTCCATGGACTGCTGGCGCTCATCGAGGAAGTTTTGCAGCGATTCGTGCAGGTCACGTTCATTGTAGCGGCGCTCCGTCACCCATTCCTGGGGACGGTTGGCGGGCCAGGGTTCACCGGGTTTGTGGAGGATGTAATCGAGGCGTGTGCGGAAATCGTGACGTTCCTCGTCATACAGATGATTGACCACTTCCAGCACCGACCATGTCTCGGCATCCGGCTTCCAGCGGGCCTGTTCATCACCGACGCCATCGACCATCGCCTGAATGCGCCGGGCGTTATGCTGCATTTCCGTAGTCAGTTGTTCAAGATTCATCAACACCCTCCTCAACAGAACGAATGATCGACTTAATTATACTGAAAGCGTCATTTTATGTCTAAAGGTCAACAATTTCAGGATCGTCAGTTCATCTATGCCGACCCCTACAGCGGGCGTGAGGTGCGCCAGCTCACCGGGTATCTGGGCCACTCGAATCACCTGTATTTCACAGACCCCTGCTGGTTCAACAACGGGCGCTCGTTTGTCTTTTCGTCGGACCGCGACGACCAGCAGAACCTGTTCCGCTACGATCTCGATGGCGGCACTATCACCCAGCTAACCGACCTCAAAGGCTGGGGCAAGGTCGGCGGGTGTTACTGCGAAGCCACTGGCTGTCATTATTACTGGTGGCAGCATGTGCTGTACGAAGTGAACGTCGACACGCTGGCGGAGCGTGTCATCTACGAAGCGCCGCCGGGGCAGTATCCGCCGATGATCCCACCGGGGCGCGCCAACCCGACCGCCGATGGCAAGTACATCCTCAATATGCTGCTGCCCACGCAGGAAGAAGAGGAGGGTACGCTCAATTTTGGCTACCGGCGTTTTACCGAGCTGTTCGAGGCCAAACCGCTGACGCAGCTGGCGCGCATCGAGATCGCCACCGGCAATATGGAAATCATCTATGAAGACCGGTGCTATATGCGCCACGAGAATACATCGACCAGCCACCCCGAACTGATGACCTTTTGCCATGAGGGCCCCTGGAACCTTGTCGAGCAGCGCATCTGGGGCGTCAATGTCCTGACCGGCGAGGTCTGGAAAATCCGCGATCAGTCGGTGGATGACATGCAGATCGGGCATGAATACTGGTTTGCTGATGGCGAGCATATCGGCTATCACGGTCGATCACGCTCCGGGCAGGGCGATCATGTCTTCGGCTGGATCAAGTGGGACAACACCGACCAGCACGAAGCCAGCTTTCCGTTTCATTCGGCGCACTTCCACAGCCTGAACGAAAGCATGATCGTCGGGGATGGTACCCCGGCTTTTGCCCACAACGCCCAACCTTTTATCCAATTATTCCGCCGCGATGGCAATAGTTACGAAGGCCCGAAACTGCTGGCCTATCATCGCAGTACGTTCAATGACCAGCATGCCCACCCGCACCCACGCTTTACACCCGATGGACAGTCTATTCTGTATACGTCCGACCTGACCGGCTATTCCAACATCTATCTGGTCGAGATCGGCGATTATGACGACCTGCCGGATATGACACCGCAAATAAGGGGATAAACCGGATGACACTCAAACTTGTACACACCGTTAACGACCAGATCGAATTGTTCTATGGCGATGTGCCGCTGTTCAGCTATGTTTACCAGGCACAGACCGCAGCCGTTGAATCGACGCGGCCCTATTTTCATCCGATCCGCACCCTGGCCGGGGATGTGGTCACCAACTTCCGGCCCAACGATCACCGCTGGCATCACGGCCTGTCGATGACCATGCCCTACGTTTCCGGCGACAATTTCTGGGGCGGCAAGAGTTTTGTCAGCGGGCAGGGCTATGTTCAGCTGGATAACAACGGCCAGCAGCGCCATATGGACTGGACCAGCCTGACCTGCACCAGCGAACAGGCCGACCTGCGCCAGCGTGTGGCGTGGGTGAGCTATGGCGGGGAAACCTGGATTGACGAAGAACGCCATATTCAGGTCCGCGAGGTGAATGCGGACGCCGGTTACTGGACGCTCGACCTCGGTTTCAGGCTGCATAATGTACGCGGCGAAGCACTGGTGTTTGGCTCGCCCGCGACGGAGGGGCGGCCCGATGGTGTGGGGTATGGCGGCTTGTTCTGGCGCGGCGCCCGCGACCTGACGCGGGGCTTTATCGTGATCGGCAACGGCGGCCCGGAAACCAGTAAGTCCGACATGGAAGTGATGGGGCACCGGGGGCCATGGCTGGCGTGCCTCGGCCTGCATGATGCGGTTGATCGCAGTTCAACTGTTATCATGGTCGATCAGCCGGGCAACCCGCGTTACCCGACCCGCTGGTTTGCCCGCACCGAAACCGCTGTTGGTGCCAGCTTTGCCCTGACGTATGAAGACACCTATACGCTGGAGGCAGATGCGACGCTGGCGCTGGATTATCGGCTGATATTTGTCAGTGGCGCGTGGAACCGCGAGAAAATTGAGGCATTCCTGCGCTAGTTAGCCAGCATGTCGTTAATCATGGTGGTCAGATCACGGTAGGTAAAGGGCTTGCGCAGATAGGCTTCGGCACCGCTGGTAATCGCCTGAGACATGATCTCGCTGGATGTCACGGCGCTCATCATGACGACGCGGATTTTGTCCCAGGCGTTGTTATGGCGGACCTCAGCCACGAAGGTCATGCCATCCATGTGGGGCATCCGCAGGTTGGTCAGGATAATATCCGGGGTTTCATCGCCTTCCAACAGCAGCGTCAGCCCTTCCGTGCCGTTTCGCCCGCTGATGATCATACAGTTGTCGCTTCCGTAGGCGCTGTGCAGCATGGCCGTGACCATCAACAGAATTTCCGGATTGTCATCCAGCACCATGATTTTCATTGCTTTGATTGCTCCGACCTCAATCGTGGAATACGTTAACAATTCCATTCTAAGGCCGACCTACCGGAATCGTTCGGTCTTTCACAAATTATTCCGACAGAATTTACGCTTTTCAGCCTGCTACAGTCTGGGCTTCGTCGGGCACCTCCTGCCCGGTGGCGGCGTCGAGCTGCTGGGCGACCTCCATCAAACGCCGGATACTTTGCTCTGTCTGGCGGGTGCTGGCAGCGGTTTGTGTTGCGGCGGCGCGGATCTGGTTCATGGCGGCGGCAAGCTGTTCCATGCCATTGGTCTGCTGATGAGTGCTGGCGGCGATCTGGGTGGCAGACTGGGCCGCGTCTTCGATGATGGCGGCCAGATCACGGATCGACTCCCCGGCGCGTTCCACCAGCGTCATACCGCTTTCTGCGCCCTTGCTGCCTTCCTCGGTGACCATGACGGCGGTGTTGGTGGCCTTCTGAATTTCGCCCAGAATATCGCGCACGCGTGTCGCCGCCTGACGCGACTGCTCGGCTAACTGGCGTACCTCAAGCGCGACCACGGCAAAGCCTTTGCCCTCTTCACCAGCGCGGGCGGCTTCGATACTGGCGTTGAGCGCCAGCAGCTTGGATTGTTCCGCCAGCGACTTGACCGTATCAATAATTTCGCCAATCTGCTGTGTGTGTTCGGCCAGTGACAGAATGTTGCGGGCGATGTCGTTTACCCGCTGCTGAATGAGGTTCATGCCCTCGATGGTATTGGCGACCGCATCGGCCCCGGCGCGCGAGACATTCAGCGATTCGTGCGAGGCGGCGGCCACAGCCTGGGCACGGTCAGACGTCTGGTTGACGGTCATGCGGATTTCTTCGACCGTGGCCACCGTCTGGGTGACGGCCGTTTCCTGTTCTACTGTGCTGGCGACCTGCTGCGTCGCTGCCGCTTCGATTTCGGAGGCCACACTGGTCACCGCGGCCACGGCTTCGCGCACCTGTTTGATCAATGCTTCCAGCCCGGCGCGCTGTTCCTGTTCTGCCAGCAGCAGGCGGTCACGCTCCATTTCTGCCTGCTTGAGCGCGGTAATATCGCGGCTGATACCGACAATGCCAATTACCTGATTCTCCGCGTCGCGCAGCAGGACTTTGGTGGTCACCAGCCAGTGATGATTGCCTTCCCAGTCGATCGTGGGTTCCTCGGTGTTGAAGATGGATTGGCCGCTGCGCATGATCGCCTGTTCGTCGTCATAATATTTCTGGGCCAGTTCCTGCGGGAAGAAGTCAAAGTCAGATTTGTTGACAATCTGCTCCGGGGTCATATTGCCGATAAGGCGGGCATGGGCCACGTTGTTGACCAGAAAGCGGCTTTCGCGGTCCTTCACAAACAGGTTGTCCGGCAGATTGTCGATCAGCATCCGCAGCAGCTGGTGTTCTTCGGCTAGGGCGCGTTCATAGCCCAGCACGATCTGCCGTCCCAGCAGCATGAAGCCGACAATGACGATCAGGTTGCCCGCCACAGCCAGCGTGGATACGGATGCCTGCTCGGGGGTTGCAGGCCCAAACAGGCGCACCGACAGATCGGGCGCAAAGAGAATGTCCAGCATCAACACGACGGCGCAGATAAACATGAAGCCAAGGCCCTGCCGGGTGGGGAGCAGCGCCAGACCCGCCAGTGACACCAGCACAATGGCCGCTGCCCCGGATGGCATCAATGCTGGCGAGATGACCGGGATAAGAAACAGCCCTGTCAGGGTGATAATCAGCATCAGGTTAATGCCCGTTTTAGGGTCATTGCGCCGTGCCAGCCACCCGTACGATAACGCACCCACCGCCAGTACGCCCGTAACCCCTGCGATCGCCAGCGGCTGAACGGAACGCGTGCTCGTCAGCAACCAGATCATCACCGATGTGACCGCGCCGACTGCCGCCATCGTCCTCAGTGTGGTGCTGAATTTGGTCGCCAAATTAATGCTGCGCTGGAGTATTCGGCTGCTTTCCTGATTGGCTTTTATGTCCGTCATGACGCCCCTCAACGATTGTTTATTGCGCGCTGGCTGGTTATATTTGTCGTGTGCGAATTTTCATCATTATATAACGGTGTGACGCACGATTTCATGAAGGATAATAAACTGTCTTGTGCTTTTAAGACGGCAAAAAAGAAGGAACAGGCCATGCTGAATCTGTATACCTGGAATGTCAACGGCATTCGCGCAGCCCAGAAAAAGGGCTTTCTCGACTGGCTGCACACGACCCAGCCGGACATCCTCGGCGTACAGGAAACCAAAGCCCACCCGGACCAGCTCGACCCGGAGCTGCGTGCCCCGGAAGGCTATCATACCTACTGGGCCAGCGCCGAGCGCAAGGGTTACAGCGGGGTGGGGCTGTTCAGCAAAGTCAAGCCGAACGCGGTGGCAATCGGCCTGGACATTGCCGATTATGATGTCGAAGGCCGCACCATTGTCGCGGAGTACGATAACTTTGTTTTTATCACGGCATACTTCCCCAATGGCGGCAGCGACCACAGCCGGGTGCCCTACAAGATGCGTTATAAACGCGATTTCCTGACCTACTGTAACAACCTGCTGGCGCAGGGGAAGGCGGTTGTTTTCTGTGGCGACATCAACACGTCTCATCGCCCCATTGACCTGGCCCGCCCCAAGCAGAACGAGAAAAATACCGGCTTCATGCCCGAAGAACGGGTCTGGATTGATGAGGTATTGGAGCTGGGGTATCTGGATGTTTTTCGGACGCTCAACCCGGAACTGGAAGGCGCCTATTCCTGGTGGACGGCGCGGGGTGGTGCGCGCGAGAAGAATGTCGGCTGGCGGCTGGATTATTTTTTCATCTCGCCCAACCTGCGTGACCGGGTGGTCCGCTGCGATATTCACGCCGATGTGCTGGGGTCGGATCACTGCCCGGTCAGCCTGACACTGACATAGCACCGCGAACTGGCCCGCCACCAGGCCAGCGCGCCGAAACAAGCTGGTGTATGTGCCGGGGTGTAGCCGCTGGGGCTGCATCCCGTTATACTGTGCCCAAAATTTTCCGGAGACTGTTGTTCATGCCTGAAGTATATTTTGATCGTTATTATCGTTATGATGACCTGACGCGCATTCTGCACGATTTCGCGGAGGAGCACCCCACACTGGTGAGCCTGAGCAGCATTGGCCCCAGTTATGAAGGGCGGGATATCTGGCTGCTGGCCCTGACGAATACGGCGACTGGCCCGGCAGAGGAAAAGCCCGCGTTCTGGGTGGATGGCAATATCCACGCAGCCGAAGTCGCCCCGTCGAGTGCCTGCCTGTACCTCATCAACCGGCTGGTCACGCAGTATGGCAGCGACCCGCGCATCACCCATCTGCTGGACACACGTGCGCTCTACATCTGCCCGCGCATCAACCCCGATGGTGCGGAATGGGCGCTGGCTGATCAGCCCAAGATTGTGCGCAGCAGTACACGGCCTTACCCCTACAACGAAGATCCAATCGGCGGGTTGATCGACGAAGACGTGGACGGCGATGGCCGCATCCTGACGATGCGCGTGCCCGACCCCAACGGCCCCTGGAAAAAACACCCGGATGAACCGCGTCTGATGGTGCGGCGCGACCCGGATGAATTTGGCGGCTCCTATTACCGGGTGATCCCCGAAGGCCCGATCGAAGATTACGACGGCATCAATATTATCCTCCAGCGGCGCAAGGAAGGGCTGGACCTCAACCGCAATTTCCCGGCGGCATGGCGGCAGGAATTCGAGCAATCGGGCGCAGGGCCCTATCCGGTGTCCGAACCTGAAGTGCGGGCCGTGGTGGATTTTGTGGCGCAGCACAACAACATTAATGGCGGGGTCAGCTTCCATACCATGAGTGGGGTGCTGCTGCGACCTTATGGCGACAAGCCGGATACGGATATGCCGCCCGAAGACCTGTGGGTGTACCAGACGATGGGGGCGAAAGGCACGGAGCTGATCGGCTATCCCAACGTGTCGATTTTCCATGACTTTAAATATCACCCGCATCAGGTGATCAGCGGCGGTTTTGACTGGATTTATACGCACCTGGGCATGTACATGTGGGCGGTGGAAATCTGGAGTCCCCAGCGGCAGGCCGGCATCGAAAACATGAAGTTTGTCGATTGGTACCGCGAACACCCCATCGAGGATGATTTGAAGCTGCTGCGCTGGAACGACGAAAAACTGGACCGCCGGGGCTATGTCGACTGGTACGAATTTGATCACCCGCAGCTGGGGAAGGTCGAACTGGGCGGATGGGATTTTCTGTATGCGTGGCGCAACCCGCCGACCCAGTATCTGGAAAGTGAAATTGCGCCGTTCAGCGACTGGATCATCTTTCAGGCACTGGCGACTCCTCGGCTGGAATTGTTCCGGGCGGAGAGCAAGGCGCTGGGTGGGGGCAGCTACCGGGTGACGCTGGCCGTGCAGAATACGGGCTGGCTGCCCACCTATACGACGCAGGTCGCGCTGAAAAACAAGGCCGTACGCGGTGTGGTGGCCGAGATCGAACTGCCGGAGAACGCCCGCCTCGAAACCGGCAAGCTGCGGGAAGAACTCGGCCAGTTGGAAGGCCGTGTCCATATCGGCCCGACAGCGCATCCGCGCAGCATTGGTCAACCCACCTCGGACCGCCTCAAAACGGAATGGGTGATCCACGCCCCGGCAGGCGGCACCGTGCAGTTGATGGCGCGGCATGATCGCGCTGGTCTGGTTCGTGTGGTGGTTCAACTGGAGTAAAACAGCCATGACCCCGGTGTTTGATTTTTCGCATTTTCCGGTGCTGGAAACCGAGCGTTTACGCCTGCGCCGGATGACCCACGACGACGCTCAGGCGCTGATTGACCTGTATGGTGACCCGGAAGTTATGCGCTACCTCATTCTCGATCCGCCGTGCGACAATATCCCGGCGGCGATTCATATGATCGACTGGATGAATGGCCATTTCGAACAGCAGAACGCCATGCGCTGGGGCATCACCCTGAAAGGCCAGGGCGACTCCGTCGTTGGTACGTGCGGCTTTCATTTCTGGTCGCGCGAACACCGCCGCACAGACATCGGTTATGACCTGCAAACCGCTTACTGGGGGCGGGGCTATATCACCGAGGCGACGCATGCACTGGTGCGCTGGTGTTTCGACCATCTCGATTTGCATCGGGTTCAGGCTGATTGCACATCGGGTAACACCGGCTCCGAACGTGTGCTGGAAAAAGTCGGGTTTACGATGGAAGGTATCTGGCGCGAAAACACATTCGAGCACGGGCAGTTTGTGGACCTGAAGCAGTATGGTTTGTTACGCCGGGAATATCTGGCAGAATCAACGGAATAGTCGTTTTGGTGAGGACGCCGCATTTTGGCGGGTCCGGCACCACATCTAAATTTATTCAGGAGACACTTGAGTATGATCGCAACTGATTTGCGCCAGCAGTACGATAAACAGGGTTATGTCATCGCCCGCCAGGCCGTCGACGCGGGGCTGGCAGCGGAAACGGCTGACCATGTCCACTGGTTGCTGAAAAAACATCCGGATACTCGCCCGGAACAACTCCATCACAATCTGCTGGTCGACGATCCGTTTATGCATCGTCTGGCCGGGGATGACCGTCTGCTGGATATTGTAGAACAATTCATCGGGCCGGATATTGCGCTGTTTGCGGCGCATTATATCGCCAAGCGCCCCTACGATGGGCAGGCGGTGCTGTGGCATCAGGACGGGACCTACTGGCCGCTGGAGCCTATGGAAGTGACGACGATCTGGCTGGCCGCGACAGACTCGACGGTCGAGAATGGGTGTATGCGCGTGCTGCCGGGTACGCAGAACAACAAGCTGCTTTCCCGCGCCGAATTGCAGGATGTGGATGACGGCAAGAATGTGCTGGCTTCCGGCATTCATCCGTCGCAGATTGATGATTCGGACGTGGTCGATATCGAACTGAAGGCGGGCGATGTTTCGATCCACAACCCGCGCATTATTCACGGTTCCAACGCCAACACATCCGACAAGTGGCGCATCGGCCTGACGCTGCGTTATATCCCAACCAGCACGCGTGTGAAGAACGCCGATCACGCGAATATTCTGTTTCGGGGTCAGCCAGCGCCCGGCGTGGATAACCGCTATGCGGTGCGGCCTCGTTTTGTTGCGGGCGAGCATATGCCGTTCAGCGGCAGCGAGAACTGGTGAGCTTCAGCAGCACGATTGTCGTAACCAATTGATCCACACCGACTGAACGACTATTGACGGCTGGCAAAAAAGCTGGTTGTCGGCAGTTGCGGCTTTATGCTATACTGTTTCATAATATTCGTCTGGCAAAGCATTCATGTTGCCAGTGCTATCAACTGTGAAGGGGTGGCATACAGCCCTCACAGCGAAAAGAATCATGGTTGCGAAACTCGAAACCGTCTGGAAGCAGGCGGGTATGATGATGGTGCTGATTAGTTCGCCTGTTGGAATGGCACACTTGCAAATGCCCGATACCGATTGTTAAGAACAGGCCCCCGATTGGGGTCGTACTCTTTGGGGATTGTCTATCCACAATACGTCTTGAGGGCGTGCCAGCACGCAATATATCGTCATAGCTGATTGCCAGCGTTACGCGACCGTGGTTCTGTGAATCACGGTTTTTTGATTTCAGGATCAGACGCATGTCGGTGATCACCAAACTGGAAATCCAGAAAAAAAACAAGGAACGTGCGAACGTTTACCTGGATGGTGACTACGCCTTCAGCGTCGACATCATGGTGGCTGCCGGTCTGCAAAAAGGCCAGCAGCTGAGCGACGTCGAAATTGAGGTCATGAAAGACGAAGACGCGGTCAGCCGGGCGGTTGATCGTGCTGTGCGTTATCTGGCATATCGCCCCCGCAGTACGGCGGAAGTTCGCCGCAACCTGGCCGATAAACAAACACCCGAAGCGGTCATCGAAGCGGCGGTGGAGCGCCTGAATCGCATGGGGTATCTGGACGATCAGAGCTTTGCCCGGTTCTGGGTTGATAATCGAAATCAATTCAAACCGCTGAGCGAGCGCGCACTGCGCTATGAGCTGCGCCAGAAAGGCGTGCCGGACAGTGTGATCGCTTCGGCATTGGATGATCTGGATGCCAATGACGCCGCCTATCGTGCTGCCCAGAGTCGCGTGCGGTCGTACCGCCAGAAAACGCGAACCGAATTTCGTAACAAGATGAGCGCGTTTTTACAGCGACGCGGGTTTAATTTCGACGTGATTCGAGAAACTGTCGAGCAGTTGATAGCCGAAATTGAAACGGAAGACACGGAGTTCTTTATATCGGACGAGGAGTAATAAGCTAATGGAGATCGGTGCTGCCCTGGTGTTGTTGTTGATTGGCGCAGGGGTTGGGGTGGCGATTGGCGTTGTAGCTCTCAGAACCTATCAGAACAACCAAGCGAACAACTGGCGAAAACAGATCGAAGAGGAAAGCAGAGCCACCGTTAATGCCGCAACACAACAGGCAAATGAATTAGTAAGGGATGCAGAGGAGAAATCAAGAGCCCTTATCAAGGAGTCGGACGAAACGGCCACACGCCGCCGCCGGGAACTGGATAAAGAGGACGAACGCCTGCAAAGCCGCCGCGAATCGCTGGACAAGCGGGTCGAACGGCTGGAGCAGCGCGAGCAAAATCTGAACAAACGGCAGAGTCGGCTGGACAAACAGCAGAATGACCTGCAACAACTGGAAGATGAACGGCGCGCTGAACTGGAGCGAATCGCCCAGATGACGGTCGAGGAGGCGCGCGTCGAAGTGCTGGCGGCTGCCGAACAGGACGCCCGCAACGACATCGCCCGCATTATCCGGCAGGTCGAGGCGGAAGCCCGCGAAGAAGCAGACTCGCGTGCGCGCAACGTCATTTCGCTGGCGGTTCAGCGGCTGGCGAGCGAGCATGTCAGCGAAATCTCGGTGAGTGTGGTGCCGCTGCCGTCAGACGACATGAAGGGGCGCATTATTGGGCGAAATGGCCGCAATATCCGCGCCTTCGAACTGGCAACCGGTGTGGATGTCATCGTGGATGACACCCCCGAAGCTGTGACGATCAGCAGCTTTAACCCGGTGCGGCGCGAAGTCGCACGGCGGGCGATGGCCAAGCTGGTGACAGACGGGCGCATTCACCCGGCCCGTATCGAGAAACTGGTTGAGGATGCGACCGAAGAGGTGGAAACGATCGTCCGTGAAGAAGGCGAGCGTGCGGCCTTCGAAACCGGCGTGCCTGGCCTGCACCCCGAAGTGCTCAAACTGCTGGGTCGGCTGAAGTTCCGCACCAGCTACGGCCAGAATCAACATGCGCACGCAGTCGAGACAGCCCATATCGCCGGTATGATCGCGGCGGAACTGGGCGCAGATGTCGCCATTGCCAAAGCCGGCGGCCTGCTGCACGATCTTGGCAAAGCCATCGACCATGAAGTCGAAGGCACGCACGCGCTGCTTGGGGCCGATTTTGCCAAGCGTTACGGCGTCAATAGCAAAGTCGTCAACTGTATCGCCAGCCATCACCATGAAGTCGAGCAGGAATGTGTCGAGGCTTACATCGTGGAGGCGGCTGACGCCATTTCTGGTGCGCGGCCCGGTGCCCGGCGCGAAAGCCTGGAAACCTACATCAAGCGCGTCAAGATGCTGGAAGACATCGCCAACGGTTTCGATGGCGTGGAACAGAGCTATGCGCTTCAGGCGGGGCGTGAAGTCCGCATTATCATCCGGCCCGAAGTGGTCGATGATCTGGAAGCCCTGCGGTTGGCCCGCAATGTCGCCAAGAAGATCGAGGAAACGATGCAGTATCCCGGTCAGATCAAGGTGCAGGTTATCCGCGAAACGCGCGCGGTCGATTACGCCAAGTAAGCGACAGCGATTTGACGCCAGAGCGCGAAGAACACAAAGAAACGCAATGCAGGGGCGCACGCACCATTGTGCGCCCTGATCCAATCTGCGGCTTCTTTCTGCTGGTGTAACGCTCACCCATTTGTTAATTACGTTGAGTTTTCAATTGTCATGACGGCTGTTTACGTCATCGGGGATATTCACGGCCAGTATGCCGCGATGGTGCGGGTACTGCGAAATGCCGGTTTGATTGATGCCAACCGCCGCTGGTCTGGCGGGGATGCACAATTGTGGTTTCTGGGTGATTTTGTGGATCGCGGCCCGGACGGTATCGGCGTGATCGAACTGGTGATGCAGCTGCAAAATCAGGCTGCAGACGCCGGTGGACTCGTGCAGGGCGTCATCGGCAATCACGATATGCTGCTGCTGGCGGCTTACCGTTTTGGCCGTCACAAATCGGTCGTCGCCGAGGCGTACCGTACCGGCCAGCACGTGACCCCCGGAACCGTCGATTCGTTCATTTCCTTATGGTTGAATTCAGGCGGGTTTCCGGGCGATCTGGCACGTATGACCCGCAAGCATGTGACCTGGCTGTCGTACCTGCCGGCGATGGCCCGCGTGGGCGATAAACTGCTGGCCCATGCCGATTCGATCCTCTACCAGCGCTATGCCGATTCGATTGATGACGTAAACCACTTTTTCCGAAAGCTGCTGACAGAAAGCGGCTTCCGCGAGTGGGATACGGTCATTGATGATTTCAGTGAGCATCGGGCGTTTATTAGGCAAGGGGGCACCGACCGTGCCCAGACCTTCCTCAAGATCTTTGACTGCGAACAGTTCATTCACGGGCATACGCCGATCAGCAAACTGACCGGAGAAACAGCGACCGGCCCACTGGTGTATGCGGATGGTCTGTGTGTCAATATCGACCAGGGCCTGTATCTCGGCGACCCCGGTTTTATTCATCAGCTGGCCTGATCACCCTTTAGAATTTCTTCCGCCGAGCGCCGTTCGAGTTCGTGCAGTTTCTCGACACGCCGCCGGAAATGCACCTCTGTGCTGAACTGCGCGGCCAGAAACGCGGCTACCAACTCCTTCGCCAGCGGTTCCCCGACAATCTGAGCGCCGATGCACAGCAGGTTGACATTGTCGTGTTCGACACACTGGTGTGCGGAATAGACATCATGGCAGACAGCGGCGCGAATACCCGGCGTTTTGTTACCGGCGATGGCCGCGCCCACACCCGTGCCACATACCAGCAGACCGCGTTCCGCATCCCCGCTGCGGACCTGGTCCGTCACCAGCCGGGCTATATCGGGGAAATCGACGGGGTCTGTGCTGTGTGTGCCATGATCCGTGATAGTGTGCCCCTCGGCTTGCAGCCACGCCACCAGCGGCCCTTTTAGCGGGAATCCGGCATGGTCGCCCCCAACTGCGAGTTTCATAATTTTCTCCTCTGTTCCACAAGCTCTATTGCAATGAAAAAGGGGCACAGATGATAAGTCTGCACCCCTCAAATTTCTGTGCGCAGCAGTTGTTTTAGCTGCTGGCTTCTTCGGTAGCTTCCATCATGTCGTCGAGCAGCGCACCGCTGACCGGGTCCACGCCGGTTTCAATGGTGCCATCTGCCAGACCAGCCAGAATTTCTTCCAACTGTGCGGTCACTTCTTCCGGAACTTCGGCGTCGTGTGCCGGGGCAAAACCAACACCTTCATTTTCAGCCGACAGTACGCGGGTGCTGCCGCCGCCAAAGGCTTCCACGTCACCCTCGACCAGTGCCTGCAACGAGAGGTACACACCCTGGTCCACGCGCTTGACGGCGCTGGAGATCAGATTTTCGATGCCGGGCGCGGGGGCGTCACTGTCGCCTTCGAAGGTTGAGAAGTATTCGTCCTGGTCCACGCCGATGACGTAAACGCCTTCGCTGGCTGCGTAGGCAATCGCGCCGGAACCGGTCTGGCCGCCTGCGCCGAAGATCACATCTGCGCCGTCACCAATGAACTGGGCTGCGGTTTCGGCACCGGCTGCCGGGTCGACAAAGCTGGGGACGTATACACCACCCACCTGAATATCGGGGTTGATGTATTTGGCACCCTGCTCGAAGCCATTACGGAACTTCACAACGGCGGGCACATCAATGCCATAGACGCCAGCAACGTAGTCGGTTTCAGTCATCAGGGCTGCCAGCGCGCCCGCGACAAAGCCGGACTGATCCTCGCGGAACTGAACGGCCACCAGATTTTCAGGGGCTGCTTCGTAACCCTGGTCGATGCCAATGAAATAAACGTCGGGGTTGGCTTCGGCGGCTGCCAGGGTGGCATCCTGAAGCAGGAAACCGACGGTGATCACGGCGTCGTAGCCGGAATCGATACAACGCTGAATATTCGGCTCATAATCCGTCGGCGCGATGGTTTCGATGTAATCATTTTCCAGATCAAAATCTTCTGCCGCCGCGATCATACCCTGGTAGGCAAATTCGTTGAATGTGCCATCGTCAACCTTGCCGACATCCGTCACCAGACAGACATCCTCGATTTCCGGATCCTGGGCAAATACGACTGAAAGTGCGGTCAAGAGCACGGCCAATACTGCAATTGTTGTAATGAGTTTCTTCGTCACCTTTGCAAGACCTCCTCGCTGGTGTTCTTCAAAAAACCTTAACATCAAACCAGATAATACCCTATCCGGTGTGATCTGCAAACGGCGATGGTGTTAAGAAAACCCACCCGGATATTAGCTAAATTGACCGGGTAGGGTAACGATCAACTGCATCTGGAACAAACCATCACCCTTGTAATCGCTGCGGATACCAAGCTGCCTGATCTGCTGGAGCTGGGTGGCGGCGACCTGGGGCAGGAAGGTGCTGTAGACGGCAGGAATATCGACATAAAGCTGCGGTACAGCCTCACCGCTGACGTCCTGCCAGCGTTCGCGTTCCACCAGCCGGTCATCACCGCGCCGTGCATCCAGCGATGGGTCGAGCGCCGCGCCGGTTGCCACCACCAGCAGGTTATCCACCACGCCGATCTGCACCAGCGGCTGACCATTGAACGACAGCGTCTCAAATGCCTGGCCGCCGACGGTTTCCGTTTCAAACGAGTCAACCGCCAGCAGAATCTGGACCAGCCGGGTCGCGCCGGCCAGGGCGGCATCGGTGTCTTCGGCTTCGGCCACCAGCAGCATATCGTAGGGGATGTTCAGCGGTGGCAGCGGGTCATTGGGGCGGGGCAGCAGCGCCACCGCGTAACTGCCATTCAGATGTTGCAGCAGATCATGATCGAAGTCGAAATTGGCTTCGCGGTTGAGGACGGCCAGCAAGCCGCCGAGTGCCTGTTCAATATCCGTGTCCTGCGGGATTTCCAGCCCGGCGCTGGCGGCAGGGGTGGGCTGCACCGGGAAAGCGCCGACCACATCGCTGGCGAAGTTCGCCAGGGGCAGCGCGGCCAGCAGGTCATAGACGGCCCCCGGTACATCGGTGCCGCTGTGGACGATCATGGCGTTTTGCGGCATCAGGTTGAGTACCGCTGTGTTAAAGCCTGCGTCGGTGATTTCGGCGTCAAAATCCGCATCGTACAGGTTCAGGTTGACGCGGACAGAACCGAGCATCAAGGTATCGGCCTGCATACTGAAGCCGACGCCGTCGAGCTGGTTGGCCAGCACAAGCTGTTCCAGACTGGCCGTGTCGCGGTAAGTCGCCAGAACCGCGCTCAAATCCTCGAACACGGGCTCGGCGGATTCATCGCCATTCGTCAGCACACTCAGGGCACGGCGCACTTCGGTGCCGTCGATATAACCGGTTGCGATGGCATTGCCCGTATGACGGGTGCTGGTATAGCTGGGCTGGTCAATCAGGCGTTCGCCGCCATCTATGTCAAGGTCGATCATGGCCTTCACTGCATCGACCGGGCCGACCAGAACCACCCCCGGCAGAAAGGTAATGGTGGTCTTATCCGCCAGATACAGCGTGATACCCTGATACGTCTCGCGTTCGAGGATATCCTGTCCATCCAGAATACGTCTGAGGCTGCTGGCGGATTGCAGCACGTCGCGAGTCGGCAGAATCATGACGGGTTCGTCGACCTGAAGGTCCGGCCCAAAAGCGGGGTACGCCAGAATAATCTCGTCGGCCAGCCAGGGGAAAATATCCTGGACATAACTGGCGTCATCCACGTCCAGCTGCGTGAGTGGGATCACGGTTTCGAGGTTTTGCAGTGGTTCGAACTCGGCACGTTCCGGCTGCAAAAAAGACGCAGCAAACGCCGCTACGTTGAGTGCTGTCAGGGTGTCGCCCTCGCGGATCTGCAAGCGGACAAATCCACTGAAATCAGCAGGAATCCATTGCAGCGGGTCCTCTTCCTGGGCCGCGCCCGGCACAACAGACCACAAAAGCAGTATTGCCAGCCACACAGCCAAAGCCTGTTGTTTCATCGTCGAGCGCTCCTGACATGAATGTTATGAACATCTATACTTTAATCGAGCGTGCAATCGCAAACAATCCCCGCCGGGTCAGTCTTATCAAATGCCAATGTGCCTAGCTGCCGACATCCCGGCGCTGGAAACCCCACAACGCGCCGCCCAGCAGCAGCCCCGTCACCAGCAGCAGCCCGATGATGTGCGTCCAGTTGGCCCCGACCTGAACAATGCTGTTGACATCGAAGTAGCTGAAGAATGACAGCCTGTCCATCAGCTCTGAAACGCCGCCCTGCACCATGCTGGCAAACGTATCGAGCAGGAAACTGCCCAGCACAAAGCCGGTCACAATGCTGAGGGCGACCTGTCGGCGGCTGATGAAGGCGCTGATCAGCACGGTAAAGGCCAGGATGAGCAGCAGCAGCGGCACCAGGTTGAAGACGGCGGCGGCCACCCGCTGCATATCCACTGCAATACCAGCCGCCTGTATCCCGGCCCATAACCCGGCATACACCAGCGCACCGATCACGAGGATGGTCAGCGTATACGCGGCGAATTTCTCCAGCAGCAGGCGCCAGCGCGGCACGGGCAGGCTGAGCAGCACATCCAGAATGCCTTCGTCCTCTTCATTGGCCGTGACACGCATTCCCATCACCACCGGGTAGGCGGCGAAGACGAGTGCAAACTTGCCGAAGAACGCCACCAGAATAATGCCTTCGGGTGTTGCCAGCGCGGCCATGCTTTCATCCATCCCGGCAGCAGCGCGCAGCACCGGCGGCAGGTTTTCCAGCATCTCAACGAGCTGCATGGCATCGAACAGTGGCACCAGCCACGCAGACAGGCAGGCCATCAACCCCAGCCCCAGCCCCCAGTACAGCAGCGCCCCCAGTGACCGGCGCAGCGTTTCGGTAAAAATCACACCTTGCATCGGGTTATCCCCCAATGTCGCGGCGCTGGAAAAACCACAACGCCGCTGCGATCAGGACCAGCGCCGCCGCCAGCAGCACAGCGACATTGCCGACAGTGACACCCTGTATCATGACGTTCTGGGCGTCATAGTACGTGAAGAACGAGAGTTTGCTCAGCGCATCAGTCAGCGCGTGGGTGGTGGCACTCGCCAGAAAGTCGATAAAGTAGCTGGCAACAAGAAACAGAATTGTGATCGGCAACGCACGCCGCCGCGTGAGGGCAGCCATGCAGGCCGTAAAGGCGATGACGAGCAGCACCGCCGGGACGAGGTTCAGGCTGCCGGACAACAGTCGGGCGGGGTTTACTGGCAGGGCTGTGCCGCTGCCCCCTGCGATCAGCCCGGCAAACCCGGCCATAGCAATGCCAGTGGTTATCAGGACGTACGCCGCGAAGCGCTCGACAATGAGCCGCCAGCGCGGCACGGGCAGGCTGAGCAGCACATCCAAAATCCCGGCGTCTTCCTCGCTGGCAGTGATGTTCATGCCGGACAGCACACCGTAAATAATCATGACGATCAGTGCGTAGGTGAAAAACCCCAGCCCAATAAAACCTTCGGGCTTGGCGATGGCCGCTGCGCCGTCGATGCCAAGCATCTGGAGCATGACGGGTGGGAGGGTTGCCAGCAGTTGGGCATATTCGTTCAGCGCGTCCACGTTGGGAACGATGATCTGGACATAATAACCCAGCAGCCCCAGCCCCAACCCCCAGTACAGCACCTGTCGCCAGTTGCGCCGCAGCGTTTCGATGAAGATCGCACCCGGCATGTCAGCGGGCCTCGCCATAAAAAGCCAGGAAAATTTCTTCCAGTGATGGCTCATGGACGTGCAGGTCGATGATATACGTATCCTGCACGGCCCGCAGCAGGGGGTCAAAATCACCGGTCAGGCGCAGCTTGATATGATCGCTGTTGACCTCGACATCATCCACGCTCGGCACGCCAGCGAGTTTGCTTGCGACGTGGTCGGTATCGCGCAGCCGCAGCGTCACCCACCGGAATTCGGCGTGAGTCAGGCTGCTGATGCGTTCGACCGCCTTTAGTTCGCCATGCCGCAGTATGCCGACCCGGTCGCAGATCGCCTGTACTTCGCTGAGCACGTGCGACGACAGAAACACGGTGCGGCCTTCGCGCTGAACCTCGCGCATCATCTCGTTGAAGGTGGCCTGCATGAGTGGGTCGAGGCCGCTGGTCGGTTCATCGAGGATGAGCAGTTCGGGCTGGTTCATCAGCGCCAGCACCAGCCCCAGTTTGCGCCGGTTGCCGCTGGAATAGCTGCGAACGCGGACGGTTAAATCGAGTTGCAGCCGTTCGGCAAGCTGGCGGACATAACCCGCATCAACGCCGCCGCGCACCCGCCCCACAAAATGAACCACCTCCTGCCCGGTCAGGTTCTTCCACAGGCTCAATTCGCCCGGCAGAAAGCCAATGCGCCGGTGCAGCTCGACGCTGTTGGCCTGCGCATCAAGGCCCAGAATGGTGGCGCGGCCCTCGGTCGGGCGGATCAGGTCCAGCAGCAGCCGGATAGTGGTGGTTTTGCCAGCGCCGTTCGGCCCCAGATAGCCAAAAATCTCCCCGGCCTGCACCTCAAGGTTCAGGTGGTCGAGCGCCTGTACCGGGCTGTTACGCGTCTGATAAACCTTGCTCAGATTTTCCGTTTGTATGACGGCCATGGCCCATACTTCACTTTCTGTTGGGGTCGCCTGCCCGGTTATGCTCGTTGAGAAATTTCAGTAGTAAGTCGTTGAAAAAGGCCGGGTTATCCTGGTTGGCGTTGTGGGATGCGTTCGGGATGACCACGTACTCGACGTTCGGTTCACTCGCCGCCCAGATAGGCGCCTGTCGCTTGATGCTGCCGGTCTGGTCGTGGTCGCCATGAGTCAGCAGCAGGGGGACGTTTATCTGATGGCCGGGCCGACCTGCGCGGCTGATGGCTTGAGTCACGGCCTGCCAGATGGTGATAAATTCGCGCGGCTCAATCTGGAGCACGGCCTCTCTGGCATAAGCCTGCACGTCCGGTTTCAGCGCCGTGTTGCGTGCCACCACACCCGCCAGATGCTGGTACGGCCAGAAGCGGAACAGGGGCAGCGTTCCTTTCAGGCCGATCATTTCCCACAGGCTGTAAGGCAGCGCGATACTGGTTGCGCCGATGATGACGATGGACCGGACGCGTTCCGGGTAGCGGAGATAGACATACTGCGCGACATAACCGCCCATTGACTGTCCAAGCAGCGCCGTCTGTTCGATGCCCAGATGATCGAGAATGGCTATCAGATCGTCGGCACAGTCTTCCAGCGTAAAATGGCCCGTTGGTCGGGACTGCCCGTGCCCGCGTGCATCCCATGTCAGCGTGCGATAGGCGGGCACCAGTGCCGCAAGCTGTGGGTCGAACATGCGGTGGTCCATGGTTGCGCCGTGCAGCAGAGTCACCAGCGGGCGATCTTCTGGCCCGGCCAGCCAGTAATGCAGCGTACAGCCCGGACGGTTGATCGTGTGTTCTGTGGCTGAAACGCTCGTCATGTTCTCTCGTCCAAATTCAAACAGGAGAAAGTGGAGGCATCTCGACAGCCCTCACTTCCTCCTGCAATTTGCTTCTCAGCCCGATCAGATTGCACTGATCGAGAGATCGGTTAGTGGTTGGCTGCGCGCAGTCGCCGCGACACCGCAATCACGCCAATCAAACCGACAACCGCCAGCAGCAGCCCGCCCAGTCCGCCTGCCCCCCCGGCAGCCAGATCATCGAACAGGCCGGTATCCGGCAGCGCGGTCGGCAGCGGGGCTGGCCCGCCATCCCCTTCAATCGTGGGTGTCGCCACGATCTCGCCGCCACCTTGCCCGGCGGTCGGCTGAAGGATCATCGCCAGCGCGGTTGCTGTCTGGGCAACGGCGTTAATGGCGACGGTGGGCACGCCGGTGGGTCCCTCGGTGGGCCGGGCCAACGCATCAGCAGTCGCCGTCAGGTCGAAGGCCGCCTGTGTTTGCAGGGCAAATGCGGCAGCTTCGGTCGGGTCCGGTGTGGGCGACCCGGTTGGGCTGGGCGATGGCGATGGAGTCGGCGTCTCGCTCGGACGGGCGAGTTCGGTCGCCGTCAGCGCCGCTTGCTGAGTCTGGGTCTGGGCGACGAATACCGCCGCAGTTGCCGTTTCGGCGCCAAATTCAGCGACCCGCGCATTGGTGGCCACGATGGCCGTCGCGGTCAGTTCGAGGTCCGTCGGGCCACGATCGCCCAATACAAACAGCACCAGCACCACCAGCGCGATCAGGAAAAGCCCGATCAGGGCAGCAGCAATGATGATGAATGTTCGGCTTGGCCCCCGGCGTTCCTCTTCTTCTTCAAAGACGATGTCGTCGTCACCGCCAAAGTCGAATTCATCATCGCCACCGAAGTCAAATTCTTCGTTGTCGAAGGCAAATTCATCAGCGGGTTCGCCTGCGTCGAGGTCATCGTCGTCAAAGTCGAAATCATCGTCAAAGTCGAAATCATCATCAGGCGGTCTGTTGCTCATGGAGTCCTCCTTCTCGTGCGGGTGCTGTGCCGCTTAATTATTTACCCAAAACTTCCAGATTCGCCAGTGGAACCAGGGCTGATTCGCCGGTTACCAGAGCAATTTGTGCACATAACACCCGTAACCCATTGTCTATCAACTGGGGCGTTTTTGGCAAATTGGTAATTTCCCCCACCGAACCGGCACGCGGTGCGCGGGTCAGACGCACCTGATCGCCGACCCGGAAAGGCCGCCCGACACGCGGTGGTGGTGGGCGGTCGCCAGAACGGGCTGGCAAATTAATGAATGCCTCTGGCCGGCGCACATCCTCCCAGCGGTCCGGCTGGATGGCGTCAATGGTGACCTGTCGTTCGACAAACTCTTCCAGCATGGTATACAGGCGGCTGCTCATAGACATGTCGCCAAACCCCTCGGTCAGCAGGATAGCGGCCTGCATGTGGCGCGCCTGCTCAATTAACGTTGGGTCCATGCTGGGGGCGATCACCCCCCCAATACCCTGGTTTTCGATCACCGACAGGCTGATCGCTTTAAGCGAGCGACCTGTAAGCAGAACTGTACCACTGTATCGCTGTTCGAGCGATTCATCAAATACACCTTCGAGGCCATCTTCCGGTTCGCGCCGCAGCGCCCCGATAACGCGCTTGCCATTGCCCCACACGCCCTGTACCAGTGCGCCATAGGCTTCGATCACGACGCCGCGATTCGGGTATACATCGACGACATTGCCCACCAGCCCGGCTTCCATGTCGATGACGTCCGGTGTTTCCTGCACGATCAGGCGGCCTTCACCGGCGTAAACGAAAATGCCATTGACGGGTGAAAACACACGACGACCTTTATCCGGGCGGCGGCCTGCCAGCACCTGCCCCTCGACGACTTCCTCGCCAATCTCCGGGATAATCAGGCTATCGAGTTCGTCCGGCGTGCGCAGCCGCAGCACATCCATCGCGTCGATGAACAGGAAACGGGAGGGTACGCTGCCCCGTGCCACCACATCGCGCAGATTGACGGTTTTGCCTCTGACGACATTGGTGACACCCACCGCCGTTTCCGGCAGCATTCGTTCGCGCCGGACGGTCGTCCAGGCCAGCATATGTCGATGTTCAGGATAAGGCATTGCGAATGCTTTCTGCTTCTTGTTCTTCCGGTTTGTTCACAACCTCATCAAGGCGGGATTCATCCGCTGGGGCGGCGCTTTCGCCCAGCTGACGCAGCTTTCTGCCGGGGCGGATCGCGACTCGTGCTGCATCCGGGGCTTGCAGCCAGCTTTCGGGAATATCCCTCGGCGTGCTGCGGGTGGCCTCCGCCAGCCAGGTGGACATCTGCATCGCCCGACGGCGTACGTCGTCCGCCAGGGGTAGCAGCCGTCCGCGTGCATCAAATATCAGGCCAGCAGCGCCGCCTTCCACCCGCGTTTTGATGCGCCGCCTGTCGCCGATGCTGCTGCCGCGTGCCAGGACCCGCACTTCGACTTCGGCTTCGTTGCCGATAGACAGCGGATAAACCCACAGATGACCGCCATCAATGCGCTGTTCCACCTGTTCATCGTCTGTGATGATTTTGACATCCAGCGCCGGACGTTCGGCTCGTGGCTGGCCGGACAGGCAGAAAGCCACGCCCAGCCGTTCCAGCCCGCTTTCCTCAATCGTCTGCACGGCTGCATCGGGTCTGGAGTGCGCCAGCGCCCCCAGCGCCGGGAGCAACCCATAGGGGTCGGTTTGCAGGGTAATCATGCCATGCGGTTGCAGCGCATCCAGCATCAGCATAGCCGTCATGCCGCTGCTGCCCGTTTGCGTGAGGGTGGCCCCCGCGCCGATAAGCGGGTCGAACGCGGGCAAACTGTCGCCGGGTGGCAGTTGAATCACTTTTTCCCAGGCCGGGCGGGTGGCGGCGACCAGTTCCTGAATGCCTGCCCGCAAAAACGCATGCTCAAGGTAGAGATCGCGCAGCGTTTCCGGGATAGTGGAAGGACGCAGCGACTTGTTGTGGGCATAGCTGACCAGTTCTTCGTCGGTAATGTAGAAAGGCAGCCAGCGGCGAATGGCCTCCTGCCCGACAGTCAGCAGCAGATCGTAGGCGCTGTGGCCCTGCCCGATGTCGGTGCGGATGGTGGTGAAGACATCACCGCCAATGTAGGTAGACAGCGAACTGACCGCGCTGCCGACATCCACAGCCAGCGCGTTTTGGCCGAGCGCCTTGCCCAGATACTCCACCATCAGGTTATAACCCTGGGCGGTGGGCAGGATGCCGACGCGGGTTAATTTGCCGACCGCTTCGTAGCCGCCGCCACGATTGTCCTTGAACGCATCAAATGCCAGCCCCAGTTGCAGCTGCGCACCATCCAGATTTTCATCTTCGAGCGACGGGCGCACATTCGGGGCGACGAAAACTTTGGTCAGGTCGCCGAACATCTCACGTATTTGCGGGGCGATGGCGCTGTTGCCGGCATACAGAATGACCGGACGGCGCGGGCGTTCCAGCAGGCGCAGGGCCAGATGAATGACCTGTGCCAGTTCGAGCAGCGGCTCGCGGGCGCCATGTTCGGTGCCGCCGGTAATCAGCACGAGATCCGGGCTGCTGCTGACGATGGCGTTAAGTTTTTCTTCTTCGGTGCGGGTATCGCTCAGGCTGAAGGTTTCGACAATCTGGACATAGGTTCCGGCGGCGGCGCGCAGGCCACTGGCAATGCTGATTTCGGGGACCAGCCCGACCAGAATGGTGCGCAGCGGGCGTCCGGCGCTGGCGGTTGCGGCCAGTTCCTGAACACTGCCGGGCATTTCCGCCGAGACCAGAATTTTACCCTGATCGTCCAGCAGTTTGCGCCCGGTGACATCGCTGATTTCCTGCAAGCTATGACGCAGGCCGACGCCGACATCATGATAGGGAAACCCGGCGGTGGTGCGGGCCTGTGCCTGCGCGATCAACCGGTATCCACCGTCCACCACGTCAAGCAGGATCAGGCGGGTGTGAATGCTGCCAAAGTCTGCGGCGAGAATCGCACTCATCAATCAGCCTCCACCAATGCGCGCCAGAATAAAACCGACCCGTTCACTGAAAATCGTCAGGCTGGTCAGGATAGCCGCCGCGTACAGCGCGCCCAGCGTCACGACGATGACCCCCTGACCCACCAGTGCCAGCGCCTGAATATGCGGTCGCCGTTGGGTGCGGCCATCGGGCAGCCGGCGTGCCAGATATTGAAAATAGACGAGCGTGCAGACGACGCCGATGACGAGCAGGGTGCCGTTCACCCGGTTGATGCTGACAGCCCCGCTGGATGACGCCGCCAGGGGCAGCAGCGTGCCGGTGATAGCCCCGACGAGCGCGACCGCCGTACCCACGCCAATAATGAACGCCAGCGAAATATGCCCGGCCCGGCCAAAGCGCGGCGAGGTCTTGAGCAGCAAGCCCAGGCCCAGCAGCAGGGGGATCAGCCCGGTTACGATGCCCGGCAGTCCACTGGCCGGGTTGAGCACGGTGCCGCTGACCCAGGGCCAGATCACGCTGTCCCAGGTGACGACGGCGATATAACCCGCTGCCAGCCCGACAAATACATACACGGCCAGACGATAGAGAATGTTATCGCCAAGGATATAGCTGAACACCATCAGGGTGAGGATAAAGCCCGCCCACAGGCCGATCTGCTCCACCTTATTTCCCCCTTCGCAGCAGGGCGCGCCCGATATTGATCAGCGTCCCGAACAGGATAATCACAATGATGGCGACCAGCCCCAGATTCATGGCGGACCACCGCGCCTCGGCCATCGGAATGACGGATTCACCAGCGGGCAGCATGGCGTCGTCTTCTGCCGGGGTATCGGCTTCTGCCATGTTCTCCGTCGCTTCGGCGGTGGGCGCTTCATCAGCGGTTTCTGGTGTGGGGGTGTCTGCCTGAACCAGCAACCGGCTGTAATCGGACCCGGCCATGGCGATGATGATGCGACCAGAACTGGCTTCCGGCGGAATCTCCTGTGCGGTCACGTCCAGCAGGAAGGCCGCGATCCAGGCTTCCTGCCCGGCTGTCAGATCCGGATAATCGACCTGAATCCATGAGCCATCGCTGTTGCGGCCAATGACGGCGAATGTGTCACCGGGGTCGGCGGTGCCAACCGGCGGGAACGACGTGTTCGGGCCGGAACGCACATTGATGGTGGTATCCGCGATCACCTGCGCGACGATCTCGGTTTGTGGGGTCGCACTGGGGACAGGTGTCGGTGATGGCTGCGGCGTGGCGCTGGGCCGTGTAGTCGCCGTGGCGGGTGCTGCTGCCGGGCTCGTAGGAGCCGACGTGTTCGTGATCAATGGAGTCGCGCTCGGTGCTGGCGTATTGGTCGGCACCACAGGCGTATTCGTAGGCCGCGGTGTGGCAGTGGCGGTCGCTTCGGCGCGGTCTGCCTGCACCAGATCTTCAGCGATCCAGCCTTCGGTGCCATCAGCCAGGCGAATATTGACCCAGCCGGGGCTGCGCTGCAAGATATCGACCGTCTGGCCCGGCGCGACCGACCCGACAATGGGCTGGCTTGGCCCTGGCCCGGAACGCACGTTGATATTCTGGATGCCGATCACCAGCCCTGTTTCCGGCGCTTCCACAAACTGGGTGGCCTCGATGGTGGCTTCCGCGGTCGCCTCTTCGGTGACTTCGACAAGCGGTGGTTCGGTCATAATCGGTGTCGGCGTTTCCTCGGTGGGCGCCAGCGGTGGCGCACCCATGCCGGACAGCATGCTGCCGTAGGTGTAGGTATCCTTAAAGCCGACCAGCAGACCGTCGAACGTGCTGCCGACATACGGCTCGATCAGCGGTTCGCCACTGTAACCCGTCGCGGCCAGCAGCGGCGCATTCGTCAGCGGGGCGACCTGTTCCGCCCATGCCCGCAAATCGTCGGGGCGCTCCGCGATGACGATCACCTGCGCAAAGTCATCGGTGGCGGTCAGGCCGGTTGGCTGGCCGTTGATGTCAGTTGCCAGCGGCACGCCGGGTGTTTCGCCCAGGCTGCGCAGCCCAACCGCGCCGCCAGTCAGATAACGAATGACAAAGTAATCTTCGTTCGGGCGCAGCGGGGTGTCGCGTTCCAGTGTTTCGAGCAGCGGTGAACGTGCGCCGCCCAGTTCGTTCAGCAGGTTATCCGCCCGCAGTAAGGCGACCGGATTGGTGCTGACGATGACGGGTATGGCGCGGCGTGTCAGGATGTGCTGGAGCAGTACCCGTGCGGTGCTGTCGAGTTCCGGCGCGGCAGTCGGCCCGTACTCCATGCCTACCAGCACATGGTCACCGGGGTTGAGGCGATCAAGCGAGTCGAAAACGACCTGCTGGCGGCTGTCACCGGCAAACATGGCCGGGGGTGGGTCGCCAAGCCGGAAGTCCGAGACAAACGGCACGATAATGGCCGCGGCCAGAACCAGCGCGATGAGCAGGCGATCCACTTTATAGCGGGTTCGCTGCCGGGGTTCCGTCCATTCGGCGTCGTGTGACGCCTCGACCAGCACCTCGTTTTCGTCGAGCAGGAAAGGCTCGTCGGATACGGCGCGGGCGGCGGCAATCGACGCGACACTTTCAGTCGCGGTTAGGTTTTTCAGCAGCTCAACGCGGCCCTGCTGATCTGGCGAGAGTACCACCGCAGCGCCCGTACCGGCCACCAGCGGCGCGGCGATCTGGTTGATCTCGCTGGTGTCCAGCGCGAACCCTTCCAGCGAATCCGGGTCGGATGCGCGGGCAGTGACGGCTGTGCCACGGTCACGCAGGCGTTTCAGGCGGTCCGGCAGATCATCCAGCGGACGGTCATCGCGCTGGCGCAGGATCGCCGCTGCGGATAACCCGCCCACAGTGGCCCCGGCTTCGGTCAGCCAGTCCGGTGCCTGCGGTAAATCGTCATCCTCGACTGCTTCAATGTCCACGATGTCAATATCGCTGAAGGCCGGGTCCGAGAACAGTGAATCAAAGTCGGTGTCTTCGTCGAGCAGATTGCCGGTGTCGGGCAGCGTGACCATATCACCGCCCATCGATGCCAGCAGCGTGTCGATGTCGCCCAGGCCCGGCGCGTCCACGTCGTCCAGTTCGGCGGCGAACTGCGGCGGCTCCGCTTCAGGTTCAGGCGGCTCCTCTGCTGCCAGTGCCGACTCATCCAGATCACCAAGATCGTCG
Source organism: Anaerolineaceae bacterium (assembly GCA_002702065.1). Classification (GTDB taxonomy): domain Bacteria; phylum Chloroflexota; class Anaerolineae; order Aggregatilineales; family Phototrophicaceae. The sequence goes on from NZXX01000002.1 coordinate 114,702, forward strand.
AGCCAGTTGGCCGCTTCGAGGTCAGCCGCGTCTTCGGCGTCCTGTTCATCCAGCGCAAACCAGTCGAACTGTTCGTCTTCGTCGCTGCTGTCTTCGATGCCCAGACTTTGCAGGAGCTGTCCATCCGGTACGGATTCGACGTTGAAGTCTTCCGGTTCATCCGTGCCGAACAGCGTGTCCAGGTCGTCAATATCAACCGAGGACTCGGCTTCCGGCATATAACCTTCGGGGGTATCTTCTTCAAATTCGATGCCCAGCGACGTCAGAAAATCATCGCCTACCGCGTCGGCGGCTTCTGCCGGTTCGTCCGCGGTGTCGTAATAGTCGTCTTCATCGGCGGTGTCGTCGGTTTCGGTTTCGCCACCCATCGACGCGAAGAAATCGTCATCCAGCATCGACGGGGTTTCCGCGCTGCCCGGCTCCCCCTCACCCAGCGAGGCAAACACGTCATCGAGCGACTCGTCGGTTTCGGTGCCCATGGATGCGAAGAAATCCTCATCAAATTGAGGGGTTTCTGTTTCGGCGTCATCGTCCATCGACGCGAAAAAATCGCCACTGAGCATATCTTCGCGCGGCGTTTCGGGTGCTGCGGGTGCTTCTTCGGGTTCTGGTTCTGGTGTTTGAGCCGCCAGCCAGTCTGTGATCGGGCTGTCGTCCAGATCAGCGGTTGGCGGATGGTCACTGCTGAACCAGTCCGGTGCGTCTTCGACGTCGAGTTCTTCCATGCCCAGGAACCAGTCCGGCAGGGCACCCGTATCGGCGTCTGCTTCATCGCCCGTTTCGCCCAGGTCCGACAGATCGGGCATCTGCTCCTCCAGGTCCGGGACGCGTTCGCGTTCGGTCTGTTCGAGCATCCATTGGTCAAACGTTTTTTCCGAGTCTGCGGTATCCGGCAGTTCGGACCCCGACGCCAGCCATTCCGACGACAGCGCGCCGGTATCATCAGTCATGGTGACATCGGCACCGCGCAGCCATTCCGGCAGGTCGGTGGCAGGTTGTTCGGGTTCCGCTTCTTCGGGGGTGGTGCTGTCTTCCCTCAGCCAGTCGGGGATGTCGTCATCCGAATCCGCTGGTTCGTCTGCGGCGTCTTCTTCGCTGCTGGCTGGGGTGCGCAGCCAATCGACGTCGAACTCGTCGCTGGTGGCGTCTTCTTCGTCCCCGGCTGGCCGCGACCAGACAAATTCGCCGGCATCGTCGGCAGCCTCGCTTTCGTCGTCCGGCTCACCTATCCAGGGCAGTTCCCCGGTAAAGCCGAGATGTCCACCCGGCGGCGTGCCGGATTGATCTGGCGGTTTTTGCCAGTCGAACGATTCTTCTTCCTGCTGTTCGTCGTCGTCGCCCGGTTCGTCGTCGTCCATCCAGGCGAGGTCATCAAACTCGTCGCTCATTACACCTTATTCCCGGTAGGAACGATCTTGCCCAATAAGCACACGGATGCCGGTGACAATGGTCGCCAGCGCGATACCTAATAAGATGCCGCGCGCCCCGGCGCTGACCGGCACCGCCATCAGCCATTCGCGCACACTCGCCAGCGGTGCCAGATAGGGCAGCGGCAGCGCACCCGCCAGCACCACCAGCAGCGCCAGCACAAACAGCAGTCCCCAACCGGAGACGCGCTTGCGCAGGGTGCGGTATGCGCCGTAGACCAGCCCAAACAGCAGCAGCCCCGCCAGTGCGGATTCAATGGCCACCTGGACCTGCTCCAGCAAAATGGTGGTGACGGCTGGTTCGGTGCGCAGCACGCCCACCCGTTCCAGAATCGTCAGGACAAACACCGCCAGCGTGCTGATCACCAGCACGAGGCTGTACCCCCAACCGGTCTGGCGGCGGCTGATTCGGGCGAGATGCACGGTCAGCAGGTTAAAAATGCCAATGATAATGGTGATGGCGATAGTGATGCTGACAAGCTGCAAGAAGAATTGCGCCGGGTCTGCCAGCAGGGGTGTGTCCAGCAGCAAGCCGAATAATGTCAGTACACCGAACCCAATGACAACCGCGGTTGCCAGAATGCCTGCCAGTCGCCGCATCGTTTAACGCTCCCCTGCGATTGTGCTGAGCAAATTGCCAAGAAAGCGCGATACATTCTGATCGACTGCCGCCAGCGCCGATAGTAAAATAATGATAATCAGCAGCCAGCGCAGCAGGTCCTGTGTCACCAGGGCAGCACGAAAGCTGGCTTCATCACCCAGATAAGCCCCCGCCGCGAAAATTTCCTCACCGATCAGCGGCTGGTCGGACGTGGCATAAGCGACTGCCTGCCCTTCAAGCTGATCACTGGCGGCGATGATGCCCTGGTCCCGGCGGGCCGCGGCTTCGGCGATCAGTGCCAGTTCTGGCCCGAAACTGCCGACCAGCACATTGGCGTTTACGTTATTGACCCCCATCGAAGCCGTCAGCACAGCGGCATAAGCCAGCGAACGCGGCCCGGCAGGATACCAGCGTACACTGGTGGACCGGTAGCCGCCCATCATCCCGCGCGATTCATAGGCCCGGCGCAGCGTGTCGTACGCCAGCGGGATAGCGGTGGTGTCGCTGGTGGTGATCAGCGGCGGAGTGGTGCCAATCGCGGCTTGCTGTGATACCCGGTAGAACAATTCGGCATTGGCCAGTGCCAGCAGCGTATTTTGCCCGCCGACGCCCGCACTGCCTGCGGACAGATGCACCGGGCGGTTGGCTTCGATGGCTGCGCCAACAATGGGTGAGAGCGATTCGTAAGCCCGCATGGCGCGGATGGGAAAAGCACTGCGCCGGCGCCGGATCACCTGGGTGGCGATCACCGTCGCGGCAAATGCGAGGATCAGTATGAGAATGCTCAACCCCTGAGTTTCCACAGTGCCCCCATTATTCATCCAGACGTTGGCGCAGGTGGTCGATGCCGCCGGGTTCTTCGAGGGTTTTGGCCAGCTGCCCGACAACGCTGGAAGCGCCAAACAACCCCGATACCGGCTGTGCGACCCACAGGATTTGTGCGCCCAATGGCCCCAGTGGTTCGACAATATCCAGCAGCACCCGTACCGGCGTTACCAGCCCGCGCCGCTTCACCTGCTCAATCCAGTCGCTCATATCCGCCAGTATAGCACACCCATGAAAAGCACAAAAATGAACGTGACGTTGGTTTCCGGTAACCGATGATAGGTAATTTGTAACAAAAAAGGGATGGTTTGCATACCATCCCTTCTGATGATGTACGGTTCGGGGCTGTGACGTGTGGCCTGCTGCGGCTTTAGGCGTACCAGGCGGCAGGCAGCACGTCATTTTCGGCGGCCAGCAGTTCCTTGAGGATGGCGTCGGCGTCGGCGATGGATGTCACCAGCGGGTCAGTCATCATGGCGCGCCGCAGCAGGGTGTAGTCGCACTTGACGATGGCCTCGGCGGTCAGTTCATGCGTGTCCAGCACGACTTCCTGCATCCCGCGAATGCCACGCGGCATCTCGCCCACCGGGCGCGGCACCGGCCCATTCATATCGACATCGCACAGCAGCTCCAGGAAAGCATCGTCGCTCATGTTGGTGACGGCCCCCCGGTTGGGTGAATTGACGTAGAACGGCTTGCCCAGGTTGCCGACCATGTTCTCGATAATATCGGTGGCGTGGTCCGGGCCGAAGGTGGACATGTATTCGGAGATGGGTGTCTCGCCCGTGACGAAGCCATCCACCTGTTTCCACATGGCGGCATGACGCTCGTAGCGGTCTTCTGTCTCCCAGATCGCCAGCGGCGGGATGTCCTTATCCGGGATAGTGCCCTTACCCTGCCAGAAGGTGACATATTCTTTGGTATGGGCCACGCACACCGGCACATAGCCGAAGATATCGTACAGTTTGTAGCCGATGGTGTTATTCAGCAGGGCCTTTGCGCCTTTGTCGCCGCCATCGGTTTCCTTCACGGCGTCCTGCCGGATCGATTCGGCAATTTTCGGCATGACGTCTTCGCCGTTGTATTCTGCCTTGAGCATCCACGTGAAGTGGTTCACCCCGGCGATGCGCATATCGAAGGCTTCGTCTGGTGCGCCGGTAAAACTGTCCGACGCGATGCCCGCCCGCGCAGCGTAGCGGCGTTTGACGTGTGGCATATGCAGACTGTCGCACAGCGCGAAGCTCTTGACCTGCGGTGCATAGCGGGTCAGGGCCATACCGTTGACCGTCGAGGGGTTGATGTAATTAATCACCCAGGCATCCGGGCACATGGTCTGAATATCGCGCACGCAGTCCATAATCACCGGCAGTTCGCGCATGGCACGGAAGATGCCGCCTGGCCCAATCGTATCGCCGGAGCACATGCGAATGCCGTATTTTTCGGAGATGGTGCAGTCGATACCGCGGAAGTAGACGGTGCGGTCCGCAAAGCTGAGGACGACAAAGTCCGCCCCCGGCAGCACGTCTTTCCAGTCATACGACGCTTCAATCTTCAGCGGCACGCCGGTTTCCTCGACGACCATGTGGGCGAGTTTCGCCATGCGGTCCAGCCGTTCCTTGTTGGTGTCGACCAGTGCCAGCGTACCGGTATTCAGGTGCGGCGAATGCACCATCTGCCAGATCGCCTGCCGCCCGAAAAACAGGCTGCCCGCACCGACGACGACGACTTTGGGATGTTGGGTGTTATCGGTCATGATGTTGGGGTTCTCCTCATCTTGTATGCATTCCAGGGCGCAGCAGTGATGCCTATCCGGGTACGCTGCGCCCGTATGTGATTTTTGCTTGCTTATGAATACGACTCAACGACTTCACGCACGTCGATGACGTAGACCTGCCGGTGGCCTTCGTGGGCAGAGTCGATGCAGACGGCGCTGCCATCACGTTTCCAGCGGGGATGCAGGTCACAGCGGATCGGCCCTTGCAGTTCCGGCGGGGCATAATACTTGCCGATGTCGATGCGCGTTTCGCTGGCGAGGTGGTACAGCATCAGCGTGCGGTTCTGGTCGGCGTCGGGGTAAGTATCCGTCATCATCCACTGGCGATCCGGCGAATAGGAGCAGTGCCCATCCACCGAGAAGACATCTTCGCCCACGATCTCGACCTGATCGGTCTGGTCGGTGTACAGCAGATAATGCATGCCCAGGTCACGATGAGTCGCCCAGGCCACCACCTGATTGGCGGTGTACCAGTCGTAATGCGAGACGTGGTTGTCATCGGCCAGCAGGTAAATGTCGGAACCATCGACGTTGGCTGTGACCAGCCGTGTGAACCAGCCGCCGCCCGCGCGCTCCCAGCGATGCAGGAAGGTAAACCGGTGGTCGCCCGGGCTGACCAGAAAATGATTGAACCAGTGCTTGCCTGCGCCCATATCGTCGCGGGGTTGGTAATGGCGCATCTGGTCGATGGTGATGATGAGCTGGCTGTCGCCGGTTTCGAGGTTCATGTAATACAGGCCGTCATCATCGGGGTGGGCAACATCAAAGTTGGGGTCCGGCACGCCGGCATAACCATAGCCGGGGCGGGTGTGATGCAGCCGCGAGAAGTTGCCGGTGATGGCGAACGCACCATCGTGGCTGAGGACATAGATGGGCCGGGGCAGCGTGCGGGTTTCACCGCTATGGATATTGCGGATCACCGATACATAGCGGTCATCCTGCCGTTTGTTGTAGATGATCGTGCTTTTCGGCTCGGAAGGCAGCCAGTTGAGCATACAGCTTTGCTGCCAGTTCCAGGCGGTGGTTTCATCCAGGGGGGTCCACTGGTTACCGTTGGCGGTGTCGATCAGACCGATTACGGCGCGGTCATCGGCTTCCGGCGCACGATCCATAAAGTCGGTTTCCAGCGCCACCAGGTAGCGCCCACTCTGGTTCCAGCAGAACTTATCGTAATATCCAAAAAAATGATGTTTGCCGCTGGTCACAGCTGTGGCGGGTAAAAAATGTGTTTTGTGCTCAGCCATTCGTCAAAAATCCATTTCTCCAAACAAGCATTCAAAACCTGATCATAACCTGAACTGCATATCTATCGTTAGTGGGGTGTGCTCTGGCGCACGAACAGTTCCGTATCGAGCAGCATTTCCCGCACCGTAGTATCGCCGTCGATCCGGTTGAACAGCATCTGCGCCGCGCGGATGCCCAGCTCGAACCGGGGGACATGGGCGGTGGTGAGCGCCACTTTGAACACGGACGAAAACATAATGTTGTCGAACCCGGTGACGGCTACCTTATCCGGCACGGCCACACCCAACGCGGCGCAGGCTTCCAGCGTGCCCCCGGCGATCACATCGTTGTAGCAGATAATGGCATCCAGTTCCGGGCTGGCGGTCAGCAGATCGCGGGCGGCCTCGCTGCTGCCTTCAATGGTGGCCGCGCAGCGCCGGATGTAATCCGGGTTGACAGTCAGCCCGTTTGCAGCCATCGCCGCCTGAAACCCACCAAAGCGCTCGGTCGAACTGTAGCTTGCCACACTGCGGCTCACGTCGAGATAACCGATTTTGCGGCGTCCGCCATCCACCAGGTGCTGCACGATCTGCTGCATAGCCTTGAAGTAATCGATGCGGACAATCCCTGCCTCATTGCCCGCCAGTACCCGGTTGACCAGCACCACCGCACGATGCCGTTGCAGCAGGGGGCGCAGCTGGTCATCCGGCAGGCGCATGGTGCAGACGATGATGCCATCGACCCGCATTTCTTCCAGCAGTGCCAGCCCCTGCTTTTCGCGTTCCATATCCAGATCGGTATTGTAGGTCAGCACGTGGTAGCCACGCTGCAAGGCCTCCTGCTGGACCCCGCGCAGGATTTCCGGGAAAAAGGGGTTGGTGACATCCGGCAGCGACAGGCCAATGATATAGCTGCGGTTAGATGCGAGACTGCGGGCGACGCGGTTGGGCCGGTAGCCCAGTTCTTCAATGGCTTTTTCGATCTGGGCGCGCGTTTCGGCACTGACATAATCGCTTTGATTGATGACACGCGACACCGTCTTGGCCGACACCCCCGCCAACCGGGCCACATCGGCCAGGGTGACATTCCGGTTCTGGGTGGTGTGCTTTGCAGTCAAGCGACGATCCCGCCATTCTGATATGTCAGCGCTGACATAGAGTGTAGCCAACCCGTTTCATTCTGTCAAAAAGCTGACGCGCGGTGGCTCGTTTGCAATCCTGATTGATTCTTGGTTACACTGATGACGCTTTTGAACACCGTTCCGGCGCTTGCTGGTTGATTTATTGTTCCTCAAATCAGTCCGCAAGCGTGTTTGCAGCAAACAGTTTTCAAAATCAGAAAGGAGTGTTTCGTGCAGCGCAAATCTATTTTGCTTCTGTTGATCATCGTTTTGACTCTGGGGTCCGGTGGGCAGCTTCTGGCCCAGGATGCTATGGAACCACAGCCCGGCGGAACCTTGCGTGCCGCGTGGCAGGCTGAGTGGGAAAGCCTCGACCCCCATATTGCCAGTTCCGAGGCGACATTCCAGATCCTGAACAACGTTCTGGAAACCCTCACATTTTTTGATGATGACATCAACGTCATTCCCTGGCTGGCCGAATCGTGGGAACGGTCCGACGATGGCCTGACCTGGACGTTCCAGCTTCGCGAAGGTGTGACCTTCAGCAATGGTGACGAACTGACCGCCGAGGACGTCAAGTGGTCGTTCGAGCGCATAATCGAAGTTGAATCCGGCAACTTGTTCCGCATCGGCGGGGCAGACACCATGGTCGAAGCGGTTGATACGTACACCGTCGCCATTACGACAACGGCCCCGGTTGCCATGCTGCCGGCTGCGCTGGCGGCGAATAAATCCGTCGGCATTATGTCCTCCGCCAGTGTTGAGGATGATGGCACGGTCAATGTGCCGATTGGCAGCGGCCCCTTTGTCATCTCTGAGGTGGAGGGGACAACCCGGCTGGTGCTGACAAAGAACGAGAACTACTGGCAAGAGGGCGTGCCCTATCTGGATGCCGTCGAAATCACCCCGGTTACGGATGATACCAGCCGTGAACAGGGCCTGATCGGTGGTGAATACGACTGGATTTTCACCATTCCGCCCCAGAATTTCAGCAATCTGGAAGCCAATGAAGATGTCGTCGTCGAGACCGCGCCGCGGCTGGCTTACGATTACTTCGGCCTCAACCTGAACCGCGAACCGTTCAGCGATGTGCGCGTGCGGCAGGCGATTGCCTACGCCATCGACCGGCAGCAGATTTGTGACTTTGCGTTCTTCGGTCTGTGCACGGCCATTCAGGGTCCCACCGGTTCGGGGACGCCCTGGTACTACCCTTATGCGCCTTATGATCGTGACCTCGATATGGCGCGCCAGCTGCTGAGCGACGCCGGTTATGCCGATGGATTCACCATGCAGATCATGCCCGCAATCGGTTTTGAAGAAACCCTGCGCGGCGCTCAGATCGTCCAGCAGCAGCTTTCCGAAATCGGCATCACGGTCGAGATCACGCCGGAGGAGTTTGGCACCTGGCTGGAACGTCAGGGTAATGGCGACTTCGATGCCTTTATGCTGAGCTGGATAGGCCTGACGGATGTGGAGGATTATTACTACCTCCAGCATCGCACCGGCCAGTCGTTTAACTTCACCGGCTACAGCAATGAAGCATTCGATGCCCTGGTCGATGAAGGCCGCACGATTGATGACTTCGACGAGCGTTACGCCGTCTACGAGCAGGCCAACCAGATGCTGGTGGATGATGCGCCGTACATTTATATGTATGTCAAGCGCGAGGTGAAGGCCTACGCACCCTACGTGCATGGCTATGTCACCCGGTCGGATTCCGCCAACAACTTCTGGACCGTCTGGCTGGAACAGTAAACCGTATTCATCGTGATTGCTGGTTGATCTAACAACCCCCTCACCCCCGAATTCAAGGGAGAGGCCTAAAACCGGGCTACTCCGATTCTCTCCCTGAATTCGGGGAGGGTTAGGGAGGGGTCAAAACAGGCAACCAGATTGAGCGATATCAAAGCATCGTATTCATAGATCGGGCAGGGTGATTCAACGCTGAAGTTTTACAACCGATCCGTAACCGTAACCTGTGCAGGGGCGCAGCGTACTGCGCCCTTCCAGAACTATGCGGATAGCGGACCGGCAAGTCCCCTGCTGTTTGAGGTTCGTCCATGAATATCGAGTTCATTTTACAACGGCTGGTGCTGGCTGTGATCGTGGTGCTGGGTGTGACACTGGCGGTTTTTCTGATCGTCCAGCTGGTACCCGGTGACCCGGCGCGGGTGTCGCTGGGGTTGCAGGCCACCGAAGAGAATGTACAGGCCCGCCGCGAACGCCTCGGCCTGAACCGTCCCGTTGTCGAGCAGTATGTCACGTGGCTGGGGAACGCTGTGCAGGGCAATCTGGGCCGGAGCCTGATTACCGGGCAGGATGTCACCCCACAGATTCTGCAACGTCTGCCGACCACCTTGCAACTGGCGGCGCTGGCGCTGCTGATCGGCATGGTGATCGCGTTTCCGTTGGGGATCATCGCGGCGCTGCGGCCCGGCAGCAGGCTCGATCTGGTGGCGTCGTTCATCAGTCAGGTGGGGGTTGCGATTCCGGATTTCTGGCTGAGTATTCTGCTGGTGCTGCTGTTTTCGATCTCGCTGGGCTGGCTGCCGCCCAGTGGCTACACGCCGATTCAGGAGGATTTTCAGGACTGGCTGGCGCACATGATCCTGCCCGCCCTGACCGCCGGGTTGATCAGCGCGTCGATTCAGACTCGCTTTATTCGCAGCGCCATGCTGGAAGTGCTCAACGAAAACTACATTAATACCGCCCGCGCCAAAGGCCTGCGCGAACGCGTCGTGATTGTTCGCCACGCCTTGCGCAACGCCATGATCACGATTGTCACCATCCTCGGCCTTCAGGTGACGGCCCTGCTGAGTGCGGTCGTCGTCATTGAAATTGTCTTTGTGCTGCCGGGCATGGGGCGGCTGGCGCTGGACGCGGTGCTGGATCGAGATTACCCGCTGTTGCAGGGCACGGTGCTGGTGATTGCCGTCATGGTTACGCTCATCAATCTGGGGATCGACCTGCTGTACTTTTTCCTCGACCCTCGCATCGAGTACAGCTAGGAGCGCACAATGGCAGAAGGTGCAGTGACTCAAATGAACGCGATCACCCAGGCCGAACCGGCTTCACGCGGGTTGTGGCGCGACATCGCCAGCCGTTTTTTGCGACACCGGGTCGGCATGTTCGGCGCGTCGCTGGTGCTGATCCTGCTGATTATGGCGCTGTTTGGCCCGCTGCTGGCCCCCTACCAACCCAATCAGATGGAATTCACCGCGGCGTTTGCCCCGCCGTCGCTGGCGCATCCGATGGGCGCGGACGACTTTGGCCGTGACATCCTGAGCCGTATTCTGTACGGCGCGCGTGTGTCGCTGCTGGTCGGCGTCATTTCGGTGACGATTGCGGCGACAGTTGGCACGACCCTGGGCATGATCGCCGGTTATGGCAAGCGTCTGCCGGATGAAATCATCATGCGGTCGATGGATGTGCTGTTCGCGTTTCCTACCATTTTGCTGGCGATTGCCATCATGGCGATTCTGGGGCGTGGCGTCACCAATGCCATGATCGCGATTGGCATTGTGTATATTCCCATCTTCGCGCGCATCGCACGCGGTGCGGTGCTGTCCATCAAGAACAATGAATTTGTTCAGGCGGCGCGGGCGCTGGGTGCGGGGGACAGCCATATCCTGCGGGTTCATATTTTCCCCAATATTCTGGCACCACTCATCGTCGAAACCTCGCTGAGCCTGTCGTTTGCCATCCTCGCCGAAGCGGCGCTCAGTTTCTTTGGGCTGGGCACCCAGCCACCCGACCCAAGCTGGGGGCGGATGCTGTCTGAAGGGCGGCAGTTCTTCCAGCAATCGATCTGGCTGGGCATCTTCCCCGGTCTGGCGATCATGCTGACGGTGATGGGCTTTAACTTTCTGGGGGATGGCCTGCGCGACGTGCTCGACCCGCGCACCCGACGCGACTAACTGGTCATACTCGGTCGGGTGGCCCTGTGCTAGAATCAACACAGCTTGCACAGTTCAAAGGCCCCCAACTTCATGCCCCAGGTTTCGCACAATAAAAAACTACTTGCCATTGGTTTCTTCGGCTTTGTCGCGGTCGGGATGCCTGCCGCTGCGCTCGGCGTGGCGTGGGCGTCGATGCAGGAGACGTTCGGCGTGGCGCTGGACTCGATTGGTATCTTGCTGACGGCGGTGACGATCGGGCGGCTGGTGATGAGCGTCTACAGCGGGCGCGTCATCGGCGCGATGGGGCTGGGCAATTATATGACCGTCGGCAGTGTGGTGATGCTGGCGGGTTTGCTGGGCTATGCGCTGACCCCTAGCTGGCCGGTGCTGGTGCTGTCGGCGCTGGTGTTTGGCTTTGGCGTCACGGCCCTCAATACCGGCATCAATAATCATGCGGCGGCGAATTACGCCAGCGGCACCATGAACTGGCTGCACGCGTGGTACGGGCTTGGTTCGGCGCTGGGGCCGCTGGTGGTGACGCTGGTCGTCATTAATCTGGAACTGGACTGGCGCTGGGCGTATGGCGTGTTTATCCTCCTGCAAATTATCCTGACGCTTGTCTTTGCCTTCACTCGTGGGGAATGGTCACTGGGGGAGAAGGCGCTGTCCGGCAAAGATGCGGACCGGCCCAAAGCGACCCTGCGCGAAACCCTGAAGCTGGCCCCGGCACTGTACGGCATCGCCTTGTTCTTCCTGCATGGCGGCATTCAGGTTGGCACCGGCCAACTGACCAACAGTCTGCTGGTCGACAGCCGCGGTGTGGACCCGGCAACAGCAGGTCTGTGGATCAGCATTTACTGGGCCGGGTTGACTGCCGGGCGCATGTTCACCGGCATCGTGGTCGGGCGGGTGGGCAACAACCGCTTTATGCGCATCAACATGTTTGTGACCATCCTTGGCACGCTGCTGCTGTGGTCGAATATCAGCAACAATCTGACGTTTCTTGGCATCGCGCTGATCGGCTTTACGCTGGGGCCGGTGCTGCCAACGCTGCTGGCGGATACACCGAAACGGACCGGGCTGCGTTTTTCGGCGAACGCGGTGGGTTTTCAGATCGCCGCCGCCGGGATCGGGCTGGCGCTGCTGCCGGGGCTGGCGGCCTGGGTGGCGGTGCAGGTCGGGCTGGAAAGTATCGGCGCCTACCTGTTTCTGATTGCGCTGGTATCATTCATTGTCCATGAAGGGCTGGTGATCCATGACCGGCGCGGCCAGCAGGCGTTGTCGGCCCACGTTGTGGCCGGTGATTAAAAAGCCTCAACGCAAAGGCGCAAAGTGGCAAAGGTGAAAAGAAAGATTTCAGGTTTACCTCTTTGCGGCTTGGCCCCTTTTTTATCCCTTTGCGTTAAATCTGTTCTCACGTCTTCAGATGAAGCAGCGACAGTGCGAAGGCCGCTGTCCAGGGCAGCACCTTGAATGAACCCTCACGCAAAGCTCGTTCGACGTCATCCCGGCTGAGGCGCAACAACTCCATTTCTTCCAGATCATCCGCATCCGGTTCGGCCACCTGCCGCGCGCTCTGTGCCAGAAACAGATGCGCCGTGCCCGCCCCGCGATTACCATCGACCGCATATTGACCGAGCGACTGCCAGTCAGCTGCTGCATAACCGGTTTCTTCCAGCAGTTCGCGCTGGGCCGCGGCCAACGGGTCTTCGTCGGGTTCCAGATACCCGCCGACCGGGGCCAGCGTTTCGCCGTCGACGGCGTACTTGGTTTGCCGGAAACAGATAAACGCGCCGGAATCGGTGATGGCGATAACGATGACAAAATCCGGCGTCACCAGCCATGCCCAATCCGGGATAAGGGTGCCATCCGGCAGTTCGACGGTGTGTGATTCAACAGTCAGATATTTGCTGTGCTTCAGGATGGTTTCGCGGCTGCGCGTCTTCCAGGCTTGCATAGGTTTATTCCTTATTGGGTGGGGGCAGGCTGTTTCTCGCCCGTCAGCAGCCACACGCTCATGCGGCCTTTGCCTTTCACTTCGATATAACCGCGTGCTTCGCAGTGGAATTCTTCGCGGAGCATGTGGTAAACCGTAGTGGTAATCTGAATCTCCTGCGGCACCCCGTGCGATTCCATGCGGCTGGCGGTGTTGACTGTGTCGCCCCAGACATCATAATGAAACTTATGGTGTCCGATGACCCCGCCAACCAGCGGCCCGGCGTTAATGCCGATGCGAAACTGCACCTTCTGCCCGGCGTACAGCGGCAGATCGTTCAGGTAGGCGCGCATATCCAGTGCCAGCCGCGCGATCGCCTGACAATGATCCGGACGTGGGCGCGGCACCCCGGCGGCGACCATGTAGTTATCGCCAATCGTACGAATTTTCTCAAGATTATATTTGGTGACCAGCGAATCAAAATATGAAAAAATCTCGTTCAATAACTCGACCGTTTCGACCGGGGTCATGCGCGTGGAAAGCGGCGTGAACCCGACCAGATCGGCAAACAGGATGCTGGCTTCGTCAAACTGGTCGGCGATGATGCCAGGCTGGCGCTTCAATATGGTGGCGATTTCTCCCGGCAGCACATTTAAGAGCAGGTTTTCAGATCGTTCCTGCTCGGTTTGCAGCAGCGCAAAGGCGGCATTCTTCTCACGGATGAAATAGGCCATCAGCGACAGCACAATGATCGAGATCGCGCCGATGTTCATCACAAAAAAGAGCACGATCAGCGGCGACGGCAGGTTGTTCGACTGGCGGACAATACCTTCCAGAAAGGCACTGATGACCAGCAGGACAATATAAGCGATCAGCCACATGCGGGCCTGGTGCGGTTTGCAGAAAACGATTGCCCCCATTGGGCAAAGGAATGACCAGACAATCACGGCGCTGGCATTGACAAAACCGCCCAGAGACACCATCAGCAGGAACGGCAGCAGCAGAATGGCCCCAAGCTGGATGAAACGAAACAGGTTGTAATTGCCCTGCCACGCGAACAGCAGCAGGCTGATGGTGCTGAGAAGGGTAAACCCAAAAGGAATAGTCGCAGCAACCGGTTCGTTGAACACCAGATACAGCGCGCTCCATAAGACACCGGCGACCATCGCCGCCAGTGTGAAGGCGATGAGCAGCGTCTTTTGCAGGCGGATTTCATCCGTATCAGTCGGATCGATGCCTATCTGGCTGACAAATGCGGTATAGCGGCGCAGTGAATCATAGATCATCGATAAGCCTCGGCACTCTTTGCGTAATGGGTTATTTTGATGGTAGGCCAGATTAAAGAATCTTGCCAAAAACCAACTGTGCTGGCCGGAGGTTTGCTATAATAGAACTTATGTACGCAGAAATTGCTCTTAACGTGCCGGTACCGGGCACCTTTCATTATCATATCCCCGATGAACTGGCCGGGCAGATTCGGGTTGGGCATCTGGTGCAGGTGGCTTTTCGCACCGCACAGCAGCATGGCATTGTGGTTGATCTGCAAGCGGAAACCAGCATCGCCCAGACCAAGCCGGTGCAAGCGCTGCTGGACTCGCGCCCGGTGGTCACGCCGGAACAGATCAACCTCGCTCGCTGGATCAGCCGCAGCAATCTGATGGCGTTGGGGCCGTGCCTGTGGCTGTGGCTGCCGCCCGGCCTCACCGGACGCCGTGACATCCAGGTCAGCCTGCTGACGGATGACGCCGACCCGCGCACCGATATCGAGGAACAGATTATCGCGCTGCTGGCGCGACGTGGCCCGCTGCTGGGGCATCAGATCAACCTGGCCCTGCCCGGCAAGGACTGGCGGTCAGCCGTCGATGCGTTGGCAAAAGACGGTGTGGTTCAGCGGGAAAATGTGCTGACTCCGCCGCGTGCCCGGCCCAAGCTCGTCCGTACCGCCGCACTGGCTATTCATCCCAGCCAGATTCAGCATGTTGCCCGGCATCTGGGGCGATCATCGAAACAGGCGGATGTGCTGGAAGTGGTCGCGGCGGCGGGGGATGAGGGGCTGGACGTCGAGCGCGCCCTGTGTATCGCCGAAACCACCCGCGCCACCCTCAAGAAGCTGGAAGATGCCGGTCTGGTCGCCACCAATCAACATGACCGTACCGCTGAAGACCCGCTGCTGGTGTGGCTGACGATCCCACGCGACGCCGTTGATGAACACCTGATCGCGCTGCGCAAGGGCGAACGCCTGCACCATATCCTGCGTGTGCTCGCGCGTGAAGCTGATCCGATGGATGTGAGCTGGCTGTATGCGCAGACTGATTCCAAACTGGCGGACCTGAAGCGGCTGGAAGAAGAAGGCCTCGTGCTGCTGGGCGAAACCGAAAGCTGGCGCGACTCCCTCGCCAAGCGTGATTTTGTCCCCAGTCTGCCGCCGCCGCTCACCCCGGAACAGGAAACGGTCTGGGCCGTGCTGGAATCGCGCCTCAAAGCATGGGGGTGGGAGGGTGCTGTAACAACAAACGATGCACTCCAAAACCCCTCCCCTGCACCCCTCCCCGGATCCAGGGAGGGGAAAAACACGGACTCCCTTTCTGATTCTCCTCCCCCGAATTCGGGGGAGGCTGGGTGGGGGTCTCGACGTGCCACAAGCGAGTCACCCGAAAACTACCGGACATGGCGTGCGCCGACCCATCTCTGGCGCATCCTGAAGCCACTTGCGTCCCAAATGCGACAGCAGCCCACCCCGGCTGAAGACCGGATTTGGCAATATTTGCGCCGTAAACAACTGGGACACAAGTTCCGTCGCCAGCACGGAATCGAGCGCTTCATTGTTGATTTTTTCGCGCCGGACGCCATGCTGGTCGTGGAAGTCGATGGCGAGATTCACCAGTACACACCGCAGGAAGATGCGATCCGGCAGGCATTTCTTGAAAGTCAGGGGCTGCGGGTGCTGCGCTTCAGCAATGAGCAGGTTTTCGAGGATGCGGATGCAGTGGTGCAGCACATTCAGGACGCGCTTCTCGACCCCGCCCCTGCGCCTCTCCCCGGTTCCAGGGAAGGGGAAAACGCCGACGCCATTATTGATTCGCCTCCCTCGAATTTGGGGGAGGCTGGGTGGGGGGCTGAATCGGAGGCAAACGCGAACAACATCTTCCTGCTGCATGGCGTGACTGGCAGCGGCAAAACGGAGATTTACCTGCGGGCCATTGAACTGACGCTGGCGCAGGGGCGGCAGGCGCTGTTCCTCGTGCCGGAAATTGCCCTCACGCCACAGACGATCCGGCGGGTGGCGGCGCGGTTTCCGGGGCAGGTAGGCGTCATTCATGGCAGCCTGAGCGAAGGCGAACGCTATGATACATGGCGGCGCGCGCGCAATGGGTTGGTGCAGATTGTGGTCGGGGCACGGTCGGCGCTGTTTACGCCTTTCCCCGACCTCGGCCTGGTGATCCTCGATGAAGAACACGACCACAGCTACAAACAGGGGGCCGGGTCGCAGCATCCGTACTACCACACCCGCGACGTAGCCGAGCAGATGATGCGGCAGAACAACGGGATGCTCATCCTCGGCAGTGCCACGCCGGATATTGAAACCTTCTTCCGGGCGCAGCGTGGCGATATGCACCTGCTGCAACTGCCGAACCGCATTATGGGTCATCGTGAGCGCATTCTGGAGCAATCCGAACGGGAGGGGGTGGCGGCGCGGTATTATCCCGCCCGCGCACAGGATGCCCTGACCATTGATCTGCCGGACGTGCACGTGGTGGATATGCGGGCTGAACTCAAAGCAGGCAATACGGGTATGTTCAGCCGGGCGCTGCACGAAGCCCTGACCGAAGTTCTGCAACGGCGCGAACAGGCGATGCTGTTCCTCAACCGGCGCGGCACACATACCTATGTATTCTGCCGCGACTGCGGTTATGTCGAATTGTGCCCGAACTGCGACCTGCCGATTACGTATCACAGCTACGATGATTCGCTGCGCTGTCATATGTGCGGGCACCGGGCCGCGCCGCCGCGCATCTGCCCCAACTGCCAGTCGCGTCGGATTAAATATTTTGGGGCCGGCACGCAGCAGGTCGAGCAGGAACTGATTCAGCATTTCCCACAAGCGCGGGTGCTGCGCTGGGATGCCGACACCGCCCGCACACCCGGCGACCATGAGGAATTGTTGCAGCGTTTTATTGACCGTAAGGCTGACGTGTTGGTGGGGACGCAGATGGTCGCCAAGGGTCTTGACCTGCCGCTGGTGACACTGGTGGGGATGGTCAGCGCGGATGTAGGGCTAAATCTGCCGGACTTCCGGGCTGGGGAACGCACTTTTCAACTGCTGACGCAGGTAGCAGGCCGGGCCGGGCGGGGTCTGCTGGGTGGCCGGGCGGTGCTGCAAACCTATCAGCCGGATCATTACGTGATCGAGGCGGCAGCCGCGCAGGATTATGACCAGTTTTTCCGACGTGAGATCGCTTATCGCCGGGAACTCGGCTATCCGCCCTATCGACGGTTGGCCCGCATCGTCTTCCAGCACAATCAGGAAAGCAAAGTCCGCGCCGAAGCGGAACGCGCCGCTGGATTGATTCGACAGCGTGTGGCGGCGCTCAACCTCAGTGGTACGGAGATGATTGGCCCCGCGCCCTGTTTCTTCGCCCGCATCGATAACATTCACCGCTGGCACCTGCTGGTGCGCAGCCCGGACCCAACGCTGGCGCTGGAAGGGATCGATATTCCCGCCGGCTGGCAGGTCGATATTGACCCGGTCAGCGTCCTTTAGACTGGAGACCATTTGATGGCTGGTCGCATCCTGACGCTGCGCGAACTCAACCGTGCCACACTGGCCCGGCAGCACCTGCTGGAACGTGCCTCACGGACGGTGCCGGACATGATCGAGCAGTTGGTCGGCTTGCAGGCTCAGCTCCCGCGTGCGCCATATGTCGGCTTGTGGACGCGGTTACATCGTTTTCAGCGGGATGATCTGGCGAATTTAATCGACAACCGCACCGTGATTAAAGCCACGCTGATGCGCAGCACGTTGCATCTGTTCACGGCGGATGATTACCTGCGGCTGCGCGAAACGCTTCAACCTGTAATGACCAGCGCCTTCGAGAGCATCGCCAAACGGCGCGACAGCCGTCTCGATTATGACAGAATTATCGCCGCTGCGCGCGATTTTCTGGCGGAACAGCCGCGCAGCTTTGCCGAGATCACCGACATGCTGACCGCGCTCGTGCCGGATGGCGACCCCGGTGCCATGCGCTATGCGGTGCGCACCCATCTGCCGCTGGTGCAGGTTCCGACCGACACCGCCTGGAGCTACCCCGGCAATCCACAGTTCGCGCTGGCGGAAGACTGGTTGAAGCAGTCGATTCCGACCGAGGATAACTTGCGCACGCTGGTCTTCCGTTATCTGGCGGCGTTCGGCCCGGCCACCGTGACCGACCTGCAAACGTGGTCCGGCCTGAGCAAGTTGAAAGAGGTCGTTGTCAGCCTCAAGCCGGAACTGCGCACCTACCGGGACGAAAAACGCCGCGAATTATTTGACGTGCCGGACGCCCCGCTGCCGGATGCCGATACGCCTGTCCCGGTGCGCTTTTTGCCGGAGTTCGATAATCTGCTGCTGGGGCACAAGGACCGGACCCGCGTGGTGGCGGACGAATATCGCTCGAAGGTGTATCTGCCCGGTTTACGCGTCAGCGCGACGATTCTGGTGGATGGCTTTGTGCAGGGCGTGTGGAAGATCGAGCGCAAGAAAAAAGCGGCAACCCTCCGGATCGAATGTTTTGCGCCGCTGACCAAACCGCAGCAGCAGGCTTTGATGGACGAAGCCGAAGCGCTGATTCGCTTTGTCGAAAGCGACGCCGAGACGTTCGCAGTCGAGGTCGAACCACCCTTATAACCAATCAATCCGGGCGCGTGGAATTTCGGGTACAATAATGCATCGTTTGCGATTGGAGGAAACACCTATGTCCAACCGCCCCCGCCTGTCGGTTTCTACCTGGAGCCTGCATCGAACGTTAGGCCCCGTATACTGGGATTCCCCGGCCAAACCCAGCCGTAACCCCGAAGAACCTTATGGCCCTGGCAGTACAACTTTACTCGAACTCCCGGCACAAATTGCCAAAATGGGTATTCGCACGCTGGAAATCTGTCATTTTCACTTGCCCAGCCGCGACATCACTTATCTGAAAGACCTGTGCGGTGCGTTGAATGACGCCGGTGTGGAGCTGTTTTCGCTGCTGATTGATGACGGCGACATCACCCACCCGGAGCATCAGGCGCGTGATATGGAGTGGATCAGCGGCTGGCTGGAAACTGCCGGTGCGCTGGGCGCAAAGTGTGCGCGTGTCATCGGTGGCAAGACCGCCGACGCCGACTCCCTCAAACGCAGTCAGGCCGCCATGGCCGAACTGGCGACGGTCGGCGAAGCCAACGGTGTCCGTTTAATGACCGAAAACTGGTTTGGGGTGCTGTCCAAACCGGAGCATGTTCACGCGCTGCTGGATTCGCTGGATGGGCGGCTCGGCCTGTGTGCTGATTTCGGCAACTGGAAGGGCCTCAACAAATACGACGATCTGGCCCAGATTCTGCCGCTGGCGGAATCCTGCCATGCCAAATGCAGTTTCGCCGCGCAGATGCAGCCCGATACGGAAGATTATCTGCACTGCCTGGACCTGGCACGCGACGCTGGCTTTGCTGGCCCGTATACGCTGATCTACGATGGGCCGGATGATAACGAATGGGCTGGTGTCAAGCTGGAGCGCCAGCTGGTGCTGCCATATATCAACTAAGGGCCTATGGATTACCAGAGTCACCATGTGAATTATCTCAGCCCGGCGGAAATTTACGAAATCGCCGAACAGGTGCTGGGCCGCAGGCCGGATGTGCGGGACCGGCATTTGCTGCGCGCGGCGGCGGCCCGACCCATGCTGTATGCCTTCGGGCAGGAGGCGTACCCCAGCGTGCTGGATAAAGCGGCGGCGCTGCTGCACGCGCTGGCGGCGCATCATCTGTTTTTTGATGGCAACAAGCGCACGGCGACCCAGGCAACTATCCGGTTTCTGAACGAAAATGCCTTGCAGCCCGCCTGGGCCGACGATGAGATTTACCAGTTTGTGCTGGAAATCGCCCAGAACAAGCACGACGTGGAAGCGGTGTCGGCATGGCTGGCCGATCATACAACCCGGCAGGACTCATGACCCGATACCTGACCGCTGATGAACTGATTTACATGAACGAACAACTGCCCGCCAAAGCCCCCATTCACCGCATTTTGCAGGGGAAACAGCGGGTGCGCGATATGGACTTGCTCGAAGCAGCCGTTGGACGCCCCGCCCAGACCGTGTTTGGCGAGGATGCTTATGCGACTGCGCCAGAAAAAGCGGCGGCCCTGCTGCATTCTATCGCGCGCAATCATCCATTTGCGGATGGCAACAAACGCACCGCCACCATCGCGGCAATCTTTATGTTGCAGGTCAATGGCTACGACGTTAACTGGCAGCCGGAAGACGCCCTCAACCAGATTTTGCGGATCGCCGAAGGCAAGCAGACGGTTGACGATTTTGCGGCATGGCTTCCGGTCCGGACGCGGGCGGCGGCGCTGGAACCTGACGCCGAGATGGACATGCAGACGATTGCCGAGATTATGGCTGCGCATCGCTGGCTGCTGACCGAGCTGGAACAGCGCTGAACCGGCTGCGTACTCCGGTCATATTTGCCCGAACATTGAGAACGCCTACAATGGAATAGACACATTTATTCTGTGTTATGTTTGTCATATCGGGAGATGATCCATGACTCGAACACGACTGGCCGTGTGCGTGTGTTTTGTGCTGCTGTGGGTGGCTGCGCCGGTGCTGCCGCAGGAAACCTCAACCCCTGAAGCGCCGGTAACCAATATCTTCACCTGGGTAGAAGATGGCCCCAGCCCGCAGCAAAGTTCGCCGTCGGCTGCCGGAGAGATGGGCCTGATGGACAGCAGCGGCAATTTTTCAAAACTGCTGGATGTCCCGGCGCAGACCAGTCGTGTCCAGTTTTGCGGCAGCGAGGCCGTATCGCCGGATAGTACGCTGATGGCGTTTTATATCGGGCTGGATACAGGCACACTCTACCTGATGCGGGGCGCGGATGCACCGCAGGTAATCGATGAAGTGCCGGCCCTGACCTGCCTCGGCAGCGGTGGTTTTCAGTACAGCCCGGATAGCAGCCGGCTTGGCTGGATCGCCTACGAAGCCGATGCGGCATCCAGCGAGTTTGCCGATGGCTTCCTGCATCTGGTGCAGGCCAGCGACCTGACGGAAGCCCTGGTCTACGAAAACGTCATCGCGTTTGATCTGGCAAATGAAGGGGCGGCTTTTGTCAGCTTCTTTACCAATGATCGCAGCGAGGCGGATGAAGCGGCGGTGTTCTGGTGGGATGGTAATACCGAACGCGAAGTGGCGACCCTGCGCCCCGATGAAAGCTGCCGCTATACCAGTGCCAGCATTGCTGCCGCGCCCGATGGCAACCTGCTGCTGCTGATCGGTCATCGCTGCACCAGCGGCGACACCCGCACAAGCTGGCAGTTGTACCGCGTCAACGTGGCTGACCGGAGCGCGACGCTGGCCGCCAGCGCCTTTGCCGAAGGTGTGTTTGCGTCGTTTGCCAACACCAACCAGATGATGGTTTTGCCCGGCGGGGACGCGGCGCTGTTTATGGTGCCGGATGGCATTACCGCGAATACGGTTGGCTTGATGACGGTGAATCTGGAGGACCTGTCGACGAATGAAGTCATTCAGCGGCAGGGCGTCGCCCCGACACTCAGCGGCACGCCCAACGCCACCCCGGTGATGTCGCCGGATGGCCGCTGGCTGGCGATGGTGGTCACGTCGATCAACAACGACAATACGCTCAATGTCATTGACCTGAACGACCCGACGGTCCCGCCGATTGCCGTCAGCGCCGGCAGCCGCAATGACGTCATCTCGACAATGGCCTTTACACCGGACAGCCATCGCCTCATCTTCATCGCTGGTTCAGCAGACACGGGCCGTAATGCCAATAATTCACTGGTGGCGCTCGACCTGAACACGGGCAGCGATTTCCGCATCAAGCGGGGCCGGTTCGCGCCGGGGCTGGCTATCGCGCCGGATAGCAGCGCTGTGGTCGTGATGGATTATCAGGTCCTTGAGGATGAAGGCCAGCCCCCCTATCTCAACCTGGTTGAGGTCGATGTGGAAACCAGCGAAACGACACTCCTGTTTGAGGGCGCGACGCTGGTGGATGGCGCCGTCACCGAGCAGCGTTTTGCCCTGCCGCTGCGCTGGCTGCCTTAAAATCCTGGCGATACGTTTTCGATGATCGAAGGGGCATGGCGATTGCGATGCCCCTTTAATGTTTCCCGTTCTGCTCCGACAGGTCGTTCTCCCGCCGGTCAATAATGCGCTCGGTGACGGGGGATGACAGGATCACCGAGGTCGTCGTCGGGCCGAATGTCCCGAAACGGCCAATCAAACGCTCCAGGTCACGCATTGACGCGGCAGCGATCTTCATAATCAGACAGTCGTCGCCGGTTACGTGATGGCATTCCAGCACTTCGGGGCATTCGTTCATGACTTTTTGCATATGTCCGTAGCGATCCCCCGGAATGCGCACCCGCAGGACGGCCTGAATGGGCAGGCCCAAACGGCTGATATCAACCTTCGCCGTGTACCCCGTAATGATGCCCGCATCTTCCAGCCGCCGCACCCGTTCCATCACCGCCGGGGCGGATAATCCCACACGCCGCCCGATCTCGGCATACGACAAACGGGCGTCCTGCTGCAACGCGAGCAGGATCTCCCAACCGACATGGTCCAGCAGTTTATCCGAACTTTCGATATTGAAGCTGTGCATGCGATTTCCCTTTAATCCTTAAGTTGATACCCTCAAATACCTTTAGTCGATTATATAAATCCTTGAATTTCCCCCTTATCATAAATGGGAAATGAGGGTGTGGCAAGTTATTCGTGTTTCACAAATTTCATTGCACACAGTTATAGCAATAACGCGTAGAAAAAGGGCAATCTCGTGAATCACCAGTGGTTTATCACGCATGCGAATGATCGTACCGAGGCGTTACATCATGAAGCGGCCAGACGCAACCTGGTTCGGGAAGCGAGGCGCGGACAGGCACCCTATCGAATTCGTCTTTCCCTGCGGCTGCCTGCATTGCACATGCACTATCGGAAACGGCTGATTTTTTCATTCATTCCTGTTAACGGGCATGATTCATAAAGGGGACATGATGACCACACAACCGGTTCAACTCAAATGGTGGCAAGTAATCAAGCACGTGCTGGATGGACAGTCTGGCGACCCACAGCGCTGGGATTGCGCACGCCGGGTTGTCATCAGCGAAACCGAGGCGTACACCCTGCCACAGGGCACACGCCGGGTGCGCGTGGTTACCGGTGGGGCGTGGATTTCGTACCTGCGTGAAGATGTTGTCCTGCGTGCGGGGCAAGTGCTGCAATTGCGTGCAGACCGCCATGGCGTGGTCGTCACGGCGCTGGGGCGGCGCCCACTGGAACTCGAAATCTACCTCTAGATACCCGCTAATCGAGTCTATCAACAGGGCAGCGTTGTGCTGTCCTTTTTAGTTTAAATCTTTGCGACATTGCCGGGCAGCGATTATCATCATAACAAAGTCTTAAACAGGCTGTTTCGATGATCACTGAATGTATTGTAATTGAGTCAGTCAGGTCGTAGTAGTTTGACACGTATTGCCTTTTTGACGAACGAACTTGTGACCAGCAACCCCCAGAAGATGTGGAAGGGGGTCATGGATACGGTACGGTCACGAGGCGCAAATCTCTTAACGCTGGTTGGTGGGTACCTGCATCACCCGCCAGACCGTCAGGCCAATATTCTGTATGATCTGGTCCATCGCAGCGATGTGGATGGGGTGGTGATTCGGGGGCATCTGTGTGTAGAGGCCGATGCGCAGCAGGAAATGGCCTTCTACCAGCACTTTGAACCGCTGCCCTGTGTCGTCATCGGCAGGCAGGCCGACACCGTCCCCCATTTGCTGATGGATGGGTATACCGGGATGCGGGATGCCATCATCCACCTGATCGAGACGCATGGCTGCCGGCGGATTGCCTTCTTTCGCGGGCCGGAATTGTTTGACGCGAATGAACGTTATCGTGCCTATGTGGACGTCCTGCGCGAGTATGAGATTCCTTTTGACCCGCGGCTGGTGACCCCCCTGCTCAGCGCGTGGGATTCGGATGAAGACGCACTCACCAGTATTCATTACCTGTTCGACCAGCAGGTTCCCTTCGACGCGATTGTCACGGCCAGCGATATGCTCGCCCACCAGACCATACCCCATCTGAAGCAGCGAGGGATCCGTATCCCCGAAGATGTGGCGGTGATCGGGTTTAATAACATGGGCAACGTGACCACGCCCCGTCTGACATCGGTGGATGGCGGCTTTTATGACCAGGGCAAGCGCGCGACCGAGATGCTGTTTTCGGTACTGGATGGTCAGCCCGTGCCGGACCGGGTCTTGCTGCCAACGCGGTTGCATGTGCGCCAGTCGTGCGGCTGCCTGGATCTCGAAGTGGTGCGGGCGGCGGCAGGTGCGCGGGTGCTGGCGGCGTCGGCGGCATCGGCACCGGCAGTGGTCACGTCCTCGTTTCAATCGTTATCGCGTCTCAAGATACTGGCAAAATCGACCCGCGAGTCGTGGCATGAAACCCTGCTGAATAACTTCATCGACGAGATCGACCATCAGGCTTCGGGCGCATTCCTGCAACAACTGGACAGTATGCTGCGGGCTGCAACTGCCAGCGGCGAAGACCTGGATATCTGGCACAATCGCCTTTCGATGCTGCGTGAACAGATCTTGCCGTGCATAGCCGACACATGGGATACAACCTGGGCAGAAGACTTGTTCCAGCAGGCGCGGGTGCTGGTTAGTCAGGCGATGCTGTGGGAGCAATCCAAAAAGCGCAAGGAAGCGCAGGAACGCACCAATCTGCTGTATGAAATCAGCCAGTCGCTGGTGACCACATTCGATACCACCGAGTTGATGAACGTCCTGGCCCGTGAACTGCCCCGGTTGGGTATTCCACGCGCATATATCGCCCTGTACGAAAACCCGGAAAAGGCATCGGACAGCCTGCGATTGCGACTGGCTTATGACACAGACGGACGTTACAGCCTGCCCGACGGTGTTGCCCCGTACCCGACGTCGCAGTTTGTGCCGTGCGACATCCTGTCGGGACAATCTGCTTACAGTCTGGTGGTGGAGCCACTTTACTTTCGCGAGGAGCAGATGGGGCTGGCGATCTTCGAAACCGGCCCGCGTGAAGGCAGTATTTACGATATGCTGCGCGGTCAGATCAGCAGCGCGCTGAAAGGGTCGCACCTGTTTTCGCAGAATATTCAACTGGTGAGCGAGGCCAAAGCCGCCCAGAAAAGCGCCGAAGAAGCCAATCGACTCAAGAGCCGGTTTCTGGCATCGGTCAGCCATGAGCTGCGCACCCCCCTGAACATGCTGATCGGCCTGAGTGAAATGCTGCTGGAGGAGCCCTCCAACGACCGCCCACCCCTGCCGACGCTGTACCGTCAGGACCTCGAACGGATCAACACCAGCGCCCATCATCTGGATGATTTGCTGCGCGACGTGCTGGATCTGACTCGCAGCCAGGTCGGTCGCCTGAAGCTGGTGCGCAAACCCATCGACCTGCGCGATGTGCTGGTGGCGGTCGGCGCGTTGGTCGAGCCGATCATCATCCAGAAGGAGCTGCGCTGGCAGGTCGACATGCCGGATACGATTATCCCGGTGTGGGGCGATGCGGCCCGGCTCAAGCAGGTCCTGCTCAACCTGATTCATAACGCGGTCAAATTTACGGCCACCGGCCAGATCACTATGCTGGTCGAGGCGGGCAAGGGCGAAGTCACGATCAGCATCAGCGATACCGGGCTGGGTATCCCGCTGGAAGACCAGGAACTGATCTTCGATGAATTCCACACCACAGAACGGTCCGCCGCGCGGGGTTATGGTGGCATCGGTTTAGGGCTGGCGGTGTGTCGCAGGCTGGTCGAAATGCACAGCGGGCGCATTGGGGCGCGTTCGCCCGGTGGCGAGGGGAGCGGCTCGACGTTTTACTTTACGCTGCCCACCATGAGCCATTACCCCGACAAACTCCCCCCGCAGGAACTGCCGCACAAACAAACGGTCCTGCTGCTGCGCGAAGCCAACCGGCAGCCGGACCAGCATCTGGAAAATCACCTGCTGCGCGAGGGCTTCGAGATTGACACACTGATACTGAACGATCAGTTTGAAGCGACAGTGTCGCCGCTGCTGGCCCGCCATCCCGCCCTGATCATTCTGGATGTCGAGGTCGAATCGCAGCGCAGCCAACTGGTGATGCGGCTGGTCAAGCAGTATCCCGGTATGCAGGACGTGCCGATCCTGTTTTATTCGCTGTTTCAGGAGCAGAATGCCGGTTCCATATTTATGCTGGATTACCTTTCCAAACCGGTCAATACGGGCAGCCTGGCGCGGGCGCTGGCGCGGTATGGCCTCGAAGACCAGCAGCAGCCGATGACAATTCTGGTTGTGGACGATGATCGCACAACACTGGATATGAACATTCATACGGTCCAGGTTCAACTGCCGGGTTGCCGGGTGCTGGAAGCCAGGGAAGGACGCACCGCGCTCCATCTCATGCGCCAGTATAAGCCGGACCTGGTGCTGCTGGACCTGATGATGCCGGAATATGACGGTTTTGACGTGCTGGTGGCGATGCAAAAGGACGAAACAATCCGCCATATCCCCACCATTGTGCTGACAGCGATGACGCTGACCGAAGAAGACATGAGTCGTCTGAGCCAGGGCGTCGCATCGATTTTGAGCAAAGGGCTGTTCAGTGTCGACGAAACGCTGGCACACATCGAAAACGCGCTGGCCCGCAACCGGCATCTGGGGAGTGAGGCGCAGCGCACGGTGCGCAAAGTGATTGCCTATATTCACCAACACTATGCCGAACCGATTGCTCGCCGCGAAATGGCGGCCTATGCCGGTGTCAGCGAACGACATCTCGACCGCTGTTTTCAGCAGGACACAGGTATCACCCCCGTCAGTTACCTCAACCGCTACCGGGTGCAGCAGGCCAAAAAGATGCTGACGCAAACCAGCAAGAGCCTGACGGAAATCGCGCTGGCCGTTGGTTTTTCCAGCAGCACACACTTTGGCCGGGTGTTCCGCCGCGAGGTCGGCCAGAGCCCCAGCGCCTACCAGAATGGCAAACACTAGCCCGCCTGTTGCTGACATGTCCAAAAACAAGGGTGTTGTGTCTCAAAATCGCGAGACATGGCCGGGCGGTTTGCATACTATAATCAATAGTGGTCATGTACCCCTTTTCTGTTTGGGGCCTATGATCAGCAATTAGATTAACTTTGCTATATTTATTAGGGGAAATAGGACAATGCGCAAAGTTCACGAATTCTCTCGTCGAGACTTCCTCCGCCTGTCTGCGATGGCCTCGGCTGGGGCTGTTGCTGCCCGCCTACCGTTTGCTGTCTCTGCCCAGACCACCTATACCGATTCACCTGCGCTTGCTGATGCCGGGTTGCCACCCGTTGCCGAGCGTCTGCCGGCAAATCCGCTGGTGGTCGAGCCGTGGGAGTCAGTTGGTCAGTACGGTGGCACGTGGAACATGGTCGTTCGTAATGTCTCGCATGACCATGTCTACGAACTGCTGCAATACGAGCCGCTGCTGCGCTATTCGATGGGCGGCAGCGAGATTCTGCCCAATGTGGCTGACGAATGGGAAGCCAGCGACGACGCGACCACGTTCACCTTCCATATCCGTGAAGGCATCCGCTGGTCGGACGGCGAACCCATGACGACCGGGGATATTGTTTTCTGGTTCGAGGACATTGTCGGCAATACCGACCTGTACCCGGCGTTCCCGACCTGGATGACCGCTGGTGGCGAAAAACCGGAACTCGAAGTCATTGACGATTACACCATTCGTTTCGTCTTCCCACAGCCTGCGCCTTTCTTTGAAACCCAGATGGCGTATCCGCGTCAGGAAATCTTCAAGCCGCGCCACTATCTGGAGCAGTTCCACGCTGCCTATGCTGATGAAGCTGAACTGGCCGCCAAGGTTGAAGAATCCGGCCTTGAAGACTGGACGCAGTTGTTCCTCAACGAGGAAAGCTTCAACACGGGCGTGGGGATGCCGGTGCTGTTTGCCTGGGACCTGACCAGATACGGCGAAGAAGGCAATGTCTACGAACGCAATCCTTACTACTGGAAAGTTGACCCTGAAGGGCAGCAACTGCCGTACATCGACACCGTGTTTACAGAAGTGGTGCGCGACCTGTCCGTGGCCCAGTTGAAAGTCTTCTCTGGCGAAGCGGAACTGCAAACCTTCTCTGTCGGCCAGTTCCCGCGTGATACGCTGGCCCTCAAGCAGGGTGAGGCGCAGGGTAACTACGAAGTCATCGACGCGCCGATCAGCGAGCCGAATGTCTTCATCCTCGGCCTCAACCTCAACCACAAAGACCCGGTCCTGCGCGAATTGTTCCTCGACCGCCGTTTCCGCATTGCCATGTCGCATGCCATGGACCGCGACGAGATTCGCCAGCTGGTTTACCTGGGTCTGCCCAAGGAAATCCGTCAGGTGGCCCCGCTGCCAGAATCACCGTTCTATCATGAAGCGGCGGCCAAGAATTACACCGAATACAATGTCGACGAGGCCAACCGCCTGCTGGATGAAATGGGCCTGACGGAACGCGACGGCAACAACATGCGTCTGCGCTCGGACGGCGAGACGATCAATATCGCCATCGAAGTGCGCGCTCGCCGCGATGACTTCGTTGATGCGCTGGAATTGATCGCAGGCTGGTGGCAGGCCGTTGGCATCAACGCCTCGGTCAAGCCGGAAGATGACGCGCTGTATGCGACACGCCTGTCGGCAGCAGAGTTCGATGCCAGCTGTGACTTTGCCGGTGCCGGGTTCATGCCGGTGCTCAACGCCTCGGATTACATCCCGGTGACGACCAACTGTTCATGGGCACCTGCGTGGGGCACTTGGTACGGCACCAACGGCGCTTCCGGCGAGGAACCCCCGGCGGAAGTTCAGCAGCAGCTGGAACTGTTCGACCAGCTTCAGGTGACGCCGGACCGCGACGATCAGATCGCACTCTGGACTCAGATCATGGACATTCAGGCCGAGAACCTGTATCACATGGGTATCTGCGACCGTGCTTCCGTCCCGATCCCGGTGGTCAACACCTTCCAGAATGTCCCGCGTACAGGTTGGGACATCGCCTGGGAAGCCGGCAATATCGGCACCACCAACCCCGCTCAGTACTACAAGGTGAGCAGCTAACCCATATTCATTCTGTCCTTTCCCACGAGGGGTGCCATCTGTGGCCCCTCGTGGTCTTATGCCGAACCCAACAGAAACAAGTGCTGACATGACAGAAATTCTGCTTGAAGAAGACTTTAGCGCGCTCGAAGTTGGTTTGTTTTCGACCAATGTCGGCGCTCATACCGAATATCACTACCTGCCAGAGGCCGCCCCCAAAGGCAACTGGACAATCGCTGCTTTTCGGTCCGGTGTTGAGGCTGGTGAGGCATGGAAGGTGCAGCAGCAGAACGGGTCGCGCGTGATGGCGCAGACCTTCCAGAACCCGCTGAATCATACGCATCCCATGCTCTCGACAGGCGACGACCTGTGGAGCGATTACAGCGCGACCATGCGCTTTACACCCCAGGCCAAACAGGGGCAGGTTGGGGTGGCGTTCCGTTTTCATAACAGCCGCTGCTACTACTTCTTTGGCCTGGATGACAACGGTCTGATCCTGAAGAGGGTGGAACACGAAGTCGAGTTCCACGAGCCCGACCAGAAGATTCTGGCCCAGCTTGCCTGCGACTGGACCCCCGGCGACACCTACACCTTGCATATCACGGCCAAGGGCGATGCGCTGTCGGGCGAGATCGAGGGCCTGGGTAAGCTGGAAGGCAAGGACAACCGTTACCCGCAGGGCAAACTGGCGCTGCTGGCGGACGCGCCCACGCTGTTTCACGCTGTCAAGATTGTGGCTGCAGAAGATGAAATTCAGCGTGTCAACCTGATGAAATCGAAGCAGGAACGCGAACTGGCGGACCTGCGCGAAGCCAACCCCAAGCCCGTGCTGTGGAAGAAGATCAGCACCAAAGGCTTTGGCGTCGGGCGTAACCTGCGCTTTGGTGACCTGACCGGCAACGGCGAGGTTGACCTCGTCATTGGCCAGATGGTGCATCATGGCCCGCGCGACCAGTACAGCGAACTGAGCTGCCTGACCGCCATGAATTTTGACGGCGACATTCTGTGGCAGATCGGCGAACCCAACCCGGACAATTATCACCTGACCAACGATGTCGGTTTCCAGATTCACGACATTGATGGCGATGGCCGCAACGAAGTCATCTACTGCATGAACTTTGAAATTGTCGTGGTCGATGGCGCGACCGGTGCGGTCAAGTACAAAGCACCGACGCCCTTCAGCAAGCCACCGGCCAACCGTTACCCGCGCATCCTTGGCGACTGCCTGTTCTTCTTCGATCTGCGCGGCATCGGGGCGGACCGCGACATCATTATCAAGGACCGCTACTGGCATTTCTGGGCGCTCAACGACAAGCTTGAACCGCTGTGGGAAGCCTCCTGCCGCACCGGGCATTACCCCTATGCGATGGACATCGACGGCGACGGCCACGACGAACTGGCCATTGGCTTCAGTATGTACGACCACGACGGCACCCAGTTGTGGACGCTGGAAGATCAGATTCAAGATCATGCGGACGGCGTTGCCATTGTCAACTTTATGGAAGGCCCCAATTCGCAGCCGCGTGTATTCTACACCGCCAGCGATTCCGGCGTGGTCTATGCCGACCTGCAAGGCAACATCATCAAGCGGCATTACATCGGCCACGCGCAGAACCCGGCGATTGCCGACTTCCGGCCCGAACTGCCCGGCCTCGAAACCGTTTCGATCAACTTCTGGGGCAACCAGGGCATTCTGCACTTTTATGATGCTCAGGGTAATATCTACCACGATACTGCGCCGAACCCGTTTGGCAGCATGTGCCTGCCGATCAACTGGACCGGCCAGCCGGGTGAATATTTTGTCCATTCGCCCAACATCAAATGGGGTGGCATGTTCGATGCCTGGGGACGCCCGGTGGTGATGTTCCCGGATGATGGTCACCCGGATATGTGTAACGCTGTACTCGACCTGACCGGAGACTGCCGCGACGAAGTGGTGGTGTGGGATCAGAATGAACTGTGGGTGTACACCCAGGACGATAACCCCAAGGGCGGTAAATTGTACAAGCCGGTGCGCAACCCGCTGTATAATTACTCCAACTATCAGGCGTCCGTCTCCCTGCCGGGGTGGTCAGAATAATGGTTTTCAATTGGCACATGAGAAAGGCAGGTACGTGTGCCTCAGTTTATTGCTAAACGTGTCATCTCGACGATCGTAACGCTGCTGGCGGTAGCCGTGACCAGTTTTATCCTGATCCAGTTGCCGCCGGGCGATTTTCTGACATCGTACATTGCCCAGCTGGAAAGCACGGGCACTGTGCTGGATGAGTCCGAAGTGGTTTCGTTGCAGCAGCGTTATGGTCTGAACGATCCGATCTATGTGCAGTTTGCCAAGTGGTTTGGCAATGTCTTGCAGGGCGATTTTGGCGTGTCGTTCCAGTATAACCGGCCTGTCAACGAACTGATCTGGGACAGGCTGGGCTATACGTTTCTGATCTCCTTTTCGACCCTCATGTTCACCTGGATCGTTGCTTTGCCCATCGGCATCTATTCCGCAACCCATCAGTATTCCTTTGGTGATTACTTCGCCACGCTGATCGGGTTTATCGGTCGCGGTATCCCGGATTTCATGCTGGCGCTCATCCTTATGTGGATCGGCTTAACCGTCTTCGGGGTCAGCGCGGGTGGTCTGTTTTCGCTGGAATATCGCAACGCGCCCTGGAGCTGGGGCAAGGTGCTCGACCTGCTGAGCCATCTGTGGGTGCCGATCATCATTCTGGGCACAAGCAACACCGCCGGGTTGATCCGTATCATGCGGAACAACCTGCTGGACGAACTGCATAAACCCTACGTCGAAACGGCCCGGTCAAAAGGGCTGTCCGAATACCGGCTGCTGTGGAAGTACCCGGTGCGGCTGGCGCTGAACCCGTTTGTCAGTACAGTGGGCTGGTCGCTGCCGACGCTCATCTCCGGCGATACGATTGTCGCGGTGGTGCTGGGGCTGCCGACCACGGGGCCGCTGCTGCTCAGTGCGCTGCTGTCGCAGGATATGTACCTGGCCGGTAGTTTCGTCCTGATTTTGAGTGCATTTACTGTCATCGGCACCTTTGTATCGGATATATTGTTGGCTGTGCTGGATCCGCGCATCCGGTTTGATTAACTCAGGGTAATCCACCAATGACTTCTCAGGTTCAGAACCCCGAACTTCCAGACGAAACGGATGCAATCCCGACCGCATCAGAAGAACGCATTTACGTCGCATCGCAATTACAGTTGATGTGGTGGAAATTTCGCAAGCATCGCATGGCTGTGATCAGTGCCATTCTGATATTGCTGATGTATGTCGTGGCGATTATCCCAGGATTTTTGGCGCCATTCGACCCAAATGCCCATAACTCCGGCTTTATCTTTGCCCCGCCGCAGCCGATCCGGTTTGTGGATGCCGAGGGCAACTTCCATTTGCGTCCGTTCATCTATGGGCTGACAGGCGAACGGGACATGGATACGCTGGCGATGATCTATGAAACGGACACATCGCAGATGTACCCGCTTCACTTTTTTGTGCGCGGCGCATCCTACAAGCTTCTCGGCTTCATCGAAACGGACATTCATCTGTTCGGCATTGATGACCCCGAAGGCGACGTCACCATGTACCTGCTGGGCAGCGACCGCAACGGACGCGACCTGCTGTCGCGCATGATCTACGGTACGCAGATTTCCATGTCTATCGGGCTGGTGGGTGTGCTGCTGTCGCTGGTGCTGGGCATCTTCTTCGGCGGCATCTCCGGCTACTATGGCGGTGCGGTCGATAACATTATTCAGCGTCTGATCGAGTTTTTACGCTCTATCCCCAGTATTCCGTTGTGGCTCACGCTCAGCGCGGCGCTGCCATCCGACTGGACCGGCTTGCAGATTTATCTCGGTATCACCATCATCCTGTCGTTTGTCGGCTGGACCGGGCTGGCACGCGTGGTGCGCGGGCGCTTTCTGTCGCTGCGTGAAGAAGACTTTGTGCTGGCGGCACAGTTATATGGTGCCAGCGAACGGCGGCTGATCTTTCGACATATGGTGCCGCTGTTCCTCAGCCACATTATCGCCTCGCTGACCCTGGCGATCCCGAACATGATCCTCAGCGAAACGGCACTCAGTTTTCTGGGGTTGGGCCTGCGTCCGCCGACGATTAGCTGGGGCGTGCTGCTCAAAGAGGCCCAGAACGTGCAATCGCTGGCGCTGGCCCCCTGGCTGTTCCTGCCGGGAATCGCGGTGGTGGTGGCGGTGCTGGCCTTTAACTTCCTGGGTGATGGCCTGCGCGACGCGGCTGATCCTTATGCACGCTAGCCCGTACAATCGATCAGGCAGAACGGAAAAGCCAGAATGAACGCACCCGAAACACTCCTTGAAGTGAACAACCTGAAGAAGCATTTCCCGATTAAAGGGGGCTTCTTTTCAAAAGTCGTCGGGCAGGTCAAAGCGGTTGATGACGTCAGCTTCCATATTCACAAAGGTGAGACGATGGGGCTGGTGGGCGAAAGCGGCTGTGGCAAAACCACGACCGGACGGACCATCCTGCGCGCACTGGAACCGACCAGCGGTGAAGTCTGGTTTGCGGACGAAACCATGGGGCGGGTGAACCTGGCGCAGCTGGATCGTGACAAACTGAAGGTGGCGCGCCGCAACATTCAGATGATCTTTCAGGACCCGTACTCGTCGCTCAACCCGCGCATGAATCTGCTGCAACTCATCGGCGAGCCGCTGTATATCCACAACATCGCGCGCGGCGAGGCCTTGAAAAACCGCGTGGCGGAACTGCTGCAAGTGGTTGGCCTGCGCCCGGAATACATGAACCGTTATCCGCACGCCTTCAGTGGCGGCCAGCGCCAGCGTATCGGCATCGCCCGTGCGCTTGGCCTCAACCCGCAGTTGATTATCTGCGATGAGCCGGTGTCGGCACTGGATGTGTCGATTCAGGCTCAGATTATCAACCTGCTGAAAGACTTGCAGGCGCAGTTCGGGCTGACGTATCTGTTCATCGCGCATGACCTGAGCGTGGTCGAATACACCTGCGACCGGATCGCGGTGATGTATGTCGGCAAAATGGTGGAAACGGCGACGACCAAAGAATTATTCAGCCGACCGCTGCATCCCTACACCGAAGCGCTGCTGGCGGCGGTGCCCCGGCCCGACCCGCGCACCCGCACCGAACCTATCGTTCTGTCTGGCGATGTCGCCAGCCCGGCCAACCCGCCGACTGGCTGTTATTTTCACCCGCGCTGCCGCTACAGTGATGGCAAGCGCTGTGTACATGAAACACCGGTGCTGCGCGAAGTGCGCCCCGGCCATCGTGTAAGCTGCCATTACGCCGAAGAACTTGATCTGAAGGGTGCCGTACCCGCGAACGTGCAGGAAAAAGCCTGATGTCATCGAATGAAAAACCGCTGCTGCTCGAAGTTGAAGACATCAAAGTCGAGTTCCCGCTGAAAGAAGGCACGATCCGTGCTGTCAATGGCGTTTCGCTGTCCGTCCGGCGTGGCGCGACCATTGGCATTGTGGGCGAAAGTGGCTGTGGCAAATCGGTCATGGCGCGCTCGATCCTGCGGATTGTGGCCCCGCCAGGCGAAATCACCAACGGCAAGATCACGTATCACCGGCCTGTGGATCGTCGCTCAACCGCCTCGGAACCGATTGACCTGACCGCGCTGGACCCGGCTGGCAAAGACATTCGCCGTATTCGCGGTGCCGAAATCGCCATGATCTTTCAGGAACCGATGACGTCGCTCAGCCCGGTGCATACCATTGGTAACCAAATTGGTGAATCGATTCAACTGCATCAGGGGCTGTCGGCCAAAGAGGCGCAGATCAGCGCGCTGGAAATGCTGCGACTGGTCGGGATGCCGCAGCCGCAGAATGTGCTCAAGTCTTATCCGTACCAGATCAGCGGGGGGATGCGCCAGCGTGCCATGATCGCGATGGCCCTGTCCTGTCATCCCAATCTGCTCATCGCCGATGAGCCGACGACCGCGTTGGACGTCACGACTCAGGCGCAGATTCTGACTTTGATGCGGCAGCTGCAGGCCGAGATCGGCATGGCGACGCTGTTTATCACACATGACCTGGGTGTGGTCGCGCAGATGACCGAATTTGTGGTGGTGATGTACCTGGGGAAGGTGGTCGAATCGGCTGATGTGGACAGCATCTTCTACAGGCCGCTGCACCCCTACACCAGCGCCCTGATCAACTCTATTCCCAAACTTGGTCAGAAAGAGCAGATCGGGCGGCTGACTGCCATCAAAGGCTCTGTGCCGGACCCCTACTCCATCCCCAAAGGCTGCCCCTTCCACACGCGCTGCCCCTTCAATGACGGCGACCGCTGTATCAAAGAGGTGCCTGTGCTGCGTGAGGTTGAATCCGGCCACATGGCGGCCTGCCATTATGCTGAATCCCTCGACCTGGCAAGCATCGAGACATCCACTGTACAGGAATAAAAAAAAGCCCCTCAACCGTAAGGTTGGGGTCCGCCTGTTGAGCGGGAGATGAGATTCGAACTCACGACATCTTCCTTGGCAAGGAAGCATTCTACCGCTGAATTACTCCCGCAATGTGGTGTACAGTATAGCAAGAACCCACCTGTTTGACAAGGCCTGTCTTATGTTTTTTTAACGGGCGGTTTTGACGGGCCGCAGGTGCAGCAGCGCGACCCGTATCCATTCGCACAGGCCAACCAGTGTATTGACAGACGGGCGCAAAAAACTGACCGGTAAACGGCTGGTTCCGGTCAGTCGATTGTATGAGACGCATCAGTTAGTAAAGCGTGCCGCCTTTGGTTGCAGCCGAACCACCTTCCTTGAATGCTGTGACTACCTGGCTGCTGGCCGCTGCGAGCAGGGCGGAATCCGACATGACGGTAACAAACTGGGCACCGCGGTCGATCATCTTCTGGGCATAGGCCACCGATGCCGTATGGAATCCAATGCGCACGCCGCGCTGCTTGCAGGCCGCAAACACCTTGTCGATGGCTTCCATGAATTCAGGGTCTTCGTTATCGGCACCCCCTTCACCCATCAGGCTTAGGCGCAGGTCATTGGGGCCGATATAAATGGCATCCAGCCCCGGCACACTCACGATTTCGTCGATATTCTTGACGGCTTCGCTGGTTTCGATCATGGCAAAGGTCAGGACGGTCGAGTTGGCATGTTGCATATAGTCTGCCCCGGCATAGACGCGGGCGCGGGTCGGCCCCAGGCTGCGATACCCGTCTGGGTGATAGCGGCACGCCCCCACAAAAGCTTCGCATTCGGCGCGGGAGTTGATCATCGGGCAGATCACGCCATAAGCCCCCATGTCGAGGCTGCGCATAATGACGCCGGGTTCGTTCCAGGGCACGCGGACCAGCGGAATGGTGCTGGTTGTTGAAATGGCCTGCATCATCGACAGCGCCTGGCTGAGATCGGCCAGCCCGTGCTGCATATCAACGGTCAGGCTGTCCCAACCCTGGTTCGCCAGGACTTCGGCGCTCCAACTGCTGGGTATCGCCAGCCAGCCATTCAGTACAGCACCGCCATCTGCCCAGATCGATTGAATGGTATTTTCGCGCATGATTATTGCCTCGTGTGGGATGCGTTGTGAACAGACCTCAGTTTAACGCGTGCTTGAGGAGTACGCACCAGACCAATCCATTTTGTGGCTTTGGGTAAACGCGCTAAAGTAGGATTTGTTTATTTCTGGATAAATTTCGTTTAAGTCCTTGCGTGGCATGATTCATTTAGTGCGTCGCGGCACGACGAGCGCCATGAAACCACGTATAATTCAGGTCTGATTGATACACAAGGAATATATTGTATGAACAACCCTCGAATTGCATCGATTGAATGGGGTGTGCTGGAAGGCCTGCGCCCCCGAAACGCGGGCTGCAACTCGCGCCTGCCGGATCATGGCCCGACGATGCGTGACGCTATCGCGCGCGTAACCCTGGAGGATGGGACCAGCGGCTTTGGTTTCAGCCGGGTCAAGCAGCCACAGGCCGAAGCATTAATCGGACAGCGGCTGGATGAACTGATTTCCGTGGAACAGGGCGTGACGGCAGCCGGCTTGCCCATCGAGTTCCCGCTGTGGGATTTGCTCGGCCAGCGTACCGGCAAACCTGTCTACGCACTGGCGGCTGAATATTACGGCAAATCGCTGGATGGACCGCAGCAGGCGAAGTGTTACGACACCACCCTGTATTTTGATGACCTGCACATTGCGTCTGACGAAGAAGCCTCGCAGCTCATTGCTGAGGAGGCGCGTCAGGGTTGGGAGCGTGGGCACCGGGCGTTCAAGATGAAAGTCGGGCGCGGTGGGCTGCACATGCCGCTGGAAGCCGGGACTGCGCGCGATATTGCCGTTATTCACGCGGTACGCGACGCTGTTGGCCCGGATGCGCCGTTGATGGTTGATGCCAACAACGGCTGGAATGTGAACCTGGTCAAGCGTGTGCTGACCGAAACCGCCGACTGCCATCTGTTCTGGCTGGAAGAACCCTTCCACGAAGACCCGGTGCTGTACGGGCATTTGCAGAACTGGATGCGCGAACGGGGCCTGCTAGTGCTGCTGGCGGATGGTGAGGGACATGCCGCTGCGCCGTTACTGGACTGGGCACAGGCCGGGGCCATTGATGTTATCCAGTACGACCTGCGTGACATCGGCCTGACGAAGTGGCTGAAAGTCGGCCAGAAACTGGACTCCTGGAGCGTACGGTCTGCGCCCCACAATTACGGCAGCAATTTTGGCAATCATGCAAGCTGCCATCTGTCCGGTGTCATTGAGCATTTTACGTTTGTCGAGTGGGATCATGCCGATACACCCGGCCTGGATACGTCCGCCTACAGCCTGTCCGAAGGGCAGATCAACGTGCCGGATGCGCCCGGTTTTGGCCTGGCGCTGGACGACGCCATCTTCCAGTTGGTGGTTCAGCGCGATGGTTATCAGGTCAGCGCGTAACCGCTACTCTGTAAAAAAAGCGACAGCCGGAGTAGGGTGGATTACTCCGGCTGTCAACTTAGCCAATGGTCGGTGAACCAAACCACATAAACCATATCACCGATTCCCGCGCCCCTCCTACCACCAGTTGACCTATATTCGCTAAGCCACCCAGACGGTCTCGTCTGCCTCGGTTCCACAAATGCACGAATTTCATACAACCTTGTGACATTGGCCTTTTTTGGACGGTTATTACGGTGGAGATCTGAATCTCGTAAAGATACCACTTGTTTAATGAGGAGGAACCATGTTTCGCAAGGTCTTATTGCTGGTCGTCATGGCCGTAGTGATGGGCGCGGCGCTGCCCGTGCTGGCCGTCAAGTATGGTCAACCGGACAATGGGGAACACCCCTATGTGGGTCTGATTGTGTTTTACACCGAAGATGGCGCACCCCAGTGGCGCTGCACCGGCACGCTCATTTCGCCAACGGTGGTGGTGACCGCCGGGCATTGCACGGAACTTAATGGCCCGGCGCGGATCTGGTTTGATGAAAATGTTCAGGCTATTGCGGAATACCCGTTTAGCGGTGGCGATTCTTATACAGGACGCGCGTACACCTATCCGGGCTGGCAGGGCGGGTTGTTTTTGCCGGATACTGGTGATGCCGGTGTCGTCGTGCTGGATGAACCGGTTACCGGCGTCGGCGATTTGCCCACGCTGGCTCCGGCAGGTTACCTGGACAATCTGGCGACCCAGCGCGGCAAAAAGGACACGACGTTCGAGGTGGTTGGCTACGGCCTGCAAAGCGTCAAACCGGTGGAATCCACCATTCGTGTGCGCCTGAAAGCCAACGTGCATCTGGTGAACCTGCGCAGCTCCCTGACCGATGGCTACAACCTGCATACCTCCAATAATCCGGGTCAGGGCAATGGCGGCCCCGGCGGCACCTGCTTTGGTGATTCCGGTGGCGCGATTTTTGCGGGAGATCATCAGATCGTGGCGGTCAATTCGTTCGTGCTGAATGCCAACTGTGCGGGCGCATCGTTCGGCTACCGGCTGGACCGCCCTGAAGTTCGTGACTGGGTGCTGAGCTTCGTCAGCTAATAAACCGAGTTAGACAAATTCGTATATTCGCAGGGACGGGCTGCTGTGCCCGTCCTGGTCCAACACACAGATCGGTCCCTACAGAATGGGAGAGCGCTGGCTCTCCTTTTTCGTTTCTATAGTGGGTTGATTCGACAAAGCCGGGCTTCACTCAGTCGACAAAGCGATATTTGAGCAGGGTCCAGAACTGGCGCAGGCCATCCACCCAGCGGATTTTTTTGCCTTCTGACCACTCGCGGCCATTGTACGAAATCGGCACTTCGTAGATGCGGGTACCGGTCTTGAGGATGCGCGCCGTAAATTCGGCTTCAAACTCGAACCCCTGCGCCTCGATAACCATGTCGGCAATCAGGTCACGCCGGAAGACCTTGTAGCACGTTCCCAGGTCACTGAGGATGGAGTTGTACAGCACATTGGCGACCAGCAGCAGCGACTTGTTGGCGATCATATTCCAGAAGTTCATGGCCTTGCGCGGGGCATTCAAAAAGCGGGAACCGTACACCACCGGCGAAATGCGTTCCTCGATGGGCCGCAGCAGACGGCCATAGTCGCGCGGGTCATATTCAAAATCGGCGTCCTGAATCAGAATCACGTCGCTGGATGTAGCGGCAAGGCCGGTCAGCACGGCTGCGCCTTTGCCCCGGTTGCGGTCATGATAGAGCACGCGGACACCCGGCAGGGCTTCGGCTTCGACCTCACGCAGGACATCGCGGGTGCCATCGGTCGAGCCATCATCCACGATGACAATCTCATGGGCGAGTTCGACATCCAGCACGCGATACAGCACCTCGCGCACGGTATGGACTTCGTTATAGCACGGGATAATGACGCTGAGGGTGAAC
This sequence comes from Anaerolineaceae bacterium, assembly GCA_002702065.1. Taxonomy (GTDB): domain Bacteria; phylum Chloroflexota; class Anaerolineae; order Aggregatilineales; family Phototrophicaceae. Next base: position 154,687 of record NZXX01000002.1, read on the forward strand.
TGGCGCTGTGCCAGCGATTGATAGTCGACTTCGGATGGGGTCAAAACAGCCATGGGTTATCCACTCCTGACCAGCATATGGCTATCACTGTATGCAAATCACCTTACGCCGAAATTGCAGTACCACCTAAAAAATAAAAATGGAACACTTTAGGAGTCTGCGACGTCTACCAAACAACCGATCCGATTCTGGAGGCTCTCCATCATGAAACGCAAGTTGTTCCTGCTGACCATACTGGCTGTGCTGCTGAGCGGGGTGACATCCGTCAGCGCGCAGATTGTCGTGCCACCACCGGGCGGCGTGTTTACGGACCCGAACTGGCTGAAAATTGATTATCATCGCGTGAATATTGATATTGAAAACCAGATCGCCACCACCAGCGTCGATATGCAGTTCACCAACCAGGGGGAGTCGCTGGCCGAGGGGACATTTATCTTTCCGCTGCCGAAAGGCGCCGCTGTCGACCAGCTGACCATGTGGGTCGATGGACAGGCGATTGACGCCAAAATCCTCCAGGCCGACGAAGCGCGCGGCATTTACGACCGCATCGTGCGCCAGTATCGCGACCCGGCCCTGCTGGAATACATCGGCAACGACGTGATTCAGGCCAATGTGTTCCCCATCCCGCCGGGCGACAAACGTCGCATCGAGATCGCCTATTCGCAGGTGCTGGAAGTCGACAATGGGCTGATCAACGTCACCTACCCGATGAACGCCACCGGCAGCCGTCGCATCGACGAGATGAGCATCAGCGTGAACGTGCGCGGCAACGATGCCATCAGCAGCATTTATTCGCCCAGCCACAACGTCGCTATCAGCCGGGCACAGGACACCGACACCGCCTTCCGTGCCGGGTTCGAGTCCTACAATTATCTGCCGGATGCAGACTTCAGCCTGTTTTACGGCATCGCCAGCGACACAATCAACCTGAACCTGCTGACCTACCGCGAGAGCGCCAGCGAGGACGGCTTCTTCATGCTGCTGGTGCAGCCGCCGCTGACCGTCGAGGCCGAGAACATCATCCCGCGTGACATCATCGTCGTGCTCGATCAGTCTGGCAGCATGGACGGTGAAAAGTGGGATCAGGCGCGCAAGGCCGCCGCTTATGTGCTGGATAACCTGAACCCGGAAGATCGCTTTAATGTCGTGCTGTTCAGCACCGGCTGGCGCATCTACAGCCGTGGCATGGAAACCCCGGCGCAGGCCCAGGGCGCGATTGACTGGATCAACGGGCAGGAAGCGGTCGGCGGCACAGACATCAACGGTGCGCTGACCACGGCGCTGGATATGGTGGGTGAGCGTCCGGCGGCGGTCCTGTTCCTGACCGATGGGCTGGCGACCGAAGGCGAAACCGCCTCGCAGCGTATTCTGGAGAACCTCGAAAACGCCGCCCCGGCCAACGCCCGCATCTTCACCTTCGGCGTGGGCAACGATGTCGATACCTTCCTGCTCGATTCGATTGTGGAGGCGCATCGCGGCACGGGCAGTTATGTGCGCCCCGGCGAGAGCATCGACGAGAAGGTCGCCAGCCTGTACAACAAGATCAACGCCCCGGTGCTGACCGATGTCGAACTGGCCTTCGACGACGACATCATCACCGAGTGGACTTACCCGGACACGCTGCCAGACCTGTTCGCCGGTGAGCAGCTGACGCTGGTGGGACGCTATCGCGGTTCGGCGGACGACATCGCCATTCGCCTGACCGGGACCGTTGATAACACGGCGCAGACCTTCACCTACAGCGGCAACGAATTTCCGGCGCGGGCCGGGGGCGAACCGTTCATCGCGCAGTTGTGGGCGACCCGGCGCATCGGCGACCTGCTGAGCGAGATTCGGCTGAAGGGCGAGAACCGCGAACTGGTGGACAGCGTCGTCAGCCTGAGCGTGCGCTATGGCATCATCACGCCCTACACCAGCTTCCTGATCGAGGAAGACGATATTCTGTCGCAGGCCGGGCGCGACCGGGCCATGACGGAATTTGCCGAAGAAGCGCAGATACTGGCCGACACGACGACCGGGGCCAGCGCGGTCGATGCAGCCAGCACGACGCTGGACTTGCAGGCGGCGCAGGCACCGATCCAGAATAACTTCCGGTATGCCAGCCCGTCGGATGGCGGAGGCGCGGGTGGCCTGATGCTGCCGCTGACGCCCACCGCCCAGGGCACCGCCGCACCGGGTAACACGTTCTATGACGCCGACGACGAAGCTGCTGCCGAACCGGCGGAATCGGTCAACCCGATCCAGACCGTCGCAGGCAAGACATTCATCCTGCAAAGCGGCGTCTGGACGGACACGACCTTCGCGCCGGACACGATGGAAACCGTCAAAATTGAGTTCCTGAGCGACGCCTATTTCGACCTGCTGACCGAGCAGCCGCAACTGGGCGCGTACCTGGCGCTGGGCGAGCGCGTCATCGTCGTGGTCGACGGCACCGCCTACGAGATCACCAGCGAGGCGTAGGCCCTCACCCTAAATCCCTCTCCCTCAGGGCGAGGGACTTCAAAAATCGTTTTGTTGCCCTTCTCCATAGCGGAGCGGGGCTTTTTTGCTGCGTGCAGGCAGTAAGAGGGTTATAATAGAGAGGTTGTGTCCAGGAAGGAAGATTCATGCCACCCACGCAAGACGAAGCCAAACGCGCCCTGCAAACGCTGATCGATCAATATAATCGCATGACGGAAGCAGACCGCCTGCAAATGACCGAGGCCAGTGTTGTGCGGCAGTTTATCGACCGACTGCTGGAAGAAGTGCTGGGCTGGCCGATCAAGGAACCGGCACGCTACAAGTACGAACTGTCCACCCAGGCGGGGCGGCCTGATATTACGCTGATCCCTGAAAGCGGGGGGACGATCTTTCTGGAAGCCAAACGCTTTGGGCGGATTGCGGAACTGGAAGCGGCGCGGCAGTCGAGGGATCTGAGCCGGACGATTACGCCGGAACAGATGACCCTGCCCGGCATGGCGGTTGACCGCACGCCCGAAGAACAGCAGGCGATCAATTATGCCTTTGTCAACAACGGCGAGTGGGCGATCCTGACTAATTTTGAACGACTGCGCCTGTTCAACGCCCGCAAGGACTGGCTGGTGATCTCCTTCGAGAAGCCGGAAGCCTATCTTGAGGATTTTGGCTACCTGTGGCAGTTGGCCTACGAGAATGTGTGCAACGGCAGCCTGAATGCCCTGAGCAACCAGCGCTGGACGAAAGAAGTCGATACGGATTATCTGGCATTTATTAACCGCGAACGGCTGAGTCTGGCGCGGGACATCGTGACCCACCGCGATGCCAACCGCTGGGCCTTTGAATCGGATAGCGCCATCAACCTGCCGCTGCTGCGGAGCGTGGTGCAGCGTTTCCTCGACCGGCTGGTAGTGGTGCGCTTTGCCGAAGATCATTTTGTGATTCCGCCGGGCACCCTGCGCCAGTTTTACGAACTGCGCAAGACCAACCCCTACACGCGCCCGCTGGATGAATACCTCGATCATTTTTTCAGCCGGTTTAACGAAGACCACAACTCCGCGTTGTTCAGCCGGGGGCCGGTGGATGAGGCGTCATTCAGTGATGACGCGCTGCTGCCGCTGATCGAGGAATTGTACCGGGCGCGTTACCGGTCGATGCCAGCGGACATTATCGGCAACACCTACGAGCAGTATCTGGGCAAGGCGCTGGCGCTGGACAACGGCAGCGTGACCACGCGCGACAACCTGGAAACGCGCAAGAAGCAGGGCAGCTACTACACGCCGCAGGTGATTGTACGCTACATCGTCGATCACAGCCTGGGACGCTGGCTGTATGGCACAGTGGACGGCCAGCCCGACGGCGAACTGGCAGACGGCGAGACGCGCAAGACAGCCAGTGACATCCGCGATTTGCGCGTGCTGGACAGCGCCTGCGGCAGTGGTTCGTTCCTGATTTACGCCTATCAGGTGCTGGCGGGCTTTTACCAGTCGGAGCTTGACCGGCTGGAACGGGAAGGCGAAGCGCGGCGGCAGGAACTGGTGGCGCAGGGCATGACCAGCCCGCTGGATTTGCAGGTGCAGCTGACACCCTACACCGCCGAGCGGGAACGTATCCAGCATTACCCGCGCATCATCCTCGAAAATCATCTGTACGGCGTTGACCTCGACCCGCAGGCGGCGGAGATTGCCGTCGTCAACCTGATTATGCGGGCGATGGAACGGCGCGGAATCGACAAGCGGCTGCCGCTGATCCTCAACCAGAACGTGAAAGTGGGCAACAGCCTGATCGGACTGCGGCCCGACGACGAACGGCTGGCGGAACACCGCGACGCGCTGGCAGCGCTGCGACGGCTGCGGGTGGAACTGGTGAACACCCCGCACACCGACCCCGACCATGCCCGCATCATGGACGAGATCGAGGCGGCCCGCGCCGGTTTGTATGCCGCGTTCGAGGCCGACTATGCCGCGCACTTCAGCGACCTGAACCGTGCCCGCCCGTTTCACTGGGGGGTGGAGTTCCCCGAAGCGTTTTACGACGCGGACGGCCAGCCGCTGGAGGACCCCGGCTTTACCATCATCTTCGGCAATCCCCCGTGGGAGATCGTCAAACCCGACCTGCGCGAGTTTTATGCCCAGTTTGACGAGCGTATTGAGAGCAAACTGAACCGGCGGCAGGTCGAGCAGCGCATTGTCGAACTGAACGCCGAGGACCCGCGCCATGAACGCGACTGGCAGGCGACGACGCAGTTGATCGAGCGGAGTGCGGCCTACTACCGGGCAACCAGCGACTACACGCGACAGGGGCGCGGCGACACCGCCACCCACAAGCTGTTTACCGAACGAAGCTGGGTGCTGCTGGCGGACGGCGGCAGGCTGGGCTATGTTGTGCCGAGTGGCATTTACACCGACCTGGGCACCAAAGACCTGCGCCAGATGCTGCTGGATGAGGGGCATATCCAGTATATCTACAGCTTCAGCAACGAGCGTTTTTTCTTTCCTGGTGTCCATCACGATTTCAAGTTTGCGCTGATCGGGGCGCAGAAGGGTGTCAGCCGTGATGGTTTCTGGGCGACGTTCCGCTTTAATCCGCGTGTGGCGGTGGCCCCGGATGAACTGCCCGAATTTCTGGCTGATCAAAATAATCTGATCTATGTCAAGCAGGATTCTCTGGATAAGTTCAGCCCGGATAGCCTAAGCGTGATGGAGTTTCAGACACGTCTTGATTATGCGACAGCAGGCAGGATTTATGCAGATTATCCGTTATTGGGTGACGAGATTGAAGATTGTTGGAATCTTGATTTTGTCAGAGAGTTTGATATGGCAAATGACAGCGGTCTTTTCAATCAGAAAAAACGAGGGCTGCCTTTGTATGAGGGCAAAATGATACACCAGTACGACGCTTATTTCGCCGAACCGCGCTACTGGATTGAAGAAAGTGCCGGTATCGAAAAGCTGCGGGGATCAAAATCGGAATCATGGTTTCACGGCTATCGCTTCGCTTTTCGGGAAGTGTCGAATATATCAAATGCTCGAACGACTATTGCAACCATTCTTCCACCTAAGACATTTGCGGGCCACACACTTTGGGTTGGTGCTGCTCCTGACACGCATATTCTCCTGTTTTATGTTGCGATGGTAAACAGCTTTTGTATTGATTGGCTGGTGCGGTTTAAGGCCTCAAAACACGTAACACTCTTTTTGATGAAATCGCTCCCCATTCCCCGTCTGACCGCTGGAAATCCGGTGTTTGATGGGCTGGTGGCGCGGGCGGCGCGGCTGGTGTGTACGCGGGCGGAATTCGCCGACCTGTGGCAGTCGGTCATGGGGACGGCGTGGGTTGCACCCCAAACACCTGTAGAGGCGACTCATGAGTCGCCCTTACCGTCACCCTTGCAACCCGTGATCGACCCGGCGGCGCGGCAGCAGGTGCGGAATGAGATCGACGTGCTGGTGGCGCATCTGTACGAGCTGACGCGGGCGGAGTTCGAGCATATCCTGCGCACGTTCCCGCTGGTTTTCCCCGGCACCCCCGCAGGCGAGGCCAAATTGCAGGCGCTGCTGGACGAATATGACCGGCAGGCGTAGTTAAATCACCCCGCGCAGGCGGCTTCTCCGGCGAAGCCCGGCGGACTCCAGACCGGGGGCGTGTTGCCGTAAGTCCCGGCGTCGAGGACCTGCCCGGTCAGGTCGGCGGTGCTGACCAGCGCGAGGCGGTAGGCACTGCGGAAGGCCAGCCAGCGGCCATCGGGGCTGAAACGCGGGTAATCGGTGAAGTTCAGCGCGTCGTTGACCAGAAACGGCACCGCGTCCGTATCCGCCAGCCCGACCAGCGGAATCCGCCAGAGCCGGTTTTCCCGCGTCCCCTGAAAATCCCGCACGGCGCTGATCATGGCGCTGCTGTCCGGCAGCCATGTCGTATCGAGGATGAGGCTCCACTGCCCGCTGAGCTGGGTGGGGATCGACCCTTCCTGGTTGGCGATCATCCAGAACTGGTCGTTGGATGGGCTGGGGGAATAGGTGAATCCGATGAGGAAGCCATCGGGCGACCAGCGCGGCGCGCGTACGCTGCCCACCGGGAAATTCGTCAGCCGGTATTTGATGCTGCCGTCGGCGCTCGTCACCCACAGGTCCGCCTCACGCAGCAGCGGCAGTTCTGGCCCACCCTCCGGCGTCGGCACCGCGGTCGATTGCATATCCGCCCCGGCGACACGCTCCTCATAGGCGATATACGCCAGCCACTGACCATCGGGCGACCAGGCCGGTTCGTGCTCATCCCCGCTGACGCTGTAGAACTGCGGCGCGCCGCCACCCGCCTCAACCCAGCCAACATGATATTCGCGCTCGATCTGGCCGGTAGGCTGCGGTTCGTCGCGGATCATGGTGAAGGCGATGCGGCTGCCATCGGGCGACCAGTGCGCATCCCAGATGCCCCAGCGGTTGGCGGGTAATTCGTAAAACTGCACCAGCTCGCGCAGGTCGGTGCCGTCGATGCGGGCGCTGTACAGGCGGCCCAGTGCGCGGCCATCGCTCAGGGTCAGCAGCACGCGGCAGCCATCCGCCGAAAAACCCCAGACGCGGTGCCAGCGCGGGCCAAAGCGCAGTTCGCGGCTGCTCATGTTGCTCAGGTCATACAGCAGAATGCGGTCCTGCTCGGCGGTATCGACAGCGATCAGCGGACCGACCAGGGCGTCCTGGGCGTCCGTCGGCGCGGCAGGCCAGATGATGAGCAGCAGGAGCAGGATGGGAATGAGCCGTTGCATAGTGCCTCGTGTGTGCGTGTGGGTGCGGCAGTTCATACCTCACCCCTTGCCAACCTGCGGTTGTCTTTCCCCTCTCCATTGGATGGAGAGGGGTGGATCGCGCAGCGAGACGGGGTGAGGTGTCTCTAATCGGATGCCTCGGATGTCGGTGATCGAACCACCGTCACCACCCGCTATTCTAACACCATTACCCCGGAACTTGGGGGGCAATGGTATCCGACAGGGGCACGTCAGGTGTGATATGCTGAACACATCATCGTATCACGAAGGAGTCGACCGATGTCGTGCGCCCTCTCGCACCTGGAAGAAACCGTCACGCAGATCGCGGTTGAACTGCTGCTGGTCGAAAAAGAGAAACGCTTCTCCAAGCTGATTATGTCCGACCCGGAGGACAAGACCGGGGTGCGCATGACCATGCATTATGTGCGGGCGCTGCTGTCCTATGGCTTCGAGCCGGAAACTCCGGCGCTGCAAGGCGCGATCGACTGGTTCGACCGGCCTTTTCCCCGCCGCAAGGACGATGCGATTGATCCGCAGGAGATGAACCGGCTAATGATCGAGCTGCTGGCCCGCCCGCAGAGCGAATTTCTGGGGCCACGGCTGGCGCAGCTTGGGTCACAGAAGGTCGAGGGTGGCTACGATGTGCAGCCCGGCTGGGGCGGCTATGATACGCTGTGGGCGCTGGAGATTTTTGCGCTGGCGCATCAGCGGGAGGTGCTGCGCGAGGATGATGCCAGCATGGATGACCTGCGCGCCTATCTGGACCGGCTCATCACACAGCGGGAACTGCGCCGGGATAAAGACATGGCCCTGGCGCTGCGCTTGCAGCATGAGGTGTTCGGCGGCCTGAGCAAAGCCCACCGCGCCGAGCTGGACCGCCTGATCGAGGTGGCGCAGCGGAATGATGGTGTGTGGGGGCTGGAAGAACTCGGCTGGCTGCTGGGGCGCATGGAGTGGCTGAAGGAGTTCACCGGGGGCAGTAAGCTGCTGCCGCAGGAAGTCCGCGAATATCAGGACCAGTTTCGCCGTGTGATCCTGAGCACCTGCATGGTGATCGAAAATCTGGCGCCGCTGCGCGACAAATACCCCAAACTCAAGCCAGTGCTGGAACGCGCCATGCAGCTGTGGTGGTTCCAGTTCGCCGGGGAACATGCCATTACGACGCTGCGCAATCTGTTCCCCCGGCCCCACGACTTCGATTATCTGCGCGTGCTGTGCCGCACCCTGCGCGCCACCCGCGCTTACATGGGCCAGCCGCTGGGCACGCTCAACGCCGTGCAGGTGCATGTGCTGCACGAACTGGCGGAGATGAAAAAAGACCTGAGCGAATCGCCGGAAGTGCATCATATCAAGGCGGCGCTGCGCAGCTGGATTCATGTTGATCTGGACCGCGAGGTCGAGCCGCTGAAGCTCGGTTTTTCGGATGCGAATGTCGTGCGTGTGCATCCGCGCATCTGGAGCCCGATGTCGGCCCAGCCCAATGCTGCCCTCATCAGCGACTCGGTCATCATCAAGTATGGCCCGCGGGACGAGATCGAGCAGGAACGGCGGCATTATGACCGGCTGCCGGAAGCGATCCGCCATCACTTTGTGCGTATCCCCGAAGCCAGCTATATCGACCGCGACACGGGCGTGGCCTATTTCATCATGCAGGACCTGCACGACTTCAAGACGCTGTACGAGGTCCATGAGGCGGTGTCGCATCACGTAGCCGCTGTCGGCGATCAACTGGGCAGCTTTCTGACGCAGATGCACAACGGCGGCACCCAGCGGACCCGGCCCGTCGCCAAGAGCCTGATACGCGAGATCTACCTGCGCAAGATGATGGAGTACGTCGACCGCATCTTTGACTTCGTGTGGGAAGCACGCCTGTCGCAGAATATGGGCATGATCGGCGATATTCAGGATGAATTGTTCGCGCAGATTGGCGAGTTGATCCGCCGCCATGCCGAGATTCGTGATTTTCCGGCGGCGCACATGCATGGCGACCTGCACCTGCGCAACATCATGATTCGTGGTCTGGACGAGATGCTCGATGGGGCATCCGGCAGCGGCCTGACCTTCCGGTTGATCGATCTGGAATATCTGGAGGAAGATGGCGACGCCGCGTTCGATGCCGGGCAGCTGCTGGTCGACATTGAACTGGTATCGCGGGAGGAACGCCGTTACGACAGCCGTGATCAACTGCTGCGCCTGCGCGACAGTCTGGAACAGACGTATCGCAAGTTCGCCGACAAACGCGACGATCCAACCTTCGGCCTCCGCATGGAACTGGCGAAAGCCCGTGCCCTGCTGCGCATTGGCAAAGGCAAGACCAAGCGTGGCAGCCGCTACCTGCGGGATAAGCAGTCGGTGCAGGCGGCGCAGATTGCGGATGAAGTCACGGCGCAGGCGGTCGAAGCCATGCAGTATCTTCAGACCGTGACCCAAAGCCTGAAATAGGGAGAGCGATCATGCCCTATCAGATCCAGAGTCGTTGTGCCGCCTGCCAACAGGGCGATATCTTTCTCATTGGCGACTGGACCCGCTATTACGGGGTCTATGCCTGTGCCACCTGCCACAAGCTGGTCAACATCGCGGTGACAGAGGGGACCTGCCCCGGTTGTGGCGTTCGCCCGGCGGTTGCCGACTACTACGATTACGCGGCGTCGATCCCCTATCTGGGCGGCCAGTCCCCCCATAAACTCGCCCCCGGCCCGGATTGCCTGCGCTGCGGGCAGGCCACACTCACGTTCGAGAATCAGGCGCACCTGAATATGGGGTCGGTGGTGCACAACGAAGCCGACGCCAAAACGACCTGGGGCATGGATTACATGGAAAAGGCGATCTTCATGAATTCAGCCGTGCCGGTGATGCAGGAGTTCAACCTGAACCCGGCCAAAGTGTTCGCCTATTTCCACCTCCATCTGCCGGATGCGCCGCTGGTCACCCGCCGGGTGTCGTACCCCATCTATCTGGATATTCGCACGCATCTGATGACGAAACGGCTCATGCAGCCCGACCAGTTCCAGTGAGCCTTTTCTCGGTCAGGGTGTCAACAATTTCCAGTGACCTTCGGAGATCACTTCGGCGGTGCCATTGACCACTTTGATGGCGGTTTCATCGTCCATCGCATAGCCCGGCACCTGCATTGTGGCGGCCCATTTTTCCGCGTGGGCCAGGGTGTTGTACGGCAGCATCTCGTGGTCCAGGTGCGGGAAGATCGCAAAATCAACCAGTCCCAGCGTTTCATCCCCCCCGGTGGGCGGTGTCCAGCCGACAAAATACTGCCCGATGTTGGGGGCCATCACCATGCTTCCGGCGCTCAGCCCCACGTAGAGTGTGTTCAGCGACGGCAAAAGGTCTGCCAGCCCGGACTGCCGCATCCAGTAGTGCAGGTACAGGGGGTCGCCGCCATTCACCAGCAGCACGTCCGTCTCCTGTACCATCGGCTCCCACAGCGCCTTGTCGATGCTGGGCAGCGCGGTTAGTTCCAGCACCCCCACAGACTTCCAGCCCAACTCGCACATGGGGCACTCCGGTTCTTGCCCGCTGATGAACCGCCATGCCATGAGCGGCCCGTTGCGGAGGGCGTAGCTCGCGGTCGGAATACAGAGGGCGCTGCACTCGGCAATTGGCTTGTCGAGCAAGTCAACCAGTGCCTCGTGGATACTGGCGTTTTTGATGCCAGCCGAGGTGAGTAGAAGTTTCATGCTGCATCTCCTTGATGCGATATTTAATTCGAAAGGATGTTCTAATGCCACGCTTGGATACTATAGCAGAATCACCTCGAAATGTAACGTTCGCGTTTCTCCAGATTCACGGCTCTGGTTATGCAGCACGGTCTGAGCACCACCCACCGACTATCGTGCAACGCAACGCTGCGAGAGGTCGGGGCAGGCGAAATAAAGGCTTGGCCTGGCGCTCCTCACTATACTGGTACCTTTTGGGGATTAGTGGGATGTTTACTGCCAGTCTGTCTTAAAGACGGTATACTGTGCAAACAAAATGTGACCTGTCGGTTTGATCAGAGAGTTGTACATCAGTGGCATCGGCAAGTTATCAACTGGAACATTTTTATTATGGGCCGTTTGTGCGCGACAACCAGCCGGATGGCGAGGCGCGTCTGCTGGCCTATTCTAGCGGCATGAAGCAGGAACTGGCGGAAGAACTGGCCTCGCAGGGCACCCTACCGCCATTGGATGGTGTACCGGATGGCGCATGGGCCATCGTGCGGGGAAAAGGTGTGCCCTTTCTGATGATTCAGGCGCAGCGCGGTGCTGCCGGGCAGTTGATGCGCCATTATGTGGTGATGCAGTCGGATGTGCTGCGGTCGCTGGGGGGCAACCTCGACGTCCTGAAAGCGTGTGTCGAAACCGAGATGCCTGTCTATGACCGGCTTGGTGACCGGCTGCCGCCGCTGCATGTGCCGCAGGCGGGTCCGCCCGGCCCGGAGGCGCAAATTGATCACATTCTGGAATTAATGAATCATACGCATAACCGTACCGATGTGATCGAATCGCTGCTGTCGGCTGTCGTCGGCGGCGTACAGATTGTGGTGCAGCATGCCCCGGCGGCGCTTGAGCCACGCGTCGATTTTGTGAAGGGACTGCTTGCGCTGCTGCCACCCCCGGCGCGTTTTGGTGTCACCTTTGCTACCCACAGCGAACCGGATTCGCGGGTGAATGCCCAGATTCGCTTTTCGTCGAGCGAAAATCCGCCGCCGGAGACACTGGTGTTTCATTGGCCGGACGCAGCGATCAGCGGCAAGATCGTGGAAGATGATTACAGCCACTTCATGATCAGCCAGCTACGGCTGGACGCGGACCTGGTGGTCAAGGAAACGGGCGCATTAACAACGATTGCCGCCTGGCGTATCCGGCAGGGCGATTCGCTGGCCGACGCGCTGGGATATGCCTCGTATCGCAAGGCGCTCGACCATGCCCTGCGGCAGAATCAGCCCGTCGAAATTGATGACGTATCGGACGTGCTGGCACGCGATCAGACGCTGGACGACGATATGCGCCGGTTATACGCCAATCACCTGCTGGCGTTCTCGCTGGCGCTGGGGGATATGCAGTATGCGGACCCGCTGGCGACACTGGTGCGCCACAACCGCGAGCTGGAAACCGTTACGCGCCAGAAGTTGCAGGAAGCGCTGCGCGACGGCAATGCCGAACTGGTGTATACGACCCTGGTGCGCTGGCTGGGCAGCCCGACAGGCCCGCAAGGCAGCGAGTGGCTGCAACTGGCGCATGAGGCCATTCTGGCGTATATGGATCAGCTGGGGCAGGCCGGGAATATTGACGGAGTCAATACGCTGCTCAACGAGATTCAGCGGGCCGACCCCGGTGTCGAGGTCAGCCGGGTGGTGCCGAAACTGGTTGAAATGAGTCTGCCGCTTAGCCTGCGCCATCGTTCTCTGGCCGAAACCACGTTTCTGCTGGCGATCAATTATCTCGACGTGCCTGTGTTAACCAACATGCTGAGCGCGCCGCGTTATGTGGCACAGCTGCCCGCACCGGTTGGCCGACTGGTCCCCTTTCTGAGTCAATCCACCCCGGACCCCGCCCCTGCTGGCTTGCTGATCGAAGTGGCCCGCGCCTTCGATAATCAGTGGCAGCCGCTGGTTCTGTTGAGGATGGCCGAAGCCGGGCTGATGGCAGACCACATCGACCTGATAGACAGCAGCGCGCTGGCCGGGTTGGTCGAGGTGGCAAAAACCCGCTGGGGCAGGCAGTCTGCCCAGTTAATGCGCTGGCTGGTTACCGAGCTGTCCGAAGAGGAACGTCTTCCGCTGCTGGATGAACCGTCACGGCTGCTGCAAATCCTGCTGCTGCTGGGGGAATATCCGCTGTTGTCGCAGGAAATGCTGCATCAGTCGCGCGTGTTGTACCCCGGCGACGCACAGGTCGACTATGCACTGATGGTCCAGCAGCTTTTTGCCGAAACCCAGCTCGATCCGCCCGTTGCGATGGCTGCGCTCACGGCCATTGAAGCCGGTGGTATCCGGTCGGTGCCGCTGTTGATGGCGCAGATTGGGGTGCTGCAAAGCCACGAGCCGCAGGAAGCCCTTGATCCGCTGGCGGCACGCATAACGCGGTCGCTGTTCGACGACCCATCCGTCCTGGGCGTGATGCAGCACCGGCCCATGCATGAACTGCTGCGCTATTATCTGCGGCAGAACGATGTCCCCGGCGCAACCCGAATTGCCAGCCTGTTCCCGGATGTGGCGGCCCATCATGGCAATGCTGGCATCGTGATGATGATCCGCATGTTCAAAGCCATGTACCGGGGCGATGAAAAGGAATTGCAGGTGGCAGGGCTGGAACTGCTGCGCCGCTATATCCGGCAGTCCGACACGGCGTCGGCGCGGCGGGCGATTACGCATTTCGGGCGCGAACTGGGCCTGCAAGTGCGTGAGGCGCTGGAAGCAACCTACCGCGTCAAACGGTTGATGAGTGGCATTGGTTTTGATGATTACGGCCATTTTCTGCACACGACCGTCGAACTGCTGGAAAGTACAGCGCGGGCCTATGCGGACAATCGCAATCTGCCAACATTGGGCGCGCTGGTCAATACCGTGCAGAGCCTGAGTGGTGGTTTGATGGATGATGAAAGCCAGGCGATTGCGCAGTCTGTGCTGGCGGTGGGTCAGGCGGTGACCACGCTGGGTGAAGATTGCAGCGCCAAGACGCCGCGTGATCGGGACAAATATATTGATGCGCTGCTGCAAGGCGCCACCGACCCGCGCTGTGCGCTGGATGTGCTGTGGATTGTCGGCGGATACTTCGCCAATGGCCGCCGCTACCGGCTGCACCTCAGCACGGTGCCGCACCCGCTGGCGGAACGTTCGGCGTCGGCCTTGAAGGAAGATTCCGAAATCAGCCACCAACTGCTGCGCGGTGTGGTTCAGGCATTTCCACCGGACAAAGAGTGGGGCGTGACGGCGGAGGCTATTCGCGGCGAGGTCGAGAGCCTGTGGAGCACGCTTGATGAATCGATGCGGCGGGACCGGGTGCGCAATCTGGCGATTGACTTTCAGCGGCTGGCGCAACTGGTGATTCTTATCAGCGAAAATGGGGATGCACGGGCGCTGCAAGACACCAGCCAGGGGCGCAAGCTGGACGAGGGCCGGACTCAGCCGAAGAGTACGCTGGAGTTTTACCGGTATCTGCACGGATACTTCAAGACGTCGTAACAACGCTTCAGGGCGCACCCACCGCTGCGCCCCCCGGAAAACCCTATCCGGGGACTTCGGCCCTGGCCTGAGCAATCCAGTCCGCGTCTGTGGCCACCTTGTTCTGCCCAAGAAACAGATTCAGGTGCGCACCATGTTCCTGAACATGCCGCATGGTGTAGATTTGCAGCTCCAGAAAACCCAGTTCCATAAAAGGAAACGTACAAAGCTGGTGGGCTTTTTCATCAGTGAGTCCTTCGATAACCGTCTGGCATTTCCGGCGACCATGCAGCAGATAGCTGCGGATGTCCGCTTTGGTATAAGGTGATTCGGGAAGCTGACCACGCAGAAACGGCGCGGGCGGCTTGAAGCCTTCATAATCACCCGTCAGGTAAAGGTCGAGCCAGGACAGGGTATGAAAAGCCACATACCAGAACTGTCCGTACCGGGCATCATCCTCATCTTCCCATACGGCGGCTGTCCACAGATGATCGGGACAGTTGCGGATCGCATCATCCAGCATATCAATCGCTGCTCCATATTGCTGCCAGATCAGTGTCTTAAAAGCTGTATCCATTTGCATGCCTGCCTTTCAATGCCAGTTGTTGTTCGACTACATGACCGATTGAGGGAGTCTAACGCCTGTTGTGTTGTTGCACAAGTGTTCTAAAACCAGCCGTTTATCACCTTGACTCTAGAACAAAAGTTCTATAAAATAGATCATATCTGATCATTATTGTATTTGGAAAAGAGTTTCCATGGCCTACAATGTCCCGATTGTGGTTCAGCGGGCACAGTGCCCGGTGGTGGGCATTTCTCTGGTGACGACGGTAAAGGCAGCCGCAGAGCAGCACACTGTCAAAGAGGCTGAAGCGATGCTGTTAAAACGGAGTGCGGAAGTGTTGAATCGGACCGGCAGCGCGCGGGTGCTGATTCAGATTTATCCCCAGGATGTGATGTTTAACGACGAAGTGCCCTATACGCATATCGTCGGTTTTCCGGTGGAAGCATTGCGCGAGATTCCCAAGGGGATGGTTGGGCATATTATCCCGGCGGGTGAATATGTGCGGGTGACTCATTCCGGCCCGGAATCCGAACTGCCGGAAACCTATGACTATATCTACAGGCAATGGTTGGCGACCTCCGGTTATGGGTCGGCAGGATACGACTTTGAACTGTGGGATGACCGTTACCAGCCGGAACAGGCGGACAATGAAATCGAGTTGTACGTCGCGCTTCAGACAGCGCCTATCGCGTCCTGAAGATTGCAGACCGCAGATGCTTGCATGAAGTAGGCAGGCATCGTGACCTGCCCTGCTTTTGCCAACAGTGGACGAATAGAACCTCGCAGGATTTTCTCATGGGGTTCTATTTTTGATTCCGGCGGCGTTGCGCTAAAGTGTTGTGGTTGCCGGCAACGCAGGCGCAGCCGTTGGTTGAGCGCCGGATTTGCAGGCATAATCAACCGTTCGTGAGTGACGAGGAACAGGTGTCGATGTTGAAGCCCGGACGCCGCTTTACGCTGATATTGGTGATGATGACGCTGGGGTTGGCTGTGTCGGTCAGCCTGCACGCGCAGGAAACCGAAACCCCTGCCCCGACCGAAACGCCCGTTTTTGAAGTGGGCACGGAGCTGACCGTTGAAGCGCTGCGGCAGCTCGAAATCGAGGGCAGCGATATTCTGGTGGAACAGACGCTGGATGCCGGGGTCAATTACTCCCGCTATATTGCCAGCTATACCTCCGACGGCAACAAGATTTATGGGTTGCTGACGATTCCGTTTGGCGACCCGCCCGAAGGTGGCTTCAAGGCGGTTGTGTTTAATCACGGGTTTATCCCCCCGGCCACCTACGTGACGACCGAGCGTTACGTCGCTTATGTCGATGCGCTGGCCCGCAGCGGCTTTGTCGTGTTCAAGATTGATATGCGCGGCCACGGCCAATCCGAAGGTGAACCGCAGGGGTCCTATTTTTCGCCGGGTTATGCCATTGATGCCATCAGCGCGCTGAAAAGCCTGCAACAGATAGACATTGTTGACCCGGATGGCATTGGCATGTGGGGGCACAGCATGGCGGGCAATCTGGTGCTGCGGGCCATGCTGATGGAACCGGACGTCAAAGCCGGGGTGATCTGGGCCGGGGCAGTCTACAGCTACGACGACCTGACGCGCTATGCTATCTCCGATCCGTCGTTTACGCCCTCGGTCAGCCAGCAGTTCCCGGCGCGGCGAATGGGGCAGGTGCTGCGCGAAGTGTACGGCCCGCCGAATACCGCCGAACCCTACTGGCAGGCGGTGTCGCTGACGGAACATATCGACTATCTGGAAGGCCCGATTCAGTTGCATCATGCCCGCAACGACGATGTCGTCAATATCGGTTACTCGGAAGATCTGAGCGCGGTACTGGCACAGAACGGCAAGTTCCACGAATACTATAAGTATGACGGCGGTGGACATAACATCAGTTCGCCCTATTTTGACGAAGCCATGCGACGCACGATCATCTTTTTCCAGACGTATCTGTAAGTGCTGCGACTGATAAATGTTCAAAACTGTAGGGGAGGGCCCGTGTGCCTTCCTACCGGGTCGCTCCTTACCGGACGCAGCAGCAAGTACAAACGGATTATTCTTATGGGGTATTGTAGGGACGCCGTGTACCCATAGGGCATAAGATGGCGTTGGCGAACTCATTTTTCAGTTTTCCTTTACCCACGACCCCCTCCCGGCCTCCCCCGAATTCGGGGAGGTGGCTGCCGCAGGTAGACGGAGGGGGTTCAGTGAAGCAGCTAGCTTGCGTACCGATGAATTCGCCCACAGCATCATATAAATGCTACGTCCAAGACATACTCAACAGAGTATCGGGCGCGTTAAATGGTTGAATAACACATAAAGGATATTGCATGACAGAAGGTGTACTGGCAGGACAGGTTGCGCTGGTGACGGGCGCAGGCGGTGGCATTGGGTCGGCGGTGACGCAGCGGCTGGCCCAGGCAGGGGCGCGGGTGGTGATGACGTACCGCAGCAGCGCCGACGAAACCCACGCGCTGGCGGCAGGGCTGCCCGGCGACGATCATATGGTGGTGCAGGTGCAGGTCGACGACAGCGACGCCCTCAAAGCACTGGCGGACCAGGTGCGGGCGCGTTATGGGAGGCTGGATATTCTGGTGAATAATGCCGGGGCGACCCGCTTTGTGCCGCATGATGATCTGGACGCGCTCGACGATGATCTGATCGACATGATCTTTCGTACCAACTGGCGCGGCGCATTTGCCTGTGTGCGCGCCTTCAAAGACCTGCTGGCCGAAGGGGATGGCGGCGTGGTCATCAACATGTCGTCAATCGCCGGGACGACCGGGCTGGGCAGCAACGTGGCTTATGCCGCCTCCAAAGCCGGGCTGGATTCGATGACCCGTTCGCTGGGTCGGGCGCTGGCCCCTCAAATCCGGTTCGTGTCGGTGTCGCCCGGTCTGGTCGAGGGCAAGTATGCGTCATCGTTCGACCCGGCGTGGAAACAGGGGCACGTGGACCAGACGCCGCTGGGCCGGCTGGCGACGGGGGACGATGTGGCGGATATGGTGCTGGCCGCCGCTGCCTACATGCCGCTGACAACCGGCGTGATTCTCAATGTGGATGGCGGGCGGTTTTTGCCCTAGCAGTTGACAGTCTACAGTCATCAGTTTTCAGTCACAGACAGCTTTGATAAATCTGTGCAGTCTGGATAGCGCAGTCATGAATTGACAACGGATAACTGTCAACTTAAAACTATTCTTCTTGTAGAAAGGAAAGACGAGCAATGCGTTTTGAGAATAAAGTCGCGGTGGTGACCGGGGGCGGCATGGGCATTGGCCGGGCGGGGTCGCTGGCGTTTGCGGCGGACGGGGCGGCGGTGGTGGTGGCGGATGTCAACGTGGAAGCCGCCAACAAGGTCGTGGCCGAGATTGAGGCGGCTGGCGGTAAGGCGCTGGCGGTGATCGCCGATGTCTCGAAACAGGCGGATGCCGACCGCATTGCGCAGCAGGCTGTCGAGACATTTGGCGGGGTGGATTTTCTGCTGAACAACGCCGGAATCCAGACCTATGGCACGCTGACGGAAACCGACGAAGAATTGTGGGATCGCACGATAAATATCAACCTGAAGGGCATGTATCTGGTGGCGAAGGCCTGCGTGCCGGAGATGCTGAAACGCGGCGGCGGGTCGGTCGTCAATATCGCTTCGATTCAAGGCCTTGCCAACCAGCGCCGGGTAGCGGCCTATGCCACGTCCAAAGGCGGTATCATTGCGCTGACTCGGTCGATGAGTGTGGATTATGTCGGGCAGGGCATCCGCACCAATGCGATTTGCCCCGGCGGTGTGGATACGCCGATGATGCACTGGACCGTCGGCCTGAGTGTGCCGGAAGATCAGATCCGCGACACCATCCGCGAAGCCGGAAAATCCTATCCGATTGGGCGACTGGCTCAGCCGGAGGAGATCGCCAAAGTGGCGACGTTCCTGTGCAGCGATGATGCGTCGTTCATGTCCGGCAGCATCGTGGTGGTGGATGGCGGCTATATGTCGCTGTTGTAGGGGAGATAGTTCTTAGTTTTCAGTTGTCAGAAAACCCGCCACAAACGTATGCATCGGTAGGGGCCGATCTGGTCGTTATCAGATGAGCGTATCGGGCGGATAGGGTTGGATAACCCATAAACGCGAACAGGCTGACAGAAGGTGATGTCAGCCTGTTTTTGTGTGATTGCGCAAGAGAACGGCTGTAAAAGCGCTTCGCAAACGCCCCTACAGCAAGTCGTGAAACGACGGATGCGCCTAGTTGGTGGTGACGCCCGCCAGGTCAGGCATGATGTCAAACGTCGCCATTACCGACGCCAGATCACTGTATTGTTCGTCCAGTTCATCCGCGTTGAGGTCGACATCGGCGGCGCTAAAACGCAGGTTGGCGACATGCAGCTTGTTATCCTGCCCGTTGAGCAGCACCGCGAGGCCGCTTTGCGGGTCGCCATCGACGGTGCGATAGCTGTAGGACACGGCATACCCTTCGTTGCCATCGCGGCTGACGGGTTCCACGCTGAGGATGTTCGCGCCAGCACGAAGCTGCTCGACCCAATTGCGAGCATCATCCTCGCTGCTGACGGCTGCGTCTGCTTCGGTTTCCACGCGCAGGGTGGCGTCGTTGCCTTCGATGCTGGTTGGCCGACCGGGGGCGCTGTCTGCCAGAGTCCAGTCTGCCGGGTAGCGGATGATGTGTGTGTCCTGCTGGTCAAAATAGGCTTTCCAGTTGAGCGGCAGACTGGCGTAGGTGCTGTTGGCTTTCACGGATTCGGTGACGTTATCCACCAGATAGCGCAGGGCGTCGATGGCATTTTCGGGCATGACGACGCGCACCGAGTAGATCCACTCGCCATCGGTCCATGCCGTCTGGCGTGCGACATAATCCTGCCCGTTGGAGGTCAGGGCAAAGTCGAACACCATATGGTCATCGACGCGGGTGCGGCTGTTGGTGTCTGCCGCTTCGTACTGGCTCCAACTGCTGTCCAGTCGGGCGTCGCTGAAATGCGTGTCCACATCATCGAGCGTCAGGCCTGCTTCGCTGGCTTCATCCACGATGGCGGGCCGGTCAATATCGACCTGAATGATGCTCTGGGCACTCTGATTGGAGAAGACCGCCCGCACGTTGTTGGCGGATGTGATCGGCTGCGAGGGTGTCCAGCCGCTGGGCTGGGCCACAGTGAACAATCCGCTTGGGTGCAGGTAAGTCTGCTCGAAGGTGATACTTTCGGTTTCCGGTGGGGGTGGCAGAGTCGGGGCCGCAGTTGGCTCGACCTGCTGCACAGGGGTGCGAACATTTTGCGACAACAGCGGCATGATGGCTGACAACCCCATAATGCCAACCATTCCAAAGCCGATAATATACGTCCAGCGTTTTAACGACATAATTTGCAGACTCCAACATCCAGATGTTTTGAACCAATCTATATTATCGTAAACATGCGGCAATGTTAAGCGTGCACTGCGGCAAATGTCGCCAGTTTTTGCCGCACCCATGCGCTATAATCAGGCGATTGCAAAGCGATGAAGCCAAAGGATGCAGCCGCATGAAAGCTGATCTGGACCAATTGATGGAAAAACGGGGTTTGCAGGCGCTGGTGGTGGTGGGTGATGAAACCTACAGCGTGCCACGTGATTACCTGACCAATGGCGCGCAGGTGACCGGTGGACTGGTGATCAAAAAGCGTGGGGCAGACCCGGTGATGATCGTGAACCCGATGGAAGTGGAGGAAGCGGCGGCCAGCGGCCTGACGGTTTACACCAATCATGACTTCGGTTGGGGCGATCTGATCAAGGAAGCCGATGGCGACCGCAGCAAGGCGACCGTCAAACTGTGGGAACGTGTGCTGCAACAGCAAGCGATTCCGCCGGGCAAGATCGGTATTTACGGCACCGATGATGTCAACGTCTATATCGAGATGGTTGATGAACTGAATCAGCTGGCCGATTATGAATTCGTCGGTGAGCGCGGCCTGACGCTGTTTGACGAGGCGTTTATCACGAAAGACGCGGACGAACTGGCCCGTCTGAAAGTTGTAGCGGCGGCCACCAGCGCGACCTTGCAGGCGACGTGGGATTATATCGCCGGGCATCGTGTCGAGGGCGAAACGCTGGTCAAACCCGATGGCTCGCCGTTGACCATTGGTGATGTTAAACGCTTTGTGCGGCGCACCCTGCTCGACCACGACCTCGAAGACACCGGCATGATCTTCGCCCAGGGCCGCGACGCCGGTTTCCCGCACAGCCGGGGCCAGACGGATATGCCGCTGCAACTGGGTCAGGCCATCATTTTTGACCTGTTCCCGCGCGAAATCGGCGGCGGTTATCACCATGACGTGACGCGGACATGGTGCATCGGTTATGCGCCGGAGCCGCTGCAAAAAGCCTATGACACCGTGATGAAGGCATTTGATATTGCGATCACGGCTTATGACGAACCCGGCCAGCCGACGCACGAGCTTCAGGAAGCGGTGCTGGATTACTTCGAGGAAGAAGGCCACCCCACCCAGCGCAGCCAGCCCAGCACCATGAACGGCTATGTCCACAGCCTGGGGCACGGCGTCGGCCTGAAGATTCACGAACGGCCCAGCCTCAGCCATCTGACGCGCAAGGACATCTTGCAGCAGGGTAATGTCGTTTCGGTCGAGCCTGGCCTGTATTACCCGGATGAGGGGTATGGGGTGCGCGTGGAAGATACGGTGTATATCGACGAAACCGGCAAGATGATCTCGCTGACGGACTTTCATAAGAAGCTGGTGATCGAGGTGCAGCAGTAGGCCATTGCGCCAGACTGGTTTGCTGAAGACTGATGACCGTTTCCGACACAGCCCTGAACGCGCTGCCACCAGACAAGCAGCTCGTGGTTACGGCGATACTGGCAAAACTGACAGCCATTGCGGGCGTGCGGGCCGTGGTGCTGGGTGGGTCCTGGGCACACGGCACCCAGACCTCGACATCGGATATTGACCTGGGGCTGTACTACGATGAAAAGGCCCCGTTTGACATCGCGGCAGTGCGCCGGGTGGCGGCTGAAGTGAGCGTCGATGGCGAACCCGTCGTCACTGAATTTTACGAATGGGGCGCATGGGTCAACGGGGGCGCGTGGATTCATACAGCCGGTGGCAAGGTCGATTTTCTGTATCGCAATCTCGATCAGGTGCGGCGGGTCATCGCGGAGGCGCGGGCTGGCAAGACCACGCTGGATTATTTACAGCAGCCACCCTATGGCTTTCGCAGCGTGATCTACCTGGCCGAAACGTCGATCTGTCTGCCGTTGTACGACCCGGACCACCTGATTGCGGAGCTTAAACAGGCGGTGGTGGATTATCCACCGAAGCTGAAGGAGTCTGTCATCCAGGGCAACCTGTGGAGCGTCGAGTTTACCCTGCTGCACGCGCGTACCTTTGCCAGCCGCGCCGATGTCTATAACACGGTTGGCT
This sequence comes from Anaerolineaceae bacterium, assembly GCA_002702065.1. Taxonomy (GTDB): domain Bacteria; phylum Chloroflexota; class Anaerolineae; order Aggregatilineales; family Phototrophicaceae. Next base: position 177,040 of record NZXX01000002.1, read on the forward strand.
GCCTGACACGGGCGCTCAGTGCGCTGACGCAGGTGCTGTTTGCGCTGAATGAGACGTATTTCATCAGCGACAAACGGGCCATCGACACCATTGAAACTTTTGGCATCCGGCCCGAAGATTATAGGGCGCGGGTCGAGCGTATACTGGCGCACCCCGGCGCAGATGTTGATGCGCTTTCGCAGACGGTCGCCGCGCTGGATGAATTGTTCCGGCAGGTGGTTGATCTGGCAGGCGCATGGTATCAGCCGAAGTATGGGCTGTGACGGTTGATTTCCCGGTATGGGCGACTGACAAACCGGGGCAAGGTGTTATACTGAGAAGGCTGTACTGTTGGTGGTCGTCAGCCAGCAATCAGATCACCGGTCTGACCGCAGGCTGAGGACTGCCAACTACTCCTGGAACCAGAAAATCATTCGTTCGTTGACGATGGAGAGAGAAGACCATCTATGAGTGCTGAAGTAGGGACACCCGCCAATCCTTTGCGGGTTGCCATTATCGGGTCCGGTCCATCGGGTTTTTACGCTGCCGAACACCTGCAAAAGCAGGCCGACCTGACCGTTGAAATTGATATGTTCGACCGCCTGCCAACGCCCTATGGGCTGGTGCGTGGCGGCGTCGCGCCGGACCACCAGAAGATTAAATCCGTCACCAAAGTGTATGATCGCATCGCCGCGAAACCCAATTTCCATTTTTACGGCCATGTCGAGTTTGGCACGGACATCACCATCGACGATATTCAAGCGCACTATCACGCGGTCATCTTCGCCGTCGGCGCACAGACGGACCGGTCGCTGGAGATCCCCGGTGAAGACCTGCCCGGCAGCCACGCCGCAACCGAGTTTGTCGCGTGGTACAACGCCCACCCGGATTACCGCAATCGCGAGTTTGATCTGTCGGTTGAAAGTGCAGTGGTCATCGGCGTGGGCAACGTGGCGATGGATGTGGTTCGCATTCTGGCCCGCACCGTGGCCGAACTGCGCGAAACCGATATTGCCGATTATGCGCTGGATGAACTGGCCCACAGCAACATCAAGAATATCTATATCCTGGGGCGGCGCGGCGCTGCTCAGGCCGCCTTCACCAACCCGGAAATCAAGGAATTGGGCGAGATGGCCGACGCCGACATCATCGTCGCGCCGGAGGAAGTCGACCTGGACCCACTCAGCCAGGCGTTCATCGATTCCGGCGAAGACCGCACCGCCGTACGCAATGTCGAAATCCTCAAAGCCTACGCGGAGCGTGAACCAGAGGGCAAATCGCGGCGAATTATCGTGCGTTTTCTGGCGTCGCCGGTGGAGATTATCGGCACCGACAAAGTCGAGGCGATCAAGATCGTCAAAAACGAATTGTATGCCACCGAAAGCGGCAGCCTGCGCCCGCGTGCCACCGATCAGTTCGAGACGATTCCGGTGGGGCTGGTGTTTCGCTCGGTGGGGTATCTGGGCGTTCCGCTGCCGGGTGTGCCGTTTTACGAGCGTTGGGGCACGATCCCCAATGACAAGGGGCGCGTGCTGACCGAGCACAACAGCGGGGAGCCGGTGACGGGTAATTACGTCGTCGGCTGGATCAAGCGTGGCCCCAGCGGCATTATCGGCACCAACAAGCCGGATTCGGTCGAAACGGTGAACATGCTGCTGGAAGATGCGCAGGCTGGCCATCTGTTTACACCCGCCGAACCGGGACGCGATGCGGTTGAAAAACTGCTCAAAGAGCGCCACGTGCGTTACGTGACGTTCGATGACTGGCTGGTGCTCGATCAACTGGAGCAGCAGCGCGGCGCGGCGGTTGATCGGCCACGGGTGAAATTCAGCAGCATACAGGCGATGCTCGACGCGCTGGAGCAGGCCGAAGCCCAGGGCGCGCCTAATCCGGCAGGGGACTAACGGCAACCATTGATGAACGCGGGGTGCAGGTTACGATGATGCACCCCGATGCATTTTACGTCCCCGCTTCTTTCCGCATCTAAAGTAAATAAATATTCCAACCCTTATTTTTGCGCTTTCAACCCCCTCTAAATCTCCCCCGAATTCGGGGGAGACTTGTCCTACGGAGTCATTTCGCTCCCTCCCTGAATTCGGGGAGGGCTGGGGAGGTGCATTTTCTCGATGGAGATTTGAGGTAATTACCCCGCTTCTTCGGTCGCTTCCGGTTCTTCCGTCACTTCGACCGCGCTCAGCAAACCACAACTGCGCATCTGGTCCTCATAATCGCCGATGAGGGCTTCGTCCTCATTTTCCTGAGCGATCAGATAACCCGTTTGCAGATAGTTGGTTGCGGCGGGGCAGCTCCCCAGCAGCACCTGCGCGCGCCCGGCCCACCAGTAGTGATAGGGGTTGGTCGAACCCAGATCAATCGCTTTGGTAAAGGAATCGGCGGCGGCGCTGTACAGTTCACCGCGTACCTGGGCGCGTCCCAGCGCATAATGACAGATGATGCTGGTCGGGTCCGCCTCGACACAGCGGTTGAGGTAATCCAGCGCCTGATTGGTGTCGCCGATGGTGTTCAGGTACAGAGACCCCATCCACTGCAACGCGCTCACGTTGCGCGGGTTCAGGTCGAGCACCTCGGTCAGCAAGGCAATCGCCTCGTCCGTATTGGTTTCACGATACTCCAGCGCCGCCAGATCAATCGTGATGTACGGCAGGTTCGGCGCGAGGGCATAGGCCGCCTCGATATCCTGCATGGCCGCTGCAAAATCGAACTGTGTGTTCTGCACGATGAGCGCCCGGTTGCGCAGCGCTTCGTAGCTGTCCGGGTTGGTTTCGATTGCGCGGTTGACGGTGCTGATCGCCCGGTCGTACTGGCCGAGATCATAATAGGCTTCGGCCAGAAAGGCCTGGGCACGGGCGGCGGCTTCCGGGTTATCCTGCCCGGCCAGTTCAATCGCCCGCTGGGCACTGCCCACCGCCTCGCCATAACGCCCGTTCCAGTCCAGCGCCATTGAACGAATCGCCCATGCATTAGGGTCATACGGATCCGCTGTGATGGTGCGCTCGGCTGCTGCCAGCGCCGCCTCCAGTTCGCCGTTCATGATTAACCCCAACGTCAGCCGGTAATGCGCGCCAACGCTGTTGGGCACCGCCTGCGTCACATCCTCGTAAATGTTCACCGCTTCTTCAATCGCCCCGCGAATCCAGGCGGAATCGGCGGCGGCCAGCTGGGTGGTCGGGTTTTCGGTGGGCAGCGGTGTAGGGGCTGTGACCGTCGCCATGCTGTCCTGCGCCTGATCCACCACGTCGGACATGATGGATTCGACATGGGGGATGTACGCATCGCGGTTGTTATACAGGTAGATGCCGCCAAGTACCACCGCCGGAGTCAGCAGCCACAACCACAGCCAGCGCAGCGAAATAATGCTGCGACGCTGACCCCGCTGGTAGCGTTTTGGTGTCTTTAAATACATCGATGCTGTCTCAGCCGCCAATTGGCGTTGGCGGAATCGGGGTGGGCGGAATATCCGTCGGCAGGGCGCGCCCTGCATAATTGGCGCACGAAACCGTCGTCAGCCGCAGCCCTTCGCGAATATTGGCGATCAGCAGGTCATTATCCGCCAGTTGTTCCGCCATCGGCAGCGAGTCTGTCAGAATGGTCCACGCCTGATCACATTCGCCCAGGTAATAATGGGCCAGCCCGCGCAGGTACCAGCATTCGATTTGCGGGAATTCGCTGTCGCCAAAGGCCACGCAGTTGTTAAAGGCTTCAATCGCGCCTTCGTAATTACGGCGGGTATAGCGGGCCATGCCGACGCGCATCCACGCCGGTGCATATTCCGGGTTGATGTTGAGCGCATCTTCACAGTAGCCCTGCGCCCGGTCATTTTGACCCACTTTGTTGTAGGCTTCGCACAGACGCAGGAACGCTCGTTCATTGCGCGGGTCCATCGACAACACCCGTTCATAGGTGGCAATCGCCAGTTCATCCTGATTCGCCGCCAGATACTGGGCCGCCAGTTCAAAATAGGAGGCGGTCAGGTTGGGGTTAATCGAGATCGCATCTTCCAGTTGATAGATGGCTTCTTCGCGCGCACCGACCCAGATCAGCGAGTAGGCGTAACTGCGCCGCGCATCAACGTCGAGGGGGTCATTTGTCACAGCAGTTTCGCCATGTGTCAGGCCCTGCTGGTAACGCCCGATTGCGGTATAGGCGCGGCCCAGGGCAGCATGCAGCGGCGAAAACTGGTTGTCCTGTTCCAGTCCGGAAACCCCGATGGGAATAGCCTCGGCAGCGGCGCCCGTCCATACCAGCGCTTTTGTCTTGAGGGCGTAGCCGCGCGGGTCCAGCGGATTAAGGTTGATCGCCCAGTCTGCCAAGGACATATTGTCCAGATTGCGCTGCGGTGCCAGCACTTCTTCGGCCTGGTCCAGCTCGATCAGCATCTTGCCATATTCGTAGGCGTAATCGAGATTGTTCGGCTGCTGCCGGTGTGCCTGCCCGAACATCTCGGCAGCCAGGGCGACATCGCCGTTCTGGAACGCATCAGCGCCGCCGGTCGCCATGGTGCTGGCAAAAGGCGTTGACGTAGGCGCCATGCCCACCGCATCCAATGCGGCCAGTTGCAGGCGGTCGAACTGTGTATAAACCACAACCAGGAATGCACCCACGAACAGGCCGTAGAGGAACAGAAAGCGACTGCCGCCGGTGCGACGCCGCCTGCGGGTGCTAAAGAATGGCTGGGAATAATCGCGTTTGATCTGCATCGAGCCGATCTTAGCCTCGAAATCGTATACAGATGATAGTGCCTTATCCCCCTTGAATCAGCCAGAAACCAAAATGCTGGCTTCTGCCTTCATACGCCAACAGGTTAGCGTAGCCATGAACGGCTGTCAAGGCGCGGCCTATTGGCGCAGGGCAATCGCCGGTCGCGTGAAGTCAGGGGAATCGGCTGGCCCGCCCTTACTGCGAGAACAGGTTCCACAAGCGAGTGATGAAGTAGCGGTTCTTCATATTGGCGCTGAAGAACACGATTGTCAGCAGCAGAATCGACACAATCAGCGCGATAATGCCGGGTGTCGGGGCGACAAACTCGAACAGGTCCGGCATGAGATAAAAGCCGACGATGACCAGCACCGTAAAGAAAACCCCCATCAGGGTGACAATCGGATTTTTGATCAGGGTGCGCGGCTGCGATATGTCGATGCCGAAGGTGTTCCAGAAGATCAGAATGCCGAAAAAGGTCGCGAAGATCGACAGGGCGCTGCGGGCGGCATCGGTGCTGAGGCCGGTGGCGAAGTACGTCACCGCATAGACCAGCGACATGGCCGCCGAGCCGATAAAAGCGCCGGTGATGACGTATTCCAGCACATCACGGCGGAAGTTTTCCATATAGGCGGGCCGCATAATCTTGACCGCGACCAGCGTGGCAATGACGTTGACCGTTCCAAACGTCACCCAGTTGATCTGAATAGGCGTAATCGGGAACGGCAGCGACATAAACCCGACGTACACGAACAGCAGCACGTTATAAAAGGTCTTGGTTAGAAACAGCTTGACCGTGCCGAAAATCGTCTGGGTAATTTCGCGGCCTTCGGCAAAGGCTCGCGGCAGCGTCGACATGGCGTTGTTGAGCAGGATAATGTCGCCGATTTCTTTCGTGATCTGGGCGCCATCATTCATCACGATTGCCAGGTCCGCTTCCTTCAGCGCAGGCACATCGTTCACCCCATCCCCCACCATGGCCACATGTTCGCCGCGCTGGCGCAGCGCATGAATGATGCGACGCTTGGTTTCTGGCTCGATGCGCGCGAAGATGCTGCCCTGCACGGCGGCGGCTTCCAGTTCGTCTTCGCTCATGGCGTCGAGCTGGTCGCCGGTGTAGGCATGTTCCGTGTCGATACCGGCCTGATTGGCAATGGCGCGCACGGTTTCCATGTTGTCGCCAGAGATGACCTTCAGATGCACATTCTGGTCACGGAAACTGTTGAGCGTTTCCTGAATATCCGGGCGCACCTGATCGCTGAGGGTGACAAGCGCGATAGGTTCGGCATCCCCGTTGAGATGCTGCTGGCTGTCCAGCGGCTGCCGGGCACGGGCGAACGTCAGCACGCGCAGCCCCTGCGCCGCCAGTTCCCGCGCCTGATGAGCAATGTCGCTGGCACCGCTGAGTACGCGCTCGGGCGCACCGAGAATCAGCGTTTCTTCCGGCAGGACGATTGCCCCCCATTTGCGGGCCGAATTGAAGGGGATTTCTTTAATTTTGGTGATCGACTGCGCCGGTTTGTTTTCCTGCACGTAGGTGTAAACAGCGGCAGCGGTCCCGTTCTTGTGGGCGAGGTTGGCCGTATACAAATGTAATCGGGTGCGAATTTCATCTTTGGGAGTGCCATTCAGCGGCAGAATATCCGATACGGCCAGTTTGTTCTGGGTGATCGTGCCGGTTTTGTCGAAACACAGGATGGTGACATTCGCCAGAGATTCGACGGCGTTGACCCGGCGGATGAGGGTGCGATGGCGGGTGATGCTGATCGCGCCGATGCTGAGCGAGATAATCACGATCAGGACCAGACCATACGGGACCAGGCTGGTGATAAAGACCACCGCATTTTTGACTTTTTCCAGAATGGGCAGCGTCGCCAGGCTGTCCGATACCCACAACATCGGTGCCAGCAGCACCATCAGCACGATCGCAATATCGACGATGATAAACACGCGGCGCTGGGTAGGGGTCAGTGGATTTTTGTACGTCTTGGCGGTGCGGGCCAGCCGGTTGATGGTGCTGTTCGCGCCCACCTGTGTCACCCGCATGATGCCGGTTCCGGCGATGCAAAACGACCCGGAGAAGACGTCGCTGTCTTCGTCCTTCAACACCGAGTCTGATTCGCCGGTCAGGTGTGATTCGTCCATTTCGAGCGAGTCGCTGGCCAGTACCTCACCATCGACGACTAGCCGGTCACCGGGTTCGATGGGGATAATGTCATCCAGGACGACATCCTTGATGGCAATGGATTGCAGCTTGCCATCGCGGTAGACGCGCACGTCCTGCTGGGCCATGGCCACCAGCCGGTCGAGCCGTCGCTTGGCAACCACTTCCTGAACCGTGCCGAGCAGCGCATTGCTGACCACACTGAAACCCGCGAAAAAGGCAACGGCATATTCGCCAAAAGAAATAATCACCGCCAGCAGCGGAAAGAGGATCAAATTAAAGATATTAAAAACATTCTCGCGCAGGATGTCCCAGTACGTTCGGCCAACACGCGCTTTGTAATTGTTGGATTGGCCGCGCTTGACACGCTCGGCTACTTCGGCGGCGCTGAGGCCTTTGGGCGGCTGCGAAATGGATGTCACGGATGACGTTACTCCTGGGTGGTGCGTCGGTTTGCCGATAATATACCACACCCTTCCTTGCGTTCAGCACAAAAAATATACGAGGTTCACGGGGTAATTGTTGCGCCTTAGCCGTCCGGATGCATGATTGTTCGTATGTTTTCCGCTGCATCTGCAAGGTTGCTGCTGCGTTTGGTGTTTCGTCATCAAAATTCAGCACTTTAAGTTTGCGCAGCGTTTCGTTAACATCGAAGATGATGACACGGGTGTTCAGTGGATGAATTCTGATTCTGCCGGTAGTGTCAATAACACCGCTTACGCCGCTGAGTTGTGTCAATCCGACCATTCCTGACGTGTACGTATGACGATGAGGTTGCCCATGATTCGACCACCTGGCCGCCTGTGGCGGATCGACCACAGCGGTTATATCCTCAATGATGCCAGTATCGACGCCCTTCAGTCACCGTTTGCCGCCCTGGTTCAGGATGCGGTGGTGGCCTGTACCCAACAGATCAGCGATGACATCGACAGCATTTATCTCACCGGCTCCGTTGCGCGTGGGATGGCTGTTCCCGGCCTATCCGACCTGAACGTCATTGTCGTGCTGCATGCCGCGCGGGACCCCGATCTGGTGATGCGGGACTGGGTGCCTGCTGCCGAGGAAACTTTGCTGGCGGCGCATCCGGTTGTCAGCGAGGTGCAGATTGATCTGTGGCCGTATTACAGCGTGTTTACGGACCCAGCCTGTTTTTCGACTCCCGGTTTTATCCTGAAAACGCACAGCATCTGTGTCTGGGGCGTGGATTTAGGGTCACAGCTGCCGGATTACAAAGTGTCGCCCGGCATCGCCAATGATGATCTGGCGCGGCTGGAGGATGAACTGGCGGTGATTCATGAAGGATTGGCCGAGCCACTCGCCGAGCACGAGGTGCGCCTGTGGTGTACCCATACGGCCAGAACTATCCTGCGGGCGGCCTTTGGGCTGGTGCAGATGCAGGCCGGTGTACATACCCGCGATGTCGACCTGTGCTGTGAATACGCGATTGGTGGTTTACCAGAGCATGCGGACGATTTGCAACTGGCGCTGCGTTATGCCGATCAACCGGTGGGTGATGTGACAGCGGTGCAGCAGCTGGTCGAGCGCGTTGAAGGCTGGCTGGTGGACCGGGCGAATGACTGGCTGGACCAATACAACCCGGATCGTGACCCGGACCTGCGCGTGGATGACGTGGAAGAACGGGAATAGCGCAAATAAAAAGGACGCAGCACAGGCCGCGTCCTTCTGTTGTTGAAGTGAAGTCCTTAATCAGTCGCCGACGACCGGTGCGGTATCACCAATACCGGCTGTGGTCCCGTTCATGATTTCCTCGAAGCTGGCCCGGTCGAGCGTTTCCTGCTCGATCAGGATTTTCGCCAGTTCGTCCAGCTTGTCCCGGTACTGAGTCAGGATTTTGCGGGCACGGTCATAGTTCGACTGGACGATGCGCTTCACTTCGGAGTCGATCTGCTGGGCGACATCTTCACTATAGTCGCGCTGCTCGCCGATCTCGCGCCCCAGAAAGACGGAGGTCTGGCCGCTGCCGAAGGTGCGCGGGCCCAGCACTTCGCTCATGCCCAGCTGCATGACCATGCTTCGCGCCATATTGGTCGCTTTTTGCAGGTCGTCGCTGGCCCCGGTGGTCAGTTGATTAAAGACGATTTCTTCTGCCACACGACCACCCATCGCCGCCGTGATGAAGTCCTCGAACTCCTCACGCGAACGCAGGAAGACGTCGTTTTCCGGCAGGGACATCACATAGCCCCCGGCCCGTCCACGCGGCACGATGGTGATTTTATGCACCGGATGTGCGTGGTCCAGCACATGATGCAGGATCGCATGGCCGGCTTCATGATAGGCCACGGATTTCTTCTCGGCTTCGGAGATAACACGCGTCTTGCGCTCCGGCCCCATGACCACACGTTCCATACTTTCCTGAAGCTCGCTCATGCCGATGGTTTTCTTGTTGCGGCGTGCAGTCAGGATAGCGGCTTCGTTGATCAGGTTTTCCAAATCTGCACCGGAAAAGCCGGAGGTGATTTTCGCCATCGCCTGCAAGTCAGCATCGGGTGCCAGCGGCTTGCCTTTGGCGTGGACCTTCAGGATTTCCTGCCGTCCGGCGACATCGGGGTTATCCATCGTCACCTTGCGGTCAAAACGGCCCGGACGCAGCAGCGCGGGGTCCAGAATGTCAGGGCGGTTGGTGGCCGCGATGATAATCACGTTCGTGCCCTGCTCGAAACCGTCCATCTCGACCAGGATCTGGTTCAGGGTTTGTTCACGTTCGTCATGACCACCGCCCAGGCCTGCACCACGATGGCGGCCAACGGCGTCAATTTCGTCGATAAACACGATGGAAGGCGCTTCGGATTTGGCGCGCTCGAACAGATCACGCACACGGCTGGCACCCACACCGACGAACATTTCCACAAATTCGGAACCGGAGATGCTGAAGAACGGCACACCGGCCTCACCGGCAACCGCACGCGCCAGCAGTGTTTTACCAGTACCGGGCGGGCCTACCATCAGCACACCCTTCGGGATACGCGCTCCCAACCGGATGAACTTTTCCGGCTCTTTCAGGAATTCAACAATTTCGGCCAGTTCTTCTTTGGCTTCTTCTGCCCCGGCGACATCGGAGAACGTCACCTGCGGGCGTTCCATATCCCGTGTGACACGCGCCCGGCTGCGGCCAAAGCTCATGGCCTGGTCCTGCCCGCTGCGGACCGAACGCATCATGCGCCACAGCAGCCAGATAATAATCAGGGTGGGGACGATCGCAATCAAAAGCTGAAACAACAGGCCGCTGGTGTTATCACCCTGCTGCTCGTAGAACTGAAGGCGCTGAATTTCCGTATCGCTGACACCAAATGTCCGCAGCGAATCGAACAGCTCGGTCTCGCGTTCCTTGTAATACGTGGCCGTTGTGCCGTTACGGAATTCGACGATCACATCCTGCCCGCCGCGCACAGTTACCGCCTCGACATTGCCGCGCTGCACCTGCTGGGCCAGCTCGTTGAGCGAGATGCGGTTTGTGTTCTGGAAGTTGCCTGGGCTGCCGAATGTCAGCACAAACAGCAACAGCACCACCACGCCCATGATGATCCACAGGCGCTGGGCATTCTTGCCCGAAAAGGGGGATTGATCGTTATTATTGTTATCCGGAGATGGTCTATTATTCACAGCTTGGCTCCGCTAAAACGAATGGTCTAATGATAATAACTGATTGCATCACGGTCAAATAAGAATTATGATAGAAGGGATTAACTACCCGCAGCTTTTATTCTATAAACAGTATAAGCGATTTTTAGCTCACTCAAAAGGTGAATGGTTGTCTGCTTTAGATTTCAATTTATATTGCAATGAATAACCGATGATACAATAGGCTTAAAGCTTGGAACACCGTCAGGGGAGACCGTAGCGTGAATATCTGCCCAAATTGTAAGCGTGAAAATAAAACCGGGGACAAGATCTGTGTGTACTGCGGCACACCGTTGACACTGGATACCTCTGGTTCTACCCGTGCGCTTGAGGATACGGATTACGAAGAGGGTCGCCCGCAGTGGGGGACTGCGCGCTTCAACTCGAGAATGCGGCTGATCGTTAACGAACGTGATTCCAAGGACCAGCATGTCTTTTATCTGGACGAAAATGATGAGCTTGTCCTGGGTCGCATTGACCCGGATACGGGCGACTCGCCACCGATTGATCTGACCGCTTACAAGGCGGCTGAAAAAGGCGTATCACGGCGGCACGCGGTAATTACGCGTCGCGAAACCGCCTTAAATCTGATTGATCTGGGTACGACCAATGGCACCTTTCTCAACGGTCAGCGGCTCGTCGCCAACCAGCCGCGTGTGCTGCGCGATGGCGATGAGGTACGGCTGGGACATCTGGTTTTGCGCATCACATTTGGTAAAGCCTGATTCCGGTTTTTCTGGCTAGTTGTGCTATACTCCCGGCCATGCGTACAGGCAGTGGTCCAATTAACTACATGAGCGAACGCACCAATCAGGAGTGGCTGGACGCGCTTCATGGCCCGCCCACCATTCAGGAACCAGCGTTGCAGGAACTGACAGAGCGTCTGCAACGCGGTATTTTTTATTATCTCAGTCGTGAACGCAGTGACTTGTCGCATCTGGCCGTGCAGGATATCAGCCAGATGGCGGAAGACCTGGCGCAGGATGCTGTGCTGCGCGTGCTGGAAAACCTCGACAGCTTTCGGGGGGACAGCCGCTTTACGACCTGGGCGACCAAAATTGCCGTGCGTGTCGCGATCAGCGAAATGCGGCGGGCGCGCTACCGCGACTTCCGGCTGGATGACCTGACCGCTGATGACGAACTGCTGCCCCTCGACGCGCTCAATACCTCCAGTACCCAGAGCCTGTCGCCGACGCCGGAGAATGCTGCCGAGCGCGATGACGTCATCAAGAAGATTGACGCGGCCCTGAAGGAAGCCCTCACTGAGCGCCAGTATCAGGCCCTCGATGCGGTGGTGCTGCGCGGTGTGCCGCTGGAGATCGTGGCCGAACGGATGGACACGAACCGCAACGCGCTGTATAAACTGGTCCACGATGCCCGGCAAAAATTGCGCACCCATCTGGAAACACAAGGGCTTTCAATTGACTATATGCTGGATTTGTTTCAGGACTGAGCGCAGGTAAGAACCCTCCTCAGTGCCTCGTCCAATAGATGGTGCGGATAGAGTTTGTGGAGTACACAGGCAAATGCCATCGGATCGCTTGAAAAAACTGATTGATTGTCTGCACGACAATCATGATGCTGGCTGTGACTGTGCGGCGGCTTACAAGGAATTTGAATGTTTAGCCGAGCAGGCGGTGCGCGGTGTCGATATCCATGAACTGCTGCCGCGTGTCGCCCTGCATCTGGATCTGTGTTCGGATTGTCGCGAGGAATTTGAAGCACTCGTCTCTATCCTCGGCGAAGATAACGAACATCGAGTCAACGAATAAACCATGGATGGAAAAAGCATGAAAGTGAACAAAACGCGAGTAGTTGTCATTGGCTCCGGACCCGCCGGTCTGACGGCGGCGTTGTATACCTCGCGCGCGCAGTTGGATACCGTCGTGATCGTTGGGCCGCAGCTTGGTGGACAGATTGCCACCACGCATGAAGTGGAAAATTATCCGGGCTTCCCGGAAGGCACAACCGGGCCGGAGCTGGTCGAGGCGATGCGCGCCCAGGCCGAAAAGTTCGGCACAACATACGTTTACGACGTGGTGACCGCAGTCGATTTTGAAAACGGCTCGCCCTTCCGGGTCGAGACGGGCGGTGGCGAGGTTTATCTCGCCGATGCCGTGATTGTGACGATCGGCGCCAACCCGCGTAAGCTGAATATACCGGGCGAAAGCGAATTTGTCGGTCATGGTGTCAGCTACTGCGCCACCTGCGACGGCTTCTTCTTCCGTGGCAAGGACATTGTCGTGGTCGGCGGTGGCGACTCCGCCATCCAGGAAGCGTTGTTCCTGACCAAGTTCGGCAAGACGGTCGATGTTATTCACCGCCGCGACGAACTGCGGGCCAGTGTCGCGCTGCAAAGCCGGGCCTTCGCACACGAGAAGATCAGCTTCACCTGGGATACGGTCGTCGAGGAGGTCAAGGGGAACGAGAAGGGTTCCGTGACCGGCATCGTGACACGCAATCTCAAAACCGGCGAAGTTGCAGAACGCTCTGTCGATGGGGTATTCATCTTCATCGGCTACGACCCGAACAGCGATGTCTTTAATGGACAGCTGGCAACCGATGAGGCGGGTTATGTGATGATTGATCAGCTGTACCGCACCAATGTCGAAGGTGTGTTTGCGGCTGGCGAAATTCACGACCAGGTTTTCCGGCAGGCGATCACGGCGGCAGGTGATGGCTGTGCCGCGGCGCTGACGGCGATTGCGTGGCTCGAAGATCATGAGGACGAACTGCAAACGCTGGACGTCGAACCGGAACCGGTTGCCGAAGCCGGCGACTAGAAACTCGAAAAGTCTTTCGGGGGCGAATCATCATGGTTCGCCCCTTTTGATTCTTATGATCGTATTTTATTTGACTTCGCACTGAAAGATTAATAGCATTACAGCAGTGATGCATCACCTGAGGAGTCCCTATGAGTGCGCAATCCCCATCTACATCGAAGACTCCGCCACCCGACAAGGCATTGGGCAAGCCAGAGCAAGACGGTCCGGCCCCCGTGTCTCAAGGTAGGCCGGATTTTCGCAAGCGGCTGCCGGTCTGGATTCAGGAGCTTCCCCAGTTTGGCAAGTTCAAACCATCCGAACCGGACCCCACTTATCAGCTTTTAGTCAAGAAGGACCTGGAAGCCCTGCTGGTCGACACGCCGGAGGAGGTCAGGGAAAGAATTTTTGAAGACCTTGATTTTATGGATTATGAAATGCTGCGCCTCTTCCGCCAGCGCGATCATCTGGCAAAATTTAACCAGAATCGCTATCGCAGACGGCAGATTTTTTTCCTCGCTCTGGCCGTACTGGCCACTTTGGTCGGGTCGTTGCAGGTGATCTCCCTCAACTCAAACCCGGAGATCATGCCGATGTTCGCGTTTCTTGAAACGCTGGTTGCTTTGCTGACGGCCTTTCTGGCAGCCATTGGTGGGCGCGAATCGCCGCAGGAACTATGGCTGACCAACCGGCGGCGCGCTGAGCAAATGCGTCGTGAATATTTTCGTTACCTGACCCGGATGCCACCGTATGACGAGGTGACCGGTTATCAACGTCAGATGTTGCTGTCGCAGCGGGCGGCAGACATTAATCGTGGTATGTACCCTCAGGAAGCCCCCGGCCAGCAAGGAGTAGTTGACGATGGCACCGTCTGATTTTGATCGTGATCATATGCGGGCCGTTGGCAAGATCTTCCAGCGGTTTGCCCTGGAAGATCAGCGCAGCTACTGGCAGCGAACATCCGATAAATATCGCAAGGCTGCCGGACAAGTCAATGTTATCGTCGCGGTGTTTGCTTTTCTGACCGGGTTTTCGGCGGCGCTGGCCGGGCTGCTGGTATCAGCCTATCTGGTCGATGGGTCGTTCGCCAACCAGGGGCAATGTGCCGATTTGCAAGGCAGTCAAAATCTCGTGCGCAGCCTGAAATCGCTGGGCGTTCTTCAGGAAGGACAGGACCTGGAAACACTGGAATCGCTGGATGTCACGATCGAAGGCAGCGAAACACAGTTGGATGATGCCGCTGTTGAAGCCAGGCTGGCAGGGCTGGTGGAGATGCAGGGGACAACAAATTGTGACTTTATTCAATCGGTCGTTAACATACTCATGATTATGGCGGTTGTCACGCCGGCGATTGGTGGCGCCTTTACGACGCTGGCCAGCCTGTACCAGTGGGATCGCACGGTGAGTATTTATAATGGTGCACTGGAAAATCTCGAAGTTGCGGACTCACAATCACCGCTGGAAGGCATGGACGACCTGACCTACAAAGCGGCGCTGCGGGCCTATATCGAGAACACGCTGCGTGTGATGTCGGAAGAAACCGCCCAGTGGGGCCAGTCTGTGCGCACGCCACCAAAACTGGAGGCTTTCGTGCAGGAGGAACTGCTCAAGGCGCAGCGGGCCACCAAACGCAGCAATACCGGGCCCATAAACATGAATGCAGACACCGAGGAGCCGGGGGAGGCAGATACGCCACCGCGCGGATAAAGCCTGCGGGCCAGACCTTCAAACCGTAAACGTAAAAATGGGAGCGCGCCCTTTCGGCAGCCCTCCCATTTTTTGTTGTTTTTGATAACTGATGAACGCAGCGTCAGGATACTTTGCCGCGAATCGAACTCAGCTCCCGCATCAGGTCATCGCCAATAAATGACTTCAGTTCATTCAGGCTGCGACCTTCGGCTTTGAAATGCCGCCGCACATGCGATTGGTGGGATCGGATTTCGGCGTCCAGCGCTTCAATCTTGCGTTCCAGATCAACGGTTGCCAGATCGTTCTGCAAACTCTCACCCGAATGGACGCCGGTCCGGGTCATCAACTCCATGCGCAGGTCATGACGTTCCATCAACATGCCTAATAATCGATAATGGGGTTTAACAATCCCCTTATAGATGCTCATGATCTCAACTCCACCTGATTTCATATCGTGATTAGAACACAAGTTCGTATTTATGGCAAGCGTATTGTCCGCCCAGTTTTTGTTATATTTGCTGTAATTTTCCAATCCTGACAGTTACATTTTACGCAGATGATACAACTCGATTTTCAGCAGAAACAGGGCCGTTAGACCCGGAAATTCGTTCGCACCGGTTGGGTCAAAACGCACCAGTTGTTCTAACACCAGGATCTCTGCTGCCAGTGTGTGGCCATGAACTTCGGCGTCTTCGGTCAGGCTGGCTCGATTCAACGCTACCCAGTCGAGCGCTTTCTCAACTTCTTTCACGCTGATCTCATTCCAACCTGTTTGACTCGCGACATGCTATCTTACTACCCTTAAAATCGCATAACAGGAGCGGCTGATTACCGCCCCTGTTTGAATAAAACGGCGTGCAGACTTTATCCGCCGCCAGCGCCCAGCGCCAGCAGGTCGGTTTGCGCCGTCCTGAACACCTGCTGCGCTTCGTCAACCGAGTCGGCAGCCAGCAAACCGGCGGATACTTCAAAGGCGACTTCTTCCGGCAGGGCACGCACTTCAAACGCCCGTCCGCCCTGTTGCCCCCAGCGCTTGACTGAAAACCGCTCCCAGCGTTTCAGTTCGACCAGGGCGTCATCAGCCCCGCGCGGTTCGGTTTCTGGCTGGCTTTCACTCGCCCGATTTTGCGCGCCCACGGGTCGATCACCCCACGCAACCGCCGGAAGCTGATAGTAGCGTTCGCGGATCTCGTTGATGCTCAATACCGGGTAGGCCGTGCGAATATCTTCCAGCCGTGCCTGGAGGTCGGTTGGGCGAATATCCTCAAACGCGGCGACAGCTGTTCCCGGCCAGAAGGGTAACAGTTCCTGCGTGATCTTCTGGGCGATGCGCACCAGCTTGGGCCACAGCGTCCGTTCGACAAACAGACGCTCGGCAACCTTGGCATTGGCTTCGGTCGCATTTTCACTGACCAGCCCAACGGGAAGCCCAAACAGGTTCAGAATTTCGTTGCGGTGTGCTTCGCGGCCACTCAGAAAATCAAGGTCGGTGTGGCTCAGGCCGATATTCTGCCACTCGATGCCCCCACCGCGCAAGAAAGCCGTCCGCCGCTGCGGACCGCCATAGCTCTGCCGCCAGTCGCGCTTGATGCGTTCAAAGTCAGAATCGGAAACATATTCCTTGACGTTGACAATGCCTGCCGGGACGCCGTTGTCCTGGCTGAAGGTGTTCCGATTCCACTCGGCCATAGCCCGGTCTCCGCTGATCGCGATGCGGCCCGCTTCAAGCGCGGACAGCCCATAGTAGTCATTGGACGGATGCCAGCGTTTGAAATGTACCACTTCTGCGGCCTCTAGGGGTATACGTTGGCCGTCGATTTCGTAGACATAGCCGCGAACATAATGGGTTTCATCGGGGACAATGGCGATACGGTCCGGGCGCAGCGGCCAGATTTGTACCGGACGACCGCGCGCATCGCCCACCAGAAACCAGTAGGCATCGCCAGTCAGTTCCAGCATGCCCACCGTCTGCTCCATCAGCTCGAAGCGGCTGAGATAGGGGTTGGGCGCGTCCAGCAGCACCTCCAGCGGATGACGCTCGACATCGATGGCCTGTTCACCCTGCAACTGCTGCACATGCAGCGGCACCAGCGCGGCGGCCTCTGCGATGCGGTTGACAGCGATGTACACCCACGGGGACTGCTGATAGACCCGTGCCTGCGATTCTGATTCGGCCAGGTTGGGCCATCGGACCGCGTTGTGACGGGCGACGGCGGCGAGGTGCGGGGCGGTGCTTCGTTCCGGGCGCTGCCGGAACAGACCACTTAACCAGTTGAACATGAAGTCTCCTTTCTGATCGACATTCGTTAATGCTCTAAAATTTGTAAACCGCCTAGAATGAATATAACGGTGTATTAAGAGGTTCTATGAAAAGCGTGCAGGACATGGCTTGCAGAATGAAACATGCCAGCGAGTCATTCGTGAGTCGTTTGTTTGTGCTGCCACGTGTGGAAGACGAAGTGCAGGCACGGGCTGCGAATCTGCTGGTTGGCATTGTGAAGGTCATGTTTGTGGCGCTGGCCTTCTTTGCCATCGCGACGCAGATCGCTGGCGAATGGATGGGCTTTACGCTCATTGTCACCGGTCTCTGTGTCAATCTGCTGGTGCTGGCGCTGCTGCGGGAAGGCCGGGTGCGATGGGCCGGACTGGTCTACGTTTTTATGACGTGGGTCATTTTCACGTCGGGCGCTTTTTATTATGGCGGGATCAGCAGCCCGGCTTTCCTCGCGTTAATGTTGGTGATCCTGTTTGCGAACACCTTGCTCGACGGACGTGCCCGGCTGATGTTTTTTGCGCTGTGCATTCTCTCGGTGCTTGGGCTCCAAGTCGCAGAGCAGATGGAGCTTCTGCCGGTTTACCATCGGGCGTCACCCGTCTTCGATGGATTGATTAAAGCGTCAGTTTTTCTCGTAACGGCGCTGATCTTGCACGTTGTCCGGCACGACCTGAATGATATGCTGCTGCGGGCGCGCAGCAATGAAGCGGCGGTCAAATCGGTACTCAGTGATCTGGTGAATACCACGCTTTCTAAAACCTATGTGGATAACATTCTGCGATCAATCAGTGACAGCCTGATTGTTCTGGGGCCGGACATGCGCATCGAACGTGTCAATCAGGCCACGCTGGATTTGTTGGGGTATGCAGAGGAAGACTTGCTGGGCGCAACACCTGAACCTCTATTTGAACCCGCATTGATCGACCGCTTGCAGAAACAGCAAGTGCCTGTCAAACCGGTGGATACCACGTTCGTCACTGCCAGCGGTACCCGTGTACCGGTGTCATTTTCCGCCTCATTACTCTATGGTCAGGCCGGCGATAAACAGGGGATCGTTTGTGTCGCGCAGGATATTTCTGAGCGCCAGCGTACCGCTCAGGAAATGCGCCGCCGCGACGAACTTTATCGCACACTGGCACGCAATCTGCCGGATATGGGGGTGCTGCTGTTTGATCGTGACCTCAACCTGATGGCGGCTGAGGGACCGGTGCTCACCAAAGCGGATACGCCCACACTCAAGCGCGGCGGGCACAACCTTTCTGAAATTGTCCGGATGGATGCGGAAGACACCCAGACAAATCTGCAAGCGGCGCTTCAGGGTGAGCATATCATCATCGACCTGCCCGGCAGCGCCGATCGTATTTACAATATCCACATGCTGCCGGTCACCAACGAGGGCGGCGAAATCTTTGCGGCCATGATGCTGCTTCAGGACATCACGACGATCCGCCAGGTCGAAACCACGCTCAAGCAGCATGTCGCCCACCTGACGGTTCTGCGACAGGTCGACCATGAAGTCAACCGCAAGCTGGATGTGCTGTACATACTGCGCATGGCCCTGGATATGGCGGTGCGAATCAGCATGGCTCAGGCGGGGGCGGTGCTGCTGCTTGATAATGCGCAAAACGTGACCAGACAGCAGATGATTGGCGACTTTTCCGGTGATTACCTGCGCCTCGATTTTGGCTTGATCCAACAGGTGCTGGATTTCCAGCGCCCCCAACATCAGGAGAATCTGGTTGCTTTGCCACTTCTCTCCAATGGGCAGACGATCGGGGTCATGCTGCTGGAAACCCCGGTGGCCCTGACGGACGACCAACTGATGTTTATGCAGGGGCTGGTGGCACGCGTTACCGTCGCCGTTGATAACGCCAAACTGTACCAGATCACGCGCCAGCAGCTTGCCGAGCTTCAAACGCTGTATGAACGCGTATCTCAGCTTGAACAGTTGAAGTCCGATATGATCCGCATGGCGGCGCACGATCTGCGTAATCCGATTAATGTCGCTGCCGGGTTTGCCGATCTGATGCTGGAAAACGGTAACCTGCCCGCCCACGAACAGGAACAGGCCACGCACATTCACCGCGCAGCCCAGCGCATGCAAAAAATTGTCAACGACATCCTCTCGCTTGAGCGCATTGAAATGATGCAGGATGATGCGTTCCAGCACACCTTTGATCTGCGGACCATCGTCACACAGGTTTGCAAGACTCATTTGCCACAGGCCAGTGACCACCAATTCTGCTTTAACCCGCCGGCGCAAGCTCTGCTGGTGCGGGGTGATGCGGCGCAGATTGAGGAGGCGGTCAGCAACCTGATTACGAATGCCATCAAATACACGCCGGTGGGCGGGCAGATTGACGTCCGGTTGTCGACGGTGGACAGGCAGGTTTCGCTTGAAGTTCAGGATACGGGTTATGGTATCCCGGAAAGCCTGCAAGGCCGCCTGTTTCAGCCCTTCTTTCGGGCACGCAGCCGGGAAACCCGCCAGATCGAAGGCACCGGGCTTGGCCTGCATCTGGTCAAGAATGTCATCGAACGGCATAATGGGCAGATGATCTTCCGCAGCGTCCATGGTGAAGGCAGTATCTTTGGCTTTTATCTGCCGCTGGTGGAAGGCGACGAAACCACCGAGCTAGCGAAGGCCACTCATGAACCAACCGGAGAAGCCCAATCTCGATTTGATTAACCGGGTTCAGCAGGCGCGGATGCAGCATGATGCCGAAGCTGTCCCCTCGCAGGTGACAGGTGTTTACTGGATCGAAGCGAAACGATCACCCCAATTGGATGCACCTGGCCCCACCGCCCACGCCGGATACTGGCAGCTTGGCACCACCCTCGATGTGGTGGATGAGCTGTGGGCACAGGTGAAAGCGGCGACGGAAAGCGGCAGACTCGGCTATAAATCCAAAGTGGCGACCGCGACCCGCGATTCGCAATCCGATTCACGGGTGATCCAGGTGCTCACCTATGACAGCCGGGATGCAGCCGACGTGGAGCGTGTTGGCAGCGCATTGCAGGTGATCGTCCCCAGCGAGTCGTGGACCTATTACACCATCTAACCTGTCCGGCGCTCGTCACGTTTCCTGGATGCTGGCTCATCCATTCCGCCAGTTGTTTTAGGTCTGCCGCCAGCGTAAATCCTGAACAATCAGCGGAATAACCCACCCGTTTGCCTCATCAATTTCCATCGCTTTTGCGCTACAATAGCGAAATACTCAGCCATCAGGGAAACCAGCCCGGCATTTCCAGATCATTCTTGTGAAGTGAATTTCTTTATTGAATTCGATCGTTGTTTTTTATCGCTCACAAGAGGCCTTCGAAGTGCGTCTGAAAGGGGAACACAGCGTTCATGTCCAGCATATTTTACATTGATGGTGAATACGTCCCGTCCACGGATGCCAGCATCCCGGCGGATGATCTGGCGGTGCTGCGCGGTTATGGGGTGTTTGATTTTATGCGCACCTATAACGGTAAACCCTTTCATCTGGATGCCCATCTCAAGCGGCTGGAAAATTCGGCCCGTTTGATTGAACTGGACCTGCCCAACTCGCTCGACGACATCCGCCGCATTACCTTGGAGACGATCGCACGTAACGGCTACCCGGAATCCAACGTGCGCATTGTCGTGACCGGGGGCACATCGCCGGACAATATCACGCCCAACGGGGGCGCGCGCCTGCTGGTGATGGTCACGCCGCACAAGCCGCTGCCCGAAGCATGGTACCGCGACGGCGTGAAGATCATCACCAACCGGACCGAGCGCTATCTGCCGGAAGCCAAAACGATCAATTACATCCCGGCCATCGTCGCGCTGAAGAAAGCGCGCAAGCAAAACGCGGTCGATGCAATTTATGTCGACAAAACAGACAGCGTGCTGGAAGGCACCACCACCAATCTCTTCGCTTTTCTGGGCGATCGACTTATCACCCCGGGCAAGGCGGTGCTGCTGGGCATTACGCGGCAGGCCGTGCTCGAACTGGCATCTGACCGTTTTGCGGTAGAGGTCAGCGATCTCAAGCTTGACGACTTGATGCGCGCTGACGAAGTGTTTATCACGGCGTCGAACAAAGAAATTTGTCCGGTGCGGCAGGTGGATGACCAAATCATTGGGCAGGGCGTGCCCGGCCCGAAAACCCGGTTCCTGATGGAGCGATTTGCACATCTGACTGCCGCCTACGGCAACATGTAAATATCACACACGCGCCATAGCTCAGAGACACAAGTCACGAAAAAGGAGCAGCCATGACTTTGCCCGGTTATGCCGATTGGAAAGATGCAAAAACAGCCCTGCATGCCGCATCGCAAATTCTCAATGCCGTGCGTGTAGCCAGCCTGGACCCGCTGCCGAATGCCCTGCGCCACAGCCTGCGTCCCATTCCTGCCGGGGCGACCACCGGTCCGCTGAAGGCTGGCGGTTCGCTGACGCTGGATTACCTTCAGGGTGCGATCATCTACGCGCACGATGGCACCGACTCGATGCCCGTTGCTCTGAACGGTAACAGCCAGCAATCGCTGTTCAATACGATTGTGGCGGCCATGACCCAGACCGGGCACCAGCTGGAACCGGATCGCGCGAAGATCACCAGCGACGAACCCTTCAACCTGGACCTGACACAGGCGCAGCTTTACGCCGAGGTGCAGTGGCGCATGTTCCAGATGCTGGCCGTTGTCAAGGCCAGTATGTATGGCCCGCAGCACCCGCTGGTCCTCTGGCCGCATGGTTTTGACCTGTCTGTGCTGTGGTTTGCCGATGGTATGGACGAAGGCGCGGACCTGCACCTGAATATCGGCTTTTCGCCCGGCACGCCAGATATTGGGCAGCCCTATGTCTATTTTTATGCGCAGCCGGAAGTCGAAGATTTGCGCACGCATATCCCGCGCCAGTTCCAGTGGATTACCGGCTGGCACGCGCCGGGTGGTTACATCACTTACGATCAATTTGCCACCGAGCGAGAGCCAGAAACCATGCTGGCGGAACTGCTGATCGAGGTTTATCGCACCGCATCCGGCATGATACGATCTGGCTAAACGCAGCCGCGCGGCCTGACGCAGTGGCGTTGGACCGGGTAGCTGACTACAATGTTATGAATTGCAATTATATGCAGGAGCAACATGGCCCCATATAACCTGAGTGAAAAAGAGTATCGCGTGGCCCTGAAAGCGGCGCTGGTCATTGACGCTGTGCGCGATGCGCTGGACGCCATGACCGGCATCGCGGCGCGGTTGATCGACCGGGAACTGACGACCGAAGCGGTGAATATCCTCACCTATGTGCGCAGCAACCCGGATGTACATCACGAAACGTTCGATTACGCCGATGAAATGTACATGGTGCTTGAAGAAACGCTGTGTCCGCGCGTGATGCAGGATGCCCGCGAATTTATCCTCAGCAAGACCCTGCGCACGATGGCCAACTACATCGACACCATCGAAGCAGCGGACTGACTCATCGAGGTCAACCTGTGGCAGAAACCCAACTTCAGCAAATCAGCGATCATGTCTGGTGGATGTCACCCGGTAAACCGGATCGTCCGTCTCTGTGCGCCATCGCCGGCACTCATTACACCCTGATGCTCGATGCCGGCGCTTCGGCAGCCCATGCCCATCTGTTTCTGGAGCGGCTGCGTGCTGCCGGGGTCGATGGGCCGCGTTATGTGGCGTTGTCGCACTGGCACTGGGACCATATCTTTGGGGCGGCGGAACTGGCTGTACCGGTGATTGCCCATAAGCAGACTGCCGAACGGCTGGCAGTGCTGGCAGGCTACAACTGGCACGATGCGGCGCTCGACCAGCGGGTCGCCACTGGCGAGGAGATTCCGTCCTGTGCGGCGGACATCAAAGTCGAGCTGCCGGAACCGCGTGAGGTGCAGATTATCGCGCCGGATATGGTCTTCGAGCATACCCTGACGCTGCATCCGGGCGGGGTCTCCTGCCGTATTCAGCATGTCGGCGGCGACCATGCGGCGGACTCCTGCGTCATGCATATTCTGCCCGACCGGGTGCTGTTTCTGGGCGACTGCCTGTACGACGCGATCTATACCCCGGTGCGGCATTACACCCGCCAGCGTTTGTTCCCGCTGATCGACACGCTGCTCACGTTTGACGCGGACCAGTATATCGAAGGCCACGGCGACACGGTGATGTCGCGGGCCGAGTTCATCGACCTGACGGACAAGATGCGCCGCGCTGCCACGCTCATTGACCAGCATGGCCCCAATGAAGAAGCGATACGGGCGCAGGTGGGGCAGCCGCTGGACGAAGACACCGAATACTTTGTCCACACCCTTATCGCCGGGCAGCCATTCGAGTAGGCTCTACCCAGTGACGCACGATATATACCTGATCGACGATTAGATTTTCAAATCTCCGGTGCTTCGAGCGATTCTTCCGGTTCGTCCGCTTTGGGCAGGAAGTGAACCTTCGTCACGCGCAAGCCGTCCATTTCATCCACCCGGCAGATATAGCTGGCGAAGGGCAGGCTGTCGCCCTCGTCAGGAATACGTTCCAGCCGTTCCGCCACGTAACCACCAATGGTCGCGGACTGGATTTCGCCGCCGGGATGGCCGAAGCGTTCGACCACATCCGTCATACTGGTGAGGCCATCCACCACATTGGGGTCGGCGTCTTCGATCGGGATGGCTGGTGCCTCGTCAAATTCGTCATCGACCTCCCCGACCAGCTCTTCCAGAATATCTTCCATCGTTGCCAGCCCGGCCATGCCGCCGTACTCATCAATGACGATGGCGAGGTGCGTCTTTTTGCTGCGCATTTCTTCCAGCAGTACATCCACGCTGATGGTTGCCGGTACATACAGCGGCGTGCGCATGATGCGATGGACGTCGAAGGCCGCGCCCGCATCTTTCAGCAAATCCGGTTCGCGTACGAGCAGGTCGAACAGGTCTTTGATCGTCAGCACCCCGACGACATTGTCGATATGGTCCTGGTAGACCGGGTAACGCGAGTGATGTCGTGTGGCAAAGTGCTGGAGCAGTTTTGGCAGCGGCGTGGAGACATCTACGGCGTCGACCTCCACCCGTGGCTGCATGACTTCGACCACCGGGATATCCCCAAAATCAAAGACGCGCCGCAGCAGCGTTTCTTCGTTTTCCTGAATCAACCCGGCTTCGCGGCTGGAATGAACCAGCATTTCCAGTTCTTCCGGTGAATGTACGTTGGTATGTTCCGCCGCCGGTTCAAAGCCCAGCAGCCGCACGACCGCGTTCCCGACACCATTCATCAGCGCGATGACTGGTCTGAACAGGCGAAAGAATAAGATGGTTGGCCGGGCCACCAGGATAGAGACATCTTCCGGGCGTTGCAAGGCGATGGACTTGGGCGCGAGTTCGCCGAGAACGATATGCAGCATGGTCACCAGCGAAAAACTGATGACGACTGCCGCCGTATGCCCGACCGTGGCAATCGCCTCTTCGGGCAGGAAACGTTCGAACAGCGGTTCAAACAGGTGCGCTATCGCCGGTTCACCCACCCAGCCCAGCCCCAGACTTGCCAGGGTGATGCCAAGCTGCGTAGCCGCGATGTAGCGATCCAGATGTTGCAGCGCGTGTTCGGCAGCTTTGGCCCCTCTGCTGCCTTCGCTGGCGAGCTGCGCGATGCGGGTGCGCCGTGCGCCGACAAACGCAAACTCGGCGGCCACGAAGAAGCCATTCGTGAGCACCAGTGCTAATACGGCCAGAAGCCCAAGTACAGTATTCATAGGGCGTTCCTCAGTCTATGGCCGATCACCTCTTGCCTTCAGTCAAAAACCCGGCAGGTGGTTGCTGTCCGATTTTTTGGCTGTGGACAAAAGATAGACGGCTGTTTTTTGGATAGTTGTGATTCTAAGATACCACTTCCTCATCTTTCATACAGGGTTAACAGACCCGATTACGCCGGACAAGTAGGCTGTTACTCCATAAGCGCCCAGTGCACCGACCGCAGCAGTCCCAAGTAGCAGCCTCCACGCCCCAAAGAATAAGCGCTGATGCTGCGTTCAATTCGCCGTAAACTCACGCACGAGGATTTCGGCAGATATGGCGGTCGTGTTTGGTCCTCAACAAACCTTAACCTTTTGCCCCTGTATCCCGGCTTGACGTGTCTGCTACAATAGTAGGGACGACGAACATGTCGTCTTTTCCACATTCCACAGTCAGTCAACGAGTTCATCAGGATATTAAACGTGCTTCAACGCGACGATATTCGCAACATCGCCATCATCGCGCATGTCGATCATGGCAAAACGACGCTGGTAGACGGCATGCTCAAGCAGGCCAAAGTCTTCCGCGAAAACCAGCAAACTGCCGAGCGCATCCTCGATTCCAATGATTTGGAACGGGAGCGCGGCATTACCATTCTGGCGAAGAACACTGCCGTCACCTGGCACGATGTCAAAATCAACATCGTCGATACCCCCGGCCATGCCGATTTCGGCGGCGAAGTCGAACGTGTGCTGAACATGGTCGATGGTGCGCTGCTGCTGGTCGACGCGGTTGAAGGCCCCATGCCCCAGACCCGATTTGTGCTGCGCAAGGCCCTCATGCTGGGCCTGCGTGTGATCGTGGTCATCAACAAAGTCGACCGCCCCTATGCCCGGCCCGAAGACGCGCTCAACGAGACGTTTGACCTGTTTATCGAACTGGGTGCCAGCGATGAACAGGCGGATTTTCCCGTGGTCTATGCCGTTGGGCTGGATG
Organism: Anaerolineaceae bacterium; assembly: GCA_002702065.1. Lineage (GTDB taxonomy): Bacteria > Chloroflexota > Anaerolineae > Aggregatilineales > Phototrophicaceae. The sequence goes on from NZXX01000002.1 coordinate 202,957, forward strand.
GCCGTGCCGGGTTAACCCCGGACGACCTGACCGACGATCTGGGGCCGCTGTTCGAGACGATCATCAAGGAAGTGCCCGCGCCGCAGATCGACGACGACGCACTGCCGCGCCTGCTGGTGACGACGCTGGAATATGATAATTACAAAGGACAGATCGGTATTGGCCGGCTGCATTCCGGTGTGCTGCGCCGGGGGATGCAGGTTACGCGCATCACGCCGCAGGGCGAGCGCCAGAACGGGCGTCTGGAATATCTGTTCACCTTCCATAATCTGACCAAAGTCGAAGTCGATGAAGTGCGCGCCGGGGATATTCTGGCGTTCGGTGGCTTCGAGGAAATCAATATTAGCGACACCATCGCCCACCCGGAGATCAGCGAAGCGCTGCCGCCGATCAGCGTGGAAGAACCGACGGTGCGTATGACGTTTGGCGTCAATACGTCGCCATTTGCCGGGCGCGAAGGCAAAACGGGCTGGGGTACATCCCGCCGCCTGCGCCAGCGCCTCATCGAAGAAATCCGCCATAATGTCGCCCTGCGGGTGCAGGATGGCGAATCGGCGGATCGTTTTATCGTCAGCGGGCGTGGTGAACTGCACCTCGGTATTCTGATCGAAAACATGCGCCGTGAAGGTTACGAGTTCGACGTCAGCAAGCCGGAAGTCATCTTCCGCGAGGACCCGGACACCGGTGAAACACTGGAACCAGTCGAAGAAGTCCATATCGAAGTGGCCGATGAAATGGCCGGGACCGTCTTCGAGCTGATGGGCGAACGGCATGGCAGCATGCTGGATATGCGCAGTGAGAGCGGGACGACCTATATCAAGTACCTGATCCCCACACGTTTGCTCATCGGTTTCCGCACCCATTTTGTGCGCGCGACCAGCGGGCTGGGGCAGATGCATACCCTGTTCGCCGGTTATGAACCTGTCGCCGCCTATCCCACCCCACAGCGCCAGTTTGGCAGCCTGGTGGCCGATCAGGCCGGAACCAGCACCGCCTATGCTCTGGTCAATGCCCAGCAGCGTGGTTCGTTCTTTATCCCGCCCGGCACCGAGGTCTACGAAGGCATGGTGGTGGGTGAGCATATCCGCGCCGATGATCTGGCGATTAACGTCGCCAAGGCCAAACACCTGACCAACCATCGCGCCAAGCCAAGCGAAACCACGTCCGGGCTGACACCACCCCGTAACCTGAGCCTGGATGATTGCATCGAGTTTCTGGCCGAAGACGAACTGCTGGAAGTGACACCCACCAGCCTGCGTCTGCGCAAGCGCATCCTCAACAACGAGGAGCGCCTGAAAGACGTCAAGCGCAAAAAGGCACTGGTGGAAGGTTAGCCCATCGCGCGCAGGCGTATTGGACTGCTCTCTATTGACATGCTGGCTGTGGTCGGGAACGGCTACAGCCTTTATTTTGCCACCGGCTGATGCATCAACCCATCAACCGTGCGCCACCGGGTTTATGTACCTGTCATCGAGGCTGAGCGCTATACGGGGGACGCCGCCTCACGGGGTTGCTCGATGTCGCGCAGTGCCGGGATTGCCGTGCCATTGATGATCGCGTACTGAATGGCTTCGCACCACTGGCGCGTCTGCGTGATCAATGGCTCGACCTGCCGACGGGCGGCGGGATCATCGTACCAGCGCTGGACGTAGTTGTTGTAGCTGTTAACGGCGCACACGATGCGAAAATAGTCGGTCGAAAGTGGGTCGTACTGGCGGGCAATTTTGAGCAGATGCCTATACGTATTCATCACCTTCACCTCAGCCTAACCGGGTGTGGGGTGTACCACGGATGCTTGTATCATACAGCTATTTTCTTAACAATGAATAAAATATGGTATAAATCTTGTTGAGAGATGAAGCGGCCCGGGTTCCATCATCAACGATGCCCTTAATCTTCGCTAAGGCTCGTTTGGCTTATTCAATGTCGGGTACAATAGAGCGTAAGTTCACAGGGACTAAGAGACATGATCGACAAAGCATCCCCATTAGATGAAGCGTTGGCCCTGGTAGAAAAACTTTCCCCGCTGGATAAGGTGCGCCTGCTGGAAAAACTGGCATCCACCTTGGAGAGCGACCTCGCTGAAACGCAAAAGCAACCTCTTGAATCGCTCTATGGCCTGTGGGCAGACCTGAAGATCGATATCTCCGAAGAAGATATAGCTCAGGTGCGACGCGAAATGTGGAGTAATTTCCCGCGTGAGGATATTTAATGTTCGCTGCCGTTGCGGATACCCATAGTGTTATCTGGTATCTTGCGCAGGATTCACGGCTTTCGTATGCTGCCAAATTGTTTATTGATGACGCCATGCAGAACGGCGAGCAAGTTGGCATTTCATCAATCAGCCTTGTGGAAATTGTTTATCTGATTGAACGTAACCGCATCCCTGCCGAGAGCTTATCCAGGTTGGCAGCAGCCATCGCATCGCCGCGAAGTGTATTGACGGAAGTAGCACTCAACATGGATGTTGTTCGTGCGTTGACCAACGTTGATAGCACACAAATCCCTGATATGCCGGATCGTATTATTGCCGCTACAGCCGCTTATTTGCGGGTGCCCTTAATCAGTCGAGATACAAAAATCCAACTTTCTGATCTGGAGACTATCTGGTAAACGCCTGATGCATAGCACCGAATCCGCCTATCATCTGCGCCAGATCAGCCAGCGGGCCAACGACCTGTTTGAACGGGCGTGGCGGCGCGGTCAATTCAAACGTATTCAGGCGCTGTTCACCGGAGAGTCCCGCCATCTGCCTTTGCTGAGCGATATTGAAGACCAGCATCAGCAGTCGGATACCCTTGAGCTTGGGGTACAGCCTACCCGGCTGGAACGCATCATCGGGACGCAGGGCAAGATCAGTTTTGACAAGGATTTTCTCCCCTTGCAGCGCCGGTCAAAAGCACGCTGGGTCGCGGTTGCGCAGGCCATGCTGCTGGGGGCGACCAATCTGCCGCCGGTCGATGTGGTCCAGGTGGGCGATGATTACTATATCAAGGATGGCAACCACCGCGTTTCGGTTGCCAAGGCGCTCAACTACCTCTATATCGATGCGGATGTGACGCGGTGGGCCAAGGCAGCTGACAGCCCCGATGCTGCCGAAGCCGGGATGCAGTAACGCAAAAGGGCGAGGTTTCCCCCGCCCTGTTTGATTCTTTATTTTGGAGATAATGTAGCGGCTGCGCTTAATTGGCGGCGGCCAGGGCCTGCTCCAGATCACCCAAGATATCTTCGATATTCTCGATACCCACGCACAGGCGAATCATATCCGGCGTGACCCCAGCGGTTTTCAGTTCTTCTTCGGTCAGCTGCCGGTGGGTTGTCGAGGCTGGGTGCGCCGCCAGCGACTTGGCATCCCCGATATTAACCAGCCGCTTGAACAGTTTGAGGGCGTCGTAGAATTTCACCCCGGCGTCGAAGCCACCCTTGATGCCAAACGTCAGCAGCGCCGATGGTTTACCGTTGGTGTATTTCTGAGCCAGTTCATAGTACGGTGAATCCGGCAGGCCCGCGAAGCTGACCCACTCGACATTGGCGTGATCATTGAGGTAATTGGCGACAGCCAGCGCGTTATCGCAGTGGCGTTCCATCCGCAGCGACAGCGTTTCGATCCCCTGGAGGATGAGGAACGCATTCATCGGGCTGAGCGCCGACCCCATGTTCCGCAGCGGCACCGTGCGTGCGCGGGCGATGTAGGCGGCAGGACCCATCGCTTCGGTGTAGACCACCCCATGATAGGAGGGTTCCGGCGTGGTCAGCATGGGGAAGCGGTCTGCATGTTCGGCCCACGGGAAATTGCCGGAGTCGACCAGCACGCCGCCAATCGAATTGCCATGTCCGCCCATATATTTGGTCAGCGAATGCACGACAATATCCGCGCCATACTCGAATGGCTTCATCAGCACCGGGGTGGCGACGGTATTATCGACAATCACCGGGACGCCATGCTTGTGCGCCATCGCGCAGATGGCTTCCAGGTCGGGGATATTGCCCGCCGGGTTGCCGATGGACTCGCAGTAGACGGCTGCTGTCTTGTCGTCAATCAGTTCTTCCAGGCAGTCCGCGCTGTCATCGGTGCCAAAGCGCACATCAATGCCGAGGCCGGGCAGCATGTGCTTGAACAGGGTGTATGTGCCGCCGTACAGCAGCGGAACCGAGACGATGTTGCTCCCGGCCACCGCGATGTTCAGAATCGAGTAGGTGACCGCTGCGCTGCCTGCGCTGAGCGCCAGTGCCCCCACGCCGCCTTCCAGTGCCGCCACCCGTTGTTCCAGCACATCATTGGTTGGGTTCATGATGCGCGTATAGATATTGCCCGGCACCGCCAGGTTAAACAGATCCGCGCCGTGCTGGGCGTCGTCGAATTCATAGGCGACGGTCTGGTAGATCGGCACAGCCACCGACTTGGTGGTCGGGTCGGTTTCATAACCGGCGTGAATGGCAATCGTCTCGTCTTTCATACTTCTCTCCCTTGATAGATGATGCAACTAAGTAAGCATAAGCATTGTAACGGCAAAATGGCCCGACGCACCCAAACCGGCGTGCCTATAACAATCCCAGCGGATTTTCCGGATCAACCCCGTCCATAAACAACTTGCCGCGGTCCACGTGTGTCAGACGGTAGATCAACCCCAGCCAGTTGTTGAAGATCGACTTGCCGGTGTCGTTCCACGTGTTATCCAGCAGCGGCAGAATAGCACCTTCCGGGAACACTGGCAGCGGGTTGCCTTTTTGCCTGGCTTGTTCCGCTTCCTCGATGTACGCTTCGGCGATGGCCTGCGCTTCGGGTGGCAGGTAATTCTCCGGGAATGGCGGCAGGTCGCGCTCGTCATTCAGGTAGCGGGTCACCTCGCGCTTGTATTCCTTGAGCAGGCTGTTGGTGCTGTATTCCGGGTGACCTTGCAGGTAAATCTTGCGGAACTGGTCCGGGCTGACGGCCATATGGACCCCGGCGTCCGGGCTGCTGATGAGGATGGTCAGCCCTGCGCCTTCGAACTGCTCCTGCGTAATGGTGTTGTAGCGCGAGTGCGGCACATCAAACCGGGTGTTGATGTCGCGCAGCAGTGGATGCGCCGGCTGGGCGATGCGGTGCGTATAGACGCCCCACTGTTTCTGCGGCAGCAGCTGGCGGTCGATCTTGTAGGTGTACTTCATCAGTGAGTGGGTCGCCAGGCACGAACACAGCACCGTGGTCACGTTGTCTTCGGCCCATTCCATCACTTTGGTCAGCGGCTCCCAGAACGGCTCCAGTTCCAGGCGCGGGTTGGTGACATTGGCACCGGTGATAATCAGCGCGTCCAGCCCATCCTGGCTGACCTGATCGAAGGTTGTATAGTATTCGTCAATGTAGGTCTGCGTTTCGGGGCTGCGCGGCAGGCCCGGCACCGAAAACGGATGCACATAAATCTGCGCAATCTGGTTCGAGTTGCCGATCAGCTTCATGAACTGCTGTTCGGTGGCTTGTAATGCCGCATCCGGCATCATGTTCAGCAAGCCGATGTGCAGCTCGCGGATGTCCTGCTTGAGGGCGTAGCTCAGGCTCAGGACATCCTGGCCGGACTCGCGGAGGTTTTTGAACACAGGCAGGGGGGTATGTTCGACTAAAGGCATGTCTGCATGTTCCGATACGATTTGATTCGGGTAAGGCACAGCGTAGTATAAAACGGCACGGCCCAAGTCACAATATGCCCTCTGCCATTGGACTGCATTTGGTTAGAAAATTGTGCGGTTGGCTTTAGCCAGCGAGGTTCTCGTCCATCTGTTCCAGATAGGCGTCTGTGGTCGATAGCTGGTGATGTTCCTTCTGCCGTGTGATGTAGTCCGAAACGACTGGCAGCACTTTGGCCCCAAAAGTCAACACACCGTAGCCGCGCTGCCATTGAAACCGCACTTCCAGATCAGGAAACCGGTCGTTGATTGTGTGCGTGCTGATCCCCTTGATATTACGCACCCACTCTGCCACGGCCATATGCGGCGGAATACACACCGCTGTGTGCAGATGATCGCCCGCGCCGTTCATCGCCTGAATGGGGCAGGCCAGGCTTTGCGATTTCTCCGTTGCAACCTCGATAATCACACGCTCGATTTCTGGCGTCAAAAGCGGCTGGCGGTTTTTCGTCGCCCAAACCACGTGATAATAGCAGCGCCAGAATGACAACCGTGTCCGCCTTTCTGCTGTTGGCTAAAGCCCACAGCTAATCGAAAAAACTATAAGCCCACCCGAGGGGGCTGGCACGAATCCGTTGTGTGGGCATCAGCTTGGTACGATTGGTAATTAGGATAAATCCATTGCAGATTTAGCACAATTAAGCGCGGTAATTCAAGTTTACGGGAGAAGATTGGATTGCGGAAAGGCGAGATATTTCACATAAGAAATAGCGCCTTTAGTGCGCTTCCATTTTTTGCTAGCCGTCGGTTTTAACCGAGGGCGGACTTAGTCATTTTGCGACGCGATTTTTCTTGGGTTTTTCCAATCTTCAATTTCTTGTCCTGAACCATCCAATTTGGGGAGTTCGTGACCGGGATTTAATGGAATATTTGTTGCTATGTCTATTCCTAAGTCACGTTCAAGTTCGTCGGCATACTTGCCAATCTTTGCAGCGGCTTCTTGGATCACAGCTCTTGCCATCATCCAACTTAATTCTTTCTCATTGCCTAGATGTACAGCGCAAACTTCTTCTGCCACGCCTTCAAGCAACAATGCCAATCGTGACTGGTTATCCCGAAGATTGGCGTTTTTAGGCAAGTCCATTTGATCTAGCAAGATTGCTCTAGTTCGTTTCCAAAGTCCGATATAGAGGTCGTTAGTAGCTGTTCCATATTCCCGTTTCTCAAGAGTAAATCGCACAGCGACTCTCAGTGCATTAGTGAATTTCTTGCGGTTGATGATACCTTCAAGCCGTGTATCAATCCACGCATCATCTTTCCCTTGCATTCTGTAGGCTGCACGTGCTGCATCAAGACCTGTTTCGGGATTTTTTCTTATTGTATCAACGAATACACCCGCTTTCGCGAGATAATTTCTTACAGCAGTGACGCTATCGTTGAATGTCATATACTGAACAATAAAGTACAACATTTCTTCTATTACGAAGTCAGACGTGACGTCTTTGTTGCGTATAGAATCTACATCCCCAACTGAGATAATTTCACCATCGTTGATGAGATGATGATGCATCAGCATAGCTTTTAACTCGTTCCAAGGTTTACGACGATCCTTAGCTTTCGACTCGCTAAGAACATATACCCAATCATGTACTCGGTAAAGTCTACCGTAGTATGTATCTTTAGTTTGAATGAAGCCCCCCAATCTACTCATAATGATTTCTATGTAAGATTGGTTAGCATTATGGTCTTCAGGAAGAAAAATCAAATTGGAAGAGTTCATCTTTCCTATCCATTGAAGTTATTTAGAATAATTAATATTATTACATTTCACATAGAAGGTCAATAAGACTTAAAAGAGCGCAATTGTGTGCGCCCTTTTCCATTCTCGAATGCTGAATAATTTGTCTACCGCGTCAGTTGGTCGAGCCGATCCACGTATTCCGCGAGAATGCCGAAGGTCGTCTCCACCGCTTCTGGTGTGGACATATCGACTCCCGCCCCAGCCAGCGCATCCACCGGGTAGAGCGAACTGCCCGCTTTCAGGAAGCCGAGATAATCTGCGGCCCCATTGGGCGTGCCATCGAGGATGCGGCGGGACAGCGCGTGCGCTGCGGAAATGCCGGTGGCGTACTGGAACACATAGAAGTTCATATACAGATGCCCGAACTCAGCCCACGTGATGCCCACGCGGTCACGGTCCACGTGCATTTCGCTGCCGTACCCCTCGCTGAACAGGTCAGCCATCAGCGCGTTGAGGTCTTCCGCGGTCAGGGCATGGCCTTTTTCGGCGCGTTCATGGGCTTCCAGTTCAAAGCGGGCCAGTGTCGGCATGATGAAGAAGTAGCGGTGAATGTTATCCATTGCTTCTTCGATCAGCGCGATCTGGAACTGCGGGTCGTCGTTGGTGCGGAACAGATAATCGCGCACCATCGCCTGATTAAAATTCGAGGCGACTTCGGCAGCGAACATCGAATAATCACCATACACCACCGGCTGATTGGACTTGGTCAGGTAGGTGTGCATCGAATGACCGAGTTCGTGCGCCAGCGTACTCAGCGCGCTGATGCTGTCGTCATAGCTCATCATGATGAACGGGTGCGTGTCGTAGGTGCCGTAGGAGAACGCGCCCTGCGTCTTGCCCTGATTCAGCGCCCGGTCGACCCAGCGCTGTTCGAGGCAGCCTTTGCGCAGGGTGTTGACATATTCGTCACCCAGCGGGGCCATACCCTCGCTGATCCAGTCCACCGCCTGTTCAAACGCGATGGGCGGATCGGCTTTGCTGATCGGCGCCCAGATGTCATACGGATGCAACGTATCGACCCCCAGCGCCCGCCGCCGCACGGCCCAGTATTTGTGCCAGGTCGGGATATGCTTCTTGTAGGTGTTGATGAGGTTATGGAACACCTCGGTCGGGATGTTGTACGGGAACAGCGCCGCTTCCAGCGAAGACCCATAACGCCGGGCACGGGCGTAAAACACATCGCGCTTGACCGCTGCGCTGTAGTTGCTGGCCAGCGTGTTTTTCATCGCCAGATAACCATCGGCGTAGTTCTCCCAGCCGGTGCGCCGGGCTTCGCGATCCGCGCCGTGCACGATCGTGTCAATCGTGCCCTGCGCCACCTCGACGGTTTCGCCGTCGCTGCCGATGGCGGATTCAAACTTCATGTCGGCGGCGGTCAACATCTGCTGCGTGTTGTCAATATCCTGGAACGGATCACCGGCCAGTGCCAGCACTTCCTCGACTTCGCCGGAACGCACATGCTCCTGCTGCCGGAACAGGTCTTCAAAGTAGTGCTGATACACCGACAGGCGCGGCTCGTCCTTGACCCACTTCAGCAGAGTTGCCTCGCCCAGCGCCAGCATTTCCGGCAGCGCGAATGATGCCGCCGCTGCGTACTGGCTGTACAGGCTGCCCGCCTGCCCGACCATCGCCGTCGCTTTCTGGTTGGTGGTTTCGACTGCCTGCGACATCGCCGCATAAAAATACAGCTTTTCGACCCGGCGGCGCATCTTGGAAGATGTTTCCAGCCACTCGGCCAGAGCGTCGGGGCCGTTGCTCAGTGTGCCGGGATACTTGCCCAGTTGCGGCAAATCCTTCTCGATGGCCTGCCGTTCCGTTTCCCAGGCGGCTGTTGATTCAAAGACGCTCTCGGCGTTCCAGGTTTCCGCTTTGTTCACCTCGCTGCGCGGGGCCAGCGTTTTCGCCATGATCATCGCTCCTTGGTTGACCAGAATGTTGGTTCAGTATACTCCGCAGCGCCCATTTCGCAGAGGGCAGGCAGTCAGGTGTTTTCAGTTGTCAGCAATCAGTATATTCCAGAAATGCCCTCACCCGATTGCGCGGTTCAACTGAAGACTGACAACTGCTGACTGAAAACTTTCTATGGCAGATCCACCGCGCATACGCTGGCATTGGGCTGGCAGGTGGCAATTGTCAGGCCATTGCGCTGGACTTCAAACGGTGCCTGCGCCCAGAAAATACGGTCCGGGCTGACGGTAATCAGGCTGCGTACCCAGTTACAGGTATCCTGCTTGACAACATCGCCGCTGACGCCCTGTGACCGGATTTGCAGGCAGTGGCGCGTCGGCAGGGCCTCCAGCGGGAAATCTGTCACGCGGGTAAACTGCGTGAACGGGAAGTCGATCACGCCGTCGATTTCAAGCGTGCGCAGGTCCAGCGGTTCGGCGGAGACATTGATCACGTCCAGCGTGTTGTTGGAATACATAATCAGCAAATCCGGTTGAGCAACCGAGGACGGCGGTTCTTCGGTAATCACCGGGACCGGCGTCATGGTGGGCATCATGGTCGGCGCGGGTGTCGCGGCAACGGCTGTCTGCTCCGCGGCGGGCGCTTGCGTTGGCGGCAGGGCGGTGGGTTCCGGCTCGATGCTGTCGGGCAAAATGACATGATCGTCACTCAGGTCAACGGCGCTGAGGACTTCATGATTGCCATCGCTGGACAGGATAAAAACCGAGTCGCCCGCATCCACCGGTACGGCCAGTTTTTCCGTCCAGGCCAGGGGTTCATCGTAAATCGGGCGGCCTGAGCTATCGAACACCTGAATTTCGCTCGCCGTCTGGATCGAGTCGTAAAAACGCGCATACTCAAAATCTTCATTCGAGAGGTAAATGGTGCGGCCATCCTGGGGGTCGACCAGCGCAGGCAGCACATCGGGCCGTGCGCCAAATACCACAATAAACAGGTTGGAGTTCTTGTACGGCACAACCCCCACCCCGACTTCGCGGTAATCCGGATTGAGCGCCGTGCGGGCATGGATGGCTGATTCGGTCCAGAACTCGAAGGCGTAATCCACCGAGCCAATCGCCGCATTTTCGCCGATTGCGATCTGCCCCGGCAGCTCGTAGTGCGGCCAGTTGTAGGGCATCAGCAGCGCTCGTTCGCGTGGCTGTAATCCACTCTTATCAATATGCAGGTCATCCGGCAGTGTCGGCAGCGATGCCAGATAATGCGCCTGACTCAAGGCCAGCGCCGCCAGCGTGTCGTTGGGCTTCAGCGGCCATACATCTTCGCTGATGCGCCACTCATTCAACCGGGCGATGACTTCCAGCGCCAGCGCATCTTCTTCCTGGGCCTGGCTCATCATCGAAAGGCCCAACATCAAAATCGCAATAATGCTCAATTTTCGCATCAGGACAACCTTTTAACCTGGCATATGTTTTCTTACTATTTATTATGCAACTTTTTTTATATCGTGCTGTGTGTACATAATTGTACAGTCGGGTCCTGTTGGTGCCCTAGGATCGTTCTGTGTCAATCGGCACGGATGGACTCACGACGCTGGTGGATTTTTGCGTTACAATACCCAATGTTCCTGGGACACAATTTTCATAGGCAAAAGGATTTTACGATGGCAGATTCACCCGAAACCCTTGACCGGGTGCGTACGGACCTGAATGCCCGCAGCCGCACATTGGTCGGTGGTACAGATCGCGCTGGGGCGCGGGCTATGCTCAAGGCCATCGGCCTGACGGACGAAGACCTGGCAAAACCACTGATTGCGATTGCCAGCACCTGGACAGAAGTCGGCCCCTGCAACTTCGGTTTCCGCCGCCTCTCGGCCAAAATCAAAGAAGGTATTCGTGCAGCGGGCGGCACGCCGCTGGAATTTAACACCATCAGCATTAATGACGGTATCACGATGGGCACCGAAGGCATGAAGGCCTCGCTCATCAGCCGCGAGATGATCGCTGACTCGATTGAACTGGTCACACGCGCCAACTACTTCGACGGTGTAATCGCACTGGCGGCTTGCGACAAGACCATCCCCGGCACCATTATGGGGTTGATCCGCCTGAATATCCCCTCGTTGATGCTGTATGGTGGCACGATCCTGCCCGGCAGCTATCAGGGCAAGGATGTTGACCTGGTCAGCGTGTATGAAGCAATTGGCGCATATGGCGCGGGTAACCTGAGCGAAGAAGAACTGAAGGCGATTGAGAACGTTGCCTGCCCCGGGCCGGGTGCCTGTGGCGGCCAGTTCACAGCCAACACGATGGCGAACATTTCGCAGATTATGGGCATCTGCCCGATGGGTTACGGCGATGTGCCGGCTGAAGACCCGAAGAAAGATGACATCGCGTATCAGGCGGGGCAGTTAGTGCTCAAGCTGATTGAGAACGATATGCGCCCGGACAAGCTGATCACCCGCACCGCACTGGAAAATGCTGTTGCGGCAGCGGCAGCGACGGCAGGCAGCACCAACGCGGTTCTGCATACGCTGGCCTTCGCGCGCGAAGCGGGCATCGAGTTCAGCATCGACGACATCGAAGCGATCAGCCGCCGCACGCCCATTATCGCCGACCTGCGCCCGACCGGGAAATACGTCGCGGCGGATATGTACCGCGCGGGCGGTGTGCCGGTGCTGGTCAAACGCCTGATCGAAGGCGGCTACATGGACGGCAGCACCCTGACCGTGACGGGCAGCACGCTGGGCGAGGAAGCAGCCAAAGCGCAGGAAACCCCCGGCCAGCAAGTGATTCTGCCGCTGGACAAGCCGATCAAGGAAAGCGGTGGTCTGGTGGTGCTCAAGGGTAATCTCGCCCCGGATGGCGCAGTCGTCAAGCTGAAAGGGACGGAACCCACGTTCCATCGCGGCCCGGCACGCATCTTCAACCGGGAGGAAGACGCCTTCGAGGCGGTGCAGGCTCAGCAGATCAAGGCGGGTGATGTGGTCGTCATTCGTTACGAAGGCCCGGTCGGTGGCCCCGGCATGCGCGAGATGCTGCAAACTACCGCCGCCATTGTCGGGCAGGGGCTGGGGCAGGATGTCATGCTCATCACCGATGGTCGTTTCTCTGGCGGAACGCGCGGCCTGTGCATCGGCCATATCGCGCCCGAAGCGATGATCGGCGGCCCGCTCGGTTTGATCGAAGAAGGGGACATGATCGTCGTGGACATCGACAAGCGCAGCATCGATGTGGAACTGAGCGACGACGAACTGGCAAAACGCCGCGCTGCCTGGCAGGCTCCCGCGCCGCACTATACCAGCGGTGTGCTGGCGAAATATGCCCGGCTGGCCGCGCAGGCCAATCACGGCGCGACCTCGAATATTTTCAACGACTAAAGCAGGTGGGTGAATGTCTGCAGGGGCGCGGGGAACTGCGCCTCTGTTTATTTTCCCTGAGCGAGTAATTCACGGATCGCTACACTGAAGCCCAGTAACGCGGTGCCGCCCTCAAGCGTATCGGTGGTCGTCAGAATCTGATCGTCGGCGTTGGGCTGATAGACTTCGACAAGCTGCTTTTCCGGGTACACCAGCCACACCATCTTGCTGCCCCGCGCGATGTATTGATGGGCTTTTGCCCGCAGATCGCTGTAGGTGTTGGAATCCGACTTGATTTCAACAGCCAGCAGCGGCGCAACTTTGGGGATTTGTTCGTCATCTGTGCGATTGATGGACACATCCGGTCGGCAGGGCCAGCCATCAAGCTCATGCGCGACTTCCGTTGCCACGACGTAATCCGGCAGCGTGTTTGTATCCATCCAGACCCCTAAGTAAAATGCAATGCGCGCCTGAATCATGCCGTGAATCAGGTTTGGGGAATCCTCAATAATTTCCCCCTCGGCGGTCAGGTCAAAGTGTTTATCGGGGTTATTTTCGACGATTTCCACAAATTCCTGAATCGATACACCTGTTCTTGCAACCATCGCATGCCTGCCTTAAACCGCTTCTGCGTATATTATACACCAACGTACATTCACCTCTTGCCGCGTGCTGTATTCCAACCCATAATCTGGCATGATGATTACTGCACACCCAGGACACACACTTATGCCCAAATTTATCCTCACCATTATTGATGGTTGCCGCCCGGATGGTCTGGCGCAGGCCAATACGCCGCATATTGATTCGATCTGGCAGCATGGCGCCTATAGCTGGCAGGCACAGTCCGTCATGCCCAGCATCAGCCTGCCGTGCCACACGTCGATGTTCCGCAGCGTGCCGCCCCAGGTTCATGGCATCACCGACAACCTGTACATGCCCTCGGCGGCCCAGTTCCCCAGCATCCTCGAAGTCGCTGCCGAGGCCGACCTGCGCAATATGTTTTTCGCAAGCTGGGAAGAACTGCGCGATCTGGCGGCGCCGGGTAGCCTGGAAGTCGGCTATTACCGCCACTACCGCTACGGACGCGACAACGACTCGCTCACCATGAACATCGCCATTCCGCATATTGTGGACGAACAGCCGGATTTTGCTGTCATCTATCTGGGTGATGTCGATATGACCGGTCACTCGCACGGCTGGATGTCACCGGAATATATCGCCCAGATCGAGTCCAATGACCGTAATATCGGTGACCTGCTGCGAGCGCTGGACGAGCACAACCTGCGCGACCAGTACACCCTGATGGTCATTTCCGATCATGGCGGTCACGAGCATATGCACGGCACCAATGAACCCGAAGATATGACGATTATCTGGATGTTGAACGGCCCCGGCATCAAACCGGGCTATGAGGTAGCTGCACCCATTACGCTGCTTGATACCGCCCCGACCATTGCCCACGCACTCGGATTAACGCGCCCTGACAAGTGGCAGGGCCAGCCCATCACCGACGCCTTTCGCTGATTGCCCGCAGGGACGACATCTCAGGGGCACATGATGTCGTGCCCTTACCTTTATTCCCCCTTGTACAGTGCCGCCAGCCCGCTGATAATGTTAAATATTCTTTAAGACTGTATTATCCGGGGCTATATGCTGCCTGCTGCACGTCGACTTCGTTCTCCTGAGTACCTCGTTCACCTGATGGGTGCAGGCGTCGCGCTGGCGTTGTTTGCCGACCTGGCGCTGTATGTCGTGCTGCCCACCCATACCCAACAAGCTGGAATCCTGCTGGTCGATGTCGGCCTGATGCTGTCAGCGAACCGGCTGATCCGCATCTTCCTCAACGGCCCCTACGGCATGCTCATCGAGCGCGTGCCCCGCCGCCCGATTCTGCTCCTGTCGCAGATTTTTGGCATCATCGCGGCGCTGATGTACGTCACCACCGGCTTCTGGCCGCTGCTGGCCGGGCGTTTGCTGTGGGGCATGGCGTGGTCCGGATTCTGGCTGGCTGGCAATACGGCGGTGCTGGATGTCGCCACCAGCGCCAACCGGGGCAAACTGGTCGGGCGCTATCACATGTGGTCATTCGCCGGTTATGTCGGCGGCGCGTTGTTCGGCGGCCTGCTGACGGATCAAATCGGCTATCAGGCGACGTTTGCCGTGTTTGCCTGTGGCGGCGTGACGGCTTTTATCCTGTGGCTGCTGCTGCTGCCAGAGACTCGCCCGGCAGCTTCACCAACCCCTGCGCCCGAATCAAATGCGCAGCGGCCAGAACCCAAGCCGCAAAAACAGTCGAATCTGGTGCCGATTGCAACGGCAACCGTCATCATGGGCCTGAACTGGCTGATCTTTCTGGGTATCGTCGGCGCTGTGCTGGCGCTGCTGCTGCAGGACCGCGTTGGTGATTCGCTGGCTGTCGGATTGATCATTATCCCCCTGACGACCCTGACCGGGCTGGTCGCGGCGGGCAAGGACCTGCTCAGTTTGCTGGCGGCCCCGATCTCTGGTGCGCTGTCCGACGCCATTGGCAGCCGCTGGACGATTATCATCATAGCGCTGGCCGCCGGGGTAATGGCGCTGCTGCTGGTGGCCTTTGGTGCTGGCCTGATGGTCATCCCCGGTTTGCTGCTCGGCGCGGTCATCACCAGCATCCTGCAAACCCAGTCAACCGCCTTGATGGGCGATTATGCCGGGTACAACCGACAGGGACGGCTGCTGGGCACCATCAGCACCGCCGGCGACATCGGGGCGGCAACCGGCCCGCTGCTGGCGTTCTTTCTGATCGAGCAGGGTTGGTCGCTCCAGCAAATTTTCCTCGGCGCGACGGTCCTGCTGGCTGTGATCCTCCCCTGGACCATCTGGGTCAACTGGCGTTACGCACGCACCGGGCATGTCGCCCAATCCATCGTTCAAGCATGAGATTGAGCGTGCATGTTTTCTCGAATACTGCGGTGACATACCACGCGGCGGCTGGCAGAAATAAAAACCAGAAAGGTCCTCTGGTCGTACCTTTATCCAAAATTCACATAATTTTCGGCTTACAGAAAGATTCATCACCGTATAATGCAGAATGATATTGTCTTGTAACAGAGGAATGCAAGTAAGTGAGTGTCACTGTCCGCTGGGCCAATTCTGAGCAAACGATCTCGTGTCTGGTTTTTAAACGACCCTGGACATGGGACGAATTTTATACGACCTACAAAACCGCCTGGACAATGACCAACAGCGTTGATCATCAGGTCGACATCATCCTGGATATGTCGCACAGCCGTCCCTTCCCGGTCGGCAGCCTGCCGCATCTGATTCACCATCCCTACCGGCCCCATGCCAACCGAGGCGTTGTCGTGGTCGTTACGCCGATGCGTGGTTACATCGAAACCCTGCTCAATGTGGCCCGCAGACGTAAGCTTGCCGTCGTGGCGAACTTCTATATTGCGGATAATATGGAAGATGCTTATGCAACCATCGCCGCCAAACGGCATACGATTACCAAAGGCCAATGACACAATGGGCGTCAGATGGATATGGGAGAACGAAGAACAAACGATTGTGCGCTTTACGTTTGTTGACCCCTGGTCCTGGGAGGATTTTCTCACGGCGAATGCTGAGGCTGGTGACATCGTCGCCAACCTGAATCACGTGGTTGACGCTATTTTTGATTTTCGCGCTGGCGGGAATCTCCCCTTAGGGGCCATTTCCGTATTTGGGACAGCCGGTCAAAAATCGCTGGAAACACCGACTGAAGGTCTGACGGTGGTGATCGGCATGAACAGCTTCATGCGGACAATGTACAACGTGATCGTCCGTATTCATCCAGAGCTGAAGACGATTGTGCGGATTGCCAGCGATGATGATGAAGCCCTTGCCATCATCGCGACTGCCCACCTCGAGATTTTAGACAGCGACAGTTAAACCCGTCATCTCGGCGCTGATTTTCCACAGGCGTCGGGCTGCTTCCTCATCCTGTGCCGCCTTCGATGGCTCCACGACCCTGGCATCCACAAAATACTGACCACTTACATTCTGCACTTCAGGCGATGTCGCCAGATAAATCGGTGTGGTAGCGCCTTCTTCCGGCGATTTGAGGATGATGGGCGCGATGGTCTTGTAAAACAGGTTCCCCAGCAGATTGTTGTTGTTCTGGCCGAACCCGCTGGCAATCGAGCCAGGATGCAGCGCGTTCGCCGTGACGCCGGTGCCTGCCAACTGCCGCGCGAGTTCACGCGTGAACAGAATGTTCGCCAGTTTGCTCTGCCCGTAGGCGGCAAAGCCCATCAGACCCCACGACTTTTTGCCATCCAGATTGTCGAAATCGATGCCCTTGACCATGCGGTGCGCGTCCGACGACACGTTGATAACCCGTGATGGGGCGCTGGCTTTTAACATATCCAGCAGCAGATTGGTCAGCAGGAAGTAGTTCAGATGATTGAGCGCGAAGGTCATTTCATAGCCATCAGCCGTCTCTTTGCGCTTGCTGAAGTAAGCCCCCGCATTGTTGAGCAAAACATCCAGCCGGTCAAATTCACGCTTAAAATCAGCGGCCAGCGTCCGCACCTGATCCATTACGGACAAATCGGCGATCAGGCTGTGCACAAATTTGCTGCCGGTATACTGCTTGATTTCGGATATTGCACGCTCGGTTTTTTCGGGGTTACGCCCCACCAGCACCACCGTCGCGCCCATACGGGTCAGTTCGCAGGCGGCAACTTTGCCGATGCCATTGGTTGCACCCGTTACCAATATCACTTTTCCACTCATATCGACCATAACAATAACGCTCCTATCACTCGATTGGTGTTCAGTCCATCCTTATCCGGTAGCTACCTCTGCCAGACCAACCATCTCGGCGCTGATCGCCCATAAACGGCGGGCTGCCTCGTCATCCTGGGCAGCGGGCGCGGGTTGAACCGGATGGCCGTTGCTGAAGTAAAGCCCGGTCTGGCCCGCAGCTTCGGGGGAGGATGCCACATAAATCGATGTTTGGGCACCCTGTTCCGGCGTTTTCATCACCAGGGGCGCGATGGCTCCGGCTATCCTGCCGAAGATGCCGCCCGCTCCGCTCCAGATTCCGGTAGCGACCACGCCGGGATGCACGGCGTTTGCGGTGACACCCGTGCCTTCCAGCCTACGGGCCAGTTCGCGGGTGAACAGAATGTTCGCCAGTTTGGTACGCCCATAGGCACGATAACCCGCGCGGCCCCAGTCATGTTCGCTTTGCAGGTTGTCAAAATCCAGCCGGACACTGCGATGTGCATCCGACGCGACATTGATCACACGCGCCGGTGCGCTGGCTTTTAACTTATCCAGCAGCAGGTAGGTCAGCAGAAAATAGCTCAGGTGATTCAGCGCGAACATCCGCTCGAAACCTTCCGGCGTGATGTGGCGTTGGCTCGCCCCGGCCCCGGCATTATTTACCAGCACATCGAGCCGGTCATAACGGTTCAGGAATGTTTCGGCCAGTGTGCGTACATCGGTCATCAGCGACAGGTCCGCCCGCAGGCTGTCGACCTGTGCGTCAGGGGCCTGCTGCCGGATTTCTTCAACCGTTGCCTGCAACTTCTCGGCGTTCCGCCCGGCAATGACGGTTGTCGCACCCATTCTGGCCAGTTCCCGCGCTGTCACCTGGCCGATGCCATTGGTCGCGCCTGTCACCAGCACCACTTTGCCGCGCATATCTGCCATGTATCCACCCCAGGCTGCACTTTGCGAATATGCATATTGTAAGGGGTGAACATGGGCACGGGATGAGAACACACTTACCCCTTTGTAAACATCCTTTGACTGCCTCGCGACACCGCCCACACGCGGCTGGTTGTTCTGGTGCAGGCGCGGACAGTCATGCAGGCAGCTCGGCTGGCTACCGCGACCCGTAAGTCCGGTAGCAAACGTCACCGCCGTTGTTAAACTGCATCCTGAAACGGCAAGGGCGCACGCATGCACGCCCTCAGTCCGGGAATTAGCTAAACAAAATCGACGCGTACGCCGCCATGCCGCACGCCATGCCACGCCAGTGCCGTCGCAATGACCGTGTCGTCATGCAGGCCAGCCGGTGCGCCATAGCGATAGCCGCCGCCCGGCAGCGTTTCCTCAGCATAGGCGGCCAGCTCGTTGAGCAGGGTTTCATCCGGCAGCAGGGCAATGTCCTCTTTTTCGATGGCGAGTGCCAGCGCCTGGATTAAGGGCCCCTTGCTCTGCGCCGTCATCTGGAATGACCGCACTGGCAGACCTGCCTCTTGCAGCGCCTCGATGTTGGGCCCGCCGATACTGTTGGCTTCCGCCCAGATCACCGCTGGCTGCCACTGGTCGCAGAAGCTCTGCAAGCGCTGCCGCTGGCGTGCCCAGTTCATCTGACGGAAGCGATCCATCGCCACCATTTCACGGCTGTCGGCGTCGATGATGGCGATCACGGTGTAATCGTTCTGGCGGCCCCAGTCCAGCCCGGCCACATACTGCCGCCCCTGCACCGGAGTCGCGTCGAGTGCGGCGGTGGCTGCTTCGCGAATGCCGCGAAAGACCTGTCCTTCATCATCGACAAATTCCGCCAGATATTCGGCCCGCCACACCCGTTCCGGCGTCATCTGATGGATGTCCTCCAGTTCGCTTTGCGCGATCAGCGGGTTGTCGTATGAGGAAAACCGGAACGACCGCCACTGCCGGTTCGCGGTGTCCAACCCCTGTTGATACACCTCCCAGAACCAGTTACGCCCGTTGGGGCTGCTCAGAAACAGGGCGGACCCTTCGCGTTCCAGCAGCATGGGCCGCACCACTTCGGGCCACACGGTCGGGGCCATGAACGCCGCCTCGTCCAGCACCGCCAGATCAAGCCCGGCGCCGCGCAGGTTATCCGCATAAAATGTGCTGCGGATCGCCAGCATCCCGCCATTGGCCAGGTCCATGCGTCGTTCGGCTTCATTGACACGCAGACCACCCAGATGACTGCACGCGGCTTTGACATCGCGCCACACCTGGCCCGCCGTCTGATAGGTCGGCACCAGCCACCAGCAGCGCCCGCCGGTCAGAAAGCGCGTGACGACCAGCAGTTTGCCCACCTCGGTCTTGCCAAAGCGCCGCCCGCAGGCCACCACCTTAAAGCGCGCCTCAGTTCTGAGAATGATCTCTTGACCAGTATGGGGTTTCATGAGTTGTACCGTCTGGATCGATGAATTCAATGCGAATAACCTGTTCCCCAGTTTGTGGCAGCTCTTTCGACAGTTTGATGATTTTGTCGATCATCTGATTGAGGGCGGTAGCCCGCTGGTTTAAGGGGGCTTCGTCGATCACTTCTTCGATGGATTCCGACAGGCGGATCGCATCTTCGATCATTGAGAGCAGCAGATGCGTACTGGCACGCTCCAGCAAATTATCCGGTTCCGGTCGGTCACGAATCGCTTGTTTGTAAGCCGCTAGCTGGGTCCGTAACTGAGCCAGCCCATCACCGCGCGAAGCAGGCGGCGCAGGTTTTTTACCGTGTGCCCAGCGTCGCAGCGTTGCGACAGGCACCCCGGTCTCGGTGCTGGTTTGCGGATAATCGCCATTATTGGCCGCCAGACGATCCAGCGCAGCCTGTCGTTGTTCCTCGCTGTAACGCATGACTGCCCCTTTCGCGTCTCTATCGACCAGAGTCAACCAGAGGCGAATCGCATGGCTGCCACCCGCCTCTGTGTTTACGTATCCGGAACAGCACCGGCAGACTCACCCTCCGGTTGCAATAGCGGTTAACGGCCCGGAATATCCTTCAGGGTTGCCGTCCGCGCTGCGCAGTCCTCATTCCGTTAGACTAACTATAGCACTAATGTTCTACAATGGGTGTACACATGTTCTCTTTTTCGTAGGACCTTTCAACTATTGTGAAAAGCGTAAATTACCATTAAGTTCAAGATGGTTTATCAATACAATCATCTGGTTCAGGCTCATGACATTCTGGAAAAACCTCCGGCTGCTCATCACCATCAGCGCAGGGCTGTTGATCATTTTTGCCCTCGTCCAGACTTTCCCGGTCTGGCAGCTCGACCCAACCCTTGACCCGCGCAATCCGCCTGCCCAGTACGAAGTCCGCTGGGAATCCGCAGAAGCGCAGCAAATCATGCACTCGGTCTGCTATACCTGCCATAGCAACGAAACCGAGTACCCGGTTTATATGCGGATCGCCCCGCTGTCGTGGGTGGCCGCACAGCATGTCAACCAGGGGCGTGCCCGGCTCAATTTTTCCGAGCAGCCACTGGATAGTATCAACCCGAATGTGATGATCGCCATGATTCAGGCCGACGTCATGCCGCCACCCGCCTACCGTCTGACTCATCCGGAAGCGAACCTGACCCCGGCGCAGAAAGCGCTGCTGATCGACAGTATCGCCATGACGTTCGACCGTGCCGCCACAAGCACCACCAGTGTCGCGGATGCTTCCTGACATCTAGTTGTTACACATGCTGTTCCTCCTCATCGAGCAGGGCAATGCTGCGCGGTTTGTTCAGCTCCCGGCTGATTAACCCCCGCGCCTCCAGCCTGTCCAGATACCGGACGACGTTGGATGTACTCATATGACATCCCCGCGATATATCGCGGAAGCTGGGCGAAAAACCATGCTCCCGAAAGTAAGCGCGGATAAACTCGTAGACTTGCGAAGTCACTTGATCCATGCTCATGGTGCCACCTGTATTACAGAATCCTAACGCGACTATCCATATTAACACGATTTAGAACAAAAGTTCGGAATCATAAGTTATATTTTGGATAGAAAACTTCTGGCTTGTATCCGCTGTACACTCTGCGTTAAATTTGTTTTTTGTTTCAGGAGCACACGCATGACCTTCACCAATGCTCATACTCACCTCGAACTCGGTTGGCTGGCAGCGTTATGTCCCCATGCGCCGGGCCGCGATTTTTTGCCCTGGTGGTTCGATCTGGAGGAACGGCGCCGCAAAATGTCCGCGATGGCCTGCTTTGTCGAAACGAAATTTCGGCAGGCTGCCGAGGCGGGTATCGAGGCGCTGCTGGCTGCCGGGGTGACTCATATTGCAGACCTGTCGGCATCGGGTTCCAGCATTTACCCGCTGAATGAGTCCGGCTTGCAGGGGATGATTTTCATCGAAGTGACCGGCCAGTATGCCGAACAGGCGGACCGGGCGCTGGCGATGGCTCGCTATGTCATCGACGAGGCACGCCCAAAACTGCACAGCGGCCTACAACTGGGGCTGGCCCTGCATGCCCCTTATAACGTGCACCCGACGTTGTGGAAAAAAGGCGTGACCTACGCCCGCGAGGCAGAATTGCCAGTGTGCGTGCATGTGGCGGAAAGCCGCGCCGAATATGACTGGATGACCACCAACACCGGGCCGCTGGCGGATTTCTACCGCGAAACTGGTATTCCGCTGTCATCCCCCGGCATGTCCCCGGTCGCGTATCTGGAAGAGCGCGGCGTGCTCGATTTAAAGCCGCTGCTGGTTCACGGCGTTCATGTGGACGAAAGCGATGTGCAGCGTATCGCCGCCAGTGGCAGCCGGGTAGTGCACTGCCCGCGCAGCAATATGCGGTTACACTGCGAACGCATGCCGCTGGAATTGTATCTGAAGCACGGGGTAAAGGTTTATCTGGGGACGGAGAGCCTCGCCAGTTCGCCATCGCTGGATGTCAGCGAGGAAGCGCAGGCTGCCATCGACCTGCATGACGGATATGTCGATGCCGAAACGATTCTGGGGCTGGCGTCGCAACCGTTGAGCGGTGGTTGAGTTTAACGACTACATCGACACGCGGCGTCCGTTTATCGTGATGATGATCTGGTAAACCAGGCTGACCGTTTCGCCCAGTTCAATCACATCACCGTGTTTCAGGCGGCGTGGTTCGTTCAGGGGGTCCTTGTTGACGAAAGTGCCGTTGCTCGACCCCAGGTCCTCGATGGTAAAGCTGGTCGGGCCTTCTTCCATATTGCGCACAAATCGGGCGTGGCGGCGGCTGACCTGCTGGTCGTTGATGGCGATGTCGTTGGTGATGTCGCGGCCAACGGTAATTTCATCCTTGTTCAGGTTCCATTCCTGGCCCTGCTGCGGACCACGATGCACCGACAGCCATACGCCGGGCGCATCCATGCGGGTGGTGCCCAGCATTTCTTTTTTCAACGGTTCCGGCATCGGATTGGTTGTCCCGGTTGGTTTGAGCGTCTCGCGCCGGATATGGTGCAGGCCTTCCAGCAGGCGCTGCCACGATTGTTCCATCAGGTTCGGGTTGGTGAAGTCCACATGCTGCACGCTTTCCAGACGCGGGTGCAGCGCGGCGGCCTTGATAATCACCGGAATAACCTTCAGCCCCAGCCCCAGGGCAAACGCCCATTCATACGTAACATATTCGGACGTGCGCGAATCCGGGCTGATGACCACCAGCACGACAAATGCCTGCCGGATTGCCTGGTCGATTTCCTGACGCCAGTCGAATCCCGCCGGGAGGATGCTGTCCATCCACACCTGAAAGCCCGCCTCCAGGACCCTCTGGTGCAGCATGTCGGCAAACTCGGCATCTTTGCGGGAATACGAAACAAATACGTGACTCATCGAAGATCCCTGTCTGATGCGAACGGCGTGTTCATTGTACCAACGATTAGTTCAGGTGGGTAACGCCGAATTAAACCGGGTTGCAATCGCGTAAAAATGCGCCATACACCTGCCGAAATGCGTCCCACTGCTGGTCGTGGATAGCGTGCCCGCACGGGAAAGTGTGCAGCCGGCCATTGCTCACTTTGTTCAGGAACACCTGCGCACATGCTGCCGGATTCAACCAGTCCTCATCCCCCAGCATCACCAGCACCGGGCATTGAATCGCGCCGGCGACTGCCATGCCGGTGCCGCCACCCGCGTCAATCATCATCTTGGTCGAGCGAATCCACTGCATGACCATCGGCACCGGGTTGTCGATATTGTGCAGGGCCGCTTCTTCGGGCTTCACCCAGTCCACCGGGTACATACGCTGGATCGCCGGGCGCATCTCCGGCCCGAAGTATCCCACCGCACCAATCGTCCCTACCGACAGAAACCGCTCCGGTTGCAGCCCGGCAGCGATCAACACCGTCTCGCCGCCATCCGAATAGCCGAGCAGGTGCGCCTGCGCGATGTTCATCGCGTCCAGCAGCGCCAGCAAATCCTCAGCATCGCGCCGGTAAAAATCCGGCGGAAAATCGCGTGGTTTGGGCAGCGACTCGCCATAGCCGCGCAGCGTGGGGCCGATCACGCGATAATCATCGCTCAGCCAGCCCATCACCCGGCCCATGTTGCTGCGGGCGGTCCCCAGCATGCCATGTACGGCGACGACAGGAATGCCGCTGCCGATGTCCTCGACGTGGAGTTGGGCGCCGGTTTGCGTCGCGATGATGAGCATGGTTACTTCACAACTGCCTGAACTTCGGGATGCGAGGGTTCAGCGGCCTGGTTGTTCGATTTCAGCACGTCGCCCAGCGAAACGCCCAGCACGATCAGCCCGATGGTGCCCCAGATCGCATAGGTCAGGATGGTGACGCCATGAAACAGAAAGCCCAGCGACAGCGACAGCGCCGCGTTCACCCCGACCGCCTGCCCGGATAACCGCACCGCGCCTTCGAATGGGCCAATCGCCGCCACGCTGACGGGCAGCGCAATCGCGAAGGAGGCCATCGTCACCGACAGCAGGGTCATGACAAAAATGCTGCCGCTTTCAATGCCCATCGACAGGGCCAGCGCGTAAAAGGTCCCGAAGGAGAACGCCCATGAAATGACGGTCAGTACAATGGCCTGAATGGCGCTGCGCAGGTTGGCCAGCGGTTGAATGCCATCGAGGATATGTTCCAGCAGGTTGTGCAGCGGCAGCCGCTTGAGAAAGGGCAGAATGCGCTCGAAGAAAGCCAGCAGTCCCCGTGCCCATTGTGGCCTGCGGGCGAACACCAGCAGCACGCCTACAGCGACGACACCGGCCACCCCAAACAGCCCGGCGGCCTGCGTAATCGTTGGCGGCGCATCCGGAATCTGGGTCAGGGTCGCGCCCAGCACGATCACTACCAGCAGCGTATCCAGCAGGCGCTCGACCAGAATGCTCGTCGCGGCGGTAAAAAACGGTACGCCGGACCGGGCCGCCAGCGCGCTGCGGGCGACTTCACCCGCGCGGAAGGGCAGCTGGTTGAGCAGCATGGCGATGCTGAGCATGTAGAAGGATGACACTGGCTGAATGCGGTTATTCAGCAGGCCGCGCCAGCGCAGACCGCGTGTCCACAGCCCGATGGTGCCGCATAATAATGCAACCAGAATCCAGAAGAAATTGGCCTCGCGCAGGCTGGCAAGCACCTCGTCAACGGGCACATCGCGCAGGGCCAGCCACAGGAAAACCGCGCTGACTACGACACTGGCAATGAAGAATACAATACGGCGCATGGAGAGTCCTCTATGACACTTTGGCGAAGTCTACCATAGATTAGGACGCTCTGCTTACGAACACCTAACGCCGTACAGCAAGGTTGAAGGCGGAAAACTTAACTGTTGGGTGGTTGGGGCATGGTAAAGAGCACATGATCTTTGGCGATCTCGCCGCCAATCAGATGTGTCTCGATGATGTTTTGCAGCGCCTGCTTGTTCGGGCAGCGGTACCAGACGCCATCGGGGTAGACGATCATCACCGGGCCATGCTTGCACTGCCCCAGGCACGACACCTTCGAGCATTTGACACCCTTGGCACGCTTGCCAAGCTGCTGCCGCACCGCCTTGAGGACTTGCTTGCCGCCGCCATCGTCGCAGCAGTCGTCGTCATTACACACCAGAATGTGACGATCATAGGTTTTCATGCATTAATTCCAGTAAGGACACGTCGGTCGGGGAGGGCGAATCGTTGCAATCGTCTGCACATGCAGGCCCAGGTCACGCGGTTTGGGTTCCGGCACCCGAAAGCCGTGCAGCCGGGTTTCAGTAGTCAGTACGGCATTCAGCAGTGCGCGATATTCATCGCGGCCTAAGGTCAGGCACGAATCTTTAATCCACACTTCGCGCAGTTCATCATCGACCTGCACCACACTGTACGACCGGTCACCGGCATACGGCTGTTTTCTGCCATATTCCAGCGCCCGTACCAGCCGGACAAAGTTGTGCCGGGCCAGCTCGAACTGGTGATCGTCCCAGTGGATATGAATTGTTTTTCCGGATTCGTGGGTGATTTGACGGTTCGCGTTGATTGCTGCAAGGATCTGGTAGGGCATGTGAATCTTGCTGTTCCGTAACTGACATAACAATAACACGCTCAACATTACCAGAAGTAGGACCTGCTTATCCACAAAGGTGATTAAGCACGAAATTTCACAAGCGGCGAGTCGGTGTTTGACCGCGTGTATCGACCATTTGAACGCGCGAAATATTTGTTTGTTCGCCAAATCATAAACATTTTTAACGCAGGTTAAATAAAAACAGGCCAACCCTGTGGTCAGCCTGTCGTATGGTTTTCGTGTCGCAGCGGCTAGATATTCGCCCCCTCAAGGTGCGAACGCAGCAGCCACGCCATTTTCTGATGCGCCTGCACCAGCCCGGTGAAGTAATCCTCGACCGAGATGTCTTCGTACTTTTCGCCAGCCGTTTCCGTATCTTCACGCAGCTGACGGATAATGGCTTCGTGGTCGGCCACCAGATTGGCAACCATCTCGCGCGCACTGGGGACAACACCCGGTTCTTCGCTCATGCGGGTCAGGTCGAGCATTTCCTGAAGTGTGCCCGGTGCAAACTCACCATACTGACGAATGCGCTCGGCGGTTTCGTCAATGGCGTCTGCGATCTGATCGTACTGCGCTTCGATCAGCTCATGCAGCTGCTGGAACTGTGGTCCGGTCACATTCCAGTGATAATTGCGCATGCGCATAAACAGCACATGCTGGTCTGCCAGGGCCGCCTTAAGAAGTTCGACCACACCCGCTCGCTGGTCGTCGCTCAGTCCGTCGTTCACTTTGATCGCTTTGACTTTCGTCGCCATGTTCTGTGCCTTTCTCGTGTGAAATTAAGTCGGCTTATATATGGAAATTCTATCATGAAATATGTGAATTAACTTCAGTTAAAACATAAGAGTTTCATATGTTAATTTGTCTGCAATGCTAGGCTTGGCGCTTAACGATAGGTATCATAAAACAGCAGGTACCCGATCACATGAGCCACTTTACCCATCCTGACCAGGGCAACTTGGTCAGGCATCAAACTTATAGCCAACACCCCAGACGGTCTGAATAAATGTCGGGTTTGCCGGGTCTGGTTCGATCTTCTCGCGCAGGCGGCGTACATGGACGGTCACGGTGCTGGGGTCGCCATAGAAACTGTAGCCCCACACCTGATCCAGCAGTTGTTCGCGGTTAAACACCTGGCGCGGGTGCCCGGCGAAGAACCACAGCAGGTCAAATTCCTTGGCGGTCAGGATCACCGGCTGGCGATCAATGGTGACTTCACGGGTGCGGGGGTCAATGCGCAGATGGTCAAATTCCAGCGGGCGTTCGGTGGCCTGCCCGGTGGCGGGGTGGGTGCGGCGCAGCACAGCTTTAACGCGGGCGACCAGTTCCTGTGGGCTGAAGGGTTTGGTGACGTAATCATCAGCCCCCAGTTCCAGCCCCTGAATGCGGTCATGTTCGCCAGTGCGGGCGGTGAGGATAATGATTGGCACTTCATGCTCGGTCATCAGTGCGCCCTGCCCGTCGTGGTCGCGCAGCCGCCGCGTAATGCTGAAGCCATCGATGCCGGGCAGCATAATGTCCAGCACCATCAGGTCCGGGGGCTGCGTGCGCAGACGATCCAGCGCGGTGTCGCCATCCGCCGCTTCCTGAACGCGATAACCGTCCCGTTCCAGATAGCGCCGCACCACCTCGCGAATAGTGGGCTCATCATCAACGACCAGAATCGTGTACTGCTGTTTCATCGCATCCCGCCTCGGCGACTTCGATTACAACCGATATTGTAGCGACAGCAGATGGACGGGGCCAGTTATGCGTCGGCGTCCGGCGGCGATAAAATGGTTTCCAGTTGTTCGATCAGCGGTGGCATATCGTCGTGAATCGTATTCCAGATAATATCATTTTCAACACGCTCATAACCATGCACCAGCCATTGCCGCATTCCGACAATATCTTTCCATTGGATTTGGGGATACTGGTTGCGGGTTTCGGTTGATACCTGGGCTGCCGCTTCACCGATGATCTGAAGGGCGTAGCGCACCGCATAAGCCAGGAGATCATTGGTATCGAGTGCTGAACGGGTCTGTCCATCGAGGAATTGCTGCACTTTATAGGATTCGTCCAGCATGTGACGTAACCGAATGGCGTCACGCTCGTTCATAGACAACCTGAGCCGCCTGCATGACTTCATCTCGAATATAAGGGCTTAATCCATCCGGTGTGCCAAAATCGACTGGTCGACCCAGAATTTGACTTAGCTCATCCGGCATCCCGAAGTAATTCAGGCCGGGCATGTGATCAGGGTCAAATTCTACCAGTACATCCACATCACTATCGCTGCTGAATGTTTCCTTCAACACCGAGCCAAACAGCCACAGGCGCACAATGTGATGCCGTTGGCAAAACGCAGCTATGGCTTCATAGGGCAGTGGAATGGACGTTTCGACAGGATGAATCATCGGCCATGAACCTCATCTCGATGCCCATATTATAATCGCAACTCCAGCAGGGAGCTTACCCGCGCCTGAAATGCTTACTCACGGCGTTTTTGCGACTTACCCAGAACCACCTTGCCGGTCTGGCCGTTGACCAGCGCCAGCCGGGTGTCATCGTCGACTTCGGTCAGCATGGCGACCCACACCGGCAGCAGCACCAGCCGGAAGCTCATGCTCTTGACCATGCTGGCGACCGTCACCTTCATCTGCGAGTCCCCCATGTCGCGGCGGTTGTGTTTGTCGCGCATGTATTTCGAGACGACGCCACGGGCTTCCAGCGAAGCCTGATCAAAGTCGATGCTGTACAGCTCTGCCGGGTACTTCGCCAGCAGCTTCGACTGATAGGCGATCATCGCCTCCATGTCGTAGGGGCCGAGTTCAGCCGTCAGTTCAGCCGGTGGTGAGGTGACGCCGCACACCGGCACATGATGCAGGCCGTCGGTGAAGGTATCGCGCGATTGCACGCCATGCCGTGCCAGGGCGATCATGTCGCGGTCGGAGCCGGTATAGGTCCGTGTGACGGTGACATCCGTCAGGGCGTCGAACAACCAGAACGGCAGATAGATCGCCTCCAGAGTGCCGCCGGCCACCCGGTTGTCATCGAACAGCGCAGCGAACCGGTGACGCGGTTTTTTCAACTCCGCCTGAACAGCCTCCCCGGCCTGCTGCCGCGACAGCTGAAACGGAATCAGGCCGTTGGGCTGCTCCAGCGACTCGATGGCGTCCTGCTGAACCACATGCTGTGACCCGCAGAATGGGCATTGATGCGTCAGCTTGCGGGCCGGGATCGTGCGTTCTGCGCCACATTCATTGCAATGCAGAATCCGCTGCCCTACAACCCAGCGTACTGCTTTGGCTTTGCGTTCCAGCAGCGCCATCGACAGCAAATCTGCCCCGACATTGTTTGAGGGCGACCGTACTTCGACATGCCCGCAATATTTACACGTCACCTGACCATTGGCGTCGTTCACCGTCAGGTGGCCGCCACAGACCGGGCAGAGCAAAGTCTCGCTGGCGGTGGCCTCGACCTGCTCGATCTGCTCGACGTGCTGGTCATTGTAATGATAGGTGCGCGCCATTTCATCTTCGGTCAGCCGCCCATTGAGCACCAGCAGGCGGCGCAGCGCTTCGGGGTTGGTGGAGTCAAAAGCGATCACCGTGCCGAGATGATCCCGCTTGGTGGCTTCGTCATCGGCCAGGTCGGCAAGGGCGATATGCGCATCGGCAAAGTCCGGCTGGAAGTAAAGCGCCCGCTTGAATGACGCCCGCGCTTTGGCCGGGTCGCCATGATGCAGGTATTCGTGGCCGCTGTTGAAGGCCGCCAGGGCATTGCGGTTGATCTCGCCCCGGTACGATAGCTGCACGCGCTGGCGCGGCCCCTGCTGCTTCACGGTTTCGGCATGCGCGTCCAGCGGTGAATAATCGCAGTCCCGGCACATAATTTTTTCCTGCTCTACGTCATAGCGCATGCGCTTGCCGCAGTGAGGACACGTTAAATCATTCATCGAGGGGTTTGCTCCACAACCAGACCTGATGAATCCAGTATAACGGACGAACCCGCCCCGGTTCGTAAAAACGCGCTGGCTTTGCAGTTTTTACCGCCTGAATAACTCAGGTTGAAGTGGTAGACGCGCCGCTTGATTGACACCAGAAACAAATGTTCTATAATTTGAATTTATGCACACTGAACACCAAAACTCATTCTGTGAAATTATTGGCTTGAATACTATTGGAGCTGCGCCATGCGTAAACTCATTGTCAGCAACCTTGCAACCATCGACGGTTATTACGAGGGGAAAGATCGCAACCTCAACGCGCTGTTTGAATACTTCCACCCGGATTATGCCGGGGATGAGCAGTTCGATCATTACAATACGGAACGGATGCGGGCGGCGGATACGCTGGTGCTGAGTGGTCGCACCTCGTTTTTAGGAAACAAGGATTACTGGTCCAGTGTGCCGGATGACCCCAACGCCACCGTCATCCGCCGGGAATTTGCCGACCTGATTCGGGCCATCGACAAAATCGTGATTTCCGACACGCTGACCGAGGCAGAATTAGCCCCCTGGCAAAACACCCGCATTATCAAACGGGCGGATTCTTACGCGGAGATTGCCGCGCTCAAACAACAGCCCGGCAGAGAGATTTTCCTCTACAGCGGACGCCTGCTGTGGAACGACCTGCTGGCGCATGATTTGATCGATGAACTCCACTTCACGTTCTTCCCGTTAGTGGCAGGTGAAGGCACGCCGCTGTTCGAGGGGCAGCCGGGTGTGTCGCTCAAACTGCTGCATACCCGCACCTGGCAGGGTTCTGGCAATATCCTCGCCTGCTACAAGGTGGAGCGCCTGAAGTCCTCATAGCGATGGGCGCTCGTTCGCCAGTGGTCAGAAACAGCTTTCATGGTTCAACCGCACTCCAAAACAATACTCCGACGTGGAGCCGAGACTTTTCATGATGGACCAAACTTCATGTTCTCCCCTCGCCATAGCGCAGCGGCATGGAGAGGGGGCCGGAGGGTGAGGTCAACGAGCCTGAACTGGGGCCGACACAGGGATTGGCCCTACAGGTTTACGCGTTCTGTTGCAGAAACGCCTTGACTGCCTCGCGGGTGGGCAGCGCTGGGATCGCGCCGCGCTGAGTGGTCGTCAACGCGCCGACCGCATTGGCGAAACGCAGCATGTCGTTGAGGTGATCGCGATACCCATCGCCATAATCCAGCAGGCTGACCAGCAAACCAGCGACAAAGCCATCGCCTGCGCCTGTGGTATCCACCGGGGTCACCGCAAAGCCGGGCCGGTGATGCTGCCCGTCGCGGGTGTGAATGGTCGCGCCCTGCGACCCATGCGTCACGACAATCAGCTCCATCTGGTCGCGCCACAGATCCGCCACGTCTGTGCTGCCGGTCATAAACTCGACTTCTTCGTCACTCACTTTGAGGATATGGGCGTAGTCCAGCCCACTGATCATCCCTGCGCGGGCCGCCTCAGCGTCCGGCCACAGTGCCAGCCGCAAATTCGGATCATAGGAAATGCGCAGATTCTTGTCCTGTGCCCGCCGCACCGCCGCCAGCGTTGCCGACCGCGAGGGTTCGCCAATCAGTGTGATCGAGCCAAAGTGAAAAATGCTGGCCTGATCAATCACATCGAGTGCCACATCATCCGGCGTCATCAGCATGTCAGCGCTGGGGTGGCGGTAAAAAACAAAGCTGCGTTCGCCGCCTTCCGCCAGCGAGACAAAGGCCAGAGCTGTCCGTGCTTCCGCCGAAAACTTCAGGCCGCTGACATCCACCTGATCTGCTTTTAACACGTCAGACAGATAATGACCGAAGGGGTCGTCGCCAACCTGGCTCAGAAACGCGCTCGGATACCCCAACCGGGCGACCGCGACGGCGACATTGGCCGGGGCACCGCCGGGCGCTTTCTGAAAGCCGGATGCCTCGCCTACCGTGACGCCGCTTTCGAGCGCGACAAAATCAATCAATAACTCGCCAAAACAGACTATACTCATGGTTTATTCGCTCCTGCATACGCCCCGCATTGTACCGCTTTTCAACAGCCTGTAGAATGAATATCAGCATATTTTCAGGGCCATCGCATCAAAAGTATGTAAGTGTTTCAATGCAGTATTTCTCGCTTTCAACCCCCTCTAAATCTCCCCCGAATTCAGGGGAGACTTACAGCACCGGGTCTTTTGGCTCCCTCCCTGAATTCGGGGAGGGCTGGGGAGGGGTCATAAAGGCGTCTTTTCCCCGAAAGCATTTTTGATGCGATTACCCTGCGTATATTCTGCCACCCTTTCCGGCCTGTGCCAGACAGGGTATAGTCGTTTGATGAGCTAGCAGCGAAAGTTTGGGGATTGGCGATGGCGGTCGACAGCACACCGGAATTATCCGTGATTATCCCGGTTTATAACGAGCAGGAGAGCCTGCCGATTCTGTATGAAAAGCTGGTTGGCGTGCTGGATGAAATCGGCAAGTCATGGGAAATCGTATTTGTTGATGATGGCAGCACAGACGGCTCTGCCGAGACGCTGGCGCAGCTTCAGCAGCAGGACAACCGCATCACCATCGTGACCCAGCGGCGCAATTTTGGCAAAAGCCTGGGCCTGGGGGCCGGGTTCCAGGTATCTCGCGGCGAAATCGTGGTGACGATGGATGCCGATTTGCAGGACGAACCCACCGAGATTCCGACCCTGCTGGCCAAACTCAACGAAGGCTATGACGTGGTCACCGGCTGGAAGAAGACCCGGCAGGACCCGCTGTCGAAGCGTATCCCGTCGCGCATCGCCAACCGCACCACCGCCGTTATGACGGGCCTTAACCTCAACGACATGAACAGCGGTTTCAAGGTTTACCGGCGTGACTGCATCGAGCGGATTACGCTCTATGGTGACCTGCACCGCTATATTCCTGTGCTGGCGAATTACGCGGGTTTCAAGGTGACCGAAGTGCCCGTGGTGCATCACAAACGGCAGTTTGGCAAATCGAAGTATGGTGCCGGGCGTCTGATTCGTGGCGGGCTGGACCTGCTGACGGTGCTGTTCCTCAACCAGTATGGCCGCCGCCCGCTGCATCTGTTTGGGGCATCCGGCGCCGTGCTCCTGCTGCTTGGTTTTGTCATCAATCTGTCGCTCACCATCGAATGGCTGACCGGTGCGCGTAACCTCAGCGATCGCCCACTGCTGACCCTCGGCGTGCTGCTGATGCTGATGGGCATTCAACTGCTGACGATGGGGTTGGTGGCGGAACTGCTGGTGTCCTACATCCAGCGCAACGAGAACCCCTTAAACACCGTCGCGCGCATTTCGCGGGTCGATGATGAACCCGAAGCACTGAGCGAGCCAACTCGCAAGTCGTCCTGAGTCCCCATGAGCGACTCACCGTCCACACCCCCACCCGCGCAGGGAGTCCGGCTGAACTGGCAGGATATCCCGGCACCGCTGCGCACCACCATCGAGCAGGAGCTGGGCAGCCCGGTCGTGCATGTCGATTCGCAAACCAGCGGATTTTCGCCGGGTGTGGCCGCACGTCTGCAAACCGCCAGCGGACGCCGCGTGTTCATCAAGGCGCTTGGCCCGGAACCAAATCCCGGTTCACGAGAATTTCATCGACGCGAAGCCCGCAATATGGCCGCCATGCCCGCCAGTGCCCCCGTCCCGCGTATGCTCTGGTGGCTGGATGACGCCGAAACCGGGTGGGTTGTGCTGCTGTTCGAAGACGTGGATGGCTGGCAACCGGCGCAGCCCTGGCGTACCGATGAACTGAACCGTGTGCTGGCCGCCATGATCGAACTTTCAGCTTCCATGACGCCGGCCCCGCTGCGTCCCCCGGTGGTGGGCACCGCGCCGGAAGCCTTCATGAACCATCTGTCGGGCTGGTGGCGGCTGAAGACGTTTGGTGATGACGATCAGTTCGCCCAGCTGGACGAATGGACAAAGCGCCATATTGACGAACTGGCCCAGCTCGAAGAACAGGCCTACACCGCCGCTGCCGGGGATACGCTGCTGCACTTCGACATTCGTGCCGACAACGTCCTCCTCACCGATGAAAAAGTCTGGTTTGTCGACTGGCCTCATGCGCATGTCGGCGCTGCCTGGGTGGATTGTATTCTGTTTGCCCCCAGCGTATGGATGCAGGGTGGTCCGCCGCCGGATGATTTTCTGGTGCAGCACCCCGCTTACCGCGCTGCGGACCCGGGCTCTATTACCGCTGTGATCGCGGCGGTGGCCGGTTTCTTCACCTGGCAGTCGTTACAGCCACCCCCGCCCGGCCTGCCAACCGTGCGTGCTTTTCAGGCTGCGCAGGGGACGGTGACCCGCAAATGGCTCGCTCGGCGTACTGGCTGGCAGTAGGCTGCCGCGCCCACATCATCAGCAACACCCCTGCAACCTGTTACCACCGGTTCTGACCCCTGAAGATGGGTTATGCTGCTGCCCAGACCGGCCATGATCTGCTTGACAGACGACCGATTTGTATGCTAGATTGTATTCGTTATTCATGCTTTTATCAGGAGGCACATATATGTCACAGTTCAAAGCGGAAGTTGCCAAATTTGTGGCGAGTGTGCCTGCTGCCTGCTAGGTTGCTCTAGTCTCTTTTCGACTCTGACAATTTAACAGCCACGGCGCACTTGCGCGATGCCGGTTTGCGGCGTCGTTTGGTGTGTCGTGGCTGTTTTGATTCTACCCAACAGCCATGATCGTCGTGCATGGCTGTTTTGATTCAATTTGCAAACCAACAGGATAAATATCTGCAATGAGCAGTAAAGACAAGCAAGACCAGATTGACCGTTACGTCAAGGGCATGAACAAATCGACCCGGCGCCAGCAGTTGCAAAAAGCCAACAAAAAAATGCGGCGCAATCAAGCATCCAAAAAAGCCCGCCGCAAAGACTGGATTCCCGGCAACCTTGACGTGGTCGATGACTGGGACGAACTGGAAGAATGGGACGACTACGAAGACTCCGAGCGCATCATGCCCCGTGACGAAGGCGAACGCCGCCGTGCTGTCGAGTCGGTGGCTTTCCAGCCCGCTGCCAAAGCCGAAGCCGACGAAGGCGAAACGGCATTTATCGACGATGAGGACACGCTGACGGGTATGGTTGTCGAAGTCAGCAAAGGCTTGTTCCGGGTACAGGTTGACGATCAGACGCTGTTGTGCAGCCTGCGTGGCAACCTCAGCGTGACGGAAACCGGCTTCACCAATGCCGCTGCGGTGGGCGATCAGGTGATCGTGCGCGTGGATGGTGCTGGCGGGGGTGTCATCGAAGCGGTGCTGCCCCGTCGCAGCCTGCTGGCCCGCCCGGATACGTTCTACAGCCATCTTCAGCAGATCATCGTCGCCAATGTTGATCAACTGCTGGTGGTTTCGTCGTGGCGCGAACCGCATATCTGGCTCGAACTGGTGGATCGCTACCTGATCGTCGCGGAGCGCAACCACATCCCGGCGGTGCTGTGCGTCAACAAGATCGATCTGCTGCAAGACCCGGCAGAACTGGCGGCCACGCTGCGGCCCTATCGTGACCTCGGCTACACCGTTGTCGTCACCAGTACGGTAACGGGCGCGGGCATCGAGCAGCTTCGGGCACTGCTGGCGGATCAAACGACGGTTCTAGCGGGTTTATCCGGCGTGGGCAAATCATCGCTGATCTCGGCGGCGGAACCCGGCCTGAACCTGCGGACCAGCCATATCAGCGACAAGCGGCAGGAAGGCCGTCACACCACGACTCAGGCGACCTGGCATCCTTTGGCGGCGGGTGGCGCGGTGGTGGATACCCCCGGCATCCGCGAGTTTGGCCTCAGCGGGTTGTATCAGGCGGACCTGATCGGTTTCATGCCCGATCTGGAACCCCATGCGGCGGGCTGTCGCTTTAACAACTGCCTGCATATGGATGAACCGGACTGCGCGGTGCGTGCCGCCGTCGAAAACGGACAGGTCGCTGCCAGTCGCTACGACAGTTACAAACAGATTTTATCCACGCTGCCAGCGTGAGAAGGTAAGTATCACTGATGGGTACTGCAATGCCTGTGTTAGAAACGGAACGCCTGCGTATCCGCCCCTTCATCATGGACGATGTGTCGTTCATTGGGCCGGTGCGCAGCGTTGATGATGCGGCGGAAAACCGCGCCTATGTGGCAGGCTGCATCGCCATGAGCGAGCACCTCGCCAGCCTGTATCAGCCGCCCTATGGTGACCGGGCTGTTGTCCGCAAATCGGATGACCGGCTCATCGGAATCGTCGGCCTGGTGCCGATGCTGTTCCCGTTTGACCAGTATCCGTATCGCAGCAATGGCAAACAGCCACAGACGGTGCAGCCAACGTCAGCCGAGGTCGGCCTGTACTGGGAGATCGACCCGGCCTGTCGCCAGCAAGGTTATGCCACCGAGGCGGGGCAGGCGCTGATCGACTATGTTTTCAACCATCTCAATCTGGGGCGCATCGTCGCCAATACCGATTACGACAATCGCGCCTCGCAGGGAGTCATGCGCAAACTGGGTATGACCCTCGAACATAACCCCCTGCCCGAACCGGAATGGGTTCAGATGCTGGGCATTCTGGAAAACATGCAGAAGGAGACTCAATCTTGAGCACCTACGATTTTAACGAACGTTACGAAGACTACGAAGCGGATTTCGACCCGATGCGGTACGACCGGCAGGCACGGCGCAAGCGCAAGCCAAAAGTCGTCCATACGCCGAAGAAATCGAAATGGGAAGTAATCGCCGAAATTGCGGACACGGCTGGTCTGGAAGCGGGTTTTCAAACCACGTATCAGCCCGGTCTGTTCGAAGAAGGCTGGCTGCTGGAATCGCTCCGTGTGTTCTACGAAATGGACTACGTGACGGATGTGCTGGCCCGCATACGCGGTGGCAAGGAAGCCAGTGTGTATCGCTGCCAGACGACCGCCAAAACCGGGATGACGCTGGCCGCTGCCAAAGTCTATCGCCCGCGCCGTTTCCGCAACCTGCGCAATGATGCCCTCTACCGCGAGGGACGGGCGTATCTCAAGGAAGATGGCAAGGCGATCAAGAACAACGAACATCGCCTGATGCGCGCCATTGGCAAAAAGACTCAGCTGGGCGAACAACTGGAACATACGTCCTGGCTGATGTACGAGTATTCCACCCTGCAACGGTTATATGCTGCCGGGGCTAATGTGCCACAGGCGCTGGCGGTGGGCGAGAACGCGATCCTGATGGGGTACTGCGGTGACGAACAGATGGCCGCCCCCACGCTGAATACCGTCAGCCTCGAATCCGCCGAAGCACGCCGCTTGTTTGACACGACCCTGTATAACGTGGAGCTGATGCTTCAGCATGGCCTCATTCACGGTGACCTGTCGGCTTATAACATCCTGTACTGGCATGGCGACATCACACTCATCGACTTCCCGCAGGTGATCGACTCCCGCACCAACCCCAGCGCCTTTGCCGTGCTCCAGCGCGACATTACGCGTGTCTGCGAATACTTCGCCAGCCAGGGGGTGGATGCCGACGCGGACGTGATTGCGGATCGGCTGTGGAAGCACTTTATGACGGGCAGCACCCTCAATCAAATGGCGGATGCATCCCTGTTCGAAACCGATGATGAGTAGCCCTTGCGCCAAAAACATGGAGCTGGTGTGCGACCACCTCCACAATTGGGCATTTATGGGTTGAAATGTGAGGGGGTATAGGTATAATGTTCCAACTGCCAACCATTACACTCCCAACACCGTAATGGAAGCAAACGGCCCTGTAGTTCAGTGGCAGAACAGAGGACTTTTAATCCTTGTGTCGAAGGTTCGAATCCTTCCAGGGTCATCCACTTACAGACCAGCTTTCGGGCTGGTTTTTGTTTTCCCCTCACCTGCATGCCGCCACTTTTCTGTACCAGCTTCGTTTATATTCTTTACCTCTGGCAGGATCAACATTCAGTACTATTCATATGAGCGCGCGCATCGAAAACCAATGTCGTCGTCCCAGCCGGTAGAAAAACCCCAGTGGCGGTAAGATGCGCGCAAAAGACCGGAGCCTCCGCTATTCCACGAGCCGCCACGCAACACGCGACTAATATCGTTTCCTGAATCTATATCCGCTTCCCGTCCGTCTTCTGCATCGTAAGGATAACTTTCATACATGGAACTCGTCCACTCCCAAACATTGCCTCCCATATCTAGTGCTCCTACCCATGAAATCCCGGTTGGGATACTGCCAGTACTTGCTGTTCCTTGCGAAAGGCCGCGATTCCAGACGGCATTACTGGTATTCCATATGTTTCCCCATGGATAAATCCAATTTTCTGGTCCACGAGCTGCATACTCCCACCTCGCTTCTGTTGGTAACTGAGCATCGCGTAATTCGCAAAAGTTGCGCGCTTCAAACCATGTAATGCGCTCTACCGGACGGTCATTGCCAGAAAAAATAGGTGAGATGGCTTGTTTGCCGCCGAAGCCTTGGAACTGCGCCTGTGTCACTTCGTATTTGTCGATCCAGAACGGTTGATCGAAGCATTGTTCATGAATGGGTTGTTTATCATTACTGCCATCTTCACTCCCCATCATAAAACATCCTACAGGTACCAGCACCATTGCCACGCCGTCGAATTTGCGTTCATAAGGTGTCCAGTCAGTGTTGCGTGTCACAGGTGTAAAGGCAACTTGTAGGGGGTCGAGGGTGGGAGTTGCCGAAAGCGCGAATAAAGTTGCATATGCGGCAGTTTCCGTTGCGGCGAACTGTGCGGCGGTGGCAGTTGCGTTGCTGTCAGAAATGAATTGTTGTGTTGCAGTTAGGTCAAACGCATCTTGGGTTCCTGCGGATTGCGTCACTTCGGCTTCGGTAGTCTGCAACTGCTGGAAACCACTCAGCGTTGGCGTAAAAGCATCTATAGGTGTTTCAGTAGCGTTTTTTACAACGGCAGTTGTGGGGTTGGGTGGTTGATGTGGGTTATTGTTCCCCATGTTCTGTATGACAGCGCCCAGCACCGCCGCTACAATTGGAATTAGGATCGCGCCGATGATAAATTCTGGCTTCTTCCACCAAGGTTTGTTGTCTGCTCGCGCATTTTCACGTTCAGCTAGGGGAATTTCCAGCGTGGGTGTGTCTATGTCAGGTGCATTTGTGGATCGTGGTTTTTCATCAATTCTGACGGGTCTAGGTGTGGCAGGTTCCCATAATGGTTTGGGTGTCCGCTTAGGCACTTTGGTCATGCGCTTATTGACGGAACGGTATAAATCAGTAAGCGCGTCGGCATCATCAACGCCGTTTGCCATGTTGATGTAGTGAATATCACCTAGTTCATCTGTCAAACGGGTACGGTCACGCGCCTGCACGGTAATAATCTGTTTTTGCAAGCGCCGCGCTTCGGTAAATTCCGCCTGACAATAATCAGATTGTACCGAATCATTCGACAACACATATACAAAAATATCACGTGATGCGATCTGTTCGAGAATTTCTTCCCACCAGATATCACCACCGTCTAAACCCTCATCAAACCAGACATTATCATGTCCGTATATACGTCGCAGTTTGTCTGCTAGCGCTTCGACAAAACGACGATCCACATGGCTGTATGAGAGAAAAATGCGCGTCATGGGCCGACTTTGACTGGATTACATCATCATATTGCCGATTATGACATTGATGCCGGGTAGGGGCAATGAACCTGCGCCTTCAATCGTTTACCTATTCGCAAACTCATGGTGAAAGCGTTAGTACTTAAGCTAATGGCTCTATCTATCTCCCCTTAGCTTAAATAACTCTTAAACGGGTGCCCGTCGAACAATAAAGATCACGCCCTATGCTTTTGTGTTGTGCTGGCACAGGCCACGCTGCTTGTGCTTTCGACAAATTTTGATCAAAAAAGGAGAGTTTGATGCGTCATCGTTTACTTGCTTGCGGTTTGTTGGCGTTTGTCGCCGCCTTTGGGCTGTCGGTGGCTGCTCCCAGCCCGGCAGTGGCCCAGGACATGGAGCTGGTTTTTAACCGGATCGCGTCTATCCCGGTTTACCTCAACACCGATATTGAAAGCGAAACCGTCGCCGAGATTATTGCGTCGTCCCCGGATGGCAACACGCTGGTCTACACCGATGCGGCGAGCGAGAGCGTCGGTTTTGTCGATATTACCGATCCGGCAGCCCCGGCAGCGCTGAGTTCATTGGATATGGGCGGTGAGCCAACCTCCGTGGCCGTTCTCGGCGAACTGGCCTACGCGGCGGTCAACACCTCCCAGACGTTCACCGAGCCCAGCGGCACCCTGTTCGTGATTAACGTTGCCGATCAATCGGTGGTCAGTGAATACGACCTCGGCGGCCAGCCGGACTCTGTGGCGATCAGCCCGGATGGCGCTTACGTCGCAGTCGTGATCGAAAACGAGCGTGACGAAGACTTCGAAGACGGCGAACCGCCCCAGCTTCCCGGTGGCAGCCTGGTGATTTTTGACACCGCCGATGAATCGCTGCGGAACGTCGATCTGACCGGCATTGCCGATCTGTTCCCGGAAGACCCGGAGCCGGAACTGGTGGACATCAACAGCCAGAATTTGGCTGTGGTCACCCTTCAGGAGAACAACTACATCGTGCTGGTCGATCTGCCAAGCGGCGAAGTAACCGGCAGTTTCTCGGCTGGCACGGTTGATCTGGAACAGATTGATACCGCCGAAGATGGCGTGATCACCCTGAACAGCAGCCTGGCCGGGGTCCCGCGTGAGCCGGATGCCGTGGCCTGGATTTCGGATTCGATGTTTGCCACCGCCGACGAAGGCGACCTGTTTGGTGGTTCGCGCGGCTTCACCATCTTCAACACCGATGGCGAAGTCGTCTATGACGCGGGCAACACCGTTGAGCACATTGCCGCCCGCCTCGGCCATTACCCCGAAGCACGTTCCGACGCCAAAGGCAGCGAGCCGGAAGGCGTTGAGTTCGGCGCATATGAAAGTGGCGATTATCTCTTTGTGGGTCTGGAGCGTTCCAGCCTAGTGCTTGTGTATCGCATTGGTGAGGACGCGGCAGCGCCGGAGTACGTTCAGGCTTTGCCGGCAGGTGTCGGCCCTGAAGGCTTGCTGGCGATCCCCAGCCGTGACCTGTTCGTTGTCGCCAGCGAAACCGATTCCCCCGGCGGCATTCGCTCCATCGTTAGCATCTATCAATTGCAGGAAGGCCCGGCCAACTACCCGACCATTACCGCTGCGGACAATGAAGACGGAACCCCCATCACCTGGGGTGCGCTGTCTGGTCTGGCTGCCGACCCGATGGACGCCAGCACGGTCTACACCATCCGCGACAGCTTCTACGGCTCCAGCAGCGTGTATGTCGTCGACGCCTCCAGCCAACCCGCTGTCATCACCGACGAAATTTTCCTGATGGACAGCAACGGTGTGCTGGCGGCAGTCGCCCCGGATCAGGTGAATGACGATGGCACCGTGAACCTGGACTCTGAAGGCATCACCGTTCGTGCTGGCGGCGGCTTCTGGATTGCTTCGGAAGGCGGCGGTGACTTCGGTAACGAAGATAACCCGGTCACCTCGCTGAACCTGCTGGTCGGCGTGGCTGAGGATGGCACCATCGACGCTGTTGTCACCCTGCCGGATGATGTCAACGCGCGTCAAAACCGCTGGGGCTACGAGGGTGTGGCTTCCACCGGCGAGGCAGGCAGCGAAGTGCTGTATGTCGTGATTCAACGCGAGTTCCAGGACGAGCTGGCAGGTCACGTGCGCATTGGCCGCTATGATGTGGCGGCTGACGAATGGGGCTTCTACTACTATCCGCTGGATACCGCCGAAACCGGCTGGGTTGGCCTGTCGGAGATTACCGCCCTCGATGACGAAACGTTCCTGATCGTGGAGCGCGACAATCAGGCCGATGTGACGGCTGCGTTGAAGGCGGTCTACCAAATCTCGGTGGCCGGTGTCGAACCGCTGGCCGAAGGCGACTTCCCCGTGCTGGAGAAAACGCTGGTTCATGACCTGCTGCCGGACCTGGCTTCCACCGGTGGCGCGGTGATCGAAAAGATTGAGGGCTTCGCCGTGCTGGCGGATGGCACCGCGGTGATTGTCACGGACAACGACGGCGTGGATGACTCCAATGGCGAGACCCAGTTCATGCGCATCGACTTGATGCTGGGCGAGTAACCCGTCTCGGCAAGAGGCCACCTCATGCGATACGGTGGGGTGGCCTCACCCTTGCGTACACAACGGAGCGTGCCGTTATGGACGACATTGCGAAATAAAGAACACGGCTGCAATGGCCGTGTCTTTGGTCCTGAAATTGTGCTCAGATGACGACCGCGGCTATTGCAGGCCCATTGCTTTCAGATTGCGGTAACTGATCGCCAGACTCTCGAAGGGGTCGCGCTGGCAGATGTCCTGCTCGACCGCGTACCACTCCACATTGGCCTCCTTGCACGCGTCCAGAATCGCCGGCCAGTTCATGTTGCCTTCGCCCACTTCAGCCATCACCTGCGTGTTGTCCTGAAT
This sequence comes from Anaerolineaceae bacterium, assembly GCA_002702065.1. GTDB lineage: Bacteria > Chloroflexota > Anaerolineae > Aggregatilineales > Phototrophicaceae. The sequence continues at coordinate 245,218 of NZXX01000002.1, forward strand.
GGTCATGTCTTTGAGGTGGACCACCGGCATCCGGTCCTTCATGCGCCGGACCCACGCGGCAGGGTCTGCGCCACCATGCTGCACCCAATACGTATCCAGTTCGGCCTTCACATAGCGCGGGTCTGATTCGCTAAAGAGCACATCCATCATGGTGGTATCGCCTGCCCGCGCAAACTCGAAGCTGTGATTGTGATAGCTGAACGTCAGGCCAGCATCGGCCAGCTGGCGGCCAATCTCATTCGCTTCGGCCACAAACCGCCGGATCCCCTCGACACCATCCCGAAATTGTTTCGGCATACTGCCAACCGCGACATGTTTACAGTTCCAGAGCTTGTGTTCCTCGATTACGGCGGGCAGGTCGTCTTTTAAACGATCATAGCCGATGTGCGTAATGCAGCAGACCAGCCCGTTATCGTCCAGCATGCGCTTGACATCCTGCGGGTCGACCGGGCCAAATGCTGAGATTTGCACCGCTTCATAACCGATGTCGCGCACCTTTCGAAATGTTTCGGCAATCGCCTGCGGGGTTTTGGTGAATTCACGCACGGTATAAAGCTGCGCGGCAAGAACGCTGTCCGTCATGATGTACTCCTTAAATATTCATCGCATAATGGCACCGCAAGCACCCTTCAACCTCGAAGTCGCCTAACGGTATTTGATGGATACTATCCTCTGAGAGTTGACCTACTGCCACAGAGATTGGCCCCCAATGGTCAGCGATCACGGGCATGATGGTCGATCTGCCCACTCGTCAGACCTATTCAAATGATAAAACATCCTGCGTCTGACGGCTATGACAACCGCTGATGATGCCGCCGGTGTTCGGCTGACAACCCAATACCTTCGCCCGTCCTTTCGTCTGTAAGTTTGCATCAGGCATGGTGCATCAATCCCGCAGCCAACCCGCTTGCCGGGCAGCTTTACCGGGGACACCGGCCTTCACCGCACGGTCCGTGCAATACGGGTCAATATTTCTCTCATTCAGACTGGTATATAATCGGAACTGGACCAGGGCTAAATCCGATGATGTAGGGAAAATGCGCTGGCTGGGGAAGTTGTATGCAAGGTCGAAAACATAGCCTAATGAAAGATCATCAAACGATCTGACATCCAAATTCAAAATCATCGTCTCGGTGTTCTGATGATGTTGCGATACACATCGTACTCAAGTGTCGTTCAGTACGGGTGTGTATCGTGTGTCAGGGTTGTACCGGGGCCAGGTGACTTTCAGGCTATGTATAGGAAAGTGAGAAGTTCTTAGCAAATGAGAAAAGCTTTGCTGTTACTCGGACTATGTGCCATCATCGTGGTGCTCTCGCTCTACAATCTCGAAAATTATCCACAGACATGGTTCGATGAAGGTGTGCACCTGCTGGCTGCCGGAAGATTGGCGGTGCAGGGTCAATACAGCTTTGGGCCGGCATTGGGGCCAACCGTGTTTTTTCCGGTTGCGGCAGCCTTTAATGCGGGTGGCATGACACTCCTGTCTGCTCGAATTGTCATGGCGATTTATCTGTTGTTATGCATTGCCGTTTATGCAGGCCTGGTTCGCTACATCGGTGGGACGAAAGTGGCGGTGGTGGGGTTGTTGCTTTTGCTGACTTCGCCTGGAGTCGGCTTGTTGACTTTGGGGCGTCAGATGCTCGGTGAAGTCCCATCGCTGTTTTTCTTTCTGGCGGCGATCTGGCTCTGGCTGGCTGTGATTCGCCAGTCGAATGGTGGTGCGCGGCGGACGGTCATGTTGCTAGGTTCTGGCATCTTGTTTGGGCTGGCCGTTCTGACCAAAAATCAACTCATGCTGTGGGTGCCTGCATGGATTTTGATGGCTGTCGTGGATCGGTTCTATTACAAGCAGGGCAAAATCATGGATTTCGTGCTGCCGTTGGTGACTGCGGCGCTGTGCGTGGCGGCGTGGTATCTTGCCCAGCGGTTTTTGCATCAGCAAGGTGAACGCCTCATCCAGTACAACGCGCAGGAATGGTCGAATGCGCTGCAACGCGGAATCCTAACATTTTCAGTCCAGCGTACGCTGTCATCATTTAAGTTTATTTCGAGTGGCGAAACCTTCTGGGGACTGGCTATTCCCGGCGTGCTTTATGGCATGTTCCTCAGCCTGCGCCGCACCAAAGAAGGGTTTGCCTGGGGCCTGCTGACGATTGTCGCCATTGGCTGGCTCACATGGCTGGTCCTGCTGTCTGTGGGGTGGGAGCGTTATGCCTTTATTGGTCTGGCGATCACCAGCATTTTTATCGCCAAGTTCTTCTATGACCTGACGGATGGGTTCAGCCTATCCTGGAAAATGATCCGGGATAAGGTTTCAAACCAGGAATGGGATGGCGCCCTGATTCGACGTATCGTGATTATCACGTTCCTGATTGGCATCATCGTCTGGCCGCTTGAAGGTTTGGTGCAGAATATCTTCCTGACCAATGACGACACCCCGCAGCAGATTGCAGCCTATATCGCTGAAAACCTGCCCGAAGGGGGCGAGATTGAAACGTACGAGCCGGAGATTTGTTTCCTGGCGCAGTACAGGTGTCACCTGCCGCCTTCTTATATTCTGGATGCGGCGATTCGGTATGTCTGGTATGGCGGTGAACTCCCCTCAACCTATTATGATTTCCGCGAGTATGGCGCGCCTTACCTGTTGATCGGGACATTTGGCAGCTGGACTCACCTCTATGAACCGGATAAGGTCGAGGCAGATTATGACTTGCTCCATACCATAGGGGCATACCGCCTCTACCAGCGCAAGGCCTGATACACCGGTGACAAGCGAATAAGTTTGATCTCAGGCTTGTAACCTGCACAAATACCGGCATCTGCGCCGGTATTTTGTATTAAAACCCACGTGCAAGGTTTTGTTAAAGCTTCCCACGTGTTACGACGCTCAGCATTGGCCTGCTTCCACGCTCCTTCAGGCCTGGATGCTGATTGATGCAGCCAAACCGGCCACACCTAACGGCTGTTTTTCCAACTTGCAATTTGTAATTTACCTTAATGTTACTCTGTTAAAAAATGTTGAAAGATAATATTTCTATAAATAATGATGTGGCCTGGAGCAGGTGTGTATCAGGGCGCTGAGGGCCAAAAATAACCGGTACAAAACACTTCAATAACTCGTTTGGAATGATATTTCGATTTTAACGGGGTTGATGCCCTCAAAAACGGTGAAAAAACGCCGCCAAAGCGATTTCAGGTATTACAAAGATGTTTAGGTTCATGCAAGTTCTGATAAACATACTAAAAGCAGATTAAATTCAGTTAATGCTCCGCCCAGTTTTTTAACTGGCGGATAATGCAATCCAGGCTCGGTCGGTTGACAGGGGGGGAGTTGGGTGCTGGTCACCCATAATTGGCCCTGAATTTCCCCTCAGGGCCAGTCTTTTTGAACGATTGAGTGACCGAATTGCCGTATCCAGCAACACACTAAACCGACAGCCCGAATAGCGTTTGAAAGACCAGAGTAGTTGTCATGCCACAACAAACACTAGATACCGGACTTGGAACCACATACGAAAGGTTTGCCCTGTACGCCTGGCTCGATCAGGTCATCGGCAAATATCCTGTGACGAGCGTGCTGGAAGGCCCCGGCGACGGTATGACGGGCATTCCAGGCTTAAACAGCCTGCCGTTTGCGCGTCATGATGTGGACGTGACGGTCGTTCTGGACAGCGAATGGGCAATTGATCTGGCACGCCGGGCGTGGGATAGCCAGGATCAGCTCGATCAGGTTGAGTTTCATTGCTCATCAGATCATCAACTGCCGATTCGTGAGCAGACATTTGATCTGGTCTGGAACTTCAACCGGCTGCCGTTTCTGGATGCAGCCCAGCTGCTGCCAGAGATGGTGCGCCTGTCGAACCGCTATATCCTGTTGTTTGTTCCCAATCAGTACAACTATGCATTTCCGATCCGGCAGATCCATCACAAACTGACAGGCAAGCCCTGGGTGTACGGCGATACCAACGTTATGAAATACCAGCCTGTGATCGACCTGTTGCAGGCCCATAACCTCCGCGTTCTGGAGACAGTCATGGTGGATGTGCCCTGGTGGCCGGACATTATTGACGTTACGGAACTGGTCGGTGATCTTGTTCCCTTTATGGCACGTTTTATGCCGGACAGAAAAGAATCGACGGCCTATCGTTGGGAACCAGAGGCGCTGCCCTATTTTGACAGGCAGAATTTTGCGGACCTGCATCAGCAGATGGACAAATTGTTCTTCATCGAACGGCTTCGCCAGGATTGGATCCGACGGCCGTTCGCGCACCACCTGGGGATCCTGGCCGAAAAGCCTGAACCCGCTCAGTCAAACGTAGATCGTCAGGCGAAGGAGTAGGGTTATGGGACTGCAGAGAACTAACAGCCACCAGTCTGACTCAGAACCGACTCGGGCCGAACTGGCCGGAGAAAAAGGCTCTGACTCGGAGTCGTTTCCAGCGGGCACAAATACACAATCGGGTGTCCGGCAGTTGGTTCAAAATGTTTCGACATCAATCGAGGAAACAGACACACGAGGGGCAGGTAGGGAAATGATTACGTGTTGCATTGGCATAATGGCCTATAATGAAGAAGCGAACATGCCGCATCTGCTGGAAGCGCTGTTGGCCCAAAAAACCAAAACGGTCGAGATTGACCAGATCATTGTGGTGGCCAGTGGTTGTAGCGACAAGACCGAGTCCATCGTTCAGGATTTCGTCACGCGCGACAGCCGTATTCTGCTGCTGACACAGGCCAGCCGTGAAGGCAAGGCATCGGCTGTGAATTTGCTCATGGCAAATACCAAACACGAAGTCGTGGTGCTCCAGAGTGCGGATACCATCCCGACCCCAGATACGATTGAAGCCCTGGTATCCAGCTTTGCTGATCCGGAAGTGGGCATGGCCGGTGGTCGTCCGGTGCCGACCAACCCGCGTGATACCTTTATGGGTTACGGCGTCCATATGCTGTGGGAGCTGCACCACAAAATCGCGCTCGCGCACCCCAAAATGGGCGAACTGATCGCTTTCCGCAATATCTTCCGCCAGATTCCGTACGTGACAGCGGTGGATGAGGCCAGCATTGAACCATTGATCATCGGCCAGGGGCTGAAGCTGATCTATGTGCCGGAAGCCGTCGTGCTCAATCGCGGCCCTGCAACGGTTCAGGATTTTATCAAACAACGGCGACGCATTTTCGCCGGACATCTGTACGTGAAAGAAACGGTGGGTTACAAAGTTTCGACCATGAACAGCTTCCGCATCGTGATGCTGTTGCTGCGCAATCTCAAGTTTGAATGGCAAACCTTTTTATGGGTGCCGCCTCTGATCCTTCTGGAAACCTATGTTCGGTTTTTGGCGGTTTGTGATTATGCGATCTGGAAACGTAAACCTTACACTTGGGCTGTTGTCGAATCCACCAAAAATCTGATCGAAAACACATAGGGACGAATGACTATGATCGAAGTATTGCCCAAGATTCCGCTCTATCAATCCTATCGGCGCTTCGGGTGGCCCCGTTTGCTGCCGATGAACATTACCATAACGCCTTCGCCACGCTGCAATTCGACCTGCTTAACGTGCAATATCTGGAAGAAGCGCGAAAATGATCTGACCACCGAAGAGTGGCTTAAAGTCTTTAAGTCGCTGGGCAAAGCCCCCTTCTGGTTTACGATCAGCGGTGGTGAGCCGTTTCTGAATCGCAATATTGATGAGCTGGCGATCGGGGCTTATGAAATCTGCGAGCCGGGCATCATCAATATCCCGACCAACAGTATTCTGGTGAAGCGAATCGCCGAGAAGGTGGAAACGATCGCCAAGAACTGCCCCAAGTCTCAGGTGATTATTAACCTGTCTCTGGATGGCGTCGGCGAGAAGCACGACAAAATTCGCGGTGTGCCGGGTAACTTCAAGAAATTTGAAGAAAACCTGATGAACATGAAGGCGCTCAGCGAGAAATACGAAAATCTGGCCATTGGTATCCATACCGTCATCTCCAATTACAATATTGATGACGCCCTTGAAGTCTTTGATTATGGCTTTGCCAACGCGCCCGATGCATTTATCACCGAAATCGCTGAAGAACGTGTTGAGCTGGATACGATGGGGCTAAATATCACGCCTCAGTCGGAATCTTATAACCGGGTGATTGATAATCTGATCAGCCGTATCGAGAAACGTCCGTATGCGGGTATTGCCGGCATCACGCAAAGTTTCCGCCTCAAGTACTATGAGCTGGTGAAACGCATCCTGGTCGAAGAAACCCAGGTGGTGCCCTGCTATGCGGGTTGGGCCTCTGCCCAGATTTATGCAAACGGCGATGTGTGGCCGTGTGCGGTGCGGGCAGACAATATGCTCAATCTGCGCGATGTTGATTATGATTTCAAAACTGTGTGGTACAGTGAAGAAGCAAACCGGATTCGCCGCAGTATCTATGAGAAGGAATGCCACTGCCCGCTGGCCAACGCCAGCTATACCAACATGCTTCACAATTACACTATTCTCGGTAATGTGATGTGGCGGGTTGCGGTGAATTCAGTCTTCCATCGCACGGTTGCATAGTGGAGGGGAATTTGAAGGCTCTTGTTACCGGTGCGACTGGCTTCATTGGCAACCATCTGGCGCGAACGCTCCATGAGAGAGGATATGAGGTCCGGGTACTGGTTCGCAAGCGTCCTCAGGATCTTGATTTCTCGGCTTATGATGTCGTTTGTGGCGACCTCGCCGATGCGCAGGCAGCAAAGAATGCCGTCGCCGGGGTTGATGTTGTCTTTCATCTGGCGGCCATTCGGGACCGCTGGGGCATTCCCTACGCCGACTATTACCGTACCAATGTGGACGGCACTCGCTTTTTGCTGGATACAGCCGAAACGCAGGGCGCCCGCTTTGTCTACTGTAGTTCCGTCGGTGTGATGGGGCATCCGGGCAAGCTCAACATCGACGAGACATTCCCCTACGCCTTCAGTGATGGCAAGTACAACTACAGTCATACCAAAGCGCTTGCGGATGAAATGACCCTTGATTACGGGGCGCAGGAAAGGCTGTTTGCAACGGTCGTGCGCGCCGTCATCACTTATGGCCCCGGCGACACTTGGGGGATGGTCACGCGTCTGATTGATATGGTGGCGCACGGGCGTTTCCTGCCGGTTGGCGACGGTCGCAATCATATGCACCTGGCTTATATTTCTGATCTGGTCGAAGGCTTTATTCTGGCCTCGACCAATGATCAGGCGAATGGCCGGGCGTATATTGTTGCGGGGCCTGCTCCGATCACGCTGGATGAACTGGTCAACAAGGTTTGTCATCTGCTTCAGGTCGCGCCGCCGAAATGGCACGTGCCGACGCGGATCGCTCACACGGCTGGCCTCAGCATGGAAATGCTGTATACCCTCAAACAGAAAATGAATATCCAGGCGATGGGTGATGTGCCCTTTATTACCCGCGATAAAGTCGATACGCTGACCATCAATCGCAGCTTCAATATTCAGCGTGCAAAGACGGAACTGGGTTACAAGCCCCAGGTCTCTTATGACGAAGGTTTGCGCCTCACCGTTGATTGGTGGCGCGAATGGCGGACACACCAGGAATAGGCATGATGACAGACCAATATCAGTGCACTGTTATCATTCCTTCCTATCAATCGTCCCGAACCATCGCTGCCTGCCTGACCGGGGTTTTCGCGCAGGATACCACCGACTCCTTTGAGGTGATCGTGGTGGACAGCTCCAGCGACGAAACCCCTGCCCTTATCCGTGACCAGTTCCCGCAGGTCAGGTTGATTCACCTGCCCCAGCAAACGTTTCCGGGCACGGCCCGCAACCTGGGCGTGCAGCAGGCAAGCGCGGACATCATTTGCTTTCTGGATTCCGATTGCATCCCGGCTTCCAATTGGTTGAGCAGCCTGTTGGCCTGGCACCGGAAAGGCGAGCGAATCGTCGGTGGCGCTGTCATCAACGGTACGCCAGAGAGCTGGGTCGGCTGGGCAAGCTACTTCAGCGAATTTCGCGAATTTATTCCGGCGGGCGAGGCGCATCATGTTGACAGCCTGCCCACCTGCAATCTTTCCTATCGGAAGGCCATCTTTCAGGAGTATGGCGGTTTTCCTGATGCGTATTACCCACAGGAAGACCTCATCTTTAACTGGATGCTGGGCAAGCAAGGTGAAACAATCCTGTTCGACCCGGCCATTCAGGTGAACCATATCCATCGCACGCAGTTTCGCAGCTTTCTGGCGCATCAGCGACGGATTGGACGTGTAACAACTCAGGTCTTGCGACGGACTGATCTGCCGGGGTCTGCCCTGGCACGACGTGGCGTCGTGGCACTAGCAGCACTCCCCTTGCTTGTGATGTTGAAATTTGTAAGGACATTACATGTTTTTGTGGCATGGCAGCCGGGGATCGTCCTACAACATCTGCTCTCGTGGTTACTGGTCGCTTTTGGCTTACTGTATTGGGCGGTCGGTTTCGCACAAGGATTAAGATCGATGTCTCATCCTCCGGACTATGAGCGATTTACTGCTCCGCTGGATTCGGGCAACAAAGCCATGTCATCGGTCTGAGACGGGGGGAAGGGAAAGTCCGTGTTCATCAAGAACGTCTTTTTTTCGGTTTCTACAAATGTATTCTCGGTCGGGTTGAGTTTTGTTGTCAGCGTAATTCTGGCCCGCATGTTGACGCCGACTGATCGTGGCATCATGGTGTTGGTCATGACTATTCCCTGGACCGTTGCCAGCATAGCCAGCCTGGGTTTGCAACAGTCCAGCGTGTACCTGATCGGTCGCAAAAAGCTCGACGCGAGCCGCGTCTGGGGTAATACCCTGGTGATGAGCTTCATTTTGGGCGTGGTTGTTGTTTTGCTGCTCAACATCTATCGGACAGATATTCTCGACTCTGTTCTGGATGGGATGCCGGACAAATACTGGCTTCCACTGATGATCTTGAGTGTGATCATCCTGCTGGATGGCACGACCCTGTCTGTGCTCCAGGCCTTGCAGCGGTTTGACCTCGTCAATTTTCAGAAGTTCGTTTCGTCTGTGCTCATGCTCGTTGGCTATGGTGGTGTCCTGATTCTGGCCCGCGCAGGCTTGTCCGGGGCCATCTGGACCTACATCATTGTGATCACCCTGATGATGATCCTGAGCGGTTTGTTAGCCGCCCATCTGACCCCATTCCGGCTAACATTTGATTTTAAGCTCACGCGCGAATCGTTTCGGTTTGGGCTCAAAGCTTATACGCAGGCGCTGATGAGCGTGATCAGCTATCGCATCGACGTGCTGCTGCTGGCTGTGTTGTTAACGCCTGAACAGGTCGCGTATTATGGGGTTGCGACTTCTGTGGCCGAGACCGCCTGGCATATCCCCAACACCATTGGTACCGTGTTGTTTTCGCGGTTGTCCCATGTCGATGACAACGAAGTTTACGACATCACGGCGAAGGTGTGCCGCAACACCTTCGGCATTACCGCGATCATCATTGTCGGGTTGTTTATCTGCTGTTGGGTGCTTGTCCCGCTGGTTTACGGCTCTGCCTATACCGCCGCGATTGCGCCTCTGGTCGCGCTGCTGCCGGGTGTGCTGTTTATGAGCATATTCAAGGTGTTGGTGCGCAACTTCAGCAGCCGCGATCGTCAGGCCATTTCGATCTTGGGTTCCAGTGTGTCAATGATCTTGAATGTCGGGCTGAACCTGCTGCTGATCCCGGTCTGGGGCATTGTTGGTTCTGCGGTGGCCTCCTCGACGAGCTATATCATCGCCAGTGTCATTTTGTTGTTCTTCTTCCTGCGCGATTCGCAGCTGCCCTGGCAGGATATTCTGGTCCCCAGACGGTCAGAGTTAGTTGGGCACCTTCACTGGGCAAAGGAACGGATCATCAATCGTTGGCAGAAGGCACCATTCTATTCTGGGAGGACAGGATAATGAACTTCCTCACCGAAGTCGCTCGTTTTACGCGCTATCAGGATTGGGCGCCTGGCAAAATACCGGTCCTCTGTACCATTCTGTTTTATATTGGGTTAGCTAATCATCAGGTTGGACCGGCGTTCGTGCTGGATGCAACCATGTTTCTGATCTTTGCCTCCCTCCATTCGGCCATGGGATATGTGGTGAACGACTGGGGGGATCGCGAACTGGACAAGCAGCATGGCAAGTCGAATGCCTTTGATCGACTGAGCCCTCAAAACGGTGCCGCAGCACTGCTTGCGCTCATCGGGCTGGCGTTTTTGTCCGGTTTGTACTTTGCGTCTCGGCCCTACGTGCTGCCCTTGTGGCTGACGTGGTCCTTCTTTGCGCTGGCTTACTCCCTGAAGCCGCTGCGTCTTAAGGAACGCGGGATCGTCGGTATCTCGGCTTCGGCGATTGCACAATGGTCACTCCCGGTGTTGCTGGCTTTTGCTGCATTGGGGCGCTTCGGCAACCTCGATATGATCGTGTTTGCGCTTGCCGTCACCATCAATGGTGCGACGCTCGAAATCGCCCATCAGCGGCACGACCGCGTCCGCGACCTCAGTACGCAGACCGGCACATTTGGCACGCGGGTCGCGTCTTCCAAGCTGGACCGGCTGTATACGGCAGCACTGTTTATGGACAAGGTTGCGCTGGGCATCGTTTTCGCCATCATCATGACCGTGACCACCCAGTTGATGATGGGCTGGTCGGCGCTGGCACCGCTGGCGCTTTACGTCGTGCTGTTTGTGCTGTCTGTGATCGAGACCATGCGGTTTCAGCGTGAGGGTAAATTTCTGGACCCTTACTATTCGGCAGAACGTTCGGCAGCCAAGCTGCTGCACGAGACATTTGCCAACCTGGTCTTGCCCACCTATGTCATTGCGCTGGCGACGCTGCTTCACCCCATCAACGGTTTGTTCCTGGTGGCCTTTCTCTACTGGCGGTTGATATTGGGTCAGGCGGATTGGCGGCTGTTGCTGCGGGCAATCGCCATGCCCTTTCGTCATGCCAGAAATTGACCGGCTTGTGAAACGACTGTCCTATTTTCTGGTTCTGGGACTGCTGCTCGGTTTTGTGATGACTGGTTCGCTGAATGAGGCTGCCGCCCAGAACGGGCCTGCCAGCACCGTGATACAGGTGGATTTTGCGACGGTGCTCGGCCAAAGCCCCACCTATTACGGCGTGGAGAACAGCTGGATCGATCAGGACCGTGAGCTCTATATTGACCGCTATCGCCGTCTGCATGGCAATGTCGTTCGCGCGCAGATTACGCAGGCAATATTCGAGCCCGTCAACGACGACGATGATCCGCAAAACTGGAGCGGTGATTTTTCGGCGCTGACGATCCCAATCGACATCCAGCGTGGCAAGACCTTCACTTATGGCGATATGTTCACCACGCTCCAATCCGAGTTTCCCGACATGCATTTTCAGATCAACGTCTGGCTGGCAGCGCGCTGGAATGCTTCCAATGAAAATGGCTATCTCGGTTTTGGGGGTGCCTTCCCTCCCATCGATTCAGCCGAACATAGCGAATTTATTCGTGAACTGGCTCGATGGCTGGTGGAAGAATGCGGGATTGCGCCGGAGCGTTTGTCGTTCACCTTTGTCAACGAGCCAAACCTGACCCCGTTCTTTGTCGGCACCGTTGACGATCTGGTGCGCATGGCCGAAATTACGCGCGCTGCTCTGGATGAAGTCTCGCCTGCCATACGGATGGGTGGCCTCGATGAAGTGCATGGCACCTCCTGGAGCGACCAATTTGCCCAGAAAGTTTCCGCCGGTTGCTGTGACATGTGGACGTTCCATGTTTACGAAAGCGGCCTGGACGCCATGTGGCAAGCACTGGATCAGCGGATCCGCAATCTCAGCAATTATGGTCCGGTGTGGGTGACTGAATTTGCCGACCTGGAAAACGGCAGCCCGGATTCATTAATGGATTTTTCGACGCGGCAGGCGGCACTCGAGTTCGCCGTGCTGCTTGGCCGTCTCTGGTCCAGCAATATCGAAGGCGTCATTCATTTCCGCATGTCCGATACGTATAGCGACCAGTTCAATGGCTGGGCAGGGCACGGGTTGTTCGCCGACGCACGCGGCAGCAAATCCAACGGAAATGCCTATGAGCCGTATCCGGTGTTCTGGGTTTTTGCCAACATGTATACGCAGCTGGGCGGTGGGGCGATTGTCCAGACAACCGCGCCGGATATACTGGATGTTGTCGCGGTACGGCGGGATGACGCGGACGGCGCTCACTTTGCGATCTGGGTGACCAATACCTCGGAACAGGATATTTCCGTCACCTTTGCAATGGAAAACCTGCCCGAAGGCACCCTGCGCGGTGAGATATTCAATAACCTGGTAGGGGATACACCCTTTGCGACCCAGCGCTTCGATGGGGATGAATTCGAGATGACCATTCCCGGCAGAAGCTCCTACACGTATGTGTTCACAACAAGCTGAGCCATCCATAATCACTATGACCGAACCTGTAATCTGGTTGACTGATCATAAAAATCAGGAATCCCGCATGGGGTCGAAGGCCGCAAACCTTGCCCGCCTGCATCATCAGGGCCTGCCGGTGCCAGAAGGATTCTGTATTCCGTCCGATGTCATTGAAAACGCGGACTGGACTGAACCGGTGCTGGAAGCCTATCGTCGCCTTGTTGCCTCACGCAATGATCGGGTGGCGGTGCGTTCGTCTGCGCTGGCCGAAGATCTGGCCGAAGCCTCCTTTGCCGGTCAGTATGAGACATTTCTCAATATTGAGGGCGAGGCTGCGCTGCTCGACGCGATCCGGCAATGTCAGGCGTCGGATCAGGCGGCCCGGGTTGCCGGTTATAAAGCGCATCATGAGATGACAGCAACGGCAAGTAATGTGTCGGTCCTTGTGCAGCGCATGGTCGCGGCAGATATGGCCGGGGTGTTGTTTACGTCAGACCCGGTCAGCGGTAGCAGCGACCGGATTGTGATCGAAGCGGTGCCGAATGTGGCGGAAGAACTGGTTTCCGGCACGGTCACACCGGCACACATCGTGCTGGATCGTGGCACAAAGTCGATTGCCGAGGCTGAAAACCTGTCCACCCTTCCCGCGCCTCTGGCTGCCGTCGAAACCTGGTCCCGCTTGCTTGATCTGGCACTCCAGATTGAAGCCGTTTTTACTACCCCGCAGGATATCGAGTGGGCCTACCAGGATGGACAATTCTGGATTTTGCAGAGCCGTCCCATTTCTGTACGACCCGCTGCCATCGACATGTCCCGGCTGACGCGCGCGAACATTGGCGAAGTTTTGCCCGGTGTGGTGACGCCGCTCACCATATCCACCTTCCTGCACGCGCTCCAGGCCAGCGAAGCAGAAGATCAGGATGTGAAGCCCAGCGAAATGCTGACGATTGTCGAGGGCCGCGCCTACATCGACGTACAACTGCTGTGGAACAGTTATGACCATATCGTTGGGTTGCGCCCGCCCAGTGTGCTCAAAAAAGGCCTGGGTTGTGATGTCACTGGTCGCGAAGCGGAACTGGCCGCTGCCAGCCCACCAATCGGCATTTCCGGCAATACGCTTAAATCCGCGTATGTCTGGCTGGAACTGGTGACGCGCAGATGGGTAAAACCGCGTATCGAGCGCCTGCTTACTCAGGAAATTCAACCCACACTCGATCAGCTGAACGCCCGGTCGTTACAGACGCTTACGCAGGACGACATCTGGCAGCAGGTTCAGCAGTTGCTGAAGTTAACCAATCAGGCATTTTCGGCGCACATGCAGTCCTCGTTTATCGCGCTTTGCGCCTATGCCATTGCCCATGACCGGCTTGCGATCGTTGCCGGTGAACAAAACGCTGATAGGCTGATGTCAGCAGCATCCGCCAACCAGACCGCTAATGCCGCCGCCCTGCATCATCACTTTGGCGTGCTGGCAAAGCGTGTTCAGGCGTCGCCCGCGCTGGATCAGCTGTTTCGCTCAACGACAGAGGATGACCTGCTGCCCGCGTTGCAAGCCGATGCCGAGGGGCAGCGTTTGCTGGCGGAGATCGAACAGTCAGCGCATGTGCTGGGCAATCGCGGTGTACAGGAATTTGAACTGAACACCCCCCGGTGGGCGGAAGACCCGCGTTTGCTGATCGCCACGCTGCGGGCCTTGTTGCTGAGTGGTGCGTTGGAAACCGGCTCCGGACAATCCCATGATGCAGAAGCCGTTACACTGGATTCCTGCCTTCAGCGAGTGTCGCCGGTACAACGTTTGCTGGTCCGCCACATTTACCAGACCTTTGTGGCCTATGCCCACACGCGGGAACAGACCAAATCTGTTTTGATGACCTGCTTCAGCGAACTGCGCCGGCACTATCTGCAATTGGCGACGATGTTGCAGCAGTCGGCGGCCCTGACCGAGGCTGATGACATCTTCTTTCTGGAAATCAGTGAGCTGAATGCGCTGCTCACCCAGCAGGTGGAGCCATCGAAATTGACGAGCCGTATCCCGGAACGACGGCGTGCGCATGAGCGTTACACATCACAGGGTGCTGCCGCTGGTTTCAGTGCGGACCCTGATGCGCAGGTGTTGATCGGGACGGCAGTCAGCGGCGGGCAGGTGACCGGGCGGGCACGAGTCGTGTCGAACCCGGCTCTGGCGGCCCTTGAGAACGGCGATATTCTGATTGCCGAATACACAGACCCCGGTTGGACCCCCTTGTTTCTGATTGCTTCAGCAGTTGTGACGGAAATCGGCGGCATCCTGTCGCACACCGGCACGCTGGCTCGTGAGCTGAATAAGCCAGCCGTATTTTCAATAGCGGGTGCCACCCGATTAATTCAAGACGGACAGCGTATCACTGTGGATGGCTCTAGTGGAAAAATCTATTTACACCCAGACTGACAACTGGCAGGAGCAGATTGCCAACCTGAAACCCCAACTGCGACAGATCATTGCGCAGGAGTGGGAATCTGAGGGGTTCTTCCCGTGTTATGCTGTGGTGAACCTGCGTGGTGACCCAACCCTGCATTTTGCCGATCTGATTGATTTTTGGCGCAGCCGAACAGACCCCTTTCTCAAAGTGGCGACGACGTTGTGCTGGCCGTTTCGCCTGCTTCAGCTCGTCTCCAAATTAGAACGAGATGGCGTCTCCTGGCCTGTCCCAACGGATGGGCAGTTTGCCATTCGTTTCCATACGTTTTTTACGGACTATTATTTCTATACCACCATCCGGCGCTTTACGACCGACCCCCAACTTTCCAGCGAGGAACAGGCGCGCTGGCGGGCGGTGTTGGCGGACATGGTGAATCTGGTATTAAAGAATCAGATCACACGCTCTATTGACGCGGATGAATTCAGCGTTTTCCAGTTTTTCCCCGAAAGTGAACTGCGGCTCGATCCATCCTCCAGCGGCAGCCGCTTTCTCCGCTGGTCGGGCATGGCACAGATTGACCCTGATGCGGATGACACTTTCGTCATTCTGGAAATGCTGCACGATTATCTGAGTGGGCTGCCAGATAACGCCGACGCCTCGACACAGAGAATCCGCGATTCACTGGAACAGGTTCTGCGACGGCCCTACTGGAAACTGCTTCGATTTTTTCAGTTTCGCCCGGACGCGGTTGCCCAGCCGGAAGTGAACTACCTCAGTGTTGATTCGGAAGGTGGCATTACAACGTGGTTTGGCGATTTTCCGGCTGATGCGCCCGATCTGGTTGTCAATGTCAACGTGCTGCGCTCGGTTCTGCTTAACCGCGATCACTGGCACATCTTCGAGTCTGAAGCAGCACTGGCAACGGTTCGCGGTATGATTGACTGTCTGTTTCGCAATACCTGCAGCGGCCTGTATCGCCAGGACCGCGCCTATGGTTTTTATATTGCCGAATTTTACTGTGCCATGTTTGGCAGGTTGTGGCAGGTTGTGAACACGCTGTCACCTGCCGAACGCCAGCAGCTTGACCCTGAAGGCCATCTGGCATCGATCCGCGAGGCGGCGCTAGACTATCTGGTCAATGAATTGAACCCGGTGGGTCAGTCATTGAATCCGCTGGATGCGGCTCTGGCTTTGTCGACAGCCATCCAACTGGATGATGTGAAACCAGAGCTTGTCGATGGCTGGCTGCGGGTGATCGGCCAGCGCTTCGACACAGGCTATAAGGCTTACGAAATCTTCAAAGGCAAGATTCCCACGCATATGGTGTATGGATCAGAAGCGACAACGGCTGCGCTGGTCTATGATGCACTGGATGAACTGGACCATTACCTGATCGCTCAAGATAAGGGGCAACCATGAAACGCGCGCTCTTGCTGCCCGGTTATATGGGGGGTGGCTTCGGACATGTGAATCGCTGTATGGTGCTGGCGGATGCCCTGGCCAGTGAAGGCTGGCAGGTTGCGTTTGTTCTGGCTGGCCAGCATGTGGCAACCGTCCAGAAAACCGGCCATCCCATCCACCAACCCCGGTTTCCGGCTCGGCCTCGGCCAGAGCGGCACAATTCCCCCGCCTATACCTATCTCACAGATGCCAGCATTCAGGTGCTGCGGGATGGTTTCGGGCGGCCCTGGCGGCTGCGCGCGGCTGTTGCTGAGCTGATGTGGATTATCCGCCGCTTTCGCCCGGATGTCCTGATTGGTGATCTGTCGTTGCTGACATGGATTGTCGGACAGCGCACGGGCCTGCCTGTGGTGCAGATTGTGCGGTCCATTATGCACCCCGATGCCCCTGAAATTATGTGGTGGCAGTCACCGCCGGATGGGTTGGTCGCGCCGGATATTCACCCCATCTTCGATTCGGCCCTGCGCGGCTGGAAGCTGGACCCCATTCATCGCACGGAAGACCTGTTGCGGGGCGACCTGTTTCTGGTACCGAGTATCCCGCAAATCGAACCGCTTCCCGATACCGTCAAGGCAACGGAATATATTGGTCCGCTTGTTCGGTCCAGTGCCGGTGCCGATCAACTTCCGCCGCCCCTCGACGGCCCATCCGATCAGCCAGTGGTGTATGTCACGCTGGGCGGCGGCGCCGGACCTGTGGGCAATCGTCATTTCTTCGAGGTGGTCAACGAAGCATTCAGCCAGTCTCCCTGGCCTGTGATCGTTTCGGTGGGGCGCAAGTTTCAACTGTCCGACGTACCCGCCGCGCCACCCAATCTCCATTATTACCAGTGGGTGCCAGGGCCGCAGGTGATCCAGCGCAGCGCGGTTGTGGTGTTTCATGGTGGCTATGGCACGACGATGGAAGTCGTGCAGCATGGTGTCCCCAGCGTGGTGCTGCCGTTCCATACCGAGCAGGAATCAAATGGGCGGCGGCTGGAACAACAATCGGCGGCGCGGGTTCTTTCGCCTTCCAGTGATCCGTCGACCATGCAGCTTGTCCCGCGCGGGTGGCCCTATGGTCAGTTTACGATGGGCATTCATCCAACCAGCACCCTGCAACCCGATGACTTGTATCAGGCTGTTTCGACCATTATAGCGGACCCGACATACACCGAAGCCGCGCGGCGCCTCAAGGCGGCTGCCAGCCAGTACGACGGCGCTGCTGCCGCAGTCCAACACATCAATCAGCTTGTGTGAAATAACGGTACGATGGTGTCGTAGGCCGCCCGCTTACGACACCGATGTGCATCCATGCACTTTAGGACGACGCGTCCCGACTGGCACTGACCTGCGTCAGTGTCGCCAGATCATACACACGGGCATATTCAATTCCGTGAACATTGACCTCGTAGACGGGTTCCACCTGGCTGATGGCGTCTCGGTAGCCGCCAAATTGCTGACGCTGGGCCATGCTGATATAGACGATCACATAGCCCTCTGCTTCCAGCATTTCCGGTTCAAAACCGGCGGCGATCATACAGGGGTTAAAACGGTCCAGTACCCGCATCTTCGGTAATTCGCCCAGCACTTCCTCATGACACGCGCCGCCGTGCGCTCTCACATAGGCCGCCACCTGCTCCAGCCCTTCGCCCCATCCCACCAGCAGCGTCTGCACAGCGGTGCTGCTGCCCCCCAGCAGCGGGTTAAAATAGGACAGATAGTAGGGGTGATACCAGGCGAGATTGAATGTCACCACCAGCACAGCGATCCCACCCGCAGCCAGGCGGATGGCGCGCCGATTCTCAAGCCTGCTGACGTTCAGCTTGGTGGTGATAAAATCGATTGCCCATGTCAGCCCGCACCCGGCCAGAATAGCGAGCAGGGGGAATGTCTGGATAATGTACCGGTCGAACTTCTTCGGTTGGAGCGCCATCACTGCGATATACATAACCACGACAAACAGCAGCGCCAGAATGGCCTTGCGGTAGGGGCGAAATTCGCGTCTGAACACGGCGACTACCGCCAGCCCGACGCCGATCACGGCCCAGGGGGTTAAACGCAATACAACCGCAACCGGATAGAGGAGAATGCCGGGGTCTTCGACCGGTTGCCCCATAAAGAAGTTGCCACGATCATGCGGGGCGAGCGCCAGGTTGGCACCATGCCGCAGCCACGAAATGACATAGTCCATGTTGCTCCAGGTTGCGGGGTACAGCGCAAACCACACCACCCCCGCAATGAGGAGCCATATCGCCATCGCTAACACGGGTCTCGGGGGACGTTGGCGAAGGTCGCGCCAGTACCAGAAATGCGAGTACATGGCAATCATGGGAAAAACAAACAAGGTCGTGAACTTGGTTAGCACCGCCAGCCCGCCGACAACCGCCGAAAAAACCAGAAAACGCCAGCGAACCGCATTCTCCGGATCATAATCCTTCTTTTCAAACCGGAGCGCGTACCAGCCGGATAACAAGGACAGCGTCATGAACGACATGGACAGCGCGTCCACATGCAGAATGGCACTGTGGGCGACAATAAAGGGTTCGGTTGCCCATATGAGCGCCGCCACAATCGCAATGCGCGGCCTGAGCAGCACCCGCAGCAGCAAATAAGCGATGACAATACTGAGCGCGTTGACGACTGCGATGGGAATACGGACGATGTTGATGTAAGAAAAATAATCCAGTTGAACTGCATCCGCACCATGCAGTATTCGGCTGAGCAGGATACCCGCGGCTCCCAGCCAAGTGGTGGCGACCCCCGGATGAAAGGCCTGGGCCGTGTTGCGCCAGTCACCCGCTTCTACGGCTGCAAAAAAACGCTCTGACCGCCCGACCCAATGGAAGGTTTCGTCAACGGTCAGAATATTGCGCGGCAGCACTCTGGGGATCAATGCCACTACAAATACAAGGATCGTCAGTAAGATGATCTTTCTTCTCGCGGCTGCCATGACTTGTCCCCCACAAACTTCAAACACAAATGTAATCGCATGCTATGCAAGCATGTTAGATTTTAAATTTCGAGGTGTTATATCTTTACAATATTAATCATTATGTTCATCAAACCTCTCGTTAGCCTTGCGTAGCGGCTGAAAATCGTCATTTTGGCAGCAGATCCGCTTTTATTTCTGGTCGCTTTGATAATAATGAACGCATGTTCTATAATTGGCGTATTGCAAATGCTCGTTATGAGGAAACGCTCATGTCACCGACTCAACCCGATGGGTATCTGGCAATGCCTTCAACCGGCGAAGGCCCGGCTGTACTCGTGCTGCATGCGTGGTGGGGGCTGAACACGACGATCAAAGGTGTTTGTGACCGACTGGCGGAAGCAGGTTTGGTCGCCTTCGCCCCGGACCTGTATCATGGCAAGGTGACCGACCAGATTGCCGAAGCGGAAAAACTGGGTGCGGCGCTGGATGAAAAATTTGAGCAGGCCAGGGCTGAAATTGCTGCCGCTACGTCCTTTCTTCAGGAACGTACCGGGACCACTGATGCTGGCATTGCGGTGATAGGTTTCTCGCTGGGAGCGTTTTATGCGCTGGATTTATCGGCGGCTATGCCCGAAGTCATCCGTTCGGTGGTGATTTTTTACGGCACAGGCCCCGCGGATTTTAACCGTGCGCAAGCGGCTTATCTCGGTCACTTTGCCGAGAACGACCCCTACGAGACGCTGGCAGGTGTCAAGGACCTGGAGGAAATGCTGAAGGCGGCTGGTCGTCCGGTGACTTTTTACACGTATCCGGATACGGGGCACTGGTTCTTCGAGCCGGACCGCACTGATGCTTATAACGCGGATGCTGCCCGCCTGGCCTGGGATCGAACGCTGGCGTTCCTCCAACGTGCTTCAACCTGAGATCAACCTGTTCTTGCTGGCCGCTGCTCGTATCCTCAAATCTTGATTGGCAGCCTCCGTAGCTAAGGGGACTGTTGTATTTGGAGCATATCGGCGTCTATATCATGATCTGCTGGGCACTTGCAGATTTGTTTTTAAGACTGCGCGCCAGCATCCAACCACTGCTCACGGCATAGACACCAACAATAAGCCCGGCCTTCATCATCTCGACAATCGGATCAGCGTCTCGATGGTCGTAATTTTCGACAATGAACATGCTGCCCATGAAACCACAGCCTACATGGAGAGCGAAAGAACTGGTGCGGATGACCATCTGCCGAGAATCAAACATCCGGCAGGGTCGCCGGATGCTCAGTTGGTATAGTGTTGATGGGCAATAGAGGACTCGAACCTCTAACCTCTCCCACGTCAAAGGAACGCTCTGCCAGTTGAGCTAATTGCCCGTGAGGTAGAAACAAGTATAAGCGGGTTTAGCGCACTTTTCAAGAGGTGTTTTACGAAGCCGGCAGCCAATATTCCAGTTGGATGTTGTCCGGGTCACGGAAGGAGACATACTGCACCCGCCCGGCAAATACCTGAACACCCTGCGTGTCGACGCCTGCCGCCATCAGTTTGTCGGCAAAGGCATGGAGCGCGGCTTCGGATGGTGCTTTGAAGGAGAGATGATCGAGGCCGACGCGAAACTCGCTGAAGCGATCCCCAGTAGCGGTGTGCGCGTGCTTTACCAGGAAAATTTCGACCGGCCCGGCGTAAAAATAGCAGCTGCCGGCGTAGGTCGGGTCCGGGAAATCCGCCGGGATTTGTTGGACATCAAAGCCGAGCACATCCCCGTAAAATTGCCGGGAACGCTCCATGTTCGATACCGTCAGCACGATATGATCCAGCCCGGTTGTTTCCATCGTTCTTCGCCGCCTAGCGTTCGAACATGACCAGCGGGTCGATCAGACCGCCAGCCAGCGCCGCCCAGCTGCTAAACTGTGGGCTGGACGAAACTCGCAGTTCCAGATGCAGGTGTGGGCCGCTGGAATTGCCGGTATTGCCACAGAAGGCGAACACCTGATTGGGGGCCAGTACCGCGCCGACATCGGCATTGCGGCGGCTGAGATGCGCGTACATGGCGTAAACATGGGCGCCGGGCAGGTTCGCATTTTCCAGCGCCCGCCGGGTGGATGGTGGCAGCTGCTTGTGCAGGTAACGAACGATCATGTAATGACCGAAACCGAAGTTCCAGTTTTCGTCGCTGAAAACGCGTTCATCGCCCAGCCCCAACCCCTGCAATAAGGTGCTCGGCTTGCCGGGGATATTGCAGCGGATACACTCTTTCGACGCGACGACCAGCCCGCCGACCGGCCCGGTCAGAATGGGTTCGCCATCGTCCCCGCCATAATCGACGCCGGGGTGATTGGGCTGGTGGCCGGTGAAGCCGCGTATAAAACGATAGCGTGCCATCGGCACCGGGTAGAGCGCTGTGGCTGTGTATTCGGTATAGGTAATGGGCTGCGCCGGGGTGGTCGAGGTGACGCGCAGGTTGAAACGGGCGCAGCTGCCGCTGTAGCTGAGTAAATCCTCGCGCGTCCAGCCTTCTGTCCCATCATAATCAACCTGTACCCAGCGGTGCTGCTCGCCCGCGACTGAACGGATTTCCTGCACGGTGACGACCGCCTCGAACGGAATAATCGCCAGCGAGTCACCATTGACCGGGGATTCGCGCAGGTTGGCGCCGCGTGCAGCCGTAACGGTTCCGGCACACAGGTCAGTGGTGGGTTCGGGCGCAGGCGGTGCCGGGATATCCGGCGTCGGGGCCGGAACAGGTGCGGGTGTTGGTGCCGGTGACGCAGGGGTTTCGGGCACGGTGGCTTCTGGCGGTTCGACGGGTTGTGTCGGGGACGGAATCTCTGGCGGTGCCGGTGCTACCTCGGCAATCACCCGGATCAGCCGGTAAGCATAGGTTGCGGCTGCAACGGTGCCATAACCAAAGCGGGTCAGGTCGCCTTCGATCTTCAGCACATGGCTGCGCAGCCAGCCCTCGCGCCCATCCTCGAAGCGAAGCCGGAACCACTGGTAAACCTCGCCATTGGGCTGCTTCATGCCCTGATTATCGGGCTGTACATCGAGAATTTCGCAGCGAACATCGCTGAGGGATGCTTTGAACAAGACCACGCTGGGCGAGGTGCCGGGTTCTGGCCGGACGTTAAACTCCCTGACCGGTGAATCGTAATCGAGCCCGGCAATGATGGCAAAAGCCATTGTGTACCCCTTTGTGCCTGGATGATCAACTTATTCTATTGTACTCAAATGTCAATTTCAGACCATGTCGCGCTGAAAGAGGTGGCGCAGTCGGGCGAGCAGCGAGGCATCGGAAAAGGAAACCGTGGCGTTGTTTTGCTCCGCCAGTTCCAGCGCACGCAAGGCCCGGTCATGATTGGGGTTCAGGGCGAGTGCCTTTTCCAGCAGGTGAATGTGTTCCTGTGGGTTCAGGGCGACCAGCGCCGCCAGATACCACACTTCGGCATCGGTTGTGTCAGCAATCAATTCACGCAGGCGTTCGCGGGCGTAGGCAGCATGACCGTTACGAATGGCGACTTCGATGTCGTAATAATCATCTCCCGTATGAAAAAGCGGGTTAAACATAACGATTCCCCCAGGCAATTTCTTGCTTGCTGACTCCAGTATAGGCTGAAATACGGGAATTGCCGGGCGAAAATGTTGACGTTCGGTTAAGATTTTGTCTGTAAACCACAATGATTAGGCTCCATTCTACAGATAATGATTTGCGAAGAAAGGCCGGGCAAACGGTTTCGGGCTGGTATAATAATGCCGTTCAGTTAAGAAAGCGTGTCAGGTCGTATGCCCAACTATCCAAACATCCTCTTCATCGTGCTTGATACCCAGCGCCGTGACCGGCTGTCGATTTATGGCCATCACCGCGAGACATCCCCCGCCATCGACCAGTTTGCACAGGACGCGACCTTATTCGAACGGGCGATCGCGCCAGCCCAGTGGACGATTCCCTCCCACGCCTCGATGTTTACCGGTCTGTACCCCGGCACGCATCAGGTGACACAGGGCTATAGCCAGATTTCCGGGATGCACCCCACACTGCCCGAAATTTTGCAGGGCGCAGGCTATCATACGGTGGGCTTCTGCAATAACCCGCTGGTGGGTGTGCTGAACAACGGGCTTCAGCGCGGTTTCGATCAATTTTACAACTATGCCGGGGCCACCGTGACACGGCCATTCAACCAGTCCGGCGGTTTGCTGCGGCGCACATGGCGCAAATATTGGCGCAATTTTGCCCGCCCGGTGCAGAACCGCTTTGCCCATTCGGACTGGCTGTTCCGTGCTTCGATGAACCCGCTGCTGGTGCCGCTGTGGACGCGCTTCATCAACTATAAGGGCCAAACGCCGCGTTCCATTGATGACGTCATCGCCTATATGAAGCATCACCGCGCTGGGGGCGCCGACGCGCCGTTGTTCACCTTTCTCAACCTGATGGGCACGCATCTGCCCTATCGCCCGCCGCAGGATTATCTGGATCGGGTATCGCCTGATCTGCGTCACAACCGGCATGTTTACCAGTTCATGCGCCGCTTTAATGCCGAGGCATCGCGCTGGGCCAGCCCGACTGACCCGCCGCTGGCCGACTGGGAACGGCAGGCGCTGAATGATTTCTACGACGCCGAAATTTTGCATCAGGATGAACAGCTTGCCCGTCTGTTCCACTATCTGAAAACGGCGGGTGTACTGGATGATACGATTGTCATCATCACCGCCGATCATGGCGAGGCGCACGGCGACCACAACTACGTCGGTCACAGCTTCGTCGTGTATCAGGAACTGGTCCACGTGCCGCTGATTATCCGCGACCCGGATGGCCGTTTCCCGGCGGGCAAGCGCGTGCAGACCAATGTCTCGACCCGGCGTATCTTCCACACCGCGCTGGACATGGCCGACATTCAGCCGCCGCTGGACGAAGCCGACCCCAATGCCGACGTGAAAAATCTGTCGCTGGTGCGCGCCACCAATGGCCGCCCCGACCCCGAAGCCGGTATCGCCTTCTCCGAAGCTTTCCCGCCATCGACGTTTCTGAGCGTGCTGGAACATCGCAACCCGCCCGTTATCGAGCAGATGAAGCTGCGCATGGTGCGACGCGGTGTTTATGAGGGCGTGCATAAGCTGGCGATGGTGCATGATCAGGTCGAAGGCCTGTTCGACACGCAGAAGGACCCCACCGAAATCCGCGACATCGCCGCCGCCCAACCGGACCTGACACAGCAGTTGCAGAGCCGGCTGGCGCAGTTTGTGCAGACCAGCGCGGCGCAGAATGGGGGGAATAATGGCTTTGGCGAAATGGATCAGTCGGTTGAGGACAACCTGCGGGCCTTGGGCTACATTGAATAATGAGGCATGAACCGGATGGTGACGCGCAGTGTAATCCTGATCGGCCCCAGCAAAGCCGGAAAGACGACCGTGTCGACGCTGCTGGGCGCACATTTACACTGGCCCGTGCTGCAACTGGATGACCTGCGCTGGGCCTATTACGCCGAGATCGGTTATGATGCGGACAAGGCGCAGCAGTTACGCCGGGAGCAGGGTTTTCCGGCACTGGTTGAGCACTGGAAACCGTATGATATTCATGCGGTTGAGCGGGTGCTGGCTGATTATCCGCATGGGCACGTGATCGCTTTCGGTGCGGGACACTCGGTTTACACCAACCCGGATGATCTGGCGCGGGCCAAACGAGCCTTAGCCGGGCATGATGTCATTCTGCTGCTGCCCACCGCCGATATTGATGAAGCCAACCGCGTGCTGCGGGAACGGCTGGTGCATGATGAGCCGGAACTGACCGGCGACACTATCCCGAACATCAACCGGCAGTTTTTGCTCGACCCATCGAATGCGTATCTGGCGACAGCGACGGTTTACAACGCCAATCAAACGCCGGAACAAACCTGTGCGGCCATTATCGAACTGCTGAGCCATGACTGAAGAAGATCGTATCCGCGAAATCTACCACCGGGTGAGCGAGGCGGCGGAACACTGGCCAACAACCACGCTCGATTATTATCACGGCCAACCCTTCAAGGCGCTGATCGCCGGGATGCTCAGTGCCCAGTCGCGCGAGGAGCAGACGCTGAAAGCGGCGGAGACACTGTTCGCCCTGGCGGATAACCCCGAAGACATCCTCAAGCTGACCGACCGCCAGATTCTGGAAGCGGTGCGGCCTGCGACGTATTACGAAAGCAAGGCGAAATACGTGCGCGAAATCTGCCAGCGGCTGGTCGAGATTGACGGTGGCGTGGTGCCAAGCGAACTGGACAAGCTGGTGCAGTATCGTGGGGTGGGCTGGAAGGTGGCGGTGCTGACGCGGCAGGTCGCCTTTGACATCCACGACGACATCACCGTCGATGTGCATGTCAACCGCATCAGCAAGCGGCTGGGGCTGGTCGATCCGTCCATCAAGCAGCCGGAGAAGATCAACGAGGCGCTGAAGCAGGTGATGCCGCGTGAATTCTGGGCGCGCTGGAACTCAATGATGGTGCAGTTCGGACGTGAGGTGTGCAAGCCGACTTATCCGCAGTGTGCCACCTGTTTTCTGCGTGAGTTGTGCCCGCAGATCGGCGTGGTGCAGACCGGCCCCCGCACCTTCAAGAACGCAGAGTATAAGTGAACTTCATCCTTTCACGAACCAAAGCCGCTTTCCCATCCCGCTGGAATACTTCATAAATCCGAAACTGTAGAGGCGATGCATGCGTCGCCCTTACTTTGGCATCAGCGTTATAGTTAACATCCTGCGTAAGCTGTGTCCATAGATCGGGATAGTATTGGCTTATGTGCAAGCCCTTATCCAGATTGCCAAAAATTATTGCAATTCTGACAATCTGCACGGCAACAATGATAATCCTTTTGTTATGGATACAAGCTTTACCTATATTTTGTCAATCTGATTCGAAAATACTGACCCGCGACGACAACACCCCGCTTCAACCCAATGAAATTGGCATTAATGTGCTGTGGCAATATCGAACAACAATATCCGTACCATTTCATGATCTTGGGGTATCAAATACAAACCTGATTGTTTCTGATAATGTGTTGCTTTATTGGCAACCCATCGATACAGCTAATTGTCTGTTCCAACCTTTGATGATTGCATTAGATGTAGAAAATGGCACGGAACGCTGGCGGCATGAAACTGATAATTTTGTTTCACAGTTGTTTGCTGTTGAGGGTGGTTTTTTGATCGTTAATCCCGTGCGTATCATGCTGATGAATGTCGATGGCGAAAAGATATGGGAAAAAACAGTACACAATACAGAATTGGATTTACGTTCAATCAGCACAGTAAGTGAGCGTAACGGCACGCTGATTATTGCTACTGAACAGAGCATTTTTTATGTACACAAAGACGATGGAACGGTTATCAAGAAGCAGAATTTAGAAAACGCGGTGCATGTCGAAAACAATCAGGCGTTAGTAATCAGTGGGGAGCACCAACTGCAACTTGTGGATATCAGTGACAGCGAAGTCATCTATTCATTGGATCTCAAAGCATCGCATTTTCATCGGGTTCGAATTAATGAACTTTTTCCAAGGGTAGCACGTTTCGATCATGTATTGCTGCTTTATTATGAGACACAAGCAGTTGAGGCTTACGATTATCGGACTGGTAAATTCTTGTGGGAAATAGAAAAACCTATTTACACTGTTCCGACTATAGTGGCGGACTCACTTGCGATATTTACTCCTGAGAATAGCATCGAACTCTACAACCTATTTGACGGCACTTTAGATAGTGCGATTGCCATTACCCGGCAAACGGATGCGCCAGCAGAATATGAAAAGGTATCCCCTTTGTTTTTGGTTCAGATTAATGGGACTGATAGTATTCTTCTCGTCCGTGACCTGATTAATGCCCAGCTTTTTGCTATACAACTGTAAAAACCTGTACTGCTGTGATGCGATTTCGCGTCAGGATCACAAATCTCGCCCAACCGATAAAAAACGTTAATCGCACCCCTAAACTGCCGACGCTACCTTGTCCCGCTGGAATAGCTTAGTATTGATTTATCAACAATTGTAAGGACGCATCGTTACACGCTACGCCCGGACGCAGCGCGCTGCGTCCCTACAGGATACAGGTTTATTCAGCAGACAGACCACGCAAAGGGGAGCAGCATGACCGACTCAAACGACTCAAAGGCACTTTCACGCCAGCGGTACAGCCAGTTCGCCGCCGGATACGTCACCAGCCAGGGGCACGCCAAAGGCTATGACCTCGACCGGCTGCTGGAACTCGCCGGGCCACAGGCGGGTTGGTCCGTGCTCGATGTGGCAACCGGGGGCGGTCACACCGCGCTGAAGTTCGCGCCGCATGTCGCCCACGTGGTCGCCTCCGATCTCACGCCGGAAATGCTGGAACAGGCGGCAGCGTTCATTACGGGGCAGGGCATCACCAATGCGGAATTCAAACTCGCCGATGCCGAAAATCTGCCATTCGAGAACGCCGCGTTTGATCTGGTGACGTGCCGCATCGCGCCGCACCATTTCCCTGAAGCGCATCGTTTTGTGGCAGAAGCGGCCCGTGTGCTAAAGCCCGGCGGCCTGCTGCTGGTGCAGGATCACGTCATCCCGGATGATGCCGACGCCGCGCAGTATGTCGAAAACTTCGAGCGCCAGCGCGACCCCAGCCATCATCGAGCCTTTACCGAGGCCGAATGGCGGGCCATGTTCGCGCAGGCGGGGCTGACCGTCACCCATACGGAGCAGATTACCAAGCGGCACAACTTTATCGACTGGGCCAAACGGCAGGGCAATTCGCCGGAACTGATCGCCCAGCTTGAGAGTCTGCTGCGCGACGCGCCCCCGGCAGCGGCGGCCTGGCTGGAAACGGAAAATCTCGGCACGCCGGATGCTTCGTTCGTCAATCATCATCTGATTATCGCGGGGACGAAAGCAGGCTGATAACCCGGTTTGGGCCTGTTACCCGATAATCTGCGGCTGATATTGGACACATTGTATGACTTAACTGTACATTTTTGCGGCAATATGTACAATGAAAAATAAATGTGTGAATCGAGGCTTGTATGATTATCGGTATTCCCAAAGAAATCAAAGACAATGAGTATCGCGTCGCGCTGCCGCCTCACGCGGTCCGCGAACTGATCCGCAATGGTCATGAAGTGCTGGTTGAACGCGGCGCCGGGATGGGCAGTGCGTTCAGTGATGACGAATATGCCAACGCCGGGGCTGCGCTGCTGGACGAAGCGGGCGAGGTCTGGCGGCGGGCACAGATGGTCATCAAGGTAAAGGAACCGCAGCCCAGCGAATATGGCTATCTGCGCGAAGACCTGATCCTGTTCACTTACCTGCATCTGGCTGCCTCCGAAGACCTGACTCATGCCCTGCTCGACAGCGGCGTGGTCGGGCTGGCTTATGAAACAGTGGAGGATCGACAGGGGCGGCTGCCGCTGCTGCAACCCATGAGCGAAGTGGCGGGGCGCATGGCCACCCAGATCGTCGCGCACTATCTGGAAAAACCCAATGGTGGTCGCGGCATCCTGATGGGCGGTGTTCCCGGTGTGCGTCCGGCGCATGTGGTTATTTTGGGCGCGGGCACCGTCGGTACCCACGCGGCGCAGGTGGCGCTCGGTATGGGCGCGCGCGTCACGCTGATGGATATTAACCTGGACCGGCTGCGTTACCTCAGCGAAGTGCTTTCCGGGCGGCTGACGACGCTCAGTTCCAACCTGACCAACATTCACGAAGCGATTGCGACGGCTGATGCGGTCATCGGTGCGGTGCTGATCCCCGGTGCACGGGCGCCGCATCTGGTCACACGCGCGATGCTGCCCGATATGCTGGATGGCAGTGTCATTGTGGATGTGGCAGTCGACCAGGGCGGCTGTGTGGAAACCACCCGGCCCACTACCCACAGCGACCCAACTTATGTGATTGACGGTGTGGTGCATTACGGCGTGGCAAATATGCCCGGTGCGGTACCGCGAACCAGCAGCTTTGGCCTGGCGAACGCAACGCTGCCCTATATCCTCAAAGTTGCCAACATGGGCCTGCAAGATGCCATGCGCAGCGATATTGGCTTGGCAAAAGGGCTGAATGTCTATCAGGGTTACGTGACTTATGATGCCGTCGCCGACACGTTTGACCTCGCGGTTCGTCCGGTGGAAATGTTAACCATCTAGCCCAGCCGTCATTCATTACCGCTTTTGCAAACAGTCAGCTCGACCGGGTTGGCTGTTTTTTGTTGTACATCTCCACCATCCATTCCGCAGTTCTATTTTATTTCATTATGAATTACTTCTGTATATTACTTAATGTTTCGCCGCCTTAATGCTATTTTTTGTCGAATTTAGCGACTCCATTTTCTTAATTTTTTTACGAAGTTTATGCCGTAAACATTATTATTTCATAGCATATTTGGCGCTTTTTAGCCTGAAATCACCCCAAAAAGTGACAGATGTCACTTGAAAGTATTTGCTATTCATACAGATTTCAGTGCCAATAAACAAATTCATAAATTCTTTATACAGGTTTATTTTTGTGCGAAATTGTTGTGATAAATTGAAATCATCGAACGTAAACAATTCATCAAGGAAAGTGGGCATAAGCAATGCGCAATATTAATCAGCTTCACCGGAATGAAAGTGGTCAGGCAGCTCTGGAAAACGCTATCATCCTGATCGCCTTTATCGTCGTTGCTTCAGTTTTCGCCTTCACCATTTTGTCTGCTGGTTCATCCTCCACCGAGCGCGGCGAAGAAGCCATCTACTCCGGTCTGGAAGGTGTCCAGTCCTCCATGAGCATCAAGGGTGCCGTTATTGCCGAAGCTGCCAGCACCACCGTTGACACGGTCACCTTTACCCTGGCCCTGGTTTCCGGCGGCGACCCGATTGACCTGACCGACTCGACCGGTGACAATGTGGTCGTGATCGGCTACCGTGATGCTGCGCAGTTCGTGAATGAAGTCCCCTGGGCGCTGGACTGGGTTGGCACGAATGATGGTGACTCCATGCTGGAAGCCGGCGAACTGGCCGAAGTCACCGTTACCCTGTCCGCCCTGACCACGGCGCTGGATCGCAACACACCCTTCACCCTGGAAATCAAACCGCCGACGGGTGCCGTGCTGAACGTGAGCCGCACCACGCCTGCCGCAATCGAAACCGTGATGGAACTGCGGTAATTCAATCAATAAAGATGGGGACGGTTCGTTACTGAAAGCTCCGGCGAACCGTTCCCTTGCTTTTGCAGCACCCGATGGCAGCAGTACCCAACTCTCAACGACCATTCGAACGAAAATATCTGAACTTCTTCTGAACCGTTTTTGAGAAAACGCCATCGTCATAATTCAGGCACGGCCAAGCCACGACTTACAGCGAAATCATCCGGTCTTATCGCTCGATTATGAGCAAAGACAATCGCCTCACCACACTTGGCCGTGCCGGTGAGGCGATTTTTTTAAACAGTTTGGAGCCGAGGAGGCAGGGTCAATGGACCTGGAAAAACGCGTACAGGCGCTTGAACAAGAAGTTGAAATTCTCAAAAATCAGATTCAGGTGACACTGCTGGAGATTCAGGAACAACTACTGACCAACACGTACCCGTCACTGCGATCTGGTAATACAACAGCGCCGGATACGTCACGCGGCACCCAGGAAGCCAGCGCCACCCCGCCGATCAAGACATTCAAGCCCGTAGAAGAAGGCGAAAACGACTGGAAGCTCGGTGCCGGCGATAGCCCGGTCAACGTGCGCAAGGTCTCGCTGGATGCCTTCGAACCTGCTCCGACACATGCCGAGCCTGCCCCGCAGGCAGTCAACTGGGCGACGCTGGACGAAATGGAAGACTGGGTCAGCCAGAAGGTGAGCAAGATGGGTGCGGACCGCACGCGCCAGTTGATTTACATGCACCATGAGACAGGCCGCATTGACGACGCCGTGATGGGCACGCTGCTGCAACTGGTCGACCTGTACGACGAGGAACAGCGCCGCCCTTTTGATCGCGACGACGACATCACACAGGCGGCTGCACCGGTAGGCCGGTCGATGCCGGTCGCCCCGCCAGTTCGCCCGGCGCCGGATAAGACACCTGCTCGTCAGCCGGGTGCGGCTGTGCAGCCCGCCAATGCTCGATCACGGAAAACAACGGCCCCAAAAGCGCCGGCCCGTAAACCGGAGGACAATCCGGTCAAGGTGGGCCGTCCGCCAGTTGAACTTGCGAATATTGATGAATCCGAACCGGAAGAG
Organism: Anaerolineaceae bacterium; assembly: GCA_002702065.1. Taxonomy (GTDB): domain Bacteria; phylum Chloroflexota; class Anaerolineae; order Aggregatilineales; family Phototrophicaceae. Next base: position 276,544 of record NZXX01000002.1, read on the forward strand.
CGCGCCACCATTCTGCGACTGATCGCAGGAGTCTATAACGCAGGCGCGGGCGTGAAATGGGGCAAGAAGGATGGATAAAGCTGTTATCACCGCTATTTTTATCGTCGTCGGCGTCATTATGGCGATGACGTTATTCAACGCCGCATTTCCGGCCATTGTGCAGGGTGGCGATGCGATTGCCAGCATGGCCTATCGCTCTGAAGAACGTATGCGCAGCCAGATCACCATTATTCATGCGACCGGGGAACTGGACAGCAATGGCTGGTGGCAGGACACCAACGGCAATGGTGATTTTGATGTGTTCATCTGGGTGAAGAACACGGGGCTGGGGCGCATTACCGCGCTGGACCAGCTCGATGTGTTTTTTGGCCCGGAAGGCAACTTCTCCCGTATCCCGCATGAAAGCATTACCAGCAGCCAGCCGAACTGGTCGTGGCACGTGGAAAATGCGTCGGAGTGGGACCCAACGGCGACGCTGAAAATTACCCTCCACTACGGACTGGCGCTTTCCGATGGGCGTTACTACATCAAGATCACAACACCGTCCGGTATATCCGATTCTTACTTCCTGAGTATGTAAGCCATGGAAAATGTGCTGGTTGCCTTCGTCATCATCTTCATAATGATCTTTGGCACGATGACCCTGAGCGAAGCCATGTTCACCAGCCAGGATATGCTTCAGGTCAGCTTTCAGGAAATGGAAGCGCGTCTCGAAGAGCAGGCCCGAACCAACTTGGCACCTGTTGATGAACCGGTCTTCAGCCCCACCAACAGCGTGATGGTCACCTTTCGCAATACCGGCTCCATGCGCCTGATCGACTTTGATCAGTGGGATGTGATTGTCCAGTATTTTGATGCCTCCGACCCTGCCAATTACCACATCGACTGGCTGAGCCACACATCGAATGTGCCCTTTGGCAATGAGTGGACGGTTGACGGCATTTATATGGATGCGGACGAAGCCGTTGAGGAGATCTTCGAGCCGGACATCCTGAACACCGATGAAGAAATCGCTCTGGAACTAAACGTATCGCCGCCCGTTGGCCCGGGCCAGCCGATACGCATTCTGGTGAGCACGCCCAACGGCATTCATGTCTCGACGGCCTATGTCCGCAACATTCCGCCGGAACTGGTGAACAACCTGGGCCTGACGATTGCGCACGGCGAAACCGGGATGATCGACAATACGCTGCTGCTGTCCACCGATGCGGACAATGAAGAGGCGGACCTGGTTTATACCGTGATGGTCGCCCCGGCAGCCGGCACACTTACCCCCGCCAGCACCTTTACCCAGGTCGACATCAACGAAGGTTTGCTCAGCTTCACCCATGACGTCAGCGGCGATTACAGCTTTCAGTTCACCGTATCCGATGGCAAGGACACGATTGGCCCGTTTGTCTTCCCGATTACCGTAACCAATGCCGAGGTGGTGCTGGCTGCCAACACCGGCCTGACACTGAGCACCGGCGCTACTGAGGTTATCACCAGTGCCATGCTGAATGCGACCGATGCGGACGACGTGCCGGCGGATCTGACATACAGCGTGATCACATTGCCAGCGCAGGGCACGCTTAACCCGGGGCCTGTGTTCTCGCAGGAGCATATCGACGCCGGGCTGCTGAGCTACAGCCACACTGGCAGCGGCAGCGACAGCTTCGAGTTCACCATCTCGGACGGCGAAAACACGATTGGTCCGTTCACCTTCCAACTCAGCGTATCGTAGCGAGAAGATTGTCATGCAGGAAACGACCAGCAAGGAAACGCAGCGCACCGTTGTTTCATCAGGTAATCCCGAACTTGACAGCCGCATGGGTGGCGGGCTGCCTATCGGATCGCTGATCCTCATCGAAGGGGCATCCGGGGCGGGGAAATCGGTGCTGTCGCAGCAGATCGTGTGGGGTGCGTTGCAGGATGGTTTTCGGGCCACCCTGTTCACGACTGAAAACACCGTCAAAAGCCTGGTTTCCCAGATGGACAGCATTGATCTGGCGGTGCTTGATTTCGTCCTGCTGCGCCGGCTGCGGGTGTATCCCATCGAGCTGAGCCAGTTAGGCGAAACGGCGCCAACCGCGCTGATGAAAGCGGTCAAAAACGAACGCGAACAGGATGTGATTATCATCGATTCGGTGACATCAGCGGCCACCACACAGGGGGCAGTTGATGCGCAGATCCTGGGGTTTTTTGAGGAATGCAAGCGGATTTGCAGTAAAGGCGTATCCATTATCGTCACGCTTCACAGCGATGCTCTGGACCTCGATCTGATTAACCCGATCCGGTCCATGTGCGACGCACATCTCAAGCTGTTTACGGAGCAAGACGGCCAGCGGTTGGTCAAGACCCTTCAGGTCGCCAAGATTCGCGGGGCGGCCAGCGTGACCGGGGCGATTGTGGGTTTTGAGGTTGAACCCGGTTGGGGTATGCGCGTCATCCCCATTAGCAAGGCACGAGGTTAGCGACGGATGGCTCAATCAGTTTTACCCTTTGTCCCTGGCGCGCCGCTTGCCGAAAACGAATGGCAGCAGCTTCGGGCGCGTTTGTCCCCGGAGATGCAGCAGGCGTGCGACCGTTCCGTGTTTCTGGTGGAATATCTGAAAGCCCTCCCCATTGATGAAATCGGCGTACCGGATTATTACGATTCGCCACCCCGCAGTCTGGGTGGTCTGGACTATCGCAATTTAATCTACGCGATCAAAGAGGGATTGTATGTCCACATTTACCCGGATGTGCTGGGGACGCGTGATCATCATGTCTCGATTGAGCCTACAAGCGTAACCAACATCGATTCTCTGATGCCGGAGATCGACCAGAAGCTGGTGGCGTGGGCGGAAGACATTGGGCGCATTGAGGATAAGGAAGAAAAGCGGGCCTTCCTGCTCAAGCTGCTGGATCATATCTGCACGACAGAACGGTTTGTGCCCAATGGTAAGCGCAAGCCGGACAAAATCTTCGTGACGCACCAGCAGCTCGAAGCCGTTCGTTACCGCGTGATTCGGGACAAGATTGGGCTGGGTGTGCTGCAACCGCTGCTGCTCGACCCGTACATCGAGGACATCAGTTGCAGCGGGGTCGGCCATATTTTTGTTGAACACAAGATTTTTAAGAGTGTGCAGTCGTCCATTGTCTTTGTCGATCATGACGACGTGGATCAGTTTGCGGTCTGGCTGGGGGAATGGATCAAGCACCCGGTCACCGTGCGTAACCCGCTGGTGGATGCGGTGCTGCCAGATGGTTCGCGTATCAACATCGTGTATGGCCGCGAGATTTCCAAGCGTGGCAGCAACTTTACTATCCGTAAAGCACCGGGCACACCGCTCAGCGTTCTGGAGCTGATTGAGTTTGGCACCCTGACCTATATGATGGCGGCATATCTGTCGCTGATGCTGGAAAATGGCCTGAACACCTTTGTGGTTGGTGCGACGGCATCGGGCAAAACCACGCTGCTCAACGCCGTGACGACATTTATTCGCCCCGAAGCCAAGATCGTGACCATCGAGGACACGCCCGAAGTTCAGGTGCCGCACAAAAACTGGGTGCAGGAATCGACCCGGCATGGCGGCGGCGACCAGAAGGGCAGCGACGTGGGTATGTTCGAGCTTTTGAAAGCAGCCCTGCGTCAGCGCCCCGAAATGATCATCGTCGGCGAAATCCGTAGTGTGGAAGCGGTGGTTGCTTTTCAGGCCATGCAGACGGGTCATGGTGTGATGTCTACGTTTCATGCGGCCACGGTCGAAAAACTGATCCAGCGTCTGACCGGCGACCCGATCAATATCCCGAAAACTTATATCGACAATCTCAACCTGGTGCTTATCCAGCAGGCTGTCCGGCTGCCCAACGGCAAGGGCGCTCGCCGTGTCATGAGCATTAACGAAATTATTGGTTATGACCCTGTTTCTGAAAGTTTTTCGTTTCTGGAGGCATTTCGCTGGAATGCCGCCAACGACACGTTCGAGTTTCCGGGCTATATGAACAGTTATCTGCTCGAACAGATTATTGCGGTCAAGCGGGGTATTCCGCCACACAAACGTAAAGCCGTTTATGACGAAGTCAAGCGTCGGGCGACGATACTTGAAAAACTCCATAAGGAAAAAGGGGTAAAGGATTACCATGAACTCTTCCAAATCCTCACCGAAGCGCGAAAACAAAACCTCCTTTAAGGCCATTTCGCCGTTCGATTTGTTCTACCAGCTGACCTACATGTCGGCGATGGCGTCATCAGGAATCGCGCGCGGTAAGGTTTTCGAAATCGCCGCCCATTCCTCCTCGACCGCCGCCGAGTATTTCGTCGCGATCAACACGCTGGTCGAAGAAATGCGCTATGACTATCCGGAAGCATGCCGTCATATTGGCTTGCAGGCGAAGTCCGACAACATAAAAAGCTTTCTGCTGCGCATGTCGGACGCGCTGCGTTCGGGCGAACCGCTGGCGGACTTTCTGGCCCGCGAAGCTGAGGTGCAGGGCGAGGACTACACCAATGAATACGAGCGCAATCTTGAAGCCTTGAAGCAGTGGTCGAATGCGTTCTCATCCATCACCATTTCGGTGGCGCTGATTGTGATTATTCAGGTGATTTCATCCATGATTTCGTCGCTGAATGCGCCGATGATGCTGGGCCTGATGAGTTCGGGCGTGATGCTGACCGGCTTTGGCGCGTGGATTATCAAGCGATCGGCACCGCGTGAAATTATCACGGTCAAAGCTTCTGAAGGGTCGGCGGAACAGCGGCAGGCAATGCGTTTGTTCAAGCTGCTGGTGCCGCTGGGGGTGGCCGGGGCTATGGTTCTGGTGATGGTCGGCGTGCCGCTGGGGCTGGTGCTCATCATTCTGGCGGCGTTGCTGCTGCCCATTGGTCTGATCAGCAGCCGGAGCGACAAAAAAACCAACAAGAAGGACGAGGAATTCAGCACGTTTATGCGTTCGGTGGGTGGCACAGCCAGTTCCAGCGGGACCACACTCAAACAGGCGCTGACGAGCATTGATCTGAGTTCGTTTCCTACCCTGGAAGATGACATTGACCGGCTGAGCACGCGGCTGCAAGCGTTGGTGGAGCCGGAAATCTGCTGGAACCAGTTTGGCAAGGAAACCGGCAGCAAGCTGATCAGCGAAGTAGTCGGCATTTTTTATGGCGCCATCAAGATCGGCGGCGACCCGGAACGCGTGGGCTACTTGTGTTCGCTGTTTACGTCCAAGACATCGCGGTTGCGCGCCAAACGGCGGCTGGCTTCGGGCATGTTCGCCGGGCTGGTCACGGTGATGCAGGCGGTGATCGCCGGGTTGATGGTCTTTGTTTTGTCCATCGTGCTCAATTTTGCCGAAATGGTGGTTCAGTTGATGCCGTCCAACGAAGCGGCTGTTGAAGGGCAGACGACGATCAACATGGGTATGGCGAGTTTTACGCCGGAAGAATTGCAGTTTCTTTCTACCCTGACGATGGTAACTATCATCCTGATGGCCATCGTTACCGCGCTGGCGATCATCATGGGTGATGGTGGCTACAAGCTCAAAATGGCGATGTACCTGTCGCTGACTATTTTTATCTCCGGGGTCAGCATGTTAGTGGTGCCGCCGGTTGTTGCCAACGTGTTAAGCGTGTAATGAAGCAAACGGAGAACGCAGCATGTCGTTAGTGGACCTTTTACTCGAACAGAAGATTATCGTTATCAGCATCATCGCTGCGTTGATTCCGTTGCTGCTGGCGGCTGGCTTCATGGTTCGGAAGCGTGTGCTGCACATGCTCAGCCAGCGGGCGAAAAAACGGGCAGCCCAACAAGCAGAGGCCGAAGCCCGGCAGGCGGCTGAAGCGATCATGCAATCCACCCGAAGTGAAGCAGCTGTGTCGCAGCCCGAACCTACAGCGCCTGCGGAAAATGCTCCACAAAAGGAAGCGGATAAACCTGCTGAAGAGACTGCCAAAGCGTTGGCGGAGGCGGCTAAGAGCGAAACATCCGATCAGAATCAGTCTTCCGATGAAATCCAATCGCTGCTGAGTTCTGTTTTCGCCGATGAAGAAACTGATGAACGTAGGGCAATGTTGCTTGAAGGTACAACGCCAATTGAAATCGGCGAACTGGCGCAGTTGTGCCACGCGGTAGCTGGTCAATTGCGCGCCAACAGTAAGGCGCGAGGAGCATAGAGATGAACCCCCAACCATCTGAAAAAATCAAAAAAGTAACCCGTGAATTAAATGATGAACTGCTGCGTGAACAGCTGCATCTCAACGACGAAACCGTTTACCAGCCGATGCCGCATTCGGATTCGGCTTCGCGTCCTACCTGGCGCATCCGCCTGGAACTCGCCTTTAACACCGCACAGAGCATCGGTCTGGATGTGAATGGCGAGGTTGTCATGGGGCGGGGCGAAGTCGGGCCAGACATTGTCCCGCTGTTCGATGCTGAAGATGCCGATCATCTGGGGGTGTCGCGTCGCCATGCCGCGCTGCGCCCGACCAAGGACAAACTCTATATTGTTGACCTGAACAGCACCAACGGCACCAAGCTGAATGGGCATTCTATCGGTGTGAACACACCCTATAGCATTTCAAATGGCGACTTGCTGACACTGGGCCGGCTGGATGTTATCTGCAAGATTGTCGAACGGCCCAAAGTGAGCGGCAAAGTCTTTAAGGCTGACGATGATCTGATCGACATATTGCCGGAGGTGGCCTGCCGAATCATTTCGCAGCTGAGCCGCAATGACATCATGAAACAGGCTATGGAGTGCATCCTGAATTTTACCGAGGCCAGCGAAGCCAGTATATGGCTGGTCGATGAGCAGACTGGCGACCTGTATCTGGAAGCGGGGATGGGCACCGACGACTTGCAGGTCAAACGTTTACCCGTGACAGATACCCTGCCCGGCCATGTGATTGCGACTGGCAAACCGCTGCGCGCCAACCGGGAACGTAACGGCGAACGCGTGAAAGTCAAAACAGGCTATCTGGTTGAGGCGGTCGTGTATGTGCCGCTGACCCTCGGTGGTGTCACATTCGGCGTGCTTTCGGCAGTGCACCATGAACCGGGCAAGTTGTTCGCCCAGCGCGAAGAGAAGCTCATGAGCGCCATTGCCGAGTTCAGCGCGGTGGCGATCCAGAACGCCCGTTTGTATCAGACCGCCAACAGCGGGATGAACTATCGTACAAAGGTGTTGACGGCGCTGAATTATGCGCTGTCGTATGACATGAAAAATAAAGCCAATGCTATCGTCGGGTACACCGGCATGCTGGCGGCTGATCCGTCACTGGATGTCGACATTCGCGATACGGCACAGCAGGCGGCCATGGAAGGCGATAAGATGTTTCGCCTGATCGAGCGCTTGATCGAGATCACCGCGCTGGGGGATGACTCATCAACGCGTCATAAACCCTGTGATCTGGTGGATGCTGTCAAACGCGCTATTCACGACTCCCGGCATAAAGCTGAAACAAAATCTGTCCTGATGGCGCTTCAGGTTATGGGCGACCCGTATGTCATTCAGGGCGACTATGCCCGCCTGTATCGCAGCACGCTCAACCTGCTGGACAATGCCATCAAGTATTCGCCAGAAGGCGGGCAGGTGGGGGTTGATGTGCTGTTCTGGGACAATGAACTGGCTGTTCGGGTGCGCGACGCCGGCCCTGGCATCCCCGATGAAGATTTGCCCTACCTGTTTGACCGGTACTTCCGCAGCCAACAATCGGCGGATGGCGAAATGGGGATCGGCTTCGGGCTGGAAATTGTGCGCGCAGCGGTCGAAGCACACCGGGGAACCGTGGTTGCCCGCAATATTGAAGGTGGCGGCGCCGAATTTGTCGTCAAATTACCGGCCACGCTGCGGGTCGTTTAGGCGGAGGATGGATTGATGATACTGGTCTTCGCGTTGTTTGGGCTGGCAATCGGCTGGCTGATGAACCAGGTGTCCGATTATTTCCCTAGAGCTGCGACCCATAAACCGGCTGCGCTCCCGCAGGCTGTCTCCTGGGCACCCCCGGCACTGTGGCAGGTTATCCGCCAACAAACCGATCAGCCATGGATAGGCCTGCACGCCGCGACCGAGGCCGCCAGCATGATCTTCATGGTCTATCTCTGGTTGTGGTTGGGCGCATCCTGGCTGCTGGTGCCGTATACCATAGCTTACCTTTTCTTCGCGCTGGTCACCGTCATCGACATCAAATACCGGCTGGTGCTGAATGTGCTGGTTTATCCGGCAGGGCTGCTGGTGCTGCTGGTGCGGGTGCTGTTCGAACAGAACCAGGTGCTGACTGTTGTGCTTGGCGGCGCATTTGCTTTTCTGATCTTCTACGGCACCGCCCGTATCCGGCCCAACGGACTCGGTGGTGGTGATGTGAAGCTGGCCGTGCTGATCGGGTTTCTGTTTGGGTTTCCGGGCATTCTTTTTGCGCTGCTGCTGGGTGCGGCGGCGACGGCAGTCTTTATTGTGGCCGCACTGGTGACACGCCGGGGCAGCCTGCAAACGCAGATACCCTACGCGCCGTTCCTGTGCTTTGGCGCACTGGCCGCGCTGCTGCTGCATCCGATCTGGATAGGAAACGGGGTGCTGTTTTGATCTCACAGAACGCAATCGACTTTGATTCACAACCGGACGGGACCGAAGAACAGCCAGAAAACACGGGCGGTTCGTCGCGGCTGGTGCTCTGGCTGGTGATGTTCAGTCTGGGTATTTTGTTTCTGCCCCTTTACCTGATCTCCACCACCATTCAGGAATCGGTCATCCCGCTGGAATCGGAACTGGCGACGCTGGAAGCTCAACTGACCGCCACGCCGGCCCCCGACCCCGCCGAGGAAGCCCTGCGTGCCGAGCTGCTCAGCCTCAACCAGCAGGTGCGGGCGCTGGAGGTGGTGCAGGGCGAACTGGAAACCAACCATACCAACTGGCCCGCCATCATGGCGGTGATCGCCGGTTACGATCAGAATGTCATGCGCCTGACCGCGCTGAAGCAGACGGATATTCACGTCACCTTGAATGGCGCGGCCCAGAATGAAAGCGTCGTGACGGCCTATGCCGATGATCTGCGGGCTTCGGCCTATTTCGATAGCGTCAAAGTGCAGTCGCTGAACCTGCGTATTCTGCCGACGGCTACCCCGCCGAAGGGCAATGCCAGCGATGGCGCGACCGCCGCGCAGACGAACAGCACCGGGCTGGAACGTGAGGTGGAGTTTACGATCCTGATGACCCTCGGGACGAGCAGCAATGTTGAATCTGAGTGAACTGCGCGACTCGCTGCCGGATAACTTCCTGCTGTTTGCACTGATTGCGCTGGTGGTAGCAGGCAATGTGTTATTCGTCGTGACATCGGTTCTGCCGGGCTGGCAGGCCTATGAGCAAGTGACGGTACGCATCGCGGCGGACGAAGCGGCGCTAGAGGCGCGGGCGGCAGAGCACGATGCGGCAGAAATGGTGAGCGTGCTGCAAGCGCAGGTCGATACGGCGCAGGTCCGGCGCGACGACGCTGCCCGTATGCTGCTGACACCGGCCCAGGCGGATAGTTTTGTCGAGCGCCTGTATCATTACGCGGCGTCTCGCGGGATCGAGATTGTCAACCTGCAAGCACAGCAGACGCCGCAGACAGTGGAAAATGGCATTTATGAAGTGCGGGTGTTTCGGTTGCAGGCCGTTGGGCGCGTGGGGGAACTGGTCAAAGCGATTGCGGCGATGCAGGAAATCGCGCTGCCAAGTATCGTGCTGGATGAGATCGTGATCGAAAGTGGTGTGCCAGAGGGGTCGCTGACGATGACGCTGATGATTTATTCGTCACCCTTTACCGCCAACAACCTGCTCGATCTGCTGCCGGATTCACCTGTTCCGGCCATCGAACAGCAGCGGCCACTGACTGCCCCGGTGGTTCCGGTGCCGCTGAACCCGGTGATGGTGGTAGAGGCTACCCCGGTGCCCATCAAGTGCCCCGGCGCGCGCGCGACGCTGTTTCGGGCTGGTGATCGTGCCGTCGTTGATTTTAATGGCATCGGTGCGCTGCGGATTCTGGAAGCACCATCCGGCTTCGACACGCTGACCCAGGTTTACGATGGGGCCGTGCTGCACCTGCTGGAAGGCCCGGTGTGCGGGACATGGCGCGAAGAAAATATTCTGTACTGGTTGGTCGAGCAGGGCGGCGTGCAAGGCTGGGCTGGCGAAGGCGACTCGGAAGATCGCTGGATGTGCCCGCTGGCGGACCCGGACTGTGCGGATAGCTGACAAGGCTGGAGAAGAACATGGCTTTTGACGATCTTCAGGACATGCTGCAATTCAATATACGGGCCATGCTGCCGGTCATCCTCATTGTGCTGGTGGTGGTGGGGAATATCGCATTTGCGCTGACCACGATTGTACCGGGCTGGCAGGCGTATGAAGGCCTGACGATGCAGATTGATACCAATAAAGCGGCCCTGGCCGAACGCGAGGCCAGCCTGGATGCTGCCGAAATGATCGAAATTCTCCAGCAGCAGATCGAAAGCGTGGCGGCCAAACTGGATGACGCGGCCATCAATTTCCTGACGGATGTACAGGCCAACCAGATGCTGAATTTGCTGTTTGGCTATGCGGCTGACAGCGGCGTGGAAATCACGAACCTTCAGGCGCAGCAGGCGGCACAGGCGGCACCTGCCGATGAATATGATGTGCGTATTTTTCGCTTGCAGGTCAAGGGGCCGGTCTGGTCACTGCTCAATTTCGTCGCGCATATCCGCGAAGCCGCTGTATCCAGTGTGTCGATCCGGGGCGTCGAGATTCAGGATGCGCCTACGGGTGCGGTGCTGACGATGGAAACATGGTTTTATGTGTCGCCGTTTGCCTCCGGCGATGCGCTGCTCAACCTGCCCGCCGCTATCCTGCCAGAGTCCGTCATCTATACGCCGCCAGTTGAAGCAGCACCGCCAGCGGATACCAGCAGCACGACCAGCACGAGCAGTTCCAGCGGCGGCGTTGTCGAACTGGAAAGCACAGCGATCACTTATCTGGCTGCGCCGCTGCCCCTGAACCTGCTGTATGTGGATACGTTTGACGCCGGTGTGCTGTACGCCTGGGAGATTGACCCGGTCTGGACATTTGTTCCGCAGGGGGATGGACAAGCCCTGTATGTGAAGAACAACAGCGCCCCCGTGCGGTTCCGGCACAACACCTTGCTGAACGCAGCGGTTCAGGCACGCTTCAAACTGGATGGCGGCAATGCACGGTTGAGCCTGCGCGAGAGCGAAGCGGGTAGTTATACGGCGGTGATTAATCCGGCTGCGGGCGAAATCCAGCTCTATCGCAAGGATGTGCTGGTCCGGTCTGCGGAACTGCCAGCTGCCCCGGCGGATGCGTGGTACACCGTTCAGCTTTCCGCTATTGACGACATTGTGCGGTTGGTGGTTAACAACGTCGAATATATCGCCATCCGTGACCTGGCCCAACTGCCGCCGGGGACCGCATCGTTCGCGCATACAGGCGGTGGCAGCCTGAGTGTGGACGACTTCATGCTCTGGACGCTGGTTGAAGCAGCTTCATAAACTGGACGCGGCACGGCGCAACCATGATTGCTACTGTGCCCGTCTGTCCTGATTACCCCATTTGCGCCGAGTTTGAATCCACAAAACGCGACAGGCGCTTGAGCGTGCTGCTGATCACGGCCTGATGCTCCGGCAGGATAACATCCTTTAGCAGGGTGGCGGTCTCCCGGTACAGGCGCAGCGCAGCCAGGGCGCGCATATGCGGTGAGGCCATGACCAACCCCAGCGCGATGCGGTGCTGCCGGGTCCACTCCGAATCAAGCCCTGTGGCCTGTTCGACCTGCCGGAAGTAGACATTTTCCGAATCGGCCAGCACACCCTTGAACAGCGCGACCGTATGGGTCATGCCGAGGGTCAGCCCCAGCACACCGTATACCTGCAAGTAATCCTCCGACCGTGCCAACCCATTCATGACCTTGTGCGCTTCCTCAGCGTTGCCCAGCAGTTCATGGCTGGCATACTGAATCGCGTCGGCCTCGTACACTTGCCAGTCGAAACGCCGGGCTGCATCGACCAGGGTGGTCAGTTCCCCCGTTTTATCCAGCAGCACCCGCATCTGGCGCAGGCCCGGCACCGCCGACAACGCCCCGCTGGCCGAGTTCATTTTGTCGCGTTGGGCGGCCAGCGTTCCCCTCGAAAAGCTGACCAGATACTCATCGTACTGGCGCAGTGTGTAGGCCGTGTATGGTTCATCGTCGACGGTCTCGACATAGTGCCAGATGTCGAGGTCGCTGTAGCGGGTTGCATCGCCCCGCGCATGGCTGCCGGTTAAGCCGATTGCCACCGTGTTTTCGTCATCCAGTTCGGTCACCAGTTGTTGCAGCAGATTTTCCACTGTCATAATTCGTCCTCCGGACCCATGTGCCCAGATCAAGAAGTCATTACGATCAAGTCATCGAATAGATGGTACGACATGCCATCAGGAGTTGGACATGAGTCAATTACCTTTACCTGTCACACTGCCGCCGGATTCTCCCCAAATCAAGAGGCAGCTCGCTTTCTATAGTTTTCAGTATATCGGTATTCCGCTCATCTTTTTACTACCGTTGCTGGCCGTGCTCGGCGTTTTTGGCGAGAGCTTCGCGGTTATTAACGCTACCAGCGCTGACCTGGCACTGCGGGTGGATTATCCCACGCGCTATCGCTACGGGTTGATCAATGACATGGAGGTGATCGTTCGCAATCTTTCCGACGAACCGATACCTGACCTGACGGTGTCCTTCAGCGTGGACTACATCAACCAGTTTGCCTTCGTCACCTTTACGCCGTCTGCCGAGCTGCTGACTGGAGAGGTGTATGAAGTTGAGCTGGAAGCGGTCCTGCCGGGTGAGTCGCGCCGGGTGCGTGTCGAGCTGCAAGCCCAGCAATATGGCCTGCACAGCGGGACCGTCTCCGTCCGGGCAGATTCTCTCGAACCGGTCCATGTGCCTGTATCGACCTTTGTATTCCCCTAGAGGTATTGCAAGATGGAAACCGTGCTGCGTGTTATGTTGATCTATCTGTTTATTCTGTTCGGGCTGCGGGTCATGGGTAAGCGCGAGTTCGGCCAGTATTCGCCGCTGGAACTAATTACCCTCATGTTGATTCCGGATATTGTGTCGCAGGCTGTCGTGCGGGCGGACTACTCGCTGACCACCGCCCTTGTCGCTGTGGGGACCCTGTTTTCGCTGGTGTTCGCGACTTCACTGGTGGCGCATCTGCATCGCGGGGTGAACAATGTGATTTCCGGTACGCCCAGCGTGCTGGTTTCTCATGGGCACATGATTGACGATAACCTGAACAAAGAGCGCATCTCACCCGAAGAAATTTTTAGCGAGATGCATAAGTCCGGCCTGTACCAGCTGGATCAGATTCGGTGGGCTGTGCTGGAACCGGATGGCAAGATCGCCTTTATACCCGAAGACGGCGTATCCGGTTACATCCACAATACCGATGATCGAAGTGCCGCCATCTAGCCAGAACCGGATTAGCCTTCAACCAGGCGTACCGGCTTCAGCAGGCTGCGGTCAAACTGGTGGATGTCTTCCGGGTGCATCGCCTCGAGTTCGGCCCGCACGCGGAACGCGTCGGCACGCAGCTGGCGCACATCCACCCCCTGGCATTCATCCGGCAGCATCAGCAGCCACTGGACACTGCGCAGCAGCATTTTCAGCGCGCCTCGATGATTGCCGCGTTCGATCTGATAATAGGCAATCCCCACCTGCAAAATCGCCCGGTACAGGTCGCGCACCGGGCCTTCCGTCTGCATCCACTGTTCCTCGAACAGATCGTGCTGCGGGTAATAGGCCCCGGCGTTAAACTGCTCGACACCGGCAGCGGCCAGTGGCGGCAGCGGTTCCTGACACTCGCAGTCCAGTTGGGCCAGCCGTTCGGGGTCATCCACACGGGCATAATCCGCCACCAGGGTGCCTATCTGCGCCGCCATATCGTCCGGCGAGAGGGCAATGTCTGCCCCGGCGGTCAGCGCGGCCCGGCGCACTGTGGCATTCGCGGTCACGACAATAACCGGGATGCGGCGGGTGGCGTTGTGCGCTTTTGGTGTGCTTGTCCAGAAGGGCCAGTCCGCGTCATCGCCATCTACGAGGATCATAGCTGTCTGCGCATCCGCCAGGCGGGGCACGTAATTGCTGTGCTCGGTGTAACGCTCGATGCGATAAGCCGACGCTAACTGCTGCTCGATGCTTGCGGACCATTCCGGCGTGCCGGTGATGGCGATAACAGGTCTGGGTGATGAGGACATACGCAACCCCCGCGTGACTCATGTGACACGATCATATCAGAAATCAGTTGCCGGACGATTTCCAGAAGCGCTATTGCGGTTCGATCCGAATGGCATCCAGCCGCAGCGTCTGCGCCTGTGGCAGCGGTACCGTGCCAAAGCCGAACTGCCCCTGCGGTGTGACGATCGCATACTGGTTATCGACCCAGGCGACAAAACCCAGTGGCCCGCCCGGCGTAACCGGCGCTTCGTGGACTGTTTTGCCATCCACAGCAAAAGCAGCGCCGTCCGCCCGCCAGTCTAGCGTGTAGGTATGGGTTTCGGTTAGCAGGTCATGGTCGAGCAGGTGTTCGCTGACGCCAATCGCTCGCTGACCGACCGGCCACAACCGTTGATACAACGCCGGAACCCGCATCAGCAGCACCCCCAGCGGCGCTGCCGGGGCGAGTGCCAGAAACTGCCAGCGCCGGGCGTTGATGGTCGCCGTTTTCCAGCCCGGACCGGGAACCCCCTGCGCCAGATTAATGTTGCTGGGGGCCGCCGAAAAGAAAAACCAGATTGCTTGGGGCAGCCGCAGCCGGACCTGACCGGGCATGAATGGCTGATTCCAGAAACCGAACCCGGCTGTGCCGCGCAGCGCAGGCGCTGCTGGTGTCAGGCTGGCGGTCACGGTCATGCGCAGCGGCGGGGTCCAGCGAAAGTCATCGGTGACATAATCGCTGATCTGGGCATCGCTGTACTGGTCTGCGGGTGTCGGATTGGCCGTCAGTAACCATGCCCCTGCTTCGCTGCGAACCTGTGCCTGGCCAATTTCCGTGATTCGCCAACCGGTGTCTGGCGATTCATCGTGTGTGTCTGCCCTGTGCATACCCATCCCCGCTACGTCAGTTGTCAAGAATGCTTAACTTCCCGTCTGCCTATTGTATGGTTAAAATCAATATAGATGCTGCACACTCACCAAAGGTCGATTATGTCGCTGAACATCGTTGATTTGATTACCGTCAGTTTACTGACATTCGGGCCGTTGTGTACCCTGGCCTGTATCTTTATCCTCTACCGCTATACCGCTCTCCGTACCACGACAGTTTTCCTGCTGTCCTTATCCATTGGCTTCACGGCCTTATTCATTTATCTGATTGCACCAACCCCGAACCGCCTGTCGATCCTTGAAATCGAGGTCAACCGCGTCATCGGTCAATTCCTGGAAGTTGCGATTGGCGTTGCACTGGCAGCCGTGGTTGTCCTGGTCATTTTTCTGCTTGCGCGGCAGGCGCGGCAGCGTTCGATCCGGCTGTATCTGTTTGTCAGCGTTTCCGCCATGCTCTTCTTTTTCACCCCCACTCTGGGCGCATTGTTCCTCAATACGTCCGGCGTCAAGACGATCAGCGTGGAGGACAATATCCCCATCTCGGTGTACACCAGAACCGGCGTCCGCACACCGACAGCGCTGGAACTGGGCCCGGAAAACGAATTGTATGTGGCCGGCTTTACCGGAACGATCTGGGTCGTGCGGGATGATGACCTGGATGGTGAAGTGGATCAGGTGCATGAGTTTGCCCAGAATCTGCAACTGCCCGCCGGGATGGCGTGGGGCGATGATGGCCTGTACGTCAACGAAGTGGGGCGGGTCCTGTTCCTGAAGGATACCGATGGGGATGACATAGCCGATGAACAGCGGGTGGTGTTCGACCAGTTCCCCAGCATTGAGGAGATTCACCCGCATCATCAGAATCACAGCATTATCTATGGCGAGGATGGCCGCCTTTATATCGGGTCCGGCAGTACATCGGACAGCCAGCCGGAAACGCACCCGTATGCCAACGGCATCTTTTCCATGAACACAGATGGTTCAGATGTCCGCACCTTCGCCACCGGCACCCGCAATCCCTTTTCCTTTGTGCCCGCGCCGGGTGGTGGCTTCTTTGCCGTCGACAATGGCGCATCCGGCTGCACCTATGATCCGGTCACCGATACCGACGACTGCTCGGTTCAATTCGACGTGCCGGAGGAAATCAACTATGTGACCGAGGGCAATGATTATGGCGCGCCCAACTATTTCGGGATGCCGGAACCCGGTTCGGATACGATCCCGCCGCTGGTCACATTCCGCGAGCACACCACACCCGCCGGTATCGAGATTTACACCGGCAATCTTTTGCCCGACAGTTTGCAGAACCAGCTTTTTGTAACGTTCTGGTCGGCAAACCAGATCTATCGTATCCGCACGTTTCAGATCGACAGCGAACATTACGTCGGTGATCCGTACCTGTTTGTCAGCAATATCCCGACGCCAACCGCGATCATCAATTCGCCCTACGGGGGGTTGTATGTCGCCAGTTTTACAGGGAATGCGGTTTACCACATTGGTTGAGCTGCTGCCGGGCATGTCGACGCTTTCATAGACCCTGCGGATAGGCTATAATAGAGGGTGTGTTGTTGGAAAATATCAAGGGAAATCGCACTTGGATATTACCTGGTACGGGCACAGTTGTTTTCGCATTATCGAGCGCGGTCGCATCTCGATTGTGACGGATCCTTATGCCGAAATGATCGGTCTGCCAGCCCTCAAAGCCAAAGCTGATCTGGTGACCATTAGCCATCAGGAACCCGGCCACAGCCATGTCGAGGCTGTGAAGGGCGAACCGCTGGTGATCAGCGGCCCTGGCGAATATGAAATGGGTGGGGTGTTCGTTACGGGTATCCCCATGCACTATATCGAGGGGGATGAGGCGCGCTGGAACATCGCATACCGCTACCAGTATGACAACCTGACGGTGGTGCACCTGGGTGATCTGGCGCATGTGCCGGACCAATCGACGGTGGAAGCGCTGGGCGAAGTCAACGTCCTGCTGGTGCCGGTGGGTGGCGGCAACTCCTTACGCGCCAGCCAGGCCGCCGATGTCATCGCCCTGATCGAACCGCATTTTGTGATACCGATGCATTATGCGCTGCCGGGGCTGGCCGTCGAGCTGGACCCCATTGAACGCTTCCTGAAGGCCATGGGCATCAGCCATCCGCAGGAAGAAGAAGTCCTTCGGGTAACGCCAACTCAACTGCCGGAGCAGACTCAGGTTGTGATCTTGCAGCCTAAGCTGGAACTGGAAGTATAGAAAAGGGAGAATATCCTGTGAATGTGAAATTGATCATGAACTGGGATATTAAGCCCGGACGTGATCAAGAATATTTTGAATTTCTGGTGCGCGAATGGATTCCGGGCACAACCAGCCTGGGCCTGAAGCATTCGGGAGCGTGGGTGACAACCTACAGCCGGGGCGATACGCCGCAGATTATGACGGAAGGCATCGCCAAAGACATCATCACCATGAAAGATATTCTGGATAGCAGCGCCTGGAACCAACTGCACGACCGGTTGCTGGAATACGTGATTAACTACGAGCAGAAGATTGTCCGGGTTACGGGCAACTTTCAACTGTAATCAAAAACGCTCACCCCATCGGTGAGCGCTTGTGTCTTTTGCCCCGAGCAGACTGGTCTAGTCTGCTGCGCTTTCTTTCACTGCTGGTTTGCTTTCCGACTTGGTCTCGGTTTTTGATTCGGCCTTGGTTTCTGACTTGGACTCGCCGGATTCTTTGGCTTCCTTGTGGTTGCCCCCCAGGTTGCCGTTCGTGGCTTTCTTGCTATCATTCACATAAAAGCCTGACCCCTTGAATATAATCCCTGGAGCCTGAACAACCCGTACAACCTTTTGTCCGGTTGTTGGGCATACTTCCAACGGATCGTCCAGAAAGCGCTGCCGATAATCGAATGTTGTGCCGTCTTCCCGACGATAGGTATACAAGGGCATAGCGACCACCTCAAATGGACCAACTGTATGGATGACATATTATAAGCCACCCACCATCATAATCCAAAATACGGGTTAGAGTCCAGCGTTTTGCCTTCATTCTTACGTTCTTATTACAGATTAGATTGGTTGTGCTTTCTGGTTGAAAACGCTATGATCATTCGGATAAATGTAGCAGGTATAAACGATGCCCGAAACTGCACAGCACAATTTGCTACCAGAACTGACGCCTGAAACCTATACCAGCCGCGAACTGAGTTGGATTGAGTTTAATCGTCGTGTGTTGGCACTGGCACAAGACACTAGCCTGCCATTATTGGAACGGGCCAAGTTTTTGGCGATCTTTAGCAACAATCTCGACGAATTTTATATGGTACGGGTGGCGTCATGGCACAACAAGATGCGGCTGGGGCTGGCCAGCAGCCGGCCCGATAGTTATCAGCCACGCCAGTTGTTGATGGAAATTCGCCGTCGTGTGATGGAGTTGATCCACCAGCAGCGCGATACGCTGCGCGAAGTGCTGGATAATCTGTGTCAGGCGGGCATCTGCCTGGTGAAGATGAACAATCTTACCCCTGACGAACAGGCAGCAGTGGCGGCGTACTTTCAGGAAGAAGTTTTCCCGGTGCTGACACCGCTGGCCGTTGACCATGCCCGGCCATTTCCGTTTATTTCCAATCTCAGCCTGAATCTTGCGATCTGGCTGCGCCGCAGCAATGCGCCAATCATCAGCCCGCAGGAATTTGTCCGCCTCAAAATACCGGATGTGCTGCCCCGGCTGGTCGATCTCAATGCGTTGATGCGCCGCTATGGGGGCAAACCACGCACGGAAGACACCTTCCTGTGGCTCGAAGACGTTATCGCGGATAACCTGTATACGCTGTTCCCAGGTATGGAAGTGGTTGAATTCCATTCGTTCCGTGTTACGCGCAATGCCGATATTGACTTCGAGCATGAGCAGGAAGATCGCCTGCTGGATATGAGCGCGATGATTGAGGAGTCGCTGCGGGAGCGCGAATTCGGCAATGTCGTGCGCCTCAGTGTGACGAATTCCATTAACGAGCGCACCCTGAACCGGCTTATTCAGGAACTGGGCGTAGACCCGGAGCAGGACATCTATCAGGTGGACGGTCCCCTGGGGGGGACATCGCTGTTCGAACTGGCGAGCATCAATCGTCCGGAACATAAATATCCACCCTACGTCCCCAGAATGCCGGAAATTCTGTCGCATCAGGATATTTTTGCAGCCATCCGCCAGTCCGATATTCTGCTGCATTTACCCTACGATTCGTTCTTGCCGGTTGAGGATTTCTTTCGCGCGGCTGCGCATGATCCGGATGTGCTGGCGATCAAGGCAACGCTCTACCGGGTAGGCCGCAATTCGCCTATTGTTCAGGCGTTGGCCGAGGCGCGCGAAAATGACAAGCAGGTAGCGGTGCTGGTCGAACTGAAAGCGCGCTTTGACGAAGAAAATAATATCGAATGGGCGCGCGTGCTGGAACGGCAGGGCGTGCATGTCACGTATGGCGTGGAGGAGCTTCCGGTCAAGACCCATGCGAAAGTGGCACTGGTGGTCCGGCGTGAAGCGGGCGGTGTGCGGCGCTATGTGCATTTGGGCACCGGGAATTACAACCCCTCGACTGCACGCCAGTATACCGATTTAGGTATCTTCACCAGCAATCATGAGATCGGGACGGATGCGCTTAACCTGTTCAATCGTCTGACGGGCTATGCCCCGGCAGCAGCCTACCGGCATCTGCTGGTGGCCCCGGAGCATTTGCACAAGCACCTGATGCATATGATTGATGGCGAGATCGCGGCAGCCCGTGCGGGCAAACCGGCGCGCCTCATCTTCAAGATGAACCAGCTCGAAGAAGATGTGATCATCCAGAAACTTTATCAGGCGTCGCAGGCCGGTGTCGAAATTGACCTGCTGGTGCGCGGCCTGTGCTGCCTTAACCCAGGCGTGCCCGGCATCAGTGAGACTATCCGCGTGCGCAGTATCGTCGGTCGTTATCTGGAACACAGCCGTATCTTCTATTTTCACAATGCGCCTGTCACCCAGCGTCTCTATCTTGGCAGTGCGGATTTGATGAGGCGCAACCTGTATAATCGTGTCGAAGTCGTATTTCCGGTCCTCGATCCTCGCCTTCAGCGGAGTGTGATGCGTATTCTGGTCACGAGTCTGATTGATAATCAGAATGCGTGGGAACTCCAGCCTGATGGTTATTATGAACGCGTATCCAATGATGGCCCCCGCTACAACAGCCAGGACATTTTTATGGAAAACACCTATGGCATCGAAGACCTGCCGGGCTGGTGGAGTATGGAACGCGGCTGACGCGGCTTATTAAATAGATCCTTTTGGTCAAATACATTTCATCTCATCAACATCAGCTTACTTAATGTTCTGTCCGGTCAGTCCCTGAT
This sequence comes from Anaerolineaceae bacterium, assembly GCA_002702065.1. Lineage (GTDB taxonomy): Bacteria > Chloroflexota > Anaerolineae > Aggregatilineales > Phototrophicaceae. The sequence continues at coordinate 296,975 of NZXX01000002.1, forward strand.
TGTCAGGGATGTATGTGCCCCTCCGCCGTAGAAGACGATGTGGCTGTTGCTGCATGAATACCGGATGAGCACAGATACGGACGCTGTTTGTTCGTTGGCGCGTCAGTCCGAGATTAGATAGGATGTAATGCGCTCACACAGGCCAGAGAGCTGGTCGAAGGAGATCCTCATGGAATTGTGCGTGATAGAAGGCGACGGAATCGGACACGAGGTGATCCCTGCTGCGGTACAGGTCGTGCGGCAGATCGCGCCGGATATCGTGATTCGTTCGGCAGATGCCGGCTGGGCTTACTTTCAGGAGCACGGTACGCCGCTGCCCGATGCCAGTATCGAGCTGGCGGCCCAGTGTTGGGGCGGTGCTGTTCGGGGCGGTTTCCTCGCCTTCATACCCGGTAGAGAATTACTATTCGCCGGTTGTGCGGCTGCGACGTCAGCTTCAGGCGTATGCGAACCTGCGGCCAACGCGTTACCTGCCGGTGCCGACAGCGCGCGAAGGCGTTGATCTGGTCATCGTGCGCGAGAACACCGAAGACCTGTATGTCGGCAATGAGACCACCACCGATGAAGGCAGCACCGGGGTCGCCCAGAAGGTGATTACCCGCATCGCCACCACCCGTGTTGCCCGCATCGCCTATGATCTGGCGGCCCGCACCGGTCGCGAGAAAGTCACCATTGTTCATAAAGCCAACGTCCTGCCCCAAACGGATGGTTTGTTCCGCCGGGTTGCTCTGGAGGTATCGGTCGACTATCCTGATATTCTCACGGATGAACTGCTGGTGGATACAGCGGCCTACTGGATGGTGAAGGACCCAACGCGGTTTGATGTCGTTGTGACCCCCAACCTGTACGGGGATATTCTGTCCGATATGGCGGCGGCGTGGGGCGGTGGGCTGGGCCTGGCACCCTCGCTCAGCGTTGGCGATTCGATCGCTATTGCCGAACCGGTGCATGGGTCTGCCCCAGACATTGCTGGCAAAGGCATCGCCAACCCGACCGCGACCATTTTGAGTATCGCCATGCTGCTGCGACACAAATGGAACCGCCCGGACGATGCCCAGCGCGTGGAAAACGCGGTTTATGCCGTATTGAAGCAAGGCGATCATACCGTCGATATTTATAGTGAAGGGGCCATCTCTACGCAGGAATTCACCGATCACGTTTGTGCCCACCTGAACTAATTTAGGTTATCAGAGGCACGCTATGTCGACCGTTCTGGTTGTCGAAGCGAACGAAAGCATCATCATACTGCTGGAAACGATGCTTGCGCGCGCCAATCATCAGGTGCTGAGTGCACGCAGTGGTGCGCTGGGTATCGAAATGGCGGAGACGTACCAACCTGATCTGATCCTGATTGACGAACATCTGCCCGGCATGGCTGGTGAAGTGGTTTGCGCCCAACTGAGGAGCAACCCGGCTACCAGCCATATTCCTTTGATTCTCTCCACGACCGCCAGTGTTGGCGACCCCCTGCATTATGCACAGCGCACCGGCGCAGACTATGTGCTGCCCAAGCCGTTTCGGGCGCAGGACCTGCTGTCGCTGCTGGATTGTGTGCTGCATCCCTGACGCATCGAAAGCGTTAAAAATGTAAAAATTTGCCCGCTCGCGCCAGCGTTAACGGGCAATCGCCCAGAACGATTCTACAATAAACTTATGGCGATCCTGCCGTTTGAGTTTATCGTCTCCTGTTGTTCACTTCCCGGCCCATAAAAGGTTGACCATGTGCACCGTGCTGATCATTGACGACGAAGATGGATTCCTTCAGATTATCCAGATCATTCTGAAACGTGCCGGTTTCCAGACCTTCGTTGCGACGAATGGTCATGACGGCCTGGCCATGGTGCGCGATCATCGCCCGGACGTGGTCATTCTGGATGATATGATGCCAGGCATGACCGGGGGGGACGTGTGCCTGAAGATCAAAAACGACCCGCTGCTGTGCCGAACACGGGTGATTATGCACAGTGCGGGTGCCAAGGTGCATAACCCCAGCTACATCCGCCAGATCGGCGCGGATGACGTCCTCTTTAAGCCCTCTCTCCCTTCGGAAATACTTGAAAAAATCAATCGCTGGTTCTAAATAATCTTGACTGACCCCTAAAAATCCCTTATCATCTCCTTATCTGTTCGCTAATCCCTTAAATGGATCTCCCCATGTGTGGCATGATACGCACCATCCGCATCTGGATCCCGCAACTGCCGGTGTCCTAGAGCGTATCGACGGTCCCCTGTACCCCGATACGCTTTCGCTGTGAACCCAACACAGCCTGTTTCGCGTTCTGTCGACTGACAGAACATCACCCGTGACAGCGTATCCAAACAGGTTTTTCTCGTGTCTGACAATTATTCTCGTGCACCATCTGGCTGGGACCCGGTGGCTGATTGGTATGATGGATGGGTGGGCCATGATGGCAGCCATCATCATCAGAAACTGGCGATTCCCGCTGTATTGCAATTACTTAACCCGCAGCCGGACGAGCATATTCTTGATGTGGGCTGCGGGCAGGGCGTGCTGGCTCCACATCTGGCGGATCGAGGGGTGTCCTACACCGGTATCGATATCAGCCGCAAGATGATCAGCACTGCACGCAAGCGCCATCGGGGGTGTGGACGTTTTCTGCGCGGCGACGCCCGTTATCTCAACCGTGTCTCGGCAGTGCGGGCAGGCAGCTTTGATGCGGCGGTCTTTATGCTCAGCATCGAAGATATGAATCCCCTGGAAGAAGTCATACAGTCCACGGTATGGGCGCTGCGCCGAACCGGGCGAATCGTCCTGCTCTTGCGCCATCCATGTTTCCGGGTGCCGCGCCAGAGTGGCTGGGGGCATGACCCGGACCGTAAACTGCGCTATCGCCGTGTCGATTCGTATCTGACGCCGCAGTCGGTGCCCATGAAAGCCTACGAAAAATCGGACAGCGGCGTGACGATCAGCTTCCATCGCCCCCTGCATCACTACATCAACACGTTGGCGGGGCATGGTTTCATGGTCAATTACCTGGATGAACTGGTGACCTTCAAGCAAACGCGCGACCGCGCTGAACGCCGGGCGAATGAGGAATTTCCGCTGTTCATGGCCTTGCGAGCCCAGGGAATTGGTGCTGCTGGCTGATGGAAAGCGGACGCTAATTACCGACAATGCTTACCGGTGCCATAGGGCGGGTTTGAGCACGCCCTGTGCATTACTTTCAGAATATTGGATAAAACGTCATGGCTGACAAAGCACACATTATCAACGAGCTGCGGGCAGAGTTTGACCGCTGGGAAGCGTTTCTGGCTGACTTGAGAGAGGCGCAGATTGCCACGCCCAGCCACCCCACCAAATGGTCGATAAAGGATAACATCGCGCATTTGTGGGCCTGGCAGCAGCGCACAATCGCGCGGATGGAAGCGGCAGTACACGGCAAAGAACCAGAATTTCCGGCATGGCCTGCACACCTTGACCCGGAAATTGAACGTGAGCCAGACGAACTGAATGCCTGGTTGTACGAACAATACCGTGAAAGCCCCTGGCCGCAGGTCTATCAACGTTGGCGAACGGGCTACCTCCATTTGATCGAACTGGCGGAGGCGGTGCCGGAACCCGCGCTCATGCAGCCGGGGTATTACACCTGGATGGGGGAACATCCGTTGGCGCTGATGCTGACAGCTTCCGGTGACCATCATGCTGAACATCGCAGCTGGTTGTTTCCTAAGCCGTAAATAGAAACAGGGACGGGGCGAACCGCGTCCCTGTTTTGATTCCTGATTGAATCAGGGGCTTATAAAGGGGATCGTCGTTGAGGTCGGCTGGCCGGCAGTTGGCGGCACAATGATCGTTGGCGGCGGAAGGCTGGTTGGCGGCGGAATCGGTGTCGGAACTGCCGTATTGGTCGCGGTCGCGGTGGGCGGTGGTTCAGCCGTCGGAATCTTGGTTGGCGTCAGGGTAGGCGTGGGGGATGCTGCCTCACATGGGGCAGGGTCAATATTATCCGGCACGCCATTGCCATTCGTATCCGCGTTGTTCGGGCTGGTGCAGCCGGCCACCTCGGCCCCATCGCGCAGCGTGTCGTCGTCGGTGTCCGCTTTGGTTGGGTTGGTGGAGTGCACGCGCACTTCTTCACCATCGCTCAGGCCGTCGCCATCGGTGTCTGCAACGAACGGATCCGTGCCCAGTTGACGCTCGCGTTCATCGGTCAGGCCATCATCGTCGCTGTCCAAACCGGCTTCGGCTGTCAGGCGGGTGACCTCGGCGCGGGCCGTCGCGGTGGCATTCTGGCTTTGCGAGGCGCCCAACAGCCCGGTTAGCAGCAGGGCCAGCAGCAGGCAGGCCGCAATGCCGATCAGCGCGGCCAACGCCAGCACCCATGTGGGCAGCATCGGCTGGACCTGCAACGCACCCTGTAGCTGTTTGGTGCCAGCGCGCTGACCCTTACCTGTGACGGTCACATCGAATGGGTAGACCTTGGGCGAACCGAAGATCGACTGGCTGCGCGAGATAACGCCCAGCGGGACTTCGAGCGCGTGCCCGGCATCGACTTCAAGCGTTTCTTCCGGCGTTTCGAAGGTCAGGGCATACTGGTTATCTTTTGCTGCCAGTTCGTATTGATCAGGCGCGTTGCCCTCGTTAATGATCGTGATCAGCGCGGGTTCGTTGCGGTGGATGAGCCGAGGCTGCAAGCTGGCACTGAACTGGTGATAGGGATTGATCTCCAGAATGCAGGGGATTGTCACAAATACATTGGCGTATTTGACGCTGGCGACGCGCAGGATAAAACGATGCTGCCCGGCGCGGCTTTCGCTGGCACGCGGCGGATGCAGCCGCACCCCCAGGGATTCCTGTTTCTCCGGCAGCAGCTTCAATTGGCGGTCCGGCAGCACAACCCATTCCGGCGGCAGACCTTCGACTTGCAGCGCATAATGATCGACAAACTTGCTGCGGTTCGTCACCGCGACGTTGATGTCGTTGTACGACCCCGCTTCGACGATGACGTGGGTCTGGCTGGGCTGCACCTGAATGTGCTCGCTCTCGGCCGGCGGTTCTTCATTGCGGCTGGCGTCATGTCGTTCTGTACGGCCCGGCTCCTGAACCGGCATGCGAACGCCGCGATCGCGGGCGATGTCGATACGCAGCCAGTAATCACCGATACGCACGGCTTCTCTGGGGTCCCAGAAACGGGGAATATTCGCCTGTAACCGTTCGCGGCCCAGGTAGGTGCCGTTGGTCGACCCCAGATCGACAATATAGTAGCCGCCTTCCGGGTTGCGCTCGATGCGGGCGTGATTGCGCGAGATTTCGGACTTCGCCCCCTGCAAAGCAACATGATTGCTGTTATCCCGGCCAATCGTAATCAGGTCACGCTGAATCGCAATTGGATCCAGCTGCTGCGACTTGTAGCGGATCATGAGCAGGTCGAAGCCAAACAGGTCAGATCGATCTGCGGGCGGGTACATCGATGGGTCGGTGTGCGGCCAGGTCGGGTTGGTGAAGTGTGTCTGCGAACGCCGGTTATCGACCTTTGGTTTGGGCGGTGGCTCCTGGCGCGGTGCAGGCTTGGGGGCTGGCTCCGGCTGTGTCGGTACGGCACGCTCCGGGTCATTCTCCATAAATTGGCGCAGCGCATAGGCGATTTCATGGGCGGACTGGTAACGGTCCTGCGGGTCCGCAGCCAGGCAGCGATTGATGATTTCCTCAAGGGCCATCGGCAAACCCGGCGGACGGTTGGCCGGTGTCAGCACGGGGCCGCTGCGATGGGTGCGCACGGCATCGCGCAGCGACTGGGGGTTAAATGGACGATAGCCCACCACCAGCTCGAACAGAATGACGCCCAGCGCGTAAATGTCGGACCGGGCATCGACCTTGCCACCCAGCACCTGTTCGGGCGACATGTATGCCAGCGTGCCGACCGGCCCGGTCTGTGAGGACTGCATTTCCTGAAGCAGCTTCGCCAGCCCGAAATCCGCGATCAGCGCCCGGTAGGCGGTGTAGGGACTGCTGCCATCCGTATCGCGCGTGAGCAGGATATTGGCCGGTTTGATGTCGCGGTGGATCATGCCTTGCTGGTGCGCGTAATGTAAACCGCTGGCGATCTGCCGCGTGAGTTCGAGGGCTTCGTCGCGTTCCATGCGGCGGCCCTGCTGGCGCAGACGGTCAATATAATCCTGCAAACTCCCGTCTTCCAGCAGTTCCATCACCAGGAACAACTGACCCTGTTTGCTGAAGAAGTGATGAATCTGGACAATGTTGGGGTGTTTCAGCCGGGCGGCATTCTGCGCTTCGCGCACGAACCGCTGCTGAAAACTCTCGCGGGCTGCCAGATGCTTGTGCATGATCTTGAGCGCGACCCGCCGGTTGAGTGACATGTCGGTTGCTTCGTAAACCACGCCCATGCCGCCCTGGCCCAACTGGCGCTCGATACGGAAATTGTCAATCGTCTGGCCGATCAAATCGGTCATGCCATCCACCCCCTATCAGGGCAATCAGTATCAGTTAGCAGTTTACAGTGGTCTGCAATCCGGGCAAGTCGGTCTGCTTGAATGCCTGGCGATGATCACATGCCACACCCCTGCCATGTACAGCTGAAGCAGGGGCCTGTGAACTGCCAACTTCTATGTTTATTATACTTACTATCCTAACGAAAAATATTACGTCCTGAAACCCCCTGGGATAGGGGCGTTCGGCAAACGATGGGGATCAGTATGGCAAACGCGGGTCGCCCTGTGCGCGGTGGTTGGGTCTGGCGCTTTTTCGACGCTGCAAACTGTCGGGATAGATGGACGGTTACCCCAGGCGGCAGCTTTCGACGGCACTCCCCCCCAGTGCCCATCCATCCAGCGTGAACAGGGACAGGAAACCGCTGCCGGCATGAATGACTTCGGACTGATCAACATTGAGAAGGCGTGCACGCGGGCTGCTGGTGCGGCTGCCCCCGGCATAGAGTTCGATCTGCAGGATCAGGTCGCCATCTGCCGTATCGAAGATGTTGAGCATGCCATCCAGGTCGAGGGTGTAAAGCAAACAGCCGTTCCCCGTATCCATCAGCGGTGGCAGCGCCGCGCTGGGCATGGGGTAGCGGATGCGCCAGCGAACCTGCCCCTCGGCATCAAGTGCGAGCAGGGTCTGGTCCGCATCGTCCATGTACACATACGTATTGCCGAGTATATCCACAGTGGCTTTGGCGGCACGCCCCGGCACCAGCCCGATGTTGCCGTAACTGTGATTTTGACCGCCGGCAAAGCGCTTGAACTGGGCACCATCCAACCCGACCCAGCTGCCATCCCACGCCGGGGCCACGACCGGCTGCTGGCTGAAGGTGGCTTCAAACTGGACCTGCCCGGCAGCATCAATCAATCGCCAGAGGACGCCGTCGTCCGTGCGGACGCCCAGTGCAATCTGCTGGTCACTGGCGCTGAACAGGGATACGCGGTTATCCGGGGTGATTGCTGGCAGCGACCACAGCGAGGTGCCTGCCGGGTCATAGGCTTCCAGCCCGCCGCCGGGCATGACAAAGACCAGCGTCTCGCCCAGTGTGACAAATGGTTCATCCAGCCCATCAACCTGCCAGAGCGCGCTATAACGACCATTTTGCAGCGTAAAGACCTGCCCGTTAAGCGTGTGAATGACGGTGCGATCCTGCGATAGCCCGGCCAGCCCGGTAATGATGCCATCGGTTTCGATGCGCCACAGAATATCGCCGCCCGGCTGAGCCACAATTTCGAGCATGTCGCCCGATGCCACCGCATAGCGGCCACTGTCCAGCGCCACGGGGGGCAGCGCCGGCACGGACTTGAACGTTGCCGCTTCGACAAAGCCGGGCTGCAAGCGGATGCGCCAGAGCTGCGTAAAATCAAGCGGGTGATACCAGCCTTCGTCCAGCGGATTGGTGGTGACATAGCCGGGACCGCCTTCCTGGGGCAGCCCGCGCCGTATTTCGTAGTGCAGGTGCGGACGCCCGCGCGACGGCCAGCCAATCGCGCCTACGATGGTTTCGTGATCGACACACTGTCCCACGCGAGGGAACTTGATGTCGTCGGTTTCTTCCATATGGCCGTAAAGCGTGTAGGCAGTGGAGTTATCCGGGAAGGTGTGCTCGACAATGACCACGCCTTTTTCCGTGTCCCATTCCTCGATATTGGCGAGCGTGACTCGTCCTTTGGCTGCCGCATGAACCGGGTCGCCCCAGCGGTCAAAGCCAATGTCGATGCCCAGGTGGTTGCCGCCAAAACGGGCGCGATACTGGGCGAAATCGTCGTATTCCTCGACCAGATTGTCGATGGGATAATCAATCGAATCGACCACCCCACAAAACGGCGGTGGTTCCTGCGCCAGCGTTACAGCGGGTAAAAACAAAGCTACCAGTAAAACAATCCACAATCTGTGCATAAATCTACAATGAACTCATCTGCCAGTGCATTTAGTTTACCACTGAACCTTGCGCATGATGCTGACGATCCCGTGAGGGTTTGATGTCGGCAGCCTTATTCAGCCGGGGCATAGGTTTCCAGCAAATGCTCCAGCGCCGCCGCCTTGTCCTTGAGTTCGTCGCTTTCGAGATGATGAACCTCCAGCATGGCGACAAGCTGCGGGTACAGCGCTGGCAGTTGCAGGATGTCGACGATCTGTTCCCGAACCCACTTGTCGTAGGCGATGGGATACGTGCGGCGGGCGATAAACAGGGCCTGCAAAAACTCGCCAAAGGCATCGTACAGCCGCCGGAATGCCTGAAAGTAAAGGCCACGATCAACATATGGCGGGATATGATGCAGGTTGTTCAGGCAGTATTTGCGCACCATCGCCAGCCGTTCCTCGCGCAGCTTATCGCTGTAATAGGGCAGCCAGCGGGCCTGCAACTGGTCGAACCGGTCTTCACGCTGCCACAGCGGGATGGTGTAGGCGAAGGTGTTGCCGATATCCAGTTCAAAAAAGTCAGGGCCGAGCGTCCAGCCATGCCGGTAATTATCCGGCACGAACTGCCCGCTGCTGAATGAAATATCCACGTGCGAGTATTTGCCGACCCCCAGCAGCGCGGCATAAACGGGGTCGTCGGCATAAACCTGGCTCCATGCCGCTTCAATTTTGGAGCGTTGGGCGGCGGCTTCACTGGCATCCAGCAGCACCGCCAGATCAAGGCAGCTGTCCGGCGTGGCTTTGCCACGTGCGCAGGAACAGGCCAGCAGGACAGCATTCACCCCCGGCTGCTGCGCAAAGAATTCCGTCGCGTGGCGGGCGGCTTCCTCATGCTGGGGGGTCGGGTAGGCAGGGCTGAAAACATACATCGGGTTCCACCTGCAATATCTAATTTGGACAGGGCGTTACATGGCCCCAAAAGTCTCTTTTAATCAGCGCAGCAGTTTATCATACAATGCCTGCTGGCGCTCGACTGCCCGCTGATAAATGGCATGATGGTCCGGGTCCGGCTGGCAGCCATCCCCCAGGCTGGGCGGCAGATCAACCCCCATTGCCAGAATCGCCGTGCCGCGAATGGTCGCTTCGGCCTCGCCGCTGCCATAAACCGGTGCGCCCAGCACATCGGCCATGATCTGCATCCACACCGGCGAGTTAATCAACCCGGCCCCGTTGGCGATAAACTGCACATCATCCGGCAGCAGCGGCTGCAACCGGCGCAAAATCTGGTAGAAGCGGTACGCTACAGCTTCCAGCGCCGCCCGCACCAGATGCTCCGGACGTGTATCGAAGGTCATGCCCATAAACACGGCCTGCGCGTTGGCGTTCCAGCCCGGCGCGCGCTCACCCGCCAGAAATGGCAGGATGGTCAGCCCGTGACTGTCCGGTTCGATGGCCCCGACTGCTTGCTGCAAGGCGTCTTTATCGCCGGTTTGCAGCACATTGTTCAGCCATGCATACAGATTGCCCGCATTGCTCAGTGCACCCCCCACTAGCGACCGGTCCGCGTCGATGCGGTAGACAAACAGGCCGTCGGGCGTTTCTTCCGGCGTACCGGGCACGACCACACGCATGGCCCCGCTGGTGCCGAGCGACAGGGCGACGCATTCCGGTCGGGCGCAATCGCCGCCGATATTGGACGCAACACCATCGCCCACGGATGGATACCACGCCGCGTCCTTGAGCGCCGGCCAGCGCTGTGCCCATTCATCGGGCAGTCCCTCGAAGGGCGTGTTGGCGACTTCGGAGAGCTGATCGGCTGTGACAGGCAGGTGTTCCAGTGTTTCGTCATCCCAGGTCAGCTGGTGGCGGTTGAACAGGCCGCTCCATGACGCCGTGCTCAGGCTGATGCGCCGCTGCCCGAAAATGCAGTACAGCGCATATTCGCCCAGGCTCAGCCAGTAGCGGGTTTGGTCGAAGGCGGCGCCCTGTTCGTTGCGCAGCCACAGCAGCCGCACCGGCCAATAACTGGTGTGCAGGCGGCAGCCCGTCCGCCGGGTGTAATCGCCGACCTTGGGGCGCAGCTTTTCCACCAGCCCGCCGCCGCGTGTATCCGCCCAAGTGTAAATCGGGGTGGTTGGCTGACCATCGGCCTCCATGCCCATGAGGTTGCCGACAAGCGTATCCATGGCAACACGGTTGATCGTCAGTTTGGCCTGGGTGGTTTGCTCTATGGCCTCGTCGATGCAGGCGAAAATCATCTCGTTCATGTTGGCCGGGTCGATCATGACGCCACCATCGGGCGTTGTCTTCGATTGATACGGCTTTTGAACAAAAATATCTTTCTGGGCCAGCCCCTGCTCATTAAACACCATCGCCCGTACCGACGACGAGCCAACATCAATAGCCAGTGTGTGGGACAAAGAAGAACTCCATTTTATAGCGAACAGTCGTCAGCTATCAGCCATCAGCTTATAGTCGTGGTATGAGAGATTTACTTCAGGCATCTGCTGGTGTTTATTTTTGAAAAGGTATCCGCAGATCATTTTGGCTGAAGACCAATGACTGACGACTCATGACTCAAAATAAAAAGAGTGCTCCGCGAACGAAGCACCCTGAATTGTAGCGCAAAACAGGCAGGCACTAAACCAGTGTGGCGGTTACGGTGATGTGCTCGACATTACCCAGCGCGACCGATACGGGGCAGCCGGACTTGGTTGCCTGGGCGATTTCCTGAAACTTGGCGTCCTCGATGTCGGGGACTTCGGCTTCGGTGGTCAGCTCGATCTTGTTAATGATAAAACCGCCTTCGGGCTTCTTGCTGATGTGAACTTTCGCCGTGGTCTTGACGCTGTTGGGCGGGAAACCCGCACGTCCCAGCCCGCCGCTGAGGGCCATTGAATAGCACCCGGCATGCGCCGCTGCGATCAGTTCTTCCGGGTTGGTCCCGGTGCCTTCCTCGAAGCGTGAGCTAAACGAGTACTGTCCCTCGTATGCACCGCTGGCCATTTTCATGGTGCCGTTGCCTTCTTGCAGCGTTCCATTCCAAACCGCTTCCGCTTGACGTACCGGCATAGTGGATCACCCTTTCCATTGATGGTAGATTTCTCTGATGTCGATCTTGAATATACCAGCGTTTACAAGGCCATACAACCACCAGCAGACCCAGTTTCAACCCTATCTGGCAGCAGGCCACCGGCTGGACTATACTGGGAAATCGTCCGCATGATCAATGTGCGGTTTGGTTGAGGGAGTACCTGGATTGGGTTCTGCGACACAGATTATTCAACGGCGACGGCGACGGGCACAACGGCGGCAGGCGCGGCACAATCGCAACCGGCTGTGGGGTGCGATTATCGGCGTGCTGCTGCTGGCGCTGGTGGTGCTGCCGGGGGCGACTCTGGCCGGTGGCGCGCTGGCGATGTACGCGCAGGCGGTGCGTGCTTTGCCAGAACCGCTGGACACCATCTATCTGGACCCCATTGTCGGGCCGACCCAATTGTATGATCGCAGCGGCGAAACGCTGCTGTTTTCTGTGCAGGACCCGCTGGGTGACGAACGGTCGTGGGTTGCGCTGGATTCGCTGCCGTCGTATGTGGTCGATGCCACCTTGCTCATGGAAGACCCTGGCTACCTGACACGTGCGCGGTCCGGGCTGCCTTCGGCGATGGTGAAGCTGTGGCAGAATACCTTCAACGGCCCGCTGCCCGGCGACCCGTCGCTGACCGGGCGGCTGGTGCGCAATGCCATTGTTCAGCAGGGTGAATTTGCCACGGCGTATGACCGCGAACGCGAGATCGCCCTGGTAGCAGAGATCAACCGCCATTACACGCCCGAAGAAGTGCTTGAATGGCATCTGAATACCAATTTTTATGGCAACGAAGCCTTTGGTATAGAGGCAGCGGCGCAGGTGTATCTGGGCAAAAGCGCGGTGGACCTGACGCTGGATGAAGCGGCGCTGCTGGCAGCCATCCCGGTTGCCCCCCAGTACAACCCGATTGACAACGAAGTGGCGGCACGCGGGCGGCAGGATGATGTGCTGCGGGCTTTGCTTCAGGAGGAGAAGATCACCAGTGTCGATTATGACCTGGCGGTGACCACTTCGACGCCGGTGCTGGAAGCAGGCGGGCAGATTCCCGATGTGGCCCCCAACTTTGCGCTGTACGCCCGGCGGCAGGCCAAGGACATTCTCGACTGGCTGGGGCATGATGGGGCGCGGCTGGTGTCGCGCGGCGGCCTGCACATTACGACCACGCTCGACCTTGACCTGTATTACCAGTCCGAATGTGCGCTGCGCACCCACATGAATCGCTTGTCGGGCGATGCCAGCCCGGTACGCGCATTGGATGGCAGCACGTGCGACAGTGCCTTGTATCTGCCGCCGGTGAATGCGGTTACGCTGGAAAGCCCACCCGACAGCGGCGCACTGGTGATCCTCGATGTGCATACGGGCGAGATCAAGACGATGGTCGGCCCGGTCGTGGACCGCATCTATCAGCCCGGTGTTACGCTTCAGCCGTTCGTCTACTTTGAGGGTTTCCGCACCGGCGAAACCCCGGCGGATATGGTGCTTGATATCCCCCGTCCGCTGCCCGGCGCGGCGGAAGGCCTGATTTATACACCGGCTAACCCTGACGGCCAGTTTCGCGGGCCGGTCAACCTGCGCGACGCCATGAGCGCATGGCTGCTCCCCCCGGCGGTTCAGATCGCCAATGAACGGCGGCTGGACAACATTCTGGGACGGGCGCATCTGCTCGGCATCAACAGCCTGGACGAAAACGCCCGTTATGACCTGTCGCTGCTGGAACGCGGCGGGCAGGTATCGGTGCTGGATATGGCCTATGCCTATTCGGTGCTGTCGTCGATGGGCGAGATGCGCGGGCGGCAGGTTGAACCGATTGGGCGCAGCTATCGTGAGCGTGACCCGGTGGCGGTGCTGCGCATCGCGGACGCTGATGGGAATGTGTTGTGGGAGTATGGCGGCAGCCAGTACGAACCGGATTGCGCCGTCGCGCCCAACTGTACGTTTATTTACGACGATGAACTGGGTTATCTCGTCAACCATGTGCTGGCGGATCAGGCGACGCGTACGCGGGTGCTGGGGCAGGAGAACGTTGGCGTGCTGGATACGGGCCGCGCTACGGCAGTTGTCAACGGCACAACCGGCGACCGGCGCGACGCCTGGACGCTGGGCTATACGCCGCAGATCGTGGCCGGGGTGCATATGGGCCGCACCGACGATGCAGCGATGACGCTGGATGCGCTCAACAGCGATGGCTCTGCCCCGGTGTGGCGTGCCTTGATGGATTACGTCACCATTCGGGATGGGCTGCCGCCGGATGACTGGCCGCGCCCGGACAACATTTCCGAATTGTCGGTCTGCGAGCGCAGCGGCCTGCTGCCTAATGGCATTTGCCCTACACGCCGCGAAATTTTCATCGACAATATTCAGCCAAACCGGTTGGATACGTACTGGCAGGCGGTGGACATCAACAGCCAGACAAACCAGCTGGCAACGGTCAACACACCAGCCGGGTCGCGCAGCGAACGTGTCTACTTTATCCCGCCGACGGAAGCGATGGATTGGTGGGAAGCCAACAATCAACCCCTGCCACCGACGGAATACGACACTGTCAGCCGGCCCGAACTGCTGGGAGCGGCGGCCCTGCTGCAACCCGCGCCGTTCGCCTATGTCGGCGGCACCGTCGATATACGTGGCAGCCTCGACCCGACCAATATGCAGTTTTACCAGTTGGCTTACGGGCAGGGGCTTAACCCGGCGGAATGGATACAAATCGGCCCACAGCAGACCGAATACACACGCGGCGCTTCGCTGGGGACGTGGAACACAACCGGGCTGGATGGCCTGTACAGCCTGCGCCTGACGGTGGTGCTCAACGACAACTCCCTCGAAACCGACGTGCGGCAGGTCACGGTGGATAATCTCCCGCCAACAGTGACGCTGACCACCAGCCAGCCGGTGTATCGCTGGCCGCAGGATCAGGTGATTTCGCTGGAGGCGGAGGTCGAGGATAACCTGGCGATTGAGCGCGTCGAATTCTATTACAACGGCGAATTCTTTGGCACGGACGAAGAATGGCCCTATGGTTTCGAGTGGGATATTACCCGTGTTGGGGTGGAGCGCTTCGGCGTGGTGGCATTCGATGCGGTTGGCAGCCAGGCCAGCAGCGAAGTCACGGTCGAGGTGATCCGCAGCGATTCATAACAGGACACCATGACAGAAAATCAGACAATTATTGTATATGGTCATCCGCTGTGCCCGATGATGGGGCCGGTGCTGGGGATGTTAAAAAGCAGCGGCGTGGATTACACCTACGTCAATATCCATGAGGATGATCTGGCGCGCCAGCGGGTGCGCGAGATCAATAACGGCAACGAAAGCGTGCCCACACTGGTTTTCCCCGACGGCCACACGCTGACCGAACCGGGCGCGGGCCAGCTCAAAGCCCATCTGGAACGGGTTGGCTACCGGGTGCCGCTGCTGGCAGTGCTGTCCGGCAACGCGCTGAACATCGTGTTCGGGCTGCTGATTTTGTTTTTTATCCTGCGGGTGACCGGCGTGCTCTAGCCCCGTTCGTATACGATCACCTGCCAGAACCGCGTGGTCTGACGGAAGATCCGCCGCAGGCCCTGACCCTCAAGGATGGAGTCGATCGCGGTAGTTGGGTGGACGAAGAAGCGGTACGGGTTGCGCCGGATGCGAAAATACAGGTTAAACACGGGACGAATCACCCGCAGCAGGGCGTAATCGCGCGGGAAAACCAGACCATAGTAGCGCCGGGTATGCTCTGCGCTGCGGCTGATGAGCGCCTCGACATCCGGATAGCAGCACACCACCCGGTCCAGCGTCACAATATCCGCCGCCTCGATCTGCGGGGCGAGCGCCACAAAGTCGCCATGCTGAAACCGGGCGCGTTCGCCGTGATTCAGACGCTCCGCTTCGCTGCGTGCCACGCGCAGGTAGGCCTGTGACGCATCAACCTGCGTCGCCTGTTCGACCCCGGCTTGCAGCAGATCATGCTGAATCGCTCCGATGCCGCCGCCGATGTCCAGCAGCGACAGTCCGTTCAGGCGGTGCGTCTTGAGCGCGTACAACAGCATACGAGTCGTCGGGGCCGGGCCGTGCCTGTGATAATCGCGGAGTTCGTTCTGGGCCAGCCGTTCATCAAACAGCCGTTCCAGCCCGGCACACTGGTTGCAGCAGCTCATAGCGGGGTGCCTTTCAATCCAGAAAACGTTGAATCTCGATCAGATAACCGTTCGGGTCACGCAGAAAGCAGTGATAGATATTGTATCGCGGGTTGACCTCCGGCGGCTTATCGAAGCTGACGCCGCGGGCGCCCAGGTGTTCGTACCAGCCGTCGACATCCGGCGTTACCAGCGTGAAGATGAGGGTGCGGCGTTCCTGGTCTACCAGGGCGTCTTCGCGCTGGCAGATGCCGAGATAAGCGTCGCCCTGCACCTGATAAATGCGGCACGTGCCCTGATCGCGCACCAACCGGAAGCCCATGACAGCCTCGTAAAAATGCGCCGATTCGGCCAGTTGTGTCGTATAGAGAAATGTGATTTGTTGCTCGATGGGGGGCATGACGTTTGTCTCCGTTTTGGGGCCATTATAGTGTATGATGGAGCCTTGTTTGATGGATGACACTGCTGCGGATGAGTGGATGAAACGTTCAAGCGTGATTCTGGTAGGCGGTCTGCTGGTGCTGGCCGTGTTGATTGTGCTGATTGTGCTGCTGACGGCGACCTTTACCCCGGAGAACACCAATCCGGCTTTTGCGGCGGCGGTCAACTTCGTAGAGGCTGCCGGGAACGGGCATGATCAGGCGGCACAGGCGTTATTGACTCCGGCCTTGCAGCTTTATGTGCAGGACAACTGCCCCGATGCGCGTGTATCGGCCTGCATCCAGTCGTATACGCCGCCGGAATGGGGCGCGTTCCGCAGTGTGGTGTTCCGCCGGGCGACGCCTCATGGTTCGACTGCGTGGGATGTGGACCTGATCGCCACTTATGAAGAAGACAAGGGCTTCAGCGGGGTTTGCATTTATAACCGCATGGAGCTGGACGACGATGGTCAATGGCGCGTGGCTGGCTGGGCCGGTTGGGTGCACTGTGGCGAGAACGGCGCCCGCGACATGGCGACCAATGCCGAAACGCCGAACCGCGTGCCGTGAAGCGGAATTTAAACCGGATGCGATGGGGTATGGTGCTGCTGCTGGTTAGCCTGTGCGCCGCGTGTGTGCCGGCGACGGTGCCGCCGCAGGTTGCCTACACGCCCGGCCCCGCGGTACAGGTCATTGACGGCCTGTATGATTCCGGGGTGTTTCGTGTGCAGTATCCAGCAGACTGGCGTGTGATTACCAGCGCGGCTGGTGACCCGGTCCATGTTATCTTTGCGGCGCCGGATGGCGATGCCCTGATGATCGTGGGCGAACAGGTCGACAGTGCCCCGGCCCCGGCGGGTTATGCTGGCCCCCTGCAAAGTGAACAACGTGAAATCATGCTGGCCGATGGTGTGATGGTGACGGTCATTCTGAATGCCGCGCCGGATGACTGGGCGCAGCGGCTGGCGCTGTTCGAGCAAGTGGTGGCTTCGGTCCGGGCGTCGGCTGACTGATTCAGCATTGCAGCGTGCCGGGCAGGATCGTGTCCGCGGACTGAACGACCGGGTGGCGCTGGAGTACGCCTTCAATCTGGTTGATCTGCTCAGGTGTCAGCCCCTCGGTATTGCCGGACGATTCATTATCACGAGCCAAATTTGTCCCCCGCTGCGAATCGTGTTCAAAGGCAGGCAGTGCCCCGGCCACCGCCGAGACAGGTAGACCGCAGTAGTCAAAAATCGCCTCCAGGCTGCGTCGCGGGTGATGTGTCAGGTCCTCGTAGCGCAGGGCCAGCATGGGCATGTCCTGTGCATGACAAGCCCGATAATGATCCAGCATCAGCAGCCATTCAATCGCCAGATACTCCACCATGGTGACCGTTTCATATTGCGGGTCGAAGGCCGCTTCGGCTTCATCAATGGTCAGGCCCATGTAAAGCTGCATCTGTTTGATCGCAGCAGTGCGCGACATATCCAGCGGGGTGCGGTCGCGTGCCACCAGCCGGTAAATCGAGGCTGCCCAATCAATTGCATTGCGATATAAAAACAGGTGTGCCGCCTGTGGAAATGCGATGTGCATCAGGTCGATGATCTTCATGCCCTGGCCGCGAAACTTGAGGGCGACGACCCGATTCTGCGGCCATTGTTTGAAAGTCAGCGGCAGGCACAGACGCAGCAGGTCAACCAGATGCTGATTCTCGTCCGGGCTGCCGTGCCGTAGGGCCACAAACGCGCCGAACACATCCGGTTCGGACAGGCTGATGAGTGCGCCAGATTGGTTCAGGGCGTGGTGCAGCAGGGTGGAACCACAGCGCCCGATATTGTGAATAAGGATCAACTGGTCGACAGCCGTCGGGGTGATGCGGACCAGGTCCGGCAGCTGGTCGTAGGGCACGGTGATCAACCGCTGCGCCTGTTCGAACTGCGTCTGATGAAAAAAAGGGGCTTGCAGCAGGTCCACACCGGAGGCCAGCTCAACGAAAACAGCCTGCTTGGCCTCGTCATCAAGGCTGTACAGGCTGATCTGATCGTCGTTGCTGATTTGCTGAAGGGTGATGCTGCCAGCGGGGGCACAGGTGAAATCGTGCCGGCTGGCGACCCTGCTCATGTTTGGTCGCGAACGATCCTGAATATCGAACAGGGTGGGTTGCATAGAGTTGTCGGGTTCGTTCTGGGTTAGCAGGTTGCGTACAGCCCGAACGCGTTCAACAGATTGGAAATCACCGGGATCTGGTCCCACAGGCAGGCCTGATCGATGATAACCGTGCTGGCAACCGTGGCACAGCAGCAGAACAATAAGATGCCGACACAACCAATCGCGACCCAGCGCATGGTGCTGCGCGGCTGTTCCTCGCGCACGGCATACGGGTCATAATCGTCGCCATACGCCGGTGCGTCGCTATAGGCCGGGCTATAGGGCGGCGCGGGCTGCTGCTGGCGCTGTTGATACTGCTGCCCGGCTGGCGCATACGGCGACTCCGGGGCCTGTGATTCGTATGGTGCGCGGGTGGCCTGTGGTGGCTGGTAGTCGGCGGGTTCCTGGGCTGGTGCTTCGGCCCCTGCACCGGCTACGTGTTCAAAACCGAGGGTGACGGTTTCGCCCATGCCGACCATATCGCCGGGATTCAACGGCTTGGCCCCGGTCAGACGCTGACCGTTGATAAACGTGCCATTGGTCGAACCCAGATCTTCCAGGGTGTAACCGCCTGCACCGCGTGTCAACCGCATGTGATGACGGCTGGCTTCGGGGTCGTTGATCACGATGTCGTTGGTGATGTCCCGCCCAACAGTAATAATATCCTTGGTCAGTTCATAGACCTGGTTGGGCTGCGGTCCCCGGCGAACAACCAGCCGGAAGCGGTCATTCCCCTGCTGCATGTCGGTTCCCTCCTCGGTGGTTCGAATGCCCCCTGATCATAACAGGGGGGAGTATACGCTCATAAAGAACGACTGTCAACTGCACTGTACAGCACTCCCGCGGTGCGCGCAAGCGGCGTTGACCGAACGTGGGGCGGGCGTCATCTTGCGACCAATCGGCGTGCCAATAAGTCCGCCGAAACCCCGTATGCTTCCAGCATCGCACGGCCATTTGGGTCGGCTGTCAGGGCCAGCAGCAGATGCTCGGTGCCTGTGTAGTGACTGCCGGTTTGCCCGACCAGTTCTGCCAGACGGGGCAGCAGCTGGTCGATGCTCGCCATCAGGTTGGCGTCGCCGTTAAGCAGGCTTTGGTGCAGCCGCGCGGCGTCCAGTCCCTGCTCGCTCAGCAGATGGGCGGTTGGGCTGCGCGTTTCCCATGCCAGCACGAGCAGCAGATGGCCGATTCCCACCACCGGATGGTCGAGCGCGACTGCCGTCTGTTCAGCGGCGTTCATCACTCGGCGCGATAATTCACTCAGCCGGGCGATGCGGCGGGCATGACCTGTCTGCGGGTGGTGCGGTCCATCATCGGACATACGGCGTGTGCTGTGCAAACCCCTCAAGCGGTTGACATGTCGGTGCGGTCATTATAATCCTGCGCGCAAAGGGGTCGCAAACCGGGGCGATCTGTCGACCACCCCGATAAGCCTTACGCATACGTGTCGACCAGCGAATGGACCTCGATGCGCTGCTGGATTTCGGCAGGCGTCAGGTCATTCGGCAGGTTGGACAGCATAATCTCGACCGGTTGCCCCGGCAGTAGATGAACAAAATTATCCGAGTAGCGCGCATCCACCCCCGGCAGCGTGACCCATGTCCACAGGGCCGGGTGCTGGACTTCCAGCCAGACGCTGATGCCGTCCTCGTCATCTTCAACGCGTGCTGCAATCTGCGGGTCCGGCAGTTCCAGATGCTTGGGGCGCACGAATGTCACCAGATTGCTTGCTACGACGCTGCCATCCTGTTCCAGCCCCAGCCACAACAGCAGGTTGCGCGGACCGTGTTCGGCCAGTTGGGTGGACAAATCCAGTGTTTCGATAAGCTGGCTTTTCTGGGCGTCGATGGTGGCGTCGATACTGCCGTCGCGGACGATGGCCCCGTTCAGGTCGATCAGCTTCCAGTTGATCTGACCGGACTGTGCTTGCAGGTGATCGTTGGTCAGGTGAATGGCGACCGTGCCCTGATCCAGGTCTTCAACGGCGGACAGCAGCAGCGGCGCATAAAAATGGCGGGCCATGTAGTGCAGCGCCTTCCAGCGCCCGAAGTAGTCGAGCGATGACCAGCTTGCCACCTGCCAGCAGTCGTTGATCTGCCAGTAGAGCGTGCCCATGCCGCGCGGCATCGCCCGCCGCCAGTGCTCAACCGCATATTTGATGCCCATGCCCTGCAAAATCTGGCTGAGCCACAGCGTATTGTCAAAGGATGTCGGCAGGCGGAACCAGTCCAGCATATAGTGGATGATGGTGCTGTTGCCGATACCGCTGCGCTGGTGATGCTCCATCACGAAGCTGGTGATATTGCGGTCTTTTGGTTCGGTATAGGTGGCGGTTGTCGCGGGTTCGGGGAAGGACTGGAAACCGAATTCGCTGTTGAAACGGTGATCGCAGGTGCGGTACCACTCGAACGGCTCGCGGCCATGCCACACGCTCCACAGATGCGCGTCACCGGAATCCGGATTATTGAAGTCGCGCCGGTCGCCAACCGGGGTGTGCGGGCTGCTGGGCCAGTAATCCGTCTGCGGGTCGAGCGTGGTGGCGACATCGGCCAGCAGGTCATCGTACAGCCTGGAGTAGTCGTCCCAGCTCATGGTCTTGTCGGTCCACTCGTCGCCGACCAGCCCCTGTTCCAGTTCATTATTGCCACACCACAGGGCCAGGCTGGGGTGATGGCGGATGCGGCGCACGTTGTCTTCGGCTTCGGCTTTGACATTCGCCATATAGTCGCTGTCGAAAGCCGGGTAGGTGGCGCAGGCGAACATGAAATCCTGCCAGACGCAGATGCCCAGTTCGTCGCACACATCGTAGAACGCATCGGCTTCGTAGATGCCGCCACCCCACACACGGAGCATATTCATATTGGCGGCTACAGCGTCCACCAGCAGGCGGCGGTAATCGACAGGAGTCAGGCGGGTGACGAATGTATCCGCCGGAATCCAGTTAGCCCCTTTGGCGAAGAAAGGCACACCATTGACGACAAACTGGAACGACTCGCCCCATTCGTCCGGGTGACGATCCAGCTTGAGCGTGCGCAGGCCGATGTTTTTGGACTGGCTGTCGAGCTGGGTGTCAGCGGCGTCAATCAACCGGACTTCGACCTCATAAAGGGGTTGCTCACCCAGGCCGTTTGGCCACCACAATTTCGGGTCGGCAATCGTCAGGGCAATTTCGGACGTGCCGTCGCTGACCGGGGCACTGGCTTCGGCTACGACCTCACCGTCGAAGCGAACGATGCTCACCGCATTCAGGCTGGCCGCGGCGTCCAACTGCTCGACGCCAACCTGTACGCTGAGACCAACCTGCCCCGGCGTGTGGTGGTCTTGCAGAATGAGGACGTCGTTCAGCCGGGCCGTATCGAAGGCGATCAGTTCAATATCGCGCCAGATGCCGCATGTCAGCAGCATTGGCCCCCAGTCCCAGCCAAAGTTACTGGGCTGCTTGCGGATCCAGCCGCCACCGTTCAGCTTATGATGGCCGACGCCCCAGGCGGGCAGCACCTTTTCGGCCTGTTCGCGCTGGTGGACATAGTTCAGGGCAGAATCGAACTGGATTTCGATGTGGTTCTCGCCGGGCTGCAAGTGGCTTTTGACGTCGAACTCCCATGTGCGATACATATTCTCGGTTCTGCCGATCACGTCACCGTTCAGACGGACCGTTGCCAGTGTATCCAGCCCATGACAGCGCAGCCGCACCGCCTCGTGTTCCAGCAGGGCCGCATCCACCTCAAAGCTGCGCCGGTAGACCCAATCGGCTTCGCCGATCCACAGCAGCCGCAGTTCATTATCGCGGTAAAACGGCTCGTCAATAGCGCCTGCTGCCAGCAAATCCGTATGGACACAGCCGGGCACGGTGGCCTCGAAACGCTGATCCTGACCGGCTTGCTGCAATTCCCACGGACCATTTAAAGTTTGTCGTTGCATAAAGTTGCTCACTTTCCAAGACGGCTCTTTTCAAATGCTGTTGATGATAGCAGCACTTGGGCCGGTATCGCCATTCCATATGTCATTCACCGGCTGTCTTTCAGGGGCGAAAAGCACGCGGTGGTGAATATTTTCTCAAGCGGCTTGACAAACCTGAAAAAATTGTAATATGCTATCTTCGTTAAATGTTAAATTGCATTTATATGAAACGTGATCATCATGTCGGACATGATGAAAGTTAAAGGAAGTGTGGTGGGCCATGATCCCAAGGCATGTCTGGGTTGAAATGTGCGATGACGCCGAGCATGAAGCTTGCGATGTGATTGTCGAGATGGAAGATGGGCGGGTGTATACCGCCATGTTCGTCACGCAACCCTATCTGGACCACCAGATGGACTTCAATTATCAGATGAGCAAGCAGCAGCCGGACGTGCCGCTGGTTCGGTACGCGGCGCTGGACTCCCCTCATATTCTGGTCGAGAATCTCTCTCGCGATACGCTTGAAGACACAGTCGACAACATGATCGCGCTCGATGTCTTCGAGGGCTTTTTTACGCTGGTTACTGATGAGGAGCCGGAAAACGGGCGAACTACCAACAATGGCAAACGCGCGACAACACAGGTCGCGGCGGTTGTCATCAACGAGGTACTCACCGTCGACGGAGAGTGACCGGCGGGATTCATTCCCCCTGATTTTTGTCACCAGACAACTTCATAGTTGCAATGCTCCGTCGTGGCGGGTTAAATAGTCGGTGTTCACCCGAGTCCGACCTTGTGGCACGCCAGGGTGCCAGCGGGCTCCACACAGATAACCCAACTTGCAACCGATTCGAGGAATCGTATGTCGAACGAACGCTACGAAGACAGCCACCTGTACCGCATTCGCCACTCGGCGGCGCATGTCATGGCCGAAGCCATGCTGGAGCGTTTCCCGGAGGCGAAGATTGCTATCGGCCCGCCCATCGAGGACGGCTTTTATTATGATTTTGACCTGCCCGCGTCGATCTCTGACGAAGACCTGGCGTGGGTCGAAAAACGCATGCGCCAAATCGTGCAGGGCAAGCACCCCTTCACGGTCAAGGAAGTGACGCCGCAAGAGGCGCGCGAAATTTTCAAGGACCAGCCGTACAAGCTGGAACTCATCGACGATCTGGTCAATGGCCGGGTCGATGACATGGGCGAGCAGATCGCAGAGCCAGCCGAAAAGCTGACGATCTATACGCAGGATACGTTCACGGATCTGTGCCGGGGGCCGCACGTCGCCGACACAGGCGAGATTGACCCCAACGCCATCAGCGTGACGTTTAAGCCACCGGCGGGGGCCTACTGGCGCGGCGACGAAAAGAACAAGCAGCTCACGCGCATCTATGGCACAGCCTGGGAGAATGCCGCCGAACTGGAGGATTATCTGGACCGGCTGGAAGAAGCCCGCAAGCGCGACCATCGTGTGCTGGGCGAAAAGCTGGGTCTGTTCACGATCAGCCAGTTGGTTGGCAAAGGGCTGCCCCTGTGGAAGCCAAAAGGCGCGACACTGCGCGACGCGCTGGAACGCTGGCTGCGCGACGTGCAGATTGACAACGGCTATGACCCGGTGGTGACGCCGCATATCGGCAACCTGAATCTGTACAAAACGAGCGGTCACTATCCGTACTATTCGGACAGCCAGTACACGCCGATCGACGTGGACGACGAGCAGTTTCTGCTGAAGCCGATGAACTGCCCGCATCACTGTATGATCTACAAGAGCGAAATGCGCTCCTACCGGGACCTGCCGGTGCGGCTGGCAGAGTTCGGCACGGTCTATCGTTACGAACAATCCGGCGAGCTGCACGGGCTGACGCGTGTGCGCGGCTTCACGGTCGATGATGCGCACCTGTATGTGCGGCCCGACCAACTGCTGGACGAATTCAAGGATGTGGTGCGGCTGATCCAGTATGTGTTCAACACGCTTGGCCTGTCCGATTTCCGGGCGCGCGTGGGCATTCGTGACCCACAAAACGACAAATATGTCGGCAGCGATGCAGCGTGGGAACAGGCGACAGCCGCGATTTTGCAGGCCTGCCAGGAAATGAACCTGCCGCATCATGTGGAAGAGGGCGAAGCGGCCTTCTATGGCCCCAAGCTGGATTTCATCTTCCGCGATGCGCTCAAACGGGAATGGCAACTGGGCACGGTGCAGGTCGACTACAACCTGCCGGAACGTTTTGAACTGGAATACATCGCCGAGGATGACTCGCGCCAGCGCCCGGTGATGATCCATCGTGCGCCGTTTGGCAGCATGGAGCGTTTCATCGGCATCCTGATCGAACATTTTGGCGGGTCGTTCCCGGTGTGGCTGTCTCCCGTGCAGGCGGTGCTGATCCCGATTGCGGATCGTCATGAACAGCCCGCCCGTGAAATCGCGGCCAAACTGAAAGGCGCTGGCCTTCGCTCCGAAGTCGATACAAGCCGTAACCGTATGGGCAACAAGATTCGCCTGGCCCGTGAGCAGAATATCCCTTACATGCTCATTTTGGGGGATCGGGACCTCGAAAACGGCACGGTCAGTGTGCGCCTGCGCGATGACACAGACCTGGGCGCCATGCCCTTAGATGACTTTATCGCCCTGGCAAGCGGTGTGGTCGAGAACAAGGCGCTCGATTTGCAGTAGATCGGCGCAAACCAGAACCGCTAGGCAGAGTAGAAGGTATCCGCTTGCCAGCGCGCCGGGTTGTTGAGGACATAATGCCGGATGCGGTCCCGGTCTGGCTCGCTGCGGATGACGTGATCGTGATCGCGTGATTGCCAGATGGGCAGTACTGGGTGGATGCGTCGCGTAACGCCTGCCTTGTAGCTGCCTATGACACGCCCCAACGTAGGGACGCCCTTCTGGGCGTCCGTTCGTTTGTGTTTGTCTTCTCCGGCGGACGGCAATCTTGCCGTCCCTACAAACAACAAAATCGCGTGTATGTGATTGGGCATGACGACAGAGACATCCAGTTCGACGTAATGCGGCCAATGCGTCGATATGCGCGATAACTCATCCTGTGCAATTGCTCCGATGTCGCTTAGGGCCATTGCGCCATCAATGATTTCGCCAAAGAAATGTGCTCGTCCCCTCGTGCAAATCGTGACGAAATAGGCACCCGATTGCGCGTAATCATAACCTTGCAGACGCGGCGACTTTCGCTGTGGATGGAAGGGTTTCATCGTATTATCGGTCATTATGATCTGTTGTGATTCGAAAGGGACGCATTGACTCATGCGCCCCCATTGATAAACATGCGTGGTGGATCAGCCCGGCCAGCTATAACGCACGGTGTAGGTGATCACCCGTTCCTCGCCCGGTTCGACATTCACGCGGAACTCGATGTGGGATGAGTCCGTTTTGGTGTATTCGTCGGATGCTTCGATGATCTCCCAGTTGCTCCAGCGGAACAGCGTTTCCGGCACGCGGATTTCGACGGTTTGGTCGTCCTTGCGGTTGCGCAGGCGAATCTCCCATGTTTCTTCCAGCACGGTCCGGCTCAGCAGTTCATAATTGGTCTGGATACGTTCCCCGACCAGATCGAACGCATTGCCCAGGAAAATCTGAATATCCTCGCCCTGCGGCGTATGGTCGATGCGGTTTTCGCCGATGAGCAGCGCCGCGCCGTCGACATCTTCCTGATAGACGCGGATGCGTCCGGCGGGCAGGTCGGCACCGAGTCCGTTTTCCTCGCCGGTAGAGAATTCCATCCAGTTCTGAACATCGGTGATGCCGGTGGTGCCATAGCCCCGATCCGTCACCGGGCCATAATAACCACCAAAGCCGGGGAAGCCGTTGTAGACAAAGAAGGTTTGGGCGGGCACGTCGGTACCGGTGACAAACTCAACCTGCTTGGTTTCGTTGTCGGCGACGGTGACGCGGCGGTTGATCTCGTAAAGCTGATACTCGAAGAACTCTCGCTGCGACACGCCCGGCGTCGGCGCGGCCATGGCCCCTAAAGCCATATCCATTTCGGCCCGTTGCAGCATTTCTTCCTCGCGCACCCGGTTGACATCACCGGCGACCAGTTTGACCAGCGCGTCGACATAGCCTGCGCCGCTGGTGTTGGTCAGCGTGACCCAGCCGTTGAGGTCGAGGGCGGTGTTGCCGCTGTTGAGCAGGACGTTATAGTCCGCCGTCCAGTTGATGCCGCCTGCCAGATACGTCAGCTCAACCTGCTCCGGGCCAGAGACTCCGCTTTGCAGCAGCCAGCGCAGGGTAGGCCGGGTGATGAGGCCGTTGGGCAGGTTGGGGAATTGAAGGTCGCGCACTTTGTCCAGCCGGACGACGGATACTTGACCGGCATCGTCGCGCAGGATAATTTCGCCACCGCGTCCGCTGAGCAACTGCCCGACGAAGGTGGTGCCATCCTCGGTGGTGACGCGGATGGTTTCATCCAGATAGCGGTTGAGCAGCGCACTGGCGTCCACCAGGTCAAAGATGTAGTTCTGCTCCAGAACGATCACGTCTTCGGGGTTGGACAGGGCTTTGAAAACGACGGATGTAGCGTCGATGGTGGCGGCGACATCGGTGAAGTCGAGCGTATTGGTGCCGGATGTCAGATCAAAGGTGCGCACATCCTGCACCAGCGCCGTGCCCTGATTGTAGATGGTCAGGCTCAGGCTTTCGCTGTCATCCTGTGCGCCTGCTGTGGGTACGACCAGCATCATGCCAAACATGGTTAACAAAATCACTTTATACATGTGTTTTCTCCCTCAAATAAGAAGCTGTGCGTCACGCGGTCAGGGCCTATAGAGTCTGCTCCACCACGAAGTCGTTCACCATAAAGACGTATTCACCCGGCTCAAAGGTTCCATCGAGCTGGATCGTGTCATTGTAGGGCAGCAGAATCATCGGGCACATGATGTCGATTGGAATCTCGCGGTATACCTCGACAATGACGGTATTGCCCTCGCGCCGCTGGTCGACCTGCACCGGATAATCGCAGCCATCGGCGTGCTCGCCGGTCACCTCAAGCTGCACCTGCATCGGGAACGATTCCTGCACCAGCACATTGACGCTGTTGATATGGGTCGTGCTGCGATAGGTGTCGCCGCCGGGCCGATCCTCAGATGGTGTTCCGCTTGAGAATGAACTGACACCAAAGAAAAAGGTCATCACAAAGCCGATCAGCAGCCGGATGAGCAAGTCGATTATTTCCATATCACCTAACCCCTACTCTTGTTGTGCTCTCTACCATTATAGACGTTTGTCGAAAGCGGGTGGTTCCGCATGTTTTGCGGTTTGGGTGTACGATGATGAAAACACGGTCGGGAAAGGATGCTGCTTATGCTCACGGAATTGCAGCGGCGCAAAATGACGCGTCTGTTCAATGTCTTCGACGCCAACCACAACGGCTTCATCGAAGAACAGGATTACCTGCGCATTGCCCAGAATTTTGCCCGCCTGCGCGGATTGTCACCGGGTTCCACCGGCTACCAGAAACTGCAAGCCAAATTCAGTTTTGTGTGGGAATATATCCAGAAGTTTGGCGACCCTGACCATGACGAGTTTGTCAGCCTGCCGGAGTTTCTGGTCTATGCGGAAAGCGTGCTGGAAGGTCAGTATGCCGCCGTTGAAGGGTCGACCGGCAGCTTTCTGTTCGAGCTGATCGACACGGATGGCGACGGCCAGATTACACAGGATGAGTTTCGCCTGTTTTACCAGGCCTATGGGATTGATGTGGCGCTGGTAGAAGACATCTTTGCACGGCTGGACCTCAATGCGGACAGCGTGATTTCGGCGGATGAGTTCGCCCAGCTGGGTTATGATTTTCATTACAGCGATGACCCGGACTGCCCGGCCAACTGGTTCTTCGGGCCGTACTAAATCGCTGCGTGATTTTGTGTGTCGTACTGAAGGATTTCGCTGCCGCTATGCCGTTGATCACCGCCGTTATCGTCATACTGGTTTACGCTGCGATTGCTGTTGGGCGCGTGCCGAGTTTGCGCATGAACCGGGCCACCATTGCCCTGGCCGGGGCGGCGGCGCTGGTTGCTATCGGCGCTATCCATGAGGAAGAAGCCTTCGCCGCGCTCGATATGGGTACGATTCTGCTGCTGGGTGCGATGATGGTCATCAACGTCAACCTGCGGCTGGCGGGCTTTTTTCGCTATGTCGGCAGCCGCACGCTGCGGATCGCACATGGGCCGCGGTTGCTGCTGGCGCTGGTGATTGTATCATCCGGCGTGCTGTCCGCGATTTTTCTGAACGATCCGATCTGCCTGATGATGACGCCGATGGTGGTGGACCTGACCCGGCGGCTGGGGCGTGACCCGGTGCCGTATCTGGTGGGGCTGGCGGCTGCGGCCAATGTCGGCTCGACGGCGACGCTTACCGGCAACCCGCAGAATATGATTATCGGGCAGGCCAGCGGTATCCCCTACCTGACCTTTCTGGCGTATCTGGGGCCGGTGGCGCTGGTGGGCCTGCTGGCGTGCTGGTGTGTGATCGTGCTGGTTTACCCGGCGGAGTTTCGCCGCGTGCTGCCGGATGTCACGCTGCCGCCACCGCGCACGTTTACGCCTCTGCTGCGCCGTACGCTGCTCGTGGTTTTGGGCCTGATGATCGCGTTTCTTACTGGTGCGCCCATCGTCACGACGGCCTGTGTCGCCGCAGCGATTTTGCTGGTGTCGCGGCTGCGCCCGGTCAAGCTGCTGGACCTGGACTGGAACCTGCTGGCCTTTTTTGCCGGTCTGTTTGTGATTACCGGGGCGTTATCCACAACGGGCCTCAGCGAACGGCTGTTTGCCAGCACGGATGCGTTCCTCAAAAGCGGGGTGCTGTTGTTCAGCGTAGTCGTCGCGGTGCTGAGCAATCTGGTATCGAACGTCCCGGCGGTGCTGCTGCTGCGCCCGGAGATCGCGTCATTCCCGGACCCGCAGCAAAGCTGGCTGGCGCTGGCCATGGCCTCGACGCTGGCGGGCAACTTCACCTTGCTCGGTTCCGCCGCCACGCTGATCGTTGCGGAGGTCGCACGGGCCAACGGCGCGCGGCTGGACTTTGTGGCTTACCTGCGCGCCGGGGTTCCGATTACGATTGTGACGCTGGCTTTTGGCGTGATCTGGCTGGAATGGGTCTTTTAATCACCCGCGTTCTGGGGTAATTCCGCTTTGGGGTCTTCCTCGACCAGCAGCGGCCAGCTTTCTTCAATGTCGTCATAATGAATGGTGATTGTTTCCTCGACCATTTCACTGGAGCCGCTGTTAAAGTCCGTATATTTCACTTCGGCGATCCATGCCTTTTTGATGATCCAGCGACGGATCGGCACGCCATCATCGACGGCGGTAATGTGAATGGTGCGGGTGGGGCGGATAATGTCTGCGGCAGCCGCGAACGTATCCCGGATCCAGCGGTTGAAAGGGACGTTCGGGTCGCGCTGGACCATTTTGGTGATTTTGAAGGGTTCCTGAAGTTTCTTGAGCGAGGTGGTCGTTTTGACTTCCAGCTTGAAGGTGACCAGACCCGCAACGCTGAAGATCCCCGCAACTGGTTCGTCATCAATGGTGACTGTAAATTCGTTCGCAACCAGGCTGTCAATTGCCTGAACGCTGTCGATTTCGTGGGCCATGTGATCTGCTCCTGAAAAGTTCCAGTACATTGTTGAGTATACATTAATCTGCGCGGTCGTGCGTATTGCGGCAACATGCTGTAATATTATGTACACTGAGCATAACGCATCCGACAAATGGTGAGGTAAGTTTTTGGTGAGTGCTGGACGGTTGATCGGGGTGATCGTCGTACTGCTGATGGTGGCGGCCTGTGGCTCTGCCCCGTCGGCATCGACCGTGCAGATTCTGCCAACAGCGGCGGTGTTGCCCTCGCCGACGCCGGGTACCTTCACGCTGGATTCGGCGGAACGGGTGGCACGTCGGTTTCTGGAGGCTTGGCGCAGCAGTGACTATGCCGCCATGTACCAGCTGATTACGTTTACGGCCCGCGAGGCCACACCCCTCGATGTGTTTACCACCACTTACGAAAATGCCCAGCGCACCATGACCCTGCAAGCGCTGGATTACACCATCACCAGCCAGATGCTGGATGCCAGCGAAATCATGAACTTCAGCTATGATGTCACCTTTACTACCGATTTGGTGGGCACGTTTGCGGATACGAATCGTACGCTGCGGCTGGTGTTCGATGCCCAGATGGCGGATTGGCGTGTTGCCTGGTCGCCGGGGACGATCTTCGCAGCCATGGGCACAGGTGGCCAGCTGCGGCTTGAACCCCGTGTGCCGAGCCGTTCCAACATCTATGATTCCGATGGGCAGGTGCTGGCGGACCAGAACGCGCGCATGATTGTGGTCAATGTCATTGAAGAAAATATTCCGGCCCTGGAAACCTGCCTCTCGCGCCTGTCCGAAGCGATGAACAAACCGGTGGCGGATATTCGCAGCATCCTCGATTCCCGCGCCGACAACTGGCTGACGGATGTCGGCACGATTGAGCCTGTCACATATGTGCAGACACACCAGCAGCTGGAACAGGACTGCAACGCTACCTTCAACGATCGCCCGGCCCGGCGCTACCCGGATGGCGCAGCAACGGCCAATATCGTCGGTTATGTCGGCTTCCCCAGCGAGGCTCAGGTGGCTTCGGTGGAGGCGGCTGGTTTTTCGCAGGATTCGATTATCGGCCAGAGTGGGATCGAGGCGGGGTGGGATGAAACCCTGCGCGGCAAACCCGGTGGGCGGTTGATCGTGGCCCAGCCGGGCGGCGGTCAGGTCGTTATCGCCGAAGCTGCCTCGCGCCCATCGGAAAGCCTGTGGCTGACGATTGACACTGACTTGCAGCATTTTGTGGTCCGCGCCATTGACCGGGCTTATGCCAACGCCAGCGCGGGCTGGGGGGGCAGCTCCAAGGGTGCGTCGGCCATTGTCATGGATGTAAACACCGGGGCAATTTTGTCGATGGTGAGCTATCCGACGTTCGACAACAACGCGTTTACGCCGTTCCCGACCATCGGGCGCGAAGCTGCTAACCGCATTGTGGAGCAGGTGCAGGAAGACGAACGCCGCCCACAGCTCAACCGCCCGACACTCGGCATTTACCCGGCAGGGTCAACGTTTAAGGTGGTGCCGGCCATCGCTGCCGCCGACAGTGGCGTCTATGCGTTTGATCATCGCTATACCTCCATTGGCATCTGGAACCGCGATATTCCGCGTACAGACTGGCAGGCAGGCGGTCATGGCACGCTCACCCTGCCGCAATTCCTGAAATACAGTTGTAATTCCTGCTTTTATGAAACGGGCTATGATCTCGACCAGGTCGACCCCTTCCTGCTGCCGTCCTACGCCCGCCGCCTCGGCCTTGGGGAAGTGACGGGCCTGCGCGACCTGCCGGAATCTGCCGGGACGATCATCGACCCGGACAGTCTGGCGGAACTGGGCGGTTCGTGGCGCTTCTCGGATGCGGTCAATATGGCAATCGGGCAGGGTGAAGTCGAGGTTACACCGCTGCAAATGCTGCGCATGTATGCGGCGATTGCCAACGGCGGCACGCTCTACCGCCCGCAGTTGGTGCAGCAGGTCGGCATTCTGGGGGAAAGCCCCAGCTATCAGCTGACACCGGACCCCATGCGCGATACCGGCATTCAGCCAGCAGTCCTGGAGATGGTGCGGAACGCGCTGTGCACGGTGACGACTGAGCAGGGCGGCACAGCGGAGCATATTTTCCGCAATTCGCCGATGCAGGACATTGTCGCCTGCGGTAAAACCGGCACGGCCCAGGCCACCGGGGATGTGCTGCCGCATGCCTGGTTTGTGGCCTACGCGCCGAAGGATAACCCGCAGATCGCTGTCATCGTGATGGTCGAAAACTCAGGCGATGGTTCAGCCGTCGCTGCGCCGATCACCCGCGAAATCCTCGAATATTACTTTTTCGACATCGACCCGCATACGAACAATGCGGCCATTGCTCAGTCGCAGTAGCACATTACCCCGCAGCAAGCAGGCTTTCCAGTTCATCCATTACGGCTGTGAAATGGGCGCGGCGGTCCTCACGGGCTTCCGGCCCCGGCAGATGTTCCTGATGGAAGGCAATCACGGTGCGGTCGCGTTTGGGGATGATGCGCACCTGAATTAAGGAGGCGCGCGGCCAGTCCGGGGGCTGCCATGTCATGCGCAGGTGCGAACCGGGATGAAAGACGCGCACCTCGCCGGTCGAACCATCGGCCAGTTCATAGGTTTCGCCTTTGATAAAGTCGAGTTCCGGGGTGCCATTCAGCCACAGCTTCATACCTGCTTTGGACGTAAGCAAGCGCCATGCCTTGTCGTGATGGACGGACAGCGTGCGCCGTACACCGATTTGCCAGCCCACATCTTTGGTTAATCCAACGGGTTTTGCCTGTTCCACCATGCCCCTTTTCCCTTCCAGTAATGGTCGATCATATGTTCTATTATGCCGCAAATCGCGGTGCGGGTCAAGCAATTTGGGCGGGCTTTTGAACGCTCTGGACAGCATCAAAAGGGAGGCATAAGATTAGTGTGGCAGATGGCGCGAAAGAGGGAAACACGTGATTTTCAGCAAGATACGCGACCCCCGGTTGATCACGGTTCGGCGTGGCGGCACGCTGGAAGATGCTCATCATCGACTTCTGGCGGTGTGGGCGGCGGATTGCGCGCAGCATGTCCTGCATTACTTCGAGGCAGAGCAGCCCCATGACGACCGTCCGCGCCGGGCGATTGAGCAGGCACACGCGTGGGTGCGCAGTGAAATTACGATGATGCAGGCGCGTGCGGCTGGCGGCCATGCGATGGGTGCGGCCAGAGAACTGCGCGGCCCTGCGCGAGAAGCGGCGTATGCTGCCGGACAAGCGGCGGCGGTGGCGCATGTGGCGGCGCATGAACTGGGGGCAGCGGCCTATGCGATCCGGGCGGTACGCGCAGCGGCTTCTAAAGATGAACGACTGGCGGCTGGCAGGCGGGAATGCCAGTGGCAGCGTGCCCGGCTCCCCGACGAGATCCGCGACCTTGTGCTGGACGACCAGCGGCTGCGCAATGAGTACTGCTGGTTCGTGTTTGATTGCTGAGCCATGCTGCGACCACGTGGCAAGCGTTCGAGAATCTAAGCCACAAAGCGGACACGCGCGGTCATGACGTAAAAAAGGGCGCTGGTGTGCGCCCCTTTGCAAACATTCAGGATGTTCCGGTCGGTAGACGTGTTCGCGGTTATGCTTCCTCAGCCACCGGCTCAATGACTTTGCAGGTGTTTCTCAGCTCGCCGATGCCCTCAACGCTGACGGTGACGACGTCGCCATCCTTCAGGAACACTTTCGGGTCGCGGCCTTCGCCAACGCCGGACGGTGTCCCGGTCAGGATGATGTCGGCGGGTTCGAGTGTGAAGTGTTTGGAGAGGTAGTGAATCAG
This sequence comes from Anaerolineaceae bacterium, assembly GCA_002702065.1. Lineage (GTDB taxonomy): Bacteria > Chloroflexota > Anaerolineae > Aggregatilineales > Phototrophicaceae. The sequence continues at coordinate 330,344 of NZXX01000002.1, forward strand.
GTAGGCGACGCTGAAGATCATGTCCTTGGTATTGCCGTCCTGCATCACCTCATCATTGACCGTCGTCTTGAGACTGAGCGCCTGCGGGTCTTCGATGTCGCTGCGGGTGACGATGGCCGGGCCGAGTGGACAGAAGGTGTCCAGCCCCTTGCCACGTGTCCACTGGGTATCGACGCGGTGTTGCAGGTCGCGCGCGGTGACATCGTTGGCGACGGTGTAGCCGAAGACATAATTCAGCGCGTCTTCCTCGCTGACATTGCGCGCCTTTTTGCCGATAATGACGGCCAGTTCAACTTCCCAGTCGACTTCCTTGGTGATGTCCTCGGTCCAGGTGATGTTGTCGCCAGGGCTGATGACGGCGCTGGTCAGTTTGGAGAAAATCAACGGACGCTCTGGCGGCTTATTGCCGGTTTCTTTGGCATGTTCGGCATAGTTGCGGCCAATCGCAATGATTTTGCCGGGGCGCAGCGGGGCCTGGATCGTGACATCAGCCAACGCATAGTGCTGGTTGACGCGGCTGGGGGTAATCCCGCGCCGGATCATCTCGTGCATGCGCAGCGTGTCGGAAGACGCCAGCACATAGACCTGATCGCCAACGATTTCACCCATTTGCGTGCGGTGATTGTGTGTGAAGGTAATCAATTTCATCGAATTATCCCATAGTGTACTTACTTACGCTGTCACGGTTTCTATTTTAACGCTGTTCCAGGTGCTCTGCCGCTAATTGTCCCCAAACAGAAAACGGGCTTTGCTGCCACAGGTCATAATATGCCTGTCGCGCACGGGTGCGGTCGACCAGCAGATCGTAGCTGAGCGCTTCCAGATACAACACATCGGAGGCCAGCGCGGTCTGCGGGTTATTGCGGCGCAGCTCGGCCAGCAGCGTGAGCACGCGCGCCGGGTTATTGTCGACCAGCAGGGCGTCGTACAGGCTTTGTGATGCGGTGAGGACCGGAATCGGCGCGGTCAGCGGTTCGAAGCCCGGCAGCGGGTCGATCTGTTCGGCGGTGTAAACCTGCGGGTCAAGCGGCGCAAACGCCCACCAGTGACCACCAGCCATAGAGAAGTAGACAGCCTGACGGTCGGCCCGGCCCACCTGCGAGATCGTGCGCTGGTCGCGGACGACGATGCCCAGTGCGGCCAACTGGTCGACAATGGGTTCATCGCGCTGGAGGGGGCGTTCCTCAAGGATGCGGGTGAGGGCGTCATCCACGTTGCACGCGCCATGTGGCCCCGCGTTGATCAGTGCCGCGCAGATTTCGAGTGGTGTTACACCCTGTTCCCCCAATGCCGCGATGAGGGCGCCTGCCTGCACTGCCAGCCAGGAATCCGGCTCTGCCCGGCTTTCGAGTTCGAGCGCGGTTGCAATGGCGCTGCCAATGTCGCCATCAAAGACCTGAAGCATGGCGCGGTAAACCCCGGCACGCTGGGCGCTGTAATCATCCTCGGATGGCGCAAGCGGCGCAATTTCGCTGATCGTCAGCAGCGCGTCGTCAATGGGCTGGGCGTACAGCGGTTCGGCGTCGTAGAACAGGCAGTTGGCCGTATCCTGAAAGATGTAACCGGTTGGGTCGGCAGCCGGGCGGAAAAAGTTGGCCGTCCACTGCCACGTAACGCCCTGTTCGCTCAGGCACTGCCATGCTGCGGATTCTTCGCGGTACACCTGAACCTCAAGGGCTGCGCCGCCGGCCATCCAGGTATCAATCGCGCCGTAACGGATCGACTGACCGGGCTGCACCAGGCTGACGAGCGAACCCCCGCGCCAGCCAAACACGCGCAGCTCGCGGTTCAACTGACCATCATCCAGCGAAACGGCCAGTTCATCCAGACCGTCGCTGTTGAAATCGCCGACGCCCATCAGTTCAAGGCTTTCGACCATGCCCAGCGGGGCGACCGGCAAATCCGGCGTCGTCAGTAGGCGGTACGTGTCGTTGTTCGTCGCAACAATGGGGACAAAATCATTGTACAGCAGGCGATCATTCGGGCCGGGATAATACACATGCAGCACGGCATCCTGCCCGTCATTGCCATCCAGATTGGCGGGGATGACCTCGATCTGCAAGCCGTTGTGCTCGAAGGGCAGCAGTGTGGCTTGCCCATCGCTGGCACGCTGGTTGACCAGATATTCAAGATGGGGGCGCATCAGCCCGCGCAGATCAATCCGCGCAGATGGTGCCGCCAGCGCCGCTTGCAGCAGATGTTCGCGAGCAGCGGGGTCGTGCGGGGCGTCGGGGAAGCGCCGGGTCAGTTCGTATTGCAGCAGCTCGATGGCCTGCTCCCGTTGAGTCATGCCCGGTCTGAGCTGCCGGATGTGGGTATACAGCACATTGAGCAGATCATCCTCGCGCCAGGGCCGCAGCACGAAGCGATTGATCGGCGCTGATGGTGTGCTGATCACGGGTTCGGGCGGCAGCGGCGTATTGGTGGCGAAGGGTGGCGGTTCCTGTGCACTCGTGGGTAATGCTGCACCCACCAGCAACCACAACCCGGCCAGCACACCCCATCCTGCCCAACGGCGCATTCTATTCACCATTTTTGACCCCCTTTGGTTTGTGCGTGCCGCTTAAGTGTGCCACGAATGGCGCAACTTTTAAATCAATTCGCAGGCTCCTGGCGAACTTGCCCCGGAGCGGAAATTAACTATACTACAAAGTATATAACGCTGCTTTATCACCCTCTGTAATTGGCCCGGTTTCATCCACACGTCCGGTTTTTTAGGAAATCGTCAGGGAAGTAATAGTATCATTTGCAGAAAATAGCAGACGAATCTCTGAGGAATTTTTATGGGTGACAGTTTTGAAATCGCACGCAGCCGGATGGTTGCCATGCAGCTTGCCATGCGTGGCATTCATGATGCCAGGGTGCTGGAAGCGATGCGCACCGTACCCCGCCACCTGTTCGTACCACCTGCGGTTCGACATTATGCCTACACCGACCAACCCCTTACGATTGGTGAAGGGCAGACGATTTCGCAGCCCTATATCGTGGCGCTTATGATTCAAATGCTCAGTTTGCAGGGGCACGAACACGTGCTGGAAATTGGCACGGGTTCCGGTTATCAGACCGCCCTGTTGTGCCAGCTTGCCCGCCATGTTTATACGCTGGAATATTATCCGCGTCTGGCGGGACGTGCCGACCGTATTCTGAGCCGGTTAGGGTATGAGAATCTGGATATTCATGTGGGGGATGGCAGCCAGGGGTTGCCGGACATGGCCCCGTTTGATGCGATTATCGTCAGTGCGGCGGCACCGGCACTGCCCGGTCCCCTGCGTTCGCAAATGACTGAGACAGGCGGACGCATGGTGATTCCGGTTGGCAGCCGGCAGGATCAGCACCTGGAACGCATCACCCGGCAGCACAACACGTGGCAGATCGAACAGACCGAGCGCGTACGTTTTGTGCCGCTGGTCGGGCGTTACGGGTTCCACGCATCATCAGATGCTGCTGATGATGTGGCAGGGGTGTAGCTAACCGGTTTCGTCCTGATGATTGACATATTCACGGATAAACCCGCCCCGGTCAGAAGCGACCAGCACGCCCGTTAATTTGTTGACCACAAGCTCACCCACATAATTGAGCTGGTTGCGAACCTGTTCGCGCACAATCATCATGACCGCATCCCAGGTGATGCCCGATGGCAGCTGCGGTTCATTGAGGCTGCGCCCACTTTCCAGATAGGCAAGCACCGGTTCGGCCTGGTCGAAGACCAGCGCGCTGGGCAGGTCGTAGCGCACCACTGCAAAAAAATTGCGCCCCAGATAACGCGTGCCACTTTCGAGCGAAAAACCGAGGCTGGCGGGTTTGGGCACGACGGCCTGTTTGCCCGGCGGCGTCAGCACCATGATCGCTCGTTTGAACAGATCGCGGAACTGCGGCATATTCTCGCTGCTGTTGGTGGCTGCCATCAGGATACCTTCCGGTTTCAGCACCCGGCGGATTTCCTGAAGGGCGCGTTCAATATCCGGCAGATGGTACAGCATATGATGCGCCATCACGACATCAAAGGTCTGATCGGCATAGGGCAGAACCTGGGCATCGGCCTGTATAATCTGGTTCGGGCGAGGATGTTTTGCCAGCATACCGTCCGACAGATCAAAGCCATAATAGGTGGCGCCTGGCACGACCTTCGCCAGCGTGTTTGCGTATAAACCCGGGCCACAACCCATATCCAGCACGATTTCATCCCCGCGCCACTGAATGCGCTCCAGCACCCACTGCCGAAAATCGACAACCGGTATGCTGTATTGCTCGTGAATCTGGTTGCGGATACTCAGGTGTTCATCGGTGGCATAAGCTTCGTGGCGCAGGACGTGGCTGTCGGTTGTCGGGTCCATAGGAACTCTAAAATTTATCGATCGCATAAAAAGCATTATCGTCGGGCCGGGCCGGTTTCGCAAATTACGGTTGCATTTCTGGCCCTGCCAGCGGAGAATCAAGTTAAGAGATTTTTGCTTACAGCTATTTATGTACTGGAGAATTCAATGATCGAACTTGGTGATATAGCGCTGGCCCGCTATCGCCTTGCCCCCTATCTGACTCAGACTCCGCTTGAAAAAGCGCCCGGTCTGGGGGCAGATGTCTGGCTCAAGCTGGAAAATGTCAACCGAACCCACTCGTTTAAGGTACGCGGCGCGCTCAATGCCATGCTGTCGCTGAACCAGCGGGCGCGGGATAAAGGCATTGTCGCCTGTTCATCGGGCAATCATGCGCAGGGGGTGGCTTACGCGGCTCAACTGGTGGGGACAACTGCGCGCATTTTTATGCCCACGACCACACCACGCCGCAAAGTCGCCGGGGTACAGCTATTCGGGTCGCAGGCGGTGCTGTGTGGCGATAATTACGACGAGGCAGAGGAAGAAGCACGCCGCGTCGTACGCGATGAGGAAGCCACTTTTATTTCGCCGTACAATGATCCGATGGTGGTGGCCGGGGCTGGCACGGTCGGCCTTGAAATCTTCGACACCCTGTCGAGCATCGAACGGGTGCTGGTGCCGGTCAGCGGTGGCGGGTTGATCTCTGGTGTTGCACTGGCCCTCAAAACCCTGAAGCCTTCTATCGAGGTGATCGGCGTGTGCGCCGAAGCCGCGCCTGCGATGTACAACCTGTTTTACGACATGGCGCACCCGCAGGTGTGGGATACACTGGCGGAAGCGTTGTCCGGCGAAATCGAGGCGAGCAGTATCACTGTCAGCCTGACCCAGCGGTATGTCGATGAAATTGTGCTGGTATCTGAAGAGGCGATTGCCGAGGCGATGCGCTGGCTGCTGTTTGAAGCGGGTTGGGTGATTGAAGGTGGCGGCGCGGTGGGGGTAGCAGCCCTGCGCAGTGGCGTTGTGACCGCTGATGATCGCCCGACGGCGGTGGTGCTGAGCGGCGGGAACGTCGACGAGGAATCGCTGCGCTCGGTGATCTAGCTCAGGTTCGCGCATGTAAATAAACTGTGTTTACCGTAGGGGCGATTTACGAATCGCCCCTACATGATTCGATGCCCTGTTCTAGCGGCGTTGGCGGCGGCGTGCCCGGTTCAGAATGAAGTAGATCAGCAGCAGCACCACCACGATGATCGCGACAATCACCGCAATCGGGATGAGCGAGTCGTTGGCGGGTGTCGTCTCGGCCTGAGCCGGGATCAGCGTGCCAATCGGCGTAATCGTCGGCGCTGGCGTATCTTCCACATCACCGGCTGTGGGGGTTGCGCTGGCGTCGTCGACTGCCTGGGCGATTTCCGTACCGGCCTCAGTCGGTGTGACATCGTCGGCTTCTTCAGTTATTTCCTCGGTGGCGGCGGCTGCACTGGTTTCCTCAGCCGCGATCTGTGCGTCGCTGGTTTCCTGCGCGTCAGCGGTTTCGGTGGCCTGAGCATTAGTCGTGGCTTCGGCGTCGCTGGTTTCCTGTGCGTCAGCCGTTTCCGTCGCCTGTGCATTGGCGGTGGCTTCGGCGTCGCTGGTTTCCTGCGCGTCAGCCGTTTCCGTCGCTTGCGCGTTGGCAGTGGCTTCGGCGTCACTGGTTTCCTGTGCATCAGCCGTTTCCGTCGCCTGAGCGTTGGCAGTGGCTTCGGCGTCACTGGTTTCCTGCGCATCAGCCGTTTCCGTCGCCTGCGCATTGAGCGCAGCTTGCAGCGCTGCCGCGTCAACCGTGGCTTCGGCATCAACGGTGGCCTGCTGATCGACTGCGGCTTGCGTTTCGACTGCTGCCGAGGTCGCTTCCATCGCGATCTGTGTCGCGGTCTGATCTTCCGTAGGCAGGGCGAGTGTGGTCGCCAGCGCATCGGCAGTTGACTGGGCATTCACAGTCGCAATCAAATCCGCGGTGGCCTGCGCATCGAGTGTTTCCTGCGCATCGGATGTGGCCTGACTGTCGAGCGTGGCCAGGGCGTTCGCGGTGGCTTCGGCTTCTGTGGTCGCCTCATCCTCAGCTTCAATGGTGCCCTCAGCAGCGGCAGTTGCCTCGGCATCGCTGGTCGCCTGAGCAGCTTCGGTGGCAGCCAGATCCGCCGCATTTGACGTCGCGGTGGCCTGTACCGCCTGTGCAACGGCTGTGGCAGATTCCTGGTCCACCTGCGCGCTGTCTGTGGCTTCGACATCGGCAGTCGCGGTCATATCGACGCTGGCGGCCTGCTGGGTCGCGTCCGTATCCGCGGTGACGGTGGCTTCTTCAACCGTCGTGGCGGTAAATGGTGGGGTTTCGGTGGCGGTAGGCGGCACCAGTGCAGTGGCGGTGAGTGACGGCCCTTGGGCCACTGTGAACGCGATTTCTGCGGTATTGGTCTGGCCCGCTTCGTTCGTTACCTCGACAGTCAGGATGTGCGCACCGGGCGAGACGGCCAGTACATCCAGTTCAATCTGGTATGGATCATCGCCGGACACGTCGAGGCTGGTGCCATCGACGTCCGCGTTCACACTTGTGACCGGCGTCTGGCTGATGACATCCACTTCGACCGTCCGGTTTGCATCCAGCGTGTCGCCCAGTTCGATGCCGGACAGGCTGACCAGCGGTGGCAGTGCTGCCACATTAAAGCTGATGCTTTCGGTGGTCGTCTGGCCGATTTCGTTCTTGGCCGTCACGTCGAGCGTGGCCGGGCCGGGTGGCAGATTGAGGGCGTTCAGGCTTATCGCGTTGTCGGCGGTGGCCTCCAGCGGTTCGCCGTTGACGGCAAAACGGATGTCCGTAACCGGCGACTGGCTGCTGTCAACCTCGACCTGAATGTCGATGGCGCCGTCGACTTGCTGGCCCGCTTCCAGCCCGCTGACGCTGAACTGAATGGGCAGGTCTGGTACGGAGAACAGCGCTTCCGTCGTGGCGGTGATGCCGCCTTCGTTTTCGACGCTGATGGAGGCGATATGCCCACCGGGGGCAAGATTGAACGGATCAATCGTGAAGCTGTAAGGCTCGGTCAGGGTTTCCGCTGCGCCGCCGTCCATGCTGAAGGTGACGTTGACAGGTGCAGTCTGGCCGGTGATTTCCAGTGTAAAGGTCTGTACATCCGCGATTTCGCCAGTCAGTGCCGGATTGATACTCACGTCCGAAGGCAGCGCGGCGACGGTGAAATCTGCCGAAACCGTACCGACATCGCCATCTTCGTCTGTGGCGGTGAAGGTCAGGCTGTGGCCGCCGGGTGCCAGCGCGACCGGATCAATGATGTACAGGTAGGGTTCTTCGGGCAGAGTCAGGGTCTCGCCGCCATCCAGCGCGACTGTCACTGCTGCCAGCCCATCATCGGCGACGATGTCGGCCTGCACTTCGGTCAGACTGCTGATAATGTCCGGCAGTTCGGGCAGGCGCACGACAGGCACCGGCACCGGCGCGCGCAGGCGGCCTGTGGCACTGGCAACACCCTCATCGGTTTCGACTTCCAGTTCCAGGTCATAGGTCGTGCCATCCAGCGGCACATCCACCTCAAGGATCACCTCGTACTGGGTGCGCAGCAGATTCGCCAGTTCGCTGAAAATCGCTTCCAGTTCTTCCGGGGTGGGCGATTCGCGGAACAGGGCGTTGGTATTGGCAGACAGGTCTTCCAGATAGCGGCGGTCTGCGCCGAAACCCAGGCCGATGGTGTAAACCGGCACGCCATTGATGACCGCCAGATTTTGCACATCGCCGGCGGTGGCAATGGAGCTGAGTGTGCTGTCGTACTGGGCCCCATCGCTGAGCAGGATAACGGCACGGCGCGGGTTATCCGAATCGGCGGCTGTTTGCACCGCTTCGAGCGCCCCATCAAAGAGGAAGGTTTCGCCACCAAAGCCGAGACCATTAATGATGTTATTGAGCGTGTCGCGGTCGGTGGTGAACTCCTGAACCAGGCGGGCACCACTGGAGAAGGTGACGATGGCGACCGGGTCATTCGGGCCGATAGCATCGACAAAGGTGCTGGCCGCCGCGCGCGCACTGGCGATAGGCGTACCGGCCATACTGCTGCTGACATCGACCGCCAGCACGACATTGATCGGGATGGCTTCATCACTGAAACTGCGAACACTCACCACACGGGTGTGATCTGCCAGTTCCCCAACGACGGAAAAATCTTCGGCAGTCAGGTCGGCAACCGGCTGCCCAACCGCGTCAAAGACGTTGACCGAGACACTGACAGTTGGCAGATTGACCGGGTTTAGGCCTGTGATTTCCAGCCGAGGCCCGGGCTGCTCCTGAGTCATAGCAAGCGCGACCGGCAACATTGTAAATAGGATCAATACTGAGAGCAGCGACTTCTTCAACACACCCCCTCCTCATAGTGAGACCTGTTCCCCCCGAATCAGGTAGCTGGTGTTTCATGGGGATTGTGACAATCTTAACTTACTTTTACGGATGTGCAAAAGTTGACGGATTGTTACACAGTTCAGGAGCGAGGCGGTAGTTTGCCGATGTTATAGCCCAGTATGACCAGTGTCTGCGTGACGGCTTCATCTACTGTTGAATCGGCAGCGAAGCGGCGTTCTTCATCGCCCAGCAGGGCGATCAGCGGACCAATGGCGCGGCGGTCACCCAGCTGGCGCAAGGCCAGAATTGCGCTGCGGCGGACATCCACATCGTCGGATTCCAGCGCCTGCGTAATCGTGTCAAAGTGATCATCCCCCAGACGGGTCAGCGCAAAGGCGGTCCAGACGATTAACTGCGGATTTTGATGACTGAGCAGGGGGCGCAGGTAGGGGATGACGCCATCATCGCCGATGGTGCCCAGCGCATTGGCCGCTGCCCCGCGGACGCCGACATTGTCGTCCTGCAACGCATCAATCAGGGGTTCTACCGCGCGCGTATCGCCTGTCTGTCCGAGGAGGTAGGCGACGAACTGGCGCAGCTGGGGGTCGCTGGATTCGCGCAGCAGCCGAATAGCGCCCTCGACATCAGGTTCCTGTGCCGGTTTGTTGGGGGGCTGGTTGGCCATATTATCGATCTTTGAATGCTTGTCTCAGAACATCCGCATCGCCGCTGGTATCCAGCACAGGCTCGTTGACCATGATGGCATCCACGCCGAAACTGGCAACTCTGGCGACGCTGTGAATGGTCTTCAGATTTTCGCTGATCATAACACGAATATGATTGGGGATCAGGTCACGCATCTTCTGCGTCATATCGAGGTTGAGTTCGATCTCTGGCGTGAATGGGTTGTCGCTGCTCAGGCAGATCACATGCGGGCTGAGGCTGATGGCGTGGCGCAGCTCGTCCACGTTATGCACCTGCACAATGGCGGTCATCAGGTTGCGTTGGGTTGCCGAAATCATCCGCCGCAGGGTGTCGTTATCCAGTATGGCTGCCGACAGCAGCAGCGCCGATGCACCCGCCGCCCGTGCCTCGACAATTTCGTATTCGTCCAGCACGTAGTCCTGGCTGATGACGGGCTTATCAATGGCGCTGGCGACGAACATCAGGTCATCCAGCCCATCTTCATAAATAATCTGATCGGTAAACAGGGCGACGGCATCAACTTTTTTGTGCACGAAACGCAGCGCGGCGCCAACCGGATCATAAACAACACTGCCGTTTTGTTCCAGGTTATGCTTGATCTGCCCGATGACGACGACCGGTTCATCTTCGTCCGCCACCGTCGATAAAATTGGGCTGGGGCGTTTTTGCATACTTGCCAGCGCGCGCACCGCTTCGATGGGGGTTTTCACCCGGCGCTGGTTTAAGTAATGTCGCTTGGCCGCGATAATGGTATTCAGTTGTGGCGTGAGTTTTTTTGTCGTCATCCCGACCACCAGCACATCGGCGGAGTACTCCGTATCAATTATAGTGGAAACTTACCCGCACCGGCACAGGGATTTGTTAATTTTTGTACGGGTATCGGCTATAACGGATTTTGCTGCCTGTCGATTGGTCGGTGTTATAATGCAGGCACGTGGCTGATGACCCATGATAAAGGGATGACTGTGGAACTGACACATGACGAAGTGCGGACCATTGCCGAGCTGGCGAAGCTCGACCTGACTGATGACGAGATTGCCCTGTACGCCGGGCAACTTTCGGAAGTGTTTAATTATTTCCAGCGCTTGCAGGAACTGGACACCTCGCATATCGAGCCGACTGCTTCGGTGCTGCCGTTGCAGAATGTCCTGCGTGAGGACGTGCCGGGCCAGCCGCTGACCCCGGAAGATGCGGTCGCCAATGCGCCGGACTCGGATGACAATCAATTCCGCGTTAGCGCCGTGCTGGGGGATGAGTAAGTCTCATTGACTGGTGCTTGGTTGATGCTTGTCAGCCCCGGTGCCTGCTGCGGCAAAACCAGATTTTGCGACGAAACCGGCACATCGGGTAACATGTGACTACTCTGTCCTGAGAATTTCTGTTCAACGAAAACATGACCACCAATCCGACCCGCGCCATGCGCCCCGCCAAGCTGCTGTTTGAAGTGACGATTGATCGTCGCAAGTACTGGCGGCGGTTCCGCTTCCTGCTGATTATTCTGCTGATGGCGGTGCTGGCATGGTTTGCGCTGCCACGGGCGGCTGCGCGTGCGGCTGTTGATCCACGTGTGCTGGCTGTCGGGCAGTTGGCGGCGGCTGTGATTATCCTGCTGGCGAGTGTCCGGGGGTTGATTAACCTGATCCGCTGGCGTAGTCGACCTAATGAGACATTGCGCTTTTTCAACAAGGGTTTTACGTGGGAGCGCGCCGGGGATACAGCCAAATACAGCTGGAACCGGCTGCAAACATTCCGCGAAGGCGGGCGCGGCCTGTACATCGGCAAACAGCCGCTGGTTCAGTGGGGTGTTCATACGCTGGTGATGGCTGACAAACGCACGTTCAAATTGCGCCCCCGGCATGGTGATCTGCGGCAGATAGCCCGTGCTATTCGCCCGTATGCGGCTGAAGTGACAGGCACTTATATGGGCCGGCGGTTGCGCCAGGACAAGCCGGTGAGGTTACATCCCAAGCTGGTGGCGTGGCCGGGTGGTTTGCAGGTGGGCAAACAGGAGTATCCCTGGGGTGCGCTGAATGTGGCTGTGGAGGGCGACAGCCTGGTGATCCGTGCCAAAGACAATGGCAAAGTCCGCACGGTGCGCCGGTTTGCTACCCACACTATCGACAACCTCGGTGGGTTTATGGAACTGGCGACGACAACGATCCGGAACCATCGCCAGCGCAGCACCTGAATGGTCAGCCAGCCTGGGCAGTCACCAATTGGTAGTGGGCTTCAAAGCGGTGGGCTTCCTGCGGCCATTGTTCCCCATCCGGGCCAACACACAGGTAGTCACCTGCCTTCGCCATGACTTCGCCTTCCATGGTTCGGATCATCCTCGGTTTGCTGATCTTCTGCGCCCACGTGATTTGATGCTTCATGTAGGGCCGAAAGCCGGATTCCGCCAGCTTTTTATGGAGTGAGACCTTGCGTAGGGGTTTGCGCGTGGCTGGGACATAGGTGCGCTCGAATACATCGCGGGCGACAATCCACTTGCCGCCGTCATCCGGGCTGACACAAGCGTAATCACCCAGTTTGCCGCCGATGACATCGCCCGTATCCAGGCGAATACGAAAGCGTTTGGGCATCTGGCGCGCATAGGTAATGGTGATTTTGCGGTAAGGCCGAAAACCTTGCGCCATTAATTCATCGGGTTTGATCATTACAGCCTCCACGGTCGCCGGTGAGGATTGCCCGACCACACAGCTTGCCTTGTGGCAAGTATAATATGGCTGTGGAATTTGTGCCCCCCGCTTGATTGGGGGATTTAGCACGTGGCAAGGTGCCATCCGCCAAGCTGTAAGAAGCTCATCGCCCAGCACTTGTGCATCGGGTTCGTAAATGCTGTATAACGATTAATACATGTCGCTGGTGCCAGCAACCGGATTCTGCTGAGCCGCCAAAATGATGCCATGTTTTTGACAGATACCTCACCCCTGCGGAGCAAATTCTATGCTGGATGTGTCAATTATCATCGTGAACTGGAATGGCAAAGACCTGATGCGCCGGTGTCTGGATGCCGTGATCGCGACGACCCGACGCGTGAGCTATGAGGTTATTGTCGTGGATAACGCGTCGACCGACGGCAGCCAGGATTTCCTGAAACAGACGTATCCCGATGTGCGCCTGATTGAAAACACCGACAATGCTGGTTTTGCCGGGGCGAACAATCAGGGCATGGCGATCAGCGAAGGGCGCTATGTGCTGCTGCTCAATAGTGACGCGTTTGTCGGTGAAGGCACGATTGATACGATGGTCCAGTTTATGGATGAACACCCCGACGCCGGGATGTCTGCCTGCAAGCTGCTTTACGACGATGGGCGTCTACAACCGTCCGCCTATGCTTTCCCGTCGCTGCTGACCGAACTGTACACCGCGCTGCAACTGGATAAGGTGTTCGCCAGAAGCCGCGAGTTTGGCAAGTATCTCATGACGTGGTGGGACTTTGATGAGGTCCGCGAGGTGGATACGGTGATGGGGGCATTTATGCTGGTGCGGCGTGAAGTCGTCGATCAGGTGGGGGTGATGGATACCAGCTATTTCATGTACTCCGAAGAATTCGACTGGTGTTACCGCATCAAGCAGCAGGGCTGGACAATCCTCTATAACCCGGCGGTGCAGACTGTGCATCTGTGGGGCGGCAGCAGCCAGCGCGTGCGGGTGGAGATGTTCCTCCAGTTGTACCGCAGCAAAGTCACGTTTTTTCGCAAGCACTATGGGGTGGTTTCCGCCAATCTGCTCAAGCTGATTCTGGGTATTGGGTGTTTGCTGCGCATCGGGCCGGGCATGATCTATTATCGCCGGTCGAGCGACCCCAACAAGCGCGAGAAACACCGGGCCTTCCAACAGCTTTTACAAGCATTACCTGCATTTTGATTCCATAAGAACCAGTCCAATGCATTGACTTCAAAAGGCCAATGGTGCTATAGTGTAACTGAATATATGTGTGACTACGCATATATTGAGACAGTGTATCATCACAGGCAAAAACATGGCTCAGCAAACGTATCGTATTGGTCATATGGATTGTGCCAATTGCGCAAAAGAAGTTGAAACAGGGGTCCGCAAGCTGGAAGGCATCCGTTCCGTTCAGGTGGATTTTGCAACTGGCAAAATGACACTGGATGGCGAGGTGACCGAAGCAATTTTACGCCAGCGGGTGGAGTCACTGGGCAAGACGCTGGAAAACCCCGAAACACAAAAAGAGGCGGCGCAACCGCTGCGTGGCGGGGTACTTGGCTTCTGGGATTATCTGGCGGGGCGGCGCGAAACCCGGCTGGCCTTAATCGGCGGCGGGGGTGTGCTGGCTACATTGGCGGTGTCGCTGCTGTTCAACCTGCCAGAAAGTGTGTCCGGCGTTTTCTACACCCTGTTCATGCTGGTGACGCTTTACCCCATTGCCCGCAGCGGCATCAATACGCTGCGCATCAACCGCGAGTTTAACATCAATCTGCTGATGACGATTGCGGCGGTGGGCGCAGTGATTATCGGCGAGTATCTGGAAAGCGCGACAGTGATTTTTCTGTTCGCGGTGGGCGAGGCACTGGAAGGTTATACCGCCGATCGTGCCCGCGACAGCCTGCGCTCGCTGCTTGATCTGGCGCCGCCCCACGCGCTGCGGCTGCATGGCGACCATGAAGATCGTGTTCCGGTAGAAGACCTGCGCATTGACGACCGGATTCTGGTAAAACCGGGCGAACGTATCCCGATGGATGGCGAAGTCGCCGCCGGGAACAGCAGCGCCAATCAGGCTCCGATTACTGGCGAAAGTATGCCGGTGCATAAAGGTATCGGCGATACGGTGTATGCCGGCAGCATCAACGGTGAAGGGGCGCTGGAAATTCGGATTACGCGGCTGGCCCAGGACAATACCCTCAACCGCATTATCCAACTGGTCGAGGAAGCGCAGAGCCGTCGTGCGCCCAGCCAGCGCATGATCGACCGTTTTGCGCACTATTACACGCCCGGTGTTGTGATTCTGGCGCTGCTGGTGGCGACCGTGCCACCGCTGCTGTTCAACGCGCCATTCTTCGATACGCCGGATGGACACGGCTGGTTTTACCGGGCGCTGTCGATGCTGGTGATTGCCTGTCCGTGTGCGCTGGTCATCAGCACGCCCGTGACGGTTATCTCCGCGATTACGGCGGCGGCGCGGCGCGGTGTGCTCATTAAAGGCGGCGCGCATCTGGAAGCGCTGGGGACGATCCGCGCGATTGCCTTTGACAAAACCGGCACGCTTACGGCGGGTCAGCCTGCGGTGACGACGCTGCATTCGGTGGACTGCGAAACTGGCGAACCGTGTATGCACTGCGATGATGTGCTGGCACTGGCGGCGGCGGTGGAAAAGCGCAGCACCCACCCATTGGCGCAGGCGGTTCTGAATGCGGCCAAAGCGCATGATGTGCTCGATCAGTATGCACCGGCGGCGGATGTCGCGGTGCTGGCCGGGCGTGGCGTGCAGGGTCAGGTGGATGGCCGTCTGGTGACGGTGGGCAGTCATCACCTGTTCGAGAACGAATATCCGCATCCGAAAGACCTGTGCGCCAAAATCGATTCGGCGGAGGCACAGGGCCAAACGGCCATGCTGTTGAGTGATGGTGACCGGGTGCGCGGCTATATCGCGGTGGCGGATGAACCCCGCGAGAGTAGTGCAGCAGTGGTGCGTGACCTGAACACACTTGGCCTGACCACCGTGATGCTGACCGGCGATAATGCGCGGGCGGCGGATTCCATCGGGCAGGCAGTCGGCGTGAGGGATGTGCGCGCCAACCTGATGCCGGAGGATAAGGTCGATGCGGTGCAGGGGCTGCTGCGGCAGTATGGGCAGGTGGCTATGGTCGGTGATGGCGTCAACGATACCCCGGCGCTGGCGGCGGCAACTGTCGGCATTGCGATGGGCGGGGCGGGCAGCGCACAGGCGCTGGAAACCGCCGATATTGCCCTGATGGCTGATGACCTGACGCAGCTACCGGCAGCCATGCGACTGGCACGCTTTGCCCGTACTCTCATTAAACAGAACGTCGCGCTCAGCCTGGGGCTGAAGGCGGTCTTCCTGCTGCTGGCGGTGTTTGGCGGCGTATCGCTGTGGGCGGCGGTGTTCGCTGATGTCGGCATGGCGCTGATCGTCACGCTGAATGGGATGCGCCCGCTGCGGCAGTCCCGCTAGTTCCCGTTTCTCCAATCGCGTAGTAATTCCGCAGGGCGAGCATTGTCTCGCCCTGTTTGTGTTTGCACTATAATGAACGGAGAGAATTGTTTTTATTGCAGGAGCGCCCCGTGTCCCGAAAGACGCAGATTTTTATCAGTTACAAAACGGGTGTCGAGAATAACCTGACCTTTGTTGCCAATACGATTCATGACCTGCTGGTTGCCAGCGATTACGAAGTCTGGATGGATACGTCGGATATGATCGCCGGGGAAGAATGGCCGACCCAGATTTACGAGGCGATCGGCAAAAGTGACCTGGTGCTGCTGCTGCTGGCGAAGGAAACGGCGGCGTCCGACTGGGTGCGGCGCGAAATCGACGTGGCGCGGGGCAGCCGGGTGTTTGTGCTGCCCGTGCTCATCCGCGATACACACAAGGACGTCGAGCCAGTGCTCAACCTGTTCGACCTGACCAAAGTGCAGGCGCTGACATTCCGCGAAAATTCCGAATCCGAACGCAAAAAACTGATTGATGCGATTGAGATCAACAAGGAAAAAACGCGGGAACGGCAGGAAGAATGGCTAGTGACGCTGCAATCGGAGAATCAGTCGATCGCGGTGCTGAAGAAGCGTTTCAACCGCACCAACAAATCCTTTGCGACCTACACCTACCGCAGCGAATGGGCCGAATGCAAAATCCATATGGCTGCCGGGGATATGACCCGGATGCGCGGAATTGATGTGCTGGTCAACACCGAAAACAGCTATATGCAGATGGCGCGGGTGTTCGAGACGTTTTCGCTGTCCTGCAAACTGCGGCTGGGCGGGTCGTTGTTTAACAAAAGCGGCTTCATCGTCGAGGACAGCGTACAGGAAGAACTGTACGAGCAGATCAAATATGAATATCCCATTCCGATCAATATGGGCGTTGTCGTACCGACCCATGCCGGTCATGCGGAGAGCAAGCTGGCGAAAAACGGTGCGCGCTACATCTTCCACGCCGCGACAGTCAGTGTCGCCCCGAACAGCCGCCAGCCGATCAAGCCGCTGGATAACGCCGAAATTATCACGGCGGTGCATAACTGCCTGAACACGGTCAAGGAAGTCAACGCCGACCAGGGCGTGATCTCGCCGCCGAGCAGCCTGCGCCGCGAACAGGAAAAGCAGAAAACCAGGCAGTATACGCACATCGAGAGCATTATTTTTCCGATGTTTGCCACCGGGCGCGGTGGGCGCGAGCAGGATCTGGACGAAGTCGCGCGCACGATGGTCGAGGCCATTATCGAATATCTGGGCGATTACGAAAATGTCGAGGGCTTCACACTGAAGGATATTCACCTGTGTGCCTACTCGCAGCTTGATGTGGCGATCATCAAGCCGGTCATGGACGCGGTGCTGGCGCGCTGATTAGCTTTTGCGCTGCAATTGTAACCACTGTAAGCCGATGATGGTTTTGGCGTCGCGGATGTCGCCGGATGCGATTTTGGCGAAGGCGTCGTCGGCCTTGAGCGTCAGTATACGAATATCCTCGCCTTCGGATGCCAGCCCGCCGCCTGCGGACTGCTGGGCCTGGGGCGTGACCGGCGCATAGTAAACGTAGATGCGTTCGGATGAACCGCCGGGGCTGGGGTAAAAGGTGCTGATCAACTGCAAATCGCTCACGTGATAGCCGATTTCTTCTTCCAGTTCACGGCGCATGGTAGCCGCCGGGTCGGCGTCATGGTCGTTTTCGACGACACCAGCGGGCAGTTCGAGCAGCCAGCCGGGCCCGTTTTCATAGGCGGGATACCGGAATTGCTCGATCAGAATCACCGTGTCGGCCTCGCGGTCATGGACGACTGCCGCCACCGAATCGCCCCGCTGCAAGCTGGACCGGTCAATCTCGGCGCTCATGGTGCCGTCGAATTGTTCGTAGCGCAGCCGAGCTTCCTCGATCGTGAAGAACTGGCCTTTTGTGTACGATTTGGCGATGATTTCGACGCGGCGTTTATGACCCATTGTTGAACTCTCTGTGGTTATCAGGCGTACTTTACTGGCGCACGAAATGGCTTCATGGCGGACCAGCGAGATTGCTTTCATCATACCTGAGAATCTGGTTTTGTCGTTGGGGGAAACCGGCGCTGCGATTTCTTAGCCATCTCTTAATCGAAACGTTTTGGCGATTCAGGCAGGCTGGATTATCATAGGATCGGCAATGACATCAAAATCTGCAACGATCCAACGGTCGTTTCGTGCTATGTTTTAATGGTATGATACCCTGTTCGTATTCGTAGTGGACCGGTGAGGAGAATAGACATTGCTTAATCGCGCAAGCCTGTCGTGGGCGCGTCTGGTTTCCAATTTACTGAGTCCGCCCGTTGTCTGGGCCGTGATGGTCTTTCCGATTGCCTTCCGGGATGCGACATCCCGGCAGCAGGCGGTCAGCTGGGCGCTGGTGTATGGTGTGCTGGTCTGCATTATGCCGATGGTCTATGTTGGCTGGATGGTGCGGCGCGGCTCAATCAGCGATCTGCACATGGGTGTGCGAGAAGAACGCATTCGCCCGTTCATTGTCTCGCTTGTCTGTACGGCTATTGCCTGGTGGGCGCTGCGGTTGATGGGTGCTCCGCCGATTATCCCCCTGTTTGCTTTATTCAGCCTGGTTCAGATCGCCGTGATGGCGCTGATTACGCTCGTCTGGCAGATCAGCATGCACGCCATGAGCATCAGCAGCGCAGCGGTAGCGGCCTTTGCCTTTTTTGGTCCGCTGTGGGCACTGCCGATTTTGCCGCTGGTGATCCTGGTGGGCGCGGCGCGGCTCAACCTGAAGCGGCACACGCTGGCGCAGGTGATTGCCGGTACGGCTGTCGGGGTGATGATTCCGCTGGTGGTGTTTGCCCTTCTGTAAACGCGTCAACCCGGCCAGATCGACCTGAGCGACCATGCGGTCAGCGATTGGAGTTTCGCCGGGCCAACCAGCGCCAACCCCTGACTATCGGCGCGGGATGGGTAAATGCGGGCGGCCAGGTATGCCCGGTCGTTGGCAAACACTTCAATCACAGAACGATCCACAAACACATGCAGCCGCAGCGTTTCGCCCTCATTCAGCCGGAAATCCGTTTCCATGATATCTGCGGCAGCGCCCTGTGCCGTGTCCAGCGTCGATTGAGTGCGGTCGATCAGCAAGCGCCCCTGCACAGCATCAACCAGAATGCGTGTGATTTCCGCGCCATCGGCTGAACGACGCACCGCCAGCCCATAGCTGCCGGATGAGTTGGCCTCGAATGTCGCCTGAATTTCCAGCATGTCCCCGGCATGGTCGTTGATGACCTGTTCGCCGTTCAGGTCAAGGTCGCTTGCCTCAGCGACGATCCGCTGGCGCAGGCTGCGCAATTCCGGCACGGGCTGCATCGTCAACTGCCCGGCGCGCACATTGAGCAGAATGGGCAGCGATTGTAAACCGGCCCACCCGGCGGCCTGCTGTGCCTCACCGCTGCGTTCTTCGTCAATCCACCCCCACATCAGACGCCTGCCCCGGTCGTCGCGCATCGTTAATGGGGCGAAAAACACGCCGTTGGGGTGCAGCCAGCCTTCATGCTGGGGGCTGAAGCGATGATTGCTACAGTTACCGACAAAGCTGTAAACGCCCGCATGGCTGACCACCGACACCAGCAGGACATAATGATTATCCAGCCGGAAGAAATTGGGGCATTCCCACATGCGGCCATGCTGCTCCGGGTCACCAGCCAGCAGCGGGTGGAGATACGTCCAGTTGACCAGATCGGGCGACCGGTACAGCAGGGCGACACCGCCCGACTCCTGCATCTGACCGCCGACGACGGCATACCACATCTGTCCCTCTTTCCAGACAAAGGGATCACGAAAGTCGCGGGTGTTCATGCCGCGTGGCGCGGTGGGAATAACCGGGTTCGCCGGGTGTTTTTTCCAGGTGCGCAGGCCGTCGTGGCTGGTGGCGAGGCACTGAGTCTGGATATGGTGCTGGTCGCCGCGCACACCGGTATAGACGATGGTGGGCACGCCGTTATCATCGACAGTGCAGCCGGAGAAGCAGCCCATGTCGTCTGGTCCGCCGGGGGTTGGGGTCAGGGCGATGGGCCAGTCCTGCCAGTGGATCAGGTCATCGCTGACCGCGTGGCCCCAATGCATCGTCCCCCAGAACGGCCCGTTGGGGTTGTGCTGGTAAAAAAGATGAAACCGGCCTTCCCACTGGATCAGCCCGTTGGGGTCGTTCATCCAGTTGGCGGGCGGCAGAAAATGAAATCGGGGCCGGTGAGGGTCGTTGGTGAGGGCTGCGCGGGCGGCGCCGGGGTCGAGGATAGAGTCCGTCATGGGTCAACATCCTGATGCATCGTGCTTAGTCGGGTTCGGAGCTTGGGGTGATCTGGGCGGTGGCGGTTGCCGTCAGAATTGCCTGAATGGTGGGTTGATAGGGTGCAATGTTGGTGGCATCGGCGGCGGCTGTCTGGGTGGCGCGGACGATGCTCAGCAGGTCAATATCGTCGGATGGGTCGGTGAGGGTGACCTGCGCTGTCGAGACCAGGCTGCGGGCGGCGGCATCACACATCTGGATATACAGGGTTTTGCTGCCAGCGCCGGGGCTGAGCGTGTAGACAATTTCATTATTATAGGGCTGCCAGTCCGGGCTGGTGGTATCGGCGCAGGCCAGTTCACCGGGCTGTTCAGAAATGCGCAGCTTATCCACCGCGCCGATGATGTTCCCCTGCCCGAAGCGGTTGACGCGCTCATCATGGATATAGAGCACGGTCTCGCGCTGGTCAAATGTGCGGACAATTTCGGCGATCTGGCCGCGCTGGGTGGTGACGACGGGCAGCACATTCGGCTGGGCGGCGAACACAATGACGTAATAGTGGCGCTGCGTGGTTTCGCTGAAAGCCCAGGCGATGCCGATCTCGCGGTAGAGCGCGCTGAACAGCGGCATCTGCGGGTCGTTAAAACGGACATTGCGCCGCGACCGCAGCTGCGGTTCCGGTTGGCGGAAGTCATCAATCCAGAAGTCCACGATCTGTGACGGGTTAAAATCGCGCACGACAATCGGGACAAAATCTGCCACATAGCCGCTGGGGTAGGATTCGTAACCTTCGCGCTGTAACAGGTTTTCAATCGTCTGGTCGCCGGTACGGGTGCGGTATACATCGCCCAGGTTGTCAATCGGGCGGGAGGCCAGGTCTTCGACCCAGGTTTCAGCAACCCGGTTCAGGGTGGCGCTGGGCACCAGATGGACCAGATTTTCGCGCAGGCGGGAGTCGTTGATGCGGGTGAGGATGATTGTTTCGTCGGGTGACAGGCTGGCACTACCCTGGGCAGCCGCCAGTGAATACAGGAGTGGTATCAGTAGAAACGCTGTCCACCAGCGCACCAGCTTGAATAACATTTGTCCCCCGACACAAAAAGCGATTATTTCTATGGAGTATAGCCTATCCCGCCCCGGTGCCCAATATCAGCACATAGTACAGCTTGTTGGTGGCAATCGAACGCACCTGCTCCCAACCGGCATCGACATACCGCGCCTGATCGTCCAGCTCATCCAGCAGGTTTTGCAGCATGTAATTTTCATCGGTTGTCTCAACAACCATCAGCACATCCCCGGTGTAGCCTGCTTCGTTCGCCATGAAGATGACGTCCTGACCATCCGCATTGCGGAAGATATTGGTGCTCTCCAGTTCGGACAGGGGCAGCGACCGCAGATAGCTGAGGTGCTGCTCTGCAATGCCTTGCAATGCGGCATGCTGGTTGAGGGGCGGCAGGTTGCTGCTGGCGCGCCACTGGTTGATGTTGGCCAGCGTGGCGGGTTGGCTCAACAGGCCGGGCGACAGAGTCGGCAGCACAGGGGTGGGCGCACTGGTCGGCGTGGGGTTCAGGGCGGGCGTTTCGCTCTGCTGCGTCAGCGCCAGTAGCAAGGCGGCAGCCACCAGCAGCGCAGCGGCAGCGAGAATGACGGGCCAGCGGCGAGTCTGTTGTTGGGCCATCGCTGCAGTGACAGGGATCGGTCTCGTTGGCTCGATCTTTGGGCTGACCAGGGGCACGCCGGTCGTAATGGGGCGTGGGTTATGATCGCGGTTAATCGAGTCCTGGATTTGTACGACGACCGTATCACAATCGACGTCGCGGCCATCAATCACCTGCCGGGCGTTGATGATCATGTGTTCCTGCGGTGATGTATTGTCGATCTGAACCGGGATAATCTTTTTGCGCAGGGTATGGGCGTAAGTCATTTCCATCTCGACCCACGACGAGGCCAGGGCGCTGGCGCTCCATAATACGACCATCGTATCTGACCAGCGAATCCGCTCTTGAATGACGTGCACCCACTCGTGGCCGCCCTTCAATTCCGCCCGATCCATCCACACATCATAATCACAGGCGATCAGCGCCTGATAATACTCGTCGGCACAGGCCGCGTCGTGGCTGGCATAGCTGATAAATATCTTGGTCATGCTGCTTTGCCGTTCAGAATCCATCCCCTTTTATTGTACACGGCCTGTGGGGTCTGTGGCTACCAGTTATCCATATCCCGCGGATGGTTCAACATTGTGTGCTTGACATTTATTTAGGTTTATCTAAAATAATATTATTATGTAGCTAATTATGGAGAGATGACCATGTGGTCACTTGAGCGCATTCTCGTGGACGGACTGCTCATCAGTTTGGCGTTGGGTGGGCTGATCATTGGTTCGCTGATGTACAACCCGCGCCTGTGGCTTCAGGATTATCCTGAATCAATCCGCCAGCATGTGTCGCCACAAACCAGGACCGAAAAACAGCTTCAGCGGCTGCTGCTGATTCCTTTTCTGCTGTTGATGCTTGGCGGACCCTATCTATCCGCCAGGGGTGCGTTGGGGGAAAGCGGCAGTTTCCTGATGGCGTACGGGCATGTCTTTGCCATTCTGAACATCTTCAACTTGTTCGACGCACTGGTGATTGACCTGTTGGTCCTGACCGCCTTCAAACCCGCGTTCATGCGGCTGCCGGGCACACAAATGGCCGATTATGGGGCCTTGTACGACTGGGGGCTGCAATTGGGGAACTATCTGAAAGGCATCATTTTCTGCACTGTGGCCAGCTTGCCTATCGCGCTGGCTGTGGTGTTCACCATGTGAAGCTGAACGATGTAAATTCGGGTGGTGGCAGGCGGGTTCAGGCTTGTCACCCCCTTTTGCTTCAGGTATCCTGTTTACACAACAACGCACTCTCCCCCATCTTCAACGTATCAATAACCCTGTGTTAGCACTCGTATAAGAAGTTTGCTAAAAGTCTTGACGCATTTAGCAGATTTTGCTATATTGATCGAGTAATTGTTAGCACTCTGAACCAAGAGTGCTAGTTGGGTCAATAATGAAAGTAAACTGGAGGGACTATGGCTATTAATCTGCGTCCGCTGGGTGATCGGCTTCTGATTGAGCCTGCCGAGCAGGAAGAGACCTTTGCCGGGGGCCAGCTCGTGCTGCCCGAAACCGCCAAGGAAAAACCACAACAGGGCACGATTCTCGCCGCTGGTGCTGGCCGCCGTGATGACGATGGCAAGCGCATTGACATGGACGTCAAAGTTGGGGATCGCGTTCTGTTCGCCAAATACGCGGGTACCGAAATCAAGCTTGACGGCAAGAAACTGCTCATTATGAAAGAGAGCGATATCCTGGGGATCGTCGAAGGCTAAACGCCTGACACCAGAACCGGGATTTTTTACGCTCAAACACAGAACAATTCTGGAGGGATTACAATATGGCTAAACAGCTTGTTTTTAAGGAATCCGCCCGCGCCAGCCTGAAGCGTGGCGTTGACAAACTGGCGGATGCGGTCAGCACCACCCTGGGGCCGAAGGGCCGCAACGTGGCGCTCGACAAGAAATTCGGCGCTCCCACCGTTACCCACGACGGTGTGACCGTTGCCAAGGAAATTGAACTGGAAGACCCGTATGAGAATATGGGCGCGCAGCTTCTGAAGGAAGCCGCCACCAAGACCAACGACATTGCCGGTGATGGCACCACCACCGCCACCGTTCTGGCCCAGGCTATCGTCAACGAAGGCCTGAAGAACGTGGCCGCTGGCGCCAACCCGATGCTGCTGAAGCGTGGTATCGAAGCCGCGACCGAAGCCATCGCCAAGAACATCCTGTCGCAGGCTACCCCCATCAGCACCAAAGAAGAAATTGCCAAAGTTGCCAGCACCTCTGCCCAGGACGCCGAAATCGGCAACCTGATCGCCGAAGTGATGGACAAAGTCGGCAAGGACGGCGTGGTGACGGTGGAAGAGAGCCGCGGCCTCGAATTCGAAACCGAATATGTCGAGGGTATGCAGTTCGATCGTGGCTACATCAGCCCGTACTTCATCAGCAATTCGGAGACGATGGAAGCCGTTATCGACGAACCCTACGTCCTCATTCACGACAAGAAGATCAGCGCCGCCCAGGACATCGTCCCCATTCTGGAAAAACTGGTCCAGATCGGCAAGCGTGACCTGGTGATCATCGCCGAAGACATCGACGGCGAAGCGCTGGCGACCCTCGTGCTGAACAAACTGCGCGGCATGCTCAACGTGTTGGCCATCAAAGCTCCTGGTTTTGGTGACCGCCGTAAAGCCATGCTGGGCGACATCGCCATCCTGACCGGTGGTACCGTCATCAGCGAAGAAACTGGCCGCAAGCTGGAATCGGTCGTGCTGGATGACCTGGGCCGCGCCGGCAAGATCATCAGCACCAAAGAAGACACGACGGTTATCGACGGCTCCGGCGAAGAATCCGCTATCAAGGGCCGCATCGAAGAAATCCGCCGTGAAATCGACAACAGCACCAGCGACTACGACCGCGAGAAATTGCAGGAACGTCTGGCGAAACTGTCCGGTGGTGTGGCCGTCATCCGCGTGGGTGCCGCTACCGAAACCGAACTGAAAGAAAAGAAGCACCGCGTCGAAGATGCCCTCAGCGCGACCCGTGCCGCCGTTGAAGAAGGTATCGTCCCCGGCGGTGGTGTGGCGCTCATCAACGCGATTGCCGCCCTGGATGGCCTCAAGCTGGACAGCGATGATGCCAATACCGGCGTGGCAATTGTCCGCAAAGCCCTCGAAGCCCCCATGCGCAAAATTGCATCCAATGCGGGTGAAGATGGCGCGGTCATCATTCAGGAAGTGCGCCGCCAGCAGAAAAGCAAGAAAAATCCGCGGATTGGCTTCAATGTCATGACCGGCGTGTTTGTCGACACCGTGGAAGCAGGCTTCCCGGACCCGGCCAAAGTGACCCGTGGGGCGGTTGAAAATGCTGCGTCGATCGCCGCTATGATCCTGACGACCGAAGCACTGATCACCGACATCCCCGAAGAAGAAAAACCAATGCCCGGTGGCGCACCGGACATGGGCGGGATGATGTAAGTCGTCCCTCCACGACGACGAATAAACAAAGCAGGGGCGAGCAATCGTCCCTGCTTTTGATTCCGGGGGCTGGGCCGCGCACATGAGTCTGGTATGATTGCCCCTACGATTCACACAGTCATAGCGATAGGAATCCCTGATGAAAGATGGGCGCAACCGCAGAGATATTTACCCCGGTCTGGCGGTTTCAATTGTGTTGAAGCAGGATCAGCGCACCGGCAAACTGACGCAGGGCATCGTCAGGGACATTCTGACGAAATCCGCCACCCACCCGCACGGTATCAAGGTGCGGCTGACGGATGGGCAGGTCGGGCGGGTACAGCACATCGAAACGGACTGATTGATTGGCTGGCAATCAGGGCTACAATGGAATTGGGGCTTGTTAAATTTGAGTCGTTTATGGGCACCTCACCCCCGCTTCGCTCTGCTGCGCGACCCCTCTCCATCGATGGAGAGGGGTGACCGAAGACAAAAAGTCGAGGTCGGGGTAAGGTATTGACCGGACACATCGCTTTTCTGGCAAATATCAGCAGAACAAAACTCGTTGAACAGACCACATCGGGGAACATGATGGCAAAATGGTACGATGACATTACGGATGAATTGCAGCAGTTTATCGCCCGGCAGCACATGTTTTTTGTCGCGTCGGCACCACTTAGCGCGGATGGGCATGTCAACCTGTCGCCCAAGGGGATGGATAGTTTCCGGGTGCTGGACGCGCAGCGCGTGGCCTATCTCGACCTGACCGGCAGCGGCAATGAGACATCCGCGCATCTGCTGGAGAACGGGCGCATTACGTTTATGTTCTGCGCGTTCGAAGGCCCGCCGCGCATCCTGCGGTTGTATGGGACGGGCTACGCGGTTCGCCCGGATCATCCGGAATGGGCGGCGCTGGCAGCGCATTTTACTCTGCTCAGCGGTACGCGCCAGATCATCGTCGCTGACATCGAAAAAGTGCAGACGTCGTGCGGTTTTGCCGTCCCGCTTTACGAGTATCAGAGCCCGCGCGAGACACTGGTGAAATGGTCGGATACCCAGGGCGAGGAAGGTATTCGCCAGTACTGGCAGCGCAAGAACACCCGCAGCATGGATGGCCTGCCGACACTCATCGGGCAGGAACAGGCCGAGCCAGCGAAGGGTGGAGATTAGCAGGCGTTGATGTGGAATCAAAAAGGCGAGCCTGTGCCATTATTCAGACTCGCCTTGAATAGCGCTTGCCAGGGATGGGTTACAGGTAGCGGGCGCTGCCCATGCCCACCAGCGCGATGATCATCAGGACCATACTCAGACGGGCGTGACTGAGCAGCTTTGCTCCCAACTCGTTGAGCGTGCGCTGGGCGTCGGCGGCAATGGTGCCACCCCCATCTGGCACGGTTTTAGCAAGAGCTTCCCCCAGTTCACGGGTACTGCGCCCGACGACAGCGCCGCCATGAATGCCTGCCAGAATGCCCGCTACTGCGCCAATGCCCAGCACGATATTGCCCGTCTGGCTGAAGTGTGAGAACGCATCGCCTATCGCGTACAGCAGCAGCCCGGCCAGCATCGTCACCCCGGCAGATGCGCCAAAGATGCTGCCAAACGAGGTGCGTGTGAGCAGGGTCTTGAGGAAGCGCATCCCACTTTCGCCGGCGGCCAGCGCAGCCGGGGCAATATAAAATGTGACGGCGGCGGCCAGCCCAACCCAGGCGAAGGCTGCTACAATGTGCAGCAGGCGCAGCAAAACCAGTACAACATCCATTCTCTTTCTCCTCCCTAAAGCGTAAGTAAGTAAGCAATCAGATCAGCCAGTTCCTGATCCGAAAGACGCTGTGCATACTGCGCATACATGGCGTTGGGAAAACCAGCGACAATATGCGCGGCTGGCCGTACGATGCTGGTGAGGGTGTAGCTTTCTACGGTGGCATCTTCGGCATGATCCTCGGCGGTGGTTACGTAATTTTGCAGGGTCGGGCCGACCAGGGTGCTGCCATCCAGCGTATGACAGGTCGAGCAGGCAGGCGCACCGTTCACCGTTTGCGTGAACAGGGCCTCACCGCGACCTGCGTCGCCGGGCGGCAAATTGTTATATGTTACTGTGGATTGCCCGGAACTGCACGCCGTCATCAGCAGCAGCGCCAGTGCCAGCACCAGAATTTGTCGCAAGCCCATCCAATCTCCTCTCGAATGTGTGTCGCTCACAGGCTATTACGACAGGGTCGCTGTGCTTGTTGCAAAACCTAGACTTTTGGACAGGTCATGTATGGGTTTGAGCCGGGGTAGTGATGGAGCACTGACTGCCGAAGGCATCCTGCACGCCGGCGCGGATCGGTTTGGTAGCCATGCTTTCGCTTTATCAGGTTGCATCAGAGGGGAATATACCGAACCAAATTCTCGAAATCTTCAGGTGTGCCCGCACCAATCATGACTTCAAGTTCATCAATGGCCTGACCAATTGGCAGACTACGCTTGACTTCGATGACGCCGGGTACAGGCAGATTGGCTCGTACACGCTCGTAGACATAGCCAGGCATGGTTGCCACATCGTGGGTTAACAAGATGCGTCCCACGTTACCTAGCCACTCAAGCAACTCTGGGTCAGGGGATTGCAGCATCGGCGTGTCTTGCACGCGTACAATATCAAGCTCTGGCAGTCGGGACAAAAGGCCGGTCAGAATATGGCCGTCAAAGTTCTCATCAGCAGCAAAGCGCATTATGATTTTTTATTTTTGCGCTTGCCCGCCAGCAGGGTACGGAAATATTCCGTTCTGGCTTGTTGCTCCGGGGGATAAGCACTTTCGATGGCCTGCCGCGTTTTTGCAGCCGCCTGGTCGCGCTGCCTGAGATAGTTATGGACTTCTTCCTGGTGCCCCAGATAGTAGGCGATGACGGCATAAATATCGGTTAGTGGCACAGTGGGAAAACCATCGTGAATCATTTCGGGCGTGTCGCCCTGCTGGTAGCAGGCAATCAACGTATCCAACGTGACTCGTGTGCCGCTGACGTGGATGGCGCCATTTTTATCCATTTTGATTGGCAATGCAACGGTTTCAGGCAGGTCAATCATGTTGCATCCTTTAATCCGTGTCTGTTGATGCCATTATACTATGCATCAATCGTGGTTTGGGGGATGTCTTGCATCCCCCAGAGGATCACTTACGCTGTCAGCTGACCGGCTTCCTCGATGTATTCCAGCGATTGATGCCGGAAGTAGGTGTTGTACAGTTCCGCATAGTGGCCGCCATCACGCAGCAGCGAGTCATGCGTGCCTTCCTCGATGATCTCGCCTTCACGCAGCACAATGATGCGATCGGCATTCTTGATGGTCGAGAGCCGGTGCGCGATGACGATGCTGGTGCGGTTATTCAGCACCACGTCCAAGCCTTCCTGAATGAGCGTCTCGGTCAGTGGGTCAACGCTGGCGGTGGCTTCATCGAGGATGAAGATGGACGGGTCTTGCAGCAGCACCCGTGCCAGGGCCACCAACTGCCGCTGCCCCATCGACAGGTTGCTGCCACGCTCGCCCACATGGGTGTTCAGGCCATCCGGCAGCGCCAGCAGCCAGTCACCATTGCCGACCATTTCGGCCACCTGGCGCACCTGCTCGTCGGTGGCTTCGGTCTTGCCGTAGCGGATGTTATCCATGACCGTGCCATCAAACAGGAACGGCGACTGCGTGACGATGCCGAGCTTGCCATGATAGGCGTGCAGGTCAATCGTGCGGATGTCCACGCCGTCGATCAGGATTTTGCCGCCCTGAAACTCATAAAAGCGGGCGATCAGCTTGCCGATGCTCGACTTACCGGAACCGGTGTGGCCGACCAGCGCCAGCGTCTCCCCGGCGTTGATGGTCAGCGAGAAATTCTCCAGCACCTGTTCCTTGTCGGTATAGCGGAAGTCCACATTTTCGAAGCGGATTTCGCCTTCGATGGCTGGCAGCTTCTTGTCATCGGTCTGGACGACTTTCGGCTCGTCGTCGATGAGAGCAAACACACGCTCACCCGCCGCCAGACCCAACTGGAACTGGCTCCAGAACGAGGCGATGCTGGTCAGTGGGAACCAGAATAATTGCAGGCCCTGAATAAACAGGAACCACTCACCGGCTGTCAAACCGCCGACCTGAGCATTGAGCACCCCAAAGTACACCAGCGCCGCCGTGCCTACCCCGGCCAGCAAGTTGAGGATGGGGAAGATGCTGCTGAAGGTGTAACCCGTGCGCAAGTTGATGCGGTAGGACTGGGCGTTGACATCCAGAAACTCGTCGTAGACCGCCTGCTCCTGCCGGAAGGTCTTGGCGATGCGAATGCCGCTGATCGTCTCCTGAATGTGCGAACTGACGACCGCGTTCACCCGGCGGGACTGCGTGACCGTGTTGCGGGCGATATGCCGGAAGCCCAGCGCTGTGGCCACAATGAACGGGGCCAGCGCCAGCAGCAGCAGCGTGAGTTCGACGCTGACGGTGAACAGATAGCCGATCAGCAGGAAGACCAGCAGAATCTGGCTCATCAGGTCGGTTGCCAGCGACACCACCGACGAGAACGCCTGCGTGTCCGATGTCACACGGCTGACGATCTTGCCCGATGGGAAGGTGTCGTAAAAGGACAGGTCACGGCGAAGCACCGCGTCCATGGCGTCTTCGCGCATTTTGAGCGTGACATTGCCCACCGCCGCCGCCGACTGCCACTGCCGCACCGCGTTAAACAGCCAGCCCATCACACTGAGGATGACGGCACCTGCCAGTGCCAGCGCCAGATTTTCGGATGCCGGGTTGGCGGCGATCTGATCAATTGAAAACGAAATAAAGATCGGCAGGCCAGTATTGACCAGCGATGTCATAAAGATTGCCAGCGACACCACGATCATGCGCGGCGCTTCCGGGCGGAAGTAACCCAGAATGCGCTTGACCAGATCGCCGTCGCTATATTGACGGTCGTACTCTTCGGCATCAAGGCCGTCCATGATGAAGCCCATACGGGAACATCTCCTTGTTAACGGATGCAAGTGGGCGTGTGCGGGACGGCACCTGCCGCCCCACAAGACTCAACCGTGACGATCAGGCCGTCTGGGTTTGCGGTTCTTCGGCTGCTTCGCTCATTGGTGGCAGCGCGGCGTCGTAGCGGGCGAAGATGCGCCGGTACAGCGCGGATGTGCGCAGCAGTTCTTCGTGTGTGCCGCTGGCGACCACCTTACCACCATCCAGCACCAGGATATGATCGGCCCAGCGGATCTGGGACAACCGGTGCGTGATCAGCAGGGTAGTGCGGCCTTCCTGTGCCCGGCGGATCGCCTTCTGAATTTCGTCTTCCGTCGCGCTGTCGATCGCGCTGGTGGAATCGTCCAGAATGAGGATGCGCGGGTCGCTGAGGAAGGCGCGGGCCAGGGCGATGCGCTGCCGCTGCCCGCCGGACAGCATCACGCCGCGTTCGCCGACCTTCGTGTCGTAGCCTTCGTTAAACGAGCGGATAAACTCGTGTGCCTGAGCTTCCTGCGCCGCCTGCTCGATCTGCTCCTGCGTGGCATCGGGTGCACCGAAGGCGATGTTATCCGCCACGCTGCGCGAGAACAGGAAGACATCCTGCTCGATACGCGAGATTTGTGACCGGACGGAGTCCAGGTGCCAGTCGCGGATGTCCACATCGTCGATCAGAATGCGCCCGGCGGTGACATCGTAGGTGCGGTTGATCAGGTCAGTCAGCGTACTTTTGCCGCTGCCGGTCTGCCCGACGATGGCGACTGTTTCGCCCGGCTTGACGTGGAACGAAATATCTTCCAGCACGACGCCATCCTCATAACCGAAGCTGACATTTTCGAACTTGATGTCGCCGCGAACCGGTGCGCTGTGGCCGCCTTCGTTCTCGCCCATGTCGGCCTTGGCGTTGATCAGCTCCAGGATGCGCGTGCCGCCGGCCAGACCAAGCTGGATAAGCGTGAAGGCGAAGATGGAGATGAACACCGGGAAGCGCATAGCCCCCACCAGCCCGGTTACGGCCACCACCTGGCCCACGTTGATCGTCCCCTGACCAAACAGCAGCATGGTGTGCAGGAAGCTGAAGCCCAGGGCGAAACTGTACAGCAGGAATGGAATGTAACGCGCCTCGATGCGGCCTTGTTCCACCAGATAGTCGCGCACTTTGCGGGCGTTGTCGTGGAACTTGCGGCGCTCGAAGCCTTCCTGCGCGCTGGCCTTGACCACCTCAATGCCGGAGATGGTTTCTTCAAGACCGGCGTTCATGATGCCGTAAAACATGCGCTGGTTGCCGATCACCGGGCTGAGACGCCGGAAGTACAGCCGCACGGTGAAGATGTACAGCACCACAAAAATAATGGGCACAATGATCAACTGCGGGTTGATGGCGGCGATGTACAGAATCGGCACCGTCATGCCGAGCACGATCTCCGATACAAATAACACGCCGGGGTTGATCATGACGTTTAACTGCTGCACGTCGTCGGTCGCGCGGGCCATCACGTCGCCTACCCGCTGCTGGTCGTGGAAGGTCTGGCTTTTGCCCAGCAGGCTGACATACAGTTCTTCGCGGGAATCGCGCGAGAGGCGTTGGGCGATCGTCTCGATGGACAGGCTGCCCCCCAATGCCGACAGACTATCCAGCAGCAGCACGACCAGCACACCCAGTGCAATCGGGAGAATACCCTGTTCGGTTGGGTTGGTGATTTCTTCCGCCGCGTCGCCGATCAGGATGCGTGCGTAGCCAAAAGACGACCATGCTACCAGATACAGCCCGATAGCCCCGAAGAACAACAGCCTGTAGCGCAGCACATGAGACAGAATCCAGCGCAAAGTGCCGGACCGATTATAGGAATAGGCGTTCGCAACCGTAAATTCGCTTGTTGATTTGGACACGCATTCCTCCATGCCTCTCGATCAGAGATGTGTAGAATAAATGTTCGCAGGCTTGCCCATTATAGCACAGTCTGCATCGATACAACCTGTCAATTAGTACAGCGGAAATGACCCCTTGTCAACCCTCATGAGCCGTTTTGGTCGGGGCAGATTGCCACTACCCTCATTCTACCGTCAATAGCTGACAGGCAGTGTCAGGGTTTGTTGGCTGCCACTGATCTATACGTAAAACGTGGAGGAAAAGTTCACTACTGCGGGGGCAGTTGGCTTTTGGTGTCGTCTACGGGCAGCCCGGCCAGCGCCATGATTTTGAGGGCATTGGTCGTGGGGCACGGGCCTGCGCGCAGTTGGTAGTCGAAGATCATTTCGCCATCGACCACCTCTTCGCGGAAATGCTGGTTTCGCACACCGGCGACCTCGTCGGCGAGCTGCGTCAGTTCGAGATCGTGGGTCGAGATAGCGCCGATGCCATTGCGGCCCGCCAGCGCGCGGATGTACGCCCGGCTGCCGATAAGCCGTTCCTGATTGTTGGTGCCCTTAAAAATTTCGTCGATCAGGAAGAACAACGGGTACGCATGGGGCCGTTCCAGTTCGGTCAGCAGGGCTTTGAGGCGGCGCACTTCGGCGTAGAAATAGGAATAGCCCTCTGTCACGGAGTCGTTGATGCGGATGGTGGCAAAGACCCGGAACAGGCCCGTCTCCAGCCGCTGCGCGTTCACCGGTCCACCGGCATAGGCCAGCGCCAGATTAACGCCCAGCGTGCGCAGGAACGAGCTTTTGCCGGCCATGTTGGAGCCAGTGATGATGACCAGCGAGTCGGCATCGCCCAGCGTGAAGTCGTTGCAGACTCTGGCTGTGTGCACGATCAGCGGGTGACCGAGCGCAACCCCCTCAAAACGTGGACTGTCGGTGATGATGGGACGGGTGTAGGCCGGGTTGAGCCAGCCAAAGGTCGCCAGCGAACTGAGCGCTTCCAGTTCGTACCAGACATGCAGCCACTGCGGCATCCGGTCGCGTAGTTGGGCGCGTTTGCGGGCCAGCGCTGCGGCGAACCACAAGTCCCAGGGCACGACGGCGTTGATCATCGTCCACAGAATCGGGTTGCCGCGCAGGCTGGTGGCGGTAACGATGCGTCCGATTTGGGCAAGCTGTGCCGAGGGCCGCTGCTTTGCATCGAGAAACGGGGCGCACAATGCTTTCAGCGCTGGGCTGGTGGCATAGGCGTAATTTTCCAGATAGCGAAACACGCCGTGCAGATTGGCGGTGACATCGCGCAGGGCCATCGACTGCCCGAACAGGTCGCCAAGATCGCGCAGCCGCAGCAGCGAATAGCCCGTGTAAATCAGAAACGTAATCGGCCAGATGGCGGGCAGCAGATCGAGCGCCGCCGCGATGAACAGCACCGCGTTCACCAGCGCCAGTCCACTCAGCAGCACCAGATCAAGCCGCGATGGGCTGTGGTCCGCCCCCTGTTGAAACCATGCCAGCAGCGCATCTCCCTGAATCACGGTTTCCGGGCTGCCAGCCGCCAGCCAGCCGTTCAGCGTCAGCCGGTCACGGAAGTGCGTTAGCTGCTGCAGCTCCGCTACCAGCGTCTGCCGCTGTGCAATGGCCTGCGGATCCGGCTCGGTTGCCAGCAGCCAGTCGGCCAACCGCTGCCCGCCTTCATCGGATGCAGCCGTGTTCAGCAGCCGGTGCAGTGAATGGGTACCGACGATGTCCAGATCGTGGGCGAAAGGGTGCTCGGCAGCGGCGGTGGCCCGGCTTTGCGGCAGTTTAGACCAATCCAGTTTGACACGCGCATGATGGGTGACTTTCAATCGCCACCAGTAGTGATGCTGCATGATGCTGCGTTTGACCTGCCGGTGGTAATGTGCAGCGATCAGGAATACGATCAGAGTCAGCCCGGCCATGCTATAACCGGCTGTATCGGACACAAGCGAGAACGCCAGAAAGGTGACGATCAACCCGGCGATGATGATGCCAACGCGGATGCGGACAAAGCGGTCGCTGCGAGCATTCAGCGTGCGGATTCGCCGGTCCAGGCGGGTAATCTGGCGTTGCAGGTGGTCGAGGCGTGTGGGTGTCGTGGTCATGCTGCTTACTTTGTGCGTGTCGTCGCTGATTGACAGATTTCAATGGCCAGCCGAAAACCAGTTTATAAGCGGCCAATTGAAAACTATCGCCTACTCAGTATACGGGCCAGCGGGCAAAGTCGATATGGGGGATTGGTGAGAAAATGCTATAGTGTGAGCATCCATAGTCGCTACTGAAAGAGGCCGGATACCATGAACATTGATCAGAACGCCCCATTAGCCGCCCGCCAGGAGATTTTTATCGCGGCAACACCGGAACAGGTCTGGGCGGTGCAGGCCGATATCAACCACTGGGCTGATTGGCAGCCGGATATTTCGACGATTAAGCTGGAAGGAGAACTGACCGCCGGATCGGTCTTCCGCTGGAAAGCCAATGGGCTGAATATCACCTCGACGCTGGAAGTGGTCGAACCCCCGCAGCACATCGGCTGGACGGGGGATTCGTTAGGGATGCATGCCATTCACATCTGGCACTTCGAGCCGCAGGCCGAGGGTACGCGGGCCATCACCGAAGAGTCGCTCTCCGGCTGGTTCCCGCGCATCCTCAAGCTGTTCGACGAAAACTTTCTCGAAAAGTCGCTGGCAGCGTCGTTGAAAACCCTCAAAAACCGCGTCGAGCAGAGGACATAATCCTTACGTGACCGGGTAATCGCTTTCTTTCAGATTGACGGTGCCGCCAGCGCGCAGATGCAGCACAAGCGTATCGCCCTCGCTGGTAACACGAATCACCGGGCATGGTTCACCAGCAGGCAGCGGAATCAGCAGCGTTACCAGCCGCTGATCGCCTGCCGCGGTCCATTGATAATCGGCGGTTGGGGCGGGCAGGTGGTTACCTTGCACATTGCCATACGACTTCCAACCCTGCCAGGGGTCTTCCTGTCCGGTGATGACTGTCACGCTCAGGCCCGGGTGATCCGCCGGGATGATGGCGAGATTGGCTTGTCCAGCGTCCGAGCTTGCCACCGCCAGCGGGTTATCCGGCGCGATGTCGGCGGCATCCGTGTTCAGGTGCCAGAACATCTGGTAATCATGCGTGCCCGCATCTGCCGGGGTCAGGCGATCAATCACTATAAAACAGGGCGGCAGCGGCGCGGGCGGTTGTTTGAGGAAGATGACCTTGCGCTGGTGGCGGACACTGCGCACGGCATCCGGGCCATAACCTTCGTCGTAGGTGGCCTCGACCAACTCATACGCATCGCTGATGGTCCAGGCGGCGTCATTGGGTGAGTTGAGCAGGTTGATGACCTCGTCCTCAGTTGGCGGCTGACCGAGCCACTGGTAAAACGCGGTGCGCCGGTTCTGGTCCATGTCATCAACGCGGATCGTGTTGTGCCCGCGCGTGCTGAGGCTGTACTTGCGCATCTCCGACGCATCGTAGGCATAATTGCCACCCTCAGTCAGCAGCAGACGGCCATAGGCGTATAGCAGCAGGTTGAGCTTGTCCTCGTGCTGGTGGGCATAACCGAAGTCGCCGCCGTCGAAAAATGCCCAGATGTCGTTGGGCTGCCAGCCGGTGCGCATGACGTAATAGCCGCAGTTTTCAAACGCCAGCGATGTTTCCGCCGGGGGTTGACCCTCGGCTCCACCGCTGTGCACCCACTTGAAGTCCGCGCGTTCCGGGTAGTGCTTGACGGCATCATCCAGCAGCCCGGCGACCGGGTGCCAGCCCCCGTCGTTCAGGTCGGGCAGGCGGCCATCGGGCATCATCAGGCGGATATTGGCGCTGTGCATTTTTTCAAGCACATCGCGGAAAGCGTCCGGCACCGGCACGTCATAGGCGGCCATCGTGTGCCAGGCCAGCAGATAATTGCGGATATTCACCTGATGATAGCCGGTGGACAGTTCGAACTGCATGCCATCGGCGTAGACCTGCGTGTCCAACTCGCGGATCAGCTTCTGGATAGCGTATTCCAGCCACGCGGGTGAGTCCTTAAACTGGGGATACAGAATGGCGATGTGGAGCAGGCCGTTCATCTCCATGATGAGCCAGTTGTGGGTACGGTGGAAATTGCGCAGCCGCCAGCCATGTTCCCAGACGGATTTATACCAGTCGACCAGTACATCATCGGTAAAATGCGGCGACTGGTAGAAGACGTGCAGTGCACGCGGCCACGGCCTGCCCATGCGGATACCGGTTTCGATGGTGCGCCAGCACAGCGTTTCGTTCCCGGCTGCGTTCTCCGGCACGACGGCCTGATGCACCCAGCTCTGGAACATTTTCACGAAACCCTCGGCATAGCGTTCGTCCGGGTTCTGGTGATACAGCTCCGCCAGCACGTCCCATTCCCAGTGGCGGCTGAGCTGCCAGGTCCATTCCTTGTACTGGTTGTAGGTCGGGTTGGCGAACCAGTCGACATCGCCCTCGAACTGCATCGGCACGCCGCACGAGATCAGTTCCAGTCGTAGAATGCGTTCGGCGGCCTCCTCGAATGATTCGCCGGGGTAGGTGTAGGTGTTTTCGCGCCGGTTGGGGCGAATGGTGGCGAGGTAACGGTCGGGTTGCAGGCTGGCGCGGGCTTCGGCGGCGAACACCCGACGGGCCTCCGCGAAATTGCCCTGCTCCACCAGCGCCGGAATTGCCTCCAGACCGGGCCGGGTGGTATCAATCAGTTTGCCAAAAAAATCCGCATCCGATAAACGGGGACCAATCACTGTCTCGGTTGTCATCGTAAGAACCTTCATTCAAAATAATCTGCCGCCAAGCATAAATCGGAAAACGAACAGCGGCAATGACCATCAATCAATAGCAAAGTTTTTATTCTTTGAGCTTTTCCTGAATGTAAGCGGGGCATAACTCCTGCACGGTGATTCCTGCGGTAGCCAGTTTGTCATGGTCTTTGGCCCAATCGGTATCAGTAGCGTTGATGATTAATGCGGGTGGCTCAAAACGCAGGGCGACTGCGACAAACTTTCTGTCAGACGGATCAGAAATTAGGTTAGAGTCAGGCAAAAGCGCTATTCCATCTCGATCAAGTTCGATGTCTACAAATTCGATACGTTCCCAGGGCTGGGAGAAAAACTCATTCAGATAACGTTCGGCCAGTCCACCTTTTTGAATGTTTTCTCGGTATTCACTGATGATCTTCCAGCTTCTATCAACCGCGAGTTTGTCTTCACCGTTGCTAAAACTTGAACCCCATTCCACACAGACTAATGCACAAGCTTTTTCTTGAAGATCATCCATAATTACCCATACGTTGCTGTCAACGACTTTCGCCACCATTCATCACCTTATGGAGTGCAGCGCGGGTCATGGCTTCGAGATCCCCAGTAATATCCCCGAAGAAATTGGCAGGCCAGTTTTTGATCTGTCCGTACTCATCAACAATGACTTCCTCAGCTTTGGATTCGCCATCTTCGATCTGGCAGAAATACATTTTGATGTTCTCCGGGCTGGCGAAGGCGTTTTCTGTCTCGGCAATGCGGCGCTGCAATCGGCGCAGCAGGTGTTCGCTGTGGCTTTCGACAATCAGTTGCAGCCTGCGTTTTTCAGCCACTTCCAACATTAGATCAGCAAGTACTGCCTGTGCATTGGGGTGTAAATGGAGTTCTGGCTGTTCCAGCAAGATAATTGAGCCAAATGGTGCAAAATACAACATCGTAACAATCGGCAAAATCTGCGATACACCAAAGCCCACATCAAACAGAGAACTGATTGTCTGACCTATTTTGACCTTAGGTTCATAAAAACGTCTGGCTTGATCTGTAGCATCAATTGTTAGCTCATTGATCAAACCCATATCAGTTAACCACTTAGAGACATATCGAAGTAAATCTTCGTCTTGCCTCTCTGAAGCAATTAGAGCGGCAATTGTATTTTCCCCATCAGATTCGATAATGTGAGGCATTGAGCCAGACCAGAGGTAAATACGAGCTGGAGGTTGCCGTAGTGGTCCAAGATAGAGGAGTTTTTCTAAAATATATTCAAAGGCTTCGTTATATTCAAGTCGATCCTGAAGCCCTAATAACCATGTTCTATCTTGCTGCCGCTCTTCTACACTACTTTCCTGCCATTCGGCGAACAGCTTTTCATTCCAAAATACTAAATTCGACGGTAATTCATAGCAGCTTTGCAAAGTCAAACTAGGTAGTTCTTCACCGTCTAAAGCCGTTCTTGTATCTCGAAGAGACCAATCAGATGAAACTACTCCAAACTTGTATTCCCCACCTTCGAAGGTGACAACTACAGGTGGCATTACAAAATCTTCAGTGACTTCACCCCTTTGCTGCTCCTCATAGTGTAAGTATGCAATTTTTATTTGGTCATTGTAGCTTTTCCATCTAACAACATAAGCAAACTCAGAAGTAAACATATGTAGCGGGCCTGGTTTATCCCATTCTAGCCTCATAGCCAAGCTGCTGTTTCCATCATGATCATATACTAGATCGCGCCAACTACCGAAGTCGACATAATCGCGCTCGCCACCACCCAAATTGATGTGCTGTTTACGGTCAAAGTTATTTGCTGTCTGCTTGAGTAGGAGTAAGGATTGCAGAATCGCCGTCTTGCCGGAACTATTCGTGCCGAACAGCAGTGTCAGTGGAGCCAGTTTTAGGTCAAGATCACGCCAGCTTTTGAAGTTTTCGAGTTGTAAGCGCGTTAGCATCGTTTTTCACCTTTACTCAGCACACACACTGTAAAACAAAACGCGCACGGTGACAATGTGCGCGCCTTGTTGCAATGGTTCCAGTAGAAAAGGGTCAGGGCATGACAGCGGCCATCGCGTCCGCATCATTGGTGATCATCTGTGGCTGGGGCATAGCCGGGCCGATCAGGTTTTCCGCGATGATCGACGACGACAGCACGCCGGGCAGCCCTGCGCCGGGGTGAGTGCCTGCGCCGACAAAGTACAGGTTGTCAAAGTCGTCCGCCCGGTTGTGGGGCCGGAACCATGCCGACTGAGTGAGCGTGGGCTCGATGGAGAAGGCCGACCCCATGCGGCTGTTCAGTTCACCCTGGAAATGCAGTGGGTCGATGTAGTGTTCGGCAATGATGTTGGCCTGCAAGTCCGGCAGATAATTGTCTTCCAGAAACTGCATAATGGCGTCGCGGTAGGGTTTGGCCTTTTGCGTCCAGTCGATGCCGGAACCGAGGTGCGGCACGGGGGACAGCACATAAAAATTCTCACCGCCGGGCGGCGCAATCGACGGGTCGGTCAGGCTGGGCATGTGCAGGTACAGCGAAAAATCATCCGCCAGTACCTTCTTGCCGAAGATGTCATCCAGCAGGCCGCGGTAACGCTCGCCGAGGATGATGTTGTGATGCGACAGGCCGTGGTCGCGGTACTGCGTTTTCGTGCCGAAATAGATCACGAACAGCGACATGCTGTATTTCATGCGTGCCATGTTCGCCCGTGTGAACCAGCTTTGCGCCTGCTTCTTGATGAGTTTGTCGTAGGTGAAGCCGACATCGGCATTGCTGACCACAGCATCGGCCTGATGGACCACCCCATCTTCGGTGCGGATGCCGGTCACGCGGCGCTGGTCGGTCAGGATTTCATCGACGCCCCGGCTGAGGTGTATGCGGCCACCGAGGTCCTCGAACAGGCGGGTCATGGCGTTCACGATGGCGCCGGTGCCGCCCACCGCATAATAGATGCCCCACTCGCGTTCGAGGTAATGGATCATGGCGTAGATCGACGGCGCGTTGAACGGATTGCCGCCTACCAGCAGCGGATGAAACGAGAAGCAGCGGCGCAAAAACTCGTTCTGGATAAACTGCGAGGCGTACTGATAAACGCTCTTGTACGATTGCAGTTTGATGAGATCGGGCGCCACCCGCAGCATATCCATCACATTGAGAAATGGTTTGTCGGCCAGTTCGACAAAGCCCTTCTGGAAGATGGCTTTGGTGGTGCCCATGAACTGGCGATAGCCTTCGCGGTCCGCCGGGTTCCATTGGTCAATCTGGTCGAGGATAAAGGCTTCGTCGCCGTTGTAGTCGAAGGCGCGTTTGTTGTGGTCGAAAATGCGATAGAACGGATCGCAGGCCACCATCTGGAAATAATCTTCGCGTTTTTTGCCCGCTGCTTCCCAGATGTCATCGAACATGAACGGTGCGGTGATGACGGTTGGCCCGCCATCGAACTTGAAGCCGTTGATCTCGTAGACATAGGCGCGCCCGCCGGGTTTGTCGCGCTTTTCAAAAATCTCGACGGCGTGCCCGGCTGCTTGCAGACGAATGGCTGCCCCCAGCCCGCCGAAGCCGCTGCCGACGACGATAATCTTCTGTTTCATTTTCCCTATCCCCTGTTGCGCTTGTTGTGCTTGCCACACATTATGAGGACAAAAACGCCGAAATCAACGAAACTTCAGCAAGCTCTTAAGGGAATATCAGGGTTAACTCATTTTCAGCCCTCGACGGTGACAGTACCCAGATAGATGAGGTTATCCGGCACCGGCTGACCGTCGGCTCCGGTCACGGCGCTGCGCTGAATCGTCTGCGGGTCGTACAAGCCGGTATAGATCAGGTAGTCACCCGGTGGCACGTCCTCCGGCACAGGAATCTGCCACATGTCCTGCACCTGCATCCCTGCGGGCCAGTCCTCTGTTGGGAAGCGCCCGTTAAATGGCGGCTGGTCGTAGCCGAAGACCTGTTCGCCATCGGCGTTGAGCGCATGGACAAACTGCGTCAGACCGCGCTCGACATCGCGCTGTGCCTGCCACTGGAACGTCACCGTTAGCGTGTCCGCCGCGCTTTCCGGCAGGGTGTAGCCCGTCAGCTGGAAGCCATCGGCAAACGTGTAGTTAGCTTCCGTATTCAGGGGTGTGTCGGAAGCAGGCCCCGCCGCGGCGAGACTCGCCACCGCCACCACATCCGGCGTCAGCAGCCGGTTGGCCGTCTCCGAAATTTCGACGCCGCGCGTATCCTGCCAGTCGCCATGCCACAGGCGCACCCCCAGCCAATAGCTGGCCGGTGTCGACAGCGTAGCGGGCACGTCCAGCTGGACATGGCTGCGCATCACCGTGCCGGGCAGCCAGGCGCGGCTGGGCACATGCTCGACATCCAGTGCTTCGAGGTCGATCTGCGCGACCTGTTGCGCATCCGGCCTGGTGAACAAGCGCACCGACTGATTGTAATTCTCCGGCAGGGGGGCGTGCGCTTGCCAGTACAGCGTTACGCCCAATGCAGCGCCGGGGTCGATGGTTTGGTCGGACAGACGATAGCCCACCAGTTCCAGCTCGCCATCGAGAAACTCGACGCTCAGCGGTTCGGCTATGGTTCGGGCTTCCAGCACCGGCAGCCCCCACAGGTAAACGACCAGGGCCACCGCCCACAATCCGCTGCCGACCAATGGCCCACGCAGCGACGGGGTCGAGGTCATTCGCCGGTAGACCAGCAGGCCCGCCAGCGCGATGGTTACGCCCACTACTTCGAGCGTTTCTTCCAGCACCAGCAGCTGGTCAAAGCAGGCATCCACGCCGGGGCAGCGGGCATTCCAGACCAGTTTTTCCAGCGCGACACCACTCAGGCCCATCACCCCCAGGCCGATAAACAGCAGCACAAAGGTGCGGGTTTCCTGCCGCAGCCAGCGCCAGTAGACATAGATGCTCAGCAGCAGCAGCACGCCGCCGCCGCCCGCGTACAGATAGCGCCACCACTCGCCGGGCAGGTTCAGCCCTTCAAAAATGCGCTCGTGGATGATGAAGTATTCGTCGACGCCGAGGAAGATGAAGCCCGCCCCCACCAGCCCCCAGTACAGGCGTGGGATACGCTGGCTGGATCGCGCCGCATTGACCCAGGCGACCAACCCGATGAGGACAAATTGCACGGATGAAAACAGCGTACCGAGGGTAAATTCCTTGTCGAGGTCGAAGAACCAGTCCCAGAACCCCGTGATCTGTGCATCGGCCCAGGTCGTCGTGTGCAGCACCAGCAGCGCGATCTCGACCAGCGCCAGCCCGACCAGCAGGTTGCGTACCGGCGGGGCAATCGGCTGTCTTGCCAGCAGCACTACCGACACCACCACCAAAATAGCCAGCACAACCAGCACCGCGATCAGAATGATTTCAGCCATTCATCCACTTTTCTGTTGAGAGCGACTCTGGTGGCTGAGTTTAACAGCGAAATGGCCTGCGCGTGTAGGGTCGCATATTGTGTGGGGCGGCAAACCTCACTATACTCGACTTGAGAACCCAAACAGGAGTAGACAAGATGCCTATTTCAGAGGCTGCCCATCACTTTTTTGACGCGCTTGATAGCAGAGACCTGGAAACCATTGCTGCATTCCTGCATGAGGATTTTCAGGTGAAAGGCAATGTCACCCGCGAATTGAACCGGGATGATTTCCTCACCCTGCTGGCTGCCTATTTTCGCGCTTTCCCGGATTTTGATTTTAATTTTACCGAAGCCGATCAGACAGGCCGGGTGGTACATGCCCGGTATGCCATCGCCGGGACGCACAAAGGCCGGCTGGACCTGACCGCCTTTGACATCGAGCCGGTGATGATGCCGTCTGACAAGGCGATTGACCTGCCGCAGTCGGATGCGGAACTGACATTTGATGCGGATAATCGGGTGCAGACTCTGGTGCTGAATCAGGCGCAGGGCGCTGATCTAGCTGATCTGGTCGCCCTGCTGACGGGGGAAGTGCCGCTGGAAGGTTAATGGTGCACTAGCCGGTTCGGCTGGTGATCCACACCCCGTTGTCCTGATCTTCGTCTTTGCCCTGCCCGGCCAGATAGAACACACGTTGTTTTTGCCGCTGGGCATCTTCACGTGTCGGCCAGAAGCTGAGCGTACGATTTTTCTTTGACGCCAGATATTCCAGCGCCGCCATCACATGAGTACAGGCAACGCCCCGGTTGAGTGCCCACTGGCAGGTGCAGCGTGCCTGAACGATGTCTTCCTTGTCGAACTCCACCGTGACAATGTGGTTTGCCTGTGGGTTGGAGGTGCTCTGAACGACCAGCGTATGCCGGTCTACTCGGTGCGCCTGCATGCGGCGGCTCTGGGCTTGAAGCTGCTTGATATTTGTCGGTTTCATCACAGTTTCCCCGTCCACTCACAATAGAATATCTGTTCTAATTATACCTGAAATTGCATCAAAATGGTATAAGATCCCTGCGTTTTTAGGGGGTGAAACGGGGGTGTTTTTCAGACGGAACCGAACAGGCTGCCCAGTCCATAAAGGAAGGCGGTGCGCACGGCGATGAATAGCACAAACAGCAGCAAAATTACAAACAGCAAACCCAGCAACCCGAAGATTCCCCAGACGATATAATGCAAAATTGTCGGTTGCGGACCGCGTTTCGCATTGATAATTTCGTCAATTTGATCTTCGATCTTGTCTGGCATGGGTATTCACCCGAAAATAGGTTCAACTTAAACCTATTGTAACTGATCTTAACCCATTATAGACGACAAACGTGAGGAACCCATGAAAAGAGTGTTACAAGAAATGTTTGTTCTGGGCATTGCCGCGGTGGCGGTGCTTTACCTGATTAACCCGACTGCCGGGATTCTGGAGTTCATCCCGGATAATCTTCCGCTTGTCGGCAATCTGGATGAAGCGGGGGCGGTGCTGATCCTGACCAATGTGCTGGCGTACTATGGCCTTGACCTGAACCGCCTGGGCAAACGGCGTTAACGCTGCTGCTGGCTGCGGTCTTCTTCTTCGTCCTGAAAGTCCAGCAGTTCGTCGAGACTCATATCCTGTAACCGGTTTTCGGCGATGGCTGTGCGCAGCTCGTTGCTGATCTCGATTTCGCCATCTTCGGTCAGGTGGCGGCGGACCACGCGGGTAGCGGTTTCTTCCCAGCCAAACTGATGCACCGCCAGCGGGGTGCCATCCGCGCTGACTCGCAGCTCCCAGGCGTCGTCCATGATATGGGCGTCATGGATGGGCAGGCGGGCCGCCGGGGTGATCAGGTTGCGTCCACGCTCGAGCTGGTGCTGTTCCTCGTGGACGAACAGGATTTGCCCGTCCGGGTCGATAATCTCGAAGCGGATGCGGCCAACCGCGCGCGTCGGCAGCCGAAGCTGAACATAGGGCTGGATGTAGTCGACATCGTCCAGGATTTCACGGGCGCGATAGACCACCGGTTCCTGATCGCTCTTAAAGGCCATCATGCCAATATCTGTGACCAGCACCTTGACGGTTTGGGGGTCGTGCCCGGCGGCTTCCACCGCTTCGAGCGCATGCTGGTAGATGCGGCGGCGTTGGTCACCCCGGCTTTCTTCGACCGGTTCGCTCACCTCGCGGCGGCGCGACATGGGGCGCCGGGTTTCCGCCGTGCGTCCGCTTTCAAACTGGCGGACCAGCATAAAGATGCCAGCCAGCACCAGAAATGTCATGAAGACATTGCCGCCCTCGAACAGGGCCGTGGCC
Source organism: Anaerolineaceae bacterium (assembly GCA_002702065.1). GTDB lineage: Bacteria > Chloroflexota > Anaerolineae > Aggregatilineales > Phototrophicaceae. Next base: position 374,527 of record NZXX01000002.1, read on the forward strand.
CCCAGAAAGAGCAGAAACAAGCCGAGCATGATCTCGGAGAAACGGCGGTTGCGGGGCATCATCTAGGAGTTACGGCTTTCCTGCCCGCGCAGCAGTTCTTCAAAACTGAGCGGGGCCTCGCTGGCGGCAGCCTGGTCAGAGAGGCGTTCCTCCAGCTCGCGCTCGCGCTGGTGCAGCGACGGCGACACGGCGAAGGACAGCATCCCGACCCAGGTCGAATCGACGGAGACGCGCAGGTCCCACTCGCCCCCGCTGCGGCCTAGGTCCGGGTTATTCAGCAGCGGCAGGTGATGATCCGCCAGGATGTTCATTTCGCCATCGCGCAGGTAGGTGCGCATCTCGTGGATGTAGCGCCGTTCGCCGTTCTGGTCCATGATCTCGAAGCGAATGAGGGCGTTGCGGTCCGCATCCGACGGCGGGACGTGCAGCGACACAAATGGCCGGGCGCCATCATCGTCGCCGGAAATGCTGCGGCTTTTGCGCATGACCATGCCTTCGGGCGTGGCCTGCGAACTGATCATGCCGATGTCGAGCAGGGTCAGGTTGGTGGCGTTGTAACCGGTATGGCGGCGGCGCGCCCGTTCGGATGCTTCGCGGGCATCGGCGCTCATTCGCATCCGTGTCAGCGGCGAGACAGCCATGGAATCCCGCCAGCGGGTGGGTTGAATTTCCAGCATGGACGCGACAAAGGCGACGGCAAACAGCCCGACCAGCACCGTCATCACCTCGGCGGTGACCGTGCCGGACAAAAACGCGACGCCGATCAGCCCGGCCAGGACGCTTAACCATGCGATATTACGTTTTCGAATGCGCATAGGTTCTCTCAGGTCAGTCTTTCTTGTTGATTACTGCTTTCAGGTGGCATGGGCTGCTTCGGTCTGGGAGACAAACCCAACCGGCACTATCCACCGCTTGTGTGCAAATGGCATTGCTCTATTAGTATACGGCAGATTCGGGGTGATGGTTGCACTATTCCACCGGTTTAGCCGCGACGACCCGGCTGAGGGCGGCCCATTCTTCGAGCCTCATCGTTTCGGCGCGGCGGCGTGGGTCGATGCCGGCCTGTTCGAGCAGGGCTGCTGCCTCGGTTGCGCCGATGGCCAGCCCGCCGCCCAGTGAATTTTTGAGCTGCTTGCGCTTCTGGCTGAACCCGGCGCGTACCACGCGGAAGAACGTTGCTTCGTCCGGCACATCGACCGGCGGCTGATCGTAAACGTCGATGCGGACGACGGCGCTGTCGACATCGGGCCGGGGCCAGAACGCCGCCGGTTTGAGGCGGTTGACGATGCGGGTCGCGCCGTAAAACTGCACGCTGACGGCCAGCAGGCTCATATCGTCGGGACGAGCGACCAGCCGTTCGCCAACTTCCTGCTGCACGGTCAGCACCAGCCGGCGCGGTTTGTGGCTCGATTCCAGCAGATGACGGAGTATGGCGCTGGTGATGTAGTAGGGCACATTGGCGATGACGACGTAATCCTCGGTCTGCATCATGCGGGCCACATCCAGCGTCAGGATGTCCTGATAGATGACCTGCGCGTTGGGGTAATCGCTCAGTTCGCTGTCGAGCACGGGGCGCAGCCGGTCATCCAGCTCCACCGCAATAACCCGGCGGGCGGCGCGTGCCAGATAACGGGTCAACGCACCGGTTCCGGGGCCGATTTCCAGCACGGTTTCATCACCAGTCAGGTCGGCCAGTTCGACAATTTTTTCCAGTGCGCCGGGGTCATGCAGAAAATTCTGGCCCAGGCTGCGCTTCGGTTGAATCGCGTGTTGATCCAGCAGCATTTTGGGGTTCATGATGGCCTCCCTTTTGTGTGGATTAATCAATCAACCATCATATCATATGCCGCGTGTCTCGTGGTGGACGCAGCGTGATTCAGCGGCGATGATCAGGGCGATTGCACAAGCTCGGTTTCCGGCTCCGGTTGGGCAAGGGTTGGGTCGTCGTGGCGCAGCAGCAGCGCGGGTATGCAGGCAAGCGCGCACATAATCGCGCCGATCAGCCCCAGTTCGGCCAGCACCTCGACGGTGATATTCGCATACAGGTCGACCGCTTGCATCGGGTCAATAGTCGTGGTGCCACCAATGCCGGCAGCAGCCAGTGCATTAACCCGGTTGAGTGATAGCGTGGTCAACGCGGACACGCTGACGGTCATGCCGATCAGCCGCAGAATGATCACCAGGGCGGAGGCGACGCCGCGTTCACCTTCGCGGGCGGCATTGATGACGGATGTGCCAATCGGGGCGAAAGTCAGGCCCAGGCCCACGCCCACCACCGCCATTTCGACGGCGATGATGGCATCGGGCACATACAGATGCCAGGTTTGCCAGACGGCCAGAAACCCGACGATGGCCAGTCCCAGCCCGATCAGCGTGGTGTTGCGATAGCCAATGCGGTCCGTCAGCCAGCCGCCGGGTACGGCTGCCAGCGCCATCGGAATCGTCAGCGTGGAAAGCAGCAGCCCCACCTGAAGCGCAGCCTCCGCCAGCATGGTGACGTCTTCCTGCCGGACGTTGACGAGGATCGGCACACTGACCAGCCCGATCACCAGACAGAAGCCGATGAACAGATTGGCGACCGCCCCGGCAGACAGGTTGCGCCGCCGGAACATATTCAGGTTGACCAGCGGGTCACGCACGCGCCGTTCCACCCAGATAAACCCGGCCAGAAAGACGACGGTCAAGATCATCATTGGGCCGAAGTAAGGCGGCAGTGGTGACAGGTCCTCAAAGCTGCTGGCGCTGGCGGCGGCATCGACATTGCCGCCCAGACCGAGGTTGAGCGCCACCAGTGCGCCGACGATCAGGGCCGCGCCGATAAAGTCAAATCGACCGCTGATTCGTTTCTGCGGCATCCCGCGCAGGCTCCAGATAACCAGCCCAATTGTGATCAGCGTGAGGGGGACGTTGATCCAGAAAATGCCCTGCCACGGCATCACCTGCACCATCAGGCCGCCGTACAGATGACCGAGCACCCAGCCGAGCGTATCAACCGCAGCGACCAGACCCAGCGGGCGGGCGCGGCGTTCCGGCGGGAACATATCCCCCGCCAGTGCCAGACTGACTGGCACCAATGCCCCGGCCCCCAATGCCTGCACCACCCGGCCCAGAATAATCACCTGCAAATTGACATAGGCGATGTCCGGACGCTGGCCAAGACGGCGGTAAATGGAATAGACAAAATCGGTCGGGCCACCCCCGGCAGTTGCCACCAGCACCGAACCGAGTAGAAAGATGACCAGACAGATCACATACACCGTCCGGCGCCCGATCAGGTCGCTCACGCGCCCCATAAACGTCATGCTGACGGTATAAGCCAGCAGATAGCCGCTCAGAATCCAGGCGGCGTCATCGAGGGCGGTTTGCAGCGGCAGTTCCAGTTCGACGATCAGTTCTGGCAAAAACGCCGAGACGACGGTCAGATCAAGCGCGCCGATAAAAACCGGCACGCACATCACGGCCAGGACCAGCCAGGGGTTTAATTGGGTTTTGTTCAATGTCATCTAGGATTCTTCCGGTGGCGGGTCAAGTTCGGCGGTAGCGTTGATGTCGTAAACATCGACCGTCCAGGTTGTAGGTTCGTCTTCGGTTTCGGTGATCGTGTCGGGCTGCACGATGACAAAGCGCACCGGGATCATCAGGTTCTGGTCGATGAACACATCCACCAGCACTTCGCCCGTTGTTTCGACCAGGTTCGCCAGCAGCGCCGCGATGTCTTCGCCGTGTGCCCGCCCGGCAATATGATAGACCGGTGTGCCATCTTCGAGCGTGGTGCGGCCTTCATATGACAGGTTGATCAGCGAATTGAGCGCGGTCTGGAAGCCGGTGTCCTGAGCGATCAGTTTTTCGGGGTTAAACCCTTCGGCAAAGGGGGCATTGAACCAGCTGTTGGCCGTGAGCACCAGATGCCGGAACCACTGTTCATTCCCACGTGAATAGATGTCGACATCGGTCGGCAGGCCAGAGGCTACCAGCCGCACGGTTGCCTGCAAGATATCCGGCGCGACGTACTGCGCCACTGCCCGCCGGAAATCGACACTGCCGAGGTCGGTCTCGACAAAGTATGAGGCGCCGCTGCGTTCGACGCTCATGCGAAAGGTATCGCTCTCGCGGATATTTTCTGCTGCGTCCGTCACCAGATCAACGGGGTCAAGGGGCTCTTCAGTTGCTGTGCCTGTGCAGGCAGTCAGCAGCAGGGCAATCAACACCAGAAAGAATGGTCGCACAACCGGGTTCCTCATCCTGTTTCATAAAGGCCGGACTCGTGAAGTGAACCCGACATCTATTGATTATACCTGATAGGTTTATACGCATGTTGGGTGATCTGCGTTGCATGGCTCCTATGTTTGGGGGTTCAGCGGGTCGAGCGGTTGGTGCGGCACATATTGGCGATGGGTCGCGTTCTGGATAGCGTTCATCACACGATCAAAGTTTTTGTCTGCGCCTTGCAGCGAATCGATCAGCATGGCGTTGTCATCCCAGGGTTGATAATACTGGCGCATGCGCAGCACATCGTCCCAGCCGACCGGTTTCCAGCCCGGTACGTACTGCACCCGGCTGGTCATCCGTTTTTCCCAGACGGCGTCGTCCGAGCAGTAACAATAGAACGCACACAGCCGGGCGTGGTGCCGGGCGGCAATTTCGCTGGCGACGGTGCGAAAATGGTCGAGCGGGAAAGTGGCATCCAGAATGACGCTGATGCCCAGGCTGAGCTGTTCGTCAGCCAGGTCGAGGATGATGTAGTAGCCGTCGCCGGTGTTTTCTGCGGCGAGGTGGTGGTCACGCAGCACGCGCTGCATCCGGTCTTTTGAGAACAGTGGTAAACCCAGGTTGCGGGCTGCGATGCGGGCCAGGGTGGTTTTGCCACTGCCCGGCATGCCGGCGAACAGAATCAAGGTGGTATCCATGCAGTCAGCCTGTCTTGCGTCCACACGGCGCCTATCATACCCGATAACCCGTTTCGCCAGCCAGCCGGCTTGGGTTATTTGATTTTTTGCCACGTGCCAGAATCGCCCCCGGAGAAGCGATAGACGCCACCGTTCGGGGCATCGATATAAAATGCACCGCTGTCCTCGAACTGGATTGTGCGGTCATTCCGGTTAACTTCGGTGGTGCCCCAGCCGATGGTGCTTTGCCAGGTGCCAATCGGCGCGTTGGTATTCAGGAACGCCCAGCGGAATTCGTTGCTAGGGCGATACAGGTTGTCCGGCGCATCCGGATAACTCATCGAGTTGCCATCCCAACCACTGACAAAGCTGGTGTAACGGTTGCCATCATTTTGCAGGCCATAGATGCGGTTGAGGCCGTTGGCGGTGATATAAAACATCACGCCACGTTCGAAGGGCTGGAACTTGCCGGCTGCAACAGCCCCCACGGCCACCGGACAGCCGCTGTTGGCCGGGGCAAATTCATTGCCGAAAAACCAGGCGATAGCACAGGTCACCGTGACGGGGACAGACCGGGTGGCTTCCTGTGATCCCCGGATGGCGATGAGGCGGTAGACGATCAGTTTGCCCTGATTAGCTGGTATGGTGACGGTCAGTTCGCCGGAAACAGGCACTGAAAATGTTTGCGCGACAGCGCCCTGTTGATTAAGCTGATCTATACGGGCTACGTCTGCGACCGTCGACCAGCGCAGGATAACATTGGTGCCCGGTGCGGCGCTGCTGACACTGCCGGTAAAGCTGAGAATTTGCGGGGCATCCGGCGTCACTGTCAGCGTTGGCGTGTTGGTCGCCGTGCTGGTAGGCGTCAAAGTATTGGTTGGTGTAATGGAAGATGTCACCGTGACCGAAGGCGTAGCCGTGACGGATGGCGTTGATGTAAGCGATGGGGTTGACGTCGGCGTCGCGGTTGCGGTATCTGTTGCCGTTGGTGTCAGTGTATCGGTCGGCGTATTGGTCGGCGTTGGCGTGTCGCTCGGCGTCAGGGTTGGCAGTTCCGCCAGTGTGGGCAGTTCGACGATTTCGGATTCCTGCGGCTGGCAGGCAGTAACCAACAGGAGAATGGAAACGGTTATGAGCAATTGCCACAAACGTATCAACATGCTGACCTCCAACCGGCGGAAATATTAATGGTTAGATTATTGTTTATCATCTTACTCGGTTATCTGGCGGGATGCCAGCAAACTTTCGTCATGGAATCTGAACAAATCGTCTCGCCGACGGCTGCTTCGTCGCCGGTTGTGCTGGCCGGGACACCACAATCGCGCAGTGTGCCCACGCGTGCGGCAACCATCCCGCCAGCCATCGAAAGCGACCCCATCATGACCCTGACACCGGATCGGCAACTGGCCGGGCCGTGGCTATCGCCTACCCCCAGCCTGACTCTCACGATGGGTGAACAGGTTATCGGCCAGTCGGTTGAAGGCCGCGATATTACGGTGCGCCACATCGGCAGCGGACCGCGCATCATTTTGCTGGTGGGCGGCATTCATGGCGGCTGGGAAGAAAATACGGTTGCGCTGGTCAACGAGTTGATCACACATTTCGAGAACACGCCGGAGGATATTCTGCCGGGCATGTCGCTGGCGTTTGTGCCATCTGCCAACCCGGATGGGCTGATTCATGGGCGGGTAGAAGTGGGGCGGTTTAACGCCAACGGGGTGGACCTCAACCGCAACTGGGGCTGCGACTGGTCTGAGGATGCGATCTGGCGCAGTCAGTCGGTGTTTGCCGGTTCAGAGCCGATGTCCGAACCGGAAACGCAGGCGCTGGCCCGGTATATTCAGGACACACGCCCGGTGATCGTGCTGTTCTACCATAGCTCGGCGGGTGGGGTCTATGCTGGTGAGTGTGACGGCGATCATGGCTCGATGATTATGTCGCAGATTCTGGGCGAGGCCACCGGCTACAGTTATGGTGAGGTCTTCACGGCGTATCCGGTGACCGGTACAGCGGCAAGCTGGGTTGATGGACAGGGCATCCCCTCGGCGGATGTGGAGTTGTTTAGCTGGACGGAGACCGAATTCGAGCGCAACCTGAACGGTATTATGCGCTTGCAGCGCTGGCTGTCGGTGGAATAGTGCTACCTACCCCTGCCATCTGTCCTATTTAAAACGGGACTAAAGCACCAGTCGGGCATGATTTGTTTAAGGTTATAATAAGGAACCTGTAGGAGAACCCTGACCAAGGGGGTACTCGATGAGTATTGGTGAAGATCGTGTCCTTGCGGGTTTCATGGCCCGGGTGATGCTGGCGCTGCTGATTATTGTGATTTTTGCTCTGCCGTTACTGCAATATGCATCGAGTTAATGTTGAGCTGGCATCGTTCAACTGAATAGAAGGGAGCCGCGCATCTCCATGGGCAGGCCGAAAATCCACACGGCCAGTGCTGCCAGCGCGAGCAGGAACAGCGCCCAGGGGAGTAAACCAAACGCGGCTTCCCGCCGGAACAGCCGAAATGCTGCCCGCTGTGCCAGCATGAGACTCCAGAGCAAACCACCGACTACGCCAACCAGTTGAATCACGCCGATGATCTCCGCATCACTCACTCCGCCAAAGCGTGCCCACTCCCCGGTCATGCCGATAAACTCCTGAAATACCGGAATAATCGTCCACAAGCCGATGAGCAGGTGGAACGTATAATGCGCAATCCAGATGCCCAGGCCGATGGGGACGAATGATGGCGCAAACGCCGCAACGACTTCGCGCAGGCTGTATTTGCCGCTGGTGTTGGTCAGCAGCCGGGACAGCGCCCCGGCCAGCAGCGTGACCGCAACCGGTATCAGCAAACTGGCGACCCCAAAGACGATCAGCAGAATAATCAGTTCGCTGTTGAGGTTTAATCCCGCGGCGATACTTTGTTGCAGTTCGTAGACCGGCGGCACCATGCCAAACGCATTCGTGAGGCCCATCGCCGCTAGCAAAATGATCAAAAAAGAGACATCCCAGCGCTGTGGCCAGGCCCCCGGCTGGCGCAGTTCGCGGCCCGGCTGGCGCAGCATCAGGCCAACATTGTCATGCGGGCAGGCGCGGACACAATCGAGGCACATGGTGCATTCCAGATTGCTGCGAATCTGAGGCGCGAACAGCAGCGTGCCACAACCGAGTGTGCCCTCCGGCCCGTGACGGACTTCTTTGGTGCCGCCGCCAGCGATCTCATCCACGCGGATGACGGGCTGTGTTGCATAACTGCCGTTGATGCATTCCTTGCCGACGCAGCTCTGGCAGACAGCCGGGTTTTTCACGCTGATCTGGGTTGGGGAGGTGGTCGAGTAGACAAAGTTGAAGGTTCCCAACGGGCAGACATATTTGCAGAAGGCGGATTCGGTGAATACGGCTTCCAGCACGAACGACGCCGCAAAATAGCCGACGATCACCCAGGCTGTCAGCAGCGGGCTGGCCCACAGATCGAGCCATTCATACAGCAGAAACAGGATAAACAACCCTGCAATCGCCACCCATTTGTTGCGTAAGGCTTTGGGGAAGCGCCGCCCGCGCAGGCTGAGGCGTTTGGCGAGGGTACGCGGCAGGGTGAAGGGGCAGCCCATGCAGAACAGGTTGCCCGCCAGCAGCAAAACCAGCACCACCAGGCCGCGATAATGCACCCAGGGCGCGACGGTCGCCAGATTCCGCGCCGCCAACTGCGGGCCGGTGAAGCCGTCGATAATGAGCAGCACGGCGATGACCAGCAGCGGTACTTGCAGCGTCAGCCGCCCCCACCGGCTCTTGAGAATGCGCCCGATGAATGGGACTTGCAGCACATCAACAAGCCCGCGTGGACGGTACAGGGATTGATCGCGGGAAGTCATGACCTAACTGTCGCTCTCGCTCATTTCCATCGTTGGGGTGGCATCGGTCATGTCGGGCATTTCGGTGCTTTCAGCCATATCCATATCGTCCATGTCCATCGCGGCATCGCCGTCGCCAGTGGCCACGGACAGGTCAAACGTCTCGGACACGGTGTTGCCATCCGGCAGTTCGGCGGTGATTTCGACGATCCAGTCGCCCGCCATCGTCCATTCGAAGGGGATGGTGTAGAAGATGTCATCGCCGGATTCCACCTCGGCAAGTACGGGTTCCATGCCCGCGTGATTCATGTCGCCGCGCGCTTTGACGATAGTGGCGATGACCGGGTTGCCTGCATCATCGGTGATGTCGACGATGAGGTTGGCCGGGCCGACGGTCGGGACTTCCGGTTCGACACGCAGGTCGATGTTAATGTTCAGGTCGTCTGCCTGCTGGGCTTGCTGACGGCATCCGGCGATCAACAGCAGTGCGAACAGAAGCGGCAGTGTCCAGAGGTTTCGTCGCATGATATTTCCTCGCTGTTCGTTAGCTGGCTAGATTATCGCGCACCGGCACAGCAACGGGTAGTTCCAGTCCGGATTCAAAGATGAGTGTGACCATGATCGCATCGCCAGCCACCAGGCCGTGCTGGACCTCCATGAGCATCATGTGCAGACCGCCGGGTTCGAGCACAGCCCGTTCACCGACCGGCGCGGTTACCTGCTCGACCGGACGCATCTGCATGACACCGTCCTGCATCCGCGATTCGTGGATTTCGACCACGCCAGCGGCGTCCGTCCGGGCGGCCACAAGCTGGTCGTCGCTCTCGCCCCGGTTGAGGATGTGCATGTAGATGGCGGTGACATTGCTGGTGATGGTGACGCCGGGTTCTGCGGTCGCCATGCTGTCACTGTCCATGCTGTGACTGCTCATCTCATGACCGGACATGGCTTCGGGTGTGGTTTCGGCCTCCATCGACTCCATCGCTGTTTCGCCGGATTCATCACGGGTGGCGGTGGGGCGCACCCAGGCATCCAGAATGAGGATGGGGCTGGGTGGTGGCGCTTCTTCGAGGACGGGTACGCCAATGGTGAGCACCAGCGGTTCGCTTTGGTCTGATGCGTCAAACGACAATTCGAGGCTGAAGGCATCGCCAACGGCCAGCTCATCGTGCAGGCCAAGCATCATCATGTGAAAGCCGCCGGGTTGCAGCAGGGCGGTTTCACCGGGGCCGATTGCCAGCCCATCAACCGGGTTCATCTGCATGACGTTATCGACCATGCTCGATTCATGAATCTGGACTTCCTCAGCGGTCTGAGATGCGGCCACCGTGGACAGGGTGTAGGCTGTATCGGTGGTGTTCTCGATGGCCATATACACCGCGCTGACCCCGGTCTGCACGAGCGCCGGACGTGCCCAGACCCCGCTGATGAGCAGGGGCGGTTCGCTCTCCTGAGCATGGGCCACCGTACATAGCGATAGCACCAGAATGGCAGCAGTCATCAGTTTCCGCATTGGGTTGCCTCCGTGATTTGCTTGTGAATAATCGCACATACGGACTGACTATATCAGGAAATAACAGAATTTAACAGCCATGCCTTACTGAGAGTCGCGGCGCATGAGGCTGAAACTCTGGCCGGTGGGGCCGGTCAGCGGCTGGCTGGCGAGGAAGAGCGCCATCGGCACAACGTCTTCCGGCTGTTTAATCCATTCATCGTGCAGGGCATAGGGGTAACCGCCGCCATTGTTGGTTTGCAGCGTGCTGCGGTTCATGTCTGTAACGACCGGGCCGGGGATCAGTTCATTGACACAAATCTGATAGGGTTTCAGTTCTTCGGCCAGCACGCGGGTGAGCATCCAGACTCCGGCCTTGGAACTGGCATAGGCGGAACGTCCGCTGGTGGCGCGGTGCCCCATGCCGGACCCGATGACGATGATGTGGCCGCCGTGCGCTTTCATGTAGGGAATGGCGGCTTTGGCACAGAAATAAGCCCCGGTGAGGTTGATCTGAAGGGTGGCGATCCACTCGTCGGGCTGGCTGTCCTCAACCGGGCGGCGGTCCAGGTTGGCCCCGGCGTTAATGACGACGATGTCGATCTGGTTGTAGGTTTCGATGGTGTTGGCGTAGAGCGTCTGGACGGATTGCCAATCCGTGACATCAGTTGGAACCGCCAGCGCACGTCCGCCGCTTTCCTGAATTTCGGTCGCGACGGCGTCAATTTCGGTCTGTGTGCGGGCGGCACACACCACCGCTGCGCCCTGGGCGGCATAGCCTGTGGCGATTGCGCGGCCAATCCCGCGTCCGGCTCCGGTGATAACAGCGACTTTGCCTGCGAGCATGTATTCTGCCTCCTCGATTGCCAGCCTTGAATCTACACAATCTGCTGCCTGCTGGCGAATCCACTTTGGATGCGCTATCGTCAGATCAAGACATAAACCCTAGCGACAGGAGCAAACCCAATGGACGTCTGGGAGGCGATTCGGAAAAAACGGGCGGTGCGTGACTTTAAACCGGAACCGCTGCGCGACGATCATATTCAACGGATACTGGATGCCGGACGGCGGGCGCAAAGCTCGAAGAACAGCCAGCCGTGGCAGTTTATCGCTGTGCAAAACCGCGACACGTTGCAAAAGATCGCGGCGACCAGCCCGAACCTGGGGCATGTCGGCGGGGCGGCGCTGTGCGTGGTGATCTGTGTGCCGGAGCAGAACGAGCGAACCATCTGGCACTTTTTCGACGCCGGGCAGAGCGCGTCGTATATGCAGCTGGCGGCGCTGGAAGTGGGTGTGGCGTCGTGCCTGGGCACGGTCTACGAGGTCGAGACGGTGCATGACCTGCTGGGTATCCCGGCTGACTGGCAGGCGCGGCTGTTGATTTCGTTTGGCTACCCTGCCGCACAACCGGGCCGCGCGCCGCGCCAGAACGGGCGGCATACGCTGGATGATGTGGTGCATGAGGAACGCTGGTAGCCTCATAGGCGTATAAACGCCTGTGGCAGATAAGGTGATCTTAGCACCTTGTCCGATCAAAAATTGTCGGGGAGGGCCAGCGTGCCCTCCCGGCGGGCGCACACCAGGGTACGCCCTACGAAATTCCCATGATTATTCAGATAGCCGTTTCCTGATTAGTTAATCTCCTGACATTCCCAAAATGTGGACACACGTTCACCCTGCCATAGAACAAATATGCTAATCTGACCTCTGTAGCTGAGTCTGCAAAGGCCGGATCCGCGCTTGTGCGATCCCTACCTGAACAATGGTCACACGGTCGAGACTGCCGCGCTTACGGGCGAACGGCGGGGTGATCTGCTGGCCTACACGGTCGCCCGCGTCTGCACCACTCGACAACCGCGTGTGGACGGACGGAGGCGATTCAGAAACTAGTGCTGAGTGCTGGGTACTGAGTGCTGAGTAAAACGGTCAGCATTTCAGCGGGCCAGCGATCAGCAAAGGACTCACAAATGTAGGGGAAGGCCCGTGTGCCTTCCCATCGGGCGATCTTGCTTGCATAGTCGCCCGACAATGATTGTGAAAAGGTGGGGACAGTATGCAAACCACATTGAAAACTTTAAACGCCGCAGAAGGGCGTGTTGGCGGCTATCTGGTGGTGTGGGGCAGCCATCACCAGCGCGATTTGCAGGGGGAATATTTCACCCGGAACACGGAACTGGGGCTGAACTGGTATGACAAACGGCCTGTGCTCTACCATCACGGGCTGGATGGCAACCTGAAAGCGGCGGTGATCGGCACCATAGACACGCTGTTGGCGGATGAGACCGGCGTGTGGGCCGAGGCGCAGCTTGACCTGCGGCAGCGGTATGTCCGCACGGTACAGAAGTTAGTCGATAAAGGGGTGCTGGGCTGGTCGTCCGGTAGTCTGCCGCATCTGGTGCAGGTGGCCGATGATGGGCAGATCAAGCGCTGGCCGATTGTCGAAGGAAGCCTGACCCCGGCCCCGGCGGAACCGCGCCGGACGGATGTCCATACCCTCAAGAGCGCATATGAGGCGCTGGGGCTGGATATGGCGCGGTTGGAAATTGATGAAAACACCATTGGTAAGGGCACGGCGCGCCGTGCCCCAACAGGAGAAATTCATATGCATGATGAAGAAACCACCACGCTGACCGAGCCGCGCAAACGTCTGCCGGTGGGCAGCGCCGACGATGCGCTGAAGCGGATTACGGTCAGCAGCCCGTATGACACGATGGGCGCGATGGATTTGCTGCACGGCTATATGCTGCTGCGCTCGACCAAGCATTTTCATGGCGTGAGCGAGCCGTTCGCCAACGCGCTGGCGCACAAGGTCCGCAAGGAAGGCCTGAGCGCCATCAAGGGCGATGAACTGAGCTACAGCACGCAGGCCGCCTTTGGTGATGAATGGGTGCCGGACCTGTGGAGCGCGCAAATCTGGCAGCGGGCGCGGCTGGAAAACGCGATTTTGCCGCTGTTCCAGAGCGTCGAAATGCCGAGTAACCCGTTTGAACTGCCGATTGAAGGCACCGACCCAACGGTCTATTTTGTGCCGGAAACCGCCGACGAAGATCATCTGACGCTGGGGTCGGGCAATCCGATTCCGGACAGCAAGGTCGGGTCGGGCAAGGTGCAGCTGGCGGCGAAAAAGCTGGCGCTGCGCGTGGGCTTCAGCTCGGAACTGGTCGAGGACGCGGTGGTGCCGGTGCTGAATATCTATCGCGAACAGGCGGTGCGGGCCATCACCGACAGCATTGATTATGTGCTGCTCAACGGCGACACAGCCAGCAGCGGCAATATCAACAAGGACGGTGGTACGCCCGACGCAACCGACCGATACATGGCGTTCAATGGCCTGCGCAAGCTGCCGCTGGTGACGACTGCCGCCAATGCTCAGGACGCGGCAGGTGCGCCGACCCTCGCGCTGCTTCGGCAGACACGCTTCAAGATGGCGGCCAAATACGCGGCACGCCCCGCTGATCTGGCATGGATCGTCGATGGCGGGACCTACGCCAAGTTCCTGGGGATGAGCGAGTTTCTGACGATGGAGAAAGCCGGGCCAGCCGCCACCGCCCTCACCGGGCAGATTGGTTATGCCGATGGTGCGCCGGTGATTGTCAGTGCCGAGATGCCGCTGAGCGATGGTGACGACGGCAAGGTGAACAGTTCTACCCCGGCCAACAACACCAAGGGCACGGCACTGTGCGTCTATCGTCCGGGCTGGTTTGTGGGCTATCGCCGCCGCATCGCCGTGAGCGTGGACTATCTGCCGTACTACGACTCCTACCAACTGACGGCAACGGTGCGGCTGGCGTTCGTCAACTTCGATAACGACGTGGCGGCTGCACTGTACAACGTCACGGTGTAGGCTGGGACGAAGCGCAACGCAAAGACGCTAAGCTAAAACCCCTCTCCATGCTGTTGTGGTGTGGGGAGGGTGAAAATTCAGATAAGCTGTTCAACAAGGGACTGTGCAAGCTGACGAACCGCTTGTTCGGGTGACTTGCCCGGGGGTAAACGATCTTTCACATTGTGGGCGGTGATGCCAATCAATCGCTCGTCTTCGGCGCGATAACGGCGCATGATACCGGGCATATCCGGCACATCCTCATAAAAAGTAGCGCCTGTCACCGGCTCGAACAGGATATAGAGCATGTCCTGCAGGGTATCGTAGTCAAAGGTGATGGTGTGATTGGTAATCAATAACTGCTGTACCATTATTCCACCTTCCAGCGTACCAGATACGCAGAACTGATTAGTCCGGTACGTTCATACTCACGTTCGGGCGGTTGAGTATATTTTACCACAACACGAACTTTGAGATGGGATGCTGTAATCTGACGTTCTGGCGGAACATTTTTATAACATCGAATTACGTTTGGTGTGCGAACATCGTATTCACGTTTATCCGGTGATGTAATAGCCGCAACAATCAAGTCTTTGAAGTCCACCATTTCAGGATGGCGTAAGAGGATATGATTTTGCCAGACTTCGCGTGAGAGAAAGATTGCTGTATCATCCGGGTCAACCGCGATCTGAAGCGGTTGATCTGTGTCATCATTTTCGATTTGTTCCCAGATGTCTGTCATAAAAACTTCTTGGAGATTGTCAGTTAATCAAGTGCATTATAACGTATGTCAACCACTTTCAGCTTCGATAATGACGTGGCGGGCTTCGCTGTACAAAGTGACAGTGTGGGATGGGACGAAACGCGACGTAAAGTCGCTAAGGCGCAAAGATAAAACCCCTCTCCATGCTGTTGTGGTGTGGGGAGGGGTTCGCTTAGCATCACTGTAAATATGCATTAATCGTAGGTAGGGGCGTAACGTACCCTGAGGGGCCTAGATGCTACACCCGGACGCAGCACGCTGCGTCCCTACCCGTTCTGAGGCGTGATTGCTCGACCTGTTTAGGCGAACTGGTAATCGAGGGTGATGGGGTACGAGTCCTGGTGACCGGCGAGTTCGATGCTGGCCTGGCCGGATAGCCCTGCCAATTCACCCGTACCGGAGCCGGACAGGACACTGAGCGTCGCCCGGACTGGCTCGAAGGTGCCGACATGCTGAAGCGTGACGCTGCCGGATTTGCCCGCGATGCTGCCAGTAAATTGCTCCAGCGCGACAAACTGGCCGGAGCCATCGGCGTTGTAATTCATCAGGTACTCGACAACCGATTCACCCTGTAGGTCACCTTCATAGGTATAGGTGACCCGCGCCCGCGTGCGTTTGGCGCCTTCGACCTCGCGTGAGGGCTGCCCCTCCCATGTGTTTTCATCCCAGCTTTGGACTGCAAATTGGGCTTTTGCCTGTGGCATTGTGCGCTCCTTTCAAGTGTTTGACGATCTGCTCGTAGTGTAACCGACAGGCCGGGAGGCGTATTGTAAAAACGCGACAAATCAGAACTTGTGTCCTACAATAAGGTGTCATTGGGAGGCATTATGCAGGAAAAAACCTGGACAACCCGCGGCATCCTGAACCCTAAAGCCGGTCAGTCAAAATTTGAGCTGAACCGCTACCTGCCAGCGCCCGATCTGGCTCACTTTGTTGAGCATTACTGGGTCATACACTGGGATTTGCCAACCCCTTATGAGCAGGAAACGATTTCGCACCCGTGCGTCAATATGGTGATCGAGCGCAATAACACGCGGATTTATGGGGTGGTGTCGGGGAAGTTCACGCGGCTGCTGGAAGGCAGCGGTCTGGTGATGGCGACGAAGTTCCGGCCCGGCGGATTTTATGGTTTTCTGCGATCACCGGTTTCGACGCTGACAGATCAGTCGGTGCCTGTTGAGGTGATTTTTGGGGATGACAGCCAGGGGTTGGAAGCCGCCGTTTTGTCTGCCTCGGATGATGCGGCCATGATCGCGGCGACAGAGGATTTTCTGCGGGCACGCGCACCCGCCCATGACGCGCATGTGGACGAGATCAACCAGATTATTGACGCAATTATGTCGGACCGAACGATTACGCAGGTGGATGCACTGGTCAACCGGGTCAACCGCAGTGCGCGCAGCTTGCAGCGATTGTTCAGCCAGTATGTGGGGGTCAGCCCGAAGTGGGTGATCCAGCGCTACCGGTTGCAGGAAGTCACGGAACAATTGGCGGATGGTCAGGTGGTCGATTGGTCCCGGCTGGCGCAGGAAATGGGGTATTACGATCAGGCCCACTTCATCAAAGATTTTAAGGCGTTGATTGGCGCTACCCCGGCAGAATATACCGGCCAGATCCAGTCAGCCGATGGGTGACGGGCAGCCCGCAGCCGAGCCGCCCTTTATGGGTGTTGTGAATTAGTCGGCGTTCAGGCCATAGCGTTCGGCGGCCAGATCGACGATTTTGCCGACGAGGTATTCATAGGTCCAGCCAAGCGCGTTGGCCTCGATGCAGATGTCGCTGTAGCCGGGGTTGAGGCCGGGCAGCGGGTTGATTTCGAGGATATAGGGCTGGTTGTTGTTGTCTTCGTCCAGCCGGAAATCCACGCGGGCGACATCGTAGCACCCCATGACGCGGAAGACTGCTGCTGTCAGGCCATTGAGCTGATTCAGCAGGTCAGGTTCCAGCGGCGCCGGGCACAGGTAATGGAAGTCTTCGGCCAGTTCCACTTTGACACGGTTGGTATACAACCCGGCTTCGGAAGCGGGGTAGGCCTGGGTATCGACTTCCAGCGGCGGCAGAAAGGTGAGCGATTCGGGAAGCGTGGTGGGTGCGGTGCGTTCGTTGAGGCGGCGGGCAGCAACGGGCTTCAGGTTGCCGATAACGCCAACGGTCACTTCGCGTCCTTTGATATAACGCTCGCAAAGGATGGGCTGGTTGTAACGCTCAAGCTGATCGGCGATCTGATCGCGCAGTTGGGCGACGGTGCGCACGATGCTGGCTGCGCTGACACCCATGCCTGTTCCTTCGCGGCTTGGTTTGACGAACATCGGGAAGCGCAGTTCGTCTTTTTCGTCCAGCAGGTCAAGGTCGATGGGGTCATCCACGCGCTCGAAAACCTGAAATTCCGCAGTCGGCAGGCCATGATACATCAGCAGACGCTTGGTCATCGGCTTGTCGAGCGACAGGGCCAGCGTCATGATCTGGCTGGCGGTGTAGGGAATACGCAGCATTTCCAGCACAGCCGGAATCTGGGATTCGCGGCTGTTGCCAAAATGACTCTCGGTGATGTTGAAGCATAAATCCGGCTTGAAGCTTTCCAGCTTTTCGATGAGGTTATGGGGAGGCAGAATGCTCCCCTCGAAAAACTCGGCTTCATGCCCGTTGGCGTGCAGGGCTTTGACCAGCGCGTCCGTTGTTTTGGGGCTGTCGAGGTCGTCCCACTGGTCGGGCGACATACCTTCCCAGTGGGGTGCGTTCTTTTTCAGATTAGCGAGTACAGCAATACGCATGATCAGCTGATCTTCCCGTTTTTGTGGCCGTTGCCATTACCGTTGTGGTGACCGTTGCCGTTATGGTTGCCATTGCCGTTACCATTGCCATTGCCATTCGGGCGATGGTAGCGCTGCCATTTGGCCGCATCCGCGTTCAGGCGGTGCTTGGTGCCATTGCGCTTGTGCAGGTTGTCGAAACCTTCCGGCTTGATCGAGTCGGCCTCGCCGGTGAGCAGGCCATAAACACCGGATTGGCCGGGTTCCGGGCGCTGCTGGGTGCGCTGCTTCTTGACGACAGTCGGGTCGTAGTCGGTCGGCTCCTCATAAGTGGTGATGAAGCCTTCGTAGTTGCGCAGCACGACTTTACCCGGTGCCTGGCTGATGGTGTATTGGGGCATGACCGGAATCTTGCCACCGCCACCCGGTGCATCGACCACATAGGTCGGCACGGCATAGCCGCTGGTGTGCCCGCGCAGCCCTTCGATGATCTCGATACCCTTGGAGACGGTCGTGCGGAAGTGCCCTGCGCCTTCCACCAGATCGCACTGGTAAAGGTAGTACGGGCGCACACGATTGCGCACCAGCTTGTGTACCAGTTCGCGCTGAATGTCGACGCTGTCGTTGATGCCGGCCAGCAGCACGCTCTGGTTACCCAACGGCACACCGGCAGATGCCAGCTTGTCCAGCGCGCGGCTGAGTTCCGGCGTGATTTCATTGGGGTGGTTGACGTGTATGTTCATCCACAGCGGGTGATACTTGCGCAGCATGTCGCAGAATTCATCGGTGATGCGCTGCGGCAGGAACACGGGCACACGGCTGCCGATGCGGATGATCTCGATATGTTCGATAGCACGCAGCCCGCTGAGGATGTATTCCAGCGTTTTGGGCGCAATCGTGAGCGGGTCGCCGCCGCTAAGCAGGACATCACGGACCTGGGGCGTGCGGCGCAAATAGTCTAACTGCTGTTCAAAATCGGCTTTACTGAAGGTCATCGCCGGGTTACCGACAATGCGGCTGCGCGTGCAGTAGCGGCAGTAGCTGGCGCACTGGGTAGTGATGAGCATGAGCACACGGTCCGGGTAACGATGTACCAGGCCCGGTACCGGGCTGTGCTGGTCTTCGGCCAGGCTGTCTTCCATCATGCCCTCGAAGGCCTGCAACTCGCGTCCCAGCGGAATCACCTGCCGCCGGATCGGGCAGTAGGGATCGTCAGGGTCCATCAGGCTGGCAAAATACGGCGTGACATCCACGCGGAACTTGTCTTCGGCGGTCAGGCCTTCGATTTCTTCCGGTGTCAGATTGATCAGTTGTGCCAGTTCATCAAGTGAGTTGAGGCGATGGGCCATCTGCCAGCGCCAGTCATCCCATTGTTCGTCGGTGACGTCGGCCCACAACGCGGGTCGCGCCGTTCTTGGTTCAGCCGCCACCACCGGGTCCGGGATCACCAAAGAGGGAGGTTCTTCCAGGGTGGAATGAGGAGGCTCCGTTTCATCATCTTGTTTTGCCGTTTCAGTCCGAACAGCAAGTCGGTACATATCTGTCTCTCTCCCATAAAAAATAGGCCTGTCCCACCGGACGGCCCATTGCGCAAACGAGATAATGGTTTCTGAGGTTTTTCCTCAGATCTGTACAATTATTATAGTACAAATTTTGTAGATGTATACCAGTCAATTGGCCCAATTCCTGGGGGACTTTTGGATCCGGTAGCTGATAGTCCCGCGACCCTATCCCTGGGTGACGGTGGCAGGCGAGGCCAGATCATCCATGACACGGTTCGCCACCATCCGGGCGGATACCAGTGATGTCGGGACTCCGGTTCCGGGGTGGGTGCTGGCACCGACAAAATAGACGTTGTGATAGCGCGGGTGCCGGTTGTGCGGGCGTAGATAACCCAGCTGCGTCAGCGTGTGGGACAGGCCATGAGTCGCGCCTTTCATCAGATTATAACGCTTGTACCACGACTGCGGCGTGTAGTTGACTTCAAACTTGATGTGCGCTTCCAGATCGTTGATTCCCAGCAGGGCCAGCCGGTCGAAGACAGCCTGCCGCGCCTCATCGCGGATGCGGGGCCAGTTCTGCTGTACGGCGTCCGTCATGTGGCCGATGGGCACAACGGCGATCAGCGTGTCCTGTGCGGGTGGGGCAGCGGATGGGTCGAGCCGGGCTGGAGCGTGAATATACAGGCTGGGGTCTGGGGGCAGGGGTAACCCGCGCTGGATGCTGTCGAAGTTTTCGCGGTAATGGTCGGCCAGGAACAGCGTATGCGGTTCGAGCGCCGGATAGGTTTTATCCACCCCCCAGAAGAAGCTGATGACCGAACAGGAGAAGGCTTTGCGCTCGATCCGCCCGGCCAGGTCGTCATCCGGCAGCAAATGCTGGTAGACATAGGGCAGGTCCGCGTTGGCGATGATCGCGTCCGCAGCGACCCGGCGGCCATCGTCCAGCACCACAGCCTGCGCGCGCCCGTTTTCGACCGCAATGCGTTCGACGGCGGCGTCAAACTCGAACACTACCCCGGCCTGACGGGCGGCGGCCATCATAACGTCAACGACCTGGTTCATGCCCCCACGCGGATACCAGACGCCGTGTGCCAGCTCGGTATAGGGCATCATCGAGAAGGTCGCCGGGGCTTCATAGGGGCTGAGGCCCATGTAGACATCCTGAAACGTAAAGGCTGCTTTGAGCCGAGGCTCGTTGAAGTAGGCCGCCATATTGCGGTAATGCGGCGTCAGCGGCTTGAGCTGGTAGAGCAGTGGCAGATTGGATAAGTTGAAAAAGTCTGTCAGATAGCGGAAGTCGCGCCCAACCAGCCGTTCCATCGCCAGATCGTAATGACGCTGGCCTTCGCTGAGGTAGCGCAGGAAACCCTGAAAACTGCCCGGCTCGAACGATTCCAACTGGGCGCACATGGCGTTCAGGTCGGATGTCAGCGCAAGCTGTCGGCCATCATCGAAGACCAGATGATAGGTTGGGTCGACGCGCTGCAAATCCAGCGACTCGTGCAGCGAGATACCCAGCGCCGCAAACTCCGCTTCGTAGATACGGGGCATAATCAGCAGGGTTGGGCCGGTGTCGAAGCGATGCCCCTGCCGGGTGAAGTGATCGCAGCGTCCGCCGGGCCGCCGGTTTTTCTCGAACACGGTGACGCGCAGGCCGCGCTGGGCTAGGTGGGTCGCGGTGGCGATGCCGCCGATGCCGGCGCCGATGACGATTGCTGAAGTCGTTGTCATGATCGGATGCTCCTCAGGCCTGCCGCGCCAGCAGGGTCAGCAGCGACCAGCCCATTTTTAACCCGCCGGTGATGGATCGATGTGCCTGATCGTCGGGCTGAAGCCGGTAATCATGGCGCGTGAGCGTATCCAACACCCCCTGAAAGCGTGCCATATACGCGTAACCGGCGAGGCGGCAGCGCCGGTTTTTGACCTGTGCCAGATACGTTTTACCGGTGTCGAAGCAGGTACGCGCCTGTTCGACACGCTGCCGGACCCACAGCCGGTACGCGTCGCTGGACAAATCGCGGATGTCGAGCTGATGCGCCTGCACGAATTCTCGCGAGATATTGAAGTAGCCCGCCGCGATGTCATCGGCGGTGTCGCGCAGCATGTGGGTGATGTGCGCACCGATGACCGCGCAGTAGCGGGTTTCGTCGTAGGGCGCATACTGCCCATGCCCGATGAAATAGTGCAGTGCTTCGGTCACGGCGGTGGCAAGGTGGACCGAGTAAGCATCCAGCGCCTGCTGCCCGATCAACTGTCCGCGCCGGTCGGCGTCAAAGGCCATGACCGCCATCATGTGCTGAATGTACCGGTGCAGGCCGCTGTCCGGCTGTGTGTCGCTGTGGATCAGGTCCCACAACATGCGCTCCTCAGCGGACAGGTCGTGCACCAGCTCGCCCTGATAACACCGGTTCATAAGGGTCTGCTGGCGTTCGATAAAAGCGGTTCGCGCTTCGGTCGTGGATAGCTGCTCATCAAGCCGATCATCGACCCAGCGGAAATAGGCATAGGTGCGATAGGCATTCAGCACGCGGTCGCGATCCACCAGATAGCGGATCGTGTAGTATGTCTGCTTGCTGGCGGCCCGGGTGATCGACGCGGGCAGCGTTTCGGCGGTACGCGCCGGCTGTGGTGCGCTGATAATAGTTGGATTGACGTAGCGCCAATCCATTTCCTGACTGTCGGATAGACTCGTCATACTTCCCCCTTGTGTCCATTCCACCAACCTATACGTCCGGGGCGTCAAGGGGTCGCTGGGGGCGATTTAAAAAGTGTATTCCGTCCGGTTATTCACGGCTGTTTGTCATATATGATTCTGCGCTGGACGGAACACCGCTCAGGGCTTGGTCACCTGGGCGGCGGTGACTTCGTTTGCGGATTCACCGGTCTGGGCCACGTCATGGATATTGGCGAGTGTGGTATCGGCAATGGCAAGCAGGGCGTTGCGCGTGAAGAAGGCCTGATGCCCGGTGATCACCACATTGGGGAATGTTAGCAGGCGGGCGAACACGTCATCCTGAATGATCCGGTCGGATAAATCCTCGAAGAACAGGTCGCTTTCCTCTTCATAGACATCCAGCCCCAGATAGCCGATCTGCCCAGTTTTGAGGCCTTCGATGGCGGCGGCAGCATCGACCAGCGCGCCACGGCTGGTGTTGATGAGCATGGCACCGGGCTTGAACAAGGCAATAGCCTGTTCATTAATCAGATGATAAGTTTCGGGGGTCAGCGGGGAATGCAGGGTGATAATATCTGCCCGCCCCAGCAGCGCATCCAGCTCGACATAATCCAGCCCGAAACTACTGGCCGCCGGGTTGGGGTACGGGTCATAACCCAGCAGACGGCAGCCAAAGCCGTGCATGATGCGGGCGACTTCGATACCGATCTTGCCCGTGCCGACCACTCCGACAGTCAGGCCGTGAATATCAAACCCAAGCAGACCATCCAGCTCAAAGTTGCCTTCGCGCACGCGGGCATAGGCACGGTGCGTTTTGCGGTTGAGTGTGAGGATGAGGCCGACCGTGTGCTCTGCGACGGCGTAGGGTGAATAAGCCGGGACACGCACTACCCGGATACCGTGTTTTTCGGCGGCGGTCAGGTCGACATGATTGTAGCCTGCGCTGCGCAGCGCCAGTAGTTTTGTGCCGCCCTGCGCCAGTTGTTCAATCACCTCGGCATTGGCCTGATCGTTGACGAAAATGCACACCGCCGGATAACCCTCCGCCAGCGGTGCGGTTTGCGGCGTCAGGCGCGGTTCGAGATAGGTCATGTCGTGATGATAGTCCGCATTGGCGGCGTCAAAAAACTTGCGCTCGTAAGGCTTGGCGCTGAACATGACGATTTTCACGAGTGATCAGCCTTCAGTTTGCAGTCGTCAGATACAGGAAAGAGTAGCGGCGGGGTGATGACCTGTCAAGTTAAGGAGGCGCTGGAATCAGGCGCGGTGTTTATCGAACGTTCAATACGAAAGGAGTAAGTATGATGGGCAATGTTGGAGAGTTCTTGCGGTCACGGATGTTCTGGACGCCAGTCATCGCGCTGGTGAGTACGGTGATTGTGTGGCTGCTGCCGCAGGTGGGCATCACGGTCACACCGGAGCTTCAGGGGGCGATCACGCTGCTGTTGTGGGTGATCGCGTCGGTGATCGTCGGACGTGACCTGCTGGCAGCGACCCAGCAGGCCCGGCGATAAGCAGAACCTGTCCCTGCGGGACTCATGAGTCTCGCAGGGGTCGATGATTACGCGACACGAACGCCCAACCGGCGCATTTCGTTGAGAAACTCGGTTGCATCACCCACCATTCTGGCCAGGTGATTCTGCCGGTTGGAGGCGGATTCTTCGGACATGATCGACTGGAACAGGCTGATCGACGCGGTGACGGATGATTCCAGCAGGTTGTTGGCGGTGGCGGCACAGGCCGGATACGCGACATCAATGCGCGTGCGCAGTTCCTGCAAGTCGAAAATGAGATCACGGATCTGCTGTGACGGCCCGGCGTTGACATCGACATCTTCAATCATTGCCAGATACTGGGTGACATCCTCATCAATACCGCTGTACCAGACTTCCGCATTCGGGCAGTCGCTGCGGCTGATGATGATGCCGTTGTCGTCGGCAAAGCGTTCGTCAGCCGAGTTGAACTGCTCTCTGGCGATATTCAGTTCGGACACGGCTTCGTTCGGATACCCCAGGGATCGATTCTGGAAGCTGTTATCCAGCGCCTGCATCCCCACCAACAGCATGTCGCGGGCTTCACCGACACAGGGCGGATAATCGGCGGATTCAAAGGTGGACCGGTTCTGGCGGGCTGTCTGGCGAAGCTGGCCGTAATCGAGGCTGGCGCCGCTGCTCACCGCGTCGTTGGCCTGAAGCATCACAAATCGGACATTGTTCAGGGTTTCGCGGTTGGCATCATACCAGTCCTGCGCTTCTTCCGGCGTGCACACTTCGGCAGGTGTGGGCGTTACAGCAGGTGTTTCGTCGCTGGTGGTCTGGGCTACTGATGTCGGTGCCGGGTCGGCATCGAGCAGGTTGGCGGCGACCCACCCTTCACTGCCATCTGGCAGGCGCACGTTATACCATTCACCATTGTCGCTCTCGCCGACGACCTCAACCGAGGTGCCGGAAAACAGCGTCGCAATCGAACTGGTGTTGGTGCTGGGGCCGCTGCGTACGTTAATACTCTGGCTGGATATGACGACGCCCATTCGCGGTAGGGGCGTCGGGACAGGTGTATCGGCGATGGCAACAGCGGTGGGAGTTGGCAGCGGAACACCGCCCAGGGTGCTGCCGCGCGATGGCGCTGTGAGGATAACCAGCCCGGCCAGCAGCGCCGCCGTAATCACCGTGCTGATGATGATGGTCAACAGGTAGGTCAGCAGGCTGCGTATCCGCTGGCCGCCGCCCCGGCGGGGTGCACGGCGCGGTTCACGCTGATCGAGCTTTTTCAGCCATTCTCGCGCTTTGGACGAGTCGATCTTCTGGAGAATGCGGCGCGCTTCGTCGTAGCGCCCCTCTTTGATAAGCTGTTGAGCCTGCTGCATCTGGGTCCTGGACATGGAACGGACTCCGGTGTGAGTTTGTCTATATTTATGATAAGCGATAATAGGCCGCGTGCAAGCTCAACTATCGGCAGGGACGGGCTTATACTACAATGCAGAAAGACACGTTTGTTTGACGGATGGAGTCAATTGTATGAGACGCACCTTCACCATGATTGCGCTGCTGCTGATACTGGCGGCCTGCGAAGGCGGTGGCGACGATAACAACGGCGACCCCTTCGCATCCAATAGTATCATCCAATGGGACCGCAGCCCGCAAACGGTGGTTTTTCGGACGGAAGTTGCGGGGGGTGATGACGCAGACAGTTTCTTGATAAAAAACGAGATTCCGCTGTGTTCCATCTATGGTGACAACCGCGTGGTGTGGACCAACGACCTGGGCGATTTTGACGTGCAGGTGTTGTGGGACAAGGTGACCGACCAGCAGATTCAGGATTTTATCACCTACCTGACCGTGAGTCAGCAGGTGTTTAATTATGATGCCGGGGCAGATTTGCAGCCGCCCGGCCCCATCCAGCCGGTGCGTGAGGTGATCACCGTGAACGTGAATGGCCGCATTCACCAGACCGATTCGATGGCGGCGAACCCGTGGCCGCTGGATTATTTTGCGAAGATCGTTGATTTCTGCAAGCAGGTCAGCCGGGCACCTGTGCTGTATGAACCCACCGGGGCGTGGCTGTCTGTACAGGCCATTGAATATGATTCGATGCGCCCGTTGCAGGTGTGGGATGGCGAGTCTGCCGGCCTCGATTTGGCTGAGGTTGCCGGGCGCACCGAACCGCTGTGGCTGACGGGTAATAACCTGCGCATTCTGTGGAATATTCTGCGCACGTCATCGCCGCGCCTGATGTTCAGCGACCTCGACGGCAATGCGTTTGAAGTCGTGCTGGAAGTACCCGGCATTCACCCCAACTCACCGCCCGCGCCCGAATCCTGATGCTTTAGGTAGGCGTTAGGTCGTCAGCGCATAATCGCGGCTGGTTTTAATTGAGTGATTATTGCCGGGATTTCCTGGCGTTTCTGATGTGGAGGCTTCTTTATGAAAGTGCTTGTCACCGGCGGTGCCGGTTATATTGGCAGCCATGTGGTTGACCAACTGGTCGAACGTGACTATGAAGTCGTGGTGATTGATAATCTGTACACTGGCCACAAGGAAGCGGTTCACCCGAAAGCCACATTTATTGAGGGCGATCTGCTGGACAAGGCCAAAGTCGACAGCGTGTTTGCCGCCCATACGTTTGAGGGGATTCTGCATTTTGCCTCGCACACGCTGGTGGGCGAAAGCTGGGAAAAACCCTGGCTGTATCTGCGCGACAATGTGGTCGCGGCCAGCAACCTGCTGGAAGCGGCGGCAGCGCAGGGCGTCAAGCGGTTTATTTTGTCCTCAACGGCGAACCTGTTCGACGACCCGGAGACCATTCCGATCACGGCAGAGGAGCGCATTGTCCCCGGCAGTCCTTACGGCGAAAGCAAGTATATGATCGAGCGCCAGTTGTACTGGATGGAACGGGTTTACGGTATGGCGTCGTGCTGCCTGCGCTATTTCAACGCCAGCGGCGCGCACCCCAACGGGCACATCGGCGAAGATCACACGCCGGAATACCATCTGATCCCGATCATCTTGCAGGCGGCGCTGGGCCAGCGCGAAAAGCTGACCATTTTTGGCGAAGATTACAAAACGCCGGATGGCACCTGCATCCGCGATTACATCCACGTGATGGACCTGGCCGACGCGCATATTCTGGCGCTGGAAGCGCTGGCGGATGGCAAGAGCCGGAAATATAACCTGGGCAACGGCAAAGGCTATTCAGTGCGCGAGGTGCTGGAGATGGCGCGCCAGATTACCGGACGCGAGATCAAAGCGGAAGTGGGTCCGCGCCGCCCCGGTGACCCGGACAATCTGGTGGCCGACAGCACTCGTATTATGCAGGAACTGGGCTGGAGCCCGGAGTTCAACTCGCTGCCGATCATCATCGAAACGGCGTGGAACTGGCACAAGAACAACCCGCAGGGCTACGCCGGACGGGAATAAGAATTTTCAACGCAAAGGCGCAAAGGCGCAAAGGCGCTAAGGAAACAAAGGGTACATCCTCCGTGATGTGCTCTTTTTATTTGGGTGCAGTTGGATAGTAACTGCATATAATGAATCCTGTGTGTATTGGGTTGGGGGAGCAGCGATGTTCAAAGGCGAGAAAGTTACTTTGCGACCGGTGCGGCGGGAGGATTTGCCGCTGCTGAATGCGTTTAACAACGATGTCGAGGTCGAACTGGCCAGTGGTGGGGACCCGCCCATGCCGCAGCCGCTGCCCATGCTCGAAGCGGAATACGAACAGCAGTGGGCAAAAGGCGGGCGCGACAACGCCAGCTTTGTGATCGAAGCGGATGGCAAGTGTATTGGCGGTTGCGCATTGTTCGACATGGACCACACGGCACACACTGCCCAACTCGGCATTATCATCGGTGACAAAGAGTACTGGGGGCGGGGTTACGGGCGCGATGCGGTGCGGACGCTGGTGCATTACGCCTTCCGCTATCGCAATTTCCGGCGGGTATGGCTGCGTGTGCACGCCAACAATGAACGTGGGATGCGGGCCTATCGTGCAGCCGGATTTGTGGAGGAAGGCCGCCTGCGCCAGCACGTCTACTCGGATGGTTCGTATGACGACATGGTGTATATGGGCGTGCTGCGGGAAGAATGGGAAGTTCATACCCCCTGAGAAACTGCCCTCAGCAAAGAAGCATGTATAAGAGTTATCTTATTTTTTCGCTGTTTGCTTGGTTTCCGAACCGACCTGATTATAAGATGGATTGTAATAGTTTGGCGTTCCTGCTGCTTCATGGTGATTGGGGAACGTTCAACCGGAAAAGTTCGTCTTATGTATTGAACGTGTCTATCTTTAGTCAGGAGGAATGATGTTTACGCGAATAATCCTGAGTGTGATTGCGGTCTTTGTCAGCAGCCTGACAGTGTTGGCACAGGATACCGGCGAATCGCGGACGTTGTATGTGGGTCCGGTGCGTGTGGATTGCGAAGGTGTCGGCCCACAGCAGTGTTTGCTGGTGAAGGAAGACCCCCAGGCAGATTATGAGTTGTTCTATGATCATATCGAAGGCTTTGAGTTCGAGCCGGGTTACATCTACGAACTGCGCGTGACGGTGACCGAAGTGGCAAACCCACCGGCGGACGCGTCCAGTATGCAATGGACACTGGACGAAGTGGTCAGCCAGAATCGGGCGTTGCAAGGCAACCTGTGGGAACTGATGGCCTATACGGATGCGGATGGCAACAGCGTGAATGTGCTGCCCGATTCGCAGGTTACCGTATTGTTTGAGTTCGATCAGCTGGGTGGCAGCGCCGGGTGTAACACCTATGGCGGTGGCTTTATGCTGGCTGAGATGAACCTTGAAATCGGCGAACTGGTGTCCACACAGATGGCCTGCACGCCGGATGAACTGATGCCGCAGGAGACTGCTTACCTCAACGCCCTGAGTATGGCAGTATCGTACCAGATCAATGACGATCAGCTTGACCTGTTGAACGCTGATGGCGATGTGATCCTGAGCTACGCAGTGATTGAACCGGTAGCGCTGACGGGCACCACCTGGGTGATGACGGATTACAATAACGGTCAGGGCGGGTTGGTCAGCGCGCTGGCGGAACCGCCGGTTACGGCTCTGTTTGACGGTGTGGGCCAGGTTGGTGGTACTGGCGGTTGCAATGGCTACGGTGGTAGCTATGAAGCCAGCGACGGCATGATGACCATTGGCGAGGTCATCTCCACCTTGATGGCGTGCGCTGAACAAGGCGTGATGGAACAGGAACAGGCGTATTTCGCGGCGCTGGAAAACGTGGCGGCTTATACGATCAGCGCCAACACACTTGAACTGACAGACGGCGAAGGTAATGTGATGGTGCGTTATGAAGCACGGGCCAATGAGCTGACGGGTGTGACATGGCAGTGGCAATCGGCCAATTATGCCAGTGGCGACTCTATGTCTGTACCCCAGCCAGAACGTTATACCCTGACCTTTAATGCGGATGGTTCGGTCGGCGTGCGTGCCGATTGCAACACCGGCAGCGCGACTTATGAGCGCAGCGGCGATCAGATCATGATCATCATGGGGCCGCTGACCAGAGCGATGTGCCCGCCTGAATCGCTGTCGATGCCGTTTATCGAGCATCTCGGTGCGGTGTCGACCCTTGAACTGAGCAATGGCAATCTGTTGCTGTCGCCGGGGACAGGTGGCGAGACACTGGTGTTCACGCCGCTGGATACGATGTAATCCCCCATTCACGAAATGCCCGGAGGGCGTGTGATGCTGCGCCCTCCCAACCTCCCCCCCAAAAGTAACATCTCACGATAAAATAAGGTCTGTAAGTCAGGTTGCTGGCTGGTTTCGATGCCAACACCAATGGTCAGTCTGTCGGTTGTTCTGATAACTGACAACTGCATCCGGCCTGTCTTCAGCAATGCTTTATTCTTATAAACGTGCTTTTGAGGCAAAAAAATGGACACCCCTAATTTTGCACTGCAATCTCATGTCGATTATCTGTATACCAATAAGCCGCGTCAGCTGGCCTTCGAAGCCCGCACGCCGGATGAATTCACGGTCTGGCAGACAGCTTTGCGCGGCGAAGTGGTGCGTCTGCTGGGCCTGACCGGGCGCACACCACCCGCCAACCCCGCGGCAGAATTGTTACAGACGATTGACCGGGGCAAGTATAACGAAGAAAAACACGCGCTCGATGTGGGCGAGGGTGTGCGTGCCAATATGTATGTGCTGGTGCCCAAGAGCAAACCACCCTACAAGGCGATTATGGTGTTTCATGGGCACAACCCCAGCGTGCAGCCGATCCTCGGCAATTTTGACAGCGAGGAAATGGCGCAGGAACGGCTGGCGATTGATGGCAATTACGCCCAGGCGCTGGCAGAAGCGGGTTATCTGGTGTGCGCGGTGGAGCAGCGCGGCTTTGGTGAACGGGTGACAGACCAGTTGCAGTCACCGGGCAACCAGCGGTCGTGCCGCCACCTGGCTTATACCTATATGCTGGAAGGCCGGACGCTGCTGGGTGAACGCTGCTGGGATGGCATGTGCGCGATCAGCTATGTGCAGAACCGGCCTGATGTCGAGGCGGGGACACTTGGCTGCACCGGCAACTCCGGTGGCGGCACGACGGCGCTGTGGCTGTCGGCCATCGACGAGCGCATTACGGTGGTGGTGCCATCGTGCTACTTCTGCTCGTTTAAGGCGTCAATACTGGGGATGGAACACTGCGAGTGCAACTATGTACCGGGTATCCTCGAACTGGCTGAGATGGGCGATCTGGCCGCCTTGATGGCCCCGCGCCCGATGCGTTTTATCAGCGGCGAACAGGACCCGATCTTCCCGATTGGCGCGGTGCGCGAACAGTACGAGACGGTCAAGAAAGCCTACCAGATCCTTGACGCGGCGGACCGCTTGTCGCTGACGGTGCACTCCGGCGCGCATGCCTATAATCACGCCTTCAGTCACGAGTGGTTTGGCTGGTGGTTGTAAGTAGATAGGAGGAATCCTATGGACAGGCTGCTGCATGACCCGCTCGGTACATTCCCGATGCCGCCGGAGTTGGCTGCGCTGCCCAAAGCCGATATTCATGTTCATGCGGAATGGCTGGCCCGGCTGGACCGCGCTCTGGCCCGACGTGAGAGGCGACCAGGGCACGACTGGCGGGCCTGGGTAACCCGTGTCATGGCGGAACCGCCGGGTGCATCGCGGTTGAGTCATCTGTCTACAACCCAACTGGTCACCGATGAAATGGACGCCATCCCGGAGAATTTTGTTGCGCGTGTTCAGGACCTGCTGGAGGAAGCTGCCGCCGATGGGGCGATTCTGGTCGAGGTGCGTTTCGGCAAGGATATGGACCGGCCCGATTTTATGGCGCTGTTCCGCGAGGCTGAACGCCGCGTCCGGGCCAGGTATCCGCGCTTTCGGGCGCAGGCCATCGCCGTGCTGATGCTGTGGCAGGAACCGGACGCGCTGGAAACCCTGATACAAACCTGCATCGACATGGCTGCGGCAGGCATGCTGTATGGCGTTGATTTTCTTTACCGGCCTTATATTGCGGAGGCCGATTGGGGAACTGCGTATCGGGTCGCCGCGCGGTTAGCGGAAGCCGGGTTGGGCGTTACGGCCCATGTCGGCGAGTTTTCGACGGCGAATATTGTGGCTGCCGCGCAAACACCCGGCATCATCCGGTTCGGCCACGCGACCTACGCCGGGTATCATCCGCACCTGCTCGACCTGCTGGCGGCGAAACAGATTACCGTCGAGTGTTCGCTAAGCTGCAATGTCGTGCTGGGGGCGGCGGAATCGTATGAGGCGCATCCGGTCCGGCAGTTTGTGGCGCATGGCGTGCCGGTCGCGCTGTGTACCGACGATCCGGTGCAGGTCTGTACGACGATTGGCCGCGAATATGCGATTGCCCATGCACTGGGTTTTTCCGAGGCTGACCTGCTGGGCTTCACCCGCAACGCGATCAACGCCGCGTTTATCGCGCCGGACCAGCGGGCTGCGTTACTGGCGGAATTAACGTAACCGGGCGCACCGCGATGCGCCCCGACAACCGAAAATACTAGCCCTGGCTGGCGATCAGGTCCTGGGCCATCGCCAGCGTTGGGGCGGATGCCAGCAGATGGCTGGTTTCATCGTCGGTGAAACACATCGCTTCAGTATCGGTTGACCAGCATGAATCCTGTGCGATAACCCCCTCAAACCGGGCCGCCAGAAAGTCGACATAGGCATCGGTGAATTCGGCCGCCTCGACACCGGTGTCCCATTCAATGCGCATCAGCCACGCCAGTTCGCCGGTTTCGGTGTTGCGATAAATCTGATAGTTATCCCCACCCCAACCCGCTGCTGCCTGAGCTGCCGGGCGATTGCTCAGTTGATTTTTGAGATATTCGCGCAGGTAAAATTCGCCGAATGTCGTATCCCACACGGTTTCCCAGATCGGGTCGAGCGTGGGGTCGGTCAGGTCAATGGTCAACGGCCCTTCACCCGACAGGTACTTGGCCGGGTGCAGGATTTGCTCGCTGGATTGCGGCAGATTTTCGGGCTGAAAAGCCGCATCAACTGCTTCCCATCCCCCTTCTGCCTGAAGCACACCGACAAAAGCCGCCCCCTCGGTGTAGGATGACAGCAGTTCGCTGACGACAATGTCGGGCAGGCCGGGCGGCAGAAACAGCGTATCGGTGCTAAAACCCTGTGTCAGCAGCTGCATGGCTGTGCCGAGTGGGTTGCGCTCCGAAATAGCCTGAACATAGGCGTTCATCACCAGTGTGGCATCGCCTTCGATCAGCGCCAGCAGGGCCAACCCCTGATCCGGATTTTCGCTGGTCACGGCGTCGAGCGCTTCCAGGTCGAAGTGCTGATCCTGCAAGGCATGGGTGAATTCGTGCGCATAGGTGATCTGTTCCAGCAGGGGGAGTTTGTCGCCGGGGGCGTCGCCGCTGAGCATGAGCGTGTTCATCTCTTTGGAGACCGAATCGTAAAAGCCGCCGACCTGCGCTTCGAGTGCATCAAGGTACAGGGCCACATAGTCCGAACCTGGTGGCAGAAAATCAAAAGCGATGTAAAACTGGCTGAGACGTTCGGATTCTTCTGGTGGAATTTCTTCCGCATAGATGCCTTTGATCTGCTCGACAGCATCTTCCCGCGCCGGGAAACGCCGGTCAACCGGGTTCAGGGTGTCCAGGTCGCGGGTCGCGGTGACAAAGGTTTCGATGGATTCGATCTGTGTCAGCAGGTCCGGGCTGACTTCCTGCGCCTGCCCACCTGATGTCAGGATCAGGCCAATGAGGATGATGGATAGATATTTCACGGGAGCGCTCCCTACCAGTTCATGCTTGCGTCCAGTGTACCGGATTCAGCAGACTTTGGGGATGGTGGCCGAGTCAGGTATTGCTTGCCTGCCAAGGATTACTATTTTGCAAGGTGTTTGCTGTTACAATGAGTTTAGTAATGTTTCATGGACGGATTTAGGAGCATGTGGATCGAGGGTGGAATCAAAAGTCTGATCGAGCCGGCCCGGAGTGTAACCTCGCCTGAAGCGCAGAACCAGGCCCGGTTGCTGGCCGCACTTTCCCTCGTGGTGATCATCTTTTATCTGCTGCTGACCATTGTTTTCATGGGAGGGGATGACGGGCGCTGGGTGTGGGCACTGGTCAGTATACCCGGGACAGCCATCATCTACGCCATCAGCCGTTCACCGCGTTATCGGGTTGGTATTCAGGTGCTGCCGGTCGCGCTGCTGGGGACGATGCTGCTGCTGCTGATCAACAGACCGGAAATCGAGGTCCTGCTGGTAATGGTGGTGCCGGTGTTGATCGCGGGTTTTTTCTGGTCGCCGATCGCGCTGGCCTGGCTTACGCTCGTGTCCCTGTCGCTGGGGCTGGTGGTGGTGGCGCCGTACAGCGACATCCAGAACATGATGCGTCGCTCGTTGTATATTCTGGCGCTGGCGTCCGCGCAAATAATCGCCGCTGTTCTCCGACGGCAGATGAAGCGGCAGCTTCAGCAGCGGACCAAGGAACTGACGACCGCCGAGACACGATTTCGGGCCGTCATTGATAACGGCCCCGATGGTTATTTCTTGCTGCGCAGCGTGCGCGACCCCAGCGGTAAGATTGTCGATTTTGAATTCGCCGACGCCAATGCCAACGGGATCGCACAACTGAATCATACAGCCGCTACGCTTATTGGGACCCGTATGCTGAGCCTGCCCGCAGAATGGATTCCGCGTCTGTTCGGACATTTCAAAACGGTAGTCGAGACGCGCACCGCGCATGTCGATGAAATTCGGTCCTTTTCTTCAGATCGCCGCGAAAGCTGGTGGTACTCGGTGATGGCGGTTGCGGTTGAGGATGGCGTTGCCGTAACCAGCCGCGAGATTACGGAGCACAAGCGTGTCCATGATGCGCTGCGGGAAAGTGAGGCTCGCTTCCGCAATATTGCCGATTCTGCACCGGTTCTGATGTGGGTGTCTGAGCCGGATAAACGGATTACGTACTTCAACCGGGCATGGCTGGAATTTACCGGGCGCGAAATCGAGCAGGAAGTCGATTATGGCTGGGTAACCGGCCTGCACCCGGATGACGCTGAAGATACGCTGAAGATGTACGAGACGGCATTTGATGCTCGTAAACCGTATCAGATGCTGTATCGCCTGCGGCGGGCGGATGGCGAGTATCGCTGGTTGCTGGAAAACGGTGTGCCTCGCTTCTCGGACCAGGGGATGTTTTTGGGGTATTTGGGGTCGGCGCTGGATATTACCGCACAGAAAGCACAGGAAGCGGCTTTGCGTGAAAGCCAGGCATGGTTAGAAGCAGCCATGAAAAGCCTGCCATTTGACTTTTGGGCGATGGATGTCAGGGGGCGGTATGTCCTGCAAAACGAACATTCGCGCGAATTATGGGGCAACAATATCGGCAAGGCGCCCGAAGAACTGGGTTTGCGGCCAGAGGTGCTGAGGGAGTGGAAATCACTCAACGCGCAGGCTTTTGCAGGCCAAGAAAGCCGCGTCGAAATGGTTTATCAACGGGGCGGAGACATCCGTTATCATTACAACGTCGTGGTGCCGGTGCACGATGGTGAGCGGATTATCGGGATTGCCGGCGTCGATATTGATATTACCGACACCAAACAGATGGAAGCGAAGCTGCGGGCACTGCTGCAAGCCATTCCGGATTTTATGGCGCGCATCAACCGGGAAGGCGTTTATCTGGAAGCCATCCATGGCGGTGACTTCACGGACATGATGTTCAGTGATCAGATTGTGGGCAAGAAGATTCATCAGGTGCTGCCACGGGAAATCGCCGATCAGCGTCTGTCCTATGTGCATCGTGCGCTGGACACCGGTGAATTGCAGACCTATGAGTATGTGCTGGAATCGCCCGGCAGCCAGCTGCGCAATCTGGAAGCGCGTGTATCGGTTAGCGGGCCGGATGAAGTGACCGTCATGGTGCGCGATGTCACCGCCCGTAAGGAAGCGGAAGAACGGGCGATGGATCTGGCGATGCAGAGCAAACATATCGAGCTGCTGCGGCGCTTTGTCGGGGATCGGACACACGACCTGATGACCCCGCTGACCATTCTGAAAACCAGCCTGTATCTTGTCGAAAAGTCCGCCTCGGCCAACCGCCGTGCGGAACATCTCGCCAAATTCAGCATGCAGATCGACAACCTGGAATCCATGATCCGCAACATGCTAATGATCCTGCGGTTGGATAAGCCGATTGAGGACGAATTTGAATTCGAGTTGCAGGACCTGAATGCCTTAATGACCCGGATTGTGGCCGACCACCAGCCAATTGCCATCAGCCGCCAGCAGATCCTGCTGTATGTGGAGCAGACCAACTTGCCGCTGCTGATGTTCGATGCGGAAAAACTGGAGCGCGCCTTGTCCAATCTGATTGATAACGCGCTGAAGTATACGCCGCCGGGCGGGACGGTCAGCATTTCGACGGGGCTGTCGGGCGACACGGTACGCCTGACTGTGCGTGACAATGGCCGGGGAATCCCGTCGGAAGATTTACCCCATATTTTTGATCGCTTCTACCGGTCAGCGGACAGTCTGTCGGTGGCGGGTGGCTCCGGGTTGGGGCTGGCGATTGTGGACAAAATCATTAAGGCCCACGATGGGCATATCAAGGCAGAGAGCGAACCGGGCCGGGGGACTGCCTTTCATATCTATCTGCCGGTCAGCACCATGCCGCTGCCAGAGGACCCGCGCTAGATACTGGACGGCACGCTGTCGAGCAGGCTGGCGCTGCTGGCGATGATCTGGACCGGTGCCTGGCCGGTATCGACCCGGTACAAACGGGCGGTATCCGTGATCGATGCGTAGGCATCCGGGAATTGCAGTACCGCCGGCCCGATGATGCCCGTATGCAGCATCAGGTCAATGCAGGCCTGCGGTGGTGCGATATAAAAATCCACACTCTGCCAGTTCATCGGCCCTTCGAAGTAACCGACATCCGAAAACAACACATAAAATGCGGGGATGTTCTGCTGGGGCTTGAACACGCTGAGATAGAGGCGCGACAGCCCGCTGAAGTAACGATAAACCTGACAGCGGTAAAGCTGCGGGGCCTTGATCTCGAAGACGCTATCCGTCATCATCACCATCTTTGTTGTTATCTTCCAGGCGGGTAACCAGAATCTTGTCGACGCGGCGGCCATCCATATCCACCACCTCGAAGCGCAGATGGTTCCACTCGAACTGATCGGCAGGCTGCGGGATACGCTCGATGCGCATCATCACAAAACCGCCCATGGTCTGGTAATCGCCCCGTTCATCTTCCGGGGCAATCGATTCGCCGGTGTAATCTTCAAATTCATCAATGTTCAGCATGCCATCCACCAGCCACGAGCCATCCGAACGAGGGGTGATCTCCGTATGGGTGTCGGCAGGTGCGCTGCTGACGATCGCTTCGAGAATGTCCTGCGGGGTCAGGATACCGGTTACGCTGCCATGTTCATCAATGACCAACGCCAGCCGCTGGTCCGAACGGCGGAAATGCTCCATTGCGCTCAACGCCAGCGCATTCTCCGGTACGATCAGCGGTGGTTTGAGGATGCCTTTCAGGTCAAGCGGCTGGCTGCTGGCCAACTGCCGCCACAGGTCTTCGAGCAGGACCACGCCTTGCAGGTTGTTCTGTTCGGTCTGGTAGACCGGGTATGCCAGATAACGGCTGTCCGTGACCTGCTGAATGACATCTTCGGCAGAGTCATCGAGATTAAGCCAGATCACCTCCGTATACGGGGTCATCATGGCGCTGGTGCGCCAGTCTCCCAGGCGGAAGATGTTCTCCACCATCTGCTGTTCGCTGATCTCGAACACACCGGCTTCCGCGCCCTGCTCGATCATGAAGCGGACTTCTTCTTCGGTCACCGGTGGGTCCTGCGAGGGGCGAATGCCCAACAGCACCAGGACCACACGTGTCGACAGCGACAGAAAACCCACGACCGGCGCGGTGATGGTTGAGATAAAACGCATGGGCCGGGCGACCATTGCCGCGATGGTTTCCGCATTGTTGAGGGCCAGTCGCTTCGGCACCAGTTCGCCAATGACCAGCGACAAATACGTGATGAGCAGCACCACCAGCCCAACACTGATCGCCTCGCTGCGGGTAGCCAGCGGCGGAATGCGCTCGATAAGGGGGCGAATCGTCCCGGCCAGCGTGGAACCGCCAACTGCGCCGGATAGAATGCCGATCAGGGTGATGCCAATCTGTACGGTGGATAGAAAGCGGTCGGGGTCTTTTGCCAGTTTGATGGCTGCTTCTGCGCCTTTGTCCCCTTCCTCAGCACGTTGTTGCAGACGTGCCTGCCGGGCGGAGATCATGGCGGCTTCGGACATGGCGAACACGCCATTAGCGACGATCAGAAGCAGGACAAACAGAAATTCTATGGGCAATGTAATACACCTGTCTAGCTTAGGTCTGCATTATAGAGCAGGCCAAGACAGGCTGCCAGACCAGTGTGTTTGCTAGGGCAGGAACTGGTTGATCAAATCCAGCAGTTCATGAATTTGAAAGGGTTTGATGAGATAACCGTTGGCGCCCTGGTCGAGCGCGTCGTGAACCTGCGCACTGCTGCTGCGTCCGGTCAGGAAGATAAACGGGATGTCGGCTGTCTCTGGGTTCTTGCGAATGGCTTTCAGGATGCCCATCCCATCCAGGCCCGGAACCCGCATATCGCTCAGGATAATATCAGGAAGAAATTCTGCGGCAGCCTGGGGAGCCTCTGTGCCATTGTGGACGCTGCGGACTTCAAAATTCTCGTAACTCAGCAGTTCAACGAGATTGGCGATCATATATTGATCATCTTCGATGATAAGAGCTTTCTTCACTGTAAACTCACATTTCAATTGTTAGTAGCACATTACTCTACCGCTTGGCTGATTGTAACATCATAAAAGCATGCGATGCCTTAACGATCTTGTTTCATTGGTAAGCAGGGCGTTGGCGTGGATGTGTAAGCGGTGATGTGAGGCGGCACTGACAGGCGATTAGTCACCTACAGGAACCCTTGATGGCTATCGTATGGGCTGGATGCATTCACCCTGGTGCAAAATCCCTCCCCCGATCATACGAAGTTCCGCAGATTCGGGGAAGGGTGGATTCATAGGTAAGACAGTGAAGCTGGCAATCGCGCTATTCGGACAGGTTCAGGCTCATGCGGCTGACCGAACTGTTTTCGTCCAGCGTCTGGCTGACGGTTGCGCTGTCAATCAGGTCCAGCAGGTCGCGAACCGCCTGCGCCAACTGGGCCGCGTCTTCGTCATCTTCCTCAGCGAAGGTGGTGATCAGGTCAGCCAGCGGTGCCAGACCATCCGGCCCCAGATAGGCGAGGTTATAGGCCCCATCGAGCGTCCAGGTCTGGGCACGCGTGAAAGATTCGTTGGCCGCCAGCCCGCCATCACCGGAGAGGATGGCTTGCACGGCATTGCGGGTGCCGAGGGCAAAGACGTCGTCATTGGCGCCCATCAACACTTCAATCGGCCAGGGTGCCTGGCGCGAGGTGATGGTCACCACCGTTACATCGGTGCCAAACATGGTTTCGGTGCTGATCTCAACCTCAGCTTCATTGTCTTCCTGTTCTTCGGCCAGCGCTGCCAGACGTTCAATCGCCTGTGTAAAACCGGTGACAGTGGCAGCTGCCGCGTCCGGGTCTGTTGCTTCGATGGCGACGCCAAAATCGACCGGGAAGGCGGTGAACAGACCGAACTGATTCTTCAGGTTGAGTTCCGGGTTCAGCATGACGAACACGGCATACTGGCCAGTCATCCAGCTCAGGACATCCTCACGCAGATCGAGGCCGGTAAAGGTGGTGAAGGTCGCTTCGAACTGATCAATGCCTTCCTGCATCTCGGTCAGCTCCTCCTCATCAGCCAGGTCTGCTTCGACCATAGCTGCGACCTGCTGCTCGATCACCGTGAAGAAACCCAGCCCGGAACGGCTGATGTCGGTGGCCAGGTAAACCAGCGGTGCGCTGGCTGGAATGCGCGCGGCAAAGGCCGGATCAACCGGCGGGGGTGGCGTGGACGGCAGGCCGAATTGTTCGTATGCCTGGGTGCTGTCCAGCTGCTGGGCAATATCAATCGTCAGGCTCACCTCGTCGAGAAGGGTCCCGCCCCAGGCCTGCGGGCCGATGGCATTAAAGAAATCGCCGAACATTCCCATCATTTCGGCAGATTCTGGGTCCTGTTCCATTGCGTCGGTCAGGAACTGCGGCAGGTTGATGAAGACCGAAATGTTGTAGTCGGTTTCCGGCAGCAGGGCGAAGGTGTCATTAAAGTCGGCGCTGTCGCTCAGGCTGCCATCCGGGAGCGTGGTGGCTGTGCCTGCCTGATTGGTGACCAGCAGGACGTCATCGCGGATAACAACGATCTGGTCCTCATTTTCCGGGTTCGTGAACAGGGTGTAATCCGCTTCGTCGCTGCGTTCAAATTCACTGGTGCTGTTTTCCATGGCATCGACGAAGAAATTGGTGACGGCCTCGCGGTCAGTGATGGCAACGGCCACCAGTATCGGCGCATCGTCGCGCATGGCGCTCATGCCATTCATGCGTGGGCTGCGCATAAAGCCGGATGTTTCTTGCATTGGAATTTCCATGATGCCGAGCGCAACCGTATCGCCCAGCCACGGACGAATATCTTCCTGGAAGGTCATCGGCGGGTCGGCTTCTGCCAGCGCCATATCCAGCCCCTCGGCAATGGTCATGGGCGGGACTGTGCCGGGCGGCAGGACATTGGCGACGCGGGCCACGAGGCTGTCCAGTTCCTCGAAAAAGGCATCGTCAATGCGCGAGGCCATAAAGACAGCCGTGTCCGAGGGAAAGTAGCGCGCCAGGTCATTCAGCTCGACCAGGGGAGCCGCCAGTGTTGGAACAACGCCGATACCGAGCACCGTGATCAGGAGCAGGACGGCCAGAATCTTTTTCACTATGGATCCCTTCTTTCAGCTTGAACAATGATAATCACAGGCCTGTTACTTACTATAGGCCTGTACGCGAAATGTGCCAGCGTGGTTGCGCAGGCAGCGTGAAGGGATATGTGCGTTTTGTTGCGAATCATTCTGCTGTGTTGACGTTTAGCCTGTAAGCCATAGTCAGAAGATGGAAGCAGGGTTATCAGGCGGAATATCCACCTTGCGTTCTCCCGCCTGTTGACTTATCGACCAGCCCGATCAAAAACGCCCCATTGGTAGGGGCTGATCTGTATGTAGGTCAAGGACGGGCACACTGGCCCGTCCCTGCGACTGTGCGAATTGGTTTGGTTGGCCCGTTAGATGATGGTGGACGAGTCCGAGTCATCCGGTTCTTCCGGCGGCTGCGGTGGCTTGGGGGGTTGCCAGCCAACCGGAGGCACCGGCGGTACAGGCGGGACTGGTGGCACGGGCGGAACAGGTGGAACGGGCGGCACGTTCCACTTGCGGGCGGCGCCAAAGCGCGCCAGGTCTTCGGGCTGTGTGAAGGGGCGGCCATCGGGCAAAATGGCGCCGTTCAGTTTGCTCTCGCGGAAGTTAGCCCCATGAATATTCGCATTGACGAGCCGGGCATTTTGCAGGTTGGCTTCACGCAGGTGGGCATCCTGCAAGTTGGCTCCGCTCAGGTCGGCGTTGCGCATATCTGCTTCGCGCAGGTTGGTCTGTTGCAGATTGGCCCCGCTGAGATTGGCGTCGCGCAGGTCGGCGTCGGTCAGGTTGGCTTCTGTCAGGTTCGCCCCGCTGAGGTTGGCGCCGCGCAGGTCAGCATCGCTCATGTTGGCATCGCCCATATCGGCCCCGGTCAGGTTGACCTCGGCCAGCTTGGCGTCGCTCAGATTTGCCTCGCGCAATACTGCCCCGCTGAGGTTGGCGCCACGCAGGTCGGCATCGGCCAAATTGGCATCCCGCAGGTTGGCCCCACTCAGGTTCGCCTCGATCAGGATGGCGTCACCCAGGTTGGCATTCTGTAAATTGGTGCCGCTGAGGTTGGCGCGCGATAGGTCCTGATCGGCCAGATTTTCGCTGTTCAGGTCCTGCCCGCTCAGGTCTGCCCCGGCCAGATTGTTCTCGTCGTCCGAGACGATGCGGATTTTGCGCTTGCGTTTGTGCTGGCCGCCTTCGAGGTCAATGTCGATGTCGATTTCGGACATGGCCCGGCGGATCGTGTCTTTGGTCTGCGACAGAATACGATCACGCAAAGCACGGCCCATTTCCTGAAAGTCTTCGATGTCGATGTCAAATTCGGCCTGTGCGCCGTGTCCCCGGCGCCGTGGTGGCTTGATCTGCTGCTGCATATAGGTGGCAAGCTGGCTGGCCGCCATGTTCACCTGGGCGATGACCTGCGCCTCATCTGCATTGTCGGCAATATCCAGTGCTAACACATCCGTGATGTAGAAATCATCCGGCATCAACTGGGCAATGCGGGCGTGCAGGTTGGTGTAGCTCTTGAGCGCCATCGCACCGGTGCCGGTATAGGTGTGATGCTGCATGGCTTTCTCGACCGACTGCTGAAGCGCGTTAAGGGCCGTCAGCAGTTGCTGTAGCTGGTGGATGGTATTTTCATCCATAAGTTGTTACTCCTGTTACTTATTCGGGCAGACGTATGCCCCGATTGATTCCACTAAGATTCAGATTTCTGTTCAGGTTCTGGACAGCTTGCTTTTATCCTTTGAACGGTGCACCTGGAACCTCACCCCTGCGTCGCGCTGCTCCGCATCCCCTCTCCATTGATGGAGAGGGGTGACCGAAGACGGAAGTCGAGGTCGGGGTGAGGTGGCGATTTAAGAGTTCGCTTTTATTCAAGCTTCGACAAAACCTAAGCATTGCGTATCGGATCCAATTGGGGTGCTGCGTGTTGTTCGTTGTTGACCGCTTGCAGGCGCTGGCCCACGTGCACCAGTGTAGCACCAAAGCGGGCGATGGCTCGACGGTGCAGGGCAGCCTGGCCGATTGCCGGGTGACTGCGGACTTCATATTTGTACATGGCCTTTTTCAGGCGCTGCTCGTTTTCCAGTTTAATGACATACAGATCGTTTGGCGTAAACATGTTTTGAACTCCTCAGCCGAATTCGGCATCCAGGGCTTGCAAAACTTCGGGCCGTACCAGACGGCGCAGACCTTTTTTGGCATGAAACAGGCGCGACTTGATCGTGCCCACATTGGTGTTCATCGCCTCGGCAATTTCGGCATATGACAACCCCTCTTCGGCGAACAGGATGAGTGCCTGTCGCTGGTTTTCTGGCAGACGGTTCATCGCCTCCCGCACTTCCAGCTGGATAAGCAGCCAGTGGGCCACTTCTTCCGGTTCTTCACTGTCATCGGACAGCGTTTCCAGCGATGCGTAGGCCTCTGCCGGTTCGTCGTCGAGCGAGTAAACATGATAGCGGCCCAGCTTGCGCAGTTGATCGTAGCTGCGATTGCGCACCATCCGGTACAGATAGGGGCGCAGGCCGCGTTCCGGTTCGATGCTGCCGAGGTTGCGATAGAGCGCGATAAACACGTCCTGAATAATGTCGTCCTCGGCGTCACTGGTGCCGAGCAACCGCCGCACAAATCGTCGCAGCGGGCCTTCCAACGTGTACAGAATCGCGCCGAATGCTTCCTCATCGCCTGCCTGTGCCCGTCGCAGCAGTTCATCCTCGCTCATCTGCACGAGCGTTAACAGGTCTTCGGTTTCGTCTGGCGCGCGCTGCGCCACCTCTGGCTGCATGAACTTACTCCCTCATTCACCCCCTATTACGGCGGTGTCGGAGATGTTGTTCAAAATTGGTTGGGGCGATTTTAGCGTCGTTCGACGATGAGCTGCCCGTAACTGACGCTGAGGCCGAAATAATCCGTCAGCAGACGCAGCGGGCTGCGGTGCTGGTCTCTGCCGGCGCTGAAGTTGGCGATATTGGCGGGGGGGAAGGGGGGACGGCCTTCGACCTGCATATGGGCATAAAGCTGCCAGCGGACGTCGCGGCAGTCCCGCAGGATGAGGCGAAACGGCACGGACTCACTCTCGCCCTCAAACAGCAGGTCCTGCCCCCACAGCACGACTTGCAGGCTGGTCAGGGTGATGAGGCTGCCCGGCGGCAGGTTGAGACTGTCCGTGATTTTGTGTTGATCCATGCCCCCCATGATAACAGGAAACCCCGCTGTCGGGTGGGGTGGAACAGCGGGGTTTGGGTGGGGACACGGATAAAAATCCAGTGTCTGACCATATCTACGCACGACATACGCCTTCTGGATGTATCAATTTTCAAACATAGAATAAAGGAGCATAGTCCATGTATACCCTGGCAACGTTACACCAACTTCGTCAGCGGCTGGGCCTGAGCGCGAGTGACACGGGTGACGACGCGCGCCTGCTGGGCGCACTTCAGGCGGCATCCGCGCAGATCGAGCGGTCGTCTGGCCGGCGGTTCTCGCCGCACGTGGCGACTCTGGCGCATGATGTGAACCCGCGTCACCCCGACGAACTGCTGCTGGCCGATGACCTGCTACAACTGGACTCGATCACCAATGGCGATGGCAGCAGTATCGACGTGGTGGATGTCATCACCCTGCCAGAAGCCGCGCTCGATGGCCCGATCAGCGTGCTGCGGCTGGCCGGGGGGCAGGCGTTCAACTGGACGGAGACACCGCTGCGAGCCGTCTCGGTCAGCGGAATCTGGGGCTGGCATGACCGCTGGACTCGTGCCTGGTTCGACAGCGGCGACACGGTGCAGGATAACCCGCTGAACAGTTCATCCAGCACCATCACGGTGAGCGATGCCGATGGCGCGGATAGCTATGGTATCAGCCCGCGTTTTCAGATCGGCCAGCTGCTGCGGCTGGAGGACGAATATCTGCGGCTGCTGGCGGTCAATACAGCGACCAATGTGCTGACGGTGCTGCGCGGGGTCAACGGCACCACTGCTGCGGCGCACGATCAGAACACGGTCATTCAGGTGTATCAACCGCCGCTGGACCTGGAAATGCTGTGTTTGCGCTGGGCCATGTGGCTGTACAAAGAGCCGGATAACCGGGCCTTTGCCACGACTCCGGCAGCGTTGATGGTGGCATTGGGGGGCCTGCGCAGGGTCGGGTGACGCGAGAGCAGCCGTTTAGCGGGTTAGCCAGTCAGCCAAATTGTCTGCTTGCTTGAAAACACAAAAAGGGCGCAGGGTGTCTGCGCCCGTAAACGTGGGATGGGGGATGGAAAATGGCTACCTAGAGGCGACCGATGCCGAGTCCGGGGGTTTCACCATTGACCCAGGCGCTGATCTGTTCTTCGTACTGGCTGAGCATGTCGGCGGCCTGTTCAGGGGTGATGCGGCCCGCCTCGACAGCCTCGTCCAGATTGGTGCTGACGGTGGCGACTGCTTCAGCGATGAAATCGTCCACGCTCTGGTCATTGGCTTCGATCAGGTCCGCCAGCGATTGATCGTCCTGCAAAGCGTCACCCAGTTCATCAACGGTCAGGCCGGTATAGGTTTCGGCCAGTGCAAAGACATCGACGCCCTGCAACCGGCCCTGCTGTGGCCCCGGCCCAAAACCGGGGATCGCGTCACTGGGTGGCACGCCGATCCCAAACCCACCCGCTTCACCATTGATCCAGGCAGTGACCTGTTCTTCAAGCTGAGCAAGCATGTCGGCGGCTTGTTCCGTGGTCAGGCGGCCCGCCTCGACCGCTTCGTCCAGATTGGCACTCAGGGTGGCCAGGGCTTCAGCGATGAAATCGTCCACGCTCTGGTCATTGGCTTCAATCAGGCCTGCCAGCGTCTGATCATCCTGCAAGGCATCGCGCAGGTCATTGACGGTCAGGCCGGTATAGGTTTCAACCAGCGCGCTGAGTTCGGCCCCGCCGAAGCGATTCTGCATCATGCCGGGTGCCTGATCGGGCCGCGCATTGCGGAACCCATCCTGCATCTGGCCGCCGCGTGGCTGCCCCGGTTGCCCTAGTGCCTGACCCATTGACCTGCCCTTCTGGTCGCCGGGGGTCGGGTTGCCATTCTGGGCCAGGGCTGTGCCGCCGATCACCAGTGAAGAAGCGAGTGCTGTCGAAATGACGAGTTTTTTGACGTTCATGGGATTACCTTTCTTTGACGATACTTTCAGCATCGTGTGCTGTAACGCTATGATGCCGGAATATCGTTCAGTTGCTGTTCAGGCAATGTAAATTATGTGTAAACCGGGGTGCTG
This sequence comes from Anaerolineaceae bacterium, assembly GCA_002702065.1. Lineage (GTDB taxonomy): Bacteria > Chloroflexota > Anaerolineae > Aggregatilineales > Phototrophicaceae. The sequence continues at coordinate 419,341 of NZXX01000002.1, forward strand.
GCTGGCGGTGGGGAAAAGTAAAGGACGCAACAAGGTTTTGCTGCGTCCTGAGTGAAGTGGAAGAACCGGAACTTTAGATGGGTTAGATGCGACCCATGCGCATCCCGCGCAGTTCACCATTGACCGCTGCCGTAATGCGTTCGAGGGCCAGCGCCTTCAGTTCTTCAGCGCGGTCGTCGTCGATGCGCCCATTGGCCACGGCGGTGTCGATGCGGTCGTAGGCGAGGTCAGCCGCGTCAGCGATAAAATCATCGACGCTCTGGCCGTTGGCTTCGATTATTTCCGCCAGCGTCTGGCCGCTCTGATGCGCGTCCCGCAGTGCTTCAAAGGTGTCGATGCCCGTGTAGCTTTCGAGCAGGGCCTGCACCGCGCCCGGTTCACCGTTGATCCGCGCCGTCAGCCGTTCGTTAATTTCGGCCTTGAGCGTATCCGCTTCTTCTTCGGTGATGCGGCCATTGGCTACGGCGGTGTCGATGCGAGCATAGGCGTTTTCGGTGGCATCAGCGATAAAATCGTCCACGCTCTGGCCGTTGGCTTCGATCATTTCCGCCAGCGTCTGGCCGTTCTGATGTGCGTCGCGCAGTTCGGTCAGGGTCAGGCCGGTGTATTCTTCCATCAGCGCCAGCGCGCCGAAGTCCTCAAAGCGGGGGCCGCGCTGGGCCATGCCGGGCCGGTTGTGCAGCCGGTCGCGCAGGCCATCCCCCCGGAACGGGCCGCGCTGCTGGGCGGGTGGGCTGGTGGTGGCGGAGTCGTCATCCTGGGCCAGTGCCGCCCCGGCACCGATGGTGAGCGAGGAAACCAGTACGGTGGACAGAATGAGCTTTTTCGTCTTCATGATGTGTTTACCCCTTCAGGTTTTATTTACGCGATGTCCCCATCATGAAAGACAACTGTATGCCGGTTGTTGCCGCTTTGTAAATTCCCTGTAAATTACGGTGTCCAACCCCGGATATACGCCTGTACGGACTGGATATAGGCTGCATCCAGATCACCCCCGCGCCGCAGCTGCTGGGCCAGTTCGAGCATGACGAAGCCGTGCATCAGCGCCAGCAGACCGCGCAGCGCCGGGAGCGATTGCGCCTCGCCTGTAATCTCCGCGACCAGCGCCTGATACGGCAGGACGGCCTGTTCCTGCTGCGCTTCATCGGGCCGCAGTTCGGGGATGGTGTTGGTATAGGCCAGCCCGTACGTGATCGGATGCTCGTGGGCATACTGCCGGTATGCCATTGCCATCGCCATGATGCGTTCCTGCGGGGTGCCGGGCCTGTCCAGTGCTGGCTGAATGGCACGGAAAATACCCGCAAAGGTGTCCTCATTGACCATGCGCAGCAGATCGGTTTTGCTGCTGACATGCCGGTAAAGCGAGGGTGGTTTGATGCCGAGTTTGTCCGCCAGCTGGTTGAGCAGCAGGCGTTCAACTCCCTCAGCTTCGATCATCGCGCGGGCAGTTTGGACGATGCTTTCGGGGCTGACTTTCGCCGGATAGGGCATGTTACACGCGTTCCAGGTGGGTGCTCTTAAAGCCGTCGGCGTACTTCAAACCGAAACCCAGCAGGCGGTCCAGCCCGATATGTGCCGCCCAGATGAGCGCCAGCGCGACCCCGGTCGACCAGCCACCTGCCAGCGCGATTAACCCCAATGCCAGCGGCAGGGCATAAAAATGCCCGATGTTGTAGGTGATTGCGCCAATGCGTGCGTTGAACAGATAACCAAGCATGGCGACATCCGGTGTGAACAGCAGCAGCGCGAAAATCAGCCAGTCGCCGCTGATGTGACTGTAGAGCGTGATGGCGGTGATGAGTACGGCCAGCCCTTCCAGCCGTAGAATCAGGTCGGGCAAGGTGCGTTGGATCGTATTTCGTGTTTGTTGCTCGGTGATAGTGGTCGCAACCACGCTGTATCCCCTGTTGAAAACTAACTCGATTAGTCATTAAAACTAATTCTATTAGTCTTTGTTCGTAAGTCAAGTTTGAATCCTGTTATCCGTAGCGAGAGAAAGGAGCCATGATGGCATTGTTTCGTACGGCTTTGACCGAACTGGCCGGGCTGAATGTGACGGGTGTCGTGCACAACTATGACGTGGATGCGGTGCCGGATGATCTGAGCCGGGCGCAGCTGCCGGCGCTGCTGGTGCTGCCGGTGGATGTTGAGGAAGACGTGTTGTTCCGGCAGTCCGGCGGCGGTTTCGAGGCGGTGGCGTTTGCCGATGGGGCACGCACGGTGGTTTATACCGCCACGCATCTGCTGCTGGTTGCGCCGGTCAGCGCCGGGGCGGGGCTGCGGTCCCATCTGCCGCTGCTAATCGACCTGATCGACGATTACTTCGCCGCGCTGGGCGATGATGTGACGCTGGGCGGTACGCTGCTGGAACCGGTGCGGGTGCGCGTCGAGCCGGGTGTCTTCACGCATGGCGAACGCCCGTATCATGGCTGCGCCTTTCGCCATACCTGGGTCATGGCGGTGTGACATGACGATCAGCTATCACGTAGCGATTGACCGCGACGACGACGGCGATTTTGCCGGCAGCGGCGAAGACATCACCGCCGATGTGCTGCTGCTGGAATGGAAGCTGGGGATGCAGCAGGCGCATGACAGCATGGCCCAGGCGGGAACGGCCCGAATCACGGTGCGCAATGTCGATCAGGCCTATTCGCCAGAGGTGACATCGCTTCAACCGGGGCAGGTGATACGCATCCAGAGCGACGACGGCAGCACCGTACGCACCCATTTCACCGGCCATATCGCCGCTGTCGAGCCGCAGCCCGGCGAACAGGGCCAGCGCCGCGCCGTGATTCATGCGGTGGATGCCTTGTGGCAGCTCCAGCAGCATACGATCCGGCTGCCGCCACAGGTGAACGTGCGAGCCGATGCGGTCATCGAGCAAATTCTGGATCGGGTGCCGTTCCGGCGGACGCGGCTCAAAGGGTATTGGGTGCTGGGTAAAACGGATCACAGCGAACTGGGCAGCAATACCCGGTTGCCGATCCGCAATATCGAACGGGCGCTGGAAACCGGCGAAACGCAGTTTGCCTATGTCGGTGACACATGGGGTGATGGTATCCCGGCGTATGAAGCGATCCGGGAGGTGGTCGTTGCCGAGCGTGGGCACTTCCTGCTGGACCGCAGCGGACAGGCGGTGTTCTACAACCGGCATCATCTGCTGCGCGACGCGACGTCAACGGCCTCGTTCGCGGATGACATGGCGGGCCTGGCGTATGACTATGGCACGGAGGTCATCAGTCAGGTGCAGGTACTGCTGCTGCCGCGTCAAACAGGTTCGGCAGGGAGCGTATTGTGGGAGCTGGACAGCCCGCAGTTGATTCCGGCTCAGGGCGAAGTGCAGTTGCTGGCCCGTTTTCGGGATGATGAACAGCGCCCCATCGGTGCGTTGACGCTGCTTTTGCCAGTGCCAGGCCTCGATTTTGAAGCCAATCGTCAGCCGGACGGCAGCGGGCAGGACGGGACCGGCAGCCTTGATGTGAGCCTGCGGGCGGTGGATTTCAGCGCGGCGCTGCTGGAGATTCGCAGCCGGGCCAAGCGGGATCTGTATCTGCTGGCCGGGGCACGCCTGCGCGGAACGCCGCTGTTTACGGGTGATCCGCTGGTGATCGAGCGCATCAGCTATGGCAGTCTGGCGTTTTATAGCCCGCGCACCCTGCGTTTTGATCTGCCCGCGCTGGACTCGGTGGCCCAGGCGGAGTCGCTGGCGCGTTACGAACTGGCCCGGCGCAAGTCCCCGCGTGGATACGCCCACCGCCTGACCCTCAGCACCCGCCAACACCCGACGCAGGTGCTGGCCCGCACGCTGCTAGACCGCATCACCATCGAGGAAGCCCAGACCGGCCACGCGGCGGATTACTTCATCGTCGCCGAGGCGCACCGCGTTGAACTGGGCGGTAGCCAGCATCAGGTCACCTGGACCCTCGAAAGCGCCCATGCCAACACCTTCTGGTTGTTAAACCACAGCCGCCTGAATGCGGACACGGTGCTGGCGTACTGATCCGGCACGTCAGCGTCCATCTTTTGTGATTGTTCATCTGATAGAGAGGAGATTCTATGCCTGCCAACTGGACAACCCCGGTTACATGGAACGTTGACCAACTGGTCACCAATGATGATCTGAATGAGCAAGTCCGCGATAACCTCGAATATTTGCTCAGCCCCAACCATGACCGAATTCTGCGCGACAACAGCGGTGATTATGCCATTACCGGTGTCACCGCCTTTCAGGACATCGACTCGACCAACCTGTCCATAACTATGGAAACACACGGCGGCCCGGTGCTGGTGCACTTCATGGGCAGTGGTCACTCAAACGGGACCAATAACCCCGGTTATTTCGATATTGCGGTGGACGGTACCCGCGTGGGAGCCGCCTTTACGTTTGGGCTGCTGACGCTGGGCTGCGACGCGGCAGCATGGATGCCGGTGTCGCTGGTGGTGCTGGTGACCGGGCTGGCTGCCGGAAATCATACATTCCGGCCACAGTGGCGCAGCGACGTATCCGATACATTGACCCTGCGTGCGTCTTCATCGAACAGCGCCGCCACATTTGAGGTGATCGAGCTATGATTCAACGAACGTACACCCTCACAGGCATCAACCGGGCCGCGCTGGATCATCAACTGGCGCAGGCGTTGGGCGCGGTTTACGGTGGCTTTGCCGACCGTGCTGCATCGGACGCGGTGAACACCGTCAACGTCACGGTCAGCCTGTCCAACGCGGCGACAAAGGCCGATTACGACACGCTGGATGCACTCATGGCGGCGCATGATCCACAGCAGTTGACGCCGGAGCAACAGGCCGAGAAAGAGCAGCAGCAAAAGCTGACAGCGGCGCGGCGTGACTTTAAAGGCGTGGACCTGAACCCGGCGGAATTCACCGATGAAACCGCACAGGTGCAGGTGCTGGCCCGCAAGGTCGCCTGGCTGGAGCAGGAAATTGCCGGCCTGCGCGGCGAGTAATAAACAGGGAGAGTCTGCGGACTCTCCCCTTTTTTGATTCCAGCCGGTTGTCAGGTGATTACATATCGTGCATGGTGCCGGGGGTTGTTTCGATAATCTCTGTGCCGTTTTCCCCCTGACGATACCGGTGAATCGGGCGCAGGGTCAGCGTGTCGCCGCGGGCCGCCGCTGCCCGTGCCTGATCGCGCAGTTCTACAACGCTGCTACGAATCGCGTCCGCATCCTGATAGCCAAAGCGATACGACAAAAACTGCGGGTGATCGTCCAGAAACGCCAGCGCGAGGTCAGCCGCATCGGCTATCGCCTGCGGGTCCGAGTCAAGCTGTTGCAGCGCATCCAGCGGCAGCTTGAAGTTGCGCATCATCACATCCAGAATGACCGGGATGTGAAAGAACTGCCCCAGCCCGGCAGCGTGTTCCAGCGGAATCTGCGTTTCGGTCGTGCCATTGTGGCTGATCAGCTCGAAATCAAATTGCTCGTCAACAATCGGGCTCCAGCCCTGTTTTTCTTCTGCGGGGATCAGCGCTTCGACAGCCGCCATAATGTCGTTCGCTGCCTGTTCCAGCGCCGCCTTGCGCGATAACCCCTCGATTTTGCCACTGACCGGGGGCATCAGCGTGCCGACATTCATCACCACGCGTGGGCGCTTGAGCTGCATCACGGCCTGAATCGCGCCGCGCATCCCGCCGAAGCCCATTGGCAGCACCGCAGCATTCCCATGAAAACTGAGCCAGGCCACACCTGTGCGCGCCCGCTTCATGGTGGTCGACCAGATGCCGCCTTCGGGGAAGATGCCGACCACGCCGCCCTGCTTCAGCACATCCAGCGGCATCTGCATTTCCTGCCGGTCGGTGCTGCCCCGGCTGACGGGCAGAAAGCCGTACAGGTTCGCCATCCAGGCAAAGCGCGGGTCCACCGGGATATCGCCTGTGCCGATAAACTCGACCTGCCAGGGGACATAAACCGCCATCAGGATGACTTCGATCATGGCGACATGGTTGCCAACCAGAATCACCGGCCCCTGTTTGGGCAGGTTTTCCAGACCGCGGATTTCCGGACGGGTGAGCAGGCGTACCAGCACCCGGCCAATCATCCGCAGGATAAAGCGAATGACTGTCCGGCGCGGATAGATGATCGCGTAGGGGCGTGCCATGCAGCGTTATTCCTGAGGCGTGATGGTCACGTCCGTGCCGAAGGCCACCGGCTCGACCGGGTCCGTGTCTGTGGAGACATCCACATCGACATACAAGCCACCGGCGGTGGCAACATCATCCGGGTTCGGCCCCAGTTGGAAGACCTCAACCCGGACGCGAGTCTGGGTGTAGGCGCCGGGGGTAATCAGAAAGTCCTGCGTCGCAGCCGCCTCGTCCAGTTCAAAGCTGGCTTCCTGCGGGGCGCTCGGTTCACCATTGAGCACCGACAGGCGGGCGACGATTTCTGCCGGGGCGGTCGGTTCGCTGGCTGGCGCAAACCCGACGACGACGTGTGTCGGCTGGAGTGCGGTCAGACGTGGTGGCATGACCAGCACCAGATGCCGCTTGAGGGTTGCGGGTTCGTCGGCCTGTTCATCGGTTGCCGCCATCGCATCAGCGTCTATGTCGTCGTCTTCATCGTCGCCAAACCCGTATTCGGCGAGTTCATCGGCCACATTGCTGCCCTGTTCCGTCAGGCGATAAACCTGATTGCCGTCCATAACGACGTACCCTTTGGTCACCAGACTGCGGATCGCTTTGCCAAAGCCGCGTTCGGACAATCCGGCTGCATCGCAAATATCGTCGATCCCGGCCATGTGCAGCTCGACCGTGTTCAGGTAGCGCAGGACCTCCAGCGCGGCAGGGGGCAGGGCCCTCAAATGACTCGGTAAGTCCATATTCGACACCGTTTCCAACATCTAACTGACTTTCAATTGAGTATAGTCGGATTATTTTTCGGTCACAACTGATGTGCCATATCGGGAAAAACGGCGCGCCCCGCCGTGGGGAGAGGCAGGGCGCGCATCAGGGTGTTTTTAAGTTACAGGTTGGCCGCCGGGGCAATCGGTTCAGCAGGGGCCTGCGGCGGTTCGATCTGGAAGCGACCATCGGGGCCGAAGAACCGGGGCATCATGCCGTTGAACTCGAAGGGCAGGTCTTCCATCATGCCCTGGAAATCGGTTTCGCCCAGCGTCACATCGATACTCAGGCTGTCACCGTCACGCAGCACATCAAGCGTCACCACATCACCCGGTGCATACGCCAGCAGGCGTTCACGCAGGGTACGACCGGCATCGACCGGATCACCGCTGACGGCGATAATCACGTCGTTCACCTGCAAGCCAGCTTCGGCTGCCGGTGAATCGGCGATCACTTCGGTGATGAGAGCGCCTTCAGTCACGTTCAGGTCATTTTCGGCGGCGACATCGGCATCCAGATTCTGGAACTGCACCCCCAGCCAGACCCCACCGGGCATGATGTTGAATTGGCCGCGCGGCCCGCGAAATTCGAAGCCGCGGCCCATGCCGAAGCCCAGGCTGTTCAGCGATGCCAGGTCCGCCGCGCTGACGGTGATATCCAGACTTTCGTCCGCACGATCAACCGAGACGGTCACTTCGGCGTCGTCTTCGAGGCTGCTCAGATAGTCGTTGAGCGCTGCCGGGTCATAGCTCTCGCCATCAACTGCCGTGATGACATCACCCGCCTGCAAGCCAGCCTGTGCCAGCGCGCTGTCTTCACTCAGGTTGACGATCTGCCAGTTATCGCCATCGTAGATGATGATGTCCTGCATCAGGGCTGGCATCTGGTCGCGCATCGAACCGAGCGTGGCGGTGATGGCCTGCGCTTCACCGTCGCGGTTGACGGTGAGCGAAACCTCGTCACCAATCGCCAGATCAGCAATCGCGTTGACCACATCTTCCGGGGTTTCGACGGCTACGTCACTGACCGACTCGATTACGTCGCCCTCCTGCAAACCAGCTTCGGCTGCCGGGGAGTCGTCCACAACTTCCGCAATTGCGACGCCATCATCTGTCGCTTCCAGTGTCACGCCCAGGAATGGACGCTGCATATCAAAGCGCATATTCGGCACGGCGGGACGGTCGCCACGATCTGAACGACCGGGCAGCGCCAGGTTGGGGCGTTCCGGCTGGGCGGCGAGTGTCAGACTCAGCTCGACCGGCTCGTCATCGCGCAGCACATCGAGCGTAATCTCATCGCCCACGCTCATTGCGCTGATGGTGTCTGCCAGGGTTTCGCTGTCGACCGCTTCACCATTCACTGCGGTGATGATGTCACCCGGTTGCAGGCCAGCGTCGTCTGCCGGGCTGTTGCGCAGCACGCGCATCACTTCGACGCCTTCGTCCGCTGCCTGGAAGGTGATGCCGACGTAGGGCTGTTCGGTGTCTTCCTGCGCACCCACCAGCGCCACACCCGTGACCAACATCAACACGGCAAATATCGCAAACCAGTTGCGAATGCGTTTGTTAAACATGGCTCATTACTCCACTCAATCCTTCAAATAACCTTTGGAATTCCGTTTTCCATTCGAGAGCATAGGCAAAAAGTTTGTTCTTTTTGTAAACTCTGGCTTAGGGAAAAATGAGAATGGATTATTGAGGCATCCGGGTGGACAATGCCCGGATGTCAGCTATAGTAAAAAAACAGGCACATGCTTCACGAACAGGATCATGCATGACCCAACATACCCTCTCGGTCGTCATTCCGGTTTACAACAGTCAGGGGTCCCTATCGCCGCTGATCGAACAACTGGCCCAGACACTGCCCCAGATCAGTTCGTCCTATGAGGTGATTCTGGTCAACGACGCCAGCCGGGACGCCAGTTGGGAGATGATCAGCCAGCTGGCGCAGAATTATGACTGGGTCAGGGGCATCAACCTGATGCGCAATTATGGCCAGCATAATGCCCTGCTGTGCGGCATCCGCAGCGCCGCCTACGAACTGGTGGTCACGATAGATGATGACCTGCAACACCCACCCGACGAAATCCAGAAGCTGATCGCCCGTCTGGACGAAGGGTTTGATGTGGTTTATGGCACGCCCATGCGCGAGCAGCATGGTTTTCTGCGCGATATGGCCTCGCAGGTGACGAAGCTGGCGCTGCAAAGTGCGATGGGTGTCGAAACCGCGCGTAAAGTGAGCGCCTTCCGGGTGTTTCGTACCAAAGTGCGTGATGCTTTTGTCTCGTATCAGGGGCCGCACGTGTCCATTGACGTGCTGCTGACCTGGGGGACGACGCGTTTCTCGGCGGTGAATGTGCGCCATGACCCGCGAAAGATCGGTGTTTCCAATTATACGCTGCGCAAACTGATCACCCATGCCCTCAACATGATGACCGGGTTCAGCGTGCTGCCGCTTCAGGTCGCCAGCCTGATGGGGGTGGTACTGGCCTGTTTTAGCGTCATCCTGCTGATCTTTGTGTTTGTTCGTTTTGTCATCGAAGGAACACCGGTGCCCGGTTTCCCGTTTCTGGCCTCAGTGATTGGCATCTTTTCCGGCGCTCAGTTGCTCGCGCTTGGCATTATCGGTGAGTACCTCGCTCGCATGCACTTCCGGTTGATGGACAAACCCAGCTATGTGGTGCGTGAACGTGCTGAACAATCGCCCGATCAAACAGACGAATGAAACCAAGTCCCCTACCAAACATTTCAATCGAACTTTGGAATAGCCGCCGCCTGGGCTTAGTGGCACTGATAGCGACTTTGCTGGCCCTGTTGTTCAGCCTGTGGCGGATGCCCGTTGATGAAAGCATTCTGGCTGATTACGCAATCGAGGTTGAGGCTTTCTACGGAGCGTATGCGGCGTTGGTGGGGCTGGCCGCAGGTTTGTTTATTCTCGAACCGCGCCTGCGTCTTTGGGCGACCCAACAACCGAATGCGGATCGTGTGGTTATGGCACTGGCGCTGCTGGTGAGTTTCGGCGTCGCTCAGCTGGTGTATCACACGCAGTCGCAGCGTCTGTTTTTGTTTCCAGGCACGCTGTGGTTGCTGATCGTCAATACGGTTGGTTTGAGTGCGGCTTGCGTGTGGATTGTGTCCCCGGATCCTGCCGCCCTTACATCTCGCCACCTGAGTCGCACCGCGCTGATGGTGCTTGTCATTTTGGGTGTGGCGTTGATTGGCTTGCATGTCGCCAGTGTGGGCGAATTCATGCGCCTGGATGTGCCCGATGAACCCTGGTTGGCCAGTATGGCAACCAATTATGCGGCTCATGGCGCTTTGAGTCCCACCTTTATTGCATCCGCTTACGGCACGCCGGACCCGGCCCTGGGGCGGTATTACCTGCTGATGGGCCTGTGGCTGCGCCTGCTTAACGATACATCGCTGATCGCCTTGCGTTCATTTCCGCTGCTGGTTGGGGCGGGGGCTGTGCTGCTGTTCGCAGCCTTTCTGTGGCGTGTCCCGGCGCTGACAACGGTTCAGCGTGTAGCGGGCATCGTCACCCTGTTGGCCATGACTGCATTTGTGCGAACGTCGCATAATTTGCGCATGGACATCGGGCTGGTGGTGTACAGCGTGGTGTTGCTGTGGGGGCTGGTTGCGTTTTTCGACAGCGCAGTCCCGCGCAGACGCTGGCCGTTGGTTATGGGCCTGTCTTTCTATATCGGCCTGGAAACCGTGCCAACGCTGACGGCACCCGTCGCCGTTCTGGTTGGCCTGGCATTTGTGATCTGGGCGCTGCCCCGTCTGCGTGAGCGATGGTCATTTGTGCTGTTGTATGCCAGCGGCGGGTTGGCGGCCGTTCTGTTGTTTGCAGCAGGTCACTTTTTGCCGGACCCATCCGCGCAATGGGCAGGGTTCCAGGCTTTTTCTGATCGTTACGCAGACGAAACCAATTTTGCCGAGGGGCGAAATGTCTGGAGCTATCTCTTTGACGTGCAAGCCCGCTTCAGCCTGAGCTTGTCCCCTGTTGAACTGCCTGCGTCTTTGCTGGTGCTAGGGTTGCTGTGGCGGCAAGGGCAGCGCGCGTCACGCATGCTGGTGCTGATCGCTGCTGTACAGATGATGATCATGGTGGCTTTTCTCAACACCACCTTCGGTTACTGGGTCCTGTTTGCGCCCTGGGTCGCCTATGCGGTGGCGCGGGTGATCGGCTCTGCGGGGTGGCTGAAGGTGATGGCTTTTGCCCTGCTGCCTGCCATCATCAGTATTTCCATTCATGATTTGAGCAACGCCATACAGCAGCAGGCGAACACAAAAACGCTTGCTCAGACAGATACGCTGGTTGCCCAACTGCCCGAAGACATCACGCTGGTTGGTGAACCGGTCTTCTGGTTTAGCCTGCATCCCGAACGCACGTTTCTGGGGTGGCTCGGTGTCAGTCTGACGCGTACCCGGCATGATCTGAGCAGTTCCGCAGAAACGCTGGAATGGCTGGATGTCTCGGTGGCGATTTGCTGGATCGAATATGAAAGCCGGTGCCGGCGGCTGGACGAAGACGACAGCTTTACCCGCAAACGCGAGTTTGTCGTGGATGGCGCAACCTACCTGATATTCGAGCGCTGAAGCAAAATAAGCCTTGCTATGCGCCCGAAATATAGGAATACTTACGAAAGCCAATAGCGCGTATTCATCATGGAAAACCGATTGTTCATACAACTTGCCCATAAACTTGTTGCTTATCCACAGGTCTACGATCTGGTGCAGAATCTGGTAGGAGTCAAGCAAGTTCAGGGCCATATGCAGCCGTTTCTGGCGCATCTTGAAAATCAGCTTGTGCTGGATGTGGGTTCGGGAACAGGACTCTATCGCTCGGTACTGCCAGCCGAGGTCGATTATATCGGCCTGGACCTGGACCCGATGAAGCTGGTTGGTTTGCAGGAACGCGTGCAGGATCGACTGGGCATCTTGCTGGCGGACGCGACCCGCATTTGCCTGCAAGACAAGTGTGTTGACGTCGCCCTGTGTGTCTTTCTGGGGCATCACCTGACGGATGAACAGGTCAAAGCACTGATGCGCGAACTGGCACGGGTTGTGAACGGGCATCTCCTGTTCGTGGAACCCCTCAACCGGCCCCAGTCAAAAGTCAGCAACCTGTTATGGTTTTACGACCGGGGCAGTCACCCGCGCACGCTGTCGACCTGGCAGTCCTTCCTGAAACGTGATTTCGACATTGAAGAACAGCAGGTTTTTTCGATCTACCATGAATATCTTCTGTGCTGGTGCAAACCCAAACAGATTGCCTGAAAGCCATTGCTCCGAGAGATAAGCCCATGCGAATTGCTGTATTCTGTGCGACCCGGCGCGGTTATCGGTTTCTGGAAAAACTGCGGGCGCTGCTGCCGGATGCGGACCTGCTGGTCTTCAGTTTTCGCGAGGAACCCTGGGAACCGCCGTTTCTGGATAATATCCGCCAGTTGACTGTCGAGTATGGCGGCGATTTTTACGAAAGCAAGCAGGTAGGCGCGGCCCGCTGGGCGGACCTGTGGAACGAGACTCCCATTGACCTGATGTTTGCGGTTAGCTGGCGCTACATCATCCCGGCAGCGGTCTATGAGCAGGCGCGGCTGGGGGCATACGTGTTTCATGATTCGCTGCTGCCGGATTATCGCGGGTTTTCACCCACCGTATGGGCCATTATCAACGGCCAGAACCATACCGGCGTGACGCTGCTGGAGATGGTCAACGATTATGACGCGGGGGATATTATCGCTCAGAAGCGCGAACCGATTGGCCCGCACGACACCATCGCCGAAGTTACCGAACGGGTCACCGACTCTTACCTGTGGCTGCTGGAATATTACCTGCCCATCCTGCTGAAAGGTAATCCGCCGCGCAGCCCGCAGGAACAATCACAGATTACCTACACCGCCAAGCTGCTGCCCGAAGATTTCCAGATCGACTGGCAGTGGCCGACCCAGCGCATTTATGACCTGATCCGGGCCACCACTGTGCCCTATGCCGGGGCCTACACCACACTCGAAGGCCAGAAACTGCGTATCTGGTCGGCCCAGATACTGGAGGATGCCCACCGGTATGTCGGGCGTATTCCGGGGCGTGTGGTGGAGATCCGGCCCGGCGAAGGCGTTGTCGTGCTGACCGGCGACAGCGTATTGCTGGTCACGCGCGTGCAGCTGGAAGGCAGCGATCCCGCCCCGGCTACCGCTGTCCTCAACCGTATTTCGCATACGCTGGGGCGATAACCTGGCGGTCGCTTGCCGGATCGTTAGGAATTATCCTTGTCGCCGCGCAGCCGTTTTGCCAGTGCGCCACCCATCAGCCCGGACATGAGCGATTCGCCGGTTGACGGTGTGACGGGTTTGGCTTCGTCGTCCCACTTGTTGTTATGACGGCGGTTGATCCACGCACTGTACTCGTCGGCGGATTGAGTCAGCACAGCTTCGAGCGCATGGCGGTCTTCCTGCCCCAGCACCTGCCGCACCTCGTATAGTTTCTCGATCATATCGTCAATGTAATGGACCAGGCTGGTGCGGTTGTTCAGCCACAGGTCGCGCAGATCATCCGGGTGGGTGTCGTGCAGCTGGTGGGTCAGGCGGCCAAACGGCGGGTTCGCCAGCCGTTGAATGTCGCCCCAACCGGCATTCTTGCTGAGGGAGTAGAAACCCATCACGCCCAGCAGCGTGGGCAGGCTGACGGTCGCCGCGATCAGGCTGTCATGTTCCATCGGGTCGATAAAGTGAATTTTCGAACCGAGCAGCGACGAAAAGTCACTGGCCAGTTCGACGGCTTCGCGGATGCAGGATGGGCTGGGCATCAGCATCATTGTGCCGTCGTCGAACAGGTCTTCTGCAGCATGTTCTGTATCATCCATGCCGTCATACAGATATTTCGGATTGACGACCGGAGTCATGCCGATCATATGCGCTTCAGGGGAAAGGAACTCCCTGGCCCAGCCAACGGAGGGCATGGTCAGCGGCGACATGTCCATCACGACCGCACCCGGTCGCAGGTCCTTGCCGATATGCTGGTAGGTACGGCGGACATCGGCATACGGCAGCGCCAGCACAATGATATCCCGGTTCTGGATAGCGCTGTGCAAGTTGCGTGCGGACTTGCCAATCGCCCCCTGTTTTTCGGCCTGTTCCAGCATCGCCGGGCGGTCTTCCACGCCGACAACGTCGAAGGTGTGTGGGGTGTTGCCTTTGCGGTTGTATCGCTGAAGGGCCAGCCCGACGGAAGCACCCAGCCGCCCCAACCCGATAATTGTGACACTGATTGATTTTGCCATAGGGTTACTCGGAAACTCTTGAATGTTTTGATTATACGCGAACAGCTACCGGAAAATTGATGGGTAACTGTAACATTTCCTGCCGGATTCGGCATCCACTAATTCAGATCATCCGCAGCCTGCAACCGGCGCAGCAGGTCCGCATGGGGATGATCGCGCCAGTCGTCCGCTGGGTCGGCATGATGGGCGATCAGCCAGACCGCGCCGGCGCTGCCCCCGGCGTTTGCCACCATGTCCGCGCTCCAGGCCGGGTGCTGTTCGCTCAGCACGAACGGGCGATGCAGCCAGTGGGTTTCGCTGCCGCTGCTCCAGTGCCGGAACACGCCGGGCGCAAAGGCACGGACGAGCACCACCAGCGTTTTCTGCCATATCGGGAAAGCATAGCGCGATTTGCCGACATCGTGCAGCAGGGCAGCGACGGCCAGATCATCCGGTGTGAAACCCTGCGCCTGAACCGTGCGTAATACATTCAGGCTGTGCAGTTGTTCGCTACGGCGCATCGACTGGAAACAGGCCATCAACGGCGGCGATAAATACTGGGCCGCCTGCGTATCATCGACGGGCTGCGAAAACGCGAACAGGGCACGCAGGCCCTGTCGGATACGATAAACAGCGGTCATGTTCAGCCAAGCAGAAGGCGTGTCAGGGCGTTGGCTGGTGCGCCGATGAGCAAACCAAAGGCGTTGAAGATGCCGGTAAAGCTGAGCAGGATCATGCCCAGGAAGGCAAACTGACTGTACTGCCGCCAGCGGTCGCTGCCCCACAGACGCGCCATTTCGGGTGGCAGCAGCGCATACACGATATGCCAGCCATCCAGCGGGAAAAAGGGCAGCAGGTTGAACAGGAACAGCAGCACATTGAAGAAGATGAGCGTGTAGATGATCTGCCCGATTAGTGTCAGGCTGAAACCGCCGAACAGGATCGAGTCCGGCAGCAGCTGGAACAAAATGCCGCTGACAATCGCCAGCGCCAGGTTCGAAAATGGCCCGGCAGCCACCGCCGCCAGAAAGCCCCAGCGCGGGTTGCGCATCCGGTGTGCAGCGATGGGCGCAGAACCGAGGATGCCGAAGCCAATGAGGGCAAACATCAGCCAGCCAAACCAGTTGATGTGGACCAGAGGATTGAGCGTGAGCCGACCCTGCTGGGCCGGAACCCAGTCGCCCATCAGATGGCCGACGTAATTATGGGCGAATTCGTGGATCGTCATGCCGATGCCAACAGCCAGCAGCACACTGATCAGACCTTCAAGGGTGGGGTTGCCAAAAAGCAGCAAGGAACGACTCCATTTCTTATCCATAAGGGACACGGACAGACGTTAAACGGAGTATAACATGGGACGCATAAGCGTGTTATACACTCTACATGAGTACAGCATGAATTCGGCGCAGGGTATCGTGTCAGGTTAAGATAAGGTAAAATTAGCGTTGTCGAGGCAAATGATGCAGGAAATCAGGACAGGCGATCGCGTGCAGATGCGCAAAAAGCACCCCTGCGGCAGCGACGTTTGGGTCATTTATCGGGTCGGCGCCGATATCGGGATGCGGTGTACCGGTTGCGACCGGCGTGTCTTGTTGGCTCGTCCTGTGTTTAATAAGCAGTTGAAACAGATTCTAGGCCACGACGAAATGAACGGAGGCGAGACTTGAAAAAACGGGTCTTGATATTGATGTCAGATACCGGTGGCGGGCATCGTGCCGCAGCCGAAGCCATCCGCGATGCGCTCTATATGGAGCAGGGTGAACAGAAGGTCGCGGTGGATATGGTTGATGTCTTCCGTGAATATTCGCCCGTGCCGCTGAAATACGCGCCGGAACTGTACCCCCGCTGGATCAACCGCAGCAAAAAATCGTGGGAAGCGGGCTACAAGATATCGAACACGCCTCAAAATGCCCAGATTGTTTCCACCACCATTTACCATACCATTCAGAGCGGCCTCAAGCGCATGTTCCGCGAACATCCGTCGGACGTCATTGTGTGCGTGCATTCGCTGGTGACGCGCCCCGCCATGAAAGCGCTGATGAGCAGGTCGCATCGCCCGCCGTTTGTGGTCGTCGTGACGGATCTGGTCTCGACGCATCACCTGTGGTACGAAAAACGCGTGGAGCGCTGCCTGGTGCCCACACTGCCAGCTTATGATCGCGGTCTTGAATCGGGCCTTGTGCCGGATCAGATGCGGATTACCGGCCTGCCTGTGCATCCGAATTTTGTCCGCGGCCTCACCAAACAGGCCGACGCCCGCGCGCAGCTCGGCTGGGACCAGAACCTGCCGGCGATCCTGCTGGTGGGCGGTGGTGACGGCATGGGCCCGGTCTACCGGACAGCCCGCGCGATCAACGAACGCCGCCTCAACTGCCAGTTAATCATTATTGCTGGCCGCAACAATACCCTGCGCAAGCAGTTGGAAACCAGCAGCTGGAACCAGCCCACGACCGTGTATGGTTTCCGCACGGATATGCCCGCGATTCTGGCGGCGACGGATGTCGTCGTGACCAAGGCCGGGCCAGCCACCATCACGGAAGCCTGTATCGCCGGTGTGCCGATGATCCTGTACGATGCCATTCCGGGGCAGGAAACCGGCAACGTCGAATTTATCGTCTCCAACCGCATTGGCGTCTTTGCCCCCACCCCCCAGCAAATTGGTGATACGCTCGCCCGCTGGATGCAGGAAGGGCCGAACAGCCTGCGCCTGCGCTCCGAACGGGCACGCGCGCTCAGCCACCCGAACGCGGTCTTTGATATTGCCGACGAGGTGTGGCGCTACGCCCAGCAAAAGCCCATCGATACCGACCGCCTCTCCCTGTGGAAAGGTGTGGTGCGGGCCAGACGGGCGATCAACAATCAGCTCGATTTGTAGCAGCCTGAAGCCGGAGGAGCAGCGGTGGAAGTGCTTGGCCTTGACCCGGCGGTGGTACAACAACAGGCCATTGTTGCGATCAGTATCACATTAATCCTGTTTTTCCTGGCGTCGCCGCTGGTAGGCTGGCTGGTTTACCGGGGGTCCCGGCGGTTGCTGCCGGAGCAGGATACCTTTGCGCTGCTGGCGGCTGCATTTGTGATTTTCGCCCTGACTTTTGCCATCACACTTGGCCTATGCCTTCGCTTCTTACCGACCATGCTCCCGCTGGCCGGTTTCGTCATCAGCCTGATTATCGCACTGGTGGTGACACTGGTCGCCGCCATCATCATTCACCAGGTCGTGAAACGCGGTGCCGTCCGCATCGACCCCCAGCAATCCACCTTTGGTGTGTGGGGTGAGGATGACCGAAAACGCCCCAAAAACCTGCGCCATCGCTAGACCCACTTGACACACAAATCCTCTTCATGCTATCTTATAATCAAATTACCCGCTTAAGTGGGTAAATGACATAAAGGAGTATTTCTTGGTTGACCAGCGGCTAATCCTTGCCCCACAAACTGTCAAAGTTTCCTTTGCAGTCGAGCCTGTGCTCATCGCCACCGACACCCTGCTGCTGCTCAGCAGTTTCGATAATCAATCTGGCTTTCCGGACTGGGTGACCCGGACGCGCGAGAATCTGCCGCCGGAACGCAAGCACCTGCACGAACTGCTTGTTAACGGTATGAAAATTCTCGATCATGAGCCCCAGTGGCAGAGTTTTCCGGAATACATCGACTATCTGGCAGCGCTCGACCCGGAAGCGCTGCGCGATAAATCCATCGAGTGGATGTGTACACCGGAAAAAGTCGAGTCGATGGGCATCGAGCCGCTGGAAAAAGAAAAGCTGCTGGGCGACCTGGATGTTTTTCTGAACTTTCATCAGGGTGTTCATGCCTATTATCAACGCGAGTATGGCAAGGACCACGACGAATATGTGGATGTGCCGCTGCTGACGGAAATCCACGCCCTCTACAATGACCCGCAGCGGTTGCAGAACATGGCTGTCGAGCATCTCCGCTATATGTGGGACGATGTTCTGGAACCGGAATGGCGGCGGACTCTGCCCATGCTGGAGGAATCCGTTCGGGCGTTCCAACAGCTCGATTACAGCAGCCTGTCCGCGCTGGATGCCATTCGCGTCGTCACCGGGCGCGACCTGACCGGCATGTGGGCGGACAAACTGAGCGCTATTCGCGAGCTGGTGTTTGTGCCATCAGCGCACATTGGCCCTTACGTTCGCCTGTTCGATGTGGCGGACCAGACCGTGGGCTACCTGATGTTTGGTGCGCGCCTGCCAGCCGGGGCGCGCACCTATTCACCCGCACTCAGCCGGTCAGAACTGCTCGTGCGTCTGAGCGCGCTGGCGGATGACACACGGTTGCAAATCCTGGAACTGCTGGCCCAGCACGAAGAATTGTGCGCGCAGGACATTATCACCATGCTCGATCTCAGCCAGTCGAGCGCATCGCGGCACCTGCGCCAGTTGACCGCCACCGGCTATCTGATCGAACAGCGGCGCGATGTCGCCAAATGTTACCGCATGAATCTGGACCGGGTTGAGGACACGCTGCAAGCCTTGCAGCGCTTCCTGACGACGTAAACTCAGTTTTTTCGAATCGAATTTAATCCGCTAACCGCCAGGAATATTCGAGTGGGGGTAGTTTCATCATGCATAGTGAATGGCACGCACGGAACCACGCCAACCATCAGCAGCGCACGTTAATGGCCGAAGCGCAGCAGAATCAACTGGCGGCGCAGGCATGTAACCGGCCCCAGGTGATCCGCATTTATGGCCGGGCCATGTACCGGGTCGGTGTCTGGCTGAGTGTACGCGGTGCCCGCTTGCAGCAGCGCTATCGCCAGATCGCTGCCGAGAGTATGCCGCTGGAACCCAGAGTGTTGAACGACCCGTTTTGAGGCTGACATTTGTCACGTTTCCGCCCCGCTGAATGTCACTTCTGGCGCGGGCGGACCTGTGCGACGATAAGGATGAAGGTAGAAGGCATCGTATCTCGAAGGAGGTTTGCGATGTTTGATCACTTCGATGTGCTGTGGGGCCTTAGTCGTCTGCGTAGTCAGGAACTTCTGGAAGAAGCCGACAAGTATCGACAATTTCAGGCTGTCCGCGTCACATCGGACCAGCGTCCACACCGGTTTAGGGCGTTTCTGTGCCGGTTGGGCGGCTGGCTGGTGCGGGTCGGCAGCGAGTTGATCGTACGTTATGGCCCGGCGGAAACCCCGGCCAGCCCGCGTAAACGACTGGCCTGATGATATTCATCACGTTTCAGGCCGTACAAACGCCACTTCCTGCCCGGCACAATAACACCGACAATGAGAGTGAACAGGAGGTGTGTGATGACCACAAAGACGGTTAAGCGACCTTCGAACCCCTCATCCAGCCAGATGCAGTTGTTGGCCGGGGTGGGCTTCATCCTCACGGGCCTGTTTGTTATGGTCGGCCACACGACTGGTGCGGTGCGGCTGCTGGGGCTGGTTTTTTTGCTGGGCCTTGGCCTCATCTTCCTGTTGTGGGGGGTGATTGCCAGAGACAGTGGGCCGATGATCCCCGGCGCGTTGTTGACCGGGGTCACAACGGGAACATTGCTGACGCAGGAAGTCTATGGCCTGCGCAGCCTCGAAACGGCAGGCGTTCATGCGCTGTCGATTGCGGGTGGGTTCCTGTTGATCACACTGCTGACCGGGTTGTTTGCCGGGCAGGCGCTGTGGTGGCCGTTGATACCGGCAGTTATTCTGTTTTTGGGCGGTCTGAATCTGCTGCTGAAGGACATTGTGCTTCTGAATGTGGGTGATTTCTGGCCGCTGGCACTGATCGTTGCAGGCGCGTATCTGATCCTGCGCTTCCGGCGATCTTCCTGACACGGTAAGTACCTGTCTGGTTTTGCCATTACCAGATAGTGCGTACTTTACTATATTTCTCCTCCCGATTGAGCGCCGGGTCCACGTGATCCGGCGCTGCTCTTTTGTTGTGTGCCTTTGACAGTTACGGCATAATGAGTGTGTCCTTATACAGGAGTGAACCATGCCTGCTGTATTTGTCAGCCACGCCACTGCCAATGACGATTTCATCAGTGACCTGCACGATCGGCTTGAGGTTGAAACCGGCGTCGAAATCTGGGTCGATCATCAGGACATCCGGCCCGGCGAAGAGTGGCAGGTCAAGATTGAGCAGGCGCTCTATGACTGCCCCTGCCTCATCGTCGCTCTTTCGCGGGAGTCGGTCAAGCGCATCGAGGTGATGACCGAATGGCGCGCTGCCCTGACCTACCATCATTCTGTTCTGCCCGTCATCATTGATGATGTGCCTGTCGAAGACATTCCCTCACGCCTGCGCATGAACCAGTGGATTAACCTGTACGCTAACCCCGACGAGGGTTTCCGTCAGCTTGTAGGGGCGATCAAAGGTGGTGGTGCGGTGGATGGCAGCGGGCCACGTTTTACCCCCTGGCCCATTCTCAGCCGCGTGCCGATAGAGCGCGACCTCGTCCGCATCCCGATTCAGGGGCGCAACGGCGACCTCGCCGAGATCAAACGCTTGCTGGCTGATGGCCCGACGGCGATTGTCGGTGTAGGCGGGTTGGGCAAGTCACGGCTGGCCGCTGAGATCGTCATGACGGTTGAAGGGGTAGGCGGCTCCGTGTGGCATCGCTGCGGAAGCGGTTATAGCGCGAATGATGTGCTTGACCTGCTGCGCGACCATTTTGGCCTGCCCGCAGCCGCACCCCGATCTGAAATCCTCAATCACCTGCGCACACATCGCCGGCTGATCGTGTTTGACAACGGCGAATCGCTGGCCGCAGGCAGTGACGAACGCCGCCAGTATGTCCAATTGATCGAGGAACTGGCCGCGCACAACGCTCTGGTGCTCATCACCAGTCGCGTTGAGTGGAATGAGATCAGGCCGCCGCGCCGCAAGCACATGCCGGAGCAGCTTTTGCCCGAAGATGCCGCCCGCGTGGTGCTGGAAATGGCGAATGCGTATGGTCTGAAGACCGACCTGACCGCCCATGCCGACGCGATTGCCCGCGCTGCCCGCCGTCACCCGCGCCTGATCGAATGGGCGGTGCGCCTGATGGAACACAGCCTGATGGATGACGTGATCGCCGATTTTGAACAACTGCAAGGCAGCGACGTGGAAGAAGCCCTGCACGAGATGATCCACAAGACCTTCGAGCAGATGGTCAGCACCACGCCGGATGGCCCCACGGCAGCGGCAGCTCTGAAGGGTCTGGTCGTGTGTGCTGGCGATTTCACGCAGGACGCGGCTCAGGCGATTACTGCGCTGGAACGGGGCGATTTGCGCCCGGCGCTGACTACGCTGCAAACGTACTGTTTCGTGACCCTCGATCAGGTTCGCCAGCGCTACGGCGTTGACCCGCTGGTGCGCGAGGTCATCGCAGCCGACGAACACGCGCATGGCCGCCTTTTTGATTATTACGAAGCGCTGCATGGCGATCATGGCGCGAACAATGACCCGGATCGCTACCCATTGATAACGGACGATTTTGATAATGTTCTGGCGGCGGTGTACTGGGGCCTCAAAGCTGTACCCAAAAGAGCATGTGATTTTCTGATCGCCTTACAGCTTTATTTTGACTTTCAGATTGCTCACGAACTGCGCGGCGACTTGCTGCAAACTGCCTTGCACGCGGCGCAGAAGGTGGGGTATTCGGGAGGTGAGGCCACCACGCTGGAAGCATTGGGGGATTTGAGTGTGCGGCGGGATGAATGGGAGGCGGCCAAGGTCTACTACGACCGTGCCCTACCGCTATATGAGATCATCGGCGCACGGCAGGGTCAGGCCAACACCCTGAAAGCGCTGGGGGATTTGAGCGTGCTGCGGGATGAATTGGAAGCGGCGCAGAGCTACTATGACAGGGCCCTGCCCCTGTATGAGGCCATTGGGGATCGGCTGGGTCAGGCAAATACCCTGAAAGCACTGGGGGATTTGAGCGTGCGGCGGGATGAATGGGAAGCAGCGCAGGGCTACTATGACGCGGCCCTGCCGCTGTATGAGGCCATCGAGGATCGGCTGGGTCAGGCCAACACGCTACGTGTGCTAGGGCATTTCAGCATGCAGCGGGCTGAGTGGGGGGTAGCGCAGGGCTACTATGACAGGGCCCTGCTGCTGTATGAGGCCATTGGGGATCGGCTGGGTCAGGCCAACACGTTGCGTGCGCTGGGGGATTTGAGCGTGCAGCGGGATGAATGGGAAGCAGCGCAGGGCTACTATGACGCGGCCCTGCCGATATATGAGGCCATTGGGGATCGACTGGGTCAGGCCAACACGTGTGCTAGCATAGGCAATCTCTTGAACACACAAAAATTGTATGATGAAGCTGTTGTTTGGTATAGCTGCGCTGTCGAAATGTGTCACCTAATTGGCGATAGATACACCAAAGCTACGACACAAGCATATCTATCAGCTTCTTTGTTGGCTCTCGGAAGGATTGAAGATGCCATTCGTATATTACTTTCAGCACTGATTTCCTTTGTGGAAATTCAAGATCAATCTGCTATACGAATCGCTGTGAATCGGTTTCGGTCACTCCGTCAGCAAATCGGCTCCGAGGCATTTAATGCCGCGTGGCAGGCCATCACCGACGAACCGCTGCCCGACTGGCTGACGGAAGATTCGTAGGGCTTTCGTCATGGACGCTGGTCGCGATTCTGGTATCATCGGGGACTTGTGCAGCCTGCAAAGGCGGTACAGCAGACGGAACGAACGGGCTAATATCGCGCGTGACGTACCCTTTGCACCAGGTACTCAGCACGATTGCAGGGCAGACATTTGAAACGACTGATCTTTTATTTGCGGTATGCGATCAAGAACCTGCGTGGCAGCGGGCGCTGGACCACCTTCGCCATCCTGAGCGTCGCCGCCGGGGTAGCAACCGTCGTGGCGCTGCGCAGTCTCGGCCTGACTATCGGCGATTCACTGTTGGTCAACCTGCGTGATTTTAACCGGGGCGACATCACCGTCAGAACGGTGGGTGGTGGGCCGCTTGCCTTCACCGTGAACCAGGGCGAGTTCGAACGCAGTATCTTTCGACCGGACGAACTCGAGCGCATTACCAGTACGGTGGCCGGTTACAACGGCATCCTCACCCCTTACAGCATCAACAACAATATTCAGATCACCGCCACCGATGCGGTCAATACGGGCCGTCCTCAGTTGGTCACCACCTTTTTGATCGACCCGCAGAACTTCAATGTGGGACGTGAGGTGCGCGCGGTTGACCCGCCCGGCGTGCCCCTAAGCCAACTGCTGACCGGCGGCAAGGAAGTCGTCATCAGCCGCAATCTGGCGGATGAACAGGGCCTGCAAGTGGGCGACAGCGTGCGCGTAACCGGTACGGAAGACCTGTTCACAGTCACCGGCATTGTGCCCACAGAAACCGAATCCAATATCCGCAATATTGCCGCCGCGTTTTTTGGCTTCGCCTATATTCACCGTGACCTCGCCCCAACCATGCAGTTGAACCCGGCCCCTAACCACATCAGCATCATTCTGCCGGATGGCACACCGCCGCTGGAAATCCGCCAGCTGGGGTATACCTTGTGGAACCTGGGCGCTGGCATCTTCTCGATGAACACGACCCCGGACCTGTTGGATAGCAATGTCCAACTGGCGGACATGCTCTCGCGGTTTATCGTCGTCATGGGGTTGGGGGCGCTGCTCATTGGTGGGGTGGGCATCGTTAACACCATGCTGGTGATGGTGGGGCGGCGCACGCTGGAAATTGCCTCGCTGAAGACATTCGGCATGAAGCGACGCCAGATCGCCGCGCTGTTCTGTACGGAGGCCCTGCTGTTGGGTCTGGCTGGCAGCTTGCTCGGTGTTGTGTTCGGCGTGGCGTTGAGCGTAGCCGTCAACCGCTATGGTGAGGTGCTGATTCAACAGCGGCTGACCTGGAGCTTTTACCCGGAAGCGGTCGTGTTTGGGTTTGTGATGGGCATGGTCATCACGCTGGTGTTTGGCGTGCTGCCGGTGCTGATGGCGGCCCGTGTGCGTCCGGCCATTATCCTGCGCCCGAATCAGACGCATGTGCCGCGAACCAGCAGCATCGAGATTGGCGTCGCGCTGGCGATCCTCGTGCTGGTGATGGGCGCCATTACCGGGCAGATTGTCGGGCCGTTGTTTGCGCGCCTGCTGGACGAATATACCCCGCCCACGATTCTCATTGGTATCGCGCTGGTGACAGCCCTGCTGCTGGTGCTGGGGCTGCTGGTGGGTGTGTTGTGGCTGCTCGTCTGGCTGATCAGCCGCCTGCCTGCATTTGGCAATGTGGATTTGCGGCTGGCGCTGCGCAACCTGACCGCCCGGCGTACGCGCACGGCGACAACCTTGCTGGCCCTCAGCGCGGGCATGTTCGCCCTCAGCAGTATCAGCTTTTTTGGCCTGGGCGCGCGCCAGATCCTTGAGTTTCAGTTTGCGGAGACGCTCGGCGGTAATGTGATGGTGGTGCCGCTGGTGCGCCAGCAGATCGGCCAGTCGCTGGTCAGTACGCTGTTGGCGATGCAAAGTGACATCAACTATAACACGCACATGGGGGCCTACTTTGCCCGGTTGCAGGCGGTCGATGGCAGCCCGGTTCAGGTCGAGGGTGATGGCCCCGGTGTGACGCTGCCGCTGGTCGTGCGCGAGACCGAAAAGCCGAATTTGCGCAGCGGCACGCTGCTGGCCGGGCGCGATTTGCAGCCGGACGATTATGGTCAGCCGGTGATTGTGCTGTCGGAGCAGTCGCTGGTGGAATCTGCCTTGCGCGACTTTACCATGTCGGACCTGGGGGTGGGCATCAACTCCACAGTGACGATCACGATCAATGGCCGCGACTATCAATTTCAGGTCGTCGGTCTGGTCACCAGCCCGAACAATATTATCCCCAATATGGGTGGGGCGTTTTTGCCACCCGGCGTGATTGATCTGGACACCGCTTACGCACGCTTTAATATCCTCGATGTCGCGCCGGAAAACCTGAACAATGTGCTGCTGCGCTTGTCGTCGATTCCGCTGCTGCTGGCGGTGGATGTCACGTTTCTGGACAGCCTGATGGTGCGTCTGATCGAGCAGATGAGCGCGATTCCGACGATTGTCGGTTTGCTCTCGCTGGCGGCGGCGGCGGTCATCATGGGGAATACCGTCTCGCTGGCGACGCTCGAACGGCGGCACCAGATCGGCGTGCTGAAAGCGATGGGCCTCAAACGGCGGCGGGTGCTGCGCGTGATGTTATTGGAAAACACCCTGATCGGTTTGCTGGGCGGGGTGTTTGGCATCCTGGTCAGTGCGCTGCTGGTGGGCCTGATGACTGCGCTGGGGACGGGCATCCCGATTCCGGTGCCAGCCGAGGGGCGCCTGCTGGCAGTGGGTCTGATCGCCATGTCCGTGCTGATCGCCTGGGCCGCGACGTTTTTCAGCGCCCGGCTGACCATCAACGAGCGTGTGGCGCGGGTGCTGCACTACGAATAGGTTCTAGCTGCAGCGGTTTGGGTCGCCGCTACTTGGTCAGGTCGCCCAGCCGCTGCCGGATGCGGCTCTGGGTGGTGAAATCAGCCGCCAGCTCCAGTGCAGCCCGCAGGTTTTCCTGTGCCGCGCTCGTATCGCCGCGTCGCAGGTAGGCGTCGGCCAGTGCTTCGAACATGTAGCCGCGTCCCTCCTTATCAACCGCTATCTCAAAAGCCTCAATCGCTTCGTTGATTTGCCCGGCGGCGGCCAGCACACGCCCGCGATCATAATCAATCTGATAGCCTTTATCCGGGTGGAGGAACAGGTTCCAGAAATCCGGTGACTGCTGCACCACGTCGAAATGGCTGAGCGCTGCCTCCATGTCACCATCGACGTACCAGCTAATCAACCCCTGGACGTAATGCGGGTCGGGCGCCGAGTCATTGAGCAGCATGGCGCGTTTGACCCAATCGCGGGCTGCCGGGTAATCACCTGCGCGGAAGGCGACAAAGGCAGGCCACGAAAGCTGCACCGCGTCGCTGAACTGGCCGGGGTAGGCCTGTATGACGTCGTAGGCTTCTTCCACACGATCCAGCGCGACCAGATTGGCGGCCAGCATGGCGGTTGCATATGGTTCTTCCGGATACAGTTCGTACCAGACCTCGATATGCGGCTGGGCACGCTCGTATTCTGCGAGGTAATGGAAATATTCACCGGCGTAGATGGCAAAGCGAAAGCCCTGTGCGCCCATCGCTTCGGCCTGATTGAGCGTTTCCACAAAAGCATCCCAGTTGCCCAGTTCTGCGTGCGCCAGGCTGGCCCGCCACAGTGCTTCCGGATGATCCGGGCTGATGGCGAGGGCCTGTTCTGCGGCGTGCAGCGCTTCGGGATAATCACGCGGCACACTGAGCAGGGCCACTTCGCTGCGGGCAATCTGGCTCAGCAGCGAATCCGGGGCCAGTTCGACGGCTCGTTCGGCATCGCGCAGGGCTGCTCGATCATTGCCCTGGTCGATGATCAGCATGGCACGGACAGCCAGCGCTTCGGCGTCGTCCGGGTCGATAGCGAGGATGTCATCCAGGCGGGCTTCGGCTTCATCCCATGCGCCGGAGAGGAACAGGTCGTCAATCTCATCCAGCAGCGGCGACAGGCCGGAGAGCAGGTTGTACCCCCGTGTCGATTGCCGGATAACGGGCATCGGTGTTGGCCGGATCGCACCCAATGTGCGGATGCGTTCGAGCAGGCGCTGCTGGTCAGCGACATCGTCGTAGGTATATTCGAGTGCCTGCCGCAGATTATTGCGGGCCGCTTCCAGATTGCCCTGCTCCAGCTGAACATCAGCCATAGCCTCATAAACAAATGGCATGTTGCCCGTCGTTTGCAGGCTGCGGTTCAGCGCGTCAATGGCGGCGTCATATTCCCCGGCGGCGGCCAGAATACGCCCCCGGTCCAGATACAGGTCGTGGCCGAAATCCAGGTTGAGGAAATAATCGTAGAAGTCGACGTCTTCCAGTTCATCCAGATAACTGAGCGCGGCGTCAATGTCACCATCCCCATACCAGCTGAGCAGCCCCAACACGTAAGTTGAGCTGTAGGCTTCGTCGGACAGGGCGCGGGCGGTTTCGGCCCAGGTGCGTGCCTGTTCATAATCTCCCGCACGATAGGCGACATAGGCAGCGCTGCCCAGATCATCGGCCTCAGTCAGCGCACCGCGGTATTGCTGAACGGCGGCATAGGCTTCGTCCGGGCGGTCCAGGTACAGCAGGCTTTCGGCCCGCAGCCACATGGGGTACGTGTTGGTGGTGTCGAACGCCTGCCACGCTTCCAGATAGGGCAGCGCCCGTTCGAATTCACCGTCGTAATACAGATATTCCCCGGCAAAGGCGCGGAAGCGGAAACCTGTTGCCCCGGCGGCTTCTGCCTGATTGAGCGTCTTCATGTGCGCGTCAAAATCGTCCAGGTCATCATGGGCCATGCTCATGCGCCACAGCGCTTCAGGGTTGCCAGGGTCGCGTTTGAGCGCGGTTTCGGCGGCAGACAGGGCAGCTTCGGGGTCGTCCACGTTCCACTGCTGGGCGGCTTCGGCCTGCGCAATGTAACCCAGCGGCGAATCCGGGTCCAGCTCGACGGCGCGGGCCGCGTCTTCCTGCGCGGCTTCGGCATTGCCATCGAACGACCACAATAATGACCGGGCCGCCAGCGCCTCGATATGATCGGGTTCAGCTTCCAGAATGCGATCCAGCCGCCGGAGCGCTTCGTCAAACTGGCCGCTGAGCAGCATGGCGTCAATCTCGTCCTGAAGCGGCGACAGGCCGGATAGCAGCCCGGCCTCTCGCAGCGGGGCAAATGCTTCCGGCAGGCTGACAACCTCGGTGGGGCCGCTGGTGGCCGTTGAGGTGGCGGTCGCGGCCTCGGTGGGTGTGTTGGTCGCTGTCGCTGTCTGGGTTGCGGTTGTCGACGCCGTTGAAGTGACGGTAGGTTCATCAGTCGCGGTTGCAGTCGGGGGTGGCTCGGTGGCCGTGGGGGCATCTGTCGACGTACTGGTCGGTTCTTCGGTGACTGCCGCCGCCGCTATACGCGTTGCTTCTGCGCTCTGTGCCGTGGTGGTCAGCGTGTCCTGTTCGCTGGGGCCGGTCGGGCTGCCAGCATTATTCACCAGCAGCAGCACGATAACGAGGGCCAGCGCCGCGATAATGCCCCCGGCGGCGATCAGCCCCCCGCGTGCGCGTGATGGCGCGGCAGGGCGTGACACGAGCGTCGTGGGCTTTTCTTCGGCGACTGCACGGGGCCGGGTTGCGGATTGGTCGGACTTCAGGCGTTCGGTACGGTCAAAAAACCCGCCCGCTGCGGCCAGTTCGGCACGCGCCTGGTCAAGGGCGACTTTCATCTCGGCGGCGGATTGATAGCGCTCGTCCGGCGATTTCATCATGGCTTTCAGGACAATGGCTTCGACATTATCCGGCAGGTCACGCCCAAACGCCTCCGGCGAAGGCAGCGGCGCGTTGACATGCTTCATGATGATCGCCATCGGGGTATCGGCTTCGTATGGCACCCGCCCGGTCAGCGTTTCATACAGGATGATGCCCAGGCCATAAATATCGGCGCGTTCGTCGACATCGCGGCCCGAAGCGACTTCCGGGCTGAGGTAGGCCGGTGTGCCCACCATCGCGCCGGTAGCGGTCAGGCCCGGCTGGCTGAGAATGTGGGCGATGCCAAAATCTGTCAGGATGGCCTGCTGGCGCGTTTCATCAATAAACATGATGTTGGCGGGTTTGACATCCCGGTGGATCATCCCGGCTTTATGGGCATAATCCAGTGCGTCGGCGATCTGCGACACGATGCGCAGCGCATCATCAATCGGCATCCCTTTGGGGAATTGTTCGATCGTCGCCTTCAGGTTTTCGCCGCGAATAAACTCCATCACCATGTAATAAACATCGCGCTCGATACCAAAATCGAACACGTTGACGATGTGCGCGTGCCGCAGCTGCCCAACGGCCCGGGCCTCGCGGCGAAAGCGCTCGACAAATTCCTGGTCAGACGCCAGATGCCCCAGCATCACCTTGATGGCGACAAATCGTTCCATACCCGGTTGAAACGCCTTGTAGACATCGGCCATCCCGCCGCGCCCCAGGCGCTCTCGCAGCTCATATTGACCCAGCTTCTGACCGCTCAAATCGTGTGTCATACAATAATTGCCCTGTAAATGACCGCACCCTGCTTCACGAACTGCCCACCACAACGCTGTTACAGCGATTTTCTCTCTGGTACACTTTCAGATTATAGGCCAAAACTGGCCCTGTTGCCTCAAGGTCTGGAACGATCGTGCGTTCTTCTGCGTATAGGGTGGCAGATATAGGGATTTATCACACACAGGGGATACCCCATGTTTTACGTGCAATATGCAGCCCGCAACCTGTGGCGCAACCGCCGCTGGTCAACCTTCGCCATTTTCTCGATTGCCGCCGGGGTGGCGACGATAGTTGCGCTGCGCAGCCTGGGTCTGGCCATTGGCGATTCGCTGACCAGCAATCTGCGTGCTTCCAATCATGGCGATATTACGATTTCTGCCGACAGCGGCGGCGGCTTCGGGTTTAACTTTCTTGGCGAAGAAGGGGAAGATTCCGGGTTTAGCGACGATGAACTGGCCGCGCTCGACCAGTGGGTGACCGAGCGTGGCGGTGAAATGACCGCTTACTTCAAGACATCCGGCGTGCAGGTCGCCGCGCCCGGCACTGTGACGGCGGGGCGACCGCAGTTCACGACCGCCATTTTTATTGACCCATCCACCTATCCGCCCTCGCACACCATTGACCTGCTCGATCCGCCCGGTGCGCCGCTTGCCACCGCCTTTGAGGGCACCTATGAGGTAGTCATCAGCAAAAATCTGGCCGATACCAACGGCATCGCAGTCGGCGACCGGGTGCGGGTGAGTGGTACGGAAGATGAATTCCTCGTCAAAGGCATCGTCTCAACCGAAAACGAAGCCGGCTTCCGTGACCTGTTCGCGGCGTTCTTCGGCTTTGCCTATTTCCCGCTGGACGCCGCGCCGCTGGTCGGCTTCGACAGGCCCGTCAACTCCGTCAGCCTGACACTGGCGGAAGGGGTGGCTCCCACGACGGTCGAAGAATCGGATCAGGTGCACGGGCAGATCCGGTCCCTGCTGCGGTCCGACAATTTCTGGTTCTTCACCAGTGTGCCACAGCTTCGCGCCCAGAATCAGATGATCGCGGACGTTACCAGCCAGTTTATCGTGGTCATGGGCCTGGGGGCCATGCTGATCGGCGGCATTGGCATCGTCAACACCATGCTGGTGATGGTGCGGCGGCGGACAGAGGAAATTGCGGCGCTCAAGACGTTTGGCCTTAAAGGGCGGCAGGTCGCCCTGCTGTTCATGACCGAGGCGCTGCTGCTGGGCTTTGTCGGCAGTTTGTTCGGCGCGGTGGTCGGCGTGCTGCTCAGCCGCCTGGCCAATGCCTATGGCGAAACCCTCATCCAGCAGCCGTTGGTCTGGCGTTTGCAGCCCGAAGCGCTGTTGTTTGGCGTGGTGATTGGCGTGCTGGTGTCGGGCGTGTTTGGTGTTATGCCCGTGCTGACAGCCGTTCGCATTCGCCCTGGTATCATCCTGCGGCCCAATCAAACACATTTCCCGCGGGCCGGTGTGCTGCAATCGCTGTTGGCGCTGTTGTTTATTGTGGTCGCGCTGGGGCTGATCGCCGGGCAGATCATTGGCAACCTGACCATCGGGCTTATCGGCACGGCGGTGACACTTGCCATTCTGGGTATGCTCATTGGTATCCTGTGGGTGGTGGTCTGGCTGATCGGGCGCATTCCGTCATTCGGCAATGTGGATTTGCGGCTGGCGCTGCGCAACCTGCGAGCACGGCGTTTGCGCACGGCGACGACGCTGCTGGCGCTCAGCGCGGGCATGTTCGCCCTCAGCAGCATTGCCTTCTTCGGGCAGGGGGCGCGCCAGATCATGCAGATGACCCTCAGCGAATCGCTCGGCGGCAATGTGATGATCTTCTCGGTGATGCCGCCCGCTATCTCCACGCCGCTGATCGAAGGGCGGTTGAATACGCTCGATGGCGTTATCTCTCGCACCCGCATCCTGAACTACAATGGGCGCGTAACGGCGATCAATGGCGAACCCGTCGATAGCGCGGGGGTTGCTGCCCGGCAGCAGGAGCTGCAGGATGCCCTGCGCGAAACGAGTGACTTTGGCACCATGGCCCAACTGGTCCAGGAACTCGACAGCCTGCCCGACTATGGGCTGGATATTTCGGTGCGCGAAACGAGTGGCACCAACATCAGCGGTACCAGCTCTGTGCAGGAAGGCCGCAACTTCACGATAGAGGATATCGGCAAGCCTGTGCTGCTGGTGCGCAACGAAGATTTTTATGAGCTGGGTGCGCCGCTGGGTGCAACGGTGACGGTCGATATTGATGGCGCCAGCTATGACTTTGAAATTGTGGGGGTGATGCCGGACAGCAGTATGAACTTCGGCGAATCGGCTGTGCCGCCCGGTGTGATTGATGCCCGGCCCGATTTCGATTTCCCCATGACTCTGGCGGAAATTGAACCGGAACACCTCAATGACGCGCTGCTGAGTCTGTCGGCATTGCCACTGGTCTATTCGATTGATATTTCATTCATCGACGGGCTGATCGGGCGTTTCATTAACCAGTTCAGCGCGCTGCCCATTCTGGTCGGCTTGCTGTCACTGGGGGCGGCGGCGGTCATCATGGCGAACACGGTGGCGCTGGCAACGCTCGAACGGCGGCGGCAGATCGGCATCCTGAAGGCGGTCGGGCTGAAAGGGCGGCGTGTGCTAGGCGTGATGCTGCTGGAGAACGTCCTCATCAGCCTGCTGGGCGGGTTGCTGGGCGTCGGCCTCAGCGCGCTCGGCGTGCTGATCATGAGTCAGTTGGGGATACAGGTGAGTATCCTCATCCCGACGGATGCTATCCCGGTGGCCATCGCCCTGATCGTGGCCGCTGTCGGCATCGGCGCGGGTGCGACCTTTGCCAGCGCACAGGTTGCGATTCAGGAGCGCGCGCTCAACGTTCTGCGCTACGAATGAGGCGTTTTTGGTGTTACAATGAGTTCCTTGGGTAGCACATACGCTTCACCGCTAGTTGTAGGCGCAAACGAGAATGGCAATGGAACGAATTTCGGCTGCTGAAAATATCACGATCGAGATGAGCGATGATCACTGGCGGATGATTGCCAATGGTCAGGTCGAGCCACAGGTGTTGCTCGAAGCCGAAACCGGCAAATCCGTCCATTATCTGGTCGATTTTGCGGCGACCCGGCGGTTGCCCCACGGCGGTACGCTGGCACTGGAAGAAATACAGCGGGTGGTGCTGGGCTGGTCGCCGGGGGATGAAGCCTGGCATCTGGGGCTGCTGCTCGAAGCCGAACTGGCGCGTGTGCGTGGCAGCCGCTGGTGCGAGATCGCATCCTGGCCGGACCCCAGTACCCATGTTTTCCACGATGTGGCCGCCCGTGCTGGCGAGGCGCTGGCGCAGGTGACGACACGCCCGTTTTATCTGGTGCCGCCGAAAGAGGCCGCGCAAGCCGCCCCCGCCCCGGAACGCCCACTGCCCGAACTGCCGCTTGAACTCGACGAAGAATGGACCCTGGAACGCGCGGGCGACGGGCTGTTACAGTTTACGCGTGCTCCGCGTGTGAGCCGGTTGTTCCTGCGGCGTATGCTGTGGTATGGCTTCTGGGCCATCATCTTTTTTGTGCTGGTTTATCTGACGCTGTCCAGCGGTATTGCGCCGTCCAATCCAGCATTTCTGCCTTACCTGGGCTTGTTCTCTGGCCTGGTGCTGGTGTACCTGAGCATTCGCTATCTCTACCTGTACCTGACCAGCCCCAACCGTATTGTCATTGATACAGCGGCCCGTCAGGTGCGCGGTCAGCGCGGCAGTCGTGTCCGTTGGACCCACCGTGGCAGCGAAATTCGCTCGGTCTATGTCTCGCAGGTGGTGGGCCAGCGCAAAGGCAAAAGGGCTGTGATCTATGCCGAGTTAAACCTGCATCTGGCGACCGGCGAGTTTTTCTTCCTGCTCAACGCAGATCAGGTAGACCTCGTCTCATCTGAAACGGGTGATGCCGACGAACCGCAGCCCAAAGCGGAATTTGTTTCGTCGCTGGATGCCAACAGCGTGACCACCAACCTGCAAGCGGCAGCGCTGCATGTTGGGCAAGCGCTCGATATACCGGTATGGTACGACCGCCGCCCGGCCTGAACCCATCACTGGACGAACCTCACATAGGCCGTGCAGGTGATAGATTCCCCGCAATATGCTATAAAATAAGATAGGGAAGGACTTTTGGGGTATATGAGGTGCAACCTTCATTATTAAGTTTTAAACCGCAGGAGTTCACGAATCCAACCCCCTATCTCGAAGCTGAACGGTTCGTGCTCTCGGCGTTAAATGCGATTTCGGCCCACGTCGCTATTCTGGACGAAGACGGCCAGATCCTCGAAGTGAATCATGCATGGCGCAAGTTTGCCCGCGATAATGATTTTCCTGACCCGGCAGCGGGTGTGGGCATGAACTATCTGGTGGTGTGTGAACGGGCATCGAACGCGGAAGCGCGTCAGGTTGCGGACGGCAT
Organism: Anaerolineaceae bacterium; assembly: GCA_002702065.1. Classification (GTDB taxonomy): domain Bacteria; phylum Chloroflexota; class Anaerolineae; order Aggregatilineales; family Phototrophicaceae. The sequence continues at coordinate 452,977 of NZXX01000002.1, forward strand.
CCGCGATGTCATTTCCGAACGCGAAGCAGAATTTTATCTGGAGTATCCGTGTCACAGCCCCACAGAGCGCCGCTGGTACGTGGTGCGCATTACCCGCTTTAACTGGTACGATCATACCCGGCTCATCGTGGCACATCAGAACGTCACCGAATTAAAAACTATCCAGATCCAATTGGAAGACAGCCACACGCGGCTGGCCGCTATCCTCGACAACGTGGTTGACGGCATTGTCACAGTGGATTTACGCGGCGTTATTCAGACCGTGAATCAGGCGATGGAATCGATCTTCGGCTATACCCCGAAGGAACTCATCGGGCGGAACATCAATCTTTTGGTGGCACCGGCGTTCCGGCATGGGGCGGACGATCAGGTCAGCGGGTTTGCTGTCCGCAATATGGTCGGGCACGAAATCGAGGGCCAGCGGCGCGATGGCAGTACCTTCCCCATGTATATCGCCATGAGCCGGATGCACATGGACAATCAGGTTATCTACACCGGTATTGTGCAGGACATGACGGCGCGTAAGCAGCTTGAAGCGGAACGGCTGGAAAAAGAACGGCTGGAAATGGCGCTGGTTTCCGAGCGTGAAATGCGGCGGCTCAAAAACCGGTTTATCTCGATGATGTCGCACGAACTAAAAACGCCGCTGGCCTCCATCCGGCTGGCAAGCGATTTCCTCAAGCATTACAGCGACCGGGCGACACCCGACGAAAAAGCCGAAGCGATCACCGCCATTGAAACGCAGGTCGAGTATCTGGGGGAAATCGTCGATGATGTGACCACCCTCAGCAAAACCGAGTTCACCGGTGAAGACCTGAACCTGGAAACGTACGATCTGGAAACGTATCTGCGCGATATTATCGAGGAACTGGAATGGGTGCATCATAAGCTGCATCCGCTGGTCTATCATGGGGTTGGCAAACGGGTCGAGGCAGAATTTGACCGCAAGCTGATGCGCCGCGCCATCACCAATCTGCTGAGCAACGCCATCAAGTATTCGCCGGAAGGGGGCGAAGTGCGGGTCGACTTCAGCGTGAAGGATGATACCGCCATCATCAGAATTACGGATCGTGGCATTGGTATCCCCGCTGGTGATTTGCCACGCCTGTTCGAGACTTTTCATCGGGCTGAAAATGTCGGCACATTGCCGGGCACCGGCCTCGGACTTGCGATCACGCGGCAGGCGATTGAGCTGCACGGCGGCATGATCACTGCCGAGAGCCAGCTTGGTGCCGGTTCCACCTTTATTGTCGCATTGCCGCTGCATCCCAGGCGCGACTAGGGATTTCCGGTTATGCGGGTTGTGTTTATCCTTGTTGTGCTGGTGTTTGGTTGGATGGCGGATTCCACCGCCGCCCAGGACGAAAACTTCCTCAGTTTTGGTGGCACCATTTCGGGCCGTGTCGACAACGGCACCCCTCAGCAAACCTATGTGTTCGACGGCCAGCGCGGCGAAGTGGTGTCCATTAACCTGGATGTCACCGGCGGCGACCTCGATCCGGTGTTGACGGTGTTCGATGGCGACGGGGTGTTGGTCGCCAGCATGGACGATCATGAAGGTGACCGGGTGCCCAGTTTGTCTGCGCTGCGTTTGCCGGATAGTGATCGGTATGTCGTCTCGGTGGCGCGTTTTGGTTACGAACTGGGTACGACGGTCGGCAATTATGAACTCCGGCTGGATCGGGTGGGTGTCAGTTCACTGTCCGGCAGTATGCTGCGTTATGGCGACCAGATCATTAACAGCATCAGCGATATGTCCCCGCAGTTGTACTACAGCTTCCGCGCCAGCCAGGGCGATATTGTGAATGTACGGATGCGGCGCGTATCCGGCGATCTCGACCCCTATTTGCAGGTTGTCGACAGCGAGGCGTTCGTGCTGGCAGACAATGACGACACACTCGGTTCGCCAACCCCTTTCGACAGCAATGTTGAAGGCCTGATCATTGAGGAAGACGGGACGTATATTATCGTGGCGTCGCGCTACGGGCAGGCCGCTGGCACCAGTTCCGGTAACTTTGTGCTGGCGCTGGAAGAAGCGGATAACAGCGGTTTGGGCAATACCGTACAAACGGCTATGCCGCTGCGCACCGGTGATACGCTCGAAGGCGAGCTCACCAACCAGCAGTTTACCAAGTATTACCGGTTCGAGGCGCGTGCGGATGATCTCATCACAGTACGGATGACGCGGCTGACCGGCTCGGTTGACGCTTTTCTGATCATCGCGGACGCCGGGCTGGCGGAACTGGTCAGCGATGATGACAGCGGCGGCGGCCAGAACGCCCTCATCGACCAGTATCGAATCCCGGCAGATGGGACCTATTATGTGCTGGCGACCCGTTTCGAGCGCGAAAGTGGGCAGACGGCGGGTGGCTTCCGGCTGGAATTCCAGGGACTCGGCAATGCGTTCGACGAAATCCCCGACGGTGTGCAGCGCATTGGTTATGGCGTGACCGTGACCGGGCGCATCGACAACGAAACGCCGGAACAGATCTATGCGTTCTGGGGCGTCGAAGGCGATACGGTGACGGTGTCGCTCAATCGTGGTGATGGCAACCTGGACCCGGTGGTCAGCATCCTCAACGGGGACCAGCGGCCTGTGGTCAGCGACGATGACGGCGGCGGCGGCCAGAATGCGCGTATCAGCGAATACCGTATCCCGGTGACGGGCACCTATTATGTGCGCGCGACACGCTACAACGGCGACACGGCGGACCCTAACACCGAGGGCAGTTTTGTGCTGGTGCTGGCGCGCCGTTTTGGTTGATCCACCGTTCTGCCGCTTCGTCTCATGCAATGTTAATTGACTTGATTCACGGGTCAGTGCTATAGTGGTGACGATTCGATCACGCCGCAACAATCATTTCGGTCACAATATCTCCTACACTCCATTGTGACATATCACCATAATCAGCATATTTTCACAGTATCCCCTGTTTTTCTTGTGCATAGCATCCAAATAGGTGTGGGTATTTATTGTTGTTTACCTGCACAAATCTCCTCTGATCGTCAGATTTCACTATAAACGACAGCCTAAATGCCGTTAGCTTGTTTTATTCTGACAAAACATCGTTTCAAACTTCATAACTTGTTGACGTGAAAACGAGCCGGACAGCGATAGTAAACTTCGGAAGTCCATTTCACAGCACTTTAGTGGGAGAAAGCTAATGAAGTATCGACACAAACGGTTCTGGCTGCGTTTGTTAGCCATCGGCATTGGCGTCCTGTTCCTGGCTGCCATGAGTACCGCCAGCTTTGCACAGGACGAGGCTCCGGCTGAAGAAGCCGCAGTCGAGGAAGTTGTCGAAGATGCCCTGACTGCCGAAACCGTGCAGACCAACCTCGATCAGACCTGGATACTGCTGGCCGGTTTCTTGGTGTTCTTCATGCAGGCCGGGTTTGCGATGCTGGAAGGCGGATTTATCCGCGCGACAGGTGTCGTGAATTCGATGGCTGAAAACTTTATGGACGCGGCAATCACCGGCATTGTCTTCTTTTTAGTCGGTTATGGCATCGCGTTTGCCAGCACAGATGGCGGCGGTTTCTTTGGGACGCCGGTCCTGGCGCTGGGTGGTATCACAGGTGTTGGGGAAGGCGACGGGATTACCTTCGTTGGTTTCTTCTTCCAGTTTGCTTTTGCGGGTGCGGCGGCCACCATCGCGACCGGTGCTATGGCCGAGCGTACTGATTTCCGTGGCAAAATTCTGTACAGCGCGATCATCGCCCTGATCATCTACCCGCTGGTCGTCTTCTGGACGTGGGGCGGCGGCTGGCTGGCAGCGATGGGTTTCCTGGATTTCGCCGGCAGCACGGTTGTACATCAGACGGGTGGTTTTATCGCCCTGGTGGGTGCGTTTATCGTCGGCCCGCGTGTGGGGCGCGTGTTTGGCAAACCGCCTGCGCCGTCCAACCTGATGCTGGCTACACTCGGCACGTTCGTCCTGTGGTTCGGCTGGTACGGCTTCAATGTTGGCTCGACACTGGGTGCCAGTGACGTCAACGCCCTGGGCCTGGTCGCCGTGAATACCACGCTTGCTGCTTGTATGGGTGCGGTGGCGGCCATGTTCTTTGCCTACTTCACCAAGGGGGGCAAATGGGACTTGGGTCTGATCCTCAACGGGTCGCTGGCCGGTTTGGTCGGCATCACCGCCGGGTGTGCATTTGTATCACCGATTTCATCCCTCATTATTGGCCTGATCGCGGGTATCGTCGTGGTCCTGGTGGTGAATATCGTCGAAGCCGCCAAGATTGATGATGCGGTTGGCGCGTTCGCTGTACACGGCGCCTGCGGTATGTGGGGCACGCTGGCCATTGGTCTGTTCGCCATCCCGGAACTGACCGGCGGTTCGGCGGGTCTGCTGGCTGGCGGTGGTGTGGCGCAGTTGATTACCCAGGCGACAGGCGTGATCGCGGTCGCGGTTTGGGCGACGGTCACCAGCGCGATTATGTTCAGCGTACTGAAAGCAGTCGGCGTGCTGCGGATGCCTGCCAAGGCAGACGAGATCGGCATCGACGTCTACGAGCATGGCGCGGTGGTGATGCCTGACCTGCTGCCCATGACTGACGGCCCGATCGCCGGGACAGACACCCTGAGCAAAGGGACATCACCGGCTGTGGGTGACTAGACAGCACCTGCATCAGTTAAAAACCAATACTTCGGTCGATAAACCAACCCCTCTTTTCGGAGAGGGGTTTTCGGTGGGGAGGTGATCGCCGCACGGACACGGCACAGGAGCCGCGTACCAAACCATATGTACGCCGTGCTGATAACACGGGATTCGTTTCGTTTTGATGTGGTTTTTTGCTCAGATGGGCAGAAGGTATTGAAGGATGAAACGCAAGATGTTTTCCCGTTTGGTTTATCGGCTGCTGTCGATAACCGTTGTGGCTCTGGTTTTGGCGGCGCTGGCTTCTGCCACCCTCGCCCAGGAAGAAACGGCTGAAGCGGTCGACCTGACTGCGGAAGTCACAACCGCCCAGGTTTCGGCGGATGCAACCTTCGTCTTTATCGCTTCGTGTTTTGTGTTTTTCATGCAGGCTGGTTTTGCCTTCCTCGAAGCCGGCATGATCCGCCAGACCGGTGTCGTCAACTCAATGATTGAGAACTTTATGGATGCGGCTTTCGGCGGCATCGCGTTTTTTGTCATCGGTTTTGCGCTGGCATTTGGCGCGGATAACGGCAGCGGTTTGTTCGGGACCAGCAACTTTTTCCTCAGCGAAGCCCTCACATTTGTCGATGGCGCCCCGGTATATGGCGGCGATGGCCTGTCCATTTTTATCCTGTTCTTCTTCCAGTTCGCTTTTGCCGCGACTGCCGGGACGATTGCAACCGGTGCTATGGCCGAGCGGACCAACTTCGTCGGTAAAATCGTGTACTCGTTCTTTGTCGCCGCGATCACCTACCCGATTGTTATTCACTGGATTTGGGGTGGTGGCTGGCTGGCGCAGCAGGGTTTTCTGGATTTTGCTGGCAGCACGGCGGTTCATCTGTGCGGGGCTATGGTGGCGCTGGCGGGAGCAATCATGCTGGGGCCACGTGTGGGCCGTGTGTGGGGCAGCCCACCCAAACCGCACAACCTGCCCTATGCTGCGCTGGGCACGATGATCCTGTGGCTGGGCTGGTACGGGTTTAACCCCGGCTCGGCGCTGGCGATCAACAACAACGGGTTTGTCGGGCTGGTGGCGGCCAATACCACCCTGGCGGCCTGTGCGGGTGCCTTTGTCGCCATCCTGTTTGTTTTTGCCCGTACAGGTAAATGGGACCTCCCCGCAGCGTTGAACGGGTGCCTGGCTGGTCTGGTGGGCATTACGGCAGGCTGTGCGTTTGTCGTGCCCTGGGCCTCGCTCGTCATCGGGGGTATCGCCGGTATCCTCGTCATCCTGACGGCGGATGTGTTCGAAAGCCTCAAAATTGACGACCCGGCGGGTGCCTTCGCGGTGCATGGGACCTGCGGTATCTTTGGCACGCTGGCGATCGGCATTCTCGGTCAGCCAGAGCTTGGTGCCAACGGCCTGCTGTTTGGTGGCGGCTTTGACCAGCTCATCACGCAGGTGATTGGCATCGTTGGTGTGATCGTCTGGATGGGCATTACCTCATTTGCCCTGTTCTTCATTCTGAAAACGCTGGGAGTCCTGCGCATATCCGATCATGGCGCCGCGATGGGCATTGATGTTTACGAACATGGCGCATCCGCCTACCCGGATACGCTGCCCCTCCCCACCACGACCGCAGCAGGCGACTAACTAACCGGCTTCACCATCGTTTGGCAGCGATGTATGAGGGGGAGCTTCGGCTCCCCTTCAGTTTTCCCGCTGTCCGACAAACCAGCGCCCAATTTGCGCAATGCCACCCGTCTCTGCCAACCGGGTTTCCATGTCCAGCAACGCGGTTGCCAGCTCATGGCCGACTTCATCATCCGGCAGCAGCGGTATGGCATAACGAAACAGAAAGACCTGCGATTCGTTGATGGTCAGGGCAAAACGTTCGACCAGCGCGTGCAGGATGGTGGCAATGGTGTGGATGTCTTCGGGCCGCTTCCACGTTGCAAAATCACCCTTATTGGCGAGCAGGTTGGCTGCCATGCCGTCGGCATCCGGCTTCAGCTGACCGCTGGCGCGCAGCAAATTGAGCGCACCATATAACCAGGCGATCTCGGTATGGCGTGCTGCCCGGAAATCGAACTCCTCGACGATAACCTTGCCGTCGGGTTTGAGCATATCATGCACCCGATCCAGCGCGGGTTCCAGCGGCGTGATGTGGTGCAGCGACCGCGTGAACAAAATGATGTCGAAGGGGTCGGCTTCAAATTCCGGCCAGGTCGCTACGCGGGCATCCACACCATAATCACGCGCCTGCCGGATACAGTCTTCTGATGAATCGATGGCAATGACGTTGTGACCCGCCTGCATCAGCCGGGCGGCGAGTTCGCCGGTACCACAACCAATTTCGAGAATACGTGACGGGGTTTCCGGCAGATGGGCATCAATCCACTGAAATACAGCATCTGTTGCAACATCTATCGGGCGCATGAGCAAACCTCTCCTTCATTTGCATGATGGGGCAAATTTATCCTAGGGGTCGAATTGACGTTCGTGTCCTGGTCCAGTTTAGCGCATCCTGGCGCCAAAGAGTACAATCGCCTCAAGCTTCCGCACATCGAACGCAGGAGGGCACCGCATGCTGGTATTTCCACATACCCTATGGGACACCATTTCACCCGCCGAAGCCGGTTTCGACCCAGCACGATTCCAGCGAATCGACCAGTGGCTGTCGGACAACGGGACGGACAGATCGTATCGGGTCGTGATTGTGCGGGGCGGGCGGCTGGTTGGCGAATGGAATCAGGGTGTAGCGCGCGAAGCCCAGCTTCAGCTCAAGTCCGCCACCAAGTCTATTTTTTCCTCGGTGCTCGGCATCATGATTGATGCAGGCAAACTGCCCTCGGCTGATGCCCGCCTGGCCGATTATTACCCTGAAGCGCTTGATGTCCCCGATGGCACCGGACCCAAGCCAGAGCGTTATGCCTTCCCCGCCAATCAGGGCATCACCTTTCGACACCTGATCTCGAACACATCCGGCTATATGAAACCGGGTGAAGCACCGGGGCAGGTCTTCAACTACCAGACCTATGGCATGAACGTGCTCACGCATGCGCTGGCGAAAATCGAAGGATACTATGACGCGGGCGACCCGGAACAGTCACCGGGCCTGGCACCGCTGATTGAGCAATATCTGCGGGTGCCCATCGGCGCGACATGGGGCTATTACCGGGCGAACTTCAACCTGTGGCCGCAGGCGAAGCTTCATGTTTTTGGCTATTACGATGGGGTACAGGCGACGGCGCTGGATATGGCCCGGCTGGGCTGGTTGTGGCGCAACTGGGGCCGGTGGCTCGACCAGCAGGTGATCCCGGAGGACTGGCTGCGCGAGGCCACGCAGGTAGCGCCGGACATTCGCGCCCACTGCCCACCGGAACAATGGCAGTATGGCTATGCTTTCTGGACCAATCAGGAAGGGAAATTGTGGCCCAACCTGCCGCGTGACTCATACGCCGCGTCGGGCGCTGGCAGCCAGCATATCTGGGTGTGTCCGGGGCTTGATCTGGTGGTGGCCCAGAGTCCCGGCCTGTGGGATGATCAGGCGGAAAATGACACAGGTCTGCTGCGGCTGGTCGTTGAGGCGTGTGATGGCTAAATCGAAGAAGAAAAAGCGCAGCCGGATTCGTCCGCTGGCCCTGTGCGTGATCCGGCACGGTGATGCGATTCTGGTTTCGGAAGGCCATGACCCGGTCAAGCAGCAGACGTTCTATCGACCACCCGGCGGCGGCATCGAATTTGGCGAGACGGGCCAGCAAACGGTCGTCCGCGAACTGATGGAAGAAATGGACGAAGCCGTCACCGACCTGCGTTACATCGGCACGCTGGAAAATATCTTCACCTACAACGGCGAAACCGGGCACGAAATCTGCCTGATTTACGATGGCATCTTCGTCAATGAAGCCGTCTACAGCCGCGAAACACTTGAGGGCACCGACGACAACGACTCGCTGTATACCGCCCGCTGGCTGCCGCTGGATTATTTCCGGCGGGGTGAAGCGCCGCTGTATCCGGATGGCCTGCTCGATCTGCTGTTAACCGGTGCGGGTCGCTGACTGCGCCAGGCGTTCAAGCACATCATGGATAAAACGCCGGGTTTCGGGCAGGGTCGCCTCATGGTCCACATCGGTATCTTTGAGGGCTTTGCGCCAGTGCAGCGCATTTTCAATGAGCGTGGACCATTCCGGCAGTTCCTGCTGCGCCCACGCTGCGGCCTGCGCTTTCGAGACCTGTTCGCCATACTTGCTGGCATATAACCCCCGGCACATCGTCAGAATCGCATACGACTGAAATGAGCGGTGGTGGGCATGGTCGAACCAGCTCGGCGTCGTCTTGATGTACGCCATCACGGCGTCGATGTATTCCTGCCTGGAAACCGGCGCGATGATCGTTTCCGGTGGCGGGCCGAACAGCGTCTTGCCTTGCGTGCGCACGACATACCAGTTCATCAGCCAGTCGATCCCGGCGTCGATCATGTGAAACGGTTCGCCGGGGCTGATGATGCCCAGGGCGCTGCGCTCGGTCTTGTAGGTTTGCAGGCCGTGCAGCGACAGATAGGCGATTTCGATGCGGTCATCCCAGGCAGGGTTCTGGCTGACGATCTCGGTCTGCATCTGGTGCAGGGCGTCGAATTCGGCATCATTCAGGTCAGATGCCAGCGCCGCCAGCAGGTCAACATCGCTGATACCGTCATCATAGCTGCCAGTGACCAGCGACCCGTACAGGTACAACCCAGCCAGTTTGTCGCCAAGAACGCGCTGTATCCCGGCCAGCAGCTCGTCCAGCAGCTTATTGACGTGCGCGTAGGGCGTGGGGTCTGTCATGCAAAGCGCTCGACGTCCACGGACTGGCCGCTGTCGGCGGATTGCAGCAGCGCCTCGACCACGGCGACATCCTGCAACCCTTGCTGCGGGGTGCCGCGATGTACCGCGCCATTGCGGATCGAATCCGCAAAAGCCGCCAGTTCCGCCTGGACGTTGCGTACCCCGCTGACCTTGATCGTCCGGGTTTCGTCACCGCGTGTCACCGTCACCTGATCGAAGCCCACCTGCATCAGCCCTTCGCTGCCGCTGATCGTCAGGCCGGTGGAATAATTCGCGCCCGGCGCGGCCCCGAAAATCGCGCTGTAATTGCCAATGCAGCCGCTGTCAAACGTGAAGTTGGCGACCAGCGTGTTGACCGGCGGTACATCGTCGCGGGAGAGGGTGGCAAAGGCGTTGACCCGGCTGATTTCGCCGAGAATCAGGCGGAAGGCCGCGACCCAGTGTACGCCGCCATCCATCAGGTACCCGCCGGGGAAATCACCGGAGCGTCGCCAGGGTGTGTCGTAATAGGTGTCACCGGGGTTCAGCGGCGAATACATCGTCCAGTTTGCCAGTACCGGCCTGCCGATCACACCGTCCGCCAGCATCTCCGCCGCCCGCATAAATGCCGCCTGATACCGGAAATTTTCCCCCACCATCCACAGGCTGCCGCTGGTGTGCTGCTCGATCAACGCTTTGCCATCAGCCACGGTGGGGGCGATTGGCTTCTCGCTGATGACATGTTTGCCACTGCGCAGCGCCTGGGCCAGAATCGGCGCCTGTACGTGGATCGGCAGCAGCACATTGATCGCTTCAATATCGTCGCGGGCCAGCAGGCCGGGTATATCGTTGGTCGCTTCCACCGGGTACGGGAACAGGTCGAGGCGTGCCTGCGCCGATTCAAGGGTGCGGCTGGCGAGTGCCACCACCTGATAGCGGTCCTGTAAAGCAACCAGTGCCGGGATATGGGCGTCACGGGCGAATACACCGGCACCGATCATGGCAATACGAATAGGCTCAGACATCAGTTACTCCTGTCGACATGCGCTGCGCAATGTGATTAGTTGTACCACATGCCGCCGATGTGGGGCGAATTTGCGATCAGGCGCGGTTGGCAACGTCATACAAGAATGCCACCAGCCCGTTCTGATTGCGGTCCGGTTTGCGCGTGATTCTTGTGTACAGCCGGGCGCAGACCTGAAACGTGCCATAACCGATCAAAACGCCGGTCGCGTTCAGCAGAACATCATTCACATCCACCACCCGATAAAGGTAGCGCAGCAGGAAACCGATCATCAGCTGCAAGGTTTCGATGCTCAGGCCCACCGCCAGTGCCAGCCAGAGGATGTGTTTGGCACGGACATGCGCCACAAAGTTGATCCCGAATCCAAACGGCACTGTCAGCAGGATATTCAAAACGATCTGGCGCACCACCATATGCGGGATAAACGTCATATCAAAATTGAACGGGATCAGATTGAGCGACCACAGCCGCATTGGCTCCCCGCTGTGCAGCATTTCATCCATAATGCGGATGGGGAACAGGGTTTTATCCAGTGTGAACAGGACATAGACACCGAAAATCCCGCCGCACAGGACATACGCCAGACTGTGTTTGCGCCGCCACATGATGAGCAGCATGACGATGAGGATGCCTGCGCCAACCGGCCACAGGTGGATGCTGGAATCGCCATATTCGATGCTCATCGGTCGCTTGCCTCCTTGTGGCGTGACGTGGTGTGACGATGTAAACCTGTGGGCAATTCTCGTTAGGACGATCAGGATGTAGTGTTGCAAGGGAATTAGACGAGTATGTCAGCGGCTGTGGCGCAGGGTACGCAGCCAGCCATGCTGCACCGAGCGGGTTTCCTCCAGAGTCACAAAGGCCTTCGGGTTGGCGGCGTAGATTGTTTTCAGCACTTCGGGGACGTTGACGCGATAGACCACGCTGCTCACCATCGTGACCTCGCCGGAGCCGCCTTCGCCGCGCATCTCAGTAACGCCGTGCCCGATCTCGCGCAGCTTCAGGGCGATTTCGTGGCCGTTGCCGCCGTTACTGGTAATCACGTTGACCTTGACAAAACTGGTGACAAAACGGGCTTCGATCGCCATGCCAACGTAAATGCCGACTGAAAAACCGCCGCAGTAGGCCGCCAGATTGAGGATATTGGACAGGTCGGTGATGACATTGGCCGTGACCCAGGCAAAAATCAGGGCTTCGATAAACCCCAAAACCGCTGTCAGAAAATAGCGTCCACGGCCCATCACCACCAGACGCACAGTTCCGACTGCGCTGTTAAACACTCGTAGCAGAAAGATGACAACAGCCAGTACGAGTGCTTCTTCTGTGACGATCATGTATCAAAACATCCACTGCTCCGCGCAAAGACGCAATGATACTCCTCCCGACGTCCTGTCAACAAGGATAAGCCGTCAGGCGTTGACCGTGTTCTCCTGTTGGGTTGGCAGGCGCCCAGTCGCCACCCGAATCATGTACCCCTGCCGTTCCAGACGAACCCCTGGCATATCCAGGGCAAGACTTTGGAGGGAGGCTTTTAGCATCCCCGTTTTCTGAAAATTTTCCAGTGCTGCCTGATTATCCCAGAACAGGATCAACTCACACTTATCCGAATCATCGACCTGTTCCAACAGATAGGCAGCCATGAAGCCCGGACGTGACCGAACCACTGGCAGATATTTCTGGGCGATCATTTCGCGTAGCTCCATGATCTTTCCCATAGGGGCATGAATAACGGTCTTTTGTGCATACATCGTATCTGCTCCGCACTCACGAGCGTCGTTTCTATTATACGTTGTTTTTTGGTTTGTTTGCGTGCTACCAGTGGGCATATTGCACAATGACTTATGAAATGCGGGGGGCAAAATCTGGCGGGCGCGCCGAAAAATCATAATAAATGCGGTACGCACCGATCTGAGTCGTTTCGTAGGTTATGTCCGCTGCCTGCCAGTTTTCTTCCAGCCATGCGTCGAGTTCGGGCAGCATGGTGGTGATGTAGGCGATTCGCTCTGCTGAGTCGGTTGCGGTTGTGTAGGGCTGATACCGCTGGTCGGCATCGTTATAGCTGAGGTCGGCTTTGTATGGCAGGCCAGCCTTGTATTGCAGGGTTTCGCCGCTGAGGAACGCCAGCCGGTAGGCAACCCAGTAATTCGTATAGCCATGATTCAAATCGTGTTCTTGCAGGAATTCGATGACCGCATCGTCATGAGTGTTCGGCACATGCGAGATCAGGTCGAACTGGGTGGTCAGGCCGATTGTCGACTGGGTCGCGGCCACCTGCCCTAGCAACTGATAACCTGCGATCAGCCCGATCAGACCGATGGCAACCGGTTTGGCCCATCGCTTGTCCACCCGCTGCCACAGATCATCTGCCGCTATACCGAGGATGATCGCCAGCGGCAGCACCAGCGGCAGGAAGTAGCGCCCGGTCGGGTCGGCACCAAAGGTGGACGCCACGAAGATGACGACGAATAATCCCAGCATCAGGTTTACCAGCAGGCGGCCATGCGGTTTCAGCGGGTTGGGCATCCGCAAAAAGCGATAGATGGCAATGATATGGATCAGCAAGGCGACCACGCCCAGCGGCAGCAGAAAATAATCCGGCGACCAGGGAAACCGCAGGCCGATCAACGTAGGTAGGCCAATGAGAACGAGGCCGAGCGCCCGTTGAGTTGGCGGCACATAGGGGATACCGATGCCTTCAAATTCCCCACTCTGGCGATTGGTCAGGTAGGTGGACAGGGCCGCATGGTCGTGGGTGAAGTCAAAGACCCACCAGGGGGCGCTGCCTACAAAAAAGAATGCCAGTGCCAGCAGCAGCCCCGGCAGCAGCAGGCTGAGCCGTTTGCGCCGGCGATACCAGACGATCAGGATCATCAAACCGGTGGGCAAGGCATACATGACGATCAGCCCGTTGGTCCACCAGCCCAACCCGGCAACCACACCCAACGCGACCCAGCGCCAGTTCAAGCGGGACTCGCCCTGCGCAACGGCGTAACCAAGTATCAGCATCAGGTTGCCAAAGAGCAGGGTTTCGTTATAGCCGCCGAGCGTCGCTGTGGTATACAGCACGGTGTTGACGGCTGGTATCGCCAGCAGCAGCCCCGCCGCTGCGGCCACAACCCGTTTGCCGGAAAGCTGCCATGCGGCCAGATAGCCCGTTGCCACCACCAGCATATACAACACACTCTGCACAAGGCGGACGCTGAGTACAGATTCCCCAAACAGCCGGAACCCGACAGCAACCAGCCACGCATCGAGGCTGCCCATGTAGGCCTGACCGTAAAAGAACACGGGGCGCGCGCCCATATTGATGTGACGCGCCATCAGCGCGACCACGGCTTCGTCACTATGAAACGAAACCGCCCCGCTGGCCAGCAGCAAAGCACGGCCCAGCGCCGCGATAAGTATGATGATGAACAGGTCACGCCAGGGGATATTTTGCATGGTTGCGCCCAATGCCCGGATTGAAGTATTCGAACATACGCATTGTACGCGAAAGTGGGGACGGCTTCAGTTAAGCTCCGTACAGCTCTATATCATCGACAATGCCGACAATCACCGCGCGGGCCGGGCCGGTACCTCGCTTGCCGATAATCTGACGGGCGCTGCCGCCTTCATCCAGCACGACAACCACATCACCGATGCCCGCCTGCACATCGTCCAGGCAAATATCGTAGCTGCTGGCTTCGCTGCCATCGAGGTTCAGACGGGCGACCAGCATCAGCTTGTGCCCGTTGTACAGTTTATGCTTGATCGTGCTGGTGACAGTGCCTTTGACTCGCCCGATATACATGCTTACTCCGGTTGTTTGAGAAACACTTTCCAGTTTACACTGTTCGCGTCGTACAGCGGGCGGTCGTCCACATCATCGACGATGCCAACCACTGCCGCGTCCACTGGTACGAACTCGACCGGCAGGGCAAATGACGCTTCCTTAGACGCAATCACGAACACCAGTTCATCCATGCCCGCCTGATTGGTGGCGTCAACGGCGATATAGGCGTCGCCCTCTGGCTCCCGGTGCAAATCAAGCGGCTGAACCACCAGAAACTTGACGCCCTCCAGCCCATCCACTTTTTGCGACGCTACCAGATTTCCGATCACCCGCGCAAATCTCATGAACGCTCATGTCCTCTCTGTGTGGTTTCTATTGTAGCGCATTTATGAAAAGCCACGACGCTTTGCTGCGCGACCTGCACGCACATGGTGCCTGTGCGTGGCTGGCCGCAGACTTTGTGTGGATGGCCGACTCTGTGGTTAAATAACGGCATGATCTATCCTGTGAAAGTGAGCCTATGAAAGCACAGGCGCGTTTGCTGGTCCTCATCCAATTTATCCTGTTTGCCATCCTGGCGCTGGCGCTGTATCTGCTGCCGACCGGGCAGGTGTTATGGGCGCGGCTGCTGGGCATTGCCCTGCTGGCCCTCGGCATTGTGCTGGTGATGGTATCGATTCTGACGCATCAACTCATCAACCAGCGGCTGGTGAATGTCTCACCGGAACCGAACGCCAGCAATCAACTGGTCCGCACCGGCATTTACGCCTACATCCGGCATCCGATCTACGCCGGGGTAATCCTGGCCGCGTTGGGGGCGGCGCTGGCGCACGGGCATCTTGTTGCCGTGATTCTGGCGGTGATTATCGGTGCCTTCTTCACGTATAAATCGACGTTCGAAGAAAATCTGCTGGCCCAGGCCTACCCGCAGTACGCCGACTATCGCAAGCAGGCCGGGCGCTTTCTGCCCCGGTTATTCCGGTAAAAGCTGCACGTTCATGATCGGGGTGAAGTGGCCAGCATCGCACAAGTATGGGAAGGCGAAGCCCGCCTGATGGACAACGCCGCCGCCCAGACTCAGGTCACGTATAAAGAGCTTGCCCGCCTGTTCCTCCGCCTCAGCGTGACGGCCTTTGGTGGCCCGGTGGCCCATGTTGCGATTGCCGAAGATGAAATCGTGCAGCGCCGTCAATGGCTGACCCGCGAACACTATCTTGATCTGATCGCGGCCACCAACCTCATCCCCGGCCCGAACTCGACCGAAGTCATGATTCATGTCGGCTACACCTTGCGCGGCATCCCCGGCGCGGTTGTGACGGGCACCTGCTTTATCGTGCCGTCGTTTTTGCTGACGCTGGCGCTGGGCGTGATCTATGTCAGCACCGGCGCACTGCCGGAAATCAACGCGCTGTTCTGGGGCATCAAACCGGTGATTGTTGCCATCATTGCCAACGCCGGTTACCGCCTGATGCAGTCGGCGTTAAAAGTGCGCGCGCTGTGGGTGCTGTTCATCGTGAGTGCGGTGATTATCGGCCTGCTAAATGTGCCGGAAGTCGTGGTGATGCTGGGGGCAGGGCTGGTTTATGCCCTGTACCGCATTCAGCGCCCGCAGATTTCTGCCTGGCTCCTGATGGGCATGCAACCCCTGTGGCAAACATCTGTGACGGCGATGGCCAATCCCTCATTGCTGGATATTTTTGCCTATTTCCTGCGCATCGGGGCGGTGCTGTTTGGCAGCGGCTACGTATTGATTGCTTATATTCAGCAGGATGTCGTCAATACCTTTGGCTGGCTGACCGGACAGCAGCTTCTGGATGCCATCGCTATCGGCCAGACCACGCCCGGCCCGGTATCGACCACGGCGGCGGTGGTCGGCTACATCATCGCCGGGTACGCCGGGGCGGTCGTGGCGACGCTCGGCATTTTTCTGCCCTCATTTTTCTTCGTCATTCTGAGCGCGCCATTTATCCCCGGTATGCGCCGCAGCCCCTTTATGAGCGCGTTTCTCTCTGGTGTGAATGCCGGGGTGATCGCGGCGATTCTGATTACGCTCATAGACCTGACCCACGTGGCGCTGCTGACGCTGGATGGCACGCAGTTCAGTCCGATTGCGATTGCCCTGGCGGTTGCCAGCCTGTTTGCGCTGGTGCGTTTCCAGATCAACGCGACCTGGCTGATTGCGGCGGGCGGGCTTGTCGGCCTGCTGGTGGGTTGGCTGGGGGTCGCGTGAGTGTCGCATTCGGGCTGGATTTTGCCGGGTACTCCAGCGGTAAAACGGGCCTGGCCTGCGCCGAGCAGGTCGAGCCGGACCGGATTGACATCACCGTCCTGACCGGGCACATCTTCACGCATAAACGAAAGGGACGCACCGTGCTGGCGAGCGTTGTCGAGCAGGAACGAAACCTGCTGCGCCAGTGTGCGTGGCAAGGCCCGGTAATGATCGACCTGCCGCTTGATCTGGAAGCTCTGCCCCGGCCTGTGGATACCACTTTCGCCTGGGAGCTGACCCAACGCCCGGTCGATTACGCGCTGAATGCCATGCCGCCGCTGGCCAATCTGATCGGCGCACCCGTCGCCCGGCTGCTGCATTTACTGCGTGACCTGCCCGACACGTGGATCGGTTCCCGCTTGTTCGAAACGTACCCGGCGTGTTCGCTTGACTTGCTGGGCTTGCGTGGCAGAGGGTATAAATCGGGCACCGGGGTTCAGATGGCGTGGCAGGCGGGGGCGTGGCATGGCACTGACCGGGCGGCGGTCATGGCGGATAACGCGAACCGGCTTGGCTGGCTGGCCGATGATGGTTTGACGCTCAACGATGATGAGTTTGACGCGGCGCTATGTGCGCTAACAGGCATTGCCGCAATCGACTGTCAACTGCGCGGTGAACGGCTGGATGCGGAAATTACCCGGCGGATCTGTGCCCGAATCCCACCGGCGTATCATCAAAACTATCACGCTCCGCCCAGCTTCATGCTGCTGGAGAAACTGCCAGCTGCCCGTGTGTACCTGCAAAAGCGGCCAGTCTCCCAGTTTTTCAGTCCCCATTGAGCCGGTTCGCGTTATACTGAACAGGCAGAAACGTAGGTGGGGACAGCTATGCGCAATATTTCCGGGGTCTACAAAGCGGCATTTTTTCTGATCGTTGGTGGCATGATCGTGCTGGCGGTATTCGCCATGCTGTCACGCCCGACCCCGCCCGGCCCGCTGATCGACGCGCAGATCGAACAAACCGTCGTGGCGGAAGTCAACACCCGCCTGACCCAAACGGCTGTTATCGCCACTCCGACGGCGCTGCCCGACATTGACGCCACTGTCGCAGCCCGGCTGGCCGCCTCGCCCATGCCCACCGATGACCCCAACC
Source organism: Anaerolineaceae bacterium (assembly GCA_002702065.1). GTDB lineage: Bacteria > Chloroflexota > Anaerolineae > Aggregatilineales > Phototrophicaceae. Next base: position 470,529 of record NZXX01000002.1, read on the forward strand.
TGATTCCTGTGTCACAGCTGGAGGAGGGCGGCGCGGTCGTCAGTTTTGCCGGAGGCCTTGTGAACGCGGTGTTTTCACTGCTGCGCGGCATCTGGAACCTGTTTAGCTTTGGCGGAGTCTGGTTACAGGTGTGCTGCTGCTTGTTGGTGCCGATTGGCGCCCTGGTCGCCCTGGCGCGCGAGAGCATGTGATTTGCTTGTCATGCAACCCTACGCATAGGTCAGGTGATCTATATAAAGTATGACTCCCCTACCTATATTTAACCCCCTGTTTGGCTCATTCAGCATCCTTACTTTGATTACAGACTCAATATCAACTTGGTGAAAGTTTGCCTGTGATGCGGCCTGGCTGACATTACCGGGGAAACTGTGTTGTATACAAGTCGGAGGGGAAAGATTTATGCTCAGGTTAGCACTGCTGTTTTTTGTCATCGCCATCGTAGCCGGTCTGCTTGGCTTTGGTGGCGTTGCAGGGGCTGCATCATCGATTGCTCAATTTTTGTTCCTGCTGTTCCTGATCCTCTTTGTCGTATTCCTGCTGGTTGGACGTAGCATTTTTACCTGAACGAACGAAATCATTTAATCTAGGGAGGAAAGATGGCTGAGAATGTTTATGTAGAACGGACTGTGCCCGCTACCGGGCGGCACGAAGTCGTGAGTGAAGTTCAGAATGTGGCACTGCCATATGCGCGGCGCATTTCGTGGGGGGCTATCATTGCCGGTATTGTGATCGCTCTGGTGACGCAGATTATGCTCAATATGCTTGGGTTTAGCGTGGGCATCAATACAATCAACCCCGCAACGGAAGCCAACCCGATTGAGCCCGCCTTGGGCACCGGCCTCGTGATCTGGCTGGCGGCCTCGACGCTGCTGTCGATGTTTGCTGGTGGTTTTGTCGCCGGACATCTGGCGAATATGCCAGACTCCAACGATGGCTTGCTGCATGGCCTGCTGACCTGGGGTGTCGTGAGTCTGATCACGCTGGTGCTGCTGACATCAACCGGTACATCCGTGATTGGTGGTGCGACCCGGCTGATCGGCCAGGGTGTTTCGCTGGCGGGCCAGACCATTGCTGATGTCGCTCCGCAAGCGGCGGATGCGCTTGGTCTTCAGGACCTGACATTACAGCAGATTCGTCAGGAAGCGGTTGCACTGGCCCAGCAGACCGATGAAGCGGCGCTGCAACCGGGTGCCGTTGAAGAACAGGCCGATGCGGCGGGTAACGTTGTTGAGAGCACAACCAACGATATTGTGCAGAACCCGACCACTGCGCAGCGCGAAATCGACGCCGCTATGAACCGGCTGATGAGCCTGAGCGCGATTGAAGAAGCGGACCGTGACGCTGTGGTTAGTGTGCTGACCGAGCGCACCAACCTGACCGAAGAAGAAGCGCGCCAGACGCTGAATGAGTGGGAACAATCTATCACTCAGGTGCGGGCGGACGCTGAAGAGGCGGTTCGTCAGGCGACGCAGAACGTGACGGATGCGATCGCAGCGATCATGGGTGCCATCTTTGCGGCGATGGTGGTGGGCGCGTTTGCTGCCGGGGCCGGTGGGCTGATCGGTTCGCCCAACAACCCGATCACCAACGACTAAACCAGCATTAAACATAAAAGAGGGTCGAGTAGTATATCGACCCTCTTTTTGATTCTGGCGTTGATGTATGTCGTTACTGCACTGGCAGGCTGTTGATGGGGGCTTGCAGACGGCCAATCCATGCGGCCACCCAGCCGGACTGCCCCTCGAAGTTCACCAGCAGCCAGTTGTTATCGCTGCTGCGGCCCACTGCCTCGACTGTAGCGGTGTGGGGGATGGTCGTGATTTCGGTGCTGTTTTGGTCGGGGGCAGCGCGCATCTTCAGGGTGTAATCGACGATGTACTGCGCCGAAGCGCCGGTGGTGACAGGTGCGCCGCCGCCTGCTGCCGGGGCTGCTGTGCTGCCGCTGGCCGCGCCCTGGCTGATGGTGGCGTACAACGACGACACATAGCCCACCTCGCCGTTATACTCAATGGCATACCAGTTGCCCAGGTCTTCCACCAGCGGGAAGGACTGACCGGCGTCCATGGCACCCATACGTGCCTGGTCGATACCCGGACCGCGCCGCACGCGCACGTTGGCGTTGGCGCTCACAATCGGGCGGGCCGCTGGCGCTGCGATGCCGGGCTGTGCCGGGGCCACGCCGGGAATCCCATTCAGATAGGCGTCATCCCAGTAAACGCCGTTCGGGTCGGCAGGGGTGTCCTGGGTGGCGTACAGGAACAGCGTGGCGACCCCACCCTGCGCGGTCGTGCTGGCGCTCACCTGCACCCAGCCATTGCGGGCCGTGGTCCAGCCGGACCAGACAATATTCGGGCTGAATGGATCGGCCCCGCCGGTTGGGTCGATACCCGCGCGGACTCGCCCGCCATTGTTGTTTTCGATATACGCCCATGCCCCGCCATTCAACGGACTGTCCGGCTGGACATAGACCTGCTGGTAAGCATAGGCCGTGAAGGTCGCGCCGCCCCGTGCGATGTGATAGGAACGCCCACCCTGAATTTTGAATCCGGCAGAATGGGGGAAACCGGACGGATGCGCGTTGATCCAGGGCGGTCCACCGGCGTTGGGCACGATGCCACCACTCCAACCGGAAGGCACATGGAAGCGGGTATCATCCGCCGGGTCAATGCTGATCACGTTGTAAACTTCCCCCTCGAAACCGGGGTCAATCAGCAGATTCTCCGTCTGCGCGCTGACGGCGCTAATGGCTAACAACAGGAGAAAAAGCAGCATACTGCTGATCCAAACACGCTTCATATGGCAAAGCTCCTTTTCTTGAAACTCAATCTTACAGGAGCCGATGCCTGGGGGCAATATGGCGCATGGCAAACGATGGCTAGCCGTAATGCAAATTTGTCGCATCGTCTAATTTTAGAAATATGCCCTGTTTGACATTATATTTAGTTTTATCTAAAATAATTTAACGAGCGTTAGAAAAGGGGGCTCTTGTGAAATTTCCGGATTTTTTATCTCGCAGAAGGTTTTTAAGGTTTGGCCTCGGCAGTGTGGCCGGGCTGGTTGGTGGAGGGGTGCTCAACGGCAGCTTGCAAGAGCATCCACCCGCCCAGCCGGACTATGGTGCCGGGCATGATATGGCGAGTCATGGGAATAGTATGCTGGTAGGGACTGTTGACCATGACCGCAACTTGTTTGATCCCATGAACATGCTGGTGGATTGGGATTATGGCAGTGTCAGCACCCTGCCCAATGGTCAGACGCTGCGTGAATACAATGTTTTTGCTGCCGACCATGAAATTGAGATTGCACCGGGGATCTTTTTTCCAGCCTGGACCTTCAATAACCGTGTTCCGGGACCCAGCCTGCGTTGTACAGAAGGGGACCGAATCCGCATTCAGTTTACGAACGTTGGCTCGCACCCCCACACCCTGCATTTTCATGGGATTCATACCGCCGAAATGGATGGTGTTGCGGGGGCCGGGCCGGGTGAGATTGGTGTCGGCGAGAGCTTCGTCTACGAGTTTGACGCTGAGCCATTCGGTTGCCATCTGTACCATTGTCACGCCCTGCCACTCAAGCGACATATCCATAAGGGGTTGTATGGCGCATTTATCGTTGATCCGCCAGAGGGACGCCCGCCTGCCCGTGAATTCATGATGATGATGAACGGATTTGATACCAACTTTGATGGTGGCAACGAAATTTACGCGGTCAATACCGTGGGGCACGAGTATGCGCGGCGACCCATTCCGATTCAGGTGGGCGAGTTAGTTCGCATTTATCTGATCAACATCACCGAATTTGACCCGATTAACTCCTTCCATCTACATGCCGAGTTTTTTGACTATTACGATCATGGCACCACACTGGAACCCACACTGCATACGGTGGATACGATCATGCAGGCCCAGGCGCAGCGTGGCATTCTGGAATTCAGCTATCGCTGGCCCGGCAAGTATATGTTCCACGCCCACATCAGCGAATTTGCTGAACTTGGGTGGATGGGCTTTTTCAACGCGGTGGAAGCCGAAAACTTCGAAGCCGCGCTGGCGGATATTGGGGTGGATTCGGAGTGGGATCGAAAAGGCACACAAGGCGCGGCTCCTGCTGGGCAAGGCGGTGTGGTGTCATGAATGTTCCGGCAACACCGACTGAAACTTCTCGCCTATCTGGCGCGGCATGGATACTGGCGCTGGTGCCGCTGGTGCTGCTGGGCATCTTGTTGGCGTATCTTGTCATCACTGGAGGTGGCCTGACTGAACTCGCTGGGCCGCCGGTTGAACAACTCACCATCCAGCGCATCACGTTGCCAGAACCCGGTATGATTCGGGTCGAAGTGGTAAACGATGGGCCACAGCCGGTGACAATCCCGCAGGTATTGGTGGATGAGGCTTACTGGTCGTTTACGGCTGAACCATCCAACACCATCAACCGGCTGGAACGGGCGGTGTTTACAATCCCGTATCCCTGGGTCGCTGAGGAAGCGCATGAAGTGGTGTTGATTACATCCCTTGGCACAACTTTTGCCGGTGAGATTGCTGTTGCGGTGCAGACGCCGCAAATATCCGGCGGGTTGATCGCCCAGTTCGGCCTGGTTGGTATGTATGTGGGAATCGTTCCGGTCTTTCTGGGGATGTTATGGTATCCCTTCATGCGCCGCCTCAGTCGTTCCGCGATGAACTTTATCCTTGCGCTGACGGTGGGGCTGCTGGTCTTTCTGGCGGTGGGCACATGGTTGGATGCACAGGAATTTGCGGGTGAACTGCCTGCATTCTGGCAGGGTGTCCCAATGGTCGCTTTTATCGCTCTGATTGCGCTTGGCACGCTGCTGGTGGTTGGCTCGTTAGGCCGTGGCAGCAAAACAACGCCGCTGGGGATTGCCTACCGCATTGCGTTAGGTATCGGTCTTCATAATCTCGGCGAAGGTCTGGCGATTGGCGCAGCATTCGCGCAAGGCGAGGCGGCGTTGGGGACCTTCCTGGTCCTGGGTTTTACGCTGCACAATATCACAGAAGGCGTGGGCATCGCTGCTCCCATTGTGCGGCGTAATCCGGGCCTGAAGCATTTTGCGCTGCTGCTGTTGCTGGCGGGCGGACCGGCGATTTTGGGTACATGGGTTGGCGGATTTGCATTTAACCCTGTACTGGCGACAATCTTTCTGGCGGTGGGTGTCGGGGCCATTCTCCAGGTTGTGTGGGAAGTTGGCAAATTGATTGCCCGGTCAGCAGACGAAATCGGTGTGTCGCTGGTCAACTGGGTGAACCTGGCCGGTGTAACGGTCGGAATCGCCATCATGTACTTCACGGCGTTCATGGTGAAATTCTAGCGTTCAGACACGTCAGTCTGGATATTGTGTGGGAGGGGCTGGCGCGCCCTCCCTTTGCTGATTGCCCTTAATTGAGGAACGTGACTTCGATGTTGTAGTGGATGGTGTAACAGCCGTCCGGGCAGTTGCTGCGCTCGCTGTGATTGCCCCGGCTCCACTGCTGGCTGCTGGTATAGGTGCGGCGCACAAAACCCATGTCATCATCGCCACCGGTCAGGCCGCCGTCCTCCTCGATGCCGTTGACGAACACCACCAGGTCCTGCCCTTCTTCCAGTGTAAGGTCGAATACGCGCCCGATGTTGATCTCGCTGCCCGCGTTCATGCTGCGCGTGCCGGTAGTGGGGAAGCGTGCCGTCTGCCCGTTCACGTTGAAGTTGAGGATCAGTTCGCCCGCCCCGGTCTCGGCGTCATCATGGATGGTGATGCGCGAGAAATCGACGCGGACACGGGCGCGGCGCGGTGGTGCCTGCTGTACGGTCACGCTGCGCGAACGGTCGTTGTTGCCTTCATTGCTTTCGGCCACGTTGTTGATCGTATCGACCGTAGCGACCGAGTCAAAGCGCCCCACGTCGATATAAGCATGATTAAACGTCAGTGTGGTGGACTGCCCGGCTCCCAGCCGTGCGACGGTTTGTGTCAGGCCGGGGTGAGTCGCCAGCGGACGCCAGCGCACGATGAAGTTGCGCGCCTCGACACCGCCCTGATTGCGGATGGTCAGGCTGGCCTGCGCGTTCGCCCGCTGTACCGGCGACGAAGGGGTGATGACCAGATTGGTGATGGTCAGGTCCGCCGGGTCCGGGACGGGGGTGGGCTGCACCAGCCGGATGACCTCGGTCAGTGGGTCACGCTCCGGATATTCCAGAACCAGGTTGGTACTGCCGCTGCTGCCGGTCAGGTTGGCGACGTTCAGCGCCAGTATGTCATCACTGGCGGCATTGAGGGTGACGACCTGATCCGCGATTTTTGCCTGCGGTGGTTCGCCATCCACTCGCAGTTTGCTGCCCCATACCTCGATCTCGCTGGTTTGTCCCAGCAGCACCGTGTCCGGCAGAATGGCGAGGACGCGCGGCTGGGCGGTGATCGTCTCCAGTCGCTGCTGCAAACCAATACCGGTGGTGGTCATGACGAACACGCGCACGGGCGGGATCAGCACCAGCGCGCCGAACAATGCAATGTAGCCGACCATCAGCACAAAGCTGAACACGCGCGCGGTCTGGTTGGCGGGCAGGCGTCTGGTAAACAACAGAAACACGAAGATGAGCACACCGACGCCCAGCAGCACCAGCGAGAAGATGATGATGGCGTTCGATACGGCCCGGTCCAGCACGAACAGCACCGTTTCCCCGCCGACGATGATGACATTCTGAAGGCTTTCCTCCAGTTCGGCTGTGGTGCGGCGGATTTCCAGCCCGGCGTCGCGGATGACGGCTTTGGCTTCGTCGCTGATAAGCCGGATATCTTCCTGCAACTGCTCATTGACCCGGCCCATAATCGTTTCGATTTCCAGCAGTTTGGCGCGGGTGGCGGCGTCCAGGCTGTCGAGGGTGACGTTCAGATTATCCTGATACGTTTGCTCCAGCGTTTCGAGCATCGACGTCAGTTCGCCTTCGAGTTGTTCCAGAATGACGCGGGTTTCGTCACCGGCCAGCAATATCGCTTCCTGAATTTCGCGTACGGTGTTGGCCCCCAGGCTGAGAAAGTCGCCAATGGTCTGGAGGATGCCAGCCCGTGTGGGGGTGAGGACAGCCAGTTGAGCAACGACCAGTAACAGCAATACCAGTTTACGTGGTTTTAGAGTGAAATCTATTTGTGTTCGCATCATCATTCCCCCAGAATGATTCTCATCTGAACATCAGCATAAAATATGACCGCCTAGAAAACGCAGACTCATTTGGTGCCACCCAACCGGTTGACTCGTGATAAATTTTCCTGCTACAATGCGGGCTATGATTTACATCAGCGGCCATACCATCACTTCATTTGCACTGCTCGCCTCTATGATCGAGCGGCCCAGGGAGAGATGCGCCTGTTGACCGCTTTGTAATGTGATTTGTAATGTTTACGGCGATGGGCGTGATGGTCCATCGCCGTTTTTGATTCTGCCCGGTTTGCGGCGATGGTGCGTCCGGTCGTCAACCTTATAGCTGGTACACTTTTCTACGGAGGAATCATGCACGTTATCAATATCGACCATCTGACCATTAATCATGCCGGGCGCGTCATCTTTGAGGACCTGACGTGGGCGGTGGGGGACAAGGACCGGGTGGGCCTGGTAGGGCCGAACGGTGCGGGCAAATCCAGTTTGCTGAAGGCCATCATCGGCGAGGTGACGCCAGACAGCGGCTCGATTGTCCTGCTGCGCGGTACCAGCACCGGTTATCTGCCGCAGCTGGTGGATCTGCCGCCCAGCCAGACGCTGCTTCAGGCCGCATCGAAACTGCCGCCGGAACTGGCCGAAGTCGAAGCGCGCCTCAACCTGTGTCAGGCTCAACTGGCGGACCCGGCTGTTTATAGCAACGACAGCAAATTGACGCGTGTGCTGGAACAGCAGGAGAAAGCGCTGGCTGAATACGACGCGCTGGATGGCCCGCGGCATGCCAGCCGGGTGCGCGAACTGCTGGCACACCTTGGGTTTGATGAAAACGACTATGACCTGCCGACAGAATCGCTCAGCGGCGGTCAGAAAAAGCTGGTGCTGCTGGTTCGGTTGGCGGCGGCTGTGCCGGCGGTGCTGCTGCTCGATGAGCCGGATAATCACCTTGACCTGGATGCGAAGCGCCGCCTCGAATCGTTCATTCAGAATTACCCCGGCGCGGTGGTCATCGTGTCGCACGACCGCTACCTGCTGGATGAAGTCGTGACGCACGTTGCCGAACTGGAAGACGGCAAGCTCACCAGTTATGCCGGCAATTACACTGCCTATGCCACCGAACGCGAGCTGCGCCGCCTCAAACAGCAGCAGATGTATGTCGCGCAGCAGAAGCGCATCCAGCAGATCGAGGCCGCCATTCACGAGTGGGAGATGAAAGCCCGCGCCGACCTGAACGAACGTCACGCCCGGCAGGCGCGCAGCCGCCGCAAGATGCTGGATCGCATGGAAGAACGGGGCGATGTGATCGACAAGGTTGTGGAACGCCGCACGATGGAAGCCCAGTTCGATGGCTGGCGCGGCAGCACCAAGGCGCTCGAACTGATCGAGCTGGCCATGGGCTTTGGCGACGACCTGCTGTTTCTGGATTTGAACTTCCTGCTGCGGCATGGTGAACGCGTCGGGTTAATTGGCCCGAACGGCGCTGGCAAGTCGGTGCTGTTCCGGCTGATTCTGGGGCGGATGCAGCCGCTGGAAGGCCGTATCAAAACCGGACCCAGCACGCGCATCGGTTATTATTCGCAGGAACATGAAACCCTGAGTGATTGGCTGGACCGTACGCCGCTGGACCGGGTGCGCGATGTGCGCCCTATGCCGGAGGGCGAGGCCGTCGCTTTCCTGCTCAAGTTTCAGTTTAAGTACGAGCAACTTCGCCTGCCGATTCGTGCGCTGAGCGGCGGGGAACGCAGCCGGTTGCAGCTGGCCGTGCTGATGCAGGAACGGCCCAACCTGCTGCTGCTGGATGAGCCAACCAATAATCTGGATATTCCGTCGACCGAGGCGCTCGAAAGTGCGCTGGAAGATTTTGACGGCGCTATCCTGACAATTTCGCACGATCGCTATTTTCTGGACCGGACGGTGGATCGGGTCGTCGAACTGGATGATGGCGCCCTCAGCAGCTTTCCCGGCGGTTACAGCGATTATCTGCTGGCGACCGGGCGGGTTGCGTCACTTTAAGAAAGGCTTAAGAGTGCAGGTGTAAGACTGCACTCTTTTTGGTTTTCATTTACTTTTTACACTTTGTCGATTCTTGGAATCCCGATCTCCCGCTAAAATAGTTAGGATATGAAATCGGGAGAAACAATGGATCTGCAATTCAATCCTTATTCAATTCCAATGTTTGCCAGCAGCATATTCCTGTTTGTGATGGCATTCATTGTCTACCGGCAAACCATTGGGCCGGTGGTGCAGCTGTTTATGTTTTTTGTCATCTCTGTCGCTGCACAAAACTTTGCGTATGGGGTCGAACTGGTCGTCGCTGATTTTGCCAGCATTATGACGTGGGTGAAAATTGAGTACATCTTTCGCTATATCCCCACGCTGTGGCTGTTCTTTGTGTTGGCCTATACCGGGCAAGAGTACTGGATTACCCGTCGCAATGTCCTCATTCTGTCGCTGGTCTGTCTCATCTGGACACTGATGGCCTGGACCAATGAGTATCATTTTCTGAATTGGGCGACCGTGGGTACGGAAATCATTGAGGATTACGTGCTGTTTCAGCGGACATATGGCATCGGGTTTTACGTCTCGCTCATTTACGACTATGGGGTGACGGTCGTCGCAACGATCATTCTGGTCACGGCGATCCGGCGTTCGCCGACCGAGTATCGTGGTCAGATCAAATGGCTGCTGCTGGGTGTGACCATGCCCTTCATCGGCAGCATCCTGACGACCATTGATCTTACCCCTATCCCCAACCTCGATCTGGTGCCATTTGGTTATGCGCTGATCTGCCTGCCGCTGGGCTGGACCCTGGGGCGGCAGCACCTGCTGGATATTACCCCGATGGCCCAGCGCGAGGTTATCCAGAGTATTCCGGACGCAGTGCTGGTGATGGATTCCGCGCGAAAAATTGTCAATGCCAACCCGGCTGCGGTGGAACTGGCCAGTCGTTCAAGCGACGACAAACTGGTAGGCCGCACGCTGGCAGATGCTTTTCCTGCCCATCAGAATGAGCTGGATTATCTGCTGCGCACCGAGACAACCTTTAGCGAACTGATGATTGAAAAGGGCGGTATTGCCCGTTATTTCGAGCCGCGTGTTTCAAAGCTCGATGATCATCTGGGCAAGTTGTGTGGTTACGTCATCGTGCTGCGTGATGTGACAGGCCGCAAACGCGCTGAGGAAATTATCGGGCAGAATGCTACCCAGCTCGAAGCGCGCAACCGTGAACTGGACTCGTTCAGTCATACGATTGCGCATGACCTCAAGACTCCATTGAGCCACATTGTCGGGTTTGGGCAGCTGCTGCTCGAAACAGCCGAGTTCAACACCGAGGATGATCGCGACAGCTTGCGGCGGATGGTGCAGGCCGGGTTCAAAATGACGGAGATGGTCGATGGTTTGCTGATGCTGGCCCAACTGCGCGACTCCCAACCGGTGAACCAGCCTGTCGACATGAATGTGGTCGTTGCAGACGCGGTTCAGCGTTACCAGCTGGAACTGGACGACAAGCAGTTTAAGGTTCATGTCGATGCCGGTCTACCGGTTGCTTACGGCCAGAGCCTGTGGCTGGAAGAAGTCTTCGCGAACCTGATCAGTAATGCGATTAAATATGTTGGTCGCGACAACAAGACGCCACAATTGTATATCCGGGGAATCCCGCAGGCCGATATGATTCGCTATGAAGTTTCGGATAATGGTGTCGGCATCAGCGAAGAAAATCGTGCGGCACTATTCGACATGTTTTCGCGCTTTCATCATGGCGAGGCAAGTGGGCTGGGGCTTGGATTGTCGATTGTGCTGAACATCGTTACCAAACTTGGCGGACAGGTGGGTGTGGAAAGCACGCCCCAAAAAGGCAGCACCTTCTGGTTTACCGTTCCAGCTGTGCCGGAACAAAAAGCGGTCAGCTAGGCGCCTCCAGGTGCACGGGTAGCAGGAGTGTGAACGCACTTCCCTTGCTTTCTTCACTCCTGACCCGGATCTGGCCATTGTGTCGCTCGACAACCTTTTTAACCAGTGCCAGGCCCAGACCAAAACCCGGCTTGGAGAAGGCAATCCCGCCCCGGTAAAACCGGTCAAAGATATAGGGCAAATCCTCATCGTTGATGCCGCTACCGGTGTCTTCAAATTCGACGATGGCGTGGTCGGCATCCTGGGCAGCCGCTCGCACGATCACCCGCCCCCCCTCAGGTGTATAGCGCACGGCGTTATCCAGCAAATGCGACAACGCGTCGTGCAGCTCATCAAGATCGCCCTGGATCGGTACGAGGGTCGGGTCAACTTCCAGCGTGAGTTCCAGCCCATTGTCAGCAGCGATGCTTTTGTAAGTGTTGCAGATGGCGCGAAGCACCTGCTCCAGACTGATGGTGTGCAACGTGAGTGGGGTATTCCCATCCAGCCTCGACATCGACATCAGTGATTCCACCAGTTTCAGGATATTGTCGGATTGCGCCTGAATGCCCTGGAGATGAACCTGTCGTTCTTCGGCAGTTGCCACCCGCTGGGCCAGATAGACTTTGGCGTTGATGACGGAGAGGGGCGTCCGAAACTGATGGGATGCATCGCGGATAAAATTGGCAATGATGCGCATATGTTCGCGTTGCAGCGAGAGTTCCAGATTGTTGTGCTCCACCTGCTTGCGCTCGGTAATATCCTTAACAAGCCCGATCACCCGGACGACCTTCCCTGTGTCATCGTGGATGAGGGTATGCCGTGTCCACACCCAGCGTACCGCACCGTCGGAACGGACAATGCGATATTCCGCATCTTCTCCCGGATTCTGATAACTGCTCTGCACGATTTGCAGATCGTCTTGATGGACAGACTTCGCGAAGGCCTGTGGATCAGCATAGAGCTCTGACCGTGGCCGCTGCCAGATCTTTTCATAGGCCGGGTTCACGTAAAGCATCTGCCGGCTGTTGGGGTCGCGGATAAAAAAGACTTCGTCGACATGGTCCGCAATCTGCCGGAAGCGGGCTTCACTCTCGCGGAGTTGTTCTTCAGCCTTAATGCGTTCGGTGATATCTCGGACAAGGCACAGAACGCCGCCATCGCCATAGGGGATCATGCGGCTTTCGTAAGAGCGCATTTCGCCATTGCTCGGCAGCGTATACTCCATAGCACGCATTTCGCGGTTTTCGGTGACAGCCTTGAAATGCGGGTCGGTCTGCTGGCTGATATGAGGGGGCAGTACCTCGCTGTAGTGCCGGTTCAGGAATTGTTCTGGCCCGGTCAGCAAACGCGATTCGATGGGGGCGTGAAAATCAACGAAGCGCCCATCTGTATTCAGGATGAAGAACATGTCGGGGATGGTATCCAGCAGGACGCGGTTGCGAGCCTCACTTTCGCGCAGGCTGGCCTCCATCAGCTTCTGGTCATGAATGTCTTCGACCACAGCCACGACATAATTTTCATTCGGCTCCTCACCCGGGAACGCCGATACGTTGATACGGACCCAGCGGTCGCTGCCGTCTTTCAGCACATAACGCTTCTCATGTCGATAATGTGCAATCTTGCCAGCCAGAAGCTGGTTAAACGGTTTCAGATTATCGGCGCGGTCATCCGGGTGGGTAATATCGGAGAAGGTTCTCCGGCGCAGTTCGGCATCCGTAAAGCCCAGCATTTGCCGGAACATCGGATTATACGATACCGGATAGCCTTTGGTATTGACAATGCAGATGCCAGTACCGGCTGCCTCGAAAATAGCCCGATACCGTTTTTCACTGCGTTGCAAGGCGTCGTTGGCCCATTGGCGCACGGCCAGATGTCCCAGTGTCGCCCCATAAAGTTTCAGCAGTTCCAGCACGTAGCGCGGTGCGGGTTTCCTGCTGATCAGATTGTCGGAAAAGATACAACCGATCAGGCGTGAACCATCCATCAGGGTCGCACATGCTCGCCAACCATGCCCGACCACCTGATTTTGATGATCGTGCAGGATGGCATCATGCATAATGGCCGCGGTTGCCTCGCCCTTCAAAAGTGGTTCGGTCAGCGAGTCGGTACGATCAGAAATATGCCAGTGGACGCCGCGTTCGTCGCGCACGACACCGCGCTCGTCGATGCCGAACGAGCCGTGGAGCAAAGTCTGATCCGCATCGTCTGTAAACCATAGGCCGATCCGATCAAAATTCAGGTCCCGGCACCCCATTTCCACCGCCTGCCGGCACAGGGTATCGAATGAATCCGCTTTGGCCAGCTCCATGCTGACTTCATGCAGGGTACGCAGGCGGTGTTGAAAGTCGCGTTCGGCCTCTTCACTGATACGCAGCGCTTCTTCGGCGCGGATACGCGTCGCCAGGTGTCCCAGGGTGGCGCCATACAGCACCAGCAGTTCAAGTTTGCTGGCCGACGCCGGAACCTGGCTCATGAGATTATCTGCGCTGAGAAAGCCGATAACTTCGTCGCCGTTCCACAACGCGGTCAGCGCGCTCCAGCCGGTGCCCACGACGCGCCCGCGATGATCGACCAGATCCGTTTGATCGCGGTACGAAAGATTGTGGCTTGGCCCGAACATGCTGCCGGCAAATTCGTCGTCAATTGGGTACATGACATCGCGTTCGTCGATGGTATTGCCATGCTCATCGGTGCCGAATGAACCGACCGTATGGGTACGGGCGTCATTCAGCAACCATAAGCCCATCCGATCCAACCCCAGCGTGGTGCGACCATCCTCCACGGCCTGGCGGCAGAAATCAGCGAAAGTCTGGGCTTTGGACAGGCGAATGCCAAGCTGATGGAGGGCGCGCAGCTGATCCTGAAACTGATGAACGGCGTTCTCCATCTGAACCCGGTGGGTGATGTCATGGACGAACGTCAGCGTAGCGTTTTGACCGTCCAGTTCGATCTGGTCAATTGAAACTTCCACGTCGATACATTCACCGTCCAACCGCAAATAACGCTCGCGCCGCCGCAAAACGTTTTCCTGATCGTGCCCCAGGTTGGTAATTCGTTCCTGGGCAAAATCATGATCTGCTGGCACCAGGATTTCAAATATGGACTTTCCGATCAGCTCATCCGCGTGCTGTCCGTGCAGCAGACGCACCAGTGCCGGATTAACGTACAGAATAGTCGCCTCCCGGGTGATCAGAATGCCATCTGGCGACGCTTCGATGACCCGTCGGTAGCGTTCCTCGCTGCGATTGAGGGCTTCCTCGGCCTGTTTCAGATCGGTGATGTCGCGCCCGACCGCCTGAATTTCGACCAGTTCCTGACGGCTGTTGCGTACAGGCCGCCGCGTCCACTGAATGAGACGCACTTCGCCATCATACCGGCGCACCGCGTTTTCATTCACGATATGGTCAGGTTTGGTAATGTAGGCTTCAATGCTGCGTTGCACGGCGGGGGCAATATCATCATCCAGGAACTCGAGCAGGCTGTGCCCTACCAAGTGATCTGCGGGTTGGTTAAAAAAGCGGCAGTAGGCTTCGTTGACGAAGGTCAGGGTGGTGTCTGGCAGGTAACGGCAGACCAGTTCCATTTGCAGGTCGACCACTGCCGGGGCCTGCGACTGATGCTGCTGTTCGAACAGATGCCGCAGTTCGGCGTAACTTTCGTCGTCACGGGCGCACTTGCGGATTATTTCAAGTTGTTCGGGGCGTAGCGTTGTCATGTTTTTGCGTACAGTATTCGGCAGGCTGAAATCTTATGGTTCCTCATGTTTATTATAAGGCACGTTTTTGCATCGACGCGTCAATGCAAGCAGGTAAGTATTCGGACGTTATTAACGTCTATATGATGGAGTGGAAAAGTATCAGCGTGAATCTAACGCAGATCCATTATAATAACCCGAAACGTGAACGTGATAATGAAGAGGACCTATGCAAGAGCCATTGATTTTGACGGACGAGACTCTTGATACCGTACTGATGGGCGACCAGCCAGCCATGATTCTGGTTTCCAGCGGCGACGGGTTGCGCGGCGATTTTATCACCGCCTTCAAGAAAGCAGCGGCGGACGAGCCATCCCTGATCTTTGCCCGCATTGACCCATCCACCAACCCGAAAGCCGCCGAGCGCTTTGATGCTGGCAGCAAGCCGCTGTTGATCGGCTGGTATTGTGGCGAGACTGTTGTGCGCCGCAGCCGCCCCTGGGGCAGCGACATGCCGCTTGCACTGGAACAGGTGCACGAGCGTATCAAGGAAATCAATCCCCAGGCGGCCCCTGCCGAGCCGGAGGAAGAACCGAAGCAGAAGGTCGTGGACAGCAAGCCGGTTGCGGTCACAGACAATACCTTCCAGAAAGAAGTGATCGATTATCCGCTGCCGGTGCTGGTCGATTTCTGGGCCGAGTGGTGCGGGCCGTGTCGACAGGTTGCGCCGGTCCTGGATAAGCTGGCGAAGGAATTTGCCGGGAAGATTCGTATCGCCAAGGTGAATGTCGACGAAAACCCTGGCCTGTCCAGCACCTTCCAGATTCAGAGCATTCCGACGATGATGATGGTGAAAAGCCGGACCATCGTGTTTAGCCAGCCGGGTGCGCTGCCGGAACATGCGCTGCGTGACCTGATCCAGCAGTTGATCAAGCTGGAAGTGCCGCCGCAGGAAGCGCCACCCAAGCAATAAATCATCGCAGCATGCAGGCCTCGCACAACGCGGGGCCTTTTTGATTCTGGGCTGTGCTGGTACTACCCATATTTGTTGGCTGTACTGTAAGATGGGGCGGCACAACGACGGGGGGCTCTATGCGCTTAATTTTGTTTGACATCGACGGCACGCTGCTGATGGGACGCGGAATCGGGCGGATGGCGACTCAACGCGCCATGCTCGAAATTTTCGGCAGCTGCGGCACGCTGGAAACGCACCAGTTCGGCGGCAAGACTGATTGGTTTACGCTGGTGGAAGTGCTGGCGCATGAGGGCTTTACGTCTGAAATGATTGGCGCCCAGATGGCCCTGTACGAACAGGCGCTGGCCGCGCATATGGCGGCGCTGATTCTGGAGTACGAGGTTCAGACCCTGCCCGGTGCGCTCGAAGCGGTCACGCATTTACACAGCCAGCAGGATACGGTGCTGGGCATCGTCACCGGTAATGTGTCGACCACCGCCCCGATCAAATTGCAGGCGGGTGGCTTCGACCCGGCATGGTTTCCGGTTGGGGCCTACGGCAGCGAGGCGCTCCATCGCAATGACCTACCGGCGCTGGCCTTGCAGCGGGCGATCAACCACTGCCGGCAAACCATCACCCCGCAAGACGTGACGATCATCGGCGATACGGAAGCGGATATTGAGTGTGCACGCGCGCTGGGGGCACAGGCAATCGCGGTTGCCACCGGTTTCAGCACGCGGGAACATCTGCTGGCAGCGGAGCCGGATTATCTGCTGGATGACCTGACAACGGTGCTGGATATTCTCGATGTCGCGGTCTGATTAAAGCGTTCGCTTGATCACGACCTGCAACTGCTCTGGCCCGTGCATCCCCAATACCAGATTCTTTTCAATGTCGGCGGTGCGGCTGGGGCCGGTGATGAAGCACAGGTTCGCGCTGCCCAATACATCGGCCAGCCCACGGGCACGCTGCTGGGCTACCCAGCTTTCGAGACGCGGCACAATCTGATCCTGCGTGATGATGGCGATATGGACGCGGGGTAACACGGTCGGTATGCGCCCGCGGCCCGGTCCCGTGCTGACCACCAGTGATCCGGTTGTGGCGGTGGCGGCATCGGCCCCCGTCAGCCCGGCAGGTGCGGAGGCCAGCGTATGCAATAATTCGGTGCGTGCCTCGACATGGATGTCGGGATAGTGCACCTGAATACCGGCTTCCTCGACGGCGGATTGCAGCCCATCCACCGGGATGTAAGCAAAGTCCCACGCCAGGATCATCTCTGCGTCCTGCGCCTTGAGTAATTCCAGCACCTGCGCGCGGGCCGCCGCATCATCATCGACGACGAAAACCTCACCGTTCAGCCGTTCCAGTTCAGCCGTGAAGCGTTCCAGCAAAGCGCCGGGCGACTCATCTTCCAGCCGCGTGACGGGCATGTAAGACTTGGGACGCGGCGGCGCATCCGGAAATGGCTGACGGGCGGCGCGTAATTTATTCAGAATTTTGTCGCGTGAAGTGGTCATCATGTCTCCGGCGAGTCAACGAAAGAGAGGTTAATTTTACCGCGTCCGGCTCGCTGCCGCATCTCTCAGGGATAGGGTAGCAGCGTATACAGCACCATCACCAGCACGAACCCCACGATAAACGAGTAGGAGATCAGGTTGGCCGCCAGTTCCGTGTCCAGCCCTTCATTGGCCGCATAGATCAGCGATGTCATGCCTGTGGGCATGCCCGCACCCATCAGCACCACCAGCCGGTTGAGGCCGCCGAGGTTCAGCACACTGACCACAATGACACCCAGCAGCAGCCCCAACCCCATACGCATGAACAGGCCCAGCGCCACCAGCCGGGTTTTGTAGGGGCGCGGTTCAATATAAATGCCGAGTCCCAGCATGACCAGCAGCATGTTGGCACTGGCGGCCACGTCGAGCAGGTCCGTGATGGCCGGGGGCAGAGCCACGTTGCCATAATTGAGCAGCAGAGCCACCGGCAGCACCAGCAGCGGCGGGGATAGCAGCAGCCCGCGCCAGTTAAAGGCGATCTGGCCCTTACCGCGTGACCCGTAATAGCGGGCGACGGCGAAGGTGACGAGGAACGCCATCAGCGCGTTGCCGGTATCAAAGATGACCAGCCGTGTGAGTGCATCAAATCCATACAGTTGCAGGAAGATCGGAAACAAAAAGAAGGCCAGGTTCATCACCCCGGCGTTGCACAGGAACACGCCCATCTCGGCGTCGGGCAAGCGGATGCGCCGGGCCAGCAGATAGGCAATGAGCATTTGCCCCAGCGGAGTGCACAGCCCCAGCACCGGCAGCAGCAGTATATCAGCCGACAGCGTCGCGTGATACAAGGCGGTAAAGGCGACCGCCGGAAACGTGACATTGACGACTAACCGGGCGATTACGCGACCGTCTTCACGCGTCAGGATGCCGAGCCGCTTATAGCTGAAGCCAAGGACGAGCGCGAGAATAAACGGCAGAAACTCAGAGAGAAGTGCGGGCATGGATGTCAGGTCTGTGAAGTTAAGATCAGAAGTATAACCGTAAACAGCCGCGCTGATAAGCAGGTGCGGCTGTCAGGTTGTTCGCACAGACGACGCTGAACAGATGATTCAGTTCCTTTTGATAGGTTTTTGCGTGGATTTGCAAGGGAATTGTTATTGTATCATGTCATAATATTCCGAAATACATGCCTGAACGAAAGGCCATTTGTATTCTGGAATACCATTTTTCAGGCTTTACCGGGTCGTAACAGCCCGGCGAGTACCGACGGTTTCGGACCCCTCACGCGACCATCATCGGTACTCTTTTCTTTCCTATTGACAGCCAACCAAATCAGCCACATGATTATCTGGTTCCTCAATAGATGCTTCTGCTTCTTGAAAAAACCTATTGTCCCTGCATCATCGGCTGTCTGTGTTCGAGGGTCACCGCCATGACATTTGTCGAGTTTCGGGATACGCAAAAGAGCCTTGCCGCTACACTATCGGATGTCGTCAATGCCTTGCCACCGGGCAGCATCACCCTGCGCGATCTGCTGGCGCTCATCGGTGAACAAGGGATGCTGTTCTTCTGCATCATCATGACCATCCCCTTTTTGACGCCGCTGCCGTTGCCGGGCATCAGCACGGTTTTTGGCATCCTCATCATGCTGATCAGCATTGGGGTGGTTTTCAACCGCGTGCCCTGGCTGCCGCGCCCCTTAATGAACCGCCAGATCGCCTGCGCCCAGCTCGCCCCGGTGCTTCAGCGCGGCGCACAACTCTTCAACCGGGTTGAACGTTTTATCCGTCCGCGCATTCCCGCCCTGACGCACCAGTCCACCGTCAATCGACTGAATGGATTGCTCCTGCTGCTGGCGGGGTTCCTTCTGATTCTGCCGCTGCCTGTCATTCCGTTTTCGAACATGCTGCCGGGCTGGGCCATATTGCTGCTGGCCGCCGGCATGCTCCAGCGCGACGGTATTTTCGTCATCGTGGGTTATGTGCTCACCCTGTTCAGTACGTTCTACCTGGCGGGATGGGCAGTCGCCGCGGTCATTGCCGGGCAGGGGCTGGGGACGATTTTCAGCGGCGTGATACTGCCCGTCGGGTAGGGTCGCCTTAGCTTTTCGATATGGCGGGAAGGTGATCGAAACGCTGTACGCCGTCGATTTCCAGTACAAAGTCTGCGCCGAAGGCCATCGCCGGGGTTACTGCGCCAACCGGATGATCGGCCAGGGTGTGCTCAACCGCTTGTAACCCGGCCAGCATCGTGAACTGATACGCCTCCGGAATTTCCAGCCATGCCTCGGCGCTGTGCCCGGCTGCATCAGCGGCGCGTGCCCACAGGTAACTGCGGGATGTCTGGCGCTGCTGTTCGGTCGGCCCCTTGAATGCCCGGTCAGCCGCCGCATTCAGCACCTGCTGCACGGGCCCAAAACCCATGAGGCGTTGGGCCACTGGCATGATTACCCGTGTCAAGGCTGCTGTCAGCGGGGCGATGGTCATATAGGTGGTGATATTGGGGATGCGGGTTGCGCGATAGGCCGCTGCCAGATCACCCCAGGGAATCGGCATGACGGTATGTTCGCCATCGGAGAAGCGGATGCGCCGCACGCCGGCCCCCAGCGGATACGGTTGTAGCTCGCCGTTTTTGCGGATCGCGCCGCCCTTCACGCCGCCAGCAATCGCGCTTTTGGCCGTGCCCGCACTGATTCCCGACAAGCCATGAATGCCGATTTCGAGATCTGTTGCCTGGGGAACCTGTTCGGCCACATATTGCGCCAGACAACTGGTGGGCACGACATCGTAACCGACACCGCAGATCAGCGCGACGTTCTTCTGCCGGGCGGCGGCGTCATAACCGAAGCTGGTTTCGAACACCGGGATTTCGCCAGTCAGGTCGAGGTAATGCGCGCCCGCCTGCAAACAGGCCTGCATCATCGGTTCGCCGGTGTACACGTAAGGCCCGGCAGCGTGAAAGACCAGCTCCATATCGGCAATCGAACGCGCAACAGACCCCACATCATCCAGGCTGAACACCCGGTAATCCAGTCCCAGCCGCTGCGCTAGTGGTGCCAGTTTCGCTTCGGAGCGCCCCGCCAGCACCGGACGATGACCCCGCCGCACCGCTTCTTCGGCCAGCAACTGCCCGGTGTAGCCATAGCCATACAACAACCAGTTCGCCATCATCAGACAAGTTCCCCCTGCCGCAGCGGACGCAGCACACTGTACCACACCGCGCTGCCGAGCATGAATACCGCAATCAACGCCCAGATGAGTGCCCAGATGACTGCCGGAATGCCGGGCGTCAGTTCAGCCATCGCCGCTGCATCATTGCGCACAGTGCCCAGCGCCGCGCTGCTGTTCTGGATCACAAAAAGCAGATCAAGCACCGCATTCAGCCCGGTCAGGACTGCCAGCAAATTGAGCACCAGCATGTTGAGGCCGACGCTGCCACGCAGGCTGAGGAACACCAGCGCCAGCCCGGTCAGGACGCCGATAACCAGTGCCATGCCGGTCGCCCGCATAAACAGGGCGATCAGGATCATCACCGTGCCCAGTGCCAGCGAAAGTTTGCGCGGGATCGGCACTGTGTTCACCAGATAAAACAGCGACGCGCCAAAGAACGCGGCCCCCAGATACCCCGCCGGCAGAATCAGCAGCCGGTTTCCCCCGGCGGTGGTGGCGATGCCGGTGCCATTGCCGAACACGGTGAATTCGATCCCCCGCCCGCCGGTAAACTCGGCCATCAGGCTGTGCCCAACCTCGTGGACAAATGTCACAAACAAGCGAAAAGGGTAGAGGAGAAAATCGAGTGCCGGGATATTCCACAGCACAAAGACCAGAATACCCGTCAGCGCGGCAATCCACAGGACTTGCTGACGATAAAGCGGACGATCAAACAACATGAACTTTGCCTCGATGTTCAGGATAGGGTCGACATACAGTATACGCAATAATGGCGGCTGGTGTCGTATATGTTTTTTATGGGCGCGCGGCGCAGCCGTTGGGTGGACGTAGGGCGGCCATTGTGGTGCATCCGCCATTCTCGCAGGATACTAATCTGACATCGTCAGGCATCTATCCTATAATTGTCGGATAGTCAATCATTGCTACGGGTACAGGTTATGCGTAAGACGTTTTATAGTTTCCCGCTGCTGTTGTTTATGCTGGTATTGGCCCCGGCCACACTGGCCCAGCAAATGTGCGCCGAGATTACCGGCTGCACGCCGCAACTGGGTATTGGTGACGCTTTGCTGGCGGCCTACCCGGAACCGAATGTCGCTCCATTGTTTATCGACGATAGTATCCTCTACGATCGCACCTACCGCAAAGTGCCGGGCAATCTGGATGTTTTTGACGCGCCCGGCGGCAACCTGGTGACGACCACCGGCCCCGGCTTCAGTTATGTGACGGTGTGGCAGTTTGAGGGTGACTGGGCCAAGATTGACGCGGACCAGTGGGTCCACAGCAGCGCGCTGACCGAAGACGTGTTGATCTCGCGGTTTGCGGGTGTGGAACTGCCTGAGGACGGCTTGCCCTATCCGATGGCATGGACGCTGCGCCACCTGCGCCCGTCGCTGACCCCCGGTGGTGAAGAATCGGACCTGAACCCGTTTATGTACCGTTACACACGCGTCAGCCTGTACACCTATGTCGAAGTTGAGGGCAAACGCTGGTATCAGGTGGGCAAGGATCAATGGATCCACCAGTTCGATGTCGCCAAGATCACGCCGATTGAGCGCCCCGAAGATGTGGACACGGATAAATGGATCGGTATCGACCTGTACGAGCAGACGCTGATCGCCTACCAGGATGAAACGCCGGTGTTTTCGACGCTCATTTCTTCCGGGCTGGCCGACTGGCCGACCAACGAAGGCCTGTTCCATGTCTACCTACGCTATGACCGCACGCCGATGAGTGGGGCTTACCAGCAGCCGGACTTTTACTCGCTTCAGGAAGTGCCCTGGACGCAGTATTTTGACGGCGACATCGCCATTCATGGCACCTACTGGCATGATGGCTTCGGCTACCGTCACAGTCACGGCTGCGTCAACGCCTCGATTATGGATGCCAAGTGGCTGTACGACTGGACTCACGGTGAATGGGATTTTGAAGAAGGGCACGGCGTCGCCGTGTATGTCTACAGCACCGGCGAGTACGACTGATTACCGACCGTAGCAAACGTGCTATGTGCCGGGTGCTGCGTTTTTTGAGCCTGAAACAGCGTTAGGCATTCCCATAACTTTTCAGGTATACGGGACCACGGGGAACAAAAGCCTCACCCAACACCTCACCCCCCGGCCCCCTCTCCAACACAGAGAGGGGATTTAGGGGTGAGGTGCCTTTGAAAAACGCTCGCCATGCTTATTTTGTTTTACGCTCTATCGGCTGCCGCCTCATACAAGGTTTGCCGATAGGTTCTTAATTGCCCGCGGCCCCGGCTAGCCGGATAATCTGGTAGCCGTTGACGACCGGCACCGTGAAGTGCACATACCCATCGGCATAATCCGCAGTCAGTGTTTCATGTTCCGGCACTAGCTCGACGCTGGCCGGTTGGCTGGTGGCGCGGATGCTCAGTTCGACGTTGTGCAGCGGCAGAATATCTTCGATGATGTCCAGCGTTTTACCGCGCCGCTGATGCACGTAATGCAGCACATGCACGATGAGGTCATCCCCCTGCTGGCGCACGGTGACAATGCCGGTGCTGGGCAGGTTGTTCGCGCCGACGACCGGTTCCGGCAGCAGACGGCTGAGGCAGTTGGCGATGACCTGCTTGTGGACCCGGCGTGCCGACTGCGCGTACTCGGTGAACAGCGGGCGCGCGATGGTGATGACGCGGCCCTTCTGGACGATGATGGGCTCGTCGGTCTGGCTGTCCAGCGGGGTGTACTGGTGCGAGCAGAAATGTTCCCAGGTGCGGTTGAAGTAGGGCTTGCCGGAATAGGCCAGCACTTCAACCCCGTCCTGCACGTTGAGGCGAACGCCCTGCAATTCGCACGAATGGGCCATCGGCTCGATGTTGGCCGAAATATCATCCGACAGCATCAGGTAGTCCGGCGCAAACTCAGCCGGGCCGTCGTAGCTGGCGCCCATCACATCGGCCAGCAGATAATCACCGGTTGCGGCGTCCAGCCCGGCGTTGCCACACACGATCAGCCCCCCGCCTGCCTGCACAAACGCCCGCAGCCGGTCCGCCGTTTCCGGGGTGATGACGGTGCTATCTGGCAATACCACCACACTGTACGGCGAGAAATCGCTGCCATTATCCACATACGAAAACTGCTGTTTCAACTGTTCCAGCACATGCAATGTACCCACATCCTGCGCCGGAATATCCGAATCGCCGCGAATACCCGGTGCACCGTTGGCGGTCAGCACGCCAATCTCCGGCAGCGGCACCGACCCCTCGACCCACTGTTCGCGCTGTTCGACGGCTTCAAACACCTCGCCGATGCGCTGGTAAACCGCTTTATCCAGCCGCCCGCGTGGGTGCAGTTGATCGCCGATGCTGATGGTGGCGCCGTGGGCCAGCCCTTGAAAACATTCAAACTCCAGCGCGGCCCGGTTGCGCAGCCCGCCAAAATCGCCCCACATGGTATGGAAGCGTCCGGTCATCGCCAGCAGTTCGGTGTCGAAGGTCTGGTAGTAGCGGACGTACATGGGGAAGTGATCGTACCCCCAGAAGCCGCCGGGCAGCGATTCAATTTCGAGGTGGGTGAAGTTGTTCATTTCGGGCCGGTTGCCCAGCGCCGGGTCATTTTCCATCTTGAGGCGGCTGTTATAGAAGATGCCCATCTGCGGGTCTTTGGCGCGGATAGCCCCGGTGCAGCGGTCCATAAAGCGGCGTTCCAGATCGAGCGCGTACAGAATGCGCTGCTGCGGGTCTTCGGGGTCGCGGCCTTCTGCCTTCATCTGGCGCAGCTGCGGCAAATCGCCCGGTGGGTCACCGATGAAGCGCACAATGTCGATGAAAATCTCCGCGACATCATACATATCCATCACTTCTTCGATCTGGGCGATCACGTAATCGGCATAGCTGCTGCTCATGTCCAGGTTTTTCCAGCCGGGTTGCAGCATGGTGCTGTTGCGGCGGCCGACATTGCCATCCGGCTTGACCTGCCGCCATTCCGGGTGAGTCTCCCAGGCGAGTTCATCCCAGGTCACGGTGGTATAGGCGCACACGCGGATGCCTGCTTCATGACAGGCGCTGACCATTTCGCCCAGCAGGTCGCGCTTGAGCGAAGGATGCACCGTGCCAATTTTGGTGGGGTAATAGCTGTAGCCGTGATGACACTTGGCGAACACCGTCACCGAATTGACGTGGCCGAGCTGCAAGGTGCGGATAAATTCATCGGCATTAAAGTCCTCACCGACGCCGGGAATAGCGGGTGATGTATGGAAATCCAGGTGAACCTGACGAAACGGAAGGGACGACATGGTTTCTGCTCCGTTAAATTATAAAAAATAATTGTGGTGTATTATCGCGCCGAGTCCCGGTTTTCGCCAGATGATTCGCAGGGGTGAATCAAAATGAGGAGGGGTTGCCTCCTCATCATGCAGAAAATCTATTGCTCAGAAAAAAAGAATGCTAGGACGTGCTGTCCTGGCCCATACTGCGCTTGAGCAGCATCGAGTAGCCAAAATAAACGGCCACTGCCAGCACACCGACCACAACGGTAAAGAGGACGGCTGTGCCCAGGAATTCCGTCATCGACGTCCCCAGGTCGCGCGTGTAAACGAACGGCGCCAGCAGGCTGACCAGAAAGGTAATGACCACCAGTACGATCAGGCCATAGCGAAGCAGTCTTAAACGGCCTGCCACATCGGATTGGCTAATCATAGAATACCTCCCAATTAAGTTGAGATGTTACTCCTTACGATAAAATTATTGTAAAGTGACTTCATGTCCGTTTTCCATTAAGCCTAAATTGATGCACAAGTCTTATACCTATTGTTAATGAACTTATTATCAAAGTTGCGTGCTTTTAAGCGCAAGCTGACTCATGGGACGTCCTCTTTAAGTATCATCTGTACGATTTATGCTTTGGTTGGATGTGTGTTACAATGCTGGTATGAGTAACATTGTCGTGACTCAGGGGGGACCGATGCAAGCGAGGAGAGGCGCATTTCCCAAATATATCTTGTTGACAATGGGGTTGGTCATGCTGGTGTTGGGGGCTTTACTGCCGACATGGGTCGGTTGGGCAGCACCGGGGACCAATCGTTTTCAGGCCAATGGCTTTAGCGGCACCTGCTCCAGTGGTAACCTCAGTTCGCTGAGCAGCAGTTTTGCCTGGAATGTAGCCGACGGCTACGAGCGTTGGGGCGGGGAAGGCAGCACATCGCCGCCGACGATCAACTTCATCTTATCCGGCCCGGATTCTGGCAATTTATCCGTCACATTTTCGCCGGGCACCCCGATTTATTATCTGCGGAATTATATCTACAAAAGCGGCACCACCAAGGCGGTTGCCAGCCTGCATGTGGTCTGGTCCTGCCTGAGCGGGGATGGTCCGGCTCAGGTGGTAGCAGCGGTGCGGGCGCAGGGTTCCGGCTCGAAAGCAGGGCCACCCGCCATGAACTTGTTCGATGGTCGTATCAATGATTTTCAGGACCGGGATGTCGGGGCCGAAGTCGCGATTTATCTGGGGTCGATCAAGGTTTATGCCATCGACCCGTCAAATGGCATGGGCACGCTGGCGGTCGACATCAGTTCGGAGCATATCGAGTCGGTTGGGGTCCCAACTGAGGCGAATGTGCTGTTGGGCGAGGGGATGAACGCTGCAACCGGCTTCCCGATTGCTGTTTACCGGCTGACAACCGGCGAGTTTCAGTTGAACACGGCCTATCACGATGGCAAGCCCTACGTTTTCGTGTGGGACAACCTGCTCGACAACAAATATCATCTGGCCTGGTAATACCCGGCCAATCGCAATCATAAAAACAGGATGGAACGATTCCGCCCCATCCTGTTTTTGTCTGTGACGAACAGTCGCCACTTATTTGATCTGAATGCCACCGCGCACGGGTGATTCTTTACGATAATCTTTCAACCAGCCGTAGCGCAGCGGGTCATTGATGATTAACTCATCCAGCGCCTTGTTGTCATAAGACCGGCGGATACCCTCCGAAACGAGGCGGGCATAGCCCTCATCATCCGTCCAGTTTGACCCTTTCTGTTCCAGCAGCTCGACCAGTTGCTCCTTCACGCCGTGAATGCGTTCTTCCAGGGCGGCGATGCGCTCCTGCATGCCGCGCACCACGTCCACGCGTTCCGCGATCTGCTGGTCGAGATAATCTTCCATCGAAACAGCGCTGCCGACTTCGCGTGTGAAATCACGTTCCATAACTTGTCTCACTTTCTGCTATCGACATTTCCGCTAACATACATGATCGCACAGGACTATAAGAATGGTGTCTGTGGTGCATGAGTATCCGGGGAGTCCGCAAATAAAAAGCCGGACTCGCGCCCGGCCGTGTAACTCGTGTGGATGATGCGATGGGCTGGCTTAGGCCAGTACCTTGTCCGTATCCGTGATTTCGTCCAGCAGGGCGTGCATTTCGGGGATGCTGAGCTGCTGTTTAGCGTCACTCATGGCCACCGGCGGGTTCGGGTGGCACTCGAACATCAGACCGTCCGCGCCGACCGCTTTCACCGCTTTCGCCAGCGGGATGGCAATGTCACGCCGCCCGGCGGAGTGGGAAATATCGCCGACAACGGGCAGGTGCGATTCCTGCTTGAGCAGGGCAATCGCGCTGATGTCGAGCGTGTTGCGCGTCCATTTTTCGAAGGTGCGGATACCGCGTTCGATCAGGATGACGTTCGGGTTGCCGCTGGCGACGATGTACTCGGCAGCATACAAAAAGTCCTCAATAGTCGCGCCATAGCTGCGCTTGAGGATGACCGGCTGCCGAACCTGCCCCATCGCTTTCAGCAGGAAGCTGTTCGACATGTTGCGGGCACCCACCCAGAAAATGTCGACGTAATCCGACATCTGCGATACCAGGCTCATGTCCATGATCTCGCTGATGACGTACATGTTGTGTTTGTTGGCAACCTGCCGGGCAATCTTCAGCCCTTCGATGCCCAGCCCCTGGAAGTCATAGGGGGATGTGCGAGGCTTCCAACCCATGCCACGCAGGAAACGGACGCCGCGTGCAGCCAGCGCCCCCGCCACTTCGTCGATCTGCTCGACACTTTCGACCGCGCACGGGCCGCTGATAACCGAGAAATCACCAGCGCCGATCTGCGTGCCATCCGGCATGGTGATGACGGTGTGCTCGTCCGCCGTTTTGCGCATAACGCGGATCTTCTGGCGGGCTTCCTTTTCTTCCAGCGCCAGCGATGCGCGGAAGATTTCGCGGAACAGGGCTTTGATGGTTTCGTTGCTGAACGGGCCGTTATTCTCGCGCTCCAGGTTGGTCAGCATTTCGGCTTCGCGGGCCGGGTCGTAAAAGGTGGTGCCCAGACGCTGCTGTACCTTGCCGATTTCGGAGGCCAGCCGCGCCCGCCGGTTAAGCAAATCCAGAATCTGCAAGTTAATATCATCAACCTGAGACCGTAATTCCTGTAATTCGTTGTCTGCCATGAAGGTTTCTCCCCCACACTCTCATACTTTTATGGACTATTTGCGCCAGATTATACTGCCACACGGCGGGGTTGGCTATAGCGCACTACGAGCGAAAGTCCAAAAAGTTGATTGCGCTGGCCGATTGGCTGGGTTCAGCGAATCTGTTTAGGCCTGAAAACTGCGATATGATTGCATCATCCCAGGCTGACAGGCAGGTTCTCATAGCGATGCCAGAGCGTCAGGTTTTGCAGGGTCAGGTCGTTCGCATCAATGGCCAACTGAAGATTGGCGTTGCGCGCCAGCAAGTTGGTGAGCGCGATTTTTGCCTCCAGCCGTGCCAGAGGCGCGCCCAGACAATAATGTATTCCCTGGCCAAAGCCCAGATGTTTGTTGGGGCTGCGTGTGATATCGAACGTATCCGGGTTATCAAATACGCGCGGGTCACGATTGGCCGCACCAATCAGCGGCATGACAACCGCCCCTTTCGGGATCGTCACGCCATGCATCGTGAAATCCTCACGTGCATAGCCTGGCTTGGTTCCGTGCACCGGGTTGTTATAACGCAGCACTTCCTCGATTGCGCTCTCCATCAGATCGGGATTGGCGCGTAATTTTTCTAACTGGTCAGGGTGTTGCAGTAGCGTGAGGACCGCATTGGTGATGAGATAAACGGTCGTTTCGTAGCCTGCGCCGAGCAGCAGAAAAACCATGCTCACAATTTCGTCTTCGCTCAGCCTATCGCCGCCATCTTCTGCAAGAATCAGGCCACTCAGGATGTCATCGCCGAGATGATCCCGTTTGTACTGGACAAACTCGCGGATAAACCCGATGGTGCGCCACACATCCCACAGCATCAACCGGATCATCCCCAATCCCTTTATACCGCTGGTCATGGAATCAATGCTCTTTTTGAAGCGCTGCATGTATTGCTCCTCAACGCCCACCATCTCCCCTATCACCGTAACGGGGATCGGCAGCGCGTATGCCTGCATGAGATCAACGGTCCCCTGCGGTTCCGCTTTGTCGAGCAGTTCATGCGTGATCGATTCTACCCGCGCTTCCAGCTTGCTCAAGGCGCGAGGCGTAAAGGCTTTATGAACCAGGGTCCGCAAGCGGCGGTGCTCTGGCTCATCTTCAAAGATCATGCTTTGCATCATGATATTGACGGCCTTCGGCGTGGGGAATGGCATCCGGCTGCCACCCGTCAACCGCGACCGGTTCCGCACAAGGCGGGGGTCTCGCAGCAGGCCGAGGCAATCCTCATAACGTGAAACCAGGTAGGCATTAAAAATATTGACCCGGCCTTTGCAGACGGGTGCTTCTTCCCGCAGCCAGTGATAGTACGCGTATTTGTTTTCGTTAAACGACGCACTGTTCAGGTTAACGGGCTCTGTAATGTCGAGATTTGGATACGCCTGCTGTTTCACGGCAACCATTGTTGTCTCCTGACTTTTATCTCACTTGATCGACTACGTTTTGCTCCAGAAGCGATAACCAGCCCTTTAAGCCCGCGTCCTGGAAAAGATCGACCGTGTTTTCAGCGATGCCGCATACCCGTTCGATACTCCGGTTGAAAACCTCAACCTCACGCTCCATGACGTTGACGTCTTCATCGTTATATACGCCATTCAAGATCGCGGTGATCAGGGTGCGGGATGGCATTTCGCACATGCGCAGAATGACTTCAGCCGTTTCGTAAGCGAAGTTGACATGAAATGTCCCTTCGGTCACCCCCTGCTCGATAATCTCGGCAAATGGGCCGGCCATACGGCTGCGCGTTTCCTCGACCATTTTGAGGCGCAGCAGGGCATTCTCATCTTTGTAGAGCATGCGCACCATATCCAGAATCATGCTGTGATTGATGAGTTTCCAGCCATTTAGCTGCTCGAATAATTTCTGGAACTTGGTGAGCGCATCCCACTCAGCATGATTCACAATGGGGCTGACAACTGTTTCCAGCAGATTCTCGCGATTACGCTTGACGACTGCTTCCAGCAAGTCTGACTTGGAATCAAAGTAATGATAGAACGTGCCTTTGGCGACACCGATGTGGTTGATGATGTCCTGCACTGAAGTTTGCTCATACCCTTTATTGAAAAAGAGGGTCTGCGCGGTTTCGATAAATTCATCAAAACGTTCATCGAATTCTTTTACTATCCGTGCCACAGGGTACTCCTCATGCGTTACCGACCGACCGTCGGTCACAAAATATACAATAGATCATTTTTCAAATCCCGTCAAGGTAAATCCGTAGTGGATACTGTCGATGTTCAGTTATTCGCGAAGTGGCAGTTCGCCCAGAACCACAAGGGCATAATGCCCGCTGGTATTGTCGTTGAAGCTTCCCAGCTCGACGTAGCGCAGGTCCGGCGTGTTGGGGGGCAGCACCAGCCCGGCGTCAAACCGGTCGGCCTTAATATGCCGGTCGAGTTCGTTGAGGTAAATTTCCAGCCCATCCGGCGAGGGGACCCCTTCGCAGCCACGCCGCGCCGCGTCATCGCAAATGGCGCTGTCCTCGATGTCTTCCGGCAGGCTGATCGTCGGGTCGAGACGGGTGGCGGTGTCGGCCACCATGTACAGGGTGAGCGGGGCGGTGGCGGCCAGCGGCCCCTGGCTGATGCGAATCGTGTCGCGGTCGTCTGCTGCCGTGTAAAAACCGTCAATCACCGCGATGTAACGGCCCGGTTCGCCATTTGCACTGCCAACAGTCAGCGTGACAGTCCCGACCGGGGCGGCGGAGGAAATGAATAACTGTGCGCTGCTGGCTTCATAATTTTCTGTCAGGGTGATTGGTTCCTGACCCGGCAGAGCATAGACATTGCCGCCCATCCCCTGCGAGTCGCGGGCACAGTCCGTCAGGTCCACGCTGCCAAATTCAACGCGGATCACCGGTTCGAAGCCATCCAACCCGTACACCGAAATGAGATAATAGCTGGCCTGGTCCACGTCTTCGGCAAACTGAACGGTCAGCGCGTTGGCCGCTTCATAATCCTGGCAGCGGAAGATCACTTCCTGATACGGGTTAACGCGAACCGGCACCATATTCGCCCGGCGGACGAGCAGGCTGTAGGGGCCGGTGCTGGTGCCATTTTCGTTGCCGGTGCGGGTTGCGACGATGGTGTATTCGCCAGCTGTGGTGACGGTGTATTCCAGTGTGACCGTGCCGTCGGGCGCGCCATCCGGGCTGCGGGCCAGCAGTTCGCCGCCAGAATCCAGAATGCCCAGCAGCGGTTCCAGCCCGTCTTCCCCGGTCATTTCGGCGACAATCTCATCGCCGGCTGATGCCTGAATAAACCACCAGTCCCAGAACGCGCGCGCGGTCAGTGTGTCGGCGACAGGCTCGTCATAGTTGATCGGTTCGGACAGCGGTGTGTCATTCTGCGCCGCGAGCGGCATGGTCCACAGCAGCAGGATGATCAGGCAGGCAAGCATTTTCGGCAGCATGATTCCCTCGTCGAGACTGTTTCCGGCATTGTAGCATAACCTGAGCGACAAATTGGCTGGATGCTAGAGAATCATTAAATATGGGCCGGGTTGGTTGACAAGCAGGCGCGCCTTCAGTTATCCTATTATCGGCAATCCTGAACTGGAGTTTTGATGTTGACACAACATTGTTGTAGCTGTCTGAAGCTGGGGCGTTAACCACCGCTTGAGATAGCTATAAGCCACGAAATTCAATAAGGCCAGCCGATCAGAAGCGCGAAACGTCCCAACAGGAGATCGTATTCGGGCTTTTTGTTTATCTGCTGGCCTTTTGCTTGGAACAGAGAGGACTAAAAACATCGTGGTTGCACTGCGCAAGGAACGACGACAACCAACCCGTGTGGAAGCGGTCACGCTGGAAGCCCAGATCGGCAATACGCCGCTGCTTGCCTTTTCGCAGGTGACAGCGCATCTGCCGCAGAATATTGATATTTACGCCAAAGCCGAATGGGCCAACCCCGGCGGCAGCGTCAAGGACCGGGCGGCGTACGAGATCGTGCGGCAGGCTGAACTCAGCGGTGATCTGGCCCCCGGCAAAATTCTGGTCGACAGCACCAGCGGCAACACCGGCATTGCCTATGCCATGATCGGCGCGGCCAAAGGCATTCCGGTCAAGCTGTTTGTCCCGGCCAATGCCAGCCCGGAACGTCTGGCGATCCTGCGCGCCTATGGTGTGGATGTGGTGCTGACGGACCCGCTGGAAGGCTCTGACGGGGCGATTGTGGCGGTCCGTGAACTGGTCGAACAGGAACCGGACAAGTACTTCTATGCCAACCAGTACAACAACCCCGCCAACTGGCAGGCGCATTATCATCACACCGGCGTCGAAATCTGGAATCAAACGGACGGCACAATCACGCACTTTGTCGCCGGGCTGGGCACCAGCGGCACGCTGATGGGCGTGGGCCGTCGCCTGAAGGACTATAACCCGGCCATCGAGGTTATCTCCATGCAGCCGGATTCGCCGTTTCACGGGCTGGAAGGGCTGAAGCACATGGGCAGCGCCATTCAACCGGGCATCTACGACCCCCAACTGGCGGATCGAAATGTGGTGGTCAGCACGGAAGCGACGTATGAGATGGCCCGGCGGCTGGCTCGTGAAGAAGGGTATCTGGTGGGGATCAGTGCGGCAGCGGCAATGATCGCGACCCTGCAAGTTGCCGAAGAACTGGCAGACCGGGGCGAAGCCGGCACGCTGGTGACGATCTTCCCGGATAACGCCTATAAGTATCTTTCCGAATCATTCTGGACAGCGAAATAGGGCCGGTGCCGTTAATCTTCCGGCGGGGTCCAGCCGAAGGGGACATCATCGCTCACCTGGTCAAACGGATTGGCAGGTGGCGGCTGGATGTCCTGTTCGTTGAGCGGGAAGGTTGAAATGGCCTCTGACCCGCTGACACGGCGGCGTATATCACGGCGGTAGTAGATCTTTTTGCCCGGCTGCGGTTCCAGGGCGATGCGTGCGACCCCGCGTGCCAGAATCTCGACTGGCAGCGGCGCGACCCGCCCGAATGCCAGCCACGACAGCGGCGGCACACTGCCGAGAAACGTCATCAGCCAGTAGAACGGGTGACGCTGCTGGCCGCGAAGATAAGCAACCGGTGCGCGGATGATGGTTGGTTTTAGCCCGACGCGCTCGATGTAGCTTTCGGCTTCACGTTTGGCCCGCAGATACGGGCGCGGCACCCAGGGCGCGCTGGCGCTGCTGAGCAGGACGATGTGCGAACACCCGTCACTGACGCACATATTGGCAACATTGCGTGCCGACACGAAGTTGAGCCAGTTATGGTTGAGGCCTTTGGCGGGGTCCGCCGTCATGCTGCCGACGGTATGAATGACGGTGCTGTGGCCGCGTGCCCGCCCGCGCAGGCTGGCCGGGTTCCAGATATCGGCAGTGGACCAGCGCACCTGCTGTGCCAGCGGACCGAGCTTATCCTCGGCTTCCGGACGTACCAGCAGCGATACCTCTGCACCTTCGGCCAGCAATGCGGCTGCGATATAATCCCCCAGAAATGTGCCCCCACCCGTTACCAGAACGCGCCGTCTGCCTGCTGCCAATGATTTGCCTGTCTGTGTGTGATTTTTCCCCATGCCTGATTTTAGCAAATGCAGGCCGATTGAACAGCACGAGAAGTTTGCCGGTAGCGGATGGGTTCGGTCAGCAGGTTACACTTTGGTTTGCCAGGGAAAGTACAGGTACTTGATGTAAGGGCCGGATGTTTCGGTCGTCAGGTGGTCCAGCCGCACCAGCTTGTCCGGGTAATTGTTATCCGTCACCCAGACGATGCCGTCTTCCACCTTTTCGACGTACATCACATGACCGTAAATATCGTTGGCATATGAATGCTCGCGCTCCATTACCAGCACAGACCCTTCCAGCGGCACCGTGCCAATCGACATGCCATATTTGGGGCCGTGCTTCATCACCTGTTCGTCCCACAGGTGGGCGTTAAATGGCAGTTCGGGTGGAATAGGCATGCGGTTCACGACGTAGTTCACGCAGTTGACCGAGTTGTCTTCATTGCGGGTAGCATCCCTGATCCACTGCGATGTTTCGCCGCCCTCCAGCGCACGGATGGCGTCGATGTCGGCGTCTGGGCCGATGGCGACAAATTCCAGCCGTTTCTTGAGTGCCTCGATCTCCGCTTCCAGTTCGGGGATATTTTCCTGCCCGTAGTACAGTTCTGTGTCGATGTCCGTGATTTCCTGCTTCAGACGCTCGATGCGTTCTTCCAGGCCGGAATCCGGGTTGGCAGCAGCGGCGGCTTGCAGGCGTTGCAGCGTTTCGGCTTTTTCGACACGATCTTCTTCCAGCGTCGCCAGCCGGGTGCGGGTTTCGGTTAGCAGCAGTTGTTTTTCTGCCAGTTCCTGCACAACTGGCTGGTTCTGTGGCGAGACATAACCGGGCGCCTGGAACTCGCCGTCCTCCAGCAGTTCGTCTTCTTCCTCGTCTTCGTCGGTTTTTTTGCTGGTGCTGCCGGTGCCGCCGACACCGGGGACAGGTGGAATAGCGCCGCTGCCCGATGGGGTGCCCGAACCGGTGCCGCTTTGCCCGCTTTGGCCAGTGCCAGAACCGGTGCTTTGCGATTGGCCCGGTGCGCTGCCACTGTTGCCGGGTGCGGTGCCATCACCGGTACCGGATTGTCCGGGGGGGGCGCCATGCGGATGATCGTCATCATCGTCGTCATCCTGGTCTTTGTCCTTGGGTGGCTTGCTGCCGTGCCCGCCGGAACCATGTCCATGATCGTCATCATCATCCGACCCAGAACTACCAGACCCCGGCCCGGTCGGCCAGGTTGGCAGCCCTGTCTCCGGGTCAATGACCGGTTCACCCAGGACTTCCTCATAATCCTCAATGGCTTTTTTCAGCCGGTCCGTGATGAACTGAAGCTGGTTCTCGAACGACTCCGACGCATACTTGCCTCTGGTCGCGCCGAATTCGTCCAGACCATCCAGCGCCCCGCCCACCGTCGAGATCACCATCTGTATTTCGTGGACAGCGTCCTGAAATTCGGGCAGGGCGTCCTTCAGATCATCCAGATTAAACGAGACTTCCCCTTCGGGCATAACGTGCTTTCCTCAATGCCTGCTCAGGGCAGGTTGACTACAATTTCGTCAGGGCGTTCTTCGCTGCCAGTGGGGGCAAACGGCCAGACCACCAGCGCATCCGGCAGGTTGTTGCGCGGCACCTCAAAGACGACCCACCCTTGCACGGTCTGTCCCTGCGCTGCCCGGCCAGACAGCACCTGCTCCCCGGCGACAAACAGGCCATCGGTCGCCCGCACGCCGGATTCGTCGATACCCAACCGGACGTAAATTTCGGATTCCGGCACATTGTTGCAGATCGGCAGCAAGCACTGGAACTCCAGCAGCAGGCCATAGAACGTCGCGCCTTCCAGCGGCTGCTGTGCGGTGCCGCGTTCATCAACTACAACGCGAACCGCCGGGTCGATACCCCGTACCGTGATTGTGCCGCCGCTGCGGATGAACTCCGCTCGGGGCAGAGCGCCATCGGACAGCGTGGCCGGGTTTGGCGTATTCTGGACAATCACCGTTGCGGTCGGAATCACCGGTTCTTCGGTGACTTCGTCCACCACCGCCGGTGCGCCGGTCATCTGGCCGACCACGATAATCACCGCCACCAGTGCGACCAGCGCCACCAGACCGCCACCGATCATCGCCCAGCGGCGTACACCGGGGCGTTGCTGGTCACCATCCAGCAAGTCCTGATATTTGGCTTCGTCGTCCAGATAGATTTTTGCCATCCGGTGATAGGGGCTGTCCGGCGGTGCGTTGTCCACCACAGTGCGCAGACCGTCGATTCGTTCGCTATGACGGGCGCGGGCCTGTGCATCCAGCCACAGGAGCATGGGTGAACGCTGTGCGGTTTGCGGGTCGTCCTGTTCGCTGACATATTCTTGCAGCAGACGCCGCGTTTCCGATCGTTTGCCCTGAAACAGAGCGATATTTGCGCGGATGAGTCTGGGGTTCACAGCTATTTCGCGCCTTTCTTGCCGAGGATGTCATCAATCAGGCCCTTGACGTCCAGATCAACGGTGACGCTGCTGGCGGGCCGGTCTGCGGGTGGGGTGGCGGTGGGCTGCGGTGTGCCGGATGACCGCCCCAGATATTGTTCGGCCTCTTTAATGACCTGTTCCTGGCTGGCCGGGTGCTGCCACCGGGCATCAGCCTGGCTCGGCCACAGGGCGTTCACCTGCTCGACCAGATCGCGCGGGTCTTCGGCCAGTGCCGTCTGCACCACATCGATGCGGTTCTGGCGCGGCAGATACGCCCGGCCTTCGGGCATCATCTCGTTGGGCAGGCCGACCGTGCGCACATTCATGGATTGCAGGCTTTCCTTATGGGCCAGTGCAAACCCGGACCGGCGCAGCAGCAATTGCTTCATCAGCGGGTCGCTGGTGCGTTCCAGATAACCCGACGTCCAGATATACAAGCCCAGTTCGCTGTGCAGCCGCACATGGTCGCGCAGTTGCAGCAGCACTTCATGCGAGGTCGTCAGCGCTTCGCTGGTCAGGTCGTAATCATCAATGACGATGACCGTTGCCGGGTTGCTGCCGCCTGCGCCGCTGCGGTCTGCCTCGTAAAAGGCTTTCATCTCGCTGGCGAGGTTGGTCAGCTCGACCTTCAGTTCCGTGTCCGACGTGATGCGCCGGATCACATGCTTTAATCCGCTAAGGGGGCGCAGGCTGCGGCCATTAAAATCGACCAGCAGGAAGCGCAGGTCCTGCGGTGAGTAGCGTGCCGCGGCAGACAGCACCGCCGCGTGCAGCAGGCTGGTTTTGCCGGTGCCGGGCGGACCCGTCACGATGAAGTGCGGCCCATCCTCCCACCAGTCCAGCTCAAACAGGCTGAGGCTGTCGTCGTCGTAGCGGCCCAGCGGTGTGATGATGTGCGCACCCCGCTGCTTTTGCGCGTTCTCGATCAGGCTGGACAGCGGAATAAGCGCTGGCAGTTCGAGGATGGGGGCCGGGGCCTGCTGGTTGCTGCGCGTTGGCTGCGTGATGCCCTTGCTGGCCAACCACCCGGCGCGCATTTCCTCGACCATCGCTTCGACAGCGGCGGCTTCATCGTCGGTGGCATCCAGCACCGGCAGGCTGATCTGGCACGACAGCGGCGGGTTAGTGCTGTAAAAGCCACGCCCATCGGGGAAGGTTGCGTCTTCGACGTTGCTCACGCGCCCGACGACCAGCGTGTAATCCAGCGGCTGCCCAAGCTGCAAGGCGATGCGCTGCGGGATAAGCGAACGAACGCGGTCCGGCACGCTGTTGGGGCCGTTGCCCGACAGTACCACAAAGATGTTGGCGGCGCGTCCTTCGGCGATTAACCGGCGGAATTCGTCGTCGTGCTGGTCGCGGTAGCTGTCGATAAACTGCTCGTACTGGTCGATGAACACGGCGATATGTGGTGCCATCGCAGCGCGCCCGGCCTGCCGTTCCTCAAGGATGTTGATCAGTCGCCCGAACAACCGCCGCACGCGCTCGGTTTCGGTGCCGTAAACCACCTTTTCGGCGTGGGGCAGGTCACCCAGTGCGTCGAGGCTGGTGCCCGTGAAGCTGAGGAAATACATATGCAGGTCATCCGGCGAATGCAGCAGCGCCAGACTGACCGCCAGCGTGCGCATAAACGTCGATTTTCCCGTGCCGGGGCTGCCCAGCACCAGGACGTGCCCATCGCGCCGGTTGGGGTCTTTCACGCCGCCCATTTCGACTTCGGCGTTCAGGTTGATCCACAGCGGGTTCTGGGTGCGGTTGTACACATCATCGAGCAGGCCCACGGGGGCGCTGCCGACCGGAATCGACCTGCCATTATGGTCCTCACCCGCAGGTTGCCATGTGTGCCCATCCCAGCCGCCCGGTTTGTACTTCACATCCAGTGCGCCCAGCGCAATGACATCTTCCAGCGGTGGCAGCAGCAGCGGCGACATCCACGGGATATTTTCGCCTTGTGCATAATCGGCCAGCGTGGCGCAGATCGCCTTGGCAACGGTAAACGGCTCGCGGATTTCGATCTCGCCCGCAAGCTGGGTCGCGCCGAATTCGGATTCGCTGGCCCCGTTGACGGATTTCGGCAGCAGATCAATCGACACACCGCCATCCGTCACCAGTTCGAGGAAGACTGCCTCTTTCTGGTCCGTTTCGGTGCGGGCGTCTCTGGGTTCATATTCCGCGCCGACGTAAGCGGTCTGGAACTGCTTGAACATGCCCTGCTCACCCACCTGAAAATAACCACGCCCCGGCCACCCGGCAGGCAGGTATGCCGCATCGGGACGGCGCAGCATGGCGCGGCTGGCTTCGATGTTCTGCACGCGCAGGCACATGCGAAATTGCAGGTTGGCGTTCATCTCGTCGGTGACGACATCCATCGGGCTTTGCGTGCCGAGGATCAGATGCAGCCCCAGACTGCGCCCGACCTGTACCGTGCGCACCAGTTCGCGCATGAAGTCCGGCATCTCTTTGGCAAGCTGCGCAAATTCATCAACGATGATGAACAGGTGCGGCAGCGGCTCGAAGTTGGGGTCCTGCAACGCCAGATCATCCGGCGCATAATATTTGTGATACTGCGTAATATCGCGCACGTTCTTGCGGTCGAGGAACTGTTGGCGATACGTCGTTTCGGCCTTGAGGGCCTCCAGCGCCCGGTTGACGCGGATGCTGTCGAGGTTGGTGACAGTGCCGACGGTGTGCGGCAGCTGATTAAACACATTAAACGTCGCACCGCCCTTGAAGTCGATCAGCAGCAGGTTGAGCAGGCGCGGGTCGTGTTCCATCACCAGCGCACAGATCAGCGTTTGCAGCAGCTCACTTTTGCCGGAGCCGGTCGTACCGGCCAGCATGCCGTGCGGGCCGTGATTGTCTTCGTCCAGCGCGACGACCGTATCAACCGCCAGGCTTTCGCGCCCGATGCGCACCGGGAAGGGCAGCACACCTTTGCTGATATTGCGCCGCCACCAGCCGCGCACCCGTAATGGCAAATCTTCGACATAGCGCAGGCCGTATACATCCAGAAAATCGACACGCCGGGGGATCCGTCCGCTGCCGCCGACTTCGCGCATGACTACGGCGGACAGGGCGCGAGCGAGGTGTTCGGCGTCCTGTATCGACAGGCCATCAACGGCGCTGCCCTCAATTTCGTAACCATCGCCGCCGGTGCGGGCATAGCGGAAGCTGCCATCTTCGGCCACTTCGATCACCGCGCCGCAGTCGCTCGGTACGCTTTCGAAGTGATTCACCAGACACATGGCCGACGCGCCGACCAGATTGCCGTGCTTCAGAATGGTGGAATACACCGCTTCGGATTCGACCAGCTGTGGCCCATCAATGACCACCAGCAGATGCGGCACTTTGCGGCCTTCGCCACCGCGTTCACGCCGTTCGTCGATCACCTGACTCAGGTTGCCCATCAGGTTGCGGATATTTTCCGTATCGAGTGCGATCAGGTCCGCCGTACCCGCCTGATGATTCTGGCTGGTATGTGGCAGCCATTCCATCCAGCGCCAGTCATCATGATGCGCCTGCGGGGCGATCAGGTGAATATGAAAATCCTGCGGCGCATGGGTCACGGCCAGATGGCAGATCAGCGCGCGCACCGCCCGCAGCATGGCCCCGCGTTTGCCGGAAACCCCGATCGACACGTCATTGTGCAGCGACGCCAGCGTGGGCGCGTTGTCGAGGAAACGATATTCATCGGCCAGCGCAAACGCCCGGTCGATGCTGTCGCTGGTCGTATCCGGGTCGGGTGTTTTGATCGTCACCAGCGAAGGGGTGCGCCCGACGCCCATGCGAAACGCGGTGAAGTCGGCATTCTCGGCCCGCCGTTCCCACAGCCGTACATCGCGTGTCAGGGCCAAGTCCAGCCAGTGATCGGGTGCCGGAAAATTGTATTCGAGGATAGCCAGCTGTGCGTCGTGGGCGGCCTGCAAGCGTGCCCGTTTCTGTTCCAGCAGCCGCAGGTAGCGCCGCTCATTTTCCAACCGCCGCCGTTCATAATCGCGCCGCTGCGACCGTTGTGTCAGCAGGGCTGTGGCGATGGTCGACAGGGCCACCAGCGCCATCGGGATGACGAAGAACAGGTTCGCGCCGGGGCGGAACACAAAAAACACCGCCATGCCGCCGATGCCCACCACCGGCAAAATCGCCAGCAGCAGATTCTGTTCGGGCGGGTCCTGCACCGGGGGCGGCGCGGGGATCGTGACGTCTTCGTCCTCGAAGCCGGGGAACTGGATGCGCGGCGGGC
Source organism: Anaerolineaceae bacterium (assembly GCA_002702065.1). Taxonomy (GTDB): domain Bacteria; phylum Chloroflexota; class Anaerolineae; order Aggregatilineales; family Phototrophicaceae. The sequence goes on from NZXX01000002.1 coordinate 510,496, forward strand.
GGTTGAAATTGGCTGATTGCGACTGATCCGCAGCGTTGGACATACGCTAGAAGCTCTCGTCCACGCGCTTCATGCGTTCGCCCTGCTGGCGCAGTTCGGTAGCGAAGGCTTCCAGAATGGCGGCCCATTCCAGCATCTGCGGGCGCGATTCTTCCCACATATCAAAGAAGCGTCCGGCCCGCTGGCCCATCCACTCCACGCTTTTGACGCTGCTGTCCAGGCGGGTTACTTCGGCACGCACCAGTTCGGCCTGCTGCTGGATAATGCCCGCCCGCTGGATCATCTCGTTATAAGGTACTTTGATATAACTCATCGAACACCTTTCGGTATGTATTCAAGTGAAGGGGTTTATTCGGCCAGAATTTCGTCGGCTCTGACTTTAATATCTTCAGACAACTGCACCAGGTCATTGGCCCAACCGGACAGCATCGCGTTCGTCTTGTTCCATTCTTCCTCGAACCGGTCTGCCCGTTTGCCGCGCCAGTGTGCCCGCATTTCTGCGACCCGGTTGTGCAGCTGCCCGGCCACCTGTGCCACCGCCTGCCCTTGCCCATAAAGCAGGTTGGCCTTGTTCATCAGGCGGTGATATTCCGCCATATCGGGGCCGCTGTCGGCGGCGATGTCGTCAACCGGCATGAATCAGGTCCTCGCCTAGCTGGTCGAACCGGCGGCGGCTTCGATTTCGTCGGCGGCTTCGCTCAGCCGTTTCTGGAAGGCGATCAGCTGCTGGTAGGCTTCTTCCAGGCGGGGGGTCAGGCGGGCATAATTGGCGCGGAAGCTGTCTGCACCGGGGCTCATGTACCGATCCGGGCCGAGCGCGCTGACTTCCTTGTTGGTCTGGTCAACGGCATCCTTGATTTTGGATGCGCCAGCGTTGATGTTGGTCGAGGCTTCACGCATCTGGGCTATTCTTGCAATGACTTCGCTGTCCATGAGGGCGCAGTTCCTTTCTGTCTCGTTCACCGATGATTCATTTGTAGCCGAATATGGAAACCGAGTCAACTTGAGGAAGCCTTTCATTTACCTTAATACATGGCCTCAGCGGGCTGGCGTATCCGATGCTATACTGACTCTTGCAATCATCCTCACACGCATGGAGTACGCCCGCATGAGTCGTCTGTGCCTCATCCTGCTGATTCTCGCCAGTTTGCTGCTGGCATTTCCGGCTGCTGCTCAGGAGAACCAACCCCCCGGTACACACCCGGATTGCGAACGAATCGACGGACTGATGGCGCTGACGGCGCAAACGGGCATCACACCGGACCAGATCGTGCGTGGGGGCGGCTCGATCCGCGACAGCACGCCAGTTCAGGCCAGTATCAGCGCGGATGACGCCGGAGATCGCTGGGTGTTCGGGGCGGTCAACACGCAGGTGAATGGCATGTCGCAGATCACGCTCGATACGGATGTGCCGCTGATGGTGCGCGTCTTCAAGGGCCTGACTCCGGTGAATCTGTTGCAGGGGCAGGACAATGGGCGCGGGCTGACCGCCAATCTTGGGCCGGGCGTGCAGACCGTAACAGCCATGCTGATCGGGGATGGTTATTACACGGTGGTGGTGCAGCGCCAGAATCTGACCGATTCATCGCAAACCGGCGCGTACACGCTGTCGATCGGGGCCAATGTCGCCGGGGGGCTGACGTTCGCGCCGGTGGATTGGCGCGGTCAGCAGGCGGCCCAGCAGAGTCTCATTCCGCCCGACGGCGATGGCATCGTTACCTTTATGCCGGAAGCATCGGGCTCGCTGACCTTGCGTGTGCCAGTGGATGCGCTGCGGTCGGTGACGGTCGAACGCTCGATTGTGCTGGAACTGGCCGGGTCGCAGGATGGCGCACGGGGGTCATTAAGCTGGGTGCGCGAATATGTGCGCGAACTGGCCCTGCTCGATGGCGACCTGAGCATTCATCTGAATAACGGCGGCTTTATCCACATCGCCGGTTATGCCGGGACCGGGCGCGACACGATCACCGACCTGTTCAGCAATTTCAGCTTGCAGGACGACGGACGCAGCGTGCGCGGCATCAACTGGAACACGATACAAAATCTGTGGCTGCTGCCGGGCTGCCTGGGTATCGAGCTGCGCGCAGGCGGCCAGCGCTTTATCGCCGAAGGCACCGGACTGACGGTCAGTGAGCAAACGGCGGCGTCCGGTGCATTGGGGCAGACTCTGGCGGTCAGTGGTGGGACCGCTGCCTACAATCTGGCGCTGGACTGGGGCGAGATCGAACAGGTAGCGGCCAGCAATGGGTTGGTCGAGGTGGGGCTGACGGATAATCGTTCGCTGCTGCTCGACCGGCTGAACATCGCCATCAGCCAACCGCCGGACGCGCCCTTCCGCATCAACGAGGGCACCACATCCCTCCTGACCACCGACTGGGTGAATACACAGCGGGTCGAGATTGAGGGCGATCGTCTGCGCGTCGTGGTGAATGATCTGCGCGAGGCAGTCGAACGACGTGGGCGTATCCTGCGCACGCTGGAAACACACGATGGTATTATGCGGGCTTTCTGGCAGGATGACAGCCAGACTCTGCTGCTGCCGGAAGCGAACGACTTTATCGAGATCGACACACCGGCGGCGCTCCCGGCAGCCAACCTGAACCTGCGACCCCGACAGGTGGATGAGGCGACCGGCAGCATGGGCTATCTGCCCGCCAACCTCAACAATGCGGGGCAGGCCTGTTTCCCGGTCAACACCGTGTTTGATTTTAACTGCGCGCCCAATGGCGAGGTGAACCCGGCCAACGGCGGTTTGTCGATGGCCGTGACGGATCTGTATGCGCGTGGTGCGCGGCTTGATCTCACCCTCAGCCGGACGTACAACAGCCATCACGCGCTGGTGGATGGGCCATTTGGCAAAGGCTGGAACACCGATTATCTGCTGGATTACGCGGTCGATTACACCGGGTCACGGCAGTCACGTCTTGTCTCGCCCGGTATGGCTTACCCGGTCGGGCTGGATGTCACTTATGCGCCGCTGGGCATGGTCGTGTATACCGAAGCCAGTGGGTCGCGCCACGTCTTTGAACGCGACGACGATGGCTGGCGCTCCGGCACCATGCCCGGCTGGTTCATCGCCCTGCGTGCGGATGTGCTGACCGATGACTGGCATCTGGCACGCGATGATGGCACGGTTTATGACTTTGACATCGCTGGACGGCTGAAACGAATCCGGCATCTGTACGGCGGTGCGCTGGAAATCCGCCGCGAGTCGTTTGACCTGACCAACCCGAACGCCGAAACGGTTTACAGCATTGCCGATGCCACTGGCCGCCGCATCGTGCTCACGTTCGATGCCAACCGCCATATCACCCGCAGCGACCTGCTGGACGACGACACACTGCTGGAAAGCGTTGCTTATGCCTACAACGTGGGCGGCTATTTGACCAGCGTGACGTATGGCGACGGCGCACAGGCGCGCTATGAATACACCGAAAACGGCCTGCTGCACCATCACGACGACCCGCGTGCGCCACTGGCCCAATCGCTGTATTACGGCTATGACGAGCAGGGCCGCGTCCACTGGATCGACAGCAGCGCGTCCGTCACGCCGGAAGCCTGTACCGAGGCCGCCGAAACGGTTCCGCTGCGGTGTTATGCCTATGCCAGCAGCAGCAATAATCAACTGGAAACCACCGTCACTGACCAGTGGGGGCGCGCTGCTATCTGGCGTTACAGCACTGGCGATGACCCGGAAACGGCCTTTCGTCTGCTGGCCTACACCGCACCGGATGGCCTCGAAACAACCTATACCTATGGCTCCGGTAATCTGGCCCGGTTCCCGGTCAACTTCAGCCGGGGCGGGTTGCAGCACGCGCTGCGCTGGGAGCCATTCGGCAAACCGTCGAATTTTCAGGCCGATACCTGGGTCAACTTCAGCGCCGTTTATAACATCAGCACATTGGTCGACATCAATGGCGATGGTGCGCCAGAATACCGGCTGCCCCTGCTGACGGAGTATCGTACCGATGGCAACAGCGGCCCCATCCAGCCGACGCGTTACACCTACGACCCAGCGAGCGGCCTGCCAGTATCGGTAACGGAGTCATCCGGGCTGGTGCGGCGCATCGACACCCGCGACAGTACGTTCAACCAGCCCACAGTAGTCACCTCGACCGCCGGTGAAACCACCACTGTCGAGACGTTTGCCTATGATGATTACGGCTTTATCACCACGCGCCGCGACGCAACCGGCATCGACCAGACCACATGGGACAGCTTCGGGCGACCGGTTCATTATGAACGGCAAAATGGCATTGGCACCCCGCTGGCCGCCTATGACATCACCTATACGGTTACCGATGATGGTCGCTGCATGACGGTGACGGACCCGCTCGGCACGCAGACGGTCACGTGCTACGACCAGCGCTCCCGCCTGGCCGGGCAAACCATCACCGACAGCGGCGGAACCACCCTCGAAGCCACGACATACGCCTACGATACGCTGGACCGGCTGGTGCGCGTGCGCAGCGAAAGCATTGAATTCGACCCGGTAATCACCACCTATGATTATCTGCCGGGGCCGACGCCGGGCGCGGGCCAGCGCACAGTGGTCGAAACCCTGCCGTCCGGTGCGCAGCGGGTAACGGACTATGACGCCGTAGACCGCGTGATACGGGTTGAGGATGAAACCGGCCAGGTGACGTCCTATACCTACCCGGCACCGACCGCCTCCACCGAAACGGTGACCGAACGGACGTCCAGCGGCGCGGAAACGACCTACGAATATAACCGGGCGCGCCAGCTTATCCGGCTGGATTACGGCCCGGTCGAATGGGGTGTGCTGTATGGTGGCAGCCGGGCCAGCACGCAGCGCGAACCCAGCCAGATCACCCTCAGCAGCGGGCAGGGCGCTTCGACCACGATTGATTTCGAGAGTTATGACAGCGCCGGGCGGCTGACCGAAGCCAGCTTTATCATCCGCCGGCCCAATGACGATAATCTGAACGCCGAACCGCAGCGCAGCGACAACACGCGCGCCGACATGACCCTGCGCTATACCTATGACGCACACGGCAACCTGCTGGCCATCGAAAATCCGGTCACCAGCGAGGCCACCCGCCTGAGCCACGCTGCATTTGAACAGGGCGGGCGCTCCGTCACGGTTGATTATGGCGATGAACAGTTTGTGACCTATGTATACGATGCGGTGGATCGGCTTGTCAGTGTCGAAAATGGCGCGGCGATTACGCTCTACAATTATCGTTACAATGTTGACGAGGGGCTGCTCGAAGTCAGTGCGGTGATCTCTGATGAAGACGGCGCCCAATACAACTGGCTGCTGAATTACGACTCATTGGGCAACCTGCGCGAGTGGCGCGACGAAGACGGGCAGATCACACGTTACGCGTACGATGCGCGGTCGCGGCTGGTGCGGGTGGTCCATATCGACAGCAGTGGCGACCAGATCCCGGTTGTGGAATATGCCTATAACACCGACGATCAGGTGACGACCATCATCAACCGCGATGGTCTGGAGGCGCGTTACGTCTACAATGAGCGCGGCCAACTGACGACCCGGCGCGATTTTGATGGTGTCGTCTCGACCTTCATCTATGACCCGCAGGGCAACGTGCAGGCCGTCACGGACGGACTCGGTTTTACAACCACCTATCGCTATGACAGCCGCAATCAACTGGCCGCCATCACGGACCCGCTGGGGCGTCAGGTGCGCTTCACCCGTGACCTGAGCAATATTGGCGAGTTGATCGTGAATGGCGATGTGCTCGGCCAGACGCGCTATGTCTTCGATTTGTACGACCGTCTGTGGCAGATTCAGGACGCGCAGGGCAGCCAGCATCTGCTGCGCTACGACTCCGACGGCCATGTGTCGGAATGGCGGCAGGCCGATGGCGCGCTGACGCTCGGTTTGCAGTACGGGCTGAATGATGTGTTAACCGCGATTGATGGGCCGGATGGCTGGGACTGGGCCTATGATTACAACCTCATGGGCCAGCTGGTCGGGCGCACTGACCCCGACGGCAATCAGCTGGCGCTGGCGTTCGATGGCCTGGGCCGCCTGACCGAACTGGCAGACCGCACCTTCGATCGACCGCAAGCCGGTGTGCTGGACGTGACCCGCGGGGGCCAGCACACCACTTACGCCTACGATTACTTCGACCGGCTGCTGCAAGAGACACGCGGCGACGCAGAAGTTGCCTACGAATACCGCGATGATGGACACACCTTCATCGGGCCAGATGGTCAGTTTACCGAGTTTATCAACACCGGGGTGCTGGGTGACCCCGAAGTGCCGTATCTGATTGTTGAGGAATACAGCGCGGCGGGCGAACTGGCGCGGGAGCGTTACTATCGCTACAGCCAGCGCGGCCAGCTGACCGGCATCGAAAGCCGCGATTATCTGGCCGGGACGGATGTGCCCTATCGCACCGAAGCGCGTATCGATTATGACGCGGTAGGCCGCCCGATTCGCTACATCGACAGCGAGAACAACCTCTACGCCTATTCCTATGACCTTGCCGGGCGGCTGAATACGCTGCAATACCCGGATGGCGGCATCTATACCTATGAATATGACCGGCTCAACCAGCTGGCCGGGCTGGTGAACCCCACCGGCGAACGCCTGAGCCTGGCCTACGATCCGCTGGGGCATCTCAACAGCATATCGCTGAACAACACCACGCTGGAAACCTACCGCTGGTCACCACAGGGCTGGCTGCTGGCACGCATCTTCCCGGATTATGCCGATGGCGCCGGGCAAATCGCCTACAACTACAGCGCAGGTGGGATGCCGCAGGGCTGGTCGATTGGCGGCAGCACAGTCACCTTGGAGCATGATGCATTCGGTTTGTTAACCAGCGTCACCGATGGGGCTGGCGAGGCCGTTACTTACAGCTATGACGACACCGGCAACCTGACCGGCGCGGGTGGCCTGCTTTTCAGCTACGATGACCGGGAGCAGCTGACCTCCGCCGGGGGTGTCAGCTACAGCCAGACGGTCGGTGATGATGGCCGCACCCTGACCATTACGCTGCCGGATGGTCAGACGCTGACGGTGCTGATCGACCCGTTCGGGCATGTTCAGCGGGTTGACGCCGATGGACAGACGGTAGACGTCGCCTACGACCTGCTTGAAGGCGAAATCCTGGAAGCACGCATGACCTGGGGTGGGCGCTATGTTTCACTCCTGCGCTTTAACCAACTGGGGCAGGTGCAGCTGTTGCAGTTCCGCGATGATGACACGTCGCAGCGTATCCAGCGGTTCGCCTACACCAGCAATTTCGCCGGGCTGCCACTTGCGATTGACGACCGCGAAAACGATATTTTGCTCGGCTATGACAATGTGTTTCGCCCGCTGACAACAAGCTGGCTGGTGACGGCTGGCCTCAAACCACAGGACAGCGTCGATTATGCGCTGACGGTGCGCTACGATGACCTGGGCAACCGCGTGCAGGAACTGCGGCAGACGGTCGATGGACGCGTCGAAGAAGCCTTCTACACCTATGATCAAACGGGCACCTTGCTGCGGTCCCGCGCGGCGGAATCCGGCGGTAGTGGCGTCGCGGCGGGCGTTTCCGGGGTGGTGGTGTTCGGGCTGCTGATCGTCGGTTTGCGACGCAGGCCGCAGATGATGCTCCCGGCGCTGCTGGTGTGTGCGCTGACCAGCGGCTGGTTGGTGGCCCAGGCCCAGACCACACCGGCTTTTGAATATCGCTACAACGACGCCGGGCATCTGGCCTCGGTGACGGATAATCGCGGCACCGAACCGGTGATGACGGCATTTGTCTATGATGGCTTCGAACGGCTGATCGCTATCAACCGGGATGAAACCAGCACCACGTTTGAGTACGACGCGCTGGGGCGGTTGATCGCCAGAAACACGCCGGATGGCCGCACCGAATATCGCTACAACGGCGATCAGCTCATCAGCATCATGGATGAAGGGCATGAATGGCTGGCGGTCACGCTGCTGGATGACCAGTATCTGCTGCTGACAGACGGCACCGACAGCCGCTGGACGCTGTACGATGTGCTGGGGGCGCAGCGCCAGAGCTTTGTCAACGAACACACCGACCCGACTAATGTCGCCAACCGCTTCGATATGCTGGGCCGGGTGCTGACGGACAGGCCGGTGCGCGAAACACCGCTGATGCTGCCGCTGTATGACGGCATGTTGTATGACGCGGACTATGGACTGTATATCGGGCTGGATGGCCGCGCCTATGACCCGGCGACCGGGCGCTATTTGCAGCGCAGCCTGACCGGACCGGATGCGGTGGGCAATCTGTATGGCTTTACGCCCCTGCCTGCCCGCCCCCCGGCGCAGATTTTCGAACAGAGTGCGCTCGTCGAGCCGCTGATGCTGCTGGATGAATATGCACATCTGCTGGATGCACCAACGGCCAGCAGCGTTATGGCTGAGCATCTGCCTGATATGTATGCTGGCTGGCAGGACGTCGGCCTGGCCCAGATGAGCGCGTTTCAGGCGGCGCAGCAGGTCAGCTTTACGCGTTTGGCTGGGCAGGTGCATAGCTTGATCTACGACTACAACCGCGCCAGCATCCTGCCGGACGACGCGGGCCGCTTCCGTCTGTACGGCATCACCCATGCGGGGCAGCCGGCTCAGGTTCCGGCTTTGCCTGCGATCCACGCGCCGCTGCCGATGACCTTGCCAGATGTGTCGCTGCGCTGGTCACCGCCGGTCATCACCGCCGAGCTGGCATCGCCGCGCTGGTTTGATGACAGCCTGTGGCGCGACCATGCCCCCTGGTCAGTCGCTGCCGAAATGCCGCAGCCGCTGCTCGGTGAGCGTGCGCCCGGTGCCATCACGGACCTGCTGGCGCTGCCGCTGGCTGATGTTTCGGCCTATGCGGATTTCTTCCGTGCGCTGGATCATCTGCCCGTAGCGGACTCCGGGACATGGATGGCGGACATCGAAGCCGGTGTGCTGCCTGTCCGGCCTGCTGCGCCGCCGCGCAATGTTCAGGAGTGGCTGGGGAACTGGTTTACGGATGATACGTTACCGGTCTGGTCGGCGCTGCGGAGGCTGCACGCCCTGCCGGATGCACCGGGGCTGGAAGTGCCTGCCCTCAACCTGCGCTGATTGCTTGTAGTAATTTGTGGATTGTCTGTTATGGGGAGGGCCGGGTAGCCCTCCCTTTTTGTTGCGTGAGCAAACCAGTTAATCAGGGTGTTGCTGTTGATGTCGGAACCGGGGTCAGGGCCAGCACCCGCGAAATATCCTCCAGCAGCACATCGAGGTCGCTGTTGTCTTCCTCATAGCGCAGCGGCAGGCGCTCGTCATCGCTGGTCTGGTTGCGGCAGAACCCGCGATAGATGCGCGCCATTTCCCGCAGAATATCGTCACCGTAGATTTCGTAGGCCAGGTTGTCAGCAAACGGGTCGTCGAGTTCCAGCCGCGCTTCGAGATGTTCGTAAACCGCATTGAACACCGAACATTCGTAGGTGTCGCCGATGATGGCGCGGCGCAGCATCTGGATATTTTCACTCAGGTCAGCGCTCAGCCCTTCTTCGGTCGGCGTGGCTGTGGGGCGTAAGGTCGCTGTATCGCCAACGCGGGTGGCTGTCGGCGGAATATCAGCTGTGCTTTCTGCGACACTCGCCAGAGTAGATTTGACTGGATTGATTGGCGTTGGCGTGCTGGTCGGTCGGCGCGTGGCCGTTGGTGGCACGGGGGTAGGCGTCTCTGTGGGTCGACGGGTGGCGGTGGGCGGAATTGGCGTGTCAGATGGCGGGACATCGGTGGCCGTTGGCGGCTCGCTGGTCGCGGTTGGTGCGGCGGTCGTCGGCTGTGGTGTCGGGGTGTTCGTCGGCGCCTGCGTGGCGGACGGTGGCACATCTGTCGCTGTGGGTTCGGATGTGACCGTTGGCGGCACATTCGTCGCCGCTGGCTCTGATGTATCTGTCGGCGGTACCGGTGTATCGGTGCGCGGGATCGGCGTGCTGGTCGGTCGACGGGTGGCCGTAGGTGGAATCGGCGACGCCGTTGGTTCTTCCGTGGCCGCTACCACAACCTGCGCACTGGTTGATTCGGCGTCGGCTGTCTGACTAGTTGCTGGTGGTGTGGTGGCCGTCACATCCATAGCGACAGCGCCGGGCGTTAATGTGTCTATGGTGGCGGCTGGCGCAAAACGCTGAATCACCAGCACCGCAACAATGATGAGCATAATGACAATGACGATGCCCATATACAACAATGGGCTGCGACCACCGGGCTTCTTCGGCGGGGCCGGGGGAATCGTCGCCGTGTGTTTGTCCGGTTCCGGCTGAAACCGGTCGGGCATGGGCGGCGCGACGACTCGGCGCTCCGGCTCCAGTGACGGCGGGCGGCGCGGCGGCTCCGGCGATGGAGAAGGTTGCGGTGACGGTGCTGGCGGCGGTGTGGGCCGGACGTCAGCGGGCTGCGGCGGGTCTTCGAGCACGGTCTGGCCGTCTTCAAACGCATTATCCGGTTCATCTTGCGGGATCGAGGATGCAGCGGGTTGTTCCGGCTCCTCAATGAGAGTCGGTGTTCCGGCGTCCCAGCTGATATGCGGCTCGACCGGTGTGCTGTCATGGTCATCGGCCATGTTTTCAACAATCGTCGGCATATCGTCCGATGCGACGATGGGCTGCGGCTGATGCGGTTCCAGCGGAGTGGGGTCTACCGGGGTGGTTTCCAGTTCATCGGGTGTCGGCGCTGGCGGCGCGACAGGTTCGGGTTCTGGCTCCGGCGCAGGGGCCGCTTCGGGGGTGACGTTTGCGGGTGCCAGCCCTTCCTCGATTGCCCGGCGTATATCCGATGCAAAGTCGCGCGGGTCCACATAGCGCTCGCTGCGGCTGCCCAGTACCTTCTGGAACACTTCATCCAGCGGTTGCAGGTCCTTGCCCACCAGCTCAGACGGCAGTTCCTCCAGCGGCAGCTTGGTCGGGACATGCCATTCGCGGTTTTTCACGCGGTCGCCCGCCACCACCTGCGGCATGAACGGTGTCGCCTTCAGCATCGGTGTATCGTTCGGCGTGAAGATGGCATGGCGGCCAAAAATGATCTCGTACACCAGCAGGCCGAAGCTGTAGACATCGCCCTGTTTGTCCGGGATACCGTCCCACGGCATATAGAGCTTGGTGCCGATGTTGGCCTGGGTTTTTTGCAGGTCCGCTTCCGGCAGGGCCACGCTGAAATCCAGCAGGTACGGGTTTTCGGTGCCGCTGACATTGGCCGGTTTGATGTCGCGGTGAATAATATCTTCGCTGTGCGCCGCGTACAACGCCATCGCCAGTTCGCGGATAATATCCAGCCGCCGGTTCAGCGGAATTTTGAGAATATCGCCGGATTTGATCAGCCTGTCGTAAGACTGCCCGCCGATAAACTGCATCGCCAGGTAGGGGCGTTCATATTCCAGATCGTAATCAAAAATGCTGGGGATGTTCGGATGACTTTGCAGATGGTTCAGCGCTTCGATCTCGCGCTGCAAACGGGTGAAATGTTTGGCGACATTGCGTGAGTTCAACAGCTGCGGGTTCATCAGCTTCAGCGCGACCGTCTTGGTGCCGTCGCTGGCTTTCCACACCTCGCCAGAAGCGCCCTTGCCCAGTTGTTCTTCGAGGACGTAATTCTTGATGCGGGTACCGGGGGTCAGTTGCTCGTCGGTCATGCAAGGCCTCGTCGGTGGCTAAAGCCGGGTGATACCGGGGTCGAAGTCTTCGGCAGCACTGTAGCCACCGGTTGGGATCAGCAGGCGCACCTGAACCGCACTGCCAAACTGGATGACGGTGCCATTATAAACCGGGCGTGTTTCCCCCTGCTGGAGCTGTTCGGGCTGGCCGTGGGCGTTGACAATGAATGTACCGAAGCGGCTGCCGATGTCCTGGATGGTGTACTGGCCGGAACCCGGGTCCAGACGCAGCAGGGCATGGCTGCGCGAGACGCTCTTTTCGTCCAGCGCCACCAGCACATTCTGCGTTTCATCGCGGAAGCGGCCAATGCGAAACTCCGTGCCCGGAAAATCAATCGTGCTGATGCCGGGCAGCCCGCTTTCAATAATCATACTGCCTGCACCGGTCGCGGCCACCGGGTTGTCGATAATGGTGTCGTCGCTTTCGACATAACGGGGTTGTGGCGCAGGTGGTGGCGGTGGCGTGGGTGGCGGCGTGTTGACAGTACGCGGTTTTGGCCCCGGTGCAACGGCCAGCCACAGCAGGTACAGCAGCAGGAAGGCCGTGATCACGCCAAAAACGCCGGGGAGAATCCAGATATAGGTGTTGATGTCCAAGATAGCGCGCCCCCTGAATGAGAATAACAGGCCATGAAGTGCGGTGGCTTTCTTATAGAGTGTAACCGGATTCCCGGTTCGCAGGATTAACTTTCGCCTGCACCCCTCGTCTACGAGTATATGTCAAGTTAGCCCACTAATGCTATATTTGAAAAAGAGCAGCCACACAGGAATGGGCGGCAGTCATGAACAGCACGCACTATACAGAAGTTCATCTGATTCACCAGCAGACACAGCAGCACACCGTCATCCAGCTGGGCGGTCAGTTCGAGCATGGTAACAACGAATGGGTGTTGGATCAGACCGGCGTCGACTTCGCCCGGTTCCGCTTTGTTGCGGCTGCGGACGGGGTGCAGTTGCAGTACCTCGAAGGCGACAGCGTGGTCGAGGTGGACGGCACGGCGGTGACTCAGTCGGCGGTCATCCGGGATGGCGCCACCCTGCGCATTGATGACGAAACATTTCGCTGCGAGCTGCACCAGCAGCGCTACGAGGCTACCCAGCCCGAACTGGACGCGGGCTGGCTGACGATTACCGGGTCCGTGCGCGAACACAATGAAGATTCCATCGGCATCTACCAGCAGCCGCCCTATCATCTGTTCGTGGTGGCGGATGGTGTTGGCGGGGCGGAAGCCGGTGAAGTCATCAGCGAGTTTGCGGTGAAGTATCTGCTGTACGAATTCGACCGCTATCGCGACACCCAGACAGACTGGGCCAGCGTCTTTCATACCGCCGTTAAGGATATCAATGACGAAGCGCGCAGCTATGCGCGGACCCTATCCGAACAGAGTGGACGGCAGGTGCAGGCCGGGTGCACGCTGACGGCGATTGCGCTCAATGGCTGGGACGCGCAAATTGTCCATGTAGGTGATTCACGGTTGTATTTGCAGCATGACGGTACATTGCAGCAGGTGACGGTCGATCATTCGACGTTTTCGACAGCCAATGCTGGCGCAGCCTTGCAGACCACCGCCAAATTTGCCACCAAACGCAACGTGTTAATTAAAGGTATTGGCAAGAGCGACCAGATTGAACCCGATCTCAAGAGTCTGCGACTGACTCCCGGCGATAAACTATTATTGTGTTCGGATGGTATGTCGGATCGCATCAACGATGCGGAGATTGCCGGTTTGCTGGATGGCATGCCGCCGCAGAAACTGGTGGCGCATCTGGCAAAGACGGCGGACGAACGGCGCAGCGCCGATAACATCAGCGTGATTGTGGTGCGGGTCAATGCGCCGGGGCAGGTTGTGGGTGGGGCACAGGCTTTGCCACAGCCGCGCGCGTATATCGGGGCACAGCCGCGCCCGCGTTTGTCCGCTGGGGTGGACCTGACCACAGACTATTCGACCGAAACCGGCGAATCGCATTTGCCATTGAACCTTATTATCCCGGTAGCGATTGTGCTGCTGGTGGTCATCATCGTCGGGCTGGTACTGGTCCGGGCTGCCGGGTAACATCGAAGGAGCGAGCATGACATTCAAGGGGTGGACGGTGATCAATCGAAAGACTTTCTTTCGACAAATATTATTGATGACTCTTTTGATGTGGGCGGCGCTGCCAGCCATTGCCCAGGAAAGTGACCCGCAGCCGGGTGTCTATACCTATGGCTGTGTCTATGACGAAGGCAGCAATGCCGTGCAGATTCGCGCTGACCTGATGGGCCGCGACGGTGCGCCGCTGTTTGTCGACAGTGTCGCCGTGCGTAGTCTGGAACTGCCCGAAGACAGCGTGACAATCCAGCGCGTTGAGGACCGTCAGCCGGTGCGCATCCTGGCGGTGATCGACACCACGCGTTCGTACCCTGTCGAACCGGTCCGTGATGTGTTGCAGGACAAAATGGCCGAGTTCCCCGTGCTGGATGAACTGGCGCTGGTCACGTTTAATGATCGGGTGTCGCCGCTGTTGGGCGCGCCTTCCGAGTTGAACGCCAATGATAAGCTGGCCATTATCGACTATTACCGCGACCGCATTGTGCCCGGCGGCGACCCGCAGGCCGGTATCGCTGTGCTGTACGACGGTATCCTGACCGCCCTGCGCGATGGAATTGACCCGGCCAGCGAGATGCGGCAGGTGGTGCTGGTGCTGACCGATTCGCCGCACCGCAACGAAAGCTCCGACACGACCCACCGCGAGGTGATTGAACGGGCGCAGACGGTTGATGCCCAAATCTTTGTCATCGCCTTCGACACGATTCAGGACACGCCCGACTTTGACGTGCTCAACGAAATCACCAGCGCGACCAACGGCTTTCTCTGGACCTATGGCCAGGACGAGGGCGACGATAAATCGCTGGCGACGCTCAGCGACGAAATGGAAACCCTGCTCAGCGATTTCCAGCAGGCGCTCGACAGCGAGTACCTGATCAGCATCAACGCCGACACCCTGGAACCCGACCCGACGACGCTCAGCGTACCGCTTGAAGTGGTGGTGGCCAGCAGCGGGCAGGACATCGAACTTGGCACGTTTGATTGTGTGCTGCCACTCATCGACCACAGTATTGCCATTGGCAGTGTGTCGAATAACCTGTTTGTGTCGCTCAGCCAGCAGCCGCTGATTGTGTCCACGACGATTGATTCGCCGCTGGCGGAAGACGAGCGTGAAGTCCGGCTGCTGCTCAACGATACGACGCAGATTCTGGGGTCCACCATTAACCTTAATGATGCCTCGGTACAGGGGGCGCTGCGCCCGACCGATAACAGCCTGCGCGCCGAACTGTACGACACACGTGGCGACGAAGCGCAGCTGCTGGCGGTGGATGAAATCACCGGTATCAGCTTCCAGCGCCCGTTGACGGTCAGCGTGGAAAGCGAATCCGGCACGGTTGGCGGCGAGACGACCTTTGTGGCGACGGTCGATGGTGACTTTGCCATCCCGGAAAACCGCGTGGTGCGCTTCGGCATTCGCGCCAACGGGGGCGAGTACCAGCGGCTGCTGCCCACCAGCCCGGACCTGATTGACGGTGAAGGGCGGCTGACGGTCGATAACATCAACGAACGGGTGACGGAACTGTTCGGCGAGGATGCCAGCAACCTCGAAGTGATCGCCTATATCGACGGCAGCGCGGCGGATGGATCAGACGCATTGTTCGTCAGCGAACCCCTGCCCATTACGCTGGGCGAGGCACCTGCCGTCACCACACCGGCAGAAGCACCGGCGGCGGTGGCGCTGCCGACCGATGGGCTGGTTATCCCGCTGGCGATTGCCGGGGCGCTGCTGCTGATCGATTTGCTGCTGCTGCGACAGATTCGGCAGATGCGTGTCAAACGGATGATCAAATATCCCGACGACCGCGAACTGCCGCAGAACACGCTGCGCCTGACGGTCACACGGGATGGCCGCCACCAGACCTATAGCCTGACCAAACAAACGATGGACGTAGGGCGCGGGACATCCAACGATATTAACCTGACGGACGATACAAATATCTCGCGTGAGCATGGCGTCGTTATGTGGCGGCGTGGCAAGTGGTATTACGCCAACCGTAAATCCCAGGCGCGGGCGGTGGTGGGTGGCAAGTTCCTGCGCGGCTACCGGGCCCAGGAACTGCGGCCAGACACCCAGTTGCAGATCGGCGAGTATACGCTGGTGTGCCATTACGACAGCGAAGCCGACCCGGACAGCCTGCTCAAAACGCAGTTTTAACCGCACAGCCTCTACCAACGGAGATCAACATCCATGCGTGTATCGACCAGTCTGGCGAGTGCAATTGACCATTACACCCTGTCCCTCGGCGGGCAGGTGACGGTCAGCGAGATTGCCCGCTATTTGTCGCAGCAGGAAGCCTATCTTGATGTCAGTACGCTGGAGCGTGCCCGCCCGCTGGATGGGGCGCAGGCTTTGCAGGATATGAATATTCAACCCGGCGACCGGCTGGTCATCTTCACCCAGAAGCCGGAACCGTCGCAATTGCCCGAAGCGCTGGCCCCCGGCGACACGGTGCTGAAGTTCTCGCGCGGCGATCTCGAAATTACCTCGCGCAGCCGCAAGCGTTTGCTCATCGGCAGACATCACGCGCCCAGCGGGGTCAACCCGGATATTGACCTGCGCAATTTTGTATCCCCGCGTGATATTGAAGCCATCTCGCGCAAGTGTGTGCTGGTCGAGTTCGATCAGTCGAGCAAGCTCTGGTACGCCTCACGTTTGGGCCAGACCCCGGTTTTTGTGGATGACCTGCAACTGGAGAACCGCAAGGTGCCGCTGAACAACAACAGCCGTCTGCGCTTCTATCAGGCCAACCGCATGATCGGCGAGATGCGGGTGCAGGTGGAGCAGGTGCAGTCACGCGAAGACCTCGTCTACCTGCAATCCGGCGAGAATCAACTGCCGCTGATGGTTGGGTCGGAGCGCGAAACACAGGTGCTGAACGCCGCTGATGAACTGACAGTCGGGACGCTGGCGGAGCATTTGCTGGCTTTCAACAAGATTCAGGCCGACCCGCAGCTTTATCTCACACGGCTGGTGCCGCCGCAAACCCGCGTGGACCGGCTGTCGCTGGGGCGGGGTGGCTTCATCTATGCCGCGCGCCAGATTCGTTACGCCCAGAATCTGCTGATCCTGCGCGATGTGCATGACCCCAACCGCCAGTTCGAAATCGCTGCCGGGCTGGAGGACGAGGAACGCCGGATCGGGCGGCGCTCCCAGCCGGACCAGACCGACCCCGAACTGGATGTCGATCTGTACGAGTCGCTCATCAGCCGCGAGAACGACCCCGAAGCCTACCGCAATATTTCCCGGCGGCAGGCGCGCCTGTTCTTCCGGGAGAATAACTGGTCGATCCGCATGGAGGAAGGGGCCAGAGCGCCCGTGTTTGTCAATAATCTGCGGCTGACGGGTGGCCAAGCCGTGCAGTTGACCTCCGGTGATGTGCTCAGTATCGGTCCCAGTGTCGACCAGTATCTGGCACGTCTGGCCGTAGAGATTACCGCCAAAGCCGAGTAGCACCTGAAAAAAGTTGCAAAAAATCTGTTTGAGAATTGTCGGTGTTTTGTTATGCATCCGCTTGCGGTTTTTGCCTGATCATTGGGATATCTTGGGAAAAACTTGGGATAAATGACGCGTGGATGTCTGCGTTTGCCCCCCAAAGGCGACTTTGCTTTTTTTGCAAATCTCTCCATAATGCAAAATGTAATGTTGTATTGGTTTCTTCTAACTTTGGTTAGAAAAGTTGTACGCCGGGGGTGGTTGCGTGCCCCTGTGGATTCCTGTAGGATAAATTGTGTCGGGTGGAAGCGACTTAACAACCGCAATGGCTGATTCATGGGGGAGAATGAATGAATCTTGACAGCCTGAGACATTTGCAGGCCGCAATGACCCGGATTGATGATCTGGTTCATCAGGCTGTGACACGCGCTCAGGCTGCCGGGCGCGACCCCACTGACGCCCTGCGTGGCCTGATCATCTCCGAGGACGAGGTGCAGGGTCATCTGGCGCAGGAAGGGCTGGCCGGGCTGTGGTCAACCTATGATGCACCGGTGCCGCTGGCTGTGGTTGAAGAAGACTCCGATATTCCTTTTGCACGATTAATCAATATTTTTGGACTGAACCTTCTCGATAGTTATATTCTGCTGCTGGTGCTGGCCCCGGAACTGGACCGGCGCTATGAACGCCTGTATGCCTACCTGCAGGACGATGTCTCGCAGCGGCGGCCCACCGTCAACCTGATGATGAACATGCTGGGGCACGATGTCCCGGCGCGTTTTGCCGTCTGGGAACGCCTGCAACCGGGCATGCCTTTGCGCGTGCATCACATCATCGAGTGCCTGCCCAACCCCAACCAGTACGAACCCGTTTTTATCTCCTACCAACTGAAGGTCGATCATCGCATCCTGGCCTATCTGCTCGGTGACGAAATGATCGACACCCGGCTGGATCACGCGGTCAAGCGCGGCCCGGTTGAAGCTGAACCGACCCTGTCCGACGCGGTGCTGGAACCGGTCTATCGCTCGTTGGCCGACCGACCAATGATCTACCTGCAAGGGCCGGAAGGCAGCGGGCGACGCGCGACGGCAGCGGCCCTGTGCCAGCCACTGGTCGAGGTTGATCTGGAAGCGCTGGCGGGCCTGCCACTCGCTTATGAACGGGCGTGGCAGCTTGCCCTGCGTGAGGCGCGGCTGGTTGGTGGCGCGGTGCTGCTGTACGAGTGGGAAAGCTGCCTCGATGAAGACAACGGCCCGCCCACCAAGCTGTGGGATGCGCTGCTCGAATTTGATTACCCGGTGTTCCTTTGCGGCCAGTCGACGTGGGAACCGCAGAACATCGTGCGGCCCCGCCGCCTGCTGCGCCTGAACTTCAGCGTGCCATCGTTCCCGGAGCGCCAGCGGGTCTGGTCACAGCTTGCTGCCGATGTCGAAGCGCAGGTGCTGGACGAACTGGCGAGCAAGTTCCGCTTTACGCCGGGGCAGATCGCGCGGTCGGTCAACACAGCGGCGGATCTGGCGCAGTCACGCGGCGAAAAGATTACGATGGCCGACCTGTACGCCGGGGCTCAGGCGCATTCCAGCCTGCGTTTAGGCGATATGGCCCGCCGTATCGTGCCGCGTTATGACTGGGATGACCTCGTGCTGCCGCCGGACCAACTGGAACAACTGCGCGAAATTCGTTCGCGGGCGGAATTTGCGTTCCGCGTGCAGGATGAGTGGGGCTACAGTCACAAAGTCGCCCCCAGCGCCGGGGTCAGCGCGCTGTTTGCTGGCGAAAGCGGCACCGGCAAAACCATGTCCGCCGAAGTGATCGCCAGAGACCTGGGGCTGGTTATGTACAAGATCGACCTGTCGTCGGTGGTCAGCAAATATATCGGCGAGACGGAAAAGAACCTGAGCGTCATTTTTGAGGAAGCGCAGGCCAGCAACGCCATTCTGTTCTTCGACGAGGCCGACGCGCTGTTCGGCAAGCGTTCCGAAGTCAAGGACGCGCACGACCGCTACGCCAACATCGAAATCGCGTATCTGTTGCAGCGCATCGAAACCTACGATGGCATCGCTATTCTGGCGACCAACCTGCGCCAGAACCTGGACGAGGCGTTCACCCGCCGGCTCGATTTTGTGATTGATTTTCCTTTCCCAGATACCGAATATCGCTATCACATCTGGCAGCGGCATTTCCCGCCGGAAGCGCCGTTGTCGCCGGAGATTGATTTTAACAGTGTTGCGGAACGTTACCGGCTGGCCGGGGGCAATATCCGCAATGCGGCGCTGGCATCTGCCTACCTGGCGGCGGCGGATGGCGGCGTGATTACGATGGCCCATATCCGTCATGCTATCCGGCGGGAACATCAGAAGATGGGCCGTCTGCTGGTCGATGAATAACAGGCAAAAAACTTATGCTGCATGATCTGGACCGGACGATAGAGAAAGTTCTGCGCGAGCGGGGCAAACTTAAGGAGAACGAAATCGACATCTCCTTCGAGCAGCCCACCAGCGAGTGGTCGGCCACCCTCAGCCGGCCAACCATCAACTGTTGGGGGTTTGACTTGCGCGAAAATGTGAAATTGCGCAGTATGGAGATGCAGGTCAACCGCGATCGCAAAAAAAACGAAGCCCACATGCGGATGGTTCCGATGCGGGTGGATGTGACCTATCTGATTACTGCCTGGGCACGCAAGGCAGAGGATGAGCATCAATTGTTGTGGCGGGCGCTGGCGGCCATGTCGCATTATCTGGCGCTTGAACAATCGATGTGCGAGGGCGGGTTGAAAGAACAGCCGTTTCCTATTCCCTTACTGGTGGCCCAGATCACCGAAGCGGCGACCAACATGACTGACCTGTGGAGCGTGGTCGATAACGACATGAAGATGGGCTTTACCTGTGTCGCCACACTGG
This sequence comes from Anaerolineaceae bacterium, assembly GCA_002702065.1. Taxonomy (GTDB): domain Bacteria; phylum Chloroflexota; class Anaerolineae; order Aggregatilineales; family Phototrophicaceae. The sequence goes on from NZXX01000002.1 coordinate 530,549, forward strand.
CGCTCGACCGGGACCGCGTGCTGGAAGCACCGCTGGTGCTGGAGGGTCGCCTGCGCATCGGGCAGTCGCATGATCCTGAAATGGAACAGATCGATTTCCCCGAAATTTTCGGTGACGAACAGAACAAGCGTTACCAGGATGGTATTCCCATCACAGGCAAAAACGGCAAGTCGGAGGATAGGGAGGAGGAAGAATAGCCCTGACCGACCCAAAAAACACGTACCCATTTAGTACATTGTTTGCAATGGATAGAAGGAGAGTCTGATGTCCCCAACCTACCTCTCGCCAGGGGTGTACGTCGAAGAAGTCGATAAAGGTACGAAGCCCATCGAATCGGTCGGCACGGCTGTGGCTGCATTCGTGGGGTATACGGAAAAGGCTGTCGATATTCGTGATGGGGAAACCGTATCCCTGGTCGGCAAGCCCACCCTGGTCACCAACTGGAGCCAGTACGTTCAGAAATTTGGTGGCTTTGTCGCCGACGTTTATACGCCAGACGCAGTTTATGGTTATTTTGCCAATGGCGGCGGCATTTGTTATGTCGTCAGTATCAAGACCATCGGGTCATCGGCAGACCCCAGCATGGCCACAGCGGCGACAATTGCGCTGCCCGGCCCGGATAACAAACCGGCCAAGCTGCTGGACATCAAAGCCCGTGAAGGCGGCCCCACCGGCAACAGTATTGCCGTCGAAATCAAGCACAACCCGCTGCCAACGGACGAAGAAGGCAAGGAAGTCAAAGGCGCCAAGCAGACCTTTAACCTCGTCGTGAACGTTGGCGGTCAGCCGTCGGAGAATTTCGATAACCTGACCATCGGCGGCGAAAACGATGTCGCGACTGTGGTCAAGCAGCGTTCGCGTCTGATCGAGGTGGAAGTGACCAGCGCGGCCAAAGCCGATATGGTTCCGGCTGCCGGTTCCTACAGCCTCACCGGCGGCGAAATCAAGACCAAGAGCATCACCCTGCGGGATTATCAGGGCAGTGTGTCCGAGCGTCGGGGCCTGGGTGGTCTCGAACCGCTGGATGACGTGACCATGATCTGCGTGCCGGACCTGATGGCGAGCTATCAGGCGGGCGAGATCGACATGAAGGGCGTGCAGGCCGTGCAGCAGGCCGTGATTGATTATTGCGAAAATGTGCGTTACTGCTTTGCCGTCCTCGACGCACCCCCGGCCATGATGCCGCAGGAAATCAAGGAATGGCGCAACGAAGTCAACTACGACTCCTCACGTGCGGCGGTCTACTATCCCTGGATCGAAATCGCCGACATGACCGGCAACAATGGCCGCACCCGCAAAGTGCCGCCCTGCGGTCATATGGCAGGCATCTACGCCCGCACCGATGAAACGCGTGGCGTGCACAAGGCCCCGGCCAACGAAGTCGTGCGCGGCGCGCTCGGCCTCGAGGTGCAGGTGACCAAAGGTGAGCATGACCTGCTCAACCCCATCGGCGTGAATGTCATTCGTTCGTTCCCCGGACGTGGCATCCGTGTTTGGGGCGGTCGCACCCTTTCCAGCGATCCCTCCTGGCGCTATATCAACGTGCGTCGTCTGTTCAACATGATCGAAGAGAGTATCGAACGGGGTACGCAGTGGGTCGTATTCGAGCCCAATGATGAAGAACTGTGGGCGCGGGTGCGGCGCGACGTGCGTGCCTTCCTGACTCTGGTCTGGCGGACGGGGGCGCTGTTTGGTAGCTCACCGGACCAGGCCTTCTACGTCAAATGTGATGCTGAAACCAACCCGCCGGAAGTGCGCGATGTCGGCCAGATGATTGTCGAGATCGGGCTTGCTCCGGTTAAACCGGCAGAATTTGTGATTTTCCGCATCAGCCAGTGGGCTGGGCCAGACGCTGAAGCGTAGGAAGAACGGAGAAATAGGACATGGCGGATTATAAAGATCCCGTAGTAGGTTTTAGTTTTAAGCTCGAAGTGCAGGGGCGTGTTAGCGGGTACTTCACCGAAATCGGTGGGCTGGGTTCTGAGCATGATGTGGTTGAACTGAAAGCCACCGACCAGAATGGTAATGATGTGGTGCATCAGGTACCGGGTCGCCTGAAATGGCAGCCGATCACCCTGAAGCGCGGTATTACCGATGTCCGCGACATCTGGGACTGGCGTTCCACCGTCGAAAAAGGGGATGTCCGGGGCGCCCGCAGCAATGGGTCGATCATCGCGCTCGACCAGCAGGGTACCCCGGTGGCCCGCTGGGACTTCCAGAATGGCTGGCCGTCGAAGGTATCCGGCCCGCAGTTCCAGTCGGACTCGAACTCGTTCGCCATCGAAGAAGTGACGATCGTCTACGAGTATATCGAGCGCGTTCAGTAATCGTAGCAAGCCATAAAATGGGCAGGGGTATCGTCGCCCCTGCCAGTTTCGCCTGATTAAAGTTATTTAAAAGTGTGATGATGTTTGCCCAGAGAACGCACAGCGCAGGAGCAGCAGGGATGTCATTTCAGGTCGAGTTCGATTTTGTCCTGCCAAAAGGATATATCGACGAGCGCGGCACCGTACACCGCGAGGGGACGATGCGCATGGCGACGGCGATGGACGAAATCACGCCGCTGCGCGACCCGCGCGTGCGCAACAACGAAGCCTATCTGGTGATTGTGCTGCTGGCGCAGGTGATTACCCGGTTGGGTACGCTCAACCGCATCACGCCGGAGATCGTCGAAAAGTTCTTTGCGGCAGATATCGCTTATTTGCAAAATTTGTATCGCGAGATTAATGAGGTCGAACCGCAGCAGATGCACGTGGTGTGCCCCAACTGCGGTCACGAACATGAGGTGGAAATCCCCCTGTTGGGGGAATTGTAAGCTACCCCCTCGACCGCCTGCACGAGGAGGTAGCGTTTATCGCTATCGGGTTGGGATGGAGCCATCATGAAATCCTCAGCCTGACGCATCAGGAGCGGGCCCGCTGGGTACAGCAGGTGAATCGTGTGAATAGGCGCCGCAACAGCATGGCTCATAGGCGCGAAGAGAGTTAACGAGGATGTCGCCCAACGCACCGGAGACCAGCCAGAACAACGAAGACAGGGCACAGACCGGCCAGGATGATCTGGTCCGTCAGGTGGCCGAACGTGTATGGGAACTGTGGCAGGAAGAACTGCGTCTGGAACGTGAACGACGCGGTGGAGCGAGGAGGTAGCGTTTTATGCCCCCAACCGGTCAGCGCCTGGAGGCGCACCCGACTTTCCGGTATATGGTGAAAATTGACGGGATCGAACACGCGGTTTTCGCGGAATGCCGCTTGCCCAGTTTTCAGGTCGAAACACTGGAAATTCGTGAAGGCGGCCAGAACAATTACACGCATCAGCTGCCGGTACGCGTCAAGGGCGGGTCGATTACGCTGAAGTATGGCATCACCAAAAACGACGCCCTGCTCAATTGGTATCTGGAAGTGTTGGAAATTCTGATGCATGGCAAGCTGCAAAGCGTTACCCGCAGCGTCAATGTGACTATGTATGCGGTGGATCGCTCGAAGGTGGCGGTGTTCAGCCTGGAAGATGCCTACCCCAAGAAATGGTCCGGCCCCACGCTGAAAGCCGATGATCGGGCGATTGCGGTTGAAGAATTGGAATTAGGGTTTACCCAGTTTTCGGTGACATACTCATGATTATTCAGCGTCGCTTTCGCCCTCTGGGCACTATGCTCCAGCGCTTTGGGCGAGGGCGCATCAACAATTACACGACGGTGACCAACCTGGCTTCGCGGGCAGAGATCGCCCCGTTTTGGGAGGGTGCTGCGGAAGAACCGCTGGTATGGGCCGACCCGGAAGTGGCTGAACCGGACGTGGAAGCCGCCGCCGACGTGCAGCCACCGCGGGCCGCTCGCCGCGCACCCCAGCCCCAGCGTCAGGTCCAGCGCCAGCCTGCCGCGCCGCCATCACCGGCTCCGTCCGGGCTGGTTTCGCAGCAGACGCCATCCGACCTGGCCTTTATTCTGGAACGACACCGGCGCCAGATGGAGACGCAGGAATACGTCCCGCCGCCATCGCCCTTTAACCGTGCCAATGATGCGCCAGTCGGGATGCGGCAGTCACCGCGACCCGCCGCCGAGTCGACCGTTCAGCGCCAGGAAACATCCGCCCCGGCACCGACTCCCCCCGCTGCCCAGCCCTCTGCGCCTGCCAATGTTCCGCCGGTACGCCCGGCAGCCCCCACAGGCCGTCGTCGTGGCCGGGTGATCGAGGAGATTACACCGCCGCAGCCGGACTCAGACGACATGGAACTGTCGGCGTCTGTGCCGGATGCAGCGCCGGACCTCGAACCGGATTTTGAGCCGGAGCCGGATAAGCCTGATCTGTACGAGGCACTGGTATCCGAAGGCATTGTGCAGCGGCGGCCAGATACACCGCTGAATGACGCGGAAACATTTTCGCCCCGCACACCGGCGAACCGACCCGACGCCCCCCGTGATGTCCAGCGGCAGGCCGACCAGCCGACCTATATCGACACATCACCGGCCCGGCCCACGCCGCGCAGGTCACGTTCGGAAGTGATTAATCGCCAGATCAACGCTGGCCGTGAAGCGCCGATAGCGGATGACGAGTCCCAATCAGCGGAACCACCGCCAGCGCAACCGTCGCAGCCGTCGCAGCCAGAAACCCCGGTTCAGCGGTCACTCGCCGAGTCGTTTTCTGATTCAGATGCGGATAGCGCCATCCCGGAAGCAGGCTCGTCCGAGGCGGATATGCTCGACATGCTCGGTTTGCCACCGGATACACCCGTGATGGGCCTGCGTGCGCCCGGCCAACCGTCGGCCCAACCTGCCGCATCACCCCCGGCCCCGCCAATCCAGCGACAACCCGCGCAGCCTGACCCGGTCAATAACGTACCGCCACGTGATGATGCCACGCCGGAAATAACGGGCAGCGATCATCCGACTCCGCCATCCGGCACACCATCCGCCGTGATGCGCAGGGAGATTTTTTCCGGTTCGGATATGCCGGACGACATGGACGCATTTGAGGATTTCGCTGCGCCCGGTTCATCAGACGCGCCCGCCAATTTCAGCACCGCCGAAACCGTGCTGCATGACGATCATGAAGATCAGGGTCCAGCGCCCGATGCTGCGCCGCTGCAAAGATCACCGGCAGCCAACCCACCGGCAAGGCCCGATCAGGCGCCAACCCGGCCCATCACGCGACGCCAGCCGGACCGCATCGTGCGCCGTACCCCACAGGAGACCGCAGGTCAGAATGCTGTTGATGCTGCCGCGCCCGACTTTGTGGATGATTTTCAGGACGATGACGACGATACGCCTGATGACATACAATCGAACGGATTTCCAGCTGATGTGAGTAATCCGGCATCAGCGGAGGGGCTACAACGGCGTGCGGCACCGACTCCGCCTGCGCATGAATCGACTGCGTGGGATACGGTGATGGATGACGATGCGCCGGAAGCGGATGTGGACACGTCGTCTGCTGCGATTACGACGGTTCACAAAGCTGTGACGCCGCCTGCAACGCCCGATACGCCCGTCCAGCGCCGCAGCACCCCGCCCGAATCGTCGGCGTCGACGCCGGTGCCTGATGGTGGGGCGTTGCCCTCGCCAAATCAACCAGAGGTTCCCCCTCGTGCCGGTTACAAAATTGAGGGAATCTCGCAGGTGAGCCAGAGCGAGGCGGCACCGGGGCAGGTGTATCGGATGAAAACGGGCGGCAAGTCCGCCGATGCGGATATGTCCAAGATCCCATCCAGCGGCCTGGGGGATGCGCTGCCGTCCAAGACTGGTAACGCGGAACCACCCCCACCACCGGAAAGCCCGAATGGCTCCAAGCTGGAACTGCCCCCGGAATTATCCAGCGCCATGGAAGCCTGGAATACACCGGAATCTGATCTCAACCCGAATGCGACGACCAGCACCAGTTCCGGCAGCAACACGACAGCACCGGCCTCGTCCGAAAGCCAGAGCGCAACAGCCCCGGCCCAGCCCGAAAATGGCGATGTTGCCGCTGAAGAAGCGGCACCGGGCGAAGACGGCGGTGGTGTCGATATCGAACAAATGGCGCGTGATGTGTACAACCGGCTGCGTGATCGCCTGCGCATCGAGCAGGAACGTCGTTCACGACATTAGCGTGAAGGAGTGTAACCAATGCCACCACCGCAAACCAGAGGCGGGTTAGCACCTGCTTCAATCAAAAATGAAACGTCAGGGGATGAACTCAAGTGCATGTTCAACCCTTTTGAATATACTCTGACCAAGCAAAACCAGTGGGAGAAAAAACCCTCCAAAGGCAAGAACACGCCTGAAGTGCGCTTCAAGCAGGGCGGTTCTCAGGTGCTCAAGCTCAAGGTGTATTTCGACACCCTGCAAACCGGCACCGATGTGCGCACCCACACGGATAAACTGTGGACGATGATGATGGTGGATGACAGCACCCGCCACTCCGAATCCGACAAAAGCTCGCCGCCGGAAGTCTCGTTTATCTGGGGCCGGTTGTATTTTAAGGCTGTGCTGACCAACATGACCCAGAAGTTCATCCTGTTTGACGATCAGGGAACGCCGCTGCGCTGCGAAGTCGACCTGACGCTGGAGCAGATGATTGACGTGGATGATTACGGCCCACAGAGCGCCGTCGTTTCGACCGCAACCGAAGCCGTCCCCACAGTCGCCCAGGCAACGTCGGCAGACCGCATAGATACACTGGCTTCGCAGAATGGCCTGGCCCCGACCGACCATCGCAAGATTGCTGAAGCCAATAATATGGATAATCCACAGAAGATCTTGCCCGGTCAGTCACTGGTTATTCCAGGGAGCTAGCCGATGACTGTTGGACATGAGTGGGTCGAACAGATTGTCATCAAGGTCGACGGGACCAATATCCCGCATGACATGATGGACAAGCTGGTTGAAGCAGTGATCGATTCCAGCCTGCAACTGCCGGATATGTTCATCCTGCAATTTACGGATACGGACAACTTCGACATCATTGATGACCAGACATTTGAGGTCGGCAAAGATGTCGAGATTCAGCTGGGTTTTGACGCGCCGAACCAGCGGACCGAGAAAGTCTTTAAGGGCGAGATTACCGCCATTGAACCCAGTTTCAACAGTGATGTCAGCGCGTCGCTGGTGGTGCGGGGCTACAACAAGGGCCACCGGCTCAATCGTGGCACGAAGATGCGCGAGTTCAAAAACGTGAAAGACAGCGATATCGCCAGCAAAATCGCCCAGGAGAATGGCCTGTCGGCACGGGTGGAGGCGACCAGCGAAGTTTACAAGCATGTTTACCAGCACAACCAGACCGACATGGAATTTCTGAATGTGCGGGCGCAGCGCATCGGCTACGAAGTTTATGTTGATGAAAACAAGCTCTATTTTCAGAAGCCCAAAGGCGCGCGTGGCAATGCCGAACTGGAATGGGGCGCGCAGCTGCGCAGTTTTCGGCCCCGGCTGACGACATGGAATCAGGTGAAGAAAGTCACCGTCAAAGGCTGGAACCCGGAAACCAAGCAGGCGCTCATCGGCGTGGCGCAATCCAGCCAGACATCGCCCAAGATTGGCATCAACGGCACCGGCATCGACGCGTCAAGTAAATTCGGGACATCGCCGGAAGAATATGTGGTGCGCCGTCCGGTTTACACGCAGCGCGAAGCAGAGATACTGGCCCAGGCACTGCTGGACGAGATCAACGCCGGGTATGTCGAGGCCGATGGCATTGCATTCGGCAACCCGACCCTTAAGGCAGGCATGAAAGTCAAAATCAAGAAGGTGGGGCAGAAGTTTTCCGGTGAATATATCATCACCGCCGCACGCCATATTTATTCACTGTCGGGCTACGAAACGCAGTTTACCGTGCAGGGTGCGCGGCCTCAGCTGATGACTGACCTGATCGAAAGCCAGTCCGTCTTTTCCAACCAGGAACGTTTCTGGGGCGGGGTGGTGCCGGCGATTGTCGTCAATATTCAGGACCCGGAAAACAAGGGTCGTGTCGAGCTGAAATATCCCTGGATGGACGACAACCTGAAAAGCGACTGGGCCAGGGTAGCGACGATTGGCGCGGGCAACGAGCGCGGCCTGTTGTGGATGCCGGAAGTCAATGATGAAGTGCTGGTGGCTTTCGAGCAGGGCGACTTCAACCGGCCTTATGTGATCGGCACGCTCTGGAATGGCAAGGACAAACCGCCAGAGAGCTGGTCGAGCGCCGTAAGCAACAACAAGTCTGAAGTGCGGATGCTGAAATCGCGCGAGGGCCATATTATCAAGATGGTGGACGGGCCGAGCGATAAATATATTGAGATTGTCGATTCGGCTCAGGGGACAACCATCAAGATTGACGCCAATAGCAAGCAGTTGTCGATTGAATCCAAAGATCAGATTTCGATCAAGACCAATACCAGCATGAAGGTCGAAACCACCAGCAATGTCGAGATCAAGGCGTCGGCCAATGTCGAGATTACAGCCAACGGCAACGTGAAAATTTCCGGCACGGGTAATGTCGAGGTGACCGCCAACGGTCAGTTGACATTGCGCGGCTCTATGGTCAATATCAATTAATCGAAGCGTATTCGAGGGAGCAGGTACACATGAACAGCGGTTTTCTTGGGCGAGGCTGGGCATTCCCCCCCCACTTAAATGACCGCGACCGTGTCTCGATGGTGGATGCCGATACCGACATCAAACAGGCGATCTACATTATCATCAACACCGCCCCTGGCGAACGGGTGATGCACCCCGATTTCGGCTGTAACATTCATGACATGATCTTCTGGCCGGCCAACGACCAGACGGCGGCGATTATCGAACGGCAGGTGACGGAGGCGCTGACCCGCTGGGAACCGCGTATCCGGCTGCACGAGGTTCGCGCCGTTCCGGGGGCGACCGAAGTCGGGCAGATGCTGATTAATATTGTTTACGAGATTAAACAGACACATGATAAACGCAGTATGGTCTATCCGTTTTACCTGACCCCGGCATAGAGAGGCAGCGTTTTATGGGCTTGAAAACACCCCGGCTCGATGACCGGGCATTTACCGACATTGTCGCCGAGGCTTTGCAGCGGATTCCGCTGTATACGCCGGAGTGGACTGACCATAATCTGAGCGATCCGGGCATTACGCTGATCGAGTTGTTTGCCTGGATGTCGGATATTATCCTGTACCGGCTGAACCGCGTGCCGGACAAGCATTTCATTAAATTTATGGAACTGGTCGGGATGCGCCTGCGTGAAGCCGAACCCGCCCGCGCGCCGGTGACCTTCTGGCTGGCCAGCCCGCAGGAACAGGCGGTGGTTATTCCATCTGCCACCGAAGTGGCGACCACCCGAACCGAGACCGACCCGTCGATCACCTTCAGTACCGACTTCGAGGCGACGATTCAGGTGCCGACGCTGCGCCATGTGCTGACTCGTCCGTCCGCCGGGGGGCAGTTTCGGTCGCACAACCTGACGGCGCTGGCAAAGGGTTTTGAAGGCCTGAATGTCTTCGAATCGCAGCCGCCGACGACCGGCGACACCGTGTATCTGGGCTTTGCCGAAAACCTCAGCCAGCATCTGATCGGCATCGACATGGAAGTGGACAAAGCGGAAGGCGCGGGTATCGACCCGGATAATCCGCCGTATGTGTGGGAAGTGCTGGGGCGCGGTGAGGACACCCCCTGGGTACCGTGTGACGTGGATTACGACGGCACCAAGGGCTTCAATGTCAGCGGTCTGGTACGGCTGCACCTGCCCCAGATGCAGGAAGGCGAGCGCGATGGCAAGGTGGCCTACTGGGTGCGCTGCCGCCTGGCGCCGCAGGAAAGCATCGGGGCTTACGAAATCAGCCCGCGGGTGCAGCGGCTGGTGGCGCAGTCTTGGGGCATTACCATCCCGACGACCAGCGTAACCACCGTACACGATGAGGTGATGGGCCGGTCGGATGGCTCGCCGGGCCAGCGCTTCTACCTGGAACACACGCCGATTGTGCCGCGCCTGCCGCGCGAACGCCTGCTGGTGCGGATGGAGGATGGCACCGAGGAATACTGGACGGAAGTCAGCGACTTCTCGGATTCCGACAAGGACTCGCCGCATTACACGCTCGACAGCCAGACCGGTGAACTGCGGTTGGGTCCGGCGCTGCCGCAGCGGGATGGCTCGATCTTCCGCTATGGCAAGGTGCCGCCGCGCAATGCCATGCTGGTCATGCGTGCCTACCGTTACGGTGGCGGGATGGCCGGGAATGTCGGCAAAAACACGCTGAACATCCTGAAAACGTCGCTGTCGCAGGTGGACCGCGTCGCCAACCGCGAAGCCGCCAAAGGTGGGCGTGATGGCGAAGACCTGGAAGACGCCAAAGTGCGGCTGCCGGGGTATATGCGCACGCTGCGCCGCGCCGTCACGGCTGAGGACTTCGAATATCTGGCGGAGGAAGCCGCCCCCGGCGACACGGGCAGGGTGTATTGTTTGCAGCCGCCCTATACGCAGGCCGGCGAGGTCAAGGTGCTGGTGATCCCGGCGGTGGCGAACCCGGCGGTCTACATCCCACCGGAAAATCTGGTGCTGTCGGATGACGTCCGTGAACGGATCCAGACCTATCTGGATGAACGCCGCCTGCTCTCGACCAAAATGGAAGTCACCACGCCGACCTATCACTGGGTACAGACGATGGTTCGGTTTCGCGCCAGCCGCTTTGAGAATGCCGATGAGGTGCGCGACCGCGTGCGTGACCGGCTGTTTGCATTTCTCAACCCGCTAACGGGCGGGCAGGATGGCACGGGCTGGCCGTTCGGGCGCGACCTGTTCGCCTCGGACATCATGGCGGCGCTGCTGACTGTGCCGGGCGTTGATTTTGTGCGGTCGGTACGCCTGTTCCCGATTGTTTATCAGGATGGCCAGTTCAGCCGCATTGACGAAGTCAGCGAGATCGCGCTGTCGGCGCAGGGGGTGGTTGCCTCCTACGAACACGACGTACGTGAGGAATAAATATGGCCGACGAAATCAGAGCCATATTTCGGATTACCGGGCCGGATGCCCCCCAGGAAGAGATCACGGTCACAACAGCGGGCATCACGATTGGGCGTGTCAGTGGCAATGACCTGGTTCTGAGCCATGCCCAGATCAGCCGCCGCCATCTGCGCCTGTATATTGATAACGGTGCGGTCTATGTCGAGGACCAGGGCAGCAGCAACGGCACCCGGCTGAACGAAGATCGCATCGAGGCCAACTCGCCGCAGCGCCTGAAGGCCGGGGATAACATCGGGCTGGGGCCGTATGTCCTGACGCTGGCGCAGCTCATCATGCCAGAGCCGCCGGAAGAAGCCAAACCCGCCCCCGTACCGGATTCGCTGCCAGAGGAATCCCCCCCGGAAGAACCGGAACCGCCACAGGCCGAGCAGCCTGCCGAACCGGAGCCAGAAGCGGAGCCGGAACCCGAACCAGAGCCTCCGCCAGAACCCGCGCCGCGCACACGCCGCCGGTCCGAACCGAAAAAAGAGGAACCGCCGCCCGCGCCGTTGAAGCCGCCGGAGATCGATCGGCTGGATGAACTGGAGATTCCGTCGCTGGACCAGCGGCGCGAAGCCTATATCATCGCCGGGCGTGGCGACCGGCAGCTGAGCCGGATGGATGGCTATGACACGCGGGGGTATTTGCACGGTATTCCCAAGCCGCCAGAGAAAAGCACCTGGCTGCAATATCTGCCCGCGATTTATGAAGAAGATGAGTTTGTCGGGCGCTATCTGCTGATTTTTGAATCGTTATTTGCGCCCCTCACCTGGATGGTCGATAATTTTGACCTGTATCTGTCGCCGGAGGTCGCCCCGCAGGAGTGGCTGGTGTGGATGGGCAGCTGGTTTGACCTGCTGCTGGTGCCGGAACTGCCCGAAGCCCGGATGCGTGCGATCATGGATCAGGCCGGGTGGCTGTTCCTGCGCCGGGGGACACGGGTCGGGCTGGAACGGCTGCTGCAACTGTATTTTGGGGTGCGGCCAGAGATCATCGAGGACGACGAACCATGCCGTTTTACGGTGCGGTTGCCATTAAGCATCAGTGACGTAAAATTGAATCAGGAAGTGATTGAACGATTAATTCGGGTGAGTAAACCGGCTTTTGCTTCTTTTACACTGGAACTGACCTGATCCGGACGGTACGACAAAACGGCAAGACGAGTTTTTGAGGAGCACAGCGATGGCAGGGCAACATCTGGATAAAGTGACACAGGGCAAGTCCGCACACAAGAAGACGGATTCGCAGGCCGAACAGGAAGCACGCCACCGGCCTTTCCGCCTGGAAGACGCCGATGTCATGGATTTGCAGCGTCAACTGGGCAACCAGGCCACACAGAGCGCACTCGGCATCCAGCGCAGCGCCGCCGCCAGCCTGCCCTCACTGCCGGGCGTGGTGCAGACCAAGCTGACCGTCAACGAACCCGGCGACCAGTACGAACAGGAAGCCGATCAGGTCGCCAAAGACGTGATGACCATGCCGGACCCGGTGCAGCGCGAAGGCATGGAAGAAGAAGAATTGCAGATGAAATCGATCCAGCGCGAAGAAATGCCCGAAGAGGAAGAGCTTCAGATGAAGGCGATCCAACGGGAAGGGCTGGAAGAAGAAGAAGAGCTGCAAATGAAGCCCATCCAGCGCGAAGGACTGGAAGAAGAAGAGGAGATGATGCAGGCCAAGCGCATCTCCGATGTCCAGCGCGACAGCAGCGCTGCCGTGCCGTCTGTCAGCGAAGACATGGAATCGCAGATTCAGGGCGCGAAAGGTGGCGGTCAGGCTCTGCCGGACGACACCCGCGATTTCCTCGAACCGCGTTTCGGGCAGGATTTCAGCGATGTCCGGGTTCACACCGGGTCCGAAGCGTCCGACCTGAGCAACAGCCTTCAGGCGCGGGCGTTCACCACCGGCAGCGATATTTTCTTCCGCGATGGCGACTATAACCCAAGCAGCGATGCCGGGCGCGAACTGCTGGCGCATGAGCTGACGCATGTGGTACAGCAGGGCGGCAGCGGTGACCTGCAAGCGAAGAAGGATGACGAATAGAATTGTCAGCGGGTGTTGTGCGCTGCGGTCGATAAATCGCTGCTGATTTTGGGTTTAATGCCTATTCCGGAATTATGATGAAGGCCTGCTTCTGGCGGGTCATTCTGTTTGGCACCGCACCGGCCCATTCCTGAACGGTGGGTAACCTGTACGTCATGATATGCTTTAGACATTCGCAATCACCATTTTGGAGCTTCATGTGGCAACAACCGGCCAGCAAATAGATCATTACCGCGTCGAAAGCCTGTTGGGCGAGGGCGGCATGGGCGCTGTCTACCTGGCGAAGGACCTCAACTTGCAGCGCAACGTGGCGCTGAAGGTGATGCACGACCAGTTTGCCAATCAGGACCAGTTTCAGCGGCGGTTTATTCAGGAAGCGCGGGCCGCGGCAGCCCTGAAGCACGATAACATCGTCCAGATTTATGACTGCGATATTAAAGATGGTTACCTGTTCATCGCGATGGAGCAGATCACCGGGGGCAGCCTGCGCGACTATATCCAGCGCGAAACACAGGGCAATCAGATCGACGAAGAATTGATCGTCGAAATGGTACGGCAGCTAGCCGATGCGCTGCATTATGCCCACCAGCGCGAGATGATCCATCGCGATATTAAGCCGGATAATGTGCTGCTCAAGGAAATCGAAGGCGCACCCCCGACCAAACGCCTGCGGCCTATCCTGACCGATTTTGGGCTGGCGAAGCTGGCGCAGGGCAGCATGCTCGACACGGCGCTGGGCGAAACGCTGGGCACGCCGGAGTACATGTCGCCGGAACAATGTACCAACGACCGCATTGACGAACGCAGCGATATTTACGCGCTGGGCGTGCTGTTGTACGAGATGCTCACCGGGCGGGTGCCCTTCCCCTTCCGCAATATGCATGACGCCATCCGCGATCACACGCAGACGCCCGTGCCCGACATTCAGAAGCTGCGCGGGATGAATGTCGAACTGGAAAAGATCGTGCTCACCTGCCTGGCCAAAGACCCCAAAGACCGGTATCAAACGGCGCGCGAACTGGCGCGGGCGCTGGAACGCTACCAGCAGCAGCCGGACGCCGACGCCCTCATCGGCACGCAGCTTGTCGAGGAAGCGCCAGCGGTTTACGCTGGGCCGGTAACGATTCACGTGGAGGATGGGGGCCGCAAGGACCAGCGTTATTTTGACCAGAACGACATTACCATCGGGCGTGCTGATGACCAGCACCTGAAGCTGGTCGGCGACAAGCGGGTGTCGCGCCGCCATGCGCGGGTCACGCGTTCCCCGGAAAAAGGGTATCAGATTACGGACCTGGGGTCTGGCAACGGCACGCGGCTGAACGGTCTGCCGCTGCAAGCCCATGTCCCAACCGAGTGGCCGCTGGATGGCGTGGTCGAACTGGGACCATGCACGCTGCGTCTGGAAAAAGCCGAAGCGCGGCAGCAGCCCCCGGCGGCGGATTTTGATCCGCTGATTACCCGGCTGGATGACCTGCCCGCACCGGCCAGCCCGCCACCGGCTGGATCGTCGCTGTACGAAACCGGGCTGGATTCACCCCCGCCGCAGCAGCCACCACGCACCCGTGTGAACCCGAACCCGCAGCCCCAACCGCCGCGTACCCGCGTTAACCCGAACCCGAATCCGCAGCCAGCGCCCATGCCATCACCGGCAGGGTCCTATGGCAGCAGCGAAGACACGATCCACGTCACGATGGATACCAACCGGCTGATGGTCGAGCCGCAGCGCCCGACCTTCCTCAGCATCACCGTGCTGAATCAGAGCAAGCTGGTCGATCATTTCAGTATTCAGATTCTGGGCATTCCGCAGGATTGGTATACGGTGCAAAGCGGTGACCTGCGCTTGATGCCCGGCGACCGGGGTGTCGCCAATATCGCCTTCAATGTGCCGCGCACCAGCTCCAGCACCGCCGGTGACCATGCCGCCGAAGTGCGCATTGACGCGGTGAAGCAGAACCTGAACCCCAAGATCGTGGCGCTGACCGTGGTGGTGTCGCCATTTTATGATTATGACACCGACCTCGAACCGTCTCTGGTCAAGCGGCGGCGCACCACCCTTGTTATTAACAACCGGGGCAACGCCACCAATACCTACAACATCAGCGCGTCGGACCCGGCGCATGATCTCGACTTCGATATGGAGTCGCGGCAGGTCACGCTGAGGCCGGGCGAGATGCTCGACGTGCCGATTTTGGTGACGCCCAAGCAGCGCCCGTTGCTTGGTTCGCCGCAGCAAAAAGCGTTTGAGGTTGAAGTCACCACCGGCCTAGTGGATCGACCACCCCAGCCAGAACGGGGCACACTGGTTGTGAACCCGCGCCTGCCACGCTGGTTGTTGATGCTCATTCCGCTGTTGTTACTGTTGTGCGGTGCGCTGGCATTGCTGCTGATGAATCAGGATCAGCAGACGCAGGCCACGGCGACCGCCATGACTGCTGTTGTTCAGGGGACATCGGCAGCAGCGGACCTGACGGCGACGGCAGCGGCGGACCCGGATGAGGATGACCTGACCACCGCCGAAGAAGATCGCCTTGGCACCGACCCCTTCAACCCGGATACGGATGGTGATGGGCTGCTGGATGGCGAAGAAGTAAATATTCATGGGACCGACCCCAAGAAGCGCGATACGGATGGGGATACGCTGGATGATGGCACCGAAGTCGATACCGGCTGCCTCAGCCCGATCAACCCCAACACGTTTGGCGCGCCCGGCCCGCCGGACAACGTGCGCTTTGCCGAAGGGAACCCGTGTACGCTGCCAACACCAACGCAAACCCCGCTCCCGCCGGAACTGGCAAACTGCCCGGATTCACCGGAGGCCCGGCTGTCTGTCGGTGGGCGTGGGCAGGTCGAACCGGGTGGTCGTCCCAATCGCCTGCGCGCCGATCCGTCCACCGAAGCCGAAGCGATGGAACCGCCGTTACAACCGGGGGTGCGCTTTACGGTCGTGGGTGGACCAACCTGTAACACCGCCGAAGGGGGACCGCTGATCCGCTTCTGGCAGGTGAATGCGGGTGGGCGCATCGGCTGGACAGCGGAAGGTTGGCTCGATGACGACGCAGATGACGACAAGTATTATCTGGAACCGTCTGAAGACAGTTAAGCTCAGGTGTGTATCGTGTCACAACAGGCCCGGTCCGTTACCGGGT
This sequence comes from Anaerolineaceae bacterium, assembly GCA_002702065.1. Taxonomy (GTDB): domain Bacteria; phylum Chloroflexota; class Anaerolineae; order Aggregatilineales; family Phototrophicaceae. The sequence continues at coordinate 546,666 of NZXX01000002.1, forward strand.
CTTTTCGTTTATCGTTACAATAGAGCAACCAATGTAACGACAACGGATATTCAATGAGATTTCATCGAAGTGCTGTAAAAGCATTCTTAGCATGGCTGATCCGACCATCACCGTCGCTTCAGCCGGCAGACCGCCGTCGACAGTCACAGTTGCTGGCCATATTGCTGCTGATGGTCGCCCCGATTGGCCTGATCGTTTCGTTATTTACCACAAACCCGCTTGTACGGGAACGCATCGGCGCACCAGAACTGGTTGGCGCGCTGACCCTCAGTCTATTCGCCATTATTCCTTATCTCATCAATCGCCGGGGCCATGTCGAGCAGGCGGCCAGGCTGACGGTGTATGTCAGCGCGGCCATCATCTATGTCGTGGCCCTGCACCCCGATAACCCACAGGGGATGGACAGCCTGCTGCGTTTGCTGCTGCCCATCCTGGTGGCGTCGCTGTTCTTTACAACGAAGCAACAGTTGTTTCTGGTCGGCCTGGTGCTGATGGCTGCGCTGGTTGCGCCGCTGCTGGCTCCTCATCTGGTCGTGGCGGATTCGTTGATTGGGCCATTCAGTTTTTTGCTGATTGCCTCGATATTGGTGGTACTGCTCTCGGTTTCGCGCAGCCAACTGGAAAAAGATCGACAGTCCGAACTGCGCGCGCAGGAGATGCGGCACGGCCAGTTACTGGATGCAGCGTTCGACGCCATTCTCACCCACCAGGATGGCAGGCTCTCGGATGTGAGTGGGGGTTTCGAGCCATTGTTTGGTCATTCGAGCGTTGATGGGCTTAACCTTGATGACTTCATCACGGAAGAACTTCTTGCGGAAAATGACACCGGGGCACGCCGCTGCGAGGCGAAGATGCGCCGCAAGGATGGCTCAGAATTTTACGCCGAACTCATTACGATTGACCGGGCGCATGGTACACACCCGGTATCCATTACGGCTGTTCGGGATGTCAGCCGGGCGCGACGGGTGGAGCAGGCCCTGCGCGAAAGCGAACGGCGTTTCCGCCTGCTGACGGAAAGCTCGCCCGATTTCGTCTATATCTGGGAAGCCGGGGCCGACCACGTGCCCTACTTCAACCGCGATGGTTTTCTGGGTTACACCCATGAAGAACTGGCCGTTCCGGGTTATCTCGCCAGTCAGACACATCCCGACGACTGGATGAACCTGCAAGCCCACTGGCAGTCGGTTTATCAGAACCAGCCGGCAGAAACGACGCAGCCCGTTGAATATCGTATCCGGCATATGCAGGGACACTGGGAGTGGCTGGAGCGCTGGGACGTGGTGCTGATGCAGCGGCCTGGGGCCAAGCCGGATCAGATTCTGGTGACGCTGCGTGTCATTACCACGCGCAAAAAAGCTGAGGACGAACTGCGCGCCAGCGAAGCCTATAATCGCGCCCTGCTCGATGCCATCCCGGACTGGATTATCCATGTTGATCCTAAAGGTCATTTCACCGGTGTCTGGCCGTCCAAAACGCCGCTGGCTACCGTGGCGCATTCCAAACCGGGAGATCTGGTTGGACGCAATATCAATAATTTCCTGTTGGGGGATGCTGCCGAGCAGGCCACGCAGGCGATTCAACTTGCGCTCGATACGGGCGAGGTTCAGGTGCGGGAATATCGCTATGGTCCGTCGGTGGAACCGGGGCGCTTTTTTGAGGCGCGGTGGGTGGCACACAAGCCCAACGAGGTGATCGCCATTGTGCGCGACGTCACCCAGCGCAAGGCTCAGGAAGACCGGCTGCGGCGTGAGGCAAGTATCTACCAGCATGTGGTCGAAGCCATTATTGTGATGGATGTGAGCAACGACGAATACCGGATTCGTGGCATGAACCCGGCTGCCCAGAAACTGTATGGCTGGCAGGAAGATGAAGTCGTCGGTCGTCTGTTCATTGATGTGTTTCGCCCGCAGTATGGCGAAGGTCTGACGCGCGAACATGTCATTGACGCGCTGAGCAGCGCGGGCCACTGGAGTGGTGAGATCATCCACCTGCACCGCGATGGGACACCGCTGCGGGTGCACAGTTCGGTGACGATGCTGCACGATTCGAATGGCGACCCAACCGGGGCAGTGGCCGTTATTCTGGACGTGACCCGCTGGGTGCAGGCCGAAACCGCACTGCGCACCAGTGAAGAACGCCTCCAGACTGCGCTGAAAGGCTCGCCGGTTGTCGTTTCGGATCAGGACCGGGAACTGCGCTATACCTGGATTCATAATCCGGCGCTGGATTTCGACCCGAATACGATCCTCGGCAAGCGCGATGCCGAAGTGCTGGAACGGCCTGAGGATGCTGAACGCGTTGAAAGCCTGAAACGGCAGGTGCTGGAATCCGGTGTTGGCTTGCGGCGGGCGGTTCAGTGGCAGCAGCGCGGCGAAACGCGTTACTACGACCTGACGATTGAACCCCTGCACGATGTAAGTGGGGAGGTTATCGGCATTACCTGCGCCCAGTTCGACATGACAGAGCGCGTCCGCGAGGAAGAAGCCCGCCAGAAAGTGCAGCATCTGCTGCAAACGGTGATCGCGAATGTGCCGATTGTGATCTGGGCGGTTGATCGTGAGGGAATGGTGACGCTGGCGGAAGGCCGCAGCCTGGGTGCGCTGGGTTTGGAAGCCGGGATGGTGGTCGGCAAGTCGATTTATGAGGTCTTGCCACAAACACCGCCGCTGCTTTCCGAGCTTCAGCGGGCGCTCAACGGGGAAGCGGTAACTTCGTTTGTCGAGATCGGCCAGACACACTATCAGATCTATTATCGTCCCGTCTTCGATGCCTCTGGCCAGCCGGACGGTCTGGTCATCGCGACGATGGACATCAGCGAACGTATGCGGGCCGAACGGCAGGAGCTTCATCTGGCGCTTGAACACGAGCGTATCAACATGCTTCAGCGGTTCATGGGGGATGTGTCGCACGACTTCCGCACCCCCCTGACCTCGATCAAACTCAGCCTGTATCTGCTGACTCACTCGGAGGAAGACGCCCGACGCCAGCGGCACATTCAGGTGATCGAGATGCAGACCACACGGTTGGAAAAGCTGGTGACGGACCTGTTTACCATGTCGCGGCTCGATCAATCCATTACGGGCGAGTTCAATTTTGGCATCATTGACATCAATGCTCTGGTGGACGATGTGGTGATCTCGCATGAGCCCTTGATTCATGCCAAAGACCATACCGTACGCTTCGAGCGTGGGGAGGGCGTCCCTTCCACGTTTGGCGATTCCTTCCAGCTTGATCGTGCCCTGACCAACCTGCTGGTGAATGCCATCAATTACACGCCGGACGGCGGTCAGATCGTGGTGCGCACCGGTTTCCGGCTGGGAGATATCTTGATCGAGATCGAGGATAACGGGATCGGTATCCCGGCAGATCAGCACGAACGCATTTTTTCCCGCTTCTTCCGGGGCGATCCGGCTCGTAATGTTGACCGGGGCGGTATGGGTGTGGGCCTGTCGATTGTCCGCAAAGTGATCGAGGCGCATGGTGGTCGCGTGGAAGTGGTGAGTGCCCCAGGCGAAGGCAGCACATTCAGGGTATTATTGCCGCAATTGCAGGCCAGATAAAGAACAGCGAGGATAACGTCTATGACCATGGATTTCCGGGCGCGGCAGGATCGGTTGCGTGCGATCGAGGGCGTCGACGCGGTGGCGCTTGTGCCGGGCGCCAACATGCGCTATTTCACCGGGCTCAACCTTCACCTTTCCGAACGGCCCATCATTGCGTTGTTTACCCCGGATGGCGAGTTTTCGATCATCATTCCGGAACTGGAAGTACCGCAGTTACAGGCCCGGCCCGACCTCGAAGCCCGCGCTTTTACCTGGACCGATACCGACGGGTATATGGGCGCCTTCAAGGAAGCTCTGGCGGCGCTCGGCCTGAAAGGTGGCACGCTGGGGGTTGATGGCTTTACCATGCGTGTGAGCGAATGGCTGGCCTTGCAATCGCTCGATGATACGCTGCGGGTCAAAGCGGTGGAGCACGATCTGGTTGGCATCCGCGCCCGCAAAATGCCCGACGAAATCGAGCTGATGCGGCAGGCGATTCATCTGAGCGAAAAGGCGTTGGAAAACCTGATGGCATGGGTGCAGCCCGGCCTGACCGAGCGCCAGATTGCCTCGCGGTTGAGCGAAGAACTGGGCAAGATGGGCAGTCAGGGGAACGCTTTCGGTCCGCTGGTGCAGACGGGCCCCAACAGTGCGCTGCCTCATGGCGGCATTTCGGAGCGCGCGCTCAAGGCTGATGACCTGCTGCTGATTGATTACGGCGGGATGGTCGAGGGTTATCCGGCAGATATTACGCGGACGTTTTGCCTGGGCGAACCCGCCCCCGAAGCGCAGAAGATCTTCGATGTAGTGCTGGCTGCCAACGAAGCTGCCACCGCCGCCGCCGGGCCGGGTGTGCCCATGCGCGCTGTCGACAAGGCGGCCCGTGATGTGATCGAAGCTGCCGGATACGGCCAGTATTTCATCCACCGCACCGGGCATGGTCTGGGGCTGGATATTCACGAGCCTGTGCCGCAGATCGCTGCGGGCGTGGATGATCGGCTGGAGCCGGGAATGGCCTTTACGATTGAGCCGGGCGTCTATGTGCCGGGGCTGGGTGGGGTGCGCATCGAGGACAATGTCGTGGTAACCGATGAGGGCGTCGATGTGCTGACCAGTTTTCCGCGTACGCTCAAACTCTAAGCATGGCTAAATCGGGCAGGGGCTCACAGAGGCAGGTTTGGCCCCTGCTCAAATACCGTCCGCAGCTCCCGCCATGCGCCGTATCCCAATCCCCCGGTGAGACCAGAAAAAAGCTGCCCGCCGCTGAGATGCGTCCCATTTTTCCTCCGTCGAATCATCACCTGAACCTTGTTGCATCACAGTTTGCTTCTGGTTTTAAGCTGCTCTGGGTTCGGTGAACCTCCGGTTACTTGTCTATTCTTGATTCGATCTCAATGTTTGATCGTGTTATGAGCGCCTAGAATATTCATAGAACTAGAACGCAGTCACATGCAGCAAAAAGGACGGCCATATGTCGAGCACCCGTGCACAAGCCAGTTACCGGCGGAGTATCCGTTATCCGCTGATTGCCGCTTTTGTACTGGCAGTCCTCATTCCGGGGGTGATCGGCACCGCTTACACGACCATTCTGATGCTGCGTTCCGGCGAGCAGCGCGCTGCCGAGCAATTGAACGCGGTCTCGGCCTTCAAAGCCAGCCAGATCAACCTGTGGCTGGACGACAGCCTGCGCGACCTGACCGCCGTGGTGGATAATACGGAAATGCTGGGTTTTGTCGAACGTGTGATGCCGGATACCCCGTTCCCGCTGTTGTCGTTCGATGCCGCCCGTCGCCTGCAAGCCACCTTTGCTGAAATGATTGATCAGTCCGGGCGCTTCAAGACGTTGTTTGTGCTGGATATGTCGGGCAATGTGCGGGTTTCCACTGATTTGTCGCTTCAGGCGCTCGAAACATTGCTGAAGCCGGGCATGCCGCCGGTTCGGTTGCTGACCGAAGGTGCAGCTTCGATTGATTCACCGGTGATTATGCCGCTGCGCTACCTGCCCAGAAGCCAGCGCCGCGAATTGATTCTGCTGCAACCTGTGCTGGACCGGGACGGTACGCCGTTCGCCCTGCTGGGCGGCTATGCGGATCTCACCCGGTTAGATGCCATGATGACGGAACGAACGGGTTTGGGCGCAAATGGCGAGACGTATCTGCTGGACAAAGACCATTATCTGGTGACGCCTTCCCTCCAGCCAGAGGGTTACAAAATAGGCCAGACCGTGATCGAAGCGATGCCGTCACCACCGCCAGAGGCGTCTGTGCCGATCATGTACTACACCAATTACCGGGACACCAACGTCATCGGTATGACCCAACCGCTCGAACGCCTGGGCGTGATGCTGGCGACTGAGCTAGACGAGGGCGAAGCGCTGGGGGTGAGCAGCCAGAATCTGGTCGCCAATATCGGCGTGGCGGTGGTGACGGTGCTGATCGCGGTCAGCGTGGCTATCTGGTTTGTCAATCAGCGTATTATCCAGCCGCTGGATACACTGGCCGGTGCCGCAGCGGCGATCACGGCGGGGGACCTCGATGTGCACGTGCCTGTATCCCGCGATGACGAATTTGGCGTGCTGGCGCGGTCGTTCAATGTGATGACGAGCCATCTGCGCAGCATGATCGACGAGGAGCGCCACGCCAAACAGCACCTTGAGGCGGTGGTTGCGCAATATGTGGCGTTTGTACAGCAGGTGGCGCAGGGTGACCTGACGGCACGCCTGTCACTGGATTCGCAGCAGGCGGCGGAAGGGTCGTCGTCGGAGGACCTTCATATTCTTGGCAGCAACCTCAACGACATGGTCGAGGGGTTGGGCCGGTTGGCAGCCCAGATTCGCCATGCTGTCGAAACGATTATTGCCACAACCAGCGAAATTCAGGCGGCGACGATTCAGCAGAATGCGTCGATCCTTGAACAGGATGCGGTCGTCACCCAGACGGTCGCAACGGTTGAGGAAGTGCGGACGACGGTCCAGCAGACGGCGGCCCGCGCACAGGCAGTGGCCAATACCTCGCAGGAATCTGTGATGGTGTCGCGCAGTGGGCAAGAGGCGGTGGCCGATAATGCCATCGGGATGCAGACCATTCGCGAACAGGTGGACAGCATTGCCCGCACCATCCTGATGCTATCGGAACGCACGCAGCAGATTGGCGAGATTATCGAAACCGTGAACGGCCTGGCTGATCAATCCAAGCTGCTGGCCCTCAATGCCAGCATCGAAGCAGCCCGCGCGGGCGAAGAAGGGCGGGGTTTTGCGGTGGTGGCGATGGAAGTGCGCCAGCTTGCCGATCAGTCGCGGGCGGCGACGGCCCGTGTGCGGGATATTCTGAGCGAGATTCAGCAGGCGGCCAACGCTGCGGTGATGGTCACGGAAGAAGGCAGCAAGGGCAGCGATCAGGGGATGCTGCTCGTCGAGCGCAGCGGTGAGGCGATCCGCGAACTGGCTGCTGCCATCGAGGAAGCGGCGCAGGCTGCCACGCAGATCGCGGCCAGTACCCATCAGCAGACCAACGGCATGGATCAACTGGCAACGGCGATTGCTCAGATCAAAAAGGCCAGTGAAGAAAGCGCTGCCGGTACGCGCCAAACAGAGATCAGTATCCAGAATCTGGTGGAAATGGCCGCGCAGCTCGAAAAGATGGCCGCCCCCTATCAGCTGGCATAAGGGGTATACAGCTTGTTTCTGGTCGTAGTTGGGTAGGGTCTAGTCTGACGGGTATTGGCCCTGTTTTGGCCTGAGAAATGGCTTCTGTCTGCTTCAGGTAAACAGCAAAAGACGTCTGTTGACTAACGAATTTCGACGCGCGTATAGTCCAAAATACCCATACGGGAATGCGCCACTTCACACTTAACAGAATACTATTCCGTACCTAAGATATGCCGAGTAGCTCAATGTAGGTTATATCCACCCGATTGACGGGAACGAGCGAAAGGAAAACCCATGAAACGTATACTCATTGTGATGCTATTGTTACTTGCCGGGCTGAGTACGCTGGCGCCAGTCTGGGGACAAGATCTGCCAGAACAAGTTGATATGGCCCTCGAACACCTGAGCGGTGAGGTTGGCCAAACTGTCACGCTGGACAGTCTGGAAAACTGGGACTGGTCCGAACAGGTGTTTGCAGATGCCAGCCTGGGCTGCCCCCAACCGGATGAAACCTATGCGCAGGTCGTGACGCGTGGCTTCCAGTTCACGCTTTACTATCAGGGCCAGACGTATGACTACCGCGTGGCCGAGGATGGCAGCGGCGTCGTGCTGTGTACCGTCACCGAACAGGGCGACGGCACCGAAATGACCCCGGAAGTCACCCCAATGGAGCCGACCGTCACCCCTACGCCTGAGGTGATCAGCACGCCAATTGACGACAACCGGCTGTATATCACCTATGCGGATATTCAATTCAGCCTGAGCACGGACCTGGCGACAGATGTCACGGTTCAGACTGTTGAAGCGGTGGAACCTGCCGAGGATGTGCCGTTCTTTGGGGTACACCCGGCCTATACCGAGTTTACGCTGAACAACTTTGCGGTGGATCGTCAGGGTGTGGCCGCGACCATCAGCGTGTATCCGCTGGCAGAGTTCGAAACCATGCTGCCGGACGTGATCCCGGATGCGGCTGAGGCCTTGAATAACTGGATTGAAGTCTGCCCGGAAATTCCCGATCCGCAGAATCTGCCCCATCTGGCCCCGGTGAACGCCAGCCAGGTGTTTGCGGCCAACCTGTTCTGCCTGGATTTTGCCAGCGGTGATGGCCTGCGCTACCTGACTGCTTTCCGTCAGGATGTCGCACCGTTCACCAATCAGGACCTGCTCTACATCTATCAGGGTATTTCGGCTGATGGCCAGTTCTACGTTTCGATCACCGCGCCGGTGACCACCGAGACGCTGCCGGATATGCCGGAAGATACCACCATCGACGACGACTTTGTCGAAAACTATAACACCTATCTGAACGAAACCATCGACGACCTGACGGTGCTGGACTCGACCGAATTCACGCCTGATCTGAGCCTGCTGGATAATCTGGTGGCCTCGTTCACCATCACCAGTGTGGTTCCGCCAGTCGCCACTGCCGAAGCTACTGCCGAAGCCACAGCCGAGGCGACCGAGGCGGTCAGCGGTGAGTCAACCACAGTTTCGTGGGAGGAAGCACGGAACATCATCCTGAATGGCGATGTGGTCAGCGTGGCTCAGACGCATTCGCTGGAAGTCACCATTCAACTGGCGGATGGGTCGACCATCGTCACCCAGGAACCAGCCATTGATGACGTGTTCGCTGTCATCGAGGAATGTGGTGAACCCTGTGCCAATATTCTGATCGCGACCGAATAACAGCTACACACAAGGTTTCAGGGGCGCATCCGAACTGGGTGCGCCCTTTTGATTCTAGGCGGCTATCTCGATGGATTCTGCGGTGTAATTGCGCAGACGCGGATAGCGCCATGCGATCCAGCCTGTCATGAGTACGGTTGCGATGCCGCCGGTGACAATCGCAAACGGCACACCCAGCGCCGCCGCCACCAATCCGGCTTCGAGTTCGCCAAGCTGTGGCCCGCCAAAGGCAAAGATCATATTGACCCCTGTCATGCGTCCGCGCAGTCGATCCGGCGTCATCACCTGCCGGATGGTGTTGCGGATGACTGTCGATACTGTGTCGCCAGCCCCCGTCAGCGCGAACAGGACATACGACAGCACCACGACGTGCGACAGGCCGAACAGCGCCGTTGCCGCGCCATAGACGGCCACCCCGGCCAGCAGCATCCAGCCCTGCCGGTAAATCTCCTTGCGCAGCGCCAGCACACCGCCAGCGATCAATGCGCCCAACGGCTGTGCGGTGGCCAGCAAGCCGTAACCAGCCGCGCCCAGTCCCAGCATATCTGCTGCAACAATCGGCAGCATGGTCCGCGCCGAGCTGAAAAACGTCGCCAGAAAATCGAGCAGCATGGTGGCCCGGATGATGCGCATATCGAAGGTGAAGCGCAGCCCTTCGCGCAGCCCCCGCCAGCTGATGGCCGTACCGGATGCCTGCCCGCGATAGCGCACGAACAGCAGCATGAACCCGGCCACGACGAACATCAGTGCCGTCAGCAGATAGGCCAGCCCGATGCCGGTGTCGCCGGTGCCGTCCGCCGCGCCGATGAGCACACCCGCCAGCGCCGGACCGACGATGGTTGCGATCTGCCAGACCAGGGATTCCAGGCTGATGGCGTTGACGAGATGTTCTTTGGGTACGAGGTGGGGGATAATCGACTGGCGCGCGGGGGTATCGAAGACCATCAACCCGGCAGCCAGCGCGCTGATGATGTAGACCGCCAGAACGCTGGCCTGTCCGGTGAGTGTGAGCAGCGCCAGCAGCCCGCCCAGCAGGGCCGCAGTGGCCCGTGTGGCGACCATCAGTTTACGCCGGTCATAGGCGTCGGCCATCATGCCGCCCAGCAGACCAAAGACGATGATCGGGATGATACGTGCCAGCCCCAGCCCGCCCAGCCCCAGCGCTTCACCGCCTAGTTCGATATTCAGCCCGCCGATCTGAATCAGGTAGGTCTGGTCGCGTAGCAGTTGGAACACGTGCCAGTTGACGACGAAGGTCTGCATTTGTGAGCCGGTGGTCGAGCCGAGTTCCCCCGCCCAGACCAGTCGAAAATCCCGATACCGTAGAGCCGCGAGGCGTGTCTGCGATGCCATGTGCGATGAAATTCCTCTAGGGGTACGTTTTGCCCCTGCGTACTAACTAGGTCTATGGATATTTCCGGTTGAGCATCCGGGCGTAGGGGATAGTCTCGCGGATGTGCGACAGGCCGCAAATCCAGGCGACGGTGCGTTCCAGCCCGATACCAAACCCGGCGTGGGGCACGCTGCCGAACCGACGCAGGTCGAGGTACCAGGCGTAAGCCTCACGTGGGAGGCCGATCTGAGCGACGCGCTGTTCCAGCAGGTCGCCATCGTAAATGCGCTCGCTGCCGCCGGTAATCTCGCCATACCCCTCCGGTGCCAGCAGGTCGACGCTGAGGCACACTTCCGGGCGACCATCCACCGGCTGCATGTAGAAGGCCTTCACCGCCGTCGGATAGTGATAGACAAACACCGGGCGGTCAAACATCTCTGCAATAGCCGTTTCATGCGGCGAACCGAAGTCGCTGCCCCACTCGATTTGCAGCAGTTCCTTTTGCTCCGGGTCGTCGGTTTCGGCGGCCAGTTTTTGCAGGCGCGCCACCGCGTCGTCATAACTGATGCGCGGGAAGGGCGGCAGGGCGTTTTCGAGCTTGCTGGTATCGCGCTCGATAATCTCCAGCTCGAGGGGGTGCTTTTCCAGCACGCGCTGGATCACATGGCTGACGAATTGTTCTTCCATGTCCATCAGGTCTTCGAGCGAGAAGAACGCCATTTCCGGTTCCAGCATCCAGAATTCCATCAGGTGGCGGCGCGTCTTGGATTTTTCGGCGCGGAAGGTGGGGCCGAAGCAGTAAACCTTGCCAAAGGCGGCCATGTTGGCTTCGTTGTACAGCTGGCCGGTCTGTGCCAGATAGGCCGGTTCACCGAAGTAATCAATGCCGAACAGGGTGGTCGTCTCTTCACCGGCTGCCGGGGTGATAATTGGTGTATCGACCAGCAGATAACCATGATCGTCCAGCCAGTTGCGCATGGCGTTGATGATGGTGGCACGAATGCGCAGGATGGCCCACTGGCGGCTGCTGCGCACCCACAGATGCCGGTTGTCCATCAGGAATTCGGTGCCGTGCTCTTTGGGCGTGATTGGGTACTCGTCCGCCATCTGGATCAGCTCGATAGACTGCACGCCGATCTCATAACCGCCGGGGTGGCCGGGGGCGCGGTCGTCCTTGCGCACGGTGCCTGTCACCTGCACCGATGATTCCTGCGTCAGACTGCCTGCGATTTCGAACGCTTCGGGCGACATCTCTTTTTTGAACGCCACGCACTGAGCCACGCCGCTGCCATCGCGCAGCTTGATAAATTGCAGGCGGCCTTTGTCGGTGCGGTCGTAAACCCACCCCCGCACCAGCACTTCCTGACCATCGTAATTGGCAATGTCCGCGATCTGTATCGGTGTCGTCACGTCTTAATCCTCAAAAATGTGTGTTCATCACCTGATTATAGCACCTCGCTTCAGGTCAGGCATCCCACTTGTGATTTGTGCAATATCACCAAAACGGAATCCTGTCACAGCTTATCTTATAGTATAATTTGTGTAAGGTTGCGCAAGCTGCCGCGCTTGGTTAATTTGCTAAAAGAATTGAGGAGATAATTCGGCACAGGAGGGGTTCATCGAAATCCCGATTTGTTGTACGCTTGGTATAAGTTCAACACACGATGCTAAATGTGCATTAAAGTCCCGTTAATCCAACTGTTATATGGTAGTCGTGTGACAATCATTTAATCAGTCTATGAGGAGGAAAACGGCAAACAATGGTTACTTTCGATGCATCCAACTCCCATTTCGAATATATGGACGTGGTCCGTCACTGGTCGTCCAAGTCACAGAAGTACGCCGGTGGCGACGCCGTCATGACCTTGTTGAACAACGGCTGGCGCATTGCAGAAACGGTGTTTCTCGAAGAATACTGGCACGCGGGTTCGCGTTGTGTCACGATCTTCCATCTTGAAATGCATCGCGACGACGAAGTCATGAATGTGCCGGTGCTTTCGAACCCCTATGTGCGGCGTATGGTGGATACCATGCCGGTTCAGGTTCGTCCTGTCAGCGACCGCATGCGCCAGCGCCAGCGCTAGGCCATCAACCCACACCTCAACGCCACGCCGCGCTTTGACCACCTTTGCTCCGTGCTCCCTGATCCGAGGGCGGGGCTTCTCATATGCCGACTTATACAAAATCTCTTGAATAGTATTGTCTGTTTTTGTTTTCGTACGTTACGTTCAACATTAATTTAATAGGACGTATTTATGAATTCATGATTTTTTACCCACGAACATTGTTTAAAAGTATGTTTATTCTTGAAATCTTAATTAATTTTTATGAAAAGGCCACAAACAGGCATAAAGGTTGCCTTCTATAATGATTAAACCGTCATTGAGAAGGGTGTTGAACATGACCGAGTTTGATCCGTTTTCTACCGACATGACTCGTCACTGGTGCCCAAAATCGCAGTATTATGCGACTGGGGACGCACTCCTGACCTATATCAATAATGGTTGGTCTATTCAGCAGGAAGCTTGTTTTGAAGAATTCTGGCATGGCGGCTCGCGCCGGGTGGTGGTTTATTACGTGAACCTGGTGCGTGATGATCAGCACATCACCATGCCGGTCATTGATAACCCGGTGGTAGGCCAGCTCATCGCACGGTTTTGCCCACAGCTTCGCCCACAGATATCGCCCCGACCGCGCGCACGCCAGCCACAGTGGCTGCGCAGTTCCTTCAACTAATCCCTAACGAGCAGCGAACGGCTGCATCAGTTGGCGTAAACGACCCGGCAGCAGCGGACTCAGACGATCCAGTTCCGCATGGCTCAGCGGGCGCAGCAGCAGCAGCACTGCCGGGTATGCCGCCAAGGCGATCACCAGTGTCAGTACCGGCTGATGCTCCCAGCCCAGCAGCAGGATGCCGAACATCACCGCGGCTGCCATCACAGGCCGCCACAATATCCCCAACCAGTCGATGCGCCCCATCGCTCGCTGCATCAGCCAGCCAAATGGCAGCAGCAGCATGAGTTCCGACGCGATGGTGGTCAGTGCTGCCGCCTGATAACCATACTGCGGGATAAAAATCAGGTTGGTGACGACATTAAACGTCACGGCGATGATAAAGGCATTGGTAATGCGCCGCTGCATATCCAGCGCCACCAGCACATACTGCGTCAGGCTGTTGATCCAGCCAAAGGGAATGCTCCAGATCATAATCTGCGTGGCGATTGCGCCATCCGGCAGATACTGCGACCCACCCAGAATGCCTGTCAGGAAGTAAGCCATAAAGGTGAAGGCAACGGCAACCGGCAGGGCGACGATCATCAGCAGCTTGATCGCCAGCGCATAGGTGCGGCGCAGCGCCTCGCGGTCTTCGTGGGCCTGCCGCGACATCACCGGCAGCATGGCCTGCGTGAAAAACGACGGGATGATGTTAAGCGCCGCCAGCCATTTATACGCGACGCTGTACAATCCAACCACCGCTGCCCCGCGCACGATTTCGAGGATGAGCACGTCGATCTGAAAGAAGATCGTCGCCAGAAAATGGTTGAGCATCAGCGGCCAGCTCTGGCTCATCATGCGGGGCATCAGCGAAAAATCCGGTGCTTGCCAGCCGCCGATCAACTTGCGCCCGCCCCACAGCAGCAGCAGCAGAGTCAGTATATTGGTGACGATGCTCGCCGCCGCCAGCCCGATTACCCCGAAGCCCATCACCAGCACGATCAAACCCAGAATCGTCTTGCTGATTGTCGACAGGGTGGTGATGGCTGCCGGATATTCTGCCTGCTCGAAGGCGTAAAAGAGCGAGGTCATACCCTTGTTGATGGTGCCGGGGAACAGGCCCACGTACAGCAGCAGAATGGCGACGACCCCGTTGCTGCTGAGGGGTGGGTCGATCAGCGATTGCCGCCCAAACAGAAAGGCCGCCAGTAGCACGATGCCGACCAGTGTCAGGCCGAAGCGCAGGGCGCTGGTGCTGAAGAAGTAGCGGGCCGCGCGCGACCGATCACGGGCTACCTCACGGGTGAGGAACAGGTCCAGGCCGAAGTTGGTGAAAATATCGAACCAGATGAAGATGAACCCGGCGTAGAAATAGATACCGGCATCCTCCGGGCCGAGGATACGCAGCATCACCAGCGCAAAGGCGAAATCAATGCCCCGGTTAAACAGGTTGAGGATGATGGGTGCGAGGCTGTTGCGGGCCACACGGGCGACGGTGTTGTCGTTATCCGCTGCGACGAACAGCCGCCACAACCACACCCCCGGCATGAACACCACCAGCACCGCCCCCAGGAACGAGATAAACAGGCCGACCTGGAAGCTGGCCGGGCTGTAGACGACGCGTACCGTCCAGTTGGCCTGTCGCAGTTGCAGCATATTGGTTTCGAACGCACGCTGCTCGAGGCTGGTGTTGTCCGAAGCGCGCCACGCAGCGATGGCTTCGGCGATGCGCCCGTTGATATTGCCGAAAAGCTCTGGCGGGTTGGTCGCCACCAGCGCATCAAGTTCGTCAATGAGCGTGTTGACCCGGTCGGCGTCGTCCGCTTCGATCGCCGCTTCGATGGCGTTGAGATAGAATGTCTGGGGTGCGGTGCCATTAGCGATGGCCTCGTTAACCCGCGTGTCCACATCTGCCACATGCACACCCTGGAAAATATCCATAAACGGTTGGACGGCCAGCGCGGTTTCCGCATCTTCGTCTGTGCCCCAGGGTCGAATGAAGGCCCGCCAGCCCGGCAGATACGTTTCGCTGATGACCAGCCATGTTGGGTCGTCGATACGCACGTCGATGAACTTTTCGCGCCCTGTATCGCGCTGCAAATCGGGTTGCCAGGTGGCGAAGGCTTCATCCTCGATGCCACTGAGCGCGGCGACCAGCCCTTGACTGCCGTTCGACCAGATGCGCACGGCGTCGTCTTCATAGGCCAGCGTCCACGCCGGCCCGGTGCGTGGCCCGCGTGAGGCTGTCAGCTCTTCGGGCAGCGTGGTCGATTTGTGAGAGATGACGTAACGCACGCCCAATTGATCGAACAGCGGTGATTGCAGCGCGTCCACATAATCAAAATTGCTGCCATAGTCGGTGTACAGCGGGGCGACCCGGTTGAATTCTAACTGGGTTTGCGGCGCGATCTGCTGCATGTACTCGACGTAGGATTTGGGGATGATGCTCTCGTAGCCGCGAATATCGCGCAGGTGATAGCGCCAGCCCATGTTGGCGTTCATGATGGGCCGCTGCGTCGGGTCATCCAGCGTTGTATAGCGCCAGTCGCCTTCCTGCGCCTGCAACCACTGGATGGCCGGTGGCGTAAAATCGAGCAGGGCCGGGTCCGACGCCGGGTTGAACCCCCACGACGCGATCATCAGGTCCACCGCCACGAGGCCCACGGCCAGCCCCTGCCATAAAAACCCCGCCCGTTGTAGGGACGCAGCGTGCTGCGTCCGACGAACGCGTCCCAACAACCAGAACACCCCACCCGATGCCACCAGCATCACGCCGAATGTCAGCACGTTGGTGAACTGGTAGCTGTAAAACATACGCGCATCCGCAAAAGCGACTCGCGCCGGTTCCCCGCTGGCCGTCACCATATTGTCGAGCACCCACTGCATCAGCGGCTCGACCTGATCGTAAAACACATAAGACAGTCCCAGGCCAATCAGCACGAGCGTGCCAAGGGCCAGCAGCCCATAACCAAACCACCCCCGTAACCGGAATTGGCGTAGGGACGACTCGCGAGTCGTCCCTACATCCGTCATTCTCAATTGATCCGCCCCCAACCCGGCCAGCACCGCGACACCGAGCGTAACGGCAAAAATCCAGCGGAATGGCGAATGAAGCTGGTCGATGCCCGGCAGCAGATAAAGCAGCCGATAGGTGGGCAGCCCGAACATAAACGTCAGGCCGAGCAGCGCCAGCAATGCAAAAATCCATATCTGCGCCCGGTGGCCTTTTTCGTCAGTGCCGGAAGGTCGGGAAACAAGGCTGGAAACGGTGCCATAAACCGCCAGCACCAACGGCAGGATGCCGACATACAGCGCCCCCTCCGCGTAATTTTTCATGCCCCATTCAGTATGTGTGATGGGCTGGCCGAGCGCGTTGACTGTGACCGGTACCACCTCACGGCTGAAAACGTCGACATACTGGTGATGGACCGGGTTGCCGTAGAAGTTGGGCAGGGCAAACTGAAGCACATCGCGGATGGGGTGCGCCCAGCCGATAACTTCCTCATAGCTGGCTGAACCGGAGCGAAAGTTTATGCTGGCGAGTTCAAACAGGGGGATAAACTGCACTGCCCCCAGCGCCAGCCCTAACACGACCATGCCGACCAGCCACCCACCGCGCATCGTCATGTGCTGCAAAGACGCATCGCCCTGTGTCCTGGCTGTACGCCACTGCACCAGCAGCCGCGCCGCTGCATAATAGCCCATGATGAGCAGGGTGTAGTAGGTGATCTCCACGTGCCCGGCGAGGATATTGCACCCCAGCGCGACCGCGCCGATCACGACCCAGGGCACACTGGATGGTCGCCCAAACAGCGGGCGCTGCTGAATAGTAGATTCGATCATCCACAGCAGCAGAGGCAGCCACGCCGCCGCCGCAATAATCATCGGGAAGACCGCGCTGATGACAAAGAAAGCCGATAACTGGTACGTCACCCCGGCGATCAACGCGCCGAAACGCCCTGTGTGCAGGCCGCCGCGCAGAAAGCCGTACATGAACGCCCCGGCCAGCCACAACTGCACCACCGTGAACCATCCATACGCCGCTGTAAGCGGCATGGCGTAATAGATCAGGCTGAATGGGTAAAGCGTGGATTGCTGCCCGGCGGCCAGAAAGGGAATGCCGCTGAACTGATAGGGGTTCCACAGCGGAATTTCGCCCTGCGTCAGACTATCCCGGATAAAGGTTTTCCAGGGATAATTTTGCAGGATGAGGTCGGATACCAGATGATTGTGCGGGACCGCCGGTGCCTGCACGACCTCGCGGTACGTAGCATATGGCTCGTACTGGTACAGGTTTTCCGTCGGCAGCAGGGTACGCCCCCCCATCGTCTGCTGCCAGAACATGATCAGCGGCAGCACGAAAAGTAAGGCGATAATCGCAATATCGGGCAAACGTCGGCGCATCAAAAACACGGTCCCGTTCATACGTGCAAAATCGAACTATACTCGCATCTGCCGGTTTTTTCGAGTACGCATTCCCCCCACCTGACCTACGTTCGTATCCCGCTGGCGGATGATGTCGACTGGGCCAAAGTGCCAGATAATGGCTGTTATTGTCTGCAATGGGAGAACTTGCATGGGTATTGAACTGCTCATCTGGATTGTCGTGGGGGCGGTCGCCGGGCTGCTGGCGAGCCTCGTCATGCGGACATCGCCACCTTACGGGTTGGTCGGTGATATGCTGATCGGCATTGCAGGTGGTTTACTCGGCGGCTTCTTGTTCAACTTGATGGGCATGGGCGCCGAAGTAACCGGTATCAACCTGGTAAGTATTCTCGTCGCGTTTATCGGCTCGGTGATTATCCTGGCGCTGGTGCGCGTGATGCGCCGCGTTTAATTGGATATAATAACATCACCGCACATATAGATAGGGGTAAGAAAAAATGGAAGCCAGTTTACTTGCGTGGATCATCGTTGGAGGCATTGCGGGTTGGCTTGCCAGCATCGTAATGAAAACCAACAGCCGCCAGGGCTGCCTGACTGATATTATCGTGGGTGTCATTGGTGGTTTTCTGGGCGGTTTTCTGCTGACCCAACTGGGCGTTGGCGGTGACGTGACCGGCATCAATATCGGCAGCATCATCGTGGCCTTTATCGGTGCAGTTATTTTCCTAGCGATCCTGAAGTTTATACAGCGCGGACGATAGTCGGATCATTAAAGCAAAGCGCAATCAAAGACCTGTGTTCCTGGTGAACGCGGGTCTTTTTATTACGGTCGTTCGCTGCTGCCCCGCGGCTTAATACTCATCGCGGGTTTGAATAAAAAGCGCCTTTTTCTCCCCGGTCATCGTGAAGTCGAATCCGACCGCCTTAAAGAACTGCTCGTTAGACGTAATCACCATCACTTCGAGGATCTTCTTTTCATGGGCCAGCTCGACACAGGCATTGACCAGCATCTTGCCAATTCCCATCCCCTGCACTTTGGGCGATACCGCCAGGCTGCGGATCTCGGCCAGCTTTTTTGAGTAGACTTCGAGCGCGGCACACCCCACAATTTCGCCATCGATTTCCGCCAGATAAAAACTCGGCAGCCATTCGTCCACTTCATCATATGTGCGGCGCAGCAAAAGGCCGGATTCGACAAAGGGTTCGATAAACGAGATGATGCGGTCGATGTCTCGGCGGGTCGCAATGCGGATAGTCACCTGATTTTGTGGGATTTCTTTTGTCACAGGGTCTTGCGCTTCCATACCAGAAAATTGCCAATCTGCGCTTCGCGCTCGTAATTTTCGATCAACCAGTTATTCAATTCATTATACTCTTGAAGTATCGTATGAGAATCCTCATTTCTGCCCGTCACCCAGGGCATATAATCCGCCTGCATCACCAGCACATAGGGGGGCATGGCCGCCCACAGGACATCCACATTTTCCTGCCGCCACGCCTGCGGGTACCACTCGCCGATCAGCGGGAAGTTGAAAATAAAGCGGGTGGCCGGGTTCAGATGGCTCAGATAATAGACCTCTGGCCGAAAACCCCAGATATAGAGTGAATCGCCCGGCGCGACGCGCTCCTGCAAAAATTCAGCCAT
This sequence comes from Anaerolineaceae bacterium, assembly GCA_002702065.1. GTDB lineage: Bacteria > Chloroflexota > Anaerolineae > Aggregatilineales > Phototrophicaceae. Next base: position 565,619 of record NZXX01000002.1, read on the forward strand.
CACCAGCGATTCATCCGCGACAAATTCGCCCCCCTGAAACCGGCTGTAATAGGCAACCTGATCTTCGCGCCCGGACAGGTAATACCATGCCTGCGGCCAGATTCCCTGTGCCATAATCAGCAGGAACAGCAGCACCGTCAGCATGGTGGCTGGCACCTGACTGCGCCGGGCAAAACCGTTGTGGGCGGCGCTCTCGATCAGGCGGTTGAGCGTGTCGGCAGCCATGAGGCTCAGCGGCGGCAGCATGGGCAGCCAGTGATAATCATAGCCCTTCGCCTGCACCAGCATGATCGCTAACCCGGTCACGGCCCATAGCAGCACCATCCACCACATGCGTTTGCGTGGCTCCCCGATGCGACCCAGCACAAACCAGCCAGCAGCCAGCAGCCACAGCAGGCCCCACTGCTGCCAGCGGAAGCCCAGCGCCGTTTGCATCAGCGCCGCGAAATCCTGCGCGTTAAACGTCAGCGCCGTATACTGCGATGTCACCTGTGCGCTGAGGATCAGTTCATCCAGCGCGCCCAGCGATGCGAGGTAAGCCGCGCCAGCGCCCACGATCACCAGCCCGCCCATTCCAAATGCGATGCCATTGGTCAGGATGCTGCGGCCAGGGCGTGAATGGACCAGCAGATAGGCGGTAACGGGAACAATAGCGAACAGCGCGAACGGATACTTGAACCACACGGCGGCGGCACACAGCGCCCCGGCTGCCAGTGCCCACACATGACCGCGCCGTTCCGCCGGATGATCCGCCGCTTTGATAGCACAGACCACCGCCAGCACCATCGGCAGCAGCACGATGCCATCGTTTTGCGTGAGTGTCCAGAAGCTTTCGGTGAAGTAGAACGCGGCCAAGATGACGACGGCAAACAGGCCGGCCCGTTTGTCGGCAAGCCGCCCGCCGATCCAGTACAGCCCTGCCGCGATCACCGGCACGAGCAGCAAATCAAGCGCGCGCAAAGCGGCTGTGGTCTGGCCGTAGAGCTGCATCGCCAGCGCATAGACGTAAAAAACAGCCGGGGGTTTAGGGTTCCATAAATCCGTGTAGGGCGTCTTGCCTTGCAGGATGCCGCGCCCGATGGTCGCAAACTCACCCTGATCGCGCCCCAGCGGGTAGGTGAGGGTTGGCAGGGCGATGAGGATAATCACCAGCATCAGCCCCAGAAACAGCAGCCAGTCGCGCCGGGTCATAGCCATCCGACGATCTTTGCCAGCAGAAAGGCCACCCCCAGCGAAACCAGCAGAAACATCCATGCGAACAGCCGCCCGGTTTCCTGGCCGGGATTGACGGTTTGCTCGGTAATCGTCACATTGCCCAGCAGGTCGACATAGAAATCGACATTGACCCGACCTTTGTTCAGGCGCGCCATATAATCGTGGCTGGTGACCACCGCCCAACCGCTGCCCTCAGTGTCCCAGTCATCGCCCAGACGCTTGCGAATGGCCTGTTCCAGAACAGCCCGCGCCTGTTCGGCAGGAATCGGCTGGATGTCTTCCGCCATTGCATCCCCTTCATTCTGGCCAGAAAATGCAATTATAACAGAGCCTTCGCTCAGAGATCGTATGGGACTATCAGTGCATTGCCAGCGGTTGGGCAAGGCTCGTATGCTTGAGTTATAAAGCATATGTTTGGAGATGGACAACCTCATGATCACCCGGCGGATGGTCAGCGACAAGCTGCTGGCCTACCTCAACGAAGAAATAACCCTGCCCCAGCTCATTGACTGGGCGGAAAACTGCTTTATCGAAGGCGGCTTTGCGCCGGAAGCCGATGTGCCGCTGCTGCGGGAAGTGCTGATGTATATTGCGGCTGGCGATACTGGGGTGTTTCCGCTGACATGGCAGGTCTGCATGGATTTTCTGAAACAGCTGGGGACGCCTGTGCGGGTGGTGCCGGTCATCTGGCAATGATGCAGCGGCATCAGGTGCGGGTCTGCGCAAAGGCTTCTTCATACAACGCGATAAGCTTGCGTGCCTCGGCCTCCCAGGTGAGTTCGTGTCGGGCGCGCTGTACATTTTCCCGGTAGCGCTGCAAATTTTCTGGCTGTGTAATACGTTGGATGGCATCGGCAATCGACTGCGGGTTCTGCGGGTCACAGATAACGCCGATGTCATACTGCTCCACCAGACTCACCACACTGGGCGACGGCCCGGTGATGATCGGCAGCCCGGCAGCAATGGCCTCGAATACCTTGTTTGGCAGCGACAGGTGATGGCTCAACCCCTGTGACGGATCAGCCTGCACCAGCACGGCAGCGACGGTGGCCTGGGCCAGTGTGGGCACGATTTCTTCCGGCACAATGCGGGCGATATTATGGACGCGCTGTTCGACGCCCAACTGCGCCGCCTGATGAAGCAGCGATTCGCGCCGCGAACCACCCCCGACCAAGGCCAGCCCGACATCATCCGGCAGATGAGTCATGGCTTCGATTAACTCGGACAGGTGCCTGCCGCCAATCAGCCAACCGCTGTGGGCCACCAGCACGCGATAATGCTGGGGCAGTTCTAAGGCTGCACCCGTCTGGTTTAAATCAATCGCATTGCGGACAATCACCGGCGCCTGCTGAATGCCAAGCGTGTTCTTGAACACTTCCGCATGACCGTCGCCCGTTGCAATCATGCGCACCGCCTGCTGGGCCAGCGCTTTTTCGATGCGTCGCAGCGGCGCGGAGAGCATGCGCGTGAGGGGCTGCATGGGCCGTTCAAAATAGATTTCGTGCGAGTCGTAAATCACGGGCCGGACACCTGCCATGCCGCAAATGATCAGCCCTGTGAAATCATGGGCATGATACATGCGAGCATTGATCTGCCGCAATCGCCACGCTGCCCGCAGGTAAGTTTCGAGCGTGCGCAGAATCCAGCCGATTTTGTTGGTCAGCTGATGCCGCAGCAGGCGGGCATTGATGCGTTCGATGGTGTAGCCATCTCGCACTTCGCTTGCTGGTGGCACCGGCCCGCTGCGGGATATGCCCATCAGCACAACACGCCACCCATGCGCTGCGAGGCTGGCCGCTTCCTTGCGCACACGTGCATCGTGGATGACATCGTTATCCACGATCATACAAATATCCGTTGGTTGTTGTCGTTCGGGTTGCAAGATACCGCTTTTCAGGTGTGCCTTTATCCGCGAGGATTATACAGGGAACGCTGATGGCTGGAAACCAACATGTTTTCGCGCCTGCCTTCGTAGTATACTGCCCTGTCGTTGATTGCAAGCTCTGGAGTGGTAGATGGGTGTGGTGAAACCCAACTTTTTTCTTGTCGGTGCGCCCCGCTGTGGCACGACTTCTATGTATGCGTATCTCCGGTCCCATCCGCAGATCTTCATGCCGGAAACCGCGAAAGAGCCTCATTATTTTGCGCCAGAGGAAAGCCTCTGGTATGGCAAGCGGATCGACGATCTGGAGACGTATCTGGCGTTGTTTACGGGTGCGCGGGATGCCGTGCGCATCGGCGAAGCATCGACCCATTATCTGGCGTCTCCCAGTGCGGCAAACTCGATTTACGCGTTTAACCCGCAGGCCCGTATTCTGATCATGCTGCGGTCGCCGGTGGATTTGCTCTATTCGCTTTACTATCATCGCCGCCAGACCGGGAAAGAACGCCATGCAACATTTGAGCAGGCGCTGATAGCGGATACGGACGAAGCCAGCCGAAAACCTCGCTATCGAATATTCGGTCAGTTTGCATCACAGGTGCAGCGCTACTGGGATGTGTTTGGCCCGGATGCCGTACAGATTATCCTGTTCGATGATCTCAAGTCCGATGTATCGGCGGTTTACCGGCAGACGCTGCTGTTTCTGGATGTCGACGCCACTTTTCAGCCGGATTTTGCGCCGGTGAACGAACATCGTACCGCGCGGTTTCCCCTCATTCGCCAGATGAAAGCGCGTGCCCCCAGCTGGTATCGCCTGCTGCAAAAGGCAGGCCGTCAGTTCGTTTCGTCTGATCTGCGGCAGGTAGTGAACGCCCAAATTGATCAAATCAGCCTGTCGGATGCGCCACGCCCGCCCATGAACCCGGCGACGCGCCAGCAGTTGCAGCGCGAGTTCTTGCCGGAAATGGAGCAGCTCAGCCAGATGCTGAACCGCGACCTGACTCACTGGTGCCGGGATTAACGTTTCAGTTCAGCGTTTAGCGAATGATGAATTCGGGTGACAGCGGCCCGACCAGTCCCTCAGCATCGCGGGTGGCGATGGCCAGCGCCACAAACCGGTCCGGCACAAAGCCATCCCACGTGACACTGGTGGTGCCCGGTTCGTTGATTTCAAAGCGGTCATAGCGCAGGGCATTGGGCCGGCGCAGCGCCACGACATAGCCCGATGCGCCGGGGATTGGCTCCCATACCAGCGTGCGGGCGCCATTGCCTGCATCCCGCAGCGCCATATTGCGCGGTGGATTCAGCCCGTCGGCCAGTGAGGTCGTCAGCGTCAGAATCGTCTGGGTGACGCGGGTGAAATATGCCGCCTGAACACCGTCGATGGTATCGCGGTCGTTATGCTGGCGGGTGGGGTTTTCGAGGCTTTCGACAAACCGGACTGCGGGATACCCGGCCTCGCTGAAAGACATATGATCGCCATACCGCCCTTCGCGGTCCTCGGCATCCTGAATAGAGATCGACATATACGGCACATGAATCGACGTCAGCAGTTCGAGCGTCCGGGCCGCATGCCGCGACGAAGACTCGTTGGGGCCGCTGGAATAAATGCGCAGGATGTCGTCGCTGATTGCGCCGCTGGCATTAAGCGGGTTGCCAATCAGGTCCATATTCAGCATGACATTCAGATCGACGTTGTGCGGCAGCAGATAGTCACGGATAAATGCGATGCTGCCCCGGCGTTGAATTTCCTCTGCGGAAAACGCCACGAACATGATCGACGTCCGGTGATTGCGCTTGCTGAGGATGCGCGCCATTTCGAGCAGGGCCGCTACGCCAGAGCCATTGTCGTTGGCCCCCGGTGCCAGCGCGTTGCCATCCTCATAATCAATCGACATGCTGTCATAATGAGCGCCAAGCAGTACCGTGCCTGCGCCCGGCTCTGTACCACTCAGGAAAGCTGCCACGTTATAGGGCTGGCTGCGCACCCCGCCAAATTCGATCTCAAAACCGTGTTCAAAGACGTACAACCGCCCCTGCGATTCGGCCTGAATCTTTTCAAATTCTGACTTGATATAGGCCCCTGCCGCGCCAATCCCCCAGTCACTGCGACCATAACCGGAGTTGACATGGCGACTGCCGAAATTTTGCAGGTTATCAATGTGCAGCATCAGACGATCGGTTTCGACCTGATTCGTCATGTTGATCAGGCTGGTCGCGATCCCCACATTGGCGACCTGGGTCGAAGCCACCTCTGGCAGTTCGTCCGGGCTGAGCGTGGCATAGCCGATGGTTGGCTGTGGCGTCTGGGTGGCCCGGGGCGCGATGGTCGGCGGCCCTGATGAATCGCCGGTCAGGTTACACGCCAGCACAATCAGGGAAATCCAGGCCACGAACAGACATGTTTTAAGGTGGGTACGCGATCTCATGCCGTGAATACTATCACATACCCCCTTACGTTTTCTATTGAGATTCTGGCTCAGTAGCCTGAGCGTATGCTGAACGCCTTAATCGCCGGCCAGGGCCAGTTCATGATCGGGCAGTTCGGTTTCGACATTGCGCAGCGCCGGGCTCAGGTAACCACTCAGGCTGATCAGCGCGCCAAAGGTGGCGGTGATGATAAAAATAACGGCCATACCGGCACCCGGTCCCGTGCCCACCAGACCACCCAGCAGCGGCACCAGTGCGCCACCCGGCTGCATGGCTGGTTCCAGAACCCGGTCAGCCAGCGGCCCGGCGACCAGATACCCCAACGCCATCGCGGTGCTTTGCAGCATCGCCTGTGCCGAAAAGACGCGCCCTTGCAAATCCGGCGGCGTTTTCGCCTGCCAGATCGCGCGGTTAGCCCCACTGATAAACGGAATGAACACCGCCGCGCCCAACGCTGCGATTACCCACATCTCGACGCTCTGGCCAACGGCGAACAGGAAATCGCCCAGCAGATAGGACAGGGCAGTACCCGCACAGATCGCATGAATCAGACGGCGTGGGCCGCCCCACACGCTCAGCAGCAAGCCGCCGACCACCCCGCCGATGCCCAGGGCCGATTGCACCGTCGCCAGTGCGATCTGGTCGTTGCCCGTACGTGCCAGAATCATGGCGGGCAGAATCGAGAAGTACGCCAGCGCAGCGAAAAAATGGATACCGACAAAGATGTACATCAGGCCGCGCAGGCCGGGCCGCTGCATGATGTAGACGAAACCGCTGCGAAGTTGCTGCCACCAGCCATGCGCGATCAGGCTGTCGGTTGAAACCGGCGGGCGTGGGATACGCACGATCAGCAGGGTGAACATGGCGATCAGGAAGGTAATGACGTCGATGAGCATGATGCCATCAATATCGACGACCAGCAGCAGCGTTCCGGCAGCGAACGGCGCGATCACCCGCGATGAATCCAGTGCCAGTGACCGCATCCCACTGGCCCGCGTATAGTGTTTCTTGGGCACCAGCATGGTGGTCGCCGCGCTGTAGGCCGGAATCTGAAAGGACTCGAACGCGCCGGTCAGCGCTTCAGCGACGTACAGATGCCAGATTTGCAGGTCACCCGCCGCATATAGCAGCAGCATCGCCAGCGTCATCAGGCCAGACCCCAGATCAGCCAGCAGCATCATCAGGCGACGGTCCAGCCGGTCCACCAGTACGCCCGCAATCGGACCGAGCACAATCTGAAAAATGAAGGCGAAGAACCCCAGCAGGGCCAGCGTCGTGGCTTCGCCGGTCTGTTCATATGCCCAGATCATCAGCGCAAACCGGGTCATGGCGGTGCCGATGAGTGACGCGAACTGGCCGAACCAGATGATAGAGAATGTTCTGAGACCGCGTGATGCAATCATGTTTCCTCCTGTGCAGTGTGACGAGAATCAAAAACGGCTCCGGTGGGGTGCGCCGGGCCGTTCGATTAGCCTTGAATTATTAGTTTATGTATTACTGGTTATCAGGCGCACCGGGTAGGCAGTGCGCAGATTTGCTCATATCAATAAAGCGGATGGCTGAAAACTTTCCAGGAAGGATCAACGTCAAACCTGTACTTTGATAACCGTTATGACCCATTATAAGTGAAAATCAGCGGCTGGCAAGCCATCAGTTTTTGCGGACGATCTCCCATGCCAGATGATTGATCTCCGGGATAATCAGTTTTTCCATAGCGGTTTTGACTGCGCCGCTGCTGCCGGGCATGGAAACGACCAGCGTTTGCCGGTACACCCCGGCGGTTGCGCGGCTGAGCATGGCGGCAGGGCCGATGTCCTGGTAGCTGATCATGCGGAACAATTCGCCAAAGCCGGGCAGCGACTTCTCCAGATAGCGGCTGATGACGTCGAAGGTGGTATCACGCGGGCTGATGCCGGTGCCGCCGTTAAACAGGATGATCTGCACGTCGGGCATGGCTGCCAGTTCTTCCAGCGCCGCCGCCACCTGATCGGGCTCGTCTTTGATCAGCCGGTACGCCGCGACCCGATGGCCCAGATCGCCCAGATATGACTCAAGGTACTGCTTGTTTTTGTCGGTATCAGGGGTGCGTGTGTCGCTGACCGTCACAATGGCAAAGGTGACTGGCCCGTGCCCGGCCCGCTGACGATGTTCTTCTGCGCCCATATCTAGTGTCGCTCCAGGGGTTGTTCATCGCGCCGCGAAGCCAGCAGTTCTTCAAGCTGGTAGACTTCATCGTCGTCCAGATTATCCATCAATCGTGAGACACGGCTGCTGCGTTTTGCTTTTTCAGCAACCCGGTTGGCCTCATCATGTTTCTGGCCAGAGCCACTGTTCCAGATCATGCCGGTGCTGATGGTCGCCCCGATGCCCAGAATGACCGCCAGCTGCGTCATATCCCCGCTTGATGCGACAGAAGCCGATGTCAGGATGATGGCCAGCATCGTCCAGATAAAGGCTGTACCGATAAGCCTCGAAATTTCCCGCATACCGTTGACCCTCCTGTGAACAGCGCGTTCGAGTTGGAGTATAGCGCTGTTTGTTGCTTTATACGCAGTAAGCGAGTCGCCAGTTGCGTTATCGCACCAGATCGGCCATCGTCCGCAGACTGTCGATGTCATGGACGATCAGGTTCAGGGTGTTGGCGGGGGTGGTTTTCCAGCGTTCCAGCCGTTCTGCGATGCGGTCTGGCGGGCCGCACAGCGCCACCTCGTCAACCAGCTCGTCCGGCACAGCGCTCATGGCGTCGAGCTGTCTGCCGCCCAGGTAAAGCTCCTGAATGATGGCGGCCTGTTCTTCGTACCCATAGCGGCAGACCAGATCGTAATAGAAGTTTTTCCCCTTCGCGCCCATAGCCCCGATATAAAGCGCCAGCATAGGCTTGAACCGATTCCACGCCGTTTCCAGATCATCGCCGACGGCAACATGCACCGTCGGGGCGATGTCGAAATCGGCGATGGTTTTGTTGGCTGCCTGCAACCCGGCTTCGATATGCGGCTTGAAAACCGCCTCGTAGCGATCCGGCGAGAAGAAGATCGGCAGCCACCCGTCCGCGATCTCGGCAGCCAGCGCCACATTTTTCGGCCCCATCGCCGCCAGATAAATGGGCAGGTTTGCCCGGCCACGCAGCATGACCTTGAGGGGTTTGCCCAGCCCGGTGGTGTGCTCGCCCTGGTAGGGGATCTGGTAGTGATTGCCATCGTAGTGCAGCCGGCCCTGCCGGGCGAATATCTGCCGCAGAATGCTGATATATTCGCGGGTACGGGCCAGCGCTTGATGATAGGGTTGGCCGTGCCAGCCTTCGATCACCTGCGGGCCGGATAACCCCAGGCCGAGGATGAAGCGTCCGCCGGAAAGCTGGTCGAGGGTGATGGCGGTCATGGCGGTCATGGCCGGGGTGCGGGCCTGCATCTGCATGATAGCCGTGCCCAGCCGCACATTCTGGGTCTGCGCGCCGATCCATGCCAGCGGCGTGATCGCATCCGAACCCCACGCCTCGGACGTCCAGACCGCGTAAAAGCCCAGGCGTTCGGCTTCCGCAATCATCTCCGTTGGCAGATCGACTTTCCGGCCCGAAAATCCAATCATTAATCCGAGGCGCATGCGGTCTATTCCTCCAGGAAGGGCAGCATGAAACAGCTATCGGGAAAATCGACTACATCCTCCGGCACCCAGCCGTTGTTCCCCGCCAACCGCAGCCAGTAGTATTCACCATCGCTGCTGATGGCATCGGCCATGTCGGTCTGGCTGGCGTTAAGCGAGTCGATCACATCGGCATCGAAGGTCGGTTCGGCAAATACATCGACGTCACCAAGCGGCGAAATGGTGCATACCTCCGGCACGAAGAAGTCCAGCCGGATATCGTTGACGCAGTCCGCATCTGGCACCGTCTGCGGGTCGCTCAGAAAATCCTGAATAATGCCGGTGGCACATGCGCCCGAATCCAGGATGCCGTGCCCGGCGTGGGGGAATTCGATATAGGTGCTGTGGGACAGATAGTCCGCAGCCGCCTGACCCCATACCGGGGGCGTCACCGGGTCGAAGCTTCCGGCCAGCACCAGCGTCGGGATATCACTGCTCACCGGTTCATTTTCCAGCGCGTCGGCGGTGCCGCTGCCCCACAGCGCGCAGGTGGCAAGCTGTTGCTCTGTGCCTCGGACCAGCGAATCGGCCAATTGTGCTGGCAGGTTCGCGGCCAGCGCTTCGGCATCCGCCAGCGTGTTGAACGGCGCTTCTTCGGCGCATTCGACGGCGTTGAACAGGCCTTCGCTGTCGCCATCCGGGGCATCGTCGTCAAACGGCGCGGCGTCGGGTTCGTCCAGTAGGCCCCCGGCAGCCAGTGTATTCAGATCAGCCATCGTGTAGCCGCCACCCAGAATATCCATCCCGTTCAGATAATCGCCTCCATCAATCAGATAGATAGCATAAGGCAGGGTCTGGATGGCCGAGGTGACATACAGGGACTGGAACAGCGTATCGACCAGATCATCGCCTGTGAGTTCGACCTCCTCATCCGTTTCCGGATCGAGTGTCGCGGCTGGTGACTGATTGAAATCGTCAACCAGTTGCAGGAAGGTGGTTTGCAGATCGCCATAGGCAGCGGCACAGGCTGGGGACAGGGCGCACTGCTCAAACAAATGCAGCATGGCCTGCCCGCCGTGCATGGCTTCCTCATTCATGCTGTTCACCTGCGGCGGATAGGTCGAATCCAGAATGACACTGCGGATTCCGTCTGGATAATCGCGCACGATGGTCAGGGCCAGCCGCGTGCCGTAGGAGACACCATAGAGATTGACGCCATCCAGTTCCAGGGTTTGCCACAGGTCGGCAATATCGGCGGCGCTGGCAGCGCTGTTATAAGCACTCAGGTCGATGTCGCTGCTCACCAGCCACTCGTAACACGCCTGGTCCGGGTCTTCCGAATCCATGAAGTCATCGCATTCCAGCGCCGGGAAGGAGTAACCCACGCCGCGCTGGTCGATCAGGATAATGTCGCGTTGGGCACGAAAGACCGATTGGGCCCAATCCTCGACTTCGAGCACGGCGCTGCCGCCGGGGCCGCCTGCCAGATAGATGAGGGGATCAGGCGCTGCATCCGCTGCCGGGCTGTAAAGGATGACCACAGCCAGGTCAATCCACGCGCTGTCTGCATTGTCGCGTGCTTCTGGTACGGATAGATAACCACAGTCGAGGGTTTCGCCCTCGGTTTCGCCTGCCGGGAGTGTGAAAGGGCAGGTGTCATATTCAAAAACCGGTTCGTAGTCGTTCACTTGCGCGTGAACAGGCAGGATTGCCAGCAGTCCGATAACCAGTATAAGCACGGATTTGGGCATGAAATGCTCCTTGAATGAGGCTTGGATCATCATCATTTTATCCTATCTCGAAACAGCAGCCCGCAAACGTAAGTTCAGGTCAAATACATTGTTCTGTTGAACGCAGGCTGTGGTTGTCTGGTATAATGAACAACAAAGGTCGCTAGACAGAAGTTGTCCTGTGCAATCAACCGTGCCTTCCTCAAAAAATCCCTTCTGGGCAGAATTTACCCCCAGTATTGACCGGCGCTTGCCGTATTGGGCGCGTCGCTCGAACCCGGTTGTCCGCCGACATCTGGGTGTCCACTGGAAGGTGCTGCCGCTTGAAGTCGATTTGCTCGTGCGCCTGCTGCTGATTCAGGGGGCGGTGATTGCCGTTTCGGCGGCGATCCCCATTTTGCTGCCGCTGCTGTTTACCTTGCTGCCGGTGTCGATGGTGCTGCTGCCGTTTGTGCTGATCGGCTATGTACGCGTGCTGATCGGTGTGGGCAGCTTTACGGTGCGCATGATGGTCGATGAACAGCATAACAATACGCTGGCGCTGCTGCGCACCACGCCGATGCCGCTGCGCCATATCCTGTATAGCAAAGGGGCGGCGGGGGTCTGGCGGCAGATCGAGGACCTGGGCCTCATTATCATGGGGACGGCGGTGCTGTCGCTGCCGGTGATCGGGCTGCAATACGCCGCGTACTGGCCGCTGGAAGACCTGACGACGATTTCATGGTTGTCGCGGGTGGCGCTGGGCATGGGGCTGATCGGTTCAATCGCGCGCCTGTTTATCGAACCGGCGATGATTGCCGCCTGTGCCATCGCCATTGGCAGCATTGTCCCATCGCGGGCACCAGCCCTCATCGCCCTGACCGGACTGGGCTTTTTCTACTTCCTGCTCATCAACCTGCCGCGCCTGATGCCGATGACGCCGGAACTGCGTGTGCTGCTGGAATCCATCCTGCCGATTGTGCTGCCGGTTGCGATTACGTTTCTCGCGTTTCGGCTGGCGGAATATGTGCTGCGGCGCGACTAAAATCGAAATTGTTAAATCTGCATAAAAATTCCATATTCTCAATTGTATGATGTGCCCATGCTGTGCTATGATAGCTGCAATGGTCGGTGCTTCAAAGGAGTAAACGCGCATGACCTACAGCAGCGATTTCAATGGCCTGCAAATGTGGAAGATCAAACAGCAAGAACTGGTGCGTGAGGCCCAGCGCGAACATCAGGCGCGTGAGTTACTGCGGCTGCAACCCGTCAAACGGCGGTTGCGTCTGCCCAAAATCACCATCAGCTGGAATTAAACTTGTGGAAATGAAACACAACCCCGGATCAGCACCTCGATCCGGGGTTTTAGATTCTTCAGGCGGGCAGCCGATACAGCCCCATCGCATCCTTGACTTGCAGCAGCGTCGCCTGTGCCTCCGCCCGCACCTGTTTTGACCCGCTGATGAGCACCTCCTCGACCAGACCGGGCGTTTGCTCATAGACGGCGCGGCGCTGGCGAATCGGTTCGAGGAAGGCGTTGATCGCGGCGGCCAGGCTGCGCTTGATCTCGACGTCGCCGATTTTGCCCTGCCGGTACCGCTGCTTAAAGTCCGTCACTTCGTCCGTGTTCGGGTTGAAAATATCGTGATAGATGAACACCGGGTTACCTTCGACTTTGCCGGGAATGTCGGCCCGGATACGGTTCGGGTCGGTGTACATCCCGCGCACTTTCTGATTGACCGTATCGGCATCATCCGACAGATAAATTGTATTGCCGAGTGACTTGCTCATCTTGGCCTGCCCATCCGTACCGATCAGCGAGCGCACCTGCCCCTTGATCAATTCCGGCACCGGGAAAAAATCGCCATAGAGATGATTGAAGCGCCGGGCGATCTCGCGCGAGATTTCGACATGGGCCTCGTTGTCCTTGCCGACCGGCACATGCGTCGCGCGCATCAGCAGAATATCTGCGGCCTGAAGCACCGGGTAGCCAAGCAGGCCAAATGGCATGTTATCCAGATGCGCCGCTTTTGCCATGTCCTTCAGGCTGGGGATGCGCTGTAACCGCGCGACGGGCGTCAGCATTTCAAAGATCAGGTTAAGCTCGGCGGTTTCCGGCACGGCGGATTGCAGGAAGATCGTGCTGTGGTCGGGGTCGATGCCAACACTCAGGTAATCCAGCACCATTTCGTTGATGTTCTCGCGCAGCATGGCGATCTCGGCGGGGCTGTTCCTGGTCGTCAGGGTGTGCAGGTCCGCCACGATGAAAATGCACTCATGGGTCGCCTGCAACCGGAGCCGGTTGGCGAGAGAGCCGACATAGTGGCCGAGATGCAGCCGGCCTGTGGGGCGGTCGCCGGTGAGTATCCGGCCCTGTTTGACGGTCGATGGCGCGCTGTTCATGATTTTTGTTCTCCTTATATAGATAGTCCTGACGGTGTGAAACCGGGCAGCCGCACGGGAAATAAAAAACGCCCGTCCCTGTACAATGGGACGAGCGTCTGTCTGGCTCGTGGTGCCACCCAAATTCGACCAGCTTCCTGACACAGTAGATGGTCGCACTCCTGACGGACACAGCCTGTTGCGATGCCCGTGCGCTGATAACGGTGGCAAACCCGGCTCAGGCTACTGCGCGAATGTGCGGTTCGCCCTGCGGCTCGGAGGACCATTCAGCGCCAGCGTTCAGGTCGGGTTCTCAGCCACCCCGGCTCTCTGTGCTGGTGTGCAGACGCTTACTTTTCCTCGTCGCAGCCTTTGTGGATGCAATTGTCCATTTCATTGTAGGGTATTCATGGCGTGTGTCAATCACAACCCCTACCAACGTGGGGTAAGGCATCCGTTATAATAGGTTATATCAACGTATTTGCGAGGTTAACGTGAACGAAGACATCACCACGGTAGAAGCATTCGACGCCATGATCCGGGACTCCAGCCAGGGCGGTCAGGTGCTGGAGTTCATCGGTGGCGAAGTTGTTGAAGCGCCCGGCAATGCGTATCTTTCCGCGCTGGCGACCCATATTCAGGTGGCGCTTGGTACATTTTTGAAAGGCAAAAACTGGGGGCATCTGACAGGCGAGTCCCGCCTCTATCAAGTCGCCGGGGAGCGATACGCGCCGGATGTTGCCTGCATCAGCAAATCCAGCCAGCCGGAACTGAATGGCGAAGGGGCGATCCCCGTGCCGCCGGAACTTGCGGTCGAAATTGTGGCGGACGAGATGAACGCGCAGGAACAGCGGCATCTGCGCATCAAGACCAGCAATTATCTGTCTGCCGGGTCGTTGGTGTGGGTGGTGTGCCCGGTATCACAGGTGGTTGAAGTCCATCAGCCGCGCCAGCCGGTCCAGATCATCGACAAGTCTGGCACCGTCGATGGGGGCAATGTGCTGCCGGGCTTCACGCTGGATGTGCGAACCATCTTCAGTGAATGATATGCGTGCTGTGTTTGTTACAACGCACGATATTCAACCGCGTTTTTCTAAACAACCGTAACTATGCGCGCCGGATGGATAGTTGTACCATTCTCATAAGGTGTTCAGAAATTTTTAAGAACGCGTTATAACTCGATGCAAGGTGTCTATGGTAGAATAAGTGAAATCAGTAACAAGCAACGGAACTTTACACTTTTCATGAAACCGATCGTCCAGATCATCGGCCTGACCAAACACTACACCGAGGGCAACAAGACCCGCGCTGTGCTGGATCACGTTGATCTGGAGATTCAATCCGGCGAGTTTTTTGTCATACTGGGCAAAAGCGGCAGCGGGAAAAGCACCCTGCTCAATATGATGAGTGGCATTGACGCACCGGATGGCGGGCAAATCTGCATTGATGGCACCGACATCACCGCACTGGACGAACGCCATCAAACACTTTTTCGCCGCGATCATATCGGCATTGTCTTTCAGTTCTTCAATCTGATCCCGACGTTGACGGTGCTAGAAAACATCACGCTGCCGGGCGAACTAAAAGGGGAGCAGCGCCGTTCGGTGGAGCAGCGCGGGCGCGAACTGCTGGCTCAGGTAGGTCTGGCAGACCGGGCCGACGCCTTCCCGGACAAGCTGAGTGGTGGCGAACAGCAGCGCATCGCCATTGCGCGGGCACTGGTGCAGGAACCGGCACTGGTGCTGGCGGACGAACCGACCGGAAATCTGGACGAAGAGACCGGTCAAAAGGTACTGCAACTGCTGTTGCAATTGACCCGTGACGCAGGCAAGACGCTGGTCATGGCCACCCACAATCCCGAAATCGTACCCCTGGCGGATAGAATCTGTCGGATTCATGACGGCCAACTTCTCGTTACATTACAGCAGCCTCATGCTATAATAGAAGCAGGCTTATGAGAAAAGACTTGATCCGGGGTATTCAACGATTACGCTTTAGAAAGAGGCAAGCCCATGTCCGAGCCTGACTCTGCCGATATCAAGCAATTTCTGGCTGAACTCCGCGATTTCAACAAGGAGAAGCGCCGTACTGCTGTGATGAAGTTAGGAATGGCGGGTGGCGATCAAGCTGTCACCGCGCTCATCCTGGCCGTGCAGAATCGTAACGAAGATCTGATTGTTCGAGGTCGTGCGGCCCTCATGCTGGGCCAGATCGGCGACACCCGTGCGGTAATGCCGCTCATCAAAGCGCTGGACGCGCCCGGCCTGCAAACACCCCTCAATGCCGCGCAGGCACTGGGGAAACTGGGGGATGTGCGCGCGATTAAACCCCTGTTGATGATGGCCTCCTCGGCAGATTCCAAATTTCGCGCTGCGGCGCTGGAAGCACTGGAACGCCTGGGGTATACCACCGAAGAACAGGGCATCACCAGTCAAGAAAGCGAAGCGTGAACACCGGCTGAAACGGTTCGCGCCTCTCGTTCAAACTCATACTTCGCTGTGAACCCACTGTTTTCGACAGCCGAATATTGTCTTGCGCACTGCGGGAGTTGATATGATCGCTCTGTTCCGTTTGGCCCGCCGCTATGTTGCCCGCCGCTTTCTGCAAAGTTTGCTGTTTGTCGTGGGTGTGGCGCTGGGTGTGGCGATGGTCATTGCTATTGACCTGGCGAATGGTTCTGCCAGCCGGGCATTTGATCTCAGTACCGAAAGCGTCACCGGGCGTGCGACCCATCAGATTACCGGTGGGCCGTCCGGCGTGCCGACGGATATCTATACCCGGCTGCGTGTGGAACTGGGGCTGCGGGCTGTGGCGCCGGTGGTGGCGGAATACGTGCGCGGGCTGGACCTGGGCGATCAACCACTGCGCCTGCTGGGGGTGGAACCCTTTGCCGAGCCGCCGTTCCGCGATTACCTGACCGACATCGAAGTGGAAGGCGAAAACCAGAACGCCTTCCAGTCCCTCAACGCATTTATCGCCGAACCGAATACGATCCTGATGAGCCAGACTCTGGCCGACCGTTTTGACATTGCGGTGGGCGATGTCATCACGCTGCGGCCCGGCGATGGTCGGGCTGATGTGCGGGTGGTGGGGCTGCTGCAACCAGCGGATAACGTCAGTGCGCAGGCGCTGGACGATCTGCTGCTGACGGATATTGCCAGTGCGCAGGAGTTGATCGGGCGGCCCGGCTATCTGACGCGTATCGACCTCATCCTGCCGGAAGGTATGGATACAGCCCGTATCGAGGCGATCCTGCCTCCCGGCGTCACGATGTCAACCACGCAGGAAGCCAACGGCACCCTGGCGCAGATGACCGCCGCTTTTGAGCTGAACTTGCAGGCGCTCAGTCTGCTGGCGCTGACGGTCGGTGTCTTCCTGATCTACAACACGGTGACGTTCAGCGTGGTGCAGCGCAGGCCAATTATCGGTACATTGCGCGCATTGGGGGCGACTCGCCGCCAGATTTTTGCGCTGATTCTGGGCGAGGCGTTTTTGCTTGGTCTGGTGGGCACGGTGTTAGGTCTGGGCCTGGGCATCATCTTCGGGCGCGGCGCGGTCGGGCTGGTGTCGCAAACCATCAGCGATCTGTACTTTACGGTGAACGTGCAGGGCGTCGTCGTGCAGACCGGGACGCTCGTCAAAGGTGCGGTGATTGGCCTGCTTGCCAGCCTTGCCGCCGCTGTGGTGCCTTCCATCGACGCCACGCGTACCCCGCCTGCCGGTGTGCTGCGCCGTTCGGATGTGGAGCAGCGTGCCCTCAAACTGATTCCGGTCACCACGCTGGCCGCTGCTGCGCTGAATGTACTCGGCTACCTGCTGCTGCAAATCCCGACCCAGAATATCATCGTCGCCTTTACCGCGCTGTTTGCTATCGTGCTGGGTGGCGCGCTGTTTACGCCGGTGGTGCTGCTGGTGATGATGCGCCTGTCGACGCCGGTTGGGGACGCGGTGTTTGGTGTGCTGGGGCGCATGGCCCCGCGCGCTGTCATCCGGTCGCTCAGCCGTACATCGGTCGCTGTCGCCGCACTGACCGTCGCCGTGAGTGTGATCGTCGGCGTGAGCGTGATGATCGGCAGCTTTCGCAACACCGTCGCGGACTGGCTGGATACGACACTGGGCGCAGATATTTATGTTTCGCCGCCGCTGCTGACAGCCAATCGCAATACGGTTGATGTCGATCCGGCGATTCTGGACGTGCTGAACGCGGTTGATGGCGTGGCCCGCATAGAGTTTGTCCGTGATGCGCAGGTGATCGCACCCGATTACCCAGATTTACCGACGGTCAACCTGAGCGCCGGGTCGGGCGATGTATCCGCCAGTGATCGCCGTTTTGCCTGGCTGGATGCGGCGGATGGCTGGAGCGCCCTGCAAGCGGGTGATTTGCTGGTGAGCGAACCTTTTGCTTACCGCCGGGGCATTACGCCGCAGGACAACCAGCTGACGCTGCTGACGGATGACGGGCCAAAGACGTTCACGGTAGCCGGGGTATTTTATGATTACTCCACCGATCAGGGCACGGTGTTCATGGATTACGCCGTCTACCGCGATTATTTTGACGACCCCTTTATTTCGTCGGTGGCGCTGTTTCTGCAAGATGGTGTCGAGACACAAACCGTCATCGAGCAACTGAGAACCGAAACGCTGGTCGGCACGGACCTGAATGCGCAGGCCAATCGAGACCTGCGGGCCGGGGTGTTCGAGGTGTTCGAGCGTGCCTTCAGCATTACGGCGGCGCTGCAAGTGCTGGCGACAGTGGTCGCGTTTATCGGCATCCTCAGCGCGTTGATGGCGCTGCAACTGGAGCATACCCGCCAGTATGGGGTGATGCGCGCCACTGGCATGACGCCGCGCCAGTTGTGGAACTTCACGCTGATCCAGACCGGGTTAATGGGGACGACCGCTGGGTTATTGTCGTTACCGATCGGTCTGCTGCTGGCGCTGGTATTGATCTATGTCATCAATGTGCGGTCATTTGGCTGGACGATGGCACTCGACCTGCAAGCCGGGCCGTTCGTGCAGGCGTTTACCGTCGCGGTAGTGGCGGCGCTGCTGGCCGGGTTGTATCCGGCATGGCGGCTGACCCGGCTGGTGACGGCGCGGGCGCTGCGAGCCGAATAACTACAAAAAAGGGAGGGTCTGCGAGTCCCCTCCCAACGATTTGATGTGTTTTCATTGTTGTCCGATTAGCCAGCGTTGGTGCTGCTGTCCATCTCGTCCATGCCGCTGCCCGGCTGGCGATTTTCGCTGCTGAAGAAATCTTCCAGGCTGGTGCGAATTTCTGTACAGCGCAGGTCTTCACCGGTCACAATCGGCGGGTTGAGAATAACCATCGAACCGCCATCCTGACCAGCGGTCGCGCCATCGACCATCGCTTCTTCAGTGGCCATTGAATCTGCGCTCATTTCGGGTGTTTCCTCGGCCTGCGTGTTCTCACCCATATCAATTTCACCGTCACCGCCGAAGTCGGCTGCGTCAGGCATCATATAACTGCCATACTGCCCGCCTTCCAGTTCGGATGCACCGGGGCCGGTGTAACCGTAATCACGGGTGGCCAGGCCCACCAGCAGCGTAAGCGTGGAATCACAGATGAGCAATTGCTGCTGATCGCCCTGATCAGTCTGCGCGTCAGGGGTTGCCGTTGCGTCCTGCGCCAGCATTGCAGGCACAGCCACGATCATCAAGAGTACCAGAATAAACGCCATCATGCGTCGAGTTGTAAACATACGCAGCTCCTTCTTTATTCGTGAACATTTTTTGTATCGTTTGTTGTCGATACCTGATCACGAATCTAACAATTGAGCTTACGAACGGCATGTGCCAGCCAGTGGATTTTGGAGTAGGCCATCGTGCTACAGGGTAGTTGGCCCCATTGGCCCAGACCGATATGGCGAGTTGTTTAACCTTCGACCAGGTGGGTAATCATCTGTAGGAGGGTGTCGCGCTGCACCGGTTTGATGAGGTAGGCGTCGGCCCCCATGTCGGCATCCAGACCATGTGATTCGGCAATCGACCAGATGATCACCGGGATGTGGGCGGTGTTCGGGTTGGCCTTGAGGTCGCTGAGGACTTCCCACCCGCTGCGCTGGGGCATCAGCACATCCATGAGGATGACGGCTGGCAGCAGTTGGGCCGCCAGTTCGATGGCGCGGTCCGGGTTGGTCATGCCGACAACATGATAGCGCCCGGTGGTCAGGTAATCTTTGGCAAGCTGAATATCGTCCGTGTCGTCATCCAGCACGAGGATCAGTTGTTTGTCGGCGTCAACCGCTTCCAGTTCCGCCGTTTCAGAGATCGGATTAAGCGGGTCATACGGCAGAAGAACGGTGAAGGCGCTGCCTTTGCCGGGGCTGCTTTCGACCCACATGTACCCTTCATGCAGCATCACAAAACGATAGCTGATCGCCAGCCCCAGACCAGAACCGCCATACTCACGCTGGGTTGAACTATCGACCTGCCGGAATGCGTCAAAAATATAGGCCTGGTCATCCTGGGCGATGCCGATACCCGTGTCGATGACGCGCAGGGCGATCCATTTGCCATCCGGTACGCCGACATACAGGGGTGGGCGCCATTCTGCGCCGGTAATGGCGTCTTTGCGCACCGTGACGGGATAGGCTTCAAGGGTGACGCTGCCTTCTTTGGTAAACTTGATGGCATTATCCAGCAGGTTGGTCAGTACCTGGCGGATGCGCTGCGGTTCCGCCTGAATGTGCGGCAGGTCCGAGTCGATTTCCTGACGCAGGGCCAGCCCTTTCTTTTCCGCCAGAAATGTCACCGGGGTAATGGCCTGTTCAATCAGGCTGGTGAGGTTGACCGATTCCAGGTTGACACGCATCTGCCCGGCTTCGATGCGGGACAGATCAAGCACGTCGTTAATCAGTTCGAGCAGTTGGGTGCCGCCCGTGTTCACGCGCTGGAGCCGGTCGAACTGGGCGTCGTTGATATGGCCATAAGTCCCGCTTTTGAGCATGTCGCTGTAGCCGATAATGGCATTGAGCGGGGTGCGCAGTTCGTGGCTGATGTTGGCCAGAAATTCGCTCTTGAGGCGGTTGGCGACCAGGGCTTCTTCATACAGGTCGGCATTGGCAATGGCGAGGGCCAGCTGGCGCGAAATGGTGATCAGTGTTTCCTGTTCCCAGCGGCTGAAACTGCGCGGTTCTGCCATGCTGTGCAGGCTGATGGCCCCCAAAAGGCGCGTGCGGGCGATGAGGGGGGCCACCAGTGCCGAGGCGACATTGGCGCGTTTCCAGGCGGTACGGGTCGGGCCGTCGATGTCGCTGGCGTCCAGGTCTTTATAGGCGAGGACATCCCCGTCGGCCAGCTGCTGGTAGACAGTCCGTTGTTTGAGCAGCAGCCGCAGCCCCTGCACGCCAATCTGCGGATATTCGGCCACAAGCTGGCTTTCCATCCGGCGCGAGTCTGTCAGCACGATACTGCAATGATCGGCATGGAAGATGTCGGTGAACTGGCGGGCGGCAGTGGAGAGAATCTCGTCACGGTCCAGGGTTGAATTGACCATAGTCGAGATGCGATGGATGGCGGCCAGACGCTGGTTGCGCTGCTGAAGGGCTTCCATTGATCGGCGGGACTGCGCATGGAGGCGGGCATTCTGCACCGCGACAGCAGTCTGGCGGGCAAGTGTAAAGGCGATGCTGACGTGATGCTGGGTGTAAAAGCCGACTTCCTGCTT
Source organism: Anaerolineaceae bacterium (assembly GCA_002702065.1). Taxonomy (GTDB): domain Bacteria; phylum Chloroflexota; class Anaerolineae; order Aggregatilineales; family Phototrophicaceae. The sequence goes on from NZXX01000002.1 coordinate 586,506, forward strand.
GTCCAACGTAATCAGGCCGATGGGCTGGTCTTCGATCAGCAGTGGCACACAGATCCAGCTATGGACCACCGGGGGCATGTCGACCAGTTCAAAGCGCCGCCATGCCGGGTGTGTTTCGGCATTGTCGAGCAGCATCGGCTGGCGTGAATCCAGCACCACGCGCATGGGATGATCCAGTGTAATGTCGGCCTCGGTGCCACGTGCGTGCGGGTCGAAGCCCTGATTGGCAGCAATCACGACGCGGCTGCTTTTATCCGTAAAGGCCGTAATGAGCATGATCGAGGCGCTGTCGTAGGGGACGATGCGCTGCATCTGGTCGAGGATACGGTCGAGCACTTCGTCATATTGCAGGGTGGAACTCACGTCGCGGCTGACGTTCATCAGCGTATTGGCGATGTGGCGGCGTTCCTGCTCGGCTTCCAGAAGCTGGGCGTTTTCCAGCGCCAGCGCCAGCTGCGCGGCGATGGTCAGCAGCAGCGACAGGTCGGAGTCGGCGTAGCTGTCCGGTAGCTGGCTGGATACCCCAATGAGGCCCAGGATTTCGTTGGTGCGGCTGCGCAGCGGCACCCCCAGCCAGGCCCGCACCGGCCAGTCATGCGCGATCTGCTCCTCGATTTCCGCCGGGTCGATGCCCAGTGCCGCCATGCGCTCATGCTCGTTGGGCAAGTCGCGGAAGTGCAGGGCAATGCCGTTGCGGATAACGGCCTGATGCAGCGCCAGCAGCGGCACTTGACCATTGTCACCGTCTTCGTCCGGGCGCAGCGGGAACTGAAAGCTGGCGGTATCCTGATCGTACAGCCCGACGAACAGGGTTGACGAATCGAACAACAGGTTCATCTGCTGATACAGCGGCTGCCACAACCCTTCCGGCTCGAGCTGGCTGGCCAGCAGGCGGCTCAGCTCGTTCATGATTTCCAGTTCCTGCAACCGCCGTTCGTTCAGGCTGAAGATGGCGGCATTTTGCGCCGCGGTGGCGACGGTGTGTGCCAGCGAGGTCATGATGTGCAGGCTGTTTTCGTCGAAGGCGGCAGGTTGATCCGACAGCAGGCAGATGGCCCCCAGGACCTTGCCCTGCGCCATCATGGGGATGCCGAGAAATGATTCGGGCTGGTCCGCCTCCAGGTTGAAATACTGGCTGAGGGTGTCGCGTTCGGCATGGGTGCGCCACAGCACCGGCGTTGCGCGGGCGATGATCTGCGACAGCAGGTTCTGCGCGGGGGCAAAGGCGAGGTTATAGCGTTTATGGCCCTGCTGGCTGTAGTGGTCGACCTGCATCATCTGGCGGTCCGCGTCGAAGATGGCGAACTGGAACACGTCCGGTGCCTGCAACTGATCGACCGCTTCGTACACCCGGCGCGACAGGTCTTCGAGGCGCGGTGTCGTGTTGATCAAAATGGCGATCTGGTTCAGCGAACTGAGTTTTTGCGTCAGTTCGCGAATGTCATCGACCAGCCATGTGTTATGAATAACCACCGCCAGATGATCGGCAATGTCCTGAATGGTGGTGACTGCCGTTTCGGTAAAAACACTGGCTTCCCCGGTCTGAAAGCATATCACCCCCAGCGATCTGGTATCGGCTTGCAAAAAGACGGCCAGCTCGGCTGCGACCGGCTTCACCGGGTCCGGAAAGCCCAATCGACCCTCAAGGGCGGCGTTGTGTTTTACGATGGGCGGTGCCTTAAAATCCGATGGCCAGACCAGGTTCAGGTCTGTGATCGGAATCGGCGGTGCATCCGGTTCTTCCATCAATTGCGTGGGGCGGTGATAGGTGCAAATCGCTTCCAGATGGCGTTCATCGGACGAGAGCAGGTAAGACTGGGCGCTGTCGCAGCCAAAAAAGTGACACAGCATCCGGCTGACGATCTGCATCAATCCGACAATGCGGGGCGGGTCGCCATGCGCGGGCGTATCGAGCGTCTTGTTCACCAGTGCGCCGAGACCATCCTGTTCGTAGAGGTGGTGCAGCCGCGATGTCAGAACATGAGCCAGCAGGATCAGGTGTTCGCCGGGGGGAACATTGCTGTACAGCCACAGTGCGCCGTACAGATGTGTGTCATAGCGCAGCGGTACGACGAGGGCCGGGCCAGGAATTTCATCCTGCGACAGCCAGCGGGGCGATTCCCAGTCGCGCCAGAGATGCGGGGCGCGCAACCAGTCCTGAATACTGCGATCAATAACCTGATGCGGTCCGGTGAATATCTCCAGATTCTCATGTGATAACAGGCCGATGACTGCCGGGCCATGATGATCCGACAGCCAGTGCAGCAGCGCGTGAACGGCTTCGGTCGGGGTGACGGTCTGATGCAGCTGCTGGATGATGGCCTGAGTTTGTTCGTAGTCCGGTGTCATGTTGTAATCACAACTTTAAGAAACTGGTCTGCTATGATTATGCCACAAGGCGCTGATTACCGGCATAGAGGTTCACCCGCTGCACGCAACTTTTACCGGAATCGAACGTAGAATGGCATAATAGGTCAGCGAAGAACGTTCGGGGGAAGGTTTTCAGGATGGTATCTAAAGCGCGTGCAGATCAAGTGTCCGGTGGTGTTTTCCTGATTGGGCTGGCACTGCTGTTCATGACCGGGTACTGGTGGCCGGGCATCCTGTTCGTCATTGGGGCCAGCACTATGGCGCGCGGCGTGGCGGAAGGCCGCGACTGGTACAGTGTCCCCGGTGGTTTATGGATGATTGGCCTGGGACTGGTGTTTGCGTTTGGGTTTAACTGGCCGCTGCTGCTGATCCTGATCGGCGTCAGTATGTTATTTGGTAAATCGTGGCAGGACCGCAACCAGGACACTCAACCTAAAATCAAGAACGACGACAAGCCCAAGAACGATTCCGCGTACACCATTGACGAGTACGAAGACGGCGACGAAACCACCGTTGAAGACCTCATCAACAGCAATAAGTCGGATCAGGCGTAGGGCAGGCGTGGCTGGACGCTGGTGGCACGCAATGCTATAGTTGCGGCTTGATCGTAAACCAGCAGCGGTGCATCCCTATGCCCCTGCCTGATGGTGCTGCTATTGATGAGAGTTTTACTGTTTGCTCTGTTGTTATTGATCAGTGTGTCGCCCCTCACCGCGCAAAACACGCCCGATGCGGTGGTCCGCAGCTTTCTGGAAAACTGGAAGGCGCGCAACTATGATGCGATGTATAACCTGACCAGCGAACGCAGCCGGTCGTTAACGGCTTTTCCTGTGTTTGAAACCGTATACCGCGAGTCGGATCTGGCGATGGGTCTGGAAGACCTGTCGTTTACGATTCAGAATACGACGATTCAAGGCACCTCCGCCGCCGTCACCTACGACCTGACGGTGCAGTCCGGCATCTTTGAGGTGATCAACGATCCGGGGCGTATTATGCGCGTGGTCCAGGGGCCGGATGGCTGGCGGGTGGCCTGGTCGCCAATGGATATTTTTGACGGCATGACCGGGGCGTCTCAGCTGCAACTGGCGGGCCAGCGCGGGGCACGGGCCAACATCTATGACCGTAACGGGCTGCCACTGGTGGAGCAGAATGGGACGGTGGTATCGCTGTATGTCCAGCGGCAGACGATCCCCAATGAAGCCTTGTGTCTCGATATTCTGGCGAACATGCTGCGCCGCCAGCGGCAGGACCTGGTGACTCTGTTCGACCGCTACAACATCGACACGCGCTTTTATGTGGGTGAAGTCGATGACGACGCCTATACCGCGCGTCAGGCGGACCTGACCAATGCCTGCGCCGTGACCACCGCCGAACGCCAGACCCGTGATTATTACCGGGGCAACGCCGTGTCGCATGTGACCGGTTATATCGGCCAGATTCCGGCGGATAATCTGGAATCGTGGGAAGCGCGCGGCTATCAGGGCGGTGATCTGGTCGGCTTGCGCGGCATCGAACAGGCGTATCAGGATCAACTGGCGGGTCAGCCTGCCCGCAGCCTGCAAATTCTCGATCCGGGCGGAACCGTGATCCGCGAGCTTGGTGAAACCGTCGGGACTCCGCCCCAGCCGGTCACACTGACGATTGACCGCCCGTTGCAGGTCGAAGTGGCGCAGGCGCTGGCCGATGCCTACAACTACGCCGAAGGTAACTGGGGCAACCGCAACATTTCGACGGGTGCTGGTGCAATTGTCATCAACGTCAACACCGGGGCGATTCTGGCCATGGCCAGTTACCCGCTGTTTGAGCCGGACATTTTTAACCCGGATACGCTGTGCTGCGGGTTTATCGCGGCGTCGGACCGCATTGCCGAACTGGTCGGCGATACGCGCACCCCCCTGTTCAACCGTGTGATTCAGGGGCAGTATTCACCCGGCTCGGTCTACAAGATCGTCACCACAGCGGCGGCGGCTGAAGAAGAAATGATCGGGCCGAATGAAATCTACGATTGCACCCACTATTGGGATGGAGCCAGCTTTGGCGACACGGTGGGTTTCCAGCGTCCCGACTGGCGTGTGACAGATGGCCTCGACCCAACCGGCCCCATTACAATTTCACAGGCCCTAACATCGTCGTGCGACCCGTTCTTTTACGAAATGGGGGCGCGTCTGTTTAATGAGGTCAGCCCCAGCGCGCTGGTCGAGTATTCGCGCAGCCTGGGGTTGGGCCAGCGCACCGGCATCGACTATTACGGCAATGAAGCCGCCGGGCAGATCACCGTGCCGCCGTCGCCGTCGGATGCGATTAACAATGCCATTGGTCAGGGTGATGTCCAGACCTCCCCGATTCAAATGGCGATGGTCGTTATGGCGATTGCCAATGGGGGCACAGTTTACCAGCCCTATCTGATCGAGCGTGTTGGCGGCGTGGATTTCACCCCGGTGACCTATGAAGCACAGCCGGAAGCGATCAACGAACTGACCTGGAAAGAACAAACCTACGAGATCGTACGGCAGGGGATGTGTGATGTGACCCAGAGCGAAGAACTGGGTACGGGTTACTGGGCATTCTTTGAGGCCGCCTATATCGCCTGCGGCAAGACCGGCACCGCCCAGACCAGCCGCTATCCCAACGCGTGGTTTGTGGCCTATGCGCCTGCCGACGCGCCCGAAATCGCGGTGGTGGTCATGTCTGAGCAGAGCCGTGAAGGGGCGGATGTGGCGGCCCCGATTACCCGCCGCATTATGGACTTTTACTTCAATCAACCCTGGCCCGGTTATCCGCTGTGGTGGAACGAAGAGGATTATGCGCCGCTGGATATTCCTGTCGGGGCAACAGGGGGCTGATACGATGGAGATTGTACGCTGCGTTTCCTGTGACGGTTATGGCTGGTTCAGCGAGGATGATGGCAGCACGGTCGATTGTGACTGGTGCGGCGGGGTCGGCTATGTCTACCGCGATGACCGCGACGTCGATCACAAAATCCCGGAAGCGGAATTTGGCAAGGTGGCCGACGTGCTGGAGAAGCTGGAGATCGAACGCCTGCGCGAAATAGGTTATACCGGCGGGCCCAAAAAACCCTGGGAATAAAGCTCACCGGTGGAACGATGACACCCTCACAACCAGTTTGTGATGAATGTCACTTTTGCAAAGGGGGGATGCGGGCGATAATGAGGGCACAATTCAGTACATAAGATTGCCTTCAACGCAGTCGAACTGTCAGCCACACCGACGACTGCATTGGGATTGCCCAAATAGTACCCCTTTTCTCGCGAGCGCTGCTCATCCCCGGGCAGCGCTCACCTTTGTGGTCAGCCCACCACAAAGAAAACACCCCCGCCCATCACATGAGCAGGGGTGTTTCGTTTATTGGGGGAGGTACTGCCTAGCAGTCACCTCGGCCCAGTTCGTAAGTACGTGAACCCCGGTTGTCATCCTCGTTGGTTTCGGCGATGGCGTTATTCGGGTCAATGATGAGTGTCAGGGTATGGTCTGCGCCCCAGTTGGTATCGACCGTCAGCGGGATCGGCCCGACTTTGACAGTCTTGCCGGCTTCAATTTCGCCAAACGAACCGCTGGTTCGTGTGACAAGACCGTTGGACGAATCTTCAACCGCGATGGTGCCGCCGGGCGATTTGGTTTCGCCGAAGTTGGCAACATCAATGTAAATCTTGAACGTCTTGCCACATTTTTTGTCCGACGGGTCGGTGCTGATATTACCGGCCACCAGGTTCACGTTGATGTTCGGCGTCGCGGTGGCGGGAACCGGGGTCGGGGTCAGGGTTGGCTTGGGCGGACCTTCATCAATGGGCAGACTATCGACGTTACCGGACACGGTCAACAGATTGCCAAAGACCCAGCCTTCAGAGTTGTAGTAGCGGATCTTGTACCACGTGCGCGCCGAATTGACGGCCAGAATTTCGGCTCTGTCATTGGCGGCGTAACTGCCGATGGGCGGATTAAACAGCGTGTCCGGCCCACGACGAATGTTGACACCGGTGGTGAATGTCGCCATGGGCTTGTTCGGCGTCGGCGTGTTGGTTGGTTCCGGCGGGTCGGTCGGTTCCGGCGGATCGGTTGGCTCTGGCGTGTCCTGTGCCTGAACCTGTCCGCTGTTGGTGTTCTGATTATCGTTCTGGCTGTTGTCGTTGCCAGCATCGCTGGACGGGCCGCCAGCCGTGTTGTCATTCGCGTTATCATCCGGCTGGGCCGGCTGCGATCCCTGGCTGACCACCGAAATGGTTACGGAAACCGGTGTGCTGGCTGTGCCATCTGCCCGGAAAGCGGTGACGACAATTGTGTGAGCGCCGATGCCTTCGGCGGGCCAGGATTCGGCAACGGTAAATGATGCGCCGCCCGCTTCGTTGGGGGTGGGCAATGCCGTAAAGGGTTCGTCGTCGACGACGATTTCCACCCGGTCAATGTCGGGACCAGCATTGGAAATAAGCGCCTGAATATTGACCGGCACACCTTCCAGATAGGCGGCATTGGGCAGAGGCGACACCATCTGCACCACCGGCGCGCCCGTAATCGGCACGCTGGCGTCGTTCGGGGCCATATTCAGGTTACAGGCTGCCAATAGCAACAGCAGCAGAAACAGGCCCAGGCGACCAGATAATGCGCGTTTTGACATAAATTCGATCTCCGTCACAGGTGCAGATTGTTTTCAAGCTCTTGACTCTAACGCACCAGCGTTGTTTGCGCGAGTATGGATATGGTAATCGTCGGGAAAGCGTTTATTGGGCTGTGAAGAAACCCATCTCCTGAACATCCACCCGCACGCCATCCAGTTCCTTGGGGATGACATCGTCCGGGTCGAGCTGGGAGGCGGGCACCTTCTGATCAACCATCACGACAATCGCGACTTCATTGGTATACTGGCCGTCCTTTTTTGCCAGCCCAACCCCAACACCCTGTACATGGGCTTTGGACATCAGTTCATCGGCATAGCGAGCCTGTACAGCCTGAGCACGGGCAGTCATCTCTTCAGACATGAAAACCTCGCTTTCTTGAATGAACGATTCGCAGTCTTCAGTAATCCGCTTGTCTGTCGCTGATTACTGAAATCTGTTTCTGATCACTTAAATATTGATCGACAGCGCGTCCAGCACTTCCTGAATCGGGTTGAAGATGGTGGCCTGTGGCGAACCCGCGTAGAGCAGGCCGACCGCCTTGTTCTCTGTGCCATCGACAATTAATGAACCGGAGTCACCACCCTGGCTCATGGGTGTGGTGATAATCTGGCCCTCGAAACGGGCGGTGCCGGTCCCGTAGGCGACATTGACGGTGGCGTTCAGCAGTGTGACCGTGCCAGTAGTAAAATCAGTCGTGCGGCCACTTTTGCGCACATTCATGCCCAGGGATACCAGCTTGGTACCGTTGACCACACCGATGTTGCGAATTTCGTCGATAAACATATTCGGGTCGACCGGTCTGGCAACGGCTGCATCAACCCGGTTGACCACCGCCTGCATATCCGCAGGGGGGATAACATTGGGTTTTGCTGTCGAAGCTGTTGTGGTCACCCGCTGCTTGGACCCCATCGTATCGCTGATCAGGTTAAGGATATTGACGAGGATGAGCAGGCAGCCGCCGTCCTCACCGCCATTCCCGCCGCCGTTACCCGGAGGTGGGGTTGGGTCCGGTTCATCCGGCTCGCCGACAAAACGCAGCCGTACAAAGCGTTCCAGGGTGGCGACCTTGTCTGCCGGGTTCTGGCCCCCGTCGGTTGGCCCCGGCTGGAGGATGGCGTCGCCGATCTGGGCGTCATTGCTGTTGGCCAGCACATGATTGTTGGAAAGAATCAGTTTTTCGCCGGTTGTGCGGTCCGTCACGATGGTGCCGAGCGTTCCAGCCGTAATCTTGTAGTGGCCGATGCTGACACCGCTGGGAATGGTAGGACGAAACCGGTCGCGCGGGGTGTCGAAGGCACGCAGATAGCCAACTTCATAAACATCTGTCCGCACGCCATCAACTGTTTTAGGGATCACATCCGCCGCAGAAAGCGCAGACAGCGGCAGTTTGCGCTCTACCAGCACAACGACGGCCCGTTCGCCTTCGGGTGCGGTTTTGTCTTCCTTGTTGCCCACTGCGACACCGACGACATTGGCCCGGTTCAGCAGTTCATTCTGGACCGCAGCTTGCGCCTGAAACACCTGCTCTGTAGACATCGCCGTTCCTCCTGATTCATTCCTGCATACCCGTATTGTAGCATGACGCCGTATGCGGCGCTGGCCGTTCCATATAAGATAATAGTCTGATGAAAGGCCACCTGTCGACAATACGTTTGTCCTGGGATTGTGGTAGAGTTTGTAGGTGGGAAAAGACACTGCGCGTGATGGATGGTTTTGCTGAAAACGTCGGTAATATAATTTCTATTTTGCGTGCGCTTCAACCAAGAGGAGCATTCGTGTGAGCAATGTTGTCAGAATCCTTGTTTTTGCAGCAACTGGTATGTGCCTTTTGGCGGCCTGCAGCAGTGGTCCGGGGCGGACTGTCACGACTGGTGACGAACTGGCTCGGTTTGATTTTTCAGAACCCCAGACCTTTGAGGAAGGCGTGTACGCCAATGCCACTTTGCGGATCAACGATGGGGTATACCGCATCGCCCTGAACCAGGGCGACAACGAAGTCTGGTGGGCACAGTGGGGCGATACCGTAGACAACGTGGTCATCGATGTCGAAGTGGAGCAGCTCAGCGAACCGAACGAGAATGCGTATGGCGTGGCCTGCCGCCTGAAGGGGCACGTTGGCCAGGACGTCGAAGCCGACCCCACTCTGGCTGCGATTGCCAGCGGCGAGGCTGCTGAAGCGACCGAGGAACCCGGCGAAGAAGCCACCGCCGAAGCCACGGCGGAAATGACCGAAGAGTCAACCGCAGCGGTTGAAGAAGTTGCTACGACTGACGAACCGGCGGAAACAGAGTCTGACGAAGAATCCGATGAAGAAGAAGCCGAAGCAGTGCTGGCGAATGGTGATGGCTACCTCTTCCTGATTCAGGGCAACGGCTCGTTCGCGATTATGCGGGCACGCGGGCGCAGCATCCTGCCGCTGGTGGACTGGACCGAGTCCAGCCTGATCAACCAGGGACCCGCCAGCAATGAACTGCGTGCGGTGTGTATGGACGACTACCTGGCGCTGTATATCAACGGCGAGTTTGCCGGGGATGCCACCGACGACACCTACAGCAGTGGTCAGGTAGGCCTGGCAGCCAGCGCGGCCAACCGGCTGGGCGTGCAGGTGGAGTTTGACAATCTCATTGTGCATGAGGCGGTTTCGGGGTAGTCTTGTGGGCGTTGGCTGGCCAGCGGCAGGGCGTGATGGCACCTGCCTACCTGATTTGATCGCCCATGCATATAATCGAGACACCGCGGCTGCGGCTGCGACCGTTTCAACCCGATGATCTGGATGCTTATCACCGGCAGATATACAGTGACCCGGATGTCACCCGCTATCTGCCGGGCGGCAAACCGCGCTCGCGGATTGCAACTGCCGATGTAATCGCCTATTTCATCCTACTGGAACAACAAGATGGATACAGCTTTGCTGCTGCGCTGGACCGTTCAACCGGCGAGTTGATTGGCCATTGCGGTCTGCATCGTTTTAACAACGGTGATGTCGAGATCGGCTATTCGTTTGCCGTGTCGCGCTGGGGACAGGGGCTGGCCACCGAAGCGGGTCGGGCGGTGCTGCGTTATGGCTTCGAGACATTGGGGCTGGACCGTATCATCGCGCTGGCGATGCCGCCGAACCTGGCCTCGCAGCGGGTGATGCAGAAGCTGGGCATGCGGCACGAAGGCACCACCCGTACCTATTATGATACAGAACTGGTTCTCTATACGCTGGCACGCGCCGATTTTGTGCCGGATGAGACGTATTACAACCTACAGGTTGATGATGACACCTCCAACGATTGAAACTGAACATCTGATATTGCGCCCATTCCAGGCAGATGATGCCGAGGATTACAGCACGGCAGTGCTGTCGAACGCGGTGACGGCGCAGGCATTACCGACCGGAAAACCGGTGCCACCGCAGCGCGCTCGCTCGATCATTGCGGGGTACGAAGATCACTGGGATGAGTTTGGCTATGGGCTGTTGGCCGTCATCCACCGGGAAGATGACATGCTGATCGGCCATTGCGGATTGCAGAAGCTGGGCGACACGGATAACGTCGAACTGACATACGCCATCAAACAGCCGTATGTCGCGGGTGATCTGCCGCTGGAAGCTACCTACGCCTGCCTGCGCTATGCCTTTGGCACGCTGCATCTGGAGGAAGTGTTCGCGGTCATTCTGCCGGAGAACGGCATTGCCCGGCGCATTTATACCCGGTTGGGCATGCGCCCCGGCCCGACGCTGCACGTTTACAACCATCACGTCCCCAGCTACAAGATTTTCCATGGCGATTTTTTGCCGGATAATTCGCCGTATCACGTTCGAGGAGCAAACAGCCCATGACACGCCATCACATTGAACCGGAGCGCCGCACCCTGCATGGTCACTGGTCACGCGACCTGTCCCCTGTGCTGACGATTGACCCCGGTGACACCGTCGAATTTCGAACGCTGGACGCCCGCTGGGGCATCGATGTGCCGACAGAACCGGGCAGGCCGGATAAACAATTCGAGCCGCGCGACCCGGAACTGGACAGCGGCCATGCGTTATGCGGGCCTGTCGCCGTGCGTGGGGCCAAACCGGGTACAGTGCTGGCGGTCAAAGTCGACGAACTGCGCACCGGGACATGGGGCTGGAACACCTCCGATAGTTCCTGGCTGGAAGAAGCTGGCAATCCGCTGGGCCAGATCAACCGTGACCTGTTTTTCCTGTGGACGCTCGACCCGGATAATATGGTGGGGCGCAATCAATTTGGTCACAGCGTTCGTCTGTCGCCTTTTATGGGCGTGATGGGCATGCCAGCGGACGAACCCGGTGTGCATTCCACCCGACCGCCGCGCGCCAATGGCGGCAACATCGACTGCAAGGAACTGGGTGTCGGCAGCACGCTGTATCTGCCGGTCGCGGTCGATGGCGGGTTGTTTTCAACGGGCGACGGCCACGCCGTTCAGGGCGATGGTGAAGTATCCGGCACGGCGATTGAATGCCCGATGGAACGCTGTGTGCTGACCTTCGACGTGCGGGATGACTGGTCGCTGACGACGCCGCGTGCCCATACCCCCACCGGCTGGCTGACGTTCGGTTTTGACGCCGACCTCAACAAAGCGACGTATATCGCATTAAGTGCCATGCTCGACCTGATGATCGAACAGTATGGGGTCAGCCGCGATCAGGCACTGGCGTTGGCGAGTGTGGCGGTTGACATGCGCGTCACGCAGATCGTGAATGCCACCCAGGGCGTACACGCCTTTCTGCCGCACGATGCGCTGCTCACAGCATCTTAAAGTGATTCGGGTTTTTATATAGCACGGCGACGGGCGTTCCGGCATCCGGCAGAGGTTTGCGCCGCATGTCGTTGCGCTGCTGTTTCTGTTTGCTGACGATAACCTCGCCGCTGTCGGGCGCGCTAAAGCGATATTCGGCATGAAGCATCGTGTCGTTGTCGCTGTCGGTTTTGCGCCGGATCGAAACCAGTTCACCGCGCACCAGTTGGCCATCCCGCGCCAGAATGCGGTCGCGGCCGTAACTGTACAAGAACGCGCCTACAATACCCCATGTAACCCCATTCCAGATAACGGAAAAAATGCCGAGGAATATGATTTCGCCGGCGTCATCGGTGCCGGCCAGCCGTGAGATCGCCGGGTCGGATGGCACATACTCGACATCAACATTCATCCCGCGTTCAACCCGCCGGTACAGGTCATAATCGACGCTCTGATCACCCACATAAACCACGTCATCGACGGTGTAAACATAATCCGCATAGTAAGTAATGCCGCCATCGTCGTCATCCTCAACGACGTGATTGCCCGTATACTCGCCACGGATAACCTGACCGGTGGTGTTGAGCAGGTTGTTGTGGTGCCATTCCTGGGCCATCAGGAAGATGACCAGAAAGCCTGCCAGAATGAACGGAATCATAAACAGGAAGCCACAGCCGAAGCTCATGGTGCCCAGCGTGGTGTGGAGGCGGCGGCTGTCGCCAATGATGAATCTGCGGTGGTTCGATTGCAGGAGGAAAACTTCATTGGCGTCTGTGAGTGGCTGCGACCGGGGTTTGAACGTGCGGGGTGTTTCGATGGGCTGGTCGGTGGCCGCCCGGTGCGCCCCGCAGGAATCGCAGTAATTGCCGCCGGTGTTGGGTGTGCCACAAAAACGGCAGACCCAGGTATTTTCGCTGTCGCTTTTCGTTGAACCCAGCAGGTCGCTGAGCGAGGGCGCGGCGGCCTCATCCTGATAGGTCAGGGATGCAAAGGGGTCGGCGGTGGCAGGCGTATCGACGGTGCCGGCTTCGACCATGTGGTCGATTTCGCGTTTGCGCAGCAGATTCTGGGCGAGATTGCGGACTTCAGCATCCTTGTCTTCTGCGCTGACCTGTTGCAGCAGCGCGGTCACATCCGGGTGGTCCAGTTTGCGGATTTCCAGCAGTGCTTCCTTGCGCACCGAAGCGGACGGACTGGTCAGTGCGGTGCGTGCCAGTCGTTTGACTTGCGCTTGCAGCAGGGCCGACTCGCTCATGCTTCCCCCAAGTGATAGTGAGTGTCTTTTGTTATTGTAGGGCAGCTTTGTGTGACGGAGTATAGGGTTTGAACGGAAGCCCTCAGGACTGGGGGGATAATCAGCACTCCACGCGGAGGATGCGGTCGTGCCCGGCGTAATCCTTGAGGATGGCGGCTTGCCTGGGTTGAACGAGCGTGTGGGCCAGCGACAGGGCCGCTTCACCCTGGTCCGCGCCGATTTCCAGCAGCGCCAGCGCGCCGGGTTCGCACACCTGCCGCAGGTCCCGCAGCAGACGCCGCACCAGATCGAGCCCATCCGGGCCACCGTCCAGCGCCAGACTCGGTTCGTACTGGCTGACGGCCAGATTGGGCAGCGCATCACGGGCAATGTAGGGCAGGTTCGCCATGAGGACATCGACCTGAATGCCGCGTTCGATCAACGGCTGGAGCAAGTCGCCGTCCAGAAATGTGACATGGACCTGTTGTTGTGCCGCATTCTTGCGGGCGATGTCGAGTGCGGCTGGGCTGATGTCGACGGCATAGACGTGGGCCTGCGGGCGATGGGCGGCGAATGTCACAGCCAGCGCGCCGCTGCCAGTGCCGATATCGGCGGCGGTGCAATCAGGTTTGTCAGCGGTAAATTCCAGCGCGGCTTCGAGCAGTAATTCCGTTTCCGGACGCGGGATCAGCACACCGGGGGCGACCAGCAGTTCCCGGTCGTAAAAGGCGCGGCGTCCGAGGATATAGGCGATTGGTTCGCCGGCGGCCCGGCGCTGCACCACTGCGGCAAACTGCGCCAGTTGGTCGGCGGATATAATATCGTCGCCATGGGCCAGCAGATAGGCCCGATCTTTGCCCAGCACCTCAGCCAGCAGCAGTTGCGCATCCAGACTGGCGGAATCCGATACCGGCCTGATCTGGCGCGTCGCGTCGTGCAGGGTGTGGCGAATCGTGGTCATTCGCGCAGGGCGGGGATGACATCTCGACCAAAGGTTTCGATGCCGCTGACGAGATCGCTGAGGGTTTCGTGCTTGAAGCCGACGACCGGATATTGCAGCCCGGCCTCGCGCAGTTGGCCCAGTTGGTCGATGGCGGCGGCAGGGCCGTCGTGCAGGTCCAGCACGGTGCGCAGGCTCATGGTGATCGCTCGGCCTTCGCTCAGCTCGCGGATACGGCGCACCTGCGCGGCATAATCCTGGTCGGACCGTAGATTCGGATGAAAGCCATCGCCGATGCGGGCCGTCCGGCGCACTGCCGCGTCGGATTCGCCACCAATCCAGATAGGCGGGGGGCTTTTGAGGTGGGGGGAGAAGGTCGCACCGGAGAAGCTGTAGGTGCCCTCGTGTTCCGGTTTTTTGTCGCACCACAGTTTACGCAAAATCGTGACGTATTCATCCACCCGTTTGCCGCGCTGTTTGAAGTCGGCGTTGAGGTAACCATATTCGTCCGCGTTCCAGCCGACGCCAACGCCAACAATCAACTCCCGGCCCGACAGATGCGCCACCGACGCCAGCTGCTTGGCGACGACAATCGGGTTGCGCATGGGCAGCACCAGCACACTCAGGCCAAGGCTCACTCGCTGCGTGATGGCGGACAGATAGGCCAGCGTCGAAATTGCTTCGGTGCCTTCGCCGTACTGCGGGTAGGCTTCTGGCATCAGGACATGGTCGGTCGCCCAGATGGAGTGGAAGCCGACCGCCTCAGCCAGACGCGCGCTGATTTTGAGGGCTGTCGCATGGCTGATCGGCGACAGCAGGTTGGGGAGGAGGAAGCCAAATTGCATGATCGTTTCCTTTGTCGTTATCAGTTGTCTGTTTTTAGTTGATAGCCCAGGTCGCCAGGGCGTCGGTATGATCGTGCCTCGATATTCAGCGACGCGTGACCTGGTCATCGGCTGACTTTATTTTCTGTTCACTGATGACTGTTACCTGATAACTGTTCACTCAAAACGTTAGATCGCCGTTCAGGAACGGGATGAGCGCGAGAATGACGGCGTGTTCATAATAGGTGGTGCGGGTGAGGACATCGCTGGTCAGAATGCCGACGGACCCGTTATCCTGTTTGGAATTGCTGCGCTTGAAGACGATGTCATCGGCGTGGCCCAGCTCATGCCCGGCATGAATCAGGCGGGTGACTTCGGCAGGCAGCACGAACGACGCCGTGCGGCTCTTGCCGGTGCGCTGCCCATCGGTCACGACAATCCAGGCGACACCGTGCAGGTCACCATATTTTTCTTCCAGCCCGCCTTCGATCCCGACCCAGTAATCCGCATCCGGCACTGCAACGGCAGCATTGTTGGCCCGGTTGAGCGCGCCCTGATACGTCTCCGCGTCGGTCATGGGTTGGGCACTGACACCGGATTCGACGGCTACCCCGCGCGCTATAAACGTGTCATCGGGGAACATGCGCGCGAAGCCCATCTGCGCAGACTGTATTTTGACGGGATTGGTGGAAGCGACGACGATGGCCTTCATGAAAGCGCCAGCAGCTTGAGCAGGGCGAAAACGCCAAAGCCGATATGGGCGACGATGGCCGCACGTGTCGAGCCGGTGCTGGCCCGCACGCCGCCGATCACCAGTCCGATTAAAACAGGTGTACCCAGTGAATGCCACAGGTTGCCGGGGTCCGACGTGTAGACGATCAGATGAAAGAGGCCGTACGCTAGTCCGGACATCAGCCAGCCGACCCAGCCGCCCAGCACCTGCCGCACTGCCGGGAAAAACACACCGCGAAACGCCAGTTCTTCGGCGACAGGCTGGGCCACCAGCATAAACAGAATGGCCGCAACCCATCCCGCAAATCCGGCTTCCACCCCCACCAGCGCCCCCAGTTCCGGCGCAGGCAGGAACGCCCCCGTGATGCCAAGATCGACCAGGTCGATGACGAACGCCATCCCGACAGCAAACAGCAGGATCAGAAACAGACGTGCATCGGTGGGCGCGATGTGCAGAAAAGCGCGGCTGCGGCGAAACGCTGACCAGATGTAGGCGACGGTGACCACGCTGCCGAGAATCCAGCCGAGCAGGGGCGCATAGCTGCTGCCTTCCAGCAAGGTCAGCATAATCAGTGTGCCAATGATCATAGCCGCCAGCGCGGCAACCAGCGCCGACAGGGCGGATGCCAAACCCCAGGGGGGCGGTTGTGGTTCCGGGTTTCCGATTTTGCGCATTATTCGTGAAATCATGCGCATATTGTAGCGAAGATGGGGGCGGTTGTCAGGGTTGGTTTGATGGGTGGGAGAATAAAAGGGAGGGGATGTGGCCCCCTCCCGGTGGGGTGATGGCCTGTCAGGCTTTGGCGGTGTTGGGCTGGCTGCTGGCTTGCGCCTGATCGCGCAGGTAATCCGCCAGCAAATTCAGCTCGCGATGGTAAACCGGGCGAGTCACTGCCGGGATCATGTAGCGCTGGAAGAACCCGGCGATGCCCGGCGCAGGCGGATATTCCGAATGGATGGTGATGTTCGTTTTGCGGCCACCATCGACCGCCTCAAAGATAAAGCGCGTCCGCTGCGTCGAGTTCAAGTCTTCTTCCAGAATGACGCGGCCCGGTTCCGGTTCGCTGACGGCCTGATGATAGTGATAGACCTGACCGTAAACTTTCAGCCGCAGCCGCAGCACCGTGCCCGCGCCGACCCCGCCTTTTTCGACGATCATCTCTTCGAAGGGCGGGCGTGGCAGGATCGCCTGATGGCCGACATTGTAATCGCGGATCACCGCGTAGACATCCGCGGGCGGTGCGTCGATGATGCGGGATGCCTTGACCTGAATGGCTTTCATGGTATCTTCTCCTCGTTGACTGAATATGTGATTTATCTTAGGAAAAATGAACACTGACCGCAATCTGTCTAGTCATGGACAGGAGTCTGATTACTCTGGCAGCCGGGCAGCCCAGCGCACGCGGGTCGCTTTACTGCGGGCAGCGCTTGAGCTGATTCTGGAGCACGGTTACGACAGGGTGTCGGTCGCGGATATTACACGGCTGGCGGATTATGGGCGCAGCACGTTCTACCTGCACTTTCGCGACAAGGAAGACCTGGTATGGGCATTGCTGTACAACCAGATCGCCCAACTGGATGCGCAGATTGTCGCAGCGGTGGAACCTTTAAAATCACCACAGCGCGAGTATATGGCGTGGCGCATGATCTTCGAGACGATCGAGCAGCAGCGGTCGTTTTTTCTCCAAATGGATGGCGAACTGTCCCGGCGGCTGCGGCAAATGCAGAAGGTGCAGTTGATCAGCAACTTCGAACGGCAGTTGCGCGACGGTTATTATTCCCTGCTGACGGATGTTCCGCCGGAGTTGGGGGCACGTTTCATCGTAGGCGCGCTGCTCGAACTGCTGGATTACTGGTTGCAGCACCCGGAGGCCGGCACACCGGAAGTCATGGCCCGGCACATGTTCCGGCTGGTTTTCCGCCGCGACCCCGATTAAGTCAGGCGGTGACAGGCCGGTTGAGAATGAGCTTGGAGAGGAGCATGGCAATATTCCACGCGTCATCCACACCGCGATGGTGATGGCCTTCGAGATCGAAGCCACACATCTGCATGGCGCGGGCCATCCCCACTTCGTATGGCAGGGCGTGCATGATGCCAAACAGATTTTTGACGTTGATATGGCCGCTGCTAAACGGGTAATGGACGTCACGGGCCTTGCACTGGCGTTCGAACAGCGTCCGGTCGTAATCGCCATAGCTGGCCCAGACCCGTTTTTTCGACAGGTACTCGGTTTCCAGGATGGCGCAGGCCCGCTCAAAGCTGACCCCGTGCTTTTTGACCTGCTTCGGCGTGAGTGACGTTAACTGGGTGCAGAACTCGCTGATCTTGGATCGCTCCGGTTTGACCAGAATGCTGCGCCGGTCCAGCCGTTCCCCGCTGGCGACTTCCAGCACACACAGGCCAATTTCGATGATTTCACTTTCCTGATCATCGGGTGGAGCGCCGGGCCAGCAGGTCGCTTCCACATCGACGACCAGAATTTGATCCAGTTTACGTGCCACAACAGCCTCAATCTCTGTGATTGCAGATCACCCCACAGCCACATGGGGCAGCAAGCACACTTATTCTATAGAAAATTTGTTAAAAATTGTATGCTCAAGGCAGTACAATCTGATTAACGTTTCGCGGGGCACAGCGAGAATGGTTATATCCGACCACAGAATGCAGCAAGGGATACACTATAATATAGGCGCTACGGAGCCATAATGCATGACCCACCTGGACGATTTTATCGAGACCGCACGCGCCCAGCCCGATGCGGCGCACCTGACTCAGCTGGCGGATCTGTATCTCGCAGAAGCCACCACATCCGAGCAGCGCCAGCAGATTCGTGCGGCGGCTGCCGTTCCCCTGTTCAAGCAGGCCTATGAAAACCTCTACTTTGAAGGTGTCGGCATGGACGACCCGCCCATGTTTGTCCGGCGGACACTGGCCGCTCTGTTTATGACGCGGGGGTTTGGTCATGTGGATACAGCGCGCCAGATCGTGAGTGAACTCGAAACCTTTGCCGATCATCACCGCGTCGATTACGCCACCCACTATGACGAGGTGCGGGCGCTGGCCGGGGTACCGGTGTCGCGGGCGCGGCGCATTCGGTTTTTGATCGGTAACGCGGCGCTGCTGGGGACACTGGCTTTGGGCACAGCCGCGTTGCAGGTGGCACCGGAAGGGGCCCGGCTGGTGCTGCAAATCGTGCTGCTGCTGGGTGTTGTCGGCACACAGATGGCCTTTCTCTACTGGTATTTCCGCCGCGATTAACGCCTCAACCTGCCGGATGTGGGCGACAAATCCACGCTGTCGCTGGCGGCTGTAGACCCTTGACTTCCGACTGACCGTTCACTGAGGATTGTCAACTCAGAAACTCATGACAGAACAACCCAATATCAAAATACGACATCAAAACCGGCGCAGCCTGATGATGCGGGCGGTGCGCGGCGGTATTGAGGTGTATGTGCCGCTGTGGTTAAAAAAAGACAGCCCGCAGGTACGACGCTTTATTGAGGACGGGCTGAAAAAACTGGCCGATAAAGTGCCGCCAACCCCACCGGAACAGACCAGCCCGGACGAACTGCGCGCCCTGGTCGCGGTGTGGGCGCAGCGGGTGGGGGTGCAGCCGGGCAAGATCACCCTGCGGCCTATGCAGCGCAAATGGGGGTCGTGCTCTGGCAAGCGGAATATTACGCTCAATACGTCCCTGACGTGGCTGCCGCGCCCGCTGGCGGAATACGTGATCCTGCATGAACTGGTGCATCTGCGCGTGTTCAATCATGGCAAGGATTTTAAGGCCCTGATGAGCCAGCATATGGCCGACTGGCAGGCGCGTGACCGCGAACTGGACCAGTATCACCCATGACTTTGTACCTATTCAATTTGTCGATGGTTTGTTCTATATTTCAAATCTTGCAATGTTACAACAGGTGAAGGTAATGCGTAAGCTTTTTATTGTTACATGGCTGCTGCTGGTTGGCCTGATGGTGGGTGGCACAGCCTCTGCCCAGACGGAGAACCGGCAGGTCTATGCGTTTTATTTCGGCTGGTGGACAAACGAGTCCTGGAATGATGGTCGCCTGAGTGACCGCCCCGCCGAATTGTACGACTCGCGCGATGGTGGTGCGGTTGGGCGTCACATCGACCAGGCCAAAAGCGCGGGTATCGATGCGTTTATCATGAGCTGGTATGGCCCCAAGAATGGCAACCTGACTCATAATGTGTTTAATATGCTGCTCGATCAGGCCTCGGCGCGTGGGTTCAAAGCCGCCGCCGCGGTGGATATGTTCGATCCGGCTTATAACGGCACCGTTGATGAAGTGCTGGAATCACTGCGCTATCTGATCGGGGATCGCGTCAATCATCCGGCGTATCTGCGCTATACCGGCAAGCCGGTGATCTACTTCTGGAATCAGGGCCGCTTTTCGGTATCGGACTGGGCGAATATTCGCTCTCAGGTGGACCCCGACCATAACACCATCTGGGTGATGGAAGGCACCAACACCGGCTTCTTGCAGGTGTTCGATGGCCTGTATCTGTTTAATACCGCCTGGTCAACCAACCCGGCGGCGACGGCAGCATCATGGTTCGCCAACACACGGGCGGCGGGTGGCTGGTTCTACACGCCAACCGTGCTGCCCGGCTGGGATGAATCCAGCATGGAAGGCCGCGACAACCCGACCTCACCGCAGGCGCGCAATAACGGCGCTTTCCTGACCAACAGCTGGAACGGTGCAGCGGCCAGTGGCGCGGGTGCCATCCTGATCGTGAGCTGGAATGAATACTTCGAAAACTCGCATATCGAGCCGAGCCAGGCACACGGGTCACAGGCGCTGGATACCCTGCGTCCGCTGATTGCCAACTGGAAAGCGGGCGGCCCGGTTTCGGTGCAGGCTCCGGCCAGCGGCGGGGCACCGGCTCAACCAGTGGGTCCGGAAACAACCGTGCTGCGGCCCAATGTCGCTGCGCTGAATGTCCGCACTGCGCCGGTTGATGGTGAGGTGATTGGCAAGATCGGCACCAGCGATGTCTTCGCCGTACAGGGCGAATCCAATGGCTGGTACAAGATCGGCTTTAACGGGCAGGAAGGTTGGGTATCCGGTCAGTTCGTCGGCATCACCCAGGGGACAGCGCCTGCCGCGTCCGGTGGTGGCGAAGCCGCCCCTGCGCCCGGCGGCGTCACTTTTGTGACGGATTACCGTTCCAATATGCGCAGCGGCCCCGGTGAGAATTTTGACCAGTTGGCGACCATCCCGCATCAGGCGACAGTCGCCGTGGTGGGCCGTACCGAAAATGCGGAATGGGTCCAGGTGAACTTCGAGGGCCAGACCGGTTGGGTCGCGGCCTGGCTGGGGCGGCTGAGTGCAAACATTCAATCGCTGCCGGTTACCGGATAATACCTGTGATCGCATAGGCTAAAACCAGAGAGGCGCATCGTTTACGGACGGTGCGCTTTTTTTATTAGCCACCTGCCGGTAAATGCACTGAGCGCGGCGCATCATGGTGACAACCGCCGCGATTCTGTACAATCACTCATGTCAACGCACGATTTCTTCGCTTATCAGACAAACTTGCAGCAGGAGGGTGGCCTATGGCCGGCGATTTTGAGAACCAGGTGGTCATGATTACCGGAGCGAACGGCGCACTCGGCACCAGTGTTGCCCAGCGGTTTTATGATGCCGGGGCCAACCTGGCGTTGGTGGTGCGGCGCCCGGAGACCGTCGAAGGGTTGGTGCCGGACCGGGCGCTGGTCGTCGAAGCCGATGTCACAGAGAAGGCCAGCATGCAGGCGGCGGTTGATCAGATTGGCGCACATTACGGGCGTATTGACGCGCTGGTGCATACTGTCGGCGGCTATGGTGGCGGCAAGGCGGTTCACGAGGTTGACATTGATCTGTGGGACAAGATGATGAAGTTGAATGCCAAGGGCGTCTACGTGGCAGCAGGCACTGTTGCCAATTACATGCTGCAACAGAACACACCCGGCAGCATCGTGGTGGTGCTGGCGCGTCATGCCTTCGAGGGCCAGAAGAATCATTCGGCTTATGGGGCGAGCAAGGCTGCCGCCCAGCGCATTGTTCAGAGCATGGCGAAGGAACTGGCTGACCGGCAGATCCGGGTCAACGCGGTGGTGCCGGGGACAATCGACACATCCGCGAACCGCCGGGATATGCCCAATGCCGATTTCAGCAAGTGGGTATCGCCGGTGCAGATCGCGGACGTGATTATGTACCTATGCTCGGATGCCGCCCAACCGATCAACGGTGACAGCATTACTGTTTATGGCTGATTGTGATCAACCCATCCAGCCCTGTGGCAGACGGGCGACACCAATAAATACCAGCATCAGAACAATGAGGATCAGAAGCAGATTGTTGCGGTAGCGGGTCTGGTCAGGCGCATTTTTGAAGCGATTGTGCATGTGCGCTGCGCCTGTGGCAAGCGTCATCGTGACAGCGTGTTCCAGCTGATAGCCCGTGAAGGCGCCCATCACCAGCAGCAAGATCAGCCCCAGCAGCCACTGTACCGTGACCATGCCGCTGAAGGCCAGCATGACACGTTTCGCGGTCTGATCAAAGGCCCGCTTTTGCACAAGGCCAAGGGTCATCCAGACGAGCGCGATGATTGTGATGAGGACGACCAGCCAGCGAACACCGGAATGGGCTTCGAGGAGGATGGTACTGAGTTCCATGTTTTCTGCTCTATTCTATTGCAACCTGTTGGCACAGGTCAGAGATTGATTATTCGGCGCTTTTGTCATATTTGACGTCGCCGCCGATGTCCCACGTATCGACAATGGCAAAAATGGTCGCGTCTGCCGGGCGTCCGTCGGTGGTTGGGGTCTGGCGGGCGCTGCTGCCGCTGGCATACAGCACCACTTCACCCTCTCCGGCTCCGACAGCGTCAAAGGCAACGACATAACCGCTGCTGGCGTGACCATCGACATCCAGCGGCTGGATAATCAGCATTTTGAGGCCTTCGACTCGCTCGCTTTTGGCGCTGGCGACCACCGTGCCAATAACCCTGGCGAGTAACATTACCCCTCTTTTTCCATCGCAGACTGGCCTTCTTCGGTGCGGCCCAGCGGCATGACGGCATCAATGTTGACATGCGGACGCGGGATCACGTGGACGGCCACCACTTCGCCGACCTTTTCGGCGTTGCGCACACCGGCCTCGACCGCTGCTTTGACGGCAGCGACATCACCGCGCACCACAGCCGTCACAAAACCCCCGCCGGTCTTTTCGTAGCTGACCAGCTCTACGCGGGCGGCCTTGACCATTGCGTCGGCGGCTTCGACCAGCGCGGCGAAGGATTTGGTTTCGATCATGCCCAATGCTTCTGCCATTATTTGCTCCTCTAAAAATAGTGCTGAGTTCCCGGTGCTGCGTGCTGCGGGTGTACCGGCACTGAAAATTTATTTGTTTGCCGTTTTACTGCCGCAGGTTATGAAGTACCAGTTCTCGTAAAATCCCGGTTCTGTTGCATCCATTGTACCGCAAAGTCGACAATCGGGCGCTGACGGAAAAAGCGCACGGTCGCGTTGCCGATCATGCGCGGCTGATAGCCCTGCTCGCCTTCGTGAAACGCGCCAATGACCTCGAAATCGTCGTCATGCCAGTGCAGCATTTCAAAGTCCACCCACTGGCGTACGCCATTCACCAGCATGGCAGTGCCTTCATGGATCGTGTGTTTGCCCGGCCAGGTCGCCCGGCTTTCGGCGAGATGCAGCGACGTGTTGTTGCCGTGCCCGACCCCCAACAGCAGCACATATCCGTCCATCGCATACAGTTTACCCAATGGCGACGAATCGCCAAACATGTCTTCCAGCCTATGATCGGCGGTCAGGGTGGGGGCGTTGGGCCCCAGGGCAGCAAAGGAGCCGATGGGATGTGCGCTGCGCATCACGCCGGGCCAGGTGCGGAACAACTCTGCGATGACGCCCATTTCGCGGGTGGGCGTGGTCGCCGGGTTATAGGCGGGTGATTGAGCGCGAATGACGGGAATCCAGTCTGGCGGCACGGGTGGATTTTGCCAGTTGGCCGGGTCCGTGTTGCTGGCGGTGTGGGCAGGCATCATGAGCGTACCCTGCGGCCCCAGCACTTGCAGCAGTGCCAGAATAACCGCCTCCGGGCCACCCGCGATCCAGCCAATTTTGCTCATGGCACTGTGCACCAGCACCGTTTGTCCCGCGCTCAGGCCGCAATCAGCCAAATGCGCCGCCAGCGACTCGACGGTCAGTGGGGTTTTCGTCTGTGCAATCACGCCCTGTTCGGACATGCAGGCTCCTTCGCCAGCTCAGTAGGGTAGATGTCAGCGCGTCAGCGATCAACCGCCGCACAGCGCCCTGAGAACGTCTTTCGCTGATGGCTGAAATGCTGATACGCGCTCCGCTAAACCTGCTGCGCAGCTTTTTCCAGCAGCGCGGAAAGTGGCAGGTCCGTCAACGTGTTCAGACGTAGGTCGGCATGATCGAAGTTGAGGTTGCTGGTCATGGGGTTGGGGACGGCCACCGCGAACAAGCCAGCCCGTTTGGCTGCCAGCACGCCGTTCGCCGAATCTTCCAGCGCGATGGCCTGCTGCGGCGCTACACCCAGACGCTGCACCGCCAGTTGATACAGCGCCGGGTCTGGTTTGGCGCGGGCGACATCCTCGGCACAGCAGACCGTATCAAACCGGTCGATGAGTTGCAGCCGTTCCAGATTGCCCTTCACCCACGTGGTGGTGCCGCTGGACGCAACCGCCAGCTTCAGGCCCAGCTGCCGCGCCTCGGCGATATAGTCGAGCACGCCCGGCAGAACCGGCTGAAGGTTGAATAATTCAAAAAAGCGCGTGCGTCGCTGCTGCCGGATCGCATCCCGGTCCACCGCCTGCCCGGTCTGTTCTTCCAGATAGGCGTAGACATCGAAGGGTTGGTCGGCACTGCTGCGACCAATCAACCCGGCCCACAGCTCCAGCGGCAGGCTGGCCCCCATCGTCTGATAAATCTCGCACCACGAGTCGTATTCGCAGGTTTCGCTGTCGATAATCAGGCCGTCGAAGTCGAAAACGACTGCTTGCATCAATACCCCCTTGTTATAGAGATTCAGACAAAAAAACATCTATTGATAAGGTATCTGAGACATTCTAATTAAAGGATTATTCCTATCTGGTTCATAACCTTTTTTGAGGAGTTGCATTTCTAGCGAGTGTTGAGCTTGCTGTTCACGATACTTATGTTTTGGACCTATGAGGATATGTTTTAAGGGTAGTAACCTCTCGTTCTCATCTACTTCGTCTGTAGCCATAGAATGAAAATTCAACTTCATATATGGGATAAGAATTCCTTTTCCGGAGCGAAAATCAACATTTCGTACTGATCCTGGGTTGATTCCGGTCATCGGATGACGACCCCATCTGATTCGGACAACTCTCCACTCTTTTTCATTCTGAAATGCCGGATGTTTGAAGAAAAGGGAAAGTTGGATGAGTGTTCTGCTGAGGTGAGAGGCTATCAAAGTGCAAAGCTGGTTTCTGTGTGTATCATCAACGGCTCCAGCCAATTCCCGTTTGAGAATTAATCTGGCTTCGTCTATAGCATTTCTAATCAGGCTATTCTGCTTGCTAGGATTATATTCAACTTTAACAAAAGCTAAGTTCTTAGGATCCGTGATTATGGGACCCGTTATTATTGCTGCCAGCTTCGAAGGATTAATGCCAATGGAATAACCTTCGCCATCATCACCATATGCTCGCCATTGATCTAGTAGATTACCTTCTTCAGAAAAACTTACGATATAGATGTCATAGTCAAATTCTCTTAGGAGAGACGGTGAGCCGTACTCTTTGCCTAAACATTTGTTATAAGTTTTTTTGACCCAATCGTCTGGCTCTGTGTCAATTCGTTTATCTAATTCTTCTTGTACTAATTCATCTCCATAGATGATTTCTTTACCATCGTTCATGTATAAATAGTGAGTAGCGTACCATTTAGAGGATTCTACTATTCCCTGAAGTCCGTAGACATTCGTGTAATGATAGAGGATAGGCGGTAACTGCGAATCGTCAAAAATTTCCCTTCTGAATTGTTGTTCAATTTCCTCGATTTCGTTTTGCAGCTCTCTAAGCTCTTTCATACTTTAATCCGTGGAAACTTTAGTGAGAGCATCAATACCCCTTCCCGGCGCTGACCTGTTCGCCGCGTGCGCCTTTGACGATGGAAACCCCGGCGCTGGCCCCCAGCCGCGTGGCCCCGGCCTTGACCATCGCTTCGGCGTCTTCATAGGTACGCACCCCGCCGGATGCCTTCACGCCGATCTGCGGACCGACAACCTTGCGCATCAGGGCCACATCGGCCACTGTCGCGCCGCCGCCCCCAAAGCCCGTACTCGTCTTGACGAAATCCGCCCCGGCCATCTTGGATACCTGGCTGGCGATCACCTTTTCCTCGTCGGTCAACTGTGCCGTTTCGAGGATCACCTTGCAGATGACGTTGTGCGCGTGGCAGGTGGCGACGACCGTCGCAATATCGCGGTACAGTGCCTTGATGTCGCGGCTCTTGAGTGTGCCGATATTCATCACCATGTCAATTTCGGTCGCGCCGTTCTGGATCGCCAACTGCGCTTCATAGGCTTTGACTTCTGGCGGTGACGCCCCCAACGGGAACCCGACGACCGTACACACTGCTACATCGCTGCCTTTCAGCAGGTCGGCACACAGCGAGACATAGGCGCTGTTGATGCACACCGAGGCAAAATGATACTCGCGTGCTTCGCGGCAAAGCTGGGCAATCTGCTCGGCGCTGGCGTCCGGTTTGAGCAGGGTATGGTCGATCAGCCGGGCGACACCCAGATCACGCGGGATATAACCCAGCCCGGCGGTAACGCGTGACGCGCCGTTCTGAATCACCTTCTGAACCCGGTCGCTGCAATGGCGCACGCAGCGGCCATCGTTGTCATGTTCGCAGCAGTCGCTGTGCGCGTCGTGATCGCCGCTGTCGTGCCCAAAGCGGGCCATCACTTCTTTGGTGATTTCATCGACCAGTTGGTCGTAATTGGCTTTGCTGATATTTTTTGCCATTGATTCATCTTGTCCTTACTGCCACATCACCCCGCGCATTTGCGAATGAGGTGAGCGTGCGATGTTGATTATCTGCCGTATTTCTTTTCCACCGCTGTGATCTTGTCGACCCGTTTGGCATGTCTGCCGCCGCCAAAATCGGTGGTTAGCCATGTTTTGACAATCTGCTGCGCCAGATTACTGCCGATCAACCCGGCCCCCAGCGTGAGCAGGTTAGCGTCGTTGTGTTCGCGGCTGTTGTTGGCGCTGGCCTGATCGTAACACAGGGCCGCCCGCACGCCCGGCACTTTATTGGCGACCATGCACGAACCGATGCCCGCGCCGTCGATCATGATGCCGCGCCATGCCCGCCCGCTGCTGACCAGTTCGGCAACCGCCAGCGCAAAGTCCGGGTAATCGACGCTTTCGCCGCTGTCGGTGCCACAGTCGATGATGGTGTAATCGGCTTGCAGCAGCCCCTTGAGCATCTCTTTCATGGCATAACCGCCATGATCCGCGCCGATCGCGACGGTGCGTTTGCTGCCAGTTACCGGTTTTTCGGCGGATTCAGTCACGATGCGGATGCGGCGTTCCAGCGCGGCGGTACGCGCCAGCGGCGTCAGGATCGCCCCGGCAGGCACGCGCAGTGTCTCACCTTCCGGCAGCGCATTGACCGCGTCGGCATCGATAATCGTCTTGGGGTCTGATTCGAGGCGGCGCTGCAACGCGGCATTCACCAGGCGGCGGATATTGTCTTCCTGCGACATAAGGCAGTCTCAAGTCTATGCTCGTCAGTAAAGTTGTTTCGGCGGCAGCTTTGTGTGTGGGCTACCTGTGTTGATTATATGCCGCAGACCCCATAGCGGCAATGCATCAACCCGCGACGGTCAGCTCAGTCAGCAGATAGGCATCGCCGAAGGATGCGCCCCCGGCATCGGAGATGGGCAATCGTGTGCCGGTGGCAAAATCGTAGAGGCCAATCATGACCCGGTAGCTGCCGGGTTCGAGGTCGGTGGGAATGGTCAGTGTGAAGGTCGGGCTGATAAGGGTTTCGGACGGTTCATCCCACGTGAGCGTGGGGCGTTCCGGTACAGCAGGCGCACCATCCGCCTGCGCTAGCACCGTATACGCATCGGGCGGAGCCAGATGGATAAACAGTGAGTAATTGTCATCGGGGGTGGTGGGGGCGTGCCAGTAGAAGGTGAAATCCATCGTGTCACCGGGCTGCACGGTTTCGGCGCTCTGGTCATAGCCGGTGAGCTGGATATGCTCGCCAAAATTAATCTCGGTTTCGTGCTGCATGCGCCACAGGCGATAAAAAATGCCCTCCGGCTCACGGCGCACGGGCGGGTGGACAAAATCGCGCAGCCGCAGCATATGCGACAGCAGCGTTTGCCCCTCGGCGGATTGCTCCAGCATGCGCTGCTGCGCGATGGGCACCAGTGCATAGGACATGCCGCGCTGGTTCACCCATTCATCCAGCGGATATTCCAGAATGTCGCCCGTCGGCCACCAGTCGAACCAGTGCCGGCCCTGTATGCCACCCCACAGCGGGTTGAAGGTTCGCTCATGTTCGCCATAGACGATGATCGTCCCCGGCTTCAGGTTGGTGTCGGCCCATTGACGGATAACCACCTGCCAGTTTTGCGTGTCGAGGTTGTTGACCAATCCGGTCAAAGCCGGGACCTGTGCAAAAGCGGTCAGCCCCAGCACGCCGATCAGCACGCCAACAGCCAGCCAGCGGGGCCGCACCGCGCGCAAGAACCAACCCGCCGCAACGCCACCCAGCACGCCGATTATCAGCGCGGCGGGTAACACATTCTGAATACGAACACCGGTATCGCTCGGCCAGCGGACGCCGGTTGCCAGCCAGTTGATGCCGACGGCCAGCGCCAGCAGCAGGACGATCAGGACGTTATGCGGTCCAGACCGGCGGACACGCCACCAGCCCACCAGCCCCAATCCGCCCAGCAGCAGGATGCCCGGCAGATAAAAGGTTTCGAGCATCACCTGAAAATGGGCCAGCAGCAGGGGGATATCCCATAAATCTTCGACAAATGCACGTTGCAACCAGCGCTGGTAACGGGCTGGCAAGACGAGCAGGCTGAGCGCGGCCACGAGGATAGCCCCGACCCCGGCGATGAGCATCAGGCGCAGCCAGGTGGCGCGGTCGAAGCTGCGGCGCTGGCCAAACCGCCACAGCAGAATCAGCGGTCCCGGAATCAACAGCAGCACCAGCCGGTATTCAAACAGGTTGATCGCGATAGCCACCAGCACACTTGCCAGTGCCCAGCGCCAGCGATCTGCACGCAGCACGCTCCCGCTGAGCAGAAAGACGTACAGCGCCATTAGCGGGTAGACGAATGATTCCCCAATCGCCAGCACCGACCATTCCACCACCAGCGGCGAGACTCCCCACAGCCCGGCGGCCACCAGCCCGGCCAGATCACCGCCCACCATCCGCGCTGCACCTGCGATCAGGGCGATGCCTGCCAGATTGGCGATGACGGCGGCGAGGCGCAGGGTGTGAATGGCGGGGGTTGGGCCGCTGCGCCCCATCGATTCCATCAGGGACTGGGTGACCACCTGAAACTGCACAAAGGCCGGTGGGTAAGACGTAAGGTTGGTCGCCTTGGTGCTCGAAAGCCCGCGCGCGGCCTGACCATAATGATAAAGCTGCACTTCATCAATATATTCGAGGTAGGGCATGCCGTAATCAAACACGATCAGCCGGGGTATGGCTGCCAGCAGCAAAATCAGGGCAAGCCCGGCCCAGAAAATCAGTGCGTGGCGTTGTGCTGGGTGCGACGTGAATGGATCGGTTGTTACAGATGGGGTGTGTTGCATGATTGGCCTGAGCACATGGTCTGCGTCATTGCGCAATCATACAGAGGAACAGGTTATCCTACCAGCATCGAATCAGGTGCGGGCAATCTTGCTGACGGCGTAGCGTGCTTCGTGCAGCAGCTCCACCAGTTCGGCGCGGTAGGGCTTCAGGTCTTCGCGCAGCCATTGCAGCATCGCTTCGCTGTTTTCAACATCCAGCACCAGCGCCGGGTGCCCGGCCTGTAGCTCTGCCGCGAGTGTGCGCACCTGAAGGTTCTTGTAATCCATGTCGATCAGCCCGGCGGCAACGCGCCCAGTAAAGCTGCCGACCAGCCCGCCAGCGACCAACCCGGTGCCCAGCGCGATCAGCGCGCCAATGCCCGGCAGCGCCAGTGCCCCCAACTGCACCAGCCCAAAGGTGGTCATCGCAGCGCCGAGTGTACCCCCGGCGATAGCGCCTTCGTTGGGGCTGATATCATCATCGAGGATGACAATTTCACCATCTTTAGCTTTGGCGATGATGGCCGCATGATGGACCGTCAGATATTCCAGTTCCATGATGTGGTCGAGGGCCTTGGTAAGGATCACCCGCGATGGAAAGATCGCTACAATTGGCTCGCCGTTCATGAAGTTTTCTCCTGGGGCTTAACGGTTGGGATGAGACAGGCAACCGCTGTGATTTGTGGACTGATGAGCCGTAAAGCTCTGTATACCTGCGCCCAAATTTTACGAAACTGGCTGGGCAAAGTCAAGCGATTGCCTGTTAAGAATTGTGATTGGATTGTGGCAAGGTTAATATGAAGCAGCTTTTTCATGGGGTCACGGCTCCTTGCTGCCGACGATTGCCGAGATTTCCTGGGTGATCGTTTTGTGCACGTAGCTCGGTTCGAAACCCGGCGGCTGCGGATCAAACGGCGTTGAATCTGGCAGCGGACGCAGCGCCTCGCGCAGCAGAACCGGTTGCAGCAATGCGCGCGGCGTGGTGATATGCCCGGCGACAGCCAGCAGATGCTGAAAGACCTCTGGCCGCGTGTGAGCGGCTGCCAGCAGATGATCATGAATGCGGCGGGTCAGCGAACCGGCGGCGGGCGGCTCGATCAGGAGACGCCAGGTCAGGTTCAGTGATCGGGCCAGACGTTCAAAAAAACGCTGGCTGAACCCCGACAGGCGCATATTTTGATGGCGCTTGCGCTGGTCATCGAGCGTGTCGTGCAGGGTCATGGCAGCCTGAGCCGACGCCGTGAGGTCATAGCCATAGATGGGGTTGAATTGTGCAAAGCCAGCGCCCATCACCAGCAGATTGTCGGGCCAGTCCGTCAGGTTTTCGTAATGGGTGCGGATCGACTGGACCTGTGGCTGCGCAAATACAGGCGTTAACGGCGTGGCCTGATGGATGGCTTCGTACACAATGGGCGTTCGCAGCCGGCGCGCCAGATTCAGGAAGGCGGCGCTATCCTGGGGGGCGGTCGGCGCGGCCAGCAGGGCCAGCCAGCGATTGCCTTCGACTGGCATCAACACGGCACCGGTCTGATCCGTCGATGGGAACAGCACGACTGCTTTCCAGCCGGGTTGATAGCCCGCCGGTTGTTGCAGCAGGCAGACACTGAAGCCGGTTGCTGAGGAGATGGTGGTTTGCGCCGGCTGCTGATAGCCCGACCATGCCGGGTGCTGTCCGCTGGCATCCATGATGACTGCTGCCGGGATTTCCTCGGCGCTGCCATCTGCCCCGTGCAGACGTACACCACTGAGGTAGGAGCCATCCATCATTGCTTCAGACACCACCATGTTTTCCAGCAGCGTAAGTCGCCCGGCGGCATATTCCAGCAGTCGCTGCCGGATCACGTGGTGGAGCAGATTGGGCGTGACGGGCCGGGTGATGAGATCAGCATGGAAACGTGGTGCCCAGCCATTGGGCAGCAGGGTGACCGCGTCAGCCGTCCATTCGACCGTGGGCGCACCCGCCACCATCAGTTCAGCAGTCAGGCCGGGAAACAGGCGCTCCAGACTGCGATAGCCCTGCACCGCCAACAGGTGGGCCGGTAAGGCTTGCTCAATGGTCTGTGGCAGGCCCGGCTCCGATGAAAATGCCTCTGGTGCGGCCAGGGTGACATGCCCGAAATAGTCGATCAGCACGCGTGCGGCCAGCAGTGCGTCCAATCCGCCGCCGATGACGATGGCATTCTGATGATTCTTCATGTGTTGATAACGCACGTATGGCTCCACTGGTGCCCGACCCTGCTTGAGTCTAGCATGAAGAACGTGCATTTGAGCCTAGAGGATTGCGGTGTTCGACAATTGTTACATTTTCTATTGCCGGGATAATCAAAGCAATATCGTGAAAGACACAGGCACAATTAGCGGTATACTAGATGTATTGAGAGGCTGAAATTACCCCAATTTCACAGAAGCATATGTCCGAAAAAGAGTGGAGCTATCTGGGGCATCACCAGCAGCTAAATGTCAGTTACTTGCAGGCGCAGTATCGGGTACACGGGTTTCCACGCCACAGCCATGACTATTATGTGGTGGCAATTGTGGACAGCGGCCTGCAAGCCTTTGCGCATGGGCACAACCGGCATGTCACCCCGGTCGATGGGTTGATCTTGCTGAACCCGGGGGAAGTCCATACCGGGGAGCCGGCTGACGAACACGGCTTTCGTTACCGGGCGTTATACCCTACGGCGGCGCATATGGCGCTGCTTGCCGAGGACATGGATATTCCGGCTGCGCAAGTTCCGTATTTTCAAAAACCGCGGGTGGATGATGTCCAGATGGCCCGATGGCTGCGGGCCTTGTTTATCGCGCTGGAAAATGCCGATCATTCGCTGGAAGCCGAATCGCGCTTCTGCCTGACTCTGGCGCAGCTGATTCAGCGTTTTGGCGGCCAGCCAGTGTACACGCGCAAAAACGGCCATGAACACCGCGCCGTGCGCAAAGTGCGCGAATATATCCACGCGCATTACGCTGATGCGATCTCGCTGGCACAGCTTTCGGAACATGTGCATTTCAGCCGGTACTATCTGCTGCATACGTTTCGGGAGGCGATCGGGATGCCGCCGTATCAGTATCTGGAAAGTGTGCGCGTGCGGCAGGCCCAGCAACTGCTGATGGCGGGTGAGCCGCTGGTGGAGGTGGCGCATCAGGTTGGGTTTAGCAGCCAGAGCCATTTCACGCGCCGCTTCAAACAGATTATCGGTGTGCCGCCCGGTGCCTATGCCCGGCAGATCAACCCGCATTAAGTACAATCACGCCCGCGCTGTACAACTGAAGGTGACAGGACCTATGCTAACCGAATTCGCTGCGGCACTTGGTTTTATTCTGGTAACGACATTTACACCCGGCCCGAACAATATCTCCAGCGCGGCGATGGGGTCGCTGTATGGATACCGCCGCACGCTGAATTACATGTTTGGCATTACTTTGGGGTTCTGGATCGTGCTGTTTGTCTGTGCACTGGCATCGGCGACGGTGCTGCGGTTGATCCCCGGTGTTGAAGGCGTGCTGCGCTACATCGGTACGGCTTATATCCTGTATCTGGCGTACAGTATCCTGAAGGCCAGCTACACATTTGACAGCGAAACGAGCAAGCCGCTGGCGTTCGTGAACGGCTTTCTGCTTCAGTTGTTCAACCCCAAGCTGATGGTCTATGGGGTGACGCTGTTTACGACCTTCTTCGCTTCGATCACCGACCAGCCCGTGCCGCTGTTCGTGACCGTTTGCCTGCTGAGTCTGACGGCTTTTTGTGCGGTGACGGTGTGGGCGTCGTTCGGCACTATGATCAAGCGCTATCTCCGCTATCCCCGCGCTCGCCTCATTCTGAATATTGGCCTGTCGCTGCTGCTGGTCTACACCGCGCTGAAGCTGGCTGGTCTGCTGTAAGCTGAATTTACTGCTTGCCGACTCGATCCACCGCGAAGTCGAGCGCGACGAAGTATGAATCGCCGATGCCGAGCAGCTTCCACAAGGTGGAACGACCATGCTCATCGGTGGTTTCGCGGGTGGTGCTGCCTTCGAGCCGGCTGGTCAGGCCATGATGTTCCAGCACGCGCCCCATACGTTCGGCGGCGGTTTTCGGCATCGTGCCCAGCCGCCCGCTTCCACTCTTCAACAGATCGACCAGCGGCTGTTCGCGGTTGATGTCGGCGGCCAGTTCGCGCCAGGGGCCAAAGGTGCTGGCGTAAGCCTGATGCACATCCAGCACCAGTTCATTGACATCGGCGGGTGTGCCCTCGAACAGCACGTCGATCTGCGGTTCGTTGTGATGCAGCAAAATAGGGTGCTGCTCGGCGATGAACAGGTTGCCAAACAGACCGAGGCTAAGCCGGTGTTCGCGCACGCTCAGCACGCGAATGAGGTAATTGTTGCGGTCGCGCAGGCCCTGTGCCGTTTCGTCGTATTGGGCGGTCTGGATGAACAATTGCAGTTCGTTGGGGACGCCGCCCATCTGCCCCATCAGCAGGATGCCAACTTCGTTCTCGCCTTGCAATTCCGCTATCAGCTGGTCGCGTGCAGGCATGGGTTATTCCTTCAGGCGGCCCATACCGCTGAAGACCTGGGCGGCGGGGTGCTGCACCGCGTCGAAATCCGCCAGCACGGCCTGCACATCATAGGGGATGCGGCGCAGGTCGATGGTGACAGCGCCATTGTCAAACGTAAACATGCCCCATTCCGCCATGCCCGGTGCGCCAAATGACAGGCCGATACTGCCGACATTGATCGCCCGCCACGCACCGAGGTCGCGGTCCATCTGTAAATGTGTATGGCCGCCGATGCCCAACCGGCCTTCGCGGTCGAGCAGCGAGTCGCGCGCGGTTTCGTCCGGTGAATCCGGCCTGAGCGCGTTGGATTCGTCATCGCCGGGGCTGCCATGATAGCCGACCACTGGGCCATATCCCTCGGCGCGCAGGCTGAGTTCCTGCTGGCGAATCGTTTTGAGGTATTCGTAATCTTCATAGCTGATCTGGCTGGTGGCCCAGTTGAGCGCGGTGTCGCGTCCCTGCCACATCTGCGCCAACTTCTTGAAGGAGTCTTCATCCTTGGCGGATGGCATCTTCGGGCGGGTGCCGTTGACCATGTAGCGGTCGGTGTTGCCGCCGATGACGCGGAATTTGTCCTTGCCGATTTGTTCGCGCAGGTCCACCACACGCCGGATGCACTCGGCAGGGCGCGGGCCGAACGCTGCCAGATCACCCAGCACCCAGATCTGATCAAACTCACCCTGCGCCTGCACATCGGCCCAGGCGGTTTCGAAAGCGGTCAGGTTGCCATGAATATCCGATAACACTGCCAGACGCATGATTGTCCTTTCGTTCCGTTCGATGTGGACGTAGGGGCGACTCATTTATACCCTTCAGGGTGTGAGTCGCCCCTACAATAGGTTTGCATCCGAACCAATACTAACGCACGATGACCCCGCCGGACAGGATCAGGTGGCGATTTTGCCCTCGGCCGCCAGCCAGTCCAGCGCCTCGAACACACCTTGCAGCGACGTGTAGCGCGGTTCGTATTCGATCAGGCGGCGGGCCTTGTCGATGCTGGCATTGGGGCTGCGATAGACGTGTTCCCAGGTGCCCTGGGCGTCTTTTTCGCCAACAGCGGTGCTGAACGTCTCCCAGGGGACGAATTCCAGCTTTGGTTCCTGGCCGAAATACGCCGCAACCGCTTCGGCAAAACCGCGCAGGGTCAGCGCCGCCGGGGAGACGACATGGAAGCTCTCGCCGACGGACGTGCTCCAGTGCTGGATCGCTCTGACAAATGACTGCGCCACGTCCGCCGCATGGACATGATGCAGCGTCTCCATGCCAAAGTGCGGCAGCAGCAGCGTTTCACCGCGTGCCAGCTTGCTGAAGACCTCCAGATTGCCATTGCCCTGCGGATTGATAGGTGCCCAGCCGGGGCCGACAATGTGGCCGGGGTGCAGCATGG
The DNA here is from genome assembly GCA_002702065.1 of Anaerolineaceae bacterium. Lineage (GTDB taxonomy): Bacteria > Chloroflexota > Anaerolineae > Aggregatilineales > Phototrophicaceae. The sequence goes on from NZXX01000002.1 coordinate 621,760, forward strand.
TCGCCGGGAAACCATTCTGCCGGGCTTCGCGCAGCAGGTAGGCCTCGATGGCGGCTTTGCGTGTGCCGTAATCGCCAAAGGGACGGTGCGGCTGGTCTTCTGTCGCCGGGACGCTGGTGCTGTGACCGTAAATCCAGATGGTGCCGCAGTGCAGAAAATGTTGCACATGCCCGCGCAGCGCATCCACCATCTGCCGGGCGCTGGCTTCGGTGTAACAGATCAGGTCGACGACGACGTCCGCTTGCAGCGCGCGAATCTTGGGGCCGAACTCGGCATTTTCTTCGTCTTTCTGGCGGTCCATGGTCACATAGCGGACATGCTGCCACGCCGGGTGATCCTGATAGGGGCGGCGTTCGCCCCGGCTGACGACGGTCACATCATGGCCGAGTGCGACCAGTTCCGGGACCAGATATGTGCCGATATGGCCCGTGCCGCCGATGATGGCTATATGCATGATCGGTGTCCTTTCAGGTTTTCATTGGGGTTGCAGGGGCCGTTCGTACTCAACAGCATTCACTGAACCGAATCGACCCCTGCGATGAGTCATTAATGGCCGTTATCCTCAAACGGGATGGCCGGGAATCCACCGGCAAACGGTGTGTCGGGCCGCTCATAATCCCCCATCAGGGCGCGGCGCAGCGGCGTGGTGCGTTCCAGAAACGCCGGGTCCGTCTCGAACCGGTCCGAACGGCGCAGCCACGGCGGGCTGTAGATGAAGTGCATGTTGTAGCGGTCGAAGTCGCGGTTGTTGGGCATGGGCGAATGCCAGACGCCGTTGTGGAACAGCAGCACCGTGCCCGGTTTGCATTGAATGATGTGCTGGATCGGGCTGACGTTGATCTCCTTGCGTAGCTCATTCGGCAAGCCCACCGGGCTGCGATGGCTGCCGGGGATCATCATCATGTTACCCATGAACAACTCCGACTGGTCGGTCAGGTTGTAGCTGGCCCGCAGCTGCACCAGCGGCACCGGGTAGGCCAGCTGCTTGAAGTCATAGGCGCTGGAGCCGTCCTGATGCCAGCCGACGCTCTGGCTGCCCGCAGGCTGCACCGTGCACCAGGCTGCTTGCAGCACAAACCGGTCGCCATACAGGGCGCGCACTTTGGGCAGCACCGCCGGGTGGTCGATGAGCCGTTCGATAGCGGGTTCCGTCTCGAAGCCTTTGCCCAGCTGCAGCAGGCGTTCTTTCGGGTGGCCTTCGTGCAGGCGTTTGGTGGCTTCCAGCGTTTCCTCGACTTCATCCTGGCTCAGTACATCCTCGATGATGATGTAGCCAAAACATTCGAACATGAAACGTTCAGCGTCCGTCATCGGTCCCGGCTGTGCCAGCGGGATCATCTCGTTAACCATTGTGGTTTGCATGAATAATCACCTTCTCAATAAGCGAGTTGCAGGTATGGACAGGTCTGGCCGATTCTAACCTGTTGTGGGTGCTGCTTCAACGGACCCGCGCCAGTTTGGTAATGCGCCCGTCGTTGATCCATTCTGCCATATAGACATTGCCGTTTTGATCCACATGCAGGTCGTGCGGTGACGTGAAGTTGCCCACCTGCCGTAGTTCATGGGCGATGTTGGGCCAGCCTTCGATCTGCCAGCCATTTTCACGCTCGCCCACGTGCGTAATCAACTGGTCGTCTTTGTCCAGAATCGTCATGCGCGAATGCAGGTCCGGGATATAAATTTCGTCCTGATACTGCACCGTTGTACACGGCAGGTCGAGCATGCCTTCGGTGATGCGGACAAATTCGCCATCCAGCGTAAAGTATTGCAGCCGGTGGTTGCCCCGGTCGGACACCAGAATCAGCGGTTCGCTGCCACGTGTATCGAGCATGATGCCATGCGGGTTGTTCAGCAGGCCGGGTTCCTCGCCGCGTCCGCCAAACGAGAATTTGTAGTTGGCAGCCGAATCGTACACATGGACCCAGGGCTGGCCGTAACCATCTGCGATGTAGACGTCGCCGTTGGGCGCAACCGTCGTCTCGGTAGGCGAGAATTTGTGTTCGTCGTCGTAGATTTGCGGCAGGTCCGGCGTGAGGATACGCCAGATTTCATTGCCGTCGAGGTCCGTCTTGACGACCATCGCCTGTTTGGTCAGCGCCAGATACAGGTATTCGCCGTCGCTTTCGGCGTTGAGGTGCAGGCCATGCGCGCCCTCGGCATAGGCCTCGCCCCATGATTGGATGAAATTGCCATCGGCGTCAAAGATGAGCACGGAGTCCTTGCTGGCGTTGTGCACATAGATTCGCCCCTGCGCATCCTCGACCACACCGTGCGTATAACCCGGTTGGATATTTGACGGAATTTTCGCCCAGCCTTCTACCCATTCGTAAATATGTGAGCCAGAACCGATTTGCATCTATTCTCCTCCGAAATAAATCAATATCAGAGCTTGATGTTATTCGTCCGGGTGCAGATTGGCAAATTCCGGTTTCGTGCTTTATGGCGAAAACTATTAGACTATACCTGTTGTTTTTCGCCAGTTCTGCTGCTTTTTCGCGGCCTCCGTCGGCGGGGCAGGGGCGGGAACAGGTCTGGAGGTATGATGCTGAGAATTGCGCAGATCAAGGTCTATCCGCAGCGGGGTGATTGTGCGGCGAATCAGGCGCGTCTGATGGAACTGCTGGCGCGGGTGGCTGCTCATCAACCCGATGTGGTCATCACGCCGGAGTGCTTTCTGGATGGCTATATCGCTGATTCGGACACCCCGGCTGATGCGCTGCTCCGGTATGCCGTTTCGCCCGATACTGCGCCCGAAGTCGCGGCGGTGCGGGCCTGGGCGGCGGCGCATCAATGCTGGGTTATCAAGGGCTGTATGCGGCGGGCTGCCGGTGGTGTGTACAATTCTGCCCTGGTTATTAATCGCGATGGGCATCTGGTCGGTCATTACGACAAAACCCACCTGCAAACCCATGATCTCAAATTTTTGGCGGGCCAGTCGCTGCCCGTCTTTGCGTCGGACTTTGGCCCGTTCGGCGTGCTGATCTGTGCCGACCGGCGCTGGCCGGAAACGGTGCGCACCCTGGCGCTGCAAGGCGCGCGCATCATTTTGAACCCCACCTACGGCATGCATGGCGACTTCAACCGCAGCATGATGCAGGTTCGATCGTGGGAAAGCGAAATCGTCATTGCTTTTACCCATCCGGCACAGGCGTTGATTACCGGGCCGCGCGGCGAGATCATCCGTGATAATGCCGATCTGGAAGATTCGTTCGTTATCACCGAGGTTGACCTGGATGTGGTGGATACCTGTCGGGCAGCGCCGTCTGCTCACCTGCGTGATCGCCGTCCTGATCTCTATTTTCCGGCTGGTAAAGCGTAAAATTTATGTCTGGATGCTGGGTGGTGGTGCCAAAAACGGGCGACCGGTGACTGGCCCATAATTAAAGAGGATTATTCGATGATGAAAATTGTTCTTGCTGGTTTATCACTACTATTGTTGGCGGGTCTGCCGCTGGCGGCACAGGAAGAAGTGGAAACGGCGCCAACGCCGGACATTGCGCGCTGCATCAACCTGGGCAATATGCTCGAAGCGCCGACGGAAGGCGAATGGGGCCTGCGCGTGCAGGAGCCGTGGCTGCAAATCATTGCGGATGCCGGGTTCGATACGGTGCGCATCCCGATCCGCTGGTCAGCGCATGCTGCCGACGAAGCGCCCTACACCATCGACGACGCATTTTTTGAGCGCGTGGACGCGGTGGTTGGCTGGGCCCTTGATGCCGGGTTGCAGGCAATTGTGAATATTCACCACTATGAAGAAATCATGCCGGACCCGGAAGGGCACCATGACCGGCTGCTGGGCCTGTGGGCACAGATCGCGGATCATTATCAGGATTACCCGCAGACGCTGATCTTCGAGATTCTCAACGAGCCGAATGACAAGCTGACCACCAACCTGTGGAACCGCTATCAGGCCGAAATCGTTGCGCTGATCCGCACGACGAACCCGGAACGACGTCTGATCGTCAGCGGCGCGGGCTGGGGGTCTGTCTACGAACTGCCCTGGGTCAAGCTGCCAGCAGACGCGGACAACCTGATCGTCAGCTTCCACAATTATGAGCCATTTGAATTTACGCATCAGGGTGCGGAGTGGGTCGCCGGGGCGGACCGATGGGTTGGGCGAACGTGGGGGACCGACGTCGATTATCGTAACCTGGACGAATACTTCGACTATGCCGTGCAGTGGGGCGACCGGCTGGATGCACCGCTGTTCATGGGTGAATTTGGCGCGTACAGCAAAGCCGATATGGAATCGCGCCTGTTGTTCACCCGCGCCGTAGTCGAACAGGCCGAAGCACGCGGTATCGGCTGGTGTTACTGGGAATTTGCTGCCGGGTTTGGAATCTACGACTCGGTTACGGACACATATAACGAGCTGTATGGGGCGCTTATTCCGGACGCGTCATAGGTGAAAGCGCAGGGGCACGCTGTACGGAAAACACGGTGGCGGCGTGCCCCTGTGATGCGCGGTCAGGTTCAGGAGGTGCTGTCCCAGCTATCCCAGTAAGTGACCTCACGGGCCGGGTGGCGTTTGGCCGGGCGGAAATCCTCGCCGGTGTAGTACGCCACGGGCAGCAGCGCCGCCTGCGTGATATGATCGGGGATACCGAGCAGGTCGGCGACTTCCTGTTCGTAGCGCAGATGCAGGGTGGTCCATGCGGAGCCCACACCGTGTGCCCGCAGCGCCAGCATCAGCGACCACGTGGCAGGCAGGATCGAGCCATAGAATCCGGCCATTGCCTGCGGCGTCGGGTTTTCCAGCCGGCCTTCGATGCAGGGGATAATCATGACGGGGACACGATGCATGTTTTCTGCCAGATATTCAGCGGAATCGAGCACACGGCTGGTCTGGTCATTGCCCCGGCTCTGTTCGCGGGCGTTTTTGACGTAGTGGTCGAAAAACGAGGTGCGGTAATAATTGCCGATCTGCTCGCGTTTGTTGGCCTCGGTGACGACCACAAAATGCCAGCGCTGGTTGTTGCCGCCGGTCGGTGCCTGAACCGCGATTTCCAGGCACTGGCGAATAATGTCCGGCTCAACCGCGCGCGTCAGGTCCAGGCGCTTGCGGACGCTGCGGGTGGTTGTTAATAATTTTTCGGGTGTTAAAGTATCCATTTCCCAAATCTCCTCCGGATTGTATAAATCACTGTTGCGGGTAGGATTGATACGTGTTCACTATACCGGAATTGGTGGGGGCGTAAAATGGGACAGGTCCAGTTTCCTAAAATTCAATACCGGACTTCGATGGTGCGTAATCGTAACCAGGTGCTGGATGAACAGGCATCGTCGGGGCAAAAAGCGGCGGACAGGGTGGCGTCGATCGTGGGTTCGTGGCGCTTTATTATTATTCAGTCCGTGCTGCTGATGTTCTGGGTGTTGTTGAATATCTCCGGCTGGGTTTTTAAGTGGGACCCCTATCCCTTTATTCTGATGAATCTGGTGCTTTCGACACAGGCCGCTTTCACCGCGCCCATTATCATGATGAGTCAGAATCGGCAGGCCGAGCGTGATCGGCTGGAAAGCCATATGGATTTTGAGATTGATCGTCAGGCGGAAGAAGAAATCCGCGCCATTAAGGAGCAGCTTGAGGCTCAGAATCAGGCGTTGTTGCACATTCATCAGCTGCTGCTCGATCTGCATACATCAAAAAAGGAGGCCGAGTGATGGCACCGGTACAACAGTGGACGGTTTTTGAAACAGAATTCAACAGTACGCAAACTTATGAAAATCCATTCTGGGATGTCACCGTACGGGTACATTTTACCGGGCCGGGCGGGCAGCACACGGTCGAAGCCTTCTGGGACGGCGACGATGTGTGGCGGGTCCGTTTCAGCCCGACGGCAGCGGGGGCATGGCAGTGGCGGACGGTGTGTTCGGATGAAGCGAACAGCGGCCTGCATGGTCAGACCGGCACGCTCGATTGTGTCCCGTACGAAGGCAGTAACCCCGTCCTGAGTCATGGCCCGCTGAACACCAGCAACAATGGCCGCTACCTGCAATTTGCCGATGGTACGCCCTTTTTCTGGCTGGGTGACACGGCGTGGAATGGCGTATTGCTGTCCAAAGCGGAAGACTGGACACGCTACCTGATGGCGCGGCGCGAACAGGGGTTCAACGTCATTCAGTTTGTGGCGACGCAATGGCGCGCTTCGACGGCAGGCGACAGCCAGGGCGAACTGGCGTTTGAGGGCACAGACCATATCACGATTAATCCGGCATTTTTCCAGCGGGCAGACCCCAAAGTGGCAGCCATCAACGAGCATGGCATGATCGCCGCCCCGGTGATGCTGTGGACTCTGACGGAAATTGACCCCGGCCAGACCCTGACCGAAGCCGCAGCGACCCGGCTGGTCCGCTATGAACAGGCCCGTTGGGGCGCGTATCAGGTGGTGTGGCTGCTGGGTGGTGACGGACGCTATCATCAGGATGACCGGGCGGCGCGGTTCAAGCGGATTGGCCGGGCAGTGTTTGGCGACCGTCATGACCGGTTGGTGACGATGCATCCCTGCGGCGTTAGTTGGGTGGGCGAGTTGTTCGGCGAGGAATCGTGGTTCGACTTTATCGGCTACCAGAGCGGGCACGGCGATTCGGCGGAACACGTGCGCTGGCTGGTGCAGGGCCCCCCGGCGACCGAGTGGTCGAATGAGCCTGTCAAACCCGTGATCAATCTGGAACCGAATTATGAAGGTCACCCGGCTTACGAAACAGGCGACAAGTTCAGCGACTACCACGTGCGGCGGGCATCATACTGGAGCCTGCTGGTGTCGCCACCGGCGGGTGTGACCTACGGCAACAACGAAATCTGGACATGGCGTGAAGACCCCGGCCCGGCAGAGAATCATCGCAATATCGGCACGGTGCAGCCCTGGCACGAAGGCGTCGAAATGCCGGGGATCAGCAACATGACGACGCTGCGCGGGTTCTTCGAGATGCTGCGCTGGACGAAGATGACGCCCGCGCCGGAACTCTTAAAGCAGCAGCCCGGCGATGAGGACCCCAACCGGTTTGTCGCTGCGGCCCAGACGCTGGATGAAGCTCAGGTGGTGATTTACCTGCCGCTGGGTGGCACGGTTGAACTGACGCGGGATTTTGGCAGCGCCCGCTGGTTCAACCCGCGTACCGGGGAATGGTCCACTGCGGAAGCGGGTTATACCGCGCCGGATGAACAGGACTGGCTGCTGGTGCTGGATCAGTAAACAATCGACTGAAGACGATCAACAGGGTAGAAAGCGCGGGATGATGAGCGACATTTTTCAGGGCGATCTGGTACGGTTGCGGGCAATTGAAGCGGCAAGCTGGGAAGTGTTCTACGAGTGGAATTTTGATACGGATGGCGCACGGCAGTTATACGAAATTCCGTTTCCGTCATCCCGCGAACGGGTGCAGGCCTGGGTGCAAAGCACCGCCAAAGATGACAACAAAGGCGAAGACTTCAACTTTCAGATCGAACGGCTGGACGGCGAAATGGTGGGCACGATCACGACGCATCACTGCAACCCGCGCTGCGGCACGTTCATGTATGGCATCGCCATTCTGCCCCATCACCGACGGCAGGGCTATGCGTCCGAGGCGGTGCGGCTGGTGCTGCGCTATTATTTTCAGGAGCGACGCTACCAGAAGGTCAACGTTGAGGTGTATGGCTTCAACGAGTCGTCCATGCGCATGCACGAGGGGCTGGGCTTTACGCTCGAAGGCCAGCTGCGGCGCATGATCTACACACAGGGGAAATATCACGATATTCTGATTTATGGCATGACGGTTGAGGAATTCGAGGCACAGCACAATGGCTGATTCGGTAGCGATTGTCAGCGGGGGCATGGACAGTGTCACCCTGCTGCATCATCTGGTGAAAAACATGGGACGCCAGCCAGCGGTGATGAGTTTCCGCTATGGTCAGAAGCACGCGCGCGAGATCGCCTGCGCCCAGCATCATGCGGCGCTGCTGGGCCGTGACGATCATCTGATCGCGGACCTGAACGCGCTGCGGGCGGTGTTCGGTGGGTCGGCACTGGTGGATGCCGATATTGCCGTGCCGGATATGGCCGCTGTCGAAGGTGACCCCCAGCCCGTGACCTATGTGCCCAACCGCAACAGTATCTTTCTGGCGCTGGCCGTGGCCTATGCCGAAAGCCTGGGCGCGGATGTGGTGTATTACGGTGCCCAGCGCCACGACCTGTATGGTTATTGGGATACCACGCCGGACTTTCTCGAACGTGTCAACCAGGTGTATGCGCTCAATCGCAAAAACCCGGTGCACATCGAAGCGCCCTTTGTGACCGCCAGCAAGGCGGATATTCTGCGGACCGGGCTGGCGCTGGACGTGGATTATAGCCAGACATGGTCGTGCTACGAGGGTGCCGAAGTCGCCTGCGGGCGCTGCCCCACCTGTGCCGAGCGTTTGCAGGCTTTCGCCGAAATCGGCATGGATGACCCGCTGCCCTACGCGTAAGAGCCGGTTACGGGTTGGCGCTCAGATAGCGGCGGGTGAGGTACAGGGTGGCTATCACGATGGAATCAGTCAGGCGGCCCGCATCAATCAGGGTTTCAAACGCATTCAGTGGGGTTGGCTCAACCGCAATCGCCCAGTCTTCATCACCATCCAGCTTGCTGGGGATCATATCCCGCGCCAGAAAAATGGTCTGGTGGCTGCGCAGATACTTGATGAATGGGTGCAGTTGGCCGATCGGCGTCAACGACTGGGCCTTGAATCCAATTTCTTCCTGAAGCTCGCGGTTGGCGGCTGTGGCAGCGTCTTCGCCGGATTCGATGCGACCGGCTGGCAGCGTGAGGACATTTTCACCATAGGCCGCAGACGGTTCCATGATCAGCAGCACATTGCCCTCCGGCGTAACGGGCACGACCACGATGGCTTCATCCATCTCAACATATAACACGCCCTGTTCATTTTCACGCAGCGAAATCCACGTGTCGCCACACAATTTCTGGTCCATATTTACTCACTTTTGCAGACAGATTCAACCGGCATAGCATGGCACAAACAGGCTGGCCCCGGCACACCACTAATGAGGGGTATGCGATGCGGGCGCCGACGCAGCCGAATGTCAAAAAACTCTAACCACATCTCAATGTTTCGGGCTGTCGAACCCATAGACCAGTTGCCTGATTTCTGTCATGATAAAAATAGTGCAGCGGCACAACCCCGGTTATAATGTCCGCGAGGGAGGGGGTATATGGCATCCAATCAGGTACTGCGGCAGCGTCAATGGACAGAGCAGGAACTTCGCCGGTCGCGGCTGCGGTATTTTCCACCGCGCAAGCAGTTGGTGATGGCCCGTGTGCTGAGCACCGCGGTCGGGGTGCTGACGACGATTGAGGTGCTGGCCGCCGAGAAGGGCGACGTAATGGTCTATGATCCCGGTGATGGCCGCGAAAAACCGCGCATTGCCGATTTTTATCACTGGCCGGTCAAACGTGACCTGTTTCGCAACACGTACAAGCCCTGGGATGAACCCGGCTGGCGACCCAACCCCGCTGAATCTCAGCTGGTGCTGCATGGCTGCCGCCCCTACTACAAGCACATCGGCGTCTGGGCAATGCTGCTCAAACAGCCCGTGCTCATCCAATCCCTCGAAAGCCCGCAGCCGGTCGAAGTGCCGCCGGGCCACTGGCTGGTCATCGGCTCCGAAGGCGAACCCTACCACATGCTGGATGACAAGTTCCGCGAACGCTATATCGTCCCGGACAATAATCATCGGGGTTGATGGCTGACGCGAACGCGCCTTTGCTGCGATCAGGCTGGTTATGGAAAGGCCCACGATGATTGTTTTGGAAAGAGCGTATCCAACATCAGGATCGCTTTGCGATTGACCCAGCAATCAGGGAATGCGTAGCGCAGCTCGGCCAAGGAGCGATACCCAAACAGGATCTGTAAGAAGGTGTGCGGTGGAAACGCCGCATCGTGTCCCTCATCAATTTCAGGGGAAGCCCAATCTTCAGCTTTGATCAGTTGTCCGCGTTCAAAAAACAGACGAACCCCGCCCCGGTAAAAGCTGATTTTCAGGTCACCGTCATAGCCACTCATGTCTGATGCGGCCAAACGCTGGTTGAGTGCCTGGGCGATGTGCATGATAAATCCGGGGATATCGACAACGCGCACATACCACGACCAACCCCGATAGCGTGTCAGTCCGCCACCCAATAACTCGTAGACCGGGTGTTGGTGGGTCTCGTTAAAACCCAGGTCGAACTGGATAGAGAGAGGGGGATACCCACCAAAGGCGGCTTCATTGTCATCCAGAAACGTGTAAATATAGCGCTGCACCGAGGGTAGCACCGCGTGGATAGGGACACCTTCCTGCACACCCAGCTCCCGAACATAGCGTCGGCCCCACGGCAAACCAGCCCAGGTGCCAAAATAACCGGCAATCGAGCCGCTTGAATCGAGAATGAGCAAGTAGGTTTCACTAAATGCCCCATGATCCTGACCCGAAATATGATAACGCCACCACGCCTCCGGCCTCAGGCGTGTGATGAGCTTGCCGGCGCACTGGCGCTCATACAATTGAATCAATGTGGGTATGTCGGCTTCCTGTGCGAGCCGAATGGTATAAGGCTCCGTTTCGCCCTCAGCAAGCAGCGGCACAAACGTTAGCGGCAGCTCTCGATGACCCGGCCCATCCAGTGCATATTCATAACCAAACCGCCGGTAGAACCAGCGGATGCCACCCACCGTCTGAACCAGATGACCTTTACTGGTGCTGATCGTGTGCAAGGCCTCAATCACGTTTCGCATCAGACCCCGTCTGCGATAGTCCGGATGGGTGACGATGCACTCCAGGTAGCCCATCTTGAAGACTACATCTCCGTATCGCCAGAGATGGTCGAAGATGGCGCCGGATGCGGCGATTTTGTGGCTGTGGTTTACGTCTTCGATCAGGATAAAGTCTTTGGGGCCGACCGTTGGGTGACGTCCGGACACCATCATTGCCACGCTATCGCCAACTGATTGATCAAAAATTTCCGTATTGATCTGACTCAATGCTTCGGCATCCGCCTCGGTCGCGTGCCGCAGTTGCAGACCCTCACCGATGAGGCGGGGTTGGGTAAACCCATTCAAAAGAAACGTCCTTTCTTTAAAGGGATATTCTTAAAATAAACTTCTAAACGGTGGCTTGGTAATACTCCACTCGCAACATCAATATCGTTCTGTAGGGGCAACTCGCGAGTCGCCCCTACAACGTTTCGTAATCTACTTTAACCGGTCACCGGGACATTGGACAAACCGGGTACGATGATCACCCACGAACTGCGCACCCAACCGAGCGACCCGCCGATATTGATCTGTACCCAGGTACTGCTGGCATTGCGCCCGACCACCGGGTAAGTCTGCCCCTGACTGACGAGCGTCAGCACCTGCGACCCGTAAAATGGCTGGGTGCGGACGTTCAGGAAGTAGGCGCGCACGGTGGCGAAGGTGTTCACGGGGACTGGCTGCGATGGATTGGTGGTGTTGCTTGTCACCGGCACCCCGGCCATGTTTGTCAGCGATACCCACGTGCTGCGTACCCAGCCGGTCAGCCCACGCACGTTGATCTGGACCCAACTAGTATCCAGGTTGCGGCCAATCACGGGGTAGACTTCCGCCCGCCGAATCTGGGTGATGACACCGCCCGTATACGGATTGGGCGCATCGCGTACATTCAGCAGATAGGCCGTGACTGTCGCCGTCGCGCCGACGGGCGGGGGTGGCACGGGTGTGACAATCGGACCGCCATCGGTGATGGGCACGCCGCCGATATTCGACGCATTGACGTAACGGGCATTCACCCAGCCGTATATGCCGCTGATGTTGAGTTGCAGCCAGGTCGAGTTGAAGTTGCGCCCGATCACCGGATATGTCTGCCCCCGGTTGATGACGCTGACAATCGCCGAGGATGCATTGGGCAGCGACCGCACATTCAGAAACTGGGCATTAACGGTTGCCTGCGGTGCGCCGGGGCCAGGGCCGGGCGTAAGCGGGTTAAACGTGTACAGCAGATACGCAACCTCGGCGGCCTCGTAAAACTCGACCACAATCGTATGATTGCCTGCTGCCAGCGAGATCGTCGCCTGATAGATGCGGCCTGTTGCCGGATGCCACTCGTTGATGTAGAGGACTCCATCGACGTAAACGCGGACGCCATCGTCGACCCGTACGGAAATCTGGTAATTTCCAGCGTTCAGGTAAGTGGTGGTCGACCAGCGGGCGGAGAAGTTATCGACCGGGACCGCGCCGCCGGGTGAGCCATAGCCCCATTCATTGGTCGGGGATGCCTCGGAGCGAATCATCACGGGCGCGCCGGTCAGATATGGGTTGTTGAAATACTCAGCCGTCCAGAGGGTGTCCTGCGCCGCCGCCGGCGATGCAGCCAGCATCATCCACAGCAACAGCAGCAGACCGCTTAATCCAAAGTGCCGTTTCATCATAGGCCTCCCCCGGGCGTATAAAGCTCTATTTTCGACTCAGTGGATGAGTCTCTATCTCTATTATACGGAATCCGTCACCAGGCTGGGCGCTGGTCACATGACGCCCAACAAACGGCGGGGTTAGAAATTTGAAATGTGAGCGTTGATCAGGCTTCGGGGGTGGGCGGCACTTCGGGCCAGTTCAGGCGGCATTCGCCAAAGCCACCGCGTTCAATCGTGTCGCAGCGGGCGAGAAGCTGGCCTTTATAGCGCACCTCGAAGGTCTTGACGCGGGTGCTGGTTTCCGTTTCGGCGCGCCAGTGGACGCGCAGCGGATTCGACAGCATCTCCTGTCCATGCCGGTGCTGGCTGATGGGGTTGCACTGCGGCGGCACCGTTGGCGTGGTGTTGTTCAGGATAATCTGGAAACAATTCTGGCCGCTGGGTAGAACATCACGCGGGATGCGGTCACCGGAGAAATCGTCCACGTTATCATCCACACCGCGGATGAACTTCAGGTCCTGAACGTTGAGGTCATAATCGCCTTCGTTGATGAACGTAAACGTCGACTCGTCGTAAATCAGCAATACCGGTGCGCCATCAGCCGCCGCTTGTCCGCCAGTCATGTCCGCGAGGCCGTTGACAATAAAGGCGCCGGCGATGAGCAGGGCGACCGCGACCAGCAGCAGCATGGGCACAGGCAGCCGCCGTGACTTGTTCTCGATTTCGATGGCGGGCAGGTCTGCCGCTGGTGCCAGCGCGAGGGTGGCTTCTTCGTTCAGCGGCTCGGCAATCGACAGCGCACTGGCCGCCGGGGTGTTGTACCCACGCTTGACCGCTTCGATCAGCTGGGTGGCCGATTTGTGCCGTTTGGCCGGGTCTTTGTCGAGCGCCCGCATCAGTTCTCGTTCGACCACCAGCGGGATGCCGGGGTTCACCGTGCGCGGCGATGGTGCCGGCTCACTGATATGCGCCAGCGCGATTTCCATGGGTGTGCCGCCGTCGAACGGAGTCTGGCCTGTCAGAATTTCGTACAGGATCACCGCATAAGAGTAGATGTCGCTCTGGGGGACGGCTTTGTCCGACGAGGTGGCCTGTTCAGGTGCGATGTAACGCGGCGTGCCAAAGGCGGTGCCCATCGTCGTTTCGGCGCTCACCCGCAGCACCAGCCCCATATCGGTCAGGGTGGCATGGTCATCCTTGTCGATGAGTATGTTGGACGGCTTGACGTCGCGGTGGATGATGTCCTGCGAATGCGCATAATCCAGCGCCGACGCGACCTGCGTCATGATCTTTAGCGCCCGGTCGATTGGCATCAGCTTGTCTTTCGACCGTTTGAGGCGGCGCAGTTCATCCGCCAGATCATGGCCCTTGACCAGCTTCATCGCCAGAAAATAGACGCCTTCGCTTTCATCTTCGCCATACTGGTAGATTGGGATAATGTTGGGGTGTTCCAGCGCAGCGACCGCCCGTGCTTCGCGTTTGAAGCGCGCAGTACTAGTTGCTTCCAGATCGACATTGTGCGTATCCAGCACTTTGATTGCCGCCGGGCGCTGGAGTTTGTAATCCATGCCCTTGTACACACGCGCCATCCCTCCTGATGCGAGACGGCTGGTGATGCGGTAATCGCCGAGTTGTTTGCCGATGAGCGGATCTTTGGACGTGGTGATATTTGGTTCGGACACGTTCAAATCTGCCAACCCCTTCCGGCTACTACTTTGCAAGGATGGTGCGCACTAGTCACCCAGTTTGGGCATGATTCCCAGTTCACGGGCCTGGTCGAAGTCGATTGGCCCGCCTTTGCGATTGTTTTCGTTGGCGAGATCGGCCAGTTTGGCCGGGTCGAAGAGGTCTTCGGCGTCACTGGGGTCGAGCGCATCGAGGTTATCGAAGATGCTGAGGTCCAGTTCTTCGATGGGTTCCAGTTGGAGTGGCTCAGGTTCTTCGTAGGTGTCGGATTCGACCGCACGTTCCAGCGGCTCAAAGATTTCTTCAACCGGTTCTTCGGGTTGTGTGCGGCGGGTCTTGCGGGTGGGTACAGGCTTTTCTGTGGGTTTGTCGACCACGAAGGCGGCAGCGCCCATCAACGCAACCAGGTCTTCGGCGGCACGGCGGCCAAAGCGGTTGACAGCGCCAAACGCCCGGTTGCCAGCTTCGCCATTAAAGACGAGACACAGGAAGTGATGAAGGCCAACAGAAATGACAAAGACGTCGTAGTCGTCGCCATCATAGAAATGCAGGGTGCGGGTGTTGCCGCCCACCAGATCGCCCATTTCGATGGTCGTCACAAAGATGGGCTGCAAGGTTTGGGTCAGCTTTTCGCGGTCCAGATAGCCAACGGCGCCGCGTTCCAGCAGGACATTGCCCGTGCGGTTGGAAAAGACAATCGCCATTGCCCCGACATCTGTCAGCAGCATGTCAATAATGGGCCGGGCAACCTCAACATCCACAAAAGGAAGCTGACCAGCGTGAACAGGGGCGGGTGTAGCGGCTGCACGGGCGGGTTCCTGCGCGGCAGCGAAGATGTCTTCGCCATCGAGCGCAGCAGCCATTACACGGGCGAACTGGCTCAGATCAACCGGTCGATGCATGTAGACATACGGCGAGTCACCCAGTTCGGCGACATCGAGTTCCGGGTCGCTGCTTTCGGCCAGGACGATCACTCGCGTTTTAGATGCGGCTTTGCTGGTTTCGATCGCCAGTTGATAACCCTTGATCTGGTCGCCCAGTTCAACGGTGGTAATCAAGACATCGCACGGATTTTTCTTGGCCTCGGCCAGTGCTTCCTGGCCACTGGCGATGTCAATCAGGGTAATCGAACGATCCAGCAGATCGGCAACAGCGCGAACCAGGTGCGCGAGGGAGCCTGTGGGGTCAACGGTGATAATGCGTGGCGAAGATGCCATAAGTGAATATCCGTATTTCAAGTTCCCTTAAAGTGCTCAATAGACTCATTATACTGCAAAAAAAACGATGGTAACGCGCAATCCACCCCAATTAAATTAAGGTTTGTGGAATGTAGTGTTCACAATTCTTCGTAAATGTTTCTGGTTACAGCCCGTTCATCAGAAAATAATGCTCTTTGTCAGATAAAAATCAGGAATGATTGCAGTGCTATCGGCCGCCAATTTTCACTATGGTCGTGTGAGTTAACATTGCTGTTGAGGAAAATTGCGATGACCAGGAAATTATTTGTTTTGCCGTTGGCTGCTGGCCTGCTGTTACTGTTGACCAGCGCATTGTTGTCGGCCCAGGAAACAGGTGGCCGCGAACAGGTGGTGCAGGGTGTGTTTGCGACCCTGCCGGACGCCGCCCCGGTGCCGGAAAATAACCCCATGACGCCGGAAAAAATTGAACTGGGCAAGATGCTGTACTTCGAGCCACGCCTGTCGGCCAGTGGCGTGATCTCTTGCCATACCTGCCACAACCTGAGCCTGGGCGGAACGGACCGCCTGCCGACCTCATTGGGTCACGAGTTTTTGACCGGCGGGCGCAACGCCCCAACCGTGCTGAACGCCGCCTTCTTTAACCTGCAATTCTGGGATGGCCGCGCTACAGGTCTGGAAGAACAGGCTCAGGGGCCGATTCAGGCCGGGGTTGAAATGGCCATGCCGGCTGATCTGGCGGTGTCGACCATTGCCGATATTGAAGGTTATCTGCCTTACTTCGAGGCGGCTTTCCCCGGTGAGGAAAATCCGATTACGTTCGAGAACATCGCCAAAGCCATCGCCTCCTTCGAACGCACGCTGATTACGCCGGACGATGCGCTCGACCGGTATCTGCGCGGGGAAGAAGATGCCTTGTCGGATGATGCGAAGCGCGGCATGGAAATCGCGGCTCAGATCGGCTGTGTCGCCTGCCACAATGGGCCGATGCTGTCGATTGGGACGCTGATGCCGTTTCATCATGGCGAGGACCTGGGTCGGGCGACGGTGACCGGTGAAGAATCCGACGAGCATCTGTTCCGCGTGGCGACATGGCGCAACATCTCGTTGACGGGGCCTTATTTCCACGATGGCAGCGCCGCCACCCTTGAAGAAGCGGTGCAGACGATGGCCAGTGTTCAGCTCAACCGCACGCTGTCGGATGATGAGGTGTACTACATTGTCGCGTTTCTGGAGTCGCTGGTCGGCGAAATGCCGGAAGTGACCGTGCCGCAGCTGCCGGTTGATTGATGAACGGGCAACCTGAGTAACGGGTTCGGTTCGGGCCTGGTGCGCTGGCATCAGGCCTTTTGTGTTAGTGAGCGCGAAGCGGCGGGGAAAAGTGCACCACCACCGTGCCGCCGATAGACCCCCACACCGGCATCAGGCAGCGTTTGCGGGCGGCGCGGTCGTACACGGTATCGTCGGTAAAGATGATATGCAGCATACGCACCAAACGGCGTGCCCAGCGGACATAAAAGACAGAGGGTTTTAGGGCGGGTTTGGGGGGAATGGCGTAGGGGGCCATCATCACCTGCCGGGCGGCACGTCTGTGCAGTTGTTCCCACGCAGTCAGTTTCTGGCGCCGGGCGACATGGGTTTTGGTTTCGAGCGCCAGCACGATCATATTATCCAGGTGGTTATCGGGTATACCCATGTGCAACCTGTGGTTCTCCGTTGGTGTGAACAAGCCTGTGGCGCAGGTTTTCGCGCGCATAGTACAGGCGGCTTTTGACGGTGCCAACCGGGCAATCCAGAATCTGGGCGATGTCGTCCAGACTCAGGCCGTTGAGATAGTGTAACACGACTACGACACGCTGGTTAAAGTTGAGCGCAGAAATGGCCGTGCGCACTTCCTGCTGTAAACCAGCGATTTCCGCGGCGTGGTCCGGCGTGCTGCGGGCCGGGCTGATCAGGTAATCGACGACGGTTTCGAGCGAGACACGCCGCTTTTTGTGCCGGGAAACCCAGGTGTAAGCCAGGTTCACGGTGACACGGTACAGCCAGGGTGGCAATGGCAGAGTGGTGTCGATGCGGTGTGCATAGCGGTGGAGTCGTAGAAAACAATCCTGGGTGATGTCTTCGGCAACGGCGTCGTCGTGGGTAATGGCGACAGCCGTGCGGTAAATCTGAGCATAATATCGGTCAAAAAGGGTTCCCAATGCGCCTAAATCGTTCGATTGCAGCCGCTTGATTAACTCAGCATCGCTCGGCTCGGCGTGGACGGTTTCCATATGCGCTCCAGATAATAACAATCCACTATCAATAACGGATATTTTTATTTTTGCGTGTTCTGCAACAGGTTGCAGCGGCGATTTGATGCAAAATATTAGCACACTTTCGTGCATATTCGCCAACAATGGCCCTAACCACCTGTTGCGCAACGTCCAACCCACGCTCCGTTTACAGCGAAAATTTGCGGCTATACTGATGAAGGCGCTTGTCAGGGGCGCAAAGCCGTATACAATTCGGTGCGTACCTTCATACGGCAGGAGTAAATCATGACTCATGCGCTCATAACCGGTGGGGCCGGGTTTATCGGCAGCCACCTGGCGGATCGGTTGATTGCTGCGGGTGATACCGTCACCGTGATCGATAACCTGAGCACGGGCCGCTACAAGAACATCGCGCACCTGGACGGACATCCGAACTTTCATTATGCGATTGAAGACATTCGCAATATTCATGTTCTCGACCGGCTGGTGAGCGAGTGTGACGTCATCTTTCATCTGGCGGCAGCGGTTGGGGTTCAGAAGATCATCAGCCAGCCGATTGATACCATCGAAGTGAATATTGGTGGTACCGAGGTGGTGCTGCAAACGGCTCGTCGCTACCGCAAAAAGGTGATGGTTGCATCGACCTCCGAAGTCTACGGCAAAGGCATTCGTTTCCCCTTCCACGAGGATGATGATACGGTGCTTGGTCCGACGATCCGGAGCCGCTGGAGTTATGCGGCATCCAAGGCGATTGATGAGTTTCTGGCGCTGGCCTATCATCGTGAGGTTGGGCTGCCGGTGGTCATCTTCCGGCTGTTTAATACCGTCGGCCCCCGCCAGAGCGGCCAGTACGGGATGGTGCTGCCGCGCTTTGTGCAGGCAGCGTTGGCAAACGAACCCATTTCAGTGTATGGTGATGGAGAGCAACAACGCTGCTTCTGCAATGTTGCCGATGTGGTGACGGCCATTCACGAATTATCGCAGCTGCCAGCCGCAGTTGGGCAGGTCTTCAACATTGGCAGCAATGAGGAAATCACCATCATGGAACTGGCGCAGCGGGTGCGCCAGCGGACCGGCAGCCAGTCCGATATTCGGCTGATCCCCTATGATGAGGCGTATGAAGCGGGATTTGAAGATTTCCGGCGTCGAATCCCCAGTCTGGATAAAATAAGGCAAACGACTGAGTGGGAACCGGCCACATCGCTGGATACCACCATTGATCAGATTATCGCTTATTACAGGGAGGAACAAACCCATGCCTGAGATTACCCGTCAGCAGTTGATCCTTGCCCTCATCCCTGCGGGGGCGAACCCACGCCTGGCCGGGGTGAACTTGCAGGAACTGGATATGACCCGGCTGGACCTGACCGGTGCGAACATGCGGCTGGCCGCGATGACCGCCGCCCGGCTGCGCGAAACAGTGCTGCGCAATGCCAACCTGTCGTTTGCGGATCTGGCGCTGGCCCAGCTGCCCGGCGCAGACCTGAACCAGGCCAACGTGCAGAACGTCAACTTCACGTCCGCCAACCTGCAAGGGGCCAATCTGGCGGGGTCCAACATGACCAACGCCAAGCTTAACGACGCCAACCTGCAAGGCGCGATCATGACCGGGGCGAATGTCAGCGGTGTGACGTTCAACCAGAACACCGTCTGGCCGGATGGCAAGGTCGGGAATCAGGCCTCCCCCGGCGATTACACCTAAATCCCGATCCAACAGCAACTGCAAAGGCGCAACGGGCGTTGACTGCCCCGCGCCATTTAAGCCGGATAGTCTGATGTCCGGCTTCTTTTATTTGGACAACAATGCCAGGTCCGAATCGACCATCAACCGCGTGAGTTCCTCAAAATAGGTGCGTGGCTCCCATCCGAGATCGGCTTTGGCTTTGGCCGGGTTGCCGCGCTGGGCGAAGATTTCGGTGGGCCGCAGGAAGCGCTCATCCGTCTCGACGTGATCTTCCCAGTTGAGGCCCACATGATCGAATGCCACCCGGCACAGATCGCGGATGCTGTAGGCGGTGTTGGTGCCGATGACGTAATCCTGCGGGGTATCCTGCTGCAACATCAGCCACATGGCTTCGACATATTCTTTGGCATAGCCCCAATCGCGGTACGCATCCAGGTTGCCCATCTTGAGCTTGCCATCGCGCACCAGTGGTTCGCCGGCTTCGTTCAGCGGCGGATTGGTGATTCCCAGTTTGATGCAGGCCGCGCCCATCGTCACCTTGCGCGTGACAAAGTGCAGCCCCCGGCGCGGGCTTTCATGGTTGAACAGCATCCCGGCACAGGCAAACATGCCGTACGATTCGCGGTAGTTGACGGTCATCAGATGAGCATAAAGCTTGGCGATGCCGTAGGGGTTGTTGGCGAGAAAGGGCGTCTGCTCGTCGACGATTTCCTGGGGCACACCGCCATAAATCTCGCGGCTGGTCGCCTGATAAAAACGGGCATCCGGCTGATGACGACGCACGGCTTCCATCATACGGACCGCACCCAGGGCGGTGATCTCGCCGGTGACAATCGGCTGGCTCCAGCTATCCGCCGGGACGGACTGCGCGGCCAGATTGTAGACTTCGTCCGGCTGGTGGCGGCGGATAATGTCGCCCAGCGCATCGGCGTCAATCAGGTCGGCATATGCCAGTGTGACGCGCCCGATCAGGTGATCAATGTTGGGGTAACGGTAGTTGGTCGAGCGCCGAACAATCCCGACAACCTGATAGCCTTTGTCCAGCAGCAAATCCGCCAGATACGAGCCATCCTGCCCGGTAATTCCGGTGATGAGTGCCGTTTTGGTCATACAGTCCTCCTGACATGCTGCGCCGCATACTAACCCGCAAATGCCGCCTCAGCCAGAGGCAATTCTGAAATGGGCCACTGGTCTGTTGAAAAGCCCGGTAAAATGAATTCCAATAGAGTTATTCAGTTAGCGCAATCAGGAGTAGGTTATGAAAGCGATTCGGGTACATCAGAATGGTGGGCCGGAAGTTCTTTCTTATGAAGATGTGCCGCTGCCAGAGCCGGGCCCTGGTGAGGTGCGAGTCAAAATTGAGGCGGCAGGGCTGAACTTTGTTGATGTTTACAAGCGCAAGGGTTTGTATAAAGGCAGCCTGCCGATGACACCGGGCGAGGAGGCAGCGGGTGTGGTGGACTCGGTTGGCCCGGATGTGACGGATATTCAGGTGGGGCAGCGGGTGGCTTATGCACAATCGATGGGTTCTTATGCCGAGTACGCCGTCGTCCCGGCCCGAACACTGGTGCCGGTGCCGGATAACGTTGAACTGCGCGATGCCGCTGCCGTAATATTGCAGGGGATGACCGCGCATTACCTGTGTTACAGCACTTATCCGCTGCGGGCGGGGGATACGGCGCTGGTCCATGCCGCTGCCGGGGGTGTGGGACTGCTGCTGGTCCAGATCGCCAAGGGTCTGGGCGCGCGCGTGATCGGCACCGTCTCGACCGAAGAAAAGGCGCAGCTGGCGCGGGAAGCCGGGGCGGATGAGGTCATTCTGTACACGCAGGTCGATTTTGAAACGGAGACGCGGCGGCTGACGGACGGTCATGGCGTGGAAGTGGTGTACGATTCCGTCGGCAAAGATACCTTTGATCGCAGCCTCAACTGCCTGCGTCCACGCGGGTTTATGGTGTTGTACGGGCAGTCCAGCGGCCCGGTTCCGCCGTTTGACCCACAGATTCTCAATGCGCGCGGCTCCCTCTATCTGACACGCCCCAGCATGGGCCATTACTTGGCAAGCCGAACAGAGCTGCTCCAGCGGGCGGGTGATCTGTTCCAGTCGATGCTGGATGGCAACCTTCAGGTGCGGGTCGATACGGCCTTCCCGCTGGCCGAGGCCGCCGAAGCTCACCGCTACATCGAAGGCCGCCGGACCAAAGGCAAGGTGTTGTTAATCCCATGAATGAAGTTATAACGCGTGATCGTATCGGCATTACCATGGGCGACCCGGCAGGCGTTGGCCCGGAAATTATCGTCAAGACGCTGGCGGCGGCGCACGGATTTTATGACCAGTGTGTGCCGGTGGTCATCGGTGATGCGCGGGTGCTGGCGCAGACCATCGCGGCGCTGGATGTGCCGGTACGGATCAACGTAGTCGACACACCGGATGACGCGCTGGGTGTGGCCGGGACCATCGACCTGATCGACCTGAACAACGCTGACCCGGCAGCTTTTGCGCCCGGTCAGGTGAGCGCATTGGCGGGGCACGCGTCGGTGGAATATATCCAGCAGGCGACGCGGATGGCGCTGGCTGGCGACCTGGCGGCGATTGTCACCGCGCCGATCAACAAGGAATCGATCAACAAGGGTGGGCATCATTACGCCGGGCACACCGAACTGCTCAAGGACTTAACCGACGCACAGCATGTCTCGATGATGCTGGTCAGCAGTAAGCTGCGGGTGCTGCATGTCAGTACACATGTGGCGCTGCGCGAGGCCTGCGACCGCGTCAAAAAAGAACGGGTGCTGACGGTGATCCGGCTGGCGCATCTGAGTATGAAACTACTTGGAATCGAAGCGCCGCGTGTGGCCGTCGCCGGGCTGAACCCGCACGCTGGCGAGGGTGGTTTGTTTGGCCGGGAAGAATTGGACGAAATTATCCCCGCGATTGAGGCGGCACAGGCTCAGGGCATCAATGCCACTGGTCCGTGGCCGCCGGATACCATCTTTATGCAGACCGTGAAGGGGCATCATGACGTGGTGGTCGCCATGTATCACGATCAGGGCCACATCCCCATGAAGCTGCTGGGTTTTGACGAAGGCGTCAATGTCAGCGTCGGCCTGCCGATCATCCGTACCTCGGTCGATCACGGCACGGCCTTTGATATTGTGGGCAAAGGCATTGCCAGCGAAACCAGCCTGATCGCGGCAATTGACCTGGCGGCGCAGATGGTAACGGCCAAAGCGACGATGCCCGATCTGGCCCTTTAATCAGGTTTTAAGCCACCAGTGAAAAAGTTCGATGGGCGCATAACCCAGTGTTTCCGCTGCGGCCAGCGCCTGTGCCTGATTCGTCGGAATCAGCGCGCCCACCAGACTGCTGTCACGCCGGTGACATTCAGCCTGCGCCGCGCGGAGATTCGCGGCTGAGAAGGTGCCTTCCAGCCACAGGCCGCTGTAATTCATGGTGACCACCGGGATCAGCACGGCTTGCTCCAGCGGCTGCGGGTTGCCCGCCTGCTGCCCTGTGGCGATCATCAATTGGTAGACCTGCCAATCGGGGCTGAAACCGCAGCGCCTGAATGCGCCCTGGCTGGCGTGATTATCCACCTGAATCAGCGCGCGCGAGGTGATGGGGTGCGGCTGCCCGGCTTGCACGGCGGCTTCGATCAATCGCTGCCCGATTTTCTGCCCCTGATAAGCGGGATGCACCGCCAGCAGGTCAATCTCCCATCGAGTATGCCCCGCCGCGTTGGTCGTCGGGAAGGCATCGACAAACCCCACAACTCGCTGGTCCGCCAGCGCGACGAATGCACGGTGATCCGGCTGGCGCAGCGCCTGGGCAACCTGTTCCGCATTAGCCATTTCATCCGGCCAAACGACGGATTTCAGCTGCGCAATTGATGCGGCCTGATTGATGGACGCGGGTTGAATATGAATAGTCATGATGGAATGCTGTCGAGGGTGAGCGTAACAGGGCGAATCGACGTGAACCCGCGATTCGCCCTGGGTGCGTTACGGCGTGGGGGCGCCGACCAGCTTTTGCCAGCTTGGCGGCATGTTCTTGTAAATTTCGATGGCGCTGAACGGGGTGCCGGTCATCGGGCCGTGTCCTTTGGCCCAGTCCGCCACGCGCTGCAAACCGGCTTCGAGGGTGGTGTCGGCCTTTACGCCCAGAATATCGTGTGACAGGGTGTGGTCGGAATAGGCGACTTTGACTTCCTCGCGGGCGGGCAGGTGGTTGACGTTGACAGGCGCGCCCATCGTCTTGCAGCACAGTTCCGCCAGTTCGTTGACGGAGTAAGGCGTATCCGCACCGATGTTAAAAATGCGATTGCGCGCAGCAGGGATTTCCGGCGAACGGGCAATGCCGCCGACGATGTCGCCCACATACGAGAAGGCGCGCTGCTGGGTGCCGTCGCCAAAGATGGTCAGCGACTTGCCCTGCATGATCTGGTTCATGAAGATGCCGACGACATTGCGGTACGGGTCGCCCAGATTTTGCCGTTCGCCGTACACATTGTGCGGGCGGAAGATGACGTAATCGAGGTCGAACATCATTTTGGAGACGATCAGTTCCTGCTCGACGGTGTATTTGGCAATGCCATAGCTGTCGGAGGGTTCCGGGCGCATGTCCTCGCGCATGGGCGAGCGCCCCTCACCGTACACGGCGATGGATGACGTGAAGACAAAGCAGTTCACATTGGTGTTGACGGCGCAGTTGATGAGATTAACGCTGCCGACGACATTGTTCATGTAGTTGAAGCGCTTGATAAAGTGGCTGAGACCCTCGGCGGCGTAGGCGGCCAGGTGATAGACATAATCGAACTGCTCCGCCTTGAAGAGCTGGTCCAGCGTCTCGAAATCGAGGATGGAGGCTTTGACAAATTTGACGCCGTCCGGGACATTTTCCTCATAACCGCCGCTCAGATCGTCGAGCCCGACAACCGTATGGCCTTCATCAAGCAGACTCTGGCAAAGATGTGATCCTAGAAATCCGGCTGCACCGGTCACCAAACATTTCATAATAACTCGCACTGCTCCTTTGATCTTATGGCGATTATAGGGTTTGTGATGAGAGAGTAAACCTTAACGTTTGAAGGTTTCGCCCAGCTTGCCGGTGTAATAGTCTCCGATGGCACGCACCATCACCGGGCGCAGCGCCCGCCGGTCCTGCCACTTGGGTTTGAGGGTCCAGCTGAGATAGGTGCGGACATATTCAAACCAGACGTTCAACCACGACTGGATACTGGCACGGGTTTTGTTCAGAAACAGAAAGCGATTGCGTGTCATGTAATAATAGGCCCAGGGCGAGGCGGCGCGTGCTTCGATGGAAATTTTGTGCCACATCTTCGCCTGCGGGACATAACAGATCTTGTAGCCTGCGCGCCCGGCCCGCACACACCATTCCGTTTCTTCATAATAGATGAAAAAGTCATCGTCAAGCAAGCCAACCTTCTCCCACACCTCGCGGCGCACCATCAGCGCACAGCCGGTGATAAAGTCGGCTTCGCGCGGGGAATGGCCGAACTGACCGTTGTCGGTTTCGTTCAGGCCGATCATGGATGACCGCCCGTGCTTCCAGTCAATGGCCCCGGCAATGGACCAGATCATATCCGGGTGGTCGTGATAATAAATGGTGGGGCCGGTTACGCCGATGCTGGGGTCTTTCTCCATCACGTCAATCAGGATGTCGAACATATCCGGGGCGACGGTGGTGTCGTTGTTCAGCAGGATAATATAGTCGTCGCCGTTATCGAGGGCGCGGCGGATACCCGCGTTGTTACCACCCGTAAAACCCCGGTTTTCGCCCAGGTCGATCAAAGTCACATCGGGATAGGCATCGCGAATCGCCTGAACGGATTCGGGCTTTGAGCCATTATCCACCACGATTGTATCGAGGTTGGGGTAGTTGACCTGTGTCAAGGATTCAAGGCAGGGAAGGGTGTAATGTTCATTATTAAAGTTAACCAGAATGACACCGATTGTCGGGCGCATAAGTCCTCCGCAAGATGAGCGGTTTGTGAGCAACGCCCTCATGCTAGCGGCGTGACCTTACATTTGGCTAAACGTTTATTGCCAGTTATTTCGTGAATTTTGTCCACGTTTCTGGCTTTCATGGCCCGGTTGTCACGTCCAGAAATGCCAATGTGCCCGTGAAGAAGGTTGCGAGCAAAGGTTCATTGGCGGCATGCTGCCCACATCAAACGGATGGGCCGCAGCACCCGGTCTGTGATGGGTTTGCCGGGCTTGTTCACGGACAAAGGTTGCTAAAACCAGGCAGCAGGCCCCGGATGGACGTTAAGATAGCTTTAGCCGAACGCAAGGCGCGATCAATAGAGTTAGGTTGTACTGGCTTAGCGAGATGATTCATAACTATCAACTCCGCAATTTGTGGTGATGAAATGACGCAACAACCCGATGTAAGTATTATTGTGCTGAACTATAATCGCCGTGAAGACACCCTGGAATGTTTACGGTCGCTGCAACATCAGACCTATCTGTATACCCGGGTCATACTGGTGGATAACGCCTCCACCGATGGGACGGTTGAAGCCGTTCGATCGCTGTACCCGATGGTTGAGGTGATCGAAACCGGTCAGAACCTCGGTTTTACCGGCGGCAATAACGTGGGTATTCAGCACGCCCTGGACGATGGCGCCGATTATATCCTGCTGCTGAACAATGATACGGTCGTTGCGCCGGACATGATTGAACAGATGGTCAGCGTCATGGAGCAGGATTCGAGCGTGGCGATTACCGGCCCGACGATCTACTACTATGAACAGCCCGAAATGATCTGGTCAGCCGGGGGGTCTATCGACTGGAAACGCGGCCTGACCTTTATGGTTGGTGAAGGCGAAGAGGATAAGGGGCAGTTCGGCACGGAACCACGTGAGGTCGAGTTTGCGACCGGCTGCGCGTTGATGGTGCGGCGCGATGTGTGGGAACAGGTAGGACTGCTGGATGATACCTTCTTCATGTATTACGAGGAAGTCGAGTGGTGTGTGCGTGCCCGGCGGCATGGCATGAAGATCGTGCATGTGCCGATGGCGATGATGTGGCACAAAATCTCATTGCAGGGCCGCGAGACGACCCCCGGTGCCTATTACTACCTGACTCGTAACCGGCTTCTATTCCTGAGCCAGAGCCATGCCAGCCTGCAAACCTGGTTGTATACGCTGGGCGATTATGCGCGCACGTGGCTGAGTTGGACAATTAAGCCCAAGTGGCAGGACCGCCGCCATCTGCGCGGGGTCATGCTGCGGGCGATTGGCGATTATTATACTGGCAAACGCGGACGGATGATGGTTTAGCCTATGAAGATTGCTTTCCTGTCATGGTGGTGGCCGTATCCGGCGAATAATGGGGCCAAAATCCGCGTTTACAATCTCATTCGACATCTGGCCGCAACCCATGAGGTTACGCTGCTGTCGTTTGCCGAAACCGATGAAGCAACGCCGGACCAGATTGCACACCTGCAATCCTTTTGCGAGACGGTCGTGCCAGTCCCGAAACCGACTTATCACCCGAATAGTGTGAAGGCAACCCTGGGCTACTTCTCTAAATGGCCGCGTTCGTTGATCGACACCTACAGTGAAACGATGGCGGAGCGCGTGCAGCAGTACGCTGCCTCTGTCGACCTGCTCATCGCTTCACAGCTACAAACCCTGCGTTATCTCGAATGTGTGCCGCAGGTGCCTGCCATCCTTGAAGAAATGGAAGTCACGGGCTTTTACGAACGTGTGGAGCAGGCCAATGGTGCCAGTAGTCGGATGCGGGCGCAGATGACCGTCACCAAGCTGGAAAGCACCTTGCGCCGCCTGTTCGAACGCGGGGTGGCGATGACGGTGGTTTCGGAAGCGGAGCGCGAATTTCTGGCCTCGATAGCCCCGTTGGGCGCACACATTTCTGTGATTCCAAACGGTGTCGATACGAAAATCAACCAACCGGATGAAACGCCGCCGGTGCCGAACACGCTTATCTATCCGGGGGCGGTGACCTACAGTGCCAACTATGATGCGGTCAAGTGGTTTGTTGGTGAGGTGCTGCCGCTGGTGCGCCAACGTGTGCCGGATGTATCGTTTACCGTGACCGGTGGGACGGGTGGTGTCAACATTCGCAAGCTGGCGGCCCAGCCCGGTGTGCGCTTTACCGGCTATTTGCCGGAGATTGCGCCCGCGATACGTGCCAGCTGGGCAACGGTGGTCCCGCTGCGTCAGGGCGGCGGCACCCGCCTGAAAATCCTTGAGTCGATGGCTTTGGGAACACCGGTCATTGCGACCCACAAAGGCGCGGAAGGGCTGAAAATTCACTCTGGCGGTGACATTCTGATTGCGGATGAACCGCAGGTCATGGCCGACTCGATCTGTGCGCTGCTGGCAGACCCCACATTGCGGGCACGCCTGGCAGCCGGGGCACGGGCGCGGGTGGAAACCGAATACGACTGGACGATTATCGGACAAAATCTGCTGGAACTGGTGAATCAACAGGGGGCTGCTATTCATGGTTAGCAAAGTGCAATCGTCACCCGCCATCGCCACACGCACAACAGGCCGCAGCAACAGCGCGCTGTTTACGCGGCGCGAATGGTTGTATGTCGGCGTGTTTATCCTGTTTATTCTGATGCTGACGGCGCTGCCCTATGTGTTTGCCTACCGGTCGGCCCCGCCCGATCGCCAGTTCATGGGCATCATGGTCAACATCCCCGATCATTTCCAGTACCTGTCCTGGATGCGCGAGGCGCAAACACGGGTGCTGGTGCCCAACCAGATGACGCCCGAAGACAGTATGCCGCTGTTGTTCAACTTCCTGTGGTGGACTCTGGGGCGCATCGAGGCGCTGACCGGGCTGGATTATGCCACGCTGTACCAGATCACGCGGCTGCTGGCCGGGGGTTTTGTGATGGCGGCGACCTACTTTTTCTGCGGCGTGGTGTTCCGCAACCGCACCAAGCGTTGGATCGCCTTTCTGATTGGGTCGCTAGGCGGCGGTTTGGGCTGGATCTGGGTGATCGAAAAATACCTGACTGGCAATGAAATCCCGCTGGATAAATCCTTTACGCTGTTTACATCGGAACCGAACACGTTCTTTAATGTGCTGGCCTTCCCTCATTTTTCGATTGCCGCCGGGTTGATCGCGGTGGTTTTCGGGTTGGTGCTGCTGGGGCAGCGTTCGCAGAACCTGCGCTATGCGTGGCTGGCAGCGGCGGTCAGCCTGTTGCTGAGCGTGCAGCACGCCTACGACATGTTTATCATTTACCCGGTGATCGGCCTGTTTGCGCTGTTTGTCTGGATGCGCGACCGCCGGTTCCCGCTGTATCTGTTCAAACTTGGGGTGATCGTCGTGCTGGTGTCGATGTGGCCGGCATTGCAGGCCTTCCTGATCACCACGGTGGATCCGGTGATGCGCGGCGTGCTGGCACAGTTCGATAACGCCGGGGCGTTTACACCGGCACCCTACTACCTGCCATTCCTGATGGGCCTGTCGTGGCTGCTGGCGATCTGGGCACTGGATATTCGCACGCCATTGAAAGACCGTGACGATACGCACCTGTTCGTTGTCGCGTGGTTTCTGGCGCATTTTGTGCTGGTCTACCTGCCGATGGACTTTCAGATCCACATGCTCAGCGGCTGGCAGATTGTAGCCGGCGTGCTGGCGACTATCGGCCTGTACACGCGGGTGCTGCCGCTGCTGCGCCGCTTCTTCAAGAATCGCTCGCAGACACAGTTGATCCGTATCAGCGCGTCGGTGCTGCTGCTGGCGATTATCCCGGTGAATCTGTATCTGTTTGCCTGGCGGTTTATCGACCTGCGCCGGGCAGAAGCCCCCTTCTATATGCCCACCGATACCATTGCCGCCTATGATTATCTGGAAACGCAGGTGCAGTCGGACGACGTGGTGCTGTCCAGCCTGACCGTCGGCCAGTTCGTGCCTGCTTTGACCGGTGCGCGGGCGTATCTGGCACACTGGGCGCAGACGCTCGACTTCTTTACCAAGCGCGACAATGTGGCTGCCTTCTTTGGCACGGAGCTGACCGATGCCCAGCGCGAGGCCATCTTGCAGGAGTTCGGGGTGGATTACATCATCTACACGCCCGAAGAACAGGCACTGGGCGACTTCAACCTGGACGACGCGCCCTATCTCGAAGCGGTGTTCAACAGCGGCGACGCGACCGTGTACGCAGTCACGCTGGATACGGTGGCGCTGGCAGCCAGCGATTGACCTGTCCCCAACGCAAATTCGCATCGATAGAATGACCGGAGCGACGCATTAACGTCGCTCTTTTTGTGCCGGGAAAGTCCATCCGGTGGCGGCTCTGGCAGGTGTGTGTGGGCCGCGCTATGCTCAGGCTGTAGCTTATTTGAAGAAAGGATTTTTGGATGCCTGCCCGAAAAGGTGATACCTGGAACGAATCCGAGACGTATAAAGATGCCTGGACGCTGCGCGAGGTGCGCCGTATTACGACCCAGGGTTTATATAACCAGACCCCTACTTATCACATCAATATTACGTTTACCGAAGATAGCGAATTTCTGGTCTTTGCGTCGGCCCGCGATGGCAAAAGCGCGGTGTACCGGGCGCATGTCCCCACTGGTGACATCACACAGCTGATTGATCCGATTGACGGTGTGGGCGGGTACGGCAGCCTGCACAAAGCCAATGGTGTGACTGCTGGCAACGGCATGGGCATTGATGGCGGGCATATGAGCATCGCGCCCCGCACCGGCTGGCTGACCTTTGTGGCCGGACGTACCCTGCGTGCCGTGCACATACAGACGCTTGAAGAACGCACGCTGGTCGAGGACATCGGCCCGGAGTGGACTCATGGCGTACTGAGTGTGGACCCAACAGAAACGTATGTCATCGTGGCGCTGATGAGCGCGCATCCGGAGATTCTGGCGGGTCAACGCTCGACGCGTCCCTACATGACCCACTTCGCCGAAGGTCAGATGCAGCTGCGGATTATTCAGGTGCCGCTGGCCGGTGGGGCGGTGGAGACGATCTACAGCGAGGATGGTTGCAGCAGCGCCCACAGCCCGCACTGCCCGACAGATCCGGACCTGGTGCTGATTGATCGCGATTTTCCGCCGCGTTTCTGGGGGGGCAGCGATGGCAAGACCAATCGGATCTGGACGCTGCGGCTGTCGACTGGCGAACTGACCGAACTACCGCCGCAGGATGAGGCTCGTTTCCAGGTGCATTCCGGCTGGACATGGGATGGTGAGCATGTGATCTATCATGGGCGCAGCGCCGTCAGTGGTCATTATATCGGCGTCGTTGATAAACAGGGCAACACGGTGCGTGAATACGCCTTCCGTGATGCGCCGCATTATGGGCATGTGTCCGCAATGGCCGGACGCCCCGCTATTATCCTGGACGGCAATATCACCAATGACATGCTGCTGTGGCTGTACTATGACGCCGAGCAGCCCCGCGTCGAGGCGATTGCGCGACATAACACCAACTGGGGGGCACTGCCCGGTCAGTATCCGCACCCACACCCGGTTTCCGATTCGCAGGGGCGGTGGATTTCGTTTAACGTCGGGCAGAGTGGCCGCACGGATGTGTGCGTGGTCAAAGTCTGATTCTTACGTGTCTAACGATTTATCAAACGGGAGCAGCATTCGAAAGGTGCTCCCGTTATCCACACTGCTTTCGACGGTAATGCTGCCGCCATGAGCGTCCGCGACTTTCTTCGCAATCGACAATCCCAAACCGGTACCGCCATCCCGCGTGGAACGGGCGATGTCGGCCCGGTAAAGGCGCTCAAATATGTGGGGCAGGTCGTCGGGGCTGATGCCGATGCCACTATCCCGTACTTCCAGCACAGCGAACTGATCTTGCCGGGTGGTGCGTACGATGACTGTGCCACCATCCGGCGTGAAATTGATCGCATTGTGAAGTAAATCATTGATGGCGTGGCGCAGCGCAAACGGGTCGCCGGTAAGGGGTGGCAGCTGTACATTGGACGTGTAGGTCAGCGAATGACTTTTCCTTTGGGCCAGCGGGCGGCTCTCTTCAACAGCCAGGCTAACCAATTGATTGAAATCGAATGACTCCGTCACCAGCGGAATGGCATTGGTATCCAGATTATGCATGGTCAGAAAATCATCAAACATCTGGGCCAGACGGGCTGCCTGAGCCTCAAGTTTTTCCAGATGGATGCGCTGTTGTTCGGGGTCGGTGGCTTTACCGAGCAAATAGATGCTGGTGTTGATGATCGTCAACGGTGTCTTAAAATCGTGGGCCACATCGCTGATAAATTTTTGCAGCAGGGTTATGCGCAGCCGTTCAGCACTAAGTTCGAGCGTTTGCCGTTCCAACTTCTTGCGCTCGGTGATATCGCGGCTGATACCGATGAGGCCGATGACCCGATCTTCGGCGTCTATGAGCGGGATTTTGTTCGCAAGCGTGATAAAGGGTGTGCCATCGGCGTTGACCTGGGTCTGTTCGATATTGAGCAGGGATTTGCCCGTGACGATCACGGTGCGATCATCGTCGAGAAACTGCTGCGGAAGCGGCGGGTCGAACACGTCTGAAGCTGTTTTGCCGATCATGGCGGATGGGGTGGAATTGGCGGATCGGGCGTGGGCAAGGTTGTTGACGATGTAGCGCCCGTGCGTATCCTTGACATAAATAAAGTCCGGCGAGCTATCGATCAGCGCACGCAGCAGATTATGTTCTTCCCGATAGCGCTGTTCGCTCTGGCGCAGTTCGTCCGCCAGTCGAAGCTGGTGATCCTGATGTCGAATCAGCAGGCCCAGGATCACGACGCTGGCCGGAAAAACAAACAATACGGGTATCGCTGCCTCACGCAGGACCTCGACTCGCACCTGTATGGGTGAAAAAGACAGCCAGAACATGGTTTGTATGCCGACCAGCAGACCCAGCACCAGCAGCCAGGGGGCGGTTACCGGTCGGTTATGACGGGCCAGATAGGTTCGCAGCAGCAGGCTGATGGCGAAAACAGTCATTGCGCCGGCGACGCCCAGGGGTGCGCCAGCCCCCCCCAATGCCAGCCGGTAGGCGCTCATCATGGCGGTGGCGATGATGCCGGGAAAACCGCCGCCGAACAGTGCTGCAATCGCCAGGATCGAAAAACGCCCGTCCAGAATAATGCCAGGGACAATGGTGTTCTGGCGCGTCATGGCAATGATCGCACTTACACCAAAGATGACACCCGTCAGGATGTTTTGCCAGCGCCATGAGAACTGAGCAAGATGCGGCTTGAGCAGCCCATACGTATAGGTGAGGGTCACCAGCAGGGCTATGTTATAAAGTAAGTCAGTCAGAATCGTCATCGCAACGGCATTGGCTAATTCGGCAAGATGAAGGCGTATGAAATTGACTTATACGGCAAGATTGGCGCAATTATAAACTTTTCCAGATTTGTTTGCCCATTACCTGGGGCGATTGACAGGCGTGAATCGAGTTGTGTCAGAGACGCTGGCTGCGCAGCCATTGCAGCCCTGCTGCCTGCGTGTCGAAGAACGCCACCGTGAAATTGTTCAGCCCCAACTCACTCAGCAAGTTGCGGGCAGAATCCGACGCGGTGACGTCTGCATAAATGAACGCTGCATAGCCTGTTTGCGATTGAAAGCGAGGAAACAGGTCGGCACGCTTTTTACGGGCGCGCCCACTAAATGTACCATGTTCTGCCGCGACATTCACTAGAACATAAAATGGCTGGTGATCGGGTACGTCGCTCAGCAAGCCTTCCAGCGATAGGGCCCAGGTATCAACGGACTCGTCGCTGAAGTCGGTAAACGTGTAGATGATGATGTCACCTTGCTGGTCAATCGAAAGACCCATGCAGCCTGTACCTTATTACTCGGAAACTTGCTCAGTCTAGTGATAAGTCTCGTGTGACGCAACCCGCAGCTTTAGTCGATTTTCGCGAAGCAGGACCCGTTCATCCAGCACCGCTTGATGGCTGTGGTGAGGCAGTACGCCCATACGTTTTCTCTCATTCGTGATTGATGTCCGATATACTATATTCGTCTGTACGACTTGCGGTTGAGATCATCATGGCGCCGACATACACTGAGGTTCGCTTACTGCTGCAAGCCACGTGGCATAAACTGACACGGCCATCGCCGTTACTGCTTGATACAGAAGAACGCCGTCGTGCGCAGCTGTTGGCGTCCATGCTGGTCATCCTGCTGCCCTCCGCTTTTATTGTGATCGTTCTACAAGCGATGGTTGTCCTGCAATCCGTGCCGGTACTGGTGGCCGGTCTGCTGGGTATTGGCCTGTCCGGTATCGCCTATCTTGTCAGCCGCACGCAGTATTACGCCTGGGGAGCCTTACTAAGCGTTGTGACGGCCACCATATCCTGTTCGCTCGTGGTCGTCATTACCCGTTCGGCCACGCCCCTGATCTTTCTGACCTTCGGTTCGCTGATTGGCACCCTCGTTCTGCCCATGCGCTCTGCCATAGTCGGGCTGGCAATTAACGTGACGGCTGCCTGTGGTCTGTCACTGCTGATGCCTGGCTGGACGCTGCGCGATACATCCGATGAAATCCTGTTTGTCTTGTTGATGTCGATTGCGATTTTTGGCTTTGTCATCTTGCGCCAACAGGACCTGCATCAGATCCGGCAGCAGGCAGCCACGCTGGTGCAGGCCGAAAAGCAGATGGTCAACCTCAAACTGGAGCAGGAACAAACACGCATCATGCAGGCGTTTCTGCAAAATGTCTCGCATGATTTTCGTACCCCGCTGTCGGTGATCAACACAAGCACCTACTTGCTGAAAAAGGCGCCAAACGATGAAGCGCGCTTGCGCTACACCACGACTATCGAGGAACAGGCGTCGCGCATTGCTCGATTGGTGGATGGCATGATGATGACAATGCTTGACCAGAAGGCTGAGTACAAATGGGAATTCATGAGCCTCGACACTATTCTGCACGACCTGCTGAATCGCTATCAGGATCAGGCGGCAGAACAGGGGCTTCAACTGCTGCTGGAACGACCGCCCGATCTGCCTGCAATCATGATGGATCAGGAATGGATCGCGCAGGCGCTGCGCAATACGCTGGAAAATGCCCTGCACTACACCCCGGCCGGCGGCTCGGTGACCATCAAGGTGGCTGTTCAGGGGCACATAGTGGTAATCGATGTGATCGATACCGGCATTGGTATTGATTCAGCGGACCTGGAATACGTGTTTGATCGGCTGTATCGCACGGATAAGGCGCGCAACAGCCATACCGGTGGGGTTGGGCTGGGGCTGTCGATTGCACGCAAGATCATTGAAGCGCATGGCGGGCAGATGTCGGCCCACAGCCGCGTCGGTGAAGGTACGACTATTCGGTTGGAGCTGCCCTTCGGCAAAACGTTGGACTAGGCGTGGGGTGCCCAGACTGTTTCTGCGTGCCCGGCCTTAAAATTCTCCCAGCGTGCCAGTGTGAACAGGGCATCCGACAGGCGGTTGAGATAGGGCACGGCGAACTCGTTCAAAGGTTCGTGCACAGCCAGTGCCACAACCTGACGTTCGGCCCGGCGGCAAACCGTGCGGGCAATATGCAGCTGGGCGGCGGCGGGCGTGCCACCGGGCAAAATAAAACTGGTCAGGGCAGGCAGCTCGGCGGTCATGTCGTCGATGATTTGTTCCAGCCAGTCGGCGGCTTCTGCGGGAATGCGCACAATCCAGTCGCTTTTGGCGTCCAGCGGTGTGGCGAGATCGGAACCGAGATGGAAAAGCTGGCTTTGGATGTGTGCCAGCCAGTCGTCGCTGTAGGGCTGATGGGTGCGGACCACACCAATGACGGCGTTCAGTTCATCGACGGTGCCATAGGTTTCGACGCGCAGATGCGTTTTGGACACACGTCCACCCGAAAAGAGTGCGGTGGTGCCATCGTCGCCAGTTCGTGTGTAAATCTTCATAGGGGAATATCGAACTCCAGCTTGCGTGTTTAGAACGAATGTGCTATGATTGAACCCTATCGGAGCCAGTCAAATACTGGTAGATTCTAAAGAACAGACTACACTAAAAGTAACGAGAAATCCATCTGGAGCGGGTGTGCGATGGCGAAAAAAAAGGAATCAGTCAAAGACAATGATTTGTTCTCGGATGAAGGGAAGGCCAAAGCGCTGGAAGCGGCGTTGCAAGACCTGACCAAGCGGTTCGGCGACGGATCGATCATCCGGCTGGGCGAAGCGGCCCATATGAACATTGATACTATCCCGACGGGGTCATTGGGTCTGGATATTGCGCTGGGCGTGGGTGGCATCCCGCGTGGGCGCGTGGTCGAAATCTACGGCCCGGAATCCAGTGGTAAGACAACACTGTGTTTGCACGTGGTTGCCGAAGCGCAGAAACGCGGCGGGCTGGCCGCATTTGTCGATATGGAGCACGCTCTCGACCCGGTGTATGCCGAACGGCTGGGGGTCGATGTCAACCGGCTGTATGTGTCGCAGCCGGATACCGGCGAACAGGCACTTGAAATCTGTGAAGCGCTGGTGCGGTCAAGCGCGATTGATATTGTCGTGGTCGACAGTGTCGCCGCGCTGGTGCCCCGTGCCGAAATTGAAGGCGAGATGGGCGACAGCCACGTCGGTTTGCAGGCCCGGTTGATGAGCCAGGCGCTGCGTAAACTCAGCGGTGCGATCAAACAATCGAACACAGCGGTGCTGTTCACCAATCAGATTCGTGAAAAAGTCGGCGTGATGTATGGCTCCCCTGAGACCCAACCAGGTGGCCGGGCGCTGAAGTTTTATGCCAGTGTACGGCTGGATATTCGCCGTATTGAAGGTATCAAGCAGAGTGGCGACACCATTGGCAACCGGGTCCGCGTGCGTGTGACCAAGAACAAGGTGGCCCCGCCGTTCCGTGAATGTGAGTTCGACATCATGTTCTACGAGAATGGCATCAGCAAGATGGGCGAAATCCTCGATATTGGTGTCGATCTGGAAGTGATCGAAAAGCGCGGCGCGTTCTACCGCTATAACGATGGGCTGCTGGGGCAAGGCCGCGAAAATGCCAAGCAGTACCTGAATGAAAACCCGGAAACAGCCAGCGTGGTTGAGGATGTGATTCGGACGAAGCTTAATCTGGCTCCGCTTACAGCCGCACTGCCGGAAAGCGAATAACCCGCACGCGCCATTGCACGACAAAATATCAAACAGGGGCAGATTACACAATCAGACGCCCCTGTTGTATTTTCCCAGGTTTACAGGATTTCCCCGCGCAGCATCGCCAGCGTGTCATGATAAAAATTGGACGGGACCGGCCCCTTTAAAATCGGATCATCGGTGGCTTCCATCCAGGCCAGCAGCTGCTGCTTGAGTTCACGCTCGATGTCGGCTACCTCTGGTTCACCCGCCATATTATGGGTCTCCTTCGGGTCATCAACCAGATTGTACAACTCAAAATGAGGCCGCCGCGGGGTGATGCGGTCCAGCATCTGCGGGTAGATAGGGCTGCGTTGAATATCGGACGGGACGTTGACGGCGATGTCCTGATCGAGGTTGGCGATCAGCTTGTGGGTGCGGGTGCGGATCGCGCGCATGGGTTCGTAGGTGGTGTGGAATGTCTTTTCCGCGAAAATCTGCTCGTTGGGCTGGTAAGCCTGCCCCCGCAGCAGCGGCCAGTAGCTTTGACCGTGCAGGTTTGAGGGGATATCCATGCCGAGCGCATCCAGCACCGTGGGCACCATGTCGACATGGCTGACCATTTCGCTGTAACGCCTGCCGCCGGTTAATCCGGCATCCGGCCAGTGCATGATCAGTGCGGTTTCGATGCCGGGGTCATAACAGGTGCATTTGGCACGCGGCATCGCCAGCCCATGATCGACGGTAAAAATGAACCATGTGTTATCGGTCAGGTTGTTGGCGTCCAGGGCTTCGATAATCTGGCTGACCCCGCCATCCAGTGCGCCGATGGCCCCTTGCAGGCGTGCAAAGTCCGAGCGTGCTTCGGGCGAATCCAGAATATAGGGGGGTAGTCGGGTCCCTTTGCTGTCGTCACCCCCAATGCCCCCGAAATCATAGGGCCGGTGTGGCTCGAAGAAACCGACCTCCAGATAGAACGGCTTTTGGTGGCGTTCCGGTGCGCTCAGAAAGGCGGCGGCAGCGGCTCCCATGTCGCGGGCAGGCCCCCGGTCCACGCTGGAATCATAACCTAACGAGGCGACTTCATCCCCATTCACCAGATGCTGAACCCCAATGAGCGCGGTGGTATAACCTGCCGCTTGCAGCCGCTGCGCCAGATGCTGTTCGTCGGCGTGCATCCGCCAGCGGAATGGCTGGTGCGATAAGCCCATCATGCCATTGCTGTGAGCATGACGCCCGGTATGCAGGCTGGAACGGCTGGGGCTGCACTGGGGCGCCGTGCAAAAGCTGTTGTCGAACAGGACGCCGCGTTGGGCGATGGCATCCAGCGCAGGCGAGGGGACGGATTTCCAACCGTAGCAGCCCAGATGTTTACCCAGGTCGTGGCAGGTCACAAATACAATATTCGGGGTCACTGTAACAATCCTTTGTTTCGCGCGAAGTAAGAGGTGCTCAGGTGACGCTTTCCGGTTCGACTTTCTGGCCATGGCGCACGACGGGTACGGCCTGATTCCAGAGCTTCTCGCCGGTTTTGTCCATGATCGGCTCGGCGGAATACTGCGCCAGATAGCTGCGGCGCATTTTGTCGGTGGTGTTCTGGCCGCTGCGGTGGAAGGTGCGGCTGCTAAAGACCACAATGCTGCCAGCCGGGACAATGGCGGGGACGCCGGGGTCGTCGCCATGATAGCCGATTTTGTCGTTGGTGCCTTCTTCGACGGTGTGGTCGAACAGGTCGTCAGCCTGCATCCCGGCGCGTTCGTAGGGCAGCACATAGACGGTGCCATTCTCGATGGTCATGTCGTCCAGCGCGCACCAGCACGACAGGTAGGGCCGGTGATAGTGGCCGATGTAGCCAGAGTCCTGATGCCAGGAGAACTTGGTGCCGACTTCAGCGGCCTTGACGACGTACTGCTCGTTAAACAGGTAAACATCCTCCCCCAGCGTGGTGCGGCCAATCTCGGCCATCAGATCGCTGAACAGGAAGTTCGTAATGGCCGGGCTGCGCCGCCATTGGTTCGAGATGAAATAGCGCTTTTTGTAGTGCGTGATGCCCAGCGAGGTGACGCCTTTGGCTTCCATCTCACGGTCGCGTTCGTCGATCAGCCGCTGGCATTCGGCTCGCAGGCCTTCCAGCGCGTCATCCGGGATAACGTTTTCGAGGATGAAATAACCTTGCGTGCGATACTGCTGAATCTGTTCGTCCGTAATCATTCTATCTTTCCTGTATAAGGTCTCTATGGAATCGTCACAGGGCACCCTGTCGCGAAAGCTGCTTTCTAAAATACCCCGCCCGCCCGAAAATTCAACTACAGTGGTCTGGCTCAGGGATGATCCTGGTATAAATCGCCGGCCAGATACTTGAGTCCGGAATCGACGGCGACCGTGACAACCGTGTGCCCCGGCCCGATTTCCTGCGCGATTTGCAGTGCCGCTGCCACGTTCAGGCCGGATGAAACGCCCGCGAAAATGCCTTCTTCACGGGCCATGCGCCGCGCGGTCTGCCGGGCCAGCGCCTCATCAATGGCGCGGGCTTCGGTATAGAGCGAAGAATCCAGCATCGGCGGCACAAAACCGGTGCCAATCCCCTCGACATGATGCGTGCCCGGTTTCCCACTGGTCAGCAAGGGCGATGTCGCCGGTTCCAGTGCAATCACGCGGGTCTGTGCGCCGCCTTCGCGCAGCGCCGTTGCCACACCGACCAGCATCCCGGCAGTGCCCACACCCCCGCAGTACACATCCAGCGACCCGTCTGTCTGTTCAAGCAGTTCGCGGCCAATCGTCTGATAGCCCGTCACGGCGTCGCGGTTGTTAAACTGATCGGTCCAGTAGGTGTTGTCATCCGCCGCCATTTCCCGCGCCACCTCGATCATACGCGGGATCAGGTCGGGCGTGATCTTGCCGCCTTCGCTGCGGACGATGGTCAGTTCTGCGCCGAACGCCTGCATGGTGCGCAGTTTTTCCTGGGCGAACGCATCCGACGATACCACCCGAAAGCGATAGCCTTTGACCGCGCACACAAATGCCAGCGACGACCCGGTGCTGCCGCCCGTGTATTCCAGCACCGTCATGCCGGGGCGCAGATCACCGCGCTTTTCCGCTTCCTCGATCATCGCCAGTGCCATACGGTCTTTGTAAGAGCCGGTGGGGTTGATGTATTCCAGTTTGACCAACACCTCGGCGCTGTCCGGCGGCACGATTTTGTTCAGCCGCACCAGTGGGGTATTGCCAATTGCATGAAGGGTAGAGGGGCGAATGTGCATGGCGACCTCGTTTTCACAAAAAGGCGATGATTTTCAGTGTACATGCGAAAACCAAAAACAAGAACACATTGGCGGCCAGCGCTTTTGTTGGGCCGATACGCTGACCGGCCCCTACAGATGGGTGCGTTTTTGAACAGGTTGGTCGATTAATTTTTGACCTGCGTTCTGACCTGCGTCACATAGCTGGGCTGCGGGCCGATTTCCTGCCCCAGCAGCATGTTCAACTGCGAGGCATGCCCATGCACGTGGCGCATATTGTAGATCAGCAGTTCCAGAAAACTGCATTCGCCCCAGCTAAAGCGGCAGCGACGCGCCACACTTGCGTCGGTCAGGGCGTCGATGGTGGCATGGCAGCGCTGGCGGCATTCATTGAGATAGGTCTGAAGCTCACTTTTGGTATACACTCGCTCCGGCGGCACGCCATCGGGATCCATTTCGATCAGCGTGAACGGCGCAGGTGGCGCAAACCCTTCCTCTGCCCCTGTCAGATACAGATCCAGCCAGAACAGGGTGTGATAGACCACATACCAGAACTGGGCGAATTCCGGTTTGGTATCCGGCGTCTGCCACAGCGCAGCCGTCCACAGGTCATCGGGGCATGCCCGCAGGTTCGCTTCGAGATAATCAATTGAAGCGCCAAACTGCTGCCAGATACTGGTTTTCAGATTTGTGTCCATCGGTATACCTCTCTCCTGAATGTGCCTGAGCATTGCGGTGAACAAGCCCGGCGTGGACAAGCGGATCAAGGTTATTTTATCTGGGGTGGCACAAATGTTCCAATGTTCCCGCATGTTTGCGCTCCCAACCCTACCCCCTCCGACTCTAAAGCGTCACCTCCCCCGAATTCAGGGAGGGCTGGGGAGGGGTTCTAAAGGAGCTTTTTCTCGGCGGTATTTGATATGATTCCCCGGCATATCGGCAATTTTGAATGGCTCTTTCTTCTCGGCAGTCAAAATGTTATGTTCTGTACGGTGAAAACAAGCGAATAAGGGGATGTGATGCAAACTCGAAAGATTGGTTCGCTGGATGTGTCGGTGGTGGGGCTGGGTTGCAACAATTTTGGACGGCGGCTGGATGCTGCCCAGACGGCTACCGTGATCGATGCCGCGCTCGATGCCGGGATTAACTTCCTCGATACAGCCGATATTT
Source organism: Anaerolineaceae bacterium (assembly GCA_002702065.1). Taxonomy (GTDB): domain Bacteria; phylum Chloroflexota; class Anaerolineae; order Aggregatilineales; family Phototrophicaceae. Next base: position 662,439 of record NZXX01000002.1, read on the forward strand.
ATGGCGGCAATGGCCTGAGCGAAGATTATATGGGGCAGGCGTTGGCCGGACGCCGTGACAAGGTTATCCTGGCGACCAAGTACAGCAAGCAGATGCAGGATCAGGGGCAAGGTCATGGGGCGCACCCGGATTATATCCGCATTGCGGTCGAGGCCAGCCTGCGCCGTCTCAAAACCGATTACATCGACCTGTACCAGCAGCACGACTTCGACCACAACGTCCCGCTGGAGGATACGCTGGGGGCACTGAACGAACTGGTGCAGGCAGGCAAGGTGCGCGAGATTGGCTGCTCCAACTTTTCGGCGCAGCAGATTCGTGATGCCGAGGCCGCCGCGCCGGAGGGAGGCGCACGGTTTGTCAGCGTGCAGAACCGCTACAGCCTGCTGCATCGCGAACCGGAAGCGGAAGTGCTGCCGGAATGCGAACGCCTGAATATCGCATTCTTGCCGTATTTTCCGCTGGCAAGCGGCCTGCTGACGGGTAAATATCGCCTGGGGCAGCTCGCACCGGAGAACACCCGCCTCAGTGGCAACGCCGATGCCCTGTCGGAGACGCATCTGAAGCAGGTCGAGGCGCTGATCCAGTTTGCCGAGTCACGCGGACACACCATTCTGGAACTGGCCTTCTCGTGGCTGCTGTCGCGTCCGGTGGTGGCATCGGTGATCGCCGGGGCGACCAAACCCGCGCAGATTGACTCCAATGTCGCGGCGGCGGACTGGCAGTTGACGGACGCGGAACTGGCTGAAGTCGATTCAATTCTCGATCAGCAGTCCTGATCTATTTCGCAATGACTTGTCTCTGCAAGACATGGTCGGCCATGCCGTTGCAGAATCGTGGATTACGAATGGTGCTAGCCGGGTGACGGGCAAGGTGTTACGCTCGTAGCTCGGTTGGCCGGCACATCTTGACAGGATTTCTCATGGAACAACTGCCCTTACTCCTCGTTATTGGCCTCATCGCGGGCATTTTGTCCGGCATGTTTGGCATCGGCGGCGGCGCGATTATCGTGCCTGCGCTCATTCTGTTTATGGGGTTCGACCAGACCCTGGCGAACGGTACGTCGCTGGTGGCGCTGTTGATGCCGGTGGGTTTGTTCGCCTGCATCGCCTACTACCGGCAGGGCAAGCTGCGCATCAAACCGGCGGCAGCCACAGCCGTTGGGCTGGCAAGCGGTGCCTGGTTCGGCGCGGCGCTAGCGCTCGACCTGGACCCGACGACCCTGCGCCTGCTGTACGGCCTGTTTCTGGCGTTCATGGCCTGGCGTTACATGGCCCCGCGCAAATGGTGGGCCGAGGTACGCGGCATTGCCGATGAAGTCGTGCAGGAAGACACCGAAAACCCGGAAAGCACGCGGGCGCTGGTCATTTGCTTCGTCATCGGGGCAGTGGCGGGGATTGCGTCGGGCATGTTTGGCATTGGCGGCGGCGCGGTGATTGTCCCGGCATTGATGCTGTTCCTCGGCTTTGACCAGAAGCTGGCGACAGGGACGTCGCTGGGCGCGCTGCTGCTGCCGGTGGGGCTGCCGGGTGTGCTGCAATATGCCCAGGCCGGCAAGGTCGATTTCGCGGTGGCGGTTCCGCTGGCGGTGCTGCTGCTGCTGACGGCGTTTTTTGGGGCGCGGCTGGCGCTCAACCTGCCGACGAAGATCGTCAAGCGGGCTTATGGCGTATTCCTGCTGATCATCGGCCTGCGCTTCATTCTCGGTGGATGAGACAGAGCGATATAACCGTTTAGCTGTACAGCTTGTTCGCCTTATCGGGCAGCGATGTCCTGTCGCGCTGTGACACGGACATGCTGAGGAACTGATGAGCCGGGGATGGAAGGGGGTTTCCAAAACAGGAATTCTCCCTATAATGGGCCGCCATGTCACAGACGAGCCTACCTGACTATCACTTTCTGTTGATTGCATCCAACCTGGGGGCGGAATGGTTGTTTGACGCCGCCCGCGCCTACTGGCAGCAGTTCCGCCCGACCGTTATCAGCGATCTGTCGTTGGTGAGCATCGTGCCGGAAGATTACACCATTGTTGTGACTGCCATTGCCCGGCGCGACCGTGTGGCCGAATTTGGCGTTGAGCTGGCGCAGCTGGCCCCTGACGCGGTGTTCGACCCGGTGGTGTTTGACTTTCTCGAAGATGCAAAGCAAACACTCGACGAACGTGCCCGTCTCAATCAGCCTTTTGGGGTGCCACTGATCCCGACCATCACGCCCACGCCCGGCCCGACATCGCGCCCGGTTTACCCAACGCCCGGCCCTGTCGCGCCCAATGGCATCATCACCCAGACGCCAACTCCCGACCTGCCAGATCAGGATGACATCGACACCGAAGGCACGCCACAAACACCCATTTTCCCGACTCCCGGCTCGATCACAGGGGGATAGCCATGCGTCTCGATCAATATGCCTGGTCCCGCAATCCACGCGGCCTCCATGTGCAGCGGGTGCTGATCACGCCGCTGGATTTTGACCGCTGGTCGCGCCCCGGTTTTGGCTGGGTCAAGCTGGTTTCCGCCGGGACAGAATACCTGGATGATTCGGTGGAGTTTTTGCAGCGCGGCATCACGCCGGTCGTGCGCCTGTATCGGGCCCGGTTTGGGGCTGGCGCGTTTGACCGTACCATGCGCGATGAAACGATGGCGTTTATCCGCGCCGGGGTGAAGTGGTTCGAGTTTTACAATGAGCCGAACCTGGGCATCGAGTGGCCCGCCGGGGTCGATATTGACTGGCGCAATCAAGACATAATCCGGCCACTGGTCGATAACTGGCTGACCTGGGCGGAATTCATCGTCAGCCAGGGAGCGTATCCCGGTTTTATCTCGCTGGCCGAAAGTGACGACCCCAAGGCATCGGCAGTCCGCTGGATGGATGCGTTCCTGAATGAACTGCGCCAGCGGCATTATGACCGCTTCCGCTATGTGCTGGCGAACGGTGCTTACTGCGCCACGCACCCGTATATCCTCAACCACTTTTATCAGGAAGTGCCCGGCGGTGGCCCCACCAGCGCTCGCCCACCAGAGGCGCAGGTCGCGCGCGAACCGGGCTGGCACTTTGAATATCCGTATGACCCGCTGCAACAGTCGATTGACCCCGGACGCACGGTGTTCGGCGGCACCGCCCTCACCCCCTACGGCGACCCGGTTGGCCTGACGGCGATGGGGCGCATGTTCAATGAGCGATGCGCGCAGTATTTTGGCACGCAGGCGGTGCCGGTGCTGGGGACAGAAGGCGGCATCTTCCCGTTTCTGGTGGAGGATCAGGGCCGTTTTTACCAGCAGGACAACCGCTATCCCCCCTACGACGAGGTGAGTCAGGCGCAGGCGACGATCGCGATGTTCGACTGGATTGCGCGGCAAGGCCCACCATGGATGTTCGGCGTTTGCCTGTGGAAAGAAGACGTGTATTACAATCCGGAAAAGACGCTGGCGATCCTGCGTATGGAGGAAACCGAGCCTTACTTTAAGGCGGTGCCGCCGCTGGATGTGATGGCGGACCCGCTTGCAGCGCCCGTAGAGGAGATCGTGCCCGGCCCCGGCCCTATCCACGGACAGGCGGATTTCCATATGATTATCTTTGGACCCGGCATGAACACGGACTGGTTCTTCGAGACGGCCCGCCCATACTGGGAGGTGTTCCGGCCCATTGTCACCGATGATCTGAGCCTGATTGACTTTTTTGAGTCAGACAAGAGCCTGGCCGTGACGATCATCACGCCGCCGGAGCATGTCGCTATGCTGACAGAGCGCGTCGAAGAAGCGTACCCTAATGTCTGGTTCGACCTCATTGTGGCGGAAAAGCGGCAGGACGTGGGCGACATCTTCAACGAACGGGTGCAGCGCAACCAGCGCTTTTAGGATGGGGTAGTCCTGACCGCACCAATTCCTCTGAACCACGTTTTACAAATCAGAACATCCGTGCCAGAATAGGGCGTTATTCCGATTTTTATTCTGGAGATGCTCTATGTCTCAGACGGCACTGCTGCAACAACTGCGTCAGGAAACGGACCCCGCCGCCGCCCAAAAAATCGCACTGGAACTGCTGGATTCTTCCCGCCGGCGTGAGATGATCGACGCGGCGATGCGCACACTGGAAGAAGCCGACCTCGATGATTCGGCGCGGGCTGTGCTGCGGCGCAGTGCCTGGCATTATTTCGAGCGCAATCGGGATGATACGGGCGGCCTGCTGCGGGAAAAGCTGCTGCGGATGCTGGGGCGCATCGGTCACCCCGACGATAAAGACCTGTACCTGCGCGGGCTGGCAACTTATGAAATCGTGCCGATGATGGGCGAAGTCACACAGAATGTGCGGGCGGTGGCGCTGGTGGCACTGGCCCTCAACGACCCGGACCTGGCCGCTGTTTATGCTACCAAGCTGCTGAGCGAAATCGACTCGACGTCGCAGTTCAACGGCGAACCGGCAGTCACGGCCATCAACCTGCTAAACCGGCACAGCCGCACGGCGACGATCTACCAGTATCTGCTGCTGGGCGGGCTGGATGCGATTGAAGCCGGGCAGAATGAAGTCGTGGGCAAAGCGCTCGAATCGCTGGGGGCCGATTTCCCGGTGGCGCTCTACCGCGAACTGGTCGACCTGTTTGCCGGGCGCGACCGGGCGATGGTCAATATGGGCATTATCACGCATATCGTCGACAATCATGTGCGCGACCTGTACCCGGTCATTGACGACATCATGAACAAGACGCGCCACGACGAGCTGCATCATTACGGCGCGGTCATGCTGGCGGCGTCGCGCGATAACGAACTGATTGAGCAATTGTACGCGCAGGTGAAGCTCAGCCCGCTGCACCGCATCCCCAATTACATCGAGGCGCTGGAACTGATCCCCGGCGATGAGAAAGCCGGGATGCTGGCCTGGCTGCAAAAACGTCAGTCGAAGAAAAGGAAGGCATAATATGACAACCGGATTTGCTGATGTTAATGGAGCGAAGCTGTATTACGAGGTGACCGGTGAGGGTCAGCCGCTGGTGCTGGTACATGCGGGCATCTGCGACCTGCGCATGTGGGATGATCAGGTAGCTGCTTTTGCCGAGCATTACCGGGTGGTGCGCTATGACATGCGCGGCTATGGTCAGTCGAAGCCGGTTGCGGGGGCGTTTTCACCGCATGAGGACCTGCGGGCGCTGCTTGACCACCTGGACATTGAACGTGCCATTGTGCTGGGGTGTTCGTTCGGCGCGATGACCGCGCTTGATTTTGCCCTCACCAACCCGGATCGAGTCAGCCGGTTGATTCTGGTCGGCACCGGCTTACGCGGTTTCGACAGCCAGCTGGACGACATGGAAGACCCGCCGGAATGGGCTGAGGCTGAAAAAGCGTTCGACGCGGGCGATTATGAACGGGCGTCCGAAATGGAGGTGCGCATCTGGGTGGACGGTGTCGGTCGATCCGCCGATCAGGTCGATGCAGCTGTGCGCGATAAGGTGCGTGCGATGAACCTGATTGCGCTGACAAATGAGGCTGTTCAACCGGCAGAAACATTCAGAATCGACCCCCCGGCTGCTCAACGCCTGAGCGATCTGCGCGCGCCGCTGCTGCTGATCGTGGGCGATCTCGACCAGCCGGACATCCTCGAAGTGGCGGATTATCTGGCGGCGACTATCGACGGCGCTCAGAAGGTGGTCATGGAGGGCACCGCGCACATGCCCAATATGGAGCAGCCCGACCTGTTCAACCGGCATGTGCTCGACTGGCTGAAACCGTCATAATCGATAATACGTTTGAAAAAGCTGCGGATTCTTTGCCGACTCGTCGCAGCTAGATAAGAGCATCATGCGGTAAGAACGCGTGTACGCCAACGAGGGGATTGGCGATCTGGGTGATGTGTAGATCGACCAGTCCTGTCGCCAGCGCCAGCGCCTGCTTGCGCGATGCAAGATCGTATTCAGCCACCATCAACGAAACCATGTCATCGAGCGCGATTAACGATGCCTGCTCCATGTCCGCATGAAAGCCCAATGTCAGCCATCCCTCTGGTGTCCAGGCACGCGGGTTGTTGATCGTCATGTCGGGCAGCACTTCCAGCCGCAGTCGTACATGCGCCATCGGACATTCAACCGCGCTGACGCTGACTTCGCCATGCCCCTGCACTGCGTGACCATCGCCGAACGAAAGCAGGCCGCCCTCAACAGGAACAGGCAAATACAACCGGGTCCCCGCAATCAGGTCCTTACAATCGATGTTCCCGCCCCACTTGAAAGGCGATGCCGTTGAATGATGGCCCTCGTCCGGTGGTGGCATGCCGATATTGCCCAGGAATGGCCGCAATCTGATGCGATGGCCAAACTGATTGGTGCCGATCATCGCGTCAGCATCGAGCGCCCACAGCATGAGTTCTTCACCATCTTCGCACAGTTGCAGATGATTATGGATGCGGTGGTCAAAGCCGCCGGCATAGGTGTAACCATAATCGCCGGGAATCAATGCTTCGAAATGGATCAGAAGCGTCGTCCCTGGCTGCGCGCCTTCAACCCAGATCGGCCCTGTCAGCGCATGTCCCCGCAGGATTTGGTTTTCGATTTCGGGATGGCGTTGGCGCGGTGAACCGTCGAGATGCGGTGCTTCCAGCCCCCAGCCTGCGTCTAGTGTCTTCGCTTCAATCACATCCCCGGATTGCACCCTGAGAACAGGCTCACGGTTCGGCGAATAATCCCCGTGCAGGTTCTGTGCATCCGCGTTCACCTGATGAATCGTCACGTGGTTCTTCTTTCTGGCAGAAGGGGCGACCTATGCTGATTGCCCCGCAATGTGATGTGGTTTATTCCGCCATCAGCCAGCGATAGCCATACGCCGGGAGCGTGATGGTGTGGTCGATGGGGTCGGCTTCGGGATTGAACGTGTCGGTATAGGTGTAGCCGGGCGGCAGATACAGGTCGAACGGCTCATCAGACAGATTATGCAGCGCCAGAAAACGTTCGCCAACAGTCGTTCGCCAGAAACAGAGCGCTTCGGGGGGCAGCTCATCCAGCCATTCCAGACGGCCCTGTGCCAGTATCGGCAGCGACTTGCGTGTGCTGATCATCTGGCGGACGCGGTGCAGCAGCGAGTCTCGTGCGGCCTGCTGGTTTAATACGTTGACGGTCTTGTAGCCGTAGATCGGGTCATTGATGACGGGCGCGTACAGGTTCGAGGGGTGCGTCTGCGAAAATCCAGCGTTTTCGCCCGGTGTCCATTGCATCGGGGTGCGCACGCCGTTGCGGTCAAACAACTCGACATTATCCCCCATGCCGATTTCATCACCGTAGTACAGCACTGGCACGCCCGGCAGCGTAAACAGCATCGAGTGCATCAGTTCGATCTTGCGCTGGTCATTCTCCATCAAGGGGGCTAACCGCCGCCGGATGCCGAGGTTCAGGCGCTGTTTGGGGTCCGGCGCATAATACTCCCACATGAACTGGCGGTCTTCTTCGGTGACCATTTCCAGCGTCAGTTCGTCATGGTTGCGCAGAAATGTCGCCCACTGTGCATTCGGCGGGATCGGCGGAGTCTGTTCCAGAATATCCACGACGCTGCTGCGGTCCTGCCGGGCCAGCGCCATATACAACCGGGGCATGACCGGGAAGTGAAAGCACATATGGAATTCGTCGTCATCACCGAAATAGGGGATTAAATCCTGCGGCCACTGGTTGGCCTCGCCGAGTAGCACGGCACCGGGGTAACGTTCATCAACCACCTGGCGCAGTTCCCTGAGGAAGCCATGCGTTTCCGGCAGATTTTCGCAGTTGGTGCCTTCACGTTCGAACAGGTACGGCACTGCATCGACACGGAAGCCATCCAGCCCCATATCCATCCAGAACTGGACGATTTCGAGCATGGCCGCGCGCACTTTCGGGTTGTCGTAGTTCAGGTCCGGCTGGCTGCGATAGAACCGGTGCCAGTAATATTCGCCCGTGTGCTCGTCATAAGCCCAGTTGGAGGTCTCGGTGTCGAGAAAGATGATGCGGGCTTCGCGATACAGATCGTCGTTCGGGCTCCAGACGTAATAGTCGCGGGTGGCGGAGTCCTTGCTGCGGCGCGCTTCGATAAACCAGGGGTGCTGGTCCGAGGTGTGGTTGACCACCATGTCGGCAATAATGCGCATCCCACGCCGGTGAATTTCCTCGACGGTGATGCGGAAATCTTCGAGAAAACCAAACGTGGGGTTGATGCCAAAGAAGCTGGCAATATCGTAACCATCATCCCGCAAGGGGGACGGATAATAGGGTAACAACCAGATGCAGTCTACACCCAGCCACTGCAAATAATCCAGTTTCTGCCGCAGCCCGGCAAAGTCGCCATGCCCGTCACCATTGCCGTCGGCATAGGCGCGCAGGTACAGCTCGTAAAAAATCGCATTTGAATACCAGTTCATCTACTATCGTCTCTTCTTTTGCACAAAGGAATCAATGCACCAAATGCGAGTGTCGCGTCCTACAGCATGAATTGATCCCTATCCCCACCTTAACGACGACCAGGTTACAGTTTCCTAAAAGGAATGAAGCAATATAAGGGCGACACTTACATCGCCCTTGCAAATCCAGAACATTGTAGCAGGTTATCAGCCACCCTTGACCGACCCCGCCAGCAAGCCACGCACGAAATAACGCTGCAAGGAGAAGAATACGAGCAGCGGTACGGCGATTGAGATAAAGGCGCTGCTGGTCAGAATTTCCCAGTCCTCGCCGCGTGACCCAATGAGTTCGCGGATACGGGCGGTCATGACGATCTGATCCGGCAGTTTGCCGAGGAACACCAGCGCAACCAGCAGGTCATTCCATACCCACAGGAACTGGAAAATGGCAAACGCAGCCAGCGCCGGAACCGACAGCGGCAGCACCAGCCGGATAAACGTCTGGAAGTGAGACGCGCCGTCGATCTTGGCGGATTCAATCAGTTCGCGGGGCAGGCCACCAATATAGTTGCGCAGCAGGAAGATGGCAAGTGGCAGCCCGAAGCCCGTGTGTGCCAGCCAGATTCCCGGGTATGTCTGGGCAATGCCAACCGAGTTGTAGATACGAATCAGCGGAATCAGCGCCATCTGAAGTGGCACGACGATCAGCCCGACGACGATGTAGAACATGATGCGGCGTCCTGGGAATTCCATCCACGAGAAGGCATAAGCGGCGAAGGCGGCGATGGCAATCGGGATAATCGTGGAAGGCACAGCCACGGTCACGGTGTTGATAAATGACTGTCCGAACCCGGCTGCCTGCAACACCTCGGTGTAATTATCGAGGCTGAAGGTAGGCGGTCGGCTGACGACAAAGAAAAACCGGTTGCCACGCTCAAGTTCGAACGGCTCTGCGGATGTGTAGGCGTAGGTGCCATCGGCGTTGAGGGTGAATGATGTGCCATCCTCCAGTTCAACCGGCGTCCCCGGCTGGTAGTCGGTGATCTCGCCGGGGAGGAAGCCGCCACCGAAGCTCACGACCTGTTCGCTGCTGTTGTCATCCAGCACCGCGCCGCTGATCACATAGCCATCGTCTGTTTCGACCTGGTCTGCGGCAGTGGCCGTGCGGCCCTGAATATTGTCCTGCGAAGTTGACAGCGCGGTCCACCACCCACTGGTTGACAACGCATCCGGGTTGCGGAAGGAACTGATGAGCAGACCAAAGGTGGGCACTGTCCAGATAATGACGATGAAAAGCAGGATTGCTCGCGAGATGAGTGCGCCAACGGACATATTAAAGACCGGGACACGTGTGCTGAGGGCGGCGCGTGTGCTGGACCCTGTTGAAGTAACGGTCGTCGCTTGTGTACTCATCGCATTTCCTCTTCCTGCTGAAACCGCCGGATATTCCAGATCATGATGGGGATGACGGCGACCATAATCACAACAGCGATCATACTGCCGCGCCCGAAGTCACCACCGCCACGGAACATCCAGTCGTACATATAGTTTGCCAGCACCTGCGTCGAATATTGCCCGTTGGTCATCGCGAGGACAATGTCGAACACCTTCAGCACGACGATCGTAATGGTTGTCCACACGACAACAATGGTGGTCATGACCTGCGGCACCATAATTTGGATAAAGATCTGGATTTCGTTGGCGCCGTCGATGCGGGCAGCTTCGAGTGTTTCCTCTGGCACGCCGCGCAGGGCTGCCGACATCAGCACCATCGCAAAGCCAGTCTGAATCCAGACGAGGATGATCATCAGAAAGAAGTTGTTCCAGGGTTGCAGGATGATCCAGGCCTGCGCTTCGCCCCCCAGTGCTTGGACTACGGCGTTTAGCAAACCAATCTGTGTTTCGCCAACGCCGCGATAATCATAGACAAAACGCCAGATAACGCTGGCGCCGACAAATGAAATCGCCATCGGCATGAAGATCAGCGATTTGGCGATTGTCCCCCAGCGAACCCGGTCCGCCAGCACCGCGATCAGCAGGCCCAATATGGTACTCAGCAGCGGCACGAAGATCAGCCAGAGAATATTGTTCCGGACGGATTCAAGAAACTTGGGGTCCTGAAACGCCCAGATGTAGTTGCTCAGACCGATAAATTCATTGCCCCGTGCATTAAAGAAACTGAGCCCGATGGTCTGCACCACCGGAAACACGAGGAAAACGCCGAGGAGCAGCAGGGCGGGACCAACAAATAACCACGGGCGAATAGCCTCACGTTGGACAGTACGACCCTGCGTGACGGTGCCATCCGGGGCGACCTGGTCTGCCAGCAAACGATCCAGCAAAAAATTGGACCCAAAATAGTAAAGCACCAGGGCCCCAACGCCGACCACGATAAATAGCCCGGCATTCACAAGCTGTTGAATTTGTTCCATTAAAATATCTCCCACCAGAAATAAGCATGAGGTTGTTGGCAGGCAGGGTGTGGCCATGTGCAAATTGAGGTGACACCCTGGTCACCTCAACTTGCGTTACATAATGTCAGGACTGCGTAGCAACAACGATCAGTGCGCTATTTTATTGCGTCCCAACTTGCCTGAATGGTGTCGGCGACTTCCTGGGCACTGGCCCCATTGATGAAGTCCACCATACCGGTCCAGAATGTACCAGCACCGACGGAACCCGGCATCAGGTCACTGCCGTCGAAACGAACGACGTCAGAGTTCAGCAGAATTTCACCCTGGGCACGGGCCGCGTCAGAACCGTACAGGTCTGTGTTGGCGCCGGTGTGGACGCTCAGGAAACTGCGCTGGGCCATCCACAGCTCATTCGCCAGCGGTGTCATCAGGAAGTCGAACAGCGCGCGGGTTGCTTCGCTGTCTTCGGTGATTGACCAGAACGTACCGGCGGTCAGGACCGGGTTACCCAGATCTTCGCTGGCAAACGGCGGGAAGTAGAAGAAGTCCACGTCCACACCCATTTCAACATCTTCCGGGAAGAAGCTGGGGATAAAGTTGGCCTGACGGTGCAGGTAGCAGTTCGGGGGTACTTCAAACAGACCAAGCACGCTGTCGCCGAAGTACTGGGTTGCCACAGTTTCGGTGCCGCCGAACACGTAGTCCGGATTCTTGGCGAACTGGCCGAATACGTCGATAGCGTTCACGACGCGCTCGTCATTGAACGGAATTTCGTTGGTGACCCACTGGTCATAGACCTCCGGCGGCTGGGTGCGCAGCATGATGTCTTCGACCCAGTCGGTGGCGGGCCAGCCGGTGGCGGCGTCGCTACCCACAGCGATGCACCACGGGGTTTCACCGTCGGCGACGATCTGGTCGCTGAGGGCGATCAGGTCTTCCATGGTTTCGGGAACTTCGTAACCGGCATCGGCAAAGTTGTCCGGCACGTACCACACCAGGCTCTTCAGGTCGATCTTGAAGCCGAGGGCGTAGAAATTGTCTTCGCCGTCAGGACCTTCATAGGTACCCAGGTCGACCCAGGACTGCGCCGCAGCGTAGTTGTCCATGACTTTCTGCTCGAACTCGTCACCCAGCGGAACCAGGAAACCCTGCGCTGCCTGATTGGCGGCCAGACCTGGCTGCGGGAAGACGGCGATATTTGGCGGGCTGCCGCCCTGCAGGTCGATTACGATCTGCTGTTCGAAGCTGTCCGAACCGATATGAACCACATCAGCGCCGGTAGCCTGCTCGAAATAGGCAAAGACACTTTCGACCAGTGCGCGGTCACCTTCGTTACCCCAAGGGCTGGACACGACGACTTCCTGCCCGCTGAGGTCCATCTCGTTAAAGGCATCGAGGTCGCCCCACTGGAAGTCACCTTCCCCAATGGGGAAAACCAGCTCGTCCTGGGCGCTGACGATTCCACCGGCCAACAGGCCAAAGGCGAAAGTCAGCACGACCAACAAACTAATTGTTCTCCGTGACATATACTCACTCCTTAACTAATATCTCGGTGACGAACTATTCGTCACTTCAAAAACAAATTTCAGGCCGCCAATGGGCGCGTTGTCTGTCGTTCCACAACTTCGAACGGTGGAAGCTGCGGCACGGCTTCCAGCTTTTCAGCCACATTCATGGATGGATCACTCAGCAGTCTGAGCAGATAATTCATGGCCAGATGGCCCGCTTCCTCAAGATGCTGACGAATCGTCGTCAGTCCGATCATCTGGCTGATCTCGATATCGTCAAACCCAATCAGCGAAATATCCCCCGGCACATTCAGGCCTGCATCGCGGATTGCCGCCAGGCAGCCAAGCGCCTGAATGTCGCTCATACTGAAAATGGCGGTTGGTGGCGCGTCCATCTCCAGCAGGTTACGGGTGAGCGTGTACGCTGCATCCTTGCCATGATCGCCCATCTGAACATAATCCGGGTTCAGCGGGACATTGTGTTCAAAAAGTGCTTTGGCATAACCCCGATAGCGAATCTCGCTGGCCGAAAAGCCATGCGATTTAGGAAATACATCGCCAACATAGGCAATGCGCCGGTGTCCAAGCTCCAGCAGGTAGCGTGTTGCTGCCTCGCCGCCGATCAGGTTGTCCGAACCAACAGAGGGCCAATCATCGATGGGGTGGTCATTAATGCCCACATAAACCGTAGCAGTTTCGTCGAGCAATTCTCGTTGCTGGGGCGTGGGTTCCAGCACGACCAGCAACAACCCTTCAACACTACCCTGTTCAAGAATGGTTAGCAAACGCTGCTCAAAACGTTCAGGCGTGGTGACATGGTAGAACACCAGATCGTAGTCCTGATCGCTTGCTGCCAGCGCCCGTTGAACCCCCTTGAGCCGGGCCATGAATGAATGATCGGATATGAATGGAGAGATAACCCCCAGGCTGCGTACACGTGTGCCTCTCGACAACTGCCGCGCCAACTGGTTTGGGCGAAACCCAAGCTGCTGGATAGTATCCAGCACGCGTTCACGGGTTTCCGGCTTGACCTGTGGGCTGTTATTGAGCACCCTTGAAACGGTGCCGACCCCGACACCAGCTTCGCGAGCGACGTCTCGTATGGTCGGTAGGCGCATAAAACTCTTTCAAGCTGCTGAAATAAACCTGTTTCTGGAACCGGTTCCATTCATCTCGTATTATAGCTATCATGCCGAAAGAGGTCAAGAAACACCAAAGAAGTTTGGATAAAATGCCCAAGTTCGTTCTCATTAACTTCTAACATCTGGTTCTCATCAGCGTTACGTAAAATTTAACAGGTCGCGAGGCCTTTTGCTTATTCATGAGGAGGAACATATGTTGCGTAAATGGATCGTTTTCGCTGTTGCTGTCCTGCTGGTGGGGGTGACTGCGATACCCGGTGTTGCTCAGGAAAATGTCGTTGTGGAGGGTCTGGTCAACCCACGTGGGATGGCTTTTGACAGCGAGGGCAATCTCTATGTGGTCGAGGCGGGCAATGGCGGTGAAGATGAAGTCGCAACAGGCCGCGCGCCGATTCCGGTGGGTGCCAGTGGCCGGGTGACACGGGTGTCGCCTGCCGGGGACAGCGAAGTAATTATTCTGGGTCTTGCCAGCCAGGGGATGGGCCAGTCGCGCGGGGCGTCCGATATTCTGGTGACGGATGAATCGATCTGGCTGGTGCTGGGCGAAACGCCGACTGTTTTCCCCTTCAGCATGGGGCTGGTGGAACTGAGCCGCCCGGGTATGCGCATTCAGCAGTTTATTGATCTTTACTCGCTGGAAGCCGCCGAAAACCCGGATGAAGATATCGTCGCCTCGAACCCGACCGATCTGGCGGTGGCCGACGATGGCACCGTGTATGTTGTCGATGCAAGCTGCAACTGCCTGTTTACCTGGACCGAGGCGGATGGCGTGCAGATTACAAACACCTGGCCGATTGGCGATATTTCACCGGTGCCGACTTCGGTGGATATCGGGCCAGAAGGTGATCTGTATATCGGCTTTCTGACGGGTTTCCCCTTCCCCGAAGGCGGCGCCTACATTGAACGCTGGTCCGGCGGCGAACTGGCCGAGACGATTGACGGCCTGACCGCGGTGACCGATGTGCTGGTGACCGATGATGGCACCGTTTACGCGGTCGAGTTTGGTGTGCTGGGTGACACCGGCTTCGGGCCGGGGCAGGTCGTGCGCATTGTCGATGGCAGCGCGGAAACTGTCATGGGTGAACTACCCGCGCCGTACGCGCTGGCGCAGGATGCCGACGGCAATCTGTATGTCAGCATCAATTCATCCGGCGGTGGCAATGGGCAGGTGCTGCGCGTCGGCATGTAAACTGGCCTATACTTGGGTTTCAACCGGGGCGAACCGTGCGTTCGCCTCTTTTGTAATGGCTTGTACGGCAAAATGAATGTCGTCTATCACGGAGGTAATCAATGAATCGAGGAACGATCATTCTGGCAGTTGTTGCATTGCTGATTGGCGGTGCGCTCGGTGCCGGGGTTATGTGGATGGCACTGGGCGGTGACGCGACCCCCAGCGAGCCGATCAGCGCGCCTACCCTGTCGCTGGATGTGACTGAAGAAGTGGACCAGGCCGCCACAGAAGTTTCGCAGCTGCGGGCGGATATTGATGATGCGCTGGGTGCCGAAGCAGCGGATGACAGCGCCCGTGTGGCGACCATCAGCGCGATGGCCGATACGATCAGCGCGTTGGAAGGTCAGGTCGGGGAGATGAGTACGGCGATGGCCGCCGCTGAAGCCGAAACTGACGAACCGACATCCGAACCACCGACAGCAACGCCAGAGCCTTCGGCAACGCCGGAACCGACCGAAGTCGCTGAAGTGGCCGATGCGGCTGTCGCCGGGCGCGGGCTGTTCCGCATCACACCGGAACTATCCGAAGTGCGGTTTATTCTGGATGAGACGCTGTTTGGTTCGCCCACAACCGTGATCGGCATCACCGATCAGATCGCCGGTGATATTATTGTCGACTTCGGCAACCCGGCGGGGTCGACGGTTGGCGAGATTCGCATTAATGCCCGCACGCTGGAAACCGATAACGAAAATCGTAATCGCGCGCTGCGGAACCAGATTCTTCAGTCGCGGCTGGATGAGTTTGAATTCTCCAGCTTCGTGCCGACCAGCGCCAGCGGCCTGCCGGATGGGCCGATTGCCGTGGGCGATACCGTCGAGTTTGAGCTGACCGGCGACCTGACTGTGCGTGACATCACCAATTCGGTGACGTTCGATGTGACCGCCACGCTGGTTTCCGAAGAACGGTTGGAAGGGTCGGCAACGGCGACTGTGACGCGGGAAGCTTTCGAACTGACAATCCCGAATGCGCCGGGTGTCGCCAATGTGTCGGACGAGGTGCTGCTGGAAATCGAATTTGTCGCGGAGCTTGTTGAGAGCGTATAACGGTTGTTGCGTAGGGGCGATTGGCGAATCGTCCCTACACAAGCGGACAGGGGGTGGGGTATGCGTGTGACCGTTGGACACGCCAAAGCGGCGGCGCGGGCGTGGGTGAACGCGGCAGCTTGCCACGAACCGGGGTTTGCGGGGGCGTTTTTTCATGGCTCTGTCAACGGGCTTCCGGATGAGGCTATCCTGCCCCCGACCTCCGACGTGGACGTGATCGTCATCTCGGCCAACCCGCCCCAGGTCAAACCGGGCAAGTTCATCTATCAGCGTGTGCTGCTCGAAGTTTCCTATCTGTCGAACGACCGCCTGCAATCCCCCGAACAACTGCTGGCGAATTATCAACTGGCAGGCAGCTTCAGGACACCGGGCATCATTGCGGACCCATCCCGGCATCTGACCCGCCTGCAAGCCGTTGTGGGGCAGCAGTTTGCCAAACGCGAATGGGTGCGGCGGCGGTGCGAGGACGTGCGAACCAAGCTTCAGCACGACCTGCTGCCGCCGGATGAATCGCGGATTTTCTCCGATCAGGTGCTGGCCTGGTTGTTCGGCACCGGCAAGACCACCCATATCCTGCTGGTCGCGGGTCTGAATAACCCCACCGTGCGGCGGCGCTATGTCGCCGTGCATGACCTGTTGCGCGATAATGGTTACGCAGAATTGCATGAGCATTTGCTGGGGCTGTTGGGCAGTGGGCAGATGACTCGCGCGCAGGTGGAGCAACATCTGGTGGCGCTGGCGGCGGTCTTTGACGCAGCGAGTGCAGCGATCAAGTCACCATTTGTTTTCGCCGCCGACCTGAGCGCGGCAGCCCGCCCGATTGCCATTGACGGCACCCGCGATCTGATCGAGGCGGGGTATCACCGGGAAGCGATGTTCTGGATTGCCGTCACCTACTCGCGCTGCCAGTCCGTGCTCGATCAAGACGCGCCCGCAGCCATGCAGGAATCATTTCAGGCTGGCTATCAGCGCCTGCTCCGTGATCTGGGTATTCACTCCTCGGCGGACCTTCAGGCACGCAGGGCCATGACGCGCGACCTGCTGCCCCGGATATGGGACGTCGCGCAGGCGATCATCGCGGCGAATCCGGCAGTAGAAGATTAAAACGTTGAGGTTGTAGCGGTATTTCAGGTCGCAACCGGGCGCTGCCCAAACAGGCTTTCGAGTTCGTCTTCACACTCAGGGGCGGCCACGATCGTCACCCAATCACCGGTGCGAATATCGGTGTTGCCATGCGGGACCATCAGCTTGTTGTGGCGCTGAATCGAGGCGATGACACTTTCGGCAGGCCAGTGTACTTCCTGAATCAGCTTGCCGACGAGGGGTGAATTTTCTGGCACGTGCACTTCGAGGACATGGGCACCCGTCAGATGGTTGAGCCGGACCTGTTCCGCATTGTGCTGGTCCTGAAGCTTGCGGGCGATTGCCTTGTTATAGGCCTCGACAATATCGTGGCGGCTGAGCATCCCCACCAGCCGGTTGTTGCGTTCATTGACCACTGGCAGACGTCCAATATTGTGCAGCCCCATCAGGCGGATCGCACGCCACAGCACGTCGTCCGGGTGAACAATAACGACTTTGCTCACGGCAATATCGCCCACCGTTAGCTGGGCCGATTCTTCGGGGCGTTCCTCATAAACCCGCTGCAAATCGGACAGCGTAACCACCCCGACCAGATCGCCGTCATCATTTACCACACAGATGGAACGAACGTGGAAATGGCGCAGGGCGTCGCGCAGTTCGATGAGGGTCGCCTTTTCCGGGATCGTGTAGGCTTCATCCATGACCTCGCTTACCTTCACCCCCTGCATGAGGTCGATGTCGCGGCCTTCGGTCAGGTGAATGCCCTGCCGCGCCAGCCCTAACGCATAAATGCCCAGCGGCGCGAACCAGTTGGTCAGGTAGATGCACACCACCGCCGCCAGCATAATCGGCAGGATAAGCCGGTAATCATTGGTTAGCTCAAATACCAGCATGATGGCCGTAATGGGCGAGCGCACCACGCCTGCCATCATAGCCGCCATGCCGACAATGGCATAGGCTTGCGGGTCGCTGATTAATGTTCCGGCCTGGATATAGTTGATGACGCGGCCAAACACACTGCCGAACATCAGTCCGATAAACAGGGTCGGCGCAAAGACGCCACCGACGAACCCCCCGGCCAGACTGAACCCGGTCATAACCATCTTGACGATGCCCAGCGCCAGCAGCAGCCAGACGGTGAATTCCTCTGGCCGGCTGAGCACTTCATTCATGGCTTCGCGGCCCGTGCCCAGAATCTGGGGCAGAAAAATGCCGACCACACCGACGACTGCCCCGGCAAAGGCCGTGCGGATGGGGCGCGGCCAGTGGCTGAACTTGTGCCACGTATCATGCTGCCAGTAGACGCTGCGGATAAAAATGGCGGCGATGGGGGCCAGCAGCAGGCCCATCAGCGCGTACAGCGGAATTTCGGCAGGGGTGCCCAGTGTGTAATTTAAGAGGTCCAGCGCCGGTTCGTGCAGGCCGAGTGTTTGCTCGATGGCCTGGCTGAGGACTGATGAAACGACGGCTGCCAGCACGACGACCCCGAAGGCGCTGGTCGTAAACTCGATAATGACGACTTCCAGAGCAAAAAACACCCCTGCAATCGGGGCGTTAAAAGCGGCGGCAATCGCGCTGGCGGCACCTGCCGCCACAAGCAGACGGATGCGCTCCTCCGTCAGGTTCAGGCGCTGACCCAGCATGGAGCCAATGTTCGCGCCGATCTGCACGCTGGGGTCTTCCGGGCCGACTGATGCTCCTGCGCCTAGCGAGATGGCCGCGCCCAGTGCTTTGGCAGGCAGCTTGCGATAGCGCAGATGCCCCCCCGCCAGCGCACAGGCTTCCATAATGCCTGCCACCCCATGATGGCGCTCTGTGCCGACGAACCGGTTCATCAACCAGCCAACGATAAAGCCGGCCAGGGCCAGACCGACGACGATGGTCGCTTTGCCAAAGAACCCGCCCAGCAGGTGTTCCATTTCGACGACAAAAATTTCGTGGAAAAACTCGATGCCGACCCGAAACAGCCAGATACTCAGCCCGGTTGCCAGCCCAACCGAGATGGCGACAATCAGCAGCAGTGAACTTTCGGAGGGCTGTAATTTTTGCAGCAGGCGAAAAAGCGGTGTCCGTTTGGTACTCAGCATAGTTTGGTAGATTTATGTCTTGTTGTTCGGGCATTTGAAGAGAACAAGGGACGCATGTCCCCTGAGGTCTTACTGCTCATTATACACCCGGAACGCGATGCTTCCAGTTTACGTTAGCACGATTCTGCGCCAGTTGGTCGGTGCTGCTCAACGGGCGATGGGGATGCTGATTCGTGATTATTCCATCTCGACATAATCCCGGCGCACCTGTTCCACCAGGTCGATCAGACTGTCCGGTGTGCAGGCCCGGTTGTGTATGTGATACCACAGCGACGCCAGCGTGATGCCGAGCGCATGCAGGTAGCGCGGGCCGCGCGGCTCTCCCCCGGCCAGAACGGCCTGCAACCCGGTTGATTCCATGCCCTGGTCGCGCAGGGCCAGCAGCACACCGGCAGGGTAGCGTGCCCACGCGGGCAGCGGTCGGTTGAGAACGGTGGTATAGGTTTTGGCGCTGCGATAGCTGAACGTGGTGCGTGCGTCGAGGTCGGCCACGCCGATAGTAAACGAAGGCTGGTCGATAAAGGCGGCAGCAACCCACATGTCCCGACCCGGTGCCTGCATGATCCAGTCCGGTGTGAGTGCCGGAAACTGTTCCTGGAAGGTCATGAGCAAGCGCATGGGCGGGTCGCCGGGGATATTCACAAAGGTTCCTTTCCTGACGAATGGTCGACGCTATGAGACTATAGTTATCATAGCGCAAGATTGTTTGGTACAATGTGCCGAATTCGCAATCTGGCGTAAGTATACAGGAATGCATCGTGCGGTATCGAATATTTGCACTGCTTGGGTTGAGTGGATTGTTTTTGCTGGGGTCGATTGCTTTTGCGACAGCGCAGAGCGAAGGTGTCGAGGTGAGCGACGCGGTGTGCAGCCCGGCCCTCGAAACGCTGTGGACCGAAGCCAGCCATGTGTGTATTGGCAAGCCGGTGGGTTATCTTTGCAATGGGGGCAGTGCGCCCCAGGCGGAACCGGCAGGCCCGGTCAGCAACTCGCTGGCGTCTGCGGGGGCGCTGGTCGAGGTGGGCGTGATCGAGTCGATTACGACGCAGCCGCTTACACTCGATACCGGTGGGCTGGCCTGGCTGCGGGTGGGTGACCCCACATTTACCGGTCTGATGGTCGGCGAAGTCAACCTGCGCAACGTGACCCCGCCCGATTTCCCGGCGTGGCAGTCGATGGTGGTTGAAACTGGCCCCGATGCGCTCGCCTGTGGTACGGCGCCGGGCAATGCTTTTGTCGTTCAGACGCCGATTGACCCGGAAACCAGCCTGCTCCGCACGAGTAACCTTGTCATCAACGGCACGTCGCTGGTCCTCAACGGCACCGTGCTGGTGCAAACGCGTGAGGCGCAAACGGTCTTCGTCAATCTGGGTGGTGTTTCGAGTGTGCTGGCACGTGGGCAGGAACAGGCGCTGCTGACGGGCGAGCAGATCAGTGTCCCGTATGCACCGGGGGATTTCAGTGTCCCGGCGGGGCCGCCCTCGATCGCCACACCGCTGGATGTAGCCGGCCTGACCAATCTCCCTGTCGGGTTGCTGGACCGTCCGCTGCAACTGCCGCAGCCCGGTTATGTCATGACGCAGGGACAGGTCAATATGCGCACCGAACCGAACGCGCAAAGCGGCCTGATCTGGCAGGTTCCGGCAGGTGAGGTGATGAGCGTGCTGGGCCGCAACCCCGCCGGCGACTGGCTGCATGTCCAGTTGCGTAACGGCCTGACCGGCTGGATGTTCGCGGAACTGCTGCGCCAGAATACCGGCGTTATTCAGACAAGCTACGAAGCGACCCCACTGCCGCCGCAGCGTTATGGCACACTGGGCACGAACGCACGGGTGGTCGCCCCGGCGGGCCTGAATGTCCGCGAAGCGCCGGATGTGCAGTTTGGCACGATTGTGACTCTGCCGCTGGACAGCGAGGTGACGCTGCTGGCCCGCAGCCCCTATAGTCCCTGGGTCAAAGTGCAAACCGGGGATGTGGTCGGCTGGGCGGCGTTGATTGCGCTTGAAACCAGCGCGGTGATCTCGTCACTGCCGATTGATTACGATGTGCCGCCGCCGCCAGAACCGACGCGCATTCCGGGGTCGTTCGGCAACGCCTTCCCCGACCCGCGCAACAACAACTGATTCGAGCTTCCGTTACAGACCGAGGGCGACACCACCATGTCGCCCTTTTTATTTTGGGGCATCCTGCTGGTTATTGGCGGCCAACGAACAAAGCGCCGGGGATACTGAACGTGTAGTCTGGCTGAATGTCAAACGCGGCGCGGATTTCGCCCGGTGCGCCATCGAACAGCGCCCGTAAAGCCTCGACGTACAGCGGCGGCGTGGCGATGCGGGTCACCCAGGCATCGAACGCCAGCGGCAGCATCCACTCGAAGGCCACTTCCGCCGTGAACCCGGCCCCGGCATACAACGCCTGCCACTGCGCTTTGTTATGATCGCGAACGTGCGATGGGTCGCGCAGCAGTTCGATGGCTTGCAGAAAGGTGTCCTGCGCCGGGTCGTCGTGGGCCACGATATCGCTGAGGATAAACCGTCCACCGGGTTTGAGGACACGGGCAATTTCGGCCAGGGCCTGCGCCGGATGCGGCCAGTGATGCGCGCTGTACCGCGAAACGACCAGGTCAAACGTCGCGTCCGCAAATGGCAGGCTTTCGACGTCGCCCTGGCGCGTGGTCAGGTTGGTCAGGCTGCGTTCTGCCGCCAGCGTTTCGACCTGCTCCAGCATGGTGGGGGTCAGGTCGTAGGCGATCACTTCGCCAGCATGGGGGGCAATCGCCGCGGCTGTGTGGCCCGCGCCGCAGCCGACATCCAGCGCCTGATAGACGGACTCTGCGGCAGCGATCTGCACAAGGCGCTGCAAGTCTTCCCCCGCCGCATGAACGGCGCTCAGGCGATAATTTTCCGCCACCCTGCCAAATTGACTTTGAACCGATTGTTTGATGTCAGCCATGTGTGGTTGCCTGTCCTTGCCCGTAGGGCGGTATCTTGCCAACGAAACTGGGCAGTTCGGTATGGCCGAGCAGTTGACGCACAGCCTGTGCCTCGCCCAGATGAAACCAGTAATGATAGATGACGCGATACAGCATGGTGCCAACATTTTCGCGGTGCGGCTGGCCGTCAACCATGAAATGGGTGTTGAGCGTGTCGTCGGTGAAGGTATCCAGATAGGCGTCGCTGGCCTGGGTAACGGCATGCCAGCCAGCCCACATCTCATCCAGCGATGGCGTGCTGGCCGGTTGACCGGAGGCACAGGTGTTCACGACCTCGGCGACCGTCTTGCCCTGTGGGGTGATCAGCCAGTAACGCTGCTCCTGGCTGGCAAGATGCCCGACCATCCAGCTCAGGCAGTTGATCGGCGCGAAACTGCGTACCGCTTCTTCTGCGGTAACGCCATCCAGCGCGCGCAGCCATTCGCGGCGGGTAAAACGCAGTTGCTCAACCATCGGGTGGGCCATGTCTGTATTCTCCTGTCATTGGCAAGGTCAAGAGCGCGGGCTTTTTCCGTTTGCTTCTGGCGCTCGTGGACCATCATATCCTATTTAACACTTGGTTCAACCTCACCGCTAAATCTTGTCCCTAACTTGATGAGGGGGCTTTTCAGAAGGATGCTGATCTGATTTTCTCCCTCTCGCCATAGCGCAGCGGCATGGAGAGGGGGCGGGGGGTGAGGTAAATGATCACCTTTATATGTCGGCGTCGGTGACATCTATGACCTGTCCTTCGGCGGCACGCAGCAGACGGTCCCCCACCGTAACGCCCAGACCTTCGGCGGGCGGTATGCGCGCCAGAATGCAATCGACGCCCTGTTCATCGAGCTGGCGCAGGGCCGCGAACAGGTGCCGGGCCATTTGGGCAGCATCCGCCCCCAGCCTGACGACCTCAACGTCGAGGTTCGCGAATAAAGGCTGTTCAGCATCCGGCAGCAGCAGCCCCACCTTCTGCCCGGCTTGCATACAGTCACCAATGGTCTGGCGCATTGCGTCTGTCACCGCTTCGAAGGGGCCGCGAAACAGCAGCATGCTGGCATTGGGTGAATAATGTTTGGAGAGCATCCCCGGTGAGGCCGGGCGGGCGCTGTCGTCATCCATCGCGACGGCGGCGCTGTACCGCTGGACGTCGGGCATATGTTCGCGCAGCGCCTCGAAGGTTACGCCGCCGGGCCGCAGGACGATAGGCGGATCAACGGTCAGATCCACGACGGTGGATTCCACGCCGATGGGGGTTGGCCCGCCATCCAGAATGAGATCGACGCGGCCATCCAGATCCGCCAGGACATGCTGGGCAGTGGTGGCGCTGGGGCGGGTGAACCGGTTGGCACTGGGGGCGACCACCGGCACGCCAGCCGCCTCGATCAGCGCATGGGCAACCGGGTGCGAGGGCAGCCGCACGGCGATGGTGTCACGCCCCAGGGACACCGAACCGGGCACTTGTGGATGACGCTTGAGGACGAGTGTGAGTGCACCGGGCCAGAAGGCAGCGGCCAACTGATGGGCGCGTTCCGGAATATCGACCGCCACGCGCGCCAGTTCTGCAACGGTGCTGATGTGGGCGATCAGCGGGTTATTGGCGGGGCGGCCTTTGGCCCGGTAAATCCCGGCGATGGCCTCGGCGTCGAGAGCATTGGCCCCCAGCCCATAGACAGTTTCCGTTGGAAATGCCACCAGCCCCCCGTCGCGCAGCACTGCCGCAGCCTGCCGGATCGCGTCGGCGTCGGGGTGGTGGGGATCAACCGGGATGATCGGTGTGTGGCGGGTCATGTTTGCTCCAAAGCCGGGAAAATTTCGATGGATTAAGCGGCGACTTTTCCAACCTGCTCTATAATGAAATAAATGTCATAGTTTATCAATGGAAAGGCGCATCATGGTTCCCCCGAATTATCCCGATGTGCTGGGTATGTTAACCGGTGGGCCGCGCTGCAATGTAAACGTCGTTCAGGTTGCGCTGGCGGTGCGCCCGCGAGTGGTCCGCGCCGGGCGTCCTTTCGAAGCCGTGCTTGTTGTCCAGAATGCGGCCAATGTCGACGTTGATGTCACTGCGACTCTACACCTGCCAGAGCGCGATGCCAAGAAGCAAAAAGGCCAGTTTGGGTCCGGTCATACCCGGCTGTTGGTGGGGCTGCGGCCAGCAGAGGTCGGCTATGTGACGCTGCCTGTGACGTGTGCAACCACGACCGCCGTCCATGATGCCTACAAGATCAGCATGGGCGTACAGGTCAAACCCCTGAGCAAGCCCCAGCGCGTACGTCTGGCGGAAGGGGGTGGCGCGGTGACTGGTCTGAACGAGATGGCGCAGGCAGAACTGGATGAACTGCGCGCGCTGCACTTCTCGGTCGACCGGCAGTTTGGCCTGGGCGATACGCTGGAGGTGACATTCGGCGTGCTGCCGGGCAAGCTGGGGCGGCTGGCGGATACGCGGCCCGGATGGGTGAGCCTGTGGACGATGGCGGATTACACCGATTCGACGTCGCTATTTGCGGCACATGCGCCGCTGCTGGCGGAGTCGGTGCTGCCGGCGCTGAAGCCGGAGAACACGCTCGAAGCGTTGCAGACGGCGACGCTGAAGCGCTTTGAGGCGGCGGGCTATCCCCTGCAACCGGTCGAGGCCTTGTTTATCGCCAAGCTTATGGCCCATGTGCTGCAACTGGCGGGGCACGCGACGGATGATCGCGCTGACCGGGTGCTGGATGTGCAGCGCGCGATTGATCATTACACGGGTGATGATGCTGACGCCGATGCGTCGCCCGATCTGCCCAACTGGTGCCAGGCCATGCTGAATGTCATCGCCAACCGGCCCGAGGCGGTTCGCTACCCGGTGCGTGTGATTAGTGAACTGTTATACTTCGACCTGCTGCGCGATTGCGTGCCTTTCGCGGTAAACCTGATCGAGCGCGAAACACGCAGCGACATGGGTTCGCCCGATGAGCAAGCGCAGTATACGGAGCAGTTGATTGACCGGATGCAGGCCCATGACCAGATTGGCTTCGAAGATGCCTATCTGCCGCTGCTGTTGGGTGGCTTGCTGGTTGCCAACCGCGTTGTCAAGCAGCGGGAGCATATCGACGCGGCGCTGCGCGACCTGGAAGCGGCCCTGTACGACCGCCGGCAGGAACAGGAAGCAGACAATGCGCCGGTTTTTGAATTAGCGGATCATCTGATTGAAAATTACAGTCAGCAGTTCCTGATGTAATGCTGGTGTATACTGAGCATATGAGCGAGCATGAATTCCCTGACGTGTTGGGTTACATCACCGGGGGCACGCGGCTGACCATCAACGGCGTGCAGATCGCCCTGGCTGTCAGGCCGCCCGTTGTCCGCGCGGGTGGTGCGTTTCATGCCGTGCTGCTGGCTCAGAATATGCTGGCTGTGCCGGTTGATTTCAGTGGGTCGCTCAACCTGCCGGGGCGCGATTTTCGGCGGCAGGGTGGCTATTTCGCCGGGACCAAAGAACCGGTTCAGATTCAACTGCGACCGGGCGAGGTGGGGTCGATGCTGCTGCCGGCACTTTCTCATCCGGACACCCCACCCGCAGACCACTACAAATTCGGTGTCTCGGTCACTGTCAAACCGCTTGTCCAGCCGCGACCCGCCCGGCCAGACAGCGGCGGCACACCCGTCCAGCCGGACCGCCTGAGCGAAAAGCGCCAACAGATGCTCGACCGTCTGCACTCGCTGGAGTATTCGATCAACAAACGGCTGCGTCTGCACGATGAACTGGAAGCCGCCTTTAGGGTTGTGCCGGGTGTCGAGCGCGATGCGCCGCCTAAAGGGGGATGGGTCAGCCTGTGGAATCTGGCCGAAGATGGCACGCTGCCGCAGCTGCTGGCACATTATGGCCCGGCACTGAAGGAACAGGTCTTCCCTCAGTTAAAAAGAGATGTGGTCTTCGAACCACTGTGCCAGGCGACCGAGGCGCGGTTTAAGGCGGCGGGTTATCCGCTCAAACCGCTGGAAGCTATGTTTATTGCCAAGCTGCTGGCGCTGGTTGTGCACATGGCGGACCCTGGCGAGGACAGTTTTGATTATCTGGGCAGCCAGCATTTTAATGTCACCGGCTGGTTCAAATCTATGGATGGCGCGCCGGTCCGTCTGCCCCGCTGG
Source organism: Anaerolineaceae bacterium (assembly GCA_002702065.1). Classification (GTDB taxonomy): domain Bacteria; phylum Chloroflexota; class Anaerolineae; order Aggregatilineales; family Phototrophicaceae. The sequence continues at coordinate 688,389 of NZXX01000002.1, forward strand.
TTCGAAGGGCTGGTGCGCGGTGTCGCCTACGATGAACAGATTCTGCAAAATGTGCCCGGTTACATAGCAACCCGGCTTTACGACTCGCTGCTGCGCGATACAATCCCGTTTGCGTTCCGGATGATTCAGAACATCACGGGCGAGGACATGGGCACGGATGAAGAAACGCGGGATTACGCGGACAAGTTCATTCAACTGCTGAAGGCAGAAAACCGGATGGATTTTGCCCACGCCTATTTGCCGCTGGTGATGGGTGGCGTGATCGTGTTTGACCGGGTGATTGCGCCCGGCGAAGTACTGGAAGATACGCTGCGAGGCATGAGCGAGGTGCTGGCGATGCGTGATGCAGAATGGTCAGATGACAACGACCTGGTTTTCCTGATGACCAAGGAACTGGTAAATCGTTCGCTGCGATTGTTTGGATTCCAGATATGAACAACATAAACTTTGATGCACTCTACCCGGATGTTCTTGGCGCGATCACGGGCGGCACGCGGATCAGCATCGACCAGTTGCAGGTCGCGCTGGGCATCTTCCCGCAGCGGACCTACATCAACCAGCCGGTCGAACTGGTGCTGATTCTGCAAAATATGGTGGATCAGCCGATGCAGGTTAAAGTGGGCATTCAGACCCCGACTGAAGACAAGAAGGGTCGCCCGGTGGTTATGGATCTGCCCAAGAAGACGATCACGCTGGGGCTGCGCGCGGGCGAAGTGGGCGTGCTGCGCATTCCGGTGGTGCCGCGTCCGCCCACACAGGCTGGCAATCATTTTCCGGTGCGGGTGGCCGTGCGCTATCGCACCCCCAAGCCTGGGCGCCGGGTTCGCCCCTTTTCCGGTGGACCACCTCCTAGCATCCTCAGCATTTCCTCGTTTAAGCTGCAAGTGCTGCGGGATGTGCCCTTTTCTGCGGAAACATGGCACCATTCGACGGATGTGCTGACGACCTATTTTGATATCGCACCGCGTGTGATGCCGGATATAGGCGGTGACCTGAAGCCCCGCTACGAATCGCTGTGGACTCACGAGGAACTGGCCGGGACACGGCAAAAGGCCCTGGCACGGGTGGAAGATGCGCGCCGGGTGTCGACCGGCCTGACACGCACCAATATTTATCTGCCATTGCGCGAGACGATTGAAGAACGATTCGCGGCGCGGGGTTTGCCGCTGCACCCCGGCGAGGCGATGGCAATCGCCAAAATGGTGACATACACGCTGGATGAAGGGCTGGAACTGGAGCAGGGTTTCTCGGTAGAGGACAGCCAGTGGTTCAAGACATTGTGCCAGGTACTGGCCTACGATGAAAACCTGGAAGACCTGAACAAAGGCCAGTTAGCGACCCAGTATCTGTTTGAGGCAGCGTTGTTTGATGCGATTATGCTGGGTTTTGGGGTGATCGAACCGCGCGTCAACGAAGACCTGGGCGACACGACCGAACGGGTGCAGTATGCCAACCGGGTGCTGAGCTGGATGGCCGGGCAGGGCGAGCCGGATCTGAGCTATGCGTATCTGCCGTTGATTATGGGGGCAATCCTGGTCAACGAGCTGGCAAATGTCAAACCGGAAAACCCCTGGACCATGCTTGAACTGCTGCGGGAAGCGCTGCGTGGGCGGGCGCGCCTGTTTACCGGCGAGAAGGTCACGATCTTCAATATGACGGCTGACCTGTTGGAACTTGGCGAGGAGATGCTGCGGCGGGCGCGAATCCCGCGGGCATAATCTTGCTAAATATTTACATCGCGCCAACGAGATTTTTACGCTACGGTGCGTAAACTGTACAAAGGGCTTATTCCCCCTGAAGATCTTTGGGTGTTTGTGCCGCAACCCGGTACAATAACCAGCACCCCCACAAGTGGCTAGTTGGCATTGAGCGAGGGACATACCACTTATGATGCGTTTTGAACGATTCACGGAACGTGCCCAGGACGCCGCTGCTCGCGCGTATGAAATCCTGCAACGTTACGGTCATAATCAAGTCGACACCGAACACATCCTGCTCGCCCTGCTGGAACAAACAGACGGCGTTATCCCCCAAATTCTGGAGCGTATGAGTGTCGATGTCAGTTTGATCCGGTCGCGGTTGGACGAGGTGCTTCGCGCCAGTCCGAAGGCGGCCATCTATGGCGGTGGCACCGGCCAGGTGTTTATCACCCCCCGTGTGAAACGAATTATCGATCTGGCGAACGAAGAAGCCAATAACCTGCGCGACGAGTATATCTCGACGGAGCATATTTTCCTGGCGATTCTGAAGGAACGGAACACGGCGGTTGCCAAAATTCTGGCGGATTACAACATCACACGCGACCGTGTCTATGATGCGATTAAGGATGTGCGCGGTGGTCAGCGTGTGACGGACCCGCAGTCCGAAAGCCGCTATCGCACCCTTGAGAAATACAGCCGCGACCTGACCCGTATGGCCGCTGAAGGCAAGCTGGACCCGGTGATCGGGCGTGATGCCGAGATTCTGCGCGTGATCCAGATTCTGAGCCGCCGTACCAAGAACAACCCGGTGCTGATCGGTGAAGCAGGCGTCGGGAAGACGGCGATTGTCGAAGGGCTGGCGCAGAAGATTTACGCCGCCGAGGTGCCCGAAATTCTGCTGGGCAAGCGCGTCGTCAGCCTGGACCTGAGCGGCATGCTGGCGGGCAGCCGGTTCCGCGGTGAGTTTGAAGAACGTCTGAAAGCAACCATCGAGGAGATTCAGCGCTCCGAAGGTGAGATTATCCTGTTTATTGACGAGCTGCATCAGGTGGTCGGGGCGGGCGCAGCCCAGGGCGCGCTCGACGCCGGTAACATGATGAAACCGGCGCTGGCACGTGGCGAACTGAATGCGATTGGCGCCACCACGCTCGATGAGTATCGCCAGTATATCGAGAAGGACAGCGCGCTCGACCGTCGGTTTGCCCCGGTGTATGTCGATGAACCAAGCGTCGATGAAACCATCGAAATGCTGTATGGCCTGCGCGACCGTTATGAAGCGCACCATAAGGTCAATGTGTCGGACGAGGCGATTGTCGCTGCGGCCCGCCTGGCGGATCGTTATGTGACGGACCGCAAGCTGCCGGATAAGGCGATTGACCTGCTGGACGAAGCGGCGGCCAAGCTGCGGGTTGCGCTCTATTCTCTGCCGGAAGAACTGAAGATGCTGAAGGACGAAATCGCGCGGTCAACGGCGGATGAAGAAGCGGCCAGCCTGGCCCGCGACTATGAAACGGCTGCCGAATTCAAGATGCGCCGCCTGCAAATCGAAGAAGAATTCGAACGGCAGCGCGCCCTGTGGCAGCAGGAAAAGTCGCTGGACGAAGTGGTCGATGGTGAAGATATCGCCTCGGTCGTTCACCAGTGGACCGGCATCCCGGTCAACCAGATGCTGGAAACCGAGAGCGAAAAACTGCTGCGTATGGAAGAAGCCCTGCATGAGCGCGTGATCGGACAGGCTGAGGCGGTTTCCGCTATTTCAGATGCTATCCGGCGGTCGCGCAGCGGCCTGAAAGACCCGCGTCGGCCCATTGGCTCCTTCATCTTTCTGGGGACCAGCGGCGTCGGCAAGACCGAACTGGCGAAGACGCTGGCCGAGTTCCTGTTTGATGATGAGGAAGCGCTGGTCCGTGTCGATATGAGCGAGTACCGCGAACAGCATACGGTCAGCCGTTTGTTTGGTGCCCCGCCCGGCTATGTCGGGTACGAAGAAGGCGGCCAGCTGACCGAAGCGGTGCGGCGCCGGCCTTACCGGGTCGTGCTGTTTGACGAAATCGAAAAGGCGCACCCGGATGTCTGGAACGCGCTGCTGCAAATCCTCGAAGATGGTCGCCTGACAGATGGTCAGGGCCGGACGGTGGATTTCCGCAACACGATCATCATTATGACGAGCAACCTGGGGACCGATTTTGTCCGCAAGGGTGGTGCGTTGGGCTTTATTCAGGCGCATGACGAAGAAGCAGTGGCCGACCATCAGAAGATCGAGAAAGCAATCCGCGATACCTTCCGGCCCGAATTCCTCAACCGTATCGACGACATCATCATCTTTTCGCCGCTGTCCCTTCAGGACGTGGAGCGCATGGTTGACCTGCAAATGCGCGGGGTTGCCGAGCGCCTGCACGAAGCCGGAATCTCGGTACACCTGACCGAACCGGCCCGGCACTGGCTGGCTGAAAAGGGCTATGATCCGCAGTTCGGGGCGCGGCCACTACGCCGTGCGATACAGCGCTATGTCGAAAATCCGCTCAGTATTCAACTGCTGCGCGGTGATTTCCGCCAGAGCGATCTGGTCATCATTGACGAAATGAATGGCGAACTGATCTTCGAACGCCACATGGATGCCAGCAGCGACTACATGCATATCAATCAGGATAGTCTGCTGGACCAGGACATGAACTAGCGTATATGAGCAGGGGGCGATTTTGCCCTTATCGGACGCAGAAACGCCCCTGCTTACAAACACGTCAGATTACTTGCAAATCCGGTTGGAATTTTCCATCCTTACAGGTATAATCGGCCTGTACCCATGTGATCGGGAGCAGGTCTTTATGAATTCCACTATTCCAGGGGCAGACGAGTCTGAAGAACTGACGCCGAGTTCTTCAGCGGAACAGTCTGCCGAAACAACGGCAGTCGATACAGCCGAACAGAGCGATGTCAGCGCGTCCGAAACATCGGAACCGGCAGCCAACGAGCCGGTGACTTCAGAAAACAGCGGCAACGGGACGATTAAAGCTGAGGAAGCCGACGAGTCTGCCGAAGCGCAGACCACCAGCGAAGACGAGACTGAGGCCGAAACAGAGGCCGCAGAACCTGTTGCAGAAGCTGCATCCGAAGCGCCAGAGCCAGCCACGATGGCTGAAGCGATGGAGCAGTCCCCGGATGTGCCTGTACTGAAGCGTGGCGAATTGTTGGATGGAACCGTCATTTCAACCTCGCCGACTTCTATTCTGGTGGATGTCGGTGGCAAAGCGGAAGGGGTGATCCCTGGCCGTGAGCTGGAGCGGATGAACCGCGAAACGCTCGAAATGCTCAAGGAAGGCGCGACGGTGCCGGTGTTTGTGGTCAATCCGCATGACCACCAGGGCAATGTGGTTCTTTCGGTCAACCGCGCGTTGGAAGAGCGCGACTGGCAGATGGCGGAGGAATATCGCGCCAGCCAGGAAGTCTACGAAAGCCGTGTCGCCGGGTATAACAAAGGCGGTTTGATTGTGCGGTTTGGCCGGGTGCGCGGGTTTGTGCCCCAGAGCCAGATCAGCGCCGAGCGCCGGGCGGTGATGGATGGCAGTACACCGGAAGAGCGCTGGGGCGAAATGGTCAACGAGACGATTGCCGTCAAGGTGATGGAAGTTGACCGCAGCCGCAATCGCCTGATTTTGTCCGAACGTGCTGCTGCCCGCGAAGTGCGTGAATCGCGCAAGGAAAACCTGATCGGTGATCTGGCGGTTGGCGAAGTGCGTACCGGACGTGTGGTCAGCCTTGTTGATTTTGGCGCATTCATTGATATTGGTGGCGCCGAAGGGCTGGTGCACCTGACCGAGCTGTCCTGGCAGCATGTCACCCACCCGCGCGAACTGTTAAATGTCGGCGACGAGGTGAAGGTTGAGGTTATTAGCGTGGACCCGGACAGAAAGCGGATCGGCCTGAGCATGAAAAGCCAGGCAGCCGACCCCTGGGACACGGTTGCGATTGAATATAACGTCGGCCAGCTGGTACAGGGCACGATTACCAAACTGACGAAGTTTGGCGCATTCGCCCAGTTGGTCAACGCACCGGAAATTGAAGGGCTGGTTCATATTTCCGAACTGTCTGACCAGCGGGTCAACCACCCGCGCGAGGTGGTCAATGAAGGCGACACCCTCACCTTGCGTGTCGTCAAAATGGACATCGAAAATCGACGTCTGGGCCTCAGTTTGAAGCGCGTGAATTCGCCAGAATACCTGGATCAGGACTGGAATTACTGATTTAGGTGTCATCAATTCACATGACCGCAGGGGCATATTCTCATTATGTGCCCCTGTTTTGTCTTCTATAATGACTGTGATAAAATTAAATCACGAGCCAGATCACAATTTCTAATCAAGTGTTGATGAGGTTGGGCTTATGGCAAGACGTATCTACTGTTATAATGAGGAAAATTTAACCGTATTCAAGGTGTAAGTCATTATAGTACATGTATAGCCAGTGATAGTGGGCGTCATTGTCCACTACTGACGGAGGTAATGAACCGTGCCAAACAAAATGGAACGCTTCACCCAGCGGGCGCGGCGTGTGCTAAGCCTGGCGCAGGAAGAAGCCGAGAGACTCCAGCATAATTACATTGGCACCGAGCACCTTCTTTTGGGCCTGATGCGCGAAGAAGGTGGCGTTGCTGGCCGTGTGTTGCGCGACCTGGGGCTGGAGCAGCGGCGCGTCGAAGAACTGGTCGAACGGCTGACACGGGCCACCACCCGCACGCCCAACGCCCAGCTCGATCTGTCGCCAGGGACCAAGCGCGTGCTTGAATTGGCAGTTGATGAAGCCCGCCGGATGGGCCACCATTATATTGGAACCGAGCATCTGCTGCTGGGCCTGGTGCGCCAGTCTGAAGGTGTCGCAATCGATGTCCTCAAGCGGTTGGGGGTCAGCCCGGAAGAAGTACGCCGCCAGACCCGGCGCGTGCTGCAGGAAAGCCCGGCACAGCCCAGCCAGCCCACGAAGGAAGAACACCGGCCCCGGTCACGCGAAGGCAAGACGCCGCTGGTTGACCAGCTGGCAACCGACCTGACCGCGCTGGCCCAGGAAGGCAAGCTCGACCCGGTGGTCGGGCGTGAAACCGAAATCGAGCGCGTGATTCAGGTGCTCAGCCGCCGTCGCAAGAACAACCCGGCGCTCATTGGTGAACCGGGTGTCGGCAAGACTGCCATTGTTGAAGGCCTGGCACAGCGCATCGTTATGGGGGATACACCCAAGCCGCTGCTGAACAAGCGTGTATTGCAGCTGGATGTCGGGTCGCTGGTGGCAGGTACGATGTATCGCGGCCAGTTCGAAGAACGCCTGAAGCGCGTTATCGAAGAACTGAAATCATCCGACAGCATTCTGTTTATCGACGAAGTGCATATGCTCGTCGGTGCCGGGTCGGCAGGCAGCAGCGTAGATGCGGCCAATATCCTCAAACCGGCCCTGTCGCGTGGCGAACTCCAGTGCATCGGCGCGACCACCCTCGATGAGTATCGCAAGCATATCGAGAGCGATGCGGCGCTGGAACGTCGTTTCCAGCAGATCATGGTGGATGAACCGTCCATCGAGGAAACCATCGAAATTTTGCAGGGCATCAAAGTGCCCTATCAGGATCATCACAACGTCGAAATTACCAACGACGCGATTGAATCCGCCGCGCAGCTTTCGGCTCGTTACGTGCCGGATCGCTTCCTGCCAGACAAAGCCATTGACCTGATTGACGAGGCTGCGGCCCGGCTGCGGATGTACAAAAGCCCCGAAGCTGCCCAGGTTCGCAACATGGAAATGGACATGGAACGCCTGGAAGATGACCTGCGGCTGATGGCGGAAGAAGAAACGCCGGAAGACGAAGTGCAGCATATCGAACAGCAGCGCGATAATATCCGCGATGCGCTTGATTTGCTGAAGGCCAACTGGAATACCGAAACCAATCAGCCCCGGCTGGTTGCCGAAGACATTGCCGAAGTCGTGGCGATGTGGACGGGTATCCCGGTGATGCGTATTGCCGGTGAGGAAAGCGAACGCCTGATGCAAATGGAAGACGCGCTGCACGAACGCGTCGTCGGCCAGCACGAGGCGATTGAAGCGATCAGCAAGGCGGTTCGCCGTGCGCGTGCCGGTCTGAAGGACCCCCGCCGCCCGATTGGTTCGTTCATGTTCCTGGGGCCGACAGGCGTCGGCAAGACTGAACTAACCAAGACACTGGCGGAATTCCTGTTCGGCAGCGAAGAAGCGCTGGTGCAGCTGGACATGTCCGAGTTTATGGAGCGTCATTCGGTCGCGCGTTTGGTCGGTGCGCCTCCCGGGTATGTCGGTTATGAAGATGCTGGTCAGCTTACCGAAGCGATCCGCCGCCGTCCGTACAGCATCGTGGTCTTTGACGAGATCGAGAAAGCCCATCCCGAAGCCTTTAACATGCTGCTTCAGATGATGGAAGAAGGCCAGTTGACAGACGCCCGCGGGCGCACGGTCAGCTTCCGCAACTCGATCATCGTGATGACCAGCAATGTCGGTGCCGATACGATCAAGCGGGGCACAACACTTGGCTTCGACCTGAAGCGGTCGGAAGAAGTCACCGAAAAAGAATCCTACGCGGATATGCGCAAGAGCGTTATCGAACAGCTGCGCCGCGTATTCCGGCCAGAATTCCTCAACCGTGTGGATGCAACCATCGTCTTCCGTTCGCTGACGAAGGAAGAGATTAAGCAGATCGTGGAACTGGAACTGCACAAGGTGCGCGAACGTCTGCTGGAACATGCGATTACGCTGGAAACCACCGACGCCGCCCGCAGCTGGATGGCCGAACATGGCTACGACCCCGAATACGGTGCGCGTCCGCTGCGTCGCCTGATCCAGAACGAGGTCGAGGACGAACTGTCCGACGGCATTCTGTCCGGCAGGTTCCGGATTGGCAGCATTGTCCGCGTCGATGCCGACGCCGAAGACAATCTGCTCCTGGAACAGGTCGAAGAAGGCCAGCCGGAAGCACCGCCCGCCTGAGTAGCAACATTAACCTGACAAAAAAGAAGCCATCTGCACAAACCATGCAGGTGGCTTTTTTATTGGATTGGCGCAGGGCTCAGGCTTTGCGACCGCTTCGGAGTGTGCTCTGGTATTCTTTGAGGCCGTCCCAGTCGTCTTTGGCTGCGTAGGATGCCTGCTGCGACCAGGTCGGGACACTGGGGGCAAAGCGCATCCCCGCTGCCTGAATGGCGGTGCGAATGTCCGCTTCACTGGCGGCGGCCAGTTTTTCGTAGGTTGAGATACCGGCATCAATGAGCGCGCTGGACATTTTCGGGCCGATGCCTTCGACGACGGTCAGGTCATCAGGTTCATCAACCGGGCTGGCGGCGCTGGCATCAATGACTGGCGCATGTGTTTCGGGGTGCATCTCGACAACCGCCGGGGGAACAACTTCGGCTTCGCCAAACGCCTTCACCTCTGGTTCAACCTCGGTGAGTTCGGGCCCTGGTTCGGCTTCGGCGGCTGGCGGCGCTGCGGTCTCCGGTTCAGGGATCGGCGCGGGCGGTGGCGGCGTGACCGGCGTTGGTGATGTGGCAGCCAGTGTTGGCACGTGCTCTGGTGCGCCCATCGCGGGGGCGGTTTCCGCTTCCACCTGTTGCGTACCCGCGTCCGGGTACAGTGCCAGAATCAACCCCACGACGAAGAGGATAAACGGCAGCAGCCAATCCCCGATTCCCGCGCTGGAAACCACCAGATTGACGGCCATGAATCCGGCTAACAGAAACAGTAAGATGGCAACTAGAGTTCTTGCAGAACGTGACATATTCAACTCCCTTGTAAATACGGGGCGTTATGATTGACTATGATTATGACACATCCATGCCGGGCTAACAAATTAGCGGTGGTCGTTAGGGAATTGTCAGCTCACTGAGCAGGACCAGCCCCTCTGCGGCGCTATCTCCATCAGTCAGCACGGCGAACCGGTTGAAAGCGGGGTAGGTGTACCAGCCGGTATAGACACGATAGCGGCCCGGCGGCAGCGTATCCGGCAAGGCAATATCGACCTGCTCCGCCCACTGGGCCCCGGCGGGCTGCGCACCCAGCGTTTGATCATCCTGCGCGACCACTTCACCCGCGTCATCAACCACATGCACAAAGCGAATGTCCGTATCGCTGCGGGCCGAATCCAGCGCCCACCACAGCCGCACAGGCAGGTTATCCCCGCTTTCGGCTGTGGATGGCACGCGGCTGCGCAGCAGACGGACACCCGGTTCAAACGTCGCTCCTGCGTCCGGGTTGGTCGATTCAGGCGTCATCTGTAGGTTCAGATTATCCAGCTGGACGGCACGGCATGTGAGCGCGGGCGAGCGTTGGGCCGGGCAGGGGGGCGACACGACCAGCCGGATGACGTGATAGCGATCTGCCTCGACCGGAACCGGCACGGCAAAGGCGGTATCGCCATCGACCTGCCAGCGATGCAGCATGACCTGATCGCGGTACAGCTCAACCGTGCGCCCATCGGCGGTTAACGTGCCGCTGAAATCGACCCATCCGGCCTGAAGTGCATAGACATACGAGTCGGCGCTGCGCTCGATGCGAGTCTGGTCGCTGATTTGCGCTGTGAATGAGGGGGTGGCTGACGGGTCGGGCGGCAAGAAAATGACCAGTGCATCGTCTTCATACAGCGGCTGGCCCAGCTGCTGCCGGGCATGATCGACCTGTTCGTCTGCGAGATAGCCGGTATGCAGGATGACCACATCGGCGTCGGCGGCATCCAGCAGCACCGGGTCGAGCGTGGATTCCAGCAGGTTGAGCTTGGCCGGGCTGACCGGGGTGCTGCGGGTGACATGCCCGGCGATCAACGGCTTGCGGTGCGCGGTTTGCAGGTAGAGCGCGTCTTTGGCGGCGACAGGGTTGTTCCAGGGCAGGTCGAGCACAGCCCGAATGTCATCCCGTTCCGCCAGCCCATAGACTGCTGCCGGAATTGTCGCGTCATGAGTCGGGAACGGCCAGTACACCTGATAATCGACCAGCAGCGCCACCATCAGGAACCCGATCAGCAGCGGGTGCATCCGGACGTTGCGCATCCGGTCCCACAGCCATGCCGCGCCATAACCCGCCAGCGCGGCGACGGCCAGCGCCAGCGCAAAGTTGAAGCGCCCCGGTGTGCGGGCGAGATTGAACAGGGGCAGATTTTGCAGGGCGGCCCAGGGCAGCGTGACAGCACTGGCATAGCCATCCGGCTGCACCTGAAGCGGCGCATCGAACACCTTCAGCAGCGGGCCGAGCGACAGGCCCCAGGCGATGAACGCCAGCAGCAGCCACCAGCGCGCGCGCCGGAAGCGAATCACGCCGATGAGCGCCAGCGCCGCGCCCAGAATGCCGACATAGCTGATGCCTTCTTCGAGATTTGTGCCGATCACCCGGCGTGGATAATCCAGCCCGGCATACAACGGGTTAAAAAATGAGGGTGTTGCGATGCTGAGCAGGTCGGCGCTGTAGCGGACAAAGCCGCCTTCTTCCGTGTAGGCCGATGTTTCAAACGTGGATTGCGCGATGGGCAGGACGAAAACCAGCAGGGCGGCGCTGCCAAGCACATTCACGGCGATCAACCGGAGCAGGTGCCCCCACTGCCGCCGCCACAGGTAAACCAGCGCGAACGTCCCGCTGATGGGCAGCAGCACGTAGATCAGTTGCAGGATATGCCCGCCGGGGCTGAGGATAAAGAACAGCACCGCCAGCCAGAACCAGCGTAATCGCAATATGTGTAGGGGAACAGCATGTTGCGCCCGTCGCATTTCAACCCATGTTTGTTCCAGCCGCAGCAGCGCCCATACATACAGTGGCACGGTCCACGCCACCATCAACCCGGCATGACCGCCACCCAGGTGCCCCTGAAACGTTGGTGCCGCCATGTAGGCCAATCCTGCCAGCAGCGCCGGGCCGCGTCGCCCGTCCAGCAGATGCTGTGCCAGCACATACATCCCCCAGCCATTGAGCGCCATATACAGCAATATCGACAGATTCGCCGCGGCGGGGATCGGCAAGACAAAGGCCAGCAGCCACGCCGGGAAAAACTGCTGCGGATGTGCCCATAGCAGCACCCCTTCCATGCCATCGGGGTAACCGAGCGCAGGCTGCCAGAAAATAGGCTGACCAGTGCGCAGAGCATGGTTGTACCACCAGATATGCCGCGCCATCTCATGACTATCGCCATATGGCCAGCCGACCAGATGAGTCGATAGCTGCGATGCCAGCGGCCACGTGACCACGCCAGCCACCAGCAGGTAAAAGGCGAACACCGCCAGCCCCGGAAGCAGCCGTTTGATCATTCGTGCGCCTCCATCTGGCCCAGATGCACCCAGCCATCCGGTGCGCCAGCGACGTCAGTCAGGACCGGGAAGCGCGTGAAATCAGGATAGGTATACCACCCGGCATACACGTCATACGTTCCGGCGGGTAAATCCGTGAAGGCGATTTCCTCCAGCCAGCCGCCGCCCGCAGGCTGTTCGCCAAGCGTCTGGTCGCTCTGCGCCGCCAGTTCGCCGTTGGCGTCAATCACCTGCACAAAGCGGATGTCGTTTTCGGTGAGTGATTCGTCGAACTGCCATGCCAGTCGCACGCGTCCCGGTTCGACGGCATAGGTTGTCAGATGGACGCCACGTGCAAACGTCACTGAATCGGGCAGAGTTTGCGCTTCAAATTCGCCAGATGCCAGATCATCCAGTACCACCGCGTCACAGCGCAGGGTCGCGTCGAAGTGCTGCGGGCAGGGCGGATCAGCCGTCAGTGTCAGCGTGTGATAGCCGGGCTGCATGATCGGGACCGGCAGGTCAAACGAGATGGCTTCGCCGCCAGACCACCGCTGCACGGGCAGATCATCCAGCAGCAGCATGACATCGCGTTCAGTGGCCTGCAAGCCCCCGCTGATGTGTGTCCAGCCCGGTTCCGGCGCGAACAAATAGGCGTTCACCTGAGTTTCGATGGCCGGGTGATCCGGCATCAACGCGGTAAAGCGGGGGGCATCCGGCGCGGGCGGCATTTCGTATACGGCGATGCGGGCATCCTCATACAGCAGGTCACCGGGGATACGATCCTGCATCGTGGCGGCGTCCTGTGCCCATTCTTTGTGGAGGATGATAACATCCACCCCTGCCGCGTCGAGCAGTGCCAGGTCGAGCGTGCTTTCCAGCAAGTTCAGTTTGGCCGGGTCCACCGGCGTACGGCGTGCGATATGCCCGGCGATCATCGGCTGTTGATGCCCGGTTTGCAGGTACATGCCATCTTTCTGGGCCAGCAGGTGCTGCCACGGGATATTAAATACGGCGCGGATGTCTGCGTGTGCGGCCAGCGCCTGTACCGGCTGCGGGATGGTGCCGGGGATGGTTGGGAACGGCCAGAACGCCTGATACTCAAACACGACCCAGGTGGCCAACAGCACAAGCAGCGGCCAGCGCCCGTGACGCACACGACCCCAAAGCCATGCTGCGCCATAACCCGCCAGTATGGCGACAACCAGCGCCACCGTAAAGTTGAACCGGGCCGGGGTGCGCGCGATATTCAGCAGCGGAATCTGCTGCACCAGCAGGCCGGGCAGGGTGATGTACGACACCTGCTCGCCGAGGTTGATGCTCACCACCGAATCCAGCACTTTCAGCAGCGGCCCCAGCGACAGCACCCATGCGCTGACCCCCAGTGCCAGCCAGAGCCGGGTATCACGCCGCTGCCAGATGCCAACAATGGCCAGCAAACCCGCCACGATGCCGATATATCCCATGCGCTCGAACGGGTCGATGCCCAGCACCTGATGGGTATAGGGCAGATGCGTAAACAGGGGATGTTCAAATGAAGGTGTTACCACGCTGAGCAGGTCGGCACTGAACTGAACATCGCCGCCTTCGGCCAGCCGCGCAGGTTTGGCCGCTTCTTCGGCCAGTGCCGGCAGAATAAACAGCAGCGCGATCAACCCACCCGTGAGGACCGCCAGCAGAGTCCGGCGCTGGCCCGGCCAGTTGCGTTTCAGCAGCGGCAGCAGCAGCATCACGAGTGTCACCGGCCCGACCAGATAAATCAGCAGCAGCAGGCTGCCCCACAGGCTGACGACAAACAGCAGTGCCCCCGCGATCAACCAGCGGCGGACATGCGTGACAGGCACGGTCTGAAGGCGATACAGCGCCAGGATGTACAAAGGAACCGGCCATAACGCCAGCAGGCCGGAATGTCCGGCAGCGAGGTGCCCCTGAAAAGTGGGAAACAGCATGAAGATCAGCCCGGCCAGCAGCGACGGCCCCCGTTTGCCATTGGTCAGGTCGAAAGCCAGCCGGTGCATGGCCCAGCCGTTGAGTGCCAGCCGCAGCCAGATCGTCAGGTTGAACGCTGCGGGTAGCGGCATCACCAACGCAAACAACGCCGCCGGGTAGGTTTGCAGGGGAATGGCCCACAGCCACAGACTTGCCAGACCGTCCGGGTATGCCAGTAAAGGTTGAAAGTAAAGGGGTTGACCCGATTGAAGGGCGGTATTTATCCACCAGCTGTGATGGATGTATTCGTACACGTCACCGAAGGGGTGGCTGATAAAGGTCGTATTAAACGAGGTCGCCAGCGGCCATGTCACCAGCACCGCTATGAGGATGTAAAATCCGTAGACTGCCAGAAATTTCCGCATCAATCTCCGCCTGAACGCACGCAGGCAGGCATTGTAGCGGCTGGCTATCAATTTGCAAAGAGGCTCAGTCCTGTACCAGATTGGCGACTGTGCTCAGCAGATCCTCGACAATAAACGGTTTGGACATGTAACCCTGCACTTGCAGGCCCCGGCGCTCGGCGTCATCGCGCAGCTTGCTTTTGGCCGACAGGAAGATGAACGGAATATCGCGCCACTCTTCTTCCTGATACAGCGTCCGGTAAAACTGGTAGCCATCCATTTCGTTCATCAAGACGTCGGAGATGATCAAACTCGGCTTCATTTCTGTGTCATGCAGCATATGAAGGCCTTCGTATGCGCTGGCGGCGGTAAGCACCGCATAGCCAGAGAACTCGAAGATTTCCTCAAGCGCCTGGCGCAGCGAAGGGTCATCATCGACAATCAGGATGAGTGGATAGTTGTCGTCATCGTTGAAATTCTTCAGCATCTTCAACCAGTCCTGATTTTTCATATTTCTACAATTCCCAGTTTAGCTTGGTGTGCATAACACGGCGCTTACCATCACGACACATTACGGCATTTTCAGTCTTTTATCGCAATGATTTGAGACCATTGCCCGTTAGTGGCACGACAATCCGGGTATCTGACGTCACCAGATCTTGAATTTGCGTTAAGGCGGCGGCGGGAACAGCGCTGGTTGGCTCGATGATAAAGCCGCGACGATGAAGGCTGGTCTGGGCTTGTCGAATAATGTCATCCGTAACGCGTAATACAGCCCCGCCCGTTTCCCGCACGGCTGCCAGCACTTCGGCTCCATGAACCGGCATGTTGACCGCAATGCCATCCGCGATACCCGGCTGCTGTTCAACTGGTCGAGTCTGGTCATCACCACGTTCCCACGCCTGTACCAGCGGGTCGCACGCCGCCGACTGGACAGCGAACAGGCGCGGCAGTCGCTCGGTCAACCCGGCAGCCTGTAATGCGCGAAACCCGCGCAGCCAGCCCGTGAACAGGCCGCCATGCCCAACAGCACACACCACTATATCGGGTATACGATGGCCCAACTGTTCCCAGATTTCCCACGCCCCGGTCATCTGTCCTGCCACAAAGAACGGACTCCAGGCATGGGTTGCGTAAACTGTTGCCTGCGCCGCTTCGAGGCAGGCCTGTGTGGTTGCCGCGCGTGGGCCCGCAATTTCAACCAGTTCGGCCCCAAAGGTACGGATCAACTGCTTCTTGCCATCCGGTGCGTTGGCGGGTGCAAAGATGCGGGCATGCATGTTGGTCGCACTGGCGTAGGCGGCCAGCGACGCCCCGGCATTGCCGGATGAATCTTCAACCACGTCGCGCACACCGTTCGCCAGCAGATGGTTGACCAGTACGCTGGTGCCACGATCTTTAAAGGAGCCCGTTGGGTTCAGATATTCGAGCTTGGCATGAAACGCCACACCGTCGATTGCTGTTGGCACCAATGGCGTAAAACCTTCGCCCAGCGTGAAACGACGTTCAACCGGCAGCATGGCTGCATAACGCCACAGGCTCCAGTCGTCCGTCTGAATCGCAGCGGCATTGAACGGTGGCAGATTCCGGATATCCACGCGTGCACCATCACATTGCCATGCCAGCGGGTCAACAGGTTTTCCAGTTGTCGCGCAGACAAGCTGCGGTGCTTCGAACAGCATGTTTATAAGCTCCTCACGAGTTTGGCTGCAATGTATGAGCGCTCATCTACCCGTTCTTACATCATACCATTACACTTCTCTTCAAATAATTAAGCCTGTGTCGCGCAGGTGGGAACCGAGCTCCTGAACATCGTGCGCGTACTGGGCTTCGCTCTGTGTGGTCAGCAGGGTGCGGAACCCATAATCGACGATTTCGCCGATGTCCCACGCGTACTGGTATGCTTTCAGCAGCGTTTCGTTCAGGTACACAACACCAGCCACCCGGCGGTACCCGGCCATCACTTCCGCATCATCCTTGAGGTGGAACAGATCATGCTCCGGCGGCCCCCATACCGGTGAATCCCAGTCGATCAGCGCGATGGTGCCATCTGGCTGCACCAGTACATTACCCGCTGACGGATCCCCATGACAGAACATCAGCGGGATGCGCCGGTCCGCGCGGATCACCTGCTCCAGCGCTGCATATTCTGCGATAAGCCGTTCCGTTTCGCCTCGAACGGCCCGCAGCAGGTCCGCCATCTGCTGTTGAATCGGCGTCCATTCAGGCGAAGGCTGGTCGAGCGCGATGCTCAGTTGCTGCCAGCCCTGCACCCCGTTGCGGGCCAGCGTATCGTGCGGCGGCAGCAGCGTCATATCGGGGACATACTGGTGAATGTGGGCGATCAGTTCCCCCAACTGGAAGCGTTGTTCAGCGGTGAGGCCGCCTTCATGCTGCGACTGCCCATCGACAAATGGGATCACCACAGCCGTATAACCCTCTATTGAGTTGAGAAACTGCCGGGTTGCCGGGGCGCGCAGGGCGGTAATAATCTGGTGCTGGCCAAGCGTCTCAGCCAGCGAATCGGCTGCCACCAGACCCCGTTCGCTGATCTGATCGCCACACACCCGCGTCTGCGACAATTTTAGAAAGTAGCTGCCCTGTGCCGCCTCGACCTTATAGCTCCATGAGCATTCGCCGCCGGGGGAAAGAAATCGGAGTGCGTGCACGTCCAAATAATAGAGGCGTTGCAATGCCTGATGGATGAGGTCATGGCCGATAGCTGGTTCGGTTAACATGGTCTCCGCTTCTGGTGCATGATCAGCAATAGCTATAGTCCGAAAAAATTAAACAGATAATATTGATAAAAATACCTGATTCCTGTACACTGATTTTAGCGCGTAAACCACGAGGTGGTTGTTACAATGCTTAAAGATACCTTCAATCGCCCCCTGCGCGATCTGCGCATTTCCGTGACAGATCGCTGCAATTTCCGCTGTACCTACTGTATGCCTGCCGAGATTTTTGGCGAAGGCTATAAGTTCCTGCCGCGTGAACAACTGCTGACCTTTGAGGAAATTGAGCGGCTGGTGCGCATTATTGTACGGCTTGGGGCGGTAAAACTGCGGCTGACGGGTGGCGAACCGCTGGTGCGGCAGGACATCGAACAACTGGTAGCGATGCTGGCCGAAGTCGAGGGCGTCGAGGACATGGCGCTGACGACCAATGCCTTCTTTCTGCCGCAGAAAGCGCAACTGCTGCGCGACGCTGGTTTGCAGCGCGTGACAGTCAGCCTGGATTCGCTCGATGATGCGGTGTTCCAGCGCATGAACGGAAGTCGTTCGAGCGTGCAGAAAGTGCTGGAAGGCATCGCTGCTGCCGATGCGGTTGGTCTGGGGCCGGTCAAGATCAACACGGTGGTGCAGCGCGGCGTCAACGACCATATGCTGGTGGATCTGGCGCGCTATTGCAAGGATCATGGCTATATCGTGCGCTTCATCGAATATATGGATGTGGGCACGATGAACGGCTGGCGCATGGACGATGTGGTCCCGGCGGATGAGATCGTGGCGCGCATCGACGCCGAACTGCCGCTGGAGCCGATTGGCAAGAATTATCACGGCGAAGTGGCCCGGCGCTACCGCTTCCGCGATGGTGGCGGCGAGATCGGGCTGATTACGTCCGTCACCAAACCCTTCTGCGGCTCCTGCACCCGGATGCGCCTCAGCCCCGAAGGCCAGATTTTCACCTGCCTGTTTGCTGCCCAGGGCACGGACCTGCGCGAACCCCTGCGCAGCGGTGCCAGCGACGACGACATCGAGCAGATTATCCGCCATACCTGGGGTGCGCGCATCGACCGCTACTCCGAAGAACGCTCCGAACTGACGGAACCCCGCGACAAGAAAGTCGAGATGTACCACATCGGGGGATAGCGGGTAGTTATTAGTGTTCAGTTGCCGGAAACCGCAGAATGACAATGGGTAGCAAGTGCAATTTGCGCTGCTATTGGATTCTATTCAGTGGTTTGCTGCTTAGCTTTGCTTTCCCTCTGCGAATATTATCGCATTGGTGGTTAAATCCAATTCTGTACGGATTACTTGCGCTTGTTTGCGTGTTTGTCACATTTCGATTCATTTCTCTCTATCATCGGAAACGGGTTATCATGATTCTGATGGTAGTTTGTATTGCTTTATCAGTGTGGCAGAGTTTGACAAGTTTGTCTGAAATAGATAATTGTTGGGTAGAAGATAACCGATACACACAACTTTTCCTCTGTGACAGCGGTGGGTGGTATCAACAAATTGAAACATTGCCAATTGGAATGCAAGGCTACTGTTACCACTGCCCCTGGTATCCTTAACTAATCACGTTTCGCAAGGGCAGCACACGATCTGCCCTTTTTCATGCCAGCATGTCACTAAAAGGTTATAACGGGTCATAATGGTTTGACAGGCTTGGCTGGGCTGCGTACAATCCCCGCATTCGATGGAGACAGGATACCGGTGCCGTGACCGACATGCAGCGGGCCAGCTTGTGGCGACATCGCCGATTCTTGCGCTACTGGTCGGCGCTGACCATATCGCGCTTTGGGTCAGAGATGACCTTTCTGGCGCTGCCGCTGACCGCTGTGATCTTGCTTGAGGCCACTCCGGTTGAGATGGGCCTGCTGGCGGCGCTGGGAACCCTGCCGTATTTGCTCATCGGTCTGCCTGCTGGTGTATGGGTGGATCGCTGGCCGCGCCAATGGATTCTGGTCACGGCGGATGGCATCCGCGCGCTGGCGCTGGCGGCTGTTCCGATGGCGGCGCTTCTCAATCTGCTGACCATCCAACAGCTTTACGGGGTTGCGTTTGTGGTCGGTGTGCTCACCACCTTTTCGGACATAACGGAAGAAGCGTTTTTGCCGGCGCTGATCGGACGCCAGAAGCTGGTGGAGGGCTACAGCAGACTGGCGGCCAGTGGTTCTGTGGTCGAGATCGTGGGGCCGGGGTTGGCGGGGTTGCTGTTGCAGATTCTGAGCGCCCCCTTCGTGCTCGCTATCGACGCAGTGACATTTGTCGTGTCGGCGCTGCTGCTGGGTTCGATCCGAACCGAACAGAGAACGCAGTCTGCTTCGGGTGCGGGCGGTGATCTGAAAACATTTGTCGGTGAAATGGCCGAGGGGCTGCGTTATCTGTTCCGGCACATGCTGCTGCGCCCAATGGTGCTGACTGCCGGGACGTTGCAATTCTTCGGGGGCATGTTTGATGCGCTACTAATTCTCTACCTCAGCGAACAGGTTGGCCTGACGCCGACAGCGATTGGTGCGCTGTACATGGCTGGCAGCATCAGCGGTTTAATGGCCGCCGCAACCAGCGAACGGATCGTAGCTCGCATCGGTACTGGGCCGGTGCATGTGCTGGGTGCGTTTCTGATCGGGCTGGGTATGCTCGGTACCGGTCTGGCCGGTGGCGATCCACTGCCGGTGTTCGTGCTCATCGCCAGTGTGCGTTTCATTCAGGGGATTGGCAACACGTGGTTCAATATCACCTATAGCAGCATTGTCCAGACCACCACGCCCGATGCTCTGCTGGGTCGCATCAACGCCAGCGACCGCTTTATCGGCATGGGTGCCTTGCCGGTAGGGGCGTTTTTGGGTGGGGTGTTGGCTACTCAGGTTGGCACGCGGCCTACGCTCATCCTCGCCGGGGTGGGCGGCTTCGTGGCATTTCTGTGGCTGATCCGTTCGCCGCTGCTCAAGCTGCGGTCAGTGGTTGCGCCAGAGTCTGACTAACGCGACCGGCTGATTACGTTTCGTCCGCAGGGTCGGCTGGCTCGTCCGGCGTTGGGGTGCTGTCATCATCCTGAAGGAACAGGCTCAGATCGACGCTGTAATGCGCGGTGGGGTTGATCGGGTAGGGGTCCATCGGGCCGGTTTTCGCGCCCATCATATTGCGGATAGCTTCCAGCTCCATCGTTGTCACTTTCGACATGACATCTTCTTCCTGCTCCGGTTCGTCTTTGGCGAAGGCCCGGTGAAAGGCAATCCACTGGAACTGCTGGCTGGCGATATTGGCGACCAGCAGCTTGCCGGGGTTGAGCGCGTTGGAGGCGATGTCGCTGGCCCGCACCAACAGGATACTGGTGCCCAGCAGCGCCACCCCGACCCACTGGCCCGGTGTTAATCGTTCGCCCAGCAGCAGAAAAGCCAGTGTCAGCGCCACGCCGATTTCGGTAATGGCCAGCACCGCCGTTTGCATCCCGCCCAGGAATTTTACCCCGGCAAACATCGCCAGCCGCGAAAGGGCCGTTGTGACGCCCAGGATAATGATCGGCGATAACGCCGCCTGCAAACCAGCCGCTGCTTGCTGGGCGGAGGTCGCCAGCCAGACCATACCGACGATGACGCCCATCGTGGTCAGCACGTACAGGGTCATGGTGGGGGATGGCATCTCGTACAGCACATAACTGCTCAGGATCATCGTCCCGGCGAACATCAGCGCGCTGCCCAGCATCAGCCCCACACCGAGCCAGTCCACCGGCTTGCTGCCAAACCCGGTCAGAATCAGCAGTGCCAGCAGCGCCATACCGACGCGCAGGATCATCCGGCTGTCCAGCCGTTCACCCGCCAGCCGCACCAGCAGCATGGCAAACACGAGGTACATGCCGTTCAGCAGTTGGGTCAGTGAGGCATCCAGCAGGCCCAGCCCGCCATAATAGAACAGCGACCCGATGCCGTTAATCGCGCCGATGACGATGCAGCCCATCAGGCCAGCCGGGTAAATGTAGATAAACTTGCGGAAGAAGATGAGGTACACGGCCCACAGCAGCCCCACCGCAATCGCCGTGCGAACGGCTGCCACGGTGAACGGGTCGGCACCTGCATTGAAGGCCAGTTTGCCGAAGATTGGCGCCATGCCCAGAAAGACGGGCGTCGACAGGGCGACGATGATGCCGGTTAGCGGTGTTTGCCGCTGATTCACGACAGGCTGCCTGTTCGGTTGACAGGTTCAGCAGTCAGCGGAAAAGCCATGATAAAGGTGCTGCCAGGCAGTTTGGCCGGGTCGCAGCCCGTGCTTTCCACCCAGATGCGACCGTTATGGGCCTCTGCCACAGCTTTGGCGACGGCCAGCCCCAGCCCCAGTCCGCCGCCCTGAAAAGCGGTCTTACTGGTGGAATGCAGCAGCGGGTCGTGGGCGGAATGAAAGCGGTCGAAGATGCGCTGTTGTTCTTCCTTGGCCACGCCGATGCCGGTATCCTCGACGATGAGGCGGATTTCGCGCTGGTCGGCGCGGGCGCGGATATGGATGCTGCCGTTATCCGGCGTGTATTTAATCGCATTGCCGATCAGGTTGCTCAGTGCCAGCGCCAGCAGTTCGGCGTCGGCGTACATTTTGGCCGGCCAGTTGCTGGGGTCGAAATGCAGATGCAGGTGACGCCCCTGCAAGGTCGCTTCGTGGTTTGCCAGCACTTTGCGGACGATGGTGGCTGGCACCAGTTGGCTGATCGACATTTCGATCTGGTTGGTCATAATGCGGCTGACGGTCACAATCTCGTTGATAACGCCCTGCATACGCTCAATGGAATCGCCCAAACTGCCCACCAACGTACGCGCGGATTCGTTCTGCTGGATCGCCAACTTGAGCGCGGGATTGTCTTGCAGCAAACGGCAGTAACCGTTGACCAGCGTCAATGGCGTGCGCAGCTCGTGCGCCGTCAACTGGATGAAACTATCTTTCATTTTGTCCAGCCGGCGCAGGTTGTCGTTGACTGTTTCCAGCTCACGAATGCGCGCTTCCAGCCGGGTGACGACTTCCTGGGTGTAACGCTCCTGTGCGTCGACCAGCTTGCCCGTGTCGAGATGATCCTTTGCGCCGCTCAGATAATGTTCGATCTGGCCGGGCAGTGCTTCGACGTCAATCGGCTTGACGATGTAACCGCTGATACCAGAGGCCATCGTCATCTCGCGCTGTTCGTCCAGGGCCTGTGCCGTCAGCGCGACGATCGGGATGTGGCGGAAGTAGCTCTCGCTGCGCAGCATGGTGGTGACTTCGCGCCCGCTGATGTCCGGCAGGTTCACATCGGTCAGGACCATGTCGGGGTGGATCGACCGGGCCAGGTCGACACCTTCCAGACCGCGCTCGGCCAGACGGACGGTATAACCGGCAAAGATCAACGTACGTTCGACCAGAGTGCGGCTGGCAGCGTCATCTTCGATGTACAGGATGGTCTTGGTCACGCCACACCCCTATTCCAGTTTGCTGACAAGGCTTTCAACGAATTCTTCGTCTATGAACGAACCCTTTTGCAGCAGCATGTTAATCTGTCCGCTCAGCCGGGCACGCTCCTTGGCGGTCAGTTCTTTGGCCGTGACCACCACGATGGGAATACGGGCCATCATCGGGTCGCTTTTCATGGTATCAATGACGCTGAAGCCATCGACATCGGGCATCATCAGGTCGGTAATCACCAGGTCCGGCTGCATCTTGCGGATTAGCGCGATGCCGCTGGCCCCTTCGTGGGCGACCTGCACGTCATAACTGCCCTTTGCCAGCAGAATCCGCTGGATCAGGCGGGCCGCGTCCTGATTATCCTCGACCAC
Organism: Anaerolineaceae bacterium; assembly: GCA_002702065.1. GTDB lineage: Bacteria > Chloroflexota > Anaerolineae > Aggregatilineales > Phototrophicaceae. The sequence goes on from NZXX01000002.1 coordinate 711,214, forward strand.
AACGATGCGTTTAACCAGCGAGTCAACCTGTTCCAGCGCGGAGAGCAGACCTTCTTCGGGCAGCACCGGTTGGGGTGACTTGACGGATAGATCGACGGACCGCTGCCATTGTTCGTCCAGAATCTGCGTTTCGACCGGCAGTGTATGGCCAGAGCAGTTGACGACGACGACATCATCCGGTTTGATGATGCCGCGCTGCACCAGCTTGAACAAACCGGCGAAGGTGACCCCGGTCGCAGGTTCAACCGACATGCCATCATTGCGCGCCAGAATCCGGATCGCGCTGAAGGCTTCTTCATCGTTGGCCGCGACAAAGTCGCCCCCGTGTTCCTGGACATAATCGTAGAGCATTTCGTAGGCCCGCCCGGGGTTGCCCGTCGCCAGGGTAGCGATGATGGTTTCCGGGCTGTCAATCGGCGTCGCGATGCGTTGGCCGCGCTGGAAGGCCTCCACCATCGGCGCACATCCGCTGGACTGCACCAGCCCCATGGATGGCATTTTGTCGAGCAGACCAAAGTTGTATAACTCGCGGAAGCCTTTACCCACACCAATCGGGCCCATCCCGCCGCTGACACCCTGAATGAACCAGTCCGGTGACCGCCAGCGCTGGCCGCCTTCCAGCTCGTTACCCAGTTGTTCCGCGATTTCGTAGGCCATGGTTTTCATGGCTTCGATGGCGGCCACACTCTTGATGCCCCGGTCCAGAAAAACGCCTTTGGCCTTGGCAAAACGCGCCGCCAGCTCCTTGGTCTGGTCATAGGTGCCGGTAATCTTGAGCACTTCCGCGCCATAGATGGCCGCTTCGCGCATTTTGTCGCCGGGTGCCAGGCTGGGGAAGAACGCCCACACCTTGACCCCGATACGCGCAGCATAGGCGGCATAGGAGATCGCGACGTTGCCCGTGCTGGCCACAACCAGCTCGTCGATGCCCATTTCCTTCAGCACCGACAGGGCGACCGTGGCCTGCCGGTCCTTGAAACTGCCTGTCGGCCCCTGACGTTCGTCTTTGATATACAGGTTCTTGAGACCAAGGTTCGCCGCCAGTGCCTGCGATTTGATCAGCGGTGTGCCGCCTTCACCCAGGCTGACGATGTTGTTCAGGTCATGCAGCGGCAGCACCTCATGATAACGCCACAGACGCGAGGGCCGTTGTTTGAGTTCTTCCAGCCAATGTTGAACATCCAGTTTGCTCAGGTCATAGCGGGCTTCCAGTATGCTTTCGCCGCACTGGGGGCAGCCGGTGGTGTTTTTGTCGAAATCAATACGCGTATGACAGTTGATGCATTCCAGTTGGAACTGTTTACGATAGTCTGAATACGGCAAAACGGCTTAGTCTCCATTACGAGATAAATGCATTTGAACATCATGCAGGAATTGTTTGCAATCTTCCAGACTGATGTTGGTCTTGTACATCACGGCGACACCATCCAGTTGATCCTGCTCTTCTGAATTTAATGCATCGTCTCCGGTGACGACCAGCACCGGGATATAGGCAGTTTCCGGGTTGGAACGCAGTTCATTCAGCACGTCAAAGCCATCCATCTCCGGCATCCGCAGGTCCAGAATAACCAGGTCCGGGCGTCGGCGTGCTACCATCGAAACCCCTTCGCTGCCATTGTGCGCGGAGAATACCCGGTAGTGGCCGTGCTCGTCCAATAATTGTTCCAGCAGGCGCGTGCTTTCTGGCTGATCGTCAATGATCAGAATACGCTCGGTACTGCTCTCGCGTTCAGCGTCGACCAGTTCGCGCACCAGATCATCCGGCATGATGGGATGTTGCAGGAAGCTGAACGCACCGGCGTCGAGTGCCCGCTGTTCCTCATCGCTGAGGGTGACGACGATGATCGGAATATCAAACGTGTCATCGCGTTCCTTCAACTTCTGCAAGATGTCCCAGCCAACGCCACTGGCAAAGTTGACGTCCATGATGATGACGGATGGGCGCAGGCCGCTGGCCATGGCCTCTGCTTCCAGCGGAATAGAGGCCGAAAACACGTCGAACCCTTCGCGCTGGATGATGCGGCGGTACTGATCAACCCGGTCGGGATTGTCTTCGATGATCAGGACCTGGCGTTTCGGGGCCATGACCGCCGGGAAAATGGCCGTACTCTTGCGGTCCGGCTCCGGCGTTTTTGCGCCGTTGCTGCCGTTCAGCAGTTTCATTGTATCGTGATCTGCCGTTTCGCTGACCAGTACTTCCGGCTCCTCATCATCGGTGTCCGGTCGCTGGCCGGAAGGCGGGTCGAGCGGGGCGGTGATGCTGAATGTCGACCCGACATTGACCTGCGAATGAACGAACATCTCGCCACCCTGCATTTCGATGAGCGATTTGGAGATGGGCAGGCCCAGCCCCGTGCCGCCCGCTGTACGGGTGAGCGACGAATCTACCTGACGGAAGGCCTCGAACAGCAGCGGGATGTCTTTCTCCGCAATGCCGATGCCGGTGTCGGTGACATCGACGCGCACGACGGGTTGTCCGGTGGTGTCGTGCCGGCTGCGGTAGGCACTGATGGTGATCGAACCTTGCTGGGTGAACTTGGCTGCATTCGACAGCAGATTCAAGAGCACCTGCCGGGTACGGAACTCGTCGCTGTAGACCTGTGGCAGGCCGGATTCGATGTCGATCTTGATGTCGATGGGCTTGTCCTTGACCAGACCGATACCGATGGACCGCACGCCGTCGATGACGGACTTCATATCGAAGTAATCCGGCTTGATTTCCATCTTGCCAGCCGCGATCTTGGCCTGATCGAGAATGTCATTGATAAGGTTCAGCAGGTGCTGGCCGCTGTTGTAGATCGTGCTCAGGTCCTGTTCCTGCATTTCCGTCAGCGGGCCGTCGATGCCCTTCAGAATGACGCGGCTGAAGCCGATAATCGAGTTGAGCGGGGTACGCAGCTCGTGGCTCATGTTCGCCAGGAACTCGCTCTTAACGCGGTCGATCTCCAGCAGCTGCTCGTTGGTTTCCTGCAACTGCTCCAGCAGCTGCTGGTTCTGGATCAGCGCGGTGAGCGTACCACCCATCGTTTGCAGCAGCGTGAGTGTTTCATGGTTGTAAGCAAAGGCGTCCGCATTTTCCATCGTGATGACGCCGACGATCTGCGAACCGGAAGCCAGCGGCACAACGACAGCCGACTGTGCGCCAGCGGCCAGCGGGGTATACAGCGGTTCGTCCTCGATCTTGTTGATAATCCGTGAGCGACCGTTGTCGGCGGCGAGACCGATGGCATTGGTGTTGTCACCAAGATGGATTTCGCTGATGCTGGACAAGGGCCGATCATAACCGGCGACAGCCGCCGCCCGCACGGTGACGAAACTTTCTTCCGTGATTTCGTCAACATATTCGACCGGCAGGTAGATGCCGATGGACAGCGCCCCCAGCGAGTCGCGCAGGTCATTAGCAACGTTTTGCAGCGCTTCGGACAGGCTTTCCGCCGAGGCGGCGGCGGTCGTCACCGCGAACAGCAGGCTCATATCACTGGCGCGGTGTTCCGCCTGCTCGAACAGACGGGCATTGTCGATGGCGACGGAGATCTGGGCGGCCAATGTGGTCAGCACCGCGACATCTTCTTCCGTGAAGCTGTTTGGCTGGTTCGACTGCACGTCGAGCGCGCCTACGACTTTGCCCTTAATCACCAGCGGCAGCGCCATTTCTGATCGGGTATGGGGCAGGTACGGGTTGGGCCGGTGGACGACATCCGCCTGGCCGGTGTCTGCGGCAATGATGGGTCGGTTTTCGGCAGTCACCGCCCCGATCACACTGGTGGAGCCTTTTTCCAGCCTGTGTTTGATCGCCAGAAGCTGTTTACCTGCATCGCCGGTACTGGCGCGCAGTGTCGCATACCGGTCCTCACGGTCCATCAGGAAGATTTGAACATGGTCATACTGGAAGGCTGTCCTGATGAGATCGACCAGACGAGGCAGCAGGATGTCGAGATCAAGGATCGAACTGGCGAACTGGCTCACCTGGGCCGATGTCTGCAATTGGGCGGCGCGGCGTTCGGCCTGTTCGTACAGGCGGGCAGCTTCCATCGTAATGGAAGTTTGCTCACCAAATGACTGATAGATGCGAATTTCGCGCTCGGTGTACGGGTAAGGCACATCCGTGCCAATCCAGATCACGCCGATAGGCCGGGCGGCGGTGCGCAGCGGAATCACGGCGACAGACTGTGCGCCCAGTGCTTCCAACCCCATGCGCTCCATATCGTTCAGATCTTCATCAAACTGCACGTTGTCGATCAGCAGCAGATCGGGGCTGGTCAGCAAACGCCACGCCGGGAATTGATCCTGATTGAGGGTGACGCCCAGAAGGTTGATGCCTTCATCGTCCCGGCTCCAGCTGGCGGCGACCGTGGCCAGGGCTGCCGGGTCATCCCATGACGGTCCGGTCAGCAACACGATAAACGCCTGATTGACGGCTTCGTGAACCAGATGGTGTTTGACGGTTTCCAGAATATCGTCGTGGGTGGTCACTTCCACCAGGGCGCGGCTGGCCTGATACAGAACGCTGGCTTCTTGCAACGCGCTCTGGGTACGCTGGAACAGATAGCGGTTGTCCAGTGTAGTCGCGGCGCTGTCTGCCAGTGTGGTCAGATAACGATCATCCTCAGAGCTGAAGCGATGTGGGGTGGCATAGGCCACGACCAGCCACGCCAGCGCTTCCTCGCGGGTGCGGGTGCGCAGGGGCACGGTGCTGATGGCATGGATACCGCGTTCCAGCAGTTGATCGCGGGTGGCTTCGCTGAAGGGCGACTTGCCATTGACATCCGAGACCCACAGCGCCCGGCTGTTGTGATAGATCTCGGTTGGTAGCGTGAATGTTTCTGGCGAGTTCACCAGCGTCCGGGCGACTGAATGGCTGCCGGATACTTCATCGTACAGAACAACGGCGGCTTCGAAGGGTTCCATCATCGCAATCTGCATCAGGATGACTTCGAGCACATCCTCGACTTCGTCCGATTCCGCCAGCGCGCGGGTGGCTTCGTACAGGGCAATCGTCTCGCGCAGGTTGTCCTGAAGGGCGTTTTCGAGGCCGCGCAGACTGCTGATGTTTTCAAAGGCGGCAACGATCATGGATATGCTGCCGTCCGGCTCATGAATGGGCGCGGCGTTCAGCAGCAGGTCAACCTGCGACCCATCTTCGTGAATGGCGACAATATCGTCGGCAAACACCAGATCGCCATGTTGGGCGGCCTGAACAATGGGTAATTCATTATCGGCATAATGAAGCTGGGTGCCGGTGCGATACAGGTTGTAGTACTGGGCGGTGAAGGGTTCCGTAGTGCTGACAGGTTTACCCAGCAGTCGCTCGATTTGCCGGTTCGCGTTGAGTGGCAGACGCGTCTTCGGGTCCAGCACCAGCACGCCCGAAGGCATGGATTCGAGAATGGAACTCAGGCTGGCGCGCTCGGTCTCGGCGGCTTCGATCAGGTCATGGTTTTCGACGGAGATCGCAATCTGGTCGGCTACGGTCTGCACAAACTGGCCATAGGCTTCGTCGAACCCATTGGGCTGGTCACTGGCACATACCAGCATCCCGAACCATTTCTGGCGCGACCGCAGCGGTGTGATGATCAGGCTGCCGATACCCTGAGATCGGATCATTTCCATCAGTTCCGGGTGATCAGTCAGGTCCTGGGTCACATCACGAACCAGCTGCATTTGCTCATCGCTGCCAGGAAGTTGAGGCGTCGAATCGCGGTCAAAACGCTGCCCGACGAGGTCCGGAATGGCGGTGCCATCGCGCCAGGCATAAGTGAGTTCCAGCCAGGGGGCATCTTCGGAAGGGGTTGGCCCGGCCAGCAGGATCGAAATCTGATTAATGGCATACGAGGCTTCGGCCAGATGTTCCGCTGCGGCGGTGTACACCAGGTTAAGGTCTGGCGCGCTGCTGATGGAACGACTGGCGGCGTACAGACGGCGTGTTTCTTCGAGGGCGGCGGCTGTCTGGCGCAGCAGCAGACTGTTGTCGATAGCCACACTCGCCTGGTCGATCAGCGCGGTGAAGATACGTTGATCCTGCGGGCTGAAACGACGCGGTTCCGGGAATTCAATGGTGATCGCACCGCGCCACAGGCCGCGCATGTTCACTGGAATGGTCACCAGCGCCTGTGCGCCGATGCTGAGCAGGGTGCCGCGCAGGAAATCGTCGAGATTCGGCTCATTCTCGATATTGCTGATCAATGTGATCGCGTCGCTGTGGAGGCCGCTGCCAAAACGATGATCAGGCAGATACAGGCGCAGGCCGACCAGCGTATCCTGTTCCCGTTGGTGCTCTGGCTGGTACCAGTCTGCGGTGATGCTCAGCCACTCCGGCTGACCATCTGCCGGATAATCATCAAACTGCATGATCTGGCCGCCGAGCGCTCCGGGCATGACGGAGAGAATAATGGCCTGAATGATTTCTTCCAGCGCGGTTGCTTCGTTGATATGGCGGCTGAGATCGTACATCAGCGACGTTTCGCTCAGGCTCAGTTGTGTTTCCTGGAACAGACGGGCGCGGTCGATTGCCAGTGCAACGCGGTCTGTCACGGCTTGCAGGATGAGCTGTTCGTCATACGTCAAATGGCTGCCTTCAGGTGTAGCGACATCCAGCGATCCGATGACATGACCGCGAATGGTGATCGGTACACTGAGGGCATCGCCGGTAGGAGGGACATCGGCAGCGGGTTCGATTTCACGCAGGTCGTAATGCCAGGCATGGATGAACTGGAGGTTTTCCTCGGCGCCTTCCCAGGCTGTTCGTGTCATTTCGCGGTTGAGCGAATTGATCTGATCGACGCGTTCCTGAGATTGTTGCAGCAGGCGAATATTGTAAATGGCGACGCCAATCTGGTCGGCCAGCAGCTCAAAGGACTGCCGGGCCTCATCGCGGAAGGTATCGGGTTCGATACTCTGAATATCCAGCACACCAATGACTGCCTCACCGGCCAACAATGGCAGCGCCAGTCGGGATTGCGTTTCTGGCAGACACCCGCTGTCCGGCGCATTCGCCGATGGAACAACGTCAATGACTGAGGCGCGTGTGCCAAACACCTGGCTAATGAGAGATTGGCCATGTACCGGCAGGCGCAGTTCGCGTTGCAGGAGTTTCTGGCCCTGCTCGCCATGACTGTAGGTGAGAATGGCATTCTGGCCGATGTCATCCATCATAAACACCTGCGCATGATGGAGCTGGTATTCGGAGCAAATCATGTGGATGACACGGTTCATCAGCACATCAAGGTCAGCTTGCAGCGCCGCTTCGCGGCTGATGCGGGCGGCAATTTCGAGGTTGCCCTTCACCCGCTGCTGCTGGCTTTCCATCTGCTGCGCCATCACCTTGACCTGATTCGACATCTGTACGATTGCCTGAGTCAGGGAGTCGCCGGCTTCCGGTTGAGCGGGTCCCGCTGAGGCCGAGCCAGACTGGGCCAGCTGCTGCGCCAGGGTGGAGGCCTGTTCGAAGGGGAGCAGCGCCTTTTGCACGACGAGCACCAGCCCCATCGCGATGCCAGCGCCGATCACCAGGGATGCGACCAGTATGAGCAGCGATTGAATATTGTTGCCCGCAAAGATGGACCCGGCCTGATCGATGATGACCAGCCGCCAGGGCATATCCGCCGCCTCCAGAAAATTGACCTCGCGGGCGGAAATAAGCATGTCATCCATGCTCGCCAGCTCGAGGGTGCCGGGATTAGTGTTCAGGAATTGGGCAAGCTGCCGGACATCCGGGCTGGTGTTGGTTGGCGCGAATTCGCGGCCTGCGCCTGTCATATTGATAAAAAAGGCGTTGACATCAGCCGCTTCGGTGTCGGCCAGGGTTGCGTTGGCATTGTTCAGGACAATCAGGCGTCGGCCCTCGATGTCGGCCAGTTCGTCGGTGCTGACCCGCGTAATCGAGTCGAGCAGCGTTGCGGCGTCAATGTCGACCTGTACCACACCGAACGCGCTGTTGGCTTCTTCTGCCGCGTAAATGGGCGTCGACAACAGGAATCGTGGTGCGACAGTCTGGTTTGTCTGCTGCTGGTAGGTATAGGGGCTGATGAGGAAGACTTCGCCGATTTCCGCACCCAGCGCACGGGTATAGAGCGTTTCGGGAACGGTGGTTTCCAGATCGGTCGAGATCATGCTGGTACCGCGGACCGTGTTGTCGATTTCCAGCAGCACCTGCCCGTCATTGCTGATATATCGCAGGCGCGAGAACCGGTTATCGTTGGTTTCCATCCAGCGCAGAAACTGACTGATAACCCTGTTGCGTATGCCCCCATCTGACGATTGGCTGACCGAGCTGGTAGACAAGGCATCGATGATGGTTTCGCTCGTCAGCAACCTCAGATGATCAGCGGCCTGGTCCAGTTCCGCAGCGACCTTTTGTTCCAGGTCGAGCAGGGTCAGGCGATGTTCGGCCCGCAGTTCGTTGCGGGCGATGGCACGTGCGTTGAACATGCCCACTAGCCCAATGACGACAAAGATGGCGAAGATAACCGGTGCGATGCGGCGTGCCACCTGTCGATGAAACGGGTTTTTCTTATTTTGTGGCGTCATCATGCCTGATCACCCTGCCCATTTGAATGTCCGTTTTTACTGTGCCCGTTCGTCTGTGGATTCACGCGGATGCTGACATGCGGCGCGCGCAGGGCCATGCCGACTTCGCGGACGGCGGTCTGCAAAATCTGGTCAATGTCGTTGGGTGTGGTCAGCCGCGATGAAATTTCGTTCACGAGACGTTCGCGCTGGGTGGTCCGCTGGCTTTCCTGGAACAAACGGGCTTTCTCCAGGTTCACGGCCAGACGGTCCGTCAGGTCTTGCGCAAGCTGGACCTTGTTATGATCGAACTCGTTTTGCGGCACTTCCCACTCGACCGTACCCAGCAACTGACCGCGCAGGCTGATGGGAACGGCGATGGGGATGGTGCGCTGGGCAGTCAGTTTGCCGACAACCACCTGGCCGCGTTCGAGTGCGGACTGGCGCAGGTCATCGTGGAAACCACTGGCAGGCAGGATCCCGGCGGCACTTTCCAGCTGTCGGGTGCGCAATGTATCCATATAGTCGTGCCACGCCTGCAGCGTCGAGGTGCGCCGCCCGCGTTCGATTTCTTCCAACTGGCGCAGCGACTCGGTGTACAGCCGTGCATTCTCGATCGCAACGGCTACCTGATCGGCCATGGTTTGCAGGACGTTCATCTGCTCGTCGTCGAAGGCGTCACTCTGGGTACTTTGCACATCCAGCACGCCGATAATCCGATCACCAACTCGCAGCGGAATGGCCAGTTCGGTAAGTGTGTCGGGCAGCAAGTCATTGTGGCGGTGAAGGCGGCTGCTGGCAACGTCGCGTGCCACGACCATATCGCCGGTTTCGGTGGCACGTCCCACCACGCTGTTGCTGCCCACAGCCAAACGATGACCACGGGCTAGCAGATGGCGTCCGGCGTCACCGGTGCTGGCGCGCAGGATGGCAAATCGCTGGTCGCGGTCAATCAGGAACACCTGCGCGTGATAAATGTTGGCGAAACGCTGCACGATCAGGTTGACGACCTGTTCCATCAGCTGCTGGACATCGCGCTGGGTGGCGGCGGCGTGGCTGATCTCGCGAGTGGTGGTGATGTCGCGGGCGCGCGTTTCGATGCGTTGTTCCAGGTCGGTGACCAGATCAAGGATACGTTTGCGCATGTCGGCCACACTGCCGGCCAGTTCGCCAATTTCATCACCGCGCTGGACATCGGGCAGGCTGGCGTTGTAATTGCCGCGTGTCACTGCCTGAATCGCGTGGGTGATACGCTGGATCGGCGTGCTCAGCAGCTGGTTGGCCAGAATGACCAGCACCGCTACCAGAAATATAATGCCGAGCACCAGTGCAAAACCACGCTCCATGATGAAGTCGATGATCTGGTTACTCATGGCATCGGCAGCGCCTTCTGTCACCAGCACAAAGGGTGTCTCGGTGATCGGCGTGTAATAGCGGACTCGTGCGCCCGCGCTGGTGTTGATGACTTCAATTTGCGCATCGCCATCCAGCGCCTGATCGAGCAGTGTTGTGCTGATATTGAGGTTATCCGGCACGGAAACGCCCTCAGCGTCGATGACCAGACCGGCACGCGTAACCAACCGGCTGTTGGTATCGAGGAAATTGCGGCTGACGGGCAGGTTATCGAAGATCGTGGCGGATGGGTCCATGCGGGCGATCAGGTAACCAATCACCACAGGTTCACTGGTGCCGCTGACGTAGATGGACAGCACATTGATGATTTCGAGAACGGGCTGATTCACCTGCGAAAAGTCGATGGAGAACACCTGACTTTCGCCGCGCAGCCGCGCCTGGGTCGCCTGCCGGTAACTGGCCGTATCGGCGAGGTTGGCGCCACCCGCAATCACCCCCTGACGCTGGGCACGCAGTATCAGCTGACCACCGGGGTCAATCAGATTGATTTGATCGTAGAGCGAGTTGTTGCTGAGCAGCAGATTGTTCTGCATGCTGATCGCCAGATTAAAGATGGCGTTGCGGTTGACCGCTGGCTCTGGCAAATCGGGTGTTGAAAGCGGCAGCACATTGCGAATCTGGATGAACTGGTTGTCATCATTAATAAAGCTGTTCAGCTGGGCGCGGCCCTGGGCGAATGCGGTCGTAATCGCGCGCGCCTGCCGGGTGCCGGTTTCTTCGACGAAAATCCGCGTGTTTTCGGTACCAATCTGCTGCACGGTGTTCACGGTCAATGCCATCAGCAGCAGCAGCGGAATCGCCACAGCCAGCACGAACCCCACCAGCAGTTTGACCCAGATCGGCCATGCGGTGATTTTGAGTCGATTCAGCCAGTTGGTCATAAAGCCTCCTCGCCCCGGTCAAATAATATTTCCGGATCGAGATAGATTCGGGTGTAGATCGCACCGAGGGCTTCATTAAAACTCTCGGCAGCGGTATCGAGCAGCGTGCGGACTTCCTGTTGGCCGAGCAGCAGGTTGGAAACCTCGCCCGCTTTGCGTTCACGTGCGGCCTGTGCCTGGCTTTGTTCCACCAGCCGCGCATTTTCCAGCGCCACTGCCAACCGGTTCGTCACCTCGTTCGCCATATCAATCTGTCGCGGTGTCAGGACCTGGTCGGCGGGCAGGGCGAATGACATGCCCCCCAATACCTCGTCGTAACGCTTGATCGGCAGGTTTACCACCTGGTCGTTCTGATGTTTTTCGATCACCATTTCACCGCGCAGCATGGCCGCCCGCAAATGTTCAGGCAGGTCATTGGCAGCGGTCAGGGTGAGGTTGCGCCCGCCCAGGTCAAACCCGAATGCGCTCTGGCCGCGATTCTGCAAATAACTCATCCAGTCGCTACCACGGCTTTGTTCAACCTGCCGCCGCAGGTCGGTGATCTGTGCCTGCAAACGTTCGGCGGCGGTGTCGCGGGTTTCCAGCACGCGTCGCAGTTCTGCCTGCGTGCGGGTCTGGGTCAGGGCGGCAGCTGTCTCGGCGGCGACCAGTTCCAGCAGGGTGCGTTCGCTGTCGTGGAAGGGGCTGCGTTTCTGGCTGCTCTGAATGTCCAGCACCCCGATCACCTTGCCCTCTGCGATCAGGGGCAGGGCCAGTGCCCATTGCGTCGACGGCAGGAAATGCGCGTGCGTTTCAAGCCGGTCGTACACCGAAACTGCGATCGTCTGCTGCTGCCTGATCGCCTCGTAAATGGCGGATTCGTCGCTGAAAGTGGCCCGTGTCACGGTGTGCCGCGTACCCATCCCTGTGCGGACATATGTGAAAAGCTGGTTACGTTCATCCAGCAGATGAAACTGCGTAAAGGTATACAGCAATTCTTCCATCAACAGATCACCGGTGCGGACCATCACGGTGTTTTCATCCGGCGCACTACCTAATCGGGCTGCGGTCAGCCAGCGCAGCCGCTGCTGATTGTCCTGAAAACCCGTTGCGACTTGCTCGGATGTGCCTGAAAAGATGGTGAGCACCACCGCACTGATGCCAAGCGCGAACAAGACCATCACCAGATCCTGAAGCGTAGAATCGGCTGGTACAAGCGTGATCGGCTCGGTTAAACCGCGCTGCTGGAGCGCCCCAAAAATCAGGCCCGCCGCCAGTACCGCTATGACCAGGAAAATATCGCGGCGGCGAAGCAGGGTTCCCGCGGCGACCAGCGCCACCGCCAGCATAACGACCTGATTTTGGTGGTTGCCGTCGATGACAGGGATCAGGGCGGCCAGCGTGGCCAGGGCCACAAATGCGCGGGCAGCCAGCTGCACGTTGCCGATCAGTACCAGACGTTGAATGGCGCCAACCACAAACGGCACGGCGATTATGGAGATAATCACATCGACAGGCAGCGGTTCACCGGCCAGCAAGGGCAGCACAATGACCGCCACCAGTGCCACAGCCGCCGCCACCAGCAGAACCAGATTGGCAGTGCTCAGCCCGGCAGCCCGTCGCTGATCAAGGGGATTGTTATATTGGTGCTGGACGGTTTCGTACCAGCCACGAATCATTCCGATCATTGTGCTTCCCCTCCGTTGGGCTGGTCGTCCTCTTGCAGAACCCCTAACCGAATGGCTCCGCGTTGGGCGCCCAGTGCTTCACTCAGCTCCGTCAGGGTGATTTGCAGCAGGTCGTCCACTGTGGTCGCCGTTTGATAGCGGGAAACGATCTGGTTCACGCGCTGTTCCTGTACGGTTGCTTCCTGCGCTTCTTCATACAGGCGCGCATTGTCCAGCGTGCTGGCGAGGCGCTGGGCGACGGCTTGCACCATTTCGACCGTGTCCTGCGAAACGGCGTTGTGCCCCGGCTCGACCTCAATCGCGCCGATCACCTCACCGCGCAGCATGACGGGGACTGCAACCACGCCCGCCCGGCCATTCGCCTGCTGCACGACGACTTCGCGCTGCTGTGCTGCACGCAACAGGCTGTCGGTCCACTGGTTATCCGGGATAATCTGCTCATTTTCGAGGGTAATGCCGGACAGCCGCCGGGACTGGCGAACAAAGTCGCTCCAGCCAGTGCGGGTCAGCTCACGGTTGAGGCGCTGAATTTCCTTCAGATTGACCTCGGATTCCCGGTAGAGCCGTTCCTGTTCGGCCAGACTGTGCTGCTGCGACTCGAACAAGCGCGCATTACGGATCGCCGCGCCAATCAGGTCTGCCATTGACCGCAGGGCCTGCACGTCCTCGGTCTGAAAGGCGTCTTCCTGCGTGCTTTGCAGATCAATGGCGCCAATAGTCTTGTCCCCGTCGAGGATTGGCACCGCCATTTCGGTGCGTGTCTCCGGCAGCAGCGGATTATGATGATGCCCGGCATCCGTACTGCTGGCGATCACGGGCCGACCAACACGCGTCACCTGTCCGATCACGCTGTTAGAGCCAACCGTTAAGCGGTGTTTGTTGGCCAGCAGGCGCTGCCCCACCTCGCCCGTACTGGCGACCAATTCCGCCTGATCGCCATTTACCATGAAGATCTGCACGTGATAGAAACCGAAACGGTCCTTAACCAGCTCTACCGTCTGGTTGAACAGTTTGTCCAGATTGAGAGTCGTGGCCGTGAACTGGCCAATCTCGTTGGTCGCTTCCATCAACTGGGTGTTGCGGCGTGCCTGATTAACGGCCCTGACCATCATGTTCAGGAAATAACGGGTGGTGATGCTGACGATAATCAGGCTGATCAGGATGCCGAATTGCCCGCCAAAATTCAACAGACTTTCAGCGCCTGTCTCGTTGACCATCTGCACGACGTTCAGGGCCTGCTTGCCGATCACCAGTGCGGATACCAGCAGGTAAGGGCCGAACCCGGTCAAAATGCCGGCTGAAATAACTGCCAGCAGACCCGGCAGCAGCAGGCTTTGGCCAAAGGTCAGGGCGGCAAATGTCAGTGTGGCGATCAGAACCAGCGCGGGCAGCTCGATATACCCCATCCAGATCAGCACCTGAATGACGATACCAATGCCGACCATGGCCAGCAGCAAGCCGGCGGCTTCGGCCACGCCTCCCTGAAGCAGATCAAGCAGCAGGACGAGCAGCAAAACGAGCAGACCGGCGCCATCCAGAATGCGGATAAAACGCCGACGCATGACCGTCATGGCAGTTTCATCATGAACGCGTGCCAGCAACTGACGAATCATGACACACCATCCTTTTTATGACCGTTACCGTTGACCGGAGGTGGTTCGCCCAGGCGGATCGAGACGCGCCCGGCGTTAAGCATCTCTCGCAGACTCTGGGCAGCGGTGGTCAACGTGTTTTCGACGGTGCTGGTGGCTTGCAGGCGGGCACCCACTTCATTAATGAGGGCTTCACGCTGGGCAATGCGCTGACTTTCCGTAAAGAGCCGGGCGTTTTCTGCGGCCAGGCCAAAACGCTGGCTGACTTCCTGAATCAGTTCGCGGTCTTCGATGGTGAGGGTGCCATCGGTGTTGAGTTCAAACTCCATTGCACCGATGACCTGCCCGCGCACCTGAACTGGCACCACCAGCACATGATGGCCATCGGCATCACGTTCGATCAGAGCATTCTCGCGGATTGCGGCTTCCAGTTCTGGTGTCCAGGTACGGTCTGTCGAGACAGTATCCTGCTCAAAATCGACATTGAGGCCGAGCGATTCGGTGCCGCTCAGAAAATCAGACCAGGCGCGCCCGGTCAGGCGGCGGTTCAGTTCTTCAACATCCTGCAACGTCTGTTGGGCTTGTTGGGCAAGCGCCTCATTTTCTTCAAGCCGCTTCTCGGTTTGCTCGAACAGCCGGGCGTTGTCAATGGCGATGGCAATATGGTCCGCCAGAGTCTGGAAAATGGGCTGTTCCGCTTCGGTAAAGGCGACGTCATCCTTGCTTTGCAGGTCGAGCGCGCCGATGACCTTCTCGCCGATAATCAAGGGGAAGGCCGCTTCGACGCGGGTGTCTGGCAGGTATTCATTGGGACGATGCACGGTTTCCAGCGAACGCGCACGGGCCACTACGTACTGCCCGGTGGCCGTGACCTGCCCGATCACACTCTTGCTGCCGACTTCCAGGCTGTGCTGCAGGGACAGCAGCTTCACCCCTGCCTCGCCGGTACTGGCGGACAGGCGCGCGCGGGTTCCTTCCTCATCGACGAGGAAGATTTGCGCATGATAGATGTCCGCATAGCTGTCGATGATGTCGTTGATGGCGTTGTTGAGCACCTGGTCGATGCCCAAACGGCTGGAGATACGGCGCGAAATCTGGGCGGTCAGGTCGGATAATTTGAAACGATCCTCGGCGGCGTCGAGGATACTTTCTTCACGGGCGAGATGCGCATACCGCACGAACGCATACACCAGCATCGTAAAGATGACAATGACGAGGGTGTTCGTCAGCAGGTCGGTTTCTGCGCTTACGGGCATTGCTGGCGGCAGATTGGGACGTATCGTCAACCCGACCACCAGCAGCGCAAATGTCGAAATCACACCCACTGCCAGACCCCGCATCCGCAGCAGCAGCGCGGGCAGCAGCACGGTTGTGATGAGGATCATGCCCGTTGCAGCCGAATTCAGACCGGTCAGGGCCGACGCCACACTAAAGCTCAATATCCAGGTCAGCGACAGCACCACCGCCCCGAGGCCGGAACGTCCTAACCGGGTCAGCCAGAAGGCTAGACCATTCAACAAATAGAACATGACCAGCGGTATGCTGATGGAGGGATCATGTGTGGCCCGCTGCAACAGGTTTTCGTTCGTGTCGGGGAAGGTGAGTACAAAGATCATCACCGTTGCCAGCACGAACAAGCCCGTTGTGATGAAATAGATTGTACGGGCGCGCTCACGCTCGGTCAGCCGGGCATATTGCGCCGTAGCAAACAGCAGAGCCCATCCGCGCCTGAAAGTTTCCGTCAGCATCGCTTACTCCGTTTCTCGCGTACCCAGGCGGATACGCCCCCGGCGCGCGCCCAGTGCTCGCCCCAGATCGTTGACGGCAATTTGCAGCATACCGTCCAGGTCAACCTGTTGTTGAAGGCGCGTGGAAATGTCGTTGACCAGCGCTTCGTTGTGGGCCTGTCGCTGGCTTTCGGCAAAGGCGCGTGCATTTTCAATGGCCAGCGCGAGTAGACCCACCATCTGTTGAAAAACGATGATGTCCGTTTCGCTGTAGACGTTCGGTTGGCTGTGGCCCACACTGATCACGCCGAGCAGATGGTTACGGGCCATCAGCGGCATCAGCAGCAGGGCACGAAGTTCGCGCACGTCATTCGCCGGGATCAATTCTTCGCTTAGAATATCCGGGATATGCAGCAGGCGTTGGTTTTGCCAGACACGTCCGACCGGCGAGCCTTCCAGTTCAACGACTGCGCCGTTTTCCGGCGTCAGATAGTTTTCGCCGTTGGCATATAAAGCCGCCGTCCGCAGCAGATCAGCCGTCGGGTCGTGAAGCGCGATCATCATGCGTTCGACCGGAATAATGCGATGGCTCTCTGTCAGGGCTGTTTCGAGGATAAATTCGCGGTCGAGGGTGGCTTGCAGCGTCTGCCCAAACAGGTTGACGCGCTGCAACTGCTCTGACCGCAGGCGCGATTCGGACAGCAGGCGAATATTCTGTAACCCGACCACCACCTGCGCCAGAATCGTCTGGGCGATTTCGGTCATCTCGTTGGTAAAGTCCCGGCCCGGTCGTTGAATATCCAGCCGGATCACGCCAATGATCTGCCCGCGTATGAACAGGGGCATCAGCATGAAAGCCTCAATCTGCCGGTTCTCCAGAACGTCACGCGCCATGTCGTCCAACCGCCAGTCGGTATGAACGTTGTTGATGACGATCGGGGCGGGGCTGCGCGGGTCGATGAGAGCAGTAATAGCGACTTCTTCGGGCGGTGTCTGGCTGCCGATTTTGCCGCGTGATGGGTATTCGCTGACAATCGTGCCGATCTGCTGCGCGTTATCCAGCATATGAATCTGGCAGTAATCCACGCTGAGTGTAGTGACCAGCGCCTGCGAGAACTGACCGAAAAGTTGCGCTTCATCACGCGCCATGCTGATGACGGTCGACAGGTCGTTCAGGGTTTGCAGCGCCGACACCTGCTTGCTCAGGGCCATGGAACCGCTCTGCGCTTCGTACAGCGACTGCTGCACCTGGAAGACGATGCTCATCTGGTCGCGCACAGCGTTGAACAGCCGGTGTGACTGTTCGCTGAAATGGCGCGGCTGGTCGTAGCTGATGCGGATCAGGTCTGTTAACTGCCCCTGCCGGTGGACCGGAATCAGCACCATGCTGCCGGCGTCCGCTTCGATAAAATCTGCCGGTACGTCAAGCGGGGGCTGCTGGCAGTCTTCGACGACAAGGGGTTCGTCCCAACCGGGGGCCAGTTGGCGGATGGCTTCCATCGCTTCGGGGCCAGCGGAACGGCTGAAAGACTGCTCAACCACCTGCTCCATCTCCTGCTTCAGGACATGGCGAACGACCACGTCACTCAGGTGGTCGGAACCGGTATATTCAAAGGTGGCGTGGCTGATGCTGCTGGCACTTGGCGCGATCACCCGCAGGGCACGCAGCAACTCGATCGGGTCCTGCGCGGCCAGCATCTGCTGGTTCAGGTCATAGAGCTGGCGGGTTTCTTTGAGGCTGTCATCGATTTCGGAAATGGAGGGGGTCGTCGCCAGACGGGCGAGGGTGCGGGTCAGCAGCGCGGCGATCAGCTTGAGCCATCCCTCCGCTTCGGGGCTGTCTTCTTTCATCTGGATGATCATCAGACCATAGATCGTATTGTCATCGGCCAGGGGCAGCCCCCACAGGGCATGGCGGGCGTTATGAATGGCACGCCGCTCGGCCAGTGCCTGCGCGAACAGATCCGCCGATTCCAATGTTTTACCGACTTTTTCATCGGTCGCAATGACCAGACGCAAACCATTGGCTTCGGGACGGTAGGCACGGGCCAGCGCAATCTCTGGCCACAGGCCCGGCAGTTGGGGCACGACCTGCTCAAGTAGGGAATCAAAAGAAGGCCGGGGTTGAAAATCCGCGTCGAGCAGCGTGATTAGCTCAAGGATTTTCCCCGGTGCGGGAACCATACTCATCGTTAAGCTCCTGGCTTAATAGTTACCGGTTACCGGGCGGAAAACTCACTTCCATTCCCAGACTTCTTCGCCGGATAACAAACGTCGGATCTGGGTGGGGAACCGGTCAGGGTCCAGCGGTTTGCCCAGAAAGCCATTGAACCCAGCTTTTTGCGCCCGGCGCATCTGGTCTTCACTGGCTTCGGCGGTAACGGCGCACACAATGGTATCTTTGAGGCGTGGGTTGGCGCGCACCTTTTGCAATGCCTGATAACCGTCTTCATACGGCAGCCGAATATCCATCAGGATGAGGTCAATGCGCGGCAGCGTATCCGCAAACTGGACCACTTGCCAGCCAGAGGTTTTCCACTCGCAGCGCTGTACACCCATGAACGCCAGCATGCGCGCGATCAGGACGAAGTTGGGGACATTATCTTCGACAACGAGGACGTGCGCCTCTCCTGGTTCAATCGGATGTCGTGTTGCCTCGGTCATCGGCGACTCCCAATATAGTACATAATTTCATCTGGTAACTTATCGACATCGACGGGCTTGCGAATGTAGCCGTCGCAACCTGCGTCCAGGGTGCGTTCCTTGTCGCCTTGCATCGCATTGGCTGTGAGGGCGACAATAGGCACATGACTGAGCTGAGGCAGGTCACGGATCTTGGCGGTCGCTGTGAGGCCGTCCATATCGGGCATACTTATATCCATAAGAATGATGTCTGGCACGCTGCTGGTTGCCATTTCGATTCCGGCGTGGGCGTTATCCGCCTCCAGAAATTCGAATTCATAATCGGATGCCAGCAAAACCCGCTGCACCAGCATTCGATTATCGTTGTTATCATCGATGTAAAGCACCTTTGCCATAGATCACCTTTGCCCCTTTTTCTACGGTAACACGAATAGGGCTTCCTCTACACAAAGTTTTTCGCCAGAGGCGTTTTTGTCAGAGAGAATTGAACTGTCTCAATGAAATCGCAATCCTTCGTTAATTCATATTATCAGGTAATCTCTGGATTCGTGCCATAAAGAGTTTGAATTTCTAACCAAATATTCGACAATTCTTATTTAAAAGCTGTCCCTGCCCATTACAGGATTGATTGAAGATGTGTGGATGAAGCGCATAAGAGCATGATATTACGTTTTACCATACACTGTAAAGCCTAATCAAGCAAAGCGCGATTGGAAGCGCGTGCAAATTCTGCTATGCTGGTAAGCGTCATTTGTAATGGTCAAGGAGCGTTTGATGGCAATGCAGTATGCAAATCCACCTGAGATGCAGATCGACCCCAACAAGAGCTATACAGCTCACTTTAAAACCAGTAAGGGCGAGTTCGACATCAAGTTATTTGCCAAAGAAGCACCGGTCACGGTAAACAATTTTGTGTTTCTGGCTGGAGAAGGTTATTACAATGGGATCACCTTTCACCGGGTGATCAAGAATCCGCCGTTTATGGTTCAGGGCGGGGACCCCACAGGCAGCGGGCGCGGCGGCCCCGGGTACAAGTTTAATGATGAAGCCAGCGCCTTAAAGCTGAAGCATGATGGCCCTGGTATCCTCAGCATGGCGAATGCTGGCCCGAACACCAATGGGTCACAGTTCTTCATCACCCATGTGGCTACGCCGCACCTCGATGGCAAGCATGCCGTATTCGGCAAGGTCATGGGCGATGGGCAGAAGGTGGTCAACGCCATTGATCAGGGCGACACCATCGAGTCGATCACGATTGTTGAGGCCTAGTCTAGGCCGTTCATGCGTTGTAAATCAAAAGGCCGAGACACACCGTCCCGGCCTTTTTGTTTGTTCAGTTAGCAGCGCAATCAGATACCGTTGTAATTGCTGCTGCCGCCCCGCTGATACCATTGCCACGAGCCACCGGAAATATGCAGCTCCAGCCGGTCATCAATGAGGGTGTCGGGTTGTGGCGGATTGGTGCTGTAAACATTCACCTGATAGACATCCACCCCGTTGTTGCTGTGCAGGTAGTAAATCCACACGCTCCATGTCCCGGCCATATCGCTGGTGATTTCCGCAGGCATATCATCCGGCGACAGGGCTGACGGGTCGAAGATGGCGACTTCAGGGCAGCGCGGGTCGCCGTCGTCCATGAAGGTGCAGTTGCCATGCAGATGATACATGCCGTCTTTCTGCTCGAAGCCGTTGATGCCGATACCGCTCATGTTGTACCAGTCGGTATCACAGGCGTCGCCCATTGCGGTTCCCCAGCCATCTTCCTGATCCGGGTTATAGGCATCCGGGCAGTTGTCGCGGCTGTTAGGAACGCCGTCGTCATCACGGTCCGGGCTTGGTGCAGGCGGCTTGTTGTTGGATGAATGCCCCGCTGAGACGGTGACGTTCTGGCAGGACTGCGTGCCGGTACCATTGACGTTGGTCGCTGTCAGGCAGACATTGTAGGTGTCGGCAGCAGCAAAGGTGTGTGACGGGTTTTGCTGTGTGCTGTTGTTGCCGTCGTCAAAGTCCCAGGCCCAGCTGGTCGGGTTTTCGGTGGAGGTATCGGTGAAGTCGACGCTCAGGTCCGTCGCGCTGAAAGTGAAGCTGGAGACAGGCGTCGGGGTAGGAGCCGGGTCGGTGACGGTGACGTTCTGGCAAGACTCTGTGCCGGTACCATTGACGTTGGTCGCTGTCAGGCAGACGTTGTAGGTGTCGGCGGCAGCGAAGGTGTGCGATGGGTTTTGCTGTGTGCTGTTGTTGCCGTCGTCAAAGTCCCAGGCCCAGCTGGTCGGGTTTTCGGTGGAGGTATCGGTAAAGTCGACGCTCAGGTCCGTCACGCTGAAGGTGAAGTTGGAGACAGGCGTCGGGGTGGGAGCCGGGTCGGTGACGTTGACGTTCTTGCAGGACTGCGTGCCGGTGCCATTGCTGTTACTGGCCGTCAGGCAGACGTTGTAGGTGTCGGCAGCAGCAAAGGTGTGCGATGGGTTCTGCTGCGTGCTGCTGTTACCATCGTCAAAGTCCCATGCCCAGCTGGTCGGGCTTTCGGTAGAGGTGTCGGTAAAGTCGACGCTCAGGTCCGTCACGCTGAAGGTGAAGTTGGATGTCGGTTTCGAACCGCCCCCGCTCGTGCAATCTGGATTGGTCGTGGTATAGACTGTATCTTGCAGCTCACCGTTTCCGGCCAGACTGAGCCACGTATAAGTACGGACATTATCAAGTGCGGTGGCGCTCTGATTGAAGGAAGCGCCTGTTACGCCGCCTTCAAAATAGGGCCCGCCCAGGGCGATGCCGTCCAGGTTTTCAATCTGGTGCAGTACGGTCCCCTGACCATCCGTAATGGTAATGCGGAAGGCTTCCTTGTTATTGTTTGTGTTGTCGCGGTCCGCAACAATGTTGAAGTCACCATACGAGAAATCATTGCAGGTCATGGTGACACTGAGGCCAGGCAACTGCATCGCAAAGGTAGTTTGGGCAAACAGTAAACTGATTGCGATTATCAGAGCACTGACGAAGAATGACCTCCGATAATTTGTGGACATGCTAGAACCCTCATTACATTTTTATCTATTGGTCATTATGCTCAGAGGTTTTTGCGCAGACCTAACAATTTTCACTGCAAGTTACACGATTCCTAACAACCAATTTGCCTGAAAATCGGCCACTCTGTCAGAAAGCTAATCATAACCAAACTTTATATTTACGAATTTCATTTTTGCTAGGAATCATAAAGGCCGGGAGCAAGTATCCCGGCCTTACAGGGTGATTTTCGGGTGGTTAGCCGCGTGTGCTGCCGCTGGCGCCTGATGAACTGCTGGGGGCCGAACTGCTGCCACTGGCGCCGCCGCGCTGATACCACTGCCACGAGCCACCGTTGACATGAATTTCGAGCCGGTCATCGAGGAGCGTGTCCGGCTGGGGCGGGTTGGTGCTGTAGACATTCACCTGGTAAACGTCCGCACCGTTATTGCTATGGAGGTAATAGACCCACACACTCCATGTTCCCGCATAGGCCGTTGTATATTCCTGTGGCATGGCTTCCGGCGTGAAGCTGGCCGGGTCAAATATCGCGACTTCCGGACAGCGGGGCGCTCCGTCGTCCATAATGGTGCAGTTGCCATGCAGGTGATACATGCCGTCTTTCTGCTCGAAACCGTTGATGCCGATGCCACGCATGTTGTACCAGTCCGTATCGCAGGCATCGCCCATCGCGCTGCCCCAGCCATCTTCCTGATCCGGGTTGTAGGCTTGGGCGCAGTTGTCGCGGTAGCTGGGAATGCCATCACCATCGGGGTCCGGATTGGATGCAACTTCCTCGACTGCAACCTTCGGTGCTGTCCCTAAATAATCATAGACAATCTCGTAAGTGCCGGTTTCATAGGCGGTGTACTCGGACGCGATCAGCGTATATTTTTGGCCGGCGGTCAGCGTGGGTGAAATCGTTGGCCTCCCATTAGCCAGGACATTGAGACAGTCATTTGCCGGGACGAAGTTGCCGTGTTCATAGAGCAGCAGCCAGCCACCGCCGGCGGGAACCGTATCATTTTGAATAGTAAATGTATGAACACCCGTCTCGTAGGCGGTGATCGTGAATTTCTGATAATACCACTCGTATGGCCTGCCGCAGTAATGAGAGTAAGGAGAGCTGTCGGTCAATGTGACGTTGAAAACGGTGGTTCCCGCCAGAGCCGACGGAATCGCCAGCAGCAGGAGGACCACCAGAACAAAAGAGGCAAAGATAGTTGGCCGCAGCGACTTGTTCACGGTATCCCCCACACGATAACGCATAACCTGAGGATACCTATAATTCAATAAAATAAGGGTTTAGATTGTAAGATTTACACATATTTCATAACTGGCATACGATATGAACAGGGCCGTTCCTGAATACCAACCCTGTTCATTGACGACAAAAGTCTATGGCTAGAGCGCCTGCCGGATCAACTGCTCGATATTGGGCTTCGGATGTGCCCCCACCAGCTTGCCCGCCAGCTGCCCATTCTTGAACAGCAGAAGCATGGGAATGCTCATCGCCTGGTAGCGTTGGGCCGAACCCGGATTCTGGTCGACATTCAGCTTGGCGACTTTAAGGCGGCCTGCATACTGCTGCGCCAGTTCATCCAGCACAGGGGCGACCATATGACATGGCCCACACCACGGCGCCCAGAAATCGACCAGGACCGGTACATCGCTTTGCAGCACATCGCGGTCGAACGTGCCGTCGCTGATATGAACCGGCGCGGCACCGCTGGCGGCTTTTGCCTGGACTTGCGCCGCTGTCTGGGTCGGTTTGGGGCCCATCCCCAGCAAGAAGTCGACATGCTCCTCAACATCTGCCGGGCGAATATTTTCCGCGCGCGATTCGATGTCGCCTTCATCCAATGTGAGCAGGGCCGGCAGCTGCGGGCGATTGTATTGGGCAAAGGTCTGCGGGCTGTTGCGCGTATCGACGCGGGTCACCAGCAGTTGACCGGCATGTTCGCGCGCTGCGCGATTGAAGGCGTCATCCAGCGCCGGGCTGGGGCGGTCATAAAGGTACAGCACGACAGGCAGCTTCTGGCCGAGCACCTTTTTCAGGCTCTGGTCGTCGGTTGTAATGGGGGTATCAAAAACAGGCATTTCTGTTCTCCTAATCCCAGTTCGTCTCTACTTATTGGACGCGGTAATCGGCGCTTTCTCTACGTTTCTGAGCGAAAATACAAAATGAGCGAGTATCTTTAATCCGGTTGTTCGCAGGCTGCGCTATACTTAACTATAATAAGGTAAGGTTGACAAGCTTCACACCTCACACAATCCACACGTACTGTGCCAGTACGTTGATTTAGCAGGGGAGAAATCTCGGTGTCGTCTTCATTAATTGGTCGCAGGCTTGGGAAATACGAAATCACAGAACTGCTGGGCCAGGGGGGAATGGCGACGGTCTATAAAGGGTACCAACCTGACATTGATCGTTTTGTCGCTATTAAGGTACTGCCGCCGCACCCCGGTCAGAATGCCCACTTCGTAGATCGGTTTCGGTTAGAAGCCAAAACAATCGCTGGTTTACAGCATCCGCATATTTTGCCGATGCATGATTATGGCAGCGATGGCGACATCCTTTACCTCGTGATGGCCTATGTCAGCGGGGGATCGCTGAAAGACCGGATCGAACGCGGGCCGATGTCGGTGAACGAAACAGAAGCGATTGTCCGGCAGGTGGCTTCCGCGATGGATTATGCCCACCGGCGGGGTGTGATCCACCGGGATATTAAACCGGATAACATTCTGCTGGATGCCGAAGGCCATGCGCTGCTGGCCGATTTTGGCATCGTTAAACTGCTGGAAGGCGATAAAACGACTGGCCTGACGGCAACCGGCGGTGTGCTGGGGACACCGGCATACATGGCCCCCGAACAAAGCCAGGGCATGTCGATTACGGAAAAGGCGGATATTTATTCGCTGGGGGTGATCGTCTATGAAATGCTGACCGGACGCCAGCCCTACCAGGCCGATACGCCGATGCAGGTGATGCTCAAGCACATTACGGACCCCGTGCCCAGCGTGCTCGAGGTGCGGGGCAACCTGCCCCCGGCACTGGAGCCGGTCATGATGCGTGTGCTCTCCAAAAACCCGGAGGATCGCTACAACACAGCCAGCGATTTTGCTCAGGAATTCTTGCGGGCGCTTCACCGTGATGGCTCAGATTTTACCCTGCGGGAAGTATCCGGTACGGGTGTGCGGACCAAAGAAAATTCTGCCACCATGACGCCGCCTGCGCGCACCCCTGTCGAACCCGCGCAGCCGGTGATCAGCCATCAGACCCCTGCTGCTCCCATGTACACCGGCTATCAACATCCAACCGGTGCGGCGCCTGCCAGTCAGGGCACCAACCCGCTGCTGTTGTTGGGCGGTTTTGCGATTATCGCGCTGCTGGCTGTCATTATCGTGCTGCTGGTGGTCAACAACGGCGACGATAACCGGCCATCAATCGCCGCCAATCCGACCTCAACGGCGACCAGTGCGCCGCCGACAGACCTGCCAACAACGGTGGCGACATCGGTAGCCGCAGCGCCGACCCGTCCCGCTGTTCGCACCTTTGGCCGCCTGAGTTACGCGACCACCAGCGAACTGGGCGACACGATCAACTTGCAGGTTTCGGGTCTGTCGCAGCCGCCCAGCGGGCAGGAATACGCCGTCTGGCTGAAAAATACGGCTGACGACAGTGTGCTGGGTATCGGCATGCTGTCGCTGGATGGGTTGGGGAATGGGGTACACCGATATGTGGACCCGGAAGGTCGCACGCTGCCGGCGACATATAACGCGGTGCTGATCACCACCGAGGCAGAACAGGGCGACGCGCCCAGCGGCGATGTGGCTTACAGCGGCTATACACTGAACGATGTACGCGACGCACTCAGCAATATATTCGTCGGGTCGGACCAGGGCTTTTCCGGCGGCAGCCTGTATGGCGGCGCGCTGGCCGAATCCGAACTCGCCGTTATCCACACCAGTTACGATCATGGCACCCATGACCTGTTCGGTCTGCACGCCCGCACAGAACACACCGTCAATATCCTGATGAACACGCTGGTTGATTACGATGGCAATGGGTTGGCGGAAAATCCCGGCTATCAACTGGGGTTGGGGTACTTCCTCGACCAAATTGAAAGCCAGCTCGCCTTTGATTTTGATGCGGCGGGGGCACGCCCCGACCTGCGCAGCGATGTGGACCGCGTGGAAGCCTGTATTCGCAACACGCGCCAGCGCCTGAGCGAAATGAACGATCTCGAAGTGGGTTGGACCGAAATCACCGAAGCGGAAGTCTCCGAAGAATTTGCGCAGTCGGAAATCCGCAAATCCGAAGGGATGATCCGCGACCTGATCGAAGGCGTCGATCGCAACAGCAACAATCAGGTTGAAGGCTTTTTTGGCGAATGTGGCCTGCGCCAGATCCCGAACTTTGGCATGCTCATTGGCAATCTGAATATCGTCGCAGGGGATCAGACCGCCTAGCTGCTGGCAGTCGCTGATAAAACACACTATCCTAGTAAGAACGATTTTACCATTGTCCGGGAGATTTTGGCTCGGGTGGTCAGATTGCTTCTTCGAGGATACTTATGGCGCGTGTATTTATCAGCTACAGCCGACAGGATGAGTCGTTCGCCCGGCGTCTGGCCGAAGCACTGTCCGACATGGGGGCCGACGTCTGGATCGATATTGAAGATATCCCGGCGGGCATGAAGTGGAGCAGCGCCATTCAGCAGGGGCTGGATGAAGGTGAACTGCTGATCGTGCTGATTTCGCCGGATTCGATGGCCTCGCGCAATGTCGAAGACGAGTGGCAGTATTATCTCGACCACGCCAAGCCGGTTGTCCCGGTGCTGCTGGAACCAGCCCGTATTCATTTCCAGCTGAACCGCCTGCAATACATTGACTTCCACGCGCAGTCCTTTGATATCGCCATCAACAAGCTATATGCAGAGCTGCGCCGCAAGGGCCTGTCGCTGACGCCCCCGGTTCCGCCCAGCGAGACAGCCAGCCTGCCGGATTTTGACAGCCTCTCGCCCGAAGAGATCGATCAGGTTCTGGCCGAGCTGCAAAAGCGGCGGCAGCAGTTCGACACCAGCGCAGCCGTGCCCTACCCGCCACGACCCCCCGTCAGCGGCTCCGGTTCACGGCGTACCTGGCTGATCGCCGGTGGCGCAGGCATTGTCCTGCTGTTATTGATCGGGCTGGGGCTGACCTTCAGTAACCTGTTTGGCCGCAGCGGCACGTCAACACCCGGCGCGCCGACCCAGGTGGTGCAGGATGAGTCGCCAACGGCAACAGACCCTATTCCCACAGCAACGACTCAGGCCGCAACCGCCACCCCGACCGTTCCGCCGACGCTGACTCCAACCGAGGTTGCGGCTGGCTTCGACGGCAATCACCCGATTCTGAAAAATGCGGATTGGTCTCCGGTGAGACGCACGCTCAATGGTATGGAAATGGTGCTGGTGCCGACGGGGCGCTTTATGATGGGGACCACGTCATCAGATATTGAGGCGCTGTATGCGGACTGCGAACTCTATATTGCGAACTGTCGCGGCAGTCGATTATTCAGCGACGAAGGCCCGCCTGTTGATGTGCGGTTCAATCGCCCGTTCTGGATTGGCCGCTTTGAAGTGACCAATGGTCAGTTTGGCTCGGCAGGAAACTTTGCGGGGAATAATATTCCGCGCACCAATGTGACCTGGAATCAGGCGGAAAATTTCTGCCAGCAGCAGGGCCTGCGCCTGCCCACCGAAGCGGAATGGGAATATGCGTCGCGTGGACCGGAATCGCTGGCCTATCCCTGGGGCGATTCGTTTACCGACGCTGTCTTTAATTACTGTGATCGTTCCTGCAATCTGAACGTTTCATGGCGGGACACAGCGCACAACGATGGCTATGCCGAGCCAGCGCCAGTTGGCAGCCTGCCGCAGAGTGTGTCCTGGGTTGGCGCGCATGATATGGCGGGCAATGTGTGGGAATGGACCAGCACGATTTACGCATCCAGCCCGGGCGGTAGCACTGAAGTTGCGGGGAACACCACTGCGCGCCGCACCCTCAAAGGCAGCTCGTGGAACTGGATTCTGCATGAAGGGCGCGGGGCCGCACGGGCACCCCATGCCGAGAACAACCCGGCCAGTCCCTGGTATGGCTTCCGCTGTGCCAAAGACTTTGACCCTTTGGACCTTCCATAGATAAACAAAGCCGCCACCATTCGAAAATAGTGACGGCTGCTTGTTGTTTCAGCGATCAGCTGTTAACCATTACTCGGCAGGCTGGATAATGCCATTGAGCATATGGATAACGCCGTTGGTCGCCGGAATGTTGACTTCAATAATCTGGGCGCCATTCACCAGCACATTATCACCGTCGCGTGTGATTTGCAGTTCGGTGCCACCTAACGTGGTCAGTGTTTCGGCGTTAAAAACATCCTGCGACGTCATCTTGCCTTCGACAATGTGATTGCGCAGCAGGTCGCTGACAGCCTGGGTATCGCTGGTATCGACGTTGTCGAGCACAAAGTTGGCTGGCGCAAACACGGTGTATTCCGCATCCGGGTCCAGCTCATCCATCAGACCGGATGATTGCAGTTCTGCGGCCAGCGTGGTCAGGTTCTCATTGTTCTGCGCGGCTTCGACCAGTGTACCCGGTTCGTCCAGCTGACCCGTCACCAGCGCAACTTCAGATGCGTCGGTCACGTCGATCAGCAGTTCCGGGGAATCCGCCGTGCCAACCACCGCGATCAGCGTATAGGTGTTTTCAGGGATTTCAGCTTCGGGCTGATCAATGACGGCTGTGTCCGGGGTTTCCGGCTCGACAAACTGAATGCTATACGTCCCGGAGTCATCAATGAATGACGACGAAATCGGCGCTTCGGGTGTGTAGCTCAGGCCAGTGACATACACGACACCATCACGAACCATATTCAGTGAGGGTACACCTTGCGCAGCATGCACGATCGTAAACCCGGCTGTGCCCGGCAGCAGATCGGAATAATCTTCCTGTACGGTCTGGGTGGTCAGGCCTTCACCCTCGGCGGCATCCACGACCATCACCGTCGTCCAGGTCGCGCCCATCAGGTCCAGGCTGACAGGTTCAAAGACGGCGTCGGCTTGTGAAGTGCCGGTCGGGGCGGCGGTCAGGCTGTGTTCACCAGCAGGCACGGCCATCCAGTCGCTGACCTGCTGATAGCTGAGGCTGTCGGCATCAACGGCTGCGTCATCAAAGTAAAGATCGACCTCGCCGCCGTCCGGCGAAAAGTGCGCCACGCGGACATAAGCCGTGTTTTCGGGTGTCACCGCTTCGGTGGCTGTTTCTTCCTGTGCAACAACAGTTATACCGGTAACCAACAGCATCACCGTGATAATTAATTTGAGTATCTGAGTCATTAATTGTCCTCCATGTCTGAACAGATAGCCCCCATGGTAGCACGGCGCGCCGCACCTGAGACGGCCCGTCAGATGGGGAAACCTATAGCCAGAGTGTCCCATATTGCTCGCCTTGACAAACGGTCACCGCACGCTATTTTTGTACATGCGACGTGATGCAGTACCCGATCCCGATCTCCCAAAGGCAGGACATGGAACGCAAAACCGAAGTGACAATTGATGGCGAAAAATTCTTGATTAATGGTGAATGGACTTACAAAGGCGTGGGCTGGCAGGGGCACCCCATCGAAGGTCTGTTGTTCAACACGCGCATGGTGCAGGGCATCTTTGACGACCTGAACCCCGATACCCGGCATCGGTGGGCATACCCGGATACCGACGTATGGGACGCTGACCGCAACACCCATGAATTTATTGAGGCGATGCCGCTGTGGCGGGATCATGGTGTGCTGGCTTTTACCATCAATCTGCAAGGCGGCAGCCCCCAGGGCTATTCCAAAGAGCAGCCCTGGATCAATTCGGCGATCAACGGCGATGGCACGCTGCGGCCCGATTATATGGCGCGTCTGCAAGCCATCCTCGACCGGGCGGACGAACTGGGGATGGTCGTCATTCTGGGGCTGTTTTACTTCGGGCAGGAAAATGTGATGGAAAACGGCGCGGCGATCCGGCGGGCGGTTGACGCGGTTGTCGACTGGCTGTTCGATCATGAGTATCGGAACGTCATTATCGAGATCAATAACGAAAGCAACATTCGTTATCAACAGCCTCTGCTGATGCCGGATGGCGTGCATGAACTGATCGAGCAGGCCAAAGCCCGTACCCGTGATGGCTGTCGTTTTCTGGTCGGCACCAGCTATGGCGGCGGGTTTATCCCCAAACCGAACGTGGTCAACGTGTCGGATTTTCTGCTGGTGCATGGCAATGGTGTCAAGGACCCGAACCGCATCACCGAGATGGTGGAACAGACGCGGCAGGTCGAGGGGTATCGCCCCATGCCCATTCTGTTTAATGAAGACGATCATTTTGACTTCGACCAGCCCTTCAACAATATGATCGCTGCGACTCAGGCGTATGCGTCGTGGGGTTACTTCGACTATCGCATGGCGGATGAGGGATTCGAACACGGTTATCAGTCGGTGCCGGTCGATTGGGGCATCAATTCGGACCGCAAACGCGGCTTTTTCAATCTGGTCCGGCAGATCACTTCCGGCCAGTCCTGATCGCTGCATCATTCGAACTACTGTGGAGAGAGGATAACAGTCCATGCGGCTGAAGGATAAAGTAGCCATCGTCACCGGGGCGGCGCAGGGGATCGGCAAGGCCATTGCGACCCGCTTTGCGCAGGAAGGGGCCGCGGTGATGATTGGCGATATTGATGCACCGCTGGCTACCGAAACCGCTGCCACTATCCGCGCCGACGGGGGCCGGGTTTCGACCTGTACCGTCGATGTCTCGGTGCAGCAGCAGGTGGAAGCACTGGTGATGCAGACCATAGATACATTCGGCCAGATCGACATTCTGGTGAACAACGCCGGCATCATCAACCGGGACCCGGTATTAGAGACGCGGGTCGAGGACTGGCAGCGCGTGTTTGATGTGAACGTCAACGGGATGTTTTACGCGACGGTCGCGGCGGCGCAGCGGATGGTGGAACGCGGCCAGGGCGGGCACATCCTCAACCTGGCGTCGCCGAATGCTGCCATCGGGGCGTATAATCGTTCGTGCTATGCGGCGACCAAAGGCGCCATCGAGTCGTATACACGCTGCTGTGCGGTCGAGCTGGCCGAGCATGGTATTCAGGTGAATGCGATAGCGCCGGGTTTTACCGCGACCGAGATCAACAGCCGCTTTTTTACCCCGCAGATTCTGAGCGCGCTGGAATTCCGCCTGCCTGTGGGGCGTGTGGCCCAACCGGAAGAGATCGCTGCCGCCGCGCTGGCAATCGTCAGCGGTGATATGTCCTTTATGGTGGGGCAGATCGTGCGGGTGGATGGCGGCTGGTCGGCATGTGATATTGATTATGGTAAGTTAGGACAATACCTTGACACGCAAAATCGTTGACCTGAGCCTGACATTTCGCGAAGGGATGCGCGGGGTTGGCTTCGAGCCAGCGAACCGCATCGCCAATGGCGACAGCTATAACACGACCACGCTGTCCCTGTACAGCCATGCCGGCACGCATATGGATGCGCCAAGACACTTCATTGATGACGGCGGGACCATTGACAACCTTGACCTGGAAAAGTGTATCGGCCCGGCGCTGGTGCTGGACCTCACGGCCAAACCGGCCAACAGCCTGATTACGGTGAATGACATCGCACCCTGGGCGGACCGCATCGGGCAGGGTACGCGCTTGCTGCTGCGCACAGATTGGGATCAGCATGCCGACCTGCCGGATTATCGCACCCATTTCCCGCGCATCTCGCTGGAACTGGCCCAATGGCTGGCAGATCGCGGCGTGTGGCTGGTGGGGGTGCAGGGGCCATCGGTGGCGTCGCTGGTGCCGGAATTCCGGCAGGAGCTGATTGACGTGCACCAGACCTTGCTGGCGGCAGCAATTGTCATCGTCGAAGGGCTGGCCAATCTGGATGTTCTTGACGTGGATGAGATCCAGTTGATCGCGCTGCCCCTCAAAATTGATGGGTGTGATGGCAGCCCGACCCGACCGGTTGCGATTATCGATTCGGCATCAGAGACAGGAAACCCTAATGAATGAAACTGTCGTACCACAGGATTTGGATATTCCAACCTACCAGCAGCACCAGCGCGACCAGATCCCCCATACGCTGGTGGATGTGCGCGAAAACTGGGAATACGCCATGGGGCATATCGAAGGGGCGGTCAATATCCCATTGAATGAACTGCCTCAGCATCTGGACCATATTCCTGAGGATCGACCGGTCGTGGTGGTCTGTGCGCATGGTGTGCGCAGCGTATACGGGGCCCAGTTCCTCAGCAACCAAGGCTATGGCGGGGTGTATAACCTGATGGGTGGCACCGCCGAGTGGATTGAGCGCGGCTTACCGCTGAGCCACGCGTAACGCAAAATAGCTGATCGGGCACGGACCAATCTGTGCCCGTTTCATGGGTTTTGCTCCCACCCAAAATTTTAAGTGCGCACTTACTTGAAACGCCCATTTGTGCTATAATCAAACGAAAGTCAAACTTGATCGGCAGGTCGAGTATGATGTTGCAGTCCCGAATGCATAAACCGCCAACCATGTACCGGCAGGTCTTGTATCTTGCCGAGTCCTCGGCTGGCTTCCACAAAATAGGTATCAGCAAGCATCCGGTAAAGCGCGTGGATCAGCTCAATATCCCCGGCGTGCTGGATATGACCCTGCTGCATACAGTCCCCGCCATGTTCGCCCGCAAAACCGAGCGTCTCATTCATGATGCGCTGCAAGAATATCGTGTCAGCAGCGAGTGGTTCCGGCTGCCCGATGACGTGATTCAGGCGCTGTGCGAGGCCGAAGGCGAACATGATCTGCTGGCCCTGTGTGGGGTCTTCACGCCGTAAATCGGCCTTATTCAACCGACTCCTGTGGTAAGATGGCTCCGTGTAGCATGTGGGATGGGCACGGAGGTTCAACCATGATTGATCGGACGATGCTGGTCGGCGTGATCGGGTCTGTGCTGGCGCTGGTGTTCGTGCTGGAGCTGGTGCGCCGCCGCCGTTTGCGCGAGGAATACTCGCTGTTGTGGCTGGCAACGGCGCTGGTAGTGCTGGTCCTCAGTTTGTCCCGCCCCCTGCTGGATGTGCTGGCGAGCGCCATCGGCATATTTTATCCGCCCAGCGCCCTGTTTGTGGTGGCGCTGCTGTTCGTGCTGGCGATCCTCATGCATTTTTCGATGGTCATCACCCGGCTGACGCAGGAAAACAAGGAGATCGCGCAGCAGATCGCGTTGATTCGCTATGAGCTGAGCCTGCGGGACTCAGCGCACCCGCAGGGTGAAAAACGCGAGAATGGCGATCAGCACGATGCCGTAGACTGACACCGCCCAGTATTTTTTCGACAGGGGGTTGGTGTCCTCGGCAATGCGGTGATTGGGGTTCAGCGGATGCGGCTGGGCGACAAACACCGGACCAATCAGCCAGGTGAGGATCAGCCCACCGGCAAGCCCGCCCATATGTGCCCAGTTATCAATACGGATCGCGCTGGCATCTGTCCAACTGGCGACACCAATGAAGATGTTGACGGCCAGCAGCCACAACAGGCTGCGAAGCTGGCGGGTGGCGCGTTCACCCATTAGCTGGCGATGGCGGTACAGATACACCATTTCCGCCCCGAACAAAGCGAACACCGCGCCTGACGCGCCGACAGAAGGCACACCCAGCATCGGGCTTGGATTACCGAGCACCACGCTCAGGATCGAACCGGCCAGGCCACCCAGCAGGTAGACAATCAGAAAGCGCACGCTGCCAAAGACCGGCTCGATGGCGCGTCCGATAATGTACAGCGCGTACATATTAAACAGGATATGCATCGCCCCGCCGTGCAGGAACATGGCCGTGACCATACGGTAATAATCGCCCAGCACCAGCACTTCATAGGTGCGGCTGGCCCCCAACGCGAAAATCTGATTATCGAGCTCTGGTGACAGCAGCCCGACCGCGAAGACGATCACGTTGATGAGGATGAGCGCATAGGTGGCACGCGGCGGTGACAGCGGCATTTCCATAATGACACGTCGGCGCTCAGGTGGTTCCTGTTGGGGTGGCGGGGGCGGCTGGGGTGCTTCTTCCAGTGGGTGACGCCTGCGTGGTTGTTCGGCCAGTGGGTGCCGTCGTTTGTCAGGCGGCTGTGGGTCATTGAGCATTGCGTCTTGTCTCGTCGCTATACAATGTGCCCAGTATAGCGGCGGAACATTAATTTGTTGTAGGTTTTGGATAAGATATTTGGCGTACAGGCGGCACAGGCGCTGATCTGCCTGTATGATTATTGGTAGGAAGCAACGTGAGTTCGCATGATGGGAGATCGCATGCCCAGTTATGATTATCAGTGCAATACCTGTGGCCGGGCGGTGACGTTGTATTACAAGTCGTACCGCGCCTATGATGAGGCAACCCACACCTGCCCGCACTGCCAGAGCATAGACCTGACCCGACTGATCAGCCGCGTGGCGATCAATAAGCCGTCGCGCAATTACGGCGGGATGTCATCGCAGGAAATGTTGTCGGTGCTGGAGGGCGGTGATTCGCGGGAGGTGGGTCAGCTGTTTCAGGATGTCGGCGCGGGCGTCCCCAGCAGCGATGGCGAATACCACGAAGTTACCAACCGCCTGCTGCAAGGCGAAAAGCCGGCCTCGATTGATGCGGACTTGCGCGACCGCAGCGAACAACAGGTCAGCAAGGACCGCAAATCCGCTGCCAGCGATTAGTCGCTGCGTACCGGTGTCAGATAGGCACTCAGCTTCTGAACAATGGTCGCCTGAATCTGCTCGACACTTTGCAGGGCGCTGATGCGAACCCAGCGATCTGGGTCTTCCTCAATCAGCGCCTGATACCCCTTATACACGCGCTGGTGAAAAGCCAGTTCCATGTCATCCAGCCGGTTCCATTCCTCACCAAACAGCGACGCCTGCTTGCGGCGTTCCAGCCCCTGTTCGGCGGTGATATCCAGAAACAGGGTCAGGTCTGGTTTGAGTCCGCCGGTCGCGAAGGTGACGATGGCGCGCAGCACGTCCAGGTCAAGCTGATGACCGTAACCCTGATAGGCCAGCGTGGAATCATAAAAGCGGTCACAAATGACGAGACCGCCTTTTTGCAGGTGGGGGCGCAGCACTTCGGCGACAAGCTGTGCGCGCGACGCGTTGTAGAGCAGTAGTTCGGTTGTCGGGTGCATCGCTGTGTTGTCGAGGTTGTGCAGCACCTCGCGGATCTGGTCGCCGATTTCGGTGCCGCCGGGTTCACGCGTCAGCAGCACCTCATAACCGGCTTGCCGCAGCCAGTCCGCAGCAAGCCGGGCCTGGGTGGTTTTGCCACTGCCATCCAGGCCTTCAAACGTGATGAACATGGGCTATTCCTCGCGTTGGATGCGAACGTGCCTCTGGGGTTCACGGCCAAAGCTGCGCGAACCAAGCTGCGCCTTGTTTGCCATTTCATGCTGTATGCGGCGGATGTCGGATGACTGCGGCGTCAGATCTACCGCGTCTTCCCCGGCCAGCACCCGCGTGATCGCCTGCTCGGTTTCCTGCATGGCATCCCCGAATGGACTGTAATTCGGCGTGATGTCGAGCTGGAACAGGTCGCTCAGGAAATTTTCCATCTGCGTGACCGTGTTGGCCCGCAGGACGTAGACAGGTGTTCCCCGCCGTTCGGCGTCCACAATTAGTTTGGGGCGGCGGCGATAGTAATTCTTCAGCGTCACAATCGCATCAGCCTGCCCGAAATCATCCGTGAGCGAGATCGGCACACGCAGTCGACGGCCTGCCTGTTGCAGTCGATTACGGGCAACCCCATAGGCATAAACATGCATTTCGCGGTTGTTTCCAATGGTGACCTGCGGTTGTGGTGCCGCCGGACGCCCGCTGCTGCTGCTGCTGTAGTCGCTGTGACCATTGCCGTTGCCATTGCGTGCCCGCCGTGCCCGTCGCCGACCGTCAGCGCGCTGCTGTTCCGCAATCACGCTGGTTTCCGGCTGGGTCGTTTCGATATTGATTTCACCCCGCTCGCTGCGGCTGCGCACTTCCACCGGCATCGGATACCCACGCAGAATTCCATCCACCGCCGCCGCCACATCTTCGTGAACGATCAGGCGGTCGCGGGTCTGAATTTCGACCAGTACGTCAAACGTGGGTGGACCGCGACGCTCCAGGACCGTTTTCTGGGTGCCACGTCGACGAGCTTCATCGTCGGACAGCGTCACGGACTGAATACCGCCAACCAGGTCGGACAGGGTGGGGTTGAGCATCAGGTTTTCGAGCTGATTACCGTGCGCCGTGCCCACAAGCTGAACACCACGTTCGGCGATGGTACGGGCGGCCATCGCTTCCAGTTCGCGGCCAATCTCGTCAATGACGATGACTTCCGGGTTGTGGTTTTCCACCGCTTCAATCATGACTTCATGCTGGCGTTCCGGACGAGAAACCTGCATGCGGCGGGCTTTGCCGACTGCCGGGTGAGGCACATCGCCATCACCGCCAATTTCGTTGGAGGTATCCACGATCACCACCCGGCGCGATTCCGCCAGCACACGGGCTGCCTCGCGCAGCATGGTCGTCTTGCCCACGCCCGGAGGCCCCAGCAGGAGCAAACTCTGCCCGGACTCGATCAGGTCCTGAACAATGTCGATGGTGCCATACACGGCACGTCCGACACGGCAGGTCAGGCCGACGATGGTCCCGCGCCGGTTCCGAATGGCGGAAATGCGATGCAGGGTACGTTCCAGACCGGCACGATTATCCGCATCGAAATCACCGACATTGCGGTCAACGGCGTCAATGTCGTCCCGGTGGACTTCGCGATCAAGCAGCACAACTTCGCCGTCGCTGTAGCGCGCGGTCGGCACACGTCCAAGGTCCAGCACAATTTCAATCAGGTTATCTGTGTTGCCCAGCTTTTCGAGGGCAGCATCCAATTCGGCAGGTAAAATCTGCCGCAGTTTATCGAGATCGTCAGTTATACGGCGTTCCATATTAGAGAAACGTTACTCCTCATTGAATTTTTCAACGATTGGTTTGGTCGTCGCCGTTGGCGGTTTGATCGGGCTGGGCACCGTTTCCAGCTTCCGAATGAGCGGCGCAAATGATGCCTGCCGTACCCCCGCAGCGATATGGCGAACCATAACCGCCTGACGGGTGGCAGCTTCAAAGCCCAGGCCGACCAGTGCATCTTCCAGCCAGTCCTGATAGCGGCGAACCGCGACATACACCGGCACCCGCTGGTGCGACCGGCTGGCCTGATCAATTGCAGCGACCAGAATGGCAGCCGCTTCGCTAAAGACATCCGGGTGCAGGTAGGGCATCAGGTAAATGCCAGCGCGCCCTTCCGAAACGGCTATATAGCCTTCGACACGGTCGTTTTTGCGATACACCAGCCCATTACTGCCAATGGGCGGCGCAGCGGCCTGCTGCACAAGGCGCGGAACAATATTACTGTAAAGGAGCTGAACGCCATGTGCGTCGGCCTCGGTTTCACAGGTCAGGTCCACCTTGTCTACTGGCAGGTTGGGCAGTGGCCCGGGTGGACGCTGCCAGATTTCCTGGCGTGCATAGATCGAAAACCCTGTAACCCGCATGGTTTCAAACAGGTTCAGATGTTCATCCACTTCGGCAGTCAATACATGCGCGCCCCGGCGTCCGGCTTCGGCTGTCATGGCATCGAGGATGTTGAGCCAGGCCGTATTGTCGGCCTCATAATCCAGGCCGGGTGCGATATAAACGATGTGGGCTTTGTGCCGGTCCGGTTGCAGCCGAAACTGACCTACCACCGTCTGTTTATCAGACCGGGCCAGCATGGTATAGACGCTGCGATGCGGCAGCACAAAGCTCGAAATCAGGGCGGCACTGCTCAGATCAACCCCGCCAGTGAATGCCTGCTCACTATCCAGAATGGTCCCGGTTTCGAGGAGCCGCGTCACCTGCGGTATATCGACCAGTTTCACACTGCGCCCAAGTCTATCGTGATGCGCCATTAGTGAATTCCCTCCCTGCTGTGTTCCTTGTGTTCAAAGAGCATTGACCTGACACGTCCATTCGTGTCGAGATAATCGACTGGCGTCATAAATCTGTCAGGACGGGCGGGGAAATGTGTCAGAACATAAGCAGATGGTTTTCTCATTACCCGCTATTGTAACATTAGAAACGAACGAATGACAATATTTTCAAGAGATGTTAACGCAATGCAAACGAAATGTTGGCCTTGTTATCATCCTTATAATGCGTTACCGGGTCAACCCCTTAATCTGCGGGGGTTCAGTATTGATTATGTGGGCAGGATTTGCTATATTTCTTCGCAGTACGGCCCTGTAGCTCAATGGAAGAGCAGTTGACTCTTAATCAATTGGTTGAAGGTTCGAGTCCTTCCAGGGTCATCAGATAGGACGTAGTCCGAACATTGACCAGCCTGTGGGCTGGTTTTTGTTTCTCCCGTCACCGCGCTTCCCCCTTCGTGCTGTACCCGCCTTGTGACATGCCACAGGTAGGCAAATGGGGGAAGTAACTCCAGCCGCAAGATCGTTCCCTCCGGGTTGACCACAACCCGCTCGACCATCTGGCGCAGCAAGTCTTTCTGATCGCTGCGCTCCAGCTTACCATACAGTATACCCACTTTTGCAATGATCGTGAGTGCGGCATCCAGATTCTGGATGTGGAATGTCTGCTTTTGCTGCAAGGCCTCCAGATTGGTTTGCAGTGTCCGACGGCGATCCTGCCATTCCAGCCACAGGTTATCCCACACCCGCTCGGTGATCTTGCCCGCTGCATACAGGCGCGCCGCCCGCGCTTCTTCTTCATCCACCGCGCGCAAGGTAGCTTCCAACGCTTCACGTTCGGACGGACGCAAATGCCCCAGCTTGCGCGCCAGTTCATCGGTGTAGCTGTTCCGGATACGCGGGATCAGGTCGGGATTAACCTGGATTCCCGTCAGCACAGCCGGGATTTGCTGGTCGATAATGCTGCACAGGATATTAATGTCACTGCTCGGCACACAGTAGTAGGGCGTACCGCCGCCACAGCGACCCGCATTGGAGGTTGAACCCGTCAGTTTCACCAGTTTCGGCTCATTGGGTAGTTCGACGAAGATCAACCCCTTGAGCAGATAGTCGTGCTTGCGCTTGACCACCCGATGCTGGTTGCGACGAGCAAGGATTGCCAGCCCTTGCTCAAACTCTTCGGTGGTGACGATGGGCTGCCACTGACCGCGCACCGTCTTGGGTGGGATGCCTGCCTTATCGCTGACCACCCAACCGGCGTAAAACCAGTTGTGGAAGATGCTGGACAGCGTATTCTTGTTAGGCTTGCGCCTGCCATTTGGCTTGACCTCCACAAATGGACGCCCGCTTCGATAGGTGTAACCTCGCCCGTGGAGATCCTCGCAGATTTCCTCCAATGTCATCCTATCTTCGAGCAGCAAGTCCCAGGCTAATCGCCAGATGTGAATGCGATCCGGGTCCTGCTCGACCCAGCGAGTATACTTGCCGTTCTGGGTTTTCACAGTAGCCTCAGTCTTCTCTTCACAGTTGAAGTAGCCATCCGGCGGTATGCCGACAAATCCGCCGCTGCGCAGCTTGGCGTGCAGTCCACCCATCACGCGCTGCCCAAGCTTAATGGACTCAC
Organism: Anaerolineaceae bacterium; assembly: GCA_002702065.1. Classification (GTDB taxonomy): domain Bacteria; phylum Chloroflexota; class Anaerolineae; order Aggregatilineales; family Phototrophicaceae. Next base: position 750,299 of record NZXX01000002.1, read on the forward strand.
GGCGCGCCAGCGTGAAGGAGAGGCTAACCACAATGCGATCATCGGGGTCTATTGGATCGAGGTCAGGATAATCGGCGAAGCGGACGGCAACACCGAACTCGTGCAGCTCATCAATGGCAAGGAGGGCTTCGGTATCGTTGCGTCCAAAGCGCTCGGCATTCTCAACCGCCACGTGAGAGAAGCAGCCAGCACGAGCATCCTCCAGCATCTGCTGATAGCCCGGACGGTTGTCAGCGTACCTGCCGCTGAGGTTGTCGATGTACTCGTCGTACACGGGCAGGTGAGTGCGCTCAAACAGCGACCGTTCAATAGTATGACGCTGGCGGCGCTGAGAATTCTCTGGATTCTGCGCTTCTTCACTGCTGGTACGCAGGTAAACTGCCCATCCCGGTTTGGGTGGCAGCCGTTTTATGTTCTGACGACCCATATGACTGATCTTCCGATTTTTGTGTGAGCTTACCCTAAAACGCTAAGTCTGTGTTTTTTGCACCCGAATGGATTGTGAGCTGGTAGACGGATGGGATAAACGAGATTCCCCATTCCCTGGATGAGTTGCTTCAGTCGCGCCTTTCGCCAGGATTTCCGCCACACGGATCACACGCATCAGCATCGCTTCGGATTGCTGCTCCCGCTTCTTCGATTTAGCGGACATCGTCCGGCCTCTCTGTTATAGGGAGTGTTTGAGACAGTGTATCGACGCTCATATCCTGACATCCCCTCTGCGTTAGGATACTGTTCGTTCATGTTCCCCACCTGATGGCTAGGCCATGTGGGTACGCCATCTGGTCGCTGTTTGCGGCCAACAGCATTAAGCATTCGTTGATGTCAGCAGGATAGCACGAAGCAGGACAATGCAATGTCCTATTCAGGACATCAGGCAGGACATGCCAACGGGAAAAATGTAATATGGTCAATGCAAAGCAGGACGTTTAGAGTCAGGTTTTGACCGTTTGTCGCTGGTTCGTAACCGATTAACCTGGGATGCAGATGGCAGTAAGTGACACACTAAAAGAGGTCATAGATCGTCTGGCGTATGATTTCAACCAATTCGAGTTAGCCCACTTCATCCGGCATATCGAGCGTCTCCAGCGGCGGGAGATCCTCGTGATCCCTCTGCCCTTCGAGCCAGGGCTGTCGGCGGTGTGGATACGGGCTGAAACCGCCGACTACATCTTCTACAATGAGCGCACCCATCCTATCCACCAGACCCACAACATCCTGCACGAATTGGCCCACATTCTGCTGGATCACACCTGCTGGCCGATTGAGCAGGCGCTGCCGCGTGAACTGCTTGAACTGGTGGCTACCGCGTCGCTGCAAGGGCGACTCCGCAAGGCCGATCCACACCTGCGCGCGGACCAGGAAGAACAAGAGGCGGAAGCCTTTGTATTTCTCATCCAGAAACGGCTGGTGACTGCCAACCGCATGACGCAACTGATGGGACAAAGCTCGTCCATCGACGCGCTGCGGCAGTGGGTCGACAGCATGGCCTTTGACGAGTGATATGAGCGTATGGAGACGAGAAACGCCGTTATTCTGGCGCTGTGGCTCATCTTTTTCGTGACCTTTGGTCGGGCTGTCAGCAAAGGCAAATCCTTCCTGCCCGCAGGCCAGCGCATCTGGCTGATGTTTTTCTTGAGCATTCTGGCCTTTACCTTCTGGGGTGAGGCCGCAGAAGCGTCGCTGGATCAGTATTTTCACCACCTGCCGGTGGCGCTGTACCTGAAGTACGTCTGCCTGATCGGGGTCTGTCACCTGTACCTGCAAATGCTCCGCGAGGTCGGTAGCTACCCACAAAACCATACCTGGTTGGATAACCTGGCGCCAACCGCCATCGGGCTGGGGCTGCTGAGTTTTGTCGTACAGGCTCTGTTTGAACCCGTTCCGCTGGCGGAACTCCGTTTCATCATCATCGGCGCGCGCGACCTGGTGGTGCTGCTGTCTATCGTTTTTGGCTTCCTTCGCGGCACGCTGTCGATGTGGCGGCAAGAGCGGGTGCTGGCAATGCGCTTGAAGCAAATCGCTATCGTGCTGTTCTTTGCCTGCTTCGCTATCACCACCTTCGGCTCGATGTCCGCTGCGGTCATGACCATCCTTCACGTGGGCGATGCTCCCGCTGCCGCCCGCGTATTGCAGCCGTTTATCTACCCTGCGGTGTTGTTCTTCGCCCTGATGCTGGTTCCCTACCGCTGGTATGCCGGTGTGCTTCATTTACAGCGCCTATACACCTACTACCGGCTCAAGCGTATCGAGCAGGTGGTCACTCAGCTTGCCGGAACCCCACCTGACCCGCACACCCTGCAAAACGTGTTAACTCACTCCGGGGAGTTGGAGCTGGCAATCTATCGCACCGTCATCTCCATCCTGGATTGTTATCCGATGATCCGCCATACTGGGGAAGCCAATCAACTCGTTGCCGAGATTCATCACTGTGTCCTGCACCACCCGGATTACGCCGACCTTGTAGGAGCGCTGACCGCGATTCGCCGATGACTGACCCTATGCCCGATCATTCCAACTGGTTCGCCGCCGCACTCGGTCGCCTGTTTCACCCGGCGGTGATCTGCATTCCCACGCTGGCGCTGGTCCTGAACGACCTGCCACTTTTGGAAGCGGTGCTCTGGACGGCGCTGGTTGCGGCCATCGTGACCGTGCCCGGCCTCATCACCATCGCCGTGCTACAGCGGCGGCAGCGCTACGTCTACCAGCGCCAGACCCGCCGCCCGGTGTACCTCGTCGCCTGGCTGAGTGTGGTCGCTTGCTTCGCTGTCATTCTGCTGTTGGATGGTCCGGCAGCGCTGCGGGTGTGTATCGCCACCCTGATCGTCTGGCTGCCGGTGCAGTTGTTCATCAACAGCCGCTACACCAAGATTTCCACGCATGTGGCGGTGGTGACGGGCTGCGCGACAGGATTGTGGCTGCTGGGGAAACTGGACAGTCCGCTGCTCCAGATCACAGCCCTGGCGATCATCGGGCTGACCATCTGGGCGAGAGTTACAACCCGAAACCATACCCCTGCTCAGGTTGCACTTGGGCTGCTGGTGGGTGCAGGGTCGGTGCTGGTAGTGTTTCCGCTCTTGCTGGGATAGGTCTTAACGCACCGCGGGTGCGGCTAACCGCATCCATTCCATGATGGCGAGGACGTTGCGCTGGCCTTTGGGCGACAGGTGAGCGGCGGCATTCTCGATCGCGCCGATGAGTGGTGAGGCTGCCTGCATCTGGTGGTGGTAGAGATACGCCCGACAGGCGGCTTCGCTCTCGCAGGCAAAGTAGTCCAGGGAGATGCCGTAATGCTGGCAGAGCGCCAGGAGTGTGCTCAGGCGTGGATTGGCAGATTTGCCTTGCAGTAAGTTTGCCAGCGCCTGGTCGCTGATGCCCGTGGCCTGGGCAACCTGGCTGATATTGATGTCGGCCCCTGTGCCCAATTCCAGCAGCAGCCGGATCTGCTCGCTGACACTGATCTGCGTGTTGTATTCAGCCTCCGTCTTCATCGTAGCTTTCCAGGTTCGGCAGCGGCGGCAGGTGGCTGCCGTTCTTGCGCTGTGCCTCAGCAGCCTGTACCCATTGGATGATGGTGAGTACATCACGCTGCGATTTTGGCGAGAGGTGGGTAGCCCGGAATGCGATTTCGTTGATCGGCGAGAGGGCCTCGGCCTGATCCCCGACCAGGATGGCGTAACACTCCTCGGTGCTGCGGGTCTCAAAATAACGCAGCGGGACATGAAAGAAGCGGCAGATTTCGCGCAGGGTGTGAAGCTGCGGGTTCTTGATCTTACCTGTTCGCAGTTGACTCAACGTTGCTAGACTAACATCAATAGCATCGCTGACTTCCTGCATGGTGTAAGCACGGCCAGCGGGGTGCTTGACCTCATCGAAAAGGATTTGCAGTTGCTCAGACACCGGCAGGAAATCGTTCATCGTCAAACCTCTGGTATTTATTATACCAAATCCTTTGACATATTGTCCAATTTCTCTATAATTAAGATGTGCATTTCATGCTATCACTTTTTCCGTTCATCATTATAGCGTACTTTGGAGGCATCGTCCTTTCCAGCCGTACCCGTATAACTGCTTCAGATCAGGAAGGGTTTTCGCTCATGCAGTTCATCAAACTGGTCGTCGTGGCCGCGAATGATCTCATCCGCAGTGGCATTCAGCTGCTCATTCACGCCGCCCCATCCATCGAACTCATACAGGCATTTTCCTCCATCCACCCATGTGAGCAGTATCTCAAGCAGCATCGCGCCAACGTGTTGCTGCTCGATGATGCCCTGCCCGGACACCTGATCCCCACTCAGACGATTGGGGCGCTGCATGAGCGTTATCCCACTTTAGGAATTATTGTATTGAGCGATCACCTGAGCGAACACTACGTCCAACGCCTGATTGATCATGGTGCATCTGGCTTCATCTACAAAGAAGATCGCCTAGAAGACAGCCTGGTGGTCGGCATCCTGACCGTGGCCGATGGACACATCTTCCTCTCACCCCAGGCTTCAGCGCTGCCATATGGTCGTATGATGGACGGACAGCTTAATCGCACTGATATGGAAGTGTTAGAACTGATCGCCAGAGGCTACACCGTGCAGGAGATCAGCCGCCGGGTGGGGATCGTGGATCGGTCAGTATATCGCATCCGTAGCAAGCTGCGGCAGTATCTGGGGGTGCGCACCAACGAGCAGGTGGTGGAGGCGGCAGTTCGACGTGGACTGCTGAGAACCAATATGCTGACCCCCTCTGACTGAATTTGACCGTGCCAATGTGTCATTCTGCCTGCCGGATTTTCCCGATTCGGACATTGCCTCGCGTCAGTAGGTGATATGCTGAATCCGAAATCAGATGCTGGTGGATGCCATCGATGTCAACCCTGCCTGTTCGGATCATGTTCGCCGATAGCGCCGATTTACTGCTGGTCGGCGCGCGACTCGTGCTGGAACAGCACCCGGATTGTCGGGTACTTGCGGTGGCGTCGGACTTCCAAGCGTTGTTGGGAGCGGCGAAACACCAGCCGCCAGACATCATCATCCTGGGTGAGGGACTCGATCCCGATCTGGACGTGTGGGGTCAGGTCGAGCAACTTCAGGCCGTGACGCCGCATACCCGATTCATCCTTATGAGCGCCAGGACAGGCGGTCCGCTGATCCACGATGCCTTCGCGCATGGAATTGACGGGGTACTGTGCAAATCGGATGAACTCCAGACCCACCTGCATGGTGCAGTACTGGCGGTGATGCGGGGTCGTCCCTATCTCTCACCCACAGCCAACACGGAATACCTGGTAGCGATCCGCGCCTCTGGCGCCAGCGACACGCTGGATCAGGAAGCGCGCGCTATTCTCCAACTACTCGTGCAAGGCCACCACACCGGGCAGATTGCCTGTCAGTTGAAAATCCCCCTGCGGCGTGTCTACTGGGTGCGGGAGAAACTTCGCCAGCGCTTTGGTGCCCTGACGAACGAACACATGATCAGCCGGGCGGCGGCAGAAGGTTTCGTGTATCCCTCGTGAATTGGTCTGTCTGAATACTTACCCACCAACTGCCGATTTTTTGCAGCGCCATCCTGTAATTTTACTGGTTCTAACAGAATTGATGAAATTGACCTCACCCCTGCTCACTGGGCGCGCTTTCCCCTCTCCAATTTGGAGGGGGCGCTCCGCAGGGGGTGAGGACTGAACAAGAAAGCCCTCTAAAGTGCCGATTCCACCAAAAGGATTAGAACGAGTAAAAATCCGGCGCTATACGAAGATCCGCTCGACTGCTAACCCGTATGACCCGGAGTGGGAAATCTACTTCGAGAAGCGCCTGGGCTTGAAAATGGCAAACAACTTGCGGAGCGGCAGTTGCTCTATCTGTGGTGTGAACAAAATGGCATATGTCCGGTTTGTGGTCAAAAGATTACCAAAATCACGGGATGGCACAACCACCATATCCGATGGCGTTCACATGGCGGTGCAGATCGTGCCGAAAATCGCGCCTTATTGCATCCAAACTGTCATCGACAAGTCCATAGCCAGAATTTGATTGTTGAGAAGCTGCGTCCGACAAAGGGCGTTCAAAATGTTTGAGCGGTATGATTGGAAAGCTTTCAGGTACGGTTCCTTGGGGGAGGGAGTGGCAGTAACGTCACTCTTTTACCCGGCAACTAAAGTAGCTTAAAATAGAGGAGAAGCAGGGAGGTACAGTCATGATGTTCGAAGACGTAAAAAAAGCTGTAGATCGCTTCTCATTGAATGAACTGCGACAGCTGCGTGAGTATATTGAAGGCCGGGAACAACAAATCGAACTGCGCCCTGGCACCGTCGATATGGAGGCGCTGTTGAGCGCCCTGGATGATATTCGTGCCGGGATGACGGAAGAAGAATTTGCCGAGATTGAGCGGGCTATGAATGAGGAGTACATCGAAGCGCTGGACGCTGACGAATGACCGTTTTTGTGCTGGATACCAATGTCATCTCGGATATGGTCAGCCCGAACCCGAATGTGACTGTCATCAACCAGATCGCGGCGCATCGTCAGCATACGATTTGCCTGTGTGAAGCGGTCGATTATGAAGTTCGTCGCGGCTATCTCAAGACCGGTGCGACAGCAAAGCTGCGGATCTATGAAGAACGCATCAGGTCGCAGTTTCAGTGGGTGGCAATTGTGGAGATCGATTGGCTACAGGCGGCGCAGTTCTGGGCCGATGCGGTCAACCAAGGCAAACAGCTCTCCGATGTGGATTTGCTGGTGGCAGCGGTGGCGACCCGGCTCAGTGGGCAGGTCATCAGCGCCGATGACGATTTTGATGCGCTGCCGATCACGCGCACGACCTGGCGTTCTCCATAGGCGTCTGTGACGATCTACAATCTGGTAAGCGCCGCAGTCGCGGCAGGTGAACCTACCGATGCTTTCAGACGTTAATCATTAACCATCGAAAATCCAAACGAAACTATAACAGCAAACACCTTTACGGGTGTTTGTTTTTTGTAATGTAAGGTAGTGGCTACCAATTGACTGATGAGGTCGCTCTTTGAAATAGAACAGGCATCACGATTGATTGGGGTGCAACGAATCAGTGCGATACGCTGTTGCTTGACGTGTCAAGAGAACGCGAGAGGCGCATGAAGTTTCGTATTGTGGTTGCGGATGCTACTGACCTGATCCGGCTGGGGATAGGTGCGGTGCTGGCCGCGCGACCTGAATTTGTGGTTGAAGCCAGTGTGGGGACGCTGGCGGAATTGTCCGCAGTGGTTGAGAAGAAGCCGCATGTGATGGTGGTGGATGAGCGGCTGGACCCCGACGTGGACATCCTGAAGATCGTGGAGCAGGTGGGTGAGCGGACACCGCAAACACGCCTGCTGGTCAGCGGTTATCTGCGGGATGGGCTGCTTATTCGGGATTTGTTCGCAGCGGGCAGCAGGGGTTATCTCTACAAGGGGGATGCGCTGCAAGAGGCGCTGCCGTCTGCCATTCAGACCGTGATGCGCGACCGCCCGTACCTGTCACCCACCGCCAATGCGGAATACCTGGTCGCCATGCAAACCCCGCAGCGTGATTGGCAGCTGGATTGTGAGGCGCGGAGCGTCCTGCGGCTGCTGGCGCAGGGTTGCCATGTCGGTCAGATCGCGCTGGCATTGGATATCGATCCGCGCCGGGTGTACTGGGTACGGGAGAAACTGCGCGAGCGCTTCGGCGCGATGACCAATGAACACATGATCAGCCGCGCCGCGGCGGAAGGCTTCATCTTCTCCTCGTAGTTGGGGCAGGGCTGAATTTTTTCCTGCCCAAATCCGATTTTTACAGCGCAAAACTGAAATTTTACAGCTGGTCGGCGGCCCCGATTTGCGAAGATGGAAAGAGCAAATCGACAGGGTGGAAGCAGGAGTCTTATGCGAAAACGCACATTCTTGACGGCGCTGGGTGTGCTGGCATTCACGCCGCTGCTGGTGGTATGGGCGCTGATCGGGCAGGGTCGGGCAGGGGAGTCAGCAGCGCTGCCCACGCGGATGGTGCTGCCATCCCTCACGCCATCGAGCACCGCGACGGCCTCACCCACGCCATCGAATACACCGACCGCGACCCGCACACCGACATTGACGGCAACACCGACGGCTACCGCAACGGCGCTGCCGACGCTGACACCGACGCTCTCAGCGCGGGTGCTGGAGATCAGCGCGGTCATGCCGGGGGTGTATGTCCCGCCGAGACCAACGAATTTTCCGTTCGGCACGATCCTGCTGTCTGCGCCGCCGCAGCCCATCGAGCCGCTGCCGGATGCCACGCACGAACCACCGCCGTATTCTGGCTGGTACAGCTTCGAGTCGGATCACCCATTCGTGCAGTACAGCACGCCCTGGCAGGCGCGCCAGGTGGTAGCCGCCAGCCGAGGACAGTACCACCGTTCGGAGAATGTTCAAAGCACCGTGACCTTTCCCTTTGAAGGCGAGGGGCTGCGGATTCGCTACGTGGCTGCCCGCAACATGGGCCTGTTCGACGTGATCGTGGATGGCGCAGTGATCGATATGGTGGATGCCTACGCGCCCGAACTGCGCTTTCCCGGCACGCAGGTGTATTTCGTCGGCCCCGGAGCGCACACGCTGACGCTCCGCAGCGCGGGACGCAAGAACAACGCCAGTGAAGGTTACGTCGTCGGGCTGGATGCCATCCAGGTGTTTCGGGGCACAGCCAACACGCTGATTATTCCACCACCGGCGGAGAGCGCCACGCCCACACCCCAACCGCGTCCAGCAGCAGGCGTGGAGCTGGTGGCCGCGCCACCGACGCTGCAACCGACAGCCACACCGGCTGCACCGGGACTGCTAACCGTTTCGGTGGTGATCGCCTACGACGAAAACGGCAACCGCGCCGTCGATCCAGCCGAAGGCGTGGCAGGTATTTCGGTGCGGGTGGTCGAGGTTGGCACGAACCGCGTGATCTCGCAGGCCTTCACCGACGCGCAGGGCTTCGCCCAGCTTCAGGTCGTGACCTCAGCACAGGCGCGGGCCGTCGTCCCGTACTTCGGCAGGGTATGGGAGATTCCACGCGGACGCGGCGGCGGACAGGTGGCCTTCACGCTGCTGCTGCAACCAGGCAATCAACCGGGCTTAATCCCTTAAAGATGAGGAATGAGATGAACGAAGAACGCACCCTTAAAGAAGTTCAGCGCGGGATGCTGCTGCGCTCGATTTACGTGCTGGTCGCGCCGGTGATGCTGGTCTTCGCGGCGCTGGCCTGCGGCACGCTTGTGACCGACACTGCCAGCTATACCTGCCCGACCCCAATCCCGCAGCCGACATCGACAGTGCTGGCAGGCACGCCGGAGCCGACGCTTCAGCCGCCACCCACACCCTACACCCTCGCGCCACCGCAGGATTTCTACGTCGGCGATGCGATCTTCGTCGGCCAGCCGGGCGCGCCGCTGCGCCTGCGTTTCCGCGTGCAGAATGTCCAGGTTCAACCGGCTGGTTCAGACAATCTGGTGACGTGGCGGCTGGAAATCCGCAACCTGGGCACGACGACCTATGAAACCGTTCCCGTCGCGCTGATGGTCATCACGCGCATCACCACCGCCAGCGGCGAGCAGATCGGGATATGGCGCGCGTCAGAAGCGGCGATGAACGCGGCAGGCTTCACCAACGAGAACTACGATCCGCTGCCGCCCGGCGCGACGCGAGTCTACCGGCTGGCGGCGTACATTCCGGCTGGGAGTGTGAGCCAGTTTGTGTATTTGCTGGACGGCGACGGCGACAACCGTATCACCTGGACCAACCAGGGCAATCCCTACTGCTCCGGCGACGTGGCGGATTAAGGAGAGCAACTCATGCCAGATTTCGGGCGGATGATCGACGAGTTCATCTACAACGTCATCGTGCTGATCGCCGGGGTGCATTGGGGCCTGCAAAAAGCGGTCATCATGGCGGGCTACACCATCAAGCTCATCAACCAGTGGCTGATCGAGAACGCCTTCGTGCCCATCATCGCCCAGACCAACGACAGCCTGCGCCTGGCGGTGAGTTACGTCTTTATCATCGCGCTGCTGGTGCTGGGTCTGACCTATATGCTGGCGGCGCTGGTGCGGCTGGACGTGGTCAGCCCGCGCAATGCGATCACGTGGTATGCGGCGGGGCTGCTGTTCTTCACCATCGGGCCGAGCTTCTACCAGGGCATGAACGACTTTCGCCTCAACATCGCCCAGGTGATGTACGTGAGTGTGCTGGATGGGCTGAACAACAACGCCGGGGATTTCTCGTCGCTGGCGCAGGTCAATTCCAACGACCTCGACCTGGGCGCGCTGTGCGACCAGTTTGATGTCTACCTGCCGGGCGCGACCGGGCCGGGACCGATTGACGGGCTGGACATCGCCATGGCCTACCTGCGCGGACACCCCCAGGACGTGATGGGTTATCCCCAGCCGGTGTTCTCGCCCGGCTGCGGCATCTACCTGATGAATCCCAACGCCTCCACCTGGGCGGGCGCGGGTGGCACATCCGTTATCCCAATGGACTGGAACATGGAGGGCAATTACTTCGATTATACCGTCTCGCCCATCACCTGGGACAGTGTTTCAGGCGACGAGCGCGACGCGGCGGTATCGCGGGCCGGGGCCTCCCAACAGCGGGCGCTGACGGCCTGGCCGCTCATCCTGTTTGCGCTGGTGGAGCAGATCGTGCATCTGCTAATCACAATCGCCATGGGTGTGACCTTCATCTCGTTCGGCATCGCCATCCTCTTCGCCTTCTTCAAGCGCACCGAGAGCATCGCGCATTCGATTATCAACCAGTGGGTGGAACTGATCGTGCAGACGACCATCATCGCCCTGATCCAGGCGCTGGTGATCGGCTTCTTCCTGGCAGGCGCGGCCACCGGCAGCGCGGCGGCCATCATCGGTATCGGGCTGCTGTGCCTGGTCTTCATCCTGATTACGATGTGGTCAGGGGTGAAGGCGGTCTGGAACAGCTTCAACCGCCTCTTCAACGCCATGAGCCAGGTGACAGGCGGGGTGATGGTCTCGCCCGGCACAGCGGCATTGGCGACAGCGGGTGCAGGCGCGCTGGCCGCAGGTGCCGCTGTGGGGATCGGGTCGAGCGCGCTGTCGGGCATGACGGCGCTCAATCAAGGGGCGACGCTGGCGCAGGCGGCAGGAGTCACCTTCGGCGGCTCGCGCACGCTGAGCGGGGCAGCGCGGACGCTGGCCTATCTGCCCGGCGTCCGCAATACCTCATTGGGCGACGCGGCGGAGCAGTTCACCGAGGGAAGCGTCACCCGCCAGGTGGCGGGCAACCTCCCCATCGTCGGTCGCGCTGCCGGGCCGATGGTCGGGGCCAAGCTGCTGACCGACCGCGACCCGGACAAGGCCGAGTACGACGAGCAGGGGCGGGTCATCGGTCGTCCGATGCTGGTGCCAGCAGTGGGTGAAGGGCTGGACAACTGGACGGTGCCGCGTAGCGCGCGCCGTCGCGCTCGTGCTGCCGCCGATCCTGAGTTCATCGAGGACGAAAACGGCGACATGCTGCCGGTGGGCAGTGTTCCACGTCGCCGTCGGATGGGTACATTCACACCCGTCGCGCCAATTCCGACGACGGATACTGAAGATAATCTCCAGGCGGAGCGCCGTCAGCAGCGCAGCGACTACGCAGCGGAGATGCAGGGCGAGGAAATGGAACAGCACCTCTCGGATGTCATGCGGTCCAACACCGGCATGACCTCACCGCTGGGTGCGATGATGGAAGAGACCCACGAGAGCGAGGGCAGCCGTCTGGGACAGGTTGCCTCACGCCTGGAAGCGAGCGCCGAGCTGCTGGCGCGAGCCGCCCAGATGCAGATGATGGTCGGGCAGCTGCGTGTTGCCGGTGTCCCGGATGTCGCCGGGGTGATGGGGGATGTCGTCGGCCAGGTGCGGGCAGAACGCGGGCCAAGCGAACAACCCGTCCATACGAGCGTAGACCATCTTCAGGTGGCGGATCGTATGGCGCGGGTGATGGGCGTCACACCGCAGGAAACGGGCGGCTCGCCCATCCAGCGTGACCTGGCGCGTTTCGGTTTGTTCGTCGACCAGGCGCTGCGGCTGGGGCTGACCCCGCAGCAGACCGAACAGGTCGTGCGCGAGGTGCAGTCCTCGCCCGAAGGTCGGATGCAGCCTGCCACCCGTGACCTGCTGGATAAGCAGGTACAGACCAATCAGAATGTGTCGTGGGTCAAGGCGCGGGATGAGGTGGATCGGTTGGAACACAGCGCCCGGATGCTGCCGCCGGAAATTACCGCTTACGGCGCGATGCGCGTGCCGGTGGAGAGTGCCCAGCCGCAGGTGAACATGAACGTCGATCCGACCGTGCAGGTCAACGTGCAAACCCCCGCCGCGCAGGATACCGAATACGATGCGGCGGTGAAGCAGCAGTCGTCGCTGGCTGGCAGCGGCAATGTCACCGGAGGCGGTCAATGATCGAGCAGCTGCGCTTTCACACGGTCGATGAGCTTCAGGCGCTCTCGCTGGAAGCATTGCAGGCGCTGTGGGAATTGGTTCCGACGGATCGCCAGAAAGCCTATCGCGCCGCCTACGACCGCGAAGTCCGCAACGCCGGTGCGATTGGGTCCGATACACTGGAACAGCAGGTCGCCGCCGAACTGCTCAAGCGTTACGCCGACTCGGCGCTGGTGCCGGTGGGGTCACGCTGGGCGCGGACACCGCTTCGCGTGCAGGAGGCCGCCCGTGAGAACGACCTGCCGGAACTGGCAGACGACACACAGGCAGCGGCATCCAGCAAGCCTTCGCCGAAGGTGCTGCTGGTCATGGGTCTGCTGGCGCTGGTGTTTGTCGCTGTGCTGCTGCCGCGCCTGTTCGGTGGTGGCAGTTCCAAAGAAAGCGAGATGGAAGCCACAGCGGAAGTCAGTCCAACGTCAACGCCTGAAGTCAGTCCCACGCCCACACCCCTGGCGCTGGAAGCGCAGGATGATGTCATTACGGGCGGTGATCGGGAGCGGGCGGTGGCGTATCCGGTCAACTTGCAGGTCGTATTGCCCGATGGCAGCACTGCCCCGCGTGTCTGGGTCGTCCAGCGGCGCACTGTTCGCGCTGCTGAATGGAACTACGACCCCAATCCCGATATCGCCTCGTTTGTTAGCGGCATGTCCGTGCGTCCCGTGATCGGCATCCCGTATTCGGAGGAGAACGCCGCCTGGTTTGCCTCGATGGGGGAGGGCGCAGTTTTCAACCTGACGATGAACACCGGCGCGATCCTGCGTTATGAGTTTGCCGCCAAGACCGAAGTCCGCCGCAGTGACACCAGCATCTTCCGCCAGGTCGGGCCGGGACTGGTGCTGCTGCTCATCGGCGAGACGGACGAGGATGGTTTACCCACCGCGACGCGCACACTGGTGACGGCGACCTATCCACCAGAGCAGGAACTCTCACGCGGCGGCGAGCTGGTCGGTTTGAGCTTCAGTGTGCAGGAAGGCAGCATCGGCGAGGCGCTTTCGCTGGGTGACGAAGCGACGCTCACCCTGCGCGATGTGCAGGCGGTCGTGGAGATGCCGGAACTGCCTGCGGGACAGCAGGCGCTGGTGTTCAATCTGGACGTGAGTGCGGGTGTAGACGATCTGGACACGTCGCTGTGGCGCGTGGAAGTCTATGATGCAGGCGGGCAGGTGTATTTACCCAATACGCTGGCACTGGATGCCGCCGATTATGGCGCGATACCCATGAATATCCCGTCGTTATCGCTCATCCCTGCCTCAGTGGGCTATCTTGTGCCAGTGGATTTTTCTGGTGGGCGGCTGGTCATCTCCGATGGCGGCGAGCAGGCGATTTCCTTCCGCTTCACGCTGACCGCACCTGAAATCGAAGTGCAGTACGATGGCATCGACGCGCGGCTGGTGAGTGTGACGACCATTGAGGGGCAGATCACGACGCGGCTGCGGATTTACAACGGGCAGACTACGCCGGTGACCTTCACGCCGGATGACATCTGGCTGGCGCTGGGCTATGCGGCTGACCCGCCCGGCCCGCGCAACCCGGCGGAGGGGATGCAGCCCTTCGAGCTGTTACCAGAACAGGCGGTGAACCTGACGCTCGTATGGTACTGGGCGGACGAACCCTACGCCGCGCTTCAGGTAGGGAGCTACCGCTTTGCCATCCAGCTGATCCGTGAGCGCTGATATTGCGCCATTGGTTCGGATATTGAGACATCAACAGGCCCTCTGCTTTGAGATCGAGCAGGGGGCTTTTTTTGCTGTGTTTGCCAATCGCCGTAATTTTTCATGCGGACGATGAAATTTTACAGCCGAAAACTGTAATCCTCGTCCGGTTGAGACGGGTCGCTTTGATACGCTGAGAGTGTCAGGGAACGAGGTGGCGGCGGGTGATCCCAACCGTGCCAGATGACCCCCACCACGCAGGTATGCAGCGAGACGCGACCCCACTGTGTCATGGCGCACCCACGGACTGCCTGTCTGCCGCCTCCAACCCGACAGACCGTTCATCTCCTGAAGACTCGATATCGAGGAGGAAATTCGTTGGATCTGTCAACCGCAATTGAGCAGTTTTTTGGGGACGTGCAGACCGCTGCACAGACCATCGCGCCGCTGATCGCCGTGATCGGCTTCATCGGGCTGGGCGTCATGTACATGGGTTCCAGTTGGCCGCTAATCGGCGACTGGAAAAAAGACAATCCCAAAGCCGCCAACCAGGTGGTGATGGGCTTGCTCTTCGTCATCTTCGCCTCCAGCGTCACCACCCTCATCTCGTTCGCTTAGCGTTGTGCGTCGGGTATGGGGCGCTCTATAGCGCCCTGTATTTTGCGCCTCCCGGAGGGCCAATGGCCGCAGATTTCAAATCCCACGTGCTGCTGCGCGATGAAAAAGGTTTGTTCGGCATCCCGTTCAAGCGGTTGCTGCTGGCAGGCGTGGGCGGCGGTATGACCTACACCATCTTCAACCTGGCCGTGCCAGGCTGGTCGATTCCCGTCGCAGTCGTCACCGCCTTATTGATGGTCATCCTGACCGGGCTAAGAGGCGGCATCCCGCTGTGGAGTCGGCTGATCTACCGCCTGCGCGGGTCGCTGCTGCTCATGGCTGCGAATTATCCACGCAGTCCGATGGGTCAGCTGGCCGAGATGCTGGACATGCCGGTGGAACTGGTGCGGCTGGACGGGGCGCGGGTCTTCGCGCCACCTACGCCGAATATGGATGTTGACCTGCGCGAGTGGATCACCTTCGCCCACGCTCAGGAGACGGACGGGCTGGTGTTTGTCGATTCACCCCTGAAGGAGTTCTCCCATGAGTGACGCGCATACGTTCCTGATCGAACCCTTCGACATCATGCTGCACGCCACCGAAGATGGCGTGGCCGCGCTTCAGGCGCGCTTCTCGACCTGGCTGCGGACACTCAACACCCCGGCACGCTTCGTGTGCTGGCAGATGCCCGCTACGCTGGACGAGAAGATCAACACGCTCAGCCGGGCGGCGCAGGAGACGGACGATCCCCAACGGGCGCAGCTCCTGATGGAGTACCGCCGTCACTACGAGCAGCTCGACGACAGCGCCGAGTACCAGCGCGCTTTGTGTGGTATGGCCGTCTGGAGCGACCAGAACCCGCGCGCGCTGGCCGGCGGCATGGTTTCGTCCTTCGACACATCGGTTGTGGAGGGTACGTGGCCTGCGCTGTTCAACGGCAGGTACAAAATCCGGGACACCCCCTTCTGGCATCTCGCGCCGGTGGGTCGTCCGGGTGGCCGTCCGCTGTGGGCGATCCTCAACAGCTACGAATTCGCGCCGTCCACCTGGAACTTCTTCCGCCCGCTGCCGCCGCTTTTGCGCCTGAATTTCCCGCTGGCGCTGGCGGTGGACATCCCGAAAACCTACGAGCGCAACAGCGCCATCGACGCGCTGGAAGGCATCATTCAAGCCTACGATGTGCATCTGTCGGGGGTCAGCGGTGAGGACAGTCGCTCGGTGCAGCGTATCAGCGACTGCCGCAAAGCGCTTCAGGAGATCAACGCCGGAGATGCCCTGCATCTGGTGCAGATCAGCCTCGCCATCGCCGCCGATGATCTGGACACGCTCAAGGAACGGGTGCAGGCGGTGGTGCATGAAACGAAGGCGTGGTTCAGTCTACGGCATGAAGTGGGCGAACTGCTCGCCCGCAGTCTGGGCTTTTTTGCTGCCCGGCGCACCAAAGAGATAGGACTGCCGGATACCACCTGGCCGGTGGTGTCACGGGAACTGGCGCTGATGCTCTCGCCGCTTGGTTACCGCAAGCTGTCGGCGACAGACGGCGTGCTGCGCGGTGAAGCCGTTGGCGCATCGTATCCAGTATTCCACAACTCGTGGCGCGACAAACGGGCCACCCATGAAATCTGGGTGGGGACGAGTGGCTTCGGCAAGACCTTCGCCAACAACTGCTACCTGACGCGGGAGTATGCCGAGAACGGCATCCCCTTCGATCTGCTGGAACCGATGGGACATGGACGGCACATCGCCGAAGCCTTCGGCCTGCCCTGGTACGTGATGAGCGCCAAGGCGACCCGGCTCAACCCACAGGATGTGATGTTCCCGACACTGATTGAGCAGGTGTCGCACACCACCCGTATCTACGAAACGGTGCTGGGGCGTCCATTGTCAGGCGGGCAGCGCCAGAACCTGGAACGCGGTTTGTTGGGCGAAGCGTTGGAAGCGCTGTATCGCGGCTTTCCCGACCTGAGCCGGATCACACCGGAAGTCACGCCGACCTGCGATGTGGTCTGCGACGTGCTGTCGGGCATGGGGGACAAACAAGCGACGAAAACCATCGCCAAAGACCTGGCGGATGAAATCGCCGGTTTATGTACCGGGTCAGGGCCGTGGGCGAGCTTCCTCAACGGCGCGACCAACGTGGATTTGACACGCGGCGGCAGGGACTGGATCCGCCCGCGCGTGTTCAGCTTCCACGAGTTGGAGAGTGACCCGATCTTGCAGGCGCTGGCCTACACCCAGGTCCTGAGCGCCATCCGCCGCGACAGCCTGATTGACGAGCAACCGCGCGTGATCGCAGTGGACGAGGTCTACCGCCTGATGCGCCATCCCTCGCTGCTGGACTTCCTGATCGAGGCGGCCAAGACCTTCCGTACCCGGAGGAAAAAATTGATCTGTATCGATCAAAATATGTCGGTTTTCCTCGAACCAAAGGCACGGATGATCTTTGAGAACAGCCCGATCCGGGTGGTCTTTTCACAGCGGCAGGGCATGAATGTCTTCCGCGAGGATGCGGCGTTCCAGCACCTGAACCAGCAGCACCGCGACATCATCGCTGGACTGCCGCGTTTCCATTTCCTGCTCGACATACAAGACGAAGGGCTGTTCTACCTCGTCAATCGCAGCACCCCAGGCGAGCTGGCGCGCTTCGCTACCACGTGATGTTCACTGACAAAAAAGTCTCGAACAAACAAAAAAGTCCTGGACTGGGGACAAAAAAGTCTTGGACTCGGCGAAATGACACGAAAGGTACAGAACGGTGGGTGAGTGTGTAAGAAGTTTCAGGACGGATGAGAAAAGTTCACATCTCGATTGGTTAGTTCAGATGTTTTTTGTGCCAAGCCACACGACTCATCTGAAGCGATCTTCGCGAGTCTTGAACTTTTTTGTCACGCGGAGGCTCTCAAGCACTTTTGTGAGCCTTATCCGACCAACCAAAGTTCAGAACATTTTTGTCACTGAACACGTGAAAGGAGCGTTCGTTGACATGGCGAAAAAAGACAGTGTACACCCCTGGCAGCAGATCGAGGAGCAGGCGTTCCACGCCTTCCGCGAATGGCCGCTGTGGCTGGTCTTGCGCGAGCGCGAACTGGCACAGCGCACGACTGACACGCAGCCGGCTGCGCCATCTGCTGCGGCGGCTGGCAAATCATCTCAACAACCCGCAGGCAATTAAGCAATGGATCGAGGAGCAAAACGCATGAAATTGGTCATCGTAGAAAGCCCGGTCAAATCGAAGCGTATCGCTGGATACCTGGGCGAAGGTTGGCAGGTCGAGGCGTGCCGGGGGCACGTGCGTGACCTGCCAGAAACTGAACTGGGCGTGAGCATCGAGCAGGACTTTCGCCCACAGTACCAGGTGCTGCCGGGCAAAAGCAACCTGGTCAAGAAGCTGGCGAAAGCCATCCGCGCGGCGGATGAAGTGTATCTCGCCACCGACCCGGATCGGGAAGGCGAAGCCATCGCCTGGCATCTGCTGGCGCTGGCGGGCGATCTTAAAGGAAAGCCTGTCTTCCGGGCAGTTTTCAACGCCATCACCGAAAGCGCAGTCAAAGCGGCGCTGGCCGAACCCCGTCCGCTGGATGCGGCGCTGGTGGAAGCGCAGCAGTCAAGGCGGGTGGTGGATCGTCTGGTGGGCTACCTGGTGTCGCCGCTGGCGTGTAAAGCGCTGGATGGCAGGCTGTCCGCTGGACGAGTGCAGAGTGTGGCGCTGCGGCTGGTGGTCGAGCGCGAGCGTGAGATCGAAGGCTTTACAGTGGAAACCTACTGGACAGTTCGTGCGGTCCTGGAAGCAGATGGCAGGTGGTTTGATGCCAGGCTGCATCGTCTCAAAGATACCGATGTCAAATTCAACGCCCGCGAACAGGCCGAGAAATTAGTCGGACTGTTGAACGACGTGTCCTTCTGGGTGGGCAAAGCCGGACAGACGCTCAAGCTGCGCAATCCGCTGCCACCCTTCACCACCAGCAGCTTGCAGCAGGCCGCCGCGAAGGGCCTGGGGCTGTCGCCAGAGAAGACCATGACGCTGGCGCAGACGCTGTATGAGCAGGGTCTCATCACCTATCACCGCACCGATGGCGTGTCGGTTGCGCCCGAAGCACAGGCAGCGGCGCGTGAAGTGATCGGACGCGAATATGGGGATGTCTACCTGCCACCCATACCCCCGACCTATCAGACGAAGGCGGCCAACGCGCAAGAAGCGCATGAGGCCATCCGCCCGGCAGATGTAGCGCGTATGCCGGGTGATGCGGATGGCGACGGGGCGAAACTCTACGCCCTGGTCTGGCAGCGTTTCATGGCTTCGCAGATGACTCCGGCGCGTTATACCCTCACCGCCGCCTTGATCCACGCCGGGAAGTCGCGGGAGCGTCCGTTCCCGCTGGTCTTCAAAGCGCAGGGACGCGAGCTGACCTTCGACGGCTTCCTGCGCGTCTATGAAGAACCGGACGATGTGGATGTAGAAGGTGAGGACGAGAGCGGCGGTGTGCCCGCTTTGAAGGAAGGGCAGGCGCTCACCCTGCTGGACCTGTCCATCGATGAGGCGCAGACGCGCCCGCCAGCGCGTTTCAGCGAAGCGGCGCTGGTGCAGGCGCTGGAGAAACATGGGGTCGGCAGACCCTCAACCTACGCCAGCATGGTGGCCGTCATCAAAAGCAAGCAGTATGTCGCCTTGAAACAGAAATGGTTGGTTCCCACCGACACGGGCGTGAGACTGTGCGACTTCGTGGTGGAGCGTTTCCCGAAGGTGTTCGATGTCGGTTATACCGCTCGGCTGGAAGCTGCCCTCGACCGGGTGGCCGCCGGTGAGGTGAGTCGCCTTGACCTGCTCTCGACCTTCTGGCGGGGCTTCCAGCCGCAGTTGAAGACGGCGACGGAATACGCGCTGGCGCAGGTCAAAGTACGCCCGAAGGCGAAGGCCATCGGGGAAGCCTGCCCGGAATGCGGCGGCGACCTGATCGAGCGGCAGGGATCGCAGGGCGCGTTTATCGGCTGCGCCAGTTACCCAACATGCAGCTACACGCGCAACCTGGAGTATAAGCCGTTGGTGCTGCATCCGGCGGAGGGCTAGTCCATGAGCGACTACACGACCATGCCGGAACCGCCGCCCATCGACTACGACGATTGGGGACCGCCGCCGGTCGATTTCGACTACGTACCGGATCATGACCCGTATCCACCGGAAGATCTTTCACCATCCGTTCTGGACGGCTTTATCCCTGACGACTACGCGCCGGAGGACGGCGCGTATCTTCCCGACATCCCACCGCTCAGTCAGGATGGCTTGCAAGGGTTTGAAACGCCTGAGCCGACTGATGAAAGCTGGTCGTGGCACGATGCGCGGCTGATTGGCGTGGATCGCGGCGAGGAAGCCGAGGGGCAGCGGTACGAAGTCGGGGTGATTGACCTGTATGCCGATGCCGACACGGGTGACCTGGGTGGCAGCTACCTGCCCATCGCGGCCTTCAGCGACGAAGTCCCGGCTGCCGCCTTCTACCATGACTTGCAGGGGCAGATTCATGAGCAGGGCTTAACGCCGTATCAAGTGCCGGATTTCGCCGAGGCACGCGCCCTTGAGATGAATCCCGAACCCGCGAACTGGCGCGGCGCGCAGCCTGCCGAGTATGCCGCCTATGAATACCTGCGCGACCTGGAAACCTTCGACCCGGCGTTGGCTGATGACCCGCCGGAGGAAGCGCTCGACCCGCTCATCCAGACCGCCATCGAACTGGGCGGTGTCGCGCGAGCGGTTGAGCCAGAGGTCGAGGCTGAACCAGCCGTCGATGAAGCGGCATTTCAGGCACTGAATGCCATCGGCGTGCAGGCCGAGAACTTTGATCCCAACACCGACCCGCCGCCCTTCTACGATGCTGAGACCGGCACCGCCTACTGGATCGGGGTTTTCCAGCCGGACAAGGATGACCGTGACAACTGCGTGACCAGCATCCTGTCGCTGGGACGCAATCCTGAAACGGGCGCGATGGAAGCCCAGCTTGCGCCCTGTGTGCCGGGTGACTGGGACAAAGCCTATGCCTCGGCAGAATACCTGATCCAGGTCGCGCAGAAAGGCGGCATCGAGCAGGTCTTCGACACCGCCGAGGGTATGGCACTGGCAACGGACCAGCGTGACTTCTGGGAGACCGAGCGCGGTGTGGCGCTGGAACCGGACACGACACGGGAGATTGCCGACCGCGCCCGCGAGACCTGGGAGGTGGAGCTGTGAGCGAGGCGATAGTACGTGACTACAGCTTTACCGTGCGCCTGTCTGCTGAAGAACGCGCGCAGCTTGGAGCGCTGGCGGCGCAGTGGGGTCTGGATAAATCCGCGACTGTGCGGCGCGCTTTGCAGATGGCGCCTGCCGGAGGACAACCACTGCCAGCAGTTGGATGCTTTGTGCCGCTTCACGTTGAGGATGTGTCCTTCCCGGTGCGTTTGAGTGGAAAGGCTGCCAATGGTGGATAACCCAACCCGCCACATTGACGAGGACGACTCGATTTATGCCGCTGAGATCGTGCCGCCGGAAGGCGATACCTATGGCGCAAAGTACCACGTTGACCTGGTGCGGGCTTCCGTGGACGACTACGGGCTGGGGCGTGAACAGCGGTTGACCGTGGGGCAGTATGGCTCGTGGATGGAAGCGGAGGAACATCTGCACGAAGTCGAAGATGGGCTGGCTGAAAAGGGATTGGCGGCGCTCGGTGAGGATGTCCAGCGCCTGCGCGAGCAGCCCTTCGAGGAGGAGGTCTTCTATATGACAGCAGTTTATCCACCCGACGTGGAGGACAGTGATCGCGCCGCCGCGAACCTGCTGGCCGTAGGAGAGACGAGCATCTCGACGGCGAGGCTGGCGGCGGGTGAACGTGACTCCGTAGAAGCGGTAGTTGAACGGGTGGATGTCGCGTTCGCCGAAAACGGCAGAGAGGGCGGGCTGGCAGCAGCTCGGCAGGAAGCTGATTTGAATGGCACACCCCCCGCCACACCCCTTTTCGCCCCTGATGACGGGGCGGTGCGTCACGTCGATGGCGGCGGTACGGCGCACTGGTTCGCCGTTGTGGAACGCGATGTACGGGAAAACGCCCTCGATGCCAATGCTTACGAGTTGCGTTACTTCCGTTCACTGGAAATGGAGGATGGTTCTCAGCGAAGCGACTCCTATCCGGTCATGCCCTTACCAGACGACGACCCCGGTTCAGCCTGGCCGCTGCGAGGGCTGGAGATGTATCTGAGGAAAGGGGATGTCTATATGGCGCAGCAGTTTGCCCATGATGTAGCGGATGCCTACGGGCAGGGATTCCCTGAACCGTTGGAGCTACCCGCGCTCGATCCCCGCCCGGAGTATTACTTCGGTTATGGTGTGGGGCCGTCCAATTCGCCAAGTCTGGAAGCTGTCAAGACCTGGATGGATGGGGCGGAACGCCGCTTTGACACGCTGACGGTCGGTGAGTATGGCATGTACGACGAAGCTGCTGTCGATGAGCGTGAGTTGGAGCAGGTCATGGACGAAAAAGGGATTGAGGCAGTGATGAACCTGGCTGAACACATGGCCGTAGCAGGTGGCTACCTCGACCCGCAGCGTGACGACCCGCGTATCTTCTTCGAGGACGACGCGCCGCCGGATATGTTCATGACCGAGCGCCAGCGTGAACTCAACCTCCCGTCCTATGGCCTGGGGGCAGTCTCCGCCAACGGCGACTCCTTCCTGGATGTCGTCAAGTCGTGGGGTGAAGCTAGTTACGAACGGCTGGTGATCCCGCAGCCAGATTGGGAGACTGCTCAGGCGAACGCGGATGTAGCGGGTGAGATGGTCGAAGCCGGGCGCTTGCAGGATGCGATGCGACTGGTGGAACTGGCCGGGATAGAGGCAGGCATCATCGACCCCGAACGCGACGACCCGCGCCTGTTCACGCAGGGGCCGCCCGATCCGTTCACGACCATCCGCCAGGCGGAGTTAGCGCAGGAGACCGAAATCGCTGTGAATGACGGCTTCGACACCGAGGAATTTGACGTGGAACCGCCGGGCTATCCGGCGCTGTACCGGGAGTTTGCCGAAGCAGCCGAGCGCGAACGCGAAGCGAATGCCGACCTCGAAGGCGCGGGGTGGTTTGAAGCGACCTTTGCCAAATCCGAGACCGAACTGCTTCAGCCGGTGAACGATACCGTGAACTACGCCGTGGTGGTGCAGGAAGCCGACCCCTGGACAGTCGAATTGGCAGTGGAGAAATACTGGAAAGAGCCGGGCGGTTATGTCGGCGTGGATTCGCTGACGCTTCATACCTACGACCCTGATACCGGACGCGAACAGGCAGAACAGGAACGCGAGGCGCTGCTGGAGGTCTACGACGAGCGCGGGCTGGAAGCTATGATGCACAAAGCCGAGCTGACCGCCATGCAAAATGATTGGCTGGATGGGGATCGCGCGGACCCGCGTCTGTTCAAGCAGGGACCGCCGGATCGCTTCGAGACGCTGGCGCAGCGGTTGGAAGGGGAAGTCAATCCCTACTGGAATACCGATGGTGAGTCTGTGCCGCTGCCAGAGCCGCAGGATTACGTCTACCGGGTCGAATTCGATAATGTGGGGGGCATGGATTTTGTGCCCCGTGAAGCGGCTGAACATCCCTACTGGCGCATGGAGACCCTGCCTGTCAGCGACCCGGACGGCGAACCCCTGGGACATGCCATGCACATGGTCGTCTATCCAAACGTCGAGCATGACCCGGAGCGCGTCGGCACGCCTGCGATGGCGGAGGATGAACCATTTCGCCTGTTGGAGATGGCGCACTTTGAGACCACCGAAGCGGCGGACAAATTCGGCAAAGAGTTTAACGGCTACCTGATGCCCGGCTTGCTGGAAGGACCCGAACTGGCGGAGGAGGTGGCGCGGCTGGAAGGCTTGCCGGTGGCGTGGAAGACGCTGGAGGGCGACGACCTGACCGCCTACCAGAATCTCACGCTGACGCTGACCCGCGACCCGGCAGACTGGCATCCCTACAACCCCAACGCCGAACGCGATGCGCGGATTGAGGTGGAAGGGCTGTACACCGACCCGATCCAGCAGTTTACACGACTGGATGAAGACGAGGACGAGCCGAAAGTCGAGCCAGTGTCACTGGATTTTGATCTATAGACAATTCGCCCGGCATAGAGCCGGGTTTTTGTTTGTCGATGCGCCATTGGCATCGGAAACTTGTTATGATAGAGGTGCTTCGCCAACGGGTTTGAGGATGCTATGGGTAATTTCGAGGAAGAATACGACGATGGAGTCATCATCGACACGATCTGTGCAGGCTGTGATCTGTTCCGTCCGGTTAATGATCTGAGCCTGTGTGATGAATGTTTCGCTAAGCTCGAACGTGACCTGATCCGCTCACGCGATTGGGCGTATTCGGTGACGGCTTTCATGGTTGCTGAGGATCAACTGGAGGCGCTGCGTGAGCGGGTAATCCGGGATCACGGTGCTGCCTATGAATTGATTGAAGACCCTCACGCACCGAAAAAGCGCAAAGGCAAGAATAAACGCTCCCACTCCCGCAGCACACAGCGCAAACGAGAAATTGCGGCAAAGGCGATACGCGATTACGATACAGAAACTGTGCTGCAATCGGCGCGGGACTTTCTTCGCCAACAGGACGAGGAGTGGATGAACTTCAGCCGCCTCTCCCAGCATCTTTATGAGACTTTCTACAAACTCAAGCCTAAACATCTGGGGCCGAAGGGCAAGAAGTACAAGAGCCTGTTGAAATTTATCGCTGACTATCCTGATGATTTCGAGGTGCGTCAGGATGATGAAAATAAAGGGATATACTGGATGCGTCTGAGATAGCCCAACATGGTGTCCGCTTTAGTCGTGACTTCCCTCGTTTAGCTGCCCTCTGAGTTTTTTACTCACCCGCGAACTCACTCGCCGGACATAGCGCGGGGCATTGCCGCCCTTGAGCGTCCCGGCGTTTTCACCCCGGTCAATGATCTGCGTTTCCAGCACGAGGAAGTTCTCCAATTCGATCTTGCCACCGGCGACCAGTTCCTCCGTCCACACGTCGATGAGCGTTTCCAGCACCAACTGGACTTCGCGGTTCTTCAGCCGCGTGCGCCGCCCAATCTCGCGTATCATCTTGTTCTTGTTCAAGGTCACGGTTCTATCTCCATCTGCTGTTTGCGCTGTTCATGGGTGCGGCGCATCACATCTAGTCCTGTGAACTGTGCCCCGCCTGCCTTTTCCTGCGCCTTGTCCATCGCCAATTGATAGGCTTCCCGCAGTTTGTCGTGGTTGACCTCGGTCGGTGGGGCAGGTGGCAGTTCCAGCGCAATACCCCGTTCCAGCAGCAGCGGCTCAACGCCTTCACCGGATTTCAGCCGCCGTTTCCAGTCCTCACGCTCGTAGAAGCGCGTCAGCCGGGCGTTCAGCACCACCTGCGTGGCGAATCCCACTTCGACGTATCGCGCAAAGATGGTGCAGTTGCCAATCTGCGGCGTGATGACCTCATCGACGGTCAGCAGCGGGCGCGAGCGGCTGTACTTGTCATCGGCTGAACCTTCCTGCGTCGCTGTGCCAGAGGCGCTGCTGTAGAAGTCGGCAGTATCGGCATCACAACCGCCATAAACCACCTGCGTCGCCAGACCGGTGAACAGCGCTTGTGTGCCTTCATTGCCGTAAATCATGTGGAACTGCCCCTTGGTCTGCGCACCGATCAGGATGCTGATGCGGCGCTTGCGCACGAGGTTCACATCGGCCACAAGTGAATCCAGCTTGCCCAACGTCGGGAACTCGTCCAGGATCACGCCGACAGGCATCGGCAGCGGGCCTCTATTGCGCTCGCCGATGGTGTCCAGGTCGAGCATCAGCTTGCGCAGGGTCGCACCGAGATAGGAGGCATAGACCGCTCGCATTCTGCCAGGGCAGGTCAACACGACGACCGTTGGTTGCTCGACGATCAGCTCCGCGTCAAAATCCGATGCAGCGGTGTTGTCGCGGACTTCGGTAGACGCCCAGCCGGTGAGTGCCGTCGCCAGTGTCGCCACCACATTCGAGGCGACCTTGCCATCCGATCCAACCGACGCGATGAAGCTGTTGGCAAGCAGGGAAGCATCATCCTTTTTCGACGAGAGCGACTGCGCCAATGCCTTGAGATCGTTCATGGCGTTGTAGATGTTACCCAGGTTGTCGAAGCGGATCAGGCAGGCGGCCAGCAGCGCAGCGGCGCTGTCCGTCCAGAACCGGTTATCGCCCTGCGCGGATGGCACGAGTACATCCGCGATGGCACGGGCATCGGACACATTGTTGATGCCTTCCGCCAGGTTGTAGCGTGGCCCGATGGTTGAAGTCGGATCATGCACGACCACCAGATGGCGCGTGACGGAGGCATATTTCAGCACATGGGCGGTGATTTCGCCTTGAGGATCGGCGACGATCAAGCTGTGACCGGCCAGCATCCGGTCGGCAATCGCAGGCAGGATGATACCCTGTGTCTTGCCTGAACCGGGGCCGCCGAGCGTGAGGATGCCGCGTGCAATATCCTCGCCGCCCAAACAAAAGCGTCCCGTTCCCAGGTCGAGCCGCCGCCTATCCTCACCCCAGAACGCGCCGAGCAGGATCAGCCCTTCCGGGTCTTCACGCCGAAAGCGTTTGTACTCGCGCTGGGTGCAGAAGTGCGAAGAGCCGAGCGTGCCGCGCTTGACCTGTGGACTGCGAAGCCGGTCTACCCGTTCCCGCAGCCAGCCGCCGTTTTTGATGCCGTTGTGCAGTCCGAGCATGACGATGAAACTCACAAAAATCAGCATCACCCCAAACATGAACAGCCGTGTATGCTGGATGTTGTCTGGGCCGCCGCCGATGGCGCGGATGAAGGCATTGGTCGCCTGCCTGCCGCGCACGGGCTGGATTGCCAGATCGCCAAGTAAGGATAGGTAAAGCGTCGCTACGCCTAACAGCACAATCCCGTGTGTGAACAACTTCACGCCGCGTTTCCAGCCAGAGATGCTCTGTGTCTCACTGCTCCGCTGGATGCCTGCGCCAAATATCACGCTGACCACCAGCGGCATGAGTAAAGTCAAGCACAGCAGCGGTGCAGTCAGGCCGCTGAGAAGGGCGCGACCTTCGGTGAACAGCCAGTAGATCATCGACTATTCCTCTGTTTCGCGTTGTTCGCTGGCTGGCCGTCGCAGCCAAAAACGGTTGACTGCCCAGGTGATGCCAATTAAGACAACAACCGTGAGGTAGAGCGCTTCGTCGAAATTGATTCCGAGCACCCGTCCAATGGCGGTCCCAACCAGCAATAATGTCACCAGCGTAAAGCCGCCGATGGCTGTTTGTGGTTTCAGGTGAATCATGTCTATGCTCCTATCTGCGTGGGAACCACGCATCGAGGTCGTTCCAGTTAGGGGTTATCTCGGCTTCCTGCTCACGGTGCAGACGCCATTCGGGACCCACAATGTTATCCAGCGCCGCTTCAAAATGGCGGGTGGCGATGTCACGGAAGAGCGCGTCGTGTCCGCGTTCTTTGTTGTTATAAACAGGCAGCCGCTCGGCGATAGATGGGGCCGTCCCCGGCAGCACCACATGGGTGTGTAGCTGCTGCATCGGCTCGTCACCGTCCGCTTTGGGTTCAGTCAGTCGGTCGTGCAGGACATAGCTGTACTCCGGCAGATCAAAACCCCGTTCGGTGTAATAATCTTCAACGATGCGCTCGGTCAGATCGGACACCACCTGCGGACGCTGGTCTTCCGGTACGAGCGCCATCAGGTCGGGGGCAGGGGAGACCACCCATGTCCAGGCAAGCACGTGCTGGCTTTGGAGATGATCGCAGTGCTCGAGGATTTCCCGGTAGTGCTTGCCCATCCCCAGATCGCGCCAGCGTTCATCTTCTTCAGTCTGGGCCAGGTGGTCAGTGCGGTTGTCGCGGTATTGAAGGTACTTCAAAGTGCTGCGAAGCCCTTTGTGTCCAGTCCCGCGCCCCTTGCGCTTGGGGCCTTTGTAGGCGAAGTCCACCACGATAATGGCTTTGCTCAATCGCGGGTCTCCTTCAGCTCACGCACCGCTTTCATCTGCGCCCGCAGCGTTTCTCCGTCGTGTTTGGCAGCAATGATGGCATCCCGCAGATGGGCTTCATCGGATGCCAGCAGGTGAATCAGTACGTTGAGCTGGAATGCCAATGTGGTTTCCAGCTGATCGACCCGTTCGCGGAGGGATTTCTGGAAGTGTTTGCGGCTGCCAATCAGGTCTTCCTGCTCATCCAGGTATTGCCGGATGGCCTCACGGATGAGATCGGCTTCGGTGACATCACGCGGCTGCTTGCTGACGAGCTGCGCCAGACGGTCGCGCATGGCGGGGGTCATTGACAGACTGCGGCGAACGGATTTTTTACTCATTGCCCCTCGATGTACAATAATCGGTACTTTCAGTATGCAAGGCGCGGGGGTCGGGGGGGCTGTAAAATTTCAGGATGGGATCGGTAAAATTACGGCTCTTCTGCAATTCATGTGGAAGTTGAGTCAGACTCCAGATCCATCACCCCAAATTGACGTGATTCGTGCTTGATCCGTCCGCGAAATATCTGGGTGGCAGTGGTTTAGAGAAGGCCTCCCCATCAAGTGCGGGCGTTCCAAAATCACATACGTGTCGCAACAAAACCGGTAGCAGTGAGAAGCAAGGTCAGTAGGGTTACGGGACAACTTTCCTGAATTGTGCCACAATAAGATTGTCGTCGAGGTCATTCAAGTAATATCAATTCTGTCAGACCATTGCAGCTTTGCTTTGATGGCAAGAAGATATACGTATGAGGGTGTCGTCTCTATCAAGTCCCGTTTTGGCTGGCCGATTTACATTCGGCCCCTAAACGAGTCGGATATTCCACCAACTGTAGTGCAACCAGGATATGGAATGAAAGATCAAACAGTCAAGAAACTCAGCGAAATAGTACGAGTGACAAATGAGTGGTCACAGGAGCAGGAACGCGGACTCTATTGTTACAGAGGACAGTCAGAAAAGGGCTGGGGTTTAGTTCCAACAGTTTTCCGACACTTAGCAGAGAAGTATGACGAGGCCCTAAATCCAGAGATAAGCCCTGATGATATCGCGACCGCTACGGAGATTGAGATCCGTATATATGAAGAATTCAGAGAGCGTACAAGGGCGTACAAGCACGAAAGAGTAGATGTGAAGAATCCTTGGGAGATGTTGTGCCTAGCCCAGCATTTTGGAGTTCCTACACGATTGCTCGATTGGACAAGCAATCCCTTGGTGGCCGCGTACTTTGCGGTTGAGGACTTAGATGACAAAAGAGACGGTGTTATATGGTGTCTCAATGCGCCAAAGTTTCTAGGGGAAGAGCAGAATAAACATCTCGTGATGAGAGGACACCTACTGGATACATTGCCTCATCCCGGCAGTGATGAGCAAGTTCATGTTGATATTCATGTGACCTTTCTACGAAAGTGGTGGTTAGAACATCTACCTATAGATGTTCCACCCCGCAAAAATGAAAGCATTTTTACCCTCATACAACCCCCGGACATAGATGACAGAATGAAAATCCAATCTGGCCTTTTTACGGCCTATATTTCTGTGGGCAAAACGAAAGAAGCTGATTTTGTTTGGAGCCATTCACAGTGGCTAGAAGAGAAGAATCCTAACACGCTGCGAAAGCTGACGATTCCTGGCAGTTGCAAACATGAGTTCCTGGTTCAGTTATGGCGAATGGGTATTAGCCATAATGCACTCTTTCCAGGTTTGTCTGGATTAGGACAGCATTTAGTAACCTTGCAAAAGGAGTGGCTCAAAAGACCTTAGGATGACGACTTTCGGTTTGATCTCATTGAGAGGTCAAGTCCCAAAGTTTCTGTAAAAACAGGTTGGCGTGACATGGGTTAAACAGCCTGAGCCTGTACTTCAGGCTGTTCCTCAGCGGCTGGCGACTCCAGCCCTAACTGTCGTCGTAACTGCTTCAACATGGCGACCTCCACCTCGCTCATACGGACGTTCTGCCAGCGCTCGCTGGCCTGCATCAAGGTGGCAAAGACCAACTTCAGACAGCTTTTTTCATTCCAGAAACGGGGAATGGTCTTAGTACGGCGACGCTGCTCCTCGAAGGCGCGCTCAATGAGATTGGTGGTGCGGATGCGCTTGTGGTGCAGCGGCGGGCAACGCAGAAAGCTGAGGCAGGCTTCCAGATCGTCCTGCAAACAAGTCGTCGCACTCGGAAACTCCTGACCATAGTGAGCGATGAAATCCTGAACCAGCAGGTCGGCGGTGGCCCGGTTGGGCGCGTTGAAAATGGCCTGGACGGAGCGCTTGACGGCCTGCTGCTGGGCTTGCGGCACTTTGGACAGGATGTTGGTCGTTTTGTGCATCAAACAGCGCTGGCGTAGACTGTGTGGGTAGACTTCCTCAATCACAGCAATCAAGGCCGGTGCGCCGTCGCTGGTAATCATCGTCGGCACAGGCAGACCGCGCCGCTGCATATCGCGGATGAAGTCACGCCAGGCCGCCGTGCTTTCCTTGTTGCCCAGCGCCAGATGCAGCAAGATCTTGCGCCCATCGCGGCAGATGCCCCAGGCACATAGCAGCGCTTCCTTGACATTGCCTACCCGCCGCAGGCTCTCGTAAACCGCATCCATAAACAGGTATTCCACCTCAAAAGCGCTCAGATCGCGCTGGCAGAAGTGCTGGTAATCCTCCCACAAACTGTCGGTGATCTCACTGACGGCTGTGCGGCTCAACAGCAGCTGGCCGCTGTAGGGATCGCGGAAAGCCTCCTCCACATCGCGCGTGGACAGACCCCGGCTGTACATCTGTGTCACCAGATATTCCAGCACATCGCTGTTCCCTCGAAGAAACTCCAGCAGTTTCGAGCGGTAAGGTTGCTCACTGGCCCATACCTGTCAGTACCTGCGGTACGTCAAAGGCGATCTCCCCCTCCGCGCTGCGGATGCGCCCCGGTTTGTAACCGTTGCGATAGCCGCTTGCCTCTGGCTGGCGCTCATAGCGCTCCCGTCCCAGATAATCCGTCACTTCCTGTTCCAGCGCCTGCTGCACCATCCCCTGCACCGCCAGTCGCAAAAACTGGCTCAACGGCTGTTCGCTGCTGGTGATCCCTTCCCGCAAAAAGACGCTCATCTCTTGCTCTATCCGCTCGCTCGGTGCTATTCTCTGACTCATGGCGTGTCGTTCTCCTTCTGTGATTTGCCTCTCAGAATGATAGCGCACGCCTTCCCTTTTTACAGAAGTTTACAGACATCACCCAGTGAAGCAAAGCGCGTTTCGCAATATTCCAACTCCAACTATTCAACAGTATCAAGACCTGAAGTTTTCTCCTCGACCTCGATACTATGTCGAAGTAAACGAAGTTTCTCAACGCCTGGACGATAAAAGCTCTCAAAAATGGTTTATTGCATTTCGTGGAATTACTCTAGCAGTCAACGAGCGAACGGCAATTGCGGCAATATTGCCATTTTCTGGTGTAGGTAACAGCGCAGCAATCATTTTGACCGAACTTGAACCCAAAAGTCTCCAAGCGTGCCTCTTAGTCAATATATGCTCATTCACTTTTGACTATTTAGTTCGACAGAAAATGAGTGGCGCAAACCTTAATTTCTTCATTGTAAAGCAGATACCTGTTCTGCCACCTTTTGTATATGTTCCAGCTTTGCAAAAGTTCATACTCTCGCGTGTACTGGAATTGACGTATACGTCTTGGGATTTGCAGCCCTTCGCACAGGATGTCGGTTATAGGGGCAATCCGTTTATCTGGGAGGAGCAACGACGCTTGCTTATGCGCTGTGAACTCGATGCACTCTACTTCCATTTGTATGGACTCAACAGAGAAGAAGCAAACTTTATACTTGATCCAGCAGATTTATATGGTGAAAGTTTCCCTGGTGAAACATTCCATGTATTCAAAGAGAAGGAAATTGCCAAGTATGGTGAGTACCTCACTAAGCGCATCATCCTGGAGATGTACGACCAGATGGCGGCGCTGCCCACCATGCACGTCCCCGCGCCGAAGGACGAGTCCGTGACGTATGCCGTGCCGGATGTCTCTCAGTGGGCGACCTGGCTCAACCCGCCGCCCGCTGATGCGAGTATGGCGCATTCGGCGCGCAAATAGTGGTAGAATCAATCAACATGAGAAGAGAGAGCTGGCACATACAGTCTGCTCCTATTCGCAGTGTCTTCGGTGTCACCACCGATTTTCTGACATCTGACCCTACCAAAGAGCGGAGTTTGAAACTTGGAATTTAATCGGTACAGCCCTCCTTACACAGCATATGGAATGTGGAGTGGATTAGCCCCAGAAGGAACATATCGAAATGTCCCTCTATCAGCAATGTCTGGACTTCTTCCTCAAAGCCTCTTAGCTAAAGCCAATAGCATCCTGCTCCTGGCATCTGGTAGCGGTAATCGCTCATGGTTTGTTGCCAACATCAATAGGGTAGACACACGAGTCAGTGCCATAGATCAGCAGCCTTATGTTGTTGAGTTTGATCATAATGCCTTATCAGCTCACGGTGGCTTTATTGACCATGGAAATTGGTCTGGTCGAACGACCAAGCAGAGCCAAGATTTCTTCAATCACATCGCTGCTAGCGGTACTGGGACGTGTTATCCACTTCCAGAGATGCCAACTATTGCCTCCGGCTTACTAGATGATCTGCAGACTTCTTCTCAACATGCAGCTTTTGGGAACGCTTTTTCGGCATTGCAAGTTTCCAAGAAATAGCCGGTTGGGAGTATTTGTTTCGCTCAATCCATATTCTACTTGTCATCGGCTGATCGATACGGAGAGGTAGATTCCAATGAGCAACTTGATCAACCCGACAGAAGTCACTAAAGAAGAATTTCTAGCCGCGAGGTTGTCCCAAGAATGTGAAAAGGACTCACTCGATAAGGTAGCAATCTGCACATTGCTGAATCATCTCAAGCATCAAAGGCAAAAATACTACCGTGCGCTGCTCACCAAGGAGGGTTTTGAGAATCTTGTTATCGCTTACCACAAGCATGGAGGCGATTTGATGGTAAGCGAAGGCGGTCAACCGCTGGCCGACATCATTGAGAAATATACTGAAGCGCTTCGCAATGAATCCAATGAATGCTGGCAAAAAGTTAACAGGATGAAGACAATTATCGCCAAAGAGGTGCAGAGGTCGGGAAACATTTTTCCGGAGTCAATGACGCCTTTTGTATCAGATGTCGGAGACCTTGCGATACATGGACACTATAAACAACATGAACCAGAGTCCCTGTACATTGGTGGCTATCATCGATTTGCCGCTTACGGTCTGTGGGTGATTGAAAACAATTTTCAGCCGCTCAGCCTCTACTATTGTGAAGGGACAGGTACTGCACGTTAGCCGTATAACATTCCACAGAATGCCATGAAGAATGATAAAATGAGGTAAAACGAGGAGGTGAATCATGACCGTTTATGAGGAAGCCATCCAACTCACTAGCCGTATGACGCTGGCCGACAAAGTTCGGCTGCTGGAATATCTCAGCAAAGCACTGAAGCAGGATATTGAAACCGAAGCGTACAGACATATGCCCTGGGAACAGTTCCTTGATCTGACCTATGGCAGTCTGGCAGATGATCCCATCGAGCGCAATCAGCCGCTCCATGCTGATGTGCGAGATGAGATTGAATGAAGTATCTGCTCGATACCAATACCTGTATTCGCTATATCAACGGACGTGCGCCGCAAATACGTGAACACATGCGGACGGTTTCCGATTCAGATATTGTCATTAGCACGGTCACGAAAGGTGAGATGTACGCTGGTTCAGCGAAAAGCCAGACACCGCAGCGTTCACGTGCCCGACAGGACGCCTTTTTCATCCGCTTTGCCAGCTTGCCGTTTGACGAAGCGGCAGCAGAGGAGTTCGGGCACATTCGCGCTCACCTAGAGCTGGCGGGTACGCCTATTGGCCCGTATGACATGCAGATTGCGGCCATTGCAGCGACACATGGGTTGATTGTGGTCACACACAACACGAAGGAATTCGCGCGCGTTCCTGGGATAAAAATCGAAGATTGGGAGGTGTAATGCCTTTCAGGTCAGATGAAGGTGTTAGCTACTTGTCTCTGAAGAAGGTTGGATGAAAGACGAAAACCTCATGAGTATGTTTCTGCAAAGCTTGATAGATATTGATACCTGGAATGAGGCAAAATGGCGTGCCACGGCTTATTTTGTCCATGAGGACCCTACAATGGTTCCGGCCTTAGGTATCTTCTTCGAAAATGAAAGATCAGCCAAACAGATTTTCATAGACCTAATCGAACGGCTTGGGAAAGATGATCCCTATAATGAACTCCGCATAGCCGTTATTGAGGGTGAGATTAAGGGACAACAAGGATATTCCGTACACATTAGTTCTAATCCTGAGCAGACCATCAAACGAGCACAGGCACAAGGAGAGGAACTTGATGTTGAGCAGATTTTGGTGGTAAGTCGAATTCACCGAATGACGCCTGACCCCGGGTCTCCTCATTTGAGTAACTTTAAGAGGGCATTTTCCGGGCAAGGTAAATACCTACTAATTCCAGTGACGGGCACAGCTCAATCTATCAACCCACATTTCGATCTGGCGATAGGTAAAACCGAAATTCTCTTTAGGCGAGTTGAAGATATAGATACGAACGATAGGGATGCGGTAATCTTTGCATAGGATGGGTTGAAAATGAGTGCGGTGAGAAATAGAACATCTCTGTATATTAAGTCGGAGGGGCCAAAACCTGACGCAATGGCGCGAGGGTTTGGGTGGCTATTGGATTTGGGACGTAATGAGAACAAGAGAGCCGCATTGCTGGCGATCCCGATAATGGATAATCTGAATGGTGTAATTGCTGAAGTCTTGGGGGACAGTGCTGTTAAGGGATTGAAGCAAGGCAAACCCTTCAGTTTGAATTCGGTTGTTTCTGTTTCGCTGCTCACGGAGCGGAAAGACATATTCAGGCATCAAGGTCCGATATTGGTCGCATATCCAAATAAAAAACTGTTGGACAAGATCGACAACATTCGGGAAGTAACTGATGTATTGGTTATTCCCTGGTCGTTTGGAGAGATACAATATTGGATAGACACTTGGCATGCGCGGGAACTTGGCGCTACTGAAAATCGACAAGCGGAACCGGCATTTTCAGATCCGGTAGTTGAAGAAGCTCTCAAGAGTTTGACATCGCGTGTCAATCTCAGCACTGGCATCGGACACCCTATGGATCGGGCGGCAGCAGTTGATCTCTTTAGGAAACTCAAGGCAGCCAAGATCGCCTACGATCCTTCTGAGGTCAGGGGCTGGCTTGTCAGACATGGTTGGGAAAGCGATGACGCAGATGCTGTGAAAGACATTGCGGAGAAGATTTCGCAGGGCCGATCTGTGCGTAGCGAAATGGGTGGTTGGGCTGACGATATTGTTGATCTATGGCGCGAACGGGCATCTAAATCCTAGGTTGTAATAGATCGTTACAGGATGCTGCGGTTATTCTGACTGAAATCCACGTTGTTTACCCTGACAAGATCAAATAGCTTCTCTATATCGACCATCCCACGCACGCTATCACCTCATCGTTATCGGTGGTCTGCCATCGGCAATCGTTGGTGACCTACGGAGCAGATGACGATGCTTACCAGATAGAGCATCTGTCTGGTAGATGGTCAATCCAGGCAGGATTGACCACAGCGAACGCACTGCAGGTGTGTTCGGTCGGCGTGGTTGACCACGCCGACACGCTGACCAGCACGCAGTTGGCTGGTCAGCGGTGCGTCACGTGAGCGTGGCGCACCAGCCCCTCCGGCGCATGAGGAGCCAGCGTTTTAGCTGGCGACCCATCTCAGCCCGTCATACGCTCTCACGAGCCGGTATGACCTGAGACAGCCATAAACGTGTCCGACGGACAATCGTTTACGCTGAGATGGGTTCGGCGTCCGCAGGACGCGGCGCTGCTGCGAGGCAGCGCCATCGGCGATACGCGCATCCCTGATGCGGTATCGCCGCAAACGCGCACGGACTGTGGGACAAACATATTGGATTGGGATTGTCAAGCAGAAGAGGGGAGTTGCCAAAAATAAAGAGGCGATGCTCGCGCACCGCCTCAGCAGGGGAGTTATGCGGGGTTCGACTCAGAAGGGGATGGTCTCGTCTTCTGGAGTATCGTCGCTGTCGCCGTTGGCGCGATCCAGCAGGATCAGGCGGTCAACATCCATATCGAGACTGGCTTGTGGACTGCCGTTCTGGTCAATCCAGGCGCTCGGACGCAACCACGAGCCTGTCACCTGAATCAGCACGCCACGTTTCACGTAGCTGCTTGCCACCGATGCAAGGTTTTGCCAGCAGTTCACGCGCACCCAGAGGGTTTGCTTCTGACCGCCGCCATTGGTGCGGTTGACTGCCACCGAGAAGGAGGCCACCTGCCGGTCGCCATTGCTGGTCTGGACGGTGCGTACCTGGGGATCGCTTCCAACGTGTCCAGTAAGAGTGATGCCAATATGTGTACCCATGATGTTTGAACCTCCTGCGCATCTTGCGCTTATCTGTTTCATCAGCCCTATGCTGATTTGTTGTCCTGCCCAAAGCAGGCGAACAAAACAACTTTCACCCGTAGGGCGCTAACCCGATGGCATGAGCGCAGCGGCACAAGCCAGAGCCAGTCGGGTTTAAGCGAAGTCCAATGGACTTTGAAAGTGGTCGCGCCTGCTAGCATGGTCAACATAAATCAGCGGTTTATGGGGTTGAGGAACACGAGAGATGAGCGCCACCGCAGAGAGGGAAAAGCTGGGCACAGCGATCAGCAGAACACCGGATTGGGAGCGCATACCACGCACACAGCGTCAGACAGAATGAAGGAGCTGGTGGTTACTCGACTGGCAGTCAGCACAATAGGCAATAGAGCAACCGCAATGTGTGAATGGTTGCAGGGGCATCGGGAAGTGACAAAAGCGTGGAAGGGCAGATCAGAATGACATGGTTGCATCTGTGATGGATGATGTGGCAGCCCAGTTCGACATGGATGTGAAACCCGCCATACTGGAGCCGCAGGTGAAGCAAGATACCACGAGACAGCCACTCAGCTCGCCGTAACAATCCCTGCAGGGACGTAGGTATTGCTACCTGATGGGCAATCTCACCGGCGATCCTGCTCGGTGGGGAAGTAGGTTGTGGAGAAATTGAACAGTTCCGGGTGCCCACTGTGGCGCACACCTTCATACAATGCACCTGAGATGCGTCGCTGACCGGATTGCAACTTCTCGCGGATGTAGGACAGGTTGCCGTGCATGAGCAGTTGCACCGCCCCCTGCACCAGGTAGTAAGATGCGGCGAGCAGGTCATACGCCATGCGTCCCCGCCAGCCGTGTATGCCATTGGCGCAGGACACTGCCGCTTTGAGTGTGTCTGACGCTGCATAGGCTTTCAGCAGGGCTTTCGCCGTCAGTTCGAACTCCTCGGCCCGTGTATCCTGCGGCTGCTGGTAGATCAGCAGGTAGTTGTAAATGGTGTCAATAGTTGGGATGCTGACGGCATTCTGTCCGCAGAAGGTTGCCAATTTGAGCCAGGCATCCGCATAGTGGCTGTGCCCATTCAAACTGAGTGCCGCATTCGTGACTTCGTTCATCACATCGGAGACACGAATGGACTCGCGTTCAGCACGCAGATCAGCGGCGATGCGGTCAGCGATGGCGCTGTACTGCTGGTTGTCGAACAGGCGGTTGTAGCGGTTGAGGGCGGTAGTTTCGGTGGTCATGTGGGTTCCTTTCAGGTTAATTCAGACTGGGGGAATGGGTGCTGGTAGCGACAAGACTGCGGACGAAGCCAAGCGTATACGGGCTGTACGGCGCGGAGTCAATGTGGGATATGAGACTGTGCCACGCCTGACGAAGACGCAGGTAGAGGCGGTGCTGTTCATCGTCATACGGCAACACCCATGTGCCGTTGGGAATCAGGGCTGAAACGCGGGCATTGCCCTTGCGTTCAAAGCGAACCGGCAGCTCGAAGGGCACGTCTCGAAGGGGCTTCCAGCCGACAAGACGCGCACGCGGGAAGTCGCGCTGTTCGGATGGCACATTCCACGCGGCGCAGATCACACCATCGGGATGCAGCGCCAGATGCAGGCGGCTGACCTGCAAGCCGCAGGATGTGCCTGTGAACGGCTCACGGGTGACTTTCACCAGCAGAACAGGCTGCCAGTCCAAAGTGGAATTGAGCATAAGCTTCTCCTTGGTGTCGGACAGGGGCGTAATGATTTGTCGTATAGGGTCGTACGGGGGATGGGTATTACGGGTAAAACCAGCGTGTCTTACCGGTTTTACGCTGATGTTCGCGTACTGCGTCGAGCGTTTCCTGCGGGAGGATTTCTGGCCTGAGGCTGCTCAACCAGAAGTCCTTGCGAAAGCTGTAGCCCGTCACCGCCTCGATGCGGCAGTATTCGCGGTAGGTGTCGGGGTTGTGAACTGCGCCATTGATAAGGTCGTTCAGGCTCGCCAGCACACACAAGGCGCAGGACAGCCGTTGATTGGAGCATTCCAGCCGGTAGGCAGGGTGAGCGATGTCCCCGTGGTGCTGGAGACAGTCCCATACATCTGCCTCTGTCCAATCATGAATCGGCAGCCAGTCATACACAAAACGCCCCTTAGTTGGGGCGTTGGCATCGGTTCGGAGCGTGAATGTTTGTCGTCGGGCACGGTTGTAGCTTTCCTCAGCACGTAAGCCCATCGCGCAGATTACATTGCCGGTAGGGAAGTGGTTTCTTAACCAGCGATTGATCGGGGAGCGTTTCAAATCCGCCGTGCAATACCGCATTTTGGCAGAAGGCCAGCATGGACGCGACGGATCCTTGTAGTAACGCTGCCAGATGCGGTCGATCAGGTCGCCATGCTGCCAGCGCACGACATGCAGCGGCACGCCTTTGCGTTGAGCGAGATTCTCAACGTATTCCGGCGTCTGATGCCATTCGACCCGCGCACCGAGGTCCGCGTGGATCATCACGACATCCCCCGGCCAGCCTTCGGACTGACGTATGTCGAGTAAGTGGTGGGACATGGCATCACTATCCTTGCCGCCTGAGACGGAGAGCACGAGCGCCGCGCCGTTGCGGAGCAGGCTGAGTGGATCGGGATCATCGACAGGAAACAGGGGGAGTTGGCGCATGGTCGCTCCTTTCGAGGGCTGTGTCTGAAAACAAAAAAAGTCCCCGGTGTGGGGGCTGGAGGATCGACAGCGCACGATGATGTTCGGATATTCACCCACTGAGCAGTTGATTGAGGCGTTCCGCCAATGGGATGAGGCGCTGTCTTTGTGCGTCGCTCTGTTTGAGCACCGCCAATAACGTATCCGGTCTGGCGGTGGTGGTCGTCAGCAGATCAAGCATCTGCTCCAGGTGATAGGCCATCTGCAGCGCTTCCGCCGCGACACCCACAAAAAAGCGCCGAGCGCCGTCGTCATAGTCACTGGTGTAGGACACATCAAAGGTCACGTTAAACTGCTCGGCTAACGGGTTCAACAGTGCCGTGACCTCCGCCTCATCGCAGTTGCGGCCTTCCCAGGTGCCATACACAGTGTCATCACCGGACTCGACGTACAGCGTCGGCCCAAACGAGTCCGGCGTGAAGAACGCCTCGCGCAGGCGTTCGCCGGTGGCTGCGTCCGGGACGGACGCGGTGAAGGACAGGTACACATCGTAGCCCATACGTATTGCTCCTTATGTTGGATTATTTGGTTCATTGGGTGTTTGGGGCAGCCACATCAATCGGCTTCAGTTGGATCGCCAGGTTTCAGCTCGTTGAGGAAGTCGTCCAGGCCGGGGGCAATCGTTACCGTCACGTCGAGCAGTTCGTCGAGATGCCACATCTCTGCCTGCCAGATGGCTTCGCGCATGGCCTCGTCCGGTTCGACCACCTCCGCCGGGATGTCCACGTGTTCGGTATACCCTTCGACAGGCACATCGCGCAGATCCGCGAGGTTGTGGAACAGCACCAGGCAGAAGTTGTGCAGGCCACAGCGGTTGTAGGCCACTGCCCGTACCTGGCTGTCCAGTTGTTCGGCCAGCCGGTTGACTGCCCGAATATAAACGGTGCGGTAGTGTTCGACACCTTCGGGAATGGCTTCGCCGTCGTTGAAACCCCATTTACTCTGCATTTCTTCCCAGTAACGCATGGTTTAGCTCCTTTCCTGGGTCGCTAAATAGGCGGACAACTCTTCACGACAAATCGGCAGACTGCGAACCATCGGCATATCACCCGCCGCGATGTAGGTCAGAAAGGAATGGATCGGCTCGCGGGGCAGCAGTTTGTGGACGTACTGACCGATGACTGCCGCCATAAAATCGTTGACGAGCAGTGCCTGATCGCCGCGCTCGACGAGTTCGGCGCAGGACAGGTTCTGGTCTGACTGCGGGGCAGCTTCCGGCGCGGGTTGGAGCAGGTCGGGGAAGAGCAGCCCTTCCTTCGGCAGGTAGGGATACTTGCCGTCTCGCCCATCCAGGAAACGGCCCATCAGATCAGGATCGTCGCAGTTGCCGATACTGACCTGCCCGGCGTTGGCGTGGTTGCCTGCCCCGATGAGCACGCCGCTGACCCGGTGGATGGCTTTTCTGGCCTCGTGATTGTCGACGCAGGACACGACCAGGTTGCCACCGTGGCGGTCAAAATGGCGGACGGGATCAAGGTAATCGGGGATCCAGCGCACGTCCAGCCCCAGCGCCAGGTTGAGCATCCGCCCGACGCACTCGGCCTTGTTCATGCCGATCACTGAGGGCGAGAAGAGCTGGCGTCCGACATTCTTCTCCTCCACCATGTCGGGATCGATGAGCACGATTTGGGGGGCGTGCCGCCGCGCGCGCTGCATGTCATAGGCGATCCGTCCGACGATGCGGGCCACCTGGGCGCCGGTGCCGCCCACGCCGACAATCGTCACCGTTTTGAGGTGGATATTCGGGTCGAATTCGCCGCTCATGAGGCATCTCCTAACACCTGCGCCAGGGTCTTTTTGGCAGGGATCAGGTCGGCAGTCGGGTAGCGTTTCGCCCCCTTCGCCTCCAGTTCGATGAGCTTCTGCCGGATGTCGTGGGGATGGCTTCTGGATTTTCCGTTACAGGCGTGATCGCCAAAGGGTGAACCGAGCAGCATCGACCAGTCTTCGGCCAGCGATGTGCCCGCCAGCGCCTCGTCCGACACCCGCTGCACCGATCCCCAGCAGATACTGCCGCCATTGAAGACGTTAGGCAATGGTGCATGGAACAGCGCCACTTCCAGTGACGTAGGACGGCGCTTCACAGCGTAGACAGCATAAGATGGGTTGCGATCTTCGCTGGTGGTGCGGATCATGAGCAGACCCGGCAGCGACACGCGCAGCGCAGTTTCCGTTCCGTCGAGGTACACGCCGGACTTCTGGGCTTTACGGTATTCAATGACGGTTTTCTTCACGCCTTCGCTGCGCACCAGCAGCGTATCGCCGGAGAGCAAGCCGGTGTCGAAGGTCACTTTAGCGGCCAGCGCCACCGCGACTTGAGCCGGGTCTACGGAATATTCGGTGACGGCATCGCCTTCGCGCTTGCGCATCAGCACACCGTATGAATAGAAATCAAGCGACAGGCTCGGCTGCTCGTTCAGGGCCGTCTGTAAAACACGGCCATGCCAGTCGGATGCGGGGTTCATCAGATTTTCCTTTCGATTTTTCAATGGCTTTGTAGATACGTTGGACATTGCGCTGCAGCGCTCGCAGCAGGTCAGGCTGGCTGGTGAGGAATGCCAGTCCTGCCAGCGCATTGCCGAGGATGCCGTCGGCCTCTTCGATGATGTCGATGGCAAAGGCGAAATCATCCTTGTCCCACGACAGCGGCTGAAATTCGCACATGGTTTCATAGTCGTAGTCGATGGTGCTGTTACCTGAACACGAGAACAGCCACTGCATCAGCCAGGCGACTTGCTTGTAGCGTTCATCGTCCTGTGCCTCCAGACTGGCGGCGATGAGCCGTCCCGCCGTGTAGATACACTCCGGCACGGTGATGTGATAGGGGTTGGCTTCGGGCGAGACACCGAAGCATTCCAGAACGGGAAGCGTGTCAGGATGCGCGGTATAGAAGTCGGGGTCGTCCAGCACCACGCCATAGGCGGGCAGCGGGATGCCAAAGCCAATCCATTGCAGGTCATCC
Organism: Anaerolineaceae bacterium; assembly: GCA_002702065.1. Lineage (GTDB taxonomy): Bacteria > Chloroflexota > Anaerolineae > Aggregatilineales > Phototrophicaceae. The sequence continues at coordinate 792,126 of NZXX01000002.1, forward strand.
AGCGGGATGCCGCGCTCGGAGATCGCGCCGCAGATGAGGTGGTCGAGGTCGGCGTAGGACGCGCCTTGCCGCAGGTGATCGACGGCCTGCATGTAGATGTCAGGGAAAGCGGTGCGGGTCACCCGCAGGGCGATGGCGAGGGAGCCGTCTTCGTCCTGGGGCATGTCCCACTCGTCGTCGGCCTCCTGCCATAAGGGGTCGAGCCAGGTGACAGCGTTTGCCAGGCAGAGTAACGGGTCGTCCCGCAGGCCAACGCCAAGCAGCGTATAGGTTTGCAGCAAGTCGTTCATCCCAGAGGGATTTCCTGCGGTCATCATAGGCCAAACTCCAAACATGTAAGGGTCGTCAGTGGGATCGGCGCCAGGTGGCTCAACCGCCTGGCAGCACCCGTGCAGCGCCCGGTGTAGTCCACGATCTCGGAGACCGCTTCCTTGAGCGTCTCACGTGGCAGATCGGTGGGATACAGACCGGGCTGGGGACACGCCTTGAGCAGGCGCATCCCCAGCAGGTCAACCGGCGCGGTGGCCGCCAGGCAGTCCCGCAGACTTTTGACGGTCATGCCTGAATTGAACATGGTGACTGCGCCTAACCCTTGCGACCGGGTTGAGCCAACCACTCGACGACCTGCGTGCCGTCGTCCAGGGTACGCTCACGGACGGTGGCATGAGCAACTTCGGGGTAGGTGCGCTTCAGGATGTCCTTCACCTCGTCGAGCGTTTTGCCTGCGAGGGAGTCGTCCTCCACGATGGTGGTGGCGCCAATCTTGAAAATACGGGGTTGGGGGTTATTCTGTTCGGTCATGAGATTTTTCCTTTGCTTGAGATGCGATCGGTAACACTGGGCGAGGTTAACTCAGGGAGATGGGATCGGACTCGTCATCGGGGCGCTGACCATTGCGGCTGGCGGCCACCCCTTCGAGTGCGGCGGGATTCACCGGTGGCAGGCCGTCGGCTTCGCTCTCTGTCGTCTGCGCTGCGATGCCTTCAGGAGCAGCTTCCCCGGCACTTGCCGCGGCATCTGCTGCTGTACCGATCTGCACAAAGTCATCCAGGGTGAACAGGCTCAGATCCTTGTCGGTCAGGTACTTCATGCGCTTTTCCACGGCATACACATCGTCGATGCGGATGGGACTATCGCCATCCCACAGCTTGCCGTCGATGAGTTTACCGGCAATCAGCGCCGCCTGACGGTAAGCCGCAGCATCGGCCTCGCCACCGACGATCTTGAGGTGGCTGATTTTGATGGCTTTCGTGCCCTTCTTGAGCGGGATGTCGATGGTCGGTTCTTCATCGACGTCATCCCCGGAAGGTTTCTGAGCGGCTTTCGCTTTGGCCTTGGGCGTGGACTTCGGCTTGTCCTCCGGCAGATCGGGGATGATGGGTGGATGGTCTTCAATGACACCCAGTGCGTCGTGCGCTTCGCGGATGGCAACGATGAGGTCGGCCATCTGCCCGTTGTAGTGGAACTGGCGCAGGTGGGCCAGCGCCCCGCGCTGAATCAGCAGGGTGGCGGTTGCCCGTTCCGGGGCGATGCCGCCGCCTTCTGGGGTGGGCAATGTCAGCGTGAGGATGGTCGGGGGTGTTTCCTTATGTTTGGTCATGCTGTGTCCTTTCTTTTATACAAAAAGCCCATCGTAATCGGCGGGCTGGATACCCAATGTGTGGCAGATGTCCTTGAGCAGGATCGAGCCGCATCGGAAGCAATTCCCGTAGCCGCTGCGGATGTTGAAGCCGAAGGAGTGATGGACATCCCCATGCTGGTGCTGTGCAGGATGCAGGCAGGGGCCGCTGAGCCAATCGCCTTGCTGGATATAGCCCAGACGGGTAAGGTGGTCGCTCACAACCCGCAGGACATCCGGGTTGATCGTGTGGTTTGATGAACGATGGTTTGCCCGACGACGGGGCGGGGCAGGGGGTGGTTTTACGATAGGATGCGGCAGGTGATGAGTGAAGGCTTCCAACGGATAGCAGCAGGGGTTGAGTTCGACGATCCGACATAGGGCGTTATCGCGCCCAGCTTTGGTGTTCTGGGAGCCGACTAAGCGTAAACTCTGAACGGGGCTGAGGGGATCGCTATTGGATGTGCATTGAAGCCCTCGGAGTATCTGCCGCGCCAGTCCCATGTCGGACAGCGGCTCGTCCAGCCACCAGTAGGCATGAAACCCACCGCCGGTAAACGTGATGCAGGAGGGCGTCGGACACAGATCGCGCAGCCGCGCCAGCGCGTCGGACATGGGATCGTCGAGATCGACGAAGACGGCAGGCAGCGCCAGCAGGTCGCTTTCACCGCCGCGCCGGTAGCGCGTCAATCCACGCCGCCGCAGTCCGACGGCAACGAACGCGCCCCAACCGAGCCGGTTGGCTGCCAACAGTTTCCCCAGCGCGTCAACCAGCAAATCGGGTCGATTGAGTGGGATGTGACGCGAAGGGGTGCGATGCTGTCCATCCGGATGGATGGCGGTTAGCGTCAGACAGGCGCTGTGCTGGTAGGCTCCGCAGCGTGCCAGCAGCGCGGCGAGGAAGGCGCTCGTGTCCGACGGGATCAGAACATCGCCAGCTGCACCGGCTCGGCTTCGCCCCGCGTGCGTTTCGCCACGAAAGGGCGTTTCGGCACGGTAGCCTCTGGCGTATCGTCTGGCACGGCCAGCAGGTCCAGCGCCTTACGCTGCTTCGGGGGGCGCTCGGACTGGAGTTTCGCGGACAACTCATGTTGCAGTTCTTCATCCCGTGCTTCCTGCATGGCTTGAAACACGTCGATCTGGATAGGTTTCAACCCCAATGCCTGCTGCGCCAGGTCAACGATCTTCGTGGCGGCTTCGTCCTCACAGCCTGTAAACACGAAGCGGTGCTGTTTCAGCCAGCCGCGCACGTAGCGGATCAGCGTCTCGGCATGAACCGGATATTTGATGAAGTCCGGGTCACGCATCCCGATGACTGTGTGGGTGCCTTCGTCGTCCTGCACGCCATCGGTCAGGGCGGTCAGCAGTCTGGCTTGCAGCTTCAGGCGCTTGTCGCGGTCATGCACCAGATGCACACTGTCGAGATAGCTGCCCACATCACGCACGAGCTTCGACACAGCACGCTGGGGCGCGCGGTCAGGCGCGGGTGCGGCAGGTTTCAGCATCGGGATGGGCTGGCGTGGGGTGTCGTCTGCGACGATCGTGCCACCCAACTCAAGCGCCACCCGGATCAGCGGATCGTCGTGCAGCGGTGTTTCATCAACGCCCTCGTCCACGATTTCAACATTCCAGTAGGCGGCATCCTCGGCGTCGATCTCGCTCTGCCCGGCGCTGGCTTTGAACATCTCACTGGGATTGAGCAGGGTTTCATCCTTCGCAATCGCGGCGAGTAAGGCCTCCTCGAAACCGGACTCGCCTTCCGTGAGGGCATCCAACCCGGTCAGTCCGATGTCGCCCGTCAGCAGCTTGGCGGCGCGCTGTTTGCGGCTCATCAACTGAACGGCGGTATGTTCCATCGTGCCTTCCGCGAAAATGTAGAAGGTTTTGCACTGGTCGTGCGTCTGGTTGAGCCGGTAGGCCCGTGCCGCCGCCTGCATCATGGTGGATAAGTTGAAGGTGATTTCGTGGAAGATCAGCGTCGGGAAATGGATCAAGTCCAGGCCAGTTTTCACTAACTCAGGATTGCACACCACCACATTGATTCCGGCGGCGATCTGCTGCTCGATGACCTTTTCGCGCCGTTCGGCCTGCACCGTGTTCTTGAGGATGTAGGGCACCGCGCCGGGCACATGCTTACGGATGAGACTTTCGATGCGCGGCTGGATGTCCTTCGTCGCCGTCTGACGCAGATACACCACACAGGGACGACCTGCCGCCAGTTCGTCTTTTAACAGGTCGATGAGCGCCTGCTCTTTAGCGTAGATGCGGTCTTCGCCGTAGGACGGAATCTGGGTGACGACGTGCGGGCGTTTCTCGCCGGTGATGGGGTGCTTGATGTTGTGGATCACCTCTGTCGGACGGAAAGGGGTGTTGATCCAGCCCATCGACCACTGCAGATAGGACCCGCGAAAGGTGGTATCGCCTTCCCAGCGCCGCTGGATGAGGTAGTCCTTCAGTAGTTGGCGTGTGCGGTCGTACTGCTCATAGGTGTCCGCGTCCATCTCCACTGGCAGCGCGATTTCTTCGTACTCCGGCAAGGCTTTGCCCAAATCCGCGAGCGAAAAGAAGATGGCATGATCCAGCACTTCGGCCACCAGCAGCGGTGAAATGCCCGGCGCTTCCTCGTATGGGCGTTCGTAAGTCGATGTGCCGGTGTAAGCGCCGGTGTTGCTGTCGTAGGTCGGACGCTCTTCAACCACCTGTTCGCGCACGCCCATATCCGACACCCAGCTTGACTCAGCGCGTCCGCGCTGCTGGCTGCTGCCTTCAATGACCTGTTGGAAACCGCTTGAACCGCGATCCTTGTGTGTCAGCCGCGCCGCGCCGCCCCAGTTGTAACGCTGGCGTACCCGTTCGTTCAGGTGGTACTCGATATTGAACAGGGATGAGGATTTGCCGTTGAAGGGCGTGCCGGTCATCGCCAACACCTTCTGGGCTAGCCCCGCCAATCTTCCGAACGACTCACCGTTGCCTGTATCGCCGTTGGCCGCCTCGTGGATTTCATCCCAGATGAGCAGATAGACCCGATCCGGGTAGACACGCTTAATGTACTCGTCCAGGCGGTAGCGAGGATTCTTGGGCGGATACTTATAACCGGGTTTGGGACGCGAGCCGGTGTCCCGTGCTTCCTGCCACAGCGGGGTCTGGCAGGCACTGCATGTCCGTTTGCCCGACTTGAGCCAGTTCTCGGACGCAGGCACGGATACGCCTTTCTTCTCCTGCATGACGGTGCAGCCACAGGTCGGGCATTGCGGCACACGCTGTTTGACGATGCGCTGGTTCGGTTCGTAACCTTCCGGTGTGGGTTGGTCGTGTCGCCAGAGCGCGACAGGTTCACTGCGCCAGACGACAGCAACTTCGCGGCTGCATCCCAGTTTGGTCAGGTCCCGCTTGATGAGGCCAATCTTCGGCACACCCGCGCCGATCCGCGCCGCCTGATCCATAAAGGACTTCACCTGCTCATGGCGGTCAATTCGCTCGACGATCATGTTCGGGTAGATGCTGAGCAGCTCGCGTTTCCACTTCTCGACCAGGTGTGGTGGGCAGACCACCAGCGTCACCTGATCCGGGCGGATGTCGTCCTGAAACGCCTTGACCGCGCCGCAAGCAATGGCGACTGCCGCTGCGCTGCCTTGAGCGGTCTTCCCAACACCCATTTGACCCACCAGCAGGATGCTATCGCGCTTCTCGAAGCCCTTCGTGACGGCGGCGATGACGTGTTTCTGGGCGGCGTAGAGCGGATACTTGCCCTTCAACCGGATGCGATCCAGCCAGCGCGAAAGGCCGTTCATATCGAACTGATACGCTGGTGAAAACTTGTTGTTCAGGTAGCCTGCCAGCGCCTTTTTATTGCCGGTGATGAACTCCAGCAGGGCCTCGTCGCCGTCCATCTCGACCAGTGTGCCGTCATCCGCCAGCAGTGTGAGCGTGGTTGAGGGCTTCAGGCGGATGGTGGTTTTCTTGACCTGGCGTTCGGGGTCGTTGGGGTCGCTTTCAACATCGACGCGAGCAATCTGCTCGACGTGTTGGGTTTTGCCGCGAATGGCGACGGTGCCGTAGCTTTCGGTGTCAATCACCGCGCCATCCGCCACACCTGCTGCCAGCACCAGCGCCAGGTGACCCGGACGCGGCGCGACCACCGGCTCGATCTGTTCGGGCGGTCGCGGGACTTCCAGCAGGGCCTGAAAGCCGTTGGACTTCCATGCGCCCTGTTCTTCGATGAGCTTCAAGCCCTGTGCCTCGTCGATCACGTCAGGCGCAAACACGAAGCGGTTGATAGCTTTCGGTACAGGTAACTTGTAGATCGGCTCTGGCTGAACTTCCAATATCTGTGGCGCAGCTTTCTGAGCCATGATCTGCTCGTAGAGCGCTTCGGGAGTAGCCTGCAAACCCTTGACTGCCGCGACCACGATCTGGTCGTACTCGCCAAGATGCTTGCCCGGTAGCGCCCACACATCAACACGCAGACTGTTCTTCGCCAGGAAGCTGGCGGCATCTTCGGTCAAATGTGTGCGGTAGACACACCACAACACCAGACCGCCGTCCTGAATCCACTTCCAGGCGTGGCGCAGGTAGCGGAACTCGACGCGCTTGTTGCCGGACGCGGCGGCGTCATGATCGTAGGGCGGGTTGTACCAGCCGATGCTAAAAGCGTTGTTGCTGGCGATCAGGCGTTCCACGTCACAGCGCACTGCTTGTTTGGGACCGAAGCGCTCAATGCACTGCGCGGCACGGTCGCCGTCCAGTTCGTTGGCGTAGGGTGTGACGTTCCACGCCTGCGCCGCGACTTCGAGAAACTCGCCTTCACCGGCAAAGGGGTCGAGCAGCCGGTGCGCGGGTGTCGCGGGTGTTACCAGTGAGATAATGGCTTCATGATGCTGGTTATCGACAGGCAGGAAGCCAAGAATTGCCTTTGACGTTAATCGAGCCACGGTTCTGTCCTTTCGGAAATACAAAAAGCCACCCGCGCTGGCGAGTGGCTGTGAGCTGGTCGAGTAGATGTGGTTTGTCAGGCGTTCTGCGGCAGACGGATGACGCCCTGAGCCAGTCCGCCCGTGAGCAGCCGGGTCCAGGAATCCGAATCCAATACCACCGTGTAGAGCTTCACATCACCGCCCGTCCGCGTCGGACGCAGCAGCATCGCGGATTGTCCGGCCTGCCACAGGTAGCCTGTCCAGTCAGGGAATACCGGCACTTTGACCAGCCGGGTGACGTGCTGACGCAGCTGCGCCATGGCCTGTTCGTCGGATACATGGAAAATGAAGGTCGTGGATTTGCCGCCGTAGTTGGGCTGCACCGCCAGTTCGTGCAGCAGGATCAGGCTGGTGAACTTGGCTTCGGGGATGTTCTGCATGTAGGCTGTGTACATCCCGCTGTTACCTTCGCCTGCGGTGAGTTCGACGCTCGGCGCATCCCAGGGCACACATGAAACGATATCGCCTTTGGCGAGTTTGGCTCGAATAGCCTCTACCGCCATCCTGGGGCCGCCCATATTGACGTAAATGCAGATGCCGTCATGCACCGCCCAGCCATACGCCCAGACGTTGCCGGTGATGCTGCCAGTCAGTTCACCGCAGGCCGCCTGCGGGATGCGTACCAGGTTGCGTCTGCCAGATTGTGCGCTGGTCACTGACTGTAAGACGGGCAGCGACTCGGCCTTTGTCTGGCACACAGCTGTGATGACCGCATCCAGCTCATCACCGTCAGACACTTCCAGCACCGGCTTGATGATGCGGATTTTTGGCTCGTCCTCCGGTGGTTCTTCCGATATATCAGACGGCGGCGCTGCGTCCGCATCCGGCTCGACAGCTTCCGGCTGCTGGTCGCTCGCGATGATCGCTTGCTTGATCTCACTGTCCGAGGGTGGTTGAACTGCACCCGGCGGCACGACGCTGCCGCGTGTCACCCGAATACCGGGCACAGGCTCCAGGCTGGTCAACTCACGCTCGAAAAACCAACCAATGCCAATCTCGGCAAAGTCGGCATCGTAGCTCCAGCCGTGTGTCGGGTTGCGGTTGTACAATCGCGTGATCGTCCCGCGCGTGCCCGTTGGCACAGGCTTACCGTCGGATGTTTCCAGGTCATGCCGGGCATAGACGGTATCGCCGAGCGCAAACAAGTGCGGTATCTCCGGCTGTGCTTTGGGCTGGAGGTTCATGCCCAGAATCTGAGCGGCATCTTCGTCAGAACAAGGCGCATCGTCGTCTGGCGCTGGCGTGTCGATGAGCGCCTGCACCGCGTCGGGCAGCGTCTCACCGATATAGTACCAACAGCGGCGCTTTTTGCTCCAGCGACAGCCCCAGCGTTTCAGCAGATCACGGTGGGGATAGGTATCGCCATGCAGCCACCACCAGGGTGTGTCGTTCTCGCTCCGTTGGCTCTTCTCCGCCGTGATCACGCCGACTGTCGCGGTCTCTTTGCTACCGCCGGTGGTGCCAATCAGCAAACTGGTCGGGTTGAAGTTCGGGCCGCTGCGCTCGTTAACCGGCTGGTAATCCGCAGAACGGATCGACGGCAGTTCGTGCCATGCGCCGCCCAGCCAGCGATACACCGCAGGACGATGGGACTGGATCGCAATCGATTCGGCCCGGGTCAGTTCATCATCGCTCACCTTCAGCAGGATGTAGCCTTGTCGCACTGTCACCTCGCCGTCAACCTGAAGGTAGTGATAGGAGGCGTGTTTAGAGGATACGTCCCGCGCCCGGTCGTCGTAGAGCGCCAGCAGGACCGCGCTGGCGGCGCTGGTGTAGCCCAGCTTGTAGGCCGAGACCATTTGACCCGTCTGTGGGTGCTTCACTCGATGAGAGCCGTAACTTGATATGCCGAGAATATGCTCGTTCATGGCTGAATCTCCGCGCCAAAGTTGATGAGGTGGGCATCCTTGCCCCGGCTGACCATATACTCGTAACCAGCGCGCGTGCCGGGACTGTCGCCGTTCCAGATGAAGACCCCCAGATGGGCGTTATCCGCCAGCCAGCGGTCGCGCACGGTATAGCGGTTGAGCAGATGTCCGCCTGCCGCCCGATAGGTGTCGCGGTGTACTTTGACGTAGCTGCCATGTTTACAGCCGCCGTTGCGCGGAAAGTTGCCAGCGCCTGCCACGATCACGGGGGTTTTCAGACGGCGACACTCACGCACCACCGTCATATCGACACCTTTCGGGTTGTCGCCCACAACCACCGTGTAGCCGCATTCCTGAGCGCGGCGCACCGCGCGCCGGGCGTAATCCAGCATCTGTGGTGTCGCCTCCCGCGATCCCGCAATCATCAGGTGTGTGACCTGTCGTGCAGGTTGGGTGATTGTCGGTGTCATGCCATGGTTGAGCCGGGCTTCCTGAGCCAGCCCATCGGCCTCACCATTCTGTTCACGCGGTATCCAGATCACGGTGGCAGTGTGTCTCTGCATCAGCGCCTGAAGCTGCTCCCACAGCTCACGGTTTGCCACCGGCTGTTTGGAAGCGGTTAGCCAGCCGCGAGCAACCCAGTCTGGCAGCCACTCGTTGACCCCGCGTGCCACGTAATTCGAGTCGGTGTAAAGGGTGACGGTCTGGTGCGCTGCCTTGAGCGCGTTCAGCCCGTTCACCACCGCCATCAGTTCCATCGCGTTGACGGTTGTGTCCGCCGCGCTGCCGCTCAGCGTCTTGCAATGCTCACCGCACGACAGTACTGCCGCCCAGCCGCCGATGCGGGTCTGCGTCTGGCATGAACCATCGGTGTAAATCGTGATTGTATTCATACGCACCTCGCGTAATTATTTTCGTAATGTGAAAGGGCAAAAAAAGAGCCGGTTCGTCACCGGCGGTTGTGGATTTCGCCGATGTACTCGAAGCCGTTCCCATGATGGACGGCGATCTTTTCGAGAATCTCGACCAGAATGTAGCGATGGCAGTGTTTCGTCGTCGCATGGGTGTCACGGCAGTAACAGCATACGATCAATTCATCGCTGTTCAGCGCTTCCAGAAACGCCGCTGGATTGTCGGCATAACGCTGCCGCATGAGTGCCGTGTATTCCTCGATATATGCTTGCCACGACAGCTTGCCTTGCTTGGATGCCATGACCAGCTTCCAGGTTGGCGCGAACACCGCACCCAGACCTGTACCGCTTTTGATCGTTGTGTTTAGCACGCGCTGTCCGGCGTGTCCACGATAGTCAATCCGCGCTGTACCGACGCGACAGAGGTGTTGTTTTGTATCAGTCATAAAATTGCTCCTGACTGTTAATGAGCAAAAATAATGTAATGAAACCCGCCTATCGGTGCGAGACCCGCGCAGTTGTGACCCTGCGCTCGTCCGTGTATCACACGCCTGGATGCAGTCCCCGGTTGCATGAGCAACACGCAAACTGTTGACCCTTCCGGTCTGATGAGGTTCACAACTCACCAGCATCCACGACGGATATAGCACCACCTGATCGGATTATCAGGGCGGGGATGGCATATCGGAACATTGCGACTGTCTGTAGGAGACCGTCGGGGCACAAAGGCTCCGGGAAAACTTACGACGCGCCCTTTCGAGCTAACGCGGCCTGACTAACGAGCATCCGTCCAGTCGATCATCCGAATATGCTTTTGTTAAGCTGCATTTCTGCACAGGTCCTACCACGTCGGGGACCCCGCTGCTCACCCGTAGGGCGACCGGAGCGCGTCTGAGCGCAGCGGCACCAGCCCAGGACGCGCTCCGAGTCGAAGCCGCCAGCGGCTTTGAGCAGTGGGGTGGCGTGGTACTGTGCAAGTAGAAATGCAGCTAAAGCAATAACGGGGATTGGGGATGATGCTATGACAGGAAAAGTGAAAAGGGGATGGAGATAGCTTTGCTGGTCGCTTTGGACTGGGCAAATGCAAATACCAGCGGTTCATATTCCAATCAAAATTGATTGTACCCTCTAAAACTGTAACCATCATCATCAGAACCATGAGCATACAGCGTCAGATCGGCTACCTCAAAACCATGTCGGAAAATAAGATCAAACTTTTCGTAAGTCATATGTGTATCTTCCGTTTTGATGTTTCGAACCGGATCAATGCGTTCATCTGATAACGTTTGCGAACTTAACTCTACAATATCATGGGCTTTTTTTGCGTTATTCAGAATGTAATCTGCATGATGCCCAAGCTTTATGTAACGGCCTTTCGTTGGTTCGTTGATCAGGAAATCCATGATGATACGGGTACGCAAGGATTGTACCTGGGTTGCCATTATATCAGCCATGCGTCGCAAAGATGGATAACCAAGCCAGTATCTCGGCACTGATATCGGGGCGGATGCGTCACTTACAATGAGAAAATCAACACCAGGTCGTAATTTTGACCCCGTTTTCATTAATGCCTCAGTTCCCAAATTGTCATAAAGACCGCCATCCCATAACAACAGTTTCTTGTATTTTGGCGTGATATTGTATGTTTCCTTTTGCGACCCCTGTACATACCTTTCCCATCGAAATGGTGAAGTATCAATCATAATAGGGCCAATCATAGGATGGGCGGCAGATGCGGCAACAGCTTCTGCTAGTGGCACTTCCGGATTCATCGCGTAACCAAATTCAGGATCGCCCATACGTCGGCTCATAAACCGCCAATTCTTGCGTGTCTCATAGGTTGTAGCATTGATTATCCACCGCGGATGATCTGCTATGGTCTGAATAGATGGCTTGATTCCCCATGATGTCAACACCAGGGCTAATTTGTTGCCTCCACGTCGTAGCCATGCAGCTGGGTTGCGCAATAACTGCGACCTTATTTCTCGTACAAGATTGTGATTGGATAAAAATTGCCGAATTTCAGGAACCACCTTATTTAGATAAGTTTGGCTCGACGGCCATTGAAAGTCGTTTGTGGCATATATCAGGGCTGTACCCAGACTGCCACCTGATACAGTTGAAATAAACGAAACTTCTTCCAGAAGATCGTCAGAAGCTAAACGTGCCAATACACCAAGATGAAAAACCAATGCCCGATAGCTTCCGCCCGATAATGCCAGTCCAATGCATCTAGATTTCATATAGCAATGTCTCCAGAATATACATGAGCATGTAGCCTTGACGGTGTGGCGATCATAATGTGGACGGGCATGCCAGCAGGTTTCAACACATTTTGTAGCTGTCGCGCAGTTTCCTTATCCTTGTAGCTCATTTGCCCGCCACCCATTGGATGGGAGTGCCACTCCCCCACATAATCCAGCAATCCACCAGTGACAGATTGAATGTGTCTTACGGAGTCCCAAACATCTCTGATGCCCCTCACGAACATATAAGGCGTTGATTGACTATCCGGTGGGGGTGGTAGCGCTTTAGTTACATGTATCAATTTACGAACGGAGTCCGCTCTTCCAATCAGAATACCACCTGTCTCATTTCGCCTGGATTCGGCAACCAGTCCCAGGATTTCTTGTTTCACTTGATCGGCTACTCGAATCTCCCATGACTGATCATTATGTGCATGAATCACGTCGACCTTTGGTATAGGTATTTGCAGATTTGAAATATCATTCTCCTCACTCAGGAAGGAGATTTGAAGATAGCCGCTATCGGATACTTGTATGATCTGACGCTTGAAGCTCGTTGAAATAAGTGCTGTATGAAGTGAAATCACATCATCCGCCAGCCGCATGGTGTCTGTATGACAACCCATGCCGATTGCAATTTCTTCAAACTGGAGTTCGTTTTTTGCAGCAGCTTGTTCTGCCTTGAGCCAGGCAGACAAGTCATCGTACGCACAAGCCAGATCAAAAATGTGGGCTTGGATGTCATCCAGACGGGGGTTCCTGTTGCTGCCCTCGATACTCATCATGCTGATTTGCCCATTATGTGCTAATCCAGCTCTCATGACACGGATGTTATCCGGCAAAGGAGTCTCTACGACTGCCCTTTGAAATGTACTGGATGCTGTTGTATCCACAAGCCAATCGTTTTGCCGGATGATTCGCTTCCGCTTGTCGAGTAAGATAGTAAGCCCATTGCGCTGTATCACCTTCAGATTTAATCGCTCGCGGTACATATCAGTGATCTCTTTGCCAAGACCATCAGCTTTATTTTTCCCGACACTACTGGCTAATAAAGCGTGACGAACCAAATTGTGCGGAGACAGTTCATCGAAGTCCACCAGGGTCATGTCAGTTAAACCGGCTCGCGCCATGTGCATTACAAGTTTTGATCCAACTGCACCGCATCCAAAAACTAACACCTTAGTGTTCTCAAGTACTTGAGTTTGAGAAATTTCCCGCGCCTTTCGAGCAGTGAGTGGCGTTCGGTTCAGTAATGGAATGATCGGTGCATCCTCATTCCATACATCATCGCTGACCAATGCTTGTTCTTTTGATAGGATGACAAGGTTCAATAACTCAATATCACTCGTTTCTCCGATGAGGTTCATCGGTCTATTAAAGGCGATGATGATCGGGATGCCACCGAAGAACTGATAATCCTTGCGTTGATAAAGGTCGAGAGCCTGTTTAATAGGAAAACCAAGATCAGAATCCCAGTGAAGCAAGTCAGAGAGTTTCTTTGGAATGCTTGCAAAGTACCTATCGCAGATATTGTTTGCAGCCGGCCACATTAGCATACCCAGAAGATGTCGTTCCATCGGCTGATCTGGACTGTATTGTAGATTTATCTCATGTATCTTCTTCACAACTCGACTAGCTTTTTGGGCATCAACAAAATCAACCAGCTCAAGCGCATAGGGTACTTTGCCGACCAAGGGATCATGCGAATCGTGAGGCGGCAGCTTATAGTGGAGTGTCGAAAACCCCATTTTGCCCTTTGTGAGATGCCATTGTTGCTGTACGTGGTTCTGTATTTTGTCAGCAGGGTAAATAGAAATACCGATGGCATCAACAATACGGATGGCTTCCCACCCATCACCCGGCGGAATCAGTCGATTCCGGGCTGCATCGCAGAGCCACTGACGACCTCTTTCCACGAGATCAACGATGGAACGGTCTGCCATCCAATCATTGAAGTTACTGCGATGAAGACAAAAACTGATTGGCTGCGTGTAATCAACTGGGTTTAGATGTGGCAGTTGGTCACGTGGGAAATCAAGTCTGTTTGAGTAAACTATTGTGCCGTGATACGGATAATAGTCCCGATGAAGAACCAGGATGATGGGTTCTTCCTCTCGAATATCGATATCACCTACCGGACCCCTGGAGGGTAGATTAACACGCACTTTTAGAGGAACTGCGACATAGTGTTCATTCCAAAAATACGCCTGGATCAACTGTTCGGGATAGGCGGCTGTGAGTTGTGCGATTGCCTCCTTGATTGTTGACGCTATCGAATCATCCTTCTCGATCAGCGTCATCCGGTGCGTGTAAAGAGCATTATCCATAGGTACGTGGGCTTCCTAGAGCACGCCGGGCAGCAACCGACGCGGTGACTGACTTCGATGTTGTTGAAGAATCGTCAAGAATCGGGCCATTCGCACTCATGATAAACACGATAGGCTTTGGATCTTCTTCAGTTGGTGTTTCAGTTGTGACATGGAAGTTCTCTTCCCCAACTTCACCAACGTAAATCTGTCGGGCAGCATAGCTTGGCGGATTGGAATCATCATCTTTTATTGGTTTGGACGATGCAATAACGCGTGCACCTTCTCGATGTTTACTGAGTAATTCCATAGATTTCTCATGAGGCTCAGAAACACCATGTTCATTAAAGAAAGTCCATGAGCAATGATGAGGTGCTAATAGCAAATCCCAGGCGAGGGTCTCATCGTCACTTCTGTCGACAATACGCTCCCATACATCATAATCAGCATCACCGCCGAAGATAACCAGGCAGGCGTTTTTTTCATTGTCGATAGAAAAACGAGCTTGCAGAACCACACTGGTGTTATTACGCTCGCAATCTTCGGAATCGGTGTCGTCTTTGAAGGGTGCATGGATGAAGAATGTGAAATCATTCTTCGGGTGACTGTCAATATCGTTTGTCTCCTGACCGGGTACATGAATAATATCTTCAAGGCCTTCCAGATATTCTGAGTCAGTGTAGCCTATGATGCGGAGACGGTTACCCGGTTCGTCACGTTTAGCATCGCCACTTTTATACAAACCCATACGCCGTTCAGCTTCCTTTAAGAAGGCTTCGGCATCATCACAGAGCGTGTCTTCGTATTGCGAAAAGATGCGCGGTGTAAACCACAATTCATTGATGAGAATTAGCCCATCATTCTTGTCGCCTTCGGAGTAATCAGAAGGATCCCCTGTGTAAAAGACTTTTTGGAAGCCACGACAATGATCCTGGTCAGGGTGCGTGAGGATGAAAGCATCGGTATAGGAAACATCATCAACTTGCTTGACATGCTCTAAAAGATAACCATGTACGTCATAGCATGGCACATCACCATTAATGCCCCGAATATTGCAATCAATCACAATATCGGTTGTGTCTGTCAGGCGAATGAGCGCTATATCACCATTGCCGCCCGGAAAATAGGTTATAGATGCATCTGACATTTTGGATTACTCCTCCTATTGTCTGACTTTGTGTTGTGAGTCCTAAAACATAAAACACATGTTCCACTGTCGTGGTGCGATAATCCGTTCAATTGCTGTGTGGTACAGATATCAAATGCCGGACACCAAAGGCACGAATTCTGTAAATTGCCATTTGGTCAAGACGGTTGAATATCTGCCGATTGACCACCTCAGATGAATCGCGATTATGACTTGTTAGCGTTTTCTTCTTGCGAGCTTTAATCTCCCTGTATACTAATACTGAGTAGCGCCGATTTCTTGCCACTTATGGCAAGAAATTCCACGAATTCGGTATATAAGAACATAGGTTCGAGGAAATTAGAATTGAGTAGCGACCAAGATGTATTCAATGATTTGAAGGAGAACTATAAATTTTACTATAAAGATCTAGTATCCTTCGTCGAATGGACTGCTGGAGGCATGAAATGGACAAGCGGCGATCCTCAAACGCTTCCTGGAGGATGGACACCAGAAGATGTTGCCCAACATATCATCCTTAAAACGCTCAAAGGAGAAAGAAAATATGATCCAAGCAAAGGCTCGTTAAGAAATTGGCTTCGATACCAGGCTCGCAGTGTCCTCAGTGCCTTAGTCAAATCTGCGTCGCATCGTCACGAGACGGATCTGCCTGAGGAGGAAATCGTATCAGACAGGCATTCGACTAATCCCGAAAAATCGTTTTCCGAGAAGGAGCATTACGAAATTGTGTCACAAAACGTAGCTACAATTTTTGAGGTGGCGGATACCGACCCTGATTTGCTTAGTATCGTTGAAGCTATTGCCGATGGGTGTGAGCCAAAGCCACGTTTCTTAGCAGAAGCGCTCAATGTAGATGTCGAAGAAATAAATAATCGGCTGAAGCGACTGAGACGCTTAGGGAGAAAGGTAAATATACACGATGAATCAGAAGAATAGAAAAATGCCTGAAACAGAGGAGGAGTTGCTGGATGCGTTTCTAGATTTGTTGGGTGAAGTTGCGCCTGATACCGAGGAAGAAGTTGATGCCTTCCTAAGAGCAAGCGGCTACGATCCAGAAGAACTGACTGCTCAGGCTGAAAGTACGTTCAAGGAGGCTCTCGAAACATCACCACTAGATTGGCGTAATCGTGCCAGGCAAGAGTTGAGCGTAGCGAAAAAAAGGATGACCCAGCAAGGTTCGAAGACGCGCCGTAGCCGTGAGGAGAATATCGCAGCCATTCAAATGTTGCAACAACGATACGGTCAGGCGATGGCGGCACATTTTAGAAACAGTGATTTAGATAACATAAGTGACGAGGACCTGGAGAGTATTCGCGAGGAATATGAGTTTCTTCAAGCAGACGATGAAGACACACCAACCGAGAACGATTGAATGAGCTATCCAACTTTCGCGGCTGAAAAAGTGCTGAATGAATTACAGATAAACTCGCCTGATGACTTGCGGTATTTAGATGAAATCGCATGGACCAGAGGTGCATTGGTCAGGCAAATGCCGCTGTCTAGTGCTGAAGCTCGGTTGACGATATATCGCGACAAAGCGGTTATCACCATCTCGTCTATGGTATCTAATCCACAACGGAAACGATTTAGTATTGCACATGAGCTGGGGCATCTTGAAATCCATCGTCATCGTAACTTGTTATCTGTGTGCTTAAGCGACGATATTAACTACAATGAGGTAAAAGATACAGGCAAAAAGCTCGAACAAGAGGCCAACGAGTTTGCATCGGCATTTCTTCTTCCTGAACGCTTTTTTGAGCCATTATGCAACACAGAAGACCCGTGTCTAGAGTATATTGAAGGGTTAGCGCGATTATTTAATACGTCGCTTACAGCTACAGCGCTTCGATACGTTCACTATTCTTACGAACCTGTCGTCCTGATTTATTCCGAGAACCAACATATCAAGTGGGTACAACAGAGTATCGAGTTAAAGGACTTGAGGCTTTTCATTAATGGCGGGAGAAAGTTGGACAGTACAAGTATGGCAATTCGACAGTCGAGTAAGCAGCAACATGTATTTGCCAACATTTGGTTCGATGAAGGAGAGTTCGATGCTGATGCAAAATTAATGGAACACTCTTGGCAAATGCCAAACCATAATGCAATTCTCACACTACTGTGGTTGGATCAAGAAATAATTGATGACGAAGATGATGACGATAGATTCTAATTATGCCAGCTATAGATCAATGTGAGCAGCAGGTTATCCGGGCACTCGAGAAAGATGGTTGGTCAGTCACCCATCAGCCGTTTGCCATTCGCATTGATAAGATTCGGGGTGGTTATATTTATGCCGATCTCCGACTGCGCCAGAAACAGGGTGATCGAACCGTTATTGTGGTCGAAGTGAAGTGCTTTGCTAGCACCCGCACACTTCTAGATGAATTTTATCAGGCTTTAGGGCAATATGTTGTCTACCGAAATGCCCTTATCATTAACAATATGAAGGTAGCTGTTTATTTGTCTGTTCCCGCTGATGTCTATCAGACTTTTTTCCAGAAATCGCTCATGCGGTCGGTCTTGCAAGATATGCAGGTTAACTTGGTAGTGGTAGACTTAGATAAAGAGGAGGTTGTGCAATGGATATACTGAAAACGATCCTTCGTGGAGAGGTGCAGAAATACGCTGCCGGTGGACGAGGTGCCAATGTCCTGTTATTTGCTATTCTGGACGACGAACAAGGTATTTACGCTGTGAATGCCGTTGACTATCCCCAGCGGGAGGACGTGGCTGGCGTGGTCATCCTAGCCCGGTTGGTTGGCAACAAGGTGGTTATCGAGGAAGATATGACGGACAAAAAGCTGGTGGATGCGCTTATGCAACGTGGGATTTTACGTGACCAGATCATACTGGCCTATGAAGCCGAACCTATTCCCGATGCGGACCAGTTCGAACTGGATGTTTAGGGCACCACAACTTTAGAGTACATCTTCATTTCGGATACAACCCTCGTACCGTACTCACTCGTTCACTCACGTGACACATTACATAGACACACGAACGACCAAAAATGGGTGAAAAACAGCCTGATAATCTGTCGTATAATACAGATGTATCCAAAGTTACTCCACAGCCCTTACCAAAAAGTTTGGATGTTTGAGGCACCATCTGTATTGACAGCAGGAAATCTGTCACGGGTAACATGAGTGAACAATGCCGCGTAAATTCTCATCTCGTGAGTGAAACGCTGACGCGGGTTCAACGCTCTCAAAATGTGAGTACCTTATCGGTTGTTGCAACCCACTGTGCCAATTGGCTCATTCGCTGCGCTGTGCGCG
Organism: Anaerolineaceae bacterium; assembly: GCA_002702065.1. Classification (GTDB taxonomy): domain Bacteria; phylum Chloroflexota; class Anaerolineae; order Aggregatilineales; family Phototrophicaceae. The sequence goes on from NZXX01000002.1 coordinate 810,476, forward strand.
CTTCTCTGTGAGTGGGAAATGGCTGCCTGACAATGCGGCGCTCAGACCATGTAGCTGATGTCGCTAGACTCTGCCGGATGCACGAAGATGGTCTTCTTGATGTCCGTCGCTGTCAGGTTATGACGAATTGCCAGCACGAACATATTGATGACTTCACCAGCATGTGCGCCCAGCAGATGTGCGCCAAGAATGCGGTCTGTGCCTTCTTCAATCAGCACTTTGAAGCCTGTATGTTTCTCATGGGTGCGCCGTGCGGAATACCAGCTAGCGGTTTGTTGGTGGTTCACCGTGAATTTTAAGCCCTGTTCACTCGCCTCTGCTTCTGTGAGACCCACCCGCGCCAGCGCAGGGATGGTGAAAACGACACTCGGTGTACCGGTGTAGTCAGCCGTGCGCTCATTGCCTTTCACGATATTGTTTGCTACAACGATACCTTCGGTTACAGCGACAGGGGTCAACGGGATTCCATTCGTCGCTGCGACATCGCCGGCGGCATAAATGGTGGGGTTCGATACGCTTTGCAGATATTCGTTTACAACAACCCCGCGCTTGTTATATTCCACGCCTGCATTTTCCAGTTGAAGCCCATCAACAGCAGGGACACGCCCTGCGCCATGCACCACGAGATCGGCAGTGAAAGACTGGCTGCCGTTGGGTGAAGCTGCTTTGATGGTGAATGCACCATTGGCTTCTTTGACCACTTCCAAGACCCGCGTTTCAAACTGAATATCGATGCCTACTTCTTTGGTCGCCTCAATGAGCAGATCCACCAGATCGGGATCGAAGGCAGGCAGTGAGCGCGGCATCATTTCCAGCATCGTCACCTGTGCGCCAGCCCGTGCCGCAATATGAGCAAACTCAAAGGCAATGTAACCCCCTCCGATGAAAACGATTCGCTCCGGCAAGGCTTCAAGTTCGAGAAAATCGGTGCTGGTCGCCAGCAGCTCCTCACCCGCAATACCCAGCGGCATGGGTTTGGCTCCGGTTGCAATCACGATGATTTTGCCAACGAATGTTTCATCACCGACCTGTAGCGTATTGGCATCAACAAAGTGTGCCTGACCATAATAGGTGGCGACACCGCTCTTTGATAAAGACTTTTCCAGCATTTTGGGCGGGCCATCGGTAAACGTGCGTTTGAATTGCATTAATTCACCCCAGTCAATGCGGGCTTGTCCAGCAATACCGCTGCCTTGCATCCGCCGCTGCCAGTCGATGACTTCTGCTGCCCCAACCAGCACTTTCTTGGGGTCACAGCCGCGCAGCATACAAGTTCCGCCGTAAGGCAGCTCATCGACCACCGCAACCGATTTGCCAGCCGCGCGAGTCCGACGAGCGACATTCAACCCGGCCATCCCGACACCGATTACAATGACATCAAATTCCTGTGACATCTGAATGCCTCTCTCACTCGAATGTAGCAATTGAAAGCCTTCCATCACGTAGGCTCTTTGAACGACGTGATGGGAATATGATTTAAACGATACTAGACGGCACAGCACGAGAGCATAGCGACATCCTTATCGAACGTCAGCGCCGCCAGCTTGAGACCTTCGACCTGGGTGAGATAGGGGAACAATGTACTGGTCAGGTCGTCAATCGTCAGCCCAAACTTGACGGCCAGAGTCGCTGTCTGAATGACCTCGCCACCCTCTGCGGCGACCACATGCACACCCAGGATACGTCCGGTTCCCGTTTCCGCGATGACTTTGATAAGACCGCGTGTGTCACGGGCGGCAAGGGCACGCGATACATGTTCCAGTGTGACGGTACTGGAACGGACTTCGTAGCCCGCTTTGCGTGCCTGCCGCTCAGTTAAGCCAACCATTGCAATCTGGGGATCGGTGAAGATGACCTCTGGCAGCGCCGACAAATCGAGTGGCTTTTGTGTCCCGACCAGGGCGTTACTCGCGGCAATGCCACCCGCCGCTGCCGCGACATAAACGAATTCAGGGTTGGTGGTCACATCCCCCACCGCGAACATCCTGGGGTTCGTCGTCTGCTGGTAGGCATTGATCGTAATGAAGCCGTCTTGATCGGTTTCGACACCCACATTTTCCAGACCTAAGCCTTTTGTATTCGGCTCACGTCCGGTTGCCATCAGAATCTGGTCTGCGCGAAATGCGCGTATCTGTCCCATGACGCGGGCGTGAACGATACGTGTATCCCCTTCACGGCTCAGGCGCTCTACCTGCACACCTGCGATAACCCCCATGCCTTCACGCTCCAGATAATCCTGGATGGCACGTCCGATCTCAGGTTCATGGTCGGGTATCAAGCGTGTGCTGCGTTGCAGGATGAGGACATTTACACCTAATCGCGCCATCGTTTGTCCGAGTTCTAATGCGACGGCGCGCCCACCGAGGATGATGAGCGACTCTGGCAGTGCATCCAAATCCATGAGCGTCGTGCTGTTCAGGGGTTCAGCTTCCTCGATACCGGGAATTGGCAGCATCCGCGGGTGTGCGCCGGTCGCAATCACATAACGGTCGGCGGTGTAGCGGGTATCGCCGACCCGCACCGAGCCATCCTCCTGAAACGCGGCGTAGCCTTCGATGAAGGTCACATCAGGATAGGCTGCCAGCACATCCACATACTTGCTCTGACGCAAACTGCTCACCAGCGCATCTTTTTCGCTGCGGATGGTTGCCCAATCTAACGTACTCTGCGTTGTCGTCGCGCCCTTAAAGGGATGATGTCCCGCCGTATGCCATGCCTCAGCCGCGCGAATGAGAGTTTTACTCGGCACACAACCGATATTGACGCAGGTGCCACCAATGGTTCCGCCGTTAATCATGCCCACCCGTTTACCCAGCCCACTGGCGGTGATCGCTGCTGCAAAACCACCCGAACCACCCCCGATCACGAGCAGGTCGAAATCGATAGCGCTGCCGCCATTTTGGAGATCAATGTCCTGTACTTGAACGGGTGTTTGAGCGCGTATCGTAGCCGAATAGCCCGCATTGGCGACAGCCTGCACCAGGTCATCGGCTTTCACGTCTGCTGATGCGATAACCCTTGCCTTGCCGGACTGCCAGCCGGGGACATTTACGCTCTCTACACCAGCCACGGCTTCAAGCGCGTGGCTGACGTGTTTGTCGCAACTGGCACAGGTCATGCCGCTGATGCCCAGTTCAATACGTTGTTTACTCATTGCTTGGTACTTCCTCTCGGATACCTGTCTGGATAAGGTGGCAGACACACGTTTTCATCTGAACATCCTGGGGCAGCTGTTTGCCTGCTTCATGAAGGCGCTTGATTTCGTCTCTCATGCGTTGTAAATCTCGAATTCGATTTTCAATCTCCTCAATACGTTGCTCCATCACCTTCATGACATGCGAGCATGGCGCTTCATTCCGTTCACGAAATGCCAGAATTTCGTCAATTTCATCCAGCGCAATATCCAGCGCCCGTGCCCGCCGAATGAAATTCAACCGGTCTACATCGGCTTCGATATAGAGGCGATAGCCGTTATCCGCCCGTTGCGGCTCCGGTATCAAGCCGATGCGTTCGTAGTAGCGAATAGCTTCGGTACTGACACCCGTTTTTTCGCTGAGATCGCCTATCGTAAACATTCGTGTACCTCCCATATCAATCATCCTAAACCTTATAGCAACTACAAGGTCAAGTCCTCAATTGTGAGGTTCCTATGAGCAACCGCTTGACATTCAAGTGACTTGAAGGTTTATCCTGTATTCAACACCCGACCACAAAATCAGCGCAGGACTCCGGCACGAGAGGCGGCTCACCATGTTTCGGATCAAAGAACTGGCAAGACAGACCGGCGTGAACACACCCACCATCCGCTACTATGAGGAAATCGGTGTGCTACCTGCACCCAGCCGGGCCGACAACGGCTACCGAGTCTATAGCGAGCAGGATCTGGAACGACTGCGGTTCGTCACCCGCGCCCGCAGTCTCGATTTCACCTTAGAAGAAATCGGCGAGATTCTCAGCTTCAGAGAACGAGGTGAAGCGCCCTGCGCCTACGTCATCGGCCAAATCGCGGCCAAGATTGAGGAGGTGGATCACAAAATCACCGAACTCAACCGGCTCAAGGAAGAGCTGCAGCAGTTTCAGCAGCAGGCTGAACAATTACCCTTCGCCGAGATTGAAGCCAAAAGCTGCGTTTGCCACCTCATCGAGAACCAGGAGATACGGTAACAATGGCAACTGAGAAACTACAGGTAAACATCGGGGGTATGAGCTGCTCCTTTTGCACCGAGACTATTCGCAAGGCGCTTAGTCGCATGGAGGGGGTGGCGGAAGTACACGTCAGCCTGTCTCATGAAGAAACCCTCATCCAGTATGACCCGACCAAACAGACACCTGCTCAACTGCGCGATACGCTGCGCAGCCTGGGCTACACCATCCGCGATCCCGACAAAGTGCGCGCTTTCGAGGAACAGGCAGAGGAACTGCGCACAGAGCGCCAACGGTTGATTTTAGCAGGTGTCTTCACGGCTATCAGTGGGCTGCTGATGTTGATGATGTGGCTCAAGCTCGTCCCCCTTGACATCTTGCAACCCATTATGACGGTGGTTATGCCGCTTCTGGCCGTAGCAACGGTTTTTGGCCCCGGCCTGTACATCCTGAAAATGGCGTATCATTCGCTGCGGCGCGGTATTCTCAACCAACACGTCCTACTTGAATTCGGCGCATTTGCGGGCTTGATTGGCGGGACATTGGGCTTAGGGGGTCGCTACCTGGAGTTGCCCGCGCTGCAATTCCCGGCAGCCGATTTCTTTGCGGTGGCAACCTTTATTGCCACCTACCATATCCTCTCTGGCTACACCTCGCTGTTGGTACGAACCCGGGCATCCCAAGCCGTGCGCAAGCTGCTGGACTTGCAACCCGCTACAGCACGAGTCATCCAGAAGGGTGAAGAAGTTGAAGTCCCGATTGAGCAAGTTCAGCCCGGCGATCAGGTGCGGGTTCGACCCGGTGAGCGTATCCCGGTAGATGGCGTGGTCATTGAAGGCGCGTCTGATGTTGATGAAAGCATCGTCACGGGTGAGAGTATGCCGGTGGGCAAGGAAATAGGGAGTGAGGTGATCGGCGGGTCGATCAACCAGTCTGGATCGCTGCTGGTCACAGTCAGCCATGTGGGTGAGGAAAGTTTCCTGCAACAGGTCGCTCACTACATTGAAGAGGCGCGTGCCATGAAGCCGGGCATCATGCAATTGGTAGATTTGGCGCTCAAATACTACGTGCCCGGTGTGCTTGCCTTTGGCATTGCCGGGTTTCTCAGCTGGACGCTGGGCGCGTGGGCTGTTACCGGGCAGCCCGATGTGAGCCGAGCGATTTTCGCTACCCTGGCCGTCTTTGTCATGGGCTACCCGTGCGCGCTAGGCATGGCAACGCCGCTGGCGATGATCCGGGGCGGCGGTGAAGCCGCGCAACAAGGTATCCTGATGCGCTCTGGCGAAGCCTTCCAGGTCCTCAAAGACATCCAGAAGATGGTTTTTGATAAGACGGGGACACTCACCCAGGGAAAACCCCATGTGGTGAATATCGTTCCTGTGGGTGGCTACGACGCACATGAGCTGCTGCGATTGGGAGCAGGCGCTGAGGCGCTTTCTGAGCACCCACTCGCTCAAGCCATTGTCCAGCGTGCCCAACAAGAGGGACTCACGTTGTCGGCGATAGACGATTTCCAGGCAACACCCGGAAAAGGGGTACAGGCCACTCTGGAAGGTCGCGTCATTCACGTGGGCAGCTTGCGTCTCCTGGATGAAGCCGGGGTTAACATAGGGATGGGCCAGGACCAGGCTACAGCACTAGAGGCGGGCGGTAAAACTGTTGCTGGTGTTGCTGTCGACAGTACCCTTGTTGGCCTCATTGCCCTTGCCGACACCCTCAAGCCTGACGCTAAAGCGGCGATTCGCCAACTCAAGGAAGCCGGGATCGAGTCGGTGATGATGACCGGCGATAACTGGCGCACCGCCGAAACCATCGCCGCAGAACTGGGGATCGATGAAGTACTGGCTGAAGTATTGCCGGATGAAAAGGCCGCCCAAGTCCGCCAACTTCAGCAAGGTGGTGTCCGAGTAGCGATGGTCGGTGATGGCATCAACGACGCGCCAGCGCTGATGCAGGCTGATATTGGGATTGCCATTGGTACAGGTACAGACATCGCTATTGAAAGCTCAGACATCGTCCTCATTGGTGAGCGGCTTACAGCGGTCGTCGATGCCTATCACATCGGGCGTACCTCGTACCGCAAAACCGTCCAGAACCTGATCCTGGCCTTTGCTTTCAATGGGATCGGTGTCCCAGCCGCCACGACTGGACTGGTGCATCCAGCCTGGGCGATGCTCGCCATGATTGCCAGCGTCAGCGCCGTCCTGACCAACTCTTTCGCCGGTCGGCTGTTGCCATCAGCGCCCTTGACCTTCAAGCCGCTTGAAGGTGTACCCTTCAATACAACAAGAGCATCTCAAACCTCAAAAGGAGAAGTGCAATGACTGTCAACACGATCAATCTAAAAGTAAAGGGTGAGCAGACAATCCATTGTAACGGCTGCGCCAATACCATTCAGCTCGCGCTCAAGCGACTGCCAGGGGTCTTGAAAGTCGCTGCTGACCCGCAAACACAACACATCGGCGTGACCCTCAAGACCGGAGAAACGGACACAGCCGCCATCACGGATACTCTGGAGCAGTTGGGCTACGAAACGGTCCCTGACAACGTGGTGTAGCCTTTGAAATCATCAACAGCGCTGGTCTCTTCAGGAGATCGGCGCCGCGATTCTGGGCAAATATGACGAACCTGGTGAACAGCAACCCTAAGAAAGGATCATCCATGCACACCAAATTCTGGGCATCCAGTGTCATCATCCTATTCCTGGCATTGAGCTTCTTCACACGAAACTCAAAAGCACAGCCAGAGCCGACGGCCACACCGGAACCCTCTTCAGCCATGTCGGGTATGGGTCAGATGGAGACCGCGTTTTCCAGCGATGACCTCGCGCCGCTGGTGCGTGGCATTTACGAAGGCGATGAGCTGTTCTTTATCCACACCGAAGCCTCAGACCTTGATGTTGCCAGCCTCCTCACCGAGATGATGGGGCCCCAGGTGGTCACTGTACCCGGCCTTGCTGACATTCCCGATGAATTATTGGGCAATGTGTATGTCTTCACCAATGGCGTGAATGGCGGCGGACCGATGGGATTTCAACCCGACATTTTCGACAGCATCCCAGGTGATGAGGTGTACACCCCGCTGCGGGCGCTTAATCTCGTGACCTGGCAGGCGGGGGCAGCGCCGCGTATGCTCGACAGTGTGGCCGAAATCGAGGCAGCCCAGGCAAAGGGCGAGGTCGTGATCGAACGGCCCGGTATCGTGGTGAACATGCCGATCCTGGTGTGGCCCGGTGGGCAGCGTTAAGATCATTGGCAACAGGAATGCAGAACTTTTGGGAAGCTATAGCTCCTGTCTCGGTACTAAAGTGACAGGGTATCTTTCAGTGATACTCTGTTGATCGGCGAGTTGTTCCGCGGTCCACAAGGAATGAAGATAGTCAATTACGGCCAGAATCTCGTTATGCGCGAGTTGGTCACCCAGCGCTGGCATAGTTCGTCCCAACCCCAGTTTGCCGTTGGCAATCCAATCGTAAATCTGCTGATCCGGGTGGTGCCAGGCGTGTTCGGTCGCGTCCAGCGCGGGTGCAGCCAGTTCGTTGGCATAGCCCTCACCATTTGCACCATGACACTCAGCACAGACCCGGAGATAGACTTCCCAACCTGACTCGACGGGGGATAATGTGGGAGTAGGTATCGTCGCAGTTGAGGCGGCGCAAGCGCCCAAACTGAACACCCAGAACGAAGCCACAATACCTGCCCAGGCTGAGCGGGCATGTGCCGGGATGATATTGCTGAAGTAGCGTAAGACTGCGGACAGCCGGGTGTGCGCCAGTCGAATGCCCTTCGTAGACAAAGCCGCTTTCCCCCTTAAGACCGCAAGATACGATCTAAGATCGTGTCAAGTTGCCCTGGTTGTACCGGCGCAATGATGAACTCGACAATCTGACCGTTCTGATCAACCACGAAGGTTTCGGGAACCCCTTGAATGCGATAGGTTTCTGAAATGCGTGTGCCCCTGTCCGGGCCATTCGGGTAGGTGATGCCGAATTCATCGATAAAAGCCCGCGAGTCCTGATCGCTGTCCAGGTAAGCCACGCCCATCAACACAACACCCTGGTCCCGATACCGCTCCCAAACGCTTTGCAGGATAGGCGCTTCATCGCGGCAGGGGCCGCACCAGCTCGCCCAGAAATTAATCACCACCACCTTGCCGCGCTGTTCAGAGAGGCGAAAGGAGTCGCCGGTGAATGTCGTCAGGCTGAAATCTGGCGCGGGACCATCTGTCGGCTGGGTTTGGTTCTGCCGCGCAAGCTGCATTCCGACTACTATCGCTACCAGAACAAAACCTATGATGAGGACAACCGATCCCAGGCTGAAACCACGTCGAGGCGCTGGCTGTGTCTCTTGCAGCAGTTCCTCGATGATCTGATCTGATCGTTCCATATCCGCTCCATCCTGCTTGCTCGATGTACGTTACTCAAAAGGAACTGTGTGAATGGTTTACCCGGCCTCCACAACCTTCTCGAGTGCCGCTCTCAGCACTTCCGCCTCGACCACACCGAAGAGGCGCTCCTGCTCCTGACCCTCCGGCGTAAAGATCACGAAACTAGGATGACCGGGCAGTGATAAGCGGTTAAACGTGGACTCGCCCTCCGCGCCATCAGCTGCATTGAGACGAAGAAAAAATATTCGCTCTGAAAACTCATCTTCTAACCCATTCACGATGGGTGTCATCTGCGCTCAGCGTGGTCAGTTATCCGTGAAAAAGAAGATGAACGTCGGCTTATCCTCGGCCAGAGGCAGGGCTTCATTTGCCGCTGGGACAGATGAACTGCGACCGCAGGCCGTCAGCAGCAGCAGGAGGGTTCCAAAAAAACCAATAAAGGTCGTTATTCGCATTACCTCGCTCCTCTAAATTCTTTAACCTTGCTGATTAGTATATGTGCCTGAGCTGTGGACATAAACATAGTGCTGCACGTCGTCGTTCTCATCGGGTTCAGCATCGCCCAGCCACTGGTACACAAACCGCGCATCACTAATGCTCATGTTGACACAACCGTGACTGCGGCGATAACCAAACAGGTCATGCCAGTAGGTTCCGTGCAGACTGATGTCATTGTCGAAATATTGTATCCAGGGAATACTTTGCAGCGCATAGGCATCCGGCGCGCCTGTCGCACCCGACATCCCGTCAACCTCCAGTCGCGCCCAAACGGTGAAAACGCCTTCGTTTGTATCCCAACCGGGCAATCCCGTCGAAACCAGGGTCGCAAAAACTGGGCTGTCGTCTTCGTAGGCCACCAACGTCTGTTCATATAAATCGACAGCCACCCAGCGGCCAGACACGCCTTCAGGTCGCTCAACACCTTTTATGACGGAGACAAATCGCTGGTTAACCCACTGATCGGCACCGATCATGTACCAGGTCCATCCTTCTGAGTCCACTGCTTCGGCGAAGATGTTGACGATTTCATAACGAAGCGGGACCCGGCCAGTGGCTTGTGACGGCGGACCGCTAGGATATTCGGAGGCATAAATGCCGGTGGTATCGACGACCCAGGCGAAGGGGCGCTCAAGGCCATTGGAGAGCTGCACGCCGCGAAACGGAGAGGGCTGGGTCAACTCAGCCTCCAAGCGCGACACCCACTGACCGCCTTCGATTTGCAGCCAGTCATCAACGCTGGTATCGAGCGCGCGGACGAAGTTAAAGCCAGGCGGGATTTGTCCAACCATACTGCCGCCGGGTCCGTCATAGAGGTTGACAGCGTCAGGGCCGACACGCCAGAAGCTGTAGAAGCTCAGGGTATACCTATCGAGAGCGATTGGCTCAACATTTGGCCCTGAAAAAGCTTCCATGAAAACCAGGCAGTCGGCAGTCGGCCCAGGGTTTTCGGCTGTGACGCTTTCACAAGCGCTGCTGGCATCGGCTGCCGGATTGAAAGCGAGAAAGACAAATGACAAACTGAATAGGCAAAAAACCCGTTTCATCATGCAGAACCCTTGTCAAGCGATGGATTCTCTAACCGTACATGCTGGGCACGCCGCAGCTTCGCTCGTAATTCGGCAGCGGTTTCCGCAATGGCGCGATCTATGTAGGGAAAGGCGAGCCACACACCGCCAATCCCGAAGGTCAGCCCGCTGATGAGACGCATCCAGGAATTGAAGGAACCAAACGCATCCCCCACGTAGAACCAGGCGGGCAAGACGTTTCCCGTCAGATCAGAAAGCCATTGATTGTGGTAACGGAAACCGGCGACCAGACCGCCGTTGAAGTCGCTGAGCAGGTGGGTTGCACCGTCAATTGTGATTGGGGCCAGCAACAGCGCGAATGGCAGCAGACCGAGCGGGCGAACCAGACGGCGATGTCGCAGCACGGCAAAAGCGATTCCTGCCAGCAGCGCCGCGCCGTACATATACACCATCCGGTCTGACCAGGCCACCTTCCAACCCAACACCGGGCTGCCGAGGAAGGACCGGAGCGTCAGCATATCGGTCGCTGTGGTTCCGGTTAAGGACAGGGGCAGGTCGGCGAGGTTGTACATGGGCTGCTGACCGAACAGAAAAAACGAGCGCTGCGCCATCTGGTGGCACATCGGACTGTATAGAGTGTAAATCCATCGGGCAGGCCCTGTCCATCCGATGCGCATCAACACCGGCGCGACAAACGGCAGCACATTCGCAATGCCAAACAACACCGAGAAGATCAGCACCCAATGATCGAGACACCAAAGCAGCGCCTGCCAGATGCGCATGACACGCTGGCGTTTCAGCGCATCCGAAACAGGCTGAGGGTGTATGTGATCAGACATCTAATCCCCCTATAGCTCACTGGCAGTACGCCCGGTGAGATACCCGATGTAGGCGGGCACGAGCGGCAGCACACAGGGCGACAGGAAGGAAATCAGACCGGCGAGGATGGCAATCAGGTAGGTCGGGACGCTGGCGCCGCCCAACGGCACATCCAGGTAAAGACCGCTGCGCTGCGCCCAGATGGCGATCAGGGTCAACTGGTTGGTCAGCAGCATCACCCCGATCCCGATCAGCAGCAGGCCGCTGGCAATCTGCACCTTGCGCACATGACGCCGGAAGCGGCGCACAACATGCGCTGCTCGACCCACGCCTGCGCCAATGATGAGGAAGGGAATGCCCAGTCCCAGCGCGTAGCCGCTGGATAACAGCATCGCCTGCGTCGAAGTCTCCTGGCTGAAACCCATCGTCAGGATCGCGCCCAGCGTTGTGCCGATGCAGGGTGTCCAACCAGCGGCAAAGAATACCCCCATGAAGGCAGACGACAAGAACCCGGCGCGGCGCTTGGGGTTCCACTGGGGACGGGTGTCGTAGTACAGCCAGGGGATACGCAGAATGCCCAGATTAGCAATGCCGAACAGGATGACGACCATGCCGCCAATCTGGGCGAGTTCTCGTTTGTAGTCGCTGAAAATCTGCCCGGCGAAGGTGGCTGCACCACCCCATCCAATGATGAATACGAGCGAAAAACCCAGAACAAACAGGAGTGCATGGGTGAACGACGCGCCTTTTTTCAGTTTGGTCGTTGTTCCGGCCTCTTTTACATCGGCTACATCGTAATTCATGGATGATTACTCCAGTAAACCGCCATTATTCCTTACGTTCACCATGCAGCAATGGGGGGACTCCGTGTTAACAACTGGAAAACCCTTACGCTGTAATAACCCTTGCATCGCTTCAATCTCACTGGCTTGCGATACCAGAACTTGTAGATTGCCGTGTTCAGGCATGGCTGTGCCCTTCGCCGCCACAACCATCCGTTAAACTCCACAGCGCAGCCAATGCTTCGGCCTCCCATCCTTGCTGAGTAATCAGGTACTTGCCCATACCCTCAAAGGCATACCAGCGCCAGCAGCGGCAGCAGCACGGCCCGCCTTCCTCTGAGAGTGTCATCGCCTCGTCATAGACGGCCTGTTGTTGGGGAGTGAGCTGGATGCTGGCCTGATAGCCCAGCAGTTCTTTGACTAAAGCTGCTGGCATATCATAGGGGTCTTCGGGAATCTGGGGGATATCGGCATACGGGCGCAGCCCTTCGACCTGTTCTTGATAGCGGTGCAAATCCATCGGCGAGCAGCACGAACCTTGCAGGCGGGCATCATCCGAGTAGTCAAAGACCATCTCGGGTTGCAAACCGCAGATATTCGTGCGTTGTGCCGAGAGATAGCTGAATGCCGCTTCCGAACCGGCGGCAAGGGTTATCTGCCCGACTGGCGCAGTGTCCGTTGTGTCGGCGCGCCCGACATTAGACAAGGAGATGTCTTGCACTGCCAGGAGCGCAAAGGTCAAACCAAAGACAGCCAGCAATGCAATGAAGACGTACTTTCTCATCCGTAAATTCCTCTCCATCCTGTAACTAGGGCGCGACTGAGGATTGCGCTTCTGCGGCGGATACAAGTTCCTCGGCGATTGCGTCCTGGAAAACCGCATAGGGCTGCGCGCCCACCACCCGGCGTCCATTAATGAAAAACGTCGGGGTTCCGCCAACACGCAGGCGTTCGGCTTCTGTGTAATCCGCGATCACCTCGTCCCGGGTTATCGCATCATTCTGGCAGGCTGTGAATTGTTCGACATTCAACTCCAGTTGCTCGGCAAAACCGATGAACATCTCCTGATTAAAGCCACCCTGGTTCTCGAAGAGCAAATCGTGAAATCCCCAGAACGCGCCCTGGTCATCCGCGCACTCGGCGGCTACCGCAGCCTGAAGCGACGAGTCCCCCAGAATGGGATAGTCCCGGTAAACGAAACGGATGCGACCCTCATAATTTTCGCGCAGCAATGGCAGCGTTTCGCGCGCGAAGCGCCCGCAGTAGGGGCAGTTGAAATCGCTGAATTCAATCATGACTACTGGGGCATCTGCTGGCCCGTGAGCAGGATCATCGTCTACACTCACCTCGACACGCGCATCCGGGTCGGTTTGTTCCGCCTGCTGACCACTGACAATCGTGCCGGCTTGTCCTTCCAGCGCCTCCCTGAGAGCGTCACTCAGCCAGCTTCGGTTGGCGCGCTCCACCTTGAAAGCCCCATACGCGCCGATCACCATGCCCACCACCAGGAAGACCGCCGCAATGAAAATGTAGTTGAATGTCGTCCGGCGAATGACGATCACGCCATCTGGCACGGCCTGTTGAGCTTGTTCAGGGAGGGTGACTTCAACCTCCTCGCTGGCTACAGCGGTTTGCTGAATGTCGGTTTCGGCGGTCATCATCTTGCTTCCCTTGAAGTGGTCATACGTAAGTTAGCTTTATCATTCATTTACCAGTTCGCGCCCGCTCTCCCGCCAGGCGTTCATCCCACCGGGTACGTCCCACACCTGCGTATAGCCTAATTCTAGCAGCGCATGACTGGCTTGTTCGCTCATATTGCCACTCCGGCAGTACAGGATGATGGGAGCATCTTTGTCCGGCAAAGCCGCCGTGAGCGCCTCGATGTCGTTATATGGAATATTGGCATCCGTGTCTTCGATCTCGCCCGCATAAGGAATGTGAACGTTGAGGATAGTGTAGTCGTCACGGTTGTTGGCGAGGATAGCAGCAAAGGAATCGATGGTGAGTGTCTGGTATACGCCAGTCGTTGCCTGCGTTGACGGAGCGGTTGAGATCGCCTCGCTTGAGCCATTAGTCGGACGACAGGCGGCAATCGTCGTTAGGGCAGCAGCTATAACGAAGAGCCAGGTCAATTTTTTGGACATCATCAGCATCACCTTTACCCCATAAATGACGTAAACGGTTGACCCTCGCCGCCGCTGCAAAAACCAGTGGGTTCAGGAGCGCTTGCAGCGCGCTCGTACTGGCGAACAAACTGCGCCAGGCGCCCATCATCCGCGCGGTCTAAGCGGAGTTGATACCCCCAGGCGGTCACAACAATCGGACTGGGCAAAGCAGGATAAGGGTTGAGCAGGCGGGAATCGCTTTGCCAGGTGATCTCGCGCAGTCGTGCCACTTCCGCATCGGGTAAGCCTGGGCGATAGGTGAGCCAGATTGCGCCATGCTCTAGCGAGTGGACCGCAGCCGCATCCTTGACGGGTTCGAGATAGACACCGCAGTTTTGCCAGACAGAAGCATGTGGCCCACCCGCCGGGGGAAGTTGCGAATAAATCACGGCTTCCTGATGCACGCCGCTGATGCTCGGAAGGCGTTCTACACCCTGGATGTCAATCGGGCGGTTCATCCACGAATTCAAGGCGATGACGCCCACAATTGCCAGTGAACCCAGGATTGAGCCGCCGATGATGATGCGGTCTAGCGAGAGGAATGCCCGGGCACGACTGCTTGCGCTCCGCTGTCGCCGGGTTTTGCGATTGGTGATTGCCTTACTCATAACGACTTATCCACCCTAGCTTGCTGCGAAACTCAAATGAACCAGTACAAAATAGTTTCATGGAGGCCAACCAGGATAAAGACCACCCCAATCACACGCTGAACCCAGACATTCGCTGCTTTGAAGCGCCTGAGGAATTGACCAATGTTGACCCTACCAGAAGCCATGACCGCTGCCAGTCCCAGCACCGGCAGGGCCGTGCCGACGGCGAACACGCCGGGGAACAGCACACCCCCAGGCGACGCAATCGCCAGCGGGATCGTCAGCCCGAAGAACAGCCAGAACAGGGTCGGACAGAAGGTAAATGAGAATGCCACACCCAGCAGGTAAGCAGGGATCATCCCCTGTCGCTGACCGACTTTGCCTTCCAGCCAGGTGGAGAAACGCCCGCCTAGCGCCGGCGGCAGTTTGACCAATCCCATCATGAACAGTCCGACGACAATCAAGAGTGGCCCCAGCGCGCGTCGGGCGACGACCACCACCGGAATCACCGTCTCGCTGACTTGATTCAATTGAAGGCTGAGCAGGACAACCGCGCCGCCCACGAGGAGATAAACTGTCGCTTTGCCGGAGATGAAAGCCGCCGTCTGTCCCCAGAGGCGGCGGGAATCACCCGCGTCACGGGATAAAAACGCCAGCGCCGCGACGTTGGTGCTTAGCTGACATGGCGCGAGCGTGCCCATCAGCCCGAACAGCAGCGCCGAGACCAGAGGCAGATTGATCGTCTCTGTCAAACTGCGAATAGATGGGGCAACCGAGCTAAACAGACCACTCAACCAGGTGTAATACTGAAGGATGAGGTCGGACATTGTTCTCCTCGCGCCATCAACGCGCCGCCGAGAGCGGTGTGTCTTCTGGAACAGACGACGGCTCGGAAAGCGGCAGATAGTGTGGTTCGTCTAGCTCAACCTGGTGAGATAGTTCAGTGATTTCGGCTTCTAATATCCGACGCTCGTCATGGAGCGCGGCCAAGCGGTCGGCAGGGCTGAGGCGTTTTTGTTTGTCCGACGATAATTGCTCCGGGTGCTGGCTCATATTCTTGTTCATCAACCACATCATCAGACCCATACCGATGGGACAGGCCAGTCCCATCACTAGAAGAAAAATTGTGTTCACATCCATCGTAGATACCCTCCCAATGCTGAATAAGCCTACGCCGACGGCTGCCAGGACTCCAATGACCACTCCTGGTATGCAGCACAGGGCCAGCGGCAGCCAGCGCTTCGTAAGCGTGAAAAATCTCAGGGGAAATCGGGTCAGATCGTTCATGCCAGAATTTCCTCCATAAACTCGTCTACCTGTTGGCCGGTCATGATGCCGATGTGGATGCGTGTAATCACACCCTCTCGATCCACAAACACGCTCATCGGCAGCCCCAGCAGACGATACAACTCGTTGTACACCGCCCCGGTTTCATCCAGCAGGACCGGGAACGTCATGTCAAACTCCTCCACAAATGCCCGCACATCGTCTAGCGAGTCCTGATCGGTCAGATCGACGGCCAGCACCACAAAACCTGCCTCCTGATGCGTATTGTAGGCGCGTACTAGTTCGGGCATTTCCTGACGGCAAGGGGCGCACCACGTCGCCCAGAAGTTCATCAATACCGGGCGACCTCTGTAGTCGCTAAGCGAAACCGCATCCCCTTCGAGTGTTGGGAGGGTGAAGTCCGGGGCGGGCTGCCCGACTGCTGTTTGTCCGCTGCCGGCAACGCTGCCGGCTCGCGGATCAGGCAGGGGGCCGGTGGTAAACGTGGATCCATCGCCGACAATCGCAGCTTCCGTTGGCCCGATTGAGGTACCGGATGGCGATTTGCCGGTATCCGAAAGCAGACCAATTAAAGAGAAAAAGATGATGACCGCGCCTAACCCCGATCCGCCCAACACCAAAAACAGAAGCGGCCAGGAAAATCGAACGGTGTCTTCATGGGATTCGGATACTTCGTTTTGCTTTTCCATACGCTCATTCCGTGTCGAATAACTTCCTATAACGATTAGCCTCCCCCTACACCTTGTTCGGCGATGGCTGCCCAGGACTGACCCTCGTCCTCGGACAGATAAATGTCCTTGCTAAAGGTTGCAAAGGCAATTTGATCTGAAACGGGGTTGACGGCAATGTAACCCACAGCGTCATCCCCGGTCACCGCCGGTATTTGGAATGTGTCGATTTGCCCGCCGGCGAGATCGTAGGAAAACAAGCCCTGATAGCCAAACAACAGCCGTTCGCCACCGGGATCGAAGGTCACAGCCGTCACCGGGGCATCATCGCCCACCCGCGTGAATGTATCGCCATAATCATTCGAGAGGAACAGTCCGCCCTCCGCTGCAACCGCAACCACACCCGATTCGGTTGGGTGGGCAGCCAGTTGAATCGGGCTGCCGCTGATACCACTTGCCTGACTCTGCTCCCAGGTTTGACTATCGTCCAGCGTGTAGTGCAGCCCAACCGGCAGACGGGAATTCTGTGCAGGATTGATGACATAGACAGCATGACTTTCATAACCTGCGGCCATCAGGTGGAAATCACTTTCACCGGCAAAGGCTAAGGTCTGAATAGTTTCTCCCCCATCCGTGCTTCTGATCAAACCGAACGGATTAACCAAATTCGAGCCAGGTCTGGGATGTCCACTGCTGAAAAAACCATTATCAACTCCTGAGTAGCCCATATAGTCATTTACGGGCAAGCCCGGCGCTGTCCAACTACCGTTCTCATACACCCGCAGCCCGTCGTGTGCCGGAACGAATAGTTGGCTGCCATCTGAAGAGAAGCTCAATCCGTGAATGTCCCTGAACTGCACCGATCCACCAGGTAATCTGCTCGTCAGGTAGAGCAGCCCGAAAATCCCAATAGCGGCGACTGCAACGATGAGGGTTGTTTTGGAACGGAGGGCAGATTTGGATTGTCTTTTGTTACGGATGCGAGACTTTGCCATCGTTGTAAGTAATTCTCCTCTGAGTTGTAAAGGTTAGGCAGCAAGAAGCTCCTGTAGGCGAATAACCAGCAGTTCATGTAACGGACGCGATGGTGCAGGCGTGCCAGCCTCAACAAAGGGGGTCGAAACGTACCAGCGAATCCGGCCCTGGGCGTCGATAACGTACACACCGGGCGTATGGGTAGTCTCATCCGGTGAAGGAAGGACTTCGATGTGATATGCCTGCCATAGCGGTTCCAATGCATCTGGCTTGCCTGTTAGAAAGTGCCAGGTGGGGATGTCATCTAACTGCCAGCGTTGGGTTGTGCCCTCGATCTCTTCAAGTGAACTCGCTTCAACGTTGACGTTCACTCCCATGAAAACCACGGAACCAGCGCTATCTTGAAGTGCCTGATACGCACGCCGCAGTTTATAGGCTGTCAGCGCGCAAGCCTCATCGCACTGGCTGTCAAAAAAGGCCAGAACAACGATCTTGCCGCGATAATCCAAGAGCTGGATAGCTTGTCCTGACTGATCGCTGAGTTCAAAGTCAGGCGCTGGTTTGTTGAGCGGTGTGCCGCCATAACCCTCAACAATAGCCTGTGACGCTAGTAAGCTGGAACAGGCCGAAATCATGAAGGGTGATAACAGTGTGATTGCCAGGTATCTGTAATTTACGGACCTGATAATAGATAAACTCACTGTTGCCTCAAAACGTACAATCTACTACACAAGTGTAGTAACTCGTCTGGGCAAAGTCAAGCGATAGATTGAGTGCGAACGTCAC
Source organism: Anaerolineaceae bacterium (assembly GCA_002702065.1). Classification (GTDB taxonomy): domain Bacteria; phylum Chloroflexota; class Anaerolineae; order Aggregatilineales; family Phototrophicaceae. The sequence goes on from NZXX01000002.1 coordinate 828,603, forward strand.
ATCATCAGGATGAAGCAAATAACCCAGAGGATGGCCGTGCTGGAGATGACGCTTTTGAGTGAGATTTGTTCCGGTTTGGATCGCTCGCCCAGCAAGGCCGCGATCCGAGCCGTATTCGCGCTCAATCTGGCAGTGATGATACCCGCTTCAGAAATGGATAATGCGCCGGGGGTATAGTTGAGCAGTTGATGCAAAGCACCGGCCAAAGCCGCTTTGCCCGTTTGATGAACTGCATAGTGATCTGCGTCCAGTTCCAGCTTAATCTCGAAAAGTCGGCGCCAATCACGAACAAAGGGCAGGAAGAACAACGCTGCGCTGATGGCTCTGACCACCAAAATACGCAGGGGGTCAAACCGCTGCCGGTGATAATCTTCGTGCAGCAAAACCGCCTGGAGTTGGGCTGGAGACAGCAAATCCACCAGACCTGTGCTGAAGTATATCTTTGGCTCCAGAAATCCGTGACAGAAGGCCAGCGGTTCCGCAGATTGCACCAGGACAACGCTTGAAGGAGCGATCCCGTGTTGGGTCATCTGGTTTTGAAGGTGCGCTGGCAAATCCGCTTGGACAGAGCGAAGGAGATCACCTATACAGCGGCGGGTCCTCCAGATTTGCCTGAGCATGGCGAGTAATCCAATCGACAGCAAAATCATCACCAGGAAAATCTGTTTGAAGTGCGCGCCATTCAAACACCAGGCGACCAGCCATCCACAAAGGCTCACTGCGCCAATACACACGATGGCAATAAGCAGCGCGCCAGTGGATACTTTATAAATCGGTCGGTTGGCTTCTATCATCCGCTTCCTCCGGTTCATCGGCCAACTTCGCCAGTCGGACGAGTTGGTTCGGGTCGATGTCGTCGAGTTCTTTCACAAACTGTGTAACGGCGACATCCCCGAAATCTTCCAGCAGCGCACGCACCACCGAACGGACTGCCGCCGCCTCAGCCTCCTGGCGCGAATGCATGGCTCGGTAGGAGAAGGCCCGCCCCTGTTTTTCAGCCTCCAGCCAACCTTTTTCGGTCAGGCGGCTCATGATGGTCATGACAGTGGTATAGGCCAGTTGGCGCTCTTTCTCTTGATGCAGGGTCTCCAGGACATCCGATACGGTCGCTGGTTCCCGGCTCCAGACAACATTCATGACCGCCAGTTCCAGTTCGCCGAGGAACTTTTCCAGCCCTTTCGCATTCGTATTTTTCGCTCTGCGATACAAATCGTCGGACATACAACTTCCTCGACGAATTGGCAACTACGACACCATTGTAGTGGATGGTAGTTCAAAACTCAAACACGTATAAACTGGATTTTAGATAACTTGCTAGTCTTGGAGCATAGAGGAATCGTATGACGCACACCCACTTTACCTCAAGCTGTCATTAATTTGGTTTGTTGCGCTCCACAGACATGAACTCAGCACCACTGATCACGTAAATTTCCCCCGCATTTATCTGATCGTTATTTAAGCCATCTCCCCCCATTCCGTTGGGAATGATATCTGGTATCTCGTCTCCATCTACATCGTAGACTGCCAAGCCATAAGCCATCATATCTTCTGCATCAGCGCCAATAACATAGGATATACGTAGATCTTCCAGATTGGATGGTAAAAGGATGTAACCGCCAGTATTTGGCAAATCACCGGATTGACCGAAAATTACTGCGAGCATCCCTGCGTTCTGCCGAACCAGCAAATCGTACCCTACCGGATCATAATTGGGCGCCCCGTAGAACAAATCATCGATGCCATCGCCGTCAATATCTGCCAGTCGTAGGATGTCGCCGCCTTTGCTGTCCGGCTGGTCTGGATAAATAACCAATGCCTGATCCTGCGGTGGATTGGCAAGATCAATCATCCGTCCAGGAAACGGCTGTTTTCCATAAATCACCCAGGCTTCACCGGCTGCTTCCATCCAATTGTTGAGACCAGCAGCAACTAAGGTACCCAGAACAAGGTCGTTCTTACCATCACCGTTCAGATCACCGATAGCGATTTCTTCACCCAGAAGATCGTTGGCATCAGCCCCATAGACGACGGCCACTTGCTCGTTAATGGGCACACCCGAATTGCCCAGCAACGAAGCGAGGTCAATGACTTTACCTCTCAAACTTGAACGTCCAAAGATGATAAAAGTGTCTCCACTGTTGAAACGACCGTTGCCTGGCCCATCGCCGCCGCCGAAATCCAGACCACCTAGACCAGCAGAGCCACGCCAGAGTGCTGCACTGACAATCACATCATCATAGCCATCATTATTAAGATCCCCGCCCAGTGTGGTTGAACCCAGAAGATCGTCAGGATCGGCACCAATGATCCGGGTTGCAGTCGATGGGGGATGGGCCATGTCAATTGGCGAGATGTAGTCATCTGTTAGATTACTGGAGCCATAAATAATCCACGCTTCGCCAGCGTTGATGCGGGCGCCAGCTTCTCCATCGGCTTGATTCGCGCCAATGAGCAAATCCGCATAGCCATCCCTATCGAAATCACCGCCATCCACCCAAATTCCAAAGCGATCTTCTCTGGCGGCACCGTAGAATGTAATAACATTAGCTGATGATGCGAGCAAATCCAGCGTGCCTTGATCAGCGAAATCTGAACTTCCCAAGACCAGGTAAGCGGCTCCCGCATTGGGCCGGTCACCACTGTGGCCGGCGCTGTTCTGCGCACCGAATAGCAAATCATCGTAGCCATCGTTGTTGAAGTCATCAACATACACTTCAGTACCGGCCATATCGTCTGCCTGCGCGCCATTTATGGTCAACACGATATGGGAAAGGCTGGTATTTTCCTCTAAAGCGATGCGTCCTCCTATTTGACACAGGTTCATAATAATACGTAGATGGCCCGCGTTCGTCCGCAAGCCTTCACTCCCGAACACACTGGCATTTTGTCCAGCGACTGCGACGTCACCGCAACCATTACCATCAAAGTCACCGGCAGCTAGCGGTTGCCCAGTTGTCGATGATTGCGCGGGTGTATCGTAAAAGGTGAACAGTCCAGCCCGTTCGGTATCCTTGAGATCCCAGGGCCGTCCACCAGTTGCCTCATCCTCGGTCTGAGCACTGGTCCCGAATGTCCCGAAGAGGGCGCCGCAAAGTAACACAAGAATCAATGAATATTTCTGCATCATAATGATAGACCTTGCTGTAAATGTGGATTAAATATTGATTCGATTGGCGAAGACAGCAATACGCTGTGTATTCACGCGATAGGGATAGCATGAGATTAGCGTTGCAGTGGGACCATCACGAGTCTCCATGACGTACACATCACTGGGTTCGACTATTTGCCATCCCTGAATATCATAAGTGAAGGTTTGGGTCTGAGACTGTATCTGGAATTGATCGCCTGCCTCCAATTGATCCAAGTATCGGAATAGCTCACCATAGATATCATTGTGGGCCGCTAACACAACGTTGCCCACGGGATCTGCAGGCGAAATGCCATTGGGGACTTGTCCAACGCCAAGTTTCAATGACTCCCAGTCAATGCCTTGTACGATAGTGCTATCAACATTGAGTTTCGGAACCACTAATCGTAGGGCCGTTTCATCGGTCACAGGCGGGGGCTGAATGGGCGGTGTGAAAATCTGATCTTGAACCAGGGGCAGTAAATTGTCCGGGATTTCGGCGAAGTTAAACTGGCTACGGTTTCGACTGTCTGGTGGTGTATGGCCGCCAGGTAGGACGATTTGCCCAATTCGCATTTGTGGCGTAGGGGCAATAGTTGGAAGTGCCGCTCCCCGCCAAGCATCTGCGGTGGCTTGCACCGCCGCTGTCTGATTTTCGACTCGACTTGTGGAAATTGTAAGAAGAACACTCAGGATGACAACCGTCATCACAGTGATAATCTCAACTGGTAGTAAGATGCGATTGGCAACCACTACCCAGCGAGTCTTTGTTGGCAACACATCGGTAGAACGATCTTGGTCTTCAATGAGACAGTCTGGTGTATTCGGGCTTCGATTGACAACTTTCTCTGAGGCAATATCAAGTGTACGCACATGGGGAACGCTGTCGCTAGGTGATAGAGCGTCCGTGTCAATCGGTAATTTGTTTTGTTTGACACCATAAAGCTGACCCAAGCGCGCTTCACGCCGCTTGATTGCGAGAACACGTTCGATTTCTTTGACAGATAAGGCATCGATGGAACGTTGATCAGGCATTCAGTTTCCTCATCCTTTAGCTGACCCAAGCTAATGAACTTGCGTTCCAAATGGTGTTTCTGTAACCAGCGTTGCTGACGATGGAGACCCTGGCCCCAGAGAGCCGCTCAATAAGTCCGCCGGAGATATACTGCCGGGAGTGCGCGGCAAGGCAGTAGGTAAGATGTCACCAGGTGCGCGCTGCCGAATCAGAAAGGATTCCATAAAGGGCAGTATGGTTATGACCCGCTGTTGTTGTCCCGGAAGCAGCACACTCTGAAAAATGATGATAACTGTTAGGCCAGCAACGAAAACCAACAGCACAAACAATGTGAAAAATTTCAACCAATGATGAAACCACCTCGATCGTCTTTTGGTATTACCTGATTCGGTTTGCGCTATCTTCAAATGTTTTCTGATTCCCCGCCATACCCGGCTAGACCTGGCCGACAAAAGCCTGCCGACCAAGCTCACTTTCCGGGCTAAATTCGTTCGATATGATTTCGACGATCGTGCCTTTATCTGCCCAGTCATAGAGTAACTTGGCCTCGTCGTCACGCGACATGACACACCCCAGCGTGAATTGGGATCCAACATTATTGCCTCCCAGGAAAGTGCCATCTGGTAGCAAGACCGCACCGTGAAACCCATTTACGAGACCGGGCACCACTTCATAAATGCCCATGAACCAGTTCATCTCCCACTGCCCGCAGCCCGTATCGCCACAAAGTGTATAACTGCTGCCATAGGCAATCGGTTCATGATTGAGAATCTGGTATATACCTGGGGAGGTAGGCGCAGATGTCACACCTGACGAAATACGCCAGTTGAAGACTTCAACACCATTTTCATAGGCCACCATTGATTGCGTATCCAGATCGACAATGATGCGCTTATTGGCAACCGGATCAAGTGGGATGGTTAAATCGCGTGATGGAATACTCAGCGTATCGCCGGGCGATAATTCGCTTAAGTCTCGTCCGGGATTGTTTTCTTCAATGAGAAAGAAAGGGATTCCGGTCTTGCGTCCGATTCCATAAGCTGTATCACCAGCGGTAACCATATAAATGGTAGGCCGGTAGCGAATACGAAACTCTGCTATGCTGCGTTTATCTCGGAGTGCTTCCTGAGTAGCGTCCACAATTTCAGTTCGATCAACATATAGTGTCTGTTCTTGTTGATCAACGGATTCGTTTAAGGCGGTATTCAGGGCTTCCAGAAATGGCGTGAAGGTTTCATCACGCAAGGTTAGACCATCGTGTGTTACTTCCAACCAGGACGTGAATGTATCGCGATCAGTACGCCATTCGACAAATTCGTTGGTAAACGGATCGTAACCACTCATCGTGAAAGGTTGGCTGGTAAGCTGGAGCGCATCCTCCAGATAGGGGGCTGGATCGACTATTTCGGGTTCCACGCTCGTCGTCACCAGATCCAATCTGCGATTCTCAACAACCGTGATTGGATCTACCCTCAAGCGTTCTAATGTTGAGCCGGTGTCAAGCAGCCTGCCATCATGCCCTGGTAAACCTACAAGGGTGTCGCCCGCCCATGTGTATCCCGCATTGAAAGGCGCGAAGCTCAGTTCATCCGAAATAGTCAACAAGTACTCCTGAGCGGTTATGTATTCAACTTCGACAATCGGTAGGACACCATAACCAAAGGGAATACCTGCAAGGCCAACACCGCGTGCAGTTTCGACCGTTTGGCGCGCGTCGAGCGATAGTCCCAGGTCACTTGGACTAGCCGTCCATGTGCGATCCTCATCAACCAATTCGATACGAAGATCGTTATACCAGGCATTGCTCAATACGGTTGCCGCTTCATCTACGGTCATATCGCCAATGTAGACGCCCATCGCCCAAATGTTGGGGAAGATGCGGCCAGATAAGGCAACTGTTGCGATATACATAATCGCAACAGTTACTGGTACTGCCAAAAGAATTTTGAGAATTTTTGGATTACGCTGCACATGCCACAGCCAATCTTGCGCCACCCATTTGGCATAATCAAACTGCGGCATATTCGGGGCAGGTCGTCGCTTAACCATTGCTTGGTGCTTGCGCTCACGGGCTTTCTGTCGCTGGCGCACACCGCTGACATGTCGCCGTCGGGAGAGATGCTCATCCATTTTTTATCTCCGGTCTCATGATCGGGTCCGGCATGAAGTGAGATCTAAACTCAGGTAATCTCAACGATCTATAACTGTGAACCACGACTTCAAGCATTGCCACTTCGTCAAGCCATGCATATTTCCAGTATCAAATTAACCTGCCTTTATCCAGATGCCATGCGCCATTTGGCGGGTTACGGTGGGAACCGACACTATGGGGTAGGGCTAACTGGCAGGTGTAATGACATCGGGTTGGTTCAAATATGCATCGAGCACCTGCCAGTAGAGAATGACAACAGCTTCTTCAAGGGGACGGGTTTACAGCTACCTGGTCAGTTCGGGGTGTTTCTGGTCAGACAGGAATCCTTCTATATGAGACAAGCTTCTTCAAAAGCTGGAATTAAGCAGATAGCAGCGTGACACCCGGTCTGCAATATGGACACATCCCATATTCGTTACATGCCAAATGGCATATTTCTTGAAAAAATAGAAAAGCTGGCTGGCGCTCTGCCGAACCAGCCTTCCCAGTTCGATACTCTCGTTATGCTTCGTGCGCAGTCACATCAACGAAATCGCCGTGCCAGTGATGAAGCCAGACCTGTTCATTGTAGCCGTTTACGCTCAGCATTCCAATGATTTCGCCATCTTGCAGGACGTGAAGGGTGTAGTAGCCGTAAAAGGCATCCGCTTCGTCACTGGCCTGAGTTTCCGGCAGAACCTCATCCAGATAGAGTTGGGCCAGTTCCGTTGCCTGTGCGGACGACACCGGCATGTCATTACCACTCTCCGTTGACCGGAACAACCCCATGCTGCGTGTCATCATGCCATAGCGCAGATTCCACATCATGTTAGGACCTAGTTCACCGACAACGACCCCGGTCTGGGGATCGATGAGGAACTCGAACGCACCTTGCCCAGTCTCAGCTTCACGTGCCTGAGCATAGAAATGTTTGCTGAACTGCATCACCTCTGCCAGTTCCAAGGGTTGCTCGCTCTCCCAGGTGTCGATATACGCCTGAGCCACCCCAACAGCTTCTTCCAGTGTCAGAGCATCATCTTCCGGTGCCAGGTCCGAGGACGGAGTCCAGGCACCCATCATGCCGGTTCCAGGGCCAAAGCGCATGGTCGATTGATCGAAGCCCATCATGTTGTGCATCATCATACCATTCATACGACCCATCATCCCGCCCATCATGCCCATACCAAACACCCCCTGTTGAGCACAGGCTTCTGGCAAATTAAGATCGTTCATGCCTCGGCCCATCATGCCACCGAACATATCATCGAAGCCACAGGGGGAGTTATCCGGTCCCTGGGCCGAGGTTGCCAGGACACCGGATACCAGCCCGGTGGCTAAAATCACGATGACCACAAGCGTGGTTTTGGACAGTTGTTTCATTGGCTTTTCTCCTTCAAGTTATCCAGAATTTCGTAATACTCATCGCTCGAGATTTCACCGCTGGCGTAGCGAGCTTTAGCGATTTCCATAGGCGAAGGCGGTTCGGAACTGGTTTGTTGGTTCTGAGCGAATAGGGTTCGCAGGAACCAGACAGCCAGCACGATAATGGCAATCCAGAACACAATCATCCAGAAACCACCTCCCCACATATCAAATCCGTACATCATTTTTGCCTGCCTTTCCTCTGTGTTTTACATTGATGTTCCGATTATGCGGAGTAGATTTAACGCTTCTGTGACGCAAATGTAACAATCAGATGAAGTTCGAGTATGAGGCTTTGAGCGCTGCGGCCTCGGTCATTCATTAGCGAGAGTTTGCAACATTATTGAGCACAACATTGTGATGGTGGATACGTGGAAGCAAGTGATACGACAGTCATTGAGGCTGATGCTCAGATAATACAGGATGTGATCTTCCATCAAGGAGGCTATACAGAGGCTGTGTATAACCCTATCTCCACGAGAAATCTGGCAGGCTACAGTGTGGTGATTACCTGCTGTAACCGAAGGTGAATGTCATCTGCAATAGCCTTGATTTTGGGTTTTTCTGTTATCTGCATTGTTACGCCCGGATCAAGAATTGTAATGCCCGTCGTGCCTGTGTGGCGATTTTCATAGACAATGACATTGCATAGCAACGGCAGACCAATCTCCGGCTCAGACTGAAGGGTCAGATAGGCCAGTACCGGGTTGCAGGCCCCGAGAATCGTGTATTTCTCAGTGTCAAGACCCAGATACTGGCTGAACATCGTTTGTATGTCAACCTGTGTGATGTAGCTCAAACCTTGTTCTCTTAGCGCTGCCTTGACCTTCGTAAGCGCCTCATCGTAGGGCAGATCCACACTCGTCCTTAGCAAGGAAGTACACTGTTGATCTGTCATCTGCATTTCCTTTTGAATTGTTCATACAGCAAGAGGTAACGTGAACAGAAAAGTACTGCCCTGTCCCAGCCCGGCACTTTCGGCCCAGAGTCTCCCATTGGGGGCGCGGATGATCGCCTGCGAGATTGTCAGGCCAATGCCGCTGCCACCGCTCGCACGAGCACGCGACTTGTCAACCCGATAGAACCGCAGAAAGATATGTTCCAAATCTTCAGCGACCAAACCAATCCCTGTGTCACGCACAAAGAATCGGACAGCCCCGCCTCGCTGCCCCCAACCAACCGTGACCTGTCCCCCCGTAGGGGTATATTGCAGCGCATTGCCAAGTAAATTGAGCAGGACCTGTCGAATGTGGTCATGATCCGCCAGAACGGTGATGGATTTATCTGGTAGATCAAGGCGCAGTTCAATGCCGCTATCTTCAAACTGAGGATGTATCCACTGGCTAGTCGCTTTTACAAGTTCCGTCGCCTCACAAGGTACGATACTCAATTTGATCTGATCTGATTCTGCCCGCGAGAGTTCCTGCAAATCATGCACCAAACGCTGCAAACGCCCTGCCTCGCGCTGCACCTGCTCAAATGTCTCAGGTGTCGGCTCCATGACTCTATCCAGCAAGCCCTCCATGTAAGCTTGAATTCCTGCTAATGGTGTTTTGAGTTCGTGACTGATGTCGGCGATGAGTTGTTGGCGAACGGCTTCAGTTTCAGCCAACGCAGCAGCCATCCGGTTGAAACTTCGCGTTAGATCACCCAGTTCATCATCACTGTAAACCGGCAGACGCTCCTCGTAGTGACCGTCGGCGATACGCTCGCTGGCAAGTACAGTCTGCTGAATGGGTGTGGCGATCCGTCGGGTAACATAGGCACTGACGATGCTGGCGGCCACGGTCGCTGCTGCGGTAGCGATGATCAATGTGCTGTTTATGGCCTGGCGGAAATTGTTGTTCAGCTCTAATTCAAGTTGCTCCATGCCTGTGTTCATCATCATGGAAGTCATCATATCGCGCATACTCTCGACATGCCGGGCAAATGTCACAGGCGAAATTGAGAGTGTTGAAACCCCCATGACCAGCGCACCAACCAGGATGACAACGAGATAAGATATGAACAATTTTCGGCCCAGACTCATAGCAGCTCATCCTCGAACTTATAGCCTGCACCGCGCACTGTCTGGACAAACTGCGGCTCGGCGGGGTTCCTTTCCAGCTTTTGTCGAATGCGCCCGATATACACATCAACTACTCGCTCGTCACCGTAGAAGTCATAGCCCCACACTTTTTCGAGAAGCTGCGCCCGGCTGAGCACCATTCCCGGATAGGTCGCCAGTGTCTTGAGCAGTTCAAACTCCAGGGCAGTCAGGTCGATTTCCTCATCGTCGCGCCAGACTTGATGGCGCTGGCTGTCGATACGAATGTGAGCGAAATTTAAGCTGCCTGACTCGGTGGCTACGTTGCGGTCACGGCGAAGAATGGCTTTGACACGCGCCACCAACTCACGGGGGCTGAACGGTTTGGTCAGGTAATCATCTGCACCGATCGTCAGGCCCACAATGCGATCTGTCTCTTCTGATTTCGCTGTCAGCATCAGGACATAGGCATCGGATTCTCGACGGATATGTTGCAGCACTTCGAAGCCATCCATGCTAGGCAGAATGACATCCAGAATCACGAGCTGAGGTTTATAGCGCTGGAATAGCCGCAGTGCCTGTTGACCATCCGCCGCTGTGTGAATGGCATAGCCCTCAGCTTCTAAGTAAGCTATAACGGGTTTGCGGATACTCTCTTCATCATTGACAACCAGAATTGTTGTCATCGTCACCTTACCCGAATCTGTTCACAGTCAGCGATAGTTCCCGGAACTATGTACGTAGACGTAATTGACCTTCTCAACCTCTGGATCAGGCCCTGCAGAACCCATCCACTCAAAAATAAAGCGCGCATCGCTGATGCTTATATTGACACAGCCCCGGCTCTGGCGATAACCAAACAAATCAAATCATGCCAGTACGTCCCGTGCAGGCTGATAGCCTCATCGCAATACTGTACCCAGGGCACACTTTGCAGCGCATAAGCGTTGGGTGCGCCAGTTGCGCCCGACATGCCGTCACGCTCCAATCGCGCCCAGATTGTGAAAAGGCCCTGATTCGTATCTGTACCGGGTAGACCGCTGGAAATCAACGTGGCAAAGATGGGTTTATCCTCCTCGTAGGCAACGAGATTCTGCTCAAAAAGGTCAACGGTCACCCAGCGACCGGCAACTTCATGTGGGCGTTCGATCTGCTGGGCAACGGAGACGTAACGCTGATTCACCCATTGATTGGGACCAATCATATACCAGGTCCAGCCACCATCACCTTCTGCTTCGGCAAAGATGTTGACCCGCTCGTAGCGCCGGGGCACGCGATTGGTGGCAGACGACGGGCCACCCGGTCGTTCCGAGGTGTAAATGCCGGTTTTATCCAGCGCCCAGGCAAATGGATAATCCAGGCCGCTGGGCAGCCGCACACCCCGAAAGTACGAGGCTTCAGTGAACTCAGCTTCAATCCGGGGCAACCACTGCCCCCCCTCGATTTGGAGCCAATCCGCAATCGAGGTATCCACCGCCCGGACGAAATTGAACCCGGTAGAATACTGGGCAACAACGTTGCCCGCCGGAGAGTCATACAGGTTGGTCGGCTCTGGGCCAATTCGCCAGAAGCTATAATTGCTGAGCGTGAAACGATCCAGCGCAATTTCCTCAACCTGGGGTTCAGGAAATGTGGCTATCATTTGATCGCATTCCGGGTTCAGCATCCCTTCAGTGGCAACACGAGCACAAACGGTTGGATTATAAGTCAGTCCGGCGGATGCAAATCGTCCATTTATGCCAAGCAATGTGGCCGCTACCCCAGCGCCAATATCTCGCAAGAATTCGCGCCGATAACGTTTACTCACACGCATCATCCAATCTCTCAATCAAGATGTCCCAATTGAAACAGCAATTCTGGGTCGTGGCTACAACAACTCATCAATGATGGCATCAAGTTGCCCCTCCCAGACCGGCGCAATGATCGTTCTTACGATGTTGCCATCCTGGTCGACAATAAAGGTTTCCGGAACACCGGTAATTCGGTAGTCATCTGAAATACGCGTTCCCACATCCGGGCCGTTGGGATAGGTAATGCCAAATTCGTCGATGAACGCCAACGACTTGCTTTCAGCATCGGCATAAGCGATACCCACCAGCACTACTCCACGATCACGATAGCGCTCCCACAGACTTTGCAGGATGGGCGCTTCATCCCGGCAGGGCACGCACCAGCTAGCCCAGAAGTTGACCACGACGACGTTGCCTCGCTGGGCCGCGAGATCGAAAGTTTCACCATCAAACGTAGTGAGAGTGAAATCCGGGGCTGGTCCAGATTCGGGCTGCGTTTCAAGCTGTTGTGCCAGAGCAATGCCGATGATGGCAACAATCACCATAATCCCTATCAGTAGTAAGGCTGATCCTAGATTGAAGCCACGTTGAACAGGTGGAGTCTCTTCAATCAATTCCTGGACAACAACATCTTGTGACATACGGACCTCCTAGAAATTCACGCGTCAGCCAATGACCGCCCGCTCAGATACCCGACGTAGGCCGGAACCAGAGGCAATACACACGGCGACAGGAAAGATAACAAACCGGCGAGAATAGCGACTAGATAGGTCGGTGTGCTTGCGGTGCCCAGCGGCAAGTCGAGATACAGGCCATTTTGCTGGGCCCAGATGGCAATCACCGTCATCTGGTTGGTCAGTAACATAAACCCGATCACGATGAGCAACAGCCCGCTGGCAAGTTGGAATTTGCGCAGATGCCGGCGAAAGCGCCCGATAAAGCGCAGTGCCCGCTCTAGTCCGAAGCCAATGAGTAGAAACGGCAGTCCCAGACCCAGCGCGTAACCGCTCGTCAGGAGCATGGCTTGTCCGGCGCTGCCCTCGCTGAAGCCTAATGTCAGAATTGCCCCCAGGGTCGTCCCGATGCAGGGAGTCCAGCCAGCGGCAAAGAACACGCCCATCAGCGTTGAAGACATTAGATTTGTGGACTGGCCGCCTTGCCATTGGGGGCGCGTATCGTAATGAAGCCAGGGGATTCTCAGTAGGCCCATAGTCGCCAGTCCAAACAGAATGATGACGATCCCACCAATTTGCGCAATCTCGGTTTTGTACGCGCGGAACAACTGGCCCAGTACGGTTGCTGCACCACCCCAACCAACAACAAAAATGAGAGAGAACCCGAGAACAAAGAAAATCGCGTGGGCCATCGTGATCCAGCGGTTTGCCACTGTTTTCGGTCTAGCGGCTGGAGCAACCTCGTGTGTCATTTGCCTGATCTCCCCATTGATTATCCCGGTACATTCTCTGGCGCACGATTGCCATGGCGGAGCACGAAGTTGAACAATTCGTCGGCATTCAACTCATCCACCGTCAACAGGCGAGACCAGGCCGCTGCTGCCACCCGCCCGTCGTTCTGAGGTCGATTGGTAACGACAACCCTGCCTGGAAAGCGCTGCTGTACCTGAGTGAGGACGTTTATCGCCTCTTGATCTCCGGCATCTCGATAAGAAAGCCAGACGTGCCCATGCTCCAGATTGTGGATCAGACTCACGTCGGGAACGATTTCAGTGTAAACACCTGTTCGGATCGACTGGGTGTGTGGTCCTGATGTCGGGGGATTAGAGTTATATAGGGGTGGTTGTTGACCAGGCTCGAGATGTTCCGTCCCCTGACTAGGGAAGGCAATGCTATTGTCCGGTATCTCCGTGCTCAGTTCAGGCGGGCGATTGAGTGCGCTGTTCAGTGCAATCACGGCCACGATCAAAACCGACGCCAAGATTGAACCACCGATGACCACACGGTCCACAGTCAGATACTGACCCAGTCGAGCGTTAATACCACTGGAAGTTCGCTTACGCCGCTTCAATGTTGATCCTCTGCTCATCTTATCCTTTCCTTTATGCCAGGATTTTCTGAAGATACTCCTCGATTTGTTTGCTCTGCATTGCGCCGATGTGTTTGTCACTGATCTTGCCGTCCGGGGTAACAAAAATGCTCGTCGGCACACCCATCACCTGATACAAGCCATCTGTCACGCCGTTATCCATATCCAGAAGTATTGGGAAAGGTAAATCGTATTCCTCCACGAAGGCCTGCACCTCCTCAATCGTATCCTGGGCCGTCATGTTGACCGCCAGCACCATGAAACCGTCCGCCTTGTAAGTCTCATAGGTCAGGCGAAGCAATGGCATTTCTTCGCGGCAGGGGCCACACCATGTTGCCCAGAAATTAATCAGCAGAGGCTGACCACGAAAACCAGACCGTGTCAGATCACCTCCCCCAAGACTAGGTAGCACAAAATCAGGAGCAATTTCTCCAACTTGAGGGCCAAAGCTGGCGCTATCTGCAATCGTTGTCGTCGCCAGTTCAATGCCTTGTAAGAAGTTTGTCGTTCTTGTGGTCTTCGCCAATTCTGTGCCTGGCGCTAGGAGGATTATTATCAATAACGCTGCCGTGAATCCCAATGTAGTGCCCAAAAACATCAATTTCAGCCGAAGATGAGTTCTGTTCGATATGTTCATATGAGGTCCGAATAACTTAGCATCATCCATCCCTACAGCCTGATATGCTATGTACCTTGTCGGTCAGCCGATTTGCTGCCATGTCAGTCCATCATCCCTCGTAACGTAGATACATCTCCTGGATGTCGCGAGGGCAATTTCGTCACGAACCGGATTGACCGCGATATAAGAGAAGAATTCACCCTCACTCAGGTCAGGACCTGGCAACGGCTCAGTCTGGCGGCTCTCAAGCCCATAGCGGTAAAGCTGTCGAAAACCAAAGTAAAGCTCATCGCCCATCTCCGGGTCAAATGCAACCATAGTTGCTCGTCCACCTTCATCAAGGGGGCTAAAATCGTCACCGTGGTTCGAGGACATAAAAACACCCGCATCGGTCGCCGCAGCCACACGGGATATCTCGTAAGGATGAACAGCAAGTTGGACTGGGGCAGCGGCCAGGCCTCTGGCTCCACTTTGCTGCCAGGTAAGTCCCTCGTCCAAGCTGTAATGCAGCCCTCTGGATAGAAACCTGGTTTCATCCGGAATGAACGCATAGAGCATATAGCTTCGATAGCCAGCAGCCAGCACGTCTACGACGAGATTATCTTCAAAATTGAGAGAAATGAGTGTAGTCCCACCATCAGTACTCCGAGCTATTCCAAGCAGTCCCTCAGAACTAATGTCGAGATCACGATAACCACTTGTGAAAAAACCACTGCCAATACCAGTGAATCCACGATAATTGTGATTGGCCCCATCAGGGATACGCCACTGATTATCTGCATAAACCCGCAGACCCTCGGAAGTGGCGACGTACAGACGGCGTCCATCACTGGTGTAACTCAAGCCATGAATAGACGAAAACTTGAGCGGTGTTTCATTAGTTCTGCGGTCGGCAAGCCACAAAGTAGAAACAGCGAACATCACAACAATTCCAAGGGTAAAAACGACTACGTATATAAAATGTCTTAAGGATTTTCGTCGAAACTGCGCCTCACGCTTTCGGACAGCACGTTTCATTATGACCAAGAGCCTCACTATCGAGGAAACACTGGCCCATCAACATTCTTCTCCGGATTATTGAGCATCGCTATGGCATTGCGGATTTCACTCAATGAGCACGCTCGTTGACTCGGTAACAGCAGGGCCGCGCATCCCGTTGCGTTGGTTCTAATGATAGATGGGAAAAGAGGGTACAGAATGCGCTATTTGGCGGGTTTCAGATTAGAGCCCGGTAAATAGATCAGACGCCCGCCTGACTTATGTAGCGCTTTCTTCCAATTGAAGATACGTCTCTGGATCGCTTTGAAAAGCGCCCTGACACACTGGACAGCAGAAGTAGTAAGTCTGGTTCTGGTAGATCGCGCTGGCATAGGCTTGATGTGGTTCAATGATCGCGCTGCACACCGGATCACGGACCGAATCCGGCGGTTGATGGCGGTTATCTTCGGGTAGGGAAATGGTGATAGTGGTCCCGGAATCTTTCTGGCTCCTGACGCTGACCGTGCCATCCAGGTACTGAGCGCGTTCGTGAATACCCAGTAGACCATAATGACCATCCGCCGCCAGTGCGCCCACATGTTTGGGTGGGACAAAACCCTCGCCATTGTCGCGGACAATCAGGCGGGTTCCATTCGGCTCGTAGACAACTTTGATGTCCACCCGTGTTGCATGGCCGTGACGACAGGCGTTGATGAGCGCTTCCTGAGCGCTGCGGAACAACGCCAGTTCGTGGGTTTCATCCAATCGTCGTTCCGTCCCTTCGACCGCAATCGACACCGGAAAACTGGCATGTTTATCCGCCTGAAGACGTAACGCCGCCACCAGCCCCAATTCATTCAGGGCTGGCGGTCGCAAGTCGCCGATCAGATCCCGCAGTTCAGCGATGGTGTCCAGTGACTGTTTACGCGCCTCTACCAGGGTTGTGATGGCGCGTTCAGGGTCGCTTTTGACCCACTTCTGTGCCATATCCATGCTCCAGGCAATCGCCACCAACGACTGGATGGTCTGGTCATGCAATTCGCGTGCGATGCGGGCGCGTTCGGCCTCCTGTCCATTGGCTAGCTCCTCAGCGTACACAAAGCTGTGTTCCTGGGAACGTCGGACGTGCCGTACCATGCCAGCCATTGAGCGGCGGAGCGCATCAATCTCGGCAATACCACCGCAAGAATTTTCTAATGCCCCAAAATCGCCTTGTGTGATCTGGCTGGTTTGCGAACACAGTCGGCGCAGAGGATTCATAATCCGGTGGAAAAACCAGATATGGCTTGCCAACAACACAACCAAGACAACCCCACACAACTCGAGCAAATCACTCACACCGCCTCTCCTTCATCCAGGGTGATCAGGCTGTATTTGAGCGCCAGAGTAACGGCCACGGTTCGCGTCGTGACGCCCAGCTTCTGATAAATGTTCTTCAGGTGTCCCTGCACGGTGCGGTCTGAGATGAGTAAGTTATTGCCGATTTCCTTGTTCGTCAGGCCGTAGCCGGCCTGTTTTAATACCTGAATCTCGCGATCAGTCAAGCCTTCGACCAGGGTCTGCAAATCCTGTTGATGGTGTGCGGCTCTTTCGAGCGCGTCAGCATCAAACGCCTTCCGGCCAACAGCAACTTCCTGAAGCGCTTTCAGCAGTTCGGCAAGCTCCGCCGTTTTGAGCACAAACCCATCGGCCCCGGCATCGAGCAAAGCGTGGATATACGAGGGTTCATCATAGGCCGTGAGGACCAGAACCCGGATATCGTCGTTCTCATGGCGGATACGCCGGGTGGCCTCTACACCGGTGAGTTCGGGCAGGTGAATATCCATGATGACCACATCAGGCTGGAGTTCACGTGCCATAGAGACCCCCTCGCGCCCGTTGGTGGCTTCTCCGATCACGTCAATGCCCTCGCTTTCGAGGTAGAGCCGCGTGCCCTGACGCACCACCTTGTGATCTTCAACCAGCAGCACCCTGATCATGCCGGTGTCCCTTTCGCTATTTTCCCTACCTATAACATAGCAGAAGAAGTTGACTTCAAAACCCGCCAAATGGCGCATAGGCGCGTAACTTATTCCTTATATACTAAGCGAGCTTATACGATACCCGATGCAATAGGGATAGCGGATGCCTTTTGAGCGCAAGTTAAGTAGGGTGTTTTTTACAATTGCTATACTGACTGTAGCAATTGTACATCCCAAATTTCGGCGTACGATTTGGTCTCTGTTGGAGGATCAAGGGCAGTGGATGTACATCAGCCTGATCTGAATTCGAGCGAAATCGAGAAACAGTCCGATATCAAAATCCGCTCAAAGAACATGCTATCCTACGGCATCACCTCAAACCTGTAATCCGTAAAAGGAGATGATACAATGGATAAGAAGTCATTCCAGGTTCCGAACATCGGCTGTGACGGCTGCGTCAAGACCATCAAGAATGAACTGAGCGCGCTGCCGGGCGTGAAACGTGTCGATGGCGAGGTGGAAAGTAAGGTTGTAACCGTTGAATGGGACGATCCGGCCAACTGGGACAAGATTGTTGAGACGCTTAGGGAAATTGACTACGCACCCGCCGGGGCATAATCCCATGACGATGAATTGGGGCGGTTTCACGAGAACTGCCCCAACTTTATTTCTGAGCACGAACTGCCTCGGTTGCCTGCCGCTGGCGTGTCCGCTGCTCTTCAGTCCACAGCGTTTGGATGTTCGCGATCACCGCTGCGATTTCCTCATCAGACAATTTGTCACCTAACGCGGGCATTGGGTAGAAGTCTGAAAGACTGCCCATCCCCCCTCTCTTACAATCTGGATCAGCAAGTTGTCGTCATGGTGCCAGGTGTGACCGGTCGAGTCGTGCGGTGGAGCCGGGAAGCGCCCGGTGGCATCTTTGGAAAGCGGGGCTGCCGGATTCTGCCCTTCGCCATTCGGACCGTGACAGGATGCGCAGTTTTTTAGGTACACCGCCTGTCCCAGTGGAATGGTTTCTTGCTGGGACACGGAACTATTCCCGGACAAAGAAGATCAGGCACCCATAACGATGCCTGCTACGATCAGGCCCCAAACCTGAAGACTGTTCAAACGCATATCGGTGTCAGGACACCTCAACGGCTGGTTTGATCTGGGGTTGAGGCACAAGGGCGACCTTGATTTCCTTGATTCGCTTGTTGCGCAGGCGCAGACTGTTGCTTACCACGAAGAAGGACGAAAAAGCCATCGCCCCAGCCGCAAACATCGGAACGAGCAAACCAAACATCGCCACCGGGATCAGGACAATGTTGTAGAAGAAAGCCCAGAACAGGTTCTGATAGATCGTTCGCATGGTGGCTTTGCTCAGGCTGATGGCGCGTGCCACGCCGCGCAGGTCGCCACTGACCAGGGTTACATCAGACGCTTCAATCGCAATATCGGTGCCTGTGCCGATAGCAACGCCTACGTCCGCCTGCGCCAATGCCGGGGCATCGTTGATGCCGTCCCCGACCATCGCCACCCGATTATCTTCCTCCTGTAGCCGCTTCACGACGGTGACTTTTTCCTCCGGCAGCACTTCGGCGAATACCCGATCAATGCCGACTTCGCGGGCGATGGCCTGCGCTGTGCGTTCGTTATCGCCCGTAATCATGACCACCTCGATACCAAGCGACCTGAGGGTGGCAATAGCCTCAATGGAACCGGCCTTCACCGTGTCGGCAATGCCAATCGCACCCGCGACGATCCCATCCACCACGATCAGCACTGCTGTGCGGGCGTTGGATTGTAGACGCGTGATGTCATGGTAGACCATCGTGACATCGATCTGCTGCTCGATGACAAAACGGGGGCTGCCCACCTGGATGGTGTGACCATCCACAGTGGCCCGAATGCCCCGCCCCGATGCGGCTTCGAAGTCCTCGGGCTGACTCAGCTTGATCCCTTTCTCCCGAGCAGACTGCACAATCGCGTCGCCCAACGGGTGCTCGCTGCCTCGTTCGGCGCTGGCTGCCAGTCGAAGCACCTCGTCGGAGTCGAATCCGTTGGCTGGAATGACATCGGTAACGGTCGGTTCGCCCTTCGTGATCGTCCCGGTCTTGTCCAGAGTCACCACGTTGAGACGGTGCGCATTCTCCAGCGCTTCGCTGTTCTTGAACAGGATGCCCATTTCCGCCCCTCGTCCTGTGCCCACCATGATCGCGGTCGGGGTCGCCAGTCCCAGCGCACAGGGACAGGCAATCACCAGCACGGCAATCGTCGTCAGCATGGCCTGGGTAAAGGGTACCTGACCAACCACCAGCCAGCCGAGGAGTGTCAGAATTGCCAGACCAATCACGACAGGCACGAACACGCCGGATACACGGTCGGCGAGACGCTGGATGGGGGCCTTCGATCCCTGCGCCTGCTCGACCAGCCGGATGATTTGCGCCAGTGCGGTTTCGGCTCCAACGCGGGAGGCTTCGACAACCAATCGCCCTTGCTTATTGACCGTGCTGCCGATCACCTCGCTGCCCACATCCTTGTTGACCGGCAGACTTTCGCCCGTGAGCATTGATTCATCAACAGCTGACCGACCTTCTATCACGACACCATCGGTTGGGATGCGCTCTCCAGGTCTTACGACCAGCAGATCGCCCACTACCAGTTCGTCGACCGGAACCTCGACTTCTTCGCCATCTCTCAGAAGCGTGGCGGCCTTGGGGGCCAGTCCCATCAGTTTCTTGATGGCCTCGCTGGTGCGGCCTTTGGCGCGGGCTTCCAAGAGCTTACCCAGCGTAATCAGGGTCAGGATCACCGCGGCGGTTTCAAAGTAATCGTCCTTGCCGACCACATCGGAGAAGCCGAACAGGATTCCGAGCAGCACGATGATGCCGTAGACGTAAGCCGCCAACGTACCCATCGCTACCAGCACATCCATATTGGCCGTACCATTGCGCAGCGATTTATACGCCCCAATCAGATACTGCTTGCCGACGATGAACTGCACAGGCGTCGCCAACCCGGCGAAGATAAACAACCAGATGTCTTCTGCCAGCCAGGGGACCGTGTCCATCAGGAAGGGAATACTGTGCATAAAATGACGGGTCATCCCCAGAATCAGCAGTGGGACGGAGAATATCGTGCCGATCATCACCAGCCGTTTCTGACGCTGGATCTCGGCTTCACGGGCCGCGCGTTCGGCATCTTCCGGTGCTTCGAGATTAGCGGTATCGACAACGCCATAGCCAGCCGCTTCGACTGCCTGGATCAGGTCAGAACGTCGGACACTCCCAGGAACATACTGGACGGTGGCGCGCTCGGTCGCCAGATTGACGTTGACGCCCAGCACGCCGGGATGCCGTTGTATAGCGCGTTCCACATTGCGCACGCACGAGGCGCAGGTCATTCCGGTAATGGGCAGTTCGATCTGCCCGGTGGCGACGCTGTACCCCGCCCCAGCAACGCTATCGATCATACTGTTTGGACTTGCCGCATTCGGGTCGTAATTTACGCTGGCTCGCTCAGTTGCCAGGTTCACAGTCGCTTCGATGACGCCTTCGGTGCGGTTCAAAGCGCGCTCGACGTTCCTCACACAGGCTGCACAGGTCATACCTGTAATCGGTAGCTCGATCTGTCTGCTTGCCATCATGTTTCCTCGAAATCATATGCAATAGCAAGTCTATGCTAACGGATTCTATTGGAAACGGTATGCGCCATTTGGCGGTTATTTGAATTTCGTTCTGGCATTACGCTGGGTGTAACCAACTGGATGAGATTACGACTCATGAGCGAGAATTCATCTTCCCTGGAACGCCAGAAACAAATGCTCCATCGAATCCACCGCATTCAGGGGCAGGTCACGGCACTGGAGCGCCGGATCTCGGATGAAAAATCCTGCGAGGCGCTGGTCATCCATGCGCGCGCCATTGAGCGAGCCACCGCCAGCCTGATTACTTTCATGATCTGCTGCCATCTTGAAGAGCAGTTACAGGAGTCCATGCAGGATGGTTCACACTCCGCACTGCGAGAGATTGAGCGACTGCTTACACTGATCAGGCTCTAGAGTGCATCTGAAAATTAAGCAGGGAGGTGCTGGGGTAAACGGCGAATGGAAGCCAAGTAGACCATCGCCTCGCTGCTTTTTGCATATCGTTCGTAATCCTTACTCAGGGGGCGATAACGACCCAGCGACGCGGCAGGAGCATGTGCTGCCAGTAGTACGGTAAGGTGGCAAAGACCTGGGGTGCCCCCAGACTGTCGGCCAATCCAGCCGGATGGGCGATCACCTGCAGCAGATTGCCCATCGTGTCCGTCAGGATACGCCGCTTGCGACCATTCACGCGCTTCCCTCCGTCGTAGCTGCGTTCGCCGCCACTCTCCGCCGTTTTGGCGCTTTGACTGTCAATCACACCACCACTGGGATGCGGCAAGCGCTGCTGGCGTTGACGTTCCAAATAAACCAAAGCCCGATTGAGCCGTGACCCTCCGTTGTGGTGGTTGAGAAAAGAGTTCATAAGCCGGATAAGCTCACTACCCCCGGTACTGTCTATGCCTGGACTAAGACCGGTGTGCCATTGGGCGCAAACTTAAAAAACCAGAATGCATCTTCGTTGGTCAAATTGACACACCCTCGACTCATCGGCTGACCAAAATTGTTATGCCAGTAGGTGCCATGAATCGCGTATCCCTGGTAGAAATACATCACCCATTGGACGCCTGGTAGGTAATAGCCCGGTCCACTCAACGTCTGGGATTCATAACGCAGATAAATGTTAAAATTGCCTTGTACCGTGGGGGTCTGTGGCAAACCGGTTGACACCAGCGCGTTGTAGCGCAATTGCCCATCTTCATAGGCATAAATGCGCGAGTCGCTAAGATCAACAACGATTTGTTTGCCATGCTGGATGGTTGGTGGCGGGCCTGCAAGGGGCGCCACTGCCGGATCAATAATACCCAGATCGACAATATCGCTTGCATTAGGAATGATGATACTTTGTCCGGCTTGAACAATATTTGGATTGGCAATGTTGTTCGCCTGGACGATGGCCGGCCACGACACGCCGAAACGTTGAGCGACATCCGCCAAGGTTTCGCCGCGCTGCATGATATAGGTTATTCCGCCACCTGTATTCGTTTCGTTTGCCGTCGAAGTTGTTTCAGCTTCAGGCAGCTCGAAAACGGTCAGCGTTTGTCCGGCCTGTATCCGATTTGGGTTAGCAATATTGTTGAGTTTAGCAAGTTGATCCACCGTCAAGCCATAACGATTGGCTATGCGAGCCAGCGTTTCCCCACGCTGCACGACATGGTACGTTGGCTCCCTTGCGAAGAGATCAGTTTCTACTGCATTACTTAAATCTGGAATAATGAGCTGCTGTCCAGCAAAAATGCGTTCTGTATTCTGAATGTTATTTGCCTGTGCCAATGCCGCCACACTGACGTTATAGCGTAGCCCAATGCGGTAGAGAGTTTCGCTGGGCTGAACGATATGCACGATGTTTTCTTGTGCTGAGAGCACTGAAATCGGGATGGTGATGAGCAGTAAACAAGCGACGATGAAGAAGCGGCGTAAGAAGTGATATCGACCACAAAGCATGGCGCTTCATTCCTTATGTGAAAATAAGAGTAAGGCGATTAGCTATGACGGGGATCAGACGCGACAGCGCAGAGCTGCAAATATTCCCCACTTTTTGTAGTCTAATCGGTTATTTCCTCAGTGAAACACGCCATTTGGCGGGTTCATCCCAAGATTAATTGTTTAAACTGAGGGTAAGAATAAAGCATACAATGGGGAGTTATCTGGAGGGTATTTCAGTGGAAGTGGTTCAAGGAGTTCAAACCCGAGCGACTAACAGACAAACAGATCAGTCAGTCGATGTGAGTATCCCGAACCGTCGTGAATTTCTGTACTATATCTGGGGTGCATCTATCGCGATGGTGGTCGGCGAGGTCATCGGGGCAACCTTGTGGTTCGCGTATCCCCGCTTTAGAGCAGGTGAGTTCGGCGGCGTCTTTAAGCTCGATCCCACACAAGTACCGGAGCGCGGTGGGCCGCCACGTGGGGAGCCTGCTATTCGCATCTGGATGTCACATCTTGAAGATGACAGCGTGATCGCCTTATACAACGTCTGCACACACCTTGGTTGTCTGTACAAATGGGTCGATACCAACAATCGTTTCGAATGCCCCTGTCACGGTTCGAAGTTCCAGAAGAGCGGCCTCTATATCTCAGGCCCAGCGCCTCGTAGCCTGGACCGCTTTGTGATGACCATCACCTTTGACGACGGGACACAAGTAACGACTAATGAGACCGGAGACCCAATACCACTCGCCGAGTATCAGGGACGCACGATCATGGATATTGCTCTTGATACTGGCAGGCGTATTCTGCGCCCCGGCAAAGTGTAGTTTAGTCAACAAACCGATAAAGGTATTTATCTTTCTATTGGTAATGCTTGCAGAGGTGTTACCGGCAGGAGTGTATGCGGCACTGGTAACGCAGGCCGCCGAACACAAATAAGGCTAACAGGGAGCAAAGGTGATCTGCTGTATCAAGGTGCTTAATTTCTCGCATATCCTTGTCATAAACGATCAACCCTATCTGCTTCAACAACGGAAATACGTCAATGTCAATATCTGAAGATACTCAACCGAATTTAGCCATTGCCGATATTGGTGGCGTTTCACCTCCACCACCTCTCCTTTTTTACGGTACATTGTTTTTGTTCGTACTCATGATCATTACATTGGTTGGAAGCATCATCGCATTTCGCGAGATACTGCGACCAGGACAACAACAGCGTGTCGTTAATATGCTCCCATTTATGGAAGCTTTTTTACCGTCCAGACCCGATCCTGGTGATACACTTCCAACGCCCATGTCAAGCGGGGATATGGACAGGGTATCAGACACCCTGCTGTCAATCTCAATTTCAACGCCACTGCCAACAATGTTGCCTGAGGAAATCGTTCCAACACCCATACCGACTTCCCAGGAAGAAGCCACCTTACAAAAATCCGCAACACCGTCACCCGCAACAACTCCAACCATGAGACCATCAGTTGCTCCTTCGGTGATACCTACCCAAATCGCTGTGCTCAATTCAGCTCCCGCTATACCCACTAGCGGACGGATGTATGGTTTCCGTCACGAGCAGCAGACATGGAATAACTGCGGACCGGCAAGTATCACCATCGCATTAAGTTACTACGGTTGGCCTGAAGATCAGGAATTCGCCAGACGAATCTTTCGTCCAGATCGAGAAGACAAAAATGTCACACCGGACGAGATGGTTGCCTTTGTAAACGCGGAAACCAATATTCGTGCCCTTTGGCGGATGGGCGGTGACCTTGATACGCTGCGGTTGCTAATCGCCAATGAATTCCCCGTCATTATTGGCACAGGTTACATGCCCGAAGGTTACGATTGGCTAGGGCATTATCAGACCGTTGTCGGTTTCGATCCTGGCTCGTTTTATATCTACGATAGCTTCATCGGCACAGGTGAAAATGGAGAAGGATACGCTCGACCGGTTGCAGAAGTGGATCGGGAATGGCAGCACTTTAATCGACGATTCATTGTACTTTATCCACCAGACCGTGAGGCGCAACTGCTGTCCCTGCTCGGTGATCTTGCTGATCCGATGGCCGCTGCCACGGCTGCTTTTGAGACGGCACAACAGGAGGCACGTACCAATCCTCGAAATGGATTTGCATGGTTCAATATGGGGACATCATTAGTAGCGCTCGGGCAGTACCAGCAGGCAGCTTTGGCGTTCGACCAGGCACGGCAGGTAAACTTGCCCTGGCGGATGTTATGGTATCAGTTTGGCCCCTATGAAGCCTACTACAATATAGGCCGCTATGGCGATGTCATGGCACTGGTGCAATCAAACCTCAATAACGGCGGTCAATACGTCGAGGAAACATTCTACTGGCAAGGTATGGTCTATGCCGCTCAAGGCCAAACAGCAGACGCTCGTAACGCATTCAGACGAGCCTTGTCTATCAATCCCAACACTGCCTTTGCCCAAGAAGCATTAAATCGGTTGGGATAAAGGCAGGACACTGTGTTTTGTGTGAGCGAGATGCAGTAGATTTATTTCGTTCAGGCGGTGCTTTTGATTCTCTGTCAGGATTACTGGCTGCCGTTGGTCTTATCCTCATTTTCATGCGCTTGATTTGATTTTCAATCGAATGGATACAATATCGCTTCAAAAATGAGCTTGCAAAGCCCGCAAATTCAGCGCTATAATCTGTCGTATAAATCCAGAAATGCGACAGTTTAGAAGATTAAAAATGACCAGCAATTTAAGCCTTCCAGACATCATTCAACAGGGCTTGCTGCCCCCCCATTCTGATGACAAAAACGTCGTGTCGCAGATTCGGCGTTACAACCGCTGGCTGATCGAAAGTGGGCGGCGATTGTACCAGCCCGACTTAATGACCTACCGCGATCACCTGCTGGCGGCGCTCGCGCCTGCCAGTGTCAAAGTCCACCTGTCCAGCATCCGCCGCAGCTATAAGATGCTGGTCGAGAGCCTCGAACACCGCCAGGCACTGGTGGCCTATCTGGAGCGGCAATTTCCCGGCGAGGACTTCGCCACCATCAAGGCCAAAGCCGATGAACTCGAACTGCGGCTGGCACGCGCCATCGACCCGGAACGCTCGCGGGTGCAGCTGACGACCGTGCAGGACGAAGCCGACAGCCAGCACCTCCGGCTGACCCCGGCACAGGGCGCAGCCCTGATGATGCAGCCCGACGTGACAACCCTACGTGGTCGGCGCGACGTGGCGATCATCGCGCTGCTGCTGGCGACGGGTTTGCGGGAGGGCGAGATTGTCAAGCTGGAGGTGGGCGACCTCTACCAGACTTACGGCGGCGTCCCGGCGCTGCGAGTCAGGTCGGGCAAGGGCGCCAAAGCGCGCATGGTGCCGTTCGGCGATATGCTCTGGGCGCGGCAAATCGCCGAAATCTGGCTGGCTGGGCGCGAGGCGGGGCCGGTTTTTGTGGGGATGACTGATGGTCGCGGTGACATGCTCGACCAGCGTACGATGCAGCAGCAGATGACGACACGTAGCGTACAGCGGATGTTAAAACGCTATCC
This sequence comes from Anaerolineaceae bacterium, assembly GCA_002702065.1. Taxonomy (GTDB): domain Bacteria; phylum Chloroflexota; class Anaerolineae; order Aggregatilineales; family Phototrophicaceae. Next base: position 854,801 of record NZXX01000002.1, read on the forward strand.
CATCTCGATTGTCGGTGCGCCGAAAACAGTGACTCCGCATGATCTGCGCCGGAGTTATGCCCGCAACCTGTTTCTGGCCGGCATCCCCACCGAGGTCATCCGGCAGAACCTCGGTCATGCCGATGTCAAGACGACGCAGGCTTACATCGGTGTGCTGGACGGCGCGACCCGTGCTCCGGTGAGCGTATATGACGCCTCGGCGGTGCTGGCAAGACTGTTAGGTAAACTAACCTAAATCAAGTTTCGCTTCAGTGAATAAGCTATCTCACGCTTCAACACTGTGGGTTTGATAACTTTACCCTGTCACACTCGAACGAAAAAGGGGGAGGTCCACGAGCCAGATGGGCATCCGTAGCCTTATCAAAGCTGCACTTCGCCGTAGCTTCGCCACCTTTACCCCTTTAAGACAGTTTTGTAGGGGCCGAACCCATGTGTCGGCCCGGAGTTGGCGTTTCTACGCCACAACCTGCCAGGGTAAGTACAGGTACTTGATATACGGGCCGCTGAGTTCGTCGGTCAGGTGGTCAAGGCGCACCATCCTATCCGGGTAGGTATTATCCGTCACCCAGACAATGCCGTTTTCCACTTTTTCGACATACATCACATGGCCGTAGACATCATTGGCGTAGGAATGCTCGCGCTCCATGACGATGATCGCGCCCTCCAGCGGCACATCGCCGATCTTGATGCCCAGTTCATCAGCGAATTTGGTCGCCTGTTCATCCCACAGGTGCGCGTTCAGCGGCAGTTCCCCCGGAATCGGCACCCGGTTGACGACGTAATTCACGCAGTTGACCGAATTATCTTCATTGCGTGTGGCGTCCTTGATCCACTGCGAGGTTTCCCCACCTTCCAGCGCCCGAATCTTTTCGAGGTTTGCGTCCGGCGGCAGATCAATATAGCTCCAGCGTTTGGCAAGCGCATCGACCTCGACCTTCAAAGTATCGACCAGGGCCATATCGTTGTTGAGACTGGCGTTGAGTTCGGAGACTTCAGCGCGCAGTTGATTAATACGGTCTGCCAGTTTAGGATCATGATTGGCTGCGAAGGCCGCTTCCAACCGACTTAAACGGTCCTGCTTTTCGTCGAGCGCATTTTGTACGGTTTGCAGATTTTCCTGCGCGCTGCTGAGCAAGGCCGCCTTTTCGTCCAGTTCTTTCTTCAGCGGCGCGTTGACAGCAGATACATATTCGGGCGCTTCCTCTTCTTCCTCTTCTTCCTCGTCGTCACCCTGATTCTGCTGGCCCATTGCAAACGGCATCGCAAAAACACCCCCGGCAGCCGCACCCGCGCCTGCCCCAGTGCCCGCCGTTCCTCCATTCCCGCCGGGCGGCAGGTCGGGGCCAATCGGTTCACCAGTGGCCGTTTCAGTCGTCGTTTCCGTCGATGTCTCCGCAGGGTCTCCGGTCTGGTTTTCGGGCGAATTGGGATTCATCCCGCTGTTCCCACCAGCGTTATTGCCGCCGCTGTTGCCGGAACCTTGATTGCCCATACCGCTGCCAGGGCCATGCCCATGCCCCTCGCCCGGACCATGATGGCTGTCATCGACGGTCCCTGCGCCGCCGATGCCACCCAGATCCGAACCCACATCGCTCGGCAGCGAGGCGACATCTTCCTCCAGCCGTTTCAGCGCATCCAGCATACCCTGCACACCGCTGATCGGACCCGCGCCGTCCGGCGCGCCGCCCAGCGACTGCATAATGCCCTTAATCGCGTCGTCACTGGCCTGCATCGCAGCTATTTTGGCTTTGAATTCTTCCTGGGCCGCCAGAATATCGGGTAAATTAACTTGAAATTCGTCCATGCTTTATTCCGCCCGTCTAACTTTCGGGGAACACTGAGTCCATGGCGGACTGTGTCACAGGTGTCTGGGCCTCGATAAGCGGATACGGCTCCACCCGCAGCACACCCGGTTCTTGACCTTCGGGCACTTCAAAAACCACCCAACCCGTCACTTCTGGTTCAATAGCGACGGATCCCCCAAGCATTCTCTGTTCGGTATTGGGGATCGTCACATCCTGTAAAGTGGGGATAAGCCCCAGATTCGCCTGCCCTTCAAGCGAAAGATACAGGTCGGCTTCGAGGATATTATAACACAGCGCCTGCAAGCAGGCGAAATTCACCAGCAGCCCACAAAAACGCGAGCCACGTATCAGTTCCCGAACATTGCCCTCCGCATCCAGCACAAACTGAATACCACGATCAACCGCGTCGATATACAGTTCGCCTACCTGTAATTCAACGAGTTGCCGACTGATTCCTGGCACATCATCCGGCGTATTTTGCGGATATTATCCTTTGAACCTTCCTTAGACCGAGTTTCTGTTCTGTTGCTACCAACTTCCCATAACACGGGGTCTTTTCGGAAATTAGCAACACAAGCAACTATAGTGATCCCAAAAAGCGTCTGTGATAGTCCTGAGTCTTGTTGCGTCGCCAAGAGCAGTGAGCTTTTGGTGACGAATATCCTGGATTCGCCCTTAGTTCAGGACGCGAGAAATTTGCACCATAGAGCATCATGCTTCAGCAAATACAAGCCAGGAGTAGATGTGATGCAAATCTTGATAGATGTCTATGCGCCAAGTACCTATGGCATCAAGCTCACGGAACCAATAAGCTGGTGCATCTTCCTGACTTAATACTGAGCTTTGGTAGGAGAATTGTTCACCATTTGGTTCAGTGTAGATGAAACTCAATCGGGTATCCTGCTGGTTGAGGTCATAGAGAATTAGCCCGAAGCCAAGTTCCTCCCCCACTGATAGTTGATTAACCTCTTGTAGAGCGCGCCAACAAGAGGCCAGTCGATCCAAAGCCTCAAAATTCGACACGACATACCAGTCCCAGCAATTCTCGATAAATGCTCGATTACTAAAGACAATAAATGGCTCACCAGAAATACTACCTGTGTCAGGTCGTTCATATTCTGGATAAATCCGGGCCAAGATCTGTGGTGAAAGAGACCGCAACAATGTGTTTAGGATACCTTCGCGATACCAGGGTAGTTGTAAATCTGAATCGTCAAAATCAGTTTGTTGCAAGAAGACGATGATCATAGCTTGGGGAATACGTGTCTCAAGAGATGAATACAGTACATTGACCTCTGCCCAAATACCATAATCTGAGCCGTTCTTAGCGCCCACAAATAAGGTTCCCGGCGCAGCCTGGACACTGTATTGGCGTTGGGTAAGCAGCATCGTATTGAAGAGCCACCAGGCAATCTGGGCTTGCGTCGTTCCCGGTTGTTCAAGATCATCCCGCAGTTTGAGCAGATATTCAGCGACGGCGCGCGGGGTTGCTGTATTGTAGTCATATTGTGCCAAGTATTTGGCATTCGCTGCCGCCAACTCAGCGCGTGTATAACGAGGGATTTCGTCGAAAAACGCTGGAACCAATTGATCGGTTCGCCTACGTCGATAGAATTGCGCAGCCAGCGTACGTGGCACGTGTGCCCATCGCTCATCCAAAATTGCCAACTTCAGACGATCCACTTCGCTATAGGGGATGACAGGACCTATACCATCAATACCTAACCGATTAATGTAACCCTGTACTGTTTGCCATCCTAGTACATCCATAAGTATCCAAGTGGCGGCATTATCGCTGCAAGAAATCATGATGTCACTCAGATAGCCAAGAGTTATGGTTTCGCCGATCCGATTCTCTGTTAAGCAGGCGTTTGAATCACCCATGAGATAATTGTCTGTAAACCTTACGACTGCCTGGAAGGATGCTTCATTCTGCGCCACTTTCTCTAGAAAAGCGCCGACGATAAATACCTTTGGTATGCTAGCAATTGGAAACGCTGTATCGAGATTTTCGACACATCCCTGTCCAGTTTCCATGTTTAGTAGAACCGCGCCGACGCGCAATCCATCGATATTCACCTTGTTAGTGAACTGGCAGGAAGGTAACCCATCTAATAACGATATGGAATTACTTTGAAGCACATGACCATCCCTGATTATGAATAGTAGTAGGGACAAAATCAGAATCGCTTTCAGCATCGGGGATTATTGTCTGCCCTTACGTGCCTGGACATCAGGATCATATTCTTCAACGAGTACAACGTACTTTATCGCGCAAAGAACAAAGTGAATCTGAATCATTTCGCCCTGAAACAGCAAAACAGGCACTGGAGAATATCGACACCATCAACCAATAATTTGCATTGATGGCTGCTCATAATGCGTCAATTGCCTGTTGAAGTCGAAACATGCTCTCATCCGCAATACTTTGTAGAGCTGAGTTTTGGGTTACATGAACCATAATGTCTGGGGGCAACACTGCCACGTGAGTTCTGCCTTGAGCAGTGTCTTACTGTACGACAACACTGCAAAAAAATAACAGCCCAATGTCAGGTTCTGTTTGAAGCGCCAAATATGTCAGAACAGCGTTACCCGCTCCCAGTATAAGATACCTGTCAGTATCAATACCCAAAGTCTGCCTTAAGATTTCACTGACATCAATATGCAAAATAATGCTTAAACCCTGCTCCTTAAGCGCAGCGGTGATCTGCTCAATTGCTGTTTCATAGGACAGATACAGTGTAGTTCTTAGAAAGGGCATTGCCGTTTTCTTTGGTTCCATTAGATGGTTTCACCTGTGTGCTTGCTATTGCTTCCTTAACCTTAAGTGTTCGTAATTCCCAATACAAGCCAGTGTCAAGGATTGTGCCGTCAAAAGTCATTTTTCTCACTACGCCTGTACCAGCACAGGTGTACCAATGGGTGCGAAATCATAGAACCACAGTGCCTCTTCATTGGGTAGATTAACACAGCCATGGCTCATCGGCTGACCAAAATTATTGTGCCAATACGTCCCATGAATTGCATAACCTGCATAGAAATACAGTATCCATTGAACGTTCGGGAGATAATAGTCTGGCCCACTCATCGTCTGCGACTCGTACCGGCGCTGAACTCTGAAGCTCCCTTGCACAGTGGGGGTTGCTGGAAGACCTGTTGAAACCAAAGCACTGTAAACCAGCCGACCATCTTCATAGGCATAAATGCGGGAGTCACTTATGTCAACGATAATATTCTTACCTTGTTTGATAACCGACTCTGGTCCTGAGCGTGGTGCCATTGAAGGGTCGATGATACCCAGGTCTTGAATATCACTCGCATTGGGAATGATAATTCTCTGTCCAGCCTGCACCCGATTGGGATCAGTGATGTTGTTAGCCTGGACAATGGCAGGCCAAGTTACACCAAAACGAGTTGCTACATCAGCTAGCGTTTCCCCACGCTGCATAATATAAGTCGTTTCACTCATATCATTGGATTCATTGGCAGATGTGTTTGTTTCAATGGCCGTTTCAGATAGTTCAAAGACGGTCAATGTCTTGCCAGCTTCTATATGGTTGGGATTTGAAATGTTGTTGAGTTTAGCAATCTGACTGACAGTTATACCGTATCGGTTGGCGATAGAAGCAAGTGTTTCGCCCGGTTGAACAATATGATAGGTTGGTTCGGAGGCAAAAAGATCGGTTTCTACGGCCCTACTTAAATCAGGAATCACCAATTGCTGCCCAGCAAGAATGCGCTCCGTATTTTGGATATTGTTTGCTTGGGCCAGTGTTGCCACTGTAACGTTGTAGCGCAGTCCAATACGGTAGAGAGTTTCGCCAGGTTGAACCACATGAATGATATTTTCTTGAGCAGTCACGTCTAGAGCAATCGGGCTGATGAGGAGCAGCGAAGTAAGCACTAATAGGGGATGGAGAGAACGGTATCGACTTGAACGCATAAGTCTTAACTCCTTTGCTAATCATGAAGCCGTGGTTACTGAGGCACCGGCGTGATACTCCGGTTAAAATATTCTTCCAGCACACTCGGATACAGAACAAAGTCGGACTCGTCAAGGAGTTGCTGCTGCAACTGCGCTGTCAGCGTATCATGTTCCTGTTCGAATAGGATTTCCTCGATAAACGGACCGGCTTGTTCAAGTGATAATGTTTCCGGCTCAGTGCGCTCGATTACCTGCACGATATACAGGCTATCACCGTACTGAAACACGGGGCTAATTTCGCCTGGTTGAAGCGTCAAGACACGCTCGTGAAAAGGATGCATCTCTAGCTCAGCCAGGATATCAGAACTTTCACCAATCCATCCTGGATACTCACCTCCGTTAGTTGCGGTCTCTGGGTCTTCGGAATATTCCTGCGCGATTTTCGCAAATTCCTCACCTGATTGAAGTGGCCCCGGAACCAGCCTGTTATAAGCCTCATCCGCTCGCTCTTGAGCGCGTTTGGCCTCATCTTCGCTCGCGCCAAGACCTATGCGAATATAGCGGATACGAGCGCGCGATGGCATAATCATCAATTCCTGATTTGCGTCGTAATATTGTTGTATCTCTTGTTCTGTAACTTCAATCTGGTCATCAACCTCCTCCTGATGCTGCATCTGTTTGAGTACCTGTAAGCGAGCTTCATCAGTCAAAGGTTGATTTTCTGAGCCGAGAAGCTGGTCGTTGGTATCCTCGATCAACAGCAAACGTTCGATCAGCTGCTCTGCCAGGTTGCGCATCCCCTCCGATCCACTAAATGAAGCCCTGACTGGAGGCGATAATTCCTGATACTCGTTATAGAATTGTCCTACGGTGTAGCGCCTACCCTTAATCGTGAAAAGGGTCTTATCTGCGTTTTCCTCAAACCACGTATCGGCTTGCTGCTGTTGAACGCGCGCCTGGATAGTCTCTCGAATCTGTTCAAAAGCCTGAATGCGCTCGTCCTGCCTCTCGTTCATGAGGACAATGTAGAACGAGTTGCCAGCGCGAAAAACATCACTGATTTCGCCTGGAGTAAGTCCAAACACTATCGCGTCCCACTCAGGGTTGACGGTGGTCCCTTCTTGAATAACCTGTCCCGCAGACAGAATCAGACTGGGGTCTTGTTGCTGGGCTTCTTCAAAACTTGCTCCAGAATTAACGCTCAATAGCGCGGCTTCCGCTTTTTGTCGAGACGCGACTTCATCCTGGCCGATTGGGATTTCGAGTTGATCAATGACTACCTGCGATGGAAGCGTAAACTGTGTGATATTCTCGTCGTAGTATATGCGCAGGTCATCTTCAGTGGGGGGTGGTACTTCTAGCAGTTCGAAATTGCGTGTCACCGAGGCATTGTCTTTGAGGCGCTGAATATAGTTGTCCAGGTAATCTTGTTCCCGTTCCGCTACTAATGTCTGGCGAATGCTTTCTCGAACTGCATCCAGCGATTGATCACCGAACTGCTCACGGTTTTGATAATAGTAATCCTGAATTTCGCTTTCTGAGACCATCGTTGCATCTTCGTGCAGCTGCGTATCAAAAGATTCCAAATTGATTTCTTCAGTGATGTGTTCCATCGTATGAGTAAAGGTGTCGTCACTATCTGGCTGACGTTCAGCGGCCCAACGGCGTGCCAGCTCATCAGTAACTAGATCCTGAACCGCCAGTTCCAATGCAACGGGGGATCTCGTCACCTCCTGCAATTCACCCGGTATGATTAATGCTAAATGTTTTTCAAGATCAGCAATTGTGATCTGACCCCCATTGAATGTCGCAATCACATCTGGTGCAGGGGGTTGTGGCAGTGACAGTGGTCCTCCTCTGGTTGAGAGAAGTACAATAATAAGCAGAATTATTGCGGCAGCTGGAAAAACAACATTGGCACGTAACCACTCATACCAGGAATGCTTCGGTGCTGTCGCACTAACAGTTGAACCAAACGGAGATTCGATACTGGCTTCATTCTCTACATCTAAGGGTAAGGGCTGAGCAGACGCGGCTTGCTGTGGCGCGGAAAGCACATCTGAACCTGACGTTTCTGTACCAGATTCTGGAGCAGCTGGCGTTTCGATTTCTAAATTAGCATTCTCGCCAGACCCGGAAAGTTTGATCGGAGATTCGGTTCCCGATTCGACCCCACCTCGTATGGAATTAATGATGTCCTTCCAGACCTGTTGCCAACCTTCAGCCATATAAGACTCCGCTGTCCTCAGTTGGCGCTACGGATTGGCTGTAGCTGTCGACAATGGCGCACTGTTGCCCAGCAGGCGTAAATTTACACGCTCGCCATTTTCTGTGTTGACAACGTAGATTTGAATACGAGGCAATATGCGCTCCAATGTCTCAAGATACAGGCGGTAGCGTGTAACATCCTCGCCATAAATTTCGGAGTTCACCTGATATTCGGCGAGTATCGACCCAAAAGAGTCAGCTTCGCCATTGGCTTGCCCAATCGTCGTTGAGCGGTAGGACTGAGCATCAGCAAGTATTTTCTGGGCATCGCCACGTGCCTGAGGAAGCAGACTGTTGGCGTAACCATTTGCTTCGTTCACGGTGCGGCCTCTATCATCTCTGGCGCTATTGACATCAATAAAAGCATCCGCAACTTCATCGGGGGGGAAGGCTTTCTGAAGGTTAATGCCAGCAATTGTCAGCCCACTGTTGTAGAGGTCTAGTCTATTCTGTGTTTCAGCACGAATGGTGTTTTGCAATGTTTGGCGCTCTGTCGTCAAAATCCCATCCACTGGCATCTGGCTCATTACAAAAGTTGCTGCTTGCCGCACCGCATCTCGCACCAGTCTGTAGGGCGCATATTGGACATTCAGGAGATACGCGGCGGGGTCACTCACTTGATATTGCACGATGATTTCAACATCTATAACATTCGTATCCCCGGAGAGGACCTGGAGCTTGGAGGGAGGCTCTGGATGGTCGTGACCTTCTTCTGGAATGGGGACTCCAACGACTTCGCGGCGAATCTCACTGACATTAACAATGTCAACTCGATCTATGGGCCAGGGCAGACGGTAGTGCAGTCCCGGCGCAACATTCGGTTCGACCACTGCACCAAAGCGTCGAACAACGGCAGCTTCACCAGGTGCAACCACATACAGGCCTGTGAGCATATAGCCAAGAATTGCCATCAGTAGCACACCGAGCACGACATGTCGCGGGTTGAGGTTTCCGAATGCGGCCCGCATATCCGCCAACGGGGCTTCACCATCGCCCATGAATAGCGCACGTAACACATGCCTGAGTCCGCGTATTAAGCCGCCCAGAGCGGATTTCCAGTTGACGGGTGGCCGTTCAGAAGGCTCAGGTGGTTGCTGGGTCATCGAAGTCAACCTCCCTGTGATGCTGGAATGGGCGTTGGCGTGACAGTCACCTCGGAGGCGGGTGCTATGCTCGTCTGCTCATTAGCGTTAACCTGGGGCGCGGACCTATTGCTGGTCGGATTGAGATAGCTGAGCAATTCCGAATTTGACGGTAGAATAAGAGTTGTGTTCTCATCAATGAATGTCCCATAGGCTTGGAGCGTTCTTAAAAACTGGTAAAATTCTGGATCTTGCCCAAATGCTGCCGCATAAATAGCGATGGCATCTGCATCAGCTCGTCCTCGTATTTCTGCTGCTTCCTGCTGGGCATCAGCTCGAATCTGAGCTGCTTCGGCTTCTGCGTTGGCCCGTATCGTTGCGGCTTGCTCGGTTCCCTCTGAACGCAACTGACGTGCGATTGCTTCACGTTCTGAACGCATTCGCTGGAACACACTGGTGAGATTAGCCTGAGGAAAAGTCAGTTCGCGAAAGCGTACATCGCTTACAGTGAAGCCAAAACCTAGGGTCCGTTCGGCAGCTGCTTCCGTAATAGTCGTAAGTGTTTCAGGCAGCCGAACCTGTGAAGTATCTGTCGATACCAACTGCCGCAGTTCAACTTGGCCGAGCGCACTGCCAATTTCCGAGGCAATAACATCTGCCAAGCGGGTCTGAGCGTTAATGGGGTCACGCACAGTTTGCAGGAACAGTAGAGGGTCAGTCACTTGCCAGGTCGCATACGCTTCCAGTAAGATGTTGTTTTGATCTCCGGTCAGAAACTCGGTTCGTGGCAAATTGTAAACTTGAAGCTGGGTGTTGATACGGACGACACTTTGGATTGGATCGGGGAACTTCACATAAAGTCCCGGCGTCGTGAGTGTACGCACTGGTTCACCGAATTGGGTCACGACCGCCGCTTCAGTCGCATCCACCTGAAAAAGCATCAAATTGACCGCCAGGAAACCCAGCGCAACAAGGACAAGAATGATATTTCGGACAATCTTCATAGTTAGGCCTCGCCTCCTTTACGGCAGCAGCGGCAGCGACTCCAGGTTGCTGCCATTCGAGAACCACAGGTCGGTAGTCTCGATTTGGATACTGGGGTCGAGAATAAATTTACGCACACCTGGGAGTACACTTTCGACAGCGACGAGATACATGCGCGCCCGCGTGATCGCCGGGGCCTGTGCATAGGCTTCCTGCTGATTGGTGAACAGGGCAGCATCCCCCGTAGCCTGAGCAATTTTCTGGGCATAATAAGCGTTTGCTGTCTGGACAGTTGTTGCTGCATCGCCGCGTGCTACGGGAAGTATCTCGTTGGCGTAAGCCCGCGCCTCATTGATAAACGTATTTTGATCCTCGCGGGCGCTGGCGACATCACGAAAAGCATCGGCCACGTCAGCTGGCGGATTGCTTTCCAGGAGTTGAACACCAACAACTCGTAGTCCAGCGTTGCTGTTGTCCAGGGTAGACTGCGCAAACGTTGTCACCTTTTCTTCAATCTCCGTTTTATCCACTGTCAGCAGCGAATCGACCGTTTCTTGCGCAACAACCTGACGCATGGACGCTTCGGCAACTCGTGTGACCAGTAAGGCTGGATCCGCGACATTCAGCAAAAATGCTGCTGCGTCAGTTACTATATAGTGCAAGCTAAAGCGTACGGAAACGAGATTTTGATCGCCAGTCACCATCAGACTTGCAGCCGGTTCTGCCCGTTGGATTGAATTCGCCGCCACCATATCCGTTCGATCAACCGGCCAGGGTAAGCGATAGTGCAAACCGGGCTGCACATTCGGCTCAATGACTGTGCCAAAACGTCGGAGGACAGCTATTTCACCGGGCTGAACAACATAAAATCCGGATGCCAGGTAAGCAACGATCAGCAATCCCCCACCAATCGGAATAAAGGCACGCCAAAGGCGACGCGAAGCCTGCACGTGCCGGTGACCATTGGTCTCACCATCTATTTCGAGCGTCTCATGTCGGCGGAGTGCGCTGATTGCCGAACTGGCAATCTCGAAACCGGAGAAAGCAATAAAAACAACGACAATTGCGGCTGCGGCACGATCCAGATTAGGCAGTCCAAGCGCCGAACCTGCTAATCCAACAACGACAACGATAGCTGCGTAAATATCCATCTGAGAATGGGCGCCGCTGGCAAGTAACGCTGGAGAGTTCGTCTGGCGACCAACATAAAGTTTGTAACGGGCAATAAAATAGGCGGTGACAACAGTGATTAGTGAAGCTATCGTAATCGGGCCGAGATTCTTGAGTTCGGGTGGTTCGCCGCTTAGGACTTCAATCACGATGTCGTAGGCAACATAGAAAATTGCTGCTGAAACCACTAGGGCGATCCAGTTTTCGATTTGGCTGAATCGCTGGCTGACCGCTGGTCTCGATGCATCCCATCGCTTGATTAACAAGGCGAGTAAGACAAACACACCTATAGCGGCATCGGTCATCGAATGCACAGCACTGGCTTGCAGGGCCTGACTACCGGAGGCGCCTGCTAACCAAAACTTGAAGATTATGAGCAGGCCATTGATGACGATGGTGACAAAGATCGTTCGCTCTTTACGATCCATAAGTGTTATCCTCAATCGCACGAGTATTGCTGCGATACAGGCGTTTAATTGACCTTTGGACTATATCAGCAAACTAGAACCTGACAGTCCTAACCTGGAGAATGTAACCATCCAAGTTTAACCAAGCTTCTACAGAATCTGTCAGTTAGATGAGAAATTAGCCGAGTCAGCAGGGTCGGGCTAATTGGGCGAGTGTTTTGACGCGACAGGCACATGTTCAGGCAGCCAGAACTTGACCACTGTGCCACGGCCTTCGGAACTTTCGACACTTATCTCGCCGCCATGTTCTTGAACAATCCATCGCACAATAGTTAATCCTAGCCCGGTACTCGGCTGTCCAGCATGATTGGGCGCGCGAAAAAATGGTTCGAAGACCTTCGATACAAACTCAGGGGGTATACTTGAACCGGGTGTTTCGACCTGCACCCAGGCACGTCCATTCTCACGTCTCAAGAGAAGAACTATAGGACTATCGGGCATCGAATACTTTTTTGCATTATCAATCAGGTTTATAAAGACCTGACGCAGGCGATCTGGATCACCACGCACAGACACCAGATCACAGGCTTGTATGCGTACCCTGGGGTCAAAATGAGCTTCATAGACTTCCATCAGTATGTCATCAATAGCTAGAGGCCGCAGTTGCAGATGCCAACCTGCTTCTGATTGAGCCAGGAGCAATAGATCATCGATCAACCGTGCGACATGCCGTCCTGAGCGTTGGAGTGCCTGTATAGTTTCGGCACGGCGCTGAGGATCATCTCCATAGCGGACGATCAAATCAACATTACCCAGCATGGAACTTAGCGGGGTCCGAAGTTCATGAGCAATTTCAGCCAGAAACCGCTGCTGTCCCTCGAACACAGACTGGAGACGGTCAAGCATCTGGTTGAATGTAGTCGCCAGAATGGCGATTTCATCTCTAGTTTTGGGTACATGTACTCGGTTTGCCAGGTCTTCAGCACGAGCGATTTCTTGCGCGGTTCGCGTAAGACTCACGACAGGTTTCAATCCTAACCGGGCGACAAACCATCCGGTAAACAATCCAAAAAGGAGCACAGCAGCCACAGCGACAAGGTATATGATGCTCAACTGATGTAAGGTGGCGTACAGCCCGATCAACGATTGGCCGACCTGTACAGTCCCAATAACGACGCCTTCACGGATTAAAAGTTCATTGTAAAGGCGCACTGGCTGTCCCTCGATGTATAACGTCGCGTATGAATCTGAGCTAGGAAATTCCCCTTCCGCAGTCAGAATCGTAATTGGGAGTTGCTGTCGACCCAGGTTAAAAGAATGAGCAACAACCGCACCCTCACCATTCAAGATCTGTAAATACACCCCTGGAGCGCTTAGCTCATCCGTGGCCTCTAATGAGATACCGGGAATAGGCCGGTTCGGTGTAATAGATAGAGCATCAATGACATGATTAGCGCGTTCTTTCAGGGTAAAATCAATTTCCTGCTGGAGCGATTGTGAGAGTACATAGTACGAAACCAACAGTAGTGCTGATAGACCCAACACAGTCAGGATCAAATACCATAAAGTCAATCGCAAACGCAGTGACATCATCGCTTTAAAATGTAACCTACACCGTGCATCGTATGAATTAATGGGGGTTCGCCCAGTTTATGACGCAGCCTGTGTACATAGATGTCAAGGACATTAGAGCTCGGATCAGCGTTATTCCCCCTTATCTTTTCGATCAGCAACTCACGAGTATGCACCTGCTCAGGATAGGTCAGCAAGAAAACTAGAAGATCGTACTCTGTTTTACTCAAGTGGATGGTTTGATCTCGGCGGAAGGCTAAGCGCATCCCAATATCCACTACTATATCGTCATAAGATAAGTGAGAAGTCTCGGCGCCTTTACGGCGTAGAAGCGCCCGCAGACGAGCCAACAGTTCCTCAAAATCGAAGGGCTTTACCAGGTAATCATCTGCTCCGGCATCCAGGCCTAACACGCGGTCATCTACTGTGTTTCGAGCGGTTAGCATAAGGATTGGTCCGCGATAATCTTTGTCACGAAGGTTGGAACACGCCGTAATCCCGTCAGTATAGGGCAACATCAAATCAAGGATGATTAAATCAGGCTTGCGGCACTGAACTTCCTCCATACCTGCCTCGGCGCTTTGTGCTATGCGAACATGATAGCCATCATAGGTCAGCCCCCGATGTAGATAGTCAGCTAATTCCGAATCATCCTCTACCACAAGTATCTGAGCAGTCATGCAACTTCTTCACTCCCTACCTAATGGTTTTATGATGTACTTAATTACGTAGACTCCTTTGCCGGTCAATCCATAAGAATGCTGCTAATTTGGTGACAATATTCAGCGCTGTCTAAAGACGTAAACAGTGGAAACTCGATTGACGCTTCTGGTTTGAGGATGATACCAACTACAAACACAACACTTATACGAGTATCTGTCATCCAGCTTGGTATCCCTTGAGCTTCAAGAAAATTGATTATTTCAATCAAGTCCATACGTGAATTTGACTTAAGCCAGTGTTCGAAAGTCACGTTAGAAACAGCAGCGTGAAAGCGTTGCATTCGGACCACCAAGCGCCGTTAAGGCCCTTTACAGGCCCACAATACTTTTGATTTCTGGCTTAAATCTACGACAGCACAGTAAATTCGCAAGGATTCCAGCAATTCTCTGGCCTGTTTTTCGGCTTCGTGAACCGATTACATACTCAACATGCTAGAAAACCCAAAAATTTACAATCGGTTGTTCGGGTAACCGCTCAACTGAGAAGCACGCTTCCGCGCATTTCCATCGGCAACGAAAAAATGTTTAGTGCTGTTAGCATTAGCAGAAATAACAATAGTGCCCAGGGCAACAGCCCCTGCACGCCACGCCGTCTGTAAAGTCTTAGTGCCGTTCTTTGTGCAATCAACATGCTCCACAAGAAACCACCCACCAATACGACAACTTGTATAAGTCCTATAAGTCCACTATCAGCAGAAACGCTAAACCGTGCCCATTCTGCGGTCTGGCCCACGAATTCCTGTATGACTGGAATGATTGAGAGCGGGGCGATCAGAAAATGAAACCCGTAATGTGCAAACCAGATACCAAATCCGATAGGCACAAACGATGGAGCAAAGGCTGCAACAGTGTGCCGGAGTGGGTATTTCTTGACCGTTTGTGTCAGCGCCTGGGTTAAGCAAGCGACAGCCAAGGTCAAACTAATCGGGAGGAGAATACCACCGACCAAAAAAATGAGTAGCAGGGTCAACATCTCAGTCAAGTTGAAATTCCTCATCAGGGCATTCTGCAACTCATAGACAGGCGGAACCATGCCAAAGGCATTCACCACACCCATAAAGGCGAGAATAATTACCAAAAAAGAGATGTCCCACTTTTTAGGCCACGCATCCACCTGCATTAGCTCACGGCCTGGCGTACGAACCATCAGACCGATATTTTCGTGTGGGCAGGCTCGTACACAATCTAAACAAAAAACACAATCCAGATTACTTTTGATCTGCGGAGCAAATAGCTGCGTTCCACAGCCTAAGACACCGAGCGGCCCATTATCGACTTGCCGGGCCTGTGTTTCAATATCACCGGTTTCATTTGTGATCGGAATCTCATCTGTACGTATAATTGGCTGTGATGCCCAACTTCCATTGATGCACTCCTTTCCCTGACAGTTCGCACAAACATCGGCGCGCTTTGTAGCGATTTGTGTTGGTGATGCTGTTGAATAAACAAAATTGAATGTTCCCAATGGGCAAACATATTTACAGAACGCCGATTCAGTAAACACAGCCTCCATAGCAAAGGAAGCAACAAAGTAAGCGACAATGACCCATGCCGTCAACGATGGACTTGCCCATAAATTGAGACTTTCATATAGAAAAAACAGCAAGAACAAACTGCCGATAGCAATCCATTTATTCCGCAAGATTTTGGGAAAGCGCCTGCCGCGCAAGCTCAGACGCTTTGCAAGTGTCCGAGGAATATGAAATGGACATCCCATACAAAACAAATTGCCAACCAGCAAGAGAGCGATGACAACCAATCCCCGATAGTGAACCCAGGGAGCAACCGTCGCCAAATTGCGGGGTGCAACCTGCGGCCCTGTTAACCCATCAATGATCAGAAATACAGCAGCGATAAAAAGCGGTATCTGCAAGACCAATCGCCCCCAGCTCCATCGCAGTAACCGTCCCAATCCTGGAATTTGCAGCAGGTCGATTGCTGTGTTCGGTCGATACAATTCCATTTCACGCTGTTGCAATTTCGCGGTCATGATACTTCCTTTACATCAACAACTTTATTCATTTGATTCTGATTCCGGTGTCACATCGTTTACGTCACCCTCGTACAGCTCGGTACTCGTGGCAATGGTATATTCGAAGCGCTCTTGCACAACTTCACCGTCTACCAATGTTACCGTGACATCCACAAGCCAGTCACCACTCATCGTCCACTCAAATGGGATCTGATAAAGCCCTGCTTCCCCATCAGTGGCAGAAGCAAGCACCGGAGCCATACCTGCATGAGTCATATTCCCGCGAACCTCAATCGTTGCATCTTCAATTGGGTTTCCCTCGGTATCCGTCAATACAACGGAGAGTGTCGCGTTCCCTACGGCAAGCTCTGCGGGTTCAACAGTCAGATCAATATTGATTTGTGCATCTTCGGCAGTCTTCACTTGCTCTCTGCACCCCGTGATGACAACAGCAGTCAATATCGACATAAAGCTCATTATCCAAATGAATTGCATTATCCGTTTCCCCAGTTTCTGGTAGTATGTTTGCCATAAAGTGAGCTACAAGCGTCCATCCTGTTGCATCAAGCGGCGGATGCCATTTGAAATAATCTCCGCGTCAGTGCCATACGAAAACGACATGCGAAGCTGCCCTTGTGGGCCGATTAGAAACGAGCGACTGGTGTGGTTAACCAGATAGTAGCCGTCCGTTGCGTTTTCTACCAGGGGCTCGTAATACAATCCGAATTGTTCATCAATACCCCGAAGTATCTCATCGATACCTGACATCCCAATAAATTCGGCGTCGAAGCGACCAATATACTCTGCAATAACTTCCGGTGTATCGCGGGGGCCGTCAACACTGATAAAGATAAATGTGACTTGATCGGCTTTTTCGCCGAGCATCTCTTTGACTTGACGGAACTCTGCAAGCGTTGTCGGGCAGACATCGGGACAATTCGTGTAGCCGAAGAACAACAGCACGTAGCGCTCTCGAAAATCGCTGAGACTCATCTCAGTACCTGTGGTTGTCGGCAGTGCGAAATCATCAATTTCTGTTGGTGGATCATAGACAGTCCCTGTATACTCACCAGATGTGACGATGGCGGGGCCGCGTACCTCTTGTCGTCCCGTTGAAAACCATAAGACATAGATGAATGCAACGATGATCAGAAAAATGCCTGACGTGATAGAGCTAATCACGAGCAGGTTTAGGCGGCGCTTTCTGTGTTGTGAGCTTTTGTCAATAGGTTGTTCGGTCATTTTCTCCTCTAGTCTCGATCTTCAAAAGTGTGAATAAAGTTCACCAGATCCCAACGCTGAGAGGTGGTCAAGCTATCTTCGCAAGGGGGCAACCCACGCCAACCATCTTGTGTCGCGGCAAAGATTTCTTCGTCGCGGCGACCTGCAAGTTGTGTCAAGTCACTGTCAGAACCTGTTTCTCGATTCTTCCAAATGGTACAAGATTCGTTAAGTAATCTGCGCCCACGTTCAAGTGACACCTCATTAGGCAAAGTCGGGTTAATAACTGTCGGCGGCGGATTGATCACTTGTTCATATTCGGCTTGAGACTGCTGCACGCTCACCCACATCCAGACCAAAGCACTAATTGTTAGGACAGTTGCCAAAGTGGCAACCGTTATTACTAGAAGACTGGTGTCGAGACGACGGTAGAAGCGTTTAGCAAATGGATAAACTGCATAAGCGAGTGCGGTCAATACACCAGCCAGGGCAAACGTGTTCGCAAGCTGAGGGTCACGAAACAAATCGACACTGGCTTCGTCTGTAATGTCCCATGCAAATGCAGCGCGTCTTAGTCCTTCGGGATCAAGAATATCGATCAAGGTCCACCACTCACCCATATCGTTAATTTCATCGCCAGCGGACGAGAATAGACCATCTCCAAAAGGTTCCAATTCATGCCATTCACCTCGTTGGTCCATGGACGGGTTAACCATTTGTAGATATACAGGTATGTTCTCAAGTGACCTTCCATTCTGCAAGACCACTACATCATAGGTGTTTACCCCAGGTCCGCCTGGTGCTAGTGAAACGTCTACCCTATACTCCCCAATTTCGATTGAGCCAGAGGGGGTCTCGACCTCTGTATTCGCTGTTTCCGGTTCGGGGACTGGTGTCGCACTTAGAAGACCAACTGCCCCAAGTACCAGCAGTGCCAGAACAGCTTCCAATCGCAGTGTTGACATAAATGGGACAACATTGGATGATCTCAGCCACATACACCAGCGCCGAAAACGCTCAGGACTCAACGTAGCATAATGAACCAGACCCACTGTGAGCAGCCCCGCTACCAAAGCAACCTTAGCCAAAAGCACAGCACTGTAGGTTGTCTTTAGCATGGTTGGCGCATATACCCAGTTCAGGGCGTTATAAATGCCTGTCGTTAGAACGATGACAACACAAACAACAGCAATCAAAGAAAAGCGTTTTAGTGGACTAATCAAAGCAGCTCGGCGCGCCTCACCTTGATAAGGATGTAACGCAACCGGCAGTACCAATACTAGTCCAGCGAGACCACCAGCCCAGAAGCCCACTGCCAATCCGTGTAGCCAATCACTGATTATTGCCAACCAGGGCCACAATGACGATCCAGCGGCATGGCTAGACATGCTCCATGTGCCAACAACTAGCACTGTCGCCCAAACATTGGCGATCCAAAAGGCGCGTACCGCCTCTGGCTGTTCTGTGCGAAAGTGGAGGCACGCTCCGTGAAGCACGATTATCAACAACAACATGAACATTCTGAAATTCCACATATCGCCAAAAGTCGTACCAGTCCGAACAACGCTCCATAGTTGATCGTTAATAACTCGTTCAAGGTCCGTTCCGAAAAATGTCATTGACTGCTGAAGGAGAGCGAGAATATTTCCTGAAAAGGCAACACCCAGACTAACGGCTATGATGAGGTTCAATCGGCTCATCACACGTGGGGGCAGCAACCCGGCTGGATAATTCTTGTTACCCCAGGCCGGTACTAGCACCAGAGCATATAGACCAAATGTACCCAAAAGAAGTGTTGTCGCAGTGAGGATCACCATTCGCCATACGACTTCAAGAGGTACGGCTCTATCATCAGCAGCGGCTCCTTCAACACCGATCACCTGCTCGCCGATGAAAAAGGCTCTCGTTTCAACGATGACATGTCCATCGCTGGCAAAAGCTGTGCGCAGTTCGGCGAGATAAGCGCCGTCGGGCAAATTGGTGGGCAAACGCGCTTTCAGAAGTGCTTGATTATCTTCATCTACGCCGCCCTCAGCAATGATATTGCCGACTTCGTCCCTCACCGTTAGAGCGCTGAACTCCGGTTCCAGACTCTCACTAAACCAGTATTGCAGGCGAATGGGTGAACGTTCCAGCACAGCACGATCTTCTGGTATTGCACGTACAATGTATCCATGTGCTAAGACAGGCTTCGCCCATACCGCTGCGATAAGTACAAGAGCAAGAGAGGTTATTAGCCGAAAAAAACGACGTTCAGTCCAGGCGGAAATGATCATCTGTTGTATTGTTTGAGTCGATTTCTTGATGGCTCTCGTGTTTCTCCTTCTCAACTGACTCCTCATCTTCAAATTCCGTCATATGACTTTTAACCCAGCTAATTCCCATCATAACCACGAATATCGCGCCAATACTGAGCCAGATTACCTCATCGAAATTCCCAAGTGCTCCGTGAGCAAGAATGATCGGCATATCCATCAAGCTGACCCTGTTACGATGCGTTCCTCCATCGATATTTTGGTCTCTGCGCTTGTTTCCGCCTGTAGTACGCATTTGAACGCGCAGATGGCAACTTCAATCATTTCTAAATCGGGTTGCCTGGTGGTGAGGTGTTGCAATGCGAGATTGGGTATAACCAGCAATCGGATCACTGGGTGGTGCATATTACGAGCTGTAAAACGCAGAATTTCGTATGAGACCCCCGCAATCACAGGAATCAGAATAACACGAGATAGAATAAGCCAGGCCAACGGTGGTCGCCCCAAAAGGGAGAAAACAACAAGGCTGACAAAAACAACGGTCAGCAAAAATGCAGTGCCACAGCGAGGATGCTCGATGGGATAGTTTGCAACCACACTGGGTGTTAGCTCGGCGCCCGCCTCGTAAGCGTTAATCGTCTTGTGTTCAGCACCATGATAGCCAAAAAGTCGCTTCACATCGGGCAGGCGTCCGATAAGCCATATGTAGCCCACCAGCAGTCCCAACCGCACGACGCTTTCAACCACATTGACCAATACTGTGCGCCCTTCTAGGCCCATAACTGATTCGACGGCGGTGGCAATCGTGGTTGGGAGGACGAAGAACAGGCCGATCCCAAGCAGCAGCGAAAAAGCTAAGGTTCCCCAGCCTAACGGCCCGTTGAAATTCACGTCATCTTGATCGCCAATTGCAACATCTGCCGACCAGAGCAGTGCCCGTGTACCCAGTCCAAGCGCATCCCATAAGCCCACGATCCCACGTAAGAAGGGAGTTTTGCTGATGCGTCCCCGATAAAGGGCTGCACTTAAAGACTGCTCATGAACAACGATCTTGCCATCCGAGTCACGCACAGCGATGGCAGCAATATGTACGCCACGCATCATCACTCCTTCAATGACAGCCTGACCGCCGTAGGAGAATTTGATTTCATTAATTGGAAGCTCTTTTTGATGGGACATTTTTATCACTCTCTTATAGGATAATCGGACACAAAAGCTGGCTGGTACATGGAATTTTTTACGGCACAAGCGTTGGCTGACCAGGTTGACTCGTGGCTGATAAAGTAGGAGCTTCTAGAGTAATCTCCAACAGGTCTTCCGGTGAAATTGCCGAAGTAGCGAGTGGTGTTGGAAGCGTGTACCCCTCTGGCGGTCGCCATAGAAAGATCTCCATAATCGGCAGTATATTGATCACACGCTGCTGTTGGCCTGGAAGCAGGACATTCTTAAAGATAAAGAACCCGGCTATGCTCAATACAAACACGAGCAAAATTAGACCTATAAATATCCAGAAAATACGCCGCTTTACCAATCTGGTTTGCATGTTTCCTAACCTCCACAGCATTTCCGAGCCTTACGTTAGGACAGTGCTATTTCTTCATAATCTTCAATCGGGAGCGACAAAACTCGAAGTCTGGACAAATACACAAAATTGTTTGCCATACCGCCTTGTGAGTCGATAATGCGTAGGCGTGATAGCGAATCTTCCGAGTCCTGAAAATACAATCCCACTTCAAATTCATACAGACCCGGTGGCGTCAATGGGTCTACTGACAAAGTGTACTTATCTTCGACTACATCTCCTGGCTTCCAGGTAGAAGATGGCTTTTGCTCAGTTCCAATTAACACATCGGATGCTGCATGAATAGTTTGCGTTGATGGATCAATCAAGTGCGCGAAGGCTGTATAATCACGCCTCATTGAGGCTAAAGCACGCCAATACAACGAAAGGGTAAGGCTTTCTCCAGGTATCGGATTCAGTGTCGAAAGCGAGTATCCTACCAGCTCGATCTGATTCTCAAAGTTCACGTTGATTGGATTGGGAATCGCCACCTCAAGGTTACGTGGTCTTAATGATACCTGACCGATAGAAAAGGTATCTTCAGTGTCAGACAAAGCCAAGCGTTCTCCTGACGGTAGGTGATACCATCCCAGACGCACATCAAGTTGCGTTGGTGAATAAGCGGTCTGGGGAATCCAGACAGAAATCGGGTTTTCCCAGGCATAGCCTACCGGTAAGTCAGAGGACGCTAACTTGCCCTGCGCGGGATACACGTCGCGCTGACCTACAATAATTCCCTCTGGCGATACAAGATGAACAAACAGGCTCCAGTCGCGCGTTACGGGATTTCTGATTGCCCACTGTGTTTGTATATTGATATACTGCCCTGGTTGAGCATGTGGGGTCAGAAGCTGCGCTGCTTGTAATTCTATGCGCCCACTTCCAGGCTCCACAAATGTAACCAAGGATGATTCGCGTGGAACTGATGGTGGCGGCGCATATGCAGGCGCGATGACTAGAAAGGGCGCTAAACCGGCCACTCCAGCGAAGTAACCTATAGAACACGTGGAAACAAGAAATTGCAGGGGTTCAGACAGCCACCAGGTCAATCCTATCGCAATCCAAAGGCAAATTGAAGAAAGCGCTACAAACAGCAATCGTCCCTGGGACGCAGGGGTTTCTGCTGTCCACCGTAAATACGCGAGAAATGTTGCTAGCGGCCATACAATGGTAACCAAGGCTACGAACCATCGTTCCAACGACCATTTCCGATGAACAAGTGTGAAAATAATGAACCCGATTGCGCCTAGCAATCCAATACCACCGATTACGTTGAATACCTGGTAGACCGCATCGGGCAAGGGAAGATTCAACCCGCCGAAAAACCCCCAGAACGCTCGTAGGAAACTTTCTCTTTCCGCCCATAACTGTTCGATTCCGGCAGGAAACGCACGTCTTCCAACGATGGTCAAAAACGTGTTTAGCCCCGTTGGGTCACGGTAAAGTTGCCAGTTGCGCCAATACCACCAACCGGCGATGAGTAGTGATAAACCGCTAATTGTCATACCTCCCCGGATGACTGGCCGCCAATTGCGTATACGCAGGCTGATAACAATAAGTGCGCCAAGAAGAAGGGGCATAAAAAAGCCAATACTAAGCTTAGATATTAATCCCATGCCACTCGCAACACCGAGCGACAGATACACGCTCCATTTTGGCTCCACCTTTGCCTTAAGCAGTTTTACCACAAGCAGTGTGAGCAGATTTCCCAGAAAATTCGATAAGTTATCATTGTTTACAGAACCGCTAATAAACAAGAACATTGGCAAAAACGCATTCAAACCAACGGCAAGCCAAGTGACGATCTGCCGGTCAGGGAACACCTCCCGTGCCAGAAAATAAGTGACCAGAACAGTGCCTAGCCCAAGCAGCACCGAGAAGAAACGAGTGATATGAACAGCAAGTGTAGTTCCATGCCATGGAAAGGTCTCTATACTCCCTTGATGCACAATCATGTTGACGTTTCCATCCGGATGTACTAAACCGATATCTGGATGAGGATTAACCCGTCGTACCAACTCCATATCCGCGGTATCAATATTCTGAGTAAGTGCGGCGGCAATTAAGTAATACAGAGGCGGCTGGCTGCCTTGCTGCCGCCATGTTGTGTTCACAGCCGGATCTTGTGGCGGCAAGCGCATGTCGTTATCCGCCAAGTACTTCACCACCGGGTAGTGCCATAGTTCATCGGAAACCTCGAAAATCGGACTGGCGAGGCTGTAAAACAGCGCTAGCATCAAGTATGCTGCCGCGAAAATAAAGATAAGCCTTTGTTGTTTCGTTATATCCCGGCAAACAAACTGACGAAAAGCGAGCGTCTTCGACATATCAAAATCCTATCGTGTAGGTAGGATCTTGAGGAGCATCCTGGTAGCGAATCTCAAAATGCAGGTGTGGGCCGGAAGAGTTTCCACTGTTGCCGCTGGCTGCAATCTGCTGACCTGGCGCAACGTCTTGTCCACATCTGACATTGATACTGCTGAGATGGGCGTACAGAGTCGTGAATGGCCCATGTGCTAGTACAACAGAGTATCCGTAGCCCCATGAACTCCAACCAGCAAATATGACTCGTCCGCCATTTGCAGCGTATACGGGTGTACCTTCTTGAGCGGCAAGATCGACGGCTGGATGCCATGAGGCGAAACCGCGAATCCAGGTGTAACTGCTAATAGGTCTAGCCCATGCTGCCCCACCGCCTGGGTTATCGACTAAACCGCAGCTACCAGCGTCGCCTGCGGCAAATGAGATTTGACCATTCCCGCTGGCGCTACCGCTTCCACTATTTCCTCCTGTACGCACGACGGGTGGATTCCATGAAATCTGTTCAGCCGTGCCGCCTTCTATAACCAGTTGTGTCCCGCTTGGCAGAACGGTAGCTGGGGTAGCGCCAAACAGATTGTTATAGGACGAGTCAATAATCGTATAGGGGTCAACCCCGTAGTTCGCGGCGATTTCAGCGATAGTGCTGCTGCCAATCGCCGTGTGATATACCCCATCTACTGGCATAACATTGACAGAAGCACCGGGCCTTAAGATCTGTACATAAGAACGCGGATTCGACCAGGCAATGGTTTCGGGTTTAAGTCCGAACCGTTCAGCAATACTCGTGATCGTGTCGCCACTTTCAACTGTGTATCGAATGACTTCGCTCCGCGGTCGTTCAGGGATTATGGTAAATGGATCATAGATGTTGCGGGTAATCTGGAATCCGTTTTCCTCCTTACGCGGGATGACAGGACTTTGCAGTATAGCCTGTATTTGTTCCGGGCTGATTGTTGGCACAACTTCTGTAGAGTCTTGTGCGCCTTGATTGTCACTGCCGATATTTTCAATTGCCGGAACAGGTGTGGGTTCAACTGTCACTGGCTCCGTTCCCACTTCCGGTGAATTGCGGGGAGCAGGTAACACAAGCACGAGTGCAGTAGCAAATGTGAGTATCGCCGCGCCGACCAAACAGAACAATCCAACGGCGCGTCGCCAACCAGAGAATTCATTTTCAGGTACAACAGTTTGAACTGGTTGGGTATCTTCAGCATTATCTTCATTCGTTATTGCTATCCGAGAATCCCTCATAAGCCTCATCGAAGAAACATTGTAGGGTGGGATGTTGATTTCCTAATAAACGACCCAATCTGTAACAAGAGTCATCTGTGTGAAATTGAGAAATTGAAGCTACTCGAATCTTGGGCTATTGTGCCAATCCGTCTTCGATCATGCTGATGATCGTGTCGTAACTCAATGGCTCAACCAGACGACCATTGATAAAGAAAGTAGGTGTTCCATCTACTCCAAGTGCGATCCCATCCTGTCGATCCCGCTCGATTTTCTCGAACACGGCAGAGTCATCCAGTGCTGCTGTAAATTGATCAATATCCAGGCCAAGCTCTTGAGCATAATTGATGAAACGATCTGTTTGTGGCGTGCGCTGTTCGCCCCATTCTGTCTGCCGTGTAAACAATAGTTCCTGCATTTCCCAGTACTTGCCTTGTTGCCCCGCGGCCTCTGTTGCAGTGGCTGCTAGGACAGAATTGGTATGCAAGGGAAAATACCGCACGACTAGTTGCACTCGTCCTGAGTACTCCTCCAGTATCTGTTTGACTGCGGGAAAAGCAGCACGGCATGATTCACACTCTGGATCAAGAAATTCAACAATCGTCACTGGCGCGTCTGCTGCACCCAGAGATGGGCTATCGGGTCGGATAAGACGGCTCTCATCGGTTACTTGACTCACCGGTTGCGTCCCGCGGTATAGAGCGATCAAAACAATAGCTACCAGGATAATAGGAATGCCTATTAGCAGCAGCAATCGCGCTTCGCGGCTCAACCCAGCTTTTGTGCTTTTGGATCTACGCCGACTTCCTTGACGTTGTTTAACCTGGGACATTTTCTCTCCTTGCTCAGTTTTCACTAAGGTCAAGCTCGTTTACCGAAATTGATCGAATATACGTAATGATGGCGAGAATTTCATCGTCAGCCAGAGCGATATTGCTCCCTTTTCCAGGCATTGTCATACCCGTCGAGTTTTCAGGATCTGACACTTGCCGACCTGTTTTGATAAATTCAAGCAGCACGCTGTCGGTATTAGCAGCAATGAAAGGACTATCAGATAAATCCACCCCAAGACCCGAAACACCTTGACCTTCAGAGCCATGACAGTTAGCGCAACTCTGGCTGTAGAGCTGTCGGCCTTCTGTAATCAGTTGCTCGCCGACGGACGTAAGAGACTCTGCTGATGCAGGTGCGATATATGCTGTGGAAGGAATCGACTTATTGATCGTATCAGGCTTACCGTTCGTCAATGCGATCAGAAATAGAGCAGCATACACTGTAAGCATCGCTACCGAGACTGTTCGCTTTATCCAGTGATAACTTATGGATTGGGATGTTTCTGGCAGATTGTCCTCATACTCAGTTTTCGGCAGGCTATACCAAAGTAAACTTAGAGTCACAATCGCAAATGCGGTCAATGAGAGGAACGGGATCCCGACAAAACCAAACCATTGAATCCAGCGGGTTTCGCAAGGTACCCCCCCTGTGCAAACATGCCATCCTGTTGGAATGACACCGTAATAGAGCAAGTTGTGATAGGCTGCGATACCTAATCCAAGCAGACTCAACGGAAGCGCGTAATATCGTATATATTGGTCGCGGAGCAAAATACCTATAGTCAATACCAGCACTAGGGGATACATAAGGATACGTTGATACCAGCAGAGTTCGCATGGTACAAAACTCATGACCTCACTGAAAAACAGGCTCCCTACTGTGGCGATCAGTGCCTGCATCCAGGCAAGGTATACCAGCTGATTTTTGATACGATTGGCAAATGCAGACATCTTTTCCAGATTTTCTCTGAATCCGGTCAAAGCTAAGTTGATACCTCGTCTCATTCATGAATATATGACAAGGTATTCAGATATTAGCGTCCAAAAGCTTTAGCGTCCAGTGTCAAATAGCCTCTATCTATTGATGTTGAATATGATCAAGCGCGCCTTTGATGAGGTTATGGATGTGTTCGTCATCTAGTCGATAGTAAACATGGCGACCTTCTTTGCGAAAACGCACCAAGCGCAACTGTCTCATGACTCGGAGTTGATGAGAAACTGCGGACTGGCTTACTTTCAGGGTATCCGCAATGGTGTGAACACATACCTCGTGATCCAACAAGAGGGTAATAATCTTCAAACGAGTGGGGTCGCCCAATGTCTTAAATATGTCTGCTGCAAGCTGCGCGGCATTGTCCTCTAACACGCTTTCAGCAAGTTGCTCAGCAGTAATATCATTACAAGTCTTTTCTTGCGCAGTCTTCAGCATTTGTGAGAACCCATCAACTTTGAGTACTTCGCAGATGTATTCTAGTTTCCCGTAGGTATGATGTCAAACAATGAAAGTTGAATCCGAAAAAATAACGGATATGATTCCGAGTTCCTGCCTCTTTACGGACTTCAGAATTTCCTGTCAGCTTCACCTTTGCCTCTTAGCCACTATCGGTATTGCTGACCACATTTTTACCATACGGGCATCCCAGTTGTCGATCAGTGAGGCCACAATCATGCTGCCGACATTCCCATAGCCACCGAGTATCAGGACGGTCTGAGCCTTAGGTCATTTCATCGCCTTTATTCTTGTACTGTCGCAGAGATTGTGATTTCCCCAGCATTTTCAAATATCAGTATTAACTCGACTTCTTCGCCGGCAATCAATTCTTCTTCAAGCTGCATAATCATAATGTGAAGACCACCCGGCCTGACCTCGACGATGGAGTTAGCTGGGATTTCAACGCCATTCTCCTTTGGCACCATGCGGGCTACATCATCGACAACCTGTGTTTCATGAATCTCAAGCATGTTAGAAAAATTTGCCGAGATGTTGAGCAGTCTATCTGCACCCTCTCCGGTGTTCTGAATCACCATGTAGGCAGCCGTTGGTGGGCCACCAACCTGTCCGGGTCGTATCCAGGCATCACTGACAATAATATCGCTTTCGCCATTCGTGTTGCTGCAGGCCGCAAAAAGGAATAGTAGGAGCGGTAACCCGATGAATCCAATCATTTTCTTGAACATTTATTTTCCTGTGGAGGCATATACAGATTTTCTTAATACAGTTATCCGGTAACCAAGGTTCTCAAAGCGAGCGGATTCTTCATGGAAAATGTCCAATGGAACTGTCGCTAGGATCGGTTGCAGTTGTCGGTTGATTTCGGAGAAGAAGAAACCGGTGATCGCATTCGCTACCCGACGCGACACGCTTTCTCTTATGTCATCTGGCAAGAATTTGAGATCGATTCCAGTTCCCGCACCTAGCAGAAGCACACGTTCACCGGACTGTAGATTCAATAGCTGAATCGAGCGACAACGATCATCGTTAAACAGATTTCCGATGAGGTCATAGAAGGGAGGCGTATATACCATAGCGAATTCGATTCCACGTGTTAGTGTTGACTTTCAGTGCTTTTCCCTTCGCTTGATGCAAACAGCTGCATCAGTCACTTTTGACGACACTGAACCAAGAGCCAAATATAGCCCAACTTATCTTTCAAGTTGATGCCTGTAACCCAGCAACCGAAGCGCATTCAGAACAACCAGGATTGTGCTGCCTTCATGCAGAATAACTGCTCCACTCAACTGAACAACGCCAATCACAGACGACACGATCAACAAACCGATCACACCCAGCGAAATTCCGAGGTTTTGCTGGATAATCCGTTTGCTGGCACGGCTCAGTCCAACCGCAAATGGCAACTTACTAAGGTCATCCGCCATCAACGCGATGTCGGCTGTTTCCAGCGCTACCGCTGTCCCGGCACCGCCCATCGCAATACCAACCGTCGCTGTCGCCAGGGCAGGAGCATCGTTGACGCCATCACCGACCATTGCGATGGAACCATGCTCCTTTTGAAGGACCTTGACGACATTAAGCTTATCTTCAGGCAGTAGCTCGGCTTGCACATCGGTCAATCCTACCTGCTTGGCAATGTCATGAGCGACATCATCGTTATCCCCGGTTAGCATGACGAGTCGTTTAATCCCGATATCTTTCAACTGCTGCATAACATCTCCCGCAGTAGCACGCGGTGTATCGGCTAAAGCAATCGCACCTAAAAATGTGCTGTTGTGGTTGACGACCACTGTCGTTTGACCCTCGGCTTCAAGCCGTCCAATCAGCTGTACAAGCTCATCATCTGGTCGGGGAGCATCCGCCTCCTGGAACAATTTTAGTGAACCGAGCAGCACAGGCTGACCTTCGATCTTACTGCGGACACCCTTACCTGCAACATTTTCCAATCCACTTGAGGGCGACACCTCCAAATTATTCTCCTGTGCCGCATATACAATCGCTTGCGCTAGTGGGTGATTGGATTGCTGCTCAACACTGGCCGCGATGCGCAGCACCGTTTCCCTGGTTGCGCCGTTCAGGCCATACACATCCGTTACCACAAATTCACCACTGGTGATCGTACCTGTCTTGTCAAAGGCGATCACCTGCAAGTCCCCTAAGTTCTCCAAATGGACCCCGCCTTTAATCAACACACCGTTACGCGCCGCCTGTGCGATACCGGACAATACAGCAGCAGGTGTGCCAATCGCCAGAGCACACGGTGATGCTGCTACCAGCAAGAGCATTCCTCGATAGAAGTTGTCCTGGAATGTGGACAGGTTAAGTAGCGATGGAATAACAATGAGTAGGAAAGTTCCTATCAGCACTGCCGGAACGAACCGAGCTGTAAATCGCTGCGTAAATCTCTGTGTCGGGCTTTGCTGGCTTTGGGCCTCGGCAACCATCTGCATCACACGGCTGAGGGTATTATCCCTTGCGAGTTTCGTCACACGGACATCAATCGCATTGTCCTGATTAATCGTCCCGGCAAAAACCCCGTCACCCTGCGATTTATTGACAGGAACACTCTCGCCGGTAATCGGACTCTGGTCGACAGTGGTTGTGCCATTGCTGATTTCACCATCTACAGGAATGCGATCTCCGGGGCGAACGATAACTACATCATCGATCTGGAGATTCTCAACCAGTTCCTCGACGATTTCGTTGCCGCGCCGCACCTGTGCAGTTTTCGGCATCAGTTCACCTAATGCATTGACAGCGCGTCGGGCGCGATCCAAGGCGTAATGTTCACCAGCATGGCCCAGACTGAACAAGAAAAGCAGAAAGGCTCCCTCTGCCCATTCGCCCAGGATGGCAGCTCCGCCAGCCGCCGCCAACATCAACACATCTGTATCGAACTCGCCACGAAACAGACCAGGAATGGCGTGAGTTGCGATATCATATCCACCTGCGACATAAGCCAGGATGAAGAAGAGGGTTGCAATGCCTTCAGTCATCCCTAGGAAGGTTTCACCGACGAATCCGATGGCGAAAAAAACACCGGCCAGCCCAACCAGAAACAGCGTCCACCGTTCCTGTATCCAGTGAGGCAAGAACCCAGGCGCGCTGCCATGATCATGCCCCTCGTGCCCTTCCTCTGAGTGTTCCTCGATAGTTTGGCGGTGATCACGCTCAAGGATACGAGCACCGCTTTGTCGCACAACTTGCTCGATGGTATCTTGCTGCACAACTTCATTATCATAAGCGATGAATAGCAAACCCGCAGCGTAGTTAACTGAGGCATGAAGAACACCGCTGATCCTCTCGAGCGACCGTTCGAGAACTTGTGCTGCATCGGCAGTATTTAGCCCAGTAAATGGGAGTTGCTCGTGGCGATAGCGGTCGGTAACCTGGACTCCACTATCTTGCGCCAGGCGCTTGAGTTCGGCTAGTGAAATCACGTTTGGATCGAAATGCAAGCATAGCTGTGCGCTGCCGTTCTCGCGTACAATGTGCGCCTTTTCAATTCCTTTGCGGGATACCAATCGGTCCGTGAGGATATTTACACACTCATCAGCGCTGTCCATTGCTGGCAAGACAAGTGCCAGATCAAGTTGAATTGTTTTCTCCTCAGCCATTACTCGATCTCCTAAGCGTTCCAGTTGGGATGTGATATACCGTAATTTCGCAGGTGCATGTTAAACACAGTTTTAATTACCCATTCCAGGCTCATTGCGATTTACGAGTGTTGAAATTCGGACCAGATATGTGCCGAGAGTTTCATGCCTGCCGCAACCTATTCTAGCTGCTAGGTAACACTCAATGTTTTCCGGGCTAGAGATAGGCTATCACTTTCAACGTCTATCAGGAAATTCCATAAGTCGTATGAATATTGATTGTGTCTATAAACTCCAATATGTCGCTCATCCTCTCTTGTTTTCACAAACGAGTCGGAAATGTAAACGATACAAGGTCTCATCTATGAATATATGAACGTATATTCATAGATTACCTCAAAAAAACGAACCCTTCTATGTCCAACTTTTCAAAGCCAATCTGGGAAATAGTAGTGCAATGATTCGCAAAATATGTCCTTGTATCCGCGCATATCCCCTGGAACAAGTGAATACATGAATATTCGCTCATATAATAGCCCTGCTCAGCGTTTGTGTCAATCCTGATGTACATCTCTCACATCATGTAGAGATTCACTTGACATAATTTTAGAATAGCCTAAAATACTTGTTATAATTCTTCAAAAGATGTATTGGGATACACTAATGGGCAATCAGTTGCAACGTTACTTCACCAGACGCAAATTTCTCGGAGTAAGCCTCGGTGGTATCGCCAGCGCAGTAGGCGCTGGAATGCTCGGTCGTGGCACTGCGGCACAAAATGAACCTGGGCAAGGTAGCAATCAGTTATACACAAATCATTCTGTCGGCCACGCTGGCAACATGATGATGATGGGGGAAGTTGACCACGCACGCAACGGCTTTGATCCACTCCAGATCCTGACAGATTGGGATTATGGCGACGTTAGCCAGTTGCCAAGTGGTCAAACCTTGCGCGAGTACACAATTGATGCAGGAGACATCGAAGTTGAGATTGCCCCCGGGATTTTTTTCCCGGCCTGGGTATACAACGGTCGAATTCCCGGCCCAACCATCCGCTGCACAGAGGGAGACCGCATTCGTATCCGTTTTCGTAATTTTGGTAGCCATCCTCATACCATCCATTTCCATGGCATCCATCCCTTCGAGATGGACGGGGTTCGAGGCGCTGGCGATGGCGAAATCGCTCCTGGTGAGGAAACGATATATGAATTCGATGCTGAGCCATTCGGTTGTCATCTATATCATTGTCATGCGCTACCACTGAAGCGTCACATACACAAGGGACTTTATGGGGCCTTCATCGTTGACCCCCGTGCAGGAAGAACACCAGCACGTGAATTTGTGATGGTCATGAACGCCTTCGATACCAACTTCGACAACGAAAATGAAATCTACGCTGTCAACACTGTGGGGTTCGAGTACATGCGCCGCCCTATTCCGGCCAAAGTTGATGAGAAAATCCGTGTTTATCTCATCAACATTACCGAGTTTGATCCTGTAAACTCATTCCATTTACATGCCGAGTTTTTCGATTACTACGATCATGGCACAACACTTGAACCGACATCCCGGATTGTTGACACGATCATGCAGGTACAGGCACAACGCGGAATTCTGGAGTTTTCATATCGCTGGCCGGGTCCCTATATGTTTCATGCGCATATAAGTGAATTCACCGAACTGGGCTGGATGGGAAACTTCAACATCGTCAATGACGAGGATTTCGCAAATGCTTTGACCGCAGTTGGTTTAGTCGAAGAATGGGATCGTCGAGCGACACAAGGCAGCACGGTAGCCTGGCGTGAAGAGGAGGAAGAAGCATGAGCGAACAGGCACAACAAACACCATCACAGAGAGGACATCTGCGTGGCATCGCCTGGGCACTGGCACTGGTTCCTCTCATTCTGTTGGGCATCATCGCAACCCTGATTGTCACAACCGAAGGCGGACTATCGGAGCTTTCGGGTCCGCCAGTAGAGCAAATTTCCATCCAACAAATTACACTGCCGGAACTAGGGCGCATTGTCGTTGCAGTAGTCAATGATGGGCCACAAGAGGTGACAATCCCGCAGGTCTTGGTCGATGAGGCCTATTGGTCGTTCAGTGCTGAACCATCCACAACGCTGCCCCGATTTGGACGCGCGACCTACACCATCGATTATCCCTGGGTCGCCGAAGAGGCGCATGAGGTTGTTCTTGTAACCGAATTAGGTGCAACTTTCGCAGCTGAAATCCCGGTTGCCGTTCAATCACCGCAGCCTTCAACCGACCTGTTTCTGCGCTTTGGCCTCGTTGGTTTATACGTTGGCATCGTGCCGATTTTCTTGGGAATGCTGTGGTTTCCATTTATGCGAAGGCTGGGCACACAAGGCATGAACTTTGTGCTTTCACTAACCATTGGGCTGTTGGTATTTCTGGCAATTGGGACTTGGCTGGATGCACAGGAGTTTGCAGCAGAGCTTCCAGCGTTTTGGCAGGGAGTGCCGTTGATAGTCTTCATTGCCCTCATCGCTCTCGGCACGCTCATAGCAGTAAGCAACCTACGACATGGGCAGGAGAGTACGCCACTGGGCATCGCTTATCGCATTGCGCTTGGTATTGGCTTGCACAACCTCGGTGAAGGGCTGGCGATTGGCGCTTCTTTCGCTCTTGGCGAGGCAGCTCTCGGTACATTCCTCATTCTGGGGTTCACACTGCACAATATCACGGAAGGTGTGGGTATCGCCGCCCCTATTGTTCGTAAGAATCCGGGTTTGAGGCATTTCGCATTCTTGCTACTGTTAGCTGGCGGACCAGCCATTCTAGGAACCTGGGTTGGCGGATTTGCCTTTAATCCTGTTCTCGCAACCATCTTCCTCGCCATAGGTGTAGGCGCAATTCTTCAAGTGGTCTGGGAAGTCGGTAAGCTGGTTGTACGGGAAAGTGCGCGCCTGGGATTACCCGTCATAAGCTGGATCAATTTGGGTGGAGTAACCGCAGGGCTTGCCATCATGTACTTCACAGCATTTCTGGTGAAATTCTAAAGAGGTAGTATGACCGACACCACCTTGAAGCAACATCGAGGATTCATTTACAGCGGCGTGGCACGTGGTTTTGTCACAGTTGTACTAATCGGTATTATGTTATTGATGCTGGGTACAGCATACATCTGGTTTTCTGGTGGGGATGGGCGCGCAAGTGTCCCGGTCGCTGCACCGGTGTTAACCCTTCAGCCCGACGATACGCGCACGCTGTTCCAGATTCTCCCCGAAGAATCTGAAGTTCGATTTCGCATCAATGAAACCCTGCTTGGAGAGCCGAAAACGGTAGTTGGCGCGACCCAGCACGTTGCCGGTGATCTGCTGGTTGATTTTGACAACCCGGTCAATTCTCAACTTGGGCGCATCCGTGTTAACGTGCGGACGTTTACAACCGATAACGAGTTTCGTAATCGCGCACTTCGGGGGCAAATCCTACAAGCGGATCGTGCTGAATTTGAATTTGCCGAATTTGCTCCAACCAGTCTAAGCGGGCTACCGCCATCGATAACGACTAGCGAGACGGTTAGCTTCGAGGTTACCGGCAATCTGAGTCTGCATGGAGTGACGCGGCAACTGAAACTCAACCTAGAAGTCACGCCGGTTTCTAGCAATAGACTTGAGGGTACAGCAACAGCTACAGTTCAGTACCAGGATTTTGATATGACCATTCCCGAAGCGGCAGGTGTTGCGAATGTTTCGGATGAGGTTCAACTCGAAATTGACTTCACAGCCCTTGCAGTGACGGCACCGCCGGACAAGAAGAACGGGTAGCTTTATGTCGGACGATCAAAGCACATCTGTTGACACACAGAGTGCGCAGGATTTCCTCAAAGCTGTGTATGCGCTTCAGAGCGAAACAGAACGTATCTCGACGAACAGGCTCGCAGAATATTTGTCTATCACACCGCCCTCCGTAACCGATATGGCACAGCGATTACACTCTGCCGGGTTAGTAGATCACCGGCGGTATTATGGGTTGAGACTGACCGAAATTGGTGAACAGCTAGCGCGGAAACTCATCCGGCAGTACCATCTGATCGAAGCGTACTTGGTGCATGAGTTTGGTTACGCTTTGGCTGAAGCTCATGAAGAAGCTGACCAAATGGAACACGCGGTTTCGGAGAAGTTCGTTGAGGCTTTGATGCAGCGGTTAGGTGATCGAGAAGAGAGATCCTTGTGAACTCTACGTGCCAATATCACAGTGGTGGGATCGATCAATCTGATTTGCTGGTTCATCGTGTACCTTTTGGTGAAGCGCTATCAGCTTTCAATGCTACTGATTGGGTATTTTTGAACGTAGTGAATAACTTTGAAAGGAAGCAGAAGCAGTCATGAAAAAAACCATTCTAACTGGCATCATTATGGCGCTTATCATCTCACTTTCCTTCACGTGGGTCAAAGCCCATGAGGGGCGCGAGGTTGGGGATTACACAATTGAAATCGGTTGGCGTGTGGAACCTGCCTACACGGGTCTGATGAATGGCCCAGAAATCACCATATCACTTCATGGTGGCGAAGATGACCATGCAGAAACAGATGCGGAATCTGAGGATGGGCATAACAGCACCGATGCCGATGATCACGATGACGATACCAGCAACCGAGTAGTGGGATTGGAAGACACGCTCCAGGTCGAGGTAATCTTTGGTCCTGCATCAAAGATGCTAAATCTGCGAGCAGTACCCGATGAACCCGGACATTATTCTGCGGATCTTATCCCTACTCGGCCTGGGGACTACACTTTCCGTGTGTTTGGCACGATTGAAGGCTTTGAAATCGACGAGAGCTTTTCTGCTTCGGATGGACAATTTAGCAGTGTTGAACCCATCGAGGACATTCAGTTTCCATAGCATGGATGAACTGAAAACTCGCTTGTATTCGATGTATGGAGTGCTGAACTGCAAATCAACTCTCCCAAGTTTGCGTCTTGTTGGGTGAAGTTTCCAGAGTAGGTGATGAAGCGCCAACCTGTGTTGACGATGGTTTTGCTGAACGTGGTGTTGGTTATTGGTATTCGTTCGGCCAGTGCCCACGCTCATCTATCGCGGTCTGATCCGCCCGCCAATGGATCGATTGACAAATCGCCCTCTGAAATCCGTCTTTGGTTTACAGAACCCCTTGAACCGGAATTTAGCCGTATAACCCTGCGAGATAGCAGTGGCAGCATTGTTGATACACCCTCCAGCCAGGTGGACACTGTAGACCGAACACAAATGTTCATGCAGCCAGCGAATTTGTCAGATGGTTCATATACAGTTGTCTGGCGTGTATTATCAACAGACGGACACTCAACTGAGGGGAGTTTTTCGTTTGGCATCAATATCGACGTGATGTCTGCTACCACGCAAACGACAGTAGATGAAACTATTCCCATAGGCAGTGCAATCATTCGTTGGGCCAACCTATTGAGTATGTCAATGGCAGTCGGTAGCATAGCGTTCTGGCTATTTGTCTGGATACCTGCTATTCCAAATGGGCAAGTCGTAATTGAACACAGAATGCGTATCCTGATTTGGTCAGGTTGGATATTATTAGGTGTTACAAGCATCATGTTGCTGTTGCTCCAGGCCGCAACGGCAGCGGATGTGCCGCTATTCACAGTCATTACAAACCCGGTGCTTAACAACATACTCAACAACTCACGCTACGGGCAGGTCTGGTTTGCACGTCAAATATGCTGGATTATGTTAGGTGGCGTGTTGTGGTTTGCCCGCGAGGATCCTGCTTTGTACTGGGTTGCCCTCCTATTGGGTGGACAAATTCTGCTGACCAACAGCCTCTACAGTCATGCCAGTGCAGTTCAACAAGAAGCAACAGCTGCTATTGCAGGTGATTGGCTGCACCTTACCGCCACTGCCCTATGGATAGGCGGACTCGCTCAATTCTTTAATGTGATTGGACCTGTGCGTACACACTTTGCGTCATCGACCCAGATCCTGAGCAGCCTGGTTGGTCATTTTTCAAATTTTATAAGGGTTGTAGTGGTTGGCTTGATTATTAGCGGAATTTACTCCGCCTGGCTGCAAGTCGGCTCAATTGATGGGGTCCTAACCACTGCATACGGTCAAACATTGTTGCTAAAAGTCATGCTTGTCTTCCCGCTGCTGGCAGTCGCAGTCATCAACCTTGTACTCACACAGCGAGGCTTAAGGTGCGGAAAGCCGGTTTGGATTGGCCGCTTGCGGGGCTTGATTGGAGCAGAATTAGCCCTGGCGACGGGTATCCTCGCAGCGGTTGGAGTGATGACCGCAATTGCCCCTGCTCGCACAGTCATAGCAACGCGAAATGCCGAAAACTCTAGTCTCGCTGACGAATCGTTTTTCGAGATGCAGGTTCAGGACAACTTGATGGCTCATCTCGAAATTTCACCCGGTTATGTTGGTGAGAACAAGTTTGTTGTCAGTTTATTTGATGCGGAAGGCAATCCGCTCACAGATACAACGTTTGTGCGGCTGCGGTTTGACAATCTTCAACAAAACTTGGGACAGAGTGAATTGCGTCCTGAACAGCAAGAAGTGGGCAATATCTATACCGCTGGTGGCTCTAATATGAGCGTCCCCGGGGAGTGGCGTATCCGTATGACGGTACAGCGTCCCAACGAATTTGATAAGGTTATAGATTATCAAGTTGAAATCAATCCGCCACCACCCCCATCCGACCCTAATATTGCGATGAACTCACCTGATTTAGAACGGTTTCTAGCATTATTTATTGCTGGCATCGCTTTTCTCGCGTCAGGTGGCTTTTTTGTGGCGCAAGCAAGTCCACATTGGTTCAGACGAACAAGTATGATTCCGGCTGTTTTGCTTATAGTTGGAGTGATTTTCTTAATCTCATCACTGCCAGAATAAACTTTACATATTGCGGTAGGTACACGCTTTCTGTGCGCTGTCCACCCATATTTGAGTTTTGAATGACCATCCACTACAATAGTGTCGTAGTTGCTGTTTCACTGGGGACGTGGTATGGTCGATGATGTGTATCGTAAAGCGAGAAACAAAAATGCAAAAGGACTGGAAAAGTTCCTCGGCGAACTCGAACTGGCGGTCATGAATGTCGTCTGGGATCGGCAGCCGGTGACGGTATCGGATGTTCTGGTCGTCCTTCATCAAGAGGAAGAACGCCAGCTTGCCTACACCACCATCATGACCATTATGTGTACAGTTAACCTTCTTGGGAAACAGGTTGTAGGAACAGGTCGACGGTCTCAATAGGACGGCGGCCCAGGTTACGGTAGCCCTGGTGAGGGCGCTCGGTGTTGTAGAACAGCAGCCAGCCGTCCAGGTCGCTTTGTAAGGCAGCGACGGTCTCGTAGAAGGTCGTCCGTAGCGCAGGGATGAAAAACTCCTCCAAAACAGTCCGCTGAAAACGCTCAACAAAGCCATTGGTCTTTGGGGTGCGAACCTTCGTGCGGCGATGCTCAATTTCATTGAGCGCCAGGTACAACTCATAGGGATGGGTATCCTTGCCACAAAACTCGCGTCCATTGTCCGTCAGCACCGCACTGAGCGCCAGGTCACGCTGCTGGTAGAAAGGCAAGACATCGTTGTGCAGCAGGGCCACCGCCGCTTCAGGTTGCTTGGAGGTGTGCAGAAAGCCAAAGGCATAGCTGCCAAAAGTATCGACCATCACGTGCAGATAGACTTTGCCAATGCCCTTGAACTGGCCCACCAGAAAGGTGTCGGCGCTCAACAACTCCCCTGGGCGACTGCTTTCGACATGCCGTTCCCGAAACACCGGATTGGCTTTCTCAATGGCCGTGATCTGCTCCTGGCTCAGTTCCAGCCCATCTTGCAGATGCCGTTCCTCCAGCTTCAATAAGCGCTGAAAGCGTGTTCCCATCTCATGCTTATCCAGAATGCTCTGCACCGTCGGCCCACTGACATAGGGGCCTTCCAGCTTGAGCAAATCGCTGAGGTATTTACAGCCCTTGCTTGGATGGGTCAGCGATAGCGTCAGAATGCGTTCGACCACCTCTGGCGGCGTAGTCTGAGGATGCGTTTTATGGATCGGTGGTAAATCTTTG
Organism: Anaerolineaceae bacterium; assembly: GCA_002702065.1. GTDB lineage: Bacteria > Chloroflexota > Anaerolineae > Aggregatilineales > Phototrophicaceae. Next base: position 893,225 of record NZXX01000002.1, read on the forward strand.
AGGCCCTCCAACCCCTGTGTCTGGAAGCGCTTCTTGTACTCGTAAAACTGGGTTCGGGTCATGCCCCGTTGGCGGCAGGCTTCACTCACACTGCCCAGCGTCTCCGCCAGTTGCAGCACACTCAGCCGCTGGCGGGCAATCTTCTCATTCGCTTTCATCACTTCTCTCCTTTTGAGCAATTTTATACTCGATTGTTATGAGAGAAGGCTAACTATACACATTATGAACCGCCTGGTTGAAAAGGGTTGGCTGGTGGCGGAAAAACGGGGGCGGGCCTTCTCCTACCGGGCCACGCATTCCCGCCAGGAAGCGGAAGCAGCGGCAGTCCGCTCGGTGGTGCGCGCGCTGGTGGAAGACTTCGGCGATGTCGCCATCACGCAGTTCGTAAAAGAACTCGACAACCTCGACCCGAACCAGCTCGCCCGCCTGGCAAAGCTGGCTGACGAGCCGGAGGAACCGGATGATAGAACCCTATAGGCCGATCTACAGAGTATCCACCGGTGTCCTGCTGATTGCCATTACATGTATCGGCGTGGTGAGCCTTTGCGGATGGGTGGTTGCCTGGTGCTTGAATGGCACATACCTCAAACAATTTTTCCTGGTGGTGATCTTGCTGTTGATTGGATTGTTTGCCATGCTCCGGCAACTCTGGCGAACCTGGCGCTGCACAGGCGACCTCCTGCGCTCTGTCGAGACAGATTTACCGGAGTACCTTCACATCCAGATCGACCAACACAGAATCGACCGCTCAAGCATCGTCCTGGTGCAAGCTACAGAACCGCTGGCGTTCTGTCACGGGTTTCTGGAGCCAAAGATATGCCTCAGCACAGGTCTGGTGGATTTGCTGTCTCCAGTCCAACTCCAGGCGGTTTTGCTGCACGAAGATTACCACCGGCAGCAGTTTGACCCCCTGCGTATTCTGGTAGTCAGAGCCATCAGCGCGGCGCTGTTCTTCCTGCCGTTCGTTCGTGAGTGGTGCCGGTTGTTCGAGATTAAGCTGGAACTGGAGGCAGACCACCATGCGGTTCATCGAACGAGCAAGGCAGCGCTGGCGGGCGCGCTGCACCGGCTGCTTAACCCTTCCCCTGGCGCATTATCTATTTCTGAATCAGGTGTCATCACTGCTGGATTGAGCGCCAATACCGCCCGGATCACGGCCTTGCTGGGCGAGCGTGCTGAACCAGAGCGAATCTCGCTCAAAAGTGTCATCTCCAGCACGGCGATCCTCTGGACATTGTGCCTCTTGCTCATGATCTGAACACCCCACCTTGACCTTCCATGCCTTATCTACTACACTCGTGTAGTAGATAGATCATCCAGACTCTGGATAAACAGCACATGGAGGTTAAGTGGTAGGGCAAGCGACAGCAGTTATCCCCCAGAAACGATTTATCGTTATTTCTCTGTTAACCAGCATCCTGGTTAGCGTTGGGTTACTTGCCGGGTTGGTTGTAGCTCTCCGCCAATCGCCACAAAAAGCACCTGTCGATGTTGCCCGAAGCTACTTCCTTGCCGACTATGCCCACGATTATCGCGCTGCCTGGGCGCTGATCTCCCAGGGTGACAAAGCCTTCAAAAGCCTTGAACAGTATCTCACTGAGCACACTCTGCCAACAGGCTCCAAACCTCAGCTGTTTGAACACTTCGCCAGCCAAGTTGAGTTCAGCCCAATTTCCATTTCATCATCACACCCGGCGCAGACCGTTGTCTGGGTGCGTGCTCGTTACCCCGACTTGGCCGACCCAATCCTCGCGCCATTAATCGAACGGGCGGCATCACCGGATGCGGACATAGCAGTGTTGAACGAACAAGTGCAGGCGCTGTCTGACACAGGCGAGCTTCCTTTTGTTGAAGCAGAACTTCCCTTCAACCTCGTGAATGAAGATGACACCTGGCGGCTTGTCCTGCACTGGGATGGCGCTGTGACCGTGCGGCTGCTGGCCGATGTGCATCCCGATCTGCCCTGGACGTTTTATCCAACAGAACCGGAAATTCAGGTCATGCCGGGTGAGACGGTCAGGACACGTTACATCGCCCGCAATAACGCCGACCATGCCATCACCGGCAAAGCCGTTCACGAGATTTTGCCCCTTGAGCATCGGCGGTATCTGGAAACGGTGCAGTGTTTCTGTTTTACCGAGCAGACGCTTGAAGCCGGAGAAGAACGCGAGATGACGCTCATCTTCCGGGTGGATTTCACGCTGCCGCAGGGGATTGACGAATTCAGCAACGGGTACACATTCTATACGCTGGAGACATTCCCGGAAATGGAAGGGGATGAGTGAACGGGCAGTTGAAAATTTCAGCCAGCTTCTTGCTCATCCTCAGCCTGCTCCTGGCTTCCTGTGCCTCTGGCGCAGTATCTCCGGGACGTATCGAAATGCGGATCACCGATCATCGTGAAGCCATCGGTGACTTTGACCGCCTGGACATCACCATCGAGCGTGTTGGGGTGCATCCTGCCAGCGCTGCAAGGACAGCAGGCTGGATGGATTTTGAACCAGATACAGCGGCGGTTGATTTGACACAGGTATTGGACGGCAGGACAGCAGCCATCCTTGAGGCTGAACTCCCCGCCGGAGAGTACGACGCGGTGCGTTTGCACGTCGCCAGCGGCGCAGGTGACTTGAAAACTGGTGAAGCAGTCACTTTGCCGGGCTTTGAACAGGCGGTGCGCGTACCGTTTGCCGTTCGCGCCGATGCTGTCGTCGGAATCGTGATCGACCTCATTGTAGAGAGCGAAGACGATCATCCGGGTGGCGGTTACGAGATCAACATCTTAAACGCGGCAGTCGATTAGGATTCTGCGACTTCACAATGCAAAGGGAATGACAGTGATGACCAGACAGCGCAGACGGAATAAGCAGAAGCAGTCCAGGTTCGCTTTTCTCACCAGACCGATGACATTCATCCCGATCATCGCCGTGATCGGTCTGGCCGGGCTGCTGTATATCGGCGGCCAGCGCGGCGGCACTGGGGGAGCGGTACAGTTCCGACACATTCATGGCCTGAGCTTTTCTTCGGATGGCAGCCTGCTATTCGTTCCAGCGCACGATGGGCTGCTGGTGTACGAAAAGGGCAGTTGGATGGACCCGGATTTACCTGTGCATGACTACATGGGCTACTCAGGAACCGACGATGGCTTTTACAGCAGCGGCCATCCGGGACCTGGCTCGAATCTGGTTAATCCGCTGGGTTTAATCAGGAGTACAGATGGTGGAGAAACGATTCAGACCTTAGCCTTTGCGGGGGAAACCGATTTCCACCTGATGGCCGCAGGCTATGAAAGTCATGCTGTCTATGTCATCAACCCTGCTCAGAATTCCCGTTTGTCCGTCGGGTTATATTACACGCTGGACGATGGTCAAACCTGGCAGCAGAGCCAGGCAGAAGGGATCACCGGCAGCCCGATTCAGCTTGCTGTGCATCCGACCGAACCGGGCACAGTCGCCTTGGCAACAGAGGGTGGATTGTTCCTCTCGAATGATTACGGCGATTCATTCACGCGCATCGGCGAGGCTGCCCCGGTGACGGCTGTAACTCTCGATCCAAATGGCGAACAGCTGCTGTTTGCTTATCAAGGGCTGTTTTCTTACGATCTTGCCAGCGGGCAAATCGATACATTCCAGGTACCGGCAGTGACCGGGGATGACGCCATCGGCTATATCACTATCGCCCCCGTCTCAGATCAAATCGCCTTCGCAACCTTTAACAAAGACATCTACCTATCGCAAAACAATGGTCAGACCTGGGCAGCCATAGCAGAGCAAGGTGTGGGGGGAAGCTAATCGTTACAGGAAGTTACGGAATGAGTATATGGAAAAGCAAAACGACCTATCCGAATCCCATGAAGACACCGCTCGATTTCCCTGGACGCTTCTGTTTTTGGTGTTGGGCGGATCGGGGTTAGGCACAGTCATCATCTTTTTCTCTTTAATTGGTCTGCTTTCGGATACAGGCGAATCATCGTCCAGTATCTCAACCGGGCCAACGGACGCTGCGATTGTCAGCGATGCGTCCGCATTTACTACTGACCCCCTGCCCGACCTGCGCGCTGGCAGCATTGCCGACAGCGGACGAGCAGCAGTCGGGCAGCCCGCCCCGGACTTTACCCTCCCAACCCTCGGAGGGGATAGGGTGTCACTCAGCGATTACAAAGGTCGTCCGGTATTGATGAACTTCTGGGCAACGTGGTGTGCGCCCTGCCGTCAGGAGATGCCGGAACTGGTACGCGCCTACAACGCGCATCAGGCAGAAGGTTTTGTGGTGCTGGCCGTCGACCTGACCGATCAGGACTCGCTAGACGAGGTGCGGGCCTTCGTGGAGGAGTTTGACATGCCTTTCCCGGTGCTGCTGGATGAAACCGGGGCAGTGTACAACGAGTTGTACCGTCTGCTGGGGCTGCCGATGAGTGTGTTTGTGGATCGAGAGGGTGTGATTACCCGCATCCACATCGGCATCATGACCGGCCAACAGGTGGACGAGTTTGTGGAGGAAATTTTGGCATGAACGATCTGGTTCGATTTTCCATGAGATTTTTCACGCTTGCGAAGCGCTGGCTGCCGATGGCCCTTTGCTGCATACCGGTGCTGGTCATTGGTGTCCTGGCAGCCATTGGCGCTGGCTTATTGAGCAATGGGAGGGTATTCACGATGGATGGTAATGCGATCTTTCTCCTGGTGATGGGCTTGGCCTGTCCCATCGGCATGGGTCTGATGATGTGGCTGATGAACAGGCAGATGAGCCAGCACGCGGAGCCACGATCATCGGACAAACAAAAACGCCTCAGCCCTGCCGACCGGCTGGCCGCGCTCCACGAGGAGCGTCGGATATTAGAAGCCGAAATCGCTGAACTATCTCACGAGGTTGAGCTAGACGAACCACACTATCTGCCGCTTTCCAACCCGCTATCGGTTCCAGAAGACACACCAATCTCAGAGGCTCGTTAATTATATGTCCTACCTCGTTAGATTGGCCTCCATCATCTGGATGACAACTTCAAGGAAAGCAAGCTGATGACCGTCGAAACTGATATTCAGCAGACCAGTGCCGCAAGTGAAGCAGTCGAGGCTAAATCCTCTGAAGAAGCTCGACAAGCTGAGCAAGATGGCGTGATCGTTATTCGTCGAACGACATTTAACTACATTTTCATTGCGGCGGTCTTCCTGGTGCTGGGCATTATCATCGGCGCGTATGCGGCGTTCAAGGTGGAGCGTGCCAACCGAAACTGGCTGAGTGATGCGCTCAGCGAGGCGCTGGAAAGTCAAGCCGGGACGATTGCCAGCAGTCAACAGGCGGCACAAACCGACCCGGATGCCCGTGTCGAAGTGAGCGCAGACGATGATCCCGCTCATGGGCCAGCCGATGCTCCGGTGGTCATCATCGAATTCAGCGACTTCAACTGCCCCTACTGCGGACGCTTTGCGCGCGAAACGCTGCCTCTCCTACGGGAAAATTATGACGGTCGCATTCGTTTCGTTTACCGGGACTTCCCCATTCTGGGCGACTCGTCGCTCCAGGCGGCCATCGCCGCCGAGTGCGCCGACGATCAAGGCGCCTTCTGGGACTTTCACGATCTGCTTTTTGAGAACCAGCGCGGCTTTAATCAGGAGGGGTTCATCCGTTTTAGCGAGGAACTGGCATTGGATGGAGAGCAATTTGTGGCCTGTCAAAATGACCCAGCAACCCGTGACGAGGTAATCGCCGATTATGCGGAAGCCGAGCGCCTGGGTGTCAGTGGAACGCCGACCTTCTTCATTAATGGCCGCCGGGTGGTGGGCGCGCAGCCCTATGAGGTTTTCCAGGGTGTGATCGATGAGGAATTTGCATCCGCCGCAGAAGCGCAATCGTCTGTCGCGCCGTAGAAATGCGACAGTTTATGGTAGATTGGAAACATGACGAAATCACAGCTTCCAGAGATCATCCAACAGGCCTTGCTGCCGCCGCACTCCGGCGCTACAACCGCTGGCTGGCCGACACCGGACGCGGGTTGTATCGGCCCGACCTGACGGCCTACCGCGACCACCTGCTACAAACGCTCACGCCGTCCAGCGTGAAGGTGCATCTGTCCAGCATCCGGCGTAGTTACAAAATGCTGGTAGAGAGTCTCGAACACCGCCAGGCGCTGGTGGCGTATCTGGAACGGCAGTTCCCCGACAAAGATTTTGCGACGATCAAGGCCAAAGCCGACGAGCTGGAACTGCGCCTGGCGCAGGCGATTGACCCGGAGCGTTCGCGGGTGGCAGTGGGTACTGTCCAGGATGAAGAAGACACCAAACACCTCCGGCTGACTCCGGCGCAGGGCGCGGCTCTGATGATGCAGCCTGATGTAACGACGCTGCTCGGGCGGCGCGACGTGGCGATCATTGCGCTCATGCTGGCAACCGGTCTGCGCGAAGGAGAGATCGTCAAGCTGGCAGTCGATGATCTTTACCAGATGTACGGCAGAGTTCCGGCACTCCGAGTAAAATTGGGAAAGGGGTCCAAAGCGCGCATAGTGCCCTTCGGCGACATGCTCTGGGCGCGTCAGATCGCCGAGTTCTGGCTCGATGGACGCAGACAGGGCCCGGTGTTCACAGCCATGAGCGATGGACGTGGTGATATGCTCAGTCAGCGTACCACCCAAAAACGGATGACGACGCGCAGTGTACAACGGATGCTAAAGCGCTATCCCATCGCCATCGACGGCGTGCCGACGACGGTCAAGCCCCACGACCTGCGCCGCAGCTACGCCCGGAATCTGTTTCTGGCAGGCATCTCGACCGAAGTTATCCGGCAGAATCTTGGTCACACGAATATCAAGACAACGCAGGATTACATTGGTGTATTGGATGGCTCAACCCGTGCGCCGGTGAGCGTATATGACGCCTCGGCGGTGCTGGCAAGACTGTTAGGTAAACTAACCTAAATCAAGTTTCGCTTCAGAGAATAAGCTATCTCACACTTCAACGCTGTGGGTTTGATAACTCTGCCCTGTCACATTTGAACGAAAACGGGGGCCAAAAGCCAGACACACACCCGTAGCCGAAGCCGCTCACGGCTTTGAAGATGGGGTGGCGTGCTATCCTTGTATAACAAAAAGCGCGCCAGATGCAGCGGTTGAGGTTCCGAAGGCATGTGGACGGGTCTGCACAATTTCCGGTGCCCCTTCGAGGTGCGAGTAAGCATTTTCTGAGCGGCCATGTCGCCATTCATGAGTTTCGCGCCATTCCCAAGGTTATTTCAGTCGGTTTCATCGCCCTTTTAGCCAGTTAGCACTCGTTCTACCGTTGAACCTAAAAGAAAGCGCCGGTGTATGACGGCGCTCCTCTGGTACGGATTGATTATTCCTCGGTATGGTTCAGTGACACCCGCCGTACCTTGTCCCTGTCCATCCGTCGTGATGTTGCCCCATCCAACCGCTGTGCATCCCGTATCCCATGATGCCCTGTCTGTAGCCGCCCATCATCCCGCCCATCGGGTATTGGTCGAAGCCCGTGCCGTTGAACATCGGCATCTGCGCTATGTTGTCGCGCAGCCAGGTAAGCTGTGTATCCGCCTGTGCCTGCTTGATGTAGCCCGACTCGACCAGCGCATTCATGTGACCGGTCATCGATGTTAACGCCGCATCATAAACAACCTGGACATCGAAACCCTGTTCTTCGGCAATTTGAGCGAGAGTCTTGCCGGATTGCAGTTCAGTGAGGAGCGTGTTCACATCGATGCCCAGCGCGTCCGCAACCGCTGTCCACATCGTATCGCCCTGCCAACTATCCCACATCATGCCACGCATGTTCCAACCGTATCCCGGTGTGCCAGGCGGATAGGGGGTAGGGGGCGTATTGCCGTCGTTCTGCGCCAATACACTGGATGCTCCGAATGCAATTGCGGCGACCAGTACCACAACCAGTGCCAGTCCCGTGAATCTTTGTTTGGATGTCATGAGCTTATCTCCTGTAGTTAACTTCATCCTTGGTCCATAGGATACGGCAGTTTCATGTACAGTTTGTGCTGCTACTGTGAGATTTTTGTGAAGTTTCTCACGACCCAGAGCGGAAAGTGCCACGCCCTGATAGGCGTATTCGGAGGTGCCTGCCGGAGTTACGGTATGATCTTGCACCATGAGGCGCAGCGGCGAGACCGGGTACTCAGTCTGATGGGGTTGTCCGACCAGAAGATTCGTGCTACGAGGCGCGACAGACCCTTACTATTCTGCCAATTAGGAGACTGGAAGGTGAACCGTGAATCGCGTGCCGTTCCCTGCCTGGCTTTCCACATACACTTGGCCGTGATGGGCTTCGACCAGTTGTTTGACGATGGCAAGCCCTAATCCCGATCCGCCGGTGGCACGATTCCGGGATTTCTCTGCCCGCCAGAAACGCTCGAAGAGATGGGGAGCATCTTCCGGCAGAATGCCCGGTCCATTGTCGCTGACAGACAACTCAACACATCCTCCGGAAGGATGCGCCCCGACGATGACCCGCGTTCCATTCGGACTATAACGAAGCGCATTATCCACCAGGTTGGTCATGACCTGCATCAGCCGCTCAGGGTCAGCCTGAATCTCAGGCAGATCCCCTCCAATGTCGGTTTCAAGGGCAATGTCTTTCTCTTGAGCGCTCAAGCGCATCCGTTCTCCGACCTGTTGAACCAGCACACCCGGCTCAACCGACTGTTTTTGCAGTTGCAACTGTCCAGCCTCTGCCAATGAAAGCGTGCGCAGATCGCCGATGAGCAGGTTGAGGCGTAACGTTTCCTGATGTACTGAGGCGAGTTCCTCCGGGGTCGTGGGCAGCACACCGTCAAGCATCGCTTCGAGATTGCTCTGGATGACGGAAAGCGGGGTGCGTAAATCATGGGCGATGTCGCCAATCATGTTGCGGCGTTCCGTGTCGTAACGTTGTAAGGTTTCCGCCATGTGGTTGAACGTCGTCGCTACCTGACTGATTTCGTCCTGTCCTTTGACCTGGACGCGCTGACTCAAATCACCGGATGCAATTCCCTGCGTGGCAGCAGACAACCTGCGGAGAGGACGAATGGTTTGAATGAAGAGTACCGACCCCAGGATGACTGCGAGACCGCCAGCTGCGATTCCAGCGAGCAGAGCTGAACGATTGACTGAGCCAAGAAAATCGCCCGCTGGTGTGGCAGGTGTATCCAGCGGCGTAACGATGAGCGTGCCGACTTGCTGCCCTCCGACGGTGATCGGCGCGCCGTTGGCAAGATCGTCGGTTTGTAAGTGACCTCCGGTTAACGTACCGGCAGTATCCACCACAACGATGCCGTCGGCTTGCGCGAGGATCATTCGGTCGCTGAAAACCAGCACCATCTCATCCATCATGTCCGATTCGTTCATGCCATCACCAGACCACCAGCCCATATCCTCCATCATCATCCCGTTTCCCATCGCGCTGGAGGACATGCTGTAGCCCCAGGGATTACGCAAAACGGCGTCAACGCCATTCCAGCTGCCAGACCGCGTATAGTAGTTGGCAGCGACGGGGGCGAGTTGGGCCGCCCGCTGTTGTCCAGTTTGCGTGATATACAGTTCAAACTGGTTGGCTGTCGTCTGGCTCATCAGCAGCACAACCATACCGATGCCAACCAGGATAATGAGTACAAAGGCTCCCATCAGTTTGATCCATAGGCTGTGCATAGTGGTTAGTCCTCGGTGAACTTATACCCAACACTCCGCACCGTGAGAAGGTAGCGCGGTTGAGGCGGGTCGGGTTCGATTTTCTGTCTCAGGTTTTTCACATGCTGGTCAATCGTGCGTTCGTAACCTTCATAGGTGGTTCCCTGGGTGAGTTCGAGTAGCTGAGCGCGGGTATAGACTCGACCTGGGTGGCGCATCAAAGCCACCAGTAGATCGAATTCATTGGCGGTCATCTCGACAGGCACACCGGCAACCGTCACCGCCCGGCGCTGCAAATCGGCCCGGATGTCGGAGGCCTCAATGATCTGAGAGGGAGATTCTGGCTGTTCCGCCCGGCGCAATACCGCCCGTACTCGCGCGACGACTTCGCGGGGTGAGAACGGCTTGGTAATGTAGTCGTCTGCGCCTAATTCAAGTCCAATGAGGCGATCCGCTTCTTCAGTGCGGGCCGTCAGCATAATGATGGGTACATTGGAATCGCGCCGTAAGGTGCGGCACACATCCAAACCGTCCAGTTGGCCGGGCAGGTTCAAGTCCAGGATCACCAGCGCCGGTTTTTCGTGACGGAACGCCGCCAATCCCTGTGTACCGTCGGTAGCCCACACCACGCCATAACCGGCTTGTTCCAGGTAGAGCCGGACGGTACGCACGATCTTAGCTTCGTCTTCAATGATTAAGATGGTCCGTGCCATCTTTCCCGATCCTCAGAGCAATTGTTTCGATTCCTATTATACGCCGAACCCACACCGTTTTTAGCTGAAACGGATGTCTAGACCCTATCAGCTCGTTTTTCCATCCGAGTTTCTGATGGCAGTGTACAGAGGGATTGTGAAGCAAGTATGAAGCCTGCGTGGGATTCGCGTGTGGTCTGCTCGCAGGTTGCAGAGACTTCGTGCCTGCTGACACGAGCATGAGACGGTTGGTTCTTGGCAAAAGCACAAGAGTATTATATCATTGAACACTGATATGATGATATGGAGATAACACCATGCTGATCGCTTCGGAACAATTAGAAGTCAGCCTGAAAGCGAAGCTGTTTCGCGGTTTCGGCGATCCCTCGCGCCTGAGTATCCTGGACGCGCTTCGTGATCGTCCGCTCACTGTGAGCCAGCTTATCGAAATCACTGGACTTACCCAGTCAAACGTCTCCAACCATCTTGGCTGCTTAAAGGACTGCGGCTTAGTCATGGCAGAACCGTCAGGACGCTATGTGACCTACCGCTTGAGCGATGACCGCGTGGCGGATCTGATCGCGTTAGCCGAGTCCCTGTTGGCGGATATCGCTCGCGGCGTGTACGAATGCACGCGCTACGAAAGCCCAACGGAGGCGCAGCATGGCGAGTAACCAGGTCATCGAAGTCCCAATTAGCGGGATGGACTGCGCCGAATGCGCGTCCCACGTTCAGCACGCCATCGCTCAAATTCCCGGTGTCCAGGCAGTCGAGGTGTATCTTACTTCAGAAAAGGCTGTGATCCAGACTGGAATCGCACCCGTCAGTATGGATGCCATTCGCCGAGCAGTCGCCGAGGCCGGTTACATGGTTCCTGAAGTTGAGCAGCCACAGGCCATTGGAACGCTCGGCAAAGACTTTACCCGTTCGGTTCTGAGTTTGTTTGGAATCGTGTTTGGCGTGGTGCTGCTCATCGTGGTTGCCGGGGAATGGCTCGGTCTGTTTGAAACGCTCACCGATAGCATTCCCTGGTACGTCGGGTATGCGCTGGTCCTGATTTCAGGGCTGCCCACATTTCGCGGGGTGGTAGAAGCGGCGCTCAAGCGTCGAGTCACATCGCACACGCTCATGACGGTGGGAGTGATTGCCGCCCTGATCGTGGGGGAATGGGTCACAGCAGCGATTGTCGTGTTTTTCATGCGGACTGGCGATTTCGCTGAACGCTTTACCACCGAACGCAGCCGCCGCGCGCTCAAGAATCTCACCGAGATGACCCCTCAGACCGCGCGTGTGGAACGCGCCGGACAAGAAATGGAAATCCCCGTTGAACAGGTGCAGGTCGGTGAAACCGTCGTCGTGCGTCCGGGTGAGAAAATCCCAGTTGATGGGGAAGTGTTGAGTGGTCAGGCAACCATTGATCAGTCCACCATTACCGGCGAGTCAATGCCAGTGGAGGCAGGCGCAGGTGCGAAAGTATTTGCGGCGACGTATGCCCGGCTCGGCAGTTTGCGTATTCAGACGATACGAGTAGGAGCGGATACCACCTTCGGGCGCGTCATCCGGCTGGTCGAAGAAGCCGAAACCCACCGCGCCGATGTGCAGCGCATCGCCGACAAGTTCTCCGCTTATTACCTGCCGGTGGTTGCTCTTGTCGCCTTCATGACGTTCCTCATTCGGCAAGACCCATTGGCTACTGCCGCGGTGCTGGTGATTGCCTGTTCCTGCTCGTTTGCGTTAGCCACCCCGATTGCGATGCTGGCATCTATCGGCGTGGGGGCAAAATCGGGCTTGCTCATCAAAGGCGGCAAGTACATCGAGATGCTGGCGCACGCCGATGTGCTGCTGATCGACAAGACGGGGACATTGACATTGGGACAGCCGCAGATCACGGATGTCATCGCGCTGAATGGCCTCCCGCAAGACGAAGTTTTGCGGCTGGCAGCGTCGGCAGAGCGCTACTCCGAGCATCCCTTAGCGGAAGCGGTGCGTCAAGCGGCATACAGGCGCGGCGTTGCGCTCGAAGAACCACACGAATTCGTGTCGATTCCGGGTCAAGGCGTGCGTGCAAAAGTCAACGGGAGCGCCGTAATGGTCGGCAGCCGCCGGATGTTCACGAATGGCGCATCACCCCAGATGGCCGCTGATCTGGAAGCGCAGGGCAAGACCACGTTATGGGTTGCCCGCGATGACGAACTGATCGGGATCATGGCTGCCGCTGATACGCTGCGCCCCGAAATCCCGGCGGCAGTGGAAGCGGTACGGGTGTTGGGTATCCAGGAGATTCAGATTTTGACCGGGGATAACGAGCGAGTGGCCGCCAGTTTAGCGAAGAGTCTCGGCGTGAGCTATCAGGCGAACCTGCTTCCCGAAGACAAAATCGCTGTCGTCAAAGCATATCAGGCGCAGGGGCGCACGGTCGTTATGGTGGGGGATGGGGTCAACGATGCCCCCGCGCTGGCGCAGGCGGATGTGGGTATTGCAATGGGTGCAGCAGGGACAGATGTGGCGATTGAAGCCGCGCACGTTGCGCTGATGCGGGACGATTGGACGTTGGTGCCGGAAGTGTTCCGCATTGCCAGGCGGACCATGCGTGTGGTCAAGACCAACATCGGGTTCACAGCGGTTTACAACCTGTTGGGACTGACACTGGCATCGCTCGGAATCATCCCGCCCGTGCTGGCGGCAGCCGCGCAGTCGTTGCCGGACATTGGCATCCTGATGAACTCCTCGCGGCTGCTTCGCATGGGCCGCAGGGGAAACAACCGATAGCCTCAGCGTATTGATTTCGGAGGAGATTGAACCATGTGCCTGTTCTGTACGGCGGTCCCCATGACGATTGCATTGGGCGCTCGCACTCATGCCAAACACATTGAGAGACGTAAAGCGGCGGAAGCGCGCGGTGAGCCACCGCCCAAGATGGTGAGCGTGAGAGCCATCCAAACCGCCACTGCCGTCGTCGCATTGGGTTTAGGGGTTGGAGCCGTTGTGTACCACACTTCTCTTTCGACGCAAGGTGTGACGTGAGGTGGCGAACCTGACATCCGCCTTGCAAGGATTCTGACTGATGACCGCAGCAAATGACGTACATATCGACAACAAGTTCCTTTTGCCTTCGCTGAGTGCGTATCGCCGAAGTCCCATTCGTGCGTGGCTCCGCATCGCACGAGATACGATTCGTGGCCCGCACGAAGGGCACAAGGGTATCCAGGCACGTCAAGAGGCTCGCCTGCGCGATCTCGTTAACTACGCGCGCGCTCACAGTGCGTACTACCGCGACCATTACGCCGGACTGCCGGAGTACCCTCACCTTGAGGAAATTCCGCCTGTCACTAAGCCCGCTCTGATAGCGCGGTTTGATGAGTGGGTGACGGATGATCGCGTGAAATTGAGCGATGTCGAGGCGTTCATCGCCGATGTCGAGCGCGTGGGAATGCCTTTTGCCGATCAGTACGCCGTGTGGACAACCAGCGGGACGACGGGCAAGCGGGGCATCTTCCTGCACGATCCTGTGGCGATGAGCGTTTACACCATGCTGCTGCTCGTGCGCGCCCATGCGCTCACGCCGGGCGGTGTACTCCGTGCGCTGGGGAAGCACCTGCGTATTGCTGCTGTCGTCGCCACCGGCGGGCATTTCGCCGGAGTGAGCATGGTCAGCATGGTTCAGCATCGTTTCCCTCGTCTGGCGCGAGGTGTGCGGACCTTTAGCATCATGACACCGCTCCCGCACCTCGTCGAAGACCTCAATGCCTTCAACCCGGCGATCCTCGCCGGTTATCCAACCGCCATTGAAGTGCTGGCCGAAGAAGCCAATCAAGGCCGCCTCCGCATTCGCCCGACCCTCATCGTCGTTGGCGCTGAAGTGCTCACACCGCGCGCCAGAAGCAAAATCGAGCATACCTTCAACACGCGCGTTTTCAACCAGTATGCTGCCAGTGAGTTCCTTCATGGCATTGCCTTCGACTGCGGCCAAGGATGGCTCCATGTAAACTCGGACTGGCTCATTCTGGAACCCATTCAAGCCGATGGAACGCCCACGCCGCCCGGCCAGCCGAGTGATACCGTGCTCCTGACCAACCTGGCAAACCGCGTCCAGCCCATCATCCGCTACGACCTCGGCGACAGCATCACCACCCATCCCGACCCCTGCGCGTGTGGCAGCCCTTTTCCGGCAATCCAGGTGGAAGGTCGCCACAATGACACCCTCCGCTTCCCCAACGCGAGCGGGCACTCGATTGCGATTCTCCCCCTAGCACTTGGTACTGTCATCGAAAAGACACCGGGCGTGCAGCGTTTCCAAGCCTACCAGACCCAGGACAACGAACTGATGATCCGGCTGGAGACGCGGTCAGATGCAGATCCAGATGCCGTTTGGCAGCACGTCCATCAGCGCGTTCAATGGTTCTTCACGGAGAACGGCATCCGAAGTGTCCACGTTCAACGCGCCAGCGAACCACCGCAGCGCGACCTGCACAGCCAGAAGTACCGCACAGTCTGGGTTGCCCGATTGAAAGGAAGATGACCATACTGCTGAAAACGATTGGACTCCTGCTGCTGACAGTGGTCAGTGTCAACCTGTGGTGGCGCTGGGCCAGCCGCCGCCGTTCACTCCCCTGTCCGACGTGGCTGGCGAGTAGTTTGGAAAGCGCCGTCATGGATCGCCTCATGGGAACAAAAGCTACGCTGGATCGAATCGGCTTACAACCAGGACAGCGGGTGCTCGAAGTGGGGCCGGGTCCGGGGCGGCTGCTCATCCCCGCCGCCAAGCGTGTGTCGCCCGGCGGGGAAGTGGTTGGGTTGGACATCCAGCCGGGCATGGTCAAGCGGCTCAAAGCGCGAGCAGCGCAGGCAGGTGTCGCCAACCTGACTGCCGTAGAGGGGGATGCGACTCAACCCCACTTTCCGCCAGAGCATTTTGACGTGATCTGGATGTGTACCGTGCTGGGCGAAATTCCAGACCGCGAGGCCGCGCTTCGGCAGTGTTACACGGCACTCAAAACTGGCGGCAGGCTCTCCATCACGGAAATCTTTCCCGATCCACACTATCAGTCGCTGTCTACGGTACAACGGCTGGCAGCAATGGTGGGATTTCAATTGCAGGCGGTGCATGGACCCTGGTTCTTCTTGACCGCGAATTTCGATAAACCAGCGTTGCCATGAGGATTGCCGCCGTTGCAGACCGCACAACCCATGCGCGCGATAAGAAACGCGCTCCACGAGGAAAGGAAGTCATCCTGATGGACAGGTTGCAGGACAAATCCAAAGCGAAGTCGGAATGGGGCGAAAAGTCTCTGATGGAGAGACTGCAATTTAATGCCCCAATCGAGTTTGTAACTGCTCTATCCTTCGAGGCGTGTATTTCGCGGATAAGAGGGATCGAGGAGTTGTCCACCTTCTTTGAAGCCTACCGTGTGCAGATCTATCCCATCTACAAGGTATACGGCGACCAGATGTGTGAGTTTCGCGTGCGTGCGCGGGGCACGGGCGTAGAGGTGGTTGGCTATCTGCGTGCGACTTCCGAAGACACGACCACGCACGTTGAGGGGCAGGCAGGCGTTCACCTGATCGGCTATCTCATAGCGGGTCTGCTGGGCGCGTGTATCCTGGCGTTCACCTATGGGTTTAATCGACCTGTGTTGTCATGGAATGCTGCGTGGCTGTGTTTACTGCTGTTCTTTCCGGCGGTTGCGGCGCTGGTGTGGCTGGTGGATTTCGGGCAGCGTGACCAGGTGCGGCAAATGATCGAGGCGACGCTGGAACGGAGATCCTGAAATGAAAACAAGTCGAGAGGAAGGCGTATGAACGAGAGTTTCCTATGGCTGCTGCTTGATACCCGTAGAGCCAGAAAGCAAGGTCCAGCCGCCATCGCGCGGCGACAGCGCACCCGTCTCGCCGAGATGGTCGCCTTCGCGCGCGCCAACTCACCCTACTACCGAGAACTCTACCATGACCTGCCGGAGCAAGTAGAGGATCCCACACTGCTGCCGGTCACTGACAAGAAAACGCTGATGGCGCGCTTCGACGACTGGATCACCGACCGCGAGGTGACCATCGACAAGGTTCGCCCGTTCGTTGAAAACCCTGACCTATTTGGGCAGCAACTCCTGGGCAAGTACCTCGTGGCGACCACCTCGGGCACCACCGGGACTCATGGTATCTTTCTGACCGACCAGCGGAGCCTCGCCGTGATTGGGGCCCTGTTCTTACGCTTGATGGGTGCCTGGCTCAATGTCCGCGACCTCATCAGGATTATCGCCCACGGCGGGCGCATCGGAGCGATACTCGCAACCGGCACCCCACTCGCCACCGGGGTCGGTATCGCACGCTTTGAGCCACGACTCGGCAAGGCGTTTCAGGCTCTCTCGGTACACGCGCCCCTGTCAGAACTTGTGGCTGCACTCAACAAATTCCAGCCGGTCATTCTTACGAGTTACGCGACCGTGACGAAGCTCCTTGCCGGCGAGCAGGAAACAGGCCGCCTCCACATCAACCCGGTGCTGATCATACCTGTAGCCGAGGGTCTCGCGGTAGACGAGTACAACCGTATCGCCAGGGTGTTCAACGCCAAGGTCGGCAACAGCTATGCTGCCTCCGAGTGTCAGTTCATCAGCTACGGTTGCGAGTATGGGTGGCAGCACGTCAACAGCGATTGGGTCGTGTTGGAACCCGTTGATGCTGACTACCGACCTGTCCCACCGGGTATCCAGTCACACACAATCCTCATCAGCAACCTCGCTAACCGGGTGCAACCGATCCTCCGCTACGACCTGGGCGACAGCATCCTGCAACGACCTGACCCCTGCCCGTGTGGCAATCCGCTGCCCGCGATTCGTGTCCAGGGTCGTGCCGCCGACATGCTCACCTTGCCGACCGAGCATGGGGAACGGATCACGATGCCGCCACTCCTGTTCGGCACCTCAATCTATCAAATTCCAGGCATCGAGCAGTTCCAGATGGTGCAGACTGCGCCGACGAGCCTGCGCGTGCGTCTGCGTCTCACGGACAGTGCTGACCCGGATCGTGTATGGCAGGCGGTGCATACCGAGATCACACACCTGCTTGCCAGGCACAAGCTCGCCAATATTACGGTCGAGCGCGCTGAAGAACCGCCAGAGCAATCCCCCGGTGGCAAGTATCGTGAGGTCATCCCGCTGAACGAGGCAAAAATCAATGAATGATTATCTCACGGTGTTAGGTCTGTCCATGCTGCCTGCCTTGGGTAATTTTGTGGGCGGGCTGCTGGTCGAAGTATTTCGCTACTCAACCCGGACACTGAGCCTGGCGCTGTACGCAGCGGCGGGAATAGTTCTGGCAGTCATTGGAATGGAGTTAATGCCGCAGGCATTAGAGGCTGAACTCCCCTGGTTGATGATTCTCCTCTTTGCAATCGGAGCCGCATTCTCAATTCTCGTAGACCGAGGCATCGAACATTTCCATCGTCGATTGACTGGTGAAGATAGCGATACTGCGCCGGTCATGATCTTTTTGGGCGCGGCGATTGATCTGTTTACCGATGGGTTGATCATCGGCACGGGGTTAACGATTGCGCGCGAACTCGGTTTGCTGCTGGCACTGGCGCAAACGCCTTCCGATATTCCCGAGGGGTTTGCGACGATTGCAACGTTTAAGCAGCAGGGGATGTCACGCCCAAAACGTATTCTCCTCTCGGCATCCTTCGTGCTTCCGGTGCTGCTGGGCGCAACCATCGGCTATTGGGCAGTCCGCAGTCAGCCCGCAATGGTTAAATTAGCAGTCTTGGCATTCACAGCCGGCATCCTGCTGCGGGTTGCTATTGATGAAATTATAGTACAGGCACGCAAGTACCGCTCCAATCAAGAAACTGAAGAAGACGCAGGAGGAGCACTGGCACTGATGGCTGGTTTTGCGTTGTTTGCATTAATTGATGCTTATTTCGAAGCCTAACGAGGCGAGTTTAGAAATTCAACAACAGCAGGATACTGCGAAAGGAAAGTGATACACTATGAAAAGCGCACAACTTGATGTGTACGTGAGCAATTTGGACTGCGAACACGATGCCGCCGCCATTGAGCGGGGTCTTGACAATACCAGCGGCCTGGTCGCGTTGAAGGTCTACCCCAAAGCCGCTAAGGTTGCGCTGACCTACGATCCGGCGCTGACCCAGCCCGAAGCCTTGAAAGAAAAACTGGAGTCGCTCGGCTTCCCTCCACAAACGGGACGCGCGATGCCGGAGCAGCCAAAGCCCTGGCGTAATCCCAAAGTGGTCACGTCTGTGGTGTCTGGCATCCTGCTGGCGGTGGGATGGCTGCTGGGACAGGCTGGCGTGGCGGAACCCGTTACATTTGGAATCTATCTCGCGGCGATACTGATTGGTGGTTATTTCTTCGGGCGCGAGGCTCTGGAAGAACTCATCCTGGAGCGCGAGGTTGGGATCGAACTGCTGATGAGCGTCGCCGCCATTGTCGCCACGCTCATGGGGGAGGCTGCCGAAGGCGCGACGCTGGTGTTTCTGTACTCTCTGTCTGAAGCGGCTGAAGGTTACACGGAGGAGAAAACCCGCTCGGCAATTCGGGCGCTGATGGACTTAGCACCAAAGCTAGCGTTGGTCCGACGCGAGGGACGCGAGTTTGAAATCCCGGTGGAAGAACTCGCTGTCGGCGATGTGTTCATCGTCAAACCGGGACAGTCCATCGCCACTGACGGCGTTGTGCAGGTCGGCACCTCCAACGTCAACCAGGCTCCCGTGACCGGCGAAAGCGTGCCGGTGGAGAAGCATCCGGGGGCTATGGTCTTTGCTGGGACGATCAACGAGGAAGGCGCGCTGGAAGTACAGGCGACCAAAACCTTTGCTGACAACACCATTGCCCGCATCATCCATATGGTCGAGGAAGCGCAGGAGAAGAAAGGTAAGAGCCAGCGCTTTATCGAGCGCTTCGGCAAGCGTTACAGCCCGATTGTCCTGCTCATCGGCATTCTGCTGGCCGTCGTGCCGCCACTGTTGTTCAATGGAGCCGGGGAAGTGTGGCTGACCCGCGCGGTCGTGTTCATCGTCGCGGCTGCGCCCTGCGCCCTGGTCATCTCCATTCCTATTACGGTGGTCGCCACGCTGGGGACAGGCGCGCGGAATGGGGTGTTGGTTAAGGGCGGGGTCTACGTCGAAGACCTGGCAAAAGTGAGAGTCGTCGCGCTGGACAAAACCGGGACGCTGACGCGGGGCGAACCCGAAGTGACGGACGTGGTGGTTTTGAATCATGCAGATGACAGCGCGGCTGTCTCGAACCAAAACGTGTTGGAGATCGCTGCGGGTATCGAACGCCTCAGCCAGCATCCGCTCGCGCGCGCCATTGTGCGCTATACCGAAGCGCAAGGGGTGAAACCCGCCGAAATAGTGAATTTCAAGTCCTTAACAGGCGCAGGTGCGTCGGCTCAGTTGAATGGCACGACGGTTTATGTCGGCAGTCCCGATCTGTACCACTCCAAATTGGGCGTGGCGCTGCACGAAAACTGGGATGACATCAATCGTCTGCAAGACGAGGGAAAAACCGTTGTCGTCATCGGCGACGAGAAAACGGCCTGGGGGTTGGTGGCGATCCGGGACAACATTCGCCCCAATGCGCGTAAAGCGATTGCGGATTTGCATGAGGCGGGCATCAAGCGCGTGGTGATGCTCACGGGTGACAATGAGCGTACCGCGCAGGCCATCGCGCGCGAAGTGGGCATTGACGATTTCTATGCCAATCTGAAACCGGAAGACAAAGTGACCCGAGTGCGCGAACTGGCGCAGCAGTACGGTCATGTGGCGATGGTTGGTGACGGCGTGAACGACGCTCCGGCGCTGGCAGAAGCAACTGTTGGTGTCGCTATGGGCGCAGCCGGGACCGATGTCGCGCTTGAGACGGCGGATGTCGCGCTGATGGCCGATGACCTGGAGAAACTGGTGTATGCCCTGAAGTTGGCTGGTCGCAATCAGTCGGTGGTCAACCAGAATCTCGCCCTGTCAGCGTTGGTGATTGGCTCGCTCGTGATCGGGGCGATTCTCGGCATTTTCACACTGCCGGTTGCGGTGCTGGCGCACGAAATCAGCGAATTTGTGGTCATTGGCAGCGGTCTGCGGATGCTTCGTTCGTAGGACTCTTTATATCGCATTTGGGCATGTCACTCATTGAGGTGACATGCCTGTCTTATGGTCATTTTGACAGGCAATTCATATGAGATCAGAGAATCTTCTATCCTTACTGTCAACCCTGTGCATTGTTTTGCTGATTTCCGCTTGTAGTCTATCAGATTCAAGTAAACCGCCGACACTTGTTCCGCGTGCGACAGCGGTGCCACAGCCAACACTCGGTTATTCCACGCTTAGCCCACAGCTACAAACCACTCCAGTGCCTATAAGTGTGCCTTCTTTTGAAATCGAATTGTTGAATTTGTTCAATCAGGTCGAAACTGATCGTCTAATGATACACATTGACACGCTGCAGGGATTTCAAACACGCCATGTCAACTCATCGCAAACGTCAGATACACGGGGATTGGCGCGGCATATCGGTATATCGAGAACCAGCTCAAAGGTATTCAGCAAAGTTCACAGGGTCGCCTAGCCCCATTATTGATGGATTTCCCATTAACGATCAATGGCATAATGACGACACAATATAATGTCGTTGCGATTCTTCCTGGCACCGACCCTAATGCTGGCTGGCTGATTATCGGCGCGCATTATGATAGTGTGGGCGGCGCGCTGGAAGATGCCACATCTTATGCACCCGGCGCGGTGGATAATGCTTCCGGTGTAGGTGCTGTGATAGAACTGGCGCGTGTGCTGTCCCAACACCAACATCGATCAACGATCCTGTTTGTCGCTTTCTCTGCCGAGGAACAGGGCAGACGGGGGAGTATAGCGTTAGCGAGTTGGTTAGAAGAGCGTGAAATTAGCGTTATGGGTATGATAAACATCGATGGCATTGGCAATGTGGATAGTTTTACTAGCTCCATCAATGATTCGGAACTGAGAATCTTCTCAGCGGGACCTGAAAACTCGCCATCTCGTCAGATGGCGCGAAGCGCTGAGTTGATGAGTTTCCAATACAGCCTCCCGCTTCGTCTCATAGTTGAAGATGCTATCGACCGTGAAGCTCGATATGGCGATCACTTTTCGTTCAGCGAAAGAGGCTATCCCGCAATTCGTATCATGCAGGCAAATGAGGAGAAGCATAATGCCGATCCAACGGACACCATTGATTATATTGAGGCTGGTTATTATCAACACGCTGTTCAATCCATTTTAGCGGTCATCCTGTCCTTAGTCGATGGGCCACTCCCACCACGCAATATCGTACTCCGACGCCACGACAACGGCCTATCGACTCTGATTTGGGAACCAGTGGGAGCATCAAATAGTTATGCTGTAGCCTTACGCCATTCGGGATCATTGGTATATGATCAGATGTTTGTTACAGCTGAAAACTCTGTTGATTGGGATGGATTTTCAGATTACGTTGGGATCGCTGTCGCTGCGGTAGGCACGAACGGATTGATGGGGCCACTAGCGCTGGAATACGAGATGCAGGATCATTGACCGCAAACGCACCGGGCAGTCGCTTGCCTTCCCTGTGTGAATCAGTTCTCAACAGGACGGCAGCTCTACCAGCCCGATCTGCAAACCTATCGCCACCACCTGCTGGTGACGCTCTCGCCATCCGGTGTGAAAGTCCACCTGTCCAGCATCCGCCGCAGCTACAAGACCGTCATCGAGGGGCTGGAACACCGCCAGGCGATTGACGGGCATTGGTCGTATGTCGAATTTCTCTCCCGACTGCTGGAAGATGAGGTCGCCCGTCGGGCGCAGAAGCAGTTAGCCCTGCGTCTGCGACGGGCCGAGATGAACCCCGCCAAAACTCTGGCGAGTTTCGACTTCCATTTAGCGTCCACACGTGGCCCACTTTCGCCCGTCACTTGACAACATATTCCCCAATTTTGAAAAACGCTCTGCGGAATGTCGGATCAGGAAACAGGAGCTACCTATTTCCCTGCTGAGTGAGGAGCTTCTGGCCCGAACCATTTCCCCGTGACACGCCATATTTCATAGCATCGAAGCCATTCTACCGTCCAGGGAACTATCGTCCTGGCAATATACTTCTCCGACGACCAATCGCCGTCTTGAGGGTGATACAGGCACAGCGAATTGTCCGTGTGATAGATATGAGGGGCATTCGGAGCGATTTTCGGGGACAAAACATATACAGCAGGGTGATGCCGCAACCTGTACTTGATCTGTACAGTGTATACTACAGACTTGGGACAAAGTGTTCCTGTCCAGATTTGGCAACCCCCAGTCCGTCGGTAGTTAAACTGAGGGAACAATTGCCGCATCAGCCAACATTGTTCCCCAATGGTTTTTGATTTTATGTGACTCCCTGGTTTCAGGGGCATTGTCAGTCGCCATAAAATCGGTGAGAGGGGGATTGGATCGAAGTATCAGCGGAGCTACCCAGATACAATGTGCCCGTCGACGACACATATTTTGCTGCTTGCTGCATTTCCACCCCACTCACCAACTCTGACCAGTAATCATGCTGAAACACTTGGTTCCACGACTTGTAGGCATCAAGTTCTTCACAATCGTGTTTCATCACTGGCTCAAGCCAATCGAGGGCCTTCCCCAGTTTCTCCTTAAATCGGATAACCTCATTGACATGCTCGGTGGTATCCGTAAGTTTTAGCGATAGATCGACTGGATTGAGTATCTCAGTATTCCACTGAAGGCGGGAACGGATTGCGGTCATGGTATTGTAAAGGGCCACGTCGTCGCGGTCACAGTCTGATTGGTAACGCTCCGAAACCAAAACTGAGATAAGCAACCCTCCCGGCAGTGCCCAGCTAGCGCGAGACCTGGCAAACATCTTCAAGAGTTGAACGATACGGCGCATCTGTCCTTTTTCTACAGAAGCTCCATTGTCAGGCGATGGGCTTTGTGCGGCCACTTGTTCCTTAAACCAATCATTTATCTCCGCCGGATCGCGGCGTGTCCACTCGCATCCGGCGTGTTCGATGATTTCATTGCCAAACATATCAAAGAATCGGCGGTACACTGGGAGGTCGATGTGATAACCGCCCGCATACCATACGGTGACAGCGTTGGTACGCGCTTCTGGCGGCTGCTTGAAATTACCACCGCCTTCTTTCACGCCCGCCAGCACACGTTTCCGGGCATCCAAAGGGGCTGATGGCAAATCGTCTTTGTCGAAGACAACCGCATTGTCAATGTCGTAGTCGTTATCGGGATGCTGCACCATTGTATGCATGGAATAGCTGCCTTGCCCAACTGTGCAAATGGGCACCTTGTATCCGAGCTTTTTCAGCCCGGTCTCTAGTCTGTCAATATTCGCGTCACGATATCCACGCAGCTTCTTTTTTTCCGTGTCTCCAAGACGAACATGCCGGTCATAAAACGTGCACATCTCATTGTGAAGGTCGTACATGATACTCACTTTCGCTCGATAATTTCATTGGTTTGGAGATTTAACGCCCACCGATAGTGGGGTTGGTCTTGCCGAGAGTAGTTGTAGACGATCCATTGTGGATCAATGCTTGGGCTGATCTGCTGCCCACAGCGGAATGCTAATGTCGGTTGACCCGCGAAAAACAGATGAATCCGGTCTACTGATGGGGTAGCGACTCTTTGCCGAACGGTGCGGAAAGCATTGGTAAACGCGCCTAACACTTCTTGGCTATCAATAATCCCTTCAATTGGCCGCTCAGCTCGAATGTGGATACGTGCAACTGGATTGCTGACGATTTCATCAGGTTCGACAGAAGTTATGTCATAGCTGACGCTCATTAGCACAATCACATCGCCAGATTGCGTGAGTGGCTGCTCTGGCAATCCTTCTATGCTTATGCTCGGTGGTTGGCTCCTGTCAGGCAACTTGAACCATGCGGCGCTTTCGTAGTCATTCCCAAATAGTTGGACTTCACGACGATTGATTTTGTATCCTAAATGAAACATCAGTGGGATATGAGCCAGACCGAAGTAGCCCAGTGTGCAATCGGGAAACTCTCGCTGGATTTCTTCCAACCTCTCAAGTGCCTCTTCCTGTCTAGCCAACGCCTCTGGTGGATTAACGAGCGACCCTCCCACGAATAAATCTGTCTGATCGATGACCACCTCAATCAGTTGAGAGGGCTGGAAATCCGCCAAGAATCTATGAGCAGAAGTCGCTAGTGAGGGACGAAGGTGACGTGACAGATGTTGAATCGCAATATATCTGGGTGGATTCTCCGTGACAGTATAGCGCCTGGGGAGTAGCCCTGAATAGATAAAACCCGTTAAGAAGTGAGCAGCATTTTGCAATGCCCTACCTCTATGACCATCATTTTTTTCAGCATCCGCGTAGTCGCTAACACCGCGGACAGCTACAAATTTCACATCCGACAGGGATTTAGAAGCCGCCAATCCTACGCCATATGATTCCATTTCCACCCCAACCATTTTGGGATGTATCCTCTTAATTTCATCAACAGCTTCACTGCTGGCGATAACCTGCTCAGTGATGGCAAGTGGTCCAAATTTGACTTGATAATCACTTCCGTCCTGGCGGGTGTAGATGTAAGAATGAAGCTTTACCACCAGAAAGTCATCAATTCGGAGAGGGTCTGGCCGGATTTCTTGTCTGTCGGGATATTGTTTACCGAGAGAGCAATAGAAGATTTTGTCTGGAAGGATCACATCCGCCAGACACACTTCACTCTTAAAGCCACCAGCAAGTCCGAACATAAACACATAAGATGGTTCCAAATCTCGCAGCGCGTTAGAAGTGTCTACGCCTGCATTGGCATTTCCCATCGCATTCAAACAGAAAAGGGCTATCGAATACTGTTGGCTGTTTGAAGCGGCGACAACATTGTCATCAATATAGTAAATATTGGCGGTGCTGTTAGATGGGACGGCGATAGGGCTGAAAAAAGGCCGGAGGGCTTCTAGCTCCTCAAGCAGCGCAGTGATAATCAGAATATCAACGGACTGTATGATAGTTTTACCTTTATCGCTCACACTAAAACCTATGTTCTATTATACCAGACAAGCGTAACTTGGCTGTCACCAGAGCGCCCTTTCCCCTTTGAAACTATCCTTCGCTTCTGCCACTGGAAGAGGCGATTTCCCTCTGAACCAAGTAGAAGCAAAGCACTGCTGGTGCTAGTGCTCCTTATCCTTTGGTGGATTCGGATCGTTACCCGGCGGAATGGTATCTTTACTGCGTATTTTGCCATCCTGTCCCATGATGGTCAGTTCCCCACCACCCTGGTTTTGCAGGTTTTCCTTTGCTGCTTCAATGGCTTCTTCCTGGGTGTTATGGACACTGGCAGCTTTGTCTTTGTCGTTCCGCTTATTTTGCCATTTCCCATCGTTGCGCTTTGAGACTGTTCGATCACGGCCCTTGCTCACTTTAGTTTCCTTTCGACTCATGGCTGATGAATTGAACCTACTCTACCAGGTGCTACTCTAAAAGTTTGTGAAATGCGTCAGGATACCCATAATTGATGGCCCCTCGATTACCAGGATTACCCGGACTACCAGGGTTGCCCGGGTTACCAGGATTACCAATGTTTCCGAGATTGCCCAGGTGTTTATCCACCACCATATCCTTATGCAATTCGCTCACATAGCTACCAGACAACTTGTGGACATGATCGCCATTAAGCTGTCCTACGGGCTTTCCTTGCATAGTGTAGATAAACCGCTCCTTTCTAAACCCAACAGCGCTACCTCGTCGGTCGTATATGTATTCGGTCATGTCCACCTCGATAGTTTGCCAATGTTCAAGTGACTTTTTACAGCCAGAAAGGTATGTGCCCCTCAAGATTCTTTGGTTTTATACCCCTCAAAGCCATGTAAGCAATTTTGTCACTGTAATGAATGGTCACCGGCAATCTAGGCGGTCTCAGTGAGCCGTAGTGCAGCGAAGTCATCGCCAGAACAGATTGCAGTGCCTGCTCAATTCCTAAAGACGATTCAGTGCGTATCCGCAATGGCTGGGGTGTGGCATTTTTGAATGGGGGCAGTGAAGATACCAGCAATGCTTCTGTGGCACTCATCAATAATGCACTACCTGTGTCGGGCTGGATGGTTGCTTGTGGGGAACTCCTATACATCCTGGGTGTTCCCGATTTGATGATTTCAACCAGGTGAAACTGTGCGCCAATCTGTTTAGCCCATGATTGAAGCGCTTGCTTCTCGGTTCCCCGAAAATAGCCGTCGCGGTGAATGATTATCTGTTTACCGGAAAATTCATGTACCGGAAACAGAGCTTGCAGCACGCTGTTGGGGATAGTCTCTCCTTCAAGAGGCGTATCATGTATGACATAACCCAAGAATTCACCATTACTGAGATAAATGCGTGCTATCGCTGTTGCATTCACACTCCCAGCCAATCTTTTCTTTTTCTCGCGGGCAATATCTATGCCCACGATAACATCCGCAAAGTCCAGCGGATCAGCTAAGATGTACGGTATATTGCCGGTCTTGCCAAGAATACCCATGATGATGTTGCCGATGGCGTATTGATTGTTTAGCGTTGACTGCTCTACCGCCTGGCTCGGTAGACCTCGCCCAACGGTCAAAGATTTCAGATGAAAATAGGGCGTGTCATCTTCATCATCGGCTTCATTTTGATCGGGCAAAAAAGCCAACAGAATGTCAAATTCTTCTGTCTGAAGCCGCATTACTGCCCGATCAATTTCGGCCCGCGAGCGAGGCTGCGCCTGTACGCTCCCTACTATTTGTGGATTAAAGCCCCTCAACCTCGCCCATGAAACCATCTTTGGGAGTCCTTAAGGTATCCAAAATACCTATTCTGATCGGATTTCCGTCACGAAATCGATCCGCAACCTTATACAGGCCGTATTGCTTGAGCTGAGACAATAATGCCTTCTCGTTGTAGATGACAACCTTGCCGCCGCCAACCCGAATATTGGTTGAATAGGGAGTAGTCATAAATAGCTGGGGATCTCGTTCCGAATTATATCCCTTTCCAAGATACGGATCAGAAACAATCTCAACGATCTCGCGCACCATCTTGGCCCGGTAATCGGGATTGAGCCGCATCGCTTTTAATGCCTGCGAAGGATTGATCCCAAAGCGTCGCAAATCTTCCATTCGCGGGATGATATTCAACGCCCCGACCACATAATCGTAGGGTTGATTATGACCATTGGCTACGCTGACAATAGGTTCCTCATCGGGGGCATTGGTTAGCAGTTGTAGCATCTCTTCGCGTTGGGTCAGTGCCAGAAGTCGTGGTCCTTTCGGTGGCAAGACGTCCAACTATTCCCTGTACCTCGCCCTTAAAAGTAGAGGATTTGTCAGCGACTAACAGACCAACAAGTTCATCTTCCCCCATTTCCAGAGCATATTCCCGGCAGTCTTGCTTGTGAACCATACGAGAGGAAATCGAAATGGATATGGCAGGCTGACCAGCTATCACCCAGGGGCGAGCGTCATGCATACGGTCAACATACGCTTTGCCCAAGTCTTGTCGTCGCCGATCAAGTTCTTTCCGTAGTTGGGGGTATTTCTCCGCAAGTAACCCACGAACCACAAACTCCGCTATCCCTTGTGCGGAGATTCTCTTGTCTGGCTCAAGTGCGATACCACGGAGGCCGCGAAATATGTCTGGTTGTTCAGACCACAATCGCTGAATAATAGGCGTTATCTTGGACTCTTCTTGTGGAGTGTCAGTAACAAGTCTTCTGTTCGCCCATGCCCAATGGCCCGCAAATACGGCCTGTAGGCGATATGCCAGTTTGCCCCCAATCGTGGATAAATCTCCCTGGGACAAATCAAGCGTGTAGCAATACAGATGAGGTAGGGCTTCTACCTTGATTGGAAAGATTTCGGTGAAGAGAAGCTGTTTTGCATTCACTTTACTACCCTCACTGCAATCGAGGTAAGGATAACTCCACTGACATAGTGTTGACTGGTCAAGTCAACACACTCTATGCTATCGCACTTGTATATGATTAGTCAAGTCAACTTTCCAACTAAAAAAATCGGCTTAGAAAATCGAGCGTTGGCCGGTAGCTTCTTGCTTGTTTCTGTACAGCTTTTTCCCATCTCGATAGATAAGTCCCAGTTCTTCTAGTCGCTTTGCCATTGCCGTTGCCGACACTTTGAACTTCTCAGCAAGCGCGTAAATTCCGGGCCACCGCAGCAAGTTGAAGTGTTCGGCTTCTTTGATAACCAACCACCTGGGCATCAGCAAACAGGCCGCGAAATACTCGGCCTGGAACTCATGGGAACCGTATTTTTCTGGATGTTCCTCTCGATGAAGAAATTGCTTTGGCTCATCCATTAACCCCAGCTTCAACTGCGCTCCAGCTTCCTGAAAATGGCCCAACTCATAATGTCCAACCTCATGGGCTGTGCTGTATTCAGGACCGATTTGGTCAAAGTACTCAGAACGATTCAAGTTGAAGCAAATCTCCATTTCATTTGGATCGATGAAAGCCAGCGTATCGTAGTCTGGCAAATCTTCCCATCGCAAGGTAAATCCCAGAAAGTCTTCTGCAATAAATTCCACCGGAACAGGCGGTTCCTCCAGTGGCCCCTCCCGTTCCTGATACCGTTTGAGAAGTGAGTTGGCAGTCGCTTCTATATCGGCTTTGGTCACGAAGGGCACGGTCGGTTTTACTCTCAGTTCCATGCTATCTACACCTAACCATCGCTGCCATCGTCCAGGATTTCTTCGATCTGCTTCCATTGTTCGCCGGTCAAACGCTGCTTCTGCATTCGTCGCAAGACTGCTCCGGCTTCGGGTATATCCTTTGCCACTTGCTGCAAACGTTTCACATCCAGTTTACCCGCCAAATCGAGCAAATCTTCTGCGTTAGCTCCCAAGATTTGTGCGATACGCCGAATAAGCTCTTCGCTTGGCAATACATCCAACTTCCCATTCTCGATTTTGCTGATGTAGGTAAAATTTACTCCCAACCGCTCAGCAAGGTCTCG
Source organism: Anaerolineaceae bacterium (assembly GCA_002702065.1). Taxonomy (GTDB): domain Bacteria; phylum Chloroflexota; class Anaerolineae; order Aggregatilineales; family Phototrophicaceae. Next base: position 922,509 of record NZXX01000002.1, read on the forward strand.
TTGTGTCATGCGGCGCTGCTTACGCAAATCTTTGATCGTGTCGCCAAAGTTCACGTTGTTTCTCCCTTTCTGAAGCCAAAGGTTTCTACTCATTATAGAAAGTTGTACATGAACAGTCAAGTCAACGAACCAGAATGGGTGCATTTCAGGTTTTTGGCTGTTTGCGGAACGTATTGTAATAAAATTTGTAATTCCACCTGTTTTGCCTGTTTTTCAGATGAACTTGCAACTCTATTCGCGGCACAACTGGCTTTTGCCAATATTGTGAAATACACCCAACCAGAATTCAATGATGATTGAAAACCGCTGTACGTCCAATTTCCACAGGACGGACATTGCTGGGGCTATACCAACACCCTGAGAGTTCTCGGTACTTCGTGCTGAGCATAGCCCAAGTATCACTACTCTTCATGCAGTACAAGCCCTGACGATATACACTTAAAGTTGCCACATGTTCATAACTATAAGGTTCATAACATTAACCACCGGTGACCAAGCGGTTGATCTGGTAATTGACTGCCGATGTGGAAGCGATACCTGTTCCTATTCCGATCTCTTGAATAGATGGCGCGTACCCGTTCTGTTGACGATACTCGTCCATGAAGTTGAGAATGCTGATTTGCCGCTCGGTGAGCGGTTGGCTCGGCAGTTCAAAATGAATGTGATACATCATGTCCCTCGCTATTCCAGATTCGCTTCAATCCAAGCCTGTACAGCGATTGCTCCGGCCAGCAGGTAAAAGTCATTCACATCTTTGCCGACCGGCACCTGCACCCGCCGGACTGCGCTGGACAGCGCTTCAATTTCTGAAGCGGCCCCTTCCCCGGCGGTGTCATTATCCATACGTGCCAGGATACGGGGCGCAGCGATGAATTTCTTGAACCAGCGGGCGTTGATGCGCTTATTGGCCGAACTGCCGATGGAGACCGGGCAAATCAGCCCCAAACCGACCTGACCAGCAATCAGGGCATCGAACTCCCCTTCCGTTAGGAATATGGGCATCCCAGGTTTGATGTCGTCGGCCAGATAGAGACAACCCTTGATATTGCCACCGCCGACCTGGTGGTAGCGCTGCTCGCCAGCAGCCCGTCGCACCTTGATTCCCCAGATGGCTCCATCCGCAAACCAGGGGATGGTGATGCCGCAGGGGACCTTCAACCCGTCGATAGTTTGCCATTCACGATAATCACCGGGAACATATCCCAGACCGGCCCGGATGATGGTATCCTCCGTCAAACCGCGCTCTTCTTCGAGGTAACGCCAGGCGCGTTTGCCCTCCCTACCCCAGAGGGTATCCATCGCCTGGTGAGCGACCTTTTGCGCGGCCTCCTGCCAACCGGCATCTGGGGGTTCTGACAACATCTGAGATTTTTGCTGTCGAGAGAGGCGAGGATGTGCAAGCTGCGGTAGGTCGCCCGACGAGAGCTGTTCACAGGCTTCCTGGAAGGAGAGACTGTGGTATGCCTGAAGCCAGGCGATGGCATCGCCGCCGCGACCGCACTTACCGAAGCAGCGCCAGTGATCCTCATAGACAACCAGCGAGAAACCCTTCTCTTCGTTATGAAGCGAGCATTTGTACGTGCTGTACGTATTGTTGCGATATTTTGGTCTGCCTAGATCACGCTCAACGAGAGTGCGGCAGTCGATTCGCTCTTTGATGCGTGTGACATCAATCATGATGTTTTCTTTCCTCGCAAACTTTTGGCAGTAACAATGCCAGATGTCACATGTCAGAAGTATTGACTTTCGGCAGAACCGCTGCCGAAAGTGGATTAAGCTTCAGCCAGTCGATAGACCTGCGCAGAGCGTCCCCCGGTTTTTCGCTCCAGGGCCTCAATCACGCCTGAATCCAGCAAGGCATCCACAGCCGCGTAAACATCCTTGCGGTTCTTGATGCCCGTTCCACGATGGATGTCCCGCTTGGAGGGTGGCCGCTCGGCAGAGGATCGCGCAATGAAATCCAGGATTTTCTGTTCGTTCTTTACATCCTGGCTGACGTTCAGTTCGGCCAGCAGGCGATGCGCGGATGCCCGATACTCCTCAGTGAGAATCTGAGCGCGCGCCCAATGCGCCAGCGAGATACGCGGCGATCCCTTTGCGCCATCCTCCACCCAATCCATCAGGGTGAGAATCAGTGAGAGTTTGATGGTCAACACCGGGAAGCGCCCGTAATTCCCGCGCAGCCGTTCGTCCAATCCCTGACGCGGATCGGTCAGTTCGTGCATCGCCTCGGAATAGGCATTGAAGTGCTTCATCACCTCGGGTTCGATGAGGGCATCGATGGTCGGCAAATTGACTGGATCATCAGCACCGTAGAGGGCTTCCCATTCCGGCGGTGTGGGAAAAGCGTTGTGGATGCGCAGCAGCCGCGACTTCAGCCCTTCCATTATTTGTGCAAGTTCAGGGGTATGATCGCTGACGACGTACTTCACTTCCCTTTCAGTCGGTGTCAGCGGAATGATGCGGGCCATGAGACCGCTTTCCCACTCGGCATCGGTCATGTAACGCGCCAGCATGGTCGGTGTGGTAGCTCCAATCAACGAGAGTGATGGGTTATAGACGATGAGCTTGCCATCACCGCGCAGCTCGCGCTCCATCCGATCTGCGCCATCGAACAACTGCATCAGGGCTTCAGCGTGCCCTTCCATGTACTTTTTCGGAATCAAAATTTTGCTGGCCTCATCAATGCTCATCCCGCGCTGACCCGCAAACCGGGTTCCCTGCTCCTCCAGCCTCTTTTCGCTGGGGAGCAATTGATCGTAGTTGGCCGGTTTCTGACCGGCGAGCTTCGCCATCAGCATCTCCGGTGTGGTGGTCTCCGGCAGGAGTAAATGGGGGAGTGTGCTGCGAATCAGCTTGGTAATGGCCTTCAGGCCGGTACTCTTGTGATAGTAGGTGGTGGGCGCAACCCACAGGAGGTAGAGGTTGGGGTAGATGTCGTCGAAGCTCAATCGCAGCACACAGCGGCGGGCAATCGCCAGTCCGACTGCCCAGAGCGGCGCGGACTCCAGGAAGGTGTGGGGTGTCATCGGCGATTTCTGCTTCAGCCAGTTGGTGCAGTCATGATGGAAGCGTCCGACCGCATTCGCCGCTTCGATCAGCGAGGGATCGAGTTGAGCCGCCTCTGGCAGTGGTGGTACATAAAGCTCATCGCAGTCCTTCGGGTCATCCGGCGGTTGACTGGTGGGATCCACGACCATGACCTGCTGCATGATCGGGTGGTGTCGGGTGACTATCTCCTGTAACATCTGCCAGTGGGCGGGATTGTGGAGCGGATCGAGGGTGTCCAGCAGCAGTTTCGCCACCGGGCTGAGTGTCAGGTCATCGGGTACATCCAATTTGGATAAGGCGCGCCGGAACGCATAGGCGTCGTTCGGGGTCAGTTGAAGTGTGGTGTTCATGTTTGCCTCCAGGCAAAGTGAAACTAGAGTCAGGTGAAACACGTGACGGAAAAGGGTGCTGATTCAGTTGCAGAGAACTGGAGACTGTGATAGAGTTTAGGTGTCCAGTCTAAACTTCTATCACCTTCGCCCAGCCCACCTGCGCAAATCCCGGTGGGTTTTTCATTTTTGGGGTGGAGAACGTGCGCATTTCATCATGTTGACTCCCAGATAGGTTCACGCGCGTGAACCTCTATTCGTCATTCAAATAACGCTCAGCCTCCGCCAGCACCTTTTGGAGAGCATGAATACGCCCTAGTGCGATAGTGGGGTCGCCTTCCTGTCGCATCAAGGCGCGAGCGATATCCTGTGGGGAGGTTGAGCTAATAGCTTGGGTAACCTTCGCTACTTTGACAGCTTGCGCAGGGAGCTTTTCCAGAGGATCGGAAGATTTGGCAAGCAGACCATCACCCTCGCACAATTCCTTCACCTGCCTACTGGTCAGATTGAAGTCGACGATTTGACGAACGATTTCTGCATGGTAGTCCTGAGGAAGCGTTACAACGTGTCGTAATTTGTATTCTTCGATGTTATGGCGATCAGCCAGCTCCAACGCTTCATCTGACAGCCTTAGCAGATTCTTGATATAACTTAGATAGCCTTTTTTCACTCCACCCATCGCACTCAATACTGCTTCTGTGTATTCGCGCTTGCCGCGCAGATCGAGATCGAGTGCCTGCCGGTAGAAATCATTCGACACAACCGCATCCGGGATTTCGTAGCCATGCACCGTCAACAGCAGCAGCGCCGCCTGCCGCGCCATCGCAATCGCTGACAGCCCACTGCGGGCGGTATTCTCCTTGGCCTGCCGGAAGACCGATGAGCGTTCGGCAGGAATGATAATGCATGGGATCATGCCATCCCCGTCGTAACCGGGGATGAAGTCCCGCAGCAGCCAGGTCGCCCAGTAACGGCGTTCGCCGGTCTCGATCCGAAACTGCCGGGTTACGCCCTGCGAGACATCCACCACCGTCAGTGGATTGACCTGCCCATCATCGCGGATCGTCACCGCCAGATTGATCAGATCCCGCAGCAAGGTCTCTTCAGGCGAGAGTTTCACATCCTGGTCGTCATCACTGTCATCGTCGGGATTGGGCAGTAGTTCCAACACATTGTTAAAGGGTCGCCCACGCTGGCGAGCGGCGACCTGTACAAGCTGAACGAGTTCTTTGAGTGCCTGCGTGGGTGTCAGGCGATTGCTGTGGAAAGCGAAATGCAATTGTTCAAGCAGCACACGACGCGGCTGCACCGGATCAGGCCGCACCATCTCCAGCAAGATGCGCTCGACGCGCATGGTGTTGTCATGAAAGTGCTGCGGATCGCCCTCCAGCAAATCTTCCGTCACTGATGCCAGCAGTTCATCCATCCGGCGCGAGTCATTTTTCGGGGGCACTATGCACCCCCTTTGGATATGCGCCGCACCAGCGTACCAACGAGTTGAGCATACGCTCGACTAGCTGGTGCTTTGGGATCGTAGTTGAACACGCTCAGGTGGTTGTGATGGGCGTAGGACACTGCTTCGTTGGCCGGAATCACGCCAATCAGCAGTTTGCCCAGGACGCTGTGGGCTTTGAGTTCGTCTAACAGGTGATTGTGACCGCGCACACGCTTGTCCATCTTGGTAACCAGAATGCCGCTGATGCGTAGGTGGGGATGTCGCCAGCCTTCCCGGATGTCGTTGATCTTGCCGATAACGCTCATCAAGCCGACGGTTTCCAGATAACGCGGCTCCACTGGCACGATGGCATCGGTCGCAGCAATTAACCCCATCTCGGTCATCAAGGAGAACGAGGGGCGGGTGTCGATGACCACAGCCGCGTAGTGTCCGGCAATACGGGAGAGGGGGTCGGCCAAGCGATAGGGCGCACCGGCCACCCGCATCAATTCGCGCTCTGCGCCTTCCAGCATAGGGGAGGCGGGTAGGACGTGCAGGTCGGCGTCCCAGGTCGATTGGATAATGCAGTTTGCCAGCGTCTGCGCGGCGTTTTGACGGTCCGCTGCCAGCACCGTATACAGGCTGTCATCTGTACCAAAGTCATTGCGTCCGGTGGTGACAAGGGTGGCGTGTCCCTGGCTGTCGGTGTCGATGAGAAGCACGCGCGAGTTGGATGCACCAGCCCGGCGCAAGACACCGGTGATGCCCAATGCGATGTTGGTGGCGGACGTGGACTTGCCGACACCGCCCTTGTGATTGGTAAGTACGAAAACACGAGTCATGACTTCCTCCGCAAACTGAATTGAGTGAACGAAACCGCCCACGAAACCAACGAACCACCAACCCGTGTTATGCTGTGGGATGGGAGTGCCGTTAGCCTCCGCGACGGTGCTTCAAGGTGGGTCGAGGGAGAAAACCCCTCTCTCGGCCTACCGAAAAGCCAAATCAGTGTTTGTGCGAGAGACGCGCAAGCATTGCGCTCTGAGGAAAGATCAGTTGCTGGAGGAATAATGCGGTTGCATATCGGGGGAAATGTTCGGATTGTGTCTTATCGGGGTCACAATCTCAGACTTCACTCCAGCAGGTGGCATCATGGCCGCCTGTTTTGTTTTTCTGCCCCAACCGCCATAGTAAAAATTACGTGCTATTCGAGACAGGTTGCACGCCATCCTTGCACATCAAGATTGGCTTTACCTTTAACGTCCTCACGCAGTTGGCCAATCAAGTGTGGTTGTGACCGCGCCGGACCGCTCATAATTCGCGATGATGACGCCTCTTGGCGAAACCTGGCTCTCCGTTACCCTGAACGCCGCCGGGATAGTGCCATCGGCAAACAATTTTTTCCCATTACCCAACGTCAGCGGATAGATTTTCAGCCAGAACGCATCCACCAGATCATGCTTCATGAGCGTCTGAATCAGATTTCCGCTGCCGTAGACATGTAAATCTGGCCCCGGCTGCTGCTTGAGGTCGAGGACTTGCTGCGCGATGGCTCCGCTTAAAAACACGGTCGGCTGCCATTCGTGCGTTGTCAGGGTATTCGAGGCGACATACTTATTGGCTGTATTGACGCCCGGCCACACGTCGGCATGCTGCGGCCAGTAGGGTGCCCAGATATCAAACGTTTTGCGTCCGATCAGCAGATCAAACGGCATGTTCATCTCCCGTCGCACGACGGTGCCCACAACCTCGTCGGAATAGGGCGCGATCCACCCCCCATACACGAAACCACCGCTGGTATCTTCGTCTGCTGCGCCCATGGATTGGATGACACCATCGAGGGAGATGTGGGAGATGACAATCACTTTACGCATGACCGGCTTCCTTCAACAGCTTGCGTCTTATTGCGTAAGAAATAGCACATATGTTCAAATTACGCAAGCCGGATATGGCTGCGGGTTTTTCCGCTGCCAGCGGGCTTAAGCGAAATTTCGTCTCGACTTTGATCTGTCTGTTATCAAGATGAGGAGTAATCGACGGCGAGGGATCGATGCACTTAGGTGATGGCGAACTGGGCTGACTGTGAGGGGACAGCCAGCCCGATCAAAAGTGGCCGGCGATCAGGCCGGTTGGAAGGTGTTACGTGCTTTGATCGGCACCGGGCAGTTCACGATGAACGGCGGCATGGATTGATCCATATCGGGCACCCCATTAAAAATTTCCAGATCACCCGCATCGGCCAGAGCGCGGATTTCATCGCTGCTGGTGACAACCGTCGCTTTGCTTTCATCGGTCCATACGGCTGTGAAGTGCTGCCAGAACGGGCTCCAGATTGGGTTCCCTGCCGAATGATCAAACACGGCGGGTTGAAAGCCCATCACGCCGCTGCCAGGGATGCCATTGCCAAAGACCCAAATTTCATCCGTTGCGCCCACATCGCCCAACAGTTGGGTCGGCGCTGAAGCGGCGATGCTCATCATCGGCGCCATCGGCACAGCCGAGGTATCGGTTACGATGTAGCGGCTGCCGGGGTAACACTCGTGCAGCTTGAAGTTGACCTGCATGTTGTCAGTATCGACCGGCGAAATCAACGGGCCTGTGCCCAGATATGACGACTTTTCGGTATCTTCCGCCAGCTCGCCACCAGCCCATTTGACCACCGGGAAGTTGACGACGAGTTGCTGCGGTTCGACCACCACATCACCCACGGCTTCTGCTTCACGGATGGCGTCAGCAGCGTTCAGCACCGTTGGATCGCCGTTGAATGTCACCTGATGAACCTGCCAGGCGGAACTGTATCCGTCGTCGTTGGGAACATGGCTGACGACCGGGTACTGATCACCCGCACCATTGGTGAACGTGTATAGCTGTGAGGTAGCGCCTTCAACCGACAGCGCCGCGTTGAGCAGCGGCACATGCACCAGCCTGTTGGCGGCGGCAAAATCCGCATCCGACGCGTCGGTACGGATATAGTAGACATTCTCGCCATTGTGCCAGGCCTGATGCAGGCGGAAATTGACCCAGCCAAAGGCACCTGCCCATGCATCACTGGTCAGCGCGAAGCCCAACACATCGCCTATCAGAAGCTCAACATCCGGGCTGGTGTGCATGGTCTCGTCGCCCAGATGCCTGTCCTTCCGGTTCCCGGCCAAGGCCAGCGGTAAACCTGCGTTGGCGAGCAAGGAGGCGCCCGCGCCAATCCCCAAATGACGCAAAAACTGGCGTCGTGTCTGTTTCATGATCGTTTCTCCTCTACCAATAATCTGTTTGGAAAATGCCCGGCAGTTTTACGGTATTGGAAAAGTGACCTGTGGTGCGCAAAAGGATAAGCGGGCAAATACCGAAGATTTGCCGAAGGGTGTTCAGGCGACCAGTTTGGAACAGACCAAACGGGTACTGGAACGGCTCCGGCCTGAACCAGATCGACATGACCTGAAAGCGGGACAGCGGACCTGCGCCAGACCTTTGACCTTATTGGCCGACTTGTGGGGCTCTAGGGGTTGGCTTAACGAAAAAGAGGGGTGGATGATTGGTCAACCCACCCCTCGAAAGCGTCGCGTATGTTCTTTGAATATCGCTATTCGGCTTCAGAACTGTAGATCGCGGTATCCGGCTGGAAGGCGGCCCAGGCGAACCAGAAGTGCGGGTAGGCAAACTGCTGCTGCAGCTGGCTGCCGGTCAGTTCACCAGCCGTCGCCGTGCCAAATATATTCCAGGTGCTGTCCGTCTGGTCATCGAGAATGGCGCCGCTTTCATTGACCCGGAATGTCAAGGTTTGCCCGTCCAGCTCGCGGCCAAACAGCGCCGCCATGCCGACATCGCGCGAGTCATCAATGCTGGATTGATCGAGGGCGCTGGTCGCGCCGGGCTGCCAGATCGCCACCACATCCTCACCGCCCACGGTATCATTGATAACGATCGAGTCGGCCAGCACCGGGAATGGATAGGCAATCGCCTCGCCGCCGATGACCCCGGCGAGCACGCGTTCGGTGGGGAACAGGCGATCATCGGTCTGCCCTTGAAACAGGAATGGACGTTCGCTGCTGTCGTAACCGACATAGGGGTTGCGGCCATAATCGCCGCGCGGCCCTTGCAGGACTTCACCAGCCGGATATTGTTCCGCAAACGCACCGAAGCCGACAACCTGCGATGGTAACAGGGTGAGCTGCTGGCCGGTGTATGCGCCGACGATGCCGGTGCCGGTGAACTGCTGCCACCAGCTCTGGGTCTGATCATCCCACATAATCAGGTCGCTGTTGCGCAGCAGCCCCGAAACGCCAAAGCGCAGCGTCTCGCCATCGACGCGGCGATCAAAGACGATGGCGCTGTTACACAATGGGCAAAACGTGACAGCCACCGGCACCTTACCAATGACATCATTGGCAATTTCATGCCGGGTTAAGACCGCCAGCGGGTAGGCGCGGGCTATGCCGTCGACTTCCAGCGCAATGACGGGTGACTGCGGCTGTAACCACCGGGACGCGGCGTCGAGCGACTCAAAGCGTGGGTTATCAATCGGTGGAATGCCATCACGCGGAACACCACCGGAGATAATTTCGTCAAACACACCGTCCTGATGCTGGCAGAAATCGGTCTTATTCCACACCTGCACGATCTGGCTGGTATCGAATGGCGGATCATCGCAACTGAGCTGGGCATGGACGACGGTTGCTGCTTCGCCGGGCCAGAAGCTGCTCACGCCGATAACTAATACCAGCACCACCAGTCCATAAACAATACTCCACTGCCGGAGAATAGCCTTCACCATCATCCAAATCCTTTCAATTGCTTCATTACTGTAAACGATTGCGCGGGGAAACGGCACAAAAGGAACGCCCGAAAAACGCCGAAGATTTGCCGAATATTGAGGATAGGCTCATCTTTTTCCTTTACACTGAGGGTTGAAGCGGCAAGCCCATTGCCCTTCGCCGGATGACAGGGATGGAGACCGGGAGCGTGACTTGAACACAACAATCGGCGTCGGTTTGAGCGATGGACGAGACGGCTATTCGTGCGGGCAGCAGGCGGTGGATGCGGCGCGGCAGGCATTTGGCAGCGCAACGGTATCACTGGCACTGCTATTCACGTCGCATCCCCGACCGGATGAAGTCCTCAAAGGCGTGAACGCGGCGTTAGGTAACGTGCCTCTGATTGGGGCGACCTCCGCCGGGCAATATTCACATGAAGGGTATGTTGAGCAGGGGGCGGGGGTTATGCTCATCCAGAGCGACCACATCCAGTTTCATCCAACGGTCTACCGGCAGCGGTTGTTCGGCGGGCGCAAACTGCTCGGCAAATTGCGAGGTATCGCGAAGGATGGGTTGGGCAGCGCGAACCAGCACCGGGCACTGATGCTTTTCCCGGACGATCGCTCTATGAATCTGGATTCTGTAGTCGACCGGGCGATGACGGAAACCGCGATGTTATACGATATTCTGGGCGGGCCGGGGCCAACCACCCACGATACGCCGCCGCGCCCACCGGCAGTGTTTCATAATAAGCGGCTGATCCATTCAGGCCTGAGTGGGGCGGAAATCCTCAGCCAGTCGCCGCTAGGGATGGCCCTCGCCAATGGCTGGACACCGCTCAGCGGACCCTACCGCGTGACCCAGACCGATGCCCGCCGCATCATCAAGCTGGATGGACGTCCGAGTTGGGAGGTGTATGAAGACTTCCTGACCGAGCGTGCACTAGCGTATACCGCCGAAACACTGCCACGCATCCTGCTGAATCACCCGATTGGCGTGTGCGAAGATGGTGATTGTAAAGTCAGTGTCCTGATGGGGTTTGACGACGATGGGGCGCTGAAGGTGACATCGCCACCGGCTGAAGGCCAGTTGATTCATATTCTGGCGACGGAACCCGATGCCATGGTCACAGCCGCCGAACGCGCCATTGAGCACGCGACACAACGGCTAAGCGCCAAACCACGCGCCGGGGCGCTGTTTATTGACTGCATGTCCACCGGCTGGGTGCTGGAGGACGCCTATCCCCGGCAGCGTGCCGCCGTCCAATCGAGCCTGGGCGATGTGCCGTTTCTGGGCTTTCGCAGTCATGGTGTGCTGGCACGTTTGCAGGGCCAGACCGCCGGACATTTCGAATGCTCTGTTGGCGCGTGTCTGCTGCCGGCATAGAGATGGCATGGCCTATGGACGAACTTGCTCTCACCCTCGCCAATCTATTCTGCGCCGCTGATGCGGACCAGGCTGCTGCTCGTACGCTGTTGGCCTGGGCGCAGCTGACCCAACCGCATTGGGCCTGCCTGCTGTTTTGGGATGCCGAACTGGGTCGCTACATTATCGGGGATACGTGGCTGCCCGCAATGAGCAGCATGGATGCACCGACCTTGCGCCGCCATGTCCTCAAAGTGGCCCAGCAGCATGACCCGGCCACCGCTGGTACCCCTGAACCCGGTTTCTTTTACCAGCCGCTGAATACGCCGGATCAGCATGTGGGTGCGTTGTGTGCCGGGCTTGATCAGGTCCCCGCTGCGACGGATGAGTATGGTTTGCTGGTGAATTGCACGGCGCGTGCCCTGTACACCAGCACGCGACTGGAACAGGCCGACCAGGTACAGCAGCAGCTTGAAGCGGAGCGCGCCCGGCTCGAACAGCTCTTGCAGGCGGTCGAGCAGCAGCAGCGCACGATTGACCAGCTTCTACTGGCGGAACGTCAGCTGTCGGCCTCGCTAGAAGCCAAAGTCGAGGAGCGGACGGCGGCCCTGCACGCGGCTCAGGCGCGGTTGATTCAGTCGGAAAAACTGGCGGTGATCGGCCAGCTGGCCAGTTCGCTGGCGCATGAACTCAATAACCCGCTTCAGGCCATTCAAAGCGGTCTGGGGTTGATCATGAGCGAGGTTGATTCGAAGGGTTCGCCGCGAATGCACGCGGACCTCAGTACGATTCAGCAGGAACTGGAACGCATCGAATCGATCTTTCATCAGATGCTTGACTTCTATCGGCCAGTCTCGTTTGAATTTGTTCCGCTCGACCTGAACGCGATCTGCGAGGGTGTGCGCGTATTGCTGCGCAAGCGCTTGCAGGAGACGCATATCACGCTGGTGCTGGAACTGGCGGCGAACCTGCCGCTGACGTGTGGCGATAGCAACCAGATCAAACAAATTCTGATTAATCTGATCCTCAATGCTGACGAAGCGCTGGCACCAGATGGCGGTACCATTGCGCTGCGTACGACCAGCGACGGTCAGACGGTGTGTCTGAGCGTCAGCGACGACGGCCCCGGCATCGATCCGCAGCATCAGGCCCGCCTGTTCGAGCCGTTGTTCACCACCAAAACGCGTGGTCTGGGGTTGGGCCTCGCCATTTCGCAGGAGATCGCCCAGCGACATGATGGCTCCATCACAGCGCACAGCACGCCGGATCAGGGGACAACGTTTACGGTCAGGCTGCCGGTGAGGAGGCACTGTCATGACGAATAATCGCATCCTGGTGGTTGATGACGAACCGGCCATTCGCAGTTTTCTGGTGCGGGTGCTGGAGCAGGCTGGCTACGAGGTGCAGGCGGCCAATGACGGACGTGAAGCGCTGGCACGGCTGGAGACGGCTCCGTATGATCTGCTGCTGACGGACATTAAAATGGACCATCTGGACGGCGTTGAACTGCTTCAGGCGGCGCGCAATCGCTATCCGGACCTGGCGGTGATTCTGCTCACCGGCCATGCGACCGTCCCGTCGGCCATCACGGCCCTGCGCGAAGGTGCTTATGATTATCTGCTCAAGCCCGTCAAAAATGAAGAAATTGTCGCTACCGTAGCGGCGGGTCTGCATGAGCGTGACCGTCAGCAGCGGCGGGATCGTCTGGAAGCAATCGCCGTTCAATTAGCCGATACGGTCCGGTTGGACAATCACGACACAGATGAGCCGCCGAATCGGATGGTGGTTTCTGGCATGCTCAAACTGGATACCGCTGCCTATCGCGCCTGGCTGGGTGACCAACCACTGGACCTTACGCCAACTGAATTTCGGCTGCTGCTGGAACTCATGCGGGTGCCGGGCGTGGTGCTGGACTACATTAAACTGGTGCAGGCGGCCTGTGGGTACACCTGTGCGCGGCACGAAGCGCGCGAGATTATCGGCACACACGTCCTCAATCTGCGTCAGAAGTTGGGCATTGAAACCGGCCAGCCCCATTATGTCGAGTCGGTACGCGGCGTGGGCTATCGGCTGATTCCGCCCGAAGAATCCGCTTCTGCACAGCAATAACCCTGACCAAGCATCCATAATCGCGCCTCACGATCAGAGCGCTTGCTCCGTTGCAGGCCTGCCCGCCCCGGCAATGCTGTGGATCGTGCCGGTGTTTTCGCGCCGGGAAAGAAAGACCACCGCGGTCGCAGCGACGGCGAGCAGCGCCACCGCCCACAGCACCGGTTGGTAATGTCCCGCCCGGTCATAGAGCAGACTGGCCGCCAGCGGCGCTGTGGTGCCGGCGAGGGTGAGAAAGAGCGCCATGACGCTGGAGATGCGGCCATAGTGGGCGACCCCGTACAGCTCCGCCAGAATGGAGGGGCGCGCCAGTGTCACGGCACCCTGCGCGGCGCCAAACAGGAGAATGAATGCCCCGATGATGATGCCGGTCTGGCCCATCAGCAGGACGGATAACGCGACGGCCTGAAGCCCGAACACGCCGATGACGATCACACGGCTGGAAAAGCGGTGATCAAGCGGCGCGAAAATGACACGCCCGACGACCTGCATAATGCCAATGCCACCGGTCGCCAGCGCCGCTGTACTGGACTCGATGCCGGTTTCAATCAGGAAGGGGATGAAGTGCACGCGAATCGCTGCTGCGGACAGCGAAATCAGGCCAAAGCTCAGGGTCAGCAGCCAGAAGGTGCGCCCGCGCAAGGCATCGCGGAACTGGACTCCAGGCAGTGATTTCAGCGGTTCATCCTGAGAGATCGCTACGCCGTCCGGCTGCAAACCCAAATCTGCTGGACGCCCCCGTAACATGAGGGCATGCAGCGGAATCGTCATGCAGGCCAGGAACAGGCCGAGAATGAGTACCGCTGTCCGCCAGTCGAATTCCCGCAGCAGCGCGTCCGCCAGTGGCAGGAAGATGGTACTTGCCAGCCCGGCAGCAAACGTCACGACGGCCAATGCGGTGCTGCGCCGCCGCTGAAACCACTGGGCTATTACCGCAAATGCAGGCTCGTAGAGGACTGCCGCCGCGCAGACGCCCAACCCGGCCCAGATCAGATAAAAGACGGTGCGCGTCGTCACCATTGACCATGCGATCACCAGCAGTGCTGCGCCTATGGAACCGACCGTCATCAGCTTTCGCGGCCCATGTTTGTCGATCCATGCGCCCACCGGGAAAGCCATCGCACCCGCCACCAGCCACATCAGGGAAAACCCGGCGGTCAGGTCCGCCCGTGACCAGCCGAGGTCGCGTTCCATAGGTGTGAGGAAAACCGAAAACGAATAATAGATGATCCCCCAGGAGATGGTTTCGGTGACGGCCAGCGTGATGGCGAGATACCATCCATAGTACGGTTTCGGGCGAATGCTCTGCATGCAGACTTTTCCAATGCAATGTGTCAGCGAATAAATGTACGAGGCTGTGACCAGGGACGATCACAGCCTTGATATGACGGCCTTATGACACTATGAACAGCAGTCGCTGTCACAGCCGCAGGTCGTTGACTTGACTCCATCGCTGCAACAGGTGTCGTCGCAACCACACGCACGAGTCGCGGTCTGTAACCCAACTGGCTGCAAGGCTGCTTCCAGCGCAGACGGTTGCAATTTTAACCCGTTAATGGGAATAGCGGACACCGACAACAACGCGGGCTGGCTGCTGGTTGTCCCACAGCAAGCCGCGCCTTCGCCTGCCAGGTCCGTGCTGCACACACCGGTTTCCGGCAGGTTCAGCTGGACATCGTGGGCCGCTTCCCAGTCGCCCACCAGCGCAGCCACCACTGAACGGACCTGTTCATAACCGGTTGCCAGCAGAAACGTCGGTGCGCGACCATAACTTTTCATGCCGACGATATAAAAGTCTTTCTCCGGCTGCCGCAGTTCGGCTTCACCATGAGGCCGCACCGTGCCACAGCTGTGGATATTCGGGTCAATCATGGGGCCGAGTTCGCGCGTGCTTTCCAGCGCCGGGTCCAGGTCGAGCCGCAGTTCGCGCAGCATGTCGAGGTCCGGTCGGGCGCCGGTTGTGGCGATGATCTCGTCAACCGGGACCGACGTTGTTCCAGCTGGCGTTTCCCCGATGACATTGATGCCATCCGCCGCTGCCGCAATCTCACGTACCCGGAACGGTGAGACGATTTGAATGTCCCCGGCATCCACATGGGCCTTGATGCGCCCGCCAAGCTGGCCGCGCGCTGGCAGCGCATCATCTTCGCCGCCGCCATACACTTGCCTCATGTTGGTGCCACGCATCGCCCAGATAATCGACGTATCCGCAAAAACCTTTTTAAGCTGTGCCAGTTCCAGCAGCGCGTTGATCGCCGAATGACCACTGCCGACAACGAGCACCCGCTGACTGGCATAGCGGTCACGCTGTTTGCCGAGGATATCCGGGATGCCATAGTAAATATGCTGGGCGTGGCGTTTTTCCCCGATGGCTGGCAGCCCACCGGACCCCAGCGGGTTGGGTTGATGCCATGTGCCGGAAGCATCAATCACGGCGCGGGCTTCGATCAGCGCTTCATTCTGATTGTCACACATCACATGCAAGACAAAGGGCGCGTCGTCCCGCCCGGAATCTTTCATCTTGTCGATATGGCGGCGGCTGACAGCGATCACCCGCGCATTCAGGTGAATGTGCTGCCGCACCGCTGGCAGTTGGCTGAATGGCACAAGATAGCGGTCGACCAATGCGTGACCGGTTGGCAGCTCCTTGAGAGGCGGCATCTGCCAGCCGTTGGCTTCCAACAAGCGGACCGATGCGCCATCGACGGTGAACTCCCAGGGCGAAAACATGCGCACGTGACCCCAGTTACGGATATTGGCGCCGATGGCTGACCCGGCCTCAAAAACGATCGGGGTTTCGCCACGCTCAATGAGATGGGCAGCGGCTGCCAGCCCGACAGGCCCTGCACCAATCACGGCGACGGGTAATGTTTGTGCTTCCATCGATAATCTCCTTCCGACACAATCTTGCACCGTACCATGTTCATGACTGGTACAGCCGGTAGCGATAGGGGGTGTTTCGTCTTTATCGTAAAAATACGATAAAAGGCGCAAAAAAGAGAGGCGAAGATCGCCCTAAAACAACATACCCGCCTGTGCCTTGAACCACGCGACACTTTCCTCGCACAGACAATAGCACGTCGCCGGACCTTCCAGTGTCCCGCAGATGAGCCCGGCATCCCGCAGGACCTTCAGATGCTGCGAGACCGTTGCCTGTGCCAGCGGCAGCACCTCGACAATATCACCGGTAATGCACTGTGGATTCTCGCTCAGGTAACGAACGATTTGCATCCGTGCCGGATGACCCAGCGCTTTCATCATACGAGTCAGCCGCTGTTCATCCACTGTCAGGTCATACGATTTGAAGGTTTCTGTTGTTTCCATGATCGTATTTTTACGATAAAAGCCGGAATTGTCAAGGGATTGGTCAGCTGACCATAACATTCGGGATTAATGAACGCGGATAAACGCATCAAACGGCGTGTGAGAGCCAGTTAATCAGGCGACAAAAACGAATATTATACTGTGTACTTGACAATACTGTGCGTTATACAGTATATTGACACTGTGTAGCACACAGTACTACAGGATGCACAGTATATGACAGGTTTGCATGAAGAAATAACCAGACTGCGATTGGAACTGCGGCGCGGGATAGTGGTCTTGGCCGTGCTCAGCCAGATGGACACGGCGCGCTATGGCTACAGCCTGATTCAGCAGCTTGCCGAACAGGGGTTGGATATTGAGGAAGGCACGCTTTATCCCTTGCTGCGGCGGCTGGAGAAGCAGGGTCTTTTGGAAAGCGAGTGGGAGGTTGGTGAATCGCGCCCTCGCAAGTATTACCGGATCAGCGCTACCGGACGCGAAGTGTTGTCCACACTGAAGGCGGACTGGTTCGAGACTGTTAACGTGATGCAAGGCATGTTGGATGGAGATAAGAAAGATGAATGAACTGGTTGAACGTTACGTTCATCAGGTGGGGCGCTATCTGCCCCAAAAAGAACGGGCCGAGATCGAAGCCGAACTTCGCTCGTTGATTCAGGATCAACTGGATGATCGCTATGAGGGGATTCCCTCACAGGCGGACGTGGCAGCGGTACTGACCGAACTGGGCGAACCGCGCCAGATGGCGGCCTCGTATGGCAGCGAACAATATCTGGTTGGCCCGGCGCTTTATCCGTATATGATGATGATTCTGCGGCGTGGGTTGCTGATTGTCCCGACCATTGTGGCGTTTCTGAACGGCTTCGAGGTGTTGATCGCCGAGACACAGACGACCGTGTGGGGGCTGCTGCTGGCCACAGTGTTTGGTGCGTTGCAGGCGACCTTCATCTTTTCCGGTATCGTGGTGATGATCTTCGCTATCGTGCAGCATTCCGGCGCCGATCTGGAAGAAAACAAGGAGCCATTTAATCCGCTGGATCTGCCAAAAGTGGATGACCCCATTAGCGTGGACCGGTTTGAAATCGCGTTTGGATTGGTGTTCGGTGTATTCTTCACGCTGGTCTTGCTGTACTTCCTGCGTGTGGGCGGGCTGACCCTGCACCTGAATCTGAATGATCCGGGTGAGGTGATCCCGGTGCCGACTTCCTGGCTGATACTGCTGATCGTCATCAGTGTGGTCTCGCTCATCATCAATTTGATCGTGCTGCGCCGTAATTACTGGGGGCCGGTTCTGTGGCTGACGGAAACGGTGCTGGAAGTGGCGGGGGCGGTTTGCCTTTACTTTGTGCTGTATCAGCCCATCTTTGAACGAATCGTCGTAGCAGTTCCGGCGTTGGCCGATGCGCCGATACCCCAATCCATCGTCGTCATTTCTGCGGTCGTTACGCTTGTGACGCACGGTATCAAGCTGGTTCAACTGACCGGCGGTGCGGACCGAAACCGCTCAGCATTCACTATGAAAGCAGGTGGCTGATGGTGTCCACATCATCAGGCGTCGTTGAACAGACTTTGAATCTGCCTTCAGGCGTGTTACAGGAGGTAATGATGAAAGCGATTGTATATACGGAATATGGATCGCCGGATGTGTTGCAGCTCAAAATGGTCGAGAAGCCGGCACCTAAGGACGATGAAGTGCTGATCCGGGTGCATGCCGCTACCGTGACAACCGGGGACGTGAACATGCGCGGGTTTACGTTTGTCCCGCCCGGCTTTGGTCCGCTGCCCCGGTTGATGTTCGGGCTGAACGGGCCGCGCAAAACGATATTGGGCGCCGAAGTGGCCGGAGAGATTGAAGCCGTTGGTAAGGATGTGACCACCTTTAAGCCCGGTGATGCGGTTTTCGGCATCGATTCCAGCGTGGCCGCGTATGCCGAGTACGTCTGCCGGCCTGCCAATGGGCCGCTGGCGATCAAACCCGCCAACCTGAGTTACCAGGAAGCCGCCGCAATATCATTTGGTGCCGGAACCGCGCTCAGTTTCGTGCGCGACAAAGCGAAAATTCAGCCCGGTCAGAAGGTGCTAGTCGTCGGTGCTTCGGGTGGCGTGGGTAATTATGTGGTGCAGCTTGCCAAATACTATGGCGCGGAAGTGACCGGGGTATGCAGCACCCGCAATATCGAAATGGTCAAATCGCTAGGGGCCGACCACGTCATTGATTACACGCAGGACGATTTTACCCGCGACGGCGAAATCTACGATGTGATCATCGACACGGTGTATGGCCGGGCATCATTTGCGCACGCTAAACCGGCACTCAAGCCCAATGGGGTTTATCTGCCGGTGGCTGGCGGGCCAAAGGAAATGTTTCAGACGCTGTGGACATCGATGCGCGGCGGCAAGAAGGTCGTTGCGGGCGCTGTTCCTGAAGACAGGGACGATCTGAAATTCCTGGCCGGGTTGATCGAGGCCGGTGAAATCAGGGTGGTCATCGAACGCTCCTACCCGCTGGAGCAGGTCGCCGAGGCGCATCGCTACGTCGAAACCGGGCGTAAACGGGGTAGTGTGGTGATCACCGTGTCACCGTCGTAAACCTTTTGTGGGTTGCACGTTTCCGTATACATGGTGCAGAAAACAGCCTTGCATGGCTGTTTTTTGATTCCCGGCCATTTGCCACCCTGCACATGTTATCAATGATACTTGATATGAAGTCGGGTTTATGCGACACCGGAGAGGGATAAAAGGTGGGGAAGACGGCCATCCGCAAACTGCGCTTCGAGCATGATGAGATAACCCAGCAGCAGTTGGCGGATAAAGTCGGCGTGACCCGGCAAACCATTGTCGCCATTGAAAGTGCGAAGTATTCCCCCTCGCTGGAACTGGCTTTCCGTATCGCGCATGTGTTCAACGAGCCGTTGGAAATGGTGTTTAGCTATAGTCCGGACGTAAGTAAGCGTTAAGGAGGACTCTCATGAAAGCGATCGTCTACGAAAGATATGGCCCACCGGAGGTTCTGCACCTGAAAGATGTGCCCAAACCAACACCCGGCGCCAACGAAGTGCTCATCCGGGTGCGGGCCACGACTGCCGCTGCGGGTGACTGGCGTATGCGCAAGGCGGACCCGATGGCGGCGCGCCTTTATAACGGGTTGCTGCGGCCCCTCAAAGTCAAGATTCTGGGCTTCGAGCTGGCCGGCGATGTCGAGGCTGTGGGTTCGGATGTGCAGCGGTTCCGACCGGGCGATGCCGTCTTTGCATTCACCGGCTTTTTATTCGGTGCCTATGCCGAGTATAAGTGCATGCCGCTGGGCACCAAACCGACCGATGGTATGATCGCTCTCAAGCCGACAAATCTGTCTTACGAAGAAGCGGCTGTGGTACCGGTTGGCGGGACAACCGCACTGGCGTTTCTGCGGAAGGGCAACATCCAGCGCGGACAAAACGTGTTGGTCTACGGCGCTTCGGGCAGTGTCGGCAGCTATGCTGTCCAGCTTGCCACCTATTATGGTGCCCACGTAACCGGGGTATGCAGCACGGCCAATGTCGATTTGGTGAAATCCCTGGGCGCTGGTAAAGTTATCGACTACACGCGCACGAACTTTACCGACACGGGCCAGACCTATGACATCGTGTTCGATGCCGTGGGTAAGCTGGCTGCGTCACAAGGTAAAAAAGCACTGAAGACAGGCGGAGTCTATCTTTCTGTCAGGGGGTCGGCTCCGCTGATGACAGATGATCTGGATTTCCTCAAAGCGCGTCTCGAAGCGGGGCAGATCAAACCCGTTATTGATCGCTCTTTTCCGCTGGAAAAAATTGTCGATGCACATCACTATGTTGAAGCCGGGCATAAAAAGGGCAATGTCGCCATCACGGTTGCCTGATCTTTGCCCATGCTTAGGTATTGAACTGGCACCTGGCGCGGTGACCGTCTTTTCGGTTGCCTGCGTGATCAAGTCAAATCATGCTCAAATCTGAAAGGACAAAAATGAAAGCGATCGTTTATACCGAATATGGAGCGCCGGATGTGCTCCAGGTCAAGGACGTTGAAAAGCCGTCGCTCGCGGATAATGAAATCCTGATCCGCGTCTATGCGGTTTCTGTGGGTTACGGCGACCTGGCTGCCCGCAACTTCAAGCATATGTCTTTCAGCGAGTTCAACATGCCTGGCCCGCTTCTGGTGCTGGCCCGCTTCGATTTTGGCTGGAATAAGCCCAAAAAACAGATTCTTGGCAGCGAATTTTCGGGTGTTGTGGAAGCGGTTGGCAGCGGTGTAACGCGCTTTCGAGCCGGCGACCCGGTCTTTGGCTATCGCGGTCAGAGTATGGGGGCAAACGTGGAATTTCTGAGTGTCGCCGAGGACAGTCTGGTCACGCATAAACCGGCCAATGTGACGTTTGAGGAGGCAGCTTCGATTCCGTATGGCGCGCTGACGGCATTGAACCTACTGCGCAAAGTGGATATTCAGCGTGGGCAGAAGGTGCTGGTTAATGGTGCTTCCGGGTCGATTGGCTCGCACGCGGTCCAGCTGGCCAAACATTATGGCGCAGAAGTGACCGGTGTCTGTGGTAGGCCACGGGTGGAATTTGTGCGGTCGCTGGGTGCTGATCATGTGATCGACTACACCAAAGAGGACTTCACGAAAAACGGCGAAACCTATGATGTCATTTTTGATATTCTGGGCAAGTGTTCGTTTTCGCATTGCGAAGGCTCGCTGAAGCCACATGGACGTCTGCTTTATGCCAGCTTCAAGACACCGCATCTGCTCCAGATGCTGCGGACCTCACGGTCGGATGGCAAGAAGGTTATCTGCGCCCTGTCATCCGAAAACCGCGATGATCTGCTGAAGGTCCAGGAATTGATTGAGGCCGGTGCGATCACGTCGATTGTTGATCAATCGTTTCCCATCGAACGGGCTGCCGACGCGCATCGTTATGTCGAACAGGGGCACAAGAAAGGCCACGTTGTTCTTGACCTGGCTCCTGCCGGATAAGCCGGTTGTTGATTGCGAAACGTATGACGATATTGGTCAAACGACTATAAATGGGGCAATCTTGTCCTCGGCGTGGTATAAACGCGCTCTGGATTAATCCATCGTCAGGAGGCAGACCTTGGCCGAAGACGTCAATCTGTTGGTTGCGATTGCCGAAATTGCCGGTATCTTTGTCGGCTTTGGCGCATTGATCAGCGTGACACGCCGCAGCGAAATTGAGGTTGCCAGCCTGGGCTTGATCCGGGCGGTGGTCACGATTGGGCTGGTGGTAGTTGTGGCGGCGCTGATACCGGTGGGGCTGAGCCGTTATGGGTTGACCGGCCATGCGCTGTGGGCACCGTGCAGTTTTATCTTTCTGCTGCTGATCTGGGGCGTGATCGTCCTGTCGCTGCGTCAACCGGAGAACCGCAGGCTGATGAACACCCGGACGCAGGCCAACCCGGCGATGGCGGTGTTCTTCTGGTTTCTGCTCGAAGTGCCGATGCAGGTTCCGCTGGTACTGACGATACTGGGGGCATACCCGCACCTCGAACCGGCATTTTACATCACCGCGCTGGCGCTGAATTTGTTCGAAGCGGCCTTTGTGCTGGCGCAGCTCGTCTATTCGCAGTCCAGCGCAGCCAGTGCCGAATGATGTGCGCTCTGGCTGGGTGCGATGAGATGGAATCGTAACGGATCATTTTTCACATGCAGTCATCTGGCCAATGGCGTTTGGGCCTGTATGTGGTGTTAATGGGGGGGTATTTTGATGAAAGCAGTGGTATGGACCGCCTACGGTCCACCGGATGTGCTCCAGCTTCAGGAGATCGACAAGCCGGTCCCGAAGGATAATGAAGTCCTGATCCGCGTTTATGTCGCGACCGTCACGGCAGGCGATTGTGAAGCGCGCGATTTGAAGTTCCCGTTCTGGCTCTCGCTGCCGATGCGGGCCTATGTAGGTTTGCGCAAGCCTACACGGATGGTTGTGCTGGGGCAGGAACTGTCCGGCGTGGTCGAGGCGGTCGGCAAGTCCGTGACCCAGTTCAAAGTGGGCGACCCGGTGATGGGAACGACGGGGTTTGGGTTTGGTGCCTATGCCGAATATATCTGCCTCGCTGAGCAGTCTGACGATGGCGTTCTGGTGGTCAAACCGGAGAATATGAGCTTTGCCGAAGCCGCTGCCGTGCCGACCGGCGGCCTGGAAGCGCTGCATTTTCTGGACAAAGCGAACCTTCAGCCCGGCGAAAAACTGCTGATTAATGGCGCGGGGGGCAGCATCGGCACGGTGGGTATCCAGCTCGGCAAATTGTATGGCGCCGAGGTCACCGCGGTCGACAGCGGCCCCAAGCTGGACATGATGCGTGATTTGGGTGCTGATCACGTCATTGATTACACCAAAGAAGATTTCAGCAAGCGCGGCGAAACCTACGATGTGATATTCGACGTGATCGGCAAAGGTTCGTTCGGGCGCGGGATGCGCGTGCTCAAACCCAATGGGCGCTACCTGATGGCGAACCCCAAACTGGGCCCGCTTTTCCGGGGCATGTGGATCTCGCGGACCAGCAATAAGCGGGTGATTTCGGCGATGTCCGGTAGAGAGTCCGGGCATCTGAATCACCTTAAGGAATTGATCGAAGCGGGCAAGCTCAAGACGATCATTGATCGGGCGTATCCGCTAGAGCAGACTGCCGAGGCCCACCAGTATGTCGAAACCGGCCAGAAACGGGGCAATGTGGTCATCGTTGTAACCCCGCACGACTGAGCCACTGGCCGCATTTCGCCCGGCAGCCGCGGCTGGCATCAGGATGAGCAATGCCCACAATGACACGGCGGATTTGATTGGGCGTCATCGTCACCAGCCAGTTCGTAACTGCGCGGCAGGGTGATGACATAGGGGCAGGCACCCTTGATGCCGCAGGTATGGCAGGCTTCACCGCCGCTGCTGACTTCGCGCAGTTTACCCTTGCGCACCCAGTAGTCAATCATGCCGCTGAGGACGTTGGGGTCGATGCCCATCTCCTGTGCCATCCGCTTAATGGATACCGGGGCGGATCGATCAGCAAATCGATTCAGGACTTCGCGCAGCTGACTGGCCATAGGTTTACACTCCCAGCCCCAGCAGCGTGCCGACCTGATAGACGAGGACGGCGGCCAGCCAGGCAACGGCGAACGTGTAGCCGATCTGGTAGAGCGTGAAACGGGCACCGAACTCCTGTCGCATGGCGGCCACGGTCACCATGCAGGGCGTGTACAGCAGTACGAACACCGTAAAGGCAACGGCGGCCAGTGGCGTAAACACCTGGGTCAGCGCGGCTTCGAGGGTGGTGGTGTCCTCTTCTTCGGCGTCCATGCCCAGAAAATTGGCTTCGGCCAGGTGGACGCCCGGCACGAGGTTCACCGTGCGCGGCACAATATTGACCACTTCCTGAAACGTCAAAGCCGACGCCTCGACAAAGGACGTGCCAATCATGGTCAGGTCTGCCATCAATGTGGGGGCGGCTTCTGTCTCTGGCACTGCTTCGGCTTCACCCGCGTAAATCTGGCCCATAGTGCCGATGACCACTTCTTTGGCCACAAATCCCGTGATGAGCGAGCCGGTGGCCTGCCAGTTACCAAAACCTGCCGGGGCGAACACTGGCGAGATCGTGTCGCTGATAGTGCCAAACACGCTGTCTGCCGGTGCCACGTCGTTCAGGCTGCCGCTGCGGGCGGGCAGTGCCATCAGCAGCCAGATAACGACGGATGTCGCTAGAATGATGGTCCCGGCTTTGCGCACAAAACTGCTGGTGCGTTCCCACGTCTGGCGCCAGACATCACGCAGGCGCGGGACACGATAGGGCGGCAGCTCCATCACAAAGGGCTGCGGCGGCTTGTTGCGGTAAACGGTGTGCTTCAAGGCCCAGCCTGTGAACAGCGCCACCCCAATCCCCAGCAGATACATGCTGAAAATTAGGTTGCCAGCCCGTGCGCCGAAGAACGCCGCGCCGATGACCACATACACCGGCAGGCGTGCGCCACAGCTCATAAAGGTGACCAGAAAGCCGGTCAGTTTGCGGTCGCTTTCGTTTTCGAGGGTGCGGGTAGCATACACCGCCGGGACCGTGCAGCCAAACCCGACCAGCATCGGAAGGAAGCTCTTGCCATGCAGGCCCATCGCCCGCATCACCCGGTCCATCACGAAGGCGGCCCGCGCCATGTAACCGGAGTCCTCCAGAATGCCAATGGCGAGATAGAGCGACATCAGCACCGGCACAAAGACCAGCACGCCGCCAACCCCGGCAATCACACCATCCACCAGCAGCGCTTCGACCCACGAACCGCCCAGACCTACTGCCCCCATCAGGGCCGACGCCCAGCGTGCGAGGGGACCGCTGATGACACCATCCACCCAGTCGAGGAATGGCGCGCTCACATTGGCCGTAAACTGAAAGACGACCCACATCAGCAGCAGGAAGATCGGCACGCCGTACAGGCGATGAGTCAGCACCCGGTCAATCTGGTCTGAGCGGGTTTCGAGGGCTTCGCGGGGGCGGGTCAGGGCGCTGGAAACGACCGTCTGGATGAAGCTGTAGCGACCATCTGTGATGAGTGTTTCGGCATCTTCATCCGTCGCCATTTCGATTCGGCTGGCGGCGGCTTCGGCGTGCTGGAGCAGGGTACGATGCGCCTGCAAGCGGCTGATCAGGTCTTCGTCGGCTTCGAGCAGTTTGAGGGCCAGCCAGCGCGGGCGATAGCGCCGGGCGAGGTCCGGGATGGTCTGGATCCGTGCGGTAAGCTGGGCAATTTCCTGTTCCAGCACCGGCATATAGCGGATGGTCACCGGGTTGGTGGTGTCGGTCGCTGCCACCTGTCGGATCGCTGCCTTGAGTGCATCCACACCAATGCCGCTGTTTCCCACGGTCTCGATTACAGGCATACCATTGAGCTGCACAGACAGTTTGCTGGCGTCGATGGTCAGGCCGCGGCTGCGGGCAATATCGCTCATGTTCAGCGCGACAATGACCGGCACTTCCAGTTCGAGCAGCTGCGTCACCAGATACAGGTTGCGTTCCAGATTGGCGGCATCGACCACGGCAACGACTGCGCCCGGTTGTTCGTTGATGATGAAATCACGCGAGATGACTTCTTCGCTGGAGTACGCTGTCAGGCTGTAGGTGCCGGGCAGATCAACGACGATCACGTCCTGCCCATCCAGATGCAGGCGGCCTTCCTTCTTTTCGACGGTCTTCCCCGGCCAGTTGCCCACGTGCTGCCGTGCGCCGGTCAGGGCGTTGAACAGCGTGCTCTTTCCGACGTTCGGGTTGCCTGCCATGGCGATAGTGATGGGTTGTGCGACCATGTTATACGTCCCTCTCAAAGTGGCGAACCATAATTTTCTGCGCCATTCCCCGCCCGATTGCCAGGCGTGCATCGTTCTTCACCGCGAGGATAACAGGCCCGCAGTGATCGTCCTGCACCACCCGAACATGCATGCCGATATTCAGCCCCAGATCGCCTAATCGCTGCCGCAGTTTGCCTCCGGCACGAATTTCAGTCAGGGCGACGGTCTGGCCACGGGTGGCAAATGTCAGCGGAAAACTATCGGAAACATCCACGTTGTTCATTGTGAGCTGCCTTGTTCGGATAATTCGATTTCGACCAGTGCTGCTTCAGATTTGCGCAATGAAAGGTGGTAGCCACGCACCAGATATTCCACCGGGTCACCCATCGGCGCGGCCCGAACCATTTCGACGTTGATGCCCCGGACAAGCCCCATATCCATCAAACGGCGGCGCACCAGCCCGGTTCCGGTAATGCGACGTATGGTGGCGCACTGGCCGCCTTGCAGCTGGTCTAAAGTCATGGTGGGTTTCTCCTTGCGGCAGTCTGCGCACAAACCACCTGCGCACAGGCACAGGGTCAGTTCGTCCACATCCAGCTGTGTGCTCAAATCCTGTTTCAGTTGTTCGATCATGTCGGAATGAAAGGTGATGACCTGACCACAATGGCGGCAGGTAAAATGAAACGTATCTTCGTGATTATGGATGCGATAGACCTTGCGTTCATGGTCGCTGGATACATAATGCGATGTGATGATCTGCGCTTCTTCCAGCGTGTGCAGCGTGCGGTAGATGGTGGGCAGGCTGATGTTCGGGTCGTGGGTGGTGGCCAGCTGGTGAAGCTGGTCGGCATCCATGTCGCCGTCGTGGCTGGCAAGCAGGTCGAGCAGCAGGGTACGCTGGGGGGTGATGCGCCCGCCGCTGGCTCGGATCAGATTGATGGCTTGCTGCTGAAAAGACATGTGTGTTTACGCTGCTTATTGCAAATAACTTACAATAGACAGTGTAGAGCGTTCCCAAACGCGCCAGAAAGTGATGAATATCACCTGGTATAGCCCGTAAGTCACTTTACTGGCTGATCAGATGATGTTGCTCTGGACGAATAAATGAATATGCAGCGTGTGTAAAAATATTTCACACGGGTTAAGTTTTAGCCTGATGCTGCGGTGACGCTGGCAAGGCTCAAAAAGCGATACAGCGCTTCGACATCGCCCTCTATCTGAACGAGACCATCAGCTACCGCCGCGTCGGGTTGAAGCTGCCCGGCGAACAGCCCCATGAACACTGGCATCGTCGTGTGGAAAATCACGTCGGCGTGCTGGGTATGCCCCTGGCACATCTGAAGCGCACCGTCCGCTACCTGTACCTGAAGCACTTCATCATCGATATGGAGTTCGTAGGTTTCGTTGAGCGCTGTGGCCTGCTCCGGGTGGAAAAATGCCTGAATGGCCAGCGTGGTTGCACCCATGCTGGGCAGCGCGACCCCTTCCAGCGAATCCGGCAGGAACTGGCTGCCCCATTTGCCCAGTTCGATCATGGCGGTTTGCAGTGATTGCCCCAGCGGAGTCAATTCATATACGGTTGAACCAGCCGGTGGCGGCAGGACCCGGCGGCCCACAATGCCCTGCTGTTCCAACCCTTTCAGGCGGTCGGAAAGCAGGTTGGTGCTGATGCCCGGCAGCCCGGCCACCAGGTCCGTGAACCGGCGCGGCCCAGCCAGTAATTCGCGAATAATCAACAGCGTCCAGCGTTCGCCAACCACATCCAGGGCACAGGCGAGCGCACAAAATTGGTTGTAACGTCGGTTTTTCATGGGGGTTAGTATATAGAACATAAGGGATTATTCAAATACGACATTTAATAGAAGTTTATTTGAACTGGGTGCTTGACTTTTTGAAGTATCAGATGTATTCTGTAGAACGTGTGTGCGATTAATGGCCGGTGCAGGTTCTTTTATAATCAGGGGGAGAACACCTGCGCGGCCTTCATCCCAGGGCGTGGCTGAAAACAGGGGATGGTGGAGCTGAAGCTGTCATTAAGTACAGGCTCAGCCTGGTCGCTGGCACATTCACATATATTCCACTTTGATGAACAATGACATTGGTGATCGACGCGTTTCGGTTAACGCTGCTGTTTGACGCTTGCTGAGGAGAAAGACTCACCTATGACTACTCTTAGACCACCCCGGGCTGGACGACGCGAATGGATTGGGCTGGCGGTACTGATGCTGCCCACATTGCTCATCGCTATGGACCTGACGGTGCTGCACCTGGCGGTGCCGTCCCTCAGTGCGGATCTTCAACCAACCAGCTCGCAGCTGCTGTGGATCACGGATATTTATGGCTTCATGATTGCCGGGTCGCTCATCACTATGGGCACGCTGGGCGACCGCATTGGCCGGCGCAAGCTGCTGCTCAGCGGTGCTGCGGCTTTTGGTCTGGCTTCCGTGCTGGCGGCGTTCTCGACCAGCGCCGGGATGCTGATTGCCGCCCGCGCCCTGCTGGGCATCGCCGGGGCCACCCTGATGCCATCCACCATGTCGCTGATCCGCAATATGTTCCTTGATCCGCGCCAGCGCACGGCGGCGATTGGCGTCTGGGTGTCGGGTTTTTCGGTTGGCAGTGCGATTGGTCCGCTGATCGGTGGGCTGCTGCTGGAGAATTTTTCGTGGGGGTCGGTGTTCTTGCTCGGCGTGCCGGTGATGGCGGTGCTGCTGGTGGCGGGGCCGCTGCTGCTGCCGGAGTATAAAGACCCTCATCCGGGCCGGTTCGACCTGCTCAGCGCGGGGATGTCGCTGGCGGCGGTGCTGCTGGTCATCTACGGGCTGAAGCAGGTGGCCGAATATGGCCTGACGCCGCTGGCGGTCGGTTCGGTGCTTGCCGGGTTGGGCACTGGCTTTGCCTTCGTCCGCCGGCAGCGCAGCCTGACGGATCCGCTGATTGATCTGCGCTTGTTCCGGGTGCCCGCATTCAGCGCGTCACTGGCGACTTATACGCTGGGCATTTTCTTCGGGTTCGGCACCTTCCTGTTTATCGCGCAGTATCTGCAACTGGTGCTGGGGTTATCGCCGCTGCAAGCCGGGTTGTGGTCTGTGCCGGGGGCCATCGCCTTTATTCTGGGTTCCAACCTGGCGCCACGGGTGGTGCGGCACATTCGACCCGCCTACGTGGTGGCCGGTGGGCTGGCGGTGGCGGCGCTGGGGATGGTGCTGCTGACTCAAACGGGCATCGACTCGCTCAACTATGTCGTCATTGGCAACGCCATGATGTCACTCGGCTTCGGGTTCACCTTCACACTGACGGTTGATCTGGTTGTGGGGGCGGCGCCGCCAGAGCGTGCGGGCGCAGCATCGGCCATCGCAGAAACCGGCGCGGAACTGGGTGGTGCGCTCGGCCTCGCGATTCTGGGTACGTTAGGCATGGCGATCTATCGCAGCCAGGTGGTGGCGGGGATGCCAGCCGGGGTTTCACCGGAGATCGCACACGCTGCACAGGAGACATTAGGGGCCGCCATGATCGCTGCCGCTCAGCTGCCGGCACCGGTGGGCGCAGAACTGGTTCACACGGCCAGCCTCGCCTTTGTGCATGGCCTGCAAGTGCTGTCGCTGATCGGTGTTGTCGGCTTTGCCGGTCTGGTGGTGCTGACCACAACCATGCTGCGCAAGGTCGAACCGCACACCGAAATCGAGGAAGAACCGGATTTTGCCGTTGAGACGGGCGGCTTGTCTGTTGTGCCACAGCCGGAAATGCCGGTTGGGGATTAGCGCCACGCCTGAAAGTCATCATGTCGGGGAGGGCCAGTGCGCCCTCCTGTTGGGTAACTGGCGATTTAGCAAAGTGCGTGATAAGGCCGTCAGACATGGGAGAAGCTGAAAAGTTGAGCGCGTTCATGGAGGGGCGAACATCCGACTCGCCGTATATCGAAATGGTCTGGCGGGGCCGGGTCGGGCAGAATTACGCGCCTGTGTGCCCGGCGGATGTGCGCTGGAACCTGCTGTTCGTCAAGGATAAGGACTCGGTACGCGTCACAGCGGAGGGTGCCACAACGCAGTGTGTGCCGAAAACGCAGCCAGAGGGGCTCGAATTTCTGGTGATCAAGTTTAAGCTTGGTGTGTTCGTGCCCTATCTGCCCGCCAATCACCTGCTCAATGGCGACGCGCTGCTGCCGGAAGCCAACCGCCAATCCTTCTGGCTGGATGGTTTCGCATGGCAACTGCCAGACTACGAGAATGTGGAAGCATTTGTCGACCGGCTCGTCCGCAATGACGTGCTGGTGACCGACCCTATTGTGTATGCGACGCTTCAGGAACAGCCCCAACCTGTGTCGTCGCGCACGGTGCGGCGGCGCTTTTTGCAGGCAACCGGCCTCACCCCGGCGGCGATCCAGCAAATTGAACGTGCGAACCGGGCGGCGGCGCTGCTGGGGCAGGGTGCGTCGATTCTTGACGCCGTTTATGAAGCTGGCTATGCCGATCAGCCCCACATGACGCGGTCATTCAAGCGATTTATCGGACAGACTCCGGCGCAGATTTCGCGCATGAACCAGCCCGCGTAATTGTCCATTTTGTTCAAGACAGTGCTCCGGTATTGCTCTATGCTAAATGCATACGATCAGCAATTAAGGAGCGAACACCATGCGTAAAATCATCAGTCTCATTCACCTGTCGCTCGATGGCCTGACTTCTGGCCCGAATGACGAACTGGACTGGATCACCTACGACCGCGAACTGGAACAATATGCCCATTCTATGCACGACCTGACGGATGCGGTTATCTGGGGCCGCAAGACCTACGAAGGCATGGCCGGTTACTGGCTGACCGTGCCCGGCAACCCCGACAGCACCGAACCCGAACGTGAGCATGCCCGCTGGCTGGACAACGCGACCAAGATCGTCGTGTCGCGCACGCTGGACCGTATTGACTGGAACGGCCTCGACAACACGGTGCTCATCAAAGACAACCTTGCGGAAACGATCAACACGATCAAACAGCAGCCGGGCAAGGACATCTGGTTCCTCGGCAGCCCCAACCTCGCGCAGACCTTCATGCAGCTTGACCTGATCGACGAATATCGCATCAATATCAACCCGACGATTCTGGGTGTGGGTAAACCCTTGTTTGCCAATATCGACCGGCAGATTCCGCTCAGGCTGCTGGAATCGAACACCCTCAAAAGCGGTGTGGTCACGCTGCGCTACGAACCGGTGCGAGCCTAGCGGCGCTCGACTGAACATTTTTACGATCATCAAACTGGATGAGCAGGGTTGTCTCATCCAGTTTTGTTTTTAATGCAGGCTTGAATTTATGGTGCAGAATAGCTCGGCTGTGCTTGCGGGGTTGAACAAACACTTAAGGAACGTGTTCGTTGACACAGCGATGGATAGCAGTTACGCCACCACCCGAACTGGCGTGCCGACCTGCGCCCAGTTAAAGAACCATTCGGCCTCGCTGACAGGCAGATTGACACATCCATGACTCATGGCGCGGCCAAAGGCGTTGTGCCAGTAAGTGCCATGCACCGCGTAGCCCTGGAAGAAATACATGGTGTAGGGCACCTGCGGTAGGAAATAATCCGGCCCGCTCATGTCGTCCGCAACGTATTTGACATAGACACTGTAATCGCCCAGTACGGTTGGGGTTTTGGGCAGCCCGGTTGAAACCAGATGCGACCGGATGAGTTCGCCATTTTCATAGGCATAAATGCGCTGTGTGCTCACCGAAACCACAATAGCCTTGCCCGCGCTGGTGGACGGGGGTGGGGCATCCGTTTTGTCAGGCACGTACACACCGCCAGCGGGGATTAAGAGTTCCTGGCCAACATAGAGCAAGTCCGGATTGGTGATGCCGTTCAGGTTCACAATATCCGCCATTGCCACGTTGTACAGCTTGGCGATCAGCCCCAGTTCCTGCCCCTTTTCCACAATATGCGTGGTGGAAGGGCCAGTGTAATTTTGGGCAGTGACCGCTTCCGGCTCCGGTGGGGCCACCTCAATCATGACCAGATCGAGCACGCCATCGGCCAGTTCCTGCGCGGCATTGGCCCGCAACCGGTCCAGCATCACCGGAATGTCCATCGCCCGGCCCATCTGCGGCGGATCACCCGCCACCGGTTCGACATTAAAACGCTCGCTCAGGTCGATCAACGCGTTCTGGGTCTGCACCAGGTCGACGCGGTAGACAGGCAGCACATTTGCGCCCGGCTCGGCATTCTGGGCCTGTTCGACGGTGGCCGGGTAGTCAATCGAGATTCCCAGACTTTGCAGCGAGACATCGTGGCTGCGCACGTTATCGGCCAGAGTGACCGTCGCGCTGCCAAACGCCTGCTGAAGCTGGGCCTCGGCGGCTTCCACCTGTTCGCCACCCAACGCAATCCCCGCGACTGTGACGCCCTGCGGGATACGCTCGCCGGTCAGGTAGATCACCAGCAGCCCACTGAAGGCACACAGGGTCAGCATCACCGCCAGCATGAATCCACCGCCTACCAGGGCATACGGCAGCCAGCGCCGGCGGGGCGCTGACGGTGGCCGCTGCGGGTGCCGGGCCGGCTGCGGTTGTGCCTGTGTTTTGGGCGTGACCGGACGGTGAAATTGTGTCTGCTGCATAGATTATTAACCTGTCGAACCTGAGTGTATAGGTTAAGTGTAAGCGATTTTTGTCTGCTTCGGACCATGCCTACATGTCAAAAACCCTACGCCTGACCACCGATCCAACTCACGCCTGATATGGCAGAATCTGATGGACCAACAACCACTCGCGCGGTTAATGGTCTGGATCAAAGTTACGCTTATCGGGCGAGCACCACGCAGCAGGCCGTCGCGAATTGGCTATCGGCTGCTGAGCTTTTTGCCTGAGTGATTGCCCGTGTGTTAAGTTTATGAGTTGCAACTTCAGGAGTGAACTATGACCATTGATCAGCTAAATGATTGGGAAAATCCTCAGGTCATCGGGCGCAACAAGGAACTCGGCCATGTGCCGTTGTTCGCGTTCGCTGACGAACCGGCGGCGCTTGCTGGTGATCGGGCTGCTTCGCCATATTTCAAACTATTGAACGGTGACTGGCAGTTTCATCATGCGCCCAACCCGTCCGCCGCACCGGATGCGTTTTATGCGGTTGATTATGACGCGGCAAACTGGGCGACGCTTCCCGTACCCAGCAACTGGCAAATGCACGGCTACGACAGGCCGCACTACACCAACGTCCAGTATCCGATTCCGGCGGAAGATCTGCCGCGTGTCCCCCAGGACGATAATCCGACTGGCTCGTACCGTCATGAATTCACGCTGCCCGCTGATTGGGACGGGCGGCGCATACGCCTCGTGTTTGAAGGTGTGGATTCTGCGTGTTATGTGTGGGTCAATGGCGACATGGTGGGCTATAGCCAGGACAGCCGCCTGCCAGCGGAATTCGATATTACCGACCATGTCAAGGCGGGCACCAACCTGCTTGCTGTGCGCGTCTATCGCTGGTCAGACGGAACCTGGCTGGAAGATCAGGATTACTGGCATCTCAGCGGAATTTTTCGCGATGTGTATCTGTATGCGGTGCCACAAGTCACCCTGTGCAATTTTGCTGCGGTTACCGAACTTGACGCGGATTACCGCAACGCGACCCTGAAGATTCGGGCGACAGTCCGCAATCATACCGCCGAGCAAGCTGGTTGCACGATTGAAGCCCGGCTGTTTGCTGCCGATCAGTCCGCTGTTTTTGATGCGCCGCTGTCGGCAGAGGCCACCGTCGGCGCTGACTCAACGGCAACTATTGATCTGACGGCTGCTGTATCCGATCCGTTGAAGTGGTCGGATGAATTCCCCAACCTGTACACCTTGTTGGTCTATCTGAAAGACCCGAACGGGCAGGTCCAGCAGGTGGAACGCTGCCGGGTCGGTTTCCGCCAGATCGAAATCTGGGACGGACAAATTTGTCTGAACGGGGCACCGCTGGTATTTCGGGGCGTCAACCGTCACGAACATGATCCGGACAGCGGCCATGCGGTCACGGTCGACTCGATGGTGGAAGACATCCTGCTGATGAAACGCCTGAACGTCAACGCCGTGCGCACGGCCCATTATCCCAACGACCCGCGCTGGTATGACCTGTGCGATGAATACGGTCTGTACGTCATCGACGAAACCAACATCGAAACGCATGGTGTTAGCAGCCAGCTGTCCGTAGACCCTGTCTGGGAACCCGCCTATCTCGATCGGGTGGCTCGGATGGTCGAACGCGATAAAAATCACCCCAGTATTGTGATCTGGTCGCTGGGCAATGAATCCGGTTATGGGCGCAATCATGAGGTGATGGCGGATTGGGTGCATGCTCACGAACCCACACGCCCGGTGCACTATGAAGGCGGCTATGATGCACCCTGCCTGGACATGATCTCCGTCATGTATCCTGGCCTAGACCGGCTGATCATGATGGCGACGGATCCGGTCGAAACGCGCCCTATTATCCTGTGCGAATATGCGCATGCGATGGGTAACAGTCCCGGCGGTTTCAAGGAATACTGGGAAATTATCGACCAGTATCCGCGGGTTCAGGGCGCTTTTGTCTGGGATTGGGTCGATCAGGGCATTCGCCAGACCACCGAAGACGGCGTCGACTGGTTCGCCTATGGCGGCGATTTTGGCGACGAACCCAACGACGGTCCGTTCTGCATCAATGGGCTGATCTGGCCGGACCGTGTGCCACACCCCGCCGTGTGGGAGATGAAGAAGGTTTATGAGCCCTTACGCTTTGTGCCTGTCGATCTGCTGGCCGGGCAGATCAGGGTGACGAATGGCTATCACTTTTCGGACCTGAGCCACCTGAACGTTGCCTGGAGTCTGTCTGTCGATGGCGATGTTTTACAGGAAGGTATCCTGCCGAGCCTGCAAGTCGGCCCCGGTGAAAGCGCGGTGGTGGACATACCGTTTGAGCGTCCGCAGCCACAAGCGGGCCGGGAATACTGGCTGGACCTTCGCCTGACGCTGGCCGACAAAACATCCTGGGCGGACGCGGGCCACGAAATCGCCTGGGTCCAATACCCGCTGCCCATCAGCGCCCCTGCGCAGCCTGCGATTGATAAGTCCCGGCTGCCCGCGCTGCGCGTGTCGGAGACGGATGCCGCAATTGAATTATCCGGTGATGACATGGTTGTCGCCTTTGACAAAATGAATGGCGTCATCAACCAGTTTCGTTTTCAGGGTCACGATCTGTTGCTGGAAGGGCCGACGCTCAATGTGTGGCGTGCCCCCACCAATAATGATGCCCCGTCATGGGGGTACAGTCTGGCTAATCTCTGGCGCGCCGCAGGTCTGGATCGACTGGAAAATCGCGTGGAGCGCATCAACGTTGATGAATCAGGTCCGGGCATGGTTCGCGTTCATGTCCATTTGTTGAGCTGCGCGCCGGATCTGGACAAAGGCTTTCAAAGCGAGTGGGTGTATACCGTGTATGGCAGTGGCGATATTATGATCACCCAGACGCTGTCGCCGGACCCAACTATGCCGCTGCTGCCGCGAGTGGGCATGAAGATGCTCGTTCCCGGCCATTACGATCAGGTCAGCTGGTATGGACGCGGCCCGCACGAAACCTATTCGGACCGCAAACTGGGTGCCAGAATAGGCTTTTACAGCGGCACGGTCGAGGACCAGTATGTGCCGTACATCGTACCGCAGGAGAATGGCAACAAGACTGATGTGCGGTGGGTCAAGTTGACCAACGAAGCGGGGGTTGGGTTGATGGTGCGTGGCGTGCCGACGCTGAATTTCAGCGCCCATTACTACACAGCTCACGACTTGGACGCCGCCCTGCATACGCATGAACTGAAACCGCGTGATCACATCACATTTAATGTGGATATGGCCCAATCTGGTCTGGGCAGCGCCAGTTGTGGCCCCGGCACGCTGACGCCCTATTTGCTGGAAGCCCGCCGCTATATGTACTCGGTGTGGATGCGTCCCCAGGTCTGATTCATAAAAAGAGGGCAAGCATGGTATTCATGTTTGCCCTCCAAACCAAGGTCTTCTGTGAAACAACTGCTGCTTCGGCTACTGGTTTGCCACAAGATTCAATTTGCGGCAGAGGATGATGTATTTTGCGTGCGTCCATAAAAGCGGATTGGCGATGGTGCCACGCTGTTCAACCCAGGGTTGGTAGCCGTCTGGGGCCAGCATGACCGTATTGACTTGTTCGGGCAGGTTGCCGTCCGCATCAGCCTGGGCTTCGGCCCATTCCAGCAGTGCCAGCGCCTTATCGCGTTCACCCACTTCGGCATAATACCACCCCAGCCACAGCGCCAGCAGCACCCACACACCGCCGCCATAGTAGGTGTCTTCGAGATGCCGGTGCACCCCGCTTCCGGTCGGGTGCAGCTCACGTTCGATGCGGGCAACCGTTCGCCGCATCGTCGGGTCGTCCGGCGCAAACAGCCCGTGCGGGACGGCAACGCTAAGCAGATTCGCATCCACCATGTCCAGCCCGACCGATTTGGCAAGTTCACCGCCCGGTGTCAGTCCATGTTCCTGCACGTACCGCCGGATCGCCTCGCGGGTTTCGGTGTAGTTCAGTGAGGGCACCAATGCTTCGGCGGCCTGCAAACCAGCGAAGATCGCGCCCAGCGTGCTGATATGCACATCCTCGCCGCGTTCCTCCCAGCAGTCGTAACAGGGTGTGCGCCAGAGCGCCGCCAGATAATCGGCTGCGTTGATGACGGCCTGCTCCCAGGCCGCGGGCAAGGGCGCGTAGCCAATGTGCTGGATAAACGCTTGTAGGGACCACAACCACATGCCCGGTCCATCCAGTTGGAATTCCGGCCAACCCGCCGGGCCGATCTCGCTCTTGGCACTGTAACGCGCATTCAGGATGTCATTCATATCCGGGGTGCGCCCTTTATGGGCCGCTGCCGCCGCTCGCCTGAGATGTGCCTGCCGCGCATTGATGGTTTGCGCACACCAGTCATGAAACCGGTAGACATTTTCCCACTGTGCGGCCATGCGCCCTTCATAGTGGCGGCTGACCTGATCACCGTCCAGCGTCAGGGCGTAGGCAATGAATGCGCCATCCCGAAACCACGAAAACTGATAATCCGGCATGGTGGGGCAGGCGAGAAAGGCACCGCTTTCGGTCTGGTTGTCCAGGATCACCCGCAGGCTGTGTTCGTATAACCGCTGTCGCAAAGTGCTGGTCGTGCTCATGTGGCATAGTCCAATACAATAATCTGCCAGTACTGAAGTTCGGAGAGATTGAAGCTGATAGTGCTGCCCACCGCATCCGAACCTGTGGTGAACGGCACGGTCTGGGGCGCGATATTGTCGAAATCAGGCGACGCCGCCCAGACCTGGCGTACAGGTTTGGACACGCGGACTTGTACGTGAAGGTCGTGTTGTACCGTCGGCGCGGCGGGCAGGGCCTGTTCCCAATAGCTGTGGGCGATACCCAGCAGGTTCACCAGGCTGAACGTCTCGAAATCGTCGCCCTGACGCACGATCACAGCAACGGCGTCCTTCGTTCCATTCCATGCCAGCGTCTCGACCCCCGCGATGCTCAGGGCCGAGGCGCGTTCGGTGGTCGCGTCAACGGCGCCCGGATACAACACATTTTCGTAACGCACGCGGAAGTCATAATAGCGCTGCATGACCTGCTGCATGGTTGGGGTCATCGTTTCAAATTTGGGGAAGTAAGGGTCGGCCAGCAGCACACCCGGTTCGCCCAGCTCAATGTGATAACCCCCGCTGGCGAAGATCATAGCGTTGGCCAGTCGTACATTGGCCGCCCAGGCCGGCGACATGTAGGCCGCCAGAATGACGGGTTTCTGATTGCCCAGCTTCTGGGCTTCCACCACGATCCGGTGCAGGTCAATGAAGTCCCGGTAAGGCTCCCAGACTTCGATGTAGACGGCATCCTGATCGGAAGGGGCGACAGCGGGCATGGGCCAGTTGCGGACAGCGTTAAAAATCGTCACGCCGGTATCGCCGCGTGCTTCATCGACCAGGGCAGCGGTCGCGTTGATGAAAGCCGGGAAGGCTTCATCCAGCCGGACACGCTGGTTGTCGTGATCGAGGCCCACCATAGGCGCACCATACTGGTCAATATGAATGCCGTCAAAGTTCGTTTCGGCCAGCACACGGCGAAATTCGCCAAGCAGATGATCCGTCCAGGGGCTGTCCGGCGCCGGGTTCATGATCGCCAGATAGTTATCGCCAAAAGCATAGGGCCGACCGGGGTATTGAAACAGTGCCCAATCGGGATGCGCCTCATAAAAGCTCCAGGACGCGCCATAAATCGCGGTGTAAGGCATGGCGGCGATGTTGGAGTCTTGGGCTGCGGCGATCAGCGCCTTGATCGTATCGAGCGACATCTGCTTGTCCAGCAGGTCCCGGTAATCCGATGTGGGCGGCATCAGCGTTTCATGGCGGTACTGCCAGTCGTAGAATTGCAGGCCATTGACGTGATAGCGGCGCAGCCAGTCCATCGTCTCGTCGATATTGTCGCGCCCCGGTGCAAATTCGGTCAGGAAACCATAGCGCGGCGATTGGATCCAGTGGTCGAGCACGTCGAAGGCTGTCGAGGCTTCGGCCACGACATCGCCATTGGCTACCGTGATGACCACTGTCAGGCCATACCCACGCGGCGTTTCCGGGGGCGGCGTGTAGTCAACGGTAGCTGTGCCATCGAGCAGGTCGGCTTCGAAGGTGGCGATCACCCGGTTCAGATAGCTGACCGTCACCGTCGCCCGCTGGCCCGCAGCAGCGCGAATGGTCAGGTTGACGGGGTCGCCGGGTTGGTAGTAGCTCTTATCAAGGGTGATGCTGGCGGCTGGATCGGTCATGGCGTGTCCTTGTAGGATCAGAGTAAAGAGCAGTAGCACAATGAATAGCGCGCGCAGGCCTCATCCACGAACCGCTCCCGTGGTCAGGCCTTGCACGAAATATCGCTGAAAAACAACGAACAGAATCACATTGGGAATCACCGCTGTCAGCGAGGCAGCGAAGATCAGCCCCCAGTCGGTGGCATGCACGCCGCGGAAGTTGGCAATGGCGACGGGCAGCGTGCGCACATCGGCGTCGGTCAGGAACGTCAGGGCAAGGATATACTCGTCCCAGGCGCCCAGAAAACTGAAGACGGCCACCGTGCTGACGGCAGGGGCAGCCAGCGGCACCATCACGCGCCAGAAGATCGTCAGCGGACTCGCACCGTCGATCAGCGCCGATTCTTCCAGTTCACGCGGCAGGTTTTCAAAGAAGCCGCGCAGCAGAAAGGTGTTAAAGGCGAGCGGCCCCGCCGTATAAACGAGGACGATTCCTGGCAGGCTGTTGAGCAGGCCAAGCGTGCGCGCCACCATAAACTGCGGGATGATGAATATGACTCCAGGGATCATCATCATGCCCAGCATGGAATAAAACAGGAGGTTCTTGCCCCGGAAGTTGAAGCGGGCAAAACCATAGGCCATCATCGTCGCCAGCAAGGTGACCAGCCCGGCAGTCGCCACGGCTACCCCGGCGCTGTTGAGAAAGGCCCGGCCAAAGTTGCGGCTGGTAAAGGCTGTCTCGAAGTTTTCCAGCGTCGGGTTTTCGGGGACGAAGCGCGGCGGAATCTCCTGAATGTAAGCCTGCCCGCGAAAGGCCGTGCCGGTCATATAGAGCATCGGCCCCAGCGCCAGGACCGCGCCCAGACACAGGACGGCAATGATGACGATGTTCAGGTTGCGCTGCTGAGTTCTGGTTCCGATCATGGCTAGTACTCCACTTCCGGCCCGCGAAAAACGCGCATCTGCAAGAAACTGACAACGACGATGATAAGCGCCAGGATGTAGCTCAGGGCGGCGCCATAGCCGAATTGCAGCTTGTTAAAGGACTGGTTGTACATGTAACTGAGCGAGACTTCGGTGCGCCCCAGTGGTCCACCGCCGGTAATCAGAAAAACGGAGATAAAGACCTGGAAGCCGCCGATAACCAGCGCGACCAGCACAAAGAGGCTTGTCCGCTGGATAAGGGGCAGCGTAATGTGGCGCAGTTGCCGCCACAGGTCCGCCCCGTCAATGGCCGCCGCTTCATAAATTTCGCGGGGGATGCCTTGCAGCGCAGCCAGATAGATAATCATGGCCCAGCCGACGCCTTTCCAGATGCCCAGCGAGTAGATGATGATCCACGCTGTCTCCGGGCGCTGCACCCAGGAGATTGGCTCCGAGATCAGGTGCAGGACGTCGAGCAAGAGGTAGTTGATCAGGCCAGCACGTCCGGAATTAAAGATGTACTGAAACAGAAAGCTGACCACCACCCACGACGTGACGACCGGCAGATAGTAAATGGCGCGGAAAACGCGTTTGCCCACGACAACCCGGTGGACCAGAATGGCAATGGTCAGGCCGATCAACATCTGGCCGACCACCGTGACGGCCGTATAGCGAACTGTGTTGCCCAGCGCCAGCCAGAACTTGCTATCTGCCAGCGCCCGCTCGTAGTTGGCCAGACCGACAAATTCGCTGACCTGACCCGGCATGATCTTCCAGTCAAAAAAGCTGATATAGAACTGGTAGAACATCGGATACAACATCCACAGCACATAGAGCAGCAGACCGGGCAGGACGAATAGATAGGGGACATACCAGCCGTAGTGCAGGCGGCCCGGCCTCAGGATATTGCGCCTGCTGGCTGTTGTTTGCTGTTCGGGTGTGCGACTTTTGCTTTGCATGGGCCCTCTTGTAAAACAGGGGGATACAGGGGCAGTGTGCCACCCCTGATCCCCTGCTGAACGTCTACTGCATCAGTAGTTCGTCGATCTGGGCGGCGGCGATGTCCAGGGCTTCCTGAGCTTCCATCTCACCGGCCACGATACTGTAACCGACCTCGGTCAGAATCTCTTCGATCGTGTTCCATGCCGGGTGCGGCGTGCGTGCCTGGGCGGTTTCCAGCTGCTCCAGGAAGACGCCGTAGTATGGATGATTCTGGAAGTATTCATTTTCCAGCAGTTCCGGGATGACCGTCAACTGCCCGGTTTCGGACATTTTGAGCTGGTACTCATCGGACTGCGTGAAGCGGATGAATTCCATGGCCGCCTCCTGATGCTCGGAGGTGGTGAACAGGGCGATGTTCTCGCCACCCACAACCGAGACGGATCCGCCCGGCCCGGCAGGCATCAGCGCGGCTTTCATCTCGAAATCAGGGTACTGTGCAGCGCCAATGGGGAACATCCAGGGGCCTTCCAGCATACTCACGATGCTGTTGGTGTAGTAACCCGCGCCGGTGTCGATGCCGCTGCCGATGAAACCATCGGAGAAGCAGCCATTCTGGACCATGTCGCGCAGATATTCATAGGCGGCGACCGTCTCCGGGCTGTTCAGGTAGCCGGTGGCGGTGGTGATGTCTGCGTCGGTGATGCTGCCGCCGAAGGTCCAGATCCAGGGCAGCATGGCCCAGCCATAGGTACCGCCGTCGCTAAACAGATACTGGCCATCTTGCAGCAAGTCGCACTGGGCGGTCAGTTCATCAATGGTAGCGGGTGGCCCATCGATACCCAGGTCTTCATACAGGTACTGATTGTAAACATAGACGCGGGTATTGGTATCCAGCGGCAGGCCATAGTAGTTGCCGTCGTAACGGTTGGTCGAAAGCGGGCCGGGGAAGGTGCGCTCGGCCAGCGAATCAAAATCCTCCATCGCCTCATCGAGTGCGACCAGGACGCCCTGCGCCGCGAACTCTGGTGACCAGATGATGTCCAGGCGAGCGACATCCGGGCCCTCGCCACCGGCAACCGCTGTCAGGATGGTCTGACGGAATTCATCGTACGGGAACGGTACGGATTCGACCTGAATGTTGGGATGTGCTTCTTCAAATGCCGGAATAAGTGTCTCGACCAGCATCTCGTTTTCGGGTGAGGTTTCATTATAGGTGTGCCAGAACTCGATCGTGACCACATCGTCCTGAGCAAAACTGATGCTCGTCTGAACAATCAACATACTGAGTATCAGAAGGAGTGAAAATCTAGTTCGCATGGTTTTAACCTCTCTCAGATGATTAATGGCTAAGTGTTTTGGCTGCTGCGCTTGGAAGGTTGGGTCATGGGCATCCTTTCGTCTTAATTCGTTCACTGAATAAAGTCAGTGCAAAAAAATTTACAGGTTGACCAGTTCGATCTGGTCCGGATCTGGCCTGTGGAAAACACGCCCCAGCACCAGGCTGGCCGCACCACGAGCCCAGGCGACATCACTAAGGGGTTCGATGCGTAAAATGACCTCATCGAACATGTTGGCAAAGCTGTACATTTCGAGGGCGGCGCGCATCGGTGTGAACAGGCTTTCGCCCAGACGTACGCCCTCGCCACTCAGAATAATCAGGGATGGGTCGAACAGGCTGACAAGGTTCGCCAGAGATTGACCCAGCACTTCGCCCGCCTGTGCCAGAAGACCCGTGACCACCGGGTCGCCATCGCGGCCAAGCTGGGTGAAGGCTTCAATCGAATCGATGTTGAGGCCCTGTAACTGCGCTCGCCGGACCAGCCAGGGTTCGGCGACAAAGGTTTCCAGCGTACCGCGCTCACCATCGGTTTCCAGGCCAGCCGGATCAATAACCATGTGTCCGAACTCGCCCGCGCCGCCACGCGCCCCCCGGTAAATCTCGCCATCAATGACAATGCCCAGGCCGACACCGCGCCCGATGGTCACCACCAGGAAATTATCGACGTGCTGCCCCAGGCCATAGAGTTTTTCCATCAATGTCAGAGTGTTCACGTCGTTGTCGAGGTAGACCGGGCGTTCAAGCAGTTCTTCAAGGTATTCCGCAAAGGGGACATCAAACCAGTTGTTGAAGGGGGATAGGCGGCAGATGCCCTTCGCCGAGTCCACAATGCCTGCCAGACCAACGCCCAGGCCCAGCAACCGGCTGAAGGCCAGGTCATGCGCGGCCATCTCGTGGCGCAGGGCTTGCGCCAGATGTTCGGATACAGCCTGCGGATCGCGGCTTTCCAGTTTGATTTCCTGATTGACGATGACTTCCGCATTGAGATCAGTGATGGCGAGTGATGCCCGATCCTCAGCCAGCTTGATGCCCGCCACATAGATCCCATCTTCCACCAGCGCCAGTAGCACGGGTCTGCGCCCGCCGCGCGAATCGCCTTCCTGTTTTTCGAAAATGAGACCGTCCTGTATGAGTTCGGCGGTTTGGCCGGTGACGGTTGCCGGGCTGAGACCGGTGCGACGCGCAATATCCGCACGGGCAATGGGACCATGTGTGCGGATCACATTGAGGATTGCGGATCGGTTAATGGC
This sequence comes from Anaerolineaceae bacterium, assembly GCA_002702065.1. Classification (GTDB taxonomy): domain Bacteria; phylum Chloroflexota; class Anaerolineae; order Aggregatilineales; family Phototrophicaceae. The sequence goes on from NZXX01000002.1 coordinate 965,399, forward strand.
TTTCAAATAATGTCTGCGCGCCATAACTTCGTTCACTGAATAAAGTAAGTTACGGGTATTGTAGCGAGTTTTTTTCCGTCATGCAACAAATACGTTTCTTTTCGTGATTTCGATGCGACACAGGCTTTCGGACAAGTGGCTGCTGACTGTGGTGTCGGAGAGCGAAGTCTGATTTGCAATGTTGAGGCTTTATGTTAGAATAAATATGAACGTTCATATTAAATGTAATAAATTGCTTTTATGGCAAAAAGTCAAAAAGTGACCATGCGCGACGTCGCGGAACACGTGAACGTCTCGATCAATACCGTCTCTCTGGCCTTGCAGGACAGCGCCCTCGTCCATGCCGATACCAAAGCGCGTGTCCTGGATGCAGTGAGAGAGCTGGGTTACCGTCCCAATGTCATGGCGCAAAACCTACGGCGTGGGGTGGTCAATACCATTGGCATCATGATCCCCGATGTCCATAATTTTCATTTCTGGGACATAGTGGACGGCACCCACGACGAAGCCTCCAGGAATGGCTATGGCGTGGTGCTGGCGCATACCAGCCTCAATCGTGAACGCGAAGTGGAAACCCTGCGCGGGTTGATTGAACGCCGCTTCGATGGCGTCATTCTGGCGACCACCTATTCCGAGCAATCGCCCATCGAAATTCGCCGCCTCATCAATGCCGGGGGCGCAGTCGTGACTCTCAGTCGCACCTGGGACGGCGCCGACCGCGTGGTGTACTTCAGCGAGCAAACAGCCACTCTACTCCTGGATCATCTCTATGCGCTTGGACATCGGCGTATTGGGCTGATGATCGGTGTTGCCCGCGAAGGCATGGCGCCAGAGCGAATCGCCGCCTATCAGCAGTTTGTCAGCCAATATGGTCTGGTTTCCATGATCGAATACTGTGGCCCGACGGTACCCGAAAGCGTGGAGGCGACCAACCGTTTATTGCATTATCAGCCGCGCCCCACAGCGATCATCTCGGTGAACGATTATCTGGCAATGGGTGTTTATCAAAGTTTGGGTATGCATGGTTTGAGAATTCCCGAAGATGTCTCCGTGGCCGGGTTCGACAATACCCACGTCGCCGAAAACCTGTACCCGACACTGACTTCGGTGGATGTGGGCGCACATGACATAGGGCGGGTTTCTGTTCAACTGATTATTTCCCGACTTGCCGACCCGAAACGGCCTCAGCAAATCATCGACATGCCTGCCCGGCTTGTCCCGCGTAACTCGACCGCCGCGCCCGAGAATGATGTGCATCACAGAGCGTGACGCCTCCCCCAAACTGGTCTTTCATGAGGATGCTGCACGCCATGCCGAATCGATGTCAGCCCACTCGGACGGCGCACCGCTCATCAGCGAAAATGCAATGAAGGCGGTGACAGATATTTCGCCTGTGCTTATGCCGAACGCATCGAAAAGGGGTATCCTCAGGGGGAGATTGGCAAGTCAACCAGCAGCGAGAGATGGAAGGTTATCATGAGTGATTACAAACCAAGCCCGGTCGGTTGGGTGGCCGAACAAGTGCAGCGGTACGAAGCCAGTGGCGGCACCGAAGCGCTAACCCTGCGGAATACCGATTACCCGGTCATCATCGTGACCAATCGTGGCTGGAAGTCCGGGGCGGTTCGCAAGACGCCATTGATGCGGGTTGCGGATGGGGAGAACTATATTCTGGTGGGGTCCAATGGCGGTGCGCCGGACAACCCGCTGTGGGTCAACAATCTAAGAGCGGAACCCAACGTCACGATTCAGGATAAAACCCAAGTCTACGAGATGCGTGTGCGCGAAGTCGTTGACCCATCTGAGCGAGCGCGCCTCTGGGCAATCGCGGTTGAGGCGTTTCCGCGTTACGCAAGCTACCTGGAGAATGCCGGGAAATCAGGGCGGCTGATCCCGGTCTTCCTTGCAGAACCGGTCAAGGCCACTTGAACTGGATACGATCGCAAACACATACAGGTGAATGAATAATGAAATACAAATTACTGGGCAACACAGGCGTTCGAGTATCTGAACTTTGTTTTGGGACGATGTCGTTTGGCGATACGGCTGACGAACAAACATCGGCGGCGATGTTTAACCGCTGTCGCGACGCCGGGATTAATTTCTTCGATTGTGCCAACGTCTACGCGGGTGGTCGTTCGGAGGAAATTCTGGGTGATCTGATCGCGGACTGCCGTGACGAACTTGTCATTACCACCAAGGTTTTTGGCCCGACATCGGACGACATCAATGCGCGGGGCGCATCCCGGCGGCATATACAACGCGCCGTCGAGGCCAGCCTGCGCCGGCTCAAAACGGATTACGTTGACGTCTATTTCCTGCACAAGTTTGACGAAGATACCCCCATCGAAGAAACGCTGCACGTCCTCGATGACCTGGTGAAGGCCGGGAAAATTCTGTATCCCGCGGCCAGTAACTTTGCGGCGTGGCAGGTGGCCAAAGCGCTTGGCATATCTGCGAAAGAAGGGTTGGCCCGGTTTGAATGTCTTCAACCGATGTACAACCTGGTCAAGCGGCAGGCTGAAGTCGAGATTTTGCCGCTGGCGAAATCGGAAAACATCGGCGTCATCCCGTACAGCCCGCTGGGTGGCGGCTTGCTCACCGGGAAGTATGGCACCAATAAGCGTCCGGATTCCGGGCGGTTGGTGGAAAGCAAAAACTATATCACGCGCTATGGCGTGGATGTCTATTACGAGGTGGCGGAGCAGTTCACCCGATTTGCCCAAGACCGCAATTGGGAACCCGCCAGCCTGGCCGTTGCGTGGGTCGGCAGTCATCCGGCAGTAACAGCCCCTATCATCGGCGCACGCAATCTGGACCAGCTAGAGAGTTCACTCAAGTCGCTGGAGATTGACATGACACCTGCGTTACGTGCGGAAGTGTCCGCATTGTCGCCAGCGCCGCCACCCGCAACCGACCGGCTCGAAGAACAACAATGATCGGGCAGCGCCGTTGCATGCGGTAACTCACCAGAGCGTCACAGGTTAGGCATTACAGACCTTATCTGTACTGGCTTCACGCGCTTGCTGCTGGCGACAGGCCGTCAACAATCTGACCGCAGAACCGGAGCAGGTTGTTCGTTGGTACGTCGCCAGCACCGCAACCCATTCGCCTAAAATCAAACAGGAGGCAAAGATGACACTCGTCGAGCATCAAGTGAAAGGCATCAGCCGAAATCTGCTGGACACGGATCTGCCGGGCGAACCTCTGCATATCCACATATCGGAGGTTGCTGCCGGGTCACGTGCTCATCCGCCGCACCAGCATGGCGGTTACGAGGCCTTTTACATGATTGAGGGTGAAGGCGTGCTGGAAATTGGTGACGAGACCCATGTCTTGACCGCCAACGAATCAGCCATATTTGACCCGCAAAAACTGCACGGACTCCGCAACGACAGTGACCAGCCGATGCGCTATATGGTCATTATTTTTCGAGACAACGGCTGATGTTTGCTCGCGCCGGTTGCCGGGACAGCGCAGCGCATATCGAGGAACGACAATGACAGAAGCAGGCTTGCGGTTTGTGCGCGGGGAGGACGATTCGTTTACCTTTGATACAGGCGTCCTCAAGGGGGTTTTGCGTCAGGGGGGCCGGTCGGCGGGACTTGTCCCGGTCACGTATACAGCGGACGGCTCCGCGATCGCGAGCGGCGAAGGTCTCTTTAATCACTACCGTGTCTTTACGCGTGGCAAGCGTTACGGTTATGGGGCACGCCGCTGGCCCAGCACGGCCCAGCTTCACGACAATGGCAGCGTTGAAATCATCTGGCCGGTCACACCTGAACGGCCCTTTGAGCTGCGCGGGGTGTACAGGTGGGTAACGCCGAATACGATTGATGTGGTCACGGTCGTCCGTGCCGAGGCCGCGCTTCCGGTCTTTGAAGTCTTTCTGGCGTCTTACTATCAAGCGCCGTTCATTGATTCGCAGGTATGGGCCGCGCGCGATCCACGTGGGGGCGGTGGTGAGGGCTTTGTCAAAGCCGATGAGGAGCTCGGTCTGTGGCAGGCTTTCCCGCGCGACGGGCAGGCGGCGTCCATCATTACGGATGGTCGTTGGGACCTGGAACCGCACCCGCTGGATTGGACCATGATGCCTAATTACGCCCTGCCACTGGCGATCCGCCGCGATCCGCAAACAGCACTTACGGTCATCGTCATGGCCCGCCCGGAGGATTGTTTTGGGGTGTTCACGCCCTACGGTGAAGAACCCCACTACTCCAATTACCTGTCATTATTCGGTCGTGATATCGCCGCTGGGGAGAGCGCGAGTGCACATGCCCGGCTGGTGGTGGTAGCCAACCCCACAGATGAGGCGATTCTGGGTATGGCGCGGGATTACTTGAACAGCCCTGATTAGCGGCCTTCGGTCAGCTGCCAGTAAATCAAAAATGATGGATTTATCCTGATTAAAAATTAAAGAGGAAGCATGAAGGTTATTACGCAAGATGCTCGGCATGTGCCTCATTATGGTGTCTTTGATCTGTCATACGCGGCTGACCCAGTAGACCGGCATCCGATATTCGAGACAACCTTTGAAGTGACATTCACACGCCCGGATGGTTCGACCGTTACTGCCGAAGGCTTCTATGATGGCGCACGTACCTACAAGGCGCGTGCTTATGCCGACGTACTTGGCGAATGGCAGTGGAACACCGCGTCTAACGTGCCAGACTTAAACGATCAGGCCGGACGTTTCACGGTGGTGACGTCGCCCCTCAAAGGTCAATTGAAACTGCATCCCGCTGACCCGTATCAATTTGCCTACGACAACGGCGACTGGTTTTTGCACATTGGCGATACGGGCTATCGCTACGTGGCCGATACGGAACCTGAGTGGCGGGCGTATATTGATCAGGCGGAGGCAGCGGGTTTTACAAAAATCCGAACGTGGTTCTGCCGGGGGCGAAACGATGTGCAAGCCCTTTTTAATCCAGAGCGCACATCGCTCAATCTGCCCTACTGGCAAGAGATTGATCGCCGCATGCGCTATGCGCTGAATAAACACCCTGACATCATGTTCAAGCTCATTCCCTACGGCGAAGACACGGCTGAACTGCTGCGCTATGAAACCGATGAGCTGTCGCGCTGGATTGCCCGCTACGCCCAGGCCCGGTTTTCCGCATTTCCCAATGTGCACTGGTGCGTGTCCAATGATCGTGAAATTGTCCCGGATGGCGCAGAGTTATCGGGCCGCAAAGTGCACGCAGCCACGATTAACCGGATTGCCGAAGATATGGCGGCACGCGAACCCTGGGGGACGTTGCTGACCAATCATCAATGCCGGTGGAGTGGATACGCGTTTTGCGATGCTCAATGGTCGGATATGGCTACGCTGGAGGACCTTGATCAGGTACATGGGCAGCTGCTTCTCGAATACCGGGCCAAAGTGCGCACGCCGGTGATCAACGATGAAGACCGCTACGAACATTACCGTCCACCAGCACATCCGCGCTATTTTTTCCGCCGGCTGATGTGGGCCAGCCTGCTTTCGGGTGGGCACGCCACCTACTGCGGGACCAGGACGTTTGAAGCGTATGACGGCAAGCTGCAGGGCATACAGGGCTATTACGATGCGGTTCATTCCGGCAAGCTGACAGGCGCGCAGGATTTTCAAAACCTGCACGTATTTTTCAACGACTCCGGGCTTACGCTGGTTGGGTTCGAGCCTGATGACGCCTTTGTAGGGAATCGACCGGCTTATCGAAAATGTGCGCGCATCCACGACACCGCGATCATCTATCTTGCGAACCCGGATGGGGATGAGCCTGAGAATGATGACGTCAGTGAACGCGTTGCCGATGTGACGATCCATGTCGATGGCAATTTTGTCGCCCGGTGGTTTGACCCCCGAACCGGGCTGTGGGGTGGCGCATCGGAATTATCAGCCGGTATGCAAACGCTGATTGCACCCGATGGTGGCGACTGGGTGCTGTTGTTGCGACGCAAAACGGTTTGAGAGGAGAGCTCAGTTTTCAAGCAGGATACCCAGAACACTTTCTGAATGTCCTGGGTTACTGAGTGAGCGTTTGTAAGTATTGGCCCGGGCAGATGCTGCGCTTCCTACTGCACCAACGTGTTCTTCTGGTTGGGTTCGCCCTCGCCACTGTTGATCAAGTTGAACAGGCTGCGGTTGATGTAAAACCCCCAGGCGTCTGAACACTTCTCGTAGCATTCCAGGGCAGGAGCCAAGCCAACATGCGTGAATTGAAGTTTGGTTCTGTCGCCGGCAGGGATGATCTCAAAGATAATATCTGTGCCTTCCCATTCCGCTTCATCTTGAACAAAGCTGATGTGACTTTCCAAAACGTGCCACACCACCTTTTTACCGGGTACAAATTCCGTGATCTGCTGGATGCTGTGGTGAAGGTCGGGGGCGTGGAACGTAAACTCAGCGCCGAGTTTGTCTGTGTGCCCCTCAAGGTCTTCTGACCACCAGCCACGCACGTTATTCACGGCAGCGAAGACGTCTTCAGCGGATTGATTGACCGTAAATGAAGTGGTGTAATGCTGCTCGCTCATCTGGCGGGCCTGATTTACAACTTCTTCAATGGGATTAGGTTGCCCCTTGCCGGTGGTAATGAGATCGCGCAAACTCCGGCTGATATATGATCCCCACGCGTTTGAGCACACATCATAGCACTCATATTCCGGCACGAGACCCACATGTGTAAACCGCACTTCAGTTTGGTTGCCGCTCCTGGCAATTTCAAAAACGACATCGGTGCCGACCCACTCGGACTTGTCTTTGGTGAAGTTGAAATAGTTATCCAGAACGTGCCACACGACTTTCTGACCTGGTACGAACTCCGTGATTGTAAAGGTGGCCCGGTGAACATCTTGATAGCGGTAGTGAAACTCCCCTCCGAGACGGTCAGTATGGCCTTCAACCACTTGGGACCACCAGCCACGCACATTGTTAATAGCGCTGAAGACTTCTTCTGGCGATTGATCAACGGTGAAGGTCGTCTGATAGCTTAGATTCATGTTCCGCTCCTGTTGCTATATACACTATTTTGATACACTTGTTCTGTATCAGTTGTATTGTATGTTTGTTCATCGAGACAATCTATGACACCGTGTCTTCAATTTATGTCTGATTGTCCAGATTGGAGCCAGGTATGAATGTGCTGACGGATGTACTGAATACCCTTGAATTGCGCGGATGGCTGTCTTCTCGCCGGGAGCTGGTAACGCCGTGGCGCTATGAGTTTGCAGCCAGCAACGACAGCATGTTCCACGTTCTAATCTCTGGTGTAGCTTACTTACAGGTGGAAGGCGAGGACAACCCAAGACGGGTTGACGATGGGGATGTGCTGCTATTTCCAACGGGTCACGCGCACTCGCTTTATGATCACCCTACTTCACCACTCACTCGCCTGGTTCATCTGGACTACCATCCGCAGCGAAAACATCACGTCGTCTTTCATGAGGGTGAAGGACCAAAACCGCTGCTGCTCTGTGGCGCATTTCACTTTGCCTATCCCCATGATTTTCCACTGCTACAACGCCTGCCCAGGCTTATCCATATTCCTGGATCAAAGGGACGCTTAGAGCAAGAATTTTCGGATCTTTTGCGTTTAATGGCCCGTGAATCGGCTTCTCAGCGTGCGGGCGTTGAAGTGATACTGAGACGTTTAACAGAAATGCTGTTTATTCAGATCGTCCGGCTCTGGATCGACCAACAGGAGGAAGCGCGTGAAGGTTGGATGGGTGCGCTACATGACCCATCTGTTAGTACCGCCTTAGGCTTGATTCATCAGTCACTCGAATATAGGTGGACTGTTCAGGAACTGGCAGATGCAGCAGCTTTATCCCGTTCTGCCTTCTCAGCCCGGTTTACGGAGCTGGTGGGCGAGCCGCCGATGACCTATCTCACCCGATGGCGGATGCTCAAGGCAGCGCGCTTGCTAAAAAATGAAGTCCGTATGGCAACTATTGCGGAACTTCTGGGCTATGAATCGGAAACCGCCTTTCGCAAGGCATTCAAGCGAGAGATGGGCATCCCTCCGGCACAGTATCGCAAGCTTGGATAAGCCTGACCAATGTGCCTGTCAAACTGCTGACTGCGGATTCTGTTAAGCGGCGCATTTGGGGTATATGCTGAGTATGGAACGCGGGCAAATGGCTGGCGCCAGGCAGCGTATCGTGCAACCGAAGCAACTTGCTCTATAAACGCAAACATCCAGCCACAGTGCTGGATGTTTCCTTTGAAGCAGGGTTGGTGGACCTGAAGGGATTCGAACCCTTGGCCTCTACAGTGCGATTGTAGCGCTCTCCCAGCTGAGCTACAGGCCCGCTTGATGCACGCATTGTATAGCCCGGCAGCGGTAATTGTCAAGAGATAGTTCACTTAACAGCCCGGAATATTCAAATCTTTATGAAAGTTATTAACGTTGCAGGTCACCTGCCTCAATGTTATAATCCTCCTACATCAATTCATCTACTTAAGCCACTGACGAAAGTTCGTCCTCCAGAATTTTTAGCCAGCAGCTTAATTTCATGAATTTTCGACGTTTTCCCCTGTTCGAGGAGGCTGAATACTTTGACTGCACTGGTCATGACTGTCACCGAAACCCTGCGCTATCGGGGTGCCATTGGGCAATGGAGCTGGGTGTTGCACCGTATCACAGGACTGGGGGTTGTCCTGTTCTTGACGCTTCACGTCATTGATACGTCCTGGGCGGTGTTTTATCCCGAAAAATATGTTGAGGCCATCGCCACCTATCAGTCGCCCTTGTTTACCCTGGGCGAGTTCGGATTGATTGCCTGTGTAATTTACCATGCGATCAACGGTTTACGGATCGCGCTGCTGGATAACCGGCCCCACCTGTGGCAATATCAGCAGCGTGCGGCTTACATCGTGCTGGCGATTACAGGCATTATCCTCATCCCCGTGTTTATTCTCATGTTCAGCCATGTGCTGGAGTTCTACAACAGCGGCGAACCATTCCTGCCGTTGGCGGATGTGCTGGCCGGGCAAGTGCCGTTTATTGGCGGTTTTGCGGCTGCGGCCATCGCGGCGCTGCTGTATTCCGTTATTCATGGTGTCATCGCCGGGGATACGGAGAGCAAAGCCGTTGGCAGACATTCCGGCAGTAGTGTCGAACGCTTCTGGTGGTCATTTATGCGCATCAGCGGCCTGCTGATCGTACCGCTGGTGTTTGGCCATCTGGCCATGATGCATATCCTGCAAGGTGTTTTCGATATTACGGCGCAGGGGCACACGGTCGTTGGTACCGGCGGCATTGTCAATCAATCCGGCACGGCGGTCGAATTTGTCGCCAATCGGTGGAACCTGCTGGTCGGCGGCGTCGCCATCTGGCGGATATATGATTTCCTGCTGCTGGCGCTGGTGGTGCTGCACGGGTTTAACGGCCTGCGTTATGTGCTGACCGACTATACCATGAGCAGCCCGCTGCTGCGGCGCGCAAGCGTGTATCTGTGTGTGATCGCCGGTGTTACGCTGCTGGCGCTGGGCACGGGTGCGCTGTTGGGGACGATTGATCAGACCGCTATCGAAATGGCACAGGAAGCCGCTGCCAGTTTGCACCCATAAAACAACAATGGGCCGGGACAGGGTTGTCGTGCCCCGGCCACATATCACTTTGAATTGAGGAGTAGTCGGTATTATGCAAACCCATCAGTTTGACGCCATCATTGTCGGCGCGGGCGGCGCGGGCCTGATGGCAGCCTTGTATGCCAGCCAGGGCGGGGCAAATGTGGCTGTCGTCAGCAAATTGTATCCCACGCGCAGCCATACCGGGGCGGCTCTGGGCGGCATCGGTGCCGCGCTGGGCAACCTGGAAGAAGATAAACCATTATGGCACATGTACGATACGGTCAAGGGCGGCGATTATCTGGCCGACCAAGATGCCGTAAAAGTGCTGGCCGAAGAAGCGGTCGATTCGATTATTGAGCTGGAGCACATGGGGCTGCCATTTGACCGTACCCCGGATGGTCGCATCAGCCAGCGCCGGTTTGGTGGTCACACCAGCAATTTTGGCGAAAAAGCCGTGCGGCGTGCCTGCCACTCGGCGGACCGCACCGGCCACATGATTCTGCAAACCCTGTATCAGCAGTGCATCAAGAATAATGTTCGTTTCTTCGACGAATACCAGGTCGTCGATGCCATTATGAATCAGGGAGCGATGGTTGGTGTCGTCGCTATTCAGCTTGGCACTGGCGAATTCCATGTTTTCCATAGCAAAGCCACCCTGTTTGCGACCGGTGGTTGGGGGCGTGTGTGGCAGGTCACCAGCAACGCGCACAGCCTGACGGGTGACGGCACCGCTATTTTGTTCCGTCGCGGCGTGCCCATGGAAGATATGGAATTTTATCAGTTCCATCCGACCGGCCTGTACGGGTTGGGTGTGCTGCTCACCGAGGGTATTCGCGGCGAGGGCGGTGTGCTGCTCAACCGGCATGGCGAACGCTTTATGGAGCGTTATGCTCCAAATATTAAAGACCTCGCCAGCCGCGATGTCGTCAGCCGTTCCATTTACCTGGAAGTGCGCGAAGGCCGGGGAATCGGCAACAAGACCTACGTGCATCTCGACATCCGGCCCGAAACGGTCAACCGCTATCTGGCCGAAGCCGGCGAGACACGGCGCATTGATAACGCCTATATTGCCAAGAACCTCGCGGAAACGCTGGAAGTCTGCCGCACATACCTGGGCGTCGACCCGCTTACCGAGCCAATGCCGGTGGCACCAACGGCCCATTACGCGATGGGCGGTATCCCGACGAACGTCGATGCGGAAGTGATTATGGATGCGGGCGGCACCATCATGCCGGGCCTGTATGCTGCTGGCGAGTGTGCCTGTGTCAGTTGTCATGGGGCGAACCGGCTGGGTACAAACTCGCTGGTGGATCTGGTGGTGTTTGGCCGGCGTGGTGGCAAGAAGATTGCCGAGTTTGTCAAACAGGCCAATCTGATCCCGCTGCCGAATAACCCGGCTGAAGAAGTGCAGGCAGAGTTTAACCGTATCCGCACCAGCAAGGGCAGCAGCAAACCGGGTGCCTTGCGCAAGCAGATGCAGGACAGCATGATGGATCATATCGGCGTATTCCGCGAAGAATCCAGCATGATCGAAGGTCGGGATAAAGTGATCGAGCTGCGCAACAGCTATATGAACGACCTGACCATTGATGATTCCGGCAGTATCTTTAACACCGATCTGATGGAAGCGTGGGAACTCGGCTGTTTGCTGGACATTGCCCAGGTGACTGCCGAGAGCGCCGTCAATCGTAAAGAGAGCCGGGGCGCTCACAGCCGCGAAGACTTTAAGAATCGCGACGACGAAAACTGGCTGGTGCACACGCTGGCTTTTCCGGATGAGACAGACCCGTATCCGAAATCCGACCGTAAGGTGCGGCTGGATAATACCAAATCGGTGAACCGGTCGCTCGAAGCTGAGGACAAACGCTTCGCGCCGAAAGAACGCGTCTATTAGGGCAATCGACAAACCAGAGCGAACAGCAGGCAGCTCATAGCTCATAGAGGAAAACTATGGAAGTCACCTTCAAGATTCGACGATATAACCCTGAAAGCAGCGATGCCAAATCGTACTGGCAGGAGTTCACCCTTCAGGATGTAGAGCCGACCAACCGTGTGCTGGAAATGCTGCACCGTGTCAAATGGGAGCAGGACGGTACGCTGGCGTTCCGGCGTTCCTGTTCCAGTGGCATCTGTGGGTCCGATGCCATGCGCATTAACGGGCGCAACGCGCTGGCTTGCAAGCTGCTGATCCGCGATGTGGGCGAGAAAATTCAGGTCGAGCCGATCCTCGGTCTGCCGGTCATCAAAGACCTGATCGTGGACATGGAACCCTTCTTTGACCATTACCGGTCGGTGATGCCGTATTTTGTCAACAACAACCCGCTGCCAGCAGATGGGCGTGAACGGTTGCAATCGCAGGAAGAAAAAGACCTGATCACCGACACGACCAACTGCATCCTGTGTGCGGCCTGTACGACATCCTGCCCCAGCTATTGGGCGAATGGCAAGTATGTCGGCCCGGCGGCCATTGTTCAGGCCCATCGTTTTATCTTCGATACGCGCGATGAAGCGGCGGCAGAACGGCTCGATGTGCTGGCGGAACCGAATGGTGTCTGGCGCTGCCGCACGATTTACAACTGCACCCCGGCTTGTCCGCGAGGAATCTCTGTGACAAGAGCGATTGGTGAGGTAAAATTAGCAATACGCAACGGATCGCCGGAAGGCATTATCGACCCGGCGAATATCCCGACGCACGAATAATATTCTCAGGCTGATTCAGGTTTCAGGTATGGAAAGGCGGTCACACAGACCGCTTTTTCATTGGTTGACAATTAGAACATATGATCGTATGATGAGCCTGTTGATCCCCTCTTATCCTGTCGGTTCAATAGAGACAGTGCAGCAATGACCATTCAGGTTGTCTGGGTCGAACTTCCGGTAAAAGACATCGAACGTGCGGTAAAATTCTATCAGGATGCGCTGGGCGTCGAGGCCGAAATTGTCGACGATGGCGTGCGCAAAACCGCCACGCTGGCCCATGAGAGCGGGGTGGGTATCTCGCTCAACCAGACGACCAATTTTGAAGGCAGCGACAAAGGTGCCTTTGTTTACGTGTATGCCGGCGAAGACATCGACGCCGTGCTGCCCAGGATCGAACCTGCGGGGGGCAAGGTGCTGACACAAAAGACCTCAATGGGGGCAGCCGGCTATTACGCGACGATCCATGACACGGAAGGGAACGTGCTGGCCCTTTATTCAGCCGAGTAATACCGGGAGGATGATGGGGATGGATGACCCGATGAGCAAGGCCCGCCTGCTGGACCTGCTGCGCACGCGACGTGCCGAATTTGACGCGGTAGTTGCTGATGTGCCTGAAGACCGCCTGACTGAATCCGGCGCGACCGGGCACTGGTCGGTTAAGGATGTGATCGCGCACCTGTCTTATCATGAGGGCTGGTATGCCGACCGGCTGCACGAGCAGCTGCGCGGTGAAGCCTATACGCCAACCGAACTGGACTGGATGCCATTCGACGAGCGCAACAACATCATCTATCGCCAGAACAAGGATCGTTCGCTGACGGAGGTACAGGCCGAATCAAAAGCCGTGTTTGACCGTCTGATCGCGGGGGTCGAAGCGCATCCGGAGGCATTTCTGCTGGAACCGCAGCCGGTGCCGGGCGCGCCGGAACCGATCGTGATCTGGCAGATGCTGCGCGGCGACGTATACGATCATTATCCCCAGCATATTACGCCGATCCGTGACTGGCTGGCCGCGCCACAAAGCTGACCATAATCCATCAATCATGCAAAACCACAGCGCTCGACCTGGGCGCTGTTTTGATTCAGTTGCCGTACCCTCCGGCTTTCGTTAGGATTGACCCGTAACCTGTATTCTGTTCCGCACACGAATGACGTCCTGCCCCATGAATACTTCGAACAGCTCCATGACAAGCGGTGTCCAGCGCCGCATCTTTGGCGGAATCCTCGGCGGCTATCTGGCGGTGATGTTTCGGCTGATGCCATTTCTGGCGCGGCTGGGGCCATTTGGGATACTGCTCGCCTTTTTGTTTATGATCGCGTCGCTAGGGCTGTTTGTGCTGGGACTGCTGGCGTTGATGTTCCTCCTGCGCCAGTTTGAAGTAACCCCGGCGGGGCAGTTTGTGTCGCTGGTGCTTACGATTGGCGGCGGCCTGTTTGCCGTTTATCTGTGGGTGGGGCGGCAGTCACGTTCTGTGGGGGGTATCCTGCGGCTGATCGTGCTGGCTGTCGGGCTGGCGGCACTGGCCTGGGCCATCTGGCAGTCGGGATTCTTTCACGAAGCCCGGTTGAATTACATGCAGGCGCGGTTCGAGCAGGACCCGGTGTATTACGTCGGGCGCATTTACCTGCTGATCTCCAGCCTTGTGTTGGGCGTGGTGGGGGCGGCCCTCGGCGTCCAGCGCTTCGTGCGCAACGCCTATCGTTCTCCGCTCAGTTTTGTGCTGGCGATTGTCCGCCTGTCGCTGATGGCGCTGGTGGTCGTTGCGATTGTGGCGCTGCTGCTTTCCAGCGGCTATTTCGATAATTTCCGTTCCCGGCTGGACGAAGCGCTCAACCCGGCCTGGCTCACGGAACAATACGGATCTTCTCGCTAGCAGCTTTAGGCCCTTTGTGACCCTTTAAAGCATCTAGGATGATGATAATATAAATTTCGTTTTTCAGGCTGCTGCCAGCAACAAGATAACAAAGGAGAAACCAATGGCGCAAGGTTATTTTGAAGTGACTCAGGAAGCAGGGGCGGCGCTGTTTCGTCGCCAGATTCAGGGGCCTATCGTGATGCTGAATCTGCTGCGTTTCCGCGATATTGCCGATTATTCTGCCAGCCCGGAACTGGCCCCACCAGAACCGATTTCGGGGCGGGCGGCGTACCAGCACTACATCGATCAGACGCTGCCATTCCTGACGGCAACAGGCGGGGAAATTATGTTTCTGGGCGATGGCGGGCAATACCTGATCGGCCCACAGGATGAACGATGGGACCTGGTGATGTTGATCCGCCAGAACTCGCTGCAAGACTTCATGTCTTTTTCCTCGAATGAGGCCTATCAGGTGGTGTTGGGTCACCGAACCGCCGCACTGGAAGATTCACGGCTGCTGCCGCTGGTGGAATTTCCGGGCCATAACATCCTTTAGGGCAGAATCAAAAAGGGCGCTATGAACGCCCTTTGTTGTTTGACGAAACGTGCCCGCTACGCCTGGGGTGGCAGCACCTCACGGGGTTTGCTGCCTTCCTGGGCCGGGCCGACAATGCCTTCGGCTTCCATCATGTCGATGAGGCGGGCCGCGCGCGTATAGCCGATGCGCAGGCGGCGCTGGAGCAGCGATACAGAGGCTTTGTTCAGCCGCCGCACCATCTCCACCGCCTGATCATACAATTCGTCGCGGTCGTCCTTCACCCGGTCGTGCAGCTCAACACCATCGTCGTCGTCATCCACATCCCAGAAGGCCGCCTGTGCGGCAAACCGGTTCTCCGCTGGGGACTGAACTGCGCGGGCTTCTTCCGGCGCATCATCCACCGACAGTGACTTGATGATATGCGGCTCGGGCTGCTCGGCGTTCTGGCGCTTCCAGTAACGCGTGATATTGGCGATTTCGTCGTCGGACAAGAACACACCTTGCAGACGCAGCGGTGCGGGTGCATTGCCGCTTAGGTAGAGCATGTCACCCTTACCGAGCAGACGTTCCGCGCCCGGCTGGTCGAGGATGACGCGGCTGTCGACACCACCGGCCACCGCAAAGGCCACACGAGCCGGGAAGTTCGCTTTAATCAGACCGGTGACGACATCAACGGATGGCCGCTGCGTGGCGATCACCAGATGGATGCCGGTCGCACGGGCCAGCGCCGCGATACGGGTGATGACGCGCTCGGTTTCATCCGGGGCCATCATCATCAGGTCCGCCAACTCGTCAATGATTACGACGATGTACGGCATGGGTTCGCGTTCGGATGGCAGATGCTTGTTGAAGTCTTCGATATTACGCGCGCCGGCAGTACTGAACTGCTTGTAGCGCTCATCCATTTCGCGGGTGACCCATTTCAGCACGCCAACGGTGCGTTCCAGGTCAACAACCACCGGCGCGACCAGATGCGGAATGCCGTTGTAGCCGGTCAATTCCACGCGCTTGGGGTCGACCATGATGAACTTGACTTTATCCGGCGGGTTGTTGATCAGGATGCTGCATATGATCGCGTTGACCAGCACCGATTTACCGGAACCGGTTGTACCGGCGACGAGCAGATGGGGCATCGCGCTCAGGTCCGCCGAAATAGGCGTGCCATCGACACTCTGGCCCAACGCCAGCGCCAGCGGTGATTTCGACTTGATCTTGCGGAACTGGTCGGATTCCATCACATCGCGCAGGCTGACGAGCGAGGCTTCTTCGTTTGGCACTTCGATGCCGACGTAGCCCTTGCCCGGTACCGGCGCTTCAATACGGATGGATTTCGCGCCCAGAGCAAGCTGCAAGTCCTTGTCCAGCTGGGCAATCGCACCCACCTTGACACGGCTTTTCTTGCCAGACCGGCTCGTCAGGTAGTCCGGCTCGACACCAAACTGCGTAATCACCGGTCCGGTATTCACCTCAACTACACGGCCCGGCGCGCCGAAGCTTTGCAGCGTTTCCTCGATCGTACGCGCGGCTTTGAGCAGCACTTCGCGGTCGAAATCGGTTTCGGAACCGCTGCTGAGCAGGGTGCGATGATCCGGCAGTTTCCAGTCACGGCGTTTACGCGGTGGTGCAGCCGGGGCTGCTGGTGGCCCGGACGGTCGCCCAAAAGCGGGTGACGCCCCCTGGCCCTGCGGTTGCCCGGCAGAAGGTCTGCTGGCACCGTTGTTTCCGTTCTGATCTTCGTCGAGTGTGCCGAAAACAATCGGCTGGCGCGGCTGTTGCTGCTGCGCTGGTGGTGCCGCTGCCGAGGCTGCCGGTTGCTGTGGCCGCTGCGGCTGGCCGCCGTTATTGGGTGCGGCGGTCGGTTGTGACGTGCCCGTTGGCTGCGCGCCCTGCCCGCTGCGAATAGCGTTCAGGCGTTCGCGGCGTTCATCGACGGACAGGTTTTGTGTCTGCGGCGAAGGTGTGCCCTGTGCGGATGGCCGTGCCCACGCACTCTCGCCCGGTCGCTGCGGCGTAGGGCTGCTATCGCGGGCTGCCGAGATATTCAGCTGTTCGTCGTCATCCTCATCGTCCTCGTCATCATCCAGAACAGGCTGTGACGGACGCGGTTGGGATGCTGGCGTGGTGGGGCGACCAAATGGCGATGTCGTGGCGGGTCCGCTGGAACGCAGCAGATCGCCGACGCGTGCCGGTTGGTCTTCCGGTTTGGTTTCGGCAGGTGCAGACTGGACAGAGGCTGCCGGTGCCGTGGGCTGCTGCGGCGCTGGCCGGGTCGAGTCGGCTGCATTAAACGGCGTGACAGCCGGTTTGGGCGGCTGCTGTGGCTGCGCCTGTGCGGATGCAGGTTGTTCGGCAGTTGGCGCTGCTGCCTGCGGTGCCGCTGGTGTGGGTTCGGCAGACGGCTTGTCGCCCCGGTTAAACAGACCGCTGAACATACCGCCGGATTTCTGTTCGCCGTTTGACCCGGCTTCGACACTTTCCGACGAACTGCCCAGCAGCGGCACCGCGCTGAACAACCGTGCCGCAATAGACGGCTGGGCTGATTGCCCATTGCCGCCCTGTGGCTGGCCGCTGGCATCCACTGCTTCGTTGCCATCGTAGAACGCGGTCACGGTGCGGCCACCCATCGTGATCGGGATGGGGCGGGCTTCTGCGGCTTCACCGGTTGGCAAAGCGGGTGACTGACCAGCGGGCAGTTCCGCCGCTGCCGGTTTGCTGATACTCACACGCGATTCAGCTGCTGCGGCCAGTTCTGCCGCACGCAAACGGGCACGCGCCTCGCGGGTCTGGCTGCGACGACGCTGCGCATCGGCAAAACTGCGCCAGATGCTGATCACGAATATGGCCAGTTCTGCCGCGCTGATCCGCAGCAGCAGCATAAAGCCAATGATGTACATGCCGATCATGAACACGATCATGCCGGCTTCGGTCCAGCTGGTGACCAGCCAGTAGTAAATCTCGGAACCGAGCCAGCCACCTCCTTTGCCGAGCATGTAGGAAAGCTCAAGCTGAAGGCGCAGCTCTTCCGGGTTTGTCAGGTTGATGCCCGCATAGGCGGGGTTAAACGACTCCAAAAACTGGAATAGCAACAAACTGCCCACATAAATTAATACGATGCCGCCCAGCCGGACCGGGTCGAGGACCGGGGCTTCGTCGCCAAAGTGACGTATGATCAGCCACATGCCGGCGGCGAACATCACCAGCGGTACAGCAATCGCGCCGATGCCGAATAACTGCGACAGAAAGGTATTGATCGCTTCGGTCAACTGTCCTTTGGTCGCGGACATGCTGCTGAAGAACAGCGCCAGCGACGCCAGCACCAGGCCAACGCCCAGAATGTCCAGCTTGTTATCCAGGCTGAGGCCGCTTTCATCAATGCGCGGGGCCTTGCTGGCACGTTCCAGCTTTTCGCGGGTGGTCGCGCGGGCCGGCTTTTCCTCTTTCTGGCCGATAAATGGGAGTCTGGAGGTTAGCGCGCTTAGGCCGCCGCCACTCGCTTTCGCGGCGCCACCAGAGCGGGACGCTGCTGAAGATGAGGGCGTATTGCCCCCGGAACGGCTGCCAAATGCGCCGGATGACCCGCCACCGGGCCGACTGCTTGCACCGGAAGCCGTGCTGCTGCGACCAGCACCAGACTGGTCGCTGCCCTCTTTGCCGCCAAATGGCAGCTTGGAGCGCAAATTGCCCAGCCCTTGTGTCACGCCGCTCAGCGGGCTGCTGCCACCGCTTTTGCCAGCACCGCCTGATGCGCTTGATGTGGGCCGGCTGGCCGGTTTTTTGTCACCGCCGCCCGGTAGTTTGGAGCGCAAATTGCCCAGCCCCTGTGTCACACCGCTCAGCGGGCTGCTGCCACCAGAGCTGCCACCGGAACCGCCGCTGGAACTGCGTTGGGCCGGTTTATTATCGGGCTTGCTGCCCCCGCCGCCCGGCAATTTCGAGCGCAGACCGCCCAGTCCACCGCCGGAACGCTGGCTAGAGCCGCCTGAAGAACCGGCGCTCGATGAACTGCTGCTGCCTGATCCGCCTGACCCTGATGATGAGGCGCCAAAGCGACTCTCACGCGTGGGTGGTGGACTGCCCGGTGGGGGTGAAGAGGATGAAGCTGACCGGAACGGGCTGGATGATGGCCGCGCCGGGTTTGCGCTGCTGCTGCTCGGTGGCGGCCCACTCGACCGTTCGTTACGCGGTTCGTCGTCTTCCTCCTCATCCTCGTCATCGCGCCGCCCACCGATCACACCACTGTAAAAGGGCGTGCGGCCAGAGCCGGAGCTGCCCGCGCCACCAGATGCGCCGGGGCGTGAACTGCCGGATGAGCCAGAACCAGAAGATGTAGAACCGAATGGCCCGGAGCCGCCGCTGCTACTGCTGCTGCTGCCGCTGCCATAACGCGATTGAAAACCACCGGGACGATTGCCCGGTAAACCGGAGGTATCGCGCCCTCCGCTTGAGCTGCCGGAGCCACCTGCCGGGCGGGATGAGGATGAGCCAAAGCTGCCTGATCCCGAACTTGACCCCGGTGCAGAAAATGGTCTGACCGGTGGACGGCGGCTCTGGAAACGATCTAGAACTTCATCGTCATCTTCGTTCTCATCGTCTTCGTCCAGATATTCGTCGTCACGATCCAGGTCGTCTGTCATGTCCAATCCCTAAAAACTCAGATTACGGATGGATGTTGTCTCATAGCGACATTACGTCGAGTTAATCATATCATACTTCAGGGTTGCTGACGATTAGAATAGAACAAGAGTTCTATTAGAATTGCGTTCGAACTTAACGCATCCTTTTGTCAGCTCTTTCCGTATAGGTTTACGAGCCGACCGGCGCACGGGTTGCACGAATGGCGCTACAATGAGGTTTCAACCAAAGGAAAACCGCTATGCGCATTTTCAGTCTGATCGCACTGAGTATCATGGTGATTGTGGTGGGGTATCTGGCACTGCACGAACCGGCGGCGCGTGGGACCTTCGACAGCTTTGCCGCCCTCAATGTGGAGGCCGCCATCAGCGCCGCCAATGGGACGATTATCGCGGCGATGCTGTTTGTCATCATTCGCACCCTGCTGTATCTGGTTGTGGGGGCCGTGGTCAATTTTGCCCGTTTGCGCTGGCGGCAGGCGCTGTTTCTGGCGCTGGTGCTGGGCCTCAAGCTGGTGATCGCGTGGGTGATCTATCTGGGCTTGTTTACATACTCGCGCGAGATTGGCTTTACGCGCATATTGTGGAACCTTCAGGACCTGGGTATCGACACCAGCGCGACCGCCGTGGTCGCCCTGTCGACGGTCAATATTGCCTGCATCGCCATCATCCCCGACCTGCTGGTGAACTTCCTCTCTGGCCGCGATGAAATGACGCTGATTCAGGCGCGCCGCAAGCGCCATGACGAAATTGTCGACCAACCTCCACGCATCGAGGCGTAAGGGGTGAAGTGTTTCAAGCTATTCACAACGTTGTAGCAAGAGCGAAAAAGTCCTTAAACGGCAATTAGATGGGTTAGCAGGTATGCACTGTCCATTCATATAAGACGCCATTTATCGGATCTTCACGAGGTGTACCTAAATACCTAAAACCACACTTTTCAGCGACTCTTTGCGAAGCTTTGTTATCACGCGAGGTGATAATGATAAGGCGACTGAGGTCAGTTTTAGTTCGAACATACTGGGTTAGTAGCGTCAACATTTTTGTTCCAACTCCCTGCCCGCGCACACATTGCTGAAACAGATGATAGGCAACTAGAGCTTCATTGGCTGTTTGATCAATGTCGTGCAAGAGAATTTGCCCAACGAGTTCTTGCTCAGCGTAAACAGAAAAATAGTAAACCGTTTCGCTGTCTCTAGCTTGTGCCAACCAGTAATATGCTTCTTCCCGAACGTCCTCTGCTACCTTTGTGTGTTGAAATATCTCAACGGTTGGTGGTCTCAGGGAAACCGTTCCCGTTTGATAGACTTGCCCTTGGTGGAAGGTCATATCTTTAGTTCTCATACCTTGTGAGTTTGTCAATTATAGCCTGTAACCTCCAAGAGGAGTTTTCAATTGCCCGTTGCTTTTAGGTGCTGTTTAATGGTGGGTTTCAGCATAAATGCCCAGATGGTTCGCAACTGGACGTTCGCGGGCCGGGATACGGGTATGAATGGCTGAACCAAGCTGCACGGGTTCGCCGTTTTCGCCTGCCATCACCAGTGTGGCGGACCCGCCGCCATCGAGATTGATCGCATCATATCCGCCCAGCTCAATGACAAGCTCAGCCAGTTCTGGCAGGGTGATGCCCTCGCTGTAATTGGGCTGCCGACCATCCACGACCATGAGCAGCAATGTTCGCCCGGTCTGGTCGAGCGCGACGACGGTACGCGGGTGCGGTTGTTGCAGGTACGCATCATCTCCCCAGCTTGCGTTATAGGCGCCATCCCTGAGCAGCGTCAGACCCGAAACGGCATTGTAAATATCGGCTGCCTCTGGCGCTTCAAACGTAACCCGGTTGTCTGCCGTGATATACACCGCCGCTGAATGCTCGTCCGGAGCATAGCCCTGTGTAACCACTTCGCCGCGTGACACGGTGTATCCGCGCGCATTGACGCCATCGCCCACATGCGGGTAATAATCCCACGGACCATTATCGCGCCAGGGGTCAAAGAAATCACCGTTCACGGCTACCTGAAGGTTAAATGCCTGAAGGAACTGAGAAGTGGTGCGGGCCTGATAGTCAAACCCGGCAAGGGCATCCTTGGGTGTGACCAGAAAACCAATACCTGGTGCGTCCAGATCAACCGTCACAACGTGCAGAATGATCGGGCGCGGCTGGTGGCGGATTTCTCGCCGGTAGGTGATGCCTTCAAATAGTGGCTGGTTGTTCATGGGTTGAGGCAGGGGACGGTTGTTGTACCAAAGCCCGTAACCCCCTGCCAGTATCAGCGATGCAATGAGTAGATACAGTAAAAGTCGGCGCAAAACTCAGCCTGTGACCGGGATGCTGTTGATATTGGCGTTGGCCTCGATGCGGCCATAACGCGCGCTGACCCAGCCAACCACGCCGTTGTAATCGACCAGCCACCACAGGTTGTTCGCGTCGCGGCCCAGCACAGCGGCCTCTGCTTCGAACGGCATCTTGCCGGTGACTGCAAAGTCCGTGCCCGGCCCGCTGCGAATATTCAGCGAATCCGCTGCGCTGATCGTATAGCCGGTGGGCGGTGGTGCATCGATGGGGGCGGCAGGCTGCTGTGCCACAGCGCCGGAATCCGGCAGCGTATAAAGCTGGTCAATCGGCCTGGAATCGAGCACGACGACGTTGAACTCGACAAAGCCGGGGCCGGTGGCGTCGTAATACTCGACGGTCAGCCGGTACTCACCTTTGGCGACGGTAAACGTGTGGGTGTAGATCTGGCCAGTGGCGGCGTGCCACTCGTCAATGACGCGGTTGCCATTGATGTACACGCGTACGCCATCATCCGCCCGCACCCGCATCTGATAGGTGCCATCTGCCAGCGGTTGAATGCTCTCCCAGCGTACCGAAAAGTGATCCGCAGGCATGTCTTCGCGCGGCGGGTCGGTGTTGAAGGTGCGGGTGGCGCTGTTCTCGTTGCGTTTGAACTTGAACGGCTCAGCCAGATTAGGGTTGTCATAGTAAGCCGCCTGCCACGGGTTGGGCGTCAGCGCTGGGGCGGATGTAAAAATAACCGGAAGCTGCGGCGCGTCGGACCCGGGTGTCACCCGCGCCCAGTCGAACTGAATATAGGCTTCGCGGACTTCCTCGCGGTAATCGATCTGGATGTGATGCAGGCCTTCGGGCAGGGTCACATCGGCGGTCAGCAACCGGCCCGGCTGCCCCTTGCCGAACGTATCGATGATCGGGGCATAGGCGACGGATACGCGTACCTGATCATCGGCCAGCGCCGAAAAGCGATAGGTCCCGGCCTGAAAATAGACATCGGTGGTGAAACGAATGCTGAAGTTGTCGTCGGGCAAATCGGCTGGCGCCCCCAGCCCCCAGTCAAAATTGATGGCGCTTTCCTGCCGTTCGTATTTGTCCCCGCCGATGAGATAGGGGTTGTCGTAATACTCGGCTTTCCATGTCACGCCCGGTTGAGCCGCCACCGGCCCGGCCACGCCTACCGCCAGTATCAGCAAAATTATGAGTCGCAGCATTGGACGCTCCTGAATGCGAACTTGAATGATATGATTATACCTGTGAAACCGGCCTGCGCGTGCACCACCGCAGGTCAATCGCAGGGCATTTTGCAATGAGGATCGACCATGACCACCCCCATCTTCGAGGCTGTCCTGTTCGACATGGACGGCGTGATTATCGACACCCACGCACAGGTCACACGTTTCTGGCTGCGGCTGGCCGAACGCAGCAATGTGACGCTGACGGATGATGACTTTGTACAGCATATTCATGGGCGCAAGGCCGAGCATACACTGGGGCAGTTTTTCCCGAATGTCACGGACGCCATGTGGGCCGAAGCGATGGTAGACCTGGAGGCTGAAGAAGCCGTTACCCAGTACACGCCCATTCCCGGTGTCACCCGTCTGGTGCGGGCGCTCAAGGAGGCTGGCGTACCGGTGGCGCTGGTGACCAGTGCCGAGCCGTCGAAACCGGCGATTGTGCTGCCGCAGCTTCAGATCGACGATTGTTTTGTGGCGCAGGTCACAGCTTTTGACGTGGATCGTGGCAAGCCGTATCCGGATTGTTACCGGCTGGGAGCGCAGCGGGTGGGCAAAACGCCGGAACGCTGTCTCGTATTTGAGGATTCGCTCAGCGGGGCCGAAGCAGCGCTAAGAGCAGGCACAACCTGCGTCGGTGTGAATCATAGCCCGGACGCGCTGATGCAGCTGGGTACGGCCCACGTGATCCCCGATTTTACGCAGGCGCGGGTCGAAACCACGCCGACTGGCCCGGTGCTGCATCTGGCGGCGGATTACGTCATTCGGTTCGCGCTTTCGTGACCGGCACCTACAGTTCAACATAAATGCCGGTGCAGTCGTCCTGGACTTTGAAACGCGGGTACAGGTCACGGCTGGAATCCGCCTGCTTGACCCTGCTTAACGCCTCGAAATAGCCGTTCATACCGTCGCGTTCGATTCGTTCGCGCATGGCCTGATACCGTGCCGCCCGTGCATCGGCGCTTTCCGCCAGCGGTGCGGGCCAGGGGAATCCGTCGCTGCACACCAGTACGCCCTGTACGCCGTTCAGTTCGATATGGCCCTGCTGCATATAGGCGGCGAGTTCCGGCAGGCCGTTGAGGATGCCAACCCCGATGGCCGGGTCAGGCGTGCCTGCTGCATCGACATAATTGTGATACAGCCCATTGCGGCGGTTGCGGTCATCCACCCGTACATCGTGCAGCACGTCGCTCAGGTGATCTGCGGCGTGATCGGCCTGCACCTGCCGGGCCAGTTGCAGCGCTTCCTCGTCGTAATTGTCCATCTGGTCGCCGGTCGGGATACTGATGCCACCATCAGCATGAAACAGCAGCAGCATCGTATCACCCGCATGGGCATACGTCAGGCGGTTCTGGCCCCGGTCGATATGGACCGCCGTCGCGACACAGGCGGGCAGCGCCAGCCGCATCAGGCGTGGGTCTTCGTCGAGATAGGCGGCAAGCTGTGGTTCACGCTGGCGCAGGGCGTTCGCGCTCAGTTCGCCGTATACCTGTATCAAGCCGTCTCGAATCTGCTGATTGGCGCGCAGCAAGAATGCCGGTGGGTCAAACGGATCGCCGGATTGATAAAAGACGGCTCTGGCAGTCTGTGACGCAAAGCGGGCAGCATTCACCCCCGCGCCATACTGCTCGAACAACGCTTTTGTCTGATCAGTAGGCAGGCGCTGCTTGGCCCCATCAGCCACAAACAAAGCGATGGATTCGCCATCGGTGCGGACCGCGCATGCATCTTCATTCAGACGATTCGGCAGCGGGGCGGCTTCATAAACGATCGAAATTTTCACTGCGGACCTGTACTCCGTTCTGATTAATAGCTCACATGTAACTCAGCGTTTTCTCATCAGCTTTCCATATTGTAGTAAAATTGAGAGACCATATCCCCATATGTGGTTGAAAGGTAATGAAGATGTCTTTTTCTCTCCGGCGTCGAGCAGCCATCGCAGGCAGTGGCCTGCTGCTGGTTGCTTTCGGATTTTTCATCGGCACATCGATCTTACCCGGTGTGGCCAGCAGTTTACCGGCCCCTGTACTGCTGGAAGCGCCGCTCCAGCAAGCAACCCCCGACCTCAACCAACTCGACCTGACCGATTACGAACGCCAGCTTGCCAGTATTTATAACACGGCCAGCGCGTCCGTTGTATCGATTAATGTGTCGACACGTGGCAACGCATTCAGCGAAGGGTCATCCGGCTCCGGCTTTGTCTACAATCAGGATGGTTACATCGTCACGAATAACCATGTGGTGGACGGCGCGGTGCCCGGTGGCATCGAAGTGAACTTTGTGGATGGCACCATCGTTCGCGGCGAAGTGGTTGGCCTGGACCCGGATTCGGACCTGGCGGTGCTGCGGGTGAATGTCCCGGCGGAAATCCTGCGCCCGGTTGTGCTGGGCAATTCGGACAATCTGGTCATCGGCCAGACGACGCTGGCAATCGGCAGCCCCTTCGGCCAGCGCTGGACCCTGACGACGGGCGTGGTCAGTGCGCTGGACCGCACCATTCAGGGCCTGACCGATTTTTCAATTGGCTCCGTGATTCAGACGGACGCGGCGATTAACCCCGGCAACAGCGGTGGCCCGTTGTTTAACCTGCGCGGCGAGGTGATCGGCGTCAATTCGCAGATCGTCAGCGGCACACGCAGTAATTCGGGCATCGGTTTTGCCGTGCCTTCCAACCTGGTCGAGCGCGTTGTGATGGATATCCTCAACGAAGGGCGTGTCAGTTATAGTTATCTGGGCATCAGCGGTGGGCCGGACATGAGCCTGAACCTGATTGAGACGCTCAATCTGCCCAATAATCTGCGCGGCGTGGTCATCAGCAGCGTGGTGCCCAACGGCCCGGCGGACCTGGCTGGTTTGCAGAACCCCAGCACCCGCGTGGATAGTCAGGGCAATCAGGTCCCCTCATCAATCGACATTATTACCGCTATTGATGGCGTGCCGGTATCGGGCATGAACAACCTTGTGTCATACCTCGCCAGCAATACGCGCCCCGGCGATACGGTCAATCTGGCGGTGTGGCGCAATGGCCAGCAGATTGTGCTGCCGGTGCAGTTATCCGGACGCCCGAATAACTAACCCCCAAACCGTTTCATCACCCATTCGCCCCGGTTCGCCGGGGTTTTCCATTTTTTAACCGGGATTGTGCCTGGGTTGGGCATTGCATGTATACTTAGTGCAAATGATCAGCCACACAACCCGGACAACACCATGAGCAACGACACATCGGAATGGGTAAGCCTGCGACAGGCCGCTGACATGCTGGGGGTGCACCCGGCGACGGTGCGCAATTGGGCAGATGAGGGCAAGCTGCCCTCGCGCCGCACACCCGGCGGTCATCGACGTTTTCGACGGTCTGACCTGATGCGCTACGCCGAAGCCCAGGGTGAATGGCAGCCGGCTGAAATGCAGGTGATTTTGCAAAGCGCGTTGGGGCAGGCCCGTATACAGGTCGGCGAAGGCACGCTGGTGCATGTGCCCTGGTACGAGGCCATGAGCGATGCCACCCGCGCAGAGATGCGGCAGGCTGGGCGCCGGGTGCTGGAAGAACTGCGTCAGTATCTGGCCGATGGCGCGCCCGATAAAGGCCTTCATGCGGCTATCAACCTGGGGAAAGATTATGCGCAGGCTCTCAGCGAGGATGGCCTGTCGCTGCCACAGGCAACGCGCGGTTTTTTCTACTTCAGCGACTTTGTCATCAATTCGGTCCTCACCTGGTCAGAGATTACGCCACCCCGCAGCACCTCGGAATGGAGCACGATGCTCCGGCAGATCAACACCTTTATCAACGCCATGCTGCTGTCGATCATCGAATATTATGAGGAAGACTAGCGCGTGCCCGATCTGACCCTGTGGATTGCGTTGAGCCTGACCGATCATGTGGGCAGTAAAACCCTGAACGCGCTGGTGCAGCATTTTGGCGATCGCCCCGACGCCATCCTCTCTGCCAGTACAGATGCCTTGCAACAGGTCCCCGGCATTGGCCCGAAAATCGCACGCAGCATTCAGGCGGTGGATCTGGAGCAGGTGCGGCGCGCGCTGGCAGACTGGCAGGCCAGCGAGATCATAACGGCGACCAGTATCAACCCGGACCAACACTATCCACCGCTGCTGCTGCGGCTGGATGACCCGCCCGCAACCGTGTTCATGCGCGGTCAATGGCAGCCATCGCACAACAACGCGGTCGGGGTGGTCGGCACACGTCAGCCATCGGCGGCGGCCCAGACTCTTGCGCATGCGATTGCGACCCGGCTGGCACAAAACGATGTGACGGTCGTCAGCGGGCTGGCACTGGGGGTGGATGCAGCATCCCATGAAGGCGCCTTGTCCGTACCCGGTGGTCGCACTATCGCGGTGCTGGGGTCTGGCGTACGCAATATCTACCCGGCGGCCAATCAGGCACTGGCCATGCGCTGCCTGGAACGGGGCGTGATTCTGAGCGAAGTTCACCCGGACGCACAACCGAGCGCGCCCCGGCTGGTCGCCCGCAATCGGATGATTACCGGCCTGAGCCACGCGCTGATCGTGGTGGAAACGGCGGCAGACGGTGGGGCCATGCACGCCGCGCGTGTGGCACAGCGTCAGGGCTGCCCGGTGTATACCTTTGATCTGGGTGCCAGCGGAAATCGCGAACTGCTGGCGAATGGCGCGCGTCTGCTGAAAACGGACCTGTCAAACTTCAATTGTCTGTTTGAGCATTTACCAAGGATATCTGACCAATGAACGCGGATTTGCTGGTTAAACTGTATGAACTGCCCGATCTCGCGCCTGCTATCCAGCGGCAGACCCAGGCCGGGGTGACGATTCGGCGGGCGATTGCGCCGGAGAAACATGTGGTGGTGGATTGGGTGCTGCAAACCTTTGGCCAGGCCTGGAGCAGCGAAACTGAAGTCGCCTACAGCAATCACCCCGCTTCCTGCTTCATTGCCACCGAAAATGATGGCATCATTGGCTTCGGCTGCTATAATGCCACCGGCAAGGGCTTTTTTGGCCCAACCGGTGTGGACGAAACCAAACGCGGGCGCGGCATTGGTGTGGCGCTGCTGCTGGCGTGCCTGCACGCGATGTATGCCGAAGGGTTTGGCTATGCCATTATTGGCGCGGCGGGTCCAGTCGATTTTTACGCCAGGGCTGTTAATGCGACGGTG
Source organism: Anaerolineaceae bacterium (assembly GCA_002702065.1). GTDB lineage: Bacteria > Chloroflexota > Anaerolineae > Aggregatilineales > Phototrophicaceae. The sequence continues at coordinate 993,349 of NZXX01000002.1, forward strand.
ATTGAAGGGTCGTCACCGGGCATTTATCGGGGGATGCTGACCGGGAAAAAATAATCACACAACTTGTATCGCGGATTATGGTTACAATACGTAAAGATAGCGTTTAGTCAATCATCATCTGGCTTTAATGCTTAAGTGTTAACTTTAGTAGTTGACCTGCTCGACTTTTGAGGAACTGGTGTGGCATGACCGATCAATGGCAGCAAATTATTCTGGTGCTGGTGCTGAGTTACGTGCTGGGGGCGATTCCGACGGCATATCTGATTGGCCGTATCAAGAAGATCAATATTTTTGAAGTTGGCAGCGGCAACATGGGGGCGACCAATGCATCACGCGCGCTCGGCATTGGCTGGGGCGTGCTGGTCTGGCTGCTCGACATGTCCAAAGGCATCGCTGCAATCTTTCTCGCCCGCCAGATCATGACGGATGCGGTCGCGGCGGCAACCGCGCTGGCCGGTGCGATGTCCATCATTGGGCATAACTGGTCAATCTTCGTCGCTGTGCTGACCGGTAAGCTGCGGGGCGGCAAAGGGGCATCGGTTGCCTTCGCCGCGCTGCTGGTCATTGCGCCGGGCATTGTCCTCGGTATCAGCCTGGTAGGCAGCCTGATCCTGTTTCTGACCCGTTACGTCTCACTGGCGGTGCTGGTGATGATTGGCATTGCCACGCTGTGGATGATTATTCTGGTCGATCAGCATCTGATGCCCATCGAATACAGCTATTATTCGGTCCTGGTGGCCGTGCTGATTGCGTACCGGTTCCGTGACAATATCGAGCGGCTGCTGCGTGGCACCGAGCGCCGGTTGGGAGAACGTGCTTAAAGCGATTTATATCGGGGTGGTGGCGCTACTGATTGCGGCTTGCAGTTCGGCAGCGCCACTATCCCCGACCACTCCACCGCCGCCAACATCCCGTTTTGCAACCCTCAGCGGCCCTGTCACCCGGCAGACCCTGCCCCCTACCTGGACACCTTCCCCCACACCGACTGCAACCGCCGTTCCCACCATCACCAACACGCCGACCCCGGTTCCAACCCTGTCTGTCGCGGCCATTTGTGATGGCTTTCGACTGCTGTACGACTTTACCGGGCGCACCAGCTATGCGTGGGATTCGTATATCCCCATCGTGGTGACGCTGGAAGCAGCGGACGTGTGGGTCTTCTTCTCTGCCACGCACCGTCTGAGCGGCGACCGCACCGGCTTTGAACTGCCCGGTCAGCAAACCCTCGCCGTCGAATTTCAGATGGATGCGCTGCCACAGCCGGGCACATACGACTGGATACTGGGCGTGCGCAGCAACCAGCATGGTGACATCTGTACGCAGACGGGCACCTTTCGTGCGTACGTCCCTCCGACGCCCGAAGCCACACCCGAAGTTACTTCTGAACCCGTACAATAGCGCTTTATAACAGCCAATTGAGGCGGAATATCACTTATCGCTGCCGGTGCTGACGCCTAGAATCAGAGCATATCCATACATGCTGTTTCGGGGATATGGCCATGATGCTGCTCACACTGGATGAACTGCTGGAAAAAACCGCCGCGCTGCACAATCATTTATGCCCCCGGCAGGTGATTGGGGTGCGGATGGGGATGCTGGCTGGTGAATTGCTGGAACTGGACCTGCCGCAGCCCAATAAGCGGTTGTTGACGTTTCTGGAAACCGATGGCTGCTTTGCGGATGGCGTTGCGGTGGCGACTGGCTGCTGGCTGGGGCACCGCACGCTGCGCCTGATGGATTACGGCAAGGTCGCCGCGACATTTGTCGATTCAAAGTTTGACCGGGCGATCCGCATTGGCGTGCATCCCGATGCACGATACAGCGCCCGTGAAGCCGAACCGGACGCGCGCAGCCGCTGGCATGGTCAGCTAGCCGCCTACCAACACCTGCCCGCCGACCAGTTGTTTTTCTGGCAGCCGGTACACATGCGGTTCTCGCTGGAAGCGCTGGTCAGCCGCCCCGGTGTACGCGTCAACTGCGCCCACTGTGGCGAAGAGATCATCAACGAACGCGAGCGAATCATCAACGGCGAAACATTGTGTCAGGCGTGTGCGGGTGAGGGCTATTACGATACCGCCGCCGAACCAGCAGCTATAGCAGGGCCTCGATAGCCGCCAGCTCTTGGGGCGTGTTGGCATTGGTGAATGATCGCAGCTCCGGGTCGAATACGCGGATTTCGCTCTCTGACACATAGCGGACGTTGAGGTGCTGGTACAGCCGCGTAATGTGCATCTCGCCGTTTTGCAGCTGACGCTCCATCACGCGCAGGCAGCGCCGGTGATAGAGCGCGTGCAGGGGTTCCGCCCGCCCGGCTGGCATCGGGACCACCGCGTCATGCCCCTCTCGCAGCATGATCTGTTGACGCAGCAAATCCACATTTAGCAGCGGCATATCACAGGCGACACACAGCGTATAATCTGCCCGGCTGTGATATAACGCGGCATGCAACCCCACCAGTGAGCCTCTTAACGGCTGCACATCCCCATATAACGGTAACTTGAACTGCCGGAACGAATCGGGTTGATTGGTAATCACGATCACCGGCAGGTTCAACTGCTGCACCCGTGCCAGCGTATGCGCGATCATGGGTTTACCCTTCAGCGGTACAAAACTTTTCTCCCGGCCCATCCGGCTGGATTTCCCTCCGGCCAGTACCGCGACGGTGACATCGGTAGGGTGAACGAACGTCATTGTTTACCTGCTCCCACACGCTGCAATCCGCTTGTTGCCCCCTCATTATACGCTGCTGCCCGTGCGCCGGTACCACTCGTGACAAATTTCACGTATGGGCTATGACGTGCCGCACTGCTGCGACCATGCGCCAGAAAATATACTGAGATGACTATATGTGCATAAGCGCATATAGCCATGTTGGCACACCAGCGGCGGGAGCAAATACATGATCTCACAATCATTGGCACAGGAAGTATCGCGGATGGAGGCGGATCTTTGCTCGGCCTTCGTGGACCCTACGCGCATTCTGATTCTGTATGCCCTTGATGAAAAACCTCGCAATGTTGGTGAGCTGGCGCAGGAACTGGGGATTTCCCAATCCGCAACCTCGCGCCATCTGAAAGTGCTGCGCGATCGCGGACTGGTCTTCACCAAACGCCATGGCAACAGCATCGAATACCGGCTGGCGGATCAGCGGTTGATCGAGGCGCTGGACCTGCTGCGATCTGTCCTGCGGGATCGGATTGCACGGCGTGCCAGCCTCATGGAAGAAGCCAGCATGTAAGTCTGCTTATTGCAACAAAACTTTTCACGGAGGCGTGAATGCCAAAAAATAAATGTTTATTCCCTCTGTCCTTTCTGAGTTCGCTGGCGCTGGCCCTGTTGACAGGCCTGTGGCTTTTCCCCGGCCAGCCGGTGTCGGCTCAGTGCGGCTCGCAAGCGTCATCCTGCAAAAACTGCCATGAAGTCCAGGCAGAATTCCCCGTGAATACGGATGGGACCGGCTGGCATGAATCGCACGCGTTTGGCGATTTTTGTTATATCTGCCACGCCGGGAATCAGCAGGCGACGGATATGGAAGAATCGCATGCCGGGCTGGTTTCGCCCTTGTCGGATATTGAGGCGTCGTGCCAGATGTGCCATGCGGCAGACCTGGATGAACGTGCCCAGGTTTACGCCACCATTCTGAACGTTGACCTGAGCAGTAGCGGCGCGGCTGAATCCGCAGCGCCTACGAGTGCCCCATCCAGCGACGACTTCTGGGGTGGTGCCCCTGCCGCGACCACAGCGCCCACCGAAGCAGCTGCACCGGCTGCTGTGGTCGACCAGAGCGATGATGAAGCGGCTCAGGTTTGCGTGCCGGTTGGCCACGAACTGATCGTCGACGATGCCAGCCTGGTGAATTATGCCCAGCGCTACGACGAGATTGTGCTGGGGCAGCGCCCGGTCAACTGGGGCAATATTGCCCTCGGTGCCATGATCGCGCTGCTGGTGCTTGGCGGTGGTGGCTTTGTCGTCCTCAACGAAATCCGGGTCAACACCGCGCTTGGCGAAACGCGTCAGGCCGACGGTGAATATCCGGCGGATGTGGTCGACATGCTGCCGGTGCTGGCGCGCATGAAACGTCAGACGCGCCGCGCCCTGCGCCATATCCTGACGAACCCGCACAAGTTTGACTGGTTTGTAGAGATGATCGATACCGTCGCCCCCGACGAAGAAGACGAGGAGCAGGCGCAATGAGATCAATCATGCGTTATATCCGCAAAGAGGAGTGGTCGCCGTATGCGGCGGGCACGCTGCTGGGTATTGTCGGCGTGCTGGCTGTCTGGCTGAGCAACAGCCTGCTGGGGGCGTCCGGCGCGTTCGAAAACCTGGCCGGGATCGCAGGGCGGGCTATCGCGCCCAACCTGTTCGACAACATTTATTTCAACTTCATCATGCCGCCGGAGATTACCTGGAGCGTTGTCCTGCTGGTCGGCATCTTCTTTGGCGGGATGCTCGGCGCGGCCACCAGCGGCACCCTGAAATGGGGCAAGAAAGACGCCGCCAACAGTGATGCTCAATGGAAAAGCATCTTTGGCCCGCAGACATGGAAACGCTGGCTAATCGCCTTTGTCGGTGCCATCGTGCTGGAATTTGCCGCCGGGATGGCCGGGGGCTGCACCAGCGGGCTGGCGATTTCGGGCGGGATGCTGCTGGCACCATCGGCCTTCCTGTTTATCGCCGGGATGTTCGCTTCCGGCATCCTCACCGCCATGCTGATTTATCGCGGGAGATATTGATATGTCTACCTATGTGATTGCGCTGGTTCTGGGCATTGTCTTCGGATTTGCGCTCAATAAAGCCGGTCTGACCAAGTATCACAAGATCGCCAACGTATTCCGTTTGACGGATATGGCCGTGCTCAAGTTTATGCTGACCTCGCTGGCGGTATCCATGACAGGCCTGTACCTGCTGCGCGGGTTGGGGCTGGTAACGTTTCCGAGCGTGCCGGCGACCTATGTCGTGGGTAATGTCGTTGGCGGGTTGATCTTCGGCGTCGGTATGGCGCTGACCGGGTTCTGCCCCGGTACGTGCGCGGCAGGCAGCGGCGAGGGCAAGCTCGACTACCTGATCCCCGGCCTGCTCGGGTTTTTCGTCGGCGCGGCGATTTACGGGCTGGCGTACCCGGCTATCTTCCCGACTATCTCGGCTATGGCCAACGTCGGCAATATCGTAATCCCGGATGTGTGGAATCTCAGCCCATTCCTGACCGTCGTGTTTTTCGCCCTGCTGGCGCTGTTCCTGTTCTATCTCATTGACCGGGCGGGTTTGCAGCGTCGGAAGCGCGGGTGACCCATGTGCGTGACAGACAGGAGAATGCAATGACTCATACGCTATCGAGGCGAAATTTTCTGAAACTGGGCGCGGTCACGGCGGGTGCGCTCACGGTGGGGCAGATGCTGCCCCCGGCGGTGGCTCAGGCGGCCAGAGATGCCGGGCTGATCAACGCCAGCGGGAACGGCTTTGTCCACAGCATGTGCGAGATGTGTGTCTGGCGCTGCGGACTGATTGCCAAAATCCGCAACGGGCGCGTCGTCAAGCTGGATGGCAACCCGGAGCACCCGCATTCCAGAGGGCATCTGTGCGTGCGCGGGCAGTCCGGCCTGATGAACACCTATGATCCTGACCGCGTGTTCAACCCACTGATTCGGGTCGGGCAGCGCGGCGAGGGCCTGTTCCGCGAAGCCACCTGGGAAGAAGCGCTCGACCTGACCGCCAGCAAGATGCTGCAAATCAAGGAAAAGTACGGGCCGGAGGCGATGGTTTTTTCATCCACGCACAACCTCAGCCAGGTGCAGTTCGAAAACCTGCTCTATGGCTACGGCTCGCCTAACTATGGCACCCAGCGCAGCCTGTGCTTCAACGCCATGATCGTCGCCAATCAGATGACCTATGGCATAGAAGAACCGGCCCGCATTTATGATGAGAATCTTCAGTATGTTATTCTGACAGGCCGCAATCTGATGGAGGCGATCTCCACGTCGGAAACCGGCGAACTGAGCGATGCGATTGCACGCGGCGTCAAAGTCATCTACCTCGACCCGCGCTTTACCAAAACCGCCGCCAAAGCCAGCGAATGGCTGCCGATCAAGCCGGGCACCGACCTGGCCTTTCATCTGGCGCTGCTGCACGTCATTGTTGGCGAAGGCCTGTACAACGCGGAATTTGTCGAGCAGCACACCATTGGCTTTGATGAACTGGCGCAGGAAGTGCAGGCGTTTAGCCCGGAATGGGCGGCGCCGATCACCGAAATTCCCGCCGAGACCATGTACCGGGTCGCCCGCGAATTTGCCGCTGCCGCGCCCCACGCGCTGGCCCATAACGGTTGGCGGACATCGAATTTCGTCAATTCCTTCCAGACGCAGCGGGCCATCACCATCCTGAACACACTGGTCGGCAACTGGAACGTCACCATGAAAGCGGCAGCCGGGGAAGGCAGCGGGGCGCTTGGCAAACCACCTCAGCCGCCGTACCCGCGCATTTCGGGCCTGCGGCTCGACAGCGTGCCATCGAAGTTCCCGGTTGTGCCGCTGAAGCTCGGCGTGTTTCAGGAACTGCGCGACAACATCGTCAGCGGTCAGCCCTATCAGGCGCACGGCTGGTTTATCTCGCGCCAGAACCCGGTGATGTCGCTGCCGGACCGGGGCAAGACGCTGCAAGCCTTCGAGAAGATGGATTTTATCGCCACTGTCGACATCATGCTGAACGACACGGCCTGGTTCTCCGACGTGGTGCTGCCGGAAGCGTCCTATCTGGAACGCTATGACCCGATGCACCCGGTAGGCGATAAAGCTTTCCTGCGCCAGCCGGTCATCGAGCCACAGGGCAACGCCAAATCCGCACTGTGGATCTTCAAGCAGCTGGGGGAACGGCTGGGCCTGGGCGATTATTTCCAGTACGAAGACGAAGAAGACTACATCCGCCAGCAGTTGGCCCCGTTGGGCGTCACGCTGGAAGAAGTGAAATCAAAGGGCTATGTCGAACTGCCCGCCACCGAGGCAGAAGAACCCGCTTACGCCTGGAACACCCCCAGCGGCAAAATCGAAATTTTCTCCGAGACTTTGTCCAGAGTGGGGTTCCCCGGTGTGCCTACCTGGGACGCCCCGCCCGAACCGCCGTCCGGCCAGTTTTATCTGCTGACCGGCAAGGTCGCGCAGGCGACGCAGTTCGCTTCGCAAAACAACCAGCTGCTGCACAAATATGCCGACGAGCCGCGCCTGTGGATCAACGATCAGGTGGCGGAAGATCGCGGCCTGCAAGAAGACGACTGGGTCGAAGTGACCAGCGAAGTTGGCATGGTGCATATCCGGCTGAAACCGACGCCCGGCATCCGGCCAGATTGTGTGTATATGGCCCCCGGCTACGGGCATCTTTCCAAAGGGCTGACCACCGCCTATGGTATCGGCGCGAGTGACTCCGTGTTACATGTCACCTATACCGACCCGGCCAGTGGTGGGCAAGCGCTCACGCAGACGTTCGTCAACGTCAGAAAGGCATGAGATCATGGCTGAACATTCCAGTGCTCCCCGCTACGGATTTCTAATTGATGTGTCGCTGTGTATCGACTGCCGTTCGTGTATGGTCGCGTGCAGCGTGGAAAACGAAGTGCCCATGCACAGCACCCGCATCTGGATTAAAGAGACGGGCGTCACCGGCACCTTCCCCGACTTGCAGCGTTTTACCGGGCCGTATCACTGTATGCACTGCGTCGATCCGTCGTGCGTGTCGGCCTGCACCGTCAGCGCCCTGCAACGCAACGAAGATGGCATCGTCACCTACGACCGTGATGTCTGCATCGGCTGTCGTTACTGCATGTACGCCTGCCCGTTTGAAGTGCCGAACTACGAATGGGAAGAAGCGCTGCCGCTGGTGGTGAAGTGCGACATGTGTTTTGCCCGCTTGCAGGAGGGCCAGCAGCCCGCCTGTGCCACGACCTGTCCCACCGGGGCGATCAAGTTTGGCAAGTATGAGGACATGCTGAACGAAGCCTATCGTCTGATCGAGGAAAATCCCGGCAAGTATGTCAACCATATCTACGGCGAAACCGAAAACGGCGGCACCGCCACGCTTTATATCTCGCCGGTACCGTTTGAGGAACTTGGTTTCCCGATTGCGGGCACGACTTCGACGGCATTCTCCAACCGGCTGGTGACCGAAGGCACGCCGCTGGTGGCCGGGGCGATGCTGGTCGGGTTGTCTGGCGTTTACCTGACGATCAAGCATCAGAAGGAAGAAGCGGAAGCCGAACGCCGGGAAGCGGAACAGCAAAAAGCCGCCGGAGAGGAAGAATAATCATGATACAACGATTGTTTCGTGAACTGCGCACCATGCCGAAGTTTATTTATGTGCTGCTGGCGATCACCGCGTTCGGACTGGCGATTGGCCTGTACCGGATGGTCGTCGGCCTGGGCGTGACCACCAACCTGAGCAAGTCGTTCCCCTGGGGCGTCTGGATCAGCTTCGACCTGGCGACGGTGGCGCTGTCCGGTGGGGCGTTTACGCTGGCGGCGCTGGTGTATGTCTTCCACTTCGATAACCTGCACGCGGCGGTGCGGCCCACTGTGCTGGCCGGGTTGCTCGGTTACAGTTCGGTGCTGGTCATTCTGCTGTTTGACCTGGGGCGCTGGGACCGCTTTTACAATGTGTTTCTGCATCCCAACTTCAGTTCCGCGCTGCTGGAAGTAAGCTGGTGTATCGCCGCCTACTCCACGATCCTGTTTTATGAACTCAGCCCGGTGCTGCTGGAAAATTCGCGCTGGCGCCGGCTGCTGCCCATCATCAAGAAGTTCACCATCCCGATTGTGATTGTCGGCGTCACCCTGTCGACCATGCACCAGTCCTCGCTGGGCACGATGTTTGTCATCATGTCGCCTCGTTTGCACCCGCTGTGGTACTCCATGCTGCTGCCTGTTTTCTTCCTGGTCAGTTCGCTGGCGGCGGGCATCTCGATGGTGATTGCCGGGGCGACCATCAGCTACTGGCTGTTTGGCCGCAGCCTCAAGCCGAAGACCCTGGCCAAGCTGGGCTGGTTTGTGCCCTGGATTCTGGGCTTTTATCTGGTGCTCAAGTTTGGGGAACTGATTATCGCCAACGAACTGCATCTGCCGTTTGAAGGGGGACTATACACCTTCCTGTTCTGGGCCGAATTGATCGTCGGCGCAGTGATCCCTATCATCCTATTCGCCTTCAAACAGGTGCGCTATAGTCGTGCCGGGGCGTTGTTCGCATCCCTGCTGGTCATCGCCGGGGTGGTGCTCAACCGCTTTGATGTGACGTGGTTCGCCATGCGCCCGGTCGATGGGCAAACCTACAGCCCACACTGGATGGAAGTGGCTATTCTGGCAGGGGTGGTGGCGGCCATTATCCTCGTTTATAGTCTGGTGGCCCGCTACTTCCCGGTCTATGAGGAAACAGTTGCCTATCAGCGGCAGCCGCGCACCATCGAACAGCGGCGGCTGGAAGAAGCGCACGCTGGCGCCGACTGAACGCACCGACTGATTGTGTTTTTATCACGCGCTGCTACGGGCGCGATAGCTGGAAAGGGATCATAACCTGCATGTCGCGCCCGAACTTTTTCCACCACCTGCATCCCCCGACTATCCCGGCAAAACAGGCCCGCTGGCGCTACACCCTCGGCGCGGGCGGCATCGCTGTCTTTCTGGTGCTGGTGCTGGCGGTTACCGGCGCCCTGGAAATGTTTTATTATGTGCCCACGCCGGACGAAGCCGCCCTCTCCATTCAGACCATCAGCTATCATGTGCCGCTGGGTGGGCTGGTGCGCAATATCCACTTCTGGGCCGCCCAGTTTCTGATGATCGTCATGACCGTCCATCTGATCCGGGTCGTGTTTACCGGGGCCTACCGCCTGCCACGCCGCTTTAATTATCTGCTGGGGCTGGCCCTGTTCGTGGTGGCGGTGCTGCTCAATTTTACCGGCTATGTGCTGCGATGGGATCAGGGGGTGCAGTGGGCGCTGGTGGTCGGTACCAACCTTATCAAGACGATTCCCGGCATCGGCGATACGCTGTACCAGATCGTCGCCGGTGGTGCGCAGCCCGGCCCGCCGACGCTGACGCGTTTTTATGCCTGGCATGTTTTCGGCCTGGGGCTGGTGATCGTCATCCTGATGGGCTGGCACGCTTTCCGGGTGCGGCGTGATGGCGGTATCGCGGTTCCGCCGCCATTGGAACGGGCCGATTCTGACCGGATTACCCGTTACGAACTGGTGCGGCGCGAAGTCCTCGCCATGCTGCTGACCAGTGCCGCCCTGGTTATGATGGCGGTGATTGCGCCCGCGCCGATTGCCCCGCCCATTACCGACCTCAACGCCAGTGGCAGCGATACCGGCGCACCCTGGTTCTTTCTGTGGGTGCAGCATCTGCTGAACTGGGGTGACCCGTTTGTGTGGGGTGTGCTGGTGCCGCTGGCAGTGCTGCTGGTGCTGGCGTTGATCCCGTTTGTTCTGCCCAAACCTGCCGAGAGCGAACTGGGACGCTGGTTTCCCAAATCGAACCGGCTGGCCCGCTACCTGCTGGCGGTTGTGGCGCTGTTTATCCTTGTGCTGACGTTGCTGGCTGTGGTGCCCCAATGAATGAAACCACCCATCGTTCGATTGCTGCCGTGTCTGCGCTGTTGCTGCTGGCACTCGTCGTTGTCTGGGCGATTGAATCGCAGCGTGCTCAGCCTGTTGGGTTGACGCCCACCCTGACCGGTGAGGTTGAATACTGCCAGACCTGCCACGTTGGTTTGCCGGAAATCAGCCCGTCGCATCCGGTCGATGCATTTGGCTGTGTGGTTTGTCATGGCGGCGAACGGCTGGCGCTGGAAGCGGACCTGGCGCACAGCACCATGCGCGGCGGCAGCAATCCGTCTGACCTGAGCGTGGTCGAGCAATCCTGTGGCGGCAGCGAATGCCACAGCGGCAGTGCGGCGGATGCCAACGATCATATCCAGCGGGTGATGACCAGTATTCAGGCCACTTACGCCGGGGCCATTGCCAATATCCGCTATACGTTTGGCGCACAGGCCGATCTGGTGGCGCATCAGGGTATCTTCGCGGTGATGGATGACCAGATCACCACGACGACCGGCGTACCGGCGCTGGAAGCCTTCGACCCGGCCAGTGATGCCAATCCGTACATTCACCAGTTTGGCGACAACTGTCTCGGCTGCCACCTGAGCGCCGAACCACCGGAAGGGGAAGCGTTCGCCCGCCTGACTGGCTGCGCGGCCTGCCACACGCCGGATATCAACCGTTTCCCCGAAGGTCAGATTCACCAACTGACAACGGCCATCCCCTATACCCAGTGCAACACCTGCCACAACCGGGGCAATTACGACCTGCGCTCGATGGAATTTGTAGAACGCACCGACGAGCCATTGGACCGCCTGCACGATTATTACCAGCCGATAGCCCAGTTCACCCAGTGCGAATGGACGCTGGACTGCATCGACTGCCACACCCCCGAAGAAGCGATGGGCAATGGCGACATTCATTCCAACCAGCATGAAGTGGTCTATACACAGTGTCAGACCTGTCATGGCACGCTCGATGAGCTGCCCCTGACGCAGACGATAGTCAGCGAGGATGATCTGGCGCTGCGGCTGGCTTTCCTCAACCCGGTGACGGAGCTGAACGTGGGCGACACGATTCTCATCACTGAGCAGGGCGAACCGCTGTGGAACACGCGTGTGCTGCCGGATGGCACCTACGAGATGGTGGGCAAGGCGACCGGCGAGGTTTTCAGTTTCCGCCCGGTGATGGGGACCCAATGTGAGCAGGATGTCACGGAACAGCGTTCGTACTACTGCCATGAGTGCCACGCCGTCGAACGTTGAGCAGTTGAGTTGAGGCTACAGGACAACCACTATGAATGAGTACCCGCGCCGCGACTTTCTCAAACTGACCAGCCAGGCCTTGCTGGCCGCCAGCGGCTTTCTGGGGCTGGGCGGGCTGCTGCATTACCTGAACTTTTCCACGCAGCCACAACCACAGACTCGGTTCGATCTGGGCCCCGCTGCGGATTTTCCGGTGGGGTCGCGCACGCTGCTGCCGGATGTCCCGGCTTTGCTTGTTCATGGCGAAAGTGGCTTTTCGGCGCTGAGCCTGGTCTGCCCGCATCTGGGCTGCACTATTGAACATAGCAGCGGTGATGGCCTGACCTGCCCGTGTCATGGTTCCAGCTTTGATGCGGATGGCATGGTGCAGCGCGGCCCCGCCAAACAATCGCTGCGCAGCCTGCGTGTCGAAGTCACCGGGGACGATCAACTGCACCTGTTCCTGAGCTGAACGGCCCATAAAAACCCCCCGCCGATGTTTGACCAGCAGGGGTAATAAATCATTGTTTTTCCCACCCACGACACGATTGTTGATGTGAGTGGGCGAGTTTAGGCTGCTGCGGCTTTTACGGTTTAACCTCACCCCTAAGTCCCCTCTATCACATGGTAGAAGGGACTTTTCACAACTCTTTCGAGCTGTCCTATTCCCCCTCGCCATAGCGCAGCGGCATGGAGAGGGGGGCAGGGGGTGAGGTCAATAGCGTTACTCTGTCACAAGGGGCAGCATGTCGTTGGTCCAGGCGGTGGTGCCACCCGCCAGCACGCGGACATCTTCATAACCCATCAGACGCATCAAGGTCATTGCCATGGTGCTGCGATGAGTCGGGTTGTCATAGATCACGATAGGCGTATCCAGTGCCTGCGGCCAGTCGGCTTCGCGGGCCATAAAGTCGCTCAGGCTCAGGTGCAGGCTGCCTTCGATGAAGCCCTGCTGCCATTCGCCATCGGTCCGTACGTCGATCAGCACCGGCGGGTTGTCGGTCAGTTCGACTTTGAGATCAATCGCTTTGACCGCATAGTAACCAGCGGGGATGGCGGCCATGAAGTTATCGACCACTTCGTACACATTGGCGTCGATTTCCGGCGCGGTCCCTGCTTCAACAACAGTGGCTTCCTGCGTCAGAACCTGACCACCGTTGGTCCACGCACCGACACCCCCCATGAGGCTGCGGGTGTTGGTGTAACCGAGCAGATTCAGGGCGGTCATGGCGATAGCGGAACGATGGCCGCTGCCACAATAGACCACGATGTTCTGGTCGAGGTTGGGCAGCATGTCCAGATGCTGCGGCAGTTCTTGCAGCGGGATGCTGATAGCCCCGGCGATAAACCCTTCGGCATATTCGTCGGCGGTCCGCACATCCACCAGCACCACGTCCGGTGATGACGCCAGTTCCGCCGCCAGATCATCGACGCGCACCGCGTTGAAGCTGCCGGGCAGGCCGCTGACATAGCTGGCGAGATAGGCGTCAAGGTCAAATTCAGCCGCTGTTTCGGTAACCGCACCGACCAGGGGCAGACCTGCTGCTGTCCAGCCATTGGTGCCGCCGCTGAGATTGCGCACGTTGGTGTACCCGGCCAGCTGCATGATCACCGTGGCGATGGAGCCGCGATAGCCGCTGGCACAGTAAATCACGATGGGCGTGTCTTTGTCGGCAGGCCATTCGTCCTGACGGCTCATGAACTCGTTGATCCAGATATGCTGCGCGCCGTCGATGTAACCGGCGTTCCATTCTTCAGCGCCGCGCACGTCGATCAGTACCGGCGGATTATCGGCCAGTTCGCTGATCAGATTCTGGGGTGAGACAAAGCCAAAGCCCTGCGGCAGCGTGGTCAGGTAAATATCGACCGCTTCAAAGACAACCGGGTCGAATTCCGGTGCGGCGCTGGCTTCGACGGTGAATACGTCGATGGTCGTCGGCAGTTCGGCAGCTTCCCACGCACCATAACCACCCTTCAGAATCTTGACGTTGTCGTAACCCAGAATACCCAGCGCTGTCGCGGCCAGTGTGGCCCGTCCGCCACCTTTGCAGATGACGACGATTTCGGCGCTCAGGTCGGGCAGCAGGTTCAGGTTCTGGCCCAGTTCACGGATCGGTACGTTAAACGAGTTTTCGAGATGCCCGGCGGCATACTCGTCTACCTCGCGCACGTCGATCAGTACGGCGTCGGGGTTTTCGGCCAGCAGCGCAACCACATTTTCAACGCTAGTGACGCCATAGCCCTGCGGCAGCGTGAGGTTGTACATCTGCAACCGGCTGGTGACGGCGTCTTCCTGCGCCATCACCGAAAATGTGGGGATGACCAGCAAGAGGATACAAAGCAAATAAATGAATTTCTTCATGTGAATGAAACTCCCTTCCTGTCCTTCAAAACGAACTTTTCAGAAAGCATGTGCCCTCTGATTTATCATCCGGTCGGTAGCAATCACTGTTTTTCATCCGGCGGTTGATCCGCTTCTGATTGTTCGGCATCCAGCGCGGTGAAAGTGGCCAGTTCGGCCTGCTGCTGGATCGTGTCGTGCAGGACTTCGCGCAGCAGGTCCAGTGCCTGAATCACGCGCGTATCCGCCAGTGAATAGCAGATGGTGGTGCCCTGTCGCCGCGCGTTGACCATCGAGCGCTCGCGCAAAATTTTGAGATGATGGGAGACGGTGGGTTGGGGCATGTCCAGTTGCAGCGCCAGTTCATTGACGCTGTGCGGCTGCCCGCTGAGTGTATAAAGAATCATGAGGCGTTTCGGGTCGCCCAGTGCCAGGCAGACCCGGTCATGAAGCATCATCAATTCCTGCAATAACTGTATATTCATGACGATACATTCCAATATTCATCCATATGAATTATTAAACAGATTGATATTGGACTTGCATGTGAAAAATAACACAAGTGATATGACGAGTATCATGTCCGGCATGCTGGCGCTTGACCGGACGGGGTTCTATGTTGTGAATCCAAAAGACACCGGAGCCTGCTGCTGCGGTGCCTTTGGTCTGGGGCCGTAAAACGTTGAATTACTTGCCAGCGCGAATCTGTGGGCCGTTGAGGGGGCGTCCGAAAAGGGGCGCGAAGATGCAGAAATCGAGCAGCCCGGCCAGCAGCGGCACCGCACCGATTACGGCGACAATAACCCCGGTGGTTCCGGCCAGCACCAGCAGGCCATAAGCGATCAGGGCAGCGCCGGCGATAATGCGGACAATGCGCCCGGTCGTGGAGGCCATAAAATTGACAAACCCATTCATCAGAACATCTCCTCTGCTTATTGGTTGTCAGCCAGTATAAGCGGGGAGGCCGGGCCTGTCTGTGACAATGTCACATAGCCAGCAGGTTCGCCAGTTGGGCAGCATCCAGCACTTCGATGGAACCCCGCAACACACGGATGATGCCCTGCCGCGCCAGATTCTCCAGAATGCGGCTGATGACTTCGCGGGAACTGCCCAGCTCAGCGGCGATTTCCTGATGGGTGATGCGAATGGGTTCGTCTGGCTGGCTGCGTTCCAGCAGCAGGGCGGCGACGCGTATGTCCATCCGCTGAAAGGTGACTTCGTCGACCAGGGCCATGACCGTCGATAACCGCTGAGCCAGCAGCATAAAGATGAATTCACGCCACTGCTCGTACCGCTGCATCCAGTCGCGGAAGATGGCCGCCGGGATCATAACCGCTTCGGCGTCCTGCTCGACGGTAGCGATAGCAGAGAATGTTTGCCGGGACAGGATGGCATTGGCGGTCAGGATGCAGGACTCGCCCAGGCCAAACCGGTAGAGGGTAATTTCGCGCCCGGTTTCCCCGACCTTGTACACCCGCACCGCGCCAGTGATGAGCAGGGCAATGGCGTCCACGTCATCGCCTTCCACAAACACATCGCGTCCGGCAGGGATGCGGGCGAAAAAAGCGGCACGCTTAAATTCGTTGAGCATGGGCGGCGTAACCTGTTGCAGCACAGGCAGCACACGATAGACCCGGTCGAATTGTTCGTCGCTGATCATGCGCATAATCCGATGATTTGCTTCAGTACACCCCGGCTGTCGCGCATCGGGTATGGTCTCCTGGCTGGATAAACCCTGTCTCTCAGTATAGCGATACGCCTCAGCTTCTCATCAGTGCCGACTATCATCTTATCCAGCGCAGATTGGCTCATGCCGTTTGCTGCATGTTTCTGGCCTGAGAATTTCAAAATAACGCTCATTTTGCCTCATGTTTCAGTTTCTGTGGCTTAGCTACTCACCCTGAAGACCGTGCCTGAGCGTCGCAAAATTGTTTCCAGTATAATAATAGTTTGTCCGTTTATAGTCGGTAGCCTGCTCTCAAATGCCAAGTGCGACCGGGTGCGTTTGCACGCAGCGCGGCAGCAATCTAAAATGATGTATATAACAGGTCTTCAAACCAGGCCTACACCTGTTCACATCCGCCATAGCCCTGTAGCGACGTTGTTGGAGGCAGAACAAATCTTATGTGCAATATAAACGTTAGCTCCCCTGTGTAGTACCATGGCTCAATACGGAAAAATCATGCGAACAATTCTCGTTTTGATTCTCGGCGGGTTGGTTGTGCTTGCTTCAGGCTGCGACACCGGCCCTACCGGTACCCCGGAACTCACTGAAGTGACCGTCCAGTTGGGCACGACCCATCAGGCTCTGTACGCCGGTTTTTATGTGGCGGATCAGCAGGGGCTGTTCGCACGTGAAGGCTTGTCCGTCACATTTATCGAAGGCAGCACCAACACGGACCCGGTGCCGGCCATCGTGAATGGCACGGCAGAGTTCGGCATGCTGGGGGCGAGTTCGCTGATTACGGCGATTGCGGATGGTCAGCCAGTGCAGGCGGTTGCCACCGTGCTGCGTCGGGACCCGGTTGTATTTTTCAGCCTTGCCGATTCCGGCATTGTTCGGCTTCAGGACTTTGCCGGCAAGCGTGTCTACGCGAGTCTGCGGCTGCGCCCGCGGCTCCATACCATGCTTGGGCACATTGGTCTGGACCCAAGTGAGATTATCGAAGTTCGCGAGGCCAGTTTGACTGATCTGTACAACGGCGATATTGACGTGGCGAGTGGTCTGGTCAACACGGGTGTCCTTTCTGCCAGAGAAGCCGGGTACGAGGTGAACGTGATTTACCCGGATGATTATGGTGTGCACTTCTACTCATCCACCATCTTTGCTTCAAATGAACTGATCGCGTCCAACCCGGACCTGGTCACCCGTTTCGTGCGCGCCTCGCTGGAAGGCTGGGCCTTCGCTGTCGAAAACCCGCAGGAGATTGGGCCGATGGTTGGCCTGTATAACCCGGATGCCAATACCAATTTTGAAACAGCCAGCATGATCGCATCGCTGCCATACATTAATACCGGCAAGGATCATATTGGCTGGATGGAATCGCAGACCTGGGAAGACATGGTTGCGTCCATGCACGAGCAAGGGGAAATAGACGATCCCTTGCCGGTATCCGAAATTTATACGATGCAGTTCGTTGAGCAGATTTATGAACAGAGTAGCCCCTGATGCGATCTCCCAATCTGACTCCTAAGGTAACGCTGGCCTTTGTACTTTTTGCAGCGGGTTTGCTGTTCGTTGTCGGCATTCTCGCCTATACCAACGGTCGTGACGCGCTGGAAGCGGCCACGTTTTCCGACCTGTTGTCCGTAGCGATTGAGAAGGAAGCGGCATTCGAAGCCTGGATCAGTGCCGGGCAAACGCAGATCGCCAGCCTGTCCCAGTCTCCAATGATCCAGCAGCGCATCGCTGTTCTGCACGACGAAAGGGTTGACGATGAAGAAATGCTGGCGAGTCACGCCGACATCGTGGCGGCCATGCGGCCCTTTGTTGGCGCGGGACGTTCATTCGAAACCCTGATGATCCTCGACCCTGTTACGGGTGAAGTGGTCGCCGCTACAAATTCGCGTGAAGAGGGTAAATTTAAGGAAAACCGCCTGTACTTTCTCAATGGGCGGGAAGGCCCATACGTACAGAATGTCTATTTTGCTCTAGAATGTGAATGTCCGGCGATGACGGCATCCGCGCCGATTCTGGCTGACGATGGCGCGATACAGGGTGTGCTGGCTGGCCGTATGAACCTGAATGCAATGGGCGCCATCATCAACCGAACGACGGAAATGCGTCAGACTGCCGATGCCTATCTCATCAACACCGCGAATATCCTGGTTACCCAGCCCCGCTTTATCACCGATGCGGTGGTCTTGCAGCGGGGTATCCGTACGGAAGCGACTCAACAGTGCCTGGTTGGCGAAAGTGGGTCCATGATGGACAGGGATTACCGGGGAGAGCCAACAATGACCGTTTATCGCTGGCTGCCGGACCGTGACCTTTGCCTGATTGTGGAGGTCGACCAGTCCGAAGCTTTGGCACCGGTTTATGCTTTTGGTCGCACTCTGCTGGCGATTGGTTTGGTTACGCTGGTGGCTGCCTCCGGCGTCTCGGCGGCGCTGGCGCGTACGATTACCGGGCCGATCCTGGCGCTGAAGGACCGCGTGACGCGCTTTGGGCAGGGCGAAATGGACATCCGCCTGTCCGAATTTTCCAGCGACGAAATCGGCGATCTCGGACGTGAATTCAATGCGATGGCGGATTCCATCGTAGAGAAAGAGACACTTCTGCAAGATTACGCCAAAGACCTGGAAAAACGCGTGGCCGAACGCACCGAACAATTGCAGTTTCTGGCCAATGTCAGCCAGGAATTGTCGCTGTCTTTTGACTATCTGGACCGGTTGAGGACACTGGCGCAGCTGGCCGTGCCACGTTTCGCGGATTGGTGCAGTGTCGATGTTTTGAATGACTCAGGCCGGTTGGAGCGGTTAGCGGTTGTGCACAGCGACCCACAAAAAATCGCGCTTGCCTATGAATTGCAGCGGCGCTACCCCCCTGATCCCAACGGTTCCAGCGGCGCGTATCATGTGCTCAAAACGGGCGAACCCGAATTTTATCCGACGATCACTGATGAAATGCTGACGGCTAGTTTGCCGGATAGTGACCTGCTGGACCTTGTGCGCGAATTGGGGCTTCGGTCATCGATTATGGCCCCGCTGCGGGCACATGGGCACACGCTGGGTGTGATTACGCTCGTCATGGCTGAATCGGGGCGGACGTTTGACGAGAACGATCTGTCACTGGTGCAGGACCTGGCCCAACGCGCCGGTCTGCTGATCGACAATGCCCGGCTTTATTACGAGACGCAGCAACTCAACGAGGAACTGGAAGCGCGGGTCGTCGAAAGAACCTCGCACCTGACCGCCGTCAACCGCGAACTGGAGGCTTTCAGCTATTCCGTGTCGCACGATTTGCGCGCACCGCTGCGGGCCGTGGATGGCTTTGGCCAGGCGTTGCTCGAAGATTATGACCACGTGCTGGATGAAATGGGGCGAGACTTCTTGAACCGCATCCGCATGGAAAGTCAACGGATGGGGCAGTTGATTGATGACCTGATTGGTCTGTCGCGTATTACTCGGTCAGAGATGACCCTCTCAGAAGTCAACCTGAGTGAAATTGCGCGGGAAGTTGTCAAAGATCTAGAGATACATGAGCCAGATCGTGCTGTACAATTGTCTATACAGCCCGATATACATGTTTGCGCAGATGAACGGTTAATGCGTGTTGCCTTACAGAATCTGATAAGCAACGCCTGGAAATTTACCTCGAAGAAATCATCGGCTGTGATCGAATTTGGGTGTCGGGATGGCGCAGACACAAAAGAGTATTACGTACGCGACAACGGGGCAGGTTTTGACATGAACTATGCCAACAAACTGTTTGGTGCTTTCCAGCGCCTGCATAGTATGGACGAATTTTCGGGGACTGGCATTGGGTTAGCGACCGTCCAGCGCATTATGCATCGGCACGGGGGGACTGTGCGTGCCGAGGGGGTCGTGAATGAAGGTGCAGCTTTTTACTTTACACTAGGACCAGGAAATTGTGATTGATCAGGAGACATCCATGAGTCGGATTTTACTCGTCGAAGATAACCCCAACGACCGTCTGCTGACGGAGCGTGCTTTCAAGAAAAGTAACCTGGGTAATGAGTTGGTCACCGTGAACGACGGTGAAGAAGCGCTGCAATATCTGTTTGGTAATGGTGAAGTCGGGCCGGAACCGCTGCCGATTCTGGTGCTGCTGGACCTGAAACTGCCGAAAGTGGATGGGCTGGAAGTTCTGGAGCGCATCCGCAAAGAAGAACGGACGCAGCTTTTGCCGGTTGTCATCCTCACTTCCTCGAAAGAGCAGGATGATCTGGTGCGCAGTTACAAACTGGGTGTGAATAGCTATGTTCGTAAACCGGTGGACTTTAACGAATTTGTGTCCGCAGTCCAGCAGCTCGGACTTTACTGGCTCGTATTGAACGAAAGTCTCCTCAAGTAACATATGGATATGGCTTAATGACCAAGCCGCTCAACGCGCTGATTATTGAGGACTCGCAAAGCGATGCCCTTCTATTGCTGCGCGAACTGCGACGTGGTGGATTTGACGTTCACCATCTCCGCGTTGACAATGCGCAGGACATGAAGTCTGCCCTGGCGAATCATAAATGGGACGTTATCCTGTCGGATTATTCGATGCCTGCCTTTGATGCGCTGGCTGCTCTAAAAGTGGCGCAGGAACAAAGCCCGGATATTCCGTTTATCATCATATCGGGTACTGTCGGAGAGGATGCTGCTGTCGCGGCGATGAAAGCCGGGGCGAGCGATTTTTTCGCCAAAGGCAAATTAACGCGCCTGGTGCCTGCGGTGGAGCGGGAACTGCGCGAAGCGGCTGGTCGTCGTCAGCGTGGCGAGGCGGAAGCCCGCTTTACAACCGCGTTTCACAGCAGCCCGGTCGGCACCGTTATTTCCCGGTTATCCGACGGGCAGGTGCTGGATGTAAACGCGCGCTTTTTGGAAACGTTCAATCTCACACGCGATGCCGTGATTGGCAAAACCGCCAGAGAGCTTGATTTTTGGGTTGTGCCGGAATACCAGCAAGAAATCGCAGGTTTGCTTCGTGAGGGCAAGTCTGCGCGTGGCGTGGAAGTGGAATATGAATATGGGGCGGGCCGGCACGGGTATGCGCTTTTTTCCGTTGAGATTATTGAACTCAACGATGAAGCCTGTACCCTGACGATGGTGCAGGATGTTACGGAAAGCAAGAAGGCCGAAGCGGCCTTGCGCGCCAGCGAGGAGAAATTTCGTTTGCTGGCGGAAAATGCAACCGACATGATCTCCCGGCTGATGCCGGATTGCACCTACCTGTACGTCTCACCGTCCAGCCGCCTCTTGCTCGGTTACGAACCGGAAGAAATGGTCATGCGTTCCTCCTATGACTTTTATCATCCGGACGACCTGGAAGACATCAATAAGTCACAACAGATCATACTAGCCCGTGCGGAATCCAGTACCGTGAGCCATCGTATCCAGCATAAGGATGGTCATTACATCTGGTTTGAAACGACCAGTCGTACCATCCGCCATCCGGAAACGAATGAAGTCATCGAAATTCAGTCGGCATCGCGTGATATTTCGGAACGCAAGCGCGCCGAACAATCGCTAAAGCGCTATGCGGAACGGCTGGAACTGCTGCATGATGTGGACCGGGCCATTCTCACGGCCAGTCAGCCCGCCACCATTGCCCAGGTTGTGCTGGCGCAGTTAAAGAGTCTGCTCGGTTTTGACAGTGCCAGCGTGACCGTCTTTGATGCCGATTATCGCGAGTTCACGATCATTGCTTCGATTGATGCGATTGCCGATTACCGACCTTACGAAAACAGGGCGGTGATCGAGATGATGCAGCAGGATGAAATTTTTGCGGTGGACGATCTGGCACGGGCAACGCATATTTCACCGGGCGATGACGTGCTAATTGCAGCCGGAATCCGTTCCTACGTGCGTATTCCGCTGGTTGCCAGCGGCAAACTGCTTGGCTCGTTCAACCTGCGGGCGCGGCGGCCCAGTGTTTTTTCGACGCAGTCGATTGATATTGCCCGTGAAGTGGCGGCCCAACTCGCCATCGCCATCGAGAACGCCCGCCTGCTGGAAGTGGAACACAGCCGAAACAGCGAATTAACTGCGCTGCATCAGGCTAGTTTGCAGTTGACCAGCAGCCTGGACGTGGAAACGGTGCTGTACACCATCCTCGATTATGCGATTCTGCTGGTGCATGCCAATAACGCGCATGTGTTTTTGTATGATGGCCAGACCATCCGTTTTGGCGCGGCCCAGTGGGACGGCGAAAAGCAGCCCCAGCCCTTTGCAGAGCCACGCCAGGATGGTTTGACCTATCGGGTAGCACGCAGCGGCCAGCGCATGGTCATCCCCAATGTGAATCACGAACCCATCTATGCCAACTGGCAGTGGGGTGGCGCCATTATTGGCTTGCCACTGCGCGTGGCAAACGAAGTCAACGGCGTGATGTCGCTGGCCTTTGCCGAACCTCACAGTTTTGACGAGCATGAAATTCGCCTGCTAGAGCTGTTGGCCGATCAGGCTGCGATTGCCATTCATAATGCGCAGCTTTACCAGCAGATTCAGCGTCATGCGGGCGAGCTGGAACAGCGCGTGTCCGAACGTACAGCCGAGTTGCAGGCCAGCGAATCCAAATATCGCGCGTTAATCGAATTTGCCCCGGACCCGATCGTCATCATTGACGAAACGGGCGTGATTACGCTGGTCAACAGACAGACGGAAATTTCGTTTGGTTACGAGCAGCAGGAATTAATTGGGCGCTCTATTGACGCTCTGCTGCCGGGACGGCCCGGTGATCTGTCGCTGATCGAGGATATGGGTGACAGCGACCCGGACTTCCGCACACTGGCGGCGAACCTCGAAGTGGCGGCGCGGCACAAAAACGGGATGGAAATACCGGTCAAAATTGGCATGAGCCCCATCCATACCGGCGCTGAAAACCTCATCATGACGTACATCGTCGACATCACCGCCGAGAAACAGCTCGAAGCCAGCCTGCGCGCGGCGCTGGCGCATGAGAAGGAATTGAATGAACTGAAGTCGAGCTTTACCTCGATTGTCTCGCATGAATTCCGGACGCCGCTGTCGGTGATTTTGTCCTCTACAGACTTGCTGACCAAGTATTTCGACCGCATGGACCAGACCCGTCGGCTGGAAAAATTCGACAATATCACGCGTCAGGTCAGCAGACTGGTCAAACTGCTGGATGATGTGCTGACCATTACCCGCTCCGAACGCGTCGGTTTCGAATTCAAGCCGACTTCGCTGGATCTGGTGGCGCTGTGCGAGGAAATTATCGAAGAAGTGAAGGTCGGTTATACCAAGGATGTCACGGTCCTGTTTTCTCACCAGGGGGCCTGCCAGCAGGTCAGCGTGGACGAATTCTTGTTCCGGCATATTCTGCAAAACCTGGCATCAAATGCGATCAAGTATTCACGGGATGAAGGCATCATCCGCATTGATCTAAACTGCGCCGATACCGACCTGACGCTGCGGGTTGAGGACCGGGGTATTGGTATTCCGGAGCAGTACAAGGCCCGACTGTTCGAGACCTTCCATCGAGCTGCCAACGTGGGGCAAATACAGGGTACGGGTATCGGCCTGACGATTGTCAAACATGCGGTCGATGCGCATGGCGGTTCCATCGAAGTCGAAAGCACGGAAGGTGTCGGGACGACGTTCACCATCTTCCTGCCCATTACGGCTGCCGGAACCGAGGTCGAGGAACAAACCGACTTCTGAGATACGACCGATAGCAGAACAAACTGTGCCGTCTGGCCTATTGTCCAGCGAACCGTCGTTTGATAAGGTGAAATGGGTGGCTGGACCGTAGAGACGGCCCGCAAACCATCACCCGGTGAGGCCCTTGCTGGGTGGTTCGCGCTGTTTGTGCGTGATCCCTGCTCGAAAACATTGAGCCCTGGAGGACGCAATGAAAACACTGCACTTGATCTTCATCATGGTTATATTGGCTCTGCCGTTCTACCCGGCGTCGGCACAGGTGGTTGACCAGGAACCTGCCTACGACGTTGTGACCAGCCCGGTCGATTTGCTGGCTTCGTATTACAACGCCATCAACCGGCAGGAATATCCTCGTGCCTATGGCTATTGGGAGACTCCGCCCGATCCGTACAACGATTTTGTCAATGGTTTTGCCGATACCGTTCGCGTTCAGGTGATTGTTGAACCGCCGACTTTCGTGGACGCCGCGGCTGGCAGCCAGTACGTGCAGGTTTCGACCGTACTGATTGCCGATCATTCCAATGGTACGCAGACGACATTTGTGGGTTGTTTCACGGCGCGCCGGTCCAACCTGCAACCACTAGACGTGCCGGAAGAAGCGTTGTTGTGGCAGTTGTACAACGCCGATATTGAACAGGTATCCAACAATGCGCGTATTCCGACCCTGCTGGACGAGGGCTGCTCTGTCCCCTAAGCCAGTGTCCGAAAGTGAATCGGTTTTAATATGTACAAGTGACGTACGCTGGTTAAAAAGGTAAAAGCTTCTACACCTCACCCCCGTCTCGCTGCGCGATCCACCCCCTCTCCATCGATGGAGTACCAAAGGCAGGCTTCGCACAGGGGAAAGACAACCGTAGGTTGGCAG
>NZXX01000003.1 GCA_002702065.1 Anaerolineaceae bacterium
CCCACGCTCCAGCTCTCGCAGCACCGTTTTATAGCCTTCCGGGTCGGCGGCGACTTGCTCCGGGCTAACCGGTTCGAGCAGCGTTCCCCGATGCGGCGGCCCGCCCGCTAAGGCCAGCTCGCAGAACCCCTGCCAGATTTCATCCCAGGCGACCTGTCCGTCTGTCCCATAGATCAGGCCCGCCGCGCCCATTGGGGCCGCGCTGATGGCGAGATTGGTCTGGTAGCGGAGCGGCAAAATGGCAGGCGCGATGGTTTCACTCGCATCAGGCTGTTCATAGGTATCACTCCCCGAATGCACATGCACGGTAGCTTCCGTCAGATGCGAAATAACCTCGCGCAGGGTGCGACCAGTAGCGGCGGCCACCGCATGGCCTTCGGCGACACTCAAGTTCGGGGCTACCAGGATGGTCAGCTCGGCAAAAAGCTGGTGGCCGACCCAGCGTGCTCGCAGTTTATCTACGCTTTGCACCCCCGGCACTTCCCCCGCGAAATGCTCTAGCTGATCGACGAGCGTAGGGTCTACCGCATCCATGAGCCGATACCAGATGCGCATGGTCGCGTCTCTGGTGATGAAAAGAATGGCAACGCCAATCAGCAAACCGATAATCGGGTCGAGGATGGGAACCCCCAGCACCGTCCCCGCCGCCGCGACGAGTACCGCAAGCGAGGTCAGACCATCAATTCGGGCATGAAGACCGTCCGCGATCATGGCTTCCGAGCCGATCTTGCGCCCGGTACGGATTTGCAAAAGCGCCACCGCCTCGTTGCCGAGGAAGCCCACAATCGCTGCCGCCACGACCCAGGGCACATGCTGCATGGGCTGGGGATCGAGCAGCTTTTGAATGGCTTCCCAGAAAATCACGCCCGCGCTTACGGCGATGGACAGTACGATCAGTACCCCGGCCACGTCCTCCGCCCGGCCAAACCCGTAGGTGTAGCGCCGCGTGGCCGCCCGCCGCGCCAGGTAGAAGGCAATGAGCAGTGGGATCGAGTTGAGCGTATCGCCAATGTTGTGAATGGTATCCGCGAGCAAGGCGACGCTCCCGCTTGCCGCCACAATCACGATTTGAATGAGCGTGGTGAGGCCAAGCGCCAGGAGCGCCAGCCAGATCGTGCGAATACCCGCTTCGTTGCTCATCACAGCAGGATCGGCAGCCATGCTAGAATGCTCGTGACCATGCCCGTGCCAGTGAAATAAC
The DNA here is from genome assembly GCA_002702065.1 of Anaerolineaceae bacterium. GTDB lineage: Bacteria > Chloroflexota > Anaerolineae > Aggregatilineales > Phototrophicaceae. The sequence goes on from NZXX01000003.1 coordinate 1,202, forward strand.
GCTGCAATCCACCCAATCAGGCCGCTAGGATGATGCGCATGATTATGGGGATGGGAGGGGTGTTTTTCAGGCTCCATAGGGTTGTACTCCACGACTAACAACCCTCAGTGTAGCAGGCGAATTCTGTTACACTGGCTTATAGCAAAAATTTGCAAGAAGGGAGCGGATCATGTCGCACTACACGTGGGATTATGAAGAAATCATCCGCGCCGCCGGGCATCGTGTGACGCCGCAGCGGGTGCTGATCCTGGATGCCGTGTGCGACAGCGGTGGGCATACCACGCTGGGCGACATCTATGCACGCGTGCGCGAGGTAGATCGAACGATAGATCGCTCTACGCTTTATCGGACGCTCAAATTATTTGTAGAACTAGGGCTGGTGGTGTCCGCCGACACCGGCGATGGCGAAACCTACTACGAGATCGCCAAATCCCATCGCCATCATCACCTGGTTTGCCGCCAGTGCAGAGCGGAACAGGAAATCGCACATACCCTGCTTGAGGGCATGTGCGATCACATCTATCGGGCGCATGGTTTCCGGGTAGAAACCGACCACCTGGTGCTGTTTGGCATCTGTCAGCAATGCCAGCAGGATCAGGAGACCCTCTAGGTCATTACTTGGCACGCTGCCCTTCAATAAAGCCAAGCGGTCCGCAAGACAGCCGGCCTGTCCGAATGCCGGTGTATCTGAATGTACAGTTTTGCGAAGCTGTGTAAAGATTAGCTCCCAAAATCAGGAACCGGACGCGCGCCTGCCTCGTCTTCGGTCGAAGCAACACCATTTTCAGCAATATCAGCAAGCAGCCAATTCATCTCTTCAATTTCACGACGCTGTGCCTCAATAATTTCATCAGCAAGCTCTCGAACGCGCACATCCTCAATCTGGGCATTTTCACTGGTCAAAATGGCGATGGAGTGATGCGGAATCATGGCGCTCATGTAGGACGAGTCACCGACCAGCATCTGGCTGCGAACCAGAAACAGTGCAAGCAGAAAGATCACCAAACTGCCAATATAGATGGTGAGATTGAGCTTTTTGTTGCGATACATTCCCCGCATGAAGCTCAGCATAATGACCGCCATCGCCGCGCCCATAATAAAGGTCATGTAAAGGCGTGTCTCGCTCCAGCGAACATGCGAAAATTCATAGGTGTTCAGATACATAAACCCGAACATCACGACCATTGAAGTGAGGATCATACCAGCGAATGTGCGGTAGCTCATTTTCATCCCCTGATGTTCTTGCTCGTGCATTTCCTGGTTCATGTTCATCTCCTAATGCTACATACGGGATGCTTCCCGCATATTTCGTGTTATAGCGATTTTTCTACCTTACTTTGTGACTGGATGCGCTGCCATGCGTCATCTGGCGGGTTCTCAGTGGGAAATTCATCTAAAGATACATGGGGCGCACAAGCTGCGATAAAAACACCGGCTGTATAGGCAATACAGCCGGTATCACATACAGGATAGGACCTGATTTACTGAACCTGATAGTTTCGCATTAGTCCCAGATCCTCATGTTCCAGATTGTGACAGTGAAACACGTAGAGACCCAGATCACTGCCAAAACGCATAAGCAGTTTCACCCGCTCTCCTGGCATCAACAGCACCGTGTCTTTCCAACCTTCATCAACATACCCGGCGCTGACCGTCTCCCATCCTTCCCGGAAAGCATCCTCAACAGTACGTTCCAAAATCTGGAATTGGACACCGTGAATGTGCATAGGGTGCGCCATCTGATCTTCGGTTTTGATTTCACCGCTCCCCATATTCATATTGCCCATGTCATGACCACCGTGACCACCATCCATAGCGCCCGTTTCACTCTCATTCACCACATTGATGAATTCCCAAACTTCCAGCGTATTGGCTTGCACGATCTCATCATCTGCCACCGCGTCCATTTCAAAGCTGCGCCCGTTCAATGACCAGACTTCATTGAGCATGGCGATTTCAAAGGTGCGGGGCAAATCCGCATTGACGGCATCGCTCAGGGCATAACGTTGAATGGTCGAGAGACGTTCGGGCAAGGTCAATGCTTCGGTTGACTCCTGAACAACATTCACCTTCAGCACTGTTGTTTTTTCGCCATGAGGCAGAGTGGTGGTTTCCGGCATTTCCATGCCACCCATCATCGTGCCGCCCATCTCCACCCCTGTAAACGGCAGGCTTTTCAGAAGTAACTGACTTCCGACAGTATGCTCACTGAAATCGACCCAGAGTTCAACCCGTTCGCCTGGACTGAGCGTGACATAGGGGCGTTCCAGAGGCGATTCCAAGAGACCACCATCGGTTCCGATCACCGTTAGCGGTGTGCCATCCTCCCAGCCCAATTTCAGGATACGGAAGTTTGAGCCATTGAGCAGACGCAGGCGATAAGCTCGAGTTTCAACGTCTAATTCGAATTCTGGCTTCCCGTTGATCAGAATATTGTCACCCAGAAAACCCATCATCTCAGTCATCATCTGCGTCATCATGCCGCCAGTGATGTAGACCAACTGGTTATCTGCATCGAACGAACGATCCTGAAAAACCAGGGGAATGTCATAGTCATCGGAGGGCAGTCCCGCTGCTGTTTCTTCACCATCGGTTACGATAAAAAGACCTGCCAGCCCATTGTAGACCTGGGTGGCGGTAGCGCCATGCGGATGGGGATGATACCAATACGTGCCTGCGCGATTGATGACCTGGAAGTCATAAACATAAGTTTCACCGGGAGCAATCGCATAATGGGGATGAGCATCCATCGCTTCGGGCAGGATCAACCCGTGCCAGTGAATAATCGACTCTTCAGGAAGATCGTTAACAAAGTGAATGCGAACATGCTGGCTCTGATGAACACGGAATATCGGCCCCAGATAGGAGTCCGGGATCGCCTGCAAGGAAGCGGTATCGCCCTGGATGACCTCGCCCTGATAGACCCACACTCTGGTTGGACTGCCCGGCAGAATAGAAACTTCACTTTCAACTGCTCGTAAACGCACTTCAAGATCAGGAACGCGATCTGATTGGGCCAGAACCCTGCCAATAAACGGCAAATCAGGGAGTAGGTTGCTGGCAGCAAGTGTACCTGCCCCCACACATGCTGTTTTTAAGAAAGATCGACGACTGAATAAATGAGATTCCGCCATGCTTTCACACTCCAAAACCGTACAGGATCAAATATCACAGGCGGTCTGGGTTAAACTTATTGTCTCTGCGCCTGTTTTTTGTAGAGTAGCGGTTTTGGCGACGGGTGAAACGCGCCAAATGGCGTGTTAACCATTTAAGAAGCTGGAAGTGTTTTTGGATGGCGCTTGTCGAGATACACATCCGGGTCTTTCTGAAAAGCGCCCTGGCAAACCGGACAGCAGAAGTAATACGTTTCGCTCCGATAGCTCACGCTGCCGTAGGCTTGACGGGGTTCGATCAAGGCACTGCACACCGGGTCGCGTACCCGGTCGTCAGGTTGGTTCTGAGTGGTGGTTGGTAAATAGATGTTGAGTGTTGTGCCTTGACCAATGTTACTCTCAATTCTGAAGCGTCCATCCAGGCTGTTCACCCGTTCCTGGATACCGACCAGTCCGTAATGATGCTGCAATGCCAGATCGCCCAGATGAGGCGGTAAACGGAAACCGCAGCCATCATCCTGTACTTGAAGTGAAATCCCTTGCGGTTGATAATCCACCGCTAACTGGATATGCTTTGCTTGGCTATGACGGGTAATATTGCGAAACGCCTCCTGTATCACGCGAAACAGGGTGAGTTCCTGAGATTCCGCCAGACGACGCGGCTCACCGATTACGATGAGCTTCACATCTGCCTGTTTGACTGTATCAAGCTGCATTTTCAGCGCCGGGATCAACCCCAATTCTTCCAGTGCAGGCGGACGTAAATCGCCAATGAGGTTGCGTAAGCCAGTGACAATTTCCACCGCCTGTTCACGAACAGTCTGGAGCATTTGAACGGCGCGATCCGGGTCAGTCTTAACCCAGTTTTTTGCCATATCAATGCCCTGTGTCACCGCAATCGTTGATTGCACGGCATCGTCATGCAATTCGCGGGCAATGCGTTTCCGCTCATTTTCCTGTCCATCCGCTAATTGCTCGGCATACGCCCGACTCTGTTCCTGAGCGCGTCGGACATGCCCAACCATGCCTGACATCGCGCGGCGCAGCGCCTGGATTTCAGCAATCCCCCCACATTGACGATCAAACGAATCCAATTCACCCCGACTGAGTTGGGATGCCTGAAGGGAAAGCCGCTGGATGGGTCGCAGCACACGGACAAAAAACCAGATATTGCTTGCCAGGAATACCGCCCCCCCGACACAGCAAATCTCAAACAAACTGGCATGATTCATGACTCATTCGTTCCTTCCAGCGTGATGAACCCATGCTGCAAACCCATTGTCACCGCTTCGGTTCGGGTCGTTACGCCGAATTTCTGGTAAATGTTTTTGAGATGTCCCTGAACGGTACGATCTGAAATAAACAGCAGTTTCCCGATTTCTTTGTTGGTTTTACCTGACCCAGCATGAGCCAACACTTCAAGTTCACGGTCGGTCAGCCCTTCAATTTGTGCTTTCATTCCGATGATGTGTTTTTCGGCCCGCGCCAGCGTATCCGCATCGAATGCCTTACGCCCAATAGCAACTTCATTCAGGGCTTTAAACAATTCGGATAATTCCGCCGTTTTGAGAATAAATCCATCCGCGCCAGCATCCAGCAGCGCATGAACATAAGCGGGTTCATTGTAGGCCGTCAAAACCAGAATGCGAATATCCGGGTAATCATGCCGAATACGTCGGGTGGCTTCTACGCCTGTCAATTCCGGCAAATGAATATCCATCACAACCACATCAGGTTGCAAGCTTCCAGCCAGTTCGATTGCCTCACGTCCATTGGTTGCTTCGCCAACGACCTCAACCCCCATGCTTTCCAGATACAGGCGTGTCCCCTGTCGGACAATTTTATGATCTTCTGCCAGTAACACTTTCATGATTACGCCTCAATCTTCTCATTTGCTTCCATCGTACTGCTTTCTCATCCACCAATGACGCGCCAAATGGCGTATGCTGTTGAGTCACCAACCGGTTAGAATTAAAATGCCTGTAACTCAAAAATCCGATAGGAGCATACAATGGATCGCAAAACGTTCAAAGTTCCGAATATGACCTGCAATGGCTGTGTCAGCACTGTTCGCAGTGAAATTGAACAACTGGTTGGCGTCGTTAATGTTGACATCAATAAGCCGGCCCAGCTTGTGACTGTCGAATGGAACGCTCCCGCATCCTGGGATTCGATTGAAAAGGCTCTGATCGAGATTGAGTACGCACCGGAAGAAGCATAATCTGGGTGTCAACCGGCCGAATATGCTACCATATTCGGACTCGGAAAAAGCAGTGCACAGGTTCGCTGCGTTTGCCTGTGCACTTGAATTGCCGATACCGTGTACAACCGCCGTACTATAGATGGGTTAACCAGCTAGATTAGTGCGTCTCAGGAACTGAGCGTTGATCGCTACGACAATCGTACTTAACGACATAAAGACCGCGCCAACCGCCGGAGACAAGATGAAACCTACGGGTGCAAATATCCCTGCCGCCAGTGGCAGTGCGACGACGTTGTAGCCTGTCGCCCAGATCAGGTTCTGAATCATCTTGCGGTAGGTCGCCCGACTGAGTTCAAAGATTTTTACCACATCCAGCGGATTGCTCCGCACCAGGATAATCCCGGCAGCCTCAATCGCCACATCCGTGCCGCTGCCAATGGCGATGCCAATATCCGCACGGGTCAGCGCGGGTGCGTCGTTGACCCCATCGCCAACCATGGCAACCTTTTTGCCCTGCTTTTGCAGTTCGGCAACCTTCTGATCCTTGTGTTCCGGCAGCACTTCGGCAAACACCCTGTCGATACCCAATTCACGGGCAACAGCATCTGCCACCTGCTGACTATCACCCGTCAGCATCGCTACTTCTACCCCCATCTCATGCAGGCGCTGGATCGCCTGTCTGCTTTCCGGGCGGATGACATCGGCAAGCGCGAAAGCCGCCACAATCTGATTTTCGACGACCATATAGACAACTGTTTGTGCGCTATCATTGGCAGTTTGCCGGAAGTTGTCCAGATTGCCCGCGAGTTCAATTTCGAGCAGCTCTAGCAATCTGGGACCACCGACGTGAACAGATTTGCCATCATACTGCGCTTTGATTCCGCGCCCTTTAATGACTTCAAATTCAGTAATAGCGACGGGTTTCACTTCGGCAGTTTCTGCCTTCTGGCGAATACCTCGCGCAATTGGATGCTCCGAGTCGCCTTCAACGGCGAGTGCCAGCGCCAGCGCCTGATCCTCCTGCCAGCCTTCCGCGACGGTCATATTGACGACCCCAAAATGCCCTTCGGTCAGCGTGCCGGTTTTATCAAAGATGATGGTATTGATCTGGCGGGCTTCTTCTAATGCCAGACGGTTACGCACCAGAATACCATTCCGCGCGCCCATTGACGTGCTGATGGCAACCACGAGTGGGATCGCCAGCCCCAGTGCATGAGGGCAGGCAATGACCAGCACCGTAACAACCCGTTCCAGCACTTCCAATTGCAGCCCAACTGCGGCAACCCACAGGACAGCGGTCAGGATGGCAACTGCGAGCGCAATGTAAAACAACCAGCCCGCGGCTTTATCCGCAAGAATCTGCGTGTTCGACTTGCTGCTTTGTGCTTCCTCGACCAGCCGCATAATCCCGGCCAGTGCCGTTTCGTCACCTGTCGCCGATACCCGAACTCGCAAACTGCCGTCGCCATTGATGGTGCCAGCAATAACTTTATCGCCCTCTTTCTTCTCCACGGGTTTTGATTCGCCGGTAATCATGGCTTCGTTGAGGTCAGAGTGACCGTCGATAATCTCGCCATCCGCCGGAACGCTAGCACCAGGGCGAACCAGCACCATATCGCCAGTGTGCAATTCGGTGACACGGACTTCCTCGGTGATGCCGTTTTCAGTGAGGCGCTCAGCAGTATCCGGCATCAGTTTTGCCAGTTCGTTAAGCGCCCCCGATGCCTGCCGGACGCTGCGCATCTCCATCCAGTGTCCCAGCAGCATGATGTCAATTAAAGTAGCCATCTCCCAGAAAAAGCCCATGCTGCTGCCCGTCACGGCGGCAAACAGACTGTAAGCAAAAGCGACCGTAATCGCCAGGGAAATCAGCGTCATCATGCCCGGTTTGCGATTTTGCACTTCTGGTACAGCCATTTGCAGGAATGGAATGCCACCATAGGCAAAAATGGCGATGGCAAAGGCAGGGCCGATAAGGCCACTTCCAGGAAATTCTGGCGATGTAAAACCGAACCACTCCTGGATCATCGGGCTGAACAGCAGCACCGGAACTGTCAGGACAAGGCTCACCCAGAAGCGGTTGCGGAACATCATTTCATGTCCGGTGTGGTCGGTGTGTGCGCCATGTCCATGCTGATGCTCAGAGTGATCGACCCGCGTGTCGTGTGCATGGTCATGCTCGTTATGATTGGCGTGAGCGTCATGTGTAGCTTGATCGCTGGTCTGTTCCTCTACATGTACAAGTTTTTCAGCTTGGTGACGATCTGGCTGTTTTTCATGAGTGTGACCGTGTTCCATTATATTTGGCCTCTCTATTGGTTCCCTACGAGCGTACATCCACTGAATTGCCCATAATTATTATCGCCTGTTCAATCATGTTGCCTGAATGGTGATGAGGGCATCGTTATCTGGTAGTACAGAGTTATTGCCTTCACATTAGTCGGATATATCTACGAAAGCACGCGCTATCTGGCGTATTTCTCTGACTTGCCCCCATTGTTTGGTTCAGATTGAGTGAGAGTCGAGCCTGTCGCGCAAAGACAACCGTCGCCCGATACACCATTGCCGCTCAGGCATGTCGAAACGGGGTAACATTCTGTTGCGGGCAAGGCTCTTTTTCGGCGCTGGTATGCGGCGACATAACTCGGTCATCTGTGCTTTTGGCAAGCGTTTGAATTCAATGAGCCCACGCCTAAGAGCATCATTAGGGCTACTTTTTTGCAAATTGAACGAAGTGTTTCAATAAGCCCTTTCTCAGTTCGATTCTCCGCCTGCTTCATCACCAGATCAGTCACTTTGAATAGCTCGTTTGAAACAGAACTATCGAACAGTTTCACTCCAAGTTCGATTGCAAGAAAAATGGCCGTTTGATTCAATCGCAGATTGCAGAAAAAACGGCAAATTGAGTATTTTTGCACTCAATTGAAACACTATGGGTAATTCTGTTAAGCCCTTGAGACACGAAACTGTGCGGCCTATCGAGTGGATTTTCCTTGTCACTCAGGATGCATTTTGTCTTAAACCAGTCTGTGTTGAGCGAGGTGAATTTGAGATAAACTTTCTTCTAAGTGCCTTCTTGAAATGAGATTGCTTCTTATGCCCGACGTGTTTATCTCTTACTCACGGCGCAATCTAGAATTTGTTCAGCAACTTGTGGATGCCCTGAAAATGAGGGGCAAAGATCCTTGGTTCGACCAGCTCAAGGAACCACTTTCCGGAATTGTAGTTGGTGCGCCCTGGTGGAAAGAAATCCAACATGGCATTGAGAACTCGGATAACTTCATCTTTGTCATCAGCCCCAACTCGATTAGTTCTCCCTATTGTCACGCTGAAATCAATTACGCCCGCGAACACGGCAAACGACTTCTGCCTGTTCTCTATTGTGGCTGGATTGGAGAAGGGGAAACCCGTAGAGCCATTGACGCAGTGATTGAGGCTATTCCTGATGACGAGGAGCTACCGGGCAGTGTAACAAGCCGTATCCTAAATCTTAAAAAACTGGTGCGCGAGAACTGGCTTGCAATTAGCGAGATACAGTATGTCATCTTCTCTTCATCTATTGCCTTTGAGCAGTCGCTAGAGCAGCTTATTCAGGCGCTAGACTTAGACCTAGCATGGGTGCGAATGCACAGCCAAATTGTTCAAGCTGCTAAGCTTTGGGAAGCGAGTGGTTTCGATGACGATTTTCTTTGGCGAGCAAATCGTTTAAAGCCCGTCTATGAGATGATTGAACGAAGGAGCCCAGAACTTGACACACTAGTACAAGAGTTCATCAAACCAGAACAGGACCAGTTGCTGCGCGAACTTGAAAATCCAAAAACAAGCCATCTGAGACGCAGGGAAATTGGGGAGCGGTTAGAGGTTATCGGTGATACACGGAGTGGTGTGGGATTACGATCAGACGGCTTGCCGGACATAGTATGGTGCTCTGTACCAAGGGGTGAGATTGCTCTGGAAGAGCCTATTAGGGAGAGGGGAGCTATCGTTGGGAAGGAAGACTTGGGCATTTTTCCAGTCGAGCAATTTCATATCGCCAAATATCCTATCACATATATTCAGTTTCAGGCTTTTCTGAACACACCGGAAGGGTTTGAGAATCGAGTTTGGTGGCAAGACCTTGATGGAGAATGTCACGAGCAGGTGATGAAAGAACAACATTTCAAGTTCAATAATCACCCGCGTGAGACTGTCACTTGGTATCAAGCGGTGGCATTTTGCAACTGGCTGAATGCAAAGCTACCTCGTGATGCATGGCCGAGCGGGACTGAGGCAAACTGGCTAATTAGACTTCCTGCCGAATGGGAATGGCAACTGGCGGCGACAGGCGGTGATCTCAATCGTCTGTACCCTTGGGGTCGAAGAGATGACTCGCGAATGAACTGTCAAGTTAGCGGAATAGGACGCACTACAGCGGTAGGAATGTACCCACATGGAGGGTCACCTGTAGGTGCGCTGGATATGGCGGGGAACGTAAGGGAGTGGTGTCTGAACGAGTATAAAAATCCTAAGAACGTAAGCCTGTGCGGAAAGGAACAAAGAGTATTGCGAAGTGGCTCATGGATAGACCCCATTGCCATCTGTACCGACCGTTATCAGCTTGCCCCCACTAGTAGGGGTTATGCGGGTGGATTTCGAGTTTGTGTAGGGGCTGCCCTTTTTTCACGCTGATCTCTATACATCCTTCGCTTTGGAGGAGAGTTTAGCGAGCGGCTCTGAAAATCTTTTGCGGGTTTGCTTTGTGGTGATAGCCCCCATTGGGTGATGTAAAGGCTCAAATTTCTCAGCTTGTCTGATTCCTTATTGCGACCTATGAATCAGAATTAAGCGATCCGTTTCAATAAGCCCTTTCTCTGCTTCAGTTTTCCGCCTGATTTATCCCCAGATCAGTCACTTTGAATAGCTTGTTTGAAACAGAACACTATTGATCAGTTTCACTCCACGTTTGACTGCAAGAGAAACGTCCCTTATTTTCCATCTCACATTGCAACACAATCGCTTGAATATTCTTGCAATTCTGTGCTAAAAATATAGCTGAAAACACCTTTTCTTTGCAAAGGCCAAATATGACTACCATCGGCTATATTCGCGTCAGTACCGACGAACAAGATTTACAGAAGCAGCGCCATCTGTTGTTGGAATATTCTCAGCAGCACAAGCTGTTGATTGATGAATTCATCGAGATTGAAATTTCCTCTCGCAAAAATCAGCGCGAGCGTCGGATTACTGAGTTAATCGACAAGCTGAAGGATGGCGATCTATTGCTAGTGGCTGAGCTTAGTCGTCTGGGCCGCAACATGCTGGAGACCCTCAACATCATCCATGATCTCACAGAAAAAGGTGTGAAGATTATTTTCATCCGGCAGCCGGAGCTTTCGACTACTGGCCCGCACACCCAGTTGCTGTTAGCGATCTACAGCTACTTTGCGGAATCCGAGCGCGAGTTTATTTCCATTCGCACCAAACAGGGGCTGGCCGCCGTCAAAGCGAGAGGGCAGATGCTTGGCAGACCCAAAGGCAGGAAAAACAAGAGCCGTCCTCTTGATCCTTACCGGGAAGAGATCAAAGGTCATTTGCGCTCCGGTATCCCCGTGACCTCGATCATGAAGCTCATCAACGAGCAGCTTGAAACGCCTTTGACGTATAACAGCTACAAGTACTTCATCCAGACCGACAATGAGTTGAGTGCGTTGTATGGAAAATAAGCTGAAATCGCCCACAAGTTCCACTGTGTTGGTGGGTGATACACAGTCTTTTCATCCAAAATTGTAGCTGGCTTAATTGTTCGTTTTTATCTAATAGAGTTTTATCAGGCCTCGCTTCGGGATAGAGTAAAAAATAGGACATTTGCCAAGTGATTGCTGCTAACTTGTTGTTTGTAAATTAGGGGCAAGTGAGGATGGTTCAACGAAGAAATCGCGTCGGGATGGGAGACAATACATCATGCTTCATCATAGCATGTCGCGCTATTTATCGCTGAAAATTTTACGTCAAATAATTCTCAAAGTGACAATTCGCGTCAGTCCCGACGAACAAGATTTGCAGAAGCAGCGCCATCTGTTGTTGGAATATTCTCAGCAGCACAAGCTGCTGATTGATGAATTCATCGAGATTGAAATTTCCTCTCGCAAAAATCAGCGCGAGCGTCGGATTACTGAGATAATCGACAAGCTGAAGGATGGCGATCTGTTGCTGGTGGCTGAGCTTAGTCGTCTGGGCCACAATATGCTGGAGACCCTCAACATTATTCATGATCTCACTGAGAAGGGTGTGAAGATTATTTTCATCAGACATCCCGAACTCTCTACCACTGGTCCGCACACCCAGCTCCTGCTGGCGATTTACAGCTACTTCGCTGAATCCGAGCGGGAGTTCATCTCCATTCGTACCAAACAGGGACTGGCCGCCGTCAAAGCGAGAGGGCAGGTACTTGGCAGACCCAAAGGCAGGAAAAACAAGAGCCGTCCCCTTGATCCTTACCGGGAAGAGATCACTAGAGCCATAAACGGGGGCACGTCATACGAACTAGCACTATTGGTTATTTAGGAGTCAACAGGACGGATCGAGAGTAGCATGTCAGACAATAATTTACAGTTGATGCAGCAGTCTTCACAAACAGCCGCAAGAAAATCACGCATCTTTATCTCCTATGCCCGTAAAGATGGAATTATATTTACAAGTCGTCTCTACAAAACCCTAACGGAACAGGGATTTGATGTATGGTTTGATCAAGAATCAATGAGAAGTCACGGATCCGCGTTTCCTGCGGAACTCAAGAGAGGCATTGATATAGCAGACTACATGCTATTTATCAGTACACCCGGCGCATTGGAGAGCAATTGGGTAATGCAATTGGAACTTGAATATGCCCTGAAGATTTGTCGAGCAATAATTCCGATTATATACAAAGGTGGTGTTGAAAACCTACCAACAACGCTCAGTAAGCATCATGCGATAGATTTCCAAAATTGTGATTCCGATCAAACGGTATTTAAAAAAGGATTTGAAGAGTTAGTTAAGCGCAATCTAAATTATCCACCTGATGCAGTGACAAGCAAATTTTATTCTGACTACTCATTGCGTCACCATCTTTATCGTTCGATTGAAGTCCAAGAGATTAAAGAATTGTTTCTAGCAGACGAAGGTTTGGGACGGAGCCCCCGTATCTACAAAGACAGCAAAAAATCCATCGGACTATACGGAATGGGTGGTGTTGGCAAAACCGTTGTGTTGGCAGAACTTGCAGGCGATTGTGATGTGCGCCGTGCATTTGTAGATGGAGTTTATTGGGTAACACTGGGTGATATTGACGAGGCAGATCGAGAAGTTCGTCTCACTCAAGCTCAATCCAAACTTATCATGCAGTTGACTGGACAGGAAAAGCAACCCAACTCGGTGGTGAACGGCACAATCGAGTTGAAAGGACTGCTCCATGACAAAAAATGTTTGATCATCCTTGATGATGTTTGGAAACCAGATCAAGCTAATGTTTTTCATGACATTTTAGGTGAACACTGCCGAATGTTGATGACCACACGCGATCGCTCGGTATTAGCAGATTTAGACGTACTTGAATATGAAATCAAACCGTTGAATGACGAAGATGCGCTCGAACTTCTGGCGAGAGTGAGTCGTAAGTCTGTGGCAGAACTACCTCCTGAAGCTGCCGAAGTTGTCCGGCTATGTAAGGGTTTGCCCCTTGCATTGACGATCATTGGAGCAAATGTACGCGATTCTGTTGAGACTTGGGATCACTACATCGATTCTTTGAAGAAGGGTGATGTAACAACACTAGGTGATCATCATAAAAGCTTATACATTGTCTTTGATGTCAGCATTGAACATCTAAATCGAGTTAGAAGTGGGACGAATGGACAGATTAGCGATCAGATTTTGGATCTCGCCATTTTTCCGAACGATCAACCTATTCCACTGCAAGCATTGGAGCGTTTGTGGTACTCTCGCTATGCCCCTATCGATATTCACAAGATACTAAACTTTTTTGCTGATCGCTCACTTGTACAGAGACAAGGCGATAACTTCATTGTTCACGACCTTTTTATAGGCTTTCTACGCCAAACACTTGGCAAACGACTGGTAGAGCGCCATAACACGCTCCTACTTGCATATAATCCCGACAAGAGACGCTGGCACGACATTATTGATGACGGATACCTTTATAATCACCTTGTCTATCATCTGGAAGCAGCAGATAGGCTCGATGATATTCATACTTTATTCCAAGATAAGCATTGGTCTGAACAACGTCGCAACCCACTAGGGCTACTGAGTGATTTTGAACGTGCTCAACAAATTGTGGCTGAATCTGACACAGAACTGCGCCTCCGATACAGTATCTTCAGAAGTGCAATTGATGAGACGTTTAGCAGTATCCCAGCTAGTGCGGTAATTGTGTTTATCGTCTTGGAATTAGCGCCTCCCAGTATAATGATCAGAGTTGTGCCAAGGATTGATGATAGTACAACAAACAAACTTCAAAGCTTGCTGACGATTATGGCGCTTTCACGCTTAACTCAGGCTCAAAAAGAGGCTTGTGCTGATGCCATTATTGCTGTCATACGGACTTGGAACAACTGGACATACGAAGTCTCATCCAGCGCATACGAGAAGAAAAAACAAACTGCGATTATTACCCTGATCCATAGAGTCATCGACGATGTGGGAGCATATCCAGATCGTTTCAGAGTTTTGCGCCGTGTACTTTGGAAACAAGCCTTTTCGCTGGCTGATGAAGAAAGAGGAGCATTTTTAGAACAACTTCTGACACCTCCTCTCAGCGATGAAGATCGGCGTAACTTTGTTCAAGATGTATACGCCTTTCAACGTGAGGGATATGATCTAGATGATCAAGTTTCAATCCTGAAGCGAATTGCTCCGTTTCAACAATCGCCTGAGCGTGAGGAGATGTGGGGGCATATTCTCAACCAGTTACTACCTTTGTGGCGGGAATCGAAATGGGGAATTCCCAGTTTCTACTACACCTTAGGCGACCTTATGCCGGAATTGACGAACATACAGCGAGCAAGTATCGGGCGACAAATTTGGGAATACTGGTTGATACCTGATCATCATTATTCAGTGCCATGGAAATTTCTCCCTGAAGAATTGTTCTCTGTTGCTTGGCAGAAGCTTGAGAATATCCGAGAAGAAGGCATTGGTCGTTTTGTCGAACATATCGTGCCATATATACCCGATGAAATGCTGCCAATCATTGAAAACAAGCTCAGTGCGTTAGCTGAAACTGTCTATAGCCAAGACAGTCTCCCGCGCATTAAAGCTACTTTGATCCGTCGCAATCACCGCCTTTCACAAGATGAACGCACTACTGCTTACCTTGAGTTGGTACACGAATACATTGATCGTTATCGGTTGACAGATTTGGTAAAGTACATCCCTCAAGAATTGACACTGCGAATTTGGGTGTTAAAGCTGGCAGATTACCGTGATTTCAGATTGAATGATGAGCGGCGAAGAAAAAACTACGGTCATTATGGAATTGAAAAAACATTGTATCTGTTGATTGATCGAATGCCGGTGGAGGATGTGGCAGAAGCAATCGACTGCCTTCTTGCAGAAGTAGTCAGGGAGGACACTCTGTATACCAGCTACCTTGATCCCAAAACAACAAGCGATCTTTGCGCCACATTGTTGAGTCGCCTGCCTAGTGAGGATAAAAGGCAAAAAGCTAAAGTCATTGTTGAAAAGGCTGAAATCGAAACGCAGCAAGAAATTGAATCGCAGATGGAAAAAGAATACAGGGGACTAAACCTGTCCCTGCTTGGTTATTTGATCACTCTGCTAGACACTGATATGCAAATCGACTATTGGGCGAGATTTTTTAAGCTTGTTGCCTCTATCAAAAATCGCACTCGTCAAGCCTTACATATTGTTGGACATCTTGAGCATTACCCCGCTGACCAACGCTTGCTAAAGTGGCAGGAAGCGTGGCAGGTAGTGAAGGCTGGTCGAGATATTGATTATTATTCATGGGGACTGGAAAGTGTTATTGCCGGTATACCGATTGTTTTTGGAGAAGGGCGCTTAAAAGATAATGAACTTGCTATGGAACTTGCACAGGCGACACTAAAACATGAGCAACCTTTTATGTATGGCGATAGGTTTGCTAGGGGATGGTTCGGGTTGGCTCAGATCGTACTGGCACTTAACTACGATACCGCTCAAGCTCTCTTTTCAAAGTTTGCTTCACGTAGCGTTAACCCAGTGCTTTCTTGTGCCTTCATGCCGTTCTTGAGTTCTGATCAAATCGATAACCTGCTAATCTACAGGGGAGAAGGCGCTGAAGGTGCTATGTATCATCTTTACGAGGAGTTCCTTAAACCTTTATCCCGAGTCATGGCTCAATGGTCAGGTTCAGTAGCTGTAACGGTATGGAATAGAAGTCTCGACAACATTGAGCAGATTATTTCTGATCGTCCCCATACTTATCATCCTGACTTTTATATGGTGTGGCTTCGACTTCTTGCAACAGCTATGCCAAACTACGATGTTGTTGCAGCATGGAAACATTTACTCGATCACCGTGAGGTTTTCTGGTTTAATGCTTGGCAGGAGCTAGGTGCTATTTTAATCGAACGCCTTCAACCAGTTGAAGAAGATTGGGAAGCCATTCGCATTATTTGGCGTGATATTCAAGGTTTAGGGGAAGGGACAGCAGCTTTGCAAAGTGCAATTGCGCCGAAACTTCCTACGGATATTTTGAATACCTTGCGCGCCTCAGTTCAAGAAGCAAAACAACTGCCGACCGATATTTTCATCTGCTCTCTATCAACGTACATCTATCACGGTGGTACAGCCATCAAAAGCAATCTTGAGTTTGGGCGCAGGTTTCCAAGCCTAGCCGGGACCTCGGTGAAGATCAGCCGAGTTGCGAAACTCGCACTTTGGGCTATCGCAGCCCTCAATATCCTACTTTATCCACTTGTATATCTATATGTTGTTCTTTTTGACCTCACTAAACCCATCCATAAACCCGTACTGTTAGTTGTGGCACTTGTAACTTTCCCCCTATGGTTTCTGTTTAGTGTGCTTGGGCAAATCATCCCTCTTATACTACGTGCCACGTCTTTATCGTTCTGGTTTCTCCGATCAAGTCTAAGAGATTTCAAAGGAACACTGAACCCTATATCAGAAATAGTGAATATTCATCGGCTGTCCAAATCTGATGCCAATGAGCGTTTCATCCATCTCCTTAATCAAGGCAGCCTTGCTGACTTCGCATCAAATCGTCCATTGCTCCAACGCATTGGTGGACAAAAATTACGCTATGTCGCACATCGAGCATATCAACACGCTATTGAGTGGTGGGCGGTAGTGGTTGCAAAGTAAGTGGTAAGAGCAAATAGTCTGCCACATGATCGAAGAGTCTGTCCGCTACTCGTGTCGATCATGCGGCAGCACCAATATTGGTCTTCTGATGCCAAAGATGTTGTTGGCGAATCGACGTAGGATCGATTTTGGGAGAAAAAGGACCGAAAAGGGTATCCCATGAGTCTGCATCCGCGCTCTGTTCCCGATATTCCAGAAGAGACCGCTCGCATTGCCAAAGCGGCTTTCCGCAAAGGCAATCCCTATATGAAGATGCGCGATGAACTGGGAACATTCTTCACAGATGACCAGTGCTCTAGCATGAATTTGTTGTAGAGATTATAACAGGAGGTATTATTATAATTTAGGAGGCTTATCGACAAATATTCTACCCTTTATGTTCCCATATGTGATTACAGACAGAACAATATAATTTTTGCCCAATTCTAGATTCTTTTCCAACACTTGAGCCACCAGTTAAATTTTCTATCATTTGAATAAGAGGATGCAACCCTAGTGTTATAACTGCTAGAAATGGGTTACACCCTGTATTTTCGCTTTTAACGGACTCATACCCACACTTGGGACATGAAATGGCTTCGGGATCTTTTGTATAATAGATGGTTACATCTGGATGGGCGTTGATTATGTCGACTGTAAGGCGATCAACAAGATGAGAAAATTCTTGACGTGCGCGAGGTGATATCGCACTCGTATCTATAATTGCATTTATAGCTGAACCAATTGCTATTGCTACAGAGGGTTTTTTAGCAGCATTATAATAAGCAAATTTCATAGCCTCAACTAGAGGTTGCATATGTTCTTTAATGAAAGAAATACCGAGTGATACAGTAGCTTTTTTTCTTTTCTGTGCTTTTTCCATACCATCTGCAAGACCCTGACCTATACCACGACCTAAAGCTTCGCCGATACCCTCGTTTGAATATCGAACAGTAACTCCTGAACTCATTGTTGACTGAACGACGCCTTCGTTTTCTGCCGTGTAGTGTGTTTGGAGCGATTGAGCGAATGTAGAAGTAAGTGAAGCCATTTCAGTAGCAATCCATAAAAGTCGTTCAGGATCATCATTTATCTCCCGACCTTTATCTACATATGAAAGCATTTCTTCAAAGCGATTATTGGAATATGTGGAAAGCCATCCTGCTGACATTCCCTTCAAGGTATAAGCTTCAGCTGATATAGGTAAGGCAGTTTTTTCTAAAAGAATTTTGCTAGATATTTGATAAGTTTCCGCGTAGTTACGCGCTTTATAAGCTAATTGTGCTGCTTCTAATAAATGAAGTGCTTGAGTTGCATCCATTTTTCAGCTTCCAAACTCTAACCCTAGAGCGTGTTATGCACTTTTTAAATTGAGCTTGCTATACTGTGCAATTTTTGATGCATTTGACTAATTACAGATATATAGCTCAAATAACCCTCAGTTACCAGTATGGAATAAATAGTAAAATAAAAACAATAGAATAATTAGCGTTTCGCAATGGCGGGGTTTGGTCAAGGTCAATATTGATGAGCGGTGATTGGCAGATGATACGATCACCGGGTGGAGCAGTTTGGATACAACTAAATGGTGATATAGCTGATGGCCCGCCAAGGCCAACACCAGAGGAGAAGTTTGAAGGGGGAGGCTGAGGAGCCGAGTGAGGCAGACTAGAGATTTTATGTAAAAAATGTAATAGATTTACTACTGATAAACGGACTTACAAAACCACAGCTTGGATTTAAGCAATCAAGGTCATATCCAACCCAAAATCTTTACCGGAAAGGCGGCTTTCCAATACAAAAAAGCCCCAAATCACATGAGTATTTCGGAATCGGTCTTCCTTGAGGAGCGAACCAGAAAACTGCTAGTGCTATAGCCAACTTTCAGGTATTAGAGCATTTCCATCTCTCCAGGGGCCACCTTCAATAATTGCTTCCTGGAATTCCTCATTATCTAGGTTTGCATGATCTAGAACGATAATCTGCAAGCCAACAGTCCTCGACACCTCGAAAAGAAGATCAAACATCCTACTAACTGCAATCCGATCTTCGTCTGCCATATCGAAATCTGGTTGGTCGATTTGTTCATAAACTTCAGGAGGAAAATAGACTTGTGTTGGCTGATCTAGAATTAGAAAACTAGGTACAGGACGGGTCTGCTCCAAGAAATATTTATGTAGTGCGAGCAATGTTATCAGATGCGAACCGAGATGGTTGGCTGCACTACCCATATTTTGATCCATCACAATAGGCACATCGGGCCTATCAGCTACTACAGTTAACCTATTCAAATCAAGGCGATATGGCCCTTCATGTTCGAGTTCCAACATACCCGACAATCTTGTCATTTCAGTACCAATAATATTGAGAATAGATGATTTTCTGTCCTCGATAATAGAAGTATCTAACTGATCTTCGATTGCGCGAACTTCGCCTTCAAGTTGTTCAACCGTTTTTCTTAGATCAGAAGCCTCGTCATCAGTTTCTGGCGTTACATCAAGGTAATAACTTATGCGCCCCACCACATGAGCAATGCGTGCATTTGTATCCCTGTATTGTTGAGCTATTGCTTGTTCTTCTATGACTGCCTGTAAGTCGAGTTCTTTTTGTTGAATTAGGACCCTCAATTGCTCAAGCTCATCTTTCAAGGTTCTTATGTGGTTATCGAGTTCGGGTTTCTCTCGATTAACCGTACTGAGTTCACGATGCAAATTTTCCAGGGATTGCCTAATCGCTGCTACTGAAGGAGGCTGTTGTGAATGGTTAGCGCCGCAGATAGGGCAAATCTCTTCTGTGCCATTGTCCTCATCGAACAAGTTAATTGACGCTAATCTGTCTATTTGCTCTGCGGCTTCAATAGTATAGCCGTCGGCAGAATGTACAAAGGCTTCTGCCGCCTCTATAGCGTATAGTTTTTCTTGGAACGCCTGGCGGAACTGTGCCAATTCTTCCTGTTGTTCAGAGAGAAGATCATCAATAACAGGTGGTACTATCGTGGGTTGCCAGTTCCGCGTTGTAGCAAAAATTTCAGTAACAGCCTCTGGTGTTTCTAGGGTTACATCAGGTTCAATCAGACCAACCTGTCTGGCTTCAATTACGAGGCTTTGCCTGCGATTTGCCCTCTCAACGGTATAACTTTCTACTTCTTCGAGATTGCGTCTTGCAAGTCTCAGTTCTCTCTTCTTAGCATTTAGGTCACTTAATAACTGAAGGCGATCTTCCTGAATAACGCCGAGGAAATAAAGTATCGTATCCTTTATGGCCTGTGGGATAAATTGTTCATTTTGACGATAAAAGAGCACATCCCTGTTTGCAATGACACTCTGCGGCTGAAATAGATAGTGCTTTGTATGCTTGATATTAGCCTGTAAAGGTTCTCTGGTTTGACCTTCGGGAGGGATATTTAAGTTCGGTGAAATATTCAACCTGCGTGAAAGTTCATCGCTAACGGCATCATCAGTAGAATTGACCCTCAAATCCGGTAGATTGGGAATTGCTATTTGGGGAGCAATTTCATAATAGACTTGGCTCTGACTATTTTGCCCAAAGTCGGGTTTTGGTTTTGCGATAAGCACTTCCATATCATGGAGTTGATATAGAACGGCATACCATTCGACACTGTCCCTGATTATACCTGCCGCTACTTGGAAGGTACTCCTACCCAGACAATAGTCAATAATATTGATAATAGATGATTTTCCTGTTTTGGATTGGCCCGTGATGATATTGACAGAATTCAATCTGAAGTTTATGAAACGTTGCTCCCCATTTGCATTGTACAGAATGATGGACTTTAATTGCATAGTCATGGGCGTATTCCCCACATAATAAAAACAGTCTTCACTGATCCAGACTGTGCAAACCAGCGACCGACAAAGCCAGCCCGCCTTTCAATATCTTTCACTTCTGTTTCAAGATTAGGCTCGACCGCAACAAGATTTTTTCTTGAAAGTCTCTTTGATGTGCTAACCAAATTGCCTTCATCTGTTATGGCAATTGCGCCTTTTTGCAGTCCAAAGGATAGCCCTTCTTTAGAAATCTTCATTATGTCCCGTGTTCGATGAGCAAAACCAATACGAGCTTCTGGATTTTCGCGTAGCCAAACATGTTGTTTTTTGCTAATGTTTCGCGGCAATAATTCGCGGGTGGGTTTATGGAGAATAATTGGAAGGATCAGGAATAGTAGCGCAAAAGGCAAACCATCTACTTTCTCATTCTGGAAATTCTTTATAGCATCACGAAGTAATCCTGCGCAGAATGCAGGATTGAATAGATGAGCAACCTCGCTGGGCCTCCTTTCCCAATCAGAATTCGGTTCAGGAAGCTCTATTATTTCCTGAAGCCGCCTCACAAATTCTGGATGCCACCAAATACGAGGAGGATCATCATTTGCTAACATATGGAAACTTCCCCTCATCACATAGGGGGCCCTCACTTGAGGGCGGATAGCAAGATCGGCTTGTTCAGCCCATTGGAAAAGTTCTCTCCCTTGCCGCTGTAATTCCTGTTCTTCCTCGGTGTCATATTCACGCCAAAGTCTTTCTCTTTCTAGCTCATCAATGAGGTCTTTTTCATAGTTTTCAAGCTCACTTATGTTTACAAGCCGTTCTCGTTGCCAACGGGATCGCTGCTCAAATGCTCGATAATAATCACGAATGGCGTTTTCGATCTGTTTGTTTTTAAGAGCGATGATTTTTAGTTGTGCTACAAATCGTCTCTGATCTGTTTCTGGATCTGGTGGTTCCGGCGGCTCACTATGTAGAAAATCAATGGGAAGCGCGTCTGGAAGAAACTGCTCGTTAATGTCAACAATGTGGTCGATGAGTTCTATCTTGCTAATGGTATGGGTCTTATGTGTTTTCAGGTGACGTACTACACGATCAAACCACCAACCTTCCAAACGAGCATATACAGCTTCCCTATGCTCTAGTCTAACTTGTAGGCGCTGCTTTATTTTTTCGCTTGTATCTATAATGTCTGAAGAGCCATCCAATACTTGAATAGCATCAACCAGCGCTTCTCGTTGAGCTTCTGTTAAATTCTTATAGGCTGTAAATGATTGTGTGAGTTCTTTGTTAGTTGAGGTATTGGCTAATTTGAGAAGATCATCAGCGATGCGTTTACTGTCGCGACCTGTGCGTGGTCTTAGATGCTTTGTTATGGAAGTCTCAGTCTCAGGGGCAGTGGCGGTGGTGACCAAGGTCAAAATGATGTCATCGGAAACCCTTTTTTTGGCAATATATTCACTCCATATACGGAGCGTCTTCCATAGGTCAGGACTGAGACTGGTTAGGCTTGCTTGACTGTCTATGTGATGCTTGAGTTGCAGCAGTTCGGTTGCTGTCCCATCCACTTCAAATACGACATCATCCAACTGTTCGAGGGCAAGTTCAGTTTCCTCCTTCTCGGATGACAGTAGAAGATACAGAGCATATCTTATTTGATATAGATAACCTAGGGCAGGCGCTCTAGCAGAAAAATCAGTATCTGCCAACTGAATTTGGCCTTGATCTATTCCAACTCTTCAGATGTTAAGATTAACTCAAATGCAACAACGTGGCTATTTTTCACATCTTTGCTTCTTGAGGGTAATTTGCTTCTAATAAGTATACAACAATGTATCTGTATTGCTCTAAACATCTGTCTCTACATCATCTCGTCTGCCGATAGTGCGATACACGGTCGAGGGATCAACGCCCAACGTTGCGGCGACATCCTTGACCTTGATGTTTGGGTCTTTCAGCATCGCTTTGGCTTTGGCAATGTCGCTATCGGAGAGTTTTCGGGGCCGCCCCCCTACCCTGCCATGTTCTCTCGCAGCGGCTAACCCGGCATTGGTTCGCTCCCGGATCATTGCTCGACAAAAACCTTTCGCAGCCCGCTTTGTGGAGCGCGTCCATCTGCAAATCAGGGTTTTGATATTGGGTTGAGATCCGTGCGTATCCGATTAACATAGGCACACCTTATGAGCACGTTGCAATAATGTGTCTCAGTGTAGCTTTTGCACGATAAGGTTCAACAGACAGTTTTGCAATGCAGATGTGGGGAGATGCAGTCGATTTTTCCATGCGAATTGTCATCGTGCAAAAACCGACGTTTTTAAGAATAGATTTCCTCTTAAATGCCCTATCCTGCTCTATTGGCAATTTTAGGCCCAGGAGTTTCATGTCACGATAAAGCGCGATATCCCGACTGGTTGCGCGCAGCGCAACCAGTCGGGATATCGCGCTTTATCAGGTAATGAAGGGTTATAACAGCCTAGACCCGCTGCCGCAACTTCAGGAATCGGTATACCAAAAGGGCAGCTCATGCGAAGCAAATAGCTCATCCACTATGATCGTATCGCTTAAAGAGGGTGCAAAATCGGAAGCCGAGAGCCTCGAGATTACAACTGTCTCCAGTTTATCCTCCTGCCCTACCCAAGCTATGACAATCCGGGTTAGTGAAGTTTGGCGTATCATTCATCAGCTATGGAGAAGTCGTCAAAAATCACGCCGAAGCGTTCGCTTAAATCAAAAGTGGTCAACTCGGGTGACCAGTATATGCCATCGGGTAACATGGTTTCTTCGTTAAATTCGGTATCCCCCAACATCGCGTCGCTCAGATCAACAGACACCAAGATCGCGCTGCTCAGGTCAGTGCCCAGGAGTCTCGCGTTATTCAGGTTAGCACCAAACAAGCTTGCACCACTCAGATTGGCAACGCCCAAATCCACGCCGCTTAAGTTGGCCTGAGACAAGTCCGCGTTGCTAAGATCGATCTCATACAAGCTTGCGCCGCTAAGATCGACCTCAGATAGGTTCGCGCCACTTAGGTTGGCCTTAGACAAGGTTGCGCCTTTAAGAAGTTGTTCTTCGTCATTAATCAGCCAACCACGCTTCCGCATCTCATCAATTGCACTCAATGCTGTATCATGTGCTCGACTTCCGGCATTGCGCACCAACTGCTCCTTGTACTCCCTCAAAGACCGCCTCTCGGCCAAGTAGTTCAGCAAGCCGACCGTGACACCAATGCTCAGGATCTCGGTATAGATGTTTACTGCATAGCCATTGTCACCAGCGAATAATAAACTGCCAATCCAGACACCTAGACCGATCAGGAGTACAGCCAGCAATACCCGGTTAAACAGTTCCTGCTGCGCCTTTGTCCATTGCTTATCCCGCCAATCTTGCTCAAGTTGTGGGGTTGCCATGTTCCCTGCCCTCTTTGCATTTTCTAATAAGAATAGCTCATGTTGTCGTGCGGTAATGACGGCACATCTGGGTGATAATCCATCGTATGGCGCGGATAATGTCAGGCCGATTGTGGGTGGAAGAGGGTTTACATCACGATAAGCGATATTTATCGGGCGGAGAAACACTCCGTTGTGGTAACTCAAAAAAGGTCTTAATATCTAATTTTCTGCATCGCTCCAATCTTAGGACTGTAGATAAGTGGAAAGTCCCAGCAAAACTGTCTTCATAAGCTATCGACGCAACGTTAGTTGGGCCCTGGCTCGATACATTTACGATAAATTAGAAGGCTATGGATATGATGTTTTTCTCGATGTTGCCACAATTCGGAGCGGGAAATTTCCAGAAAAAATACTAAACCAAATAAAGTACCGTTCACATTTCTTAATACTGCTTACACCAGGAGCATTAGAACGTTGTACTGAACCGGATGATTGGGTTAGGCAGGAAATTGAGTGTGCAATCGAACATGATCGAAACATTATTCCGCTCATAACTGGCGACTTCAGATTTAGCGATTATGAAGAAGTGCTTCAAGGCAACCTTGCCGAACTATCTTCATACAATGGTCTACTAATGTATCCCGAATATGTGGTTGAAGCGGTTGAGAGATTGCACCGAGAGTATTTAAGTGTGCCGATGCCGTTTGCTACCGAAAATGTATCTCGACGAGACCTACAACTCGCAAGCGAAAATAAAGAAGCAGTTTCAACTGAGCCAATTTTTAGAGATGAAGAAGTTGAGGCAGAAGGTCATTGGATACGCGGCGTCATTTACATGAATTTGGGAGATCTTGAGAGTGCTGTTTCCGAATTCTCAAATGCCGTGTTAAATGATGCTACATACGTTGACGCATACATTGATCGTGGGTCGTGTTATACGAACCTCGGAAAGCCACAGCTTGCCCTAGCTGATTTCAACCGAGCAATCGCAATAAATCCTAAGCTATCTCGGGCCTTTAATAATCGTGGTATTGCACATGCAATGCTCGAAGCCTTTGAAGCAGCTATAGACGATCATAGCCAAGCCATAGCACTTAATCCTCAAAACTACCTTGCCTACAATAATCGTGGTATGGCGTACTATAAGTTAGGTGATCTTGATGCTGCAATCTCTAGTTGTACGAGAGCCATTGAGATCAATCCATATTATGTGGCAGCGTATAGTAATAGAGGAAATGTTTTTTCAGACCAAGACAAATTTGATGCGGCCTTAAAGGATTTGGATTTTGCTATTGAACTTGATCCTAACTCAATAGGTGCTTATAACAACCGAGGTCTAGTTCATAGCAAGATGGTTAATCTGGAAGCAGCAATTGCCGATTTTACCAAGGCAATCGAGATTGATCCTCAGATATACATTTCTTATTACAATCGTGTTGGCGTTTACCTAAGGATGCAAGACTATCAAAGCGCTGTCCTTGACTACACATCTGCCATTGATTTGGATGGTGAAATTGCTGAGTTATTTTCAGGGAGAGGCATAGCCTATGCTCAGCTCGGGAATGTAACGGAAGCGCTATCTGATTACGAAAAAGCCCTTGAACTTGATCAGTTTTCGACTGATGCCCTGCTAGGCCGTGGTTGTGTTTATCGAGAAACATTCAAATTGGATGCTGCCATCAATGATTTTACAAAAGCAATAGATTTGCATCCCAACGATAGATTGCTCGCAACATTACACAATGAGCGCGGCTTAGCTTATAGAACACAGGGAAATCTAAAGGCAGCCATAACTGATTTCTATAAGGCAATTGAAATTAATTCAATAGCTACCGATGCTTGTTTGTATCACCATAATTTGGGATTGATACACATGGAACAAGGTGATTTTGAGACTGCGTTGAAGGATTACTCTAGTGCCATAAATTTGTGTCCACAAGACATAGATAACTACAAAAATCGATGCGTTATCTATATAAAGCAAGGCGATTATGATAAAGCCTGGAATGATATTAATAAGGTAATGGATTTAGTGCCAAATGACGCAGAAAATTTTTTCAACCGTGGGTGTCTATATCAGTCTATAGATGACATACTGAATGCTTTGAATGACTTCAAAAGATCAATCCAACTCGATAATTCATATCCTGATCCTCATCTCTATCGGGCTCTATTGTATGAAGGACAAAAGAAGTATAAAAAGGCTATCAGGGACTTCGAGCGATATCTTCGCAAAGGTGGTGGTGAGAAATTTGGCAATAGAGGTCTTATTCAGAGCAAGATTGCTGAGCTAAATGCGCTATTATAGATAGTTCTCACATTCTTAGAGACTGTTGTGCAGTGTATTTGGTGAAGTGATAGCAAAAGGACGAAAACCCACGCTAAGATGCAACCCGGAAGCGCTCTTCCCTGAAACCAACTAGTGTTTTTGGCGCAGAATCGGGCAGTTTGAGTCGATTTATCTGCCTCAAACTGCTTCACGAAAGGTGAGGCTGGTTTTGACACGCTGAAATCATTCAAAGTCATCCGATTATTTGTCCAAATGTATCTCACACCTGATCAATCCCCTACCCTTGCCAGTTTTCCGCCGTTCGATCTGTTGCCTGAGTTGCTGTTTAGTCTTGTAGCTTGTGTGGGAGATCATCACATACCGCAACTCTTTAACTTGGGGTTTAGCAACCACAGGAGCCGTTTTAGACGGTTTTTTTGTAGGTGCAAGGGTTTGAACCGTATGTCGGGTATACAATCGCACATGAAGCCAATATACACGAACACAACCCGGATTCAATCAGCGGCGCTTGCGCCGGTGGGTCTCATTACCCACCGTTATCAATAACTCTGATATAATCTCAGATAGAAAGAGAGTAACTATGGAAAGCAAACGCACCTTCTCAGTCGGTGACAACGGCTCAATTGAATTGCCCGACTGGTTTAAGCAAAAATACAATATCAAACCTGGTGACGAGATCAGCTACTTGGAGACTGATGCTGGCTTGTTAGTTGCACCCCGAATCGAGTTAGTCAACCAGTTGCTTGATCAGATTGGTGCAGGATTGAAAGCCAAGGATATAACCTTGGAAGAACTGATGGAGAGTGGTCGAGAGTATAGAGGCGACATGCTGAGAGAGGATTACGGTATCGAAGCTGGCGCCGATGATTAGAGCCTTCATTGACGCTAGTGTGTTGTTTGCAGCGACCTACTCCCCTACTGGCACAGCCCGCGACCTAATCAATCTCGGATTACGACAACAGATCGCTTTGGTGATTAGCCCTCACGTAACTGAAGAAGTTCGACGCAACCTATCCAACAAATACCCCGAACGACTACCCACTTTTGAACTTATTCTCGCCAACGCAAACTTTGAAGAAATAGACAAACCCACCCACGAAGAAGTATTGCAGGCGGCAGACTATACCGCTTTGAAAGATGCGCCCATTGTGGCCGCCGCCGTCAAAGCGAAATGTAGTCATTTGGTCACGTATGATCGAAAGCACCTATTAGATCGGCCAGAAGTGGCTGAAGGGTCATGCCTGGAGATCGTTACCCCTGCTGATGTGTTGGATCAACAGCAATAAATAACCGTCCCCGTTGCATCTCATTTCGCTAACCGGCCAGTGGCCGACGCTCAATCTCGATCAACGGGGAATAAGGTTTGTTTTGCGTTTTTGCTATTTCTGGATATAGTTGGAGATTGTTACCTAAAATGCAAAACACCCGCTGTTGGTTTGGCCGCCTACGCAGGTGTTTTCTAAAAATATGCACCCACCCACGAGGGGCGGTGTTTTGCTTGTTACTACTTCAAGTATAACCAAAACTTGAAACGGCGCAAGTCTCTTTAATGTTGTCTCTCGTCGGTGGATTAAGGTCAGGTATTGAGACCGGTCGAGAGTGTCGCAAATAACCTACCTCTACCCTCCCCTACTCTGGCGATGCTGGAGGTCATCTGGGAGGCGGCTATGGACGATCCAGAGCGCCAGGCACTGGAGGCAGCCAGATATTGCCGTGATCAGGCCCCACATCTGCAAGAAGAGGTGAAAGCCAGGATCAGTCGTGGGCTGTCAGACCGCCAGTATGCTGATCTACTATTCAACCATCCCCTGGATGGACGAATTCAGGCCCTGAGTTTACTTGCTGAGATCAGCACGCCCAGACAGACCCCCACCCGTAATCAAATAAATTATCTCACTGCCCCACCCCAACTAGATGCCACCGCGACCAAGTTACAGGTGGCGGTACAGCGGTATATGGAAGGCATAAAGATCACGGAGTCGAAGCCTTCACCGGTGGAAGCGGAGGCTATCCGGATCGAGCCGGAGTTGGGACGTATGTCCACCGGCGCCTATATGGCCGGAGAGTTTCGACTGTGGTGTATTTGTCAGGAGTTGACCCGACAGGCAGACGGCAGCGGCAAAGTTGCCAAAAAAGCCCTCAGAGACGTTTTGCAGCGCTACGGGATCAACTACACCCGCCAGCACTATAATGCTCTGCTACGGGCCGGAAACAGGCTATTTTGGAACCTGTCAAAGCGATATGTCTTCCTGCGGTCGCGGCAGTTTGTGGCTGTCGCGTTAGCCATCCGTCATCCGGAGTTAGTGCAAACCAATCGGCCAGGCGTACGCGAGATGTATGTGTCACCGGCGGGTAGCCTGGAGCGATGGGAAGCGATGATATATGCGTCGTGGCTTATGTATCGAGAAGGCCCGACAATCAGCCGAATACAGTTGGAGAAGCTGTTTAATCGTACCCAGGAGACCATCAGGCGCTGGGAGCGAGATCGGCTGCAAAGCATCATCACCATTCGGCCCAACTACGCCCAACTGCACGACCCCAGAGCTATCGACTTCACACCACCCGAGGACAGATTCACCTACCTGGCTGAAGTCAGAACCAGCACTGGCACCTATATCGTCGAGCGGCTGAGCTGGCGGCTGCCCAACACCTACTCCCCCACCGGCATCCGGCAACACCATCGCAAGGGACAAGCCCGGAAAGTCAGAACTGCGATCAACCACCACTTAACCAACCCTGCTGATAAAAGGCACGGCGGGATGCACATGGTTAAACGGTATTTTGACAGCGGTGAGGCAATCCGGTGCTACACCCAGAAACACCAGACCATCGGCTATTTATGGCGGGGAGAAACGCCCAGGCAGATCGGCATTTTTGAACCATCTACTGATGGTTTCACCCGCACCAGGGCGGGAGAAAAGATTGGCTAACGATCAGGAAAAAAAGTTTTTGCCTTGAATTTGGAAGATTTATTTGGAGTTCTTATGGCATTTAAGAAAAAAACAGAAATGCGGTTATCTGTCTCTGTTTGGGAAACGGTGCGTTCACCGGGTAGCCGCAACGGGCGAACCCGCCGTTGGCAGGCTGTCACGGCCACCGGTGAACATCAAACATGCTACCGAATTTTTCCCCATTCCCCTACCCTATCAGCCCAAAAGCACTATCCAGAAAATTCTGGGCGGACTTGCCATCAGACTTGGCTTTCTTGACCACTAGCTCAGATTGATTGTCATCTTCAAACACTGCGTTATTAACTTGAGGAATGATCATAGCTTTAGGTGACCCAGGAGTGGCTGCGCCTGGTTGAGCTATGTTCTCAATAGGAGTATTCCCCTGCTCTATCAATAGTTGCTCTAATCGTTGGAGTTGCTCTTGAATAGTGGTTTCTGGATTTGGTTGTTGTTCTAAAAAGCGCTGATAAAAGGCATCCTCTACCCAAGGGAATAGCGCCAGTAGAACCGTTAAGTTACCATTCCAGAGATCCATAATCAGGCGAATGCCATCTCGTACTACTTGGCTAAATGCCCTGCCCTGCTTCAGTTGATCGATCTCTTTGGCCAACTGCTGTTCATCAGGTTTATGCATATCCAACCAAAACTTGAATTGAAGGCGGAATCGATTTGTTGCCATACTTGTCATTTCCCTCTCACTAAGTTCATATGGCACTATGTGCCAGTGAAAAAGATTGGCGCATAGCGCAATTTCGCTATACTGTATCACTTTTATAAATATTGCGCTATATAGCACTATATAGCGCTCCGTAGCGTTATGCAGTGGGGCAGGATAGCGAAGTGAGTTATAGTTGCTTGAAGTGTCAATACAAAGGATTAGAGTAATTGACATTTTCAACCAAAGAAGTGGCACAAATTTTTGGATTTGCCGAGCCAACCGTTAGGAAATGGGCGGTTGAGTTTGCTCAGTACCTATCCCCGACAGCTCAGCCAGGGGAGGGAAAGAAGCGTTCTTTTGCGATTGAAGACTTAGAAGTTGTAGCGTTGATTTCTGAGTACAAAGAACGTCAAGCTACTTTTGAAGATATCCATGTTGCACTCAAATCAGGGGCCCGAGGTGATCCACCTGAGATTTCAGAAGGGCATCTTAAAGTTCTCTCAGCTACTGAGGGAGAGAAGCGAGCCAGTCTGGAAATCGTGGCATTGCAGCGTCATATCACTCAATTGTCTGAGCGGTTAGAGAAGGCAGAGGCCTTAGCAGCGCAGACGCAACAACTCGGACAAGAAAACGCTAGCTTAAAAACTGAAACTAATTTACTCAGAGAGCAGTTGCAAAAGACAACAGAAGAGCTAAAACAATCTCGCGATGATATTCAGCGTCTGTCCAGAGAAGTAGGACAGGTACATGGCCAAGCGTATGTCGAAGGTTACAAGGAGGGACTGAGAGAACAGGGCAATCCGCCAGCAAAAGACAGTCAACAGCCGACTTCACAAAGTTAGCTCAACTTGCTATGCGGAGTTGATTCAACTTCTTGACATTGATGACGCGATCTGAAATAGTGTCCTTATGTACACGGACTATTTTGGGTTAGCGGAAATGCCTTTCCGAATTACCCCCGATCCTCGCTTTCTGTGGTACTCCGAGCAGCACCAGGAAGCGAAAGGCAAAATCCTTTATCACATTCAACAGAGTGCAGGCCCTATTTATCTGCTGGCGGACATCGGTACCGGCAAGACGACTATTGCGCGCCGCATCGTAGAAGAACTCGAGCACGATGCCACCAAAAAAGTCGTATTTGTTTTTGCCCCCAAGCTGCCGACAACGAACGCTTTTTTGCGGTTTGTGATGGATGAATTTGAAGTCAAGACCAACCGGGCATATAGTAAGTCGCTGAAGAACTTTGAAGAATTTTTGCGCGAGCAATATGCCAAAGGGATCTCGCCGGTGCTGCTGATTGATGAAGCCCAGAATATGACACGGGACATGCTGCTGCTGATCCAGCACCTGTTCAATTTCAGCACCAATACCGAGTTCTTAGTTCAGATGGCGCTGTTTGCTCAACCTGAATTAGACCCCAAGCTGAATCGCTTGACTTCTCTCAAGAATCGCATGAATATCGCACGCTTAAAGCCCTTCGACCAAGTGCAGACGCGCCAGATGCTGCAATTTCGCTGGACAGTGGCTGGTGGTAAAGAATTCCCGTTTGAAGAAGATGCCATTGAGGCGCTATACCGCGTGACAGCGGGTGTACCCCGGCTCATTGTCAAACTGGCGAACGAAGCGCTTATTAAGACGGCAGTAGACGGTCAATCCCGTGTTACACGCGATGCTGTCACCGCAGCCGCAGCAGAGACCAATCTGGCCTAATGCCTATGGGAACCTATACTGATCTCCTCAAAATAAAACCGCCTGCCACAAAAGCAGCTCAATCCACCGTATGGCAGCGTGTCCCCGAACAGGTGAACACCCGTTCGCCCGAACACCCGAACACCCGAACGGGTGAACACGTGAACAGGCGCACGCCTGAACGCCCGATCGGGCGACAGAGTTATAACGTGTTTTTGGATCAGCACGAGGCGCTGAAGCGACTGGAAGCACAGAGTTTCCTGTCTGGGAAGTCGCTTAGTCTGTCGGATATGGTCAGGCAGGCGCTGGATGACTATATCCGCAAACAGAGTTAATCAAAGGCGAACGCCCGAACGGGTGAACGCCTACACACCCGTTCTGCTGAACGGGTGAACACGTGAACAGGCGCACGCATTTTTTCCCGATTTGACAATCTTTTTTCCATGTGCTTAAGTGGATGCATGTCCATTTTGGGACATGAAACGCTACCGCTGCGGCGTATGAGCAGCGGCCTAAAGCTTTTGACGTGATGTTGGAATCGAGATGTGGAAACTGTTGCCTGGTGAAAATCGGGATAAATCCGCTGTGAAAGGTGGATGAAGACACCTCAAGCGAAATGTGCTTTGCTCAAGAATTGTAAAATACGAGCGAAGCTCGCTTAGGAAGAACTCGGAAGGGGAGGGAAGGGCGACTCGAAACGGAGATCTGCTGAAAGGGTAAAAGCGACGACGGCTGCGGTACAGACAAATCTCTATGGCCGAAGGCCATTATATGGCTTAGATTCCGATGCGTGAAAAGAAGCGTTAGTTGCGGCGTGATTCCCGGCGCTAAGTACGGCGTAGACCCCGGCGTGGCAGATGCCGCAGTGTTCCCGGTATTTCCTGGCGAGTTGGTCATGCAAAGTTTGATACTCTTTTTGTCGTTCTCCTCAAAGAGGGGTACTCGTGGCCGCCTGAAGGATGCAGTCAACACAGACCGCATCGGGCAGGCCACTTCAACCCCTCCATCGTCGAACGACCCCCACGTCGGGCCTCTTCACTAACGCTCGAAGCCCGACCACCCGGATTTTTGCTCGGTTCACCCCCTTGGTCATGAAAACATATCGTTTTTTGGCGCGTCGTGGGGGGTGAACTGCCCTTGTGCGGGACAGTCGTATCTCAGTCACGTAAACGGCCTGATCGACTGCCCACCACTTCGGCGAGCACTGTCTCGGCTGCAAAGAGCGCAGCCGAGACTAAAATCCGGGTGGTCGGGCTTCGCCCCGACGTGGGGGCGTGCCGTTGGCACGCAAAAACAAAAGCAGGAGCCGCTTGCGGCCGTCACATTTATAGAAATTGGTAGGAGGTTGTTTCACGTTGTGCAGTGCTGTTTTCACCTGAGAGAGAGGGGGAGGTGCCAGAGGATGTAGAGCAGTTATCTAATACGCCGTTTCCAGCAGCTCACGATCTGTACTCCGCCTAATGTGTCGCCGTCGTTATTTATGGTCTTAAAGGCCACAGTCACGTCAAATTTGGCACGTGGGCGGTGTTGCCGTTGCAGCGTACCAGGAATGAGGGGATTGACCGAAAAACCACGTTTGAGGGCCTCTACAACCTGAAATCGGTATAAGCCATACTTATGCATTTGGTTCACTGCGTTATCGGTAAAAATGAGTTTGCCAATAGTGGGATCGCCGTAGATGAGAGGCATAGTGAGTAGATTATATACGAGCTTCAGGTGTTCATTGAAGAATGAGAGGGGCAAATTCTCAAAATTTTTGGCGAAAAAGGTCTCGTCGCAGCGCGATAATCTCGCGCTGCGACAATAGTACTACTCATATCCCCACATCTATTTACTCCAATTTCACTTATCACACTAATCAACTGAGACAGTGCCAGCTTCGCTACCTTTTTGCCTGTGATTAAATTAAGCTGTACTGATAGTTTGATGATCCTTAAAAAGCTATAAAAAGCTCTAAAAATATCTTTTGGAACAAATGCCCTCATAATAACTTGGGAGCAAACTTAGGAAATGGTTTCCCAAGATCAGGTGCAAACAAAAATTCCGATGTACACTCCTAAATTGTCGTTAATTGCGTTTCAATTACCTTTGTTGCTCAGGAGGAACAGGCCATGTACGAGTACGCGATTATGTTACCTAAGGGCCAAGAATTTAATTCAATGGCCTGTGTGGGCTTGGTCAAAACATTGATAGATCGGTTGCTCAGTACTGACCAAATTTTAGAGCTTGTAGCTGAAGCGTATGAAAAACAAATCTATTTTGTAGTCAGAAACTACGACCAGGCAGAGTTAACACCAGAGGCATTCGCTTCACTGGTGACGCCCTTTTATCCTGGGGCAGTGGTACAAGATCATTACATAGTATTCCCGACCCCTGCCAAGTCCAGAACTGTATTAATGAAACGAGCTTATGATCTCCCTGTAGACATCGTACAATTGCCGATTTCATCTTTCAAAGCAACGACAGACCCGTTAGTGTCGATGATCCAGGCACTTGGTAGCTTGGAACCAGGAGAGTATTTGAACTATACAATTACAGTGATGGAGAAGACGAAATTAACTTATTCGTTGTGGCAAAAGGCTCTTATTTTTACACTGGACGCCTATCAGAAACAGCATAACGCGATGGCATCGGTTGTGCGCCAGATGCGGGCGGATAAACGGCGGGAGATCAAGCGTAACCAAGAGCTCTACAATGTGAGTGCCTCTTTTACGATGGTGACGCCAAATCCTCAGCGATTTCAACTCTTGGATACCGTTGCTTCCACCTTGCGATTTATGGCTGATGATCTTTATCCAGTGTTTGATGAGACGATAAAGGTAGACGTGGATATAAAAACGGAAGATGATACGCACCATGCTTCCTGGGCTGGGGCAGTCACCCGTATCCCTGAGAAGCAACAGGATCAACTCGGACTTTTTGTGTTACCGGAAGAGCTAGCAACAATGTGGCATTTACCTCACACCGGTTTTGACAAAACACATGTCAGGTGGGCGAGTGCATTCCCCAAGCAGTTGATGACTGATAACACATTGAGTGAGAAATATTGCCGGATTGGAAGAGTTGAAGAGGCAGACGCGCATATTGGGCTAAATCGAGCAGATCGGCGCTATCACACCTACATCACTGGTCAGACTGGCATGGGAAAGTCCACACTGTTACACCGGCTGATTTGTGAGGATATAGCCTCTGGATGTGGGGTAGTCGTCATTGACCCGCATGGAAGTCTGATTACAGATATCTTGAATACCAAGATGTCTCGACGTAGTTGGGATGATGCAGTGCTCATTGAGTGTGGCGATACCGAGTATCCAGTACCACTAAACCCGTTTCGGCTGCCAGAAGGCGTGGATGAAATCGCGGTGTTTAACGCGGTGCTGTGGATACTCAAGAGCATTTATGCCAGCAATTGGTCGCAGACCCGGATGGAGACCGTCTTTCGCAACATCTTACAAGTGGTGTTAGCTGACCCTAATTCAACTCCACTGGATATTCAAGAAATCATTACTAACGCCAACTACCGCCGGAAAGTGATCGCCGAGCAAACGAAACAAGGCAAGTTATCACGAGCAGCTCGGAACTGGTGGCACAGCTTTGATGATGCTACCGCCTCGGAACAACGCAGTCAAACCCAGTCAGTATTATCACGTCTGAATGCGTTTCTGGGATCACCTCACATCGAACGCATGACTTGTCATCCCAATACTATTGATTTTCGAGCACTTATTCGAGACAAAAAGATTGTGCTGGTTAATCTAAAAGGGGATGCCATCGCCAGCGAAGTGGGCA
Organism: Anaerolineaceae bacterium; assembly: GCA_002702065.1. Classification (GTDB taxonomy): domain Bacteria; phylum Chloroflexota; class Anaerolineae; order Aggregatilineales; family Phototrophicaceae. Next base: position 36,412 of record NZXX01000003.1, read on the forward strand.
GTCTGGGAGCGGTATTTCTGGCGCAATTTTATCTGGCAAGTCTAAGTTTAGGGGATATTTCTGGTAATAGCCCACCTCGCTTTTACTTGTACGTGGACGAAACCCAACGCTTTATCACGACGTCTTTGCCAGAGATGTTTTCCGAAGCCCGTAAATTTGGGTTGTCGCTGACGCTTGCCAACCAGTATTTAGGACAACTCGATGAGGAGACCCGCGAGGGTATCTTAAAAAATGTGGGCACAAAGTTTTCATTTGCCTGCCATCCAGACGAGGCCAGCTTGACCGGAAAAATGTACGAGCCAGATGTGCAGCGTGAACAATTACCCAAACTCGGTCGGGGGAGTGCTGTCGTTAAAACCCGTTATGAGGGTGAGAGCTTGCCCGCATTTGTGGTCAAGATATATAACCCGCCTCCGCAGCGAGACGAGCCACCTGATATGGATGCAATCCGACAGCGCACTCGTGAATATCTAGGGATATTGAAAGCCTCGGAAGTGACCACCTGGATAGACAAACGGTACGACGGTGATTTATTCAAAAAACCGCCTACTCAAGTAGATTTAGCGGATTTCGACACCGGGAGCGGATAAGAGTGAACTTTCGCTTAAAAGACCGAGATCGAGAGATTATTAGGGCAGTCAATGACTGCCGAGTGTTGAAGACGCAGCAGATACAAGCATTGTTTTTTGGCTCCCCAAAGCCAGCCTATGGAAGATTGAAGAAACTACATGATAACGGCTACCTAGAACGGCACTATATTGCCGAAGTCGCCACCGCACCGGCATCCAGCACCATTCTCTATAGCATCACTAAATTAGGCGCAGAAGTCTTAGCGGCCACCTACGAGTATACCTCAGAGGATTTTCACTTTGCCTCAAAAAACCTGCTCAACCCTGCGAAATTGCCACATCTGTTAGCCGTAAACGACTTGCGAGTTGCGCTGACCAGAGCATCCCATGCTGAGGGGTTTCGGCTGACCGAGTGGTTGGACGAATTTTCATTCCGCGCTAACCCTGATTATGTCAACATCAAAGAGAGTGGAAGTAAACAGCGCCGAAAGCCAGTCTATCCGGACGGATATGTCATCCTGAAAACTCCGCTAGGAGAAGCACGATGCTTTATAGAAGTAGATCGGGGAACTGAGGGATTAACACAGTTTAGAAGCCAAATTGAGATTTACCAAGAATACATGCTATCTGGACGTTACCAAGAGCGGTTTCAGACCCGGAGCCTGCGTGTGTTGATCGTCACAACCTCCTCTCAAAGGCGACTAGACAGCTTGAAAAAAGCGGTGGCGCAGGCAGGTGGGGGAGAGCGATACTGGTTTCTTCTCCTCAAACAGCCTTTACCAGGACAGATATTGACCAAACCACTCTGGCAAAAAATCGATAGCCAGGAACTTCATACCTTGATTCCTCTAGCCTGAAATCAAACCCTAGCGCTCCCACTTTTGACGGCTAGATCATGGCTAGGTTTTGGTGTAGGCTGGGGGAGTGATTTTTGCGATGCAGACCCCCCGAACACGAGCCAATGATTTCGTAGACATTGACCGCCACCCAGAGAACTGGGTATTTCGGATCACAGATCGAGATATACGGCTACTAGCTCACTTTTGCGCCTATGATGGCGTGCTGGCTGATTATCAGGTGCAGGCGTTGGAGTTCAGCAGCCTTCGGCGAGCACAAGACCGACTAGGCAAGTTATTTCACAACTCATATCTGTCCCGAACCAATCAACGAGGTCGCGCTCGTTATGGCAATATGGTGTATTGGTTAGATCGCCGAGGGCTGGATGAAGTCGCGGAAGCGAAGCGGGTGGATATGAGAGAATTCACCCGTCTGCTGATTCCACGGTGGGGGCAAGTCGAGCATGATTTGCTGGTCAATGATTTTACGATTGTGTTACAGCAGGCTTGCGCTCAGTTTGACGGATTTACGCTAAGTGAGTGGATCAACGAGGGAACATTTCGCGCTGATCCGGATACCGTCGAGTATCGCTCGTTGTCCGGGAAACCGCAGAAGCGTAATGTGATTCCTGACCGGTACTTTTTGGTTGAGCGGATGACAGGTGCAGGTGAAACAATATTTCAATCCCGGCTGCTCTTAGAGTTAGACAATGCGACCCATCCCAACCTCCGTTTCGCTGATGAGAAGGTATTAGCAGGTTTGGCATATCTGCGTAGCCCCATTTATGCGCTCCGCTTTGGTGAAAACAAAGGGCGTTTTCTTATAGTCACTACCAGTGACCGGCGCTTAAAGTATCTCAAGGAAACTACTGAACGGACAGCCAAAAAGGATGCCTCCGTCTTTTATTTCACCACATTTGAGCAAGTTTCCGCTGCGACAGTCTTGGAAGGTGAGATTTGGCAACGCGGAGGCGATCCAGACAGGATCGCGCTGTTTCCGAGGAAATAGCCATCTTTTGCTGATCTTGTCTTTTGCGAGTGAGTATGTTTCACTAAATGCTTAATTTTGCGGGGTGTGTTTGTACTTGCCCTGCCTTATCGCACATAGGCTTGCGTTTTCTCTGTTGCCTACAGAGGGACACTACGGTGGTTTGAGAGGCGACGAACTGCCTGATGTGTAGACTTCATACCCCGCAAATTTTATGAGCTTTCTTTTCGCTCAATTCCCTCACAACTTGATGTGATATAATAAACTCATAGTTTTATAAATCTATGAGTTTAGGAGATGTATGGAAGTGAAACGAACTTACACTATCCAAGAAAACGGGCAAGTAACGCTACCTGCAGAGTGGCGTGAGAAATATGGCCTGAAAAAAGGCGATTTTATCGTCTTCAAGGAAACCGAAGAAGGGTTGCTGGTTAGCCCACGTGAGGCACAAGCAATTAATCTAATGGATGAAATCGAAGAGGCTCTGAGCAAGAGGGGGATCGCGCTGGACGAATTGATTGAAAGTGGGCGGGAGATACGACAGGAAATTTACGACGAAAAATATGCCCGCAAGTAGAGTATTCTTCGATGCCAGTGTGTTATTTGCCGCCAGTTATTCTGCTTCCGGTCATGCGCGTGACCTAGTTCTGATGGCAATTCAGGGACGCATCCAAGCGATGGTGAGCCAGGATGTGCTGGACGAGGTGCAGCGCAACATGATCCGAAAAGCCCCTGAGCGCGTTGAAGCGTACATCGAACTGCTCGAATTGATGAACTTGGAGATTGTCGCCGATCCCAGTGCAGAAGAAGTGTGGGCTGTTGAAGCCTATGTAGTACAGAAAGATGCCCCGATTGTGGCCGCTGCGATCAACGCCCAACCTGATTATCTAGTCACATTTGACCGCAAGCATCTTATAGACCCTCCTGAAGTGGCTGAAAAATCCGATTTGATGATTGTTGTCCCTGAAGTAGTAGTGATCGCTCTCAGAGATGACGATCCTAGCCCCAATTAGAGGATATTCTTCACTCCCACTGCATAATTCCAATCCCTGTGTGAGCGAAAGGAGGCGATGGTCGCAGGCCGTTAGTCTCATGAGCGCGTTAAGGATAATGTTTTCTCTTCTGCTCTATAGCTTGAGTTTAATGGCTTCGATACAATCAGCGGACTGTAAATCTTGAAACATATTGGACACAATATTCCGAGGAGACATTGGAGTTAGTTTAAGTAAGAAAATTACTTTTCTCTCCATCTTCTGGCGTATCCGGAGTATTTGATGACGTACATGTAGCGCAAGTTTTTCGAGAAGGAACAGAACAGGAAATTTATTTACTTGTATCTGACTGTTTTTTGGGCGTTTTTGAACTGTCCACTGGTTGTGGTGTATTTCGGCTCTCCAAGAGTGATTTGTAGTCTCCCACAGGAATAATGACCACAATAGGATAGCTGTTGCGTTCAATAGTGATGTGTTCACCATCGACGGCGACGCGACGCAGTATAACGCCAATTTTCTGCTGGAGGGTGCTTGAAGGTATCGAACTCATTTGTCTATTTGTGATCATCCGCTAAAATGGCTCACTCCAGTGCTTGTTTTTGACGAACGAGCTTGCCATGTTCCCATACATAGACTTCATATTGACTTGGTGAACCATCCCACACCATGACCATGAGTTTGCCGAACCAACCCGGACCGCCAGTACAATAATCATCGAACACGGCGATGAAGGCAGATGAAACGATCCTGGCTGCTTCTGCTTCGTTTTTGATAGGGTCATCGGAAAAGCCGGATTGCTGTGCTATGAATTGAGCTAATTGTCTCAACTCGACTTCATTGGGTTTGCGGGGTTGCTGACTGTCAGTAAGAGTTGTTTTTTTCATATTGATATATATTATATAACACTATATAAAATTTGCAAGTTATACCGTTTGATGCAGAGAGCCATTGGGTTCCCGTTGAGGCAGCCGAAATACTATGCTATGCTGTCACCATCTCACGTATGTCCTGGTACCACAAAGAACAACCCACGCCATTTGATGATACCCCGATTGACGGGCTGGAATTTCTCAGCGGTGCGGTGCTGGCCCAGCTGTTTAAGCAGGAAGGGCTGAAGCACAAAAAATATCCGCTGATCCATTTTCCATCCGGTCTCAGCCGCGAAGTCATTGACCAACCGCAGGGCAGGGCGGTACACCTGTTTGGCGCATTAACACTGCCGCAGGCGGCCAGCCGCGACGAAGCCTTTGCGAGCATTCAAGCCATGGCTCAGGAATCGGGCTACGAACTGGCCCGACAAGGGACGGACTGGCTGATTGCGCTTAACCCGGCCAGTGGCCGAGGCTGTCGCGTGCGCTACGACAACCGCCAGCGACAGATCGCGGACATCATCCACTTTCCCCAAACCGCGATGGAGCTACTACCCGGTGAAATCCGGGCGGCGCTGCCGCCACTCTACACGAACGAACACCAAGGGATGGAGGCGACTGCCCCAGTAAAGTATTTCACGCCGGATGCCAACTGGACATGGTACGCCACCGAGTTTGACGGCGAAGATACCTTCTTTGGCCTTGTCTCTGGTTACGACGTGGAACTGGGCTATTTCAGCTTGTTTGAACTGGAAGGGGTGCGCGGCCCTTTGGGGTTGCCGATTGAGCGAGATCTGTATTATGAGCCGCAGACGATGCGCGAACTTCAAGCCTTAGAAGAACAACTGAAAGGTCTATGATTGGCAAAGAACGTCCCCAACCACCCGATCCATTTGGCTTTACCGAACGGGAAAAGCTCTATGATCAGATCAGTGATAAACGGTTCCAGGCATTGATACATGATCCAGGGACGAGCATTCATAAAGTGGGGATAGACACTAACAATTATGGTGAGTTTGTGTTTGTCACCCTCAGTCGAGAGCTGCAAGGGCATCGCACCATCATGACCTTCTGGGGTTTGGGTTACCATGAATATCGAGAACGCTGGATTACTCATCATTGGCGTTGGTACAGTGGCAATCAGTTTCCCGCTATCCTGAAGCAAAGTCTATCGTTGGAAGCAACGCAGGTACTGCTGGCACAGCGGCAAGCGGACATTGCCTCAGATGTATCGGCAGAAGATCAGAGCAACCGGGCCCAACTCTATGAGCTGCTCGCGGATCTCACGGACGAAGACGGCGCGTATAGTGAACTTGAGGACTTAGGCGCTGCGGCACTGTGGTTGCTGGCGGATGAGACGGATGCCCGTGATACGGATGATGACTTGCCCGCGACAAAACCACTGTTTGATACGGACACGGAATAAAGGTCAACACCCACTTCAAGCGGCTCTCGTGCGAATGTCGTGCTCCCGGTTTGAAACCGGATCAATGGGGTGCAAAAAGCGTATCTTCAGTGAGATCAGGCAATCTATTCGAGTTGATATTACAGAACCAAAATGCTAGTCTGCAAGGAAGGAAAGAACGTTTATCGTGTCACCTTCCGTAACCGGAATTATGCCCGGAAACGGGCACCTTAACAGACTACACTTCGCAAAACCATCTTTCACTTTTTCACTCATTCAATGGATTGAACCAACCCTGCGGCACGGCCACAGCGGTTCTGTTCGCGTGGGTTATCTCAATCCCGTTCAAACAAGGAGAAGTAACAAAATGGCAAAAACGGAATCCACCATCATTACGCTGACACTGCCACCGGGAAGCGGCAGCCAGCGCCATGGGACGCTGCTCATCCAGCGCGGCGAACTGGCGCAAGTGAGCCAGTTTAGCTTTAGAAAGATGAGCGACATCACCACCGCTATTCACGCGGCGGCCAACACTTTGGCCGAGTTGGAAATCGACCCGCCGAAGCTGGTCGAAGCCAAAAAGACGACAGGAGGCAAGGCGAAAACCGACTCGAAGCGCAAACCCGAAACGGCCTCGACGACACAAAAGGAGGAGGCGCTTGACGACGGCGCACCGGAAGAAGACGAAGCGGATACTGATGCGGAAGAAGAAAATGTGGAAAAAACCGAGGTCAGGGACGACCCGGATCAACTGCCCATGCTGCTGTAAGTTCATACCCCGACCGATTGAGTAGAGGAGGCTTTTTGAGATGACGGAGCAACCGAAGACCGCGACACGGATTTTCAAAACCGGGACGACGAAAATCGTCGAAGACGAAAGTATGAATGAGCTGACCCACGAACAGGTGCGCGACATTTTGAAACGCACCTATCCCGAGGTGGCGAACGCTACCGTACGCGAACAAACGCTGGAAGACGGGCGAACGCTGGTGGAGTTTCTGCCCCAGCCGGGACGGAAGGGGTGAACCATGCCGAATCAGAGCATTACGCTGGAGCACATCCACGACAGCCTGATGGCATTACCACCGGCGGGTTTGTTGGGGATGCATCTGTTTCAGACCCATGCTGCCGTCAACCTGTTTCCTACAGGCATTGCGGGCGAACAATTGGTGAACGCAGTCACTGAACTGGTCGCCTATGGTGAGCGCTGTCGCGCCGCACTCGGGCATCTGAGTCATCTGACCCCAATCCCCCTGACCAGCATTTCGGCACTGGAGTTTGGGCTGTGAATGACCGGGCGAATCCCTTACTCCAGACGTTCGCGTTTCTGGCATCAGGGTTGCAGGCGGATACCCATCTGTGTCTGGCGGCAACGGTTGCCTGGCTTGATCCGGCCTGGATACTTGATGATGACATCGAGGTGGACGAAGACGAAACCAGCACATTGGCCTATGCGTTCTTTGTGCTGCGGAAAGCCTTTCCAAACCTGTATGTACAAGCCACGGAGATGCTGCGTACGGGCCGAGGTTATGCTGAGATCGATCGGCTGATCTGTGCGGAGATGTACCAAAAGGGCATCCCGCTGGATGAGCTGACATGGTTAGCCTATGGCATTCCCATGCCCGCCTATGGCGCGCGGCTCAATGACCCGGACTTCTATGAAGGTCATGATGATCTGGCATCTATCGTCCATCTCTTTGGCATAGAAACCGAAGAATCAACCGATGTCCCTCTGAATGCGTATCGCGCCGGGCGATTGGTCGCCACCAGCCTGATGGGGCAGGGGGATGTGCATTACCAGCAGGTGTCGTACCTGCTTCAGTGGCTGTTTAACTGTTCGGGCAACTCCTGCGTCGATATGAATGATGAGGATATGGCGGAGATGCAGCCATTGTCGTGGGATCCAGTCGAGATCGCGTTTGCGCAGGCGATCATTCAGGAAGCCGATGAGATCATGGAGCAGGCGCTGGCGGGGCTGGAATGGTTGATGATGCAGCCAACCGTGACGCTCGCACTGCAAGAGAATGTTCATCGGGTAAACCGCGTGTTGAAAAAGAGAGGAGAAAAACGAGATGAACCACGCATCCGACTACACTGGCCGCGCCTTACAGACAGCACTGATGGAGCAGCCAAGTCTATCGCTTGACTTCTACAGCTATGGGGTGCTGCTGCGCAAACGTGACGGGGAGACGATGACGGAATATCCGGTCGATCCCGCTCAGATCGCGGCGGCACTGGCAGCCAGAGTGATCTTTGATACCGGTCTGCTGGGTGCGGATACCTTGCTCGTGCGCTATGAAGGCGTCAAGCAGCTTGTGATCGGGTATCGCAAGGCCCAGAAGACAGGCTTGTATCTGGAAGGCTCAGAAACCCCACTTCGGGTTCCATTGCCCGGATTGATCTTAATCCGGGTGACCAAAGAGCACCGCCGTCCAGCCTATCACCTGTATGCGGTCAAGCGGCGGCCGCAGCACCTTGATGTGGCGTTATTTCACGCGCCGCTGCCGAATATCTATACCAGCGGCAGCATCTGCTGGGGAACGGTGCGCACCGTCTCCGAGACGGCTCTGACAGGCGCTTCGCTGGCCGAGGACTGGCAACAGCTCCTGGGATCCCCGTTTGGAGATCATTCGGTGCAGGGAAAATCGAACGCCTACCGGCAGGACATCCGCCAGCAGCTGATTGCGCTGGAAAAACGGAAGGCCCGCCGCTATCCGACCTCAGATCTGCTGCCGATGCAGAAAACGCTGAGCCAGCTTCTGGGAGCCGAATAATGGCCGGGGTTTTCGATCCGAATGTCCATATTCGTTGTATCACCATCGTCGGGTTAGGGGGAACGGGCGCGCAAGTCGCACGCATTGTCGGGCGCATTGCCTATGACATGCAGCGGCGCCAGCTACACGCCCCCCAGATCGTTCTGATCGACCCGGATCAGGTTGAGGAGTCCAACATCGGACGGCAGTTGTTTGCGCCAGCCGACATTGGGCACTACAAAGCCGAAATCGTCGGCCAGCGGCTGAACCGGGCATTGGGTTTGGATGTACGCTGGATCACGGAATCGGTCGATGCCGTTCGGCATTTTGACCGCTACGGCAACGTGGTCATCAGCTGCGTCGATAATCATCTGGCACGCTGCCAATTGCATGATGTAGAAGGGGTACTCATCGGTGCAGGTAACCATGTCGAAAGCGGTCAGGTGTGCATTGGCAATACGGCAGATCGGGCGTTGGTGGAGCAGCATCTGGAGGGACAGCATGGGAAGTATCCCTATTTGCCCAAAGAAGGACTGCTGTTTCCCCAATTGCTGGAACCCGAGCCGACAGCCGATCCATCGCTGGAACCCGCAACGGATGTGTCTTGTGCCGATCTGGTGGTGCAGGGCTTACAGCATCTGCTGGTGAATGACTTTATGGCGTGCGCGGTGGGACAGTACGTCTACCGATTGCTGCATCGCCAGCCGATTGTTTCCTTTGTCACTTATCTATCGACTGAAGATCTGGTGATGCGAAGTGTGGGCATCTGCCGCGACGAACTCAGTGCATATATGCGCACGATGCCTTCGTCATAGCCGATGTCTGTTCACACGAGATAGGTTCTTTCCCTGGGATGGGTGCCATTTGCCGGATGTATTCTGGCGGATAGTACTCATCCCTCTTTTTTTGCGCTCTCATCATCCGCTGCTCCTGTGGGATTGATCTATTGAACGCGGCAAAGAGCGTGTGCTATGCTGGGAGGAATCTATGTCCCCCTCCAAAGAAATACCGCTTCAACAGGCTATGTTTAGTGAAGAACTGGTCGACACGCGAAGTCGCGCGCAAAAGAGTCGGGATCGGGCCAGTGGAAACTTGCAGCAGCTGCCGATGTTTTCCGTGCGTGAGACGGTGCAATATGGGATAACCGCGCGCCCCTGGCTCAAGGACTTGCCCGCACCAACGCTGACATTGGAAATTCTCGATGTCCGAACCGAAGAAGAAAAGGAACGCGAACGACGACAGGTGGCGGAGGCCATGACCGCGCCGCTGTTTGACGGGGATGCACCCGAAGAACCTGATTCGGCCATCCCTGAGAACAACCCCAGGTTAGCAGCAAATAGCAAGTCAACGGTGTTATTTCGTTCACGTAGCACGCGCCCATCTGGATTCCGGACTCAGATGCGGCAGGGCTATATCCCTATACATGGAAAACGAGAGCGGGAAATCTGTGAATCCACGTCGAAGGCTGAAAATGATTTACAGACGACCTCAAAACCTGCTCTTAGCGAGTACATCATGGTGTATTGGCAGGTGAGAATACTCATGTCTCGCTATTGATCTGATAATCCAAGAAACATGAAGAACGAGCGCCTCTCCATATTTCAGAAAAAACGTCAAATTGAGTATTTTTGTACCTGAATTGAAACATTATAGGTTTTGAATCAGCAGCTTATGCCAACCCCGATTGTAAAAAACTCTGCCAATCAGAATTTTTTCGGTTAAAATATTATCTCACCATAACATTTGCATCATTAAGGGTAATTCTGATGCACAACTCTGCAAGAATATCTGGAAAAAGAATTTTTAGGAGATATGCCCTTTTCTTTTCGTCCGTTAAATGTTCATGCTCCAATGACTGTTTGCAAACAGCGCTATTCCTTATATAAATGGTCATTTGCTAGGTAATTTAGCATAAAAAATTGAGTAATTCTCTCGATAAACAGGACAAAACGTTTCTGTACGCCTGAATAAGGTTATATCCGAAAATAAGCCATTTACCGGCTAACCATACTAGCTTTTGCGCGTGCCTTGCTCTTGGGGCAGTATATTAACCTCTTCAACGAGAAAAACATCCGTCAGGCGTTCCCCATAGCCCCGATCTGATCTTGTAAACAGATTCCGCTGCTGGTCATAGGTGCGGAGCAGCCACCATTGCCGCAGCTCCTGCACGCCGAAATGCACTAATAAAATCACTGACCAGAGGATGATATAGTGCATCCGCTCCACTATAAACGTCTTAAACATCGCAAAGGGTATGTCTCGATTGCCGGGGTATTCGAAAGTTGCGAGGATACTCATCAAATGCACGGCGGTGAAGACCACAAAAAACACGAAATGCCATTTAAGAAGCTTTGCTCCCGGGACTGCGATACCCTTCCGTTTCATGTCATCATCCCCTAAAGATAAGCCATTTCTTTGTCAAGGTTTACGCAGTGGCAATCGCAAAGTTGCGTTGAAGCAGAGGCAATCTGAAACTGCCTCTGGGTAGGTCAGCCAAGCGTTTGCGCGTGTTCCTGCCAGTAGTGATTGGTCTTGGCGACGACGGTAATTACGCTCTTGATCTCTTTTTCCAGGCGGAAGCCCGGCCCCGCCGGAAAATAGAGGATTCTGTCCTCACGCCGGACACTGATGTTTTCCACCACAATGGCCCGCAGCAGCCAGATCGCCATCGCTTCGCTGGCGCATTCAATCCCGATCCAGCCCGGCGTGGCGCTGCGCACCGTCGGCCGCCCGGTGACCATGCGCAACCCACGCTCCAGCTCTCGCAGCACCGTTTTATAGCCTTCCGGGTCGGCGGCGACTTGCTCCGGGCTAACCGGTTCGAGCAGCGTTCCCCGATGCGGCGG
>NZXX01000004.1 GCA_002702065.1 Anaerolineaceae bacterium
CAGTCAGGCACATGCGACCTGTTTCCAGTTCACACTTGCCTTCCGTCTGCACGCTTCCCTTGTTAAACTGCACCCCCTATTCCCTAGGGGTTTGTTAAGGTTATCAAACCTTGTATTCCTCTGTCAATCCCTTTTCCGCAACATTCCCGAACTTGTTTGGGATATTTGGGATAACCACCAGACCGACAGAAACCCACCGCCGGACATTGGAACACCCGGCCCATACACTGTTTTAAGCTGTATGTTGTTGTGGGAACGGGCGAAAGAATATCAGACTGAAAGGGCCGTGTCAAGGCTTTTCAGCCTGAATTTCGGAATTAAACCTGATCTGGCACCAAGTCGTCATCGAGCGCCAGCGGCTGCACCGGTTGATCGGTCTGCACGGACACATCTTTCTCGCGCTCGCCAAGGACGTCCTTGATGTAAATTTCCTCGACCAGCACGACCAGAATCGCGGTCAGCGGCACGGCCAGCAGGATGCCCAGAAAGCCGAAGAACACCGCCGCGATAATCTGCCCCAGCAAAACCATGATCGGCGGGATATTGATGCGCCCGGCCACCAGCAGCGGGCTAATCACCTGACTTTGAATCAAGGAGATGGCATACGTCACCACGATAATCCAGCCAACGTTCTGCGGCTGCTGCAAGATGCCGACCGCGACCGACAAAATCACGGCGATGAGCGTGCCAAATGTGGGCACAAACGCCAGCACCCCGGCGATAACGCCCAGCGCCAGCGCCTCATCCAGCCCCAGCAGCGTCAGCCCGATCCACGTCGCCACCCCCACGAACACCATTGCCAGCACGGTCGACTCCAGCCAGCCGCGCATCGCTGTATCCAAGCGGTCAATGATGGCTCGTCCACGCGACCGGTAGGGAATGGGCAGCAAGCGAATCAATCCGTTTTCATGGCTGCGCGGGTCTGTAAGCAGATACATACTCATGAACACCACAATCAGCAGGTTCAGAAACACGGATGCCACGCCGCCGACTACCGGAATAACGCTGACGCCAAACTGCCCAAAAGCATTGAAGATCTGGTTGGCCACCTGGGTAATCAACTGCGCGTCGAACTGGAAGCTGTTGATAAAGGTCGAAACACCCTGCAACAGCGGGTCGCGGGGAATTTCAAGGCCAATGATCTCATAAGGCCAGCCCAGAAAATATTCCGGGGGAGTCGAATCCAACGCTTCCCAGCTTTCCTGCAACCGCAGAATACCCGCCTCGACCAGATCGGAGAGGGTTGCAAACTGGGTTGCCAGCAGTGGCAGAATTGTCAGAGTCAAAATCACAAAAAACGCCGGTATAATCAACAGCGAAACGATGGTCGCCAGCGTTCGGTTCGCCCCCCGGCGCGTCAGAAAGCGAATGGGGGTGGTGATGAGCACCACCAGCACAATCGACGTGAGCAGCAGCAGCAAAATATTGCGAACTTCCCAGAATGCCAGCAAGCCGATAATCAAAATCAGCGCTGTAATCACCCACCGGGTCGTCTGAAACGATGACGAAGCTGTGATTTTTTGCGACATATCCATCCCCACAAAACGCGTTGTTTGTTCTCTGCGACGCTATTCCCCGGCAGACTTTTCTTTCTTGTCCTGCTCGTCCTTGCTGCCATAACTGTTCAGCCAGTCATCACTGGTGTCCTCGTTTTTATCAGCCTTGTCATCAGCCGGTTTCTCCTCCGGCTCATCTTTCTGACCAAACAAACCAGTACCGAACAGGCCGGGTTTATCTTCTTTCTTTTCCGCTGCGGCGGGTTCACTCGGTTTGATGATAGTATCATCAACATCGCGCACTTCCGGTTGAGCGGGTGCCGCTACTGGCTTGACCACAGACGCTGACCTTAGCGGTTCCTGTTTGGCTGCCGTTGGCAATGGTGATGCCGCCGGAGCAGCCAGTGAATCCGGTGGGGTTTCGCCCTGCAAGTAAATATGGACGCGTGGCTCCCCGCGCATCCGCAGCCCAAGCTGTTTGTTGATTACCTGCTGCAACGCCCGGCTGATCTCCTTTTGTTTCTGCGGAATATGAATATCGTCGCCGGTCACCTGCACATCCATGTCCACGTCGGCTTTACCGTTCACGGCCTTGACCGTCGCGTTGGCCGATACCACATCCGGCACCGATTCCACCGCATTCAGGATTAACCGTCGCGCACTCTCGATGCTGACATCGGTATGCGCCCCTCGCGCCCGCACCGCCAGCCCATTCACAGGCTTGCGCGGGCTTCTCAGGCCGAGGTAGAGCGTTACCAAAATCAGAATATTCAACACGACAACCACGGCCACCCGCAGCACCAGGTTCACATTCTCGATTCCCAGCAATGCCGCGCGCAGGGTTTCCGGCGCAATCGCCACAACCGTGACCACACCAATCAAAATCAGGCTGGTAACAATCGCCAGTACTCGATCAACTAATCGCAAAATCGCGCTCCTTTATCCAGTAAATCGTACAACTACAAGCGTCAGATCATCATACAAGGCCGCACCCGCGCAAAACCGGTTGACATCCGCAAGGATTGTGTCCCGAATCTGCGCTGCTGTGCCATCCGCAGCAATGCGTATCACCTGCTGCAAACGCTCTATTCCATATTCATCACCATCGTTGTTCTGGGCTTCGGTCAGGCCATCCGTAAAATAAACCAGCACATCACCCGCTTCCAGATCAACAGGCCATATTTGCAGGGGATTATCCTTGAACCACCCAATGGCACGCCCACCGCGCGGCAAAAACTCGATCTGCCGGTGACGATGCCGGTACACTGCCGGTGGATTATGCCCGGCATTCACGTTCAAACATCGGCCACCCGGCTCAAAGACGCTGTAATACGCCGTGACAAACATGCCACTATCCGAGTCTTCGACGATCAGGTCATTGGTCTGGCTCAGAACATCCACCGGGGCCAGGCCGGCATAGGCATAACTCCGAATAAAGCTGCGCGACACCGCCATAAACAACGCCGCCGCCGCCCCTTTGTCAGATACATCCGCAATCACAATGCCCAGGTTGCCATCCGCCAGCCGGAAAGCATCGTAAAAATCGCCGGCCATTTCGCGGGCAGCCTGCCACGTCGCGGCGACATCATACCCGTCGAGTTGGGGCAGTTGGGACGGAATCAGCGCCGACTGAATTTCCCGCGCCAGTTGCAGTTCGCGTTCCAGGCGGCCTTTTTCAACCGCCACGGCGTATAAACGGGCATTCTCGATGGCGACCCCGGCCTGCCCTGCCACCATCATCAGCAGGTCGCGGTCTGCTTCGCTGAACATGCCGTGACGCATGGCGGTATCGACATACACCACCCCCACCAGCCGGTCATTGACCAGCATCGGCGCACACAGGATCGCCCGCAGCCCGCGCAAAATGATGCTCTGTCCCGGTTCAATGCGCTCATCTTCCATCGCATTATTGGTCAGAAGCGCCCGCCGCGTATCCACCACTTTGTCAACAACTGTTGTACTATACGCCTGATCATCATCCAGGGTTTCGCCGCTGACCCCATGCGCCACCCGCACCACCAGTTCGCCTGTGGTTTCATCCGCGATCATCAGGACGCCCCGTTCCGCCCGCGTCAGCTGAATGACCGCGTCCATCGACTGGTGCAGCACCTCATCAAAGTCCAGGCTCGAATTCATCGTCTGCATGATCTGGTACAGCGTAAGCATATGTTCGGGGCTGACATTCGAGAGCGTTGGCGAGTCAGGCATGCGCAACCTTCAGCATATTTGTTCCATATTCATTATTATAGCACCGCCCGCTGCATCATGGGGGGCAAAAGTTTGCTATAATCCGCTGCATATTTTAACAGTCCACCCTAGAAAAGGTTGCACCCGGCATGACCAATGTTTATGACTATGCGCAGAATAATCGTGACCGTTTCTTGCAACAACTCATCGAACTGGTTCGCATCCCCAGCGTGGGTACAGACCCGGCGCGTCGGGCCGACACACTGCGCGCTGCGGAATGGATCGCCGACGACATGCGCCGTATCGGGCTGAACAACGTCGCCATCCTCCCGACCGAAGGCAACCCCGCCGTTTATGCGGACTGGCTGGAAGCCGGCGACCAGGCACCGACCGTGCTCATCTACGCGCACTACGACGTCCAGCCAGCCGAACTGTCTGACGGCTGGGACAGCGACCCCTTCGAGCCAACCGAGCGGAATGGCGTACTGTATGGGCGCGGCATCGCCGACGACAAGAGCAATGTCATCATCACGCTTAAAGCCGCCGAATCGCTGCTGGCCAGTGAGGAAGGCTGCCCGGTCAATCTCAAGTTCCTGTTCGAAGGCGAAGAAGAAGGCGGATCGCCCAACCTGCCCGGCTTTATCCGCGACTACAAAGACCGGCTTCAGGCGGACATGGCCATTATCGCAGACGGCGGGTTGGAAAAACCGGACGAGCCAATGATTATCTACGCCATGCGCGGCATCGTCGCCTTCGAGGTCCGCATCACCGGTCCCATCACCGACCTGCACAGCGGGGTTCACGGCGGCAGCGTCCACAACCCGGCGCAGGTCATTGCCGAAATGGTCGCCAAACTGCATAACGAAGACGGCAGCATCGCTGTTCCTGGCTTTTACGACGACGTTGAAAACCTGGACGATGCCGAACGTGCCGAAGTCCAGAAAAGCGATATGTCCCAGCAAGAATGGGACCAGAACGTTGGTGCGCCCAAAGACTGGGGTGAGCCCGGCTACTCGCTGGCAGAACGCACCGGGTCGCGCCCCACGCTGGAGATCAACGGCATCTATGGCGGCTACATTGGCGATGGTTTCAAGACCGTCATTCCGTCAAAGGCGATGGCAAAGATCAGCTGCCGCCTGGTCGCCAACCAGAAACCGGACAAAATTTACGAAATGGTGACCAGCTACATCCGCCAGATCGCACCACCAACCGTGCATGTCGAGTTTCAGAAACATGGCGACGGCGCACCTATCCGCGTCCCGCTGGACAGCCCCATCGTGCAGGCCCTCAGCCGCGCATTCAAGCTGCACTGGACCCAGGAAGCCGCCTATAAACGCACCGGCGGTTCCATCCCCATTGTCGCGGTGCTGCAAGATGAACTGAATCTGCCCTGTGTGCCGTTGGGCTTTTCGCTGGCCGACAGTGGCATTCACGGCCCCAACGAAAATTACCATGTCGATATGTTCCACAAGGGTGTGGATACCACCATCCGCTTCCTTCAGGAAATCGCCGCCGCATCCAGCTAGAATCAAAAAAGGGCGAGTAGAGTCAGCCTCTCTCGCCCTGATTTTGAATGTGAATTGCGCTTATGGACGCGGGGTCAGACGTGCAGTCAGTTCCACCGTTTCGTCACCGTTGCGCAGGACCGTCAGGGTCACATTGTCCCCTGGCTGGGTGTTGCGCGCCAGATACGAAATCAGGTCACCGATACCCGTCAGCGGTTCGCCATTGATGGCGGTAATGATATCCACCTGCATCGGAATTTCCTGACCATTCACCGTCTGGATATCGCCGGGTTCCTGCAAGCCTGCACGGGCTGCGGGGCCGCCGGGCGAAACAGTCGCCACGACCACACCCTGCGTATCACTCGGCAGGTCAAGGGCTTCAATCACCGACAGGGTGACATTTCCGCCGCCAATGCCCAGATAGCTGTAGCTCACGAAGCCATTGTCGATCAATTCCTGGCTCACGCGCTGGGTCAGGTTACTCGGTACGGCAAAGCCGACACCGGAACTGCTGCCAGAGCCACTGACGATCTGCGAGTTGACACCGATCAGGCGGCCTTCAAGATCAAGCAGCGGCCCACCACTGTTACCGGGGTTAATCGGCGCGTCGGTCTGGATTACACCGCCAATCGAGAAGTCCGTCAGGCCCTGGATCGTCCGATCCAACGCACTGATGATCCCGTTCGTCAGGGTCCAGCGCTGACCAAAGGGGCTGCCAATTGCCAGCACACCTTCGCCGATCACCAATTCATCAGAGTTACCCCATTCAATTGGATACAGCTTATCGGCTGGCACATCTACTTTTACAACAGCCAGGTCCGAATCGGGGTCCAGCCCGACCACCTCACCGCGTGCCAGGGTGCCATCGAGGAAATTGACTTCGATCTGGGTCGCACCATCAACCACATGATTGTTGGTGACGATGTGCCCTTCCTTGTCGATGACAAAGCCGGAGCCAGAACCCGCGACAGCGCCGTTCTGGCCGAACTGGCCCGCGCCTTGCCGCTGCGCCACAACGTTAATCGCCACAACCGACGGGCTCACCCGGTTGTAAACTTCGGTAAATACATCAAAATCCGTCAAAGCCGCCGAGCCAGCCTGCCCTGTTTCCTGGGGCAAGACGGCGGGCGCAATGGCGAAAATCATCACGATGCCGACCAGTATTGCAAGTAACCACCTGCGTAATGACATATATCCCTCCTTTATGAATCTATGTCGTTAAACCACACAAACAACGGCGTATGCATTTGATGCAACGCCGTCTGACTACAGAGTTAGCTTTATACTAAAGCGTGAATGTTAGAAGATTGTCGAAGAATAATGATGTATGGATAAGTGCTGACTCAGGGACGATTAACCCACTGACCAAACTGCGCCCATTCCAGATCATCGGTGGTCCAGCCTGCATAAATAGCCAGACCGCGCACAAACTGAGCCGCTTCACCAGCTTGTTGCAACCCGGCAGCGTACCCGGCAAGGGCCGTTTCCACATTCTCGACAGCAGGGTCATGGCCGGGCGGTTCCGCGTCATAGGTCGGAATCCCGATTAGCAACTGCGTGCCCTCACCCAGTTCACCGATAGCCTCGGCAAATGTTTCGACCTGATATGCCATCCAGATTTCATAATCGTCCGGCTCGCTCAACCCGCTGTTATAGGCCATCACCGCCATCTGATCCGTCAGCAGCGCCACACTCTGTTTATATTCCGTCTGCCAGATCGTGCCCGGCACAATCAGCGGCGGCACCGGAATATCGGCATCTTCCGGGCTCCAGTCCGGTGGAACAGCCACCGAAACAGGCACCGTATCGCCCACACTGGCGCGCACCTTACGCAGCAGATCAAGGAAGTTTTCGTCGCCATCCCACACGGGTTCGATGTTGAGGAATACCCCATCAAAGCCCAGTTCCGTCACCACGCTGCCGCTGAAATCAGCAATATTCTGCTGCAATTCCTCATCGTCAAGCCGGTAGCCATCTTCGCCCAGGTTCACGGGGAAGCTCACCCAACCATGCAGATCAAGCTGCGGATACAATTCCTTGACCTGCTGGACAAAAGCCCGCACAGCCGTAAAGTTTTCGGCGCCGCGCCAGGTGCCGTCCTCTTGCAACCAGCTCACCCAGGCATACACCGTGCCAATGTCATTTTCCTGCCACTGCGCCACGAGGTCTGCCACGTCCTCCGGTTCATGGACCGCATACGTCCATTCGGTGCCGATCCAGATGGCGTGCGGCAGGTTCGCCACTTCCGGCGGCTTCAACCCGCGCAGGAACAGAATCACCGCGATCACCAGAATAACGCCGACCACAGCCCCGGCAATGAGCTGAATGCGTGGAATGCGGATGGTTGGCAGCGTAATCTTCAAGCGGCCCGGCGTCGACAGATGGCGCGAACCGGGTGGTACCGTCTGGTTTTGCTGCTGCTGATGCCGTTCACGGCGGCGACGCTGCCGTTCGCGCGCGCCCGCCCCGGCGTGGTGGTCTTTCTTCCGGCGTCTCGGATTCTGGTGAAGGAAATTCGGAACCCACGTCGTCTCCTGCTTATAGTAAGGCCAGTTTAGCCAGCAACGGCGGGCCAAGGATCAGCAAGCCAACAATCACAGATGCGACCACCCCCAGCAGCACAGCCGCCGAGGCGACATCTTTCCCGACTTTTGCCATCGGATGCAGGCCGGGTGCCGCGATGTTAATGGCTGCTTCGACGGCTGCGTTCATGAACTCCGCCATCCACACCATTGTAATCGTCAATATCAGCACCGCCAGTTCGGTCAAACCAATTTCCAGCCACACGGCCACAACCATAATCAGGATACTGGCAACGGCCTGAATGCGCGTGTTCTTCTGGCGGCGCAGCATATACAACCACCCCGCCAGCGCATACCCCAGACTGCTGGCGCGGTCTCGACTGGTGATCGGGCTGTATTCATCCGGGTCAATCTTCATCGTGCTGGTCAGGTCTTCCAACACTTTATTCGTTCTCATGATCATAACTCTCAAGCGCTGGCACGATCTCCAGCGGGATTCGCAGCGTTGTCAGCGCCGTATCCTGCGCCGCCCACATTTCGGCCCGCCGGGCTGCGGTATCATGATCATAACCCAGCAGGTGCAGCGTGCCATGTGCCACCAGCAGTGCCAGACTGTCCGCCAGATCGTGTGCTTCCCGCGCGGCCTGTGCCTGAGCATACGGATACGCAATGATCAGGTCGCCCAGATACGGCGGCCCGTCAGGCTCATCAACCATCGGCTCATCGGCGGGGAATGACAATACATCCGTCGGCGCGTCAACACCCCGGTACTGCCGGTTCAAAGCCGCCACCGCCGCATCGTCGGTAATGACGATGGTCAGACCAGCATCAGAGGCCGCTTCCTGATCCAGTACAACCTGTGCCGCTTCCTGCAAACGAGTCGCATCAACAGCGTAGCCAGACTCGTTTATCACCTCAATTGACGAACGCATTCATCCGTCCTTTTGTTTGTTATCGGGTGCCGGTTCCCCTTCCGGTTTGGGGCTTTCACTGCCATTCTGCCGTGACCGGGGCGGACGATTCTCGCCGGAACGTGGCAGCGCGGGGACATCCAGCAGCGGTGAATCGTCGTCATCCAGCAAATCAAGGTCCTGTTCGTCAGCAGAGCGTTTCTCCGCTTCTGCCCGATTCGTCTGGACAGTATCGGTCCGGCGTGCTGGCTTTTCAGATGTCGCCGTAACGGGTTCGACTTTGGGTGACGTGATGGTCTGAGTCAACCGTGCACGCGATGGCTGCTGCGTCTGGCGCTCCTGGGTCTGGGTAGTGGCGCTCGACGAGGTCACCTTCTTGTAATCAATCCGTGGATGGAAAACCGCCTGAAGCATCTCACCGAAGATACGCTGAATCGCCTTGATGTCATTCAGGGTCAGGCCGGATTCATCCAGCTGGCCGCTGCGCATTTTGCCATCAATAATGTCATGGACGATCTCGGCCACCTGTTGCTTGCTCGTCGGGCCGATAGACCGAATCGCAGATTCGCAGCTATCCGCCAGCATCATCAGCGCCGTTTCGCGGGTTTGTGGCCGCGGCCCCGGATACCGGAACTCCTCAATATCAACGGCGGATTCGTCACCACCTGCCGCGCTGACCGCCTTGCGATAGAAGACAAATACCTCGGTCGTGCCATGATGTTCGCGGATGAAGTCGCGCAGGCGGTTGGGCAGGCGATACTGCCGCGCCATTTCCACCCCCAGCGTCACGTGGCTGATGATGATGTCCGCGCTGCGATACGGGTCATCCAGCGAATCATGCGGGTTGCCACCGCCAAACTGCTGATTTTCGCTGAAGAACACAGCGTTCTGCATCTTGCCAATGTCGTGATACAGTGCCGCCACCCGCACCAGTTCGGAATTGGCATTGATCGCCAGCGCGGCCTGTTCACTCAGGTTCCCCACCTGCAACGAGTGCTGGTACGTGCCGGGGGCTTCGCGCAACAGCCGTTGCAGCAGGGGATGATTCGGCTGGCTCAGTTCCGCCAGCTTCAGGCTCGTCGGCAGATTGAACAGCAGCGTGAGCAGATAAATACCTGCCACGGTCGCCGCCGCTGTAAAAATGCCGTTGATCAGGCTGAACGGCACCAGCAGGGGCAGCCCAACCCCGGTAAAGATGGAGCCGGACGGCACCGCCAGGTTAAAGATCGTCACCACGACCGTGTTCACCAGGCTGATGATCAGACCGGTGACAAAGTAGTTGTTCAACCGTTCCGTACTGCGCAGCGTCAGAATGCCGATCATGCCGCCGGCACCAACCAGCGTCGCCATTTCCAGCGAATTGCCCATCATCAGCCCGACCAGCAGCGCCAGATCGAGCGTACCGATAATGGCCATCCGCACGCTGGAGATTGACACAAACAACAGGGCCAGCGTCGCCGTCGGGTACAGGTAAATCTGGCCGGTATTGCTGACGACGCGTGCACCCGCCAGCACAATCAGGAAAATGACGGCCAGCAGCATCAGGAAACGGGAAGATTCAAACAGGTGACGCTCGAACCGGGCGACGTATAACCCGGTAATGACGATCACCAGAATGCTGGCCAGCAGCGCCCGGCCCATATCCTGCAAACGCCGGTCTTCGCTCGTCAGCAATCCAAGCTGGTCTAGCGCTTCCAAGTCGGCTGCGTCGATGGGTTCGTTTTCACGGACGACAACTTCATTCGGGGCGAAGGAGCGCGGCACGGGTTCCACTGCCTCTACCGCGCGCCGGCGTGCTTCTTCGGTCGCCGCCATGTTCGGGAACGTATTCGGGCGTATAAGGTCTTCAACGATGGCCGTGATGACACCGGATTCCTGCGTGTTGAAGCGAATGCCCACCTGCGTCGGCAGCTGGTTCCGCACAATATTCAGGTCGGCCTCGCGGATCGACTCCCGCATGACGCGTTCCAGCACACCAATGATTTCATCAT
This sequence comes from Anaerolineaceae bacterium, assembly GCA_002702065.1. GTDB lineage: Bacteria > Chloroflexota > Anaerolineae > Aggregatilineales > Phototrophicaceae. The sequence continues at coordinate 10,613 of NZXX01000004.1, forward strand.
CAATGGACTGCCACGCTTCGGCGCTCATCGACAAAATCCGGCTGATCTGGTCATCCGTCAGGGTCAGCGCCGTAATGTTGTTGATGTCCTGAATTTTCTGCTCGGTGGTCGCAAACGGGTCGCGCCGCACGTTAGTGATAAAGTCCAGAATCTGGCGGACAAGCTGACTCTGTGTACGGCTGACGTTGGGGTCCGGCGGGTCATACACCAGGGCGACATTGGCCGCCACTTCGTCGCGCAAATTCTGCGTCAGCACATCGCTTTCGTACGTGACACTGCGCGGCGCGAGGATATTGCGGGTGGGCACCATGCCGATACGCAAGCTGCTAATGTCCTGCCCGCCCGTCAGCAGTGTTTCGTTGGCAACAATCACGGTCGCCAGCAGGACAAACATCAACGCCGCGCCGATCACCCCGATCACATGCAGCGCGTTCCTGGCCTGATCGTGCGAAATGCGCAGATAGCGCTCCAGCAGATCCGCTGCCCATTCGGTCATATTTATTGGCTCAACGACTCACGAACAACCTGACTGACCATCCCGCCATCGGCGCGTCCCTTCACCTGCGGCATCAGCTTGCCCATCACCTTGCCCATATCGGCTGGTGATGATGCACCGGTTTCGGCGATGGCCTGCTGCACCAGTGCCTCCACTTCGGCCCGTGAAAGCTGCTGCGGCAAAAATTCTTCCAGAATCCGCAGTTCGGCCTCCGCCTCGGCGGCTGTTTCAGTACGTCCGGCAGCGGTCATTTCATCAATGCTTTCGCGGCGCGACTTGGCTTCTTTCTGCAAAATCGCCACCACGTCTTCGGTGCTCAGTTCCTTGCGCGTGTCGATCTCCACCTGCTTGATCGCGCTCTGCGTCAGGCGGATCACATTACGGCGCTGAGCATCCCGGTTTTTCATCGCCTCTTTGAGGGCTTCCTGCATCTTTGGTCTTGGATCTTCCATTGGATTTATCCTGCTTCAAGCAATGATCGGCACAGCATTGGCCATCTGACGGGCATAGTCTTCCAGCCGCGCCGGTGTAATCGTATTGGAGAGGGCACGTGGATGAACCGCACGTACCTTAATGTAATTGTCAGTATAACCGACATTCACAAATCCGTCTTCTGTCGCCCCGGTGACCTGCTCCCACAGCACATCGAGCGTTTCGCCGGTGAACCGCCCCGCATAATCGCCTTCGAGTTGCTCAGAAAGCGCGCGCAGATGATTACTGCGTACCTTCTTGGTGGCTTCGCTCACATGCCCGCGCATCCGCGTCGCCGCTGTGCCGGGCCGTTTGCTATACCGAAAGACATGTAAACCGGCAAAGGCCATCTCGCGCACAAACGCTTCGCTGATCGCAAATTCCTCGTCGGTTTCACCGGGGAAGCCCACGATCATATCGGTTGTGATGCTGATGCCCGGCACACGCTCACGAGCGGCCTGCACCAGCGCCCGAAACTGAACCTGATTGGTGCGCCGCAGCATGCGTTTCAGCGTGGCATCACAGCCGCTTTGCAACGGCAAATGTAAATGACGGCACACGCGCGGGTTCTGCCACAGGTCAAAAAACGACGGCGACAGGTCCCAGGGTTCCAGCGACGACAGCCGCAGCCGGGGGATGTCCGTTTCCGCCAGGATGGCATGCACCAGCTTGACCAAGCCGTCCGGGTCGTTCAGATCATGGCCGTAACTGCCCAGATGCACGCCGGTCAGCACCACTTCGTGATAACCCACGTCATATAAATAGCGAATTTCCTCGACCACCTCAGCCATTGATCGGCTGCGCCCGGCCCCGCGTGCAACCGTGGTGATGCAGAACGTACAGGCATTATCGCAGCCATCCTGCACCTTGACGAAGGCACGGGTACGCCCCATCGCGCCGGGCAAGGAGTCGTCACGGCTGAAGGGTTCCTGATCAAAGGATTCCAGCGGCACACCGGTTACATGTTCCACCAGCCGGTCTTTTTCCAGATTGTCCACCACCCGCCCGACATTGGGCAGCACGCGGATAGCCTGTGGCGATATCTGGGCATAGCACCCGGTCACCGTGATTTCGGCAGTTTCGTTGGCACGCCCCAGTTCACGGATCAATTTCCGGCTGCTGGCGGTGGCCTCATTGGTCACAGCGCAGGTATTCACAATAAACTGGTCCGCCTGCGCCGGGTCATCGACCACTTCATGGCCCTGCTGCTGCAACTGGCGCGCCATCGTGTCAATTTCGCTCTGGTTCAGGCGGCAGCCCAGCGTCCTTAAATGTACCTTCATATCTCACTAACCATCATCTGTCTCTGTCGCCGCCGGTCCGAAAACCAGCACATTATCAAATGCCACTTCCACGCCGGGTTCATCCAACGCCAATGCAACAACGCCGATCTGTCCACTTGGGATGGCACTATCGACCAGTTCGCCGTACATCTGCCCGCCGATACAACCGTTGACGTAAGTGCTAATGCCTGATGGATCATCCGGAATACACAGTTCAACCGGTTCATCATTGATGTAGAACCGGAACGTATCGCCCTGGGCAACCACCCGCAGGCTGTTTTCGGCGTCCAGCCCCTGGTTGACCAATGGCGACTCAATCCAGGTACTGACTTCGACCTGATCGCCATCCACCGAGCGTTTGACCTGATACCAGCCATCGCTGCTGATCAGAAACAGGTAATAATTTTCCGGGTCCTGCTCGCGGAAGATCACGCCAAAGCCATTATTCAGCGGACCAGAAACCGCCTTTGCCTGCACGCGCAGGTCAAAATCGGCAAAGTGTGGATTGGCGGTCGAATATGGTGAACGCTGAGGGACATCCACCATAATATGGAGGGCACCATCTTCGGCCTGAGCCGCCAGACGACCCTCGTACAATTCCCAGTCGGCAGGCGCCGCGTCAAAGGTCTCGGCATACAACACCGCACCCGCCGTTGCTGGCACCACATAATGCCACTCCGCAGCGATACCGGACAGCGCGTTCACGACGATCAGGATAGCCGCAAGTACCGCAAGAATCAGGAGGTTGCGCAAACTGATACCCCCGTAGATGGTTCACCGAAATGTTGAAAGGGATTCTAACACGAGCGGGAAATCGCGAAAACGGTCAGTTCACCTTGTTGATGCGATACAGCACCCGGCGCAGCCCCCAGGCTTGCAGCAAGGCATAAAACCCCCAGATGGTCACCGCCGTGATGATGCAGCTGAGCAAAATATACAGCATCAGCGGGAATGGAGACGACTCGTAGAATATCAGCGGGGCCAATAGCGCGCCCAACCCGAACCCCAGGCTGAAAAACAGCACAGCTGCCACGATGATCTGGACCAGCCACAGCGCAAAGATCGCCCCGACCGACGCCAGCATCGCCAGCGGGATCGTCCCGATATAGGCGGACAGCGTCATCCCCAACGCGCTAAACGCCTGCACCCGCCATACGGGTTCGACAATATAGACCAGCACTGTGACAGCAGCCGTTATCACCAGGGCAATACTGCTGAGGGGCGCTTCCATGAAAGCCTCTGCCAGCTGGCCGATGTTGACATTTTCGCCCGTCACGACATACGGCCATATCAGCAGCGCAAAAAGGCTGATCGTTACTGCTGCTGTCCGCAACCCGACGATCATCATCGTCGATCGCCAGACGCGCAGCCGCACCCCGGCATGTTTGGCACGCACAATGCCGCCCTCGCTCAGGGCTGTCAGCCGCAGCAGATCCCACCGTCCGGCAATGACCTCACCGCTAATCGTCTTTAAGGATGCCTGCAAGCAGATAAAATCCAGAACGGCGCTGAGGGGAATAATCGCCGTTGCCAGAAAGGAGATGACCGTCGGGCCATCAACATAAGCCATTTGCGACGACGAATACCCGCTCTTATTGGCGCTGTGCACCGCCAGGATGGCCAGCCACACGGTCAATAACAGTAGATGCATCCCCGCAATCACGCGCCATGTCTGACCGCGAAATCGCTCCGGGGATCGCAGCCACCGTACCTGACGCGCATCCAGCCGGAACAGCGGGTGCCGCATCATGTCGCCCGCATAGGGCGTTTGCAACAACCGGAAGCGAATCATCCCAGCCCCTCCAGCAGCCGCTGAGCCTGTGCCTGAAAGGGCGATTCCAGGCTACTGACCTGTTCGAGCAGTGTGCGTGACTCGGTCAGTTGGCCGGTTTCCAGCAGAATCTGCGCCTTATAAAACAGGCTGCGAGCGTGGTCCGGCTGTTGCGTCAACACACGGTCCAATTGTTCAAGCGCTGCTTCTGTGTCGCCAGACCGGTAGAACGACCAGCCCAAACCGGCCTGCACCTCAGCGTCATCGGGCAAAATCGTGGCGATGGCTTCCACGTCCGTTACCCCTTCTACTGCCGTTTCCGCATAGAAAATCGCCAGCAACTGCTGAAAGCGCGGGTCTTCGTGCGAGGCGGTCACCGCCACCCGCAGCCAGCGCTCCGCGTTATCCAGGTCACCCAGCAACTGGTAGGCGGTGCCGAGTTCGGCGTAATAAGCCGGGTTCTGGGGGTCCAGGGCTGCCGCCTGTGCCAGCGCTGCCAGGCTGCCGGTGAGGTCGTTGGCGTCGCGCAGATGCAGTCCTTCGACATAGCGGACCACCGCACGATCCGGCCCCAGCTGCACCGCCTGGGCTATCTGCGTGCTGCCGTCCTTACCCTGTTTAGCCCGTGCCAGCCCCACATAGGCCAGCGCGTCCGGGTAAGCCGGGCTGATGTCTGCCGCGTGCTGAAACACCAGTTCCGCAAACGACCATTGTTCCGCATCCGCCAGCATCAATCCCACCTGCATCACCCGCAGCAGTTCCTCCGATTGATTGCCCAACACCCGCAGCAGCCCATTGGCCAGCGCTCGATACGCCGGTGCATTCGCGGCCACCTGCAAGTGTTCCCGTGCGGCAGGTGCATCAAAGGCAGCTCGCAGCACACCCAGATGATACTGTGCCCATGCGTCCTGCGGGTCGGCTGCGACCAGTTGCGCGAGTTGATCGACCGCATCCGGCCAGCGTTCAAGCGCAAGATACGCGTCCGCCAGTATCCGCGTCAGCAACAAGTCATCCGGCAAATCGGTGCTGGCGGCTTCCCAGTACGGCACCGCCCGCGTCAGATCGCCGCTTTCGCGCCACAGTTCACCGGCCAGACGCAGCCTATCGGGGGACCAGCCCTGTTGAGCTGCCAGTACGTCCAGGCTGTACAACGCCTGCTGGTAATGCCCGCGCCGCTGCTGCTCGGTAATCCGGGCGATAGAATTATCCTGTTGCAAAGGGGGAGAAAAAGCAAATGTCACCAGCGGAATTAAAAAGAGCAGCGCCGCCAGCGACACTGCCCCCCATACCCGCAATCGCATCATTGCCCGGCGCTGCTCAGTGCGCCCAGCACCACGCGTTCTACTTCGTCGGACGTAAATGGCTTGATCAGGTAATCATGCACATTTTGCAGCTTGCCGATCAGCCGGTTCGCCGGGTCACCATAGGCGGTGATAATAATCACTTTGGGCATGTTGGAGGCACCCTGGCGCTCCTTGATGCTTTCGAGCAATTTCCAGCCAGTCATATCTGGCAAACCGATGTCGAGCAGCACCACATCCGGTTCGATCTCATCGTACCGTTTGAAGGCGGTATTGCCATGTGTGGCATGCGCCGTCGCCATATCCAGCCGCTGCAACGTCGCCTCTATGATTTCGGCCAGTTCGGTGCTATCTTCGATGATGAAAATGGAGGGCGTCCTGGTGTGTTCATACATGTGTTGATCCGCCGGATTGGTTCTGTATTCCGCGGTGGTTCGCCGTGCGTCCTGAGCCTCGGTATCCTCACGTCCTTCCGCCAGAATCGGCGGCAGCATGCCGGTTTCCGACACCGGAGCGCCGTGGTGGTCGCTGATACGAACCGCTGGCATGACTCCTGTTTTGGACACGCTGCGCATTTCCGGGTAATCTTTACCTTCCGGAGAGCCCTCGGCCCGATGGTCGTCTGTGGTGGAACGTGACTCCCGATTACTCATGTCGTCTCCCGACCAACCTTGTGCGGAACAAAGTTCCGTATTCTGATTATAACACGATGCACTGTAATAACATGAAATAAGTGTATAAATTCATCAATTTTTTACATCTATGCTTGACTACACCGATTCCATCCCATTACCTCACACCGGCGACTGTCGATTCCTCGGCATCGACCCGGCGATGGTCATCTATGTCGAAGAAATTTTCGGCGATGATGACACCCTGAGCCAGCATGCGATCACGCTTGCAGATGGCATCATCGACTCGACCGGCGGCGACGATTTTGTGCCGCTTGCCCTGCCACAACCACTGGTTCGTCCCACACCTGTTCGGGCTGCCCGGTGGCTCAATTTTCGCGGTCCACGCCATCGCGGCCTGCGCGACCCGGAACGTATTACAGACGTTGTACGCGCGCTCGAAGTTCCAACGCGCATCAAACTAGTCCAGCAGCTTCAGCTCGACATTGCGCCACCCTTTCTGATTGGCATCGCCGAAAGTCAGGTCATGGCGGAGGCACTGCTGCAAGCCCCGGATACGTACATCGTGTGCCGGCGTCTGCGTATCGCCTATGCGCTCGAACAGCCGAAACGCGATGCCCAAAATCAGCTTTATGATTATGACACCTTGGAAATCTACGCCGCGCACCTTTACAATGCAGCGGATGGCGAGGTTGATCTGCCGCCCGAAACGGTGTTTGCCGGGCTGCCCGGTGTGCAGCTGCTGCGACCGATGGATTGTATGGTCTACAACCAGCATCTGTTGGTGGCGGATGGCGGGAAGGATGATCAACCAGACCGGATACACATCTGGCGTATTGATTGATGAGACATGGGATGCCCTATCGTTTGCTGCTTCCATTACTGGCTCTGTTGTTAGTGGGCTTTGCCGCCCCAGACCCCAGCTTCGCCGAGGTCTGCCCCGGTGTGCCCCTGCAAACCCGCACGCCCGAATTTGAACCCGGCGGCCTGATTTTGACCGCATTCGATAAGTCCGGCATCTGGTTGTACAACATCAACCGCGATGCCCGCTATCCGTTACCGGAAACCCGTCCCTGCAATCGCAACTGCCGCCTGTCGCCGGATGCCCGCTGGGTGACCTATGTCGACCCGAACTCGGGTGCCTATGGCAAAATGCGGCTCGACGGCACCGAACGAACGCTGCTCAACGATTATGCGACCGACATTGAATGGTGGCCGGATAATCGTCTGCTGGTGTGGACACCGGGCCATCAGGCTTACTGGCAAACCGAAACCAGCGCAGACCGCACCTATCTGGATGTCGAGGGCATTATCTCGATACAACCCGGCGGGCCCTGGGGTTTGCTGATCGAACAGAACGGCGACGACTTCGCCCGGTCGCTGATTAACCTGGACACGCGCGACTTGCAGGGCATTGCCAGCCATACCATCCCCATCAGCGATGATGTTCCGTATTTCAACGCCACTGGCTGGTCGCCCGATGGCACCCGGTTTGCCTTTGTCGAACCGCTGGTCTTCGACGACAACGCCAACATTGCCGGGGCGGAGTTGTTCATCGTCAAAACCGACACCAACGAAACCCTGCAATTCACCGACCTCAACAGTGTTTATGGCGCCGTCCGCATCAACGGCGGCATTCGCGGCGAACTAAGCTGGTCGCCGGACAGCACCAAGATCGCTTTCTGGGTGATCGAACTCACCGGGCCGGAATACGAAACCAGCACCGGCAACGCGTTGATTCATGTGCTCGATACCTCCACCGGGCTGCTGAGTGCCTATTGTGGCTACTCCACCACCGAGCACACGCCCGACCCGCCGCGCCTGCAATGGTCGCCAGACAGCACCCATCTCGCCTTTGGGGGCAATGTCCCTGCCGATGACAAAGGCTATCTGCTGCTGGCGCTCGACATCGAAACCGGCATCTTCACCGAATTGAGTAATGGCATATTCCCGACAGTGGGCATTGCGGATGTCATTGCCTGGGGTTTGCCACCCGCATGATAACCTGATGATCTCCCGGCGCATCTGGAACGCAATCAAACGCCCGCCGCGCGTTCACCCATTGTTCCGCTATGTTGCCGCCGATTCTGTCCCATCATCAGGTCGATCCATTTCCAGCACTGCCGTATTCTTCATCGTGCTGCTGTTGACGGTTGCCGCCCTGATCTCGCGCGAGTTCTCATCGGCGCTGTCACTTATCATCTTTTTAACGATCCCCTTGCTGGTTGCCAACTTCGTCTTCACCGGGCCGATCTATGGCCTGCGCTGGGCGATGCGATCTGGGCAAGCCGTTGCAACCCTGCGCCGTCTGGGCAGCTATGACCTCCTTTGTCTGACGCCCCCCGGCGCGCTCAATATTAACTGGCTGACCTGTACTGCCGTCCTGCACCGTCATATCGGAACCCCCTTGCTCCAATCGCAATCCCTGTGGCCGGGGCGCATGTTTCTGGTGCTGCCGCTGGTCATCTTCCTGAGCATTCAGGCCAATGTCGTCGGGCAGCCCGGCCTCAACACCCTGGTAATGAGCCTGTACTTGCTGCTGACCGTCGTCTGGTTCTATCTGGAAGATATTCAGTCGATGGCCCTGGGCGGTTTGCTGGGAATGTTAATTCCGACTTACACCTCAATTGTATTAGAAGTAAACCTATTAACTATAATGGTCTATTTGCTGGTACAATTGCCGATCTATCTGCTGGTTGTGCTGCTGCTGCACACGATCCTGCCTGCCATTTACACCGTCGCAGGCTTCGAGGGATGGTTGGCAGACATCAGCCGCCCGGCGCTGGTGCTGACTATGCTGTTTGGTCTGCGCGAAGGCATCCTGTGGCTGCTGTGGCACCATCTGGCGCAGCGCCTGCACATCGAGCGGAAACTCAGCCTGATCACGGGCTGGCGTGTATAAACGATAGATCATTGTGGAGCAGGGATTGAACATCATGCTGACATGGCGACTCTGGCACGCACTATGCAACCCACCTCAGCAGCATCCGCTGTTCACCCGCATGCTCAGTACCCGAACGGCCAGAAGGCCCTTCATGCGTGCCTTGCGCGTCACCACCGCCTACCTGGCCGCCTGCACCGTGTTCACCCTGGCATGGCCCATCATTATTGAACATGCACCGATGCTGCTGCTTTTCGCTGCCGCCGCCGCCAACAGCATCTACAGCATGGTCTGGGCGACTCGCATCAGCAGCACACTCGCCCGCGAGCATGAACTTCGGACGTATGATCTGCTCTCCATGATACCGACCGGCGCATTCGGGGCCGGGTGGACCCTGTCGACTGCCTGCCTGCACCACGACACCCTGTTTCAGCGTTTGCGCCTGGCCCTCCAGTTGTGTGCCGCTGCTGTCGGCACCGCCCTGTTCATCGCCCTGCTGCTGCCACTGGTCATGCTGCTGACCCCCAACAGCCCGGTCACATTCGGTCTGTTCCTGCTGCTAAATTACGGCGTCATGCTGGCCGTCGCCTTTTATCTCGACCATATTCAATCACTCACGTTGGCTCACCTGACCGGCATGTTAGCCGCATCCCACATTCAAAATCGTGTCACGGCCCAGGTATGGTCGACGGCGGGTTTTCTGTTGTTACAACTGCTGACCTATCTGGTGACCCTGATTCTTGGCTTTGTGCTGCTGCCCCCTCTGCTGCAAGCGCTCCAACTCGACAGCGCATTCATACACAGCATCCTTCCTGTCATGCGTGTGCTGATTCTGTATGCGGTGCATGAAGTCATGGTGTTCATTGTCTGGCGGACGCTGCTGCATCACTTCAACACAGATGCAGACGACGCGCAGATGTTACTGGCAACAGCTTCCCAAATCTGAATATTCGGGTATCATAATAGTATATTTGTTCTACACGAGATGCCAGAATATGATCCTGACTTGGAAACTCTGGCGTGCTCTTCTGACCCCACCTGTTCACCACCCGCTTTTCCGGTGGATTGGCAGCCAACCATCACCCGGCTTTCAGGGTTTGGTGACGCTCATCGGGCCAGTGGGCATGTCTCTGCTGGTGGGGTTGGTGGCGCTCGGCATCTGGCATGATCCCTATCACATCATGCCGCTGCTGCTCAACCCGTCTGTCGCGGCAGTCATCGGTTTTCTGCTATTTACCGGCACGGTCTACGGCCTCATCTGGGCCACCACGATCTGCGCCCTGTTCAAGCGCCTGCGCGAAAGCGGCCAGTACGATCTGCTCCTGCTGGCCCCGTCCACCGCACTCACGATTAACTGGGCGATCTGCACTGGCCTGCTCTACCGCAGCCAGTCCTTCACCCGCATTAACCGCCAGCGTGCCCGCATCACCCACCTGCTGCTGATGCTGACCACTATCCTCTTTATTCCACTGCTGCTCGGCCTCAGCGCGGGCCATGAACCCTACATCAACGAAATGCTGTCAATCATTATTCACATCATGACGCTGACCTTCGCCTTTCAGGTGGACCATATCCAGTCGATCATCATGGGGACTTTGGTTGGCCTGAATGTGCCACAGTGGCTGCCACAAATGCCGGATGCCCGCCTGCTGGCAGGGGTGATATTTCTGATGCTTCAGTTAACCAGTTATCTGCTAAGCTGGTGGATCGGCTTCGAAGCTCTGCCGCAGATCATCATGCTGGATTCGCACCTGAATGCTTTCGGCCTGCCGGTGCTGCGGGTGGTCGTGTTCTGCATCTGCCGCGAAGCCATGATTGCAGCACTCTGGCACCTGTTGATCCATCGTCTGCACCTGCAACCCGCACCTGTCGATGGATTGATACCACATCGCTAGACCAAGCCCCGCTGCACAGGGTATAATGAAAACCCTGTAGGAATGGAGTTTATCGTGACCGATCTACTTGACCCCAACGCGATTCCGATTGCCGGGGAGTCTGCCGGTGGCTGGCAGCCCGACCCCAGGCATCCGCGCCGCCGTCCCCCCTGGATTCGGGTCCGTGCGCCGGGTGGCGAAGAATTTGAACGTGTGCGCGACATCATGCGCACCAAAACCCTCAACACCGTCTGCGAAGAAGCCCAGTGCCCGAACATGGGCGAATGCTGGGGGCATGGCACCGCCACGTTCCTGATGATGGGCGACACCTGTACGCGCTCCTGCGGCTTCTGCGACATCAAAACCGGGCGTCCCAGCCCGCTGGATTGGGCCGAACCAAACCGCGTGGCACAGGCCGTGCGGGCGCTTGGCCTCAAGCATGTGGTTATCACCAGCGTCAACCGCGACGAACGGGCCGATGGTGGCGCGCCGATCTTTGCGATGGTCATCCGCCGTGTGCGCGAGTTGCAGCCCGGTTGCAGCATCGAGGTGCTGATCCCGGACTTTAAAGGCAACGAAGTCGCGCTCAAGACGGTGATGGATGCCCAGCCGGAAATCCTCAACCACAACGTCGAGACGGTACCGCGCCTGTTCAAGAAAGTGCAGCCGCAGGATCGCTACGAATGGGCCATGACCACCCTGACCAACGCCAAGAAGATGGACCCGCTGGTCCTGACCAAAAGCGGCATCATGGTCGGCCTGGGCGAAACCATCGACGAAGTGCTGGCCGTCATGCAGGACCTGGTCAACTGTGGCGTCGACATTCTGACTGTCGGCCAATACCTGCAACCGAGCAAGAAACATCTGTCGGTCGAGCGTTTCTATCTGCCTGAAGAATTTGACCTGATCGAGTCCGAAGGCAAGAAGATGGGCTTCAAGTGGGTGGAAAGCGGCCCGTTGGTGCGCAGCAGCTATCGCGCCGAACAGCAGGTCCGCGAACTGTCGAAGCTCAATCACTTCCGCCTGCACGAAGACCGCGCCGCCGGGGACTAGTCTTTCGCATGTTCAACCTTTGTAGGGGCGCAGCGTGCTGCGCCCTGTTTGTTTTATCGTGGATTTACGAACCTGAACGGAAGTTCACCATCAGCAGCAGATTGCCCATCTGGATACGGTCGCCGCTTTTCAGCGCCAGCTGCTCATCGCCACGCAGCCGCTTACCCTCGACATAGGTGAAGTTGGTGCTTTGCAGATCTTTAATGAACAGTGTGTCGCCATCCAGCCGCAGGGCCGCATGTTTGCGCGAGATGCCCTGATGGGCTGCACCCAGCGGAGTCAGGTCCACATCCGGTGTAACACCCGACCCCACGCGCCCCACGACATACTCTCGCCCAACGCGAATCCGTGTTTCGAGACGTCGCGTCTGGTCTTCCAGCGAGATAAATTCCAGCAGCATCTGCTCATCAAAGTGGTGCAGGCGGTCTTCGATCTGCTTGGCGAGGTCAAAGTTAATGCGGGCCGTTGTTTTGTCCCAGCTTACCTTTGATGGATCCAACACGCCTGTTCCCGGCAGAGGTTCGGCATTCATCTGAGAATCAGGAGTGGTTGGTACGGTCACACCACTTTCAGGTTGATCCAGACTACCTGTAACCCGCGCAATCTCCAGGTCCAGCAGATAAGTCGCCTGATCAAATGGCGTCCGTTCAAAATCAATATAATGCAGCGAGACCAGTTGGTAGTGAATGTTGGTCGTCGCATTCACCAGTACCGGTATAATCGGCTTGCCTGCATTGAGGTAGTACTTCCATTCATTCGCCACTTCTTTGGAAGACATGGATGATGGTGAAAGCACCAGCAGCATCAGGTCGCACGATTGCAAGGCCGTCCACACCACATCACTCCAGTCCTCTCCCGCCTGAATCTGGTCAATATCCAGCCAGTAATCGACCGCACCCGACTTCAGGTGTTCCACCAGACGCCGCACAAATCCCGCGTCGGCTCGACTGTAGGAGATAAAGATGGTTGGCATAGCCGCCCTCGCTTCGGTTTGTCTCATTGTATCAAAAAAGCAGTGCTGCAATCCACCAAATAAAAACCGCCCCGGTTGATGAGGCGGTTCAGACTAAACAATGCGTACCCGGCAGCAATCTACGTTTCGATGACCTTATCATCAATCAACTGCTGCTGGACCTTCTGACCCTTCGGATCAAAAGCGAAGTGCTGGCCGTGAAGCTGGAATTCCATATCCTGCATAGACCGTCCAGCGCGGTTCTTCTCGACCGTAAACACCACCCAGTCACGATACTGGCGCGCGGTGTAGGGGTTAAACGTCACATGGTCTTTGGACAGAATCTGGTATTTGTTGTTCATGATCACCGCGATGTCGGACTCATAGTCGAGCGCGCTGCTGCCCCGCAGGTGGAACAGGTGAATGCGCTTGCTCTTCAGGCCGTCACGATCCGCCGCCACAATCGACCACACCGGCACATCCAGTGACAGGGCAATATCCTTCAGCCCTTCCACGATCATGGTTACTTTGTCGTTTTCATCACGCGGGCGTTCCGGGTGAACCGCCACTTTTTGCAGGTAGTCGACAAACACCGTGACATTGCCGCCGGTGGCATCACATAACCGGGCGGTCATCTCCTTGATGGAACGGAGCGTGGTCACTGCCGGGCTGGCCTTCACCAGAATCAGGCGGTCCGCATAGCGGGCCATGCGGCTCAGCGCCGGGGCTGTCTTCGGGTTTTCGCGCAGGATCTGTTGCAGCGACCCCGCACCGCCATCGCGCCCCATGAATTCTTTTGCCCGCTGCGCCACGATAATCTGGTACAGGTCGCGCAGTTTAATCCCCCGGCCCAGGTCCAGCTCCGGCGGATTCACGCTCTCCATACAGAGCAAACGGTGCATCAAATGAGTTTCAGTGTGTTCGTAAGAAAGATAAAAGGCATATTGTTCGGGTCGCATGGCGATATTGCGCGCAATTTGCAGGGTGGCAATGGTCTTGCCTATGCCCTGCGCCCCACCCAGCAGGACCAGTTCGGTTTTGCGCAGGCCACCACCAATAAAACCATCCAATGGGTCAAAACCGGTGGGCATCGGCACATAGTCGACCAGATCACCGCGCACGACACGCTCATTCGCGTCGTTCATGACCTGCGTCAATGTACGTGGCATGTGGGCGCTGCTACGGCTGTTCCCCGGTACCGGGCCACGAGGCGGACGTGGAGCCTGGGGCGTCGTCGGTGGCGGCACGACCGCTTCCTGTTGGGCATACGTCTCTGCTGACTCGTCGTAATCGTTATCTGGGAATTCGTCGGTAAAGCGTCGGGTCGTCATGCCCTGTCCTCAGGCTATTCAATCACTGTTACGTAAATAATCTTATCATAACTTGGTGTATAAAACCTGTAAATGAGATTTGCGTTTAGCCGTTATCATTTTTTATAATTTTTTATCGTTAACCTTACGAAAATTTAACACTTATGCCGAGTATTAACGTTTTCTCAAGTATCTGCTTATTCATAATTCATTCACAAACGGGGGCAATCCATGATAGAATGATTCAGCGTCTAAAGCTGTTATGTAACATTTTACAATGTCATAATGGTCCATAGCAACTGCGGTTCCAGTTGCTTCATCAGGAGGCAAAGGATAAAACGTGATACAGGAACTCTTATCGCGGGCCGACCAGCGCGGCTATCTCACCTTTGAGGATGTTCTTGAAGTACTAGATGAGGATGGTGACGATTTAACAACTTTAGAGACTGTACTTTACGAACTTGATGAGCTTGGCATCGAGATCCGCCAGGAGGGTGAACCGCAATCTCAGCTAGGGCTGTCCGATTCTCACGATCTCGAGTTTGAACCCGAAGAACTCGCCCAGGATCCGGACATCGGCGACATCAACGCCGTATCCGCAGACGATCCCGTTGGCCTCTACTTCCGGCAGATGGCACAGGAACCCCTCCTGACCGCCCAGGAAGAGATCGAATTAGCCAAACGTATCGAAGTTGGCAAAGAATCCCGTATCCGCTTGCAATACCCCGACCCCCAAACCAATTACACAGAAGCCGAAACCGCCCACATGCAGCGTCTGGTGAGCGATGGACAGGCCGCCCGCGAACATCTCGGTCGCGCGAACACCCGTCTGGTCGTCAGCATTGCCAAACGGTATATGGGCCAGGGCCTGCCCTTCCCGGACCTGATTCAGGAAGGCAATGTCGGGTTGATGCGCGCGGTCGATAAATATGATTACAAGCGCGGCAACCGGTTTAGCACGTACGCAACATGGTGGATCAGGCAGGCCATTACGCGGGCACTCGCCCAGAAAACCCGCACCATTCGCATTCCCCTGCACATGACCGAACGTATCCGCCAGATGTACCGCACCGCCCAATCACTCGAACAAATCCTGGGCCGCCGCCCGACACCCGAAGAAATTGCCAAAGAAATGAAGCTGCCGCCGGACAACGTCCGCAGTATGATGGATGCCAGCCAGCACGCTATCGCGCTCGAACGGCCAGTGGGGGATGATGGCGACAGCGAATTTGGGGATTTCATCGAAGATCAGGACTCGCCCAGCCCGGTCGAAGCCGCGACGCAGCACTTATTACAAGAAACCATTGAAGAAGTGCTGAGCGAACTGACACCGCGTCAGAGCCATATTTTGCGCCTGCGGTTCGGCCTCGGGGGAGGTGAACCACACACGCTGGAAGAAATCGCCAACAAATTTGGCCTCAGCCGCGAACGTATTCGCCAGCTTGAAAAAGAAGCCCTGCGCCGGCTGCGTCATCCACGCCTGGCCCATAACCTGCGCGATTATCTGGGCTAGCCAATTCTATAGAAAACATTTAAACCGGGGCCTGGGCTCCGGTTTTTGTTTGCCTGACCAATCGCTGGCACAGTGCAGCCTGCTGCGCTACATTCTACGAAACAAGCCGTTCAACAAAGCAGGCGCAGGAATCAATTATGAGTGAGCCACAAACACAGTATGCCTATTTTCAGGGTCGCATCGTCCCCATCAGCGAAGCCACCGTCCCCATCACAACACAGTCGCTCCATTACGGAACCGGGGTCTTCGGTGGTATGCGCGCCTACTGGAATGCTGAACATGAGGAGGCGTATATCTTCCGCCCTTACGAACACTTCGAGCGATTGTTGCAGTCGGCTGCGCTGCTGCGTATGAAGCTGGACTACACCCCCGCCAGCCTGCTCGATATCCTCACCGCGCTCATTCAGAAAGAGGGTTTCCGCACCAATTGTTACATCCGCCCGCTGGCCTATATCGCCGAACAAACCCTGGCCGTCCGCTTGCACGACCTTCAGCCGGACCTGGCGATCTTCGTCAACCCGCTGGGCGATGCCCATTTTGTCAGCGTCGACGAGGGCGCACATGTCTGTATCTCGGCATGGCGGCGGGTCGACGATAATGCCATCCCCGCGCGCGGCAAGGTCGTCGGGGCCTATGTCAATTCGATGATGATCAAAAGTGATGCCGTGCTGGCCGGTTATGACGACGCATTGGTGCTGAACAATGACGGCCATGTCGCCGAGTTCAGCACGGCCAATATGATGATGGTGCGCAAAGGTGTGGTTATTACCCCACCCATAACGGATAACATCCTCGAAGGGGTGGTGCGCCGGTCGCTCATTCATCTGCTGCGCCACGAACTGGGCGTTGAAGTGGTGGAGCGCCCCATTGACCGCACCGAAGTTTATCTGGCGGAAGAAATGTTTATGTGTGGCACCGGCGCGCAGATCTCACCCGTAACCCGCATCGAGCACCGGGATGTTGGCGACGGGGAGATTGGTCCGATCACACGGCGGCTGCGCGACCTGTATATGGATGTGGTGCATGGCCGCAGCGACAAGTATCAACACTGGGTCGCGCCGGTATACAGCGCCGAAACGATGATGAAATAAGATAACATGGCAGTATACGAAGGACAGGTCGCATGCCTGTCCTTATCTTGTCCTTTAGAATGATGATTGGCAGATACTGGCTTCGGCTAACGCGTTAGCAACTCATTTCAGCGTTCGGTATCGGGTTCGGCGCGCATCCTGCCGCCGCGAACCGTCGCACCAACCACTAACGCCGCGCTGATGAGCACCAGATTCTTGACGATGTACTGGCCTTCCAGTGTCAAACCATAGGGGAAAACGGTAAAAACCAGGTCAGGCCGCAGCACAACCGGCGAGATCGTACCTGGCATTTGCAGAAACAACAGCAAAATAGTGGTACGCATAAAGCGACCCAAAATAAAGCCCAGCCCAATGACCATTTCCCAGACTGCCAGAAATGGCAGAAACAGGTCCATCGGCAAAAAGGTGATCGTCGCGCGGATCAGGCCTTCCGCCGGGCTGAGGCCGGGCACCAGCTTGAGCGCACCGAACCAGAAGAAGATAACACCCAGCGAAATCCGCAGCAGCGTGACACCATGACTCGCCATCCAGCGGGTAATGCGGGTGTCGACTTCATTAAACCGGGCTTGTAGTGTATTGTTATTACCAGTACGCGGTCCCATCAGCATCCCTTTCTGCGCCAGTCGCAGTTTGTGAAGGATTTCTCAACACGTTCATTTTAGCAGCACCACCTTGGAGATATATTAGACGCGCAACCGGATTTTATTTTTTCCGTACAGTACAACAGACAAGCAGCACATAGAGGAATGTCCATTATGTCCCAGAACCATGCCGTTATCCATGTGCGTGAACTGACCAAAGAACTGCCCCTAGGCAAAGTCACGGTTCATGCGCTGCGCGGCGTCAACCTCGATATCTATGCCGGCGAGATGGTCAGCATCGTCGGGCCATCCGGCAGCGGCAAGAGTACCCTGCTCGGCCTCATTGGCGGGTTGGACAGCCCCACCCGTGGCACCATTCATATCGACGGCGTCGACATCACCCGCATGAATGAAGATCAGCTGACAGAGATCCGCAACGAAAAAATCGGATTCATCTTCCAGTTCTTTAACCTCATCCCCACCCTGACAGCTGTGGAAAATGTGGCACTGCCGATTCAATTCGCCCAGAAGCCCAAGTTCAAGCCGGAGCGCCGTGCCCGCGAACTGCTCACCATGCTGGGGTTGGAAGACCGGCTGCATCACCGGCCCGCCGAGTTATCCGGCGGTCAGCAGCAGCGCGTTGCGATTGCCCGCGCACTCGCCAACAACCCACCCTTGCTGCTGGCGGATGAGCCAACCGGCAACCTCGACACCGAATCCGGCCAGATCGTACTGGAAGCGCTCAAGCACGTGCAGCGCGAATCCGGCACAACAGTCGTCATCGTCACCCACGATACGGACCTGGCCAATTATGCAGACCGCAACATCACACTGGTGGATGGTGAAATCGTAGAACGGCAGCCTGTCCAACGCGTACCCGCCGCTCAGTTCAACGATTGACCCACGCCGCGAAAACTGTCTCATGCCGCCCGGTAGATTGTGCTAGAATACAGGCTACGAAATAATTGTCAGGTGAGACAGAAAATATGCAGGCAGATTTTGTCCTGGATTATGATGTGCTGACGATCCAGCAGCCGCACAAGGTGTACCTGATCGCGCGGCTGGTGGCGGGTTCCGCACCGGACAATGAACAGAGACGGCCCCTGAACCTCAGCATGGTCATCGACCACAGTGGCTCGATGGCCGGGGAAAAGCTGGACTATACCCGGCAGGCCGCTCAGTTTCTGGTGCAAAACCTCAGCACGCGGGACATTCTCTCGATTGTCCTGTATAACAACCGCGTCGAAACACTGGTGACCCCGGCCCCCGTGCAGCATAAAGACGCCATCAACCAGCGCATTGACGATGTGAAAGCCAGCGGCACTACCAACCTCAGCGGCGGCTGGCTGGAAGGCACCAATCATGTTGCCGAAAATCAAGGCGACGAGTATCTGAACCGCGTCATCCTGATGACGGATGGGCTGGCGAATCGTGGCATTATCGAGCCGGAACGACTGGTCGCCCTCGGCGCTCAGAAGTACGAAACCGGCATCAGCACCACCACGATGGGCCTCGGTGATGACTTCAACGAAGACCTGCTCATCGCTATCGCCAATGCCAGCGGCGGCGCCTTCTACTTTATCGAAAGCCCGGAAGTGACCCCGGCCATCTTCCAGGAAGAATTGCGCGGTCTGCTGCGTGTGGTTGGGCAAAATCTGGTGATCAGTGTCGAGCTGACGGAGCATGTCACGAATGTCGCCCAGCTCAATGCCTACCCGGCCAGCATGGACAAGCAGCGCGTGTCCTTCCGCCTGGGCGATGTCTTTGGCGAAGAGATCAAAACCTTGGCGCTGGAATTATCGCTGCCGGGCATTGACCATACGGGCGAGGTCGAAATCGCCCGGCTGCGCTTTGACTATGACGAACTGACCGAAGAAGGCGCCCAGCATCGGGTTCTGGAAATGCCGGTGAAGATCAATATTGCCCCGGAAGGCGAACTGCCGGTGGTCGCCAACGCGGATGTCAGCCAATCGGTGCTGCTGCTCAAATCTGCACAGGCGCGGCAGACGGCTGTCGAACAGGCGGACAAAGGCGACTATAACGCCGCTTCGCAGGTGCTGCGCACCGCCGCCGATGCGATTTCGGAAGCCAATCTCGACGACAGTGCCCTGTCCGAAGAACGGGAAGCGCTGCTCAAGCAGGCCGCAGACATGGAGATCGGCCCGGACGCCTACGACTCGCACAGCCGCAAGATGATGTCCACCCAGGCTATCTACACCATGACCGACCGCCACACCGCGACCCAGGCACTGCGCGTGCGTGAGTTGGAACGGATGCTCAAGGACTATAAGGACAAGCAGCCGGCGCAGCAGCAGCCCAAAGGCGGCCCCACACCAAGCGCCGTCACCTGGAACGGCAACACCTTCCCGCTGCAAGGCGATCTCATTCGCATCGGGCGGGCACCGCAGAACGAAATCATCATTGATGCCAAAGGCGTCTCGCGCTTTCACGCACAGATTGTCCGCCAGAATGGTCAGATGATTCTCGAAGACCTGGACAGCACCAACGGCACCCACATCGGCGGCTTCCCGCTGCAATCACCCTACAGCCTCAGCACGGGAGACGAAGTATTCCTGTGTAACGAGAAACTGGTATTTCACGCAGACTGACGAGGTTATCATGACCGACACCTACCCCATTTCCATTGCTGGCGTCCACCGCGACCTGCGCCTGTTCGAGATCAAGCCAGGCGTCCGCATTGCCATCCTGAATATCCTGGGTGATACGGAACTGGTCGCGGCTGCCAGCAAGGCACTCGCATCGCGGCTGGCATCCCATAACATCGACGTGCTCGTGACTGCCGAGGCCAAGTCCATTCCCCTGGCCTATGCCACCTCACTGGAAATGAAGAAGCCGTATATCGTGCTGCGCAAGTCGCACAAGCCGTATATGGGTGACGCTCTGAAAGCGGAAACGCTCAGCATCACGACCGGCAAACCACAAACCCTGTTCCTCGATGAAAAGGACTGCGAACTCGTCAAGGGCAAACGGGTCGCCCTGCTCGATGATGTCATTTCAACAGGCAGTACCTTGCAGGGGATGCGTCTGATTATGGATAAGGCAGATGCCAACGTGGTTGCCGAGGCGGCTATCCTGACCGAAGGCGACCGTGCCAAATGGACCAACGTCATCTCGCTGGGGCATTTGCCCGTGTGGGTCGACGAATAACCCAACCCCTACATGCAGAATCAAAAGCACCGAACAATGCTGTCCGGTGCTTCATTATCGTTTCGGCTGCTGGCTAAACTACGACCATTCGTCCAGCAGTTTTTTCGTTTCTTCATAATGGCCGGTTTCGTCGACAATCATATCCTCAAGCTGGATCGCCAGCCCAAGTTCACCGGCTTCCTTCGCCTGTTCTGACCGGGCGCTGTAGCCTTCCACCGCTTTCTTCTCGGCTTCGAGTACACGCTCCAGCATTTCGCGCGGTGTCTCTGCTGAGGGAACCGGAGCCGGGGTGGTTGTCGGAACGCCGCCCAGGGCGACAATCTTATCCGCCAGATACTGGGCATGGCCCTGCTCGTCGGGAATTTCGCTCTGGAAAAAATCGACTAACTGCAACCGGGCCGACCCCTTCACCGCTGCGGAATAGGTCGTGTACATGACAATGGCCTGGTACTCGTTCGCCAGATCCTTGTTCAGCGCCTCAATGAGTGCTTCCTTACTCATGATCCTCTCCTGTCTCCATGTCGAATAATGAATACAGCCTAACACATGGAAACAAGAACCATGTCAAACAAATATGAGAGGAAGATTAATCAACCTGTTTTTCGATCACCAGTAAGTGCGAATACGCCCAGATATCCAGCGGCGTACCCTCAAGCCGGTACAGCAAATCGCGCATCCGTCGGGCTTTATCGCCAAGACGGTGAATGATGTTATCGTATGCCGCAAAAATGCGGGCATAATGCACCACCTGCACCGGGCAGTCATCAAACAGGCGCAGCAGGCCGCGTGTGGTATAGGTGCGCACATGGGGCGCAAGCTGGTTACGCAGCGCATCCGGCAGATAGTTGATGAGCGGGGTATTGCCAAAATGATATTGGCCGCGCCAGTAATGACCGTGCGTCTCGAACGGATACCAGCGGTTCGGGGTAAAGATGATCGCACGCCCACCCGGCTTCAGTACCCGCACCATTTCACACGCGCTCACCGCGTCATCCAGCACATGTTCGATCACATCGCTGGAGAGCACGGTATCGAAATACCCGGTTGGATACGGCAAATGCTCGGCGGCGGCCACGACTGCATGCGGGGTTGCTTCCCGCGCTTCCAGCACGCGTTCGTGTTCGATGTCGAACACCTCGACATGGGGCGTGTATCGCTGGCGAATCTGGGCAGCGTACATCCCAACCCCACCGCCAGCCTCCAGAACCCGCGCGTCATCCAGTTGAGTCCAGCGGGCAATCATTTGCAAACGTCGTTCCTGCCCGGCACGCCAGACATAGCTGGGCTCGCCCCGCAGTGCAGCTAATTGAGAATGAGTCATCGGATCGCTTTATCGGTGAGAGGTGTTGGCCGGGGCGCGGGGGCTACCAATGGGTTTCATCGACGGATTAGTGCCGCGTTTACGGGGCCGTGCCCCATCTTCAATCTGACGCAGCGGCACCAGAATGGTGATCTTTGTCCCCTGCCCTTCGGAACTTTCGATGCTCAGGGTACCGTTGAGCAGTTCAGCACGTTCGCGCATATTGACCATGCCCAGGCTGCCGCGCTGGTCGTAATTGGCATTGACCATATCCGCATCGAAACCCACGCCATTGTCCGCAATCTGAACCACCACCACATCACTGCGGCGCTGAATATCAATGCTGATCAGTTCGGCTTCGGCGTGCTTGCGGGCGTTGCCGACAGCTTCTTCCACAATATAGAAGATGACACCCTGCTGATGCCCATCAAGCACCGCTTCCACATCCGAACCAACCCGTGCCGCAACATGCTGCCCGTGCGTTTCCAGCGTTTTCTGGCAGAGCTGTTCCATCGCTGCCGACAACCCCTGGCTTTCCAGCACCAGCGGACGCAGCGTAAACAACATATCACGAATTTCCTTGGTGGTGCGGCGGGCCAGGTCCTCAACCTTTTTCAATTCGGCGGGCACTTCATCCGGGCGACGTTCCAGCAGCCGGTAAATATAGCTCATGCGCATCGCAATGGCCGAGACATTTTGCGTCGGCCCATCGTGCAGGTCGCGGGCCAGCTTCTTGCGGGCGTCTTCCTCCACCTCGACGATACGCTCTTTTTCTTCGAGCAGGTTGCGGTAGAGCACCGCGTTGTGCAGCGCAATCGTCGCCTGTGTGCCAATCGCCGTCAGCAAATCGGTGTCATCACGGTTAAAGGCGTCACTATCCTCGCTGCCGTAAACCAGCACCCCAAAGTTGTCATAATTGGCGTGCAGTGGAATCGCCAGCAGCGAACGGGCTTTCTGGAATGCGGTAAAAAATTGCAGTTCCGCGTCCCGATGGCCGTCTTTGCTAAACACAGGCACACACTCGCGCAGCGCCCGCCCCAATATGCCCGACTGCCCCGGAACCACCCCCGCCGTATCATTGCGGTTGAACCCGCGTGATGTGGCGACGTGCAGCGCGCCATCATTGCGGAACAAGAGTGCCGCGCTGACCAGCCGGTCTCGACTGGCCGACTGCACCCCATACTGCCCCGCTTCCAGCGCAGTTTCCAGCACCTTGTCCGGGTTCAGGGTGGCGCTCAGCGTGGCCGTCATGTCTGCGATAACGCGGTTGCGTTCCCGCATGTTGTCAACCATCATTTTGGCGCGCCAGTTCATGCGCTCGACAGCCGCTTTCTGGGCCTCGCCGGATTTTTCGTGGGCGTAGCTCAGGCCAATCGCGGTCAGGCCCAGACCAGCGACGATTGCCAGCTGTGGCAGCAGCACAGGCATAATTGCGGTAAGCAGTTCCGCGCTGTCGGTCAGGTACAATTCCAGCACCACCACCGCCACCACCGCCACCACCTGGCCGATACTCCACAAAAAATTCAGCCGAACCGCCGCCGTCAGCATCAGCATACTGGCAATGCCAATACGCAGAAGCGCATCATCAAAAAAGCCCATCCCGGCATAGAGACCGGCCAGAATGAGATCACCAATCACGATCGTATAGGGAATGGCTTTGTGAAACTTGGGGTAGTAGGCCAGCACCAGAAAGGCGATGTTCACCACAGCGCCGATAAAAAACGTGACAAAGATGTTGCCACCGATGTCGGTGCGTCCCGTGTCCTTATACAGCAGAAAATAGACCAGTGATGCAATCACCAGCAAAACCCAGCGCATGCCAAAAAAGCCAATATCTTCTTGGGTCAATGCCCTGGAATCGTTATTCATCCAAGCAAACCTCAGTCATGTAGATCAGGATACCGTACCATAGACGAAGCGTTTCTTCAAATAGAACCCTTGTCATCATCTTACGGTATTTTTTACGGAAAAGAAATTGAAATTGTGAAAGTTATCGAAAAAATGGATCAGGTGTGAGTGGTCTGAGTCGTGAAAGAAACATCGGGCACAGCAGTCAGCAGGCGCTTGCGGGTGGTTTCAATGGCTATCGGGCTGGCATCCGCCGCGATCCAGCGCCGGCCCAGTTTCTGCGCAACCACTGCTGTCGTGCCGCTGCCGATGAAACAATCCAGCACCAGGTCGCCTTCCTTGGATGACGCCCGCAGCACCCGCTCCAGCAAACGTTCCGGCTTTTGTGTGGGGTAGCCGACCCGTTCGGCAGTGGCCGACCCAACTGACGGAATCTCCCATACATCACGGGCATAAACCAGCGTGTACTGCTGGCCGGTTTCGGCGTCTGTATGGAAATCGCTCTTGCGAAAGCCATAGCGATACATCATGTGCGAGCGTTCTTTTTGCGGGCAAAACGTCCAGTGATCCGGCGATTTGGTGTAGAAAAAAATATTGTCGTGTTTGCGGGCAAAACGGCGGCGGCTGGCCCCGCCCGTTCGGTAGGACCAGATGATTTCGTTCTGGAAACAATCGCGCCCAAATACCTCATCCAGTACAGCGCGGGCATAATGGCCGATGTGATGCGCCAGATGCACATAGATACTGCCGGTATCCGCCAGCAACCCATGAGCCAGCAGCAGCGTCTCATAAAACCACTGGAGATAGGCGTCTTCATCGGCCCACACATCATAATAGGCCAGCTGCGGCGTGGTGCCGTTGGCCGCTGTTGTGGAAAACTTGCCGCCGGTCGCAAAGGGTGGGTCCAGATAGATCAGGTCAACCGCACCGGCAAATTCCGGCAGCAGACCGGCCAGCACGTGCGCCCGATCGCCCTGAATCAAGCGGTTATGCCAGCCGCCATTGCCCACCACATCAACCGTCTGTAATTGCACGTCCGCCGGATGCGCCGGGCGACATTTCCCGCGCCATGTCAGTTCAGCCACAGCCTATCTCTCAGCCAGCCACCGACAACGCCCGGCAGGAGCCTTGTTCGCTCACCACATCCTCGCGCACCCAGCCGCCATCCGCTAGCTGCCACCAGACGAGGCCGTCCGCCCCAGTCGCCTGTCCAATCGCCGGAGAAGTTGCGTTCGCATCCAGCACACCGGCTACCTCGAACTGCGTACCCGGCCCACCCCGCTTGTTGACGGCCCCACCGCCAGCGACAATGGCACACGCGCCCGATTGCTGAACCGGCACCCGGTACACCCACACCTCGGACGCCTCGCAGGTCGCTCCGCTGCCCGTCACGTGCAGGCCAAAGTGACCGCTGCCCGTTTCTGTCTCAACATCCGCGACCAGTTCGCCACCCAGGTACACCAGCAGACGCGGACCCAATGCCAGCAGCAGCATCCGATTCGGCAGCGTCACATCCACGCCGGATTCCACAATCTGCGACTCGCCATCCACCCCGACATACGCCGTGCCGCTGGAACCAATGCCGACTTCCAGCGACGACCCCTCGCCATTCAGGCGTGCCAGCAGGCCGCAGGTACTATCCGAGCCAGTGCCCGGCGTAGCGGTCAAGGTCCCGGCCAGCACCACATCCGCCAATGAGAGCGTTTGGGCAAGCGGCTGCGTCACATCGGAGCCGGAAGCAAACACATAATTCTCGGCAAAAACCAATGCCCCGCCTGCCGGGATAATGCCGCTCATTTCCAGTTCGGCCATCACCTGCGACGGCGCTGCCGCATAGTCGACCAGCATGGCCGGTGCCGGAACCGGTGGTACATCGAACGTAGTCGCGATATTCAGAATTGTTTCGGTTTGGGCTTCAAGCGCGGCTGCGGGCGCAAACGCATCAATCAGCCCGACCGAGCCATCCGCAAATGTCCGTGCAATCAACAGGCCATGCGTGTCCGTGTCATCGCGCCGGTATGAAAATGCGGCAGTCGAATCCACCCCGACAACCTGAGTCGGGTCAGCTTCAACGGTGTTCAGGGCCAGCACCAGCCGCGCCAATGTGTCCGGGTTATAATCGGCCAGCGCGTAGGCCGCCAGCACCGCCGGGCCATAGATCGACAGCTGCACATCGTCGCCATTCAAGTAGACAAAATCAGTCGTGGCATCGGACTCCACCTGCCAGCCCGCCGGATAGTCCAGCGTAAAATCCATTTGCGTGTAAGTTTCAGCCAGCGTGTCTTGCGCCGCGGCGGGCAGTGCCAAAAACAGCATAGGCCACATCAACAGGAACAATCGGGTCATCATCTATTGCACAGGCTTCTGATAGCGGATGTAATCGGTGAGGGCGCGAAACCCGACACTCTCGTACAGGCGACGCGCATTGTCCACATCGGTGAAAATACGAATCGGCTCGACACCGCGCAGGCGCAGCGCATGCAGCGCACTGATGAGCAGCGCCCGGCCCAGACCATGATTGCGCCACTGCTGCCGCACACTCAGTTCGCTGATCTCGCCCACCCCGCGCGGCGTAATCTCGCACAACGCCACCCCGGCGATGGCCTCATCACGCCAGGCGACCTGCCACAAGGACGGGTCAAAGCCCGGATTACCCACAATGTTGCCGAGGAACACAATATAATCCTCGTCGGTAGCGCGGCGATGGCCCCATTCTTCCTCGAAGGCTTCCTCATTCGCCTCCCAGATAGCCCGGTAATCTTCCACGCCTGCCGGCTTCAGCGCGAACCCCTCCGGCATCTTTTTCTCCGGCAGCGGCACATCCGGGTCAAAGCCCATCTCGACAAAGCTGTGAACCGGCACATAACCGCTTTCGAGCAGCAGTTGATTGTAGGCCGCTTCATGACTGGTGGTGTTGGCCCGGTAGACCGCTTTCCCGGCGCTGCCATGACCGGCGACCCGCTCGCGGATGCGCTTTTCCGCCCACTTCAATGTAGCCGCACCGATGCCATGTTCACGCCAGTCCGGCACGACCCGGCCCCGGTGATAATAAACCCACGTACCATCGGCCTGTTCCCACCAGCGCACCCACTGGAAACCGATTACCTGCCCGTTCAGTTCCACCAGCAGCATGTCCGTATCCAGGTCGATGTTATCCGCCTCGGAAAACGACTGGCTTAGTTCTTCGACGGTGGGCAGCCCGGCCTCGGACGACAGCGGATCCACCTGATCGTATTCCTGGCACGCCTCGATCACCGCCACCAGCGCGGCAAAATCCTGCTCGTCGCGGAAATACCGGAAAATCAGCCCATCAATCGTGGGCGCGTCATCCAGTACGACAATGCGATCATCGCTCATTGTCACCCCTTAGTTTTGACACTGGCTGCGCGGATATGCTCGTCAATGGCTTCCCGAAAGCGCGTTTCGCTGTTGTCCTGCGGCTCGTAGCCGATAATCTTGCGCGCATTGGCGATGCTCCAGAACGCGTGGGTATTGGCGCTGATGCCGTAAAATATCTGGAACGGCACGCCAAATTCATCGCGAATATCTTCCGTTTCAATGCTCTTGATAAACAACTGGGCCATGTCTCGCTGGCTGAGATAAACGGCCAGCGCCCGCCGCATCCGTCGCAGGTCGCCCAAGGGTGCCTGCCGCACGTCGGTTTCACGCGGGCCGCCGATGCGAATTTGCACATTATCCAGCGGTCTGCCATTGAGCTTGCCCGCCGCAAAGACGAACCCCAGATGCTCGTAGACTTCCTTCGCCCAGCCATAAAAATTATCCGACAGGGCACGGTCATTCGGATTCACAAAATCCCACTGGCCATCCAGGATCAGCGGTTCATAATAATCCGCCGCATGGTTGGAACTGACCATCACCACCCGGCGCACGTTTTCTTCCCACGCCGCCTGATAGACGTTGTAGGCCATCTGTACATTTTGCATTTCGTTGTGGAAATACTGGTCGATGTGGTCTTTGTCCTGGGTGCGCACAAAGCCGAAGTGAATCACCGTGTCTGCACCGCGAAAATGCGCCCGGTACGCCGTCCGGTCCTTATTCAGCAAGTCGACGATCTGGACGCCTTCAACCGTTTCATCCGTATCATTCGTCGTGCGCACATCCAGCAGCACCAGATCATAGCGCTCACGCAAATCTTGCAGGATCAGACCCGCGATCCGCGAAGCTGCACCCGTCACTACCACTTTGCGTCCGGCCACACCGCACCTCCTGATGTTGATTCGTCAGGCCACTACTATAACCATGCTCAGCGGGAATAAACAGCCAGAACTGCCGGAACCGCGTCCAGCGATGTCAGGCGCACCGGCTGGCTGCTGCCGGGGGGATTGGCATACACCATGGTCGAGCCGCCGCCATCGAGGTTGAGCGCCGTGACGATGCCCATATCTGTCGTCGGCAGGTAGGCGCTCAGGGCTTCCAGCGTGAGGCCCGTCAGCGGGGTGACCATCAGCAGAATGCGGCCCATGTCGTCCTGCGCCACCACTGTGCGCCGCGATACACGCTCCGACCGGCTGGGTTGGTAGGCGGTCTGCCCATCGAGCACCAGCATGGGGAATGCCTGCACCGCCTGTTCCAGCATTTCGCCCACATACGGTTCGCGGATGTTGGACCGTACGCGCGGCTGACCATTCTGCACCAGAAACGTGCCACCCTGATTCTGATACGACTGCCCGTACACCACGCCATCGGCCACCAGCAAACCCAGTATGGTATGGTCAGGGCTGAAGAAATTGGCATTCACAAAGGCGACCGCATCCGGCAGAGTCTGCTGCCAGCCATTGAGTGTCAGGGGCGCGCCGGGTTGATAATGTGCGCGAAAGGTAAAACGCGCCGGGTCGATGCGCAGCACCGATAAGCCGCCAAACAGGTTCCCCTCTGGCTGATACTGCCGCTGTTCCATGCCAGGGGCCAGTTCGCGCCAGCCGGATGGCGTCGCCGTCGCCGCAGGCACCGCTGTCGGTGGCAGTGCGGTCGACAACATACAACCGATCGTGCTGATCAGGGTCAGAATCAGGCCTGTCACCCGCTGCTGAATCGTCCTCATTTTAGTGTTTTTGACTCTTGTTCGTCCAGGCATCTAATGCTATACTGCACCATACTGAGGGCGCGTAGCTCAGCTGGTTAGAGCGCACGGTTCACATCCGTGAGGTCAGGGGTTCGAGTCCCTTCGCGCCCATTCAGGAACCCTCCCCCAAATCCACGACCCTGTATACCATACACCATTCACAACTGCTATACGCACTCACCGGATTCTCAAGCGCGGTGGTTAATCGCCCGGTACGGAGATTTTAAGTTTCGGCATACCAGCAGGGTCGGTTTAACGCGCTTTCTGGAGCAGAGCCTGATAGCTCTCTGGCAGATCATCCAGCACATCGTTGATCACTGCCGGGGTCACCGCTTCTGCCACCACCTGCATCACGGCTTTGGCGTGTTGTTCAGCCATCGCCAGCGACACATCCGCCCGTGCCCGTACCCGCTGATAAAATTCGTCCACCGGATACGTATCCGCATCCATCGGGATATTCTCCGGCGGCTGCGACTGGAAGGGTATATCCTTCAGTTCTTTCGGCAGCTGCGCCACCAGTTTGGCCCGCGCCGTACGGTACAGCGGCTCACCCAGCGTCGACAGCACCACCCGGGTGATACGCTCGGCTTCTTCCTTGCTGGCGAGATTGGCATTCTTCTGCACGCGTGTCAAAAATTCGGCATATTGCATCAGATAACCCTTTCTTTCGTATGCTTTTAGCTTACGGCAACGGCCAGCATGCAACAGGGCCATCTGTCTCAAATCCGCCTCGCCTACCCACCGGAGCAGCCCCAAACCCCTATATCTTAGTAATCCCCTCTACCAGACTCTGTGCTACAGTCATGGAAAACAATAGGGGGCAAGCCACCATGCACGACCGCTAGAGCGACATTCGGCTCCTAATAGCCTAAGTAGCATGTGTTCCAAAAATGTTCCTCGGTTTTACGTGCAATTGATATGTTCTTTGGGACGGACGCAGCGCGCTGCGTCCCTACAACACCCCAAATGACTTTTTCGTTCGTACTTAGTGCTACATCCGATAAATTTTAGGAATTGTAGGGGAGCGCCCGTGTGCGCTCCCGCCGGGCGGAACTTTATTTCAATTACATCAACACTTAAGCTTCTACTTTCTCCCATGACGCTACCACTTGCCCGCCCAGAACAAATGTATAATAATGTAAACACTATTGGCTGTTTGAGGTTCGATTACTATGAAGGAAAATGATCTGAAAGAGCGTCTACGAATTGCCCTTGAACCTGTAGTTATTGATAGCCGTAAGAGCAATCTTGTTGACGATCTGTATGCCATTATGGTGGATATTGCGCGGGAAGTAGCCCAAGAGGAAGTTGAGGCATTCAGACAACGAATTCGTTCTAGGGCTGCTAAAATGCAACAAGAGTCAGAAACAGGTGAAAGCACCTAACTAATATGCCTGGCTCACAAGGCTAGGCTTTAATTTAAGCTGGCTTATCCAGCAGGTTAGGTTTAGGCCGCAATAGTTTAATACGGAGAATAGTTCCACACAGGGGTTCAAGTCCCTTCGCATCCACTCCAGGAATTTCCCTACTCTAAATCTACCAACCTGCAACGTTGTTGCTGTCCATAACATAGCATTTCCCAAACGCGGCCAATGAGCATATAGTAGAACCAAAATCACAAATATAAATTTTGGGGGAGTCGCGATGAATCATTGGTCTGACTATACGCAGGCAGAGAGTCAACTGGCCCGGCTTCTCAACGCCCTCGCGGCTCTGTTTGCGGGCCTGGCGCTGGCCCTGCTCATCCTGCCCTATCTGCTCCCCGCCACGCCCCTGTTCATCGCACCGCCATTTTTTGTCTCCAACAGCATGGCCGGGCTGACCCTGCTGGCGTTTCTGGCGTGGTTTTCTGCGGGCGATGTCCGCCGCTTCCGCCCCATGATCGACGTACTCATCGCCGCGCTGCTCATCGGCGCTGCCGCCTTTCTGGTCATGTACCTGCGCCCGGTCGACCCAATGCAGGAAACGCCGCTGCTGCTCGGCTTTGGCGTCTGCTGCATTATTGCCCTGCTCATCACTGCCCAGCGGCTGCGCGCCCGCAATCCGCAAGCGCCCTGGCTGCCCTGGATTCCTGATAAACCACTGACTCAACCAGAAACCATCGCGCGGGTGTTCTTCGCCATTTTCGGTGTCGCGGCCCTCAGTGGCGCGGCGGGCAGTCTGCTGCTGCCGTACCTGGGCGAGACGCTGATTGCTGACGTGGCGGTCAACCCATTCATGATCGCCGGGTCCACTGTCAAAATTGCGACGATTGGCCTGTGCGCCCTGCTGATTGCGTTCGACGTGCGCCGCTTTATCCACCATACCCAGCTGCTAACGGCGCTCATCATCGGCAACGGCGCGTTCATCTATATCATGCTGATGGCCGTGCCCGGCTTCGACCGCTTTGGCGACTATATGCTGAGCATCGGCGGCATGACCTTCACCCGTGAGCAGATGATGTTCGGCGCGTGGCTGCTGGACGTGGTGGTGATCGCCGTGCTGCTGTTCATCAATAACCAGATCAACCGCAGCCTGCTGGATTACATCGGCTTTTTCAGCGCGTCGCAATTTCGCGGGCTGGAAGCCATTGCCGAAACGCTGGTCGCGGGCGAAGGGGGCGAAATTGTCCCCCCGCATGAAATCGTCCTGCGCACGGACAGCTACCTCAAGTCCTTTCGTTCCAACCGGCTGCGGCTGGCCCGGATGGCGGTCATGGGTTTGCAACTGGCGCCGTTAGCCTGGCTGCGCCCGCCCATCAACTACCTGCACCCGGCAGCGCGGCAGGCGTTTGTCGACCGCCGCTTCAAGGCTGAATTGATCGACCCGATCCCGCCCTACCGGCTGGTTGATGGTCTGCTGCGGCTGGTCAACCGGGTGATGCTGCGTGTGCAAAATCGCCCGCCAGAAGACCTCGACGCCGCCCTTAGTTTCATCGGCCTGCTGGAAGCGATGATGCGTTTCAACATGCAATTGGTCTACATCGGCTACTACAACAACCCAGATGTCTGGAACCGCAGCGACGACGGTAAAGGCATCGGCTATGTGCCATTCTCGCAGCGGACCAAAGACTTCGACGTCACGCCGCGCCGCCCACATCCGCCGCTGGATGTTATCACCCCCGAAACGCTGGAGCGTCAGGGTGTGGACGTGATCAACGACGCCGATGTGGTCATCATCGGTTCGGGCGCTGCCGGGGCCATCCTCGCGGAACAACTGCTGGCGAAAGGCCGCCGGGTGCTGATGCTGGAAAAAGGCAAATATGTCCACCCGGATGATTTCACCGAAGACGAAGTCGACATGATCAGCCAGTTGTACAGCGACGGCGCATTACAGTTGTCGCAGGCGCTGCGCTTCACCATCCTGCAAGGGAGCTGCGTCGGCGGCACGACGGTGGTCAACAACGCGGTCTGCTTCGATACGCCGCAGCAGGTGCTGGATACCTGGAACAGCCGGGGGGCCACGCCGGTCCTCGATGCCGCCAGATTCCACGCATCACAGCAGGCGGTTCGCCAGCGAATGCGCATCCAGCCCATTGCCGCCGGTACGCGCCAGCCGCTGGATGGGGGCGTGCTCAATCATGGCGACAGTGTCGTCACGGCTGCTGTCCACAATTATTTCCAGAATCAGACGGCCTATGAATATGACGTGGTACAGGCCAACATCGTCGACTGCCTCGGCTGCGGTTACTGCAATATCGGCTGCAAATACGGGCGCAAGCTCTCGATGCTGGATGAAGTGCTGCCCGCCGCCCAGCACAAATACGGTGCGGACCATTTCCGCATCATCGCCGAAGCCGAAGTCGTCAAGCTGGACGAAAACAGCGGCAAGATCAACCGGGTCGTCGCCAAAGTCGGTGGCCAGCGCCAGCTTGTCATCAACAACCCGCATACGGTCATCCTCAGCGCCGGGACCATCGCCTCTAGCTGGCTGATGATGCAAAGCGGCATCGGCAAAAAGCACAACCTGCCCGTGGGCCGGGGGCTGTCGTTCAATATGGGCAGCCCGCTTCATGCCCTGTTCGATCAGGAACTGAACAGCTTCGACGGCCTGCAAATCGCCCACTACCTGAAGGTGAAGGATCAGCCCGGTTTTGTCTACGAAACCTGGTATAACCCGCCTGTTGCCCAGGCACTGGCGATGCCCGGCTGGCTGGACACCCACTTTCAGAACATGAGCAACTACAGCCGCATTACCGGCGTCGGCGTGCTGGTCGGCACCGACCCCACCGCCTATATCGTCCCGGCAGTCGTCACCGGTGGGCCGGATGTGGTCTTTCAGCCGACCGCCAACGATATGAAAAAGCTGGTGGATGCGCTGGTGCTGCTGGGGGATATTCTACTGTCCGGCGGGGCGCGCGAAGTCTATGCCTCCACCCGGCGCTACCAGACCTATCGCAATCAGACCGCTGTCTTCTCCGCCCAGAGCCAGCTTGATGGCCTGCGCGAACTGGTGCAGCATGATTATGATATTCTGCTGGGGACGGGGCACCCGCAGGGCGGCAACGCGGTCGGCGTCTCGGCGCAGAACAGCGTCGTCGGGCCAGATTTCAAGGTGTTTGGCTACGACAATCTGTACCTGTGCGACGCCAGTGCTTTCCCGACATCAACCACCGTCAACCCACAGCTCACGGTGATGACGCTGGCGCACTACGCCGCACAGATCATTTAGGCGCGGACTCAATTACTCGGTTTCGGATGATGCCAGCACATCATCCAGAATGGCAAACACGGGCCGTGCCATCGGGTTCAGCGGGTCGCCCGCCGTGCTGGAGAAACGTGGCACAGACACGCGAATAAACACGTTATCGCGGACGAAGATGGCGTCAGAGCCATAGGTGCCGCCACCAAACGCGTTGGGCGTGGGGAACTGGTCGCGTTCCTCGGCCCGGTCCAGCGTCGGCAGCTGATCACGGCTGGTTTCGTAGTAGGTCATCGCCTGCTCTGGCGTCTCGAACACACCATACGTCAGTTCCATCAGGCCGCCGCCCGCCTCGTTGAATGTGACACGGGCTGTTATGCCGCCATCGCGCTCGACATACGCGACCTCGGTATTCAGGTCACGCCGCCAGATAATCATCCCGGCGTTGATCGTCCCCGGCAGACTGGCGACAATTTCCTCCAGCAGCGCCTGCGTCTGCGGCACTTGCGGGCCAGCCGGTGTTGCCGTCGGTTCGCCCGCTGCTTCGCCCTGTGCCGGGATATGAACCTGATCGCCGTCGCGCAGTTCCTGTACCAGATTCACGCGGTCCAGGTCGGCGTCATCGGTGGCGCCGCCTGCCGCATCAATCGCATCGCGCACCCGGCTGCCCTGGTCCAGCACATGCGTGGTCTGGGGCTGATTCACAGCACCGGTTATATAGACTTCGATTTGTGGCACGTCTGTCGGCACAGCCGTTGGTGTAATGTCCAGATCAGCTGGCGCACAGGCCGCCAGAATCAGGATGAAGAGGACTATGTAAGACTTCATCACGTCGGAAAACCCCCGTTTTAATCCGCCCCGTTTTTCGGGACAAGCCGCAGTCGGTCCGGCACCTCCCCGGTCATCACCATATTGGCGACTTCCAGTTCGCTCACTTCGTCTTTGTAAAAATCACCAACTTTCTGTCCGTGGCTGATGATGGTGAAGCGGTCAGCCACCTGATGCACATGGCCGATGTTATGGGTAATGAAGATCACCGACAGGCCGCGTTCCTTCGCCGCCAGCGTATAATCCAGCACCTTGCGCGTTTCCCCCACCGACAACGCCGACGTTGGCTCGTCGAGGATCAGCAGCTTTTTGCCAAAGTAGACGGCACGGCCAATGGCAATCGACTGCCGCTCACCACCGGAAAGCGAACCGACCGGCTCATTCGGGTTGCGGATGTGAATGCCAATATCCGCCAGCGCATCGCGGGTCTGCCGCGCCATCTCCGGTTTGTCCAGCACTTCAAACGGCCCGATGCGGTGCGTCACTTCCTGCCCCAGCCAGAAATTCCGCGCGATGCTCATCAGGGGCACCAGCGCCAGGTCCTGATAGACCGTTTCGATGCCCAGCGTGCGCGCTTCATGCGGCGAGTTGATCGTCACCGGGTTGCCTTCGAAATAGATGTCGCCGCTGGTCAGACTGTAAACGCCCGTCAGAATCTTGATCAGCGTCGATTTGCCCGCGCCATTGTCGCCCAACAAACCGACAATCTCCTGCCGGTTCACCTGAAAATCGACGCCGCGCAGCACCTCGATGGTGCCGAAGCGTTTGATGATGTCGCGCATCTCGACAAGCGGTGTATCCCCATTCGTACTCATGACCGCAGGCTCCGTGACCAGTTGTTAATAATGACCGCGCCCAGAATGATCGCCCCGATAAAAGCGTTAAACAGACGCGCATCCACACCGATCAGCACCAGACCGGTCTGCATCATACCGAACATGAACACACCCAGCAGCGCCCCGATGATACTGCCATAACCGCCGGACAGCAGCGCCCCGCCGATCACCGTCGCCGCGATCACTTCCAGCTCCAGCCCCTGCCCGCGCAGCGCATCAATACTCTGCAAGCGGGATGCGTCAAAAATGCCCGCAACCGCCACCAGCACGGCCACGATGATAAAGTTCATCACTTTGATGCGATTGACATGGATACCCTGCGCCCGCGCCGCACCGGGGTTGCCGCCTGTGGCAAAGGTCGCGTTACCATAGCGCGTCTCATTGAGGATAAACTGGAATATCACGACCAGCATGAACCACCAGAACACGCCGATACGCAGGTTAATCTCGCGCGGAATCTCGCCCACAATCGGCAGCGATTCAATGCGCCCGTTCATCAGATCAAAGAAACTGATCCGCAAAAACGCGCTGTCCTGGCCGATCTGATTGATCTGGTCGAGCACGCTGCCCACCAGAATCACCAGCAGCCCGGCCACCAGCAAGCTAATGAGGGCCAGCGCCAGAAAAGATGCCACCAGTGCCAGCAGCCGGAAGTCACTGATATTGGTGTCGTAGGTCTGCTGCAACAAACGGAAATTCGCCAGCCGTGACTGAAGCAGCGACCGCGCGACAAACACCAGCCCAACAGCCAGTACCAGCGCCATCACAATAATGAGGATGCGGCTGATGTCGATCAATGGTGGTTCGCTGAAGTAATCGACATAGCGCAGGTTTCGCCCACCGGCGATAAACACCAGCGGCAGACCACGCAGCATCAGCAGGGTGGCCAACGTCACGATGAACGACGGGATACCGGTTTTGATCAGGATAAAGCCGTTGATCGACCCCAGAAAACCGACAAACACCAGCGTCAGCAGCGCCGCCAGCACCGGATGCAGCTGCGGTCCACCCGGCGGAAACTGCCCGGTCATCAGGCCCAGGAAGGTCAGCCCGGCGATGCCCAGCAGCGACCCCACCGACAGGTCAAACTCGCCGGAGATCATCAGCATGGTCACGCCAATGGCGACAATCCCGCGTGTGACGTTGTTGGTCAGCGCCCCGGCCAGCGACGTGGGTTGCAGGAATAAATCCGTCGCGACCGAGAAAAACATAAATAGCACCAGAAAGCCGACAATCGCCCCGGCTCCCGGCGATTCAGCCAGCCGGATGCGAATCGATTGGGCCGCCGGAACCCGTGCCGACCGGATGTCACGTGCCCGTGCCCGTTCGCGCAGAGTCCCCGCTATGGCTTTGTCGGCGGTGATGTCGCCATATTCAGCCGCCACATAGCGATATGCTACCAGTGCGGACAAGGCCAGTACCAGACCCGGTGCCAGCGATTCCAGCACCCCGGCGAGGTTATCCAGCAAAGTGCCGCGACCAGCCAGCTGTTTCGGCACATCGAACAGGCCCGATACTGTCAGCACCATGCCAACCAGAATCATCAGAAACAGCGCCCACTGCCCCCAGGACCATGCCGGTATCTCGCGGCGCACAAAACCCAGCGCCGTTCGCAGGCACACCAACCCCCAGCCCACTGCCAGCAGGATGGTGCCCCATTCAACCCAGTTCAGGTCCCGCCGGCTGATATTGGCGCGCGCCGCCAGCGGCAGCCACCCGGTGAACACCTGCACCGCGATCAGCAGGCAGATCACCCCGGCCAGCACAAAAAACACCAGCACAAACAACCCGCCAGCAGGCAACGGGCCATCTTCCTCAAAATAATGACGCAGCCGGGGACCACGATCGCGCAGCAAACCAACCGACGCCCACAGGGCCAACACCCCCCAGAAGGCGCTGACGGCCATCACAATGATTTCGGTGACATTGTAGTCGCGGCGGGAGATATTCAGGCGATCACCCAGCGCCAGCCAGCCGCTGAGGAGTTGCTCAGCAAAAATCAGCGCCAGCAGACCCACCAGCACCAGCAGAATGACATCCGCCCGGATGGCGGGCCGCGCAGCCGAACGCGTTTCGGAAACAGCACTCATTCAGAATAAGCCTTTTAAAAAGAATAGTTCAAAAATCTGCCATCAGAGTTTGCAGATCACGATGGGGGCGCACAGAAACGCCCCCATGTTTCTTAGCTCAAATCAGGGTTTAACGATAACCAGCGGCTACCAGATCGCGGATCGCGCCGACATTGCTGCCGTCGATCACACCCGGACCGGTGAAGATGTCGCCACCGGCAGACAGTTCGTACTGGCTGTTGAGGTACAGCCACATGATCGTCTCGAAGCCTTGCAGGTACGGCTGCTGGTCGATAGCTTGCAGCAGAATACCCTGGTCGATCATGTCGAAGATTTCGTTGCTGGTGTCGTGCGTGGTCGCATACAGTTCACCCGGTTCCAGGCCAGCTTCCTGCACATACAGGTTCAGCGCGGAAGAAGGATTGGGGCCCAGCATGAAGATGGCGTTGGTGTCGGGGTTGGCGGTGAAGTAATCGGCAATCGTGCCCGCGCTCTCGGTCGGGTCATTGTTGATGTCCAGAATGTCGAGCGGGACGCCCATTTCATCGAACACGGCACGCACACCCGCGCAGCGTGCTTCCAGACCACTGTGGCCCTGCTCCTGAATGGTGCAGACACCCTTGGTGATTTCGCTGCCATCCGCCGCAGCTTCGGCAAACACACGGCGGCCATTGCTCACACCACCGGTGAACTCATTCGCACCAATGTAGAACAGCACGCCCAGCGCATTTTCCGTACCCGCGTTCGGGTCCGCCGTATTGAAGATAATGACCGGAATACCTTCGGCATTTGCGGTTTCAACACCGCTGCGCACCGCTTCCGGCTCTGGCGCGGTTGTGCCGATGCCATCCGGTTGGGCAGACAGCGCGTCCGTCCAGAAGCTTGCCATGCGCTCGGTGCTGTAGCTTGGGTCGCCCAGCCAGCTGCATTCCGCCTCGAGCAGCGCACAGGCGTCTTCCATACCCTTGACCACCACAGACCAGAACGGATTCCCCTGTGGGCTACCGTGGCTGACCATAATGAACCGCAGTCCGTCGTCTTGCGCACCGGCAAAACCGATGCTGGCAACCAGAATACCAACGATGAGTACAGTGATAGCAACAATCCGTTTAAGCATGAAGCACTCCTTTTGAGTAAATTTAGTTTACGAGGGCTTTCTAACTGTTAACCGGATATCTCGTTTTGCACGTACCTCCCCCAAACATTTTCACACACGATCCACAGGTGTGTAACCGTTCACACACCCATATATGAAATGGTACTGAACTTATCTTATCTGCGCAAATTTTCTTAATCGTTTTAATATGAAGTGTCAGTGTTTATCTGCCGGCGCTGCCGCGACCGAATCAGATCGTAACCCAGCCAGCCCAGCGCCCCGACAGCCAGCCCGACCCCACCGATCATTAACGCCCGGTTGCGTTGGGCCAGCAGCCGCTGATACGCCACACCAGCCGCCATCAGCCCCTGTGCCTGCGCTTCGGACTCAAGAGTCACCGTTTCCTGTCGCTGTTGGGTCTGGTAGGCCGGGTTATCCTCGATTTGCACCGAAGCATCGACAAACTGCTGCACACCAAACGCCGCCAGCAGCACCCCCACAATCACAAGCGCCATCATGAGGCTGCGTATCCAATCCTGTTGCAATAGGTTTTTCATAGGGCCTCTGATAAATAATCTTTTGTTCATCAATACTATTCATACGACAGCCGCAACAAAAAAGGCTATAGACAGGACGTACGAAACATCTCATCTATAGCCTTACATTGCATTGGTTATCGGTTTCAGGCAGCAGATTCGACGCCAGAACGAGCTTCGAAATTGCGCAAAATCACCGACCAGACAAATCCGCCCACCACTTTGGCGACGAATTGTCCGATCATCACGCCGATGAGCAGCGGAAAGCCAAAAGCCAGCGCCGGGAACAAAACACTGTCCACTGCCGCGCTAACTACATTGGACCCGTTGATCTTCAGCAGGCGCGCCCGTTCGCGCAGCGCATGATACACAATCGTATCGGCAATACCGGCCCCGGCAAAGGCGACAAATGATGCCAGCGCGATGCGCGCAGCATTCCAGTTGAACGCGGCTGATAACAGCGACCCCGCCGCGATCAGCAGCAGCATCTTCCACCACAGCCCTTCGTTCTTCCAGGCCTCATGCAGCCCGTCACGCGCTGTAATATCCAGCCCGATAAACAGAAACGCATTGACAATCGCCACATCCGGGCCGTATGTCGCCACCAGCAAGTTAGCCGCCACAATCGCCACCAGATACAGCACGATCAGCAGTGCACTTTTGTAGTTCGTCTCCATCCTCTACTCCCGTGATCTACGCCTGCTGTTTGATCATCTCTTGCAGCAGCAGCGCGCTCCGTTTGGGCACACGCGCCTGCGTCGCATAATCGACATGGACGATGCCGAAACGGCGTGTATACCCCCATGCCCATTCAAAGTTATCCATAAAGCTCCAGACGAAGTAACCAGCCAGCGGCACCCCCTGGGCAATCGCCGCACTGCCTGCTTCGAAATGCGCCTTTAGATAGTCTACCCGATCCGTGTCTTCAACCACACCATTAATCGGTGCCGGGTCATCGAACGCCGCCCCGTTTTCCGTGATATAGAGCTTGTTGGGCGAATATTCCTCTGTCACCTGGACCAGCAGTTTGGTCAGCCCTTCCGGATAAATCTCCCAGTTCATTTTGGTATAGCGATCATGGTCCGGGTGAACGGTACGTGTTTTGAAATCACCCGTGTCGTCATGGGCAAACATATTGCGCGTATAGTAGTTGATGCCCATAAAATCCGTTGGCACAGCCGCCACCTTCACCGCTTCCAGGTCAATGCCGTCCAGCGTGTCCCCCAGCCAGTCCACCATGTCCGGCGGGTAATGGCCCTTAAAGACCGGGTCCAGGAACCAGCGATTGGCGTAGCCTTCGTGACGCCTGGCGGCCTGCTGGTCCGCTTCACTGTCCGAGGCAGCATCGACGTAATTCAGGTTCAGCACAATCCCCACTCTGGCATCCGGCACCGCCTGACGGATCACCGGCACGGCCTCGCCATGAGCCAGCAGCAGATGATGCGCCACTTGATAAGCTGCTTTTAGATCCTGCTTGCCCGGCGCATGTTCACCAGTGTAATTGCCCAGAAAAGCGACCACCCAGGGTTCGTTCAGCGTCATCCAGTCCTTCACGCGATCCCCCAACCGTTCGCCCATCAACCGCGCGTAATCGACGAACCACTGCACCACGTCCGGGTTTTCCCACCCGCCCCTGTCCTGCAACGCCTGCGGCAGATCCCAGTGATACAGCGTGGCAAACGGGCGAATATTGGCTTCCAGCAGTTGATCGACCAGCCGGTCATAAAAGTCCAGACCAGCCGAGTTGGGTGCTCCGGTGCCTGCCGGGATCACACGCGGCCATGAAATCGAAAACCGATATGCCGGAACACCCATGTCGGCCATCAGCGCGATATCACTTTCATACCGGTGATAATGATCGCAGGCGACATCGCCCGTATCGCCGTTCAGCACATTACCCGGTGTGTGCGAAAAGCGGGTCCAGATACATTCGCCGCGTCCATCTTCGAGAGCCGCCCCCTCGATCTGGTAGCTGGCAGTCGCTGTGCCCCACAAAAAATCGTTCGGGAAATTCATGAAGGTTCTCCCTCATCCAAAGCAAACGAAACTGTGGAGATAGTAACATTCATCCCGTACCTGTAACAGGTCATGTTGACGTCATCTGTCATCAGTCTCTAACGACAAGTATCCGTCAACCACAGGTATGCAATTGCTTGGCTTTGGGAGTGCTGTCGATAGCAATAACTGCCGGGGTACAGACTTTGCCCTGTCCTGCACCCCGGATAACCATCATATTATGGATACTTGCTTACGGGCCTAACTCTCGCGGATCCACACCCGCATCTCGCCCGGTTCGCGATTCGACCAGAAGCAGTACGGGACCGCTTTAAACGTAAATGCTTGTGTCTGCATGGCGGTCGCAGGCTGATACAAATCATCGGACCAGTATGCCGGGGCGGACCGCTGCGCTGTGCCCGTGATCGTCACCGCCCCACCCAGCAAATCCGGTTCGAATGATGCGCTAAGCTGCGCCTCACGCGGGATCACCACCTGTGCCAGATCAGCGCCATTGTCGACCGCTTCCAGACAATAGATCAGCGGCCCCCGCTGCAAAGCGACACAACCGACATTCTGCCGCACCTTCGGGTGACTCATGATGCGTTCCACCGGCATCGGCAGTGTCAGCGTAACCGTATCGCCCGGCTGCCATTCACGCTCGATCATGGCATAGCCTTTGACGATGTTCATCGCCACCGCTTCGCCATTCACCTGAATAGTCGCGCCTTTGCTCCAACCGGGGATACGCAGCGCCAGCCTGAACTTTGCAGACTGCTCAGCTGAGATGCGCAGTTGCACCGTCCCATCCCAGGGATAATACGTCTGTTGTTCGATGGTCACGGCCTGCCCACCGGGGCGCACCTGGGCGCTGCTCTGGCCGTACAGGTGCGTATACACCGTATCACCGGCTTCCGAGTAAAAATACTGGCCCAGGCTCGCCAGCAAGCGCGCGATATTGGGCGGGCAGCAGGCGCAAGAAAACCATTCCGACCGCTGGTAATGGACCGGGCCATCGAGAATCGTCGCCCAGTAGTTATATGGATTGACGTGCGGATAGGTCGACAACGGATTGGCGTAGAAAAAGTGCGTGCCATCCAGCGATAAACCGACCAGCAGGCCGTTATACAGCGC
This sequence comes from Anaerolineaceae bacterium, assembly GCA_002702065.1. Classification (GTDB taxonomy): domain Bacteria; phylum Chloroflexota; class Anaerolineae; order Aggregatilineales; family Phototrophicaceae. The sequence continues at coordinate 52,335 of NZXX01000004.1, forward strand.
ACGCTCCATCACATCGGTATAGCGGCTGTCCGGGTCCAGATGAAACATGCGCTGCGCCCAGAACACCAGCGCAATCGACGCGCAGGTTTCTGCATAGGCCGTTTCGTTGGGCAGGTCATAATCGAACGTGAAGCCCTCATTCACCGTAATCTGCCCCAGCCCGCCGGTGATATACATCTGCTTACCCGCCATGTTATCCCACAACCGTCGCAGCGCCGCCGCCAGCGCCTCATCGCCGGTCTCAATAGCGATGTCGGTCGCGCCCGCGTACAGATAGCAGGCCCGCACGGAATGCCCCACCATCTCGCTCTGTTCGCGGATCGGCACATGCGACTGGTTATAGCGATAATCACGCGCCCAGAATGCACCCGGCTCCTGCCCGCGCGCGCGCGCTTCGAGGTCATAATAATGCGGCTGCTGGCCACGTTCATCCACAAAAAATTGAGATAATTCAAAATAGCGCTTTTCGCCAGTAGCGTGGGCTAACCGCACCAGCGCCAGCTCAATTTCGGGGTGCCCCGGATAACCCCGCTTTTTGCCATCACCGGCGCCGAATATGCTGTCGATATAATCGACATAGCGCGTCATGATGTCGAGCAGTTGGCGTTTGCCCGTCGCCTCATAATAGGCCACTGCCGCTTCGATCAGATGCCCGGCGCAGTACAGTTCATGCCAGTCGCGCAGGTTGACCCAGCGATTTTCCGGCTCGACCGCCGTAAAGTAGATATTCAGGTAGCCATCGGGCTGCTGCGCCTTTTCGATCAGGTCAACAACTTCGTCTACCTGCTGTTCAAGCTGCGGGTCCGGGTGTGTTGCCAGACTGTATGCCGCCGCTTCGATCCACTTGGCCGCGTCCGAATCCCAGAAATAATGAGGTTTATCACCCGCGCCGGGTTTCCAGTCCAGCTTCCAGGCGTCCAGCCGGCCCGTCACTTTGGATTGTTCATAAACGGTCGGCAGCGTGACATCCCGGTTAATCGCCTGCCTTTCACCCCAGAATCCACCCTCAAGCTGCACCTGCTTCAGCGATACAGCCTTCATCGTTTGTGTTTGCGTTGCCACAGCATTCTCCCTCGTGTGAACCAACCACCGGTATGAATCCCTACACGGGCGGATTTTACCACTTCTGGGCCAACCAGTAACGGCGATAGGCCCGCGTCTCCGCCAATGCGCGGTTGAGCCGGTCCGATTCGCGGGTGCCGTTGCCCGGTGCGGCTGATTCCTGCATCTCAATCAGGTACATGTCTTCGGAGAGCGCCGTCAGATGCATGGGGGAGCGTACATTCAGCCAGCGCAGGCACGCCATAATCGTCACCTCGGTATGCCCCGTGAGCGCGGCCAGTTCACTCACGCTGACCGACCCGCCTTTCAGCTGGTAGGCGTACTTCAGCAGCCCGCCGACCTGTTTCAGCAGCACATCCGCCTGATCGAACGGCGCGGCATTGCCGAACAGCACCAATGTCTGCGGCTGCACAATATCCAGCACCGACTCCCAGATGAGTGCGCCCGGCGGCGGCGACCAGATCACCAGCGTTTCGGCGCTGCGCAGCGCAAACCGGTCCGCGCCATCCATCTGCGGCAGGCCTTCACGCCAGATCACCAGATCGTCGTGTTCGCGGCGCACGTGTTCCAGCGCTGCCAGCGGATCAGTCTGCTGGCGATAATCGACGATGGTGTACTGCGGGGCCTGATCCTGCAAGGCCAGCGCTTCATCGGCAGGCGGGCGGGCATCCAGCCATTCGATGAGCGCCTCGCGCTTGCCATTGAACACATTGGGCCGCACGGTATACGCCATGTCAAACCAGCCCTGCGGCACGGAATCAACGTCACCGAACCACCACAGCACCCGCTGCTCATTCCCGGCCTGATCTTCCACGCGCAGGTCGATATGATCGCCCCGGCTGCCCATTGTCCGGCGGCTCTTGACGCGCACGCTGCGGGTCGCAAATGTCAGCGGCGGGTTGCCATTGCCAAACGGTGCCAGCCGCCCAATATCATCGGCAAACGTCAGGTCAATATCCGTCAGGTTGAGGTACGCATCGAGCGCAAGCTGCGGTTCGACCTGAGCCTTGCCCAGCATGGCATGCACGCTCTGCGACAGGCCGCGCCGGAATTCATACAGCTTGTCTGCTGGCAGACCCAGCCCCGCCGCCATGTTGTGACCGCCGTAATTCGTCAGTAGATGCGCCTGCGAACTGATCGCCGCCACGATGTTGCAGCCATCAATCGAGCGTGCCGAACCGCTGGCCGCGCCTTCATTTTCCGACAGTACCACCACCGGGCAGCCATAATCCTCGACCAACCGGCTGGCGACGATGCCCACTACGCCGGTATGCCAGCCTTCACCCGACACCACCAGCGCCGCGTAATCCAGCAGGGAGGGTTCCGCCTCGATTTGCTGCTGAGCAGCGGCGTATATCTGCCGCGTGAGGAAACGTCGCTTCTGGTTCAGGCCTTCCAGTTCGTTGATTCGCTCGGTGATGACGGCGGCGTCATCGGTGGTCAGCAGTTCCACCGCCGGGTTCGCGTCCGCCAGCCGCCCCAGCGCGTTGAGCCGGGGAGCCAGCGAGAAACCAATATCGCTCTCGGTCAGGTCGCGGGGGTCGATCTCCGCCCGTGCCATCATGGCCCGCAGGCTCGGACGCGGCGCATGACGTAGCACATCCAGCCCGCGCTGAAGCCAGTAGCGCGTGTCATCGACCTGCACCATTACATCCGCCACGATGCCCACCGCCACCAGATCGAGCAGATGATCGCTCGACTGCGCGCCATACAACGCTCGCACCAGTTGATACGCCGTGCCGACACCAGGCAGTTCGCGCAGCACATGCCCCTCCGGCAGGCGCATCGGGTTGACCGCCGCATATGCCGCCGGCAAGGTTTCCGGCAGAGTGTGATGATCCGTAATCACGACATCCACCCCGCGGGTGGCGGCATGGTCCACCGCCGCGTGCGCCGCAATGCCGGTATCGCACGTCATCACCAGATCAACCCCGCCGTCAAGCAGCGTCTTGAGCGTGGGCACATGGATGCCATGCCCCTCGGTGAAGCGGTTCGGCACATGATACGTCACCTGTGCGCCGAGATCGCGCAGCGCCGACACCAGCAGCGCCGTCGAGGTCTGCCCGTCCACGTCGAAGTCGCCCCATACGAGGATGGTTTCCCGGTCGCGGATGGCCCGCTGCACGCGGCTGACGGCTTTGTCCATGTCCGGCAGTTCATCGGGCGATGCCGGGGAATAATGCGCCGGGTCGAGGAAACGCCGCGCCAGGGCCGGGGTCGTCAGCCCGCGTTGGACCAGCCGCTGCGCCACCACCGGATGCCCGCCGACCGCTTCCCGCAGCCCATCCGGCACCGTTATTCCTTGAGGATCCAGCCAGAGTTTCATTACACAATCATCCGGGTGTTCAAAGCAGCTAGCCTTCCGCTTCCCAATCTTCAATTTTCAGATCGTTCACCCGGCTGAATTCGCGTACGTTGTGGGTCACCAAGATCAGATCATGTGTCAAAGCAATCGCAGCAATTTGCAGGTCAGGATGGCTGATCGGCGTGCCACGTTTTTCCAGTGTGGCACGTATCATCGCATAGTAATCCGCCGCGTTATCATCAAATGACAATGACACCATCTGCGCAAAGAAGGCTTCCTGTTTCTGACGTGAGCGTTGGGGTGTCTGGCTTCGCTCTGCACCATAGAACATTTCAGCTTTTGTGACCGCACTCACGACTACATCCATGCGCGGAACCGTTGCCAGTTTTTGGATCAAAAGCGGCGCACGTCCATTCAAATAACGAATACAAGCATTGGTATCCAGCAGGTATTTCATTCAATTGCGTCTCGTGCAGCGGGTGGTAGTTCCGGGCCTAGTTCAATGGGATCATCTGCTAAGGAGCCGTAAGTCTCTTCAAAAAAACCAACCGGCCAGCCCAGGTCATCAACCGCTGCCTGCGCTTGAACCGCTTGCAACACCAGCACAATCTCAAATTCCTGATTTGGCGTGGTCGGGATTTCAAACTTCAGGAGTCCATCCGGTCCGGTATGAGCTTTCAGTTTGATGGTATTCATGCTTGCCTCTCCCATCAGCATCTTCATCCCAATTTTACTATGGTTTAAGGTACTCGCTTGCTCCCCCCGCGCTAAAACTCAATCTCCGTGAGCTGGTCGAAGTCGAGTGAGAAGTCGGTCAGGTCGATGTCGTCCAGGTCATCGGCGTCCCAGTCGGCCAGCGCCCCCGCCTCGCGGCCCCGGTCACACAGGGAGCGATAGACACAGTAGCGGCAGCGGCGTAGGTCGTCGGTCAGGGGGAAGACTTGGCGGGTGTCGATCTCGCGCACCAGCCTGGTCAGGTAGACTTCGTCCGCCGCCAGTTGGGCCGCGTCATAGGGCAAACGCCGCGTTTCGCCGTCATGGTCCGCATACCAGTAGACCATCTCGATCTGCTCCGGCGGGATCGGCACTCCCCCATTCAGGTAGTCGCCACCCCGCGCCAGCACATAGCGATACACAATCGTCTGCAACCGGCGCAGCAATACCTCTGATGTGGCAACCCGGCGCGAGGTTTTCCAGTCCACGATCAGCGCCCGGCCACCCGGCTCCACCGCCAGCAGATCAAACTTCGCCAGCAGCAGATGATCGTCCAGCGGCACCGACAGTGTCGTCTCCGGGTGACGCGAATCCGGCACACCGGCCAGCCCGTTTTTGAGATACGCATCAAACCAGCGGCGCACGTCGTCATCCTCGATACGCTCGCGCAGGCGCTGCGGCGGAATGCCAACCAGATGCTGGTGCACCAGATGATGAAAACGCTGCCCCTGCTCCATCAGCCGTTCAAATTCGAGCATGTCGTCGACTTCCGGCGCGGGCCAGCGCTGGTTCAGGATATATTTCAGTTCGAAGCGGCGGGCACAATCCGCATAATCCTGCAAGCTGCTCTGGCTAAAGACAAAATCTTCCGGCAGATTCATTCGGCTACCCTCATCTGTTCTTCCCACCAGCCCCGCAGCGCCGCCAATGGTCGCGCCTCGACCTGTTCGCCCCGGCGTCCGGCGTTCCAGGTGATAATCAGTTCGCTGCGCGCCCGTGTGATGCCCACATACAGCAGCCGCAACCGTTCAGCGGCATATTCCAGCCGGTCCACCTGCGTGGCCTGCCCCTCGCGATAATGATCGCCCGTCGCCAATGCCTCAAGCTGCGCCCGTGCTTCGGCGTCGAGGTTCAGGTTGTCGCGGATAAACCACTTCTCGCCGATAAACGAGTCGAACGGGTCCGCCGAGGGATAGTCATAATTGTTCACCGACATCATATACACCCGGTCCCATTCCAGCCCCTTGGCCTTGTGCATCGTCGTCACCGTCACTTTGCCCTTGTGCCGGTCTGGGTCGAAGGCGTCGTCATCATCGCCCACCCCGCTGAAGTTGCGCTGCCCGCGTGCAATCGCCTGCAACTCGGCGGCAAATTCCGGCAGACGTGCTTCCGGGTGCTGGTCGGCAAAGCGTCGCAGATACAATGCCGCGCTGTACGCCGTCGCGATCTCGGCTTGCAGCGTGAACAGATCGCCCCCCAGCGTCAGAATTAACTGGTCAATCGGCAAATCCGCCACTGCCTGCCAGCGGCGCATCAGCATGCGAAACGCAGTCAGATGTTCATGCAGGGCCGGGTTATCGTGCGGCGACACCTGTTCGTCCAGCCAATCCACGCTGCGCGGCCACAGAAAATCCTCGATCTGCGTCAGTTTGCGCAGTTCGGCGGCAATACTGCTGATGCTCTTTTCCGCATCTTCATCGCCCCGTTCATCACGCCGCCATACCCGGTAGGCCGTTGCCAGCGCCGCGCTGCTTTTGGGGTCCACCAGATATTCCAGCACGTGCGCCAACGCCCCGATCACCGCACGGGTCCCGGTCGTTGAACGCAGATTTTCCACGTAGTCGATATTCGCCTTGCGCAGTTCCTGCACCATACTCGCGCCGCTGCTGTTGATCGGCAGCAGTACCGCCACCGTCTTGTCCTGATGTTCCGGCAACCATTCCTTCAGCGACCGGATAATCGCCTGCCGTTCCTCGTCCGGCGTCAGGCGCTGTGGATGCAAATGCACTGACTGCGGCTGATCGGGCGGGTTGCCCTGTGGGTCGCCCGGTTCGGTTGGGCGAATATACGGCGGGGTCAGCGGCTGGCGGTCCCGAATGTCGACAAACGGGTGCGCCATCGACCATTCGATCAGCCGGTTCGCCAGTGCAATAATGCTGACCGTACTGCGTCCGGAATCCGGCAGTTCACGCGCCTGCACGCCACGTTCATTCAGGAAGTCCCGCAGGTAGCGCGGGTCGGCGGTGGTGAAGGTTTCATAAATCGCCTGATTCGGGTCGCCCACGCGCACCCAGTTACCCTTGTCGCCGACCAGCAGCCGCAGAATCTGTTCCTGAAGCTGACTGCTGTCCTGGGCCTCGTCTTCGAGGATGTAGGGCCAGCGCCGCTGCAAGCGTTCCAGATACAGCGCATCAACCTGCAACACGCGCAGCGCCAGCCGGATCAAATCCTGAAAATCGACCGCCCCGCGATAGCGCAGGCCCTGCTCATATTGTTCGTAAATCGCCAGGCACATCTCCGCCAGCGCCAGCGAATTCGGATGCCGCTTCATCAACCGCACCACATCACTGGCGGAAAGCTGCATGTCTTTGGCCTGCCGGATAAACGTCATGCTCATGCTTTTAACGACATCCGGCCAGCGGTTGTTGCGGGTATACACATCCGCGAAATGATCTTCCGACAGGTAATCATCCGGCGAACCGGGGTTGGCCCGCACCCATGTTTCCACCGCCTCCTGCAAAATATCGTCCGCTTCGCGCTCATCCACGACCGTGAACGTATCCGACAACCCTACCAGACCCGGTCGCTCGCGCACGATGTCATTCGCCAGACTGTGCAGTGTCGACACGCGATACCCCAGCCCCGGCAGCAGGTTGAATTCGCCTTTCAGAAAGCCACCCATCGACTGGGCAAAGTTGCCGACCGCCGATTTCACCAGCGTCACGACCAGAATCTCCTGATCGTCCGCCAGATCTACCTGAGCCACCAGACTCGCCGCCAGATAGGACAGCGTGGAGGTCTTGCCACTGCCGGGCACTGCCGACACACCCATCTTGCCGCCGCGATAATCCAGGACTTCCTGTTGTTTGGGGCGCGGCTTAAACATGCTGTTCCTCCTTTGCCAGCCGACGCAGCATACTCTGCACAGCCATCAGCAATGCGCCCCGCTGTTCAAAGCCCTGTTCGCCATACTGGCTGAAACCCAGGTAAATCCGCTGGCGGCAGCGCCGGATCAACCCGGCTACGAGTTGATAGAGCGCTTCCTGCCCTGCGTTGTGCTCGTCGATGTCCGTCCACAGGCGGCCATACTCCCATTGGCGACTGAGAACATACGGCTGCGTGACGGGCTGCTGCAAGCGCTGCCCCCACCCTGCACTGCCGATATTCAGCCAGAACTGGTAATCGACCGGCTGGTTCTGCATCAGGAAGGTATAGGCGGGGGTCAGCAATACCGCGTCTTTCTTGTCGGCTGTCCAGTCGCGCATGTACTGGTTGCCGATCACACCCGAATCCACCATCCGCACATATTCCACCGCGGCGACAATGTCCGACTCTACGCGCGTGACAACCTGTCGAAATTCGCGCGCCGAGTCGATAAGGTTGGCCGCCGTGTTGGCCGCGTCGAAATCTTCATGAAAGCCGAACCTGGGTTGCGACAGCACTTCGCCGAACAGCTTGCTGAAAAAGGCATCCAGCGGCAGCGGCTCATCCTGACGGTAAGTATCCAGCCAACCGCGCAGCATCTCATAACGCGCCCCCAGATCAAATGTCACCCGGTTCTGCACCCTGGCATCGCGAATACCTTCAAAGGGCAATAGTTCACCATTTCGGTACAACACATCGGTCAGCAGCCGTGCCCGCACCAGATCAAGCTCCGTGACCGCAGCCATCAGCGCATACGCCACGTCGAACGGATTAGGCCGCATCTGCCATTGCGGATGGGCCAGTTTTGCCAACGTGACGAGTGCCCGTGCCGCCGGTTCTTCGCGCAGCGCCCGCGATGGCCGGTGCGACCGGTGGGCAATGCCGCGTTCATCCAGCCGTGTCTCCAGCGAGAAGCGCAGCGAATCCGGGAAGTACGCGGACAGCACGACAATTTCCCTGGGCGACACCCCTTCATCATGGATCAGCGATGCAATGTGGTCTGCTGCCCAGTCCAGCACCTGCGGGAAGAACCGATTTTCCTCGATGCCAACATCCGGGAACTGAACCGCGAGGCGGGCATCGCCTTTGGCAGCCAACGGCATGCCATTGTCCGGTTTCAGGCTGCGCGCCATTTCGACCTGAAAGGCTTCCATATCCGGCGACATCACACGATGATTATCCAGCTCGACATGGACCGTGCAGCGTTCTTTCAGACGTTCAGCATGTAGCGGGTCCGCCCCCAGAAAGCGGCGATAGCCAGCGTCCGTATCCTGAATCAGAACCGCCGAGTCACAGTCGGCCAGCCAATCCACCAGAATATCGTGTGTGGCGGGCGTATCTTCCTCGATATTATCCACAATCAGGTGCCGGTACTGCCGCGTCAGGTAATTTCGCACGGTCGGTTCATGACGCCATAAATGGAGAAACAGCTCGATCTGAAGTGAGAAGTCGAGCAGGTTGTAGTCCAGACACGTTTGTCGAAAGAGGGTTGCCGTAGCCTGAGCATCCCGGTAAATATGAATCTGCTCGGACTCTTTGTGCTGCGAGGCGCTAATCAGGCGGCTGGCGATGTCTTCATACGGGAAACCCACGACCGCCGCTTTGTTCAGGTTATCGACGATCTGGGTGTACAGGCGGTTGCGGTTGATGCTCGGCTCGCGGAAAAGCTGCTGGCGTTCGATCTCCGGCTGAATAAACCGCTGCATATAATACTGGACCATCTCCAGGCTGAGGAAATGCGGCCTGCGCATGGGACGCGCCACGCCACTGTCGTCCGCCACCAACGGCCAGAACAAGTCCACCATCTGGAACGCCAGACGGCCAATCGTCGTCACGTGAATATCGCCGCCGGTCTTCACCCGCGAACGACGCAGGGCATCGCGATAGGGCAAGCCCAATGTTGCCTGTGGCACAAATACCAGAATCGAGGCGGCAGGCACGCCATCCCGAATAAGCTGTTTGATGCGCTCGATTGCCGCCGTCGACTTGCCCATGCCTGCCGGGCCTTCGAGAAATATGGTGGCATCAAAATGATCATTTGCAACCGACTGCTGCTTCTTTAAAAGGCGCATCATCCCCTCCGCTGATGACTACAACCTCTGCTTACTGGAAACCGCCCCACGATCAGGATATTTATTCATCTACGCGGGATATTGGCTGTATAGTTATCATGTAGTGCTGTGGCTCGACGACCGTTGTCGGTTCTGAGCGCACGATGAAACCCGTTGTGCCTGGAGCGAATGTCTGTCGCCACGTAACCGATTTTTAGACCCTTAAGGATAGCACAAATGTGCCTATTTCCCCATAGAAAACCTGCGGTCAAAGCAGGGAAAACAATACTGCTCGGTTGCCGGTTCGCTTGATGGCCGACTCAATGCGCACCATGACCGCAGACGACGTCATCAGCCAGCAGGAACAACACATTGCCCGGCTTGAGAGCGAGCTGGACGACATGACGGCGGCCCTGAGCCAGGCGTGGGATCAACTCGTGCCGTTTCTGAACGAAGTGCCCCAGCCAGGCGATGCGTCGCACGAAATCCTGCCGTTTCTGGAAGCCACACTCGTCGCCACCGATACCCATGTAGCCCTGGTTTATCTGCTGGAACAGGATGAGTGGCTGGTTGCACCATCCCACCTCAGTCTTTCCCACACAGCCCGGCAGCATTTCAAGGACAGCTTTCTACAAACCCAGCGTAAAGATTATTATCTGGTAGATGTACCAGAACGCAAAGAAATCTGGATGTTTATTACCCTGGTCACAGAGCAAAGCCACGCCGGGATGATCGGCATTGGCCTACCCAAAGGCACACGCGAGTTTAGCGCGCTCGATGTTCGCATCCTCAAGCGCATGAGCGAACGTGTCGCCAGCCAGTTACTGGCGGCCCAGCTTGCCCATGTCCGCGAGCGTGAAGCCCGGCTGCAACACGAGCTGGAAATTGCCGGGGCGATTCAGCGTTCGATTCAACCTGTCGACAAACCGGTTGTGCCGGGCATGCAAATGAGCGCGATCTGGCAGCCTGCCCGACGTGTGGGCGGTGACGCGTGGGGCTGGGTACAACAGCCCTGTGGCAAATTGTGCTGGTTTTTGCTGGATGTTTCCGGCAAGGGGTTGTCGGCAGCATTGGCCGCTGTCTCCTTGCACACCGCCATTCATATGGCCCTACGCCTCGATATGCCCCCGGTGAAAGCCCTGCAAACGATCAATGAGGAGTTCTACAATACCCTGACCAAAACCCGGTTGTTTGCGACGGTCGTTGTGGTCGCGCTCGACCCGGAAACCCTGATGATTGAGCAGGCGAACGCCGGTCATCTGCCTACATTGATTCGGCAGGCAAATAGCTGGATTCGACTTGAAGCAACCGAGCCGCCGCTTGGGGTGCTGCCGGATATTAAACCCGAAGCCCAGCACCTCCAACTCAATCAAGATGACCTTATCCTGTGCTACAGCGACGGATATACCGAGATCACCACTGCCGATGGTCTGTGGGATGTAACCGGCCTGATGAACGCCATTCCTTCGGACCTGATCAATCCCGAAGCGGTGGCAGATCGCATCAACGCGGCTGCCGATTCCGTTCGGCTCAGCCAGGAAATCCATGACGATCAGACCGCTATTGTGGTCAGCATGAGGTGAAGCAGCCTGATGATGAAACGTACTCTGCCTGCCACGTTTGAGGCCATCTCCCATTTCACAGCCGAGCTGGAATCGTGGGTGAACGCCCTTGCCCCCCAACAGAGCACACCCATCGCACTGGCGGCGCAGGAACTCATGACCAATATCGTGCGGCATGCCTATGCAGGCCAGCATGGCGACATTCACTTTGAACTGCAAGACAAACAGGGGCAGTTAATCATGATCATCCGCGACCATGCCCCAAATCGTTATATCCCCCCTGCCACTATCGAACTGCCCGACCCGCTTGAAATTCCGGTCGGCGGTTGGGGCATGTACCTGATCTATGAACTGATGGATCAGGTGGAGTACGAAGCCTTACCCGGCGTCAACCAGTGGCAGTTAACGAAATACTATGGAGGTTCACATGACCACAATTCTGGTGGTAGATGATGAAAGTGTTACCCGGCGCATCGTATCCCACACCTTGAAGCCCATAGATATCCAGGTGGATGGGGCGGGTGATGCGACTGAAGCCATGGATCTGGCCCGAACGCAGGAATATGCGATGGCACTCGTCGACATTAACCTGCCGGATATGGATGGCTTCGCCCTGACACGCCAGCTAAAAGCCCTGCCGCAGATGGCGGATAAGCCGGTGGTCATTTTTACCGCCCGCAATCATCGGGAGGATGCAATGCTGGCCCATGCATGCGGCGCGGTTGACCTGCTCTACAAACCATTCAGCACGCAGGAACTGCGCGATCTGGTGATAAAATACACGTCGTGACATTTATGTCTGCGGTTGCCAGCGGCGCTATTTTACTGCGGCGAGCGCGTCCTGTTCGTCTTCGTAGATTTTGAAGACTTTGTCCAGTCGGGTCAGTTCAATGACGACCGTCACGGCAGGTTGCAACTGACACAGGTACAGGTCACCGTCAAAACTTCGGCAGCGTTTCAGGCCCGTCACCAAAGCGGCCAGACCTGCCGAATCCACAAAGCTGGTGCCGCCCATGTTTACGATGATGTCAGGCGAATCCGCCGTGACATGTGCATCAATCCATTTGGCAAAATTCGGGGCCTCGTTGGCATCAAACCGCCCGATTGGATAAACGATACGCAGTCCTCTGGAAATTCGTTCTTTAATTTCCACAAGCTATCTCCATTATGGCTATCGTTGATATGCTCAAACACACGCTTTCTTGTCGGAAATTTAAGTAGAGTACCTTCTTCGAACCACAACCTGCTGTAAAGACCAGACCAGCCACAGTCGAAGCCGGGCAAACTGCAAAACAGCCGCCCGGACTGTCGACGCTGGATACGGACTAATCAGATACTACAATTTTGCCGCCACATCAGCCAGCACAATTTCGCGCCCTTCCTCTGCGGACAAATAACACGCCTCGACGATCTGAGCACGGCGCAGCCCTTCACGCCCGACATGCTCGGCCCAATCGCCGTTTCGTATCACGTCCAGAAATTCGCGGACGACAGCGGCGTGGCCTTCACCCCGATACACCTGGGGGCGAATCTCTGAGGGGACGCCGCCGGTATCCGTATAAATGCGCAGCGTGTCTTCCCAACCATAGCGCTTGACATCGATTTCGGCGCCGCCTTCGGTGCCAAACAATGAAATGCCAAAGTCGTCGCCATATTTGCCGTAAACCGCCCAGCTTGCTTCCAGCAGCAGCGTCACGCCATTCGACAGCCGGATAAACGCCGTCGCCAGATCTTCCACTTCAAAGACGCTGCCAGCGACCTGGTCACCACGACTGCCGCGCCCACGAGAACCAAGCTCCGCATAAGTCGCACCACTGACCGCCACGACCTCCGGCTCATCGAGCAGAAACAACGCCATATCCAGGATATGCACACCCAGGTCAATCAGCGGGCCACCACCGGCCATCTCGCGGGTGGTGAACCAGCCGCCCAGTTTGGGAATACCGCTGCGGCGCATCCAGGTGGCTTTGGCATGATACACGCGCCCCAGGCCATTCTGGTCAATGTACGATTTCAAGACCTGAACATCACCCCGCCGCCGGTGGTTAAACACGACCTGAAGCACGCGCCCGTTGTCGATGGCGGCCTTGACCATAGCCTCGCCTTCTTCCGTTGAACGGGCAATCGGCTTTTCGCACAGCACATGCTTGCCGCTTTCCAGCGCCGCGATGGACACCGGGGCATGAAGAAAGGTCGGGGTTGCCACACTCACAATATCCAGGTCATCCCGTTCGACAAGTTCCCGAAAATCCGTATAGCGGTACTCGATACCATACGTATTGGCAACACGTTCCAACTGTTCCGCATAAGGATCAGCCGCCGCAACGACCTGAACATTGCTCATGGTCTGATAGGCTTTGATGTGTGTTTCACCCGCCCAGCCGAGGCCGACCACACCGACGCGCAGGGGTTGATGAGAATTGGTTTCGCTCATTTGATGGCTCATTTCTGATAAGACGAAGATCATAACGTTGGCGATTGTAGCAAAAAGCGGCAGTCGAGTGCAGACACAATCCGCTTGACAAGACCAGTTGGCATACAGATCAACACCCATCGGGAAATCGCTGGCGCATATTTAACAAGCCACCCAATAATTTCAGTTATTTTCTACGAAAGTCACAGATTGACTTGCAAAATGCAGCGATTGTGTACTATCTTATTGTATGTCCACGTGGGAAATGGCTCGAACAGATGAGCCATCCACGTCCATCGCAGAATTATCCACACTTCAGGACATTTCGGAACCACCGCAATTCTTGTGCTCTGGCGAGGATCATGATTTGTATTCCCGCCTGACAGAAGGGTTACACGCACCTTCTGCACCAGACACAAGCAGTTTTCGAGTTCGGTGATGCAAGCAACCACCGGGCGCGATCTGCCAATTTGACACCATCCAGTAGCAAAGGAGGAATGATTCCGGCAGAGAATTGAGCAGTGGCATATTTTGGAAATTGCAGCCAACATGCCAGCTATCCAAACTAGTAACTTTACAAAAATTCTATTTAGGAGATTAATAGCAATGTCAAGAAAATCGATGAGCCGGAGAGATTTCCTGCGGACTGCCGCTGGCACCAGTGTTGCCCTGACGGCTGCCGGATCACTGACCGCGTTGGCCCAGGATGCCACCCCAACCCCTCAAGACCTGCCAGAAGGCGTCGCCGGTACGCTGACGGTTATCCACCGTACCGAATATTTTGAAGAAGCTCAGACAATCTTCCGGGAAATCGTTCAGGATTTTGCGGACGCCAACGGTGCCGAACTCGACATCTCGACCGCCAACTCTGAAGCCTTCGGTGATTTTCTGGGCAAGATGCAGGCCGCCGTTGCCGCTGGCAACCCACCGGACTTCGCCTATCAATCCAATATCAGCAACGCCCAGATGCACCTGCTGGACCTGGTCGAGGACGTGACCGACGTCGTTGACGAGGCAGTCAGCCGCTATGGGGCGATCATGCAAGGCACCAACGCACCCGCGAATGGACAATTCGACGGGGTCTGGAAGGCAGTACCGTTTATCGCCAACACCACCGGTTACTTTATCCGCGGCGACAAACTGGAAGAACTCGGCATTGACCCGGCCACTGACCTCGTTACGTGGGATCAGCGCCGCGATGCCGCCCTGGCCATGTCCGATACCGATGGCGAATTCTGGGGCTGGGGCCTGACACCCAACCAGAGTGGTGATGGCTACGGCTACCTGATGCTGGTCATCAACTCCTTTGGCGGCCATTACACCGATGAAACCGGCACAATCGTCCAGTTCGACTCGCCGGAAACCCTGGCCGCGGTCGAATGGTTGACGGAACTCTACACCAGCGACACCTACGCCCCCGCGCTGCCACCCGGCATCCTGAGCTGGACGGACATCAGCAACAACGAAGTCTACCTGGCGGGTAACGCGGGTTACACGCACAATGCCTTCAGCGTGTACGCTCAGGCCAAGCGTGATGATAATCCGGTATTCCCCAACACCTTGCTGCTGCGCGCGCCGCAGGGGCCGTCCGGCATGAACCATGACGGTGGCGGTATCGGTGGCTGGATCAACATCTTTAAGGGCGCAGCCAACGCAGACCTCGCCAAAGAACTGACACTGTCCCTGCTGGACCCGGCCAACTTCAACCGGATGTCGTCGGTGGCCGGTGGTCTGTTCATGCCTGCTTATGAAGACCTCTGGACAGATGAACTGATTTCGGCTGATCCGAACTTTGCCATTATCAAGGAACAGGTCAGCGTGGAAGATCCGTGGATCGGTCACTCATGGCCTGCGGAGCCGAATGCGGCCATCGCGGCCATTCAGGCGGCATCGGTTCCCAACCAGATGATGGCCAACATCACGGCTGGTCGTATGACCCCTGCCGAAGCCGTCACAGACGCACATAACCAGATTGTAGAAATCTTTGAAGAAGGCGGGATCATGCAGCCGTAATTCAGGCTGCTGCCATCGAGAGGGTAACTACGGTTGCCCTCTCGGTCACTGTTGATTGTCCGCCTCGGAACGATTATCCAGGCTGAGACAAGGTTTTGAATATTATCGTTTTTGAGTTTGAAAGAGTTCGTTTATGGATAATCCTGCGCGGCTAAGGTCAGGGGCGCTGGCCCCACCGACAATCAATCGTTCCCGACGAATGGAACGTATCCTGGGGCGAGACTGGAAAGTCGCGCTGCCGTTTGTCCTGCCGATGATCCTCATCATGGTCGGGTTGATTTTGTACCCATTCATCAATGCCATCATCCTGAGCACCACATCACTGAATTTCATCACGGGCGAAACCGTCAATGTTGGTTTCAGAAATTACGAACGCCTGCTGACAAACAGCGACTATCTGCTGTCGATGCAGAACACCATCCAATTCACCATCTGGTCGCTGACGGTCAAGTTTATTACCGGGCTGACCATTGCGCTCATCCTCAACAGCCGTCTGCCGTTTCGTAACGTCATGACCGGCGTCATGCTGCTGCCGTGGATCGTCCCCGAAATCGTAACGGCGCTGGCCTGGAAAAGTATTTACGACCCCATCTTTGGCGGTCTGAATCCCATTCTGCAAGGCATCGGCATCATTCAGCAGCCACTCGGCTGGTTATCGGACCCCAATATGGCAATGCCGAGCGTGATTGCAGTCAATGTCTGGAAAGGCATCCCCTTTTATACGATGCTGCTGCTGGCCGGGCTGAAGGCTATCGACCCGGAGCTGCTGGAAGCTGCCGAAGTCGACGGGGCCAACGTCGTCAAGCGGTTCCGTCATATCACGCTGCCGGGCATGCGCTTTGTGATTCTGATCACCCTGCTGCTGTCGTTCATCTCTACCTTTAACTCATTTGGCCTCATCTTCCTGATGACTGGCGGCGGCCCCGGCGGAGCCACCCGCGTCTACTCCATCCTCGCCTGGGAGAAAGGCATTCGCTCGCTGCAATTTGGGCCGGGTGTCGCCATTGCCTTCAGTGTCGCCCCGTTAATGGCGGTGCTGATCTGGCTGCTGGCACGGTTCATGCGGGCGGATGACAGCCGTGCGACGCAGTACCGAAAAGCGAATGCAGTTGACCAAATCATGGGGGTATTCGGGCGCATACTGGGTATGGCACTCGATCTGGTCTTCCTGCCGATTGAGCTGATCGTGCTGGGGCTGGGCAAGTTATCCAAAGTGCTGGCAACCGTGGTGCAATCCGGGGATGATGCACCTGTTTTCAAGAAATCTGACCAGGAGCGCATGAGTCTTGTACTCCGCCTCCTGGTGCTTATCCCTATTATGTTGTTCGTCCTGTTCCCGTTCTATTGGGTGGTCATTACATCATTCAAGACGACGCCCCAAATCTTTGAGCGATCGTCCATCTTCTGGCCAGAACCGTGGACGATGGAACAATACCGGACTCTGATCGAGAACACACCCTTCCTGACGTGGTTCCGCAACACCCTGATTGTGGCGATCACCAGCACAGTCATTTCGGTTGCGCTGGCGGCTCTGTCGGCTTACGCGCTGTCGCGCCTCAAGTTCCTGGGCGCGGGGCTGCTCACGGCCTTTTTGTTGATCACGTATCTGCTGCCTGGGTCGATGCTGTTTATCCCGCTGTACCAGACACTGACCGACCTGGGGCTGATCAACACCTATGGGGCGCTGATTGCGACCTATCCGACATTCCTGCTGCCGTTCGCCACGTGGGTGATGATGGGTTACTTCCGCTCGATCCCCGTTGATCTCGAGGAAGCGGCCATGATCGATGGCTCCACGCGTCTGGGTGCTTTCTGGCGCATCACGCTGCCGCTGGCGCTGCCCGGTTTGCTGGCTGTCACACTGATCGCGTTCACCAATGCCTGGAATGAATTCCTCTTCGCCTTCGTCTTTATCACCAGCGAGTCGCTGCGTACCCTGCCGGTCGGCCTGCAATCACTGGTGGTCGGCGATATTCTGCCCTGGGGCCAGCTGATGTCGGCATCGCTGCTGATGGCGATCCCGGTTGTCGTCCTTTATATCTATGCGCAGCGCTATCTGGTTGAAGGCCTCACCATTGGCGGTGTGAAGGGTTAAGGGACTCGTTCTCGTATACACCAGAATCAAAGAGGATCAGGCCTGACCTGGTCCTCTTTTTCTCAGCCTGTAACGCCCGGATCACACGAACTGACTACCGAAAATTGAGGCTTATGGTCCGTGAGTCGTTTATGCGAGTTTGCCATAGCAATGTCCCTGGAATATTGCTAGAGTAAACGGAGCAGCATTTTGTGTCGGGAGAATTGCCGTTGCCATTGACCGCCCATAAGCAGGTTCGACTTGCGCGCCGCCTGCTCGATCAAAGCTACGATACACCGATCACGATTGAGGATTTGAGCCGCGAGGTCGCGCTTTCGCCCTATCACCTGATCCGCACGTTTAAGGATGCCTACCACCAGACGCCCCATCAGTACCTGGTTGGGCGGCGCATTGCCCGGGCCAAGGAACTCTTGCGCAACTCTGATCTCAGCGTCACCGAGATATGTGTGGCGGTCGGCTTCGAAAGCCTCGGCTCATTCAGCACCTTGTTTCGCAACGTAGCTGGCCTATCCCCCAGCGCCTATCGCAATAACAGCCAACCTGCCACCAACAAGGCCTACATCCCGCTCTGTGTCTGTTTACTCCACGGTATTGAAGACCAGCCCGATCTCTAAAAGAGAGCAATTTTCGAGAAGTCGACATAGCACATATGTGTTATGATTCCGGCGTATACCAGGGAGGCAAATCCTCATGATAAACAGACTTTCGGTCGCAACCATCTGGGTCAAAGATCAGAACGAGGCGCTGCGGTTTTATACCGAAAAACTCGGTTTCGAAATCCGCGCTGATGTCACCAATGGCAGTTATCGCTGGCTCACCGTCGGCCTGAACGATCAACCTGAGATCGAATTTCAACTGGCGGCGCTCAAGCCCGGTGGCGGACTGACACAGGAAGATGTGGACCATCTGACACGACTCGTGGAAGCAGGCAAGATGGGAGTCGGCCCGTGGAAAACCGACGATTGCCAGAAGACCTACGAGACGCTCAAGGCCAGAGGGGTCGAGTTCGTCCAACCGGCGACCGATCGCCCTTATGGGATTATCGAAGCGATCTTCAAGGACAACAGCGGCAACGTGATGGTATTGGCGCAGGACAAGCAGTAGCCGCATCCTGCCAATCACGACCATAACGCCGGTATCCCATCCAGTCAGCGACACGAGACAGCAAAGAGAGGTTGACATGAGCCCAGCTGCAAAGAAATCCACCCAAAAAAGCGATGGATTCACCGCCGAGGAACGCGCCGCGATGAAGGAGCGTGCCAAAGAGCTGAAGGCCGCTTCCAAGAAGGCGGACCTGGAAAACGATCTGCTGGCAAAAATCGAGGAGATGCCCAAATCGGATCGGACGATGGCCGCCCGAATCCACGAGATCATCAAAGCCAACGCACCGACTCTTGTGCCCAAAACGTGGTACGGTATGCCGGCCTATGCCAAGGACGACAAGGTCCTATGCTTCTTCCAGAGCGCGGCCAAGTTCAACGCACGGTACGCGACGTTTGGCTTCAACGATGTCGCCAACCTCGATGACGGGACGATGTGGCCCACCGCCTTCGCCCTGACGGAACTAACCGCCGACGCCGAAGCGAAAATCATCGAGTTGGTCAAAAAAGCCGTGACCTGAGCACAACGCCCTATTCGCGTTCTCACAATCGAAAAAGCAAAAAGAGGACCAGATATCCTGGTCCTCTTTAATTTACGCACTGAGAACGTCTCCTGAGTCCATGCCTATTCCCAGAAAATGCTGCGGAACTGGTCAATTTTGCATATACTCCACATGGCAACATGTAAAGGAATACTGGCATGCAAGACCCGCAAGACAAAAACCGAATTTTCATTTCATATTCCCGACAAAATTCCGCTTTCGCGCATGACGCAGTGATGTATTTCAAGAGCAGAGATATAGACCCCTGGTTTGATCTGGAAGATATTCCAAAAGGGCGCGAGTGGTGGCGAGAGATCCAGAAAGGGATAAGCGCGGCCAAGGCTTTTGTCTTTGTCATCAGCCGGGGTTCCTTACAATCCATGGTATGCAATTGGGAATTGGCACAGGCTATCCGACAATCGAAGAAAATAATCCCAGTTTTGTTCGAAGATGTTTTCCTGGATACTGAGCTGTTGCGTGAAATCCGTGGCCTCGAATGGCATGATCCCGATGGCAGCTTGGTACAAGCGAAGCAGAACTGGGAGACGCTCAAGAATCTGAATTTTGTGCGCTACTGTGACAATAGAGTTCTGGTACACAGCCTTGAGGAAGTGATCACCGCAACACTAACAGATTTTGACTTTATTGAAAACCATACGCGGTACCTCGTGCGTGCCAATGAATGGGCACAAAAGGGGAAACGTACGGCATTTCTACTTACAGGTGATGAAATCCGGGAAGCCGAGCAATGGCTCTCTGGCAGTCAGGGTAAAGATCCGGCGCCCAGTGACCTTCATAAGGCCTATATACAAGAAAGCCGCCGAGCTGAGAGAACACGTCAGCGGCGATTGCGCAGTGGCATCGGAATTGCATTGACCATCATGGTGGTGTTACTAAGCTTAGGGATTTGGCAGTACCAGTTGCAGCAGGAAAAATCTGACCAATCATTGACCAATGAACGTGTTGCGGAAAGTCAGCGTCTGACTAATCTTGGCAATGCGATTCTGAACGACATTGATGGCGATTCTCAAGCAGCCATTCTTCTTGGTATCCGCGCCCTGACAACGGCTTACACAGCTGAGGCCGAAGCCTTGGTCCGCGAAGCACTTTTCACGATGGCCGACACCCGGTTGTTCATTGATGCCCCCAGCGAGGTCACCTGTTTAACAACTTCACCCGATGGCCGCTATCTGCTTCGATGCACACAAGGAAGAGGTATTGCCTTGTATGACAGCGAATCAGGGAAGCTTGCTTATGAATTTGAAACCCCTGAATTCTCTATCTCATTTGCTCAGTTTTCAAACAATTCTCAGTTTTTGGCTCTCGCGAGTGAGTACGGAACCAATGTCATGATCTACGACTTAAACGACATAACACTTGTGGGCGATTACAGCCACACAAACCCTGTGTCCAGCGTGGCATTTTCACCCGATAGTGGACGCTTGACTTCATCTGACCGCAATTTCGAGACTATTGTTTACGATATTGCTACCAAGAAAATCCTATCGACGATCAGAGGGGCACGCTACGCACTCTTTATGCCCAATGGGCAGGAACTGATCGATACCGAGAATGGGACGAGTTTTGACCCTGTATCTGGCTGGACCGTTGAAACCATTAGCCCAAACGGTTTAGGCTCTCACACCTTAACTTCCCTTGCAATGGAAGGCACGCTTCTTGCCGCTTTCGGTGGTAGCGAGTTCAGCAGTGTTATTCAGATCTGGGACATTGAAACCAAAAATCAAACTCAAGTGATCCCGGTTCCTGCCTTTGAAACAATCCAGGACATCGCACTTTCTCCTGATGGGCGTTTCGTTGCTGCGGCAACATTTGAGCAAAATGTCAGAGTCTGGAATGTGGAAGCGGGGGAGTTAGTCACGCAATTCAGCAATCACCGCAGCCCAGTCACCAAACTCGCGTTTTCTGCTGATGCCGAGTACGTATTTAGTGCCGATAGAGATGGTTTGGTATGGAAGTGGAAAGTTGAAGACAGCTCAGAAGAACAAAATAGTGCGGGTTTATTGGCGATTGTCACCGACGAAATCGGGCAGGTTGCCATTTCTCCGGATGGGCAAACCCTAGCCACCTCAACCACCTATTTGGGATCAGGCGGCCACGATTATCCTGTGTCGCTTTGGAATATCGAATCAGAAACAGTCGTAAACACCCTTGCAGGTCACACAGGTTTGATCACCCAGATCCAATATGCAACATCCGGTGACGTACTCGTCACTGGAAGCTCAGACAACACCATTCGGGTTTGGAGTACGCTCACAGGAGAAGAACTCAGTCGCTTTGATGGCTCTGGCCATATTGCTCTTTCACCGGATAATCAGCACGTTGTGATCGCAAATGATGAAACATTGGAGGTATGGAACTGGGCAACGAACCATCTCGTGACACGCCCACAGGAAACAAGGGATAACGCCGGACGGATCAGCGGCTTGGCATTATCTCATCAGGGTACACGTGTACTGCTCAATGCAGCCTTCTATGCCTACCTGTGGGACCTAGAAAACATGACGAAAATCAAAGACTTTACCTGGTTTGCCCCTAGTGCATACGATGTGAGTTATTCGCCGAATGATCGTCAGGCCGCAATGGCTATGAACGATGGAACAGTCGTGATACGGGATGCGGACTCAGGCAACAAGCTCACCGAGTTTACGGCTCATCCAAACAGCACGTCCCTCTTAAGGTTTTCCCCCGACGGAGCCTACATCGCAACAGCCGGTCAAGATGGATCTATTCGCCTTTGGGATTCCCAAAACTATACAGAAATCCGTCGCCTCGAACTCGACATTGTAAGTACCGCTGACTTAATCAGGCGGTCCAACAACGGGGAACGTGCGGCCAGTGGAATTAAGGTAAATGACTTTGCATTTACCCCTGATGGCAGCGCAATTATTAGCAGCCATGCAGATAGAAGTCTGAGACTATGGTCACTGAACACCGCTAATATCATCCTTCAGGCATGCCAGCGAATTACGCGGGATTTTACAGTTAGTGAGCGAGCGAGCTTTGGCATCCGCGATGATAACCCAACTTGCTTCGATTAAGCGGGGTTTGCGTATGAGACTGGGCAAAACAAAAACGCTCCAGGCCATATAGACCTGAAGCGTGTCATGCCCCATAGGGGACTCGAACCCCTGTTTTAGCCTTGAGAGGGCTACGTCCTGGGCCACTAGACGAATGGGGCATCTAGTGGCGCAAGTGTAGCGGTTTCACCTTTTTATGTCAAGCCGACACTTGCGTAGAATCGCGGTTCTTAAACCACCGCCACTGCTTCCAGCGCCAGCTCGTGCAGGGCGATCACCGCACGTTCCAGGTTGATCTCGTCAATCACAAACGAGATGCTGCATTCGGAGGCACCCTGCGCGATGGCAACGACGTTAATATCGTGCGCGCCCATCGTGTTGAACACACGCCCGGCGATACCCGGTGTGCCCCGCATCCCGGACCCGACGACCGTCAGAATCACCACGTCTTCCAGCAGTTCAATCTGGTCGATATTGCGCTGGGCGATCTCCTGCACAAATTCCTGCTCGATAGCGGCTTTGACCTTGCTCGACCGGTCATCCATCACCACAAAACAGAAGCTCTGTTCGGACGATGCCTGCGAAATCATCAGAATATTCGCGCCTGCTTTGGCTGTGGTCAGGAAAGCACGCCCCGCGATACCCGGTACGCCGATCATGCCGCGCCCGCTGACGGTCAGCAAACCGACGTTGCGCACAGCGGTCACAGCTTTAATGACGGTCGCGCTAGGTGTACTGGCCGGGCCGATCAGCGTGCCTTCGAAGGTGGGGTTGAAGGTATTACGCACGCGCATCGGAATCTTTTTGTCCAGAATCGGCTGCACGGTTTTGGGATGCAGCACCTTCGCACCATAAAACGCCAGTTCACCCACTTCGTTATAGGACACATACGGCAGCACGCGTGCCCGCTTGTCGATACGCGGGTCGGTCGTCATCACGCCATCCACATCCGTCCAGATAATCAGCTCGTCGCTGTCGGAGGCCGCCGCAAAAATCGCCCCGCTGTAATCGCTGCCGCCGCGCCCCAGTGTGGTCATCACGCCGTCCTGCGTCTGGCCAATAAACCCGGTAATAATCGGCGTAATGCCTTCTTCCAGCACGGGCAGCAGGTGATTACGAATGTTGGATTCCGTATCTGCCCACAGCGGATTCGCGCTCTGGTAGTGGTCATCTGTGACGATAAACTGGCTGGCATCATACTGGCGAGATTGAACACCCTGCGCGCGCATCGCCGCCGCAATCACCCGGCTGCTCAGGCGTTCACCAAAGGAGACAATCGCATCCATCATGCGGGGGGTCAGTTCGCCCAGAATATTGATGGCATTGCACACATTGACGAAGTCATCAATCAGGGCATTCACCTGAGCCAGCGTCCGGTCCCGGTCCTCGCCCTCGTCGGTCAGCTGTTCCAGCGCTTCAGTATGGCGCTCGCGCAGGGTTTCCGCTGTCGACAGGTAGCCCCATTTGTTGCCGGAGGCGGCCTTGCGTGCCGCGTCGATCAGCGAATCCGTGACCCCGGACATTGCCGACACGACGACGATCACACCATGACCAGCGTCGACATCGCCCTTAACGATCTCGACCACCTGGGCCATCGCTTCCGGGCTGCCGACGGATGTGCCCCCGAATTTCATCGTGAATAGTTTCATTATGTGTGCCTTCCCTCTCCATAAAAACAAAAAAGCGTGTGGTTGAATTTCCACACGCTTTCGGTTCGCTTGGCGTTTGGCGGCCTCAGGGCACGCGGAAATTCCCTCGCACAGTCTTATGTGAGGTGGTACCGGTACCCATAGTGGTGATGTGTTTGGTGATTGGGTGAAACATCACAATCCGCCCTGTTTGAAAACTTTGCAAAGCATAGCGCGACTTTTTCGGCCTGTCAAGCACCAGATCGACCGTTTAAACCGCGCTTAATCCTGTCTGGCTGATCAACCCTGAATCCGCTATAGTTTGTCGAAACTGCCGCGCAGGAACTCACAGACGATGTCACCAGCCTATATCAAGCAACTGACGCCCGAAAAGCTGCAAGATGTGCCCTACACTGCCGATTCGCTGCATGATGCGGCGCAGCACGAACCTGCGGGCATTTACACCATCACCAATACCTACAACACATTTCAGGTGCTGAAGCTGGACGCGCATCTGGACCGGATGGAAGACTCGGCGCAACGCGAAGGGATTCCCCTCCAGTTGGACCGCCAGCACCTGCGCCGCGCCCTGCGCCAGATGATCGGCGAAGCAGGATTTGGCAGCGTGCGGTTTCGCATCACGGTCCCAGCTGCCCAGCCCGACCACATGATTATCACGCTCGAACCGTTCACGCCACCTGCCCCATCCCTGGTTCATGCCGGGGTACGTTGCGTCACCGCACCGGGCATGATACGCCGCAACCCATCCGCCAAAACCAATGACTGGATCGCCAGCCGCGACAGTTTTCAGATGCCGGACGGTATTTATGAAGCGCTGTTGATTAACGAAGATGGCATCATTCTGGAAGGGTTTGGCAGCAACTTCTACGCCATTCTCGACGGCGAACTGCGCACCGCCGGGGAAGATGTTCTATCGGGCATCGCCCAGCAGATTGTGTTCAATGTCGCGCCGGCAATCATCACGCTGCGCCGGGACGCCGTATCCACCGACGACCTGCCCCGACTTCAGGAGGCCTTCATCACCAGCAGCAGCCGGGGCGTTATCCCGGTGATCGAAATTGACCAGCAGCAGATTGGCGATGGCACGCCGGGTTCACGCACGATGGCGATTCGTCGGGCCTATGTCCGCTGGGTGGAATCTCACCTTGAGGAATTGTAAGCGCTAGTCCAGCGGCGCTTTAAAATCGTAGATTCCGTCGCGGATCGCCCACCGTTGCCCGGTCGACTGGCAAACGAGAGTTTCGCCATCACGCACCAGGTCGCCACCACTTTCCGGACAAACAAACAGATCAGCGGCGCTCAGGTTGTTGGCCGAGGTTCCTCGCGCCACCGTGCGCAGGAAAATACTGGGGGAATACTCGATGCCGGTGGTTTGCAGCAATTCATCGGCTTTGACCAATTTGTCGGTCGACAGCAGTTTCTTGAACAGCCCCATGCGGAAAAATGAAACCGGAATCCGCTCAGCAATTTCGAACCCGGCCCGGTTCAGCTCACGCTGGACATATGCCGGGTGAAAATCAAAATTCAGTTCGACAAATTCAACCGGCTCATGATCAAACGGGTTCCACTGCTGCTGCCGCGTCAGAAAGCGCAAAATGGCCTTGAGGTTGCGTTTATTGGCAAACTCCAGAATAAACGTTGCATCCGGTGTCAGCACGTGCCGAATCTGCTCGAAGACTGCCGGAACCGATGCCATGTGATGCAGCACCCGGATCATGGTCGCGGCGTCGAACACCCCGGCGCGAAATGGCAGATGATAGGCATCCGCCGCCACATAGACAAACCGGCCCGACCGCCCCAGATGCTCCTGAGCATACTGTAACTGCGACAGGGAATAATCCATGACGACGACCTGATCGAACGCCGCATATTCGCTGGACAAGCGCCCAAAACCGGCCCCGATCTCAAGCAGTCGTTTTCCCCCGACCGGCAGCAGGCGGCGCAATGCCACCCGTTCGACTCGATCTTCGTAGTTCCGGTCTTTATTCTCCCAGAACTCGGTCCGATAGTTCGAGCCTTCGTAATCACAAATCCGGGGCCGAGGATCCGACATTGCTTTTTGCCTTCTACTTGTGACCAGCTATCGCGAGTAATCGTACAGTGCTTTCAGCGGCGAATCAACTCTTAGGGTCCGGCAGTTTCAGGCTCGCTGCTGCCTGCTTCTCCAGGTGGCTGAGTCAGTGATTCCAGCGGCGCAGCAGCAGCCTGCCGTTGAGCTTCGGCGATGTAGGCCCCGATCTGACCATCGTAGAACATCGACGCTATGCCGCGCCGGGCCATGTCGGTTTCCGCCGTCTGGTTGACTTGCTGCGGCCCGCCTTGCTGGTAAACGTCCGGTCGGGTCTGTTCATCCAGCAGCGGGATACCACCCTCCGGTACAATCCCGGTCGATACAGGGCGGTTGGATCCCGGCACGTTGATGGCGTACAGATCGTAGTTCAACCCCGCCGTGCGCGAGAAGCCTGGCCAGGGGGCAAAGTCTTCATCCGGCTCCAGCAGATTCGGCGCAGTCCCGGCCACCACCTGAGTCACGAATGTACCGGCTTCGCCAAAATCGCCGGGCAGGTTGTCCAGCGCCACCGCCAGCGGCTCGAACAACAGGCGCAAGTTATCAGCGACGTCGTGCAGTTGTGTCTGCCCAAGCGGAATCACCGCGCGCACATCGAGCGCCACGTCCAATTGTTCGTCAATCGGCACATCCAGGTCGAGGTGCACCGGCAGGTTCAGGCCCACCGGCAGCGTCAGACTTACAGGTGTGGACACCGAACTGCCATTCAGCACGATGGTGGCATTGGCGGAGATCGGCACAGGCCGGGTCAGCACCACGGTCGTATCCGTATTCAGCGGCACGGTCAGCTGCACCGGAATCGTATCGCGCACCGGGATCGTCCAGTCAATCGTCGCCTGATCCAGCCCGACAAAACTGCCGTGCAGCCCACCCACCAGCGGGTCCGCAATGTTATTTTTGATATCGAAGATCAGCAGCCCCAGCCCCAGCAGTACCACCACGAGGATGATGTTCACCAGAAAGGAGAAAATGATCATTGCGCGCCAGATGAACCTGCCAAACCGGCTGAAGAAAGTACGCATTACAGACTCCTCGGAGGACTGGAAGACCGGGTATCAATTCACTATACAATGGGTGTGGGGTGCCAGCAAATAACGTTTCGGTAATAAAAAAGGGCGATCACATGACCGCCCTTCGCGTTTACTTCGGCAGAAATCCGCGCTCAACCACCTCGGCCACCAGCGCCCTGGCTTTCTGGTGCAGGGTTTCTGAGGCAATGCCAATCTGTTTTTGCCGGTCGAACACCTGATCACTGGTCACACCGTTATCGCGCCAGCCCCGGCCTTCGCTGTTGACATTGTGGAACATGGGCATGAACATATCGACCGCCCGTGCAAACCGCGCATTGGGGGTTTCGAGCGCTTCGAACTCATCCCACAAAGCGCGTAATTCGCTGCGCTGATCATCCGGCAGCAAACCAAAAAGCCGGTCGGCGGCCTGCTGTTCGCGCTCATCCTTGGTGTCATGACCAGCGACATCGTAGGCAAAGGTATCGCCCGCGTCGATTTCCACAATGTCATGCACCAGCAGCAGCTTGATCACATGATCCAGCTCGATGGGTTCGTCAGTATATTCTGACAGAATGATCGCGGCCAGCGCGACATGCCAGCTGTGTTCGCCGGTGTTTTCCCGGCGCGCACCGCCGACCAGATAATTGCGGCGCAGCACGCTTTTCAATTTGTCGATCTCGGCAATGAACGCCAGCTGCTGTTGTAACCGCTCACTATCCATCAGCTACAGCCCGGCTTCCTGGCGCAGCATGTCGGCCTTGTCGGTCCGCTCCCACGGGACATCCAGGTCATCGCGGCCAAAGTGACCATAGGCGGCTACCTGCTGGTAAATCGGCTGGCGCAGATCCAGGTCGCGGATAATAGCCGCCGGGCGCATATCAAAATGCTTGCGAATGAGGGCCTCGATCTGCTCCTCCGGGATTTTGTTGGTGCCGAATGTCTCGACAGCCAGTGAGGTCGGGTGCGCGACGCCGATTGCATAAGAAACCTGCACCTCAAAGCGCGACGCCAGCCCGGCAGCAACCACGTTCTTGGCAATGTAACGGGCCATATAAGCGGCGCTGCGGTCCACCTTCGTGGGGTCCTTCCCGGAAAACGCGCCACCGCCATGCCGTGCCACGCCGCCGTAGGTATCCACGATAATCTTGCGCCCGGTCAAGCCAGCATCGCCCAGCGGGCCACCGGTCACAAACCGTCCGGTCGGGTTGACAAATATGCGGGTTTCATCATCGAGCAGACCTTCTGGCACAACCGGCATAATCACATGCTCGATCACCTGCTTGCGAATATCGGCCTGCGAGATTTCCGGCGCATGCTGGGTGGAAATAACGACGGCATCAATTCGCTTCGGTTTGCCATAGGCGTATTCAACCGTCACCTGCGACTTCGCATCCGGGCGCAGCCAGTTCAGTTCGCCGCTTCGGCGCGCCTCAGCCAGCCGCCGGGTCAGGCGATGCGACAGCGAGATGGTCAGCGGCATCAGTTCCGGCGTTTCGTCGCAGGCAAAGCCAATCATCATGCCCTGATCACCGGCGCCAATCGCGTCAATTTCGTCGTCCGACAGCGCACCCTCTCGCGTTTCCAGCGCCTTGTCAACGCCCTGGGCGATGTCGCCGGACTGTTCCTTGATCGACACCAGCACGGCGCAGGTTTCATAGTCAAAGCCGTACTTGCCGCGTGTATAGCCAATGCGCTTGACTGTTTCGCGCACAATCTTCTCGATATCGACATAGGCAGTGGTCGAGATTTCCCCCATCACAATGACCAGACCGGTCGTCGTCGCCACCTCGCAGGCGACCCGTGCGGTGGGGTCCTGGTCGAGAATCGCGTCGAGCACCGCATCTGAAATCTGGTCACACATTTTATCCGGGTGGCCCTCAGAAACGGATTCTGACGTAAAGAAGTAGCGCGGGGACGCCATAAAAGTCAGATTAGACACCTGTGGTTGCTCCTTGATGGACATTGCTCATAGTTCCTCTTTATCTAAACCGGCATGCGGACCACAAAAAGACATCCAGAAAATAAAAACGCCTCTCCGACAGTAGAAGAAGCGCTCATGAATCAATCGACATGGCTCATCTATCAGAGATTACTCTGCCGGACTTGGCACCTTCCCGACGCCTCGGGGGTTGCCGCGACTTCGCAGGGCCGTATCCCTCCGTCGCTCTGGATGAGTGCTTTTTAAGCACATAAATCAATATATTAAGAGTCAATATAGCATAATTGCAGGTTCAAATCAACGGTATGGTAACAGACCATACACACCAAAAACGACCTGTGGCGGGCAGGTCGTTTGGCATATCGTGTTCTATTGGCTGATCAGAATGGATGGCTGACGCTATGGCGATCCAGGTGCGCCATAAACTCGGACCGGGTGCGTGGGTCATCGCGGAAGCAGCCCAGCATCGCACTCGTCGTCATGCTGGAATCGTGCTTTTTGACACCGCGCATCATCGAACACATATGAACGCCTTCCAGCACCACCGCGACGCCTTTGGCATCCAGCACTTCGCGCAGGAACTCGGCAATCTGGTGCGTCATGCGCTCCTGCACCTGTAGCCGCCGCGCGAACATATCAACAATTCGCGGGATTTTCGACAGGCCAATCACCTTGCCAGTCGGGATATAGGCGACATGCGCACGCCCCAAAAACGGCAGCATATGATGTTCGCACAGGCTGTAAAATTCAATATCCCGAACAATCACCAT
Organism: Anaerolineaceae bacterium; assembly: GCA_002702065.1. Lineage (GTDB taxonomy): Bacteria > Chloroflexota > Anaerolineae > Aggregatilineales > Phototrophicaceae. Next base: position 81,810 of record NZXX01000004.1, read on the forward strand.
GTCGTCATAATCGACCGTAAAAATGGCATCATTAATCAGTTTAGCCGGGTCTGTTCGATACCCGCTCAGCAGTTCGGAATAGGCACGCGCCACCCGTTCCGGCGTCCGCTGCAAGCCCTCTCGCGCCGGGTCTTCGCCCACCGCCTCCAGAATTTCTGCCGTCGCCGCAGCAATTCGTTCTTCGTCCACCGATGGCAAGTTCAGTTCAAACATTTCGAGAAATGCCTCCGAACTGAGCTTGACTGCCATCGCCTCATTACCGTTATTGTCGATGTGACCATTGACAAGCTTGTCATCCATCCTCGTCACCACTTTCCTGATGCAGCCACGCAGTTATAACCCACATCATAACAGACTTCCGTTTGCAATCCGTCTATGCCTCACCAAAACTTCAACAACAATTTAGCTGGCGCTCACAAACGTTTACAAGTTATTGAATGCACTAAATGATTGCTGGCACAGAAATGCCAAGTACCCTAATATAGACGTGAAGATCAAGGCAATCCTTACGAGATCAAGCTATGGACATGATCGAAATCGACAATCTGCGCCTGCGCTGCATCATCGGTTTTAGCCCTCACGAGCGCAAGGATAAACAGGATGTGGTGATCAGCCTACGCATCGGCACCGACATGCGCAAAGCCGGGCAAACCGATAACCCGGACGATGCCTTTAACTATCGCACCGTCACCAAAGCCATCATCCAGCACGTCGAGGCATCCGAATATTATCTGGTGGAGAAACTCGCCGCCGAGATTGCCCGCATTTGTGTGGTGGACCATGCCGCGCCGTATGTGCAGGTGCGGGTGCACAAGCCAGGGGCGTTACGCTTCTCCGATTCCGTCGGTGTGGTGATCGAGCGGCAGCCCGATGACTACGTCTGACCCGCCCGCCATCGTCTATCTGACGCTTGGTTCGAATATTGCGCCGGAGCATCATCTCAAACAGGCGGTTCGTCTGCTCCGGTCATATGATGACGTGCTGGCCATCTCGCCCGTGTACCGGACTGCGCCGCAGGGCTATGCGCAACAGGCTGATTTCCTCAACATGGCCGTCAAGCTGACGACGACTCGATCCCCGGTCGCCTTCAAAACGCAGGTCATCGGTGAAATCGAACAGCAGCTGGGACGCGTGCGTGACCCGAATAACAAAAATGCGCCGCGCACGATTGATCTGGATATTGCCCTGTGGGATGACGCCGTGCTCGATTATGGCGACAAACCCTGGCACATCCCCGACCCGGATATAACCCGGTTTGCGCACGTCGCCATACCGCTGGCGGATCTCGCACCGGATTATGTTCACCCGGAAAACGGCCAGACTCTGGCACAGATTGGCGCGCAGTTCGATACACAGACCATGCAGCGGCAGGCGCTGGATTTCGAGGCGGAAAGTATCTTCATCGTGAACGTCGAGGCCGCGATCTGGCGTGATGGTCGCTATCTGACTGCCATACGCGGTGAGGAAGAGGAACAGGCGGCGGGCGCGCTGGGTTTTGTCGGCGGCAAGGTCGAGACAAATGCTACCCAGGAAGCTGACATCCTCGAAAACACGGTGCGGCGCGAGATTCGTGAGGAAGTCGGCCTGGAAGTCAGCGACGTGGTGTATGCTCACAGCAGCCTGTTTACCACCGACAGCGGTGAACCGGTGGTCAATGTGATCTTTCTGTGTCGCTATCACAGCGGCGACATTATCATCGACGATCCGGGCGAAGTTGCGGGTGCGCAATGGCTCCCACCGGACGCGATTCTGAACCACCCGGCCACCCCACCCTGGATTCACGGCTATCTGCAACGTGTCGAGCAGGTGCGCCAGCGCCTCGGCTGGTAAGCACCGCTTCGCCGACGAACCCTACCCGAACAGCGAGGATAAGGTACAATTACGCCGCATTCTGGCAAGGAGGGATGTGCAATGAACCTCATGGATTACGTCAATATCCTGCTGCGGCGGGGGTGGATCATGGTGCTGCTGGCAGTTATCGCAGCGGCCAGTGCCTACCTCCTCAGCCAGCAGATGACCCCCATCTATCGTTCGACACAGCGCGTGCTTATGCAGCCCACCCGCGCCGATCTAAGCCTGACCGAATCGAGCAAATCGCTGCTGGGCAACCATGTTGCCTACCTCGACAGCGAGTTTCGCGCCCAGGAAGTGATCGACCGCCTGCAACTCGACATGACACCCGGCCAGCTCAAAAGCGCCGTCACCATCGCCTCTGACCCGCTGAACCTGACCATTCAGATTGATGTGGACCTGCCCAACGGTGACCTGGCAAACGACGTCGCCCGCGAGTGGGGCAACCTGCTGATTGAATATCGCAATGAGGAAAACCAGCGCGCCCGCCGCGAAGACCACATCAATGCGCGCTTGCAGGATGTCGCGCGCTATGAACTGCTGCAACCCAAACCCGTCATTAACACCATCGCCGGCGCTATTCTGGGGTTACTGGTCGGCGGGGTCATCGTCTTCCTGCTGGAATTCCTGGAAAGCAGCGTGGTCCACAACCGCGAAGATATTGAACGCAGCACCGGCATCCCGGTACTCGCCGCCATCCCGCACGCCGAAGGATAAATCATGGCTGATAAAAACCTGATTACGCTGGCCGAACCACGCTCGGCAGCCGCCGAAGCCTACCGTGCCCTGCGCACCAACCTGATGTTCAGCAGTGTTGAAAAACCAATCAGCACGCTGCTGGTTACGTCACCCGCAGAAAGCGAAGGCAAAAGCACGGTGCTCGCCAATCTGGCGGTGACATTCGCCCAGGGCGGCCACAAGACTATTCTGGTGGATGGCGACCTGCGCAAACCATCCCAGCACGCATTGTGGGGCATCGCCAACGACAGCGGCCTGACAACCATGATGCTGCAAGACACGGCGCTGTCCTCGCCGCCGCTGGTCGATGTCGGCGTCGAAAATTTGCAGGTATTGCCCGCCGGGCCGCTGCCCCCGGTACCGGCAGACATCATCGGCAGCCAGCGCATGACCGATGTCATCGGCGTCCTGAAGGCGCGCGCCAGCTACATTCTGTTCGACAGTCCGCCCGTGCTGGCCGTCACCGATGCCGCGCTGCTGGGCTCCCGGCTGGATGGCGTGCTGCTGGTGGTGCGATCTGGCCATACGCGCCGGGAACATACGGCCCGGGCCAAAGAAGCGTTGGAACGCGTTCATGCCCGCATCCTCGGCGCGGTGCTCAGCAACGCCCCGCGTGAGAACTCAGCGGTGAAATATACCTAATAGAAAGAGGCATCCATGCCACAGACAGAGCAGTCATTTTCGACATCGGTTTCTCAGTCAGTTGGCCTCAGATACCTGCTCTATTTGCCACCCCATTATGATTCAGTCACCACCTGGCCGCTGATTATCTTCCTGCATGGGTTGGGTGAACGCGGTGACGACCTGAACCTCGTTGCCAAGCACGGTCTGCCCAAACGCATTGCGGATGGCACTCACTTCCCATTTATCGTCGCATCACCCCAGTGCCCGGATACCACCTACTGGCCGGAACAGGTCACCGCGCTGAATGCCCTGCTCGATCATCTGATTGAAACGCAGAAAGTGGACACCACCCGCATTTACCTGACCGGGCTGAGCATGGGCGGTTATGGCACCTACTTTTTTGCATCCCAATTTCCCCAGCGGTTCGCGGCCATCGCGCCCATTTGTGGCGGTGGCGGCTGGTGGATGCCGGGCCGGCTGGCGCAGATTCCGATGTGGGTCTTTCACGGCGAAGCGGATGAGACAGTCCCGGTTATCGAGTCCACCCGGATGGTGGAGGGGATTCAAAAAGCGGGTGGCGATGTCAAGCTGACGATTTACCCCGGCCTCGGCCACAATAGCTGGACCCAGACCTACGAAAACCCTGAACTTTACAACTGGTTTCTCAGTCACCGGTTAAAGGCTTAACCGATGGAAGAACAGCATTTTAGCGGTGAAATCCGTCGCAGCTTTGAACTGAACTATTTACTCTACCTGCCCCCCAGGTATGACGCGCAGGATTCATGGCCGCTCATTCTGTTCCTGCATGGCCGGGGCGAACGTGGCCATGATCTGGAAAAAGTGAAAGTGACCGGGCTGCCCAAACGAATCGCGGATGGCGATCATTTTCCGTTCGTCATCGTCATGCCACAATGCCCGGCGGATTCTTACTGGACGGAAGAAACCGAGGCGCTCAACGCCCTGCTGGATCACGTCATCGACAACCTGAAAGTCGACACCACACGCGTTTATCTCACCGGCCTGAGCATGGGTGGACGCGGCACATGGTTTCTGGCCGGGCGTTATCCCCAGCGATTCGCGGCGATTGCGCCCATCTGTGGCCCCGGCCTCGGCTGGTTCGCGCAGGAACGGCTGGGCAAGCTGCCTGTCTGGATATTTCATGGCGAGGCGGACTCCGTTTCGCCCGTCAGCGAATCCGAAAACATGGCGCGCTTGCTCAAGCAGGCGGGCGGCAATGTCCGCCTCACGATTTATCCGGGGGTCGACCACGATAGCTGGACACAGACCTACGACAATCCCGAACTCTACAAGTGGTTCCTCAGTCACAGCCGTTTATAGGGTCATCCTGCCGCCATGTCCTTTCAAATCAGCGATTTAGCCGCCGCCCATCAGGATGCTGTCCGGCAGGCAGCGGAACTACTGGTGATCGGCTTTGTCGATATGGCGCCCGATGCCTGGCCCGATATGGAATCAGCCTTGCAGGAAGTCCACGAGATGCTCCAGCCGGACCGCATCTGCCGCATCGCCAGCGACGAACACGGCCATGTTGTCGGCTGGATCGGCGGGCTGGATTATGGCTACGATGGCAATGTCTGGGAGCTGCATCCCCTCGTCGTACATCCTGACCATCGCGGCAAAGGCATTGCCCGTGCCCTGGTGCTCGATCTGGAAGCCATTGTCCGCCAGCGGGGGGCGCTCACGCTGCAACTCGGCACCGACGATCAAATGGACATGACCTCGCTTTCGGGCGTTGACCTGTACACCAACACGTGGGAACACATCCGCAATATTAAGAACTACAAAAATCACCCCTACAGTTTTTATGAGACAATGGGTTTTACCATTATCGGCGTGATGCCGGACGCCAACGGCCCCGGCAAACCGGATATCTACATGGCGAAACGACTGTACGAAGCCCCAAATTCGTAAAGATTTATCGAGTGGCGGGGCTGTTAGGCGGTTGTTAGCCTATCTGAACAGACTGTGTAGCGACACCGCATCCTGTGATTCAAGTGCTTGTTGGAGGAACACACTTATGAAGGGACTGATCCTCAGTGGTGGGAAGGGCACGCGCCTTCGTCCGCTGACGTATACCCAGGCCAAGCAACTCATCCCGGTTGCCAACAAACCCGTGCTTGTTCGGGTCATCGAAACCATGCGCGACGCCGACATCCACGACATCGGGGTGGTCGTGGGCGACACCCATGCCGAAATCGAACGCACGCTGGGCGATGGCAGCAACTGGGGGGTCAATATTCAGTATATTCCACAGGCCAGCCCGGATGGATTGGCACACGCTGTTAAAATCTCGCACGACTTCCTGGGCAATGATCGCTTTGTCATGTACCTGGGCGATAATGTCATTCAGGGCGGCATTACCGGTCTGGTCGAGGACTTTTCGCAAAGCAGCTGGAACAGCCAGATCGTCCTCAAAGAGGTCGAAAACCCACGCGCTTATGGCGTCGCCAAGCTGCGCCCCGATGGCAGTATCGACCGGCTGATCGAAAAACCGCAGAATCCGCCCAGCAACCTGGCTTTAGTCGGCATTTATATGTTCGATGAAACCATCTGGGACGCGGTCAACGCCATCAAACCGTCCGCGCGGGGTGAGCTGGAGATTACCGACGCCATCCAGTGGCTGATCGAGGCCGGACACCGGGTCTACCCCCATGTGCATCAGGGCTGGTGGGTCGATACCGGTAAGGCGCTGGATATGCTGGAAGCCAACAGCCTCGTGCTGGAAGAACTGAAACCCACCATTGCATCGGACAGCACCATCGAAAATTCCGAAGTCGACCGGCGTGTCACCATTGAAGCTGGCGCGCGCATCATTAACAGCGTCATTCGCGGCCCCGCTATCATCGGCAAAAACACGCTCATCGAAAACAGCTATATCGGGCCGTTCACCAGCATTTATCACAGTGTCACCGTACAGAATGCTGAGATCGAACGCAGCATTATTCTGGAAAACAGCTCTGTGCTAAACATTGGTGTCCGCATTCAGGATACGCTGATCGGACGCAACGCGACCGTGCAGCGCAGCGACGCCAAGCCGCGTGCCATGAAGATGAACCTGGGCGATCACAGCACCGTGTGGATACTGTAAAATAACGGTATTGTCGAACCAACAGGAAAAACGGAAGCATGACGGATACAATCAAACTGATCGTCGTTGATCTGGACGGCACACTGCTGAACGCGGAACACGAAATCACCGAACGGACTCAAGACGCGATCAAGGCGGCCCAGGCACAGGGCGTCAAGGTCGTACTGGCGACCGGCAAAACACGAGGTTCTGCCCTCAAAGTCATTGATCAGCTTGGTCTGGATACGCCGGGGATCTACGTGCAGGGGTTGGTGGTTCACGACGCGGCAGGCAGCATTCTCCGTCAGGAAACGCTCGATCCGGCTGTGGTGCGGCAGGTTATCACCTTTGCCGAAGATCGCGGTTTTTCCCTCATTGCTTACAGCGGAACCCGTACCTTTGTGCGGGCGCGTAACCACAACACCAATCTGGTGATCGAATATGGCGAGCCAGAAGCGGAAGTTGTCGGGCCATTGCAAAACATCCTCGACACCACCCCCTTCAACAAGCTGATGGCGATTGACCGAGCAGAGCCACGGCGTGTCAAGGCGCTGCGCTGGCAGCTGGGGATGCAGCTCGATGGCACGGCCCGGCTGGTGCAGCCTGCACTGGAAGAAATGGTCGAGGTGCTGCCCAAAAATGGCTCGAAAGGGACAGCCCTGAAAGCGCTGCTCAAAGACCTGCACCTGGCACCCTCACAAGTCATGGCGCTTGGCGATGGCGAAAACGACATCGAAATGCTGGAGTACGCCGGCGTCGGTGTGGCCGTTGCCAATGCCGAACCGATCCTGAAAAAAGTCGCAGATTACGTCACCACCGCCAGCTATGGCGAAGGGGTCGCCGAGGCCATCGAGCGCTATATTCTGAAACCCGCTGAACCACAGACCAGCACGGACACACAGGAAGCGGAATCCAAGTCCGAACAATCAGTCGAGCAAGAGGTCGAAGAAAAATGAAAAATATCCTCGTCACCGGCGGTGCAGGCTTTATCGGCAGCGCCTTCGTCCGCCATATGGTTGCGGAACATCCGGAATACAACATCATTGTCTACGACAAGATGACCTATGCGGGCAATCTGGACAATCTGCTGCCCGTTAGTGACGAACCCAACTACCGCTTCGAACAGGGTGACATTGCCCATCGCGAAACGGTGAAACGCGTATTTGGCGATCATGACATCGACACGGTCGTCAATTTCGCTGCCGAAAGCCATGTGGACCGCAGCATCTTATCGCCGGATGCCTTCGTGCATTCCAACGCGGTTGGCGTGCATATCCTGCTGGATGAGTCGCGGCAGTTCGGTATTGAGCGATTCCTGCAAGTTTCGACTGATGAGGTGTATGGCGACATTGAACCGGGCACCTTCTCGCTGGAGGATGACCCCTTCCTGCCCAACAGTCCCTACGCCGCCAGCAAGGCCGCCGGGGAACTGATGGTGCGCGCCTATCACATCACGCACGGGCTGAACACCATCGTCACACGCGGCAGCAACACCTTTGGCCCCTACCAGTATCCCGAAAAGCTGATGCCGTTCTTTATCACCGAAGCCATTGACGATCGTTCGCTGCCGGTCTATGGCGACGGCAAGCAGGTGCGCGACTGGTTGTATGTCGATGATCACGCGCTGGGTGTAGCAACGGCGTTATTCAACGGCGAACCCGGCCAGGCCTACAACATTGCCGGGGAGCATCAGGAAGAGAATATCAACGTCACCCATCGTATTCTTGACTTACTGGACAAGCCGGATACCCTCATCAAGCACGTGCCCGACCGCGAAGGCCACGACCTGCGTTACGCCATGAACTGCGACAAACTGCGCACACTCGGCTGGCAGCGGCAGCACACCTTTGACGAAGCTGTTGAAGCCACCGTGCGCTGGTATCAGGACAATGAATGGTGGTGGCGCAAGATCAAAACCGGGGAATACCTCGAATACTACAAGCGCCAGTATGCGGCCCGGTTGGCGGCTGCCGACGGCGTTTAAGACTCACATCATTTGACTATCCGAAAAGCTGCATCATTATCCGGTGCGGCTTTTTTCGTTCTGACACGCAAATATATGACAACATACACTAGCCCTCAGTCCGCAGCTATGCTGTAGTTTGAATAAGCTATCGAGGGAAGTGATTATGGATACCAGAAATTCACGCAATCAGATATGGATTGGCCTTGTCATAATCGCCATTGGCGTGCTGGCATTGGTCAACAATCTCGTCAGTCCGGTGCTGATGAGTTGGGCCTGGATCATTACGCTGGGCGCTTCGGCAGTCATCTGTGCCTGGCAATACAGCCGTCACCCAGAAATCGGCACGGCGATTGTCGGCTACGTTACCGGCTCCGTTGCGCTCGTTATCCTGCTTACCAGCCAGCTACATATCTCAGGGGCCATCGTCCCGGTGCTGATCCTTGCATTGATCGGCCTGCCCTTCCTGTATGCCGGGTTGCGCAACAGCGACAAGCGCGGCTTGTTGGTGCCGGCATACGTCATGTTCGCCATCGCGCTGCTCCTGCTGTTTACCGAAATGGCCGATCACCGGATGGATGAGCTGGTGCCAACCTATGTCATGGCGGTCATCGGCCTGCCATTTGTGGTGATGGCTTTTGTCACGCAGAAGTATGCGCTGCTCATCCCCGGCGGCATCCTGCTGGTCATCGGCTCATTTCTGGCCGGGAGCTTTGTCGGCGTCGGCCCGCAGGTGTTCACGATTGGCATCCCGGTCATCCTGATCGCCAGTGGTGCGCTGCTGTTGCTGCGTGGCGGCTCGAACGGGCAAAAAGCCAAGCATTAACCGGTCACGTCATTCATCAACCGGCTGTGTCTGCTATCGGCGGCACCCCACCAGCAAACAGCCAGGCGTCGAACAGATCACCCAGTTCCTGACCGCTGACTTCTTCCGCCAGAGCGATAAAGTCGTCCGTACTGGCGTTGCTGTACTGGAGGCGCTCGACATAAGTGCGCAGAATGTCGAAGAAAGCCTCATCACCCACTTCCTGCCGCAGCGCGTGCAATGTCCACGCCCCCTGCTGGTAAACACCGGTGCTGAACAGGCCATCTTCCAGCGGCGCCCCTGGTGTAAAATCGCGCCGGGCGATATTCGCATAGAAGAAGTCCAGCATGCTTTCAAACGACTCAGCACCATAGCGATGCTCGACCCACAACGCGCTGGCATAGGTGGCAAAGCCCTCATTCAGCCAGATGTCCCCCCAGTTGGCGGGGCTGATACTGTTGCCGAACCACTGGTGCGCCAGTTCATGCGCGACCGTAATTTCGGTGTTGCTCAGATTGGGGATGACCCCATCGACTGCGCCGGGCACCACCTGTGCCCCAAACAACGAGATGGTCTGGGTTTCCAGCGCAAAAAACAGCGGCGTATCCGCCACCACGACCCCGTATACGTCAAACGGGTACGGGCCAAACGTATCAATAAAGAAGGCCATCATGTCGCTGGTTTCGGCAAAAACCTGCTGCGCGTCATCGGCCAGCCGGGCCGGGAAATAATTGCGGATAGGCACGGGGCCTGCTTCGGTCACTTCCACAAATTCGGCAATGTTGACAGTGGCCAGATAACTCGCCATGTCATAATCGCTCTGCCAGATATACGTCATCTGGTCCCCTTCTTCGATCACATCCCGCAGCAGGCCATTGGCCGCCACCACGTAGGGCTGTTCAACAGTAATCTCAAACGTATAGGTCGCTTTGTCGCGGGGATGATCATTGACCGGGTACCACGCCGCCGCGCCAATCGGTTCGCTGGCGACAAACACCCCGCCGTCGTACCAGTTCCAGCCGCGCGAAAATGAATCCGCATCCTCAACGCCCGCGCCGGGAATACCACCATAAGTTACGGCAACCGTAAACGCGTCGCCATCCAGCAGCGGTTCGGGCGGTGTAATGCGCAGTTCGCGCCCCCGCCGTGTGAAATTGGCTTCCACCTCGTTAACCACAATGGATGTGATGTCGAATCCCAGAAAGTCCAGGTTAAACACAGACAGATTCTGGGTCGCCAGCGCTTCCATCGTCACGGTCCCGGCAATTTCGCTGCTGTCAAAATCGACGTCCAGATCGAGGGTATAATGAACCGCGTCATAACCGCCGTTGCCCAGGTTCGGCAGGTAAGGGTCGCCAATGCCGGGTGAGCCGGGTCGGGCTTCCTGTGCGCTGACTGCCCCCACCATCAGCAGCAGAATCAGTAAAAAGAGGCTATATTTTTTCATCACAATGCGTTCCCTTGTGTCTTTACGCTAAATTGATTACTGTGTCAGATGATAACAGGTTGCAAAACTTGCCCACAGTCTCACCAGCCACTCAGATACACCGCTATTGACCCGGCTGAAGGAGCCCACCATGCCCGAAAAACCAATCGCTTATGATGCCTACGAAACATTGGCGAAGAAGTATGCCGCCCAGATCGACACCAAAGCCTACAACGCCCACTATGATCGCCCGGCAGTTTTGTCGCTGCTGCCGGAAGTCAGCGGTTTGCAGGTGCTGGATGCCGGCTGTGGCCCCGGTGCCTATGCCCAGTGGCTGGTCGAACAGGGCGCGACCGTCACGGGGGTCGATGCCAGTCCGCAGATGGTCGATTTTGCCCGGCAGCGGGTCGGGCCAAAAGGGAATTTTTATCAGGCGGACCTGAACCAGCCATTGGCTTTTCTGGCTGATGATTCGTTTGATCTGATTGTGTCCGCGCTCACGATCCACTATATTACCGACCTGGACCGCCTGTTCGCCGAGTTCGCGCGTGTGCTGCGCCCGGAGGGTTATTTCGTCTTTTCTACGCATCACCCGTTTGCCGACCTGCAAAATGCTGCGGAAGGTCGCTATCTTGACACGGTATTGGTGACTGAAACCTGGAACAGCTTTGCCGGTGAGCCGGTTGAAGTCTCGTTCTATCACCGTCCACTGGGGGCGATCACTGAGTCGCTGGCGTCCGCGGGGTTCATCATCGAGCGCCTGATCGAACCTCGTCCGACAGAACGCTTCCGCGAGATCGACCCGGCAGGCTACGAAAAGCTGATGGCACGGCCCAACTTCCTCGCCATGCGCACACGCCGTGATAAAATGCAACCGAACACATCGAAGCCATAGGGGACAACGCAATATGCGCATACTCATAACCGGAGCCGCAGGTCGTCTGGGTGGGCGACTCGTGGAAATCCTCACGCAGCAGGGGCACGACATTACCGGGACCGATCTGGCTGGCGACGAATTTGAACACCTCGACGTCACCAATTACGACACGGCTCATCGCTTCATCGTTAAGCTGCGCCCCGATGTCGTCATTCACCCGGCGGCCTGGACTGATGTCGATGGCTGTGCCCGCGAACCCGAAAAAGCCATTCAGATCAATGGTTTCGGCGCGCAACACGTTGCGTTAGGCGCGGCTGCGATTGGGGCGGCGGTGGTGTATATCAGCAGCAATGAAGTCTTTGACGGCAAAACGGACCGTCCGTACCGCGAATATGACCCCACATGCCCCGCTAACCCGTATGGGTACAGCAAATGGGTGGGCGAACAGGCGGTCCAGCACACCAACCCGCGCCACTATATCGTGCGCACGGCATGGCTGTTTGCACATGGCGGCAAGAACTTCATCCACGCCATCCTCAACGCCGTGGCTGCCGGGAAGCCACTGCGCGTCGTCACTGATGAAGTCGCCAACCCCACGTATAACGACGATCTGGCTGAAGCGATCACCCAGCTGATCGACACCGAACGCTACGGCATTTACCATCTGGTCAATGACGGCGCGTGCTCCCGGTACGACTTTGCCCGCTATTTTCTGGATAAAGCCGGTCACACCGATACACCCATCACAGCGATCACCAGCGACCAATGGCCCCGCGCATCCGTACCCCCTGCTTATGCCCCCATGCAGAACATGGCCGGGCAGCAGATTGGCGTTCAGTTGCGCCCCTGGCAGCAGGCCGTTGACGATTATCTGGCACGTGAAGGCCTGCTTCGGTGAATGAAGTGATCCGCCTGCGGGCAAGCGTGATCGTCATTGAAGACAGACGCATTCTGCTTGTGCCACACTTCGACACCGAAGCAGGCCCCATTCAGTGGGTCATACCGGGTGGCGGGGTCGAATTTGGCGAGTATAACGAAGCCGCTGCTGTGCGCGAGTTCCGCGAGGAAACCGGGCTGGATATCGCCTGTGACCATCTGCTGCACGTCTACGAAAACATCCTCCCGCAGCGCCCCTGGCACAGCGTCACGTTTATTTATGCGGGGCATATCCTCGGCGGGCAGTTGCAGCAGGAGCAAACGCCATGGGGCCTGCGCACCCCGCGATGGTTCACACTGGATGATCTGAACGGCATCGCGTATCATCCAGCCCATATTATTGAACTGGCTCTACAGGCGGACCGGTGAACAATCCGCTTCTTTCGATCATTATCCCCAACTGGAATGGCGCGCGCTTTCTGCCGGTGTGTCTGGATTCGCTGGCCAGGCAGACTTACCTGGCGCTTGAAGTCATCGTCGTCGACAACGCTTCCACCGATGAATCCCACGACATCCTGAAGGCCCGCGCACCAGCCGTGCAGCTTCTGGCACTGCCGGAAAATCGCGGTTTCACCGGGGCCTGCAATGCGGGTATCGAGGCTGCCAGCGGGGATTTCATCGCCCTGTTGAACAACGACACCGAGGTCGACCCGAACTGGGCCGCAGCCATCATTGACGCCTTTGGGCGGCATCCTGACGTGGGTTCCGTCGCCAGCAAGATGCTGCTGTTCGACCGACGCGATTATTTTCATACGGCGGGCGACTTTTTCACGGTCGATGGCCGGGCGGGTAACCGCGGCGTCTGGCAGCAGGATAGCGGCCAGTACGATCAGGAGGCGTTTGTCTTCAGCGCGTGTGGCGGTTCTGCCGTGTATCGCCGCACCATGCTCGACCAGATCGGCCTGCTAGACGACGATTTCTTTTTTTCCGGTGAGGATGTCGACCTGGGCTGGCGCGCGCAGTTGACCGGCTGGCGCTGCCTGTATGTACCAACAGCCATCGTCTATCACTACCTGTCGGCCACCGGCGGCGGCGTCACCGCCAGTTATTATGATGGCCGCAACCTCATTTTTATACTCGCCAAGAATTACCCCACCGAATTGTGGCGCAAATATGGCGGGCTGATCTTAAAAGCGCAGTGGCGGCTGGCTTGGGAGGCGCTGCGGGCGTGGCGTGGCGAAGCAGCACGGGCACGGCTGCGGGGGATGATGGCCGGGGTGTTTCATCTGCCGCGCATCTGGCGCAAACGCAGCCAGATTCAGGCGATGCGCACCGTATCATTGGCCGAACTGGAATCGACCCTCGCCCCGCCCACGCAGTAAATTCAGCATTTACACGGCGCTATGATGCGGGTTATGCTTAACCCTTGCTGATGGAGACAGCAAACATGACCGAAACGTTATTAGCCGACGCACATCACGGAGAAGAACGGTTGACACCACCGGAGCGTCCCTGGCTGACGATTGTAATCCCGGCGCATAATGAAGCCCGACGCCTGCCACCCAGTCTGGAAAAAATCGACGCCTTTGTTCAAAAACAAGATTTTGAAGTCGAAGTGATCGTGGTTGAAAATGGCAGTAGCGACCAGACTGTCGCTGTCACCGAAGCATTTGCTAAAGATCACCCCTATATCAAACTGATTCAGGCAGCCGTGCGCGGTAAAGGGTTGGCCGTCAAAGTGGGGATGCAGGCCGCCCGCGGGGAATATCGCTTTGTCTGCGATGCCGATTTGTCGATGCCGATTGAAGAAGTGACCAAGTTCCTGCCGCCGCACATTGATGGCTACGACCTGGCGATCGCCACCCGTGAAGGACCGGGGGCACAGCGCATTGATGAGCCGGAATACCGCCACCTGATGGGCCGTATCCTCAACTGGGTTATCAAGCTGACCGCCGTTCGTGGCATTGAAGATACGCAGTGCGGCTTTAAGATGTTTACGCGCAGCGCCGCCGAAGACCTGTTCGAGGTTCAGCAGATGGTCGGCATCGGCTTCGACGTCGAACTGATCTATATCGCGCGCAAACGCGGTTATCGCATCAAGGAAGTGCCGATCACCTGGTATTTTGACGCAGACAGCCGGATGCGGCTGGTGCACGATTCGCTGCATATCTTGCTGGAAATTTACGAAATCCGTCGCAACTGGCTTAGAGGCATGTATGCCAAAAAAGAAAGGTCCGAATCCCAATCTGATGTATGAACGCCAGATCCATCACCAAGGCTACCGGTTCATACTGGGGATGGATGAGGTCGGGCGGGGCGCGTGGGCCGGGCCGGTGACGGTCGGGGCTGTCTGCCTGCCCCTTGACCGCCGTGACCTCAACAAGATCCTGACGGATGTCCGTGATAGCAAGGTCATGACACCCCGCCAGCGGGAACGCACCGATGAAACGATTAAAGAGACGGCCCTGGCCTGGGGCATCGGCAGCGCTACCAACAGCGAAATTGACGAGCACGGCATCAACCCGGCCACCAAGCTGGCGATGGGCCGTGCCCTGGATGACGCGATCAGCCGTTTCCCCAATTTTCAACCCGATTGTTTGTTTCTGGACGCCATGATCTGGCCCGAAAAAGCCGCCGAACTGCCGCAGATCACCATAGTCGATGGCGACGCCCGCTCACTGACGATTGCTGCCGCCAGCATCATCGCCAAAGTCTGGCGCGACCAGCACATGCGCGACCTGGACACCGAGCTGCCGCAGTATCGTTTTGGCACACACAAGGGCTACGGCACTGGCACCCATACATGGGCCATCAAGACGTTTGGCGCGACACCGCTGCATCGCATGTCCTATGCCCCGGTGCAAAAGGCCGAAGCAAGCAGGAACGACTGAGCCGTGAATCTCGCGCTTGTCCACGACTGGCTGAACCAGATCGGCGGGGCTGAAGATGTGCTGGCATCGCTGGTCGATCTCTACCCTGGCCGCCCCATCTACACCAGCATCTATGCGCCGGACCTCATGCCGGAAGTCTACCGGACATGGGATATTCGCCGCCTGTGGCTGGACAAGCTCCCCGGCATTCACCAGCATCATCAGCCCTATCTGCCGCTGTATCCAATGGCGTGGGGCCAGCTTGATTTATCCGAACACGATGTCATCCTGAGCAACAAAAGCGGTTTCTGTCATGGCGTGCAGCACGATGCCGACACCCTGCATATCTGCTACTGCCTCGCCCCGACGCGGTATGTCTGGCAAACCGATGCCTACATCGCGCGCGAAGGTCTGGGCCAACCGGTACAGGCAGCATTGCGCCCGCTGGTCACCGCGCTCAAACACTGGGATTATGCCGCTGCGCAGCGTGTCGATCATTTCATCGCCATCTCGACGGAAATCCGGCAGCGCATCCAGACGTATTACGACCGCGATTCCGTCATCATCTACCCGCCGGTGGATACATCTCGTTTCCAGCCATCGCCCGTAGTTGAGGATTATTACCTGATCGTCTCGCGCCTGATCCCGTACAAGCGGATTGATCTGGCGGTACAGGCCGCAACCCGGCTGGGCCTGCCGCTGAAAATTGGCGGCAAAGGGCGCGATCTGGAACGCCTCAAAAGTATGGCCGGGCCAACCGTTGAATTTCTGGGCTATGTGCCGGATAAAGACCTGCCCGACCTGATGGCCCGCTGCAAGGCCTTTTTGTTCCCCGGTCTGGAAGATTTCGGCATCACGCCGGTTCAGGCACAGGCTGCCGGTCGCCCGGTCATCGCCTATGGTGGGGGTGGCGCGCTCGATACTGTACTTCCCGGCCAGACAGGGGAGCATTTCGATCAGATGACGGTTGACGCACTCGCCGCGGTCATGGCCGACTTTGACGCCGCCCGTTATGATCCACGCTTCGTCCGCACCCATGCCGAGCGCTTTGACACCACCCTGTTTCACCAGCAGATGGCGGCCTATGTCGACCAGTCATGGGATGCATTTCGCCACAAAAAGCCCTTTTTATGGGATAATCCGGTCGCGATCTGAGCACAAAAAAGGGGACGCCCATGGAACTCCGTCTGATTATGCGAATCCTGCTGCGCTACTGGTGGTTGGTCATCATCCCGCCGGTGGTGGCTGCGATGGTCGTCGCCCCGGATTTGCTCAGCGGCCAGGCCCACAGCGGCGGGTTCACCACGACCCTGCACTACAGTGCCGCCCAGCTGCCCGAAGCCCAGCCCCCGCGCGATGGCGACTATCAGGACATCTGGCTGGCGTCTGAATTCACCGTCAATGCGCTGACCGCGTGGGTGCAAACCCAGAGCTTCCGCGCCGAAGTCGCCCAGGTGCTGGCCGATGCGAGCATCGACCTCTCACGGTTAGGCATCGCGGCAGACAACCAGCGCAGCATCGGCGTGCTCTACCTCAGCCACCCGGACGCCGTTTCACTCGAAGCCATTGCCCAGGCCGCCGTCGAGGTGCTCCGGTCTCGCAATGACGCCTATTTCCCCCAGGTCGGCAGCGCACCAGCCGCGGTCACGGTACTCGATACACCGGTCGTCGTGGCTGCACCACCACCGCTGACCAACCGCTTCGCGCCGTTCATCCGCATCGGGCTGGGGTTGATCGTCGGTCTGGCGCTGGCATTTCTGGCCCACTACCTCGACCCAACCCTGCGCCACCGCGAGGAAGTCGAAGCACTCGGCCTGCATGTTGTGGGCACCCTGCCCCACAAATAAACCTCATGCGGTTATAATAGAATTTCCTTGTTCAGCCTCTGCCGGAGACGTGACTATGCGCGCCTTGTTTCGCCTGTCCTTCATTGCCCTGCTGCTGGCCCCTGCACTGACGACGGTCGCGCAGGATACGATTCCGTATGAATGGGAGGCTGGCGGCTTCAGCCTGAGTTATCCGGCAGCGTGGGTCGAGCCTCTGCCCAGCGACGAAAACAATCAGCCAGCGCTGCAAATGGCGCAGGTGCTGGTCGATACGCCAGCTGATACCCGCCCACCCGGTATTCCGGTCATGTCGCTGACCATCGCCCCGGTCGCGCCGGAACTGGACGGGGACGTGACGTCACTGGCACAGGCAGCGCTGCAAGCGGTTGGCATCGATACGCTGGAAGAACCAACCGAATCGCTGCTGCTGAATGACACTGCCATACAGGTGATGGGCACCAGCGCCGACGGCCAGTTATTCGGCATTGCCCGCGCAGTCCTGCTAACGGATGACAGCGCTCTGATCCTGACCGGGCGTGCCGTCGATGCGCAGCGCGATGATTTTCTGTCACTCTATGAAAGTGTTGCCGAAAGCGTCATCCAGACCAGCACGTTGGCACCTGAGATTACACCAGAACCGGAACCCGTCGAATCCGCCTATGGTGTGCTGTGGCATACCCAGCGCACGCAGGCCGATGCAGAAGTCGGTTTTCTGAACTTCGTCGGGTTGGATCTCGGCCCGGATAACAGCCTGTATACCTACGAGCTGGACCTGGGTGTGGTGCAGGTTGATGCCACCACCGGCAGCATCGTCGCCGCCTTCCCCAATAACCACATTACAGACCCCAGCGACCTGGTTGTGACAAGTGACGGCAGCGTCTACGTAGCCGATGTGTTTTGCGCGTGCATTTTCACGCTGACACCGGAGCGCACATGGCTCGACCAGCCAGCCGATCCCGAAGCTGAAGCCGACCCATTTGACCCCGCAACAGCGGACGGGCTGATGACCGGGTTTGGCGAGGGGGCACCGCTGCATCTGGCGACGGACAGCCGCGACATGCTGTATGCAACCGACATCACAAGCACCAGCACGATTGTGGTCAAGGTGTTTGCGGGCGGTGTGGAAAGCAGCCAGATTCGCCTGGGCGATGACCTGTTCGAGCAACCGCTGCTCAGTGCCGCACCGGGCGGGCAGGTCTACGCGCTGACGCAGTTTGGCCAGCTGCTGCAACTATCGGGTACGGAAGCCACGGAGATCGACACACCCGGCGCGATTTCCGATCAGATGCGCGACCTGGCCGTCACACCGGACGGCAATCTGGTTATCGCCACAGGCGATCAGGGCATTCTGATACTGGCCCCGGATGGCGCCTTTGTCGACCAGCCCGGCATCATCGTGCCGAACTTCCCCTTCCCCGGCGAATTGGTCACACCAACCGGCGTCATCGTCGATGACCTGGGCCGCCTGTATTTTGCCGACAGTGATGGCACATTTGGCGCGATTACGGCATTGAGCACGGACGTCTCTTCAGACCGCCTCGGTTCCACAACGCTCATTCCCAACTTAACGGTGCAAGGCATCCTCGATACCCAGACCACCCAGCAGGCCTGGACGTATGATGGCGCGGCAGGCGAACGAATCACCATTACGGCGGTGGATAACAGCGGCCTGCTCGACCTGTCGTTACAGCTTATCGACCCCAGCGGCGCACAGGCAGCGGCCAACGACGACCACACCAGCCCGGACCTGTCCAACTTCACCGACGCCCAGATCGCCAACCTGCCACTGGCCGCCAGCGGACAATACATCATCATTGTGCAGCAGGTCGATGGTGAAGGCACCTACAGCCTCGGTCTTAGCCTGACAGGTACGCTTGAGATAGACTCCAGCGGCGTTGCCAGCAGCAGCGGCCAGCTCGATTTCGCGCTGCCGGCCAACATCTGGGAATTTACGGGGACCGAGGGGCAGACTCTGACCATTACGATGGAGTCCACCAGCGGTGACCTCGACCCGCTGCTGCGGCTGGTCGGGCCGGATGAGGCGCTGATTGACGAAAACGACGACGCCGACGATGGCGCACTCGGCACCAATGCCCAGATCGTCAGCGCCACCTTGCCTGCCGACGGCCTCTATCGCATCGAAGCCGCACGTTTCGACGGCGCGGGCAGCTACACGCTCACCGTCGTCAGCACGTCATAAGCACATAGACCGTCAACCTCTGTATGGGCTGATCTGTGTGTCGGCCCAGGACGGGCACACCAACCCGTCCCTACCAATGGTCACGGTCTATTCGTCATACCCTATCGGCACAACTGCCGTGATGTAGCGCAGGGATGCCAGTCAGTGCACGCTCACAGCTCAAGCTGGCCGCGCACCACCGTCACCGCAGAACCACCGACGCGCACGGTTTCAATCGCATCACGCGGGCCAACCACCTCGACAAAGGCATGGCCGGGCCGGTGCATCCAGTGCCCTTGCTCTGCGACGAATTGCGGCTGATCGATCAGGCCGTAGTGCCACAGGTACGCCGCCATGCCGCCGGTAGCGGACCCGGTAAAGGGGTCTTCCATCGTATCTGGGGGAGTCCCAAAGTGGCGCGCGAACGTGTGGCCTGCCGGTGTGACGCCTGCCACGCAGAACAGGTGCGGGCTAAAGAAATCCCCGCTGGCACGCAGGGCCTTATAGGCATCAGCTTGCAGGGCGGCCCGGCGCAGCGCCTCAAGATTGCGCACCGGAACCATCAACTGCGGTGTACCCGTACTCACCGTCTGCACCGGCACACCGGGCAAAATGTCGTCAGCGGCCAGCCCGAAGACAGGCAGCACAGCCGCCGGGTCATAAACCGACAGAAATTCCGGTTTCTTCTGGGTCATCACGATGCGTTCAACACGCCCATCACTGCTGTGAATGTCCACCTGAATAGGGCCGACTCGCAGTTCCAGCGATACGGTCGTAACAGGTGCCGTCAGCGCCAGCCGCCCAGTCTCCACCAGCGCGAAGATGGTCGCAATGGTCGGATGCCCGGCCATCGGGATTTCTTCGGCGGGCGTAAAATAACGGGCGCCAAAATCCGCCACATCCGACGGAATGACAAAGGCTGTTTCGGACAGGTTCATTTCGCGGGCAACCGCCTGCATGGTCGATTCGGTCAGCGAACCTGCATCCAGAACGACCGCACAGGGATTGCCTTCAAGGGGACGTGACGCAAACGCATCAACTTGTAAAAGCGGAAAATTAGCCATGATGACTCCCGATCTGGTAGGTCTCAGCAGTCATCAGCGTATATCAATCCGGATGAGGTTCTAGTGCCGCATCAGACCGTTTCGTCCGTCTGGTCGTAATAGCCTTCATCGGCATAACCGTGCCGCATTTCCTGGCTATGAAAATACCAGGCGATGCCGACCGTGGCGCCGCTGAACAGGCCGCCGACGATGATGCCCACCACAACCGCTTGCAGCAGGTTATTGCCCTGCCCCAGCGAGATCAAAATCATCAACACAATCGAGCCAACCACACCCACCCCGGCGGACAGGGTTGGCGCAAACCATTCGCGCCGGATCGACAGATAAGTCAATACCAGCACCAGCGCCATCAGGACAAAAAAGATTCCGGCAAGGCCTTCCATATGTATCTCTCCTCTTTGGCCTACGAACGCAGAATCGCCCGAACCGGTGACCCACAAGCACCGTCCAGTTTCAACGGCAGCGCCACCAGTTCATAATCGCCGTCGGGCACATCCCGCAGCCATAACGACTCCAGATTGACCATCCCATGCCGGTATAACGCGTGATGGCAGGGAAAGTCTTCGCTTTCAAATGCATCAACGGATGGCGAGTCCAGCCCAACCAACCGCACACCCGCACCCGCCAGCCATTCGATCAGCGGCACACTCAGGTAGGGAAACTGCTGCGGCCACTCCTCCGCAAGATCACTGACAGCACTGTGGATCAGCAGGCGCTCGACTCCCTCAATGTCGCCAATATCATCAGGCCGCAGCGGACCATCCACCCGTGCGACGGTCACCACACGGGCCGGGCCGATGTACGCCTCCAGCGGCATATCAGCCACATACGCGCCCGCTGCGACGTAGTGAAAATAGGCGTCGGCATGCGTGCCCAGATGCGCCGTTGTCGTCAGCGTGGTCAGATTGACCGGGTCGCCATCCGCCATGCGCATTACGGGCGTGACCTGATAGGGCGTGTCACCCGGCCAGACCGGCAGCGAGGACGTTATACGGCGGGTGATGTCGTAGATCATAACGGCGGAACCGCGACCAACCGCAGATCACCAGCCGTGGTACGTACCGCAATCTGCAAACGCGGCTGATCGCTGTCTGCGTAGTCGGCAGTTTCGTAGACATTGCCCTCGACCACAATAAACTCTGGCGAACGCTCCATCACGCGCCCACTTGCGGCCGAAAAATTCACCCGGACCGGCGTTCCGATCGGGATACGCAGAATCACGTTGCCAACCGTCGACTCCAGATTGGCGTGCAAGTCCTGAACCAACGCGCCACCAAACTCATAAGACTGGTCACCGCTGGTCGTCACCACATTCAATTCGCGAATATGGCTGTTGAATACCCCTGTTATCGAGATGTCGCCGCTTACCAACTGCGCCCGCAGGCGTCCCCCGTCATCCAGTGGGCTCGGTGCATCATATTCCAGGGCATAATTACCGCTGGTACCCGTGATCGACAACAGGCGAAGCTGCAACCCGGTCAGATCAAGATTACCGTTGATCGCAGCGCCGTTAACAGTCAGCGAGAGTGGTTGCCCGGTTCCCAGTTCGACATCCCATTGATTGGATGCATTCGGGATCACTTCATTACGGGTCTGCCCCTGCACCACCTGCTGCGCGCCATTTTCACCGATACTCTGCGAAGGCAGCCACGCACTCACATTCGTCACTGCCGTACCGTTCACCGCCGTGCCGGGCACGGGCTGCACGTTCAATGTCCCGGTATGCATGTTCAATACAACCGGAGCCGGGTCTGCATCCGGGTAATCAAATGTGAATGTTTCGGTATTTTCCGAGCCTGTCGCGCTGCACCCGGCAACCAACAGAACAGCTGCCGCCAGACCAATCAACCGTTTCTTCATTATGTCTCCTAGTCGTAGTGTAACAAACCTTCTCCAAAACACGCCGTAAGACTTTTGTCGTTCAGACTAATTGTACGGTGCGCGAAGCCAGCCTGCTACAGCAGTTGACTCCCGCAAGCGGCAATTGCATAATGGAGGCCGCCACCGGCTTGAGGAAGGTAATGAGCGTTGCGTTTCATCATGTATACAGATAAAACCGTGCCCCAGACGATGCGGGCGATTAATGAACGCTTGCACGTCGCTGGCACAAAATCGCGTCCGCAGCTTGATGGCTGGGTCGAAAAAAGTGGCCGGTTCGCCATCGCCGTGACGACAACCGTGCATGGTCGTTTCAGACGCAAGACCACGCTGCAAGGTCAGGCAGAGCGCGACGGCAGTGTCACGGTTATTCGCGGCAATGTGCCGGATGGCCTGCCCCGCAACCAGCAGCTATGGGTCATCGGCATCATGATTTTGATCGGGCTGCTGGCGCTCACCCAGGGCAACGCCATTTTCGCCATCATCGCGGTAATGGTCGGCGGGGCGATCACCATCCCCCTGCAAGGCGACTTCGACAACAGTGAATACCTGCTGACAGAGCTTCAGCGCGCCTTAAAAGCCAAGTTTACGCCACCCAAGGATTAGCGTCACCCCGGCGGCACCGGGGTCACGGTCGGGGCCGATGGTGATGGCGTTAAGGTTGGCAGGAAGAACTTGCGCCGTTCCGTGTTGGACAGGGGGTCAATCTGGCGATCGCGGCCAATGTCGATCAGCGTACCGACATCCACAACCCATTCCTTAACCACCCCGGCGACGTTCCAGGTCAGCACGCGCGTCTCATCAGAATTCCAGCGCCCCCCGTTGACAGCATCGTTTTGGGCCAGCACAAATAATTCATCACTCTGACGCGGTTCCGTGACATCCCAGATACGGGCGGTGTCATCGGTGGACCATGATAATACGCGGGTTTCATCGGCGTTCCACGTAGCCCCCACCACGAAGCGGGTGTGCTGCAAACTGTTTCGCAGCATCTCGGTTGGGCTGACTGCGCTGACCCGGTCATTTGCTGTGACATCCCAGACGCGCACTACGCCATTGGAGGACCAGGACAGAATCCGGCTGTCGCTTGCACTCCAGACAGCGCCCTGCACGCCAAAGCTACTGCTGCCATGTGGAAGTGCCGCGATCTGCTGCCCGGTCCCGGCATCCCACACCAGCACATTGTTACCGCGCGTCCACGTCAGCACACGCTGGCCACCTGCGTCCCAATCGCCGCCTAACACAGTCCCGTCATGAGACAGCGTCTGCTGCAACTGGCCTTCTGTATCCCAGACACGGGCGGTGCTGTCTGCGGACCAGCTCAAAATGCGGGATTCATCGTGGTTCCACGCAGCGCCCAGCACGGTGCCGCCGTGCTGCATAATCGTCCCGGTTGGCTGACCATCAGCCGTCCACAGCCGCGCTGTGTTATCCGACGACCATGTCAGAATCCGGGTTTCGTCCTCGTTCCAGATCGCGCCAAATACGGTCCCTTCGTGCTCCATAGGCTGCCCTATGGGTTGACCATCGGCTGTCCACAAGCGCGCTGTCCCATCTTCAGACCACGTCAGAATCTGCTCACCATCGGTGCGCCAGCGCGCCCCCAGTACCGCACGATTATGCGTCATCACCGCGCCCACCGGCTGACCATCAGCGGTCCACAAGCGGGCTGTCCCATCGGCAGACCATGTCAGGATGCGGTCATCCGCCTGGCGCCATGCCCCGCCATTAACTCCGGCGTCGTGCTGAAGCGCGAATAACGGTGTAACCGGCGGGTCCGCACCTGCATCCCAGACACGCGCCAGACTGTCGGATGACCACGATAGAATGCGGGTTTCATCTTCATTCCAGACCGCCCCGCCAACCCGCTGGTTATGCAGCAGGTCAAGGACCGGCTCCTGATTGTCTTCATTTTCCAGGGCGGCGGCCCATGTCTGTACAGCGTTGTCCAGCGATGTTGAAATGATTCGGGTTTCGTCGTGGTTCCAGGCAGCCTGAACCACCGGACCATCATGCCGGAAGATAAACAGCGGCCCCTGCGCACCATTCAGCCAGATACGGGCGGTATTATCCGACGCCCATGACAAAATCTGGGTTTCATCCTGATTCCATCTGGCCCCTTCAACCGAGCGATCGTATGTCATGATGACCTGATTCTCGGCAGCACACGGGTCGTTCCACAGATGTACCTGCCCGTTGCTCGCCCACGACAACACCCGTTCCCCGGCACGGTCCCAAACCGCGCCGTTGACGTTACCGCCATGCGTGAGCGTGCAGGATTCATCAGTGGCGGCATCCCACACCTGGGCATTGGGGCTGCGGGACCAACTGAGGACGCGGGTTTCGTCCGGGCTCCACAACGCACCATTCACCACCGCGTCATGTTCCAGTGTTTTTACTGGTCTGCCCGTCGCCGCGTCCCAGATGCGGGCAGTTGCATCGCGCGACCACGTCAATACCTGTGTACCATCCGACCGCCAGACTGCGCCATTCACCCGGTCGCCATGAGTCAGAAAAACCGGGTTGGACGCGCTTAACCCATCATCGGACAGCGTCCAGATCGCCGCGCGATTTTCGGCCCAGGCCACCAGCTGACGCGTGGATTCATGCCAGACCAACCCACGCACAGCGCCAATATGATTCAACCGGGCCAGCGAACTTCCCTCGACAGACCCCCACAGCCGGATCGTGCCATCATCGGACCAGGTCACCAGCCGCTGTCCGTTGTCAATCCACATTGCGCCGTTGACCGCCTCATCATGTACCAGACGGAATAATTCGTTCTCGATAAACGGGTCCCACACCCGGGCCGTGCCATCAGCCGACCACGTAAGCAGGCGTGTTTCGTCCCGGTTCCACATCCCGCCCAACGCGGCCTCGTTGTGCTGTAAGGTCAGCAGCACATCGCCGCTGCTGGCATCCCAGATCAGCACCGTGTTCCCCGCAACCGATAGGATACGGCTTTCGTCCGCATTCCAGCGCACCCCGCTGATCGGCCCCACGTCATGCCGCAGAGTCAGCAGTTTGTGCTGCGGCCCGGTCAGCGCGCCAAGCAAAGCCCGATTGCTCTCGCCATTGCGCACATCGGGGTAATGCTGGACGGCCTCCAGTGCCAGCAGCAGCGCAACCCGGTAATGCTCCGCCTCGCGCTCCTGCCGCGATAGATCGGCCAGAAACAGAGACTGAGTTTGCTGCGATAGCCGTAAATTGGCCTGCGACTGCTGGAAGCCGACAAATGCGGCGACGGCCAACCCAAGTGCGATAATCAAACCCAGCACCACGCTAACCAGCGTGACACTCTGGCGCCGGTTTGCGATGCGCCGGCTGGCGAAAATGTATTCGGTTTGCAGATCGGTGGGTTTTGGGCGCTCGTGCTGCGCGCTCTCGACGAGGAAGTTTTCAGCATCGCCCAGGTCACGTCCGCGCAGCAGCAGGCTCTCGTCGCGGCCCCGCTGCTCCCATTCTTTGGCGCGCACCAGCAGCCGGGTATGCTCACGCACATAACCGAGGCTGGTATCGAGCGCCCGAATGAGCGCCTCGAAGTCCTGCTGAAAACGCTCGTCATCGTGCAGAAACACCCAGTTATGGCGGTTCACCGCCGGGTGCATGTGGCGCTGATCTTCCTTCGAGGGCATCTCGTGAACAACGGGGACCAGTCGTTTGTTGTTCTTATGAGCGTAATCGACCTCGTTATAACACACTTCGGAGCGGGCCGAGTCCGGGCTGATGATGAACAGAAAGGTGTTGGCTGCTTCGATGCCTGCCTGAATCTCCCGCCACCAGTCGGCGGTCAGCGGAATATCCTCCCAGTCCACCCAGACATCGCGTTTCTTCTGCGCCAGCGCTTCATACACGCGCCGCACAAATGCTTCGTCCTTGCGTGAGTAGGAAATGAAGACATCAGCCATTAGGCATACCCGGTCTGGTCATCGCTATTGCCATTATTATAGTGGTCAGAATCCGAAACAACGCAGGGTCGTTGACGAACCGTCGCTATACCGTCCGAATTTCCATTGTAGCGTCGCGGCAGAAAATGGGAAATCAGAGCGCGTGTTTTTGCCGGATATGATCGAGCAGCGCGGCACAACCGGCAGTTATCAGCTCGTAGGTGTAATCAAACCGCCCATCATAATAGGGGTCCGGCACTTCGGTGATATCAACCGTGCCCTTCTGATTGGCATAGCTGAGAAACAACGCCACTTCCGGACTGGTTGCCTGGTCATAAAAACGGGCCAGCTTGTCCGATGATGAATGTTCGCGCCGGTTCACCAGCCGCAGCAGATTGGACAGATTATCGCGGTCCATCGCCAGAATATAGTCAAACGAATCCAGATCCTCATAAGCGATCTGGCGGGCACGGCCATCATATGGAATCTGATGTTTCTTCAGCACTTCCAGCGTGCCGTGGTGCGCTGTCTCGCCAGTATGCCAATCCCCGGTTCCGGCGGAATCGACTTCGATTTTGTCGCTCAGACCTGCCGCCGCCACCATATGTTGCAAAACCGCATCTGCCATCGGCGACCGGCAGATGTTCCCCAGACATACGAATAACACTCTGACCAAAACGACTATCCTCTCTCAGTGTCTATCTGCTGCTGATAATACAATCCGACAACCGACGACGACCGATTCCAGTCCCGCGCCAGTTCAACCAGCTGCCACAGACGCGCCGTGCAGCTTTCCACGCAGGTGGAACCATCTTCACCGCAGTAGCTGACCGCCACCGCGCGCGCTTCTTCGATGGTCGCCTTGACCAGCAGCGGCCAGAATGTCTCGGCAATCACATAGGTGGCTGGCGTATCGGGTTGACCGCTGTCGTAGCGCGAATCCAGCGCCCGAATTTCGTCCGTCAGGTCAACCGGAATCCAGAAGCCGGAGCCTTCGAGGGGCTGGTTGCCAGAGCCAAAACAGTCGCCCGGTGCCACCCCGCGCATTGCTGCCAGCATGTCCAGCAGCGCACAGGTCTGTTCCAGTTCCCCTTTATATTGCGACACCACAAAGTGGTTGTAAACCGACACGAACAGCTGCTGCCGGGCCAGCGCGGGTGATTCGGCATCCGGGAACAAAATCTCCAGATAGGCGTCCGTCATCGCGCACATCGGCACCAGCGCCGGGTCGGTGCGCTTCTCCAGGCGGTTGGTTTGCCAGGCCGTCGAGTTGCGCAGCTGACCCAGACGCGGCATCAGCCCCTTCAGCCGGAATTCGACCGGGCACAGCAGCAGCGTCTGCCGCCGTTCCAGCCGGGTGTAAGCCTGTGCGATTGGCAATCGCACCCAGATTTCCTGCAATTGCAGCAGATCAACTATGTCGAATACAGCATTCATGAGGCTATGCGGGCACCTGCTGGCCGAGATCAACGAGCGCCGTAGCGGCGTACTCGCGCACATCCGCATTTTCGTCATTCAGCAGGTCAGACAGTGGCTCGACCGCGCGGACCGCATGGCTCCAGCCCAGGGCACGGGCCGCATAACAGCGCACATAACTATCTTCATCATCCAGCGCGGCGATCAACCCGTCAACCGCACCCTCATCCACCACCCAGCACAACGCACGTGCCGCATAGCGCCGCACCTGCGTATCATTATCCATCAGGGCGACCAGCAAGGGTTGCACCGCGTCCCGGCCACCAACCCAACCCAGCGCCGTCGCCGCGTGAACGCGCACATCGGCATCTTCATCCATCAGCAGCGCAATCAAGGGGTCAACCGCTGCGTCGCCAAATTGAATCAGCTCCATAACCACAGCCTTGCGCACCCCGGCATCCAGGTCAATGAGCTGCTCTTGCAACTGAGCCAGGTCCGCCCGGCCCGTGATGACAACGCCGTTGCCCAGCGGCTGACGATTGGCCTCTTTTTGCAGGTTGGTTGCGCGTTGCAGGTAATGGCGCGCATTCTTGTAGCGGGGGTCAATCGCCAAGATGCGCTGCAAGTCGTTCACCACCTGGGCATAATTCGGATAATCCGTCAGCATTTCGCGCATGGCCCGAAAGTACAAACGCTCGATCTCAGCAATCTGCGAACGCGGAGGGCGAACCCGCCGCCGTTGCAGAATGAGGCTGCCCCAGGCTGCGATTGTCGCCACAGCTCCGACAGCCGCGATGATCTGCAAAACAGGAACCAGGGCATGAGCAGGGTCCGCAATTGAAAGAATAACTGCCGCAGCAAGAGCAATCACAAAAGCAATCGTGAGTATGATTCGCATGACACCTGCTTTCTATCCTGGTAAGCCCGGACAAGCGGTTAAGCTGGGGAATGCTTAATCTTCGTCGTCTGTATTATCCGGCGTTTCGGCAGGCGTTTCGTCAACATCGGCTTGCAGCAGTTCCGCCTCAGAAACAGCATCCATGATAAATCCTGGCTCGTTGACCGTGGCGGGTTCGCTGGCTTCATGGCCGACCATCGTGATCTTGCCATCAATAAACGCCCCTTCTTCGGTGGTCAGGGCGGTCGCATGAATATCACCCCAAACGCGCCCGCTGCGCAGCAACTGCACTTTCTTGCCGTTCACATTACCGCGCACGGCCCCGGCAATCGAGATATTCTTGGCGTTGATGTCGGCAGTGATACGGGCCGTTTCGCCCACCAGCACATTGCCGTCAATTTCGAGCGTACCCGTAAATGTACCATCCAACCGCACATTGGCGCGGCTGCGCAGCGTACCTTCCAGCGTGCAGTTTGCGCCCAGCACTGTCTCGAACCCGACCGGCTGTGCAGGTGCTGCTGGACGAGGCAACTGGGCAGTGTCCTCGGTTTCATCGTCCTCAATATCCGTATGACGACGTGTGCTGAAAAACGACATGGTGACCTCACAAACTCAAAGATGAGATTACGTTTACTATACAGCAAATCCTATACAGCCTCAACTACGCCTTTGCCCGGTTGCCGCGGGTCACTCTACCCGAACATTCCGTCAAAAGTGGCACTAATGGCACTCGACACCCCATGCAATTGGCATACGATTATCTATGGTAATCGCGCTCACTTCGTGATAGATTTCTCAAGGTTTTAAAATATAGAAGCAGCGTAAACTCAATGCAGTACAAATGCATACCAGCTGGCGGGTCACAACCCTGTGGCCCGTGTTGTTTGTACAGAGGTTGCGCCTACGAGGGATACATGCAAACCAGTCAGCAAATTGAACGTCGTAATTTTCACCATTTGGTCCTTGAGGTCACATGGTTTGGGTTATCACTGGCGGCCACCAGCCGTTTTCTGTCGGTATTCGCCATTCGCCTGGGGGCGACCCCAGCAGAACTTGGCTGGATTACCTCCTTGCCTTATATTGTCCTGCTGGGGTCTACGGCCCTCAGCACGCGCTGGCGCAGTCGCTTTCCGGATTCAGTCAAGGCCATTTTCTGGCCGTCGCTCGGTTTCCGGTTCGTGTTCCTGTTTCCGGCACTGACCCCACTGTTCCCGACACACCTGCAACCCGCATGGCTGATCGCGTCGGCGGCACTGGCGGCGCTGCCACAGGGCATTTCATCCACTATTTTTGTGTCGATCATGCGTGAAGCGGTGCCTGAAGAAAGGCTGACTCCGCTCGTCAGCCTGCGTACCATCGGCATGAATATCGCCCTGGGCATCGCGGCACTGGCATTCGGGTTCTGGCTGGAGCTGGCGCCTTTTCCGCTCAACTATCAGATTATGTTTCTGGCTGCGTTTGCAGTGGCGCTGCTGGGGCAAATTCAGCTGATGCGCGTGCGCGTCAAACCGGCCCCGGTTATCCGCCAAACCGGGCAGCAGTCCACCGCCTCGCCGCTGCAATCGACCGTCTTCCAGAAAACGCTGTTTATCGGGATGATCATTCACATCGGCTTTTTCGCGATCCTGCCCGTAACCCCGCTGCATCTGGTCAATTCGCTGGGCGCGACCGAAGGCTTTATGGCGCTGTTCGGCATTGCCGAAATCGGCTCGGCAGCGCTGATTTCGCTGTTCACCGCCCGCATTGTTGCGAAAATCGGCAATCGCAAAATGGTGGGGTTGTCGATGCTGGTCACCGCGCTGGCGGCCTTGATTATGGCGACTGCCCAGAGCCTGCCGCTGACCCTGCTGGGTGGCGCGCTTTCTGGCGCGGCATGGACCGCCGCGACCATTGGCCTGTTTGGTATTTTCGTGGAAACCACCCATGATGTGCCCGCCGCAGATATGACCCGCTATACCACCCTTTACCACCAGCTTATCTTTGTGGCCGCGTTCATCGGCCCGATGATCGGCAGTAACCTTGCCAATGGTGGGGTTAACCTGGTGCTGGTGATGGCCTGCGGCGTAGTGCTGCGATTGCTGGCATCGGGGGCGGTGCTGTCCATTGACCAGATATGGGGATGGATCCCGCCTATCCAACGGGCCCGAAAAGCCTACCGTCGTTTATAGATTCTACCCGACCGGGTGCTGGTAAAGGCCCGGTTCTTTTTTGCCCGGTTGCAGACGCCACGGGCTGCACCCATAATTGATGGAAGCATTGAGCAACCTATCTGGTAAGAGCGTTATGTCAGAAATCACAGTCTCCACCGCATCAACCAACCGTTCCATCGAACCACCCTCACCCAGACGCAACAATTTCTTCCGATTTTTGCATTATGTACTGCCCTACAAGTGGATGCTGGTCGCCGCCAGTGTCGGCGGCATTGTCAAATTCAGCGTCCCGCTGTTTGTCCCGGTCATAACCCGGTACCTGCTCGATGAGGTTTACCTGAGCACAACGCTGACGACGGACGAAAAGCTGCAAACCCTGCTGCTGCTGGTCGGCGGCATGATGGTCGTCTTTATCGTCTTCTGGGTGCCGTTCACCTATATGCGCCATTACTATGCAGGCAAGGCCAGCCAGATGGCGATATTCGACCTGCGGCACGACCTGTATTACAAAATCCTGCGCATGTCGACCTCATTTTTTGACCGCAACAAATCCGGCAGCATTGTCTCGCGGCTGATCAGCGATATCGAACTCGCGCAGAACCTGATCGGCAGCGCCCTGACCGATGTCTGGATGGACTTTGTTTCACTGGCGCTTATTCTGTATTTCCTGCTGACCATTGATACCGGCGTGACGCTGGTCGCCCTGGTGACATTTCCGTTTTATCTGTACTACTTCCGCAAATCGCAGACCGAAATCAAGTCCTCCAGCCTGCGCGTGCAGGAAGAAA
The DNA here is from genome assembly GCA_002702065.1 of Anaerolineaceae bacterium. Lineage (GTDB taxonomy): Bacteria > Chloroflexota > Anaerolineae > Aggregatilineales > Phototrophicaceae. The sequence goes on from NZXX01000004.1 coordinate 113,011, forward strand.
TCGCGGCGATGGCCGGCAGTGTGCAGGAGCGCATCGTTGGCAACCGCGTCGTGCATTCGTTTACCAGCGAAAAATACGAAGAAGAGACGTTTGACAACGACTCAACGCGGCTGCTCAACACATCCATGCGCCGTGTCTTTTTGCAAAGTGTGAATGTCACCATCACCAACGTCATCACCAACCTCGCACCGCTGATTGTCACGCTCTACGGCGGCTATCAGGTCATCGTGGGCAATATGACCATTGGTGATCTGGTCGCAGTCGGGATGTATCTGACACCGCTGTACACGCCCATGCAGCGCTTTGCCCAGCTTAACCTCGTATTTGCCAACTCGATGGCTGCCGTTGATCGAGTCTTTGAAGTGATCGACGAAGACCCGGACATCCGCGACAAACCCAATGCCCTGAAACTGAGCAAGGTCGAAGGCTATGTGACATTCGACCATGTTCATTTCGAGTATCCGAATGCCGACGATACCAACCGGGGGCCTGTCCTCAACGATGTTTCGTTCAGCGTCGCGCCGGGCGAGAAAATCGCGTTGGTCGGCCCCAGTGGTTCGGGTAAGAGCACCATCGCCAGCCTGATTCCGCGCCTTTACGATGTGGCTTCGGGCGGCATCTGCATTGACGAACATGACGTGCGCAATGTCACGGTCCGGTCACTGCGGCGGCAAGTGGGCATGGTTCTGCAAACCCCCATCCTGTTCAGCGGCAGCGTCGGCGAGAATATCCGCTATGGCAGGCCAGATGCCACCAACGAAGAAGTCGTCGCTGCCAGCAAGGCGGCCAACGCCTATAATTTCATCCGGTCACTGCCCAAAGGCTTCGACACCGAAGTGGGCGAAAGTGGCGGCTTTCTGTCCGGTGGGCAGCGGCAGCGCATTACCATTGCCCGCGCATTCCTCAAAGACCCCAAGATTCTGATTCTGGATGAGGCTACCTCGGCACTCGATACCGAGTCCGAACGGTTGATCCAGGCGGCGCTTGAACGCTTGATGGAAGGCCGGACAACCTTTATCATTGCGCACCGGCTTTCGACTATCGAAAAAGCTGATCGTATCTTTGTGTTACAGAATGGTCGGATTGTCGAAACAGGCAATCATCAGGCGCTGCTGGCCAAGGGTGGCATTTACTACCGTTTATATAGCAATGAATAGCAATCGCTGTCTCTTATGAAATTGGATTTCAACCGCGTCCTGCCCATCTTCGCGCTGACATTTGTGGATGTGCTGGGACTGACGATCGTCCTGCCGCTGCTGCATCTGTACGCGGCAGCGTATGGCGCTTCACCGCTGGAAATCGGCCTGGTCGCTGCGACATTCCCCCTGGCTCAGTTAGTTGGCGTGCCGGTCATGGGGGCACTCTCGGACCGCTTTGGCCGCAAACCCCTGCTGCTGATCAGCCAGGTCACCACCTGCCTCAGCTTCGTGTTATTAGGGCTGGCGGATTCGCTGCTGCTGATTATCCTGTCGCGCGTGATTGATGGCCTGTTCGGCGCTAATCTCGCAACGGCGCAGGCCGCCCTCAGCGACGTGACGAGCGAAGAAAACCGCGCACAGGGGCTGGGCCTCACCGGCGCAGCGTTCGGTTTAGGCTTTATCTTTGGGCCATTGATCGCGATCCTGACTCTCGAATTATCCGACAACCTGTCGCTGCCAGCCTTCACCGCCGCGGCCTATTCCTTTGTGTCCATTTTGCTCACGCTGTTTCTGTTTAAGGAAACGCTTCCCCCCGGTAAACGGCAGCACACCAAATTACTGGATTCCGCCAGCCCGCTGATCATCTTCCAGATGCTGCGCCGCCCCGCCATCAACGCGGCACTCGTGCTGATGTTTGCCCAGCAAGTAATCTTCTTTGGCTTCGAAAGCCTGCTCGGCCTGTTTACCCTGACTCGATTGGGGCTGCTGGGTCAGGGCAACGCCGTGATCTTCCTGCTGGTCGGCGTTGTGCTGGTCACGGTTCAAGGGCGATACATTGGCCCCTGGAGCCGGAAGTACGGGGAACATCGCCTCATCATGATGGCGCTGGCGCTGCTGGCGGTGGGGCTGATTCTGGTTGCTATCACCCCCGAACAACCGCATCCATTCTATGTAGAGCGCATCACCGCGAACCGGTTGATCGAACAGGCATCGCCATCCAGCACCGAAGCGATCATCGGTCAAATTGCTGTCGACCTGCCTGATGAGGCCAACCGGGGCGTTCTCGGTTTTATCTGGATGCTGATCGCCATTGTGCCGGTGTCGATTGGCGCTGGCCTGATCCGCCCCAGCCTCAACAGCCTGATGACCCGCCAGGTCAGCAAGCAGGAATATGGCCGTGTGCTGGGGGTCAGTTCCGCATTGGTCAGCGCGGCCAATGCCTGTGCCCCCCTCCTCGCCGGGCTGCTTTTCCAGCACTACGGGTCAACGCTGCCATTTCTGGCTGGCGGGCTGGTCATGGGCGCATTGCTGTTGGTCAGCCTGCAATGGATCAAACCAGCTGCACAAACCGCCTGAGGTCTTACTGTTTCCCGCTTAAATTTGCCCCTACAATAAATTGGGTAAGCACATCGACACGGGACACATGATGATCATTCGTTTCCTGAAATCACCCTCTATCACCACCGTTATTGTGCTGTTGATCATGTGGCGACTGCTGCTGATTCATGTGGATGCGCCCTGGTTCGGGCATCATGATGCCAACGGCGTCTGGCTGAGTGCGGTGTCGCGCAATTTCCGCACCTATGGCGTCGACGAAATTGGTCCAATCCCTGTGCTGAACCGCGCCGCCATCCCACCGGAAACTGCATTGCGGTATGTGCGCCACCCACCGCTGGTGCCCTGGGCAGTCACGCTGTCGCAATGGCTGTTCGGCGAGCATGAAATGAATGCGCGTCTGGTGTCGATCTTCAGCACCATGATCGCCCTGGCCGGGTTTTACGTGCTGTGCCGCCGCCTCTATGGAAAGCAGCACGCCTTGCTATGCCTGATTTTGTTTGCGTTCACGCCGATGATGATTTACTTCGGGCGCATGCCGGACCACGAACCGCTGTCGCTGGCGTTTTTAATGTCCTTCATGGCCGTCTGCGTCAACTGGTCACGCAAGCCAACGCGCGGTCGCTGGTGGCTCATGCTGGGGCTGGCGGTCCTCGCCATCTGGACCGGGTGGGCCTCGTTCTTCTTTGTTTTTTTTACCGGGCTGTTCGGCTTCTGGAAAGGCAGGCCAGCACGCCGTTCACGCATGATCATGCTCATGGCGGTCAGCGGGTTGTCGGTGCTATCAGTCGCAGCGTTTTATCAGATTTTTCTGCCAGACACGTTCCCGCTGCTCATCGACGCCTTCATCTGGCGCACCAGCACCGTCTCTGAAATCAGCGAAACATTCACCATCGGCGAATTTATTGGTCAGACTCTTATTCACATGCTGCCCTATGCCACGATGGCCGGGCTGGTTCTGGGTCTGATTGGAATCGTCCCCACAATCCGGCGGGCACGCGGCTTTGATCAGGCGGTGCTGCTGGCGCTGGCAGTGTCGGGATTAGTCTACATCCTCATTTTTCGCAGCGCATCCTACGTCCACGACTACTACAAGATTTATCTGATCCCGTTCCTCATGATCGCGGCAGCCAATCTGATCTGGCTGATGCTGCGCAACGCCAGCGTCAAACGCTTTGCCCAACCTGCACTGGTCGGCATGTTTCTGGTATCGGGCATCTTTTCCGTCATTTATCTGAACACGCGCTACACGGCCTCGTTCGCCGACGCGACACTGGCTTTTGCGGCCAACATCGCGGCCCATACTGAACCACAGGATGTCGTTCTGTCCGATCTCGAACAGGCGAATCCGGTGATCGAGTTTTACGCACGCCGCTACATCCTCTGGAACGTGCAGCCGGATGATGTCGCCGCACAGGCCGCCGCCAGCGAATTTCCGGTGGTGTACGTTTACTGCGGCAGCGATGCCAATGCCGTTGCGACACTCTTGCGCGACGAAGCTGCCACACTGACCACCGCTGAAGACTGCGGGTTTATCCGTTTCAGCTCAGAATAAGCCGACGATATTCCCCTGCTCATCAATATCGACCTGCTCTGCCGCCGGGTGCTGCGACAGGCCCGGCATGGTCCGCATATCACCGCAGATGGGATAGATAAACCCGGCCCCGACGCTGGCCCGCACTTCGCGGATCGGGAACGTAAAACCGCTTGGCGCACCCTTGAGAGATGCATCATGGCTCAGGCTGAGGTGGGTCTTGGCCATACAGATGGGCAGGTTGCCAAATCCGCTGGCTTCATAATCCCGTATCTGACGCTCCGCCAGCGGTTCGTAGCTGACTTCCGCCGCACCATAGATTTTTGTGGCAATGGTCTCGATCTTCGCCTTGATCGGTTGATCGAGGTCGTACAGATAGCGGAACTCGCTTGGTGTCTCGGCGGCGCTAACCACCATCTCGGCCAGTTCGATAGCGCCTTTGCCCCCCAACGCGTGATGCCGGGCTTCGGCTGCGCCAAGCGCCCCTGCTTCAACCGCAAGGCGTTTGATCGCGGCGATCTCTTCGGGATGATCGGACTCGAAAACATTGATGGCGACAACCGGCGTGACACCGTGCAGGTTCAGGTTTTCAATCTGTTTGATCATATTGGCGGCGCCCGCTTCGACATCGCCAACGTTACATTCGAGCATCTCCGGTGGCAGCGGTTTGCCCGCCACAACCTTATAGCGCCCACTGTGCGACTTCAGCGCCCGCACCGTCACCACCAGCACCGCCGCGTCTGGCTTCAGCCCACTGTAGCGGCACTTGATATTGAAGAACTTTTCCGCGCCGATATCTGCACCAAAGCCGGATTCGGTAATAAGATAATCGCCGCACTTGATGCCGATCATGTCCGCCAGAATACTGCTGTTGCCATGCGCAATATTGGCGAACGGCCCGGCATGCACCAGCGCCGGTGTGTTCTCCAATGTTTGCAGCAGATTCGGTCGCAGCGCCTCGCGCATCAGCACCGTCATAGCCCCGGCAGCGCCGATCTGCCCGGCAGTCACCGGAGTCTTATCGTTTGTCAGGCCGATCACAATCCGTTCAAAACGTTCGCGCATATCCTCCAGCGACGTCGTCAGCGCCAGAATCGCCATCACCTCGCTGGCAACCGCAATATCAAAACCAGTCTGGCGCGGCACACCATCCAGCTTTTCGCCCAGGCCCACGATGATGTTCCGCAAGGCGCGGTCATTCATATCGACGACCCGCTTCCAGGTGATGCTGTAGGGGTCGATATTCAGCGGGTTACCACGCATCAGCTTGTTGTCGATCATGGCCGCCAGCAGATTGTTGGCCGCGCTCACCGCATGGATGTCACCGGTGAGATGCAGATTAAACACATCCATCGGCACGACCTGTGCATACCCACCCCCGGCAGCGCCGCCCTTGATGCCGAACGTCGGTCCCATCGACGGCTGGCGCAGCGCGATGACCGCCCGCTTGCCGATGTGTTTCATCGCCTGCCCCAGCCCAACGGTCGTGGTCGACTTGCCTTCACCCAATGGCGTCGGCGTGATCGCGGTCACGTCGATATAACGGGCGTTGGGGCGGTCCTTCAGCTTGTCGAGCACATCCAGCCGTAGTTTCGCCACATACGGGGTACCGTAAACATCCAGATCGTCCGGTTCGAGCCCCATTTGTTCCGCAATCTGAGACACCGGTTTGAGCGTCGCCTGTTGCGCAATTGCCAGATCGGAATCCATCACCTTAACCTGCCTTCACCTACACGTCAGAATCTGAATGTAGTGTAGCAGTTTACGCCGGTGGGTGCTGCTACAAACCTCATGCCGCCGCACTGGCAATGCTCCTGATTCGCAACAGACGTTCAGGCGCTGCGGAAGCTGTTGGTAGGGGTCAGGGTCGGCGTAGGGGTGCGCGTCGGAGTCTGCGTCGGGGTGGCAGTCGCGCGCGGGTCAATGGTTGCGGTGGGGGCTGGTGTCGGCGTCCGGCTCGGCGTATCCGATGGCAGCGGCGTCACCGTCGACAGCGGAGTCGGGGTGCGGCTGGGGGTCAGCGTGGGGTTCAACGCCTCGATCACTGTTTCGTGCATATAGGCGAACTCGATACGCCGCGTTTCCGGGTTGCCATCAACAATGAACCACTCGTTATCCTCCGGAGCGCGATCAATCATGCACACACGGGTGCCACGATTCCAGCTGGTCACAATCGTACCGTTGGTGCTGGCCGTATCGCGCACGATTGCACTCGGCACAGATACCGTAAATTCCTTACATTCCGGGATGGGGGTCGAGGTGGGGCGCAGCGTAACCTGCCGGCTGGCTTCGAGCCGGTTGACCGCTGTCGCAGTGGCCACAATCTGGGCCTGCTCGGTGGCTTCCAGCACGCCCAGCCCACCGCTTTGCAAGTAGGTTCGAAATCCCTGCCAGAGATAATACAAGCCGAAAATGACGGCAATGGCTGTTAAGAACACCAGCCAGGGGGATGTCGGCGATTGACGCATGAACGGGCAAACAACCTCAAAATAACGGACTCGTTCGCTGCTGTTTTACCAGCAGTTTGGGAAAACGCCAATGCCACAGGTGGTCAAACGGTGGGTATCAGCCGGATAATACCCCCCACCGCCGGTCCAGATCGGCCAGAATACGCGCCGCCAGCGCTTCGTCCGCATGATCGCGAACAATCTGCCGCAGCATGTCCTGGCTTTGCGCTAACGCATCCTGACTTTGCTTGAGCCGCAGCAAATTGCGAACCCTTGTCAGCAATATCAGCGAGCTGATCGGCTTCGAGATAAAGTCATCCGCCCCCGCTTCGATCGCCTGCTGCATATCCTCATCGCGGTTCAACGCCGTCACCATCATGACACATACCCGCCGCGTCATCGGCTCACTTTTCATCTGCTGGCACACGTCATAGCCACTCATGCCCTGCATACGTACATCCAGCAGCACCAGATCAGGCGGCTGTTCCTGCACGGCTGCCAGCGCTTTTTCGCCGCTGTGAACGACAGCTACATCATAGCCCGCCCCGGTCAGGTGGGCTTCGAGCACCTCCCGGTTCATCCAATCATCATCGGCCACCAGAATACGGGCTTTGCGGTTGACTTTGTTCGGCTCGATCACGCGATGCGTACCTCTGTGTTCCGGTCCTCACCCATTGTATGCCACAAGGTCGAATTCCCAAATTAAAACTATCGCCTGTCAGCCAGCGACAAACGCGTTATTTTCCTGAAAGGCTTGCACACTACGCTAACATCCGATACTTGGGCGCATCCGTTATCGAGGTCATTCATGGGTCTATCACACACCTCTCGACGCACTTATGCCGTTACCTTATTTTTGATTCTGCTGGTCTGCTACAGCTACTTTATGCCGCGCTGGGGGGACTGGGGCGCGAACTCGCGTGCCGACCTGGTTTACGCGGTGGGCGATCAGGGCGTACTGCATATTGATGATTACCACGAAAACACAGGCGACAAAGCCTGTTTTGCCGGGCGCGACTACACCGGGGATAGTCCGTGCGAAGACGGCCATTACTATACCGACAAGTCGCTGGGGCCGTCGCTGGTGGCGCTGCCCTTTTATATGGTTTTCAAGGCCGTCGCCGCTGTGCCCCCGATCCAGCGTTTTATCGAAGGCGGCAACCTGCCCGGCAATTTTGACGACACGCTCAACCCGGATGGGCAAGGTGTGCGGCCCGATGCCGTCTATCAGGGCATGGCGCTGACGTTTATTACCTTCTTTGCCATGACGGTGCCGTCCGCGCTGCTGGCAACCTGTGTCTTTCTGTTTGCGGCGCGCTTTGCCAGCAAGGACCTGTATGCATTCATTCTGGCGCTGGCATACGGGTTAGGGACCATTGCCCTGCCCTACAGCATGGCGCTACTCCAGCACCAGCTGGCGGCCTTTGGCACATTCGTCGGTTTCTACCTGCTGTGGCGCATCATCTACGAAAACGCCAGCCGGAACTGGTTGTTGGTGGTGGGTGTGTTGTTCAGTCTGGTGCTCATCACGGAATATCCGATCTTTCTCATGCTGGCGATTATCGTTGTATGGGCCTTTATCAAACTGCGCTGGGCCCTTTGGCGCATGATCCTGGCCGGGATACCGCTGGGGCTGTTGTTCGCCGCCTACAATTTCGCCGTGTTCGAAACCCCAATGCCGGTCGGTTACAACTATTCGATTAACTGGCAGGAAGAACACGAAACCGGGTTCATGAGCCTGACCCAGCCAACGCTGGAACGCTATTACGGCCTGACCTTCAGCCCAGTGCGGGGGATGTTTTTGCTGTCGCCGTTCCTGCTGCTGGTCTTCCCCGGCCTGTACTGGATGTGGCGGCAGCGTAAGGACCAGCGCGACGTGCTGCTCGTAATCGCGCTGTGCGTGTTCGCGTTGTTCACGTTTAATGCGTCAAGCATCATGTGGTGGGGCGGGCATACCGTTGGGCCGCGCTATCTGGTGCCGATGCTGCCCTTTATGGTCATGCCGGTGATCTTTGCCTTCAACCGCCTGCTGCCGCTGCTGTGGGGGCGCTTGCTGACCATCATTCTGGTAGCTGCATCAATCTTCGCTGTGGGTGCATTGACCATCGCGGGCCAAAGCTGGCCGCCCATTGATTTCTTCCCGTTCACCGTCGAGCAGATGAATTCCACTTTCCCGCTGGCGGATTACGCGCTGCCGCTGCTGATGGAGGGCAACGTCGCCCGTAATTACGGTGGCATCCTGCTCGACCTACCCGGCATCGCCAGCCTCATTCCGCTGCTGATCGCATTGATCGTCATTGGCCTGGGGGTGCCCTGGTTGCTGGAACGACGCAGCAAGCCACGCACCGACGCCCGCCCACTTGAGCAGGCAGCGGAGCACGGGCGTTGATTCAACCAATCCGCAGCCGCCAGAACAACAGCCCTCATCACCGGCTGATGCTGGCGCTGTTCGTGGTGACTATACTCAGCCGCCTGCCGTTTGCCAGCCAGTATCTGTATCACTGGGATTCGGTCAATATGGCCTTCGGGCTGCGGCAATTCGACGTGCTGGCCGGTGCACCGCAGTTTCCCGGTTATATCGTCTATATCGCGCTCGGCCAGCTTGTGAACGCGCTGGCCAACGACCCGCAGACCACCATGGTGGTAATCAGCATCCTCAGTTCCGGGCTGGCGGTGGCGGCGCTCTACGCGCTGGGGCGCGATCTGTTCCACCCCACAACCGGCCTCATCGCCGCACTGTTCCTCATGACCAGCCCGCTGGTGTGGTTTTACGGCGAAATCGCGCTACCCCACACGCTCGATCTGTGCGGCGTGATTGTGGCTGTCTGGCTGCTGCATCGCATCCGCAACGGCGACACCGGCTGGCATTTCTGGCTGACCGCCATATTTCTGGCGCTGCTGACCGGATTCCGCCAGCAGAATATTCTGTTTCTGGGGCCACTGGCACTGTTTGCCCTGTACCGCATCGGCATCCGAAAATGGGTCGCCTTTGGGCTGCTGTTCGGCCTGGTCTGCCTGACCTGGTTTATCCCGCTGATGCAGAATACCGGCGGTTTACAGATATATCTGGCCGGGTCAAGCGCATACTCCGCTTCATTTTTCAACACCACATCCATTTTTCACGGGGCCGGCACAGCCGGGTTACAGCGCAACATCGTCGCCAAGCTCATCCCATACACCCTGTTTGCAGCATCACTGGCGCTGCTGCCCGCGCTGTTTTACTGGGGGATTCAACTGCCGCGCCGCTGGCGACGCTGGCTGCTAAGCCGCCGGGCATGGTTCATCATATTGTGGGTGACGCCAGCGCTACTCTTTTACGGACTCATCCACATGGGCCAGCAGGGACTCATCTTTGTCTACCTGCCCGCTTTGTTACTGCTCAGTGCGGAGGGCCTGCGCCGACTGCTGGAAAACCGCGTCCCATATCTGAAAGGGGCAGCCGCTGTCATCGCGCTGACCAGTGCCACCGTGTTCATCGTTGGGCCAGCGTCCATCGGCAACACGCGCCTGCTCACGTATCACACGATCCGCGAACATGACCAACAGTTAGCCGATCAGATTGAAGCGACGCGCAGCCACTTCAGCCCGGATAACACGCTACTGCTGTCATCCAACTGGCGCTACTTCGAATACTATCTCCCGGCCTATCACATACCCCGCCTGCCGCTGGATTCCGACAAACCCCTTCCACTTGACCAGTTTATCAATGGGCATTACGAAACGCTGGATTCCGCGCCCGTCGACCTGAAACAACAAGCTAACTGGCAGGTGATCTTGATGGAACCCCAACTCCGGCTGGAGCCAGACATGGCCGCCGAAACCATCATCACGGATGCGGGCACGCCGATCCGGTACTTCTCGCTGACGCCGGACCTCATCCTCGCCGCGCGCTAGAATCAAAAAACCCCGATCAGGTACGGGGTCTTTTTGGGTTACATATCGCAGTCGACTCTAGGCCTGGGGCACCGTAAACACAAAGGACGCTCCACCTTCCGGCGAAGGTTCGTAATGGATTTCGCCATTGTGCCGGTCAATCATCCGCAGGACAATCGCCAAACCCAGACCCGTGCCTTGCGGTTTCGTCGTGGTCAGCGGCTCGAACATGCGCTCAGCGACTTCAGGTTCCACACCGGGGCCATCATCCGAAATTGAGAAGCGGATAAGCCCGTTGTCTACCGCCTGCGCACGGATGATAATGCGCGAACCGCCATGATCTTCAATGGCATCAATCGCGTTATTGACCAGATTCTGGAAGACCCGCGCGAAACGGGTGCGGTCAACCGAGATGGCATAGCCGTAGGACGCCGCGCAGTCAAACTCGATCTTCACCGCACGACGCAAGCCCGGTGGCAGCAGCAGATTCTGGATGTACGCCATGTACTCTTGCATTTCCACCCGCTGGCGGTCAAGGCGTTCGTCATCACGGGCATAATCCAGAATTTCCTGGGCCATCGAGGAGAAGGTATCGACAAACAGGATAATCTGCGTGGCATACTCGGATACTTCGGCTTCGGTGAGGCCGCCTTCCTGCAACAGCCCGGCATAGCCCATCACGATATTGAGCGGATTGCGCATGTCATGAACCAGACCGCCCACAATCTGCCCGATAATACTCAGGCGTTCCGCCCGGCTCAGCTCGTCACGGGTCGATTGCAATTCTTCCAGGGTTTCGACCAGTTCGTGGTTGCGCTGCGCCAGCGAGTCGAACAGCTGCGCCACGCGAACAAACAGGGCCGTATTGTAAGCCAGCGTCGTCAGCAGGTTAACGTCATTGGCGTTAAACACCTTGCCGGATTCTTCATGCATCACCACCAGCGCGCCGAGCCGGTCCTCATCATAGCGCAGCGGCGCACATAACACCCGCCCGCCCTCAAACAACTGGGACGTATCGTGGTTGGCCAGGGTGCTCAATGCCAGCTCGCGCGTGCTGCCCTGCCAGAATGCTTCCGTGCTGCGGCGGCCAAATGCGCTGATCGGCACGAGGTCAGTACCATCCTCATCAAACAGGTAGATCACACCGGTTTCCGCCTGAAGAATACGATTGGTTTCTTCCAGCACCGCCCGAATAATCTCATCCTGCGATAAGGTGTGGCTCGAAATCATGACCGCGAGGTCATAAATCAGGTTCAGTTCGTCGTAGCGTTCCAATACTTCATCAGCGATCTTGCGCCGCCGCGATGTTTCAATCGCCAGCATGGAGAGCATCCGCGCCAGATACGCCGTAATATCCTGAAAATCGGTCTGTTCCTGGGCATAGCACACGCCCACCACACCAATTTCATCATGTTCCACAACAATTGGTGCAGATACAACGGGTTGGTCACATGGGATATGACCGTATTGCTGGTGGCCCCGCTCGTCGTAAACGACAATCAACCCCTGGATGCTAAGTGCTTTCTCAAGAGGTTCGATCACCTCCCGGAGGGTGGATTCTGGAAGCAGGATAGAGAAAAGACTATTGGTCACCGGGATCTGCAATTCGTTGAATGTCATAGTTGTACACTGTTGTTTGCCAAGCTGACTGCGACGAAGTTATGAGTGATGTCCCCACAGCGCATGAAGTTGTGCAAGGAGGCCCGACGGATTAAAGGGTTTGGTCATGAAGTTGTTCGCGCCGCTTTCTTTGGCCTGCTCACGATCCGTATTATGACCACGGGCCGTGAGGATGATTATGTGGGGATCATAGTCAGGTATCGCGCGAAGCTGTCGGCAGACATCGTACCCATTCATCTTGGGTAACAACAAGTCCAGCAATATTAACTCAGGACGTGCCGATTCGGCTAATTCAACTGCTTCTTCACCATCCTCAGCCATCAAGACTTCGACCGGGCCGATATTCGCGCGTTCCAGCACCTGGCTCAGCAGGATACGGGTAAGATCTTCGTCGTCTACGATGAGTACGCGCTTCTTGCCATTTCCATTCGGATGTGCCATGTTTGCTCGCTGCTTTATGCCGTCAGTTGATACAAATTTCATCTCATTTATTATACAGTACCCTCTGGAGCCTTATTTCCTAAAAAAGTATGAATTCTTGCTCAATACGTATAGAAAACGTGAAAACAAAAAAGGGCACTCGCAAGCGCCCTTTTTCGTCAGACAACGGGTCTGGTTTAGCCCATGTTGTCGATAATGGTCGTTGCGAACTGGCTCGTCGCCACTTCCGTCGCGCCTTCCATCTGGCGCGCAAAGTCGTAGGTGACCACCTTCTGATCCAGGGTCTTTTCGTAACCCTTGGTGATCAGGTCTGCCGCTTCGGTCCAGCCGATATGCTCCAACATCATCACACCGCTGAACAGCAGCGAACCGGGGTTCACCTTGTCCAGGTTGGTGTACTTGGGTGCCGTACCATGGGTCGCTTCGAACAGCGCCACCTCGTCGCCAACGTTCGCGCCGGGGGCGATACCCACACCACCCACTTCCGCCGCCACCGCATCGCTGAGGTAGTCGCCGTTCAGGTTGGTGGTCGCGATCACGTCAAACTCGCTGGGGCGCAGCAGCATCTTCTGGAACATGATGTCTGCAATGGTATCCTGAAGCAGAATCTTGCCTTCGGGCACTTTGCCGCCATGCTTCTCGGCCACGTCATCCCAGCTAATGGTTTCGTTGGGGAATTCTTCGCGGCCCACTTCGTAGCCCCATTTCATGAAGGCGCCTTCGGTGAACTTCTGGATATTGCCCTTATGCACGAACGTCACACTCTTGCGGCCACGCTCAATCGCATAACGGATGGCAGCGCGGATCAGACGCTTGCTGCCAAACGCACTCACCGGCTTGATGCCGAGGCCAGCCCCTTCGAAGAAGCTGGTCGCGCCCAGTTCTTCGCGCAGGAATTTCGCCAGCTTTTCGTTCTCCGGCGTGCCGGATTCAAACTCGATACCGGCGTAAATATCCTCGGTGTTCTCGCGGAAGATCACCACGTCCACATCTTCGGGGTTCTTCAGCGGGCTGGGCACACCGTTGTACCAGCGCACCGGGCGAATGCAGCTGTACAGATCCAGCACCTGACGCAGCGTCACGTTCAGGCTGCGGAAGCCACCACCAACGGGCGTGGTCAGCGGACCTTTGATGCCGATCAGAAATTCGCGCAGCGCATCGAATGTTTCTTCCGGCATGTAGTTGCCATCATACACCGAAGCGGCTTTTTCGCCGGAGTAAATCTCCATCCACGCAACTTTACGATTGCCGCCATAAGCTTTCTCGATCGCCGCATCCCAGATGCGTTTGCTGGCGGTCATAATGTCGTAGCCAATCCCATCACCCTCAATGAACATCAGGATGGGATTATCCGGCACATTTAACACCCCGTTGGTAGCCGTAATCTTTTTGCCACCTTCCGGCACAATAATCTTGTCAAAAGACATGCTTACCCTGTCTCCTTATCCTTTATAAATTGCCTGTCAGCACTGAACTGCGCCGATTATAGCACACAATGACCACACGATTAGAGCCACTTGCAGGCCACAAACAGCGGAAACCACGCGTCTGCACTATAATAATCAAATGTTGCAAGAAGCACTTGAGAGGGGCGTCCATGTTCAATGCTGCAATTGTCGAAGTCGCCATTGGCTTGATTTTCATTTTCAGCCTGCTGAGTATCCTGGTCACGCAGATTAACAGCGTCATCGTCAATATCCTCAACCTGAAAGCCACCCGCCTGAAGGAACAGCTCGACGAAATGCTGAGCGACCCGGTGGTGCGGGCCAAAATCCTGGCACATCCACTCATCCGTATGGTGGACACCGAAGTAGGCGAGTTCCTCCTCACCGATTCCTATGAAGGCACCCGGCTGACGGAAGAAGTCGCCCGGCGCATGACCGAGAATAAAAAAGCCCGCGTCGATTACATTTCGCAGGAAACATTTGTCGACGTGCTGGTGGATGTTCTGACAGAAAATACCGGTCAGAAATTGTATGAAGCACTGGCAAACGTCATCGACAAAATGGAACCCAGCGTCGAGAAATCGAAGTTCCGCCAGTTACTGCGGCAGATTCAGATTTCGGGCACCGGCCTGAACGAAATGCGCGCACTCATCGAAACACTGGCTGACCCGGAAACCAAAAAACAGATGCTGGTAGCGCTTAATCTGGTCGACTCGGCATTGGACAAGCTGAAAGCGGAAAACAGCGATCTTATCCCGCTGCTGCTGGGCGTGCGCCAGATCAAGGATAAATACCTCGAAACCGCCCTGATCGCCGTCCTGAACACCGCCAGCAATATTCAGCAGGCGCGTTCAAAACTGGCCGAATGGTTCGAAGGCAGCATGAGCCGCGCCACCCGTAAATACACCGACGAGTTGCAGCGGTTTTCGCTCGTGATCAGCTTTCTGCTGGCTCTGTTACTGAATGTCGATACGTTGTTTACCGCGCGCGTCCTGTGGGAAGACCCGGCGCTGCGCACCAGTGTAGCGGCTACCGCGCTGGCGACTGCTTCGGAGCTTGAGCAGGATATTCAAAATGGGCTTGACCCGGAAACAGCGGAGAGCACGCTTGAAGACGTGCAAGACGCGGTCGATGAGGCACAGGCTACGCTCGAAACGCTGCTTGAACTGCGGCTGCCGATTGGGTGGGTCATTCAACCCGTCGATGAAACGACTATCAATCCGGATTTATCGCTCAGCAGCGACCGGCTCGACCCGCGTAACCTGTGGCAGTTCTGGCCGCCGAATAATCCGGATGGCTGGCTGGAATTGTGGGTACTCAAAATCATTGGCCTCGCGCTGACGACGATTGCGCTGGCCCAGGGAGCGCCCTTCTGGTTCGACATGCTGCGCCGGCTAACGCGGGGAGGCAGCAGCAATTCATAGTCGTGCTGCCTGACCGGGCATCGTAACCAGCAACAATCAATCTACTTGATAAGGGCCTTGCCCATCGCGCTGCCTTCTTCCAGCAGTCCCTGAACGGCCTCTGGGGTGCGTGCTTCGGCATACACACGCAGCACCGGTTCGGTCCCACTGGGGCGAATGAGCAGCCAGCTGTTATCGGCGAGATAGAACTTGACCCCATCCATCGTGTCGACTCGCTTCACGGTTTCCCCGATCAGCGTGTTCGGCGGTGTGCTGGACAAACGGTCAACCACCTCGCGCTTGGGCAGCTGCTTCGTCAGATGCGTGTCGATGCGCCCGTAATGCGCCGGGCCGAAGTTCGCTTGCAGGTCTTCGATAATCTCGTGCAGCGGGGCACGTGTCTGGGCCATGATCTCAAGCAGCAGCATCCCCATCAGGATACCGTCACCTTCCGGGATATGCCCGCGAATGGAAATACCGCCGCTTTCCTCACCGCCGATGAGGACGTCTTCCTGCATCATCAGGTCCGCAATATGGTTGAAGCCAACCGGCGTCTCGCGCAGGGGCAGGTCATATTTTTCGCACAGGTTATTAATCATAAACGTGGTCGACACCGTTTTGACGACCATCCCGCGCTGGCCCTTGTTTTCGACCAGATGCCGCAGCGCCAGCGCAAAGATATGATGCGGATCGACAAAGTTGCCGCGCGCATCAATCGCGCCAATGCGGTCCGCGTCGCCATCCGTCGCCAGACCCACATCCGCCTGCACCCGCTGCACCGCCGCCACCAGTTCATTCAGGTAGCGCGTAATCGGTTCCGGGTGGATGCCGCCAAAACCGGGGTTCAACACGGCGCGAATCTCGCTGACATGGCAGCGCGAGCGTGACAGGATGGTTGGAAAGGCACCACGCCCGGCGCCCCACATGGCGTCCGCGACGATGACGAGTTCGCGTTCGGAGATTTTGTCGATGTCCACCAGTTCGCCCAGGTGCTGGTAATATTCCCAGCCGGGGTCGAACCGACGGATCAGTTCCATTTCCAGCGCCTTTTCGTAGTCCAGCATATTGGGGCCGCGGGCACGGCGCTCCATCTGGCGCAGTTCTTCCTCCACCAGCGAACACTGCTCGGCGGTCGCGCTGCCGCCATAAGGGGCCTTCAATTTAAAACCGTTGTAGCGTGGCGGATTATGGCTGGCCGTGATGACAATGCCCGCAGCCGCGCCTTTTTGCTTGACGTTGTAGGAAATAACCGGTGTGGGAGCGTCCGTTCGCGTCAGCCAGGCGATAATGCCGTTGCCAGCCAGCACGCGGGCAGCCTCGGCAGCGAACCGGTCCGAAAGAAAGCGGGTATCGTAACCGACCACCACCGATGGCGGCTCGCTCCCCTGATGCTGCTTGTTAATCGAATCCGCCACAGCCTGCGCAATCATACGCAGATTAGCAAAGGTAAATGTATCGGCAATGACTGCGCGCCAGCCGTCCGTCCCAAAACCGATCATACGTAAAATGCGCTCCTATGTCTGTCGCGTCAGGAACCGAGGCCTGTCGTTTCCAATAGCTCCTGAATACGCTCTGATGTGGGGTCAAAATCGTTGAGGATACTGTAAGGCAGGTTATGCTCGACCACATACTCCGGCAGCTTTTCCAGCGTGCTTTCGATGTCGCTCCGGCGCAGCTGGCTCAGGCGCACGCCTGCCGCCGCAATCGTGTCGCGCAGCGGGCTGATATCCTGGCCGTGCAGCGCAGCCGCGATCAGAATGCCCGGCCCGACCAGGTCGGCATAGGGCACACCCCGACCACTGGCGGTGCGGGGTTCAATCGCATAGGCAAAAAATTGTTCGCTGCCTTCCTGCGGGCGGTTGTGGCCCATCTGGTTCGTCAGCTGCACCTCGATACACATGAGATCGAGCAGGTTACGCAGCATATCGACGTTGCCGTCACCCACGCCGCGTGCAATTTTGAAGGCCTGCTGTGCGATACCGGCGGCCATACTGGCGGCCCAGGGGACATAGCGGGTTTCGGGCGTGTTGCGATTGTGTTCGGCGGCATAACGCCAGTCGAGCAGCCCCGTCACAATGCTGAGCAGCTCCACAATGCCGGTGCCGCGAATATCTGCCGGGGCGTTGCGCACGACTTCCCAGTCAATAATCAGCTCGTCTGCCGGGCCAGTTTCGACATAATGCACCGTATCGTTCTCACGAACAGCCACCAACGCCGTAAAAAACCCGTCCACGCTCAAGGCAGTCGGGATCACAACCGTCGGCAGATTGCGGGTACGCCCAATATACTTGGCCGCATCCGACGCCAGCCCGCCGCCAACACCATAAACCACCTCAACCTGTTCTGGCACATTCGACGCCAGATCTTTAAAGAAGGCATAATCAGCCTTATGCGGTTCCGCCTGAACCACCAGGGGCAAATCCAGCAGCGAACCCACCGCATCCCACGCAGGGCCACTGGTCAACAGCGCCGTCCGCCGTGTTTCGCGGATACTGCTCAGGTCACGGAACTCAATTTTAGGCAAAGGCCAGACTACAGACATGAGGCACTCTCGTAAGCGTGTGTCTTCGGATAACCTGGATACAAATATAGTGCCAAAAGAAAAAATTTACCAGCAGCGACGGTGATGTCTGGTTCTAGCAATTACCCAATACTTATGCAAATTAGAGAAAGTGGACAAATTATCTATGAGTTAACCAACAAAATTCTCTGAGCCTGTCATATCACCTAAAGGCTCTTGAGCATTAGAGGCGCTAGAAAAACTACGCAAAATGCCTTGGAATTCTAATAAACATTCATGTATATGTGTTGGATCTCTTGTAACTATAGCAAGATTTGAACGAGCATCTTGAGCTTTGTTAAAGGAAACCGAAACTTCTACTGGAGTAGGTAGGCTTAAGATTGCTTCATGTTTATTGAGAATTAGATATCGTCTTATCCCTACTTCTGGTATTGCTAAAGGTCTAATTCCGAGAATATCTTCAACCGTGTTAGATATACTCTTAGTGTTATTGTTCCGAGGAATAATAACAAAAGCTCTGTTATTTTTGTGTAATTCAATTACATACTCTTTTGCCTTACGAATATAAATTTTCTTATTCTCTTCGGACAAGCTATTAAAATAAGGATGACTATGACTATTCGGATTCAAATTATTTTCCCTGATATATAATTGAGTTGCAATTGAATTTCTTAGAGCTTCTGCAATACGTTTTTCTCCGCTCCATGTTTTCCAATAAAACTCACGAATAAACCCATTTTTTGCACAATCGTTAATTGTATCTACAAATAATTTTTCGACAGTGTCACGATAATCAGCCATATGATGAGTTTCTTGACTTTCATAATACTTACGAAATAGGTGATAATTTAACTCAGATGGGCGCAACCCTCTGATCATCCAAAATCCTTCGATAAATAGGGAAACTAGCAGAATGCCGATTCCATAAAAGAATATTAAATCATAATTGATGTTGCTTAAAACTAATGTAAGTCGCTCAGCATTGCTCAACCATATATACAAAAATGCACCAAAGACGCTTAACACTAGAATATATATTTCATCCATTAGGGCTTCGAAGTGTGTCATTCCTAACACTCTTGCCAAAGCAATCAAAAATAAAGAAATAACTACACTCTCCCGAACGATTACAATAGAGCCATCTAATATATCCACCAAGCT
Source organism: Anaerolineaceae bacterium (assembly GCA_002702065.1). Taxonomy (GTDB): domain Bacteria; phylum Chloroflexota; class Anaerolineae; order Aggregatilineales; family Phototrophicaceae. The sequence continues at coordinate 131,930 of NZXX01000004.1, forward strand.
TATACCGACAGCCATTACCAATCCACCAACCAAAGCATTAAAAAAAACTATTCTATATAGTGAATGTAAAAGACTAGCTCGTGACTGCCGTGTTCTCAATACAGGCCATTGAGCTGCTTTAAAAAACCCACTAAATGGAAATGACAAAATATATGTAATTATTACTGCTAATAACATTTTTCCGATAACACTTAACTCATTCAATGATTTTCCCCTTTCAATGAATTTAATCCTGCTAACACATAAACAATGGAGGTTATTACTAATATTACCAAAGAAAAATAGGCCCATTTATCCGGAGCCTCTGAATATGTCAAAAAAACAAATGCCATCGGCACAAAGGCTCCAAAAGTCTCAGCTAAAATAAACCTGGCCCGTTTGCCATACTTTAACGAATACACTATAGACAAAAATATCCAGAATAATAGCGTTGCAAGCCCGATAGCAACTACAATGGCAAAAAAGCTATGATTTGCTCGATAGATACGTGAAAAAAGGACAAAGAAGACTAAAAAGAAATTGATACTTAATACTATTATTTCTTGTTTGTGTGTTAATAATGGTGAGTTATCTTTCTTATGTTGACTTGACAACCATATTACTAAATAAAATAGTACGACTTGTCGTGTTGCAAAGCCAGATGGAACATCTTGAATATCTTCACCTAAATCTACCGGAAGCAAATTCTCTACTAAACTGGTTATCCAAGGATCATGTAGAGGTTCGGCAATGGCACCGGGGCGAGAATAGGCAAAGGACGGCTTTAGGACATAATTGCCTAAAAGATATATCAATAATAATAATAAAATTGGCAAGCCATATGCCATTAGTAAGCGAACATACCTAGGTTCAGTAGAATGTACGTTCTTTAGGTACAAGTTTGCAAGGATACCTGCCAAAATTATTCCTAGTAAATGACAAAGTAAGGGATCAAAAAAAAAGGTGGCTTTATCAAGTAGCTCATGGCGCCAAAAAACAGGATAAGTGATATCCGAAAATCTATTATTGAAAAATATTATAAGCAGAAATGCAGCTAAAAATGAACCATATATAATTGTTCTGGGCAAGTGCTCAGGGAGCAACCGAATTGGGGTTTGTAGCAAATGTTTCATATTTTCCATTTGAACTCCAGTTTAGAATTCTTTAGGTTACTTTTTCGAGTTCATTATTACATTTAGAGTAAATCAAAAAGTAACATAATTGTCAAGATTACTTAAACGACAAAAAAATAATAAAATATAATAATCTAAAAGATATCATTTCTAATTCCGGCTAAAAGAATGTGCTTTTCTCATTTCCGACTTGTAAGAAACCAGCCTATCGGTGACAATTTAACCTGAGCAAGCATGACGCGGGAGGACAGTCGTGATTGATAGCCCCTTGCCATCAAATGAAACCCTGGTGGCCTATAGTGATGCGCTGCCCTGGGAAACCATCGAGCAGCAAAAGGAGCTGTTCAATCAGGAAATCCAACGATTGTGCTTTGAAGGCCAGGGCGACGACGTTCCGCTGGAGCACTTGTCGGCGGTGATCGGCGCCAGCGTCCGCAGCTACTTCGACCCGACCAACCCGGCCCACGCCCAGATCCTGCTGGCAGAAACCAACGGTCAGCAATATATTCTGGGCAGTGCCGTCAGCCAGCGCTACCGCAGTGGCAAATCGCTGCTCGACAGCTTCACCCCGTATAATCTTAACCCGGCGGTGAACCATACCAACGTCCAGGACACCGATGACCATGTCGTACGGATGCGGCCACTCGGTGCCGAACTGGAGCTTGGGCTGGTCCACGCCAACGGCACATCACCCGCCGAGCCGGAGATGCAGAACTTCATCCGCACCTACTATGACTATGCGCAGAAGCAGGGCATTTACCCGCGCCTGGACCGGGAAGCCTGTCAGTATCAGATCGAAGCGCATATCGCGCCCAACATTGGCTACCACAAAACACGTGCCGCCTTACAGGGGGTGATGGCGACTCTGGCGGCTGCCAGCGAAGATACGGGCCTGCGCACGGCGATTTTATCGGCTTACCCCACCCTCAGCGACTTCAAAATCAGCGATGACCCCAAAGTTCAGACGGCGGTCGACCTCATGCTGGACGTCAACAAGCAGGTTCCGGCCTATGCCGACAAGTTGCAGGCCGCACGCCAGCGCTACCATATCAGCGGCGACGCCCATCATGTCGAGGTTTTCCGCATTCAGGGCTGCCATATACACCTGGACCTGGCCGGGCGGTCCGAAGCACTGGGCTTATTCACGTTTTACACCATGCTGCGCAGCGCAACCGCCATTGCCAACGCGACCGTCCTGAAAGGTGGCCCGTTTCTCAATGGCACCTGTGACCCGGAACTGTTGTGTGTGCGCGAGCATGTGCGCCGCACCACGATTACCGGGCGCTATCTGGACCTGCCCCTCAGCCCACATCTGCGAGCGGGTGACCTCGACGATTTTGCCACCCTGCTGGAAACTGAACGCGTCAATGCGATGGCACGGGCTTTGCTGTATAACGACGACACGCCTGATGTCCCCGTCTCGGCGATGCACAACCCCATTGGTCGCATCCGCCCGGACCTCGCCAACAGCCACCGTATCTGCACAGTCGAAAGTACCGGGATGCCGGCGCACATCAGCGTGTCGCGCACGGCAGCCGTTCTCACCGACTTCTCATTCACCCATACCATTATCGAGCATTACTTCCGCCAGCATGGTTGCGATCTCGGCCCGATGTACGACAACCAGACGATGTGGTCGATCCTCGGCCCACTGGACCGCGCGACCTTCACCGCACAGCATGACGCGGGTGACCGCCAGGGAACCGACATGGTGCTCAAAACCGCCACCGGCGACGAAATGACGCTGGGTGAATTTTACGAAATGAAGCGGCGCTTCATGCACCGGGCACTGTCCGAGATTATGGACATTACCCCGCGCGACATCGACGACGTATACACCAGCCTCAACCGGATGATTGCCCCTCTCAGCGGCAATTCTGCCCAGACCATCGAACAATTTGTCAGCGACCCGAAGCTGCGCAGCACCGGCAACTGGGGCAAGATCCTGCGCGATGCCTTTGTCGAGGCTGGCGGCACACCGGGCAGCCATAACCCCGACGCCGTATTAGAGGTTGTTAACAGTATCCACGAGGCGATGAAAACACGCTATCTTGTTCAAGTATAACTGTGGTATAATCATTACAGTCAATATAATTAGCTTGCAATGCTTGGGCTTGACTTTGTTTCAGGGATGAAAGAACCCCTGTTTTTGAACCACACACCCCAACTTAATGCGCTCACCATTAGAGATTATTTATTACTTTCATTGAGAACCGTTAATAATAGTTAGACGAAAGGAATGTACCTGGGAGCAATCCTGCTGCCAGGCAATTTGCTTTATGGCAAAATCTGAACTCCGAATCATCCCACTGGGCGGGTTGGGGGAAATTGGCAAGAACATGACGGTGATCGAGATGGGCAATGATGCCATCATTATCGACACCGGGATTATGTTCCCCACCAATGATATGTTGGGTGTCGATTACATAATCCCCGATTTCCGCTACCTCACCAACCGTGACGATCTGACCATTCACGGGATCATCTACACACATGGCCATGAAGATCACACCGGGGCTGTCGCCCATGTGATCGATGCCCTGCCGGGTGTCCCGATCTACGCCACCCCGCTGACCGCTGCGCTGCTGACGGTCAAACTTCAGGATGCGCGGGTCAAGGACAAGACGACCGTCAACGTGTTTGAGGCTGGCGACGTCTTCAAGCTGGGGCCCTTCAAAATCGAGAGCTACCACGTGTGCCACAGTATCCCGGATTGTGTTGGCTTTGGCATCAACACACCCTATGGCCTGATCGTGCATACGGGCGACTACAAGTTCGACAACACACCGGTCGACGGGAAAAAGCCGGACTATGCCAAGCTGGCCGACTTCTCGCGGCGCGGCGTCCTGCTGCTGATGGGCGACAGCACCAATGCCGATCAACCCGGCTGGACTCCGTCCGAAAGCAATGTGTCCGCCGCCTTCGACGATGTCTTCCGTCAGGCAAAGGGCCGCATCATGATCGCCACGTTTGCGTCGCATCTGTCGCGCATTCAGCAGGTGGCGAGCTTTGCCGAAACCTACGGGCGGCATCTGGCCATTGCCGGACACAGCATGACCGAAAACGTCAAAATGGCCCGCAAGATGGGCATCCTCAATATTGACGACAAAACCCTGATCGACCTGCACCGCATCAACAATTACCCGCCGCACAAAGTGGTCTTAATGGTCACCGGTACGCAGGGCGAACCATCGGCTGTGCTCGGTCGGCTGGCGATGGGCCAGCACCGGCATCTCGATGTCATGCAGGACGACACGATCGTCATTTCCGCGCATCCTATTCCGGGCAACGAGGAGATGGTCTATCGCATCATCAACAAGCTGTTCCAGCGCGGGGCTAACGTGATCTATGATCCGATTGCGCCGGTCCACGTGTCGGGCCATGCCAAGCAGGAAGAGATGAAGCTGATGCTCAACCTGACGCGCCCGCGCTATTTCCTGCCGGTTCATGGTGAACTGCGCCACCTGCGGGAACACGCCAAGCTGGCACAGCAGGCCGGTGTTGACGAAAAGAACATCTTCGTCCTGGAAAATGGCTACACCCTCAGCATCAACAAGCATGGTATGCGCGTTGGCGAACGGGTGCCGGGTGGCTATGTCTTCGTGGATGGCAGCGGCGTCGGCGATGTGGGCCGTGCCGTGATGCGCGACCGCGAAATCCTGGCGCGTGATGGCTTCCTGATTGTGGTAGTCAATGTGGATAAGAAAACCGGCTCAATCAAGGGCGACCCGGAGATTATTTCGCGCGGGTTTATCTACCTGCGGGAAGCCGACGACCTGATTGACATGGTGAAATCCACCGTGCAGTCGACGCTTGATCAGACGAGCCAGAGTCAGAATGGCAGACGTCGTGACCAGCTCCAGGACAACATCAGCAAGATGCTGTACAACGAAACCAAACGCCGTCCGATGGTATTCAGCATCATCAACGAGCGCTAGCACAACAGGGTAGAGGCAGGTCCGGTATAACCGCGACCAGCGACCTGCCTGCTTTCCCTTCTTACCGTCGCCGCCAGGGCATGAACACCCGCTGAAGCCAGCGCTGCAAAATGCTGCCGCGCGCCTCATTCCACGCATCATCAACCGTATCCGCCTGCTGCTCGGCCTGGACCGGGTGCCGGTCGCCACGTCCATAGCGTTCGGTCGCGTACAGGTCGGTAATGGCCGTTACAGGCGGCTCCACCACCGGCAGTTCCTGTACCACGTGGTAGCGTCGCTCGGCAGGGGTTTCCGTCTCGGCAAATCGAATACCGATCAACGGCATAAAACGCTCCAGCCGCGCATAGGCCCGCGCAATCGGGCTGAGGCCACGCATCCCGCGCCATTCCCACCACCACCAGATAAACACCAGGATCGCCACAACCAGCAGCACCACCAGCACGGCCAGCAGCACTACCCCGACAATCGACAGCAGCGTATCCAGCACACTGCGCGATTCCGGTGACTGCGGTTCGATGGGCGGTGGCACCGTCGGAACAATGACCGGTGTTGTGGTGGGTGTGGTCGTCGGGCTGGCGGTTGGCGTGGTGGTGGGCAGCTGACGCCCTTCATCCGCCGCTGAGGAGTCCGGGGCGGTCGCTTCCAGCGTCGGTGTGACGGTTGGCGAAGGTGTTGCCGTCGGTGTCGGGCTAAACTGCGGTGTCGGCGTCGGCTGCTGCACAACGGGCGTATCATCAACCCGGCTGAGCGGCGCCTGGGCAGCGGTGGGTTCAAACTCGACCCAGCCAAACCCAGGGAAATAGACCTCTACCCAGGTATGAGCATCACGCTCCGCGACGACAAACTGTTGCAAGTTGGAATCCCACGTGCCCTGTGCGAACCCGGCAGCCATCCGTGCCGGAATACCCAGCGAACGCAGCATCACGATCATGGCCGACGCATAGTAATTGCAGTAGCCTTCTTTGAGGTCGAACAGCAGCCAGTCAACGGGGTCCTGCCCGCGTGGCGGCTGGGGGATACTTTCGTTATAAAGGATATTCTGCCGCAGCCATGTTTCGACCGCTTTGGCCTGATCATAAGCGTTGGTCGCGCCGGCTTCCTGCACGATCAACCGCGCCAGGTCAGACGTGCGCTGCGTCACCGATGGCGAGACATACAGGTACAACTGCTGTACCCAGGGGGGATAACTCGTCGGGGCCTGACGCAGTTGGCTGGCCGTCGCGCTGCTCATCAGGCTGACCGCCGTGTAATCTTCGCCGCGTTCCAACACCTGCGCGGGTCGTACCACAGAAATATTCATGGCCTTGACGCCGCTGCCGCCGCCATCCGGGCCAGTGAAGCGGTCATCAGGGCCGATATAGCGCAGGTCCGTGCGTGTAGGCAGATCAACCGAAAGCACCTGCGGGGCTGTATAGATCAAGCGCGACGCTCGCAGCGCAAAGGTGAAGGTCTGCGACACGGGCACCCGCGCCCCATCCACATACGGCTCATGAATGACGTTCAACGGCGACTGCGGATCAGTCAGACGCGTATCCGCCGCAGGCAGCCAGCGCCCGGCTTCGTATGTATCGAACACGCGCGAACGCCAGTAATAGCGTCTGCCCGGTGGCGCGGACACCAGCATGACGGTCTGTTCGCCCAGTTGAATGGCCCCCCCCAGTTGCAGCGAATCGCCGCCATAATAATCGGCGGTTGTCGGCCCCTGAAGATCACCGGACGCGAACAGGCGGTTCCAGAACTCGCTCAGTTGGGTCAGTGGTTCTTCGGCCAGGAATTCCTGAAAACGATCCAGCCGTTCTTGCAAGTTGGACGACGGCACCACCCATGCCAGCAGCAGGGCCAGCAGCGCAAACAACGCCCCCATCCGGTAAAATTGCTGGCGCAGACGGCGCGGCACCCGAATACCGTTGACATACCAGTCCCACTCGCGCGCGTCGAGGTTGGACCGCACGATCAGCAACAGGGCCATAAACAGAAAGACGATCAGATAACCGTCGAGGTTATTTTCGCCCGCGTAGTAAATGCTGTTGGTGACCAGAATTAACCCTGGCGGCAGAATCGCACGCCATACCCGGTCGATGCGGAACACGTGCCAGGCCGCGCTGTAACCCAGAAACCACAACAACGACGCAATCAATATCGTAAAGACCAGTTCGTCCTGATTAATGCCGCCGGTCATGGCGTCGAGCAGCCAGTTGAAGGTGCGCTGGAAAACGCTGTTGATGCCTTCCAGCATGTTGCCTGGCTCGTTCAGCGACGCAAAAAACAGCACAGACGCGCCGCCATAAATGCCGCTCATGATGAGCGCGAACAACTCGTTATACTGGCTGCGTGCCAGCAGCAGCCCAAAGAGGACGCTCAAAAACAGCACCGGCAGAACGGTCCCCAGCGCCAGCGGCCAGCCAGCGACGTTCAGCGCCAGCACCGGCATCAACAGCATGGTGAAGACGATCAGCAGTGCGGTGATATCGCCGGATGAAAACAAACTGCGCACAGATAGACGCAGGCGGCGAAAATATTGTTCGTACCAGGGGTCCTGGCGGCGATGTGTGCTTGCTGCCATACCATTACAATCCAGTTATCGCTTACAACAAAAGAGGGATAGTCGCTATCCTATCCCCTGAACATTGCCCATTGTAATCGCATCAACCAGCCCTGACAACGCACGATTGCACTACGGCAGTTGAATCAATAGCTCTTGACGGTCACCCGCAAAAGGCGCAGATGCCCGTTCTCGTCGACCTCCGGCGCAGGGATCGGAACCGGGTCCGCCCAGAAATAGACCGTCATGCGGATGTCATATTGGTTGGCAGCGGGGAATGGCAGGGCAAGTTCGCGTGTCTCGACATAATAGGTTCCCGGCTGCCAGCGGCTGGTTTCGGTTGGCGCAGACGGCGGCTCGTCAGGCTGGGGCGGGCTGTCGATCTGGTCGTAAACGGTTTGGCCGCGCACCAGATAGGTGCTGACGCTGTAATCCAGCTCCGGCACACGATCCACCGACCACCACAGCCGCAGCCGCACCGTTTCCCCCTCATGCCGGACGACCGAGCCATCGAGCACATTATCGCCGTTCAGCACGTCCACGCCATGAAAGCGCATCCCGTTGTCAAACAGAACCCCGGTTGAATCCGGCGGCGCTTCATACAGGCGGAACAAACACCCCGGCGGCCCGACAAACCGCCCGGCGACATAACCCGTTTGAAGTTCACTTTTTACAGGATTAGGCTGATCATCTGCGTTCAACACCCACAGACGGCGGATGCCCGCTGGCGACGTCACGGCATGGAGGCCGGCAGGGAAATACACCCGCTGGTAATAATCCCATTCTTCCGGCGTGCCACAGGCATTATCGGTATTGCCGAGCAGCGAATCGCCCGGTCGCATATGGTCCCGCAGCCAGCCGAAATTCTCCCCAAGTGGCGATAGCTGATCCCAAATCTGATACTGGCCATCAGTGCGCAGCGGAAAAAACAACATGACCGCCAGCACCAGCGATGCCGCCGTCCGCCCATAATGCGGCAGATAAGCCAGCCCGGACGCAACAAACAGGGCCAGTCCCGGCATCACCCACCAGGCATAGCGCGGTGAAAAAAAGCCCAGCACCGGGTTCAGCCCATACAACACCACCGGCACAACCACACCCCAGACAAACAGGGCGATCAGCAGCCGGTTCGCAACGCGACGATACAGCACCCAGGCACCGGCAATCACAAACAGGGCCAGCCACAGATAAAATGACAACCCGGTATAGTCCTGGAACAGCTGCAGCAGAGCTTCGGGTAATGGCGGCAGATTTAAGGTCTGTGTCGCTTCGACCCGTGCGGTCGCAATCTGCGCCTTTGCCAGAATCTCCGGCAAGACCAGCGCCGCCGCCAGAATGCCGGGCAGCCACCAGCGCCAGATCGCCCGCCCATACACAATCAGCGTCAGCAAACCGAACATCATAAACGCGCCGAAACTGGTCAGCGAGGTATAGAACATGGCAGCCAGCGCCAGCGCCAGCGGGACTGCCCGCCGCACCGATGGCCGGTCAAAATAGCGGACGGTCAGCCACAAGGCCAGCGGCAGCAGCGCCAGCATCAGGGCATAGCCGCGCACCTCCAGGCTGAGCAGCAGCCCATAGCCCAGCGCGCCATAAGCCAGCATACCCAGAATACCCGCCTCCACCCCTTGCCAGCGGCGCATCAACCGGAAGACAAACGTGGTGCCGATCAGAAACAGCAGTGCCGAGAGCGTGCGCAACGCCAATGGGTACGCGCTCGTCAGACTGCGCCAACCCGCCAGCAGCAGATAGTAACCGGGCGGCCAATCGTAGGGCGTCCATTGAATAATCTGCTGGGGCGTGCCAAACGTCTGCCATGCCGACCAGATTTCATCCGTATTCATAGTCAGGTCGTCCAGCCAGATCAGGCGGCTGGCGGCGATCAGCAGCAGAACGATGGCGACAACCGGGATTCGACGCGAAGTCATGGAAATATCAGAAACCTGTTGGATCACTGCGCGCAGCATTATACCACCCTGCCCGCCGGGGTCACTATGACCTATAATAAGAGGGTCCAGGTTGGCCGGGTGATCGCGCCCCTGCATCGTCAGGGGGGAGGAAAGTCCGCACTCCACAGGGCACGGTGCTGGCTAACGGCCAGGCGGGGCAACCCGACGGCAAGTGCAACAGAGAGCGAATTGCCTCCTGTGCATGGCACAGCGTGGTGAGGGTGAAAAGGTGGTGTAAGAGACCACCGGCGTCGGCAGTGATGTCGGCGGCCAGGCAAACCCCACCGGGAGCAAGGCCAAGCAGGCGCATTGGGGCGGCCCGTCCCGCAAAAAGCGCCGGGTGTGCTGCTTGATCTCATGGGGTAACCTGTGAGACAGATAGATGATCGCTGCTCCTTCGGGAGAACAGAATGCGGCTTACAAGCTGACCTGGACACCTATTCTGCCTCCTGACCCTTTTGTTGTTCCAGTTTATAAAGTCCCTTTTCTCCGGCCCGCCCTGCGCCAACCGGTCAGCACGACCACACAGATAGTCCACTCGGCTCATTTTCCCTCAGCTAGCTGGCTGATTTTCGTACAACGCGCACCAATATCGTGATAGGTTAATCACAGAACTCAGCACCTGCTCAGGTGGGTGATCTTGTTAGGGGTGGCGGTTCTATTGAGAATTCTGAACAACTTTAGATGTATTGAGGAGAATGGCTATGGTTAAACTTAAACGGAACGTAATCGGCCTGATGGCAGCACTGACACTTGCGGTGGGCGTGCTGGCAACCCCGGTCCTGTTTGCGCAGGAAGATGAGGATACGGTCACTTGCTCCTCCGATCTGATTGTTATGCTGTATGTGGCTGAACGTTATTTTGATTATGCCAATATTCATGGTATGGCCATGGACACCGACACCGAGGCGTTGGATTTGACCACGATTGATCGTGGCCAGTTTGCCCCGGCTTTCGACGCGATGATGCTGACAATGGGCGAAGACAGCATGACGGATGAGTCGGCTGCTTCTGACCTGGCAGACCTGATGGCAATGGACGAATCCGAACTCAATGATCAGCTGGCTGGCGATATGGACACCAGCGACATGACCATGACGCCCCTCACCCCGGCAGTCGTTGAAGACGAACCCGAAGAATGTGCCCAGCTGCGCGCCGAACTGACCCACTTCTTTACAGCGGTGATCGTACATGACATGTCGATGGAAGCCGACATGGGCGATATGGATATGCCGGACATGGAAGTGACCGAAGAAGCCACCGTTGAGGCGGACATGACGGAAGCGGTCGACATGGACATGACCGAAGAAGTTGAAATGACTGCTGAGCCGACGATGGACATGGAAGCGACGGAAGAAATGGACGTCACACCGACGGCTGAGCCGACTTCCGAAGGTATGGACGCCGACATGACCGAAGAAGCGGCTATGGGCACCACCTATACCGCGCCGCTGTCCGGCCCGCAGGAAGTTCCCGGCCCGGGTGATGCGGACTCAACCGGAACGGCAACCGTCACCATCAATCAGGAAACCAATGAAGTCTGCTGGGATATTACCGTGATGAACGCCATGCTGCCCGCTACCGGGGCTCACATTCATGTCGGTGCCTTCGGTGAATCCGGTGATGTCGTCGTACCTCTGAGCGCACCCGATGCCAGCGGCGCAGCCAGCGGCTGCACCACAGCGGATGCCTCGGTTGTTTCTGCCATTGTGGCGAACCCAGCGGGATACTACGTGAACATTCATACAACGGACTTCCCCAGCGGTGCCCTGCGCGGTCAGCTGAGCTAAGCCCGAAACCAATCAAAACCATTCATGCAAACACCCCTGTCACCGCGAAGGGGTGTTTTTGTATCGCTAGGTAGCGGCAGCCATCGCGCGTACAAGTGCCAATGTCAGCCGAGCGTCACCCAGCGCGCTGTGGGTATCCTTCACGGGGATGCCGTAATGTCGCGCCGCCATCGCCAGTTTGTGCCAGCGTGCCCGCCCCCGCCCGCGCGAGGCATACGTAAAACGCGACATGGCGTAGGCTTCGGCAAACGCCTCCATCGCGCACCACCAGCGGCTGCACGTTTTCCACTCCACTTTGGGCAGGCGGGCAAATTCAGCACTCTGATACATCATCCTGCGATCAAAGACCGCGTTATACACCACGAGGTTGCGCCCGCGCAGCAGCGCCTCAACCTGCTCGGTGATCTCGCCCCACCCCGGTGCCTCAGCCACCATGCTGTCGGTAATGCCATGAATGCGCGTTGCGTCGTATGGGATACGGCTGACCGGCTTGACCAGTGTATCCAGCAGCACGTTATCCGCTGAGTCCACTACGGCGATCTGCACGATTTCGGCCTGGTGGATGCCCGTCGTCTCCGTATCCAGCACCAGATAATCACCCTGCTGAATCATCTGCTTAAAGGCCAACAGACTCTGATACGTACGCATGATACCCTCCCAATCAACGTGGGTCGGTTTATAATAAAGGAAAAGCGGATCGAAAGGTACAGGCATGTCTGTCAACAGCGCTTCAACCAATTATCGTTTAGGCCACATCGAGACGGCTCGCGCCGAATTTGAATCGGCCTACCCGAACTTCAATGGTGATGTCCTGGCAAACCTGCGCACCCGCGAATATGGCCGTCTGGATGAACAGGACCATGTCTATCTCGATTATACCGGCGGCAGCCTCTACAGCGTCTCCCAGCTTCAGCATCACATGACCCTGCTGGCGAGTGGCGTTTATGGCAACCCGCATTCCAGCAACCCCAGTTCGATGGCCGCCACGCAGCTTGACGAAGCCGCCCGCGCCTATGTCATGCATTTCTTCAACGCCTCGCCCGACGAATACATGCTCATTTTTACGTCGAATGCCAGCGGTGCGCTCAAGCTGGTGGGCGAATCGTACCCCTTCGCCCCCGGCGGGCAATATGTCCTGACGTTTGACAATCACAATTCGGTCAACGGCATCCGCGAGTTTGCGCGTGCCAGAGGCGCCCGTGTAACGTACGCGCCCGTCATCCCGCCCGACCTGCGCATTGACGCCAACCGGCTGCGCGAACTGCTGGATTCGATTGATCCCTCGGCAAACAACCTGTTCGCCTTCCCGGCCCAGTCGAATTTCTCCGGTGTGCAGCACGATCTGTCATGGATCGCGAAAGCACAGGCCAAAGGCTGGGACGTGCTGCTGGATGCGGCGGCCTTCGCCCCGACAAACCGCCTTGATCTCAGTCGCCATCAGCCCGATTTTGTGTCGCTGTCATTCTACAAAATCTTTGGCTATCCGACCGGCATTGGCGCGCTGATCGCCCGCAAAAGCGCCGTCGCCAAACTGCGCCGCCCCTGGTTCGCTGGCGGCACCATCACCGTCGCTTCGGTACAGGGGGATGGTTATTATCTTGAAGATGATGAAGCGGCCTTTGAAGATGGCACCATCGACTATCTGAACCTGCCGGCTATCGAAATCGGCCTCAGGCACATCGAGCAGATTGGCATCGACAGCATTCATAACCGGGTTACCGCCCTGACCGATTGGCTCCTCCGTCACCTGCTTGACCTGCGCCACAGCAGCGGCCAACCGCTTGTGCGCATTTATGGCCCGACCGAGAGCGTCCAGCGCGGCGGCACGATCTCGCTCAATCTTTATGACGCGGATGGCAGACTCATTGACTATGAGCTTGTCGAAGCCCAGGCCAATGCCATCAACATATCGCTGCGAACAGGCTGTTTTTGTAACCCCGGCGCGAGCGAACTGGCCCTCGGCATCACCAAAGAACACCTCGAGGGCTGTTTCAAAGACGAGGCACGCATGACCTACGAACAATTCATCACGGCGATGAGCGCCAAAATTGATGGCGCGGTGGGGGCCATTCGCGTTTCCGTCGGTCTGGCGACCACCTTCGATGATGTCTATCGCTTCATGGGCTTCATGGAGAGGTTCATCAGCTGAGCAAAGGTTTTGACAAAGCAGGAATATAATTTATAATTCTTGCACCATAGGCACGATTCTTTTGATAGTCGTTTTTTAGAATGAGAATTTTATGGGTGTTCATGATACAACCGCATCCGGTACCGTTTCGGGCCGCCGCCTGACTCTGAATCCGCTGGCATTGCTCGGCAACGTCTCTGAGGGACGTTACTGGGCTTACTGGCTGATCATCCCCAGCCTTATCCTCGTCGCAGCCGTTATCCTCTACCCCGTCATCTCTGGCATTGGCCTCAGCTTTCAGGAAATGCGCCCCACCATGCCTGACCGCAACGGCTTTATCGGGCTGGAGCATTATCAGGACCTGCTGACTGATACGGTCTTTCAAAAGGCTGTCCGCAATACGCTGGTTTGGGTGGTCGTCGGCGTCATTTCCCAGTTTATGATGGGGCTGATCACAGCGCTGGCACTCAATAAGGGCGGCATCCTGATGAAGATTGCCGGGGTGATTGTGCTGCTGCCCTGGATCATGCCCTCGGTTGTGGCAGGCAACATCTGGGCGCTCATGCTCGATTCCAGGCTGGGCGTCATCAACGATATTTTTGTCAAAATCGGCCTGCTGGAACAATACAAAGCCTGGTTTGCAGACCCCAATACCGCCTTGCCCGCCACACTGGTGATTTCGCTGTGGCGCGGTTTTCCGTTCTTCACGCTGCTGCTGCTGGCCGGGTTGCAGGCCATCGACGACGACCTGTACGAAGCCTCCTCGGTCGACGGGGCCAACCGCTGGGACCAGTTCTGGCGCATCACGCTGCCGCTGCTGCGCCCGGTGATCGTGGCAACCGTCGTGCTGCGGGTGATCGGGCTGGTCAACTCGCCGGACCTGCTGCTGCTGCTGACCAACGGCGGGCCGGGCCATGCCACCCAGGTGCTGTCACTATACGCCTTCCAGAAGGCCTACACCGATTTCGACTTTGGCTACTCAGGCGCGATCTCTGTGGTGATGTTCCTCATCCTCATGGTCTTCACAGTCATCTATGTGCGCGTCACACGCGTGGCGGAGGATTAAAATGCTGTCGAAAAAAGCATCAGATCGTCTATGGAGCAGCCTGGCCTACGGCGTTATCCTGGCGGTGATTGTCTTCTCCATTGGCCCGATCCTGTGGACGATCATCACTTCATTAAAGCCGGAACAGGATATTGTCACGTCGCAGCTCCAGTACCTGCCGCGCAATATCACCTTTGATAACTACGTCGCCATCTGGACGCGGTCGGGCTATCCCCGGCTGATCGGCAACAGCGCCATCGTCACGATCATTACGCTCGTCATCTGCATCATCATCGGCACGCTGGCCGCCTATGGCTTCTCGCGCTATCAGTTCCGCGGGCGCAACCAGCTGCTGCTGCTCTATCTGGTCATCCGCATGTTCCCGGTGGTGCTGATGATCGTGCCGTTGTGGATCATGATGCGCGGTTTCGGCCTGCTCAACACGCATTTTGGCCTCGGTATCGCCTATACGACGTTTCTGCTGCCCATCTGCATCTGGATGATGAAGGGTTTCTTCGACGCGATTCCGCCAGAACTGGAAGACGCCGCCCGCATCGACGGCTGCACACGGCTAAGCGCCCTGTTCCGGGTCGTGCTGCCGCTGGCGCGTGGTGGGCTGGTTGCGACGGCGGTGTTTATCGGCATTGCCGCCTGGAATGAATACTTGTTTG
Organism: Anaerolineaceae bacterium; assembly: GCA_002702065.1. Taxonomy (GTDB): domain Bacteria; phylum Chloroflexota; class Anaerolineae; order Aggregatilineales; family Phototrophicaceae. The sequence continues at coordinate 147,105 of NZXX01000004.1, forward strand.
CGCTCATGTTCACCAACAGCCAGAGTTCGCAGACGTGGCCGGTCGGGCTGGCGCTGATGGTTGGCGAGTTCCAGCTGCCCTGGGGTGCGCTCAGCGCGGGTGGCGTGATCAGCATTATCCCGGTTATCATCCTGTTTGGCATCGTGCAGCAGTCGCTGGTACGCGGCCTGACAGCCGGTGCGGTAAAGGGTTAGGGAATTCCTGCTGACGTTCAGCAGCTATTCGGTAATCGATATAGACGTTTTATGAAAAGTTTACGAGGAGAAGTTATGTCTAAACAGATGAGTCGTCGCAATTTTCTGCGCGCAGCTGGCATGGGCACCGCCGGGCTGGCGCTGGCAAATTATCTGCCGGCACTGGCACAGGACGATTTACAGGCTACGATCAATTACTGGCATCACTTCACCAGCGAAACCGAGTTTCTCGGCATGGAACGGGTGATGGCTCTGTTTGCAGAGAAATATCCGGGCGTCGAGGTCATCCAGGAAAATATCCCCAATGCGGACTTTATGGCGAAGTTCACGTCGGGTGTGCTGGCCGGTGAACGCGCCGACACCACCATGATCAGCGTCGCCCGCCTGCCAGATATGGTGGCGATGGATGGTCTGGTCCCCCTGACCGATCGCATCAACAACTGGGAGCTGAAAGAATACTTCCCGGACAATCGCTGGGAAGGCATCACCGTTGATGGTGAAATCTACGGTATCCCGGCCTTTACCTTTGTCGACTGGGGCTATTACCGCACAGACTGGTTTGAAGAAGCCGGGATAGAGCCGCCGCAGACTTTTGACGAATTCCTGGAAGCCGCCATCGCTCTGACGGACCCTGAGCAGGGCCGCTACGGGTTCGGGATGCGCGCCGGTGACGGTGGTCAGGGCTTCATCATCGCCGTGATGGAAGCGTTCGGCACCCAGATCGTCGACGAAAATGGCGAACCAGCCATCGACCGCGACACCGCTATCGAAGCGATCAAGTGGTATTCCGACCTGTACACCGTGCATAACGTTGTGCCGGAAAGTGCCCCCAGTGACAGCTACCGCCAGATCATGGAAGGTTTCAAAACCGGCCAGACCGCGATGGTATGGCATCACACAGGCTCACTGACCGAAATCGCCGCCGCACTGGAACCGGGTGAGCAGTTCCTGCCCATTATCCGCCCGGCTGGCCCAGTCAATCACGTCGCCCGCCTCAGCTACCTGTACAATGGCGTGATGAAAGAAGACAACATCGACGCGGCCTGGGCATGGGTCAGCTTCTGGGGTGAACTCGACCCGACAATCGCCTTCCTCGAAGAAACCGGTTACTTCCCGGCATCGCAAGAGGTGGCCGAAGACCCACGCATCACTGAAAATGACCTGTACACACCGGCGCTCGATACGCTGGCATTCGGTGGCCCGGAACCCAACTTCGTGGGTTACTCCGGCTGGACCACCAGCGTTGTGCTGCCAGAGTTCCAGAAGGTTCTGGTCGGCGAAGCGACCGTCGAACAGGCGGTGGATGCGATGATCGCCGGGCTGGAAGAAACACTCGAATAGATTTTTGCAGCATTTCCAGGGGCGATTCGTGAATCGCCCCTACAAGTTATTGGATACCCTACCGAAGTCAACCCGCCGACTGCTTCCGGGCCGCCTCGATCAATCCGCGCATATAGCCAAACGCAAACACCTTACCCATCACCATATAACCGGGATGTTCGTTCGACTCGCCTTCGAGCGTGGGCGCATGATCAGGCCGGATCGGCCCATCAAAGCCAGAGTCCAGATACGCCTGCATACAGGCCAGCATATCGGTCGGCCCTTCATCGTGGAACACTTCGCTAAAGCTGGGGATTTTGCTGCTGACATCACGGAAGTGAGCAAAGAAAATTTTATTGCGCTCTCCAAAATAACGAATCGCTTCCGGGACATCACGCACATCGGCCATCGCCGCGAAGTTCCCCTGGCAGAATGTCAGGCCATTGTTGGGGCTGGGGACCAGTTCGATCACATGCTTAAACGCCTCGAAGCTGCGCATGATGCGGGCCATCCCGCGAATCGGTGACAATGGCGGGTCATCCGGGTGGAGCGCCAGGAAAACGCCGGATTCCTCAGCGACGGGCACGACCCGCTTGAGGAAGTATTCGAACGCATCCCAAAGCTGATCTTCACCAACTTCGCCATATTCCGTCAGCGGCGCATTCTGCATCAGTTCATGTTTATAGCTGGTGACAAGCGCCCCACCCCGGCCCCGGTCCGCCAGGGACGTACGCAGCCAGCCAAAGCCCGCCATCCAGTTGTAGCACAGCACCGGGATACCGGCGGCCCCCATGTTGCGCACCGACTGGCAAAAGTGATCCAGGTCTTCATCACGTCCTGGCAGCCCCAGCTTCACCCGATCGGTCACCGGCACACTTTCGAGCACGGTCAACTTCAGCCCGGCAGCCTCGACCCGCTGGCGCATCCGCAGCAGCGCCATAAAATCCCAGACCGGGCCGCTGTCGCCCTCCGGCCTGCCGGCGACAATATCGGCTACTCCAAGCTGGCTCGCCAGCCGCAGCGCCCCATCTGTCAGTGGAACTGGATAAAATGCAATATTCATAAATCCATCCTTGTCAGGTGACTAAGCCATTATCCATTGGAGCATTTTCCGCTACCGATGTCAATGAATTTGCCCAACAAAAAACCCCGGCACACAACCGGGGTAGAATGGTTTCTGAAGTTATTGCGGCGGGCCGATCAGGACTTCAGCAAAGCGTCCTCATCGACACTCAGTGTGACCCGATCCTCGCTGACGCCCGCGATCTGGTCGTGGGTGATAAAACGATCCGACTTGAGGACACCCGCGTCGACTCGGACATAACCATAGCGACGCAGACGCTCGACCATCTCCGGTGGCAGATCATTGCCGGGTGCCAGCACCTGAGCAAAATCATCAATCCAGGTCCGGTTTTCGCTGGTTGGCTTCTGATCAGTGGTGGCTTCCACTGCCAGATTGGTCGGGTCTTCGTCGCCCATCTGGATAAATTCCACCGTACCCACTTTTTCGCCGTCCAGGTCGTAAACTTCCATACCTTCGCGGATTTTTGCCATCACCTGATTGGTAACGTTGTCCATTTGTTTGTCCTCCATGAGAACTCGCTTTACCCTTCCAGTTTAAAAAACCAGCGGCGTTGACGCATCATACACATGGTTGGTTTCGGTATAGGCCACCTGAAAGAACCGCTTTTTAATCGGCCCTACACAATCCACACGGCAGCGCTATACTCCAATAAGTTGTAGCCCTGCTTCGCAATCATGAAAGATCACCCATGGCTATCGCACTGCAAGTCGCTTATGACGTCATCCTGCCCATCTTCATCGTTGCCGCGCTCGGGTTCTGGTTTGGTCGACGCTTTCACCCGGACCCGCACAGCCTTTCCCGCACCGCCATTTATCTGTTCTCGCCAGCGCTGGTCTTCCAAAGCACGGCCAATTCGACATTGCAGGCGGGCGAAATCGGCCAGATACTGGTCTTTGTGACGATTCTGTTCACACTGATTGCGATCATGGCGTATTTATTAGCCCGCACGCAGCACAGGCTGCAAGCTGCCACCCAGAGCGCCTTCGTCCTCAGCGTGCTACTGTCGAACTCCGGCAATTTTGGCCTGTCGTTTGTCGAGTTCGCCTTTGGGCAGGCCGGCATGCAAATCGCGGTGCTGGTGGTGGTGATGAACTCGATTATGAGCAACACCCTCGGCATCTACATCGCATCTGCGGGCACCGCCTCCATGCGCGAAGGGATCATCAATATCCTCAAGGTGCCCATTATTTACGCCACCATCCTGGGCTTAATCGTCAAATTCGGCGGCATCGAACTGCCGGTGCCCCTCACCCGCTCGGTCGGGCTCCTTAGCCAGACTGCCGTCCCCATCATGATTGTGCTGCTCGGCATCCAGCTTTCGCGCATTTCGTTCAAAGGCGAATTCCGGGCCATTTCGCAGGCGCTGGCGCTGGCCTCGATGGCGCGTTTGCTGATCGTCCCGGTCATTATTCTGGGCATCACCGCCTTTATGAGTATTCAGGGTCTGACGCGCAATGTCCTGCTGCTCCAGCTGAGTACGCCGACCGCCGTATATGCCACGCTGCTGGCAACCGAGTTCGGCAGCGACGCCCAGTTTGTCACCATCAATGTGCTGGTATCGACCGTCGCCAGCCTGCTCACCCTCAGCCTGCTGATGGCCTTGTTTGTGGGATGAAAATCGGCGGCACGTTATACTTCAGGTTGGGTAGCATCCGCAGCACAAGGAGACAATATGACCGATAAAATAAAGTGGGGCATCCTCAGCACCGGCAATATCGCCAAGCAGTTCGCACGTGGGCTGGCCGTATTGCCCGATGCCGAACTGGTGGCGGTTGGATCACGTTCGCAGGAATCGGCTGATGCGTTCGGGGATATGTTCAACGTCAAACGGCGCTATGCGTCCTATGAAGCCCTGGTTGCCGATGAGGATGTCGATGCCATATACATCGGCACGCCCCATTCCTATCACAAAGAAAACACCCTGATGTGCCTGGCAGCGGGCAAGGCTGTTCTGTGCGAAAAGCCATTTGCCATCAATGCGCAGCAGGCCAGCGAAATGATCAACTTTGCCCGCGAGAAAAAGGTCTTCCTGATGGAAGCCATGTGGACACGCTTTGTGCCGATCTTTGTGCATCTGCGTGAACTGCTGGCGCAGCAGGTCATCGGCGACATTCGCATGATTCAGGTGGATTTTGGTTTCCGCACCAAATTCAACCCGGAGGGCCGGTTGTTCAAGCCGGAACTGGGTGGCGGTGCCCTGCTCGACGTGGGTATTTACCCGGTGTCGCTGGCATCGATGATCTACGGCGCGCCGGATCGCATTGTCAGCATGGCCCACCTGGGCGAAACCGGGATCGATGAAAACTCAGCCATGATCTTTGGTTACGACGGCGGCGCACTCGCGGTCTTGAGTACGGCTATCCGTACCAACACACCCCATCTGGCGATCATCAACGGCACTGACGGACGCATCACCATTCATTCGCGCTGGTGGGTGCCCACACGCATGACCGTCGAAATATTCGGCAAGGAAACCACCGAAATCGAGCTGCCGATGACCGGCAACGGGTATAATTACGAAGCTGCTGAAGTGGCCCGCTGCCTGCGCGAGGGCCTGCTGGAAAGCGATGTCATACCGCTGGACGAAACCCTGTCCATTATGCAGACACTGGATGAAATCCGCAGCCAGTGGCACCTAAAATATCCTATGGAATAAAGGATCATTCAATGAAATACGGGCAAATCGAAGGGGTCAGCAAGCCTGTCTCGCGCATCGTGCAGGGGACGACTCCGATCAACTCCAACGAACTGGATTTTAGCTTCAAACTGCTCGACGATGTGTTCGAGCGTGGCGTCACCACTTTTGATACCGCCCATGTCTATGGCCGGGGCGATAACGAACGCACGGTTGGGCGATGGATCAGCGAGCGTGGTGTGCGCGACAAAGTGGTCATCATTGCCAAAGGGGCACATCTCAATCAGGACCGCAAACGCGTTACGCCGTTCGATATCGAATCGGATATTCACGATTCGCTGGCCCGCTTCAACACGGATTTTCTCGATATTTACCTGCTGCACCGCGACGATCCGGATGTTCCGGTGGGGCCAATCGTGGAAAAGCTGAATGAATATCATCAAAAAGGGGTCATCGGTGTTTTTGGTGGGTCGAACTGGACAGTCGAACGCATCAAGGAAGCCAACGCCTATGCCAAGGCCCATAACCTGAAGCCCTTTACCATCAGCAGCCCCAACTTCAGTCTGGCAGATCAGGTCAAAGAACCCTGGTCCGGCTGTATTTCGATCAGCGGGCCGGGCAGATCAGCCGAGCGCAGCTGGTATCAGGAACAGCAGATGCCGTTGTTCACCTGGTCGAGCATGGCCGGTGGGTTTTTTAGCGGACGGTTCCGGCGCGACAACCTCGACAGCTTCAGCGAATACAATGATCGCATCGTGGTCGAAGCATACAATTCTGAAGACAACTTCCAGCGGCTGGACCGGGCAGAATCGCTTGCCAAAGAAAAGGGTGTATCGCTGGCGCAGATCGCGGTGGCCTATATTTTTAACCAGCCACTGAACATCTTCTCGCTGATCGCCAGCCGCAGCGCTGAGGAACTTGAGCAGAATAACGCTGCGTTGGAGATGGAACTCTCGCAGGCGGAGCTGGATTGGCTGGACCTGCGCAGCGACAGCCGCTAACAGCCAGGTCATCAAACCGCACCTTGTGTGGGGTTACGTCATTTTTTCCCGCGAATGGACACAACATGCAACCGGAGTCATACATTTAATGTACGACTCCGGTCGTGGGGAACTTCTACTGAGGCATATCGTCAATACTGTCCGGGCGAATGCGCTTGTAGATCTCTTGCGCGGTCGGCCCAAACACGAACTCGCCGACATAGATGGAACGGATGGCGTCGGACAAAACATCCACCGGTATATTTTTTTCAAGATACCCGCGAATACCAACCGCCAGCGCCCGTCGCAGCAGCGCTTCATCCAGAAAGCCGCTCAAGATCAAAGCACGGATTTGAGGATACTCACCACAGATCCGCGCGGCCAGGTCGATGCCATCTTCTTTACCCAATGACACATCCATAACCAGCACATCCGGCAGCAGCATCTGACAGATACTGACTGCATCATTTCCATTCGATGCTGCACCAACGACTTCAATATCGTCGCAGGTATCCAAAAAGACTTCCAGCCCTCGACGAACAGCATCATTATCATCCACCAATAAGACGCGAATACATACCACTACAGTCTCCCCTGGTTAGCAAATTCAAACATTGCGGCCCAACAAATGAAATATTTGCCGCAATATTTGACGCGACAATAGCCTAATGGCCGAGCATATGAAGAATATTGGTGGTTGCTACAGAAATTGTCAGCGATGTATTAGAATCTGGGCGTTGTAGCATGACCTGTTCAGGCAGATTAGACGTCAATGGCGCGATTCCCAGTGAATAGGGCTAATCTGTCTTTCATATTTGAGGGTCATGGTGGGCACATGAGCATGCGCCCCGGCAGCAGACGTGCATTTACATAAGTTAGGCTGCACCGCACTAACGGCGAGTGTTGCGCTCACGGTCTTCATCCTCAACGACGACCGCCAGTTCGTAGAGAGTCACATCCATTGGGAACTCGCGCACCATCTGCATGGCATCCTGAGCCCAGGTAATGAGGCCGGGATCAGTTTCATTGGGCACGCCGCTTAAGTAAAAAGCCACCCCGGCTTTCAGCATTTCAAAAGTGTCGTCATCCAGCGGCGCGATAATGGCCTTGATCTGATCAATGTGGCGTGCAATGTCGCTGACCATGATTCCCCTCGCTATACTTATGAGATGAGTCGTGAGTCTTTAGTCTACAGTCGCCCTCAGCAGACAGACTAAAGCGATTGATGCGGTGTAAACAGGGTAAACACAATTTATCCGTATTTTCATGGGCCTACTGTAACTGTTGACCCGCCGGACTCCAGATGATCGACTAACGACTGTTGGCTTAAGTGATGATGCACGCGGATAGAGGAATAACCATCATGCAAATCATCAACGGCAAAATTATAACACCGGATGCGGTGCTGACCGATCACACAATAGTGCTGGAAGGCGACCGGATTCACGCGATTGTCCCGGCACATTCCGCACCATCGGACCCCGACAGGCTTGACGCACACGGACAATGGATTGTGCCCGGTTTCATCGACGTGCATGTACACGGCGGCGACGGCAACGACACGATGGATGCCACCCCCACGGCTATTCAGGCGATGGGCCGTTTTTTTGCCCGGCACGGTGTCACCAGTTACTTCCCGACCACCATGAGCGCCCCGGCGGATGCCATCGCCCGTGCCATCAGCAATGTTGCATCGTGCCCCCAGCCGCAGGATGGCGCGCAGCATCTGGGCGTGCATGTCGAAGGGCCATATCTGAGCAAGGATTTCCCCGGCGCACAACTGCCCGATGTGCTGCGATTGCCCGACCCCAGCGAGTACCAATACTGGTTCGAAAGCGAAGTCGTCCGGCTGATTACCGTTGCCCCGGAACTCCCCGGCGCGCTCGGCCTGATCGATGAAGGGGTCCGCCAGGGTATCGAGTTTGCGATTGGTCACAGCGGGGCCAGCTACGAGCAGGTCATCACCGCAGCCGATCACGGCGCCCGGCAGGCCACCCACACCTATAACGGGATGCTCGGCCTGCACCACCGCAACCCCGGCACGTTGGGTGGTGTCCTGCTGGAAGATCGTATCTACGGCCAGATCATCAGCGATGGTATCCACACCCACCCGGCGATGGTCAAGCTGCTGGTGCGGGCCAAAGGCACCGACCGCGTCATCCTCATTACGGACGCGATCCGCGCGGCGGGCCTGCCGGATGGCGACTATGACCTCGGCGAACAACCCGTCACCGTGCGCGATGGCGTCTGCCGTATTGCCAACGGCAGCCTGGCCGGGAGCACCGCCACGATGGATGGTGTGCTGCGCAATGTCATGCAGTTCACCGGGCTGACCCTGCCCGAAGCGATCCCTATGGCGACATCGGTCCCGGCAAAGGCCATGAATCTGGCGGGTCGCAAAGGCGTGTTGCAGCCCGGTGCCGACGCCGATATTGTGCTGCTGAATGAGGCGATTGACGTTCAGGCAACCATTGTCTGCGGGCGAGTCGTTTACCAGTCGTCGTAAACGTCCGCCGCATATTAGAATTCCATAGGAACTTGCGACCTGTCAGATTTTGTTAATCTTTATCACCTACAATAAGCAAGATAAAAGTTCCCATTGAAAGGTCAATTGATATGGCTACTGAAATGGCAACGCTAGCGGGCGGCTGCTTCTGGTGTCTGGAAGCGGTCTACCAGCAGTTAGGCGGCGTTGAAAAGGTTGTCTCTGGGTATGCCGGGGGGCACGTGGCAAACCCCAGCTATCAGGCGGTGTGCAACGGCACAACCGGTCATGCCGAAGTGGTGCAGATTGCCTACGACCCGGACGTCGTGACCTATGGTGATCTGCTCGATGTGTTCTTCACCATTCACGACCCCACAACGCTCAACCGCCAGGGTAACGACATCGGCACGCAGTATCGCTCCGCTATTTATTATCACTCGCCGGAGCAGCAGCAAATAGCCGAGCAGAAGATCAAGACGCTGGCGAGCGAAGGCGTGTGGGATAACCCTATCGTCACCGAAATTACACCGCTGGACACGTTCTACCCGGCGGAGGACTACCATCAGAATTACTTCGTCAACAACCCGAACCAGGGTTACTGCCGTGTCATTGTCGCACCGAAGGTCGCCAAGTTCCGGCAGAAGTACCTCGCCCGTCTGAAGGCGTAAATCACGAGGAACCAGGCGGTGGTGATAACACTGCCGCCTATTCACCTATATGCCATATTTTTAACAAACCACTGCTTGCGCTCCATGAAGCAAAGTTACTTCCATCAGGACTAAAAGTTGCGTCAAACACATCCTCGTGAGTAACCTCAGAAATCAAGTTTCCTGTTTCAATATCCCAAACATTTACTCGATCATCATTCACAGAGATCAACAAAGTATTATCTGTGTTGATGGCACGCATGATTTCCTTTTGATCCAGTTCAAGTTCCAATACCCATGTTTGGTCGGTCACAATATTAAATAGATGAACCGTGCTGTTATTTGTTATTTGAGCAAATACATCACCATAATGTCGTCGTGCAAAGTCAATATCTAATGGGTTGTCATAAGTTTTCTGAACTGTAAAAGACTTTGTATCTATAACATGAAGACCAATCAGATCATCAATCGCCAGCAACTCGCCAGTATGATTGAGCGTCATATCCGTAATCGGTATCCCAACACTACTTTCGAAAATTTGCCCGTCATCTTGTGGGTTGTTGACAACCAAGCTCCAGACATGGACTTTTGCATCCGAACCGCCAACATACAGTGTTCCACTATCAGGAGAAAACACAGTCACGAATGCATAAGCTTGCGCAATTGCCGAAACCCTTTCCCCGGTCTGCACGTCGACAATAATCACTTGATTATTTTCAGAGACAGGAAATACGCTTCCATCAACAATTGCCAGAAACAGCCCATCGGAACTGAAGGTAATATCAGAAACCAAATTGCCATTCAACATGTTTGACCAGACCTGCTTCCCCGTCTCAACATTCCACAACCGCACCGTGCCATCCTCGCTGGCGGAGGCTAAATGCAGACCACTGGGTTGAAACTCAAGTAAGACTATTTGATCGGTATGTCCTCTAAGAGCAAACAACCTCTCAAAATTTGACATACTCCAAACCTCAATTGCATTATCCAGCCATTGCTGCCTTTCGTCCTCACTCCACAGGTCCATACTGGCTTCATAGCGTTTGAGTGTGACAAAATATTGACTATTTGGACTAAAAAGCACAGTTCTTAAGGACCGCGTGTCAATTTGCAGAGATGTCAGTGCCTCAGCTTCCAGTGCTTGTTGCGCTCGGATCAACGATGAAGCAACGTTATATTGATTTCCCAATATTCCAAATAAAGCCAAGATGAGAAAAAGGAAACTAAATTTCCCATCTTCTTTCAACACTCTTAGCCCATTCACCTTTGCGTCTTTGCCTCTTTCGCCATCCCTTTGCGTTAATCAATTGTAGTTCTTTCTTCGCTTCATTCTACCGTTCTCTAGCGGCCTGTCACGTCTTTTGTTACACTGTGCTCAGCCTTTTTTGGATTAGGTTTCACGTTCCTGGAGAAAATATTATGGCAAGACCTGTGACGTTGTTTACTGGCCAATGGGCAGATTTGCCGTTGGAAACACTGGCCGAAAAAGCGGCAAGCTGGGGTTATGATGGCCTCGAACTGGCCTGCTGGGGCGATCATTTTGAAGTCGACAAGGCGCTCTCCGATGATGGCTACACCCAGAGCCGCTGGGACATCCTCGACAAGTACAACCTGAAGTGCTTCGCCATCAGCAACCATCTCGTCGGCCAGGCCGTGTGCGACAACATTGACCAGCGCCACAAGAGCATTGTGCCGGACTATGTGTGGGGCGACGGGGATGCGGAAGGTGTCCGCCAGCGCGCCGCCGAAGAAATGCAGAACACGGCCCGTGCGGCCAAAAAATTCGGCGTCAACGTGGTCAATGGCTTCACCGGCAGCTCGATCTGGCACATGATCTACCATTTCCCGCCCACCCCGCCGAGCATGATTGATGCCGGTTACAAGGATTTCGCCGACCGCTGGAACCCCATCCTCGACGTATTTGACGAAGTCGGTGTCCGTTTCGCGCTGGAAGTGCATCCGACCGAAATCGCCTACGACATCTATACCGCCGAACTGGCGCTGGAAGCACTGAATAACCGGACGGCGTTCGGCTTCAACTTCGACCCCAGCCATTTTGTGCACCAGTTCTTCGATCCAGTCAATTTCATCAACCGCTTCCCGGATCGCATTTATCATGTGCATGTGAAGGACTCCAAAGTCCGGCTGGGCGGCACCAGCAGCATCCTGTCCTCGCACCTGCAATTTGGCGATTACCGCCGCGGCTGGGACTTTGTTTCGCCGGGTCATGGCGATGTCGATCAGGAAGGCATTATCCGCGCGCTCAACCGCGTCGGCTACACCGGCCCGCTCTCGGTCGAGTGGGAAGACAGCGGCATGGACCGTGAACACGGCGCGTCGGAAGCCGTCGATTTCGTCAAGAAGTCCGACTTCAAATCATCCGATGTCGCGTTCGACGCGGCCTTTGCAGACTAGGAGGCGAACATGAGCGACGAACGTGGATTCACGCGCATGGCTGCCGGGGCTGCCGACGGCGACGCCCCCACTCTCGGCATTGGCATGCTGGGTTATGCCTTCATGGGCAAAGCGCACTCGAACGCCTTCAGAACCATCCCATACATGATGTACCCGCCGGTTGCCATCCCGCGCATGGTGGCGGTGGCCGGACGCAATAAGGAAGCCGTCGAAGCCGCAGCAGCTCGTTTCGGCTACGAGAAGGCCTACACCAACTGGCAGGATATGGTCAACGATCCGGACATCCAGGTCTTCGACAACGGCGGCCCGAATAACGCCCATGCCGAACCGACGATTGCCGCCGCCGAAGCGGGCAAACATGTCTTCTGTGAGAAGCCGCTGGCCCGTACCGCCGAAGAAGCCAAGACCATGCTGGACGCGGTGGAAAAAGCCGGGGTCAAGCACATGGTCGCCTATAACTACCGCTTCGTTCCGGCCATTGTGCAGGCCCGCAACCTGATCGCCAGCGGCGCACTGGGGCGCATCTTTCATTTCCGCGCGGTCTATTTGCAGGACTGGATCATCGACCCGGAATTCCCGATGACGTGGCGCTTCACCAAAGAGGTCGCCGGCAGCGGTTCGCTGGGTGATCTGGGGTCGCACATCCTCGATCTGGGGCGCTTCCTGGTCGGCGAACCGACCAAAGTCATGGGCATGATGAAGACTTTCATCGAAGATCGTCCGGATGGCGAAGGCGGGCGTGCCAAAGTCGACGTGGATGACGCCGTTACCGCCCTGCTCGAATTTGAGAATGGCGCGATGGGCACCATCGAGGCGACCCGCTTTGCCAACGGCCACCGCAACGGCAACATGTGGGAGATCAACGCCGAGAACGGCAGCATCAAGTTTAATCTGGAACGGTTGAACGAACTGGAAGTCTACTGGGCGGATGGCCGCAAGGAAACCCTCGGCTTCACCAATGTGCTCATCAGCGAGGGGTATCATCCTTACTGGGAAAACTGGTGGCCTGCCGGGCACATGATCGGCTGGGAACACACCTTTGTCCACGAGTTCCATCACTTCTTTGATGCCATTGTGAACGACAAGCCGGTTGCCCCCTACGGCGCGGATTTTGTCGATGGTTACCGCAACAACGTCATTTGCGACGCCATTGCCCAGTCGGCGCAGACCGGGCGCATGGTTGATATTAAATACTAGACATGTCATCCGTAGGGGCGATTCGCGAATCGCCCCTACCCTGTTGATCTTACCCGCGATAACTCTGTTTCAGATACGCGATTAACCCACCGGCTTCAACAATCCCTGCGACCGATTCCGGCAAGCGCGGAAACGTAAAGGTTTGCCCGGCAGCCGTGACAACCCCCTGCTCCATATCCAGCGCAATTGAATCGCCCGTTTCGACCAGCGGCAGCACCTGCGGGCATTGAATCACCAGCAAGCCGCTGTTGATGGCATTGCGATAATAGATGCGGGCAAACGACGCCGCGATCACCGCCTTCACCCCCGCCGCGACGAGGCAGGTCACAGCCTGTTCCCGGCTGCTGCCATTGCCCCAGTTGCGCCCGGCCACGATCACGTCACCCGGCTGCACCGCCTGTGCAAACTGCGGGTCGAGGTCTTCCAGCGCATACCGCGCCAGCTCTGCCGGGTCATGGCTGATGGTGTAGGTATACTTCCCGGCGAAGATCAGGTCGGTGTTGATATTGTCGCCATACGTCCAGACTCGATGTGTCGTCGCCATCAGGCACGCTCCATGATTGCCGCCGGATGCGCGATGTACCCAGCGACGGCGCTGGCCGCTACCACAGCCGGGCTTGCCAGATAAATATCGGCATCGCGCTCGCCCATGCGCCCGCGAAAATTGCGGCTGGCACTGCTGATGCACACTTCGCCAGGAGCCAGCACGCCCATATGATTGCCCATGCACGGCCCGCAGCCCGGTGTGCCAATCGTCGCCCCGGCAGCCAGCAGGTCCGCCACATACCCGGCAGCGACCGCGTCTTCAAAAACTTTGGAGGACGCCGGAATCACCAGCAGGCGCGCCCGAACCTGATGTCCGCGCACCACATCCGCCGCCGCCGCGATATCTTCCAGCCGCCCGTTGGTGCAGGTACCGATAAAGCCAAAATCAACATGCTGTGCCGCCAGTTCGGATACCCGTGCCGTGCGATCCACTTCATGGGGGCAGGACACCACCGGCTCAATCGCGCTCAGGTCGATCATGTGCGATTCGGCATAGGCCGCGTCGGCGTCGGGATACAGCGCCCGGTCACGGAAGTAGGCGATGCGCTCCTGCCAGCGATCCGGTCGATTGCGGCGCAGCTGCGTTTCGATCCAGTCCCAGGTCACAGCGTCCGGTGCGATGTAGGCGCTCTTGGCCCCCATCTCGGCCATCATATTGGGCAGCACCGCCCGCATATCCGGCGATAGAGTCGCCACACCCGGCCCGTCGAACTCCACCGCCATATAATTCGCGCCTTCGGATGATAACAACCCGATCAGGCTGATGGTCACATCCTTCGACGATACGCCCGGCGCAAGCTGCCCGGTCAGGGTGACACGCAGCGTTTCCGGCACTCGCATCCATAGTTGGCCGGTTGCCCACAACGCCGCGACTTCGGTGCGTCCGATTCCCGCGCCAAATGCCCCCAGCCAGCCGGGATGCGTACTATGACTATCCGAACCGAGCAGAATCATCCCCGGCCCGATGACACCTTCCTCACAGTGCACCTGATGGCAGATGCCGCGTCCGACTTCAAAAAAATTCTTTATCCCAAATGCGGCCACAAACTTCCGAATCTCGGCATGATTCTGGGCATGTTTCGGCGTAGGCGGCGGCACCGCATGATCAAGCGTAATCGCCAGCCGTTCCGGGTACTTGATGCGCCCATGCGGCAGTTCGGAGAATATTTTATAGATGGCCGCCGTGTTGTCGTGGCTCATCACCACATCCGGCTCGATATCCAGCACCTCGCCCGGCTGCACCTGATCGCGCCCGGCAGCGCGCGCCAGTATTTTTTCAGCAAATGTCGCGCCCATTACGATAGCCCGACCTCCGTTACCACCAGCGTCCCATGCAGCACGGCATCGACATCTTCGATTGTGATACGCCGTTCATCTGCCAGTGCTTTGATCTGACGGGTCGCTTCGCGCAGGGTATCTTCGGACAACGCCAGCCCCAAACTTGCCGCCCGGTCACGCACCGCGTTCCAGCCCACCAGCCGGTGCGCCAGATCAATGGAACGCCCGATGCCAAAATCCGCCGGGTCAATCGCTTCATAGCTGGTCGGGTTCTGCAAAACAGCGTTGGTGTGTACGCCCGCTTTATGGTGAAAGGCGGTGCGCCCGGTAATCGGCGTATTGAACGGAATCTCGATGCCGACTTTTGCGGCAACAAGCTGCTCGACTTCGCGCAGCATGGTCAGGTCATATTTGCGCACCAGATCGCGATTGATCGTGTACAACCGTGCAATCAGCCCGCCGAGCGACGTGATGCCGTTGCGTTCGCCAATGCCCAGCACGGTGGTGTCGATATGAGTCGCACCAGCTTGTAGCGCACACAGCGCATTGGCGATGGCACAGCCGCTGTCGTTGTGCCCATGAAACTCGATGTCGCAATCGACCGCCTGACGCAAACTGCTGATCAGGTTATAGGTGCGCATCGGGTCCGCAATGCCGACTGTATCCGCCACGCCAACGCGGTTGACCCCTTCCAGGTCCATCGCGCGGTATACGGTAAAAACATCGGCCAGATTACTGCGGAACGTATCTTCCGTGCTGAAACGCGTTTCGATGCCCTGGCTTTTGAGCCAGACCACGATCTCGCGGCTGGTTTCGATGATCTCTTGCAGGCTGCGCCCATGACTGTACTGGCGCATGTAGGCCGATGTGCCGATATAAATATCGACTCCATCCACGCCACAATCCACTGCCAGCCGGGCCTCATCCATGCGCGCACGAATATGGGTAAGCAGGCGAAACTGACGTGGCATCCGCGCAATCGCCCGCAGGTCTGCCTCGCTTTTCGGGCTGGCAATCGGCGTGGTCAGTTCCAGATATTCGACGCCGAACGCATCCAGCGCTGCCGCGATTTCCAGTTTGTCTTCCGTCGAGAAGTGTCCACCCTCGAATTGTTCACCTTCACGCAGGGTTGATTCGATGATATTGAACCCGGCAATTTGATTTTGCATGCATCCCTCTACTTTCGATCGTGGCAAAATAAAAGCCGCTTCCAGCAGTCCGGATAGCGGCAGGCAGCAGGCACAGCACACCTATCCAGACTATGGGTCCGGCTGCTTGCTGCACTTCGTCTTATTTTCAAAAATGGTCATTCACACGCTCCGAAAACAAAAAAACCTGCGCGGTAGTCCGGGCAGGTTCTGTTCTCTCGTCAGACAAACGAAAAAACCCGGACTAGGTGTCGGGCCAGGTCTTCTTCGCCTTCTTGCTGAACATCGAACGAATCATGATAGCCTGTTCTGTTCACTTTGAACGACAATAGCATACTCAACTATTGGTCAGGATGCTAGCAGCAATTTTATACAAAGTTTGTTGTGCAGTTTGCTGACTGCCCGTAAGGTACGCGAAAGTTTGAATGTGATAGGAATAATGCGAAATAATAAGCCGCTTTCAAACGGCCTGAACCTTGCGAAAAGCCAGACTATTTGTGACCGCGCCAGCCATTCGCGCTTCAGCCATACTGGCGCTGTATGTTGTCTCGAAAGGAGCACCTCTTGAAAATTTTCGTCCCTGGCCGCATCTGCCTCTTTGGTGAACACTCAGACTGGGCCGGGGGTTATCGTCGCATTAATTCGGACATCGAAAAAGGACACGCCCTGATCGTTGGCACCAACCAGGGCATCTATGCAGACGTCGCCCCCCACCCTGACAAACTCATCCTCACCTCCACTGCCCCTGATGGCACCATCAGCGAACCTTACGAAATCCCGATGGAACTGGATACGCTGCTGGAAGAAGCCCAGCGCGGCGGCTTCTGGAGCTATATCGCCGGGGTTGCCTATCAGGTGCTGACGCATTACCACGTGCGCGGGCTGGTCATCAACAATTATGCAACCGATATGCCGGTCAAGAAGGGCTTGTCGTCCAGCGCGGCGATCTGTGTGCTGACCGCGCGCGCCTTCAACCGGGTTTATGACCTGAAGATGACCACACGCGGCGAAATGGAAATGGCCTATCAGGGCGAGATCGTCACCCCATCGCGCTGCGGCAGGCTCGACCAGGGCTGTGCGTTCGGTGACCGCCCGGTATTGATGACCTTCGATGGTGACCGGCTGGAAACCCGCGAACTGCGCGTGACTGATGATGTTCATCTGGTCATCGTTGATCTGCACGCCCAGAAGAATACAATGGAAATTCTCGCCCGGCTCAACCGCGCCTACCCGTTTGCGGATAACGATATTGAACGCGGCGTCCAGAACCTGCTCGGCCCACTCAACAGCGAACTGCTGGACAAAGCCATTGACGCGCTGGAAAACACCAACCCCCAGCAGCTCGGCGCGCTCATGGTTGAAGCCCAGGCGCTGTTCGACCAGTATGCCACACCCGCCTGCCCCGAAGAACTCACGGCCCCGGTGCTGCACAAGGTGCTGAATTATGAGCCGATCAAACCCTATATCTGGGGCGGCAAGGGTGTTGGTTCGCAGGGGGATGGCACCGCCCAGTTCATCGCCCGCAGCGTAGAGGATCAGCAGACAATCATCGACATCATCGAGCGTGATCTGGGGATGTCGTGTCTCAAACTGACGATTCACGCCGGGGCGCAGGTGCGCAAGGCCGTGATCCCAGCCGCCGGTTTTGGCACGCGTCTATTCCCGGCGACCAAAGCCACCAAGAAGGAACTATTCCCGGTCGTGGACCGCGACGGCATTGCCAAGCCTGCCATCCTCATCATCGTCGAGGAAGCGCTCGAAGCCGGGCTGGATGAAGTCTATATCATCGTCCAGGAAGAGGACTTGCCGGATTTCCGCGAGTTCTTCAACGTGCAGGTGTCCATCGAAAATTACAACAAGCTTCCACCCCACTTTCAGGATTATTCGCGTCGCTTGCTGGAGATGGGCCGCAAAGTCAAGTTTATCGTGCAGGATAAGCAGCAGGGCCTGGGCCACGCCCTCTACATGGCGCACGAGGCCATCGGCAACGAGCCATTCCTGCTGATGCTGGGCGACCACATCTACCGCAACAATGGCGACCGTTCCTGCGCCCGTCAACTGCTCGACGCCTATAACCAGCACGGCACCAGCGTCATTGGTTTACGGCGCACCCCGGAAGACCAGATCGCCAACTTCGGCACGGTGACAGGCCGCTGGATCGAACCGGGCGAACTGCTGCACATTACCGAGTTTGTGGAAAAACCGGCGCTGGAATATGCCCGGATGAACTTGCGTGTCCCCAGCCTCGGCGATGACGAGTACCTGACCGTGTTCGGCCAGTACATCATCAAGCCGCAGATTTTCCAGTACCTTGAGGAACATATCGAAAACAATGTGCGCGAACGGGGTGAATTCCAGCTGACTTCGGCGCTGGACCGGCTGCGGCGCGAGGATGGCTTCATGGGGCTGATGATGGACGGCCAGCGCTTCGACATCGGCCTGCCAGATTATTACCTCGAAACGCTGCGCAACTTTCGCGAAGGGTAATGGTTCTAGCGACAACCAGACAGGCACATTACAATTTACAGAATCATGTGGCGAGGGCGCATCACACTTGCGCCCTCATGCTTGATCACATGCTGTTTTTGCAGGCCACAAATTTCTTACGAAAGGATTTTTTGATGAAAATTACAGGCGTGCGCACACGCATCTACGAAACCCAGATGAACCGCTGGCTGGGCGACGCCAATAACCCCGGTGGCTGGAATCGCCTGATCGCCGTGATCGTCAACATCGACACGGACGAGGGCATCAGCGGCATGTCGCTGGGCAGCGTGAGCGCCATCAACCACATTCACGGCATCGTCAACGGCCTGCTGGCTGGTCAGGACCCGCGTGGGGTACGCGGCCTGTGGCAGAAAATGAACGACGAAGCCTTCAAGGCAGGCAATCGGGGCATCGTCGGCGATGCGATCTCGGCCATTGATGTCGCGCTGTGGGACCTGAAGGCCAAAGCCAACAACGAACCGCTGTGGAAGACGCTTGGTGCATCCGAACGACGCGTGCGGGCGTATGCCAGCGGGCTGGATATGCCGCTTTCGGACGACGACCTGCGCACCTTCTATGAAGGCATGGCCGCCAAAGGCATCGCAGCGGGCAAGCTGAAAGTTGGCCTCAACCGCGAGGATGACCTGCGCCGCCTCGGCATCATGCACGACGCGCTGGCCACATCCGGCAAGCAGCCGCAGCTCATGATCGACTCGAATGAATACTGGTCGCCCAAGCAGGCGATCGCCCATATCCGCGAGATTGAACGCCATTACGAACTGCTGTGGGCCGAAGAACCCGCCCGCCGCTGGGACTATCGCGGACTGCGGCAGGTCTCGCAGAATGTGACAACCGCCGTCGCAACCGGCGAAAACCTTGATGAGTTGCAGGAATTCACCGATCTGGTGGCGAATGAAGCCGTCGATATGATCAACGTGGGTGCAGGGTCCGGCGGCATCACCGGCATGTTGCAGATCGCCGACCTCGCCTACGCCTTCGACCTGCCCGTCACGCTGATGAACTGCGCCGCCAATTACACCGCGCATGTGGCTGCTGTCCTGCCCAATCACACGCACATGGAAGTGCTGAATGCCGGGCGCGCCTACGCCATGAAGGTCGACAATCATATCGAAGATGGCTGGATTATTCTGGGCGATAAACCGGGCCTGGGCATCGAATATGATGAGGCTTTGCTGGCCCCGCTGCTGGTCGATCAGCCATCACCAGCGCCGCGTTCTGGCCGCCGGGTTGGGGCTGCACTGTATCAGGTTCCGGCAGACCCATCCGAGCTCGAAC
The DNA here is from genome assembly GCA_002702065.1 of Anaerolineaceae bacterium. Taxonomy (GTDB): domain Bacteria; phylum Chloroflexota; class Anaerolineae; order Aggregatilineales; family Phototrophicaceae. The sequence goes on from NZXX01000004.1 coordinate 166,817, forward strand.
ACTAATCCGCCAGGCACTCTTGGAGAAACCGTAACAACGGTTATACTTACCGGTTGTCGGGGTAAAAATCATACCCGCCAGTGGTTTGTTTCGTCACCAGAATCAGGATTGAGGAGTTGCTCCCATGCACAAGACAGCGTTTGTCGGCTGTGCCCACATTCACACCTCCGGCTTCATCAAGCGCGTGAACGACCGTTCCGATGTCAGTGCCAAATACGTCTGGGACCATGACGTCGACCGGGCCGAAAAACGTGCTCAGGAACTGGGCGCGGCGCGGGTCGCGGAACTCAGCGAAATCTGGAATGACCCGGAAGTCGAGTCGGTGGTTATCTGCGCCGAAACCCGGCTGCACGAAAACCTGGTCAAGTACGCCGCCGCATCCAAAAAGCACATGTTTGTCGAAAAGCCGCTGGGCATGGGCGCGAAGGATGCCTACGAAATGGCCCGCGTCATTGACGATGCCGGGGTGCTGTTCCAGACTGGCTATTTCATGCGGGGTAGTTCGGTGCATCAATTCCTGCGCCAGCAAATTCAGAACGGCAGCTTCGGTAAAATCACGCGGCTGCGCCACACCAACTTTCATTCCGGCTCGCTGGGCGACTGGTTCACCCCGGAGTGGCTGTGGATGACCGACCTTGAACAAGCGGGAATCGGCGGTTTTGGTGATCTCGGTACACACTCGCTCGATATCATGATGTGGCTGCTGGGCGACGTCAAACGCGTCACCGCAGAGATCGCTGCCGTCACCGGTATCTACGGCGACCTCGACGAAACCGGCGAAGCGCTGCTCAAGTTTGAAAACGGTGTCATCGGCAGTCTGGGCGGGGGTTGGGTCGATGTCGCCCATCCGGTTGGCGTCATCCTTAGCGGTACGGAAGGCCATGCGTATGTCGTCAACCGCGACACGCTGTATTTCAAGAGTGAGCATGTCGACGGGGCCGATGGCGAATCGCCCTGGACCGACCTGCCGGAAGCCTGGCCGCACGCCTTTGAATTGTTCTTTGACGCGGTCAACGGTAAAGATGGCGTCTCACTGGTCAGGCCGCAGGAAGCTGCCGCCCGCAGTGCCGTCATGGAAGCTTTGTATCAGGCGGCCAATGAACAAACCTGGGTCGAACCGGTTAAGGAATAAATGCAAAGCCTGCGAGGCTTTCACCAGCGCGTCAGCGATCAGTCATCAGCGATCAGAATGCGGACTGTGCAAGCTTGCAGCCATCCACTGAACACTGAGGACTTTTGAACTGTTTTTATTCAATGCATAAATGCACAGTACCAAATAGGAGATTTTTATCATGACTTTGAAAGTTGGCGTTATCGGTGTCGGCGGCATCGCCCGTGTCCACATGCCGGGTTGGGCGGCCTCCGAGCACGCGGAAGCCATTGCCGGGTGCGACCTCGATGAAGCCGTGCTGCAAAAATGGGGCAAAGAGCATGGCATCACGCGTCTGACCACCAAGGCGGAAGACCTGTTTAGCGACCCCGACATCGACATCATCGACATCATCACCCCCAACATGTACCACGCACCGCTGGCGATTGCCGCGATGGAAGCGGGCAAAGACGTCATCTGCGAAAAGCCGCTGGCACCCACCCCGGATGATATTCGCCGGATGATCGAAGCCCGTGACCGCACCGGCAAGATGTTGATGACCGCGCAGCACTTCCGCTTCAAAGGCAACTCACGTGCGATGAAAGCGGAAATTGACGCGGGCGCACTGGGCGATGTGTATCACGCTCGAAGCTGGATGCTGCGCCGCGATGGTCTGCCCATTCGCCCCGGTTTCCTGCTGAAGCAGCACAGCGGCGGCGGCGCCACCATCGACATTGGCGTGCATATCCTTGACCTGACGCTGTGGATGATGGGCAATCCCAAGCCGATTTCCGTGACCGGCGTGGCCCGCACCGAACTGGGCAAGCTGCCCGGCGCCTTCACCCGCTGGGGCGACGTACCGGATTTCATGGATGTTGAAGAAACGGCCCTCGCCTTTGTCCGCTTTGAAAACGGCGCGACGATGGTGCTGGAAGTCAGCTGGATGATTCACCACGATACCCAGGGCGAAGACATGCAGATGTGGCTGTATGGCACCAAAGGCGGCAGCCACTGGCCCGTCTGCAATATCTACTCCACCAACTACGAAACACGCCAGCAGTATAACCTGACGCTGCAAAAAACCGCCGACATCATGGAGCCGCACGCGCTCGAATGTGTCGAGTTTGCCAGAGCAGTGGCCGAGGGCGCGCCGTCGCCGGTACCAGCGGAGCAGTCCCTTCAGGTGCTGACGATTCTGGATGGCATTTATCGCAGCCAGCAAACTGGCGGCGAAGTTCGTCTCGATTCATAAGGAGCTAGAAACATTTATGACTCTGAAAGTCGGCATCATCGGTGTCGGCGGAATCGTCCGTGCCCACATGCCCGGCTGGGCGGCGTCCGACCTTGCGGAAGTGGTCGCTGGCAGCGACATTAACGAGGCCACGCTGCAAAAATGGGGGCGGGATCACGGCGTCCAGAAACTTTACAGCCAGGCCGAGGACATCATCAATGACCCCGGCATCGACATTATCGATGTGTGCACGCCCAATCGCTATCATGCCCCGCTGACTATCGCGGCGCTGCGGGCCGGCAAGCATGTCATCTGCGAAAAGCCGCTGGCCCCCACCCCCGGCGAAATCCGGGAGATGATCGCGGCGCGTGATGCGTCCGGCAAAATGCTGATGACCGCGCAGCACTTCCGCTTCAAAGGCAACTCGCGGGCGCTGAAAGCGGAAATCGAGTGTGGGGCGCTGGGCGACATCTATCATGCCCGCAGCTGGATGCTGCGCCGGGCCGCCTACTTGCCGGGGCCAGGCTTTGTGCTCAAGCAGCACAGCGGCGGCGGCGCCACCATCGACATTGGCGTGCATATCCTCGACCTGACGCTGTGGATGCTGGGCAACCCGAAACCGGTCGCCGTCAGCGGCGTGGCCCGCAGCGACCTGGCCCATCTGCCGGGACAGTTCAGCATCTGGTCGCCCAATCCGGTTCCGCCTGATTGGGATGTCGAGGAATTCGCGGCGGCGTTTGTCCGCTTTGAGAACGGCGCGACATTGGTGCTCGAAGTCAGCTGGCTGCTGCACCACGATACACCGGGGGAAGACATGCAGATGTGGCTGTATGGCACCAGAGGCGGCAGTCACTGGCCGGGCTGCAACATCTACACCACCAACTATGAAACGCGCCAGCAGTATAACCTGACGCTGCAAAAAACCGCCGACATCATGGAGCCGCACGCGCTCGAATGTGTCGAGTTTGCGCAGGCGATTGTCGATGGCGCCCCCTCACCCGTACCAGCGGAGCATTCGCTGCAAGTACTGACGATTCTCGACGGCATTTATCGCAGCCAGGAATCCGGCCATGAGGTCAGTCTGCTTTAGGCCTCTGCGCTGCACAACGATGCACAAAAGGGCGCGTTGCTGCGCCCTTTATCCAGATGAACCCGCCTGTCTGAAGAAACACCACCACCTGAACGTTGCGAAAAAGGGAGTTTATGACAGAGGATACCTATTGGCCCACGCCACGTGGCACGTATGAAGAACGCCGGCAGCTGTATCTGGATTATTGTGCGGTGCAGTCACCGGGTGGCCGAACAGGCTTTTTCAGCCAGATCGCCCGCCTGGAACTGGGACAGGCTGTGGACGAAAGGCCATTCCGCGAAGCGCTGGATTATCTCTACAGCAACAGCGATTGTAACGACTTCACGATGGGTGGGCTGCTGCGTATCCTGTATCAATACCGCGAGAGTCCGCATATCTCACGGGAGCTGATCGCAGACATCGAAAAAGCGGTGCTGTGGTTCAAATACTGGTGGGACGAACCCAACCCGGACAAGCGCTGCTACTGGACAGAAAATCATCAGATTATCTTTCATGCCGACGAACTGCTGGCCGGGCAGTTGTTCCCCGATGCAATTTTTGAGAACGACGGCAAAGACGGTCAGTATCATATTGACCATGCGCTGCATTACATCCGCCGCTGGCTGGATTTTCGTATTCGTTTTGGCATCAGCGAGTGGCTTTCCAACAACTATTTTGAAGAAGATTTGCTCGCGCTGGTCAACCTGCACGACTTCGCACAGCAGCCCGATATCCGGCACCAGGCGAAATTGCTGATCGACACGCTGATGTTCGAGATGGCGCTGCACACCTATCGCGGCGTGATGGGCTGCTCACATGGCCGCACCTATCCACGATTGATCAAAGGCGCCCGCGGCGAGGATGCCAGCAACACCGCCAAGCTGATGTTTGGTATGGGCATGTACAACAGCCCGAATATGATGGGAACCATGGTTCTAGCGACCAGTGCCTATCGCTGCCCCGAAGTCATCGTGCAGATCGCCGCTGATCTGGACACGCCACGCCTGTTCCGCGAACGCCACAGCCTGAATATCGACGATGCGTATCTGTATGGCCTGTCATATGACAATCTCGATGACTGTCACCTGTACTGGAGCATTCAGGATTTTCTACATCCTACCATCGTGAACCTGTCCGAACGGCTGGGCAAAACCTATCACATCCGCCAGCATGAAGATTTTCAGGGCAACTTCAAGAAGCTGTTTCAGGGCCAGATCGACCAGCACGGCAGGATCATCAACCCGCACATGGACTGCCATGCGATGACCGAAGTCCATATCCAGACGTACCGCACCGGCGATTACCTGCTCAGCAGCGCGCAGGATTATCGCTCCGGCAGTCCGGGCTACCAGCAGCACCCCTGGCAGGCGACACTCGGCATCGACGCGATGGTCTTCACCAATCACCCCGGCGCTGACGACGAACACAGCCGCCCGAACTTCTGGGCCGGGAACAGCATCCTGCCCCGCGTGGTCCAAAAAGAAAATGTGCTGGTGGCGCTGCACCGCATCCCGCACGACGACCCCTTCCCCTTCAGCCACGCCTATTTCCCCAAAGCGGCCTTTGACGACATCGTCGAACGCGGTGGCTGGGTGTTCGGGCGCAAAGATGATGGCTATATTGCGATCTATGCCGGGCCGGATTACCAGTGGCTGGCAGACCGTCACGACGAGGCGCACCCCATTAACGAGCTGCGGGCCAGTTCGCCGCACCACGCCTGGGTGGTCGAGATGGGCCGGGCCGCACAATGGGGCACATTCGCGGCCTTTGTCGACGCCATTGCCAGGGCCAGCCTGACGATCCGGGTCGATGATTTAAATATCCACTACGACTCGCCGTCACAGGGGCCAATTGAATTTTCGTGGGATGGCCTTCTGTGGATCATGGGCCGTGAAGTCCTGCTACACAATTATCCACGCTTTGATAACCCGTACTGTCAGGCGGAATTCGGAGCGCGGCAATACACCATCCAGCATGGTGACCGGCTACATACGCTGGATTTTGACGCCGGGGTGTTGGTCGAATCCACCTAACCGCCGTGACGAATGATTTAAGCCATCACCTCGACCTGCGCCGCCAGCCCGAAATGATCTGATGGGTACAGCTTCGGGTCATCAGGTGCGGCCTGATCCGCCATCACGTGGCAGCCGGAAACGCGCATCGATCGGGCCGTATAAAAGATATAGTCAATCGTCCACGCCCAATCCGGCAGCTGATCTGCCACCAGCGGCGTTGGAAAAGTTACCGGCTGCTGCTGGTGAACATCATAATAAGCGGATTGCAGCCTGTCTAACGCGGCGGCAATCGTCGTCGACTCTGGCTGGGCGTTCATGTCGCCGGTCAGCAGCCATCGATCTGGCGCACGCTCGAACATCCACGTCAGTAATGCCTGCATCTGGGGCAGACGAATCGATTCATCTTCCTGCGGGCGGTGATGCAGGTGCGTGTTGGCAATGTTCACCGACTTACCATCAACATTGACCACAATCCGCTGGGCGATGCGCTGCCCTTCCGGCAGTTCAAGGCGCTCATGTGCCAGTGCGGGCAGCCGCGACAATATCGCAATGCCCTCCACCGGCTGATCACCCCATTTCGGCTGAAGGTAAACGTCGTAGGGCTGCTGCGGCGTGTGTTGGTTCAGGGCATCAGCAATCATGTGAGCCTGATGAATCTCCAGCCAGACCTCCTGCAAGCCGATGACATCCGCCTGTTCATCATGCAGTGAATCCACGACCAGCGGAAACCGTTCGTCCCAGCGGTCCTGATTATGCCGCAGGTTCAGTGTTGCGATCTTCATACGCGCCTTCGCTCAGTTAGGCCAATAAAAAACCCCGGTGGGTGCCGGGGTCCTATTCTACCGCATCAGCCTAATCGCCAGCAGCCGGTTGTGGGGCCATGCCATTGTGGCTGTCGCCATACGGGTCATACTGTTTTTCCAGTTCGTCGCGGAACTGTTTGGTGTACAACCGGTAGTAATGGCCACGCTGGCGCAGCAATTCCTGATGCGTGCCGATTTCCTCGATCTGCCCGGCCTGAAGCACCAGAATACGGTCTGCCCGCTTGATGGTCGAGAGCCGGTGCGCGATGACAAAGCTGGTGGAGCGTTTCATCAGGGTGTCCATACCCTGCTGGATCAGCGCCTCAGTCAGTGTATCAACCGAGCTGGTCGCCTCATCCATGATGAAGATGTCCGGCTTTGCCAGCACCGCCCGTGCCAGGCTGATCAGCTGTTTCTGGCCAACGGAGAGCAGCGTACCGCCCTCGCCGACCTGCGCGTCGTAGCCTTCGTCCAGTGTTTCGATAAACCCGTGCGCGCCGGCCAGCTTGGCGGCCTCGACGATTTCCTCATCGGTTGCTTCCAGCCGCCCATAGCGGATATTTTCCTTGATCGTGCCGGAAAACAGGTGCGGTGTTTGCAGCACCATGCCGATGCGCGACTGGATACCTTGCAGGGTGAACTCGGTATAGTCGCGCCCACCGATGCGGATCGCGCCGTTCTTCGGTTCGTAGAAGCGGCAGATCAGGTTGACGATGGTGGATTTACCGGCACCGGTCGGCCCAACAATGGCGATGGTTTCGCCCTGCCGAACCTTCAGCGAAAAGTCACGCAGCACCGGGTTATCCGCTTCATAGTAGAAGTCGACATGATCGAACTCGATTTCCTGCGCAATCGTGCCAGGATCATATGCGCCGGAGCGATCCACAATTTCCGGGTCCGTATCAATCAGCGAAAAGGTGCGCTCCGCCGACGCGATGGCCTGCTGCATCGACGCATAAACACGCGCCAGGTCCTGAATCGGCCACAGCATGAAGGTGATGTAGGCGATAAATGCCTGAATACCACCAATGGTCATGCCGCCCACCTGTGCCAGCTGCCCACCGCGCAGCACGATAATGGCCAGCGCCACCGCACTAATCAACTGCACGGACGGCAGAAACAACGCAGACAGAAAGGCCGCCCGGTAGGACGCCTGATACATTTCCCCGGTCAGTTCACTGAACTCATCCAGGTTCGCTTTTTCGCGCCGCAGCGCCTTGATCACGCGCACACCGGTGATATTCTCGTTATATGACCCGGTGATCTTCGAGTTGATCTTGCGGGCCAGCCGGAACTGTACGATGATCTTCTGCTTGAACCAGGCCGACAGTATCACCAGAACCGGGATAATCGGCACCACGATCAGCGCAAGCTGCCAGTTGATCAGCAGCATGAAGAAGATGCCGGTCGCAATGTTCATCACGGCCCACGTGGAATCCAGCAGACCCCATGTTACCAGTTCGGCGATACGCTCCGTATCGGAGGTCAGCCGCGACATGATCCAGCCAACCGGCGTGCGATCAAAGTAGCTGAAGGACAGGTTCTGCAAGTGGTTAAACAGCTTCTGGCGCAGGTCGTATTGAACGCGATGCCCCAGAACACCCGCGAGCCGGATGAACGAAAACACACCAAAGGCAAACAACAGGGCGATGCCGATATAAAGCCCCAGCAGGCCTCTGAGTGCTTCGGTGTCCTGGGGGATGATGGCTTCATCAATGATGCGCTTGGTCAGCAGCGTAAAGTAGGATTCCAGAAAGGATACGGTCGCAATCGCGAGCAAAAACCCCGCCACCCACTTCCAGTGTGGCCGCACCAGACCGAAGATCCGAACCAACGTCCGGCCATCAAATTTTGAGTCAAATTCCTCTTCATCGAAGTAGCTGGTATCAGGCACTCGCCACCTCCTTTTCCAGTTCGTCCTCGATGCGCGCCTGCACATCAAAGACCTGCCGGTAAATGCCCGGCTGAGTCATCAGTTCATCATGCGTACCACGCTGTACAATGCGGCCCTTATCCATAACCAGAATCAGGTCGGCGGCCATCAGGCTTTGTACACGGTGCGCAATGACAAAAGTGGTGCGGTTCTTCATCAGGCGTTTAAGTGCCGAACGAATTTCCGCCTCGGTTTCGGTATCAACAGATGAAGTCGAATCATCCAGAATCAGAATACGCGGATTCTTCAGCAGCGTCCGCGCCAGCGCCACACGCTGTTTCTGACCACCGGACAGGGTCACACCGCGTTCACCGACCAGCGTGTCATAGGCCTTCGGGAAGGTCATGATCACGTCATGGACGGCAGCAGCACGGGCCGCTATCTCGACTTCTTCGTCGGTCACGTCGCGGCTGACACCATAGGTGATGTTCTCCCGAATGGTGCGCGAAAACAGAAACGGCTCCTGCTCGATAATGCCAATCTGGCTGCGCAGATAACCGCGTGCATAATCATGCAGCTCTACCCCATCAATCGTCATGCTGCCCGACGTGTACTCATAAAACCGGGGCAGCAGATTGACCAGGGACGTCTTGCCCGACCCGGTTGAACCCAGCAGCGCGATCATCTGGCCCGGCTCACAGCGGAAGCTGATGTCGTGCAGCACCGGCGTGTCGTCTTCGTATTCAAAACCAACCTGATCAAAGACCACTTCGCCGCGCAGATCATTTTCGGGCCACAAGCCTTTTTCCATCGGTTCGCGATCTTCGCGGATAATTTCCATCACACGACCATACGACACCAGCCCGGTCGACATCTGCACGATCAACCGGCCCAGCTCACGCATTGGCCAGATGATACGAGTCACCATACCCGTATAAGCGATGAACGCACCGATCGAAATCTGCCCGTCAATCACCATCAACGCACCCACCATAAAGCCAGCCACCTGCTGAATAAACCCAATGGTGTCCGACATTGGCCAGTACATCGCCATCATCGTCAGCAATTGACGCCCCAGCGTAAATCGTTTCCAGTTTTCCTTGTCGAACTTGTCGATTTCGTATTCCTGGCGCGCAAACGCCTTGACCACACGCACACCTGTCAGGTTTTCCTGCATCGTGGTCGAGAGCACGGCGTCCTGATCCTGAAACAGCTTGTAAATCTTTTCGACCTTGCGGAAGAAAAAGAAGGACATGATCACCATAATCGGGATGGCGATGATTGAAAACAGCGCCAACGGCACGTCGATAAACAGCAGTGCCGTAAAGTTGACAATGAAAAATGTGACGATACGCCCCATGCCGATCACCTGATCAGCCAGAAAGCGGCGAATCGCATCCACATCCGATGTACACCGTTGAATCAATTCACCCGTCTGCATCCGGTCATGATAGGTGAAGGTCAGCCGCTGCAAGTGATCGTACAGGTAGTTACGCAGCCGGCGCGCAACCCCTTCGCCGGTACGAGCCGCCAGCTTACCGCTCACAAAGCTGAACATCCCTTCGATCAGGGCCAGGCCGATAAAGCCCAGCGCGATCGCCACCAGAATACCGGTGGTATCCGGTTGATCGCCGCTGCTCAGCAGGTCACGCCCAACTTGTTCCGGCATCAAATAGCCCGGCTGATCCTGAAACTGAACCAGCACTGTATCGACAAAGTACGCCAGCAGCAGAAATGTCGAGGTCTTGGCGATCGTCGCCACGCCCAAACTCAGAATAGCGCCAAGATATTTTAGTCGGAAACCGGTCAGGATACGCAGGATGCCCCGCAAGCGATTTTCGCTCAGCGCGTCCTTAAGATCGTATTCTGGTATTACGACCATGCAATTGGCCTCCATACAGCAGACAACAAAATGCTGGAGTCACGATTCTCCAGCCATGGATTTTCATTATACGCCGACTCTCGTCAAACCTGATAGACCCAGGTCAGACAGCCGTCGCGGTTCCTCCCGCGCCGCAGCCTCAAATGTATCATAAAGGGTCATAAAGGTCAACAACATGTTTGAACGTATAAATAATGCCCACAAGGTTGATTACGCTCAACACGCAAAAAAGTTCATTAATAGTCGGCCACACCCCCAAAAATCAATATTTATCCCAACAAAAAAGGGCAGCGTCTGGTTCGGCGCTGCCCCATGATCGATCAGACATCCATCAGCCGGTTTATCCGCCTTGATAATGCTGGCGAATGGTCGGGATCAGATATTCCCGGAAGGCGCGTTCTGCATCATAGTCCGGTGCCCACTCCCAGTCCTGCCGGGCGGCGCGGTCATCAATCTCGCGCGGCCAGCTATCGACAATGTTCTGGCGACCGGGCGTGGGCGCATAGCCGATCTGCGCACCGGGGAATTCTTCCTGAACGATGGTGGCGATTTCCTCAGCAGACAGGCTAAAGCTGGTGACGTTATAGACCAGCTGCGACAGTTGGTCGCGCGGGGCCGCCGCCAGCGACAGCAGTGCTTTCATCGCGTCCGGCATCGCCATAAAGGGAATTTCCGTATCGGGCCGGACAAACGACTCGTAGGGTTCACCCTTGGCCGCTGCGTGCAGCATCTCCGGCGCATAGTCGCTGGTGCCACCTGTGGGCATGGTCAGCGCGCTAATCAAACCGGGGAAACGAACACAGCGAAAATCGACGCCGGATTCTTCGGGGGTTGTCGCCAGTTGACGGTAATGATTGGCATAGTAACGGCCCAGATGCTCGCAATAGAGTTTATTGCAGCCATAGATCGTCGTCGGCATGGTGTAGGCATATTCTTCCAGCGGCGCGGCGGCGGCTTTGGTCGCCAGGTCCGGCATGCCATAAACGGCGATACTGCTGGGAAAGATAAATTTGACGGGTTCACCGCGCCAGCGAGATTGTTCGACGGCCAGTTGCAGCAGGTTGATGGTGCCCTGCACGTTGACCCGATGCGCTGCCGCCGGGCGAAATTCCGAATGGGTGCTGAGCAGCGCCGCCAGATGAAAGATCGCCTCGATTTCATATTCGCTCATCAATGTATCGAGCAGGTTTTCATCGAGAATGTCGCCGACAATCGTGGTATCGACCAGCGGCTCCATGTGGCTGTCCAGGCCGCGAATATCCAGTACCACCACCGGCGGCTGATCCTTCATGGCGTACAGCTCACGGATCAGGCCGTGCCCAACCTCGCCGTTTGCACCAGTAATCAGAGTTACTTTGGGTCGCATTGTCATTTTATCCTGTCGTTACACCAGTACTGCGCGCACTTTTTCCGCAAGGGCTTCACCCAGTTTGATATGCGCTTCGGGGGTGAAATGAATGCCATCCACCGGGCTGGACTCGATGACATCGCCCGCGTTCAGAAACGGCAACCCATAATCATTGGCTACTTTTTCATACTGGGGCGCCAACTGCCGCGATTTCTCAATCGCTCCGGCAAACATGTCCGCAAACTTGGGCGGGATCGGGTCGGTGGTCGGCGGCGGGCACACCAGCAGCACCCCCGGCGGCGTATCTTCCGGCCCACACATCGACCGCAGAATCGTATCGACCAGAAAACCCGCGCCGCTGGCAATATCATACGCCGACAGGCCAAAGCGATGCTTCAGGTCATTGGTGCCCAGCATCAGCACCACCAGATCAATCGGGCGATGTGTCATCAGGCAGGGCGGCAGATAGGCGTAACCATTGCGGTGAGGTGACAGCGGATCATCCCAAACGGTTGTCCGTCCACCAAGCCCTTCTTCTATCACCCAGTAATCCTCACCCAGCCGGTCGCGCAGCACCCCGGCCCAGCGGGTGTGGGCATCATACCGCCGGGCGCCATTAAACGTTGGCGTCGGGATCGACCCCCAGGTGTTGGAGTCACCGTAGCATAAAATGGTTTTCATGCGATCACTCCCAGCGCCTTGCCGACGGATTCGAAAGCCGCCAGCGCCTGTTCCAGATCATCCTGCGAGTGCGCCGCTGTATTCATGACGCGGATGCGCGCCTTGCCCTGCGGCACGGTCGGGAAGCCAATCGCCATCGCAAATACGCCCGCCTCGAACAGCTTGCGGCTGAACTGCTGCGCCAGCGGTGCTTCACCCAGCATCACCGGCACAATCGGCGTCTGGCTGTGACCGGTATCAAAACCCATGTTGCGCAGTTCTGTCTTGAAAAATTCCGCATTCGACCACAGCCGCTTCACCAGTTCGTCGGAGCTTTCCAGCATATCAACCGCTTCGAGGCAGGCCGCTGCATCCGGCACCGTCATGGCGCTGGAAAACAGGAAGGGCCGCCCCCGCTGCCGCAGCCAGTCGATGATAACCTGTGTCCCGGCGACAATGCCGCCCACCGCGCCAAAGGCCTTGCTCATCGTGCCGACTTCAATATCGACTTTGCCGTGCAGGTCAAAATGATCGACAATGCCACGTCCACCATGCCCAAGCACACCTTCGCCATGCGCGTCATCAACCATCAGCAGAATGTCGTGCTCACGCGCCACTTCGTACAGGTCTGGCAGCGGCGCGATGTCGCCATCCATGCTGAACACACCGTCCGTAATAATGATGCGCCGTCCGTATTCCGTTGTCTCGGCAATTTTGCGGCGCAGGTCATCGACGTTGTTGTGCTCATACGCGACGATTTGCGCCCGGCTGAGGCGGCAGCCATCAATGATGCTGGCATGATTCAACTGGTCGGAAAAGATAATATCCCCCCGCCCCACCAACGCCGGAATGGTGGCCAGGTTCGCCGTAAAACCACTCTGAAACGTGATCACGGCCTCCGCGCCTTTGAATTCGGCCAGCCGGGCCTCAAGCTGGTTATGCACCGTCATCGTCCCGGCAATGGTCCGCACCGCACCGGGGCCGATGCCATACTGGTCGATAGCGCGCTTGGCGGCTTCGCGCAGGCGTGGATGATTGGCAAGGCCCAGATAATTGTTGGCGCAAAAATTCAGGACATCCTCGCCATCCACCCGGATGCGCCCATCCATCGGGCTTTCGATGGTGCGGATGGTGTTGAATAACCCCTGCTCCTTCAGTTCGGCCAGTTGTTCAGATAAATATGCCGTCTTTGTATCGGTCATGGCGTACACCTCACAGATGGTTCAAACGGCGGCGATTGTACCACGCACGTCTACTTGCCGCATGACCAGCCATCACCTATGATTTATGATTGGTGGCTAAAGTCTCAGAATAGAGGGCTGTGCATGTCTTCGCTGGAAATTATTCTATTGCAGTATGTCATTCCCATTGTGATTATTCTGGTGATCGCGTGGGCTCTTCACCGTCTGTCAGCGCGGATTGTGCGGCGGGTGGTTGGGCTGACAGGCTATGCGCCAGAACGGATGCGCCCGCACGAAGAACGCAAGCGCACGCTCAACGACCTGTTTGCCAGTGCCATCAGTTTTACCGGTTTTCTGATCGCGGCGGTGTTGATCCTCGGCCTGTTTGTGGATACCACCACGCTGATCTGGATGATCGGCCTGTTCAGCGCGGCGTTTGGTCTGGGGGCCCGCCCTTTGATCAGCGACTATCTGACGGGCGTGGGCTTCATCTTTGAAGACACGTACAACGTCGGCGAAAAAATCGAGATGCTGGGGGTCGAGGGCGTGGTTGAGAAGATCAACCTGCGCACCACGCTTGTGCGTGCGCCCAGCGGCGAACTGTACACCATCCCCAACGGCGAAATCCGTATCATCCGCAATTTCAGCCGGGGGCGCTTCTCGACGGCCAACATCACACTCAAAGTCAACGCGGCAGATCTGGGCCGGGCGATTGAACTACTGGAAGAACTGGGGCAGGAAGCCGTCACCCTGCTGCCCAATCTGCTGGAACCCTGGCAGGTCGTCAGCGAAACCGGCACCATCGGCGGCAGCGCCGAACTCACCCTGCTGACCAAAGCCCGCTTCGGCAAAGCCGCCGAGATGCGCCCGCGTTTACTCGCTCTGGTGCAGGAACGCCTGTCCAATGCGGATATTCACCTTGCCGGATAATCAGCCGGGCCGGTGATTAATCAAAACTGGCTGGCCTGTCCGGGCGGATTCATAAACACCCAACACCACGGCCAGCGCGGCGCGGCCTTCCGTCCCGTTGACAAATGGTTCGCGGTCTTCGCGGATAGCTGCCAGAAAGTCGTTGAATACATGCGGGTGACTGGTGCCATAGACACTTAACGGGTCAACCTGATTTTCGCTGAGGATTTCCGCCTCGCGCTCCAGCTCGCCTTCGATCTTCCACATCTCTTTGCGGTTGAGCGCCACCCCACCGATCTTGACCGAGCCGCGTTCACCCAGCAGCGTCACCGACCCTTCGAGGTCGGTCGGGTAGGTAATCGTGGTCGCCTCGATGGAACCCAGCGCACCGCTGGCAAAGCGCAGCGCCACCACCACCGTATCTTCCGCTTCCATCTCGTGCGCCAGCGTCGCGCTGTAGGCAAACACGCTTTCGACGGGTTCACCCATCAGCCAGACCAGCGCGTCCACGTGATGAATGGACTGGTTCATCAGCGCGCCGCCGTCCATTGCCCAGGTGCCATGCCAGCCGTCGTTATAATATTCCTGCGTCCGATACCAGCGCACCGTCGCGTTACCGAGCAGCCGCCGACCCAGCTTGCCAGCCTGCACCGCCGCCCGCAAATCCTGAATCGGCGGGTTGTAGCGGTTCTGAAACGCCACACACAGCTTGACGTGATTGGCTTTTGCCTCAGCGATCATGGCGTCCGCGTCGGCCAATGAGAGCGCCATCGGTTTCTCGACAATGATGTGTTTGCCTGCGCGGGCCGCGTCGATTGCCATCTGCGCGTGCATCCCGGATGGTGTGCAGATGCTGACCACATCAATATCCGGGCGGCGCAGCATCTCCTGATAATCCAGATGCGGTTCCGCCCCATAATCATCCGCAAACCGGTAGGCACGTTCTTCGATGACATCCACCACCGCTGTTAATTCAGCGCCGGGCAGGCCCTGAATCGCCCTGGCGTGATGCGGCGCAATCCGCCCGCAGCCAATCAACCCAAACCGTAATGACTTCGACATAACTTCCATTTTCCTGCAAGGCACTACCGGCCCCTGCATGTCATGTTATCGGATAAATTCCGCCTCCATTCTAAGCGACCAGCCCACACAGAACAATATCCGCCGGGCATACCACCGCCCCGTGCACGAGGATTCCGCCGTGAGAGGCTTACACTGGTTTGAGATTGTAGTTTCGTTTGACATCCGCAAAATTAACGATCCGCTGCCGGTATGGCCTTCTCCACCCATCGCGCCGGTTTCACCGCAGCGGTATAGGCACCCAGCACCGTTCCGAAAAAGAAAGTATGGGCCACAACGCCATGCCACACTTGATGAAGCTCCAAAAATTGCGGGAAGTATAGGGGCGCCGTCCAGTAAAAGTTCGTCACCCACAGCAGCAGGCCATAGAGCGAGCCGTAAAATAGCAGCATGCCCCTGGTGTTGCCGATCTGCCGGATCGCGGCCAGGATGACAAAAAATGCCACACCATATCCGGCGGATAGAATCGCGTGGATCAGCAGGCCGACTACCAGCACATTCACCAGTGGGTATACGGCATCAAGCGCCACCGTGCCCAGCCCAATCGAGGCAAACAAGCGGATGGGTGTCAGCCAATTGCCGCCCAGCAAAACCGTAACCACTATTTGCGCAGCGGCAAAAACAGCACCGGCGATCAGCCCGCCGATAACACCATGCAAGATCAATTTTCGAATTGGATAGTGTCGGATCATCAGAATGCCTCCCAGTCGCTGGTATTTTCACCCTATCGATGGCGCGCTAGAAGAATGTATGAGACAGCTCAGAATCTGATGGGGAGGTTTGTAAAGGAGACTTAGTGGTTTGTTAAACGATATGAGTTATAATGAAAACGCAACCAAACGAAAGCAAATGAAATTTCATAAAGGAAACTCAGATGCCTCAAAATTTGTGGAATGATGCCGACGCAGCCAAGCTGCCGGACCTGGAGGGGCTGGTTTATCGCAGCAATATCCTTGGGCAGGACCGGGCCGTGGTCAACATCTACGGCGGCAACACCAGCGCCAAGCTGATGATGACCGACCATGTGGGACGCGAAGTCGAGGTGCTGGCGGTCAAGGCATCCGGCTCGGATGTCGCCACCATCAAGGAACACCAGTTTGCCCTGCTCAAGATGGATGAAATTGAACCACTGTTCCAGCGCGACGAGATGACCGACGAGGAAATGGTCGCCTATCTGGAACGCACCTGGTTCGAGCAGGGCCGCCCACGCCAGAGTATCGAAACCCTGCTGCATGCCTTCGTGCCGCACAAACACGTTGACCACACCCACCCGGACGCTGTCATCAGCCTGATGTGTGTCGACAACGCCGAGGAAGAAGCGCGCAAGGTCTACGGGGACCGCATGGCGTATGTGCCCTACATCCGCCCCGGCTTCACCCTCAGCCAGTGGATCGGCGGCAAGGTGCGCGATAACCCCAATATCGAATGTGTGGTCATGGGCAAGCACGGGCTGGTGACATGGGGGCCGGACAGCAAAACCAGCTATGAAAATACCATTCGTATTATTCAGGAAACCGAAGATTACATTGCAGACCGCAAAAAGGGCAAAAAGGTTTTTGGTGATCTGAAAGTCGCGGGCCTCAGCGAAGCCGAACGGCTGGACATCGTGGCCGACGTGCTGCCGGTGATTCGTGGCGCAGTATCCAGCCGCAAGACCGCTATTCTGCAATACGACGGCAGCGACGAAGTCCTCAACATGGTGGGTGGCAGCAAAACCGGCGATGTCAGCCAGATCGGCGCGGCCTGCCCGGACCACCTCGTCCACGTCAAGCGCCAGCCGCTGTATATCGACTGGACACGGGACGAAGGTGCGGACAAGCTCAAGGACAAAATTCGCCAGGGCGTCGAGGATTACGAATCGCGCTATGTGGACTACTTCAACGAGAACAAGAATGAAGGCGACGAACTGCGCGATGCCGCCCCGCGTGTCATCCTGATCCCCGGCCTGGGCATGGTCAACACCGGCAAGGACATCACAAACGCCGATGTCAGCCGTCAGCTTTATCACCGCGCCATCAACGTCATCGGCGACAGCGAAGCTCTCGGCGGTTTTGTCAGCCTGACCGCCAACGAAGCCTACAACATCGAATACTGGCCGCTGGAGCTGTACAAGCTCAAACTGGCCCCGCCCGACCGCGATTTTGCCGGAAAGGTCGCCCTGATCACCGGCGCAGCCAGCGGCATCGGGCGTTCAACCGCTTATCGGCTGGCGCAAGACGGCGCCCATGTCGTGATCGCCGACATCAACACTGAAGCCGGGGAAGAAGTCGCCGCCGATATGCAGAAAACATTCGGCAAGGGCCGCGCCATGTTCGTGCATACCAACGTCACCAGCGAAGAAGCGGTGCAAAATGCGCTGCGCCAGACCGTGCTGAAATATGGCGGGCTGGATGTCCTCGTCAACAATGCCGGCATCGCGGGCGGCGCACCCATCGACGAAACCACCCTGGCCATGTTCCAGCGCAACATCGACATTCTGGTCACGGGCTACTTCCTGATGGCCCGCGAAGCCTTCAAGGTGATGAAAGCACAGGGTATCGGCGGGACGATGGTCTTTGTCGGCAGCAAGAACAGCATCGCCGCCGGTAAAGGCGCAGCCGCCTACAGCGCCGCCAAAGCCGCCGAAGTTCACATGGCCCGTTGCCTGGCCGAAGAAGGTGGCGCGCTCGGCATTCGCGTCAATTCTGTGCTGCCGGACGCCGTTATTCAGGGCAGCAGCATCTGGGGCAGCGAGTGGAAAGAGGCCCGCGCCAAGCAGTATGGCGTCAAGGTCGAGGAGCTGGGCCAGTTCTACGCCCAACGCAACGTCCTCAAAGCGGAAATCTACCCGGAAGACATCGCCGAAGCCATTGCTTTTCTGGCCGGGCCGCGCAGCAGCAAGACCACTGGCACCATGCTGCCGGTCGATGGCGGCGTGACCAACGGCTACGTCCGTTAAGACAGCAGCACGATGGATCCCAGGGCGCATATCGACATGCGCCCTTTTCTTGTCTGGCACAACCCGCCCACTCTGCCTATAATAGCGGCGGCGCTCATCAAGAGAAGACAAACATGACCTATACACACGACACCTTCCTCAGCCCTTTCACATGG
Organism: Anaerolineaceae bacterium; assembly: GCA_002702065.1. GTDB lineage: Bacteria > Chloroflexota > Anaerolineae > Aggregatilineales > Phototrophicaceae. The sequence goes on from NZXX01000004.1 coordinate 185,051, forward strand.
CGCTATGGTTCTGATGAGATGCGCCATATCTGGTCAGAAGCGAACAAGCGGCGCACATGGCGGCAAATCTGGGTTGCATTGGCGCAGGCCCAGCGGCAAGCCGGGCTGGTGAGTGCGGAGCAGGTGGCCGACCTGCAAACGCGGGTTGATGACGTGGACATCGACCGTGCCCACGAAATCGAAGCCGAGATTCACCATGACCTGATGGCGGAAGTCCGCACCTTTGCCGAACAGTGCCCGGTGGGCGGCGGCATCATTCATCTGGGCGCAACCAGCATGGATGTGGAGGACAACGCCGAAGTGCTGCGCATACGCCAGAGCCTGGACCTGCTGCTGGCCCGGTTGGCCGAACTGCTGGGTACGTTTGCCGGGAAAATCGAGGCTGAAGCCGAGCATGTCTGCATGGCCTTCACCCACATCCAGCCTGCCGAACCCACCACCATTGGCTACCGGCTGGCGATGTATGCCCAGGATTTGCTCACGGATTATGTGGATTTGCAGCATATCCGGGCGGAACTGCGCGGCAAGGGGTTCAAGGGCGCGGTCGGCACATCAGCATCCTACGCCGAACTGCTGGCCGGGACGGACCTGACCCCGGCAGCGATGGAAGCGCATATTATGCAGTCGCTTGAACTGGAACCCTTTCTGATTGCCACTCAGACCTACACCCGCCGTCAGGACTGGGCCGTGCTCAGTGCGCTGGCCGGGATGGGCGCGACCATCTACAAGCTTGCGTTTGATCTGCGCCTGCTGCAATCGCCACCATTCGGCGAATGGGCGGAGCCTTTTGGCAAACATCAGGTCGGTTCGTCGGCTATGCCGTTCAAGCGGAACCCGATCAATGCCGAAAATATCGACAGCCTGGCGCGTTATCTGGCGGAACTGCCCCGGACCGCCTGGGACAACGCCGCCCATAACCTGCTGGAACGCACCCTCGATGACTCCGCCAACCGCCGTGTGATATTGCCGGAAGCCTTCCTGGCCGCGGAAGAAGTGCTGCGGCGGGCGCAACGCATCGTCGCCGGGCTGCGCATTGACGAAGCCGCCATCCAGCGCAACCTGGGCATTTACGGCACCTTCGCGGCGACCGAGCGCGTGTTGATGGCCGCGGTACGTGCCGGGGGCGACCGGCAGGTGCTGCACGAAGTTATCCGCCAGCACAGCCTGAACGCCTGGGACGCCCTGCGGCAGAACCAGCCCAACCCGCTGGTCGACGCCCTGTGTGCAGCCACCGAACTGACGGCGCTGCTGCCAGTTGAGGAAATCCGCACGCTGATGCAGGCGGAAAGCTATGTCGGCGATGCGCCAGAACGCGCGTACAAACTGGCCGAGCAAATCCGAATCACGCTTGAATAGCAATTTTCCGGCTTGCCGCTGGCCGGTTCTCAGGCCATAATAGATCAAACTGGCAGGGAGTTGTTTCATGCCCAAAATCACGGTTATCACATCCGAAACCGGCCATAATCTGCACGCACTGCTCGACGCTCACCAGACTCAAAACCTCAAAGATGGTGAAATCACATTAGTCGTTTCCAGCGACGAGAATGCGCTGCGTGCCGCCCAGAAAGCCGGAATCGACACACTGGCCAAACCGGACGATGATGCGGAATTGCTGAAGCAAGTCGCCACCCACAAACCGGATTTGATTGTCGCGTTGGACACGCCACATGGTCTGAACGCGGACTTCCTGAAAAAGTTCTCGCACCAGATCATCGCGGTTTACCCGGCGCTGGCGGGTCAGTTTACAGATTACAAACCCATCGACTCGGCATTTAAGGCCTTCCAGAAAAACGAAATCAAATGGACCGGCTGTCATGTCCATTATGTGGACAGCGGCGAAACCATGCGCCAGTTGGTGGTACCCATCGAACCCAAGGAATCCATGCAGCGGTTCGCGGCGCGAATGCGCAAAGGCGAAAACTGGCTTTTGCTCAAGGGCGTTAAACAATATCTCTATGAGCTTCGCAATCGAAATAAGCGGAGTACAACCAGTCAGTCAGAGACTTAGCCACCCATTGGGTGGCTTTTTTATGAATAGGGCTCAAACCCAGGAGAAACAATGACCACACAGAATGTCCGGCAGGCGCGTGACTATGCAAAAATCTACAGCCCACCTGTCATCAATGGCGATTTTGTGAGCAAGCACATCATCACCGTCGATCAGTTCAGCCGCAAGGATTTGCAGATCATCTTCGATGCGGCGGCCTCACTGAAGAAACGGTCCCGCCAGCATGACCGGGGGCTGATCGAGGTGTGCAGCGGCAAGGTGATGGCGACGCTGTTCTTCGAGGCCAGCACCCGAACCGATATGTCCTTCCAGACAGCCATGCGGCGGTTGGGCGGCGAAGTTGTGGCGGCCAGCAACGGCGTGCAGTTTTCGTCAGTCTACAAAGGCGAAGACCTGGCCGACACCGTGCGTGCTGTGGGCTGCTATGCCGACATCATCGTCCTGCGTCACCCGGAAGTCGGCTCAACTTACGAAGCGGCCTATTATCTGGATATGCTGAGCGAGAAGATTGGCCGCCAGCCCGTTATCATCAGCGGTGGCGATGGCATCGGCGAACACCCGTCACAGGCGCTGCTGGATATGTTCACGATTGTCGACTTCAAAAAGTCGCTGGATAACCTGAGCATTACGATGGTCGGTGACCTGAAGCATGGGCGCACGGTGCATTCGCTCGCCAAGCTGGCGGCCCGCTTGGAAGGCAGCGGCGTCACCGTCAACCTCGTCTCCCCGGCCTCGCTGACCATGCCCGCCGACATTATTGACCGGATGCGCGAAAAAGGCATTCAGGTCCACGAAACGGACAACCTCAGCGATGTACTGGGCAACAGCGACGTAATTTACTGGACGCGGGTTCAGGAAGAACGGTTTACCGATAAGGCCGACTACGAAGCGATCAAGGATGGGTTTATCATGACGCCGCCCCTGCTGGAGCAGGCCAAAGCCGATGCCATCCTGATGCACCCGCTGCCACGCAAGAATGAAATGGGGACGCCGGATGACCATGACGTGCTGGACGCAGACCCGCGCAGCGTCTATTTCCAGCAGATGGAAAATGGCATGTTCGTGCGGATGGCCCTGCTGACGAAGGTGCTGCGGGGGGTTTATGTCTAGGCAGCTAGAACGGTTCGTGTTGGACGCAGCACGCTGCGTCCCTACAGTGGGTATCGGTTGATATGGACGTAAAAATCCCGGCGATGCTCGATCCGCATGTCCACCTGCGCGGCATGGATTGGTCCCACAAGGCGACGTTTGCCAGCGAAACTGCAGCGGCGCTGGCCGGGGGGTATTGGGCGGTGTTCGATATGCCCAACACCCCACCCTCCACCATCAACCCAACAGCGCTGCAACGTAAGCTGGATGAATTCGGCGAACAGGCGGTGTGTGACTGGGGCGTCTATTACGGCGCGTCCATGTCGGAAAACTGGCGCATCTACGACGCGGTTGCCGACCAGACCTGCGGGCTGAAAATCTACAACAATCAAACGACCGGCGTCCTGCTGATCGAGGATCAGGCGGTGCGGGCGCAGCACTACGCTGCATGGCCATCGCACAAGATCATCGCGGTTCATGCCGAGGGCGAAACCGTCCGCGATATTCTGGCGCTGGTGCGGCAGCACGGCAAACGGACACATTTCTGCCACATCAGTACCGCCGAAGAAATCCGCTACCTCACCGACGCCAAAGAGGAAGGCCTGCCGGTCACGCTAGGCGTCTGCCCGCATCACCTGTACCTGACCGAAGACGATGTGGCAACGCTGGGACCGCTGGGCATGATGAAGCCGGAACTCAAGTCCAAAGCGGATCAGGCCGCGTTGTGGGCCGCGCTCGAAGCGGGCATTGTCGATATCGTCGAGTCCGATCATGCGCCGCACACACTGGAGGAAAAATTCTCCGGCAAACCGACCTATGGCGTGCCCGGCCTCGAAACGACCCTGCCCCTGCTGGCGCTGGCCGTGCATGAAGGCCGGTTGAATACCGCGCACATGATCGACCTGATCGCCGAAAATCCGCGCCGCATCTGGGGGCTGAACGCTCCACCGGAGACCTATACCATCGTTGATATGGACGCCCGTTACACGATCACGCGGGACAACCTGCACACAAAGTGCGGCTGGTCGCCCTTTGAGGGGATGGAGGTCTATGGCCGGGTGAAATCGGTGGTCATTCGCGGACAGCAGGTGTTCGACGGCGAGAAGGTTCTCGCCCAGCCAGGCTCAGGGCACAACCTGTATGGCTAGTACGGCCTTCCTGTGGCTGAACCAGGCCGGTTACGCGGCGCTGCGTCCTTTGATTTTCCGCAGCTCGGCACAGCATGCCCATGAGCGCATTATGGCTCTGCTGCGCACACTGGATCAGCAGGCGTGGATGACAGGTGTCCTGAGGCAGTTCAACCAGTGGGCCTTTGACCCGCAGCCGGTTCAGGTCGGCGGTGTCACATTGCCCTACCCACTCATGCTGGCGGCGGGCTTCGTCAAGGGGGATGGCTTCGCCGATGAAGATGTCGCGCTGGTCGCGATGTCGCAAGGCCGCAACATCATCCCCGGCTGGCGCAGCATGCCCGCGCTGGTCGGCCCGGTGGAGTTTGGTTCGTTCACCCGCTGGCCGCGCCTGGGCAACCCCGGCACGGTGATGTGGCGCGATGCGGGGACGCGATCAACGCAAAACCGCGTCGGTCTGCGCAACCCCGGCGCACGGGCAGCCGCCGCTTTTCTAGCCCAAAACAAAGCTCATCTACCGCCCATATTCGGCATCAATATCGCGGTTAGCCCTGGCGTGGATGACCCGGCCCAGCAGCAGCAGGAAGTCCTCGAAGCGCTCGATTACTTCCACACAGCTGGTATCACCCCGGCGTGGTTCACCCTGAACATCAGCTGTCCCAACACCGAAGATGACCCCGGCGGCCACCAGACCGAAGCCCACACGCGCAGCCTGTGCGCCGCCGTTGCCGGGCAGGTTCAGACGCCGCTGTGGGTCAAGATCAGCCCCGGTCTGGCCGACGAACAATATGCTATTCTGATGCGCGTCTTCGCCGAAACGGGCGTACAGGCCGTCATCGCCACCAACACCATCAGCCAGCCTGTGCCGGGCCAGCCAGCCGTCACCGCCGGTGTGGGCGGGGGCCGGTTGCATGAACAGGCGCTTGCAGCAACAATACGTTTACAGCAGGAAAAAACACGCCATCAGTACCCGGTCGATGTCATCGCCTGCGGCGGCATGCTGGACAGCGCCAGCTACCGGGCCTTTGCCCAGGCGGGCGCGCAGGCCGCGCAGTACTGGTCTGCCCTGATCTATCGCGGGCCGTTGGCAGCAGCACTCATCATAAACGAGGATACCCATGCTTGACGCACAAATTGCCAGAGCCTTGCTGCAAATCGAGGCGGTTGGCTTTTCACCCTACAACCCGATTACTTTCAAGTCCGGCATTCTATCGCCCGTCTATGTGGACAACCGGCGGCTGATCTACTGGCCGGAACAATGGCGGCTCGTGGTCGAGGGCTTCCGCCAACTGGTCGAACGGGAACAACTGGCCTTCGACGTCATCGCCGGGATCGCGACCGGCGGCGTGCCGCACAGTTCGGCGCTGGCCTATGCCATGCAGCGGCCTTCGATCTATATTCGCAGCGAATCCAAAGGCCATGGCAAACAGAACCGCATCGAAGGCGGCGCGGTCGAGGGCAAACGGATCCTGCTGGTGGAAGACATGATCACCACCGGCGGCAGCAGCCTGAGCGGTGTGGCGGCCCTGCGCGACGCCGGGGCGATTGTCGAGCACTGCCTGACGATCACGACCTATGGCTTCCCCATGTCGCGGCAGGCCTTCGAAGCAGCCAACGTCAGACTGCACGCGCTGGCCGAGTTTAAGATCATCGTTAAGGAAGCGCAGAACGCCGGGCAGTTTGGCGAGGCCGAACGCGCCCTCATCGAAGATTGGCTGGATGACCCGCATCAATGGGCAGAAAGGCAGGAAGATGTCCATCCTTGAAAAGTATAACCGGCGTGTGGAAGTCGCCAACTCGCTGCTGTGCGTCGGGCTGGACAGCGCCTTCGAGCGTATCCCCGAACCGTACATCAATCATGAATATCCGTTGTTTACGTTCAACCGCTGGATTATCGAGCAGACCCACGCCTATGCCAGCGCCTTCAAGCCCAATATGGCCTTCTACGAAGCACGCGGCGACCGGGGCATGCGTTCGCTGCGCATGACGCTGGAATATCTGCAATTGCATCACCCGGATATTCTGACGATTTGCGACGCCAAACGCGGCGACGTGCCTTCAACCAGCGAAGCTTATGCCAGTGCGATTTTTGACTGGTTTGGCTTCGACGCGGTGACACTCAACCCGTATCTGGGCAAAGACGCGTTGCAGCCCTTCCTCTCCCGCGAGGACAAAGTCTGCATTATCCTGTGCCGCACCTCAAATCCCGGCTCTGGCGAACTTCAGGACATGCTCGTCAACGGTCAACCACTGTGGCAAACCGTCGCCCATAAGGTAGCCAACGAGTGGAACGACAAGCAGAATTGTATGGTGGTAGTGGGGGCGACTTACCCCGATGAGCTAAAGCAGGTCCGCCAGCAGATTGGCGACATGACCATACTGCTGCCGGGCATCGGCATGCAGGGCGGTGAGGTTGAACAGGCAGTCCGGGCCGGGGTGAGCGACAGCGGCAACGGCCTGATCGTCAACGCCTCCCGCAGCATCATCTTTACCGATGACCCCGAAGCCGCCGCCCGTAGCCTGCGCGACGAAATCAATCTGTATCGTTAGGCCCACGCATCGAATAGGGTCGCATGAGGCCGTGCGCCGTCAGCCACGCCTCGTCCGGCCCTTCCCAGCCATACCGCCCGAAATCGACCCGCCCGCGTGAATCGAAAACAACTCCCTCCGCCTCCAGCCGGGTACGTTGCTGGTCCGCGTCGAAACTGCCTTGCGGCAGGCTGATCATGCCCTGGCTGTTAATCACGCGATGCCAGGGAATGGATGGCTGAGTTGAGTCGGGCGGGTTGTTCAGGTCATCGCTCATACAGCGGCGCATGGCGTACCCCACCCAGCGCGGCGCAATACGCTCGTAGCTCGGCACATCCATCCCATCGGGCGCGGGAATCATGGCCGCGATCTGACCGTATGCCAGCACCTGTCCCGCCGGAATCTGCCAGACGATTCGCCAGACGGTGCGGTCGTAGGTTGTCCGGTTGACAGGCATGAGGCTTAAAACAGGCTGAGCTGCTGCGGTTCATCCGGCGATGGCGGCGGCGTTTTCATCGAGTGCGGACGCAGCAAACTGCGTTCTTGCAGCCAGTCATCATCCGGTCCATCCCAGCCAAAGACGTCAAAATCGATCAGGTCCTTGCTGTCGAACCGAACGCCCTCGGCTTCCAGGCGGGTACGCTGCCGGGTGGCTGGTGCGCTGCCTTCTTCCAGGCTGATGCCGCCTTTACTGTTGATGACGCGGTGCCAGGGTACTGTCGGCTCGTCGCGGAACGTCACCGCATTCATGGCATTACCCACCCAGCGCGGCCCGATACGCTGGTAAACATCCGGTTCAATGCCCTCGGGAACAGGGATCATCACGGCGATCTGCCCGAAGGTCACGACATGACCCGCCGGCACCTGCCGCACGATGTCCCATACTGTCTGATAGTACGCTGCCTGATCGGGTGGCATCTGCATAGGGACGTTTCCTATTGCTCGCTCAGGGATGCCGCCGCGTCCTGATCCAGCAGCCAGACCAGTTCGCCATCAACTGGCTGGACAAGCTGTGACGGCAGTTCATACGGCTGATGCGGGCCTTCCAGCACCTTGACCAACGCGCCGGCCTTGGCGGCACCCGACACCAGAAAAGCCACATGGGATGCGTCATTAATCACGGGAAATGTCAGCGAAATACGCCAGGTATCCAGCTGCGGCACCGGATTCGCCACGACAGCCCGTTCGCGCTCCTTCAGCGCCAGCGTGCCGGGGAACAACGACGCGGTATGCCCATCATCGCCCAGACCAAGCAGCACCAGGTCAAAGCGAATCTTGCCGCCTGTGCGGGCAAAAAATCGGCGCAGTTCCTGTTCATACTCCGCAGCCGCCTGCGCCGGGTTCAGTTCGCCCTGAATCCGATGGACATTGCTGCGCGGCAGCGCAACCTGATCGAGCAGCGCCTCACGCGCCATGCGGTAATTGCTGTCGGCATGTTCCGGCGGGACGTTGCGCTCGTCCCCCCAGAAGATATGCACCTTCGCCCAACCGGGGTGTTGGGCACGCTCCGGCGAAGCCAGCAGTTCGTACAAAGCGCGGGGCGTACTGCCACCAGACAGCGCCACCGCAAAGTAATCATGGTCCTCGACGGCCTGATCGTAGCAGCCGAGTACGTAATCAGCCGCCGCCTCGATCAGCGCATCGTGATCTTTGTAAACGCGGATTTGACCCATCTGTCTTTTCCTCGTCACTAACAATCATCGTGAAGGCAGCCCACGCGCCATACCCGGCCATCATCACCCAGCAGTTCATCGGCAGCCTGTGGCCCTTCGGACCCCAGCTTGTAAGTCGATGGCTCTGCCGCCCCATCCGATTCCCATCCTTCGATAATCGGGTCCATCAGTTCCCACGCCGCTTCGATACCATCGCTGCGCGAGAACAGGGACGCATCGCCCAGCAGCGCATCGAGCAGCAGCCGTTCATAAGCCTCCGGGATAGCCGACTTGCCGAACGAATCCGCATAGTGGAATTCCATATCCACCGAACGCGAGTTATGCGCCGTATCCGGTTCTTTTGCCTCGAAGGTCAGGTGAATGCCTTCGTCCGGCTGAACACAAATCGACAGGCTGTTCGACTTAAAGTCGCTGATATGGTCGTTGTCGAACATGCGGTGCGGGGGCTGCCGGAACACCACGTTGATTTCCGTCACTTTGCGGCTGAGGCCCTTGCCGGAACGCAGGTAGAACGGCACACCCTGCCAGCGCCAGTTATCAATATGCAGCTTGATGGCGCCATAGGTCGGCGTGTGCGAGTGCGGGTCCACCCCTTTGGTGTCCAGATAGCCCTCATACTGCGCCGCCACCGTATCCAGGATGTCAATGGGCCGGACCGATTTTAGCAGCTTGACCTTTTCGTTGCGCATCAGGTCGGCATCAAATGATGGCGGCGGCTCCATCGCGATCAGCGTCAGCAGCTGCAGCAGATGATTCTGGAACATATCACGGAACACGCCGGAGCTGTCGTAGTAGTCGCCCCGGTGTCCCACGTCGACGGTTTCAGAAGCGGTAATCTGCACGCTGTCCACGTAATTGCGATTCCAGACCGGCTCGAAGATGGCGTTGGCAAACCGCAGAAACATGATATTCTGCGCGGTTTCCTTACCCAGATAATGGTCGATGCGATATACCTGACTCTCGTCGAAAACCTCGTGGACCTCGCGGTTCAGCTCCTGCGCCGATTCAAGGTCTGTGCCAAACGGCTTTTCGATGACAATACGGCACCAGCCATCTTCCGACTTTGCCATGTCCATCGCGCCGATATTCTGCACAATCGGCGCATACAGGTCCGGCGCGACCGACAGGTAATACATGCGGTTGGCAGCGCCGCCTTCCTTCTCCTGAATAAACTCCTGAAGCTGGGCCATGTCCTTCTTTTTGCTGGCATCACCCGGTTCGTACCACAAAAACTGAGAGAACTCGTCCCAGTCTTTTTGATCGAAGGAACTTTCGGAGAATTCCTCCACGCCCTCGCGCATCCGCTCGCGCCATTCTTCGTGGCTGAACTTCGTACGTGAGTTGCCAACGATATTGATCTGTTCTGGCAGGCGATCCTTGCGGTACAGGTTATAAAGCGCAGGCACCAGTTTACGTTTGGTCAGATCGCCCGATGCACCAAAGATAACGATAGTCGTCGTATCACTCATTTGCGTCTTCCTCGATGATTACAACAGAAACGGTTTCATCCACGCTGCATGGAACGAATGCCACCGGCACTGGCAATAATGACCGCAGTCGCCAGGTTCAGAAACAGCCCATGCTCGACAATACCAGCGCGTGCTTTCATCCGGTCGGCCAGGTGCTGTGCGTCATCAATCGGCCCAAAATTGCAATCCAGAATCAGATTGCCCTGGTCCGTCTCATACACCTTGCCATTGCGTTCGCGCAGGGTCACCTGTGCGCCCAGCGATTGCAGATAGGCCGCCTGCGACTGCCAGCCAAAGGGTATGACTTCGACGGGTACGGCCCAGGTTGTGCCCAGCCGGTCTACCAGCTTGGATTCATCAACCACGATGATTTCACGCTTGCTGGCCTGGGCCACGATTTTTTCGCGCAGCAGCGCGCCGCCCCCGCCTTTGATGAGGTTCAGCTGGGGATCAACTTCGTCTGCCCCGTCAATGGTCAGGTCGATCTCTGGCTGTTCGTTGAGGGTCGTCAGCGGAATCCCAAGCTGACGCGCTTCCTGCTCGATGTGCAGGGATGCCGGAATGCCGACAATATCGGTCAGCTGCCCGGTTTGCACCAGTTCGCCGATGCGCCGCACCGCCCAGAGCGCTGTACTGCCCTCGCCTAACCCAACCACCATACCCGATTCGACAAATTCAACGGCCCGGTAGGCCGCCTGCTGTTTCAGCAGCCCTACTGCATCTGTCACAGAATTATCCCTTACTGAGTTGAGCAAAACGGGGCGCATGATCGCTGCGCCCCATCGTAGGTGTTTCCCGGAACTTACAACGCCCGCCGCACCGCATTTAGACCGGCGATCACATCCTTACCCAGATCCAGCGTGATCACGCGGCGCTTGTTTTCCAGCAGGGCTTCACGGTCGCCCAGCGCCTGCGCCAGCTTGAGAACGCCAAACGCGATTGATGAATCCGGTTTGCCAGCCTCGTCCGGGATCGGCAGGTCGTCGGTGGCATCCGATGTAAACTGGATAAACAACCCATCGCCACCATCGCCCTTGTGCAACTGCCCGGTTGAATGCAGGAAGCGCGGCCCATAGCCGACAGTCGTTGCCAGATGCGTCTCATCCAGCAAGGCCGTCCGCAGCTCGTTCAAGGCTTCATCAGTTTCGGCATTCGGCGTCACATAGGCATGCACCGCCACATAGTCGCCGGCCTGCGCCTGCTTCAGAAACGTACCCAACATATCGGACAGGCTGCTGCCCTGCACATCACCATAGATGGTGATGCCGTTTTCGCTCAACGCGGCGTCGGGCTGTGGCAGCTTGCCCGATTCCTGATAGGCTTTGACCATATCGCGCGCCCGAACTTTGGCGCTCTCGACGTTCGGCTGATCAAACGGCTGAATATTGAGGATGTGCCCGGCCACGGCCACCGCGAATTCCCACAGGAAGAACTGCCCGCCGAGATCGTACAGATCACTCAGGTTCAGGCGCACCACGGGTTGATTCGCCGCTTCCAGCGCGTCGACTTCAGCATTGGCCGCGTCGTCACCTTCGAGGTGCAGGTAGACAAACAGGCGGTCACTCCCGTAAGCATCCGGCGCAACCAGCGGTTCACCTACCACCGGCACAATGCCCTTGCCATCCTTGCCGGTGCTTTCGGCGATCAACTGCTCCACCCAGTCGCCAAAGCTGGCAATCTTCGGTGAGGTGATGAAGGTCACTTTATCGCGTCCAGCCTTTGCCAGTTCGCCCAGCACGGCACCCAGCCACAAACCGGGGTTGTCCTTGCCCGGCAGCTTGCAGCCATTCGCCATCGTGGTAATGCGCTGCAACAACCTGGGCACATCAACGCCGATCAGCGCCGCCGGAACCACCCCAAAGTACGATTGGACCGAATAGCGCCCGCCGATTTCCTCATCGTTCAGGAAGGTCGCACGGAAGCCATGCTGCCCGGCCAGGTCTTCGAGCTTGCTGCCGGGGTCGGTAATCGCAACAAAGTGGTCACCGGCCTTGTCTGCGCCGACCGTATCCAGCACGCGGTTGTAGAAATACTTGAAGAAGGACAAAGTTTCGACCGTCCCGCCGGATTTCGTGGAAACGATATAGAGCGTTTTGGCGGGGTCCAGCTGCTTGTCATAGCCCAGCACAGCGCCCGGATCGGTGCTGTCGAGGACGTGCAGGTCGAGGTAGCCCTCCGCTGTGCCGAATGTCCTGGCAAAGACCTCTGGTGCAAGGCTGGAACCACCCATCCCCAGCAGCAGCGCGTGCGTATAACCCTCGGCCCGCACCGCGTCAACCAGCCCCTTGATCGAGCCGACGGTGCTCCAGGCCCGCGCCTGTTCGTGGCCGTTGGTGCCGACTGCCCGCACATTGTCGTCGCCATACACGTCCTGCATGGTTTCGGCCACGTCCAGCCAGCCGAGCCGGTTGCTAATCTCCTCCGGGTCCTGCCGCCACACCGTATGATCATGATCCCAGATGCGCTTGACAATCTGCTGCTGTTCCAGCGTGGACAGTGCGTTATCGACCGGGTTCTGGTAGCTGCGCAGTTGAGCCGACACATTCTGCCATTCGGCCCGGATGTTGTCGCGCTTGGTGGTGATGGCTTCCATCAGCGATTCAAACGGCGCGATAAACTTGTCAACACCTTCCTGCTGCAAGGCTTCGGTTTCGTCATTCAGGTTGATGCCCAGCGTATCCAGCTTTTCGATCTGGGCGCGGGTTTCGTCGAGGTTGTCCTCAACCGTCAGTGCGACGGTGCCATGATCCAGAAATGCGTCCAGCGTTTCCGGCGGCACCGTGTTGACCGTATCCGGGCCTATGAGCGTATCGACATACAGCGTGTCGGGAAATTCGGGGTTTTTGGTGCTGGTGCTGGCCCACAGCGGACGCTGCACCTTTGCGCCCTTCGCCGCCAGCCGTTCCCAGCGTTCGCCACTGAACATTTCTTTGAAGCGCTGGTACACCAGCTTCGAGTTGGCAATGGCGATCTTACCTGTCAAATCATCCGCGCCCGCCTTCTCCAGCTTGGGGTCGAGCCTGGCATCAACACGGCTGACGAAAAATGACGCTACCGACGCAACCTTGCTCAGATCGCCGCCATTTTCGGCCAGCTTTTCCAGCCCGCGAATATAAGCCTCGGCAACTGCTTCGTAATGCGCCATCGAAAACATCAGGGTGATGTTGACGTTGATGCCTTCGCCGATCAACTGTTCAATGGCCGGGATACCTTCTTGGGTCGCCGGCACTTTGATCATCAGGTTCGGGCGGTCCAGATCGCTGAAATAGCGCCGCGCTTCTTCGATGGTGCCTTCGGTATCATATGCCAGGTTGGGGCTGACCTCGAGGCTGACAAAGCCATCTTCGCCATTGGTTTCATCATAGACCGGACGGAACAGGTCGGTGGCCGCTTTGATATCTTCGACCACCAGTTCCTCGTAAATTTCGTTGATGTCGACACCGTCGACCACCAGTTCCTGCAACTGCGAGTCATAGTCGTCGCTGTGCGCAATCGCCTTTTCAAAAATCGCCGGGTTCGAGGTGACACCGCGCACGCCTTTGTCGATAAGCGCCTGCAACTCACCTGAGGTAATAAAAGAGCGGCGAATATAGTCGAGCCAGATCGCCTGACCAATTTCGGCCAGTTCGTGTATTTTTGTCATGTGCGTCCCTCCATCATATTGGGTTCACAGATTATGCCGTCTCTACCTATTGTTGACAACATACCAACGGTCCGATCCTACGTCTTCGCCGCCGGTCTTATGGGATACTTATGTGGCTCAGGGCAAGCCGACGCTGTTTACGGGAAACCTTCATCTGATTGACTTACCGGCCATTTACCTATTTAATATAAATAACAATAAAATAATTTATGTGAGGATTCAGTCATGGCGTCACGGCATGGTAATGTGGCACTCCTCAACGACCCGGTTGCGCAGAATCTGCTGTCATCCACCCAGATGGCGATGCTGGCCTACAACTGGACGGATGGCACGCCCCGCGTCGTCCCGATCTGGTTTCACTGGAATGGCCGCCAGCTCGTGATGGGCACCCCCCCCGGCGCGCCCAAACTCAAGGCCCTCAAAAATGGTTCACCGGTAGCCATTACGGTCGAAAGCAGCAGTGCCTGGCCCTACAAAGTCCTGTACATTCGCGGCACAGCCCATATCGATTGGGTGAACGGCGTCGTGCCGGAATATGCGCTGGCGGCGGAACATTACCTGGGCGCGGAGGCCGGACAAGGCTGGGTAGAACAGGTCAAAACCCTGACCGACCGAATGGCACGTATCACCGTCGAACCAAACTGGGTCAGCCTGGCCGACTTTGAAACCCGCTTCCCCAGCCCTATCGAAAAAGCGATGGCAGGCGGTTAAACCACCGGCGTCAGATACCCGTCGCGATACCATGCCAACACAGCGTCACGTTCAACCCCTTCTGCTGCTGCCTGCGCCAATGTAAAACCCTGCGGATACCTGTTGAGCAGCTGGTCAAGCGCCGGTTCCTGCAAATATCCGGCATGGAAATCATGATAGATGCCCTGTCGCGCCTGATAGCACCACGATGGCAGCACAAAACGTGTCTGGTCGTTCATAGGGGCCAACCGATAAGGCAGTTCGTCGCGCCTGCGCGCATTCAGAATCGTGTCGGCATAGGCCTGGCGCTGCTTCTCGACGGAATAATGTTCATGCAAGTACGCCATTGTCTCTGGCGACGTGCGCCGACCTTCACGGATAATCCCGGCAGCCAGACGCGCCGCTTCTTCAATGTCACCGTAATCCACTTTGTCGATGAGATGCTCCGGCAGCAGCTCGCGGTGCGACGAAATACGCGCCGGGATCGACGGCGTGCCACAGCCAAGCGACTCGTAAACGGAGTTGCCAAACGACTCGACAAAACTGCCCAATGCCAGCGTCACCGCGCCCAGGCTGAAATACTGCGGCATCAGCGACTGGGGAATCCAGTCATGGAAAACGATATGCGCCGCCAGCCCACGCTGCGCAATATCGGCCTCGATGCCCTCATAAAACGCCCGCAGTTCCGCCGAACCGGATAATTTCAAATCCAGCCACTTTGGCACCAGCACCTTCAGGTCAGCAAAACCATACTGATGCACCAGCCGATCCACCACCGCCAGCGTCTCGCGGATACCTTTGCTCGCTTCGGGCCGGTGCGGGTGCAGCACAATCGGGTATGCCCCCGGCTCCACCGGGACAATATCGAGGATTTTGTCCGGTTTGGTGTACTTGAAATGATTCCAGTCGACGCCGTTATGGATCACCGTCGTGCGCTCGGCATACCCCTTGAAAAAGCGCCCGGCAGTATGCAGAAAATGCTGGCGTGAATTCTCCGAAATCAGGATGAGCGTATCCCCCTGAAACAGAAAACTGCCGTGCAGCGTTTCCGGGTAGACGTTGTCGCGCAGGGACACCACCGTCGGCACATGCCGGTAAACAAACGGAAACAAAAACTCGCCATCGTGCATGTAGAAGCGATCTGCCGTTTGCAGATGCTGGCCCACCGTCTGGATGATCGCCGCCATCGCGTAACCGGGAATGGCATAGGGCTGGGGGAACGGCTGATGGTAGGGCAGCACGGGCAGCACTTCTACGTTTTCATGCCAGCGAAAGGGTTGGCTGCTGTCGGAACGCTGGGTACACAACACGGTGACATCGTGCCCAAGCTCCCCCAGATAAACGGCGACGCTTTGCAAGTGTTTTGGCGCACCGCCCATCACCTGATCCGGGAACAGGGGGTTAATACAAAAAACGACAATTTTCATAAAGAGTATCCGTGTGTATCAGGGTAAGAGACGATAGCGATGATGCCGGACAAACGTCTGATCGTGGGTAATGGTCACCACATTGAAGCCGGGGTCCGCGGCCATGTCCAGCGAGGTCTGGCGATGACCCGGCCAGCCGGTAAACTGGTATGCTGCGCTGGCGACGCTGCTGTATAAAATGCCATCCTTCATCATGTCGATACTATGATGAATATGCCCATGAAACACCCCGCACAGCCGGTGCCGCGCCTGCATCAGAATGCTGTGCAGCACTTCGCCATTCCCCAACCGCAGATCGTCCAGCCATTGCACCCCAATCGGCAGCGGGTGATGATGAACCGCCACAATCAGCGGTCGATCATCGTCTGACCGGCAGATCATCTCCAGCTGGTTGAGCTGATCGTCGTCCAGCCAGCCCGCATCGGGAATATCGGCGTGAGTGCTGTCCAGGCAAACAAGCTGCACGCCGTTGATCTCGTGTTGATCGAGTGGTGATGACGGACTCTGTGTCAGCGAAGAAATATCCGCGCCCCGATCATGATTACCCGGCACATAGATCACCGGATAGTTGATCTGCTGGAAAAGCTGTGCCATGCGCGCATAATCGATATCTGATTCACCAGCAATGTCGCCCGTATGCAGCACAAAATCCACATGCACCGGCAGGCCATTAATCTGGCGCACCAGCATCTCGGCGGCTGTGTAGGTGTGGTAAGGCAAGCTAAGCACTTGTTCTGCGTACAGGGCCAGTTCTGGCTGGATGCCGGTGAAGTCCTTGACCTGATCCGGGGCGAGCAGGTGCGTATCACTGATGTGGATAAATTGCAGCGTCATGGGGATACTTTCTTCATCACAATATCAGCGCAAACTCCGGTCATTATAACCTGTCCCGGTTAAGAAACATGGCGACACTTTCTTTCTGCCGCCGGAGGGGTAAAATCGTGACGTTTGAATATAGGTGCCCGTTTACATTTCATTCTTTGGAGAAAATTAATCCATGTCCCAATTACGCCCTGTTCAGGTTGCGGTTATCGGCACCGGCGGGATGGCCCGCCACCATATTCGCGGCATGCTCAAGCAAACCGATACCACCCATATCCGGGTTGTATGCGAACCGTCGGAAGCAGCTTATGCAGCAGCCAGCGAACTGTTCCGCGAAGCCGGGCTGGAACCACCCGTTAACGAGCCGGACTTTGAGAAATTTCTGGATGACTATGGGAAGGATATTGATGTCGCCCTGATCGTGACGCCGCATAATCTGCATTATCCGCAGGCGGTGGCGTGCATGGAGCATGGCATCGACGTGCTGCTGGAAAAACCCATGGTCATGAGTGGCGACGAAGCCGTCAAGCTGATCGAAACCCGCGACCGCACCGGTCGGCTGGCAGCGGTGGCCTTCAACGGCAGCATGTCACCCTATATCCGTACCGCCGTCAACATGCTGCGCAGCGGCGAACTGGGGGAAATCCTGACCATCGAAGCCCTGCACCATCAGGACTGGCGCGAACTGACCATCGGCACATGGCGGCAGATTCCCGAAATCGCCGGCGGCGGTTATCTGTTCGATTCCGGCGCGCACATGCTCAACAGTGTGGTCGACCTCGCCGGTGAAGAGTTTGCGGAAGTCCGCGCCTGGACCGATAATCGCGGGACGCCGGTTGATATTATGGGCGTGATTATCGGCAAACTGCGGTCGGGCAAGCTGGTGTCGATGCACGGCTGCGGCGATACACCCGTCGGCGGTTCGGAAATCCGCGTGTTTGGCACCAAGGGGATGCTGCGCACCGGGGTCTATGGCGAACGGCTGGAAGCGGCCTTCAACCGCGAAGATGGCTTGCAACCGGTCGAAGTGCCGCCGTCACTGGGGACGTGGCAGCAGTTCCTGATGGTGCGTGACGGCAACCTGCCAAACCCGTGCCCGCCGGAAGTTGGCCTGCGCATGGCCAAATTGTGGGATGCGATTCAACAATCGGCAGCGCAAAATGGCGCGCCGGTCAGTTTATAATTCAAGGAGCAACCATATGAGTACTCGTGTCACCGTCTGGAATGAATTCCGCCACGAAAAAAACGCGGATCATCCAGCCTCTACGCTTTATCCGAATGGACTGCACGAACCGATCGCCAAGCATCTGAGCGCGCAGGGCTTCGAGGTCCGCACCGCCACCCTTGACGAGCCGGAACATGGCCTGCCCGATGACGTGCTGGCCGCCACCGATGTCATGATCTGGTGGGGGCACATGGCCCACCAGGAAGTCTCCGACGCAACCGTCGATAAAGTGCAGGCTCGCGTGCTGGAAGGCATGGGGTTGATCGTGCTGCATTCGGGACATTTCTCGAAAATCTTCAAGCGGTTGATGGGCACCAGCGGCGTGCTGAAGTGGCGCGAAGCCGACGAGCGCGAACGCATCTGGGTGGTCGAGCCGGGGCACCCGATTGCCGAGGGCCTGGGCGAAAGCATCGTTCTGGAAAAAGAGGAGATGTACGGCGAACGCTTCGACATCCCCGCGCCGGATGAACTGGTGTTTGTCAGCTGGTTCGAGGGTGGCGAAATCTTCCGCAGCGGCTGCTGCTGGAAACGCGGCAGAGGGCGTGTGTTCTACTTCCGGCCCGGCCACGAAAGTTTCCCGACCTATCACAACCCGGAAATTTTGCAGGTGATCAGCAACGCGGTCCGGTGGGCAACCCCGCACCAACAGGCTGCCACCCCAATCGTCAACGTGAAGGAATCCCTGGAGCCGATCCGCGCCAAAGAAGCGGCAGCGGACTAAGCCTTGATTTGACACAGGGGCGATTCGTACCCTGAAGGGCGTAAACACCCTGAAGCATAGATACGAATCGCCCCTGTAAATCTATAAGCTGACGACTGTCGACTGTCGACTGCTTACCAGCGATGCTGCGCCGGTTTGAAATCCATCATGCGGCCATTGTAGTACGACGCAATCGCTTCTTCCGGCGTTGAAACGTCATCCAGCCGGGCGCGATCCTCATCGGTAATTTCGACATCCACCGCACCCAGATTATCCTCAAAGTGGGCCATCGTGCGCGGGCCGACAATCGGGCTGGTGACCCCCGGCTGGTGAATGAGCCATGCCATCGCCACCTGTGCCGCCGTGCAGCCCTTTTCTTCGGCCAGTGCTTCGACCACATCCAGCACGTTGTAGGCCAGATCACCAAAGTGCTGCTGGAGCCGGTTCTGGAACATCGGATTGCGGTTGTTGCTGTCCTGCCCAAAGCGCGAATCACCGGGGATGTCGTCGCCGCGCCGGTACTTGCCACTGAGGAAGCCGCGCGCCAGCGGTGACCACGGCAGGATGCCGATGCCATAAGTCTGGGCCATCGGGATCAGTTCACGCTCGATGCTGCGATCCAGCAAATGATACGGCGGTTGTTCGCTGACAAAGCGGTTGAGGCCCAGTTCCTTGGCGGCCCACAGCGATTCGACCAGCTGCCAGGCGGTAAAGCTGCTGGTGCCGACATAACGCACCTTCCCGGCGCGGATCAGGTCATCCAGCGCGCGCAGCGTTTCGTCAATTGGCATGTCGGATTGCGGGCGATGAATCTGGTACAGGTCAACATGATCGACCTGCAAGCGCTTGAGCGAGGCCTCGCATTGTTCGATGATGTGGCGGCGGCTGTTGCCTGCGGCCATGATGTCATCGTCATCCATGCGGCCATGCACTTTGGTCGCCAGAAACACGCTGTCGCGCTTGCCCTTCAGCGCCTTGCCGACGATCTGCTCGCTGATGCCGCGCGAGTACACATTGGCGGTATCCAGAAAATTTACGCCATGATCGAGGGCGTAATCAATAATTTTGATCGATTCATCTTCCGGGGTGGCACCGCCAAAATTCATACACCCCAGACAGATGACGCTCACCGGCACACCTGTCCGTCCCAGGTTACGATATTCCATAAATCACCTCATTTGTCAGTGTTTGCGGATCAATCGATTGTAACGTCTGCGCCGCCCAACGCTTAGGTCCAATCAGCCTATAACATGATCAGGCCCAGGCGGGTCGCGCGGACCACCGCTTCGGTGCGGCTTTGCGCATTGAGCTTACCCATAATCGCGTTGACATGAAACTTGACGGTATGATCGCTGATCGCCAGCCGTCGAGCGATGGCTTTGTTCGCCAGCCCCTCGGCCAGCAGTTGCAGCACTTCCACCTCGCGTGGGGTCAGTTGGGCGGTCGGCGCATCCGGGAGCGCATCGCCGGTTGGCAGCACCGCCAGCGCCGGGTCGAACACCAGCAGCCCCTGGGCAATCGCCAGCAATGCCGGCCCCAGCTGATCCGGCTGCGAATCCTGCAACAGCAGCCCGCCAGCCGCCGCATTCCGCAGCAAGGCCGCCGTTTCCGGTGCGTGTGTTTCATCCCCCAGGAGGATCAGCAACGGCAGCAGCATTTCGGCGCCCAGTTCGTCGATCAGCGCCGCCAGCCGTTCCTGCGCCGTTTTCGCTTCCCAGCCAAAGTCCCACACCAGCACATCGGGCCGGTAGACGTCGAGGTCATCCGCCAGCGAGTCGCCCCCGGCCACCTGCCCCACCACCCGCAAACCCGGTTGATCACCCAGCAGCGCCGCCAGCCCGGTGCGGGCCAGCAGGTTATCCGCGATCACAAGAATACGTATTTCGTTCATAAGAGGATTCGCCTCTGTCGGCTGCGAACCCTCACAGCATACGCCGGTTTGCGTAGGACGGACGTAAATTTACCAGCGGTGATGCACCTGCGCACGCACGTATTCGTCGTAGATCGCCTGTACCCGCGCCATCGTCTCATCGCTGAGCGCCGGCAGCGCAGCCGCACCGATGTTGTCCACCACCTGAGCAGGCCGCTTGGCACCGGGAATCACGCACGAAATCGCGTCGAACATGAGTATCCAGCGCAGCGCAAACTGCGGCATGGTCGCACCATCGGGCAGCAGCTTACGGATTTCCTCTACTGCCGCCAGCCCGGTTTCATAATCGACGCCGGAGAAGGTTTCGCCCTTATCAAAGGCCTGACCCTCGCGGTTAAACAAGCGGTGATCGTCTTCGGCAAAGGCCGTCTGTTTCGTCATCTTGCCCGTCAGCAAACCACTCGCCAGCGGCACCCGCGCCAGAATGCCAACCTGCCGTTTTTTGGCCTGCTCGAAGAATAGTTCGCTGGGGCGCAGGCGGAACATGTTGAAGATGATCTGCACCGTCTGCACATTCGGATACTCAATCGCCTTCAGCCCCTCCTCGGATTTTTCCACACTCACGCCGTAGTGCTTGATTTTGCCCTGCGCCTTCAGGTCATCGAGGATGCCGAACACTTCCGGCATGTAGTAAACAGCCGTTGGCGGCGTGTGCAGCTGAACAATATCCAGCGCATCCACCCCCAGGTTGGTCAGGCTGCGCTCGACAAACGACGTCATGTTCTCCCGCGTGAAGCCTTCCGGCGACAGCGGCCTCAGGCGGCGGCCCAGCTTGGTCGCCACATAGATTGTCTCGCTGCGTTCCTTCAGCACCTGCCCGATCAGGCGTTCGCTGCGACCATCACCATAGACATCCGCGGTGTCGATAAAGTTGATGCCCAGGTCAATCGCCTTGTGCAGCGCCGCAAGCGATTCCTCATCATCGACCGTGCCCCATGAACCGCCCAATGCCCACGCGCCAAAGCTGACTTCCGATACCTGCCAGCCGGTGCGACCTAATTCACGATAATTCATGTTCTTTACTCCACACACAACTAACCTGTTCAAACGGGTTAATCCTAACGAGAGATGCACGATTGAGGCAATAGCCATACAATCCACAGGCAGGAGGGCGACATGTATCTACTCGGAATCGACATCGGCACATCCAGCGTCAAGACCCTGATCTGGGATGCGGACACCGGGCAGGCGCGGGCCAGTGCCACCCAGGAATACCCGGTGCATCAACCACGGCCCGGCTATGCCGAACAGGACCCGGCAGACTGGTGGAACGCGGTTGTGCACACGATGCGAGCAGCAATCGAGAAAGCATCTGTTCCTGTCGATAAAATCGGCGGCATTGGCCTCAGCGGGCAGATGCACGGCGGAGTCTGCATCAATGCGGCCCACCAGCCGGTACGTCCAGCCATTATCTGGGCGGACACGCGCAGCAAGCCCCAGGTTGACGACCTGCTCCGGCGTATTGACTCAGCAGACATGGCGCAGCACGCCTCCGGCCCCCCCGCAGCCGGTTTCATGGCACCGACACTGATGTGGCTGCAACAACATGAGCCAGAAATGCTGGCCCAAACTGAGGTTTTCCTGCTGCCCAAGGATTACGTCCGGCTGAAACTTACCAGCGAACCCGGCACCGATGTCAGCGACGCGGCGGCCACGTGGCTGCTGGATGTGCGGTCGGGCCAGTGGTCGGGCTGGCTGGTCGAGCAGTGTGGCCTCGACACGCGTTACTTACCGCGCGTCGCTCAATCCGCTGATGTAGTCGGTACCGTCACCCCACAGGCAGCGGCAGAATTAAGCATTCAGGCGGGCATCCCGGTGATTGCGGGCTGCGCGGACCAACCCGCACAGGCGCTGGGTTATGGCCTGTATCGCCCCGGCGTTGCACTGGCGACAATCGGCACGGGCGGGCAGATGTATCTCGGCATGGACCAACCACAGACCGACCCTCACATGCGTTTTTACCTGTACAACCATGCCATGCCTAATCACTGGTACGCCGCCGCCTCGATTCTGGCGGGTGGCCTGGCGCTGCGCTGGCTGCGCGATACGCTCGGCCTGAAAAATCGCCCCGATGCGTACCAGCATCTATCCGAACTGGCTGCGCAGACTCCCCCCGGCGCAGACGGTCTGGTTTTCCTGCCGCATCTGGCGGGGGAACGCACCCCACACATGGACCCACTGGCAAGCGGGTTGTTTCTGGGGCTGCGGCTGCATCATGGGGCCGGGCATCTGGCACGTGCGGTGATGGAGGGGGTGACGTTCGCCCTGCACGACTGTTTGCGGCTGGTGTCGGCGGTGCAGCAGCCAGGGCAGATCATCATCTCCGGTGGCGCGGCCAGTTCCCCGGTCTGGCAGCAGATACAGGCCGATATTTACGGCCAGCCAGTGTGGTTATCCAGAGGCGAGAATCATGCCTGTGTCGGCGCGGCGCTGCTGGCTGGTGTGGGCTGTGGAATCTATCCGTCGATGGACGAAGCCGCCGCGCAACTGCCGCAGCCATCCGAGCCAATCGAACCCATAAGGGATAACATGGCATTCTATGCCCAACGCGAGTCAATTTATCGCGGGTTGTACGCCAAGCTCAAGGACGATATGCACCGCCTCAGCGCAGGGTGATGGTGCCCGGCAGTTCGAGATAGTCCTGCCCATCCGGCCCGACGACCACCCGGTCACCCGTCGCCGCGTCATATAGCCCGGCGATCAGACGCGCCTCACCCGGCCCCGCCAGCTCGTTAAAGCGCAGTTGGTGCGGATCAAGGATATACTCTCCGGCCCGCCAGCTGGTCGTTGGGCGTTCGCCCTGAGCCGGGATGGAATCGCTCTGTGCGATCAAACGGCCTTCGGCGTCCAGCAGTTGCGCAAACACGGTATAGCTCACCGTCGGCGTGACGTCACCAGCCTGCCACACCAGTGTCACCGGCAGCGGCCCATCCCGTGTCACAGCTTCATCCGGGGGTGTATAGCCAACCAGTCTTCCCACGTCACCCACCGCCAGATCGACCGCAACCACATAATCCGGCGCTGTATCGAGGCGAGCCAATGCGTCAATGTTTATGGTCGCCAGCGACGACCCATCCGGCAGCAGCAGTTGCGCGGTTCCGCCCGGTACATCTGCTGGCAGACGCAGTTCACGCCAGTCCAGCGTAATCAAATCGTGCGCGCCGGATTGTGGCGGAACGTCCATTTCAAACTCATCGTCTGAAACCAGCGTCAGAGCCGGCAGCGCGCCCGGCCCCTGCCACAGCAGTTGCAATCGCAGCGTCTGCCCCGGCGACAGCGCGATTTCCGGTTCCAGACCGTGCGCCAGCAGCGTCAGGTCATCGCTCACCAGCGTGTTGACCGTATACGGCAGCGCGGTTTCGCGTTCTACCTGTGACCATTCCGCGCCGGGCTGCACCGACCATTGGCCCAGCGGCAAGTCCTTGCCCAGCAGTCGGCCATCGGCGGTCACCATGTCATAGCCGGATGGCTCGGCGGTGTCATCGAACACACGCAGAAAAACCGCATAATCACCCGGCGGCGCACCATACGGCAGGCGCAGCAGCACATAAGCAGAAACAGTCTCGCCAGCGGGCAAGTGGGCCGTTGTGCGCTGGTTGGCGGTGGCGAAAATACCGCTGGCCTGGGCCACATCCCAACCCAAGTCATTACGCACCACGACCGCGGCGCGCAAATCAACCGACAGCAGTTGATCGAGGCGCAGTTGCACCGGTAGGCAGATCGCCTGATCAGCCGTCATTTTGGGCAGCGAACCAACCGTCTCGATATGCGCGATAGCCTGCCCATTATGCAGCACCGGGCGCTCCATGACTTGCGGTTCCGCCAGTGGATGCCCCGGTGTTTCGTAAAGTAAGTTTGTCATGCCATAAGTGGTAAATTCACCCGGCGCGTTGACCGTGCCATACCCCAGCATACACGGCAGCATATCGCGATAATCGGCGCGCTGCGTGTACCAGCGGTTGAGCGCCACCCGGCCAGACGATGGCAGCAGCGGTGCCACCTGCGGCCAATCCGCGCCTTCGGGCAGAGTCACGCGCTGGGCCTGCACATTCAGGCGGTCCCAGTAGTAGGCCAGATCATAACGATCCGCATACGACCACGCCACCACCGTATCCTCAGCCGTGAGAGCGTCGGCATAATACTGCACCATACCGCGCACGTCGTCATGCTGATACAACGGGTTTTGCGCCAGCACCAGATTGGCAATGAACAATGCACCGAACACAGCCACCGCCCCGTACCGCAGCAGCGCCAGCGATAAACGTGCGATTCCCGCCCCCACCGCAACCAGCAGCAGCGGCACAACCATCACCAGATAGCGCCCGTGCAGTTCATTCCCGATCAGGCTGAGGCCGACCAGCATCCCGGCCACCAGCACCAGCCCGTGCCCCACCAGCCACCAGGCATGGGGTTGTCGCCAGCGCACCAGCCCAACCGTCAAAACCCCGGCTGAAACAGCAAAACCGAGCATTACCGGTTCACGGCCAATCATATCCCAGGGAGCAACCCAGAAAGCCTGCCAGATGCGCCCCACGAACGCCATGTTCAGCTGTGGGCCACTCACGATGGCGCTGTTTGCTGCCTGCACATTGATAAACCGGTCCACAAACCAGGGCAGCCACAGCAGCCCCACCAGCGCCTGCCCCAAAAGCCAGCCACGCCAATCCGGACGGCGTATCGTCCAGCGCACCAGCCACGCCAGCAGCGTCATCACATTCAGCCAGAGCACGATGACCGGTCCGGTATTATGCGCATAAAGCAGGAGGGTTTCGGCGAGCAGCAGCAACACCCATGCCACCCGCGTGGGTCGCGCCAGCAGGCGATGCCAGGCAATGGCGGCGACCAGGACCAGTACCGCCAGCAGCGTATACATCCTTGCTTCCTGCGCGGCCCACCATAATGGCGACGACACCGCCACCAGCAGCGCCGCATAGAAACCGGCTCGTTTGCCAAACAGATCCAGCCCCAGCAAATAGGCCAGCGGAATCGTCAGCAGGCCCAGCAGCGCCGATGTCATGCGCAGGCCAAACGGACTGTCGCCAAAAACACGCGTCGTGAGGTTCAGCAGGACGTAATACAGGGGCGGGTTTGTCGGGTCCGCCGCGATAGCTGCCGCCAGCGTCGGCTGTACCGCTGCATACGCCGACCAGCCCTCGTCAAACCAGATGCTCTGGTTCTCGATACCATACAGCCGGGCCAGCCACGCCACACAGATGAATACACTAATCAGAAAGTATCGCCATACACGCATGGCGAAAGCGTAGCACCCGCCCAAAATTCCGGCAAGGCGAAATGTGACTTGCACCATTTGTCCGGCCCACAGTAGAATAGGCGATAGACGGGTCAATTTCGCCGGGCAATGACTGAATGAACCACATGAGCGAAAAGCTGACAATTACCAGAGATGAACTGATTATCCTGCTGAAAGCGGCGAACAAAGCCTACCAGGGGCAGTCCAAACCCCCCGGCGCACCCAGTGAAGCCTGGGTCGACTGGTATGCCGATTTCATCATCAGCAAGCTGAGAAAGCCTGCCGAGCCGACTCAACCTTCGCAGCCGACACAGGCGTCAGCATCATCACAGCCAACCCAGTTTTCGCAAGCGGCTTCGCCGGCACAGCCACCCACGGCAAAACCGGCAGAACAGTCTGACCCACGTGCTTCAACGGCTAAATTGCCACCCGACCCGGTGCGGCCTTCCACCGACAAGCTGCCAGACAGAAGCGAAAGTAAACCGGCGGACAGCGGCAAAGGTTTGATGCAGGTGTGCCCCACCTGCGCCCACCGCAACCGCACGGGCGTTTTGTTCTGTGAAAACTGCGGTACGAACCTGATGACCGGTCAACAGTCCGCATTGGGTACACGTGACCTGCGGGAGCCACAGGAAGTCGGCGCGGATGCCCAACCCAAAACCGATGAAAAACCGAGCGACGACGCGAAAGCAGACGAACGACCACCGATCCGGCTCGACAAGGAAGTCGAAAAAGCGGTCAAGTCGGCGGGCAGCAGCCTGTTCTCACCCGGCATGCTGCTGCGGATCGAGGTCGAAGGGGGCGCATCGCCCATTGTCGTGAAGCCCAAAACTGAGGATATGATTCTTGGCCGGCGCGACCCAACCACCGGGGCCACCCCGGAAGTTGACCTGACAGCCTATGCGGGTTATCGGATGGGGGTCAGCCGTCGCCATGCGTCGCTGGCGCTGGAAAACAATCAGATTAACCTGTGGGACCTGGGCAGCAGCAACGGCACCTTTATCAACGGCAATCGCCTGACACCCCACCAGCCCAGCCCGGTGCGGGATGGTGATGAGGTGCGGCTCGGTCAGATGGTGCTGCGGTTGTTCTTCCAGAACGCGCCCAACAGCACGTCCTAACCGTTACCGCCATTAATCCAGAATTGCGGCTACATCGCCAGCAGCTTTGCGCACGGCAAATAATACGTGCGCCAGGTGAGCATCCTTTTGCACCAGCACGGCCAACGATGCGCGATCCCCGGCGGGATACACGACCATCGTGCCTTCTTCCGCTTCAATTAACAGGCGTTCCAGTTCGCCCTGCGCCAGTCGCTTGAGTGTACGATCTGCCAGACCAATGAGTGTGGCAGACATCGCAGCCACCTGCGGGCTGCTGGTCGGGTTTTCATGCGGGTTTTCTTCGTCTCCCGGCGGGAAGGCAGCAACCAGCAAGCCATCCACGTTCACCACAACCGAAGCCGTTACACCTTCAACCGCGACATGTAGCGTTTTGAGGGTGCTCTCAAGTTTTTTATCGCGATATTCTTGAGCCATACAACCTCTTCCCTACGTGCCTCATGCAGATGGATACCGATCAATCAACCGTATTGTCACGTCATGCAGGAACGTCATAAAATCCGATCATGACTGCAATATCATGGATTATCATATCACGACAGCTATTTTGTGGAAATTGAGGCTTTGCCACTGGCGCTATCTTCGTCGGCAAATTGCCCCAGCAAATACTTCTCGTCGTCGGTCAGTCGCGCATCGAACAACAAATCAGGCCGGTCCTGCCAGGTGCGCCGCAGCCCTTCCTGCCGCCGCCATCCCTCGATTTTGGTGTGATCGCCTTCCTGCAAGATCGTGGGCACTTCCAGCCCGCGAAACGCCACCGGGCGCGTGTAATGCGGCCCTTCCAGCACACCGTCAGCATGACTGTCGGTGTCTGCGCCCCCTTCCGCCCCCAACACACCGGGGATATGTCGCACCGCCGCGTCGATCACCACCATCGCCGCCAGTTCGCCCCCGGTCAGCACATAATCACCGATGCTGATCTCGTCCGTGACCACCAGCTGGCGCACGCGGTCATCGATGCCCTCATAGTGTCCACACAGCAGAATCAGATGTTCATGTCCGGCCAGTTCTTTGGCTACCGCGTGCGATAGCAACCGGCCCTGTGGTGACATCAGAATAACAGGCGTACCGGCAGAGGCCAACGCTTCAACCGCCCGTACCACCACATCAACGCGCATAATCATGCCACCGCCGCCACCATAGGGCGTATCATCGACTTTCCGGTGCTTATCCTGCGTATAATCACGAATATCGTGAATTTGCAGATCGAGCAAACCGCGATCCTGTGCCTTCCACATCATGCTTTCATTCATCGGGCCAGCAAACATGCCCGGAAACAGGGTCAGAACATCCACACGCATAGGTTGTTTCCATTTCGCGAATCGAGTATGATGAACACGGTCTTGGCTGCACAAACCAGGATTTTACGCGCCTCCCGTGGTCAGCTGTCAGCCATTCCAACCAGATAAATCCCGTCCAACTGTCCTATTTGTTTTTTCTTGTTCTAAGTCAATAATTCTTTGTTCTCACGACAGAAAGGCATTCGATGCGGCTGGGTGTTGACTTTGGCACCACAAATTCGGCCATTGCTTTCTACGATGGTCACCAACTGCATACTATTCGGACCGACCCGGCAAATGACAACCCCTATGTCATGCCGTCGCTGATCTACATTGATCGTGAGCTGGAAGCCACTGTTGGCGCACAGGCAGCCAGCACCTATCTCGAAAACGAAACCGGTCGCCCGGTTCGCTGGCGTCACCGTGAAGCTGGCGAGATCGAAGTGACAGTGTCCAGCCTCGAAAGTGCCGACCCGATCGAATTTGTCCAATCTGTCAGCGTGCTGGTTGACGAAGCAGCCAACGGGCGGCTTATTCAGTCGATCAAAACGGCGCTGTTCAACGGGCGCTATGAAGGCACCCGCATCTTTAACAAATTCTACCGGGTCGAAGACCTGATCGCCATTGTGCTGCGCCAGTTGAAGACCGCAGCCGAACGCCAGACGGGTGAAGCCTGCACCAGCATTGTGCTGGGCCGCCCCGTACAGTTCTCGCCCAATCCGATGATTGACTCCCGTGCCGAAGCTATTCTGCTGAAAGCGGCGTACCTGGCTGGCTTTACCGACGTACAGTTTGAACTCGAACCAGTTGGCATAGCCTACCTGTATCATCGCGATAACCCAAAACGCGAAACCGTGCTGGTGTTTGATTTCGGCGGCGGCACGCTCGACCTGACCATCGCCGAGGTTGGCGGCAATCATGCACCCGAAATTCTGGCAACACGCGGGGTCCCGGTGGGCGGCAATGACCTGGACCGGCGCATCATGGCCTCGTTACTGCCGCATTTTGGCGGTGGTGATGACGGCACGTTACCGGCGGACATGAGCGACAAGCTGCTGGCGTGGCAAACCATGCCAGAGCTATCCCGCCCGCGTTACCTGGAGCGCATCCACCGGCTGAAACGCAACGGCCATGCCCACACGATGCAGGCGCTGGAAACGCTCATTTCAAACAACATCGGCTTCAAACTATTCAAAGAGATCGAACAGGCCAAAAAGCAGCTTTCGGAAAACGACGTGACCACGCTGGCGTTTGATTTTGGCGACCTACACCTGCGCGAGACGATCACACGCCGCCGCTTCGATCGTATGATCACGAGTGATCTAGCCCTCATACGTGACAATATTGACCAGTTGATGCAGGATGCCGGGCTGCAAACCAACCAGATTGATGTGGTGCTGCGTACGGGTGGTTCCTCGCTTATTCCGGCGGTACGGCACATGCTGGCTGATATTTACGGCGATGATCGGGTACGCGATATTGACCCGCTCATTTCAGTTACCGGCGGGTTTGCTGTCGTCGCCCATGAAATAGGCACGCAACCCACCCATGCGTCAAGGCTTGACGTCGTTACTGAAATAATCCCGCCCACCTATCGCCTGCACCCGCTTACGGTGAACACCCCGCTTTATACAGACCGGGATTTTGTCGTCAGTCGAATCCCCCCCGCCCTCAACGGCCTCCCGGCTGTTCAACCCGCAAACCAGGACTATGAATCCGACGACCTCGAACAGCTGCAATTCTGCCTCAATCAGCCGGCGCGTATTTACATTGCCTACGAAGGCACCGCCACACGGCTGCCAAACTGGCTGCGCACGTTCGAGCCAGAACCCATGCGCATCGAGATTGAAGACGAAATCGCCCTCATTCGGCGAACGATGCAGGTCTATGGTAAAGACTTTGAACCCGGCCTGGTATCGCTGGGGGGCAGCCAGGCAGCGGGCTATAACGGCGATATCATCGTCAATTATGTAGCCATCATAGACCCGTTGAACTAATAACAGGTCATTTGTCACAGGTCAAACTCACTGTACCCGGCCATCATTCAGGTGTAAACTAAACAACAAACCTATATGCAGATTGCACTGATTTATGGAACAAAACCCGGTTATTGCGCTTTTTCTCGCGCTCGGAATCATCATCGCAGCAGCACGCATCGCCGGTACGATCACCCGCAAACTTGATCAACCACGCGTCCTCGGCGAATTAATTGTCGGCGTACTGCTCGGCCCGACACTGGTTGATCTCCTTCACTCCTCCCTGTTTGGGCTGGGCGAAGCCCACTTGCAGCAAACCATCGTCGAGTTTGCCGAACTCGGTGTGCTCCTGCTGATGTTCAAGGTCGGGCTTGAAATTCATCTGGATGAACTGGTGAAGGTCGGCGTAGTCGCCGGATTTGCCGGCGTGCTGGGCGCCGTCGCCCCGGTCGTGATCGCTGTACCGGCGGTGATGGCTTTCGGGTACAGCTGGCAACCGGCCCTGTTTGCTGGTGTAACCCTGGCCGCTACATCCGTTAGTATATCGGCACAGGTGCTCATTGAGCTGGGCGTATTGCGAACCAAGGAAGGCAACGCCCTGCTGGCGACCGCGCTCATTGATGATGTGGTAGCGATTCTGCTCGTCTCGCTGACCATTGCCATCACAGGCCCCACCGAGCA
Organism: Anaerolineaceae bacterium; assembly: GCA_002702065.1. Lineage (GTDB taxonomy): Bacteria > Chloroflexota > Anaerolineae > Aggregatilineales > Phototrophicaceae. The sequence goes on from NZXX01000004.1 coordinate 215,689, forward strand.
AGCTGACGCCGGGCAACTGATCGGCATCATCGCGCGGATGGCTGGTTACATCGTCATCGCGTTTACGGTGGCGTGGTTTGTGCTGCCACGCTTCATGAACTGGATCGACGGCCACCCGGAATATCGGCAATCATACGGGGATGCCGCCGTCGCGATTATTCTGGTGCTTGTGTTTGGCTGGTCTGCCGAGTTTTTTGGCGGCGTGGCGGCAATTACGGGCGCGTTTATCGCCGGGGTTGGCCTCAGCCGGGCACGGGGCGGTGCCAAGCGCGAAATCGACATGGCCGTTTCGAATATTTCCTATGCCTTTCTGGTGCCGATCTTTTTCGTCAGCGTCGGCTTGCAGACAGACCTGAGCACATTCCCCCTCAGCGCACTGCCGCTGATGATCACCATTCTGGTGATTGCCGTCATCTCCAAAATTCTGGGCTGCGGGCTGGGTGCCCGGTTGGGGGGGTTCAATAATGTGGAATCTCTGCGGCTGGGGGTGTGCATGATCTCGCGTGGCGAGGTGGGTCTGATTATCGCGGCACTGGGCCTGTCCAATGGCATCCTCAACAGCACCGACCCGCTGTTTACGTCGCTGTTTATGGTCATTGTCCTCACCACAGTGCTGACCCCACCCTTGGTACGGCGCGTCTTCAAAATCGGTGAACCGGTGAAAACCGTGCGTCCACAGGAAGCACACGAAGCGATAGAAGGCTAAAGGAGCCAGTCGTTCAAATGGCAAAACTTATCGTCATCATTACCCCACTGCTGGACGAAGCACACCAGATTGCCGAAGCCTGGCAGCAGGTCGGTGCGCCCGGCGTCACCTTTATCGAGAGTTACGGCATTCGCCGGATTCAGGAAGCCAGCCAGTCCATCGAAGTGCTGCCCGGCATGATGTCCATGATGGAGATGCTGCGCGACCGCGATGAGACCAGCGTAACCCTGCTCTCGCTCGTCAAAAAACCGGAACTGGTTCAAACGCTGATTGATACGGCACAAGACATTGTCGGCAGTTTCGAACGCGAAGATAACGGCATCTTGTTCGTCATTGACGTCGAAACGGCGATTGGCCTGCGCCCGATTGAGGACTGATTCACCAGCGCTTCGTGCCTGAACTTGCACTATAATACGCGTAAGTCATGAGAGGTGTGAGCATTGGGCAACAAAACGAACATTTACACCATCTGGATACAGACCGGCGATGATCCTCTGGCCGGAACCGACTCCAATGTCTTTATTCAACTCTTTGGCACCGATGGGCAAACGGAATCGATCCACCTGCCGCCGCGCGATGTATTCGCCTTTGAAAGCGGCAGCACGGAAAAGTATGTGCTCGAAGTACCGGACCTGGGTGAGCTGACACGCTGCTGCATCGGCCACGATAACAGCGAGGGCGATTCCGGCTGGTACATCGTCAGTGTGCGCGTCGAGGATGATGACACGGACCGGTCGTGGGACTTCAAATATGACCGCTGGCTCGGCGTGGAAGAATCCGGCGAATTGTCTGCCTGCGTAACGTTATAGGTCGGCCATGCTGCGGTATTGTCTTCTTCTCGTAACGGCCTTTCTGGTGGCAGGCTGCAACCTGCAAGTCGGCCAGCCAAGCCCGGTTCCGACACCGGATATTCCTCAAATAGAATTTCAGGCCCCGGCCAATAATGATTCGTTTGTCGAAGGCACCGATCTGACCATTGCGTTAGTCGCGCAGGATACTGGCGTGGGCGTCGCACGGGTCGAGCTGCTGGTCGATGACCTGCCTTACCGCGAAGTTTCGCCAGAGGTCAGCGACGTGGTGCCCGTCTTCACGGTGACCATGAACTGGCTGGCGGAGGGCACCGGTTATCATTCGCTGACGGCCATTGCCTATCGGCCCGACGGTGTGGCCAGCCGCCCGGTCACCATCAGCATCCTCATTACCGACCCCAATGATGCTGCGACAACTGAAGAAGCCTAGCCCGGTCGTCCGCCTGCTCTGGCTGTATCTGGCATTTCTGGCCGGTTGCACCACAGCCAGCGACCCAGCGGAAGCCTCCCCCTGGGGTGAGGTTCTCCATTTGGGCGCGGCGCCGCAGGGTTCCGCCCCGGCGCTCTGGGTGCAGCCAACCGGCGATATGACATCTGCCTGGGTTGGGGCCAGCAGCAGCGGTGTTCATCAGGATGCGCGGCTTATTACCCGCGGAACGGCCAGCGACGTGATCACACTGCCTCTGCCCCCGGTGAATCCTTACGCGCAGGCCCTGCTCCCGGCGCGGGATGACAACCTGCATCTGATGTGGCTGGACAAAAATCCTGATGGTGAACTGCGGCTTTATGCGGCCCTGCTGTCGCCCGGCCTCGGCATCGAACGCGGCCCAATGGTAATCAGCAGCCAGACGGCGCTGCGCTATGCCGCCATCCCCAGCGGCAGCGGCGAGGTATTCACAATATGGAGCGGCGGCCACATTGCTGAACCATCCCTATACGCCCAAACCATTGATTCTCGCGGCATTCCCGGTACAGCCGTTCGCCTGACCACCAACGCAGACTGGCCCGCCCTGTTTCGCGCCAATGATGGTGTCATGTACCTGTTGTGGCTGAATCCTGAGAATGGGACGCTGTATGAGGCGCAACTGGCCGGGGACCAGCTTACGGGGCAACAAGCCGCCGTCAGCAGGTTGGGCCTGCAACCCGGTGACCGGCTGCACGACCTGACCGCAGCACTTGATGCAACCCACTTCTATGCGTTCTGGAATATCACCCGCGTTGATGGTGAGCTGGAATCATGGGTGGTCGCCCGCCCATTGGATCATTCCGAGTGGGGAGAGCCGTACCGCATCGGCATTGGCGCAGCAAAAGCCGACTCCATCCAGACCGGCTTTAACTCCGGTTTCGTCAGTGCGGTTGATACGGGCGAAAACTGGCTGCGTTGGGCTGCGCCCATGCCCGGCCAGTATGAGACGCTGCCGCTGGCGGGTGGCATCGCCAATGATCTGGTGATCGTCTATTTACGAGAGGGTGAGGTCGTGGGCTATCAACGCATGGCACCGCTGCGCGCACTCGTTGGGTCACCGCTGCTGCGAACCGACCAGGATCGCTATCTGTATCTGGCATGGTCGGAGCCTGCCGAAAATGGCCTTGCCGCGCTGCAACTGCTTACGTCGCGCCCCTAGCTGGCTGGCAGGAATACTACCCGATACGATGTCACGGCGTCTCGACCAGCATCAGTCGTACAGGGAGCAGCGACCAACTGCTGCGATGATGGGTCGGACCGACCGGGCATATCAATGATATAGCCCTTGCCTGCTTCCATCTCAAAATCGGCATAGGCCGGGCCGCGTTCTGGTTTCAGGCCAGTGAAAAACGTATCGTCGCCGCTGTCCCAGCGCACACGCACTGGCATCCCGGCAATGCCGACTCCCCCAAAATCCTGAACGAACACTTCAATCACGCCGGAAATCTGCGCGTCGCAAAAGGTGGAGACATTCGCCAGTACAAAATCGCGCTGGGGCACGCTGGTCGGCACGACGACACGCGGTGCCGTCGGGCTGGGTTCAACGGCGCTCGGTGGTGTAGGTGTCTTGGTGGCAGGTGGCGGTAACGTCGGCGTTGAGGCATCAATCACCACCACAGCGGTCGATTCGATGTCATTTGCCGGAATGAGCGTATCAGCACACCCGGACCGTCCCTGTAACTGGTAAAACTGCATCATACTGCGGATCGCGGCCAGCCCGCTGTTGCTATCGACGTAACCGGTGCTGGCTAACCGGCAGGCGGTATCCGCAACCTGCTGGAAAATATCGGTACTGGCATTCTGCCCTTGCAGCGTCAGCAAGCGTTCGACGGCCCGGTTCAGGTCACTGTCACCAGCAAAGGCCAGCGTAATGGCGACCATGTAATGCGCGCGGTCTTCCACCCGGAGCTGCCAGGGTTCAGTCGAAAGTTCCACAACCGGGCTGATGGTCCACGCGTAGGCGAGACCACCACCCATGCCCAGGATCAACCCAATGACCAGCCCCCAAATTGAAAAGAAACGGCGGGGCCGGTTGTAGCGGCTGCGCGGCGGTGGCATTTCTTCTGGCAAGGACGGCGGTGGTGCCGGTGATCGTTTGCTCATGAGGCCTGCCCCGGCACGCTGACCTGACGATAGGGCTCCATGATGGGTGTCAGACGGTCCAGCCCTTCGGCCAGCGTCACCAGATAACGAATGTCATCCACATTACGCGAGTTGGTGATGTAGCGCTCCGTCGTTTCCTGGACATATGCGGGGATATTCTCCACGCCCAGCCGCCGCAGGCGTTCCACCGCACCAACCAGATCGCCATCGCCCGAATAGCCAGTCGCGATCATGACGGTGTATTCTTCTTTAAACCGGGGTGACACATCCGTCATCGAGCTGTTGACAAATTCAACCGGGAACTGAATCCAGCCCAGGTACAGGCCCAGACCCACCCCGACCAGCAGCCCAATCAGCAAGGAAATAATAAACCGCACACTGCCTGCCTTTTCCGTTCATGCCTGTCATCATCGGCGATGACCTTCCCGGCAATTATACATGAGCTGTCATAAATGGCTAATGACACAATCTATCGTCGAGGCGCTAACATTTGGGGCCAACAACCTGGTCGAGATAAGCCACATCCCTGCGGCGGGAGATGAAAATATCCGTTGCCCGGTCGTTGAGGGATTTCCGATGCTTCACGGTCCAGTGAATGCCCAACCGGTCGCAGGTGTCGCAGAATAATTGACAAATATGGTTAGAACGGTTGGTAAACGAGTAGCGCGGGTAATCTTTTCCATTTACCACATTACTAAATCGTGAACCATCCGAATGATACAGGCCGCGAAAGAGTTCCAGCGGATGCTGATCAATGATTTGCTGCTGCCAGGGTTCCAGTTTGATTGACCGTTCATGCTTGTAACCGGGTCCATGCTGAGGAAAAACTTCGGGCCAGAACTTATAGGTACAAATTACTTCAACCCACTTTCCCGCCTGCATTTTTAAGACATTGGTCTTGTTGTGCGGCAGCAGAACATGCAAACCCTGGACACACCGCTGAATAATCGTTGGATAATTTTCGTCCAGCGCAATACGCAGGTAATAAATGCGCTTGTTCTGAACGATGTAGCCATCGCCCAGATACATCCCTAACACATAGGCATATGCCGCCTGCAACCGCACATGTTCTGCATTTTGAAGCCGTTGTAACAGATAATCCGGTGAGCTTCTGGAGGCCAGACTCCGGTTTTGTTCCAGACATGACACACTCTGGTACCGGTTAATGCAATCACGCACCGTAGCCCGCGGTATCCCAGTTGCACGCGATATAGCCAGCTTACTTTCACCCTGCTCCCACAAACCGAGAATCAACCGGTATTCTTCGTAATCGCGCATGTCAAACGGCAATACACGTACATTGACTTTCACATATGGACAGTATACTATGCAGCCTGAGGAATCGAAAAAGTCAGATCAACTGACCTGACTTTTTTATGCCGATGGTGGGAGTCGAACCCACACGCCCCAAGGGGCACGCGATTTTGAGTCGCGGGCGTCTGCCAATTCCGCCACATCGGCGCTAATAGATTGTTTTATTATCGCTAATATATCGCGATTTCAACGTAATGATAAAATCACTTTGCGCAGATGTCAATGGCAGGCACAGTGAATCCGCAAGACGACGAACAGAATCTGATTAACAAAGCCAAACACGGCAGCCTTGATGCCTTTAATACGCTGGTGCTGCGCTATCAGGATCGGGCTTATACCGTCGCCTATCGCATCATGAACGACGAAGCCAGCGCCGCCGATATGGCGCAGGATGCCTTTATCACCGCGTACCGCCGTCTCGAAACCTATCGCGGCGGTAGTTTTCGGGCATGGCTGCTGCGCATTGTTACCAACACGTGCTATGACGAACTGCGCCGTTATAAGCGCCGGCCAGCGACCTCACTGGAAGATCTGCCGGGCGCAGAGATGGACGATGGCCCTGTACTGCCAGACGACGCCCCTACCCCCGAACAGAGCGCCCAGCAAAGTGAGCTGAATGCCGCCATTCAGGACTGTATTCAGAGTCTGGCCGATGGACAGCGCATCATTCTGGTGCTCAGTGACATCGAAGGGCTCAGTTATCAGGAGGTGGCGTCGACCGTGGGGATCAAGGTCGGCACAGTCAAATCACGGCTCAGCCGCGCGCGTGTGAGTGTGCGCGACTGTCTACAGGCTGTGCAGGAACTTTTACCCTCGATTTATCGTCTCAATAATACAGACAGCCAACCAGCGGATTAATGTTAGACCGATGAACGACCGTGACCACGAATTGATTTCGGCATACATCGACAACGCGCTGAATGCAGCGGAGCGCGATGCGTTTCAGCGCCGCCTGGCCGATGAGCCGGATTTACAGCGCGAAGTGGATAGTTTGCGCCAGACCGTCGCGCTGCTGCGGCAACTGCCGGATCGCAAGGCGCCGCGCAATTTCACGCTGGACCGCAGTATGCTGCCAGAGCGCAAGACACTTCCGTTTGCGCTCACGACAACCTTCAGCGCGCTCAGTGCCGCCGCAGCCGCACTGCTGTTCTTCTTTGGCGCCTATTTTCTGTCCCAGGGGAATCTGGTGCCTTCGCCTGCACAGCCGATTATGATCCAGCAGCAAGCCCCGGCGGTAGCCGAATTGCCCACCGCGACAACGACTGCTGCGCCAACCCGCGCCGCCATGCCTGCAATGCCCGCCACACAGCCACCGACACAGGAACCATCAGAACAAGTAGAGGCGCTGGAAGCTGAGGTCGATGACGAAGCGGCAGCCAGCGGGCTTGCCCAGCCACCCGCAGATGAAGCGCAGGAGGAGGGTGATGGCATGCTGTTCCTGTATCAGGAGGACGCGGCAGAACCAGCTGAGGATGCGCCAGGCGGTACAGGAGCAGCCAGTGATACCGCCGCCATCCAGATGTCTACACCGACCTTCGCCGCCGAAACAACGGCAACTCCCGTCGATGACAATCTCAATGCCCAGGCAACTGGACTGGCTTTTGATGCCGTACCGATCATCACCGATGCCGCCCTGCCCGCAACGGTACAGGCCAATCTGATGCAGCGTGCCGCACCGACTGAGATTGCCCTACAGATCGAGCCGCCCGCCGCTTCAGCGATTGCCGAGGCAGACCAGTTCCGCGACATGGATACGATGGATGATACGGCAGTGACAGAAGCGCCACCAGTGCCGGAAGCGGTGCCCGCAGAAAGCATCTCGATCTTTGGCGTTGGCCTGCTGGTGCTGGGTGTGCTACTGACGGTGATTGCTGTTGGTTCGACCATTGCCCGCCGGAGACACTGCTTGTGAGTCGAATCGCCAATTACTGCCCCGTATGTGGTGAAAAGCTGGTAACCCGGCAGCGCACCGGGGCCATGCGCCCGGTCTGCCCCGGCTGCGATTTTACGGTTTACTTCGACCCGAAGGTGGCTGTAGCGGCCTGTATTCTACAGAATGACCGCATCTTGCTGATTCGGCGCGGTAATGAACCAATGCGTGGTTTGTGGGCCATGCCCGCCGGGTTCATGGATTATGACGAAGACCCAAAAGCCGCCACCCGACGTGAAGTGCTGGAAGAAACCGGCTTACAGATTCGCATCGACCAGCTGCTGGATGTCTTCCACACAAACAGTGATGGCGGCATCGCCAATCTGGTCATCGTCTATCAGGCCAGCATTACAGGTGGAGTCATGCAGGCGGATGATGACGCCGATGCGGTTGCCTGGTTTGGTAAAGAGAATGTGCCGCAGGTTGCCTTCCTGCCGTCGCAAACCATCGTCAAGCGCTGGCTGGCCGACGAACTCTGATTGCGCCTTGCAGTGGGAATCATCGAGCCTCAACGGATTGCCCCAAAGGAGACCTATGGAATTTACGCGTCGTCGTGAATTTATCGCCGGGTTTAAGGATACGTTTCCGCTGGTACTGGGTGCCATTCCATTCGCGATCATCTTTGGCGCGCTGGCAATCGACGCCGGGTTAAGCCCTGCTGCTGCGATGGGCCTGTCGCTGTTTGTCTTTGCCGGGTCCGCCCAGTTTATCGGCGTTGGGTTGGTCAGCCAGAACGCGAGTCTGGCGATCATCGTGCTGACCACATTCGTCGTCAACCTGCGCCATGCCCTCTACAGCGCATCATTGGCCCCCTACGTCAAACACCTGCCGCAGACATGGCTGGCCCCACTGGCCTTCTGGCTCACAGATGAAACCTACGCGGTCGTCATTCGCCATTATCAGCGCGACGACGAATCGCCGTACAAGCACTGGTATTACCTCGGTTCAGCCGTTTTCATGTACGTCAACTGGAATATCTTTTCGGTCGTCGGCATTCTCGCCGGACAGCAGCTTCAGGGCCTGAATGACCTGCGACTTGATTTTGCGATGGTGGTAACGTTTGTCGGCATAGTCGTCCCCATCATCATCAATCGCCCAATGCTGGTTTGCGCCATCGTCGCCGGGGCGACCGGTGTGCTCACCTATGACATGCCGAACAAAATGGGGTTGATGGTCGCCGCAGTGCTGGGAATTGCCGCTGGCATTCTGGCAGAAACCTACCAGAACCGGCGCACCCCCACCGTTTCCGCGCTGAACCAGGAGGTCAAATGAACGAACTGCTGCTGGTGGCTGGCATGGCACTGGTGACCGTCGCAATCCGCTACCCAACGATGGCGATCTTCGGGCGCATACCGCTGCCGGATGCCCTGATCCGGGCGCTGCGCTATGTACCCGTCGCGGTGCTGACGGCGATCATCGTCCCGCTGATGATTATGCCCGATGGCGAAGTGGCCCTCAGCCTCGACAACGCCTTTCTGATCGGCGGAATCGCCGCGACAGTTATTGCGTGGCGCACCAAAAATCTGCTGCTGACCATCGTGCTGGGGATGGCCATCTTCCTGATCTGGCGCGCCGTGATCTAGTCCCCGGCAGCCGCCGGCGCTGGTTGAACGTTCTTTTTGCGTCGTTCCGGTTTAGGGGCGATCAACGCCGCCACACCAGCCACAGCCGCCCATACGATACCCACCCACAAAATCGGGTTGTAACCGCCAAGCAGGTCATAGCTGAGGCCAAACAGAATCGGCCCCACAGCAGAACCAGCGACCAAAGCGGTCATGGTAAAACCGCGAATTTCGCCCAGATACTTGCGCCCGAACAGATTGGCCCAGACAGCCCCCTCGAACACCGCACCGCTGCCCATCGCCAGCGCAAACGCAAACGCATAGGCCAGCAGCATCCAGCCTTCTGTCATGACCATCGCCATCAGCATGGCAACCGTCATGCTTCCCATCTGGAGCACGATAATCAGGCCCGGCCGCAGCAAATCGACCAGATAGCCAAACAGGAGCGCGGCACCCGCTGTGAGCAGAGCGTAAATACTGTAGGTTTCGGCAACCACGCTGGCATCATGGCCGTGCATCGCGAATAGTGACAACTGATGCAACACCAGACCGGTGCCCCAGGCGGGCATCAGCAGGCGACCAATGAGAAATATCCAGAAGACCGCTGTACTCATCGCCTCGCGCAGAGTCCAGTTGTCCTCCGCTTCATCCACAACTGGCACGTCTTTTTGCACCGGCAGCACGGCCTGACCATCCGGTTGCAGGCCGAAATCCTCCGGGCGATTCTGGGTCAGCAGCCAGCACAGGGGCAGAAACGTCACGGCGACGCCCACCGCCAGGATGACCCATACCTGCCGCCAGTCATGGCTTGCCAGCAGCTGCTGCAACCAGGGAATATAAGCCGCCTGAAACAACGCCATCACGACCATCGTCAGGCTCATGATACGGCCCCGGCGCTGCTGGAACCACTGCGCGACCACCGTGCTGTTGACCAGCCCCAACGACCCCTGCCCCAGCCCGCGAATCGCCATGAAGCCAACCAGCAGGCCAATCGGTCCGGACACAAACGAAAAGCCGATCAGCGCCAGCACAAACAGCGCGCCGATAATCAGGCTGACCCGGCGGTTGCCGAACCGGTCGATCTGGCGTCCAACCCAGGTCAGGCTGAGCGAAGCGAGGAAGGTGCCCAGCCCATACAGGCCCGAAGCCATCGTGCGGTCCAGGCCAAAGTCCTCAATGAAGAAGTCAAAAAACAGCGAGACGGTATAGCTCTGGCCGGGGGATGTGGCTGCGGTGCCGACTGCGGCGACCGCCCAGACAATCCAGCCATAGAAGATCGGGGAACGTTTAACAAAGTTCACCGTCGGTAGTTTACTCGTGAAAATCATGGAAGCGTATTCTGCTCGTGGATAGTGGACAAAAAGAAACAGGCTGCGCGCACAAGGCGGGCCTGTCATCTTCTATTGTAAAGGGGTTATGAAGAATTGGTCTTAACAGGACTCACGAAAAGCCGGCCTGTTCATCAACTCTTAAACCAACTCACACAAACCGCCGGGGCGCAAACAGGTCGATATTCACCGCCGGGTCGACCCCACGTGCCCAGTCCGCCGCCACTTTGCCGCTGTAAGGGCCAAGCTGCAAGCCAATCGCCGCAAAGCCAGTCGCCAGATACACATTCTCAACAGTCGGAACCGGCCCGATCACCGGCAGGCCATCCTCGCAGGCCGGGCGCAGACCCACCCGAATCTCCTTAATCTCGGCCTCCGCCAGCCCCGGCGCCACCCGCACCGCTTCGTTGAGCACTTCGCGTACCCCGGCAGCCGTCATATGCGCGTGAAACCCGGCTGCTTCACGGGTCGCACCCACCGCGACGCGGCTGTCGTGCCAGCTGACGGCATAATGCCCGTGAAAGGCGTGCAGCATCGGCCACTGGCTGGTGTCTGTGCCCGGCAGGCTGAGGTGGATAATTTGCCCGCGCAGCGGATAAACCGGGATACGCAGGTTCAGCTGGTCGCCAAATGCCTGTGACCATGCGCCGCCCGTGATGATCACTTTGTCCGCGTGAATTGTTTCGCCATCAACCACCACGCCCGTAACGGCATCCTTTTCCATGACCAGCGCCTCGACGCTGCCCTGCCGGACGGTCAGCCCCTGTTTTTCAGCTACCTGACGCATGGCATCCGTCAGCAGACGGCCATCGACCCGCGCCGCATTGCGCAGCAGCAGCGCCCGCTGCACCGGCCCCAACGGCGGAAATAATTCGCGTGCTTCGGCCCGCGTCACCGCCTGCACCGCATCCGCCGCCGGCTGACCATACTTCTGCTGCTGGGCGTCGATCATGCGCCGTTCGGTTTCAAACGCTGCGATCTCATCCTCATCGACGGCCACGATCAGTTCACCGACGACCGCATACCCGGTATCGCCGTCATGGTTATCACGCAGGTGTGCGATCAGCTCGTCGTAGCAGGTGCGACACTGCATGGCGAAGTCGAACCACACGCGCCCACCGCCGAGTCCCAGCGTATCGAACGACAGAATCCCGGCCCCGGCATCCGTCGCCCGCCCGGTGTCATGCCGGTCAATCAGCAGCGTTTTGACACCCGCCTGCGCCAGATGATACGCCACCGATGTCCCGGCAATGCCTCCACCCACAATGATCACATCGTACATCGCACTATCTCCCCCAATAAGTTTATTGAGTATTTGCGTGGCTCACCTTCCGCGCAATGCCGATCTGATTCACGCCGAGAGTCAGCGGTGTCAGCGTGGTGCGGGTGACGACCTGTGCCAGCGCGGGCAGGCCAAACATGCCGAACTGCACCACCTTCGGAAGCACGGGCAGATAGGGCACGTCCCATAGACCATCGCCAAAGTGCTTGAGCATGGTGAAGCCGTTGGCCTCGCACCACTGCCGCCATATGTGCGGCGGATGCACGTTGATGTGTGTTTTGTCCTTGCCGATGGCGTCGTTGTCGCGGTTCTTGAAGCGGCGCAGGCTGTAATCCGGGTGCGGCGTGGCGAACAACCACAGGCCGCCGGGTTTGAGGATGCGGTTCACCTGCTGGATGGTGTGCTGCGGGTCGGGCAGATGCTCCACCAGATGCAGCGCTACCACCACGCTGAATTCACCGTCACCAAACCGGCTCAGGTCATCGGCGCTCAGGACGTAGGCTTCGGCCTTGGGCGCGTTGAGGCGCGTCTGCTCGATGCTGTAGTCCATCAGGTCGATGCCGACGCACTGGAAATCGTCTTGCAGCAGGCCCAGCAGATGCCCCAGCCCACAACCCATTTCCAGCAATTTACCGCCGCCGGGTGGGGCATAGCGCCGCACCAGTGCCGCATAATAGCGCCGGGCGAACCAGTACATGCTGAATTTACCCAGCCCCCGGTCGGCATAATTCCACTTTTTGAAGTATTCCTCGGTGTAATGTTCGGCGGGTATTTCCGGCGGGGAATCAGTCATCACGTGCTCCAGGCCTTACGGACAGCAGACAGCGGTTTTGTCAGATTGCGAAGGTGTCATTATGAAAGAATGCGCCGCCCCGAAAGACGGCGCATCACGCGAGGTGGCAGGTACATCACAATACCCACCATCCTCAATGTAACACGTCTCTTTAGAACTTTGCGTAAAGGTTCTCACGTTTCGTACGGTACAACCTGATCCGGCGACATGGCCAGGTCGAACAACTCGAACTGAACCTCCGGCAGATGCAGCACCCCATAGGTGTGCGACGATGATCGCGTGTTCTTGAATTGATACAGCGATCCCGGGTTAATCAGACAGCCTCGCTCGACCTGAACGTACATCGGCATATGCGTATGCCCGGTAATCATCACGTCCACGTTGAGCGAATCCAGCATCATGTTCAACAGCGTGTTCGAGAGATGATCACGATACAAACCCCAGATATTGTTACCCGGTTTGCCGTGACACATGAAGACGTGTATCCCCTCGAACTCGCTCTGCCAATCCAGCGGCAGCGCCTTCAGAAATGCCATATTGTCGTCAGAGATGTTGTAGAACCATTCATCATGATTGCCGCGCACCGTAACAATCTCACGCTGGCGAATCAAGGAAACCACCTCGTCGGGTTGTGGTCCCCTCCCGACCAGATCGCCCGCACACAGAATGTGATCTACATGATGATCGTTATCCAGACGATCCAGGGCTGTATTTAGCGCTGTCAAGTCTCCATGAATGTCGGATATAATCCCTATTTTCATCCCAGAACCTTAACCCAGACAGAATGCGATCATTATACCAGATGTCTGCGTATCGGACGGGGCGTACTGGAGTCATCTGCCAGCCGATCAGGTGATGCCATGATGCGCCTGATACCATGCCCAGGTGTGCGCCAGACCATCCGCCAGCCCGGTTTTTGGCTCGAAATCCAGCAGTTCGCGGGCGCGGGTGTTATCGCAGTAGGTGATCTGCGGTTCGGTCAGCGGCGCGGGGACAAACGTCTGAATGGCGGGTTTGCCAATTAGTTCCTCATAAATTTCGATAAATTCCGTCAGAGCGACCGGCGCGCCGAAACCCAGGTTGATGATCTGATACCCCATCGGGCGTTCCAGCGCCGCCAGCACCCCCTCCACCGTATCGTCAATATAGGTCCAGTCGCGTTTGAGCTGGCCGCCATCATACACGCGGATGGGCTGCTGCTGCACAATGGAATCGATCACCTTGATCGGCATCATATCCGGGCGGCCCTGCGGCCCATACACATTAAAGAAACGCAGCACCGTTACGTTCAGCCCGTACAGATGATAATAACTGTGGGCGAATAACTCCGTCGCCCGTTTACTGGCGGGGTATGGCGCCAGCGGCCAGTCCGGCGTATCGGTTTCGACAAACGGAATTTTATCGGTATTGCCATACACGGATGAAGTCGACGCCTGCACAAACACCTCGACATCATGTTTGCGCGCCTCGTCCATCAGGCCCACGCTGGCGGTGGTGTTCACCTCGGCGTACAATCGGCCCTGCTCTGCCGAATACCGCACCCCGGCCATTGCTGCCATATGCGCCACGCGAGTAATACGATGTTCGGCAAAGACACGTGCCACCAGTTCGGAATCCCGGATATCGCCCTCGATAACCTGAGCACCACCTTCGAGCAGGGCAATATTGGCCCGCTTCAGCGCCGGATCATAATAGTCGTTAAAGTTGTCGATGATCACGACCGACTGACCAGAATGCAACAACCGTTGGGCAACCCGACTACCAATAAACCCCGCCCCGCCGGTAACAAGAACGGTCATGCTGGCTCCTCACCTCGTTTCAAACAAGTGTCCAGACTCGCGTCCCCATGAATGACACTTATTTCTCTCATGCGATTCTGAACAGGATATGCTATCATCCAATTCAACTGCATTCTAGCAAAAATCAATGCTCATGACACAATTCCTGCTGATCCGCCACGCAGTCAACGATTTTGTAAAGACCCACAAGCTCGCCGGATGGACACCCGGTGTTCATCTCAGCGATGAAGGCAAGGCCCAGGCCGAAGTGCTTGGCGCACGTCTGGCCGATGCCCCTATCAACCAGCTTTATGCCAGCCCACTGGAACGCACCATGGAAACGGCTGAAGCGATCCGCCAGCATCACCCGAACCTCACCATTCAGCATCACCCGGATGTCGGGGAAGTGCGGTATGGGGATTGGGAGGGGCAGGTCATTGGCGAACTGGCCCAGCGCAAAATGTGGTCTGTGGTCCAGGAATATCCGTCGCGGGCCTATTTCCCAAATGGCGAAACCATGCGCGGCGTGCAGGTGCGCGTCGTCGACGCAATCGAAGAACTGGCCGCCCGCCATCCCGGTGAAACCGTCGCAATCGTCTTTCATGCGGACCTGATCAAGATGGCACTGGCGCATTTCCTCGGCATGCATCTGGATAACTTCCAGCGCATTGTGGTCTCGCCCGCGTCGATCAGCAGTGTATATCTGGGATTTGGGCGTCCTTACGTGGGCAGTATGAACGATGTCGCTCACATCCAGCAGTTGGAACGGGAGCGAAAACAGAATCAGGAGCAAGAACCTGAATAAAATGAACATGTTTGAAAGGTGCTGACGCCATGCCGAATACAGAAATCGAACTCAAGCCGGTAGACTTTATTACTGTCGGCACAATCGGCCCCAAGGGCAGGCGCATGTTCCACCTGCAGGCTGGCAAAGGCAATCAGATTGTTTCGCTGGTCATCGAAAAAGAGCAGGCCTGGGCACTCAGCGAAGCGGTCAAAGAGTTGATCGACGACCTGGACGAGCGTTATCCAAACCCGGATGGCAAGCCGACCGAAGTGGATATGGATACTGTCGATATGGAACTGCGAGAGCCGATTGAGCCAATTTTTCGCGTGTCGCAAATGGGCCTCGGCTACGATGAAGACAATAATATGATCGTACTGGTCGCGCAGGAGCTGGTTCCCAGCGAAACCGACACAGAGCCGGATGAGCCCGAACCGGGGATTGTGCGTATGTGGTGCGACCGGAGCCAGATGCGCGCGCTCAGCCTTCAGGCGATTTCGACGGTACAATCCGGCAGGGCTGACCCTCGACAAAACGGACGAGTAGTGTATTACTGGACCTGATGAACGCACACGATGACGATACGCAGCAGTCTGGTGGCGAATTGACCACAGAGCGATTGGTCGAGATCTTGCAGCGCGGCACATTCGAGAGTGAATATGGTGTCATGCGCTGGAGTTCGAACTACACGTTTCTGCTGTCTGTACTCCATGACGATGTGCAGGTCATGGCGGTCTATAAGCCCCAGAAAGGCGAACGCCCGCTGTGGGACTTCCCCGATGGCACGCTGTGTTACCGCGAAGTCGCCGCCTTCGAGACATCGCGCCAGCTTGGGTGGGATATCGTCCCGCCAACCGTCCTGCGTGAAGGGCCACACGGCCTGGGGTCGGTGCAGCTCTACATCGACCATGACCCGGAGGTGAATTACTTCGCCTTTACCGAAGAAATTCGCCCCCAGCTTCAACGCCTGTCGATCTTCGATCATCTCATCAACAATGCCGACCGCAAGGGGGGTCACTGCCTGATTGATGGCAGTGGTCACCTGTGGGGCATTGATCATGGGATCGCTTTCAACAGTGACCATAAACTGCGCACAGTCATCTGGGATTTTGCCGGGCAGCCTATCCCGCCGGAGCTGACCCAGTCGATCGAAATACTGTGCGGCGAGCTTGATAACCCCAAAAGCGGCTACCGGTCCCAGCTCGACACGCTGCTTTCACCCCCTGAAATTACCGCGTTCCAACGCCGTGTCCGCCAGATCCTGCAAACCGGACGCTACCCCCAGCCTGGTCGCGGCCCGAACTACCCCTGGCCACCTGTGTAACATTTGTATAGCCTTCTGCCCCCAAATTTGGATGTAAATTCACCTTAAAATTCTTTGGTTAATTCTTAACAATGAATTAAACTCTAAAGGCACGTGTCATAAGGTATTTGCGCCAAGATCGTGCTGGTCACAAAAATCCATGTAGGAGGCAAGAATGTTACGTAAGTTAGGTTTTTTGATGAGTGCCCTGCTGCTCATCGCGCTGGTGCTGCCAGTCGCCGCCCAGGACGAAGAGCCATTCGCCCTGACCATCATGCACACCAATGACGTCCATGCCGAGCATGAAGCGGTGTTCGATGGTGGTGGTGGGGCTGCGCGGCAGGCAACCGTCGTGCAGCAGATCCGCGATGAAGGCGGCAATTCCGTCCTGCTCGACGGCGGCGACCGCTTCACCGGGACGCTGTTCCACATTCAGTGGCAGGGGCAGGACAGCGCCCAGATTATGAATGCCATTGGTTACGACGCCATGACATTGGGTAATCATGAATTCGACAACGGTGACGAAGTGCTGGCCGCGTTCATCGACGCGCTGGAATTCCCGGTAGTCACCGCGAACGTGGACTTCAGCGAATCGCCCGTTCTGGCCGACAAGGTAAGCCCTTACGTCGTCCTTGAAGTGGGCGGCGAACAGGTCGGCGTCATCGGTCTGGTCACGCCGGAATCCGAAATTCTGTCCTCGCCCGGCCCGGAACTGGTCTTTAACAATGACCTCGTCGGCGTCACCCAGAGCATGGTCGATGAACTGACCGAACAGGGCGTCAACAAGATCATCCTGCTGACCCATATCGGCTACGAAGCGGACAACATGGTCGCCCAGAACGTCAGCGGTGTCGACGTGGTCGTCGGCGGCCACACCAACACCTTCCTCAGCAACACCTATGCCGGTGCGGTTGGTGAATACCCCACCGTTCTGGAAAGCGCCAGCGGTGAACCGGTTCTGGTCGTTCAGGCCAGTACACGCACCCAATACCTGGGCCGCCTCGACGTTGAATTCGACGCCGCCGGCCTGCTGACCAGCTGGGAAGGCGACGCCATCCTGCTGTCCCGCTACATTACACCCGACCCGGATGTTTCCGACATCGTCGCCGGACTGGCGGAACCGATTGCCGAACTGCAAGCGCTGCCCGTCGGCGAAGCAGGTGCCTTCCTGCAAGGTGACCGCGGCGTCTGCCGTGTCGAAGAATGTAACCTGGGTAACCTGATCGCCGATGCCATGCGTGCCGATACCGGCGCACAGATCGCCTTCATGAATGGTGGCGGTATTCGTGCCAGCATCGACGAAGGTGAAATCACCCTGGGTGAAGTCCTCACGGTGCAGCCGTTCCAGAACCTGCTCAGTACCTTTGAACTCAGCGGTGCCGATGTGATCGCAGCCCTGGAAAATGGTGTGTCGCAGATTCAACTGAACGACCAGGGTCAGGTCAGCCGCGATGGCGCAGCAGGCCGCTTCCTCCAGGTTTCCGGTATTCGCTACACCATTGACCCCACGCTGGAACCCGGCAGCCGCATTGTCAGCGCCGAAGTGCTGAACGATGCTGGTGAATACGAGCCGATCGATCCGGAAGCGACTTACAGCGTCGCAACCCTGAACTTCATCCGCACCGGTGGTGATGGCTTCAGCATCCTCAACGATAACGCTATCAACCCGTATGATTTTGGTGACCTGGACTTTGAAGTGACTCTGGACTACGTCGAGGCCAACAGCCCCGTCGCCCCAGAAACAGAAGGCCGCATCACCTACGTCAATGCGGAAGTCGCCCCGATGCCGTAACTGGCACATCTGATTACGAAAAGCCGGTGGCCGCGCGTCGCCGGCTTTTTATTTTTCTCTGTGTCACCTTTGATATACAATTTGAATGCGAGGACCAACCAGAGGGGGAAGGCCGTGGGAAGCGAACAGGCACGGAATCTCAGGCGTCAGGGTATTGCCGCGGCCAAAGCTGGGCAGAATGATGAAGCACGGACCCTGCTGCAACAAGCTATTCGGCTCGAGCCGGATAACGAAGCCGCCTGGATCTGGCTGGCAAGCATCGCCCGCGACCGGCGCGAACGGTTGTTTTGTTTTCAGAAACTGCTGGAAATTAACCCGCAAAACGAAACCGCACTCAATGCGCTCAGCGCGATGGGCATCACCCCTCAGCAACTTTTCGGCCAGCAGCCAGGCGCGCCGGCAGCACCGGTCAGGACAGAAACCCAATCTGAGCCAACCCCGGCAGAAATACCCGCACCGCCTACATCGCAGGCCGGTGTCCCGGTTGCCGACCCGCAGCGTCTGGCAAATGCCCAGCAGCGTGTGGATGAAATTCTTCGCCAGTACCAGCTTGAACAGGACCGGCTCGAAGGCATCGAGTGGGTGCGCAAAACCCGCGGGCGCGCCGGTGAACGTGACTCGCTGTACCTCCGGCTTTATGTCTGGGGCGGCACCATCGGCATCATTGTCGCTGCCTTGCTCATCGGCGGGCTGGTCGTCTGGAACACCCCCAGCCTGCGCGGTATCGTCTTCGCGCCCACCTGGACGCCGACCTTTACGCCAACGCTTACGCCGACCAGTACGCCCGGCTTTACTCCAACCCCATCACCCACGCCGGAGCTGACCCTGACACCCAGCCCAACCATTAACCCTGACATTCAGGAAGGCCGCATCGACTCCCCGCCTGAGCCAACGCGGGTCTACCCACCCATCGCCAACCGGCGGCTGGTTGATGCGCTGGCGCTGATCAACCGGGGTGATTACGCCATTGCGCTGCCCACGCTGGTACGCGAACGCGAAGCGACTGAACTCAGCTTCGACGCCGCGCCATATTATTATGAAGCACTGGCGCTGCTGCGGGCCGGTGACCTGGATAACGCGCTGGAGCGATTGCAGGAGGCTGAGGGCCGCTTGAGCGAAGCCCGCGATCAGGACTTCAAACCCTTGCTCGACACCGGCTTTGCACAGGTGCATCTGGCCATGGCCGAGCGTGCCTTTGACAACGGCGATAACAGCCTCGCCTTCGATATGCTCGATGCAACCGAGCTTCGCGCCCAGGCCGCCGTTGCCAATGACCCACTGCTGGTGCAGGCGCATCTGGCTTTGGCCGAGCGTTATCAACTCGAAAACCAGTGGGATGACGCCCTGGATGTTTTGAACGAAGCCCTTGATATTCCCGAACTGCAAGCTGACGCCAACCTGATTGTCGAGCGCGGCAGCATTTATTTCGAGCGCGATGAGCTGGACCAGGCCGCTCAGGAAGCCTACACCGCCCTGTATATCGACCCAACCATTGAAGAAGCCTACCTGCTCCAGATCAGGACCGCGCTGGCAAAAGGCGATCCGGGGCTGGCGGTCATTTATGCGCAGAATTACCTGTTCTTCTACCCCGGCAGCGCCGAAGGTTACAAGCTGCTGGGTGATGCGCGCGTCGCGGAAGGCAACACGGACCTTGCGCTGGCCGCCTATAATCAGGCGCTGGCAGCTGAGGAGCAGACACCGGTAACATTCGATGCGCTGGTGTCCCGTGCGAATATTTACATGGAGCAGCGGCGTTACGATCAGGCGCAGCAGGACTTTACCGAGGCGGTCCGAATCCAGTCAAACGATGACATCCGCGCCGACCGTATGCAGGCTGCTTACCTCGCGGGCAGCTATACCACCGTCCTGAGCGATATTGCCGCCCTGCGCGATTCTGGCGTGATGTCTGCTGCGGAGATGGACCTGCTCAATGCCAGGGTGCTGATTGACCGCGCCAGCGAAAGCGATACCGACACCCTCACCGAGGCGCTCGGCCTGCTTAACCGTGCTGGTAATGCCGTACCCGGCGGTTTACAACCGGTCGCGAGGGAATATCAGGCACGGGCACAATATCTGCTTGGCGAATATGATGATGCCCTCAACAGCATCGAAACCGCCCTCAACAGCACTGAAACCGGCAGTCGTCATTTCTTGCGCGGGCAAATTCTCGAAGCACTGGATCAGGTCGAACCGGCGCGGCGGGAATATGAGTGGGTTGTGTCGTGGAGTGAAATATATCCCTACCCGTTCCTGCCCGATGCGCGCCGCCGCCTGAACAGCCTGCCGCAACCCGAGCAACCGTAGGCTTAATGCGGCAGAATGGCGTTGAGTTCGATGCGTTGATGACCGATGACTGCGGAGACAAACGTTTCATCCGGCCCAAATACGCCCTGCCGCACAAAGCGATGATCGCTTCGTGTCTGGACTTCGGCATACAATGCGACCGGGTCAATGAGCCAGTATTCGTGCACCCCGAATTTTTCGTACAGTTCAAATTTCTTCCCCCGGTCTTGTCTTTCAGAGCCGGGCGAAATCACTTCAACGACTAATTCAGGAGCGCCATGCAAATACTTGCCATCCACCGCGCCGCACTGACTATCTGTCGCCAACCATACAAGATCAGGCTGGACCACATTTTCATCATTCAGATGAACATCAACAGGGGCAAGATATAGTTTCCCCTGGGGTGCCAGCGTGTTAAGAAGCAGGGCCAGCCGAAACAGAATTTCCTGATGAATCAACAACGGCGCAGGACTCACAACCAGCTCCCCATCAATCAGTTCAACAGGTGTATTTGTTTCTGGCAATTCAAGAAATTCTGAGGCGGTCATGCGTGTCTGAATCTGGTCGGACATTCGGCCTGCTCTCCAAAAACTTTGCATACAGTGTGCCACAATTGGATTACAAATCGCAAGCTCATTCGTCGATCCAGCGCAGGACGTACCGTCCCCGTTGATCCTGCGACGTCGCAGTGTACATATAGGTCACTCCGTCAACGACGAGCAAGTCGGCGTGGCCTATCCCAAAGTTAAACGTAACCGGCATCAATACCGGGTTGCCGGGGTACTTCTCCCAGGGGCCATCGATCTCCGGGCCGGTGGATCGCGCGAACCCTAACCCAAACTGCGTATCCATACCGCGTTCCAGTACGTCCGGCCCACGCACCCCTTCGTAGGCCATATAATAATGATCGCCAACCCGCAGCACATCAGCCGAACTGATATAGCGGAAATCAAAGTACGGGTTAACCGCCGGTCCTTCCGTAACATCCAGCGGCCCATATTCCGCCGCACCGGCAAACAGCGGATCATGATCGCATAAGCGTAGCTGGCTCAGGTCGTCATGGCGATTGCCTTTGTAGCAACGCATGTGCCCCGGTGCAGAACCAGCCCCCATAAACACGTAGAGCGTATCCCCCTCAACGTACAACCCCGGCGGCGCACCAACCAGACAATCATGCACCTCACCACGAATATTGGGGTGCGGGCCGATGCGCTCCACAGCCGTACAGGGTGCATATGAGCTGGGCCAGGTGCCGCCTGGCGTACGCAGAAACACCCAGTCCGACCAGTTAAGGCCATCATCGGACCGGCGCAGGATTGTCTGCGCATGCCACTCATACGCCAGATAAGCCTCATCCGCTGCGAAAAAGACACGGGGATACTGCTGGGCCGTGATGTGGTCCTGTTCATCAGTACACGGGCACGACTCGCATGGCATGGTACAGACCGGCGTCGTCAGCGCGAACGACTGGCCCCCATCCTGGCTTTCCCAACGGGTGAGGCAACCCGGAAAGGACACGGGTTCGCCACACTGATCGATCACCCCGGCAGACTGATCGCTCGCGTGCAGATACGACCAGAACACGCCATCGCCCCGATAGACCGTATCGCTCTCGCCAACGGGCAATCCAACGTCCTCGACATCGACCACCCACTCGGCGGTGCCTGCCCAAAAATCCGCCAGTGTAGGCGGCGATTGCGCCAGTAATGGCAAGGTAATGATATTCATACTAAGGGTTAAAAGAATGGTACGCCACGCCATGCGGGAATCTCTTTGCCAACTTGAGCATAATTGTGAGATAGTATATATTACAGAATGAAGGGTGAGCCTGTATTAAGATCTCAAACCAGTTTTTATTCTCGGTATGTTATAATAAATCAATCCATTTATGGACCCTCGACCACGTCGCCAGCGAATGTAAAGGGAATGTATGGCTGATATTAGCCTGAGAGAATATCTGGATAAAGTCGACGCCCTGCTGCGCTCAGGGAAATCCGACGAAGTCATTCTCCATTGTCGCCAGATTTTGAAACAATATCCCAAAAATGCGGCGGCCAATCGCTATCTCGGACAGGCACTGGTTCATGGGTCTACATATAACGAAGCCGAGCCCGTTCTGCGGCGGGTACTGGCCGCTTTTCCGGACGATGTGGTGGCACATTCGGCCCTCAGCGACGTCCACGACCGGCGCGGCAGCAGCAACGAAGCGATCTGGCATCTGGAGCGCGCGCTGGAAGGTGCCCCCAATGACGCCCGGTTGATCGAAAAACTGCGCCGTTTATACCAACGTTATCGCAAAATTGAAGACCCGCAAATCCAACTGACCACTGGCGCGGTCGCCCGGCAGTATATCCGCAACGGGTTGTATGCACAGGCTGTCGACACCCTTCAAACCACGCTCGAAAAATCGCCCAAACGCATTGATCTGCGCCTGATGCTGGCCGAAACCCTGTGGACAGCGGATATGCAGGTCGAGGCGGCGGAAACGGCGCTGGATGTGCTGAATACCCTGCCCTATTGCCTCGAAGCCAACCGCATCCTGACATTGCTCTGGCTGGCGGAAGGGCGACCATCCGACGCCCAGCGTTACCTCAACCAGATTCAGGAAATCGACCCCTACCTGGCCTTGCAACTGGCAGAGAACACCACACCGCCCAACGACGCGTTTATGGTGACCGAGCTGGATTACAGGCGGATTGCCGAAACCCAGATGACCGGTGAAAACCCCGACTGGCTGAGCGAAATCGACCAGGTCGAGACAACCGATCACGTCGCTATCGAAGATGACCTTACGGCTGCGGAATTTGAAACCGTCGATGATGATTATGAAGACGAACTGCCAGACGACATACTCACCGACCTTGATGAGACCGGCATGGACGAAGCAGCGCCGGTCCCTGGCAGCGGTGGCACCGGCTACACCGGCTTGCTGGCTGCGCTCGGCGGTAATCAGGCAGAAACCGACCTTGAGGAAGACGACGACCTGCCGGCGAGTGAGGAACTCCCGGACTGGCTGATGGAAGCCGCGCCCCAGACTGAAGAAACACAGCTCCCGGCGTCCTTTGACGAAACGGACCTCGAAGACGATGGCACAGAACCCGAGGAAAAGCCAGTTACCGAATCCTTCGAAGAATCCGACGACGCGCTAGACTGGCTAAATCAGCCTGCTGACGCGGAAGCGCCCGACTTCTTCGAAAATGTCGAAAGCGACGAACCAAAGGAAGTTGATCCGCTGGCATGGATGCACGGCAGTGGCATCGAACTGCTGGACGAAAGTGAGCGCGAACCATCCGGCTTTCTTATTGATGACGAAGAGATGATTTTTCAGGACCCCTCGTCCATTAATCCACTGGCGTGGATGGAAGGCAGCGGCGTCGAACTTACGCAGCAGGACGAAAGCGCAATCAACTTTTTTGAAGACATGGACGAAGACATGCCGGCGCGTGTCAGTGATGCGGATGAACCAGCACTCCCCGTTGTGGCAGACAATCAACCGCACCCAGTCACCCCGTCCGCCGAAGATGAAGGGGATGATTCGCTGGACTGGCTGACCGAAGCCGACCTGCTGGACACCGAAGATGAGCAAACCCTACCGACGGACCTCGACATCGCGCCATCAACCAGTGATGATAGTATGGAATGGCTGCACGACGAATCCGTCCTGGATGAAATTCTGGATATAGAGGACCTGAGTGAGGGCCCAACCCAGGCAGCGGATACACCAGCAGTCACCATGGCGGATGACCCCGAAGAGACGGTGGATTTCTTCCCCGAAAATCAACGGGGGGTCGTGTCCACCGACATTTTACCCGGCAGCGATAACCGCGAAGAAGAAGCACCTGCAAGCGAATTTCAGGATACAGATTGGCAGAGTGACATGTCCGAAAACGATAAATTCGAACCACAATCTGACGACTTCGATCCGAATAATCCTGAGTGGCTCGATCAGGAATCAGAACCGGCAGACGAGCCTGAAGCGGATGCAAACGCGCTTGACTGGATGACGGAATTATCCGAAGACGAGTCTGATGAAATTGCTGCTGAGACGGGCGCGGAACTGGACTGGCTGGTTGAAGACCCGGAAGAAAGCCGCGCCGTCACCAGTGAATTCAACTGGTTATCCGAAACCGACGACGAGGAAGAAACCGGCGACGAGGCTGAAGTCAGTGATGAAGCAGCGGCGTGGTCCGACGACGAGGATGAGGACGCTATCCCTGCCGAAATCCCGGATTGGCTGGCGGCTGCCGAACCGGAACAAGCCACCAATCTGGCAGATGAAGTTGAAGAAACAGATGAGGCCGAAGAAGAGAATTTTGAGTGGCTGGAAAGCAACGCCGAGGCCAGCCTGACCGAAGCGCCGGACTGGCTCGAGGACATTGAGGCTGTAACGGAAGACGATGAAGAAACCGTTACCGAATTTGACGCGCAGGATACGCTTGGTTGGGCCAGCGATGAAGAATCCCAGCCAGTCGCTGAGTTTAATGCTGAGGATGTCGACACATTCGACTGGCTTGAATCCGACGAAGAATCGGAAGAACCCGCAGCCGAACCCGCTGAAATGCCGGACTGGCTGGCGAGTGTCCAACCCGAAGCAGAAGATGCTGACGAAGCAGCCGAACCGGTCGCTGAGTTCGACGCAGCTGATGCAGACACCTTCGACTGGCTTGAATCCGATGAAGACAACGACGAAGCGGAAGCTGAACCCGTTGAAATCCCCGATTGGCTGACCAGCGTCCAACCCGAAACGGACGAAGCAGCCGAACCGGTCGCCGAGTTCAACGCGGCTGATGCGGACACGTTCGATTGGCTTGAAGACGACGAGGACGCCGAAGCGGAAGCTGAACCCGCCGAAATCCCCGATTGGCTGACCAGCGTCCAACCCGAAACAGAAGATGCTGACGAGGCAGCCGAACCGGTTGCTGAGTTTGACGCCGAGGTCAGCGACGAAGCCCTGGCCTGGTCCGATGACGTTGAGGAACCAGACGCCGAGCCTGCTGAAATCCCCGATTGGCTATCCAACGCCGAACTGGAAACGGAAGAAGCTGATGAAGCAGCCGAGCCGGTGGCTGAATTCGATGCCGAGGTCAGCGACGAAGCCCTCGCCTGGTCCGATGACGTCGAAGAACCAGACGCTGAGCCTGCTGAAATCCCGGATTGGCTGACCAGCGCTGAACCCGAAGCAGAAGATGCTGATGAAGCAGCCGAGCCGGTCGCTGAGTTCGATGCCGAGGTCAGCGAGGAAGCCCTCGCCTGGTCCGACGACGTCGAGGAGCCAGACGCCGAACCCGCTGAAATCCCCGATTGGCTCTCCAGCGTCGAACCCGAAACAGAAGATGCTGACGAGGCAGTCGAGCCGGTCGCTGAGTTTGACGCCGATATCAGCGACGAAGCCCTCGCCTGGTCCGATGACGTCGAGGAGTCAGACGCCGAACCTGCTGAAATCCCCGATTGGCTCTCCAGCGCTGAACCCGAAGCAGAAGATGCTGACGAAGCAGCCGAGCCGGTCGCTGAGTTCGATGCCGAGGTCAGCGAGGAAGCCCTGGCATGGTCCGATGATGTCGAAGGGCCAGACGCCGAACCCGCCGAAGTACCGGATTGGCTGGCTGGTATCGCGCCTGCCGATGCGGACGACGACGAACAACTGGTCGCTGAATTTGATATGGAAGACCCTGTCGCGTGGTCGGATGAAGAAGAGCCAGAAATGGCTGATCTGCCCGACACCGCCGATCTGCCTGAGTGGGTCGATGAAGAGGAAGCAGCCGAAGCCGAGTTTGATGCGGAAGACGCCGAGGCCGAACCGGACCTGTCACCAGCGGCCCGTATTGCCCAGACGCGCATCCTGCCCGAAAATAACTTTGACTGGGAAGATGAGGACGTAGACGAGCCTGCGCCAGCCGCTGAATCTGAGCCGCACTATGAAGCCGACCCCGGACAAAGCCAGTTTGGTTGGTTACAAGAAGCTGAATCCGATGAGATGGAAGAGGCTTTGGCGGACACCGAGTTTGATGTCATGAATCAGGAAGTCGAAGAATTCGACGAATTTGCGCTGGCCTCTGCCAGTGCGCCGCCCCCGGCAGACAATGCGCCGGATTGGCTGAATGCGATGGTCCCCGGCCTCGACCTTGATTACGAAGCCATTGAGGACGATTCGCCCATTGAATCCACCTACATCGAAAGCCCGGCGCGGCGTGAACAACCTGCTGAACAATCCGACGTACCGGGGTCCGAACCAGTCAACTATGACTGGGTGACCGATATTGTCAACGAAGAAACCGGCCCGGTGCAGGCGATACAGGATTTGCCGGAAACGGGTGGGGCGCGCCGCCGCTTCAGCTTCAGCCGCCCGCCTTCGTGGTTACGTTCGATCACCGGAAAACGTGACCAGTCTGCTGATAACGATTCCGAGCAGGACGATGATTTTGAATTGCCAGAATGGTTGCGTTAAGCAGCTATCGCAAGCCTGAGAGGTACTGACAATGCCACCTGCCGATACACCTGATTTCGACTCAATGTCGCCCGAAGAGGTGATGGCCTGGATGGAAAGCCTGGCAAAACGCCAGGGGGCCAGCGAGGGCTTCCTCACCGCCGCAGATATGGAAATTGCCGAGATTGACCCGTCATCCGTCGAGGTCGATGAACCCGGCTATGTTCCGTTTGGCGAAGAAGTCGTCAAAGCGCCGTCCCGCAAGGAAGAAGAAAAAAAACCGGAACCCCCGGCCCCGAAGACAGAACCCACGCCAGTCATCGAACAGTTGGACGAACCGGAAGTCAGCGAAGAAGACACGGCCATCCAGCTCGATGAAGGCAGCCTTGCCTGGCTGGAAAGCCTCGCTGCGGACCAGACAGACGGCTTTCCGGAAATGGATTTGTCGGCGCTGTCTGCGGAACTGGCGGATATTGACGAAGACAGCATCGAAGCCGAAGCCACCGAAGTGGAAGCCCCGGAACCCGCCGGGACCAACCCGCTCAACTGGCTGGAAAGCCTGAGCGAAGGCGACCTGGACGAAGAAGAAGACGAAGAACCGGCGATGATGGCCGCAGCATCCGTGCCGGACATATCTGATATTGAAGCGGTAGAGACGGCAGACATGGTGGAGGCGGACGAACCCGCACTGCCCGACGATGTCGATCTTGCCTCCATCACCGACCCGCTGGCGGCAGGCATCGACCCAATGCTGTGGCTGGAAAGTCTGGCCAAACGTCAGGGCGCGAAGGCAGACGAATTTACCACGACTGCCGATATGGATATTCCCCTGCCGGAAGATGCCACCGACACCGGCCCCGGTTATCAGGCATTTTCGATTGAGAGCGACACCCGCCGATCTGAGCAGGCCAAGCCCAAGGAAAGCCTTGATCCGGCGGCATGGCTCGAATCGATGGCCAGCGGCGAAGATGCACCTATTGAAGAAGCCGACAGCGAAATGTCGGACGAGGCGATTCAGTCCGCACTGGCGTCCGGTGCAGAAATTCCACCTGACCAGATGGAAAAATTCTTCGAGCGGCAGCTTGATCGCGGTCTGGTCGAAGACGAACCGGAAATCGACGAAGATTACGACCCGGAAGCCCCCCCCGTGCCAGCCGAATTGCCGGACTGGCTGCTGGAACAGGTGCAGCCGCCTGATGAATCCGAACCCGTTGAAGAAGCCGAACAACAACCGGCGCTGGTCGATGATTTTGTCGAACCGCCCACCCAGGATCTGCCAGACTGGCTTCAGGTTGATGAAGGTGAAGTTGAGGATCTGGAACTCGAAAATATCTTCGAGACGGCAGCCGAGGCAGACACGGCTGATGACGAAACCGCCTTCTATTCCAGCGACCCCTGGGTGCAGGCTTTTTCTGAAGAAGCCGCCGCCGACCCGAACGAGATCCCGGAGTGGTACGAGCGTAACGTGAGCGATCCGCAGCGCATTGCCGCGGTCGAACAACAGCTTGGCGCTGAAGCAGACCTCGAAGCAGCAGACCTGCCAACTGAGGAAACGCTGCCACGTGGCGAGATCGAATCCGTGCCGGACTGGGCAGCGGGGGCAATCTCCACAGTCGATATGGGTGAAGACATACCGGAAGGCATGCCGGACTGGCTGTCCGAAACCGGAGCCGAAGCCGTTGAGGAAGAAATTCCTGATTGGCTGGCTGCGGCAGATGTCGAGGTCGAGCCGGGCGAAATCCCCGATTGGCTGCGCGAGACGGTCGAAACGGACGAAACCGAAGAAGACGTCATTACCCTGCCCCAGCAAACCGCGCCAGAGCCAACGCCCGAGCCAGAGCCTGAGCCGGTTGTGACCACGCCCGTACCGTCGCAACCCGTCGCCCCGGTCGCCGTCCCCAGGCCCCCGGCTGATGTGGCCGCCGCACTGGAAAGCGCCCGGTCGAAGGCGAGCAGCGGCGATGTCGATGGCAGCCTGCTGGAATACGAAGGCATCATCCGGGCCAACGCCTCGCTCGATCAGGTCGTCAGCGATCTGACCACGCTGGCCGATCAAAACCGGGAGAACCCCGCTATCTACCGCGTGCTGGGGGACAGCCTGATGCGACAGGGGAAACTTCAGGCAGCGCTCGATACTTACCGGAAAGCGCTCAATCAGTTATAATCACCTCACATTGTCAAAAAAGACGGGTCGCCAACGGCCCGTCTGTTATGTCCTGTCACAGTACAAGGGGAACAATCTTGGAACGTACACTCATCATCATTAAACCGGACGCCGTACAACGCGGCCTGACCGGCGAAATTCTGCGCCGTTTTGAAGCACGCGGCCTGCGCATTATCGGTATGAAGTTTATGCAGATTTCCGAGGCGCTGGCGGGAAAACATTACGAGGTGCACCAGGGCAAGCCGTTCTACGAAGGTCTGGTCAGCTATATTACGTCATCACCGGTGGTGGTGATCGCGCTGGAAGGGACCAACGCGGTTGCTGCTGCCCGTGGGACGATTGGTTCCACCAAGCCGCACGAAGCGACTGCCGGCACCATTCGTGGTGATCTGGCACTTGAAGTGGGACGCAATCTGGTGCATGGCTCCGACAGCGTCGAAAATGGTCAGATCGAGGTGGGCAACTTCTTCGACGAAAGCGAACTCATCAGCTGGCCACGCAACACGGACCCCTGGATTTTTGAATAACGCAGTCATCAGGGCGCTCATATGGGGCGCCCTTTTGCTTTTTATTGAATGCTGACCAGAACGTTCGCTTCGTTCCACAGACCTTCGAGGTCGTAGTAGCTGCGCACGTCCTCCAGGAACATGTGCACCACCACATCCCCGTAATCCATCAGCATCCAGCCACTGTCGGCGGTGCCTTCTTCAGAAAATGGCCGCCGTTCAAATGCCTCTTTGACACCCACTTTGATATGATCCACCAGTGCTTTCAACTGGCGATCACTCGTGCCGGTGCAAAGGATGAAGAAATCCGCGATCACCGTATCTGGCCGCAGATCGAGCAAGACGATGTTTTCTGCCTTGTGTTCGTCCAGGACGTCCACAATGTGTCGGGCAAATTCCAATGAGTCCAGAGAACGCCTCCTATGATTTAAACCCTGGTTCTCCAGAATTTTAGCATAAGCCATTGTGTCTGTCACCCCGTTAAAGACCATGAAGGTTCATTACGGTTCATCATAGCACAATATCTTATCCATTTCCAATACTCAATACAATTTATCCACGCGCAACAGGCGTGCAGCGACGATCATCACGGCACCCATGACCACAAATGTCAGCGACAACGAATGATCTGCCAGAGCGCCGTAAACCAGCGACATGACCGCCACATAGATACTTGCCAGCATATTGATCAGCGAGAGCGCCGTCGCCCGCGTCTGGGAATCAAGGTGCTGGTTCTGGTAGGCCGATAGCAGTGGCTTCTTCAAGTCCAGCGCAGCATGGGTCAGCACAAATAACAGGAACACCGGCAGCATCCCCGTTGCCAGCCCCAGCAATATATAGCCTATACCGGGCAGCAGCACAGCCATAACGAGACCAGCACGATTCCCCACTAACTGTGGCAAACGATAAATGTAACGCTGTGCAACCGCCGCCAGCAGCCCCCCGGCAGATAATCCGGCACCGATCAGAAATGGCGACAACCCCGCCTCAACAAAATACGGTTGATAGAGTGACACCAGCACACCATGAAACGTCGAGGTAAACACGGTCAACAACAGAATGTGGCGCAATACAGGTCGGCGAATCAGGTCGCCCAGGCCAGCACGCAAAATCGTCAGTGGATGTTCGCGGGATTGGGCTGCGTCACCCGGTGGCTCATCCAGCGTAAGTGCAATCAGCAGGGCAACCAACACGGAACAGGCTGTCAGCGCGATCACCAGCAGATACTTGCTGAGTGTCAGTTCCGTCACCAGCAAGCCACCCACCAACGGCGCCGTGAAAAATGCCAGATAGTAGGCGCTGCCGACATTGCCCATCGCCCGTTTCATCCCGGCTTCCCGGTCCGTACCCGGCGGCAGGCTGTCATAAACCAGTGCTTCCGTTGCGCCAGAGGCAAACGCAAACCCCACCCCGGCGATTATGGCAATCATCACAAAGGCGGCATAGCTCTCTGCAAACAGGAACAGCACCTCGCCCAGCGTTTGCAGCAGCAGCGCCATGATCACAGACCCCTTGCGCCCGATGCGGTCCGCCAGCACCCCGGTCGGCACTTCCGCCAGAAAAACGCTGGCAACGATAATCGACGTCACCGAGCTGACTTGCAGCAGGTTCAGGCCGCGGCTCTGAAAATAGAGCGTGCCAATGTGGTTGTAAAAATACAGGTTGGAGAAAAAGGTCAGCAGCGCGATCTTGGTCGCATTGTTCAGGGCAGGCATGACACAACCTCACAGGTACAGGTAATCGAACAGGGCTGAATCAACAGCCCGGACAAAACCGGTAAACAACTATGAGTTAACGAATGCCAGCCATCACCTGCTCCTGTGTGGAATTAGGGAGAGTATAGATTGCGGCAGCGCGCTCTGCAACCCAACCGGGGATTCCGTTTTTGCGGGCAAAGCCTTACAATCGTCTGGCTGAATAGACACAAACGAGTTGAACAATGCCCACGAATTACAGCCAGAAAATTGCCCAGCAGATGAACCTGCGCCCGCAGCAGGTTGCTGCAACCATCGAACTGCTGGATGCGGGCAATACCCTGCCCTTTGTCGCCCGTTACCGCAAGGAAGTCACCGGCAGCCTGGATGAAGACCAGATTCGCAAGCTGCTGGATTCCGTCACCAAAATGCGCGCACTGGACGAACGCCGCGACACCATCCTCAAGACCATTGACGAACAGGGCAAACTCACACCGGACCTGCGCCAGCAGATCGAGCAGGCCAGCACCACCACCGCGCTCGAAGACCTGTACCAGCCCTACAAGCCCAAGCGCCGCACTCGTGCGACCGCCGCCCGTGAGAAAGGATTGCAGGGGCTGGCAGACCTGATCATGTCCCAGAAACAGGGCAACCAGCGCATTGAAGAACTGGCGAAAAATTATCTCAACGCGGATGTTGCCTCGGTGGAAGAAGCGCTGAACGGGGCACGCGACATCGTAGCCGAGACCATCAGCGATGACCCGGAAGTGCGCGGCGAAGTGCGCGAAAAGGCGCTCAAGTGGGGCCTCAGCCAATCGGCCAAAGTGCCGGATGCGGAAGACCCGAAAGGCACTTATCAACTGTATTATGAGTTCGAGTATCGTATTGACCGCGTCAAGCCGTATCAGATACTCGCGCTTAACCGGGGTGAGTCGGAGAAAGTGCTGCGCGTGCGGGTGAACGTGGCTGATCGTGACTGGCTGCAAGCGATCCAGCAGAAATTCCGCCCCAATCATCGTTCCCCGCTGGCGGAGCAGATTGAAATGGCCGCCACCGATGCCGCCAAGCGCCTGCTGCTGCCAGCCATCGAACGCGATGTGCGCGCCATCCTCACCGAGCAGGCGGAAGACCACGCGATCCAGGTCTTTGCGGATAACCTGCGCGGGCTGCTGCTGCAACCGCCGCTGGCTGGACAGACCGTTATGGGCATCGACCCGGCCTACCGCACCGGCTGCAAAGTGGCGGTCGTCGACGCCACCGGCAAGGTGCTCGACACCATCACCATTTATCCACACCAGCCGCAAAACCGGCAGCAGGAAGCGCTGGACACGCTGGCGCAGTTGATTACCCGGCACAAAGTCACGCTAATCGCTATCGGCAACGGCACCGCCTCGCGCGAAACCGAACAGCTTGTGGCCGAACTGACCCGCCGTATGCAAGACATTCATTATCTGATGGTCAACGAAGCCGGTGCCAGCGTCTACAGCGCCAGCCCACTCGCCCGCGAAGAACTGCCTGAGCTCGACGTGACACTGCGTGGCGCGGTTTCCATCGCCCGCCGTGCCCTCGACCCGTTGGCCGAACTGGTCAAGATCGACCCCAAGTCCATCGGCGTTGGCCTGTACCAGCACGATGTCAACCAGAAGCAGCTCGAAGCCGCGCTGGACAACGTGGTCGAAATCACCGTCAATCATGTAGGGGTTGATCTGAATACCGCCTCCGCCGCTCTGCTGACCCATGTGGCAGGCATCGGGCCCAAGCTGGCAGACGCAATCGTCGCATACCGAAATGCCAACGGCCCCTTCAAAAGCCTGAGCGAACTGAAGAAAGTGCCCGGTCTGGGACCAAAAGCCTTCGAGCAGGCCGCCGGGTTCCTGCGCATCCGCGATGGCAGCGAGCCACTGGATAACACCGCAATCCACCCGGAAAGCTACAAAATTGCCAAAGCGATCCTCAAGCAAATGAAGCTGAAAGACCGCGCCACCCTGGCTGAGCGCGAGGCGGCCATCAACGATCTGCGCCTGCGCCAGTCACTGGAGGATATGGCGAAAGACTTCAACACCGGCGTGCCAACGCTCAAAGACATCCTGGAGCAGCTTGCCCGGCCAGGCCGTGACCCGCGTGAAGACCTGCCCGCGCCGATCCTGCGCAGTGATGTACTGTCGATGGAAGACTTGCAAACCGGCATGAAGCTGAATGGCACGGTGCGCAATGTGGTCGATTTCGGTGCGTTTATCGACATTGGCGTCAAACAGGATGGCCTGCTGCACCGCAGCCAGATTCCGCGCGATGCACAGGTCGGCGTCGGCGAAGTGCTCGAAGTCGAGATTCTCAACGTCGATATCGAACGCGGGCGCATCGGCCTCGGTTGGGTGTAGAATAGATGCAAGTTTGACAGAGGGAAAAAGATGGTCGACAAACTCATCGTGCGTGCTATTTACGAAGATGGTGTTTTCAAACCCCTGAATCCACTCGACTTGCCAGACAAAAAAGTCGTTGAGTTTGAATTGGAAATCGAAGCAGGCACCCATGAACCGGCCGATTTTGAAGGAGCCTTAGCCCCTTACTGGCAGAAGTTGTCTTACGAAGAAATGGAACAGGTACTTCTGTCAGAAAAGCAGGCAGCGCAAAAAAAACTTTTGAGCGAAATTGAAGGCCACTTCAACAGTGATGACAACCGCGCAGACTAACAAAGCGATTTATGTCGTTGATACTCATGCGCTCGTTTGGTATCTCACTGCCGACAACAAGCTATCCGAGACAGCAAGACTGGCAATCAAAGAAGCGACCAGCGAACAAGCTTTTCTGGTTATTCCCGCAGTCGTACTGGCTGAGCTATTTATGATCGCGGAGAAGCAGCGTACCACGCTGGTGATACCTACCTTACAGTCCATTATTCAAGACTGGCAGGCATCAAACCACATTATCCTATCTGACCTCACACCGCAGCTTATCATCAAGTCGGCTGCCTACACGTCTATTCCAGACATTTTTGATCGACTAATCGTTACTGAAGCTGAAGGATTGGATGCACGTATTATCACGCGTGACCCGGTCATAGCAGGTATCGAGCAAAGCCGAACCATATGGTAGGTACAGCTTATTGTGGCTGAAGCTCCGCCTGCCGCGCCCGCCGGCTGAAAAACTCAACGGTTACGAACAGGCACAACCCGATCAGGCTGGTCAGCGATACGATGCGAAACAACGCGACGGGCCCGGCCACTTCGTAAATATTGGCGCCAAATAACCCGCCTACCACCCCGGCAATACCAAACA
This sequence comes from Anaerolineaceae bacterium, assembly GCA_002702065.1. Lineage (GTDB taxonomy): Bacteria > Chloroflexota > Anaerolineae > Aggregatilineales > Phototrophicaceae. The sequence continues at coordinate 249,986 of NZXX01000004.1, forward strand.
AGGTGACGGTGAGGGCAGATTGCGCAGTCGCGCCCAACCCCGAAGGCGCAATCTGTTTGACATAGACGACGCTGGCGGACCACAGGGCCGAAAACGACAGCCCGTGCATCAGCTGCGGGATGATGGCCCATTCCGGCGACGGGATAATCGACAGCAGCAGCGTCCGTACCATATACATCGAGAAAGCGATCACAAGCAAGCCACGTGGTTTGAACCGGCGCAGCAGCCACCCGGAGAAAAAGAAGACGGGCAGTTCGCTGACCCCGGCAATGGCAATCAGCAGGCCATACAAGCCCTCGCCACCGCCCATATCCGTAATATACAGCACCAGATAATTGTGAATGGTGGATGACGCCAGCCCTACCAGAAAGATCGCCGTCAGGAAACCAATCCACACATAATTGGTCGAGAGCCGCCGCAGGTTGCGCAAGAAAGGTTCGGACGACGTCTCACGCGGGGCAGGCAGCTGGGTGGCAATCAGGCCGCACATGAACATAAAAAACAGGTACATCACAAACAACGCTGGCATACCACTTTGTTCCGCCAGGATGCCCCCGCCCCATGCGGACAGCCCGAAACCAACCGCACCCCACAGACGCAGCTTGCCATAGGCATTGTTGTCATCGTCATTGGACAGCATCACCAGCACCGCGTTATCCGCCTGCGGCACGATAGAGCCATTAAAAAATGCGTAGATCGAGATCAGAACCCACAGGGTCGCAAACTCGGATGCCTGCGATATCAGGGCAACCGGCAGCAGCGTGCCAAAGATCGCCAGCGGCAGTAAATGCCGGTGCAGCCGGAAAGCATCGGCCAGTGCGCTCCACACCGGGGCGGAAATCACCGCCGCCAACGTCGTTGACGCGATCAGCACGCCAATCTGCTGCTTATCCATACCCACGTTCTGATAATAAAGATTGAGATAGGGCAGCAGCGAACCACCCGCGCCAAAGTAAAACAGGTAAATTGCACTGCCGAACAGACGTGACCGCATCCAAAATTCCTCGTTAGCCACGTTCCATTGTCAGGGCAGACGAGGTGGAATACCAGTGACCAATGGAGTCCACTGGTTAAATCTTGATGGAGGGGGTTTTGCGGTCGACAGTGCCTGCTTTTTCGGCGGGCAGGGCCACCAGCGAGGATTCTTCCTGATGATTGAGGGCCAGTGTCGTCAACGAAACGACCGGCCCCCAGCGGCGCATCACGGTCAGCGGTGCCAGAGCGAGCTTGACCAGAAATCCTTCCATGATCTGCCAGCGATCCGGCCCATTGTAGGGATGCAGCAAAACGAGCTGGTCCTTCTTATGGGTCATCAAACTGTTGGAAATGGACAGGCGCTGGCTGAACGTCGGCATTCGATCCACCTGCGTCCGCACCGCATCCGGCAGTTTCAGCAAACGCTGGTCGAGGTAAGCAAAATAATCCGCATAGGGCAGCACATCAATCGTCACCTGACGAATGCCCCCGCGTCCATGTTCATCGCGCTGGGCCGTGACGACCGTTTCGCAGACCGCGGCCCGGCGCTGACCATCCAGCGGAAAACACTTGAGCGAACGTGCCCCGATATACTGGCTCCAGCCCTGTCCACGCGGCATCGCCCGCCGCCAGATCAGCTTCAGTTCGGCGTCGCTGTAGCCATCCGTAGACGACGTGAAATTGTAGCCGCGCTGGTGCCCCTCCAGCACATAGTCGATGACCAGCTGTCGCGCCGGCATTTACGACGCTTTCGTGCGGGGCCGCAGGATATTAAAGAACTGCTTCAGCATGTGGCGCACGCCTTTACCGGTCATCAGGCTGCCTTCGTGGATTGCCCATTTATAGCCCACTCGTTCCGCCTGGGCACGCAGCCGCTTCTGTTCATTGCGGTAATTCTGCATGATCTCATCCAGCGTCATGTCGTCACCCCACAGGTCAGACTTGTTGACCATCAGGTAAAAGGCTTTTAGATGGCGTGCCGCATCGGGTTCATCGTCAATCATCTGCATGACGAAGTTTAGGGCGTCCTTTTGCAGGTGCACATCCGTATGATCCAGCATAAAGAGGATGCCCATGGGCCTGGCCGTGCGGAACAATTCTGCCCAATCCGTTTCCCACATGGCATACTCGCCACCCACGTCGCGGGTCGGTTTGACCTTGACATAGGTGTCATCCACCAGCGTGTTGAAATCAGGCACCAGTTCGCCACCGGCTGCTGTAGGTTCCGGGTCAAAACCTTCGAGGATGTCGACATTGCCCCGCATCCATTCGATCAGGGTGGTTTTACCGGTCTGCCGTGCCCCCAGCACGATAAACGACAGGCCGCCGATCTTGATGTAGAAGAAATCCTGAACCATGCTGATTCCGTCTGCCACCGTGCGGGTTACAGTCGTCACAGTACCGACAATCACGGTAATAATGGTATCGAGTATATTGGTCACGGTATCCTCACTGATTCTTGCCTTGCTATAGCGTTATACGCAGAATCCCCAGCGAAGTTGCCCGCGCTGTCACCCGATCAACCCGGCGGCTTATCCACAACCTGGCGATCTGCGCGTTTATTCTCCATTAGAAAACGTGTATAGCTGCTATGAACATGGTACAATTTTTGTTATGATAAGCGCCGTCTGATTGAAAACACCACTTCATTCTGTAGTTGGTCGCTTTTTATACCACAACTTCATACTTTTGGTGCTCATTCAACCCGATCACCAGACCGTTATTTCTCGAAGCAAACAGCTTCACTATCGAGGAGGCAACAATGATTGAAAACCCCCTCATCGGCCTGGCAAGCATTCTCATTGTGGGCACGCTCGCCCAATGGTTTGCATGGCGATTGCGAATCCCCTCCATCCTCATCCTCTTACTGACCGGCTTCTTGATTGGCCCGCTAACCGGGATTCTCAACCCGGATAGTTTGCTGGGCGACCTTCTGTTCCCAATCGTATCCCTGTCTGTTGGCATCATCCTGTTCGAGGGTGGCCTCAGCCTCAACCTGGGTGAACTGCGCGAGGTCGGCACAGTGGTGCGTCGCCTCATCAGCATCGGGGCGCTGGTGACGTGGGTGCTCAGCTCGCTTGCCGCCTATCTGCTCCTGGACCTCAGCGTGTCGATTGCCGCCCTGCTGGGTGCTATCCTGACTGTCACCGGCCCAACGGTGGTGATCCCGCTGCTGCGGCATGTGCGCCCAACGGCCCGTGTTAGTTCGGCGCTCAAATGGGAAGGCATCCTCATTGACCCGGTTGGCGCGACCCTGGCAGTGCTGGTGTTCGAAGCGATCCTCGCCGGGCAGACTGTCGAAGCCTCATCAATGACTATTCTCGTCGGCATCCTGAAAACCGCCTTCGTGGGCACCTTGCTCGGTATTATCGGTGCCGCCCTGCTTTATGTGCCTCTGCGGCGCTACTGGATTCCGGATACGCTACAAAACCCGGTGTCGCTGATGGTGGTCGTGGCAGCATTTGTCGCCGCCAACACCTTGCAGGAAGAAGCTGGCCTGCTGACCACTACCGTCATGGGTATTCTGCTGGCGAACCAGCGCAACATCAACATCCGCAACATTGTTAAATTTAAAGAAGACCTGGTGATGCTGCTGTTGTCGAGTGTGTTTATCCTGCTCGGCGCGCGGCTCCAGCTCAGTGACTTTAGCCAGCTTGGTCTGGACAGTGTGCTGTTTATCGTAGTCCTGATCGTGCTGATCCGCCCGGCAGCGGTGCTGGTCTCTACCCTGCGTTCAGAGCTCAACTGGCGCGAGCGAGCGTTTGTGGCAGCGATGGCCCCGCGTGGCATTGTCGCAGCAGCCGTGTCGACCGTTTTCGCCCTGGAGCTGGTCGAGCATGGCGTTCCACAAGCGGAGCTATTGGCACCGATCACCTTCTTTGTGATTATCACGACGGTTGCCATCTACAGTCTGGGGGCCACATCGCTGGCCAACCGGCTCGGTATCTCGCAGGACGACCCACAGGGTATTCTGATTGTCGGGGCGCACACATGGGCGCGCCAGATCGCCGAGGCGCTCCAGTCCGCCGGGTGCCGCGTCCGTATTGTCGATAGCAACTGGACCAACATTCAGGAAGCACGCATGCAGGGTCTACCGGTTCACTATGGCAGCATCCTTGCCGAAGATACGGTTGACGAACTGGACCTCAATGGCATCGGGCGTATCCTGGCCATGACCTCGAATGACGAAGTAAACGCCTTGGCCGATATACATCTGGCGGAGCTGTTCGGCAGCGCCGAGACCTATCAGCTTTCACCACGCAGCACCAACAATTCCGGGCGCAATGATCTGTCGCTCGAACTACATGGACGCTACGTTTTTGGGCGCGATATCACGTTCACACGCCTGAACCAGCTTTTCGCGGATGGCGCGGAAATCCGCACCACCAACCTGACTGAGAAGTTCCGTTTCACCGACTTCCGGGCCCAGTACAACGATCATGCTATTCCCATGTTTCTGGTGGGGAAAGATGGTCATGTCGATATTTTTACGACGGATAAGAAGCTGGAACCCGTGGCCGGTCAAACGGTCATCAGCATCATCGCCGGGGCGTCTGCCGACCCGACAAAAGAACCTGTCGAGCCAGCCGAGATCAAAGCGTGATATTCCATACCCGTTACCGGCCACAACAGGTCCACCCATCCGTCTTTATCGCCACCGGGGCGGTTGTGGTCGGTGATGTCTTGCTGGATCAGGACGCCAGTGTCTGGTTCAATGCCGTGCTGCGGGGCGACACCGAAACGCTGCATATCGGCGCAGGCACGAATATTCAGGATGGTGCCATCCTGCACGCGGACCCCGGCTACCCCACGATCATCGGCACCGGCTGTACCGTCGGCCACCGCGCCATTGTGCACGGCGCACAGGTGGGCGATAATACACTGGTCGGTATGGGCGCCATTCTGCTTAATGGGGTCGAGGTCGGCGCGAACTGCATCATCGGCGCAGGCGCATTGCTGACGCAGCACAAGACGTTCCCAGCCGGTTCGATGATTCTCGGCAGCCCGGCCAAAGTCGTCCGCGAACTGACCGACGACGAAATCCGCGCCAATCAATCCAGCGCCGCCAGTTATGTACTGAAGGCAAAAGCATTCAAAGAGGAACAGCATTCAAGCTGTTAAGATGTTGTGAGTAACGAATATCTCGAATTCACTGCCGGACAGCCCGGCCAACGGCTGGACAAGACCATCATGGAGTTTATTGGGGATCGCCTGTCACGTGCGCAGGTACAGACCCTGATTGATGATGGCTTGGCGCTGGTGGATGGTAAAACGCTCAAGGCCGGTGCCAAGCTCAAAGGCGGCGAACAGATCACCCTCGCCATTCCAACGCGCGAAGAACCGGAAGTCGTTCAGCCAGAAGCCATCGACCTGACCATCGTGTACGAAGATGATGACCTCGCCGTCATCGACAAACCAGCAGGGATGATCGTGCATCCGGGGGAGCAGAACGAAACCGGCACCCTCGTCAGCGCCGCCCTCAACCATTGGCCGCAGATTGCTGCCATGAACGTGGAGGAAAAACGCGCGGGCATCGTCCACCGGCTCGACAAGGACACCAGCGGTCTGATCATCGTCGCCAAAAATGACCGCGCCCGCCGCAAATTATCCGATCAGTTTCAGGACCGCACCATCGATAAAACCTATATTGCCCTGCTGGAAAAGCGGCCCGATACCACTTCCGGGCGCATCGAAGCCCCCATCGGGCGCGACCCCAAGCAGCGCAAGCGAATGGCCGTTCTGCGCGCCGGTCGTCCGGCAATCACTGAATTCACGGTCATTGATGATGACTTTCGCGGCGATTTTGCGCTGGTGGAAGTACACATTCTGACCGGGCGTACCCATCAGATACGCGTCCACATGGCGTTTATCGGATGTCCAATCGTGGGTGATCGGGTCTATGGCTTTCGCAAACAGCGTGTGGGCTTAAAGCGGCAGTTTCTTCACGCGGCGAAACTGAGCTTTGACCACCCCACCAGCGGGAAACGCCTCCATTTTGAATCGCCGCTGCCCGCCGGTTTACAGAATATCCTCGTCAAGCTGCGCCAGGGCTAACCCGCTTCTTGATACAGGAGCGATCAGCACGTCAGTAACGCGCACCAATCGCTCCTCCGTCGATCAAACTCAGCAACCAACCAGATCAAAAACACACACATCTGTAGGGGCCGATCTGTGTGTCGGCCCAGGACGGGCACACTGGCCCGTCCCTACAAAATACGAATTTGATTAATTGGGTCTATCAGTTCAGGCCCATATGGAAGGCAATCAGATACTGCCCGGTCGATGAGCGATTGTAGGTCGACATCAGGAACGTCATCGGCTGCGGGTCCAGCTGCTGAATTGGCAGATGCAGTACGGAATCCCGATTATCGGCTGTGACGACACCCTGATTACCCCGCCCGACCTGATACCCGCTCAGGCTGGCCGGTGCGTCCCAGCAGATTTCGCCATTACCAGCATCATCGCAGTAAATGGGCAGGTCATCCGCGTCCAGCCAGACCGAGTAATCGCTGTAATGGACCACCGAAAAATACGGGTCCAGCTGGCTCTGTGTACCAATCATGTAGACGGACAGCGGCACATCCGAGTTGACCATACTGGACGTCACATTCAACGTGAATGGATCGCCCTGAACATCTTCCGGCGTGACTGCCATCCCTTCCAGAATCAGGACAAATTCGCCGGGGTTCCCGTTGTAGTCACCCACAATCAGCGAAATGTCCGTCATGGAATTGTTGCTGTGGCGGAAAACCACTTGCGCGCTGTTGCTGGCAGCCGACACGTTGCCCGTAGAGGGCAGATTCATCTGGAAGCGGGCGGCGTTGTCATCATCATCATTACACAGCCCATCGGCGGTATTGGTCGTATCGCGCACAATCAGCACCGGATCAAACCCGTTGATGCCCACAGCAGTTGCCGTATAGCTGAAATTCGGGCGCATTTGCCGCACGATAATTTCCACACCATTCGTGACGTTGATATTGCCACATGAAGCCGTCACACCCGGCACAGACACGGTACTCTGCTGATTGTTTTGATTATTCTGCTGCGTCGATGATTCGGGATACGTCAGAATCAGCTCGACCAATTCGCTGGGGGCCAGCCAGGTCTGCCCGTCGAACATATCCGCTTCGGCGAAGAATGAGACATCGCCCGAATAGCCGGTTGGGAAGGCGCTGTACGGCACCCAGAATGTGAGGTCTGTCCATTCCGTATCTTCAAAGCCGGGGTTCAGGTCCGCCACCGCACGCAGCAGCCCGTTCGATGCCACCAGTTCGGCACCCGCATTCTCCGACGCCAGCACCAGTTCATTATTGGTGTCATAGAAGAAGACCGCCGCCACCATCGGCACGTCCTGATAACCGGTCGCCCGCATGTAGGTGTAGATCATCATGCCCGGTTCGCCACCCTGTTCGACATTGTGCTCGATATCCAGGATTTCGGTATAGCCCTCGCCCACCGCCTGGGTCGTGCCATTGTTGCTGGACGATGGCGTCGGCGCTGCGACTGCTGTTTCGCCAGCTTCGGCCAGCGCCAGCACCGCCCGGAACGGCAGAATACCACCCAGACGCGCGGCTGTGCGGTCCTCAGTGCGGACGGCTGTCGGGATACCCACCAGTTCACCGGTACTGGTCACCGCCAGCCCACCGCTGTTACCGGGCGCAATTTCGGCATCGGTCTGGTACCATGTCACCATGCGATCTCCACCAATGGTGCCATTCTGCGCCGTGGTGATCAGACCATTGGTGAGCACCAGATAGCCTTCGCCAATATCCGGGAAGCCAAAGACATAAATGCGTTCACCCCGACTGACTTCATTCTCTACGGGTGTCAGGAAGGGCAGGTTGAGCGATGTCGGGATCACCACGCCGCCCTGCATATTGCGGTCAATCTGGAGGATCGCAAAGTCCATGGTCGAAAACTCGGCCACCAGCCGCGCCCGGTAGCGGGCCACCGGCGGTTCATTCATGTCCTCAACCAGAAAAATGACGTAATCCTCGCCATCTTCGGTAACATGGCGATTGGTGTAGATCAGCCCGGATGAGCTGACAATCGTCCCGCTGCCACCCCACAGAATCTCGCCCCCCTGTTCCACACCGATCTGCACCACACTCTGTGCGATACGGTCGATTTCCTCCGCAGACATATCGCCCTGCGCCCAAACCGGAACGACGAACCCCGCTAACAAACCCACCAGTAGAACCAGCTTGCGTATCATAAGACCTGCCTTTAATGTCGATGATTTGTTACCCATTATAACGTCTTGGTTGCAAGCCGGAAATTGAGGTCGTGTAAAACGTAATCCCCCGCTAAAATGGAGAGGTGACAGCACGTAACTGAAGGACAGGCGAACATGCGTGAAGTAACGATTGCAGTAGCACAGATCAAACCCAAGCTGGGCGAAAACGAAGACAATCTGGTCAAAATGTCGGAGATGATTTCCAAGATCGCCTCGCAGCAACGGGTGGATCTGATCGTCTTCCCCGAACTGATTACCAGCGGCAACGAACTGGGTGTCCGCTTTACGGAACTGGCCCAGCGCATCCCCGGCCCGACGATCAACCTGATGGCCCAGCGCGCCAATGAGTATGGCGTTTACATCGCTTTTGGCATGGCAACCAAAGAGAAAGTCGAAAGTGTGCTGTACAACTCCGCCATTCTGGTGGGCCCAGAGGGTGAACTGCTGGATACCTACAACAAAATCCACCTGCGTGGTGAAGAACGGATGGCCTTCCGCGAAGGCTACAAACTGCCGGTGATTCCGACGGAAATCGGCAATATTGGCCTGATGATCGGTTATGATCTGGCCTTCCCCGAAGTGGCCCGCGGTCTGGCGCTGGATGGCGCTGATCTGCTGTGTGTGATGGCCAACTGGGAAGCCGCCAATATCGACGAGTGGAAAACCTACCTGCGTGCCCGCGCCTACGAAAACTCCGTGTTTCTGGCCGGGGCCAACCGCATTGGCGAAGATGTGACGCTCAACTTTGGCGGCGAGAGCATGATTGTCGGCCCGCGCGGGACCATTCATGCGTCGCTGGCAAACGAGACGGACCCGGAATCCGGTGAACCGCTGGAGGGTTTTGCCGTCGCCCGCATTGACCTCGACGAAGTGCGCAAGTACCGCGAGGAATTCCAGTTCATCCAGAACCGCCAGCCCGCCGTCTACCGGGCGCTGGTGCGCAAGTACTAAAATCCCACGTCGGGGTGATTGGGTAATCACCCCGGCAACGCCTTTATCCCGGTCAAAATGTTAATTATCAAGAACTGGCATGATTCGGCGCACGGTCTATAATTTTAGACACGATTAAAGCACACCGTACCAGCCATGAACGATAACCGTGAAGCGCCCGCGCGCCAGCTCATTTTTGTCTTTATTCTGATCTGCCTTGTCATTGTGGGCGGGGGCATTTTGCTGCTGGTAACGCGCCCACAGCCGGTGCAGATCACGATTCACCCGCCCGTGCCTACCGCCACAACCGCGCCAACGGCCACGCCCGGTCCTATCGAGGTCTACATCACCGGGGCGGTGCAGCAGCCACAAACCACGCTCCGCTTACCCGCAGGCAGCCGCGTCGAAGATGCCATTGATGTCGCCGGAGGTCTGCTGGAGGATGCCGACCTTGACCGCGTCAATCTGGCCCTGATCCTGCGCGATGGCGATCAGGTGCATGTGCCATCACTGGCGGGCGAAAACACGCTGCTGGCGACGCCGAATACTGACGGAGTCGTTCTGGTCAACCGCGCTACAACCGAAGAACTCCAGTCACTGCCCGGCATTGGCCCGGCGCTGGCTGAACGCATCATCGCCCACCGTGAAGTCAATGGCCCCTTTGCCAGCATGGACGATCTCGATGAGGTCAGCGGCATCGGCCCGGCCCTGCTGGAAGGCCTCGCAGACCTGATTGCCTTTGATTAACCGACGCGTCTGCCGCTTTTGGTGTCGAAGAACATGATGCCGTCAGGGTCGAATTCACAGTAGATGGTCGACCCTACCTGAACCGGTTCATCCAGCGGCACCGTCAACTGCCAGACTTCCTTGTCCAGGTGCACGTCGAGCAGTTTGTAACGCTCCGCAAAAAATGGCGTCGCCTGGTCGACCACCGCCGGAACACCTTCCGCCGCCAGCCGAACCTTCTCCGGTCGAATGCCAAGCGTCACTCGTGTACCGGCTTCCAGATCATGCCGTATCGGATACCCCCCAAACGTATTCCCCTGCCACTGTCCATCCGTGACGTAACCCTGAAATTCGTTCGTGATCGGCGTGCCGACAAAGGTGGCGACAAACAGGTTAACCGGGTTGTTATAGAGCTGGTGATACGTGCCCACCTGCTCGATCCTGCCGTCACGCATCACCGCAATCCGGTCCGCCAGCGCCACCGCCTCGATCTGATCGTGCGTCACGTAAACCGATGTGACCGGAAATTCATATAGCAGGCGTTTCAGTTCGACACGGGCCTCGGTGCGAATTTTGGCGTCCAGGTTGGCAAATGGCTCATCAAACAGGAACACACGCGGGTCGCGGGCCAACGCACGAGCGATGCCCACCCGCTGGCGTTCCCCGCCGGATAGATGCGCTGGGCGCCGTTCCAGCAGCTTTTCGAGTCCAATGCCGGTCACTTTAGACACGCGAGCCACGCGCGGCGGCACTTCCTCCTCACGTTTGCGCAGGCTGAGGAAAAAGCCCACCGTGCGCCAGCCTTCCCAATGCGGCATCAGCGCCCCGTTCTGAAACACCATGCCGACGCCGCGCTCTCGAATATCAATCTCTGGCAGCGGCACGTTATCATAATAAATCGTGCCCTCGTCCGGGGTTTCCAGCCCCGCAATCAGGCGCAGCAGGGTCGACTTGCCACACCCCGACGGCCCCAGAACCCCCAGTACATCGCCCGAAATCAGCTTGAGCGATACATCATCCACCGCCCGTATACGACGGCTGCCTGCATCTGTATTTTGATGAAATGTTTTGGTGACGTGTTCAAAAGTAACTGTTGTCATAGAATGCACTCTCCCCGGTTGCTATTTTACCGCAAAATGGGACTGTTCCCTTGCCAGAATACCGGAACAGGACTACGCTATGCCGGTGTTAGCCGACAACGATGGACACCTAACAATGGACACAATTGACTTGCGAAGTGATACCGTGACATGGCCGACTCCGGCTATGCGCGAGGCGATGGCCAATGCCCCGGTGGGCGACGATGTGTATGGCGAAGACCCCACGATTAACCAGCTCGAAGCGGAAGCCGCCGCCATGCTCGGCAAGGAAGCGGCCCTGTTCGTCAGCAGCGGCACAATGGGCAACCTGACCGCTGTACTTACACACTGCGGGCGTGGTCAGGAAATGATCCTGGGCGACCTGGCGCATATCTTCCGGTACGAAGCAGGCAGCGCAGCGGCCTTTGGCGGAATCCAGCCGCACACACTCCCGGTGCAGCCCGACGGAACCTTAAAGCTCGAAGACATTCAGGCGGCCATCCGCGGCGAAAATGAACACTTCCCACGAACAAAGCTGATTTGTCTGGAAAACACGCAGGGGTCTGTCGGGGGTGTCCCCATCACGCCTGAATATACAGCGCAGGTCGGGCAGATCGCGCGCGACAACAACCTGAAGCTGCATATCGACGGCGCCCGAATCTTCAATGCTGCGGCGGCGCTGAATGTACCCGTACAGGAGCTGGTTGCGCCGGCAGACAGCGTCTCATTCTGTTTAAGCAAGGGGCTGTGTGCGCCGGTCGGGTCCATACTGGTAGGCAGCAAGGACTTCATCTACGAAGCACGGCGTACCCGCAAGGCGCTGGGTGGCGGGATGCGGCAGGCGGGTGTGGTAGCCGCCGCGGGATTGATCGCCCTGCGCGAGATGACCACGCGGCTGGCCGATGACCATGCCAATGCCTGTGCGCTGGCTGAAGGACTGGCGAAGATCCCCCATATCGAGATTGATCCGTCCCGCGTCCGCAGCAATATGATTCTGTTCCGGTTCGCCGAAAGCCTGCCGATCAGTATCGAAGAACTGGTGACACGGCTGAAAAATGACTATAACATTGTGATGGGGGGATATGCCAACGGACGCACCGAGATTCGTCTGGTAACGCATTACTGGATCACCCGCGACCGTGTTGACCATGTAATTCACGCCATGAGGGAACTGCTGACATGAGTGTGCCGGACGACACACTGCCGGAATACGAAGATTACGAATACGACCCGTACCAGGAAGACAATACAGAATCCGAATATGAGGATTACATCGACGATACGGCTGACGAGAGGCCGCGTTACCGGGCATCCGGCAGCGATCCTACGTTTGGGTATCTGATCGCGCTGGCGCTGGCAGTCGGGCTAATGGCGCTGCCTGCCGAATACCGCGACCTGCGCTATACCATTTTGTGGCTGGTCCCGGCGGCGTTCGGGGTCATGGCGTGGCTGATGGGCAACACCAGCCGAATCCAGCAGGAAACACCGGAAAACCTTGCCTGGGGGGTCGTCTTTGCGCTCATCGTCGCCACACCGCTGCTGGCCGTCGGCGGCAGCACCCTGACAGCCACCATCACCCGCCTGTTCTTCGGCATGTCATCCGGCGCGCTGCTGGCCTATGTCGTGTTTGTGATTCCGCTGTCCGAAACGCTGTTCTTTCGGGGCTTGCTCCAGCAGGAACGCCCGTTCTGGATGGTGGGGTTGATGAGCAGCCTGTGGAACGCGCTGATCTTTTTCCCGGTGCTGGATGTGGTGTCGTACCCGGCAGTGATGACGCTGATCGCGGTGGCACTGGTCATGATGAACATGATCTACAGCTATGTGCGCCAGCGCAACGGCCTCGCCGCTGCCTGGTTGTGCCAGATCACTATCAACCTGGTGCTGATCTTCTTCCCATACTTCACAGCCACCGGCTAAACGCTGTCATTCTTCACACAATCAACCCACACAGAATTCGTAGGGGCATACCTATTTACGCGGACTTGGTAGGGGCGTACCCACGTGTACGCCCGGTAAATAACAAGAGGCCTTTGCCGCCTGTACTAGAGGTCTTCGTCCCACAGCATGTCGTCATCTTCGTCTTCGAGGCCAAGCAAATCACTCATGAGGATGCCGCCCTCATTGCGCATCGGCAGGCGGCTGAGGTAACGCTCGGTAATGGCGACATTGCGGTGACGCAGCAGGCGGCTGATTTTGTCGATGGTCACGCCGGATTCCTGCAACGCACCCGCCACCGACCGGCGCAGATCATGCGGGGCCACGTGGCCCAACCCGGCGCTCTCGGAGGCCAGGTCGATAATCAGCCAGATACCATCCGGCGTCAGGCCAAATTTACTGACTCGCCCACCCTTCCACAGCCGGCGCACCAGCGCAGAATGGGCCGGGGGGCGCGGTTCGCCGGGCGACACCACCCGCCGCCAGTTATCCAGCGCCTGCAACACCGGGCGCGGAATATCAATCACCGCCATCCGACGGCCTTTGCCATGCACCCGCATCACCGGACGGTCATTCTGCGTGCTCAGGTCGCCCCATTTGGCGCTTGCCAGTTCATCGCGGCGCAGCGCCATCGTGCACAGCATGGTCATCACCACATGATTGCGCAGTTCCTGATTGCGCGACGTCGAAATCTGCCGGGCAGACTGCATCAACTGGCGAATTTCGTCCTTCGATAACCACCGTCCTGGCCTTTGTCCATCCTCCGCTTTGGGTGGGCGCACATTCGCCACCATCGCGGCGATGTAGTCATCAAACCACCCGGCTTCAACCAGCAGTTGAGTGAGCGTCACAATCGCAGCCCTGGCCTGATCAATGCCCTGTTTGCCGTGCCCCTGCCGCGCCAGCATACCCAGCCAGGCCCGCAGCTGTGCCGCGCTGATGCTTTCATACAGCAGCTTCACTGGCAAAGCAGACATGCGCGCGATGCGCTGGTCCCCTTGTGTTGGCTTGAGTTCGGCAATATCAACAAGGTAGGTATCGACCCATCGAAAGTAGGCACGCTGGGTGTGTGGGCTGCTCGTGCGACCGGGCAAAGCCATGAGAAAGTTAAAGGTCGCTGTCGTGTCACGTTCCGACAGTACGATACCCGACGATGGTGGTCTGCGGTGAGGTTGGAGATTTTGTACCATGCCGCTAGTATAGCACGGGTGAGCGACAGATGGCCAAATCTTAATCAATCTGAAACGTCAGACGGCACCGCGCAAATGCCATCCATTCTGGCAATCGATTCACTCAATCCGAATAGATAGGCTGTTCGGGCGCGCCATGCCGCATCGTGTAGATGAACGCGAAAATCAGGCCAAAGACAAACCCGCCGATGTGCGCAAAGAAGGCCACCCCACCGCTGGCAGAGTTGAGCGCAGCCGTACCGTTAAATACCTGAAGGACAAACCACAGGCCCAACACCAGGAAAGCGGGCAGAGTCAGCGGCAGTACAAAGAAGCGGAAAAACGGAAAGCCGACGCGCACCCGCGTACCGGGGTACAGCACAATGTACGCACCCAGCACCGCTGAGATCGCCCCACTCGCCCCGATCAGCGGCAGGCAGACATAGTGATACAGCACCGTATGGACCAGCGCCGCCACAAACCCACCCGCGAAATACAACAGCAGGAAACGGCGTCGGCCCAGCACATCTTCCACATTGGTGGCAAAAATCCAGAGGAAAATCATGTTGCCGATCAGGTGCCAGATGTCGGCATGCAGGAACATGCTGCGGAAGAAGTCCACGATCTGCACCGGCGAAAAGCCATATACAAACTGGCACGGCACAATCGAGAGTTGGAAAAAGGCCTGCGTCAAGTCAGAAGGCGGCAGGCTCAGCTCCCAGACAAAAACCAGAATATTGATCAGAATCAGGCTGTAAGTCAGGTAAGGTTTTGTTTTGGTGGGGTTGTTATACGTTCCCAGCGGGATCATGTGCGTTCACCTCGGAGTCGGCTACTTGCTTTTCTATACGCGGGAACATCGCCGGAGTTGCGGAGTCCAACGGGGGATGCGAGAAACACATGATCACTCGCCTCCCCCGTGTTATTGCTGTTGAAATTAGCGGTCTTCGACGGACACCCAATCCAGGTCCATCTCGCCGACGTAATTGGCACGCGGGCGGATCAGCCGGTTATTCGCCATCTGTTCCAGAATATGCGCCGACCATCCGGCAATCCGGCTCATGGCAAACAGGGGCGTAAACATATCGACATCCAGGTTGATGGTATACAGCAGAATGGCGCTGTAGTAGTCGACATTGGGGAACAGCTTACGCTCGATAAAGTATTCATCCGCCAGCGCGGCCTGTTCCAGCTGATTGGCAATTTCGAACCAGCGGTCATTGCCAGAGCTTTTCGCCAGCGCTTCGGCGTGCTGCTTCAGCACCGCGGCGCGGGGGTCCGGCGCTTTGTAGACACGGTGGCCGATACCCATGATGCGACGCTTCTTGGCTTTCACTTCCTGATTAAACCATTCGGTCACGCGGTCCGGGTCGCCAATTTCGAGGAACAGGGCCATCGCCGCCGCATTCGCGCCACCGTGCGCCGGGCCTTTGAGCGCGCCAATCGCCGCGACCACCGCACTATGAATGTCCGAGTTGGTTGCCGTCACCACGCGGGAGGTAAAGGTGCTGGCGTTCATACCATGTTCAGCCAGCAGCACCAGATAAACATTGACCGCGTCACTGGCGGTTTTATCCGGTTCTTCACCCGTCAGCATATAGACAAAATTCTGGGCCAGTGTCAGGTCGGCACGCGGGGCAACCGGTTCCTGACCTTTGCGCAGGCGATTCCACGCCGCACAAATCGTCGTGATCTGACCGGTCAGCCGCACCGCCTTGCGCCGGGCTGCTTCAATCGAGTTATCCTCGGCATCCGGGTCATAAAACGCCAGCGCCGCCACTGCAGATTCCAGCACCGCCATCGGGTTGGCCTCGGCTGGGTAATTGCGCATCAGGTTCAGCAGACCTTCGGGCAGTACCGCACTCTGAGCAAGCGACTGACGCAGTTCCTCTAACTCGGCAGCGTTGGGCAGCCGATTGTTCCACAACAAATAGACCACTTCTTCAAACAAGGCATTCGCGGCCAGATCCTCGATGCGGTAGCCACCATAAATAAGTTTGCCTTCGGTACCGTTCACGAGGCTGGTCATGGTATCGCCAACCACGACTCCCTCAAGGCCTTTTTGTACCTGGTCTGCCATTGAAATAAGCTCCTTGACGTTTAATCAGTGTAAAACCCAAAATGGGTTGCATATCGATATATCAGCATATCGTGCAAAGATGAGGCTTGTGTCGGAAGGAGATTCCTTCCGATTGCATAGATGGAAAGCCCTTAAATAGCAGGCTGAGTATAACATTGCCATATCGCCAATGGCAACGCTGGCTCTATACCCATTTGCGGTTCTTCCAGAATTCTTATCATATTAATAAGCATTATGCCCTTGCAATCTGTTGCAAAGCGTGCTAGTCTACCCGCTATGAAAATCTTACTGTTCACACACCCTGCCACCTCCTGTACCGCCTGTACCTGTCCGTGCGGTTCTTTTTGATTCCGGGGCGTGTAATGCGGTAAGCCTTCCAGGCGACATTGTACAGAGCTAGCCCGTCCCGGCTGGCTCTTTTTATTTCTATAAAGGACATTCACATGGCGGTTCAACTTTCTTCGGCGCTGCAAACGCGCATCTTCGACCACTTAAAGGCCACCTACCCCAACGAAGGCGGCGGCTTTTTGCTGGGCAGCATACACGATGCAGACATCCACGTCGAAGAAACGATACAGATCGAAAACGTCTTCGAAGAAGCCGAACAGTACCATCGCTATGCCATGACCCCACAGGACTGGATGCGACTGGAGGATGAAGCGGATGCACGAGGCCTGACCCTCGTCGGCTACTACCACAGCCACCCGGACTCCCCCGCTATCCCCTCTGTTTATGATCGTGACCATGCCCTGCCCAATTTCATCTACATCATCACCCAGGTTCAGGACGCCGAAGCAGTGGATATGCGCGTCTGGCGGCTTCGCCCGGATCGAACCGAGTTCGATGCCGATACGTTGAACATTACCTAGCTTTTACTTTTGAGGGAGGAGATTTTCTTATGACGGATGCACTCGTTTCCACACAATGGGTAGCCGATAATCTCGATAATGTCCGGTTGATCGAGGTGGATGTCGACACCAGCCAGTATGAGTCCGGTCATATTACCGGGGCAGTCGCATTCAACTGGCAGTCCCAGTTGCAGGATCAGGTCCTGCGCGACATCATCTCGAAAGATGATTTCCAGACGCTGATGCAGCAGGCAGGCGTCGACAAGAACACCCACGTCGTCCTGTATGGCGACAACAACAACTGGTTTGCCGCTTACGCCTTCTGGCTGTTTAAGTACTACGGGCACGAAAATGTCAGCCTGATGGATGGCGGTCGTAAGAAGTGGGTCGACGAAGGCCGCCCAACCACCACCGATGTCCCCAGCTACCCGGCGACCAGCTACACCGTCGAGCAAGTTAATGAAGAGCTGCGCGCCGACCGCGACTACGTCAAGCAGCACCTGGGCCAGACCAGCTTCGGACTGGTCGATGTGCGCTCGCCAGCAGAATACGTCGGCGATATTATTGCGCCGCCCGGCATGACCGAAACCGCACAGCGCGCCGGTCATATCCCCGGTGCCGCCAATATCCCCTGGAGCCAGGCCGTTGCAGAAGACGGGACCTTCAAGAGCAAGGAAGACCTGGAAGCGCTTTACGGCGGCAAGGGCATCAACCCTGATAAAAGCGAAATTGTGGCTTACTGCCGCATCGGCGAGCGTTCGTCGCACAGTTGGTTCGTGCTCAAATATATCCTGGGCTACGACAAAGTGCGCAATTACGATGGTTCATGGACCGAATGGGGTAACCTGATCGGCAATCCGATCAAAAAGGGCGATCAACCCTGATTTGGTCATTGACAATCACCGGGTAGAGTTTAATCTCAACCCGGTCAGGGTGCGAGGGCCGGACGGTGAGGCGGCGCACTGCAAATGCGCAGATAGTGGGTTCAATTCCCATTCGCACCTCTGACAGGCAAAGTGTGTACAACAAGGAGAAATCATAGCTAATGGCAACTGTCAAAATCCCCAGCCCTCTGCGGGCCTATACCAGCAATCAGGCGACGGTCGAAGTCAGCGGCAGCACCGTCGGCGCGGCCCTGGACAACCTGACCGGCCAGTACCCGGAACTGCGCAACCATCTATACGATGGCGACGAACTGCGCAATTTCGTCAACGTGTTTCTGGATGACGAAGATGTTCGTTTTCTGGATGGCATGGAAACGGAAATTGACGAAGGGGACAGCCTGCGCATTATCCCCAGCATTGCCGGTGGCGGCCGCTAACAGCCATGATCCGCGACGCACAGGCAGCCGACGCGGCAGGCATCGCCCGTATTCATGTGGATGCGTGGCGTACGACCTATCGTGGCTTGATGCCGGATGAGGTTCTGGCAGGTCTGAATGATGCAAGCCGGACAGATTTCTGGCGCAGTGTCCTGACAGATCATGCCGGCCAGAGTGTCGTCGTGGTTGCCGAAGAACCGGCAGGTGAGCTTGTGGGTTTTGCGTCTGGGGGGGCAGAACGAAACAGCACAAACGGTTTTGATGGTGAGCTGTATGCGATCTACCTGTCTGCCAGTGCGCAGCGAAAAGGCATCGGAACCCAACTGGCGATGGGCCTGATACAGAGATTGACGCAGCGGGGTTTCAGGTCAATGCTCGTCTGGGTGTTGCAGGATAACCACCCTGCCCGCCGCTTTTATGAAGCGCTGGGCGGATCGCTGGTGGCCGAACGTGACATTACCATTGGCGATGCGATGCTGAAAGAAGTGTCATACGGTTGGCGCGATATCCAGTCCTTGCTGGAAAGCCCGTAGGAGTGGACCGGAATGAATGAAGAGTCGAGTCGTAAAATTGATCAGACCGGGTTGAAAACCGGACAGGCAGTGACGATCATCCTGCTTGTGGTGGCGTTTGTGCTGAACGCCCGGCCGCTGGTGGCGCTGGTCGCGCTGGCGCAGCTGCTGGGTGCGCTGGATGTGTCGTTTGCGCCCTACCGGCTCATCTACCAGCACATCGTCAAACCAGCCGGGCTGGCCAAACCGCATCCGGTGGCCGACAACCCGGAGCCACATCGCTTTGCCATGCTGGTCGGCGCTGTTTTTAACACCGTCGCAACCATCGCCCTGTTGAATAATGCGGTGCTGCTGGGCTGGATACTGGTTGGCATTGTGGTGGCACTCGCCAACCTGAACTTCTGGATCAATTTCTGTATGGGCTGCTGGATGTACTATCAGTTCAATCGTCTCGGCATTCCCGGCTTTACGAAAGCGCCTGTGCCATGATCGAACGCGGATTAATGGTGCTGGCACTGGCAGCAGCAGGGTACATTTTCTATCGCTGGTTCATAAGTCGTCAGATAGGGCGCGCGGCAGCAACCGCATTGATTGATCCGCTGTTGACCGGCCAGCAGTACGGCGTGCCAACCATCGTTTATTTTACGACACCCACCTGTGCTCCGTGCCGGTTGCAGCAAACCCCGGTACTGGAGCAGTTGCAAACCGAACTGGGCAGCGATCATCTGCGGCTGATCAAAGTCGATGCTACGGAAGACCCGGACGCCGCTGAACGGTGGGGCGTGTTTTCAGTCCCGACAGTATTCATCCTCAATAACGAAGGCCAGCCGCGTCAGGTGTTTAATGGTGTGGTCGGGCTGGAAAAACTGAGACAGGAATTGCAGGCAAGCTAGAGAGAAAAGAAGGAACGCACCATGCAACCATTGGTTACGGAAATGGGCACCCTGACAAACGCCGAAATCTCGCGCTACAGCCGGCACGTCATTATGCCGGAAGTTGGACTGGAAGGGCAGCGCAAGCTGAAGGCCAGCAGCGTGTTGTTAATCGGCACGGGCGGCCTGGGCAGCCCACTGGCGCTTTATCTGGCCGCCGCTGGCATCGGGCGCATTGGCCTGGTCGATTATGATGTCGTCGATGAAAGTAACCTGCATCGGCAGATCATTCATGGCGAGAGCACCATCGGTATGTCCAAGCTGGACAGCGCCGAAACCCGCATCAAGGACATCAACCCATTTGTGCAGATCGACAAGTACAATGTCCCGCTGATGTCGGATAACGCACTCGAAATTTTCGAGCCATACGATGTCATCATCGACGGGACGGATAATTTCCCGACCCGCTATCTGGTCAACGACGCCTGCGTCAAGCTGGGCAAACCCAACGTTTACGGCAGCATCTTCCGCTTCGAAGGCCAGGTCAGCGTCTTCTTTGCCGAAGAAGGACCATGCTACCGCTGCATGTTCCCCACCCCGCCCCCACCCGGTCTGGTGCCAAGCTGCGCCGAAGGTGGCGTGCTGGGTATTCTGCCGGGGACCGTCGGCACCTTACAGGCAACCGAGGGCATCAAGCTGCTGCTTGGTATCGGCGAACCGTTGATCGGGCGGATGTTGCTGTATGACGCGCTCGAAATGAGCTTCATGACCATCAAAGTACGCAAAAACCCGGACTGCCCGGTGTGCGGTATCCCGAAAGACCAGGTGGAACTGATCGACTACGAACAGTTCTGCGGGATGCCCGCCCATGATCGCAGTGAATTTGGGCAGTCAAACGGGCACAAGGAGACAGATCTGGAAATGGGCGAAATTACTGTACAGGAATTGAAATCCCGGTTGGACAGCGGCGAAGACCTGCTGGTGCTGGACGTGCGTAACCCCATCGAGTGGGAGATCAGCGCACTGGAAGGCACCCTGCGCATTCCCAAGCCGGAGATTGAAGCCGCCTTGAAGGATATCCAGGCAGGCCGCAAGACCCGTGAAGAAACGGTACTGGCCCAGATTCCCGATGATCGGGAGATTGTGGTCCACTGCCGCAGCGGTGTCCGCAGTGCGGATTCCATCGAGTTTCTGCGTCAGGCGGGCTACCAGAATAAGCTGCTCAACCTGACTGGCGGCATCCTCGCCTGGGCCAACGAAATTGACCAGACGATGGCGACCTACTAAAATCATCCCTCGCCAAACCAAAAACATCAAACCAACAATGGGCTGCGCGGCGGCCCATTGTCGCGTTTCCCAATAATTTGTAAAGAATTGATTTTGTGAAGGATTTGTTAGTTGATTTTGTCCTATAGCCATTGTAGGCTACTAATAGAATGGATGATTCAGGAGAAACATGCGTGCCTGTACTCTTATTAGCGCAGGGCGATCCAGCAGCCAAAGACATGCTGCGCCGGGCAATCGAAGCCCGTTATGCACTGAGTCCACCCGCCATTGAAAATGCCATCATAGACTTTAAGGGCCGCGCGCGTGCCAAAGTAGGGCCGGTGACCACATGGGTCCCGCTGCATATCCGCGCCAGTTTCCGCTTTCCCACCGCCTTTCGCTGGGATTTCAGCGTTCGCCCGGTGGGTGTACCGGTTCAACGCGGTGTCGAATCCTACGACGGCAGTATCTACCGGCAAAAACGGGGCAAACGCGTCGAGATCATGAATGACGATGATGTCATACACTCGCTGCGTCACCGGTTGTGGGCCATGGCAGCCGTTCTGCTGACGCCGCTGGGTGAACATTTCGTGCGCCTGCAAATGGATAATGATCGGCACTTTGAAGCAACCAACACCATGCTCGGTGATACCGTGCAGCTGCACCTGCGCCCGGACCATACCCTGGAACAGGTCAATGTCTGTTGTCTGAACCCGGACAGCGGCAAGATGCAAACCTTCCGTCTGATGCTCTCCTCAGAGCAAATCCCGGTTAACGATATTATCCTGCCTCGCAAGATTCAATCCTTCTGGGACGACCAGCCTTACTATGAAGTCGAGCCGGTGGGCATCGAAAACCGCACCGCAATTGCGGATGAAATCTTCACCCTCGAAGCAGATATGGACAGCCTGTAGACTGCGGCTATCTTTACAGATAGCGGTCCGGCATGGGCTGTTCCTCTACCCGGTAAACACTGAATCCCCGTTTGCGGTAATTATCCAGCGCGTGTGGTCCATCCAGATTACAGGTATGCACCCAGACGCGCTGTGCGCCGTCGTCCCACGCCTGTGCGATACCGTGACTCAAGAGATGCTTGCCTAGCCCACGTCCGATAAAGCCGGGGCGCAGCCCAAAGTAAACAATCTCCGTATCGTGCCCTTCGCGCAGCAGCTCCACATAGCCCGCCGGAACCCCATCGACATACAGAACATCCACCCGGCATCCCGCATGCGACAACGCGGCGGCAAGCTCCGCCTCCGGCATAACCAGCCGGTCCCGCCAGCGCCAGATCTCCCCCACTGCCTGATACAAAAATTTGTAGTAGGCAAGGTCCGGTGTGTTCATGCGCATAATCTGCACGTGCATGCTGTCGTCGAGGTAGGCCGGGCGAAAAGCATCCCGGCTGGTCATTTCAAGATAGGTCGTTTGCAATATATCCGGTATGGTCATTGTCCTGTCCTCCGTCGTGCTACGAGCGACCATGATATAATCTCTCATAAACTTCGCCTATAGTTTATGACATTGAGGTTGCAATGGATTTCTCTTTAAGTGAAGAACACATTCAGGCCCAGAAGATGGTGCGTGATTTTACCGAACGCGAAGTCATCCCGACCATTGGTGAATGGGATCGCAAGCAGGAAATGAACCCGGATGTCCTGCCACGCATGGCCGAACTCGGCATTTTGGGCATCAACATCCCGGTGCGCTACGGTGGTCAGGGGTTTGATTACATCACGCTGGGGCTGGTATGCGAAGAACTGGAACGCGCCGATACGACATTGCGCGTCATCATGTCGGTGCATATGGGCCTCAACAGCATGGCGCTGCTGCAATGGGGCACCGAGGAACAAAAACAGCAGTTTCTGACTCCGCAGGCGCTGGGCGAAAAATACGCCGCTTTCTGCCTGACCGAACCCGGCGCGGGCAGCGATGTCGCCAATCTGGCCGCCACCGCCCGACGCAGCGGTGAATCCTACATCCTCAACGGCGAGAAGATGTGGATCAGCCTGGCGACCAAAGCGCATCATTTTCTGGTCTTCGCCAAGACCGACCCTGACGCCGGTAGTCGCGGGATGTCCGCCTTCATCGTCACCAACGACATGCCCGGCGTGACCACCGGCGATATTCATGGCAAGCTGGGCGTGCGGGCCGGGTCGACCGGGTGGGTCGCCATGCAGGATGTGGAAGTGCCCGCTGCCAACCGCATCGGCGACGAGGGTGAAGGCTTCAAAATTGCCATGTCGTGCCTCGATAATGGCCGCTACACCGTCGCCAGCGGCGCAACCGGGCTGATTCGCGCCTGTATGGAAGCCAGCCTGAAGTATGCCCACGAGCGCAAAACCTTTGGCCAACCCATCGGCGAGCATCAACTTGTCAAGCAGAAAATCGCCTATATGCAGCAGTGGTACGACAGCGCCCGCCTATTGTATTTACGGGCTGGCTGGATGAAAAACCAGGGACAACGTAACACTCGCGAAACCAGCATGGCGAAATGGTACGCCACCGACCACAGCGTGCAGGCAGCGCTGGAAGCCGTACAGATTCACGGGGCTTACGGGTTCAGCGATGAATACCCGGTGGAACGCTACCTGCGCAACAGCAAGGGGGCAGTCATCTATGAAGGCACCAGCGAGATTCACCAGTTGATGCAGGCGGATTACGCCCTCGGCAACCGTGAAGACCGACCGCTGCGCTGCGAACTACCCGCCTATGACGAAGACTTCTGGCAAAGCGAACCGTAAGCCATCGTGAATGCTATATACTAAGGGGCAGAAAGTCCGTTTCTCTATGGAGTAACAGGCAGGCCAGGACATGATTAAAACATCCATCATACCCAGCGGGGATGTCATTGCGACGGATGTCTCCTTTGACGATTTCCTGACTCAATTCGACGGCCAATCGGTTGAGTGGATCGACGGAGTAGTGATCAGCATGTCACCAGTTAGCACTGAACACACGGCTATTGCTCGTTTTCTCATTAGCCTACTGGACTATTTCCTGGCCGTTACCCAACTCGGAGAAGTCTATTTCGGGTCCATGACGATGCGTCCCGTGCCTACTCTACCTGCCCGATCGCCCGATCTTCAGGTGGTCCTTCACGAGAATGGGCATATTGTAAAGCATAACATCGTTGACGGGCCGGCTGATCTGGTTATTGAGATTGTGTCGCCAGAGAGCCATCGCCGGGACCGTTTCGAAAAGTTTGCAGAATATGAGCAGGGCGGCGTTCGAGAATACTGGATACTCGACCCCGTGCGCCGTGAGAGCCTGTTTTACATCCGCAATGAACAGGGCATTTTTGAGCCGCGTGAACCGGATGCGCAGCAGGTTTACAGCAGCCCGATCCTCCCTGGCCTGCATCTCGACGCAAATATCTTCTGGCGCGATGCGCTGCCACGCGGCCCGGAGATCGCCCAGTTGGTGACACAGATGCTCAAAAACTGATGCTGCAACCACTGCTCCAGCATCTTGCCCAGCACAAGCCGGTCACGGCAGAGGCATGGCAGGGTTGGCAGATTGAGCCGGTGCATGGCGGCTCGAATGGACTCGTCTATCACATTAGCGGATCGGACGAGTCTTTTGCTGTCAAGTTTACCCTGCGCGATTCTCGCAACCGTGCCATGCGTGAATATCAGGCGTTATGTGCGCTGGCCGATGCCCGGCTGGATATCGCGCCTAAACCCATCCTGCTGGATACAGACCACTATGAACAAGATGTCGTCGTCCAGACATGGCTTGCGGGTGATGTCATCCAGGCGCCGCCCAACAACGACGATGACTGGCACAGGCTGATTGTGCATCTTGCGGCCATCCACAGTCTGACGCCGCCCAAAACGCAGGTGGAACTGGATCGCGCGATTCTGAATGCCCCGTCCGCAGCAGACAGCATCGCACTGGCGCGCTGGCAAGCGAGCCAACTGCCGGAACCACCCGTTGAACTCCAGCAGTTGTTCAGGCAGCTGGAACAGGCCAACTGGCCAGAATGGTCTGCGCCTGCCCCTGCCCTTTGCCGAACGGACCCGAATATCCTCAACTTCATTCGCCGTTCGCCGAACTGGGCATCGGTGGATTGGGAAAACAGCGGTTGGGGCGACCCGGCCTTCGAAATCGCTGACCTCATGATTCACCCCGCTTATATGGATGTGGATGCCGACCGCTGGGAATGGGTCATTGCGACATACTGCCAGCACACCAACGACGCCGATGCCGAGCAGCGCATCCGCACCTATTACCCGATACTGGCTGTCTGGTGGGTGGCACGGTTAGCGCGCTACCTGTACGAGATTCCAAACGGCCTCGACCAACGCCTGATCGAGCGCCCGGCAGACTGGCAGCAATCCACGCAGATGAAATTCGAGCATTATGTACGGCTTGCCCAACGCCTGCTTTAGCTTTCAATGAGTTTCACTGTAACCTCTGCCCGTGCTTGCTATAATGAAGGGGCTGTGGCGGAGGGGCAATCCTAGCTATGAAAATCGTCTTTTTGGGCGACAGCCTGACTCAGGGAACGCATGGCGCGAACTACGTGAACAAGGTCGCAGCCGCGCTCGGTGGACATCACTTCATCAACGAAGGGGTGAACGGTGATACCAGCCTGAACCTGTACCGGCGGCTGGAAAAAGACGTCCTGGTGCATCAGCCGGACGGCGTGCTCATTATGATCGGCATCAATGACGCCCTCTCCTACAGCGAACCCGGCATCCGGCCTTATTTCCGCTATATCAAGCGGATTCGCGGCGGGCAAATTACACCGATCAGCTTTCGGGAAAACATGCGGGCCATCCTGACGCTGTTGCTATTCGAGCAGATTCGGTTATGGGTCGTGCTGCCACCGGTAGAATATCGCCCACAGACAGTCGCCGCACTGAAGGCCATGAACGCTGCTGCTGCCGAGCTATGCGCAGAACTCAACGTTCCGACGCTCGACCTGCTGCGTGTCATGACGCCGGGTGCGGTGCCGGAACGCCCGCCAATGAGAATATTCCCGGATATGCTGCTCAACCGGATGGGCGCAAAAAAGGACTTCACCTACAGCTTTGATGGTCTGCATCTGACCGAAACCGGCGCACAGCAGATGGCCAGTGCAATCAGCGAATTCTTGCACAAACATGGGGTTACAGGATGAAAATTGCTTTTCTGGGTAACAGCCTGACCAAAGGCAGCTATGGCGGCAGTTTTGTCGATGCGTTGAAAGAACTGATGCCCCAGCACGAGATCATCAATGCCGGCGAAGGGGGCAATACGGTCATCAACCTGCTGCGCCGTCTTGATGATGTGCTCGACCAGGAACCGGACGGCATTTTTGTGATGACCGGCGGCAATGATGCAATCTCCAACCTGTACCCGGAAACACGCGCCTATTACAAGCAGGTCCAGAAAATCCCGGATGGCTTCGTCACGCCGGAACAATTCTCGCGCAATTACCGCGAGTTACTCTCGCAAATTCAGATGCGACATGTCCTGACGTGGGTCGGCCTCCCCCCACAGGAATACAGTCAGGCGCAGGTCGAGGCGATGCGACAGTACAACGAACTGGCGCGGGATGTCGCCCGGCCCTTGAATATCCCTGTGCTGGACCTGATGGCCGACTTTGTGCCGGAGCATGTTCCGGAGCGCGAACCCTTGTCGATCCGCGATATTAACCGCATTGGCGAACACATGCGCACTGGCTGGTCCGACTACGAATCAGCCCGTCAGGAAGGGGGCTACACCTTCACCTTTGATGGCCTGCACCCCACCCCCGAAGCCGCAGAGAAGATCGCCCGTAAAATCGCTGACTTTTTGCAGCACCATGCGGAGTAGTTGAAGGGATAAACGATGTTACGAGTCATCAAGAATCGCCTGCCACCGTCCAAGCCAGCACTCATCGAACAGGTGCGAACCGCCGAAAACAAGGCGGCACTGGATGCCTTACGCCGGATGCAGGCTGTCGGTTGGACGAAGGACGGCACGTTGGCCGGGCTGGACCTGCAAAGGGCACAGCTCAAAAATGCGCGGCTGGCGCGGGCCGAAATGACCGGGGTGGTGCTGCGTGAAGCGGACCTGGCCGGGGCCTATTTTGGGTCGACGCAGATGAAGCAGGCCAACCTCGAAAACGCGAATCTGGCGGGGGCGAACCTCGGTGATGTTCACCTGCCCGAAGGCAATCTGGCGGGCGCCAATCTGCACAACGCGCATCTCGCCGCTGGCAACCTGTGCGGCGCCAATCTGCGCAATGCCAACCTGCAAGCCGCTAATCTGTGGCAAACGGACTTGCGCGGTGCGGACCTGACGGGCGCGGACCTGACCGACGCTAACCTGCCGGGAACACTGTTCGATGAATCCACGATTCTGCCGGATGGCACCCACTGGTCGCCGCAGTCTAATCTCGCGCGCTTTGTGCTGGGCGAAGGCAGTTAGCGATGCGCGTCACCAAAGTTATTCTGGCTGTCATTTTACCGCCGCTGGCCGTGTGGGATAAAGGCTGTGGTACCGTGCTGCTCGTCGGCGTGCTGACCATGCTGGCGTGGATACCGGGTGTACTGGCAGCGATGTTCATTGTCTGGCGCGATTTTCTGCGAACACCGCCCGGCACCGAAGACCGCAGCGCCGATATCTTCAGTGCTGCCCAGCAGGCCAAGAACCAACCGCTGTACAACCGGCCGCCGCAAGCCTTCGACACGCAGCAGGCAGAAGCGCGGCGTCCACCCGACGAGGACGACCAACCGCCCGCAGCGCCACCAACCATCAAACCACCCTGGGAATCCTAATCGAATTGCAATTCGATTCCTGTGGGGGAACCCGGTAAAATTAATGATTAGAGGCGGTTACGATGCCTGCCTCTGTGCGCAACTTTGAAGCAGGAGGGAATACCCTTGCATATCGTCACCTTTACACGCAGCACACCGGATACCGCTGTCCGTGTCGAAGTGGATTCCAGCGGAACTGTAAGCTGGGGCGATGCCGCCACTGTGGTCAACCCCTGGGATGAATATGCCCTTGAAGAAGCGATTCTTCAGGCGGAAAAGACCAGTGGCACCACCACCGTGCTGGCCATTGGCCCAGAGATGCACAACGAAGCACTCAAGCACAGTCTGGCCATGGGCATGAAAGAGGCGGTTCGCATTTGGGACCCGGCACTGGAAAACAGCGACAGTCTGGCCTATGCCACTACAGCCGCCGCGGCTGTCCGCAAACTGGATGATGTGAGTCTGGTTATTTTTGGCAAGGAAAGCATTGATGTCGGCACAGATCAGCACAATTATCAGACCGCGCGCAAGCTCGGCTGGCCGATGCTGAGTTATGTCTCGCGCATCCTCGAAGTGGACGCAGCGGCCAAAACGATTAAGGTCGAGCGCCTGCTGGAACAGGGCAAACAGATCGTCACCAGCAAACTGCCCGCCGTCATCAGCGTGATGAAGGACATCAACGAACCCCGCTACCCCTCGTTCATCGGCATCCGTAAAGCGGCCAAAGCCCAGATCCCCGAATGGTCACTGGCAGACCTGGCGGTTGATTTACCGGCGGCGCAAACAAAGGTTACAGCCTTCAGCAACCCACCGGCGCGTGACGTACAGGTCGAAATGCTGGCTGGTTCCCCCGAAGAACAGGCCGCCAAACTGGTCGAACGTCTGCTGGAGGAAAAGGTCTTATGAGCGCAGTTTATGTGTGGGTCGAAACCTTTAACGGCCAGCCCAATCCGGCAAGCTGGGAAGCACTGGGGGCCGGGCGCACGCTGGCCGCTAAAGCCGGTGTGCCGCTTACCGCCTTGATTTTTGGTGAAAACGCCGCCCAGGTCGCTGCCACCGCCGCGCAGTATGGGGCGGATTCCGCCATTATCTGTGAGGACGCCACGCTGAGTGGTTTTCGGCTGGAACCCTATGCCGCCCTGTTGACCAAAATGGTAGAAGCCAACCAACCGGTGGCGGTGCTGGCGGTCGGCACCTCGCGCGCGCGGGAACTGCTGGCCGCGTCGGCAGCAGACACCAACGGCGGTTTGCTCACCGAAGTCACGGAATTTACCGCGCAGGACGATGGCACCATCACAGCAATGCGTCCGGTGTATGCCGGCAAGATTATCAGCCAGGCAGTCATCAAAGCCGGGAAAACACAGTTTCTGGCGCTGCGAGGCCGGGCCTTCGCACCCAATGCCATCGACGAAGCCGCTGCGGCAGACATCACCACCGCTGAACCGGCATTGAGCGAGGCTGACATCAGCACCAAGATCGAGAGTTTTCAGGCGGAAACCGGTAGTGTCAGCCTGACCGACGCCGCTATCATCGTATCCGGCGGGCGTGGTATGGCCAATAACCCCAAAGACGCCCCCGCCGACGCCGGTGATGCTGCCGTCTGGAAAGCGCAGGACGGGTTTGAACACACCATCAAACCGCTGGCCGAAGTGCTGGGCGCAGCAGTCGGCGCCAGCCGTGCCGCCGTGGATGCGGGTTATATCCCCTACGCGCATCAGGTTGGGCAGACAGGCAAGACCGTCAGCCCCGATCTGTACATCGCCTGTGGCATATCCGGTGCGATTCAGCATCAGGCCGGGATGCGCACCAGCAAGGTCATCGTGGCCATCAACAAGGATGCCGATGCGCCCATTTTTAAGCTGGCGCAATACGGGCTGGTCGGTGATCTTTACGCGATTGTCCCCTCGCTTACGGCTGAACTGAAAAAGCGGCTGAATAAATCATAGACAAACTGACCAGTATGGCGCTTACAAGTTTCTTCCAGGTTTCATACTGGTTAGCTTCATCTATTAATACCGTTAAGTTTGCTGACAAAACCGCCGAAGTCCACCATAATTACCAGTAATTGTATCGATTCCGTAACGTTGGCAACATGGAACCACTGGAAACCATTTACGTCGAAGACGATGATCAGGAAGCATTTATTATGCGTGTGGGCATGCGCCGTCAGGGCGTCACGATCCTGCATGTGCCCGATATCACCCCCGAAACTGTCACACAGCTGACTGAAGCCCCTTATGATCGCGCCGCAGCCGTGATTTTTGATGCGATTCTGGCCGGGCAGAATGGCGTCGAACTGGCTGAAAAACTGCGCGAAATCGGCGATCAGCGCCCTGTTTTTTTGCTGACCGCAGGCGAAAACCCCAACCCGAAACTGCTGCGCAGCCTGAACATTTACTACCTGCGCAAGCCACCTCACTTCGAGAATCTGGCCAAGATGATCCGCGAGCTGGCTGGTTAAGCAACCTGTACAATCAGGCCGGATTCTGTTAAAATACAGTTAATCCCCTGGGGGTGACATGGCTTCGACAGGGGAAGCTGAGTATGTGTGGCAAGCCGCGGCGCCCGAAGCCGCGTCAACAACGGGCAAGGCATATAAATGCCAACGAAAACAACTACGCACTCCCCGTTGCCGCCTAAGGTAATGTGGTAGTGTTGCTAGCCTTGCGAGGCTAGCCGTCCGCCCCAATCGTCGCCATCCGGTTGGATTGGCGGGCGTCACTAAAGATGGCGTGCGGTCGCGTTGACGCCGATACTGCGCACCAAAGACGACATCGGCTAGTCATCCGTGTACCGGGTTCACTGGGGCTACGGGCGGCGAATGCTAACAGTGAACTAAGCTTGTAGAAGCATATATTCGAATCTCTTGGACAGCGGTTCGATTCCGCTCACCTCCACTGGCATCGAACAAGAACCGGCACAGCAAGCCGGTTTTTTGTTTGGCAGCAATCCGATGGACCCACCTTGTCAGGCGGTCATACTCTGATAAACTGTCTGACCGTAGTGTAAATGGTCAGTGAGGTACAGTTACACTTGCTCAAACACAGATTGACACTCATCCTGCTGGCGGCCCTCTTTCTGGTGGCATGCCAGCGGCAGAACGAAGTACAGCTTACCCTGATTGCCCAGAATGCAACGCTGGAAGCGGAAATGGAAGGGGTTCGGCAAACCGCAACCGTCGACGCCGAACGGCTGCAAATCACCGTGGTTTTCATGAATACGCTGGTCGGTCAGGCGGAACAAAATCGAGTGCAGATGCAGGCCACCCTGCTGACGCGCGGCACGCCTGCCGCCGGTATCGAGAATGTTCAGCCGAGCCTGAGCACACCCTTCCCCACACCCGGCGGTTCCGGTGCGGTTAATCCGCCGCCAACCGTCGTCGTCACCCCCGATACCACCCAGCAGGTCGCCCCAACCGACGTGCCATCAGAGCCGGCGCTCATCAATGCCACCATGGCTCCCGGCGTCGGTAACGATGACTGTGCCGTCGGTGCGACCAGCAACTTCAGCATCAGCACGCCAGAGATTTATATTGTCGCAACGGGCCAGAGTATCCCGGCGGGCACCAACATTGCGGCGCGCTTCTCGATTGCTGGTCAGGAAATCCTGCACGACTTCACACCGGATTTTGAGATTGACGGGGCATGTGTCTGGTTCTTTATCGACCAGACCGACCTGGAATTCCGCGCGGGCACGTGGAGCGTGCAGCTTGAACTCAACGGCGCACCGGCAACTCAACCCATACCCTTCACCATTACCGGCGAAGACGCGATGGCCGAAGACGCCGGCTAAACAGCAACTCGCCACCTGTCGCTGCGTATAGGGACATGTGATTGGCTGTTTACGAGGTGATTATCATCCATGACTATTCATGTCAACTGGGGCACGGCAGACCAGCGTGCCCTGCATCTGACGTTTGAACGCGGCTGGACGTGGGACGATCTGCAAATGGCGATTGCTCAGGCCGATACGTTCATCGTCGCTGCCGAACACACCGTCCATCTGATTATCGACATTCGCCACAGCGGTGGTTTACCGCGCGATTTCCTATCCGGCGCGGGCGAGCTGTTTGCCCAGGGTGACGCGCGCAGCAATGAAGGCCAGCGCATTGTCGTTGGCGCCGGTATGATGATCCGCGCGGCCTACAAAAGCGTAATGGCGCTCTACGGTGCGCAGCTTGCCGCAAGGCCCTTTGTGTTTGCCAGCAGCCTGGAAGACGCCCATCAGATGATCGCCACTATCTGACACAGCCTACCCATTTTTCCGGGTATGACCTCACTGGAAGATGGATGTGCGACACCTGCTTCCTGTGCGACACTGTAATGGATAATCAAGACAGGAGGCTTTTATGTCTGATGCATTACAAAATCTCTCCGACGCACTGGCAAACGCTGTCGAAAGCGCCAGCGCCGGAATCGTGCGGGTTGATGGCCGGCGTAGGCTGCCCGGCACCGGCATTGTCTGGTCGTCGGATGGCGTCATCGTCACGGCACATCATATCATCGAACGCAATGAGAATATCAGCATCGGCCTGCCCGGCGATGTGATCGCCCCGGCCCAATTAATCGGACGCGACCCTAATACGGATGTCGCTGTACTGAAAGTTGAGGCCGACACGACCGCGCCGGTTTGGGCGGATGGTGCCGATGGCAACGAACTCAAGGTCGGGCATCTGGTGCTGGCGCTGGGGCGTCCCGGCGAACAGGTTCAGGCGACTCTGGGCGTGGTCAGTAAACTGTCCGACGCCGACGAACGCAAACGCAAGCGGATCCATGTCGAAGGACACGGGCGACGCGGCGGGCGTGGTCGCGGTGGCCGTCATATGTGGTACGCGATGGAAGGCGAAATGTTTGGCAACGTTGGCCCCATCATCCAGACCGACGTCGTCATGTACCCCGGTTTTTCCGGTGGCCCGCTAATCGACGCGACCGGCGCAATCCGCGGCCTGAATACCTCGGCCCTGTCGCGCGGCAGCAGCGTCACCATCCCCACCACCACCATCCGCAGCGTGGTCGAGGCCCTGCTCTCGCACGGTAAGGTCCGCCGGGGGTATCTCGGTATCGGCGCGCAGCCCGTGCGCCTGCCCACAGCATTGGCCGAAGAACTCGATCAGGAGATTGGCCTGATGATCGTCTCGGTGGAAAGCGGCAGCCCTGCCGAAACCAGTGGTTTGCTGCTGGGTGATATCGTGGTCGGCCTGGACGATGATCCTGTGCAAACCATCGACACCCTGCTGATGCTGCTGAGTACGGATCGAGTCGGCCAGGAAGCGGCGGTCCATATCATACGTGGCGGCCAGCTCATCGACGTCACGGTGACTATTGGCGAGCGTGAATAATGAGCGCCTGGATTCAACAACTCAATGACGATATGGCCGACGTCGCTGCGCATGTGCGGCAGGGTCTGGTCCAGATCACCAATGGCCGCGGTGGCGCCGGTGCCGGCACGATCTGGCACTCGGACGGCCTGATCCTCACCAATGCGCACGTGATCGCCGGGCATTCGACCGTCAATGTCATCCTGCAAAATGGTGACATGTACCCGGCACAGGTCCTGGCGCAGGACCCATCACTCGATCTGGCTGCGCTCAGTATTAACGCAACTGATCTGCCGGTGATCGAACCCGGCGACTCGCAGAACATCAAGGCCGGGCAGTGGGTCATGGCGCTGGGGCATCCATTTGGTGTGCTCAACGCCGCCACCGGTGGCATCGTCATCGCTATGGGCAAGCGGCTCGGCGACATCGAATTCCGCAACGGGGTGGATTGGCTGGCGGTGAACCTGCGGCTGCGGCCCGGTCATTCCGGCGGTCCACTGGTCGACGCACAGGGCAAGCTCATCGGTGTCAACACCATCATGAATGGCCCCGAAGTTGGCGTTGCTATCCCGGTGCACGTGGTCAAGGCATTCCTCAAGGAACATCTGGGCACGCCCCAGCAGCAAGCTGTCTAAACAGCGATTCCCTCTCCTCAACAGCCCCTGTGCGCCGGCTTGGTTCACAGGGGTCTTTTATTGGCCCTAAACCAATGACCAGGCCAATCAAAGACTTACGGTAGAATTGGGATGCATCGCTATCGAAAAAATTAGAGGCACACTTATGGACCCGTCTTATCTGGACTACCGCTTAACCGCTGATGAAAAAGAGATTTTTGAACGTGACGGCTATTTCATGGTGGAGGACGCCCTCACCGCTGATCAGGTTGAAGCCCTGACCCGCACAACGGACGCCATCTACGCCAGGAAGCTGGAGGAAGGGCATCCGCCGCGCCAGTCGATGTTTCATCCGAACTTCATCCCCGATGACCCCCAATTTGCGGATCTGGTTGACTATAAGAAAACGCTGCCCAAAGTGTGGGGCATCCTGGGCTGGAATATCTACCTGTATCATGCCCACCTCATCGTCACTCCACCCATTGGCGAACCAGAAAGCAACAAGACCTTCGGCTGGCATCAGGACAGCGGACGAGTCAACAAGGAAATGGAGTCGCACCCGCGCCCACGCCTGTCTTTGAAAATTGCGTATTTTCTGTCGGATACCAGCCAACCGGGGCGTGGAAACTTCTGGGTGGTGCCGGGCAGTCATCTGCAAGATACGATCCACGTCCCGAATGGTGACGGTCAGCCAGAAGGCGCGGTCCCTGTGCTGGCAAAACCGGGTACAGCCGTCTTTTTCGACCGCCGCCTGTGGCATGCCGCCTCGCCGAACTGGTCGGACATCACGCGCAAAGTCTTGTTCTACGGCTATGGCTACCGCTGGATCCGCACCAAAGACGACATGACCGTCGCCAGCCTGTGGGAACAAAGCGACCCGATCCGGCGGCAGTTACTGGGCTGGGGAATCAATGCCAACGGCTTCTACTCGCCGAAGGATGACGATGTACCGCTGCGGGGATGGCTGCGCGAACACAGCCCGGCAGACGCCACGGACTGACCAGTAGTTGAGCCGAAGATACAGGGATCACATACACGTATTTTGATAACACCATTGTGCTGACGATATGAAACTGCCAAATTGTGTAGAAGCGCATATCCCGGAATCGAAGATAACCAACTACCTGCTCAACGCAGAACATCCTAAAGGGCGCAGCAAGGCAAAATACTTTACCCAGTTTGGATTTTCTGTGGCACAATGGAAACAATTGGCTGATGCTCTGTTTGATCATGCCCAAAATCATGAGGTTAACAAAACAGAGCATACACCTTTTGGTATTCGTTACGTCATTGAGGGTGAACTGTCAGCACCCGATAACCGAAGACCACAGGTACGGGTCGTCTGGTTTATTGAAAAAGCGGGTATGCAACCCCGGCTGGTAACGGCTTACCCGCTTGAGGTAGAGGATGGAAATGATTAAAGAATTTGACCAGGTTGTGGTACTGGAAGATTTGCCCGAATATGAATTGAAAGCGGGTGACCTCGGCACAGTCGTTCTAATTCATGGCGATCATGCAGGTTACGAGCTTGAAATTTTCAGCGCCGATGGTCGTACTCTGGCAGTCGTCACCGTCGATGCATCACAGGTGCGCCCGGTAAATCACCGTGATATTCTGCATGTACGTGAACGCTCGGCATAACAGATTTCAGCCAACATGACCGTGAAAGCCTCAATCTGCCACTCGCAGTGACGGTCAAAGCAAGCTGAGAATCAGGGGGTGGGGGTGAAAGCCTCCGGGTAAGCCAACTGCGATTCGCGCACATTCAAAGACCGGTTGTTTTCGGTCAAAACCTGTAAGTCCCATTCCACGCCGTTGAACGACGCGCTGCTAATCTGGACCCGCGTACCCGCCGGAAAGTCGGCAACTGCCTCCTTCAGAATCAGCGTGTTCGGCCAGTGGGATGCATCAAAAAACAGGGTGGGCGTCGGGGCCAGCACGCCAACCGAATCCAGATCACGCTCCGCTACACGAACAAGCTCATCGCCGAAACGCACATCGTACCACGTGCCACTGTCCGGGTCATAACCGGCGCTTTGAACAATGCCCTGCATCCCCCACTGCATGCTTTCTGTCATCTCAACGTTGCTGTAAATCACGCGCTCCAGCCGGTCAAACCGAGGTGTAGGCACAGGGACGGGCTGCCCAGAAGTCTCGGACTCAACACGCACTTCGGCGGGCGCCAGCATCAGCACGACACCAACAGCCAGCGCCCCAAACAGAGTCATAACCCCGACAATCAGCCATAACCACGGCGCATTCAAGCGTCGCGTTCGGGCCTTGCGCTGTGGTTTGCGGGTTTTGCGCGAGGGTTCGTCGATCAAGGACGCGAGTGGCAGGCTTTCGACATCCACTGCATCGACCCAGCCGATGACCTTCCCCGCCTCGATTTCATCGCCCGGCAGCGCCATCATTTCGGTAAACCGCCCGCTGACAGGCGCATGCACGACCATCACCTGATCGCCGACGACAATCTCGGCAATGGCTTCACCCTGCCGGACCATCGCGCCGACATCGTAGCGCCAGATCACCAATTTGCCACTGACGGGTGCCGTTATCATGGGTTGACCTCTTGCACTAACCATCATGACTATTGTAATGCACCGGACCCATGACTGGTTTTATGTATGCCCTGCGAATGCCCCACGTTCTGCTGGCTATTCGGACATTTGGTTGTTACACTTCTGCCGCTGGAAGGAGACGATACATGACTCGTGCATTTCTCATTGACACCGATACCGCATCCGATGATGCCGTCGCCCTGATCATGGCGGCCCATGCGCCCGATGTGGACATCAAAGCCGTCACCATCGTTTCTGGCAATGTCAGCGTGGAACAGGGCACGCGCAACGCCCTCTATACACTTGAACTCTGTGGTGTGCAGGATGTACCGGTCTACGTAGGGGCAGATCGTCCGCTGCTGCGGGAAGCGGAACGCGCCGAGTGGTTTCATGGCGCAGATGGCATGGGCAACCAGAATTATGCCGCACCAAAAGGTCAGCCCGCACCCGGTCATGCGGTTCCGGCTATCATCGAAACGATCAAGGCCAATCCCGGTATTGTACTGGTGACGCTGGGTCCGCTGACGAACATCGCCCTGGCGCTGGCACAGGCCCCGGAAATCGCGCCCCTGGTCAGCCGCTGCGTGGTTATGGGCGGCACCGCCTGGGCAGTAGGCAACGTCACCCCTGCCGCCGAGTTCAACGTCTGGCAGGACCCCGAAGCCGCCCAGATCATGTTTCGCTCCGGCCTGCCGGTCGAGATGGTTGGCTGGGAGCTATGCCGCTTTGGGGCGGGCCTGACCCCCGACGAGATGGCGCAGCTGCGTCAGATGAACACTGAACGCGGACATTTCACCATCGACTGTAACCAGAGCGCCATCGAAGCGATCCGCGTCCAATCCGGCGCCATCAGCCTCGAACTGCCGGACCCGGTGGCCATGGCCGTTGCGATTGATCCGACGATCTGCACGCGCAAAAGCCGCCATGCGGTGGAGGTCGAAACGCACAGCGAACTCACACGCGGCATGACGGTGATTGATCAGTTGGATAACGCCGGGGA
The DNA here is from genome assembly GCA_002702065.1 of Anaerolineaceae bacterium. GTDB lineage: Bacteria > Chloroflexota > Anaerolineae > Aggregatilineales > Phototrophicaceae. The sequence goes on from NZXX01000004.1 coordinate 287,159, forward strand.
TGAACGCAATTACCCGCTGTGGAAGCCGGTGCTGGAACGCGCCAATATCACGGTCTGCTGGGAAATCGACGTGCCGCGCTGGAAAGCCATGCTGGTCGAGGCGCTGCGATAATTAACCGGCAGCGCGCTCCTGCAACTGCTCATAAATGGCCTGCGCCTTGGGGTGCTGCGGGTTAATAGCCAGCGCTTCTTCGACCGCCTTGATCGCCTCGTCGAACTGACCCTGCTTCTCAAAGTGGCTCGACAGGATGAGCAGCCGCTGTACCGCTTTCTTGGCGTTGCCCTGTTCCAGAAACGCCGCTGCGATCTGGTGATGCACGTCGATCAGGTCCGGGCGAAGGCTGGCCGCTTTCTCGCGCTGGCTGATGGCCCGACCGGGTTTGCCCTGTTTGTCCAACAGCGCCGCCGCCTTCAGGTGCCAGTCCGCCGCCTCGTCAATGCGCCCCATGCGCTTGAGCGCGCCGACAATTTTATCGATTGGGCCGGGGTCATTCGGGCTTAGTTCGTGCGCCCGCAGGTAAAGCGTCAGGTCTTCTTCCGGGCTGGTCTGCGACTGTGGCTGGTTTTTCTGCACGTCGCCGTTGTACTGCGTCATGGCCACGTCGATACCGTCTTTCAACCACGTTTCGACCGCATCCGCCGCCTTGTCGGCCACTTCCCGCACCAGAATAGCATCGTCGCCTTTGAAGTCCTGCAACACGTAGTCCTTGGCCTGCATCCTGCCGGGCGGACGCCCAATGCCAAAGCGCACGCGATTGAACGCATTTGTGCCCAGGTGCTGAATAATGCTCTTGAGGCCGCCCTGCCCGCCCGCGCTGCCGGACTGCCGCAGCCGCAAGGTTCCTAGCGGAATATCCAGATCATCCGAGATAATCAGCACCTGCTCCAGATCAACCTTGTAAAAGTCGACCAGCCCGCGCACAGCCTCGCCGCTCAGGTTCATATAGGTCTGCGGCTTGGCCAGCAGCACTCGCTTACCCCCGATCAAACCGGTGGCGGTCATGGCCTTCTTTTCGTTCTTGTCAAATTGCAGGTTATGCCGCCCGGCCAATTCGTCGAGCACCATCCAGCCGACGTTATGGCGGTTGTTTTCATACTGTTTGCCGGGGTTGCCCAACCCGACAATCAGGGACAGATTTGCCATGTTTGCCTCGTAAATACGATGATGCCCCTATCTTACCAAGCTTCGCCCGAATGCCTAGCCCGCAAGCTGCGAGGTCAGCCACTGGAACGCCAGAATGCCGCCCGCGCCGATCACCAGCACCACCCCGGCGATGATAAAGTAGGTCGCGATCTTCATCAGGCGCATCAACTGGCGCAGGCTAAAGCGCAGCAGGATAAACGCCGCCGCCCCGGCAATCACCGCCAGCGGCGCGGTCCACACCGGCCACTCATTCTGCAATACCTGAGTCCAGCCCAGCCAGGCCACAATGCCCAGAATAGCGCCGATGAATCCGTCAAACCACAACCCACGAAAGGTCATCCGCAGCAGATAGACGACGATAAAGCTGAGCAGCCCGGCCACGAACACCGTGTTGCCCAGTAGTTCAAGAACGGTCTGGCGCAGGTCAAACGGCTGCGAGGGGTCAACCGTCGCGACAACACCGGCAAACACACTGGCAGCGGCGATCTCCGTCATGCCTTCGGGCAGCCGACCGCGCATCCCGGCATACAGGGCACGCAGCAGCGCCGCGATCGGCAGCGCATACTGCCCACCCAGGTCAAGCAGTGAATTAATTGTTTCGGGGCTGATTTCCATAACAGGACCATTTATCAGTACATTGAACAGATGATCCTATTATCGGACGGATTGTCCGCAAAGAGTATGGCGTTTCGCCAACGCTTCACCCACCGTTCAGGGCAGCGCCTGCTCACGGGTGAACTGCGTCTGGTAAAGCTGCGCATACAGGCCATCCAGCGCCAGCAGCTCATCATGGGTGCCGCGCTCTACCACCTGCCCGCGATCCATCACCAGAATGAGGTCCGCCGCCAGAATCGTGCTCAGCCGGTGGGCAATGGCAATCGTTGTGCGCCCCTGCTGCACCGTGCGCAATGCTTCCTGTATGAGCGCTTCGGACTGGCTGTCGAGGTGACTGGTCGCTTCGTCCAGCACCAGAATACGCGGGTCTTTCAAAATCACACGGGCGATTGCAATGCGCTGTTTCTCGCCGCCGCTCAACCGGTAGCCACGCTCGCCCACAACCGTATCATAACCATTCGACAGGCCCATGATAAAGTCGTGAATATTGGCCGCACGGCACGCTGCTTCGACCTCCGCGTCCGTCGCGTCCAGCCGGGCATACAGCAGGTTGGTGCGGATGGTATCGTGAAACAGGTACGTTTCCTGCGTCACCATGCCGATATGATCCGCCAGCGAGTCCAGCATCACATCGCGCAGGTCATACCCATCGATGAGGATACGCCCCTCGGTCGGGTCATACAGACGCGGGATCAGGTAGGTCAGGGTGGTCTTGCCCGCCCCGCTCGGCCCCACCAGCGCCACAAGCTGGCCCGGCTCAATAGTGAAGGAGACATCCGTCAGCGCCTGATCGCGTGCCTGACTGTAATTGGAGGGTCGATTGCTGCGCTCGTCCTTGCCATTCGCCCCTTCGCGCTCTGGCCGCCGGGCGTCATCGCCGGACAGCACCGCCCCGACATTATCCATGCGCCCATGCCGCACCACATCCTTCAGCAGCAGACTGGGGTCAACCTGATAGTTGAAATCCACCGCATCAAAGACAACCTGGCCGTGTATCTCTTTTAGTGCAACCGCGTCCGATTTTTCTTCAATTTCCAGCGGCAGGTCGATCACCTCGAAGACGCGCTCGAAGCTGACCATCGACTGCGCAAAGGCGACCGGCGCGTTGGTCAGGGCTTGCAGCGGGCCATACAGCTGGGTCAGGTAAGCTGCGAACGCCACAATCGTACCATCGGTGAAAACACCCTGTATGACCAGATGGCCGCCCATCCAGAACACCAGCGCGGTGCCCATCGCCCCCACCAGACCGACCAGCACAAAAAACTGGCTGCCGACTACTGCCCGTTCCACGCCGTTATCGCGCACCAGCGCCGCCCGTTCGCGGAACCGTTCCACCTCATTGGAGCGGCGGCCAAACAGCTTGACAAGCAGCGCCCCGCTGATATTCAGCGTTTCGTTCATCATCGCGTTCATGCGGGCGTTATGATCCATCTGTTCGCGCGCAATATCCCGCAGCCGGCTGCCCAGCCGCCGCGCAATGAAAATGAACAGCGGCAGCACCGCCACGCCAAGGATCGTCAACCGCCATTCCATCGCCAGCATGACCGCCAGCGTCGCCACCACCGTGACGACATTGGTGATAATCTCGACCACCGTGTTGCTGATCGCCGTTTGCGCGCCGACCACATCGTTATTCAGGCGGCTCATCAACTCGCCGGTTTTTGTGTTGGTGAAGAAACGCAGGGACATCTTTTGCAGATGGGTGTACAGGCTCACGCGCAGGTCATAAATGACGCCCTCGCCCACCGTCGAGTTAATCTTGCGCTGCACCACGCGCAGCCCGCCACTAACCACCGGAATCAGCACCAGCAGCACAGCCAGCCCGTTCAAACGCTCGACATCCGCCTCTGGCAGTGTATAGTCGATCAGGTCCCGGATAATCAGCGGAGTCAGCAAACCCAGGCCGGTTGTCAGCAGAATCAAGACCAGCATCCACACGATCTGCCAGCGATAGGGCTGCGCATAGGCCAGCACCCGGCGCAGCAGCGGCCATGTCATATTGACCTGTAATTCTTCTTCATCGGCGCCGCGCCAGTAGCTGCCCCAACCACCACGCCCACCACCACCAAATAGCATAGAAAATCACCTCATGATTGAATGTCTCGTCTTTAGCATACATCAGCAACAACACACCCGCCTACCGGAAAAACGGGCAGGATACACGGGTGCTGGCGTGCCGCTTATCGACCTCATCCTGTGACTTGCCTTTTTAGCTAATCAGGTTTATCCTAAGACTCTCGCTAGAACAAGTGTACAAGCAGTCGGATCGGCGTTGCAGCCGTCTGCGCGATCATCTCTCGAAGCCGTTCAATCTACCGGAAACGTGCCCGAATAAGCCAATCATGGATTGCCTTGTTCATCACCCGCGCGTTCTATTCGTATTCCATTACAATCTGCGTCTTTAAATATGGAGAAAAAGATGACTCAGGAATTCATTGAATTGCATGGCGCCCGTGAGAATAATCTCAAGAATATCTCGCTGCGAATCCCAAAACGCAAAATCACCATTTTCACGGGTGTATCCGGCTCCGGTAAATCCTCCATCGTATTCGACACGATCGCATCGGAAGCACAACGCCAGCTTTACGAGAATTTCAGCATGTTCGTGCGCAACTTCCTGCCCCGCTATGCGCAGCCGGACGCGGACTCTATCGAGAATTTGAGCATGCCCATTGTCGTGGATCAAAAGCGAATGGGCGGCGGCTCGCATTCAACAGTCGGGACAATTACGGATATTTATACGGTCCTGCGGTTGCTCTTTTCAAAAATCGGGCAGCCCTATGTGGGGCATTACAACGTATTTTCATTTAATGACCCGCAGGGGATGTGCCCGGAATGTAACGGCATTGGCCGCAAGCTGGATGTCGATCTGGAGAAATTTCTGGATACATCCCGGTCGCTCAACGAAGGCGCGATTTTGTTCGGCGCCTATGCGGTTGGTAAATGGGACTGGAATTTCCTGACGGAATCCGGCTTGTTCGACAACGACAAGAAGCTCGACGACTACACCGAAGAGGAACTCGAACGCCTTCTGTATAGTCCACCCGTCAAAATAACGACCGCGCTTGGGGGCAGTTCGATCAACATCACCTTTGAAGGCATTATTGCGAAGTTCACGCGCAAATATATCACCAGCGATATCAAGTCATATTCCGAGCGTACCCAGAAACAGGTTGAACCCTACATCACAACCGGCCCTTGCCGCGCTTGCAAAGGCACCCGCCTGAGCCAAATGGCACTCAGCTGCAAGATCAACGGCTATAACATTGCCGAACTCGCCGCGATGGAAGCAGGCGACCTCGTTCACATCATTCGCGATATTGATGACCCGGCGGCGGGTTCGATGGTCGAAACCTTAACCGACCGGCTGCAACATCTGGTGGATATCGGCCTGGAGTATCTGAGCCTGAACCGGGAGACGGATACGCTATCCGGTGGCGAATCGCAGCGCGTCAAGATTGTGAAGCACCTGAGCAGCAGCCTGACCGATGTGATGTATATCTTCGATGAGCCAAGCGTCGGCCTGCATCCGCGTGATGTGCATCGCCTCAATGACCTGCTCCGCAAACTGCGTGATAAAGGCAATACGGTTATCGTCGTCGAGCATGACCCCGATGTGATCAAAGTGGCGGATTATATTGTCGACGTCGGCCCAATGGCGGGCACGCACGGCGGAGAAATCGTCTACGAGGGATCATACGATGGCTTGCTGAACACCGATACCATCACCGGAACGCACATGCTCCACTCGATGCAGCTAAAAGAGACATTCCGCCAATCAGATGGACAGTTATCGGTCAAAAACGCCAAAGCCAACAACCTGCGAAATCTGAATGTCGATATTCCTACAGGGGTGCTAACCGTCGTCACCGGGGTCGCCGGGTCGGGCAAGAGTTCGCTGATTAACGAAACCCTGCTGCGCCAGCATCCCGGTGCGGTTGTCATCGACCAGTCGGAAGTCGGCGCCAACAGCCGGTCAACCCCGGCAACCTACACCGGCATCATGGATGAAATCCGCAAAGATTTCGCCAAAGCCAACCAGGTCAGCAATTCCCTCTTTAGCTTCAACTCCAAAGGTGCCTGTGAAAACTGCCAGGGCCTGGGGGTGGTATATATCAGCCTGGCATTTCTGGATGAAGCCAAGACTCCCTGCGATGTCTGTGGTGGAAAGCGCTTCAAGGACGAGGTGCTGGAATACAAGTTGGATGGCAAGTCGATTGCGGATGTGCTGAGCATGACGGTTGAAGAAGCATTGGGATACTTCACCAACAAGAAGATTCGCAATACCCTCCAGGCCATGAGCGATGTGGGACTCAATTATCTTTCGCTCGGTCAGCCGCTGAGTACCCTTTCCGGTGGTGAATGCCAGCGGATCAAGTTGGCCAGCGAACTGCATAAGGCAGGCAGCATCTATGTGATGGATGAACCCACAACCGGCCTGCACATGTCCGACATCAGCCATCTCTTGGCCGTGATTAATCGCATGGTGGATAACGGCAATACAGTTGTCGTCATCGAACACAATCTGGATATTATCAAGAACGCCGACTGGATCATTGACATGGGGCCGGAAGGTGGACACAAAGGCGGCGAAATCCTGTTTGAAGGCACGCCCAAAGACCTCTTAACAATTGATGCATCGTACACCGCACAGTATCTGCGCAGCGAACGCCAACCCATGTAACGCCCTTAGGTGCCGGGGCTTGGTGCAGGCCAGGCCCCTTCTCAGCCATTGGCGCGCAAGTTATATCGGCCCATCCGGTTATGCGGTATGATCAGCGTCGAAATTTTTGCCGCATACAGGAGGGAACGGTGAGCCAGCATCTCAAGGCGGTTCTGGTCGGCTGTGGCAGCATGAGCCGCACCTGGATCAAAACTGCTGCCGAAATTGATAACTTTGATCTGGTTGGTTTTGTCGATATCAGCGAAGCCGCCGCACGCACCCGCGCCGAAGAATACGGCCAGCCGGATGTCGTCATCAGCACAGACCTCAACGCTGCGCTGGAACAGACTCAGCCGGATATTGTCTTCGACTGCACGATACCCGAAGCCCATACCCATGTGACCCTCACGGCGTTGCAGCACGGGGCGCACGTCCTGGGCGAAAAACCGCTGGCCGATTCGATGGAACATGCCCGGCAGATGATCGAAGCGGCAGACAAGGCCGGCAAAGTGTATGCGGTCATGCAGAACCGTCGTTTTGACCCCAACATCCGCCGCCTGCGCACGTTCATCGAAAGCGGCAGCATCGGCCCACTGACCATGCTCAACAGCGACTTCTTTGTCGGGGCCCATTTTGGCGGTTTCCGCGACCACATGGAACACGTACTGCTGCTCGACATGGCGATCCATACCTTTGATGCAGCCCGTTTTATCAGCGGGGCCGACCCGGTGTCGGTCTATTGCAAAGAGTGGAACCCCGCCGGTTCGTGGTACGATCACGACGCATCAGCCGTCTGCATCTTCGAGATGAGTAACGGGCTGATCTACAACTATCGCGGGAGCTGGTGCGCCGAAGGGCTGCGCACAACATGGGAATGCGACTGGCGGGTCGTCGGGCAGCGCGGCTCCGTCTTGTGGCACGGCGACGAACGGATGCAGGCGCAGGTCGTCAGCGGGAACGAAGGCTTCTTTCGCCCGGTGGACGATGTCGAAATCACCGCCGAAGTCGCGCCATCACAAACTGGCGGGCACACCGGTCTGATTAAGGATTATGTCGACGCGATCCGCACCGGCAGAACCCCGGAAACGATCGCCAGCGATAACATCAAAAGCCTGTCGATGGTCTTTAGTGCCATCGAGAGCGCCCGCACTGGCAAGGTCGTGGATTGTGCAGTTTGACTTAAATTTCAGCGCATGCAGCGTGAATATTCACCTGTCATTTGAATATGGAATGTAATAAAGTTAAACTTATCGCGCATTGAGGGTATACCGGGTGGCTGAACCCAAAATAATGGCCCTGCTGTTCGCGTAAACAGCAAGGCCGATAAAGGAGTAAAGCGTACTTCCGAGGTTGCAGCCGTCCGGTTTCCCCAACGACTTCACCCCATGCAGCCGAATCACAGCGTTTGAATGACCCGACTACATCTTTATTACGTCGAATTCGCCAAAAAGGTTCAATATTTCCCAATTTAATCAGTTAACCCGTTTTTTTGCATTATGTAGAATACCCGTTCTGATTACCCGATCAAGCAGGAACAAGAGCTATGCCCGTCCATGAGCATTTGCCTGCCAGTTGGCCGCTTGCGCTTCGACATTTTCTCGCTGGTATGCTGGGCAAATCCGTCTATCTGACGCAATTGCATGGCAAGAGTGGCGCGGCGGTATGGCGTCTGGGCGATGATGAACCGCGCTCTGTGATCATCAAACAAGCCGATACCCCCAATGAGGCGCACTTTTACAGGGACGTAGCACCAGCATTGCGGGCTGAAGGAATCCCGGTGCCGGAAGCGTGGGAGATGTTCCAGCAGGGAGATACCCACTGGCTGGTCCTCGAAGATATTCCGCTGTCACTCCCTGCGCATGACCCGACGATTCAGGCGCGACAGGTGACGATATTGGCCCACTTGCACAGCCTGCCCCGCACCATCCTGCCCGCGATGTTCGACGGCTTCAAACCGGGTTGGTCACCGGAACTCACCGACAAGGCGCTGGCGTGCCTGCCAGCGGACATCACGGCCCAGCTTCGGCCTGTACTTGAGGCATTGCAAAATCAGGCACAGCCGCTGTTTCAGCCGCAAGCGATCACTTCGGGTGACCCCAACCCGACCAACTGGGGCCTGCGCAGCGACGGCACGCCCGTCCTGTTTGATTGGGAGCGTATTACACAGGCGGCACCCGCCATTGACCTGGCGATCATCGTCGCCGGGCTGGGTACCGCCCGTCAGTTTGCCGACATCGCACAACTGTATCGAACGAAACGCGATGCTATCCAGCAGCCATACAACACCCGTGCGGAACAACTGGCCCGGCAAATCGCCCTCGCCAAAGTCTGGACCGTTATTGAGTATCTCGGCCTGTACACTGATGGCACCCTTCCGCCGGATGCCACGCTGGATTACATCACCACCCATATTGCCGACTGGCTCGTATCGCTGGAACTGGCTTAACGTCGCTGCCGCGCCCGAATCACATGCTCATATGGGTAGACCTGCTCCGGCTCGCTGACTGTATTGAGCTTGTCCATCTGGTCCGCCGTCAGCGACCAGCCCGCCGAACCGAGGTTGTCCTCAAGCTGCTGCATGGTGCGCGCGCCGATAATGGGCGCTGTGACGCCGGGCCGCTGCAATAGCCAGTTGATGGCGACCTGCGCCGGGGACTTACCGGCTTCATCCGCCACGGCCACCAGCGCGTCGATGATGTCCCAGGTGAATTCGTTGTTATAGCGGCTCCATGCTTCACCGCTGCCTTGCTGCTCGGCGCGTTCGACTCGCGTCCCCGCAGGCGGTTCGGTCATGCCGCGACGGAACTTGCCGCTCAGCCAGCCGCCGCGCAGCGGACTCCAGGGGATAATGCCAATCCCTTCATTAAGGCAGACATCCGTGAGTTCCCACTCCATCGTACGTGTGAGCAGGTTGTACTGCGGTTGCAAGCAGGTATACGGTTCCCAGCCATTGACGCGGCACAGATCCACGGCTTTCTGAAGCTGCCAGCCGGTGTAATTGCTCACGCCGATATAGCGCACCTTGCCGCTGGTCACCAGGGTGTTGAGCGTGCTGAGAGTCTCTTCCAGCGGGGTGACATGATCCCAGCAGTGAACCTGATACAGGTCAATATAATCCGTTTGCAGGCGGCGCAGGCTGGCGTCCACACCTTGCAGAATATGCTTGCGGCTGAGGCCCAGATCATTCGGCCCATCGCCCATCGGGAAGCGCACTTTGGTGGCGATCACTAGATCATCACGATTCTGGGTTTGCAGCCAGCGCCCCAGTATTTCTTCGGACGTACCCTGTGAATAGACATCTGCCGTGTCGATGAAATTGCCACCCACTTCGACAAACCGGTCCAGAATACGGTGACTGTCTTCCTCAGTGGTGTCGCGGCCAAATGTCATGGCCCCAAGGCACAATTCACTGACCCGCAGGCCGGTCCCGCCCATGAAACGATAATCCATTATCCGCTCCTTATTCTGAAATAAGTCTCTTGCCTGATTGTACCGCACTGGGCTTATCCACACGCGTTTCCAATCTTATTCTTGTGCATATGCGTTATCATAGATAGGTTATGCTGTTGACAGGACACCCCAAAATCATGCAATTAAACGGTTTGCTTGATCTGCTGCGCGAGAGCGGCATTTACCGCACCATTCTGGAGCGTCTGAAAACGGGCGAACCACCGGATGATCTGCGCGTGATCCGGGCGGCGCGGCCCTTTGCTTTGGCGGCGCTGGCCAGGGACTGGGATGGTCCGGTCATCTATCTGACAGGCCGGGTAGACCGGGCTTACAACGTTTCCGAACAACTGCCGGTCTGGCTGCCCAACGTCGCGGTACAGCGCTTTGCCGAACCCACGCCCATGTTTTATGATCGCGCGCCCTGGGGGGACAATGTCCAGCGCAGCCGCATCAGCGCCCTGGCCGCCTTGCTGCCACCGGATGATTTTGAGGCACAAGCCCATCCTATCATCGTAACCTCGGCACGGGCCATCATGCAGCGCACCCTGCCGGTCAGCACCTTCAGACGTGAATCGCTGGTGCTGCGCCCCGGCGACCGTCAGCCGATTGACCGCTTGCTCGAACAGTGTTTACGGCTGGGCTATGCCCCGGCGTCGCTGGTGGTGGAACCGGGTACATTCAGCCGACGCGGTGGACTGGTGGATATTTACCCGGTGTCGGCTGCCGGACCCGTCCGCGTCGACTATTTTGATGACGAGATTGATCAGCTGCGCAGTTTCGACCCGGCAACCCAGCGATCGCAGGATCGTTTACCGCTTGTGACGATTCCGCCAGCGCGGGAAGCCCTACCCAGCCTGACACCGCCGCTGGCCGAGCATCTGCGCCCCTGGTTCGAGGCCTTGCCCGCCGCCGAAGGCGATGCCACCAGCGCCCGCGTAGACCTCGAATCCCTGGAAAACGGGGCGGTCTTCCCCTACCTGGAACATTACCTGCCCTACCTGTACCAGCGCCCGGTCAGCCTGCTCGACTATGCGCCGGATAACGCGCTGATCGTGGTAGAAGACTGGTCGGAGCTGCGCGACACGATTGCGAACATCGAACAGAACGCGCTCGAAAACCGTGAAGCGCAGGTCCTGCCGCCGGATTACCCGCTGCCGTACATCACATGGGACGCGCTGACGGAAGAACTGGAACACCGGACGACGATTCATTTGGGTCATGGGGCGTCGCCGATGGAAGGCCACGATCTGCATAACCTGTTCGCGCCAGAGCAGTTATTCGGCGGGCAGTTACGCATGATGCTCGACGCCGTGCGCAAGATGCGGCAGGACGATGCCGGGCGCATCGTCGTGGTGACCGCGCAAGCGCCACGCCTGAGCGAATTGTGGCACGAACAGGACCGGTTTATCCCCACCGTCAAGGACATCACCGAGACGCCGCCGCCGGGATCGCTGTGGTTTGTCAACGGCGCGCTGCAAGAGGGCTGGACGCTGCGCACCGAACATGGCACCACGCACCTGCTCAGCGACCATGAAATTTTTGGCTGGAGCCGCCCCGAACCGCGCCGCCGTAAAGTCGCCCAGCGTGCCAGAGTGCCCGAAAGCACTTATGCCGACATGCAGGACGGCGACTATGTCGTCCATGTCGATTACGGCATCGGGCGCTTCGCCGGGATGCGACGCCGCACGGTCGAGGGCAATGAACGGGAATATCTGCTGATCGAGTATGCCGGGACGGATATGGTGTTCGTCCCCATCCATCAGGCCGACCGGCTGACACGCTATGTCGGGGCGGATGATTCGCCACCACAGATCAGCCGGCTGGGCAAGCCAGACTGGATTCGCACGCGCACCAAAGCCAAACAAGCCGTCGAACAGGAAGCCCGCGAACTGCTCGAACTGTACGCCAAACGCTCGCAGGCATACCGCGACCCGTTCAGCCCGGATCATCACTGGCAGCACGAGCTGGACGCCAGCTTCCCCTATGTCGAAACAGAGGATCAGCTGCGAGCCGTGCGCGAGGTCAAGGCGGATATGGAGCGCGATTACCCGATGGACCGGCTGATCTGCGGCGATGTCGGTTATGGCAAGACGGAGGTTGCGCTGCGGGCGGCTTTTAAGGCCGTGATGGATGGCAAGCAGGTGGCTGTACTGGTGCCGACCACGGTGCTGGCGCAGCAGCATTACGAAACCTTCAGCACGCGGCTGGCACCATTTCCGGTGCGGGTCGATATGCTGTCCCGCTTTCGAACGAAGGACGCGCAAAGCCAGATGCTGCCCAAGATCGCTTCCGGCGACATCGACATCATCGTCGGCACCCATCGTCTGCTCAGCGATGATATCACGTTCAAGGATCTGGGGCTGGTCATCATCGATGAAGAACAACGTTTTGGCGTCACCCACAAGGAACACTTCAAGAAGCTGCGCACGCAGGTCGATATTCTGACTCTGACAGCCACACCGATCCCGCGCACGCTCTACATGGGGCTGGCCGGGGTACGCGACATCAGCATGATTCAGACACCGCCCGAAGAACGCCTGCCAGTCATCACGCATGTCGGGCCGTTCGATGAACAACTGGTCCGTCAGGCGGTGCTGCGCGAACTGGAACGCGGCGGTCAGATCTTCTTTGTCCACAACCGCGTCCAGTCGATTGAGATGGCACGCACCCGGCTCGAACGAATCGTACCGGAACTGCGCGTAATTGTCGGGCACGGCCAGATGCACGAGCGCACGCTGGAAAAAGTGATGCTGGCCTTCGGACGTGGCGATTACGATGCGCTGATCAGTACCTCGATCATCGAAAGCGGCATCGACATTCCCAACGCCAACACGCTCATCGTTGACCGCGCGGACTGGTTCGGCATGGCGCAGCTTTACCAGCTTCGCGGACGAGTCGGGCGCAGCGCCCAGCAGGCGTATGCTTATTTCTTCCACCCTGGCGACAGGCGGCTAACGGATGACGCACGAATCCGGCTGGAAACCCTGGCCGAAAATACCTATCTCGGTGCCGGCTTCCAGATCGCCATGCGCGATCTTGAGCTGCGCGGCGCGGGCGACATCCTCAGCACGCGCCAGACCGGGCAGGTCTCAGCCATCGGGCTGCATCTGTACACCCAGCTCCTCAGCAATGCGGTTAATCAACTTAAGGGGGAATCCAAGCGCACCACCACACCGTCGGCCATGCAGGAAAATATACCAATCGACCTGCCCATCCCGGCCTATCTGCCCACTGGCTGGATCCCCGAAATGGAGCTGCGGCTGCAAATTTACCGGCGCATGGCGGGTCTCGGCAGCAGCGAAGACGTCGATATCATGCGCGAAGAACTGCGGGATCGGTTTGGCGCGCTGCCCACAGCCGTCGAAAATCTGCTGTTTCAGATCAACATCAAACTGCTGGCGCAGGCCGCCGGCGCCAGTGCCATCACCGCTTCGAATGACAGGATTCTGGTGCGATTGCCTTACCTGCCAGACATCAACCGCGATAATCTGCAAAGGCAGTTAGGCGATATCGTGCAGGTCACACGCACCGCCATCGAAGTCCCGCGCGGGGATACCGACACCTGGCAAATCCAATTGCTCGATATTCTGGAAAAGCTGGCGAGAGCGGTTGAAATGACAGAGTCGATCAGCGGCCTGTAGTTTAAATGGGGGCGTCACGAGGCGCCCCAGTGGTTCAGGCCCCGTTGTTCTGCTTGACCACATCCACAAACTTTGCGCCGCTGATCTCGGCCAGTTGTGCCAGCGCAATCGGGAAAATGGCATTATGCGCGCCCCCGGCGGCATACACAGTTTCATAGCGCTGAAGCGACTCGTCCAGGTGGACATGAATATCCGGCGTGCGGTAGGCCAGCGGTGGCATACTCCCCGGCGGATAGCCATAAATCGCTACCATCTGATCCGGCTTGGCGGTCTTGACCTTCTTGCGCCCCACCTCGTACATGGTCGCGATTTTGCGGTCGTCGACCAGCTGGTCGCCGCTGGTCAGCACCACAATCGGCTGCGAGTCGACCAGAAACGCAATGCTCTTGACAATTTGCCCCAGTTCGCAGCCAATATTGTCAGCCGCCTGCTGTGAGGTGGCAGTCGTGGTCTCAAAAAAATGAATGGTGATCCCGGTATTCAGACGGTCCAGTTCCGCCTGCACATGTTGGGGCGTTAATTCTTGCATAGGGCGGATGCTCCTCGCTACAATGGCGCACAATTTGACGCATAACGATACAGGGAAAACCCGGTGCAAACCAGAGCGCGAGTCAACAAAACCGTCATTGAACTGGTCCAGGGCGATATTACGCATCAGGAGACGGATGCCATTGTCAACGCGGCCAACACATCGCTGCTGGGTGGGGGTGGGGTTGATGGCGCGATTCACCGCGCTGCCGGGCCGCAATTGCTGCAAGCAACGCGCCAGCTCGGTGGCTGCGAAACGGGGGATGCCAAAATCACCAAAGGCTATAACCTGAAAGCCCGCCATGTCATTCATGCAGTGGGGCCAGTGTATGACGCGTCCAGGCAAGAGGAAGTCGCCCGGCTGCTCGCCAGCGCCTACCGCCGCAGTCTCGAAGTGGCGTTTGACAATGGACTCAAAACAGTGGCGTTTCCATCCATCAGCACCGGGGTTTATGCCTATCCCGTCGCTGAAGCCGCGCGCATCGCCCTGTCCGCGATCTGTGCCTTTGCCGAAACGCATGATCGACCAGAGCTGGTGAGGTTTGTACTCTTTGACTCAGAGACTTTTCGCGCTTATGGTGAGGCTTTGGGGTCTGCGGTCAACACAAACCCCAAAGTAAACTTCGTGGATTAATCAGTCCAGATTAATGGTTTGCAAGGCTCCCAGAACATTCTGGAACGCCTCAAAATCATCATTCGGGAACAAGTCTGCGAGTCGGCTGTCGATCTCTTTGGCACTCTCCATCACAGCTTTTTCGCAGGTTTGTCCGGCTTCCGTCAGATAAATGCGCACAGCACGGCGATCTGCCGGGTCTGCACGGCGCTCGATAAGTCCCTTGTTCTGGAGCTTGTCCAGATTAGGGGTAAAGGAAGTTGCTGCGCGCCCAACCGCACGTGCCAGTTCGGACGCATGTTGGCCGTCCTGCTCGTACAGCGCGCGCATGATATACCATTCGATGACGGTTAAGCCGAGCGGCTGAACCAATTGCCCAAATACCTGATCCAGGTTGCGCAACGCAATGTCAAGATTACACCACACTGAACCGTTGAAACGGAGTGATTTGACGTTGTTGTTAATATTCATGCTATTGTGTTTCTCGCTTACCCTCAGCATAAATCATCACCTAATAAACCATCGATATTATATTAATCTATTTTTATGAGAGATAAGTTAAGCGATCCTATACGGAGTGTAACATTCACTTGCAGAGGGTACGGTTTGTCAGGTTTAAGCCGTTGGCCGTCAAGAAAAGTTCCATTCACAGAGGACAAATCAACTACGTGCAGCCGATCATGAAAACGGACCAGAGCAGCATGCCGACGAGAAATACCATGATCGAGCGCTTCGTATGCAGAAAGATCAATATCCGGGACATACGTACTGCCTGAATCCAGACGTCCCAGCACATAGCCTTCCACACCCGGTGCTGCCAGTTTGGCAATCGTGTGGCCGCTATCAGCCAGGCGCAATTCAAAGTACCCTGCCGCGATCAGTGTTTCAGCCATGACTCTATTTTTCCATAAAAAATTACAAATAACAGTCCTAAATATCAGCAATTTGGCCCATTTAACGAAATGCTCATCCAGATTTTACGTGATTGGACATGCTGCAAATGGGTTTATCGTAACAACTTTGTTATTTATAAGATTTTCATAAACTAACAAGGAAAATTACACCTTTTTTGCAGCTGATTCGGATAAAATGAAAGGAATGAGTTCAACAGGACAAATGAAATGTTGACCGACATCCATGCGCTCACACCTTATTTTCGCAACGGGCTGCTTTTCTTCCCGGAAAAGACGATCCATGCCCTCATCGAAGTTGGCCTCGACTGGCAGGTTGGTCACCGGGCCATACGTGGTTTATCGCTCGATGATTTGTCCAGCCTGGATCAACTTGGGCAAGCAATCGACACCCTGCTCAATCAGGTCGATTCAACCAACCCATTCTTTCAGGCACTCACCTCCGATGACGCCTACTTCATGCTGACCGGTAAGCCGCTGGGCTGAACTCAGCGCCGCGTCCGCCGGGCGAATCGCTCGTGAAATGCCGAACTGGGCTGCCAGCGATCAGAATCCGGATGGTCTGCCGGGGCAATGCTGAGCAGTACATACTCGCCAGCATCGCGTAAATAGTACGCCAGATACGCATGATTGGGCCGCAGACGTACATTGGGGGCAAGACGCTTTTTAAAGCGTATGAGGTTGCCCGCTTTGGTATAGAGCACCAGTGGCCGCCAGAACAGCAGCATAGGCCGGGGGTTATCCCCCGCGTACAAGGTCTCGACATGTACCGCCGCCCGCGCATAGCGCCGCGCCCGAAACAACAACGGCAAAATCACCAGCACAACCACCGCTATCAAGACAATAACGATGCCTCGCAGCGTAAACGCCACCAGTCTGGGCCCGGCGATAATCACCAGCGGCATCAGTAACACCAGCAGAATCGCCAATGGCTCGGTGACCATGTCCTTCCACTGGTCGCTGGTCAGCTTGCCATGACGGTTGGTCAGCAGCCGGTCACGCATATCCGGCGATACTGAATCCTGTACACTCATCCTTCTTCCACCATTAGCTTATTGACGAATCTAGTCACCCGCAGCAGGCACAACCACAGGCGCTGGTTTGCGATTGGAGAGTTGTAGCAGCAGCACACTCAGCAAGATCAGCCCACCTCCCAACAGCTGCACCGGTTGAACGCGTTCACCCAAAAACAGCGCCGCCAGCGTCAGCGTACCAATCGGTTCCACCGTGCTCAGAATTGCAGCCCGCGACGCACCCAATCGCTGAATGCCATTCATCAGCATGAAGATTGGAAATACGGTGCTGAACAGAGCCAGCGCCAACAGGAGCAGCCACGTCCGGGCATCCGGTGGCACAGCGGCTCCACCCCGCACCAGCAGAATAACCAGCATCATCAAAAAAGCGCCGGTAATCGTCCAGGCACTGCCCCGGCCCATAGCCCGATGTCCCCGCATCACGCGGTTGTTCAAGATGAAATAGACGGCCACCACCAGCGCGTTAATAAACGCGAATATCACGCCCGTGCCCGCCCCTTCGTCAAGCCCGGTTCCAAAGTCCGGCACAGTCAGCGACACGCCGACCAGCGTTATGACCAGCGCCAGCCAGCTTTGCAAGGGCATCCGTTCACCCAGCGCGAAATTGATGAGGGCGACCATGGCCGGATAGGTATAGAACAGGAGCACCATCGTACTGGCTGGCAAATTTTGCAGGCCAACAAATGCCGAAGTCGCGGCGATCACCTGCAAAACGCCCAATCCAAGCAGTTTACGGCGTGGCAGGGGCGTAGCCGGCGGCGTGGTCCGCAATCCGAGCAGCAGCGCCCAGATCAACGGCATGGCAAACAGAAACCGCCATGTCGCAATATCCAGCGGTTGCAGGCCGGAAAGCTGAATATTTTTCACCCATACCGGGAGCAGCGCATACCCAACCGCCCCAGCAAGGACAAACAGCATACCGCTGCGCTGTGTGCCGGACATAATCACCTCTGGTTAATAAACGAACCTATTCATTATATCAAGGGCTTTAATCAGGCGTATAGCACCGTTTGCAGGGGGAATCAAAAGGGCGACCCGCAGGCCGCCCCGAAGTTTCGCCAGTTACAATTACGGCGTTATGGCACCAGCGCAATAGCAATCGGTGTAGCCAGATTGAGCATCAGCGCCGGGAAAATCCCCAGAATGATCGTCCCTGCAAATGTCAGGTAAACCGCCCAGTTGACATATGGCGTTGCACCAACAGCCGGGTCGCCTTCACCATCCTGCAGGTACATGCGCACGATGATTCCCACATAGTAGTAGGCACTCACCACGCTCGTCAGCACACCGATGATCGCCAGCCATGTGAGGCCAGATTCAAGCGTAGCCTGAAAGACCAGCCATTTGCCCATGAAACCAGCCGTCAGCGGAATACCGGTCAGGCTGAGCATAAACACGGCCATGATCGCCGCCAGCACAGGTTTGCTGCGCGACAGCCCGACAAAACGGTCCATCTCTGTGCCGGTGCCGTCATCGCGTTCAATCGCCAGCGCGACAGCAAAAGCACCGAGGTTGGTGAACATATAGGCCATCATGTAAATCAGCGCCGATTGGGCCGCCTGATCCGCCATACCGGTCGTGCCGGCTGCTGCCACCGCCATCAGGATATACCCGGCGTGAGCAATGGACGAGTAGGCCAGCAAGCGCTTGATGTTGGTCTGGACAATCGCCACGACATTCCCCAGGATGAGCGTAGCTGCTGCCAGCAACGCCACCGTCGTTTGCCATGTTGCCACCTCAGAGCCGCCGATGGCCAGCGTGGGCAGGGCAACAATCATGATGCGCAGCAAAGCCGCAAAACCGCCGACTTTCGCCCCGACACTCATGAAGGCTGTCACCGGTGTGGGCGCGCCTTCGTAGACATCCGGTGTCCACATGTGGAAAGGTACCGCCGCCACCTTGAAGCCCAGCCCGACCAGCACCAGTGCTGTGCCAATCAACAGCAGGGTTTCGGAGCCATTGGCCGAGACGATGCCATTTTCAATCGACGCGAATATCTGCGGGAAGCCAGTCGTCCCCGTCGCACCGTAGATCAGGGCCGCGCCGAATACGAAGAACGCGCTGGCAAAAGCACCCAGAACCAGATACTTCATGCCGCTTTCTTCAGATTTCGGATCGGGGTAGCGCAGCGCCGCCAGAATGTACAGCGGAATACTGAGCAGTTCCAGCGCGACAAACACGACCACCAGATCGTTGGCATGCCCCATGAGCATAATGCCGCTGGTGGTGAACAAAATCAGTGCATAGTATTCGCCGCGTTCCAGGCCCGTGCGCTTGACATAATCAATGCTGATGAGCACGCTGATAAACGCCGCCAGCAGCACCACGATGTTCAAAAAGGCGCTGAAGGGGTCGATGTTGAACATGCCAAAGTAGGCTTCATCGACAACGTTATACGCCCCCAGGTTGAGCACAAAGCTCACGGCCAACCCGGCTACCGCTAACCATGCGGTGATATGCTTGCGGTCTTTCGGCACAAACAGATCGACCAGCAGAAGGATCGTCGCGCCTAGTGCCAGGCTGGCAACCGGCCAGGTGTAGGCCAGGTTGAGGTCTGCGAGAGTTGGTGCTTGAAACGGCATTCAGCCCCCCTATTCGCCCGAATTGAGCACAACCGATGCCGCATCCGCCGGTTGCTCGAACACAACAGTATCCGCCTGCCCAGGGATATACACCTGAACATCTTCTACCAGTTCGTTTACGGTCGAGTTCATCGTCGAAAAGAATGGCGCCGGTTGCAGGCCAATCAGAATAATGGCAATGAGAATGGGCACCAGCACCGCGATTTCCTGCCAGTGAAGCTGCGGCAGGTTGCGGTTTTCTTCCTTATCCACATCGCCCATATAAACTTTCTGGAACATGTACAGCATGTAAACGGCTGCCAGGATCACACCCAGTGTTGCAAACAGGGTGAAGAAGAAGCCGAGCACATGGCTGCCCATAGAACCAAGCAAAATCGTAAACTCGCCGACAAAACCGTTGAGGCCCGGCAGACCCATGCTGCTGAGCACCACGATCAGGCTGATACCACCATACAGCGGCATCACCTTCCAGATCCCACCGAACGCATCCAGCGCTTTGGTGTGGCGCCGCTCGTACAGCATACCGACGAGGAGGAACAAGCCACCGGTGCTGATACCGTGGTTGACCATCTGAAGGATGCCACCTTCAATACCCTGCGCGTTCAGCGCGAAGATACCCAGAACGACAAAACCAAGATGGCTGACCGATGAGTAGGCAACCAGTTTCTTGACATCCTTTTGCGCATAGCTCACCCACGCGCCATACAGGATGCCGATGACGGCCAGAGCGGCGACATACGGTGCCCAGGCAACGCTGGCTTCCGGGAACAGCGGCAGGTTAAAGCGCACCAGACCGTACGTACCCATCTTCAGCAGCACACCCGCCAGAATGACAGAACCAGCGGTCGGCGCCTGCACGTGAGCATCCGGCAGCCAGCTGTGCAGCGGCCAGATCGGCACTTTGATCGCGAAGGCGATGAAGAAGCCCAGGAACAGGAATGACTGCACGCTGTCCGGGTTGAGCAGGCCGTTGAACGGCAGCACCAGTTCGCCGCTTTTGATGCTGGCGATGATGTCCGGCACGGCAAATGTCCCGGCGGCGTTCCCCAGGAACAGGATCGCCAGCAGCATCAGGATGGAGCCGGCCATCGTGTACAGGAAGAACTTCACAGCAGCGTAGACGCGCTGTTCCGCACCCCAGATACCGATGAGGAAATACATCGGGACCAGGGTCACTTCCCAGAAGATGTAGAACAGGAACAGGTCCTGTGCCACGAACACGCCGAGCATGGCCCATTCCAGCAGCAGCATGAACATGAAATACAGCTTGGCGCGCCCGCGTTCCTCGATGACGTGTGCACGGAACGAACTCAGGATAGCCAGCGGCATGATAAATGTTGTCAGGATGACCAGCAGCAGACTGAGGCCGTCGATACCGACGTAGTAGCTGATATTATATTGCGGCAGCCAGTTCAGGCGCTGCACCATTTGCAGGTCCGGATTGCTGTTATCGAACCCGGCCCACAACACCAGCGAAGCCACGAAGGTTGCCAGACTGAACCCCAGCGCTGTCCATTTGATATTTTCGACCCGCTCATCTTTCATGAAAAGCAGGACAAACATCCCAATCAACGGCAGGAACAGCACTACCGTGATGAGTGAAAGGGCACTAGCTTCCATACGTTCTCCCCTCGAGTTACCCGGCCTGAATCAACGGCAGGATGATGATGACAATCACAAATACGACACCAACCAGCACGGTGATCGCGTACATTCGCACATAACCGGTCTGTACCAGGCGCAGACGCCCGCTGAACCAGCGGACCAACCGTCCCACGCCATTGACCGCGCCATCAATTATGCCGAGATCAACCGGTGAACTGAGAAAATTACCAAGCGCGTTGAACCCGCGCGTCAGAACACTATTGTGGACAAAGTCGTGCCAGAAGTTCCAATCCAGTTGGTCTGCGAGGAACGCACCAGCACGGTTATATGGATTTTCGATAAACCGGAAATAGATTTCATCCCAGTACAGGCGGGCATTCGCCAGATTCCACACCGCGCCCGTCGTGGGCCGTGCAGCCAGCGGGTCACGCCCGTTCGATGTCACGGCCTTGCCGTTGCCATAAATGGAGCGTGCCAGGAAGATCGCCCCCACGCCCAGGGTCAGGGCGATAATCGCGATCAGCGGGTTGAAGACACCCCCCTGTGGCATGTACGGGTGGACATTCGCCACTGACCATTCGATGAAGTGGATCAGATTACCGGCCCCGAAGATGTTCTCCAGCCCCAGGAAACCCTTCGGCGTGTTGATAAAGCCGATGAAAATGCTGAAGAAACCCAGGATAATCAGCGGGATAGTCATGGATGGAACGCTTTCCGGCGCATGCTCGGCAGCTTCAGTGCGGGCCTTGCCGTAAAACACCAGTTCCATCTGCCGCCACATATAGAACGCGGTAAACGCAGCAGCGACCAGCAGCACACCAAGCGCGATATAACCGCCCACCTGCTGCAAGGCACTCTGGCCAAACAAACCGGCCAGCCACGAATCCGCCAGAATTTCATCCTTCGACCAGAAACCCGCGAACGGGATGATACCGGCCAGTGCCAGCGTACCAATCAGGTACGTCAGGTACGTAATGGGCATATTGCGCCGCAGGCCACCCATGTTACGCATGTCCTGCGGGTCGAATTCTTCCTCATGGTGATCGTGGTCATCATGATGATCGCCATGCCCGTGATGCGACACGTGATGATGCCCGTGTTCCACACCGTGAATGACCGAACCACTGCCCAGGAACAGCAGCGCCTTGAAGAAAGCGTGCGTGACCATATGGAACATCGCCGCACCAAAGGCACCGACGCCAACTGCGGCCACCATAAACCCAAGCTGGCTGATCGTACTGTAGGCCAGAACACGTTTGATGTCCCACTGCCCCAGCGCGATGTAGCCGGCCATAATCGCCGTCGCCGCGCCGATGATCGTCACGATAAACGAAGTCACGTCAGCGTTGACGTATAGCACGTTGGAGCGCACCATCATGTAGACGCCAGCGGTCACCATCGTCGCCGCGTGAATGAGCGCACTGACCGGGGTTGGGCCCGCCATCGCGTCTGGCAGCCAGACAAACAGCGGGATCTGCGCGGATTTACCGGTCGCACCCAGCAGCAGGAACAGCGTAATCAGCACGATAACCGTTTCAATCGGCAGGCTGAAGGGGCCAAAGTCAACTTCGACGCCTTCTTCCAGCATACGCTCCGCCTGGCCAAACACACCCAGGTTTTCGGTAGCGATGTGGTCATTGTTGGTGTATTCCGGCGGCCAGTGCGATGAACCATGTTCTTCGTCCGCATGGTCGTCTTCGCCTTCAGCGGCGATGGCTTCCTCACTATGTTCCTGCGCGCGCAGGCTGGTCAGCATCAGGCTGCCATGCTCATCTTCAGCCGGAGCCGCGTCTTCGTGACCGTCAGCTTCAGATTCTGCGCCGCCAATTGCGTCCTCGGCCTCGTGGCTTTCGGCTTCGTGGGCTTCATGCACCGTTTCTTCCAGAAAATGCACGTTGGCGATCTCGCCGGGACGGTAGTAATCCAGCGTACCGAACGTCCAGAACATGAGGAAGATGCCCATCAACATGCCGAAGTCGCCGACACGATTGGCGATCATGGCTTTCTTGGCGGCGTTACTGTTCTTCCAGCCGACACCGCCCGGCTTATCGAACCAGAAACCGATGAGCAGGAACGAACACACGCCCACGCCTTCCCAGCCGACGAACATCATCAGGAAGTTGTTGCCCGTGACCAGGATGAACATAAAGGCCAGAAACATATTCAGGTAGGCAAAAAAGCGCGGGAAACGCGAGTCGCCGTGCATATAACCCGATGCGTAAACGTGGATCATCGTGCCGACAAACGACACAAACAGCATCATGGTGACGCTGAGAGTATCCACCCGCATCTGCCACGGAATCTCGACGCTTTCGCCAATGCGAATCCAGCCATCGAGCAGCGGCGGATTCACGATGACAGGCTGTCCGTGACTGCCATTCAGGAACGCAAACAGCAGCAGAGCGATAACAAACGTGAGGGCCGACGCAACAATCGCTACCCGGCTCGACAACGCCTCGCCCAGCTTCGCGCCCCAGAAAAAGTTAATGATCGCCCCGACGGCGGGGATCAAAATCATTAACGGTACGAGCTGCGCATAACTTTCCATACAACCTCTTTCACAATTCGAGCGTGCCCGTTAACCGCCGAGCTGGTTCAAATCGTCAATGTTGATACTTTGTTTGGTGCGGAAGATGGCGACAATCAGCGCCAGCCCCACCGCAACCTCTGCGGCTGCAACCGTGATTACAAAAAAGACAAACAGGTGTCCATCGGTGTTGCCCCACTGCCGTGCAAAGGCCACCAGTGCCAGATTAGCCGCATTGAGCATCAGCTCGACCGACATAAACACCAGAATGGCGTTACGGCGCAGCAGCACACCCATCGCACCTAGAATAAACAGCACCACACTCAGCATGACATAGGCTTCAGTTTGTACCATTGATCATCGCCTCCCGGTTCTAATCCCCTGCGCCATCTTCAACAGGTTCCGGCAGCTCTGCCGCACCGGTGCCAGGGCCGGAAATATCGTGCCCAACCTGCGCCGCGATTACACTGGTCAATGGACGGCTCACACGCCGCCGCCCCAACTGAGCACGCGCCAGCGCCGCAGACGGGCTGCGCTTGTGCGTCAGGACAATCGCGCCCACCATCGCCACCAGCAGCAGCACGGCAACCGCCTGCATCGGCAGCATGTAACGGCTGAACAATAGTTGACCCACATCAACCGGGCTGCCAAAAGTCGGCAGCGCAGCCGCCACCAGCGGAACAACCAGCGCGCGGGTAGAACCATCAAACAACCGCTGTGTGCCGACCAGCATCAGTGTTGACTCTTCACGTTCGATGTCAAACACTTCTTCGTTGCTCAGGCGGGCAAGCACGTTGCTTTCATTTCCGGATTCGATCACCGCCCAGGTCCGCAGGTCCGTGCCTTCAGCCACGTCATACGCGTCCGATGCCTGACCCTGCGCCACATCTGCCACCAGCACCTGCGTATCCGTCTCGTCAAACTCGTTGCCGAAATCGACCAGGCTGACAGGTATTTCGGTGCTCAGCGCGTTAAACAGCGTGATGCGACCGCTGCGCTCGGCAGTGGCGGACAAATTATCCGGCACCGTCACAATCGCTGGCTGTTCGCCGCCACCATACGCAATGATGGTGCCGACAAAACCGTCTTCCAGTGTAACGGACTGGGCCACAAGGGGGGTTTCTGTCTCGGCATCTACCAGCGCGATCTCGTAGGTGCCTTCCGGGAAGCTCAGGTAGCCGATGGTGTCACCATACGACAGGTCTTCCTCGACCACCACGCCACTCACACTCAGGTCTACAACACCCGCGTCGGTGGCAAAGTGAGCCACACGCACCTGTGGGCTGCCGGGTGCTGCGGCAAATTCGGAAATCGGCCCGGACCCAAGAGCCAGCCCGACAGCAGCCAGAAACAGCAGCGATAGAATCATTGCACCAGGAGTCATCCAGCGGAAGGGCGTACCACCGCCCAACTTTTCGCCCCCCAGGAGCATAATCACGAATAAGAACAACACCATGATTGCCCCTGCATAGACGACGATCTGCACCATCGCCAGAAATGGCGCGTTGAGCATCAGGAAGAGAAATGCGATGCAGGCCATCACAAGGATCAGGAACAAGGCGCTGTGCACCGCATTCTCGCTCAACAGCATCATGATGGCAGACACCACCGCTATCGAGCCAACGATCAAAAATAACCAGAACTCTGTTGTCATTTGGTCAATATCCTAGCTGGAAAGTGACTTTGTGGATTTTATCGCAAATAGCGCCAGAGTCAAACGCTCTGGCGCACTCACAATCCCCCTCACACCGTTGATTCACCCGGCTAATCCGGGTCTTTCATATCAGGAATCGAGCGGGTGTATTTGCCCGGTTCCACCTGCTGGGGCGTGCCCTCTTCCCCTTCTGGTGGCGGGACGATCAACATCTCTTTGGTATAGATAGCATCGCGCCGGTCGGTGAAGCTCATCCGGTGTTCATTCGTCAGCACGATCGCCTCGGTCGGGCACGCATCTTCGCAGTAGCCACAAAAGATGCAGCGCAGCATGTTGATCTCGTAGGTCTTGGCGTAACGCTCACCAGGGCTGTAACGCGCCTCGTCGCTGTTTTCCGCTGCCTCTACCCAGATTGCATCCGCCGGACACGAAGCTGCACACAACGAACAGCCGATACATTTCTCCAGGCCGTTATCATAGCGCTTCAGTTCATGACGCCCTTTAAAGCGCTCTTTGAACGGCTGCATTTCTTCGGGATATTGAATCGTGACCGGCTCTTCGAGGACGTGTTTGAATGTCGTCTGAAAGCCACGGATTAAATTCATTCAGCAGTACCTCATTCTCTCAACTAATCAGAACCGGATGTACGAGCGGGCTGCTGCTCGCTTTCAACAGGCTCAATCGCCGTTTCCTGCGACACTTCAGGGTCGATGGACGCGATATTGTCCAGTACATTCAGCGTGTAATCGTACAAACGGAGTGGCCCGGCCAGCAGCCCGCCCACGATATTGAGCGAACCGAAACCAATGCCACGACGCTCGCCCGTAATCATCGGGTCGAGGTCTTCCGCTTCTTCCTGGTCGCTGTCTACACCGGGACGCCCAAACATCAGGTAAGCCCCGCCGACAATCACCACGAAGAAGACCGCACCCGCAATGCCGTAGGCCACCGGGCTGCCGATCAGATCGCTGATGACGACCGATACCGCCGTCCACACCACCGCCAGCAATGCCAGGGGCAGCATGATCTTCCAGCCAAACTGCATCAGCCGGTCATAACGGATACGCGGCAGGGTGGCACGCACCCACACCATCAGCACCAGCAGCAGGAAAATCTTGCCGATCATCACCAGCGGCCCCAGAATGGGTGCGGTCTTGACCAGACCAAAGCCATCCTGATAGCCACCGAGGAAGGTCGCCGCCACCAGCGCACTCACGGCGATCATCGCCAGATACTCCGCCATCATAAACATGGCGAACTTCATGCCGCTGTATTCGGTCTGATACCCCTGCGTCAGCTCCTGCTCGGCTTCGGGCAGGTCGAACGGCGCACGGCTGGTCTCTGCATAAACGGCGATCAGCAAAATGCCAAAGGCCAGCGGATTCTGGAAAATGTACCATTCCCAGATCATTTCCTGGCTGTTCATAATGTCGCCCAGGCTCATACTGCCTGCCAGCATAATCGGCACTGCCAGCGACAGGCCGAAGCTCAGCTCATAGCTGATCATCTGCGATGAGGCACGCAGCCCGCCGAGCATGGCGTATTTGTTGTTGCTGGCCCAACCCGCCAGCACCACGCCGTAAGTCCCGACACTGGTGATACCCAGCAGGAACAGCAAACCCACATTCGGGTCAGCCAGCCCCAGCGGAACCCGGAACCAGACATCGCCCAGCGAAGGCGCGAACCAGGGGACAAGAATAGGCGGGCCGATGGGGATCACCCCAAAGAGCAGCAGCACCGGCAGCGTCTTGATGAGCGGCGCCAGCGTATAAACAGCTTTCGACGCCCCCGCTGGCAGCAGGTCTTCCTTAAAGATCAGCTTGACGCCATCCGCGGCTGGTTGCAGGAAACCCAGCGGACCAACGCGGTTCGGGCCAACGCGCTGCTGGAAGAACGCGATCACACGCCGTTCCAGCAGGGTGGTATAGGCAAAGCTGGTGAGCACCACAAAGAAGAACAGCAGGGCAAACACAATCGGCCAGACGATGCCGCATCCGGGGTCATCCGAACACTGCACCACATTCATGGTACGGGTGGCCGGTTCGAAAATATAGCGCAGCGCACCATCGCCAAAGGCAAAGATGGATGTCCAGTTGACGATGAAAAAGGCGATGCCGTTAAAAAGGAACAGCACCAGCAGCGCTACTTCGCGGAAACGACCACTGGCAACCCACGCGACCAGCGCGATCAGCGGCAGCAGCACCAGCACCTTCAGGCCGGTATCAACTGGCGCGGTCAGCGTGCCGATAAACGTCAGGGCAGTCAGCAGTCCGACCACAACCATCGCCACATTGGTAAAAATGCGTCGGATGTTGATACTCATCTAGCTTCCAACCTTACTGTGTTCAGTCACGGTTACTTTTGAAACCTTGCCCGCCACCGGGACCAGCGGCATAGCCGTTGTGGTCAGATGACGCGGCAGAGTCACCGTTCCCGCAGGAACACCTTCCAATACGATTACTTCGACCTGTACTGCCGGGCCGTTGTCCACTTCGATTTCAACCGTATCGCCGCTGTCCACCTTCAGGCGTTTTGCGTCCTCCGGGTTGAGGCCAGCGTGCGGCGCAGGCACACGGACATGCACCACGTCACTTGGGCGGAAGGCCCGTTCACGATTGTACAGGCGAACCACCGGCATAATCAGCAGTTTGCCACGTCCGGCGCTCAGTGCTTCCGGGACACTCACTTTGGTCGATTGGATGGACTCGCCGTTATCCGCCGCGGTTGCGATCTGGACACCCAGACCACCCCTGTTCCTGTAGGCCGTGCCGCCATAGTACACATCGTCACCGATCACCGGGAACTGCACTTCGGTCCGGGCCAGATCCTGATAGCGGCAGCCTTCAAAAGCGGGAATATCCTTGATAATGTCCATCATCGTCGCGGCAGCAGACAGCTTCGCCCGCCCCTGACCAGCCAGTTCACCGATGCGGCTGATGGCCTGCCACGCGGGCAGCGCCTCGCCAACCGGACCATGCGCCGTATAGAAGCGCTGGACCCGACGTTCGCCATTGGTGTACGAGCCATCACGCTCGGCAAAACTTTGAATAGGCAGCACGATGTCGGCATGATCGCCCAGTTCGTCCTGGAACAGAGTCAGGTTAATGACCGTGTCCACCTGGTCGAGCCAGCTTGCCGCCGACGGGTCGTCCAGCAGAACGTCCGCCTGTGCGATAACCAGCACTTTTGGCGGATTCGCAACAATTGCCTGCGTCGTCTCCGGCGTAAAGCCCATGTAGTACTGGCCCATACCATTCGGGCCGGGGAACGGCGACAGCAGACCGTTATTGGGTTTGCCGACATGCCCGCTGTCAATCAGGAAGTTGGCCGCCGCCTGCATCAGCGCCCGGCTGCCTTCCAGCGTCAGCCCTTCGGCCCCGGCAACAATCACCAGATTGGTCGCATCAGCCAGCTGCTGGGCGATTTCGGCGTAATCGTTCTTGATGTTCGTCATCGCATAGGCAGCAAGCCCGGTATTGTAATGAATAACGGCGCTGGCAAAATCATCCATGCGTGTGCTGCGAGCATTCGCCACCACCACATACGCACCGCGATCACGGGCCTGCTTCAGCCGCAGCCGCCAGATCGGAACTTCTTCTTCGAGGTCTGTGGCGATAATCAGCACAGCATCGCCCTTGCCCAGCTTACCCAGATTCGTACCCTTGCCCACGCCGACCTGTGCAACCAGATCAGCCCCGGCATGGGTCGGCGGCCAGGCACCCAGTTTTTCGCTGCCCGCACCTTGCACCAGTTGGCGCAGCGCGTACAGGTCTTCATTGCTCAGACCACTGCCAGCAATCGCCGCCACATTACCACCCGCCGCGTTGAGTGCATCCACACTGGCCTGAACCGCTTCATGCCAGGTTGCACGCTGCTGACCAACCATCGGGTTCGTCAAACGATCAGCACTCATGCTGAAGTGATGGCCAAAACGCGCCTTATCAGAAATCCAGATTTCATTGACCTGTTCATTCTGGCGGGGCATCACACGCTTGATGATCGCCCGTCCGCCATGCTCCCGGTCGAGCCGTGTACTCAGGCTGATATTCGACCCGGCAGCATCCCAGGGGTCAATGCTCGGTACTTCGGTGAGTTCCCAGGGGCGTGCGCCAAACCGGAAATCGGCAGTGGTCAGCGCGCCAACCGGGCAGATGTCGGTGGTATTGCCAGAGAAGTAACTGTCGAAACCGGGGTCGCTGTTGGTGATGATCTGCAAGCGACGCCCACGTTCATGGAAAGCCAGCACATCGTCGCCAGCAATTTCTTCCTGGAAACGAATGCAGCGCGCACACTGGATGCACCGTTCTTCATCGAGGAAGATCAGATCGCCCAGCGGTACGTGTTTGTCCAGGTGCATTTTGTCGCCATAATGCATGCGCGACCGGCCCGGCCCGTGCTCCATCGTCAGGTTTTGCAGCGGGCACTCGCCACCCTTATCGCAGATCGGGCAGTCCAGCGGGTGGCTGGTGAGCAAAAACTCCACCACATTTTCCCGCGCCTGATCGACCTGTTCCGTATTGGTGCGGATCACTAACCCATCGCTGACAGTCGTCGTGCAGGCTGTCTGCAACTTGGGGAACCAGCGAATCTGCGGGTTACCCGCCTCATCGACCATGACCTCGCCTGTTGCGCGATCTTTCTGGATCGATCCCATTTCGACCAGGCACATCCGGCACATACCCACCGGCGCCATTTTCGGGTGATAACAAAAAACCGGTATATCGTTGCCGATATGCTTTGCCGCATCAACCAGGTTTGCCCCGGCAGGCACCGCATATTCCTGATCGTCGATAATAATCGTTACCGTATCAGCCATTCACGCCTCCACTGAAAGCCGGGCGCACACCCACAGCTTTATTTCCTGATGGTCAGGGTTTCCGTTTTCGCGCCAGCTTGCGCTGGGCCCGTTGCAGACCATATTCCGCCTGGTCTCGCTGGGTTTGCGACAGAAACCCCCACTTGTCTTCATCGAATTGTTCGGCTGCCAGTTCCAGCGCGATCTCAAAATCGAGAACTGCCAGCTCATATTCACCCATTTGCATATATATTTCGCCGCGCTGGACATAATTCGACGGCGCTTCCGGGTACAGATTAATCGCATCCGTCAAGTCGTCCAACCGCTGGTCCAGCGGCCCGCTAAACAACCCGCGCAGCCAGTCCCAGAATGAGTCGGTCTGGGCATGAGGCGATTCGACACGCTCAAAGGTATCCACCTCAAATGCTTCGACGGAGTCCAGCGAAGCGTCGTCAGCCACCGTGTCGTTTTCTTCAGGCGAAAACGCCGACATGCATTAATCCCCAGCCGGTTCTGCCGCCCGAGCTGCCCGGCCCCGCGCTGCACCAGCCGCCGGTTTGCTGGCTTCCACTTCCTTCGGCTGAACGTGTGCCGCGAAGTCATCCGGGAAATTCTTGATCGTATGGATGATCGGGTTCGCCGCGAAATCGCCCAGCGCGCACAAGGTCACACCGGCCATATTCTTCGCCACGTTATCAATCAGCTTCACATCTTCCGGCCTGCCCTCGCCTGCTAGAATGCGATCCAGCACCTTGTCCAGCCAGTACGTCCCTTCACGGCACGGCGTACATTTGCCACAGCTTTCGTGCTTGAAGAACTTGATAACTTTCGACGCCACCCAGGTAATATCGACGCTGTTGTCCATCACAATCACAGACGCCGACCCCAGAATGGTGCCGATTTTCGCCATGTCTTCATACGACAGCTTGGTATCCAGCACTTCGTCCGAACCGGGTACGATCGGGCCAGAACCACCGGACGGCAAAATCGCCTTGATGTCGGCAGGATCACAACCCGCATGATCGACCAGCAGTTCGCGGAAGGTCGTACCTAACGGCAGTTCATAATTGCCGGGCTTCGGCACATGACCGCTGACACAGAAGATCTTGGTGCCGGAACTCTGCTCCGTGCCGATCTTCTTGTATTCTTCCGCGCCGTTGACCATGATCCAGGGCACGTTTGTCAGAGTCTCGACGTTATTGACGACCGTCGCTTCTTTGTACAGGCCCCCACCCTTTTGTGCCGGGAATGGCGGACGCACACGCGGCTGACCCAACAAGCCTTCGAGACTGTTGAGCAGCGCACTTTCCTCACCGCAGATATAAGCCCCTGCGCCGAGGTGTGTGTACATGTGACAGGTGAAACCGGAACCCTGAATGTTTTCACCGATGAGCCCGGCGTCGTAGGCTTCCTGAATGCGCTCATCCAGCGCATGCGCCACGTCCCAGAACTCGCCGCGCAGGTAGATATACACCGCTGTCGCCTGAATCGCATAAGCGCAGATCATCGCGCCTTCGATCAACTGATGCGGGTTGGTTTCCATAATTTCGCGGTCTTTAAACGTGCCGGTTTCGCTTTCATCCGCGTTCACCGTCACATACTTAACCGGCTCGCTTTGCGGAATAAAGCTCCACTTAACACCCGCCGGGAAGCCCGCGCCACCCCGCCCGCGCAGGTTAGAGGCCTTGACCTCGTTAATCACATCGGCAGGAGACATCGTGAGCGCTTTTTTCAAACCCTCATAGCCGCCATTTTCTACGTAGACATCGTACTTATAGAGATCAGGAATTTCCCTGCCTCGCAGCAAAATATTCATAGGCAACCCTATTTCCTACTCGCTTCCTGCTCGATCTCGGCGCGCTTTTCTTCGATAAAGGCCTTCATCTTCTCCATGTCCAGGTTTTCCATGTAATGGAAATTGCACTGGAGCATCGGGGCTTTATCGCAGGCTGCCAGACACATAACATGTTCGACGGTAAACAGACCATCCTCGGTCGTCTCACCCTCGCCAATACCCAGGTATTCTTTCAGTTCCTTGTGAAACTCGTCCGCACCCTTGAGGGCACAGGGCAGGTCCGTACAGACTTGCAGCCAGTACTTACCCTTAGGTTTTTCGGAATACATGGTGTAAAAACCGGCGATAGACTTGACCTGAGTCGGGTCCATTTCGCACAGTTCAGCTACCTCGGCAATGCCTTCCGGGCTGACCCAACCGTATTCTTCCTGCGCCACATACAACAGCGCCATCACTGCCGAGCGTTTGTCCGGATATTTGGAAAAATACTTCTGAATGCGGGCTTCGTACTTTTTGTCCTTGATCGACATGATTCTTCCTTACCGGTCAGAGTCGCCCAGCACCACATCCACGCTGCCGATAATCGCCACCAGATCGGCGATAAAATGGCCCTGTGACATCACAGGCAGTGCGCTGATATGCATAAACGACGGAGTCTTGAAATGCACACGGCGGGGTTTCGTGCCGCCCGTGCCATGCAGATAGCATCCGATTTCGCCGCGCGGGCTTTCAATCGCCACATAGACTTCTTCATCCGGGACAGAAAAACCCTCGGTCCACAGCTTGAAGTGATGAATCACCGCTTCCATACTGCGGCCCAGCTCACTGCGGGGCGGCGGCACATACTTGCGGTTATCCGAGCGGAACACACCGGTATCCGTCAGCCGCGAATACCCCTGCTCCAGGATCTTGATCGATTCGCGCAGTTCCAGAATGCGGCACAGGAACCGATCATACACATCACCATGATCGCCCAGCGGCACATTGAAATCAAAAGTTTCGTAACCGCTGTACGGCATCGCCTTGCGGATATCCCAATTCACACCACTGCCGCGCAGGCTCGGGCCACTCACACCCCAGGCCAGCGCAACATCGGGTTCGATCACCCCAACGCCCTGCGTACGATCAATCCACAGGGGATTCTTGCGCAGCAGCGCCTCGAAGTCGTCGACAGCCTTGGGGAATGAATCCAGAAATTCACGCAGCGCCGGTTTGAACTCCGGCGTAATATCGCGCCAGACACCGCCGGGGCGAATATAACTGCCCATCATGCGCTGACCGGACAGCATTTCCAGCATGCCCAGCACTTTTTCGCGCTCGCGGAAACAGTACAGCAGCACGCTCATTGCGCCCATATCAATCGCGTGGGTACCCAGCCACACCATATGGCTGGCGATGCGCTGCAATTCCAGCACAACCACGCGGATCAACTGCGCACGTTCCGGGACATCCAGGTCCAGCAGTTTTTCGACAGCGGAACAGAAGGCCATGTTGTTCGACAGCGGCGACAGATAGTCCATCCGGTCTGTCAGGGTCACGCCCTTCTCATAGGTTTTGGATTCGATATTCTTCTCGATACCCGTGTGCAAAAAGCCCACATCGGGCATCGCGGTGACGATTCGCTCGCCATCCAGTTCCAGCAGCAAACGCAGCACCCCATGTGTACTGGGGTGATGAGGGCCCATGTTCAGGAGCATCGTTTCGCCCGTGAAGGCACGCTCCGAAACCAGCCCCTTCAACTGCTCCAGGCTGCCTTCCCATTCTTCCTGTTGTACATAATTATCAGGCGATTGCACTAAAGCCATTAGTCGCTCCAGTTACTTCTTTGCCGAGGGCTTGTGCTTGAGGATTTCCTCAACGTTGAACGAGAATTGTACCTGTTCGTAGCCCAGTGGATAATCGCGCCGGTGCGGGTGGCCGTCCCAGTCTTCCGGCATCAGAATACGCCGCATATCCGGGTGGCCTTTGAAATTGATGCCCATCATGTCGAAAATTTCACGTTCCAGCCAGTTGGCACCGGGCCAGATGCCGGTCACCGTCTCAACTTCCGGCGCTTCTTCCGGCACAAACACCTTCACGCGCAGACGGCGGTTATACAGCATCGAGTAGAGATGATACGACACGCCGAAACGCTCTGGACGATTGTATTCCGGATAATAATCCACCGCGCTGATGTCCGACAGAAAATTGTACAGCAGGCCCGGTGTATCTCTCAGGTAGGCCATGACCTGAACAATGCTGCCACGATCAACAATCAGGGTTATCTCGTTACGGAATAATTTGGCGTCGAGCAGGGCATCCGGCAGCGCCGAACGAACAGACTCTAGCGGATCAAGTGCAGGTGCAATTTCCATAGAAACCGTATCCCTTAGGCCCAGTCCGCAATCGTCTCGCCCTGTACCTTCTGATGCAGGGTCAGGATGCCATGCATCAGCTGTTCCGGGCGCGGCGGGCAGCCCGCCACATACACATCCACCGGGATAATCTCATCCACACCCTGCACAATAGCGTAATTATTGTAGACGCCACCGCACGAAGCGCAGTCACCCATCGAAATCACCCACTTGGGGTCTGCCATCTGATCGTACAGCTGGCGCACAACCGGGGCCATTTTGCGCGTGACACGCCCCGACACAATCAACAGGTCTGCCTGCCGGGGGGTCGCCCGGTTCAGCTCCATCCCAAAACGGGACATATCATAATTAGAGGCCTGTGTGCTCATATACTCAATCGCACAGCAAGCCAACCCGAATAGCAGCGGCCACATGGCGCCCGTACGTGCCCAGTTGATGGCCTGATCGAGCGTCGTGGTGACAACACCCAGATTACCTAATTTCGAACTTACTCCCATTCCAACGCTCCCGACTTCCACTCATAAATGAGGCCAACGGTTAGAACCAATGTAAAAACGCCCATTGTCACCAAGCCATAAACCGCCAGGTCGCGGAAAATGACAGCCCAGGGCAAAAAGAAGATCACTTCAATATCGAACAGAATAAACAGCACCGCCACCAGATAAAACTGCACCGGCATCCGGCGAATGGCCGGGCCGATAGGTTTCATACCGCTCTCGTATGGTGCTGCCTTGCGCGTGGTCGGACGCTGCGGCCCGAAGATGCGCGAGATAAACAGAATCAACAACGTAACAAGGAGGGATATGACAAATAGCGCGGTGATTGGAGCAAAAGATTCAAGCGCCATAGAATTAACCACCCGATTGTTCAATTTGGAGCAAATAAGAGCGACCAAAGATTAGCATATCTCAACCACAGTGTCAAATATACCGTATTCGTCAATTTTCGCTAATGATCATCTGAATTTTTCGATGTGATATTTCTATTTTACAACGGTTAATTTTGTTATTCTGTGACCAAGGTTGGGTTCTCTGGCATCCGCAACATTAGCCGTCGTTCATTGCTTTTAGTAATTGCTCAATTCGGTCAAATCGTAAATACCGATCGAAGAAATCATCAATCCATTTGGCCGAAGTTATTTCATTTAGACACGTGAGAACAGTCTCAAGTGTCCACCCCATAAATGTATCCATCTCCTTCAAACAGGCAGAATAATCACGCACCGCCCCTGCGCATTGCAAATTGGCCTGTGGATACAAGAACACAAAGAAGCCATCCTCAAACGCGCCGGATTGAAGAAGCGAACCGGCCAGCAGGTGATCGCGCCAGATTTGTTCAAGCGGAGGTGACTTCAGAACTGCAAGTGATGCCGGATCAAAGCACTGCATAGCAACCGCAATTTCATCGTGACGATCACGCAGCTTTGCAACCGTCACCGCCAGATTCTCGTGATACTTGACTTCGATGCCGATAAAACCTGCACCACCAGCAGGCGTCTGGTAAGTCACATACACATCGAAGGCCGATTTATCGCCCGTGTAACGTACATTGCCGCGTCCGGGTGAATGCTCAAACTCGATGCCTGTCACCTGCGAAATGCGATCTGAAGACAGTTTTTGAAAAACAGCCGTCGCCAGATTCAGGTCCTGTTGCAATTCTGCAAACAGATTGAAGCACAAAGGTTGGCTCGAAAGCAGATTGTCGTATATACGCGGTTCGGCAAAGAGTTTGCCAGATTGGTTCTTGTTTTGAATTTCGTAGCGTACAGCCTGTCTGATATTCGGGGTGAGGTAGTTGGCAAGTGTTTCCTTTGCCCAGGGCATCGGAAGGCGTGAACCCAGCGGCTGGTCCCGATGCTTGCCGAATCGATATTGCTGCTCTTCGCGCCATATCGATTGCAGAATGCGCGCTTGCCTCTGAAATTGATTATCCGTCTTCACCAGGACATGATATTGTCGAGCAAGCTGCTGTAAATCTATTTTTCCAGTTGGCATCATAAACTCCTTAAACAAAAAGGCGGGTTGATGGCCCGCCTCTCATTGTATGGTAAGTTGTGATGCAACTGAAACTACATCTCCAGATAGTCGCGCAGCGGGCAACTACCGGGGTGCCTTTGTACCGAATCTTGCCGGTTTATCTGAAAATCTCCGCCACCTTTACTGAAAAACCCGGTAGCACATTCCCTCCAACCAAAACTTCGTTCATGTGGAGCGTGACATAATCAATTGGTGTTCGTACTGTGATCGTGTGCCGTTTCTGGTCAACAATCCAAACCGTCAGGACACCATCCTCAAGATATTTGTCCACCTTTGCCGCCACTTCCGTGTATTTGTCGTTGGATGAAATCACTTCAACCACCAGATCAGGCACGATCATAAACGGTTTGTCCTGCCAATCCGGCACCTCTGCTTTATAAAGGGTCAGGCGTTCTTTCGTATAATACATTACGTCCGGAACACGCGATCCCGTCACCCACGTTGGACCATCAGTCTCAACAAACGGCCCTTCCGAAAAAGCCTCTCCAAGGTCATGTTCAATGGCAAAACGTTCCACAGCGAATAAGATACGCTTCGTGATAGAGACATGACCTGCTTTAGGCGGACTCAAAGTGATGCGCTCCCCGTCAATGATCTCGAATGGTCCTTCTTCGTCATAAAGACTTATAAACTCTTCGATTGTCAAAATGCCGGTGCGCTGCTCGATCATCGTTACATCTCCAGATAGTCGCGCAGTTGGCGGCTGCGGGTCGGATGCCGCAGCTTGCGCAGCGCTTTCGCCTCGATCTGGCGGATACGCTCCCGCGTGACGCCGAAGTGCTTGCCGACTTCTTCCAGCGTGTGGTCCTGCCCGTCCTGCAAGCCGAAGCGCATTTCCAGCACCTCGCGCTCACGTTCGCTGAGCACACCCAGCGCCGAGCGAATCTGTTCTTTCAGCAG
This sequence comes from Anaerolineaceae bacterium, assembly GCA_002702065.1. Taxonomy (GTDB): domain Bacteria; phylum Chloroflexota; class Anaerolineae; order Aggregatilineales; family Phototrophicaceae. Next base: position 324,006 of record NZXX01000004.1, read on the forward strand.
TTGGCGGCTGGCTGCATCGACCGGGCCAAGTACGTTATCATCGGGGATAAAGTCACCCAACAGGCTGCTGTCTTCCTGCCCGATCGGCATTTCGAGGCTCATCGGCTCCTGGCTGATGCGCATGATTTTGCGCACCTTCTGGGCCGCACGGCGCAACTTGCGCTGCAAACCGGGGTCCATGCGAATCCCCTCTTTACGGATATGCTTGATCGCTGCCGTTTCTTCAGCCGTGAGGAATTCCATCTCCAGAGCGATCTGCTCCGCACTGGGTTCGCCGCCCAGTTCCTGAATCAGGTTGCGCTGCACGCGCATCAGGCGGTTGATCGTCTCGACCATGTGCACCGGGATACGAATTGTCCGGGCCTGGTCCGCAATCGCCCGGCTGATCGCCTGACGAATCCACCACGTGGCATAGGTGCTGAACTTGAAGCCTTTGGCATGGTCGAACTTTTCAACCGCGCGCAGCAGGCCGATGTTGCCTTCCTGAATCAGATCGAGGAAGTTGATACCGCGCCCCATATAGCGCTTCGCCACACTGACCACCAGCCGCAGGTTGGCCCGCGTCAGTGCTTCATTGGCCAGCAGGGCCTTCTGCTCGACCATATCGAATCGTTCTGGCAAATCTTCAATCGAGTCTTCATTCTGTGCCAGCTGCGCACGAAATTCCTTCGAGGATGGCAGCTGATTGTTTTCCTTATAGTACTGGCGCAGGTACATCTGCTCGTCAAACGGAATCAGGTAGATACCCTGCATCAGGCTGAACATGCGCCGGGCCAGTTCGGTCCAGGCTTCGTCGCGCCCCCATTCGCGTTGGTTGAGGAACTCGCGGACGTATGACTTACCATCCACATCCCACGTATCCTGGATCAGCAGCACTTCATCCACCAGCTTGATAAAGTTCGGGGTTTCGGCGTGGAAGGCTTCGACCCCTTCCATCACTTCTTCCCAGTCCCGGTTCAGCTCTTCGTAGATCAGTTCCACTACCCGGACCGGTGATGGCAGGCCATCGTCGTTGTCATCCTGCACAACAGACAACGAATCGATCACCTCCTGAAGCTGATGCTCAGCCGCAATGTGGATGCTCAGCCAGGTTTCACGGTTAGAATCCAGCAGCGGCACCTGACCAATTTCACGCAGGTACATCCGCACCGGATCATCGGCGAGTGAGAGGGCCTCCAGGCTGTCGTCTTCCTCGTAATCTTCTTCGAGGTCATCCAGTTCATCTTCATCCGGCTCCATATCCGGCAGCAGGTTCGAAGACTTACCCGACTTGCGGGCCTTTGGCGTCACTTCGTCGTCGTCATCGTCATCGAGGTCTTCATCCTCGATGTCTTCATCTTCCATTTCGTCGTCATCGACGTTGTTGTTGACACCCAACCGTTTCGGAGGCCGGACGTCCATTGCTTTTCGTTTTCTTGCCATGTTCATTCGCAATCAACTCGAGAATTCGGGAATAAGGGCGGGATAATTACAACTCAGTATACTTGCTTGCCCTGATGCTGCAATTCGTCGTCGATCAATCGCTTTGCCATAATCGACAGGTTGATCCGTTCTCTCAAGGTCATCTGCTGGTCATGATCCGCTTCCATCATCAGGAAATACAGGTCTTCACGTTCGCGTTCGATGCGCTGCTGGCGTAACCGTAGCGCATTACGCACCAGTTCTGCCCGTCGATCATTCATTACCGCCTGTTTGAGCACCATTGCCAGATCAGCCGATAAGCCATGCCGCAGCCGGGGCCGCAAGCGATCCATATCACTAATCAGAATCTCCTCTTCAAGCACCTGACGCAACATATCATCCAGTTGCTCGCGCAGGTAATCCAGCGGGGCCAGTTCATCCTGATCCAGCGCCACCATGAAGGTCTGCACCAGTATTTGATAATCGCTGTGGCTGAAATCGTCTACCCCGAAATCCGCCAGCGGGCCGTTCAGCAGCGTGAGATCAGTCCCTGCTAACTCACGCAGCTTGCGATTGATCTGATACAGCAGGTCCGGGTCTTGCAGCAAACCACTCAGACAATCCGCTTCCCAGCGGGCGACCTCACGTTTGGGTCGGCTGGGCGGTGCCGGACGCGGTACGGGTGAGTAATCCAGATAATCGCTGTCTTCATCATCCGGCGGGGCATCCAGGTCCCCATAATCCAGCGGCGGCAAGTCTGGTGGCGGTTCATCATAGGCCCGGCGCGGTGGGCGCGATTCTTCGATGCGCTGCTGTTCAGCCGCCAGTGTCAGCAGCGAATTCTCGGCAATGTGCAGCCGCATCGCCAGCTTCTGAATATTGTCCTGACGGTGCAGGTCATTCTCCGAAGCCAGCAGCATGGGCAGCAACCGCCGGGCGACCGCCTCGCGCTCGTGCACAGTCGCTTTGGGGGGCAGGGCCGCCGTTTCCACCGCGATCACATAATCTGCCACCGGCAGCGCCCCATCCACCAGATCCGCCCATTCATCCGGCGTTTCGCGGATCAGGTCGTCGGGGTCCTTCGCGCCCGGAATCTGCAAGATGCGCATATCGACCGCCAGCTTGCCCCCATAATCCGCTTTCATGGCCCCGCGTGCCACTTCGAGGCTGCGCATGGTTGCGTTTTGTCCGGCGGCGTCGGCATCCAGCGCCAGCACGATCTTCCTGGCCCAACGCGGCGCCAGCATTTTAAGCTGCGTCTCCGTCATGGCGGTGCCCATCTGCGCCACGACATTCATGAAACCGGCCTGGTGCGCCTGAATCACATCCATATAGCCTTCGACAATGACCGCGGTTTCACTGTCGCGAATCGACCGCTTCGCCCGGTCCAACCCGAACAGCACCCGGCTTTTGTCGAACAACGGCGTCTGCGGCGAGTTGAGATATTTGGGGTTGTCCTCATCCGAAAGGGCCCGCGCCCCAAAGCCGATGACTCGCCCACGCTCATCCCGAATCGGAATGACCAGCCGGTTGCGGAAGTAGTCGTACACCCGCCCTGCCTCATTGCGCCGCAGCAGCCCAACTTCAACCAGATCATCTTCGTGATAGCCAAGCTGCGTCATGTAGTCGTGGGTGTGCTGCCAGCCATCCGGCGCATAGCCGATGCCATAGGTGACGATGGTTTCGTCGGTGAAGCCGCGCCGGTCCCGCACATAGCGCAGCACCTCATCGGCATAACCCAGTTGCTCGTGATAATAATCCGCTGCGGCCTGCATCAGACCCCGCAGTTGATCCAGCCGTTCGATCTGCTGTTTCTGCTCCGCGCTTTGCTGCTGAACCTCTACCCCGGCCAGCTTGCCCAGTTCGTTCAACGCCTCCGGGAAAACCCAGCCATGATACTTCTGCGCGAAGCTGAAAATATCGCCTCCGTCGGCGCAACTGCCAAAGCAGCGCCAGGTCTGCGTTTCCGGGTTCACCACAAAAGACGGTGTCTTCTCGCTGTGGAACGGACAACACGCCTTGTAATTGCGACCAGCCCGTTTAAGCGGCACGAACTGCTGTATGTAATTGACAATATCGAGACGGGATTTAATTTCGTCAGTGACGGACATGCGCGCCAGCCCTCGCTACGCTAACGGACATTATACGTATGAGTGATGAGACATGCAACTCGGAATCAATAGGAACATGCGTTCTATTATAACAGCCTTCAAACGCCGAGGGTGTCCTCAGCGTTTGAATATGGTTATAAAATTGATGTCAGCCAATGTTATGAGCTAGAAACCGCTTAATTGGCTCAGGTCGGCACGCCCGGTTTGCATATTGCCAATCGCTTGCAGCAAGGCCAACCGGTTTTGCCGCAGGTGTTCGTCATCCACATTGACCATGACGTGATCGAAGAAGGCGGTCACCGCCGGCACCATCGGCTCGAAGGCCGTCAGAAACGCATCGACATTGCCACTGGCATCCAGACCGGACGCCGCCTTCTGGTAGGCAGCGTACAATGCCTGTTCCTGCGCTTCAGCGAATGCCGCCGCATCAATATCGTACTGCTGCGTTTCGCTGCGGGTGATGCGTACACAGCGGGCAAAGCTGTCGAGCAGTGGTTCCCAATCAGGCCGTTTGATCCACTCGCTTAGCTGCTGTGTGCCCACCAGTGCGCGATAGGGATTGGTGGATTGTTCCGCCAGCACTGCCGCCAGCACATCCGCCGCCCAGCCCTGATCGGCCAGCCACACCTGCAAGCGCCCACTGATAAATTCCAGCACCTGCTTGCGTGCTTCGTCGGAGACCGGCACCGGCTGCGCACCGGCGACCAGATCAACCAGCCCGGACAGATCATAATCCCACTGGCGGTCCACCATAATCTGAATAATGCCCAGTGCCGCCCGGCGCAGGCCATAAGGGTCGGCAGTGGATTTTGGTGCCAGACCGACACCGAACAGACCCACCAGACTATCAAGCCGGTCTGTCAGCGCCAGCAGCGCACCCGGCAAGCTGGCAGGCAGTGCATCATCGGCACCCCGCGGCTGCCAGTGCTCGAAGATGGAATCGGCCACTTCTTCCGGATACCCACTCAGCAGCGCATACTCGCGGCCCATCGTCCCCTGCAACGAAGTCATTTCGACAACCATCTGCGTCGCCAGGTCCGCTTTCGCCAGATGGGCGGCCCGCTGGGCAACAGCCACTACTGTCGCGGCCAGCCCGATCTGATTGCCAACCGATTCCACCAGTGAGCTGACCCGCTGGTTTTTATCCAGCATGGAGCCCAGTTTTTCCTGGAACGTCAGCGTCGATAACCGGGGCAGATATTCTTCCAGCGGTTTCCGGATGTCTTCCTTATAGAAGTAGTTCGCATCAGAGAAACGTGCCCGCAGCACATGCTCGTTGCCAGACACCACGTTGGCGATCTGATGATCGTCGCCATTGCGCACCGCGATAAAGTACGGCAGCAGCTTGCCCGCTTCATCTTCCACCGCGAAATAGCGCTGGTGCTTGCGCATGACCGTCACCAGCACGTCACGCGGCAGTTCCAGATACTTTGGATCGAAAGAACCGCGCAGCGCCGTCGGCACCTCGACCAGATTGGTGACTTCCGCCAGCAAACCAGGATTATCCGGGATGCGTCCGCCCACGTCCGCCGCCAGTGCCTGAACCTGTTTGATGATGTCGTCACGGCGGGACGCATGGTCGAGCATAATATTCTGATCGTCGATGTGCTTCATATAATGCGCAGCATCGAGGATTTCGCGCTGAGGGGACCCATACTGGCGCGCCCCACGAGTCACATTGCCACTGGCGACGCCCGCATATTCAAAGGGAATAACGGCCTTGCCCAGCAGCGCCAGCAGCCAGCGGATGGGCCGGGAGAACGATATGCCGCTGGCGTTCCAGCGCATCGACTTGCCAAACGTGATACTGCCGACAAATCCCGGCAATGCTTCGGCCAACACATCGGTTGCCGGGCGGCCCGCCGTCTTCACCAGCGCGACGACGTAATCGCCCCCATCGACCTGTTCGACGCGCAAATCATCGACCGACACACCCTTCCCGCGCGCAAAGCCTTCCGCTGCTTTGGTCGGTTTGCCATCCGCATCAAAGGCACGATTGGCGGGTGGCCCCTTCTCGATCTGTTCGACATCCGGTTGACGCGGCGCAAGTTTCTGGGCCTGAACCACCAGCCGACGCGGGGTCGCATACACCTGCACGCCTTCATTGGACAGCCGCAGGTCCTCGAAGAACCTGGCGGCCCCGGCCTGCAACTGCGCCAGTGCGTCATCGACATCCCCCGCCGGAAGCTCCTCCACCCCAATCTCCAGCAGAAAGTCCGCCGGTTGGGTCAAGGGTTCGGGCGAGGCCGGCAGCGCCGTCAGCAGTGGTGTCTCCCACTGCCGGTTTTTGATCGGATAACCCATTTCCTCACGCTGGGCCGCAAACGCCTGCGCCACTTCGCGAGTCTGGTTGCGCATCCGCCGGAAGTAACTGGCACGTTCCGTCACGCCGATAGCGCCGCGTGTATCCAGAACGTTAAACAGATGGCTGCACTTCAGAATATAATCGTAAGCGGGGATCAATGCCCCGGCCTGAAGCGCGCGTTTGCTTTCGCTCTCATAAAAGTTATAGGTCTGTTTAAGCCCATCCACATCCGCCAGTTCAAAGTAATAGCGGCAGTGTTCGACTTCACTTTGCAGATACACATCCCCGTAGGTCAGGTCGCCCAGCCAGTCGATGTCCCAGACTGCGTCCTTGCCTTGCAGCGCCAGCACAATGCGCTCGATCCCATAGGTAATCTCAACCGATACCGGGTTGAGTTCGAGGCCACCAGCCTGCTGGAAGTACGTGTACTGCGTGATCTCCTGCCCGTTCAGCCACACTTCCCAGCCAAGCCCCCAGGCCCCCAACGCCGGGCTTTCCCAGTTGTCCTCGACAAACCGGATATCCTGCTCCTCCGGGTTGAGGCCCAGCGCCCGCAGCGAATTCAGGTAAAGCTCCTGCGGATTGCCAGGGTCGGGCTTGAGGATCACCTGATACTGGTAGAACATCTGCATCCGGTTGGGGTTTTCACCGTAACGGCCATCATCAGGGCGAATACTGGGTTCCACATAGGCCACGCGCCAGGGTTCCGGCCCCAACACACGCAGCAGCGTCGCCGGGTTATTGGTCCCCGCCCCCACCTGAATGTTGTACGGGTTCCAGAGCACACAGTCCTGTGCAGCCCAGAATTCATTCAATTTGAAGATAACTTCCTGAAAAGTGAGTGCTTTCGCCATAATCCGTCCTGATGATTGTGCAGTGCAGACTGAATGATGCGTATTATAGAAGGTCAGCGCCGTATTATCGAGGGGGTTGTGTGAGTCGCCCTCGTCATGAATGTACGACTGTGCGAAAATCTTAACATAAACCCTCGTAACGTAGAACAGTGAAGCGGGTTTTAATAATCGGACTGTATAAGCGGACTATGATGAAACGACCCTGGAAACGCGAAAATAATCCACCGGACTTTAAGACCCTGGATGACATCGAACTGGTCGAACTGGCAAAGAACGATCAGGAAGCCTTCGGCGCCCTGTACGAGCGCTATGTCACCAAGATTTACAATTATGTGTACTATCGCACTGGCAACCATCATGACGCCGAAGACCTGACAGCCATGGTCTTTTATCGGGCGCTCGGCCACATCGAAAACTACACCGAGCGTGGCATCCCGTTTCAGGCATGGTTGTACCGCATTGCCCATAACCTCGTCGCCAACTGGCACCGCGACCGGGGGCGGCGCAAGATCATCCCGCTGGACGAATATGTCGGCCCCGGCCCACAGTTCGAAGCGCCGGATCAGTATGCCGAAAATGAAGAGGAACGGACCCTGCTGCTGGAATCGATACGGCAGTTACCGCCAGAGCGACAGCAGCTCATCATTCTGAAGTTTATCGAGAAAATGCCGAACGCTGAAATCGGCCAGATCATGGGGCGCACCGAAGGCGCCATCAAATCGTTATACCATCGCACGCTCAGCGCGCTGCGTGAGGAACTTGATCTTCGTATGAACCAGAGCCGCGTCACCGATCAAAAAGGTTAAGGTATGTCCAACCCGAATCTGTCCGATGTACAACTTCAGAATCTGCTTGCAGAAATCACGGACGTCATGTTGACTACTGACGCCGATGTGGATGCGCTGGCCAATCGCTTTCAGGTGGATTCAAGCGATGCGCTGCATCTGATGGCACTGGTTGGGCTGCTCAACGAAACTCTGGAACCGGTTGAACCGTCCGAACGCTTTGTGCGGCGGCTGGGGCAGGACCTTGCCGGGATGGATACCAGCAACGTGCTGGTGCGGGTGCGCAAGCTGCCTCCGCGCGTGCAGATCGCTGCCGGTTTGGCGCTGGTGGCTGGTTTTATGTTTATTTCGCGCCGGCGGCACAACAGCGCCATTGAACAGGAAGAGCGCCGCGAAGCGATCACCGCACAATAGGTGACGGCAGCCTGCCAGTGCGGCTTCATTTCAATCTTATAGAGGGCAATCATCCAGCACGGTCTTGTAGTTGACAAGTGCTGTCATTATTGTGTATAATGCTCGTTCGCAAACCTCTATATATGATCTCTACTCACATGGGATTTCGTTGTCAACAACATAATCCATCTCCCCTTTATACCAGGAGTATCATCTATTCCTGTTTGTCTATTGTCAACCGGCTCGGTAAAGTGAATTGAGGAGCGGCGCACTGTGCAATTAAGAGACCGTATCAAGAATTATGCCCGGACCCCCGACGCGCTGGAACTGCCATCGCTCATCGAAGTGCAGCTCGACTCGTTCAAATGGTTCTGCGAGCAAGGTTTGGCGGAGCTGTTTGACGAAATCAGCCCGATTGAAAGTTTTAATGGGCAGCTCAAGCTATATTTGCCCGGTAACCGGCCCGAAGCCCAGGAATTCGGCCTGAGCTACTGGTTCGAGGAACCCAAATATAACGAAGAGATCTGTCTGGAACGTGACATCTCCTTCGCCGCGCCCCTGTATATGCGGGTCGCGCTGGTCAACCGCGAAGCTGGCGAAGAAGTGATGATCTCGGACATCTTTATGGGTGATTTCCCCATCATGACCGAGAAGGGCACGTTCATTATTAACGGCACAGAGCGTGTCGTCGTCAGCCAGCTTATTCGCTCACCCGGTGTCTATTTCGACGCCGATGAAGATCGCACAACCGGTCGCCGTCTGGCGAACGCCAAGCTCATCCCGGATCGGGGTGCGTGGATGGAGTTCGAGACGCGCAAGAACGATTATCTGACCATCAAGTTCAATCGCAAGCGTACTGTCCCCATTACGATTCTGCTGCGCGCGCTGGCTGCCGTCAATGATGGCATGCCGGATGAACTGTCGCCTATCCATACCGGCAGCGACGAAGAACTGCTGGCTCTGTATGCGGATATCGATACTGACCCAGACCGCCAGTTTGTCGCCAGCACCATCAAGATGGAACCGGTTTGGGAACTGAAGAAAGAACAGACCGTTGCCGAAGCGGCGCTGCTTGAGTTCTACAAGCGGATGCGCCCTGGCGACCCCCCCACCCTGGATAACGCCCGCGAATATCTGGAAAGCCAGCTTTTCGACCAGCGGCGCTATGACCTGGAGCGTGTGGGCCGTTACAAGCTCAACCAGCGTCTGGGCATTGACCGCACGATTTCGCGCAGCGTACGAACCGTCACCAAGATGGACATCGTGAAGCTGGTCGAGCGCATGATCGCCATCAACAACAACCAGGCGAACCCGAACGATATCGACCACCTGGGTAATCGCCGCGTGAAGACTGTCGGCGAGTTAATCCAGAACAAGCTGCGCATCGGCCTGCGCCGCACCGAACGTGTGGTGAAGGAACGTATGTCGATCCGCGAATCGGACAATCTGACCCCAGTCGCGCTGATCAACATTCGCCCGGTCGTTGCCGCCATCCGCGAATTTTTCGGTTCATCGCAGCTTTCACAGTTCATGGAACAAACCAACCCGCTGGCCGAACTGACCCATAAGCGGACGCTGTCGGCGCTCGGTCCCGGTGGTCTGCGCCGTGAACGTGCCGGCTTCGATGTCCGTGACGTGCATCACAGCCACTATGGCCGTATCTGCCCGATTGAAACACCGGAAGGCCCGAACATTGGCCTGATCGGTCGTCTGGCAAGTTACGGGCGGGTCAACGAGTACGGCTTTGTCGAAACGCCGTATCGCGAAGTCATCAAATTCCTGTCGCCAGAGGACCCCGATATCATCGGGCGTGCCCTGCGTGACGACATCGAAGACTCGGATGGCAATATCCTGGCCGACGAAGATTCCGTCATCGACAGCGAACTGGCCAAGAAGCTGGCAAAAGCGGGCATCGAGCGCGTGCCGATCATGCCGTATGTCACGGAGAAATTCGTCTACCTGTCGGCAGATGAAGAAGATAACTTCGTCATCGCCCAGGCCAACGCCAAGCTCGATGACATCAAGCAGTTTGTCAACAAGCGTGTGTCGGCCCGCTACAACCAGCATTTTGCGGTTGTGCCGGTCCAGCGCATCGACTATATGGACGTTGCCCCCCGGCAGATCGTGGGCATCAGTGCCGCGCTCATCCCCTTCCTGGAGCATGACGACGCGAACCGTGCGCTGATGGGTTCCAACATGCAGCGTCAGGCCGTCCCCCTGCTCAAGCCGGACGTGCCGATTGTCAGCACCGGCATGGAAGATCAGGCCGCCTATGACAGTGGCCAGGTGCTGGTTTCCGATGAAGCGGGTGAGGTCATCAGTGTACAGGGTGATCGCATCACCGTGCGCAACGAACAGGGCGACGAACGTATCTATCGCCTGCGCAAATACAATCGCTCGAACCAGTCGACCTGTATTGACCAGCGTCCGGTGGTCTTCAAAGGCCAGCATATCCGCAAGGGCGAGGTCATTGCCGACAGTTCGTCGACCGATCATGGTAATCTGGCGCTGGGGCACGATGTTCTGGCAGCCTTCCTGTCATGGGATGGTGGTAACTATGAAGACGCGCTGCTGATCAGCGAAGATCTGCTGCGCCGCGACAAGTTCACCAGCATCCATATCGAGAAGCACGAGATCGAAGCCCGCGACACCAAGCTGGGGCCGGAGGAAATCACCTACGATATCCCCAATGTCGGTGAAGACGCGCTGAAAGACCTGGATGAATTCGGTATCGTCCGCATCGGTGCGGAAGTCGGGCCGAACGATATTCTGGTCGGTAAGATCACACCGAAGGGCGAGAAGGAACTCAGCCCGGAAGAGAAACTGCTGCGGGCCATCTTCGGCGAAAAAGCGCGTGAGGTGAAAGACTCCTCGCTGCGCCTGCCACATGGTGATTCGGGTAAAGTCGTGGATGTGAAGGTCTTCACCCGCGAAGAACACCGCGATCTGCCAGCCGGCGTCGAGAAGATGGTGCGTGTCAGCGTCGCCCAGAAGCGTAAGCTGACCGTCGGTGACAAGATGGCAGGCCGTCACGGGAATAAGGGTGTCATTTCCAAGATCGTCCCGATCGAGGATATGCCCTATCTCGAGAATGGCCGGTCGGTCGAAATCATCCTCAACCCGCTGGGTGTGCCAGGCCGTATGAATATCGGTCAGGTACTGGAAATGCACCTCGGCTGGGCAGCTGAACAACTCGGTTTCCGCGCGCTGACACCTGTGTTTGACGGTGCAAAGGAAATTGAAATTCAGGCGGAACTGGGTCGTGCCTGGATGATCAACCGTGCGTGGTCCCAGATTACGGAACGCGCCTGGGAATGGATCAAACAGTTCAACTACGACCCGGAAGAACTGGAAGATGAAAATGAAGTGCGCCGCCTCTACATTCATGAATGGCTGGGCCAGCGCAATGACTATGACGTCGAACTGCTGATCACGGACGAAGTGTATGCCCGCCGCGCCGTGGTACGCGAATGGCTACGCGAAATGGACGTGTATCCGGACGATGTGCTGCTGTTCGAAACCGAAGGTATCAGCCTGGACGAACGTACCGACCGCGACACCCGCGCTCTGGACCTGTCGCTGCGGCTGTGGATCAAATGGGCGGACCCGGAAACCGAACTGCCGGAAGAAGCCGAGATCAAGGACCTGCTGAAGCTGGCCGACCGTGTGATGCTGAGCACGGGCAAGAATGTGCCGGTGTATGGCAAGCAGTCGCTCTACGATGGCCGCACTGGCGAAGTCTTTGACCGTCCGGTCACCGTGGGCATCATGCACATGCTCAAGCTGGCCCATCTGGTCGAAGACAAGGTTCATGCCCGTTCGACCGGCCCGTACAGTCTGGTCACGCAGCAACCGCTGGGTGGTAAGGCACAGTTCGGTGGCCAGCGTTTCGGTGAAATGGAAGTGTGGGCGCTCGAAGCTTATGGTGCAGCCTACACCCTTCAGGAAATGCTGACCGTCAAATCCGACGATGTGCAGGGGCGCGTCAAGACGTACGAAGCCATCGTCAAGGGCGAGGCGATTGAGGAACCCGGTATCCCGACCAGCTTCCGTGTGCTGGTGAAGGAACTGCAAAGCCTCGGTCTGGCCGTTGAAGCGATCGGCGAAAGCGGCGAGATTATCCGCTTCGGTAAAGAAGATGAGAAAGCTCGCCAGCCGCGCATGAACACCGGGCTGCTCAGCCTGGCCGACGGCGGCACCGACTAACCAATCACCCCATCAACATCTCCAAAGGGGCGCCACTGTGCGTCCCTTTTTATTTTCCCCAATTGACTCTCAAGCAACTTGAGACCGTACACTGAGCCTGAAAGCTTTCAAACACATCGGGCGCAAAGGACACGAACATGTTCAAGATCGGTGAATTTTCCAGAATCTGCCGGGTACCGGTCTCGGCTCTACGCTACTACGCGGACATCGGCCTGCTGGAACCTCAGCACATCGACCCCTTCACCAACTACCGCTACTACTCCGCCAGCCAGCTGCCACGCCTCAACCGAATTCTGGCGCTGCGCGATCTGGGTCTGACTCTGGATCAGATCAAACAGGCGCTGGACGAGCAACTGTCACCAGAGGCCATGCGCGGTATGCTGCGCATGAAACAGGCGGAGATCGAACGTCATGTCGAGGAGGAGCAGGCCCGGCTCAACCGTGTGGCAGCCCGCATCAAGCAAATTGAACAGGAGGGCAAAACCATGCCTGAACAGGACATCATCCTTAAATCCATCGACCCCATTTATGCACTCACCATACGAGAGGTTGTGGCAGAACCGTCAGCTGTCGGCACCCTGCTAGGGGAAAGTTTCGCGGCCTTCGGTCCACGTGGTATCCAGCCTGCCGGTCCTCCGGTAGCGATCTTCTATGACGAAGAATTTAAACCGGCGCATCTCGATGTGGAGATTGTACTGCCCGTCGCACCAAACGTCACAGAAAATGTACCGATGGATAACAACCGGCAGCTTGAAGTCAGGACGGTGCCCGGCACCGACACAGCAGCCAGCATCATCCACAAAGGCGATTACGACAACCTGACGGCGACCTACAACGCGATTGCCCGCTGGATCGAAGACAACGGCTACCGCATCACCGGCCCATCACGCGAAGTCTACCTGACTGCGCCCGGCGACCCGGCAGGCACGCTCACCGAGATCCAGTATCCCGTCGAAAAAGCCTGATCCAACCCGCTTTAACCAACAGCGCTGTCTCATAGTAGATGGCGCTGTTCTGCTATAATGAAACCAGAAGTCAGATGAGGATGTCTGCATGGCAACATCTATTCAGACAGACCAGGATATTCCCGGCGTGGTTGTCGCCCGTGATGTAACTTTCGAGGAGTATCTTGAACGGTATGCAGCCAGCTACTGCGAACTTGTAGGAAGTGTGGTGCGCAACATGTCCCCCATTCATGAACGCCATGACCGGTTAACACGTTACATCGCCACACTACTGGAGGCTTATTTCGAGCTTCGACCCATTGGGCGCATCCTGCAGGCCCCGTTCGTTATGCGTCTACAGGCGGCGGAAGTGGCACGAGAGCCAGACATCCAGGTTATTCTCCATGACAATCCGTACGCCCTGACCCCCACCTTTATGGATGGTCCGGCAGATATCGCTATCGAAATCGTGTCGCCCGAAAGTGTGGAACGCGATCATGGACAAAAATTCGTCGAATACGAAAAAGGCGGTGTGCGCGAATACTGGATTATTGACCCTCTGCGCAGTGAGGCACGCTTCTACCAACTGGATGCAGAAGGTATCTATCGCCCGCAGTACGATTACACAGATGATCATTACACAACACCGCTGATGCCCGGCTTACAGATTCACGTTGCCACACTCTGGGCAACTACGCTGCCAGGGCCGGCAAAAATATCGCATATCATTCAGGAAATGTTGCAAGCATGAATATCCATCATCTGCACGACTGGAACATCACACCAGACCGCGCCATCGCTCTCCAGCGTGATATGGCTGCCAACATCATTACCGATCAGCCGCTTCAACTGAACAGCATCCAGCGGGTCGCCGGCGTGGATGTCAGCGTGAAAAATAATATGTCACAGGCGGCAATCGTCGTCCTCAGTTACCCGGACATGGAAATTATCGAAACGGTACGGGCACAAGCCCCGACGCCATTCCCTTACATCCCCGGCCTGCTCAGCTTCCGCGAAGGCCCGGTATTGGAAGAAGCCTTCCGCCACCTCGAACATGAGCCGGATGTGTTCATCTTCGACGGCATGGGCATCATGCACCCCCGGCATCTGGGCATTGCCGCCCATATGGGCCTGTGGCTGGATAAACCAACGATTGGCTGTGGCAAAAACAAGCTGGTCGGGCATTATGAAGAACCGGGGCCAGAAAAGGGAGCACGCAGCCCGTTGTATTACAAAGGCCAACAGCTGGGCGTCGTCCTTCGCACTCGCGACAACGTCAAGCCAGTATTTATTTCCGTGGGGCATCGGGGTGAACTGCAATCCGCCATCGACCTGGTACTATCCTGCACGACACGCTACCGCCTGCCAGACCCAATCCGCGCGGCCCATAACGCCGCCGGCAAATTCTAGTGCGGCCTACGCCCGGCTGAGATACCACCAGACATCATCACCGGAAAACCCACAGCAGCGGAAGAATGCGCCGGGATTGTCACGGTCTTCGACGATGCCGGTCACAGTGGTGAACAACGCCCTGCCGCCGATGCGATGCAGCAGTTCCTGAACCAGTGCCCGGCCCAGCCCACGGCCCTGATAATCGGGGAAAACCTGCACCCAGCGCACCGCCGCCTCGCGCAGCTGCGGGTCAAGCTCTGCAATGGCGATCCCGGCGGGCTGATCGGTAGCTTCATCGACCACCCATAACCACAGATCAGCCGCAAACGCCGGGCTGTCGAGCCATGCCTGCACATCGCCCATGCCGGATAGTTTTTCCTGTTCGATGTGCGCCATCATCGCCTGCGCCTCATCCGTCGAATTGACGACCCCGGCGAAACGAAAACCTGCGGGCAGTTCTGGCGCATCCACAACCTGCTGCCGGTGCATGAGCCGGTATTGCGACTGAAAGTGCTGAAAACCGGCTACCGTTGGCGCGTCCAGAAAATCCTGGTGGATCATCGCCGTCTGCTGATAGCCCAGCCTGCGACTAATCAGTAAGGAGGGTTGGCGGTTATCCCGTCGCCAGTACAACATCAGGCTGTCGGCTGTCCACGCTTCCAGCCGGTTCACCCCCTGCTGATCGCTGGCGATGGCCGTTTCGCAGCCATCCAGTTCCGTCAGCATCTGCCACAGGGGGCGCGGCAGCACCTGACACGGATTCTGCAGGTAGGTGCGGGTCAGCGCCTGGGTAAAATCCTCATGAGTCATAGATCAATTCCTCAAGCCGTGTGCCGCCGATCGCCGCTTCGTAGACATCCATCTGCCCGATCACCTCGCGCAGTACATCCAGCGCAACCGACTCGCTCTCGCCGGCAGACATAAACGCAATAATGTAGGTATCCGGCCCGGCGGTAATGGCTCCCGCATCGTTGACGACCCGCCCGGTCTGGATGTCGCTGGCAGGCAGAATACCATCTTTACCGGTATAGCCGGGGGCGAACACACGCTCAATCGGCGATTGATAGCCCGTTGCCGTCGACGGAATCGACAGCAGTTCCTTGCTCAGGCGCAGCGCCTCGCGTACCTCATCGGATGAGGTGAAAAATTCGCCGCGTGTGATGAAATCATGGCCGCGTGCCAGATCAGCCGCCGTGAACGCATTGTCCACCTGATACGCCTGCCCCCGAAGCCGCACCACCCGGCCATTGACCAGCGATGGCGCAAAGCGTGGGTCCGTCAGGCCAGATGTGGGGCTGCCTTCCCAATTCCAGCTGTGCAGCCCGCCGCTGAGCCCTATTTGCAGCAGGAAATTATTAAACTTGACAACCGCGTTCTCATCGCCCGGCACGCGGCGCGCCACATTATCCAGCACCACGCCGGTCGCAGCGTTGTTGCTGTGCACGACCATGCTGTACAGCACCGAGTTGTCATCGTAGACCCACTCGTCAACCGGGGTGTTCAGAAAATAATAGGGCAGAATAAACGCCTTGAAACAGCTTGCGACCGGCTGCAAATTATCCGCATTGATCTGAATGCGAAACATCTCGTTCTGCGCCTGATCAATGGCCCTGAAATCGAGCGCCATACCCATGCCGCCGATCACCCATTGCAGATGTTCGCGCATCCGCGTGACGACGGGCGATTCGACTTCCCAGTCCTGCGCCCGTACGCGCCCGGCAGCCAGCACCGCCGCGCTGCCCAGCAACCGCAGGAAATGTCGTCGGCTTAACATCAATCTATTGCGCCGCCAAAACGGTCAGCAGTGCCGGTAAATCGTCAAACAAGGCATCCGGTTGAACCTCGCTGGCCTGGACTTCGCTCGCGGAGGAAATGCCGCTGAGCACCATCGCCGTGCGGATACCCAGACGGGCCGCCCCCACAATATCCGTATTCAGCCGGTCCCCGATCATCAGGGTTTCTTCGGGTGCCGTTCCCAGCAAATCCAGCGCCGCCTCGAACATATGCGGGTGCGGCTTGCCGATAATGACCGGATCGCGCCCACTGGCGGCCTGCAACGCGGCCAGCATACTGCCCGTACCCGGTGCAGGACCGTCCGGCATCGGGTAGGTTGTGTCGGGGTTGGTGCCGATAAAATCCGCCCCGCCCCGGATGATTGCCGATGCCCGTTTCAGATCCGCATAGGTCAGGTCCCACTTGATCCCGGCCACCACCACCCCGGCGTCGCCATTATCCGTCAGGTTGAAACCCACATCGCGGATCATGCTGCACAACGCCTCGCTGCCAAACACATGAATCAACGTGTTGGCGTCGTAATGCTTTTTCACGTAAGCGGCAGTCGCGGTGCCGGAAGTGACGATATGGTCCAGGTTGATGTTGGGCACACCCAGCTTGGCCAGCTTGCCCACATAATCCTGACGTGTCTTGCTGCTGTTATTGGTCGCCAGCACATAGGGCAGCGCCCGCGTGTGCAGCAGTTCAAAAAACTCAGGCAGGCCCGGCAGCGGCATATCCCCATGCCATAGCACCCCGTCCATGTCTGAGATAATGGCCTTAATCGTTGAAAAATCCATCCTGTTCCTCGCATTCATCCCCCGGCATTATACCCCCACCTGCGCTACAATCAACGGCGATCAGTCGTCGCCAGCCCTACGTCGAACCGGACGGGTGATCCTTGTAAACGGACAACAGGAAGCTGAACATGACCTATTCAATCGTCGCGTTTAACCCTGATGAGCAGGCGTGGGGGGTGGCCGTCGCCAGCAAATTCCTGGCGGTTGGGTCGCTGGTCAGTTGGGCACAGGCCGGGGCCGGGGCCATCGCGACCCAGGCCTTCGCGCGGGTCAGTTTGGGGCCGGATGGTCTGAAGATGATGGCGGCAGGGACGAGCGCGCAGGACACGCTCGATGCGCTGCTGGCTAATGATCCACACGCCGCATCCCGGCAGGTGGGCATGGTCGATGCACAGGGCGGCGCTGCGGCACATACCGGGCGCGATTGTCAGGAATGGGCGGCGCACCGCATCGGCAAAGGCTTCGCCTGTCAGGGCAACATCCTCACCGGGCCGGATACACTGGATGCGATGCATGATACTTTTGAACGGACATCCGGCGAACTGGCGGATCGGCTGGTCAAAGCGTTGACAGCGGGCGAAAAAGCGGGTGGGGACCGTCGTGGCAAACAATCCGCGGCGCTGCTGGTCGTCAAGCCCGGTGGCGGCTATGGCGGCGACACCGACCGCTATATCGACCTGCGCGTGGATGATGACCCGGCACCCGTCAAAAAGCTGCGTGCCCTGCTCGATATGCATCATCTGCACTTTGGCGAAGCACGCCCCGAAGACTTGATTCCCATCGGTGAAGCCATCGCCCGCGAGTTGCAGGCGCTGCTGATCAAACAGGGCTTCTACCGGGCCGAGGTCAACGGCGAATGGAATGAAACATCCAAACAGGCTTTCTGGCAGTTTGTAGGCAGCGAAAATCTGGAAGAACGTTGGAATCTGGATGGCAATACCGACCTGATCGATAAGGTGGTGCTGGATTATCTGCGGAAGCGCTACAAGTAGGCATCATTAACACGTGCGCAAGTTCAGTGCACCGAAAACGCCTGCATTATGGCTAGGGACTATTCTTTGAACCTTCCATATGCCCTGAATTTTTTTTAGCACAAATGCCACATCGGAAAAGTGATGATATTTATCGACAGTGATGATGCTACAACTATCTATATACTCACGAATTCGAGCAATAGTTATAAGTTCAGCATTCCGCATAGAAGTATTGTTTGCACGCGTTTTGGCAGATTCAACGAGTAGCTCTTGAAGGTATGGATCGGTAGCCACGCTTTCTAAAGCGGACAATGGCATCTCAGATCGAAACACAGCGGCACGAATTTGTTCATAGTGATTAAGGGCTGATTGTAATTCAGGGCCATGCACCCACATCGGTAGTTGAAGAGCAACATAGATCAATACAACGGCAAGCAAGCACAAAAAAACTGGCCCGATACAGCCAACGAAGACAATTGAGGGAATTTGAACATCTCGCATAGGTTGTTGCTGCTCCGGTCAACGCTTATCAATGTACACATGAGAGGCCGAATAGTCTCATATATCATCATTTTCATTGGCGCGTGGCTGCGCATCCATGCCCAGGTGCAGGACGTACGGCTGGAACCCGACGAAGCCTGGTTCAGCACCTTTGCCCGCGCGGCAGCGCTCAATGGCGACTGGTGGCTGCCCGGTCCGCTGGATAAACCGCCGCTGGCAATCTACCTCAACGCACTGGCACAGGCACTGGTCGGTGACAGCGAATTTGGCGCACGTCTTGCCAGCACCATCGCCGGAATCCTGCTTATTCCGGTCATGATCGCCGTGACGCAGGCGTGGTATCGGGACACGCCGCGTCAAAAAACCGCCATCGCCCTGTTAACAGGCATCCTCACGGCACTGTCCCCATTCGCCATCGTCTTCAGCGCAACCGCCTACACCGACAGCCTGATGCTGCTGACCATGACAGTAGCATTATGGCAGGCCGGGCGCAATCACTGGGGCTGGGCCGGATTCTGGCTGGTGATCAGTATCGCCAGCAAGCCACAGGGCATCTTCTATCTGCCGCTGGTGCTGGCGCTGGGCTGGGCAGCCGGTGAACTCTCGGCTCGGCGGGTGCTGCGCCTGAGTGTGGGGTTTGGCATCACCGGGGCACTGCTGCTGATATGGGACTTTACCCGCCCCGGAACCAGCGTCTTTGCACTGGCCGCCGTCCACAACGACCCTACCCGCCTCATCCGCGCCAACGAGATGGTGCCACGATTACACAGCTGGCTTGAACAATCCGGGCTCCTGCTGGGGCCGGGCTGGTTGACGCTGACGTTGGTCGTGATCAGCGTATTCGCGGTCATTCTGGGCGTGATCCGTCAGCCGCGCCAGCGAAATACATTCATCGACGTGATGCTGCTTAATTTTGTGGTCGCCTTTGCACTGATCCACGGGCTGCTGGCGTTCAACACCTTTGACCGCTATCTGCTGCCGCTGCTGCCCCCGTTGATTTTGCTGGCAGCGCGGGCTATGGTCGCGTTCAGTCCGTCGCGCCGCGTCGCAGGATGGGTCAGCCTGACGGCCAGCCTCGTCTTGCTGCCAACAGCCTTCAATGCCAGTGACTATCGCACGCCGCTCAGCAGCGAACGCCAGCAATACACCGGCATCGACGACGTGGCGGCGTTCCTGAACACACAGCCGGTGGCGACCGTCATTTATGATCATTGGCTGGGCTGGGAACTGGGCTACTACCTCGGCCAGTGGCACGACAAACGGGTTGTCTACTATCCCGACCCACAGACTCTGGTCCGTGATGCGCTGCGGTTATGCGAAATCGGCCCGCGCTATTTCCCGGTTCCCACCAACCAATCGTCCCATCGCTGGCTCGAAGCTTTGCAACAGGCCCGTTTTCAGGCCGAAATCGCGTTTGATAACGGGCAGTATGTCATTTATCGGCTGACCCCACCCTGGCAGCACGTTGACGACTACTCAGGATGATTGGCGACGTCCATCGCGCAGCACTTCAAAGACCGTGCGCGTCAGATTATTCACCAGATAGGGCTTGGTCAGATAGCGGTCTGCTCCCAGTTCCAGCCCTTTTCGAATCGTCTCCGGGTCAGCCAGCGCCGATAAAATAATGATCGGCAGGGCATCAAAGACCGTCTTCGAGCGTATTTGCCGCAGCAGCTCCATACCGCTGACGTCCGGCAGCATCAGATCCAGCAGCACACAATCCGGCAGCGGCTTCTGGCGCAGCACCTCAGCGCCCTCCGCTGCGGTCAGCGCCGGGATCGGTTCCAGACCGGCTCGGCTGAACAACTTGGCAACCATTTCTTGCAAGGCAGGGTCGTCATCAATAACCAGAATACGCGGGTTTGTCGGCGAAGTCACCCTAACCACCTCCTAACAGACACGTTCTATTCGATATGGTATCATGGATTGCCTATCGGCTTGCTTCGATGTATCCTCAAGATTCGAGCAGGGTAGTGTGAGGAGAACGCCACTTGATGAGTTCAGCTTGGCGACTAGCATTTTCAACAGTTTTGCTGTTGTTTTTGGCCGGGTGTTTCCAGCAAGCGGGCGAAACGCTTCAATCTGCCGGCAGCACGGCGGAACCCATTGTAGCCAGCCCCACCGTAGAGGCTGTGATACTGACACAGGACGTTGAGGAAACGCCACAGCTTGTCGCTACGCCGACCAGCTTCGTCGACCCAACCGACCGGCCTGCATCGTCCGGGCCGACAACCGCGACCCTGCCCCCCATTACGATTATTTTCCAGCCGACGGATGCGCCGCGCACTGCCGAACCGGTGGACGCCGACGACAGTGAAGAAGCCGACGCCCAGGCGGATGAAAACACCAACTTTATCACACCGGGCATCCCGCTTGGCCCCGCGTTCGACAGCGGAACCGAGGTTTCGGCCACCCAGTCAGGCGGCGCCCTGACCGCAACACCATCGGGTCTGATCACCCCCACCGCCCTGCCCGATGAGGCGGCTGTCGACCCCTCATGCACCTACACCGTCGAGAGTGGCGATACCGTTTATCGAATCGCGCTGGCACATGATACAAGCGTCGCCGCTATGCAAGAGGTCAACCCGGACCTTGAGGGCGAAAATCCGGTCATCCAGCCGGGCCAGGTACTCATCCTGCCAGACTGCAACGCCAGTATGGTCGATGATGAGGATGATTCCGGCGACGTGGTGCGGGCCGAAGCAACGACGACATCGACCCGTGTGCCGCCGATCATCGAACCTTCAATACCCGGCACCACTACAGTTACCCCGGCGGGCGCACCGAACAGCGGTGGCGAGCGTTATGTTGTCCAGCCCGGCGATACCTTGTTTATCATCGCCCAACGCTTTGGCACCACCGTCGCCGCCATCACCGCTGCTAATGAACTGGCCAATCCGAACCGGCTTTCAATCGGGCAGGAGCTGATCATCCCGAACCGGCCCTAGCGTTCGCCGCGCAGGATAGCGTCACGTACCAGAATACGATCAAAACGGGCGGCTGCCGGTTGACCCACCGCGCCGACAGCCACCCCCAGTTCGCCACTGGCAAACTCATCATCAAAGGTTTCGGCCACAAACACATCATTGATGAACATGGCGAGGTAATTGCCCGCACATACAGCGCGAATCTCGTTTTCCGCAAAGCCCTGGTTGATGCTGCTGTGATATTGCCAGGGTATTTTTTCGAACAATTCGTTGCGGGCCGGTGTGCCTACACTGATCGTGAAGGAACCATCGCTCGAAATGAGAAAATAGTAGCCGTTGCCCTGTTCATCGGTACGGCAGACAACGCCAAAGCCGTTACCCGCCACCCCTTCGGACTGCCGCACACGCGCATTGACGATCACATCGTTGTGAACGACATTGTTTGTCGACAGGATATAGCCCCGGTCGGCAACGACATACCCCTCCAATGCGCCATCAACAACCGCAAACCGAGCCAGATCATCCTCGACCGTGAACGTATCCCACGAGTCGGCCTCGTAGAATTCGTAGAGCGTGCGCTGATTCCCGGTCACGACGCTGCGGGTCGGGCCGCGTTCCTGCATGGAAAGCTGCGGGCTGCACGCCGCTGTTAAACCGATCAGTATCAGTGCCGCAATGCCATATCGCCACCTCAAAAAACAATCACCCCCCGTGCCACGCCACCGCCCAGCATGGCATCATAAGCAGCATTGATGTCTTCCAGCGGATATTTTTGCGACACCATCGCGTCCAGTTGCAGGCGACCACTGGCGTACAGGTCGATAAACAGTGGAAAATCGCGATGCGCATTGACTGAGCCGTAATAGCTGCCGCGAATGACTTTTTCCTGCCGGGTGATGACCGCGCCAGGCAGGTTCGTGCCAGACCCCATCGGCGACAGGCCGACCAGCGTTAGCGTGCCACCGGGCCGCACCGCCTCGAATGCCGTTTCCTGTACGGCTGGCAGCCCGACCGCCTCGAAGACATGATCCGCCCCGCGCCCGCCGGTCAGGTCACGGATGGCTTCCAGCGAATCGCCTCCTGCAATCAACGCATGCGTTGCGCCAAAATCACGCGCCGTCTGCATTTTGGATTCGTTCGTATCCACTGTGATGATGGTCGACGCGCCGCATAACAGCGCCCCCTGCACGATATTCAGGCCGATGCCACCCGCACCATAGATGACGACACTCTCGCCGGGACGCACCTGTGCCGTATACATCGCCGCGCCGACACCCGTCGCCACCGCACACCCCACCAGCGAGGCGACCTCCAGCGGCACATCTTTGCGGATAGGGATGCAGCTTTCCTGCGGCACCACCGCATATTCGGCAAAGCTCGCCAGCCCGCAATAATGATAGACCGGCTCCCCGTTCAGGCTGAGGCGTGGCGTACCGTCCAGCATCGTCCCGGCCCAGATCGGCTCCGTAAACGTCTCGCACAGGTTGGGCTGACCATGCAGGCAGTAAAAACAATCGCCGCAATCCGGTGCCCAGCTCAGCACGACATGATCGCCCACCTGGGTCCGGCTCACGTTCGGCCCAACAGCTTCGACCACCCCGGCCCCTTCATGCCCGCACACACAGGGCATAGGGTGTTTGGTCGTGCCATTCATCACATGATAGTCGCTGTGGCACACCCCGCTGGCAGCAATTTTCACCAGCACTTCGCCGGCTTTTGGCGCCTGTAAATCCAGTTCTTCGATCACGAACCCGCTGCCGGGTTCCATCAATACGGCTGCTTTAATTTTCATCGGTTATCCTCACTGGCATCACGGCGCTGATAATAAGCGGAACCACCCGAAAGTGCCAGACCCCCTATTTGCTGATCGGAGTCTTCTGTGTATAATCGCTCTATGAGAACCGGACCGTAAACAAGTGGTGGTGTCTCGAAGGCAACGAGGTGTAGAGTAAAATCACTATGATAGAAGTCGTCATTGATAGTATTCGTGTCAGCCTGATGTCTCAGGAACGCATCGTCGTTTTAAAAGATGTCAACAGCGACCAGTATTTACCGATCTGGATTGGCCCGTGCGAAGCGGATGCCATTACCTTCGAGCTTCAGGAACAACCCAGCAAACGTCCCCTGACCCACGATTTGCTCAAAACGGCTATTCGCGAGATGGGCGGACAAGTGGTTCAGATCTTGATCAACGATCTCCGCAAGGACATTTTCTACGCGCGTATTCTGGTTGATCTGGGTGACCGGCAGGTGGAGATCGACTCTCGTCCCAGCGACGCGATTGCACTGGCCGTGCGCGTTAAGGTGCCGATCTTTGTTGAAGACAACGTCATGCGCGAAGCAGCCATCGCCAAGGAAAGCGACATCGAAAACGAGGCCACTGGCGCCCGCAGCGAAGACGCACCTGACCCCAACCGGCTGAGTGCCTTTGCTGATTTTGTCGACTCCCTCGACCTCGATGACCTGGAAGACAGCGACGACTAACTCAGATCGTTCATTCGCCTTATAGACCGTGCAGTTTGAACAATGCGGCCCTGGAATCAGCGAGCCGTTTTGTTTTCCATATAGGTAGCTGATGACTGACCAGCGCTATAACCCGACAGAGCAGACGATCCCATTCAGCCCTGAAGCGGAAGAGGCGGTGCTGGGTGCGATCCTCACCAACCCAAATATCTACTTTAACGTGGCGGCGTTCCTTAAGAAGGACGACTTTTTCCTGCTGCGCCATCAGTGGATATGGGAATGCATCGAGCGTATCGTCGAGCGCAACGAAGCCTTTGATTACCTGACTGTCAGCCAGGAACTGGGCGACCTCGGCCATCTGGACGAAGTGGGTGGTGTGCCCTACCTGATGCGCCTGATTAACAACACGCCGACATCGGCCCACGCCGAAGTCTATGGGCGGTTGGTCGAACGTGCCTCGGTACGCCGTCGCCTGCTCAAGGCTGCCGAAGAAATCAAAGTCATAGCGATGGATGAAGAAATGGCCATCGAGCGCGTGGTCGAAGAGTCGGAGGCGCGGTTATTCAACGTCACCGAAAGCCAGACCCAGCGCGATCTGATGCCCATGCGCGACGCCATCAGCGCGTATTTCGACCGCATCGAGCATCTGATGCAGAACAAGGACGCCGCTATCGGCCTGCCCACCGGCTTTCGCGGGGTCGATGCCCTGCTCGGCGGCTTACAGCGTTCCGACCTGATGATCTTTGCCGGTCGCCCGGGCATGGGCAAAACCAGCTTCATGCTGTCTGTCGTGCTCAACGCGGCGCGCCTCGGCGGACGCATCGCCATCTTCACGATGGAAATGGGCGTCGAACAGATCGTGCAGCGTTTCATCTCTATGGAAACGGGCATCAATATGCAGGCGCTGCGATTGGGGCAGTTCGGCCCACAGGAAGAATCGCGCCTGATGGAAGCGATGGGCCGTCTCAGCCGGTTCCCTGTCTTCATCGACGACACGCCTGCGCTCACACCGCTGCAACTGCGCACCAAGACCCGCCGCATGGCCCGCGAAACGGGCATCGACCTGGTGATTGTCGACTACATGCAGTTGATGAATGCTGGCGGCATGTACGAAAACAACCGTGTGCAGGAAATCAGCTACATCAGCCGTCACCTGAAGGAACTCGCCCGCGAACTCAATGTGCCGCTGCTGTCTGCCGCCCAGCTTTCGCGTGCGGTCGAACAACGTCAGGACAAACGCCCGCAGCTCAGCGACCTGAGAGAATCGGGTAGCATCGAGCAGGACGCTGATATTGTGATGTTCCTGTATCGTGATGAGGTGTACAACGAAGCAACCGAATTTCCGAACCAGGCCGACATCATCGTCTCGAAACACCGTAATGGGCCTACCGGAACCATCTCGCTCTACTTTGATAAGAAAAGCACCCGGTTTCTTGATGCGACCGCGCAAAGTATTGACCTGAGCAGAGGCTGATGCAAAAGTTCGACGGATTTAAAGCAGGCAAAGTGCGCCATGTCAAAGTGCCAGCCCCGTTTTTCAGCGAGCTGCTGCCGCTGATCGATGATCTGGCCGAGTTGAAGCTGACATTGTTCTGCATCTGGGCGCTCTCGCAGAAAGACAGCGATTATCGCTATCTGCGCCAGCGCGATTTTGACACGAACGAGCAGCTCCTCGACAGCCTGCGCAACGACCTACAGCCCGATCAGGACCTTGCAGCTACCATTCAGGAGGCCCTGAAACGCGCGCTGAAGCGCGGTACGCTGCTGGCGGTTGAGATCACACTGGACAGTGGTGCCGAAACGCTCTATTTTATGAACTCCGCTGCCGGACGCGCGGCTGCCGAAGCGGTGCAGGCTGGTCAATGGCAGCCGGGCGACACGCACAATCCGGTGGAAGTTCTGCCGGAGCGCCCCAACGTTTACCAGCTTTACGAAGCCAACATCGGTTCGATCACGCCGATGATTGCCGAGGAACTAAAAGACGCCGAATCCGATTTCCCGGCATTCTGGCTGGAAGAAGCGGTGCGGCTGGCCGTCGAACATAATAAACGATCCTGGCGCTACATCCGCGCTATACTGGATCGCTGGCAGAAGGAAGGACGAGATCGTGGACTCTCTGGGCGATTTGCTGAGCAGGATGGGCAAAAATATATCTCAGGAAAATATGCCACCTTCATCAACAACACCCCCAACGAGTAACGGTGGTCCCTGCGCCATTTGTGGTCAACCGTCCATCTGTGGCGGGCTGGGCGTGGTCAGCTATGATGTCCCGGTCGATCATCCACAATTTGGCAAATTATTCCGCTGCCCCAACAACCCGGTCGAAAATGACAATGAGCATCAAAGCCGGATGCGTCGCATCAGCCACATGGAGGCGTTTGCCGACAAGCGTTTTGACAACTTCGACATCGAGCGTCCGATGCTGTCCAACAGCGAGCGCGCATCGTTGCGGATGGCGTTTAATACCGCCCAGCAGTTCGCGGCGCAGCTGGAAGGCTGGCTGCTGCTGGAAGGCCCCTATGGCTGTGGCAAAACCCATCTGGCGGCGGCCATCGGCAACGAGCGCCTGAGCCGAGGCGACCTGGTCCTGTTCATCACCGTGCCGGACCTGCTGGATCACTTGCGCAGCACCTACGGCCCCTCATCCGAAGTTGGCTATGATGAAATGTTTGACCGCATCCGCGCCGCCCAGTTACTGATCCTGGATGATCTGGGCGCAGAAAACCCCAGCCAGTGGGCCGGCGAAAAATTGTTCCAGCTGCTTAATTACCGCTACAGCCATCGCCTGCCAACCGTCATCACCACCAACAGCGATCTCGACCGGCTTGACGGGCGCATTCGCAGCCGGATGCTGGATGAAGGGATGATCCGCCGCGCGCCGATCACCGCGCCGGATTACCGCACAGCGACCGAAAACCAGCAGAATCAGCTGACCAACCTGTCGCACTATCGGGAAATGACGCTCGATAATTTCGACACGCGCAGCAGCGCGGACCTGAACGACCAGAAAAACCTCGCGGATGTGTTGAATTTTACCCGGCAGTACGCCGCCAATCCGCAGGGCTGGTTGATGATCCTCGGTCCTTATGGTTCCGGCAAGACTCATCTCGCCGCCGCTATTGCCAATTATCAGCGCGAACGTGGTACGAACGTGATCTTCACCACCATCCCCGATCTCATGGACTATCTACGTATGACCTTCAACAACAGCATGACGGTTTCGCTGCACCAGCGGTTTCAGACTGTGCTCAATGCGCCGCTGCTGGTGCTGGATGATCTGCGCGCGGAGCAGTCGTCGGCATGGGTGCGCGAGAAGTTATTTCAGATTATCGAGTACCGGTACACCGGCCAGCTGCCCACAGTCCTGACCACCGCCAGCCAACTGGATGACCTCGATGACAGAATTGCGACCCGGCTTATCGACCGGCGCCGCTGCCAGATCATCGCCATTACCGCGCCCAGCTATGCGCAACGTATTCATCAACGCCACCGCTAAAGCCTATGACCATGTCCAGCGCCAGTATTGCGATTACCCCATTTGCCCGGCAGCACCGGCAGGCTGTTGATGATTTGCTGTTCAACAGTTATCAGGTCCATACTCACATGGACTGGTTCGACCCGATTGACTGGCTGGATCGGTTTCCGCAGTTGACGCGGCTGGCCTGGCACGGTGACGAACTGGCCGGGGTACTGGGGGTTTCTGCGCCCTTCAACGGCGCTTCGTGGCTGCGTATCGCCGCTGTCCATGACGACGCCCCACCGCAAACAACATTAACCGCATTGTGGGACGATCTGATTCCGCAGCTAAGCGACCAGTCCGCACAGAGTGTATCGCTGCTCATGGGGCGCAACTGGATCAAGCGATTTCTGCTGGCGCTGGATTTTCGCTTTGTCGAGGATGTCGTCACCATGCAGCGGACAAACGGACATCTGCCGCCCCCGGAAGACTCGACATACCGCATACGGGTTGCCGGGCAGGGTGATCTGCACCGCATGGCGGCTATCGACAGCATGGCGTTCAAACCGCCCTGGCAAATGACACTGGCCGAAATCCGGCAGGCGCAGCGCACAGCCGAATTCTGCACGGTTGCCGAGCTAGATCAGCAGATTGTCGGGTTTCAGATCAGCACGCTGTACCGTGATGGGGCCCATCTGGCACGGCTGGCGGTTGACCCTGCCTATCAGCGGCAAGGCATCGGCAGCAGGCTGGTGCAGGATATTCTGCGCCGGTTCATGCGGCACCAACTCATGTCGATCACCGTTAATACCCAGGCGAGCAACCTGCGTTCGCAGCGCCTCTATCATCAATTTGGCTTCAGCCGCAATGGCTATGACCTGCCCGTATGGTCCTTCCAGCTACCCCGTTAGAAAATTGAAGCGGCAGAAGTCCGCAATACGCGTTATTCGTTACTTTTGCTAACCGCCACAGGACAAAGCCCATGTCAATTGTTTATCACGAAGCAGACGGCGACCTCAACTATTTGACCGGCAGACAGGTAGGGATCATTGGTTATGGCAATCTGGGCCGCCCGCTGGCCCTCAACCTGAAAGATAGTGGCGTCGATGTCCTTGTGAGCGAAAGTGACCCGGATCGGCGTCAGCTGGCCGAGAGCGAAGGATTTCAGCTGGCCGAAACGCACGAGCTCGTGCGGCGCGTTCACATCGTTATGCTGCTGGTGCCCGATGAAGTCATGCCGCAGATTTATCTGCAAGAGGTTTCACCAAACCTCGAACGCGGTGATACGCTGATCTTTGGCAGTTCGTACAATATCGCCTTTGGTTTTATCGAAGCCCCACCATTTGTTGATGTAGGACTGGTGGCACCGCGTACCGTTGGCCTTGCTGTGCGCGAACGGTACCTGGATGGACGCGGATTTATCAGCTTTGTCGCTGTCGGGCAGGACGCCAGCGGGCAGGCATGGAACATTGTGCTGGCGCTGGCCAAAGCCGCCGGATCCTTGCGCCCGGACGCGGGAGCCGTCGAAATCGCTTTCGAGCGCGAAGCCGAGCTGGATCTGTTCGTCCAGCAGGCGATTATGCCCCTGCTGCATCATATCCTGGTGACAGCCGCCGAAATCCTGACGGAAGCCGGTTATCCACCAGAGGCCGCCTTTACCGACCTCTACCTTTCCGGCGAACTACAGGACGTGCTCCAGCGTGCCTCACAGGAAGGCTTGTTCCCGGCGCTCCGGTTGGCATCGCTAACCAACCAGTACGGAACCTTTACGCGCATGGAACGCTTTAATGATCTCAAGCTGAACCGGCTTATGGAAGTGACGCTGGAAGATATTCGCAGCGGAGGGTTTGCGCGGGAATGGGCCAAGGAATATGGCGACGGTTACCACCGCCTGCGCCGCCTGCTGCGGTCACACAGCCAGCATGACCTGTGGCTGTTCGAACAACAGGCCCTCGACATGCTGCACCCTGACCGTGAACCCGACGAATCGGCCTTTGATGTGTAGGCACGCTACAGCTGTTTGACCTGAAGTGTTCACTGTGTCGAAAAGTCCGCTATACTGAGACTTGGTGTTCACAAGTGACGAGATTTGCCAGTGATGATGAAACACCGTTTATTGTTAGCAATCGCGGTGCTGACCACATACCTGACACTTCAGGCCTCAGCTTTCCCCATCTCCGCCCAATCCGATCCCGCAGCATGGCCGCAGCTTCAACATGATGCGCAGCGAACCGGGCGCACCCAGGCCGTCGTTGGGGCACGTCTGCGACCGCGTTGGATATGGTTCGGGCCGGATTGGGTCTTGCGCAATGCGGCATCCCAGCCGGGGCGAGACACATGGGATGATGACTTAACCTCACGTGATGGTCATGACCTCGACATGCCGCCGTTTGTGCGCTTTACATTTGCCGAAACCATGCAGCCAGTTGCAACCAGCAGCGCGGTCTTTGTCGGCGATCATACGATGAACAAGGTCTGGGCACTCAGCCTCGATGATGGCGCCACCTTATGGGAGGCCGATAACCCCGGCGGGACCGTTGCCTCCGGCGTCGCCACCGAAACAACGGTAGTTTTCCCATCGCTGAGCGGCTACCTGACCGCGTGGGACACAACCACTGGCGAACAACGCTGGCAAGTCGATACGGGCCGCAGCATTACCGGCGCCCCCCTGCTCGATCAGGATACCGTCTTTGTGGGCAATCATGGCGGCCAGTTCTTCGCGGTTGATCTGGCGACCGGTACCGTCAACTGGCAGGTGGACACAGGCGCACCCATCCTCGGCAGCCCGGCTGCGGATGAGGCGGGGCGCGTGTTTGTCGGTAACGAAGCGATGATCGTCTACGCCTTTGACGCCGCCACTGGCGAACAACTGGCCGAAAGCCCGCGCTTGATGGGGCAAAGTTTTGCCGGTTTATGGCCGCTGATCGTGGGGGATCGCGTTGTGCTGCGGACGATACCCGCCGCCTATATCGGCAGCGAATATGCGCTCGAAGCGGTGCTCGACGGATCGGACGCCAGCTTTGACGCGGAACAACAAACCCTCAGAAACTGGCTCCAGAGCGTGGACGGCCAGTTATCGGAGCATCTCTTTGCGCTGGACCGGAACGACCTGTCCAAGGATTACATTATCCCGAACGGACCCGTCGGTGGTGTCGGCTACCCGGCGAACCCGCCCGTTCTCACCCAGAATAATCAGCCCATCACCTGGTGGCCGACCTACTTTAACCAGCTGACATTTTGCAGTTTTGGCTGTCAGGAAGGGTTGGGCATCGACATCGCGACGTTCGACCTCGAAACAGGCCTGGGTGCCCAGCTGCCCGGCTCGCAGCCATCTATGGGCGTCGAAACGGATAATACCTATGGCATGACCGTAGGCGGCAACAACACGCTCTATCTGAGGCAGCAGTTTCGTGGCACGCTGGCGCTTAATCTGAATTCTGGCGCTTCTTACCGCATTAGTGCGGAATATCGCTGGCAGGATCATGGCGGCTGGCAGGCCCCGCTTAATTATGCGGAAGGCGTCCACAGCGGCGACTGGCCCGCCGATACCGTCCGCACGCCCCTGTCTGCGCCCCCTATGGGTACGATCCATGTCGGCCCGGTCATCCTGCCCAACCGCCTCATTTTTACGGAACGTTTTGCCGTGACAGTGATGGAAAGCTACTGATGTTCGACAAACAAGCTAAGCGAAACGTCCTCATCGTATGGTTCATCCTGGTCTGCCTGTCAGGGTCCGTTCACGGCCAGACTGTGGATATTTACCTGTGGGAAATGCCCGTCATTGTGGATGTCGACACACAGGGCGCAGCCGCCGAGATCGACATCCTGCGGGACGAGATCGACCGCATACTGGCGGCCCCGGCGCTGGCCCCCTTGCGCCTGAACTTTTCGGACTTGCTGGAAGAAGGGTACTGGGTTTACATCGAGCGAGGCCGGATCATCACGACGCTGGCCGCCGCCTACCCGTACCTGCTGCCCGACCAGCAAGAGGCGGTTCAGGTTTATGTCCGAACCATGCTGGAATCCGGCGATGAAGCTCCCTGGCATTCCCCACTCAAAAGCAATGGCGAAGGTGCCGAGCGCCACGACCATCAGCACGCCATCACATTGGGCCGTTACCCCCATTTCCCGGATACAGGCCCGGTGCCAACCCTGCATGTACTGTATGGGTTATGGCTGTACGCCGAACGCAGCGGCGACTGGGAGACGGTGTCCCAATACTGGGAACCCATCAAGCAGTATTATGCCGACAATCGGGAAACTGCCGTTTTGTACGGGCAGCTTGGCGGGTTTATCGGGATGGCCCGCATGGCCTATCAACTGGACGATGCAGAAACGCTGGCAGCTGTCGACGCGGACGCACGCAGCCAGTTCGATGCCGCACTGGATATTGACCTGATCGCGGCGCGGCAGCAGACAAGCACGTTTGGCTTTTTCGACAATGCACGCAAGGATGGTTTTTTCCCCGGCCAGCCGTGGATGTTCCTGAACGCCTCACCGGAGGTCATGCGGTATATCAACGACCACGCCGACCTGCGCGCTGCCGCGCTGGATCGCGTCGACCAGTTCCTTCAGCGGTATCCGGTATGGTGGCTCGTCCGGGCGCCCTACTTTAGCCGCTGGACCGGTGACGAAAGTATCGGCCTGACCCCGGAAACTTTCGGCATCCACATGCCGTTTGAGCGTTGGATCCGCCAGACCGAGCCGGCGCAGCTCCGCAGCTACATGCGTTCAGCGCCACTGGGAACAGGCGACCTTTACTGGATTGAGGCCCTTGTCACCGCCATCGAAGCGACGGGTCAGGTCTGCTGGCAGGATGTCCGCAGCGGTACGCCAACATGCGAAGCCGGTTCGTAGCCAGATTGCTTAATCGGCGTCAACGACGATCTGTTCCTGTTTGACAAAAACACGCTGGCCATTTTTGACATCATGCAGCACGTGGGTGCCGGGGCCAATCTGCGCCGCTTCGCCAATTTTGACACCGGGCATGGTCATGGCATCTACCGCGATAAACGCATCCTTGCCGATAATCGCCCCCAGTTTGTCGCGCCCGGTTTCGAGCTTCTGGCCTTTGACGTAGCTTGGCACAATACCCCGGTCGATGCGCAGGTTGGCGGTCGTACACCCGGCAGAGAAGTTTACATTCGGTCCAAATACCGAATCCAGCACCCGGCAGGCGTGCATCTGGCACCCATCCGCCACATAGCTGCGCGCCACTTCAGTCGTAAAGCCGACGTTGCAATGATCCAGCACCATCGAGCCGCGCACCAGCGCATTGTTGCCCACAATCGTACCGTTGCCGATATACGCCGGGCCAACCACCGCCGCACCCGGAAACACCTTCACGCCCTCACCGATGAACACATCCCCCACCAGCGAAGCCGTTGGCGCGATAAAGGCGCTGTCGGCCACGGTCTGCCCTTTAATCTGCGACAGAAAGTAATCCATAATATCCAGCGTATGCCAGGGGAATTTCAGCGCGCTCCAGTGCCCGGCATAAGGCACTGCCCGAAACACATGCGCTTTCATCAAAGTGTCCATCGCCCGTTCGTAGTGATCGTCCGAGGGTAGATCACGGGCATATTCAGCGCGGATTGCATCCAGCAGGCGTCCGGCATGGCTGTGGATATGGGCGACAATATTCACCAGATTACTGGGGCGGTTATCAGCACCCGGCTTTTCGACCATGCCCGTAATGCGATTGGCGTCATCCACCACCAGATAGCCGCCCGGAAAATAGTCTTCCATCTCGTACCCGGTAATGAGGCTCTCGTCCGGGTTGGCTTGATACTTCGCCAGCATATCGAGGTGTAAATGCGTATCCACCACATCATGCACCTGATTAATGTACACCGCTGCATCAGGCTCCAGTACGGGTGCCGCCTGCAAAATCGCATCCCCCATCCCAATCGCGCTGGCCTGCACGACCACATCGACCTGCATCGAACCTACAGCCGCCGTCATCATTCGAATATCGTCGACATTTTCAGGGTTGCCAACGATGACCACACGCTCGAAACCCAACTCATGATAGCGCCGAAGCTGGCTGATCAGCAGCGGTTCTGCCCCAAAACGCAGCAGCGACTTTTCCCGCAGCGGCCACATGCGGGACGATGCACCA
Organism: Anaerolineaceae bacterium; assembly: GCA_002702065.1. GTDB lineage: Bacteria > Chloroflexota > Anaerolineae > Aggregatilineales > Phototrophicaceae. Next base: position 357,413 of record NZXX01000004.1, read on the forward strand.
CCAGCCAGGATAATCAGGGTAGGCGTGGACGACATAGACGACTCCTTACTGGAAGATAACCTGCTATTATTGTACAACCTTGCTCCGAAGAGGCAATTCCCCTTAAAATACGTTAAACACCCTTGAGACAGGCGCAACACATGACTGAACTTTCCCCCTCATCACCCAGCGCCACCGACGAAACCAAACCGGCAGCGGACCGGCAGAAACAGGCGCTGCTGGCTGCGCTGGCTGGTGGCCCTGTAAAGCTGCTCGATCAAATCAAAGCCGTTCTTGCCCTCAGCCAACATGTGCCTGTCACAGACACGACCCCGGATCAACCGGCCCGGTCCGTGACCACCGATCAGGCCCGCCTGACCGCGCTGGTTCAACTGGCGGAATATATCCCCGACGATCAGCTTGCCGCCCTTTACGAAGAGCTGCAATCCGTCGACGATGTGGAAACCCGCCTGCTGTGCACGATCCGGCTGGCCCTGCGGATGCCGCCTCAGTATTTCCAGACCATTGTTCGGCAGGCATGGCAGCAGTCTGATGAGCTGCCCACCGCCGAAGCGCGCGCCCGTGTCCTGCTGCAATTGGTGCCCCTGCTCACCCTTATCGACGACGAACCGGCGGCACCGCCCATCCTGCTGGAAATCGTGTCACTGGCACAGGCGATCAGCAACATCGAAGCGCGTATCCGAAGCCTGATGGCCCTGGTGCCGCATTTGCCACGCAGTATGCGCCTGCGTGTCCTGAATCGTGTGCTGGACGAAGTCGACGGTTTGCACAGCGACAACCAGCGCGCCACGGCCCTCGCCGCAGTGGCAACCCACCTGATGCCCGACATCGACACGCGGGCCTTTCAGTGCGCCGAAAGCATTCAGGTACCCGACGAACGGGCCCGTGCCCTGACCGCGCTGGCACGTCATATGCCGTTATCCATGCAATCTGCCCTGCGCCGCAGCACGCTGAGCGCGATTGGCAATATCAGCGACGAGGAAGCCCGCACTGAAGCGCTGATTGCGTTTGCCCCGCATCTCGAATTTGTCACCGATACGCAGCATTTCCCCAACATGCTGGAACAGGCACTGGCGGTCGCCATCAGCATCAAACGGCGTCACCTGCGCGCGCGCGTACTGGTCGCCCTGGCCCCGCACATGTCGGTTGATCTTCAGGGTGAGGCGCTGGCCGCCGTCCATAACCTGAGCAACGAACGCGAACGTGCCCTGCTGCTCACGCAGTTGGCGCCGACATTGCCCGCCAATATGCTGATCGCCAGTCTGGCCGTCGCCCACAGCATGATCGAGCCGGATGCCCGTGTTCAGGCCCTGACCGCCCTCGCCCTGCACGCGCCGGAAAATGCGCGCGAACGCACCATGCTCGATGCGCTGTCCGCCGCATCCACCCTGACGCATCGTTACGAGCGAGTCAGCGCGCTGCTGGCACTCATCGACGTGCTGCCGCCGCATTTACAGGGCCGCGCCTATAACGACGCGCTCGACGCAACCCGCCTGATCGACAACGAAAATGCACGCGCACGTGCCCTCAGTCTGCTGGCCCCGACGCTGCCGCCCCGCCTGCATGAACGCGCCCTCCAGATGGCGAGAGACATTCGCAACGCCGAGCAGCGCCTCGCCGCGCTCAGTAGTATTGCCCGCGTCCTCGATAACAGCCACAGCCTGAGCGCCGAACTGATGGCCGCCACCTATGAGCTGCCTTTCGAATACAAGCGCGCGCGTGCCATTGGCGAAGTCGCCGACCTGCTGACTGGTGAGCATGTACTGGAAGCGCTGGCGATGGTGCGCACCATCGAAGACCCGGTGGATCGGGCCACTGCCTATATTCGGCTGATTCCGTACCTGAGCGCTCAGGAGCGACGCGAAACCGTCATCGAATGCTGGCAGTTGATCCGCAGTGTCGACAATGGCTACGACGCCGCCAGCACGCTCTCGGCGCTGGCCCCTTTACTGCCGGAATCCGCCGCCAACGATCTGGCACGCACCGCCGGCATGATTATCGGCTCGATCATGGATGAATACGATCAGGCCAGCGCGATCACCATTCTGGCCCCTCTACTGGCCGCACAGGAAGAAACCCCGGACGCGCTGCCGCTGCCGCATCAGTCCACAGTCCTGCAAAAAGGCATCGAGGCTGCGCTGAGCATCCCGCAGATGACCGTTCGGACACCGCTGCTGAGTCATGGTGCCCAGGTCTGGGTCGATACCAATGGCCCGGAAGAGAGCTTCCGCCTGTGGCAGCACGTGATGCAGGAACTGGCCAGGCAGCCGCTGGCCGATACGATGCTGGCATTGGCGACCTTTACCCCGGTCATCCGGCAGTTCAGCGGCAGCCGCGTCCTCAGTCAGATGACACAGGTACTACGCCAGTATCGTACGGATTCAGTTGCAGAGTTCGACCGATAGCGATAATCTTGCAAGCGAGATAAGAGAGTTCAAGCTGAAGAGAACCCGATGAGCCATACTTTCCTGCTGAATCTGATGCGTGTGACTCATGATGTCACGCGGGCAGAACGCGCATTTGCCGTAGATCTGGAATTGAACATTCTGGGTACACTCAATATCACCCCGGAGCAAGTCGAAGCCCCTTACCTGGCCTGTATTCGTCAGGCGCTGGCAGAAGGCACCCCGATCATTACCGACAATTACACCATGTCGATTGATCCATCCAAAGCGCCCGTGACCAACAAGTCCTTCCCGAAGCTGCGTTTTGTCGTCATCCTGCCTGTAAAGGATGTAGGGGCCGTGTGCCTCGACCAGAACCTGCGCGGCGGGGTGACAACCAAAGACAAGGTCGAACGCCTGACCCAGTTTATTCAACATGTTCTGGACAATAACAAAACCGAGTTGGATGAAGACGAGTTATCGGCCCTCTACCAGAGCTTCTAAGTTAATCCTGCAAGCTGGGCAGCGGCCTGGGCTGGGGAATTGAACGTAAAATGTCGTCAATGATGGCAGCCGTGCGCTTGCTGTACAGCCAGACCATACCCGGTTTGACATCCGCATCGCAGATAACCGCCAGCGATACGGTGTACGGCTTACCAAACTCAATGATATAGACCCCACTCTGATCGCCCTCAAAATAGGTGGAGTGAAATTTATTCTCTTCGAGGATATTCGCCAGTGACCGCTGCGCCGTATGGTCAATGCTCAGGGCATGCGTCAGCAGCTTGAGATCGTAATCTTCCAGCGTGCCCGCCGCGCCAATCATATTGCCGTCGGTATCGACCAGGCCCACAAAACTGGCCTTCACATGATTCAGCAGCAGGTTGAGTTCCTTGTTGATCAGGGTGAAATGCTCCCGACGCAGCATCAGCACAGCGGGGCGCGTGCGTGGGTCCAGCCGCTTGGCCCGGTCACGCGGGACAGGGGGCGGCGGTGGGGGTTGTTCCGTCCGTTTGCTGGCAGCAGCCTGCTTCTTCTTTTCCAACTGACGCTCGATCTGCATCATCACAAAAGTCATGTTCAGTGGTTTGTACAGGTAATCGACCGCGCCCAGCCGGAAAACCGCAACCGCGCTTTTCGCCGACAGGTCATCATCAATCACGATGACTTTGGCGCCAGGCCGCAAACCACCCACCACTGCCAGCAGGTCCATACCGCTGAGGTCTGGCAGTTCGGCCTCTGTGATGATCAAATCGAAGGGGGCCAGCAGAATTTCGCTGAGCGCTTCCTCAAAGTTATCCGCTACGTTCACGATATAGCCGCTTGCGGTTTCCAGCACTTCGCTGAGGCCGATGCGCAGCTCTTCATCTCTGGCAACTATGAGAATGCGGTCTTTTGTCTTTTGTGCGCTCATCATTGGGTCTGCTCACCCTCAACATGAACTGACACCGCCTGGGGCAGATAATGCGCCAGCAGCGATGACAATGCCAGTAATTGAACCATCTGATCGCCATGCGTGACCACGCTGCGCACAAACCGGTCGCGGACTACATGCTGCGACAGGCTCGACGAGTCGAAATGGGCGATGCGCAGCACTTCGTCAACCACCAGCCCGGCGGATTGCTGGGCCGCATGGGCGACGATAAACAGAGTCGTGGTATCGACGGCAGGCACCGGGTGCCGAAACACCGGGCGCAGATCAAGCACCGGCAGCGGCGCGCCATGCCGATTGGCCACGCCCAGAAACACATCGTCAATGTCGGGCGTTTCCACCAGTTCGACCATCGCCGCCACTTCAATCACCTGCTCGATCGCCAGGGCATAATGCTGGTCTCCCAGACGAAAAAGCAAATGGGGTATGGTTCCCGCTGCGTCAGCCACTGCTGTCGTCCTCCTGGGGCTGGGGCACTTGCCGCTGGTTGGCATCGGTCAGCCACATCACCATGTAAATGACGGGCGGGTTATCCCCCTCGACCAGAATTTCGTCCACCAGATCACCCAGCTTCGAACGCAGCGCAATCAGCACGTTGGACGCCGCAACATTTGCCAGCCATGCCGCTTCGGACGACACCTGAAGGCCCACTTTCTGCCCTTGCCGCACGCCATTCAGGTTAATGGACTGCGGTTCGCCCGTCTTCAGCACCAGCTCGGCCAGGCTGGCAGCGGCGCTGGCAAGCTGCGCCCGGTTCGCCGGGGAAAAACCCAGCAAGCTGCCGGCGCGGCGCACCGTGTCGCGTACGATCATAATGTCCATGCTGTCTTCGATATGCACCGACATAACCGGCGGTTGCATAAAGTAAGGCCCTGTTAAGTGCGTCATTGCTTTTTGCCCGCCTTACAAAATGCCAAGCTCTTGCAAAGTATTCAGCAGATGCTCCGCGGCGAAAATGTCCTTCGGGATATAATCATCCGCGCCCGCCCGCAAACCGGACATCGTCGCTTTGGGGTCCGCCTTTTCCGTCAGCATAATCACCGGAATATCCTGCGTCGCCGGGTTGCGCTTCAGCCGCCGGCAAACCTGAAAGCCGTCCATCGTGGGCAGCTTCACGTCCAGCACGATCAAAGCCGGTGGGTTGTCAATCGCCTCGCGCAGCCCATCCGGGCCATCGTAGGCGACACGTACCCGCAGCCCCACGCTTTCGAGTGTGTCCTTGATCTGTGCTGCCTGAGTTTTGCTATCTTCAATCAAAAGCGCTTCTAACGCCATAAGGCTCCTACTCTTACTTTTAGTTTACCTCAATTTAGCTGTGCAAGTGTGACTGCCAGGTTTGATAAACTTAACACTTCGACCACGGCACCACAGGCAATTGCCGCACCCGGCATCCCAAAAACCGTGCAGCTTGCTTCATCCTGTGCCAGCGTCATCGCCCCTGCCTGACGCAGCGCCAGCAGGCCCGCCGCACCGTCATCGCCCATACCGGTCAGCACCACCCCGACACTGGCCGCGCCACAGGCCTCTACAACCGATTCAAACAGCAGGTCAACAGATGGCCGGTAGCGATAATCCCCCCGGTCCCGAACCAACCGCGCCAGCAGCTTGTTCTGCCAGCGGGTGATGGTCAGATGAGCCGCCCCCGGCGCAAGATAGATACCCCCCGGTTCCAGTATCAGATTATCGTCCGCCACCTGCACGTGCAAGGAAGTCGCTTTTTCCAGCCAGCGGGCCAGCCCTGCCGTAAATTCGTCGGGCATGTGCTGGGCAATCACAATCGGCAGCCGGTAATCCGATGGCAGCGCATGCAGCAGCACGCTCAACGCGCTGGGGCCGCCCGCACTGGCTCCAATGGCCACAATCTCGGCAGCATCAACCGGCAGCGGGGCGGACAAATCCGGCACAGATACCACAGCCCCGGCCTCCACCACCTCCCGCCGGGTTTCCCAGCGGCGGATGACACGTACCCGCGCCATTGCCACCAGTGTGTTGATCAGATGCCGGTGTTTGGCCGCATAACCGGGATCGCTGCGATCCAGCGGCTTTTCGACCACGGCCAGCGCCCCGGCCTGCAACGCCTGAAACGACAGGTCGATTTCGCGATCAACCAACCCGCTGACCACCACCACCGGCGTCGGCGTCTGGTTCATGATGCGGCGGGTTGCCTCCAGGCCATCGGTCAGCGGCATGCGAATATCCATCGACACCACATCAGGCCGCAGCTTGTCGACCAGAGTCACCACCTGCTCACCGTCACGCGCCTCGCCAATCACCCGCAAACCCGGTGCGCTGTTGATCAGATTAACCAGATGACGGCGCATGGTCGGGCTGTCTTCCGCCACCAGCACCCGCACATCGGATGATTCTATCGGTTGGGCCATACGGCAACCTTCACCTGATTCTGCAAGCCATCCTGCGGCCTGCCCCCCCAGTAAGTGGTCGTTTCCATCTATACCACCGCCCGGATCATGCGCAGCAGTTCGCCCTGATCGAACTGTGACTTGACCAGATACGCATCGGCCCCGGCCTTCAACCCGGCTTCCTGATGCTCCGGCCTGCCCAGTGACGTCAGCAGAATGACCGGGATATGCTGCGTGCGTTCCGTGCCCTTAATCAGCTTGACCAGTTCCAGCCCGTTCAGTTTGGGCATCTCGACATCGCTGACAATCACGTCAAAATGTTGTTCGCCAATTTTCTGCCACGCCTCCTCGCCATCAATTGCCACGCTGACATTAACCCCCGCCGTATCGAGGATATTCTTTTCCAGTGTGCGCGTCGTAATGGAATCATCCACCACCAGCACGCTCAGCCGCACTTCCGTGGCAACAGACTGGCGGTTCACCGACAGGGTCCGGCGGGCAGGCAGCATGCGCCCGGTGGCGCTGCGCACCAGATCGTTGACATCCAGCACAATGATCACGCCGCCCGTACCCAGCAGCGCCGCCCCGGATACAAACCGCGCCCGTGCAATTTCCGGCCCCAGCGGTTTGAGCACCAGTTCGCGCTCACTTTCGAGGCCATCGACCTCAAACGCGACCGTGCGATCCACTGCCCGCAGCGCGACCAGGGTAATTTCATCGCGGTCCTGCGTCCGGCCCGGCACACCCATCACATCCGCCATCGACACCAGCGGCACCGGGCGGTCATCCAGTACAATCATGTCCCGGTTTTCTGCCGTGAAAACTTCCTCATCGCGGCGCAGGTCTGTCATGCGCACAATTGCCGCCGAGGGCACGGCGTAGGTTTCGTCGCCAATTTCCAGCAGCACACAGCGAATGCGTGTCAGCGAAACCGGCACATTCAGGCTAACGGTCGTCCCTTCCCCCATAACGCTGGACACACTCACCCGCCCGCGCAGGCTTTCGACCCGGTCACGCACCACGTCCATGCCAATGCCGCGCCCGCTGATCGCCGTCAACTGGGCTGCGGTCGTCAAACCCGCGTGGAAAATCAGCCCGCGCACATCATCATCCGACATCGCGTCGGCATCCTGCTGGGTGATAATGCCTGCTGCCACTGCTTTCTGCTTGAGCGCCGCCGTATCAATACCCTTGCCATCGTCGCGGACGCGCACGACAATTTCGTTACCACGCTGTTCAATCTCCAGCCCCAGCCGCCCGACCGGTGACTTGCCCTGCTGTTCGCGGACGCGCGGCGTTTCGATGCCATGATCGATGGCGTTGCGCAGCAGATGCATAATCGGGTCTTTGAGCACATCCAGCACCGTTTTGTCGACCTCGACCGACATGCCAATGACGTTGAAGTGGACCTGTTTGTCCATGTCGCGGGTCAGGTCGCGCACCATCCGCTGGAACCCGCCCATCAATGTCTCGAACGAGATCATACGCATACGGCTGACATCGTCCTGAAGCTGTTCGGCCAGGGTGGTCAGGCGCAGATTATCCTGCCCCAGCGCCTGTGCCAGCTGCGTCAGCAGATGATTGGTGTTCATCAGGTTGCGCTGGTTGCTTTCCAGAAACTTGAAGATGGTCAGCAGATCATCATTCAGACCGCCCTGTTCATCCAGCGAGCGCCGGGCCAGCCGGATATACGCCGCACGCACACTCTGCCACTCGCGCCGCCATTTACCATGCAACCGCCGCAGCGCATGCACATCGCGCAACCGTTCTTCCGACTGCATCCGCGCCACCAGCAGTTCGCTGACTTCCGCCATCAAGCGGTCCAGCTTGCTCACCGCGACGCGAATGCTTTCCTCCGCCGCGCGCATGGCGACCGTACCCGTTTCGACCAGCAGGCCGGTTGGCATCGCCGGTTCCGTAGTGAGTTGTGGGGTATCCTCCTGGGCAACAGCAGGCGGTCGATGATTGGTTTCGGGCTTCACAACTGGTGTATCCGCCACATCAACGGCTGCGGCGCTGCTGGCGACCACCTGTTCCAGCCGCATCAGCACTTCGGCCAGCGTTTCCTCGTCGTTCTCGCCGCCATCCATCACAGTCTGAATCAGATCAAGGCCGTCATAGATCAGGTCGCAGACATCCGGTGTCAGGTCGAGGTCATGGCGAATCGCCGCCGCAAAGACCTCCTCCATGTAATGACCAATCGTCTCGATCACGCGCAGGCCGACCGCGCGCGACGCCCCCTTCATGCTGTGCGCCACCCGGTTCAGTTCGCGCAAAGACTCCGCATCCGGTGATGCAGTCGTTTCAACCTGCATCAGCAGCGTGTTCATGCTCTCCAGATATTCGCTGACCTCATCCCGAAAGATGCCCAGCAGTTCGGCGTCGATCGAATCGCTCATGGGCTTCTAGAGTTTCAAATCGGACAGGAGCTTGTGAACATCATCGTTGACTTTGCGCAGCCGCTGGATGCTGGATTCCACTTCCATCGTGCGCGTGACCATCTCCGCCGTAGAATGCTTGATGGTGCGCATGGCCTGCGTGAGCTGATCCATGCCAATCGTTTGCTGGCGCGTGCTGGCCGCGATCTGCATGGCTGCCATCGCTGCTTCTTCAATCGCGTGCGACAATTCCCTAATCGACTCACCCGCCTTGTTCACCAGATTCTGGCCTTCGTCGACACCCTTGCTGCCTTCTTCCGTCACCATCACCGCCGCGTTGGTCGCACGCTGAATTTCCCCCAGAATTTCGCGCACCTGCACCGTCGCGTCGCGGTTCTGGTCGGCCAGGTTGCGCACTTCCAACGCCACCACCGCAAACCCTTTGCCTTCCTCACCAGCGCGGGCTGCCTCGACCGACGCATTGAGCGCCAGCATCTTCGACTGGTCCGCCAGGCTGTTGACCGCCGCAATAATCTCACCGATCTGCTGCGTATGTTCGGATAACACCAGGATATTGTCGGCAATGTCTTCCACCCGGCGGCGAATCACGTCCATACCGGAGATGGTTTCGGAAACCGACTCGGTGCCAATACGGGAAATATCCACCGAGACCTGTGCCGTTTCGGCCACACTCTGGGCGCGTTCGGCTGTTTCGGTCACCGTCGCCCGCACTTCATTGACCGTCGCCGTCGTTTCCGTAACGACGTTGTCCTGTTCATTCGCCATCGAAATTTGCCGCGCGGTGGCTTCGAGGATGGCGCGGGTATCCATATCCATCCGCTTCAGCGCGTCGCTGATCTCGGCTGCCACACCCTGAATGCGATCTAGTGTCAGGTTGATCGAGCGCCCCAGACGCACCAGCATCCGGCCTTCATCAATGCTGGTGTCGATACCATCCACGTCGAGCCGTTCACGCAGGTCGCCGCCGGAAATACGTTCCAGCATGTGCACATAACGGTTGAGCACAGCTTCCGTGTTCTGCCGGCCCGCACCGTACACCAGCGCGCCGATAAATGCGCCACCGGCAAACGCGCCCAGCACCCACCATAACAGCGAGTCGCCTACCTGGGTGCTGATGCCCATCAGCAGCACCGGCACGGTCGTCGTCAGTGCCATCAACAGAACCGTCGCATTTAAAACCTGGCTGCTCACCCGCCGCGACAGCCCACCCATCACCTGACTCATATTGCTCATCCTGCCATCCTTTAGCTCTCGTCCTGTCCGCCGACCACGAGCTGTTCATCTTCGAGCAAACGCTGCACATCCAGCAGCACCAGCCGTTCGCGCGTGACCCCCAGCGCGTACCGCATGTTATCCACCGACTCGAACGCCGCTGTGGGAATAGTCAGCACCCCTTCGACATTGTGGGCCAGCAGGCCGATTTCCAACCCGGCACCCTGCACCACCACCAGTTCATCCGGCGGAATCTCCACGTCATCGACCGGAATGCCAAAAAACAGGCGCAAATCCATCACCGTAATCACCTGCCCGCGCAGGTTCACCACCCCCCTGTAAAATGCGGGGGTTCCCGGTACACGTGTCACCCGGCTGATGGTGCGCACGCCCCGCACGGCCATCACATCCACCCCATAATGTTCGCTGCCCAGCTCGAAGGTCAGAACCGTGCGCGCGGCTTCCGGCGCGAGTTCGGTCCGCTGGTTGGGGGCGGCATAAATACGGGCGCGCTGGCGCAGCCGCTGAAGGATGGCCTCATCCTGATCATCCGGGTCATCCCAGCCGAAATTGGCGCGGATTGCTTCCCAGTCCAGGTCTCGGTGATTGTCGGATGGTGTCATGCGCTGCTCATACTCACTAGCCTGTTTTGAGTATACACCCGACCTTTCCGTGGAACATATCAAGGAATGACGTTCATACTTTTTTCAAAATCGGATTGGATTCATTTTGTTGGACTTGAATGGACATACAATCTCAGTTAGTCCGCCATTACGCTAACGGTGTCAAAAGTCAGCGTATTTGCAGGAGAAATCAAATAATGGCAACCAATGGAAATAATGGCAGCCACGGCGAAACCGGAACCTTCAAGGTAAAAGCCGGGCTGGCCCAGATGCTCAAAGGTGGCGTGATCATGGATGTGGTGACGCCCGATCAGGCGAAGATCGCCGAAGATGCCGGCGCCTGCGCGGTCATGGCGCTGGAACGCGTCCCGGCGGACATCCGCGCTCAGGGCGGTGTGGCCCGCATGAGCGACCCGGCCATGGTCGACAGTATCATGAAGTCGGTCACGATCCCGGTGATGGCAAAGGTGCGCATCGGCCATTTTGTCGAAGCACAGATTTTGCAACACCTGGGCGTCGACTACATCGACGAGAGCGAAGTGCTCACCCCCGCCGACGAAGAAAATCATATCAACAAACATAAATTTGCCGTACCATTTGTCTGTGGCTGCCGCAACCTCGGCGAAGCGCTGCGCCGCATCAACGAAGGCGCGGCCATGATCCGCACCAAAGGCGAAGCCGGCACCGGCGATGTTATCGAAGCAGTACGCCATGCGCGCGCCGTCAACAGCGAAATTCGCCGCCTGACCAGCATGGACGATGACGAACTGTTCACTTATGCCAAGAACATTCAGGCACCATTTGATCTGGTCAAGGAAACTGCCGAACTGGGCCGCCTGCCAGTCGTCAACTTTGCGGCGGGTGGTGTGGCAACCCCGGCGGATGCCGCCCTGATGATGCAGCTTGGTGTGGATGGCGTTTTTGTGGGGTCCGGCATTTTCAAGAGCGGCAACCCGGCCAAACGCGCCAAAGCCATCGTCGAAGCCGTAACCCACTTCAACGACCCGGAAATCCTGCTCAACGTCAGCCGCGACCTGGGCGAACCGATGGTCGGCATCAACGTCACGCCGGAAGAAGTTGTCCTCGGCAAGCGCGGCTGGTAAATCTGGCCCGTTACTGGCACATTGACGTGATACGGATGCTGTTCCCAGCTTCGGTCACAGGGCGGTACTGCTGAAACCAGAACCACCCAAACAAGTATTATGCACATCTTCAAGAGTCACTTGCTGAGTTGATCACTGGCAAGTGACTCTTTCTTTCCAGCCTCAGCATCGACATCGCAACACTGGCTTATCCACTCCTGGTGTTTGGTAAATGTACGGACCATCTTCCCCACGTGTGAGCCTTCCAAAAACGCCAATGAACCGTATGACGTGACCACTACAGGTCAGGCCATGAAGTAACATCAAAATTGAAATTTCCTGTAATAGACCTCAATTTCAGATTCAGAGACTTACACCTATAATGAATACAGAACTACGATCCAAAGCAGTCCACCACACCCAGTGTATGTTCCTTTCCAACGATTAATCACACGAGTGAACCTATGAGTGACGCAAAACCAAAGCGAGACGAAGTGCTATCAGTTGCGCCCCCCGATATCGAGGTGATACACAGAGAACGGCTTTTCGAAACGCTTTCGAACCTGGAGCACACAGACACCAGAGACGATATGCTCGACTATGTGACCAAGCTTCTGGCGTCCTCAAGAAATATCAAACGACTGCACGAGATTAGTATCAAGCAGTATGCCGACCTGAACGATCTGTTCCATGAATATCTCAAAGCCGGTTGCGAAATTCTGGAACTGGATATCGGTATCATCAGTCAAATCGACGCAAAAGAAGATAGTTACGTCGTCAAGGATGTTTACCCGCGCGACGGCAGTATCGCAGTCGGTGACGTGTTCAAGCTGGGCGAAACTTACTGCGCCCAGGTCATGCAAAAAGCCAATACGGTGAGCTATGCCGAGGTCGGGCGTATCACAGAAATGTGCTCGCACCCGGTTTACGTGAACATGGGCCTGGAAGCCTATATTGGCACACCGATTATTGTCGAAGAACAGATCTATGGCACACTCAATTTTTCGTCGACGACACCGCGCGAAAATCATTTCCAGGGGGTCGAGACAGAATTTATCGAAATGATGGCACGAAACATCGGCCATGCCATTCAGGTCGATAACACAAAACGGCAGCGAGAGCTGATCACGCAGCAGCTGCTTCGTCAGGAAAAATTGTTCCGGCTATTCGTGAAACACACCCCGGCTGCTGTCGCCATGTTTGATACCGAGATGCGCTACATCGTGATGAGTGATCGCTGGCTGGCGGACTACGGCATTCAGGAAGACATCATCGGCAGATCACATTACGATGTGTTTCCAGAAATTGGCGATGATTGGAAAGAGATTCATCAGTACTGCCTGGGGGGGCGGGTTCACAAGCGCGAAGAAGATCATTTCCCGCGTGCCGATGGCCGAACCGATTGGATCCGCTGGGAAATCCATCCCTGGTATATGGACAACGAAGTCGGTGGCATTGTGATGTTCACCGAAGTCATTACCGAGCGTAAGGAAGCAGAATTACGGGTCAGGCACAGCGAAACACTCTATCGTGTCCTCATCGAGCACCTGCCGGATATGGCCGTGATGATGTATGACACCGACTTGCGCTATACCGTTGCCGATGGCCCTATCCTGCCGGTAGCCGGTTACGCCAGACAAGAAATGCTCGGCAGAACCGCCTACGAAGTCCTGCCGGAAGCGAGCCAAAAAACGTTGATCCCGCTCTACAAACAGATTTTGGAAGGCGATTCGGTCCAGATCGAGCGGCGTACCAACGACCGATACTACGATTCGCGCATGGTGCCCGTCTATGATCTGGACAACGAGATCATGGGTGGGTTAATTACGGTGCAGGACATCACCGTCCGCAAAGAGATGGAGGAAGAACTGCGGGAACGCGACCGTTCGTTGCAGGCAGCGCAGGCGGTCGGGCATGTGGGCAGCTGGGAAGTCAATTTGGCGACCGGGGCCAGTAACTGGTCCGACGAATTCTTCCGGATTTGCGGGCTGGAGCCAGGCAGTGTTGAACCTTCATCCGAACTGGGCTTTACCATTATTCATCCGGATGATCGCGAACGAGCTGCAGAAGCCCTGGAGCAGTCTCAGAAAGTCAATGAACCGTACAAAATCGAAAAGCGCATCATCCGGCCCAGCGGCGAGGTCCGATGGGTGATTTCGCAAGGTGAAATCATCACCGAGGAGGTGACTGGCGACCGCAAGCTGGTCGGTCTGTTCATCGACATCACAGATCGAAAGCGCATGGAAGAAGCGCTGAACGAAAAATATGCAGAACTGGAAGGCTTCTTCACCGTCGCGCTTGATCTGCTTTGCATTGCCGATACCGCCGGACGGTTTATCCGGCTCAATCAGGCATGGGAGACAACGCTGGGCTATACAGTCGAAGAACTTGAAGGGCGACCCTTTCTTGATTTTGTGCATCCCGATGATGTTCAACCAACCATCGAGGCGACACAGATGCTCTCAGAGCAGCAGCCCGTATTTAGCTTTACCAACCGCTATCGTACCAAAAGCGGCACCTACCGCTTTATTGAGTGGCGATCGCAACCGCATGGCAATCTAATCTACGCCGCAGCACGAGACATCACGGAACGCAAGCAAATTGAACTCGAGATGCGAGCCATGAACGAAAACCTGGAACAGGCAAATAAGGAGATTCAACAGTTTGCCTACATCGTCTCGCATGACTTACGGGCCCCTCTGATCAACCTGAAAGGCTTTTCTTCTATACTCAATACCGCTCTGGGGCAGATGACGGCGCTGGGCGATACGGTGCTGCCGGTTCTCGATGAAGCGCAACATCAGGTTTGGAACAGCATCATTTTTGATAAAGCGCCAACCGCGCTCCGTTTCATCAACAGTTCCGTCGATCGTATGGATGCGTATACATCGGCGATCCTCACGCTCTCCCGGCTTGGCAGGCGCGATCTCAACTACGAACAAATATCGACCAGTGCGATTGTCGAGCGCATTGTGGAGTCGCTCTCTGCGCAGATTCAGGAACAGGAAATTCGCATCGAGGTGGATGACCTGCCGCAAATCTATGCCGATCACCTGGCGCTGGATCAGATATTTACCAATATCATTACAAATGCAGTAAAATACTTGTCACCAGACCGGCCAGGTTATATTCGCGTTAGCGCCAAACAAGACCTTTTGGAAACCACGTTTCATGTGCAGGATAACGGACGGGGCATCTCCGAAACGGATCGTGACAAGGTTTTCGCGCCATTCAGACGTGCCGGCAAAGCCACCGTCGAAGGTGAAGGCATGGGTCTGGCCTATGTACAGGCGCTGGTCAAGCGGCATGGCGGCGACATCTGGTTTGAATCGCGTCTGGGAGAAGGGTCAACCTTTTCGTTTTCAATTCTAAACAAAGGGGACTAAGTATGAATCTGGCGTCTCACATGAAAATCCTACTGGTTGAAGATGACGAAGGTCATGCGATGCTGGTGCAGATGAACCTGCGCGAAGCGGGTTTAGATAATGCGATTGACCACGTGACTGATGGTGAGGCGGCGCTGGATTACGTCAAAAACGCGGTTGCAAACGACCAGGCGTCCCTCCTGATCCTTCTCGACTTAAATCTGCCAGTGATGGACGGTTATGGTGTCCTTGAAAACCTGAAGTCCAATGACGCGACACGCAAGATCCCGGTGGTCGTGCTCACCTCAACCGATGATGCCAACGAGATCGACCGGTGTTACGAACTGGGCTGCAATGTGTATCTGCGCAAGCCAGTGGCTTACGACGATTTTGTCAGCGCGATCAAGCAACTGGGGTTGTTCCTTTCGGTCGTTGAGTTGCCAGGTAAATACGGTAAGAGATAAACAGCATGGCCACTCGTATTCTTTGCATTGACGATGATCCTGGAACGAATGAGCTGGTTCGCTCGCATCTGGAGTCGCTGGGTTATGAAGTGACGGCTGTGCTGGATGGTGAAAGTGGTCTGGCCGAGAGTTACATTCGCCCCTATGACGTCATCCTGATTGATCACCTTCTCCCCAGCATGACGGGTATCGATGTCATTCAAAAGCTGTACGAATCGAATGATTTCCCTTCCGCCACGATCATGGTCACCGGCACGGGCGATGAGCATGTTGCGGTTGAAGCCATGCGGGCTGGCGCTGATGACTATGTCATAAAGGATGTGAGCGGCCAGTATCTTCAGCTGCTTGCTGAAGTCATCGCTCAGGTTCTGGAAAAACAGGATCTGCGCCGCCGCCAGCACCAGATGCTGCAAGATCAAAGTCAGCTCATTCAGGAACTTCAGTCATTTAATTATGCGGTCGCACACGATCTGAAACAGCCCTTATCGGTACTGTCGACATCCCTCGAACTCCTCGAACGTTACCTGCATAACCAGGATGCGGCAAAGGCCGACAACAAACTCAACCAGATGCGCCATACCGTGAGCAAGATGGATCAAACGCTTGATGCGCTCATCATGTTCGCACGTGCGCGTGAGTCCGAAGAAGTTGAGTGTACGTCAGTCGATATGCATCAGCTTGTGCACAACGTCAAAGACCAGTTGATCTACATGCTCAACCAACACCGTGCGACAGTAACTATCCAGGACGATATACCCCACGCCTACGGTCACGCCCCCTGGATTGAAAGTATCTGGATTAATTACTTAACCAACGCGATTAAATATGGTGGCGTACCACCGAGTATCGAGATTGGTGGCGTACGCCAGAGCGATGATACCGTTTATTACTGGGTTAAAGATAATGGCAACGGATTGACACCTCAGCAGCAAGATAAAATCTTTTTGCCATTTTCACGGCTCCAGGAACGGAAAGCCGAAGGTCATGGCCTGGGATTAGCCATCGTGCGCCTGATTGCACGGCGCATGGGTGGCGAAGCAACGGTCAACAGTTTTCCCGGGAGAGGCAGCACGTTTGGCTTCATCTTAATGAGCGGTGAAAAGTAACAAATCCCCACCCGATATAGAATCACAGGTTTGGAGTACAGCATGCTGACAGGTGTTCGCGCGCTTTACCTTGAGGATGATGAAGGTCTAATTTATTTGCTCCGTGATACCCTGGAAGCAGAACACTGTGAAGTGGTCTATGCTACGGACGGTCACGAGGGTCTGGAAAAAGCCCAGGCGATGGACTTTGACGTGGTATTGGTCGACCAGAACATGCCGCTTTTAACAGGCCTGGAAGTTATTCAACGGATCCAACTCATGGATGATCCCCCGCCGATCATTATGGTGACGGGTGCCGGCAATGAAGAAGTTGCGGTGCAGGCCATGCAACTCGGCGCAAGCGACTACATCGTAAAAGATGCGGGTCTCGTCTACCTAAAAATGCTGCCATCCGTCATCTATCAGGTTATTCACCAACGTCAGCTGGCCCAGGCCCAAAAAGCTGCACAAGCCGCCCTCACCGCCGAGCAAGTGCGCTCACGGCTGTTAAGCAAATTTATCGAGGACGCGTCGCACGAATTTCGCACGCCGATTACCGTCATCAACACCTCGGCTCACCTGCTGTCGCGCATGTCTGACCAACCAAAACAACTGGACCATATCCAGAAAATCACGGACCAGGCCAATGAAATACTCCATCTGGTCGAGGATTTAATTTTGCTGGCCAAACTCGATAACGCCAGCGCCATGGAGAACACCGAAATCTCCCTCACGCTCATACTGAAGACATTGTTGGAGCAAAAAGCGGAACAATTCGCGCAGCAACATATTCAATTGCAGCAGGATATTCCGGTTGATGCGATTATGGTATCGGGCGATTTGGATCACCTGATGCGGGCAATTACGGAAATTATAGATAACGCCTACCGATTCTCCGGACCTGATGACACCGTCTCGATTCAATTAGCATGCGATGGCGATGTCGCGTGTATCTCGATCCACGATACTGGCAGCGGCATCAACCCGGACGTGTTACCGCATATCTTCGAACGATTCTATCGCGGGGACGAAGCCCGTACCCTGCGCGGTTTTGGTTTGGGGCTTCCCATAGCCGCACGCATCGTTGAGCTGCACCAGGGTGACATTTCTGTCGAAAGCACATCAGGTGAAGGGTCTGTATTCAATATTTATTTGCCGACCCATACCGCGTAAATATTCCCGATATTGCCCGCCTGTCACGAAACCATTCGATATTGAGCTACATTGCGCACGTGGAAGCGCAATAGACGATCCCCCCACGATGCCCACCGGCTGCCGCAAAATCCCTGCTCAAAGGCAACTGCTGGACGTGCTGCCAATCACCTCGGTCTGCGGGGTGATTTTATTTGCGGTGGAACCATTGCTTCAGCATCAACGTCTATAAAGGATGGAGGAAGCAATGATGGACAAACGCAATAGAAATCTGATCATGGCTATTTTGCTGGCGCTGGTCGCGGTCAGCGGGGCACTGACAGTAGCGGTGCTGACCCATGAACCGGTGATCGATGTCGATATTTATTCACCGACGGCCATACTACCGCTCGATGAAACCCAGCGGGCCGTGCGTCTGACTCAAACAGCCGAGCACCGGCGGGTAACCAGCGGGGCCACAACGACCACCGGGCAGACCCCGGCAGCGGCTGTTTCCACGACACAATCGCCAATCTGTGGCTGGCAGTGGGCAACCCAGCCCAACCCGGACCTGAGCGAAGTAATCAGAGAGCGCTTGCTGGCCGAGCTACTGGAATTACCCTCGATGGAAGTCCGGGCAGAAAGCTTTGGCGAAAACTGCATCAATGCAGACGGCACCGTCCGCAGCTTTGCCACCATGCAGACTGATTTCCGCGTCGTCGTCTGGGTTCCCGATTTACCGGCAGGTCAACTGGAAACCGTTGAGCCAACCCTTGCTGCAACGACCCATAAGATCCTGAGCGTTCTGGCGGGTTACCCACCGGACGATACACCGGGGCCAATGGCAGGCATCATCAATATCGAATATCCGACGCTGATCCCGCATCTGAAAACCACCTACTGGCTGCGGGTGAATTACACGACAGCGATGGAGGCGTTCAACCAGGGACTGACCGGCAGCGCACTGCTCGATGCCCTGGGCGGTTTACACCAGCAGGACGAGATCATGCCCACCTAGTTCCAGAGCAATGAGCGTTCCGTCTCAATATCGAAGAACTGAACGTTGTCCATGTCAAAGCGCAGCCGGACCGGGTTGCCTGCGCGAATTCGCTTGTGCGGGTCCGCCAGCACCAGAAACTGTTCGCCACCGATGCGCACATCCAGCAGATCATCGCGCCCCAGCGGTTCGACCACGTTGACTTCACCGACCAGTCCGTCGTCACCGTCAACGACGTGAATGTCTTCTGGCCGGATACCCATCCGCACCGTGCCGCCATGCTTCAGTACCTTCTCGGCGCGCGCCTGCGGAACCGCCAGCCCCAGCGCGTCGCTGCGAGCCATGACATGGCCGTTGTCGGCGGCGACACGGACATCCGTGAAGTTCATGGGCGGATTGCCGACAAACCCGGCCACAAACAGCGTCTTGGGCCGGTCATACAGGTCTTCCGGGGTGTCGAATGCCTGCAACACCCCCTGGCTCATCACGGCGATCCGGTCCGCCATCGTCATCGCCTCGACCTGATCGTGCGTGACGTAGACAGACGTAATGCCGAGTCGATTCTGTAACTGTTTGATCTCGCCGCGCATGGTCAGGCGCAGCCGTGCATCCAGGTTGGACAACGGCTCATCGAACAGCAAGATATCCGGTTCCTTGACCAGTGCGCGCCCCAACGCCACGCGCTGCTGCTGGCCGCCGGAAAGCTGCGCCGGTCGTCGGTCCAACAGATGGCCGATACCCATCGTGTTGGCGGCCTGCTCCACCCGTTCCATCTGCGCCTGCTTCGGCACTTTCTTCAGCTTCAGCGGATACGCCATATTGCCAAACACGGTCATGTGTGGGTACAGCGCATAACTCTGGAACACCATGCCAATATTGCGATCACGCGGGGGAACCTGATTCACGACCCGGTCACCAAAGCGGATCACGCCGTCAGTCGGCTTGTAGATACCAGCCAGCATCAGCAGCGTGGTCGTTTTGCCACAGCCCGAAGGCCCCAGCAGCGCCACAAATTCGCCATCTTCAATGTTCAGGTTGAGGTTGTCCACCCCCACAACGCTGCCAAATTTTTTGGTCAGGCTATCAATTTTTACGTCCATCCAGCGGCCTTTCCTTAAGAACTGCCCTTGGTGCCGCCCGCATAGATATTGAGCAAGTATTCCTGGGCAAAGATAAAGAATATAAGAATCGGGATCAACTGAAACGCGCCAACAGCCGCCAGCAGGTTCCAGTTCACGGGATTAACTTCACCGGTCAGGGAGCGGATGAGCACGGGCAGATTGGATGTCCGCGTGCCGATGCTGTACGTCGCCGGGATCAGGTACGTGTTCCAGCCGCTGACAAAGGCAAAAATACCGAGCGCCAGCAGGCCGGGTCGAATCTGCGGCAGGATAATCTCAAAAAAGGTCCGCCAGCGCGACGCCCCGTCGATCAGGGCCGAGCGCTCCATATCCCAGGGCACATTGTCGAAAAAGCCCTTCATCAGCCAGATACCCAGCGGCAGCTCGAATGCCACCATCACCAGCGCGATGCCGCCCAACGTATTAAAGCCAAAAAACTGACCAATCAGCGGTACATTGCTGATGCTGATGAGTACCAGGAAGATGGGGATAAACAGCGTCACCGCCGGGAAGCCATGTAAGATCAGCGTCAGCGACAGGAACAGGCGGCGTCCGGGGAAGTTCATGCGCGACAGAGCATACCCGGCCATCGAGGCCACCAGCAGCACAATCACCGTCATCAGAATAGCGATCACCAGCGAGTTGAACGTCAGCGGCCAGATATTGAGGTCTGGCTGGCCAGCAATCCCCTGCCCGGAAAGAAACTCCCAGTTCGACAACGTAAAACCACCGAAGTTCCCATTCTGGTCAACCGGCTTCAGGCCTTCAGTCCGATAGGAAAATGTCGCGATAATCAACCAGGCATAACCAGCCAGCAGCGGCAGCAGGCTGGCGACCAGCAGCGCATAAGCGGACCAGTTCGCTGGCCAGAACAGACCGATCACCACACCGGCCAGCAAGCCGATAATCACGTCGCTGTAAATGGCGCTGGTGTTCACACTGGCTGATTCGGTCACACGCGCCGTCAGCTGCATTTCTTCCCCATCGCGCAGCAGGCGGAAGCGCAGCGGTGCGTCAAGTTCGGCCGCGACCACCGCTTCCTGAATACCGGCGGCATCCACCGTGTCCCGGCGAATCGCCGTAATCACATCTCCGGCCATTAAACCAGCCGCATCAGCAGCGCCCCCCGGTTCCACCGATTCCACCAGGACGCCATCCGGTGTATCCACCATCGCGAATTGCAGCGTCTTTTGCTGCCCAAATGGCCCGGACTGCGTCGCGTACTGGAGCGCAGTCTTCGCCCCATACACGGCCAGCACGATCACCACAACCATCAAAATGGCTCTGAGGGCATGGTCTGCCAGCGCCGGACGTAACGTAGCCGCCGCCGTCACCCCCATAGCCAACGGCAGCACCAGAAGCGCCACTGCCGCGATGGTGGATGTAACCGACTCCTCAACCTGGACCGACGCGATGGCGGGGCTAAGTACATACTCAAAAATCACTGCCGTCGCCAGCAGAATCGCACCGGCAAAGAGCGCATTGCGCACCGCCCGCAGAAACATTTTCAGCCCAGCATCTGCTGGCACTAGATCCATCTGCCGGACACCCGATGCAGGAACAGCTTCACCGGCCATCAGAGCACCTCAATTTTCGGGTCAGAAACCAGTTCATTAAAGCGGAACACCCGCATATAGATGACCGCCAGCACCACCCCGACCAGCACCAGCATCACGGCAAAAGCAGAGCCATAACCCCATTGCGCGTTGCCGAAGTAGTTCGACAGCGCACGATGATAGGCGGTCAGTGCCCACACCTCGGTGCGGTACAAGCCTGGCCCGCCGTCTGTCAGCAGCAGAATCTGCTCGAACGAGGTCAGCAGCGACAGAGTCTGGTACGTCACCACAAACAGCAGCGGCCAGCGCAGCAGCGGCAGGGTGACATAACGAATCCGCTGCATGATGGTCGAGCCATCCACCAGCGAGGCGTTCATCAGGTCTTTGGGGATCGATTCGATAGCCGAGGTAAAAATGATCATGCCGAACGACACACCAACAAAGCCGTTGACCAGAATCACAAATTCCCAGGGGTACGCATTCAGATAATTGATCGTCGGCTGTCCCAGAAGCTGGTTGATCTGGTTGATGATTCCCTGGGGCGCTTCGGCAGCGATGCGCCGCCACATCAGGATATAAATCGTCGCCGTGGTGATGCGCGGCAAAATCCATAACGCCCGGAAAAAGAAACCCGCCCGCCGGTCGATATGCGTCGTCAGCAGGGACACCACCAGCGCCAGCCCCACATTAAAAAACGCCAGCGTAATCAGGACGTAAAAAACGGAATTAAAGAATATTTTCTGCGCAAACTGGTCGCTGAACATCGTCTGAAAATTCTGCAACCCGACAAATTCCCAGCGCGAGATATCGGTCGTGAAGTTGGCCGTCGCCAGGTTGGTCATACTCATCAGAATGACGATGATCATGGGAATAAAGAAAAACAGGATCACCAGCACGCCCGCCGGGGCCAGAAAACCATACGCGCTCAGGTTCGCCCGCAGCGCCCGGCTTCGGCTTCGCTGTGCCTGTTCCGCAAGCTGTTGCTGAACAGTGGAGGAGGCCGAAGCCCCCCCCACATTTGATTCTCGCTGAGTCATGAACCCAACCTACTGCACAACCACTTCCGGCAGTTCGTTCTGAAGCTGAGTCACCATGATATCGACCGCTTCTTCCGGGGTCGCGTCGCCCGCTTCTACCGCCTGGATACCCAGCCAGTAAGCATTTGACCAGGCGTTCCAACCGGGGTGATTGGGCAGCGACTTCGCGTAATCCAGCATGTAGTGCGCGTTGCTCAGCACTTCATTTTCGGCGTATTCCGGCGAGTCGACCTGCGATTGCAGAATACCCAGATGGAAGCTGTCGATGGCATGACGGTTGTTGGCTTCCGGGGTCGTCACCGCTGCGATCAGCGCCATCGCCACGTCAGGATTGTCGCTGCCGCTGCTGACCAGGTAGGACAGCGGGTGCGTCACCGTGAGCGGTTCGCCCGTTTCCATCGCGGGGATCAGCGTCAGGCCAATGTTCTCCAGCAGGTAATCATTACCGCCGCGATCAGCCACATAGTTGATCGCCCAGTCCGCCCAGTTCCAGGTACCGCTGGCCGCAAACAGAACCTGTTCGGCGCTGGCAACAGACGGATGCCATTCGGATGACCAGTCGATGCCGATCAGGTCGCTGCGCATCACGCCGCTTTCAGTCATGCCGCCCAGCAGCTCATAAACTCTCAGCAGTGCTTCACGGTCGACCATGATCTCGCCAGCGTCGGTCATGATCTGGCCGCCCTGACCATAGTAGTAGTACAGGAAGTCCGGCCCGAGGCTGGGGCGATGCCAGAAACCATTACCCGGCTCGACCACACCTTCGTCGATGGCCTGCTGGGCCGTGTCGATCAGGTCCTGGAAGGTGAACTCGCCGGCGGCTACCCGGTCTGGCAGCGATTCAATTTCTTCATCGCTCCAACCCAGGTCGCTCAGCAGCAGTTTACTGTAGAAGACAGGGCGTGCTTCGGCGTCCTGTGGTATACCGTAAATCTCGCCCTGGTACATCTGCGATTCCCACAATGCGGGAACGATGTCTTCAAATTCCTCGTGCTGCGCGATCAGATCATCCAGCGGCATGATGAAACCAGCGGCAGCCCATGCGCCGATGTCTTCGTGACCCGACAGTACGATGTCTGGCGCTTCGCCAGCCTCGGTTGCCAGCACGAATTCGTTTTTGTAGTCGCCCCAGGACTTGTTGTCCTGAACCAGTGTCAGTTCAATATCGATACCCAGTTCTTCCTCGACCTGCGCCTCGACCTCGGCAAAGTTATCACAGCGCCAGCCTTCGCCACCAGCGACGTTGGCGATACAGCGCACCGTAATGGGGACCGTGTCCTGGGCCTGAGCCGCACCAAACACGGCGGTCAGCAAAAATACTATTACAAGCAATCCGGATAAGCGTGGTTTCATCATAGAACACCTTTCCTTTATGGAAATATTTTTAGATTCGATGGATGACGGCGGCGATTGGTCTATAATTGTAGACAATCACTCCCTACTCCGCAATTTTTAGTTTAGGTAGATTAAACAAAAAACAAGCTAAGTTTAAGAAATCAACAAGTCTTTTGGGGCTAATCAGCCAAACATGCTATAAGAATCGGCAAAATTCACATTGAAGAGAACTTTTATGCGGAGCAACCGGCAAGGTATAGCTTATTACCGACAAATTGCAGATATTCTCATCAAGCGTATTCACAACGGGGTCTATGCACCGGGGGAACAACTGCCTTCGGACCGCGAGCTCAGTGCAGAATTCGGGCACAACCGACATACCGTGCGTCGTGCGCTGGACGTGGTGGCAGAACACAAGCTGATCACACGGCAGCAGGGACGGGGCACATTTGTCACCACCACCGTTCCGGCAGCGCCCGAAAAGCGACACCTGTCTCTGGGGCTGATCGATATGACCCGCCAGCTGGGCGCCCGCCCGGCAGCACGCGTGCTGGAAGCCATTGTCCGCCCGGCAGATCAGGTCGCGGAGATACTGAAGCTGAAACCATCGGATTTGATCATTTATATTCACCGCCTGCGCTATGTCGACAACACCCCGATGATTCTGGAATATATTTCAATCCCCTATGCGTTCGTGCCGGGGATCGAACATGAAGAACTGAGTCAATCGCTGCGCGACCTGATGGTGGATCAGTTCGACATCCACCTGACGGACAAGGAAGTCACCTTTGAATCAAACGCATCCGATGGATACGTGTCGCAGATGCTGAACATCCCGCTGGGGTCGCCGGTGATGCTGGAAAAGCGGTTGTCCTACGACGCAGACCAGACACTCTGCGAATACTCCGAGCATATCTACCGGGGGGACCGGTTCGCGTTTCGGCTCAAGTAAACCAAAACGGAGACATAACACATCTCGCATCATGCCTCCGTCTGTGTAGCGCAATCACGCGCTAAGCTGGATTCAGAAAGTACTGCTGCTGCGTCCCTTCCGATACCCAACCGGTCACAATCTCACCATTCAGTGTCACCGCCACCGGCCACACTCGATAGCCGCCTTCACAGCGCGATTCGCCCAGCGTCGTCACCAGCGAATCGTGCGGAACCTGATGGCTGGGCAGTTCATCGGTCGGGCTGGTTCGCATCGCCAGCGTGCCGTTGGGCGTATTCGTGCGCGCCTGAACCCCGGCCTGCAACCGCGTCTGCGGTGCCAGGTTACACGGGTCCGCCGGGGCAGCAACCTGAAGCTGCGGCGTCGCCGTCGGGATGACCGCAATCTGCAATTGTGGTGTCGGGGTCGACGTGGGCAGCACGGCAATCTGTAACTCCGGCGTCGGCGTATTGGTCGGCAGCACCGCCAGGTTCCCGGCCACCACACCCGATCCTGGTTCCATGAAATAGCTGTTGGCGTCGCCCTCGGCGGACCAGCCCTCGACCGCATTGCCGGTGCGAATCTGCCACCAGGCGTACCCACCCTGGCACTGCGGTCCACCAATCACATTGAACGCCGTGCCCTCGCCGATCTGAGTTACCACATCACCACCCGGCGCGCTTCGCACCCGCAGCGGTACACCATTGGTAAACGACACCCGCCCGGACATGCCCACCGTCAGACGCAGCGGCGGTGCGCCCTCGCAGGCCGTAATCGGCGGCGCGGCCAGTTCGTCCGGCCCATCTACGACGACACCACCCACATCGGCCACGCTGGTCAGGCCAAACGCACCGGCATCGCTGACGTAAACCACGTCGACGCTTTGCCCCTGCTCCAGTTCGAGAACCGGTACGCCAAAATCGGCGGCGAACCCTTCGACTTCAAATTCATTCATGAACAACAGCGTCCCGGTTTCGGTCAGTGCGAGATAGCCATCCGGCGTCCCCCAGACCGCGCGCACGTTAGGCCCCAGCGGCATACGCTCATTGCTCAGCGGCGTGGCATCCGCCATAATCACGCTCCAGTGCGGGGCCATCGGTTCGCCTTCAGAGTAATACAGCAGCCATTGCCCATTCGCGGCCCACTTCGGCGAAAAATTGTGCCGTGTGCCATCCGCCCAGATCGTCAGCAGATTGTTGAAGTCGATGCCGCGCGCGATGGCGTTATAACTGGTATTCAACATCGGCAGCGGTTCGAGTGATTCGTAATTGGGGTCATTGACCGCCAGCGCGACCTCACCCGATAAATAGCGAATGTCCTGATCCACCTGATTGTAGGCGCTGGGAACCACCGTCCCGGTGTTGACATTCCACGCCCAGGTATCCACAACCGGCACGCCACCGGCATTGATCGGCAGCATCTGGAAGTGAATGACCTCGTGGCCCAGCGCTTCATCAATATCGTAGTACACCACCAGCGGCATCCGGTAGGCGTTCAGCCCCTGCATGTTCAGCGCCGAGTTGGTCAGTTCGGCAACCGCATCGCCGGTGATAACATCCACAATCAGCACCCGCCATGCCGCCGCGTTCGGGTCCGTATTCGCCAGCCCCACCGCCATCCGCTGTGAACTGATATTGGAGGTATGCGTGGCCCCCAGATTGATCGTTTCGCCGGACGCTGCCTGATGCGTGCGCACGAACTGCCCGGATTCAACGTCGAAAATGCCCAGTCCCTGCACACCGGATTGCAGAGTTGCGGCCACCAGCAAATGACGTCCGTCACGCGAAAACTGGACTGCCGGGGAGGGTGTCGCCGCTTCACCAGCGAGCTTGGGTCGCGGTAGTGTCGCCTGCTCGCCAGCCTCATTGACCCAGTGCAGCATGTCGGTGTCGCGGTTCCAGACCACCGCATACCAGGGCGAAGCGGGCAGGGTTTGTTGCAGCGCCAGCGCCGGCAGCGCCGTCAATAACAGCAGCACACCCGCCAAAAAAACGTGTAATCGAAATTTCATTTGGCAACCTCATATCCTTGATCCACAGTATGACATTATGGATGAATTTGATGGTGAAGGGAAGTCAGGTGGTGGACAAAACGGGAGTGCGCTAAAGTAGAAATGCAATATGTGGCTGATGAAAGGTTCCCATTTTGAAAGTCCTCGTAACAGGCAGCAGCGGTCGTATAGGCCGGTACATCGTACAGGAATTGGTAGAGGCTGGTCATCAGGTGCTGGGCATTGATCTTCAGCCACCGGAAACGCGGATCAGCCGTTTTTTGCGCGTTGATCTGACGGATGCAGGCGAGACGTTTCAGGCGGTAGCTGCTGCCGGTGCCGACGCCGTCATCCACATGGGCGCGTGGGCAGATGCCGGGATTGTGCCGGACACGCGCACTTATAGCGATAACACTCAGGGGACATTTAATCTGTTCCAGGCGTGTGCCGACCTCGGCGTCAGGCGTGTGATTTCGGCCTCCAGCGGGCAGGTGTACGGTTTTGACCGCCACGCACCGCTTTACCTGCCAGTTGATGAAAATCATCCCATGCGGCCCGTCAACGCCTATGCGCTTTCCAAGGTCAACGGCGAGCAGATGGCGGCTTACTTTGCCCAGACACGCGATATGACCATTCTGTCCTTCCGGCTGAATGGTATCCGCACCGTTGATGAATTACCGGATACAATTTCACAATTACAACAGGACTCCAATAAGGGTATCGGCCAGTTATGGACGCGCACCGATGCCCGCGACGCCGCTGCCGCCTGCCGCCTCGCCATCGAAACAGACGATGTACCCACCGGCGCCTACAATATCACTGGCGGGTTCGTGCTAGATGAGGAGCCGGAAACACTGGTCCGGCGGCACTTTGGGGAACAGGTCGACATTCGTGATGACCTGTCTGCTCGCCCGGCCCTGTTAGACTGCGCCAAAGCCGAAGCCGCGTTTGGCTGGCGCCCGCAGTATTTATGGTCGATCAGCCAGCAGCATCCTGTTTCAGAATAGGTTTATCACAGGGAAATCCAGAGCCCTGAGCAACGCATTGCAAAAGGAGATTTTGTTTTGAAAATCGTTGATGTGAAAGTGGATACCATCCATTACCGGTCCAACAAAACCCGCGACTCCGAAGGGCATGGTCACCCCGGCCCGGAGCATGACGCGACCCAGACGCTGCTGACGATCGTCACCGACGAAGGCGCGGAGGGCTATTTCTTCGGCGGCAACAAGCAGATCATCGAGAGCATGGTCAAGCCGCTGCTCATCGGCCAGGACCCGTTTTATCATGAAAAAATCTGGCACATGCTCAAGGAACGCCAGCGGCTGGCCCTGGATCGACTGTCGGACAAAGTGCTGTGCGCGGTGGATTGTGCGCTGTGGGACCTGAAAGGCCGCTACCTCAATCAGCCTATCTATAAACTGCTGGGAGCGACCCGCACCAAAGTCCCGGCCTATGCCAGCACCATGTGTGGCGACGACCTGGAAGGCGGGCTGAACA
This sequence comes from Anaerolineaceae bacterium, assembly GCA_002702065.1. Classification (GTDB taxonomy): domain Bacteria; phylum Chloroflexota; class Anaerolineae; order Aggregatilineales; family Phototrophicaceae. The sequence continues at coordinate 385,414 of NZXX01000004.1, forward strand.
CCCCGGAAGCCTATGCCGAATTCGCCCTCCAGTGCAAGGCGCGCGGCTATACAGCCTTCAAGCTGCACACCTGGCAGCCACCCTACTCCGCCGACCCGAAGCGTGATGTAGCGGCCTGCGCAGCGGTGCGCGAAGCGGTCGGTCCGGACATGGCCCTGATGATCGACCCCTTCCACTACTATACGCGGCATCAGGCGCTGTATCTGGGGCGCGAACTGGAGAAGCTCGATTTTTACTGGATGGAAGAACCGATGGACGAGCACAGCATGTCGTCCTACATCTGGCTGGCGGACCAGCTTGATCTGGCGATTGTCGGGCCGGAAACCGCCGAAGGCAAGATGTTCACCCGCGCCGAGTGGATCATGCACCACGCCTGCGACATGAGCCGCGTTGGCGTCGGTGATGTCGGCGGCCTGACGCCCATGATGAAAGTCGTCCATCTGGCCGAGTCATTCAATATGCAGGTGGAGTCGCACGGGTCAGGCATCGCCAACTTGCAGGCGCTGTGTGCGATGGCGATCCCCGGCCAGTATCACGAACGCGGCCTGCTGCATCCCTTCATCGACTATGACGTGCCGCCCCCGTGGCTGAACACGCTGGAAGACCCGATGGATGACGAAGGCTTCGTCCACATTTCGGACCTGCCGGGCATGGGGCAGGACATCAACTGGGATTACATCAAGGCGAATCTGGTGTAGACACCGCTGGCATAAGGAAAGCCGCCATGATCAAGGGCACGCATTTATTGGTGGACTCTGCTTACAGCCGTACCCACCGGTTGATTCTGTCTTTTTTGCAAAAACGATCAGCCAAGTAGTGATCATGGCGGTCATGGCAAATATGTGGGCATGAGCCTGGTTTACGAGGGCTGCCGGGCACCGTTACACAGTAATCAACGGGGGACGGCGACCGGTTCGGCAGGCTCGGTATGGATCGTCACACGCTCCACCAGCGGCACATTGGTGCGCAGCAGTATTTCCACGTTTTCGGCGATCCGATGGGCCGCTTCCACGCTCATCTGTGAGGGCAGTGTGACATGCATGTTGAGCGCAAAGCCACCTTCCAGCGGGTACACATTGACCTGATGCCAGTCCAGGTCCGGGTAATGCTGCTCCAGCTCCTGCAATACGCGCGTCTGCACCATCTGGCTTTCCTGCAAGACGCCGGAATCCGCAGCAGCATTCGACGTGTCGGTCAGGGCGGGTTCGATATGGGTCACCACATCGGCCAGTTCGGGCACATGCGCCTTCACCGCCTGCTCGAGCTGGCTCACCTGCTCGTGTGCATCAGCCAGGGTCTGGCCCGGTGGCACCTCGACATGCATTTCCAGCACCTTGCCCTGCGGCGAATCGCTGACCACGACTTCGTGCGTCGTCAGGGCGAGGCCATCAGCCTGCGCGCGGGCCAGCAGCGCATAATCCGGGTCAGCCGGTTCATTGGGGGCGAAATGCACCTCCACTTCGGTAACACCGGGCAGCTGGTTTTTCAGATGATTGCGAATCGCATCACTGATGGCAGAGGTCTGCCCGGCGGTCATTTCCGGTGCGACCTGCACATCCACGTCGATATGCGCCGCGTCGGTCGACCCCCGGCTGCGCACGCGCACCACGTTCGTCACGGCGGGTACTTCCAGCACCTGTTCAGCCAGTTCGTGTGGCGAGTAAGGCGCGCGATCCACCAGAATAGAACCGGTCTTGCGCAGGATTTTCAGCGCCGCACGACCGATTAGCACCGTCACCAGCATCGCAGCGACCACATCCGCCCAGCCCCAGCCTGCGAGGGTCACCAGCGCCATGCTGACAATCACCGATAACGTCACAAAAATATCCGCACCTGTGTTGGCAGCGTCGGCCAGCAGGATCTGCGAATTCAGGCGATTGCCCTCGCCCACCTGATAGCGGTTGACCCCGATATTAATAACCAGCGTGCCGATCATCACCGCAAAGGCCAGCGGTGTCAGCGTCGGCGGTTCACCCCCGCCCAGCCGTTCCAGTACACCCTGCACCACTTCCCATGCGGTCAGCAGCAGCAGCGCGCCAATCACCAGCGCAGCCAGCGTTTCGTAGCGGCTGTGACCATAAGGGTGTTCGTCGTCCGGGGGTTGAGCTGAATAACGGGTCGCAATCAGCCCCACCACATTGCCAGAGCCATCGACAATCGAATGCAGGCCGTCAGCCGTGATCGCCAACGCGCCTGTTGTCAAACCAATCAGAATTTTACCGGCAGCAACGGCCAGATTGAGAACCAGTGTAATCAGCAGGACACGACGCACCTGCCGGGCATTCCCGGTATCAGCCAATGTAAGTGACCTTGTTCATAACCATTAGAGTCATCTTAGGGCACGAACAAGCGTTTCGACAACAGGGAATCAAAATGTTAGGTCAGGCTCATTGAGGATTATGCCGTGTCTTGCTGGCAAGTAAGGCCTCATAAACAGCCAGTGTCTGAGCGTTGACCTGCGGCAGCGAGAATTCCGCTTCGGCCATGCGCCTGCCAGCAGCACCCATCGTCTGGCGGCGGGCCGGGTCATCAATGAGTGCTTGCAGCGCGCGGGTCAGGGCGTCTGTGTCGTGCACCGGGACCAGCAGGCCGTTCTGACCGTGCCGCACAATTTCCCGGCAGCCCGGCGAATCGGTCGTCACAATCGCCCGGCCACACGCCGCCGCCTCGATCAACGCTTTAGGTATGCCTTCGCCATACGACGATGGCAGACAGACGATCTGCGACTGCGCATACACAGCGGGCATATCGCTGCGGTAGCCCCAGGCTTCGATCACGCCGCTGTCGTGCCAGGCGGCCAGTTTTTCCGGCGGAACCGACGCCGGGTTGCCTGCCTCGCCAAAGCCGACGATCACAAAACGGGCTTTCCCCTTCAGGCGCTGCGCGACCTCGACAAACTCGCCGACTCCCTTTTGCCACAACAGCCGCCCGGCAAACAGCACCACTGGCAGACCGTCCGGTTCCGGCTGCGGGTAAAACACGTCCATATCCACGCCGGAGCCTTTGATCAACACGGTTCGCTGCGGGTCGATCAGGCCGTTGTGGATAAAAAAATCGCGATCATCCGGGTTCTGGAAGATGGTGCGCGAGTTGGGATGGGCCAGCACCACGCGATAGACCTGTTTCGAGCCGGTGCGGATGAGAGCCACCTTCGGCCCCTGCGCGATAAACACATAACCCAGCCCACTGACGGCATTCACCACCGCCGGCACATGACTCAACCGTGCGGCCAACCCGCCATACAGGATCGCCTTGATCGAAACCTGATGCACGATGTCTGGTTTCAGGCGACTATACAGGTCATAAACCGCGCGTCCGGCTTCCCACTCGTAATGCGGGGCGGTGCTGTGCTGGCGCAGCGGCAGCGGATGAAACGGCAGGCCCGCCGCCTCAATGTGCGCGATGTTGGCCTCATCATAGGCGGAGGTCGCTACATGGACATCATAACCGGCCTGTTGCGCCGCCAATGCCAGTGGCAAGCGATGGGTCACAAAAAAGCGGGGGATATTCACAAAGTACAGCAAACGAGTCATGAGTGGGGTCAGATTACCTTCCCGTACAGGCGGATTGTTTCATCAACCATGCGGCGCGCAGTAAAGCGGGTTTCGAGTCGATCTTCGGCCAGCATCCCCATATGACGGCGCAGCGGTGCGTCGCCCAGCAGTTGAATCAGCGCGGCGGTCATCGCGTCGACATCGCGCGGCGGCACAAGCAGGCCCGTTTCGCCATGGGCCACGATTTCGGGAATCGCGCTGACGGCGCTGGCGATCACCGGCACCTGCCGCGACATCGCCTCCAGAATCACCAGTCCGAACCCTTCCCACAGGCTAGGCATCAGCAGCACATCGAAGGCATTCATCAACTGCGGTACATCGTCGCGCCAGCCCAGAAAGCGCACCGCGGACTCAATGCCCAATACCGCCGCCTCCGCTTCGAGTTCATTGCGCAGCGGACCGTCGCCGGCAATCACCAGCCGCGCCGCCGGAATCTGCTTCAGGACATGGGCGAACGCCTGCAAACCATAGCTCACCCCCTTCTGCTCGACCAACCGGCAGACGATGCCCGCAACCGGCGCATCCACGTCCAGCCCCAGTTGATCGCGCAGCGTGACGCGCTCCGCCCGGCGTTCCGGCAGCCGCTGCGCCCGATAGTCCAGGCCATAACGAATGGTCTGAATTTTGGGTAACGGGGCACCTTCCACCTCGACAGCAAAACGCGCAATCGAATCCGAAATCGCGATGCCGGCATCGACCATCTGCCACAGGCGATGGTTCAGGCTGCGGTAGGGTTCGCGACGGCGAAAGGCGTTGTCATTGTGGCGGCTGGTAATCAGGGCTGTCCGGCGCAGGGCCCATTTCGCGGCAATCGCCCCATACAGATCCGCATGAAACAGGTGCGTATGGAGGATGTGGGGTTTCATCAGCCGGACCAGGGCGCGCAGGCGGGGCGGCAGAGTCGGGTCCATGTCGGCGAAGATCGTCAAACGCTGCACCGGAATCCCGCGCCGCTCCAAGGCCTGCACGTAATCGTCCATTGGGGTTCGCGGCTCGACCAGCACAATTATCTGCGCGTCAACCTGCCGGGCACGCAGGCCAGCCAGCAGCGTCAGCAGATGCGTTTCGGCACCGGCAATCGTCGTCACCTTGATGACATGGGCTACGCGCAGCATGTCGGTTATCCGTGTGGCACTTTTTCCAGATCAGTCGATGGGGTGGTGATGGTGGCCGGTGGTGGCTTCTGGTAACGCTGACGCAGCCAGGTCATCAGCACGGCCAGCCCCAGCAGCAGCAGCACGCCAAAACTCGCCAGACGCAGCGCGACATCCTCCGGCGACACACTGATGAGCAGCGCCATTGTCCCAAACAGGACGCAGCCGCCGTAGATCAGCGCCAGGGTGATGCGCTGGCCAAACCCGATGCTCATAATGCGGTGGGCCGTATGGTCCTTGCCCGCCTCCGCTGGCGACCGGTGTTCCAGAACACGGGTCCACGTCACCAGATTAATATCGAATACCGGCAGCGCCAGAATCAGCACCGGCACCAGCCAGTACACCGAAAAGGGCTGGTCAAATTCGAGCTTGATCGCCAGCACGGACAGGATAAACCCCAGCGGCAGCACGCCCATATCGCCCATAAAAGTGCTGGCCGGGTTGAAGTTGTACACGAGGAACCCCAGCGCACTGCCCAGCACCGCCGCCGCCAGCAGCGTCACCAGACTCAAGCCCTGAGTGAAAGCGATAATCATGAAGTAGAACGCGGCAATCGCCGTCATGCCGGCAGACTGACCGTCCATATTGTCCAGATAATTGGTCGCGTTGGTGATCGCCACAATCCAGATCGTCGTGATCGCACCATCGAGCAGCGGAATGCCGAAGAAGTGCACACGCACACCAGTCATCACCAGCCCCAGTGCCGCCAGAAACATCACCGGCAGCTTGGTTCGCCAGGGCAGGTCATACCGGTCATCGATCAACCCCAACAATGCCAGCACCGCCGCGCCAGCCAGCACCGCCGTAAACTCCGCGATGTGATCCGGCGGGCTGAACAACAGCAGCGCCGTCACCAGCGCCACATACACCGCCAGGCCGCCCATCATTGGCTTGTTATCCAGATGAATCTTGCGATGATTGGGTTTGTCCACCACCCCCAGCCGCATCGCCATCTGCCGCGAAAGCGGCGTCAGAGCCAGCGAACCGGCGAAGCCCACAATCAGGATGGGCACAAACTGCATGATGTCGGGCATGCTGCCCCCTCGGCTCAATTCCAGCGCTCGCAGTATAGCGCCGAATCTGGCCGGTGTCTATTCTGGAGCACCGCCGCCCGCTAAAACAGCCGGTCCACCACTAGGTCAAATGCGCCGCCGCTCAGATAGCCATTGATACGGACCTGATAGGTGCCGTCGGCAGGCAGATCAGCCGTGAATTGTGGGTTCAGGCCGTTTTCATCGTCGCCACGCGCGATCTCCCGGCCATCCGGTCCGATCAGCACCGCCACCGCATCCAACCCGCTGGCAGGCCGGGCCGTCACCCGCACACGCACGCGCTGGCCCACGCCACCCTGGAACGGGTAGAAAGCATATTCACCTTCAGGCACGTTACCCTCAAGCGCAAACATCAGGATACGCGGCGGATCGTAAGTCGGGGTCGGCGCGATGTTAATATACCGCCAGATGAGGCGATAACCCCCGGCAGTGACACCGCTCGACGCGCTGACTTTCAGCCGGTACAGGCCGCTGACCGGGGCACGCACCTCATTAATGAGCGCGTTGGGGAACCCGCCGCCATTATCATCGCTGACCACCAGACTGCCATCGGGCGCGAACAATTCGACGACCGGGTCCAGCGCCCCGGCGTTCAACGGACTGGCGGCAACCGTAACCACATCCCCCGCGTTGAGCGCCACCTCCCATGAATCGCGCAGACCGCCCCGGCCAATGCTGCTTTCGTAGGGCGTATCCGCCAGCGCCGGGCCGCGCCGCACATCTTCAAAAATCGTGCCGGGGCCATACGAGATGACATAATCGCCGCTGTCGCCGCCCTGCCCGGTCACGAAGACGCTGTAGACCCCCGCCTCATTGAGGGTCAGCAATTGAATGATGGCTTCGCCCGCCGGGTTGGCATTGGCCGCGCTGACCTTTGTGCCTGCCGGGCTGTAGATTTCGATCACCGGGCGCAGCGGCGTATCCGGGTACAGCTTGCGCACGCCAATGCTGATTTCGCTGCTTTCCTCAATGGCAAAGGTGTGGCGGTTGACATCGCCCGCACGGATCAGGCTGCCAATCACCGGCATATACGGCTCCAGAACGGCATTCGGAACCGCCGTTGCGGGCGTCAGATTCAGCAAAGATGACAACGGCGTGGCGGTCGGCGGCGCAATGATCGTCGGCGTAACAGGCACCGGGTCGCCGCTGGTCAGGCTGATCTGGTAATCACCCGGCCCACCGCCGCCATCGGCCTGAATGCTGTACTGGCCATCGCGCCACAGCGGGATATTCCGCAGCAATGCCGCCCGGTTACCGCCACTGTCGCCATCAACAGCCAGCGCCTCCCCTGACGGACCAAACAGCCGCAGGAATGGGTCAATCGTGCCGGAAAGCCGCGACATCCGCACCGTGACATAATCCCCGGCCCGGCCCTCAAAGGTATAGACATGGGGCTGCACTGGTCCGCGCAGCAGCGCCTCGGTTTCCGTGCTGCCATTTGCCAGATCAGCGATGAACACCCCCAGGCCATCATAAACCGGCGTCGGGGTCGGCACGCCAACGGTCATAGGCGGTGGTGTCGCCGTGAAGTCCAGTGGATTGGGCCGGTCGGTATAGCTCAGGCTCAGTTGATAGCGCACCGCGTCGGCCTGCGCGGGCTGCACCGCAACCGTATAGACACCGTCAACCGCCAGCGCGGCTTCAATCGCTTCACCCTCACCCAGCACACCGCCATCCGGCCCGGCCAGTGACAAATGCACCGGTCCGAGCGCACTCAGGCGCACCGGATCACCCGCGCGGGCCACGAACTGCCAGCGATCAACGGCACCAGCATCGAGGTCGCCTTCGACCACCTGCCAGAATTCGATGGATTGCGGGGGGCGTTCAGGTGCGCTGGTGGGCAGCACCGCCAGAGTCGGCAGCTGAGCGACAGGTTGTGCCGCACAGCCGGAAATGACAAAGATCACGCAGAGCAAGAGAATTGGTTTGGACATGCGGGCAGGCTATCACGTACAATAAGTAGTAGCGTCCATTATAGTCAAGCTGGCAGCAGACCGAAAATCCTGTATTGTTATGACCCAGACCGTTACCCCCGCCCTGCAACCACCCGACCCGCACATCACCATTCGTCCGGTCGTGCTGGCCGATATTGAAGCCCTGCGCACCCACTGCTGGCCAGAGCGCGACGCCGATTCTATTTACCGTTTTATCGTCCGCATTCGGCAGGCCGCCAGGGACGGGCGCGGACTGGGAGCGGTGGTGCTGGACGCCGAACGCGAAACGGTCGGGTATGGCCAGGTGATGCTGTGGCCCCGCTGTGCCGAAATCAGCGATCTGATTATCGCCCCGGAACAACGTGGCAACGGGTTGGGCACGGCGCTGATCCAGTATCTGGTACAGGCGGCCCGCAACATGCACGTCGAATGTCTGGAAATCGGCGCGGCGCTGAGCAACCCCGGCGCAGTCAACCTGTACCGCCGCCTCGGTTTCCGCGATAGTTACACGCAGGTCATGCCGCTGGAAAATGGCAACGAAGAAGTGCTGTACCTGCGCATCAAGTTCGCCAGACGAACCGACCGTTAACCCCAGAAACGATCCAGCGCGGCGGCCACCTGCGGCATCTTCTCGAAATGAGGCAGGCCCATCGTCGGCGTGATGCGCGCCAGCTGCCAGTTGGGCCGGGTGGTGACAAGGCCCGGCAGCGCGTCAAACCGGACAAAGTTATCCTTGTCATAGATCACCAGCACGGGCAGTTCAAGCTTCTGATAAATGGCGGACAGCACGTCACGGGTGAACAGTTTGCCGCTGACAAAATACAACGGCGCATAGCGTGCCCCCGGTTGGTGTGCCGTCAGATAGCCATAATCCGCCAGCCCCGGATCGACCAGACCGACAAAACTTTTCCGCAAAAAGTACCGAATACTCACCCGCGTGGTCAGCAAATCATAAAACGCCTGGCTCCAGATGGGGTTGGCAAGGATGGAGTACGCCGTATCGCTCGATCCGCTGTCGCCCGCCCGCTGTGAGGAAACCTTCTTCTCGCGCGGCGTAAAACCGCTTGGCGAGATCATGGTCAGCGAGTGGAATTGTTCCGGGTGTGCCAGTACGGCTCGTGCGGCAAATTCGCTGCCCAGCGACAGCGCGACCACGTCCGCCGCCTCGCCCGGCACCTCATCCAGAAAATCCGCGATACAATCGGCATACATTGACGCCGAGTACGGGGTGTTGTTGCGCTCAGAAAAACCAAAGCCCGGCAGTTCCAGGGCATAAACCGGGCGGGTCGAGCGATACTGTTCAAAAATGGGCCGCATCTCGTAGGCAGACGCCGCCGCGTTGATGCTATGGATGAGCACCAGTGGACGCCCCGATGCGTGGTCATCCACATAATAGTTCAGCAGACGATTGCGCCGCCGGGCCAGAAACTGCTTGCGCGGGGCATCAATCGCGGCTGGCAGCGGCATGGCATGATCAATCAGCAGGCGGCTGTAGGCCAGCCAGCTTCCCACGCTGCCAATCGTGGACAGCGCTAGCAGTCCCCCCAATCCGGAAAGCAGGGTTGTTTTATCAGCTTTTTTCGACATGGTTGATAACCTCCTTCGAGTCTATCAACCAGCCTAGGCGACAAACATTAATCCTTCGTCAGCGCCGCATTTTGATTCGCTGAGTATGTGGCTATAAAACACTACCGTCGAAGTTATAGCGCGCCTTCCAGCCAAGCAGCCGTTCCGCCTTGCTGCAATCCACCGGGCTGGCGTCGCCGCGAATATGATCCGCAACCGGATAATCACCCGGATAATGCGTGCGCAGCAGCTCCTCGATCGGCTCTTTGGGCCAGATATTGGGCGCGGTGATGTAGTAGGCTTCATGACCCGGCGTCGTATACTCCATCGACAGACGGCAGGACAGTGCCGCGTCGCGCACATCCACATACGTCCAGAATGCCCCGCTAAAGCCGGTTGGCTCCGCGCTGTTGTGCAGTTCGGTCATATGCTTGCGTCCGCCCTCGTCCAGCACCGCCGTGAAGCGCAAGCTTGTCAGCGACATATCCGGCGTGCGCCGCAAAAAGCCTTCGCACAATTCCTCACCCACCATCTTGGACAGGCCATACGTATCCTGCGAGAGCAGCGGATGCGGCTCGTCGATGGGGATATACGTCGGGTTAAAGAGGCGATGCAGGTAGGCATGCCCCAGCGCCGACAAACTGCTGGCTGTCACCACATGTTTGATGCCCAGAATGGTGGCAGCTTCCAGCACGTTAAACTGCGACATCACGTTATTGCGAAAGACGACTTCGGCGGTATGACGTGTGGGGGATGGAATCGCCGCCAGATGAATGACCGCGTCGTGTCCCTGCATCACCCCGATGACTTGCCCCAGGTCCTCCGAATCGACAATTTGAGTCAACCAGGGCTGCGTCGGGTGCAGGTCCGCCGCTGTCACTTCATAGCCATGATCGCGCAGTTCCTGCACCACCACCCGTCCAATTCGGCCATCACTGCCGGTTACCAGAACTTTGCGGATTGCCATAAATTTTTCCTGTTTGAATGAATAATCGAAAAGCGCAGGAATTATAGTTTATAATATCGAGTTGGGACAATAAATCATTGAAAAGGACCTTTCATGAGCACCCAACAAATGCGCGCCGCTCTCGGCCAATATCATTCTGCAACGGACGATTATTTAACTTTTGCTCGCCAGCTTGGGGTCAAGGGGATTCAGTTCAATATCCAGCGCAGCACCCAGGATTTATCCGACAAACTGGGATACTGGACGCTGGAAGACCTGAAGCGCCTGAAGCAGCGGGTCAACGATTTTGAACTTGATCTGGAAGCCATCGAAAATGTGCCGCGTCATTTTTACCTGAAGGCGATGCTCGGCCTGCCGGGGCGCGACGAACAGATTGAGAACTATCAGAAGATCGTGCGTAACATGGGCGAGGCAGGTATCCCGGTGCTGGGTATCAACTGGATGCCCAACGGCGTCTGGCGCACACCCAAAGCCTTTGGCCGTGCCGGGGTGACGGTCACATCATTCGATATGGCACTGGCCGAAGCCGGTCAGTTGACCAACGGCATCTTCGAAGTACCCGAAGCCCAGGGTAAAACATACAGCGAAGATGAAATGTGGGACAATTACTTCTACTTCATGGAACGGGTCATCCCGGTCGCGGAGGAAGCGGGCGTCAAAATCGCGCTGCACCCGGATGATCCGCCCGTTGAATCATTAGGCGGGATCGCGCGTTTGTTCCGCAACCCGGCTGGCTTTAAGAAAGCGCTGGAAGGCGTGCCCAGCCCGAATCATGGCCTCGATTTCTGCATGGGGTGTTTTTCTGAAATGTACTACGCCGACAAGAGCAGCGGCCAGGGCGTGCTCGATGCGCTGCGCTACTTTGGCGAACGCGGCAAAATCTTTTACATCCATTTCCGCGATGTCAAAGGCTGTGTGCCGAAGTTTGACGAATGCTTCCTGGGTGAAGGCAATGTCGATGTGGTGGCCGCTATCCGCACACTCAAGGAAGTGGGCTTTACCGGGTTCATCATTGATGACCACGTGCCGCAGATGATTGATGACAGCGCCTGGAACCACCGGGGCCGCGCCTGGTCGACTGGCTACATTATGGCGCTGGTCGATGCCGTCAACGCGCTGGCTTAACGAAAAACCTATATTAATAAGGAGGGGGATCCCCCTCCTAAATTTGGCATCATATAGCCTCACGCGAATCCAACTAATTCAGGGGTGAAAATCTAAAATGGAGATGTTGTAGAGGTTTAGGGGGAGTTGGCATTGGATATGCCCAAAATACAGGTCTAATAAATCCTTCACATAATGTTTCTGGGCATTTGAATTCTAGAGCATACTGCCATTCATACTGACAAAATATGGAACTTGCAGAATTATTAGACCAGAAAAGTTGAAAAACATCTGAGACATCGATAGCTTTTGCTAATCCAGATTTCCAATTCTCTCCAGATCTTAGGTTATCGACGTCTATAAACACTTCATTGCCTAATGCAATTTGCGCATTTTTATATCTTCGCGCTATAGATGCATCGCTATGCGAGTAGGAAACGAAGATCTTCTGATAAATAGCTGATGACTGTCTTTGAAAAGATGCATCTGCTAATGGGTTATTGCTTCTTCCTAGCGTGTTATTTGAAAGTAAATCTATAGCAATTTTAATACATGCAATTTCAATACTTTCGATCTGGAAAGATATTCGTATAAAGGCGGTCTCATGATCAACCGCGGGAGAGGGTATGAAATCGAAAATGCAACGCAACCAGTCTTCATCCCACCGCTTATTAATCAATGGTGGCTCAAACTCTAGCTCTTCGGATTCAGGAACTACCAAAATCTGTGAATCGGCTAGTACAGATACTGCCTTACTTGAAGACTTACTCTGTACAGCATATTCGAATTCGTCTCGGAATTTATAGAAGTTCATTTCAATCGCTTCACTATCAGCAAGGCTAAAAGAATACACAATTAGTTGAGATCTCTGTCTTATATTTATTTCTTTTGGCGCAAAAACCTTAAAATGAACTTCGGAACTCGGTTTATTACTAATAGAAATCGAGGTAGGATCGAATCCACCCCCACCCACTCCAACTGGAAAGAGGCTTATGACATCGCCTTCTTTTATTCCAGCGTCCTTAAGAGTTTTATCCGAATCCAAAGGTTTCATTTCATTTGTTTGAGTAATAGCAAAATGCGAACGGTTATCACCAATAACTGTTAAGTGATCAAAACTCAGTAACGGCTCTTTTAATGCTTGTACAATAAGGGGTAATAAATATTTTGATGGAATATTTATATTTAATGAGATTTCTGTGGAGTAAGTCTCTAGGAGCATCTGGACACGAAATTTTAGAGAATTTCCGCCATCATCAAAAGTTCGTTCAATAACTTTCAATGTTTCATTCGACATGACTCCTTGTTCAACTAGCGTACTATATTCATTCAGTATTTTTTCCGTACGTATACTGTACAAGAGAGGATAATAAGCATTGCCATACGAATTGATGGGTTCGTGGTGCAGATCACCCAAAAACTCCGAGATAATATTACAAATAGATTGATCTACATCAAAATCTACTTCATAAACTTTTCCATCTAGCAATTCCACTTTATATTTTTTGAATCGACATGCATAATAACGCGATTTATCGTCACTAATAATCAAGTCATTATTTTCCAGAAATTTACCTAAATGATTATCAAATATTCTCATAATTACATCGTCGTATAGTTCAAGTTTTTCTCTGGATTCACTTAATCGCGAGACAATCTGTATAATCAAATCTGAAGCCTTTACTTCGCTGTTTTTTAGAGGAATATGTATGTCACGAACCTCATAATCCGCCCAAAAAAGGCCAACTGTTAGACTGTCCATCGTACACCTCTCAATAATTGCTCATATACATTTATATTATATGTACTCATCGCGAAATCCAGACTCGATATCATAGCTTAACAGACACTAATGTAAGCCTGCCTTGCCATGATGGGTCTATACCTGTAGTAGATTGGTCCGTACATTACAGGAGAAACCCATCGTGGCTCGAGCAATCTGGAACGGGGTCGTCATCGCGGAGAGTAACGACACCAAATTTGTCGAAGGGAATGTTTACTTTCCGAAAGAAGCGATCAACCCAGCCTACTTCACAGACAGCAGCACCCATACCACTTGCCCGTGGAAAGGCCAGGCCAGCTATTTCACGATTGAGGTTGATGGCCAGACAAACCCCGATGGCGCGTGGTACTACCCGGACCCCAAACCGGCTGCCGCGCCGATCAAGGATCATGTCGCCTTCTGGCATGGGGTTCAGGTCGAGCGCTAGGCGCAAACGATCAACCCAGAGGTATACAATTCTGTTATGGGCCTGCCAGTTTGGCGGGCCTTTTATGCGATCTTAACCCTTTTCAAGCTATTTTGTATTACCATACGCAAGAAGCCTGCCTGAATCGACTATCGAAACCGGGGGCAGATGTATGATAAACTTATTCACCCGGAAGCCCTGAGTGATTCCGAGGCAAAGTGTGACCGATACGCTTGATCGTATCATTTACAGCAAACCAACGGCTGTGGACCACAGCAACAAAGCAACCGAGTTGGTGGCATACAGCGGTGATCTTTCTCCTGAAGATACCGCGCCTTGGCGTGAACTGGTCACGCTGCAACCCTTGCCATCGACTGAACGCACCTCGCCTGCTGTGGGCATCTTCAACGGCCCAGGCAAAAACTTCCTGCTGACCATTGCTTTTCATGAGTCCGACCGGTTTATGTTTGAATCCACACTCGTTCCGCGTAAGCTGTTGCAACAGGCTGCGGGGAATGTCGAACCATTGATTAAACAGGCTATCGAAGCTGCGCCGGCTGCGCCCCTGTCGGCGGACCAGAAACTGGTCCCGGTCGAGGTGCCGGTCCTGCTGCCCTGGAGTACCGAGGAACGGCTGCAGCACTTACGTGATTCACTACGCGAAGCCGATGGTGATATCGACACCGCGCTGCGCCTGCTGGCAGCCGCCTTGAGCGAACAACACTTGATGGTCAAAGGGGCGCCGGAAGACCAGAACCGCCGGCTGGCATTGGTACAGGGCCTGATGGCGCTGTTACCCGCACCAGCCCGCGCCGACTTTACGTTTGCCACCTCGGTTACGAATACGGATTCACCTGCCACACAGGTCATTTTTGTTGATGGCGAGCAAAGCAGCAACCGCCACACGGCTGATCTGTCGACCGGCGATTGGCCCGACGAGGCGCTCATGACGATGCCGTATATTGTCCTGCTCAAGGAAATGTGGCAGGACGATGAGGCCGCGTTTATCGACGCGCTGGAGGAACTGGAACCGCTGGCGAATGTCCTGCTGCCGGGCCATGATCTGCTAACCGGCCTGGACAAACTCGCCGCCCAGCTGCGACTGAACCAGCAGGTTCGGCAGGGTGAGACCTTGCCGCCCGAAACGCTGAAGGAAGTCCTGTCGAGCGACCTGCCCCTGCCACCGGACCTGAACCGCCAGTATAACGAGCTGTTGCTGGAACACGCCCTCGACGAGCGCGACACCGAGGCGGCTCTGCTGGTGGCCATGCACATGGACGAAGACGCTGAACTCGACAAGGCGCTGGGGGCAGTGCTGACGGCAAACCTTGAGACGCAGCCCGATGATGTTTATGTGTTTGTGCGCACGCGCCTGAACGACGCGATGGAGATTGATCCCCGCTGGATCGAGCACCTGCGCGCAGCCGCCCTCGTCTCCCTTCAGGTCGCCATCAGCGACGCGGATTCGGACACGATTATGAGCTGGCTGCGGCTGATCGCCCGTGAACCGGCGGCCTATGGACTGGCGGATATTCTGCGCGATGGCATCCTGGCCACGCAGGAACGCGCCCACAGCGATGGTGACCTGGCCCGCTATCTGGTTACCCTCACCATCAAACATGCGTCGGATATCCTCGACACGCTGCTGAATGACGAAGCGCTTTTGGAGGCCTTACCCAATAACATGGGGCTGGTGCTGCGCGAACACGCCGGCGACCCGTTGTACACGCTGCAGCAGCGCGGCCCGGAAGTCTTTATGGTGGCCATGGCCCGGTCTGCCCGTGCCCGTGCGACCAGCGTGTTCACAACCGACGTGATTGACCAGATCTGGAAGATTTATGCCGCCGGGCAAAGCTGCAATGTGCCGGACGCCTATCAACCGGACAGCGTCATCGAGACATTTTTGACGACGGGTGCCGAATGGCTGCCGGGTGAAATCCTGACTCACCTGGCAACTCTGATGCTGGCGGATGGCCGTGATGATGTGTTCATGCGGCTGGCCGCACACCTGGCCGACCATGACGCCCTGACCGGCCTGTTGAGCACCACCCTGCAAAACAGCCAGCGCAGCATCGACGACATTATGGCGATTGTCAACCAGCTGGCCGCTGCGGGGCACCTGGAACAGCAGGACGTGGTCGACGTCGCCATTGAACTGCTGGAACTGCGCGAATGGCGACAGTCCGCCCTGCCTCTGGTCGAACATCTGGCGCGGATGGCGCATCAGCAGCCATCGCTGGAAATTCCGCAGGAGATGGTCTGGCGCTTGCTGGACATGGCGATGGCCGCCCGATCAGACATGGTGGCGCGTGTCGGTGCCCAGCGTATCTTCAGCGAAATCGAGCAGCAGGCGCAGGTCAATGGCAAAAACGGCGATGCCGACGCCCTGATGATCGAAACGCTGACACGGCTGCACGACAGCCTGCAATGGAGCCAGCAAGCCCGCCATCACCTGCTCAAATGGTGGCGCGACTTTGTCCACAAACAACCCCTGACCCGCCTGACCCGGCTGGACAAAGCCCTCGAAAACAAGAAATCGCTGGCCGACTGCCGGGCGATTATTCAGACGTCGCTGGCCTTCCGCCGCATGCTCGGCAACCGGTCCATGACGGAATTCGCCGAGGCCGTCAACACGGTCTACAGCATTCTCGAAGACCTGTCTGAATCGTTTGATCCGTCGTCCAAACAACCGGCGACATTCGACGAAGAAACGGTACGCTCCGAGCTGGATGCGCGGCGCGAAGAACTGACCGATCATGAATGGCGTATTCTCGCCAAGAACTTCAAGGAACTGGCGGGGCTGATTGGCCTGATGGGCGATCACCGCAGCCGGGGGAACCTCGTGCGGCAGAATGTCGACCGTCAGCTACTGGCCGGGGCACAGCAGCCGGAAAGCGCTGTGGATGCCATGAAATGGATGGCCGGGTACCTCGATGGTGTGCAGGAACGCACCAGCGACGGCGACGAGTAGAATCACGGTCGCCAGTTCAGGTTACTCTTAAACAGGCCATCGTTCGTCACCTGCCGGAAGTTCGACCCGTCCGCGTTCATAACAAATACTTCCGTCATAGTCCCCCACGAAATCAAGGCGATCTGGCGATCATCCGGCGACCACTGTGGAAAATCGCGAAAAGTGATGTCCGTCGAGACGAGTCGCTCCGGTGCACCGCCCAGACGCACCAGAAAAATGCCGCTTTCGCCATCCTCGAACCCGGCCACCACCGACCGCTGGTAATCAAACCGGTGGGGCACCAGATAATCAAAGTTGATTACATAAATCGGCGCCAGCGCGGTGCCATCCAGTTGAACCTGAAACGCCTGCATATCCTCATTGGACACATTGCGAAAATAGAGGCCGCTGCTATCGGCAAACCAGACGGGCAAATACTGATTTCCGGCGTGTTCCGCCGTCACCGTGCGCAGCCCCTCACCAAAAGCGTCCATCACATAGATACTGGTACCCCCCGCGAACGGCCCCTCAAATGCGATCAGGCGGCCATCCGGCGACCAGGCCGGTGCGCTAACACGATCCAGTTGTGGTGTTAAACTGTGCGTCAGGCCGTGCCCCACATCCATCAGGATAAGCTGATGCTGCTCGCCACTCATAGCCGTATAACTCAGATAGGCGGGTTCAGGCAGCATGGTGCCAAGCTGTATGGTAGCCAGCGCGATCAACCACGCCAGCACCGTCACCGCAGCCGGGGCCACCAACCAGACAGGTATCATGAGGGACGCCAGTGGAGGTTGCTCTTGCGCGCGCCGTCCGCCGTGATCTGCCGGATATCGCTCCCATCGGCTGCCATGACGTAAATTTCGGGGTCGCGAACTTCATCCTGCAACAGAAAGGCGATCAACTCATTATCCGGTGACCATTGGGGTGTTTCGCGATACAGGATATTATGGCTGACAAGCCGCCGCGTCTCCTCCCCTTCGGTGACAAAGACACCCCATTTGCCATCCACAAAACGCTGCGAAATCAGGCGGTCCGGCACCTGCTGGAAGATGGCGGGCAACGCATCGAGGCGCTGCAAATTGCTGCCATCGGGTTCGACCTGATAAATCGTGACGGTGGTTTCGCCACCGGGAGAACGCCGGAAGGAGCGAAACACCACTGCGTCGCCATCAGCCGTCCAGCGCGGGTCATATTCACTGGCACCGGCGTCGGCGCTCAGCCGTTTGACCACGCCCTTGTAAACGTCCATCATATACACCGCGCGGATACCCAATCGCCACGATTCGAAGACAATCTGGCTGCCATCCGGCGACCATTCCGGGTGGCGATCATCCCCCCGGTTATCCGTCAGGTTGTGGGCAAGCTGGCGGTTCACATCCAGCAGAAAAATATCGAGGTAGCCATCAACCTGCGTATCGTAAATGAGTTGATGGGTGGGGATTTGCGGACCAACGACCAGCATCCCGGCTACCAGCGCCACATTCAGCAGCGACAGCAAACCGGGTAACAACAGAATTTTCATTAGCGACCTTTGATTGTCACAGTTGCATCAGCCGTATACTGGCGGATAGCGTCCACCAGATACCTCACTTCACGGGCGTAGTTTTTGCTCCAGCGCAGATCAAACCAGTCTTCGCCTTCGAGTTCCACCAGCAGGATATGACCGGCGTCACCATCCATGAGGACCGGGAGAATCGGAATTTGGCGGTGATGGGCATCACCCGCGATCTGCCAGACCCAGCGCGAGAGTGGCGCGTCTTTGGACAGAATCACCACCACACAGCCCGCCTCTGCCAACCGCTTCTGCACCTGTGTTTTCCAGTCCGGGGTGCCCGGCATCAAGGTACGATCCGGCCAGACGCGCAGACCATGCTGCCGCAGCGACTCGCGCAGCCGCCGGGCGCGGCGAATATCCTTGAAACTGTAGGCAAGAAAGACGAGGTCATTCATCAGGTAAGGCTCATCTGTCTGTATATGATATTACCAGAAAACAGGGCTGAAAACTGCATGAGCAGTCGGTGAATCTGGCCTCAATCAGTGCAGTATGCTATTTTATACGCCAGAGAGATGGATGAGATGATGACCGAGTTTAGCTGCCACACGTGGGCCTTTAATGACCTGACGCTGCCCGAAGCACTGGGCACCATTGCCCGGTTGGGGTTCCGGTATGTGGATATTGGCAGCGGTGCCAGCCTGAACGCGGCACGTGCGGCGGAGCGCCCACAGGCTGTCGCGGCGGAGATCAAAGCCGATCTGGAAACCTTCAACCTCAAGCTGGCGGACCTGTACCTGATGCTGCCCCGCATCTCGATTGAAGCGGAAGACAAACGACAGGCGGACATGAACCTGTTCAAAGCGCTGCTGCCTTTCGCCACCGCCCTCGGCACACCCGGCATCACGCTCTCACCCGGCCTGATCCACCCTGCCGACGACCTTGACGCGCAGGATCGCACCGTCGCGGCGCTGCGCGAAATGGTGAAACAGGCGAAAGCGGCGGGCTTGCCCATCAGCGTCGAACCACACCTCGATTCCATGGCCGCCACGCCAGAAGCGGTACTCAAGCTGGTTCAGGACGTACCAGGCCTGGAAATCACGCTGGACTGGGCCCACATGATCTGTCAGGGGGTCCGCACGAAAGACGTGCTGCCGCTGCTGGACCACACCCGGCATGTTCAGGTGCGGCAGGCGGCCCGCAGCAAGCTGCAAACACCCTTCGACAAAGGCAAGCTGGATGTGGACGAGGTGCTGAAGACACTGGCGGAAGCCAACTACAACGGCGTGATCTGTATTGAATATATGAAAACTGTCGGCTGGCACGGCATGGTAGAGGTAGATGCGATTGCGGAAAGTGCGCAACTGCGTGATGCCCTGCGCGATGCACGCGACCGGCTGGCACTGGAAATAGCAGGAGATTGACCATGCCTGATGTAGTGATTATCGGCGGCGGCTTAAGCGGGCTGACCGCTGCCTGGGAACTGGAACAACAGGGCGTGCCCTACACTCTGATCGAAGTCAAAGGCCGTCTCGGCGGCAGCATCATCAGCGAATCGCGCGATGGCTTCGTCGTGGATGGCGGCCCATTTATCATTTATCAGGGGCAAGACTGGCCGTGGACAGCGAGTCTTGGGCTGGATGATGCGCTGCTGGAAATCGGCCAACTGCCGGATGGCAACCGTCTGGTCGCCTTCAAAACTGGCACGCAAACGCTGGTCGACGCGCTGGCCGCACAACTGAAGACCGGGCGCATTATGCCGCGCATGTCCGTGAGTACACTGGGCACAGTCGACGATCAGTTTGCGGTTTGCCTGGAAAACGGCATGGTGATACAGGCAGCCGCCCTGATTGTCGCCGCCCCGGCCCGCTACGCCGAGCGCATGTTTTACACCTTTCAGCCCAAAATCAGCGAGATCCTGCTGGGCTTTCATTACGACACCATCACCCGCATTTCGCTGGGCTACCCGGAAGATGCAATCTCGCTGCCGATTGAACCGCCGCCCGATGCCGGGTTCGCCTTTGGGCGCTGGACCACCAGCCCAGATCGCGTACCGCCGGGACATGTGCTGGTACAGGTAGGGCTGCGCTATCCGCTGAACCGCACCACACCGGCGGCCATCATTGCCGAGTTACAGAAGGATTTGGGCTGGCCGGACACCCCGGTAGTAACACGGGTGGATTACTGGCCGGAATCGCACTGTCTCAACCCGCACCACCATGACCACGAGGCTGTGATCGACTCCATTCATGCGCTGCTGCCCGCTGGCGTCGCCCTCATCGGCAGCGACTATGCCAGCCTGCGCGTCGAAGACCGTATTCGGCAGGCACAAACCGCCGCCCAGGAGATCGCCGCATGGCTGAAGCGCTGAACCAATATGCCAGCCTGTTCAGCCGGACGACGCTGCACATTCCCGGCATGAAGGCGCAGTTCGAGCGACGCACCACACAGCCGCCAGCTGCATTGATCAGCAATGTCAATTGTGTGCCGTTTGTGGGCGATTTCTGCGTCGTCATCACCCTCGAACGCGGCAGTCTGGAACTGCCCGGCGGCACCTGTGAACCGGGCGAAAGCTGCGAAGAAACGCTGCGGCGCGAACTGCTGGAAGAAGCCGGGGCCCAGACGCTGCGTTTCGAGCCATTGGGCGCGTGGTCAACCCATTCATCGCAGCCCCACCCTTTCCGCCCCCACCTGCCGCACCCTGATGCCTATCGCTATGTCGTTTACGCGGATGTGGCCCTGGTCACGCACCCGACCAATCACGGTGAACAGGTGGCGCAGGTCGAAGTGCTGCCCGTCCATGCGGCGGCGGATCGTTTTCGCGCCAGCGGACGCCCCGAATTTGCCGAGCTGTATGAACTGGCGGACGCCGTGCGACGGCAGCAAGCCTCCAGAATGCAGGTCGATCATATCCAGTTTTCCACTTACGAGAGCGACTGACATGAACGATGAACTCACCGGCCAACTGACCGAAGAACACTGGCGCATCCCGGAATATGCGCTGGATTCACTGTGGCTGGAAACAGAATCCGAAACCCTGCAAACGGCGGGCGCGGTCGGCCTGTTCGAACTGACGGTTCCCGCGCAGCTGCTGACCCTGCGCTGGGGTGGTGGCAGCGGCCCGGCCCTGGCGCGCCTGCGCTGGCAGCCGGATAACCTGGGGTGGGATGGCAGCGTACAGATCGGCGGGTTCATTGATGCGCTGCACATGACCAGTGTCGAACGCGGAGAGGAAATTGGCGTCGCGGTGATCTTTCTCGGCGGCCAACCGCTGAAACCGGGCACCCAGCCTCACCCGACCATGCACAGCCGCCATGATGTGCCCTACCCGGTGCCTAGTTTTGAGGACCCCATCACCGACGCGGTGCCGGAGAGCGTCACCTACTGGCTGGCCCCGGAGGACAGTTCGCTGGTGACACTGGCGCAGGATGCCATGATGAACAAGCTGCGCGTCCATTGTTACGGGCATCTGGCCCCGGCGTCTGGCGGCTGGCACTGGCATTTTGGCCTGCCCATCGTGATGGAGTCAATAACGCTGTTTGCGCCCTGAATCGGTCAGTTTCGACAGATAGGTTTCGCCCTCGAATAAAGCACGGGTAGCAAGCGCTTCTTCCAGTTCCGCCGCGGACAGCAGCCCGCAATACTCACGGGCATAAGCCACCATGCGCAGCGACCCCGCCACCACAAACAGAGCTTCGCCGGCATCGTCGGCCTGTGCCAACGCCTGATCAAGATCGAGGATAATCTCGACACGTGCATTCTGGAAGTTATAACTGCTAGCCAGCGCATCCGGCGCGGCAGCCCGATGTCCCGCCGCACGAGTCAGCACCACATGAAACTGCGACGTATCGAATGTCGCCAGCCACGCACGCGCATCCTTGTCATTCAGCATCCCCACCACCAGCCGCACCGGGTCACGCGTCAAACGTTCGATGGCCGCCCGTAGATAATGGGCCGCCGCCGGGGTATGCCCACCATCAATGAGCAGCTGCCGCCCGTGATACCGCACCATTTCCAAGCGTCCCGGCAGATGTGCGGGTTCAATCGCTGCCAGAACGTTATCCGATGGAATCAGGCCGCGATCCGCCAGATTTTGGCAGGCACTGCGGGATAAGTCAGCCGCGTCAGCCAGGACAAGCCGTGCCGCCTGGGCATCGGCCTCCGCCCGCAGCACATCCCATACCGGCGTCGCTTGGGGAGCGCTCACCGCCCAGCCATCCGGCTTGATAATGCCTGCTTTATGCCACGCAACCGATTCGAGCGAACCACCCAGCATCGCCACATGTTCGGCTTCAATGCGCGTAAAAACAGCCAGCAGATTGTCCACCACGTTCACCGCGTCCCAGCGCCCGCCCAGGCCAATTTCCAGCACCACGAAATCCGGCTGCTGCTGCGCGAACCACCACAGCGCCAGCGCCGTCGCCTGCTCAAAGGTGCTGTAGGACGTGCCAACACGGGCCGCTGCTGCGGCCACGACCTGTGCCCCGGCTGCGAACGTACCCCGGTCGATCATCGCGTCGTTCAGCACAAAACGTTCGCGGAAGCTGTGCAGATGCGGGCTGGTATACAGGCCAACGTTCAAACCGGCGGCGCGCAGATGCCGGGCGATCCGGGCACAGGTGCTGCCCTTGCCGGAGGACCCGGTGACGACGACCGCACGCAAACCCTGCTGCGGCTGCCCCATTTCTGCCAGCAGCGCCCGCATCGGGTCCAGCCCCGCCGGATAATCCCCCTGACGCACCGGTTGAATTAACAAGTCAAGCGCTTGCAGATAGGCCTTCAAATTGTCATCCATTCCACCCTCCCTGCGGCGCATGTTAACGCGGTTTTAATACTCATATCTTGCTTTATAACCCTACTCTATGGTAGACTGCGTTGAAGGAATCCCAAACAAATTCCAAACGTTAGATATCGTGTCTGAAGATCCAGATCATTCTACCAACTTAATACCCCCAAAACCCCCCGCCGGACGGACCTCCATTCCCGGCAATTTCAATCTGGATTCGAGCCGAAGGAAAAAACAACTTGGACGAAGGTAGTTTATCGAGCTTAACGATTCTGCTCTTGCTCATCGTTGCCTATGCTCTGATCACTATCATGTATACTGCCCTGACCAACGTGCGACAAACCGCCATTCGCGAACAGGCGGATAGTGGCGGCGTGCGCGCCAAACGGGTATTGAAGCTGCTGGATAATCTGGTGCGGCTGAACATCACGTACCAGCTGACCCTGCTGCTGCTGAATTTCAGCATCGCCACCGTAGCGACACTCTCCATCGCACAGCCGATCGCGACCGCCAACCCGCAGTTTTCTGCGCTGGTGATTTACGCCGTGGTGCTGTTTACCACCGTGCTGGCGACACTGGTCCTGGGGCAAATTATCCCGACAACAATCGGCAGCAGCTATGCCGATATGCTGGGTCCGGCGCTATCCGGCCTGGCTCGGTTCCTGTCCATTGTGTTTACCCCGCTCGTGCTCCTGCTGTTGGGATTCAGCAAGCTGATCGCTGGCCTGCTGGGGGGTGACAGCCTGGCGGTATCCGTCACCGAAGAAGAAATCATGACACTCGTCGATGCCGGTCAGAAAGAAGGCACGATCGAAGATGAAGAAAAAGCCATGATTTATTCGGTGCTGCAATTCAGCGAAACGCTGATCCGCGAGTTGATGGTGCCGCGTATAGACATCGTGGCGGTTGAAGTCAACACGTCGCTGGAAGAAGCACTGGGTAAGTTTGTCGAAACCGGGCATTCGCGGGTGCCGGTCTTCGATGAGAAAATTGATAACATCGAAGGGTTGCTGTACGCCAAAGACCTGCTGAACCTGTGGCACAACGGCGGGCCAAAGCCGCGCACCATTCGCGAATTAATGCGCCCGACCTACTTCGTGCCAGAAAGCAAGCGTGCGGACCTCGTGCTGAAGGAAATGCAGCACAGCAAAATTCATCTGGCCGTGGTGGTGGACGAGTATGGCGGTACCGCCGGTATCGTCACCATCGAAAACCTGATTGAAGAAATCGTTGGCGACATCCAGGATGAGTATGACCTTGAGGAAGAGGAAGAATTCATCCAGCTTAGCGACAACGAATACAGCATTGATGCCAGCATGGACCTGGACGACTTCAATAACCTGCTGCATGTAAACCTGCCGACCGACGACAGCGACACCCTCGGTGGCTATATCTACAGCCAGCTTGGGCGCGTGCCCACACCCGGCGAAACCCTGGAAGATGAAGACAATCTGCTGTTCCTGCGCATCGACTCGGTCGAAGGACGGCGCATCCGCAAGGTGACGGTCACACTCAGGAGCCGTGAGGATGAGGACGAACGGGAAACCGAGCCGAGGACGGGTGAGCAGGATATCAGCCCTTTTGACGCACTGGACGATACGGCCTGATGTCTGAAAACCATACCGATCACGCGACGCAGCAACTGGTGCAGGCCGCTATCAAGGCTGCCCAGAATGCCTACGTGCCATACTCCAATTTTCCGGTTGGGGCGGCGCTGCGAACAACCGACGGCACCGTCTATACCGGCTGCAATGTCGAAAATGCCGCATACCCGGCCACTATCTGTGCGGAACGGACCGCCCTGGTCAAGGCTGTCAGCGAAGGTGACCGCACATTCGATGCGCTGGCTGTCACCACCAACAGCGGTGGTTTCCCCTGTGGCATCTGCCGCCAGATGCTGTACGAATTTGCCCCGGACCTGCGCGTCATCGTGGCCATGCCGGATGGTCAGGTGCTGTACGACCTGCCGCTGAATGAACTGCTGGCACATGGTTTTGGACCAAAGGAACTGGCACCCGACGCCAGCCGATGACCCGCCCCGAACGCTCTTTTCGAACCGACGCGATTATCCTGAAGCGGCGTGACTTCGGCGAGGCTGACCGCCTGCTGACGATTCTGACACCCCGGCATGGCAAAATTGACGTCATCGCCAAAGGCGCGCGCAAACCATCCAGCACCAAAACAGGCCATGTGGAATTGTATACCTGGGCGGACCTGCTGGTACACCGGGGGCGCGAACTCGGTATCGCGGTGCAGGCAGAGGTCGTCAAACCCTACCTGGCCCTGCGCGAGGATTTGCAGCGGGGTGCCTATGCCAATTATGTCGCTGAACTGACAGATCGCTTTACCACCTCCAGCGAAGAAGATTTATCGCACCTGATGCGATTGCTGGATGACACGCTGACCAATCTGTGCGTCGATGACGATCCCCGACTGGCAGTACGCTATTACGAAATGCGCCTGCTGGATGAAGTTGGCTTCCGGCCCGAACTTCAGGAATGTGTCATCAGCCGTGAACCAATCCAGCCGGAAGACCAGTATTTCAGCTATGCCGACGGTGGTGTGGTCCGCCCGGAATACGCCTCGCGCAGTACCAATTTTGTCCCGATTCCACTGGTCACACTCAAAGTGCTGCGACACATGCAGCGCAGCCCCTACAGCCACGTCAAATCCCTGAACTTCTCCCCCGCCCTGCACAACGATGTCGAACGCATCCTGCTGGGCTATATCACCTACACCCTCGAACAGAAACTTCAGAGCGTCGATTTTATCCGCCGCATTCGCACATAATTTTTAACGCAAGCGTGATTAAATTATGGCGTTACAATAAGCCTGTGACTTCAACCAAACAATCAGGATAGACTTCATGATGACCTCCCCAGCCACTCCATCCACGCTTATTGCTGACGTACAAACGGTCGCAATCAAAGCCTATAGTGACGAACGCGGACGCTTTATGGAAACATTCCGGCGCGAATGGTTCCCCAGCATCAACTGGGACAAGATCCAGTGCAACCGGTCCGAAAGCAAGCAGGGCGTGTTACGCGGGCTGCATTATCACTTCTGGCAGATTGACTACTGGTATGTCATCAGTGGGACTATCCGCGTCGGCATGGTGGACCTGCGGCCAGCCTCCCCCACCTATATGGCCACCCAAACCATCGAGATCGGCGAACAGAACAACGTCGGTGTCTTTATCCCGGTTGGCGTCGCTCATGGCTTCGTCGCCCTGACAGATACTGTCCTGACGTATCTGGTCAACAATTATTATAGTGGCGAAGATGAACGCGGCGTCGCCTGGAACGACCCGACCATCAACCTCAACTGGGGCATCGACAACCCGATTGTTTCGGAGCGTGACCAACGCAACCGGCTGCTGAAAGACATCCCCGCAGACGAACTACCCGGATAACGGTTATATGCGACACGGGCAAGGTGCGGTATCCTGTGAATAAAAGCGCATTTATGCACAGGAGTACCTTTTACCGATGCTTAGTCAATATAACCCGATTGATATAGAAGCGATTTTGAGGCAGGAGAATCCTGCACCACAGTTCCCACCTGCTGCCGACCGTACTGCCTGGAAGGCGGTCCGCAATCGCATTGGCGAACGGTCGGTCCACAGCATCATCCAGCGTGCCACCGACGCCGCCAGCACCCCGGTGCCCTCGCTGCCGGCCACGCTCTACCTCGAGTTCAAGCGCAACGGCCAGCGCGAGAGTTTTCAGGAGCCGATGCGCAAACGTCGCGATATGCACACCGTCCTGGCACTAGCCGAGTGTTTGGAATATCAGGGGCGCTTCCTCGACCCGCTGATGGATGTGACGTGGGCCATCCTGGAAGAAAGCAGTTGGGCCATGCCAGCCCATCAGTCCGACCTGACTGATCTGGATCGCCCGGTTATTGATCTGGGCGCGGCCATGACCGGCACGCAGCTGGCCGAGATGGACTTGATTGTCGGCGCAGAACTTGACCCGCTGGTGAGCAAGCGCATCCGTGACGAAATCGACCGCCGCCTGCTGACACCTTACCTCACCCGCCACGATCACTGGTGGCTGTACAATACCGAGCAGCGCCGAGTCAACAACTGGACCGCCGTCTGTAACGGCAATGTCGTCAATGCCGCACTGCATGTCGAACAGGACCCGGCCCGGCTGGCAGAAATTATCGCCCGTGCGGCCCGGTCGCTGGATGATTACCTCGTGACCTTTGACTCCGACGGTGGTTCCACCGAAGGCCCTGGCTACTGGTCCTACGGCTTCGGCAATTATGTGCTGCTGGCGCAGGCGATTGAGCACCGCAGCAATGGACGGCTGGCCTTCATGGATGGCGACCTCATCTATAAAGTGGCTCAGTTCCCGCTGCGCACCATGCTCAGCCCCGGCAAGTGGGTCAATTTCTCTGATGCGGACATCGACGCTGTTTTCCCCGGTTCGCTGTTGGCTTATCTGGCCCAGCGACTGCATCTGCCGGACCTGATCGCGCTGCATGACGACCAGACACGACGCGGTGTGCAGGCGCGCACCAACGAAATAAGCTGGTCACTGCGCGAGTTGTTCTGGCGGCCAGAACCCGGCAGCGCGCCATCCGCCGCTATCCCGGTCAACAAACATGACTGGTACAGCGAAATGCACTGGATGATCGCCCGCAACGACCCAACCGACCCGAATGGGCTGGTGCTGGCAGCCAAAGGCGGCCACAACGCCGAGATGCACAACCAGAACGATGTCGGCAACTTTATCGTGCATTACAAGGGCGAGTCGGTTATCGCGGATATTGGCCGGGGGCGCTACACCCGCTTTTACTTCAGCGAGACGCGCTACGACCATTTTGTCTGCCAGTCGCTGGGGCATTCGTGCCCGGTGCCCAACGGTCAGATGCAGGGGCCGCTGGCCGCGCCAAAACGCACGCCAGACAACATGTACATCGTCATAACCGAGGAGATGAAAGGGTCCAATTTTTACGCGTCTCTGCTGGCACACGACAGTAGCGAAGCCGCCGACACGCTGAAGCTGGATATGACCCATGCCTACCCCAAAGCCGCAGACCTGCAAGCGCTGACGCGTACCATCAGCCTGAAGCGCGAAGCCCCTGCCGGTTGGGTTGAGCTGGTGGACGAAGTTGTTTTTGCAGGCGGCCCCGGCACCCTCGAAAGCGTGCTGACGACGTTCGGTGAAGTTGAGCCGGGCGATGGCGGTGTGCTCATCAAGGGCGATTACGGGTCGCTGCACGTCAGCTACGAC
This sequence comes from Anaerolineaceae bacterium, assembly GCA_002702065.1. Taxonomy (GTDB): domain Bacteria; phylum Chloroflexota; class Anaerolineae; order Aggregatilineales; family Phototrophicaceae. The sequence continues at coordinate 413,408 of NZXX01000004.1, forward strand.
GAAAACGTCGTGAAACCGCGTGTCGAAGTCATCGAGGATGTCGACCTTTCCACCGGGCCGCGCGACGTCAACCGGATTGTGTTTGAACTGCTGCAACCCCAGCAGCAAGCTGAGATTCGGCTGAGTATCGTCCCGGTGCAATGAACCCTATTCGACCAGCAGCGGTATCATCAAGGAACATCAGATTGAAGGGAATTTTCATGCGTATGATTCTGTTGGCAATACTGCTGCTGGTACTGCCTGTGGCACAGGCGCAGGAAGTGGCGACCGAAAGTTTTGTCACCGGTGACGGCACGTTCCGGTTCGATTACCCGGCAGACTGGCCGGTGCAGCAGCGCCCGGATGGCAGCATCGCCATTAACACCGATGCGTTCTCAATTGTCATTACGCCGCCCGCATTAATGGATGCCCTGGGCCTGACCACCGAGGATACAACCAAAGAGACACTCATCAGCCGTATTGCGGAATCATTTGATGAGCGATTTTCGTTTGAAGCCAGCCAGCCGGTTGAGGGTCACGACGCCTTGCGTGCGGATTTTGCCGCCGCGACCCTGCCAGATATCACCGCCGCCTTTATCCTGGTGCTGGATATTGATGACCAGCTTGCCATGGTACTGGCGACCAGTGCCGAACTGACAACGTCAGAACTCGAGGCGCGGGTGATGGCGCTGGCAGAGTCGTTTGAAATTGGGGAATTCGCCCGCCCTGCCGACCCCACCGGCAGCCTGCCTATCCTCAGCGACTATGCAACCGGCGACATGCAGAATGAATGGATTCCGGCGATCGCAGAACTGGAAGCACTGGGGTTGATTCCTGAAGGGGGCGAACTCATCTACGCGCAGCATCTGCTCATCAGCGCCATGCAGCCTGGCCTCAGCATCGACCCGAACTCCGCCAGCGCAAGTGCAGATTTTGTCGTCGGTGGTCGCATCAGCCTGCGCCCGCAGGAAGGCACACCACTGGCAATCTGCGGCTTGGTCAGCCGTTCAACCGGCCCCGCCAGCGAAGCCCTCAGCGATTTCCTGATTGTTGGCCCGACCTCTGATGGACGCATCATCGCCATGGAAAATGACGCGTCGGCAGATCAGCGCTATTTTGTTGCCCGCGAAACGCCCGTCAATTTTCATGATCCGCAGCATATTCTGTATATCGCGCAGGGTGGCCGCCTGACTCTGTTTATCAACGGCATCGCGTTGATCGAGGACTGGCCGCTGTCCCTGCCGACTGAATCCGACGAGGCGCTGTACCAAACGCTGTACGCCGGTGTCAACCTGGACCCCGGTTGTGTCATGACCAGTGTCTGGGTGTACGGCCTGCCTGCTGCGGAGTAAGGAGCCAACATGACCAACCAGCGCCTGATGATTGTATATGGCGTGCCGCCAGAGCATCTTGACGCCGTACTGCACGCGATGGCCGCAGCCGGTGCGGGTGTGATCGGTGAATATACGCACTGTTCATTTTCCAACGCCGGAACCGGGCGTTTTTTGCCAAGCGACGCGGCGAACCCGGCCTATGGCGCACGCGGCCAGATCAATCAGGAAGCCGAAGTGCGCGTCGAGACATTCTGCGACCGCGACAAAGCGAAAGCGGTGGTACAGGCGATCCGTGCGGCGCATCCCTACGAGGAACCCGTAATCTACCTGATCCCGCTGCTGGAGGAAGCCGACCTGTAAACGCATATTGATGCAAGCACGCGAATAGGCGTTAAATAGACGCTTGCTCTACGACAACGTTCTAAACTGTCCTTCAGTCAACAGGGAGGACGAAGCTATGTCGCGCAAGCAACTCATCTCGCTTTTTATCGCCTATACCATACCTACTTTGATTGGCAACAGCCTGCTGCCGCTGCTGCCCGTTTACACCAGCATGCTCGGCGGCGACACCAGTATGACCGGCCTCTACCTGGGGCTGGCGTTTGGCGTGCTGGCCGTGGGCACCCTCATCAGCGGCTGGCTGACCGATCATTTTCAGCAGCGCAAAATCTTTATCATCCTGGCAGGGGTCATCAATATACCGGCACTGTTTCTGATGGGGCACGTCACGGCGCTGTGGCAGCTGACGCTCCTGACCATGATTGTGTGGTTTGTCGGCGGCATTTCGATGGCGGCGGTTCAGATTCTGGCGGGCATGTGCGCACCAGCCGCAGAACGTGGTCGCATCTTCGGTATTCTGGCGACGACATTAGGCGTTTCGCAGCTTGCGGGTGGGCTGTTCAGCGGGCGCATTGTCGACCAATGGGGTTTTCCAGCCTTGTTCATGCTGCTAGCCGTGGCACAGCTTGCGCTCATCGCTGCGGGCGTTCTGCTTAAGGATGAACCGGGCAGCCGCAGCCAGGAGTCGCAGCAGACCCGCAGCCAGCCAATGGGGCGGGCGGTATGGCTGGTGCTGGTCGCCAGCATGCTGACATCCACACTGGTTTTCAGCAGCAACCTCGGCCTTACCGTGTCAATGACCAGCCTGGGTTTCGACGCCACAGCCATTTCCAGCAGCCTTGCCATTGCCGGTTTCATCACCCTGCCGCTGCCATTTGTCATTGGCTGGTTATCTGACCGCTTCGACCGGGGCCGTTTGCTGGCGCTGGTCTATGGAGCCGCCTTCACAGCCGCGGTGATCCTGGCGCAATCTTCCGAGTTGTGGCATTTCTGGGTAGTGCAGATTTTGATGGCAGCGACCGGCGGCAGCCTGAGCGTTGGCTCGGCACTCATTGCCGATCTGGCCCATCCACGAAACTTGAGTGCCGCCATGTCCCGGTTTGCCGCAACACGATGGCTGGGCGGTGTCATCGGCTTTGCCGGTAGTGGCTTCGTGATGCAAGCAGTCGGCTTCGAACTGACCTACCTGAGCACGGCCTTGTTGGCCCTGGTCGCCATCCTTCTCCAGCTCGCCATCGGTCACGAACCACACCAACGTGCTGCCCACACAGCCTGAATACGATCCTCAATTCTTCAACGACGTAAAGCTTGATTCAGCATAAATCAGGCTTTACGTTCTTTACTTTTCCTTCATACATTTCGTAACATAACACCTTTTCCCGACATACTTTCCCAAAAAGTGAAAGGGTTGTGAATAAACGCGCAAATTGCGTAAAATTCATTGACTAAGAATTGTTGTGGTGTTAACGTGAGTAAAGATCGTTAACTATTCATCAATTCAAAGGTCTGATCGTGAATATCAAAATCAACTTCAACAAACAACAAAAAATCAGCGTGATCGTTGCCGCGCTGCTCATTTCCATGCTCACCATTCTGGTTCCTACTACCTCCGCTCACGAAGGTATCAGCATCAAAATCCCGGCCCTCGGCGTCGAGACCGGCCTGACCGAATTTGGCCTGAACGGCACCAGCTGGAATATTCACCCCTGGGAATCCGGCCTCGGTCATCTGCAAGGCACCGGCTGGTTCGATGGTGGTGGCAATATCGCCATCGGCGGTCACTCCTGGATGCCTGACCTGACCCCCGGTATCTTCGTCAACCTGCACAC
>NZXX01000005.1 GCA_002702065.1 Anaerolineaceae bacterium
CGTCTCGCTGCGCGATCCACCCCCTCTCCATCGATGGAGTACCAAAGGCAGGCTTCGCACAGGGGAAAGACAACCGTAGGTTGGCAGGGGTGAGGTAAAATCAACGCTTACGAATTGAAATGTAAACCAACGTAGGCTGCTTGTCTCGCACAGTAACTTTCGGCTGTGTGCTTAGAGCAACAGACTTGCTGTCGGCGGATGGACGTCCATTTGGATTTTGACACGGACAGGGTGATTGTGGGAGGTTCTGTGAGGTCGCAGCAACCGCACAACGGGTTGCTGTCTTCTGAGGCCAAAGGGTACGGTCAGGAACCGATCATCGCCAACAAAACCGCTATTTGCTGCCGCCTGCCTGTGCGGGACCCCGCTTTATGCCAAGCTGCGTGTGGCGCGTGACAATATGTAAGGTCAGCTCATCCGGTGTTTCGAACCGGCGCTGGCAGTAGGGGCACATGGTTCCCCGCGGTGGTGATGGGCGTTCCTGGTGTGTTTCAGAATTGGACATTGGGACGCTTCAATTCCTCAAATTAGTTAAGTGAATGCGTTGAACCACATTTATTATACACATGAAACGTTATTGCAATACTGAAAAACATCCGAAAATTAAGTATATTTTAGCGCTTTCGACGCAGCCACGTCTGTACCGCCTGAATAAGCTCGGTGGCATCCAGATCCGACGTGTTCGAAGCCGCGTGCTGCTGCATCGCCGCCATCCCGGACAAGGTCACCCCGGCTGTGATCCGTTCAATCACAGCTGTCATCAGCATCAATGGTGCATCCCGGCGAAGCTCCACCAGCAAAAAGTAGGTCGAGCCTAAAAGCGGATACAACAGCAAATGGCTGTCCTCGGTCATCAGCTGAATGCGGCTGGCATCCCCCACCTTCATTTCGCCTGATAACGACTGTGCCATGACCTCCAGGGCCTGAATCATGGAGGCGATCACCTCATGATCACTGCGTCGGGAATAACTTGAACGGAGAATGCGTCCCTGATTATCCACCAGGAGGCCCGCTTCAACGTGCGGGTTATGCATCAACCGGTCAAACCAATCCGCCGCATTCGGCTCATCAGGCATATTCGTTTGCCCTGGCTCCTACGATTCGTCATGGACAATCTGCCAGATTTCCAGACCCGTATCACAGCCAATCACCAGCATTCTACCACTGTTGGTCAAGGTTACCATGTCCGGCGGTCGCTGGCACTGACGATATGGTCCTAGTTCATGTTGGAGGCCGGTTTGCGTCTCCCACGCCGTGACCTGTGGGTGATCATTCAGGTGCACGCCCAGTATCACATCCGCCTGCGCACCGATCAGAATGAAGGGCATATATTGCCCATTCAACGCCACCACCACCTCGTCCTGGCCCGTCTCAAAATCAAGCAGATGCAGCGCACGTGATGCCGGGTCGCGCCACGCCAGATAGCGACCATCAGGCGTCATTGCCCCGTAGATTGGCACATCGCTGACGATGGCAGTGGCCGTTCGCACCCCTTCGGTCAGGTCCCAGCGGCTGACCACACCCTCAGCCGTTGAGGTCACCGTCAATGGCGCGGGCAAGCGGCCAATCCGCGCGACAACATCCTTGTCCGTCATTGGCGCAAACGCATGAACCATCAGGTCCGCAGGGTCAATATCAACCTTTTCCCCCGGCACAAAATCTTCCAGCGGAATCTCCACCAGATAAGACTCGCGCCCAGGCTCCAGCGGCACCACCTCCAGCCACACCGCCGCATCCGCAAACCAGATATCGACCGGGCTGTCGCCGGAACGTATGCGCAGGTCACGGTGGCCACCGTCCTCATCCAGCAGATACAAATTGACATAATAGGCCCCGCCGCCGGTGCGGACCGCCGCAAATTGATCACCGGTTGTGTCAAATGCACCGACCATAAATGTCGCCGCCAGCCCGTCATCGGTGACCGGACCCGGCGCGACAGCGATCAACCCGCCAGCAGTGTCCAGAAACACGACTGCGCCGTCCCGGTTCACCACCGCCATCCGTGCGCCGTCGTCATCAACCAGCATCCGTCCGTTGACGATCTCACCAGCTTCTGCGGGCAAGGCACCAAAATCAATGACCGTAGCAGGTTTCAACTGGCTGATATTGTTCGCGTCAATCACTGGTGCTGCCTCCGGCTGAGCGGTTATCCAGCCCGGCAAGAACAGGCACCCAATCCATAACGCCTGCATGATATTGCTATACATCACATCATCCATCCGCTATAATGTGCGAAATATACTCATGACCATCAGCAAAATTAGCTTCACGGAGCAAGTTCATGCAGCCAGAACAAATCGAGCGAATCCTTGACCGTGTGCTCTTGCAGGTTGAAAAACCCGGACGCTATGTCGGCGGCGAGTACAACAGCATCGTCAAAGACTGGGACTCAATCGATGTAAAAGTGGCGCTCGCTTTCCCCGATATTTATGATCTGGGCATGTCCAACCTGGGCATCATGATCCTGTACGAACAGATCAACAACCGGCCCGACATGCTGGCAGAGCGCGTGTTCAGCCCCTGGGTCGATATGGAAGACGTGATGCGCGAACAGGATATTCCCCTGTACTCGCTGGAAACCAAACATCGTATCCGCGATTTTGACCTGCTGGGCATCAGCCTGCCCTACGAGCAATTGTACACCAACGCGCTCAACCTTCTCGACCTGGCCGATATGCCGGTGCGCAGCCGCGACCGCGACGCAAGTTATCCACTGGTGATCGCCGGCGGGCACGCCTGCTACAACCCGGAACCGATGACTGATTTTATCGACGCCTTCGTCATTGGCGAAGGAGAAGAAATCATCGTCGAAATCGCGCAGATATTGCAGCGGATGCGCGGCGCCACCCGTGACGACCAGTTACGCGCGCTGGCTGGCGTACAGGGTCTGTATATCCCGCGTTTTTACGATGTCGAATATCATCCGGATGGCACAATCGCCAGCACCCAGCCCAACACCCCGGAAGTACCGCAGCGCGTGCTCAAGCGCATTGTGCCGGAACTGCCCAAGCCCTTCACCGGTTTTCTGGTGCCCAACATCGATACGGTGCATAACCGCGCCCCCATCGAAATTATGCGCGGTTGTACGCGTGGCTGCCGTTTCTGTCACGCGGGCATGGTCACCCGCCCGGTGCGCGAACGCTCTGTTCAGGAAGTGGTGGATGCGATTGCCGAAATCATGGCGAATACGGGCTTCGAGGAAATCAGCCTGCTCAGCCTGTCGTCGTCGGATTACCGCGATGTGCATGAACTGGTCAGCACCATTCACGATGAGTACGCCGAATTCGGCCTGAGCATGAGCCTGCCCAGCCTGCGCATCGAAACCGCCAGCGCCGAACTGCTGGACAAACTGGGCGATACGCGCCGCAGCGGGTTCACCTTCGCGCCGGAAGCCGCCACCGAGCGCATGCGCAATATCATTAACAAGTATGTGCCCACCGAGCAGGTATTGGATACCGCCCGTTCGGTCTACGAGCGCGGCTGGCGCACGATCAAGTTCTATTTCATGATCGGTCATCCCGACGAAACGCTGGAAGATGTATGGGCGATCATCGACCTGTGCAAGGCCACCCTGCGCGAAGGCCGCAAAATTCTGGGCAACAAAGCTACCGTCAACGTCGGCGTCAGCACCTTTATCCCCAAGCCACACACGCCCTTTCAATGGGTGCCGCAGGATACGCCGGAACAGGTGCTGGAAAAACAGCGCATCCTCAAGCGGGAACTGCGCGTGCATGGGATGCACCTGCGCTGGAACGACATCGAAGGCACCGAGTTTGAAGGCTTCCTCAGCCGGGGGGATCGTCGGCTGGGCCGCGTGATCGAACGTGCCTGGGAGATGGGCTGCAAGTTCGATGCCTGGCAGGATAAGCACTTCCACGACCGCTGGCTGCAAGCCTTTGCCGAGTTCGACCTCGACCCGGCGTTCTACACCCACCGGCTGCGCGGCGATGAAGAAGTCTTCCCCTGGGATCATATCGACGCGGCTGTACACAAAAAATTCCTGCTCGAAGATTACCGCATGAGCATCAAGGAAGAAACGCGGGTGGACTGCCGGGACCGGTGTTTTGCCTGCGGCATCCTGCCCAAATTCACCGAGACTCGTTCGCAGACCCCTGCCGAAGCGTGGGAGTGCCCGCCCGTCAAGCCCAAAGGCGAACGGCGGCGCAGCAAGTCGGACGATGCGGAACGTGCACCCAACGTCACATTGATGCCGTAACCGAACCAATGATCAGGAAAGGCGTAGCCCCGGCTGCGTCTTTTTTATTTCGATGGTCTGCGTTGGCTGTTGAAGCCAGCTGGATGTTTGCCAAAGATTAAACCATGCGTCTGCACACCGGAGTTGCCCTATGTCTCTCGAACTTTCACCTGAAGCATTTCGCCAGCTCGGTTATCAGGTTATCGACATTTTGGCCGAGCAGCTAGCCAGCTTTGAGGATGGCCCGGCGCGTCGTGCGCTGACCGATTCCCAGCGCCAGCAGTTAATCGAGCAACCGCTGCCGGAAACGCCCCAATCACCGGCTGATTTGATCCAGCGAGTCGCTAACGATGTCCTGCCCTACCCGATGGGCAACAACAGCCCGCGTTTTTTCGCCTGGGTCAATTCACCCGCCGCGCCCATCGGCATCCTCGCAGAGGCACTGGCCGCCGGGCTGAACCCCAGCGTCGCAGGCGGTGATCACGCAGCAACCTATGTCGAACACGCCGTGCTCAACTGGCTCAAGCAGATCATGCACTTCCCCGCCGACGCAAGCGCCATCCTCGTCAGTGGCGGCAGCATGGCAAACCTGACCGGGCTGGCAGTCATGCGCTATGTCAAATCGACCTATAACGTCCGCGAAGCCGGTATGATTGCCGAAGCCCCGATGATCATTTATGCGTCGGAACAGGGACATTCCAGCCTGCAAAAAGCCATCGAGATGCTCGGTTTTGGCACCAGCAACCTGCGCAAACTACCGGTTGACGACCAGTACCGCATGGATACCACCGCACTGCGTCAGGCCATCGCCGCCGACCGCGCTGCCGGGCTGCGTCCGGTCGCCGTTGCCGCCAGCGCCGGAACCGTGAACACAGGCGCGATTGACCCCTTAGCCGAAATTGCCGACATCTGTGCTGCGGAAGACCTGTGGTTTCACATTGACGGGGCCTATGGGGGCGTCGGCATCCTCGCGGAACAAACCGCTGGCCTGTACGATGGCATCGAACGCGCCGACAGCCTCGCCATTGACCCGCACAAGTGGCTGTATGTCCCGGTGGAATGCGGCTGCGCGCTGGTGAAGGATGGACAGGCCATGCGGGATACGTTCAGTCTGGTGCCCAACTACCTGCGCGATGACCGGGTGCTGCCCTGGTTTGCCGAATTCGGTGCACAGCAAACACGCGGCTTCAAGGCACTCAAGCTGTGGATGACCATGCAGCAGATCGGCATACAGGGTTACCGCGACCTCATCACCCACGACGTGGCGATGGCCCGCTACCTGCAACATTGTCTCGGTCAGCGCGATGATTTTGAGCTGATCGCCGCCGGGCCGCTGAGCATTACCTGTTTTCGCTATCGCCCGGCCCACGTCGCAGCCGAAAAGCTGGACGACCTGAACCGTGAGCTGCTTCAAATCGCCCAGCAGCAGGGCCATGTCTATCTGACCAGCACCACATTGCAGGATCAGGTGGTGCTGCGCGCCTGTATCGTCAATTTCCGCACAACTGAGGCCGACATTGACGCTCTGCTCGATACACTGGCAGGAGCCGGTCAGCAGGTACTCCAATCCTGACAGCCCGGCGAAAGCTGGTATAATGCGGGCGCACCAATCCGGGGGTAAATGCTTATGCGGATCAAAGTTGAAGGCCAGCATCCACTCAACGGCACCTACGAACCATCGGGCAACCCGAATGCGGCGATGGCCCTGATCGCGGCCAGCCTGCTTGCCGACCAGCCAGTGACGCTGCGCAACATGCCCCAGACCACCAGCACGACTATTTTGCTGGATCTGGTGCGCTGGCTGGGTGTGGAAGTCAGCATGCAGGACGACAACAGCGTCACGCTACAGGCAGCCCAGTTGACGCACCGCACGCTGAGCGAAGAACAGATCGGCAGTTCGGTCGGCGTGCTGCTGCTGGCGGCCCCGCTGCTGGTGCGACGCCAGCATGTCCGGCTGGAAATTGACTTTCCGCTGAACCGCATCCGCACCCATCTGGAAGCGCTGCGCGACCTGGGGCTGGATGTTGTCACCATGCATGGCGCAGTCGAATGTCGCGCTGCCGAGTGGGAATACAAGGATATCATTCTGGCACAGGCCAGTGTCACCGCGACGGGTATCGTCGTCATGCTGGCGGCTGCGCTCGGCAAAGAAACAATCATCCACAACGCCGCCTGCGAACCGCATATCCGCGAATTATGCCTGTTGCTCGAAGATATGGGCGTCCATATCGAAGGCATCGGCTCCAATATCCTGCGCATCATCAGCCCGCCGCAACTGACCGGGGCCACCGCGACCATTGGCCCCAACCACATCGAAGCTGCCAGTGCCGCCGCGATTGGCGCGCTCAGCGGGGGGCGAGTCCAGATCAATAACACGCGCCTGCACGATATGCGCATGATCGGCAAAATTTACCGACGGCTGGGTCTGCAACTGGATATGGATGAAAGCATGATCTTCATCCCCCGGCACGAGCAGTTGAGCGTCCTCAACCGCGAAGAAGATGTCGACTCGTCGATTGAAACGTCCATCTGGCCTGGCTTTCCGTCCGATCTCGTCGCCATTGCCACAGTCATCGCCACCCAGGCGCGCGGCACATCGCTGATCCATGAAAAGCTGTTTAACAACCGGCTGCTATTTGTCGACCGGCTGAAAGCGATGGGTGCGCAGATTGTCCTGTGCGACCCGCACCGGGCGATTGTGGTTGGCCCTTCCCCGCTGTATGCCGTCTACATGGCGACGCCGGATGTTCGCGCCGGGATGGGGATGCTGGGGGCGGCATTGATCGCCAAAGGCTGCTCCACCATCGACAATGCCCAGGCGCTTGAACACACCTTTGGCAACGTCATCACCAAATTGCAGGCATTGGGCGCACACATCGAAGTCGAATGACCACTACACCGATCAGCTATTTACAAATCCATGATCTGAAACTGGCGCACACCATTGTCGGCGAGGCCGGCGTGCCGGTCCTCATGCTGCATGGCTGGGGCGCGAATATTGACCTGATGCTGCCGCTGGCGAAACAGCTTGCGCCACTGGGCTATCAAGTATATGTGCCTGATCTGCCCGGCTTTGGCAGGAGCGATCCGCCACCAACGGCCTGGTCGGTATTTGACTACGCGAATTTTGTTCTGGCTTATCTGGATGCCAATGGATTGGATCGCGTCCATCTGCTCGGCCATTCGTTCGGCGGGCGGCTGGGGTTAATCCTCGGCGCTGACCATGCTCACCGTTTGAATAAGCTGGCGCTGGCGGATACTGCCGGAATCCGTACGCCACCCTCCCCCAGCAGCCAGCTTCGCCTCAAAACGTACCGGCTGGCGCTCAACACCCTGTCAGCCATTGGACTCAAGGTGCAGGCAGACCGCTTGCGTGCGTGGTACAGTAACCGCTATGGCTCTGCCGATTACAAAGCGGCTTCCGGCGTTATGCGCGAGACGTTTGTCAAAGTGGTCAACGAGGATTTGCTGCCCTATGCCGCCCGTGTCCAGCCATCCACGCTGCTGTTCTGGGGCGATCAGGATGAGGATACGCCGCTGTGGCAGGGTCAGCGGTTCGAGAAGACGATCCCTGACGCCGGGCTGATCGTCTGGGAAGGCGCAGGCCACTACAGCTATCTGGACCGGCTGGCCGACACGACGCGGGTGCTGGACCACTTTTTCAAACAGACGTGACATCGCACCAACAAGGACTATAATTACCTCAGTCGAATCACCGGGAACACGGCATTGTGATACTGCTTATCTTTATTGCGCTCATCTGGCTGGGCGGGACAATCTACCGTATCTACCAGCAGGCGCGATACTTCCAGATTGAAGAATACATGAACGGGCGCTACTGCCGCTGGCTGCTGGCGGAGCGAACCCGGTGGCTGCCCCGACGCCCAACAGCGGCCTTTCTGGCGGGCAGTGTCATGACCGTTGTGCTTACCGAAGCGCCGGGCAACTTTCTGGCGGGGGTGATCGGCATCCTCATCGCGCTGATTGTCATCTGGCCGGCGCCTCAGGGGGAGATCAAAAAAGCGTTCCGCGCAACGCCCAGAGCCAAACGCCTGCTGGGGACCGGGTTTGTCGTCGCGGTGCTGGCTGCCATCCCGATTCTGCTGGCATTGACCCAGCTGGTCGAAATCGGCTCGTTTGGTTTCGCCCTAACCGCGCTGGCCGGGTTCGTGCTGTACCTGCTCGCGCCGCTGTTTCTCGTCATTGCTAACCTGCTGATGCGGCCTGTCGAGGCATTCTTCCGCCGCCAGTTCGTCAACCGTGCCCGTCATGTGCTGGCCGATATTCAGCCAACCATCATCGGCATCACCGGCAGCTATGGCAAGACCAGCACCAAAACCTATCTGGCGCACATCCTCAATGGCCGCTTTCGCGCCTACCCCACGCCCAAAAGCTACAACACGCTCATGGGGGTGTGCCTCGCCATCAACAATGACCTGACCGACAACCACAGCATCAGCCACTTTATCGCCGAGATGGGCGCCTATGTGCCCGGCGAAATTCAGGAAATCTGCGATCTCACCCACCCGCAAATCGCCATCGTGACCGAAGTCGGTCCGCAGCATCTGGAACGCTTTGTCACACTGGACAATATCGCCATCGCCAAATACGAGATTATCAAGGCCCTGCCCGCAGACGGAACCGGCGTCTTCAATTGGGATAACCCCTACGTGCGCAGCATGTACGAGCGCGGTTATCCGGCCACGCGCATCGCCATCAGCCGCGAGGTTGACCCGGCCAGCGTACCACCAGGCGGCCCGCGCTTTGTCGCCTCGCAGATCGAAGAAGCACTGGATGGCACAATCTTCACCGTTACCGACACCACCAACGGGCAAACGGAAACCTTCAATACGCCGCTGCTTGGCCTGCACAATGTCACCAATATTCTGCTGGCGACCGCCGTCGCGGTGCATGAAGGCATGTCCCTGCGCGACGTCAGCTGGCGCGTGCGTGACCTGCAGCCTGCCGAAGCCCGGCTTGTCCGGCAGACGTCGCCCGAAGGCATCACCATCATCAATGACGCCTACAGTGCCAACCCTGCTGGTGTCGTGCAGTCGCTGCGCATACTGGGGATGCACACCACCGGCAAGCGACTGCTCATCACGCCCGGCATGGTCGAGCTGGGGCCGCTGATGAACAGCGAAAACCGCAAGCTGGGCGAGATTGCCGCGCAGCATGCAACCGATGTTATTCTGGTTGGCAGGAAACAGGCCGAACCGATCCAGCAGGGCTTGTTGGCGGCTGGCTTCCCGCCGGAGAAATTGCAGGTTGTCGATACGCTGGCCGAGTCCGTCGCGTGGTATCAAACGAACCTGACATCCGGCGACACAGTATTATTTCTGAACGATCTGCCGGACACGTATACATCATGAAAGCGCCCATTATGCCCCGTCCCCGCATTGGCATCACCACCAGCTACGCCGATGGTAAACAATCGCTCGACGTCCATTACGTGCACGCCATCGAAGCTGCCGGTGGGCTGCCGCTGATCGTGCCGGTGTTTGATAGCGCCGACGCCGCTGCCGATTTCACCGCCCTGCTGGATGGGCTGGTCATTACCGGCGGGCCGGGCATCACACAGGGGTTGATCGGCACCCTGCCGGATGATCTGGAACCAGTCGACCCGCTGCGCGACCAGAATGATCGACGGGTGTTTGAATCAATGCAGGATCGCCCGGTGCTGGGCATCTGTTATGGAATGCAGTTTATTAACGCACAGGCTGGCGGCACCATCTATGCCGATGTGCAGGCACAAAAACCGGGCACACTGGCGCATAGCAGCGGGCGCGGTGGCACCGAACATCCTGTCCGGTTCGAGCCCCAGTCGCGTCTCCAGCAAATCCTGAACGCACCGGAAATGATCGCCAACACCTATCATATTCAGGCCGTCAGCGACATCGGCGCCGGGTTAAAGGCGGTCGGTTTCGGGCCAGATGGCGTTGTCGAAGCCATCGAATCAGATGATGGCCGGTTGATCGGCGTTCAGTTTCACCCGGAACGCATGCTGGACCGCGCCAGACCTTTATTTGAAGATTTTGTTCATCGTGCTCGTCAAACATAAAGATTAATTCTCAAACGGAGTAAACACCTATGGCATACAGCCCCAACCGACTGGAACACGCCCGCTCGCTGCAAGACCAGATTGTGGCCTGGCGACGCGACATCCACATTCACCCGGAACTCGGCTTTCAGGAATATCGCACCGCCAAGATGGTTGCCGAAGCCCTGAATGAAATGGGCATCGAAGCAGAAACCGGCGTTGGCATTACTGGTGTCGTCGCCCGCATTGGCGAAGGCAAGCCCGTTATCGGCATCCGCGCAGATATGGACGCGCTGCCCATTCAGGAAGAAAACGACGTCGATTACGCTTCCCAAAATGCCCATACCATGCATGCCTGCGGCCATGATGCGCACACGGCTATTCTGCTGGGCGTGGCACGGATGCTGAGCGAAATGCCGGAAGAAGATCGTCCGGCGGGGGAAATCCGCCTGCTGTTCCAGCCATCCGAAGAACAACAGGACAGTGAAGGCAAAAGCGGCGCCATGCGCATGATTGATGATGGCGCCCTGGAAGGCGTTGACCATGTCATCGCGCTGCACGTTGCCAGCGGCACCGAATCCGGCAAGATCGAAATTCGCAGCGGATATGCCATGGCAAACACCGATGCGTTCAACGCCAAGATTATCGGCACCGGCGGGCATGGCGCTGCGCCGCACCGGGGCACCGACCCCATCTTCATGCTGGCACAGCTTATCAACGCCATTCACGGGATTCGCGCCCGGCGCATCAACCCGGTCCACCCGGCCGTCATTTCGATTGGGGCTGTTCACGCCGGGGATGCCTGCAATGTCATCCCGGCGGAGGTCGAACTCAACGGCACGATCCGCAGTTACAGCGAGGAAATTCGCCAGGACCTGCATCGGGAACTGGAAGCGGCCTTCGGGGTGGTCAAGGCACTGGGCGGCGACTACGAACTGGAAATCATCCCCGGTTATGATGCCACCTACAACGACCCTGAAGTTGCCAAGCTGATCGAGTCCATCACCAGCGACATGCTGGGGGCAGACCGGCTCGAACCGGCGGAACCAGGCATGGGCGGGGAGGACTTTGGTTACATGACCAAGTTGGCACCCGGCGCCATGTTCTATCTGGGGGCCAAATATGACGACCAGCTCCGTGCCCATCACACGCCGGTATTCAATATTGATGAATCCGCTTTCCCTGTTGGTGCGGCCATGCTGGTGGAAACGGCCTATCAATTGGCGAAACGTGCCACCAGCTAACAGCGTATAGTAGCGTGTGGAAATCGCGAACTCACTCTTACTGGCTCTAACGATTGTGGCGATGATCGGCACCCTGTTCGTGTCGATCATCCCCTTCATCCCCGGCCCTGTGCTCATGTGGGCACTGGCGGTTATTTATGCCGTCGTCACCAGCACCCTGCCGCCTGCTTCACTGGTCATCATCACACTGTTGATGCTTGCCGGGGCGACCAGCGACTACTGGCTGCCCTTTGCCGGGGTGCGCACCCAGGGGCTGACATGCCTCGGCGCGGTTGGCAGCATCATTGGCGGTCTGGTGGGCACCTTTTTGATTCCGCTGCCCATTCTGGGGACATTGATCGGCAGCATTGCGGGTGCAGTCCTTGTCGAGTTCGTCCGCTTTCGCCAGACACGACAGGCGATCACCGCAGGACAGATCGCGTTTAAGCTTTACCTGTGGAGCACGGTGATTCAATTTATCCTCAGCCTGGCTATCCTGCTGACTTTTGTTGCGACTCTGCTGCTGCTGCAACCCCCGCACTGATACCAGCCATTGCCCTGCGAACACCGAACGCTGATATTGACAATTTGTCCATCACCGCGCATAGTAACAACCGGAATCAACACAGGAGGGTTGCGCATATGAGCGCAAAGCGCAAAACAACTGTTGGCGTTATTTTTGGGGGTCGCACCGTCGAACATGATGTGTCCGTCGTAACGGCACATCAGATCATCCGTGCGTTCGACCAGCAGCAGTACGATGTCGTACCCATCTACATCACCCGTGATGGCCGCTGGTTCAGCGGTGAGCCACTGCTTGATCTCAAAAATTATAGTGATGAAATTATCAGCCTCAATGGCGTCACACCGGTGATCCTGTCCCCCGGCGTTCAGCATCACGGGTTGATCGTCAACCCGCTGGCCGGACGCTTCAGCAAGAGCGAAATCCAGCGCATCGACGTCGCTTTCCCGGCCATCCATGGCACGCACGGCGAAGATGGCACGCTTCAGGGCCTGCTGGAGCTGGCTGATATTCCCTATGTCGGCTGCCACACGATGGCATCGGCAGTCGCCAACGACAAGATCATGACCAGCATTGTGCTGCGGCAGCACGGTATTCCGGTAGTCGATGGGGTGCACTTCAGCCGCGCCGACTGGTTGAACGACCCGGCAGCGATTATTGACCGCATCAAGGCAGAGATTGGGCTGCCCGTCTTTGTCAAACCAGCCACGACGGGTTCCAGCGTAGGCATTGGCCGCGCCAACGACGACACCATGCTGCGCACGGCCATCGACATTGCGGCCCATTTTGACCGGCGCATTCTGGTTGAAAAAGCCATCAGCGGGCATGTCGAGATCAACTGCTCTGTGCTCGGCAATGGCGAAAACATTCGCGCCTCCGTGCTCGAACAGCCCATTTCGTGGGACGAGTTTTTGACCTACGAAGAAAAATACCTGCATGGCGGCGAAGGCATGAAAAGCGCCGAGCGCATTATCCCCGCCCCTATCAGCGACGAACTGACCGCACGGATCCAGCAGCTTGCCATTGATGCGTTTAAAGCCGTCGATGGCAGCGGTATTTCACGCATCGACTTTCTGGTCAAACCCGAAGAAAACGTCGTCTATCTGGGTGAAATCAACACGCTGCCGGGGTCGCTGGCGTTTTATCTATGGCAGGAATCCGGCATCAGCATGACTGAACTGGTTCACCAACTGGTCGAACTGGCGCTGGGCGCTCATGCCGAAAAGCGCCGCAGCAGCTATGACTACCGGACAGACCTGATTAATCTCGCACAGTCGCGTGGATTGAAGGGCGTCAAGGGGGCCAAGCACGGCACTTCGGCGGCTCAGAGCAGTTCGTAAACATCCCTATTCTTTCATCAGGAAGCGATAACCCACCCCATATTCATTGCGGATATATTCAGGCTGCTGGGCATCGCGCTCAATCTTGCGCCGCAGGTGCGAGACGTAGATGCGCGGATAGTGATGTTCGCTGGTATATTCCCGGCCCCAGACGAGTTCGAGCAGCTTCTCGAAGGTCATCACCTCGCCGGGGTGCTGAATGAATGTCGCCAGCAGCTTGAATTCCGTCGGGGTCAGGCGGACATCCTCGCCATCCACCCGCACATGCCGCCCTTGCAGGTCGACCTCCAGATAGGGGTCGCGGTAGTGCGCGATCTGCTGTTCCACAGGCTCATGACCGACACGCCGCAGCAACGCGCGAATGCGGGCCGCCAGCTCGATATTGCCCAGCGGCTTGATCATGTATTCATCCGCGCCCAGGTCCAGCCCTCTGGCGATCTCCGTTTCTGTCACCGCGTGGCCGGTCATCATCAAGATCGGCACATCCGACAGCTCGCGGATCCGCTGGCAGACTTCCATACCGTCAATGGCTGGCAGGTCCACGTCCAGCATAACCAGATCCGGTTTCCAGGCGCCAAATTGCCGAACGCCCATTCGTCCATCTTCCGCCAGCCGGACTTCATACCCGCTGCGCAAGAGGTGGATCTGAAGCAACCGGGCCAGATCTTTATCATCTTCAACGATCAGGACGCGTGCAGTCATTGCCCTCTTCCATGTCATCTATCATTACAAAACCTGCCCATGTATTCTAACACGCACATGAGAGACATGGTGTATCAGGTTAGGTTGTGTTATTCTAAATGGGTTTTTGTAGTCAGTCTGGTGGATTTGCCTGGTGCCCTACCAATCCAGCGGTGGACGGCGTAACAATGTACAATTCGGCGTCGGACACTCCGTATGGGGCGGCTCTCCGCCACCACCGGTATCCGAACGGACACTGGACGGTATACCGGGTTGCGCCGCCTGGATTGCGCTTCTGCTTTCCCTGGTCGCTGCGGTGGCCTTTCCCTATGCCATCCTCATTCTAGCCGTCTTGCTCGGCGTCTATTCCGCGATCCGCTTTCTGTTTGCGGGCATCGCCAACTTTATGGGCCTTCGGCGGGTTAAGGCGTGGGAAGCAACAGACTGGTGCACCCGTTACAAGAGCGAAGCAGGACCAGACTCGCTCCCATGGGAAGATGTCCATCATATTGTCATCATCCCCAACTACAAGGAAGATATCGACACCCTGCGGCAAACCCTGGATAACCTGAAAGAGCAGCATCGCGCCCGGCAAAGTATGACGGTGGTACTGGCTATGGAGGCTGCGGAAACCGGTTCGTATGAAAAGGGAAAATGCCTCCAGGACGATTACCGCGATGCATTCGCCAACATTTTTTTCACCGTGCACCCCCGTGGGCTGCCGGGCGAAATGCAGTGTAAATCCGCCAATCAGGCGTGGGCGGCCCGCTGGGTCAAGCGGCGGCTGGTCGATGAACTCGGTTACAACATCGACCACATTCTGGTCACCACCATGGACGCAGATACGCTGTGGCATCGCGATCATTTTTATGCCCTGACCTATCTGTTTGCTGTCCATCCACACCGCCACGAGCGTTTCTGGCAGGCCCCCATCCGCTACCATACCAATATCTGGGAGATCAGCCCGCCCATGCGCCTGCTGAATGCCTATTCGGGCGCGTTTGAACTGGCTTATCTGGCCGCGCCCTGGTGGGTGCCAATGCCCATGTCGTCCTATACTCTCAGCCTGCGCCTGCTCGACAGCAGCGGCTACTGGGACCCGGATGTCATCGCCGATGAATGGCACATGTTTATCAAAGCCTATTTTGCACGCGAAGGCGCGGTCAAGCTGGAGCGCGTCTTTCTGCCATTTTCGGCCTATGCCACCACCGGTGATACAATCTGGCAGTCTGTGAAGAACCGGTACCTGCAAACCCTGCGCCACGCGTGGGGCAGCAAGGAGGTGGGCTACATGGTCGCCAAAATCCTCGAACATCCAGAGATCGAATTTGTCACCTCCTTTCACCTGCTGTTTCGGGTTGCCCACGATATTCTGCTGGCCGGAGCGGGTTGGGTCATCATGACAGTCGGCTCGCAGGTGACGTTTCTCTTTCATCCGGAAATCCTGACCCAGCTAACCAACGAAAATATTCGAAACCCCATCTTTGTGGCGCTGCAAATCAGCTTCCTGCTCATCCTGATCCTAGCGATTGTATTCTGGTATCAGGATGTATCGGTGCGCCCACCGCGCCCGGCGAACCGGCCCCAGACCCTGCTCGAACGCTTTCTGACGCTGGTCAGTTTTCCGCTGATGCTGGTGCTCACCCTGATTTTTGTTGCCCTGCCCACCATTCAGGCTCAAACACGTCTGCTGGTTGGCATTCCGTTACAATTTCGTGTAACGAAGAAAATTTAATCGCAGAACACGGAAGGAGTTCTTGAAATGGCTAAAGTCGGATATATCGGACTCGGCATCATGGGTGCGGCGATGGCACGCAACATGATGAAAGCCGGTCATGAACTGGTGGTCCACAATCGAAGCCAGGCAATTGTCAAGGAACTGGTCAGCGAAGGCGCTACGGCGGCTTCCACACCGAAAGAAGTGGCTGAACAGGTGGAGTTCGTCTGCACCAACCTGCCCGATTCACCGGATGTCGAAAAGGTCGTGCTGGGTGAAAATGGCATCATCGAAGGCGCGCATGACGGGCTGGTGTTCATCGACAACAGCACCATCAAGCCGGAAACCGCCCGCAAGCTGGCCGAGAAACTGTCGGAAGTCGGCGTGGCTGCGCTCGATGCGCCGGTCAGCGGTGGTGATGTCGGCGCCCGCAACGGCACCCTGACGATCATGGTCGGTGGGCCGGAAGACGCGTTCAAGAAGGCTGAACCGCTGTTTGAAGCCACCGGCAAAGCCTGGGTGCTGGTCGGTGACAGCGGGGCCGGCCAGATCGCCAAAGTCTGCAATCAGATCATCGTCGGCGCACAGATGGCGTCGCTGGCCGAAGCATTGATCACCGCGCAAAAAGCCGGGGTCGACCCCAGCCGCGTGGTCGAGGCTATCAAGGGCGGCGCAGCCCAGATGTGGACGCTCGATGTCAAACCCCCACGCCTGTTTGCGGGCAATCGTGAACCGGGTTTCAAGGCATACATGCAGCATAAAGACCTCGGCATCGTGCTCGATACCGCCAAAACCTATGGTATCCCGCTGCCAGTTACCGCCGTGATTACCCAGCTTTACACCGCCATGCTGGAACAGGGCAACCGCGAACTGGATAACAGCGCGATCATCAGCGTCTACGAGTCGATGGTCAATATGCAACTGGAAGAACCACTCAAAGACAAGTAGCCACATCGAGTCGGGGTGGGTGCTTGTGCCCACCCTGTATTCCAAAACCGGACTGTTTTATAATCAACCGTCCAAATTTGTTCAGTAGAAGTCAAAACCGACGTGAAAGAACGTGTACAAAAGCTCATGGCACAGGCCAACATCGGGTCGCGCCGCGAGTGTGAAGAACTGATTCGTCAGGGACGAGTCAAAATCAATGGCGCCGTTGCCGAGCTGGGTGCCAAAGCCGACCCGCAAAGAGATGTCATCGAATTCGACGGTCTGGCGCTGAAGCTGGAAAATCAGCAAAAGGTCTACATCGCGGTGCACAAGCCTATCAATGTGCTGTCGACCGACGCGCCGCACAAAAAAGACCCACGCCGCACCGTGCGCGACCTGGTCCCGGTCGAAGGACACCTGTTCATGATTGGTCGTCTGGATGCTGAGAGCAGCGGCCTGATGGTGCTGACCAACGATGGCGACCTGGCAAACCGGCTAACTCACCCACGCTATCGCCACACCAAAACCTACCGTGTGACCGTATATGGCCTGCCGGACCCGGCTACCATCCGCCAGTGGGAAGAAGGGGTCTTTCTTCCCGAAGAAAGCAGCAAAACCGCCCCCTGCTCCGTCCTTATCAAAAAGGCGGACAAGGGCCTGACCGTGCTGGAAGTCGTTCTGACGGAAGGCAAAAAACGCCAGATCAGGCGCGTGGCCGCCATGCTGGGTTTCCCGGTGCGGCATCTCACGCGTACGCACATCGGCCAGCTGGCACTGGGCACCATGAGCCCCGGTGAATGGCGCGAACTCAGCCAGGACGACCTTCAGGCGCTCCGCACACCGCACCCGATTGTCCGCAAACTGCGCGCCGCCAGCCGCAAACCCAACAGACGCAAACGCCAGGGCCAAAATGACCGCAAATAGCGCAATCCAGGAATATGTCGCCCGCCAGGATAATTTCGGCGTTCAGCTGCGTCGCCAGATCATGCGCACGCTGATCCGCCAGATTCCATTTCGGATGTGCGACATCAATATCACCGGCACCGAAAACATTCCGGATACTGGCCCAACCATCGTGATGATGAACCACATCAGCGCGCTGGACCCCGGCCTGATTATGGGCGCTGTGACCAATCGTTTTGTCGTACCCATGACCAAAATCGAAAACACCTACCATCTGCCCGGCAAACTGACGGTCTGGTGGTGGGATGCCTACACCGTGCGGCGCGGTGAAGTTGACCGGGCAGCGCTGCTGAATTCGATTGAGCTGCTTAAGAGTGGGCAATGTCTGCTGCTTGCCCCCGAAGGCACGCGCCAGCGCAGCGGCCTGTCGCGCCCGAAAGAGGGCGTGGTCTATCTGGCAACCAAAGCGGATGCGGTCGTCGTCCCGGTTGGCATCAGCGGCGCGATCGGCTGGAAAGAAAAATGGATGAAGTT
Organism: Anaerolineaceae bacterium; assembly: GCA_002702065.1. Lineage (GTDB taxonomy): Bacteria > Chloroflexota > Anaerolineae > Aggregatilineales > Phototrophicaceae. The sequence goes on from NZXX01000005.1 coordinate 18,084, forward strand.
CCAGCGTCCGCACATCGACATCCATTTTGGCCGCCCCTTCCGGTTCAAACCCGCCGAGGGGCGGCGTGTCCCGCGTGAAGACCTGACAGCCATGACTGATGAAGCCATGTACCAACTTGCGACGGTTGTCTCGGATGAATCCATGCGCGGCATTTACAGCGACTTAAGCAAGGCGTCAGCAAGGTTTTTAGAGTTTATTTAATGCTTAAGGGACACCAACCCACCGGAGGCCTTATGATGAAATAAATAGAATATTGCGGACAGACATAGCGCCAGGGCCTGAAAACGGCTGACGAGGTGGCGGTTTCCCATCGCACGATGGGACTAATCCCGAACGACGGGAGAAAATCGAAAGATCGGCGGATGCCGCCAGGATATTCCACAATCCTCTGTCTGTTTCCTCCGCACAACAGAAGCAAACCACGAACACCAGCAGGTAACTGCGAGGGCAAGTGGTGCGCGTGTGGACGGTGACCCTTATACCGGGTCCCAATGTTTGCCCCCTTGCGGAGGGGCTCAACAAACAAACTCAATCCATCGCTTTAGAGATTTCTTGCTCTCTGCAACGTGCTTGAGCGTTCAGTCGGCATATTTGGCGTATATCTTCGCATGAGGAGGAATCACCGATGTGTGGCATTGTTGGCTATGTAGGTTCACGCGACGCAGCCTCGATCATTCTGGATGGCCTGCAACGGCTGGAATATCGCGGGTACGACTCGGCAGGTATCGCCCTGCTTGACCAGGATCAGATTCAGATTCGCCGCGATGTGGGCAAACTGAGCAACCTGCGCCGCTGCGTGGAAGACCGACCGGTGTACGGCTCAATGGGCATCGGCCATACGCGCTGGGCAACGCATGGCGTCCCGGCGGAACATAACGCCCACCCCCATATCAGCATGGATGGCGATTACGTCGTCGTTCATAACGGCATCGTCGAGAATTACCTCGAACTGCGCGACGAACTGAGCGCCGAGGGGATCGTCTTCAAATCCGAGACTGATACCGAAGTCATCGTACATCTGATCGAATTGTATGCCCAGAACGGCGCGGCCCACAATCTGACCGAAAGCACACGCAAAGCGGCGCTGCGACTGCGGGGCGCACATGCCATTGTCGTCCTGAGCAAGCGTTCGCCCGGCAAACTGGTCGCGGTACGCATCGGCAATGCCGGGGGGGTGGCGCTGGGGTTGGGCGAAAATGAGAATTACATCGCCTCCGACATTCCCGCCATCCTCGAACATACCCGGCGGCTGGTGTTTTTGGAGAACCGTCATATCGCCACCATCACCGCCACCGATTATGAAATCCAGACCCTCGACGGTGACCCGGTCGCGCTCGAAGCGCATGACATCGCCTGGGACCCGGTCAGCGCGGTCAAGGGTGAGCACAAGCATTTCATGCAAAAGGAGATTTTTGACCAGGCACGCAGCGTGACGGATACCATTGCCGGGCGGCTCGACTTTGAACACCAGCGCATTCAACTGCCAGAACTGAATCTTTCGGAAGAACAGGCCCGCCGACTCAACCGGCTGGTCACGGTCGCCTGTGGCACCAGCTACTACAGCGGGCTTGTCGGCAAATTCTACATTGAGCACATGGCCAAGCTGCATGTCGAAGTTGATTATGGCAGCGAGTATCGCTACCGCGACCCGATCATTGATTCCAGCAGTGCCGTACTCGCAATCACCCAGAGCGGCGAGACGGTGGATACGCTGGCGGCGATGGAAGAAGCCCGTGACAAGGAGGCCGTCCTGTGGAGCATCGTCAACGCGGTTGGCAGCCAGGCGATGCGCGTCGCCGATGGCTATATCACCATGAACGCCGGGCCGGAGATTGGCGTCGCCTCGACCAAAGCCTTTACCTCCAGCATTGTCGACCAGTATCTGCTGGCCCTGTATCTGGCTCAACTACGTGGCACCCTTCCCATCGAGACGCAGCAGCAGTACGCGCTCGATCTGGCTCACCTGCCTGACCTCGTCAGCCGCACGCTGGAATGTGACGACATGGTTGCAGAGCTGACTTCAGAGCTGCACCAGTACCGCGATTTTCTGTTCCTCGGTCGCGGCATCAACTACCCCATCGCGCTTGAAGGGGCGCTTAAACTCAAGGAGATCAGCTACATACACGCCGAGGGCTACCCCGCAGGCGAGATGAAACACGGCCCGATTGCGCTGATTGACGAAAACATGCCGGTGCTGGCCATCGCGCTGAAGGATGACCTGTACGATAAGATGATCAGCCAGATCGAGCAGGCCAAGGCGCGTGGGGGCATCGTCATCGCACTGGCAACTGAAGGCGATCGTCTAATCGCCAGCAAAGCCGACCATGTGCTGTATGTACCGGAAACACCACCCTTGCTCAGCCCGGTGGTGGCTGTCATCCCGCTGCAAATGCTGGCCTATCATATCGCGGTCAAACGCGGCGCTGATGTCGACCAGCCGCGCAACCTCGCCAAAAGCGTCACCGTCGAGTAGGCAGTGTGTGGCAACAAAAAGGACAGAGTCTCTGGTACTCTGTCCTTCTGTTTCGCATTGGTCTAATTTAGGCGTCCACAGCGTTCAGGGCCAGCGCCGCCGCGCCAACCAGACCCGCGTGCGTGCTCAACCGGGCGGGGGCCAGTTGCACAGACTGTAACGTTGGGATTGCGCCATCACGACGCAACGCCTGTTCAAACGGCTGCCACCACAAATCACCGATCGTAGGCACGCCGCCGCCGATAATCACAATTTCAGGGTCCAGCACCACGATCAGCGAACCCAGTACATAGCCAAGGAGGGCCGCCCCTTCGCGGATCACCCGCGCCGCCAGTTCATCACCTGCTCGGGCCTGTTCCGCGACCTGCCGCAGGCTCACGGGTTCCGCGCGTTTTGCCAGCATCTGATAACGTTTCTGCATGGCGATACCGCCTGCCTGATCTTCGACATTGATCGGCCTGCCCTGCTCATCCCACCCGGACACCAGATAGCCGATCTCGCCAGCGCCAAAGTGGGTGCCGCGCCAGATGTCGCCATTGCGGACAATCGCGCCGCCGATGCCGGTTCCGACCGCCGCATACAGCACTTCCCGAAAGCCCTGCCCGCTGCCAAAGCGCCCTTCGCCGACAGCCAGTACATTCACGTCGTTATCGACGTAGGTCGACAGCCCGGTGGCCGACTGAACACGCTCGCCCAGCCGCATACCCGCCCAGCCCGGCAAATGCTGATTGGCGTGCATGATGACGCCAGTATCCGCATCGACCATGCCTGCGGTGCCAATGCCGACCGCCTGCACCGGCTGGTCCGGCACATCACGCAGCAGCGCCGCCACCTGACCGATAATGGCGTCCAGCACCGCTTCGGGGCCTTCCATAACCGGTGTTGGAATCGACCGCGGCAGCAGTACGTCACCAGCCTGGGTGACAATACCCGCCGCAATTTTTGTGCCGCCAATATCGACCCCAATGGCAGCAGGCTGTACATCGTTCATGATCGGCAAACTCTATCGCAAGCGCGGGTCAAAAATATCGCGCACACCATCACCAATAAAATTAAAGGCCATCACGAGGCTGGCAATTGCCAAACCCGGAAACAGCCACATCCACCACTGGTCAAAATAATCAATACCAATGGCGACCATCCGCCCCCACTCTGGCGAGGTTGGTTCCGGCCCCAGGCCCAGAAAACTCAACCCGGCAAAGGTCAGAATGGCGTTGCCAATGTCCAGCGTCATCAGAATGACCGCCGGGGCAACCGCATTGGGCAAAATCGTCCGCATCAGAATATAGGGCCCATTCGCCCCCACGCTGCGCGATGCTTCGACATACTCATTGTTCTTGATTTCCAGCACGATGCCGCGCAGCAGTCGGGCATAGCTGGGCCACCACACAATTACCAGCGCAAAAATCGCATTGCGGATATCCGGCCCCAGCGCCGCCGTCACGGCCATCGCCAGAATAATGGTCGGGAAAGCCATGAACAGTTCTGTGAAGCGCATCAGGACTTCGTCCCACATGCCGCCCAGATACCCGGCCACCGCACCGATCATAATGCCAATGCCGCTGCCGATAAGAATCACCGCCAGACCCGCCGGAATCGTAATTGACGCGCCGTACAACACACGGCTGAAAATATCGCGCCCCAGTTCATCGGTGCCCCAGACGTATTCCCCATTACCGGGCGGCAGCAGGCGGTCCGAAACATTCTGTGCGAACGGGTCGTGGGTGGCCAGCGCAGGCGCAAACAGCGCCACCAGCACCCACCCAAGCACAATCAACAGGCCAATGACGACCAGCGGCGAGCGAACCAGCTGGTAGCGGATGGCCGCAAGCTGCTCACGCCACGCGGATTCGCGGATCGAGGAAGTAGTAGAGGATATCGACAATGAAATTTACCACCACGTAGATAAACGCAATCAGAAAGCTGACGCCCATAATCGCCGGGAAATCCTGCGATGTAGACGCACGAAAGGCATACCGTCCGATGCCCGGCCAGGCGAAGATCGACTCGATCAGCACGGAACCCACCAGCAGGTTACCGTAGGAAATGCCAATGACGGTGACGACCGGAATCATGGCGTTCGACAGAGCATGACGCACGATCACCCACCGTTCCCGCACCCCTTTTGACCGGGCGGTGCGGATATAATCCATACCCAGCACTTCCAGCAATGACGAACGGGTGATGCGGGCGATAATCCCGGCCACGTAACTGCCCAGGATCAGGCTCGGCAGCACCAGATGCGATACAGCATTGCCAAACTTGTCCCACTGCCCGGCCAGCGCACTATCGACGGTGAATAGCCCGGTCACGTGCGGCGGGTCACGCACGATGAAATCCAGCCGGCCCGGCCCCGCCACCAGCCCAAGCTGCACATGTAACACCGTGAGGCCGATGAGCGCCAGCACAAAAACCGGAAAACTGACGCCAATGACGACAAAGGTCCGGGCGACATAATCCGCTATCGAGTTCTTCCAGACAGCGGAAATAACACCTACCCCAATGCCCATAGCCAGCCCCAGCACAATCGACACCGTCGCCAGTTCAATCGTCGCCGGTAAAAACTGCTGAATATCCTCGACAATGGGCTGGCGTGTCTTGATCGACACCCCCAGATCACCGCGCAGCAGATTGCCCAGATACGTGAAGTACTGTTCGATCAGCGGCTTGTCCAGACCCCATTTTTCCCGAAAGGCCCGCACCAGATTTTCATCATTCAAGGCATTTTGCGGCAGGTTCGCGTTGATCGGGTCGGCGGGAATGGCATTGGCGATGAGGAATGAAACGACTGTGATTCCCAGCAGCAGCGGAATCACAAACAAAAAACGTCGGATAATGTAAATCTGAAGGGACATCGCATCAACCAGATAAAAGGCGGTGAAGCCATCAATCGGACCTCACCGCCTTCATACGTCAAAAATTACTCAGCGCGGCTCAGCAGGGCCACATCCAGTTCCCAGGACGGGTGCCAGACATAGCCTTCGATATCCGCGCGATAGGCCCGCTGGGTCGCCGGGACATTGAACGGTGCAAACGCGCCACTCTGCTGCAAGAAATCCTGAACCTGATTGAACAGATCCAGCCGTTCTTCGGCATCGGTGGCAACCTTCGCCTGTTCAATGAGTTCAATCACCGACGGGTCAACCATGTCGGCTGTCCAGTTGGCGCGCTCGGCAGCGACCTTGCCACCGGGCACGAACGACAGCACGTCAACCGGGTCGAGAATATCCGGACCCCAGAACCAGTAGCCGAAACCTTCCTGGCCAGTGCGGTATGCTTCCAGCGCGACTTGCAGTTCGCCGGGGGCAAGCGTGACATTGATGCCCGCTTCGGCCAGATCCGCCTGAATTTTCTGGGCATTGGTGTTCATGTTCACACCGAAAGCGGTGTAATCCGGGTATTCCAGGGTGATGTCGAACCCATCCGGGTATCCGGCATCAGCCAGCAGCTGCCGTGCCATGTCCAGGTCACGGGTGAAAGCCTGATCCTGCTGGAAGGCGCCCGCCAGAATGTAGGCCATGTTCGTGCCTGGGGTCACACTGCCTGCCCACAGTTCACGATAGCCTTCATAGTCCAGCGCATACCGGATCGCAAGCTGCACCGTCGGGTCAGAAACCGGCCCGCCAATTTCGGGGTCGGCGTTCATCAGCAGGAAGTGAGTCCACTGGCCGGGGCCGCTGAAGATGCCCAGATCGGCATTGCCTTCCATTTCGGCGATCTGATCGGGTGTCAGGTCCAGCGCAATATCGATCTGGCCCGATTCCAGCGCGGCTTTCTGCGTGGCGGCTTCGGGGATATTCACGATAATCACGCGATCAAAGTACGGGGCCTCACCCCAGTAATCCGGGTTACGCACCAGAACGGTTTCGTCCTGTGGTGCCCAGCTTTCCAGAATGTACGGGCCGGTACCTTCAGACGTCTGGTCCAGGTAATCGCGGGCCGTGTCGGTCGAGGCAGCATCATCGGCGTCTGTACCGCCGTTGGCCTGCACCACGTCGGCATTGGTGATCGAGAAAGCCGTATTGGTCAGCTCGGTCAGGAACGACGGGCGTACATCCGGCAGAGTGAAGGCGACGGTTTTCTCGTCAATCGCTTCCACGCCGACGATGCGGTCTTCACCAGCCAGGAAACCGGGGTTGCTCTGGACATTCTGCAAGCGGTTGACCGAGAACACGACATCTTCCGCAGTGACCGGGTCGCCATTGGTAAAGACGGCTTCGTCGCCCAGGGTAAAGGTGTAGACGGTCCCGTCTTCAGAAACGGTCCAGTCGGTTGCCAGTGACGGCAGAATCTCGCTCGCGTCGCCGTCGGGGAATGTGACCAGTGTGTCGTAGGTCGCACGATGGACCATGCCAGTGGTTGGCGTGTAACCATGTGCCGGGTCGTAAGAGTCGGTCTGTTCGGCATGGCCGATCACCAGAACCTTTTCATCCTGCGCTGCCAGCCCGCCGCCAATGAGCAGCAGCACCAGCACGGCAGCCAAAAATGGCAGCAAACGTTTTTGCATATACATCTCCTGTCCTCTTTCCTGCTTCCTGCAAAATTACTGAAATTACAGTCACGCTATGTCGGGGGATTATATTAACCATCACCATGCCCGTCAAGAAAATCCGAAGCGGCTGGATTACTGACAAGTCGATAAGGCTATGCTATAGTCTCCTCACTCGACTAATTGTACCCGGATTGAAGCGGCAATGAACTACAGCGAAAGATTACAGATTTTCCAGCAAAATTTTGACGATAGCGCCGACATGGCCTTCTTTCCCATGTCCGCAGACCTGCAATATCTGACCGGCGTACCGCGCGAGATCCCCAATTTTGGCTGGACCATGCACCCCGGCGCGTGGCTGGAAGGGGTGTGGCTGGCCCCCGGCAAAGACGCCATCCTGACTCTGCCGCGCATGACTGCCGAGTTCGGCGGCCTGAGCGACCTGAAAGGCGTCGAGACGCGCGTGCTTGGTGACTGGGACGAACCCGCTGCGCTCGTCCGCGAAATCCTGACCAAGTTCGACCTGCCGGCCCAACCCCGCGTCGCCGTCGGTGACCGCACGCACGGCGAAACGTTGATCGCCCTGCAAGCGCTGCTGCCGGGGGTGGTCTTTGTTTCCGGCACCACTATCCTGCGTCGCCAGCGCGTCATCAAGAGCGAAGAAGAAATCGCCGTCATGCGCAAAGCGGGCGACATCACCGAAGCGGCCTTTGCTGATGTCGTCAAAAACCTTAAGCACGGCATGACCGAACTCGACATTATCAGCGAGGTCAACCACCAGCTGCGGCGGCATGGCTCACTCGGCGAGTCCTTCACCACATCGCTGTATAATTCTGGCCCCAATCATGAGCTGATCTTCGGCCACCGCGAAGGCAAATCACTGCGGGTGCTGAAGCCACCGGTTTCGATCCTGTTTGACTTCGGCTCGATTCATGATGGCTTCTGCTACGACTTTGGCCGTACCGTCAGCTTCGGCCAGCCGGACGAAGAATTCCAGCGGGTCTATGATCTGGTGATGGCGTCGCAGGCCGCTGGCATCGCTGCGCTCAAAGCCGGTGAAAACACGACCACCCAAGCGGATGCTGCCGCCCGTCAGGTCATCGAAGACGCCGGTTACGGTGAGGCCTTCCGCCATCGCCTGGGGCACGGTATCGGCATGGACGTGCACGAACCTCCCTTCCTCACCAAAGGCGATGAAACACCGCTGCGCGAGGGCATGTTGTTCACCATCGAGCCGAGCATCATGCAGTTCAATAGCTTCTCATCGCGCGTGGAAGATGTGGTCGTGGCCCGGCCCGGCGGTGGCGAAAAACTGACCAACGGTTTCCAGTCGCTGATTGTGATTGACTAACTGCAAATAGAAAGGGCGCAGCGGGATTTCTCCCTCTAATAGATGCTGCGCTCTGTAACCTACCTGTCCACCACCAGAACGAGGCAAAAACATGGCAGATCGGATGAACATCTCGTCCGGCACAAAGTGGGAAAGTATGGCCGGTTACTCGCGGGCGGTGCGTGTTGGCAATGTCGTGCATGTCGCCGGAACCACCGCGACGGATGAAAACGGTGACGTCGTCGGCAAAGACACGTACGAACAAAGCATTTATGTCTTCCAGAAGATCGAGCGCGCCCTCAAGGAAGCCGGGGCAATCCTCAGCGATGTGGTGCGCACCCGCATCTACGTAACCGATATTACGATGTGGGAAGGGGCGGCCCGTGCGCATGGCGAAGTGTTTGGCAGCATCCGCCCGGTGAACACGCTCATCGGCGGCCTGCAACTGGTCGGTCCGGATTACCTGGTCGAGATTGAAGCCGAGGCCATTATCGGAGTCCCGCGTTGAAGTTCAGCCTGCGCTTCAACAATGATCGCCCGGTGGCTGAATACATCGCGCTGGCTCAGGCGGCGGAACAGGCCGGGTTCGATCAATTCTGGGTCAGCGATGATCTGTTCCTGCGCAGTGCCGTCGTGATTCTGGCGGCAGTGGCACAGGCCACAGAACGCATCGAAATCGGCACCTGCATCCTGAATCCATATACGCTCAACCCGGCGCAGATGGCAATGGAAGCCGCTACACTCGATGAACTGTCCGGTGGGCGCTTTAACCTCGGTCTGTCATCCGGCTCTGGCGACTTTCTGCAATGGGTCGGCATCGAGCAAAACAAGCCGCGTACCGCCGTTATCGAAACCGTCGAAGCCTTCAACAAGCTGCTGAACGGTGAACGTGCCGCCATCGACGGTCGTTTTCTGAACTGGACGGATGAAGCCTACCTGCGCTTCGAACCCCGACGACGCATCCCGGTTTATGTCGGTGCCATGAGTCCGCGCATGTTGCATACCATCGGCGAGATCGCGGATGGTGGTCTGCCGCTGTTGTTCCCACCGGAACATTATCAGAATGTGGCCCCGCATATCGCCGCGGGCGCACAGGCCGCCGGGCGCAGCATGGATGACCTCGACATAGCCGCGTGTATCTGGTGCTCGGTTTCGGATGACCGCGCCGCCGCTGAGGATGTGCTGCGCGAAAAAGTCGCTTATTACGGCCATGCCATGAGCGAAACCATTCTCAACCAGCTTGGGCTGACTCATGCGGACTTTATCGCCATTGAACAGGCGGTCATGGTCGAAAACGACATGGCGAAGGCCAAAGCGCTCGTCACGGATGATATGCTCAAAATTGGCGTGGCGGGCACCAGCGCCGACCTCATCACCCGTCTGGAAGGTCTGGTGGCAATGGGGGCGCGTCATCTGAGCTTTGGCCCACCGCTCGGCCCGGACCCGCTGGAAGCGCTGCGTGTCATCGGGCGGGATGTATTGCCCCACTTTCGGAGCATCACATGAGCCGAGCTTTTGAACTCTACGATCTGCGCGTCACTGTCACCGCCATCGAAGGGCGTTCCGTATGTGGGATGCAGGTCGGCGATTATTTTGAACTAACCGAGAGCGCCAAGCTGCGCATTCCACCGGGCCAGCATTTCTGTGTATACGCGCTCAGTGCCGTGCTGCCCCTGCTGGCTGCTAAACAACGCCAGTTATCCGAAAATGACTGGATGGAGCGCGACTCGCTCATCGCCTGCCCGGACCCGGAAGAACGTCTGATTATGACGATTGAACGCATCGGCAAACGCACAATGGACAGCGACGACTTGACATGACTTCACGCCAGATCAGCATCGCCTTTCAAACCGACAAATCCCCGGCACAGTATGTCGCGCTGGCGCAACTCGTCGATCAATATGACTTCGATGCGGTCAGCGTCTACTGTGATGCGCCGTTTCATCCCAGCTATGGCCCGCTGCTGCTGATGGCCCCGCACATCCGGCGCGCACGGCTCGGCCCGGCAGCTGTCTCCCCGGCTCGCATCGCTCCCATTGACATGGCCGCCGAAACTGCTCTGCTGGCCCAGATGGCATCCGGTGGCGTTTATCTCGGCATCGCGCGCGGGGCATGGCTAAACGATCATGGCATCCACGAAAGCGACCGCCCCATTCAGGCCATCCGCGAGTCCATTGAAATTGTTCATCATCTGCTGTCAGGCGCAACCGGCGGCTATGATGGCCAGCTTTACCAGATCGCCCCTCATGTTCGGGCGCCCTACCCCCTGCCAGCCAAACCCATCCCGGTGCTGATCGGCACGTGGGGCCGCCGGTTGTGTGCGCTGGCTGGTGAACTGGCGGATGAGGTCAAAATCGGCGGCACCGCCAACCCGGATATCGTGCCGGTTATCCAACGCTACATTGCCGTCGGGGAACAAAAGGCCGGACGACAACCGGGCACCGTCGGCGTCGTGACCGGGGCCGTCACCGTCATCGACGAAGACCGCCAGCAAGCCCGCGAGATGGCCCGCCGCGCCGTGTCGCTCTATCTGCCCGTCGTCGCCAGCCTCGACCCGACGCTCCAGATTGACCCGGAACTGATCCAGCGCGTGCAGCAGCGGGTGAATGCGCATGACGAAGCAGGGGCCGCCAGACTCATCTCCGATGACCTGATGGAGCGTTTTGCCATGTCCGGCAACGCAGCCGACATCATCCGCCAGTCCGAGGCACTGTTTGCCGCTGGCGCCAGCCGCATCGAATTTGGCACACCGCACGGCATCCAGCCGGAAACAGGCATCCGAATCCTGGGCCAACAGGTCATCCCGGCGCTGCGCAATCACTAGCCAATCTATCCGGCACCTGTTATAGTCGCGTAAAATAGCCAATGCGGAGGACAGGCATGAGCGACTACGACTACGATCTGTTCGTCATCGGTTCCGGCCCCGCAGGCCAGCGCGCCGCTATCCAGGCAGCCAAACTCAACAAGCGCGTCGCCATTGCCGAACGGCGGGCGGTGGTAGGCGGTGTATCTGTCAATCTGGGCACCATCCCCAGCAAGACCCTGCGCGAAGCCGTCCTCTACCTCTCCGGCTATCGAGAACGCGGCATCTACGGCATGGCGTACAGCGTCAAGCAGCGTATCGAAATGACCGACCTGCTGTTCCGTGCCGACCATGTTATCCGCACCGAAATCGACATCACCCGCCACCAGCTGATCCGCAACGGGGTGGACATGCTGGCCGCAGAAGCCTCGTTCATCGACCCGCATACCCTCCACCTCGAAAACGTCGATGGCACCGGTAGCCAGACTGTGCAAGCTGGGCACATCGTCATTGCGACCGGCACCACCGCCACCCGCGCCCCCAACATAGAATTTGACGGCCAGAGCATTTTCACCAGCGACGAAATCCTCAAGCTGGACCGCATCCCCAAAACAATGGCCATCATCGGCGGCGGCGTCATCGGCGTGGAATATGCCAGCATCTTTGCCGCACTCGGTGTTCGCGTCACCCTTATCGACAAACGTAATCGCCTGCTGTCATTTGTCGATTCCGAGATTATTGACAGTCTGGTTTATCACCTGCGGTCACACCGCCTGATTCTGCGGTTGGGCGAGGAAGTCAGCAAAGTCGAAACTATCGACCAGGAAGGCAGCCCGCGCGTGCGCATCCAGCTTGCCAGCGGCAAACAGATCGTTGCCGAAAAAGCGCTGTACAGCATCGGACGTACCGGGGCCACCGCCAAACTGAACCTTGAAGCGACCGAGATCAAATCCGATGGCCGGGGCCGGTTGACTGTGAACGGCAACTATCAAACGCCGATCCCCCACATTTACGCCGTTGGTGACATCATCGGATTTCCCAGCCTGGCGTCAACGTCGATGGAACAGGGCCGGTTGGCCGCCTGCCACGCGTTTAATGTGCCGACCAACAGCGTGCCGGAGTTGTTCCCCTACGGCATTTACGCGATCCCGGAAATCTCGACGGTGGGGCGCAGCGAGGAAGAACTCACGCGCGACAATATCCCTTATGAAGTGGGCAAGGCCCATTACCGCGAAATTGCGCGCGGTCAGATCATCGGCGACAACACCGGCCTGCTCAAGATTTTATTTCACACAGAGTCCCATGAGATTCTGGGGGTGCATATTATCGGCGAAGGCGCGAGCGAATTGATTCACATCGGGCAGGCGGTGATGGCGCTCAAAGGCAAAATTGAGTATTTCATCAACACCGTGTTTAACTACCCAACCCTGGCGGAAGCCTATAAGACCGCCGCCTTCGATGGCATCAACCGGCTGGCCTAACCAAGCGACTCCAGCAAAGCAATCACATCCGCTGCCGCCTCGCCGCCCTGCCGCGCATGAACCATCAAGGGGATGCCATGCGCACCGGGGTTATGATGGGCATCCGGCTGAACCGCCAGAATCGCCTTGACCAATGCCAGTTCGCCCAGCATCGCCGCGGCGTAGATCGTCATATGAGCGCCATTCGCCAGCAAGTAGCGGGCAATGTCCGCGCTGCCGGTATGCGCCGCCCCACCCAGTGCCGTTTCGAAATCGCCACCGCCCCAGTCCCAAGCCGCGTTAATCAGCCCCGGTTCTTCTGCCAGCATTTCCTTGACACGGTCCAGATTACCATGCCCCGCGATCACAAATTCACGCACCTTGTCCCCATCCAGTGCGGGTGGTCGTTCCTGCATTGTGTGCCTCCTGCGAACATATGAGCGAAGTTTAAGTCCAATGTAGCACCCTTTCATCGGTAAAACAAATGGACGTTGGCGCTTCATCGAATCCGCTGTAGCATAATGAACAACCATTGATGGGAGAGAAGAAACTTATGCTGAACAAAAACCAACTCTTGGAAGAATTTAACCGACAGGGATATGTGGTCGTTGAACGTTTATTCGACCCGGAAGATCTCCAGCCACTTGTAAACGACTACACCGACCTGCTCGATTCGATGGCCAATGACTGGTACGCCGCAGGCAAAATACCATCGGCATTTTCGGATCTGCCCTTCGACCAGCGTTTGGCCGTGCTACTGGGTGAAACCGACGAAGAATTCTACCGTCACTTTGATATTACGCTGCCGCATGGCCCCATCACCGAAGAGACACCCATGCACCTCAGCCCGACGGTTTTCGATTTTTTGCGCCACCCGAAACTTCTGGATTATGTCGAAATGTTCGTCGGGCCAGAAATCTACGTCAATCCTATCCAGCACGTGCGCATCAAACCCCCCGAAGCCGCCGTCATCGCCAACCCAAACCAGAGCAATCTGGTCAAAACGACAACCTGGCATCAGGATCAGGGCGTTGCGCGTGTCGAGGCGGATGCGACGGAAATGCTCACCGTGTGGATTGCCGTGAACGACGCGACCATCGACAACGGTTGTCTGTGCGTGGTGCCCGGCAGCCATGACCGTGGCCTGACGACTCACTGCCCCATTGGCGAACATGGTGGCCTGCTCAGTATCCCCAGCAAAATGATCGAGGAAAACGTCACGCCGCTGCCTATGCCTGCTGGCAGTGTGCTGTTCATGCACCGGCTGACCAAACACACATCGCTGGCGAACAAGAGTAATTCGATTCGTTGGAGCTTTGACCTGCGCTACCAGCCCGTCGGTCAGCCCACCGGACGCGATGAATTTCCCGGCTTTGTGGCCCGCAGCCGCCGCAACCCCGACAGCGTTCAGGACAACTTTGATGTCTGGCGCGACGAATGGATCGCCACCCGCCGGCACATCGCGCTGAATGGCCGCCCGACACGCGCCAACCGCTGGAGCGAAGATAATCCAGCCTGTGCCTGATATTGCGTGTTTAGGCTTTAGCAGGTATGATGTCAACAACAGTCTTTCGTTTTTAGGATGATTCTCGCCGTGTATCAGATGGTGATGATTACTGACCCCAATCGTCCAACACCGCCGTAGGTCGGGGGCTGTCGTTTTGATATTCGCAGTATAAGCACCCCGCCCGGGGTGTTTTTTGTTTTCTATGGAGGTGGAACCTGTGGCAGCGCAACAAGCACTTACGCATCAAGGGCAAGAACCGGCCTATGCCGTCCCTCCGGCGCATCAAATCCCGGTGAGCGATTACCGCGCTCATATGCTGGACATTCCGCCTTCGCGTATGTTTCTCATTAACGAGACGCTGGATATCTACCGCCAGCGCATGGGGCCCGACGCCGTCACCTACGACGCATCGCAGGGGGATGGTGGCCGCAGCCTGCCCGGTGTGCCTGCCGAAATTCTGGAAGGTGCGCTCAAACTCCAGATCGAACAGGGAACCAGTTATAACAAGCCCTGGGGCACCCCCCTGTTCCGCAGCACAGCCGCCGAATCCTACTGGCAAATCGACGCGGCATCCGGTTGGGGGCCGGAAAATATCATATTCTGCCAAGGCGGGCGCGATGGCCTGCAAAAAATCTACAACGCTATCGCCAGCCAGCGTGTCGGGGATGTGCTGATTGTCTCCCGCGTACCCTGGATCAGCTATACATGGGGCCCATATTCCGCCGGGCTGAACGTGCTGCTAGCACCGGGAGATGCGGCTGAGGGTTGGCGTTACACGCCGGACTCGATCCGCGCCTGCATTGACCTGGCCCACCGTGACGACCGTCAGGTAGCGGCGTTACTCATTACGTCGCCGGACAACCCGACCGGGCGCACGCTGCCCGTTGCAGAGCAGATTCTGCTGGCTCGCACCGCGCTCGAAAGTGGTGCCGCCTATGTGATCTTCGACTGGATGTATCATTGGGTGACGGACCAGGGTCCATCCGACATCAACGCCGTCTTGCAGGCTTTCGCGCCCGAAGACCGCGAACGGCTCATCTTTCTCGATGGGCTTACCAAAAGCCTGGGCGCATCGAACATTCGCAGCGCTCATCTGCTTGCGGGGAAACCCGTCGTCAAACACATCACCAGCCAGGCTTCACATGGGGTTGTACCCAGTTTCTTTGCCCAGGCCGTCGCCATCACCGCCTACCAGATGGGGTTCGAAAAAGCCGCAGCCAGCATCATTGAACCAACCTCCCAGAGCCGCAAAGTCCTGCGAACGGCGCTCAGTCAGGCGAATGTCCCGTTCATCATGGGCGACGGTTACTATGCATTTATCGATTGCACACGTTATCTGGAAGCAGGAAATCTGCGCAACTCCGAGGAATTGCTCAAATACCTCGGTGAGAATCACGGGGTAGTGGTTGTCCCCGGCATGTACTTCTCGAACGCGGGGGCGAATTGGGTGCGTTTTTCCTATGCGCTGCCGCCACAGACCACCGAACAGACGGTGAAACGCCTGTTTGAAGGGCTGAATAGTCTGTTATAGCGCGCCCGATTGATTTCAGGTTGTTAGGAAATCCTGCAAGGTAGCGGCGCTGTTCAGCGGAACACCTTGCACGCTGCGGTCGATACGTTTGAGCAGGCCGGTTAACACATCCTTCGAACCCAGCTCGACAAACCGGGTCGTGCCTGCCGCGATCATGTTCTGGATCGACGCCGTCCACAATACGGAACCCGTGAGCTGATTGCCCAGCTCCTCCCGAATCGCGTCGACACTGTCCAGCGGCACAGCGGTAAGATTGGCATAGACTGGAATTTGCGGGGTGCTGAACGACACAGAGTCCAGGATCCGGCGAAATTCATCAGCCGACGATGCCATCAATGGCGAGTGCGCGGCAATGCTGACGGCCAGCTTGACTGCCCGGCGTGCGCCAGCCTCAGTAGCCAGTTGTATGCCCACGTCCAGTGTTTCGACTTCACCGGAGATGACAACCTGGCCGGGGCAATTGTCATTGGCCATTACGAGGACACCACCGGTCTGCTTCGAAGCCTGTTCGCACAGACTGCGCACCGTATCCGCATCCAGGCCAAGCAGCGCAGCCATCGCACCGGGAGACCGCTCGCCAGCCTCTTTCATGACGCGGCCACGTTCGCGTGCCAGTTTTAAGCCAGCCTCAAAGGAGAGAGCTCCCGCTGCCACCAGCGCCGTGATTTCGCCAAAACTATGGCCGGCGGCCATCGCGGGCGACATGTCCGGCTGTGCAGACTGCAAGGCCCGCAGCGTAGCGATACCTGTCGTAAAGACGGCTGGTTGGGTATTGATGGTTTGGTTCAGGTCGTCTTCGGGGCCATTAAAGCAGAGACCGGACAGTTTGAAACCCAGAATGCTGTCTGCCTGCTCGTAAACTTCGCGTGCAGCGGGATACGCCTCGACAAGATCACGCCCCATACCCACTGTCTGTGATCCCTGACCGGGGAAAAGCAGCGCCGTCTGTGACCAATCAACCATCAATTGTTACCTCTGTGCAAATAGAAAAAAAGAGCCATACTGGTGGGTAAGGCTCCTGACGCATTTCAAGCCTCTTGAAGACTTTAGTCTTCGTCAACCTCAATAACTGTTTCGCCGCGATAGCTGCCACAGTTCGGGCACACGTGATGTGCTTTGTGATATTCGCCACAGCTTTCGCAAACGACCAGATGATTGAGTGTCAGTGCGTCATGCGCACGGCGCCGGTTACGCCGGCTGCGCGATACTTTACGTTTTGGCAGCGGACCCACTGGACACGCTCCTTCTTCTCAGATGATTACCAGACAAAACTACGGGGTTATATGATAATAGCCATGCAAGGTCTGTGTCAAGGCACGGTGCACCCTGTTCGCCAATTCCATATAGACAAATAACGCTTTTTTGTGACATTCCCTGCGGATAAGCAGTTTCTTAGTCACACACCGGATTCCTGAACCGAAAAGACAGTGCAAAATGCCAGCGCCCCTTACGATTGGCTGACACACCTGCAAGTAAATCTTTAGGAATAGGGAGTACGCTGGTGTCGCTTGAAAGAGGTATACATGACTGAAGCTTCAGAGACGCAACACATCAACACTGAGCCTGAGCGCAATGTCGGCAAAATCATTGCGCGAAATACCTTGTTCGGCATTGGCGGCCAGCTTGCCCTCCGTGTCGTAAGTTTTATTTTTACCGTACTGGTTGTTCGAACCCTGGGCGAAGAACATTTCGGCCAGTATTCAATCGTGCTTGCCTGGGCCGGGCTTTTCTCAGTCATTGGTGACCTCGGCATCAACCAGTATCTGGCCCGTGAAATCGCTAGAGACAAGAACGCTGCGAACGAGCTGTTCTGGGACACGGTCGTTCTGCGGTTCATACTGGCCCTGCTCGCGTCGGTGATCACGGTCGGCGGCGCGATCCTGTTGACCGATTACTCGACGGACATCGTGATCGGTATTGCCCTGTTTACGATGACGTATTTTTTCATGGCGCTTTTTGCCCCGATCCAGAGCATCCTGACCGGCAACGAACGTCTCGACGTCATCTCCATCATGAGCGTCATTATGCAGATCATCTTCATGGTGCTGTCTGCTGTTTTTCTGCTGATGGGGTTCAATTTTGTCTGGCTGATCGTCGCAGGCGTGCTGAACATGCCCATCGTGACAGCGCTGCAATGGTACGTGATCCGTCGCAATAAACTTGGCCCGCCACGCTGGAATATCAACCCGACGATGTGGATGAGCGTCATCCGCGCCGGGCTACCTTTTGCTGCCGTCCAGCTTTCGCTGTCTTTTGCGTTTCAGGTCGATACCATCTTTCTCAGTCACTACACTTCCGATGCAGTTGTCGGCTGGTACGGCGCGGCCTACCGTCTAACCCTGACTCTGTTTACCATTTCACAGTCTTTCAACAACGCCATATTGCCCACCCTCGCCCGCGAACACACCACCAACCCGGAAACAGTCCGCAAGTGGTATTACGCCTCGGTGCGGTTTATTGTCATGATTGGGCTGCCGATTGCGGTTGGCGGTTCAATCCTGAGTCGTGGCATTGTCATGGTCTACGGGGATGACTTCCTGCCGTCCGCCGTTGCGTTTGCGATTCTGGTATGGGATATACCGTTTGTGATGTATCACTCGTTCTGTGGCAATATCAGCACGTCTATACGGAAAGAGGGCAATGCAGCACGTATTTACATGAGTGTTGGAATTCTGAATATCATACTTAATGCCTTCCTTGTACCTAAATTCGGCATCGCGGCAGCCTGTTTTGCAACCGTTCTTACGGATCTATTCGGCGCAGCTTTGTTTTATGCGGTACTCCGACGCGAGTTAGGGCCCGGCCTCAAACTCAATCGTTTGCTTTGGATTGGGGCAGCAGCGGCAGCGATGGGGGTCATCATCTTCTTGCTACGCGACTACAACATCTTCGTGACCGTGGCAATTGGGGGTGTGTTCTATCTGCTGCTCGTTTGGAAACTCCCGACCCTGGCACAAGATGAACGGACACAATTGCTGAATTTGGCAGGGCGACTGGGCAGTCGCCTTCGCCCTGTCTTCTTGAGAGGATAGTCATTGATGCGCATTCTGATTGCTCTCCATGGATTCCCGCCTACTCATACTGCCGGCGCAGAACGGCAGGCAGAACGCATGGCACACTGGCTGATTCAACATGATTTTGATGTTGAGGTGTTTGCCATCGAAAACGTCAAATCCAAAACGGTGCAACTGGAAACCGCTGACGAAAACGGTCTGCTGGTCCATCGTCTTTCCTACGACCTCGGCAAAGATGGGGGATCATTCAGAAACCTCTATGATCACCCGGATGTGGTGCAAGCCCTGACGGACGTGCTAATAACAAAACCCTTTGACCTGGTTCATATCATCAGTGGCTATTTGCTGGGTTCCGGGGCTATCAATGCGATCCGCAGCCTGCATATACCCGTCATCGTTAGCCCGATGGAATACTGGTTTTTGTGCGACCACCTGAATCTGATCCAGTCGACTGGCGAACTGTGCAGCGGTCCGGAATCCGACCAGAAGTGCGCGCGCTGCCTCCTGGAAATGAAACGGCGCTATCGCATACCGGCACAGATCGCTGCGCCACTGGCGAACAGCTTCTGGAAGATCGGGCTAAACCTGCCGTTTGGCGAACATATGATTGAGGATGTGCGAGAGCGGCGGCAGCAGTTGAGCAGCGCCTTGAATGCCGCCGATATGGTGATCTGTAATTCCCGGTTCCTGATCAGCAAGTTTAACGAATTCGGCTTTGATACCGAGCATTACCACTATCTCAGACAGGGCCTGGCGGCAACGCCTCAGCAAACGCCGCGCGCACGCCCGGAAGGTTCACTTCGTGTGGGCTACATCGGCCAGATCAAACACCACAAAGGCGTCGACCTGCTCATCAACGCGGTTATTCGTTTACTGAAAGATGGGCATCCGGTGTCGCTCGATCTTTGGGGCGGGGAATCTGCCGAACCGGAATACAGCCAGCATCTTCGGCAGCAAAGCCAGCCCTACCCCTCTATTCGATGGAATGGTGTGTATACCGGCAATCAGGTATGGGATATTCTGGCAAATTTCGATTTGCTGGTGGTGCCATCGCGCTGGTACGAAAACAGCCCCAATGTGATTTTGGAAGCACATCACAGCCACCTGCCCGTCGTCGCAACCCGGCTGGGCGGCATGGCCGAGATGGTGCAGCACGAAACCAATGGACTGCTGTTCCAGTTAAACAGCGTGGATGACCTCTACAAGCAGCTCAGGCGTTTCTTCACCGAGCCGGACCTGCATGACCGACTGCAATCCGGCATCACACCCGCACACACTATTGATGAAGAAATGCAGGATACGGTACAGTATTATCATCAACTTGTCGGCCAGCATGTGACCTGATAACCAAGTGCAATCGCTACTCGCTACAATTGAAGAACGAACCGGGCTGAGGGGGACGCAGTTTCAACCGCTCAGCGGCGGCATGATCGGCGACGTCTACCAGATTGATCTCGCCGATGGGCGCAAGGTTGTCGCCAAAGTTGCCGATTCTGAAGCCGCCAGTCTTCGCATCGAAGGCTATATGCTGCGCTACCTGGGTGAACACAGCCAGCTGCCCGTGCCGGATGTATTGTATGATGCCGATGACACGCTGCTGCTGATGACCTACATCGAGGGGCAGAGTCAACTTGGCGACGCCGAACAGCAGCACGCGGCTGAATTACTGGCTGACCTGCATAATCTGACGCAGCCGCAGTACGGGCTGGAGCGCGACACGATGATCGGCCCACTCCACCAGCCCAATCCGCCCAGCGATTCGTGGATTGATTTTTTCCGCGATCATCGGCTGCTCTATATGGCGCGGCTGGCACACGCCGATGGTCCGCTGCCTGCCGACTTTCTGGCGCGCATCGAAAAGCTGAGCACCCGGCTGGATAACTGGTTGTTCGAGCCGGAGCAGCCGTCGCTGATTCACGGCGACATCTGGACAACCAACGTCCTCACGCGTCAGGGCCGCATTACTGGCTTCATTGATCCGGCCATTTATTACGCCCACGCCGAGATCGAGCTGGCCTACACCACCCTGTTCGGCACCTTTGGGCGCACGTTCAATTCTGCATTCTTCGATCATTACCACACACTGCGCCCGATCCAGCCCGGATTCTTTGAGGAACGCCGCCATCTGTACAATCTGTATCCGCTGCTGGTGCACGTGCGGCTCTTTGGTGGCAGCTATATGAACCGCGTCGACGAGATTTTGCACACCTTTGGCTTCTAACAGGTTGCACAAATAAATTCAGACGAATTATATATAGAAACCCACCTGATTATCCGTTATGATTATGCTATCTTGGATTTTGGGACACTTTTACCAAATCACATGAACAACATACTTTTCACCAAGAAGGCAAAGAAGATTGAACCGGACAGTTAGTTCGGGTTTTTTGCTTCTCCTGATGTGAAAGCAGACCTGCCCGGACTAACCGAGCAGGTTTTTTTATTGTGTGGCACAACGAGATTGACCCGATGATCGCTATCGAAATTTTCGACACGAAGAAGAAGCAGGTCAAGAAGCCAACCCCCGGGTCTGGATAGTTGTGCTGCGCCCTGACTGTGTGCGCCACCGCCGTCCAGACCAAACCTGGGCGGCGATTTTTTTGTCTACTGATCGAAACCTGAATGATAAGGAAAGAACGAACATGACCAGCAACGCCACCTGCCCCGAATGCGACGCCGACGTGAATATCCCGGCGGATGCAATGGAAAATGAATTGATCGCCTGCGCAGACTGCGGCGCCGAACTCGAAATTATCAGCCTTGATCCGGTCGAGCTTGAACTGGCGCCGGAAGTTGAAGAGGATTGGGGCGAGTAATTCATGCGCATCGGCATCCTGATTACCCACATCCGCGCTGAGGAAAAACTGCTCATCACCGCCTTTCAGGAGCGCGGCGTCGAGCCAGATATCATCCTCGACCGTGATCTGAATTTTAACATCACTGCCGGGCCGGAACAGCTCGCACCCAGCGGTGTACCCTGGCAGGCCTACGACCTGATCATGGAACGCAGCGTCAGCACGTCACGCGGTCTGTATGCGCTGGCCATCCTCAATAGCTGGGGCATCAACACCATCAACCGCTACGATACTGCCGCGACCTGCGCCGACAAACTGCGCACCAGCGTCGCGCTGGCCCAGGCGGGCGTCGCACAACCCGCAACCCGCGTGGCCTTTGACCCCGACACCACCCTGCAAGCACTGGACAATCTGGGCTATCCGGCAGTGTTCAAACCCGTCACCGGGTCGTGGGGCCGCTTGCTGGCACGGGTCAACGATCAGGATGCAGCCGAGGCGATCATCGAACATCGCCAGACACTGGGCGATTACAACCACCATACCTACTACATTCAAGAATATGTGAACAAACCGGGGCGCGATATCCGTGCCTTCGTGATTGGCGACCGCACCGTCTGCGCCATCTACCGCACCTCGCCGCACTGGATCACCAATACGGCACGCGGTGGTCAGGCCAGCAACTGCCCGGTGACGCCAGAGATTGACGCCCTGTGCACAGCCGCAGCCAAAGCAGTCGGCGGCGGTGTGCTGGCGATTGATCTGCTGGAAGACGCTGACGGCCAACTGCTGGTCAACGAAGTCAACCACACGATGGAATTCCGCAACAGCAGCGCACCAACGGGGATCAATATCCCTGCTGAAGTCGTGGCCTATGCGTTGAGCCAGGTGAGGGTAACCGCGTGACAACAGTCGGAATCGTGGGTGGCAGCGGCTATACCGGCGGCGAACTGCTGCGTTTGCTGCTGCTTCACCCGGACGTCGAGGTGACACAGATCACCAGCCGCAGCGAAACCGGGCGCTATGTGTACACCGTGCACCCGAACCTGCGCGGGGTCACCCAGTTGCAGTTCATTCACCCGGACGCCTTGCAGCCCTGCGATGTGCTGTTTCTGGCGCTGCCACACGGCACAGCCGCCAAAGCTATCGAGCAGTATGCCGCCCTGGCCCCGACCATCATTGACCTGTCCGCCGATTTCCGGCTGAAAGACCTAGACGCGTACCGGCGCTGGTATGGCGAAGATCATCCCGCGCCAGACTGGCTGGATCGTTTTGTCTACGGCCTGCCAGAGCGCAACCGCGAGGCGCTGCGCGGCGCCCACTACGCCAGCGGCGTTGGCTGCAACGCGACAACCGTCAACCTGGCCCTGTGGCCGCTGGTACAGGCGGGCTGGCTGCAACGCGGCGCAGTCGAGATCAAAGTCGGCTCATCCGAGGGGGGCAATCAACCCAACGCCGGGTCGCATCATCCGATCCGCAGCGGGGCCGTCCGCACCTACAGCCCAACCGGGCATCGCCACATGGCCGAAGTGAAGATGATGATGGGGGCCAACGTTCCGCTGCATTTTGCCGTAACCGCCATCGAGATGGTTCGTGGCATTCACCTGCTGGCGCATTGCTATCTGAATGAGCCACACGAAGAAAAAGAAATTTGGAAACTATATCGTTCTGCTTACAACGACGAGCCGTTTATCCGGCTGGTGCGCAGCAAAACCGGCCTGCACCGCTTCCCGGAACCACGCATTGTCGCCGGGACCAATTTCTGCGACATCGGCTTTGAGATGGACGAAACCGGCGATCATCTGGTGGTCATCGCCGCGCTGGATAACCTGGGCAAAGGCGCGGCTGGCTCCGCCGTTCAGTGCATGAACCTGATGCTCAACTTTGACGAATGTGCGGGGCTGCGCTTCCCCGGCATCTATCCGTAACGAGGGGACTAAAATGATTTCGACGGCAATCGACAATGTTCTGGTAGTCAAACTCGGTGGTGGCGAAGGGCTGGACCTCGACGCAAGCTGTCATGACCTGGCCGATATGGCAAACAACCGGCCCATGATCGTGCTGCATGGTGTCAGCGCGCTGGCCAACCGCATGTGCGAAGACGCCGGGCATCCGGTGCAAACACTTACCTCTCCATCTGGCCACACATCGCGCTACACCGACCCCATCACACGCGATATTTTCGTGCAGGCGTCGGAAATCGCCAACCAGCAGGTGGTCGAACGCCTGCGGGCACGCGGCATCAACGCCATTGGTCTTGTCGGCGAAGACACCCTCATTCGTGGCGAGCGCAAGTCCGCCATCCGCGCGCTGGTAGCCGGGCGTGTGCGTGTCGTGCGCGATGATTACAGCGGTTCAATTACCGGCGTGGATGGCGCCCGTTTGCAGCAGTTGCTCCAGGCCGGGTTTGTGCCGGTGCTGCCGCCAATGGCAATCAGCGAGGAAGGTCTGCTCAATATTGATGGCGACCGTGCCGCTGCCGCCGTTGCCGGGTCGCTGCACGCCAGCGAACTCGTCATTCTCAGCAATGTACGCGGCCTGTATCGCAGCTTCCCGGACGAAAGCAGCTTTGTGCAGCAGGTCAACGCGCATCAGATGGAGTCGGCATTGGAATGGGCACAGGGGCGCATGAAACGCAAAGTCCTCGGTGCGCAGGAAGCCCTTGATGGCGGCGTTCAACGCGTCATCATCAGCGACGGTCGGGTTAGCCAGCCGGTGCAGCAGGCGCTGGCCGGTCAGGGAACGGTATTTATACGATGACAGACGTCATGACACGCGCACCAATTTCCGAAATCGAAGACGCCCACACTTCCGGCGCTTACTTCAAACGCCCGCTGACCCTTGTCCGCGGTCAGGGCAGCACCGTGTGGGACGACACTGGCCAGAGTTACATCGACGCGACCAGCGGCCAGGGGGTCGCCCTGCTGGGGCACTGCCATCCGGATGTCGCCGCCGCCATTGCCGAACAGGCCGAGACATTCGTCACCTGCCCGGAGATTTTTTACAACGGGCACCGGGCTGGCCTGTATATGCTGCTGTCGAGCGTGCTGCCGGTAGAACTGAACCGCTTTTTCCTGTGCAACAGCGGGGCCGAAGCCAACGAAGGCGCGCTCAAAGTCGCCACCCTGCTGACCGGGCGCTCGCAGATAGTCGCCACCAAACGCGCATTTCATGGACGCACGATGGGCGCGCTGGCGATGACCTGGAATCCGAAATATCGTGAGCCGTTTGAAAACTGGACCTCGCGCGCCGTGTCGCATGTCGCCTATAACGACCTCGACGCGGCTGCCGAAGCCATCACCGACGAAACCGCTGCCGTCGTCGTGGAAGTCGTGCAGGGCGAAGGCGGGGTCTATATCGCGGATATGGACTATCTGCGCGGGCTGCGCCGTCTGTGTGACGAACGGGGCGCGCTGCTGGTGATCGACGAAATTCAAACCGGGCTGGGCCGCACCGGGCGCTGGTTCGCGTTTGAACATGCGGGCATCGTACCGGATGTGATCACACTCGGCAAAGGGCTGGCCGGTGGCGTACCGATGGGTGCGGTCTGCTGGCGCGACTCGCTGGGGACACTGCCACAGGGCACACACGGCAGCACCTTCGGCGGTAATCCGCTGGCCTGCGCGTCCGCCATGGCAACCATCAGCGCATTGTGCAATGAACATCTGCCGGAACGCAGCGCGGAGCTGGGCCAATGGCTGCTGGATGAACTGCGCGCGCTGGATCACCCGCAAATTCGCGAGGTGCGCGGCCTCGGCCTGATGGTCGGCATTGAGCTGCGCGGACGAGTCACGCCGGTGCTCAAGAGCTTGCAGGATCGGGGTGTGCTGGCGCTGCCTGCCGGGTTCAACGTGCTGCGTCTGCTGCCGCCGCTGGTCATCACCAAAGCGGAACTGGAACAGGTCATCACTGCTGTACGGGAGTCCCTGGATGAATAGAGTGACCGCGCCAGTCACCGATGCCGCCGCCGAAACCCTGCTGGAAGATCTGGTCACGGCCTACAGCCCCTCTTATAACGAGGCGACTGCCGTTCAGCATCTGGTGGACTGGATGCACGATCATGGCTACGATCAGGCATTCATCGACAAATCCGGCAGCGCGGTGGGCATCATCGGTCAGGGTGAACATGACGTCGTGCTGCTGGGGCATATCGACACCTTCCCCGGTGACCTGCCAGTCCAGCGGGATGGCCGTTTGCTCTACGGGCGCGGCACGGTCGATGCCAAAGGACCGCTGTGTACCTTCGCCGCCGCCGCGGCACGCGCTGCCCTGCCGGATAATATTCGCCTGATCGTCATTGGCGCTGTCGAAGAAGAAGCCCCCACCAGCAAGGGCGCACGTTACGCCGCCACCCGCTATCAGCCAGCCGCCTGCATCATCGGGGAGCCATCCAACTGGGACCGCATCACACTGGGCTATAAGGGCCGTCTGCTGCTCGACTGGACATGGCGTGGTGCGCTGGCGCACAGTGCCGGGCAAGCGACCAGCCCCGCCGAACATGCCGTCGCGTACTGGCGGCGCGTGTGCGATTACGTCAACAACATCAACAATGGAACCGAAGCGGTGTTCGCCCGGCTTGATGCCACCCTTCAGGCCATCAACACCCGCGAAAACGGCGCCTATGGCGAGGCATCGCTGACCGCCGGGTTTCGCCTGCCGCCAACGGTCACTCCGGCAGAAGTCGAAGCGGCCCTGCAACCGGAAAATGGCGCCACTCTCAGCGCACGTGGGCAGGAAGTCGCCTTCGTCAGTGACCGCGACAACGCGCTCAGCCGGGCTATGCGCGGGGCGATTCGGGCGCAGGGCGGTACACCGCGCTTTGTTCACAAGACCGGCACGTCGGATATGAACGTCGTCGGCCCGATCTGGCAGTGCCCGATTGTGGCTTATGGCCCCGGCGATTCCGCGCTCGATCATACGCCGGAAGAACACATCGACCTGGACGAATATCTGAACGCGATCAACGTGCTGGCGGGGACGCTGGAACGCCTGAAGCTGTAATCAGATTGTCCGCGTTGCCCCAAAATCCACCGCTGTACCAATGCCCTGTTCCAACGCCTGCTGGTAGATGTACTGCGCCGAAGCCAGATCCTCGACCGCCAGCCCCAGCGATTTGAACAGGGTAATTTCTTCCGGTGCGGTGCGTCCGGCATGGTTGCCCAGCAGGATGTCGCCCAGCTCCGCCCGTATATGATCGTCACCGATCAGCCCCTCACGTTTGGGAATCAGAAAATCACCCGCTTCGTTGAGCGTCGATTCGCGCCGGTCGACAAACAGGCTGGCTTTGCGCATCGCATCACTGTCCACTTCGCGCGCGGTCGGCACCGACGCTCCCACCACGTTCAGATGTGCCCCCGCCGACAGCCACTCCCCATACAGCACTGGTTCATTTGACGACGTAGTTGTACAGATGATGTCGGCATGCTGCACCGCTTCCTGTGCAGACACCACCGGAGTCACCGTCACGCGGTAACGTTCAGCCGCACGCGCCGCAAAGGTTTCGCGGTGGACTGCCGACCGGCTCCATACCCGCACCTGCCGGACCTTGCGCACCGCCAGCATCGCTTCCAGATGTGAATCCGCCTGCACGCCCGTCCCCAGTATCGCCAGATCACTGGCATCTTCACGCGCCAACAGCCGCGTCGCCACACCACTGACCGCAGCTGTCCGAATGGCGGTAATCTCACTGGCGTCGATGAGTGCCAGCGGTTGACCATGCTTGGTCTCGAACAGCAGCACCGCCCCCATGTGCGAGTCATAGGCGGTCCCGTGATTTTCCGGCATCACGCTGATGACTTTGATACCCATCGCCTCGCCCATCACCGATGGCATCGACACCAGCAAGCCGCGTTTATCCGGCAGCCACACCATTGACCGCAGCGGGTTTTCCGCTTCACCACGCGCCAGTGCCTTCAGCGCCTCCTCCATCGCGTCGATACAGCCCGCCATCGGCAGCAGATGGCGCACCTGGGCCGCATTAATCACCCGAATTTCCATCGTTCCTCCTCAATTGGCACAGCACGGCCTCAGCTTAGCGCCTTGTCCACAAAACGACAACCGGACCCACCGTGCAATTTGCGCGAAGCCATCATCCAGCCTTGGACAAAATCACTAAATAAGTTTCACAAACCATCACCTGCCTACCGGACATCGGCCAAATCCTTGTCCATGTCTGACAAACAATTCCATAAAACATTATTCATATCATCCTTATGTTGTCGTAATTGACGAGACAAAATCATGAATGTCTTATTTGACATCTCAAGCACGGAGGAGAACAAATATATGTTGGTTATGGGGGTTGCACGAAAAACTAAAGGATTGATCAGTGGGGTTCTGATCCTCGCGTTCGCAGCGCTGTTATCAGTCTCACTCGTTTCTGCGCAGGAAGAACCCATCAAAGTGGGTGTGCTGCACTCGCTCAGCGGTACGATGTCGATCAGCGAAGTCTCGGTACGCGATGCCACTATTCTGGCCATCGAAGAAATTAATGCCAACGGCGGTGTCATGGGCCGCATGCTCGAACCAATTATTGAAGATGGTGCCAGCGACTGGCCGACCTTCGCCGAAAAAGCACGCAAGCTGATCCTCGAAGATGAAGTGGCGGTCGTCTTCGGTGGCTGGACCAGCGCCAGTCGTAAAGCCATGCTGCCCGTCTTTGAAGAACTGAACGGCCTGCTGTTCTACCCGGTTCAGTACGAAGGGCTGGAGCAGTCGCCCAATATCTTCTACACCGGCGCGACCACCAATCAGCAGATTGTTCCGGGCGTGGAATATCTTCTGGAAGAAGGCTACAGCAAGTTCTTCCTGCTGGGGTCGGACTATGTGTTCCCGCGTACG
The DNA here is from genome assembly GCA_002702065.1 of Anaerolineaceae bacterium. Taxonomy (GTDB): domain Bacteria; phylum Chloroflexota; class Anaerolineae; order Aggregatilineales; family Phototrophicaceae. The sequence goes on from NZXX01000005.1 coordinate 46,324, forward strand.
TCCAACACCATCATCAAAGAACAGCTCGCCGCTGCCGGGGTGGAAATGGCCGGTGAAGAATATGTGCCGCTGGGGGGCACCGAGTTCAGCACCATCCTCGCCAAGATTCGCCAGGCCGAACCGGATGTCATCTTCAACACGCTGAACGGTGACAGCAACGTGGCCTTCTTCAAGCAGTTCATCGACGCCGGTTTCAGCGCCGAAAGCCTGCCCACCATGTCGGTGAGTATCGCTGAAGAAGAAGTGCTCGGCATCGGCATCGAGAATATTGTCGGCCACCTGACCGCCTGGAACTATTACCAGACAGTCGAAACACCGGAAAACGAAGCCTTTGTCGCCGCTTTCAAGGAACGCTACGGTGAAGAACGTGTCACCAATGACCCGATGGAAGCCGGTTACTTCGGTGTGTACCTGTGGGCAGCCGCCGTTGCCGCAGCCGGCTCCACTGATGTCGACGCTGTGAAAGAAGCCGCTGGCGGCATCACCTTCCAGGCACCTGAAGGTCTCGTCACTGTCGACGGCGACAACCAGCACACCTACAAAACCGTGCGCATCGGCCAGGTCCGTGAAGACGGCCTGATCGATACGATCTGGGAAACCGAAGAACCGATCAAACCAGACCCGTATCTGTGCACCTACGAATGGGCCGAAAACCTGCCCAAGCCAGAAGAGGGCTGCTAGATCACACACCGGTTCCGACAATTTCGCAAGTAACTGATCAACGTGTCAGCGTCTGGCAGCATTCAGGCGCTGACACGACTGCTGTCCTGAAGCACGAAGGAGATATTGGTGGACGAATTTTTACTCCTCCTCTTTAACGGCCTGAGCATTGGTTCCATTCTGCTGCTGGCAGCGCTGGGGCTGGCCTTTTCGTTCGGCCTCATGAAAGTCATCAACATGGCCCATGGCGAGTTCATCCTCATCGGGGCCTATGTCACCTATTTTTTTCAAGAATTCTTCGCAGAGCCGGTTTTCGGCCCGGATGGCGCCAAGCAGGGCGTGATGTTCCTGCTGTCGATTGTCGCCGCCTTCTTTATTGCCGGGCTGCTGGGGCTGTTGATGGAACGTTTTCTGGTGCGGCACCTGTATGGGCGCCCGCTGGATACGTTACTGGCGACGTGGGGCGTCGGCCTCATCATCCAGCAAATCGCCCGCAGCTACGATGCCCGCAACGTCCCGGTCACCGCGCCGGAATGGCTCAGCGGGGCGCTCCAGCTCAGCGACGGTTTATTTTTGCCTTATAAACGTATCTTTATTATCGTTCTGGTCATCCTCTGTCTGGTCGGCGTCTACCTCTATCTCTACCGCACCTCCAATGGACGCCGCACCCGCGCCGTCATGCAGAACCGTGAGATCGCGTCTTCACTGGGCGTCGCGACGCGGCGCGTCGATGGTCTGACGTTCGCCCTGGGCGCAGGTCTGGCAGGCGTTGCGGGTTCCGCGCTCACACTACTGGGGCAGATTGGCCCACAACTTGGCACCGGCTACATTGTCGACGCCTTCATGGTTGTCGTGCTTGGCGGCGTCGGCAGTCTGCCGGGTACCGTTCTGGCCGCATTCACAATCGGCGTTCTCAACTCATTTCTGGAATACAACACCACCGCCACGATGGGCAAGGTCCTGGTCTTTGTCATCATCATCGCCTTCCTCCAGTTCCGCCCCAATGGTCTGATCGCCGTTCGGGGCCGCACTTAAACGCTGTAGTCATGAGGACTTGCTTATGAACCACCCTGCCAAATCGTTCAACAAAACACACTGGATAGCGTTTGCCGTTACCGGGTTTATTCTGCTGTTCGTGCTGCCGCCCGTTCTTTCCGTATTTCAGCTCAATTTGCTGGGCAAGTTCCTGACGTATGCGATTGTCGCTGTCGGGCTGGATATGATCTGGGGTTATGCCGGCATGCTCAGTCTCGGTCAGGGGCTGTTTTTTGGCCTGGGCGCTTACTGCTTCGGGATGTACCTCAACCTTGAAGCCGCCGGGGAACGTCTGCCGAATTTTATGTCGCTTTATGGCGTCTTCGAGCTGCCCTGGTTCTGGGAGCCATTTCGGTCGCCGGTCATCGCCCTGTTCCTGGCGGTGGCGCTGCCCATGGTGCTGGCGGGCGTGCTGGGCTACATGTTGTTTCGCAGCCGCATTCAGGGTGTCTACTTTGCCATCGTCACCCAGGCGCTGACGGCCATTGTCGCGCTGCTTCTTGTCGGGCAGCAGCAGGCCATCAACGGCACCAATGGCATCACCGAAATGAAAACCATCTTCGGCTTTACTATCGGCGATAACAGCACGCAGACCGGCCTGTACATCGCGACCGTCATCGTGCTGGGGCTGGTGTACATTTTCTGCCGCATGACGATCAAGTCGCGTTTTGGACGATTGATGATCGCAATCCGCGATGACGAGCAGCGCCTGCGCTTTATCGGCTACAACCCCGCCCTCATCAAGGCCATTGTGTTTGCCCTGTCGGCAGGCATCGCCGGGCTGGCTGGTGTGCTATTTGTGCCGCAGGTCGGCATCATCAGCCCGAAGCAGCTGGATATTCTGGCATCCATTGAAATCGTCATCTGGGTGGCCGTTGGCGGTCGAGCCACACTCATCGGGGCTATCGTTGGTGCGCTGCTGGTGAACACCGGCAAAAGCACGATCAGCACAGCGAACCCTGACCTGTGGCAGTTGATTATGGGGGCACTGTTTGTCGGCGTTGTGCTGCTGTTCCCCAAAGGACTAGTCGGCACACTCCAGAGCCTGTATACCCGTCTGTCATCACGAATCCGGCGCACCCCGCTGAACCACCCTGGCACCGCAGTCGCCGCTGCCGATCTTGAAATTGATACCGCCCGCTGAGGCAGAAAGTCAACATCATGACAGAACGCAAGATACTTGAAATTCAGGGCGTGACCGTCAGCTTCGACAATTTCAAGGTGTTGGATGGCCTCGATTTCTCCATGAATTATGGCGAGGTCCGCTTTCTGATCGGCCCCAACGGCGCTGGCAAAACCACCCTGCTGGACATCATCACCAGCAAGACGGCACCGTCATCCGGCAAGGTCATCTTTGACGGTCATCTCGATGTGACCAACTGGGTCGAGCACAAACTGGTGCGGCACGGTATCGCCCGCAAGTTTCAGACGCCGTCCGTCTTTTCCAGCCTCACCGTTTACGAAAATGTCGAGGCGGCTATCAGCTTTCGCACCCCCAAGCTGCGCCTGCTGCGCCCGCTAAACGGTGAACAGCGTGACAAGGTCGAATCCGTGCTGGAAATGGTCGGGTTGCAGGACCGCGCCCACACCCCCGCAGAGCAGCTTTCGCATGGGGAAAAACAGTGGCTGGAAATCGCCATGCTGCTGATTCAGGAACCCAAGCTGATGCTGCTGGACGAACCAGTGGCGGGCATGTCACGGGCAGAACGTGACCGCACGGGCGAACTGCTGCATCGCATCGGCGGCGACCGCGCCGTACTGGTCATCGAACATGACATGGTGTTCGTGCGCCAGTTCGCCAGCATCGTGACCGTGCTGCATATGGGCAGCCGTCTGTGCGAAGGTCCCGTCGAGGAAATTCAAAACGACCCCGAAGTCATTGAGGTCTATCTGGGTCGTGGTCACAAGCAAAAAATGAGTGCTTAGAAAGACAGGAACAACCATGCTCGCAATTTCCAATCTTGATGTGTATTACGGACAAAGCAAAATCATCAACGACGTCAATATCAATGTGCCGGAAGGTAAGGCGGTCTGCCTGATGGGCCGCAACGGTGTCGGCAAAACCACCTTGTTAAAAACCATCATTGGCAATCTGAATTCCCGACACGGCAAAATTGTCTACGAAGACGATGATGTCACGCAGAAAGCAGCCCATCGTCGCGCCCGGCTCGGCATTGGCTATGTCCCCCAGGGGCGCGGCATCTTCCCCTACCTGACCGTGTACGAAAACCTGATGATCGGCTTTGAAGCTGTGCCTCACATGAGCACCGCCGAGCAGCAGGACTCTATCGAATACGTCTATAGCCTCTTTCCTGTGCTCAAGGAAATGCGCCACCGTATGGCCGGTACGCTCAGCGGTGGACAGCAGCAGCAACTTGCGATCGGGCGCACATTGGTCCGCCGCCCCTCGCTGGTCCTGATGGACGAGCCGACGGAAGGCATCCAGCCCTCCATCGTTGAGCAAATCGAACAGGTTATCCACGATTTACGAGTCGACCAGGGGATCGCCGTATTGTTGATCGAGCAGTTTCTTGATTTCGCTTTGAACGTTGCCGATTATTGTTATGTGATGGATAAGGGCCATATTGTCTCCGAAGGGGCAGCATCCGATCTGAATGAAGACGCCATTCGTGAGTACCTTTCCGTCTAGCCCCGTCATCACACAGTCATCGGATACGGACTACGCGACAGGTCGTAAAGGGGAGCTGCGCCTGCGTTTCGCTATGCAGAACGCGCAGACCGCACTGGTAGAAAGCTACTTCCGCACACCGCTGCAAGTCATGCGTCCCATCCGAGACGCCGCCAGTTGCCTGGGCGTGTATCTGCTCAGCCCGGCGGGGGGTGTTGTTCAGGGTGATGATTATCAGGTCAACCTGATTGCCGAAGCCAACACCCATGCTTTGCTGACGACCCAGGCGGCCACCAAGGTCTATCGTATGCCAGCGCGGGGCGCGTCCCAGGTCGTCAACATCGAGCTGCATCAGGATGCCGTTTTCGAGTACCTACCCGACGCCACCATCCTGTTTAAGGACGCCGACTTCCGCCAGCGTGTCAATGTCACCCTGCACCCCGGCGCGGTGCTGATGTTTCAGGAGATCATCATGCCGGGCAGGCTGGCACAGGGCGAAGTCTTGCAGTTCCGGCGCTACGCAAACAAACTGACCGTGCGTGATTCAGCCGGGCTGATAGTGTATGACAACGCCTGCTATGAACCCGCGCCGGATGACCTGAGCCGGTTGGGGCTGTTCGATGGGCTGCCCTGCTGGGGGAACTGGTACATTGTGGGTGATCTGGACCGACTGCATATCAACCCCGATGAATTTTGCCGGGCATATCCCCTGCCCTGGACCGATGACGTCCGCGGCAGTTTATCGCCCCTGCACCGCAATGGACTCAGCGCCCGCATCCTGAGCACGTCCATCGCCCCCATCTACGAAATGTTTACCCAACTCTGGCAGGCAGTGCGCACCCAGCATCTTGGTTTGCCTGCGGGAACCCTGCGCAAGTAATTCAGGAGAAACACAATGGATTTATCACCCAGAGAAAAAGACAAGCTCATGATATTTGTTGCCGCCATGGTCGCCAGAGACCGTAAAGCGCGCGGCCTGAAGCTGAATTATCCGGAAACCGTCGCGCTCATTACCGCCGAAGTGCTGGAAGGCATCCGCGAAGGGCGCAGCGTCGCCGACCTGATGGCCTATGGTGCGACGATTCTCACCCGCAACGATGTGATGGAAGGCATCGCGGAGATGGTCCCTGAGATTCAGGTTGAAGGCACCTTCCCGGATGGCACCAAGCTTGTCACCATCCATCAGCCCATTCGTTAACGCAAAGGAAGATGCAAACAGCAAGGTCCGAATAGTGTGTTAGGCATGCTGGTCTTCGCTCCGCTGTGCTGATCGTAGCCCGTTGACTCCGCACTCGGAACCGAGCACCAGGCACGCTCTCCAAAGGAGAACTTTATGATACCCGGTGAATATTTTATTGAACCCGGCGAGATTATCGCCAACGCAGACCGCAAAAGCGTCTCGCTGGCGGTCACCAATACGGGTGACAGGCCGATTCAGGTCGGTTCGCATTTCCATTTTTTCGAAGTCAACCGCGCCCTGCAATTTGACCGGTTGCAGGCACGTGGCATGCGCTTGAATATCCCGTCCGGCGTCACCGTGCGCTTCGAGCCGGGCGACAAGAAGACCGTCGAACTGACCGAAATTAAAGGTACCCGCACCATCTATGGGCTGAACAACCTTATCAACGGCCCCCTGGATCAGGAGTAAGCTATGCCGCTGCATATTCCCAGACAAGCCTATGCAGACCTGTACGGGCCAACCAAAGGCGACCGTGTGCGGTTGGCCGATACGGAATTAATCATCGAGGTTGAAGATGACCTGACCACCTATGGCGACGAAGCCAAGTTTGGCGGCGGCAAAACGCTGCGCGATGGCATGGGTCAGGCCCCGGACGTCACGCGGGCTGATGGCGCGCTTGATCTGGTACTGACCAACGCGCTCATTATCGACCACTGGGGCATCATCAAGGCCGATATTGGCATCCGCGATGGCCGCATTGTCGGGGTCGGCAAGTCGGGCAACCCCGGTGTGATGGATGGCGTCACCCCCGGTATGGTTGTGGGGGCCTCCACCGAAGTGATCGCCGCTGAAAAAATGATCGTCACTGCCGGTGGGCTGGATGCTCACATTCATTTCATCGCACCGCAGCAGATCGAGGAAGCCATGTCTTCGGGCGTGACCACCCTGATGGGTGGCGGCACTGGCCCCGCCACCGGCACCAATGCCACGACCTGCACGCCCGGCGCGTGGAATCTGTTTCGGATGCTCGAAGCCGCCGAAGACTTCCCCATCAATCTCGGCTATCTGGGCAAAGGCAACGCGTCCCTGCCTGCGCCACTCAATGAACAGGCTGAAGCGGGTGTCATTGGCCTCAAGCTGCACGAGGACTGGGGCACCGCTCCGGCAGCCATCGACACCTGCCTGAGCGTGGCCGATGCCTACGATATTCAGGTCGCTATCCATACCGACACGCTCAACGAATCCGGCTATGTCGATGACAGCATTGCCGCCTTCAAAGGCCGCACGATCCACACCTACCATACCGAAGGCGCAGGCGGCGGCCATGCACCGGATATTATCAAGGTGTGCGGCGAGCCGAACGTCCTGCCCTCGTCAACCAACCCGACTCGTCCTTTCACGGTCAACACCATTGACGAGCATCTCGATATGCTCATGGTGTGCCATCATCTCAGCCCGGCCATCCCTGAAGACCTGGCCTTTGCCGAGTCACGCATTCGCCCGGAAACTATCGCGGCGGAAGACATCCTGCACGATATGGGCGCACTCAGTATGATGGCGTCGGATTCGCAGGCGATGGGCCGCGTGGGTGAAGTAATTCTGCGGACATGGCAAACTGCCCACAAGATGAAGATTCAGCGCGGTGCCCTGCCCGAAGACACCGCCCGCAGCGATAACTTCCGCGTCAAGCGTTACATCGCCAAATACACCATCAACCCGGCGATTGCGCACGGCATGTCCGACCACGTCGGGTCAATTGAACCGGGCAAGGTCGCGGACCTCGTGCTGTGGCGCCCGGCGTTTTTCGGCGTCAAACCGTCGATGATTATCAAGGGAGGTTTCATCGCCTATGCCCAGATGGGTGATCCGAATGCCTCTATTCCCACACCGCAGCCCGTACATGGTCGCCCGATGTTCGGCAGTTATGGCCGTGCCCGCTATTCGACCAACTACACATTCATTTCGCAGGCCGGGTACGACGCGGGCATTCACGAGCAGATTGGCCTTCAAAAACAGATTGCTGTCGTCAGGAACTGCCGCACCATCGGCAAGAAAGACATGATCCACAACGATCTTCTGCCCAACATCACCGTTGACCCCGAAACCTATGAGGTGCGTGTCGATGGGCAGATCATCACCTGCGAACCGGCGTCAAGCCTGCCGATGGCGCAGCGTTATTTCCTGTTCTAATGGCAGCGCACGAGCACAGATCATGACGACGAATGATTATTCGCTGAACCCAGCGCAGCTGCTGGCCACCCTGCAAATGACCGATTCGCTCTTTCCAATCGGGGCGTTCACGCATTCCGCCGGGCTGGAGACGTACACACAGCAGGGTATCGTGCAGGATACCGTCAGCTTACAGGCCCTGCTTGTCACCCGACTGCTGCACGGCGCGGCCCGGTCAGACATGATTGCGATTCATAGTGCGATGGCCGCCTGTCAGGAACAGGACATGGACGAGCTTGTCGGGCTGGATGAGCGATTATCGGCCATGAAGTTCGCGCAGGAAACCCGCGAGAGCAGCCGCAAAATCGGGCGGCAGATGCTGCGGAACAGCATTGCCCTGTTCGATCATCCTATGCTGGCGGCCTATCAGCACGCCATCACAACAGGGCAATGCACCGGCCACCACGCCATTGTTCATGGGCTGGCCTTCGCCGCGCTCCACATCGACCCACAAACCGCGCTGCTGGCGTTCGCCTATGGCCAGACTGCCGGGCAGATTTCGGCGGCGCTCAAGCTCATATCCATCGGCCAGACCAGCGCCCAACAGCTTCTGCACCGCCTGATCCCAACCATGCAGCAGGCCGTTGCAATTGCGCTCGACAGCACATCGGAAGATATGCAGTCCTTCACCCCCGCGCTGGAAATCAGCGCGATGCAGCATCAGTATTTGTTTAGACGTCTGTTTATCAGCTAAGGAAATTGTTATGTCCAGTATCAGCCAGATTCAGCCTTATGTCAGTATCAACGGCAAACCGGTGCAGGCGATCAAGCCGCTGTTGGTTGGTGTGGGAGGACCCGTCGGCGCTGGTAAAACCACGCTGGTCGAAAAATTATGCAAGGCCATTTCGGGCCGCTACAAAATTGCGGTCATCACCAACGACATTTATACCCGCGAAGACGCTGAAATTTTGACCCGTTCCAGCGCCCTTGCACCTGACCGCATCATCGGCGTCGAAACCGGTGGCTGCCCGCACACGGCAATCCGCGATGACGTATCCGCCAATCTCGAAGCCATCGCCGACGCGCTCACACGCTTTGACGGTGACCTGGACATCATCTTTATCGAAAGTGGTGGGGATAACCTAGCCGCCTGCTTCAGCCCGGAACTGGTCGAGGTGGAGCTTTATATCATCGATGTGTCCGGTGGCGATAAGATACCGCGCAAAGGCGGACCGGGTATCATGCATTCTGATCTGCTCATCATTAACAAGATCGACCTTGCGCCCTACGTCGGGGCCAGCCTCGAAATCATGGACCGGGACACACGTAAGATGCGCGGCGACAGGCCCTATCTATTCAGCGACCTGCGCAGCGGCAGAGGGCTGGATAACATTATCAAGTGGCTGGACGAACGCATCGAATGGAAGCAGGCGCTGCTGACTGCGTAGCATCGAACCCCGTCAGTGCAGTTGATTTTTCGGGCGATATTGCAGCGCTTCGGCAACGTGGTTGACTTCGATCTGGGGACTGGCGGCCAGGTCGGCAATCGTGCGGCTGAGCTTCATCACGCGATGGTAGGCCCGCGCACTCAGCTGCATCTGCCGCACGGATAACTCCATCACCTGCCGCGCTTCACTGGATAACAAACACATCTGCTGAATTTCGCCCGGTCCCATATCCGCATTGGCGAACATACCGGCATGCCCGTTAAAACGTTCGTGCTGGCGCATCCGTGCCTGCTCTACGCGCTGACGTACGCTGGCGGATTCTTCACCGCGTTCCATGCTCAGCAGCTTGTCATATTCCACACGCGGGACATCCACATGAATATCGATTCGGTCCAGCAGCGGGCCAGAGATGCGCCCCTGATAGCGCTGGATCATAGTTGGTGTACAGGTACAGTTTTTCGTCGGATCACCGTAAAAGCCGCACTGGCACGGGTACTCACAATCTGCGCTTCCGCGTCGAATATTCCCTGACGCGCCAGGACATCACCTCCGTCCACGTGCATCCATGGTATCGCACAACGTATGAGGTGAAAAATGAATGACATTGTGGATATGGATACCCTGTACCGCGAGGAGCACAAGCGCTGGCTGCGCGAGGATGCGCCGCGCCGGTCCTTCCGTGACCGGCTCGCGGCCAGCGTGCCTTACTGGATCATCGTGGTGGCGCTGGTGCTCTACGGCCTGTCCGCGCCCCACACCGCCGGGGTGTTCGACAAGCTGACCCCGGGCTGGGGCTGGATCGCCCCCATCGGCGTGGAATTCGGGCTGCTCTATACGGCCTTCCGCCGCCGCCTGGCACGGTCGCGGCAGACATCAGTGCCGCTTACCCTGTGGGTGCTGGAAATCCTGCTGTTTCTCACGGCCATGCTGGTCAACGGCGCAGGCGCGTTTGCCTCGGTGGTGGAATCCGTCGGCCTGACCGCCCTGTCGTTTACGGCTATCGGTCAGCAGTTTGCGCAGCTTCCCGCCACCAGCCAGGCTGCCCTCGTCATGGCGGGCCTGTCGGCTTTCATCATCCCCATCGGCGCGCTCGTGGCCGGGGAGGGGCTGGCCGCCCTGGCACTGGAACACGAGGACCACCACCATCCGGCAGACCTTGCCTGGCAGGAAGCGGAATTCACCGTGATCTACCGCGCCGTGTACGTCCGCTACATTGCTCAGGGACTCGAGGAACGCGTTGCCCGCCAGCGCGCCCATACGGAGGTGCGCGGATACCTGGGCCGGGGCAGCGTGTCCGCCGGACGGATGCTGTCCGCTCCGTCCGCGCAGAGCGAACCGACCGGACAAAACGGACAGGAAAACGGACACACACCAAACGGACAGTCCGGACAGGTCAGGGCGAACGTCCGGGCGTACCTGGACACCCATCCGGCCCTGCGTGAACAGTCCGTCAACCAGGTGCTCGCACACCTGCGCGACGACGGTGTCCGCGCCGGACGCACCACCGTCGCCGAAGTACTGCAGGAAATGAAGCAGGAGGCATAGCGGTCCTGCCGATCTTCACACCCCTAACCCGCGTGCCGTGCCTGACGGCAGGCGGGAAGGGGACCACCACCCCGTCACAGCTGCTTTTCCGTCTGCCGCATCCCCGCCAGAAACGCATTGAAATCCTCATAGCCCTTGTACAGTCCGCTCTTATTCATCACCGGCATATCGGACAGCGCCGCCTGCATGTCCCCGGTCAGCCGTCTGCCGGTGTCGTCCTGGTCGAGATAGAGGTGCACGGCCTGCACGTTCGTCTGTCTGATAACCTCGACGGCCCGGTCCTTCAGGGCGGTGGAATTGAGCACCAGCGCCGGGCAGGGCGGATGCGGCGTCCGTCCATGGGCCAGCCAGGACAGAAAGTCCATGAACCCTTCAAACACTGCGACGGTGCCCGTATCCCGCCCGTCCAGCCGCGATATATCCTTGCTGCCCGCCACGCCCTTGAAATAGGGATTGCGCAGCTCATGGCCGCCGCTGTCATTGGCAAATGCCAGCGCGAAATACGTCCGGTCCCGTCCCGGCACGGTGTAATACGCTTCCTGCACGAATGGCCGTGCTACCGCAACCGGTATGGCCCGGGTCTCTAAGTACCGGATCAGCGCGGTGTTCTGCAGGGGCTGCACCTTCTTCAGGTGTATGCCCGGCGTAGCGGCTGGTTCCTGCGGCGCAGCGGGCAGGGGAGGCGCAACCGGTTCCGGCGAGGTCTCCGCCGGAAACAGGGGCAGGGGCGACCTCGCACGCTGGATACCCGCGATACGGTCCAGTTCCGCAAGGGCATCGGGTATGCCGCTCACCTGAAAATACACCATGACGAAATCGAGGATGTTGCCGCCCTTGCCCAGCCCGAAGTCGTACCAGCTGTTAAACGCAGTATTGACCTTGAACGACGGCTGGCTCTCCTGCCGGAAGGGGCTGGTATACCACAGGTCCTGGCCCTTCGTGTGGCGGGGCACATGGCCCAGGGTTTCCAGCAGCTGCTCCAGTGGTATGGCCTTGGCCTGATCGGTTCTCACTTTTTCTTTTCCTCAGTTCGCTTTTGCTGCGCCCGCAGGGCTGACTTTTTGTGCAGCGCACGCTTCCGGCTATCCGCACACCTGCCCCTGCCGTCCGGGACCGGCGGCCACCTTCCGCCTATGCCAGAGGGAGCCACGCCGGGCGTAAAAGTCAAGCAAAATGACGGTTTCCGCAGGCGGACCCTCCGACATTTTGCCCTGACTTTCCCGCTGCTCCGGCGCGGCGGGAAAGGGGCATAGGCGGAAATGGTTTTCGCCTGATAACCTGAACGACGGAGACATCGTGATGAACGACGCCATGGAAAGCTACAGCGACAAGGTAAACCCCACCTACGTGCTCAAATTGCTGCGCCCCAACGGCACCCGGTTCGGCACCAAGGTCGGCGTGACCTTCACCACCGCCCGGCGCAACCAGCGGATCGTCTGGGACGTGGTGCCCAGCAGCCTGGAGCTGCACCAGGGAACGCTGATCCTGGTACCTTACCCGGAGGAAACCCCGGACCGCCCGGACGCCGCGTAAGCCGGATACACCCCGCGCGGGGGCTTCACGCCCCCGCGTCAGGGCAAGGCCAGCACGTTCGCCCCGTGCTTTTCTTTTCCTTAGTCGGCGTCATTTCCGGGTGCGGACGCGTCGCTCAGCTCCTCAGGACTCAGGCGGATGATGGACTCCACCACCGGCTGATCCTCGGGCAATCCATGCCGCCCGGGATCGTAGCAGTAGACCTCGCCCAGCCGGTGCCGCCGGATACGGGGGATCAGCTGGTGAAGATTGTGCCCCTCCAGCACGTAGACGCCGTTGAAGTACATGAGGGAGATCATCCGATAGGGCGGAGGGCAGACGACCGTCTGGAGATTGCGGTAGAATTCGACGGTAATCATGCCGTCCGCGTGATAAAAGGCGATGCTCACCTCCTCCTGGGCCAGATTGTGCGCGGAATAGTCTTCAGCGGCTTCCTCCGCTTCGCTGTAGCCGGGAGGGGCAGGGGACCCGCCCAAATCCCGGAATACGTCCGGCTCCTGCTGGTGATGTGCGCGCCGTCCCTGATTATCTGCCACGTTCTCTTGTCCTTTCTCTGGTCGGTATCGGTCGGTCCTGCTCGATGGAACGATAGCGGGCGTTGACGCGCTGCTGCTCGATGCGCAGCATGGCATCGCGGCGCTCCTGTTCACGCTGCTGCCGCAGGTACTGCATGTGCACCGCCACGGCGTGCGCCCGCTCCCTTGTAGTGAGGTCCGTCTGCTGCTGCAAGTAGGGTTGCAGTTTGCGGAAATCCTCACGCTGTTCCTGCGACCAGACGCGGCGCGGTTTCTGGCGATATTCCTCCTCCTGCTGCCGCGCCGGGTCCTGGGGTTTCGCCCCCCACGAAAACATCGATGCCAGCTTCGCATAGGTCTCCCTGCTGGTAAGCACCGCATAGTGCTGCTGCATCCGTTCGGCCTGTTTGTCCCAGTGGCGCTGCCACCCGGCCAGGGAATCCTTCATCATGCCCCACCACGCACCGCGCTGCTGCTGGCGTTCCCGGTCCTGCTGGCGGAGCGCATCCGCCGGGGTACGGGGCTTCTCGCGCGCCGCCTGTTCCCGCTGGTCATCGCGTTCCGCCGCAGCCCGTCCGGCCTGCCGCTGGTTGTCATTGGCGGCAGCATCGATGTGCGGTTCCTCGCGCGCTCCGGCACGCACGGCATTGGCGGTCTTGATGGCCTCGTTTTTCCTCCCGCGCTCGGTCTGAATACCCTGTTTCTCCAGCTCGCCCGCGTCATACCCCAAATGCTCCGTCGGAGCCTGATCCAGACCCTGCCGTTCGTAAGAGCGCATATCGACGCGGGCGTCACTGCCTGCGGCGGCGAGGTGCTCGTTCTGTTTCTGCTCCCAGGCATTGCGCCATGTTTCCACGAGGCCCGGGTGATTCCAGGCGCGATTCTTCTTATCAAAGCCGTCGGCGGTCACATCGCGCAAGGTGAGCAGCACGTGGGCATGGGGATTACGCCCACCATCAGAGGATTCCTTGTCGTGAATGGCAATGTCGGCGATCATCCCGCGCGCCACGAACTGCTCCTGCACGTGCTCGCGCAGCAGCTCGATGTTCTGCTCCAGGGTCAATTCGCGGGGCAGGCCGATGATCAGGCTGCGCAGGAGCTGTGCATCCTTGCGTTTCTCCGCCGCTTCGACGGTATTGTGCAGGACTTCGCGGTTGTAAGCCCATTCCGGCGCATGATCAGGGGCAAGGATTTCCGTATGCACCACATCTTCACGGCCCGAGTAATCGAAGGTCTTTTCCTGCTGCTGATCGCGGAGCGGTTCGCCTGAACGATAGGAAGCGGCTGCCAGGGCAGAGGAGACGCGCAGCGTTTTACCCGAGCCATAGGCGGACTGCCTGACCGCCGAGCGCCCGCTGCCTCGACCGAGGATATGCACACTGTAGGTCGCCACCGGCATCGCTGATCCGTCTCCCTGTCGTCACCTGCACCGGCAGAACACCGGCACCGCGTGTATCGAACCCGCAGTACCGGCCCACGCCCTTCGGCGTGGTGGCAGCCGTTCGGGTATCGACCCCGTCCGCCTGCTTCATTTCGGGCCTGCGCCCAAAATTCAAAAGAATGCGCACTTATACATTGCTTCGCAATGTGTGCGCCGCTGCTGCCCTTATTCTCCCACTACCCACCACCCGTTCTTCTCAGTGCCCTGAGAAATTCAGAACACCCCGACCGGTAGAATGCGCGTAACGACCATGTATGACTAAGGAGTTAAGTGATGCCCCGTTCATTCCGACGCCGACAGACACCGACCGCCCCCCAGAGCTGGGAGGAGGTCTGGCAGGAAGACTTTCCGCTGTTTCACTTCACGAGACGCGAGGCCATGACCATCGGCATGAGCTACCGGCATGTATTCGTGACCGGCTCCACCGGCTCCGGCAAAAGCTCCGGCAGCATGGCGACGATCTTCCGCTCGTACCTGCGGGCGGGGTACGGCGGGCTGGTACTGAGCGTCAAAAATGAAAAGGATCGCTGGGTGTCGATGTGCGAGCAGGCGGGACGGCTGGACGACCTGGTGATCGTCTCCATCGACAACGGCATGCCCTACCGGTTCAACTTCCTGGACTATCAGCTGAGAAGCAAGTCTCGCGGCTCCGGCTCCGTCACCAACATCGTGGAGCTGTTTTCCACGATCATGGACCTTATCGAGAACAACGCGAAAGAAAAACCCAGCGAGGACTTCTGGAACCGCAGCGCGCTGGACCTGGTGGAAAACGCCGTGATCGTCCTCAGCCTGTGCGATGCCCCGCTCACCATGGAGAGCATCAAGCGCTTCATCACTTCCGCGCCGAGGGGAGGGGAGATCGATGACCCGGACTGGAAGTTCAGGAGCTACGCGGCCCAGCGCCTGCAGGAAGCCCACCGCAGGCCCAAAACCCCGCGTCAGGAGCGTGACCTCAAGGCGGCATTCGACTACTTCAAGGACGACCTGGCCCTGCTCAACGACCGCACCCGCAGCTCCATCGAAATCACCGTTACGACCATCGCCAGCCGATTCCTCAAGGGCGACACCCGCGAGTTGCTGTGTTCCCCTACCACCAACCTCGTGCCTGAAGTAATGTGGGAAAACGGCAAAATCGTGCTTCTGGATATGCCGATTATCGACTACGGCAAGGAAGGGATCATCATCCAGGGCGTGATCAAGTACTGCTTCCAGCGGGCCATGCAGCAGCGTGACCTGACAACGCACCCGCGACCCCTGTTTCTCGCCGTCGACGAATATCAGCGATTTATCAGCAAATATGATTACATCTGGATCAGTGAGGTGCGCAGTGCCGGAGTCGCAGCGGTGCTGGCGACCCAGTCCATTTCCAATCTATATTCCGTCCTGGGCGGCGGCGGACGCGAGTCGGTCGATTCGATGCTGGGCAACCTGTCCACCGTCATCATCCATGCGTGCACCGACGTACCGACGTGTGAGTGGTTTACCAGCCGCGTGGGCACCGAGTGGCGCGAGATGCGCTCACGTAGCCAGGGGGCGGGCGGTCAGATGACGGGCGTGACGGTCACGGAACAGATTGAACCACGGCTGCTACCAAGCGACGTGTTTACGCTGAAAACGGGCGGGCGGGCGAACGACTGGCAGGTGGAAGGCTACGTGGTGCAGACCGGGCGCGGCGTGTGGTCAAGCACCCGAAGCTCCTATCATAAGGCGGTGTTCAGGCAGGAGTTTGGAGGCTAAAGAATGTAATCCTCTAGGTTACTGCTTTGTGTTTGTCTGTTCAGCTCTTCAACCTCTAGATCCCAGATGTAATCGTTGAAGAGCTGCATGGTCTCTTCCTGAGAGGATCCCAACACATCAGCCAGGCGGGAAACAATCTCTCTACTTTGCGGCAGCCCTCTACCTGCTTCCCATAAAGCAATAGAAGAGTGGCTCATTTCTAGTCGGGCTGCGAGTTCTTCCTGCGTTACACCTTTTCGAGTTCGTAGTGTCAAAAGGGTTCTGGCAAAGCTCTCGACAGGCTCTCGATCTTTTAACGGATTGGTATCAAGGTCACCCGTAGTAATGACATAGTTTGCTTTCTTAATTAGCTCAAGCCGTCGAGGGCTATTCCCTTTTAGATCAGAGGCTAGTAGTAGCAGCTTCCTAATTTTGGATGAAATGGCAAAGTTGGTGAATGTGAATTTATCGACATAGTTTTCAAAGGCTAGCAAAAACGTTTGTCGTAATTCCACAGGGACATCTTCATATTGACCCGTTTCCACCGCTACTTTTGTTGCGGCAAGTTCTGAATAAGAATCTATTTGTATCAACGTATCAACGACTTTGGCTAGGTTTTCTTCATTGAGATTTTCTATGTAGGCATCGAACGCTCGCAAAAAGGTTTGGCGCAACTCCATGGGGACATCTTCGTAGTGACCTTCCCTAACTAACTCTCGCTGTTTGATTGCGTTAAGAAACTCCACCAATTTCCCACTGGCATCTTTGATTTTGTCATGTAGTGTTGGATTGTCTGGATAAAAATGGCTGTCAAAAGCACTAAGGAGCTGTTGTCGGGACTTTTCGGAGATGTCGGTCAAGAAACTCCGCTCGGAGATGCTCAGCTTAAGTTTGGATATTTCTTCCAAAGTGTGGAGCATGTGTATAGGGTTCAAAATTCGCCTATTGTTTTTCTGAGTTCCTTGATTCAAATATGCTTCACACGCAGCTACCACTTCCTGGACCCATAGTGTGGGGGTACCAATAAATTCCCCAGCCTCTAATCTGGCCTTGCGCTCGGCTACATCCTGAAGTGATCTAATAAACATCCACAAACTATCGGCATATTGCTTTCTTTCGTTTCTTGGATATTCTAGCCAGACATCGAACGTCGAAATTGCTTTCTCAACCCAAATGTTGGGTACAAGGGGAAATTCTCCCTTTACCAATCGATCCTTTCGATGAGCAATTTCGAATAATTCTAAAATTAATAAACGCAAATAATTCGCAGTATCGAAGTGTTCGTTTGTAGAATCCTCAATATAAACAGTGAACGCATTCAGCGCTCTTTTTATCCACTTGTCAGGAATATGGCGCGGTGTCTCTTTTTCTAGCGCACCTTTCCACTGCGTTACTTCAAGCACATGGTACTCAGTGAACACTTGGTCTCGATCTGTGTGTAGGCGGCTAGATAGATAATCATCAAGCGCTCGTCCCAGACCTTGCCATCGGTCTGCCGATTCGAGGTTATTAGCTGATTCCAGTTGCGGTTGCTTCTCGTCATCATTCATCGTGTGACTGTCTCGCATGTAATCTAGCAAGCTGTCCCGCCGCTTTAATTGCTTCTATGCGGGCTTGCCTTTTCTGGCGAATTAATTCATCCGCTTCATTATATTGTGCATCGAGGTTGCAGAGAACGAGGTAGAAAATAAAGGTGATCTCATCTTCAGTTAGTTCGTAGGCATCTTCCAGTAAGTTTCTGAAACCGGTCAGCGGCAGGTATTCCAGGTTATAGAAATGCGTGCCTGTCGCTGTCTTGCGTGCACCGAGTTCTATGCGACCAAGCGTCGGTCTGCTCAGTCCGGCTTGAAGCTCTTCTGGAGTGTAGTCATCTTTGTCCTGAGACACAGGGTAGCCGGAAAACAACGATGCCTCTTCAAGGCCGAACCCTTTAGCTTCACGAATTTCTTTTAACACTGGACCCAAATCCGGACATTCGTCGTCAACGGCTGAAGTTGCCTTATCAGTATCTGCCATCAGTATACGTGAAATCCATTAGCAGTGCGTATGCGAGACGCATAATAGTAACAAATTGCGCCTTACCCGCCAAATGCTGCTAATTCAGGCCTCTCCCATCCTGTTTATCGCGTTCCAGAACGTGACTGAACTGCGGAGGCGCGATTCTGCCGTGGACGGTAAACGAAACCGATGTACCAAAGGTGTCATGGAAGTATCGGTTGGCAAAGGATTCGAATACGCTATTGCCAGCCAGCAGGCGACGGAGATGGGGTAAAACCCTTTCTTCGTCGAGGATCACCTTTCCGGTTTCATCAAATCCCACAATGCCGGTTGAGGCCGCGATGAATTCCGGCAGCGTATGCCATTTCTGCGGGTCGTCCCACGCCAGTTGCAGATTATAAAGCCTTGAATCCGCCAGACGGGTAGCCTCGTCCAGTTTCTTGCGACTGTCTTCGGCGCGCGCCTTCCCATAATAAGCATTGGCGGCGTTGAAAAACTCGTTCATGAGCAATCGGTTAAGCTCGCTGAGTGCGTGCTCCAGCTCGCCCCTTTTCTTTTCCTCTGATTCATCATTTTGCATACAGGATACCCGGAATTCCAGCTGCGCACTGTGTCCCATTGCCGGTTTACTGTCAACAACTTTATGACAAATCCATCTCAGGCCTCTGAGAAGCAAATGCCGTCTCCCGTGATGAAATAGTACCAACACTGGCAATTCGGCTGGTGATCTATTGAGTTAGGAGGTGTTGTATGGCCCAATTCAACGGGCAACCCGGCTTCAGTCCAGGCGGGCCGGGCAAAGGCGTCGGCCTGGAAGCATTCGTGCTCGAGACCATGGGGACGTGGACCCTCGGGCTGGAGCTGCTGCTGCTGCGCAAGCAGGGCGCGCGCAGCCTGCCCCTGACCCGTCTGTACGCCGCCCTGGTGATGTACGGACTGCTGACGGGGGTCGCGCATGTCCTCAGCGAGGGCGGCGGTGTAGACATGGCCGCCGTGATGCTGCTGGTCGCCGTGGCGTTCCTGATCCGACGCGATCAGGCGTGGGACCGGCTCCGAAGCGGCGAAGAGCCAGTCCATACCCACTTCATGGGAGAGAGCATCCTCGATCTGCTGGCACAGGTTACACCGCCGGAATGGTACTTCATCCACGATAAGTGGACGCAGTACCGGCTCATCCATCCCGTGCTGATCGGCGTTCTGGGGCTTTTCGTCTACTTCTACCTGGACAGTCCGGTCGTGGCCGTCTGGATGGTCGTGGGCGGCATGGTCATGGCGCTCAAAAATGAAGTGCTCTACCAGAAGCTGATCGACATGGTCCTGAACAACTACGACAGTGCGCTGGAGCGCTATGTGCTGCCCGAGCTGCTGAAGCGCCGCACCTTTCACGCCGGTGATGCGGCGGGCGTGCCCGTCTCGCCTTCTCTTCTGGAAGTGCTGGAGAACATCCCCACCGGTGACATGGCCGCGACGGTCAATCACACCATGTCACAGACAGGGGATGCCCTCCCCGAACAGCAGGAGTTGCCCTATGCCTAAGTATAGCCGTTTCCTGTCCACGCTGTGGCGCAGGCTCAATACGTGGCTGGCGAACGTGGAAGACATCCTCGATGCACTCGACCACGCCCGCATGGAAGACGCCGATCCCCTGCATACGCTGCGCCTGCTTCGCTACCGCTATCAGCAGCTGATCAAATGGATGTACGCGGCCCTGGCAGCGCTCAGCGTTGCCGTTGCCCTCGCCTTTGCGGTCGATACCCCGCTCGATGACCTGCTCCTGGGCCGCCCGGTGGAAAACCGCCCGGTGGCCTGCATCTGCTTCCTGGTGATCGGCCTGCTGCTGATCAATCACTTCCGGCTGCTGCACGCCAAGCAGCCCCCAGAACACGATATGACCGCAGAGAGGAAATACTGATGCCCGGTTTGATGCGTTTGAAAGACCTGACGGCGGGCCTGGTGATGACCGGAGCCCTGGTATGGGTGCTGGTCTATGGCCTCCTGACGCCTCCTGGCACGGAACTGACGCCCGTGCCATCAACCTATCGTGCGCCAACCGCCTTGCGGACGGCCATAGCCCGCCAGATGCACGGGGCGGGAACCACCATCGCCGCCGCACAGATGACCACCTATGTGCCGCTGGAACTGACCGGCGTGGTACAGCAGACCGTATGTCTGGTCCTGCAGTCTGGCGTGCCCATCGAGGTGTTTGTGGTGGGTTTCGGACGGCCCGACGGCCTGGGGCTGCGGCTGCCGGAGGTACCCGCCCCCGGAACCACCCGCACGGCGGTGCTGGACCGCATCATCGCCATGGAAACCATGGTGGGCGAGTGGTTTCTCTTTGCTCCCGACGTCTACCCGGACATGACCTGCACGCGGCTGTTTGATGCCATGCCGGTGGCGGCGCAGGCCACCGCCGTGCCTACACAGCCCGTTACCCGGAAGGTGGACATCGTGCCGGAGCCACTGTCCCAGCTGCTCACGGCGAGCGTGCATCCGCCGCAAGGCGTTGCACTGGCGGACGTGCGCTTCAGCCGCATGGTACCGTACGATCCCATGGCCCCCGGTCCCCTGCGCGGGACGTGGTGCGTGACGTTTGCGCAGCCCGTGCAGGTGGACGTGTACGTGGAGCGCTACGTACGCCCCCACAACACCCTGTGGACACAGGAAGGCGACTACGTGCCCGGCAGGCGTGGACGTATCACGAGCGACCGGGTCGTGGCGCTGGACCGCGACGGCACGCTCGAACTCTACCATCCCCAGGTGTTTGGTTTTGAAACGCTCTGCCCACTGGCAGAGTCTGGTAAAGGAGAAGGGTGAAATGGAAATGCTCATCATCTACGCCGTTATCGGGGCATTGATCCTGATTGGCATCCTGAGTGATCTGGGCAAAGGCGGTGACACATCGCACGATGTATCACTCACGCAGGAAAGGCCAAAACCGGAACGCCCGTGGATCCGGCAGCGTCCGGACGAGGACTACTACGACTGGATCAGGCGGACGGACCGGGGCCGGTACGACAGCATGAAATACGCGCAGCAGGAAGAACAGCGCCGCCAGCACAACGGCGACGACTAGCACCGAAACCGCATCTTGCGGCTACACCAGCGGGAGGCTATACAGCCTCCCGCCCTCCTGTCCGATAAGACCACACCCACCCCATACCCTTCCACAAGGTGAACCCATGCACACCCCTGAAACTGACGCCTTCATTGCGCGGCTGAAGACTGTCTATCCCGGCCTGTCCATCCAGGACCGGTTCCGGGACTTCTGCCTGCTGGCCTACTGCGGCGCAGTGCAGCATACCCTCCCGGACGCCGATCACGGACGCATCCTGGCAGTGGCGGCCCAGCGGCAGAAGATTGCCGAGGCGTACCAGCCGCCCCATCTCCTGCTCGCCTACCCCGACCTGCTGCGCATTTTTGTCCGTGGTCTCGCGGACGGTCAGGACCTGCTGGGCAGCGTCGCCAGGCAGCTGGGCGCACGCAATACGGGCCCGGGCGAGTTTATCCCCCCACCCGACCATGCCCGCGCCCTCGCCGAGGAGCGGCTGCTCGATGCCGACGGCATCATCGCGGAACTCGGGCACGTCCTGCTGGATGATCTGCTGTCCTCCGGCGCAGTGGCACTGGCCGCCGCCGACATCCTGACGGCAAAGGGCTATGACGTATCAAAGCATCTGCTGGTCTACAGCCTGACCGAAAGCCCACTACTCTACGCCATCACCTACGTGCAACTGGCCTACCGGGGTATCCCCGCCCTGGTGGAGCGCACAGGTCACCATTACCCCGAAATCGCGGATGCCGCGTGGACGCTCCCGGCGGGCCGCTTCCACGCCTGGCACGGCCATCTCTTCCCGGAAGGCTTCAGGCAGGATAATCCTCCCCCCGCACCGCCTCCGGCTCCTTCGCTGCGATAGGCGCGGGACCTGCACCGCCATGGCCGCTAGTGCCTCCCCTTTTGCGTTTTCTACCCTCCGAGCCTGGCCGGTCCCGCCGTCCCGTCAAGAGCCTGCCCGCACCGAGTGGCCGTGTTGGCCCCGTGACCGGACGGCTCAAAGGACCGGCCTTCCGTCTCTTCGTTGAAAACACCATTCAAGGAGAGACCCATGACCGACCACCTTACGCCCAGAACCCAGCGCATCGCCGAACTCAATGACCTGTGCCGCACCGCCCCGGGGATCGGAGGCCGCTGGTTTACCACCCCCGGCATCCGGGAACTGCCGGAAGCCGATCAGTCCGCGATCCGCGAGAAGGTCGAACGCTTCAACGCCTTCTCGGAAGACAACGACCCTTACGGCGAGCGGGACTTCGGGGCATTCGACCACAACGGCCAGAAGATATTCTGGAAGATCGACTACTACGATCCCAGCCTGCACATGGGCAGCGAGGACCCTGCCGATCCGCGCAAGACCGCGCGCGTGCTGACGATCCTGCTCGCCAGCGAATACTGACCCTCACCGGCGGGGCGACCATACCCCGCCGTTTCACCCCAACAGGAAATAATCCTACGAGGCAAAACACGCCCATCAGCCGAAATACGGGTTTAAAAACCAGCCTGCGGCTCAGCTGTTTTCCCCTGGACCGTTTTCTTTTCCTTCGGATGGATGTTCCCGATTGCGGTTCCTTTCCATCTCGTGCCATTCCAGGTTGGTGAGATATTCAATGCCAGTGATGAGCGGCTGATTTGCCACGGGCTCCAGATGAATGAGAGGCTCATAGGCCCGTATCGCGCTTATCGTGTATTCTTTGAGAGGTTTGAGCAAAGGGGTGAGATGCCGACCGTCAATCAGATAAGCTCCTTCGGTTGAGCAGATCACCAGATGCTCAGGATCGGCCAGAACCACCCGCAGCACATAACCATAAAACAGGATTTCCGTGCAGATACCACCTTCGTAAAGGATGGTGAACCCATTCTGGCGATCTGCACCGGCGTCAAAGGCCTGATACGGCTCTTTCCGGGCAGTTGGGTCAGAAGGCAAAGCCCGCTTTTTCCGGGTAAACAGGTCGAAAATATTATCACTCATTCCCGGCAGTTTAGCATGGGAACCGCCACCGCCTCAACCGGGCGGGGCAGGAATGGCTCAATATTTCACATAATCGTAATGTCATGCCTTCGGTGGGACGGCCTTTCCGCCTGGAGGCAACTACAGGTCAAACACGACTTCCAGCCCGTCGCGGATGGCGTCGAGATAGCGCTGCTCCAGCACGCCCTGCCGGTTATCGATGCGCGAGACGTCCACGGCACGAAGCTGTTTGAGGTTGATATGGCGGGCCTTGTCGAGGCCATTACGTTTGGTGGGGGTGACGTTGACGGCGAAGGGCCAGTCCTTGTGACCGGGCAGGATGGGCGCAACGATAACGGTACGCGATCCCACGTTGACGCTGTCGGCCTGGAGGATGACGCAGGGGCGTTTCTTGTACGTCTCCGCGCCCCGGGTGGGGTTGAGGTCGATCCAGCGGATTTCCAGTTGTTTATACACCTGCCCCCGGGGGTTTTAGGGGTTGAGACCATCAGAGAGGGTGTCGTCCCACTCCGCCAGGGCGTCCTGATAGGCCGAATCTTCCGCCTCTTCCCGGTTGGCGGCGAGGACCTTTTCGGCGAGCAGGCGTTTCTTCTCGTCCATCAGCAGCTGATTGATATAGGCACTGCGGTTGCGGCCCGCCGCCACCTTCAGAAAGGCATAGGCTTCATCGTCCAGGGTAAAGGTCGCACGTTCTGTCATACTCGTAGTATGACAAAAAATATTACAAAAGGCAAGTATACTTCTTAGTATGACATAATTACCGCTAAATTTGCCATCGTATTCAATTGCCTAACTGTTGTATGAGTATCACTGTATGTTCCGGAAAACAGATTTCAGATGCTGCGTGATTCGAACCATTTTCTTACGTCTTCATACCAATAAAGGTGGTATTCTAGAGAAGTACAGTGATCATCAATGAAATACATATGTTTGGGAATAGTGAATAGCAATGTATTTATCGCATATTATTATCGAAAATTTCCGGCAGTTTGGGAGAGATGAACAGGCCCTCCACCTCACCTTCAACGAAGGTCTTACAGCAATCGTTGGCGAAAATGACTCTGGGAAATCCACCCTCATCGACGCAATACGGTACGCGCTACAGACGCGGGATCAGGAATTTATCAGGGTTCAGCCTGATGACTTTCACATGGAAGCTGATGGCAAGCAAGCGACAGAAATCAGCATCCGTTGTAAGCTCTCGAACCTAAGTAATGCAGAAAAAGGTGCTTTTGCAGAATACCTTACATATGAAGGCGCTGATGTTAACCTGTACATCAAATGGGGGGCCAGACGTCTTGAAGAAACCCAGGGCAGCCGTCGCTGGGTCGATGTGTCAGTTCACAGCGGTGCAGACGGCACGGGACCCCAGCTTGAATCCGCAGCGCGGGCGCTTCTATGGGCCACATATCTACGACCTTTGCGCGATGCTGAGAAGGAATTGTCGCCAGGCGGTCGATCTCGCCTATCTCAAATTTTGGAAAACTATCCTGCAATTACAGACGGAGGTAAATTTGATCCGGATACACCTCCGAGTAGTTTGGAGGAGATTGATTCTCTTGGCCTTGTAGGCCTGTCCGATTTTTTCAGGAATAGGCTGTCAAAGCACCCCGGTATTTTCGCAGCACAAAACTCCATCAACGAGCAATACCTGAAAGACATTGCTCTGGATAGTGACAGGCTCTACGGCAAGGTATCGGTCGCAGAATCAGGTAGTGAGAAAGTGCGCCTGAGGCAGGTATTAGAAAGACTTGAACTTGGCCTGCTCGAAGGCCCCGGCGGAATACCAAAAGGACATTACGGGCTGGGATCTAACAATCTCTTGTTCATGGCCTGTGAATTACTACTGCTTGGCAAAGAACAGGAAGGCCTGCCACTCCTACTCATTGAGGAACCCGAGGTGCATTTGCATCCACAGCGCCAACTCCGACTTACACAGTTCCTGGAGCAGGCTGCCAAAGGCAATATTGAAGGAGAAAGAGCGGTTCAGGTCATTTTAACGACTCACAGCCCGAATCTAGCATCGAGTATCCGACTCGACAACATGGTCCTGCTACAGGGCAGCCGAGGCTATTCACTAGCCGCTGGCAAGACAAGACTCGAGCGAAGTGACTATCGATTTTTGGAGAGGTTCTTGGATGTCACCAAAGCGAATCTGTTCTTTGCCCGTGGTCTGATTATTGTAGAGGGTGACGCAGAGGCACTCCTGATTCCTACACTTGCAGACCTCATCGGTAAGAACCTGACAAAAAAGGGTATTTCCATCGTGAACGTCGGTGGCGTCGGATTAAGCCGCTACTCTCGAATACTTCAGCGTCACAATGATAAAGAGCCCCCCGTTGGTGTCCCGGTTGCCTGCCTCACTGACCTGGATGTAATGCCGGATTGCGCACCGGAAATTCTTGATCTGGTGTCCGGGGATGATGATCCAGGATGGAAAAAAACAAAGAAAAAGTGGAAAGCCCGTAAGGAGTTGGGGACGACCCTTTCAGAGCAACAGGCAGCACTCGAAAACCGCAGAAAGAAACTGTCAGACAATGATGCCCAAAACGTGCAAACCTTTGTATCCAATCAGTGGACTCTGGAATACGATCTGGCCTACGCCGGACTTGCCGAAGAAGTCTATATCGCCGCTTGCCTAGCAAAAAACGATGATCCCCTGAATGAAGATAAAAAGAACCGGGATGATGTAGAAAAGGCAGCGGCAACGGAATACGCACAGATCCTCGCGGATAGCGGCACTGATAGGGAAAAGCTGTGCTCAAAAATCTATCGCCTTTTTAAGTGCGAAGGCGCTTCAAAGGCTATAGCTGCACAGTACCTTGCTGAAATCCTGTCCCGTAAAGTCAGCGAAGGCTCCTTATCCCCGGATGCATTGAAGGCCCGGCTTCCCACATACCTGATTGATGCCATTGATTATGTAACAAGCGGGCTTACTGTTAGCCATCCTGTATCTGATGTGGCGCTATCTCATGTCTGAACCCAATCGGATTAAAATTCCAAGCATTGATGATACTGATATCGAACGGGTTATCATCCATTTGGGTCTGGAGCCATTGGACACCTCCCGCCGTCAATTTCTGAAATCTGTATCCACGCTTGACGTTTCCGCCTGTCCGGGGAGCGGTAAAACAACGCTAATTGTTGCCAAGCTGGCACTTCTCGCTGAAAAATGGGAATCTCGCACCAGGGGAATATGCGTCCTATCACACACGAATGTTGCACGCGAGGAAATCGAACGACGTCTGGGGCATACCCCGGCGGGCCAGAAACTGCTTTCCTATCCTCATTTTATTGGCACGATTCATGGATTTGTGAATCAGTTTCTAGCAATGCCCTGGCTGAGATCAAACGGATTTCCCATTGTTGCCATCGATAACGATATTACGGAGCAGTTTCGGAAAAAATTCCTGGGGCGGAAATGGCAAGGTATTCAGGACTTTTTGTCCAAAAAGAACAAGGATTTCAGTGGCCTTCGTATCGTATCAAGCGACTTCGACTTTGTGGTATCTGGAGAACCTTACCCTTCTGGCGAAACCGCCAAAACGTATATCGCAGCAAAAAGTGCGGTGAAAGCCTCAGCGGAGGCCGGATATTTTTGTCATGATGAAATGTTTGTCTGGGCCGAAACCCTATTAGATGAGTGTCCAAGTGCCGCAACGGCGCTAAGGGCACGCTTTCCCCTTATCCTGCTTGATGAAATGCAGGACACTTCAGAAGAACAATCCCGTCTCCTGGACAACATCTTTCCCCGGAGCAATGACGACCTGGTTGTTCAAAGAGTGGGCGACCCCAATCAGGCCATATTCAATTCCCTAAGTGACCAAGCAGAGACTCAGACTGATCCATTTCCAGATACTGATCCGTCGCGTTTTCTCAGTATTCCCAACAGCTTTCGTTTCGGCCACGCTGTCGCCAATTTTGCGGCTCCCCTGGCGTTAATTCCGGTGACGCCTTCGGGTCTATGTGGCGTTGGCCCAAAGCATTTTATCGATCTGGATATGACCGAAAAAAATGCCATTTTCCTGTTTTCCGATGATCAGGCCGGACACGTAATTTCGGTGTATGGCCAGTATCTGCTGGAACTCTTCCCCGATACGGTGATTGAACAGGGAAATTTTGTAGCGGTCGGCGCTGTTCACAATAATCGTTGGCCCACTATCGGTCCAGGTCATAAGCATCACCCAAAAGGCGTATGGCATTATTGGAGCGGATACGCTCCCAGCGCCAGCCGAAGCGATGTACCTAGAACTTTCGTAGAGTACGTAATTGTTACTCAAGCCAAGGCGCAGGATGGCGCAGCGGTGGGTGACGGAGTCATAAGAATTGCCGAGGGAATGTTCCGTCTCGTTAATCAGATAGGCGACACAGTTCCGATTATGAGAAAAACTAATAAGCATCGGGCGATTGTCGCACATTTACAGGACAATATTGATTGTCTTACCACATACCGCGAATTCCTGCGGCGATTTGTTGTTATGAGGGAACCGATCACGGAAACGCTATGGAGTTCCATAAGCCCAGATCTCATAAAAGTGGCGACTGCCCTATGCCAGAAAGATACTGTGCAGCCTGAACGAGGTGAGGAATTCCTATCATGGCCGACCAATGTTCCCGTCGTTACTCCAAGCGCGGACGGAAGGGAGAAAAAGACAGCCCCGAATGTCTATCCAGTGACCGATGGTGAAAGAACCGTAAACGTCCAGATAGGCTCAATTCATTCCGTTAAGGGACAAACCCACACTTCTACGCTCGTTCTAGATACCCATAGGTATGACCACGCTTTTGAGAAGTTAATGCCCTGGTTGTCGGGGCAGCGTTCTGCCGGAAGCAGCGTAAAAACGCGAGACAAAAATAGATTACTTCAGACCTATGTGGCGATGACTCGTCCCAGCCACCTTATTTGCCTTGCCATCTGCGAGCATTCCCTGGGCGAAGGAGATGTTGCCGCGACTAACATATCCAACCTCCAACGGCAAGGCTGGCGGGTCGGCATTATTATCGGGGGAAAATTGCAGTGGAAGTAAGCCTGTACTCGGGACGCGCTGGCTGGTCGGCCTGTCATGCCGGACTAGCACTTGAGACACGCCCGAAAACCCGATAAAACGGCGGTATGCTCCCTTACATAAACCACCCCATGCCCAAAACCACCCTGCGCCACACCCTCTCTGACCTCCTGGTCATCGCCCTGTCCATTCTCGGGGCGGCCATCCTGTTTATCCCACAGGTGGGGATGGCCTACACGGTGGTCATGGCAGTCGTGCTGCTGGTATTGCCTGTGGCTGCCCTGTGCTACCATTTGCTTGCCCGTTTCCTGCGCTGATAGCCCTGTGATTTGTGTCCGGCGCATCCGTCACATGCATAAAACACTTGGTCCTGACCGGCGAGGCGTGATACATCTCTCCCCGGATGCAACTTCACAATGGGACAGTCATGGATACGATTCTCGTGCGTCAGTGCAACGAAGCCATCCGCGCCCTGGAGCCATGGCGCGCCCTGCTCTCTCCCGAGAAAATCTCCACCTTCGAGCAGTCCACCATTTCCCGGGACGGCGATGAATGGTGCATCCTTTCCGGTCCCGACCTGATGTGGGATCGCGCGGGGTTCGGGGCTTCCATCGAGGAAGCCGTGAAAGACTTCATCGGCCCCTATCTCAGGCCGCGTTCCTGACCGGCGCTGCCGTTTCCTCCCCGCCGCGCGGTTCTGCTTCCGCCGCCTCAGGGCTTTCGTTCCGGGGGGCGGTGATTGCGCCATAGACCATATCATCGAAATCATCCGAGATACGGTTCAGCAGAGCTTCCCATTCCCCGTATACCTTGCCGCAATAGGCGGCATAGAGTGCAAATGCCATCATGGTCCTGTCCTCCTAGTTAACTTCCGCGGTATGATCCAGTAGCGTCTCGATGCCCTGCAGCCGGGAGAGAAGTTCCGAGCGTTTGCTCCCGGAATCCGTCTGCATGTAGGCGAGAAAAATGTGAAAGGCGTAGACCAGGTCGTCCTGAAAGGTTTCGGCCCGGATCGTGTCCAGGGGTTCTGCGGGGCCGCCCTCGAGCTGGCGGATGTCTTCGAGCGCCTGCTGCACGATACCGGCCACAGCGGGCAGTCCAACGCGCAGCGCCTCCGAATGCAGATACTCCATACACACCATGAAGTTTTCTTTCTGGGTCTGCGCGGTCATGCCACCGCCTCCGCGTAGCCCGCGTTGTGGGCGTTCTCATAGCGCAGCACGGATTCCCGAAGGCCGGTCGCCAGGCGGATTTTTTTGAGAATGTCCGGGGAGACGTTCATTTTGCCGATGACGATCAGCTCCTCCCCGTTCAGCCAGGTCTCCGGCCCGATGTATTCAATCTCCCAGCCGGACCGCCCAAAGGTGTGCTGCCAGATTTTGGGCGGCATGACGCCGATCATGTACCGGATGCGATGTTCCAGGCAGTATTCCTGGTACGCGCAGACCAGCTCGCTGATGATGCGCCGTCTCAGCTCCGCAGGCAGGTGATGATCCACGCACATGCGCGAGGCTTCCCAGATGTCCGGGCTGGACGGCAGCGTAAACTCCGGATGGACGCAATCCGGCCATAAATCCCGGATCATATAGGGCCGGTCGGTCGGTGCCAGGCGGGTGACGCCCCGTGCCACGCCGTGTTCGTCCCGCCAGACCAGATAGACCGTGGAGAGGTTGTCGTACTGATCGTACTCCATGTCCTGCCACTCGGGCACGTCATAGGACATGCGCCCGATGAACGCGCGGTGCCGAAGCCGGTGGACGGACGGGAGAATATCGCCGAACTGATGGGCCGTCGCCTGCGTGTAACATTCAATCATGGTGCATCCCTCTCTCTGGTTATCAACCTGTAGCTAACAGAACAGGTGCAGACCGGAATGTCACCTCACGTACTCACGTGATACTTTTGTTAAGGATTGATCAGTCCCAGGCGGATGGCCTTCACAATGGCCATGATGCGGTCATTGACCTCCAGTTTGCGGAAGGCCTTACGGAAGTGGGTATCGACGGAATGGGTCGAGATGCACAGAATCTCACCGATAACGTAATTACTCTTGCCGCGTGAGGACCAGAGCAGCACTTCCTTCTCCCGGGCGGAAAGCTGCACGGGCCTTCTGGGAATGCCATTGCGGTCGCGCATCATCCCCATATAGCGCTGATGAAACTGGTTGGTGAGCATCTGTACCGCGCTCATGACGTTCGGGTTCAGGTCCACGCCGCCGTGACTGCTGGCAAACCCGACGCCGACCACCTCTCCCCTCGGGCCATAGATGGACACACCCATGCCGTCAAGCAGTTTCGCTTCCGTCGCTTCATTCATCACCCGCTTTTCCCGGGTATCATGGCGGCGGTAGACCTCCATCTCATCCCAGGTAAACGGACGGCGCGCCGTCATGACGGCCTTGCGTACCGGGTCCACATCTTCGTAGCCCATGGCCGAGTAATATTTCATCCAGTCTTCGGGGTAGTTCCGCGCCACGGCATGTCCCGCCGACATGCCGCATTCCGGGTGATCGGTCATGAGGCTGTAGCACACCCGGTCAAATCCCAGTGCACCCAGCTGCTGCTGAAACAACAGGAACAGGCTGTCAGGATCATCCGCCCGGTTTGTTTCTTCTATGAACGCCCATAAGTCCATAGCGCATCGTTCTGCCAGATTGCCGTTGCACTCCCCAGAGTAGAAATAAAGCGCCTAAATGCAACCTGTAATTTCAGATCACGGTTCCAGAAACATCTGCATCAGACGCAGCAACTTTTTGCGGACTTCTCGGCTTTCAATGGAATTGTACAGCCTGAACACCTCCAGGTCCGTTCGGGCATCAGCGGGCGAAACCGCTGACCAGTCGGTGGCGGGCGGAATATCTCCGTTTCCGGTGCGCGGCAGGTCCTCGAAAAACACGGCAATATCCGCATCAAAAATCTTCGCCAGCCGGTAGAGCATACTACCGGAGAGGCGGTTTATCCCCCGCTCGTATTTCTGAATCTGCTGGAACGTGACGCCAACCTTCGCGCCCAGTGCTTCCTGGCTCATGCCAGCGGCAAGACGGATGCCCCGCAGACGGGAGCCGATATGCACATCCAGTGCATCGGGTTTTTTGGCTGGGCTGGCCGTATCCTCACCGTTTTCCTCCGCTGCGTTCACCGGCCTTGCCCCCCTGTAGTTGCACAGAGTGCCTAGCACATCCGGCAGAAAATCGCCAGGCAAACCAGTCGCAGAAAGCTCTGTTCGCCTTCGTTTTCTCCCGTTTATCACCGCATAACGCTCCCGAAATTATTCCTTCCGACCGCCCCGGGGCCATGCTACGCTCATCCCAGGGTTGAGAAATGGAGACGAATATGCAAGAGATAGACATCTGGCAGGCTGCCAAACTGCTGATCGATCAGCATGGCGCTGCCGCCGAGGCCTTTGCCGAGGCACGGATGCTGGAATTGACGGATCAGGATGATCCCACGGGAGCTGCCGTATGGATGGCCATACAACACAGGATATACGAGCTGCAGAACCTGAAGCCAGGCGGCGTGGTGCACTAGACACCGTCAGACCGATGCTTGCCCCGCACGAAACCGAAGGCAATGTCCTGTTCAGCCGGTGGGTCTACGGCCTTTCACTGGCGTGTATCGCACTGTGGTACGCCTTCCTAGAAGCGATACTCTGACCAGCCTGCAGCCGCTCTCCGCTTTCCTTCACCATCAGCCGCGCCCGGTGCGCCACGGTCCCCAGAAACAGATAATAGAATGCAATGCGAAAGATATTGTGTACCACGTTGTCAAGCAACATCTGCACGGTGATGATGGAGACACAGCCAATCGCCAGGGCCATGACAGCCCCTCCCTCGCGGGCACGCAGCACCGGCACCAGCGATACCCACGGATAGACGAACAGGATCACGATAATCCCCGCACCCGGCCACCCCCCCTCTACATAAAATCGCACGAACTCATTATGCGGCCACAGCTGCCCGGTATCATAATCGATGTGGCGGCCTATATAGCCGAAGCCCAAACCTTGCCCTTCTTCCCAGGCCTGCCTGATCCAGCCCTCCATGGCCTCCAGCCGCCCGGAGCCGTAGGCATCCGACGATGTCTCAAAGAGGCGGCGATAGAAAGTATCGTCCACGGCAAAGCTGAAGCCAAGGAACAGCAGCACCGCCAGGCACGCCGCGGCGAGGATCTTCAGCCGGAACACTACTCCGGTGCGGGAATTCCAGGGGCGGGAGCAGAACACCAGCACCAGACTCAGCACCGCAATGAGAATGACCTGACGGCTGGCCGAGAGCATGACGATCAGCAGCGCAGCTCCCAGCAGCAGGGCATACGCCATGCGCGCACTCCATCGCCGGGTCTGCATGAGGTAGGTGAGGCTCAGCAGCGCGAACGTGGCCCCAAGAATGCCCTGCTGGGTTACCGAGCCGGTAACGGCCAGACGGGCAGGCCCCGCGTCTCCGGCCTGTACATACAGCCCCTCACCCGTGCCGAGCAGCATGGCCAGGCCCACCAGCACGGTATAGGCCGCGAGCAGCATCCAGTAGCGTCGCACGAGACGGTTGAAATCCAGCGTTGCGCTCAGCTCAGATGCCACGAACATCAGCCCGAACAACACGACAAACTTGTAGCTGTCTGCCTCAAATCGCCCCTGCATGACGTCACTGACCAATACCACCCCAGTCAGCGCGAGGCCAATGAGCGCCATGCCCTTGTCCCGGAGCGCCGCCGGTGTCTGCCTGCGCACGCGCAGCATCCCCACGATCAGCAGCAGCGCACACGCGGCGAGGAAGGCTCCCTGCATCAGCAGGCGAAGACCCAGTGCATCCACAAGGGATGCCGACAGCAGACCAGTCAAGGCAATAAGCAGGATGCAGGCGTTTGCTATCATGGGGAAGAGGTAGCACATTCCCCCTGTTGCCTAAAGGCACGAAGCACAACACTCAGGGTATTTTGCTATTCAGATAATGGAGAACGGTTCGCGCTGCATTGATGGCCAGCATGGCTTCGCTGTATTCGAGTAAAACGTCATTAGGATGAACCGGCGTGGCATGGTTACGAAGGGTATTCAGCGAATCCAAAATCGTGCCAAATGCATTTAGAACCCTTACCGTTTCCTGACTGAAAGCACCGGACGTCTGAAACGCCGGATGCTGTTGCCGCAGCAGCTTGAACAGCCGGGGCATGGTATCCGCTTTATCATAAGGAATGTTCGCCTGTGAACATACTTCCCGAAGGTATCCATGCATCGCGGTATGTACCCTATCCACAGCACTTGCCGCCCCACTAGTGCGTAGAAGGTTCTCCGCGTCTATGATTGCCTGGTCTACTACAGCCGATGTGATCTTCGGTGACAAATTTGCCACCGGAGCATTTTGCTCAAGCCTGCTGATAAGCATCTGCATTTCGCTGCGTAATGCTTCCGTCCGGGTATCTGGGGCGTTAGCAGCCCCCACAGGAAATCTTTCCAGCAGTCCTCGAAGAATCTTTGCTTGGTCAGTAGGAGATTGCGACTTCAGAATTTCAATAAACCGTTCGCGAGTCGTGCCTTCAATCTCATTCGGGTCAATACTGAGGTCACAGTATAGCGGGTAGAATTCCGCATGGGTTCGGTAGCTAAAGTCACCTAAATAGCCACCAGAGACCCCGATATATCTATGTATGACCTTTGCGATTTCACCGCCTGTTAGTCCTGTCATTTGTCTCTCTGCAATTGAAATACACATTCATCAATAATTATACCGGCGTATTTATAGAGGTCTCCCACAAACGGTCGTTTTTGACCGACGCGCCACTCCTTTTTCTTTTGCCTCGTAAATACCTGCCTGATCTCTCAAAACACTCTCTTGAAACCAACCCTCGCAAAAGGTATGGTGCAGATGAGTTTTGAGAGTATTTCACCCTTCGCAAAAGGAACCCTTCATGCTTATCGGTTACGCCCGCGTGTCTTCCCAGGACCAGAACCCGCAACTCCAGCACGACGCCCTCGAGAAAGCGGGCTGCGAGAAAATCTTCACCGAGAAAGCCTCCGGTGCGCAGCGCGACCGGCCCCAGCTCCTCGCCGCGCTGGAATACATGCGCGCCGGGGATACGCTGGTAGTGTGGAAGCTGGACCGTCTGGCCCGCTCGCTGAAGCAGCTGATCGAGACGGTCGAAGCACTGGAGCAACGCGAGACAGGATTCAAGTCCCTTACCGAGGCTATCGACACCACGACCCCCGGCGGCAAGCTGGTGTTTCATATCTTTGCGGCGCTGGCGGAATTTGAGCGGGGCATCATACGGGAGCGCACCCACGCAGGCCTTGCCGCTGCCCGCGCCAGAGGACGCACCGGTGGACGCCCCCCTGCCCTGTCCCCTGAAGACGTTGCCGTCGCCAGAGCGCTGCTGCGCGACCCGGAAATCACCATGGAACAGGTGGCCGGGCGACTGGGTTGTTCACCCTCCACGCTCTACCGCCATTTCCCTGGCGGAAGAAGCATAATAGCGGGATAATAGTTGTCGGACACACCATTAGGCTCTCCCTGGAGGTAGCTGACAACCGTGAGCACAGGCAGGCGATTTAATGAATTCGTTTCCAACATCCAATTGAGCGATGCGCAGGTAAAGGACGCCATAACCAAACATACGGGCGTACGAAAAACACTCCACAACGCCTATTACGCCACCAGCTTCGTGAAGTCATTCTATGACCCTACCGAGATTCTCCTGTACGAACAGCAGATGCTCAGGGCCTATAAGTCGTCCGAAGTGTTCCTGGACGAAACCCAATCGAAGCGGACCAGCCGACTGGTAGGTTCCTATGGCAAGAACACCGCCATCGCGCCGCCCAGTGACATCGACATACTCTTTGAGCTGCCATTGGACCAGTATTCCCGGTACGAGAATTATGCGTACAACGGGCAAAGCCAGCTTCTGCAGGACATCAAAAAGGTACTTGAGAAAACCTACCCCCGCACAGCCATCCGTGCCGATGGGCAGATTGTTCTCGTCCCGTTCACTACCTACAGTATTGAGGTACTTCCGGCATTCAAGCGCGCATCAGGCGGCTATTATTATCCCGATACGCATAATGGAGGCAGCTGGAAGATAACGGACCCCAAGGCGGAAATTGATCTCATCAGAGCGTCGAACAAGCGCAGCAACGGCAATACCATCAAGCTGATCAAGATGCTCAAAGCCTGGAAGCAGTACTGCAATGTCCCCATCAAGTCCCTGGTACTGGAGCTGCGATCCATCAATTTTCTGGAAAATTGGGAATACTACGATAAACCTTCTGTTTATCATGACTGGATGATCCGGGATTTCTTTGCCAGGTTAATTGAATTCCAAAACGGAAATTGCCCGATGCCGGGAACAGGTGAAACCATCTGGTATGGTGATGCATGGCTTTCAAAGGCCGAGACCGCCCTGAAGCGAAGCCAGACCGCCTGCGAACTGGAAAGCCAGGAATCTTACGCGCTGGCTACCATAGAATGGCAGAAACTCTTTGGCAACCGATACCCTTACTGATTAAGGAAACAAGATGGACGAAGAACAACAACGGCTTATTTCCACTATCCGGCAGGTGTACGGCGGGATTGTCTGGACGCACAAAACCCACGAAAAAGACAGGGAAATCTTCGCTCAGCGAGCGACGAGAGACAAGTGGATCAACGTCATTCTTATCACATCGACCACCATCGTGCTGGTTCTCAGCATTGTTCTTGACAAGGACTGGGGCACCGCCATAGGCACATTCTTTGCCTGCATTTCCACTTTATTTGCAGCATACAGCCTGTCCTTCTCACCGGAGCGCGAAGCGCAGCATCATCGTGAGGCCGCCAAGGCGCTTTACAACGAACGGCAATGCCTGTTGCTCCTGATCGAGCGTTCCATGGCTTCGGATGCTGATCTGGCTGATATTCGCAAAGAACTGGAAAACATAACCGACAGAGTGAATCAGATAAACAGTATCGCACCCGACACCTCCAGCAAGGCCTATCAAATTGCCACCAAGGCGCTGAACGTCAATGAGGAGTTAACGTTTTCCGAAAAAGAAATAGACAACCTGCTGCCTCCGGAGTTAAGGACATAGCGTCAAAGTCCTGCACCTGGTGAACGCAGCACGGTCGATAGTGGATAAAGAATCATCACGCCAGCTGAAAGCACACCATGAACCACGCCCATCCCGGTATCTGGGAATTCTCCGACCGCGTCGCCTACCTCCAGCAGCGCATTGATGCGCTGCCCCACGATGGTCTTCTCACCGCCCTGGAGGCCGGATGCGGGTCCGTAAGCCACCTGCGGTTTCCCGATCAGGCGCACCTCACCGGCATCGACATCTCCCAGGAGCAGCTGACGCGCAACACGATGCTGCATGAGAAAATCTGCGCGGACATCCACGCCCACGCATTCCCGGAAGCCCGGTTTGACCTGATCATGTGCTGGAATGTGATGGAGCACCTGAATGACCCGATTCAGGTGCTGCGCAACTTTGTGCGCTGGCTGAAGCCCGGCGGGCTGATCATCATCGGCACTCCCAACCCGTACTCCGCCAAGGGGTTTGTAACGAAGTTTACGCCGCACTTCGTGCACGTGCTGCTTTACCGCTATGTGCTGGGCAAGAAGGACGCCGGGCAGCCGGGCACGGAGCCGTTTCCCACCTACCTGCGCTGGTCGCTGTCACCCAGGAGCCTAAAGCTGTTCTCGCGCGACCATGGCCTTGAAATCGATACCCTCACCACCTACCGCACACCGTGGGAAGCAAATATCCGCAACCCACTATGTCGGGCAGCATGGAAGGGTTACACAAGCCTTCTTGCCGTCTTCTCCCTTAACCAGCTTGACGTGCACCACTCGGAGACCCTCGCGGTACTGCGCAAGCCAGACTAAATGGCAGCAACCTCCTAGAGAATAAAGTCCCCGCCCACCAGCGTGATGGTCCCGGTAAGCTCGATTTCGAGGTCGGCAGTGCCGTCCGCGTCGGAGTCGATCTCGACGATGGTATTGCCCCCGGTCTGCGTGTATCGCACTTCGCTGGCAGTCCCGGTAAATGCCGATGTACCCTGGAAGGTAAAGGTCCCCACAAAGTCGGACAGGTCGATCTGATCGGTGCCGGTGACAAAATCCGTGATGATGTCCCGGTTACCGGAGCCGGTGCCTGATGCGCCATTGCTGTTGTAATCGAAGACATCCGCACCACTGCCGCCGGTGATCTGGTCAACGCCCTGACCGCCGTTCAGGGTGTCGGCATAACCGCCCCCGGCCAGTGTGTCATCTCCCGCCCGGCCATAGAGTTCAATCCCGGCAGTGACACTGCCCGCCTGCAAGCTGTCATCACCCAGGTAGCTGCCATAGATGATTTCAACGTTCTTGCTGTACGCAGTGAGACTCACTCCAGTGGTACCCGTCACGTCGATGGTATCAGTGCCCGTGCCCCCATCGATATAGCCGGACGTGACATCGTCGCTGTCCACATAGAGATAATCATCACCTTCATAGGCGCTGAGCGTATCTGCTCCCGCGCCGCCATCCAGCGTGTCATTCCCCGCGCGGGCCAACAGACCATCCACGCCCGCACCCCCGGACAGGTAATCATTGCCGTTGCCCCCGTTAATCGTATCCGCCCCCCCATAGCCATAGATGACCACATTTTCGGTTTTGTTCTGCGCATTCAGGTTATCAGCACCTACCTCACTGCCATGTACCTCCTCGATACTGGTGGAGTAGAGATTCAGCGTCATACCCGTGTCGCCTTCAATATAGGCCGTATCATAATCCGCGCCCCCATCAAAGGTGCTGTCGCCCGCATCAATGTAAAAGACGTCATTCCCGGCACTGCCGTAAAAGCTGTCATTACCATCGCCGCCCGTCAGTGTATCGTCGCCTTCATGGCCGGTCATCACATCGTTGCCCACGCCACCAAACATGAGGTCATCCCCTTCGCGGCCCAGCAATACGTCGTTACCTTGCCCGCCATGGAGAAGGTCGCTTTCATCGCCGCCGCCTAAGGTATCGTCTCCCTGCCGGCCATAGATTTCTTTCACATCTGTTGCCAGCACGCCGTTCAGCGAGTCGTTCCCGCCGTCGCTGCCGTAGACCTTTTGGATGTTGATAATGTTGAAGTTGAGGCTGACGCCGGTGGTGCCGTTGACGTACAGGGTATTCGTGCCAGTACCCCCATCAATATATCCCGAACTGACATCGTCGGCATCGACATACACCACATCGTCCCCGCCATGTCCAAGAATGGTGTCGTTACCGTTCCCCCCGTCCAGCGTATCATTGCCTTCGCGGCCATAAAGAACATCGTTACCGTCACCGCCGACCAGAGAGTCATTACCATCCCCCGCATTCAGCGTATCGTTGCCGCCACGACCTTCGAGATAGCCATCTTCCGTCTGGCCACTGGCATTGAGCGAATCATTGCCACCATCCGTCCCAATGGCCGATTCCAGCCCATACGTCGCCAGCACCAGGGACGTTGCCGTCGTCCCGGTAAGTTCCACGGTATCGTGGCCGCTGCCGCCGGATACAGTCCCGCTGGTAAAATCGTCGTTGTCGATAATCAGATAGTCGTCGCCGTCTTCGCCATAGAGCTGATCCGTCCCATTGCCACCCTCGAGGGTATCATCCCCGTCATCGCCATACAGCACGTCGTCGCCATCTTCACCGTCCAGAATGTCATCGTCAGCTCCGCCGTCGAGCGTGTCGTTCCCGCTGCCGCCCAAGATGCTGTCCTCGTCGGCACCACCTAGCAGACTGTCATTTCCAGCCCCGCCGTCGAGGGTATCGTCCCCTTCATTGCCGGTCAGCGTATCCGCGCCCGCGCCGGATACGATAGAATCCGCGTTGAATGAACCCGTGAGAGACTCATCCGTCTGCTGATAGAAGATGAAATCGCCTTCAGACAGCTCTCCGGGCAGGATGTTGTTGATTACCAGGTACTGGCTGCCGCCAAGGTCAATGCGCGTATGATTGGTATTCCAGGTTTCCGTGGAGAGGTTGCCCCAGGTGATCGATGTAAAGGCGGAAAGGTCGATGACCTCGCCGGTCTCGGTCTCATCGAAATCCGTGATCGTATCCGTATCCCCGCCGTTCAGGCTGATAACAAACGTATCGGCATCGCTCCCGCCCGTTAGCTGGTCGTTTCCGGCCCCTCCGGTCAGGGTGTCGTCACCCGCTTTCCCACTCAGGACATCGTTGCCCGCATTACCCCGGATGTCATCATCCTGGTCACTGTGGCCATAGATGGTGTCATTGCCGCTGCCGCCCTCTATGACCTGCATCGCCGCCAGCATCTCCGACAGCGAAAGGGTATCGCTTCCGTCTTCAAACTCGATACTTTCGATCTGGCGTGTCGTTCCGTAGGTACTGTTGAAGAAGTTGTACAGTTCTATCTCATCCCCGGTCGGAATAATCGTTATGATCCCGTTGTTTCCGTTTGTTATCGATGTTGCAGCTGAACGACTCAACACAATATCGTCAATACTGATGTCATCCGTGAATACGACCTTGTCCGTACCTCCCTGGTCATTGATCCGGTCATCACCATCACCGGCACTGAAGTAGTAGGAATCATCCGTGTCCGTTCCATAACTCTCCAGCCTGTCATTACCCGCGCCGCCGATAAGGGTGTTATCGGCGTCTTCCTGTCCATAGAGCGTGTCATTACCCGAAGTACCCCGGGTGACCTTGGCAGCATCAATGAGATCACTTGTGCTGTAGGACGTAGTTCCGTCCTCAAAATCGATGCCTTCGACCTGGCGGGCCGTCCCGTA
Organism: Anaerolineaceae bacterium; assembly: GCA_002702065.1. Lineage (GTDB taxonomy): Bacteria > Chloroflexota > Anaerolineae > Aggregatilineales > Phototrophicaceae. The sequence continues at coordinate 85,957 of NZXX01000005.1, forward strand.
GGTGTCATTGAAGAAATTATTTACCGTAATAACATCCCCGGTGCTGGCCACCGTAACAAGCAGGTGGTTTCCGTCTATACCGCCTCCGGCAGGGGTGTAGGCGCTTCGGCTGATGACAATATCGCTCCTGCTTACACCTTCTGTGAAGGTAAGTTTATCTGTGCCGCCGTAATCATTGATTCGATCATTCCCATCGCCCAGCGAAAAGACGTATGTATCGCTTGTTGAAGCACCGTTGCTATCCAGACTGTCATTTCCTGCTCCCCCAATGACCGTATTGTCCGTATCGGTCTGGCCAAACAGGTTATCAGCCCCGCTCGTGCCTCGGATGATTTTTGCCTCATTTGCAATATCCGTGGCACTCAGCGAAGGGCTGCCATCCTCGAATTCGATGCTTTCGATTTGTCTATCCGGGCCAAGGGTATCGTGAAAAATAGTATTCAGCGTTATGACATCGCCGGTAGAATTGATGGTGATATAGCCGTGCGTCCCATCTACACCGCCCGAATAAGCGGAACGGCTGATCGTAATATCATCTCTGCTGATTCCGTAGCCAAATACGATCTTATCCGTACCACCCGTGTCCGTTATGATGTCGTCGCCATCACCCAGGCTATAGTGATACTCGTCATTCCCCGTGCTGCCATTGAGGGTATCATTCCCCTTACCACCTACCAGGGTATCCGCACCAGTTGTACCGTTTATGGTTTCACTGCTGTCCGTCCCCACATGGCTGCCACTGACGAAGCTGAAGTCGCTGTTGTCGATGCTGGCGGAGTTGACGCCCGTCAGGATGATGCTTTGACCACCGCCCAGGCTGATGGTGGTGTCGGTGCTGCCGCTGATGGTCATGTCGGACGCATCATCGATGGCGGTAAAGTGGCTGAGGTCGATGGTCTCACTGCCTGCATCGAAGTCCGTGATGGTCGTCGTGCCGCCCGCCGCCACGTCAATGACGAAGGTATCCGTCCCGCTGCCACCGGTAACCGTATTGTTGCCGCCCGCCGTAAACAGGATGTCATCACCCTCCCCACCGTCGAGCGAATCGTCCCCACCGCTGGTGATGATCAGGTCATTTCCCGCCCCGCCTAGGAGCGTGTCGTCACCATCGCTGTTGTGAATGGTGTCGTTACCGAGGCTGGCAATCACGAGGTTGTCGCCGTCGCCCGTGAAAATCTCGTCGTCGCCGTCGCCGCCGTCCAGGGTATCGTTATAGTCACCCCCGATCAGCGTATCGTTACCGGCCCCGCCGCTGATGCTATCCGCTGCCGTGTCCGCATCCACGCCGTTGCCGCCCGTCAGGCTGTCATTGCCGTCTCCGCCGCTAATCGTATCCCCGTCAACGCCACCCAGAATCGTGTCGTTCCCGCCGTCCCCGCTGAGCAGGTCGCCGTCCATTCCGCCGTGGATGTAATCGTTGCCTGACCCGCCACTGATGGTGTCATTGCCGCCATCCGTATCCACGCCCGCTTTCAGGCCGCCATAGAGCGTGTCGTCTCCGTCCCCGCCCAGGATCGAGTCATTGCCCTTGTTGCCCTCTACGAGGTCGTTACCGGCCCCTGCGTCGATGGTATCCGCGCCCGTGCCCCCATCGATGGTGTCGTTGCCGCTCCCCGCCGTTACCGAATCGGCCCCACCAAGCACGGAAATGGTATTGTTCCCGCCTGCCGTGGCATCCACCACGTCGTCTTCCGTGCTGCCCGTCAGGGTTTCATTAGCCGAAGTCCCGGTAATGGTGTCTCCCGCTACTCCTCCACTCGCTGCACCACCAATGAAGTATTCCGGTTTGAGCTGAGCAGGCGCATAATCTTCGATTACTATGTATTGGCCGTTGCCCAAATAAACTTTAGCATCCCCAGCAGTATTGCTGGTTATAATCAGGTCAGAAAAATCGGTGATATTACTAAAATCGGATAGATCAATGTAATCCTTATACTCACCGCTGTTAAAATTCTGAATTATATCGGTAGTATTGGGGTCGACGTCGATAATAATCGTATCTCCGCTCGCTCTGCTGCGTATGATATCGTTACCGGCACCGCCACTCAGCGTACCATACCAACCTTCATTATTCATTCCTCCAATGAAATCGTCACCGTCGCCGCCGTAGACTTCCGCACCAGATAACGTATCGTCTCCCGCCTCACCATAGACCGTATCACCCGTAGATATGCCGGAAATAAGATCATTCCCACTTCCTCCGTATACTACTTCAGCGCCCGCACCGAGTATTATGCGGTCGTTGCCCGCATTTCCATAAATCAGGTCATCGCCATTGACCCCATAGATCGTGTCATCATCGGCGCCGCCATTGAGGGTATCGTCACCTGACGTACCGGTAATACTGGAACCCGTCACACCACCGCTCTGCGGACCGGTCAGTTCAATGCCCAGATAGGTACTGCCGATAAAATCCTTAATAATGGCGAATAGGCGGTCTCCTCCGTCCCGAACCTCAAGATCATTACTTCCCACTACAGTGAATTTGAAGGTCTCCCCGCCCTTCGTCATCTCATAGGTATTGTTGTCCGTGTAATACGCCTTACCGGTCAGGTTAATCGGGGTTCCGCCCGCATCGACAAACTGCAGCATTCCGGAGCCATCACTATCAATCACGTGATCGGTACCCACTGCTTCAAATTGAAAGACATACGTGTCATTGTCATCACCACCGTACAACGTGTCAGTACCATCACCGCCGTACAACACATCGTCTCCGGCGTTCCCCACCAGAACGTTGGTTAGCTCATTACCATAAATGGTATCATTCCCTGCTCCGCCCGTGGCGTTTTCAACTTCTGAATCATGTGCTATGTAAATATAATCCTCTCCATTGATGATTGTCGGAGCATCCTGCCAGATATCATCAGCTCCTACCTCTTTTATCGCCTCGCGCAGGTCTATAACGTGACTGCCGGAAAAACCAGAGAGGTCGATCTCATCTGCTGAGCCGTCGGTATCTACGATGGTCATTGCCAATGAGCTGTTGCCCGTAATACCCCAATTTGCGAACCACGTGGAATCGTAGGTCGTGCTACCAGTATTACTGTCAAAAGACCCAAATTGCTCAATAATGGCCATGATGTCATAGGCCATAGGGGTAATAGAATACGCGGCCTCATTTAAAGCAGGATAATAGGCAACTCCGTTAGCAACATAATAGCCTGAATCTGGGACAAAATATGACATTATAGTCATATGCTGAGTGTATTCGCCATCATCCAGCACACTATCCGTTCCAGAAATGGTAAGATCGCCCACTAACCCAAGTGCATGGCCAACTTCATGCATTGCACGCCAGTGTCCTTGCAAATCGTCGGCAAGGTCTGTTAGAAATGCCACCTCAGCACGCACATAATCACCGGGAAGAGGAAGTTCTGGAAGTGTTTCCGTATCGGTAGAAAACCAAGCAGTCAACGCATCTTGAGAGAGGTCACTCGCAGTAAAGAAATTGATGTCGGCTTTGCTGGTGGTTAATTCTGAAAAATCTACACTTGAATATAGTTCCCAAATACCTGCCGTGGAATCATCACCCACTACATCCTTTAATACGTCTTCGCTTGTACCTGACAATGAGCCTTTTAGCGTATCTGAAAAGTAGGTTTCAGTAGAACTGTTTATATCATATTGCCCTTCCCAGGTACTGGAGGGTTCGTGAAAGCTATACGTTATGGTGTTGTCTTCACCGGGGTTGTCAAATGCCCCATCAAGTTTAATATCTTCAGTTTTGCGTGCCATGATTACCTCCATGCTAATGGGAAACGATTTCGTGGATATTTTGTAAGGATGGTGTGAAAAACGATTGCACCGCCGGTGCTAACGCACCATTATTTCCCCTAACTTTTCCGCATAGTGCGTACGTCTTTCCAACCACAGGAAGATAAGGGTAAGATTCCCATTCCTCTTGGGAGCGAACAACGCCGTTTTCCTCACGAGGCAATACGCTGATGATTCTATCGGGACCTGCTGCAGGATCCTCAAATTGGGCTGCCATAGAAACATGCAGTGAAACTCCCAGATTTTCCAAACCATCGTGATAATTTCTCTTCTGAAAGTTCAACTTCAGAACGTTCCCAGTAATTCTTACCGTAAACTTCTCCAATCCCGGTGTCTCAGGGGGGCATTTCAATTCCACCGAATTTGAGGTGTTTGGTCGGTTCACGAGCAATGTGTTGCGTAATGAGTACGCCCCAAGAGCTAACGTGCAGACCCCTGTCAATATCCCTAGAATCACAATCTTCCGCATCCCGTCCCCTCAACCGTAGATTGCCATATAACCGGCGTACCACCACCTACACTTTCGGTCAACACGGTAATACCCGCACTGTCCGCACACGAGGGTTGCGCGATCCGCACATGCAACCCCCAATTCCGCAACCCTGCCATGCGCTTTTCTCTTTTGCTCAGTAGCGCCCTGTCGCCTATCCCCGTTGCTTCGCCCCTTACCGGGCCAAGAACAACACATCACGGGGAAGCCAATCATGGAGATCGACCGCGAGGCGCTGCGCGCCCATATCCGCACTCAAATCCGCCCTTTTCCTTCGGAACAACACTATCCCACCGGCTGGAACGGCAACATGACCTTCGCCGAACTCCGCACCACCCTCACCCCTTCCATCAACCGCCTCATGCGCTACTACCGCTATGTCGAGGTAGACATCCCCGACATGATCCAGCACGGCTTCATGCGCCTGTGGGAGGAGCTGAGCAAGCAATCGGACCTGCTGTCCACCCTGGACCAGGGCGGCGCGGTCAAATGGGTGATGTACCGCTCCGGCATCTCGCACTACCGCAAATTCTACCGCCGCGAGATGTACCTGGAAGACCTCGCCACCCGCAGCGGTGACCCGGACGAATTTATCATCGATGGGTATGAAGGCGGCTTTTACCGTGACCACGCCCGCTACGCCGAGGCTGTCGATCTGCGAACCGACATCGAACAGGTGATGACCTTCATGGGCGAGAAATACCAGCACAGCCGGGCACACCTTGCGGCGCTGTACTACATCACAACCAGCGTGGCACTGGACGACGCCGCAGCGCTGGCCGAGCGCAGCGGCACGAAGAAGGCATGGTGGCTGACCAGCGTAGTGAAACCCATGCGGGAGGAGCTGTGCGAACTGCTGGGTCTGGAACGCCCCGGCAGAACCACCTGGCAGGAGAAGGTGCGCGCCGGAGACGACACTCCCCTCCTCCACCTGGTCGATCATTTTCAGAAGGCAGGCGACGACCGCATGGCCGTCGCCTTACGTGGGCTGGCGAAGAACGAAAGCACGCAGGCGATGATGGACCAGCTTGACCTGCCCAAGACGCACGTGCATTACCTGCGGCGCAAGGCCCACCAGGAGTTGAACCGGGCGTATGGCTGCATTGCCTAGAGGAGCGCCTGCCGCTCCGCCCGTCTCTTGCAGAACGCAATAAACGCCGCATCGGGGTTTTTCAGCTCGGGTTTGCCGGTCTCCACCCAGAAGCCCCGCCACTGCTGCTCCAGCTCGTACACATCCCACCCGGGCGCGACAGTACGGGCATCGTGATAGGTCTCCGCGTCCAGCAGCGGGAACGCGTGGTCCGGCACAGCCTCCTCCCCTGGCATGGTGTCGCGGTTGATAAAGGTCACCCGGTCCCCATCGAGCGTAACCCGATAGTCCGGCAGATGATCCCCATCCACCAGCGAACGAATCAGGCGGCGAAACTCCTTCATGCTGGACGTAGAGCCGGTTTTATTGCGCAGCACGTCCACGGTAATCGTCCAGCGTTCCTTCCTGCCGCAGTGCTTGCGCGCAATCTCGTAGACCCGCTTTTCAATGGGTTTGCGCAGGCGGAAATAATCCCGGTGCAGGGTCAGCACCTCCTTGGCCTGGATGGAACGAAACACCCAGTCTGAGAGCTTGACGCCGAATTCCAGGATGCGCCCGGACTTCTCCGAGCGGCGCAGCGTGAAACTCTCAATCAATCCGAAACCCTCGTGGGTTTCCGTGTCGCCGGTGCGCACGTTGGTGCGAATGCGTGTCCCGTCCAGCCGCGCCAGCGCCTCCTTGAGAGCCTCATAGTCCTTGCCCCCTGTCGTGCGGTTGATGAAGACCAGCAGGTCGCGGGCGTTGATCTGCACATAGGGCGACGGCGGATGCCCGTCGTTCATCTTGGCGATCATCTGCGAGATGCAGTAGATCAGGATGTCCTTGTCGTAGATGGTGGCAAGGCCATGTACACTGGGCACGACCTCCAGCCACCTGTCCCCCTGCTCATAGCGGCGTATACGCGTGTCCGGCTTCTTGGACAGCGAATAAAACGGATGCTCCATCGTCGCCATGTCGCCCTTGAGCACCGCGTCCGCCACGTCGCACACGAACAGGTCATGCTGCGGATGACGTTCCGGCAGGAGCCTCTCTTCTTTCGGGGGATCACACACCATGGCCCCACTATCGGGGGTTTACCCACCAAGTCAAGTATTTTCGGGGGAACACCCACCGGCGGGTGCTGTTCGGGGTTTTACACACCCGGCACAGATAAACGGGGTTTTACACACCATTTTCCGGGATTTACCCACCTTTTTTCGGGGTTTTACACACCGGACCTCAAAAATCCGCCTTGCAATTCAGCAGCCTGCAACGGTTTTCCACAGCCGTAACACACTATTTAACACTAGATTTAACACAGTGCGCGCACGCGCGAGGCTGTGGATAAGTGAAAATACGAGGGCTTTACTTAGGAAAAGAAAAAGCAGGATCAGTGCAGTGATACAGTGATCTCACGAGACTTTATCCAGATGCTTTGCCTTCCATCTGGCGACCTGATCCAGAACCTTGCTCAGCTCGTCGGTATACTTCTGCTTCAATGCGCGCTTTTCCGATTCGAGCCGTTCCTTCACCGCCTCCAGCTCCGTGATCTGGTAATCCTTTTCCTCCAGCAGCGTGCGATACAGCTGAATGCTGGTAATCGCCGACCGGACCAGAGAGTTGTTGATGCCCTCGATTAACTCGCCGTACTGCTGCGGCAGATTAGCCGTATCGTCGTCATGCGGGTGGTGTGCGGCAGCCGGTGTGCTGTCATATCGGTGTGCAGATTCGGTCACCGTATCATCGGACGCCTCCGCCTCCCCGTCTATGATACGCACCCGCCCTTCCCGGTTCAGGATGCTCTTTATTTCATGGCGGCTCTTGTGTTCATTGGACAGCTCGAAGATGCGCCCGACCACCGCCACCGCCTCCTCCTGGTACTTCTCCCAGCGCTCCCCCTCCAGCTTGCGCGACGGCAGATACTCCTTGTAGTAGCGGGCGTACTTGCGCACCGTGCTCTCGGCGATATCGTGCCCGGCCTCCTGCAGGCGCTGGGCAATCTGGGATAGCGACAGGGTGTATTCCTCGGTCATGAGGCTCACCATAACACCGCTTTTCCGCCCGTTCAACTGCGCACCGCTACGGGGGTCGTATCGGTGTGCGGATAGTACCGATACAGCGACAAAACAGGGAGTTAAATCACCGTGCGGTAGCCGTATCGGCGCAATATGGCCGTATCGATACCCTCAATTTCTCAGGGCACTGAGAAGAACCGGACAGCGCCTGCGGTAGGCTAAACACATGGAGGTGGACCGGGCGAAGAGGAGGGGCATATGGCAGGTCCCGACGTCCGTCCGGCCACCCCAGCGACCTGTGCAACCACCAGCGAGGGCAACCCATGGATGATGACCTGCGCCACGATCGATCCGACATCTTCCCGCATCCCCCGTCCGTGTTTGTGCGTGCGAACGTGCTGTTGCTACAGTGGCTGCGGCAACAGGCGCACCCGCCCGCCGATGGTGCAGCGGATGCCGACCCGGCAGCGGACAACGCCGACGCACCGGACGGCTGAACACCGGACGCCATAGTGGTCCTTTACGCCAGGCTTCATTAGAATGATGTTACCTGGGTTGCGCCTGTAGTTGATAGGAACTACAATGGATTTGAACGTAAAGGACCTTATATCGGTTCCGGAAGCCGCCAGGCGGGCGGGCGTCGCCGTCAACACCATGCGACTTGCCGCCCGCCACGGCACCATCAAGGCCATCAAGCCGGGACGTAACTGGCTGATCGACGCCAGCGACATCCCGCGATGGAAACGCGAGGCGTATCAGCCCGGCAAGGCCATACGCCACCCACCCCACACCGACACGGACGACGACCCCGGCGCAGCATCGTAGCACCGGACACGCGCACGAACGCACGGCCAGGCAGCCCGTCCGCGAGCGTAAAGGCAACCACCAGCCATGGCGAATCCTGCGTTTTTCCGGCCCGTGTTTGACGCACTGGCCACGAGCGGAGTGATTGGCGATCCGTCCGGAAAACCGGCGTACGCCTATCTCCGCGTATCGGACAGCGACCAGGCGGAGGAGGGACGGTCCGGCCTGCCCCGCCAGATACAACATGTGCATGAAGCCGCGAAGCGGGACGGGTACAAGGTTCCGTGGGATCTGGTCTTCGCCGACGACCATTCGGGTTTCGTGTTTGAGGACCGTCCCCAGCTATCTCAGCTTCGCAGCGAAATCCGTTCGCCCCGCCGCCGGGCGGACGCTGTCATCATCGAGGAGCTGGACCGCCTGTCGCGCCATGCGGACTGGCACCAGGGTTTCCTGCTCGACGAGATGAGCAATAAGCAGATTACGGTGGTGTTCTGGCGCTCCTACAGCTCACGTATCGAGCGTTCCGTGATGGGGGCAGTGGCCCAGGAAAGCATGGAACAGCAGAAACAGCGCATGAAGGAGGGCAAACTGCACAAGGCGCGCAGCGGACGGGTCACGGCCACCAGCCCGGCCTATGGCTACAAGCTGGTGGACTCCAACGGGGAGGAGGGGCTTGCGGCCCGCCGGGACACCCACTATGCCACGCAGGATACGGAGTATCCGGTTGTGCGCCTCATGTACGAACGGGTGATCAGCGGCGATACGCTGCGCGGCATCGCCCATGACCTCGAGGAGGCGGGCATTCCCCCACCGAAGCAGTACCGGCACTGGGAACCGACACAGATACGCCTGATCATCCGCAACGAAGTCTACAAGGGTGACTTCTACGCCCATCGCTGGGAGCACCGGAAAGAGGATAGGCTGTCCGACGACGGCCTGACTGTCCGTACGGTCTCGCGCAAGGTTGAACGCCCCCGCGACGAGTGGATACATGTGCCCGTGCCCGCCATCGTCACCGAAGACGAATGGCACGCGGCCAACCGGATGCTCGATCAGAACCGCCGCATGGCGCGGCGCAATGCCCTCCAGCCCTATCTGCTTACGGGGCTCATTCGGTGTGCGGTATGCGGATATCGCTATAGCGGCAGCACCAGTCACCGTAACCATGGCAAGCCGCGCCCCCGGCCCTCGCGGGCCTACCGCTGCACGAATGCCGCCGCCCGCCCCCGCCATGTCATCGAGGAGGTCGGATGCGACAACGGCCAGCTGCTGTGCGACGTCCTCGATACAGCGGTCTGGGGCATCCTCTGCGATGTCCTGCTGCAGCCCGCCGTGATGATCGAGACCATTGAGGCGGAAGCGACCGACGAGCGCAACACCCGGCTTCAGGAACAGATTGCGTACCTGGAGACAGCCATCACCGAGAAAGGAGACGACGACGAGCGGCTGTTCCGCGCCTACATGGCCAAGGTATTTGACGAGGAGGAATACGCAGAAAAGAGGAGAATGGTCACATCCGAACGAGAAAAGATGCATGAGGAGCGGGACCGGCTCAAGGGTCTGGTCATCACCCCGGAGCAGGTCGAAGCCCGCACACGCGAACTCCTCGCGTTTGCCGAGGAGATCAGGGCGGCGGCCCTTCCCATCGACCCGCCCTTCGCCCTGAAACAGAAGATCATCAAGATGCTGGTCAATGAAATCGTATTGCATGTACGGGACGGCTGGTTTGCCCTGGAAGGTGCGCTCAGCGGCGTCTATCCGCTAACGCCGCCGGAAACGCCCGGCAAGCTGCCTATTGTGAGTACCCGCATTGGCACGGATTCATCGCCGCCATCAGCAGAAAATTGGCCGGGAAAGTCAGGGTGCCGCTGGCCCGGCTGATCGTCACGATCTTGTCTTCCACCGGCTGCCGCAGCACTTCCAGCGTCTTTTGCCCAAACTCCGGCAGTTCGTCCAAAAAGAGCACGCCGCGATGTGCCAGACTGATCTCGCCCGGCTTGGGCACGGTGCCTCCACCGACCAGACCCGCTTGCGAAATCGTATGATGCGGTGCCCGAAAAGGCCGGTGGCGCATCAATGGCTCATCACTGTGCAGCATATCCGCAACCGAATAAATCCGGGTCGTCTCCAATGCCTCAGCCATCGTCAGTGGTGGCAGAATGCCCGGCATGGCCCGCGCACACAACGACTTGCCCGCGCCCGGTGGCCCCTGAAGAATGACATTATGGTTGCCCGCCGCCGCGATTTCCAGCGCCCGCTTGACATGGTGTTGGCCCTTGATGTCCGCAAAATCGACCAGACCATCCGGCATGGGCAATTCATCCAGCGCCACCTGCGCCATTCTGTAGGGCGAGATCGTGTTCAACCCGTACAGATGCTCCACAAGCTGTCCCAGCGTCGCCACCGGAATCACCTCGATACCTTCAACCAGCGCCGCTTCGGCAGCATCATCAAGCGGCACATACACCTGCTCGAAGCCTTCGCGCAACGCCGTATGCGCCATCGGCATCACCCCTTTCACGTGCCGGACGCTGCCATCAAGCGACAATTCACCGATAAACACCGTATTTTCCAAAGCCGCCAGCGGAACCTGATCGGTAGAAGCCAGCACACCCACCGCGATTGCCAGATCGTAGGCCGGGCCATGTTTGGGCAAATCCGCCGGAGACAGATTGACGACATATCCTTTATTCGGAAATTGCAGACCACTGTTCTTGATGGCTGCCCGCACGCGCTCCCGGCTTTCCCGTACTGCCGAACCGGGCAGGCCCACGAGGGAGAAGACGGGGAGCTGAGCGCGGGGATTAAAATCGGTTTCCACTTCAACAATGCACCCATCGAGACCAACAACGGCGCAGGCATGGGCAATGGCAAGCATAAACACAATCCTGACTGTGAAGATATGGCTTCAGTATAGCGGCCTTTTGGTTGATGCACCCTGTAGACTGCAGCGACGATTAATTGTGATGTCAGAATACTGGTTGCAACTCAACGAATAACCATATATATTCACCATATTATTGACTATGCGATCAAAAAGTTACAATACTGTAATTTGCCCATGATGTTATGCAGAATTTTTAATATTTGTTACAATAGACTAACCATATCCGAATGATTTTCTATCGGTATGGTAACTCGGAGGCGATTGGAGAGATGTTGTGAGCGAGCGCAGACATATTTTTCTGAGCTATCGCAGCACCGAGGCGGATTTTGCCCTCAAGCTAGCCGCTGATCTCAAAAACGCCGGCGTCAACCTGTGGATGGATCGACTGGATATTAAGCCCGGCGATGATTGGCGGCGATCACTGGAACGTGCGGTGTATAGCTGCGCGGCGCTGATCTCTGTCCTCAGCCCTGCATATGTCTCATCCAAATATTGCCAGCGCGAATTGGCCCGTGCGGATCGTCTGAGCCGCCCCATTTTTCCGGTCTTGCTCGGCACCATTGCCGAAGCAGACTGGCCCCTGGAAATCGAACGACAGCAGTACATCGACTTCAGCAACTGGGAAGATAAGGAAGCCTATCAGGAGCAGCTGGCCCGGCTGGTGAATATCCTCAAAGAGAAATTCGCCGCCCAGATCAGCGTGATCCCCGACCCGGAAACGCAATATCTCACCAACATGGCCGCCGCCATGGAGACGCAAAAAGGGTTGGCCGAATATCTGGAATTTTCAACCGAGGCCGAGAAGTGGGTCAACCGGGAGATGATCCGCCCGGAACCCCATTCCATTAAGTTCTGGACCAGTCACACCACGTTTACGCTGCTGCAACCCTCGTCGATTGACGGGCACTTTCATAAGCGGTTGTTCACCGAAATAGACGAAATTCTGGAGAAGCACCCACGTGTGGTCCTCACAGGCGGCCCCGGCAGCGGCAAGACCACCACGCTGCTGCGGTTGGCGCTGGACGCCATTTATACGCATCAGGCCGCGACCGAGAAGCCACCCCTGCCCCTGCTGCTGGACCTCGTGACGTGGGATGATCATGTCAGCCTTGATCATTTCATCCGGTCCAACTGGCGGCTTGATACAGATCCCATCAAACTGATGGCACGCGGGGACATCATCCTGTTTCTTGACGGCCTCAATGAAATGGCAGGGGCCTATACCCGCAAAATCGAAATGCTGCGGGCCTGGATCGAATCCGAAAATGGGCCAAAGCGCGTCATCGTCACATGCCGGACTGCGGATTACAACGAGACGCTCAATCTGCATCTGCCACGCGTGCAGATCAATGATATGGACCGCCCCCACATCGAGGAATTTGCCATCAATTATCTGGGCGAAGAACTGTCCCAGATTTTTCTGACGCAGATATTGCCACGCCACCCCTGGGATGAGCAGCACAAACAATACCTGTTGCAGCTGGCACGCAACCCGTTCCTGCTCAGCGCCCTGATCCTGATTCACAAAAGCTCGGCCTATGGCGAAGTGCCGGAAAATCTCGGCATTCTGCTGCGGCGGTTGGTCGCCGAAATCTGGGAGCGCGAACACCCGCAGCCAGGCATGCCAGCAACGTCCTTTGAAGAACTCGAAATGGCGTTATCCGACCTGGCCTATGCCATGATTGAGGATGAGACCGGCATCTATGTCCCCTATAACTTCGCTCTGGAAAACATGGGCAGCGAGGCTCTGCTGAAGGCAGCGCGCCAGACCGGTTTTGTGGAAATCCGTGCGAGCATGGTACGGTTTTCCCAGCAGGTGCTTCAGGATTATTTCGCAGCCCTCGTCCTGTCCCGCACGGACCCGGATTCGCGCATTCCCCTGCCCCAGATTGGCAGCGGTGGCGAGTACATTCCCGGCAGATGGGATCGTTCGGTCGTCATTTATTCCGGCCTTGCCTACAACACCGATGAAACCCTGCTGGGCATCGCACGCACCAATCCGTTTCTGGCGCTGGAATGTATCGCGTCAGGGATCAATGCGTCCGATCATACGGTCGAACCCATTATCGGCAAGCTGATCCACATGGGGAATACGCCGGAAAACGATGCCAGGGTCGCAACCGCCAGCATTCTGGCACACATTAATCAGGAAATGGCACTGCCTATTCTGATGCAAGCCATGCGAGAAGGCCGGTGGGATGTCCGCTGGGCCGCCACACTCGCGCTGCAAGACATGGATGTTCCCCTGCTGCCCGGTCTGACAGACACATTGTGGGAACTGGAACACGATATTCAGGACGCGACCGACAGCGCCATCCGCTACCTCGGCCCCAGCGCGCTGCCTACCCTGCTGAAACTGCTCAACAGCGACAACTGGAAGATGCGGCGCAGCGCGGCCTGGGCACTCGGTCGGGTGCGAGATGAAGCGGCAGTGCCGGGGTTAGTACAGGCCCTGCATGATGAAGACAATCTGGTTGGCGCAGAAGCTGCTATCTCATTGGGTTACATCAAGGACGACTCCGCCATTCCCTGGCTGAGCGATACCCTGCGTCATGCCAACTGGCGTGTACGCCGCGCCGCCGCCCAATCGCTGAGCGCAATCGGCAGTCTCGCTATTGAGCCGCTTCTCCAGGTACTGGAAGATGCGGAAGACGATGTTCGCAGGCTGGCCATCGATGCGCTGAAGGAAATTAATGACGCGGCGATTGACGATATTTTGCTGGATACAACCCATGACCCCAACGCCGAAGTGCGCGCCGCCGCCATTGATGCGCTGCGGGGCCGTGAGGACAGCCGTATCGTCCACCGTCTCATCGAATGTCTGTCTGACCAGACGCGCATTAAATGGAACCGAAAACGAATTTGCGATATTGCGGCACAGGTACTTGACACCTTTCATGCCCCGGAAGCCAGGGCTGCAATGGAACAATGGCAGAAAGATGAGGGGGATTTTCAATTGGCGCCCAAACAGAAAGCAGTACCCACCAAATCACCTTTGTCAAAAGAGACGGCTTCGACCGCCAGAGATCGTCTCATGCGCATCAAGCAAACGACCGATACAGATGCGCCCCACGCCCAGGCACTGGAAGCCACCTATGATGAGGACTGGCAGAAGCGGCGCGACGCAGTCGTGTCACTGCGCCAGGTCAATGTGCCCATCGTCACCCTGCGCCTCATGGGGCTGCTGGAAGACGAACAACCTGAGGTGCGGTTGGCCGCTGTCGAAACCCTGGCGACGATCAACGACAGCCAGGCCCACGAAACACTGATTAAGGCCCTGCGCGATAACAATGTCGAGGTCGCAAAGGCCGCCGCTGCCAGCCTCAAAGCCATCGGGCAGCCGGTCATTCCGCTGCTGGCAAAGCTGCTATCGGACCCGGCACTCATCGTCCGGGCCAGGGTGATCGACCTGCTGGGGAAAATTGGTGATTCTGCCGCCCTTGCCCACCTCACGCCGTTACTCGCCAGCACCGACCAGATGCTGCTGAATGGCACGTCAATCCGCGACATGGCCGCCAGCGCAATCAAGGCGATCAACGCGGCCCAACCGGGTGCACCATCGCCTGCGCCGGCAACCACCCCACCGCCCCCGGCACCAGCACCGGTTGCAGCAGATGTTCCGGAAAATCAGCCGGAAAAGCCCGCGCCCGTACCCGCACCGGATGAACCGACCGCTGTTGGACAGCGACGCGATATTCTGTCCGAACTTTTGGCAGCCCTTCATGGTTCGGATTGGGGCGACCGAGAGGACGCGGCCAAGGCCCTGCGCGAATATGCCAGAACGCTTCATGGCACACGCGACGAACACATCGTCAAACTGCTCACAGAGGCGCTGCGCGATCAGGACTGGGTGGTTCGCTGGGCTGCCGCCGAAGCACTGGCCTGGGTGGGCGACCCGGCTTCTATACCCATGCTGATCAAGGCGCTGGACGACCGCTACTGGATGGTCCGTATTGCGGTTATCCGGGCGCTGCTCGAAATTGGCGATTCGTCCGCCGCGCAAAGCCTGTCCAAACTGCTGTCCGACCGGCATGGTGCCGTGCGCGAAGCCGCTGCCGAAGCCCTGGGCGCACTTGGCGATCCGGGCTCGGTGACCTACCTGTCCATCGCCCTGTCGGATAAAGAACCGCTGGTCCGGCTCGCTTCTACGGTGGCACTGGGGCAGATTTCCAGCAACACGGTTATTCAGCCCCTGCTGAAAGCAGTCAACGACGAAGACAGCCATACACGCTGGGCCGCTGTCCAGGCCCTTGGCCAGGTTGCCGGGGCGGAGGCGGTGCCGGAGTTGATCAAAAGGCTGGGTGATGAGCAAGGGCCGTACTGGGAGGATGACAAAATCTGCGATCTCGCTGCGGAGGCGCTGCTGCGTATCGGGACCCCCGATGCCCAGTCCGCGGTTCAAAAGTGGAAAGCGCAGCAGGTCACAACAGATCAGTAAGCGGCAGAGATCTGCTGCCGGCAGACTCCCAAAAACTTCTGAATTCTGAGACCACCGGACATTAAGTTACTTGGTTAGGGAGGGCGTTCTGGCTACAATACGAACACGGGGACCAAATGAATAGCGACGTGGTTGTACAACGTGCCAGCAAATGCTGAGCGCTCCGTCTGGCAAAATGGCAACCAAGAATCCATGGGGGGATGGCGGATGTGTATCATAGTGAGCTGTGACATCCGATGAAATTATTTATTAGTTATGCACGTGTGGATAAGCCCTACTGCATTCAGATCGTCAACACCCTTGACGCTCATGAAACGTGGTACGATCAGCGTCTTCATGCTGGCCAGAACTGGTGGAAAGAAATCCTCCGGCGGCTGGATTGGTGTGAAGGTTTCGTCTATCTTCTGTCACCGGAATCCATTCAATCGGAGTATTGCCGCAAAGAGTATGAACTGGCGCGTAAACTGGGGCGCCACATCTTCCCGGTACTCATCCACGCCGATACCAAGATCCCGGACGACCTGAGCGATCTGCACTATATCGACTTCAGCACCGGCCTGAACGCCGAGACCGTCAAAGCCCTGCTCAACTCCATTTATCTGGCCGCCCATTCGCAACCCCCGGCACCCGCAGAAGCCGCAGCCCTTACCGCCGCTTCGGTCAAACCACCCGACATCGACCCGGTTGCCGCCATCGGCGCTGCGACCGAAGCGATGGAAAAGGGTCAGTTCGATCATGCGGTCTTTTTGCTCAAGCGTGCCCAGGCCAGCGGCCTCAAGTCGCGCTTTATCAATATTGACAAGCTGCTGGCGGAAGCTGAAAAAGGGTTGCAGCGCCAGACCTATTTGCGCGAAGCCAAACGCGAGTACGATCAGATCGCGCCAGTGGTCAAATTGTCCATGACCAGAAAGCTGGGCTGCGAGGCGTTTGAGGCATTCCGGAAAGACTTTCCGGATTATGACCCGGACAAGCTCAGCGAACTATGCGGTGGCGGCGAAAAAGTAGCTGCATCAGCACCGCCTGCCCAACCCACCGAACCACCGCCGAAGCCGCCTTCACCGAATTTCAACCTGCCCCAACTGGAGTGGTGTGATATTCCCGCCGGTACGGTCGAGATCACCCCATCCAATGTCGCCGGGCCACAAGAACCTAAGCAGGTTAACGTGGCAGCATTCAAGATCAGCCGCTATCCAATCACCAACGCCCAGTACCGCGTTTTTCTCGATGATCCAAATGGCTATGCGAACCCGAAATGGTGGCAGTTCTCGCCAGAGGCCCAGCAGTGGCGCGAACGGAACCCGGAAGCGCACCCACCCGCCTTTCGCGGCGATGAACGCCCGCGTGAGCGTGTCAACTGGTATGATGCGATGGCCTTTTGCCGGTGGCTGAGTACACGCCTCGATATGTCCATCTGTCTGCCCGACGATACACAGTGGATTCGGGCGGCGCAGGGCGACAGCAAACGCAAATATCCGTGGGGCGATATCTACGACAAGAATCGCTGCAACACCCGCGAGAGCGAAGTCAAAATGACCACCTTCGTCATGCGTTACCCGGATGGTGTCAGTCCGTATGGGGTCTATGACATGTCAGGTAATGTGTGGGAATGGTGCATGGACGAGCAAACGACCACCGAGTCGGGTGATTCGGTCATCGAAAATGGTGCAATCCCGAAACGACTGGTGCATGGT
Organism: Anaerolineaceae bacterium; assembly: GCA_002702065.1. GTDB lineage: Bacteria > Chloroflexota > Anaerolineae > Aggregatilineales > Phototrophicaceae. Next base: position 103,128 of record NZXX01000005.1, read on the forward strand.
GGCTCATACATCAGCCCGCATCTGCGCGCCGAGATCAACTTTCACTACTATCTCGACCCGCACAGCTTCCACAGCACCATCGGCTTCCGGATTGTGGCGAACAGTAAGCCTTCACCGTCGGTGCCATCAGGCAGCAGCTAGAGCGTGTCCTGCGACTTCATCCCGATGACTTTGGCCCGATACGCCTCAGTCGCAGCGACCGCGTCCGGCGTGCCCACATAGAGCAGGCTGTGATAGGCCTGGCCAGCGACAAGGACATTAAATTGGCCGTTGTTGTCCAGGTCCAGGGTGCGGATCAGAGCAGGGACAATCCGTTCACCCAGGTCATAGGCGGAAACCGAGTTGGCGAGTCCGCCCAGGGCCCACGCGGCACGCTTGCGCACCTCTGGCTGATTGGGGTCGGCCAGAGCGTCCAGCAGAGCGTTGAGTGCTTCGCGTGTTACCAGTGAGTTCCCCGGTTTGACGAGGTGCGCCAGGCAGATGGTCGCGTGCCGTCCCTGATCGCCGGGCAGCGCCAGATGCTGTCGCAGCGACATCACCTGTTTCAGTTGAACATCTCGCATACCGTTGGTCACGACGGCCACCTCTAACTTTTCTTGCTATAGTATAAACCTATACGACCTGTAACCGCCACCACCTGCGGACGTCGGTCTGAAGATTGTTATGCCAGCGCGCGTTCGACTTCAGCACCCCAGGTTCCAGCCACTTTTTCACCATGCTCGCGCAGGCCACCCGTCGCCTGTGGCCCGGTCAGATACGGACGTTTACCTATCTCAAAACCGCCCCGTGCATGGCCATCAACCGAGCCGTTGATAAAGTGATGGGCAATCCCGGCACGCTCCGTTTCGGTGGTGTTCGCCCGGGTACAATGCGCCACACCATAGGCAAAAAACACCACGCCCCCGGCAGGCAGTTCGACCGGCACAGCATTATCCTCTGGTGGATAGCAGCGGATATGATGATCGCTATAGGGGTCGCGGGTATGCTCGTAGACTTCACGGAAGCTGCCGGGAATCACGTGAATGGTTCCGTTGGCAATCGTCGCATCATGCACAGCCGTCCACATGGCAGTCCCTTTTAGCGGATCAGCAATCCTGAAATAGGCGTTATCCTGATGCCAGTTTGTGCCTGCACCATGCAAGCCGGGTTTCAGAAATACCTGATCAAGATGCAGCATCACCGGATCACCAATCAGCTGAGCAATCGTCTGTGCGACCTTGTCCGCAAACGGCATCGCCCGAAAAAAGGTGCTGTGCGGATACATGGGGCACAGTTGCAGGTTCGCGCTGGTCTGCGACTGGGTCTTGCCATCACCTTCGGTCGCCACGTTGCGCAGTTTACCTGCCGTCTTTAAGCGCTCCAGCTCACGGCGCATGGCGTCCACCTCGCGCGCGGTCCAGAAGGCGGGTATAGCCAGATACCCCTGGGTCTGAAACTGCTCAATCTGCTCAGGTTGTAATTGCATCATCAATCCTTTTCTGTAAGTCTCTATTCGGTACCCGGCCCGCCCAGACGAAAATATCGCTGGCGGGTGGCACGGGTGGCGGTCAGTTCATCCGGCGAAAGCGCAGCCCAGAACACATCCGACCCGGCGATACGCCCGGCCCCGGCTTCATAGTAACGCCGCAACAGGGCAAAAAAGGCTTCCGTCCCCAGTTCTTCGCGCAGTTCGTGCAGCATCCGTGCACCCAGCAGATAAACCGTATTGATATACTCGCGGATAGACGAGAACTGGTAGACATTGCTATCGACAAAGCCCTGCGGCGCATAATCGTCGACACGCCATTTCCACCACCAGTCTTTCAGGTCAGGATAATATTCTTCAATAAACACGAATTCACTATACGTCGCCAACGCTTCGTCCAGCCAGGGGGTCATGGCCTGATCATTGCCAACCGCTGCATACCACCATTGATGCGCCACTTCATGGACCGTAATTATCGTCAGAAACGACGCCGGATCGCCCGTGTAACGCGTGAACCAATCCCGGCTCACAAATACCAGGCCGGTAAATTCCATCCCGTCGGGGAAATCACCTTCGACGACCGCCAGGCGGTTATACGGGTACGGCCCATACAGGTCTTCATACATCGCCAGGCTTTTGGTAGCGGTATCCAGCGCATGCACCGCGCCGTTGACGAGCTGGCCCTGGGCATCCGTGAACAGTGCATCCTCGAAACTGTAGAGTTCGACCCCTACCCCGCTTTCCGTTTGGGCGCGAGACACCACAAACTGATCGCTCAGGCTGAGCGTAAAATCGCGGGCATCATCGACCAGAAACTGCCATGACCGGTCGCCCGACTGCTCAACAATCCCCGGCCCGGCAATGATCAGCGTGTCCGGTCCATTGGACACGTTCACCGTGACATCCCAATCCGCAACTTCGTAGACGGTCTGTTCGCCCACCAAGACGGCGTCGCGCACAATCCATTCATCGCCCATATGGGGGGCCACCACCGGCAGCCAGTTCCCCAGGTTGATCTGGCGTTCGCTGTATCCAAAAAAACCCTTGTACGCCGTCAACCCGCCCCCGATCTGCGGCACATCCAGCTGAAATGCCAGCGCAATATCCAGCCCGCATCCCGGCTCCAGGGTTTGGGGCAGATCAACGGTCAGCCGGCGTCCGGTCAGTTCATAGCCCGCCACCTGATTTTCAACCAGAACTTCATTCAGCAGAAATGATTCTGGCCACTGATTGCTTTCGACCACAAACACAATTTCTGACAGTGAATCATTACTCCGGTTGATAAACGCTGCTTTTTGGCGAACCATCATCGCCCGCTGTTCATAATTGATATTGGCGGATACTGTGTAATGCGCAGTCGGCAGCCCGGCGGTTAACTGACAATCACCAAAGACAACCGTCGTTTCGGTCACCTCGGCGGTGACAGCCGGAACAACATTTAGCTGGCGATTGACCGTTGGAACAAGCGTTGCCGGGTTGACTCGTATGGTAGTGGCGGTAGGGAGCTGAACAACTTCGGTGGATGGAGCCAGCGAACAGGCGCTAACCAGAACAAGGATGAGAGCAAATAGTCGTTGAGTCATCATGTTGGGGCATCATACACGGAGAGGCGCAATTTTCCAATAGATTGCCTGAAACAATTATTGCTTTTCGGCGTACAGGATATGTGTTAAGATGAACTTTTGAGTTTCTCATCTGGCACTCATTCTGTCATTATGGAGGCAAGACTTTGGCTAACAACACAATCAAGGCTCAGTTACGGGGTTTGATTCGGCTGACTCGCTGGCGGGAATTTATTCCCTTTGTTGTGCCGCTGACCATTACCGGCGCACTGCTGGCAGCACAGCCGCAGGGGACCCTGCTCGATTGGCGATTGATTGTCGTCACCTTCGCCAATATCCTGGCAGTAGCCTATGCGTTTATGATTAATGACATCGAAGACGCACCAGATGACGCACGCGACCCTGACCGTGCAGCCCGTAACCCGATTACAACCGGCGAAATTGGCGTGCGCATCGGTTATGCCGCCTGCCGCATTGTCGCCGCCGCCACCCTCATTATGTACGCTCTGGGCGGGCTGGAAGTCTTCCTGATTGGTGCCGCGACATTACTGCTGTCGCACTTTTATTCCTGGCGGCCTGTCCGGCTTAAAGCCTGGCCCGTAACCGATGTGGTGTCTCATTCGCTCATGCTCAGCGGGCTGCTGCTGCTGGCTGGCTTTTTCATCTACAGCAAGCAACCGGGCATCGTCTGGCTGGTTGCCGCCGGGGTGACCTTCATCTCCGTTTATGGGCAGCTCTACAACCAACTGCGCGACTACGAAATGGATAAGGCTGCTGGCCTCCACAATACAGCCATCCTGCTGGGCGAAGCCAACGCACGGCGGGCGATGTACCTGGCCGTTGGGCTGGGAGTCCTGTGCATGGTAGCAGCCGTTATCCGTATGGTCTTCCCGCTGTGGCTTGGTCTGGCATTGTTGGTCAGCATCGCCATCAGTATGTTGTTCCGCCCCAAGACCGACATGCGCGGCACGAATGCGGTCGACCTGAGCGGCGCCGCGCAGGTGCAGTCGATCATCACGGTTAATCTGACGGTCGGCATCTGGCTGGCCCAGGTCGTGGTCGCACAACTATTTTTCGCCTGAGACACACAGCCATAGGGGTAAGGGTGGAGACCTGTTTGGCTACGGTTCAGGTATTCAAACACACAAATTAGAATATTGGCCTGTGCAAGTTCTCTCCACTACAATAGACGCGGAAATTCGATGCGAACAACAGGTTGATCAATATGGACATGGCTCCGAATGGTGCCTTGCGTATTCTGGTTGTGGATGATGTACCAGATACCCATCAACGTCTGACAAACTGGCTGGATTCTCAGGGCTATCGCACAATCGGCGCGACCAACGGTCATCAGGCGCTGGAAGTTGCGGCTCAGCAAAACCCGGACCTGATCCTACTGGATGTGATGATGTCCAGTCTGGATGGCATCGAGACATGCCGTCGTCTGAAAGCGCAGCCCAAAACCGCCAGTATCCCCGTCATTTTGATCACCGCCAAAGACCCTGCCGACGCCCGCGCCGATGGCATGATGGCCGGTGCCGCCGAGTATGTCACCAAGCCGGTCAGCCGCGAAGACCTGCTGCAGCGTGTCGAGGCCGTGTTCAACGGCCAGCAAAGCCCGCAGATTGATGTCCAGCGTTTAATGCAGGAAGTGGGTCACACGATCATTGCGATCCTGGATAGCGCCCTGGTGTGGCTGCTGGCACTGGACAAAGATGAACAACGCCTCGTCAGCGAAATGTTGATCACAACCGGTGGGGCCGCCGAAGAACAGGCCTTTCTGAACAGCACCGGGTCACCAGAAGCCACGGCACTTTCAATCGTGCAGGACACGCCGCTGGCCCATGCGCTGCTTACCTGCCAGACCGCGATCAACCTGCCTATTGATACGCTGCAACAATCCGACGCGACTTTACCGCTGTATCGAGCCTTCCAGCGTCTGGATATCCACTATGTGACGCTTGTGCCGCTGATCGCTGCGGGGCACACCCTGGGCTTAATGGTGCTCGGCTACTATCAGCCGCAGGACATGGATACACCACGTGCCAACCAGATCCTGTCTGCATTTGGCAATCAGGCGGCCACAGCGCTCAATTATTCCCAGCTTATGGCGGGCATGCGCCGGCGCGAGCAGGAAACACAGCAGGAACGCGCCTTTCGCCAGATGATGCTCGACACCATGAGCGATGGTCTGGTGGTCATTGATGCACGTGGGCGTATCAAATTCACGAATCGCCGCCTGTTGCGCATGACCGGTTACCCAACCAACTATCTCGAAGGCCATTCTGTTGGCGAACTGTTCCACCCCGACGACCGGGCGGAAGTGATTCGCGGCCTGCTGAGCGAACACGCCACCACAATGAAGTTTGACCAACGGCTTGTCACCGAATCGGGCAAAGTGATTCCGGTGCTGATTGCCCGGTCGCGCACCCCGGCCAATGGCCTTGATAATCAGGTCATTGTGTTGAGTGACATGACGGAGCAAAAACAGCGCGAACACGAACTGGAACGGCAAACCGGCCATATTACAGCGCTGTACCAGGCAGCGCAGGCCATGACGTCCAATCTGTCGCTGCATGAACTGCTGCAACAGATTCTGAACTCCGCAACAGAAGTGGTCGAGGCGCAAGGCGCATCCCTGTTTCTGGTCAACCACGAATTTGACAACGAATTGATTGTGGTCGCTGCCGTCGGAGAGAAAGCCAGTGAGCTCATAGGGCTGCGCGTACCGCTGGGTGAAGGGCTGGCCGGTTGGGTCGCTCGTGAAGCGCAGGCACAGCTCGTCACCGATCCGTCCGGCGACCCACGCTTTTTCAGCGGAGTCGACGAACAAACCGGCCTGAGCACCCGCTCACTCATCGCAGTGCCGCTGGTCCACAGCGATCAGGTCATTGGCGTCATCGAAGTTGTCAACAAGCTGCAAAATGGCGTGTTTGACAATGATGACATGCGGCTGCTGGAAAGTATGGCACGTACCGCTGCGGTGTCCATCGTTAATGCGCGGCTGTACGATCAGGCCCAGCGCCGGGTCGTAGAACTGGCGACCCTGCTCGACGCCAGCGAGGCAGCCTCATCAACGCTGGATCTGGCCAACGTTCTGGAACATATTGTCCGCAGTCTCAACAAGAACCTCGATGTCGCCCGCACCATTATCCTTGCCTGGAACGGCCCGAAAATGCAGCTCGCCTCGCTGGCAGAGGTGTCCAATACCTACTGGCTGGACAGCCCACTCAGAGAGCTGGTTGCCGGGTCGGTCACCCATACCGCCCTGAACGAAGGCCGCGCCCATTTTACGACGCTGCGCAATCTGCGCATCCACCCGGCAGACCAGGAGCAGCTTGAGGTTGCCGGCATGTCCAGCCTGTTGGTGGCCCCTATGCGGCACAAAAAGACGGTGCTGGGCTGTGTTTGCCTGTGGAGCAGCACATCCAGCGCATTTACCACCAAAGATGCGCAAATGATTGAGGGTGTTGTCGCCACATGGCTGAACAACCGCCCTCGCGTCACCCTGATTGCGGATACCGAGCGTGCTGCGCTCACAGAACTGGCCCAACATCTGTTAGAACTGCCCTCGGTTTGCTGGGTCACCATCCATGACTGGCAGCCGGGCCAGGCATTCACCAGCCAGGTTTACGAAATGGGCTTCATAGAGTGGACCCAGCGCACCGGCCCTAATCTTTCGATGGCGCAATATCCGATATTCCAGCAGGTTATCGAGTCACGGCACACGCTGCGCATTTCCCTGTCGAATTTGCAGCCCGACATGGCGGAGTATCGCTGGCTCAACAGTCGTGGCGGGCGCGCCGCCCTGCTGGTGCCGCTGCTGCTGCATGGGGTGGCGATCGGTATGGTGCTGCTGACCGATATTACCGAGCGTGTTTTCGATGATGAAGAAATCCGTTTGGCTCAGGGAATCGCCAACGTCGTCAGCAATGCTCTGGAGAATGCCCGCCTCTACCAATCCCTCGAAAGCCGCGCCAAAGCCCTCGAAAGCGCCTACAGCGAATTGCAGGATGCGGACCAGGCCAAAGACCAGTTCATTCAGAATATCTCGCATGAACTGCGCACACCGCTGATTCATGTACTTGGGTATGCTGAACTGCTGGCCGATGGCACCTTCGGGGTGATCAACGACGAGCAGCGCGACGCCCTGCACAGTATCGCCGAAAAAGGCCAGCAGGTGGCTGACATCGTTGAAGATATGGTCGCTGCGCAGGTTCAGGAATCGCAAACCTATGACCGCCAGTCCACCGACCTGACCCTGCTCATTCAGACTGTCCTTGAGGCGCATCGCGAACAGATCCAGACCACAGGTCTCGAACTGACCACCAGCTTCCCACCCGCAATCCCGCCTGTCATGGTAGATCCGGAGGCCATCGCCGAAGCCTTCCTCAAACTGCTGGATAACGCCCTTAAGTTTGGCAGTGGTGGCGAACAAATCGAGGTCTTTATCCGCGATACGGAAGGGCCAATCATTCAGGTCGCCGTCCGTGATTATGGCATTGGTGTGCCGCAGGCCGAGCAAAAGAAGATTTTCCAGCGCTTCTATCAGGTCGATGGCAGCGCAACCCGGCGCTACGGCGGCAGCGGGTTAGGGCTGGCCGTTGCCAAGCGCATTATCGAAGGGCATGGTGGTAAAATCGGCGTGCGCAGCAAGCTGGGCGAAGGCAGCATCTTTTATTTTTATCTACCCAAGGTCGACCTGCAACACAAGAAATCGACCGGGTTTCTCGTAGAACGCGAATAACATGGACCTCAACGACCTGCATTTTATCCTGTTCAATATGCATATTTTCTACTCGATTGCGCTGGGAATCTGGGCCGCATATATGGCTGTCCAGAGCGAACCGATTTCCGGTGGTTACTGGGGAGCGTTGCTGATCGGCTCCGGGTTGGCTGCCGTGGTTACGCTTGTAGGCGTGGTCATGACGCTACAAGGGCTGCGACCACAACGCATTGTCATTTACTATCTGTACATGGCCTTTTTGATTGTCATCATGCCGGGGTTATTTTCGCTCATGCGTGGCCGTGATGATCGCAGCGCCGCGATCGCCTTTTCGATTCTGGCGTTTTTTAATGCCACCACCTCTTTCAGCATGGTGCAGCGTTCCATTCTGGGTCCCTGGCTGCTCCCTGATGCGTTCTAGGCCCGGTCATCGAACCGATACCAAATCAACTCAATAGAGGCGGCAACATCACCGGGTTAGCCACGGTCGGCCCCAGCCATAACATTGCCCGGTTTTTGACGTTATAATGCGTTGGAGGAGCAATCATCTTGAAACTCATTCTGACGCACCCAAACGCCGACTTTGATGCAGTGGCCGCTGCGCTGGCCGCCCATAAACTCGACTCTGACGCAACGCCGATTCTGCCAGACCGCATGAATCGCAATGTGTATCATTTTTTGACCCTGTATCGCAGTGCCCTCCCGTTCGTTTTCCAGCGGGAATTCCACCCCACCAACATCACCGAGGTCACGCTCGTCGATACCCAGCGTTTACCCGGTACGATCAGCCTGAAAAAAGATACACCGGTTATCATCATCGATCATCACCAGCCCTATACCCGTGACGACCTCAAGCCACACGAAACGTTTCTCAGCGAAGAAGTCGGCGCGGCCACGACGATTCTGGTCGAGCGAATCCAGCAGGAGGGCATCCCGCTGACCACGCTCGAAGCCACCCTGCTGGCGCTGGGCATCTATGAGGATACCGGGTCGCTGTCTTACGGCACGACCAAACCGCGCGATATTCGTGCGGCGGCCTGGCTGCTGGAGCAAAAAGCCGTGCTGGATACGGTCCGGCGTTTTCTGACTCCCCCACTCAACGAGGAACAGGAAGCCCTGTTCGAGGAACTGGTCACAAAAGCCGAAAATCGCCTCATCGAGGGCCATACGATCATCGTCAGTACGGCAACGGTGGATCAGCATATTTCCGAAATCAGCAGCGTCGTACACCGGCTGCGCGACACCCTCGAACCAGCGGCGCTGTTTGTGCTGGTGCAAATGCCACAGAACCTGCTGCTGGTCTGCCGGTCCAATGGCGATGCGCTGGATGTTGGTGAGATTGCCCGCCAGTATGGCGGTGGCGGACACGAACGCGCCGCAGCAGCCACCATTTATGACCAGACGCTGGACGAGGTTTATGCCAGCCTGTGGCCGCATATTCACACCCACATCCGGCCCATCACCCGCGTTGCTGATTTAATGTCCTACGGGGCACAGACGCTTGAATCCAGCCAGAAGGTGCGCGAGGTTGCCCTTCAGGTCCGCCGCATCGGCCATGAAGGCTACCCGGTCACAGACGATGGCCACATTGTCGGCCTGCTGACACGCCGCGAACTTGACCGTGCTCTCGACCATGACCTGGGTGACCTGAGTTTGCGCGAGATTATGAGCGCCGGCGAAATCACGGTGCACATTGATGACTCTGTGTTGACGCTGGAACAACGCATGGTGGAAAGCGGCTGGGGTCAGATTCCGGTCCTGGATAATGACGATCAGCTTATCGGCATCGTCACCCGAACCGACCTGATCAAACACTGGGCCAGCACCCACCCGACCCAGCCCACCGCCCAGCCGACCATCGCCGTCGAGACAATCCCGCAGGTGCTGGGCGAACCGGTCGCAACATTGATTGAGCAGATCGCTGCCCAGGCGCGAGAATCAAACCTGAACATGTACATGGTGGGTGGCGCGGTACGCGACCTGATCCTGCATCGGCCTAATCTCGATCTGGACTTTGTGGTCGAGAGCAGCGCCATCGACGTGGCCGAACAACTGTGTGCCCGTTACGGCGGTGAAGTTCACAGCCATCGCCCCTTCGGTACCGCAAAATGGCTGCTCAATGACGCGGTTGCCCAGGCGCTCCAGACAGAAAGCGCCAAGCTGCCGACACATATCGACTTTGCCACCGCCCGCAACGAATTCTACGAGCACCCGACCGCCCTGCCGACTGTCTATCAGAGTTCGATCAAGCTTGATTTACAGCGCCGAGATTTCACGATCAATACGCTGGCTATCCAGCTCAGCCCCCAGGCAGTCAGCGGGCATATTCTCGATTTTTATGGCGGCCTGAAGGATTTGCAGTCCGGCCTCATACGTGTACTGCACAGCCTCAGCTTTGTCGATGACCCTACGCGCATTATTCGGGCCGTGCGCTTTGCCCACCGGTTGAAGTTTCAGATCGAACCGCGTACCGCCGAGCTGATTCAGAATGCCTTGCCCATGCTGCGTCGCACAACCGGCGAACGTATCCGCAACGAGATCAACCTGCTGCTGGGCGAGCCAGCCCCACACAAACCGCTGCTTCAGATGCAGGAACAGGGTATCCTGACTGCCATTCATCCAGCCTTCGAAATCCCCGATGCGCTTGGCAGCCTGTTCGACCGGGTAGACAACAACCGCCCTCCCTGGCCCCATCAACCGCCTGACAAGGTCGTCCGCTACTGGCATGTGCTGGTTACCACGATTCAATACGATGAACTGCCCGAATTTTGCGACCGTCTGGCGTTTGGTCGCAAACTGATTGACTCGCTGCTGGCTGCTGCGCGGTTGGTGCAGCAGATCAACGGCCTGGGCGAAACCGACCTTACGCCCAGTCAGATTGCGGACTATCTGGACCACATGACCGAAATGGCCTTATTGACAGCGTGGCAACTTACCGATAATTCATTAATACAGGCGCGCATCACACAGTACATGGAGGCATGGCGGCACATACAGCCGCGCACCACCGGCCATGACTTGCGCAACCTGGGGCTAAAACCCGGCCCCTGCTATGGCATTATTCTGCAAAAGCTGCGCACCGCTCGTCTGGATGGCGTTATCCAGACGGATGAACAGGAAAACCGGCTGCTAAACCAGTTGATTGAAGAATGTCATGACGACTTATGAAAATCACACGGCCATGGACCTGCACATGCCCATCACGCTCCGGCTTGCCACGGCGGATGATCTGCCCAAGCTGGAATGGTACGGGCAGTATCGCCACTTCCGCAACCTGTTCCGCCGCACCTTCCGCGAGCAGCAGCTAGGCCGCCGCCTCATGCTTATCGCAGATGCCAACACGTTCCCAATCGGCCATATCTTTATTCAGATCGAACGCGACAGCAAGCAAAGCCGTACGCGCCATGCCTACTTTTACTCGTTCCGGGTGATGGAAATGTTTCGCGGGCGCGGCATCGGCACCAGCCTGCTCTTTGAGGCCGAAAACCGGGCCCTCGAATATGGTCTGACGCGCGCGACAATAGCGGCGGCGAAAATGAATGCAGGCGCACGCCGGCTGTACGAGCGCCAGGGCTACCAGATTTATGGCGAAGACGATGGCGCATGGAGCTATGTCGATCATCGGGGGCGCATTTGCCACATTGATGAACCCTGCTGGTTGCTTGAAAAGTATTTGACTATGCGTTAACATGGGGTGTCGGCATCAAGTACAATTGTAATTTTAAGTAATAATGAAATCTAAATGTTGCATTTACTTAAAATGCCATTATGATTGCTTGAGTTGTTCCGTAAAGGAGTTAGGTTTCCGCTATGTCAGTTAAGAACGATGTTGTTCGCATAACACGCTGGACCGGCGGTCAGCACCCTACCCTCTCTTCAATCACCCGCAAAATGAAAGATGAAGGCCTGCGCCCCTATATGTGGCTGAACACGCCCAATCATCGTTATGCGGTGCGCACACATGGGTATGACAAGGTGCTGTACGTCGTTGAAGGGTCGGTCGAAGTCAACTTCCCCGACAGCAACCAGCGCGTCACCCTGCGAGCAGGCGACCGCACCGACATTCCCGCTGGGGTTCGGCACGGCACTATTGTCGGCAACTCTGGCGCGCGATGCGTCGAAGCGTCCATCGCCCGTCGTTAAGCGACAAATCCAAACCACGCCGGAGTCCACAGCTCCGGCGTTTTTTTCCACTATTCTGACATTTCCAGGCCGCTAACGTCGTAGATGCGAGTTTTTGCATCCAGCCTAAACGGATGATTCAGGAATTCGCCACCAGTCGAAGCCCGCTCATATCCAGTATTTCGATTGACTTTCGACCGATTCGGATAAGCTGTTCCTGCTTGAATTCATTGAGCGTCTGCGTAACCGTTTCCCGGTAGGTCCCCAGCATGTCCGCCAGGTACTGATGTGTATAACCGCGCAGCATACCCGTGCTGCCCTGGTCGTCATTCAGTTGGATCAGCAGGTTGGCTACCCGCGCCGGAACCCGCTTAAACGTCATTTCTTCCAGCCGTTCTTCCGTCCGGAACAACCGTTCACTCATGACCTCAAGGAACCGTAAGGCAACCCTGGGCTTCTTCAGCAGCAGTTGTTCCACTTCGTCACGGCTCCATACACAAATCACACAGTCGTCCAGCGCTTCGGCAAACGTGTTGTGGGAATGCTGCCCGACAAGCGCCATATGGCCGAAGATTGCGCCCTCATGCATGATGCCCAGTACAAATTTACGACCATCCGGCGACATCCGATAAAGCTGGACCCGGCCCCGCTTCAGGATAAACAGGGCTTCACCAGGGTCTTCTGGCATGTAAAATAGGTGGCCGGCCTCGTAGCACTTGAGGGCCGTCTTGTGAACCAGAGATTCGACTTCGGCAGATGTGAGATCCTGAAACAGATCAACACTCTCAAGATAGTCAACTTTGGTCGCCATAACCTGTTCTCTTTAAATGTGAAGTAAAATGCTGTCGTCAGACACGCATAAAAGTAGGGAATGACACAGACATATGGTAGCACAAACCAGGCATGTCGTGAATCAGCCAAACGGCCTCTTTCGTCAACAATATCGACCAACACCGCGAATGGCCACCGCGCACTGGTCATTTATGATATCCGGGCTGGTTGACCTGCCACTGCCCCTGTCTTACAAGGATTTGCTGGCTCTGCACGCGGTCGAGCAGGCCTGCACCCTGGCGTGCATCGGTCACACGCCGGGGGGTACAGCCATTGGCCATGCCCGCTGGTACGGTGTCCCCATCCGGGCGTTAATGGACGACATGAGCATCCAGCCAGGTGCAGGCCATGCCCATCTGCATGCGGCTGATGGCTATGCAACCAGCGTCGAACTGCCCCAATTTTCGAACGCGCTGCTGGCCTATAAGCTCAACGACGAGCCGCTGCCCCCTGAGCATGGTTATCCGGTACGCCTGATTGTCCCCGGCCTGTATGGGTACAAAATGCCCAAGTGGATTCAGCGCGTCGTGCTTGCCGATCAGCCGCTTGACGGACTGTGGGAAAAACGCGGATGGTCGCCCAGCGGACAGGTGCAGACCACGTCCGCCATTCTTGGCCCGCGCCACCGCGCAACGATCAGCGGCGTCACCACCCTGCATGGGTATGCCTTTGCCGGCGATCGCGCCATTACCAGCGTTGAAGTCAGCATTGATGATGGTCCCTGGATGCCGGTGCCATTTACGCAGAATCAGGCGCAGGAATGGGCGTTATGGTCCACGGACTGGTCGCCCGCCACACCCGGCGATCATCGCATTCAGGTGCGCGCAACGGATGCCACCGGTTGGGTGCAGCAGGACAGCACGGCCAACGCTTTCCCAAATGGCTCCAGCGCCATCCACAGTATCGTCGTGCATATGCAGGAGCCTCAACGGTGACCATATCCCGCCGCCAGTTTCTCCAGTTCGCCGGCATCGCACTGGTTTCGCCCTATGCCGCACAGTTTTCGCTGCCGGAACGGGCCGTCGCCCATGGCCGCGCCCTGAGCGCCACACCCGTCTTTGCCAGCGCCAATGCTGACAGTCAAATTCTGCGCCATCTATGGCCAGACAGCATCACCCCCATCAGCGCCCGTTCTGGCGCATGGTACCGCGCAGATGACGGCTATATCCGCAAAACCGATGTCCAGCCGCTGATGCTGGATGCGCCGACAGGTGCGCCGGCCCCGGTCATGTCCCCGCCGTTAATCGCTGAGGTCCGTGCCCCGGCAACCAGCATCCGGGCTTGGGCCGCCGCCGACGCGCCGCTGGTCACGCGCATGGGCCATGGGGCCGTCGCGCCAATCATCGACTTGCTGCCCGGTCAGATCAACTGGTACGGCATTGCCGATGATGCGGGGGACCTGCTGGGTTGGAGCCAGACCACCGACTGGCAGCAGGCAGTTCACCAGCAACCGCAGTTGCCACTGACGATCACGCTTAATCAGCAAACCCAACAATTAACCGTTGCGGTTGATGAGCGGCAGGTTTTACAGGCCGCCGTGTCGACTGGATCGCCACTTGAAACCGGCGTTTATGCCCTTCAGCATCGCAACGCAGGCACAATTCGTTCCGATAGCTATCATGGTGTAGCGTGGCCGCTCCAATTCGGTGAAGCTGGCACAATGGCGGGTGTGTACTGGCATAACAACTTTGGTGCGCGCGTTTCCGGCCTAGCGGTGCAGGTGCCCACCTATCTGGCCCGCTGGTTGTACGGTGCCTGTGGTGAGGGGAGCACGATAGTCATTGAACCCTGAGTGTGCATGATTCCGCATTCTCTAGCGCTTCTCATGAAAGATTGAGGAAACTGGCGTAGTCTGAAAGTTGAACGATGACACCCGGTCTTTTCAGGAGTAACTTGTGGTCGAACCGACTTTATTGCTGGCATTTGTTGCAGGCCTGATTTCATTTATCTCCCCCTGTGTGCTGCCGCTTGTGCCTGCCTATGTGGGTTATATGGGCGGGCGCATGACACACTCCGTCGCAGCAACGGTTCAGGGCAGCGGTTCTGCTGCCGCAAGCCGACATGCGCGTCTGGTCACCGTTACCCACAGCCTGTTTTTTGTCGCCGGGTTCACCTTTATCTTTGTCAGCTTCGGCCTGCTGGGCACCACATTTGTCAACATTATCGGTGGGGATAACCTCAGCGCCGTCACCAACCTGATTGGCCGGCTGGGCGGTGTGTTGATCATCTTCTTCGGCCTGCATTTTATGGGGGTGCTGCCGCGCTGGCTCAACCGCGTGCGCCAGAATGAACCCCTGATTCAAAATCCATTGACAGCGGTGGCCTTTGCCCTGGCTGGCGGTGCACTACTGCTTTGGGGGTTTAGCGGCTACGTCACAATCTGGGATTCGCCATTGTGGGAAAATGCCCCCTGGGCACCGATTGCCGGGCTGATTGTGCTGGCGGCGTTCCTGCTCTGGCTGCTGCTCGATGGTGCCTTTACAGCGACGGCCCGTTTCTGGCGCAACCTGATTGACCGCATCAACCGGCTGCTTTACGCCGATACCCGCCGCGAAATGCAGATGAATGGCAATGGTGGCTACAGCAGTTCAGCCATCATGGGCGTGGTGTTTTCCGCCGGGTGGACACCCTGTATCGGCCCCGTCTACGGTGCGGTGCTGACGATGGCAGCCAATGGTGGTGATATTGGCCAGGCCGGGTTTTTGCTGGCGGCTTATTCGCTGGGGCTGGGCATCCCCTTCGTACTGACCGCCCTGGCCCTCGACAGCGCTCAGGGCATTCTGCGCCGGTTACAGCGCCACATGCACACTATCGAACTGGCAGCAGGCACGTTTCTGGTGATTATCGGTTTCGCCGTCGCCAGCGGCCAGCTTCAGCGGCTGAGCCAGCAATTTTCCATCGGCGAATTTGCTGAATTTGCGATCTCGGTTGAAGAAAATGTCCTCGACACCATCACGGGTCAGAACGACGCCAATACCGAAGCCGAACCGGTGGTCACAGCCAGCGCATCAGACTCCGATACAGGCGTTGAAATCCAACCCACTTCAGCAGCCAGCAGCGACGACAACGACCTGATGGTCATCAACCCGAATTCCGGCCTGTCACCGCGCACAAACACCAACGAGCCGACCAATGCCCCGCCATCCACGGCTGCCGAGAGTGACCGAGTCGAACTCAGCAGCATTACCGGCCTGGCTTCCAGCAGCAGCCCCGCTGTGGGCATAGCCGAAGGGAACATTGCGCCGGATTTTGAAACAGTTACCGTCACCGGACAACCTATCCGCCTGTCCGATTTTCGCGGCCAGGTCGTGCTGCTGAACTTCTGGGCGACATGGTGCGGGCCATGCCGGATCGAAATGCCAGAATTTGAGGCGGCTTATAACGCACGCAAAGACGATGGCTTTACGGTGGTCGCTGTGAACAATCAGGAATCAGTGGCTGCGGTACAGCAGTTCCGGGATGATCTTGACCTCACTTTCCCCATGCTGATGGATGAACAAGCGGACATTCAAAACCGTTATGCAGTCGACCGTTACCCCATCACCTTCCTCATCGGACGCGATGGCACCGTTCTGAAGCGGCATTTTGGCCCAATCACGCCGGATCAACTGGAAGCACTGTTGAAGCAAAGCCTGGCATCCTGAGCAGGTGTCAGCCATGCGACATATTCTTTACATCATTGGGGCCGCAGTCGCGCTGGTTGCGGCTCTGTTGATTCTCGTCCACACAGGCCTGCCCAACCGTTCCGCTTATACCGGGCTGATAATCGCTGGCGAACGCCCTGTTGCGCCAGAATTGCAGGCTTTTGCGCCAAATTTCACGCTCTTGAATACCGATGGGGACCGCATCCAGCTCGAAGACCTGCGCGGGTCGCCCGTGATTGTCAACTTCTGGGCGACATGGTGCGGCCCTTGCATTGTCGAAATGCCCACCCTACAATCCATCTTTGAGTCACATCAGGCATCCGGTTTGCGTGTTCTGGCCATCAACATGGGTGAATCTGCCGACACGATCAAGGCATGGCAGCAAACCCATCAGTTGACGTATGATCTGCTGGTTGACGAGCAGCAGAAGGTGGCTGCGCAATATTACCTGCGCGGCCAGCCATCAACCTATGTGATTTCGCCTGAGGGTGTTATCACCAGTATTTTTTTTGGACCAATCCAGGAAAGCACGCTGAACGCCGCGCTGGATCAATACAGAGGGACGTTATGACAGAATCGGGCAGTAAAAAATGGGCGTTACGGGCTAACCTGCTCCTGCTGCGCATCAGCCGCCGCTGGCTGGATATCGCAACGGTTATTCTGGCGATTTATATTGCGCTGCCATTTGCAGCCCCGGTGTTGATGAAGGCCGGTCTGCGTGGGCCGGGCGAAGTGATTTACACCCTCTACAGCCCATTCTGCCATCAGTTTGCCTTCCGTTCCTTCTTCTTTTTTGGCGACCAGTCCGCTTACCCGCGTGAACGTTCCGGTACCGATCTGATCCCCTTCGAAGACTATGCTATCGAAGCCAGCGCCTTCACCAATCTGTTTGGCCTGTATGCTGGCATCCCTCCGGCGGATGTTACCCGCGCCGACCTCGACCCCTTTACCGTGCCGCTGATGTACGCAGCGCGCGATTTTCGCGGTGACGAGCAGATGGGCTACAAAATGACCCTGTGTGAACGGGACATCTCCATCTACATTGCCATCTTCGTCGGTGCATTGCTGTACCGGCGGGTCAGGCACCGGCTTCGCCCTGTGCCGCTGTTGATCTATGCCATACTGGGGCTAGGCCCTATCGGCCTTGATGGGTTCAGCCAGTTGCTCAGTTACCCACCATTTAACTTCTGGCCGACGCGCGAAACGCTCCCGGTCTTTCGGGTGATTACGGGCCTGCTGTTTGGCATCATGAATGTCTGGCTTGGTTTCCCCTACATCGAAATGTCGTTCCAGGAAACCCGTGAACAGATCGAGGAAAAGCTGCGCCGGGCCGGGATTACCTTTTAGGTGGATACGCCCGTCGCTTCATGACGAGACGTCGAGCAAGCAGGCACATCTCGTCTGAATACAACCTGTTCAGCGCTGGACAAAAAAGAACCCCCGGCCTGTTTCCAAGTCGGGGGTTGCTTTATGCAGAGCGGTAAGGTTTAACCGTCTGGACGACCGTCGTTACCCGGTCCACCCGGATCATCGTCGTTATCCTCTACGGTTGGCAGCGGCGTGTTCGACGGCTTTGGTGTATTGGTAATCGTGGGTGGCCGCGGCGTATTTGTCGGTGGCCCCGGTGTAAACGTCTTCGATGGCGTAAACGTCGGCTTCGGCGTGTTCGATGGCAGCGGCGTATTCGTCGGCACACCGGTTGGTTCCTGGAAGATATGGATCGTACCATCACCACCATACCAGGAGCCATCACCACCGTCACCCGATGGCGGCGTACCGCAGCCAATCTGGAACCAACTGCCGTTCAGGTGCGAAGGCTGCATGCCCCAGGCGGTGTCCGGCGGCTGGTTCGTCACGCCGAACTTGATCCACAGACTGGTCGTGCTGTCCGGCGGGAAGCTGTAATTCGTGACCCATGTGCCTTCACGCCCGGTCGAGCCTGTGGCATAGTTGTTGACCACGTTGGCCGACGCAGCGGTCGTGCCACCCACCGTTGGCGGGTTCGCATCCTGCCCGCTGGCAGCGCGCCAGATCAGTGTACCGGCGGTCAGGTCCGCATAACTGCTGCCCCCCGCACTCACACGCTCAAGCACTTGTCCATTGGCAACCCAGTTGATACGGAAGTCGGAGAAGTTGGCCGGTGCCAGACGATTGTTCGTCACCAGCAGACGGACCACGCCAAACGTATCAAAGTTCGAGAACCGGATGGTCACATCCTCACCAGCGCAGTCCGGCGTCCAGGTCGGGGTATTCGTCCCCACAGCCGGATTGACCGTCGGGCTGGGTGTCGGAGTCGCCAGATCAAGCGGGATCACACAGTCCTGATCAGAATCCGGGTTGTCAAATGTGAAAGTCGTGCCGGTCAGGTCATGCGGCGTCATCCACAGGATGTTATTCACCAGGTCCTGAATCGGCGCCGGGCCATTGGCAAACACCGCTTCCCAGGTCACCGTGTCTTCACCCGGTACGCTGCGATCAGCTTCCAGGAAGACCTGCGGCGGATTGGGCACATCGGCGTTGGTATCCGTTGGCGGCTGGAAGTCCTGACCACGCCAGTGCAGGATACCATCAAGCGACATACCGGCCACATACATGTTCGGGAAGGCACCAATCCGGCGCCAGTTGAACAGGGCGCGTGTCATCACCGTTGGTTTGTTATTCTCATTGCGGATCTGAATCCACACACGGTTGTTGAAGAAGCTCACGTCACTGGCCGACAGTCTCTCGCAGTCGAACAACGGAATATCCGTTGGCGTATCGGTCAACGTGGGTTCTTCCGGTGGAGGTGGCGGTGCGTCCGGTTCCTTGATGGTAAACGTAATCGTCATCCGGGCATCCAGCCCCTGTTCGTCGATCACGGTCAGGGTCACTTCCCACGTCCCTACGCCAAACCAGAAACGTTCCGGTGGTTTATTTTCAATCTCATCCGTACCCGTAATTGGCTCATTTACATCTGGATATTCACCATTGTCTTCCCGGTGCAAGCGTGCCAGTTCAAGCGTCTCGCCGCCTTCCAGGTTCAACGTGTATATGTACCAATCCGGTTTACCGGTGGGACCATCAGCATCCACACTTTCACTACCATCCAAAAGCACCGGCATCGTCGTCGCACCGTCCAGCAGTGTCATGACGTTACCGGGCAGTTCTGGTGCGGGATTATTGCGAATCCGCAGCCTGGCAATCGGATAAATCGGCACATCCTGCGATAGTGGCGCGCCACCTTGCAGAGCGCCGGTCGCATCTGCCTGACGGAATGCTTCGTTGACCGCCGCACGCCGCGCCTGAAGCTGGATGTATGGCGCCAGCCCTAGTGGAGTCACCAGCGGATGATTGAAGGTAATAACCACCGTCACCGCATCACCAGGGCCACCTGCGTCCAGCCAGGGAATACCCCCATTTTGCAGGCCGCCGCCGTCTGTTGACGGAATTTCATTCATCACACAGACCGGGGCACGTGCCGCGTTCTTGCCATCCTGCCCGCCAGTCGACAGCCTCGGCACCGCTTCCGTCGAGTCCAGCAGCGAGTAGAACCGCGTGCCTACACCATCATAAAAGGTATTGGGGTCGTCATAGGTAATGCGGCGCGAACTACAGATCATCACATCAAAATAGGAAGGTTCATCCCAGCCTTCGTGGAAGTTGAACTGACCGCCGCCGGGCAGCGGGCGATCCCACTGGCTGTACAGGAAATCGCGGACTTCCGATTCCGAATCGACACTGGCAAGCGGGTCCGGCCCCATGGCCAGCCCGGCTGCACCCCGCCGCGCCTCATCAATAATCGAGAGGATGCGGGCAATGTCCTTTCGGGAGGCCTGATGATCCACATTACGTGGGTCACAGTTTTTACCGTCATACCAGGTGGCAAACAGACTCTCGTCGCCATTCTCGTAAATATTGACGGTGTCGCCAACCGCATTGTAGGTGCCCTGGGTACCGCGCAAATCCTGGCTCAGTGTACAGGGCACAATCGAATCCGGGTCTTCCTCAAGGTTTTCGTTGACAATGTACTTCGTCGTATTAAACTGCCCGGTGCTGGCATAACGGGCGGCGGTGCGGGCCGCATTTTGCAGCGTCACCCACGCCTGAAAGACACGCCCGAATTCGATCACGCCAAACACGAGGATGAGCAGAATGGGCAGCGTGATGGCGAACTCCGCCAGGGTCTGCCCCTTACGCCGACGAGATTTGTCAACAGCTACGTTTGGTTGTGGTGTATCCATTTACACCCCCCTCGTCTATAAAAGTTTACTGAGTCAGGCGCGTAAACATGCGCGATGCAATGTCGTCGAACACCCGGTTCAGTTCCGGGCCACTCGGTGCGTTGTAGTAGTTACCGCAGTTCACCTTGGTGTCCTTCGGGTTAATCAGGGCACCCCAGGCGGTTGCGGACGGGCTGGTACCCGGCGCCAGCGGTTCTTCACATTCGCCACGCGGGCCAAAGTCTTCATCGGTCATATCACCGTAGAAGCCAGCCTGGTTCGTCGTGATCCAGACCTGCTGATAGTCGGTATCAATCCGGAAATTATCGCCCACATCCGCGATATAGCGCAGCAGTTCCTCGCCCAGACAGTCCGCAACATCGCCTTCCTGGATCGAGGGCTGCTTACATTTCAAGGTTTCGTCATTGAAGTTCAGGCCAAAACCAATCGTAAAGATAGTCGGCAGCTGCGACTGGCTGCGCTGCCCATCCGTCGCCCATACCGGTTCAGACAGGCCAATCCAGTCGGCCCAGTCGCGCGCATAATCATCGACGTCGTATCGCTCACGGTCACAGTTATAGCCCAGGTCGACATAAGGCGTAATTGACTCACCACCAACTGTCAGCGTGGGTCTCGGGTCAAAACAAAAACTACGCGTTTCTGGCAGTTCGTCCGAGCAGAAGGGAAAGATATACGGGCTTTCAGTGAATTGTGTCAATTCTGACCGGTTCGCAAGCGTCCCTATCGGACACAGGCCATGTCCGCCATAACGCACCTGGGTAGGATCGCCGTTGTAGGGATAATACAGATCGGCTGGTTCGGTCTGAGGTCCGCCAGGATTAGAAGGACTGGAGTCAAAGACCGGATCACTGGCACCTGCCGCGCCGTCGCCCAGCAGCACCATCACCCACACCGCACCGTTGATACGCGTCGTCCTCGGGTTCACCAGTGCATTACTGCCGGCACGCAGCGCCGCACCAATATTCGTACCACGACACGACGCCCACAGATCATAACTACGCGTGGCCCCATAGTCCGCTGCATTCTCCCAATTACCCGTGTCGTCGTTACGGGGGTACATCAGTTGATTGCCTTCAAAAACAGTCGGTGCGAGCGGGTTCGGGTATGCATATTCATCAAATGGCAGCACAAAATCTGTACTTTGCTCAGGACTTGGTGAAGTGGATGGGCTGTACGGCCATTCATAAGCGGCATCTTGATAAGGACAATTACCAATCACTTCATAGTCATGATCGCCAAGCAGCGTTGACCGCGCGAAGGGATTGGTATCCGGGTCCCGTTGGTATTTCCACGGCAAAACCGGGATCTCTTGGCCGGCGTTATCCGGGTCCGGGATACTGTTCGGTTCATAGAAGCTGGGTTCAGCACGCACACCGATATACTGACGCAGCGTATCCAGTGCCAGCCGTTCGTTGTCGATCATATGAGAATAGGTGTCGGTCGTTTCATCCACCTCGACAGTCACCAGGAATGCCTGTTTGTCGAATGTAACAAACGACACGCGGTCGCCACGCAGGAAGTCGATACGCTGGAGGAATAACTCGGTCGCGTCACGTGCTTGCCGGAAAGGTTGGCACAACAAATCGCTGAAATCGCCATCGCCATCCGGGTCATTGCAGCAGCGATAGAAGTTGTAGGTTGGCACGAAGGCATCCATACCACCTTTGGTATTTGTCCAGCCATCACCGCCATTAAAGCCAGCTTCTTCATAAAACGTAAGCAAATCCTGCGGCACCGTAGAGGACCAGGCATATGGATAATACGCGACCTGACATTCTCGTCGCACCACTTTCTTGTCCTCAGGATCAACCGTAATGGTCGGGTGCGGCCTCACCTGAATCTGGAACGGCGAATAAAGATCATCGGACGGGTCAGGCGTACCCTTGTTATCGGTCAGACACTCTGCCTGCCCAATACAGAGTTTGGAATTAGCGTCGTCAGGTGACAACTGTGCCAGATCATTGCGGAAGTAGTACCATTTGCGCGTACCGGTTGCGACATAGGGCGGATTTGCGGCATAGTCTTCAAAACCGGTAATATCCCCAAAATAGTGATTGCGTGCGGTACCAAAGCCGGTTGGATACAGATTATAATTACCATCATTGCCCGTGTTGTAGGCTGCGTGCCAGATATCTGGCGGCATATACACATCTGTATAGCCTTCTCTGGCCCAGGTATCATAGGTCGTCTGGTTCAGCATGGATTCGGACACGTCCATGATCAGCACCACATCGAGCACCGCCGTTTCGGATATGGACGATGCCTCCAGCGGAAACGAACTGAAGCCCAGCAGATGCAGAAATGCCGTCTGCGATTCGATATTGGCGGTCACCTTGATGAGCTTGCGGTCTGCATTGCGGCCTTCCGGACCCACACACAATTCCTGAAACTCATCTTCCACATCTTCATTCAACGCAACCCAGTTGCCGTCATCATCCTTGTTGCGCACGGTGTAACACATGTCGATCAGCACGGCCTGTGGGTCCAGCCCGTAGAATTCAATAAACTGGCGTGCTGCCACCCCGATATTGCCAAAACTGCGCGAGAACGCAGCGGCTTCGGCTTCGGGGCATGGACTGTTCACGGTCCAGTTCTGGCCCGTATCCGGGTTCAGCCCTACGCAATGTTCATTAATCTCGGCCTGAAACGGAATTTGACGCCGCACCTGGCCTGCCGCTGCAATCGACGCCGCATCAACCGCGCGGGTGAGCGTGCTGTAGCGCACAAACATCAGCGACACATCCGTCACAATGCCAACAAATCCCAGCAGGGCCACAAAACCCAGCGCCAGAATAACGATGGATTGGCCGGACTGGCTGCGGCGGAGGGAGCGTTGCATGAACTTCATGAAGCGAGTCTTCATCATATCCACATCCGATAACTACACGATTTCATGGATGGCCTACCCTATTGGCTGAATTCGATACGCGGTTCGACCTGTGGCAGCGGGAAAGCCGCCCACACTTCGACCACCGTATCGGTGCCCAGAATGGCGAATACAGGGGAAATCACCGGTGACAGACCGAGGAACTGGCTGAGTGTTTCGTGCTTCCACCACATCTCGACCAGCACGATCCCCTGGCTGGGGACATAGCGCCGACGCTCCGTACTGAGGTTAAAGCCCTGGAGATTGATCAGGTCTTCGACATCGCGAATACCCCACTCGGAACCAAAGCAGCCGGTCCCGGCAATGGGATGCGCGCCAAACCAGGCAAAACCGCGCTGGCGTTCCGGCGTAGTTGCATCCAGTTCACCCACTTCCAAATAATGGCGAACTTCGCGATCAGCGGGAGGTATTTCCTCATTCGCCGGGTGAACCGTCCAACCACCTTCAGTAATCCAGTCAAAGGGGTCACGTTCTTCGATGCCGCCGCCCGATGCAGGCAGCGCATTGTTATTTATATCATAGTGGCACTCGTTGGCGTTGGTCGGCCAGCGCCCGACGACCAGCGCCTGTGGGCCGCCATCATCCCCCAGCGGCCAGTAACGCACATCGGAAGGATCAACTTCGTCCAGCCCACCGCCCCAGATATCATCATGTGGGTCGACAGCCTGTACGGCAAAAGCCGATATGACAATATCGTCGGGGAAGGTGTCATCCATCGCTGCACCCTGCGCAATGCGCTCTGCTCGGCCAAAGGGCAGCGGATCAAGCGACCGGATCATCACACATGAGAGAAAATTATAGAAGCCGATATACACACCGGGGGTATCGACATCGCAGCGCCGAAACTCAAAAAGAAATGCGTCGAGTTCTTCTTTGCTGACACTGCCGTCTGCTGGCACAATGCTACCTGCCTCCCGCCATGCCCGGGGGCCGAGTTCATTTTGCTGAACCGTGCCGGTACGTGCGCCCACGCGCGTCACTTCCAGCAAAATCAGATAATTGCGGGCAAACCACCCGATCTCGACCATACCCGCCAGCATAATCACCAGCAGTGGTGAGACCAGCGCCATTTCAACGAGACTCTGGCCTCGCTGTTTTTTCTTGCCATAGACAGACGGGGTGCCATCCAGAATTTCTACAATTTTTCTCAATAACTTGCGCATCGCACACCCTCAGAATCGGATCAGATTGCCGAATCCTCGACAATCTGATCATAACATACAAGGTCTGAATTGTTCGTGCAGCAAATGTGAGAAATTGATAGCGTTTTGTATAGAGAGGTAAGCAATCAGTACTACAGGTACCGAGGCAGCGGCTCATCGACAAATTCGATGTTCGCCCGAACAGTGTAACCACGCCCATGCCGCGACTGAATAATCTCCGGGCGTTCCGGCGACAGCTCCAGTTTACGGCGCAGATTGCGGATGTGGTTGCGCACCAGCGCCGCATCCCCTGCATCCGGGGGGTACTGCCAGACATTCGTCAGCAAGTCAGCGGTTGAGTGCAGCTTGGTCGGTGTCTGGCACAGATAACGCAGCAGGTCACACTCCACCTGCGTCAGGTCAACCTCACGGCCATCGACCAATACCGTCCGGCTGCGGGCATAAACCTGCAAATGAGGCATCATCGTATCTGCTTCGGACGCGGTGATCCGCCGCAGATGGGCGCGCAACCGGGCCGTTAATTCGCGCACGGCAAACGGCTTCAGAATATAATCATCGCCCCCGGCGGCCAATGCGTCGGTCACATCGTAATCCGTATCATGACCCGTGATGAATAGGATGGGACGGTCTTTCACTTTGGGGTTACGGCGGATCTGACGGCAAAGCGCCAGCCCATCGGTCCCCGGCAGCATCAGATCAATCAGAAAAAGGTCCGGCGCCTGTCGCTCGATAGCACCCAGGGCTTCATCAGCCGCTTCAGCCACCTGGACGTCATAACCCTCGCGCTCCAGAAGTTGACCAATCAACTCCAGCATCTGAATGTCGTCGTCAATCACGAGAATCTTGTACATCTTCGTCAATCCATCTTGTTCACCGTTATAGTTTTAGTAT
Source organism: Anaerolineaceae bacterium (assembly GCA_002702065.1). Lineage (GTDB taxonomy): Bacteria > Chloroflexota > Anaerolineae > Aggregatilineales > Phototrophicaceae. Next base: position 128,639 of record NZXX01000005.1, read on the forward strand.
AAGACGGATGATTCAGAATGGATGTATGTTTCTATGAATGTTTCATGAAATTCGTTTCTCGTAATATAGAAATACGCCCACTAAGCGTTTACGCATGAAAAACCGCAAACCGAAGCCTAGTCCGAAATCATGTAGCCAACACCGTGAATGGTACGGATATACTTGCGCTCAGGGTTTTTTTCGATCTTCGCGCGCAGGTTTCGCACGTGCGCCCGCACCAGATCAGGATCACCCGTATCCGGGGGATATTCCCACACCGCCTGTAACAAATGGGATGGTGACATCGCCTGGTTGACATGTTCCATCAGATAGCGCAGCAAACGATGCTCGGTCGACGTCAATTGGATGTTCGTATCATACACGGATGCCTGGTAAGTATCTGAATCCAGCACCAGGTCCCCAATCTGAACCACCGCGCTGCTGTCTGCATTGCCCTGTCGCTGACCACGCCGGATCAAGGCGTGCACGCGGGCGCGCAGCTCTGCCAGTTCGAACGGCTTGACGACGTAATCATCCGCCCCTGCGTCGAGCCCGTCAACAATATCATCGGTGCTGCCTTTGGCCGTCAGGAACAGAATCGGCAGCGCCGTATACCGCGAGTCTGCCCTGAGTTTCCGGCAAACGGTGATGCCGTCGACCCCCGGCATAATAATGTCGAGAATCAGCAAATCGGGAATCCGCTGCTCCAGCAGTGCCATCGCCTGCGTACCGGAACTCGCCAACCTGACATCCAGCTTCTCGCGTTCTAGAACACGCCCCAGGGTTTCGAGAACTTCAAGATCATCATCAACTGCTATCACATATGCCACTATTCACTACCTTTCTTGACCGGCAATCGAACGAGAAACCGCGTTCCTTCACCTTCCGCGCTCTCAACCGAAATGCTGCCATGAATTCGCTCCAGCACCTGGCGACAGATATGCAGCCCCAGGCCCGTACCTTCACCGACAGGTTTGGTTGTAAAAAACGGCTTAAAGATGTCGGCCTGAATGTGGGCAGGGATACCGGGACCATTATCAGCCACGCTGATCTCGATACACTCATCAAGAGGCCGGTAGTGCACCTCTACCCCAATCTCCGCACCTTCCTGGCCGATCAGCGCGTCATGCGCGTTGAGCAGCAGGTTCAGCCACACATCATCAAGTTGCCCCTGTACCACCATGACAGGCGGCAGTTTTTCCTCTGGCAGACGCGACCACACACGAATGTGATCCTGCTCGATATGGGGACGCACCAGCGACAGAATCCCTTCGATCGTCTCTACCACATCAATCGGCTCAACCGGCGCGTTCTCTTCGATCGGACGGGCGGTCGCCAACAGACGCCGCACCACGCTGGCCGCCCGTTTCCCGGCCCGAGAAATCGCCTGCAAAGACCGGTAATTCATCGAATCCGCCGGTTCATCCAGCAACATCAATTCCGTGTCGACCAGAATAGTCGTCAACGGGTTATTAATCTGATGCGCCACCGCCGCGGCCAGTTCGCCCATAGCCGACAGGCGTGCCGTCTGAACCAGGCGTTCCTGCGTGTCCTTCAGTTCTTGCAGGCTAAACTCCAGATCATGCACCAGCCGCGCATTTTCCAAAGCGGTCGCCGCCTGCCCGACAATCGTCCGCGCCAGATCAATTTCGCGTTCACTGAACAAACGGGCATAGCGCGTGTCACCAAACAAGACAATCCCATTCGTCTGACCACGCTGCATCAGCGGCAGCGCCAGCAGTGCGTTGCTGCGCGTCGAATCAAGCAGCATCCGGGCCCCTTCGCCCACCGACTGCCCGTTCACCTGCTGGTTCAACGACACTTGCTGCTCAACCACAGCGCGCAGGTCAGGATAGGGGGTCAGGTCAATGATTGGGTATGGCTTGTTGATCCATACACCAGCGCCGGACGCCGCCTGAACGGTCAACTTGTTATCCTGAGGCACCAGCAGCGCCAGTTCGCACCAGTCCGCCCGCAGCTGCTCCGCAATACGGTCCATCAGGCGCAGCAAGCGCGAGGGAGACAACTGTCCATCCGGGTTGCTGATCGCCATCAGCGCTTCCAACCCACTCTGGGCAGCCCGTTGAATAAGCTTCGGCTCCCAGGTCTGTCCCGGCGATTCGACGTAATAGGCTTTGATGGCTCCCAGAATCTGCCGTTCCGCCCGCACGGGTATGGTCAGCATGGTATGCACGCCTGCTGGCATGGCGTGGTCACCCGGTTCGCCGCGCCTTACCGGAATATAATCACGCTCAAAAAGGGGGCGTTCCACATCAAATGTCGGCCCATGCCCGTTGCGCCACAGCGCGTGCTGATATTGCACCAGGACGCGCAGATGGTTGGCTTCTGGCTGCCATTCCAGAATAGCGGCCCAGCCCACATTGAGGATACGAACAAACTGCTTGCAGATATTCGGCAGCGTTTCGTACAATGCGACCGACGCATTGACCGCTTCGCTCGCCTCAACCAGATTTTGCAGTTCACGTGTACGCTGCAACGTCTCTTCGTGAACGCGTGCATTCTCTATGGCAATCGCCGCATAGGCTGCCAGATTTAGCAGCATATCCTGGTGCTGCTGGCTGAACTCGTTGTGCGAAGTCTTGTTATTGACCCCCAACACCCCAATCGGATCGCCCTTGAGCAGGATAGGCACATACAGCAGCGCATTGACAAAATACTTTGTTTTGACCTTTTGCGGCCCCTGCGCGCTGATCTGGACAGGCTTGCCCGTACTGAACACCTGACCCGCCAGCGTGTCTTCTGTCTTGATCCGAAAGTTGCGGGCTGTCTCCTCGTCAATGCCCACCCGCGCCCGCAGATACAACCGCCCGGCTTCGTCGTCCGGCAGCAGGATCATGCCTTCTTCCGCGCCCGTCAGCGACCGGGCCGCTTCCACAACCCGGTTGAGTACCTCGCTCAAATCAAGGACTTCTGTCAGCGACCGGCTGAGCGAAAACAACGTCTGAATCTCACCGCCACCGTTCGACGGTAGCGCGTTCTCCACACCAAGCACCGAGAGGACTGTCCGTTGAATCGTCCGTTCATCCAGCGCCCCGATGACGACTTCAACCGGCGGCTGCGCATAGCCGCCCGTCATCCCCTCGGCAGCGTACAAAATCACCGGAATCTTTGCAAAACGATCGAGGGATTGATGCGTATATTCCCCGGACGTGCGATCAAACATGGCCGCATCGACCAGCGCCAGATCAACCGCTTCGTGTTCCAGCAAATACAGTGCATCGCGGTGGCTATAAGCGCCGCGCACATTGAAGTCGTCACCTAATGACAACCTTGTGCGGTGCAAAACCTCATAGTCGCCTGCAATGACCAGGACATGTCGGTGCGTGTTCTCTGCCATCAGTTACTACTTCTTACTCAGTCGTTCCCGGCGGCGGGCCAGGTCATCTTCAACAGCCTGTTCATCTGCCGTTGGCGGCGCGTCGGCCAGCGGGTTTTCATCGGATTGCGTCGCTGAACCCGGTGTGCCAATCATTTCGCTCAACTCAGCAATTTTCTCACGCATCTCATGCAGGACATCCGACACCGCCTGCCCTGCCCGTTCCAGTGTATCCGCTGCTTCGTCGGGCTGGGCCTGAGGTTGATTTTGACGGGCTTCGGCAACCACAGCTTCAAGCTGGTTAACACGGGAGATCAGTTCCTGTGTCACAATTCGATGCTCCCGCAGGTCCGATTCCGCCATTGCCAGCCGCTGCTGCAACCGCTGCAATTGCTCCACCGCTATCCGCGCTGTGTCCGGCTGGCCACTCGCCACAGCGGCATCAGCCTGCTGGTCCAGGCGGTCAACGTCGGCCTGCATGGTCTGAACTCGTGCAGCCAGTTCGCCTTCATAGGCTAAGGCATCATCGACCCGTTCGCGCAGCATTTTGATGTCATGTTCGACCTGCTTGCCAGCCACTTCCGGCGTGAGCGCACGTCGACGCGGTGTGCCGGATGAATCCAGCAGTTCATTGACACTGGCCTTTACCAGCACGTTGAGTTTCTTAAACAAATCGTTCATATGGACATTTTACACTTTTCAGGAAATTGATGCACGCCACCCTAGCAAACCTCATCCCAGGCCAGTTCATAAACCGACATATTGTGTCCACCCAGCGCCACCGCAGTCGGGTTCCCCGTCGTATACAGCAGGCACAAACGCGGGTCCGTGGTATCACCACCCGGTACCTGATCCGGAAACGCCATCAGGTGACGCGCCTCACGTGTCTGCATCAGGTCCCACAGCGCATCGGCATCGCCCAGCATGGGGATCACTTCGGGTGTGACCAGACCGGCAATATCCAGCAGCGGACGCGGCGCAAAAAACCCGACCGCACCAATATCATGAATAGCCAGCAGATCATCGGGTGCCAGATTGCCATCAATCCAGTGCGCAGCCGTCACCATCTCTTCATCGATCAGCCGCACATCGTTGACATAGGCCGCCCGCCCGCCCAGCAATGCAAAATAAACAAAGACGACCATCGACGACACCAGCAGCGCACGCATCACCACCCGCCCCAGCATCAGATGCCGCACCTGGTGCAGCAGCCAGAACGTGCCGGTCATGCCAGCCACGATGAAAGCAGGCAGCGATGGAATGACATAACGCCCATGCTGATAATCAGCAGGCAGCCGAGCCGCATACAGCAAGATCAGCGCCGCCGCCCACGCCAGCGGCAGCAGATCGAACGCCCGCCGCCTGTCACGCTGTACGGCCCTCACAGTGACCCACAGATAAAACAGCGCACCCGGCAGCAGCAAGGTCTGCCCGCCAGCCGTCAGCGGTGTCAGCATCCGCACGATACGTTGTGGCAAGCTGAGGGCAGCCACCAGTTCCGCCGCCTGCGCCTGTTTCGCGGCAGCCGTGTCCGGCAGGAATCCGCCCGTAATCTGGTAATTGAGCAGCAGGTATGGGCTGATGATGATCGCAAATCCCAACCCCGCCCCGGCGCTCCATACCACCAACCCGCGCATGCCTTGTGGACGTACCGCCAGCATGGTCAGGCCGACCAACCCCGCCAGGCCCAACCCTTCCGGTCGCGCCAGTGTCGTGAGGGCAGCGAAACTGCCGAACATGACGCCGCGCCACAAAATAGCAACGGAAGAGTCACCCATCGGACGATCACGTTCGCGCCACGCCAATCCGATCAGCACCAGCGTCAGCAAGCTAAAGACCATTGTCTCCATGCCGGATGCCGCCGCCCAGATCAGGTGCCATGCAGCCACGAGCACGGATCCAACCACCGCCGGATTCAGCCGCTGGTCTGGCAGCAGCGTTTCGGCCATCCGGGCGCCGATCATGCCGGTTGCCAGCAGCGCGACAAAACCCAGCACGTGCGCCCACAACGTATACGGCACATTCAGCACGTAACCGGTCGCCAGCAGCACCGTGTACAGCGGTGAAGTCGACGCCGCACTGGGCTGGCCGGGGATAAATGCCCATTCGCCTGTCTGCGCCAGATTGCGTCCGTAAGTCTGGTGGATCCAGCTATCATCCAGCGGAAAGCCGCCACCTGCCGACTGCACATACAGCAGCACCAACCCCGCCGCGAGGATCAGCAGCAGCAGATCATATTTGCGGAACAGCTTATTCATGGATCGCATACAGCCGGGCACCCGCTACGTCAATCTCGATCTCGGTCAAAAAGTCTGGTGGCTGCGTCAGAATCGACGCCAGTTTCGCAGGCGCAGCGGTTGCCTGATCGCCCTGAACACCTTCCAGCACCAGATACCCCACATCGTACTGGCGCGCAATTTCCAGAATCACGGGCGGTTCCTCATTCGGCAGCACCACCCCACCCCAACCGCCAAAGTAATAAAGCTGCGCCGGGTCGTTGATCATCACGCGCGCACTGGCGGGCAACTGAGCCTGCAAGGCCGTAATCAGGCGCGGCGCCTGCCCCGTCACACGGCGTGGCAGCGCAGAGGACAGACTCAGAAACAACACGCAGACCACCAGTGCGGCGGAAAATATCCGCTTGGCGACCTGCGGCTTCCAGTGTCGACGCCGCTGTGCAATCCAGTCCACCCCATCATCCAGACCGGCTATGCCCAGCGCCATCCACCAGGGCAGCAGCGCCGCCGCCGAATGAAACAGACCGCCGCGCACGCCGGGGAATGGAAAGATCACCGTCATCGCCAGATGTACACCCAGCGCATACAGCCAGAAACCCCGCAAAAATGGCTGCGCTCGCCGCTTCCACAGGGCCAACAGCATCAGCGGTGCCATCACAATCATGCCTTCCACCGCGACCAGCGTCCCCAGGTTGCTCAACAGCGCGTCAAACCGGGTTTGCAGAAACAGCCCGATCCCATCAGCGAACAAATGCTGCGGAGAAGCGTCCGGCGGATAATTGAACAGGTCGTTGTATTCGGTAAACCAGATGCCTTGCGCCCCGCCAACCGGCAGCGGTGACCCCACAACGTTCAGGTTGCGCACGAACCAGGGCAGCATCACCAACCCATAGGCCGCTGTCACCACGACCAGTGCCAGCCAACGCTGTCCCGGTGATGGGTCCGCCTGCCGCGCCGCCGCAGCCCGATAAAATGGCCAGAGAATGACCGCCCATGCCGCGACCAGCAGCAGCACACCATCGGCGCGTGTCAGATGCCCCAGGCCAGCCATTGCCCCGGCCAGCCCCCAAAAAACCAGTGACCGCCTGGGACGTGCAGCGTTCTCTATCGCCAAACCCATCCACAGCAGGCACAACGAACCCACCAGCGCATAGGGTGCAAATGTCTCGACCATGCCCCAGAAGCGCATAAAAAAGCCGCCGGTCAGGGTCAGCAGCCCGGCCAGCCAGGCATGACGTCGCTGCCCGCCAAAGCGCTGCCCTAACCAGAAAGCGACGTAGGCCGTGCCCGCCAGCATCAGCGCAAATGGCAACTGCGCAGCAGCATAATCGCCGGGGGCATTAAGCAGCCACATGCCGAGTGCCGCCGTCAGCGAGGTGAGGGGCATCCAGTACAGATGCGATGGCGCCGGTAGCTGGTCCGGTGCACCGATGTAGACCCACAGGTACTCATCGGTCAGGCCGCGCCCATTCACCAATTGATTGGCAGCATTCATATGATAGAACGAGTCGGTGATGCCGGGGGCGCTGTTCAGACCACGCGTAATGAGCAGCGCACCGATTATGGCAGCTACGATGAAAAGGATTTGTTCACGAATCGTCATATATGCGTTATCAGTGCGGCGAATTCTAGGCGCAGGCTGGTTGTCACAGCGTAAATTACATCATTTATGAAGATATTGTAAACGGAATAAGGCCGCGCACACGATTAAGATCAAGCAAAAAGCGCAGCCAGTCAGGGTATGACCGCCGCGCTTTTGCAAAAAAGCCAACTGTTTGGGTGTACTTATTCCGACTGGGGTCGTTTAAAAAGCAGGCGATAATAATCCCCGCCTTGCAGTTCTTCAGACACCAGCTCCCAGCCATCTTCCCCGTATTGATTCAACAGACGGGTGTAAAAATGATCAACAGTGGTCACCGGGCGTTCGGCGATAACGCTGTCAAAGTCGGTCAGCATGCGTTCGCTGGCTTTGACATACACTTCAAGATATTCCCAATGAGACACGGATTCCTGCTCCTCCACCGGGTCCGCAGCCTGTGGTGCCGCTGGCGCGATTTCATTCAACTTTGCCAGCCACTTTTTGGCGGTTGGGCTGGTTGGCATGGTGTTTAACACCGCACGGGCAGCCTCAAAATGATCATCAACAATGAGCTCACGAGCCGCCTGCAACTTCACACTCGACATCACAACTCCCTTCTGTTCGAAGTTGCGCAACACGTCTAGTGTACACCAGACTGCACGCTAAGACTTCCACGATGGTGGCATATTTAATTTTCGGCGTTTTAGGCGCTCAATTTCCACTTGCTGGCGCTCGACTTCGCCCGCCAGGCTGGATCGTTCTCGTTCCAGTTCGATCAGGCGGGCTTTCAGCGCCTCGTTCTCGCGTGTCAGAAATTCGGTTTCCAGTTCATGGTCAGCACCCAATCGGCGGATATTATCCGTTTCGGCAAGGTGACGGTAGTAGTGTTCGATCAGACGCAGCGTAATCTCGGCAAACAAATTGTAACCACCACTCAGCAGCACCTTGCGAGCCTGATTCTGATAGGTTGAGATTTGCGCATCGGTTAATCGGTGTCCGGGGAAATTGCTCACCTTGTCACCCTCTGTTTGCCTGCACTCTCTATAGAAAGTATAGCAAATCCCGATATATGGGAAGGGTTACTTTAGGGTGTGGGTTTGTCCCCATTGAGGGCGATGTTGCGGGTACCCTGCCGTTTGAAAACGAACGTTTTGCCGTCAGCACCCCCCATGCTGACCAGTTCCCAACCGGACTGCCCAAAAACGGTCAGCACATCATGCAGCGGCATATTTTTGAGTTTGCCTTCCTTGCTGCCATTTACCTCATAGGTTGTCGCACCATAAGAGTAATTGTAGCTCATGGTCAGGTATTCCCAGCGGAGCGTCGTACTGCCCAATTGTTGAATTGCCATTGTTATTTCTACCTCTTCGATATTTTGTCAGGAAGCGGGAATCGGTTCCTGCCGCAGTCGTTGATAAAGCGCCACACACAGGCCGAGCAAGATCGCGGTGCGGGCCAGCACCAGCACCACAAACGGCGTGACCAACGCCCCGGCGATATCCCCTGCCGTTTCGCCCGTGCGGATAAACAAAAACGGATATTCCGCAAAAGTCACCAGACTGAGCAGCACAAGCGCGAAGACGCCGTTACGAGTCGGGAAGGCCAGCAGCACCAGCGGGATAATCTGCACAATCCACTGCGAGCTCCAGCCCTGCGCCTGCAAGAAAAAGATCAGCAGCGTGATGCCGACAAACGCGACCAGCCCTCGATCATCAAACCGCCGGGTGCGCGCATATACAAACAGGCCAATCGCCGCCGCCAGCGCCAGCCGCACCACACCGGGGATCACCGCCGGATTACCGGTCAGCACGGATGCCTGCGCCGGGTCATAATGGCTGGCCACATCGCCAAAATTGCCGGTACGATAATTACCGTCGAGCAGCGCCCACACCGTCTGATACGACGATTTACCAAACTGGGCTGTCAGCGAAGGCAGGGTCATCTCGGCGTTCTGTGCCAGCAAGGGGACATAGGCCAGCACAAAAATCGCCATCGCAATCGTTACATAGCGCACAGCCACCGGCCTATCGCGAAAGCGAAAGACCGCGCCGAACAGCAGCGCCGGGGTGAACTTGGTCAGTGCGCCGACCGCCACCGCCACCGCCGAGCGCGTATGATGCTGTTGCAGCAGCCACCACAAACCGAGCAGCAGCCAGAAGGTCACCAGCGTCTCGAAGTTCCACCACAAAAAAGCCAGCGGCGCGAACAAAACCGCGTAAATCCACGCCAGTGACATGCCTGTGCCTGCGCCATGCAGCCGGGTGCCGATCTTGCGAATCAGGATCAGATTACCGGCATCAAACGCGATCATGAAAAAGCCCAGCAGCAGCGACCAGCTTGAGTAATTGACGTTCTCACCGAGCAGCGTGTAAAACGCCGTTGTCACGAAATACCACACCGGCGGGAACTCGCTCCACCAGTCCTGGAACGGCCAATCGCCTTCGGCAGTGAGCGCCGACAGCGCATAGTGATAGGCCCGGTCGCCCTGTGCGCCAACGCCGCGTTCGACATCGTTGATGATGTAGGGTTCGTAGGCCAGCAGCATCATGACACGCAGCATCACGAACAGAATCAGCAGCAGCCGAAAATCCGCCAGCAGCGCCGTCAGCTTCAGGTCACCGCTTTCACCCGCCGGTCGCTTCGCCATCGATGGCCTCCCGCGTGAAAATTACCGCCAGATCATCCTCATAATCCAGCACCCAGCCCGGTTCATCGCGCAACTGCCGCGCCAGCCCGCTTTGCGCCTCGACAAAGACCAGTCGAATGTCGTATTCGTCCAATGTCTCGCGCCAGCCCTCACCGCCAACTGCCGTGTTCAGGTACGTTTGCAGCAAATCGTTGCCATACAGGTCCGTCCGGCCATCGACAAACACCGGCTCATCCGGCAGGTTGAAAATGAGATAGCCACCCCAGTTGTAGCTGTTGAACATCGGCCCGGTCAGGTCATTGGCCTTAAAATAATCCGTCGCTGCCACCGGCAGGAACATCGCCTGCCCCTCCGCGACTGTCTCCGTATCCAGCACCAGCAGCACCTTCGCCAGCGACCCTACCAGCACCAGCACCACCAGCACCGCATTCAGCTGTGCCATCCGGCGGGTAGGCCGCTTGATCGTCTGCAACACCCAGCCACGTTCTTCCAGCATTGATTGCAGGTGATTGGTCAGCACCGGGGTCGCCACGACGGCAAACAGCGCAATGTTGCGCCCCGCCATCAGCGCCATGAACGCCGTGCCGGATACCAGCGCGAAGTCGCTCCAGTCCAGCCGCCGCCTGCTGGCCCCAACCGCACCGAACACGCTCAGCAGCAGCGCCACAAACGGCCAGGTCTGGCGCTCGTGGAAATTGGGCGAGTTCCATTCCTGAATGTAATCCTGCAACGCGCCGATGCTTACTGTCTGGAGCGGCACCGAGTAAATTTGCAGGCCATAGGGATTAATCACCAGCACGACTACCGAAATCACCGCCACGATGATCAGCTTGCGCAGCCGCCCCCTCCGGATCACATCCGCGCCCTGCGGGTTGAACAGGTTCGCCAGCACTTCGCCGCCGATCATCCCCGCCATCAGGATAAAGCCAATGGAGAACCCGGCGTGCAGGTTGACCCACAGCAGCATCACCACCGGGATCAGCCACAACCGGTCGACCTTTTCACGCTTGTACTGATAGAGCAGGTAGAGCACAACGGCACTGAGGAAGAATGAAAACATCTGCGGGCGGGGTGACCAGAAAACCGCTGCTGTCGCCGCGCCGATCACCAGCGCAAACCCGCGCAGATACACATTGCCGGCGGACATGCGATACACCATATACATGCCGCCCGTCGCCAGCAGTGATGTAAACACCGCCAGTCCCAGATTCCCGGCGACCTGCCAGAACGCATACATCACCACCTGCGCGCCCCAACTGTGATTGATCCAGGGTTCGCCGCGCATGGTGAAGGAGAACAGGTCGGCGTGAATCATCCCCTGCGTGAGCGTGTGTTCACCGCTGCGGATGTGCCACCAGGTATCGGTATCAATGGGGATGCGAGTCGCCAGCGCAAATAACAGCGCAAAAATAATGATGAACGCGGCCCGCTCAATCGTCAAAGAACGCATAAATGCCTCGGTTGTGTACTCTACTATGATGCGTGAGAACCATCCGAAAAAGTATAAAGAAGTTTGTTGCCAAGCGCACACCAACTTGTCGAGAGACGGCCAGATGCACGCTTCAGTTGACAGTAGAAACGATCAACGGGCGCGGATTGGAGCCAGCCAGGTCAGATCATTCACAGTTACCAATGGCAGCGCAATGTCGATGATCGACAGCGGCAGTGTCTGATGATTCTCAGCGACCGGGAACAAGGCGGTATCAGATGTCGATGCGTCGACGCTGGCTTCGGTGACGTATTGGGCTGGGTCAAAGCTGGCGGCCACCAGCTTGAAGGTCGGATACAGAATAAAGGGGGATAACGCGCAGCAGAGGCCCAGCAGCCCCATAACAATATTGAATTTGATGCGGTGTGTCTTGCGGGTGATGTCCTGTTGCTGCATGATTAAACCTGTTCATCCATCACGGGTTACAGCCGATTATTCACTGTTGATTCAATGATGAATGAAGATTGCGTAAAGACGCGTAAAGAAATCAATTTTACCGGTATCTTCAGCCTTTTTTCGTTTTTGCCTTTACGCGCACGTTATGGCCCACATGCTACAATCAACCCGTACAAGAAGGATGCCCTCATGCCCCGACTGCGGATTCGCCCCTGGTTGATTGTCACCATACTGGCTGCGTTGTATGCGCTGGTAGTCATACGCGCCAACAATGGCGACCCGTTGGCGCTGGTCACCATCGGCCCCGAATATCAAGCGGTCATCCCGGAAGCACAAGGCGATGACGCCGGTTATGATGGGCAGTTCAATTACTTCATCGCCCGTGACCCATCCGCCGCCGCACCGCTCATCGACGTGCCCGCCTATCGTTTTCAGCGCATCCTGCTGCCGGGCCTGGGCTGGCTGCTTTCCTTCGGCAATGCCGCCCTCATCCCCTGGATTTTTCTGGTCAGCGGGGTTATTTCGCTGGGTGCCGGCACTGCCATTCTGGAGCAACTCCTCATCGAGCACGGGGCCAGCCGTTGGTATGCGCTCGCCTATGGCCTGACGATTGGCACCTTCGGGGCCATGCGCCTCAGCCTGCCGGAGCCGATGGCTTATGCGCTGGCATTGGGCGGAATCTGGCTGTTCACGCGGGAGAAATGGACGTGGAGCGCACTGGCGTTCGCACTGGCAGCCCTCGCCCGCGAAACCACACTGTTGATCCCGTTTGCCTGCGGCCTGTATCTGCTGCAACAACGAAAACTGCGGGTTGCCCTGCCCTTTGGTCTGATTACGCTGGCACCGTTCGTTGCCTGGCAGGTGATTCTCTACACGCATCTGGGCAGCTTCGGGGTCGGTTCCGGCGGTGCGATGGCTACCCGCTTCGAACTCATCCCGTTCGCCGGAGTCGTACGGATCATCACCGACATTCCCGCCGAAGCCCGTGCCGGGGTGCTGTTCATCTTTGCGGTGCTGCTGATTCCGTTCGTGCTGCTGCCCACTGTCTGGGGGCTGCGCCGCTGCTCGCTGGACTGGCGTCAGGGGAGGTTTGACCTGTATACGTGGCTGCTGCTGACCAATGCGGCGATCATGCCGTTTGTCCCGTTCTCGACCTACCGGGAACCCATCGGCATTCTGCGCTTCATCGTCGGCCTGCAAATTGCCGTGATTCTGTACGCGGCCAGTCGTCACAACCGGCGGGCGCTGCGCAACAGCACCATCTGGGTCGTGACCGCTATGTTCGCCATTTCATTGATTTAGTCGTCAGACTACAGTCTTCAGTCGACAGGCAAAAGCAAGTCATCTTGCAGTATCAACATCGGAGATGTGTTGTGCTGATCGCTGAAATGCTAACCGGCTAATCAGCTATCTGGCTATCACACTCAGCACCTGCCCTAGACGCCACTCATCCGCAGCACCTTGCCGACCGTCCGCAGCAAGATCGTCAGATCAAGCAGCAGGGATTTGTGGCGGATGTAGTAGAGGTCATATTGCAGCTTGACCAGCGCGTCCTGATCATCCTTGCCATACTCATAACGCACCTGGGCCCAGCCGGTCAGGCCGGGGCGAATCACCAGCCGCGTGCGGTAAAACGGAATCGTCGCCATCAGCCGCTTCACATGTTCCGGGCGTTCCGGGCGTGGACCAATCAGGCTCATCTCCCCGCGCAGCACATTGATGAGCTGGGGTATTTCATCCAGCCGCATCCGGCGCAGCAGCTTACCGGACCGCAACCGGCGCGGGTCATCGGGCGTGGCAAACACCGGCCCCGTGTCATCCTCAGCATTCTTGCGCATTGACCGGAATTTGTGGATCGTGAACGGGCGTCCGTTCAACCCCAGCCGTCGCTGGCTGTACAGCACCGGCCAACCATCATCCAACAGGATCACCAGCCCCGTCAGCAAAATCACCGGCAGCAGCAGCACCAACCCGACAAATGCCAGCACGACATCGAGCAGGCGCTTGATAATGCTGTACGGTTTAAAAAAGGCATTTTCATCCAGCGGCAGCACCACCGCCCACTGGTTATCGACGTGTTCAACTGGCACCCGACCGGTGATGCGCTCGTACAAAATCGGCATGGGCACGATATTGATCCCGGCAGCATAGGCGTCCATCACCGCCTGAAACGTCGTGCCTTTTAGCTCGCCCATCGATGTGACGATCAGTTCGCTGACGCGGTTCTGCGCCGCATACGCCAACAGCCCCTCGCTGGCATTCACAACCGGCACGCCGTAAAAGACCTGACCGTCCTGTTCGTCATCGCCGATCACACCCACCACGCAGTATTCGTTGGCGGCCTCGGTGATGATCGCCCCGATGATGACTTCGGCGGCCCAGCCTGTGCCAACCACCAGCGCCCGACGCGGCTCACTCGCCCACCCGGCCAGCAGCGGATAAAACGACCGCCACACGCTGATCAGCACAAATGAAGCAACACCGTAGTAAATGGTGAACAGGCGGGGCAGGGTGTCGCGGCCAGAGAAGAAGAAGATCACCAGATAGACCAGCACCATCTGGACAGTGATGATCAACAAGCGGCGGAATGCGGCCCCGCGTTCGGCCACCATGCGCAGATCATAGAAGTCATTCGCACTGGCCAGCAGCAGCCACAGGCCGATAAAGATGGGAAACCAGAGGCTTTGGCTGAGGAGAAAACTCGCGGTGAAATCACGCTGACCCACCCAGGCCCAGATACGCAGCGCGGCCAGCACAGCCGCCACCACCGCGACGACATCGCCCAGCATCAGCAGCCAGCGTCGTTCATTCAGTTGAAGTTGGGGCCTTGGGCCAGCCATCCAGCATCCCCCCGATGCGCTTGCCGAACCGCCCCTATTTTACCCGCTGCTCAGGGCTTTGGTCTATCGGCAGTACGAAGGCGAAACAGCGCAATTAAGACAATCAACGCGGCGATGCTGATGAATGCGCCGGGCAGCAGCCACGCCGGACGATAGACAAACTCCACCGCCGCAGACCCGGCAGGTACCTGCACCGCCCGAAACGCCAGATTCGCCTGCTGGATTTCGGCTGGTTGCCCATCAACCAACACGGTCCAGCCCGGATAGTACGTATCCGCCAGCACCAGCCAACCACCGTCCGGCGCATCAATGAACAAGCCAACCCGATTACTGAAATCCTCGACCCGCGTCACCATCCCCCGTGCAGCACCATCCTCGCTGACCGCCGGACAATCGCCATCGCCAATCAGATACACCTGACGCAGCGGCTGCCAGTCCGGTTCGAGCAGCGCGGCGCTAACGGCGTCTGCATCGGCACGCCAGCAAACCGAGTCGACAAACCATGCCCGCGCTACCGGGTGGTCAAGCTCTGATCGTGCGCCGGTCTCGTCGTACAGCGCACTCACCTGTGCCGCTTGCAGCAGGTTGGCCGCATCCGGCAGATTGTCCTCAATCAGCGCAATATACCGGGCGAATTCACCCACCCGCAGCGGTTCAAAATTATTGAACAGCGGCCAGCGATCCAGCAGGTTCAGGTTGGGCAGTTCGCTGCTGCGATAGGCCTGCCACTGGGTAGCCGCCACGCGATAGTCATCAAACAACAGGTACGTATCAAAAGCGATAGCCCGTTCGGCGTCTTCCGGCCAGTAGGCACGCGCTTCGGTGTCATCATGTTCCTGGCGGTCATAAAACGCCGCCGGAACCGTAGGGTTCAGCCCCCAGGCCGCCCAACCCACGTCCACCGCTACGAAGGCTAGCACCGCCAGCCCCCACCAGACATACCGACTACTGTCCCGGTCCGGTTGCAGCAGAGTCAGCGCGCCCGCACCAGCCCCCAGCAACCCGGTCAGCGCAACAGCGACCCGCAGCACATCGAGCGCCCGCGCCGTGTCCGGATCATCAATCGTGATCAGGTTGGGGGCGACAAACAATGCCAGCAGCGCCGCACCGACACCGGCAGCAATCGCCAGCCGTGTCCCGAAAAACAGCCAGTGCCCCCGCCCCCACGACCGCGTGCCGATGCCTGCCAGCACGCTGAGCGCAAACACCGTCCAGATGTGCCAGCGCACCGGGGCCTGAAACAGCGAAAACGTCGGCACATGCTCGAACAGAAACGGGAAAATGGGCGTATATTTCCCCAGTGCAAAAATCAGCGCCACGACCGTTAGCGCCAGCCAGAACGGTATGCTCGACGACGCCGGAAGGTCATCCAAGCCGGTACGAAAACGCCGCACCCCCCAGCCAATGATCGCCGCCAGCGCGCTGATGAACGGCAGCAGGCCGATATACACCGCGTCCTCGAAAAACGCACCTTCAGTCAGGTAGGTGCCGTCGCCGGGGTTACCAAATACATTGGGCGACACAAAGTTGAGCGCACGCGCCGGGCCATAGCTGAAATTCATGGCGAAGTCGAAGTCCACCCCGCCAGATCGCTGGGACGTGCGCAGCAGTTCTGCGGTAGGCAGCAGCTGAATCGAAGCAATGGCCGCCCCCAGCACCAGCCCACCAACGACCATGCCGAGCCGCTGCCAGCCATCTTTGTGCCGCTGCCGGATCGTCGTGTACAGCGTAAAAAGCCCGACCAGCAGCATACTGTACCAGGCGGTTTGTGCGTGCCCCGCCAACAATTGCAGAGCAGCCAGCAGCGCCAGCCAGCCCACATCCCGAAAACGTTTGTACAGCAGCACACCCAGCGCCGCCCACATCACCCAGGGAATCCAGGCGGCGGTTGCCACTGCCGGGTATGTCCCCAACCGGGCGACCAGATAGCTCGTCAGGCCAAAAGCCAGCGCACTCACCCCACGCCCCAGCGCCGGAATCCCCAGCCGCCCCGTGAAGGCCCACATGCCCCACGCCGCGATGAACAGGGGCAGCACCGCCGTTATGCTCATCGCCCAGGACAGCGGCAGCACCAGCCCAAGCCAGCTCAGCGGGTAAAACAACGCCGACTGGTAATTGGCGATCAGCGGTGCGCCAGCTCCGTTATACGGGTTCCACAATGGCAGTTGACCGCCGCGCAGCATATCGAAGGCATACTCACGCCAGGGGTAAAATTGCAGCGACGGCAGCCCCCAGAACAGCACGTCACCCAGCAGCAGCCGGTGAAAAACGACCAGCAGCGTCAGCAGCACCACAATCAGCGGCAGGCGTGATGGCAATCGATCCGTCATCGGCGCACAATCCCCCAGAGCACAAATGCAAGTGTCATCAAAAAGCTGATCGCCGCGACCACCGCAGCAGCCAGCGTTTGCTGGTTCAGGCGAGCAATCGTTGCGGCATCCGGCAAATTCGGCCAATCCACCGGCCAGCCCCAGGCATTCAACGTCACTGGCTCATAATCGAGGTTGGCATAAACGAAATAGCCGTCAACATTCGCACGCAGTTCGAGCCGATCATCAGCCATCGGGTAAGTCGTCAATACATGGCTGACGTCCCAGGCAGCCAGCGTCTGCGTATCCGGCACAGCACCCTGATTAGCGGTCAGCAGGCGCTCATCTGCCGACCGTTCATCGTCCGGGTCCGCGTCGAGTTCCATTGGCGGCAAAGTCACGGTGTAGGCCGTCACCGGTACGCCACTGCCCTGTTCAATCGCCTCGACGACGCCTGTCAGCTGAAATGGATCCACGCCATAAAACAACCGCAGATCATGCGCAGCCGCAACCTGCTGTTCCAGCGCATAATTCGGTGAGTAGATACGCGCCGGGGCTTCCGCTTCTAGAACCTCGACCAGCGTATCCTGATGGGTCAGCCAGGCCTCCGGCCCGCGCCATGCCAGCCAGTGATAGCCCGTCCAGGCCAGATCCACGAACAACACCAGCGTCAACAGCAGCGCCAGGCGATGCGCCGTCAGCCGCCCATAGAACCCCAGCAGCAGCGTCACACCCAGCAGCAAGCCGATCACCAGCACACCAAACCCGATTGCTGTGGGCAGTTCGGCCAGTGCCACCAGCGTAAATCCGCCGCAGAACAAGGAGCCGCCCATCCACCCGGCAATCGCCAGCCGCTTGATAACCAGCCTGCGAATCGCCTCGCCCTGCCGCAGCCGTTCAATGGTTCGCATCAGGGTTTGCAAGCCATATCCAGCCAGTAAACTGCTAACCAGCACCACCACAAACCAGGCACGGGCAGGCACACGAAACCAGCGCAAAAACGGCAGCACATCCACCAGCAGCGGCCACAAAAAGCTGTTGCTGCCCAGCGCATAAAAAACCGCTATGAATAAGGCAATCAGCCAGAATAGCTGTTTACGGGGCGCAGCGAACACCGCGATGCCCGCCAGCAGTAGAACGGGCAGGCTCAGGTAGGCGATGGTCTCTACGTTACCGCTGTGAGGGGGCAGCAGCAAGCCGACCAGATGCCCGGCTTCCAGCGAGAAAGTCGCTGCGTCTGCCGCCGTCATGTCCGACCGGCTGAGATATGGCTGCCAAGCCAACAGCGGAATGGTCACGGACAGGGTGAGCACAGTGAATATCGGCAAGACAGGGATGCCACGCAGGAGCTTTTGCCAGCGGGGTTGTTCACCATCCGGCGAGGGTTGTTGCAGAGCGACCCAAACACCGTAACACGCGGCCAGCAACAGCGCGAACAGGCTGAGGCGGACATCAGCAAGGACGAGCAGCGCAGCCAATATGCCCGTCTGAGCAATCGAGCGCCATGTTGTTCGCGATGCGGACAACAGGTTGTAGACCGCCAGCATCAGCCACGGCCACCAGGCCAGCGCATACAGCAAATCAACATGCCCGGCCCCGACATGTGCCAGAACCTTCGGCGCAAAGGCATAGGCCAGCGCGCTACACCCAGCCGCCGCCTCTGGCAATTCCAGCGCACGTGCCCAGCGCCACATGCCCCAGCCCGCCAGCAGCAAATGCAGGGTAATCAGCAGGTTGATGTGCAGCACAGGTGGTAGCAGCACTGCCAGCCATTGCAACGGATAGGCGGTCTTGTTCAGCGGATTGGCGGCAAACGGCCCATCCGCCAGGATCGTCTCCTGCCAGTACGGAAACCCGCCCTGTTGCAGCACCGTCTCGCGCAGATGAAGCGCCGCTGGCCAGTGCGAAATTGCCGCGTCGGAAAAACGCGCATCCGG
Organism: Anaerolineaceae bacterium; assembly: GCA_002702065.1. Lineage (GTDB taxonomy): Bacteria > Chloroflexota > Anaerolineae > Aggregatilineales > Phototrophicaceae. Next base: position 147,389 of record NZXX01000005.1, read on the forward strand.
GATAAACGGCAAAGACTGGGGCCGCAGCCCCGCCACTATCAGAAAAAAGAATGCCAGCCCGATCAGGCTAAGGGGAATAGACGGCGACTTCACCGTTACGTACCACCCGTTGCAAGGAATCGAGACACGGCGCGTCGCCCAGCCGGGCTTCTTCTGGCCCAAAAATCACGTATCGGACGTTGAAGGTTTCCAGCAACTGCCCGCAATCGCCCTCACCCGTATACCACGCTTCGACCTGTGCCTGCTTTGTCTCGGCCTGCAACGTCTCGAATGGGTGCCCGTAAACGACGCGCATCCCGGACCAGCCCGGCAGCCACAGACTGACCACCTCGGAAGCCAGCACCACATCGGCTTCATCAGTCCGCGCATCAAGCCAGCTTAACACCGGAATATAGTCGCGCTCCAGGAATAAACCCTGGGTATCTTGCGGTCGGTTGACTAAAAAGGGCAGCGTCGGAATAAACAAGACAAAGAGATGTGTCAGCGCCATCACCGGCAGCGCAACCATGAGCAGCCGGTAGCGCCAGCGCTGGTTCGACAACCGCTGAAACCAGAAGGCTTCCAATGCCCGCGTGGCGAAATATGCCAGCGGCAGCATCATGCCGACGGCAAACCGCCGCTGAATATTGGTCGGCAGATAGATCGCCACCAGCATGACCAGCAGCCATACCAGCATGAATCGATCATCATACGATTCGCGGTGCCGCACGGCGCGGTAAATGCCGGGCAAAGCGATCATCAACGGAAAGGCAAACCCAATTGCCAGCACCAATGGCGAGGGCGCACTGGTGACATTCTGGCGGGACCATTCCGCCATGGCCGGGTTGTAAACCACGACAGCCGCATAATAGATCGCCACCGGCACGGCAGGCAGCACGACAACCAGCAGCCACAACAGCTCCCGACCGACAATCTGCTTCTTCCGCCACCAGCGCCAGCCTGCAAAAAGGACCAGCGCACCACCCAACGGAACCAGGGCCTGCGGGTATAACAGGGCCAACGCCAGACTGGTAATCACGGCAATAATGCCGGTGTTGGTTAACTGCGGTTCATCCGTCGCACCGGGCCGGAAAACCTCGATCAAAATGCTGGCCAGCACCGCCAGGCAGGCAATCGCCAGCGGGAAGTGCACATTCACAAACGTGCTTTGCAGCGGAAAAGCTTCGGGGATCGACAGATCAGGTGCATCGACCCGCCCGCCGGAGACAATCGCGTACAGCCAGCCCAGGCCAGCGCCGAGCGACGCCATCACAAAGAAGATACGCCGTGTCCGCACCCGCATCCACACCGTAGCGGCCAGCTGGTAAATGGCCAAATACATCAGCACACTGGCGACCACGCGGGCAATGTGGAAAAGTACCAGCAGCGGGATGCCAAACAAAGCGCCCAGATGACCCAGGGCCGGGTAAATGACCTGGATAAAGGCGCCACTGTGGAATTCGGGCGTATGCAGGAACTGAACCAGCCAGCTGCCCTGAGCGCCCAGCATCATCTTGCTCAGATAGGTGGCTCCATCGCGCGAGTTGTGCAGCACCCCCATAAACTGCCAATCCCCCACCGAAGCCCCGCTGAGGATCAGCAGCCCGTAAGGCGCAAACGCCAGCAGCACCAGCGCGACCGTGACCAGTGTTACCCAGCGCCACTCTGCCGCGGTCACATGCGCGGTGAAACCCGATTGCATGATCGAACCTTTAGATTTCGTCAGATTCTCTGTTTGCCTCATGATTCCGGCGCAGTGTATAATCCTGATAAGAGGGAAATGCTATGTTGCCCCTAGGCACATTGTACAACGACTATTGCCGGACGCCAGTGAAGCCATCTTAATTATGAATCAACCCGAAGCGCTCTATCGTCTCCAGGAAGTTGAACTGGAAATTATGCGGACTCAGCAGCGTCTGAAGCAGATTGCCGATACGCTGGCGAATGATGAGACTGTTCAGCAAGCACAGAACCAGGTCACAGCCGCCCAAAACCAGCTCAATCCGCTCAAATCCCGTCTCCGCGAACTCGAACACGAAATCCAGACCAACGAAAGCAAGACCCGTACCACCGAGCAGCAGCTCTACAGCGGCACCGTCAAAAACACCAAAGAAATGCAGGACATGCAGCAGGAGATCGAAGCCCTCAAACGCTGGCATGGCGAGCTGGAAACCAGCCTGCTCGAAACCATGATGTCCACCGAAGAAGCCGAAACCGTGCTCCAGCAAAAAGAGGCAGATTTATCTGCCGTACTCGATACCCGGGGCGATGAACATCGCGTTTTGTTGCAAGAACAAGCCGAGTTGCAGGCGCAGCTATCCGCCGCCAAAGAGCGCCGCCAGCAAGCCCTTAAGGAAGTGAACCCAGAAAATCTCGAAATCTACGTTACCATGAAGCCAAGGAAGAATTATCAACCGGTGGCTATCATGCAGGGCAACACGTGCAGCGTCTGCGGCGTGGCCCAGAATGTTGCTATCGAGCGTGAGGTTCGCCGGGGCACACAACTGGTAAATTGCAGCAACTGCCAGCGTATACTTGTCACAATCTAAGCAGGAGGCAGGGGAATGGGCTTCGATGTCGAGAATTTCGGGATCGGTCTGTTAAGCGGATGGGCAAGCGCCTATGTCGCCTACCGTTTTCGCAACCAGATCAGGGACGCCGTCACCAGCACCCGGCGCAGCGCTGAAGGCGTTCAGAATTACGCCACCCGCAGCGCGGATAACCGCTATATCAACGACCTGACCGAACTGGCCCAGACGACGCATCTGGCTGGGCACTTCACCAACCTGTCCGAAGTGCTGGTTGAACCCCGTTTTCTGCCTGCGCCACAGCTGGCCGCACCGCCCGACGACGATGTCATCCACAGTGTTTTCCATATTGTGCCCCAGATACAGGATCACCCGTACCTGCATGCAGCCTATAATCTCGATACCTTGTCGATTGATGATCTTGCCACCGGAGATCGTGCCATCGCCCTGCTGGGGCTGCCCGGCAGCGGGCGCACAACTGCGCTGCTGACGATTGCCCTGCACAGTCTGGGGCGTGCCCGTTTCCAGAGTTATGAAGACCATGTCCAGAAAAATCTGGACGCTGAAGAACAGGCCCTGACCGAAAAGGAACGGACCGCCAGAGCGCGGGAACGCGCCCAGATCGAAAAGCTGGCCCGCGAGCAACTGAGCGAACAGCACGGTATTGTTTTTGGGGATGATGTCGACCAGACCGGCGTCACCCACTTTAACCAGTACGTGCCGGTTTATGTGCATCTGGCGAATGTCAATATTTCCAGCCAGGAATACGGCAGCCAGATCGACCCTGCCGAGCCGCTTATCCGCGCCGTGCAGAGTCAGGTCGGGCCGATCACCGCCCGCACACTGCCGATCAACCTCTACAAACGTCTGAATCAAGGCCGTGCCCTGCTGCTGATCGACGGGCTGGATGATCTACCGGCTGCCGAACAACAGGAAAAAGTCATCTGGCTGCGCGAATTACGCGAGGCTTACAGCGACAATTTCTTTATCATCGCCGGCACACCATTTGGTTACGGCCCGCTGCTGCAAATGGGCCTGACACCCGTCTTTCTGCGTCCCTGGCACGACCTGCACATTGATCAGGCGCTGCGCGGCTGGACGAATGCCTGGCCTATGATCGGCGGCACCCGTCGCAAGCCAGCTGACTTGCCCGATGACGCAAAGGTCACGCGTGCTCATGTCAATACCCGCGCCCTGTCGCCGGTCGATCTGACGCTCAAAATATGGGCGGCCTATGCTGATGACACCGAAACAACTGGTCAGGAAGGCTGGCTGCGGTCTTATCTGTCGCGGCATCTGCCTGCCAAGCAGCCACTGGGGGTGATTCTGCCGCAGTTGGCACAGATTGCAGCGCTGCAACTCGACGAGGGCTTCATCACGCTGGAACGCATCGAGCAGCTGATCCGGGCAGACGCATTTGCCAGCGGCATCGTTGATGACACCGAAGAAACCGAAAACGTGTCGGCAGCGCGCAAACGTCAGGCCAAGCGCAACGGCGACAAACCAGCCAAAGCCCAGGAAGAAGTGAGTGCGCAGGGTCGGTTTGTCAACATGCTGCGGCGCAGCGGCTTGCTGGTCGCCTATCGAGGCAACCGCTTCCAGTTCCGGCACCCATTCATTGCGGCCTACCTTGCCAGCCTGACATTGCAAAATGTTGAAGCGGATTTGATCGCCGAAAAAGCGCACGACCCGGCGTGGTCACAGGCTGTTGCGTACGCGGCGCTGCATACATCCATTGAACCGGCGGTCAAAGCCCGATTGAGCGCCCCGCCGGATTTATTGCACAGTCAGGTACTGGAAGTCTCCCGCTGGCTGGCCTATGCCCCGGCGGGTGTGTCATGGCGTGGTCCGCTGCTCAAGCACATCGGCAATATGATGGTCGCGCCCAATCAGTATCCCCTGCTGCGTGAACGCGCTGCGGCAGCCTTAATCGGCACACGCGACAAAAACGTGCTGCTGGTTTTCCGTCAGGCGGCCCGCAATGCCAGCGCAGAGGTCCGCTTGCTGGCCTGCCTGGGCATGGGGGCGATGGGCAACCCAGACGCGATTCGTGATCTGGTGGCCCTGCTCGAAGATCAGGTCAATGAGATACAAATCGCCGCAGCGATGGCACTTGGCGCCATCGGCACGAATGAGGCGTTGGAAGCACTGGTCGTGGCGCTGACCGAAGCATCCGAACGGGTGCGGCAGGCCGCTACCGAGACATTGGCCGCCATCCCGGATGAAGGGCACCCGATCCTGTATGATGCCATCCACCATGACGACATGATGGTGCGCCGCGCCGCCACATTTGGTCTGCGCCGGACAGCCACCCGCTGGGCCATCGACGCGCTTTACCGGGCGTTCCTTGAAGATTCACAGTGGTATGTCCGGTCCGCCGCGCAGCAGGCATTCTTCGACTTGCAGCAGGAAGAAGACCGCGGGCCGCGCGCCTACCCAACGGCTGATTCTATTGGCTGGTTAGGGGAATGGGCGGGTGCACGCGGCGAAAACATCCCATCCGGCGAGGCTGCCTTGCAGATCATCATGGACGCCGTGCAGGAAGGTGAGCCAGAGGTGCGCGAAATGGCCGCGCGCGTGCTGGGGCAGATCGGGGCTGTATCCAGCGCCAAGACACTCTATATGACGCTGCGTGATCGTCAGGACGAGGTACGAACAGCGGCACACCGGTCGCTGGCCGATTTTGAAATGCAGCTTGGCGAGTCCTTCCCGGCGCCCGCCTAGTGCCCTACTCGGCGATGGGCAGCACTTCGTTTTCCGCAGAACAGGCAATCACCTGAATCGAATCGCTGTGGAAAATATAGGTTTCGTCGCCAGCAGACAGCACGATGCGATACCCGGCAGCGGCGATGGGGGTATAAGTCTGGTTTGGCTGCGGGCAGCCCAGGCTGTTATCCGGCCACAGCACCGGCATCACATCGACCACGCGGATGCGACGCACCGGCAGATCCAGTCGGTTCGCCAGGTTGCGCTGCGCCAGGGCGACTGTATCCGCCGCAACCGGGTCTAATTCCAGCAGCAGGTCTTCGGCTTCAGCCGCCGCCGTATCCACCGACTCGCACAGGCGGACCGTCGCGCGGGTGTCGGCATGATACTCAAACGCCTCGCCCTCCACATCCAGCACAATGCGATAGCCATCAATTTCGAGGTTGGCAAGCTCAGCCGAGTCAGCGTCGCCACAGTCAAAATCAAGCGTCGTCCACACCGCAGTTTCGAGGCGCACCACCTGAATATCCGCTGCGTCGACAGACTGGCGCTCGGCCAAATCATCCAGGGCACGTTCGAGCAGGGGCTGAACCCCGACCGGCATCACCAGCGCGGCGGCTTCGGGAGTAGCCGTAAACAGATCTGCCGGGCCCGGCAGCCCAACCCGGGTCGCTGTCGGTGTGACCGGTGTGGGGGTATACGTCGCTGTCGGTGGAATCAGCGTCAGGGTCGGCAGCGGGGTTCCTGTCGCCGCCGATGCACACCCTACCAGCGCCAGCGCAGCAAACCAGATGCGAAATCTAGCTGTTCCCGCCACTGGCTAATCTACTCTCCAGGTCCGCCGTCGTGATGCCCTCGACAGCAATAACCTTCTCGCGTCCGCCTATCCCAGCAACGATCTCGATCTGCCCGACGCCTACCTCCAGCAGATTTGCCAGAAATTCGACCAGTTCCTTGTTCGCTGCCGGATCCCCTGCCGGAGAAGCCTGCAAGCGGATTCGGAGCGAGCCATCATCATTGATACCAACGACCTCGGTGCTCTCGGCACGAGTCACGACACGGACGGCGAAGGCCGCGCCCCCTTTGGCATCGGTAATTTCAAATTTGCGCTCTTCTGGCATCCGTCCCTACTTTCTTCTGGCAATCTCAATCATCACATGATGATCCTATTGTACTTCAATTCTTCAACAGGCCACCGTAGACGAATATAAGCCCGATGCCCCTAGAATGAACGGACCAGCATCATCAGCACAGAAATGCCCAGAAACACGATCAGCGGGCTGAAATCAACCATGCCGGTCTGCGGCATCAGGTTGCGCACCGGCTGCAAGACAGGCTCGGTAATGTCGTACAGAAACTGCACAATCGGGTTGCTCCGGTCAATATCCGGGAACCAGCTCAACAGTACCCGCGCCAGCAGAATAAATTGGTAAATCTGCAAGGCCAGCAAAATCACACTCAAAATTGCACCCATGTTGTTGTCCTTTACTATTCACGCGGGCCAAAAATCGCCCGGCCAACGCGCACAATGGTCGCGCCTTCTTCAACGGCTACCGGATAATCGTCGGTCATGCCCATACTCAAGTCCGGCAGAGCAAACCCCAGTGAATCGACCAATGCAGCCCGCAGCGCTGCCAGATTGGCAAACACCGGACGGGTGGCTTCCATATCGGTCACGATCGGCGCCATCGTCATCAGACCACGCACCCGCAGTCCGGGCAGGCCAGCGATCTGCTCCACCTCTTGCCACACGGCGCTGCGCACGTCTGCGTCTGTCGACCAGCCTGCGGCCATCAAGCCACTTTTGCTGGCTTCACCGGAGACATTCACTTCCAGCAGCACGTCCAGCGGTTCATCAGCATCCGCCATCAACTGCGACAATTTCGTCGCCAGTTTGAGCCGGTCGACCGAATGCACCACCTGAAACAGCCCCGGTATATCGCGGGCTTTACGGCTCTGGATGTGCCCAACCATGTGCCATGTGACCGGCAGCGATGAACGGGCGTTGACCGCCGGAATCTTATCCTGTGCCTCTTCTACGCGATTCTCGCCAAAATGTTGCAGCCCCGCGTCAACAGCCTGCAAGACCATCTCCGCCGGGTGGGTCTTGCTGACCGCCAGCAAGGTCACTGCCGAAGGGTCCCGGCCTGCCCGGTCGCAGGCAGCAGCAATCGTCTCCTGAACACGTTGAATATTGTCGGCAATGGTCATAAGGCAATAACAGCTCCAAAACGCCCGGTGCGGCCTTTTTCCGCCCGGTGCGAAAAAAACTCATCTGTACAGGCAGCCGTGTCGATACCGGCCAGTTCAATCAGTTCAATACCCGACCGCTCAAGATCAAGACGGTTGGCTTGCCACAGGTCCAGATAAGCGGTGCCATCTGCCGGGTCACGACGCACCAGACCTTCGACCGTGCCAAAATAACCCTGCACCGCCTCGACCACTTCCTCACCTACCTGATAATGGTCCGGCCCGATGCTTGGCCCGATGCCAGCGCGAATATTATGTGGTTTGCAGCCATACGATTCCATCATGGTGCGTACCGTATGCGCGCCCACACCCTGCACCGTCCCGCGCCAGCCCGCATGTGCCATGCCGATGACCCCCTGTACCGGATCATGAAACAGCAGCGGCACGCAGTCTGCAAAGCGCATGGACAAGGGTATATCCGCCCGGTCCGTGATCATGGCGTCGGCCAGCGCCAGCCAGCGTCGACCGCGCACCGGACCCTGTGCCAGGATGACGTCGGCGCTGTGTACCTGCCAGACGGAGCAGGCCCGCGCATCCGAAACCCCTAACGCCGCATACATACGCTCGTGGTTGTGCCGCACCGCCTGCGGATCATCACCCACGTTGCCGCCCAGGTTCAGCGAAGCCCAGGGCGCCGCGCTGACACCACCGTGCCGTGTGAAAACGCCATGCTTCACCTGCGACCAGCCGTCAAACTGGTAGTAGCGCAAACCATCGTTTGTTATCGCTTGCAACCGGATCACCTTCAGTTGTGGACAGACACCCGCACCAGTATATCGCTGCCAAGCCGCTCATGACAATGTTCAGCCACAAATGCCGCCGATTCGTAAAGGGAACCTTGCTTGCGGGCGTTGAGTATTTGGTTGTATACTGCGTAGAGTTACAATTAATTCCGAGTTGTTAACATTGGGGCCGCTCTATAAAATAAACAAAGTTGTAACGATGTTCCCAAAGAGCGAAAGGAGAATGCGCAGGTGCATTCCAAAGGTAATGGTGCTTAGCGCTGGGCAACTTTATGAACATTCGTGAGGAGCGGCACAAACGGCATCGCAGTATTTCAGTCCTCATCGTGGATGACCATCCCCTTTTTCGTGATGGTCTGGCCCAGGCGATCGACCTGGAGGACGACATCCGCGTGATTGGTCAGAGCGCAGATGGCGAAGAAGCCCTGCGCGCGACACAGCAGTTACACCCGGATGTGGTGCTGCTGGATATCAACCTGCCGTCGATGAACGGTATGCAGGTCACTCGTCAGATCAAAACCCAACAGCCACAGATTGCAGTCGTCGTTGTCACAGCCTATCACGACTCGCAGCAGGTGCTGCACGCCATGCGCACCGGGGCTTCTGCCTATTGTTCCAAAGACATCACCCCCGACGACCTCATCGGCATCATCCGTGATGTAGCCGATGGCTTGTTCATCGTCGGCGAAGATCGCTTCACTGATCGGGAGCTGCGACAGTGGGTCAACTCCAATGTCGAAGCCGCAACTGGCCCCTATGCGCTTGACCCTGAAGACCACTTTGTTCCCCTCAGCCCGCGCGAAATGGAAATCCTGCAATTTGTCGTGCGCGGCCTCAGCAATAAGGAAATCGCAAAGGCCCTTCGGATCAGCCACCAGACTGTGAAAAATCACATGACCTCTATTCTTAAGAAACTGAATGTTCAGGATCGCACCCAGGCCGCTGTCACGGCGCTGCGCTATGGGTGGGTGCGCATTCAGGATACTGGTTCAGATGAAAATCCAGCAGGTAGGGAATAAATGAGCGTAGACGCATTGGATGATCCAAAAAATGAGATCGTCGAACTCGTGACGGTCGAGATGCGCACGATTCAAACGGCGCTCAACGAAATCAAGGGACAGGTCGAACAGATGCAGAATCTGGTCGATCGGGAACAGCAGCGCAACAGTGATCTGGCGACAGAGCTGCGCACCGTGCAGGAGAATATTGACACCATTCCGAGGCAGGACATCCGCTCCAAATATGACGAAGCGCTGGACGCCCGTTTTCGGCTGAGCACCATGCGCGGGCAATTGGAGAAATTACAGACACGCCAGGAACTGCTGCAAGACCACCAGACGCTGCTTAATCAGGTGCTGAACATGGTGCAGGGGGTCGATGTACTGCCCAGCGCTGGCAAGTCTGCCGAACGCGCCGCCCCGGCCAGCAGTTTTGCCAACATCATCCGCATCGTACAGGCCCAGGAAGAAGAGCGACAGCGGCTGGCGCGGCAGATGCACGATGGCCCGGCCCAGTCGCTCACCAATTTCATTCTTCAGGCGGAGATCTGCCAGCGGTTGTTCGACCGCAACCCGGACAAAGCTGCCGAAGAACTGGACAATCTAAAATCCAGTGCCAGCGTCACCTTCCAGAAAGTGCGCGACTTCATTTTCGATTTGCGCCCCATGATGCTGGACGATCTTGGCGTCGTGCCGACTGTGCGTCGCTATGTCGAATCCTTCCGCGACAAAAACGACATCGAAACCAGCCTGGAAATCACAGGCGAAGAACGCCGGCTCGAAGCTGCCCGTGAAGTGCTTGTCTTTCGCGGCATTCAGGAACTGATGGTTCAGGCCAGGGACTACGCATCGCCCAACAAAGTGCGCATCCAACTCGACATGGGGGGCAACCGTGTCAAAGCACTGGTCGAGGACGATGGTCGCGGCTTTAATGCCGAGGCGGCCATGCGGGAAGGCGATCATCATCAGAACGATTCCCGTGTCCAGAGCATGATGACTCTCAAAGAGAAATTTGAACTGGTGGGCGGGTCAATCTCCATCAACAGCAGTGAAACAGAGGGGACAGTCGTGCGGCTTGAGCTGCCAACCGACGATACTGTTTTCTAATCTTTTCTCGCATCATCATTTCAACAAATGGTTGTAGACTGGAAAAATGGCGGGTTCAACCCGTTTGCCAGTTTAGTTGAAATGTATACACTAAGAACAAGAGCTATTGGCGCGTAAACGCCCGCTGGCAGCACAAACAGGCTGGTGGGACGGCCACACCCCTGACGGAGGGACTAATGCAAGGACGTGTTCTTATCATATTAGCGTTCATAATTATCCTGGCAGCTATTGTTGTCGTTGCCGTGCTGCCCACACTTCAGCAGGCTCCGGGCCCGGTTCGGACGGACCAGACCCCTGGTGCCCAGCAGCAACCCGCCCAGAATTTGCCAACGCCGACTCCGATGTCGTTTGTCAACATCGTCATCGCGGTGCAGGAACTGCCGCGCGGGTTCAGAATCCCGGCGAATGCGGTCGACCTGCGTGCGTGGCCGGAAGAATCTGCGCCGTTTAATGGCATCACCAATCTGGAAGATGTCATCGGCAAGATCGCCCGTACCCGCATCTTCCGCGAACAGCCGATCCTGACCACCATGATTACTGATGATTTCACCAGCCTTGCGGAAATCGGCTCCGACGCGGCGGCCATTCAGCCCAGCGGCCTGATCGCGGTTTCGCTGCCGATCAACCGGCTGACCAGTGTGAGTTACGCCATTCAGGACGGTGACCGCGTCGACGTGATTCTGTCGATGCTCTTCGTCGATGTTGATGACGTGTTCCAGTCCATCACACCGAACTTCATTACGCTCTTCCAGTTCTCCGAAGAAGGCATTACCACCAGCGGCACGCTGGAAGGTCGCCCGGACAGCACAAGCCTTGGCCCGGCCATCATCAGCCCCTCCGAACGTCAGCGCCCGCGGTTGGTTACCCAACGCACGGTCCAGGATGCGCTTGTCCTGCACGTCGGTGACTTCCCGTTGAATGGTCGCTTGCTCGGTGTGCCGCCCACGCCTACCCCGGTGCCCGACGATGACGAAGACGCCGGTCGCGATGGCACTCCCGTTCCTTCACCCACGCCCGCCCTGCCGACAGTCGTGACATTGAGTGTCACACCGCAGGATGCCGTTGTGCTTATCTGGGCGCTGGAAGCCAAACTGCCTATCACCCTGGCGCTGCGGTCCGCATCCGACACTTCGCGGACGACCACGCAGGCTGTCACACTGGACTACATTATGGCGAACTTCGACATCAACCCGCCGGGCAAACGCCAGTATGCAATCGAACCAGCCCTGCGCAGCATTCGCCAGTTGCTTCAGGAGGAAGAATTGTCGCTGACAAGTGGCGGCAATTAATCTGATCAGTTGAGTAGGATACCCGTATGAGTAAATCAGGCGCTTCACAATCCGGTGGTGAGGGCGAAGTCATTACGATACTGCTCGTGGATGACATCCCCGACACGCTTGAGAATATCAAAAAGCTCATTAGTTTCGAGCAGGACATGAAGGTCGTCGGCACAGCGCGCACCGGTACCGAAGGGGTATCGATGGCGAAGGAACTGAGGCCGAACATCATCATCATGGACATCAATATGCCGGATATGGATGGTATTCAGGCGACAACCCTGATCACCGAAGCCGTCCCAACCGTCGCCGTCATTATGATGTCCGTGCAAAATGATCCGGACTACCTGCGCCGCGCCATGTTGGCCGGGGCACGAAACTTCCTGACCAAGCCGATCGAAATGGATGAGCTGTACAACACCATCCGAACGGTGCATGCGCGTAACAAACCCATCGCCGCACAGTATGCCGCGGTCGAGGGGGCAGCAGAACTGCGCCCCAAGATGGCGAACCGCCAGGCAAACGAACGCGCCGGTCACATCATCACGGTCTATAGCCCGCAGGGTGGCGTTGGCACAACAACCATCGCCACCAGCGTAGCGTCTGGCCTGATGAAGGAAGGCAGCAAGGTGCTGCTGGTCGATGCCGACCTTCAATTCGGCGACATCAGCATTGTCCTCAACCTGCAAACCCAGTCAACGATGGTTGAGCTGATCCCGGATGTAGACGACCTGGACACCGAGTTGTTCGAGAACATCGTCGCCACCCACGACAGCGGCCTGAAGGTGCTGCTGGGCCCCAAGCGTCCCGAATTCGCCGAAGAAGTCGAAAACAACCCCGAAGCACTGGCGCAAATCCTCAAGAAGATCGCCGGCCACTACGACTTTATTGTTATCGACACATCCACCCGGCTGGATGATCTGCTGCTGGCGCTGTTCGACCTGTCCGCAAAGATTGTGATGGTCTGCACACCCACCATTCCGAGCGTCAAAAATGTGCGGCTGGTGCTGGACCTGTTTGACAAGCTCAAATACCCGCTGGACAAAGTCATGCTGGCGGTCAACCGTGTGCCGGATGATCGCCAGGGTAAACGCTCTGCGGTGTCACTGGAAAAGATCAGCGATTTCCTGAAGCGTCCGGTCGTAACGGCCATCCCTTCGAACGAGCAAATTGTCAACCGTGCTATCAACAAGGCCGTCCCGGTCGTTGCATCGGAACGCGACAAAAGCAAATCACCGATCAAGGAACTGCTCGATCTATCCGAAGCAGTTTATAGCGACTTGGTGGGCGAAGACGAACCCGAACTGGAGCCGGAAGAAGACCCGCGCAAAAAGCCATCCGGTTTACGCTTGCGTCTTGGTCGCTAAAGATTAACGTTAGAAACACGTGTACTGGAATTAGGATAACGTAAGCTAATCAGAAACATTGGAGGGTGTAGTCATGTCCTTATTACGTCGTATCGAGAAAGGCGGCAATGGTGATGGCGAGAATGATGAAAGCCAGAGCGCTGATGAATCAAAACTCGCCGCAATGCGCCAGCGACGTCAGGTGGTCAGCGACGTAAGTCGCCCCGGCGGACGGGCATCCGACAATTCCTACATGGACCTGAAGACTCGCGTGCAGAACAAGCTGCTGTCCGAGCTTGATCAGACGATGGACATCTCGCAGCGAGCACAGGTCCGTACCCATATCGAAGAACTCTTTAACTCGATCCTGGCGGATGAAAGTCTGGTCCTGTCGCGCAATGAACGACAGCGCCTGTTTGAAGCCATCGTCGCCGACATCCTGGGTTTTGGCCCACTGGAAATCCTGCTGGCGGATGATACGATCACAGAAATCATGGTCAATGGCCCCAAGAATGTGTTTATCGAACAAAAGGGTCTGATCACGCGTGCGCCAGTCACCTTCGATGATGAAGAACATGTCATGCGCATCATCGAGCGTATTGTCGCGCCGCTGGGCCGTCGCGTCGACGAAAGCTCCCCTATCGTGGATGCCCGCTTGCCAGATGGGTCGCGTGTGAACGCGATTATTCGCCCACTGGCTCTGTGTGGCCCCACCATCACCATTCGTAAATTTTCCAAGAAACCGCTGACCGTTGACGATCTGATTCGCTTCGGGTCGATGACGAAGGAAATCGCCGAGTTTCTGCGTGCCTGCATCATTGGCCGTCTGAACATCATCGTCTCAGGCGGTACGGGTTCCGGTAAGACGACCCTCCTGAATGTGTTGTCCAGCTTCATTCCGAACAACGAACGTATTGTCACCGTCGAGAACGCTGCTGAATTGCAGCTGCGGCAGGAACATGTTGTGACGCTGGAAAGTCGCCCGGCCAATATCGAAGGCAAGGGCATGATCAGTATTCAGGACCTGGTGGTGAACTGTCTGCGTATGCGGCCAGACCGCATCGTCGTCGGTGAGTGCCGGTCTGGCGAGGCGCTGGACATGCTTCAGGCGATGAACACGGGCCACGATGGTTCCCTGACGACGGCTCACTCCAACAGCCCGCGTGATACCCTCGCCCGTCTCGAAGTCATGTGCCTGATGGCCGGTATGGACCTGCCTGTGCGCGCTATTCGTGAACAGATCGCCAGCGCGGTTGATCTGATCACCCATCAGGACCGTCTGCGCGATGGGTCACGTAAAGTCGTCAAAATCACGGAAATCCAGGGTATGGAAGGTGACGTGATTACCATGTCGGACATTTTCGAGTTCGAACAGACAGGCATCGAAGGCGGTAAAATCATCGGACGTATTCGCCCAACCGGGCTGCGCCCCAAGTTTATTGACCGCATCGAAGCCTCCGGTATTCACCTGCCACCATCGACATTTGGTATCGGACGCAGCAATTACTAGGCCGTCAACAGGTTTAATGGTTTATTCAGCCGGAAGTGTGTCTTGCTTGACGCACTTCTCTGAATTTCTTAGAATGTAAGCATCAAAGAGCGGAGGGCAAAAGGAAAGTGGATCAAACCGTCGTTCTTGTGGGAGCCGGGATTCTGGCGTTAATTGTCCTCTTGATCGGTATTCGTAATGTGCGCGCCAACCGGGACGTGGTGGAAGAACGACTGGGCCGTTATGATGAAAGTAATTTCCAGTCGTTTCTCGATGAAACCGATGATGAAAACTACGAGCCGGATAAGCCTACCGCTATCGAATCGGCGATCAACAATGCGCTGTCTGACCGGCCATTTGCCGCCAAATGGCGCCAACAACTTGCCCGCGCCGACATCAAACTGACCGTTGCCGAATATGCCGCCATCCATATCATTTCGATGATTGGCTTTTTTGTCGTCGGTTATTTCGTATTGTTCGGCCAGCAGCTTGTTATGGGCATCGTATCCGGTTTTGTCGGTTTCTTTGCCCCGCGCATTTATGTCGCCCGCCAGACCAGCAAACGCCTGATCGACTTCGAACAACAGCTGCCAGACACATTGAGCCTTTGGGTGAATGCCCTGCGATCGGGTTACAGCGTTTTGCAGGCGATGGAAGCCATCTCACGTGATGCGCCGGAACCAACCGGCACCGAGTTCAAACGTGTGGTCCAGGAAGTCAGCATCGGCATCGACACCGATGACGCCATGCAGCATATGCTCGACCGTGTGGAAAGCGAAGACCTTGATCTGGTGGTCACCGCAGTCAACATTCAGCGTGAGGTCGGTGGTAACCTGGCCGAAATTCTCGAAATCATCAGTCACGTGATTCGGGAGCGCATCAAGCTCAAAGGCGAAATCCGCGTACTCACCGCCCAGGGCCGCATCACCGGTTATCTCATCAGTGGGTTGCCGATTCTGCTGGCGCTTTTCCTGTATGCGATTAATCCCACCTACATGGCCAATCTTTTCGAAAATCGTGCTTGCGGCTGGCCGCTGCTCGGCATCGGTCTGGCACTCATTGGCATCGGCTCTGCCGTTGTACAAAAAATCGTCCAGATCGAAATTTAAGGACAGTCCATACTATGCAAGAACTGATTATCCCTATTGCGATTGTCATCGGCCTGGCGATTATCGCTGGCCTGGTTTACCTTGGCTTGCGCGAAGATAACAGCCGTGATCCCCTTCAGGACCGGCTGGCGGAATATGGCGAACGCGATATTCCACAATCGCTGGAGGAAATCGAATTATCGCTTTCGTTCCGCGACCGTATCCTGATTCCAATCCTCAAGAGGATTGCCGAAGTCACCATCCGATTTACGCCGGAAAAGCAGCTTGAGGAAGCACGAAGGCTCATCGAACTGTCTGGTATGACAGGCTCGCTGGAACCCACTTCATTCTTTGCTTTACGCGTCGTGGCCACCGTGGGTCTCGGATTACTTGCCTTCCTTCTCTTCTTCGTATTCACTGCCAATACAGCGCCCACCCAGGCCCTGCTGTATACCGTTGGCGGCGCAGCGCTGGGTTACTTCTTCCCGTTGTTATGGATTCGCGGAAAGATCCGGCGGCGGCAGGAAAACATTCAGAAGGCCCTGCCCGATGCGCTGGACCTGCTCGTGATCTGTGTGGATGCCGGTCTTGGTTTCGACATGGCAATGGGCAAGGTTTATGAAAAGTGGGAAAATGAACTGGCTATCGCGTTTGGTCGCGTCCTGCGCGAAATCCAGCTGGGCAAGCAGCGTCGCGAAGCGCTGCGTGATATGTCGGCACGCATGGATGTACCCGATGTCACCAGCTTTGTCGCGGCCATCACCCAGGCCGACCAACTCGGCGTCAGTATGGCGAATATCCTGCGTGTGCAGTCGGATCAAATGCGCGTCAAGCGTCGGCAGCGGGCCCAGGAAAAAGCACATCAGGCCCCCGTCAAAATGATGATCCCGATGGTGCTGCTCATCTTCCCGTCCATCTGGATCGTGCTGCTGGGGCCGGCAGCGATTATCCTGCTCAATACGTCCGGCACGACAGGAGCTTTCTAGTCGCGCCTATGCTACGATTTTCCTCTTCACCCAGTCATCAACCGGAAGCCCAGTCTAATGCTGGGCTTCTGTTGTCTAAGCACCTGTGGCTTCGTGCGCTGGACCTGCTGTTCCCGCCGCGCTGCGCCGGGTGCGGCAGAGTCGATACGGCGTGGTGCTCTGCCTGCCAGCACGAAATCGACCAGATACCCTTTCCACCTGTCCAACACCTGGATGCCGACTCCCGATTGCGGGCACTGGCCGCCACGGGTCCGCACGACAGCAAACTTCAGCACGTCATCTGGTCGCTCAAGTTTGAGAATAACCGCGCCATGGCGGTGCCTCTGGGTCAGCGAATGAGCACCCGCCTGGCACAACTGGATTGGACAATTGACATGCTTGTTCCAGTGCCTTTGCACATGAAACGGCTGCGCGAACGCGGGTATAATCAATCAACGCTGCTTGCTGAGCACATAGCGCTGATGCAAACGATCCCTCTACAGCCGCAAGCTATCCACCGGGAAATTGAAACCCGTACACAGGTTGGGCTTGATGCGCAGCAGCGGCAGCAAAATGTAGCTGGCGCATTTATCGCCGATCCATCCATTGTCACCCGTAAAACGATCCTGCTTATTGACGACGTGTATACGACCGGAGCAACCATGACTGCCTGTGCGCAGGCAGCGCTGGATGCCGGGGCGACTGCGGTCTATGGTCTGACCGCAAGCAAAGCCTGAGTAACCCATTTTTATTACCTCTACATGAAGGAGTACACGATGGACGTTATTATTCAGGGAGATGATCTCAAAATTACGGATGAACTCGACGCCTACACCAGGGACAAACTGGACCGGTTGGACCGATACCTGCCGCATATCGCGGACGTTCGGGTGGATTTCGATCATGAGCATACCCGGCGCGGTGAAGACCTCGTCAGCGTCCAGATCACAGTACGGCACAAGCGTGGTGCCATCCTGCGTGCCGAGGAAAAAACCACAGCCGAGGTCAAGAAGGCGGTTGATAAGGCGGTCGACAAGATGTACCGTCAGATTCAGCGCTTTAAAGGGAAACGCAGCCGTAAGGGCAAGGAGCGCTTCACCGCTACCATTGAAGAACTGAACCTGGCCGAGGATATTCCCAATCTTGAGGAATTCACCGACGAGTTTGATGACTCAACGGCGGACTACTACGAAACGCAGCTTGAGGGTGAAGACTTCGCGGTGCCCATCGCCCGGCGCAAGGACATTGTTATGGCCCCCATGACCGAGGTTGAGGCCATCGAACAGATGGAGCTGCTGGGCCACAACTTCTTCATGTTTTACAACATCGACACCAAGACCATCAACGTGCTTTACCAGCGCGGCAGCGGCGGCTACGGCCTGCTGGTGCCACTGCTCCCCTAGATAAAACCGGGGCGGTCATCCTCCGCCCCACCCCACATTTGCCGCAAGAGGATATACTTCCGCAGTTCATAGCGTGCCATCAGCAGACTGAGGCGCAGACCGTGCCAGCCATCCTGATAGCCCTTGAGCGTGACAAAGCGCCACCAGAACTGACGCAACGGCTGTAACACGTAGTTCTGCGGTTTCGGGCGAATGCCCTGTTCATACAGAATTTGCGCATCATAAGCGCTGTAGGCGCGCTGCTTGCGGTGGAACTGGTCCAGGCTTGCGTAGTTGTAATGCACCAGCGGGTTTTCCAGCGTGCCTTCCGGGCCATCCAGCAGCACCAGTTCGTGCACCTGCCGGTCCGGGTCATAATGCGCGGCGCCGATACGCAACACGCGGGTCTGATAGTCCGGAAACCAGCCTGCCCCCTGGGTCAGTTTGCCAAAAATGTAATTGTGCCGGGGGATGCGCCATCCGGCAATTGCAGGCTGTTCGATGACACGTCGCACCTCAGCGGCCAGTTCTGGCGTCACACGTTCATCCGCGTCGACAAACAGCACCCAATCCGCCTGTCCCTCGACGGCTTTGAGCGCGGCGTTGCGCTGGCTGGCATAATCCTCAAAACGGTGCTGAACCACCGCCGCACCCGCCTCCTGCGCCAGCTTCACCGTCTCGTCATTGCTGAATGAATCAAATACCAGCACATGGTCGGCAAAACGCACGCTCTCGATACACGCCTGAATATGGTTGGCTTCGTTATAGGTGAGGATAATCGCGGTCAGTTTCATGGTTGATTGTCCTGCGCCATCTGCTGAACGGTCCGATAGGCGTTCATCAATGCCGGGTCACTGTCCGCACCGCGCGCTGCCTGCTGGATTCGGCGCGCCATGCCCAACGCAATCATCCGCCGTGCCAGGGCGTTCTTCCATGCCGGTTGATGCTTGCGATACAGAAGCAGGCGACTTTTCCACAGGTTGATCACGCTCTGTGGCCGCACCTGAACCGTACTGCGCCCTTCGAGGTGCTTCACCCGTGCTGCCGGGACACATTGCACCGCCCAGCCCGCCCGGTGGATACGCCATGCCCAATCGATTTCTTCGCAGTACATGAAAAAATCTTCGTCAAAGCCGTGCGTTTGTTCGATCACCTCACGCCGCAGCATCATGGTCGCGCCCAGCGGAAAGTCAATCGCAAATGGCTGGCCGGATTCATACAGGGATCGGGGATAGCGCCCGTTAAATGCGCTTTCGTAGAGGCGGCCCGGCGTCGGAAAAAACTCGACCCAGAGCTGGCGCAGGCCGGGGAAGTGAAAGGCTGAATGCTGGAACGCGCCGTCGTCATATTCGAGCTGTGCCCCCACCAGCCCCACCGTCGCATCCGACATCAGCGCATCGAACAGCGTGCGCGTAGCTTGGGGCTGCGTCACCGTATCCGGATTCAACAGGTAAACAGCGCGGGGAAGTTCATCGACAGGTAGCTGGCCAAACCCGATTTCACGCAGTGCCCGGTTGTTGGCCGCACCAAAGCCGAGATTGTGGTCACTCGCAATAAGCTTCACCTGCGGAAAGTCAGCGGCGACCATAGCGGGTGTGCCATCCGCTGATGCGTTGTCGACCACGTAGACGGTCGCTGCCGGGCCATGAGTCTGAACATCCGCCAGCAGGCTGCTCAGCGTATTGCGGGCCAGTTCACGGACATTCCAGGTGACAACAATAACAGCCAGATCAACCATTAACGACTCAACTGTGCGAAATCCAGCCCTGTATCCGCCAGAAAATCAGCAACGTCCTCAAAGGCGTCATCGTCCACGACGGACAGGCTGTCCTGGCCCAGCAGCGGACGCAAAGCCGCACTCGCATCCGTGTCATTTTCCATTACCAGCAGCGCATCTTCCAGCCGGATACGCTCCCCCAATGGCAGGCTGAGCGGGTAGAGCAGGACCGCATAGGGCAGCGGCGGCGTCTCGGCAATGGATGCCAGCGCGTCTTGCTGGGCGTCGCGTAAAGCTTCAAAATCCTGCGCTGATATGCCAGTCGCGTCGCAATCACCATTGATGACCGCTTCGATCAGAGCATTTCGGCTGTCATAATCAACCACCGATTCGAGGTCATTGACCGGGTCCACCCCGTTGGCGCGCATCATCAGCGATGGCACCAGCCAACTGTAATAATCATCCAGCGCCAACCGGCAGAACGTGCGCCCATCCAGCGCTTCAACCCCACTGAAGGCCGCATCCTCGCTGGCGATAATCAGCCCGGCATCGCCTGCCTGCGCGTTGCGTGTACCCCGTTCGACCTGCATCACCGGTTCGCCACAATTCTGCGCGAGAGCCGCTTCCAGCGTCACCCCATCCAGCCAGGCAACGGTTACATTTGTCGGGCTGGAATCGCACAGCGCGGCCAGTGCTTCGGCATAGCGCTCCACCACCGATACGTTGATGACCAGATCGGATTGTTCGCGCAGTGCTTCTTCAAAGCTGCTGATCTGGGCACTGGTGACGACTCCGTCCGGGTTGATCACCATCTGTATCGGATTGTCCGCCGTACCGGGGGGCACAACCGTGGGCACAGGCGGCAAAGGGGTCGACCGGGGGGTGGCCGTCGCCGTCGCCTGCACAAAAGGCCCCTGCTCTACCTGCGCCGGTCGGCAGGCAGCCAGAAGCATCACCAGCAAGAGCAATGTATAAAGGAAAGCCTTGCCGTTAATCATGCATTCTCCAAGATGACAATGGAACCTGCATGTATGGTACAACTGATTAGCAGCAGGAGCAAACTATACCAGCCTCACATTTGTCTCTGCCGCAACCTGACGGATGTGCGCAGCGGCCAACCGATAATCCGCCTCGTGTTCAAGGTGTTCCAGCAGCAGCGGTATATCCGCCGACAGGTTTTCCAGCAGCGGCAGCAGCATGTGATAATCCAGCACACCTGCGCCGGGCCGCACTTCGTCCAGATGCACCGTCAGCTTGTTGGCGAGTGTGATGTCTTTGGCATGGCAGCTTTTGATATAAGGGCCCAGTTTCTGGATAAAGTCCCGTATCAGGGCGGCATTATCGAAACAGCGCTGCGGGCTGCAAATCAGGTTCACCGGGTCGAAATGCACCGCAAAGTTTGGGCGATCAATCGCGTCGATCAGCGCCAGATAACTGTCCGCCGAGTCCGGGTAGATCCAGGGCATGGTTTCCAGCGTATAGTAGGCACGCTGTGGCCGGACGGCATCAATGATGCTGCGCACGGTTTCGACAATCAGGTCAAACGTATCCGAAGTCAGGTTGTCCGGGTGCGGCCCATCCCAGCGTTCCGGGTTACGAGAACCAGCAATATTGACGCAGCAGCCTGCGCCGATTTCATCCGCCAGCGCCAGTTGCTGCTGGCACTTTTCAATCGCAGCCTGTCGCACCGCCTCATCAGGGCTGATAGGATTGCTCCACGCACCAACCTCAGCGATCAGAATATCCGCCGCCTGGGCCGCGTCGACGTGCGCGCGAATCAGGTCACGGTCGGCGTCATATGCCAGCGGAAAAGCCGCCGCGCGATAACCAGCTGCTTTCAATGCCGCGACCCACGCCGCAGCGTCACCCTTTTCGGAAAATACCGGTCCACCCAGACGCATGGCTACTCGCCTCCCCCGCCGGACTCACTGGTATCCACCAGCAGCACTTCGCGGCTGCCGACATTGGTATTGCGCACGCTCACCTCGACAAATTCATGGATCAGGCCCGCCCAGCAGTTTTGCGGATTCAGCGCTTCAATCTCCGTCATGCGGATCGCACCCCACACGACAACGCGTTCGCCCGCCGAGATATAGGTATAGGTGTTGCCGCTGTAGGGGTCAAACTCCTCGTAGACCGCATCGCCTGTACCCAGCCCCCAGCGCCAGGGATAATCCGTCTCGGCGGTGGCGCAGTCAATGCCAACCCGCCATGCACCCGCTTCGTCAAAAGCGTTCAGTGTCGCGGCGCGCTGCGTCTGCTGGTACACCGTGCCGGGTGGCGGCCCGCTGGTGCGGATCGGCGCTTTACCGTAATTCTCAACGGTCAGCTTGAACACCAGCATATCCCCCAGCGGCATTTGCAGCGCGGTCAGGCTGTTATCCTGCACATCATCCGGCGGCTCGATCAGATCGCCGGACGCATCGGCAGAGGTAAAGTAGCGCTCGTCGTAAGGCTGCACCGTAAACACCACATCCACGCCTACCGTCTGCGGCACGATCTCCGCCAGTGGTTTACCGCCATTTTCGATGACAAGCTGCCCGGTCTGCTGGACAACCTGCCCTTCATCGTCCTGCGCATGGGCTACGACCGTATAAGCGCCATCCGGCGGCGGATCGGCATCCAGGTCAACGCCACCCTCGTAATCAAACAGGTGCCGCCCCGGTTCGCCCGGTTCGCGACTTTCCTGCCGTTCCGCGACGTAGATCTTTTCGCCTTCTGGCCCCAGCAGATACACCTGCAAGTCCGCGCCCTTTTCCAGATACACGCTGATCTCGGTACGGTCATTGATGCCGTCCTGATTTGGCGTGAACACGTCGGGCCAAACACTGAACGACGTGATGCGCGGCAGCGCGGCGTCGGCATCCTGCACGATAAGCGTGCCGGTGCGCTCATCTTCGGCCCCGGTCTGGGCATCCACCGCCGTCAACCGCCATGTATAGTCGCCATTGGGGATCAGGCGGCGCAGGACCTCCCCGGCGATGTCTTCACCTTCAAGCGTATAACCATCAACCACGCCGCTGAAATTGACCTGATAGTCATCCTGAATGCGGGGTTCATCCTGCCGGAAGACATAGGTTTCGCCTGTGGCAGACTCAAACACCAGCGAAACCTGCGCATTACGCGACAAACTGTACTGGAACAGGGTAATATCGTCTTCGCCATCCGCATTGGGGCTGATGGTGGTGGGCGAAAATTCAGCTTCCGTAATCAGCGGCAGGTCCGGTTGCAACAGGAATCGTCCGACGATTAATATCAGAATCATCCCCACGATCGCCGCACCGATAACTAATTGAATGCGCATTCAAGTCTTCCTGCATCTGCGGTCAAACCCGGTAAGTCTAGCGCACCCACTCGCCGCCGTCCAGACGCTTTACCCGTGCCCCAGTCTGCGGTAAACTCCAAAACTATTCTTCACATTTTATTCAAGGAGTCACTTTCGTTGGCAATACGAAACGGCACAAACGATTTCTATAACATCCCTGATACTGAACCCGACAGCCAGGGATTCATTACCTGCCCTGTGGTGCCGTTGCAAGGTATGGTTATTTACCCGCATGTCGTCACGCCCCTGTTTCTGGAGGGCAAGCAGGCTGTTGCGGCTGCCGAAGCCGCGCTCGACCAGCGCCAGACGATTATTGGCGTAGCCCAGCGTGATCTGGAAAGCATGAGCGCCGCCCCGGAAGAACTGTATACCATCGGCACAGAGATCGCCCTGGGCCGCATATTGCGGATGCCGGATGACACCAACAGTATGCTGGCGCAAGGTCGTCAACGGGTGGAGATCATCGACTTCGTCCAGACGGAACCATACATCGTCGCCAGAGCACGGATCATTGACGAACCGGAGAACGAACCTTCGCCCGAACAACAGGCGTTGATGAAGGCTGTGGTCAACATGTTCAAGCGTGCGGTCGACCTCAATGCCAATATCCCCGAAGATGTGCTGATCTACGCACTCAATGCCGAAGACCCCGGCTGGCTTTCTGACCTGGTAGCATCCACGCTGTCGCTGTCGACCGAGGAGCGCCAGCAGGTGCTGGAAATGACGCATCCCGGCGAACGGCTCAGCCACGTGGCCATGCTGCTGAGCAAAGAACTGAACGTGCTGGAAATCGAAGATGAGATCAGCGCCCAGGTGCAGCAGGAGATGGAACGCGGCCAGCGCGAAATGTATCTGCGTGAACAGATGCGTATCATCCAGACCGAGCTGGGCGAAGGCGACATCTTCCAGCAGGAAATGGACGAAATCCGCGTTCAGGTGGCCGAGGCTCATCTGCCGCAGGAGGTGCACGAACGGGCGATGAAGGAGCTGTCGCGGCTGGCGATTATGCCGCCGATCGCGCCGGAAGTCGGCATTATTCGTACATATGTCGATTGGCTGACCACCCTGCCCTGGACCGATGCCAGCGAAGATAATCTCGACGTGCGCAACGCCCAGAAAGTGCTCGATGCGGAGCATTATGGCCTGCCCAAAGTAAAAGATCGCATCCTCGAATATATCGCGGTGCGCAAACTGGCTGGTAACAAAATGGAAAGCCCGGTGCTGTGTTTCGTCGGCCCGCCCGGTGTGGGCAAAACGTCGCTGGGCAAAAGCATCGCCAAGGCACTGGGGCGCGAGTTCGTGCGGGTCAGCCTCGGTGGGGTACGCGACGAAGCCGAAATACGCGGGCATCGTCGCACCTACATTGGCGCACTGCCGGGCCGCATCATCCAAACGATGAAACGCGCCGGAACCGTCAATCCGGTGTTTATGCTGGACGAAATTGATAAGCTGGGCGCAGACTTTCGTGGCGATCCGGCGGATTCGCTGCTGGAAGTGCTCGACCCTGAACAGAATAACGCCTTCTCGGATCATTATCTGGAAGTGCCATACGATCTGTCAAAGGTGCTGTTCATCACCACCGCCAACGATCTCGACCCGTTACCCCCGGCGCTGCTCGACCGGCTGGAAGTCATCGAGTTTCCCGGCTATATCGAAGAAGAGAAGATCGCCATCGCGCAGCAGTTTCTGGTGCCGAAGCAGCTTGAGCAGCATGGTCTGGCAGAAAGCGACATCCGCTTCGAGAAAGCCGCCCTTGAAACCATCATCCGCGATTACACCTATGAAGCGGGCGTGCGCAACCTCAACCGCGAGATCGCCAATGCCAGCCGTAAGATCGCCCGGTTGGTGGCTGAGGAAAAGCACTATCCCAAACGCATCACACCCAATCTCGTCTCGAAGTACCTGGGGCCGCCCTACTATCTCGGCACACGTTCGCTGGATGAAGACGCCGTTGGCATTTCAACAGGGCTGGTGTGGACCTATGGTGGTGGCGACATCACGATCTTCGAAGTCTCGCTGATGCCAGGCAAAGGTAACCTGACCATGACCGGCAGCCTGGGCGAAGTCATGCAGGAATCTGCGCAGACAGCACTCAGCTATGTTCGTTCGATTGCGGATGACCTGGGCGTGCCCAGTGACGACTTCGAGAACTACGACATTCATGTCCATGTGCCCGAAGGTGCTGTCCCCAAGGAAGGCCCATCCGCCGGTATCACACTGGCAACTGCGCTTATTTCTGCGCTGACCGAGCGCAAAGTCCGCCATGATTTTGGCATGACGGGTGAAATCACCCTGCGCGGCAAGGTCCTGCCCATTGGCGGCGTCAAGGAAAAGGTGATGGCCGCCCGGCGGGCCAAACTGAAAAATGTCATTTTGCCAGCCAACAATGAAAAGGATCTGGTCGATATTCCGCAGAAAGCGCTGCGTGACCTGAACATTCATCTGGTCGACTCCATGCAGCAAGTCATCAATCTGGTGCTGCTGGAAGCGCCACCTGAGGGCCGGGCACGCGATCTGCGGCGCGCCGAACAGGAAGAAAATGACGACGAGCAGATGGTAGATGAAGAATGAGCGATGCGGAACCTGACCTAACCCAAATCATCAAAGGGGGGCGCCATACCCGTGTCGACTGGTTCAGCGAGCAAACGCCCCTCGGCATCATCGCCACCACCATGACCGCGATGGCCAACAGCCAGGGTGGGATGATCCTGCTTGGTGTCGCTGGCCCAACCGGAGCCGCCCTGGGCGTACGGGATGCCGACCATGCGGTGGATTATGTGCTGCAAGCGGCCCTGTCTATCGAACCGCCGCTGATTATCCCGGTGCCTCAGGTGCAGGTGCAGAACGGTCAATCTGTAGTGCTTGCACACATTCCGCCGGGGATGCCCCACGTCTATTCGCTGGATGGCCGCTACCTGATGCGTGATGGCATCGACAACGTGCCCATCAAACCACGCGACCTGCGGCGGCTAATCGTCGAACGCGGTGAAGTCAGCTTCGAAACCGAAGTACCCCCCAGCGCGACCGAAGATGATATTAACTGGGCCAAGGCAGAAACCTACGCCTCCAGCCTCAGCGGCATTGGCGAAACCGACACCAAACGCGTGCTGCTCAAGCGCGGTTGTCTGGTGATGCAGGACGGCAAGATGCGACCAACCAACGCGGGAATCTTACTGTTTGGCAACGACCCCCAGCGGTTTGTCCGCAGCGCAGAAATTACCGCCGCCCGTTTTGCCGGCGAAACCATGAGTGACCGCTTCAGCCGGGAGGATATTCTGGGCACCCTGCCCGACCAGATCAAGCGTGCCGAAACGTTTCTGGTCGATCATCTGCGCAAAGGTGTGCAGCTTGGCTCCAGCATGGCGCGCCTCGAAAGTTTTGAGTATCCGCTGGAAGCAGCCCGCGAACTGGTCGTCAATGCGGTCGCACACCGCGACTACAGCATCAACGGCGATGGCATCCGGCTGTTCATTTTCAAAGACCGCATGGAGATCACCAACCCCGGCAGGCTGGCCGGTCCGGTCACCATCGACAACATCAAGGACGAACGCTTTTCGCGTAACCCGGTGATCGTGCAGGTGCTGTCCGACATGGGCTTTATTGAGCGCCTGGGCTATGGGGTCGACCGCGTGATTCACCTGATGCAGCAGCAGCATCTGCGCGCGCCATCGTTCGAGGAAACCTCTGGCGGCTTTCGGGTCGTGCTGCGCAATGATCCGGTCCAAACACCGGACGCAGCGAGCAAAACCCCCGCCGAAGTCAGCTACAATGGTGTGTATCAGGGTATCGAAATCAACCCCCGGCAAGAGGCCGCTTTGATCTTCCTCAACGCCGCTGGCAATACCCGCATCACCAACAGTGATTTGCAACAGCTTTGCCCGGATGTTCACGCAGAAACCATCCGGCGCGATCTGGTTGACCTGGTGACGAAAGATATTTTGCAAAAGATGGGACAAAAACGTGGCTCTTACTACATCCTCAAACGCGACTGAATATGACTTAATCACGCTGGGCGAAACCATGTGGCGTCTGTCCACCCAGGGATTTGTCCGGCTGGACATGGTCGACAGCCTCGAAGTCAAAGTCGGCGGCGCAGAAAGCAACCTGGCCATTGGTCTGTCCCGGTTGGGCAAGAAGGTGGCGTGGTGGTCCCGCTTGCCAGAAAATCCATTGGGTCAGCATGTTGCGCAAACGCTGCGGACTTTCGGTGTAGACGTATCTGGCATATACTGGCAGAAAGATGCGCGCCTGGGTACGTACTTTATCGAGTTCGGCAGCCCGCCCCGGCCCACACAGGTGGTGTATGATCGGGCGAACTCGGCGGCCAGCCAGATGCAGCCGGACGATTTTGACTGGTCGGTGTTCCAGCATACCAAGCGCCTGCACCTGACCGGCATCACCCCGGCGCTAAGCCAGTCCTGTCTGGAGACGGTCAAGCGGGCCATCAAGGAAGCCCACGCCGCCGGGTTACAGATTTCGTTCGACCTGAATTACCGGGCGAAATTATGGACATGGGATGAATGCCGCCCGGTTATGGACGAACTGGCATCGCAGTGTCATCTGGTCATCGGCGCCACCCGCGACGCGCAAAACCTGGTGGCGGAGAAAATCGAAGGCGAGGCACTGGCGCGGCATCTGAACGAACGCTGGCAGGGAGCGACCGTCGTCGTGACGAAGGGGTCAAAGGGCGCGGTTGCGTTTGACGGGACGAATTTCTACGATGTCCCGGCTTACACGGATGTACAGGTGGTTGACCGTGTTGGCGCGGGTGATGCCTTCGATACCGGCCTGCTGTGCGCCCTGCTCGACGGCAAATTGCTGCCGGAAGCGGTCCGCTATGGACATGCGGTGGCCGCGCTGAAGATGACTGTACCCGGTGATATGGCCTTGGTTTCACGGGCCGAAGTGGAAGCGCTGTTAGCCGATCAATCGACGGATATTCAGCGCTAGCAACACACCCGATGGTGATGAGCGAGGATTGGCGACGTGCTGCGTTCTGCCTGGTTACTGATAATTCTGACAAGCGTCCTTCTAACGGGGTGTAACCTCGCCTCAGCACCAGCGCCCCCAACCGAAACTGCCGTGCCGCCGCAGCTCGATCTCACCTGCGATCAATTGGTATCGACCGCGATTCAATCGGTCGGGCCGATCTGTAACACAACGGGTCGCAATGAAGCCTGTTACGGCAACAATCAGGTCATGGCAGAATTGCAGGAAGGCGCGCAGGCCAATTTTGATGCAGTCGGCGATCTGGCCGCGCTTCAGGACATCAGCCTGATCACCACGTCGCCCCTTAACGAAGCGCTGCAAACATGGGGGGTGGCGCTGCTGAAAGCGCAGGTCAACCTGCCCGATAATTTGCCGGGTCAGAACGTGACGTTCCTGCTGTATGGCGGCGCCGCGCTTGATCAGGTGACGGCGGACATGGAAGCCGTCATTCTAAGCACAGGCATCGGTGGCGCGACCTGCCAATCTGCACCGCAATCCGCCGCCCTGGTACAAAACCCCAACGGCACCGAAGTTAACATGAACCTCAACGGGGCCAGCCTGACGATCGGCTCGACCCTGCATATCACCGCGCTGGTCGACAATCTCATGACCATCTCGACCATCAGCGGTTTGGTCACGGTGGAGGCATTTGGCGTCAGTCAGGTCGTCGTGCCGGGCGCACAAACCACCCTGCCGCTTGGTTCAACCGATGGCCTTCAGGTGGTCGGCCCGCCATCCGAGCCGGAGCCGTTTGACCTCGATGTGATCCAGCGCGCGCCGCTGGAACTGCTGCCGGACCTGGTGCAGATTCCGGACCCGATTTCGACCGAGGAAACGGAAACATTCGTCACGGCAACGCTGCCGAGCCTGCCGATCACTCAGACTCTGCCACCCGTCACCGTGCCGCTGCCAGCCACCGTCATTCCTACGGCGTGCTTCCCGCGGACAGACTGGCAATATACGTATGTGGTCCGGTCCGGCGACACCCTGTTCAGCATTGCAACCCGCTTTGGCCTCTCGCTGGCGCAGCTGCAAACGGGCAACTGTATCAGCAACGCCAATCAGATTTTCGTAGGTCAGGTGCTGCGGGTGCCATCACCACCCCCGCCAACCGTTCCGCCACCGCCGACGCTGACGCCAACATCCAGGATCGGCCCAACGCTGCAACCCACATCGACGACGATACCGTTCGATACGCCGACGCCGGACGATGGCAACGACAACAATGGACCGGCGGTCATCCTCAATTAGGCAGGCTGATAGCCGCGAATGTAATCAATCGTGAACTGCCGGGGATAACCTGTTTCAGGCCCGCTTTTACCCGGCAGTTCATAAATCCCCAACATGAACTGCATTGGGTACGCGGGTGACTGCTGAATCGTACGGCGTTTGACGTTGTCGATATAAAAATCGACGTGTGTCGGCGTCCAGTCGGCAGCGTAAATGTGATAGTGCGTGGCGTCAATCGGCACGACATCATGATAAAACTCGTCCGTCAGCGTCGCATCACCCCACGGATGAATGCCATAGCGAACTTCTGATGTCTTTGATGTGATCTGATCCCCGAAGATTTCAAAGATCGCAATTTCGCCGGACTCTGGCGGGGTTTCTTCAAAGCCAATCATCCACAGAGTCACCAGACTGGCAGCCGATTGAACCGCCTTGACGCGAGCCTCGAAATAACCGTATTGCGGCGTATAGGTACGCTGAGTCGGTTGAGATTCGCGCACGACACACACATCTTTGAAGCGATGCTGGCCCGCCGTACTGCCAACTGGCCCGGCATACAGACCGGTCTGAATCGAGGAGCAGCGTACGTCGCCATCAAATTCGGGGCACCAGGGTTCCTGATCCGCCTCGATTTGTAAGATCAGCGCACTCTGGCCGAACTGATAGTGGGGTGCCGCCCGCTGCCGTGAACTCCAGTGGGGCAGATAATACGGAACCCACCGTTCAGGGTTCAGCTGCCCATCATCGAATGACTCATCAAACACCAGCACATAGCCGGGTTTCTCTCTGGGGTTCGGGGGAAAATCACCTGCGTTCATCATCACCTCGTTTCACACTGCAATTGATTAGGCTGTTGGGCGTGCTACCCTACCCTCACCAAACGATTCGGTGAGCAGCACTTGTTGCCAGTGGCGCAGTAATGATATGCTTGTGCCGTCATGTTGACCGGAGAACAATGATGCCATTGATTCGTCGAATATTGCTGCTGCTGATCTTGTCCACCACGGCCTGCCAGGCTTTGACTGCGCCTACGCCGACAGCGACACCCACGGCAACAGCAACGTTCACACCCACCACCACCGATACGCCAACGGTCACAGCCACACCAACGCTGACGTCCACGGCGACACTAACGCCGACTGTCACCAGCACGCCCACCGCCACAGATACGCCAACGTCAGAAGCGACACCCACCATCACGCCGACGGCGTCCGTAACACCGCTCGCTTCTATTGGTTTTACCTATGATAACTGGTCTATTGTCGATATTCCCGACAACATCAAGAACGGGATTGGGTCGCCTCTGGTCGCCTTCATCAACCAGAATGACCGTGATGGCGTTGGCGACGTGCGCACGCCGCAGCCAGCGACCAACCTCGAAACCCTGTATTATGGTTCGCCGACCAGCCCCGGTGTTCGTACGCCCATTCTGCAATTGAGTGCTTCGACGGACGATCAGGTGTATATCGCGCCTTCCGGCGGGGCCGTCGCCTATTTTCTGGAAGACCCAACCGGCACTACATCCGGCCTGTATATTCTGGATGTGACTGTTGGCATCAGCGGGCGTGTGCTCCCGCTGCCTTCGCTCGTCCAGCGCGGCTTCTTTAACGAACCGAGCTGGCTGCCGGACGGCTCTCAGATTGCTATCGCGCTGGAAACCGGCTATGCCCTCGACATTTTTTCCGTTTCGCGGGATGGCGGCCTGACTCGTAATTTAACGGCGCATCCGTCCAACGATGTCTGGCCTTCGTGGTCGCCGGATGGGCGCTTCCTGCTGTTCGTCTCGGACCGTGCCCGCTGCCCCAGCTGGGTTCCCGGTGACACCGACGCCTGCAATGCAGATGTTGATGCGCCGCCGTCCGGGGGTCATGCCTATGTGCTGGACATGAACACGGAGGAAGTGCGTCAGGTTTCGGAACAATGGCTGACCGAACCACCCCGATGGGTAAACGCGCGACAGATTGCCCTCTCCAGCGGCGAACCGGCTTTTGGCGACCCGGAACATACCCTCTGGCTGGCGGATGCCGTCACCGGGCAGGAGCGCGA
Source organism: Anaerolineaceae bacterium (assembly GCA_002702065.1). Classification (GTDB taxonomy): domain Bacteria; phylum Chloroflexota; class Anaerolineae; order Aggregatilineales; family Phototrophicaceae. Next base: position 178,554 of record NZXX01000005.1, read on the forward strand.
GGTCCGGTTGCAAGGTGGCTCAACCAACCAGAACAACCTGAATGAAGCATGGGCGCCGGATGGCAGCGTCGTGGTGTTTCAGGATGGGTCCGGTTCCACCAACCCGATTGTTTTGATGAGCAACACCGGCACCCAGATCGGACGCAACGAAAACCTGAATTTCCCGCGTTTCGGCATGTCCGCTGCCTGGTCGCCCGACAGCACCCGCGTTGCCATTGGCGGCATCGGCGGCAACTGTCCTTATGGTACCCGCGTCTTCGACAGCACATTCACCGCCATTGCGACCGGCAATCCGCCGCCCAGCATGTGCGACCCGGTGTTTTCGCCGGATAATCTGTTTCTGGCGTTTACCGGCGTCAGCCCACGCATTGATGGCCGTGTGGATGTGTATGTCGCGAATAACAATGGGTTTGGTGCCGTCAACCTGACGGGTGATTTGCGGGGACAGATCAAGCTGATCGGCTGGGTGGGCGGGCAATAAAAAGACCTGAGTTCAAGGAACTCAAGCCGGTTTGAATGTCGAGTCTGGGGGACGGTCTGATCAGTCGGTATCGGTTTCGATCAGACCGTTGCGCTCCATTTCGTGGAGCAGGTTTATCAGGTCGTTTTCGACAACTTCCGGTTCCATGTCAAAGCATTCGAGTACCGCTTCACGAATCTCGCGCAGCGTCATTGGGTACTGCACCAGATTCCAGACCACCGCCGCCAGCGTATCCAGTGTGAAATAGCGGCGCTGATCCTTGTCAAAGAGAATGAGGTTGGTCTGCGTATCGGTTGGAAAGTGAGTGACTGCCATTGTTGCTTCTTCCAGCTATTGCTCTCCTATCTGAATAATTACATCCTATCAGGTTCGCATTACAAAATACTAAACCCAATTCCACCAGATTCTACACCTGATCCTTGTAAAGTATTGATAAGAGACGGCGTTAATCAGGTTAAGAATGGCCCCAAACTGTTTAAAACGTTATAGTTGTGTCAGTTTTCTACCCCATGCCTAAAGAGGAAACATATGGCTGCATTAACCGATAAAGTCGCAGTGGTCACGGGCGCAAGCCGGGGAATCGGGCGCGGAATTGCGCTTGAACTGGCAAAACGCGGCGCCTCGGTCATTGTTAACTACAATGCCAGCGCCAGCACCGCCAACGAGGTGGTCGAAGAAATCAAGAGCCTCAATGGTGAGGCGACTGCTGTTCAGGCGGATGTGAGTACCGAAGACGGTGCCAACGCCCTGATCAAAGCTGCGGTAGATACGTATGGCAAAATTGATATTCTGATCAACAACGCGGGTACCACGCGTGACAATGTCATCATGATAATGAAGCCCGAAGACTTTGACGCGGTGATTCAATCCAACCTGCGCAGCACCTGGCTGTGTTCCAAGGCCGCTGTCCGCAGCATGATGCGCAAACGTTATGGACGCATCGTCAACTTGACCAGCATCAGCGGCGTTCGCGGCCAGGCCGGGCAAACCAATTACAGCGCCAGCAAGGCCGGTATCATCGGCTTAACCAAGGCGCTTGCCAAAGAAGTAGGCGCACGCGGCATCACCGTGAATGCGGTCGCGCCGGGTTTCGTGCTGACCGACCTGACCAAAGATTTGCCGCAGGATCTGGTGGATCAGATGATGCCCCTTATCCCGTTAGGAAAATGGGCCAGCATCGAAGATATCGCGTTTGCGGTCGCCTTTCTTGCGTCCGACGAAGCCGCCATGATTACCGGTGAAGTGCTGACCGTCGACGGCGGCATGTCCGCCTGAGTCATCAGGAGCCATTGATGAGTTCGATTTTTGCCAGGATCATCGCCGGGGAAGCACCGGCGGACATCGTCTATCAGGACGACCGGGTCACCGCTTTCCGCGACATTAACCCGCAGGCACCGGTACACATTCTGATCGTCCCCAATAAGGAAATCCCATCCGTCAACGAAGTCACCGAAGCCGATGAAGCGGTGCTCGGTCATATGCTGGTGGTGGCAAAGCAGCTGGCGCAACAAGAAGATATCCACAAGAATGGCTATCGTCTGATCGTCAATTGTGGTGATCATGCCGGGCAGGAAGTCTACCATCTGCATATTCATCTGCTGGGCGGGCGAGCGCTCGGCCCCATGCTTCAGCGGCGCGATTAAGCAAAATAAAAGGGGCACAGCGTTGTGCCCCTTCGATACGTTGCCGCTTATTCGGCAGCTTCCTCAGTTTCTTCCATCTCCGGTTCTGCTTCCGGCGTGGTTTCATCCTCCGGTTCTTCAGTCGGCTCAGCGGCTTCTTCCGTTGCCTCTTCCGTGACTTCGACTGCCGGGGTCTCATCATCGGTTGACACAGGAGCCAGCGCCAACGCCGCATCAATCGCCGCGTTGATCTCGCCCACGGTCGGCGTCACAATCTCGCCATTAACCGTGACCGTCGGAGTCCCGGTAAAGCCTTCCAGCTGACTGGCCGCAGTGGTGGCTGCCACCAGCACAGCGTTGGTGTCTTCACTGCGCAGGCAGCTGTTCCATGCGCCGACATCCAGCCCAAGCTGTTCTGCGCCGGATTGCAGCCGGTTGCCATCAAAGGCCTGATTGGCGTACAACGACTGCCAGTCGAACATCACACCATGAAACTCCCAGAATGCGTCCTGCTCACCCGCACAGATCGCACCGCGTGCAGCACCTTCACCATTGCGGATGCCACCCGTCCCGTACAGCGGCACATATGTATAGCTGATCTCGCCAGCCTCCGCCCGTTCAACCAGAGTCGGTTCTACCGTCTGGTAAAATTCGCCACAGTGCGGGCAGTCAAAGCTGGCGTATTCGACAACCTTAACCGGCGCTTCAGGATCGCCCAAGACCGCGAATCCCTCTTCGGTAAACGACGTCTCGATACCTTCATAATGGGCGATTGTTTCCTCATCAATCGTCGCCTCGGTGGGCAGATTGGCGATCACCAGCAGCACCGCCAGGATAATGGCAATTGCGGCAATCGCGCCGACAGTCAGCATCTGGCGGTTGCGCTTGCGCTGCTTTTCACGCTCCTGCCGACGTTCACGGGTACGCGCACGGTTACTCATAATGACTTTGTTCCTCTCCGGATCAGTAATATCACTGCGCAAAGTGTACAAGAGTGAGGCCACCTATACAACAGGATTATGACAATATAAATGTTCCTTTTAACTTCGGGGATAAGGTGTTAAACCAGGGTTACATCAGGTAGAATGAAAAGCGATCAGATAAAAGTTAACTAATAAAAGGATATGGCTTGATGAGTACCAAAGTGGATCGCTTCGGGGCGCGCGGCACATTCGCCACCGGCAGCGGCGAAGCAGTCATTTATCGCCTCAGCGCGCTGGAAAAGCAGGGTATCGGCAATATCGCCAAGCTGCCGTTCAGCATGAAGATCATGCTGGAAAATGCGCTGCGCAACCTGGACAATTTTCAGGTCATGGAAGAGGGTGTCCTCAACATCGCCAACTGGGACGCCAAAAATTATAACCCGGTGGAAATTCCCTTTAAGCCAGCCCGCGTCATTTTGCAGGACTTTACCGGTGTGCCAGCGGTGGTGGACCTGGCGGCGCTGCGCAGTGCCATGCAGCGGATGGGCGGCGACCCGGAAAAAATTAACCCCACGGTCCCGGTCGATCTCGTCATTGACCACTCGGTGCAGGTCGATTACTTTGGCCGCACCGATGCCATCATGCTCAATTCGGAACTCGAATTCGAACGCAACCGCGAACGGTACGAATTCCTGCACTGGGGCCAGAAATCCTTTGATAACTTCAAGGTCGTGCCCCCGGCGACCGGCATCGTTCATCAGGTCAACCTCGAATATCTGGCGAAAGTCGTGCAGCTGTACGAAGAAGACGGCGTAATGGTCGCCCTGCCGGATACACTGGTCGGCACCGACAGCCACACCACCATGATCAACGGTCTGGGCGTCGTTGGCTGGGGTGTCGGCGGCATTGAAGCCGAAGCGGCCATGCTCGGTCAGCCCATCTACATGCTGATGCCGGAAGTGGTCGGCTTCAAACTGACCGGCAGCCTGCCCGAAGGCGCCACCGCCACCGACCTGGTGCTGGTCGTCACGCAGATGCTGCGCAAGAAAGGTGTCGTCAGCAAATTCGTCGAGTTCTACGGCCCTGGCCTCAGCAGCATGTCCCTGCCGGACCGTGCCACCATCGCCAACATGGCCCCCGAATACGGCGCGACCATCGGCTTCTTCCCGGTGGATGACGAAACCCTGAGCTACATGCACCGCACCGGGCGCGATGAAGACGTCATCCAACTGGTCGAGCGTTACTGCAAGGAACAGGGCATCTTCCGCACCGAGACCACCGAGGACCCGGAATTCAACGATACGCTGGAACTCGACCTGAGCACGGTTGAGCCGAGCATGGCCGGGCCGCTGCGCCCGCAGGATCGCATTCTGCTGCGCGACATGAAATCCACCTTCAACAAGGTGCTGCGCGCACCGCTTGGTCCGCAGGGCTATGAACTGAGCGAAGACCAGCTGGATAACACTGCGACCTACCGCAACAACGGCAGCAGTACCGAAATGTCGCACGGTTCGGTCGTCATTGCGGCCATCACGAGCTGCACCAACACCAGCAATCCGTCGGTCATGCTGGCGGCAGGTATTCTGGCAAAGAAAGCCGCCGAAAAAGGCCTGACGCGCAAACCTTACGTCAAGACCAGCCTGGCCCCCGGTTCCAAAGTCGTGACGGAATATCTCGACAAGGCCGGTCTGACGCCTTATCTGAATCAACTTGGCTTCAATACGGTTGGTTATGGCTGCACCACCTGCATCGGCAACAGCGGCCCCCTGCCGGAAGAAGTCTCCACCGCCATTCAGGAAGGTGATCTGGTCGCCGCGTCAGTGCTCAGTGGCAACCGTAACTTTGCCGGGCGCATCAACCCGGATGTACGCGCCAATTTCCTGGCGTCACCGCCGCTGGTCGTCGCCTATGCGCTGGCCGGAACCGTCGATATTGATCTGGTAAATGAACCTATCGGTCATAACGATGCTGGCGAATCCATTTTCCTCAAGGATATCTGGCCGACCCAGCAGGAAATCATCGACGCGATCCAGCATTTTGTCTCGCCGGAGATGTTCAAAGAGCAGTATGGCAATGTCTACGACGGCAATGAAACCTGGAACGCCATCCCCAGCAGCAGCGAAGCGGTCTACAACTGGAACCTGGACAGCACCTATATTCAGGAACCGCCCTTCTTTGTCGATCTGCCGCTGGAACCCGAAACCATTCAGCCGATTAGCGGCGCGCGGGTGCTGGTGAAAGCCGGGGACTCGGTGACGACCGATCATATCTCGCCGGCAGGCAACATTGCGGTCAGCAGCCCGGCAGGCCAGTATCTGGAAGACCATGATGTCAGCCCGCAGTACTTCAACAGCTATGGCTCGCGGCGCGGCAATCATGAAGTCATGATGCGCGGCACATTCGCCAATGTCCGCATGCGCAATCTGCTGGTGCCCGGCAGCGAGGGTGGTGTCACCTATTACCTGCCCACCGGCGAAGAGATGCCGATCTACGACGCAGCCATGAAATATATCGCCGATGGTACACCGCTGGTCGTACTGGCAGGCAAGGACTATGGTATGGGTTCCAGCCGTGACTGGGCCGCCAAGGGGACGTTCCTGCTGGGGGCACGAGCCGTCATCGCCGAGAGCTTCGAGCGTATTCACCGCAGCAATCTGGTCATGATGGGCGTGCTGCCGCTGACCTTCGAGGCGGGGCAGAACTGGCAGTCACTCGGCCTGACCGGTGAGGAGCACTACGACATCCCCGTCACTGAGGCTGTGCAGCCCGGCGACAAACTGACCGTCACCGCCACTGATGCCAATGGTAATCGCAAGGAATTTAAGGCGATCGTTCGCCTGGACACCCCGGTTGAGGTGGAATACTACAAGAACGGTGGCATCCTGCAAACCGTCCTGCGCAGCTTCCTCAAGCAGTAGTCATCAAACGGAATATCCGGGGCGCAGTATCCTGATCGGGTTGCTGCGCCCTTTTGTTTTGTTCGGAAGAATTATTTCAGGCGCAGACGCTGCGGGGTGATTCCGGGCACCCGTTCGATCTGCCCGCGTGCTTCGAGGTCGAGCTTGACCGTCGTGGTGTACCAGCCAATCGAGCCGTCGAAATCCGTCAGCTGCTGGCCGACAGCGTCTGACAGTTCGGCGAAGGCCATCTCTCCCCGTGAACCAATCACATCAAGAATGGCACGGCTGACGGCATCATATTTGGATTTGTCGATGTTGACCCCGGCTTTGCTATCCGGATGCAGCGTCATCACTTTTTCAGTCATCAGTCCTCCTAGGTGCCCACTTCACTTTCGGACCGGAACCGGGTTGCCGACCACACTTCATCCACAGAAACCTGCGCAATGCCGCGCCAACCGGCGGCTTCCACCACCGCCCACCCCTTGTCACGGGTCAGGTCCGTCTCGACCTTCGAGCTGCGCTTGGGGTACGACATCCACAGCAGGCCACCCGGTTTCACCGCCTTGATTGCGTCCGGCGCATCGTGGTTAAGCACGGCGCTATCCTGTGCAAACAGATGCACCACATCAAATGGGCCGCTTCCGCTGTCGACCACCTGCACATTTTCAGGCAGTTCGCCCAGCAGATCGGCATAATTCGCTGGCGCGTTATATGTCCGCACTGTATGGCCCGGTTTTATCAGCAACCGCTTCGCCAAGGGTCTATTAGTCATTCTCATCCCCTCCGGTTAAATTTGGGGCTGTTCAACCAGCATCAACCCGTTGCCCTCAGAGTCCCTAATCATGGCATACGTCCCCCACGGCTGCGGGTCCGGTACCTGAATAAATGTGACGCCCTTGGACTTCAGCGTTGCCACCAGCGACTCCATATCGGTGACGTTGAGGGTCACGGCCTGCGACTTGCCCACCACCTGCTGATAGTGCTCCCAGTTCTCGTCCGGCAGATACAGGATAATCTCGGTTTCTGCGCCTTGGGGTGCCACCGCCAGCCAGCGCGCCTGTGCACCGGGATACAACGGATTGTCGCCGCGCAGCTCAAAGCCCAGCACATCGGTATAAAAGGCTTTGGCCCTTTCCTGGTCGCTCACAAATACACAAACCGTACTCACCTTGTCAATCATGCTTCTCCTCTTTCTCTATGGAATGCTGCTCCAGCCATGCCGGTAATGCATCGCGCAGCAGCCGCCCCCAGCCGCTGCCCAGAATGTAGCTGATGGCGATCGCCGCCAGCCCTTCAAAGCCCCGGTGTTGCAGCCGTAACCGCGTACCTTCCGCGACCGGGGCCAGATGCCAAGTCACAGTGGTGGCCTGTTTCATGTTGGCTGCCTGCCACGTGTATGACAATCGATTGGGTTTGTCGACCGCCGTCACTTCGCAGTAAACAATGCCATCAAAACCCGGCGCGCGCTTGGTCCGGAACGTAAAGTGATGCCCGACGTAGGGCTGAAAATCGTTGTCCATCAACCAATCTGACAGGGCTGCGGGGTCTGTCAGCGCGTCCCAAACCTGCTCTGGTGTGTAGGGATATACGCGCTCGAACACTAGATCACGTCGCATCGCCGTGCTTCCTTTGCAGATACTGCCCCAGGTCATCCAGCTTGTGGTTCCAGAACTGGCGATAATGTTGCAGCCAGTGCTCGATCTCTTGCAGGGCTTCCGCCTCCAGGTGATAGCGATTCTCGCGCCCGGTGCGGTGCCGGGTTACCAGACCGGCGTCCAGCAAAATTGCCAGATGCTGCGAGATCGCGGGGCGGCTGACATCGGCGAACTGGGCCGAGAGATGTTTCACCGTCAGATCACCTTCGCTCAGGCAGTCAAGAATCTGGCGCCGTTTCGGATGAGCCACCGCAGCAAAAACATCAGCCGGTGTTTGAGAAAGATTATTGGTCATCGCGACAATCCTTCGCAAATATGTTCTATATTATACGTAAGTTTTTACTTACCTGTCAACCCTTTCATCCAGCCGGTAAACATGTTCACAACTTTGGGTATAATAATGCGATTGAATGGGAGGAAGCACTTGACGCATCGTACAGAGAACCAGCGGGGGGACATTCTGCTGGCGTTCGACACGGTTGATGAAACCGAGCTGGCGCACTATCACCCCCTCACCCACGCGCTAATCGCCGCCCGGCACGAGGAGGGCTACCTGCTGGGATGGAATGCCTACCGGCAAAGCTGGGAAATCGCAGGTGGCAAGATCGAACCGGATGAAGAACCACGCCAGTGCGTCGTCCGGGAGTTGTTCGAAGAAACCGGCCAGATTGCCGAAAATATCCGCTTTTGTGGCGTAATGAAAATTCAGCTCCAGCCCGATAATCGCATCGAATACGGCGCGCTATACGCCGGTGATCTGAGCGAACTGAAACCCTTTTTCGCCAATCCCGAAATCACACAAATTATCCTGTGGGACCAGCAGTCTGATATTGGTTACATCAACGAAATCGACGTCAAATACCTGGAACTTTCATGACCAAACCACAAATCATCATCTACACCGACGGCGGGGCCAAGCCAAACCCCAATGGGCCGGGTGGCTGGGCTGCCCTGCTGATCGCGGGGGACCATCGCAAGGAAATGAGCGGCGGCGAGCGCAGCACGACCAACAACCGTATGGAACTGACGGCTGCCATCATGGCGCTCGAAGCGCTCAAACAGCCGTCCGATGTCACACTCTATACCGATAGTCAGTACGTCAAAAACGGCATCACGCAGTGGCTGCCCAACTGGGTGCGCAACGGCTGGCGCACAGCCAACCGGAAACCTGTGAAAAATCAGGAACTCTGGGAACGCCTGCACGCCGCCAGCCAGCGCCATGATATTCACTGGAAATGGGTACGCGGCCATGCCGGGCACGAGCACAATGAACGGGTTGATCAACTGGCGACAGCAGCGCGCGAAAGCCAGCAGGTGAAATAACCCCGTGCGCCCGGTTCTGTGTTATAGTGTGGCACTCAGGTTTGATTCAGGTTCATATCACACGGAGACATCATGACCTACGCCCGGCGTGTATCGAGCTTTGGCACGACGATTTTCACCGAAATTAACAACCTCGCCCGCGAACATCAGGCCGTCAACCTCGGTCAGGGGATGCCGGATTTTGATGGCCCGCGCGAGGTGATCGAAGCAGCGGCGCAGGCTTTGCTTTCCGGCGAAGCCAACCAGTACGCCCCCGGCCCTGGCATTCCGGCGCTGCGCCAGGGCGTTGCCCATCATGCCAAAGCCTTTTACAACATGGACATCGATCCGCAGAATGGCGTTCTGGTCACACCCGGCGCGACCGAGGCCGTTTTTTGTTCCATCATGGGGCTGGTGGACCCCGGCGACGAGGTCATCATCATCGAGCCATTTTTCGACAGCTACCCGCCCGGCGTCATCATGGCGAATGCCAGGCCGGTCTATGTGCCGCTGCACCCGCCAGAGTGGACATTTGACCCGGATGAACTGCGCGCCGCCTTCAACGACAAGACGCGGGCCATCGTCGTCAACACGCCCAACAACCCGACCGGACGTGTGTTCACGCGCGATGAACTCACGCTGATCGCCGACCTGTGCAAAGAATTTGATGTGCTGGTGATCTCCGACGAAGTGTATGAGCACCTCATTTACGACAATGCCCGTCACATCCCCATCGCCACCCTGCCGGATATGTTCGAGCGTACGGTGACGATTGGCAGCGCGGGCAAAACCTTCGGCATGACCGGCTGGAAAGTCGGCTGGGTCTATGGCCCGCCGGAGCTTGTGACCGGGGTGTGGCGATCGCACCAGTTCACGACCTTCGCCACCAATCACCCGGCGCAGAAAGCCGTTGCCCACGCCTTTACGATGGGCAGCAATTACTACGAGGAATATCAGGCGCTGTATACCCAGAAACGAGACCTGATGATGCAAGCGCTGGATGCCGCCGGGCTGAAATCCATCACGCCGCAGGGCACCTACTTCGTCATGGCGGATTTTTCCGACGTCTTTGACGGCGACGACGTGGCCTTCACCAAACATCTGATTACCGAAATCGGCGTGGCCTGCATCCCGCCGTCGGCCTTCTTTAGCGCCGATCATCGCTACCTGACCAAAGATCATGTCCGCTTCGCCTTCTGCAAAAGCGACGACACACTCAAGGCCGCTGGCGAACGCATGGCAAAACTGCGAGGCTAGCAATGAGCACCGACCAACTGATTACCCTGTCCGACATTGAGGCCGCGCTGCCGCTGGTGCGCGAGCATTTGCACCGCACGCCGCTGCTGTCATCCACCAGCCTCGGCCAGATAACCGGTACCGACCTGCGCTTCAAAGCCGAGATGTTTCAAAAAACCGGTTCATTCAAGCCGCGCGGGATGCTGAACAAGATCAACAGCCTGAGCGACGATGAAAAACAGCGCGGGGTCATCACCGTGTCGGCGGGCAATGCCGCGCAAGGTGTGGCCTTCGCCGCGCAAAAACTGGGCATCCCCTCGATCGTCGTCATGCCGGAGAAAGCCGTCCCCAGCAAGGCCGAAGCCGCGCGCGGTTATGGCGCACGCGTTGTGCTGCACGGCACGATCAAAGATGTGTTCCCCAAAATGCGCGAGATCGTCACCGAAGAAGGGGTGACGTTTATTCACCCCTTTGATGATCCGCTGGTGTTCGCCGGGCACGGCACACTGGGGCTGGAAATTCTGGAAGATGGCCCTGCGCCGGATTATGTCTTTGTCGGCATCGGCGGCGGCGGGTTGATCTCTGGCGCAGCGGCAGCGATCAAACTAAGCAACCCGGACGTCAAGGTCATCGGTGTCGAGCCAGAGGGCGCAGCAGCCATGACACGCGGGCTGGAAGCGGGGGAACCAGTCAACATCGACCAGATCAACACCATTGCCGATGGACTGGCCGCACCATTCGCCGGGACCTACTGCCTGCCGCATATCCGCGCATTCGTTGATCAGGTGGTGCTGGTCAGCGAAGACGAGATCATTCAGGCCATGCGCCAGATCATGGAGCGCAGCAAACTGGTGGTTGAACCGGCAGCCGCCGCTGGCTTTGCTGCCTTGTTATTCAATAAAGTGAATGTGCCACAAGGGGCCAATGTGGTCTGTGTGCTTTCGGGTGGCAATGTCGATCTCGGCCTGCACAAGTGGATTTTCTAGAAACCGGGTGGCTGCGGAAACAGGTTATAGATAACGTTGATAATCACCGGCAGCTGCGTAAGCAGGCCAATCAACAGGTAGGCAAAAATGGTAATCGCCAGCCCAACCCACCGGACCTTTCTCGTCGCTGCCGGATACAGCAGAAAGAATACCCGGCTCAGAAGCCAGTAGAAATAAACAATCACCACGACTTCAAGACCGCCGATGATGACGGTATACAGGGCAATTGAATCGGCGTTGATCCAGAAGACTGCCGGATTATCACTCATCGTTGCAAGCAGCTCGACAATCGTTACCAAAAGGCTCAATACAAAGGTCTGTGGTAAGAGTGCCATCACAAGGCTCTGGGTATGCGCGACATACTCAGCTTCTGGCTCGTGCTTCGCAACCCATCGATACGAGAGATACGCGCCCGCGAGCTGCCTGATGATGACAACCGGTATCCTGATGCCGAAACCCACCGCCAGATCCAGCCAGCGCACATTGAACATGTAGCCGATTCGCAGCCGCATCCAGATTTCAAAAATCAGATACCCAAGGAAGGAAATCAGAAAACTGAGCGTGCTGCCGAAAAGGATCGACAGAAACACCCGACGCCAGCTTGCCAGCTCCATTTCATCCTGGAGAAATGCGGAGGTATTGAAGACGATGCCCACACTGCTGATAGCAATTGATCTCAGTTCAGCCCCAAGCGACAACGGCTCGTTGGGTGAATACGTTTCTTCGGAGGTTTCCTGCATCACAATCTCCCTGCCTGACAGACCGACCGCTCCGTCGCATAATTTTTAAGAATGATGCGACAATACGTTAGAATGTGTTCCAACATGAATCGTCAAGCGCTGTGAACATCACGCTTTCGATCAATAAACAGACTGGTTTCCTGATGCACGACCAAACTCCAGAAGAACGGCTGGAACGCTATCAGAACACACCGGATGACGAGTTTGTCCGTCTGCTGGTCCATGACCTGCGCGGCCCGCTGAGCGGTGTCATTTCCGCCGCCAAGCTCATCAATGTCCTGGTGGGCAGCGATCATCCGAATGCCGCCCAACTGCGCGAACTCGGCCAGATTTTGCTGCGCACGGGCGACAACCTGCGCGGTATCCTCGATACAGCCATCGAACATGACCGCATCCAGCGCGGCGAACCGGCAGACAACGAAGACGGCAGCTAACCCGCAATGTCCACGATTATCCGTTTCTGGAAGCCCTATAACGTACTCACCAAGTTCACCGATGATCAGGGCCGCCCCACCCTGGCGGATTACATTGACATCCCGAACATTTACGCCGCAGGTCGTCTCGACCTCGACAGCGAAGGTTTGCTGCTGCTCACCGATGACAACCGCCTCAGTCATCGTCTGACCGACCCCAAGTTCGCCCATCCCCGGACTTATTGGGTGCAAGTCGAGCGTATCCCGGATGAGCAGGCCCTCAACCAGCTGCGGCAAGGGGTGACCATTAAAGGAGGTCGCACCCGCCCGGCAGAAGCCCGTCTGCTGGCCGTACCGCCTGACTTGCCGCCACGCCCGGTGCCAATCCGTTACCGCAAGAATGTCCCCGATTGCTGGCTGGAATTGACGCTGACCGAGGGGCGCAACCGGCAGGTGCGGCGCATGACCGCAGCAGTCGGCCACCCAACACTGCGGCTCGTGCGTCATGCCATCGGGCCAGTCACGCTGGCAGGGTTGCAGCCCGGCGAGTGGCAGCCGCTCGATGCACCGGCGGTCCGTGCGCTCAAAAACAGTACGCAGCGCAAATAAACGGTTAAATCTCTTTTAAGTTCCGAATCAGCAACTCCAGTTCATGATCTGTCACCCCTGCCCGCAGCCGTGCCACCGCCCGGCCAATCCGTGCTGCGCGCTGTTCGCGCTGCGAGGGAGTCAGCGGGAATTCGGACGATTCACGCCGGACAGCACCCAGCAGCCGGTTAAACTGCTCCAACTGGTGGATCGGCATTTCGTCGAGGGATTCCAGAAATTCATCAAATTCGTTCATGGGTTGCGCACCACCTTTCCTTTTTAGTATTTTATATCGACATCTTTGCATCAAACCTTGCCGTTTTCAAACCTGCAACCCGCCCTTGTTCGTCCGGTACGTTTGTTCCATAATGGCTGCGCATCCATCACACACAGGCCCTTTCATGCGCACCCAAATTGCTGGCATCCTGCTCATGGCCTTATTGACTGCCTGCCAGTCAGCCGAGTCCACGTCTGATCAGATTACCCCGACCAGCGTACCGGCATCGGTGTCGGGCAGTGTCGAATTCATCGGCCCGCCTGCCGGTGCGGTGATATATGCCGAGGTTCTTGGGTTAAATGGTATGGCGCAGGAACTCGCCGATCAGACGTTTGTAGTCACGTTGACCGGGCCGGATGGTAACCGGATTGCACAAACGCAGGTACGCGGGGCCGACGGGTCATGGGGGCCGGTTGAACTGCTGCATGGTTATACGGGTGAACCCATTGAGGTCATCGTGTCGGCCCACCCGCCAGACGCCGCCAGCAGCGGTGAGTACGGGCGTACCACTATCATACTGGCGGGGCTGAGCTATCGCCCTGAAGGTACCTATGGCCGCATCACATTTCCGGCAGAAGGCGACACGGTCGGCGGCGAAGTCATTCCCGTTTTGGGCATCGTGTCCGGCACACCCGACTATAGGCTCACGGTTACCCTGACCGCCGAAGATGGCCGCGTCCTCGACACCCGCATCACCGATGACGGCAATCCATACCATATTGATGAGATGCCCTGGCAAGCTGACCTCGCTACCGGGGGTTACGTCGGCCCGGCATACATCGAGGTCATCGCTGAAAACCCAGGCGATGCGGCAGGAATCGAGATTGGTCGGGTTCACATCAACATCGAGCAGGCAGCCGGTTAAGCAGCACACAGAGAAAGCGACACCCATGTCTCAGAATAAATACTTTGTCGCCATCGCCGGGAACATTGGCGCCGGCAAGAGCACGCTGACAGGCAAGCTGGCGCACGCCTTTAAGTGGCAGCCTTTTTACGAAGCCAACACAGAAAACCCCTACCTGGCAGATTTTTACGACGATATGCCGCGCTGGAGCTTTCATTCGCAGGTGTTTTTCCTGGGTAAACGGCTGGAACATCATCGGCAGCTGCTTGACCACCCCGGCAGTGTGGTGCAGGATCGTACCGTCTACGAAGATGCCGAGATTTTTGCCCGCAATCTGTATGAACAGGGCGATATGTCCGCACGCGATTATGACGCCTATCGCCGCCTCTATCAGGCCATCAGTGCGTTTCTGCCGCCGCCTGATCTGCTCATCTACCTTCAGGCCAGCGAATCCACCCTTATGCAGCACATCCGGCAGCGCGGGCGCGATTATGAACACAGCATCACCTCAGGCTACATCGGGCAGCTCAACAACCTCTATAACCAATGGATTGATCAATGGACAGCATGCCCGGTGCTGCGTGTGCCGATGGATACCCTGGACTTCTCCAAAAGCACTGGTGACTTCCTCATGGTATGCCAGCAGGTTGAAGCCGAACTTGCCCTGAGAATTGGTTAAACCTTTATAGACAAGCACGATGCAGGTATGATAAAATTTAATCATCAATCTGATTAATCATATTCATCTGATGAATACGGCAGATACTCACAAAGATACCCTTCATGGCCCAAATTGATCTGGAATCTGAACTTCTCAATTTCATCAGCAACGGCCACTACGAACCGGGAGACCGGCTCCCAACCATTGCAGAACTCCAAACTGAAGAACGACTAGGGCTGAGCACCAGCAAAATCCGCGAGCAGCTGGAAGTCGCGCGTGCGCTGGGGATGGTTGAAGTGCGGTCCAAAACCGGGATGCGTCTCAAGGAATACAGCTTCGCCCCGGCGGTTCGCCTCAGCCTGTTTTTTGCGTTGGCGAAGGACCTTGGCCATTTTGAATTATTCAGCGAACTGCGTAAACACGTCGAAATCGCCTTCTGGCATGAAGGCTGCGCCCTGCTGACCGGTGAGGATAAAGCCGAGATGCGTGCGTGTGTCGAGCAGGCCAATCGAAAGCTTAACGACGAGTGGATTCAGATCCCCAATGCCGAACATCGCCAGTTCCATATGATCGTTTTTCGCCGCCTCAACAATCCGTTTGTGGTCGGCATTCTGGAAGCGTATTGGGACGCTTACGACGCGGTTGAACTGAACCGTTATTCTGACTACGACTACTTGCAGCGGGTGTGGGAATATCACGCACATATCCTCGACTCTATCTGCGAAGGTGACATTGACGCCGCGCAGCAGCATTACATCGAACACACCCAGCTTTTGCGCTACCAGCCGCGTATGCGTGATATGCACAAACCATAGACTTTTTTGCGAAGGAGACGCTTATTTAGCATCAATTGTCAGCTCAATCACCGGTGTTGGAAACGAACAGTTTCAAGAAAGGAGAACGCGCGAAGGATCGCGTAATCGACATGGGTATTGCACACATCCAGCAAGACACACAATCTCAGGCCGGCACCAACGGCCAGAATATCAATGACTTTGCTTTTATGGTTGCCACCAAAAATGGCTCCGGCAGCCAGACTTCCAACAGCATCATTGTGCGGGCGCTGTTCAAGATGGGGATCCCGGTAAACGGCAAGAACCTCTTCCCATCCAATATTAAGGGCCTGCCCACCTGGTACACCATCCGCGTCAGCAAAGACGGCTATACCGCCCGGCGCGACACCACCGAAATCGCAATCGCCATGAACGAGGCGACTGCCGCCGAAGATATTCAGAACCTGCCGGCGGGTGGCGTCTGCATCCTGCCGCAGGAGTGGAAATGGGGCCAGAGCCGCGACGACATCACGTATTATGAAATCCCGGTGCGCGAAACCATCAAGCAGTTCGACATCCCCAGCGAGCGTCGCGAACAGGTCGGCAACATGGTTTATGTCGGCGTCGTGGCGCAGTTGTTCGGCATCCCGATGCAATACCTGTACGATGCCCTGATGGACAACTTTGGCGGCAAGGAAAAGCCGGTCAAGATGAACTACGACATCATCGATGCCGCCTTCAAATGGTCCGAAGAAAACCTCACCAAAGAAGATCGTTTCAGTTTTGCCCCGATGAACCTGACCGAGGGCAAGATTATGATCACCGGCAACGAAGCCGCGGCGCTCGGTGCAGTGTTCGGCGGCCTGACAGTAGCCTCCTGGTATCCGATCACCCCATCCACCAGCGTCATTGACTCGGTCATCAGCTACCAGCGGCTGCGGCGCGACCCGGAAACCGGCAAGGAAACCATGGTCGTCCTTCAGGCTGAGGATGAGATCGCGGCCATTGGCATGATCGTCGGTGCAGGCTGGGCGGGCGCTCGTGCCATGACCGCCACCAGCGGCCCCGGTATCAGCCTCATGTCCGAATTCGCTGGCCTGGCCTATTTTGCCGAAATTCCGATTGTCGTCTGGGATATTACGCGTATGGGGCCAAGCACCGGCCTGCCCACACGTACCAGCCAGGGCGACATCATTTTTACCTACTTCCTGGGGCATGGTGACAGCCGCCAGATCGTGCTGCTGCCAGCCAACCCGGAAGAATGCTTTGAATTCGGCTGGCAGGCCTTCGACATCGCTGAACAGTATCAGACGCCGGTCTTCATCCTCAGCGATCTCGACATCGGCATGAATAACTGGATGGCCGACCCCTTCCAGTACCCGGACCAGCCGATCAATCGCGGCAAGGTGCTGGACAAAATCGCACTCGAAGAATTCTTCGCAGCCAAAGACGAATGGGGCCGCTACAAGGACTACGACGGCGACGGCATTCCGTACCGTACCGTACCCGGCACCGACCATCCCCGCGCAGCGTACTTCACACGCGGCACCGGCCACAACGAATATGCCGTCTACAGCGAACGGTCGGACGACTGGCTGAAGAATATGGCCCGGCTGCGCCGCAAGCTGGAAACCGCGCGCAACAACCTGCCGGAGCCAATTGTCGACTATGACGAGAAGAAACCGGTTGGCATCATCACCTTTGGCTCGAATGACCCCGCCGTTCAGGAAGCACGCGACCGCCTGAGCGCCGATGGTATCGAAACCAACTGCCTGCGCGTGCGTGCCCTGCCGCTGCGCCAGAATGTCATCGACTTTGTTCTGAATCATGAGCGGGTGTATGTCGTCGAAAATAACTTCGATGGTCAGCTTGCACAACTGCTGACGATGGAAATTCGACAGGACACCACGCATGTCGTTTCGCTGGCTTCCGGCGACGGCCTGCCCATGTCCCCCCGCTTCGTTCACGAAAACATCTTGCGAGAGGAGCGCAAGTAACATGGCAAACACCAACGCACTCGGATTATCACGCAACGATTATAAGGGCGGCAAGAGTACACTGTGCCCCGGCTGCGGCCACGACTCGATCTCTAACCAGATCATCAGCATCGCCTACGAAATCGGCCTGGAACAGCACAACGTCATCAAGCTGAGCGGTATTGGCTGCTCCAGCAAGACCCCGGCCTACTTCATGGGCCGCGCCCATGCCTTCAACGCCATTCATGGCCGTATGCCGTCGGTTGCCACCGGCGCCACCCTTGCCAACCGCGATCTGGTCGCCATTGGCGTCAGCGGTGACGGCGACAGCGGCAGCATTGGCCTGGGCCAGTTCAAGCACCTGATCCGCCGCAACGTCCCGATGGTTTATATCATCGAGAACAACGGCGTCTACGGCCTGACCAAAGGGCAGTTCTCCGCCACCGCCGATGAAGGCCAGTTCCTGAAATACTATGGCAAAAACGAGCTGCCGCCCATCGATCTGGCACTGGAAGCCATTGTCGGCGGCTGCACCTTTGTTGCCCGCAGCTTCTCCGGCGACCCCAGCCAGGTGCAGACCCTGCTCAAAGCCGGTCTGGCGCACAAGGGTACCGCCGTCATTGACATCATCAGCCCTTGCGTCACCTTCAATAACTCGCCGGATTCCACCAAGAGCTATCCCTACGGCAAGGAACACGAACGCCCGCTGCACGAAATGGAACTGCTCTCGCCGGACTTCGTGCAGGTGCGTGAGGAAATCACGGTGGATGAATACGCCGAAGGGGAAGTTATCCAGGTCGAAATGCACGATGGGTCGCGTATCCGTCTGAAGAAGGTCGACAATGACTACGACCCGCGTGTGATGAGCCAGGCGATCCGCACCCTTGAGGACGCTCAGCGCGATCAGCTTTTCCTGACGGGTCTGCTCTACTACGAAGAGCCGCGCATGACCCCGATTGAAACGGCGAATGTGGTTGATACGCCGCTGGCACACCTCAGCGGTTCGGCACTCCGTCCGCCCAGGGAAGCGCTCGACAAGCTCATGCAGAGCCTGATGTAAACGCAGTACAAACGAAGACAGCGCAGCCCTATAGTTTGGACTGCGCTGTCTTTTTTACCTCAAACCCCTAAATTCTTGGGGTTGTTTTAGCACCCCCTAATCCTATAATTCTTTCTGTCTAAACACAAAACGCCAACCGTCTACCCCCCACAAATGAGGGGTTTTTTAGGCGATTCTCCTTCCGGTTGGTACAGTCATGCATGCCCATCGGGATTCGCACACCTTGCGGAACCATGATCAATTTATAATGATCCAATAGCATCACAATTCAATGAGGTTCTCAAATGCCCGAATTTTATCAATTAGACAGTGACCAGGCACTGGCCGAACTGAATGCCAACGTCGACTCTGGCCTGAATGCGCCTGAAATCAAAAAGCGGCAGGAGCAGTATGGCCGCAACAGTCTGCCAACTGATGAAGGCACCAACTGGGTGCAGCTCATCCTCAGCCAGTTTGCAGACCTGATGATTATCATTCTCATCGTCGCCGCCGCTATCTCGTTCTTCCTTGGCGATGTAAAAGACGTTATCGTCATCCTCGCCATCGTCATCCTCAATGCCGTCATTGGTGTTTATCAGGAGTACCGCGCCGAACGTGCCCTGGCAGCCCTCAGCGCGATGCAGGTGCCGCTGGTGAGGGTGCGCCGCGATGGCGAAGTCCACCAGATCAGCGCCGAAGAACTCGTCCCCGGCGATATTGTTTTGCTGCAAGAAGGGGACCGCATCCCTGCTGATGGCCGGTTGATCGAGGCGGTGAACCTGCAAATTGACGAATCCGCCCTGACCGGTGAATCCGTACCCGTTGAAAAGAATGTTGCGGCGCTCAGTTCCGACGATACCATTCCGCTGGGTGATCGGCTCAACATGGCGTATATGGGTACAGCCGTCAATTATGGACGCGGTACGCTGGTCGTCACCAAGATCGGCCTGGATACGGAACTGGGCAACATTGCCGCCATGCTGATGAAGGTTGAGCAAGGCATTACACCGCTGCAACGCCGCCTGAATCAACTCGGCAAGATTCTGGCAACGGGCGCCGCCGTGATTGTCGCGGTGGTATTTGTCGCTGGTGTGCTGCGCGGCATCCCGGTCGAAGACATGTTCCTCACGGCGATCAGTCTGGCGGTTGCGGCGGTGCCCGAAGGCCTGCCCGCGCTGATCACCATCAGCCTGTCGCTCAGTGCCAGCCGCATGGTGCGTCGAAACGCGCTTATCCGGCGGCTGCCGGCGGTCGAAACGCTGGGCTCGGTCACGATTATCTGCTCGGACAAAACCGGCACGCTGACCAAGAATGAAATGACGGCGACCTCCATCGCCCTGCCGCACCACCCCAGCATCACCATTACCGGTATTGGCTATTCGCCCGAAGGCAAGCTGCGGGTCGAAGACGATACGCTCACCAATCTGTCGCAGCTCGACAACGGCAGCCAGAATCGAATCGTCAAACGCATTCTGGAAGCAATCGCCCTCTCGACCAATGCCCATCTGGAGAAAAATGGCGAACAGGGCACCGTCAATGTCGTCGGTGATACCACCGAAGGCGCGTTGCTGGTGGCCGCACAGAAAGCCGGTTTTACCCGCCAGAGCCTGGAAAAAGAACTACCGCGCGTGGCAGAACTGCCCTTCAGCAGTGAACGCAAGGCCATGACCACGATCCACAAGGTGGAGACGTCCGAAGCGCAGGACATCTTCCCCGGCACCGAATTTGTTTCCATCACCAAAGGTGCACCGGACCAACTGGTTCGATGGGCCACCCACGAAAATTCGCCGGACGGGTCAATTGAACTGACCGAAAAACGGCGCAAGGTGTGGACCGACGAAATTGACGACATGGCATCGCGGGGTCTACGCGTGCTAGGTATCGCCTACCGCCCCTTGTCCAGTGTACCGGATGAAATCACACCAGAGATTGAACGGGAACTGCACCTGCTGGGCCTCATCGGCATTCTGGACCCGGCCCGCCCGGAAGCCAGCGAAGCCGTACGCCGCGCCCGCGAAGCCGGTATCCGCAGCATCATGATTACCGGCGATCATGCGCTGACTGCCGAAGCAATTGCCCGCGATCTGGGCATCCTGGAGGAAGGCCAGAAAGCGGTCACTGGCGCACAGATCAGCAAAATGACGGATGACGACCTGCTTAAAACCCTTCAATCCACGTCCGCATTTGCCCGTGTCTCACCGGAACACAAACTGCGTCTCGTCCAGTTACTGCAAAAACAAAATCACATTGTTGCCATGACCGGTGACGGCGTGAACGATGCCCCCGCACTCAAGCAGGCGGACATCGGCGTTGCCATGGGCATCACAGGCACAGATGTGAGTAAGGGCGCTGCTGACATGGTCCTCACCGACGACAACTTTGCGTCGATTGTGAATGCCATCGAAGAAGGCCGCGTCATCTACGACAACATCCGCAAGTTCATCAAATATCTGCTTAGCTCGAATGTTGGTGAGATTCTGGTGATGTTCGTCGCCCTGCTGATCGGGCTCAAGCTGCCGCTGCTGGCGATCCAGATTTTGTGGGTCAACCTGGTGACGGATGGTTTGCCCGCGATTGCGCTCGGCTTTGAACGTGCCGAACCGGACGTGATGCGTCGCAAGCCGCGCCCGCGCGATGAAAGTATTCTGGCGGATGGCACCGGCAGCCACATCGTCTGGGTCGGCATCCTGATTGCCGCACTCACGCTCGGCGGTTACATCTGGGGTTATACGTCGCACAACATGGAACCTTTCAACCCGACATTGGGTCTGGAAAACTTCACCGCGCAGGAACTGGCGGAAGTCGTTGGCGATGAACTGGTACCAGCTGATTGGGATACACTGTCCGCCGAGGAGCGCACAGAAACCTATCTCACCAGCGAAGACCGGGCCCCACTGGAAGAAGGTGGCACTGACAGTATCCTCAGTGTGGCTGAGAAGCTGCCACGCACGATCGCATTCACGGTGTTAGCCATGACGCAGATGTTTGAAGTTATGGCGATTCACGCTGGCGATAAGATTTCATTCTTCCGCGGTGGCTTCCGCAACAACCGCCTGCTGGCCGTTGCGGTCATCATGACAACCGTTCTGCAAGTTGCTGTGATCTATGTGCCGTTCTTCCAGGTAACTCTGGAAACAACAGCTATCAGCCTGCTGGAATTTGTGGTGTCGGTCGCGCTGGCTTCTGTTGTCCTGTTCGCCGTCGAGATCGAAAAGTTTATCCGGCGCACACGGCACCAGCCAAATCTCGTCAAAGCGTAGTATCAACCATCAGGGGCAGGCAGTTTCCGGTCTGCCCCTTTTTATTTGATCACTTTCCCCTGCATTGACGCCGGCACCCGCACCCCCATGCGCTGCAAAATGGTCGGCGCAATATCCATCAACTGATGGCCAGCAACCTCGCCTGTACCGGATTTCCCCGGATCATAAAGCACAAACATCCCATCCTGCGCGTGATTGGCATCATCCGGGCCAGTATCATTTTCCAGCGTGAAATGCCGCCCGTGCCCCACACTCCCCACAGAGCGCCAGTGCAGATCACCAAAGTACACCAGCAAATCCGGGGCGATGTTGCGCACTTCGCGGTAAATATCCTGCGGCCTGAACACCTGCGTATGCAGCGGACGGCCATCCGCGTCCGGGATATTGGCCAGCGCAGACGCCAGTTCAGCGCGGGTTTCTTCATAAGCCGCTGGTGCAACGCACCCTTCCGGCTCGCGCCCGGCAACATTGAGGAATACGCGGCCATAATAGCCGCCGCTGGCCCATGCTTTTGTCCGTGACCAATCGACGTCCAGCGCTTCAAACGGCACAATTTCACCCGCAGGCGGCGGTGTCTTCAGGCACAGCCAGCCGTTGCGCCACAGCCACTCATTCACGCAAATGCCGCCATCCATGCGCCGCACGCCATGATCGCTGACGACCAGTACGTGCGCGTCATCACCGGCCAGCTCAATCAGCGTTCCGGCCATCTGGTCAATCATCCGGTAGTAATCGCGAATGGCGTGCACAAACGGGTTATTGGCTTCATAGAGGCGGTGCTGCGGGTCGTGGTAGCGCCAGAAGCCGTGATGTAACCGGTCGACGCCAATGTTGACGTGCATGAAAAAATCCCAGTTCTTGGTCGTCATACAGTGTTTGATGACTTTGAACTGAATCTCCGTCAGGTCGATAATGCGCTGCAAGAGCTGGGCTTTATCCGTCGTGCGAAAATCCTGCACATCGAAGCCATAATCCGGCGCGATTCTGAGTATTTCCTGCTTGAAGATGGCGGGGTAGGTAAAAGCGCTGCCGGTTCCCGGTGTCAGAAAATCGCTGACCAGGTGGCCATTGATGGGTTGTACCGGGTAAGTCTGCGGGACGCCGAGCACAATTGATTCCAGCCCGGCATCGCTGAGGTAATCCCAGACCCGCTTTTCTTGTATCGCTCGGCTGTCGGCTTTGGTCATTTGACTATACGAATGATCAGCCCGATTACGAAAGCCATACACCCCCAGAACACCAGGGTCACGGCTGCTCAGCATGCTGGACCACGCCGGCACGGTAATACATGGAATCGATGAGGTGAGCGTTCCCCATGTGCCGCCTTGGCGCAAGCGGGACAACGTGGGCATGTCTGCGGCAAACTGGTCAAAAACCAGCTGTGGGTCCGCACAATCCCACCCCAGCACCAGCATCCGTTTCTTGCGCCGTTTACCGCGCAGCAACCAGGCCATGAGCGTCGTTCGCGGGGGTCAGATAATACGCTGCCCGAACAGACTGGCAGCCATCTCTACTGCAACCTCAGCCGTCCGGTTGCTGACATCCAGGATAGGATTCGTCTCGACGATATCGACGGATTTCACCCGTCCATCATCGGCCAGCATTTCCATCAGAAGATGTGCCTCCCGGTAACTCAGGCCACCGGCTACCGGTGTGCCCACGCCCGGCGCAACGGTGGGGTCGAGCGAGTCCATGTCGAAGCTCAGGTGGATGACATCGACATTCCCCAGCGACCGCAGCGCCGCCTGAATGACATCGCCGATACCATTTTCATCAATATCGCGCATGGTCAGGACGGTGATACCGCTGTTGCGCAAATCTTCGCGTTCACGCCGGTCCAGGTCACGAATACCAATCATCACCACCTGATCCGCCCGCAGCGACCGGTGCCCCACACTGAGTTCAGGCGGCCCCTGCCCCATCAGGCAGCGAACGACCATGCCATGTAAATTACCAGATGGTGAAGTTTCGGGGGAATTAAAATCCGCATGGGCGTCCACCCACAACACGCCCACCCGGTCAGAACGGTGCAAAGCACCTGCCGTGCTGCCTAAGGCTATGCTATGATCGCCGCCCAGAAAGATGCTGATTTCGCCAGCGGCAATGCTTGCCCGCGTGCTGTCATAAACCTGACGCGCCACTTGTGCTACGGCAGAAATGTGATGCACCGGGTAACCATCATACAACTCATTGTCGGGGACTTCTTCGAGAATGGGCACAATCAGGTTGCCGTGATCGCGCACCGTCCAGCCCAGGCGTTCCAGCCGTACCTTCAGCCCGGCATAGCGAACAGCGCTGGGGCCCATATCGACGCCGCGCCGGTTCTGCCCCAGGTCCATCGGTACGCCATAAATGCCCAGCGGCTGCGACTGATACATGGACGTCATATTAGCCGGTTATTCAGGAGTCGATGCGAGAGATGCGCCGGGCAATGTATACCAGCCCAATACTGAGCACATACAAGGCCAACAATGGCCCCATAACCAGCCCCATGTTGACCGGGTCAATTGTGGGGGTGATCAGCGCCGCCGCGACCGCCGCACCGACAATCGCCAGCCGCCAGTTGGCGATCAATGGGCGGACACCCACTAGGCCCAGCAAGCCCAGCACGAAAAAGACCAGCGGTGTCTCGAATGCGACGCCCATCCAGAAGATCAGCGAGGTAATAAAACTGAGGTAAAGATCAGCCGTCCATTCCGAACGGAATAAGTTCTGCTGGAACCCTTCCAGAAAGCCGAGCGCCGGTGGCATCAGGACAAACCACGAAAAGCCAATGCCGATCAGAAACAACAGGGTAACGGCTGGTAGCGACAGCACTACAATCCGCTTTTCCTTGCGCGTCAGGCCGGGGAAGATAAACATCAACAGTTGATAGGTAATCATGGGGATCGCGATAATCGCGCCTAACATCAGCGACACGCGGAAATAAGCCACGACACCACCGGTCGGTCCCAGTGTCTGAAAGCGGCATCGTTCCGGATTGAGCGTAATATTATCCGGGTCAATCTCTTCACCGGCTGCGGCAGCATCGTTCAGAGCGACGATCTTACAATAGGGTTCTTGCAAATACTCCAGGCTGGGCCCGGCCAGCGCCAACCCGATACCGGTGCCAATGACCAGCGCAAGAGCCGCCCGCACCAATCGTTTGCGCAGTTCATCCAGATGATCGAAGAAACCCATCCGGCCACCGTGGCCGTCGTCGTCATAATTATCATCAGGCAGCGGGGGTTCAACCGGGACATCATCGGGTGGTGTTTGCCGGCGCAGGCGGGGTAATTTCAGACTGGGCACGTTCTACTTCTCCTCGTCGTCCTGCGATTCGCCATTCACCGACCAGGAGCCAAAACCGGGCTTCGATTCTTGATCCGACCATGAACCAAAGCCATCACCTGTTTTCGCCGCTGATGATGACCGGGGAGCAGCGGGTTTCGTTCGGGCAGCGGTGTGCCCGTTTGAGGCCCGCGCAACAGTCGACACTGACGAGGCAGATGCGGCGGTGGCTTTGCCGATCTGCTTAATCTCGCCATCGACCTGCTTCATCGTGTCTTTCATAGGGTCGGTCAGCGGGCTGAGCAGGTTGGATGCCTGGCGATTGATACTGCCACGCGTGGGCATCTCACGCGGAATTTTCACATCAACGCCGGCCTCGTCGAACTCATGCTGAAGGACATCCACCGTTTCGGCCCACATCCGCCGAAACTTGGCGATATACTGCCCCAGCACATAGGCCCATTGAATCATGCGTTTGGGGCCAGCTACAACGAGCATGATGACCAGAATAATAATCAGTTCCGGCCCGCCAACGCCCAGAATATTCATGCCTCTTGCTCCCCATCAACCTTCAGAGCCCGCAGCTGCTGCAATACCCCATCGTCTTCGGCAATCCGCCCCAGCACGCCATTCACAAAACCGATGGATGACTCCGCGCTGAAAATCCGCGCCAGACCAACGGCTTCATCAATCACGACACTGATCGGCGCTTTCTGCTCGATGGCGAATTCCAGCACCGCCATGCGCAAGATATTACGATCAATGGCAGCGATCTGTTCCAGCGGCCATTCCAGCATAAATCGGTTGATAACCCCGTCAATGGATTCCCGGTGCGTCAGCACACCCAGAACCAACAGCCGAACATAGCGGGATTCTTTCTTGTCTGTTTCCTGCGAATCAAGCCGTGATGAAATCACATCGCCTGGCCTGTGCGCCGTGGTATCCAGTTCGTACAAAACTTGCAGGGCGATCCGGCGCGCAAAGCTGCGGTTCGTGGCCGGAGCTTCGTGCTCAATCACCTCACTACTTACATCATCGTCCGCGCCGAATTCTGGCAGATTGATCAACGCACCAAACCTGTATATTCCTTACCGATCAGGATAACAAGTTTACTTCAGATTCATGCGTTTGCCTACACTTCGATTTCGACCGCCAACACCCCACAAATTGGGTGGTTGACAGCGGCAGACAAAGTGTGTTAGAGTGTCTCAGGTTAAGCGATAACGCTTTATAAGAGTTCACAAGAGTTCAAATCCTCAGAAAGGAGACGCGACCCATGATGATGATGAACACAGCCCCCGCTGCTGATTGCGATATCAACATCCCGGGTAATTCTGCGTCTGCTTGTTAGCAACCTCCATCTGAACAGGTTGACACAAGCCGCAGGCACCCACCGGCGGCTTTTTTAATGCCTGTTCGTCTCTCACGCACAGTCATCAATCAAGTCAGACCCAGCCGCCTGATCGATTTATACCGGTCATCTGTTATTGCATGTGCCTTATCAGGGTTCACAACAGCCCAGAAAAGGCCAACAGATGAGAGACTACTCGCGCAAACTGATCATCATACATGTAACCGAAAGGTACTCTCATGGAACGCTGGTATCAACATCTTGCGGTCGTCAACGAACAACGCAAGGACGCCATGTCTGCGGCGCAGAAACGACAGATGCTGCGGTCAAACCGCTCCAAAACCCAACCCGTGACCAGGCGGCTTTTGAACCAACTGAGTCAATGGGCCATCAAATCAAATGACAATCGCCAGCGCACCCGCGTGCCCCAGCTGCGCACGCAGCGCGTTAAGGAGTAACAACCATGCTGCCGAACTGGTATAACAGCTATCACAACTCCGTGCATCTCTTGCACGACCGGCGGAACGAAGCCGAACAGGACCGGATGGCGAAACTTGTACGCAAGCCCAGCCACTTACCCCAGCGTTTGCTGTTCCACCTGAACAGGCTTAAACACCTGCCGACCCGATTCAAAAAGGGCCGCCAAACCGCCAGGGTTCACCGGCCCAGCTATTCATGATGACTCTCATCAGCCCCATCGATCAATCTGTGAGTTGCGGTGGGGCTGATCGTTCCAGTTCGCCGTAAACCAGTTGACGGGTTCGCAGGCTCGACCAGATATTCAACTGGGCGCATAACTCGGCACTGAACAGCAGAATCGACGCCAGCAGATAGGCCCAGAATAGCAGCACAATGACCGTCGCAATGCTGCCATACACCACCTGATAGTTGGCGAGATTCGACAGGTACCAGCTAAACGCCCGCTTCGCCAGTTCAAACCCAATCGCCCCCACCAGCGCCGCCGGCCAGATCGCATCCCACGACACCGTACGCGCTGGCACAAACCGGAACAGCAATACAAAAATCACCGTGTTCAGGCTGAGGGGCAAAAACACCGACGCGATAGCAAGCCATGTGCTGGGGCGATTCAGGAAGAAGATGGATAGCAGCCCGATGATGCCTGATGTCAGAAACGAAGCCAGCACCAGCATGACCAGAATGAAGATCATCGCCAGTGCCACCAGCCGCTGCCGCCACAGGCTGCGACTCTCCGGCACATCAAAAATCTGATCCAGCGACGTGGTCAGGTTGGTGAACAAGCCCAAACCCGCCCATACCAGACCGGCCAGCGCGATCACCCCAAAAGACGTATTCTGATCCATCGCCTGCCGGATATTCTCCAGGATCAACCCCGAAACCTGGCTGCCTTCGGGCAAGAACAGCGACAGTGCGCGCGAGATTTGCACCTGTGCATTGGCGCTGCCCAGCAGCCGGCTGACGCCGATGGCCAGAATGAGCGTCAGCGGGAAGATCGAAAACACGGTGTAATACGCCAGCGCTGCTGCCCGGCGCGACCCATAACCCATAAAGTTGGCAATCGCCCGCTGTATATATTGAACCGCCAGCCGGGTCGCCGGGTCGCGATGTTCCCACCAACGATTGACGCCTCTGGATACTGCTCTTAGTTGCTCCATGCTGCTGCTAAATCCATTTATTTCCGGCATCACAAATCATGTTATGCTTGTAATCAGGCAATCATATCGCGTTAGCACAAAGGACGCCCGCAACCATGCAAGAGATTGACTTTCAGGAAATTATTCGCCTGCTGGGGCCAAACGCTGGTAACGGCCTCATCTGGAACATCTTCATCTACCTGATCTTCATTTTGACGTTCATCACCATGCTGCTGCAAGGTGACAAAGCCCTCATGACCACCATCATCTCCGCCTCCGGGCTGCTGCTGTGCGTCATCGACAAGCTGGTCATTTTTGACCCGCGCGAATTCGGAACACTGGTGATCCACGCGGGTATGTTCCTGTTTCCTGCCCTCGTCGCCGGTATGACGCGCGATACCAAATCCAGACCACCCGCCATCTTTGCATCGATCATCGGGGCTGTCTACTTCTTCCTGTTCTGGCTTTTGTTACAACGCTAGGTCAAAGCCTCCTGAGCCGAGACATGTCGCTGTCCACCCGGTATGGTCTCGGCCAGCACAATTTCCGGCGCTGCTTCACCTGCCGCCACCATACGCCGAATCAAGCGTTCGCGCATCACCTGTTTGACCTCATTGTGCGAGTCATATTCGATCAGGTTTTTCAGTTCATACGGGTCGGACAGCAGGTCATACAGATACGCCTCCGTATATTGGTCAGACCCCGCATCTGACCAGCCATCCTTGTCCGGCGCGGTGACTGCATATTTCCAGCGCTGGGTCCGTACCGCCCGTCCAACCTCTGCTTCGCTGATCTGGGTGAACATCTCTTCGGGCCAGTCTGTCGCCTGTTTCTGCGCCAATGGCAGGAACGAGTGTCCCTGCATGACTTCTGGCACCGGCAGCCCGGCGCTGTGCAGCAGAGTCGGCGGCACGTCCATCAGGCTGACCAGCTGGCTCAGGCGGCCTCCACCGTTGAAGCCCGGCCCCATCACCGCCATCGGTATGCGGATAGATGCCTCATGGCACGACCGCTTGTATTCGCCATTGCGTGTTTTGAAGTGATTGCCATGATCCGACGTGAAGAGCACGATTGTATCATCCAGCATATTCAGACTCTTGAGCGCATCCAGCAGCCGCCCCAGCGCTTCATCCAGCCGTTTGACCATGCCGTAATAACCGGCCAGATGCTGGTGCGTTGAACCACCGAGCGCCGCCAGGTCCGGTGGAGTCCAGCGTTCGCGGTAGCGTTCTTCATATCCATCCGGCGCGGGGTAATCATCGCGATGATTCTGATGATGCGGTTCGATGTACGAAACAAACAGATAAAATGGCTGCTCGCGGGGTTGATGCACATAACGAATGACCGCATCCGTCACCGCGTCCACCCGGTAGCCCGGCAGTTTGACCGCCTGATTATCGTTGTCGTACATGACCGTATCATAGGCATCCGACGTGAACTCCAGCGTGTTGGAGGCCAGCCAGTATTCGTAGCCCCCACGCTGATCTTCGGACACGGGCCCTTTTGTCCCCTCAGCCAGATGCCATTTGCCAATATAGCCGGTTGTATAGCCACCGTCACGGAAGTAATGCGCCAGCGTGCGGGCATCCTGCGGCAGCGCAATGCCATTGCGATAGCACCCGGTTTCGGTTGCATACATCCCCGTTTGGAGGCAGGACCGCGCCGGGCCACAGACTGGCTGACAGGTAAATGCCTGATCCACATGGGTACCATGACGCGCCATCCGGTCAAAATTGGGAGTCAGGTCGAGGGGGTTGCCATGAACACCAGTGGTATCCCACCGCTGCTGATCCGTCAGAAAAACGATTACATTGGGTGAACTCATGCCGACCAATACCTTTTTACATAAAAACGCAGCATGAGTCGATTATAGCGCATGGGGTTATCGTTCGCCGGACAAGCGCGGTATCATAAAGACTTGCGCATCCAGCAGGGTTTTCAGCGGCATGAGGCTTGTCTACATCGCGCTCGGTTTGGTCGCCGGAGTCGTTCTGGCCGCCAACAATGCCAGCGGTTCCCCGGTCATCGCGGCGATCTGGTTGATCCTGATCAGCCTCAGCATTGCTGCTGCGTGGTTGAGCTGGCCCGATCAACGGCTGCGCTGGTCGATGATCGCCCTGGTGGCGTTTGCACTGGGGGGATGGCGCATGTCGGCTGTGCCCACAACCAGCGAAGTCGCCCGGTTCAACAACACGGGCGGGCTGACCATCGAAGGCATCGTTGCCGCCGAACCAGAACGACAGGACACGCAGACACTGGTCCGCATCAACGCCGAGACGCTCACCCGCACCGGGCAAACCTTTCAAACCAGCGGCCTTGTACTGGCCCGCGTGACCGATCCTACGCCCGTTCATTACGGGGACCGCGTTGCCATCACAGGTCGCCTGATCACACCGGCAGAATTTGACACATTTTCCTATGCGGACTATCTCGCGCGCACCGGCATATTCAGCATCATGCAGCAAACCGCGCTAGAAGTGCTCGAACCGGCAGCACCGGATCTGCTGCTCAACTTCAAGGCACAGGCCGCGCAGCATATCGCCAATCACCTGCCGGAACCACAGGCCAGTTTATTAACGGGCGTTCTGCTGGGCGACGAAAATGGCATCGCGCCACAAGTCGCTGACGCCTTCAGCCGGGTCGGGGCCGCGCACGTCATCGCTATCAGCGGCTTTAACATGGTCATCCTCAGCGGCGCAATTATGGGGACGCTCAAGCGTGTGCGGCTGACAGGTGTGCCCGCCGCCGTGATCGGTATTCTCGCTATCGGCGTGTATACACTCTTTGTAGGGGCCGGTGCCGCTGTCGTCCGCGCCGCCCTGATGAGCAGCCTGCTGATTATCGGCACTGCCATCCGGCGCAAAGCCTATGTCCCGGCTTCGCTGGCGTTCGTCGCCATTCTGTTGGCACTCATCAACCCCGCCGTGCTGTGGGATGTCAGTTTTCAGCTGAGCTTTTTTGCGACTCTGGGACTCGCCCTCTTTGCAGACCCGCTGACCCGTTCTTTTGATCGTACCCTCAACTGGCTGCTGCCGGTTTCGCTGGCCCGGTCACTCAGCAAGTTCCTCGCCGAACCGGTCATTGTCACGCTGGCCGTCCAGATCACCACCCTGCCGCTGATCGTGCTGTACTTCAACCGGCTGTCGCTGGTGGTCATCCTCACCAACCTGCTGATCGTCCCGGTGCAGGCGGCTATCCTGTTTTTGGGAATCAGCGCAACCCTGGTGGCATTTGTCCTGCCGGCACTCGGCCAGATCCTCTACTGGTACAACCTGATACTGCTGTCGTGGACCACCGGTGTGGTGCGCTGGCTGGCACGACTGCCGTTTGCCGATGTCGAATTCTACGTCGACCCACATTTAATCACGCTGTTCTTTTTCCTGTTGATAGGAGCCGCGCTTATGCAAGCCACTCAACCGGCCTGGGCACTCCGTCTGAGTCGCATACTCCGGCAGCGGGCCATCGCCAGTGCAGCAGTTTTTGGCGGATTTGCCACCGCCGTGCTCATCGGCGCGGTGTTTCTGAGCAGGCCGGACGCCAACCTGCACGTGTGGCTGCTGGATGTCGGCCACAGCAATGCCATTCTGGTGCAGACGCCGGGCGGCGCGCACATGCTGGTGGATGGCGGACGATTCCCCTCGCGGCTGCTGACCGCGCTTGGTGATCGCCTGCCCTTCAACGACCGCGAAATCGAAGTGCTGGTCCTGACACAGCCTGACGAAAACGAATATGCCGCGCTGCCGGCTGTACTCAACCGCTATGACGTGGGGGTCGTCCTCACCAATGGCCAGCCAAATCTCGGCCCGGCATACACGGCCCTGCAAGAGCAGCTGGCGGCGCATACGGTTGTCAACGTCACAGCGGGCTACCGGCTTGAGCTGGATGATGGCGTCGTGCTGGAGGTACTGCACCCGGCATCGCCGCCAACGCTGGATAACAGCCTGGATGAAGTCAGCCTGGTCCTGCGCCTCAGCTACGGTGACGTGTCTATCCTGCTCACCGGCGATCTCAGCCCGGCGGGACAGCAGACGCTGCTGAATGCCGGTCATTGGCCCGCCGCAACGGTCTTGCAGCTGCCTCGGCACGGTGGCATCCGGTCACTGGATATGGCATTTCTGGAAGCCGTTCAACCGCAGGTGGCACTGGTGCAAGCTGACCGCGCCAACCGGCAGGGTGACCCCGACCCGGATACGCTGGCACTGCTGGGGGACATTCCATTGTTCAGAACCGATGAGGCAGGCACAATCCACCTGTGGACGGATGGTGACCAGTTATGGGCGATTTCCGAAACGGCCAGTACCCAATAAAAAAAGAGTATCGCTGGTCAGGCAGATACTCCAAAGTTAATCAGACAAAGTATG
Organism: Anaerolineaceae bacterium; assembly: GCA_002702065.1. Lineage (GTDB taxonomy): Bacteria > Chloroflexota > Anaerolineae > Aggregatilineales > Phototrophicaceae. The sequence continues at coordinate 210,825 of NZXX01000005.1, forward strand.
GAAAGGGTTATTGATTCTCTTTGCCAACTTCGACCTGTTCGCGGGGTGCGAACTGCATTTCATTCCGGGGTGCCGGTGCGGGTTGTGGTTGTGCCGCCGGTGGCTGAGCAGGCTGCTGCGCCTGGGGTGCAGGGACAGACCCGCTGCTGTTCGAGACTTCGGCAATGCCATTGCGCACGACCATCAGGGTCTTGAGCAGGTGCTGTTCCAGGCGAGAAAGCTCTTCCAGCACATACTTGTCCGCATCCGCGACGATATTTTCAGCTTCCTGCCGGGCCTGCTCGATGATGTTGGCAGCGCGGTTGTGGGCCGCCTGCACGCTCACTTCCTGATCGAGCATATCATCGCTTTTCTTGCGGGCCATCTGCACAACCCGGGCTGCCTCTTCGTTGGCCTGTGCCATAATACGGTCACGAGACGCCAGTATACGCGATGATTTCTCAATCTCTTCCGGAATCGAAATACGCATCTGGTCGATAATTTCCAGGGCGCGTTCCTCATCCACCATCGTATACTTGCTGAATGGCATGTGTCGCCCTTCGTCGATCAAGTCTTCAAGGCGATCCACAAGGTGCTGAATATCCATGCGAAACCTTTCCCCTCTCCTAGTCCCGAATACTGGTCATATATCCCGGGCTGCTTTTACTGGCATGTAGCTCGGCAAAACGGGCAACCAGCGCGTCGGCCACAAATGGTGGAACCATGCTGCTTACATCGCCCCCCAGTTCCGCCACTTCACGAATCGTGCTGGAACTGATATGAATGTGACGCTCATCAGCCATAATGGCAACGGTTTCAATCTCCGGTGCCAGCTTCCGATTGGCGAGTCCCATCCTGAATTCTAACTCAAAATCCGAAAACACGCGCAAACCGCGTATTATCGCCATTGCACCTACTTCTTGCGCATAGTTTACTGTCAAACCCGTATATGGCGCAACCCGGATATTTGTATCGTCCTTAAACGCCTCTGTTGCCATTTCAACACGTTCATCCACATTGAACAAGAGGCGCTTTTTTGGCATATCATAGACGCCCACTACAATGACATCGAAAAAGTGAGCAGCGCGCCGGGCCACATCGATATGCCCATTATGAATGGGGTCGAGCGACGCCGGGTATATGGCAATACGAACCATGCCATTTTCTCCAAGTCTTATTGTTCGGCCAAAGCCAGATTAACTAACATCACTACGATCATCCTGCAACATCTGCACCCGTTCGGCCAGCAGCCGGTGCTGGCTCTGGCTGAGTGCCGGGTCTTCTTCATATATCGTGCGTGCTTCGCGCAGGGCCAGGTCAACCATCTCCGGCGTCACGGCTTCGCTCAGCCGGTTCAGGGCTTTAAACTGGCTGCCCAGCATGCCCCCACTCTGCTGCGTCCCCAGCAAATCGCCAGAACCACGCAGTTTCCAGTCCATCTCCGCCAGCCGGAAGCCATCCACGATGTCCTCCATCGCCTGCAACCGCTCGATGGATTCCGCCGTGTTGTTATCCGGGATCAGCAGACAGTACGAAACATGCTGCCCACGCCCGACACGCCCGCGAAACTGGTGCAACTGCGCCAGCCCGAAGCGATTCGCGCCTTCGATCACGATGACGCTGGCGTTGGGCACATCCACACCCACTTCGGCCACCGATGTTGTGACCAGCACGTCATAATCGCCCCGGCTGAATGCCGACATCATGTCATCTTTTTCGCCGGGTTTCATGCGCCCGTGCAGCAGGCCAACCTTGTAGCGGAAGAACACTTTCGACAGTTCTTCGTAAGCTTCCAGTGCCGAACGTGCCACGATTTTCTCGGATTGTTCGACCAGCGGATGCACAACAAATGCCTGCCGCCCCTGATCAAGCTGCGATTTGACGAAGCTGAAAATACGTTCACGGGCGACCGGTTCGACCACGCGGGTTTGAATCGGCTGGCGACCCGGCGGCAGTTCATCAATGACGGTCAGGTCGAGGTCGGCATGCAGAGTCAGTGCCAGCGTTCGCGGGATCGGCGTCGCAGTCATCACCAGCAGGTGCGGGTTGCGCCCTTTACCGCGCAATGCGCCGCGCTGTTCCACCCCAAAACGATGCTGCTCATCAATCACCGCCAGCGCCAGATTGCTAAATTCGACACCTTCCTGAATCAGCGCATGGGTGCCGACAATCACATCCACCGAGCCATCTGCAATGCGCGCCCGCACGTCTTCACGTTCCGACGCACTGAGCGATCCGGTCAGCAGCGCGACCACGGGCTTGCGGTCACCGGGAAGGTTCTCCATTGTCTTGCCGATATTGCGGTAATGCTGCTCCGCCAGAATACTGGTCGGGGCCATAATCGCGGCCTGCCGGCCATTCGCCACTGCCAGCGCCAGCGCCACCGACGCAACCGCCGTCTTGCCGGACCCGACGTCACCCTGCAACAGACGGTTCATCGGTACACCCAGGGCCGCGTCGCGCCGAATATCCGCAATCGCCTTTTGCTGCGCGCCGGTCATCTCATAGGGGAACGCCGCCTGCAAGAAACTTTGCAGCCAGTCATCCGCCACTTCCAGCGGATCAGCCGGGACACTCTGCCATTCGCGTCGGTTCGCCAGAATCGCGAGCTGCATCAACAGCAGATCATCAAAAACAATGCGCCGGGTGGCATGGTGCAGGTGATCCTGCCCCTTTGGGAAATGCACATTGCGCAATGCCCAGCCCAGTTCCGCCAGTTCCGTGCGGTCCAGCGTGGCTTCGGGCACATAATCCGGCATGTGCTCTGCCCAGTAAGACACGGCCCGTTTCATCAGACGACGCAGGCCGCGTGCTTTCAAGCCTTCCGTCAGCGGATACACCGGCACAATGCCGACCGTATGCAGATTATCCGTGTCCAGATGTTCCCATTCCGGGTTCGCCATCTGCATCCGGTTGCGAAAAATGGATGTCTGGCCGCTCAGCACAACCTGATCGCCCGCTTTGAAATAGCGCGACAGGTAATGCTGGCCAAAGAAGGTGACATCCAGCAGGCCAGTGCCATCATCGACCACGACCTGAAAATCCTTGCGCCGGTTCGCGCCGATTTTGACTTCTGAGTTGCGCACCGTACCGATCACGGTCACCGTCACGTTTGGCTGCAACTTGTCAATCGAGATCAGGTTGGTGTAATCATCGTAACGGCGCGGCAGAAAGTACAACAAATCAATGATACGGTTCACACCCAGGCGGTTGAAGGATTCCGCCATTCGGTCGCCTACCCCTTTGACCACCGTTACCGGTTGGTTCAGGCCGCGCATCACATCAATCGCTTCTTCCGCGTCGATCTGCGGGCGCGGGCGGCGTGGGGGCCGGGCCAGCCGGGGCGGTGGCTGAATATCCAGTTTGAGCGGTGCGGCGCTGCCAGAGAAATCCAGGTCGCCGGCACTTTCTTCCACCTTCTGCCGGTTGTCCGGTCGAGAATCCGGCTTGCCTTTACGGCGCGATGTTGTCTGCTGCTTGGCCGGTTTACGCTCTGGCGGCGCGGGTTTGGGGCGCTCCTGCTTCGGCGGTGGAGGCGGCTGTACATCCTCCTGCGGCGGCGATTCTTCTTCTGGCGGGGCCTGAAACTCCGGTGGCGGCGCGACCCGCCCCATAATGCGGTCCAGCATGTAGCTGATCTGATTCAGGCGGTCGGTACGGCTTTCATTTTCCGCATAAGCCTTCATCAACTGCTGCAACTCATCGACCAGCAGATGATGTTCCGGTTTGCGCGCTTGCGCATGGGCATCACGCACCCAGTTATCGCTGAATTTGGCAAGCCCGCCGATCACAGCGGTGTTATTGCAACCTTGCTCGCGCTCCAGCTTGAGAATTTTGACCAGTGTTTCCAGGGCGGATGGCACGACTTACAGCCTCCAGTTTTTTTGAACAATTGCATAACCAAGAGATTGAGCGCCAACATGCGTGCCCAGCGTGGGCGACACATTCACCTCAAATACCTCTTGCGGCAAAATATCGGCAACCTGTTCCCGCAGCCACGCAATCCCTTCAGGATTGTTCACATGCAGCAGTGAGACTCGTTCCAGCGGACCATGCGCCCGCATCATGTGAACAAGCTCGTCACGCGCCCGTCTGGCTGTGCGCACGCGGGATAATACTTTGACCTCATCTTTAATGGTGACAATCGGTTTCACCTGCAACAGCGCACCGATGCCTGCGGCTGCCAGGTTAATCCGGCCACTCCGGCGCAGGTTATCCAGCGAGTTGATCATCGCTGCAAAATAGCCGTGCTCCCGCACCTGTTCAACCGCTGCCAGCACCTGCGCCAGATCACCGGTTTCTGCGGCGACTTCTGCGCCAATCAACACCTGATAACCCAGCCACATGGTGACGGTTCGTCCATCAATCAGAGTCACTTGTTCCGGTGGCAAATGTGCCGCGCCCAACCGCATGGATTCGTAGATGGCGCTCAAGCCAGCCGGTGCGGTCACGATCACCACATGATCTGCGCCTGACATAGCCTCATCAATTTTTTGACGCGCTACTCCGGGCGACGGAGCAGCAGTCGTCGGGAATGGATTGAGGGTGGGCAGGCGGTTGAAATAATCTTCCCGGTCCAGTTCGACGCCATCATCAGCGTAGCTGCCGTCCCCGATATTGACGTAGGTCGGCACCACCGTAATCTCCCACTTGCGGGCGACGTCTTCCGGAATATCACAGGTGCTATCGGTCACAAAACGAATTTTTTTAAAAGTCATCGTTTAAATACTCCGTCTCACTCTCCAGCAGCGCGACCCCGGTCGCCTCAGTTCCAATGAGTGCAGTCAAGGCAAAACCATAGGGTGCGTAAGGAAAGTGACGGTTGGGGAACTCTGCGGCCAATCGATCCTGTAACTGACGTGTCTGGTCACCAGGCTGACTTTTGCTCTGAAGGATCACAACCTCTTCAATATCGGTAAATTCAACCACAAATTCAACCAGTCGCTCAATCGCCTGCGGGCGGGTACGCACTTTTTCAATCGGTCTCAGCGATCCATCCTCGATGGTCAGGAATGGTTTGACGCCTAACATCGCCCCCAAAAAGACGTGCGACTGGCTCAGAATATCGTTTTGCAGCACCGATGTCAGCGAATCCACATAAAAGACCGAATAAATGCGTTCAATCGCGCCACGAACCCGGCGCACGGCATCATCCAGAGACACCATCTCCTGGGCTGCCCGCAGGGCAATGCGCACCAGCATTGCCTGAGCCGCCGAAATCGTCTGAGAGTCGATGACCACGATTTGGCGGGCCCCCGCAATCTGAAAAGCGGCTGCATTGGCGCGCTCCCAGCTCGGGTAAATCTTGCGAGATGGGTGAATGGAGATGATGGCGTCGCACTCGTTCATTAACTGACGGTAGACGTCGACAAAATCCGCTTCGGTAGGCGAGTCGATTTTTGGTGCGATCGCTGCCTGGGTGCTGACCCGCATCAGTTCGTCGGCGCTCAGATCAACACCTTCCCGGTAAACCTTGCTCCCAATCGTGATACGGTTGGGCACAATGGTAATGCCGGGTTGGTGGGCGACATGGGCGGTCGTAAAGTGCGCAGAGCTGTCGGTGACAATCTGAATATTGACCATTTATTCGACACTGATGATAAACGGATACAGAGGCTGGCCGCCCCGTACAAGCTCCAGGTCCTGATCTTCAAACTGGTCCATCAACGCATCCACCAAAGCACGCGCCTGCGGCTCATCCAGCGACTCACCATAATACAGGGTGATCAGTTCGCTATCATCCGTCACCGCCTGTTCCAGCAGGTCACGCAGAACCGTCGCCAATGTGCTATCAGCCACCACCAGATCACCATCCAGCAGGCCGATATACTGTCCGACCTGAACCTGAAGGCCATTCATCTCAACATCACGTGTTGCCACGGTGATTTCACCGCTGGTGATATTCTGCATGCCGGCCTGCATCGCGGCGCTGACTTCTTCGATATTATCAGAATGTGCCACGTTGGTATAGGCAAGCATGGCGCTGATACCCTGGGGCAGCGTGCGACTGGGTACCACGTGTACGTCCTTATCACGGGCCAGCGAAGCTGCCTGCTGGGCAGCCATGATGATATTCTTGTTGTTTGGCAGCAGCACCACTTTGCTGTTTTCCAGCGCGTCAATCGCCGCCAGAAAATCCTGCGTGCTGGGGTTCATGGTCTGACCGCCGGATATCATATGGGCAACTTGCAGGTCCTGCTCAAATATCTGGCGCAGGCCATCGCCACTGGCGACAGCGATTACAGCCACTTCATTGGACGTGCGTGCACCCGCATCGTCATACTGCCGGGCCAGTCGTTCTTCCACATAGTGCTGATACTGGTCCTGCATATTCTCGACGACTACATCATCAATGGCCGCCCCAACGCCAATCGCGTAACTGAGCGGCTGACCGGGATCGTGCACATGCACATGCACTTTGATCAAGCGCTCGTTTCCCACGACCAGTGTTGACCACCCCATCGCTTCGATAGTGGCCCGCACCGCCTCGACATCCATGCTTTCGCCATGCATCAGAAACTGGACATCATAGCCGTAGCCTTCTTCATCCTCCGGGACCAGTGCCTCCTGCCAGTCGCTGGCATCCGTCGTGGCACCGGCAGCCGCCGGGTCGAGTACGGCTTCACCGCTGAGCATACGCTGAATGCCTTCGAGCATAAAGACAAGACCCTGCCCACCTGAATCCACCACACCCGCTTTTTTGAGCACCGGCAGCAAGTCCGGCGTGCGCTGAAGCGAATCCTGGGCAGCCTGCACCATTACGTCAAGCAGTTTCTGCATGTCATGCTCACTGGCCTCGTTCACATACCGCACAACGGCTTCGGTAGCTTCCCGCGCGACGGTCAGAATCGTCCCTTCGACAGGTGTCGACACACTGGCATACGCTTTGCGCACAGCCGCTTCGCAGGCGGCCACAAAAACCGGGGCGTCGAACACATCCATACCGCGAATCGATTCGGCAAAACCCTGCCACAGTTGGGATAAGATCACACCGGAATTGCCCCGTGCCCCCATGAGGGCACCATGCGCCACCGCGTCGCCGACGATGCCGACTTCAGGTTCATCCATCCCGGCGATTTCCTGATAGGCACTCCGCATCGTCAGCATCATGTTTTTGCCTGTGTCGCCATCCGGCACCGGGAAAACATTCATCTGATCGACTTGAGCATGATTTTGTTCCAGCCAGGCCAGGCCAGCAGCCACAACCCACTTCAGACGATGACCATCACAGATGCGGTGTTCGACATTTACAGACATACCATAACCTTTAGTTTCAAAGATACTTTATTTTGAGGACACATTACGCCAATCATTTGCTGAATTCCAATACGAACAGATACTTAAAGAATAAAACACACAGCGCTCACGATTCGTTACCCTTTTATGAGCGCTGCCTGTAATTGCTGGATTCCATGCTGAACTGAAAACTGCTTGCTGAAGATGCTGCTCCCGGCCACCAGCACATCAGCACCAGCAGCGACCACCTGTTGGACCGTGGTGGTGTCGATACCACCATCCACACCCAGGTCGATCTGTCGCCCGCTGTCCACAATCATGGTCCGCAGCTGCCGGATTTTGGGCAGGATTTCCGCCAGAAACGACTGGCCACCAAACCCGGGATTCACCGTCATCACCAGGATGACATCCACCATATGCATGATCTCGCTCAGGCTGGCCGCGGGGGTATGCGGGTTCAGCGCCACCCCGGCAGCGCAGCCCGCAGCATGAATGCTTTGCAGCGTACGATGTAAGTTCGGAGAAGCCTCAATATGGACCGTGATCCGATCCGCCCCGGCATCCGCAAAGTCAGCGATATAACGCTCTGGCTCGACGATCATCAGATGAACATCCAGCGGAAGGCTCGTACTACGCCGCGCCGCTTCGACCACCAGCGGCCCCATCGTGATATTGGGGACAAAGCGCCCGTCCATCACATCAATATGAATCAGATCGCCGCCGCTCGCCTCAGCCTCAGCGACCTGCTCGCCCAACCGGGTAAAATCCGCAGCCAGGATAGAAGGGGCAATGCGAACAGCCAATTCATTTTCCTTACAGGTACAATAAAGACAGGGTGTTATCTTACAAATTTGCACGCCAAATAGCAATTGATGGTTTGGTGCGCCTGTCCCGCGCTACCACTTGACCTCTTTTGGTACGTAGGGCGCTTCCAGATACTCGATGTCCGCTTCCGTCAGGGCAACATCCACCGCAGCCAGCGCTTCTTCAAGATGATGCATCTTGGTCGCGCCGATAATGGGGCTGACGATGCCGGGTTGGTGCAGCATCCAGGCCAGCGCCACCTGCGCCGATGATACGCCCAGCCGGTTACCAACCTCGATACAGCGGTCCAGCGTTTCCCAGTCTGCGTCGGAATCATAGAGCCAGTGCGACTTGCGATCCGCTTCGGAACGCGAAGTATTGCCCTGATCGCCACGCACCCGATTGCCCGCCAGGAAACCACGCGCCATCGGACTCCAGGGAATCAAACCGACGCCCTGGTCGATGCAGAACGGAATCATCTCGCGTTCTTCCTCGCGGTAGGCCAGGTTGTAATGGTTCTGCATCGAGACGAAGCGGGTCCAGCCGTGCAGGTCAGCCGTATACTGCGCTTTGGCGAACTGCCACGTCCACATGCTGGATGCACCGATATAGCGCACCTTACCCGCCTTGACCACATCGTGCAGCGCTTCCATGGTTTCTTCAATTGGGGTGTCATCATCCCAGCGATGAATCTGGTACAGGTCGACATAGTCCAGCTCCAGCCGCTTCAGCGACGCGTCGATGCCATCCATAATATGCTTGCGCGATAACCCAACCTGATTCGGGCTGTCCCCCATCGGGTTGCGGATCTTGGTTGCCACCACATATTCTTCGCGGCTGTTGAACATTTCCTTCAGCAGTTTGCCGGTAATGACCTCGCTGGCCCCGTGTGAATAGACGTCGGCAGTATCGAAGAAATTGATTCCGCTGTCGACGGCATGCTGTACCATCGGGCGGGCCTCATCTTCCGGCAGTGACCATTTGAGATCGTTCGGGTCGCCATAAGACATCATGCCCAGGCATATGCGAGAGACTTTCAGCCCGGTCTTACCCAGCTTCACATACTGCATCAGCTATCCTCCTGTGATCGAAAATTTACAGGCAGATAGTAACACGAAGCAGCGCCATCCACCCAAATCAGGCTGCTCAGCAAATGCGCCAGCCCATTTCCTCGATGCGGAACCGAAGCTGCCGGAATTCCTGGTCGGAATCCAGCACAAAGACCGTTTCTGGCCGGGTGAAAAACTCGACCGTGCGCAGGATCATACCATCGGCATAGACCTGAATGACGCGGCGCGCCACCACCATCTGCGCTGTCGGGCTTTGGACATAGGAACCGGCATTCTGGCCGCAGGTCTCAAAGTTGATGAACCGCACATCATCATACTCGTCGATATATTCCAGCCCGGCCTCGCTGATATGCAGAATCGCACCATAGTTATAGATCATTGGCTATCTCTCCGGGCGCAATCACACTCGCCTTGAGCTGACCGCAACCTGCGTCAATATCAATGCCGCGCCGCACGCGCACCGTTGCCGACACGCCATACTGGCTCAGAATATCAATAAATTGCTCTGCCGCCGCTGTGTCCGATGGCCCGCCACTATAGCCCGGAGTCGGGTTGAGCGGGATGGCATTGACGTGGCACAACAGGCCCTTCAGGAGCTTGCCGAGCGCGTGCGCCTGCTCCGGCGTGTCGGTTTCACCGCTGATAAGCGCCCACTCAAACGTAATGCGCCGCCGCGTCTTGTTGACATATTCATGACAGGCTGCCATCAGTTCATTCAGCGGCCAGCGCCGGTTCACGGGCAGCAGTGCGCCGCGTTCTTCATCCGTTGCCGCGTGCAGACTGATCGCCAGCTTGACCTGCAAGCCTTCATCGGCAAAGCGTTTGATGTGCGGCACCAGCCCGACCGTACTGACCGTGATATGCCGCGCACCAATACCCAGGTCGCTCATCAGCCGACGAATCGCCGCCAGCGACTGCTTGTAATTATGGAACGGCTCGCCCATGCCCATCAGCACCACATTACTCAGGCGGTCCCCTTCCGCTTCGAGTTCGCGGGCAAATGCCATCGCCTGTTCAAAAATCTCGGCAGCGGTCAGGTTGCGGGCAAAGCCCATCTGCCCGGTGGCACAGAAAACGCAGCCCATCGCACAACCCGCCTGCGTCGAGATGCAGGCTGTACGCCGGTCATCATCATAAATCATCAATACGGATTCGATGAACTGTCCATCCGGCAGCCGATATAACCGCTTGATCGTCCCATCACGGCTGATCTGTTCCGTCGCCAGCTCCAGCACGCCAAGCCGCGTTTCCGTTTTCAGCCGTTCGCGCAGTCTGGCCGGGAGGTTCGTCATCGCGTCGTAGTCGCCCACACGCTTTTCATACAGCCAGTCCCAGATCTGCTGGGCGCGAAATTTGGGTTCGCCCCACTCGCCCAGCAAATGCGTCAATTCATCCTTGCTCAGTTCGTAAAGATTAATCATGTCGCCTGCTCATTAACCAGTAAACCAGTGCCAGTACCGCCAGCACAATAAACAACATCGCGATAATCCCCAACCGGTTCACCGGGTTTTCCAGCACCGCCAGCGGACCGGGTGTGGGTGGCGGAGTCGGGGTAAACAAGCTGCCTGCCGGGCGCGGCGTCACGGTGGCAGGTCGCGGGGTCGGGGTGCGGGTCAGCGTCGGCGTGGAGGTCGGCGTCAGCGACATAACCCCGGTGACCGTGGGCGTCACGGTCGGCGTGGACGTCGCAGACGGGGTCGGTGTTGCTGTGGGCGGCACCGGCGTCCGCGATGGGGATGGCGTCGGCGTCGGCGTTTCGGCCTGATACGGCGTGTAATTGAATGCATCGGCGGCGCGCTCGGTAAACACCCACAATCGCAGGTTTGGCAGCCACACATCCAGCGCCTGTCCGGTCACCGTCTCGTAGGCCGCTTCAAAAGAGTCGGCGCCCTCCAGCGCATTGGCGAGGTCAAACAGACCGCGCACACCCAGCTGATCCGCCATATACAGCACCAGCGCATAACTCTGTGCCTGCCATAATCTGTCATCCGGCTGGGCCGTTGCCAGAGCGCTCAACGATTGCAGGCCGTTGACTCGGGCCGCATCCCGCACCGTCAGCAGCAGCGGCGCTTTAGTAGATGGTTGGTAGAACAGGGTCAGCCCTTCGGCAAACCAGGCGGGCATACGGCTGCTGTTCCACAAGGATGCATAAAAACGCTCAATCATCAGCCGCACCAACGCCGCCTGCGCCCCATTCACCAGTGTGCCATCACTCTGCACCAGATCATAACCGCTGGCAGCAACCAACGCCGAGGCGCGTCCCGGCTGGCACGGCAGCCATGTCCCACTGACGGGACTCACCGCCGCCAGTACATCCGCGCCGGTTTCTTCATCCTGTATCATCTCACAGCCGGAAGGATCGAGATCAGCGCTATAGAGCAGCACATTAAATCGTGGTGACACCTGTCTGTTGCTGGACATCAGGTTATAGGGCAGCAGGACACTCTGACGAATGGCTGTCGGTGATGGCCCGCTGGCTGCGACCGTGAGATCCAGTCGATTCTGGGGGTCATCATCAGTAAGCCATGCCACACGCTCATCCCGAACGATCAGCGCATCGCGCACGCTGGCTGTCTCGCCCGCATCATCGACCGCACGCCACTCAAAAATCACGCTCTCGTCGTTCAAAAGCTGGATTCCCGCATCAGCCGGGAATGCCCACACGTAATCATACTCCGTCGAAAACGGCCCGGCAGCGATCGGCTCGTCCAGATCAATCGTCACCGTCTCCACTTCCTGCCCGTTCACCACCGCCGTGAAGGTTACCTCACGCAGGCTTTCCACCGGACGTGAGAGTGTCAGGCGAAAGCGCGCCCCCATCGGGTAAATGTTTTCCGTTTCCCATTTAAATATGTAGCCTTCAACAGCGGGCAATTCTTCCTGCGCGGCTGCCGGAACTACCAGCAGCAATAAGCCGCCAAGCAGTAGAAGTATCCGTTTCATCGGCTACGCCGCCCCGATGCTGAGCGCCAGCAAAGCCAGCGGAATGAAGTTAAAACAAAAATGGGCCACAATCGCCGCCATTGTGCTAAACCGGTGCCGCAGCCAGCCCATGCCCAGCGACACGACAAACAGAATCAATATCGCCGGTGTGAATGCGACCTGAATGTGCAGTGACGCAAAAAACAGGCTGCTGACCCAGAGGCCAAATATCGGCTGCAACCCACCCCGAATCCAGATTTCTTCACCAACAGCCGCCGATACCGACAAAATAAATGCCAGCGGCAGGGTCGCAAAGGCCAGGTTCAGTGCTTCGGCAGCTGAGGTCTGTTCTTCAATCACCTCAACCGGCACCAGCGTGCCCCATATCTGGCTAAAGACGTTCATGAAGATGAGCAGGACAACGCCAATGCCCACACCCCATAACACTTCGCGTCCGGTCGGCACCTGCAAACCAAGCCGCTGTAAGGTCTGCGGAATATCGCGCCGGATCGCCAACCCCACCCCCAGCAGGGTAATGACGATTTCGAGCACAGCCTGAAAAATAACATCCTCAGCGCTCAGCGTATCTTCTGTCATATCCTGTGCCAGCCCTTCGACACCGCCGGACATGATAAAATTCGCCAGTGTCCAGATGACGACCGCCAGCATCAGCAGCAGCGCCACCAGATGCACCTGCGACTCCGGTTTGAAACTGCCCCCCAGTCGATTCAAAAATGCCCCGACCTGCTGGCGCAGCGTTTCCGACGCAACCAGTCGATAGCTGAGCAAGCTGACCGCCGCCGCCGCCGCGAAAGTGAGAATACCCGTCACCGGGCTGACGACCGGCAGCGCTTCATCCAGTTCCATCGCGGCTTCACCCAGCATCGACAGTTGAAACACGGTCAGACCGAGGACGAACATCATCACAATCAACCCGTACAACAGCCAGCGCAACACAACGGGGTTGCTCAGCCAGCGCGGCGACGAGGTTTCTGGCGGTGTCCGACCACCCCCTGCCCGCACCGGCACCGGCTGTTGATTGATGAGGTCGATCTGATTAGCCACATAGACGATAATGCCTGTGTAAGTTAACAGCGTGCCGAGGAAAAACAGGCCCGAAAAATCCATACGGTTTAGTCACTTACCCCAATTAATCCAATTCTGTTTATTATACTCTCCCTGCCCAGGATTAACATTGACCATCTCATAGGCCTGTGCTAGAATGCGCTTCAGCAATTCAGTTTGGAGCGATGGCCGAGTGGTTTAAGGCGGTGGTCTTGAAAACCACTGAGGGTGAATGCTCTCCGGGGGTTCGAATCCCTCTCGCTCCGCTGAACACATCACTAAATATGGGGAGGTGCCAGAGTGGTTGATTGGGGCCGCCTGCTAAGTGGTTGTCCGGGTTATACCGGACCGCAGGTTCGAATCCTGTCCTCCCCGCACTCAACAGCCTGAACATTCAGGCACAAAAAAGACCGACGGCCATGTCGGTCTTTCTGATTCCAGTATATGATCGCAAACCAGATTTGCATCAATTACGGTCGTCCACCGCCCCGGTTTCGATCTCGCTCAGGGTATAAAACTGGAGCTGCGTGTTTTTCTCGATGCAGTATTTCAAGTCCCACGGTGAGGCAAACAGCGCGACCGTCCGGTCATGCTGGTCACGCGCCCGCAAGCTCTGGAACGGCATATACATCTTGGCGAGGGCATCTTCATCGCCGGTAACCCAGCGTGCATCCGTATAGGGCAACCGCTCAATCGCTACCTCGACGTTGTATTCGGCAGCCATCCGGGCCACCACCACATCAAACTGAAGCTCGCCCACCCCTGCCAGAATCGGCTCACGGCGAGATTGGTCCGCCGCGTGAAGCACCTGAATCACACCCTCTTCCCGCAGTTGAGTCAGACCCTTGTTGAATTGTTTGTATTTCTCGATGGATACGTTGCGCAGGATCGCAAAACATTCCGGCTGAAAACTGGGGATGCGCGCGTACTCAAACAATTCGCCGGCGCTGACCGTATCGCCAATGGTGAAAATACCCGGATTGCTCAGGCCGATTACATCGCCGGGATATGCTTCATCGACCGTTTCCCGATCACGCGCAAACAAACGGTGCGGGCGCGTCATGCGCACCTGACGCCCCAGACGCGGGTGATGCACCTGCATATCTTTCTCGAATCGACCGGAACACACGCGCAGGAACGCCATACTGTCGCGGTGCTGCGGGTCCATATTGGCCTGAATTTTGAACACGATGCCGCTGAAGGTTTCGTTGATCGGGTCAATCAGACCGTTGTTGCTCTCGCGTGGGCGTGGGGATGGCGCCAGATCAATCAACGCTTCGAGGAAAGGTTCAACGCCAAAGTTGTTGAGCGCGCTGCCAAAGAAGACGGGCGTCAGCGCACCACTCAGAAATTCCGCTTCATCAAACGGCGCACCAGCCACCGTCAACAATTCGGCATCTTCCCGCAGCTGCTGGTAGGCCCGCTGCCCGATGGTCGATTCCAGCAGCGGATCATACAGGTCGCTGACCTGCACCGGCGCGCGCTGCTGACCACCAACAGTGCGTGCGAACAGCAAGACGCGGTGGTTCAGGAGATCGTACACCCCCTGAAAATCCGTCCCGCTGCCAATCGGCCAGTTCATAGGCGTCACCGCGATAGAAAGCGTCTGCTCAATCTCGTCCAGCAGTTCGAGGGGGTCGCGACCGGGATGATCGAGTTTGTTGATAAAGGTCAGAATCGGTAAATCGCGCTGGCGACAGACTTCAAACAGCTTGCGCGTCTGGGGTTCGATACCCTTGGCGCTGTCGAGCACCATCACCGCGCTGTCGACCGCCATCAGCGTGCGATACGTGTCTTCACTGAAGTCCTGATGGCCCGGTGTGTCCAGCAAGTTAAACACACGGTCCTGATACTCAAACTGGAGCACGGTGGATGTGATCGAAATACCGCGCTGCTGCTCCATCGCCATCCAGTCGGACGCAGTGGCACGGCGGTTCTTGCGTGCCCGCACGGACCCCGCTTCATGAACCGCGCCGGAATACAGCAGCAGTTTCTCCGTCAGCGTCGTTTTACCGGCATCCGGATGCGAGATAATAGCAAAGGTGCGGCGGCGATTGGCCTGCTGGCGAATCTGCTGAATAACGTTGGTTGTTGGAGCCGACTGCATGGGTTTACCCTCGGTTGTCATTTTCCAGAAAATGCTGAAGCACGGATACCGTAACAAAGCTGATCAACAAATTATCGATCATCCCGCACGAACAGACATTCCTTTACTCCTGACATGCCCAGAGGCTGATCGCTGATTAGTCGGTGTGGTCATTGAGGTGCTGAAAATTGCGGTTGGATACCTGAACAGCAACAATAAATTATAAGCATGGTATGGTGTCGATACCAGCCTGAATCTCGAGAACCACCCATGAATACGCTCCATTCATGCGATTGACGAATCAGAACAAATGAGCTATATTTACATAGGAGCAAATTCCATTAGAAATCGAGTGAGCGCGCACATGACTTTTCCGGCCAAACATATCAGCGTTTCAATCAATACATCAGCACATCAGGTTTATGCATTCGTAGCCAACCCCGAAAATCTGCCCCGATGGGCGTCCGGCCTCAGCGATTCAATCCGCAAGGTCGACGACGAATGGGTGGCGGATTCGCCAATGGGTGAAGTGAAAGTCAAGTTTGCGGATCAAAATCCGTTTGGCGTGCTGGACCACCACGTGACCCTGCCCTCCGGTTTCAAAGCCTACAACCCCATGCGCGTCTTCCCCAACGGCGAAGGCAGCGAACTGGTCTTCACGCTCTACCGGCTGCCAGAGACAACCGACGAAGAATTTACGGAAGATATGCACGCCATCGAGCGCGATCTGCGGGCATTAAAAGTCATGCTGGAAGCAGGCACCTAGCCCCCTACCTACCCAGAACCCATGATTGATGGCAAAATCGAAGGCGCGGCAGTACATGCTCGCGCAACAAGTGGAGGGTTCATGGCGGTCAGAAAAATTCTGCAATATCCAAAGGACGAAGCATTACTCCGAAAAAAGTCGAGTAAAGTCAAAAAAGTCAACGACACGGTTCGCAATCTGGTGCAAGACCTTACCGAAACGCTTCTATCGCAACCCGGCGCGGGGCTGGCAGCGCCACAAATTGGCGTGCATCAACGGGTTGTGCTGGTTCGCTTTGGCCAGGACGAGGGTGAGATGCAGGCCCCGGTTGCGTTAATCAACCCGGTGATTTTGGAGACCGGGCCGGTGGCGAAGGGTTTTGATGGGTGCCTGAGTATGCCGGGTATCATCACATGGGATTCGATGCGCCCGACGTGGCTGCGTTTTCGGGCACAGGATGAACAGGGCAAAGCCTTCACCAGACGAGTTGACGGCGCCGATGCGCTGGTGGTCCATCATGAGATTGACCACCTCGACGGCATCTTCTTTCTCGATCGTCTAAGCCCCGATGCGCAGCTTTATTTGTCTGTCGAAACGGATGAAGGGGAACAACTCGTTCCACTCAACCAGTTATCCCGATAACGCGGATTTGCCTGTAGCGACCAGACGACCAACAGACGTGTCAGCCAGGCTAGGCACCGATCAGGCTGTGCAGATCGAGGGCGATGAACGCCACCAGGATCACCAGGGCAACCCCGGCCACCGGCAAATACTGCCATTTATATTTGTAATCCACCTGCCAGAACCGGCGCACGCTGTAGATGATAGACACAATCGCCACCACATTGATCGCCAGCATCAGCGGCGCCGCGACATCGGCGGTGATACCGATGAGGGGCAGTACAAACGGCAGGATGGCATATTGCAGCACACAGCGCACCCCCGAAAATACCAGCGAAAATCCAAAGGCGCGTTCAGCACGAGTCACGCCGCTTTCAGGCTCCGTCTTTTGCGGGGGGTCCAGCAGGAGCAGGCGGTAAACAAAGCGTTCAGTTCGGTTTTGCGTCGTCATTTTTGATTGGCCAGCCGTTCAATCTTGGTCGTACTCTGGATCACTTCGTGCACTTCGAGCTGCGGATGGCCCAGGAATGCCTCGCGGGGTAACGAGCCGGAACGCGCGTGCCCTTCCTTGAAGGATTCCGATTGTGTCCACGCCTCAAAATCGGCTTGCGTTTCCCAGAACGTCATGACCACATAGGGGTCGCCTTCGCTGGTCGGGCGCAGCAGCTGAAACGACACAAACCCCGGCATACCATCCACAAGGCTGGCACGGTCCGCAAAACGTTCTTCAAAAGCAGCCGCATGAGCCGGGTTAACAGGAATTCGGTTACTCACCACGATCATAAGGGGCACTCCACACATCGACATCTCAGACGTTGATAATGATCCCGGAGTGTCAATTTGTCAACCGTAGCTGCCTGTTTCTAACGACGGTTTAACAGGGGTCGCACGCACAGATAGCCCCAATCGCAGTGAGATAGGAAATTGGTCTGTATTGCCAGAATGATAATCTCTGATAATATCTGCTAAATTCTGCGATATTCATAACACAACTTGTATTTTCACAGGAGACAAAGCTCATGAAAAAAGCTGGTTGGTTGCTCATCGGGGTGATGCTTTTCACGCTCACGGCGGTCGTGTCTGCCCATGAAGGACGTACCGTTGGGGAATATGAGCTGACTTTTGGCTGGCGTGCGGAACCGGCGCTGGCAGGCATGATGAATGGCCCGGAAGTTTACCTCAGCGTTCACGGCCATGAGGAAGCCGAAGCGAGTGATGACCATGAAGAAGGCGCCGATCATGAAGTCACCTTTCCGGCAGACATCGAGGTCAACCTGCAAGCGGAAGTGACCTTCGGCAGCGAAACCAGGACCATCACCCTGCGCCCCGCCTGGGGTGAAACCGGGCATTATATTGCCGAAATGGTGCCGACCATGCCCGGTGATTACACTTTCCACCTGACCGGAACCATTGGCGATATAGAAGTTGACGAGCTATTTTCGTCCAGCGATGGCCAGTTCAGTTCTGTCGAACCCGCCGCTGACGTGATGTTCCCGGCAGTGGGCAGCCTCGAAGCACGCATTGCCGAACTGGAACGCCGCATCGCCGAATTGGAAGCTGCACTCGCCGAATAAGCAAACGCACACAAGGAACCCTGCCTGAGCGAATATCACGTGTCACTCAGGCAGGATGGCTAAACAATGCGCAATGACCGCTGGTTGTACCCCCTCATCGGCCTGCTGCTCGCCTTCATGATCCGGACATCGGTGGCGTACGCCCACGCCAACCTGATTGATTCGGTTCCACCGGCCAACAGCACCCTGGAACAATCGCCACAAGAAATCCGACTGTGGTTTACGGAACCGCTGGAACCAGTGTTCAGCCACATCGATCTGCGCGATTCGCTTGGGCAGCGCGTCGATCTCCCATCCAGTCAGGTCGACGAAACCGACCGCCACCAACTGTTTATTCAGCCCGGCCAACTGGCGAATGGCATTTACACAGCCACCTGGCGCGTGGTGTCGGCAGCCGATGGTCATCCGACTGAAGGCAGTTTTGCCTTTGGCGTCGGTACAGCAGTGAGCGCCGCCGATAGTGGTTCTCTTGATGAAGCGCCGATTCCGTTACAAAATGCGGTCATCCGCTGGGCCAATCTGATCGCCCTCAGCCTTACGCTGGGCAGCGTCGGCTTCTGGCTGTTCGTCTGGGCCCCTGCCGAAATGTCGCATCATCGTGCCAGCATCCACCTCAATCGCCTGATGTGGGTTGGCTGGGTCAGTCTCGGTTTGACAGCACTGCTCATGCTGCTGATGCAGGTCAGCATATCAGCTGGAATCAATATAGTGGATTCGCTGACCTATCCCCAACTGGGCGCGTTCATCACGACAACCACATTTGGCAGGCTGTGGCTGGTCCGCGCCGTTCTCTGGTTAGCGATGGCCGGCGCGCTGATGGCCAGTCGCAGACAACCACGAGCGCTGTGGGTCGCCCTGCTGCTAGGTGCTCTCGTCGCGCTGACACAAAGCCTGTTCAGCCATGCCAGCGCCGCGCAGGAAACACATGCCGCGATCCTGGCGGATTGGCTGCACCTGCTGGCGACCGCGCTTTGGGCTGGCGGTTTGGTGGCTTTGCTGGTTACGCTGCGCGCCGCCCGGCAAGCACCGCAGAATATCGGGCGGCTGGTCGCGCTGTTCTCCAACCAGATGCGGATTGCTGTCGCCGCGCTGATTATTACCGGGGCATATGCTGCGTGGCTGCACGTGGGTTCCGTCGAGGCTTTGCTGCACACCCATTATGGGCAGGCGCTGCTCGTCAAGCTGATCTTGGTGGTGCCGCTGCTGGGTATCGCGGTCATCAATCTGCTGTGGACTCACCGCCGGTTACAAGCAGGCAGTACGGTCTGGGCCAGGCGGTTGCGTGGTTTTGTCGCCATAGAGCTGGTACTGGTCGCGGCGATTCTGGTGGCGGTGGGTGTGATGACATCCGGCAGCCCGGCACGTGGCACACAGGCCCGGCGCGATGCCGACGCGGCAATGCCGCAACCACAACCCTATTTTGCGATGGAAATCGCCAACAACCAGATGATCCATCTCGAAATCATACCGGGCTATGTGGGCGAAAATACGTTTGTCGTCACCCCCTATGACTCAGACGGCCAGGCCATCGAGGATGCCTCCCTCATTCGTCTGCGCTTCGACCATCTGGAAAATAACATCGGCCAGAGTGAACTTCGCCCGGAGGCTATGGGGGATGGGGTCTACCAGACATCGGGTGCCAACCTGAGTCTGCCCGGTCGCTGGCGCATCCGCATGACCGTGCAGCGCCCCGGTGAGTTCGATACGGTGGTCGATTTTGAAGCCGACATCACGCCGCCCCCGGCAGCATCGCCCGTGCCCGATACAGCCATCCCCCTGCCCGACCGCCTGCTGGCGTTGCTACTCACCAGTATCGCGCTGATTGTAGTCAGCACTTTCTTGGCCGTTCGGTCCAGCGCCAACCCAACCAGCCGGATCACCGCCATATTCGTGCTGGGTGTTGGATTGGTCGTGCTGCTCTCGACCACAGCCGCAATCGTGCAACCGGCCACCCTACAGATTACAAATGCGTGGGCACGCCCCATGCAGCAGGGTATGGTCAACGCCGTCTACCTCACCATCGACAACCCAACCGCCGTGGACGAGCAGCTTATAGGTGCCGACACATCCATTGCAGCCAGCGTTGAACTCCATCAGACACAGATTGAAAATGGCATTTCGCGCATGGAACCTGCTGAATCCATCGCCATTCCGTCCGGTGGCAGGGCCGACATCGCGCCGGGCGGTTACCACATTATGCTGAATGATTTGCAGCGCGACCTGCAACCGGGCGACCAATTCGACCTTGTCCTGCACTTCGCCTCCGGTTCGTCACAGACCATCACGATTCAGGTGCGGGACGACATCGCAAGTTAACGGCAGTTCAACCACACCTAACACCGGGTTGGTTTCGCCAAACAGCCATCATTAAATCGCGCTTTTTCTCCCCGAAACATAGCGCTGTATTTGTGAAATCCTGCATTTAATCCACTGCGTAGAAACCCACTGACGATACCGTTAGCATTGCTCCCGAATGCTTCATCGTTATGAAGGAGAATGCAACGTGTCTCATCGACGTCCGGTTTTTCAAGTGAGCGCCATAGCTGCACTGCTCATCGGGTGCTTTTCGCTGACGCTGCTGCCAGCTGCGGCACAAGACACCCCTGCCTGTGAGGATGGTTTCTGGCTGTTCGACCATGAACGGCTGGCAACGGACCCGGTTTGCGTGCCGGAAAACCCACAGCGGATCATCTCGCTCGACATGCCTGCGACGGAATTTGTGCTTTTAAATGACATTCCGCTTGTCGGTGTCTTTGGTTATGCTGCCGACGAAATTTCCGCCATCACACCAGGGCTGGCGGACAAACTGGCAGATATCCCAACTTTCGGCTGGCCGCCCAACCTTGAGCTGGTCACCGAATTGAACCCCGACCTCATTATTGCCTTCAAGGATTCGTCCCTGTTCTACGAAGGTATGGAGGAAATCGCCCCACTCGTCGTTTATGACGCGGCCTACCATACCGACTGGAAGTCCTCAACCGCTTTCTGGAGCCAGGTCTTCCAGAAAGAAGATGCCTATGCCGAGATGATGGCAACGTATGAAGCACGGGTTGCAGAGCTTCAGGACGCGCTCGGCGAAGACCGTGGCGACATCGAAGTATCCGCCTTTGTGCCCAGCCCGGACTATCCCATGATCTGGCTGATCGACTCGGCTCAAGGCGTTATCCTGCAAGATGTGGGGCTGGGGCGTCCAGCATCTCAAAATCAGACTTTTGAAGAAGGGGGTTACGCGGAGGGCGGTGCCGATTATGGCTTTGTCGCCATTTCCAACGAAGCACTCGACCTCGCTGATGGCGACGAAATCTTCATTTTTACGTGGGCATCGACAGACCCCGACGTTGCCGCCCAGAACATCCAGAGTCTGGAAGATTTCCACCAGAACAATGCCCTCTGGCAAACACTGAACGGTGTTCGCGAAGGTAATGTGCATATCGTCGGGCCACATTGGTTCCGCGCCCAGACATATCTGGCAGCCAACCTCATTCTGGATGATCTATTCGCCTATCTGACCGACATCGAGCCGACAATTCCCAGCCCGGCGGCCCAGTGGACCACCCCAACCCTGCCGGTAGACGCCACACCTGAAGCAACAACAGCGTTACCGGTCGTACAGGCAGGCTTTCCGTCGCTTAACCCGGCGGACATCACGCATTTTGAGGTTATTGAAGAAACTGCTGACACCATCACCGTCCGTCATCTGCATGGTGAGACCACCTTCCCGCGCAATCCACAGCGGATCGTCACCGACATGAATACAGCGGAAATCCTGATTTCGCTGGGCATCATCCCGGTAGGTTATCTATCGCCTGAAGGTCAGGGGATTTCGCCGGTCATCGCCGAAGTTGCGCCGGATATGACGCTGTTACCCGTCGTCGAAAGCCCCAATTACGAACAGATTCTGACCCTCCAGCCAGACCTGATTATCGGGGCAAGCTGGATAGGGACAAGCGGCGATGCCAGCGAATATGAACGGATGAGTGCGCTGGCACCCACCGTGCCGTTCACGATCTGGCCCGGCCTGTTGTGGGCGGACTCAACGCGGCAGGTGGCTGCCCTGTTTGGGCGGGAGGCACAGGCCGAAGCGGTGATCGCGGATTATAACCAGCGTGTCGCCCAGGCGCGCGAGCAAATCGCCCCTGTGTTTGGCGACGAGACGGTCAGCCAGCTGCTTTTCTTTGGCCCCTCGGCATGGCTCTACAGCCCGACGGATGTCCATGATGGTTACATTTACTCCGAAGATTCGATTGGCTGGCTCTACTATGAACTGGAACTGATACCAGGGCCGGGCATGGTGCGCCTTTTCCTGGAAGAAACCGATGAGGTCATCCCGTTTCTTGAAATCACGGGGGAACTGCTGCCGAAAATTGAGGCCCAGCACCTCATTGTATTCCCCAATGGCTACAGTGGTGCCGAAGGCATCAGCGAGGGTTACCTCGATTACATTGAGAGCCCGATCTGGCAAGCCTTGCCTGCGGTGCAAGCGGGCAATGTCTACGTCATCACAGGTGTGAACAAATCCCGCGGCTACTACACCAAGCTGGATAACATCGAAATCTTTGTCGATATTGTCACAGCCAGCCTGACAGACACATCTGACTAGGTACGAACCGGTGCAGTCCGCCTCACCAGTGGGCTGCACTTTCTGTGTGAGAAACCTGATTAACCAGCGAGGAAGAATACATGAAACACCGCACGTTTATGCTCTTGACCCTGCTCACCCTGCTGCTGGCGAGTGTGACTTCACTCACCGCCCAGGATGCGACAGAATGCGAAGATGGCTACAACCTGATCACCCATGAACGCGGCGCAACCTGTGTGCCGAACGATGTGCAGCGCGTGGTCACGCTGGAAAATTCCATGACCGAAGCTGTCGTCACGCTGGGTGTTCAGCCTGTGGGCGTGGCCGATATTGAACTTTACAATTCGCTCGTCAACATCCCGATTGAGCTTTCGGAAGATGCTGTTGACGTTGGCAGCCGCCGCGAGCCCAATCTGGAAGCGATTACGGCGCTCAACCCGGACCTGATTATCGCTGCCAGCTTTCGCGTCACCGAGAATTATGACGAACTGAATGCGATTGCCCCAACATTGGCTTTCGCCGGTTCCGAAAACCTTGAGGTCATGAGCGATTTCTTCACCAGCATCGCGCACGCCCTTAACCGGGAAGCCGAGGCGGAACAGATCCTGGCCGATATGAACCAGCATTTCGCGGAAGCCACCGCCGCCATCGAAGCGGCTGACCTTGACAACACCCGGTTTGTCCTTTCCCAAACCTGGTACGAAGACGAGGCCTTCACCTTCCGGCTGTTTACCGACAACGCGATGCCTGTCGAAATCCTGACCCATATCGGCCTGGAAAACGCATGGGATGCCGAAATCAACCCGGATGGATTCACAGTCGTAGGTATTGAAACACTCGGTGAGATCACCGAGGCCAATTTCCTCTTTATCACCGATCCGGACTCCGCGCCGTTTTACGAGCAATCGCCCCTGTGGAACAGCCTGCCATTTGTTCAGTCCGGCGCCGCCTACCGGCTCAACGATGATCTGTGGTTGTTCGGTGGGCCGCTTTCAGCCGAGCGACTGGTCGATGTTGTGTTACAGGCGCTGGATGTCGAGCAGGCAACCGTCGAATCTCCCGTGACTCAGACTATCACCTGTGAAGCGGGGTTCCGCCTGTTCGACCATGAATATCTGGCGGGTGATCCGGTGTGCATTCCCGAAGACCCGCAGCGTATCCTCGCACTGGAAATTTCTGCGCTCGAAACCGTGCTGCTGACCGACAAAGAACTGGTCGGTACGGCGGGCTGGCTGCACGAAGAAATCCCGGTAATCCTGCCCGAACTCGCCCCGGCCCTCGAAGGTGTCGCCGATACGGGCTACCCCGCCAATCTGGAAGTGGCCCTGCTGGCCGCGCCCGACCTGATTCTGGCCGTTGACGGCGACATCGACCTGGATGCTGCCAGAGAAATCGCGCCCGTCGTGATGCCCAAACCGGGGCTGGAATACAGCTGGCGCGAAAGCATGGAATTCTGGAGCGAGGTACTTGGGACACAGGCCCTTTACGCAGATATGATCGCCAGCTACGACGCCCGCATCGCAGAGTTTCAGGCGGCATTGACGACAGACCCGACGATTTCGGTGATCGGCACCAGCTCTTACGGTGCCTATATGTGGCTGGTAGATACCGCGCCCGGTGTCGTCATCGCCGATGCAGGCCTGACCCGTCCTGAATCACAAAACCTCAGCGGTGAAGCAGCGGTCGACCGTTATGGCGAACAACGCTGGATTTCACTGTCCGAGGAACGCTTTGATCTGGCGGATGCCGACGCTATCTTTGTCTTCACCTATGCCACCACCGACCCCGAAACGCTGCAAACCGAAAACACCGCGATGGAAGCGTTCAAGTCCAACGCGGTTTGGAATACGCTGTCCGCCGTGCAAGCCGGCAATGTTTACTACGTGGGGCCGCACTGGTGGCGCGCCCAGACGTATCTGCTGGCAAACAAGGTGCTGGATGACCTGTTCACCCACCTGACAGGCAGCAGCGCCGACACTGCCGTATTATTCCCGGCAGCCGCAGCCGCCTGCGAAGCCGGGTTCCGCCCCATAACGGATATGCATGGCGAGGTGTGCGTGCCAGAAAACCCGCAGCGCATCGTCGCCCACTTTTTTGCATCGGATATGATCGCGCTGGACCTGCCGATGGTGGGGACGAATTTTAATAATGCCTCGCTGGTGGTCCCATCAGAACAGCTTGAAGGCGTTACCGATATTGGCGTTGAGCCAAACGTCGAAACGGTGCTGGGTCTGGACCCCGATCTGATTTTCGTACCCGATTTTACCGATGCCGGTGTGGTTGACCTGCTGGCGGAAATCGCGCCAACGGTGGTTATCCCCTACGGTGGCGACCCATTTGAACGGTTGACCCTGTTTGGCGAAATCACAGGCCAGCCGGCAGTCGCCCAGGCGTGGATTGATGCGTATGAAGCCAAAGCTGACGCCCGGCGGGAAGAAGTCGCCCCACTGATCGAGCCAGGAGAAACAGCAACCGCCTTCATCATGTACGGGGATGATCAGCTTTACATTTATGGTCACCCGCGTCTGGGGCCGATCATGTACGATGTGTTTGGCTTCTCTCAGCCCGCTGCCGTCACCGAGCTTTTCAAGGATGACCCCGGTGCCCTGTGGAAAGCGGTGTCTATCGAGCTGCTGCCGCAGTACGTGGGCGACCGTATTTTTCTGGTACAGGTAGATAATGAGGACGCCCAGGCGGCGACCGAGGCGCTGATTGACAACCCCCTCTGGCAAAGTCTGCCCGCAGTACAAAACGGCAACGTCTATTATGTCAGTGGCCGGTGGGCGTTTAACGACCCCCTGACCCTCGACTGGTTGATTGATGAAATGGCCGCTGTGTTGATCGCAGGCAGCAGCTAGGCAGCAATCGCCTGCATAGGCGGTTCTTGCTTGTTCGACTAGGGACAGCCTGCGACCGATCCGGTCAGCATGCCGGACAACCCGCAGCGCGTCCATCAAAATGCGAAACGTAGCCACAGGTCACAGCCATCAACGGCGCAGGGTAACAACCTACGCTGCGCCCTGGTGGCTGTCATACCACCTTAGCAGCACTTCGAATCAATTTGCTTTTGCGGAAACGTGGGAAACAATCACGCGGCATGCCAGCACGGCAACAAACTGGCAGATTGATCAGATATTTCACAGGGCCATTGTTGCGGTCCTGTGCGACAGGCGACAACTATCATCGGACCCGCCTGCCACACCCGGCTATCCATCGAGCGGCACGGAACCTGGCTCTAGCAAGCTCGACACTTGGCTTCAAGCCCTGTCACGGCTGCCGTTCCGGATACCGTTGCAGATTGGCTTCCAGATGATCGGCGAGAGCTGACAGGGTGCGCGCAGGGGTATGAAAGCGCAGGCTGACAAGATTGTTCTCGCGGGGGACCAACACCTTGGTCGGCGGCTGAAACTCATCCATCAGGTTCACCCGCAGGCCCACCACCTCACCGTCATCGTTGCGGATGGCATCAAAGCTGACATCTGGCTCAGAAAAGCCAAAGCTATCGTCGTCCACAGGGGCGTTATCCTGAAGGGCGCGCAACCAGTGCACGCATTCGGCTACTTCCCATGTCAGCGCACCGGCGTCTTCCACCTGCCACCGCCACGCTCCATGAACGGACTGCAACAC
Organism: Anaerolineaceae bacterium; assembly: GCA_002702065.1. Taxonomy (GTDB): domain Bacteria; phylum Chloroflexota; class Anaerolineae; order Aggregatilineales; family Phototrophicaceae. Next base: position 237,133 of record NZXX01000005.1, read on the forward strand.
CACTCGGAAAATCAGCCAGTTGGCGTCCTGAGCATCGAGGAAATCACCCTCGAATTCATAACCAGCGATGTCAATTTCCATTTTGAAACGATCATTTTCTAGAATGGCAGGCATCACACCTCCTTGCAGTGTTCACGCTTCTGGTTCTACCAGATTAAATCCGAATTATAACGAAATAGCAGAAAATTGCCTGCTCCATACGAACCAATTACGTGTATTCCTGCATTACATGATATGATGAATCCACACCGGATGACCAGCAAGACTCACGGGAGTACGATTGGAATGTCAACCAACGCAGACTCGCTCATACGCGAAGCGATCTCGGTTTATCGGGAAGGGAAAAAAGATCAGGCGCGCACCCTGCTGCTGCAAGCGGTCGATCTGGACGAGCGCAGTGAAGAAGCGTGGTTGTGGCTTAGCGCGGTGGTCGATACCCCCGAAGATCAGATAACGTGTCTTGAAAATGTCCTCACGATTAACCCGGATAATGCCAAAGCCCAACAGGGTCTGACTATCCTCAATGAGAAATTGAACGCGCCTCCGGTGATGCCATCGACGCCCGCCGTTCCGTCGGCAGCGTTTGCAGCAGAACCCGAAGAGGATGACGATCCGTTCGCCAACGTCAGTTTCACCGAGCAAACCCCAACCACAGCCCAGTCCCCGTTTGTCGATGCACCAGAGGTTGATGAAGAACTGCCTGATTCGGGCGTATGGGATAGCATCGCAACCAGCAGCGCAAGTGCGGTGCCCGCGGCCCCCGAACCCGCGCCAGAAGTGTATAACGACTGGATCGCCGGGCTGAACATCGGCACAAATGAAGCGGGAGAGGCATTTGGCGTTGATGACAGCGACCTGTTTGATGAAGGCCCCTTCACAGGCGGCGAACCGTTTGAGTTGGACAAAGACATATTCAGCCAGGTCGATGACGATGAAGAATTCCTGACCACCGACGCCGGCCCATTCAGCACCAGCCCGTTCACTGCCGACCTGGATTTCGATGAGGACGAAGACGAAGACGACGAAGCACCTGCCGCGGCCGCATCATTTCCGCCCCCGGTTGCGCGGCCCGCACCCCGCGAGACGACCAGCATTCCGCTGCAATCACCGGCGCCAAGAGCAGCAGACCCCATGTTATCCTCATTTGACGTTGATGATGATTTCGATGACATAGACCTTTATGATGACTATGATGATAACGATCTGGTCTCGGTAGACCCGTCCGAGTTTTTCCGGTTTATCCCTGCCGAGATTAAAGCCAGCCGTCTGCCTGGAACCCGCGAACGCTACCCAACCGCGATAATCCTGAGTTTGATGCTGTTGTTTGTGCTTAACATCGGGGCGGTGGCGCTGGTTTTCCTGACCCTGTCGAACGGGGGTTGAGGCTGGACAATGCCGAATCGGCTATGATAAAATTCGTAACTATGTCCAGTCCAATAAACTCATAGAAAGGAGCGTGCGGCACCTGTGTTGTCAGACAACCCAAACGCCGCATGATGATCGATGGCTAATCATAAATCTGCATTAAAACGCATCCGCCAGAACGAGAAGCGACGCCTTCATAACCGTACCTATCGTAACCGTGCCCGCACACTCGTGAAGAAGGCCCGCACCAGCATCGCCGATGGCAGCCTCGAAGAAGCCATTGCCGCAACCCGGTTGGCGGTGAAGGACCTTGATCAAGCGGCCAGCCGTGGGGTCATTCACCCGCGCAATGCCGCCCGGCGCAAATCGCGCCTGATGAAGCATCTTCACGAACTTCAGGCACAGCAGAGCTAAGGCGTTTTTCCACACGATATGCAAGCCGGCTGAAAAGTCGGCTTTTTGTATTGTGGTGGTTTCTAGTGCTTGCCGTTAGTCGGCACGTCGAGGCAGTAGCCGATACCGCGTATCGTGCGCAGAAAACGCGGCTTGCCCGGTTCGGCTTCGATTGCCTGACGAATCCAGCGGATATGCACGTCGAGCGTGCGGGTATCGCCCATATAATCCGTTTGCCACACCTTCTCCATCAGTGTTTTGCGGTCCAGTGTCACACCCGGCTGACGGAAAAAGGCCTCCAGCAGCAGCGCAACTTTGGGGGTGAGCTGACTTTCCTGCTGCGGGCTGATGAGGGTTCGGCGGGGAATATTGAGCGAAAACGGCCCACATGTGATAATCTCATCGTCAGTCAGCGTAATCAGCCGTTCAATGCTGTTCAGGAGCTTTCGGGCTGTAAACGGTTGAAACAGCAGCGCATCCGCCGGGTTATCTTCCGACGGTGAACCGGGATGAATGTGGATAACAGGGATGTCAGGCAGCGACTCGCGCAGATTGCGGCAGATGCGATCGCCCGGTGTGCGCAGCGATACCGCATCCAGTACAATGACATGAGGTTTGTGCTTGACTGCCAGCGTCTCGGCCTGTTTACCATTCGGAACAATCAGGAGTTCATAGCGTTTCTTGAGCGAAGCCGGAAAGGAAGCACCTTTCACCTGGCTGCGCCCAATCAGTAGAACTCTGGCAGTACTCACTTAGCACCTCCTGGTGTCCCGGCTCAGCTGGGGTCACAGATTATAGCTTGCGGATTAAGAAAAGGTCAAATGTCATCTCATTTGTTTTAACCTTTGTTAAACCTGTGGAATTCTAATATGCGCAACCAGATCACCCGGCTAGACCAGTCTCTCGCATGGCACTGGCTGCCTGACATCACACGCTATGCCATCGAGCAGTCGACGCGGCTCCAGCAGATACCCGCGCCCACCTTTGCCGAGAAGGAACGGGCACAGTATATCCTGCGCGAGTTTCAGGCACACCACCTGTACGATGTCGCAATAGATGATTTGTATAACGTGTATGGGCGGCTGCCGGGTACAGATTCGACACGTCCCGCCATTATGGTTTCTGCCCACTCCGACACGGTTTTCCCGGCTAACACCGATCTGTCGCTGCGGCAGGACGGCAGTCTGATTTATGGCCCCGGCCTGGGCGACAACTGCTTTGGTCTGGGGGGGCTGCTCGGTCTGCTGGCCGCACTCACACAACAGCAGATTACCCCGCAGCGTGATATCTGGTTTGTTGTGACCAGCCGCGAAGAAGGCATGGGCGACCTGGGCGGCATGAAAGGCGCCTATCAAACCCTCAAAGATCGTATCGGCGGGGTCGTCAACCTGGAGGGGCTTGCCTTCGGCCATGTCTATCACGCCGGGATCGCGGTGCGCCGGTTACATATCACCGCCACCACTTCCGGCGGGCACAGCTGGCTGCATTTCGGGCGGCCCAGTGCGGTGCATGGCATCCTGTCACTTGGCAGTCATATTCTCAATCTAACGCCATCCCAATCGCCGCGAACCACTTTTAACGTAGGCATGATCGATGGCGGACAGGGAATCAACGTGATCGCCACCAAAGCCAGTATGTGGCTGGACCTGCGCTCCGAAGCACCCGAAGCACTGGCCCAGATCGAGCAGCAGGTGCGGACCTTCGTCAGCGACCTGACCACCGCCGAGCTTCAATATGAGATCGAGGTCGTCGGTGACCGCCCGGCGGGCCGCATTGCCGATCACCATCCGTTGGTCCAGGCGGCGTTGTCCGCGCTGGCACAGGTGGGCGTCGACGGCGTGCTGGAAACTGGCAGCACCGATGCAAATATCCCCCTGGCGTATGGATGCCCCGCGGTCACTGTCGGCATCACACGGGGCGGCAATGCACACCGTCTGGATGAATTTGTTGAAACGGAGCCGGTCAGTATCGGACTCAAGCAACTCATCTTGCTGGTGTTGGCAGCAGCCGAAAGCCTGTAATCCGCCACACGATATGCTAAAATGAGCATAGTGTAACAAGGAAGGACCGTCTGCATGACGAACAGTGTTAATATCCTGGTGGCCGTTCCGCGTGACGAGGCCAGCCGGTATCACAAGAATCTATCGACGAACAAGGATTTCAGCCTGCAAATCGTGTCGGACAAAAACGACGCGCTGGATACCCTGGAAAATCATGACCGGCATACCGACATTCTGGTGATCGACAACCGTTTGGGCGGTGTATTCGACCTGATTGGCGATGTGCGGCACTCCTACCCTCGCCTGTTTATCATCCTGGTCGATGAAGAAGCCGATTTTGGTCTGCCCGGACAGGCGGACGAGATCAGCACCGAACCGTTTGACAACAACGACCTTGAGAAACGCATCACCCGGCTGATGTCTGACCGTCAGCTCGAAACATTACGCGCCGACAGCCTGCCCGCTGTCCGCGATTTTGCCAAGCAGCTGCGTAAGGCAACCGGCGAATACGGCAAGCAGCAAGCGACCGTCACCGCCTGCATGGATATGGATTACGATTATGTCGCCTTTTACCGGCTGGAAAGTCAGGCCCCGCTGCGCATAACACTCAAGGCGCAGGACGGACCGCCAAATGTTCAATCAATGGCCCCCAAACAGGCCAGCCCAAGCGATATTATCGCCTCCGTTGCCCAGAGCGGGCACAGCCGCATCGGTGGCCCCGATGACGAACCCACCCATGTGCTGGTCAAACACGGGCAAATGGGCGCCGTCGTCTGTGTGCCGGTGATGGTCAGTGGCAACCGCTATGGGGTGCTGGTCGCCTGCCGCCAAGCCGCCAACGCCATCAGCCAGGAAAACGTACTGATGCTCGAGCTCATCAGCTCACAGCTCGCCGCTGCGGTTTCCAAAGAGATCATCCGCTAACCGCCCCGATAAAGCCAATCGATGCAACCACCTTCTCCGTATTTTCTGTCGAATCCCGCAGCGACAGCGCAGGATCGACGCCTGTGCCTGCTGCTTGGCGGCTTGTTGTTCGCCATCTACCTGCTGGTCTATACAGGCATTCCATCGACCATTGATGGCAAAGCCACGCTGACGGTGACGTCCAGCTTCCTCAAGCATGGTACGCCGGATATTGCCATCATGGGTTCAGCCGAGGCCCTGCTGCCCCCGCTGGCGCGCATGGGGACCTTCGGCGCGGATGGCCTGCTCTATGCCAAAAAAGGCGTCGTCCCCTCGCTGGTGCTGCTGCCGCTGGTGGGTCTGGCGCACATCATCCCCGATTTGCCGATTCGGGCGACGGCCATGCTGCTCAATCCATTAGTAACCAGCATGACCGCTATGCTGCTGTACACCTTCGCCCGCTGGCTCGGTTATCGCCCGCGAACCGCCTTTATCGGCGCACTGACCTATGGCCTGGCGACCTTCGCCCTGGTGTACACAATTACCCTGTTTGGTGAACCGCTGGCGGCGCTGCTGCTGTTGGCGGCGGTGATGGCGGCGTGGCGCTTTCGTCAGCAGCCCGGTACAACTGCGCTGCTGCTGTCGGGCTTATCGCTGGGTCTGCTGCTGGGCATCAACCTCACCTATGCGCTGATGGCCCCACTGATCGGCCTGTATGCCTTTGGTGTTGACCCGCGCCGCTGGCGTCTACCCCAAATTATCCGCATGGCCGGGCCGTTTCTGCTGGTAGTCGGCGGGCTGCTGGCATATAACGCCATCCGTTTTGGCGGCCTGTTCGAAAGCGGCTACAACTTTGCTGAAGGTGAAGGGTTTACGACAAATTTTGGCGTCGGCGTGTTTGGCCTGCTCATCAGCCCCTATCGTGGCATGGTGTGGTTCAACCCGGTGATGCTGCTGGCGGTGCCGGGTACACTGCTGATGCGCCAGCGCCATGCCCGCCTGACTGCTGTTGTGCTGGCCGTCGCCGCTGCCCAGGTCGCCGCGTATGCTAGCTGGTGGAGCTGGCATGGGGGCATCGTCTGGGGGCCACGTTTCCTGATCCCGGTGACGCCGCTGCTGGTTTTGCTGCTGCTGCCGGTGATTGATCGCATCCCGCGTAACCGGCTGATGACCGCTGCCTTTGCCATACTGGGCACACTCTCCCTGCTGATCCAGCTTGTGGCGGGGTTATTCAGCTTTATTCCCCACGTCATCCACCTGTATGTCAATTATGCCACCAACGTCGTCGATGGCTTCTTCATCGACTTCGACCCGGAAATTATCTACCGGGTAGATCTTAGCCCGGTGCTGGCCCAGTTTGGCATCGCATTTTCCGGCGAACCCTTGCAGCCAATTCTCCTTCAATCGGCAGACATCATTCATGCTTTGCTGGTGCTTATCATCGCGGCAGCGGCTGTTATTGTATATCACTATGCGAAGCAAACGGCCCATTTGGTTCTGGCTGTCATCGTCATACTTGGTGCCGCCATTGGCATCGCAGGCCGCCAGCAGAAGCAGCTGACCATGACGCGCGCCGTTCAGCAGAATCTGCGTCCCTCTGATTTACTGATCGCGGCCAGCACGGACTACGATGAAAATCTGATTGACCTGCCAGCTGCCACCCGCGTCATCACCACCAATGCCCCCACCCCGCCGGATGATCCATTAGCTACCGGCCTGTGGGATTATGCCATGCAGCAATCCGGACTGGCGTGGTTTATCACGTGGTATCCACCTGCCAGCGCCGATAACTGGCAAGAGCGTGACCTGTGGCAGCAGGCATCGTTTGTGCAGGAAACGTTATTCGAGGAAAACCGTGCCCTGCTGTTCGATTTGAACCCGCCTGCCCCGGCGGATCAACCGGGCGGGTGGCTGTTCGACACGATCGAGTTGGCCGATTATGGTATCCTGCGGGACGATGATGGCATCCGCGCCGCCCTCGTCTGGCAGAGTGAAGCGCCTTCCCCACCAAATTTCCGCTGGTTTGTCCATCTGGTTGACGCACAGGGCCAGATCGTTCAACAGCAGGACCGCGTACCCCAGGGCGGCTATCCCTGGCAAGACGGCGAAACAGCCCAGGATTACCTGTTCTTCCCGCTGCCTGCGGCAACCTCGACTGCTGACTGGCAGCTTCGCATCGGCTGGGTGAATGCCGACAATGGCGAACGGTTGCCTGCCTATGAGCCGGATGGTACAAGCATCGCCGATGGCTTTATCCTGCTGCCCGTTGAATGATTCAGCCGTTCAACAGCACCGGTCGACAGCCACCATCCTGATGAGTCCGAGCCGATCATCAACGTGATCTTTTGACTGTCAACGCCCTGCCTACATCCGTCGCAAGGCCGCTTCGAGTCGTTCAATCTCGGCATGGGTGTTGTAATGTGCCAACCCTACGCGCACCATGCCATCGTCAGCATGACCGAGTCGTTCCATAATCTCGACCGCGTAGTAATTGCCCGACCAGACGTAAATATCGTTTTTCGCCAGATACTCGGCAATAGCATCCGCCGTAAAGCCATCACGCACAAACACTACCGTCGGCACCCGTTCGGCAAAAGCCGCCGGGTCGGTGATTCCGGCAATCTGCACACCGGGAATTGACTGCAACATTTCGATCAGGTGCGTCGCCAGTTCACGCTCGTAGGCGCCCAGCGCCGCCATACCCGTCTTGAGGTCGAGCGCATTGCCGTTGAAGCCAGCATACCGCGGTTGATATTCCGCGCCATAATCGCGGCCAATGGCGGCGATATAATCCAGCGTGGCCCCGACCCCGGCAATCGTCTCAAAGCTGGCGGTTCCGGTTTCCCACCGGTGCGGCGGTTTATCCTTGGCCGGTCGCACCTTGTAGACGGGCAGTTCAGCCAGCAGATCGTACCGCCCCCACAGGATGCCAATATGTGGGCCGTAAAACTTGTACGCCGAACACAGCAGAAAATCACAACCGATGGCCTGCACATCAATCGGGACATGGGGTGCGCTTTGCACCGCATCCACCACATACACCGCCCCGGCTGCATGCGCCATGTCCGCAATCTGCTGCACCGGGTTGACCGTACCGACCGCGTTTGATGCGTGGACCGTTGCGACGATCCGCGTTTTGTCCGTCAGAGCGGCTTCCAGGCTGTCCAAATCCAGGCGACATTCCGGCTCTACGAGATCGGCCCAACGCACCACCAACCCATGATCCTCGGCAATGCGTCGCCACGGCTGCACATTCGCGTCATGGTCCATCCGCGTCAACACAATTTCATCATCGGGTTTCAGCGTTTGCCCCAGCGCCCGGCTGAGCGCGAAATTAAGCGTCGTCATGTTCGGCCCGAAGACAATTTCATCGGGTGAAGGCGCATTCAGAAAATCAGCCATCTGCTGGCGCACCCGTTCGACCATCGCGTCGCTGCGGTGGCTGGTGGCGAACATACCGCCAGAATTTGCATTCATGTGCTGGTAATAGTCAACAACCGCGTCAATGACCCGCTGGGGCACCTGCGTTCCGGCGGGATTATCAAAGAACACCGGCAGCTTGCCACCGTGCGCTACGATCTGATTCAAGGCAGGAAATTGGGCGCGCAGAGCGTGAACATCAAGACTCATGGAAACCTCTTTTCTTGGTCGGCACCGGCGCCAGTTTACCATGAGGATTGCATTAAGTGGTACAAGTTTATATCATTGGTTAGGAAACGGTATAACTTTACCAATGTCTTTGCGAGTGAAATCGTGACAGATTTATCAAGCTTGACCTTACAGAACCAGCTACTCACGCAGGAAGTTAAACGCCGGGTCGACCAGCTCGGCGCGATCAATACGGTAGCGGCCACCGTCAGCCAGTCGCTCGACCTGGATGTTACCCTCAATACGGCGCTGGAAGTCGTACTGCAAATTGTTCAGGCAGAAGCCGGCGGCATCAGCCTTATTGATGAGGAAACGCAGGAAGTCGTCATCCGTGCTCAAAAAGGCTGGACCCGCAGCCTCGAAGAACACCCCATACGTGTGCCCATCGGCAAGGGGATGTCCGGGCGCATCGTGCGCGAGAACACCGCCATTCTGGATAACAACCTCGATGGCAGCGAAGATCTGGCTGTGCCCAGTTTTCTGGACGAGCAGTTCAAATCAATTGTCATGGCACCCATGCACGCCCGTGGCAATATTATCGGCATCCTCAGCATCATGAGCAGCAAGCCGGACAGCTTTGCCCCCGACATCATCGGCGTGCTGCAAGCCATTGCGGATACGGTGGGCGTGGCGCTGAACAATGCCCAGCTTCATGAAGCAACGCTCGAAAGCGAAAACAACCTGACCGCTATTCTGGACTCGACTACGGACGGCATCATCGCCACCGATCAGAAAGGTCGCATTCGCCACATCAATGAGCAGGCGGAGAGGATCTTCGGCATCATGCGCGGCGAAGTGCTGCAAACCCCGCTGCGCGAAATCCCTATCGACCCGAAGGTATGCAACCTGCTGCTGCGGGCGCTCGAAATTCGCTCCAGCGATTATGAAACCTTCGAAGTGACGCTGGAAGGCGGGCAAACCCTTTCGATTACAGTTTCCCCGGTTTATGTCGAAAAGCAGGTCGAGCGCAACGGCGAAACGGATGGCTGGGTCATCGTCTTTCGGGATGTCACCCACCGGCGAAAAGCGGAACTGGCCCGCGCCCAGTTTATCGCGGCGGCAGCCCACGATATGCGCAGTCCCCTCGGTGTCACCATTAACGCGCTCAAGCTGCTCGAAAGCATGATCGACGACCCCGACCCCACCGTGAACGAAGTGCTGGGGCTGGCACAAAATGGCGTGGATCGCTTGCAGGTGCTGATCGATGATGTGCTGCGCCTGGAGCAGATTGAAGCCGGTTATGGTATCGAAAAAGAGGAAGTTGAAATTATTGGGCTGCTGCGTGAGGTTGCGCGGCAGATCAAACCTGTTCTGGATGCCAACCAGGTGACCCTCACGCTTGAGGTCGCGAACGACCTGCCCCCACTCAATCTGGACCGCCAGCTCATCTCCCGCGCTGTCCTCAATTATCTGGATAACGCCGCCAAATACACCGGCGAAGGCGGGCACATTATCCTGCGCGCCTACATCAAAAGCGAAACCATGCTGCACATCGAGGTCGAAGATAACGGCCCCGGCATCCCGACACAGGAACAAACCCGCCTGTTCGAGCGATTCTATCGCGCCCCCACCACCCGCAGCGTACCCGGCACAGGGCTGGGGCTGGCTATCGTGAAATCCATTGCTACCGCCAATGGTGGGGACGTTTATGTACGCAGCAGTTCCGGCCAGGGCAGCACTTTCGGCCTGAGCATCAAGATGGCCCAGGTTGATCCACACGCGGCTTCGCAATAGCGGCCCGCACCTGATGTGTTGTCTGGGCAAAACTATCCGTATAGATCATGTCAAACTGGCGTGGCCGTGGCAGCGGAACCGGCACATCTGCCGCAATTTGCCCCGGTCTGGGTGTCATCACCAGCACCCGATCGGACAGTAACACGGCTTCGTTGATGTCATGCGTCACCATGACAGCGGTCTGTCGTTCCTTCGCCCACATGCGCAGCATATCCAGGCTGACCTGCTCACGCGTCATGGCGTCCAGCGCGCCAAAGGGCTCATCCAGCAGCAGGACCGCCGGTTTCTGAATCAACACCCGACCCAGAGCCGTCCGCTGCGCCATCCCACCAGACAACTCACCGGGGTACGATAGCGCAAAGCCCGATAAGCCCAGAGCCGGCAGCAGCACCTCAACCGCCGCATAACGCTGCTGCTTGTCGACCCCGGCCAGTTCCAGTGGCAGGGCGATATTGTCCCGCACGGTACGCCAGGGCATCAGGTTGGCATCCTGAAACATCAAGCCAACGCTGTGCGGCGGTTCGTGAATGACCATATCGTCCAGCCGCGCTTCGCCGCGTGTGGGCTGCTGCAAGCCTGCCAGAATGCGAATCAGCGTGCTCTTGCCACATCCGCTGGGCCCCACGACCGAAACAAACGTGCCCGTTTCAACGCTTAAGCTCAGCGGACCCAGAGCCGGGAGTTCATCGCCCCCCGGCGTCTGGTAGCTAACGGCCAGGTTACGAACACTGATACGCACCGTCAGTCCTCAACAAACGCATTGGTGTACGCGCCCGTCAGGTCAATTGAATTTTCCAGAAAACCGGTGGTCAGCAGCACCTCCTGGGTCACGTCCCACGAAGCGGCATCGGTGACGCCCAATTGTTCGGCATCCCACAATTCAATCGTGTCTAACAGCACGTCAAACTGCACCAGTTCATCGCTCTCGAGCTGTTCCAGCAAACGCGCCCGCATCGCCACACGACTCTCGGCAATGGCAGCGCGGTCCGGGTTGGTCGCCAGAAATTCCGCCTGCTGCGCGGCTTCTGCTTCGAAGATGGTTGTCTGTTCATCCGTCAGCAAACCCTCGACGTAGACCGCACTCAGCAAATAGGCTTCGGCTGGATTATTGATGGCGTCGCGCAGGCCAGCATCAAAAGCGGACACAATCCCCTGCACCAACTCCGGATTATCGGTAATAGTCGCTTCGTTGGTGGTGACACCGTTCGACACCATATCGGCTGCCGATGCGACCGAAATCACCCGCACCCCGGTCACGTCGCCACATTCACCGGCTTCGGCGCGGCGCTGAATCTGAAGCGGTTCGTTGTTGATATAAACCACCGCCCCATCCAGGCCGCTGCTTTCCACGCAGAAAACTTCTGGCGCGTTGTAGCCAATCGGCTCCAGTTGAATATCGGCTTCGGTCATACCGGCGCTGGACAGCAGCGCGGTCAGGCCGCTGTAGCTGGCCCCGAAACGCCCCGGAATACCAACCTTGAGTCCAGTCAGGTCTTCAACCGTCTCGATGCCGCTGTCGTCGGCCACAACGATGCCAACCGGATAACGCTGGAACCACTCATAAGCAAAGACGACCGGAATCCCTGTCGCACGGGCGAGGATGATCTGCTCACCGCTGATGACGCCAAACTTGAGTTGATTGGCCCCGATACGCGCCACACCGTCCGGCTCGTCGCCATACTCCAGCGAGAAATTCACCCCCGCATCCGCAAAGTACCCTTTTTCCAGCGCCACATAAACCGGCGAAAACTGGACATTCGGCACGAACGTCAGGAAAAACGTCTGATCTGTGGTTTGCTGCTGCGCGTGTGTGCCAGGGATAACCGCCAGCAGCAGCGCCAGAATCAGCAGGGCAATTTTGTTCGACGTGTTCATCTTCTCTCCTTATCCAAGCGAAATTATGAACGCTGACTGCGCAGCTGCCACGCCAGGACATGTCGCTCCAGCAGCGACACCAGCCCATACAGCACACGCGCAATCACAGCCAGCGTAATAACCGAAACAAGCACCAGCGGGGTATCGTATTGATTGCGGGCAATCGTAATCAAAAAGCCCAGGCCCGCGTTCGCGCTGATAAATTCACCCACAACCGCGCCGATGACAGCCAGCGTCGCGCTGATTTTCAGGCCGCTGATCAGCACCGGCATCGCAGCCGGGACTTCGAGCAGCGTAAATGTCTGCCAGCCAGTCGCCCGCTGCGACCGCATCAGGTCACGCAAAGGCTGGGGCACGCTGCGCAGGCCAACAACGGTACTCAGCAATGTGGGGAAGAAAACGATGAGGGCGCTGGTGACGATTTTGCTGGTCGGCCCACTGCCAAACCAGATCACCAGCAGCGGCGCATAGGCCACAATCGGGGTGGATTGCAGGCCGACGATCAGCGGGGCCAGCGAATGTTCCAGAAAGGGGTTCTTGGCAATCAGATAACCCAGCACCGCGCCAATCGTCGTGCCGATGAGTAAACCGGCAACCACGGCGGACAGCGTCACCTGCGTGTGCAGCCATAAACGCCCATCCAGCAGCACTTCCACAAAGCGCTCGGCAACCACCAGCGGCGGCGGGATGATGAAGGCGGGGTAAATGGCCAGCATCGTTACCACTTGCCACAGCGCCAGTACGGACCCAATCACCAGCACAGGTGCAAACCGTCGCAGCAGCGTTTTAGTCTGCCGTACGTGATCGGTCAGGGATATGTTGAATGTCTGATCGAGTGATTTCTGCATGAAAAAACCCCGCTGACTAGGATCTCAACGGAGCAGGGATAGCCGAAAACAGTGATGCTGACCATTGCCAGATCACCACGCCGCGATTAATTCAATCGCAGCCAATATTAACTACCCAAAAGTGCCATCGCACAGTTGGGTCGCCAATATCACACCTCCTCCCATCCGGACTGTAACCGTCGGCTCTGGCCTCTCACCAGATCCACCGGCATGACGAATTCGCCATGACGCACCAGTCAAAAACTGGTGACACGGGTCGCGGGCTTGGTGCAATTGCACCTTACCGCCGGTCGGGATTTTCACCCTGCCCCGAAGGTTTGTTTATTCAATTACCGTCTAGTATAGCAAACTTTTCGCAGGAATCACGTAGGAGTCAGGATTTGGTGCCATTTTCGCCAGCCGGGATCGTAAAGTAGAAGCGTCCACCACCATGTGTCGAATTGCCCTCGGCCCAGATTTGCCCGCCGTGCCCCTCAATAATGTGCTTGCAGATCGCCAACCCCAGCCCGGTCCCCTCACTGATCGAGCGTGAAGAATCCACCTGATAAAAGCGTTCGAATATACGCTGAGTCTGTTCATCCGGCACACCCGGGCCATTGTCCAACACACTGACCAACACCTCGTCACCGCTGGTTTGCGCGTTCACCGAGATTGTCTCACCCGGCGGTGACCACTTGATGGCGTTATGAATCAGATTGAGCAGCACCCGGCGGATTTTGTCGCTGTCGCACAGCGCGATGACATCTTTGGGCACATCGCTGACCAGTTCCAGTTCTTTCACATCGCTCTGGTCAATCATGCGGTCAATGGCTTCGTCCACGATTTCGCGCATGGGCACTTCGATCATGCGCATAATGGCCTGTCCCGATTCGATCATCGACAGATCAAGCAGTTCTTCGGCCATCCACAGCAGCGCATCCGTTTCGCGCCCGATAGCATGCAGCGAACTGATGCTTTTCTTTCGCTTTGGCCGCTCGGTTTCAAGGAAGAGTTCATCAATAATCAGGCGAATATTGGCAATCGGCGTGCGCAGTTCATGTGAAATATTGGCGACCATGTCGCGCCGTGCCCGGTTGAGCCGAACCAGTTCGGTGACGTCTTCCAGAGCGAGGCAAATAAATGTGTTGTTATCGCGCACCATCACCTGAGCGCGAACGCGAAACACGTGCTCGCCCAGCCGAATCTGCTCCTCGAAAACCTCTTCCCGGTTGGTGAGCGTATCGTCGACCATCGAGGCGAGTTCAGCTGATCCGGTGACATCGATCAGCGTATCACCAATGGGCCGCTGCCGCTGGAACAACTCCTCAGCGCGGTTATTGATCGCCAGAATTTCGCAGGCTTCATTCATCACAATGAGCGCATCATAGGCGGCATTTGCCATCGTCAACAGCAGGGCCTTGGTGTATGACAATTGTTGTTCTAAGGCCGCAACCTGTTTTTCAAGCAGTTCGACGTTATCCTGATCAGATTTGAAAAGATTCATCATTTTAACCTGTATCTTAAAACAGCAGGAAGCGGTAAAGCCAGCAAGGCCAGCCCCGCAAATAACAAGCCGATCCCTACCACAGCCAGCGATGTGAGCTGTTCGCCAACCACGACAACGCCCAATATCCCCGCCGTCAGCGGCTCCGCCAGCGACAGGGTAACCGCCGTTGCCCCCAGCACCCCTTTCAGGCCGCGGGCAAACAGCACATAGGCCAGCGCCGTCGCCACCACCCCCAGGTGAATGACCACCAGAAGGCCGCGTGGTTCGGCCAGCCAACCCAGGTCTGTCAGCAGCAGCAGCGGCGCGAGGATAATTGCCCCCATGCAGAACAGCACCGCCATCACGGCATCCGGCGCGTAATCTGATAGCAGTTGTTTGGTAAAGAGGGTATACAACGCGTAAGACAGCCCGGCCCCCAATGCCAGCAGGATGCCGAGGCCATCAATCTGCGTGTCACCGCCCGGCGCCAGCAGCAGCCCACACCCGACAATGGCCAGCCCCGTTGCCGCCAGCCAGCGCACTGAGGGGCGTTCACTCAGCAGCCACCAGCTGAGCAACCCGGCCATGATCGGCGCACTGCCGATGCCAACAATGGTCCCAATGGCGACACCTGTACGAGCCACACCGCCAAAAAAACACAGTTGATAGGTCGCAATTGTCAGAGCTGCCAACAGGAGGGGTTTTCGGGGCCAGGTGTGCGCGTGCAGGTCAACGCCGCGTCGCAGCGCGACCATCAGCAGGACAAATCCACCCAGCACCAGACGGAGTGTGCCCAACCCAACCGGATGCACACCATCAGGGGCCAGCGCCTGCGCCGTACCGGTGGTCCCCCATAAAACAGCCGCCGCGACGACCATCAATGCGCCATACTGCTGTGATTTCAGAGTCAGGTTTGCCAACACGCATCCTCTTACCAGACGTGTGTCTATTATAAACCCTAACCCTCAAATCGATAGCCTACACCTCGGACCGTCACAATGCGGGTGGGATTCGATGGGTCATCTTCGATCTTCTCGCGCAGCCAGCGGACATGGACATCGACCGTGCGCTTGTCGACAAAATAGTCATAGCCCCAGACTTTTGTCAGGATCAGGTCGCGTGAGAGCACAGCGCCCTTGTTGCGCATCAGCTCCGCCAGCAGGTCAAATTCCTTGTTACTCAGCTTGATCTCGGATTCCTGTTTGAAGAACCGGCGGCCTGTCAGACTCAGTTTCAGGTCTTCGGACGACAGTTCATCCTGCGAAACCGGACGCCCCGGCGCCCGACGCATTACCGCCCGCACCCGCGCCAGAAACTCGCCCAGGCTGAACGGCTTGACGATATAGTCGTCCGCGCCACTTTCCAGCCCGACAATCTTATCCACTTCCGTGCCGCGTGCCGTCAGCATGATGATGGGAATATGCGCCATCGCCGTATCATGACGCACAATCCGGCAGATGCTCAACCCATCCAGGCGGGGCAGCATGATATCCAGAATGATGAGATCAGGATGTTCTGAGCGAATCTTGTCGAGACCATCTTCGCCATCCATCGCCGTCACCACTTTGAAGCCATCATCTTGCAGTT
This sequence comes from Anaerolineaceae bacterium, assembly GCA_002702065.1. Classification (GTDB taxonomy): domain Bacteria; phylum Chloroflexota; class Anaerolineae; order Aggregatilineales; family Phototrophicaceae. Next base: position 252,951 of record NZXX01000005.1, read on the forward strand.
TAGCGGCGAGGTTGCGAACCAGTGTTGCCTCGTCTTCAACAATCACGACCTTAGCCATGTGTTCTCTTTCAAACCGTTTTTCGTATTTCAACTAAGGCGGAGAATATCAGAATTATACTAAGGGATTGTTAATTTTTGACGGAAAATTACTTAATAATCGAAATCACCCAGTGCGCGCACCCCACCCAGCGAGGTCGCCTGCCGTACAGCCTGCCGAATTGCCGCTGAAACAGCCTCCGCGGCATAGGCCCCTACCGCATTAACATTGGCCGGGATCTGCCCGCTGGCCAGCGCAAACAGGGTGTCCCCATCAAACATTGTATGCGCCGGGTTGATCGCGCGTGCGATGCCACTGCTTGCCATCTGCGCCAGCTTGTTGGTGTGATCTTTGCTCAGTTGCGCATTGGTCGCCACCACACTGATGACGGTATTCACGCGTCCAATGGACGGCTGCTTGCGGGCGACGCCGCGCATTTCGTTGAGCACACCGACAAATTCACGGCTGCCCGGTGCGGCCCGCAGTCCTGCCATAATCTGTCCATCTTCGCCGATAATATCCCCCACCGCATTGACGACCACCAGCGCCGCAACCACCAGTTCATCATCGATCCAGATCGCAGACGACCCCAGACCGCCTTTGACGGCGCGCTCATTGCCATACATCGCACCAATCCGGCAGCCGGTTCCAGCACCCACCGTCCCCTGCTCGACGGGCGCATTATTCGCAGCCAGGCAAGCCGCGTAACCCATGTCCGCATCCGGGCGAATATCCGGTGAACCTATCGTCAGGTCAAAGACAATGGCGGAGGGCACAATCGGCACAATATGGCCTGCACCGCTGCGATAACCCAGTTCTCGTTCTTCCAGGTAGCGCATCGCACCGCTGGCGGCTGCCAGACCATAGGCGCTGCCACCTGCCAGCATCACCGCGTTAACGACCTCGACATGATGGCCGGGACGCAGCAAGTCCGTTTCACGGGTTCCCGGTGCGCCCCCCTGCTGGTCGACGCCGCCAACCGTACCTTCCGGGCACAGCACCACCGTACAACCGGTTGCCGCTTCCAGATTCGTCACATGCCCCACCTGAAAACCGGGCACAGCAGTCAGTGTGTTATTCGTCGGTGTCGTCATCGTCAAATATGATCCGGTTTGCGTCGTCGGGTAATGTATCGGGTTCATCGGGGAACAGAATCGCCTGCGCCAGATCATAGTCCGCCGGATGCACCAGCACCTTGATCTCGCCCAGCGCGCCAACATGAATGCCCATTGCGCTGGCACCCGGCACACGGTGAATCAGGTTGGCGATACCGTCGGCTTTCAGGCGGCCTGCAACGATTTCAGCTTCATGAATATGATACGTGGTATACGCGATCATCCATTCTGGCTGGTCTGGCTGGGGTGCAAAAAGCGATTTACTCATGCACAAAGTTTAACGGGTAACCGTATGGGGCGCTATAGAAAATAAGGCATCTTCGAGAATGGGGAGAAGGTGTAAGGAGGGGGAAACGAAAAAGAAGCGCTCGCCAGAAAGAGAGAAAGGGACGTTGGCAGTGGCGTACTCTCCCACACCGTCTCCAGTGCAGTACCATCCGCGCTC
>NZXX01000006.1 GCA_002702065.1 Anaerolineaceae bacterium
CCCCAGAGCAGATCAGTGGAGCTTTCCTCCAGAGAGTCTTCTGCAATATCACCTTCCGCCTTGATGACTAGTCGATCGTAGGTGGTGCCGTACCAAGCCTGGAGGTCGTAAACCGTGGTTTCGCTGTCTTCCTGGTATTCGAAACGGTCGCCCAGCACAGCCCAAAAGCTATGTTCGTCGGCCAGCTTTAGTTGTCGCGGCCCAGATTGTGCGTAAGGCCCTTCGGTAAGCGTGTTGCCGTCAGAGTAGGCGTGTGGATCGCGGGCATCGGCTGGCGCGCTGCCTCCTTGCGCCTTCATCTCGCCATGATCCATCTGTGCCAAGGCGTCATTCGCCTGCAAGCTGCTGGTAGATAGCACCACCGCAGCTAACCAGTTCATGGTCTTCATTCTCATAACTATCTTCATGACACCACCACCTCGCGGAACATGCCCGCATCCATATGAAACAACAGGTGGCAATGCCAGGCCCAGCGGCCCAGGTCATGCGGTGTGGTTAAGTAACTTATTCGTTGGGCTGGTTGCACTGGTATAGTGTGACGACGCACGCGAAGTTCGCCCTGATCGGTTTCCAGTTCGCTCCACATACCGTGCAAATGCATAGGGTGAGTCATCATGGTATCGTTTTGCAGGATAATTCTGACACGTTCATTATGGCGCAATGATACCGGTGTACTTTTGCCAAATTCGAGCCCGTCAAATGACCAGCTGTAGCGCTCCATATTGCCAGTGAGGTGGAGTTCGAGCTCCTTCACCGGCATGCGAGAGTCGTCCAGCACACCATCGATGGATTTCAAATCTGCCAGAGTTAATACGCGATGGCCCTGTGGTCGCAGCCCTTTTTCGCTTAAGTCACGTAGGCCAATACCGGGATCATCCAGATTGGTACGGGGCATATCGACGCGCATATCCACGGATGGACCATACTCTGTCCGAGCGTGACGCACGGTAGCCGAGGGCTTGGCGAGCGGGCTTTGTGCGGCGTGATTCATACCCTGCATCTTGTGGCCGCTGTGCTGACCGTGATCCATCGCCATACCGCCGTGCATCTTAGAGTGATCCATACCACCCATGTCCATGCTACCCATGTCCATCGCACTGTGATCCATGTCCTTGTGGTTCATGCCTTCGTGGCTCATTCCCTGGTGATTCATAGCACCCATCATATCGGCCATGGTTAGCCACTCCACTGGATCAAGCGTTGGTACCGGTGCTGATAAGCCTTGGCGTGTGGCCAGTGTGCCCTGGGCGTAGCCGCTACGATCCATGCTTTGCGCAAAGATGGTATAAGCATCGTCTTTAGGTTCTACCAACACATCGTAAGTTTCCCCTGGGCCAAAACGGAATTCGTCCACTGTTACCGGCTCTAGGTCCTGACCGTCCGCCTGAACAACCGTTAGCTTCAAACCGGGAATACGCACATCGTAAAAACTGTTGCTGGCGGCATTGATAAAACGTAGTCGTACCCGGTCACCCGGTTTAAATAGGCCCGTCCAATTGCCTGCGGGTGTCGTGCCATTCATCAGATTCGTCATAGTCGCTGCAGACAGATCGGCAAGGTCAGTGGGGTTCATACGCATCTGATTCCACATCTGACGCTTTTCCAGCGCGGCTCGCAGCCCCATGCTCGATGCATCACGGGTAAAATCAAAAAACGTAGGCTGCCTGAAGTTGTAGATATCGCTCTGTATTTTCAGTTTACTGAAGGCATGCATGGGGTCTTCGTCAGTCCAGTCAGAGAGCAGCACAACGTGATCCTGATCGGTGGGATGTCTTTCACTAGAGCGAGGCTCGATGATCAGAGCCCCATACATCCCCGTCATTTCCTGAAAGCCTGAATGACTGTGGTACCAGTAGGTGCCGCTCTGGCGCAACTTGAAGCGGTAAACGAACGTTTCTCCCGGTGCAATGCCTTTGAAACTGATGCCAGGTACACCATCCATCTGGTAGGGCAAAAGAATGCCGTGCCAGTGAATGGAAGTCGCAACGGGCAGGCGATTGGTAACGCGTATTGTGACTTCGTCACCTTCGCGTAAGTGCAGCGTTGGGGCTGGGATTGATCCATTGATGGTCGTGGCCATCCGGGAGACACCGGTAAAGTTGACCGCCGTCTCTGCGATGACCAGATCAATTTCACGGCCGCTGAGCACGGGCGCTGAGCCAAGAGTCGTTACGCTTTTTGCAGCAGCTTTCAACCAAGACGGCGTAGCGGCCAGTACGCCACCAGCTGCCAAACCTTGCACAAATTGACGGCGACTGAGCGGCCTGAATTGCCCGGATGGGTGAAACCATGAAGTCATTTCTTAATGCTCTTTGTGAGGGGGGTGTCGATTTCCTTGCCAGATATTAGTAAGTGGTGCCTGACAGCAGCATGACTCGAAAATGACAACGTTGTAGCCTAGGCGTCATCTTTCTGTAGGGGAGCCAGCGTTAAGCTGCTTCCTAAGGCATTCTGAATCGACGGAGTAGGACTACGATGCGGCTATTGGTGGTCGAAAACGAGATAAAGACTGGGAACTATCTAGAGAAAGGTCTTACCGAAGCTGGATTTGTAGTCGTATTGGCGCGCACTGGCCTCGACGGTCATCATTTGGCGATGACGGAAACGTTTGATCTGTTGGTGCTGGATGTCATGCTGCCGGATGTCGACGGCTGGCGTATTGTACATTCCATCCGTGACGCGGGGCTTCAAACGCCAGTACTTTTCCTGACCGCTCGCGACAGCGTCGATGATCGGGTCAAGGGCCTTGAACTGGGAGCGGATGATTACCTAGTCAAACCCTTCGTTTTCGCCGAGTTATTGGCCCGCGTTCGGACCCTGTTACGTCGCGGTACGTTACCGGTAGTGACGGACCAGTTGCGAGCCGCCGATCTCGTTCTGAATTTGCCGCGACGCCGAGTCACGAGGGGAGGGCGCAAAATCAACCTGAGTCACAAGGAGTTTTGCCTTCTAGAACTTCTGCTTCGTCGACAGGGTGAGGTGTTACCGCGTTCGCTAATCGCTTCCCAAGTTTGGGATATGAACTTCGAATCCGATACTAATGTGATCGATGTAGCTATCCGCCGTTTACGCGCCAAGATAGATGACGGTTTCGAGTCCAAATTAATTCACACTGTGAGGGGGTTGGGGTACAGGTTAGATGTGGATGACCAGTGTGATGCGGAGTTGTCGCATTAGCAAACGACCGGTGTCCCTGACAACCCGGGTAATGGCCTTTGTTGCCTTCACCATTGGTTTCAGTCTTCTACTGATAGGGTCTCTAGTGAGCACCGCGGTCGAACGTCACTTCGAGGAACAGGACACCGCTGAATTGTCGACCATTGCAAAAGTTGTGGGACGTGCTTTGCGTAATGCCGAAGACGATTATTCACGCATGGAAGAAGTTTTGCCTCAAGTATTATCTGAACATCACGGCAGTTATTTCCAGGTTTGGGATGGAGAAAATCGTCTGATTTATGGTTCGGATGAAGGTGAACTAAGAGGGCGTATCAATACACTGTCTCCGGAGTTCAGCGATCAAGTAGGCCGCATATCCCTCTGGCAGAGAGATGAGAAAACGTACCGGGGAACCATCAAGCTAACTCAGGTAGGTGACCGGAAATACTACATCGTCACTGCCATTGACATGGAGTCCCACACTCAGTTTCTTGAGGGTTTTCATCGTAGCTTATGGCTGATAATGGCACTCGCTGGAACAGCGACGCTATTTGCAGCTTGGGTTGCTATTCATCAGGGGCATGCGCCATTGCGTAAGCTGAGCGAAACTGTGCGTGAAATACAAGCGGACCGCATGCATATGCGACTTGATTCTGAAACTGTACCTAGAGAGCTTCAAAATCTCGTTTCTTCATTTAATTCTATGCTTGGCGGGTTGGAAAACAGTTTTCTTCGCTTGTCCAATTTCTCCGCCGACATTGCTCATGAACTGCGCACGCCTCTGACCAATATTCTCACTCAGACTCAGGTCGTTCTAGGTAAGCCCCGAAGTCTAGATGAATACCGTGAACTGCATTTTTCGAACCTGGAGGAATTGGAACTTCTGGGCAAGATGGTCAACGATATGCTTTGGTTGGCACAAAGCGAGCATGGACTGATGAAACCGGTTTGGGAGCCACTGGATATAATTAAGGAAGTCCGTGAGTTGTTTGATTTTTTTGAGGTGCTGGCGGAGGAGAAGCATATTCAGCTATTGCTTGAAGGACAGGTGCTGCTATTGATGGGTGATCGTGGAATGATGCGGCGTGCAATATCCAACCTGCTTTCAAATGCAATACGTCACTCTCCTGAGAGAGAAAGCGTGAAGGTGCGCCTAGATGTGTCCGGCGAAGGACAAATTTTACTCAGTGTGCAGAATACAGGGTCGGAAATTCCCGAAAAACTATTGCTCAGAATTTTCGACCGGTTCTACCGGGTTGATCCTTCACGGCAGCGGCAGAGCGAAGGGGGGGGGTTGGGTCTAGCAATTGTTAAGTCAATTGTTGAGGCTCATGGAGCTCTCATCAATGCAACTTCCGGCCAAGGCTTAACGTGTTTCAAAATTACTTTCCCACCTTCAAGTCGTTGTTCGAAAAGTGAAGCGCCGTAATGTCCTTAGGTTTAGGAATTAAGTCCCAGTGAGCCGATCCTATTTACTAGGACACCGCAGGTTAGAGAATTCCGGCCTCTGAGCCCGGGACAGAGGGCACCGGTAACGAGCGTGTCTGGATTTCGTGCACCGTCTCAGGCTTAAATGACCCGAAGTCATTTCGTTTGGATCGCCTGTTCGTTGTCTGCAAGTGAACTGGCTTGCCTGATTGGACGTGAGTGAACACTTTGTTTGGAAAGTGTTCACCCTGAGAGCCTGATTCCCCCTGCCCTGCCCCCGAAAAGCCGCTTCCCAGGCGGCTTTTTGCCGTTTAGAGTGAACAGATGTCATACGAACTGTTCACTTCCACCGGAAAACGCAAGTACCTGACCCTTGAGGAGCAGGCCCGCTTCATTCGTGCCGCAACCGAACATGAGCGCGGTGAGGTGCGCACCTTCGCCCTGACGCTCGCCTATTCGGGGTGCCGGATCTCCGAGGCGCTCGAGCTCACCGCCGATCGCGTCGACCTCTCCGCCGGGGAGCTGATCTTCCGCACCCTCAAGCAGCGCGGCCAGACCGTCTACCGGGCCGTGCCCTGCCCGCCTGAACTCCTCGATGCGCTCGATCTCGTGCACAGCCTGCGCAAGGTGCAGAAAACCAAGAGCCGTGGTGCGGATGTGCCCCTCTGGGGCTGGGGACGCACCCAGGGCACCAAACATATCTGGGCCATCATGGCCGCCGCCGGCATTGCCGGCCCGCACGCGACGCCCAAGGGCCTGCGACATGCCTTCGGGGTGCGGATGGCGCAGAAGACCCGCAATCCCCGCCTGGTGCAGCGGTTCATGGGGCACAAGCATCTGGAGACGACGGCGATCTATCTGGATCTCGTTGGCGAGGAAGCGCGCGCGGAGGTATTGGATGCCTGGGGCTAAGTCTGCCCTTATCCTTAGCCGTTAGAGGTGGTGATTGACATGTCTCTCAATTGAGAGACAAACTGGAACAGCCACTGCCAATAGGAGAGAGAACAATGGCGCGTACCTCTATGCTGCACGTCCGGGTCGATGATGAGCTGAAAGCGCAAGCAACTGAAACATTGGCGGATATGGGACTGACGCTTTCGGACGCTGTGCGTATTTTACTGACGCGTATTACCAAAGAAGGTGGGCTACCGGCGGGTCTGACGGCAACGTCGGAAGCACACGATGTCTGGTTCCGGGAGAAAGTGAGAGAAGCCATCTTGGACGAGAGGCCTGACCTACCCCACCAGGAGATGATGGATGAAGTTCAGATGCTGATTGATAAGAAGCGGCGGCGTGGTTGAGCTCGTCTGGTCAGCATTTGCACGAGCAGATCTGTTGGGGATAGTGGATTATATTTCCGACGACAACCCTGATGCCGCTCAGCGGGTGAAAGATGACATTGAAACCAAGTCGAAAGCTCTGATTTCGCATCCAAAGATAGGTCGTGTTGGAAGAGTCGAAGGGACTCGGGAGCTGGTTGTCTGGTCGAACTATATCCTTATTTATCAGGAGACAACTGCTGAAGTGCGGGTGTTGCGTGTACTTCATGCTGCTCAGCAGTGGCCCCCGAAAGGGTGATCATTTACTCATATGAGTAAATGATCACCCTTTATTACTGTTGGAATCAGTTCATTTTTTCATTTACTCAAATACTCATTTACGTGTTTGAGTACCACGTCGCTCATCGTCTTCCCTTCCTGAGCTGCTTTCGCCTTGAACCTGTTGAAAACGGATTGTGGGATGTTGACGTTGAGTCGTTTGAGGGGCTCCGCTTCAGGTTCCTGGACTGCGGCCTTGAGTTGTTCTAGTTCTGAAACCTGATTTGATGGATCCTGAGACTTAGAGGGCCGCTTCGCTGTGAGTGCCACGGGTAATACCTCCGGTAATAAAGTTGTTGAGTTCGCGTGTGATGCGTTGGACTTCTTTTGCGCCCTCCCCTGATGGCTCCATCAACATCGGTGTCGAACCGGAGGCCGCGCTGTTGGGGTAGATCACACGTTGTGAAGTGAAATGTTCGAAGACAGGTAGGCCATATTCGGCAAGGGCTTCCCTCACCTCTTTACTCAGCTTTGTCCCCTGAATGACCCGTGAAATGACAAACGCGGTCTTAGGACGTCCATCAGTAACCTCTTGACGGGATTTGATCAGTTCAACGAGATCGGAACAGGCCCAGATGTCGTAAGGACTGGGTTGGACTGGTATCAGGATGACATCGGCCGCCTTGATTGCAGCTACCGCCATTTCGCGCAGCTGTGGGGCTCCATCAATAACGACCCAGTCGTAGTCTTTGGTGATAGCTTTGATATCCCGGTCCAGTGTTGCTCTGTCTAACCCAACAACAGGAAGGTGCTGTCCGTCGGAGGCGGCATGCCAGTCTCGAGCGCTGCCCTGCGGATCGGAATCAACAAGCAGAACTCGGTAATCATTCAGCTGCAGCTGACAGGCAATGTTTGTTGAGAGCGTAGTCTTACCGGCACCGCCTTTCTGGTTCAGGACCGCAAGTGTGGTAGTCATGATGAAAAACTCATTTACTCATTTGAGCGTTTGAGTGTAGTACATAAATGAGGTTTTACTCATCAGTCAGCTGCATTAGATAGCGGCGAACATACTTTTCCCAGTGCAAGGGATTTTAAGACCCTTGAGGTAGGGAGATCTGCTCTTGCTTTCGGTTCCTGACAAGCGAGCTAGAGGGGCGACGAGAATCCGAAGGGGAAGATCTAGCTAATTTGTAGAGCGCTTCAATTGGAGCGGGCATAAACGTCGATTGAGCACCGGGTCACGATCGGTTGCTTGACGTCGAGAGTAAATACTCATATGAGTATTTACTCTCGACGAGATGTGGTTGGTGCTTTACTCAGAAAAGAGACTCTTGTCCCATCTCGTTGCGGATATCTTTAAGACGAGACTGGGAAGCTTTGCTTCCACGGCGATTGTAAAAAGTGACCATGTCCTTGGCGCTGTCGTAACGGGTGTTGTAGCGGGGAAGGTGGTCAGCAGCGACGATTTTTAAAGCAAGATGGCGAAAGGCTTTCAATGGTGAACGTGCACCAGACTTCTTGTGCAACAACTCCATCCCGATTGCCCATTTAGATTGATTTCCACAATGCTTTCTGGCGAGTTCATAGAAACGCCTTTCAAGCCCACCTCTTAGCTGGAAATACTCTTTATCGATGCTTAGGATCTCTTTCCCTAACACCGCCTGATACGTCCAACGAGACAGAGTGACCTCGACTGCAACCATACGTTCATCATCAGGCGATTTCTCAATGATCGTCCAATCATCAATCATCCCGAAACCTGTACGGATACGCTCTCCGTTGGTCCTGATATCAGTCGTAATCGTGGTACCTCGCAGCCGCTCGAAAGCTTGGTGAAGGCTGTCATAATCGCTTCCTCCAGTGTGTCTATTCGTTGCGACGAGGAGATCGTGAGCTCGCAAGCGAATCGTACGGTTGGGTTCTTTACCTCGGTTGATGCCTTCTATCAGTTGGCTAATGCAATAGATGAGAACGTCCTTATCCCAAATCGTCGCCATGCCTTTCCCCGAAGGAGTGATCTCGAGTCGATTCCCGTTATGTTCATAGGTACGGATAGCGGTGTCCCGATTTTTGGAGATAGAGAACATAGGGTGCTCCATGCTCCCCAAGTCGTCCTTCGGCACAGCATCGAGAATATCGGCAACAAAAAAATCTCTGTTTGGGTGTCTGTCAGGGAGCAGTTTTTTCATGGAAGGCCAGTGTCTCGCACTCGGGGTATCATTAACCAAGGAGATAGTAATTCATCGGGTTATCATTGACCACAAACTCGGGTTATCGTTGACCCAGAAGTGTTTGATACTGTCAGGGATTACTTACTTTACGAAGGCATATGTGCTGTGGATTAACACGGGTTATCGTTGACCGAGAGAGTCAAATTACTCGGGTTATCGTTAACCCATCGATTCGGGTTATCGTTAACCCGAATCGTCCTCAAAGGCGGTACTGGACTAAGCTTCAAAAAGCGTAACGCGCGCGCGCGCGTCTTTAACTATATAAATTTAACGTTTGGAGGCTGTGGATAAGATACTGCTTTTAAAGTCCCTTGTGAGCGCCTACCCTCCGCCTTCCATGGCTCCGCCCCAGCCTTCGGCTGGCCTTAGCGCGACGTCCTTGTCGCGCTTAAAAGGCATCGCTTCGCGATAAATGTAAATCTCACGCGCTGTGCCGTCATCAGTCTCATCCGGATCCTCTGACTCAAGCAAATCCTCAAAAACTTCGTTTGTCATAGCGCGAGTCCGGCTCTGTCTTAACCCTACCTCCGTAACTCGCGCCCAGCTTCTCTGTAAGCCGCCGCAACGGCCCTTTTGATCCTGTAGGGCATCCTTCCATGGATTTATCGTGCACGCCCTCAGCAACCGCACAGGCGCTTCCCTGCGCCTGTGGCCTTCGGCTGAATTCTTTGACGTAAGGGAGTCACTACATGAGCAAACCTGCTAAAACACCGTGATCCCACGCTATAGTGAGAGTCCGCTACTTCACCAAGTCTCAGAGAAGGGATGTGCGATGAACAAAACAACGGAATCTGACACCACAGCATCAGCACAACCACGACGGTTGCATGCCGGATGGCGCATGTTGCTGATCCTGGTCGCCTTCAATGCGCCCATCGTAGCCTTCTTCTTCATCGTGACACCGAGCGATTACGGCAAACTCGTGGTTACCGCGCTGTTTTACGTCCCGGTCTCGCTCTTCGTGGTGATGCTTTACGGAAAAGATCACCGGGATGAGCTGGTTGCGCTACTCGATGAGGCGGATCAGACAGAATTCAGGGCAAGCTAACCCACTTCAGCGTAAGAGCATCTGACTTTTAATCAGGTGGTCGAGCGGTGGCAAAGAACACCTGATACGTAGCCAGGTATTCGATTTTCAGCGTCTCTTCAGATGCTTCTCGACGGTTCCAGTGATGAATCTGAGGTGCTGGGTCTGACTCACGATACAGGATGGTGAGGCTGCTCATCGTGATGCACTTTTTGGCGATAAACTGTAGTAGGATAAAATCCTACCAACCAGGCAGAGCGCCATTACAGGAGTCACCGCCATGGCTAGTGCAGAGAAAATCAGCATCACATTGCCCCCGGACATGCTTAGCACCATCAAGGAGAAAGTTGAAACCGGGGCCTATGGCTCAACCAGTGAGGTGATACGCGAGGCTATGCGCCTCTGGCAGCGACAGGAAGAAGAGCACGAGACACGTCTGAGTGCCATCCGGCAACGGTTGGAGCGCTCGGCTCAGAGCGGTTCTGCCGTCGGTATCGAGGCGGCGTTTGACCAACTGGCGGTGCTCCATCAGAAAACCCTCGCAGGCAACGATGAAAACCTATGAGGTGTCCCTGACCCCCGATGCGATCCGGGATCTCACCGATATCTACCAGTTCATTGCACGGGAAAGCGGCTTTCCCGAGGTCGCATGGCGCTATATCGAAACCCTGCGCGAGCGGTGTCACAGCCTTCAGAGCGCACCGTTTCGGGGGCAGGCCCGTGATGACATTCGCCCGAACCTACGGATTCTGAGTCTGGCGAAAAACGCCGTGGCCGCGTTTGAGGTTGATGAGCCCCGGCAAACGGTCACGATCCTGAGTATTTTCTATGGCGGGGAAGACTACGAGACGCTGATGGAAAGTAGTCGTTCATAGCTTGGGACTTAGATATATGTTCCCGATCACGAATCACTCGAAGTGCAGAGAGAAAGGTACTGTTTGGGGGGGATGTGAGGCTCGCATCGGACTGACCTTGATTAGAGATTCTACGGCTTCTTTCGGGAGCAATCCGGTACGTTCAGGGGATTCCCAAGGCTCACCGCTGTCCAGTTGGACATCATCAGGGAACGAACCGAGTGCTGAAAGAACTTTACCGGCAGCGTACAAGTCCCGTACGGCATACAGTAACTTGGACAGGTTAGGGTCGATGTCACCGAAGCCGCTCTGGAAGGCATAGGCTGCTTTCAGACCCAGTGTCAGCTCCTCGAGCTGTTCTCGCATCGTCGAGAACGAGGTGGGCTGCGTCAGCGCAATATTCACCTGCTCAGGCCTGACCATGGTGTTATCCGTAGCTGCAGCCGTGACGCTCAGATTGAAAAAAGAGCCGAAGTGTCCTGGTGGGAAGTGCAGGGCCTCTCTCGTTTGTTTCATTCTATTCGCAAGCTCGATGAGCACTTTGAGAAAATCAGTGGTTGCGCAGGTACTGGGCTGTTCCTGGGGTGGTGCTGAGGTTCGAGCCTGCAATTGCTCTGCGGTCGATAGCAGTGCGCCAGCGATGGTTTGCACTCGATAAGTGTACTGGGGGCTGAGCCCGGCACGGCCATAGGGGAGGTCAGGATAAAGCGCGGCGTGTAGCCTGACTGTTGTCAGAAAGTCATAAGTACGATCGCCATTGGCGGCGTATTCGAGCTGTTTGCGGAATTCTTCCTTGTGGCTGAAGTAGTTCGTGAAATTGCTGCTGTTTTGCAGCAGGCTCACCTCGCGTTCGACGGTTTTGAGTTGCTTGCGAATCAGTTTTTGTTGGGTGAGATCCTGACGTGAGCGGTATACCGCAACCTGAACCAGCAGTATGGCAATCGCGGCAGCAAAGGTTTTGATCGGGAAGTCGAAGTCTTCGGCAAAGGTCTCTAGAAAACCTAGCCAGCAGGGTTTGGATGTGGCGCAAAAATCACCAGAGTAGCCCTCTGTAAGGATAAGCCACGCACTTGAGAGCGTGATCAGCATGGCTCCCACAAACGGGACCAAAACCTTCGCATGGGCGAAAAAAAGCTTACTGTCGTTGAACTGCATAAGTTGGACAAGGCGATGAAGTCTCGATTGCTTGTCGGAAGAGGACATAAGCGGGCGTGATCAGTAATTGGAGCGCAGATACTATCATCGTGGCTGTCTTTAGCCGCGATACGTGAAAAACTTCCATTGAAACCCGTGAAGCGGTATCGTTTTTCGCAGTATCAAGGGTGTGTTGGTTCACCTGACCCCAATTAACCAACACCTTTTCTGGGGCTTGGCCTCGGAGTTATTCGCACACGTGGTGTGCCGGTGAAGATAAGTCCAATCGTCAGGGTCTACGGACCCCAGGGCTAGGCGGGATGTGGCGTCCCGACTGCTTGCCAGGATGGCGAGCAGGTATCTTACTAGCGCAGATAAACCTCGGTGATATCGGGACGGAAATGACCGAGTTCCTGACTGACAATCCCCAGCGCATCCGGGTAACGGATGCCGTGTCGTTGCAGGTCATGCATTCGCTGCTGTGCGTAGGTGTGACGCATTCCGTGAGCCCCCTCAGACCACCCCAGATGCGTTAAGGCATCCCGGCTGAAGGCGTTGGAAAACCGCTTTCCGCCGATCAGCTGATAGACACAGTCGTAGTGCACGCCCCGACTGGTGACCGGTTGGGGTGAGGGCAGTCGCCTCGCTTCCAGTTCCCCGACGAGGGTCGCCGGGATCCAGACCTCCCTGACTAACCCGCCTTTGCCGTGCACCGTGTAGCGTGCGCCCGGCGGCAGGCCGGTAAACCGTTGCTCGCCCCAGACCCGGTGCGCAGATGGGCCACGCTCGTCGGTCCGGCGCAGCGTGAGGAGCTCCTCGGCCCGCAGGCCGGCCGCCGCCGCCAAACGGGTCGAGAGCGACAGGTGCGGTGACTGCTGTGACTGAATGAGGTCAATCTGTTCCCGCGTATAGGCACGCGCCACGAGCGTCGTGGTGACCGCACTTTTCACGCGCGCCAGGGTGAGTTCCGTATCGCGGTGTGTCGCCCGCAGGTGCAGCTCCAGCGCTTTACGTTCGTTGTTCAGTTGCTTCTGGCCGATGTCGACTGCACGCAGGGTCAGGTAATGCTCGGCCTGCGCTGGGGTCAGATCCCGTAATCGACCTGTCCCGGTCTCGGTGAGCCATTCTGCGGCCTGACGGAATACCTGTTGGTAGAGCCGGGCGGTACCGATGCTGTGCACTTTGCCGTCATCACGGTGGGTGTGCCGGGCCGTGTTGAGTGCGAGTAGCGGCTTGATTGCCTTCTCAGCCTGGCGGGCCGGCAGGGGAGCGCGGGCCACGATCAGCCCCCGTTCTGCTTGTCGAGAAAGCGCTTGATGGTGCTGCGCTCGACGGTCACTCTGGGGCTGGCCACCGTGCGTAGAAAGTACTGAATATCGCCGAGGCTGGCGCCTTCCTCACGCAAGGCGAGGATGTCGGCCAGGTGCCGCTCGAGCTGCGATCGGCGGTTCGAATAGGGACGCTGACGGCGGGCAATGCGACGGCGTTCGCGCAGCTGATCCAACGTAACTGGTTGTTGCGTCATAACTGTTGCGCCAGATTAGTTATGGTGGTCTGAAATGGCTCATTATCAACCTTTTCGCGCTGTGCCGTGAACAGGGCACAGCGCGAAAAGGGCTGAAGCAATCGTGCCAGACAGTCTTGCCGGGAGCAAGGCTGTCGATGCCGCGGAGCCGGCCCCAACGCCCGGTAGCCAGGCGCAGACCTGGCAGCGGCGGCGGGCCGCCGACGCGGCATCCACTGGCCCAACCTCACCGGATTTGCGTCAACCCAACCACACCGAAAGTGATGCTGAAAAAGCAGAAAAGCCTAGTAAATGACCTCTGGTCACCTAGCGAGAGACATCGCATGAACTGACGTGTCAATAGAATTAATTCAGAGAGTTTGACGCATACGAGAAAAGATCCTTCTTAGCTGCACTCCATGTCATGACCTGCTCAAAACGAGCACAGTGGGCCATCAATTTCGGTTTTGGTCGACGACAAAAAAGTATGACCGAAATATGCGCTCTTGCTCTGCAGCATCTGTATCTCGTTGGATGTAAGCAGAAGATAACGTTTGACTTGGGATGCTTCCCTTATTCTTTCGTGGCTATCATGCCGGTAGCGCCCAGCTTATTTTTTAACCACCGCAATTTCGAACTGAACTTTGAGATAAAAGTGGCCATGTAATACAAGCCAGAAGGCAAAAAGCGCAAGACTCGGTCTGGGTAATGCACGGTTACACTGAACAACCGTACGTGTATCTGCGGTTCATCTATTCGCACAGTGGCATTCTTGCGGGACGTCTTGTAAGACCATGGACGCCAGGCCCACTCTGCTCGGTGGCCTTGTATGCCAAAAACCGTACCAGGGCAGTATCCCAAATAGCGAGTACAGTCCCAAAAGTTAGAGGGTAAATTTCTAACGCTCATAAGAGTTGAATGGACCTTAGAGGTGCCTAAATTACCCGCAAAACGTGATGGAGAGTCTTCGGGTTGCGGAATGCCAACGGGGAGATGACCAGTAATGAGAGTCGCTTCAATGGACTTACGAAGGCAATGAATGCCGAGTTCGCCCTCAAGGAGCCGTGCCCAGTCTTTCTTCGATAGTCCTGATCTATGTGGCGTTTGGCTCTGGGCGATGACAGCACCACGATCAACCTGAGCCGTGAGTTTGTGAACACTCGTGCCGAGGGAGTTTGCACCATCATACAACTGCCAGAATATTGGATTACCTCCCCGGTAGGCAGGTAACTTGGATGGATGAACATTGATTGCGCCGAACTCAATGTCCTCCAGCGCTTTCATAGATACGATTGGACACGTTGATGTCACTACGAGTGCCGCATTCCAATCTGCAAGACACCGTTGGAGACCGGCAACGTCCTTTTTATTTATTTCGCGATAATTTAAATCGTGAAAATCACAGTATTCGGTGAGCGTGGTGTAGTTTGCTCTACTGAGCTCGCGATAGATGCGGCGGGCAAGTGTTTTCAGGCGATGCTCATGATCGTCCGAGTGCAGTCTAATGATGCCAATTGGCGCCCCAGGCAAAGTATGAAACTGGCGCGCAAGCGGGTTCAAGCCGCTCGTAATCAAGACAATTTTCACAGTCCGAATTCTCTTTACGGTGTTGTTCAGCGTGTGCCATGCCGATTGAGGTCTTAATAGCGATACGCATACGGCGCGCGTCCAGAGACGCGCAGACACCTGAGCTCAGGAGAATCTTGCGTAAAAATGAGCCTGACTGAAGGCATTGCCTTCTCAAACAGACTTCCTGACTCAGGTAGGAAGCAGTCGAGAGAGTTGAGGTGGACGTTTAGGGGGAGGGTCAAATCGCTGCCGAACAACATCAGCCGGAGCGGAAACGACGCTGGCCCCAAAGAGAGCCTGCGTGATATGAGTGTGAGTAGTTATGGCTAGGACGATGCAGCAGTCGCTCCCCTCATTTGTATGTTCGTGGCCGTGATCATGCCGCGTCAGTTCTTCTGAGCAATGCGCCGGTACGTTGTGTTCAAAGACGTGGCCTTTTTCATGAGTAAGCGGACTACTAACTGAAAACAGGGGCGACAGTAAAAGCGACAGCATGCAAACAATGATAACGGCTGAGCGCACGCAGCAGCGATCGACATGTATCGTATCGGTTTCACTGACTGATAGTTCAACAGAGCGGAGCACTTTCATGCGGCTGAACTTACCTTTTCCCATATTTAATGAGCACAGAGTCAGCGCGAATTCGTTTTACGATGGTGAAAAAGGGTGCGTTCATGACTAGAACTCAATTGTTTAACTTAGCCTTAAACAGTTGACGCATGATCAACCCCGCCTTCAGAACACCGAAGCGGTCAAGAAAGGCGAGTGGCGAGTTTGAGAAACACCACCTCTCGCGGAACTGTGGGCCGGACTGACAACAGGCTTTCTTCGATTTTGCCGTGAGTAGATGTCAATGTTGCTGTTCTGCTACGCTGTCACCTCGCGCAGTTAGGATTTGATACTGATCGCTTGTCAAGCCAGGCAGCCTTTGGAGAAATGCCACCATATTCCAAATGCGCTCATCATTGTGAGTCGGCCCCCAAGCGGGCATGCCTGATGCCTTAATTCCGTGTTTGATAATCCAGTACTGGCGTTGAATCGAAGCGTCATTCCTATCCTTACTGCTTCCGTAAGGACTAACTGCAACTGTTAAGTTGGGTGGAGTAGGGTAGAGCCCAATGCTAAAGTCACTCTCACTTTTTCCGGGTTTGAGGTGACAGCTTGCACACATATCGTTGTAGTCTGCCCCGCCTGTCAGGATGCGATCAGATGTGTCTAAGTCGTCCGGAATTTGCAGATTGTCAGCTGCGCGAGCAATGGATCGTTCGCGCAGGGTTTCCAGTAACCAGTAAGTCAATTTATTATGGGGTACATCGGCACCGATAGGATAAACTCCAGAATAGATGAACAAGCCAGCTCCTACTAGGCTGATAATGGTTGCGATGAGTAGGCGTTTAACAAATATACTTATTGTTGGCATAAGTGTCGTTTCCGTTCGTCTATTAGTTCCGAGTTTTATTTGTCACGATCTAACTTAATGGTTATCTTCAGTAATGTGTTCTTGATCCATTGAATGGTCGGTGTTTCCCTTTTGCGAATCCTTTACACATTGCTTGACCATAGCCTGCATGACAGGATCGTTCATATCCATCTTGCTGTGATCCATATCTTTCATCGCGGCGCAATTTGGGCTTTCCGCGTCTTTCATGTGCTCTTTGGGATCATGAGCTTGGGCCGAAAAAGCCACGCCCAGTGCTGCCAGTAACAAAATGGGGGACAGAATTTTACGTTTCATTGATAGTTTCCTCGTGGGATTTAACGTCGGATTGATTAATCCGTATTAATCATTAAAACCAGAATCTGAGACCTGCAACAATCTGGGGGTCAGAGTCGTTTTCGCCTGCGGCGCGCCGGTAGTCAGCCGTATCGCCGTAAGTGCCCATCCATTCCACCCCAATGTAGGGGGCAAATTGACGGCTGAACTCATAACGCAAACGTACACCCAGTGCGAGATCCGATAGCCCTGAGCCAAGACCATTGTCCGGGTCGTCCTTGCCGTACAGGTTCAGCTCGGCGCGGGGTTGTAAAATTAGGCGTTGTGTCAGCAACAATTCATATTCGGCTTCGGCGGCCAGTGCAGTCCGGCCGTTGTCGCCCACATAGGCGGTAACATCCAGTTCAAACCAATAGGGGGCAAGCCCTTGTAGACCCAGCGCCAACCATTGACGATCTTTACCTTCGTCATATTGGTCAAGCCGAACGCCAAGCTGTGTATCAAAATAGGCGTTCAGTGCATGGCCCCAGAGCAGATCAGTGGAGCTTTCCTCCAGGGTGCCATCCGCAATATCACCTTCCGCCTTGATGACTAGCCGATCGTAGGTGGTGCCGTACCAAGCCTGGAGGTCGTAGACAGTGGTTTCACTGTCTTCCTGGTATTCGAAACGGTCGCCCA
>NZXX01000007.1 GCA_002702065.1 Anaerolineaceae bacterium
CCTGAGCGCGGCTCTCGACCTGAAAGACGCCGACGGTGTCCCCGCCAGAAATCATGGCGTAGATGGCCGGATCGTCAAAGGTGAGGGTATTCAGGTCAGGCGTTGTGCCGGTGAGCGTACCAACGGTCTCCCTGGCCTCGGCAATGGCGGACAGCATGCGCAGCCCCAGGATGTCAATCTTGACGAGCCCGGCACGTTCGAGGGCATCCTTGTCCCACTGCACGACATACCGATCGGGCATGGTCGCCGGTTCTACCGGCATCCGGGTCGAGATGGGCTGGCGGGTGAGGATAAAGGCGCCGTTGTGGATGCCGAGGTGGCGTGGGAAACCGTCAATGGCCTGACACAGCTCCGACAACAGTGCGCCGGTGGCATTATCAGGGAGCTCGTCGGCGTAACCATCGCGGGTATCCACCTGGGTGGCGATCTGGCCGAGCATGTCCAGCGGCAGGCCGAGGGTCTTGCCGACATCGCGCAGGGCGCTGCGGGCGCGGAAGGTGACATAGGTGCAGGCCATGGCCGCGTGCTGGTGGCCGTAGCGGGTGTAGATGTACTGGATGACCTCCTCGCGGCGGGCGGCATCGAAGTCGACGTCGATGTCGGGGGCGAGGCCACGTTCACTGGAGAGGAAGCGCTCGAACACCAGGTCATGCTGGAGCGGATCGACGGGCGAGATACCGAGCAGATAAGCCACCAGCGAGTTGGCAGCCGACCCGCGCCCCTGGCACAGGATGTGCTGTTCACGAGCGAAGCGGACGATGTCCCAGACGATGAGGAAGTAGTCGGCGAGGTGTCCCTGGGCAATCACCCGCAGTTCGGCATCCAGCTGCTGGCGCGCCCGGTCACCATCGCCAGAACGGTTCTGGAGGGCGGCATCGCACAGCTGGGCCAGATAATCCAGCGCGGACAGGCCGTCGGGCGTGGGGAAGGCGGGCAGATCCTGCAAGCCGTAGCGCAGCTCAAACTGGCAGCGGTCGGCGATGCGCCGGGTGTTGGTCAGCGCCTGCGGCCAGGCCGGAAAGCGGCGCGCCATCCGGGCCGCGGACTTGAGATGGTATTCGGCATTGGGTCGCAGCCAGCCTGCCGCCTCATCCAGTGTGGCGTGGTGGCGGATGCCGGTCAGCACATCCTGCAAACGGTGGTCGTCGGGCTGGGCATAGTGAACGTTGTTGGTGGTGACAATCCCCAGCTCAAATACCTGCGCCAGATCGGCCAGATCAGCCACCAGCCCGTCATCGTCGGGCCGCAGATGGTGCTGCAACTCAATCCAGAAGTTATCCGGGCCGAACCGGTCGCGGTAGTGCCTGGCCCAGGTCTGCGCTGCTGCCGTATCGCCACGCAGCAGGGCGGCGGGGATGTGCCCCTGACGGCAGCCGGAGAGGGCAATCAGGCCCGTGGTGTGGGATTCCAGAGCCTCCAGCGGCAGGGCGGCCTCGCCTTTGTCGGCGTGGTGACGGGCCCGCGTGATGAGGGTGCACAGGTTGGCCCAGCCGATCTCGTTCTCGACCAGCAGGGTCAGGTGGGCGCCATCTGCCAGCGTCAGTTCCGCACCGAGGATCGGCTGGATGCCGCTGGCCTTCGCCGCCTCGACGAAGGGGATAGCGCCGTAGACGGCATCGTGATCAGTCAGAGCCAATGCAGACAAGCCAAGTTCCTGTGCCTGCGCCACCAGCGCTTCAGGACTGGACGCGCCATCCAGCAGGCTGAAGTGGGAATGGCAGTGGAGTTCAACGTACTCAGTCATACAGCCGCTGCACATACCACTCATCCGTCAGCTGGTCGCGGTAGATATCCAGCAGCAGCCCGGTAGCCGTGACGACCTTGAATACATCGCGCTGAACCGGCCAGCGCCACCAGCCCCACGCCAGCCGCCAGCGGTTGGCGATGTGAGCGATGGGATGTGGCTGGTGATCCCAGATAAGGCAAGCTGGCAGGCCGGAGGCATCCGTCTGCACCGTCACAGGCAGGCCTTGCGGCCACAGGCGGGTCATATGACCTCCAGCCGGAAGGTGTGCTCCGGCAGGCTGGTTGTTGCCTCATTGAGAGTCACCGTCAGCAGGCTATCCGGGTGATGGCGCAGGCTGAGACGAGCTGCCAGCTGCTCGATGCGCTGCGAACCGGGGATCAGTTCGGCAAACAGCGCCAACTGGCGGGGGAGGGCCGCGGCCAGACGCCGGACGGCGGCCACGATGCGCACCACCGCGCTGGTGATGGGGCACTGATCCAGCAGGCGGCACAGGCTGCGATGCAGGGCGGCGACCTGGGCTAAGGGCTGACGCGGGGTGGTCTCGGCTTCCAGGTAGCGGCCATCTGCCAGGTCGAGGCCAAGGCAGACCTGCTGGCAGGTTTGAGCAGTCGCGGACAGTTGTGCCGCTAGTTGGTCGGCCAGCTCGCACAGCACGGCTTCCAGCAGGTGGCGATCCGCCACGCCATCTTCCAGTATCTGGACGGCACAGATCGGCTGCTCGAAGCGGTAGGGGATGACCGGTGCGGGATCGTGGCCGTGGGCCAGATGGTGCAATTGCAGACCGGCCTGGCCGAACTGAAGCTGGACGGCGCTGCCGGGCAGGGCGGCCAAGTGGCCGAAGGTGGACAGCCCCAGCAGCGTCAGCCGCCGCTGCAAGTCCGGGTGCAGGGGCAGGTGCTTCAGCGATAGCGCTGCCAGGAAGGCAGACGTTTCACCGGCTGGAACCACCTGGATTGCACCGACAGCCGTTGCCTGCGCCGCAATCTGGGCGATCTGTTTGCCTGCCGCCAGACCCACCGCTGCGGGGTAGTCTGGCAATGCCTGGAGGATGCGCTGGCCCATCTGGTGAGTTTCAGCGGCTGGCAGTTGGCCCAGATCAAGCCAGAGGGCGGCATCTGCCGGGTAGGGCGGTGGGGACGGTTCCGCTTTGCTGCTCAACGGCAGCAGCCGGGTCAGCAGGTCGTGCAGGGTGTGCTGAATGCGGCTTTCCGCGGCGGGTTCCACCTGCGCGGACGGACATAAAGCGCGGGCGCGGCTGAGCGTCATGCCGGATTGGACACCCTGTCGCTGCGCTTCGTCACAGGCGGCATACACCTTGCCCGATCGGCGGGTGTAGCGGGCCAGGATCAGGGGCTGCCAATCCGGGATTGGTAACTGCTGGCGCGCCACAGCGCTGGCAAAATGTGGCAGGCGGACACAGGCGATCATAGGGGGACATCCACCGTCACGGTCTGACCTTCAGGCTGGTTGATGGCCTTCTGGACGGTGATGCGGCTGCGGATGCCCGTTACATCGCGCCGCTGGTAGAGCCAGGCCTCGCGCGCGACGTGCAGATGGACGTCGGATGGGACACCGGTGGCCAGGACGGGCGGCAGCAGTACGAGCAGCGTCATGCGGGATGGTCGGAGAACGGCGTGGAGCCAGCTCAGATCGGGCAGGGGATGGCGCAGCAGCAGGCCATCCAGCACCGCCAGCAGCGGGCTGTCTTCGGCGGCCAGATCGCGCAGCAGGGCCACCGCATCTCGCACCGTTTCCGGGTGGATGAGCAGCAGGCTGTCCATTTCTACGCCACAGCGCTGGGCGGCCAGCAGGTCGAAGCAGCGGCTTAGGTCAAGGTAGACTACGATCTGGTCGATGTGCTGTGCCTCAGCCATGAGCCGGTAGCTGAGGACAGTTGTCCCGGCGGTGGGGATGCCCGTCAGCAGGGTGAGCCGCCGCTGGGGAATGCCGCTGGACAGGACGGCATCCAGTGTCGGCAGGCCGGTCGGGATATGGGGTTGGTGCGCGCGATCTGGTAGGGCGGCCAGTGGGCGCAGGGTGTTGCTGCCCCAGCGCCGGTCGATGTCGGCCAGGGCAGGGGGCAGATCAGGTGGGACTGGGTGCATGGGCGGTTGGTATTCTGTTATCCTTCGCGTGCGCCCAGTATAGATCATATGTTCTTGGACAGGGTGGACAGGTGTTCTGTTTTGCGTGCGAATCAGGATAGGGAAGGGTTAGATGATGATTTTTCTCTGCAGAGCCGCAGATAGTGTCTTTGAGATGAAGAGGGTGGATAAAACGCCTTCACAAAGTGTGCCAAACGATTACTTTACTAGCGTAATATCAATCATATAGTCATAATATATACATAACTTTGTAGCCCTATAGAGAACTAGAGAATTTCAATGGGGCACGTGTTTATCAGCTACAGTACACACAATCGTGAATATGCCCAGAAATCAGCGGAAAAGTTACGCATCGAAGGTTTCGATGTCTGGATCGACAATGCTCGACTTCACAGCAGTGATAATTGGTGGCAGTCGATTGTGATAGCGCTGAAAGACTGTGCTGAGGTAGTCGTCGTGATGACTCCTGAGTTACTGGAAGCGGAATGGGTACAGCGCGAGGGCTTGTTACCAGACGAATGGAAGAAACTGATCTTCCCGATCCTATTGCCCAAAGCTAACTCAAACTTTTTCGTAAATATGCACTATGAGGCTGTGGGTCAGGTCGAAGTACTGTCTTCACGATATACTGAAAAACTAGCCTCAAAACGTCCTTTGAGGATTTGGTGCAATATGTACCCCATTATCCAATGCGGGGAACAGATATGACCGACTCATCGAAACAAGATGCTTCCGAACCAGAACCCACTGGTGTAACCGAGATGGGGGAGCCACCGTTCTCGACGATCAATCCGACTGGCCCATCTGCTCAGTTTGCTGAGTCAACACCGAGAGGGCTGCCCAATAAAATTATGTATTTGCTCGAACATCGTGCGGCAGAAGCAATTATTGGAATCTTGGGAATTGTTGTGGCAATCATCATAGCTATCGTCACATCGAATCCTTCCTTATCACCAGATGCAAGTCCTACGTCGACAACTGCTCCTACACCTGCCACACCTGTTCTTGTTGCGTTGCGGAATCTGGACATTCGCAGTGGGCCTGGTTCTGAATTTGATCGGGTTGGAGTACTAGCCGCTGAAGATTCGCTTGACATTCGCGGCATCACTGACGATAGTCTCTGGTATCAAGTGTTGCTGGCGAATGGAACATACGGCTGGGTGCTCGCAGCTGAGTCGTTTGGTCGCTTTGAGGGCAATCGCTCGGTACTTGCGGTTGTTACTCCAACAGCGACACCCACTACCACGCCAACCGTGACACCATCTCCGTCGGACACGCCATTCCCAACGAACACTGCGACCGAAACAGTGACATCAACCGCTACACCGACCGATACTCCCAGACCATCAGATACGCCCACGTACACTTCTGAACCATCGGCCACCGTCATCGCAGATCTGGTCACATTAGCACCGTCACCGACCCTAACTCCGGCTATCCTTTCGTATCCATGTGATGCCTCCATAAAGTACACCCAAACTGGCCTACTCAATATAGTGCGTGGAGGGCCTTCAAGCCATTCGTCGTATCGACCGCCGATTCAACAAGGTGCGGTGATCAGGATACTGTCCAAAGACCCAGAAACACGCGAGGTGTTTTGGTATCACATTGCCGATACCGATGGAAATGAACTGGGTTGGATAGAAGTTAGATATGCTGAACTATCAGAGAATTGTCCTAGATAGGAGGATACAAATAATGAGATCATCCAGGTATTTATTCCTGTATTTAGTGTTGTTACTTACCGCTGTGTGGCCCACTGGAAATTTGAATGCTCAAGTAACGGCAACACCTATACAATGTGGCACTATACTCGAAGCTGAGTTTACTTCTGACAACACAACACAAAACTATACGATACGTCTTGCCGCCGGGGATACATTGACGCTAAGTGCTGAACCTATTGGTGCTGTGCTTGACGTTTACATGGAAATACATGACCCAAGTTCTCGACGTATTTGGGGCAAAAACGGTCCGGGTCGTGGTGGAACAGAGGAAGTCAGCATAGAAGTATCTGCCACTGGCCTGTATACGGTTAATGCTCTGGCCTATAATAGTATCGGTGCTTATACGCTTTATGTTGGTTGCACGCTGCGCATTGGCACAGTGATTTCACCTGGTGATGTGGTTGATTCAACACCAACCTCGTCAACTTCTGTTCCGCCATTAACACTACCTGCTGATTCTCCTGGCTTTCCTGGCCTTCCTTCAATTGATATGTCCAACGCTGTGAAACTGCCTCTCATCGTTGGTACGCCGATGACTGGCATCGTAACACCCACTGGGAATGACGTGCTAGGCTTCTCCTTGGAAGTCCAAGAAGGCAGCACTCTTGAGCTTAGTTTCAGTAAACTCTCCGGTAACCTGAATCTGGGTGTAGTTGTGTTATCACCAGATAATCGCGTGGTGTTCTATGGCGGCCTTGTTTTATCAGATTCTCTGTCGACACGTTTCATGCTTCAGGAGGCTGGTCAGTACACAATAGGTGTCTTCCGTGTTGAGTTGCTTCCGCCCGATGCACCTGAAGCAACAGCATTTCAGGTGCAAGGGGCAATTAATCCCTAGATTGCGAAAAAATGAGGGAACAAAATGATCTCGCTAAAAAGATTAGTAACACTCATTCTCTTGTTGGTTTGCCTTGTCGCTATTCCCTTCGTCTCTGCACAGGTCGTACCAACCCCACTACAATGCGGTCAGATTCTAGCAGCGGAGGCTACCCAACGATTTGGAGAGCAAAAGTATACTATTAGCTTAGCCCCCGGTGACGCTTTTAGTGTTTCGAGTGAAACCGTAGGTGACTATATGCGGATTTCGGTTTTTGTCGAAGCGCCCACAACAGGTGTGGTCGCTGCAAGCTATAACAGTAATCATCGATACGCCGCGAGTTGGCCGCCCCAATACAACACGGACGCTGCATCTTTTGAAACCAGCATTCTGTCGGAAAGAGGCAACTATACAATAACGGTGCGTGCCAACAGTCCGGGGCTTTACACGTTATTTGTTGGCTGTGTTTTGAGTGATGGTACAGTGATCAGCCCTGGCGATGTTGCAACTGTTCAGGGGCCTACCGCAGAAGCACCCACAAGTACGCCTGTGTCAGCGGCACCTGCATTTGGCTTTGCTGGTCTTGCGCCAGTTGATTTTGGTAGTTTGGTGCCATTTTCCATACCTGCTGGTGTGCCGATGACTGGGGGTGTCACACCATCGGGTGGCGAAATTCTGGGCTATCTGGTCAACGGCAACGAAGGCGAGGTGCTTGAGCTACATTTTACACGGCTCTCTGGCAACCTCAACCTGGGTCTTATCGTTCTGTCGCAGAGTAATGAACTTGTATTCCAGGCCAGCCTAATCACCACTAATAACTTTACTACGCAGCTCACATTGCCGTCTACAGGAGATTACACAGTAGGGGTCTTCCGGGTTGATCTACTACCGCCAGAAGCGCCACAGCCAACTACATTTCAAATTCAGGCGGTTGTGAATCCCTAGTCTTCGATTGAATTGTTTACGTCGGAATAGATTATGGGAGGAAGCAGGCGATGCGAACTGCTCTAAAAGCGATTTCAGGGTTAATGCTCCTGATCGCACTCACGCTGTTCCTTCCAGTCTTCGCTCAAGATTCTGCTACTTGTAACGTCTCAGCCGGTCAGAATGTTAACAGACGCAATGGGCCGGGTACGAGCTTTAACGTTATCAGTGTGCTGCCAGCCAACCAGGGTACATCGGTGGTGGGTCAAACTACTGGAACAGATGGCGTGGTCTGGTGGCAGCTAATCGATGGGACATGGGTACGTTCGGATACAGTCGCTGAGACAGGCGATTGTGAGAGCCTGCCGGACCCATTCGCTCCACCGACAGAGACACCAACTCCTTCTCCCACAGCAGCAGAAACCCCTATTCCAGAACTGACGAGAAACAATGACGATTTAGCCTACAGTGTTGGCGATGAAGTTACAGTCTTCGGCAGCAGCGCCGTCTTTCTAATCTATGCTGAATCTTCTATAGATGCTTCGGTGGTGGAAGCCCAATCAGTGGGGTTGTTCTGACCATTATCGGCGGGCCAGAAACATCAGCGGGCGAGACGTGGTGGCAGGTGCGCTCACCTAGCGGTATCGAAGGCTGGGTTCCTGAAATGATGGACGGCTGTTTTATCGCCTCATGCCATCGCGTCACTGATCGAACTAACATCAACCCCATCCCCAACCCCTGAAACTATGATCGAAATCGTGGCGACTGGAGTTCTGGTTACGAGCGCCCCAAATCTGGGGACTTCTTGCCAAATATACACTGCCTATTCGGGCACTAGAGCTGACAATACTTTGAGCCTGCGTTCAGCCCCAAGTGTCGCCGGACTTAAAGTCTTTCTCGTGCCTAACGGTGCTCAAGTCATGCTTGTGCCGGGTTCTCAGGAGATCGAAGCCGAGGGATATCATTGGCTCAACGTCATTTACGAGGATTCACCCCAGGCGCGTTATCAAGGATGGATCGCGCGCGATTCCTACGAGGTCAACGGCGTGAGCAATCCCTCGATTGCTACATTGCAACAGACAGGAAGACAGGTAGGTTGCTAGGAGGAGTTTCACAACTAGCCCAATCTCAATATGGAAAATGCAGCTTGTTGGCGGCCTGCTGTTTGGTCGTCTCAGGCCGCCGATCATAGCGCCGAGTCGTGTCTACGCTGGCGTGTCCGGCGATATTTGCCACCGTCGCGATGTCCACTCCGTGCTCCAGCATCTCGCCCACAAACGTCCGGCAGAAGTCATGCGGTGAGAAATCCTTCGCAGCCACGATTTTGCTCTTCTCATGGGAGGGCTGGTTTGTGCTGCCAGATTGGCGGCATCTTCAATGACGGCCTCTACGCCCGCTGAGACCGCATCGCTATCGCAAGTACTGACTGCGCAGTACAATATCAACCCAGGCTACCTTAAAAAAGGAGCGTCAGCTATGGCGCAGTATTCCGATACCACTTGGGTCCGGCGACACATGATCGCCTTCCTGAGCGTGATTGTGCTGGTGGTGCTGGTGGTCGTCGCCGGTTTCAGGGCCGCCATTCATCCGTTTTGGACCTGGATCGTGCTTTTAATCCTGTTTACCGTGCTGTCGCTCGTCCTCAGCCGAGCCTTTACTGGCCGCACGCTGGGCATCCTGATCGATGACCGTAACAAGTACAGCCTGTCGCGTTTGCAAATGCTGCTATGGACGATGATGATCCTCTCGGCATTTCTGGCGGCGGTGCTGGCGAATATTCAGTTGAACCTGCTGGTTTTCGTCACCGGCGCAGTAGAACCACCAATCATCCTGTACCAGCCTTCGGGCCGGTTGGTCTCGGATGCGCTGTGGCAGGCCGGTGTGCTGGAGCAGGACCCGGAAACGGGCCTGTTTTACGCCGTTCCCAGTGTCGATCTGTCGCAGTTGAACCTGGCCGAGCCGCTGACTGATGGCCGGGTGATCTACGTCCCGCGCACCGGAGAATCGATGCCGGTCACCGAGATGGTGGCTCAAACCGAAGGACCGCAAACAAGCTCACCGCTGTCGGTGCAGATTCCGACGGAAGTCTGGCTGCTGCTGGGGATCAGCACCACCTCGCTAGTGGCCTCGCCCCTGATTAAAGGGCAGAAAGACGAGAGCATCGTCAAGAACCAGAGCGTCCAGCAAGCGAAAATCGAAGATCTCTTCAAGGGCGAGGAAAGCGGCAACGTCGGCCTGGTTGACCTGGGCAAGGTGCAGCTTTTCTATGTGACGCTGATCGTGATCGGGGCGTACATGATCGCCGTCGCCAATCTCTTTCTCAGCACCCAGACTGCCATCGCCTCTCTGCCCGCACTCGATGGCGGTGTGGTGGCGATGCTGGGGGTCAGTCACGCCGGGTATCTGGGCAACAAGGCGGTTTCTCACAACGAAGGGGCACAGTCGGCAGATGCTAACCCAGCCCCACCACCTGAGGATCAGGGCGGCGTGGGTTGAAAGTAGAGGTTCGTCAGCTCCCGCCTCAATATGGGATGTGTTTAACAAACGTGTCACGAGGGACAATGGGGTTGACGTCGAATAGGGACTTGCTCCCTAGATTTCTAAAGTACGTTACCGAAACTGCTTGTGGAACGTGAACCGTTCTTGGAAGGATGGTTCATTTTGTTGAAGGGCAACATAGCTATAGAGATTATCCAGATGGTTGTTGTTAAACAGAAAACGAACGTTTATTTGCTAATTATTCTAAACCGAAAACCACTGATATAATGCCAGGAATCGTTATACTGGACAGGGTTTACGGTTAATATCATGCGCACCTACGCCTACCTCCGCGTCTCCACACCCGATCAGGACATCGACAAGAACAAATACGATATCCTCCAGTTGGCCAACGCCAAGGGTCTGGGCAACGTCATCTGGGTTGAAGAAACCGTCTCCGGACGCCTCTCCTGGAAGAAGCGGAAGATGGCCCAGATCCTGGAAGACGCCGAA
Source organism: Anaerolineaceae bacterium (assembly GCA_002702065.1). Classification (GTDB taxonomy): domain Bacteria; phylum Chloroflexota; class Anaerolineae; order Aggregatilineales; family Phototrophicaceae. The sequence goes on from NZXX01000007.1 coordinate 10,312, forward strand.
CCGGATGACAACCTCATCGTCAGCGAGCTGTCGCGTTTGGGGCGTTCGATGCTGGAGTGCATGGAAATCCTGGCCGTCGCGGCGGAGAAGCAGATTCACATTTACGCGGTCAAAGGCGACTGGCAGTTGGACGGCTCGATCCAATCCCGGATTGTAGCGATGGTGTTTGCGATGGCCTCTGAGATTGAGCGGGACCTGATCAGTCAGCGCACCAAAGAGGCGCTGGCCGCCAAAAAGCAGATGGGGATGAAGCTGGGCAGGCCGAGAGGCACCGGCAAGAGCAAGCTGGACAAGCACCGCACCGAGATCGAGGCGCTGCTGGCGAATGGCTCCACCCAGAAGTCGATTGCGGAGCGGTATCACACCTCAGAGGTCAACCTTAGCCGGTGGCTCAAGAAACGGGGCATCAAACGCTAAGAAAGCTGCGACGGAAAATCGCCTCTGTCGCAGCGCAGGTTTTTTGTATGCTTGACGACAACATCAGCATCCTCATAGCGATGCGCGGGTTTGATTGCCAATGATCCTGGCTACTATATCTTCATGTTATCTCTTCTGATAATCTCACTCTGCCTATTCCAGTCCTTCGGGAACAGGTGATCGTCCATTCCCCTGTTGTCCAGTATCGGATGCATATAACTTTTCATCGGATGGGAACCTCACAGTTATATGATGGATACGGCCATCACGAAGGAAGATATGACCACTGTTGACGTCGTCTAGTACCTTTCCTTGAATATAGTGCATGCTTCCATCTGCAAAATGCACTGTAATGCTTGGATCACTCGACGCTTCGAGTACAATTGGTGTCTGACAGATTGTGTAAACCAACGAACCTGCCCTCAAATCGAGATGTTGATACTGCTCTTTAACATCCACAAAAGAATATTCCGACGGGGTGGGGATAAGTTCCTGTGGGTTAAGGAGTAGTTCATCAAATACCAGCATTCCATCTTCGACAAATAGGGCAAGCTCGGCGTAGCGTGTTAGTATATTCTCCTTCACCAATCCTGTCATACCTGGTTGTTTGGCTCCCTGTCCTTTCGGTGTGTGTGAATATGGGTCTGTAGGGAATGCCCCGTAAATATCCGGAGTCTTGTTAAAACCCAGACCTTGTCGAATGTCTGAATAATGCTCCCGCAGGGCATCTGTTGCTGCATCCCCTCGGAATCGGAGGGCTGTTTCCTGTACTGCGAGCAGGAGTTTGGCAACCATGTGCCAATAAACACTACCCAGGCCTTCATACGCGAAAAATGTTCCCGAACGCCCGGTAAACTCGTCGTGGTGGAAAGTCGATTCATATAGCGCCCTGATCTTACGGAATTCTGCATTGATGAGTTCATTGTATCGGACATCTTCTTTCAAGTCGTTGAGTTCGCGATTTACATCACGGAAGTTGCGAATGTGACTGCTGAAGTGATAGGTGTCATTGACATCGCAGACAATAATCGATGTATTCTGTGCCTCCAACAGCAACTGAAACAACTTGATGTCAGCTATTTGATCGCGCGTCAGGCAGTTCTTCTGCAGAAAAGCGGGTAGATTACGATCAGGGTAGAGGATGTAACTTTGCTGTTCAACTTGATAAAGAGAGCTGTTTCGAAGACTCTGGAGCAGAGCCAATGATTCCTCAGCCGATAGCAACCCAGATGACAGGATGGCAACCTGGCCTTCAAGCATTTCATAAAGATGGCTGACCGAGGCGTTGCCATTCTCAAGATGCAAAATATTGTAGGCATGAAAAAGTCTATCGTTGCGTTTGTTTGCATGCAGGGAATGTTCGACGTACTGCTGAGCCAGATTGAGAAAGCCAACAATTTCCTTCAGCGACACATCGGTAAGTTCACCTGAAAAGCCGCTTTGGTAATATCCCCAACGGTAGTTACTCCCGACCGCACCAAGCGCATCCATGATGATTCGGCGTTGTTTGTCGTCAAAAGAACCTTGCAGGATACCCCGAAATCGGCTGAGGATATTTGATACCTGAAGGTAGAACCCATGAACCTCCCTACTGAGCGGAACGGAATCGAGTGTGCTCTTGCTCAGCATTTCCCGAAAAAAGTCAATATAACGTCGAAGATAACACAATGTCACGACGGACAAACCTTTGCCAACCAGTGCATTGTTGGCGTCGTTCCACTCTGGACGCTGGGTGTTCATCCAGATGCCGCCTTCGGGAACAAAATTGGCCATCTTAGCGAGCAGCAGTGTCAAGAGTTTTTCGGCAAGCGATACTTGAAGCACCTGACCATTCGGTCCAAATACCAGTTTCGCATCGGTGCCAAAGACCTTCTGGTGGGCTTCAATCTGCCGTTCCAGGTCCCAGTCAAAATTGATCGTGTTGTACGGGTCTTCCAACAGGTCAACATAGGGTTTGATCTGATAGGGAACATTGGCATAGCTAAACAGGGGCTGCGCCAGATATTCTTGGAGTTTACCGGGGTGCATTTTGGCGCTGATTTCCATCAGCCTTTGGAGATAGATGATCTGATGGTCGCTCCAATACCCAATGTTGGCCCAAGGATTGTCCGGCTCAGGGATTTCCCAGTCGACCCCATAGTAAGTGATCCGGTAGGGGTTGTAACCATCTGCTGTTGTGGCGTTCAAGAAAGTGGCAATCATGTTCTCAACAAATTCAGGATACGAATACGCAAGAGCCTCCCAGTTCTGGAAAATATCTCGCCAGTTTCCTTCATAGTCCAGCCTCACTGAACCATCAGGTTTCTTAACATTTATAGCAAATCGATTCCATGGACGGCTGGGATCGCCATGACGTCGGCTGAATGTCAAAGGCAAATAGGTATGACTAAGGCGAAGGAGATCGGTTGCGCCGTGCGCCGCAACCCGCGCCTGTAAATCAAATGACTGGATTTTATACGGTAGTGTGGTGAAGAAGTCCTCATTTGCGCGCAGGATGTTGCGATTACGCGCCGCCACAAAATCGATAAATTCAGCTGTTTGTACCCAATATTGATCCGTGAAAATGCCACCGCGCATAACGTTAAACAAAACATTTGTAAAATGATGGGCGGAATACAATTCGTTATTGGAAAACTGTACGCCATCTGCGCTGGCAACAATCTGCCATAGACTTGACTGATTGGTTGCAATATCCGTTTCCAACTCTTGAACAAGAGTCTCTCGGTCACCTTGTAGCCAGCCTATCTTCTGAGCTATGGCCGCACTGTCCTGTTGAACATCCGTCATCAGATGCCAGTTTCGGTTTTCCGACGGCGCCAATTCAACCGTCGTATGAACAAAGTATGCACCGCGCTGCCCGCGTACTTCTGTTTCTGGGACCAGACCTTGACCAGCACTGAAGCGGTTAAGCTGTGCTGACGAAAGCAGATAATCTGCGTGGGGCAGGCCAAGTTGGGCTACAGTGGTGGCGAGCAGTGACTCGCTTGGTTCGGCCAGATCTGTGAGTGTTGAACTTAATGCGAAGATACCCAGTCCCGTGTCAGGTTCTAATTCGTTCCGTTTGTAAGCATCCAGCAGGCAACTGAACGTATTCTGGGTCGCGGTTGCCACATTAGCGGGTAGGATATTTTGTAATCCATCAACCAGTTCGATTTGGCAGGGTGCTTTGGCGATGTTCTTCAGCCAGGTTGTCTTAACGAAACCGAATTGTTCACTGGTGCGCCAGGCATACTGGTAGGTCAGGCCGAGATCAAAGTTAATCTCTTCAAATACCAGCGTGGTGCCGGGCACATTCTTGTAAAGATTTCTTTGAACCGCGTAACAGCCATGGTGCTGGGTTGAAAATGGCTCCCATAGGCTGGTTCGGCCGGAACGGGTCACCAGCAGAATCGCTTTATGGCCCGTGTTTTCGCTGTTTTCGGTGAGCTTGTCAACGGTATAGTATGGGAAAAGCGCATTCTCAGCGTCTCCGCGCCCAGCTGAAAGCCCGCCGGTGGATGCGATAAAGAGCCAGTGATCCGTACTGCTGACGATGCTCATGAAGAAGGGTTCCATCGTGTCAAAGTTCTGAATCCGATAGAATGCTTGTCCGAGCAGCGTGACATAATCACCGCGAACCGGGTTCAATATTTGCTTCTGAGTTGTGTTACCAATGAAAATCGTTGGTAGCTCGTGCTTCATGTTCAACTTCTTTCGAAGGTAAATCGTTTTGGATTACAGAGGCTACCCTCTATAACGTAACGATAACCGGCATTTTTGAATCACCGTTTCTGGAAGACGCGCACATAATCCACCAGGTACTGCGTCGGGAAGACTGTGTCCAGCCCGACCGGACCGGGTAGCTGACCGCCAACCGCGAGGTTGAGGATGACAAAGAATGGCTGGTCAAAAGGCCATTCACGCTCGCCAACATCGCTGCGGGTATAGGTGTTGTACGCGACTCCATCATAGAACCACGTGATCTGGTCTTCTTCCCATTCGATAGCGTAGGTGTGAAAATCATCGGCAATATCGTAATCCTGCCGGTTCCATTTGCTCAGGCCCGACGCTCCCGCATAGCCAGGGCCATGAAGGGTCCCGAAAATCAGGTCCGATTCACGGCCAATGTATTCCATAATGTCGATCTCGCCGCAGTCGGGCCACCCGACAGTCTCGAAATTGGACCCCAACATCCAGAACGCGGGCCACAGCCCTTTGCCAGTCGGAACTTTGAGGCGTGCCTCAATGCGCCCATATTGGAACTCCTGCAAGCCTTGGGATTTGAGTCGAGCTGAAGTGTAGTACGATTCTTCATAGCGTTCTTGCCGGGCTTCGATGATCAGCAGGCCATCTTCCAGTCGCACATTCTCGGGGCGATCCGTGTAGTACTGTGCCTCACCGTTGCCCCAGCCGCCCGCGCCCAGATCGTAGGTCCAGTTGGTATCGTCAATCGTGTCACCGTCAAACTCGTCGTGCCAGACCAGATTCCACTCCTCTGGCACCTCAATGGGCGTAGTTTCGGGGGCCACTTCAGGGACAGGCGTTTCCTGGGCGGTCACAGTGCGAAGCACACTCAGGCTGACAATCACCAGCATCAGGAGACGGAGGTAAAAGATTAGTTGCATCACACAATCCTTAAATGTTTATCGCCTGGTTGCACGGCTAACTCTTGACTGAGCCGGCAGTTAGGCCGGAGATGATGTACCGTTGCAAGAACAGATACAGGATCACCATCGGAATCGACATCATCACCACCGCCGCTGCCAGAACCGGCCAGTTGAAGCCGTAAACGCCCTGGAAGACGATCATGCCTCGTGTGATGGGGTAAAAATCCTGTTTCGTCAGGTAGATGGTCGCCAGAATCAGCTCATTCCAGATGCCAATTGCGTGTAGCACGACCACCGTCGCGATCGCGGGCCGCGCCAGCGGAAAGATAATCGTGATTAAAAAGCGGACGTAACCGCAACCGTCCATCGCGGCGGCTTCATCTAGCTCAGTTGGCAGCGACTTAAGGTAGCTCACCAGAATGATGATTCCGATAGGATTGGTCAGCAGCAGCAGGATGTATCCAGGGCGGGTGTTGTACAGGCCGATGTTTAAGATCAACTGGAACTGTGGAATCAGGGCTGGTGGTAAGAATAGGGCAATCACGAACAGGGTTAAGATGAAATTGCCCCCACGTATGTACCCCCGTGCAATCGGAAAAGCCAGGAAGACCGCAGTGATCACGTAGATAGATGTTGCAGCTGTGGCATAGAAGGCACTGTTCGCCAGGTATTGCGGGAAATTGGCCTCTTCCCAGGCGTCAGTATAATTTTCTAACACAATCTCCTCCGGCAGCGAGGTCGCGTTGCGGTTGAACTGGCGCTGCGACAGAACGGAGGTATTCAGTAGCATGAGCAGGGGACCCAAATACAGCGCCGTGAGAAGCAAAAGAATGATGTAGGACAGAATCACACGCGGTGATAAGCTGAATCCTCGTTTAACTTTGGGTTGTTCGATGACGATCATGCTATCTTTCGCTACAGCAGGCATCACATAATCCGTTTCTCTCTACGATTCAATACAGTTTGTGTCGTCAGGCCAACGACCAGCACCAGAAGAAACAGCACAATGGAGGCTGCTGCTGCAAAGCCCTGCCGCGATGGTGCATTCGCCGCTCCGGTCGCGCCGAAACCCTGAGCATAGATCACGTATCCGAGCACCTGTGTGCCGGGGCGATAGCCAGTAATCACCAGGAAAAGCTGCCAGGCCTGCAATGAACCGATGATATTCAGAAGAATATTGGTATTGACTGTGGGGGTTAGCAGTGGCCATGTCACATGGCGAAACCGTTGCCACGAGGAAGCCCCATCAATCTGTGCCGATTCGTACAGTTCCGCAGAGATTGTCTGAAGGCCCGCGATGAAGATGATCATTGTGATGCCCATATTGGCCCAGATCTGAACGACGATGACCCACCAGAAAGCGCCGGTCCCACCCAGCAGTTCGGACTCGATACCCAACGCATTGAATATCTGGGAAACCGGACCGCCCAGAGGATAGAGAAACAGCGTCCAGATCAACCCCTGAATGACGACACCGAGAATTACGGGCATAAAAAACAAAGTTCGGAAAAAATAAGTGCCGCGCAGTCCCTGTGTCAACAGGATGGCGACAAGCAGCCCCAACCCGAATTGCACAGTGGATACCACCACCGAGAAGATAATGGTTCGTCCCAGCGCATCAAGATTGTCGCGCGCAGCCTGCCCGGCAAAAAGGAACTCTTGGTAGTTATCAAAACCAATCCAGTTGATCGGCGCACCGGTAACCCCGGTTGCGTCCGTAAAGGAATATAACGATGTTGCCAGGGATGGCCCCAGTGCGACGAGAAAATAGGTAAATAATCCGGGTACAATGAGCAGATAGGGAATCCAGCGCTGCCATCCTTGCCCAAACGGATAGATCGACGTAACCATACTAGGTGTCCTCTTACGTCTAAAAGACAACCCTCTGGGTAGAGGGCTGTCCTAATAGTTGATTTCAGACTGACAGGTTATTCACCGTTGACTTCGTCCAGACCGGATTGCAGGTCGGCCTGAGCGCGATCCGCTAGAACTGCGGGATCTTCAAATTCGTTGAATGGTGCGAAGAAGGACGCATGGGGCAAAGCGAACTGGCCGGCACCGGTTGGGGCGATCCAGTATTGTTCGAAACCCACGCGGAAGTCCTCGTACTGGGCAATTTCTTCACCAAGCTGGGTGTCCAGAGTTGCGGTCGGTTGCGTCGGGATGAAGCCAACAGCGTTGACGAATGACTGATAGGTTTCTGGTTCAGAGAAAGCTTCCATGTACAGAAGAGCTGCTTCAGTGTTCGGGGAATCGGCTGCGATCGTCCAATGCATATCGTACTTACCGTACCAGGTCTGATTATCTTCGACATCGTTGCTGCCTGGGAAGGGGATGAAGCCCCATTCGAAATCGGGTTCTGAAGCTTCAATTGCACTGGCATACCACGAACCACCGGGGAACATCGCTACTGCGCCGGAAGCGAAGCGACCGGGAGCCGCATCACCGGGGATACCGCTGGCGCCGCGTTCCATCATTTCACTGGCGTAAACCTGCATACGTTCCCACATCACCATGTTCTCTTCGTCGTTGTACGCGATTTCGCCGGTCCACAGCCCTTCAACATAAGCTTCCTGATCGGGGAACAACGAGCCAATCAGGCCGTAGGCGCCAACGAAGATTGGCCAACCATCACTGCCACCGGCGGTCATGCAACCGATGCCTTCGTTGGTGAAGGTTTCGCAGGCAGCGACCAGATCATCCCAGGTGGTCGGTACTTCAACGCCGAATTCCGCGAAAATGTCTTTGTTGTAGTAGATGCCGCCGTAGATTGTCCGCCCGACAGGGACCGAATAGACCTGATCATTGTAGGAAGAATCCTGGATGGCGACAGATTCGTAATTTTCCAGGAAGGCCTGATCGGTCAGGTCCAGCAGCAGACCGGCATCGATGATAGTCTGCCAGCTAGGTGGGTTCACCCCAGCCATGTAGGGCTGCACGCGGTTGGCGAAGGAATTCAGGAAAGCGATCACATCAATATCACCGGCCGACAGGCGCGTCTGCGTGACGGTGCCAACTTCGCTGGCGTTGACTACGGAATAATCAACATTGATCCCGGTTTCTGCGGTGAATTGCTCATTGAACTCTTCCAACCATTCAACCATCGGTGGATTCTGCCAGGTCAGCACGCGCAGTGTGGTCTGGGCGGTGGCTGCGGGAATGAGCGTTACGCTCAGGAGTAAAACAATTATCACTAAAAACAAAACACACTTTTTCATTCTATTGCTCCTTATTCAGTTTATGAATCCAAATGTGGATTATGGTGGTCCTGTAGATTCGATACCAATAAGATCTTCTTCCTCCTTGTCACTTTTTCCGCTGTTGAAGCGCATGATGGTATGTCACGATGGTTTCCGAGAACGTTGTGCCGCCAGAGAACGAGCCGCGGGGTTGGGTTGATAATCATACTCTCGGATAATTCGCAGCACGCGCTCACGCGTTGCCGGACTGACGCCCGCCTTCCCGTTGGCGACCCGCGAAGCGGTGGTGCGGGACACCCCGGCCAACTTCGCAATCTCGTCTAGAGTGATCACAATGGTTTGCCTTCGGATGTTTTGGGAAGCGCTTCCAATTCTGTCTTGAGTCTAACAAGAGGATTTTTGTCGGGCATGGACAAAAGCGAGTCGAATCTGGACAATTCATGGTCAGGTAGGAATCGAACAACCCTTTTGTCAGAATTCAAAGGGCTGGATTCTGTTCGGGTCGCGACTCAAGAACGTCGGAATACTTCGGGAGACATACCTGTTTCACGGTGGAATAAACGACTGAAATAACTGCTGTCAGAGAAACCTACATTCAGTGCAATCTCCGTAATGGTCTGTTGGCTGTCCTTCAGCAGGTTTTTCGCCTGATTGATTCGGTAGCGCTGGAGATACGTAATGGGCGAGGTTCCCAACTCCTGACGAAAGCAGAAAGTCAGGTGGTCTTCAGAAATACCGACATGCCCGGCGACATCCTTGCGCGAAATTGTCTCCGCAAAGTTCTGATGTATGTAGCCCATAGCCAACCTAACCGAGCGTCGTGCTTCTTCACTCAGTTTACGTTTATGTTCAAGGGCAGAGGTAATATGGGAAATGGTCTCTTCGATACTGAACAGACCTTTGCTGAGCACAACTGCAACACCTTCATTTAGACGGCTCATGTCGATTTCCGTCAGAACCTTACCAGTTACGACAATTACCGGGATGGCGCGCAGACTTTCCATGGTGCGCATGGTCTCTAACATCTCAAAACCATCCATCTGCGGCATCTGCAAGTCAAGCAAGATAAGATCGATGATTTCTCGATGCAGAATCTCTAAAGCTTCTTGACCCGTACGAGCCTTCAGCACATGGTTGGAGGGGGAATGCGATTGCACAATGCGTGCATGCATTTCGAGAGTACTGGGCTCGTCATCTACCACCAAGATAGTACGGCCTTCACGATGAGAATCGGGTGCCAACCAGTGATGATCCAACGCAGTGGTCAGTTCGGTAAATTTGATAGGCTTGGTGAGATAGTCCAGTTCCATAAATGCCCCATCGAGTTGTGCAGTAGAAAAGAAAAACACGGGCGTCCCGCTTAACGCCGAATTGTGTTTGATTTCTTTGAGCACATCCCAACCAAAAGCCACATCTGTGCTCACATCTAGGACAATAGCAATCGAGCGCAAGCTATTGATCTGTACCTGCCAATCAGATTCATGCTCCACCATAACCACATCCACTTTGAATGCGTGTTGACTCAAGTGTTTACAAAGGCGCTTGCTGGTGTCAGGATTATTGGTCAGCACCGTAACACCTGATTGTTGCCAAGTTGGTTCTTCTGTTTCATCGTCTTCTACACTGGGCGGCTGTACCAACGGGAGCTTGAAGGAAAAGACCGAGCCAGCCCCTTGTTCACCTGTCGAACTGACCGAGATTTTACCGCCATGCATTTCTACCAGCCGCTTGCTGATCGCCAATCCAAGTCCCAGCCCGCCATAGCCCAGTGCGATACTCCGACCCGACTGCTGGAACTCGTCGAAAATCGTCTGTTGATCGACAGGCGGGATGCCCAAACCGGTATCTTGGACGGTCACTGTAACGAATTGATTATCATGCTCCAGGCGCAAGCATATCGTACCGCTTGTGGTGAACTTAATGGCATTGTTGATCAGATTGAGGGCAACCTGTCGCAGACGTATTGGGTCACCCCATACCCAAAGCCCTGTTCCCGGCAACTCTGCCACAAAATCTAATCCTTTGTCGGCGGCCAGTTGGCTACCGCTCTCGGCAACGATGCGGAAAGCCTGCCTAAGATCAACATACTCGTTGTTTAGACGCAACTGGTCGGCATCACTGGTCGCAAGGTCGATTATGTCGCCTATTAAACCGCTCAGATGCTGGGAATAGGCTTGAATCCGTTCCACGTCTTTTCGGGTGGGATCAGGCAGCAGCGCATTGTCCTCATCGCTCTCACGGAGGATCATGTCGCTCAAGCCGACGATCAGATTTACAGGCGTTCGTAGTTCATGGCTGATTGTCGATAGAAATCGACTTTTCATGCGGTTCGCGGCTTCAGCTAAACGCTGCCCCTCGGTTGCTTCACGATACAAGCGCGCCGTATTAAGTGCCCCTCCGACTTGCAGAACAATAGAACCATAGAGATCAAAGTGCTCGGAATTAAATACCATGAAGCCGATCTGACCGGACTGATCAACGAGGGGGAGCAAGGTCAGGATAAATGGTTGCTCCCCATCAGCCAAGCTAGTATATGGGAATTCCTGACTGCGAATGCGGGCTAAACCTCGTTCAGGATTGATGAGATCGCGCATTGTACTCCAGGCGACTGGATCATCCTCCTCCGCTTCAAATAATCCAATCATTGCGGTATGGATATTCATGTCAGGCAAGTGTTGTGCGAGAACAGTATAGATTTGCAGCTCGTCGAGTGCGGTGAGCAATCTGGCTGTCAGCATACTGAGACGGCTGGAGGTCCAGCGCTCAACCACAACATACTGCTGGTGCTGCCGACGCATATACGCGCTGATTGTTAGGCGCGCCTCATTCAAGAGGTCACGTGCCAGCAAAGATGATGTTGGTGAATCGGTAGATGATTTACCAAACTCATCAATCATCAGTGTAATTGCATCTTGCCAAATGTGGGTGGCATCTTCGCCAGCGGCTGTGCGTTGCAGCACAGTGTCCAGTGCTTCCTTGAATTTGGAATCGTCATTATCCTGGATACTCTTCATGAAGGTATCCACCAGGAGCTGGCACGAAGCTAGTCCCTCATCCTCTGTCAGGCTATGTGCCTGGTTCAAGATTGTGGACGCCATTACGCTGATTATGCGGGAATACGTGGGATCATTAAGTGAATTATCTGACCTAACCCCACTCACGCAACCACACGATTCACGTACCACGAGATGGGTATCCACCTGGATGTGTTCTGGTAGTACGGTAGTTCCTTCGATAGCTCGCAGCAGAAGATCAACCGCCTGATAGCCCATGTTATACAAGGGGACATGGATGCTGCTCAGACCTGGTTTGTGTATGCTGCCCTCAAGTCGGTTGTCAAACCCAATAACAGCGACATCCTGTGGGATTCGCCGCCCGGCATCCTTAAGGGCCTGCATCGCACCCAATGCGGATTCATCGTTGCTGGCCAATACTGCTGTGAATTCGGAGCCGAAGCCGATGATCTGTTGCATGGCACTATAGCCGCCGTCATAGACATGCCTACCGTATGCCACAAGTTTCGAATCCTGATCCAGACCATAGATTTCTAGCCCGGTTTTATATGCATGCAAGCGTTCGCCGCTGTCTCCACGCATATCCTCGACCGGGCCAGCGATAAAAGCAATCCGACGATGACCATGGGTGACCAGATGTTGCATTGCTTCTAGAATGCCATCTCGGTTATTGACTGCGATGGTTGGGCCAGTTTCTCCCGAGCCGACAAACAGAATTGGATGTCCGGCAGCCAGATGCTCTTGGATGTATTGTGCGCGTTCGCGAGAGTGGAGCGGAACAACTACGATTAGACCATCCGTATTCCAGGGGCCTATGGGCACAAAATCTTGCTCTGGGGCGGGAACAGGCCAAACTGGACGTAATGGATCTGTTGGGCTGGCAGAAGGTCCGATCCCACAGCCCAACAGTAAATTGCACCTCAGATTCTGCGCAGAGCGCGAAACACCGCGAAAAATGGGATCAAGGTAACTGAGATTGGTTGCTGTCCTGTAAAACTGCCAGCCAGCCAGGATGCCAATGGTTGGTCTGGCGTAGCGGTATCGTGAGGTCATACAATTAATTTCCTATGAAATTCGAATATACCCTTACACTATTCGTTTGATCATGCCACATCATTTTAACTTGTTGGCCATTTTCGGACATTGGCTTATAATGAAAACATCATCACTTCCCCGATGATGTCCCCTTCCCACTTAAACAAATCAATACGTCCTTCCCCTGTTCGATTCCTCGCTCAAGGAGCTCTTCCTCATGAAACAAATCCCCCTCACCAAAGGGCAGGTCGCCCTTGTCGATGATGCCGACTACCTGTGGCTGTCTGGCTACCGCTGGTGCTTTTCCTCAGACGGGTATGCCGTCAACTACTACTGGGATGAGACCGGCACCAAACGGAAACGATCCATGCACCGACTGCTCATGGCCGAAATCCTGGAGCATCGCGTGCCGCGTGATCTTCAGGTGGATCATATCAATCACCAGCGCATCGATAACCGACGCGAGAACCTGCGACTGGCCACCAGAAGCCAGAATCAGGCCTACAAGGGCCTGCAAGTGAATAACACGTCCGGCTACAAGGGCGTTGTCCCCAATCGCCGTAAATACGAAGTGCGAATCCGCTACCAGGGCAAACGCTTCTACCTGGGCCTGTACACGGATCCGGTTAAAGCAGCGCTGGTGTATGACGGTGCGGCCCGGCTGCTGTACGCCGACTTCGCTGGTGTCAATTTCCCCGACCGCCCTACCCCACCTGAGATTGAACAGCTCGTGATACAGCGGCTGAAAAAGAAAGGCATTGTCCTGCCGCGAGCGGTCATCGGCCTCTCAGCGTGATGAGAAGCACCAATCCGGGATTGGCCAAATCCGTTGCGGAACGTTGCAATTGGGTTCAACTGTCCAAAAGACAGCCAGCCATTGGTGGTATCTCCTGTGAGTGCGTGGACTCGCGTCCTCGTGCCTGGTGGGGTTCTTTGGCAGGGACTCCACCAACCAGACAGGCATTCCGGCGGGGATGCCTGTTTCCTTTCCGGCAGATAGATCACTGGTTGTGGTGGTAGCTATTCAGTGGGAAGCGGAAACGAAAAAGCACCAATCCCGGATTGGCTGTATCACCCTCGTAGCGGATATCGTCGATCGTAGAGACGTACATGGGCAATGCATATAGGCTGCGGCAGATACCCAGCGGACGATCCCTTTTCGTTTCAGCAGAATGAACCATCTCCAACGAGAGAGTACCCTATGCAGAGGGATCAACACTTGCGAGACTGCCGGGCGCCACGGGGTTTACCAGCGCTAATGGTTGCATTTCGAAGTTTTGGGGCCGTGGGGGGAGGAAAAAGCCTAATCCCCTGCCTGAAGGACGGTAAATTTTATCAATGCCTACAGGATGCGGCGGCTGGCATTCGTGATCCTATGCAGGCCATATGCTGTTTTTCAGTTTAGTCAGCAAGGAGTATCTCGAGCATCTGAATGTCTATCCCCTGTTTCAGTTGCTGGGCATTCCGGCCATTGTCTTACGTGTTCACAGCTACGCGACTATAATGCACTGGGCCGGTTTCGGGGCGCTGAAGAACTTGAAGGCTAACCGCACTTTACGTTTCAGGTGGGCATCGGTCTCCATCCCCATTCCTCTATTCGTCTTGCTAAACCGAGTCCGTAAAGAATAAGATCTGCGCCAAGTCGTATCCCCGCTGTTACACGATTCTATTCGAATTTCGGCGGTCGTTTACGACTGCCGTCTTTTCTTTTGTGGGGGCAAATCTTGGGGGGTAAGTTCCCCCCCCCGTCCCACACGGTGGGATCATTAAAGATTCGGTTGGAAAAACCGGCCCGGTTTGAACATGTCCACATCAAGACTGCCAGTCAGTAACTGGCCGGATCTTGTTACGTGGACATGGGGGGCTTAAACCAGATCGGTCACCGGATGCAGCCACGGCATCTGATAGTGTGCAATCAGGATCAGCGGCCACAGGTCAGTGGGTTTCACCGGCACCCCCATCCGCTGCTCGATGACGGGGTGCAGGTCGGCAAAGGCCCAGGATTGCTCCTGCATGGCCTGAATGACCACCCTCAGCAAATGTTGATGATATCGCTGGTCGTCCATGTCCATGTCCCGTATCCAGTTGTAGATGCTCTGGCGTGCGACCCCAACCGTCCGGGCGACGTGACTGAGGCTATTGCCATCGTGCAGCAGAAGGAGTGCCTGGGCACGTCGTTGTTTCCGTGGGTTGTCGCCGGTCAGGTTTTGCTGGAGGGTGGCCAGCTGACTGGGCAGCAGCCGGTAGGTGCGTTTTGCCATGGTGATGTTCCTTGTGGTTGAGCCGTGAACGAAAGGGGACGCCAATCCCGGATTGGCCGCCTTTGCAAGAACGGTTTCAGACAAGGGGGTGATCCAGGCCGGAAGTTCCCGGCCTGATCTCCAACTTATGCAGTGACGGATGTCCAGCAGTAGGCAAAGCCCATCTGCTTCAGTAGCTTGCGTACATAACTGTGACAGATCAACACACCAGTGCGTTCGGCCATGGTCTGTCGCAGCTCCTCAGCGGTCCATTGCCTGGATGGATCCTGCACCAGATCAGCGAGCAGCTGCCGGTAGTGGTCATCTGCTTTACGGGGGCGACCAGATCGGGGACGATCCTGCAATCCGGCAAGCCCTTCAGCCTGAAAGCGATGCAGCCAGTGATAGATCGAGTTGATCGACACCTGAAGTGTGGTTGCAATCTGTGAAGTGCTGTGGCCCTGGTGATACAGCAGCACCGCTTCGACACGGCGACGCTCGCGTCCGGTTGCCTGGGTGAGCCTCCTTTCCAGTTGCTGCCGCTGGTCATCGGTCAATGGGAGTTGTTGGTGCTTGGACATGATGTCCTCCTTGTGAATGGGGTTGAGTAAATCGGGGAATGAACGTACGGGGGTTAAGCGGAGCGGCGATCAGGCTGAGCCTGCCGGGCAAGCTCATGGGCACGGACAAGTTCCGGACTGCCGCGGATCCAGTGCCAATCGACAATGTGTTGTTTGACCAGATAATCGAGGTCTTCCCACCAAGGCTGATAGCAACCACGAAAATACTCGCCGCGGCCACATTTGATCAGCCATTCGGAGCTGCTGAACACCTCGACCTCGTGTGGACGTCCCAGCATCCATAGGGCGTCGAGGACTGCTACCAGTTCCATCTCATTATGTGTCGATGTGTCGCACCTCCTGCCCTGCCAGTTTGTTCGATGGTGCGATCTGCAAAACGCATGACAGCACCGAAGGTCCCGTAGCCTGTGTGAGGGCTGTAGCTGCCTTTGGTATAAATCTGGACATCTGGATAGGGATTCAGTAGGTAGTACATTTGCTGGCGGAGGTTGTTTAATACAATGTGTTCGTAGAAGATAGGCTCGCGACTGGTTGGGGAATCTTGGTAAGCGCTTCAGTGAAATCATCTGTCATTTGATAGATTCTCCAGCATGTGACGACTGTGACAGTTGAAAATAAACCCCTTAGAGACTACCAAGCACAAAATGACTCGTGTAGCGATGAAGTATAGGGTCCATTATCAACCGTCACAACTGTCACAGCTTTCACGTGGTTTGACGGAACTCAATTGATTTGCGAGCCACGATGGTCAAGCTAACACCGCGATAGACCGTGCCATTTCTCGTATGGTCAGCCAGAAAGCCCAGTCTTTTCCAGTCCGAGCCCACCTTGTTTTTTGACTTGGGGCGATGCCCGTTGTGCTCGCACCATAGCTTGTAGGCAGCGTAGAGATCAGTTGCGGTTACTTCGTCAGTTTTGCCGACTTGGCACCAATCGCTTACAAAAGCACTCTCCGTGTCATTCTCAAGTCGATACTCTTCTCGCGCCTTAGCAACCTGGTTGGGTACTGTGAATTGCTCGTTTTGCCTCAACCTCTCCAGGCCAACGAGGGCCCAGTTGAAGATGCCAGACAATTCTTCAACCAGGCGATTGAGCATGTGTGGATCTTGGTCACACTCTGGAATTGGTCGATTGAATGGGATGATCAGAACACGTCGATCTATTGCACCGCTGCGATCCAGATTTCGAGGTGTTTCGTTCATACCCCACCAGATTTTGGCTTGGGAACGGAATCTAAATGGCTCACGATGGATTTGACGGGCTATCATTTCATCTCCACTTACAAGCTGCTTGTAGATATTGTCGGCTATGACGGTGTTGGTGGCGTTCTCAGAGCAGAGAACTATTCTCTTTCCCGGTACATCGGCTAGCTGATATCCGTTACGATCCAGCGTACTCAGATCGAGTACCCCATAGGCATTTCCCATCAATTGTATGAGAACATCGATGAATGTGGATTTTCCGCTAGCCGGTTGTCCAACCAACCAGAAGCTTTTCTGAAAACTCATATCTGTGGTCAGCGAGTAACCAATTGCCTCCTGCACCAGTTCGATAAGGGTTTGATCTGGTTCGCCATCGGGAGTGACAAGGATTTGACCGAGAAAGGCTTCCCAATTGGGTGCTTTGGCTTGAGGATCATAATCGAAGTCTAGCCGCGACGTCAGATACAGGTCACGTTGATGAGGCTCCAGAATGCCTGATTCTAGATTGTACAAGCCGTTCCGCAGGTTGATGAAACTATCTCCCCGGTCAATTTTCTCATCTGGTACATGTAGCATGTCCTTGAGATACTCTCCAATAGAATTTCTTGCATTGGCTGTTGGTCTCACACTTTCTTTATGTGGTTGCATCACGTGCCAAATTTCTCGCCCTACATCGCGTTGTAAGGGATGCCACCAGCCATTGTTGTACCTGTACCAACCGTCTCGGAAATATGCAACGTTGCCATCCCATTGCTGGATCAGCATGTTGCCCAAATCTGGATGGGTAAGTTTCTGTGACTTGGCTGCTGATTGCTCTTCACGGGTTTGGGTTGGCTTCAACTCGTCCAACTGAAGCAGTCGCTGCATTGAGTTCTCCTCATGCAGCGAGCAGTAGTTTGCCAGATCACCTTTGTTTCCCAATCCAAGATCGAGTGCCCGTACTTGGTAACCCGTATCTTGCAACTGTTTCAGCAGGCCAGGTTTTGTTGATGAGCCAAACACCATACCCTTACCCGATTGGTCGTTATCAGGTGCAAGAAGTATGGGCCCAGTGAATTTCTCCTGAAGCTCCTTGAGGAGATTTACTGGAATTTCTTTAGGCTCGCCACCTGTAATGCACGCTGAGGGCACTCCATAATGTTGGGCGACGATCACGCTGGTAATTCCGTTGGTGATGACGAGGGGATGATTTGTGGCATTGGCCATTTCAACAGCCGAATTCAACCCGTACCAGCATTTTTGATAATTTGGAGGGTTCACCCAACTGTCTGGTTTACCATTCTGTTTATTGGATTTGCCATCGATATACCGGTGGATAACGCCCGTGTCAGTAGGGAATGCCAGGGCCGGTCTCCCTTTATGTAGGGTTTGGGACACACCGGCGGCTGTAAATACCTCTACAGGTACCCCTTGAACACGAGCGTATTCATCCAGGTCCCGATAGCTACGTTTAGTGTCTTCGACAGGTATTCGCTCTGGAAGCGTTATACCCAGCCTTTTTGCCAGATCATAAAGTGATCCTCTTTCGCCAGTGACCTGATCATAATAGGCTCCATACTCGCCATCGTCTGCTATGGTGACGCAAAAGCCGTTGCTGTCACTATCTGCCCGGAAAGGTGAATCGCAGCGATATTGGCCAGGACTGTCTTGCGCTAATCTATAGGGCTGCAAGGCATCAAGGACACGTTTAGCCGTCGTATCATGTGAGTTACTGTGTGTGTTCGTGATTAATGATGGAGATTGCATAGAGAGGAACTCCTTAACGGTGAGGTAGCTACCGCATCAATCAGCAGCTATACATTCGGGGATAAAAGGGGGAAGTGCGGGGTTTGTCCAGAGAATGATTCACGTTTGACATCAGGCTGGAACTTCATGTTTAGCAATCGAAGCCAACCGATTTTACGGAAATCGAAGTGACAAAATGCCAAGTTTCGCCATTTCGACAAGCAATTGGATGACTTGAGTGCATCCAACGCGTCAAAGGCCAACTCTCACCCCGCTAACCTACGGCGTGGGTTATTGAGAAAATCATATTGAAGAAACTTGGGCTGTGAGTGTTGTGGGGTTGTGGACCTTAATGTTTTTTGTCCACACCACAATATTCTATCAATTAATGTTGCCTTTGTCAAGTAGGCCTGCTATGACAGGCCACACAGCGTGTGTTAGAAGTTGCTCGCTCGGGCCAATACCCTGGACGCTGTCACCAGGAAACCGGCTGGATTGCGTACCATCCCCTGCTTATGTAAATGTCTGAGCCGGTCCAGCGTCTGCCTGACCGCCCCTACCCCATAGGTATCCACCAGCTTGCGAGCATTGGCTCGACTGATCTGTTGATCGGAAGCGGCCAAGCGATTGACCTGCTGGTAAACCCTGGCTGCCAGCTTTTCCGCGTCAGCACGATGCGCTGTGGGTTGCATATGAGGATATTCTTTTGTGCTGATATCCCGTGCGCTTTTGTGCTGTGATACCCCAGGCTGGTATGGCGGCATGAACGGCTGGAAGGGCGCAAATACCTGCTGAACAGCCGGTTCCGCGCGCGCAGCGACAGGCCCTGACCACTGCGGTAGCTCCCCATACCAATAGAAATTCACAGCCTGGTGATTGAGCGTGATCGACCGCTTTTGCGCCAGCAGTCGGCGGGCAATGACCTGCTTGGCTGGATACCGCTTGCCGGTGTCATCCTGGAGGAAGGTACCAGGCAGATCCAGTGAATCCGGGATTGCGTGGATATTACGCCATGAAATGGGGTTTTCGGCGTAGCAGTGCCGCACATTAATCGGAATTTCCCGGTTGTAGGCGTCCAACGTGACGGTGCCAACGCCTAACCGGCGCGCGAGCCAGCGCCGGGGATACATGCCCGGCCTGCGCTGGATGAACGCCCGGTGGACCGCCATGCGGGTTTGTTTGGCGGAAGACAGGTCCGCTTGGGTAAGCGGATCGCCATAGGTCAGCTTCACTTGCAGCTTCCGGCACAATTCCAGGTTGGTGGGCATGGTGAAGACGCGCGCGGGCCGGTGGTACCCCCCTTTTTCCTGATTTTTGATCCCTAACAAAAAAGCATTTTTTGTTTGTCCTTTGGACAGGTGTGTATCAGCGTAAGCATTGCCCTTGGGGGTGTCGAGAGGGGGAGTCGTGCTTTCAAACACTGCGGTTCCCCCTTCTGTTTTAGCCTTTAAGGCGGCATACACCGAATCGCGCCCGACCCTGCCCTTCAGCAGCCTAAGCGCCTGGTTGGTCGTGAAGGCCTGGCCGGGCTGGATGCCCGCCAGCCGCAGACCTTCCAGCACCCGCACCACATGGGTCTGCTTCATCTGGAAACACTTCTCGCGGACCGAGTTGGGGACCTGGTCATAATTTCTCAATCCGGGAATGAACATACGCCCCCCTCTGGAAAAAGCCGAGGCGATGGTGTGAAGAGCTTCCGCGTGGCGCTGCTGCGGAGTCTCTTTCCGGTGTGCATGATTGGCAGGCTGCTGCATGTGATGCTTCGCCAGCGCCGCGACCGTCGCTTCCTGCGTCCAGCCGGTATCCCGTGCGCGTAAGCTGACGCGGAACAGCGCCTCATTGCGGCTGCCTCTGGTGGCCAGGTGCTGATACAGGAATTGCAGGTCAGAAACTGTCAGAACATGCCTCTGCGGTTGGGGGCAGTCGTTCCCAATGCCCTCGATTTCGCACGAGAAGGCCCCTTCCTGACGTCTTACAGCAGGTAGTGGTGTATCCGGATTCGCCCACGTAAAAAACGTCAGCATGGACTCGATTTCTTTTTCGGATAAGCACTTTGGAGGAACGGCCTGGCTGATATAGTAGCTATGGCCGTCGATGATCGTGGGTGGTGCGACGACATAGCCACCTTCGGCTTTGAGATCCACACCCTGCCCTTTCCGGCTCGATAGATGGAACCCGGAAGGCAGCGCGTAGTGCAGGTGCCATCCGCGGCGGGTACGCACCGTACAGGTCTGACGCAGATCCGGATAGGCATGGCAGAAACGCTCATACGGATGACGATCATCGAAGTCGAGCACCATGAGCTGCGATACGGCGCCGGTGACGATGCCGATGCCGGTGAATCCCTGCTCGATAAACCAGGATTGGAGCTCAGCTTCAGTCGCCTGCCGCTGCTGATACGGTTTCCAGCTCACCGCGGCGACTTTGGCACGCTTTGAGTCTGTGTGGACCGGAATCACACTGAACCCCATCGCCAGATAACCGCGTCCGGTCTGGAATAGAGATATGGAATTGTGATTCAGGGTAGCAGCAGATTGCTGCTGTCGGGTACTGAACTGAGCCAACACACGCCCTTCCCCACCGGCGAGTAGGCGTGTTTAACAGGTTTTAACTTGCAATCTTCTGACTTGTGGATATACTAAAGATCAGAAAACGAAGTTAAATCTGCCGCCCCGCTCAACGGGTGGTAATACATACATCTGGTGAAGACACTCGCGGGGCTGCCATACCGAGCGAGTGTTTCGCTTTTTATGAGCAAGTCACTTTACCACTGCATGTTGATTTTTACGAAATCTCCCCTATCCGTCATTCTCATTTTTGCTCTTGAGGCCTTCAACAAATCCTTTTGCATATTCGCGGCCTGACTGTAGCGCGAGTTCTTTGATCTCTTGCTGTAGGGCCTCAATCCGGGATTGCAATTCTTTGCGCTGGTTATCTTGTTGCTCAGCAAGTTCTTTTTTTGTGGCACGCTCAGCTTCGAGCTGGGCCTCCAACCTGATGCTTTTGTCCTCTACTTCCCTTAGGCGAATAAGATCAGTTTCGGCTTTCCGCAAAGCGCTTTGAGCGTCCACCAACATCAACCGTAATCGCTCATTCTCAAGTGTCAGCCGCGTTTCATGTTCGGTTGAAACAATGGCTTGTACTTGTTCTGGTTCAACGTCTGGAGGGTCGCCGCGTTGCCCAGAAGCCAGATTGGCATGGATTTCTTCATAAGCCATCTGCTGCTTTCTCAAGGAAGCAATCAGATCAATGACACCCATGTCGTCGCGGGTAAAGAGCCTTGCTTTTCGCTGACCAGGATTCGCAGTTGGAGATAAGTAGTCTGAGAATTCACGTGCCCAGACATTCACAGTCTCTACTGTGATGCCATGTATGGTTGCAACGTGCTGACTTTTATACTGCAACTACCCTACCCTCGTCATGTACATTCCATAACTATAACTGAATTTTTATCAGGTTGCACGCATTTCCATCAGTACTGATCAGTACTGATTCACAGGCTGATATTTTTATCAGTATACAATCAGATATGAGTGCCATTGGCACTGAGTGCCACTATGAGATATACTGTTTTCACCTTGTTTGTCAGCCTAGGAGGGGAGTGCAGTATATGGCTACAGATCGCTACCGGATGCGGTTCGATTTCCAGCTCAACGTCGCCAAAGACGAGGAATATGCCATCGACGAACAGATCGGTTCGCTGAAAAAACAGGGCCTCTATAGCAAGACCGTCCGCGATGGCATTCGCCTAGTTTCGAATTTACGCGACGGCAATCTGGATGTGCTGTTCGAGCTATTTCCGTGGGTGCAGGCTGAGTTTCTGGAGTATGTGGCCGGTGTCCAGCCGGAAAAATCCGAGACCGAACGGGACATCCAGCAGCAGCTATTGCGGATTGAGAAGCTGCTGGCGACCAGCGAAATGGAAGTTAGGGCAGGGGGGCCCAAAGCTATGAAAGTCTCAACAGTGGCTGGGCCTCGACTGGACTTCGACGATAACGTCGCGCTCACCAGGAAGAAGGCCAAGTCCAGCGGCAACTCGGCGCAGAACTTCCTGAATAGCGCCTTGAACCTGGTGCAGTGATGGAACACGAAATCGATAATCAGGACGAAGCCATTGAAGTGATTGCCGACTATCTGGAACGGATGGGCGTAACCGGGCTGCGCCAACCGCACGATCCGGAGACGTTCAACAAGAGTGCGGTGATCCGCTACCTCATCGCCGAGAAGCTTGAGGAAGTGCTGGACAACCCGCCGCTGCCCGATGGGGAGATGCACCGAGTGGGGCAGGGCAGGCGCAAAAAGCAGAAATCACCTTCAATCCCGGATTACACCACGCCCATTCGGCGTAAAGGAAGCCACTCATGAGCAAGCAAATTGTGTCAGTCGATGCGGGCAACGGTGGCGTCAACGCCGTCATGTCGCTCGGCAATGGCCGCTACCGCAGTGTGTATTTCCCGTCGGTTCGTGCCGCGGCTACCGGTGATTCCCTGGGTCTGGGCAAAGAACTGGAAATCCAGTATTCGTTCATCGACTGGTACGGTCACCGCTACGTCCTCGGTGACGACGTGCTGCGTGTCACCCGGCGGCACATGGAGCGCCACAGTGGCCCCAACCGCTACGGCAACGAGTTGCACCAGTTCCTCATCGCCAGCGCGGTGGCCCAGCTGGGCGTGAAAGCGGGTGGGGTGGACCTGACCCTGTTTGCGCCACCCGGCATCTACATCGATGCCAAGAAGGCGATGGAAGAGCGCATCCGCAATGCCGGGGAGGTCAGCATCCAGCTCAAGGGCGACCGCAAACCCCGCGCGTTTACCTACGACAACATCACCGTCTGGCCGGAGGGAGTCGGAGCGGTCGCCTGTTTCATCTTGGATGATCAGGGGGAGCTGGTCGGGACGGATCTGCTGGATGGCGAGACGCTGGTGATGGATCTGGGCTTCTACACGCTGGATGCGCTCAAGCTGGTCGATGGCAACTTCAACCCGGAAGAACTGCAACATGCCACCTTTGAGAATGGCGGTGTGATGAGCCATGTGCTGGACCCGATCCTGCGCGTGGTCAAGAAGCAGGGCGAGGATTTTTCACTGCTGACAGCCGATGATGTCGACCGCGTGATCCGGCTGGGACTGGTGAGTGAGGACTATACGCTGAAAGCTGCCGGTTACGAGATCGACCTGGAACCGCTGGTGACCAAGCACCGGGAGCGCTACGCTGAGTGGATCGCCAACAACATCGTCGACAACATCTTCGCCGGGTTCCGTGGCATCAAGTCTGTCATTCTGGTGGGGGGTGGGGCACTGCTGGTGGAGGACTACCTGCGCGAGTGGTATGGCGACAAGCTGCTCAACCGCAAGAAGCAGGCCGCCACCCGTAAGATTCACCCGGTGGACTTCAATGCCGTCGGTGGGTTGCGCTTTGCTCTGAGGCGAGTGAAGCAGGGGAGCCCAACCTAAAGTGGATAGTTGGCCAGATCGTGAACAACTTGCCCATGGCGTTTGCTTCATGTCTGGCCAAATTGAATTCTGATGAACGCAACATACTGATACTCGGCAGACTTGACGAATAAGCTCACTGATTAGTGATGGCAGGCGTGATCCAAAATTCAATTATCTGGTAAGATGAAATTAAACAATAAAAAACTTTGAAAGAATAAGGAGTTTATGATGGCCGAGAGTGTGTACAAGATTATTGAGCTGGTTGGCACCAGTACTGAATCGTGGGAGGCTGCCGCCAAGTCCCTGGATGATATCCGTATTGCGGAGATTACCAAGCTCGATATGCGGGTGGACAATGGGCAGGTGGTGGCTTACCGGGCCCGAGTCAATGTTTCCTTCAAGCTGCGCGATTAGGCCGATTAGTGTAACCCTGCAACACCACGCTTTTCATGGTGAGGGACTTGATGGCATGGTCGCCGATCATGGGCGAGTGGCTAGGATCGTCCAATAGACAGGATGCGAAAAGGAGCAAAATCAGGTTTCAGAAGTAGACGGTGCTTATCGGCAGGTGGAGGAGAACAAACTGATGTTATCCAATGCTAAGATCAGTGCGGTGGTTCCAGTTACTGACCTGGGTCGGGCCCGTGATTTCTACGAAGGCGTTCTCGGTTTAAGCGTATGGCGAG
This sequence comes from Anaerolineaceae bacterium, assembly GCA_002702065.1. Classification (GTDB taxonomy): domain Bacteria; phylum Chloroflexota; class Anaerolineae; order Aggregatilineales; family Phototrophicaceae. Next base: position 34,433 of record NZXX01000007.1, read on the forward strand.
AGGATCAAGAACGGGGAACGGTGCTTTACCACGGCGCCGGAACCTACTTGTTGATCTATGTGCGGCAAACTGCATCCTCGGGCGAGCACACTATTGTGGCTTTTGAGATCGAGGGCGATGCCGATGCGGTTCTGGATGGGCTGATCGAACAAGGGATCACGTTTGACACCTTTGAGATACCGGGTGTCGAGATGCAATGGGACGACCGCGGCGTGTTGAAAGATGGTGCGATGGTGGCTGCCTGGTTCAAAGATCCGGATGGCAACGTCATCAATGTGGGGCAGGGGACACTGACCTAAGTCGTATGCAGATGCTGGATTTACCGAGAACTCAAGTATTCTCTTATCAGTGGTATGCACTTCGTCCTGTGTGATGGATCACTTAGAATTTTTGAAGGAGACTTGATTATGGCAACCCCAGATGCAAAGCGAATCACGCACACGATGGAACGGCTCAGCAAGTGTAAGATCGAACTGCTGAAGGGCTATGCGCGTTCCGAGAAGCGCCACTCTCAGATGCTCCGCATCGTGTCGGGAACAGCCTGGGTCTCGATGGATGGTGAAGATAGGATTTTGCAGCCAGGCGAAGAATTGAAGCTCTCCCACGGCAAGCATCAGGCGGTGATATCGGCCACTGGCGATGCCCCACTCGTCTACGAATTCTGTGATTGTCAGGAATAGCGGGCCGATCATATTTCAGGCATAAGGTCTGAGAGCCAGCTCACTAAGCATCGGTGCCATGTCCTTCAGGTTATGGGTGTAGAGGGGCAGTTGAAGCCGGTTCGCCACTGAGGCGATCAGACAGTCGTTCATGCCGATATGATGGCTGAACTGGAGTTGTTCAAGCTGCTGCATGGCCCACTGCTGGTCTGACGAGGTGAGGTACAACAGTTCGAATCTGTCCAGAATACGCTGGGCTTCAGTCTGATTTATCCGACTACGCGCACCTTCCATCACTTCCATCCATGTGATCGAAGTGAGGGAGAGCGGAACGGTTTGCGAATCCACCCATTCGCGGGCTGGCGGGTATTTGCGGAAATAATGCAGGATGATCGTCGTATCCACGATCCCAACGGTCATTCTTCTTCACCCCAGTTGCCGAGACGCTGCCGCCGACTTTCGGCCCGTAGATGCTTCACCCATTCAACCGGGTCTTCGATCTCTGGATATTTCAGCTCAATCGGGCCAATTTCGTCCAGGAGTTGATTCAGCGACTTGCCCCAGTGCTCTGCTGGCGCTGCGGCCTCTCCCGGCTCAGGAGCATCCATCATGTCAATCAGTGATTTTGCCAATTCTTTTCGTTCCTGAGGGCTGAGAGCTTTGGCCTGTTCCAGTATTTCCGCGACGCTCATAGTCGATATCCTCAAACAATGTGCGCCTATTATACGCGACATTGCTTAAGTGTTGTTGGCATCAAATCGCTACTCGACCTCAAAGCCATGATTGCGGAACTTCAGCGTCCGGCTGTTTTCATTAATCGTACGGACAGTCGCATCATCAAAACCGGATGAGCGCTCTGCACTGATCTCTAGCGTCACTTCGACATTTGTCCCAGTAAGGCTTGTGAGTCGCTGGATGATCTCTTCGACAATAGTTGCCATTTCGCGGTTTACGCGTTGTGGGTCAAGCGTCACCGTACCATGGTAGCGAGTGGTGAGCTTCGGCTGTGGAGGCGCAACAGGGTCAGGTAGAACATGAATATCCCCTGATGGGGGTGGCGTAGATGTTGTCCCGCCAGATTCTGCTTGGCGCCTAGCTTCAATTTGCTGGTGAGCCACGTCGGGCTTAACGAGCACATCCTGGTCGTTGAAGTAGAGTCGGGCAGGGCTGGCCCGAAACACCAATCCCTTGTAGCTCCCATCGGGATCAACCGCTGTTGCGTAGCCAAATGGAGCGTCATCTTTGCGGGCGATACCGGCGCTGATGGCATCCAGTAGCACTTCTTCGTTGTGGAGACGAGGTAGGTAGCAGTAACGGGCAAAATACTCCCAGAGCTGCTTTAATCCCACGTGGGGCTGATCGCGCCACAGGAAGTTATCCAGTTCCATGCGTAGATTGTCGGGCGACCAGCGGTGAATGAGCAATTCGCTCTGACGCAATTTGCGCGCGGCACGGTCATAGAAGCTGTCCTGCCCGGCGATACGATGAGCTTGATACTCGATGGGCCCAGTGGGTTCCGGTTGAGCCGGGACGATCAGCCATGAATAGGTCTCCTGTAAACGCGCCAGCAGGGTTTCTTCGGTGCGTTTGAGCGCTGTGGCGACCTGTTTACGCTGCTGGGCATCGAGGTTGAGCGGCTCGGCTTCGTCATCAATCGATTTCCAGGCGAGGTACTCGCGCAGGGAGAGATCCCAGGCTTCCGCATTGGTCGCATCGGGTGCAATAAAGACGAGCATATTGCGATAGAGCCGCGGCGAGTTCCCGCGATTTTCGAGGATGTCCTGCGCGACCCGCTGCGCTTCGGACGTGCCGTTCCCTTTTTTGTGCGAGCATTCGGGTCCAAGCACGACCACGCGCGCGCGCCATTCTTCGGCCACATCGCCGGAGCTCTGCGGTGCGATGTGTGCGGCAGCAAAGTCTTCACGGCGCGGCTTCTCTCGCTTCAGACGGTCAATGGCTTCCTGATACACCCGATCCGGATGGATGTTCTGGGCGCGATCCTGGGCGATGCGGTTGACGGTAGGGCGGGTGTCATACCAGTAGCGGCTGCCATCGGTGTAGAGATATGTCAGTTGGTTGCTCATGCGCCGCAGGGCGTCGTTAAAGGCCGCAAGCTGCTCACCCGGCTGAACCGTCGCCAGGCGGATGCGGACTTCTTCGACACCGCGCACACTCTGACCGGCAACGGACGGCGCACTGCCGACAAAGATGGCCCGTGCAACACGGCGGCTGGCGGTGTACTGTCCGAGAGTCGGGATACTCTTGTCGATCTGGTACGGTTTGGAGTCCTCACCATCGACATCGGCATCGACGATAGCGGGCCAGTTCTCCGGCAGGTAGCGCAGCATCTCGTTGCGGACGGTTGCCGCAAACAACGGAATGGACGCCGGGGTAATCATCAGGGATTGATCGTTATCCGTCCACAGCCGGTGGATGACGGTTGCCATCAGGCGCAGCACACCGCGCGTGCGCTGGAAACGATCCAGCGTGGACCAGTCTTCGTAAAGCCGGGCGAAGAGTTCCGGGTGAATCGGATAGGCTTCTTTCATGCGCTTGGAGTAGTCGCCTTCAGCCACACCCATCGGGAATTCGCCGCTGTTACTGCTATACATATCGCGGAAGGCATTCAGCACGGCATCGCGGGCGGCGTAATCCATCTCGGTTGAGAACAGGCGGCGCCGCACGATCTCGAAACTTTCGGTGGCGGTGACGGGTTTCCACACGGCTTCGATGCGACCAATGGTCTTGGTCAGGTAATCCAGCGCCGCTTCGCCACCTTCGCCGCCAATTTCAATTTTGCTTTGTGGGATGGATACCAGCAGCATGGAATCGCTGGAGCGCTTTACGGCCTCGGTGAGCGACTGAATGAAGGTCATGACGGTATCAAACGTCCCGGCAGGGAGGCGCTCGACAGCGTTGTAGAGGTTGCGGGCGTAGGCCACCAGTTCATCGATAATGATGAGCACCGGGCCATGTTGTTCCAGCAGTTCGACGACCGTGTCCGAGCCAGGGCTGACCCCGGAAAGGTCCGCCGTTTCCACCATACGATAGGCATTGACACCGCCAAGCTGATATGCGATGTCGCCCCAGAGGGTATGAGTGGTGCAGTCCGCATACTGGCGCGGTTCCGTCGCGCTGAAGGCGGTACCGACGATGACAGCGCGGTTGGCTTCGATGCGGTCATCGACATTGCCGACCTGGCGGGCAATTTCCTCACCGTCGGGAATCTCGCTGAAGCCGATCTGACCGCCCAGCAGGTGATACAACGCCAGCATACTGTGGGTCTTGCCCCCGCCGAAGCTGGTCTGAAGCTGGACAACCGGGTCGCCACCCTGACCGGTGAGCCGCTTGACACCGGTGACCAGCAGGTCGCGCAGGCCTTCGGTGAGATAGGTGCGTCGGAAGAATTCTTTGGGATCAGCGTATTCCGGCTCGGCTTTACCCTGTTTGACGTCGGCGATGTTGGCGACAAAATCGCTGAGCAGATAGCGCCCGCTGGCGACATCCGGGTGCGGCCTCACCACCATGCGCCAGGGTTTCAGGCCGGGTAGGGTGGTCGTCGGGGCTTCATCCATCAGCGGGCCGGTTTTGGGCTTGGTGGCCTTTTTCGCTTCCGCCTCGAATCGCAGCCGCAGCAGTTCCTGAGCGATGTTCTTGGCGGTCTGCGCCTCTTTGGTTGCGCCAATCGCTTCGAGCAGGCGGGTCGCCGTGTCGGCGGCGCGGTGGGCATCGTCGTTGTTGAAGGCCTGTTGATGGCCCCAGGCATTGCGGGCTTGTAGCAATTCGCTCGTGTATGAGCGCTCGTTATGCCCCAGCTTGGCCCGGAACACTTCGTTCCAGTTGCGAATCATCAGGTTCAGCCAGCCCTGCGCATCAATCTCACGCAGGGCGGTGTCTTCATCCGGCAGGTGAGGCGAGGAGTAGGCGTTGGTGGTGAGCTTCAGTTCGATCTCTTGCAGATAGCGTGCGCCTTTGTAACAAAATTTGTACTCACGCAGCACAAACGGCCCCAGACCGGCTTTCAGCGCGTCCATCACCTCGCTCATGCGGTCTCTATTTGATTTTGCCAAGTTGATTTACCTCCTACGACAAAAATCCGTATACTCTGCAGATAACCGTCAGCTTGAATTGTTTGATTGCTTTAATGTTAGTTGGGACAAATTGATCTACTGATGACTGTTTTTTATATTCAACAAGCACCTTGCCAGAACTTCGTATGTTGGCACTTGTCACAAATATCTGTTTATTGTGCGATGTCCCTATGTCATCTATTAAGCCACGAAATCCGCGCATCATCGCTAGTTCAATAGTTGACGCGTAAAATTTACATTCGATTGAGAGCATTAGCTTGTTATACTGTGAGGGATCGCCATCATGACGGCGTTTTTCGGCTTCAGTCCTGCCAAGAATTGAAACATCGCATTCATGCACAACTTCTGACCGACCTTTATATTTCACGCCACAATGTATCTCTATTGCTCGTTTGCGCGAACCTGGAAATCGAATCTCAGCATATACATAGCCGTAGGTATTCAGGGTATGTGGGCCGGTTTGGAGCATGATAGGTGATACTTCATCACCATTCTGATCTTTATAGATGACTTGCGGTTTGTACCCGTGTAGTGCGCCTGCCTCTATCACCGCCTCAATTACCGTCTTAAACACATACAACTCAAATAAGCTATACACACGCTTGGACTTTAGATGCTTTGCATCCCATCCGGAGGAAATCCCAGTCTCTAGATGTTTTAACAACTCTTTTGCTGAGGGCTTAGTCATGAGATGAGAACTTCCAGATCCTCAATAATATTCCTTATCTGGTTTGAAGCTTGTACCCGTTGCTGTCCAGCAAGCCTATTAATCGCAAAAGCCGTATCACCTTCTGGAACATCCAATTCACGCCGGGATAATGCTATATCTTCGACCTCAGATTCAAAGAACTCTCGGATTTGAATTTCCATCTGAACGGTCTCAACCAGTACCATTTCTAGGGCATTCAGTACACCTTGTAAATTGGACCGCATTGTCTGGGTTGCCAAGAGGGAGGTGTCGATTTCGGCATCATCCATTTCATCACCTTCTGCAACAACTTGCCTAAGCACCCAGCCGAGACCTGAATTCCGGAGAATTATGATTAGTTCGCCAAATAACTCTCTGAGTTCCTCATCATTCATGCCTGATCCTCTTAATCATCAAACAGCCTGCTCTGCACCGTCGCCGCACCAGACTGTTCTTCCTGACGTATACGGGCGGCTTCCTCGCCGATTCCCGACCAGCTAATCACCAGCGCGTTGTAATCGCGGGCATAGTCGGCCCAGCCTTTACGCTCGCAGATGCTGTACAACCGATATGCCAGTTGTCGCGCTTCAGCAGCCATATCGGGTGGCATTTTGTTGATGAGCATCCCGGAGCCGGTTTCGCCATGCCGCTGCAAGCGGGCGATCAGGTGATGGGTGGCTTCCCAGATGGTGGCGCGTTTATCGTCCTGGGGGTTCCAGTCGGGATTGGCCTCGAAGAGATCATGTACCGGCAGTAGCTTGACTTTATTGTCGCCAGAGGTGATTATGCTAGCTCTTTTGATTCCTTCGACGCTGGTATTCTTGGCCCGTGCCAAAACATCCGCTTGACCAAAGCTACCGTCTTTGAAACCGAACTGCTCGAACCAGGCTACCGCAAAGCGTGTATCAGAGTCGATGTCGCCATCCTGCTCGGCGAGGTATTCATCCAGCGCGGCGTTGATGAGACCCAGTGCGGTGCGGACGCTCATAGCAGAGCCATCCGCTTCCAGCACCTGACTGTAGCGGCTGTAGATTGCGATGCCGGGGCCGATGCTGGCCTGTGCGAGGTCAACCGGAGCGATGTTGCCGGACTGCATCTCCTGTAGTGCGGCAGGGAGTTCGCGGCGCAGTGCCTCCACAAACTGGCGGCGTGAGATGGTGGGCGCGTCCTCCGGGCGCGGGCGACAGACAAGAACGATGGATGAGGCGAGGGCATTTACCGATGCTTTTACCCCACCTGATCGCTCAGTACGAACTGGCCATGTGCCACAAATGCTGAAGCCTGAGTCGACCAGGCTCGTCAACATGGTTTCCCAGCCTGTGCTCGTGATTTGTGTGTTACCTTCAACAGCCTCCGCGTCTTGTTGTTTGAAGGCATAATACACAGTCAGCGGGTAATCCGGCGTTATGAAGCGGCGAATATTTCCAAAGGTCTTTTCCATCCCACTTTCAAAGTGCTCGTTGGCCGCTTCTTTGCCGCCGTGCCGGTAAGGACTAGCGATGAGCTCCGGCTCTTTGGGAACGAGCATTGTGCCAAAAATGTCAGGATATATTGACCTTAGCGCAGGGCGCATCCAGACGTAAAAGTAGTCGGACAAGTCTGCATAACCGATGTTGTCGTAGTAAGGTGGATCTGTCGCAATCACTTGAATCACATTATCCGAAATTTGAGTGGCGTCTTGCTGAATTACATACCCTTGAGTGAGATGACAGGGTGTCGTTTCAAGAGCTTTGCCAATCCAATCCATATTGCCTAACCAATTACCTGTTGAGTTGCTGAATGGATTTGATTCAGGATAATCCCAAGACATTGGGATGGCTTGGCGAGCAAAGACTTGCTCTATTTTTTCTCCTGTTGTATTCCAAATGGAGATTGTCGAACTGCGATTTGTTGCTCGACTTAATGCAAACGCCAAATACACACTGACCGCCTCGGCGTAGGCTTGTGCACCGCGTCCACCATCGCGCAGAGGAACGCCATCATCGGGCAGGCCCGCCGCGAGCGCGTCGGCATGGGCTTGTTCCCGCGCTTCGGCCACCAGATCGCTGAAGGTGGTCAGCGCGACCAGTTGGCGCGGGGTGAAGAGGTCGGCGTACCCCTTCATGCCATAAGCAGGCGGTGAAAACCAGCGCGGATTATCGGGCATTTCTCCAGTTGGAAACCACTCTGGTTGTGCCTTTTCAGTAATTATTGTTTGTTCCGAGGTTGGGCTGTAGTAACTGCGTCCGTTTCGACCCTCAGTGACAATGGCCATCAACTGAACACCAAAACGTCCAGCTTGTCCCTCCTGATATAGATAGTCACGAGAGATTGGTACACCGGAGATCACGCAAGTTCCACCATTCCGGTTGTACGAGCCTTCATTGTCTTTAGGCGGCTTGCCCTTAGTAACTTCAAAACGTACTGTCTGTCCTTCAATCACCGGCTTCGCCCAGTATTCGCGGCCTTTTTTCTTGCTCAGGATGAACGAACGCACCAACGGCACATGGGCATTCACGGCGGGGTTAGGGCTTTTCACTGTGCGCGCCCAAATCCAAGCAATCACGGTTTCGCCGTTGTGGGTCGGGTACAGAGGCCCGATGCGTTCCCAGGCTTGTTCGCGCATCCACTCGCCGTAGTAGCGCACATCAGCGGCCAGCCCGGCAGCGCCTTTCCACGTATGATCGGGCGCATCACGCTGCGCCCCTACAAACATTTTTTCACGGTCACGCGGGTTTACCGGTGGCATGTCCGCAAAGCGCGGCGGGATTTCGATCTGCGCCTTGTTAATCATCACGGCGACGGGGTTCAGGTCGCTGGCGTGCGCTTCCAGTCCCAGCCGCTGTGCTTCTAACGGTATTGACCCTCCGCCCGCAAATGGGTCAAGCAGGGGCGGGAGATTGCCTTCGGTGGCGATCTGGATGAGTTTGCGGGCCGTGTTCAGGATGGCTTCGTCGGTAGTTGCTTCCCACGTTACCAACCGCTCAATGAAGTCGAACAGGCGCATCCGGGGCGTATCCTCGATAGTCGCGTTGGGTCCCTTTGGCAATGTCTTGCAGGCTTCGACGAAGGCGGGCAGCGCATCCGGGCTGTCGGGGTCATCCACCAGCGAGGCGAAGATCACCGCACGGGCCGCGGCCAGGGGTCGGCGCGCCCACCACAGGTGCAGCGTGGACGGATGGCCGTGCCGGATCGATTTCTCACGGGCGCTGGCGGTGTTGATGGCTTCGAGGGGCAGGGCCACCTCGATCAGTTTTTTGCGGTAGGTCATAACTAACCTTCTTTTGGTCTTCTATCAATAATGCCTATGTCAGCAAATGTTGTCGTACCTGCTCGTGGTGCAGCATTGTCTGCATGCACTATCCAAGTCATCTCTGTTTGGGGAAGGACTTGATCATTGGAGGAACTCATAAACTTCAGCGTTCTGAGTGAAAGTTCAACGCTCGGTAGTAATGGAACATAGGACTTTTTTTCATTATCAAAGTTATCCATTCTGAAACGATCACACAACACCCCGTTACGATCAGTGAATTGTGAAACTCCAATTTTCTTTAGTGGGCTCACAAAATAACTTGGTAAGCAGATGAAACAGGTAATGTACTCTGCACGTACGACACCCGTATTTTTAATAGTGACACTCAAACTGCAATAATCATTAATTTTATATTGATTGATCTCTTCAGGGGCCCTGATAATTTCCAACGAAAAACCTAATTCCAACTTTGGGAATTGCCCGCGCCCCATGACATCACGTATCTCATAGTCGGACATCATGACCGACTCAAAGTTGAAGCGTTTGTAGTAGCGCATATCCCTTGCTTGATGGGCTGTATGGCTTTGTGGAATTTCGACCACATAAACGACGTGATTAGTTGCGGAACTGATCGGAACAGGATGGATAATCACACCATCAATTCGTGGCTGAATATTTCCGATGATATGTTCCAGCCACTCTTTTGAGAATGCCATCCGATCTACAGGATCGAGTCTTTCTGGTAGATGCTCATGTGCTTTGTCCTGAAACTCTGCAATGCCATAGATAAGGATGCCACCAGCAGAATTCGCCATAGCGGAAACATCTTTGGTGATTTCGATTTTCTTTTTATCTGACTTGTCGAGCGATGCTGCCGCCTTGTAATCAAGTGTCAGGCTTTCCTCTATTCCATCGATGATGTACTGCTCAAGGCGGGTCTGATTCCAGTCTTTGCTCATTGCTAACTTGCCTGTTCACTTATTTGTAAATTGCTGCTGCCAGGTATGATAGATTTGTTTCTTTTGTTCTTGCCAGAATTCATCATCAGATTGTGTGGTCAGTTGCCCGTGTTCTCGCGCCAAATCAAAGAATCCGCCACCCGGTTTCCCTTCTACATTGACCGCAATTGCGCTTAACATGGGCCGGGAATGCTTTATTTCATTTTCAGAGACCGTACCCAGAATCTTGCCAATGCGTTTCCCCATGAAACTTCCTCTTAAGGGCAAGCCGAGCACATGTGCCAGTTCCTGATAGGTTACAGTGCCACGATGACGCGCTGCTTGAATCAAGGCACTGTAAACCAGATAGTACTCAACGGATTCTTTGACTTCCAAATCATAGTTAGACATTTTTGTTTCCTTACTCGACAAGTGAATGCACTTTAACAAAGCTTGGCTCGATGGAATCAAGGGGTCGGGCGGTCATCTATCCAGTTTACCTGGGTCGATAGAATTTCTCTTTTGTCGGGTTGCCAAAAATGTCGCTGCCCATGCGATCAAGGCTTGTCTCGCGTACATAGTCGTTCGCCTCAGCTAAAGTAAAGATGCGTCCGCCAATGTCCTGATGGGCTGCATTAAAGGGGCTGCGATTCTTCGTGTCACGGTAGGATTGCAACAGATCAATGTAAGCCTGCTGTTGATCCTGGGCCACCTTCCGTAGGATTAACAGGTTGGTGAATATCCCCTGCTTTTCGACCAGTTCGGCCATGAACTTCTCTGCATTCGTAAAAAGCTGATCGAGAATCTTGCTGCGGTCGACGTCCATCAAGAAGGCTCCTCACTCAGCTCCAACAAATCTCTCACGCGTAATTTGACCCCACTTTCTGTTGGCCCCGGTTCACGGAAGGGATGATTCCAGACATAACGTGGGGGCAATGCCGCTGCGCCTTCCACCTCGACCAGGGCCAGGATGAACTGCTCCGGTGCGTTTAGGGCCGTCAGCACTTCATTGCGGGTGACTTCGACATCATCAGCACTTACACGCCGTCCCTTGACTTCGATGAAGCGCAACCGTCCGGTCTGTCCATCATGGCTCTCGATGTCGTAACCGAAGTTGTGGCGGCTCACATCACGAGGATGATGGCCCAGCGCAATTTCAGCATCCATCACGGCGTGCATGGCGATTTGCTCTGTGATGCGCCGGTCAAGTATCTCAGGCGGCGTGCGGTCGCCCAGCAATAAGCCAATTGGAACAATTAACGCACCGCCAATTACGATGGGTGGCGCGGCAGAAATCTGCCGTTCCTGCGCGAGTTGCTCTCTGCGCTGCTTCAGGCGCTCAAACAGTTGATCCGCTCGTTGCCAGGCCCGCTGGCTGTTCAACCGTGCGTTGACCTTGCCCGCCTTTTCCTGCTCCTGCAACGCGACCGCACGGCCTTCCCAGTAATTGATTTCAACGGTCAATCGGGCCTGTACCGCTGCTTCGGTCTTGTCGATCAATTCGATCCGCCGCGCCCGTATCTGTTCGAGATGACGTGGGACGAGGTGTTCCACCGCATAAGATGCAGCCTGGCGTTCGAGGTTTTCGCCCTTCAGCCAGTCCTGTTCCAACCAGGGTTCGACCTGAGCAAGCTCGTAATGGGCGGCTGGTCGATAGTCCAGATAGGGTGCACCACCGGCTTCACGCACGTTGCCGCTGCTGTCGATCTCGACAAAATGGACTTCGCGTGAGATGGTGCGCTGCTCACCTGATTTTGTGGGCATGGCATCCTGGATGGCTTGCTCCAGATAAAACAACACGCGCAGTTCCCGCCCTGGGTCGGTTTCATCGATCAGAATGCCGCCGCGTTTGAGGGTATCGCGTTCGCGCAGTAGCATCAGGCTGATGACGGCATCCAGCAGGGGATGACCGGGACAGATAAACGTGGCTGCGGGTTTATCCGGCTGATGGATAAGGGCTTTCTCAAAACAGATGCGCTCATATTTGGTTGAAACCGCGCCTAACCCGCGTTCCTTGGCATGGTTACGGATGCTGGCCGGTACGTGATGGATGGCATAGCGCCCGTTCTCACGCTCATGGAGTGTGCCGTTGAAATAATCAAATGCCTGCAAGAAGAACGCTTTGATATAGAAGGGCTGCAAGCGCCGCGCGGATGCACGCTCCATGGCCTCACGGATGCGCATGATCTGGCTGACATCCATGCTGGAGGCAACCAGCGACTGATGCTCCAGTAAGTCGCGGACACGCTCGCGGTCGGTGGCATTGTCAACGGCTTGTTCTAATCGCGCTCGAACCGATGGATCATCGCCATAACGCACGGCATCGACCAGCAGCTTCCGCAGTGGGGTGTCCTCAAACAGCTTGCCCAGCACATCAAAAACCTGTCCATTCAGGGCGCTGCGTTCGGTCTCCAGTTTCGCCAGCAAACGCTGGTAAACGGCGCCTTCGCGTGTTTCACCGGCGACAAGGTTCCACAGGTGGCACACCTCGGTCTGGCCGATACGGTGAATGCGTCCGAAGCGCTGTTCCAAGCGGTTGGGGTTCCAGGGCAGGTCATAGTTGACCATCAGGTGCGCGCGTTGCAGATTGATGCCTTCACCGGCGGCATCCGTCGCCAGCAGAATAATCACATCCGGGTCGTTGCGAAAACGATCTTCGATTTCGCGCCGTAACTCGCGGCCCATCCCGCCATAAATGCAGACAATAGCTTCATCCCGTCCGATGAGCGTGGATAGTCGTTGCAGCAGATATTTCAGGGTGTCGCGGTGTTCGGTGAAGATCACCAGCTTGCGCTGTGTCTGATCCGCCCCCTGCATCTCAGGCGTGTCCTGTAGCAGCCTGAGCAGCTCATTCCACTTGCGATCGTTGCCACTGCGCCGGACGTGCAGTGCCTGGCTTTCGAGGTTACGCAGGCTGGTGATTTCAGCTTCGAGCTCTTCGATGGTGCGGGCCGCTGTGGCGCTGTCGATCAGTTCGGTTTCGATCTGCTCGACCTCGGTCTCAGGGGCATCCTCGAAATCATCCCAGTAGTCCGCATCGTAGTTAGGGCCGTCATCCTGAAGGACACGCTCACGCGCGTGCTGGGCCTCCTTGAGACGGTTTTCCAGTTTTTCGCGGCGGCGTTTCAGGGATTGATAAATGGCTTCGGGTGAGGACGCCAGCCGCCGTTGCAGGATCGTCAGGGCGAAACCCACAGTCCCTTTACGGCCATCGTTTTCAAGCTGCTCCGCCCGGTTGAATTCCTGCCGGACATACCCGGTTACATCCTCATACAACGTCGCTTCTTCGGGCGAGAGGGTGTAGTTGACCGTATACGCGCGCCGTTCCGGAAAGAGCGGTTTGCCATCGAATTTAAGCAGCTTCTCCTTGACCATCCGCCGCATGATGTCGGAAACATCCACCTGATGCGTCCCATCGCGGAAACGTCCCTCAAAGCGATCCTGGTCGAGTAGAGACAAGAATAGTTGGAAATCTTCTTCCTTACCGTTGTGGGGTGTGGCAGTCATCAGCAGAAAATGACGCGTCACGTCGCCTAACAGCTTGCCCAACTGGTAGCGCTTGGTTTCTTTCAAGTCACCGCCGAAGAACGAGGCCGACATTTTGTGGGCCTCATCGCAAACGACCAGATCCCAGTCTGTTTGCTGAAGGCGTGCTTGCAGATCATCGCTGCGGCTGACCTGATCAAGACGAACGATGATGAGATCATTTTCGGCAAAGGGATTGCCGCTACGCGATGTCTCGACCATCTCGCGGGTCAGGATGGTGAAATCGAGTTGGAACTTCGTCCAGAGCTCATCCTGCCATTGTTCGGTGAGGCTGCCAGGTGCACAAATGAGACAGCGCCGCACGTCACCGCGTACCAGCAGCTCACGCACCAGTAAGCCTGCCATGACCGTTTTGCCTGCGCCAGGATCGTCGGCCAGCAGGAAGCGTAGTGGCTGTCGGGTGAGCATTTCGTCATAAACTGCGGTGATCTGGTGGGGCAGGGGCTCAATCTGGGAGGTGTGCACCGCTAGCATCGGGTCGAATAAGTGCGCCAGGTGAATACGGTAGGCTTCGGAAACCAGCCGGAGCAGCGCGCCATCGACATCAAATGCCCATAGTCGTTCAGCCTGGACAAGCTCCAGTTCGGCTTCATTCTCCCGATAGAGTAGGGTGTTGCCCACTTTTCCATCTGTACGCCGGTAAACGACCGTGACAGCGTTTGAGCCATTCCATTCGACATCGACTAAAGTCACGACCTGCTGCGGCACAATGCCGCGAAGCCGCATTCCGCGTTTGAGTTGGTCAAGTTGGATCATAAGTGTTCTTCAAAGAGTGGGTCAGCAAAGCCTGCTTCGATAAACTTAATTACTTCCTGATATTACTATAAATTTCCTTCAAGTCCACTTAAGAAACTATGCTCATGTCAATTTGTGTAGGTGTTCAGCCAGCAGGTTAGTGACGACGCCTTCGCGCTGGATGATGCCCGCCACCAGCAGGACAGCGGCGCTGCGGATGACAGCCCGGTACTCGGCATACACCGCGGGCCGGACAATGACATTGACAAACCCATCCGCATCTTCCAGGGTGAGGAAATGGAAACCTTTAGCGGTGGGCGGGGCCTGGTGCATCACCAGCAGCCCGGCAGCGCGCACGCGGGCATCGACCGGCGCGGCATTCACCCCGGCACTGTCGAGAATCCGCCGCTCGGCCATCCAGGCGCGGTAGGCGGCCAGGGGATGAATCCCGGCAGATAACCCGGTCAGCCCATAGGCCAGCCCCTCCTGTTCCAGCGGCGACAGCGGTGCCAGATCGACCTCGCTTTCGGCAAAGGCCAGCGGCAGTTCATCGACGGCGTAGCGCACCTCACCCAACTGCCACAGCAGTTTGCGTCGATCCGCTGCCCACATATCCATGCCTCCGGCCAGAATCAAGTTTTCCACCAACCGCCGGGGGAGCTGGGTGCGCTGGCAGACATCGGTCAGGTCAGCAAAGGGCCGGTCGGCGCGCGCCTGGATGACCCGTTCCGTAACCGCCTCACCGAAGCCCTTGACATAGTTTAGCCCGATGCGCAGCCCATCCCCGACCACGGTACAGCGGGCGGCACTGGCGTTGACATCCAGCGGCAGCACCGGCAGGTCATGGCGTTTGAGGTCGTTGAGGAGGACGGCGGGACTCCAGAAGCCCATCGGCTGGTTATTGAGGAGGGCGGCATAAAAGGGCAGGGGGTGGTAGCACTTCAACCAGGCTGACCAGTAGACCAGCACGGCGAAGGCGGCGGCATGGCTTTTGGGGAAGGAATAGCCGCCAAAGGCTCGCAGCTTGTCAAAGACCAGTGCCGCCGTGTCGCGGTCAACCCCGCGCTGCACCGCGCCCTGGATAAACTGGTCGTGGAAGCGCTGGATGTCCGCCTCAGCCCGTTTGGAACCGAGCGCCCGGCGCAGCAGCTCGCCCTGACCGGGGGTGAATCCGGCCAGATCACGGGCGACCTTTAAGACCTGTTCCTGAAACAGGATGACACCCAGCGTCTCCTCCAGTGCTGGTTGGAGGCGTTCGTGGAAATAGGTCACCGGCTCCTGGCCCAGGCGGCGGCGCAGGTAGGGATGGACCATGTCCCCCTGGATCGGGCCGGGGCGGATGAGGGAGATAGCGATGATGAGGTCGGCGAAACAACGGGGGCGGAAGCGGGGCAGCATCTGGGCCTGAGCGCGGCTCTCGACCTGAAAGACGCCGACGGTGTCCCCGCCAGAAATCATGGCGTAGATGGCCGGATCGTCAAAGGTGAGGGTATTCAGGTCAG
>NZXX01000001.1 GCA_002702065.1 Anaerolineaceae bacterium
GAGCGCGGATGGTACTGCACTGGAGACGGTGTGGGAGAGTACGCCACTGCCAACGTCCCTTTCTCTCTTTCTGGCGAGCGCTTCTTTTTCGTTTCCCCCCCCTTACACCTTCTCCCCATTCTCGAAGATAGACGGATCGTAACTGATCCCCAGCCCTGCCCCCTGCGGCACACTGACAACACCATGACGTACATCCAGCGGTGGCGCATACCACGACGGTGTCGGGCGTGGCGTCCCATGATATTCCTGATAGGGGCCGCTGTTTTCGACCACTGCCGCGAAGTGCAGCATATATGCCGCATTCGAGTCGGAGTTGGGGCTGTGAGGTGTGCACGGCATATTCACTTCTGCCGCCCACTGTGCCACCTGCAAACAGCGGATCAACCCGCCATTGTACAGAATATCGGGCTGCACCACATCGACCCCCCGATTGCGAATCATCGACCGGAAACGGGGCAGGCTGCTTTCCTGCTCGCCCCCGGCAACGGGCATCGTCAGCGCATCCGCGACCTGCTGCGTGGCTTCGTAATCATCAAACGGGCATGGCTCCTCGAAAAAGGCAACGCCATGATCTTCCAGCATGCGCCCGACCTCGATTGCTGTGGTCGCATCATACGAACTGTTGGCATCCACATAAATCGTGATGTCGTCGCCAAAGGTACGGCGGGCCAGTGGAATCAGGCGTTCGGTCCGGCCTGGCATCGCGTCCGCATTATTGCTCATACGTCCGCCGATCTTGAGCTTGACCGCCTGCGCACCACTTTCCCTCAGCCGCTGCGCCAGCCACTCCACTTCTTCTTCCGGCGTTGTTTCCCGTGTCAGGCTGGAAATATAAACCGGGATTTCTGTCCGTAGCACCGACCCAAGCAGGGCATGAACCGGTTTCCCTGCAATCTGTCCCAGCAAATCGAGTATGCTCAATTCAACATGGGACACACTGTTCCACAAAATCAGGCCCGTATATTTATAGTTGTTGCGGTAGACGTAAATCTGCTCGACCAGTTCCGGCAGGTTGC
The DNA here is from genome assembly GCA_002702065.1 of Anaerolineaceae bacterium. Classification (GTDB taxonomy): domain Bacteria; phylum Chloroflexota; class Anaerolineae; order Aggregatilineales; family Phototrophicaceae. The sequence goes on from NZXX01000001.1 coordinate 1,017, forward strand.
GGGCATCCTTGCCGACAAAAAATGGAATCACTAGTTCCTTGAGCAAGGGCAGCATCAGCAGCAGCCGTTTGTTGGCCCGCATCAAGCCGGTGGCGCCGTCCGTGGAACGCGTGCGCACGAATTCACCGCGTTTGGTCCGCAGCACGTCAATTGTTTCGATGATGACCGGTTCGTTTAAATGGGCGTAAAGATCAATCATGGTTTAATCCCCTGCTCTGCCGGGCGACCCTGTACGAAACGGCTCGGTAGTCGCCAGCGCAAATTGACAATGCCAATACCTGCGAAGATCAATCCGCCCCCGATCACCAGCGGCAGCCCCACGACTTCCTGAAGAAAGACGGCCCCAAGCACCACCCCGACGACCGGCACAATATACGTGACCATCGACGCGCGGGCGGCCCCCAGTTCGCTGACGATGAAATAGAAGAACAGATAGGCGATAAAGGTATTGAGCAGGCCCAACACCACCATCGAAATAATCGCCTGAGATGAAACCGTCGCCAGCGGGGTAAATCCTTCGGGGGAGAACAACGCCAGCGGGGCGGTCACAACGGCGGCAACGACCATACTGGATCCGGCGATCATCACCGGGGGGATATTCCCCTGAATGATTTTGCGGCTGTAGGTGGTGAATGTGGCGTAACAGAACGACGCCGCCACCATACCTGCCATGCCGGCCAGACTGTTTTCGCCGTTCATTTCGCCCCCAAAAAGCACCAGCACACCAATGAAACCGGTGATGAGTCCGGCAATTTTCTGCGGGGTGATTCGTTCATCGGCGAACACAAAATGCGCCACGATCAGCGTGAACAGGGCCGCACTGGCCTGAAGCACAGCCGCTAAACCACTGGTGATGAATTGTTCACTCCAGGTGATCAGCATGAAAGGTGCAACTACATTCCCCAGCCCGATTATGCCCAGCCCGCGCAGCGTGTGCCAGTCGGTAGGGATTCGAATCCGGCGTACCAAAATGACTGCGCCCAGCCCCACGGCAGCAATCGCCGTACGGATAAAAACCACTTCGGCAGGCTTGAACTCATGCACGCCGATACGGATCAGCATGAACGAGGAACCCCAGATCAAGCCGAGCAGCCAGAACATAACCCAGGCATTACGTTTCATAGGTGTTGCGACCTTTCTTAAATGTACCGTATTAGACTACGATGGCCGTTAAGGGTTGTCAATGGACATGGCAATCCACTTTGCCTCCCTATATAACGCATATGCTATACTTTCTGTGAAATACTGATTTATTGGGAGTAAGATTCATGACGGAACGCGGTGGTCTGGAAAATATCCTGTTTTATAGTGGAAGCTCGCACCCCACCCTGGCCGAAGAAATCGCGCAGAATCTGGACATTGAGCGCAGTCCTTCGTCCGTAACGCCATTTTCAAATGACAATTTCGAGGTTCAACTGGGCGTCAGCGTCCGGCAGAAGGACGTCTTTATCCTGCAAACATTCGTCCAGCCGGTTAGCGATCACCTGCTGGAACTGCTCATGATGCTGGATATCGCCCGTACATCCGGCGCGCGCAGTGTGCATGCCATCATCCCCTACTATTCGTATGCCCGGTCGGACAAAAAGGACGCCCCGCGCATCTCGATTACAGGCCGTCTGATCGCTGATCTGCTGATTACCGCCGGGGCGGAACATATCGTGACCATGCACCTGCACTCGCCCCAGGTACACGGCTTTTTTAATATTCATACCGACCACCTGACGGCCCATTCCGTCTTTGTCGATTACTTCAAGAATCAGGACCTGAGCAACACCGTGGTTGTCTCGCCGGATATTGGCAATGCCAAACGTGCCGCCAAACTGTCGCGCGCGCTGGATTTGCCGGTTGCCATTGGCGAGAAAAAACGGCTGACGGATGAAACGGTCGAGATTTCCGCTATCCTGGGTGACGTGAAGGGCAAGCGCGTGTTGATCGCGGAGGACGAAATCGCCACCGGCGGCACGATTGAGGAGACGATTCGGGCGCTGCGCCAGCAGGGGGCAGGGCCTATCGTTGTGACCGCCACGCATGGCCTGTTCACCGGTAAGGCGGTTGATCGCCTGAACGCGCTGGACGAGATCGAAAGCATCGTCGTGACCAATACGGTACCGCTGCCGCCCGAACGCCAGCCGGAGCGCCTGGTCACGCTGTCTGTCGGGCACATTTTTGGCGAGGTCATCCGCCGGACGGTCAAAGGTGAGTCCGTCGGTGCGCTGTTCGAGTTCTGGCCAGAAACGTGATGGACTGCTGCTGGCCGGTCTACCGCACAAACAATGTCGTCAGGTATAAATAGTCGTTGTTGGGCGAGCCATCCGGCCAGTACACCGGCAGCGATCCGGCCTCATCGACGTTATCCGGGTTATAGACGCTCATCACCAGCGGATATTCACCCGGCGCGGCATCACACGGCACCTGAATACTACGGGCATCCAGGAAATATGCGTCGGGAATCCAGACTCTGGTCGGTAGCGTCGTGAGTGGGGCGTTGCTGGCACTTACTGCCGCCCCTTCCCCGTTGACCATCGCAACCTGCAAGCTGTAATTGTGCGGTGGCGGGCTTGTCATCTGCCACCAGCTTTCCAGATGGACGCGCTGGCACGCCTGCACCTCGACGCTGTCTTTCAGTTCCCAGTGTTGCAGGCTGAACCAATCGCCAAACCGGTACAGTGTGGCCGCACTTTCCGGGATATGCCGGGTTTCGGCGGCGCGGTTGTCGAAGATGTGGGCGACGGTGTTCTCTGGCGTCAGCGAGTGAGACAGCAGGCGCAGTCCGTCCGCATCATCTGGCAGCAGATAGGGCTTTGAGGTGTAGTATTCATAGCCGGTCAGCACATAATCGGCGAAGGCCTCATCCGACGTGATGAAGTTGCCCCCCAGGTAGAAGCCCAGCACAAAACATTTGGAGTTCTCAATCGCGCAGTTATTGGGGAAGGTGTGGTAGACCGTGCGCCCGCTGCCGTCGATGGCGTGCAGGATGCGGTTGTAATCTTCGGTATAGACATCGTAGCGGCGAATTTCGTCAACTGTGTCGCGGTAAACATAAACATGCTGGCCGGTGAACAGCGCCAGCCCACCGACCAGCAGCACCGGCCCGGCCCAGCGGTAGCGCCGCAGCCACGACAACAGCGCCGTATAAAAGATGAGCGCAAAACCCAGCCCGTACATGATGGTAAATTCGTGGGTGGCCGACAGGTTGATCATAAACGCCAGCCAGATGATCCCGCTGAAGGCTGTCAGCAAGGCGATGGTTCGCTCTGGCGGGGGCTGCCGCCAAATGTAGAGGCCGACGATCACCAGCGCCAACAACCCCACGGCATAGGCCCACTGTGCGACCGCGCCGTCATCCCAGCCCATATTCAGTGGCGTAAACCAGCGGGTCAGGCGTTCGGCTTCCAGCCCGGCGAATTCGCCCCAGGTTGGCGGCGAATCCTCGGATGCTGTGGTCGTGTTGCGTCCCCCTTCATGACCAAACGGCAGCCGCCGCAGCGCGCTTTCGACGACGCTGGTCTGCTGGATGGGGACATCACGGCGCAGCGCCTCGACCACGATGTTATACGACAGCAAAGCAACCACCCACAACAGCGCGATGATCAACACGCGCGTTGCATCATGAACCAGAATCCGTCTGATACGCCGACCGATAGTCGTGCCATTCTGTCGCAGAATTGCCAGCGATTCGATCAGGAACCAGGGGCCGAGCACAAAAAATGATGCGTACCCTCGCCCCAGACTGACAGCGATCAGCGCGGCAATATACAGCCATCGCCAGCGCCATTTATGTTCCTGCTTATACACGGTGATGGCGTACAGCAGCAAAAACATGCCCATCAATGCCGGCTGGTCGTAATGCACCATATCGCGGTAGTACAGCAGGTTGTAGCCAGAGGCGGTGATCAGCGTGATGGCCAGTGCCAGGTAGGGATTTTTCACCAACCGGCGCAGCAGCCGGTAGGCCAGCAGCAGCGTGACGACAAAGATGGCGTTCATCAACTGCCGCACCAGCCAGACTTTGGTCGAAAGGTTGTCCGTCAGGCTCATCAACGCCTGAACCGAAGCGCTGAAGAAAAACGGGTAGCGGTCAAAATAGATGTAACCGGTGTGCCCGGTGGCGGTGCGGTCGGCCAGTGCATAACCGACAAACAGATTATCCGGCGTGGCGTGGGTCATGATGGCGAGTCCGTGCGCCGAGTTCCACCCGTGACTGCCCTTCCAGAAGCCAACACCACCGCTCTGGGTGAAGAAAACCACCAGTGCAACGAACACCAGCAGCACGGGCATCCCATACCGGGATAGCTGCCGGGCGCGGATTTTACGGGCTTGGGTGGGACTCTCGGTTGCCATGCAACACACCTCCGGCCTGCATCTTAGCCGATTCACTGCCGATCAGAAAGCCTTGACTTTTGCGGGGGTTCGACTAACGTTACACCTATTTGATGGTTCCGAGAGCATGTCATGAAATCCGATAAGCGCGCGCAAATTCTCCTGCTGGCTGTTATCCTGCTGTTGGCGCTGGGCGTGCGGCTGCTGACCTTCGAGCGCCATTTGCCCTATGTGGATTACGCCGATGAAGCCAATATGTTTCTGCTGGCGGTCGATTGGCGCGGCGATTTTCCGCTGGCTGACGCTTACGGCGCAGGTCTGACCGGTGCGCGCTTGGCCGGGTATCCGCCGCTGTACCCCTGGGTCGCTATCGGCGTGCAGCACGTGGTTGAGGCGGTTTCGACGGAGTCCTTTTTGTTTTCCGGCGATTATGTCTATGGGCTGCGATTGCTGGCGATCATTGCGGGCGTGCTGACGGCGGCGGCCTTGTGGGTCATCGGCTGGACGCTGGGCGGCGTGGTGGCAGCTGCGTTGAGTGCGTTGGTGTGGGCGCTGTCGCCGGTGGTGGTGGAATGGAACAGCCTGGCCGTACCCGATCCGCTGGTGTATCTGGCAAGCGGCTGGACGCTGGCGTTTGCCTTGTGGGCCTGGCATAAAAACGCTCCGGCCTGGACGCTGCCGAGCCTGGTGTGTGCGGTTGCGGCGATTTATCTGAAATATACGCCGCTGCATGTGCTGGTGATGTGGGGCGGCGCGGTGGTCGTGCTGCTGCTGCGCGACTGGCGGCGGACCCTGCCCTGGCTGCTGCTCGAAGGCGTGATCGGGCTGGCGAGTGCGGCGTATCTGCTGTTTGGTTATGGGGCGCTGCGGCTGGAAAATGATGAGGCGATGCGCGTTGACCCCGCGATGGCGCTGAATATGGAGCGCGGCCTGCGCAATCTTGAGGGGACGCTGCTGCCGGTTGGGGTATGGCTGTTTGTGGCGGTGGGTGGGGTGGCCTTGATCGTTTATGCGTATAGTCGCCGTCGGTCATGGCCGGTGGTTGACTGGCGTAAAGCGTTATATCTGGTGGTGGTGCTGGTCGTCGGCGTTGTGAGCGTCTCGACCTTCATTGGCATCGAGCCGTACAGCAATCAGATGCGCCATGTGCTGCCGGTTGCGGTGGTGGTGATCGGCCTGTGGGGGATGGGTGCGAGTCAGATTGCTGCTGCGTTCCGCGCTATCAATCGAGCAGGTATGGCCCTGGTCGCAGCCGCCTTGATTGCGGCTTTGTTTACCGGGGCTGCGGTACGTGGTGATCTGGCACTCATCCAGCGGTTCGAGCAGCCGGACCCACGTTATGAACTATGGCAGTGGTCGGATGCCAGTCTGCCACCGGAGGGGAAAATTCTCATGTTCCCCGATAGTACGCTGCGTGCTGTCTGGAACCGGCCCTACAGCGGCTATGATGGCCAGACCGCGTTTGACTGGGCCTTTGACACCGCGCCGTATCAATCCACGCCGCAGGCACTCTACGAACAGGGGGTCGCCTATTTTGCATTGACGGGTGCGGAACAGCAGGCTGCGCTGCGTAACCCGGATATGGCCGCCTTTCTTGATCAACTGCTGCTGTTAAACGTGATGACGACTGTGCCTGTGCCGGATCTCCCGGAAACCATCTACTTCTACCGCCTGATTCCGCCGCAGGTCGAAGCCAACGCTTTATTTGCGGAACAGATTACGCTCGTCGGGTATGATCTCGATGTCGCTGCGGGCAGTGTGTTTATCCGACCGTACTGGCAAGCGCAGGCATCGCCAGCAGCCAATTACTCAATGTTTATCCATTTCACTGAACCCGACACCCTCGATCCGCTGGCCCAGTATGATGGCGCTCCGGCATCTGCGCGTCGGCCTGCGACCAGCTGGCAGCCCGGCGAAATACTCATTGGCACCGATGCGCGCATTGACCTGCCGCCACAATTACCGCCCGGTGAATATCAGCTGCGGCTGGGTCTGTACAATTACGAAACAGGCCAGCGCCTGCTGCTGGGTGATGGGGCAGATGCGTATATGATCGACGTTGAGATACCGGGTAATGTTCCATAGGGCGTCTCGCGAGACGCCCCTACGTGTGATATCTATTCGACCGTGATGGTATCGACCACCAGCGAGTCCGACCCATCCGCCAGAGCCAGACGTGCCCCGGTTTCAAAGTCATACAAACCGAGCGTGAGCGTATAAGGGCCAGGTGGCAGATCATCCGGCAGCGTTAACGTTGCTGGTGTGCCGATGAGGATCTCGTCCGGGTCGTCCCATGTCAGGGGCAGGCGGCGGCTGGAGGCGGGAGTACCGTCATACTGTGCGACTGGCTGCTGCGTGTCTTCCGGCAGCAGATGGATGAACACGGAATAATTCGTCGCCGGGGTTTGCGGGGCCTGCCAGTAGGGCCGCAGCGTCACGGCATCGTCGCTGTGGTTCAGGTCGTAGCCCACCAGCGTAATCTGATCGCCAAAGGTGACATCAGCCTCGTTTTCCGGCGGCAGCATCCGGTAGAAATACGTCGAATAATCCACTTCCGGGCCGGGTGGCACCACTTTCAGCAGCAGCAACTGATCAATAAACGCCTGGGTCGCCGGGCTTTTGTAGATGCTGTTCAGGTCTTTGTTGGTCGCCGTCAGATACATCACGCCCTGTTCGACGAATTGCTCTGGCGTCGAATGCGAGGGATCAACGTCAAACACCCATTCAAAGCTGGTCTGGCCGTTGTAGCCGCTGTAGGGCCGGTTCCACAGGTCGCGCATTTCGCTGTCCGGCCCGGTCATGATCTTGCCGTCCGGCGGCAGGCTGGCATCGCTCCACGTCCAGATGATTTCCTTGCCGTGCGTCCGGGCGAACTGCTGCGCGGCGGCAATATTGGCGGTCAGGGTTGGAACGCAGTAGACGATCAACACCGCCAGCACCACCAGTGCCGGGACCAACCGCCAGCCTCGTGTGCGGGTCATGGTGCTGATCCCCTGTGCCAGCGCACCCGCCCAGATCACCGCCAGCGCCGGTACAATCGGCAGCATGTAGCGGATACGGAACCATTTGGGGTCCGTCTGGCTGATGACGTCAACGCTCGACGTGAGCAGCGTACAGCCCAGTACAAACGGCAGCAGCACCCACAGCCAGTGGGCATTGATGACCGGCCAGCCGCGCCGCTTGCTGTAGATATAATCAGCCACACCCGCGAGTAGAACCAGCGCAAACAGGGCCAGCCCAATCGTCTGGTCGATGGTGAAGGCGAGGTTATCCAGATTCCGCGCGGGCGAAATCATGTATTCCAGCCCCACGTCCTTGAACTTATTGGCTTCGCGGTTATCCAGCGTGAACGCGCCGTGTCCGAAGATGAGCCACGCAGCTGTCACCGCTGAAAAGACGGCCATCAGCGCCAGCCAGGGCAGCATCCGCCGCCAGCCGCGCCGCCACACCAGCATCAGCACCGCACAGCCGACCGGCCACAGCGCATAGATCACAACATATTTGGTGTAGATGGCGAGGATAACCAGCGCCAGACCGCCGAATGCCGCCACCAGCGAATCATTCTGGATAGCGTAGACGGCACACCACAGCACCGCCGCGATCATCGGGAACAACAGTGGGTCCATCAGGGCGAAATTGCCCGTGCTGATGATGATGGGGCTAAGCGCCCAGACCAGCCCGGTTAACGCACCCATCAAGGCCTGAGCGCCCATGCCGAGCGACCGGCCCAGCATCCAGCCAATGCCCATGAGCATCATGGTTGTCAGCACACCTAGTCCGGCGGAGATGATGCGCATGGCGTAGATATAGTCACTGGGCATGGGAAATGGCATCTGCGTTTCGACCACCCGCTGCACCATGCCGGTGAACCAGGGCTGGAACGGTGGGAAACCGGCTTCCCATTCGATCTCGCCATAAGACCGGCCCAGCGGCGCATCCTCGCGGATGGAATAGGCGTGCAGAAAACGCAGCGACTCGTCGTAATGGTCGATCACTGGCAAATAACGGTCGAAGGTGATGGCCCGCATACCAACAGCACTGAGAATAATCAGCGCATAGGCCAGTCCGATCAGAACCCGGATACTCAGATCGGCACGGGTCCGTGTTTGTGGCTGTGCCGGGGTGGATGCTGCGGTTAGTGATGTCACAAGCGTTAACCTGCTCTGTCTTGAATCCGCCTGAGTCTACAGGACAGGTGATCGAACGTCAATTCAGGGCTGACTGTTGGTCGTCAACAGGTCGTGAATCTGTTATGCTGGAAGTGATGAACCGGATAATCGGGTTTGGTAGCCAAGGTCGGTATGCGATAAGTCCTTGAAGGCGGATTCCATTGCTGGGGGCGGGTGGATGAGCATGGTTGTTGCTATTTTGTTAGGCCAGTGAATCTATTCCGTATTAAAATGCAGATGAACGTACAGGGACTTTTGAACACCGGATGATCGGCACGCGGCTGGGACCATACGTACTGGTTGAACAAATCGCCAAAGGCGGGATGGCAACCATTTATCGGGCTTTTGACCCCAATATGGGCCGGTTTGTCGCGCTGAAAGTGCTGCATCGTTCCATTGCCGGTGACCCCCGCAGTATGGAGCGTTTCCAGCGTGAATCGAAACTGGTGATTCATCTGGAACACCCGCACCTGCTCCCCATTTATGACTACAGCGCCAGCCATGATCCCCCCTACATTGTGATGCGCTATCTGGAGGGCATCACGCTCTCTGGTGTGCTGGACAAGGTGGTGCCGCCGCCCGGTGAGGTGGCCTTTATGGTGCGCCAGATCGCTGCGGCGCTGGATTATGCGCACCGGCAGGGCGTTGTCCACCGCGATATCAAGCCATCCAACATTCTGATTGATCAGGATGGCAATGCCTTTATTACGGATTTTGGCATCGCCCGCATGATGGGGATGGCGGACGGGTTAACCATTACCCATCCGGGCTTCACCATCGGCACACCGGGCTATATGGCCCCGGAGCAAAGCACCGAACATATCCGGGTCGACCACCGGGCGGATATTTATTCGCTGGGCGTGCTGCTGTTTCGGCTGCTCACCGGTCGGCTGCCCTATCGCGGGGATACACTGGCCGAGCTGATTGGCCAACATGCCAGTGCCGCCATCCCGAATGTTTCGGACATTAACCCGGATCTACCGTCTGAGTTGAACGCGGTGGTGGCCAAGACGCTGGCGAAAGAACCGGAAGATCGTTACCAGTCTGCGACCGCCCTCAGCAATGATCTGACTGCTCTGGTCGGTATGGCGACCACCGCGCCGACGGTGCTGCGGGAGATCGCCCGCGAAGAAATCAGGCGCATCCAGCAGGAACGGGAAGGTCGCCAGGGTGAAATCGAAGCGATTGTCGAGCAGTATACGCGGCAGGCGGAACCAGCGAATGGCGCCAATGACGACTCCTCAATTACCTCGGTCATTGACCTGGCCTCGTTCGAAAGATCGCTGGAAGCGGGCACGCCGAAACCGGACCAACGCCGCGTCTGGGTGATTGGGGTGGTGCTGGTCATTTTGCTGGCGCTGGTGCTGGGCATCGTTCTGGCGATTCAGCAGTTGTCGGCGATCAACGTGGATGCTACGGCTGAACTGCGTGTGGCGGACAGGCCGGCACTGGATGCGCAACTGACCGCTACGGCCCAGATGTTTCTGGAAACGCCCGTGGTTCATGTGCAGCGTGACCTGACGATCCGGTCTGGCCCCGGTTCGCAGTACCCTGAAGTGGCGGTGCTGGAGTCGAACGCCGAGGTCGATATTGCCGGAATCAGCAGTGATGGTGCCTGGCTGCTGGTCACGCTGGAAGATGGGCGTCAGGGCTGGATCACGTCTTCCAGCGCGCTGGTGACGGTTCGCGGCGCATTGACGCTGGTACCGGTGGCGGCAGCGCCGACCGAAACGGCGACCTGGACACCCACCGCAACCCCAACGGTTACGCCCAGTTCCACGCCAACCGCGACGGAAACCTCCACGCCGACTGCGACTGCGACGATCACCCCAACCGTCACCCCGGCCACCCCGGTTGCCGAATTGCTTCGGGACATGATTGTCCGCGCGGGGCCGGGTTCGCAGTATGCGGTTGTGGAATCGCTGACTGCCGGGTCAACGATTGACATTATCGGCGTGAGTGAAGATGGCGCATGGTTTCTGATTGTGCTGGGTGATGGCCAGCAGGGGTGGGTGACAACGGCTGCCTCGCTGGTGGACGTTTATGGCGCATTAACCGTAGTGCCGGTGGCAGCGGTCCCGACTGAAACCGCTACACAAGCACCCAGCCAGACACCTACACCGTCCATCACCCCATCGGCGGTGGCCAGTGCCACCCCAAGCCGTACGCCGCGCCCCGCGTCGACTACCCCGCCGCTGCCCACGTCAACCGATGCGCCGACGGCCACCCCAACGGCGACATTGACATCCACCCCCGCCACGCCGGTGCTGTTTCTGGTGCGGGACCTGGTGGTGCGCAGCGGACCGGCATCGCAGTATCCACCGCTGACCACGCTGGAAGCGGATGAACAGGTCGATATTGTCGGTATCAGCAGTGACGGTGCGTGGTTTCTGGTGATGCTGGCGGATGGGCAGCAGGGGTGGGTAACGTCATCGGCCTCGCTGGTGGATGCTTATGGCGCGTTGACAGTGGTGCCGGTGGCATCCGCGCCGACGGATACCCCCACCTGGACGCCGACCAGCACGCCAACTGCCACGCTGACATCTACCCCAACCCCGACGCCAACACTGACACCGAGCGATACCCCGACGCCTACACCGACCGCAACGGCGACCGCCTCGCCAACCGTTACGTCGACGTCAACGCCTGCCACGCCGATGATGCGCTTGCTGCGTGACCTCACAGTGCGGCGGGGACCGGGGTCACAGTATCCGGAGGTGGCCAGCCTGAACGCCGCATCGAATCTGGATATTATCGGCGTCAGTGAGGATGGTGCGTGGTTTCTGGTGATGCTGGCGGATGGGCAGCAGGGTTGGGTGACATCATCGACCTCACTGGTAGAAGCATTGGGCGCGCTGACAGTCGTACCGGTGGCGGCGGCGCCAACCAATACGCCCACCGAAACGGCGACTCCTTCGCCATCCCCATCCCCCACGCCGACGGCGACCGCAACCGAGCGCACCCCCACCACACCGACCGCGACTTTTATTCCATCACCGACGCCGATCCCGCCGGGCCGCCTGCCGTATCTGGCTGATTTTGAAGACGTAGGCGTGCTGGATAGCTGGGATTTTGATAACGCTGGTTGGCAGGTGGTCAACGAAGGATTTGGCAATGTGCTGCTGGCAACCAGCGGCCTGCGTTCGCCCATGCGGGTGGCCGGTTTGTCGCAGCCGGAATGGGTTTCGTCGAATGCCACCAGTCTTATTATCAACGCCAGTGTCAACCTGGGTGCCAAAGCAGATGCGGCGCGTCTTGTGTTTCGTTTTTCAGATGCCGGGTACAACGTCCTCGAAATTCTGCCCGGCTTGATGCTGCTCAAACGCAACGGCCCCGTTATCGACATCTTCAACCGTGCCCCGGAACGCGTGCTGGATTCAGTCGATGTGCCGATTGAGCGTGAACAATGGTACGACATCAGCATCTGGCTGGATGAAAATCGCATCTTTATCTATCTGGACAACCGGCTGGTGATGATCTACACCGATGAGATCGAACCAGACCTGGGAACGGGCGAAATTTTGTTACAGGCGCTGCCGCCGGTGCGCTTCGATAACCTGCTTATCCAGCGTGCAGAACCGGCCAGCAGCCATTTCCCGACCGAGGCGATGCCGTCCGCATGGAAGCGTTCGACCGATATGACACTGACCTCGCTGCGGATGGAACCCAACGGCAACTACTACTTCCATATGGAAGGGGACGTGGCGGTCGAGCCGCTGATGCAGCCTATTCGTGACCTCACCATGACCTGCCGGTTGTGGGTCGAACAGGGCGGGTTCAGCATGCGATTGCGCAGTAATCCGGGGGGCAGCCTGCTGTTGGAAGCAGAAGCCGGGCATCTCACGGTGCATCATCTGGATGGACTTGAAGGTGTGCTTCAGTCTTTCCGGATACCCAACTTTTATAATCGCGAGCGATGGGATGAGATTAACCTGTCGTTCGTTGGCGATACGCTGCAAATCTTCCGCGATGGTCGCCTGTTTTTTGAAAACACGTTTGAGTTCTCGCCAGAAGCGGGCACGCTCCAGTTCCAGACCGGCGCGGCGGATGCGCTGCGGATTGATGATTGTCTGTTTGCCGAAACCTCGACCAGCCCCAATGCAGGCGCCCGCTTTGCCTATGCCCTCATCAACGAGGTAAACAGCCGTCCCTTCCAGTCGCTGAGCAGTGATCTGGCTGAGGACTTTGCAGATGACTTCCAGACGGATGACTGGTGGCGCGATGGGCAGGAAGCGCCGGGGCAATATATTGCAGACCCGCAGTCGCAAGATCATTCGACATTTCTGCGCATCACCCATCAGGGGCGGCCTACGTGGCGGCTCATCCGTAACGTGGTCGGGCTGGGGCTGTTTGGCAGCGGTGCAGACACCCGCAGCTTTACCGACTCAACCGACGCCTATGTCACAACGGACGTGCGTTTTCCCGGCAACAATACGGGCACGGCCTGGCTGGGGGTGCGCACAGTGCCCACGCTCACCGGGGCAGGGCTGGTGGGGTACCGGTTAGAAGTGCGGCGTAACATGGATGGCACCACCGATGTGATTGTGCGCCTGCGCCGCGAAACCGAGGAGACGATTTACTACGAAAACCTGCTGCTGGAAAATGACCCGGATGGCACCCGCGACACATGGATTGCACTGGCCGTCGTGATGCAGGATGACAAACTGGCCTTTTTCGCCAATGAACAATTTCTGGTGGCGCTGGACAACGTCGATGTGCTGGGCGGCACGGTGGCGCTGGGTGTCGAAGGCGGCACTACAGCAGACTTCGATTCGCTGGTTATTCGTGATACCACCGTCGTCGGGCAGTGACGCCGGGTAACTGTGTGCCCGTTGTGGGTTACCAGTTATCGTCGCTGGCAAACGAGAAGGGGACATCAAGCCGCAGCCAGGTGCGCCCGATGCGAAACAGGGTGCCAGGTCGCAGGTTGCTGCGCCCGCGAATCGGTTCTTTCTCGCGCTCGATAAATGTGCCGTTGCGGCTGCCACCATCTTCCAGCCAGAACGTCAGGATGTAGGGATTAGTCACTGATTCGCTGGCGGTCACGGCCAGTGAGGTGCAGCCCAGGCGGGCGTGCAGCCGGGACACCTGATTATCGCGCCCCAGATGAATGTCGCAGCCTTCGCGCCGGCCAATGGTCAGGACCTGTTCCTCGCCAATATCCGGTTGATCGAATTGCAGAATTTTGCCGTCCTGTGGCCCACTCATGTACGTTACCGATATTTTTCGATCCGAAGGCACGCTGCTAATCCTCTTTCATCAGTTCCTGCTGGATATAATGCAGTTTTTCCTGCGACCGTTCGTGGTTCGGGTTAATGCTGAGGGCGCGCTCGAAGGCCTGCGCCGCCATGTGATGTTCTTCCATCATCATCAGCGCTTCACCATAGTTGTGCCAGAACCAACTGTCATTCTCATTGTAGTGCACCGCCAGTTCATAGCAAGCCAATGCTTCTTCCCAGCGTTCCAGCGCCCCAAAAGCCAGTCCCTGACCATTCCAGGCCCAGGCGTAGGCATCGTCCAGTTCGAGTGCTTTCTGGTAACTGTCGATGGCGGTTTCGTTTTCCCCCATACGCCGCAGGACCTGCCCGCGTCGCGCCCACAGGTTCGCGTTATCCGGGTGGTGCCTGAGCATGGCGTCGATGACCGCCAATGCTTCTTCCTTGCGCTGAAAATCCAGCAGCACGTCGATCTGGTTAATCGCATACAGGATGCTGGTCGGGTCCTGTTCAGCGGCCCGCTGGTAGCTGGCGAGGGCTTCTTCGCGGTGGCCGAGCGCATACAGCACCAGCCCGCGTCCATTCCACGCATAATCATTGGCCGGGTTGATTTTCAGCGCCTGATCGTAGGCGACCAGTGCTTCCTGGAACTGATTGGTGCGGCGCAGGGCCTGCCCACGTTTCGACCAGCTATCCGCATGAAGCGGGTTGAGCTTGAGCGCATGGTCGAGGATTTCCAGCGCTTCGTTCATCCGCCCCAGAATGATGAATTCATCCCCCTGGTTGTACCAGTACCACACGTCCTGCGGGTCGGCTTCGGCGGCTTTCTGGAAACAGTAGAGCGCATCTTCGTGCTGGCCCAAACCACTCAGAGTCAGCCCGCGTCCGTTCCAGGCCCACGCATAAGTCGGGTCCAGTTCAATGGCACGGGTATAACTGTTGAGAGCGTCGTCAAACCGGTTGAGGCGGCGCAGCACCTGCCCGTGCTTGGCCCAGATGCGCGGGTTGCGGCTGTCCAGCCGGATCGCCTGTTCCAGCAGGTCCAGTGCATGCGCATACTCCTGCGTGTGGCTGACCAGCAGGTCCGCTTCGTGGTAGATATACAGCGCGTCGTTGGGGGCATACTTGCTCGCCTGACGATACGCTTTCAGGGCTTCATCAAAGCGCCCCAGTAATTCCAGTGTGATGCCCTGCTCGTTCCACGCCCAGGCATAATCCGGTTCGAGGCGGGTGGCCTGCCGGTAGGCGTTGAGCGCTTCTTCATGGCGCTTGAGGCTGCGCAGCGCACTGCCGAGCCGCGCCCAGCTTTTGGCATGGTCGGGGTTCACCCGGGTGGCTTTTTCGAGTAACGGAATGGCGTCGCTAAACCGGTTGAGCCGCACCAGAATGTTGCCCTGATTATAGTGCGCGTGCCAGACGCCATTTTCTCCTGCGATCCGGTAGCATTCCAGCGCTTCTTCGTAGCGGCCCATACGCTCGTAGGCGATGCCTTTACCGTTGACCACCCAGCCGGAATCCGGTTGCAGGGCCAGTGACCGGTCGTAAGCGTCCAGCGCTTCTTCGTAGCGTTTGACATAGCGCAGCACCTGACCGAGTTTCGACCAGCTCGACGCGTGGGTCGGGTCGGTCTGGGTGGCGCGCTGGGCGGGATAAACGGCTTCTTCGTACTGCCGCAGCAGGATCAGGGTTTCGACGATGTTGTACCAGTGCCACACTTCGCTGGGGTCATAGCGGGCGGCGCGCTTGAAACTCGTCAGCGCTTCTTCAAGCTGGCCGTTGAGCTTGAGCGACAGGCCGTAGCCGTTGTGCGCCCAGCCATATTCCGGCGCGAGTTTAAGCGCCTGCTCGTAGGCCTTGATTGATTCCGGGTAATTTTGCAGCAGGCGGTAGACCTGCCCCAGTTTGGCCCAGCTGTTCGGGTGGGCGGGGTCCTGCTGCAAGGCTTTTTCCAGCAGCGGGATCGCCTCGCGGTGGCGGTTCATGCTCAGCAGCACGTCCGCCTGATTGCACCAGTGCCACACATCCGCCGGGTTAATCTCTGCCGCTTTTTCGTAACAGGCCAGCGCCTGCTCCAGCCGCCCCATGCGTTCCAGCACAATGCCCTGACCATTCCACGCAAAGGCATACTGCGGCTGAATTTCGAGGGCGCGGTCATAACATTCCAGCGCGGCTTTATACCGGCCCAGTACCCGCAGGGTACGCCCGCGCCGTGCCCAGGCCCACGCGTAATCCGGCTTCAGGCTGATCGCGTTGTCGTATGCTTCCAGCGCTTCTTCCAGCCGCCCCAGCTCGGTCAGCGAATACCCTTTGTCCATCAGTTCGCGGGCTTCCAGTGCGGGACCAGTCACTTCCAGCACCGCCGGCTGCCCGGTTGCGTCCTTATAAATGTGGGACAGCGCCTCCACGATGACTCCCCAATCGCCGGGGCGTTCGTCAGGTTCCTTTTCAAGGCAGAACAGGGTCAGTTCGCGCAAGTCCGTTGGGATGGTGTTGTGCTCCTGAGCCCGAAAACGCGGCGACCATTTGACATGTGCGTCCAGCCATTCACGGAAGCGGCGGGCCTCAAACACATGGCGGCCAGTCAGCATCTCGTACAGCACGCAGCCAAAGGCATAAATGTCCGAGCGCATGTCCACCGGGGCGGACCGGCACTGTTCCGGCGACATATACGGGGCGGTGCCGACAATCGCGCCGACGCGGGTCAGTTGCAGGCCGCGTGGGGTTGGGTCATCTACCGGGGCTGTTTCTTCGGTAGCCACCGGGATATCTTCCAGTTCGAGCGAGCGCACCAGCCCAAAGTCCGTGACCTTGGCGATCGCATCGTGGGTGACGAGAATATTGGCGGGGTTCAGGTCGCGATGGACCAGGCCCGGTACTTTGCGAGTGGCGTGCTGCATCCCCAGCGCGATGTGCAGCCCAAACTCCAGCGAGTGCTGCAAGTCCAGCCGGTTGTGGTCGATCCAGCCGCGCAGGTCCGGCGTATAGCCTTCCTCACCGCTGATGTGTTCCAGGAAAATGTGCGGCCTGCCCATGATGTTCTGCACCAGCCGCGCCTGTACCACATGCCGGTGCTTTTCCAGCTTGACCCAGGTCACGGCTTCATTGCTAAAGCGGGAGACGGCCCGTTCGTTATTGAGGAACCGGCTCTGGAACGACTTGATGGCGATAGGTTCGCGCTGTTCGTGGTCGTAGCACAGGTACACAATGCCCATGCCACCCCGGCGAATATCCACCACTTCATAGCGGTCTTCGATGCGTTCCCCCACGTCGAATTCATCTTCGGCGGGTTGGGGGGCACGTCGGGTCAGCGGGCCATATTTCACGCCGCTGGCGTCCAGTTCGATAGACGCCTGCCGCTGGATGGCCTGCCGCTGCTCGACGCGTGTTTCGTCGGATTCGAGACTGTCTTCGTCGCGGGTTGCCAGCAGCCGTTCGTCCACGCCATAGTCGACCACCGTCGCGGCGGAATGAGTCAGAAACGATGAATACTCCAGATCAGGCAGCTCGTCGGCAAAGTGCGTGGCGTCACTATCGTCCGCTGTCAGTACCTGCGCCTGATATTGTTTGAACAGCGGCGACAGGATGGCGGGTGTGGCTGATGTGTCCGCTTGGTCCTCAGCAATGGCCCACATTGCCACCGCAATATTGCGCGGCGTGGGGTGTTCCTGGGCCAACGCCAGCACCCATGCCGCAAACTCGCGGATCATGCGCTGCGCCAGCGTCTTGTCTTCGGGTTTGGTGGCTGCTTGCAATGCCTTCTGGTAGGCGATCAGGGCTTTGCCCACGTAAAAAACCAGCAGTCGGTTATCCGGTGTGACGGCGTGCTGCCCGCACAGGTCACCCAGCGCAAACAGATCATCCAGATGACTGCGACGCAGCGCTAACCGCCCAAGCTGACGGATGTCCACATTGGGGTCGGTCGCGAAATAATCAGATCGATCGGCTTTATGCCGTTTTCTCAGCGTGGCGCGAACTTCATCCGGCGGCAGGTCTACAGGCTGGCGTCCGCTTTGTGGCAGATTCATGTGTCTGTCGTTCTGGCCTCGAAACGCAACTCGTTATTATCGGTCGTATAAGCATGGATAGTATCTCCCGATTCAAACGAATCTTCAACTATTCGCGCACTCAGTGGGCGCGTGACGTAGCGTTCGACGGCCCGGCGCAGGTGACGAGCACCATTATCCGCGTCCGATCCTTTGTCGAGAATGAACGCGCGGGCGTCATCTGTCAGCACCAGTTTCAGCTTTTGATTGGACAGCCGCTGGTGCAGTTCCTGCATTTCGAGATCGAGGATTTTGTCCAGTGTGTCGTGGCTCAGCGGGTTAAAAATGATGACTTCATCAATGCGATTGAGGAATTCTGGCCGGAAGAAACGCGACAGCTGTGCCAGGAAGCTGTCTTTGCGGTTGGTTGTCGCCGTAAAGCCCATCGCCTTGGCGCTTTCCTCGGTGCCGATATTGCTGGTCATGATAAAGACCGCGTGCCGGGCATCGACCACGCCGCCGCGTGCATCACTCAGGCGACCTTCATCGAACACCTGCAAGAAAATATCGAAGACTTCCGGCGCAGCCTTCTCCACCTCATCCAGCAGAACCACGCTGTAGGGGCGTCGCCGCAGGGCATCGGTAAGCTGGCCGCCGCGCTGGGTGTCGCGGTAGCCGGGTGGCGCACCGATCAGCCGGGCAACCGTGTGCGAGTCGTGAAACTCGGACATGTCCAGACGGATGACGGCGTCTTCATCGCCAAACATGTTTTCAGCCAGTGCCAGCGCCAGTTCTGTTTTGCCGACACCTGATGGCCCCAGAAACAGGAACGCGCCGACCGGTCGGTTTGGGTCTCCCAGCCCAGCCCGTGCCGTTTTGATGGCCCCCGCCAACGCATTAACAGCTTCGTCCTGGCCGATAATGCGTTTGAGCAGCGCGTCTTCCAGGTGTGCCAGCCGGTGGCGTTCGTCTTGAGACAGGTCGTTCACCGGGATGCCGGTCCAGTCCGACAACACATCCGCGATGATCTCCACCGTGACCATGGCCTCGCCATCTTCCAGATTGGTGTCTTCTTCATCCGGCGAGACGGAGCGAATAATCACCCGCGTACAGGCTTCATCCAGCAGGTCGAGCGCTTTATCCGGCAGGCGGCGGTCGGTCAGGTAACGCACCGACAGACGAACGGCGGCTTCCAGTGCATCCGAGCTGATATGCACGCCGTGATGATCTTGCAAACGGTCTCTCTGCCCCGCCAGAATCGCCAGCGTGTCCGCTTCGGTCGGTTCTTCAATGTCGATGGTGCGGAAGCGGCGGGTGAGGGCCGGGTCCTGGGCGATGGCCCGGCGATATTCTTCATGCGTTGTTGCGCCGATGCACACCAGTTCGCCACGTGCCAGCGCCGGTTTGAGGATGTTGGCGGCGTCCAGATTGCTGTCGATGGTGTCACCCGCGCCGACAATGGTGTGGATTTCATCAATAAACAGGATGACGGTTTCGGCGCGCTTGATCTCGTCTACAATGCCGATCAGCCGTTCCTCGAACTGACCGCGCAGGCTGGTCCCGGCGACCAGGGTGCCGATCTCGATCTGGACCACGCGCCGGTTCAGCAGCGACGGTGGCGCGCTGCCATCGGCAATGGCGTAAGCCAGCCCTTCGACCACCGCTGTTTTGCCGACCCCGGCATCACCCAGCAGCAGCGGGTTATTTTTCTTGCTGCGTACCAGGGTGCGGGCCAGCGCACGAATTTCGTGGTCGCGGGCGATGGCGGCGTGGATCTTGCCTTCGCGGGCCTGCTGCGTCAGGTCGCGGCCATACTTGTCCAGCAGCGGCGTGGGCAGGTGGTGGTCACTATTCGAATCGTCTTCGCGGTCGGGCGACGGCGACAGGTGATTGCGCCCGAAAGCACGTTCGATGTCGTCAAATTCAAAATCATTTTTGGGTTCCACCATATCGGGGAACTCATCGTCATTTTCTTCCATAATCAACCGTTGCAGCCACAGGTTGATGTCGAACCCCATATCCACCAGGATGCGCACCGGCACGCTTTCGCCTTCTTGCAGCAGGGCCATCAGGAAGTGTTCTTCGCTGATCTCGTCTTCTTCATCACGCTCGGCCAGGAAGATTGCCAGCGACAGGATCATGGCGGCACGGGGTGTCAGCGGCAGCACTTCTTCCAGCGGCTCCTCGCCTGTGCCCACATCGCGCCGGATCTCGCGGCGGACTTCATGCGGGTCCAGCCCGGCACGCCGCAGCAGCTTGCAGATCGCACCGCTTTCGTTGCGCGTCGTGGTCATAAACAGATGTTCAACCCCAATATAATTGTGGCTGAGTTTCAAGGCTTCTTCCGCAGCGCCTTTCAATAGTATATTGCAGCGTTCACGAATTTCTTTTTCTGGTATGTCGGGGGAAGGGGTCAAGGTGAACCTCTATCCTATTGTCAATGGTTGCCTTCTATAATTAAGTATACCAACTGCAGGGCGAAAACGGGAATTATTTGTTAACGCAACCCAAATGTCACATGCCACAGAATCGCGTCGGGATATATACTGGGTGCAATGACCGGGATGACCATTGAGAAAGAACATATGACGACAGATGATCCGCTGATCGGTCAGCAGTTAGGCGATTATAAACTGATGGCTGTCATTGGTCTCGGTGGCATGGGACGTGTCTATCGGGGCTACGACGAGAAATTGCAGCGCTACACAGCGGTCAAGGTCTTTGATGCCAAAGGCGTCATCGGCGACCAGATGGACGAATATCGCGAGCGGTTTCAGCGCGAGGCACGTTCAGTCGCCCGTTTGCGTCATCCCAATATTGTGGATGTCTACCAGTTCGGGCAGTCTGGCAGCCTGTACTACATGGCGATGACGCTGGTGCAGGGCCGTGATCTGCGCACGGTGCTGAAGGACCGCAGCGCCAAAAACACCCTCATGAGCCACGAGCAAATTCTGCGCATTTTGGCGGATGTGGCGTCTGCGCTGGATTATGCCCATGCTGAAGGGGTGATTCACCGTGATGTGAAACCCTCCAATATCATGATTATGGACGATGGACATGCGGTACTGACAGATTTTGGGCTGGCCCTCAACGTGCCGGAAGGGACGATTGGCTCGACATTTGGCAGCGTCCATTACATTGCGCCCGAACAGGCCATGAACTCCGCTATGGCGGTTCCGCAGAGCGATCTGTATTCGCTGGGGATTGTCCTGTACGAGATGCTGACCGGCAAAGTGCCGTTTGATGACCAGTCCGCGATGAGCGTGGCGCTTAAACACCTGAGTGACCCACCACCGCCGCCCCGCAAATACAATCCGGACATCACGCCAGAGGTTGAAGCAGTGGTCATGCGCCTGCTGGATAAAGAACCGGACCGGCGCTATGCCAGTGGCGACGTGATGATGCAGGCGCTGGAAAACGCGTTGGGGATGACCGATGAGGATGAGGCAACGCGCCAGGTGGTGATCCCGGATTGGGCCAAAGAGCGCCTTCAGCGGCCAGCGCCAGCGCCCGCTGCGGATGTGCCCCCGCTGGTGGTGCCTGGTGCCAGCGCCCGTGAAAAACCTGTGCAGGAGGCAAGCAGCGAGAAGGACATTTCGACCGCTCTCAAATCGAGCATGCCCAAACCACAGCCTCAGGACCAGACGCGTAACGTGGCGATACTGGTGGTCGTGGGCGTGATTATGGTTCTGGCTGTGTTTATTCTGGTCCAGCCAGCGGCCAGCCCCGCTTCGACGGCGGTCACCGATACGGTGGAACCCTCAGCGGTAGCGAGTAGTACGCCTGCTGCGGTCGCCGCTGCAACCGAGGAGCCGACGACTGCGGCGCCAACCGAGCCACCCACCGAGGCTGCGACACAGACCTCAGCGCCGACCCGTACCATAACCCGCACACCCGCCCCCACTGAAACGACTGTGCCCACAGAAGTCACACCGGTAGCCAGCGACATGGCCGCCCCGGTGATGCTGGTCTATGACGATGAGAGCTTTATCCTGATCAATCAGTCTGATACCAGTGTGGATGTCAGCGGCATTTCTTTTGTGCAGGAAATCAGCGGTGGGGCAGACCGTCGGTTCGAAACGCTGCGGTGGAATGGTGGCGGGGTGCCGACCAGTGCCTTGACCCCCGGCGACTGCTTCCAGATTTTTACGACCAACGTCATTGTGGATGATACACCGGCTATGTGTAACGTGCGCCAGAAGTGGGATCAGGCATCAACCCCGCGCTGGTTCTGGATCAGCGACGAGCCGGATACCCGCTTTGAAGTGCGACGGGATGGCATGGTGCTGGCGGAGTGCCGCATTGATGAAGGTGAGTGCCTGGTGGATGTGGGCGCGTAGTCGAACCGCTTCGTGTAGACAATAAGAAACAGGGGTGCCACCGCGTGGGTGACACCCCTGTTTTGTCGCACCTGAGAAGTGATCTAGCAGGTCATCAACAACCTACTTGATTTCGACTTTAGCGCCTTCGGCTTCCAACTTGGTCTTGGCGTCGTCGGCAGATTCTTTGTTGACCGCTTCCAGAACGGTGGAGGGTGCGCCTTCAACCATGTCCTTGGCTTCTTTCAGGCCGAGGTTGGTCAGGGCACGGACGACCTTAATGACGTTGATCTTCTTGGGGCCAACATCGGCCAGAACAACGTTGAATTCGGTCTGTTCTTCGGCTTCTTCAGCAGCGGCGGCGGGGGCACCAGCAGCGGCCATCATCATTGGCGCAGCAGCGGCAGCAGTAACACCCCATTTTTCTTCCAGTTTGGTCTTCAGTTCAGCGGCTTCCAGAATGGTCAGCGCGCTCAGTTCATCAACAAGCTTTTCAAGGTCAGCCATTTTGCATCCTTTCGCAAACGAATTTGACAGGTTTTAGGCGGCTTCGCCGTCCGAGTTTTCCTGCACATAAGCGTGCAAGACATTGACAATATCGCTGGTCGCGGCGTTGAGCACGCTGACCAGACCGGTAGCCGGCTGCGCGATCAGGCCCGCAAGCTGCGAGCGCAGTTCGTCCAGCGACGGCAGTTTCGAGATGGCTTCAATTTCACTCGGCGACAACACATTGCCGAGCATGACGCCGCCCTTGATCACGAACGTTTCTTCATGATCTTTCTTGAAATCCAGCAGTGTTTTTGCCATGCCGGGCATGTTGCCGTCGGCAAAGGCGGTTGCAACCGGGCCAAGCAGCATTTCTTCCGGCACCACCCAGTCGTTCTCGCGCAGGGCAAGGTTGAACAGGGTGTTTTTGGTGACGACGTAAGACGCACCGGTTTCACCCAGCTTGTTGCGCAGATCGTTCAGGTGGGCAACTGTCAGACCGCGATATTCGGTCACGACAAAGCCGCTGGCATGCTGGAGGATTTCGGAATACTGGGCGACCAGTTCTTCTTTACGCGCTCTGCTAATTGCCAAGCGTCTATCCCTCCGTTTCTCAGTGTACGATGCACAAACAAAAAGCGACCCGCATATAAGCAAGGGCCGCCATCATCGTCAACATCTGAATGGTGTCTGGTTCCCTCACCTCGGCAGGAGATTAAGCTCATCAGAGCGCCTGCTGTCTGCGGCAAGTCATTTTTGATTGTGGTAGAAGCATTATAGCGGCGGGATGGTGGTCGTCAAGGGTGTACCCCGTTCATTACCTCTGCTGCCGAACCTCCGGTAAACTTTGCCATATCGCTGATTGTGGCCGGCCATATAAAAATCAAACGCCGCCGGGTGCCGCGCGCAGCATGCTTATAAAAAACTTTGGATAGCCTGTTTTTATTGAAATGGAGCAGACCGACCCATGAGCAAGCCATTACCAGAACAAGTGACCATTACCGTTGACGCGGGGCAGTGGGTGGGCGAACTGCCGCACAACTGGACCTATATCGGTTACGACGAAATCAATTACACCTATACGCCGGAAGGCCAGGAACTGCTGGCGAAATTCGGGCAGATGCAGGAACAGCCGTATTATGTGCGGGCTCATCACCTGCTGTGTACTGGCAATTGTCATGGCTTTTACAAATGGGGGTCAACCAACGCCTATCTGGAAGATGAGGCCGGAAACCCACTTTACGATTGGACATTTGTCGATCTGACACTGGATACGATTTTGCAATACGGCTGCAAACCCTTTGTCGAACTGGGGTTTATGCCGCTGCACCTGGCGGATACGGCTTATCACCCAACCGGGCAGGCTAGCTGGACCCCGCGCGATTATCAGGCGGTGGGCTTTGCCTGCCCGCCGAAGGACTATCAGCGCTGGTACGACCTCATCTTCCATCTGGTGCGGCACTGTCTGGAACGTTACGGGCGGGAGCAGGTGCAGACGTGGTACTGGGAATTGTGGAACGAGCCGGACCTCGATTACTACTGGAAAGGGACAATCGACCAGTTCAACCAGTTGTACGATTACACAGCGGCAGCGGTGAAAGCCGCCTGTCCTGATGCGCGTGTGGGCGGCCCGGCGACGACCAACCCGGCGCGTGGCAAACCCTCGGCGGCATATCTCGAAGCATTTCTGGCGCATTGCGCCAATGGAACCAACGCCTGTACCGGCGAGACGGGTGCGCCGCTGGATTTTGTGACATTCCATGTGAAAGGCGGTGGTTACCGTGCGGACCCGCTGCATCGCAAACAGCCACCGCCCTCCATGCAGCAGATTGTGCGCGATACGCAAACGGGCTACGAGATCATCAGCCAGTATCCGGCCTATCGTCAGCTCGAATGTATCCTGTCGGAGATCGACCCGGATGGCTGGGCTGCTGGCGGCGCATGGGACAATATCAACCTCAACTTCCGCAATACGCCGTACTATGCCAGTTATGTGGCGGCAGCATTCGATAAGGTCAGCCGCTTTGCCCGGCAGCAGGACTGGGATTTGAGGCTGCTCAGCTGGGCGTTTATGTTCGTGGGCGAGCGTTGTTTTGAGGGCACACGCACCTTTTCGACACAGGGGATCGACAAGCCGATTCTCAACCTGTTTCGTATGTATGCCCGGCTTGGCACACAGGCGGTTCGCCTGACCAGCAGCGGCGCGAAAGATCCGTTGCTATACGCAGACAAATGGGGGTCTGCCGAAGCACCGGACATCGACGGGGTGGCCACGTTGGCCGGCAGCCGCAAACTGGTGATTCTGATTTATCATCATCATGATGATTGGGACGTACAAGGTGAATCGACGATCAACCTGCGCATTGAGCAGGTGGCACTGGCGGCGGATGAACTGGTGCTCAAGCATTACCGGGTGGACGACGCCCACAGCAATGCGTATGCGGAATGGGTGCGGCAGGGCCAGCCAATGTATCCGGCAGGGGGACAGCGCGACGCCATTAAACAGCGCGACGGATTGGAATTATGCGAACCACCGCGGTCTATCCGCGTGCAAGACGGTGTGATCGAATGGCAGTTCCAGCTGCCTGTGCATGCGGTATCTTTGCTGGAAATTGCTGCGCGCTAGATCAGTTCTGGCAGATACGGATGTAATCCAGCAGAAAACGGTTGGGCAGCACCGACGATGATCCCCAGAAGGCGATGCGTCCGGAGTCCCACGTGCTGTCGGTCACGCTGGTGATGCTGCGCCCGTTGATGTAGAAGTCGAACCGGTTGCCGCGCATGTCGATGCGGATGGTGTTCAGCGCGCCGTCGCCCAGGAAAATGGCATCTGTGGGGGTCCAGTCTACCAGACTGACATAGCCGTTCTGGTAGCGGGCGATGCGGTAGGCCCCGGAACTGCTGATCATGAAGGCCAGAAAGTCCCGTTCACTCTGGTAGCGCACCCACAGGCCGGTACGCGAACCCGGCGCAGTCCAGTTTTCGACGGCGATCACCGCTTCAATGCGGGCATCCTCCAGGTTCTGCACCGTGTCACCGCGCAGGCTCCCCCATGATGTGGCTTCATCAGCGTTGAGGGGCAGGTAATTGAGGCTGATCTCGTAAAAATCATCGACGATGCGTTCATTGGACTGAAGGTTGGGGCGATCATCGACAAACCAGTCGTTGGCTGTTTTGCCATTCATGAATTCGTCTTCGAGGATAACGTTGCAGGTTGGTGCCAGCACTCGCCGGAACTGCGTTCGTATGCGGGTGGCAACCGGGGTGGGTGTGGGGGTGGCATCCGGCGGCAGCGGATCGACAAAATAGGCGATGTCGCCTTCTGCAATCCAGCCCTCGACACGGGTGTTGGTGCGGATGCGATACCATGCAAGCTGCTGCGCGCAGATCGGCCCTTCGAGTACGTCGAAAATGCTGCGTATCGGAATCTGGGCGACTCGTGGTTGCGTCGTACCCGGCCCGGAACGGACGTTCACTGGCAGGGGGTCATCTTCGCGCACGATCGCGCGTTCGCCGACGACCAGCCGAGAGGGCAGCGCGCCGGGACAGGTCATCACCGGTTGATCCGTCGCAGTGGCAGCCAGCGTGGGCAGCGGTGGGCGGGTATTGGTCGGTATGAGCCGGGTCGGCGTGTCACTGGCGGTTGGTGTCCAGGTGGGGGTTTCGGTTGGTGCCTGCGCAATCGGCACGGCGGCAACGTTGCCCGCAGTCTGGATCAGCGCGCTGGATGATGCCACCCAGCCAAATGCCCCGTCGGGCAGGATCACCTGATACCACGCACCGTCCTCGCTGACTCCGGTAATGTCGAGCTGCCAGTTTTCCGGCAGTTGGCCGACTTGTGGATATTGGGACCCCGGCCCGCCGCGTACCACGACCTCGCGCAGCGCCATGACAAACGGTGTTGCTGGCGTGAGTGTCGGCGTGATGCTGGGTGTATTCGTTGGCTCTGGGGTGCGCGTTTCGGTGGCGGTAGGCGGTGACGCGGTATCCGTGATGGTCGGCGTTTCTGACGGGATAACCGTCGATGTAGCCGTAGCTGTCGGGGTATCGGTGGCGGTTTCCGTAATGGTTGGTGTCCAGGTTGGCGTATCTGTGGGTGCCTGGGCAATCGGCACGGTGGCCAGGTCACCAGCGGCACCAATCAAAGCACTGGAGGACGTGACCCAACCAGTTGAACCGTCTGCCAGTTCGATCTGATACCAGTTGCCATCTTCGCTGATGCCGATAATGGGCAGTGCACCGTTCGCCTCCAGCTCGACGGTTATCGGATACTGCTGGCCGGGACCGTTGCGGGCGGCGATGCTGCGCTGCGGAATGGCGATTGGCGAATCCGGTGTGGCGGTTGCTGCGGGTAGAGCTGTCTCGGTAACCGGCGGTGTCGCGGTGAAGGTCGGTACAACGGCGACCCCTGGCTGATTGCCGGATGTGATGGCGATCACCACCACGATGACCAGCAGCAGGGCCGCCACAATCGCCGCGACCAGGGTCAGCGGTGGGCGGCGGACTTCCTGGCTGAACGTTGTCGGGTGGGCATCGACTTCGGATTCGCTGCCCATTGGCGGTGTGGTTTCGACCGCGCCAGCTTGTTCACCACTACCGGGCAGCGGACTGGCGTTCTGTGGCACGTCGATTTTCTGTACCGGCAGGTCGCGTGTGAAGAAGTCCGTCGGTTGGCCGGGGATGTCTTTAACGGCTTCGGTGAAGGCATCGGCAAAGGCCTGCATCGATGGGAAACGGTCACGCGGGGCTTTTGCCATCGCGGAATACAACACGTCCTTGACCGACTCCGGCAGTTCGCTGCGCCAGATTTGCGGCGGTGTGGGCGATTCGGACAGGTGCTTATGCATCAGAGCATAGGGGGTCTGCCCCTCGAACGGCATCCGCCCGGTCACCATAATATAGGTCATCACGCCCAGCGCATACTGGTCGGTGGCCGCTGTGACGCTCTCGCCGCGCCATTGCTCTGGGGCCATGTACGAAGGCGTACCCATCGTAACGCCGGTTCCGGTCAGGTTGGTATTGGAGCCAACCAGCTTGGCAATACCAAAATCGACCAGAAACGGGCTGCCCTGGTCATCAAACATCACGTTACTGGCTTTAATATCGCGGTGAATCACACCCCGACGGTGGGCATAATCGAGGGCGCGGGCGAGCTGCTTCAGGACTTCGGCGGTTTCGCCCAGGGAGGGCAGCTGCCCGTCGGTCTGTTCGGCATGTTCGATGCGCTGTGCCAGCGAACCACCCGATAACATGCGCATGACGACATAATAGATGCCGCCCTGATTGCCGTAGTCATAGACCGGCACGATGTGCGCGTGTTCGAGCTTGGCCGCGGTCTGGGCTTCGCGGCGAAAGCGCTCTGCATAGCTGGTTTCGGAAGCGATGGCCGGTGGCAGCAGCTTGAGCGCGACATCACGGTTGAGGCTGGGCTGGTGCGCCCGGTAGACCGCCCCCATGCCGCCCATGCCGATCAGTTCCCGCAGCTCGTACTGGCCCCATTGCTGGCCGCTGAGGGCACGAATGTTGACGCCGATCATCGACTGATCAATGGATTCCATCGTCGTGGTCGGGCTGTCGTGCAGCGACGTCACCGTGTTTTCGACGACACGCGCCAGAAACTCGATGGACTGGTCGATATATACATTCTTGATGTCGAAGATCAGCACACCGTCATGTTCGAGCAGCGCCCGGATGTATGGTGACAGTGCGTCACGCGCTGCGAGTGGGTCATAACTTTCCTGAAAGACCGGGACTAGTGGTTTGCTCAGGCTGTGGGCGGTTTCGATCTCACGCTGCACCCATTCCGACTCGAAGGTGTTTTCGGCGACGAGGCAGATGAAGACGTCACTCTTGTTGATGGCATCGGTCAGCCGCGTCGGAAAATCCCCGGCGGTGTCCATGCGTTCCGTATCTAGATAGACTTCGATATGATGACGTTCCCGCAGTTCTCTGGCGATCAGATTCGCCAGCATCGCGCTGGGTTTACGCCGGTAGCTGATGAAGACGCTCGACATGGCTTCCCCGTATGCCGGAATAGAGCAACGTGTTCAGTATAATCTGCCGCAGGTGGAATGGCAATGTGCGTTGGCTGGTGATGGATCAGGGCTGGTGGGGCCAGTTTTCGGTGGGGACCATCGGCAAATGATCAAAATCCCGATCGTTTGTGATGAGGATGCCATCTAAACGAATCGTCATTGCACCCAGTAGTAAATCAACATCAGAAAATTGATGACCTTGCTTCTTGGTGTATGCCCACAGGGCTGCTGCCGCACGCCAGTCTGCGAACTGTACCGGAATTGTATAAAATTGAGGTGCGACAATCTCACGAAAATGGTCTATTTGCCTGGACGCCCCTCGATACAGCAGTCCACGCTCAATTTCATGGATGACAGGCTCTGGCAGGAGCAAGTGTTGAGGTTGTACAGATGCGATTCGCTGCGCGAGGCGGGCATCTCGAGTACGGACAAGCGCCGAGATTACGTTTGTGTCGAACAGATAGATAGGCTTATTCATCTATCCAGTCATCCACTTCGATATATTCCTCGTTCATTGCATCAGCGATTTCCTCGAGTTCCTCCTGAGTTAGTCCCTCACGCATAGCGTCAATGCCCCTCATGAGTTTTTCAACATCCATCGTGCCGGCGACTAGCTCGACGGGTTCTGCATCCTTGAGGATGTCGTCAATCTGCCGCCGCACCGCTGCCTCGGTCATCAAATCGCGCTGATGGCCGCTGCGGCGCTGGTCGAGGTGCTGCTGGAGTGCTTCCATTTCTTCCCACGAAAGTTCATCCAGCGCTTCCAGTATTTCCTGAAGAGTCATGGTTTATCCTCCCATAGGCGTTTCCTCTATTTTACAGCAATCAGTCCGCGGCTGGATCATCCTTGAGTGTGCGTTCCTCGAAGCGGCGCAGGGCTTCTTCCATCCGCTGCTGGCGCAGGGTCATGGTCAGGTCACCGCGCGTGCGCTCCAGTACACCACGCACCACATCCGTTTGCCGTCGCAGGCCGCTGGTGATCGCGTCCGGGAAATCAAACGTGACCAGCTCGTCGTAAATGGCGTCCATCCAGTTAAGCAGGCGTTCGGCTTCATCGCTGCTGCCATCCTTGCGTCGCAGAATATCGAGGATGAACCGGCGCAGTTCGGTGGCGGCTTCGGCCAGACCGTTCAGATACGTGTTGAATTCGGTTTCAAGGTCCTGCGGCGTCGGCAGCGGCTGATCGCGGACCATCGCATAGGTGGCATGGGCTTCGACCACTTCCTTGAGCGCGTCCTGTGTGTAGCCCGTGTAGTACAGGTCGGGGTATTCGGCGACCACGTCGCGCAGTTCTGCCGCGCTGGCGCGCACAGCGGCGAGTTTTTCATCGGCCTGTGCCCATTCATGACGGTGGATAGCGCGAATCGATTCGGCACAGCGGCGGATCAACTCGCGTGATCGGGCAATGGCGTTGTCGCGGGCGCTGTTTTTCGCCGCAAACGCCGCCTGAATTTGCTCCGTAATAGCTGTCAGATCACTCATCCTCGCCATCCTCTGGTTTGACGTTGCCAAATAACTGGTCAGCCAGCGTGGAGGAACCGGCCTGCGACTGGATTTCGCCATGTTTCTGTTCGTAGCGTTCCAGATTCTGGCTGAGCGCCTGCAAGAAGGCTTTGGCGCTGGTCGGTGTCATGACCACGCGGCTTTGCACACGGGCGCGCGGGTCGTTGGGCATCACCTGAATGAAGTCCAGCACGATTTCGGTATTGGTCTGGCTGACGATCACCGCGTTGCTGTAAACTGCGCTCAGCCCGGCAGGCAGTTCCAGCTTCACCTGACGTTGGGGTTGGGTCATGAGGGTGCCTCCTGATGTTGATGTTGGAGGCTTATTATAACGGATAGCTACAGGGGCGGGGCGAAAAGCTGCAAAAGTTGAATCTCGAAGCCGGGGATCACAGGGTCGGCACGAATGTGGTCGTTGATATTAAAGGTGGTGATGTGGTTGGTCTCTGGCAGATGGACCTGTATTGCCTTTTGCTGCCAGTCCAACAGCCACACCATGTTTACGCCATCGGCCAGATAGTGCGCGACTTTCTGGCTGACATCTGAAAAACCATCGGTGGGTGAAACAACCTCGGCAACAAAATCTGGCGCGCCCACTACCGGGATCGACTCCCAATCCGGGTATTCAGCCTGAAACTGGCGGAAGCGTTCGGCGCTGTAATACATCACATCCGGCACGCGCGACCCGGTCACCCAACGGCTTTTGTCGAGGGTAAGGACAAAGGGCGTTTCTATAAAGACGATCCCAACCTGCTGGGTCTCGACATGTGTTGAAAGCACACGATAGAACTTGCCACCTGTATAGCCAGAGCCTGACACTTGCGGAGCCACCGGAATCATCTCTCCATCGATGTATTCAAATGGACCTTGTTCGCCGTAGTGCTCGACAAACTGGTCAAGGGTTAGCGTTTGGGTTTGTGCTGGAGTTACCATACCATACACTCATTTACGTCTTGAACCCGGTTTTGTCTGACAGCTTCTATTATACAACAACTGAACGTTACGCTGATTCGTTCATTCTATTTGTGCGATTTGGATGCCTCGGCGCTGCCAGCTGTGATGACCAGCCCCACGCCGACCAGAATGACGCCGCTCGCGATCAATTGAATCAGGCCGGGGTTTTCGCCAAAAGCGACGAACGCCCACACCGCACTGAGCGCAACCTGTGCCAGCATGGAGACGGACACGAACGTTGCCGGCAAATGCGCCAGGCAGTAGGTCAACAACCCCTGACCGATCAATTGGCCGGTGATGGTCACGAGCACAATCCACAGATAGCCCTCCAGACTGTAGCCGGTCAGTGAGGTGCGCGTCAGGAAAACAACCGTCATCAGGGTGGCGACGCCCGTCAGCAGCGAGATCGACAAAAATATCAGCGTGCCGACCCGCGCCCGCACCACGCGCCCAACCAGAAAATAGGCGGTTGCCAGGAAGGCAGATACGAAGGCGAAGACCACCCCCAGCAGCGGGTTTGGCCCCATACTGGCCCCGGCCTCCATGCCAGAGACCGTGAACAACCCCCCGCCGATCAACGCCAGCGTAATGCCGACCCACACCCGGCGGCTGAGGACAGCGCTCAGCAGCAGCACTTCGAGCACGGCGACCCACAGCGGATGCGTGTTGGTAAACAGGTTGGCAATGAGGACGGTCGCGTTTTCCAGCGACAGGAAAAAGAAAAACAGCGACAGCGAAAAAGCCATTCCGGCCAACACAATCGAGCGCAGGTCGCGGGCAGACAGACGGCGCAGGGCAGGTTGATGCCGTGTGGCGACAAATGGAACGAGGATCGTTGCCGCAAATGTGTAGCGCAGCACCGCCACGACCAGCGATGGAACGCCTTCCGCCTGGGCCGTTCGCACGAAAACGGCACCTGTCGATAGCAGGAAGATGGCAGCAGCCAGTGTGGCGAATGGCAGCCAGCGCGCAGGGGCCTTCGAGGGGGTTGCAGTGTCGATCATCCATGTCTCCGGGCGTGTTGGTCAGCTTGCGACTATAACGCCGGGTGCCCGACTGCACAATCAGTCCAACATCACGGCTGGCGGATCGTGTCCAATCGGCGCATCAGTTCTACAATTTGCGTGTCGTAGGTAGGGGTGCCCGCCGGGAACCATTGGGCAGCACACTGCGCAAACCATTGAATGCGCATACCATACAGAATCATCATGATTTCGCGTGATACATGATGCAGCGGATCAATCCCCAGCGATTCCAGTAAATTTGCCAGATCGAGGTCGGTCGGCCCGAGGACAGGTCTGGCCCAGTCGATCACATACCAGCGGCCATCATCCACAACAAAGACATTGTCGCCGGTCAGGTCGCCATGAACGAGGCCAGATTTCTGACCAGTGGCTGCGCACACCGGTTCAGCGAGTAATTGTCGCTGGGTCTGGTCGATCATCGAGGCGGTAACCTGTGTGAATTGTCCGGACGAGACGAGGTTATGGAGTGTATGGCATGTAGCTTCCACCAGCATACGCCACTGATCCGGCCCGCCGATGTCATATAAGTAGGGCGGATCGCCGCTGATGGTGGCGATTTGTGCGACAACGGCGCTGGCGGTCTGGAGCAGGTCCGTTTCCGATTGTGCCTGTGCATGCAGCAGCGGGGCATCGACAAATGGCAGCAGCATCATGACGTGGCCATTTTGCTGACCGATGGTTTGTGCTGGAAGCAGCAGGTCCGAACGGGCACGCTCGTAAAAAGTTGCTTCGATGGTGGGGTCAGTTTGCGTTTTGTAAATCCAGCGCTGACCGTCGGCTGTGCGGATCTGCTGCACGCACGACAGCGGCCACTGGTGCAGTGTCTCACGTGTAAGGATGGGGCTGCCGAGAATGGCGGCCAGTTCGTCCTGACTATGCAGCCATAAATCAAACCATTCATGTCGATACACAGGCATCTCCTGCCGCTGGTGTGGTACAATCCAGACGCACCTCATCACAACATCAGGATACGCGACCTATGACGGATTGGAAACCCATCATCGGCCTGGAAATACACGCCGAAATGCAGACACAAAGCAAGATGTTCAGCGCCTGCCCGGTGGTGGACAGCGTCGAAGCACCGCCGAACAGCGCCGTCGATGCGCTATCGCTGGGCTTGCCGGGCACGCTGCCGGTCATCAACAAGCTGGCCATGGATTATGGCATGATGGTTGGCCTGGCCCTTAACTGCGAGATTCCGCCGGTCAACCAGTTCGCTCGCAAAAGCTATTTTTATCCTGATCTCCCCAAGGGGTATCAAATCAGCCAGTACGACCGGCCCCTGGCGGTGAACGGCTATGTCGATATTGAACTGGATGATGGCAGCAGCAAGCGAATCCGCATCCGCCGGGCCCACATGGAAGAAGATACCGGCAAGCTGACCCACGTCGGTGGCGGCGCAAGCCTGGTGGATTACAACCGGGCCGGGGTGCCGCTGCTGGAAATTGTGTCGGAACCGGATATTTTCAGCGCGGAAGAAGCTGAGGCCTATGCCCGCAAGCTGCGCGCTATTCTGCGCTATCTAGGCGTCAACAACGGCGATATGTCCAAAGGCATCCTGCGTTTCGAGGCCAACGTCAGCGTGATGCACAAAGACGATACCGAGTTCCGCACACGCACCGAGATCAAGAACCTGAACAGCATCCGCAACATGGGCCGCGCAATTGAGTACGAGATCAAGCGCCAGATCAAGCTGTACGAAAAGGGCGATACGGTAGTGCAAGCGACGCTTGGCTGGGACGAAGCCGGGCAGAAAATCGTCATTCAGCGCTATAAGGAACGGGCCGACGAATATCGCTATTTTCCGGAGCCGGACCTGCCGGTTGTCGAGGTCAGCCGTGAGTGGGTCGAGGATGTGCGGGCGAAAATCCCGGAGCTGCCGGATGCCAAGCAGCGGCGCTTTATTGACGAACTGGGCTTAGGGGAATACGACGCGGCGCAGCTGGTCGCTGAAAAGTCCATCGCCGACTTTTATGAGGGCGCGCTGGCAACGGGCGCCGACGCCAAAATGACAGCCAACTGGATTCTGGGCAACCTGTTTGCGGTCATGAACACCAACAACGTCAGCCGCGAAGATATTGATCACATCCGGATTACCGCCGGGCAGTTTGGCGCGTTGGTCAAACTGGTGGGGGACAGCACCCTCAACAAAGGCACAGCCGCGACTGTGCTGGAAGAAATGTGGGCCAGTGGCGCCGACCCGGCGAAAATTGTCGATGAAAAGGGGCTGGCGCAGGTGTCGGACAGCGGCCTGATCGACAGCACCATCCAGCAGGTGCTGGCCGATAATGAGGCCATGGTCCAGCGCTACCGGGATGGCGAGGCCAAAGTCTTCGGGGCGTTGATGGGTGAAGCCATGCGCGCGCTCAAAGGTCAGGGCAACCCACAGGTCGTGCGCGAAACGCTGCAAAAAATGCTGGCTGAATAGGTCTAATTCCCGCAATTTGCCCCAGGTTCGGTATACTGGGGCTAAAGAATACTGACGAGACCCTTATGCAAACCACAATTGCTTTTGATGATATCCCTGTTCTTGAACCTGGTCCGATGCCGCGCGCGTTCCACCTGATGACCAAACCACGCGGGGCGATCTGCAATCTCGATTGTAAATACTGCTATTTTCTGTCAAAAGAACGTCTGTACCCGGACAGTTCATTCCGCATGTCGGAAAATCTGCTGGAAGAATACATCCGCCAGTACATCGAGGCGCAGCAGGTCCCCGAAGTGACGTTTGCCTGGCAGGGCGGCGAGCCAACCCTGATGGGGCTCGACTTTTTTAAGCTGGCGGTCAGTTACCAGCAGAAATACAAAAAGCCGGGTATGCGCGTGTTCAACAGCTTCCAGACCAATGGGGTGCTGCTGAATGATGACTGGTGTGCGTTCTTCAAGGAAAATGACTTTCTGATTGGCCTCAGCGTCGATGGTCCGCAGGCGATTCATGACGCTTATCGCGTCGACAAGGGCGGCGAACCGACGTTCAGCCGGGTGATGCGCGGGCGAGATTTTCTGGAAAAGCACGGCGTCGATTTTAACATTCTGTGCACGGTTCACGCGGCGAATGCCCCCCACCCGCTGGAGGTATATCGCTTTTTCCGCGATGAACTGAAGACAGACTTTATGCAGTTTATCCCTATCGTGGAACGGGCCAACGAGACGGGCTTTCAGGAAGGGGAAGCCGTCACGGAACGCTCGGTCACTGCCGAACAGTATGGTCAGTTCCTCATTCGGATTTTTGATGAGTGGGTGATGCACGACGTGGGCCGTGTCTTTGTCCAGATATTTGATGTCGCGCTGGCCGCGTGGAGTGGCAACCGGCCCGGACTGTGTATTTTCGAGGAGACATGTGGCGCGGCGCTGGCGATGGAGCACAACGGCGATGTGTTTTCGTGCGACCACTTTGTGGAGCCGAATTACCGGCTGGGCAATATCCAGCACACGCCACTGGCTGAAATGGTTGGTTCCAAGCGCCAGTGGGAGTTCGGGCAGGACAAGAAAAATTCGCTGCCGCAGTACTGCCGCGATTGTGAAGTGCGGTTCGTCTGTAACGGCGGCTGCCCCAAGAACCGCTTCATCGAAACGCCAGATGGCGAACCGGGCCTGAATTATTTGTGTGCGGGCTACCGCGCATTTTTCAACCACGTCAACCGGCCTATGCAGATGATGACGGCGGAACTGCGTGCCGGGCGTCCACCCGCGAATGTGATGTTGATGCTGGCGCGGGAAAAGCTGGAACTGGAAAAACGCTTCGCTAAAACGGGCCGCAATGACCCGTGCCCGTGTGGCAGCGGCCTGAAGTTCAAGAAGTGTCACGGCAAAAGCCGGTAAATGCGTCATCAATCCGGCTGCCGCGTGTTTTGCGGGTGAGGCGGACTGGCCTGTAAAGCGTAATCTGTCCGTGCTGCCAGAGGTGATGTTTGTCACCAACATTGAATAAAGCAGTCAGTGTGTAGGGATTATCGTTGCTTTACTGATATAATGAGGCGCAGACGAGTAAGAAAGGAGGCTGGTGCGCATTCGCACCTCAATGACTATGGTTACAGCTGCAACCCAGACTTATGACATTGATCGAATCGCCGAACTGCTAGGTAATGACGCCGATTCGCTGTTAAACCACACCAGTAACACGGTACCCAAAGATCAGCTTTATCTGCCGGGGCCGAACTTTGTCGATATGGTCTATACTCAGACAGACCGCAACCCGCAGGTGCTGCGCAGCTTGCAGCAGATGTTTGATCATGGTCGTTTGGGGGGCACCGGTTATCTGTCGATCCTGCCGGTGGATCAGGGCATTGAACATTCGGCTGGCGCTTCGTTCGCCAAGAACCCGCGTTACTTCGACCCCGAAGGCATTGTCGAACTGGCGATTGAAGGTGGCTGTAACGCGGTCGCCTCGACCTTTGGCGTGCTCGGTGCGGTCGCCCGCAAGTATGCCCACCGTATTCCGTTTCTGGTCAAGCTCAACCATAACGAACTGCTCACCTACCCGAACAAATACGATCAGGTGATGTTCGGCAGCGTACAGCAGGCCTGGGACATGGGCGCGGTCGCTGTTGGGGCGACGGTCTACTTCGGGTCTGAAGAAAGCACCCGTCAGTTGATGGAAGTGGCGGAAGCATTTGCGCTGGCCCATGAACTGGGGATGGCGACCGTGCTGTGGTGCTACATGCGCAACGGCGAATTCCAGGTCAACGGTACCAATTACGAAACCTCCGCCGATCTCAGCAGCCAGGCGAATCACCTGGGCGTCACGATTCAGGCGGACATCATCAAGCAGAAGCTGCCGACCAATAACGGTGGTTTTAAAGCGCTCAACAGCGGCGATTCATCATACGGCAAGCTGGATGAACGCATTTACTCGCAGTTGACCAGCGATCATCCGATTGACCTGACCCGCTATCAGGTGGCGAACTGCTACATGGGCCGCGCCGGATTAATCAGCTCTGGTGGTGCCAGCGGTGCCAATGACCTTGCGGAGGTGGTTGTAACCGCGGTCGTGAACAAACGCGCCGGTGGGACCGGGTTGATCAGTGGACGCAAGGCGTTCCAGCGCCCGATGGAAGAAGGCGTTGCCCTGCTGAACGCCATTCAGGATGTTTATCTCTGCGAAGAAGTGACGATTGCGTAACAGCATCGTGCATGGAAGCGGGGGATAAGCTGCCCCAAAAGTGCAATACGAGAGATGGCTGCTGTACCGGCCATCTCTTTTTTTGTCTGGCTCAGGCCTGACCTGTTTCGGCCAGCCATTCCTGATAACGCCGGTAAAGGTTGTGCGCGGATGGATACACCGAGTTCGGGCTGAGGAAGTGCGAGAACTCGAAGGTGATCAGCTTTTCCACGCCAGCGGTTTCGGCAGCTTCGAGCTTGTAGCGCAGGTTCTGCCAGTTGATCGGCAGGAAGTTGATGGGCATGCCGCGCTCGAAGGTTTCGACATTGGACCACGATTCCAGCCCGTGTTTATCCGCCAGCGCCTTGTTGATTGCCATGAACTCGGCCAGTTCCAGAAAGTCGATCTGCCCGTCCTGAAAGGCGACGATGTCCACCTCGCCCGCAAGCTGCGCGAAGATCGTGTCCCACTGTTTTTCATGCTCTTCGGGCGTGATCGGATCGTCGAATTGTTTGCGGCCTTTGACATAAGGCGACATCAACAGCGGCATATCTTTCAATGCGCGCAGATGACGTGTCAGCCCCAGATAGACCTGCATGAATGCTTCGTTGTAGCCGTGCAGTTCGTGGGATAGATACCAGCCTTTGAACGCTTTTCGGTCGCCATACTTCTGGATGACCTCTTCGGTAAAACGCTGGTTGATCTCGATTTCCTGCTGGTAATCGCCACGCGCCCAGTGTTCCCCGGAGTCGTAGATGCCAAAGTAAAAGTCCATCCCACAGCGTTCAGCTTCTCGCAGAAACAGATCGACCAGATCGAGATAGGCGGGACGCATGGGCCGGAACTGCCGCAGCGTTTCGGATTCAAACGTCGTGCGGTCCCGATAGCCCGCCCGAATCAGAATGACGGTGTCGATGCCGACTGCGCGCATGGCATCAAAGTCGCGCGCCCATTCGGCTGGCCCCCAGTTGGCGGCAGGGATGTCATGCGTGATTTCGTCGAGAAATGTACCGGTAATTTTCATGGCGTTCGGTTCCGGGTTTGCTGGGGTTCAGGCTGTTGGGGCATCCTCGCGGTCCACAAAATAGAGGATGTCTTCCTGGAGCTTGCGATAGATGGCTGGACGCATCGCCGCTGCTTCAATCAGGTAGCTGGTCGATTGCAGCACGGGGCCGCTGCGCAAGTCAGGTTCGGCCAATACATCGGCCAACCGGTCATAACGCTGGACCCAGCCATCAAAATTATGGCGACGGTGGACCTGTTTGAATTGGCGGCCAGCAGCGTCCGTAATGGTGTATTCGAAGGGGTCGGTAAACAGATAGGGCGGCTCGATCAGTTCTTCGACGGAATGCATCGAAGTGTTGGGGCGCAGGCCGCAGCCCAGCATCAGAATCTGCCCCTCAAACGACGGCAGCTTATGAAAAGGCGAATTCGGCCCGCATGGGGTGGTGTCGAGTTCATGATTGCACAGTAAATCATGGACCAGATGGCCGACACCGCAAACCGAATGCGTGGGGTGGACACTGCGCAGCGTGCCTTCGCGCCGGCGGAAATATTCCGTCAGGGCACCGATGCAGGTTGGTGTGGTGCGCACATCAAATTCCGGGTGCTCGCGGGTGACAGTTTCATAGGACAGGGCCGGAACCAGCAGGGTGCCTCGCTCACCCAGGACTTCGAGCAAGGCTCTGCACACCGTTTCAGCGCCACCTTCTACCGGACCGAGGGCGCGTAACGATGAATGCACCAGCAAGACACCGTTTTCGCGCACTCCTAATGCGCGTAAATCGTTGATCAGTTTTTCAAAGGACGAGTTCATCGAGTCTGCGATTTCCTTTTTCAGTTTAACCCCCAAAGAACAACGTCGCGGTTGGTGTGGCGTCACCTGTCTGGATCTGTGGTGACGGCGCGAACGGTGTCGGGAAGGGGAGAGTCGTTGTCGTCGGCAGCACAATCGTCGGCTGCGGTGCAGTGGTCGGCGTTGGCATGGGCGTCGGTGTCGGATTAAGCACATTCACGGTGACATCGCGCCGGATAAACCCGCCGCTGGTCGAGAACATGGTCAGCCGGATAACATACTGGCCGTTGGTGACCGTATTGGTGTTCCATTCACCCAGCGTCGAATTCTGGTTGGGCTGCTGGTTACGGACCGGCCCGGCAAAGATGGTAAACGTGTTCGACCCAACGGGCGCATATTCCAGCTGGTAGCTGTCGAAGTTGTTGGCCGAGGCGACGCCAAGGATAGACACCGTCCCCATGACCGATGTGCCTTCCGCCGGGGAAGTGATCCGCGCCACCGGCAGGTCGGTGTTCAACTCGCAGGCACTGGCGGGCATGGGTCGGACATTCTGCGGCAGGCCCATGCGGTTGGCCGTCGGACGCCCGGCAGCGGTATTCAGCCAGTTGATGGCGTACGGATCATCCGGGTGCAGGTCGACAAATTGTTCCTGGACCACGTTGTCCGGGCAGAACTCGTTGGCAATCAACTGCGTCCAGCTATCGACCAGTGCGGCGACCACCGGGCCTTGCTCTGGCGGGGGTGGCGGGTTGGTGATGGCGAAGAATTCGTTGCGCTGCTGGGTACAGTCCGCACCCGGCAGGGTGCCTGTCGGGGCACAGATGACCAGATTCTGGATGCTGCCCGGCTGAACGACATTCGATGGCGGCGAGTTAAACGGAACCGGGTTGCTGCCGTCCAGTGCGGCCTGCATGACGGTGGTCCACACGGGCAATGCAGCTTCGCGGCTGTTGGCAACGGTTGCGGCGGTATCCACACGCCCCATCCACACGCCCACGACCACATTGCGGCTGAAGCCCATCGCCCACATGTCGCGGTTGTCGTTGATATGGTTGATCTTGACCGCTGTCCGGTTCGGATAATTGGGCAGGAACAGCGGGTCGAAGGTGTTTTCGTAGAACTGCGAGTCGCTGAGAATATTCTGTACCAGAAATGAAGCCTGGGGCGACACCACCTGCGCGGGCTGACGCGGCGCGAGGCCTTCCGTCAGCGCCACGGTCTGGCCGTCGGAGTCGCGAATTTCCAGAATGGTACGCAGCGGCACAAAGCGACCGGTGTTGGCAAGCACGCCATAGGCCTTCATCATGTCCCACAGGCGGGTTTCGGTGGCTTCGCCGGTCGCGGTCTGATACCCCAGCACTGGCGGGTCGTTGAGGAAGGTCAGGCCCATGCGCCGCGCAATATCGAGGTAATTTTCATTACCGATATAGTTGTAGACCTTGATCGCTGCCACGTTGACGCTGTTGGCGAGTGCCTGCCGGACCGGGATGGCGCCGCGATACTGTCCACCCGAATTGGCTGTCCGGATATTCGGGTCCTGGAAGTCGGGCGGCAGATCAAACAGGATGGATGCTGCGGTCAGATATTCGTTATAGTCAACCGCGCCATTGCCGTTTCTGTCACCAACGCCTTCCAGCGCGCGTGTGTAGACGATCGGCATAACGGTAGCGCCGGGTAACTGCCATGTGAAAGCATAGTTGGTGTCGCCGTCGATGTCTTCATCATTGAAGTCCGGGCTACCCACCATCGCCAGAATCTGACCGCTTTCCGGCTCAACCACCATAACCGCGCCGGTTTCCAGCCCGGTGAAGGCCTGCGTCCGCAGCTGGTCGCGCAGGGCACGCTGGGCCACATCCTGAATCTCGGAGTCCAGGGTGGTGCGTACCTCGAAGCCGAGGCGGAACATATCGTTGCCATATTCGCGGATCAACTCACGCCGCACAAAATCAACAAAATGCGGGTAATCGCCTTCGACCGACCGAGGCCGGTACGGATAGACCTGCACTTCGGCACGTTCCAGGTTGATGTTGGCTGTAAAGTCGCCATTGGGACGCAGAATCTGGCTATTCTGAACACAGTACGGGCCCCCGTTGGCATACTGACCGTGCTGGAAATTGAGGCAGCCCACCGTTGCCAGTTCGCGCATCGTTGCGTCCGCAGCGGCAAACGCGTTGACACGGTTCTCCTTCGGCACCGGGTCGTTGTCGACCGGGTCTTCGAGCAGGCTGGCCAGCATGGCGCCTTCGGCCAACGTCACCTCGGATGCCGGTTTTTCGTAATAGAACTCGGATGCGGCCTCGACACCGTAAGACTGATTGCCAAAGAACTGTTCGTTCAGGTACAGTTCGAGGATAAAGTTCTTGTCGTACTGCCGGGCGATCTCTGAGGCAACGATAATCTGATCCAGCCGCGTGGCGGTGGCGGCGCTGTCGCTGTTGGCGATGACCAGATTGGCGACCTGCTGCGTGATGTTCACGTTATCCACAGGCCGCGGCGTGCCACCGCCCAGACTCTGGAAAAACGCGCCTGCAATCGCGATGGTATCGAAGCCGGGTGTTTCGTAATAATTGGGGTCTTGTGACCCAACAATGGCGTAAATCAGGTCGGGCGACATCTGCGTGAGCGAGATGGACTCGCGCGAACCGCCCTGTTCGCTGTTGAGTTCCGCAATCTGATTGCCAGCCACATCCAGCACGCGCACGGTCTGGAAATCTGGCTGATAATTTTCGAGAGCGGCAATCTGCTCCCGGTACGATGCGGCGATATTGTTATAGGAAGCGACTGTCAGCAGAACCGCGATTGTCCCGATGATAAAGATGCCACCCAACACCAGCGTCAGGGCCAGCAGCAAACGGCGCAGGTTTGACTGGCGCTGGCGTTCGACTGCCTGCTGGTATGAGGGTGTTTCGCTGTCCAGATCGTCATAGGCCGGGGGTTCGGCAGCGATGGTGTCAAACCCGGCGTCATAGGCGGTTGTTGGCTGATAGGGTGTGGTGTTGACCGGCTGCGCACGAATGGTGGGTTCTGCGCCAAAGTTGTCC
Organism: Anaerolineaceae bacterium; assembly: GCA_002702065.1. Classification (GTDB taxonomy): domain Bacteria; phylum Chloroflexota; class Anaerolineae; order Aggregatilineales; family Phototrophicaceae. Next base: position 42,964 of record NZXX01000001.1, read on the forward strand.
AGCGTTTCGGCTTCGGACAGGCGTGTGGTGCTCTGGTTAATGGCGACATTGCCGGGGATCGTGGCGTCCGGGTCTTCAATCGGCACGGACCGGGGCAGCGGGGAATCCGGATCGAGATAGATCGGCTCTGTCCCGTGCGTTGGGGCGGTGTCTTCGGTGACATCGCTGACTTCATCGTCATCCGGCAGGTATGGCAGTTGGCCCTGAAGCACATCTTCCGGTGTAAATTCGGATGTGGCGGTCGGCACACCCGGCTTGCGGACAATTGGCGGGGTGTCCATCACCCAGTCGCCCTTGGTGTTGTCATAGCGATACCATGTGTCGGTATCGACGCCCATCATCCACCAGTTTTCGTTATCATCCAGCACCAGATACTGGCGCAATTGCTGCTGCAACTGGTCACGGGTAATCGTCCCGTCCCGGTACTGCTGGCGCAACGCGCGTACCTGTCGCTCCGTCTCCTGGAACTTTTGAGACAGTTCGTCCACTTCCGGTGCGGCGGGTTCGGGCTCGGTCGGCGCGGCTTCGCCGGATAACTCCGCGATCTGCTGGCGTGCATAGGCTGCCGGGTCGTCGGTGCCTGCTTCTTCAGGGACAATTTCGGTGGGGGTAGCCTCGGTGTTCTGGCCGGATTGCAGCGCTTCGATCTGCTGGCGGGCATAGGCTTCGGGGTCTACCGCCGCCGCTGTCTCGCCGTCAGGCCCGGCATCTTCTTCGGTCAGCCAGTCGACCCGCTGGCGGGCAAAATCTGCGGGGTGGATTTCGGTGGCATCGCTGGCAGCCTGCTCCAGCGCCTCGCGTTCGGCCTGGGTAGGACTGCCGAAGTCCAGCGCTTCGGATTCATCCTCGACATCCTGGGCTTCCAGGGTTTCCTGATCGTCATCATCCGAACCGGGCAAAATATCCGGTTTGGGCTGCGTTTCAATAATAGATGTCAGTGAGGCGACCAGATCGCCCAGCCCGCTGTAGCTTTCCAGATCAGCGGGTGTGTCTTCCTCGATGGTTTCTTCCACTTCGGGGGTGCTTGTGGTTTCACGCTCAACCAGCAGCATCGTGTCTTCAGGGCGTACGCTGGTAGCGGGCGATGTGATTTCAATTTCATCTTCCAGCCCGAAGCTTGTATCTTCAGGGCGGGGCAGATGCCATGCGCCCTCACTGTCCGGTGTCAACCTGAGGTCTGCGGGCATGGCTGGGGCGGTCCAGCCGGTTGGCTGCGATTCTGCGGAATCCGACTGGGGCGTCTGCCAGCCGCCAGCCGCTGCCGGTTTTTTCCAACCGCCTTTGTAATCAATTTCCTCTGGTGACGTGTCGTTCGGTTGCAGATCGGACATGGGCTTTTCTCAAGTAGGTTTGATGCGTCGTACCCAGCAGATTAACAGATCAACAAGGACCGGGCCAATGCGTATATTGTAGCCTATTGTACGTCAAGCGCAGACGAAAATGCAATTCGTGCAATGGGGTTATTGCGTGAGTGCGGCTTTGCAGGTATTCAGCAGGCATTCGCCGAGGTAGACCGCGTCGGCCAGTGAATAGGCTAGTCCGGTTTGCTCCGGGTGATAGTGCCGGTTTGTTTCAAGATCGGTGCGGGTATGAAAGAGGGCTGTGCGCGGGGCGTTGGTGTCCTGACCATGCGGAGGCGGTGTTTCCGGGACATCCCGCACCCAGACATACCAGCCTTCAGCGGTGTCTGGCGCTTCTACTTCCAGTTCGTTCTCATTGTTCCAGCGAATACGCATTTGCAGCTCATCACCACTGCGCTGGCATTTGCTGTTGATTTGCAGCCAGACATTCGGTCCGTACAGCAGCAGCGACAGGGGACCATCCAGAAATGTGCAGACATAGGCCGGGTTCCAGCCAAACGCCTTGACCTGATGCCGGGTTGTGAGGGCGGAAAAAGGCGGACATTGCAGCACCGACTTCAATTCTTCGTCATACCAGACCAACCCGGTGTTGATCAGTCTGGGCAGCGCAGACTGCATATGGTGGTCGTAGCGCTGCTTTGCCCCGCTCAGCATACCCGTTAATGAAACTGGTGCCGATGCGCGCGCCAGCAGAGTCCAGATATTTGTCAGTGCCACACGGTCGGGCGCCGTCAGATGTTCGAACCGGCGCACCGCGTACTCCAGGATTGCACGCGCTTGCTGGGCCTGCTCCGGGGTAAAACGTTCCAGGTTACAGTGCGATTCACTGTTCGGGTGCACGGGTATCATAGCCTTCTCCGTCACCTTCGCCCGACTGACCAGCGCTGCCAGAGGTTTCGTTTGCAGTCGTTGTCACCGGATGGGGGGGTGAGAAGTGTGGATAGGCCTTCATCATATGATTGCTGGTGGCTGGTTCGGCGCTGTCGCTGATCCGTTCAGCCTGCATCTTTTGTTTGCTGAGTGAATTGGCTGCATCATCCGGGGTGGACTCGGCTGACGATGATTCCTGGGGGGCTTCTAAGTTCTGAAGAGCGCTTCGGGTAAAGGGTTTATCCTTAAGAACAAGGGTATCTTCTTCATCTTCGCCGGTCAGTGATCGGGACTTTGTGTCGGCATGCTCGTCGGTTATATCTTTTTCCACCAGAATAACGATGACGCTGACATTATCTTCGCCCCCGCGTTCGTTTGCCAGATCAATAAGTTGTTTGCTGGCTTTGGCGGGGTTTTCTTCAGCCAGTGCAACCTCAGCAATCTCCTCTGGTTTCACATGGCGGGTGAGGCCATCGGAACACAACACCAGTCGATCATGCACTTCCAGCCGGCTCTGGTAAATATCGACATCCACATCCTCGGTCTGGCCCAGTGCCCGGTACAGCACGTTGCGCATGGGATGATCGAGGGCCTGCTCTGGTGTGATATGACCGGCGGCCAGCAGCGCTTCCACAAAACTGTGGTCGGATGTGATCTGCCGGATTTTGCGCGACAGGTTGTTGACCTGATAGGCACGACTGTCGCCAACATGGGCTATCATCACATCGGTACCGCGCACGAACGCCAGGGTGACCGTCGTCCCCATACCGCGCATGTCCGGCTCATCGACGGCCCGCTGCATAATTGACAGATTGGCCTGTTGAATAGAGTCGCGCAGTTGCTCGGAGATGTCTTCATCTGGCATTGAGGAAATACGTTCAATACTATCGCGGGTGCGCAGTGATAACCCCGACTGAATGGCTTCAATCGCCATCCGGCTGGCTTCTTCCCCGGCGGCTGCACCACCCATCCCATCCGCCACGACTGCCAGCACAAACTGCTGACCTGGCCACAGGTGGACGCTGTCTTCATTGTTCTCGCGTACCTGGCCGACACTGGTCCGCGCGCTGCTGCGCAAGCGAATACCGTCCCCCGAAAATGGCATGAAGGGTCTCCTGGAAATAGTTGTGTCTAATCCTATTCTACAGAAGCCACTCCCTGACGCAAGCACTTGCTGCGAATTGGGATAATCAAGGGCCAGACTCCGTCCTGGAATACAGAGGGTATTTCGCTACAATTGCTCAGATTCCCCAAAAAGAGCCGGCATTATTTCCCAAATACTGGCTATTTATTATTTGGGATACCTGGGATATATTGGTCGCCATGATAAAGCAACTAGACGAATTGTATCGTATCGATAATTACAACGACACGTTTGCGCTCGGCCATTATGCGCGGGTGATGGATGCCCTGGATCGACGTAGCGGTCATATGGTGGCCTTCAAGGTCATGCGGCCCGAACATCTGTCGGCTGATGGGGATGTGCGTTGGGAGTACCGGGCGTTCGCCAACGAAGCCAGCCTGTTGATGAAGCTGGCGGACAGCCCACACGTCGTTGATCTGTTAGACTGTGGTTTTGTTTCCAGCCCCGCCGAACACCCCGACGATGGCGAAATTGTTTCGTTCCAGCACGATGTCATGGGATTTGGCACAGCCATCGAAGAGTATGCGGCGCAGGGGTGGCGGCCTTTCCTGTCACTGCAAAATCTGCCGCGCACCCGCAACCTGCTTTACCTGATGAAACCCAATCATCCGGGCGTGCGCTGGCGTTTGCCCAGCGAAGAAGGCATCGCACTGGCGCTCCAGTTTGCCAACATTCTGCGGCTGGCTCACCAGAATCAGGTGGTCTATCTGGACCACAAGCTGGAGCATGTTTACTGGGATGGCACGCACCTGCAAATCATTGACTTCAACAGTTCACGTCAGCTCAACCCGGCGGAAAACGGGCATGAATTTCAGTTCTCGCTCGACGTGCACAATTTGTGTGTCGGCATTCTGTATCCGATCTTCACCGGGCTGTCGCCCCAGAAAGCGGCGCTGCGCCCCCAGCCGGGCCGGTTGAGCGATGTGGAAGAACGCTATAAGAACATCACGCAGCTTGACTTTGGCGTTGAGCCAACCCTGAGTGAAGGCATCAAGGAACTGCTTCAGGCCGGGGCGGCGATGCAGCTTGCCAATGTTGATGAATTCATCGAGGGCCTGCGCGTTGCCGGGGCCGCGCTGGGGTGGGATTTCCCCAATCATTACACCAGCCCTGCCAGCCGCGATGCCCGTACCCAGATGCGCGCAGGTGTCACCCGCCTGCGTAACGGACAGGATAGCCTGCGCGAAGCCCGCGATCTGTTTCGCGAAGCCGCCATTCAGGAAGGCATTACCCCGGAACTGGAGCATGAACTGCGACGGCTGGTGAAATCCGTCAACGAAATGCTCACTCACCGTGTCATTCCCTGATGAAGGGGTTATAATGGGTCATGTGGCGACATAACTCCATCAAAACCGCATAACAAGAGGAATGATTATGGGCAAGATTGTCAGTATCGTATACCGGCCCGATAGTGTCCCCGCCAAACCTGCCGACCATTTCAGCCGTGTCCCTTTGCAGGCTGCCACGCTGGTCACTGATTATGGCATCGAAGGAGACCGCAAAGGCGGCAATCCCAGCCGCAATCTGAACATCATGGCTCAGGAAACGATGTCCGAACTGGCGTCGGAAGGTTTTGCCGCCCAGCCCGGAGCCATGGGGGAACAGATCGTCATTGGCGAGTTGGGCGAAAACTTCAACCAGCTGCCAGAGGGTACTCAACTTAAAATCGGCGCACAGGCGGTGGTCGAGCTGACTTCACCCCGCACCGGCTGCGAACGCTTCGAGGCAATTCAGAAGAAAGACCCGAAAGATGCGGTCCGGCGTCTGGGCATGATGGCCCGTGTTGTGCAGGGTGGTCCGATTCAGATTGGCGATGCAGTAACGGTGTTGCAGGATGTCCGAGTACGTCACGATTGAAACTGAACCGACTGGCGACCCCAACGTGATCGAGCTGGTGACGAACCAGACGTTGACGACGGGTGAGCCGGAGGTTTACAACACGTTCGATGAAGGCAATGTCGGTTCGCCGATTGCCCAGATGCTGTTCGATGGGGTGCCCGGTATCCGTGCGCTGACGATTACATCCGACAGCCTGTTTATCACCCGTGACCCGGATCAACCCTGGGAAGCGCTGGTTGATGATGTGCGCGATGCCCTGCGCGATTTTTTCCTGTAGCGCTGGCCGTTTTCAGGTTTGAGATAACACAGAGGGTGCGGCGGGTGCTGCGCCCTTTTTTGTTTCTTGCTAACACGGAATCAATCCCATATTGCTCATGCTATAATGAGCGCAATGCGAGAGGCATCAATTGCCAGAGGTGCAGCATGGTTTCACAAACCAGAGCGATCACAGCGGAAGAGTTTGACCGGTTTGTCGTGCAGCCGCAAAACATGAACCGGAACTTTGAGCTGGTCGCCGGGGAGATTGTCGAAAAAATGGTGTCGAATTCGCGCTCTTCCATTATCGCCTTGTGGATCATGAGCCGGGTTGCCGTCTTTGTGGATGAACATGATCTCGGCTGGACAAGTGGTGCAGATGGCGGTTATATGGTGTCCGGTGAGCGATATATCCCGGATGGTGCGTTCCTCTCGAAAGCGCGCTATTCGGCCATGCCCACTGAAGCTTATACGTCAGTCGCGCCTGACCTGGCGCTGGAGGTCTTGTCGCCTACTGACGAAGATGAAGTAATCCGGGTGAAAATTTCCAACTACCTTGCTGCTGGGACAATGGTCTGGGTTGTCGATCCAGGCAAGCGTGTCGAAGTGCACCGCATGGGCCAACCCGTAAAAATACTGCTGGCAGATGACACGCTCGACGGTGAAGCTGTGCTACCCGGATTCAGGTTGTCTGCGCAGGCTATTTTGTCGAAGTAACACTTGTGGATAAGGCTCAGGCTTTCCGCAGAATCTTTTCCATCGCTTTGCCCCTGGCCAGCTCATCAATCAATTTATCCAGGTAGCGAATTTCCCGCATGGTGGGTTCTTCGATGTCTTCCACGCGCACCCCACAAACCACGCCTTTAATCATAGACCGCGACGGATTCAACTGAGGTGCTTCCGCAAGAAACGTCTCGATATCCGTTTGTTTTTCCAGTTGCGCATCCAACCCTGCATGGCTGTAGCCGGTCAACCAGCAAATAATTTCATCGACTTCGGCTTTGGTACGGCCTTTTCGTTCTGCCTTGGCGACATACTCAGGGTAGACGCGTGCGAAACTCATTTTATAAATGCGATGATTTGCCATGTCACCTTCCTTGTTACGCTCGTTTCCGGTAATTTTAACACGAATAGACCGGGATACATTTCCCTGACCTGCCAACACAGTTGCAATTGTTTACTATCGACTGAAAAAACGACGGGGCCTGTAAACACAATCACGCGCCGGGTGTGGCGCGCGATTGTCAATCGTATAGTCTGGTTTTACCTCAAACCTCTTTAAGAGGTCTTCCCCGCTTTCACGGGCTACTTGTGTATGAAGCTATTGGGTTTTCTTGAGATTGCAAACGCACTCCCCTTTCCCTAGCATATACACCTGATTCAAGCATAGTATGAAATCAACGGGCTGTCAACCAATCTTCACGCAGTAATCCATAAAAATCCACGTCCTCGTAAACATCGTTTTTGCGCGTGCCATGACGCTGTGTGCCTTCATAAATCAATCCCGCTTTTTGCAGCACGTGGGCAGACGCTTCGTTGCGCTTCATGACATAGGCATATATGCGGTTGAGCGCCAAATCCTCAAAGCCGAAGCGCACCACGCGTTTGGCGGCTTCTGTCGCGTAACCCTGCCACCAGTACGGCAGGCCAATCCAGTAAGCGATTTCACCGCGCTGGTGATCTGCCTGTACCTCGACGTCGCAGTACCCGATCATGTCTTCATTGGACTTGCGCTCGATGGCAAACATATAGGCTTTGCCCTGTGCAAACGCGTCCTGGCTGTAGGTAATCAGGGACTGCGCATCTTCCAATGAATAGGGCAGCGCCTTGTCCATCAGGTTGCCGGTGATTTCGGGCTCATTCAACAATGTTTGTATGGTTTCCGCGTCCGATATTCGCAGATCACGCAGCCTCAGTCGTTCGGTTTCGAGTATCGGGAATACACTCATGACTCTGTTCTCTGTGCCTCAAATTCCGACTTCAGGATGCTGTAAAAGCCGAGGTCAATAAATTGGTTCCACTTGTAGATATGCTGCCGCATAATGCCTTCAAACGTCATGCCAGTTTTTTGCATCACCCGCGCCGATGCGGGATTGTTGGTGAAATAGCTGGCGTTGATGCGGTTCAGGTCGAGTTCGTCAAAACCAAAATGCAGTATACGCCTGACCGCTTCGGTCATGTAACCCTGATTCCAATAGGAGACGCCCACCCAATAGCCGATTTCAGCCCGCTTGTATTTTGCTTCCGGGCGGATACCAATCGCACCGATCAGCATATCATCCGGTTTGCGCAGGATCACAAACGTTTGATCGTTGTGCCCTAACCGGCGGCTCTCGATGATGTTCTGCAACCACACGACCGCGCTGTCTGTATGATAGGGATGCGGGATGTTCAGCGTGGTGGCGGCCACCCGTTGATCTCCAGCCAAAGCCGCAATAGCGGGGGCATCTGCCAGTTCTGGCCAGCGCAACCGCAGCCGGTCAGTTTCCAGAACGCGTTGGGTACACATGGCTAGCTGGTGCAGGCGTTGACAGTTTCGCCGGTTTCATCTGTCGGGCGTGCTTCGAGCGCCAGCGGCACCTCGAATGTTTCGCCATCGCGCACAATCAGCAAGTTGATGACATCGCCCGGTTTGTTGTTGACCAGCAGATAGGCCACCAGTTCATCGAGGTTATCCACAAACTCGCCATCAACCGCAATGATGATGTCGCCTCCGGCACAAATCTGCCGGCCACGTACCGTGTCTAATCGCTGCCCACCTTGCAAACCGGCTTTATCGGCGGGCGACCCGACACTGATGCGGTCGACCAGCACACCGGTATTGACGGGCAGGTTCAGCGGTTCGGCCAGTGCCGCGACGCTGAAGCCATCGCTTTCCACTAATGTCGAGATTCCGATCCAGGCATAATCGACCACGCCGTTTTCGATCAGTTCCGGGACAACGCGCCGCACCGTATTGGCCGGAATGGCAAAACCAACCCCCTGAAAGACTCCGTTGTCAGTGCGGATAGCCGTGTTGACGCCGATGACTTCGCCCTGTGAATTGAGCAGCGGCCCGCCCGAATTGCCGGGGTTGATGTCGGTATCGACCTGAATAATGGATGGATTGCTGAAGCCGGGCGGCAGGTCTGCGCTGAGCAATTGCGCCGACGGCAGTTGACGTCCCAGCCCGCTGACAATGCCAACCGTCATCGAGCTTGCCAGCCCGAATGGGTTGCCAATGGCAATAGCGCGTTCGCCCACCCGCACGGTCCCGGAATCGGCCAGTGTCATCGGATGCAGGTGAATATCATCGACCTGTACCTGAATGACAGCCAGATCACTGAAAGCGTCTTCGCCGACGAGTTCGGCACTCGCGATGTACCCATCATTAAACGTGACTTCAATACTGCTGGCACCGTCGATCACGTGGGCATTGGTCACGATATGGCCGTCCATATCCCACACAAAACCGGACCCGCTGCCAAAATCAATGATGGTATCAGTGCCGGGGTGAGTCGCCTGAATTTCGATGTTGACGACGGAGGGGGCCAGTCGCTCATAAATATTGCTGAGCATCACGTACTCGGCATCGGCAGCTTCGATAATGGCTTCTGAAACCGGTGTCGGAACCTGTGCCCGCACCAGTTGCAAGGAATCAATGGGGGTGCTGGCGACTGCCTGGGGCGGTGGTGCGCTGGTGGCAGGCCGACAGGCAACCAGCACCAGCCCCACCATTAAAGCAATGATTTGTTTCAATAGGGTACTCCTCAGTCATAACAGACTGCGCTGTGAGGTTATCGAAAGCTGTTACGCAGTTGTTCGACCAGTTGCCGTTGTTCGTCGTTGAGGTTTTCGGGTACGGTGATCAGTACGCGTGCATACAGGTTGCCGAATTCTCCGCGTTTTTTGAGGCGCGGCATCCCCTTGCCGGATAATCGAAACCGGCGGCCCGATTGTGTGCCGGGTGGGATATTCAGCTTCACCTTGCCAGCCATCGTCGATACTTCGACTTCGCCGCCGAGTATGGCGGTAAACATGTCCACTTTGACGTCGGTCGACAGGTCGTCGCCGTCACGCTCGTAATTCGGGTCTGACGCGACCTCCACGACCAGATACAGGTCACCCGCACTGCCGCCCATGGCACCGGGTTCGCCCTCACCGGCGACGCGCACTTTGGTCCCGGTCCTGGCACCTGCGGGGATATTCACGCTGATCGTGCGGTCGCCTTTGGTGACCCGGCGTGTCGCCCCATGATAGGCTTCGTACAGGCTAATCGTGATCGCGTGTTCGATGTCTCGCCCTTGCACACTGGGACGCTGACTTTCGCGGACGGTGCTGCCAAAGCCGCTGGATCGCCCGAACCCACCTCTGCCGCCGAACAGGTTTTCCAGGATGTCGCTGAAGGACTCGCCATCAAAGTTCGTGTTGGTGTAGTACTGCTGGCCGCCGTTGCCGGGGATGCCACCGGGGAAGGCACTGCCAAAGCGATCATACTGGGCGCGTTTTTCGGCATCACCCAGAATCTCATAAGCCTCGTTCAATTCCTTGAACTTGGCTTCGGCCTGGGGATCATTCGGATTGGCGTCCGGATGATATTTCTTGGCCTGCTTGCGGAAGGCCTGTTTGATTTCCTTTTCACTGGCGTTCTTATCTACGCCAAGAATGTCGTAGTAATTCTTTGCCATAACTTGGGCCATATTTGCTTAGAACGAATGGTTGTCTACCTTATTGTATGATTGCTCACACATGGAAGTCAACGACCTAGCAGGATTTCTAAGACAACGTTTACAGCCACAGGCAGGGGCTGCCCCAAGACATGCCCCCGCCTGAAAACAGCTTGTGATGAAGGCCGTTTTAGTTGCTGTCGCTGCTCTCTTCGCCGACATCCGGTAGATCTGACTCTGGCAGTTCAAGGTTCCGGGGTACTTCTGGTGCAGAGAAATTGCTGTCCGCCTGGGCCAGACTTTCAAAGTCGAACAGGAACGGACTGTTGGATGGCACCAGCGCCAGATTGATGTTGTCCGCCAGATTCTGAATGTACTCGTACTGGATAAGTGACGGATTGGCCGCGATCTGTTCGCTGACCAGACGCAGCGCTTCGGCCTGGGCCTGGGCCCGCAGCACGATAGCCTGCGCATCACCTTCGGCACGCGAGATTTCGGCATCACGCGCACCCTGGGCCGTCACACGTACACGCTCCGCATTCTGCTGTTCTTCCTGCACGCGGAAGGCCGCTTCCAGCGCTTGCTGCTCGGCGATCTGTTTCCGTTCAATCGAGTCGGTGAAGGCCTGCGAGAAGGTGACATCACGCACCAGCAGGTCAGTCATGATAAAGCCTTCTTCAACCATGCGGGCTGCCAGTAATTCCTGCATCGAGTCTTCAACGGCGGTGCGCTGCTCGCCAAAGATGTCTTCCGCCCGGAAACGGGAAATCACTTCACGAGCCAGACCACGAATGGTTGGGCGCACGAAGTCGTCTTCATAGCGGTTCTGCCAGCGCACATGAACCGTGTTGGCTTCCTGCGGGTTTACACCGAACAGCACACTGATGTCCAGAAAGACTTCCTGCCCATCGAAAGTACGTCCGCGCACGGCATCGTTACCCTGCACCTGACCTTCACCCGGAATGCCGGACATGGTGTACTGCTGCTGTTCGATCGGGTAAATCGTGGCTGATTGCAGCACCGGAATAATAATGTGTGTACCGGGACCGCGTTCTTCGCCCAGTTCACCGTTGAGCGTATTAAAGACGACGGCGACCTGTGTCGGTTCGACAATCAGGATGCCCTGGCTAATGACACTGAAAATGAGCCCGACGACCAGCCCGGCCACCGCCAGCGAGATACCACCGCGTACAGGTCGTCCCTGAGATGCTGATACAACGACCAACGCAATGCCACCCAGAAATCCGAGAAAACCTAACAGAGCAAGTGCGCCCAGCAAGGAACTGATTCCACCCATTGGCTGTATACTCCTTATATTTTATTCGCTGTAAAACAGACGAAATTTTCTTATCAAGAAGCCTAATTATAACACGCCCCCTTGCCATAACGACTGACAGCCCCAATTTCTGTGGGATTTCTAACTTACTTTTGACGGAGGTGCACATCTTCACTAAAATCTGACCAGCTTATGAGGGTATCGATGTATACGACTATCGGACCGCTTCAGTTGCAAACATTTACTTTTGCGCTGGCGCTGGCGATCATCGCCGGGGCAGGTGTGGGCATCCTGCGCACAGATGGTCCGCGTGGTGCCCTGGTGGATGTGTGCCTGGGCGCGCTGGTCGGCGGCATTATCGGGGCGCGTGTTGGTCATGTGCTGCTCAACTGGACATATTTTTCTTACAATGCCAACGAAATCATGCGGATACGATCCGGCGGGCTGGACTGGCATGGCGCCTTGCTGGGCGGCCTGGCCGGGTTATGGATCGTGACCCGCTGGCATCGGGTGTCTGCAACAGCGCTGCTCGATTCACTGGCTCCGGCGCTGGCGCTGCTGGCGATGGCGGGCTGGTGGGGCTGCGGCACGTCTAACTGCGGCTTTGGGGCGCAGGTCGATACACTGGCGAATTATCCGCCGCTGGTGGTGGCTGAACTGCCGGACGTCTATGGTATCCCGGCGGCGCGCTACAATACGCCGCTGTTCGGGGTGGGGATGGGTCTGTTGGTTCTGCTGCTGACGCTGGCGCCGTTCTGGCGTGGCTGGCTAACCGGGCGACGTTTCTGGCTGGTGTTGGCCCTACTGAGTGCGGGTATGTTTGCGATTGGTTTCTTACGGGCGGATTATGCGCTGATGGTGGCGGATCTGCGTGCGGACCAATGGCTTGATGGGGCGGTGCTGGCATTCAGCCTGTTGATGCTGGCGCGCAGACCCGGTTTACAAGCAACCAACCAGCGGTGCAAAAATGTAACGCCAATCTGGTAAGCCGGTTGCTTGGGCTTTTGATAACTTAAAACTGACGACTGATCACTTCACACAGCGAGGAGAACCTATGCAGTACGACATCATACTCCGCAATGGCACCATCTACGACGGCAGCGGTCAGGCACCAACCAAAGGCGACGTCGCCATCAGCGGTGATCAGATTGCCGCGATTGGGCAGCTTTCGGCATTCACGGGCGCTGTTGAATATGACCTGAACGGGCTGGCGGTCGCGCCGGGCTTTATCAACATGCTGAGCTGGTCACCGGAGTCGCTGATAGAGGATGGTCGCTCGCAAAGTGAAATCCGGCAGGGCGTGACGCTTGAAGTCATGGGCGAAGGCTCGTCTATGGGGCCGCTGAACGACGCCATGAAAGCAGATGGTCCTGGCTCGTATATGGCGCAGGGCGACATCAAATACGATGTGGAATGGACGACGCTGGGCGAGTATCTGGAATGGCTGGAAAAGCGCGGTGTCTCCTGCAATATTGCGTCGTTCGTCGGCAGTTCGACGCTGCGTATCCACACCATCGGCTATGATGATCGCCCGCCGACCGACGAAGAAATGGCCGAAATGAAGCGGCTGCTGCGGCAGGCGATGGAAGAAGGGGCGATGGGCATGTCTGCCGCGCTCATCTACACGCCCGCGTTTTACGCCAAAACCGACGAACTGATCGAACTGGCGAAGGTCATCCGCGAATACGATGGCATGTATATCTCGCATATCCGCAGCGAGGGCAGCGCCTTTATGGAAGCGCTGGACGAATTCCTGACGATTGCACGCGAGGCGGATGTCACTGCCGAGATTTATCATCTCAAGGCCGCCGGGCAGTCCAACTGGCCCAAGATGGATACCGCTATCGAAAAGATGGAGCAGGCGCTGGCGGAAGGGCTGCGGGTGAGCGCGGATATGTACACCTATCCATTTTCCGGCACCGGGCTGGATGCCTGTATTCCACCCTGGGCGCATGAAGGCGGCCATGATGCCATGATCACCCGCCTGAAAGACCCCGAAACACGCGAACGAGTCAAGGCGGATATGACCAGCCCGTCTGACGACTGGGAAAATATGTATGCGGAAAATTCCCCGGCCAATATTCTGCTGGCGGGTTTCCAGAAAGAGCACCTGCGTTCGTTGCAGGGCAAGACGCTGCTCGAAGTCATGCAGATGCGCGGCAGTCAATCCGCCAAAGACACGCTGATCGACCTGATCGTTGAGGACGACAGCCGTATCTTCACCATGTACTTCAGCATGTCGGAGGATAATCTGCGCAAACAGGTGGCGCTGCCCTGGGTCAGCTTCTGTTCAGACGCGGAATCGCAGGCCCCGGAAGGCGTGTTTCTCAACTCGATCCCACACCCACGCGCTTACGGCTCATTTGCCCGTGTCATCGGCAAATATGTGCGTGATGAGGGCATTATCCCGCTGGAGGAAGCGGTGCGGCGGCTGGCGGCTTTCCCGGCGCAGTGTTTGAAGCTCGACCGGCGCGGGATGCTGAAAACCGGTTACTTCGCGGATGTGGTGGTGTTCGACCCGGCCAACGTGCAGGATTATGCCACACCGCAGAATCCGTTCCAGTACGCCACCGGTATGGTCCATGTCTTTGTGAACGGCACACAGGTCCTGAAGGATGGCGAACACACCAATGCGCGACCGGGCCGGGTTGTGCGCGGGCCGGGCTGGAAACAGGCATAGCGCGCTGGCGCAGCAGCCAGATGCGCTTCTGGCGGATTTTTCGGGTGCTGGTGATCGTCATCGTGGGCGCGTTGGTGGTGATCGCTGCTTCGCTGGTGTCCAGCTTTTTTGAGGGGCGGCGCACGGTGCGGGTGGGTGATGGGGAGCGCGCCTATCAGCTGTTTGTGCCAGCGGGCTATGATACAAATCAGCCGGTGCCGCTGCTGCTGGTGTATCACATGCGCGACGGCTTTGGCTGGCTGATGCAGGAAGTGACTGGCTTCAATGCTATTGCCGAGCGTGAAGGCTTCATCGTGGCGTATCCCGATGGCGTGGGGCGCAGTTGGGCCGATGGCAGTGGGCGTTATGCGGCAGACAGCGCCGAAGTCGATGATGTGGCTTTCACAGCGGCCCTGATCGACCAGCTTTCGGCACAGTACAGGATCGACCTGAACCGGGTGTATACCGCCGGTTTTGACAATGGCGGCATGCTGGCGCTGCGGCTGGGGTGTGAATTACCGGACCGTATTGCGGCGGTAGCATCAGTCAGCGGGACGCTGGCGGAAAACGTCAAGGATTCATGCAGCCCGCCGCGCCCGGTGCCGGTGTTGATGATGCACGGTATGGCGGATGAAGTCCTGCCGCTGGATGGCCTGCCGGGTTTGACCTCGGTGCCGGAAGCGCTGCTGACATGGGTGCTGCACAATGGCTGCGATTCTGCCCCGGTGCTGGAACAACGCGACCCGGTGGCGGATGGCACCAGTGTCCGGCGAGAACTGTATGTCGGCTGCCGGGATGGCGTTGAAGTGTGGTACGACGCGATTGCCGGGGGTGGCCATCGCTGGCCGGGCAGCCATTCGATCTGGCAGGTGTGGCTGCCGGGTCCCGTGAGTGGCGACATAGACGCCAGCGCCGAAATCTGGGATTTCTTCGATTCGTATGCCCTTGCCGGATTCTAGCTGTGGAAAGAACTTCTATTCGGCGCGGAGTTCGTTTAACATAAGACTGGCGCAGCCAAACTAAACAAAGGAACCACTATGCGCATTACCGTCGGACTGGCGCAGATCTACCCCAAGCTGGGGGATGTCGGCGCGAACCTCGAAAAACATTTGCAGTATGTGCAGCAGGCGGACCAACAGGGTGTTGACCTGCTGGTTTTCCCCGAATTGTCGCTGACCGGTTATCAGGTGCAGGACCTTGTGCCGGAAGTGGCGATCCGCACCAGCCGCGATGACGCGACCTTTCGCGCGCTGCTGGATGCCAGCATGAATATGGATATCAGTTTCGGCTTTGTCCATGCGGATAAACGCCAGCGCTTTTATATCGCACAGGCCTATCTTTCGCAGGGGGAATGCCTGCACGTGCATCATAAGGTTTATCTGCCAACCTATGGCATGTTCGACGATGGCCGTTACTTTGATGAAGGGGCCAGTATTCGCGCTTTTGATACGCGCTTTGGCCGCATGGGGATGCTCATCTGCGAGGACTTCTGGCATATGTCGGCACCGTATGTGCTGTGGATGGATGGGGCCGACGTGATGATCTTCGGCAACAGCAGCCCGGCGCGGGGTGTCAGTGCCAGCGAAGGGGGCCGCCTGACGGTAGCGCGTTGGGTCGAGCTGATGACGCAGGCTTATGGCAGCACGTTCACCAACTATGTCCTCATGTGCAACCGCGTCGGCTATGAAGACGGCAAAAACTTCTGGGGCGGCTCGCTGGTGGTCAATCCGGAAGGCGAGTTCATGACGCACGGGCACTATTTTGATGAAACGCTGGTGACGCAGCAGATCGACCTGAACCAGATTCACCGTTCTCGCAGCCGGATGCCGCTGCTGCGCGATGAACGCCCGTTTCTGGTACAGCGTGAACTGGCCCGCATCCTGGAAGAGCAAGGCGGTTCGGGTGGGTGATAAAGGGGCACTTGTCACCAGCAACGCCGGGATGCGCCTGATCGCCCAGCAGACGCTGCTGAACCGGGGTGATGCCGACCGGCTGCGCCATTTTATCCGTGAAAGTTACACGCCGGATGCGCTGGAAACACAGTCGGTTGACGACCGGCTGGCTGATTTGCAGCAGACCGGCAAACAGCGGGTATTTCAGGTGCTGGCGGTGGATAAACATCAGGCGCTGGTACTGATGCAGGCCCAGCGAGACGAAGGGCTGTATATGACCCAGATCAACGTCGAGGAAGATTATCCGCATCGAATCACGGTTTATAGTCAACAACCGCTCAACGAAGCATAACCGGGCACCGCACTGTGTGCCCCTACAGGGACATAACAACATGACGACATCTGCCAAACCGAATCTGCTGCACCGGCTGGAAATCGATACCGACCTGACCAATCGCATCCTCACCGGGTTTATTAAAGACCAGATCGAAAAAGTGGGGATGAAGCGTGCCGTGCTGGCGCTGTCCGGTGGCATCGATTCGGCGCTGTCGGCTTATCTGTCGGCACAGGCGCTGGGACCGGAAAATGTGCTGGTGGTGCGGATGCCGTATCGCACCTCATCCGAAGCCAGCCTGAGCGACGCCGACGCGGTTATCGAGGACCTCGGCCTGCCCAGCCTGACGGTGGAAATCACGCCGATGGTTGACCCGCTGATCGAGCGTTTCCCCGACATGAGCAACGTTCGTAAAGGCAATATCATGGCCCGGCAGCGTATGATCATCCTGTACGATCAGTCAGTTGACTGGGGCGGACTGGCGATGGGCACCAGCAACAAGACCGAATTTCTGCTGGGGTACTCGACCATTTATGGCGACAGCGGCGTCGCGCTTCAGCCGATTGCGGACCTGTACAAAGCGCAGGTGCGCCAGCTTTCGCGCGCGCTGGGGGTGCCAAATTCGATTCTGGATAAACCCCCATCAGCCGATTTGTGGGAAGGCCAGACCGATGAGCAGGAATTGGGCTTCACCTATGATGATGTCGATCAGGTGTTGTTCCTGCTGGTTGATGAACGGTACACCGTCGATGAGGTCGTGGATGAAGGATTCGAACGTTCGTTTGTCGAAAAGGTGTGGCGGCGCGTGAAGTCGAATCACTACAAGCGCACCATGCCCAACATCGCCAAGGTGAGCAAGCGTACCATCGGCCACGACTTCCTGTATCTGCGTGACTGGGTGGGCCGCTAGAATACGGGCTATCCACCAGCCTAATGGAGCAGCATAAGACGATGACGCTGAACCCGCGACTGATCCGTTGCTCATTGTTGCGCAGCCGAGCTGAATACTTTAGTGTGCGGCGGCGTTAACCATCGAATCAGGCTATAATCCTCCTGCCACATGAAGGAGGATTTTTCATGATTGACCCCACCACCTGGACGCCGGAAGAACTCGCCCGGCACAGTGTCAACACCCGCCAGTTTATCGACTTTCGCCAATCAACCCTGCCCAACGGAATGCGTATCATCGAGGCCTACAACGCCAGCGGCCTGACGTTTACGATTCTGCCGGATCGTGGGCTGGATATCTGGGCGGCGCACTATAACGGTCTGCCCCTGACATGGATCAGCCAGGGGTCACCCCATGCGCCGGATTTTGGTCAGACATGGCTGCAACAGATGAGCGGCGGCCTGCTGACTCTGTGCGGTCTGACGCATACAGGCGCACCGGAAGTGGACGATGTGACCGGGGTGCAGCGCGATTTTCACGGGCGCATTAACCGGATGCGGGCTGAGCGCGTGTCGGTGGGCGATGTCGATGCCTCCGGTGGCGAGATCAGCCTGAGCCTGTACGGGCGGGT
This sequence comes from Anaerolineaceae bacterium, assembly GCA_002702065.1. Lineage (GTDB taxonomy): Bacteria > Chloroflexota > Anaerolineae > Aggregatilineales > Phototrophicaceae. The sequence continues at coordinate 60,760 of NZXX01000001.1, forward strand.
GACGCAGTCTGCCCTGTATGCCGAGCAGTTGGTGCTGGAACGCACCATCACGATTGTGCTGGGCAAGCCGGGGCTGTATATCGAGGACTACATCACCAATGTGGGCGATGTCCCCACGCCCTTCATGATCCTCTATCACTTTAACTTTGGCTTTCCGTTAATCGCCGAAGGGACCCGGCTGCAAACGCCGCACGCGCATATTTACCCGATGAACGCGCAGTCACGTGCCGCGATTGATACCTGGGCGGAATACGCCGCACCCACCGCCAATTATGAATCCGTCGTCTTTTTGCATCACCTGAAGGCCATGCACGGCAACACCGAAGTGCTGCTGCACCGCGATGATTTTGGGCTGGCGATGCGCTGGCCGACGGAGCAACTGCCGTATCTGTCGCAGTGGAAAAACACGCGGCAGGGCATTTACGTCAACGGTGTCGAACCGGGCAACTGCATCCCCGAAGGCCAGAACAAGGCGCGTAAAAGCGGGCGGCTGGTCATGCTGCAACCGGGCGAAAGCCGTTCGATTCAGCTTCAACTGGACGTGCTGCATGATGCCGACGCGGTGCAGGAAAGCCTCCAGCAGATCGGGCGCATTCAGGCCGAAGGTACACCGGTCGCCGGGTGCCAGCTTGAGGATTATGCGTAAGTAGATTTGATGGTATTCAAACAGGTGCAAACGGTAGGGACGCAGCGCGCTGCGTCCTAAGCTATGTGAGAGTGTTTGGAAGACAAGTCTGGGTAGCGAGGAGAAATGGCAGAACAAAAGCCCCTATCAATAAGCAGCATTCTGCAAAACATTCAAACTGGATTGGCTGTCATTGCGGGAGCTACTGTGTTGTTTACAGCTTCCGGCTTTGTGATTGTCAATACTGCATTAGCACGTTATACGGATATTTTCAGTTACCGTCTCGATGCAGCACAATATATCGGGGCAGCGTTCAGTTTTCTTTTAGCTGTTATTGTACCTTTTATTTTGCCCTCGCTGATCTTGTGGTTTATTGATAAGTCAATCAAATCTTTAGTTTATAAACTCTTATTTAGCATGCTAATGTTAGCAATAACAATATTAATCCTATTTGACTGGTTTTTTGGCCAATATTTTCTCTTTCGATCATTACCTTTTAGCGATGTAGTCACATACTCAGCTCAGCTTAGTTTCATAGTAGGAATTCCGTTTGCATCAATGGGCCTTATTGTACGACTAAAATTGCCTATACAGCTGAGGTTAGATGTATTCGTTTATTTATCAGCCCTCTTTTTCCTAATTATTCCTGCTTATATATATGGTAGCTTATTCTACTTGTTCGTACCTCGATCGATAGGTGGTGGTCAGCCTTCTAGTGTATATCTTATATGGGATGGCGAGGTACAAGAATTACAGCTAATTCTGCGTGAAACCGTGCCATTAGCTGACGAAATGATTTCGGCTTGTGTTTTAGCCGAATCAAGCGATGGTTTACTTGTCTATAGACCGGATACGCAAGATACAATTGCAATCAGAAACAAAAATATTGTTCTAGCGATGTACGATACACCTCAACTACAGTTAGATTGTAGTCCTCCAAATCTCTCACAATCAGTATCAGAAGCCACACCTGAGCCTATAGCACCATCCGAAACACCACCGCCATGAAAATGAATTATAAATTTTTTGCCAGTCAATCCCCCGCACCCTGAGCCACCGCCTCGCCCTCACGCAGCGTGTCGAAGCGCCCCGTGAAGCGGGCGAACAGCCACCACAGCCCATAAATCGCAAACACAACGCCGTACTCGATAAACGGGATGCGGATGACCTCATTCACCTGATAGGGCGCGCGCAGTACGGTGTAGGTGAACAGCACGCTCACGACGAAGCCCATGGAAAACAGCCACTTGACCCAGCGCTTCAGGCCGAGGCCGTGCATTTGTGTGATGATGAACATGGCGAGAAAGCCAAACAGGAACATATAGATCAGGCTGGTGCCCTGATTAAACGCCACCAGCGCGGCGTGAGGCAGCACCAGGATTTCCAGCAGGAACTTCCAGTTGTTGTTCAGGTGCATCCGCGTGAACATCAGCGATCCCTGAATCATAACCAGAATAACATGGGCAAAGCCGAGCAGATGCCCCCAGGTCGGCACCATCGGGTGAAACCAGAAGGTGTAGATCACGGCGAAGCTGAACGCATAACCATGATAGTCGCGCAGCCAGCGGTAGAACTCTTTGCGGAATTTGACCTTGCGCCCGAAGAACAGGCCGCGTCGTTTGTTCTCCATCGCCAGAATGACAACCAGCATCATAATGACGGCATATTGCGCGGTCCAACTGGGTATATCCTGCGCAATACCGTCATAAAAGAACGCGGTTTGCAGGTAATGCAGCCCGACAAACACGGCGTTGATCGCCAGCGCCCAGTAATTGGCCGGGCGCAGCTTGTCGGTGTATTTGTCATAATGCGCCCGCGCATACCAGATCGTGCCCCACACCAGCAGTTGATGCACCGCGAAGCCAATCCAGATGGTGGCGCGGCTCCAGAAAGTCGGCTCGGCCAGTTTCCATTCATAGAAAAAACCGATGTCATCGGCTGGCGGCGTCGCCAGTTCAAAGCGCAGCAGCCATGTACCCAGTGCGACAATGCCCAGGCAGACCAGGACCGTTACGATCAGGCCATAGTCGACGGCACGCTGGCCGTTCAGGTTGTTTCGTGAAAGCATTGTTCCCCCAATGCGGTTGTTCAGTCTCAGCCTGATTATAGAACCCAGTGCTGGCCGTGACCGTAGATTTTCATCAATGGCTCACGCACTCCCTAACCAGCACTAAGCCTGGTGGATAGGCTGCGTTATAATGCCTGCCCACCCGACAGGAATTGAACGCGCTATGGAACAGAACCACAGCATTCCGGTTATCAATCCGCTAACTGGCACCGCCATTGGCACCATTACCGCTGCGACGGATGCGGACGTTCATGCGGCGGTGATGCGTGCCCGTGCGGCGGAACCGGGCTGGGCGGCGCTGGGCGTCAAGGCGCGAATCCGACTGCTGTGTCGCTGGGCGGATTCGCTCTGGCATGAACCTGACCCGCTGCTGGACATCATCTGCGCCGAAACCGGCAAGACCCGCCTGAGCGCATTCAACGAATTGTTCGTGGTGGATAACACGCTGGCCTATTACCGCTATCATGGGCCGCGTTTGCTGCGACCCCAGACCCGCCGCGTGCTGTTCCCGGTTTTTCAATGGGCAAGGGTGCACTACAAGCCGCATGGCGTGGCCGGGTTTATCACCCCCTGGAATTTCCCGTATCTGCTGGCCTTCTGTGACGTGATACCCGCCCTCATCGCAGGCAATACGGCGGTCATCAAACCGAGCGAACTGACTCCGTTCACCGCGCATTACGGCGTGGATAGGATGCACAAAACGGGTATCCCGGCGGATGTTGTGCAGATCGTTGATGGTGCGGGCGAAACCGGGGCGGCGCTGGTCGAGCAGGTCGATTATCTGGCCTTTACCGGCAGCACGGCTGTGGGGCGCAAGGTCGCGGCGCGGGCTGCGGAACGGTTGATCCCCTACAGCCTGGAACTCGGCGGCAATGATCCGCTGATTGTGCTGCGCGATGCCGACCTGGATCAGGCGGTGTCCGGCACGCTGATCGGCGCGATGGAGAACGCGGGGCAGGCCTGTACCAGTGTGGAACGGGTTTATGTTGAAGCGGCCATTTATGAGGCTTTTCTGGAACGTCTGCAAGCGCGGGCTGCTGACCTCAAGCTGGGCACCGGCTACGACGATCACGTCGGCAGCCTGAAGAACGAACGCGAATTGCTGCGCACCGAGGCGCATATTGACGACGCCGTACGCAAAGGGGCGCGGCTGCTGGTGGGGGGCAAGCGCCGCCCGGACCTGGGACCGTTGTTCTTCGAGCCAACTATACTTGTCGGGGTGGATCACAGCATGGCGGTGATCCAGACGGAAACGTTTGGGCCGTTGGTGGCGGTCATGCCGGTCGCCGATTCAGCCGAAGCGGTGCGGTTGGCGAATGACACACCTTACGGGTTATCCGGCGGCCTCTACACCCGTGACCTGCAACATGGTGAGCGGCTGGCCCTGCAAATGGACAGCGGCGACGTCAGCATCAATCGCCCGTTGTCGATCTGGGGTGCGCCTGCCGCGCCGATGGGTGGGCAGAAAACCAGCGGTAGTGGCCGCCGTAACGGACCCGAAGGGCTGCGCCGGTTTGTTGCATCGCAAACGATTGTGTTCGATGGGGTACCCCGCTGGCTGGTGCCGCCGGGGTTGGTTCACCTTACCCCGTTTTTGCGCCGCCTGATTGTTCTGCGCCGCCGCTTCATGAGTTTCCTGCCCTTCCTTCGTCCATGAATTTTGTAAAATTGTGGAAAAATTCATTTCTCATTGATTGATCACCACAAAATCCACGCTTACACTAACAAAATAAGCGACAGGTATAAGGGTGATTGACGATGTCATCATTTCTCCAACGCAGATTACGTGAAGAACAAGGCGACGCAGCAGGGGCTGACGACGAATTTGCCCAATTGATTAATGAACTGGGCGAAGCACCTGCCGCCGAACCAGCGAAAAAGGCGCAGGCCGCCGCGGCCAAAGTGCAGCGGGTGGGGCATCTGAGCGAGCCGATCCGGCTGGATACCGGCTACACTGTGCCAGGCAAAATGCGTACCTCGACAAAAGTTATGCAACTGCGCAAACAACTGCGCACCAAGCTGCTTGGCTTCGAAGATGAAGCCGATCACTGGCAGCGCGGCGACGCGGAAAAAGAAAAGATGATCACCGGGCGGCTGCAAACCGTCCTGCAAAAGATGGATGTCCGCTTGTCTGGTTCCGAAATGGCGGAACTGACCGATGGCCTGCTGAACGACTTGCTTGGCTTTGGCGCGATTCAGCCGCTGGTGGAAGACCCTGGCTGCTCCGAAATCATGGTGAACGGCCACGATGTCATCTTCGCCGAGTTCAAAGGCAAATTGCAGGAGACTGACATTGTATTCGACGATGAGGACCATGTGCGGTTTACCGCCAAGCGCATTGTGCGTCCGCTAGGCCGTGATCTGTCACGTCAGAATCCGATGGTTGATGCGCGTCTGCCAGATGGTTCGCGCGTGCATGTGGTTTCTGACCCATCTGCCCTGAACGGGACCACGATTACGATCCGTAAATTCCCGTCCGAGCGCATTACCGTCGATCATCTGATCAACTGGAAGTCGATGACCCGCGATATGGCGATGTTCTTTGAAGCCTGCGTGGTGTCTCGCCTGAATATCGTCGTGTCCGGTGGTACGGGTTCCGGTAAAACGACGCTGCTCAATGTCCTCAGTTCGTTCATCCCGGAGGACGAGCGCATTATCACCATTGAAGATTCGGCGGAACTGCAACTGGCCCAGCGGCATGTGGTTCGGCTGGAAACCGCCCCGCCGATTCCCGGCAGCAAATCTGATGGTCGCCTCGAAATCCGCGATCTGGTGAAAGGGTCGCTGCGTATGCGGCCTGACCGTCTGGTGATTGGTGAATGTCGTTCCGGTGAAGCGCTGGACATGCTTCAGGCCATGAACACCGGCCACGATGGGTCGCTGACCACAGTGCACAGCAACAGCCCGCGTGATGCGATTGCCCGTCTGGAAACGCTGTGTATGATGGCCGGAATGGATCTGCCCGTGCTGACCATCCGCCAGCAGATTGCCGGTGCGGTTGACCTCATCGTGCAGCAGGCTCGTTTGAAGGATGGCAGCCGTAAGGTGGTGCAGGCTACAGAAGTGCAGGGCATGGAAGGCGAAAACATTACCCTGCAGGACATTTTCGTCTACCGGACGCCTGGCCAGACCGATCTCGGCTACTCACATGAAGGCGGCGGACGCATCGAGGGGACGGGCTTCCGGCCTAAATCCGTCGAGCGCTTCAAACAGTTCGGGTTCAACCTGCCGGCGCGCATCTTCCAGCAGCCCAAAGATTAACTCGTTCACCCATCCATTGAACAAACAACGCACCGGGGACCTGCCTCGGTGCGTTTTTCTTTTGCACAAATGTGTATTCCGCTATCACCCGGCGGGTTTTGCCACCTTGTCCAGCACGGCGGGGTTGCACACGTTCTGGTAGGTGCCGCTGGTCAGCGCATCGACCACCAGCTGCGCCGCTTCGACGCCGACGTTGATCTGTGCGTCGGACGTGCTGGCAGCCAGATGCGGCGTGTCAATCACATTCTTGAGGCCAACCAGCGGGTGATCCTGGGGCGGCGGTTCAAATTCGTAGACATCCAGCGCGGCGCCGGCGACATGCCCATCCTTGATGCCCTGTGCCAGATCCGCATCATTGATCAGGGCGCCTCGGGCGGCGTTGATGATGCGCACACCTTTTTTCATCTTGGCGATACTGGCCGCGTTGATCATGTGGCGGGTTTCATCGGTGACGAGGCTGTGCAGCGTGATGAAATCGGCTCTGCCGTACAGGTCGTCGAGGCTCACTTTTTCGATACCCAGCGAGGCTAATGCCGATGCTTCGACGTAGGGGTCAAAGCCGATGACTGTCATCTCGAAGGCGATGGCGCGTTTGGCGACTTCGCGCCCGATGCGCCCCAGCCCGACAATGCCCAGAGTCTTGCCCTTCAGTTCGACGCCACCGAATGCCTTGCGATCCCACGCCCCATTGCGCAGCGAGGCGTCACCCTGCGGGATATTGCGGGCCAGCGCCAGCATCAGGCCAAACGTGAACTCGGCGGTTGAAATGGTATTGCCGCCGGGGGTGTTCATCACCACCACACCATGTGCTGTCGCCGCGTCGAGGTCGACATTATCCACACCCACACCAGCGCGGGCGATTACTTTCAGTTTGCTGCCAGCCTGAATAAGCTCGGCATCAGCCGTTGTGCCGCTGCGGATAATGATGGCATCGGCATCGCCAATAGCCGCCAGCGTTTCATCGCGTTTCATATTGCCCGGCGCGGTGACACGCAGCGCGTCAGATTTACTCAGCACATCCAGCGCCGCCTGGTCAACATTGTCCGGGATCAGTACGTGAAAGGTCATAAGGGGTTGTCTCCAGTTTTCCACTTGGTCCAGCATTGATCGAATGGTAGAAAACTGCCGGGTGAAATGTGATCGACCCGGCAGCGAATTATCAGTTTGATAACGTCCTTATGCGCCCAAAAATTCGTCCAGCCCGCCCAGGACTTCCTCAAGGGTGGTGGGTTGCATATCGCCCATATGCGCGATACGGAAGGTCTTGCCCTTGATCTTGCCGTAGCCCTTGTCCATTTCGAAGCCCTTGCCCTTCATGAACTTCGCCATGTCGTTGACATCAATGCCACGCGAATTATCGACCGTGGTCACGGTGTTGGAGCGATAGCCGTCCTGCGCGAACAGGCCAAAATCGCGATCCAGCGCCCACTGGTGCGTCATGTCGCGCATCTGCTGGTGGCGTGTCCACCGGTTTTCCAGCCCTTCGGCCAGGATGTCATCCAGCTGCTTGTCGGCAGCAAACATCAGCGCGATCGGCGGGGTAGAGGGCGTGTTGTTCTTTTGCAGGCTTTTTTCCAGCTCGAGGAAGTCGAAATAATAGCCACGGTTGGTCACCTGTTTGGCGCGTTCCAGCACCTGATCACTGACCGACGCAAAGGCAATGCCGGGTGGCAGAGCAAACGCTTTTTGCGACGAGGTAAGGGCAATGTCGATACCCCAGTCGTCGGCGCGCAGTTCCGTGCCCAGGAAGCCGCTGACCGTATCGACCAGCAGCAGGGTGTCGTTGTACTGCTTGACGACTTCGCCAATTTCCTTGATCGGGTTGGTGACGCCGGTGCTGGTTTCGTTGTGGACCACGCACACCGCATCGTAGGTTTCTTTTTTCAGGGCGTCGGCGACCATCTCGGCAGTATGGGCCTGACCCCATTCCACGTTGATAATATCCACCTGTTTGCCGTTGAGCTGGCTGATTTCCGCCCAGCGTTCGCTGAATGCGCCGCCGGTCAGGTGCAGCGCCTTGCGGTCATCGCGGATACAGTTGCGGGATGCGCCTTCCCACAGGCCGGTGCCGGACGAGCCACTGACGAACACGCGGCTTTCGGTCAAAAAAACCTGGCGCAGCTTGGTTTGCAACCGGGCAAACAGGTCCGCAAAGGCGGATGAACGATGGCCGATCATCCATTCAGTCTGTGCTTCAAGAATCTCGGGGCGCACTTCAACGGGACCGGGAATAACCAATCGCGGATGGCCGTTTTTCGTCATCATGAATTCTCCTCACCGGGGCATTATTTGTGAAAGGCGGCACAATAATAACACATGAATCATCAAGGCCATATTATAAAACTGAAATGGCTCTTACAAAACGCCAAATCTCAAGCATCACTCTAACATCGCGGGTTTCAATTATATGATATGGTAAAGATAATTCGTCAAATGCCCTTATCTGGAGGCTTTCATCTTATGCCATCCTTGCCCAGTGACCGAGCGGAAGTGTTTCTGATGCAGGTGGAGGAAAAAATACGTGCGCTGCTGCGGGAATATTCGGAAGGTCACCTGAACAGCGAGCAATTTCATGTGATTTATGAGCGTTATGCCGGGCAGCGGTTGATTGCCCAGCAGGCCATGTTGACCGGCGATGATGAAGTCCTTCAAGATGCCACCGCAGAACAATCGACCATTGCCATCAAGGATGCGCACATGGGTAAGGCGCTGGGGCTGCGCATTTATCACCACCATACCGGCGCATTGATCGAAACGCTGGGCGAGTTTGACGTCTCCGCTTTTGTGATTTCGCCGGTGCTGTCCGAACTGCTTCAGTCGCTTCGGGCCGGTAAGGTGGTGCGGTCACGGGCAGAACGTCTGGAAGATCGCCGCTGGCTGCTGTTTGCCGTCCAGCCGCTGACCAGCGTCGTCACCTTGTTTCGCAACGAGCCATCCCCTTTGCAGGTGCGCGAAATTCAGCGGTTGCACGAGGACTTTGAGGCAGCTAACGAAGCCAGCCTCAATACGGACGAGCCTGACGCCAAGAAGCTGGCCTATCCGTTTTATGCCTTCGTGCAGCGCAAATACCGAAAATAAAGCACTAGCCGCCAGCGGGTTCCAGTGAATTGCAGTCCGGTTGATTAGTCAGCACGCCAACTTTGAAAGTCCACGTCGATTCGATAGGCATACTCATCCAAGCCGATTGTTCCAGGTTACAGGCATAGTCGTTGCTATCGGCCCGGAAATGCACGATGTAACGCGCCTGCCTGTCCCCCTCGCGCTCACAGCCAATGCAGGTGCCTGACTGGGTGATATTCGTATCCGGCCAGTAGGGCTCGTCATTGACGCTGTCGCCATCAGCGCGGACGGATCGTTCGTAGCCCCAGCGGTTGACCGTAAAATAACACATCTGATCGTAGACCGGTTCCTCGCGGTAACGGGTGCGGCATTCGCGCCGTTCGCTGTATGTGCCATCGCCATTGTCGACCCGCATGGTTGAACATTCCTGCCCATCCGGAATTTGCCGGTAGCTGCGTACTTCGCTGCGGCGGCTGATGCTGTAGGCATCAGCGGGCATCACGTCGCACCATGCGTTCTGGGCACGCGGCGCAAATTCATCAATGCTGATTTCGCGCGTCCAGCTGTGGCCGGTTACATAGGCGGTCGTATCACGCTTCCAGAAGACGGCTGCCAACCCACCGAGGATTACGACGGCGACCAGCCCCATGATGCCGTACAGCATCAGGTTATTGCGGCGTGGCTTTGGCTGACCGTTCTGGCTCAGCCCGGCGGCATCCAGCTTGGCATCGTAACGTTTCTGTGCCACATTGCTGGACCCGGCAGCCTGAAAACTCTGGCCATCGGCGATGACCTGTTCATCCGTCACCAACTGCGCTTTTTCAGCATCGGCGAGTGGTGTGCCGCACTGCTGGCAGAATTGCGTATTGGCGCTGTTGAGCGTGTCGCAGTTGGGGCAGATAACGTCGGCCCCATAATAAACATGGTCTTTGACGGCGACCTTCTCATCATCCGAAGGGAAATAACGCGCCTCATCGTCCTGCGGGGCACCGCAGTTGGGGCAGAAGCGGTGGGTTTTACCGAGTAATTTTTTTGTGCCGCAGTACTTACAGTCCCACAGCATTTCATAAACTTGTTCACTGCTCATCGACACATCCAACGTTTGCTTTGATGTTTACCCTATTATATACCCGTGCCCCCTGATACGGGATTAAACAGCGCACCGGGGCGAAACTCGTTATACTGAAACGAATGATGCCTGGATAAAAACCCCGGAGGTACCGATGAAGCCGGTCCATAAGCGAACCTATCAGGTGTTCATGAGCCATTCATGGAGTGACAAGCAGATCGTCAGCCAGGTGAACGACTGGCTGTTGAAAAGCGGGCTGAAAACCTTTTACGACAGCTACGCCATCGTGCCGGGCAGCCAGTTCGTCGATGTGTTGCAGCGGGCGCTGCCGGAAAGCCGGGCGTTTCTGCTGTTTGTGTCGCAGGCTTCGCTGGCAAGCGGCTACGTCAACGAGGAGTATCAGGTCGCGCTGGACGAGGAGATTAACTACAAAAAGCGCTACGGGGATCGTGGCTTCCGGCTGATCCCCGTGCTGCTGGAAGATGTGCCCAACAGTGACCTGCCGACATTTTTGAAGACGCGGCTGTATCACAAAATGGATGACGGCCAACTGACGCTCGATTTTGCGGACCGCCTGTTTTACGCCCTGTACCAGCGCGACGACTTCAGCCACATGGATATCGAGGAAGAAGGGCGGCTGCGCGATGTTTACGTGGCGGCGACATGGCAGAGCCAGAAGGACCATGAACGTGTCCCGGCACAGCGGGCGATGCGCGCCTTTATCAATGCGGGGTTTCGCCTGATTGGTGACGCGCCGGATCAGGATCATTTTGGCGGGCGCGAGCACCGGGTCGAAAATATTGTTCAGAGCTGTGGCGGGCTGCTGGCGATCCTGCCATACCGGGCAGACAAGCCGGAATCCGGGTTTACCTCATCCTACATGCTCGAAGAAATCGAATTCGCCTATAAACACAATCTGCCCTACGTTCTTCTGGCGGAAACGCAGGTCGAAATTCCGGAGCAGCTGGAGCGCGGCGCCCAGACCGTGCAGCGCTTTGCCGCTTCTAATCTGGACACTTATAACGAAATGCTGGACGATGTGGTGCAGGTGATGCGCGAGGCGTGGAAGATGCCGACACGGTCGCATTATGTCTTCTTTGCTACCAATTTCTCCGACCTCGAACGCAACGAACGCATTCGCCGTCTGGTGCAGATGGTCACGGGCATGCGCTGCTTCATCGCCAACGAACTGACCCCCGTACCGGGCCTCTCGCCACAGCAGCAGGTCGTCGATATGATTGCCAACGCGCACCTGCTCATTGCAGATATTACCGATGACAACCCCAACACACTGGTCGAAACGGGCATTGCGCGCGGTGCGGGCGTCTATTTCCGGCTGGTCAAGCGCGGCGAGCGACACCGCCCGGTGTACATGCTGCGCGATAATGAGCCGTTGTTCTATGACACCGATGCCGAACTGCTGGCGCGCATCCACAAAATTGCTTATGCCCACCGCCGCCGCGTCATCAATTTTGAAATGGAACCGGAAGGGTAGCGCCAGACCGTAGGCGAATGCTGCTGTGTCCGCTATCATTGGTCAGGTACGCCAGATGTACTATCGGGCGACATAGAAATTGGCAGACTACAGGCAGCCGCGATGCAGCAAGAACCACAATCCACACGCTACGACACTACCCGGCAGGCATGGGAGGATATCTGGGATAGTGCCTCGATCGCCGTTGAATTGCAGGCGGTGCGCTATCCCCGTTCGATGGCCACGATTGAAGCCTACCGGCCCTATCTGCCGCAGGATGAGCTGATCCTCGAAGCGGGCAGCGGGCTGAGCGCGGTGGTGCTGACTCTGCGGGAGATGGGCTATCACATCGCCGGGCTGGATTACGCCGTCAATGCTCTGTATGCGTCGCACCATTATGATCCCACTCTGCCGCTGTTGGCCGGGGATGTTCACGCGCTGCCGGTGGCGGATTCATCGATTGGCGCTTATTTGTCGTTTGGCGTGCTGGAGCATTTCGAGCAGGGGATGGGGCCGGCGCTGGCGGAAGCGCGGCGCGTGCTCAAGCCGGGTGGCGTGCTGGTACTAACGATTCCGTACCCGAATGTCGTGCAGCAGCTGGTGGCATGGCGACGGGAACTGGCAGGTCAGAGCCGTCTGACCGATGACGACTTTTATGAAAGCACCTACACCCGCGATCAACTGGTATCGGCGGTCACAGCAGCCGGGTTTGACCTGTGCGAAGCGCTGCCGACCAGCCACGCCTTTACATTGTGGGGTTTAGGTGGGCCATTTCGTGGCGCCGGATACTACGAAACCAGCCCACTGGCCGACCGGGTAGGCGGGGTGCTGGGCCGTGTATTGCCCTGGGCGTTCAATTTCATGACTCTCATCGTGGCGCGGAAACCGGCTTCATGACGACTGCCTGGCAGGTGCGGGAAGCTGTGCCATCGGATGCTGCCGGGATCGTGGCTCACATCCGGCGCATCGCTGATGAACCCAACAACGGCATCTCGATTTCGTCAGCGACAGAGTTCAAATTCACCGAAGTAGACGAAGTCGAGATCATCAAAAAATATGCCGAGTCGGACAACAGGCTGATGCTGGTGGCTGAAGTCGAGAAGGCGATTATCGGTGTGGCGAACTGCCGCGGCAGCGACGGCGGTTATTCCCACACGCTGTCTTTTGGCATCACCGTCAACCGTGACTGGCGCGACCGGGGCGTGGGCACGGCCATGCTGCGATACATGATCGACTGGTGCCGGGCCAATCCTGTGGTTCACCGGCTGGAATTATGGGTCTTCCCGGATAATGTACGTGCCATTCATGTCTATGAAAAGCTGGGTTTCCAGCACGAAGGCAACCGGCGTGCATCTTTCCTGAAGGATGGCGAATTCCGTGATCTGCTGCTGATGGGGATGGTTTTTGAGCGTTAAGCTGTCAGTCATCATTGTGAATTACAACACGTGGGCACTGCTGCGGGCCTGCCTGGATGCGCTGGCAGCCAGCACACTCCAGCCTGAAATCATCGTTGTGGATAACGATGGCAGCGCGCACGCCGTTCCCGACCACTACCCCGACGTCGTTTATCTGCCCCAATCACACAATCGCTGGTTCTGCGGTGGCAATCGCATCGGTGTCGAAGCTGCGCAGGGCGAGTATGTGCTGCTGCTCAACCCGGACACGGTGCCACAGCCGGACGCGCTGCAAACGCTGGTTGACTTTATGGATACTCACGCGGATTACAGCGGCGCGACCCTGCAACTGCGGTATCCGGATGGCAGCCTGCAACGCACGTGTTCGCGCCTGCCAACCTTTGAATACCTGCTGTTGAATCACACCCCGCTGGTTTTCCTCTTAAAAAACCGCACGGCACAGGTCAATGCCCATCACTGGTATGCGGCCTGGGACCGCGCCACATCACAGGATGTCGAGGTGATGCCGGGGTCGTGCCTATTGATGCGCCGGGCTGACCTGCGCATTGATGACCGCATGCGTCTGTATTTCCCGGAGGATGACCTGGGACGGCGGTTTGCCGGGCACAAATTTCGTTATCTGACCGGCTCCTTTATCACCCATCACGAAAAGTCAGTCACGCAGTCGTGGGGGGCGACGCAGGTCTATTACGATGACCTGTTCGTCTATACGCGCAAGCATCATGGTTTGCTGCCTATGCTGCTGCTGTGGCTGCTGTCGCGCCCGTTGTTCTGGGGCATGAAGCTGAAACGACTGACGCTGCATTAAGACGCTGTACCGCGACTCAAATTGTCTTTTCTGCGTATACAGTCATGTTATGTAGAAAGGGCATTAAAATGGCAAACGCTACGCAGATACTGGCAGAAAAATTTGTGTGTTCGCGCTGCGATCATCACGGTGCACACGTCGAAAAGCTGGCGATGTCTGGCACGGGGCTCTCGCGCCTGTTTGAAATCCAGCCACACCGTTATGCTTTCGTCTCCTGTACCAACTGTGGCTTCACCGAAGTCTATAACCTGCGCACCCTCGAAGGGAACGATAACCTCGGCACCTTTATTGACATCCTGTTCGCGGATTAACCTTTGCGTTCTGGGCGGCTTTGCGTTAAACCTTCTGCTTTTTCAGCGGAGGAAGCACCATGCGAATACTGCTTATTGGTTTTGGGGCGGTTGGGCAGGGCCTGACCCAGATTCTGCGCGACCAGGCCGATTACCTGCGTGAGCGCGAAGGTTTTGAAGCACGGATTGTCGGGGTAGCGACGCGCAGTCGCGGCACGCTGTATCATCCCGGCGGTTTTGATCTCGATGCGCTGCTAGATGTGGCTGGGGATGGCCGGTTTGATCGCTTCCCCCAGTTGGATGGTCTGCTGCGCGATCAGGATATTTTTGATTTGATTCGGATGGCCGACGCGGATGTACTGGTGGAAGTCAGTCATTCCAACCTGCAAACCGCCCAACCGGCGCTGGATTACTGCCGGGCGGCGCTCGACAGTGGCAAGCACGTCGTTATGGCGAACAAGGGACCGGTGGCACTGGCCTATGATGATCTGATGAATCATGCACAGCGCGTGGGCAAACAGGTCGGTTTCGAGGCGACGGTTATGGCCGGGACACCATCGCTGCGATTGGGGATGGACGCGCTGGCTGGTTGTCGTATCGAGTCGGCACGCGGCATTCTCAATGGCACGACCAACTACATCCTGACCCAGATGGAGGTGGGGATGGCTTATAGCGATGCGCTGGAACAGGCACAGGCGCTGGGCTATGCCGAAGCCGACCCGACGGCGGATGTCGACGGCTGGGATGCGGCCAGCAAGGTGGTGATTCTGGCTGCGGCGCTGTTTGGTCAGCGTCTGTCGCTCGATTCCATGCCGGTTGCGGGTATCAGCAGCCTGACGCTGGCGGACATCGAAGCGGCCCGTGCTGCCGGGGAACGCTGGAAACTGATCGGTACAGCTACGCCGGATGGTGCTCGCGTCGAACCGGTGCGCCTGCCCGCCAATCATCCGCTGGCTCAGGTCAGTGGTGCGACCAACGCCATCACCTATACCACTGATCTGCTGGGCGATGTGACGCTGGTTGGGCCGGGCGCCGGGCCGGTGGCAACCGGATTTGGCCTGCTGGCTGACCTGTTAGCCATACACCGGACGTGATTGTCAGCATAAAAAATCCATGAATTTCTTCCGTATTCATCCTTTGATCACCATCCTGTCCTTATAATGAATTGTGAGGTCATTTGATCTGTATGTAATCTGACGACGGAAATTACGAGAAGTAAATTAACATGACGGAAACGTTAGTAGCACAACACGGCAATCACATCGACGAGAAGAACTTCTCGGCTGCCATTCTGGTGGTTGAGGACGACGTGAACTTGCTTGAAGGTATTCGCAATATTCTGGAAATCGACGGTTACACGGTGCACACAGCCGAAAATGGTCTGGAAGCACTGGAAGTTCTTCGTCAATCCGCCGAACCGCCTGATTTAATTCTCTCGGACATTATGATGCCGCACATGAACGGGACACAACTGCTGGCCGCGGTCCGTGATGAACCGAGCTGGCTCTCGATCCCGTTTATCTTCCTGACGGCACGCGGTGAGAAAGCGGACATTCAGAAGGGCAAGGAGATGGGGGTTGAGGATTACATCGTCAAGCCTTATGACCCCATTGATCTGCTGATTACCATTCGCGCACGGCTGCGCCGCCGGGACGAAATTGAGTCCGTTCATGCTACCGCCATGACCCAGTTGAAGCGGAATATTCTCACCATCCTCAATCACGAGTTCCGCACCCCGCTGACGTTTGTGGTCGCCTATGCGGACATGCTCAACGCGCCGACGCCGGAAAAACTCGACGATAGCGAAATGCTCAGCTTCCTCAAAGGCATCAGCACAGGTGCAGACCGGCTGCGCAACTTGATCGAGAATTTTATCCTGCTGGTTGAACTGGAAACCGGCGAGGCCAGAGAGACCTTTAACTGGCGCAAGCAGCCGGTGACCGATCTGGAAAATCTGCTCGAAACAGTCTGCCAGAATATGTTCGGGCACGAGGATGTGGCCCACCAGTACGAGCTGATCATCGAAAATGACATTGCGCCGTTCGTGGGTGATGAAGATTACCTGCGGCGCGCCTTACAGCAGCTTGTCGACAACGCCATCAAGTTTTCGCCGGCGGATGCACCGATCTATGTGAGCGCCGGTACCAGCCCGGATGGCTGCGTCGAAATTCGGGTGCAGGATGGTGGACGCGGCATTCCGCCCCACGAACTCAAAAGCATCTGGGATACCTTCTATCAGGTCAACCGCCCCTTCTACGAAGACCAGGGCGCGGGTTCCGGGCTGGCGATTGTCCGGCGCATTGTCGAACTGCATGGGGGCGAAGTGCTGATTGACACCGCCGTCAATGAAGGCAGCATCTTTACCCTGCGCATCCCGGCGGTGCGATAGCCCTAAAGCTGGGGGTCAAGTATTTTCAGAAAGCATGCCGGTGTGCTACACTAGGCCGCATGAAGCGAGGCCAATTATCCAGGAGATTCGGCTTATGGCTCCCACGCTGTTTGAGAAGATTAATACGCTGATCAGTGCCAACTTACACGGCATTGTGGATCGGGCACTGGAATCGAATTCGGTTCAGGTGATGGACGAATACATCCGTCAGGTCGAACGGAACCTCGACGCGCTGGAAGACTCAGCGGCCACGGTGGGTGGCACGGTCAAGACGCTGAAACGCAAGTATGAAGAATTTGCGGCAGCCGCCGAAAAACTGGACCGCGACATCGACACACTGATCGTCAAAGGCAAGGATGATCTGGCCGCTGCGGCACAATCCGAACTGAACACCAAACAGCAGCTTGCTCAGGAATACTACGAGCAGTGGCAGGATCAGGAAGTCCAGTATCAGAAGATGCTGGAGATGCGCCTGAAGCTCGAAACCAAGCTGACGACGATCAAGCAGGAACGGGAGCATCTGCGGGCGCTGATCGAACTGGCCGAAGCCAAGAAGGTCACGATCAAGACCGTCAAGAGCCTGGACCAACTGGCGAACACTGGCGACGAACAGATTACTGGCCTGGCCCAGCGCATCCGCGCCAACCTCGACCGCGAGGATGCCCGGCTGGAAATGGCGACCGCCAACGTCAGCGATCAGATCGACGAGGCCATTCGCGGCAGCGAGGTCGACCGCCAGCTGGAAGAACGCCGCCGCCGGTTGGGGATGAGCGGCGACAGCTCCAGCTAGCCGGTTTTGAAGCAATGATTGTGTAAACAGGGTCCTGGCGACCCTGTTTTGGTTTTCGCAACCAGACGCTATAGTTAAGCGTATAATAGATGGATACGCACAAACGAGGTATTCATGTCCAGAAGTGATACATCTGATCCGATTCGCCGCCGAGCGCTGGGGGCCGTGGTGAGCAGCGCGTTTTTGCGCTGGGAAAGCCTGGTCACTATTCTGCTGACGGTGGTGCTTTATATGGCTGTGCCGCAGCCTTTCCCCTGGTGGCAGAACTGGTTCTGGCTGCTTGGCGGTGCCATTGCCGAGATTGCGCTGGTGGCCGCTACTCTGACCGATGAACAGGCCGCCGAACGTGCCGTTGCCCGCGAGTTTGCCAGCAAGTTTGACCTGCGTCCCATCAAAAGCCGGGTCTCGCGGGAGCGTCTGCAAAACGCGCTGGAGTACCGTCAGGGAATGCTGTCCATGCTTGACCGGCATCGCGGGGCCATGCGTGTCAGCCTGAAGCAGACCATCGACGATGTGGACGACTGGATCACCCATATGTATAACCTGGCGCTGCACATCGACTCATTTGAAGAAAATGATCTGGTAGAGCGCGATCGTAAAATGGTGCCGCAGCAGTTGGAAAAAACGCGCATCCGCCTGGACCGCGAAACCGACCCGGACGTACGCCGCGATCTTGAAGGCCAGCTGCGCCAGCTTGAACAACAGCTTGCCAACCTCGAAGCGACCGCCAACAGCGTCAAGCGTGCCGAAATCCAGCTCGAAAGCACGCTCTCGTCCCTGGGGACCATCTATGCGCAGATTTCGCTGATGGGGACCAAAGAGGTAGACAGTTCACGCGCCAAGCGCCTGCGGCTGGAAATTCAAGATGAGGTCGCCAGCCTGCAAGATACCATCGAAGCGATGGACGAGGTTCACGCCCAGCGTTTACGGCTGTCCTGATTCACGTTTGATCGTCGGTAACAAGCGATAAAAAAAACTCCCTCTCGTCCGTACACCGGATTGGAGAGAGTTTTTTTGTTGAGGGTTGGGGTGTTGGTTCAGGCCACCGGAACAGGTGCGGCAGCCGGTGCGGTCTTCAGATCAGCCAGGACCTGATCGATCACTTTGTACGCATAACGCGTCACGGCTTCGCCATTGCCCAGGTCCGGGTAGATCATGACAGTGTTGCCCATGTACAGGCCATCCACCGGCGTCTTGATCGACGGGATCTGGTCGGATGTCCCCATCGGGCGAATCGGCTCCACATAGCGCGCACGCTGTACGATAAACTCCGTAATCCAGCTTTCCTGAAAGTCCGGGAACATGCGCTTCAGGTGCCCCAGCCATTCAGTCTTGACCTTGTCGTCGGGCCAGCGGGCCATTTCATTGTCCGGCGCGAGGTACTTGGGCAGGTACACTAGATGATGCCCCTTCACATGCTTGGGGTCGATCAGACGAGTCGTTTCGACAACGGCGGTGAACGGGATGCGCTGGTCGGTAATGTTGACGACGTAATAGGGTGTGAGCGACCGGTTCAGAATCAGCAGCGGGCACAGCACCCCCAGATATTCCTGATCGAGCAGTTGGCTGCGGAAGTTTTGCGGTGCATCCGGCACAAGCTGCCCCAGGATGGGCGATTGCAGCGTGCTGATTACCATATCATACGGGTGCAGTTCGCCGTCCACGCTCAGGCCAACGGCGCGCCCGTTTTCGATAACCACTTTCTCAACCGCGGTGTTTAGCTTGATATTGACACCCTGGCCTTCGGCTTTGGCGGCCAGTGCTTCGATCAGGGTGAAATAACCATTTTCGAGATAGCACATCATTTCCTTGGAGGTGACGCCCTGGCGGGTGCCCATCATGCGCTTCAGCCGCGACCAGATGTAGGTGGCCGGCACACCGGTGAAAGCGGTGTCGAACTTGGCACGCAGCATCGGCTTCCAGACCTTCTCGTAAACGCCGCGTCCACTCACCCGCACCAGCCAGTCCTCGACCGGCACTTCATCCATTTTGCGCCAGTCACTTTCGAACTGCGCCACCACGATCTGAAGCGCCAGCCGCAGCCGCTGGATAATGTTCAGGGGTGGAAAGGTGAGCAGCTCAACAGGGGTATTAAACGGATACAGCTTGCCAGCGTCATAGAAACCCTGTTTGGTTTCGGTAAAGTGCAGCCGGTCATCGACGCCGGATTCTTTCATCAGGTTCTGCATCGACATATCGCTGCTCAGGATGGTATGGTAGAACCGATCCATCCGCACACCATCATAGGGCATATACCCGGCCAGACCACCAAGGTATGCGCCGCGTTCATAAATCGTTATCGAAAGGCCGGGTTGTTGGGACAACTTGTAAGCCAGTGTGACACCCATAATGCCACCGCCGATAATGGCGATCTGTTTCTCATTCATGTATGTATCCATCTGATGAGTTTTTCGAGAAGTTCACTTCATGAAATTATCAAGTCGGCCTAACAGCCTGCTAACGCTAACCTTGCGCCTGAGCGTATAGGTAGATGGTCCCAAAATAGCCACTTATCGTACATTTTGCCGAATGAGAACATGCGCTAAAAACAGCTTTTATTTATCATGAGGTGTATAACAGATTATATTGCGATGTACCACCAGAAAGCAGAAACTCTTGAGTATTCAGGTCAGTTGGTTCGACGACAAACAGCGGATCCTCTATTTTGCAATGCAGCCAGGCTGGGCGTGGGAAGAACTGAACCGGCAGATCGAGAGGGCATTACGCATGATCCGGGCTGGTGGTGTGCCGACACCGGTTATTCTGGATGTGGGGGGTGACCTGGAACTGCCCCAGGGCAACCTGTTCCAGATGGATAATCTGCAAGAGGTGAACCGCCTCCTGAAGCAAAACGCACGACGCACGGCGCCGGTCGTGGTGGTGCACGCCGGCGAACAAACCCGGCTCCTCTACGAATCGCTGCGCCTCATTGACCCGCAGGTGGGGCGGCAGGTATTTTTTACGGACAGCCTCGACGATGCCCGCGCATACCTGGAAGATAATTGTATTCCGATCTCATAGTCACAACAACTGTATCAGCAGGGAACCCGCCGGCGCAGGTTGCAGAACTCATATTGGGTGTCGTCGGTGCGGATATAGCGCAGCAGGTCATCCGTGCTGTACAGAAAGTCCGTATCGGCCATCGTTTGATGACAGTTGAAGCAGGCCACGAGGTCTTCGTCGAAACGCTCCCCCGTCTCAACATCGAATGAACCGAAATTCCACTGACCATTCCGGGCGATGCTGGGGAAATCGCTGTCTGCCCAGTTCGCGCGGCGGTGCGCCACGTGCAGCATCGCCAGCGGCGCGGCTTTGACATAACGCCCATCCTCCAGCACCGGCTGACCCTGGGCGTCGATTTCCGCGTGAAAACCATCGACTACGATGACGGTATTCTGTGGCAGCGGGCGACCCTGCCGCAGTTCTGCGACGGCGTCCGCATTGATGTAAATATCGCGCACGGTGCCGTCGGGTCGGTCGACTGTCAGATAATGCGAAAAGTCATCTGGAAAGTTGGCCGGGTAGGGCACGGCGGAGCCCGGAAACTGATCGTCGGTTCCGGCACGAGAAGGCGATGCCGGGGTCGGCTGGGTGGGTTGGGTTGTCGTCGCGCAGGCGGTCAGCAGCACCAGCAGCAGGCATATGTACAAACGCATCAAATAAATCCTCATCACAGAGTTTGATTATCACTCTGAATTCTTACAGATTGGTAACCGTTACCCCGAAAGTGCTATACCAGGACTCTACGAACATCCGACATGAAATGGATCAAATCACCCTGATCGCATAATACGCCTTATTCTATACTCGGCTTTTTGACAGAAGAATACAGGAGAGACATATGCGACACTTCGTCAAATGGTTTACTCCATTGTTCCTTATGCTGCTCACGATTGTCCCCGCCACAGCGCAGGAGACCACCACGTCGCTGGTACAGTTGGCGCTCGAAGATATGAGCGAGCGAACTGGCCAGACGGTAAACCTGAGCACAATTACCTCATGGACCTATCAGCGCCGGGTGTATCCCGATGCCAGCCTGGGTTGTGCGCAGCCGGGTCAGGTCTACGCACAGGTGCAGACACCCGCCTATCAGTTTGACATCAGCTATCGCGGGCAGACCTACGATTACCGTGTTGCTGAGGATGGCAGCGCCATGATTTTCTGCGGCATTGCTCAGGCGCCAGACCAGCCCCCGGTTGGCAGCACACCACCCGCCGGTCAGCCCACCTGTGATGACCCCTATACGGTTGACTTTGGCGATACACTCTACGAAATCGCACGTTCGTGCAACACCTCGGTCGATGCTTTGCTGGCGGCCAACCCGGACATCGAGAACCCGGCCATTATCTATATTGGGCAAGAGATTGCGATGCCGGATGGTGGCAGCGATGATGAGTTTACACCAGAACCGCAGCCAATCAGTATCTCCCCCATGGCTGGCCCGCCCGGTACGTCAGTGACGGTGAGCGCCAGTGGTTTTGCACCCGCCGCCCAGGTCGATATTGGGTTTGGCCCCTGGGAATCTGAATACGATGTGCTGACCACTGTACAGGCGCAAGCTGATGGTTCGGTGAGCGCAACGGTGCCAGTGCCAGACTTTGCCGACCCGGATAATCAGTGGGTCTTTGTCGCCGCTGTTCCCGGTGGCCGCAGCCTGACATCTGGCTTTTTCGAAGTGACCGGCCATCCGTCGACACCGGAAGCGCCACGCTTCACCAGCGCCAACATCTTTCTGGTCGCGTTGGAAGATGCGGGGCAGACCGGGATGGAGATCGGCTGTGGTGATAGCCTTGTACCCGTCGAAGTGACATTTGCGCCGACAGTCGCACCGCTGACCGCCGCCCTTGAAGAATTGTTCAGCATCAACAGCGAATTTTATGGTCAGTCTGGCCTGTATAATGCGCTTTACCAGTCCGACCTGACGATTGATGGGATCGACATTACTGATGCTGACGTGGCGCAGATTGAATTGTCCGGCACGATTCGGTCTGGCGGTACCTGTGATGTGCCCCGGATTGAAGCGCAGATCGAACAGACCGCGTTGCAGTATGGCACCATCGACCGTGTATCGATCACGGTTAATGGGCAGCCGCTGGCAGACGCCCTGAACTAAATCGCAGCGGTGTCAGAAAACAATCAAACAAACATCAGCGAGGCTTTGGCTCAAACAACGGGCCAGGGCCTGCTGTTTTAGTGGAGGTCTGGACGGTTAATCGCCGACCTTCTTGATGGCATGGCCGCCAAACTGATTGCGCATCGCCGCCAGCAGACGGTCACTGAAGGGCTGGTCTTCGCGTGAGTGAAAGCGTTCTTGCAGGGCGAGTGTGATGACCGGAATCGCTACCCCCAGGTCAATCGATTCGACGACCGTCCAGCGGCCTTCGCCCGAATCCGGCACATAGGCGGCAATGCCTTCGAGGCTGGGGTTTTCGGCCAGCGCGTTGGATGTCAGATCGAGCAGCCAGGACCGAATGACGCTGCCGAAACGCCAGATTTCCGCAATCTGGTGCATGTCGAGCTGCATCTCGGTTTTGGCCCGCATCAGCTCGAAGCCTTCGGCGTAGGCTTCCATAATGCCGTACTCGATGCCGTTGTGCACCATCTTGACAAAGTGACCCGCCCCGACCGGCCCGACATGCCCCCAACCCCTATCCGGCGCAGGTGCCAGCGTTTCCAATGCCGGGCGGATATGCGCGACCGATTCTGTCAGACCGCCGACCATCATGCTGTAACCTTCTTCCAGACCCCAGATTCCGCCGCTGGTTCCGACATCGACAAAGTGGATTTCGTGGGCTTTCAGCGCTTCGGCACGGCGCAGCGAATCTTTATAGTTGCTGTTGCCACCGTCAATGACGATGTCGCCGGGTTGGAGCAGGCCCGCCAGCTGGTTGATAATTTGCTCGGTTGGGTCGCCGGATGGCACCATGACCCATACGGCGCGTGGCACATCGAGTTTGTTGACGATTTCCTGGAGGGTGCGTGCCCCGGTTCCCCCCTCGGCCTCAGCCTGCTGGATCGCGGTTTCGTTCAGGTCATAAGCCACAATCTCATGTCCGCCGCGCAGCAGCCGCGTCGCCATGTTCAAACCCATTTTGCCCAGGCCAATCATCCCCAGTTGCATACCATTACTCCTGTTTACATTTTGCCACACGCACTGGATTATGAATCAAAAAGAGGTGATTAGCCAAACTTTCTGCGTGATCGAAAACCCGAGTCGCAATGCGAATGTAAGTTTGTTGGTGAAACATAGGATTTTGTCTATACTGTGACGTGGCACCTGTTCGCAATTTTTGATGACTATGGCGCAAATCTTTATCAGCTACAGTCGGGTAGACCGGCCCTTTGTCGACAACTTCCTGCCCTTGCTGCACGAGGTCTATGGCTACAGCAGTATCTGGTTTGACGCGGAGCTGCACGGCGGGCAGGTGTGGTGGGACGAAATTCTGAGTCAGATTGCGCGTTGTGACATCTTTGTATTCCTGATGTCGAATGAGTCGCTGGCCTCAACCTATTGTCTTGCCGAACTGGCGGAGGCGCGGCGGCTGGGCAAGCTGATCTTGCCGGTTCAGATACGCGCTCGTACCACGATCCCCGATGACTTGACGACTATTCATTATGTGGATTTATCACAAGGTGTGGGTGATGTCCGGGGTATGAATCGCTTTCATGCAGCGGTACGGCGCTTACTTCAGCAGATGCCCGATCAGCCGCCTGCTCCTGCCCGTGCCGAACCGATTACCATGCCAGTTGTACCAGCAAGCGAAAAAAGCGGGGCGGCGAAAAAATCTGCTCGTGGGTTAATCCTGGTTGGTGTGGTCGGTGCCGCGCTCCTTGTGATCATCGTACTTGTGTTATCGGACATGCTCCCTATCTTCCAGCAGCAGCCCGCCAATGAGACGGAAAGTCCTACCAACGAAGTGGTTGATACACCGACCATTGATATTGCTTTGGTGGTGGCGACCCTGGATGCGCAAGGTACGGCTGCTGTCCGTGCGACCAGTATCATTGGCACCATGACGCAAAGCGCTGTCGATGAACAAGCCACACAGACCCATCTTATGGGCTTGACGGTGACAGCAACCCGATGGACGCCGACCCCGGTTCCCACTCATACCCCGACACCAGATATGACAGCAAGCATTACTGCACTCACAGAGCAGGCGGTTGCTGATATGGCTACGGCTCTGATGCGCGATAGAACTGCCACGGCTGCCGCATGGACTGATACCCCCACCCGGACTCAAACAGCGACCAGAACCCCAACACCAACGCGAACCCCGTCACGCACGCCGCGACCAACGGAGCGAGATGACTCTGACGTAGAGAGTTACAGCGCATCGGAAAGAATGGCGACCTTCGCGGCCATGCAGGATGAAGACTCTGATGATCCTGATAACAAGGTCGTTGATCCGCCGCGTCCACCATCATTTGGCGGCTAGGTGTTTGCATGAACCAGTGAGCCGTCGGATTGATGTCTTTACATCAGATAGCTCATGTTTTGTCAGCGGCTTTTTCAAAGTAAGTGCGCCACGTTGCTGACAGCGCGGGAAGCTGGGCAGCACGTGCGGCGGCCTCGCGGTTGGCCTTGTCCGCAATTCGCAGGTGGAAGACCTCCTGTACCGACATGCGACCCTCGCCTGTTGCAACGCGCTCAATCGTATCACCGGCACCGACTTCGCCGGGTTGCAGCACCCGCACATAAAAACCGGTACGTTCGGCGTGCGTGAATTGCTTGACGAATGTGGGTTCCTGCATCTTATGGGCCAGTTTGAAACACGGGATGCGGCCTTGAGTCACCTGCACCTGCGTGCCACCGATGCGGTAAATATCACCGATGTAAACGGCATCTTCCAGCAGGCCTTCGACCGTGAAGTTCTCGCCAAACTGACCATAGGTAAAATCGTCCCGGCCCAGCGTCTGTGACCAGAAGGCGTAATGCTCAAACGGGTAGACATAAACCGCCATATCCCGCCCGCCGTGTGCGTTGAGGTCAGCCTGACCATCGCCGTCCAGGTTGAGGGTGTTCAACCGGACACGTCCGGTGACCGGTTGTTTATAGATGCCGGTGCGCAGGGTGCTGTCACGATAGGGAACATCTTTGGGCAGGGAGACATTGACAGAACGAAGCTTCATGATGCGGTTTACCTCGGCTGATGGATGACGGATGATAGGAACTGCGGCGGCGCGGTATACCGCGCTATGCTCAGCGCAGGATGAGATACACGCCGACCATCAGCACGCCGACGCCGAGCAGGCGTTGAAGGTCAATGGTCCGGCTGTCAATATCGAACAGGCCAAAGTGGTCGATCATCAGGCCGATCACCAACTGGCCGGCGACGATGAGCGCGATCGTGCCGGTTGCGCCTAACTTCGGGATGGTGAAGTTGGCCGCGCTGACGACGATCAACCCAAAAACCCCGGCGATCAGCGTGTACCAGGGCAGGGTCTGCCACTGGCCCAGGTTTCCGCCGCGCGCCCCCAGCAGCAGTAGTCCGGACGCCAGCGCGCCACCGATATGCACAATGAAGACACTTTCCAGTGAACCAAGCCGCTGACCGATGATGCTGGCAAGTGGGCCTTGCAAACCAACGGCGACCCCGCCGATGAGACCGGCAATGATAAAAACAATGAGAGGCTGCATGAATTTTTCCCGGGTGATGTAAAGTTTATTGTTTCGTTTTACCAATACGTCACCCACGAAACAAGAACCGGTTACATCCGTTTCCGGATTGGGCGCAGGATGGAGCTTATACCTGAGCGATGGCCTCGATTTCGACCAGTGCCCCAAGTGGCAGTCGCGAGACTTCCACCGCCGAGCGTGCGGGCCGGTTGCGCCAGAAGTAACGGGCGTAGATTTCGTTCATGGCGGCGAAGTCATCCATGTTTGCCAGAAAGACGGTCGTCTTCACCACTTTTTCCAGTTGGGAACCGCTGGCTTCCAGCACCCCTTTGAGGTTTTCGAGAACCTGAGCGGTCTGGCCCTGGATGCCGCCATCCGCGAATTCCTTGGTTCCGGGGATCAGGCCGATCTGTCCGGCGGTATACACCAGCCCATTGACGACGACAGCGTGTGAATAGGGCCCGACTGCTGGCGGTGCCAGGGGAGCCGTCACATTAATTTTAGACATAAACAACGCTCCTGTACATCAAATTTCATTGATTTTATTGTAACCCATGCAAAATCTTGCGCAAAGCGGTATAATAGGTAAAGTGTCGGAAATTCCTGAGGGGCATCTATGCGCAAATTGCTTAGCTGGCTGCTCGGAATTGGCCTCGGAGCAACGGTCGGCGCAGTCCTTGTCATGTTGTTTGCACCGGCTTCTGGTCAGGAAATTGTTGCCAGCCTGAAACTGGGTTGGGCACAAACACTGGCAGAGGCACGCAAAGCCAATGCACATCGCCGCGCGGAGCTTGAAGCCGAACTGGCACAAATGAGACAGAAATAGTTCTGCTTTAAAGAACTACCCGCGCCAACAGGACCACCGGTTACAGACAAGCCGGTGGTCGCTGTTTTTAAACGGGCTGCTACTAGCGGGTTACTTCAGAATCGGAGTCAGCGGTTCCATAGCCTCGTGGCCCATCACCGGCGTTTCGAGCAGGACCACCGAGCCACCGATATTCGACCACTCGCTGGATGTGACCTGGCCTTCGGTCGTGATCTGAAACTGATACACAACTGATTCGTTGCGCTGCATCAGCCAGCCATCTGGCGTTCCGGTGACAAAGTGCAGGTCAGCCGGTAAGTCGATAACCTGCTCATGTCCATCGCGGAAAATCAGCACTGCGGTTGGCTGGCCCCAGTTATGCAGCAGATAGGCCTGCCCGTCCGCTACCCAGTTGGGCCGTGCCAGGTCGAGATTTTGCGGATCGAAATAGACCTGTGTGGCCTGCTCCGGATTGCTGTCGGGCAGGTAGGCGATGACGTTGGCCGGTGGGAACATGCCATCCCCATTGCTGACAGGGCGCGATTCGTCACGCTCCGGGATCAGATACTCGCCCGTTCCCTCCAGCCGGTCGCCAAGGAAATTGACATAGCGCGCCTGACGGTCGATCTCGCCAGTTTCAGGGTTCCAGCGGGCATAATACCCTTCAACCGGGCCACCACAGGCCAGACAGGTCGGGAACAGCAAAATTCCGTCTGTTGTCCAGGTTTCCAGAAATGCACCCGGATTGCCAAACTCGGCCATCATGTCCAGTTCATGGACGATTTCCAATGTTTCCAGATCGACCACCGCGAGCAGGGGCGGGGTTTGCTGCTGGCTGTAGATCTGGGCAAAGTTGACCACGAACTGCGTACCATCGGGGCTGAACGGCCCAACCGTTACCGCGTCCGGCTGCATGCCATCGGGTGATGGAACCGTGCGGCAGCAGGTCTGTTCGGCCAGATTGGCGATCTGAACAGAAGCCAGCGGGGCAACGCCTTCGCCACCGCCAGAGCCGCTGACAAACACCAGATGCTGACGATCCGGCGACAATTGCACGTGGCCCAGACCGGTAAAGGGGACAATGCCGCGTGCTTCTGCCGGGACCTCTATCTGGTCAACGATGCCTGCCTCAGTCATCACCTGAATGCTCGACAAATCGTAAAACAGCATTTCCCAGTCGCCGTCTTGTGCCAGCGCGCCCGACGCCAGCAGCAGCATGGCGAATACTATCAGGAAGAGACAACCCTTTTTGAACATAAAATTCCGTACCTGACCTTTCCATTGCGGATACAAGATCAGTGTACGGAATCTGACAGACAAAACCTGAACCATGCGCCGCCGTTCGGCCTACGGTTATGCGGCGTTGTCCGGCGTTCTGATGATCAAGCCATGTTATGAATGGCGTCATCACCGAGCCTGCTCGACGCGCTCAGGGGCGGCTCCCGGCAGCATCATGTTGTGCTGAATGTTTCAAAAAGTCTGGACCCTGCTTGTCTTAAACGGTCCCGGTTTCTATCAGTTTCTTCAAATTGGCGACCGTTTGCGTAAAGTCTTTATCCATCATGCGGCGCACAAACAAGTTTTCCAGCAGCCAGCCCAGCGGTCGCAGCGCGGGCAGCAGCTGGTACTCCACCATATAAGTTAATTTCGTTCCCTGACCCTGCGGCTCAAGATCGCCTGTCAGGGTGGCACTAAATTCGGAAGAGCGCGTGACGTGGACCAGATGCTTTGGTGGATCCAGTTCGGTGATCGTCCACTCCGTCTCAGACTTTGAGGGACCAATCTGGGAGAGCTCTCGATAAACCGTGCCGACCTTAACGGGATCATCGCTCACATAGACAAGCTCGAGCATCACGTCGACGTACTCTGGCCCTCGGCGCAGATCGCAAATGACATCCCATACCGTTTGAGGCGACGCGTTAATATACTCGGTTGTACGAAAAACAGGCATAATTCTCTCCTCACCAGCGGACTTAAATAAATTTTTAGAACGGATACCGGTGGAATGGGGTCGCAGCGTGCTGAGCAACGCCCCAGGAAATTCCAGCCTAAGCGAAACCTGCTCAAATCGCGGCGGTCAGACCGGTCAACCTTATTGTGTCCGGTCGGCTAGTTGGGGATAAGCCAGATGCGCCTGATGATCGAACGGCCTTAGAACCTTACCGGTAAATGTTGCATAATTGAAATTTAGTTTAGCGTTTTTTAACAGATACGAACAGAAAGTCCACGCACACTCAGGTCCGACAGCCCAAAAATGAAATCGTAGGCGGGTGATTTAAAGCGACTTCCGGGCGGTCAGCCTGTCCCGCCTGAGAGCCTGCGCATCAGCTACACGTGCTATGTCAGTTGGGATGGCACCGATACTGTCTGTACGCGCCGGCTAGCAGGGTGGATTAACGAGCGATACCGCAACGCCGTCGTTGTGACATGCTTACTGGGGGCAAAAGACCGGCCATACGATAGGAGGCTTTTGACCCACACGTATGGCCGTTGGTTGGATAAAGTATGTTTTGCTGCTTTGACGAATTAGCGAACGGTTACGTCAAGCGCCAGGGTGTACGGCATCGGCACGGTGGTCAGCGGCGCGAAGGGCGAAATGGCCAGCATGACCTGATCGACCCCTTCTACCAGTTCCAGTGCGATGGGTGCATCTGCCGGGACCAGCCAGCGATCGAACTGCCGGTCTGTGCCGCTTTCCTGAACGGCCTGCACCCACACCTGCTGCGGCAAGGTGTTATCCGTCCAGATCCAACCCCGGGCTTCCCAACCGCCGCTGTCCGCCTCGAAGTCGCTGGCATAGTCGATTTCCGGGATGCGGACATCGTCAATCAGCATACCGGGCTGCGTGGTGGCGTCGTCGGTGATCATCTCAAAACGCAGCAGGATGTCCTGCCCGGCGTAAGCATCCAGCGAAATGCTTTCGGCCACCCAGCCATCGCTGAGGCCGGTGTAGCCGGGACCATAAGCGTTATTGTGCGGGTTCTCCCACGTCATCTCCGGCGTTTCGAGGATGTCCCACGTCGCGCCATCATCGGTGCTGACCATGACATAGCCGTAATCCCACAGGTTTTCGATGTGATACCAGACATTGTATGCCAGCGTGGCGCTGTCCACCCCAGACAGGTCAAAGCGCCGGGTGATAGTGGTGTCGCTGTTATCGGCCTTGTTGCTGTACCACATGCGCTCACCGCTGGTGGGGGTGGCGGGCACCAGCTGCACCATTTCGGGTGTGGTCAGGTTAATTTCGAGCGTGGTGCCGCCAGTGAGGTTGTTGAACACATAATAATCGGTCGAGTACTGGTTGGCCTCGTCGGCGTGCGTGTAGGGCAGTTCGCCGCTGATCATGCGCAGCTTCGGCGGTGACAACGCGGGCAGCGAATGATAGCCGTAGATGCCTGCGCCAACGGTCGTGTCCTGTACGTAGTTCGCCAGCACCCAGTCGGCAAACAACGAATCGGCGTCCGTTTCGCCCCGTTCAGCCAGCACGGCATCGATGCCTTCCAGCCCGTTGGCCGGATGCTGCGCCAGCGCCCGCACCGCGTCCTCGCCAAAGCGGTCATAAAAATAGGTCACAAACAGCAGGCCCGCGCCATAATGGGGAATCGTCGTGCCATCTTCCGGCCAGTGATTCAACTGCGTTTCCGGCAGGCCCAGAAAAGTAGCAGCGGTGGCTATGGTGCTGAACGGGAAGCCGACGTAGATTTCGGAAAACTTGGAGAAGCCTTCGTTCAGCCAGATGGATTCATTGGTGTCCAGATGTTCCTGAATCATGTGCTGGAATTCGTGCGCGACCACCCCGGCAACCGGTTCCGCCGGGAAGTCTGTGCCAAGCGTGTCCAGGTTGAAGGAGAACATCTCATGCTCGTTGCTGGTGGAAACCGCTTCAACCGGGTAAATGTGTTCGCTGGCGAAGTAAGCCGCGACACCCGGCCCCTGCCCATAGGCGAACAGGCCATAAACGCGGGGGTCGCCATCAATGCCCGGTGAATTTTCGCTGCCCCACAAGTGGTGCATGGGTTCGTAAATGTCGTCGTCAAAGAGCTGGGCCAGTTCGTCCAGCGTGGCCGTATCGACATCTACACCCGCCTCGACCCACAGGTAAATATGCTCACCGATAGCGCGCAGGCTGGCCTCAACCTGGAACAATTGGTCCTCGTATTCGTTGGTGACCCAGAATGTTTTCACATCGCCGACCTGCCACTGGGGCGGGGCAGCGGGTGGTGGCGCGATCTCCGTCACACCCAGCAATCGCCCGGCCAGATCGATGCGATCTCGTGGTGGAATGACCGCCGCGGCCAGCTCGCTTGCGGTGTCATTTTCGATCTCGGCCAGCACCGGGCTGATCAGGAGCGACGCCAGCACGATGCAAACCCAATAGCGTAAAACCTTCATGCGCGTATCCTGTTGGTTGGTCATGCCTCTATTGTAGCCGATGTGCCCGTGTTACCATGTGAGGAAATGGAGAGTCCTGACGATGTTTCGACGTCTGTTCTTTGCGCTGGTCTTGATCTACGCCGTGGCGCTCATCCTGTTTTTACTCATTCGCTGGCGTGTGGGTGAGCCAACGCCTGTCGCGCTGGTCAACCGTTTTCTGCCATTGATTTTGATGCCATCGCTCGTATTGCTGCCGTTGTGCCTGCTGGGGCGGCGGGTACGGCTGGCGCTGCTACTGGTCCCGGCGGTGTGGCTGTTCGGGGCGGATTACGGGCCGCTGTTTCTGCCCAACGCTGACCCCCCGGTGGATGCGCCGCGTCTGGTTCTGGCGACGTACAATATCGGCGCTCGTACCACCCTCATTGAACCGCTGATCGACACCATGCGCGCGGTGGATGCCGACATCATCGCGTTGCAGGAAGTCAGCCAGCAGGCCGCCACCCAGATCGAAACGGGGCTGGCGGAGCTGTATCCGTACATGGCGCTGCACCCGCACGAAAGTATGTTTTTGGGTTATGGACTGCTCAGCAAATATCCCATCACCGATGATTACGCGTATCCCACCGAGACGGATCGCCTGCGATTGCAGCGGACCCAGGTGGATTATGAGGGTGTGCCGGTGACGCTGTTCAATTTCCACGCCCAGCCCGTGACCGAAAGCTGGCGCTCGCCGGATGTGATGGTGCGGCGCAGGCAGGTGTGGCAGTTGCTTGATGAAGCCGACAACGTGAGCGCGGCCCGTATTTTGCTGGGCGATTTCAACCTCAACGAACAATCGGACGATTATGCCGCGATCACGGCAGGCTATCATGATGCGTTTTATGAAGCAGGCTGGGGGATGGGTTTTACCAACCCGGTTTGGGTTGATCTGGAACAGCCACCGGCCAGTCGTGATCTGCTGGGCATGGTACCGCCGCATCGTCGCATCGACTTCGTGTTTTACGATTCGCGCTGGCAGGCCGCCCGTGCCGAAACCTGGCCGCAGTCCGGTGGCTCTGACCACCTGCCGTTGATCGTTGAACTGGCGTTTACTGGCTAAACCAGGACGATGCGCGCCTCATGAGTCCGTTCGACATCCAGCAAACCGGCTGGTTGCAGCTGGTTGGTGCGCAGGTGGATTTCATACGGGACTTCACCGCGCTGCTTCAGGTAATCATACAGTGGGCTGTCTTGCACTGATGGCGCCGCCAGGGTCAGCGTGAACCCTGCCAGCGTGAAACTGGCTGTGCCTGCGTCGGCTATCGGCGGACCGTTGCGCGGTTCGACGCCGAGCATAGCGCGGTAATAATCGCTGCTTTTTCCCAGATTCTGCACCGCTACAATCATGGAATCGACGCCAGTGACGCCGTTAGCATGGGTCACTTTGTCCGCGTCATCCGGCACGCGCAAGACACGCGGCGTCTCATCCGTGATGAAAAAGGGC
The DNA here is from genome assembly GCA_002702065.1 of Anaerolineaceae bacterium. Taxonomy (GTDB): domain Bacteria; phylum Chloroflexota; class Anaerolineae; order Aggregatilineales; family Phototrophicaceae. Next base: position 93,291 of record NZXX01000001.1, read on the forward strand.
GTGCGCGTGTTGTCGATAGCGATGGTGCGCCAGGCGAGTTCGGTGCCATCCGGGCGGGTGCGGCCATTCGCGGTTGGCCCGGTGACGGACAGCTGGCGGTCACGCATGGCCTGTGCTGCCGCATCGATATCTTCCACTTGCAGGGCATAACCGGCCCAGCCATCGCCCTTGGCGACAAAATCGAGGAAGCTCGACAGATCAACCGTATCGAGCGACGCCATAAAGTCGACATCGACCGGGGCCAGCAGTTCCAGATAGCCCCCGTCCTCAAAGACAACGAGGCCGTTGTGCGTTTTTCCATCGGCATGTTGGCCGCCGTAAAATGCGCTGAAACCGAGCGCCCTGAAATGCTCGATGGCCGGTTCAAGTGCCCCGACAGCGATGATGGCATGGTCGAACGCAAAACTCACGTTGGTTTTACCTCTCCGGGGAATGTCCACGCCAGTGCTTCCGGCAATACGCTCTTGAATCCGACGAGGCCATGCCCGCTGCCAATCTCGACATAGCGATAGGCGGTCATACTGCGCCGGTACAGCACTTCGGATAACTGCCGCGCTGGTCTCAGAAAGCGGCCTGGAATTTCGTAGCGGCCCACCGACTGGAAGATGCGCCGGGGCAGCAGGGATGCGGTCTGGAACCGGGTCTGATAATGGTCGAGGGTGGCTTCCCCTGCGCCTTTGCCCTGGCCCCGCAGTGGCGGCGAGATCATGATCAGCCGGGAGAAGGCAGCCGCGTTGCTCAGCACAGCATGGGCGGCAGCGACCGCGCCGATACCTATGCCGCCGACACCAACTTCAAGCAAATTGACGCGGTAATGATTCCGCACAAACGGCAGCAGCTCGGTCAGGACAAACAGGGCGTGCTGGTCATTGCTGATCAACTCCGCCGGGCGCTGGTCCTGGGTAGGGCTTTGCATCATGGCAATAAGGATTGGCTGCATCCGACGGTGCTTGATGAGCGCGTCAGCGATGTACGGCACTTGCAGGGGCCCGTTGGCCCACACGGCATCCATCAGCAGCAGTAATGGATATTCCCGATTGGAATCATAACCCGGTGGTGTGTAGATCCAGACTTTGCGATCTTCAAATTCGAGGTGGCTGCTGTCGATGCTGTGTTCGTGAACCGTGCCGCGCGGTACTGCCGGCATTGCAGACCAATCCGGGAAGGGGCGCGCTTTCGGCATTTGCAGCACCGACACATTCAACTGCGCGGTTTTCAGTTGGAGATCGTTGAGCGGGTCTGTCTGCCAGTGCTTGCTCACCCGCTCGACCAGATTTTTTTCCTGGGCCAGCGGTGTCATCGGATCATCAATCGCCAGCAGGTAATCCAGCAGATCATCCGTCTCGAACTGCCGGGTGACATGCCAGAGCGTTGTGCCTTCCAGATTGGTCAGCGGCACAAATGGCGGATCATCCTTAATCGTATCCAGGTTGAGCGCTGCGCTCTGGGTTCCGCTTTTGGAATAAATGAAAGTGACCTGATTACCATTAATCCACGGCCATTGAATGTCCTGCCGCAGCAGTACATTGACCAGATCCTGTCGCTGCTTGGCGTCATCTTCCAGTTCGACTTCAGCCAGAAAAGCCTCGAACGAATCCCAATCCGGCATCGTTCTGCTCCCTTTAGTGTGCGCGTTCTTTGCCTGCTATTGTAGCATCAAGCCCGGTCTCGCACGAATAGTAACTGGTCTTCACCTGCGCTATTTATGCATAGGTCATGTGGCCCATGAAAAAACCCTCGGCCTGTGGGTGAACAGCCGCAAGCAGGTTTATTACAATAAGTGACGTTGAAGGGCTGGCACATCAACAGTCAGCCTTAATTACTGAATTTTACACAGGAGGTGCATTGAATGCGCTTGTTAAGCACAATCATGCTGGCACTGTTCCTCGTCTTTTCGATGAGCGGCGCAGTTTTGGCACAGGAAGCACAAACCAATACCACAGACCCCATTATTGTCGGTAATCAGGATGCCGAAAGTCTGCAAGTGGTGCAGTCCTATTTTGAAACCATGGACTCCAACCTGCTGGCTGAGGACGTGAGTTACTTTGATGAACAATCCATCCAGGCCATCGAAGGCCGCGACATGCTGACCCAATCGCCAACGTTTATGTACGGTGATTCGTTTACCGAGCAGCAGTTGACCCCGCTTCGCTATATCGTGACTGAAGACGTCGTGGTGGTGGAATATACCTTTGTGGGTCGTAACACCGGTTCCTATGCGACCCTGCCGGCTACCAACCAGCTCGTGAGTGTCCCGACAGTGGGCATCTATCACGTGGAAGATGGTCAGATCACCGGTATTCGCGAATATATGGACTCGGATGATCTGTATACCCAGCTTGGCTATCCGGCTTATACGGGTGTGCAGCCGGTCGCGCCGTTCACCCTGCCAGAGCCGAACGCCGTCGATGACATCGTCGATAATCCGCCTGCGTTTTATGGTCAGGAAGTGACGATTGAAGGTGGCTTTGGTGAAATGGTCGGGCCGAATGCCTTTACCCTGTGGGATGAAGATTTCATCGATATTGGTCAGGAAGGGCTGCTTGTCCTTGCCGCGTCCGATGGTGCGTTTGACTTCACACCAGTAGAAGAAACCATGCTGCGTGTGACCGGTACGGTCTATGAATATGATCGTGCGTCCCTTGAAGGCACCGTTGGTTATGCGCTGGATGAAGGCACGTTTACGGACTATCAAAACTTTACCGTCCTGGTCGCCAGTGAAATTGCCAACATGGATAACGTCGACACCCTGGCGAACGTTGATCAGCAGCCAGAGAGCTTTTATGGTCAGACAGTGACGCTGGAAGGTCATATTGGTGACACCGTTGGAGACAGTGCATTTGTCCTTTTCCGCGACCAGCTCGTGGGTGTGGGCGGGCGTGTCCTGGTGATTGCCCCGGACTTTGACCCTGCGACTGTCGAGAACAATCAGGTGCAGGTCACGGGTGTGGTCCAGCCGGTTGATGCGCCGACGATTGTAACGGAAACCGGCCTGACACTGGACGAAAACCTGCTGTCCGATTATCAGGACTGGACAGCCTTGATCGCTAACGAAGTGATGTCTGTTGAATAGACACTGAATTCGCACCAAAAAACCCGGCTTGCCATCACGTGGGGCCGGGTTTCTGGATTCTAGGGAGATAAACCATGCAGAGCAAAGCATTCCATATTTTTACGGTCAAGGACGAAAACGAAGTCAAACTCATTTGTGAGCATATCAGCGGGGTGGATGGCGTCGACAATGTGTATGGCGACCACAGCACCAAGATTTTTGCGGTGCAATGGTCTGCGCCCGCCACCTGGGAAGACATTGAAGACACGCTGACCAGGCAGGGCTACCAACCGGCACACCAGTAACCTGAAGCAGGAAATTACAATTGAGCAGTGAGTTGGTATACTCGTCCGTAATCTGACGAACGAGATCCATGCTGAGGGTTCTGCTGCTTGAATGATCCGCTCCACGTGATTTTCATTGTTGTTTCGGCGCTGTTGTTACTCAGCATTTTTGCCAGCAAACTGGCGACGCGCTTCGGGATTCCGGCACTGCTGCTGTTTATTCTGATCGGCATTGGCGTTGGCTCTGAAGGGTTTGGCGGGGTCGAATTCGATAATCCTCAGCTAACTCAGTCGGTCGGGGTGGTGGCGCTGGTCTTCATTCTGTTTTCCGGCGGGCTGGATACGCGGTGGCAGAGTGTGCAGTCTGCGCTGAAGGAGGGGCTGCTGCTGTCGACCGTTGGGGTGGGCCTGACGGCGGTGGCAGTGGCCTGGCTGGCCCACACCGTTCTGGGGTTTTCGTGGGAGGGCGGCATCCTGCTGGGTGCAACGATGGCCTCGACCGATGCGGCAGCCGTTTTTTCGGTGCTGCGCGGCAAGAATGTCAACCTGAAGGGCAAGCTCCAGCCCGTGCTCGAACTGGAATCCGGCAGCAACGACCCCATGGCCGTGTTCCTGACTCTCGGTATGATTCAATTGATCACCCTGCCCAATGCGCAGCCCAGCGACCTGATCGTCATGTTTGTTGTGCAGATGAGCATCGGCGCGATTATGGGCGTGGCGGTGGGCTTCCTCATGCTGTCGGCCATCAATCGACTGCGGCTGGAATATGATGGCCTCTACCCTGTGCTCACGATTAGCTTTGTGCTGCTGTGTTATGGGCTGACCAGCACGCTGGGGGGGAATGGCTTCCTGGCGATCTACTTAACCGGGCTGATTGTTGGTCGGGGCAATGTCATCCACAAAAACAGCCTGCTCGATTTTCATGATGGCCTGGCGTGGTTGATGCAGATTGCCATGTTCATCCTCCTCGGCTTGCAGGTGTTTCCATCGCGCCTTGTGGATGTGGCCGGGGTGGGATTGCTGGTCGCCATATTCCTGATTTTTGTCGCGCGTCCGCTGAGTGTGTTTATCGCCCTGACGCCGCTGCGGGTGCGCTTTCGCGAAATGGTGTTTATTTCGTGGGTGGGGCTGCGGGGTGCGGCGCCAATTATCCTGGCGACTTTCACTCAGATCGCGGGCATCAGCCTGCCACTACCCATTTTTGACCTGGTCTTTTTTGTTGTGCTGGTGTCTGTGCTGCTGCAAGGGACCACCATTGTACCGGTCGCGCGCTGGCTGGGCCTGTACGAGAGTGGCGAACCGGACACCTCGTTGATCGCGGGCATTCGGAAAGGCAGTCGCATCAACGATTTTCTGCTGGAGATCCGCACGACGGCAGCAAGCGCGGCCAATGGCATGCAGATTATTGACCTCCAGTTACCCAAAGGGACGTTGATTGTCCTGATTAATCGCCAGTCTGAGGTGATTGTGCCACAGGGCAGCACCACGATTGAAGCGGGCGATCAAATCCTGTTTCTGACGCCTAAAGATACACACGCCCTGATAAGGCGCTTGTTTACGGAACCCGCTAGTCCGTAGCGGCTTCGGCATCCGCTGAAATCTGCGACAGAATGCGCCCGGGGCTGACGATGGAAATGCCCTGGGTGTCGCGCGCGCTGACCATAACCGCTTCGACGATGGGTTCCGATACTGGCTGTTCGCCCACCCATTCCACAATGAAATTGGCGCCAAAACCGCCGCGCTTGTCATCGTCGGGTACGATAAAGCCGATGGTTGCCAGCGGACCCACCTCAACCGGCTGCTCGACATAGTCACGGATCAATACGCCGTCCGTGTCGTAGTAACGCACGGTCTGGATGATGATGGTATTTTCCTGATCAGTGTTGTGAATCGTGAGGGTGATGCCGAGGGGATACGTGCGGTCGCGCGTGCCGTAGAAAACTTCGGAGTAAGCCGGGACATATAAGGTCTGTCCGGTGACGATCTGCAAGGTTCTGTCCAGCAGCGGGCGTGGATTACCTTGCAGCGTGGATACTTCCCGATTGGATTCGCAGGCAGCCAGCAGAACGATCAGCAGCCATCCGAAAATGAGGGTTCTCATGGTGAATCACTCCTGACACGTATCGGGCCTGTCTGCAAACAGAGTTTACTGAAACAAGACGTTTCTGTCGATATGACCGGGGCAATTAAAAAAGGGCGCATTTCACGCCCTTTATGCTTCAGTTTTTCTGGTCAGTTGTCGTCGTGCGGCTGGTTATCGGATTGCTTATTTTGGGACATACTCATGCCGGCGCCAATCGCGATGCCGACTGCAACCCCAACAGCGATATTGTCCGTTACGATACCAATAACCACACCGAGCGCCACACCGACACCCATCCAGGTTGCTGACTTGTCACCCATGATTGCTTACCTTTCCACTCGACTACCAGTTTATAAGCACAGGCCGTCGAGCAATACGCCAATCATTAGGGGTCAGCCCATGCGGTCGATGGTCTGGGCAAGGGCGATGCCCAGCGCTGCGCCTAATGCGACGCCAATCGGGATACCGAGTGCGATCTGATCCATCGCCAACCCGATAAACAACCCGATCACCAGCCCCAGACCTAACCCCAGGCCGATGAATTGATTGCGATTGTCCATTACACCTCTGCTTTCCCGGCAAATGCAGCCACATCATAACGTGCTTTGCAGGGTTACGAAAGCGGGATTATACCGGTATATGGGTCTGTTTATCATTACGCAGAAATGAGGGGTTTGGGTGCAGATCAATGGCAGGGGCAGTCAATGCAGGCTGCCCCTCTTGTCCAGTTATTGTAGTGCACTGGTTTTTATACGACATCGCAAGCAATTTATGTCCAACAGCGAGCCAATCAATGAAAGTTACGCTTCGAAAACACCCATTGGAGATGCGTTTTCAGACCGTGATAGAAGGGCGAACAGGATGTTTCAGGTTACGGGTTCGCTAAGAAAACTACGGAGATTAAAAACATTGAAGGTGGAGTTTTCTATCATCAAATTGTGAAGAAAGCACAATATATTGTTTTGTTTCAGAAAAAAGCCAATTTGCAGGTGTTATTTGAGCGAGCTCACTGCCTAATGAAATGGTCTGAATGAATTCTCCAGTTACCAGATTTATCTGAAATACCTTCATATCGACATCTTCATTAAGCCCCATAACATACACAGACCCATTATTTGTAGACCAATATGGTGGCAAATCTCCAAGAAGTGAACCGTTAAGCGCAATTCTTTTGAGAACTGAATTATTCAACAAGCTATAGACAAGCAGATTGTTTGTGGCGATGTCATAAACTGCTAGTTTTTGCGCGTCAGAACTGACACTTGGTCTGCCAATGACTGAACCGATATTCTCGCTTATATTGTTTCGACAATCCTCTTGTAGACATAATTGAATGATTCCGTATCCAATGCCTTCAGGAGGGGCATGAACTATCAAGATGTTTTCGTCGGATAACCAGATCGTCTCAATTATTGTGTGTATTGGAAATTCACCCAGAACGGTTCGTTCCATAGTACGGGTGTCGATTTTGTATATTTCTCCAGAAGTGAAATAAATTGCGTTTTCCCCAGATGGTGACAGCGAAATGAAAATTTCATTACTCAAGAATTCTTGATGAAGTCCAAAGGTATCAACGATTTGGAGAGCCATGATTGTGTTAGGTAAGTGCGCCAATTTGATTGTTTCGGTCTCTATTTCCCATTGGAGCCATAATTGAAGAAACCTATTCTCATTGTGCTGGTCGATGCCTACTATCACATGCCCTGAATCTTGATCCCAACTAATATTTGAGACGTTTGAGATTCCAGTCGGTATACCAGGACATGGCGTAGGCTGTGCCGATATTGTTGGGCAAACCATCAGAAGCAGCATAATAAACATAGTAGTTGTAAAAACTACTATGTTTTGCTTGATGAATGCTACGATGTGCATGTGCCCTTTCAAAATATGCTCTAGATATGGATGCGCCCGGTGCGGCGGCGGATCAGTTCCGGCCACAGCAGCAGGGCGATCAGACCATTGAGGACGACGATCACCGTGCTGCCTTCGTGCCCCAGCACGCCCAGTGGCAGCGGCAGGCTGACAAACAGCGCCCCGGCGATCAGCATAATAATCACCGCAATCGAGAAGATGATGTTCTGCCAAACGACGCGGCGGGCCTTCTTGCTCAGTTTGATGGCGTACGCGATCAATTCGAGCTTGTCGCCCATCAGCACGACGTCAGCCGTTTCAAGGGCGACATCGGTACCGGCAGCGCCCATCGCCACGCCGACCGCGGCGGTTGCCAGCGCGGGGGCATCGTTGACGCCATCGCCAACCATCGCCACCGGGCCCGTCTCATCCTGAATCTGCTTGAGGATGCGGACTTTGTCTTCGGGCAGCAGCCCGGCGTACACGCGGTCGATGCCCAGTTCGTGAGCGATGGTGTGGGCCACACGCGGGTTATCCCCGGTGAGCATGGCGACCTGCTCGATTCCGGCTTGCTTCAGCCCGGCGATAACGCTTTTGGCTTCCGGCCGCAGTTGATCGGCCATGGCGATGATACCCATCCAGTCGCAGTCGCGGCGTCCATAATCGCACGCGCCGCAGTCATCACACTGACCCTCGCGCACCACGCCGATCACGGTTTTGCCCTGCGCTTCCAGCTTGCCAAAGGCCTCATTTAACTGGGGGGGCATGGGGTTGCGTTCTTGCAGGTACTTGATGCTGCCCAACCGGACCACCCGGCCATCGACTTTGGAGACGACGCCCATCCCGGTAACCGCTTCGAAATCCTGCACCTCGCCGACGACCAGACCGCGATGCTCTGCTTCGTGGACGACGGCCTTTGCCAGTGGATGCTCCGACCGAACCTCGACCGTTGCCGCAACCGTGAGCAGTTCATTTTCGCCCAGCTCACAGCAGGAAATCACGTCGGTGACTTCCGGTTTGCCTTCGGTCAGGGTGCCTGTCTTGTCGAAGGTAATCGCTTTGATGGCGGCCATCTGCTCGATATAGGCACCGCCCTTGAACAACACACCGGCCCGCGCGGCGGCGGCGATCGCGGAGATAAACGCGGCTGGGGTACTGATGACCAGTGCGCAGGGTGATGCAACAGTCATGAGCACCATTGCCAGATAAAAATGTGCCTCGAAATTATCCACCATGCCCAGCAGCGGCGGTACCAGAATGAACAGCAGCACCGCGCCGATAATGAACGTGGCATAGACCTGTTCGAAGCGCTCCAGAAAACGCTCGGTCGGTGCTTTCGTGTCCTGCGCATCTTCCACCAGCTTGATGATGCGGGCCAGCGTAGTGTTGGACGCCGCCTGTGTCGCTTCGACATCCAGCACGCCCTGCTGGTTGAGCGTGCCTGCAAAGACATGATCGCCCGGTATTTTCTCAACGGGCATCGATTCGCCGGTAATGCTGGATTCGTCAATTGCCGACCGGCCCTGCCGCACCGTGCCATCCACGGGGATCCGTTCGCCGGGTTCGATCAGCACAACTTCGCCGATCTGTATCTGCGTGGCGGGGATCACTTCGATAGTGCTGCCGCGCCGGACTCGCGCTTCCTCCGGGTATAGCTTCATCAGGCTTTTGATCGCCTGCCGGCTGCGCCCGATGGCGTACTCCTGAAGCACATTGCTCAGCGAGAACAGAAACAGCAGGATGGCGCCTTCGTGCCACTGGCCGATGAGTGCAGCGCCCAATGCCGCCAGCACCATCAGCATGTCGACATCAATGCGCCGTTCGCGCAGGCTTTCGAGCGCAGTTTTCGCACCGAACAAACCACCCGCCACATAGGAGGTGATATTCATCAGCAGCACAAGCCAATCCGGTGCATGCAAGCGCGCGCTGATAACACTCAGGACAATGGCAACACCTGTGACGACCACCAGTCGCGGTTCCAGCCAGCTTTGAGTCAGCCAGTGCGGCAGCGTCTGTTCAGGGTGGTCAGTCTCCTCAGTTTGATTCTGGCTTTTGATATACGCATTCATGGTTACTTTCCTCACAACATAACCGGCATGAAATTAGATTTCCGATCATGATGTTTCTATTTTAACATCAGTTAAACTAATTTGACAAGTACCGTTCATAACCATTTTCCGCGTCAGATATAATCTGTTAGGCTGGCGGGCGAGTTTACGCAGATTGGCTCTCGTCACAGGCTGGTTGTGGGGTTAAAATGCCACTATGCCAACACCATTCAACCATCTCAGAGTAGCGCAACAGCTGCTGAAAGATCCTGATGTACCGCCGGGTACACGCCATCTGCTGCAAGTGGAGCGGAGCGCGTTTTTATTAGGCAATATTGCGGCGGACGCACGCGTAAGTTCCGGGCTGCCGCGGGCCGAAACGCATTTCTATCAGTACGACCAGCCCATGATCGAACACCCGTGGCAGGTGATGCTGTCACGTTACCCCATCATGGCGACCAACGAGGTACAACAGGCATTTATTGCGGGTTATGTGGCGCATCTGTCGATGGATGAATTGTGGACCACCGAAATATTGCTCCCGTTATTCTTCGAACGCGAGTGGGGGATTGATCGGGGATATCGTTTTTTTATGCTGAATGTGCTGCTGGCGTACCTGGACGAACGGGATTACGGGCATCTCGAAGGCTGGCAGGCAGACGCGCTGTTTGCGGCCCGGCCCGACCATTGGCTGCCGTTTATTCCCGACCCGGATTTATGTGCGTGGCGTGACCTGGTGGCGCAGCAGCTGGTCAATGAGAGCCAGACGCTGTCGATTCTGGGTGCGCGCGCCCGCAGAACGCCGGAAGAATTCCGCGCCGTGCTGGATTCTCCATCCAAAATGCAGGCGGATCTGTGGGACAATGTGCCGCCCGATGCTGTACAACAGGTAGAACGGCACATGTACACATTTGCGCGCGAACAGATGCTGGTGTATCTGGACTCGTCTGCCTGATCTAGCGTTTTTGCCAGGCGGCGATTCCGAGGCAAATCCACCCGACGATGAGTGCCGTCCCACCGATTGGCGCGACAGCCCCCATAAAACGCACATTGAAGATCGCGAGAATATACAGGCTGCCGGAGAAGATGATCACCCCGGCGATGAACAAATAGCCGGCACGACGCAGCCACTGCACCGGCAGCTTTGTCTCTAACCCCGTCAGGATGAGCAGCGCCAGCGCATGATACATCAGGTAGCGGGTGGCTGTCTCGAAGGTGTCGGCCCGTCCATTCGCTTCCAGTACGGCGGCCAGCCCATGTGCGCCAAAAGCCCCCAGCCCGACACCCAGCGCACCCAACCCGGCAGCGACCAGCATAAAGGTCTTGTTCATGATCAATTCCCTGTATCCTGTTTAGATTGTGAACAATTGTACAAAATGGATACAGGGTTGGCGAGTGATATCAGGAACCGGTGTCTTCGAAATAGGCGGACACATCAACGGATTTGTCCTGATCAGCAATGAAATGCAGCGCTTCATCCAGTGTGTCATACATCCGGTACCGCTGGCCCATCACTTGCAGAATGATCGACCCGATAAAGCGGGCAACCGCGTTTGCACCCACCATCACCCGCCAGCCTTCATTGGGATACGTGCGCAGCGATGAATGTTCGTGAATGTCCTTGATGCTGGGGTGCGATGTGACGTTGGTTGCATCAATGATGGTATGGATGAGGGGCACACCTTCCTCCATAAACGGCGGCAAGGTCGATGCGAGTTCCTGAATATCTTCGATCGTCACGTCACCATAAAATCGTTCATGCAGCACCCGTTCTGGGATGAGCCAGCTCAGTTCGACAGGCATGTGTCCTCCCGCTATAAGTTGACTGTTGCATTCAGTATGGTTGATTTTAGAATGTTGAAGTGTTGAGATTATTATTACAATTGGTCAATTTGGTAAGCACCTCCGCTGCCCCTGCTGGACTATTTTCGTCTGCACGGATGTCTCAGATTAGCTATACTTGGTCAATTCTGAATGCAAGCTGAAAGGTCGTTCATGCTCGTTGGCGTAGATATTGGCGGTACCTTCACGGACCTCGTCGTCAGTGTGGACGGTCAGCTCAACATTCACAAGTTGCTCAGCACGCCGCACAACCCTGCCGAAGCCATGCTCAATGGCCTGACCGCCGTTGGGGCGGTTGCCGGGGCACGCGTGTCGCATGGCTCGACCGTGGCAACGAACGCCATCCTCGAACGCAAGGGCGCTCGTACGGCCCTGATTACCACGCACGGCTTCCGCGATGTGCTGGCAATTGGCCGCCAGAACCGACCGGTGCTTTATGCCTTGCAGCCGCAGCTTCCGCCGCCGCTGATTCCGCAAAAATGGTGCTACGAAGTCCCGGAACGGCTCGACCATCATGGCCATGAACTGGTGCCGCTTGACCTGGATGTGCTGGACGCGGTGCTGGATCAGATCGCGCTGGAACGTATCGAATCGGTCGCTGTGTGTTTTCTGTACAGCTATGTCAACCCGGTGCATGAATGGGCGGTGCGTGATCGTATTCTCGAGCGTGGGCTGCTGCAAGCCTGGCAGATTTCGCTGTCGAGCGAGGTGCTGCCACAGTTCCGCGAGTATGAACGGGCCAGTACGGTGGCGCTGGATGCCTATGTGCGCCCGGTCATGAGCCGCTATCTCAACCAGTTGGAGCAGTCGCTGCCAGCCGAATCCCGCTTGCTGGTGATGAAATCGGACGGGGGTGTGGTCAGCGCGGCAACCGCACGGGAACAAGCGATTCAAACGGCGCTCAGCGGCCCGGCGGCGGGTGTGATCGGCGCGTTTCATGTGGCACACATGGCCGGGTTTGATCGCATTATCACGCTGGACATGGGCGGCACATCCACCGATGTGGCGTTGTGCCCCGGCACACCGGCGCGTCGCTCCGATGCAGAGATTGATGGTCTGCCGCTGCGGATGCGCGTCATTGATATTGAGACGATTGGCGCGGGTGGCGGTTCGATTGCGCGGCTGGATGCGGGCGGGGCGCTGCGGGTCGGGCCGGAAAGCGCCGGGGCAGACCCTGGGCCGATTGTATATGGGCGAGGTGGCGATCAGATTACGGTGAGCGATGCCAATGCGCTGCTGGGCAGGTTGGACCCCGATCACTTTCTCGGTGGCGGCATGTCACTTGATCTGGATAGCGCACGCGTGGCGATGAAAAAACTCGCCGGGCAGATGCAGCGCTCGGTTGAAGAAACTGCGCAGGGTGTGCTGAATGTCGCCAACGTCAATATTGACCGGGCGGTGCGGCGGGTTTCGATTGCGCGGGGGTATGATCCGCGTCAGTTTACGTTGATGGCGTTTGGCGGGGCGGGACCGCTGCATGCCTGTGCGGTGGCGGATCGGCTGGAAATGCCGCGAGTCCTCATCCCGCGTTATCCGGGGGTGCTGTGCGCCTATGGGCTGCTGGTCGCCGATGTGCTGCGCGATTACAGCCAGACGGTGCTGCAACCGTTGCACGATGATGCCCTCAATGGCCTGAAATCCACTGTCAAGGCCATGATTAAGCAGGCGCGGGCGGACCTGCGCGCTGAAGGGATTGTTCCGGCGTCGATGACCTTTGCGCCATCGCTGGATATGCGCTACGCCGGGCAGTCGTTCGAGCTGAATGTACCCTACGGGGAAGATTTGGCAGGGGCTTTTCATGCGGCCCATGAGAATCGTTATGGGCATGCACTGCGCGAACGTGCCATCGAGGTGGTGAATGTGCGCTTGCAGGCCGTCGGTTCGGTCGAGAAACCAATCGAGGAGCCGGAATCTGTCGTGGCGCAGGCGGCGGTGGCGGTCCATCAGAAAAATGGCCTCGATTTGTACGACCGTGAGTCGCTGGTGCCCGGCTCCCACTTGACCGGCCCGGCCATCATCTTCCAGTTGGACAGCACGACCTGGGTCGCCCCCGGCTGGGCAGCATGGGTGGACGCCTACCGCAATCTCGTGCTGGAACGTACCGAATAGTTACGAAGGATTTTGTCATGTCTGCGACAACGAATGCCGGACGCGGTCTGCTGGCGGATTGGTATCCGGCAGGTGGCTGGCGGCGCTGGCTGTTTCGTGCGCCGCTGGTGCTGTGGCGAATGGGGCTGGGTTGGCTGCTGCCCCGGCAGATGCTGGTGCTGGCGACGACCGGGCGCAAAAGCGGCCTGCCACGTTATGTGATGATCGAGCACTTCAAAGCCGGTCGCACCATCTATTTTGTCAGCGGTTGGGGCAAACAGGCGCAGTGGGTGAAGAATATCCAGGCGGACCCGCTGGTGACGGTCGAAACCATGCGCGATGGCGTTGTGACCGGCACCGTTCGCCGTGTGACCAGCGAAGATGAATTCCGCCGGTTGTGGCCGGTGATGCAGCAAAGCCCGATGTTTGATACGCAGCTGCGCTACTGGGGGATGCAGCCTACACGCGAGGATTTTGTGGCCAAGCGCGACCGGGCATTGATCTTCATGCTGGAACCGGGCAACGTTCCCGCACCGCCGCCGCTAAAACGTGATTTACGGTGGGTGACGGTTATCCTTGGTGCGCTGCTGCTGCTGCGACTGCTGCGGGGTGGGAAGAAAAAGCGGTAAAATCAGGATAAGAAAAAACCAAAACGCAAAGGCGCGAAGCCGCAAAGGATTTCAGTCGAATGCCTTCTCGCTGCCGGTGACTGATCAATAAATGATACAATTGGTACGTAATGCAAACGGAGTTTGAACGATGGTAACGCTGCGCGTGCAAATAGACGTAACCGAAGATCGGGAAGTGACGATCAAACTACCAAGTGATTTCCCCGTGGGTAAAGCAGAGGTCGTGATCGAAGTAGAATCGGGTGCGGAACCCGTGGGTCCTGCACGTCAGGAGCCGCTGTCTGGGGCTGAGATTGTTGCTCGTGGCCTGACAGGCGGCTGGAAGAACCTGGATATTGAAGACAGCACCGCATGGGTTGAAGCTCAAAAACGCAAACGCCGGGAACGCCATCAATGGCAGCAGGATTAGTTGATACCAACGTCGTTGTTGATCTGCTGCGGGGTTACGAACCCGCCGAGAGATGGCTGGTATCAATAGGGCAGTTAGGGGTTACACGTGGTGTTTATTTCGAGATTATTGAAGGCGTCGAGAACAAAGTGCAGTTACAAGCTGCTCTAAATTTGCTGGATCGATTTGAGACGATTGAATACACTTTGACTGATATGATGTGGGCCACTGACCGGTTGTCCGAACACTGGCTTAGCCATAAGATTGATGGTTACGACTGCCTCATCGCCGCGCCGAGCCACCGGCTGCAACTGCCGCTGTACACCCGCAATCTGAAGCACTTCGCACCGCTGCTGGGTAAGTTGGCGCAGGAGCCGTATACTTAATCCACTAACACCAAAGCGCAAGGCGCAAAGTTTTATGAAGTATCCCGTAGCATAAACAGCCTGTTCAAAGTTGAAGAAACCCTATGCCTGTAGACGCAATTTCCCTCGAAGTGTTCAAGAATCTGTTCGCCTCGGTGGCGGAAGAAATGGGCGAGACGCTCAAGCGGGCCAGCTTCAGCCCCAACATTAAGGAGCGGCTCGATTTTAGCTGCGCCGTGTTCGATGCGGAGGGGCGCATGGTGGCCCAGGCGGCGCACATCCCGGTGCATTTGGGCAGTATGCCCGCCTCGGTCGAGACGGCGATCAGAGCCTTTGAGTCGTTTCAGCAGGGCGATGTCGTCGTGCTCAATGACCCGTATGGTGGTGGCACGCATCTGCCCGATATTACGATGGTGTCGCCGGTGTTTGCCGGGGGGCGGATCGCGTATTTCGTCGCCAGCCGCGCCCATCACGCGGATGTCGGTGGCATGTCACCGGGGTCGCTGCCACTCAGCACCGAGCTGTATCAGGAAGGGTTGATTATCCCGCCGATCAAGCTGATTTACAGCGGCTGGATCAACGAGGCGGCGCTGGCGCTGATCACGGCCAACAGTCGCGCCCCGGAAGAACGCACCGGCGACCTGGAAGCACAGCTCGCAGCACATCGCGTGGGCGAAAACCGGCTGCGCGACCTGATGGTGGAGCATGGTGTCGAGGTGGTGCGCGAACACGCCGATGCCTTGCAGGATTACTCGCGCCGCATGACGGAATCTGTCATCGAGTCGATACCGGATGGGGTGTATACCTTCGAGGACGCGCTCGAAGGCGACGGCCAGCGCGAGTTTCGCATCCCGATTATTGTGTCGATCACGGTGAACGGGGCACAGATGATCGTCGATTTTGCCGGGACCGCGCCGCAGGTCGCCGGTAATCTCAACGCGGTGTCGGCCATTGCCCGTAGTGCCACCTGGTACTGCATCCGCCTGCTGGCTGAAGATGACGTACCCGTGAATCATGGCTGCTTTTTACCCGTTGAAGTGATGGTGCCGCCGCACAGCCTGCTCAACCCGGATTTTCCGGCGGCGGTGGCGGTGGGGAACACCGAAACGGGCCAGCGTGTGACCGACGCGGTGCTGGGGGCGCTGGCGCAGGCTTTGCCGAATCGGATTCCGGCGGCCAGCCAGGGCACGATGAACAACTTCACGTTCGGCGGCGTGCTCGATGGGCATCAATTTGTCTATTACGAAACCATCGGTGGTGGGCATGGCGGTGGTCCGTTAGGGCATGGGGTCAGCGGGCGGCACAGCCACATGACGAATACGCTCAATACGCCGGTTGAGGCTATCGAACACAGCCTGCCAGTGCGCGTGCTGGAGTATCGCCTGCGGGATGATTCGGGCGGGCCCGGCAAGGCACGGGGTGGCGATGGAATCCGGCGGGTGTACGAATTTCTGGCCCCGGCGACGATTACGCTTAACAGCGAACGCCGCATTTATGCGCCCTATGGTCTGCGCGGCGGCGAGGATGGGGAACGCGGCGAAAACCGGCTGATCCAGAACGGCGAGTCGCAGGTGATCAGCGGCAAATTTACCACGCAGGTCGGCCCCGGCGATCAGGTCATCATCGAGACTCCCGGCGGTGGCGGCTGGGGCAAATAGCGCTTACTGCTTTTTATAGACGGATACGTTATGGAAGGTCTTGCCTTCTGGGGTGATGCCGGACTGCGTGACCGCCATGCTCTGCCCATCCTCCGACAACACCCGCCGCGCGTGCGCAATCTCAACATCACCCTTGTATGACACCGAATCCAGTGTGCGCTCGTCAACCCGTGTCGTACAGACCGCATCGACAGCCGGGGAACCTTCAAACGGGTACACGACGCCATCCGGTGTGGACTGATACGCCGTTTCGAAAGGGTTATCTGACGCATCCGTCCAGCGAATATCCATGCGGTATTGATGGCCCAGGGCGCTTACTTGATAGGTGCCGGTTTTGGGTGGTTGACCGAACGCATACTGGGATTGTGCGGGCTGAAGCACCCACGTACCGAGAAAAACGTCGTCCGGCGGGATGGGTTGAGCAGGCATGATAGCATCCTCCATGTCAGTGCTGCACCCAGTATATATCGTCTGGCAGCCGTTTGCAGGATGCCTGTCACTCCAGCAAACATCATGATCTCCTTAGAATGAATTTGAACAATATGTGCATAGGAGGTTATGCGGTGCGTATGCACGGGGGCGCGGCAATGACCAACCGCCACAAACTGCTGATCGTCAAGTCGGTGCATACCGCAGTTTTTGTCTTTATGGTGGCCTGCATCGTCTATTTGTGGTACGCGGCGCTGACAAGAACCTATGACTGGAAATTGTGGGCGGCGCTGGGCGCGATTGTGCTGGAAGGGTTGGTGTGGTGGTTTGCTGGCCGCCGCTGCCCGCTGACGGCGCTGGCCCGCCGTTATGGCGACGACACCGGTCACGAATGGTTTGCCGATATGTTTCTGCCCGCGTGGGCAGCGTTGAAGATTGTTCCCGTCAGTTCGGCGCTGGTGGTGCTGGGGTTGATTGTCTTGCTGGTGAACCGGCCCGGCTGAGATTTTACGATGAAATTTGCAGGGTATGATCGCTGTCGGATACGGGCAGCGTAAAAATGAAGATACTGCCGCCTGCGGGATTGTCGTCGATCCAGATGCGCCCGTTGTGCGCTTCCACTGCCAGCTTGCAGAAGTTCAGGCCCAGCCCGCTTCCCCGCCTCAGCCTGCCACTCTGGTTTTGAATCTGCACGAAACGGTCGAAGATGCTTAGTCGTTCGGCTTCGGGTACGCCCGGCCCCTGATCAATGACCTCAACGCGCAAGACTTTCTCTTGTAACACAGCGTGAATACGAATTTCGCTTTCGCGTGGGCTGAACTTGAGCGCATTATCGACCAGGTTGAGCAGGACGCGCTCGATCTTTTCGACATCCATCACGGTCTGCGGCAGATCGTCCGGGATGTGCGCCGTGATGTGGACGCCCAGATCGTTGGCCAGCGGTTCCAGTTCGCTGCACACATTTTCCGCCAGCGGCCCCAGGACAGAAACTTCCAGATGCAGGGACATGATGCCGCTTTTCATGCGGGAAATATCCAGCAGCGAGTCGACGCGGTTCAGCAGTTTGCGAATAGCCCGTTTGCTGGAACCGGCTGTCTTCTGGACGAGCGCGCTGAATTCATTCTCCGGCGGCATAATCTCGCTGAGCAGTTCCACGCTGCTGGTAATAGCTGTCAGCGGGCTGCGGAGATCGTGAATAATCATTTGCGAGAATTCTTCGCGGGCACGTTCCAGGTTATGGCGTTCGGTTTCGTCGCTGAACACCAGCAGTAATCCAATGACATCTGCCTGCTCATCGCGTACGGGGATCATCTGCCGCCGGATATACCGGGCGTTGGTTTCGGTCGTCAGGTTGTAGGCACAGGTATCCGCCCGCACGACAGGCGCCCGCAGTGTATTCACCACGCGCAGCAGTTCCGAATCCGTCTCGAAGCCCAGCCGCTCGGCCAGCCGCAGGTCCGGGTTTGCCAGCAGATCGCTCAGGTTCTGGCTGATCAGGACATCGCTTTCGAGGCCGAGCAGGTCCACTCGTGGATTGGCCAGCGCAATATAGGCGCGCCGGTTAATCAGAATCAAGCCATCCGTCATGGTGTTCAGGATCGCCTGCATCCGGTCGCGGCCTTCGGCGGCATTATGGAACAGGTGGGCATTCTCGATTGCAAAAACTGCCTGATTCACCAGCCGTTCCACAAAATCGTGTTGTTCGTCGGTGTATGGCTGGTTGTTTTCCAGGGTAATGGCCCCCAGTGTGTCGCCCTGCCAGTTAATCGGGATCGACAACTGGACGTTATTCCCCTCGACCAGACTGATGTAGGCCGGGTCACTTTGCGAGCTGTGGATGGCCTGACCGCTGCTGAGGACGCGCCCGGTTATGCCCTCGGTGAACGGGTGACCGTTAAGGGTGTTTGCCGGATAGCCATGTCGCGCCATCAGGTGCATGTGGCCGTTATAGCGGTCGCGCAGCAGGACGACCCCGGCTTTGGTGTTGGTGGCCGCCACTGCCGACTGAAGCAGCAGGTTGGAAATCATCTCCAGGTCCGTCGTCGCCATCAGATGCCGCGCCAGCGCCGCCAGCACGGAAAGCTGCTCGATGCGGTTTTCCAGCGCGCGATACGTGCCCGCATACAGGTCCGCATTGCGAATGGCCTGTGCCGCCTGATTAGCAAAGGTGCGCAGCAGTTCGATTTCTTCACCGGAGAAAAACTGCGGACTGTCAAAATACAGAATGATCGCGCCGATGGTCTGTCCGCTGACAGCTAGTGGCAGCTCGATCCACGCCTGTTTGCGTTCCGCCAGCCAGGCCGGGTGTTGTTTGCTCACACGATGATCTGTCGCGGCGTTTTCGATCACCACCGGTTGGGCGGCGCTGCCGAGCCGGTCTTGATCCTGAACATTCAGAATCGGGTTTGCGTCGAATGATTCGCTCAGCCCGGCGCAGCGCACCAGCGTAAAGTCCTCTGTCTCATAACGGTAGACAGCAATGGCGGTCGCGTCCGAAACGGCGGAAGCTGACGAGATGACCGTATCCAGCACGTCATCCGGCGACAGGGTTTCGGTCAGCAGCATCAGCACCATGTTCAGGTTGCTCAGGCGCACAGCCCGCTCGGTCTGCTGTTTATAGAGCTGCGCATTGTCGATGGCAGCGCTAACCGCTGAAGCAATGATATGAAGAACGCGCTGTTCCGACTCACCGTAGCGCTGCGCCGGGTCAACCGACGCGATTTCGAGTACGCCCAGCACGCGACCGCCCACCAGCAGCGGCACGCCCAGCCAGCACCACGCCGGGTAATCCGGTGGAGTCAGCCCTCGGCGTTGAGCGTCTTGTGTGGCGTTGGCACTCAACAGCAGCGGTGACTGGGTGCGCAGGACCTGATCGATTACGGTGTTGGGCTGGTGGCGTTGGGGGTCAGATACGGGTATCTGCTGTCCCTGACGGATAGCCACGATGCCGTGCAGATGCTTGCTGTCCGGTTCGTAGAGCATGGCGGTAAAGTGGTCAATGGGTACGACTTCACCTAACTCCTGATAGACGGCCTGCAACAGTTTTTCGATGTCCTGGTTGGCTCGCATCGCACGGCTGACATTGGCGATCACCCGCATTTCCCGGATTCGCTGCATCCGGTCGTTGTGCATTCTGCTGAAGCCATGCAGGCCGGGGACGAGTGGAACCATCACTGCCACGATCAGGCCATAGTAGACGTTGGGTGTACCAGCGTCGAGCCGGGCCAGAAACAGTACCAGCGGCAGCGGCGCTACAAACACCAGCAGCAGCAGGATTCGGTTATCAGACACAGTTTCCCAAACCGGGAGACCATCAACATAAAGCGCCAACAGGTAAATCAAAAGACCGATCAGTGGATAGGCGGCGGCAAACAGAATGAGTTGGCCAAGTTGCTCGGTTGCTTGCGGGTACAGGCTGCTAATGATGCCAAAAGACAGAATGGTCGCGGCAGCCATCATGAAGATCTGGGCGTTAGAGGCCGGGTACTGTCTGCCGGGCTGCTGCTGGGGATAGCCAATGATCGCCAGCGCACCGGCCACAGCTCCTGTCGCGATACCCCATAGCAGCGTTGAATGTGATTCGGCGGGCAGCATCACGACAGCCATCAGCCCCACCACATAAGCGGTGCTGACCCAGCCTCTGGTCAGGCGAACCCCATAATACTGGGCGGCAAACGTCAGCGCGCCACATAACAGGGCCGCACCGGCATATTCCGGGCGAAACTGCGGCAGCCGCAGCAGCAGAACAAGGGTCGTGAGCAGGGCCAGCAGCGATAAAATCAAATTCCGATTCAGGCGAATCATACGCAGCCGTTGGTATGCTTTTTCAGATAAATGATCAAAGTAACAGGACTGAAGACCCTGTTACATTACAGTGTATAACAATTTATATCCTGGCGATAGGTAAGGTAAAAATAAAACATGCGCCCGGCAGGTCACAGTCATCGTCAATGCGGATGGTGCCGCCGTGACGTTCAATCGCCACTTTGACGAAGTTCAGGCCCAGTCCGTGACCTTTGTGGCCGCGCCGGGGTTCCTGGCCAGGGACCCGACGAAATCGCTCGAAAATGTCACTGCGCCGCTGGGGTGGGATACCCGGGCCAGAGTCTGCCAGCCGCACCTCGATCCATTTCCCCGGTTCCAGCACTTTTGCTGTCAGTTGAATGATGCCGCCTGTGGGGGTGTAGCGCACCGCGTTATCCAGCAGGTTGATGAGCGTACGCTCGATTTTCTCCCGGTCAACGTCGACGGGTGGCAAGTCATCGGGGAAGGTGGCTTTCAATTGAATGTCCGCTTTTTGCGCCGAAATCATGATGGCGTTGAAGGCGGTATCGACCAGAACAGGCAGGGTCGTGTTCTCGCGTTTGAGTTCCAGGCCGGGGCGCTGCATGCGGGAAATATCGAGCAGAGTCTCGACCAGCCGCAGCAGCCGGAAGGCGTTATCTCTGGAAGTGGAAATGAGAATGGCATTGTCGTCATTGTCTTCAGGGATACCCAACCGGGGCAGCACGAGTTCCATAGCGCTCTGCATGGCCCCCAGCGGGCCGCGCAGGTCATGCACAACCATATCGGTAAAATCCTCGCGCTGTTCTTCCAGCAGGCGGGCCTCGGTAATGTCGCGCAGCACCAGCAAACGCCCGGTGATCTGCCCCTGTTCATCCCGAACGGGCAGGCCCACTTCCTCGATATACAACGTGCTGCTGCCGTTCTGGCGTTGGAGTTCGCGTCGGGTTTCCGCTTCGGGGTGGGTGCGCAGCGTATTGACCAGCAAGTTTACATCCTGATGATCGTACGCTTTCGTCCCGTTGTTTTCGATATGCGCGCCGAGTACATCGGGGAAATGCTGCCCAATGTGGTGGCGCAGGTCCATACCCAGCAGATACTCCGCGGATGGGTTGGTTTCGATGAGCAATACGTCGCAGTCGAGCAAGATCAGACCATCACGTGTCGAGTCGAGAATCGCCCGCATCTGGTCGCGCCCGGCCCGAATGCGCTCGTGCAAACCGGCATTTTCCAGGTGGCCGATGGCCTGGCTGGCCAGCAGATCAATGGTATTCGTATCCCGCTCGATGAACTGCCGATGATCGTCAAAGCCCAGGAAGATAATATAGCGTACTTCAAGCGCCCGTTTCAGCGGGACGGCGACCGCACTCGCATAATCGAAAACTTCGGTTTCGCTGTAAGCCGGGTGATCATGCACGTCGAGCAGATGCACGACCTGCCCGGTCCTGCCGGCTTCGATGGCCAGATCATGCGGTAATGTTTCCTGGGCCTGAACGCTGTTTTGTTCGCTGTACCACAACTTTGCCAGGGTGCGTACCTGATTCCCCTCATATTCGTACAGCACTGCCTGATCCCCTTGCAGCAGTTGCAGGGCGGTTTCGAGGATTTCGTGCCCCACCGACCGAATATCATCAGCGCTCACCAGCCAGATCGAAAGCTCGCGCAGGCTTCGCAACAATTCAATTTCGTGCTGGCGATCTTCGACAAACCGGGCGTTTTCAATACTCATGACCGCGTGCCCGGCCAGGCTGGAAAGAAAACCGGCCTGCTCGGTACTGAACGCGTTCAACTGTTGGCTTTCTACCGTGAGTGCGCCCACCACTTCGCCAGATTTCAGCATCGGCACACCGATTGAGGATCGGTATTGATCGCCATAATCGGACTGGTAAAAGTCTGCTGCCTGATTATTCGGCACGATGACTGTTTGCCCGGTGGCCAGCACATAACCGGGCAGGCCTTCATGACGTTGCCTGGAGAGGTAGCGCGGTTCGGTCAGGCCATCTTCAATGCGACGCTCAATCGTCCACATTTCGCCGGTATCCGTCTCCAGCGCCAGCACCACCAGCCCGGCATCGGTCGCATGAACGGCTGCCTCAAGCACATGGTCAATGATCTGCTGGAAATCCAGCGAACTGGAAACCTGCTGGGCGATGTCCTCAATGATGCTGGCCTGGGTCAGGCGTCGGTTGAGTTCGCGCTGGGTCCGTTCGTACAGGCGTACATTATTAATCTGGGTGGCAATCTGATTGGTTGCCATTTCAACGAACTGCCACTCTCGTGTGTCGAAGTGCCGGGGTTCCCGGCTGCCCAGCAGCACGGCGCCCAGGACCGTGTTGTTGGTCACCAGCGGCACCAGCGCCAGCGTAAATTCGTTGTAGGCGGTCATCTGCTCGAACATCGGCTGCGAGAGGGTGTCTTCGTTGTAATGAAAGGCATGGGCCGACGGCGATTTGGAGCGCGCCATGTGCAGCAGTTCGGGCAAAGGGTCGATGTACTGAACCGTTGAAGTGGATGATTTGTCGTTGGACGTTGCCAGCAGTTGTGCTCGCTGCGTATCGGTATCCAGCAGGATGATGGCTACCCGGCTGGCATCCGTCATCTGTTGGAGCATATCCGCCACATCATGAACAACGGTATTCAGATCCAGGCTGGAGGTCGAAATGCGCGAAAGCTGAACCAACTGGCTCATCTCGGTCGCGTATTGTTCCATCACGTCAAACAGGCGCACACTCTCTAGCATGGCTGCAATCTGATTCGCCAGCGTACCCAGCAGGTCAATCTCCTGTTGGGGGAAGTAGTGCGGTACATCATAATAAGCGACCAGCGTACCTTGTGGTGACCGACCGGCGCTCAGCGGAATCATGGCGATTGCCTGGAACGACCCGGCAATGCTGGCTTTATGAAGATGGGTGTCGGCAGCGGTATCCACCTGACTGACGACCTGTGCCTGTTGAGGGATATGAGGCGGGTTTAGCGCAAGCCAGTCTTTGAATGAATCGGACAGCCCGATATTGGACTGAAGCTGAAGCGCATTGTCCTTCATCAGAAAAATGCCGATGCGCGATGCGCCCGTAATGGTATGGGCCGTACGGCAGGCCGCTTCGAGCGCGCTGTCGCGGTTGTTGCTGAACAGCACCTGATGCACCGACTCGTTGACTCGCGATAATTTGTTGACCAGATCCGCCTGGCGTGTGTAAAGGATGGCGTTTCTGACGGTAAGGCCCGCCTGATTGGCCAGTGTCTGAAGCACCTGGATTTCATCCTGACCGAAGGCATCTTCGCGCACCGTGCTCAGGACCGACATCACACCGATGACATGCGACCCAACCAGCAGGGGCACACCCAGGTAATCCATAAATGGCGCCGTAGGGGTCTCTTTTTCGATTTCCGGGTATTTATCGCGCTGGCTGGATTTCAGGTGCAGGGGCTGCTTGTGCTGAATAATATGATAGGCAGCGCCGCGATTGATCTCGCGTGCTTGCCAGTGGATGCGTTTGCCATCGGCAACGACCAACCGAAAATCGAGCATCTGGCGTTGATCATCGTAGGTGGCAATGTAGAAGATTGAGACCTGAATCAACCGGGCGACACTCTCGTAGATGTTCCACAAGACATCATCGAGGTCCAGGTTGTCCGAGGTTAACTGGCCGACACTATTCAGCAGAGTCACTTCCTTGGCGCGCCGCTGAAGGGCTGCATTTGTGCGGTCGGTCTCGCGCGTATAGGTCGTTTGCAGGAGGAACAGGGCAATCAACAGCAGAAACAAGCCGGGGTTGTTGGTCGAGACCAGAAAGAGGATAAACAGCAGGTAGATCACCTGAAGGGCGATTTCAATTGGCGTTGGCCGGGCGATTGGCTGTCTGGTCAGGGCGAATTCAATCAGCGGGTTGGCGGTAAAACCAACCAGCAGGGCGATGCCGAGTGACAGGAGCGAAGCGGGTTGTGGATCCGTCAAAGGAACGGCTGTACCGAGCAGCGTCGCCAGAGTGGCGGTAATCAGCAGTGCCGCCAGCGTGGACAGTGTTTGCAGCAAAATCCGCCTGAAGTGTGCCAGCCGGTGCACGGCGATGGCCAATGCCATACCAACCAGCGCGACCACAGCCGCTGGCAGAATACCTAACGACGACCAGCACAGGAATATTGCCAGGGTGCGATATCCTGTCCATAAACTGCTGGTCTTATGGCTGTTTATAGTCAGTGCCAAAACAAACAGGCTAAGACAACTACCTGCTTGTAATAGGCTAAACAGATCGGCCACGTCACCCCCCGGCGTTGGCACTCACGTCTGCCATTGTCCTCGTAACATGTCAAATTGATCAGGTCGGTAAAGTGAATGTTACGAAAATTGACAAAAGATTGTCGAAAGGCCTTCAATCAATCATTCTATTCAAACTATAGCATAGAAAGAATACAAATGTTAGCGGACTTCTTCATAAATAAGGTTATGAGGATCGATTTTTCACCAGTTATTTGACGTAAATACGATATTGTGGTATTGGTTCGGCGGCGTTGCAAAAAGTCGTTATTTTCGAAAACTCCAAAATCTGGGGCTTGTGATTTTTGTCACGTAAAACTTGTATTTTGTTAAAGATAAGTTTTATCCGGGTTCAATTCTTCTAATAAGTTACGCAAATTCTTTCCAACACCTTGCAACCCTCGTTAAAAATCGTTAAACTAGGATAAGTAAACTGTTGTATTCTGATTGAGTTTTTATTTTCAGTGTATATTTGCTTGTAAAAGGAACCACTGTGCGGACGCTTTGTCCCTTGGTAGTGAGTTGTAATTCACAAGCACCTGGCATTGTCGTAAAACATGCCTGCCTGGATAAGGTGTCTATATGATTTCACAAATTACGAACGTTACCGTTGCTGATTTTGAGCAGCGTTCTGAGGGTAAAAAAGTAATCCTGCTGTATCCCTGGACCAACTATCGTACTGTTTTTCTCGCTCATCTCCTGGAAAGTGTTGACAAAGGCTTATTGTATTATCGCATTGTCGACGAAAACCCGAGCCTAGAAACATGGCTGTCGGCGATGCTGGCAGAACTGGATCAGGTGTTGGAGGGATGGGGCACTAACCTGCAACAAGCGATCGAGTCCGGGAAGCCCAGTCAGATGGGTGAGGCGCTGGCGGCTGACCTCGCGCAGTATGCTAAAGACAATCGCATCATTTTGTTCATCGATGAGTTTGATCGGGTCCCTTTAAATGGGAAGTTTCGCGAATTCATCGAAGCGGCTGTGGCGGCGTTAGGACCAGACATACAACTGGCCTTTAGCTCCCGGCGTTTGACGTTTGAACCGTGGTATCGTATGGTCGCCGATGGCGAAGCCTGCGTACTCGGTACCGAACTGCGCAAAAATGATGGTATGTTCACCGTCGAGCCAGCGGCACGGCCTCAACTCGAGGTTTATGCGCTGGGGCGGGGTTATGCTATCGTCAATGGACAGATGATTACGAACTGGGATGGCGCTTTGCCGCGCAACCTGTTCTTCTACTTTATGGATAACCCTCTGGTCACCAGAGATGAGATATTTGCGACTTTCTGGCCGGACTTGTCCGTGAAGGAAGCCACCAATGTTTTCCATGTGACCAAGCGTAAAATCAGCGAACGCATCAGCATGAAGGTCGGCGACGGCAAAAGCTACGAATTGACCATGTATTCGGGCGGTTTTTACACACCGGGTGAAAAAATTGTCCGGCATTACGATGTGGCCGATTTTCAGGATTCGATTGATCGGGCGATGATCGCCACCAGCGACGAACAGGAAAAAGCGCTGCTGGCTGAGGCTATCGAATTGTATAAGGCCCCCTACCTGCAAACCGTCGATATGCCCTGGGTGGTCGAACGGCGCGATCAGCTGCGCCAGTTATACGCCCAGACATTAATCAGCATGGCGCGTCTGCATAAACGGCGTAATGAACTCGATCACGCGTTGGGTTATTTTATTCGCGCCCTCAAGGAAACACCTGAGCGCGAAGATATTCACCGCGAAGTGATGACTATTTATCTGAAACAGGAAATGTTCCAGGATGCCCGGCGTCAGTACCGGACACTGGAAAAAATTCTGCAAGAGACACTCGGTATTGGTCCATCACGTGAGACGCGGGAACTGTTTGACTTGATCGCGGCGCGCAGCTAGCGATACTGCCAGATCGGTGCAAAGCCGTGCCAGCGATAATCGCCGGGTGCGGCACAGGCCGGATACCCCTCAAATATACCCAGTAGTGAAATCGTCGCGGATGGCTGCCACGCATCAGGGCTTGGCAGCAGCACCGTGCCGCTGATGACATGATGTTCGGTTTGCCACGAAACAGCGACCAGCTCATGCCCATCGGTCCCCTGGGAAATGCGGATACAGTCCGGTGCGCCCAGCAGTTCCATGACCTGCCACAGCGGCAGATGGGTTTCCAATCGTACACCACTGACTAATCCCCGCTTATCGTAAACCACGCCGCGCAGGGTTTGCCCCGGTGTGGTCGCCGCAAAGTTAATTTGGGTCACGACCCCCCGAAATTCGACATTCATGCCGGGCAGGTGCGCGGTGATTAATCTCGGCACCGCGTCGGTTCGTGTTTCCGCCGGCGTAATCCCTGCCCAACACGGCAGCGGGCAGGTATCGAATCCCGGATTGACCTGGTCATCCACCGCAGGGTGCGGGGGCGGCGTGGTGGTGGCCAGCGACAGCCCTACCAGCACTGTGAACAACAACAGCAGCCGGATACCCCAACGTTGAACTACCAGCAACAAGGGCAAATCCTCATGTCAACCGCAGGGAGGCCAGTCCGCGCCAGGCAGACAAGTCGATGCACGGGTCTTTGGCCACTCTGGTAAGCACCAGCACTTCGCTGCGCCATTCCGGGTTGGAGGGGGCCGCCAGAAAATGCGAATGCACATAAATATCGTTGATTCGCCAGTACACATCAAACACGACCGGGTTGCTCTCTGTGCGCTGGTAACAGGCTGGCTCATCAAATAACAACAACAGCCGCCATAGCGGTAACGTGGCCCGCAGTTGAATCGAATAGACCAGACCGTTGCTGTCGTCGATGGTGGCGCGGTTGCCGTCTTCTGTGGGGTAGACCATGTAGGACCGGATGCCGCGCACCTGCCAGCGGCGTTCCGGGAAGCGCTGGGCGATGATATTTTGCACCGCTGCGAAGGGGGTGCGTCCCGGTTCGATGCCAATCCAGCAGGGAACCGTACACAGCGCCAGTCCATCCAGATACTGGTCCAGCAGTGGCTGGCTGTGCGCGAGGCCAACCAGCAGTCCGATGGTCAGAACGAGGACAATACCGGTAATCAGCATGAGGCGGGTCATCAGCGGGAGCATGGCGGCCTCATGGATAGCGGGCGAGCACAGCGTAACCTGGCCACGCCAGCGATTGGCCCGGTTTGTCACAGGGCATGGCCGAGCCGGGAGCAGGTGACCAGACAGTCAATGCGTGTGTGGGCATATCCGAATCCGCGTGCGACAGCTCCAGGCTGGACATGATGTAAACGTCATTCTGTTCCCAGAAAATATTGATTGCTCCCAGTTCCCGCCGGTTGTCGAGCCACTCGATGCAGCGTGGTTGATCGAGCAGCAGCAGCATTTGCCACAACGGCTGGACGACGTCGAGGCGAATCAGACTGACTGTGCCTTCGCGCGCCGAAATGGACCCTGTGATATGGCGTGCAGAGACATCGATGACGTAATTGGCGAAGCGCTGATAAGGTTGAATACTGACAGGTGCATCGGCCATATAGGTCTGAACCACATCCGCGACCTGATCGACTGGTGTGCGCCCCGGCTCCAACCCGGCCCAGCAGGGCACAGTGCAGAGTTGCAGGCCGGATTCGAGGTCAGGCAGCGGCTGCCGTTGTGTGATGGCCAGTGTCGCCAGCAGGGCCAGCGCCCAAACTGCCAGCATGATGATGCTCAGCCGCCAGAGCAGATTTTGCATGTCGCGCAATCTCACACAAGCGGATCGTTGATGTTATAGTAGCACAGGCTGCGCTATAATACCCGCATGGCAAATCAACCCAACAAGATTCCTTCCGATCATATTGGCGTATTGCTGGCTGCGACGGTGATGATTGTCGGCGGCTGGGGTGGTCTGTATACCCTGGTGACGACGACCTTGCCCCGCGTGGGCCAGCGCTGGCTGTTTTTTGTGCTGCTGCATATCGCTGTGACGGGGACGGTGCTGCCGTTTGTGCGTTACCTCAACGTACGCTTCACCCCGATTGATGTGCCGCTGCCGCCGGGTGGTGTGCTGGTGCGCCAGAGTGTGTGGGTTGGCCTGTTTGTTGTGACCTGTGCGTGGCTGCAAATACCGCGTGTGCTCAACCCGCCCATCGCCTTTTTTATCGCGCTGGTATTCGTGGTGATCGAGGTGTTTTTGCGGTCCAGAGAAATCGCGCAGGAACGTTACGACGACTGAACCAGATGCCTGAACCTCAACTATCCCGATCCCAGCGCGGGATAAACTCACCGCGATAAAACGTACTGATATAACCAGGCACAGGATGATGCAGCTGGTCGAGCTGGCGCAGCACGGCGGTTGTGTCGTAGGTGACCCGATGCAGGCTGATGCGATAGCCGGATTCATCGGCGTCGAGGATGCCGTAACAGGCGCGGGTATCCGCCCCCAGCGGATTGCCGATGCTGCCGGGATTGACGATATGCTGCCCGTTCAGGCGGCGTTCCTGTGGCAGATGGGTATGCCCGACCAGGATCAGTGATTCTTCAGCCATGCCAAACAATGCTTGCACGGCTTCGTCACTTTGCCGGGGGTGCAGGCCATCACCGTTGTTATTGCCGGGCGAGGCGTGGACGGCCAGCAGCGAGGTGCCATCGGGCAGGGTCAACCGTTGTTCCAGGGGCAAAGTCGTCAGCCACTCGTACCAGCCCGTTTGCGTGACGCAGCCCCGCGTCCAACTGTAGCTGGTATTGGTTTCGACATGGTGTTCGAAGGGGACATCAGCAATTACGGAATCGCCATTGCCGCCGATACAGATAACCGCCGGTAGCGATTTCAAGCGTTCCAGCACCCCGACCGGGTCCGGGCCAACGACGCAGTAATCCCCAAGCAGCATGTAAGCATCCACGCCGCCATGCCGTTGAATATCTTCCAGTACCGCATCCAGTCCAATGCTGTTGCCGTGCATATCAGCCAGCAGAGCGTACCGCATGCGTTACAATTCCGCTGCCGACCGCATATCGGTGCGCAGCACACCTTTGATGGCACGAATGGTTTTCAGGACGTCCATGGCCTGCTGCTGCGAATCCACTTCGAGATAGGCAATGCAGTCGTTGGGGCCAACCACCAGATGCGCCTGCTGCACACCCGGCACCGCCCGGATCGCCGCCAGGGCTACCGGTTCATCTACGTCGATACTGATGTCGATCAGAATGTACGCTGCGACCATAGACTCCTCTTGAATCAATTATCCGAATCGGAATCATTGGATTCGTCTTCTTGTACCAGTACAGCTTGAACCTGATTGTAAAGTTCAGGGATTGCAATGATCACGGTATCCCAGACCACATCAAGGTCAACATCAAAATAGGCATGAACAAGCCTGTTTCGCATACCGATTATCGCCGCCCACGGTATTTGATCGTATTTCTGTCTGAAATCATGACTGGTTCGTGAAGCCGCTTCGCCTATTATCTCTACCAGTCGAACGAGCGAGAGCTGTAGCTTTTCATCCGCCTCAAGGGAATCACGACTTTCATTATCGGTAAATGCCATGATTTTCTGACAGGCTTCAAGGATGTGTCTTAATCGGGTGATATTGTCAGTTACGCTCATAAATTGGAACAGCCGTGTTTAGGATGTGCTGGCGAAAGTGCTTGCTGAGTTCATTTGGGGTGCGCAGATCAACTTTGTGTCCGATAATTTCCCCAAGGTCTATCTCCTGTTGGGCCATATCCAGCAGGGTGATCCTTGCACCGGGAACATATTCAACCAGTAGATCAACATCTGATTGATGGGAAAAGTCGTCGCGTAAAACCGACCCAAACAGTGATAAGCGTTTGATTGGGTGTCGCTTGCAGTAATCGTCGATGGCTTCAAGAGGCAGCGGAATCGATGTCTGATAAATCATCATCATTCTCCGTCTGTATATTTAGCCTATTATACAGGATGGGCAGCTTGTCAGGTGGACTGCCCATCCATTGTGACACGCTACAGACTGCCGAGTTCGTCCTCGGTGGCGGTCAGGCCGAGGATGTTGTACCCGGCGTCGACATGCACCACCTCACCGGTAACGGCGCTGCCCAGCTCGGATGCCAGCCACAGGGCCGTATTGCCGATGTCATCCTGTGAAACCAGTTTACGCAAGGGCGCGGCTTTCTCGGAATACTTGAGCATCAGCCGGAAGCCGGGCACCCCCGCCGCGGCCAGTGTTTTGATCGGCCCGGCGCTGATGGCATTCACCCGGATATTCTTTGGCCCCAGGTCGTTCGCCAGATAGCGGGTGATCGTTTCCAGCGCGGCTTTGGCGACCGCCATCACATGATATTTCGGCATGACTTTTTCTGAAGCATAGTAAGTCATGCTCAGGATACTGCCGCCGTCGGCCATCAGTGGTTCGGCGCGTTTTGCCATCGCGATCAGGCTGTAGGCGCTGATGTCGAGGGCCAGCTTGAACCCTTCGCGCGAGACATCGACGAACCGCCCGCCGAGGTCGTCGCGGTTGGCGAACGCGACGGAGTGTACCAGCGTGTCGAGCCGCTTATAGCGGGCCTCGAATTTCTCGAACAGGGCGTCCAGTTCGCTGTCATCTGTGACATCGCATTGTTCGACGAAATCGCAGTCGATTTCTTCCGCCAGTGGCCGAACACGCTTTTCCAGCATGTCCCCGGCATAGCTGAGCGCAATCGTAGCGCCCTCGTCGTGCAGGCGTTTGGCAATGCCCCATGCGATGGAATTCTTGTTTGCCACACCAAATATCAAGACGACTTTGCCGTCCATTAAACCCATAATAATTTCTCCTCATCAAGAGCAGCGTGATGCGCTAATTTAACACGCGAACAGGTTCGGCGCTATGGCCTGCCTGACCATCGCCGGTGAATCGCGTTTGACGCACTAACCATACTGGCGCTGCCATTCTGCTTCGACATAGGCCGCGCTGATTTCCGGATGTACCAGTTGTGGTGAGGTCACGGTGATCCCGCCGGTGATCGTCGCCAGTTGCAGGCAGCGTTCTGCCGGGTAGCCCTGGGCGTGGCCGTAGAGATAACCCGCAAAGAAGGCATCGCCAGCCCCATTCGTGTCGACTTGAGCATAAGTCGTCAGGGCAGGTTGCTCCAACCATTCATGATTCTGCGTCAGGGCGGTGGACCCGTCCCTGCCATGCGTGCAGACCACCAGCTGCTTGCCCTGTGCGATCATGGATTGCATGAAAGTGCGGACGTCCGGCATGGCATCTGAACTCATAAACAGCACATCGGCAGCTTCGATGAAGTCCTGATGATAGCGGTTGTGCCCATCATAATCGTGAATATCACACCAGATCGGTTTGGCGTGCTGCCGCGCCAGCGGGATCAACCAGCGGCAGTAGTTGATGATATTCAGCACCACCAGATCACAGCTGGCGATCTCGGCATCGAGGCGTTCCAGGTCGATTTCCGGCTCGAAGGTGGCGTAAGTCGCATAAATCGAGATACGCCCACCCGTTGTGTCCATCAGGTTGATATGGCGTTCGGTGCCCTGCGGGTCAGGGTCGTACAAAAAGCGAAGCTGCTCGTGGGCGAACGTTTCGCGGATGATCGTGCCCGGCGTATCGTCACCAACCAGCGCGTGCAGGGTGACGTCGAACCCCAGACGGTTGAGGTTGAGTGCTTTGCCCGCGCCCGTTGACCCGACCGCTTCGTGATAGCCCTTGCTGAAAAGCGTTTGGGATTTGGGTGGGGGAAAGGCATCCAGTTGAACGATGCTATCGTAGGAAATACCGCCTGCGACCAGTATACGCATGATCAAACCTCAACCCGATAATTCAGCTCCAGTTCGTCACCGGGCAGGCCACGGATCCCCCAGTTGTGGCGCGGCGTCTCAAAAATAGTGATTTCGACATCGTTGGGGGCGATATCCGCTTCTGCTGCCAGCCGGGCGAACAACAGCCGGATCAACGCTTTTTTGGCTTCTGCTGAGCGTCCCTCGAACATGGAAATTTCGATGATGGTATAGCGTTCTGACCGATCTGCCGGGTAAATAAAATTCTCCGGTTCCAGCGGGATAAACCGGTGAAAGCGTTTGTCCGGTGGATAAGCCAGCGCCTCGACTACGCAAGCATGAATCGTGTCGGAGAGGACCTGGCGGTGCTGTTCGATATGGCTTTTTCGCCCGTATATTTTGATCTGTGACATGGCTTATTCATCCCTGATGGTGAGCAGCAGACGGCGCAGTTCCGTGTTCAGCAGCGCATACCCTGCCGGGTTGAGGTGCAGCTCGTCAACGCTATAGGCCGGGTTGAGCAAACCGCGTTCGTCGGCCAGCAGATGATACGCATCCAGCACCGGGACATCCAGTGACCGGATATGCTGATTAACCGTATTGATGGCGGCGGCAATCTCACTGGACCAGACCGGGCGGCGTTGCAGCGGTGGTTCACCGACCGGGAAAATGGTTGTCAAAACCACAACTGCGCCGACAGCCTGTGCATCCGCAACGATCTTGTCGATATTGGCCTTGCAGGTGTCGACGATGGTTTCACGATTTTCGGGGAACAGCGGGATCGTCTTCAGGTCATTGACGCAGACCTGCACCACCAGCACATCCGGTTGGATGGGCGTGACATGCGCCTCGAAGCGCAGCGCGACCTGCGCCGACGTCTGCGAACCGATGCCGCGATTAATAAACGTGAACTGCGGCAAGTCCGATGGCGCCGGCCATTGCTGCGCCCGCGAATCGCCATAAAAGAGTACGATTGGCTGGGCTAGCGGTGCCATTTCTGGCTGCGCTGGAAAACTATCCATCCCCAGCGGGTCGAGCCGTACGGTATTGAGCTGACGATAATAGCGGTCCGTCAACCGGTATAGATAGACATTCAGCCCGACGGATACGATCAACAGCGCCAGCAGCAGCCCGCCGACCACCCGGCCCAGTTGTCGCCTCACGTGGCGTACTGCTCCACGACAAAGCAGCACATCCCGGTCAGGTCTTCCGCTTCCAGTGTGGCCTGTGCATGCTGGCGGATGAAGTGTTGAATTTCAGGATGTTCGCGGCACAGCCGGGTGGCGCTTTCTTCATCGCCATAAAGCCCCAGGACCAGAAACTGATCGGGCTGGTCGAGGCTCTTCAGCAGCCAGTCAAAAGTGAAATGGGGCAGCACACGGCGGCGCAGCTCAAACAGTTGTTTGCGGCTGTCGATAAAAGCTTCGACCTGCGCTGGATTTTTGATCCGCCAGATCGCGTAAACGGCATGGCTGGGCACATCCTGCGAGGGACCGTCGACCTCCAGCAGCAGTTCGTAGACGTCACCCTGACGAACGGCGCGGGCCTCCTCCTCTGCATCGAACACCTGAAACAACGTGCCGTGACCATCAGCCATCGGGCGCAGCGTGATGGTTTCATCGCTGCTGAGGTGGGGCGTTTGATCCGCAGCAATATCGGATCGAAGGACATAAACAGGCATGGTTCATCCTCCTGAATACGAGGATTATTCTATCGCGCCTGCCAGTGCCTTTGCCATATCTGCGGGTTGATTTTCAATGGGTTGGGCCGCCTGATAGACATTCACTTTGACCTGGCTGAGGGCCCACAAGGCCACCAGCAGCCCGACAAATTCCAGAACAAACACGCTGCCATAGGCCAGTTGCAGGTTATCGGTCAGCGCCAGCACCATATCGCGGATAATGCCACCGCCCGATACGCCAAAGCCACGCGCAAACGTGACCAGCAGCGTCCAGAAGCCGAGAAACGTGCCCGCCCGCGACGCCGGACTCATATCCATCATCAGGCCGAGGGTGCCGATATTCCACAGGCCCAGCCCCAGCCCCAGCAGGATCAGACCCGGTGTGACCAGCCAGCGGACTGCGCCCAGCGAAGACACCGCGAAAAGGCCGAATGTCGCTACCAGCACCGCCACGCCGATATAGGACATGTTGGTGTTATCCAGCCATTTGATGCGCCGCGACAGCCACAAAAACAGCAGCGACCCCAAAATCGACATGCTGCCCCAGTAAGCCGCAAAACGGGTCGTGTGTCGGGCATCCATCTGGAAGACATCCGCCGCAAATGGTTCGAGCACCAGGTCCTGCGCGAAGGCAAACAGCATCGACAAGGCGAGGTAAAACAGGAAAAAGCGCGTGTGACGGTTGTGCCAGACCAGCCGCAGATCAGCCCAGACGGAGGTGCTGGTTTCGCTGGCGGTGCTGCTTTCGACGCTGCCGGTGCTGCGGCGTTCTTCCCCCAGCAGCGAGAAAAACCACAGGCTGCCGAGAATAACCGCTGTGATGATGAACAGGTTTTGCAGCGTGTCTGGCGTAAAGCTGAGGCCGGTGGTATTGTCCGTCGTAGGCAGCATGACGCCAAACAGGATGCCGCCAATCGTGAAGCCGAGCAGCAGAAAAGTCCAGACCAGCCCAACAGCCCGGCCTCGCTGATGTTCCGGCGTGCGGTCGTAGATGAGCGCCAGAAAGGTGCTGCCGGAAAGCGCATTGCCGAGGCTGAACAGCAGCAGTGACAGCGAAAGCACCACCCACATCGCTGGTGTCGCATCGGCACCCCGCGCCAGTGCCGCCGTTGCCAGCCCCAGCGCAAACAGGCTGAGGACCATCAACGCCCGGCCCAGCCACACCCAGAACAGGCGGCGATACCCGGTGATGGCGTGGCGGTCGGAAACACGCCCGGCCCACACGCCCAGCGGGGCCAGAAAATAGCGCAGGCTGACCAGCAGGCCAATGGGGGTGGCGCTGAAGCCCAGATCACTGATCATGATGCGGTTCCAGACGCCGGTTGCCAGTACGTCAGCCATGCCGGAACCCAGATGAAACAGGCCAATCTTGAGATTGCGGGCGATGCTCAGGTTTTTCTTCATGGAAGGCTCTTAGCTTTGCGCAGATTTATGCAGAAAATTATAGATTTTATTGCAGGTACGGTCAATGAAAATGAATAAATCTGCCCACCTTCTCATAATTGATGTGGTAGAATGTGCCTCAAAAGGGGGTAACCCATGGTTCAGGAATCGCGCTACAACAAAGTTCTGGTTCCACTGGATGGCTCTGGCTGGTCACAGCGGGCCGTACCTCATGCCGCCGACATTGCACGCACCAATAATGCCGAATTGATCCTGCTGCATGTGTTTCGGCCACCGGCCTCGGAATACACCGATCAGCTTTCGCTGGCCGGGCAGGACAACCAGATTCAGCAAATGCGTGAACAAATGAAACAATACCTCATTGGCCTGCGCACAGAGCTGCGCGGCGAACATCTTCAGGTGCGCACCCATATGGTCGAAGGCGGCTCGGTGGCGCATCTGGTATGCGATTATGTCAACAGTGAAGGCGTGGACCTGGTCGTGATGAGCACGCATGGCCGTTCCGGTATTGCGCAGTTCCTGTTTGGCAGTGTTGCCAACAAGATCATGCAATGTGTCAAAATTCCGGTGCTGCTCATCCACCCGGAAAAAGATTGATAGCGGCCTAGGGGCGCTGAATATCCTGAAAAGGGGCGGTGCGCCGCGTCACCCGTTGACGAATCGCCTCGACCGCGTGCTGTGCCTGCTGATAATCCGCAGCGGGTAAGTCCAGCGCGTCAAATTCGTCTTCATCCAGCAGGATAACCGTGCCATCGGGCTGCACAAACACATCCAGCGCCAGATCGTCGGCCCGTACACTGGCTGGTTCGATGACCGCCGGGCGCGTAATGTTGCAGTACCAGCCTTTAAGCTGCCTGTTTTGCCCGTCTTCGATGCGAAACACGTTATACCAGCGGTCGGTATAGAACCACTCGGTGAACACATCGCCTTTGCGAAAGGTGACAAAACCCGCATCGGACTCCCTGCCATTGAAGGTCGCTTGCAGGCAAACAAAATGCGCCCCACGCTCCAGCACCACGCCGTCATACTGCCACACGACGTGGCCTTCGTGGTCGCACTTGTAAACGGTGAAATCCGTCATGCCCGGCCAATCGTATGGACGACCAGCAGCAGCCCCTCACGCAGCCGGACCCGTGCCTGTTCCGCATCCATCACATTACTGACGCCGCGTGCGGGGCCAAACTTGAGCGTTTCATCGCGCAGGGGATAATACAGGTTTTCCGTCTGAATGCCATACGCATCGCCACTCATCGGGATGAGCGAAACCGTATCCCCCTTGCTGCCGTCGATACAGTGTTCGCCGGGGTAGATCAGCCATGTTTCCTGGGCGCGGCTGACCAGTCGTACATCTCGATCTTGCAGACCGGGCAGCGCCAGCAGGTAGATGTTCGCCATCGTCTGGTCCAGCCTGCCACCCATCGCGCCAAAC
Source organism: Anaerolineaceae bacterium (assembly GCA_002702065.1). GTDB lineage: Bacteria > Chloroflexota > Anaerolineae > Aggregatilineales > Phototrophicaceae. The sequence goes on from NZXX01000001.1 coordinate 130,247, forward strand.
ACGCGCACCCAGTCCGCCTGCTGCTCGACAGCCCACAGCAGCGCCATTTCCAGATCGGTTTCATTTTTCTCGCGCGGGTAACGTTGAACGCTGACGCCCTGTGCTTCCAGGCGGGCCAGTTCATCCGCGTCGACCGAGTCCATATCCCCGATAACCATGTTCAGGTCAACACCATAATCCCGCGCGACTCTGACGCCGCCATCCGCGGCGACGGCCTGTGCGCCATGACTTTGTTCCAGGGCACGCCGGGGCATGGGGCCATCATGGGTGCTGCCATTGGCAAATATCAGTATTTTTCGGTTCAAGGAATAATTCCTGTAGGCATCAATGCGAACGGCGTTTCCAGCGATCTTTGATTTCTAACCTGCTTACATCCGGGGTGTCAAGGAAATCCATCAGCAGGCGGAAAAACCGTTCATGCTCAAGCATGGGGAAATGGCGCACGCCATCCAGCAGCACCGGCAGCAGCGAATCTTCCTTGTCGGTGGTCAGGTAATTCCATACCTTATCACCCGGTGGTTCGATGACTTCATCGTTTTTGCCATGCACTACGACCACCGGCATCGCCAGCCGTCGCAGGGTGTCCAGCATGTCACCCGCGTCGTAGACCATCATGCTGGCGGCAATGGCCCGGTCATCGGCTTTGTGGACATCAATTTTCAGCTTGTCGTATTCCGGCTCGGTGCGGCTGAAACACAGGTCGAGCAGGCGCTGCGGGGAGACTTTTTTCTCCTCGATCAGACGCTGAAACAGCATGTTATTTGTATTTTGGGTCGGCGCCTTGCGGGCCGGGTTGGTGGCAGACGCGGTTGGAGCCGGGGTGCGGCGGGCGGCATGTTCGGCCAGGGCTGCACGCATGGCTGAACTCATGCTCATGACCGTTGATTCCGAAACTCCCGGCTGGCTGCGGAGGGGTTCGGCCCGGCGCGTTGCTGCCATCACATCCGGCAGAATCGTGGCGCGCTGGTCCAGGTCACCGGGGTCGAACAACGGGGCGTTGCACAGCAGCATACGGGGAACGCGTTCCTGATGCCGTCGCGCAAACTCCACAGCGACCAAAGCCCCCAGCCCGTGCCCGACCAGGGCCGTTTTGGGGATCGCCATTTTTTCGACAAAGTCTTCGAGCAGGCGAATCTGATGTTCCAGCGAATATTTGCGGGGGTCCTTGACCGAATCGCCAAAGCCGTACAGGTCAATCGCATAGACCTTGTAGTTGATCTTGAGCTGCTGCATGGTGGGAATCCAGTAGCGCCATGATCCCAGCCATGTATGCAGCAGGATGATCGGGCGGCCCCGGCCCAGTACTTCATAATGAATTAGGTCTTCGCCGATGCTGATCGCGCTCATAAATGCGACCTAGACCGCGCCAATTTGCTGCAAGATTTCGGCAATGCGACGATTCAATTCTTCCGGCGCGAACGGTTTCAGAATATAGGCAACTGCCCCGGCCCGGATGCCGGTCTGAATTTCTTCGTCCTGGCCTTTGGCTGACAAAAATACCACAGGAATATCTTTCAACTCGTCTACCGCTTTCATCTGGCGACAGGCTTCGTAACCGGTCATTCTGGGCATTCGCACATCCATCATAACCAGGTCCGGCTTGGTTTCCATCGCCAGCAGTGTTTCATAGGCTTCCTGCCCGTTGGCGGCCTGGGTCACGGTGTGCCCGGCATACATGAGCGTGAAGTTGATTAACTCACGAATATCGCGCTCGTCTTCTGCAACAAGAATATGTGCCATGCCCGCCTTATCCTTTGCTAGGTGCTGTTATGACGCTGGTTGTTTCACCGGCAGCGAAACGAAAAACGTGGTGCCTTTGCCCAGTTCAGATTCAAACCAGATGATGCCGCCGTGCATTTCGACCAGCGATTTGACAATCGGCAGGCCCAGCCCGGTTCCGGCGACATCCATGACCAGCGCATGTTCCTCGTAGCGGCCAAACCGCTCCCAGATACGATCCTTAAATTCATCGGCAATACCAATGCCGCTGTCCTTGACAGACACCAGAATATCGCCCGTCTCATCCTGGCGTGCCCGTATGTCTATACTACCATCGGCATAGGTGTAATTAAATGCGTTGTCCACAATGTTGGTGAAGATCTGCGTGATCTTGTTGCGGTCGCCTTCGATCTCCGGCAGGTTGGGTTCGACATCCAGCGAAACATGCAGGTGCTTGCGCTCGTGCTCGGCGCGACCTTGCAGGTTGGTGACGACTGTGGCCAGTACCTGATTAACGTCTACTGGCTCGACATTCAGACGCTCGCGGCCAGCGTCCAGCCGCGAAATGTTCAGCAGGTCATCGACCAGAATGCTCAGACGGTCCGCATTGGATTTGATCTTGCCGATGAACTCTCGCTGCTGGTCACTGATGGCCCCGGCAGCGCCCATACCCATCAGGTCGACATAGCCCTTAATGCTCGTCATGGGCGTACGCAGTTCATGGGACACGTTGGAGATAAACTCGCTCTTGAGGCGGTCGGCTTCGTACTCTTTGGTCATATCACGGAACACCAGCACGGTGCCCAGGAACTGGCTGTCTGTGCGGACCGGCGACAGGCGGACGTTGACCACCCGGCTGCCCAGTTCGATCTGATCCGACAGGAAGCCGTCTGCCGGGTCTTCATCGGCAGATTGTGACCAGTGCTCGATCATGGTTGTCCAGCGGTCCTGCAAACCGACCAGGCGCGACAGGGGCCGACCGATGACCTGATGGCGCGGCAGGTTGAGGATGCGCTCTGCGGCGCTGTTGAAACGCACCACCTGGTTGTTGGCGTCGGCCAGCATAACACCGTCAGCAATGCCTTCCAGAATGGCGTTGCTTTTCTGCGCTTCTTCCTGCTCCGCCAGCACCAGCACGCCGAGGCGCTCTGCCTGATCGCGGATGAGGTAATACAGGTCGGAGTTGTTGATGGCTGCTGCCACCTGATTGGCCGCTGCCAGCGCCAGCCGGACATGGGCCTGCGTGAAGACATTCTGTTCGCGCGAGAGCAAAATCATCACGCCGAGAATATCGTCGTTGATTTCCAGCAGCACCGCCAGCGCGCTGTGGTATCCGGCAGCGTCCGGTTCGGTCGCATCCCAATGCACGTTGGCGGGCAGGTCGTCGACCACAATGGTGCGTTCGGTGCCCTGTTCCTGAATAAGTGCGGTGGCCAGGGCGGTCGCCGGGTGCATATAGTACTGGTCGATTTCATCCAGTTGCAGGTCGACCGACAGCGCCGCCCGTGCATGAAGCTGGTCGGTCGTGGGGTTGATCTGCATGATCACGCCGTCTTCAGCGTTGACCGCATGGGCGACCATTTCCAGCGCCCGACGCAACACGCGTTCCAGGTCGAGCGTCCGTGCCAGTTCTGCCGTGATGCGGTAAAGCGTGTTGATGCGGTCGCGCTCTTCGGAGAGTTCTTCGGTTCGGGTGGCGACAGCTTCTTCCAGGTTACGGTTGAGGACGCTCAATTCCTCATTGACTGACCGCAGCCGTTCGAACAACTGCGCGTTCTGGATCGCCGCGGCAAGCTGGGCGGCGATGGTGGTGAGGATACCCTGGCTGTTGACCCCAAAAGCACGGGTCCGCCGGGTGTCGCGCAAAGCCAGCACACCCAGCACCTGATCACCGGCAATCAGCGGCACGCCGAGATAGCTCTTGACGTCGCCTTCGCCGTTGCGGATACCCAGGCTGCGGCGCAGGTCATCCGGGCTGAAGTAATCGCTGCCCATACTGAGGGGGCGGCGGTTGCGCAGGATAAAGGACACTTCATCATCGCTGATCTGACGCGCTGGCATATCGGCCAGCTCCCCGCCGCGAACATACAGCGGGAATGTGATCGTTTGCGAATCGGGATCGTACAACGCCAGATACAATTCTTCGACGCCGGTCACCGATGGCAGCCGGTCGCGCACCATTTTCATCATCACTTCCAGATTGATGGTCGATGAAATGGCCTGACTGAGATCGTTAATGATGTAGAGTTCTTCAACGCGGTTCGCGGTTTCGGTCGACAGACGCGCATTTTCGATGGCGGTGGCCGCCTGAGCACCGAGCGCCTGTGCCAGCCGGATTTCGCGATGGCTGAAGCTGCGATATTCCGACTCCAGCTCAAGCTGAATCAGCCCGATGACGCTGTCACGTGACACCAGTGGCACAAGAATTTGTGCCATATCGTTAAATGACTCAAGTTCCTGCCGTTCACGGTCAGATAGGGTGTCGCTCTCGACGCTTAAAAAGACGACTTCGCGTTGTTCCAGGGCGCGCAGCTTGGATGGATAGTCCGACAGACTCAGGCGTGTGCCCGGCGCGGTGATGCGGTCCGGGTTACCGCTGCGGTTGACATCGACCTGTACTTCGACCGCCCGATCGACATCGTCCCAGATCATCAGGGCGCAGTCGTCCATATCGAGCGCGTGCATCATCAGTTCGACCACGCTGCGATACACTTCCTGTACGTCCAGCGTGAGCGAGGTCGCCTGAGCGGCTTCGAGCAGAGTTTCCAGTTCGCGGCTGCGCACCAGCGTTTGTTCCAGCAGGCTGGTGTTCTGAATAGCGATTGCGGCCTGATTGGCGATGATGCGGCCCAGGTCGGATTGCTCGGGGTCGAAGCTACGCGGGCCGAGATAGTCCACCATCTCGAATGCGCCGATCACCTGCCCGCCAATCGCCATCGGAATAAGCATGTATGAGGTTACCATACGCGGCGCCAGCTCCCGCAACACCTCACCCAGCTCGGGGTCGGTATCATGCAGGTCTTCGATTACCAGCGTTTTGACAGTGCGGCGGATATGCTGGTAAGTGGCGCTGCTGCGCAGGTCAATGACCTGATCCGGTGGTTTGTCGCCACGCGGGTGTTCCACCACGACACGCCCGATTTGCAGGTCACGCTCGAACATCAAGCCAAAGGCCTGTTCGACATTCAGGACCTGCGCGATTTCTCGGAGGGCGATTTCGAGGATGTCTTCGCTGTCGAGGGACTGGCCCAGGGCGACCGACACCCGGTTGAGCAGGCTCAGACGCTGGGTGCGGCGTTCGGCCTCGCGGAACAGGTCGGCGTTGGCCAGCGCCACAGCCACCTGATTACCAAAGGCGAAAGCGGCTTGTTCGGCCTGGGTGTCGTAAAAGTGCGGTTCCGTCTTACACAGCGCAATAACGCCGACCACATGCCCCTGATTCACTAGCGGCACACCCATCCAGCTTTGTGCGCCATGTTCGCCGGGCAGCACATCCCACCCCTGCAAGCGGCTGATGGAATAGACCTGCCGCGATTGCACAACCTTGTTCAGCCGGTCATGCGAGCTGACGCGCACCCGGACACCGACCGGCATCGTGTCGTCTTCGTAGTCCTTTGCACCTTGCAGCACAAGGTAATCGCCATTGCGCAGCCAGAAGGTGAGCGTGTCGTAATTGATAATGCGATCCATGACGCTGAGCGCCAGCGCCACCACTTCGCTGTGGTCCAGCGAGGCGGTAATGCGGCTCGAGACTTCTGTCAGGGCCGAAAGCTGCGACGCGCGTGCCTCGACATTCTGTTCCAGCTGAGCGCGCTCGGTCAGGTCTTCCAGCAGCAGCACCGCACCGCGGACATTGTCGGCGCTGCCCAGCGGATAAATATAGAAGTTGCAGACCTGTGGCTCGCCGTCGATGTCCATCTGGAAACGGATATATTCTTGCAGCCTGCCCTTGTCGAGCGTCTGGCGCACGCTGTCCAGCAGAGAGTGACGCAGATTGGGCCGGTACTCGAACAAATCCTGCCCGATGGCCTCATTGCCCCAGCCATAGCGCTGCCGCATAAAGGCATTGAGCGTCATAATGCGGCCAGATTTGTCCAGCACGACGATACCCTGCTGAATCGACTGCACCACCGATTCGTTAAACAACCGCAGATCGACCGCGTTTTCCAGCAGGTGCGTGTTCTGGATGGCGACGGCGGCCAGGTTTGCCATACGGCGCAGCAGCGGGCGGAACTCTGCAAAGCCAAACGCCTGCATCAGATCGCTGCCCAGGTGAATAGCGCCCAGACGTTCCCCGCCGATGACCAGCGGCAAAATCAGGCTGGTGCGCTCACCAGTGTCGTGCCACTGCCTCAGGTCTTCATAGGCTTCGAATGCCGAGTCGGTATGATGATAGAGATAATCCTGATTATCCGTGTAGCTGCGGCCCAGCGCTGTATGTTCCAGCGATGTCCAGTGATCCCGCTGAATGTCGAGCGAATCATCGGCACGGGCGATCATGCGGATGATGTCGTAACCGCGTTGGTCCTGATTGACCAGCGCCGCCGTCATGCGCATAAACGGCACCATGCGCAGCGCACCCCGTGCCATCGCTTCCAGAATGTTTTCGATGTCGAGATGGCTGGCAATCGTTTCGAGGATTTCGTTCAGGCGGGCTTCCTGCTCTGCACTGGTGATGGAGTCCAGGTACAGCCGCGTGTTTTCGAGGGTCGTGGATGCCTGATGCGCGAAGATTTCCAGCAGTTCGATGGTGAGCCTGCCGGGACGTTCGTTATCCTGCGGGCCATCCAGCACCATCAGCCCGACCAGTGCACCGGTAGAGCTGTTCAGCGGCACAATGAGCAGGTCGCCGGCGTGCCAGTCCTGTTCGCGATGGGCTTCAATCACACGCTGCTCTTTGTAGGCGGTGTTCAGCGCCCGCAGATCACCGACGCTGCCCCACTGGTCGCGCCATTGCGCCGGGAACAAATATGACTCGCTGACCCGGTAACGCTCATCGAGCAGCGCCATCAGGGTTTCCCGCAGCAGCACATGGCCCTTGCTGGAGTCAAAGGTGTCCAGCGGGAGCCCGGCCTGTGCCGCGCGCTGGAAAACGCCGGAATCCTCGTTCAGCAGCAGCATCAGCACGACATCGAAGCCAACACTCTGCTGCACGCTGTAGGCAATGGCTTCCAGCATGGTGACCGGGTCGGTATTGGACTGAAGCATTTGCCCCAGTTCGAAAATCTGGTTGAGTTGTTCGACGCGCCGGCGCAGTTGATTGCTGCGGTCAATCTGGTCGCGATAGCGGATCGCATTGCCATAACCCAGCGCGGCTTTGGTCGCCAGCGTGCGTACGAACTCGACCTCACGGTCATCAAACGTATGCGGTTGTTCATCATACAGGTGAATAACACCGATCACTTCACCCTCGTAGATGAACGCTGCTGCCAGCGCAGATCGTGCCTGTTCGGGCAGGGCAGTCAGGGGGCTGTCGTCGTAATCGTGGATCAACAGCGCGTCGCCCTTAATTTGAACAGCCCGGTTCTCAATGTCTGCCAGTGCGGTCAGTTCGGTTCCCAGCCGCCGGTCGACTTCCGGGCGTGTGGGGTCGCCCCATTCGGCTGCTGGTTTGATTAAGGCGACCGTCCCGGCACTCGCGCCCGTTGCTTTGATGGCTTCTTCGAGGATGACGTTGAGGATGTAATCCAGATCAAGCGTCAGCGTCAGTTCGTTACTGACGCGTGAAATGGCATCCAGCTCCTGCATGCGTCGGTTGAGGTTCTGCCCGGCGGACTGGTAGAGGGTGACGCGGTCCAGCGCGCCAGCCACCTGGGCAGCCAGCGTCCGCAGGATAGCTTCATCATCCGCATCATAGGGGCGGCCCTCACGGTTGGCGATACCTAATTCACCGAGGCTGCGATCACCGACGATCAGCGGCACGATGATGACTTGCTGTAGGTCGATACGCTGCGACAGCATCCGGTAGCCGGCCAGGTCGCTGTCTGTCAGGTCGTTGGCAAGGAAGGTGCGGCGCGAGATCGCTACCTGCTGGCTGTGAGTGTCCCGCGTGACGGGCTGGACAATATTTTCGCCCAATTCCAGACCGTAGATATAACGGGGCTGTGTGATGAGATTAGTGCCATACTCGTCCAGCACATTGGCAAACACAATCGGGCTGTCCGTAATCTGCCCGATTTCTGCCAACACCGGCGTCAGCGGTTCGTCTGCCGTCAGGATCATGCCTGCCAGTTCCGCGATACGCCGCAGACTTTCCGATTCGGAGGCACGATTTTCCAGGTCACGATAGAGCCGGGCATTTTCGATAATGGCGGCGGCCTGCGTGGCAAAGATCGTCAGCAGCCGGCTGTCATCATCTGTGAAGGGGTTGCCGTTGATTTTGTTCGAAGTCTGGACCACGCCCAAGCGTCGCCCACCAATGGACAGCGGCACCAGCATCGTCTGGCGTACGCCCACCATTTCGGCCATGTTCTCCAGACCCGCCTCGACCACGACCCGGTCGGTGGTGACGGCGTTGGTGTACCAGGGGGTTTCGTCGCTCCAGATAGCGTCGACGCGGCTGCCTGCGGGCAATGGAATGATGTACTGTTCGGCGATTTCGGTGTTGACGCCGTGGAATGGGGGCCGGGCTTCCAGCTGGTGCTGTGACGGGTTGTACAGCAGAATGCCGCACATCTCGACGTCCATCAGGTGTGCGATACGGGCGTTGATTTCTGCGAACAAATCATCTTCGTTGCTGAAGACGCTGATGGCGTGTGTGATCTCCTGCAAGCCCATCAGTTCGACTTCGCGGCCCTGTTCGCGTTCGTACAGGCGCGTATTCTCGACAACGATGGCTGCCTGGGCCGCCAGAATGCGCAGATTCTGGACATCGCGCAGGGTAAAGCCGCCCTCTGTGCGTTTGTTGCTGGCCTGAATCACACCGATGCGCTGGTCGCCAATCACCATCGGGATAAGCGTTGTATTGTAGACTCCCGTTGCGGCGACCAGTGGCATCAGCCCCAGGGCCTCGATCATCGGTTCGTCGGTCACATCGTTGGAAATCCAGTACTGCTGTTTTTCCCAGATGTCGTGCTGGGGGGTGCCAGCGGGCAGGGGGATGCTGTACTGGCGCGTGACCTGATCCGGCACGCCGAAGAACGGTGGCTGGGCGTTAAGGGACTGCTTTTGCTCGTCATACAGCAGGATGCCGCACATTTCCGCGCCGACAAACTGTGCCAGCCGCTGGTGCAGCGCGCCATAGACCGCGTAGACATAATCACCTTCGGCAGCGGCGCTTTGCTGCATCACTTGCTGCAAGCTCACCATATCTTCGATGCGGCGTGCCTGCTCGGCGTACAGGTCCGCGTTCTGAATCGCAATCGCAAGCTGTTTGCTGATCGCCTGAAGCAGAGCGAGATCGCGTTGGGAAAATGCCTGAATATCAAACGCCGCCAGCTCGAATGTCCCGATAAATCGCTCGCCAAGCAGCAGCGGCACCCCGACAAAACTGCGATACAGGCTGTCGTTCAGTTTGGGCAAAATGGCGGATTTGCTGCCGGGGTCAATCGAAAGGACAGGTTTGCGGTGCTGGGCGATCCAGCCGGAGATGCCTTCGCCCAGATGATAGGCGCCGCCGTGTTCGGTCAGCTTTAGCACATATGTCGCATCGCCAATCCAGCCGCGCGGGTAGAGCACCTGTTCACGCTCGTCCCACAGGCAGATTTCACCGGCGTCGGCGGGGACGGCTTCACGCACAATCGAGAGCAGCGTTTGCAGCACCTGCTCCATGCTCTGGCTGGCGTTGACCATCTCGCCAATTTTGTTGATAACACCGATGGTCTGCGACAGATCGAGCACTTCCGGGTTGGCGGTGGTGGCGCCCAGTTCGCGCATGACGACGACGGTTCGCACTTCCGGGCCAGCCGGAATGCGATGGGATGAGGCTTCGACCCAGCGGGGGCCAAGCTGGAAGGAAGTCTGGTATTCGCGCGCGAATAATTCGAGGAAGCTGTCTGCCGGTTCGACCAGCCGGGCGACATGCTCCAGGCTGGGTTTGGCGCCGTTCAGCTCCAGCCAGCGCTGGGCGCGGTCGTTGACATAGACCAGCTGACCATGTTCGCGTGACACCAGCACGGCGTCATCGCCGGCAAAAGCCGGTACATCATGAAGCACTTGTTCCAGGACTGGCTGTTGGCCGAGGCTCTGGCGCTGGCGCAGCCACAGATACAGCCATGCAAAGATGACTAAGCCACCCAGAAAGAGGATGATCGCAAGGCCCATACGCCCTCAACCTGAATTGAACTTGTTTACCATTCGGTCAGAATCTTCGACCCGGTGTAATCGCCGCTGAAACCCCGACGGCGGTTTTCGGCTGCCAGTTCCGTAATTTCCCGGATGTCGGAAAACTGATGGGTACGGGTAGAAACGGCGCCCGCAGCCATCCACATCAGCGCTGCCTGCCGTTCGCCATCATCATCCGGCACGAGGATATAGCCGCGTTCGCGGTCGATGAATGAATAGTGCTGTTTGACGTCCTCATTAAAGCGTTCCACGATGCGGTCCCGCATTTTCTCCGCTTCGTTGGAATGCGTGATGAGGATGAAGTTGTCGCGGCCCGGATGCCCCAGGAAATCCTCCGGCGAGCCCAGTTCCTCGACCACTTCGTTGAGCACCAGCGACACGAAACGAATCACATCGTCCCCGGCGACGAAGCCATAGACATCGACAAAATCGTCATATTGGCTGATCTTCAGGTCGATGTAGGTCCAGTCCTTGTCGGTGCGCATCAGCGAGCGCAGGTGTTCTTCGATCAGGCGGCCCGTAGGCAGGCCGGATTTATCATCAATCTGTGCGTGCCGGTTGGCCGATGAAATCGCATTCTGAACGCGCAGCTTCAGTTCTTCGATGTCGAACGGCTTGGTGATGTAGTCGTCCGCGCCCAGCTCCAGCCCGGCGATTTTGTCGCTGCGTTCATCTTTTTGGGTCAGGAAAATAATCGGGATATGGCTGGTGCGGGTGGTCTGGCGCAGTTCCCGGCAGACGTCGTAGCCATTCATATCGGGCAGCATGATGTCGAGTACGATCAGATTCGGCAGTTGTTTACGCGTCATTGCCAGCGCATCCCCACCGCGTGGGGCGACCTGCACCTCGTACCCCTGACCGGCGAAATAAATGCGCAGCATGTTCGAAATATCAAAGTCGTCCTCGACGACCAGAATGCGACCCATATTCATGGTTGTGCCCCTCACCATACCTTTACCAGGTGCTGTTGCTAACTTTACTATACACGATCATGCCCAAAATCGCATGAATACAGTATAGGGCATGTTTCGACCTATAACGATAAGCAAACATCAACTGTGGCATATTGGAGCTTGTCGGTTTAAATGCTGATGTACGGGAAGGTATTGATGCTCAGAATACGTGAATTAACTACGTAGTGAGTGGAAGCATTGTCCGTGATCGTCTCGGATGCTTTGCACCTGGCTACCGCCATTGACTCTGGTATTGATCGTTATCGCCTCTATATCACAGACGGCGACCAGAAACGGCGGTTATGTGCCCCGCGTTCGCGCACGGCGTCAATCGTCTCGGTGCGGACTTCATGGCCGAAACTGCGGAACCCCGATAACCGGAAGCCATGCCGCGCACAAATGTCGCCAATCTCCCGTGCCTGTTCGAGGCTGACATCTTTGGTGATGGTGTAGTCGGCATAGCGGCCTTCCAGCGCGAGGGCCATCGTCTCGACCATGCAGGCATAAGCTTTACCCGGCGGAAATCCAAAATCAAAGTGGAAATCCACCGGTCCCGGCACGTCGACCATGCCGCCTTCGATCACCAGTACATCGTCGCGTTCGGCGGCTACCTGTACCGACACATCACGGGGGCGTGCCACATCACACACGACAGCGCCGGGCTTTAAATGGCGCGGCTCGATGACCGCATGCAGGGCGCTGGTGACGGTCAGAATCAGATCGGCGTCGTAAATGCTGGCCATACTGGTGCTGGACTTGACCTCAGCGCGATACCCCTCGCATTGTTCGCGCAGCATCTCCAGCGCATCTTCACGGCGACCCACCAGAATCAACTCCGTGCAATCCGCTGCCAGCATCTGGGCACAGGTTTTGCCAATCGCGCCGGTCGCCCCAACCACCGCGACTTTTGCCGCCTGCATTTCAATGCCCATCACCCGTGCTGCTTCGCGGACAGCTTCGACGGCGATGACCACTGTATAACTATCGCCATTGGTCACCGGAATATCGAGCCGGTCCGCTATCGTCTGGCCACCATCGCCCACGACCGAGGTATAGGCACCCAACCCCAGAATGCGCGCGCCGAGTTTTTCCGCTTTATGGCCGGTGGCGACGATCTTGCGGTAGACCGTCTCGACCGGCAGCGACAGCATGGTCGGCGGCGTAAACGGCACCGCCAGCAGCCAGCCCCGCAGTTCGCGCCCGGTACTGGCGGAAACGATGCCTGTCACTTCGGAGATATACAGCGGCGGAAAGAAGCGCGACAGGTAGTTGATCTGCCCTTCTGTCAGATATTTCGCAATCGGCACTTTGCGGGCCGCATCTTTTTTGATCTGGATGGGGTGGATGATGAAGGCAAAGGTGTCGTCGGTCATGGAAAGTCCTTTCGCGCTGCTGGTTTCCATTGGAGGCGGTCTGGTTGTTGACGAGTGGTTTCACTGGAGCAGCCATCAGTTGAACAGTCTGCATGGTAGCGGGTAACTGATGACTGTCGGCTGATGGCTGATAACTGCTTTACCAGTTTTCCTCCGCGACGATCTCGCGGCGGCGGTCACGCGGGTAAAAGCGGCGGTGCTTGCGCATGAACTGGTGGTGATCGCTTTCTTCGTAATAGACGTTGCGCATAATCACCCGGCGTTCCGGTGATGCCACAATCACCACGTCGGATTCAATCATGCGGCCCGGATACACAATCACGCCGGAGCCGATGCGCACGTTATGCCCAACGCCGCTGCCGAGGACGATCTGCCCGACGGGTTCCAGTTCCCCCCGATTGTTGGCCGCCCGAATCGGTTTCTGTTCGATCAGGTTGAAATCGGTAAAGGTGTTGCCCGCGCCGACAAAACTGCGGCGGCCAATGACACACATTTGCAGGCAGGTGTTCTGCGCCATGATCGTGTTTTCCATCACGGCGGTCAGGTAGAGCGCGGTGCGGAAAGGCAGAAAGCTGCCGTCGGCGACGGTGCTCATCATCAGCACACAGCCATCGTCAACGGTGACGTTGTTGCCGATGGTGCAGTTGTCGATCATCACCCCCGGCCCAATCGTGCAATTCTCACCGATTTCCGCCGGGCCGGTGATAATTGCGGTGGGGTGAATGACGGTGCCGCGCCCCACCTTGACGGCTGTCGATGTGCTCAGCACCTGCTTCATCTCCAGCGCCGCCCGCCACAGCAGCTTGAGCGCGAAAAAGTTGTGCTGCGCGACCCGGTCGTCAAAGCGGCTGGCCCGGCTGAAGACGCCAAAAATGATGCTGGCGAAATAGACATGCACCCAGCTTTCAATCGACAGCGCCGCCCGCGCCGGCAGATAATGTGTCAGGTCGCCCTGTTCCATCGTCATGAAGTCGGGCACGCTGTAAAAACCCTTTTCCTTCGCGTCGCTGGGGATAATCACCGGCTCCGGGTCGGGTTCGTAACCATGCGGCAGATACCACAGGTCCATCAGGTAGATGGCGCTGCCATCCGGGCTGATGGCTTCTTCGAACATGGTGGAAAGCGGCAGGGCATAGGTGCGGAAGGCTTTGTCATCCGCCGGGAAAGCGGCCCGGCAGGCCCGGTTGTGCTGCTGCGCCTGCTGCCAGAATGTGTCCAGAAATTCCGCATCGAACCAAAGGCTGTCGCAATAGACGATGGCCGGCTCGGTAATCTGCGTGATTTCGTCCCGGCTGCGCAGCGGTGCACCCAGCGACATATCCTGCGAGAACAGGGCGGAGAATAAATCTTCCTGATGAATTTTCAGTTCTTTCAGGCCAATGGTCAGCTGGCTGGCAGGTTCGTTAAACGGCGGAACATGACGCCTGTCCTCGATGACATAACGATAAATCTGTGTCATGGGTTTACCCATTATTTAGGAAATTCCGGACGGTGTTGTGGAAGCGCGCTGGTTCATCAATCATCGGGAAATGCCCCGACTTCTCGAACCAGGCCACCTGACTGTGAGGGGCGCTGCTTTGCAGGATTTTTGACTGGTTCGGGTTAACGATCAGGTCGCGCGCGCCGTAGACCCCCAGAATCGGCATGTTCAGCAGGCCCATCTGTGGGCTGAGGTCGGTTTTGCGCAGCGTGCCGATGCTCTCGAAGAAGGCGCCGCCCGTCAGGTTCTGGACATCCGTGTCCATCATCTTGCCCAGCTTGCCGCCGTCCTGGGCCAGCAGATGGGCGTACCCGCGCAGGAAAATGCGAAACCCGCGCAGGAACACATCGAACAGCCAGGGCATCGACCGCGAGAGTTCGATCCAGCCTTCAAAGCTCGCCATTTTCAGCAATAAACTTAAGGATGAACCCTGAATGGGGGAGCCGACCACAATGACCTTGACGACTTTTTCCGGCTGGCGGATGGCCGTACCCAACGAGACGGTGCCGCCCATCGAGTGGCCCACCAGTGGCGCTTTGGGGATACCGAGCCGGTCCATAAACTGGTCGACCAGCATCACAAAGTTGTTGATGGAGAAATCCACGCCCTGATCGCCGGACTCGCCAAAGCCCCAGAAATCGAGCGCATAGGTGCGGAATTCTTTACCCAGCTCGAGGACTGTGCTGTGCCACAGCGCCCACGACCCAAGCCAACCATGTAACAAAAGAACAGGGCGTCCCCGGCCATGCGCCTCATAATGGACAATACCCTGTTCTGTCACCAGCGTTGCCACAGTCTTCTAGTCCCTGTGTGTGGGGTATGGGGTGGAAGAATTAGCCTTCCATTTCCTCCAAAATCGAATACAGCAGTTCGAGCAAAACGTTCTTGACGCTCTCTTTGTCTTTGGCGATACACGGCAGCAGTTTGACATTTTCCTCGATCCGCAGGGCGATGCGCAAGTCTTCTGCCGCCCACGCGTCCGGGTGATCCTGTTTGTTGGCTGCGACGACATAGGGTGTGTTGGCGTAGGCGCGGAATGTTTCGAGGATACTCTTGGCTTCCCGAAACGTTTCCGGTTTCGCGCTGTCGACCATCACCACAAAACCGAGCATCCCTTCCGCCAGGATTTCCCACATGAAGTCGAAGCGGCGCTGGCCCGGCGTACCGAACAGATACAGCACCAGGTCATCATCGACGGTGATGCGGCCAAAATCCATTGCGACGGTCGTGTTTTCTTTTTCCATTGATTCCGCCGTTTCCGGCGAAATACCGCGCTCGGTCGAAACCACTTCGATTTCGCTGATGGAACGGATAAACTCTGTTTTGCCCGAACTGAACGGCCCGGTGATCACCATTTTCACAGTTTGCATACGCGCTCTTCCAGTTAGGACTAGATAGACTTAATCTTGTCGATCAATTTATTGACGACGTTCTTCTGCACCTGGGGTGCTCGGGCCGTCTTCATGCGGCTGCGGGCCGCGCTGGTTGCTTCCATGCCCGGTGGCTTGATCATCTCCACCAGACCGGCTTGCTCCAGCCCATAAACAATGCGCCGAATTTCCATGTCCGACATGTTGTTGGCTTTGGCGATCTGACGAATGGTGTTTTTCGGATTGACGAAAGAAACCACGCGCCATTCTTCCACGCTCAGGTGAATGCCCTTGAATTTTTCTTTCGGATTTTCCGGGAACTTGAGCGCGTAGTCGAGGTTCGGCAAATGCTCGACCAGCTTTTCCGCTTCTTTAATGCGGCGTGAACCCTCGATAATGACGTTTTCAAGGTCGATGGGCACCAGAATGCGGTTGTTGCCCGGCATCTTGCCATCGTCAAAGCGGAACGGCCCTTCGCCCAGTGTCAGCAGGTTATAGACGACATCCAGCGTGTGCTGCTTGATGCTGTTGACGATGTCGTTTTGCGACACATAATTGGCGTTAATCAGCAGCATCGCCAATGCTTTATCCGTCGTGTTTTTGGCCCGTTCGCGGATAATGCGTGCCTGCTCATCCGTCAGCTTACCCGCTTTGTTCAGCACCGAAACCAGATTGCCATCCTGCGAATCCATCGCCGCAAAGATCAGCTTGCCCGTATTAAATGACACATTGGCACGCGGTGAACCCGGTGCAAATTTCTCCTGACCCATCGCATCTTTTTCGCCAGTTTTGACGCCTTCAAAGATGGTCAGCGTGCCGGTTTTGCGGGCGAGATTAATGAGATTTAGCAGCTGAGTTGTGCTGAAATCCCGAATATTGCCCTGTAGAGGCATTTAATGCATCCTCCGCATGATAGATTGTGCAGGTAAGCGCATTGCGGATTGAGACTGTATCAATAACAACTTGATTATAGCCATCGCATAAAACCGAGTCAACTTAACCTCAACCGGACAAATTTCTCGCTTCCAATCGTCCGGGGCACCCGTATAATCTGGTGTCCACTCATAGTGTATGAGGTTCGAAGTTAATGCCGAAACACCTGCTTCTTCTGTTATTGCTGTTGATTGCACCCCTCACATTGGGTGCCGTGTCTGCCTTTCATCATACAACTGAAAGCGAATCTGCAAACCTTGAGAATGTCGCTGCCCGCATCGGGCCGGACGACTATCCGTCAGGCGTCAATCCGCTGACCGGCCTGCCTGTCGATGATCCGGCAGTGCTGGAACGCAACCCGGTGGTGGTCAAAATCTCGAATGCGCCGCCGCTGGTGCGCCCCCAGGCCGGGGTTGGCGCGGCAGACCTGGTGTTTGAACATTACGCGGAGGGCGGTCTGACTCGCTTTTCGGCTGTTTTTTATGGCAATGTGCCGGAACGTGCCGGGTCGATCCGCAGCGCGCGCCTGATCGACTACGAACTGATGCCGATGTACCAGGGGCTGCTGGCATATTCCGGGGCGAGCATCGGCGTGGAGGACCGCCTGAACACGTCGGAATTCCTGCCGCAGTTGTTCAAGGGTGTGCTTTATGGCCTGCCGTATTACTGGCGCGACGACCGCATCCCCGTGCCGCATAATATGTTTACCAGCCCGCGCGCCTTGCAGCAGCTTGCGCAGGATACCGGCGTCGCCTATACGCCACATCTGCACGGCATGACGTTTAGTGAGGATGTGCCCCCCGGCGGCAGCCCCGCCAGCTTCATCGACATTCGCTACCGCGCTACCCGCGTCCGCTGGGAATACGATACGTCGACCGGCCTGTATCATCGCTTTGCCGATGGACAGGGGCACTACGACGCCAACACCGAAGAACAGGTGACAGCGGCGAACATGGTCATTCTGTATGCCGACCACAGCTTTACCGATATTGTCGAAAGCGAGTTTCAGGGCAGCGTGAGCTACAGCATCGAGGTCAAGCTTTGGTTCGAGGGTGACGCGATTTTGTTCCGCGATGGGCAGCAGATTCCGGCGCGCTGGGTGCGGCCCACCCGCGAAGACTTGATCAGCCTGCACACGCCTGACGGCGACTTTCTGCCATTCAAACCGGGGAACACGTGGTTTCAGGTTGTGCGCCCGCCAGTGCAGCAGACCCCCGCCGAAGAATGGGTGACGGTGGAATAATCGATAGTCGTCAGTCTACAGACATGAGTCTTATATCAGTCAGTAAAATCCCGGATTCAGGCTATACTAAAAGCATGTCGATAACCCACAGAGGGCGAACCGGATGATGACCCCACACCAATCGATGCAGCAGGGCATAGAGGCGATTCAGGCGGGGAACCGCGCTGAAGGTGAACGACTGCTGCGGTATGCGGTCAAGGACACTACACTTAAGGGTCGTCTGCGTGCTACAGCCTTTAACTGGCTGGGCGAAGTGGTGACCAACCGCGAGGAGAAAATTCGGTTTTTTAACGAAGCGCTGGCCGTCGACCCGGCCAACGACTATGCCGAAGAACGGCTGGCTGATCTGCTGCGTCCCCCGGCCAGCAAACCACAGTCTCAGCCGCCCAAGCCGCCCGATACGCTGCCCGGCCAGAAAGAGACCCCACCCCCGCCGCCGACGCTCCCCGGTGAAGCGCAGGCGCTGGTCGCACCGCCGCCGCCAGCCCCGGTTTACACACCACCGGGAACCCAGCGTCCCGTCTTCGCGCAGACCCCAACCATGCCGGTGCCGCAGCAGCCTGCCGCCGCCGATTATTATGTGGTTGGCATTCTGGATGGCCCTAATGGGCGTGGTTCCGGTTTCTTCCTGACGCTCGATGGCATGGTTGTGACGACACGCTTCGTTGTCGGCGCGCGCGAAACGGTCACGGTCGAGTTCGAGCGCGGCAACCGGCAGATTGCCCAGGTGCTGCGCTCGTTCCCGGATGTTGACGTGGCGCTGCTCAAGACGGACCAGAGCGTCCGCCAACTGCTGACCCCGGCCCCGGCAGGCAACATCGCGGATAACACCCCCATCACCATCCTGTGCCATAATCAGGACAATGCGCTGGGGCGGCGGCGCGAAACCGGGCGCGCATTGGCCCCGCATTTGTTCCCGACCGATATTACCCGTCTGCCAGATGCCGGCGGTGGGCCGGTCCTGAATGAACGGCAGATGCTCGTCGGCATGATTACGCGCAATATCAGCAGTACATCGGCCTATGTTTATGGCGTGCATCTGGTAGCGGTGCAGCGGTGTCTCGATATTTACAATTATGAACTGCGCAGCGTACAAAACCGGGAATACTGCTCGGCCTGTGGTTATGCCAGCGCTGCGGCGACGGTTGGCGGGTTCTACTGTGAATCATGCGGCACGGTGATGCCCCATGCGCAAAACCAGACCCGTGCCCAGACGCCGAGTATGGCCTCGCTCTACGACGACAATACTTATCTGGCCTGTACCCAGTGCGGCGCGCGGGCCGGGTTTTATAATGGCTTGTGCTTGCGCTGTGGTCGTGCGGGTGACCCGGCGCAGGTGCGGTAATCGAGAATAGTGAGGATAGGCGTATGGCTTTCAATCGGCCTCAGACTGCTCAACCCGCTGGCGACCCGCTGGCCCGTTCGGCAGCGATGGTGCAGCAGGTGCTGGTCTCCATCGGCATCGACCCGGATCAATCACGGCTCGGCGTCGACAGCGGTTATGGCTGGAACTTCCGGTATGGCTCGGCCATTATCGAGGTGTATATCCACCGCAACGAGGAAGGCAGTTATTTTCAGGTGCTGTCACCCATCGTCCATCTGCCACAGCAGGGGCTGCTGCCGTTGTATCGCCGGATGCTGGAACTTAATTTGCAGTTGACGAACGCCGCCCTTGGTGTTTACAACGACGCGATTTATATCTTCAGCGAACGCCTGCTGGATGGGCTGGACGCGGTGGAAGTCAACAGCACGATCTCTCGCGTGGCGTCCTATGCTGACGACCTCGATAACAAGCTGGTGGCGGAGTTTGGCGGGCGGCTCTACGGGCGCGGGTAGTGTCCTCCCCCTCAATGGATTATGCAAGATCAAGCGGATTCTCAACCCATGATTCCACCGCGCCACATCGTCGCGGCCAGCGCACTTGTGCAGAACGCGGCGGGTGATCTGCTGCTGGTCAGGACGCATAAACGCGGCTGGGAAGTGCCCGGCGGACAGGTCGAAATCGGCGAATCGCTGATCGAAGCGGCAGTCCGCGAAACGCAGGAAGAAGCGGGCGTGACAATTCGCATCAGCGGGTTGGGTACGGTGCAGTCCAACCTGAGCCGCGGCCTGGTGATTTTTGGCTTCTTTGGCGAATATCTCGGTGGTGAACTGTCCCCCAGTGACGAAACCCCGGAAGTGGCCTGGGTGCCGCGTGAGCAGATGTTAGCGCGTATTACCCACCCGGCGATTTATGATCGGGTGCGTTTCCTGCTGGCATTTGATGGTCAGGTGATGTATCACACCTACTATCTCGACCCCTATACCGTTGTCAGTGAGATCCGCCTGTAAATCAATAGAAATGCTGCCAGCGCGGACGCAGCAGTGCCCACAAAATCAACAATCCGACTAACCCCAGTATTGAGGTTGCCACCGGGACATTCAGCATCAGGTTGACAGTCAGCGTAATGGTTGTTGTAGCGACCAGAACATAAAATCCTAATCGACGCCACCGCCACAGAAAAATGACTCCGACAATATTGATGAGGGCCACGATTGCCATCAGTGGCAGTGCCCATTGCAGGATGACGGTAAATTGCGGGTCGCTGTGGCTGATAAAATCCTCGAGGATGACGATATAGCGATAGATGGCCCAGGCATTTGTCAGCGCCATAAGAATCAACCAGACAGTCAGCGCCCGACCGCGTGCAGGATTGAGTGGGGTTTCGCTCACCGAATGACTGCCTTTATCGCCGGGACTTTATGAAGCACGACGACGTCTTATGGTCAAATGACGAATGCCATGCGCCAGCGACTGTGCAAAGCCACCGAGCGCGATCAGGATTGAAACCATCATCCCCTGTACGAAGATGACATCCGGGCTGACAAAGTAGAGCACAGGCGTGCCGAGAACACTGTGTGCGGTCCAGATCGTGCCAAACAGGATGATTGATGTCAGGATGGCGCCCAACCAGCCGGGCAGACGGAAGGTGCCTGCCAGCGCAAAGCCCAGCGCCGTGCCCAGACCGCCGAACAGCAAGGCGCCCACATTGAGATCGGGCAGGGCCGCGTACAATAGCAGCCAGTTATACACCGTCCACACCAGTGCGCCGGAGATGGTGCCCAGCACCAGCCCCACCAGCAGGCGAATCCACATCGGCCAGAAACCGCGCAAACGCTCTGGCAGTTCACCCGCCAGCACGACCACAATGCCCATGAAAATGCCGAATGTGATGCCCGTCGAGATGGTGCGCCCCAGCTTTTCGTTGAGCAGAATCGCCGGGCCGGACAGGTTGATCCAGGCGTAGAGGCTCATGGCGGCAAACCCGCCGAGGAAGCCGAAGACAAAGCGCCACACAATCCCCATCGGTTCATCGCTCAGGCGCCGCCACGTATTATAGAGCCAGGTATAAATGCGGGCTTGCGGGCTGACGACCGACGGCAATGAAGGCGCTTCATCGCGGATGAAGGCCAGGGTGCGCAGCGCCTGCTTGTGACCCTGCCGCTGCCGGTGGGCGACGTATCGCACCGCCTGTAACGAGCGCATGCGCCCGATAGCGCGGGCTGCCTGTTCCGCCACCGCCGGATACATGCTGTTGAGCGCGATTTCGGCCAGCAGTTCGTCTATGTCGGTGGAGAAAATGCGTTCGCGCCAGTCCCATTTGCTGCGTTTGGGATACGTCAGGATGGCCCGTGCCCCCAACACATAGATGGCTGCTTTCATCGCATCTTCGTTGGTTTCCACCTGCAACGCCTGTGCCACCGCTGCCGGAATACGCATGTGGACGTTGTCGCTCAGGTTTGCCAGCCGGTAAATCGCACGCACCCGCGCCGGGGCGTTTTCGCTGCGTACCGCATGGAGCGCGACCCAGCGGCGATTTTCGTCGTCCAGCTTGTTCCACCAGTGGTCAATCTGATAGTCATATTCCAGCGCGCCGCGCAGCAGCATCTGCACACCGGCCTCGTCCAGTTCCAGACCGTGTTTACGGGCATGCGTGTAATAATCGCAGACGAGCATGTAATGCGTGATGCCCATGAGGAAGCGACCCTGCCCGCGTGCCCAGACGCGCCGCGCCCGCACGTACAGATCAACCGCTTCCTGCTTGGCCATTTCGTCTGGCGACATCAGCGGTATGACTTCCTTCAGATCCACCGTGCCGCCGACATCAGCGGTTTCTTCATGCTCATCTTCAGGGCGCATGAGCTGGCCGGGCAGTGTTTGCGGCATCGGTTTGGGGGCCAGCGCCTGCTCCATCTCCTCGATGAGCGTGAGCACGCTGGCCGGGCGCAGGCTGGGGTTCAGTGATGTGCCACGCCGCAGGACGGGGGTCAGCGTTTCGGGCAAGTGCGGGCGTACAGTGCCCAGATCAGGCAGGTCCTCCTGAAATTGCAGCTGCTTGATTGCCAGCGATGTGGTGGCATCAAACGGCAGTTCGCCGGTCAGCAAGTGAAACATCAGAATGGTGAAGCTGTAAATATCCGCCCGGTGGTCGAGCGCGTCCTCGGTAAGCTGTTCCGGGGCCATGTACAGCAGGGTGCCATAGCCGGGGTTGGCGGCGCGCCCCTCTGGCCCGACGACGGTCGCCAGCCCAAAGTCCGCCAGGTAGGGAGACTGATTGCTGTCCAGCAGAATATTGGATGGCTTGATATCGAGGTGAATCACCTGGCTCCTGTGCGCGTAATCGAGCGCAGACGCCATTGCCCGCCCAATGCGCAAGGCTTCGGGCACCGCCAGTGGCCCGTCTGTCAGCAGACCATCCAGCCCGCCGCCCGTCACAAAGCGCATCACGATGTAGAGCTGGTTGTCGTAACTACCGAAATCATAAATGGGGAGGATGTGCGGGTGTTCCAGCCGGGCAATTGTCTTGGCTTCCTGCTCGAACAGTGCTACCGGGTCCGTATCGGCGGCCAGATCACGCGAAACGGTCTTGATGGCGACAGTCCGGCTGAGGCGTTTATCGCGTGCTGACCACACATCGGCCATGCCACCGCGCCCGATATGCTCGACGACTGTATAATGACCAATGTTTGTACCCACATCCATAATGTCACAACCCTGTTATGTTGCTGCTCTCTTCCATTATAGACAGGCATACGGCGGGGGCAAGCAGTTGGGTTAGGCGTGAATGAGAAAGGGTAGATTTCTACCCCTGGGGCGCATACACTGAAGATTCACATCAACGCGGATAAGACAGGACCTTACTGCCCATGTCATGCAATCGGATTCTGGTTTTTGCGCTGGCCGCTTTACTGATACTGCCCGTACCAGCCGGGGCGCAGGAGATTGAATCCGGGCGTGACCCCTGGGCGCTGGCGCGGCGTTTGCTCGGTTATGATGCCGAGTTTGCGATTCCGCTGCCGACCCCGCTGTACGATCCCGGCGCAACGACTGACTTCTGGGTCAGCAAAGCCAATGCCGAGGCACCGGTTCAGATTTCTGCGACACTGGCCGGGCGGACCCGCAATATCTACCTGTGGGTGGAAGATGGCCTGTCGATCAATCTTGATACGGTGCAGGCGTTTACCGTACAGGTGGATCAGTTCCTGACCACGCTGCGTCTGCGTTCGATTTATGGGGATCCGTCGGTGATCCCGGAACTGGGTGAGGTGACCGACCCGACCAGCCTGCTGACCTTGCCGGATATTGACCGTGACCCGCACCTGTTTATTGTTTATGCGGCAGACCTCGGTAACAACCTGTATACCGTCAACACGAATGATCAACTGCCGCAGGCGATCGCTCCCGGTGGTTACAGCAACCAGCATGAAACCATTTTTGTGAATACGTCGGCGCTGCCCAACACACCGCTGGACAGCCCGGCCTACCTGACGGTGTTGTCTTCGGCCATGTACCAACTGCTGGCGCATGAACACGTGCCAGGGCAGGATCAATGGCTGAAAGAGGCTTCCGGTGATTTACTGGCGCGGCTGCTGGAAGCGCCAGAAGTTTACCCGTCGTCCGCCAGTACCTTCATGCAGCAGCCGAACATCAGCCTGATCAGTCCGTCGAGCAGCGCCAGCACCCTGGGTGTGCGCGGCGGCCAGCAAATCTTCCTCAGTTATCTGTTACAGCGGTTTGGCTTTCCGCTGCTGCAACAAACATTTCTTCAACCGGGTACCGGGCTGGAGCCACTGACGGCGGGTCTGGCTGCTGCTGACCTGACCGACCCTGTTTCTGGCCACACGTTTACCGGCGATCAGCTTTTTGCGGAATTTATCGCGGCCAATGTCGCCAGCTATCTGGTGTCGCAGCCCTTTGGCGATGGCCGCTACGTGCATCTGGTCGCGGAAATGCCGCCCAATATTCCGCCAAGCGGCTATGTGATGGATGGTCGCCTGGACGCTGCCTATGCCGATGTGGACGTCAGCCAGTATGGGACACGCTATTTTTACATCGCCAACAGCCAACCGGCCAGCTTCAACCTGACCTTCAACGGCCAGCCCGTGACTCATCGCTTGTCGATGCCCGCCGATGCCAGCCCGGACAACCAGTTCTACTGGTCCGGACGCCTGGAGAATCAGGCCGCGACGCTTACCCGCACGCTGGATTTGTCTGCTGTAGATGCGGCAACGCTGACTTTTGATGTCTGGTACGATCTGCCCCAGGCGCGCAGTTATGGCTATGTCGAGGTATCGACGGATGACGGCGCGACGTGGACGATCCTCGAAAGCGACCAGAGCAGCACCGATAATCGTTTTGGTCTGGCGTATGGACCGGGCTATACCGGCGTCAGCAGTCTGGATGACCCGCGCCCATTCCCTATCATTGGCGTTCTTCTGGAGGAAGATGGTCTGACGATCCGGGAGATCACGCCGGGCGGGCCGGCCAGTTCCAGTGATTTGCAGGCCGAGGACATCATCGTCGGTTATGATGGCCATGTGTGGGAGGGTCCGCCGGATGTCATTGGTCTGGTGGGCCGTTATGAGGTGGGGGATACGCTGGAATTATATGTTCAGCGCGGCAATCAGCGGATGAGTGTCCCGGTGGTGCTGGGGGAACATCCGTCACGGTTCAAACTGCCGGATTCCGTATGGCTTGGCCAGCA
Source organism: Anaerolineaceae bacterium (assembly GCA_002702065.1). Taxonomy (GTDB): domain Bacteria; phylum Chloroflexota; class Anaerolineae; order Aggregatilineales; family Phototrophicaceae. The sequence goes on from NZXX01000001.1 coordinate 154,626, forward strand.
GGTCGATCTGTCGGATTATGCCGGGCAGGAAATTCTGCTGCGCTTCGAATATATCAGCGCACCGCAGGGGGGTGGCACCGGTTTTGCGGTTGACAATATCGCCGTATCCGAGATTGATTTCACCGATGATGCCGAGGAGGAAACGGACTGGACGCTGAATGGCTGGCAGCAGGTGGATAATCAGGTCGAGCAGAACTTTTTAGTCCAGTATATTACGTCAGGCACCGAGGCTACGCCGCCGCGCGTTCGCCAGCTCATCAGCCCGGCAAGCGACGTCGTGGATGGGGAATGGCGCTTTGATCTGCTGCCGGAGGAAATTGTCGTGTTTACCATATCCGGTCTCAACGCGGATACGGTGCTACCTGCGCACTTCGATATTCAGTTTGAACGTGCCGACTGACGCAGCACAGCCTGTGCCGCATGATACCCGCACAGACCATGTACCCCGCCACCGGGCGGCGTCGATGATGAACACAGATACAGCCCCTTTGCGGGCGTGGCATAGGGGACAAGGCTGGGTGTAGGGCGGAAAAACAGTTGCAGGGCGTCCTGCGCACCACCGTTGATGTCGCCGCCGATGTAATTGGGGTTATAACGCTCGTAGTCGCTGCTGTGCATGGTGTGCCGTGCCAGGATCAGATCGCGGAAGCCCGGCGCGTACCGTTCAATCTGCTGTTCAATCCGTTCTGAGTAATCCTCTGTTGAACCCAGTGGGGTATGGCAGTAAGCCCAGCAGGTGTGCTGACCTGCCGGGGCGCGGCTGTCATCGAACAGGCTTTGCTGCGCCACGATCAGAAATGGCCGGTCGCTGATTCCGCCATGCCACGCGGCACTTTCGGAAACGGCGACATCATCCAGCGGCCCGCCCACATGCACGGTCCCGGCCCGGCGACACGCTTCTGCCCGCCAGGGGATCGGCCCCGCCAGTGCGTAATCCAGCTTGAAGATGCCCATGCCATACCGGTAATTTTCCAGCCAGCGCTTGTAGCCATCCGGCAGACGGTGCCCGGCCAGTTGCAGCAGTTGGCGCGGCGTAATATCCAATAGCACCGCATCGGCTGCGGGGAGATCGTCTACATTTTCGACCGGGCGGCTGGTGATGATCTCGCCGCCAAGCGACTGCAAATAGGCGGCCATGGCGTTCATCAGGCTTTGCGAACCCCCGCGCGGCAGCGGCCAGCCGATCACATGACCGAGCAGCATGAGCACCAGACCAAACGACGCTGACAGCGGCATTTCCAGCGGTAGCTGTGAATGGGCAGCGTTACCGGCCAGCAGGGCGCGTGCCTGTGGCGTGCGGAACAGGGTGCGGGCCAGCAATTTTGCGGGCGCAACGGCGGTGATGCCGAAGCGTGCCATCAGGAAGGGATGACGCGGGATGCGCAGCAGCGGGCCGAGAATATCCGTCGAGAGCTGCGGCCAGTGGTCGGCCAGCGGTTCCATCAGCCAGCAATAGGTCCGGCTGTCCACACCGAGCTGCGCCGCCGTTTCGTCGATGGAGGGGTAAAGGGCGACGGCGCGGTCATCGCCCAGCGGATGCGCCAGTGGAATGTCTGGTTGAATCCATTCGAGGCCATAATCGCCCAGCGGCAGTTGGCTGAGGAAGGGTGAACCGGCTCCGAGTGGGTGGATGGCGGAGCAGATGTCGTGGACGAAGCCGGGCAAAGTCAGTTCAGCCGAGCGTGCCCCACCGCCAATCGTGTCTTTGGCTTCGTAGACGCGCACCGACCATCCCGCCCGCGCCAGTTCAATCGCGGCGGCCAGACCATTCGGCCCCGCCCCGACGATGATGGCAGATGGCATCAGGTTTCGAGTATTTCCATAACCAGTTGGCGTTCCGCGTTGCGCCGTTTATAGCTGGCCGGGCGCTGCGGTGGATGTTGTTCGTAATACCGCACGATTTTTTCCAGATAAATCGGCAGCGGCGTGTACTCGATTCCCAGTTCGGACTTGCTGAGGTCGTTGGTCAGTTCACTCATCCAACGGTCGCTGAACGGCGAGCAATCCGGCAGGAACCCATTGGCTTCCAGCAGGCTGCGTTTGACTTCGATGATTTGGGGCATATCCTTGCTCATCAGGTGGCACATCATGCCAATAAATTCGGGCAGGGTGACCGTCTCATCCTGCGACAGGTTGTAAACGCCGCCGATGCCTTTGCCCATGTTGATCAGCGTGATGACAGCCTGCACGACATCGTCTGCGTAAATGTGCTTGAGTGGGTGCTGCGGCGTATTGGGAATCAGGATCGGACCGCCATCGTTGATGCGCAGCATGTAATTGTACAGGCGACGCATAGGATCGCGTTCGCTGTTGACCATCGGCAGACGGAGGGAGGTGTACGGGAACTGATGATTTTGCCATGCCCTGGCCAGCACATCTTCGGCGCCGCGTTTGCCGACGCCATAGCGCCATTCTTCGTGACCGTAGGTGTTCGGTTTGGGTTCGGGCATCACCGCGCCATCGTAATCGGCTTCGGAGAATGGGCGTTCGACCCCTTCCCGCACCAGATATACCTGCCCGGAACTGATAAAGATGTAATGCTTCACACGGCCTTGCAGCAGGTCAACGGTCATGCTGGCTTCATCTGCGCCGAACAGCACAAAATCAACCACCACATCAAAGGTGCGATTGCCCAGCGCAGCGGCAAACTCCTCCTGAATGGTCCGGTCAGCGCGCAGCCGGGTGATCGCTTCTGGCAGCTGATCCGCCGTCAGGCCCCGGTTCAGAACAGTCACCCGGTGCCCGCTTTGCGACAGTTCGACAGCCAGCAGATGTCCCATGTTGCGGCTTCCGCCGATAATCAGAATATCCATCATTGATAGACAAACCTCATATTACGTGTCTTTACCTTTATTATTGTAACGACTACTCTACAAAATGATTTGTGTGTTTCTCACGAAATTCCGTGACGATCCATACAGTATGACTTGCACGTTCACGCTCATGACGTGGCCGACGTTTCGGGTGCGGTCGTCCCGGCTGCATTTTCTTTGAGCGCATACTGGCGCAGCACGGGCAGGGTAAATACCATCGTCAGCCCGACCGAAATGACCAGCAAACCATTAATCATCCAGACACCGCCCAGCGTCCCTAATTGCGGGATCAGCCACAATCCTGCCGGTAACATCACAGCAAATGCCGCCGTTTTGGCCAACAATGCTTCGCGCATCAGGTTAAAGGCACGGTAGAGCGGGCCGAAGATGCCGCCTATCGTGATAGTTAAACCGTAAATCGTAAAAGCGGGCAAAATCGGCAGAATTGGCGCCCACTCTTCGCCGAAGATTGGCACCAGCAGCAGCGGCGCCAGCAAAATTAACAGCCCATAGAAAGCCAGCCCGGCAACTGTCAGCACGCCCAGCACGCGCAGGAAATTATGCCATAAACGGGCGTAGTCGTTGCGGCCCACTGACTGGGGTACAACCGCCTGCATGTTTTCATAAATCGCCGATGTAAAAAAGCCGGTTCGCTGGATACCCCGCAGGCCCAGTTGTATATAGCTGGCAGCAGCAGGCCCGGCCAGAATGCCGACCATTTGTAGCGGAACGTGCACGTACAGATTGGAGATATTTTTATCGACTGCCGTCGAAAGCCCGTAGCGCCAGTAAGGCCGGTAGGATATGGTCAGCGCCCGGCTGAAAATGGCCCGCAGCGATGGATAGCGCACGGACTGGTACACCCGCGTTCGCTGGTAAACCACTGCGATAACGGCCAGTGTGACCACCGAATAAACCAGCCGCCCCATGACCTGCCCTTCTGCGGTTGGGCTGATCAATGCTGCCGAAACCAGGCTGATGGTCAGCACAAACTGGTTGATGTTCTGCATCATGGCGACCTGGGTCATGGAGCGGCGGCTGAGAAAGGCCGATTGAAACATGTTGTAGATGGGGTCGAACAATTGTGACAGCGCCAGTACGGCGGCAAAGACGCCAATCTGCGCGTTGCCGATGGTTTGCAGGCCCGCCAGTAGGGGATACGACAGGCCATAGCTGGCCGTCAGCGGCGCTGATTCCTGATAGAGCAGGTTCGCCAGCGATGGGCCGATCAGTGCCAGCATGATCAGCGTGAACAGCGCCCAGATGGTCGAAACCTTGAGGTAAACGGCCAGCAGATCGACAATTTTGCGCTCGTCTTTTGCGCCAATTGCCGTTGATAGCAGGACTGGAATGCCAACATTGAGGCCGGTCAGGTCGAATGTCATCCAGATCGACAGAAAGGACTGCGCTAGCGCGAACAACCCGTAATGGTGTGGCCCCAGACGCACAGGCACGATAACCCAGGCAGCCAGGCCGAGCACCGTGACACCAATCTTGCTGATTTGCAGGATGATGGTGTCCTGCACGAACTTGCGCCGAAACAATTGTTGTGCACGGGAAATCATGAAAGAGCATTCTCGTAAAGTTTAAGGTAATGGCGGGCGGCGGCATCCCATGTCGCGGTTTGCGCCCATGCACGCCCGGCAATGCCCATCTGTGCAGCACGCTGCGGGTTCTTGAGCAGGGAGATAATAGCATCGGCCAGCGCGGCTGTCACGCCTGATTGTGGCACCAGCAGGCCGGTGATGTCGTGCTGAATGGCATCCTCCGCGCCGCAGTCGTGCGTGCCGATGACGGGCAGGCCGGCTGCACTGGCTTCGAGATAGGTCAGGCCGAACCCCTCGAATTTGCGTCCGACGTTCATCGACGGCAGCGCGAAGACATCAGCCGCGCCATACCAGGCCAGCTTGGTTGCTTCCGGCACATGCCCCAGCAGATGCACGCAATCTTGCAGGCCAAGCAGTTGAATCTCGGCTTCGACCTGCTGCGTATAACCGGGCGCAGCATCCAGACTGCCAATGACGATACACTGCACATTCGGTATGGTCTCGCGGACAGTCGCCATTGAACGCACCAGTTCAAGCGTCCCTTTGCGCATTTTAACCGCACCAACCGACAGCACGGTCGGCCCTGTTTTTTCCACCCCATTTTGCGGCAGGTCCGCAAACCGCGCCGGGTCGATGCCGTTGGGGATCACCATTGTGGGGGTATCCGGCAGGGTTTGCTGGATAACTTTTGCTGTGTAGCGGCTCACGCAGACGAGCGGGTTGGCACGCGCGAACGCCCAGCGATAAATATTGCCGACAGGTGGGCGGCGGCGTGTAAGCAGGTCGATGTAGCTGCCATGCGCGGTCACGAGAAAGGGCCGCCCGGCTGCGATCCACGCCCCGGCAGGTGCGTATGGCTCGATCATGGCGTGAACGAGATCGCAGTCTTTGAGGAGCCGGCCAATCTGGGGTGTGTCGCGCAGCACTTTGGGCAGCAGATACTTCTCCATCGGGTTGGTGTCCGGCAGCAGACGATGCACCGCAGCACCGGGCAGGTCCGGTCCGCTGCGCGAGGCGACAACCGTCATCTTGACTCCGAGCGCCTGCAACGCCTCGATCAGACTGCGGCAGTAATGCGCCCAGCCATGCGTGTGCGTCAGGTCAGCCGTCAGCAGCCCGATGTGCATTTTAACCTTGCCTCGGTGTTGGGGGGTGTGCTGCCTGCTGTTGCGGTTGCAGATAACCCAGAATCATGGCGGCACGTTTGGCCCACGTATATCGCTCAATCACGATGGTGCGGGCACAGTCGGCCAGCTGGTGCCGCAGGGCCGGATCATCGTGCAGCCGTTGAATCGCCGCTGCCAGTGTGTCGACATCCCCCGGCGTGACGAGCAAGGCCGATTCACCATCGGTCACCACATCGGCAATGGCGGGCAGGTCCGACGCGACAATGGCCCGGCCCGATGCCATGTACTCGAATAACTTGATCGGGGAGGCATGATAGGCGAAATGCTCTGTCCAGGGGAAAGGCATGGCACACACATCAAAGGCGCTCAGGTACAGCGGTACATCTTCCGGTTTGACCTGCCCGGCATTGAGAAACTGCGAATCCGGCAGGCCAAATGACAGCCATGTCTGTCGCAGCGCCTGGGCCATATCATCCGGCCCACCGACCAGCGCGACCGATGCGCCTTCGACCTGTCGCAGCGCCTGAATCAGTGTGCCGACGCCTTTGTCCATCGACATAGTGTGCAGCCGCCCGACGTAACCGACGATGAACGCGTCCTGCGGCCAGCCGATTTGCGCGCGGGCCGTCTGCTGATCGGGCAGGTGGCTGAAGCGAGTCTCGCGGATGCCATCATGGGCGACATGAACGCGGTCGGGTTCGGCTCCGGCTTTGACCAGTGCATCGGCCAGATAGGGTGTGACCGGGAAGATATGCCCGGCCCGGCGGACAGCCAGTGCCTGCAACCAGCGCCCGACAGCGGATTTCGACAGGCGGTGCGGTTCGTAGCCGATAGCGTGGCGTGGTTTGAGCAGACTCAGCAGCAGCGCAGCGGGCAGGTCACGCGTGTAATAGACATCATAGCGGGCAGGCAGCAGCCACAGGCTCAGCATCAACAGGTAGGTGGCATATTGCAGCAGGAACGCCCCCTTTCGCAGCAGGAACACCGGGTCAATGGTGCTGGATTGCAGGTCCAGGCAGGGGACGCGGCGCAGTTGGAAGTTCGGCTGGATGCCATAATGCACCCAGGGGTCGGCTACTGCGCGCAGTTCCGGTGTGTTGCGGCGTGCTGCCGCCCACAGGCTGACCTGTGCGCCCTCGTCGGCAAAGGCCTCGCAGTTCTGCATGATTTGCAGGCCGTGTGCTTTTTCGGTGGGAATGCGTGCGTTGGCGATGTACAACAGTCGGGTCATGATGTCACCAGATGCCGGTGCCCCAATGCCCGGGTCGGGCGTTGACGGATGCTCAGCCAGTCGATCAGCGCGGCCTCCTCACCATGATGTTCCAGTACCAGCCGGGGTTTGCATGCCGATAACATCCTCTCACCACCTTCGAGCGCATCCAGTTCATAGCCTTCAATGTCGATCAGGACCACATCCGGGCAGGTTTTGCGCGTTTGCCAGAATTGATCCAGCGTTGTCGCCTCAACTTCGATGGTATGACTTGCGCTGTCCCGTGTGTTGCTCAGGTGATGTTTGCCGTCGGACGTGCCTTCAGCCATGTTGACGATGCCGGCTTCGGCGGCTATACACTGCGGCAGGACGGATATATCGACCTGTAGTTGCGGGTTCAGATCGACGTTGCGCTGTAGGGCTGCGACATTATCCGGCCAGCCTTCAAACACGTAAATGTGCCCACGTGCCTGCATCAGCTGGGCAATATGCAGCACATGGATGCCGACATGCCCGCCGACCACATAAACCGTCATGCCAGACCGGATATTTGCGTCCAGCCATGCGGACACATCCGGTTCGTAAGCGCGGTAAAAAGTCCCCAACCGGCTCATCATCGGTTCGTTCAGTTGAAAAGTCAGGCCGCGGTACGGGCCAAACGCGACCGTACGTGTTGCCCCCGGTTTCAGCCAGGTCATGGCCAGCAGGCGGTGAAAGGCACGCTTCAGACCTTGTTTCATCACGACTTCTCCTTAGCGGCTGTTTGTCCGTCGCCAAACAACCTGACCAGCGTATCCGCCAGATGATCAAGGCTGTGATCGTGAACAACTATGCGGCGCAGGCTGCGGCCTAATGCCTGCCGCGTTTCGGGCAGCATGTTCATGATGTTGAGAATCTTGTTCGCCAGCATATCCGGCGCTTCCGCCGGAACCAGCAAATGATCGCGCCAGTCCGCCAGAATGGGCTGAAAGGCTTCGTTGGCCGTAATAACCGGCAGACCACACGCCATCGCTTCCAGCACGGCTTTGTCGACCGCACCGGTGTTGCTGATATTCACCATCAGGTGCGCCTGCTGGTAGACCGGGACGATGGCATGATGCGGGATTTCGCCGGTAAATTCAACCACGCTGGTCAGGTTATAAGCCGCTGCCAGCGCCTTGAGTTCGGTTGCATAGGCTTGATCCTGCGGGTTAGTGTTGCCGATGATACGCAGCCGAAAATCACACCCATCCTGCTTCAGCATACTCGCCGCTTCGATGATGGTTTCCAGCCGCTTAATGGGCGCAATGCGGCTGACGCTGATGATGGTGAAAGGGTCTTGGGCTGCGTTTTGAGGGGTAAAGCGCCCGGTGTCGATGCCGTGTCCGATGACCTGCACTTTAGGGCTGTCGATGCGGAAGCTCTCTGGTGAAGCGGTGACAATATGGTCAACCAGTTTTTCGGCCAGCCGCAGCCGGGGTGTGACGGCTTTGTGCGCGTACCACAGCGTGATCGGGATGCCGCGTGGCCGCAGCAGCGGTGCACCCATTACAGCAAACAGCGACTGGATGTGGGCGAAACAGGCATCGTAGGTGTTTTCATGTAGCAGGCGGTTCAGAAGCCGGTAGAACTCGAAGGCCCGCCGCGCCTCGTTGTAACCTTTTTCCTTGCCAACAGAAAACACCCGTACATTATCGGCCACCGCGATGCGCCCGGCCTGCATGGTGATGACATCCACCGCGGTGCAGCGTTTGGCAACGGCGTTGATCCAGTCGGTGGCGAAGCCCTGCACCGGCGCGTCCGCATCCGTCATCAGGTTGAACCATAACAACCGCAGGTTTTGACTCATGGGAACACTGGCCTCATCACATGCAGGCCGTTTTCGCGTTGCACGACCATTGCGAAATCCACATGATCAATAGTCGTACAGCAGGCCATATCCGCGTCAAAGCCGGGGAAGTGATGTGCATCTTCAATGGCATCGCGTGATCGTCGGACGCGCTCCAGATAGGGCTGCGGGTCCGGTTGCGCCCCGCTCAGCAGCGCTTCGAGATAATCCGCAAAGGCGGCATCCTCATCACCATGATCATTCAAGCGGCGACCGGTAATGACCATTGTCACCCCAGCGGGTGAATGCTGCTGGATATAGCGAAGGGTTGCACGGGCACAGGCGAAACTGGCCGCAAGCAGCGTATCGGCCCCGGCAGACAGCACGACGCCCTGCGTCCCCGCGCCAGTGCGCTGGATGATGGTGCGATTTGTCAGTTCGAGCCCGACCAGCGCCGAGGGTGAATTGCCATAGTTGAAGCCAGCAGGTGGCAACCCCCCCACTTCACCCATGACCAGCGCGCCGGGGATCTGTTCGCGCAAATTCAGCGCTTCCTCGACCTCGCGTACAAGAATGATTTTCTCCGCACCGGCAGCAAAGGCATACGCCGCTGTGGTGAACGCCCGCAGCACGTCAATGACGACGACCAGCCCGGTGGCATCACAACAGGTTGCATTCGTTGTCCGTTCAAAGCGGATCATCAGCGTACCCTTGCCTGCTTGTTGGCCTCATGATGCGCCAGCGCAAACAGCCTGCCATAGCTCTCGATATAGGCTTCTGGCGAATAATACTGCGTGGCGAAGGCTTTCGCCTGCTGGCCGAGTACGTCCACATCGGCATCCGTAAAACTGTGTAGTAGCCGGTCCGCGAGTGCATCGACATCGCCGGCTGGCACCAGATACCCCTGCACGCCATCTTGCAGCACTTCCGGGATGCCATCGACCGCACTGGCAATGACCGGGGTGCCGCATAACATGGCTTCGATGACGACTTTGGGCATTCCTTCAGAGTAGGTTGGCAGCACGAATACCCGCCCCCGCGCCATATAGCGCGCCAGTTCTTCCTGCGATACGTGGTCGACAAATGTGACCGCGTCTGTCAGCCCCAGCCGCTGGACCTGGGCGTGCAGATCGGCGGTGTATTCGGCGTTGGATGCCTTGCCGATCAGCCACAGGTGGGCCTGCGGAATCTGGGGGCGGATACGGGCGAACGCATCCAGCAGGTGATGCACGCCCTTGCGCGGCACCAGCACCCCGGTGTAAACCATATCGCAGCGTTGGGAGGGCGGTTTATCCGGCACGACCTGGCTGAACGCCGATGAATCCGTCCAGCTCATGAACTGCATCATGGGCTTGTCCGGGGCCATAGCCTGAATCTGCTGCCGGGAAGAATCCGACACAGCACGCAGGGCGTCGGCATGGCGCAGCGCATAGTTGGCCGTCAGCCGCATGAAGGCACGCCACAGGCTCTTGAAGCGCAGATCCCGCTGCATGAACAAACCCTGTTCCAGATCGCCCCGAGTCTCGATCACCAGCCCCACGCGCCGCCCGAACAGTCGTGCCATGTTTTTGGCCAGCGCAGCGGCTGCACCAATGTATGGATCATGCGCGATCAGCACGTTGACGCCGCGTGTCAGGATGAGCCACAGCACCAGCGGCGGGGCGACCAGATAGGCGGTCAGGTAGCGCAGCATCGCCAGCGGCAGGGCGGGCCACAGGTAAAAATGCGCGTGCTGATGGAATCGACGCGGACGCAGGCCGGGTGCAAAGCTCGTGACAAATATGTCCACACCCAGATCATCCGTCAGCCGCTGCCATTTTTTGGCCTGCGAGTCGCTCAGCGGTTGGGTGTAGCGCATGGTATCGACCCAGCAGACGCGCAACCCACGCGGATCAGTTGATTGCAAAACAGGCTCCTTTGCGTGCCGAAACTGCGGGTTCATCAGAATCTATCAGCTATTGGTGGCATTGGCTATAGTCGCTCCCCTACAGACTGGGGGCCGGGAAGGTTAGAAAATGGTTTATGCTGAAGCGGTGCGCAAGCGATGGGTAGAAGGTTTTGGGAAATGGTGCTTGCTATCCTCAGTATCATCATTGTATCCGGTGTTTACGTCGGCTGGCGTTTTGGTACGCGCCGAACTCTTTTTCACTACCGGCGGCTGGATGCCGAGATTTTGGCGTTGCAAATCGCCATCCGGCAGGAGAATCCGCCACCCTCCAATTAACCCCTGGTCAAATGGTCAGTATGAGTTCGAACTGGAATTGAGTATCCTTAAACAGACGGGATTGACCCACAAGGATTATTCACTGCATGTTCAACCGTATTGACCGCCGCATGTTCACTATTCTGATGATCGTGATCGTGCAGATAATCGGCGCTTCGATGATTCTGCCGATTTTGCCGATCTATGCACGTCGCCAGTTTGCCATGTCCGAAGAAGTGGTGACGCTGTTGTTTTCCAGCTTCTTTCTGGCCCAGTTTCTGGCAGGTCCCATTATTGGGCGGTTGTCGGATATTTATGGCCGCCTGCCGGTACTGATCATCAGCCAGATCGGGACCGTGATCAGCTTTGTGTTGATTGCGATCGCGCCGAATATGGCCTGGCTGTTTTTTGCCCGCATTCTGGATGGCATCACCGGTGGCAATATTATCGTGGCGCAGGCTTACGTGACGGACATCACCCCGCCCAAGCAGCGGACTCAGGCACTTGGCTATATTTTCGCCGGGTTCGGCACGGGTTTTATCATTGGCCCGGCAGTTGGTGGCATTCTGTCCAGCGCATTTGGCCCGCAGATTCCGTTCATTATTGCCGCCATTGCAGCCGCGCTGACGGTCGTGCTGACATGGGTCGCGCTCGATGAAACGCTGACGCCGGAGCAGCGTGCGGCGAACCGTACTCGCAGTGGTTCCAACCTCAACCCCAACCAGATTTTGCATAATGTGCCGCTGGTGCTGGTGCTGCTGATCGGCTTTGGCGTGCAGTTTGGTCTGTCGATCATCCAGTCCACGTTTCCGCTGTTCGGTGAGGACGTGCTGTTTGATGGCTACACGGCCCAGCAGACCAGCCTCGGCATCGGTTTGCTGTTGAGCAGTGCGGGTCTTGGGCAGGTTATCACACAGGTGTTTTTGCTCAAGCGGTTGCTGCGCCGCTTTGATGAGACGTCGCTGGTCATTGTCGGCAACATCATCCGGGGAGTCGGGTCGCTTGGGTTAATTATTGTGGGGGTTCCCTGGCTGGCTGCCCCGATGATCGCGTTGTTTGCCAGCGGCGGCGGCATCGCAATGCCCGCGCTGCAATCCCTGGCGACCGAGACGGTGCCTGATGAAATGCGCGGTGGGGTGCTGGGCGTTTATCAATCCGCGACCAGCGTCGGCACCATTCTGGGCAGCGCGCTTTCCGGCCTGATGTTTGCGCTGGCGACACCGCTGCCATTTCTGGTCAGCGGCGGCCTGTCGCTGCTGCTGGTGCTGCCGGTCTTTTACATTATGCGCCGCCGACAGGTCCAGCCAGCAGCCGTGTCATGACTTAGCGGATTGGCACGTTGTTGATGTCGCCGCGTGCACCCACATATGGGGCGAAGACCCAGCCAAGTTTGCCTTCATAGCGCACCTGGAACCAGCGGTTCTGACCGCCCTGTACCGTCCGGTTATACAGCGGGACTTCCGCTCCCCAGGGGATTGTCCCCAACAGCGCTGTGCGTTCGCTGGGCCGGGCGCGGATGTTCATGATCGAACGCGGCACAGCGATGACACCAGTATCGCCAGGGTTATCCAGCGTGTCGAAGACGCTGCCTTGCACACCAATGCCACCGGGGTCCACGTTAAATTCCAGATAGCGGCCCGATGACCAACCGACCTGACCATTCACGTTGATCAGATACCAGGTCATGCCATCTTCACTTGGGTTACGGGCGATGACGGGATATGTCTGCCCCGGCACGGCAACCGTAATCAGCGTCGCCCCCAGATAAGGCCCGGTGCGCACGGCCAGACCGCGCACACTGGCACTGACCACAGCCGTTGCAGGTGGCACCGGGGTCGCCGATGGCACCGCCGTATAGATAGATGTGGGGGCTGTACCCTGCGGGAACCACTGGAATTGGATAACGGCGGCGTCGCTGTTTTCAACAAAGTCCACGCGCAGTTCATGTGAACCCGCCGTCATGCTGCGTGTGAACGACAGCACCTTGACCGGGCCGCCCGTGAAATCTTCAAAAACCTGCTCGCCATCGATAAACACGCGGACATTGTCATCGACCGCAATATCGAAACGGTAGGTGTCTGCATTGAAATTTTGTGTGGAATTAAACCGCACGGAGAAATTATTGGCCTGGTCCAGAATCTCATCACCGCCGATGGTGGGTCTGCCGGGCCAGTTGAAATTAATGCCAGCGATGCCTTCCCGCGTTTCATTGGGGTCACCGCTGAAGCTGGTGTTATCCCAGAAGCGGGCTCGCCAATTGGTGCCGAACTCCGCCTGAACGGTGAGTGCGGTGGCGAAGATGAGCAGCATCAGACTCAGCAGGAAACCGGCGCGCTTCATAGCTTTCCCTCCATGTGGGTTCATAACTAATATTATAACAAAAGCAAGGCTCTGCGGACCAGCAGTATCAGATTCGTATAAGAATCATCCTGAAAATAGGAAACCCTACGCAGGCATCCTGCGTATAGTATGGTGTAGTATCAAGAAAACGAAGCGGGCATATGCCTGACGTAGAGGAGCGAATCAGATGAGCGAGCAGCAAACCGAACAGCAAAGTGAACCGATCGAATCGAAGGCGAAGAACAAAACCTTTACCGAAGAGATCGAAATCGCCGGTAACCAGGCGGTCGAACGGGTGAAGGAACTGGTGTCTGAAGGGAATGTTCGTCAGCTGCGCATCAAAAGCGCGGAAGGCGAAACCTACCTGGAAATGCCGCTGACCATCGGCGTGGTTGCGGGTGGGGCGGTAGCACTGGCCGCGCCCTGGTTGGCCGTCGTCAGCGCTTTTGCCGCGGTGGTCGCCAAGGTCAAGATTGAGGTCGTCCGCGAAGTCAAGGTGGGCGAGGACGAAGTCATCGAAGAAGAATAGTGCTTCTTCGCGAATGATGATTGACACGGTTGTCCGGTTGGGCAGCCGTGTTTGTTTTCCCGTTGGGGCGTGGTGAAGGTTTATATTGTGTTCAGCGGTTTTGTGCTACAATCCTAAACGTGGATATACAGTCTTGTGGCAGGAGTTGGACGCTTGGCTAAATCACGAACCGAACAACTGGTCGAACGTCTGCGCGATCTGCAAGCCAGCTCCGGGGATGTGGAAGGGGCGGCAGTCGTCAGCGTGGATGGCCTCAGTATGGCATCGGCACTGCCGGGTAACGTCGAAGAAGATCGCGTCAGTGCAATGTCGGCAGCGATGCTCTCGCTGGGCGAGCGCATTTCATCCGAACTGGGACGTGGCACGCTGGAGCAGGTGTTTATCAAGGGTGAGCGCGGCTACGTGATTCTTACCAGTGTCGGCGAAGAAGCGGTGCTGACCGTTCTGGCCCGGCCCGAAGCCAAGCTCGGTTTGATCTTCCTCGATGTGAACCGCACGGTCGAAGACCTGGAGAAGTTAGTCTAGACGCATTTGAAAGAAGTGTTGCCTCGTGCTGGAACCCAGCGGTCTGTACTATCCGTATCGCTTTGCGCGTTTCTACTTGCTGGGGATGCAAGACGTGCTCGGTACGGAGGGATTGGACGCGATTCTTGGGCTGGCAGGTCTGACCACTTACCTTCGTGATCTGCCACCGGATAATATGGAGCGCAAGTTCGATTTTTCCATTCTGGCAGCCCTCAGTGCGGCGCTTGAAGAATGGTATGGTGCTCGTGGCGGGCGGGGCCTGTCGCTGCGGATTGGCCGTTCCTGGTTTGATCAGGGGCTTCACTCGTTTGGCGCATTCGCGGGCATGGCGCATCCGGCTTTTCTGGCGCTGCCGTTGCACAGCCGGGCGCGGTTGGGGCTGGATGCCCTGTGCGCCATCTTCATGCAGCACACCGACCAGCAAATGAAACTCACCGTTCAGGATACAACCTATGAAGTGAGCGTCGATGTCAGCCCGATGGCGTGGGGCCGGCAGGCAGACCGGCCTGTCTGTCATGCGCTGGTGGGGCTGATGCAGGCCTGTCTGCATTATGCGTCGGATGGCTATGAATATCATGTTTACGAAAATGCCTGTCGTGCGGCGGGCTATGATGACTGCGTCTTTGTGATTAACCAGAAACCCATCGGACAAACAGGGGGTTGATGTGGATAAACCACGTATTCTCATTGTTGAGGATGACAGCGACCTGTCGGAAATGTTGAGCGCCTATTTTCGCGTGCAGAATTATGACGTGCTGGTGGCTGCCTGGGGCGGCGAGGCGCTGCGGATCAGCCGCGAAGAACCGGTCAGCCTGATTATGCTGGATATTCGCCTGCCGGACATCGACGGCTACGAAATCTGCCGCCAGTTGCGCAGCAATCGCCAGACGCAGGATACCCCGATTATTTTCCTGACCGAAAAACGCGACCGGGTGGATAAACTTCAGGGCCTCGAACTGGGGGTGGTCGATTACATCACCAAGCCATTTGATATTCAGGAACTGCGGCTGCGCGTGCGCAATGCCATCAACCGGGCTGCCCAGCAGAATGTCTCGAACCCGGTGACGGATTTGCCGGAAGGCACCATCGTCGAGGATCGTCTGAACGAGCTGCTCACGCGTGAAGATGAATGGGCCGTGCTGCTGCTGTCGGTCGGCCAACTGAGCGCGTTCCGCGAGCTTTACGGTTTTGTGGCGGCGGATGATGTACTACGCGCACTGGCCTTGATGATCCGCAATGCGGTAAACGAATTTGGCAGCGAGGACGATTTTATCGGACACCTGGCTGCCGAGGATTTTGTCATTATTACCGGTCCTGCGGCGGTTCAGGCCATTCATGACCGCCTCGATGCACGGATGCAGCAGTCACGCGAATTTTTTTACCCCGTCCGTGACCGCCAGAAGGTGCGCGAAGGGATCAACACCGACCATCTCCAGATGACGACCGCGTCGGTGACTTCAGGTGCCGGGCCGTTTGCAGATGCACAGGCGGTGCTGGACGCGCTGGGTTATACCGCCAGAACGTGATTATTCGGCGGTGGTTTGGGCCTGCCACGCATCAAATGCTTCGCGATCCACGATCTTGCCGCCCTGAATTTCAGTCATGTCCTGTTGCAAGCGCCTGTTGGAATCAAAATACAGGGTCAGCTCGACCTGATTGCATTTGTAGTTGCCACTGCTGATCAGCTTGCGCACCCAGTAACCGTCGCCATCGTCGCGCAGGCTCAGGTCATTGTGCAGGTCGACCCGCACCCGCAGCACATCATCGCAGCGCAGCGGCTGAACATAAAAGTAAACCGCCCGGTTGTCGCGTTCTACGCCGCTGGTGTCGCCGCCGAATATTTTCTTTAACAGATTCATGATTGTTCCTCAGCTTGTCCACATCCCCGGCCATTATGACGAACGCACAGCGGCTTGCGCAAGACCAATCCGCTAGAATCGTCCGGTCATCGCATCGACATACCCCGTCAGTTCCGCATAGCCATAGCCGCTGACATCGCCATCAATGCGCACCGCGCCTTCCCAGTAGATAATGCCGTTCCCGTGCAACTCCTGATCATCCAGCAATGGGGTGAGGGTGAAGTTCAGCACGTCGTCGCTGTCCGGAACCGTCAGGCTGACCTGCCAACCGGAGGGATAGACGCCGCCCGTGTGGGGGCTGGTCCAGGTGCCGGTTGGGGTGAGGGTGAAGATGTCTGCCGCCAGATACCGGGTGCTGCCGTCAGAATCGACCAGCAGGCCGCCAAACGCAGGTTCGGTGTCGCCGCCCTGCTGCCGAATCTGGCCGAGCATCAATTCGCGGTTATCGTCGAAGATCAGGCCGAACCAGTCCCAGCCGAGCGCGTTATCGCCCAGGGCGCTGGTGCTGAACTCATGATCCTTCCACGTTCTGCCGCTGACGGCAAATGTCTCGCCATCAATGGTGACAGTGCCATCCGTGACCAGGCGCGACAGGCTGTAATAATAGCTGGCGTTGCCGGTTTCCTCGCTCTTGGGGCTCAGCCCGCCCTGACCTTGCAGCGCCGGTGGTTTGACCTGTTCCAGCGTCAGATCGACGGCAGCATTGTCCATGCTTGCGCTGATACGGGTGAGGGTGGCGTCGTCGTTTTGCGCTTCGACGGCCCAGTCTTCCAGCCAGACGCGATATACGGGTGCCGTTTCGGCCCCGGCCAACCCGGCGCTGGCCCGGCTGAAACGCTCATCATGATAGAACGTTTCCCCATCCACATCCGTGATGGTGAAGTGCGCCATGTAAATCTGGTTGGTGCGCCATTCGGATTCGGTGTCGTAGCTTTGCGGGGCGATGGCACGGCGAAAGATGGTGAACTGATAGCCAAAGCGCCGTTCGCTGTCGGTCGCCAGATTGCCGGTGTAGTACCACCACTCGGTCTGAAAATCCGGGTGCGCCCCGTAATCCGCCGGGAACTGCCAGTCCCACGGCCCGATGGCCTGAGCAAAGCCGCTGGTATCGACGGTCGTATCGGCCAGCACCGCGCTGGCGTTGACGTCGCCGCTGGCGCTGGTGTCAATCAGGCTGAAGCCAGCAACCAGCACCGCGATAATCACGACACCCAGGACAATAAATCGCCACATAAATCGTCACCATTCTTGATAGTTCCAAATATCACAATTCAGTGTAGCAGAACATTATGAGATGCGTGTGAATGTCAGCCCGCCAGCAGGTAATAATTGAGGACCAGCCACAGAAAGGTGTAGCGCAGGGCGCGGGTATGGCGGAAGCGCAGCGCCGCATACAACAGATAGCTGAGGATCAACCCCATCATCACGCGCAGCAAGCCGAGCGGTTCGCGGTAGGTGGTGAATGGCAGCGTCACCATCATGGCGGCGTTAAACAGCAGCAGCCAACTGTAGGGGTGCAGGTTGCGCCGCACAAAATCGCGCATGATACGCCACAGGCCGACCAATGTGGGCAGCACCGCCGCCGGGAAGATCAGCAGACTCATGACCAGAAATACCGCCAGACTGCCGCTGGCCGTATAAATGCGCAGGTAACCGCCGAACGGAATCCACTCGAAGCCCGACGCCGCCTCACCGCCGGAGCCGACCCCAAAGGCCCCCAGCCATTGATACAGTGCCAACTGCCACAGGGCGAATGGGACGCCGACGATCAGCCCGATGTGCACGGCGTCGGTCCAGCGCCGGTGCCACAGGGCGTGCAGCACATAACCGGCAGCGAACACCAGCGTCTGTTCCTTGGCGAATGCCGCCAGCACCAGCATCAAACTGAGGAGCCCGATCCGCTGTCTCTGGCCGAACCAGACCGCCGCCACAATCAGCCCGAAGGCGAGGGGTTCGGTTGTGCTCAGGCGCAGGCCAAGCAGGTTGCCCGCCGCCAGCCCATAGACCAGTGCATACCAGCGTGATACATGCTGCTGTACCAGCAGGTCTTCCAGCAGCGCAGTTGCGCCGACCAGTGCTGTCAGGTTGATCAGCACCAGAGTCCAGGGGATAAGCGCCGGGCTGCCCAGTGCCAGCAGACGCGCCGCAATCGGCAGCAGAATCCGCTGGATACGATAGGCAGGGACGTCGGCGCAATCCGCTGCCGCACCCAGGTCGCGGGCGATGAAATAGGTGATTTGCCCGTCGATGTAGCCGCCGCCGGGGGTGTTGCCGGGGTCGTAGCCGGGGTCATCGCACGACTGATAATCTGCACTGGTGGTGGACCAGATACGCGGGTCGCCGCCGTGCGCGGCCAGAATCACCCCCAGATAAACAATGCTGACGATCAGAGTCACTGACCACGGGCGCAGCCATGACCGGATCGACCGCGGTGTCATCAGGCCGCGCAGCTTGCAAAGTCAGGGTAGATGCGGCTGGCATATTCGTCGAGCTGTTCCTGGCCTTCAGGGTTGGGCGTGCCATCGCTGAAGGTGGTGGCGAACGCAATGTGCCAGGTGCGCACCCGCGTTTCGTTCAACGGGTCAACCCAGTAGCGCATGGCATAATCGGTCAGGTTGCCGTTGGCGTCGAGGTACGACAGCGTGAACTCGTGCAGCGTGATGTCATCGTCAAAGCAGACGTTGGTTTTGCGCACTTCCTCCCAGTTGGCGAAGGACTGTTCGAACCACGCGTCGTTGAAGAAGTCATCCAGCCCATCGAGCGTGTAGCCGGTGTCGAAGTGGATGTAATTGAGAAAACTGAGCGCGCTGAAGCCGGATTCCAGGGTGGACTGCCAGGTGGCGGTGGTGCTGGCGAGCAGTTCGCTGCCGCTGGCCTGCCACAACCCGGTCTCGAAGACGCCTTCGCCCATCTTCAGGACGGTAATCAACTCACGTTCTTCCGGTTCATCATCCTGCGCCAGGGCCACCGTGCCGACTGCCGCCAGACACACCAACAACAGCAAAAGATTACGCATGATCACTCTTTTCTTATTGGGTGGACGCTTCTTTGCCATTCATCTTACCTGAATCGGCATGGCATGCAATATCAGGCGGCGCTGTCCTCATCTTTCCTCAGCCCGCTGGTGAGGTAGGTGATGGCCACCCACATGCCGCGCGCCGGGCGATAAAACCCCAGCACAAACAGGATGTCGAACACCAGCCAGAAGATGATCAGCGGCGTCATATCGGCTGGGGAGCCGAGGGCGAAGTAGCTGGCAAAAAAACCAACGATGGTCAGCAGTTCGGCGACGACGAGGTTGACCATCATGCCGCCCAGTGATTCGCCGGATGAGCGCTCGAAGCGAACGCCACACACCAGGCAGGTTGGGTTCATCTGAAACAGACCGGAAAACATGCGGCCCTGCTCACAGTTCGGGCAGCGCAGTTTGGCACCGATCAGGATTTTATGCAGTTGTTCGGATGTGGTTTGGGGCATCAGAAAAGACTCGCTTGAGAGGGGTTGGCAAATTCGGTGGCGGCGTCCAGTGCCGCTTCGAGTGTGCCATCCCGCAAAATATGACGGATGGATACGGCCTGCTGGGTGGTCCGCAGTTGACTGTCGGGGGTGATCAGCGAACGCGCGATCAAATGATGCCGGTGGCAGTGACGCGGGTCGCCTTCGCTGCACACGATAGCCAGTTGTCCATGCTGTTGGGTCGCCTCAGCGCTAAGTTCCAGCAGACGTGCAATGCCATCGCGGTACCAGTCCTGCTTCATCACGGCGTCATAGTCCACCCCGCCCGCTGTAATCACCGCTGCATCCTGTGGCCGACCACCCAGTTTTTCGCCGGCGTAACTGTAGCGGATGTCATGCGCGTGCAGCAGGGACCGCAGCGCGTTCTTGCTGAAGTGCGGGAAGCGGCGGCTGAATGGCACGCTGCGCACGTCCACCAGCACCGTGACATTGTGCTGCTTCAGGTGCGCGATGAAGGCGGCTGGGGCGTGGTTGCTGTGGCCAATGGTGTACAGGCTGATAGGTGGCATGATGGTCCGTATCCTTACCTGACGGTCATTATAACCTTGATAACCCGGTATTTTAACCACTGAAACTCATCTGTTTCTCAGGTAAGACGTAGGCTTGCCGTACTTTTTTCACAGAGCGAGATCTTCATACATCCTCTATCATAGATTTATGAATAACCAGATCTGAAGGAGAAAGATATGGATGGAAGGCTTCGTGTGCTTGGCCTGCTGCTGGTGCTGTTGACCGCTGCCGGCTTTCAGACCATTGAACCGCTGGGGGATGTGGTCGACCCCAACGCGAACATCACCTGGCCGCCGCCGGTTTACGTCCTGCGCGGCGATTTTGAAGTGCGCGGCACTGTGAATATCGACGATGCCGTCAGTTATTTTCTGGAGTTTCGACCCCTCAATGAAGACTTAACCCCGCAAGAAGATACGGTTCCCTGGATTCCGGCTATCCTGCCTGCGCGTGGTCCGGTTGAGGATGACGTGCTTGGTATCTGGAATACTGCCGTAGTGCCGGACGGCCCTTACGAACTGCGCCTGACCATCAATGTCAGCAGTGGTGAGCCGATTCATGCCCGTGTGGGTCCGCTGCGGGTGGAGAACGATCCGCCGCCATTTGCGATTACCCCGACCGTGGCTGCGCCAATCGCGACGAATACGCCGCTTGCGACACCGGTGCCGGATCAATCGCTGCCGACACTGGTGCCGACGCCCACCGCTTTCAGCACCAACCCCGAAGCAGTCGCCGTTATCAGCGGCAATGTCCGCGCCGGGGACAATACCGGTTACGACATCATCGGATCGCTGGTCGTGAACCAGCGGGTGCAGGTCGTCGGGCGCAGCAGCAGCGGCTCTGGCTGGTGGTATATCGAACTGCCGAACGGGCGGCGCGGGTTTGTCGCGCCCAGTGTGGTGCAGGTGTCCGGCGATCTCAGCGGTCTGCCGCGCATCAATCCGCCTGCCACACCGACCCCTGTCGCCACTGCTACGCCGGAACTGCCCGACGCGACCATCACCAACGTCCGCTTCGACCGGGATATCACCGAGGGCGAAAACTTCCAGACGATTGTGACCCTGCGCAATAACAGTGGTGTCTTCCTGCCGCGCGTGTCGGTTGCCTGTAACTTTACCCCAATGGGTGATCTGTTCAGCACTTTTGTTGACGGCGTCAGCGGGTTTGGTCAGGTGGATGTCGCCATCACCGTGCGTCTGGATGAAGGCGGCGGCGATAATGTGACGGCCAACTGCGCGGTTGACCTGAACAACGAGATTGCCGAAGTCAACGAGCAGAACAACTTCTTCAACCTGACAGAACGTCTGGATAACCCTGACGACGACGATTAGATGATGTATTTTATTGTGATGACGGGGAGGGCTGTGGCTCTCCCTGTCGCAACTGGTAACAGGACCATAATCTATGAGAAGAATATTGCTTTGTATCATGGTTTTAATGCTGGTGTGGGTGCCGGCTGCGGCGCAGGACTTTGAGGTGGACCCCAACGCCAATATTACCTGGCCGCCGCCGATCTATCTGCTCAGCGGTCAGTTTGATATTCGCGGGTCGGCCAACCTGTCCAACATGACAAGCTATTTCATCGAATTTCGCCCGATGAACGCCGACTTCACGCCGAATGAAACGGCCAGTTGGGTGCCTGCCACGCTGCCGCGCACGGTTCGGGTCGAGGATGATGTGCTCGGTACGTGGAACACGACAGTTGTGCCGGATGGCGTCTATGAAGTCCGCATGACCATCGGCGTCAGCAATGGCAGCCCGGTGTATGTGGTGGTCGGCCCGGTGCGTGTCGAAAACAACCCGCCGCCATTTGCCATCACGCCGACACCGGCCTCTCTGCCGACCAGTGCGCCGACCTCGCCACCGGTTTCGATCCCGACTCTGGTGCCGACTCCGACACAGGTTGACCTGTCGCCGCGGGCCGAAATCGTGGTGGGGGCCAATGTACGTCAGGGCGACAGCACCTTCTACCCGGTCGTTGCCGGTCTGGTGGCGGGTGAGGAAGTCGCGATTGTCGGCATCAGCAATACCGGCTCCGGCTGGTATCAGATTGAAATGGCGAATGGCCGCCGTGGCTGGATCGCACCGAGCGTTGCGCGGACCAGCGGCAATCTGAGCAACCTGCCACGTGTGTCGCCGCCACCGCCACCGCCCCCAACCGCCACACCGACCCCGGTGACGCAGGCCAATATCGTCATCACCAGCGTCAGCCTGTCAGTGGATCCGCCGCGTTGTGATGAGACGTTCACCGTGACGGCGCGCGTCCAGAACACGGGCACTGGCCCGGCCAGCAGTAGCGGTTCGGTTCAGGTGCAGGATGTCTACAGTGGCAACGGCAGCGTAACCGCCACCACACAGGGGTCATTCCCGGCGCTGAACGCGGGACAATTCTTTGACGTGGTGATGCGGCTGACGGTGGATGTCTACTATCAGGAAGCCCATCGCTTGACCGTTGTGGCCGATTCGGGTGCGCAGATTCTGGAAACCAACGAAGGTGACAATACCTTTGTGCGGGATTACACGCTGCGTCGCGGTAACTGCTAGGCAAGTTCAGCAATTTCGGGCAGGGGCGTGGTTCGCCATGCTCCTGCCATTGATATTGTGGGAGATTGGTTTGTGTATGCGTAAACAATTACTGATATTGCTGCTAATTTTACTGATAACTGTGCCCAGCATGGCGCAGGAGGAGTCGATCAGCCTGGACTGGCCGCCCCCGGTCTATCATGTGTCCGGTTCGACAGTGATCGGCGGTACGGTGAACCCGCCGGACCTGCAAAGCTACTTTCTGGAGGCATCCGCCTTCGACCCGCAGAACCCGGACGCCGAACCATTCTGGATTCCGGTCAGCTTGCCCAGCAGCGCACCCGCAACCGACGGTGTGCTGGCGACATGGGATACGACGGTGTTCACGGACGGTTTTTATCAACTGCGGCTGAATGTCCGCCTGCAAAGTGGTGAAAGTGTGCTGCGGGTTGTGGGGCCATTGCGCGTTGCCAATGAACTGGAGCAGCCGGATGGCCAGACTCAGGCGGTTGAGGCGACACCGGCGGTCGTGCTGCCGACGATTGCAGCCGCCACGCCGACCACCGCTGCCCCGGAGACGCCGGAAGTTGTGGCCCGTCCCAACCCGATCAATCAACTGCCCGTGCCGGTCGGTGGGCATGTCATCACCTTTAACGAGGGCACCGTCGATTATATGCAGCAGGCTGGCATGACATGGATGAAGTGGCAGATTCCGTACGTCATTGGCGATGACTCGCTGATCAACGTGGCGCGTGACCGGGTAAACTTCGCCCATGAAAACGGCTTCCGCGTGCTGCTCAGTGTCAAAGGTCAGAAAGAGGAAATGGCCGCCGTGGGGCAGACCGATTACTTCCCACAGTATGCCGCCTTTCTCGTGCGCATTGCCGAGCTTCAGCCGGAAGCGATTCAGGTCTGGAATGAACAGAATCTGGATCGGGAATGGCCGAATGGTCAGGTGAATGCTGCCTCGTATGTCGAGATGCTGAGCCAGGCTTATGAAGCCATCAAAGCCGTTGATGAATCGATTATGGTGGTTACCGGCGCACCCGCCCCAACCGGCTTTTTCGGCGGTTGTCAGGCGGCAGGCTGCGATGACGACCGCTACTATGCGGGCATGGCGCAGGCCGGGGCTGCTGAGGTGGCGGACTGCATCGGTGTGCATTACAACGAGGGCATTGTCCCGCCAACGGCCACCAGCGGCGACCCGCGCAACTTCTATCCGACCCAGTATCTGCCGTTGATGCTTCAGCGGGCGGCGCTGCCTTTCCGCAATTCGGATATTCCGCTGTGCTTCTCGGAGTTGGGGTATCTCTCGCCGGAAGGGTATGGCCCGCTGCCGCCGGGATTTGCGTGGGCGGCCAACAATACCGTTCAGGAGCAGGCCGAATGGCTGCGCGACGCGGTCAATGTCGCCGCCAGTTTTGGTGATAAGGACGTGGCGCTGATCATCGTCTGGAACGTCGATTTCGATGTCTACACCGAGGACGATCCGCAGGGTGGTTTTGCCATCATTCGCCCGGATGGTACCTGCCCGGCCTGCGAGACACTTGCGTCGCTGCGACAGGCGGGCTGATCAGACAGCGGTTACCAGAATCGGCTTGCCTTTGGTGATGATGACTGTGTGTTCATACTGAGCAGACAGGCTGCCATCGGTCGTGCGCAGCGTCCAACCATCTTCATCGGTTTTGACGTGAATCGCGCCGGTGGTCAGAAATGGCTCAATGGTCATCACCATGCCTTCGTTCAGGCGCTGGCGGGCACGCGGATTAAAATAATGCGGGATGGCATGGGGGGGTTCGTGCAGGCTGCGGCCTACCCCGTGTCCACCCAGCTCACGCAGGATGCCGTACCCCGCCGGACGCGCGATTTTTTCAATCGCCTTGCCGATGACGTTCAGCGGCAGACCGGCGCGCACCGCGTTGGTGGCGGCGTCGAGGGCGGCGCGGGTGGTATCCAGCAAGCGCTGGTTTTCTTTGGTGACCGGCGGCACCGCAAAGCTGCCCCCGGTATCGCCGTAATAGCCCCCCAGTTCGGCAGACACATCAATATTGACCAGATCACCCGCCTGAATTACACGATCTCCCGGGATGCCATGTGCGGCTTCGTCGTTGATGCTGATGCAGGTATGGCCGGGGAACTTGTACGTCAGCATCGGGGCAGATCGCGCGCCATGTTCTTCCAGGAATTTGGCGCCGATGTCATCCAGTTCCTTGGTGGTCATGCCCGGTTCGAGCGCCGCGCCCATATGCTGCAAGGTCAGGCCGACGATGCGTCCGATGCGCATGAGGGCGATGAGGTCCTGTTCGTTGTCAATCGACATGGCTGCGCCTCTGTTATCTGTGCGTCAATGCTTCACACTATACAGTGGATGCCGCCCCCGCGACAACCCGTTATTTTCAACCCGTTTGTTTTCCGGCTGATTTTTGCCGCTGGCGATAGATGTTCAGTGCGCTTTGCATCAGGGCACGGCGTTTTTGAGGGACGCCTTCGTAGGGCATGTGCTGTGCCAGTTTCGCTGGCAGCTTGCCATGTTGGGCATCCGCCTCCATTTGCAGCATCCCCGCTTCGACCTCCGGGTCGCCGCCGGTGAACATCTCGACCAACCGGTTCATCTCGGCGGCCAGTTTCTGGACGGGCGGACTATCTGGCGGGTCATCCAGATGCTGGTCGAATGCCTCGAACAGCTTGGCCCATGCCTGCTCAACCTCGGCGATCTGCTGCGGCGAATAGGCCAGCCACCGGGTTTGGAGGCCTGCACGGGCCGCTTCGCTGAAGTATTCCTCGATCCAGCGACCGGGGTCC
Source organism: Anaerolineaceae bacterium (assembly GCA_002702065.1). GTDB lineage: Bacteria > Chloroflexota > Anaerolineae > Aggregatilineales > Phototrophicaceae. Next base: position 179,934 of record NZXX01000001.1, read on the forward strand.
GTCTGAACAATCTGCTGGATAATGGCGCGGATCATTTCCGTATCGACGGTTTCCGCTGTCATCTGCCGGGCTTGTTCCTGTACGCGCCCGATGAGATCGGCGACGGTGCGCAGCCGTTCAACCTCGTTGCGGATGGCGGCTTCCTGAATCGCCAGCGATGTCTGCAAATCATAGGTCGGGTCATCCAGAATAGCCTTGATCGCCTTCAGGCTGAATCCCATCCACTTCAGAGTCAGCACCTGTTGCAGGCGCACCAGATCGCTGCGTTCGTACAGACGATGCCCGGCTTCCGTCACCTGTGAGGGCGCCAGCAGGCCACAGCGATCATAGTATTGCAGGGTGCGCACTGTTACGCCGGTCAGTTTGGCAAATTCGGCAGTCCGGTAAGCCATGCCGTCCGCTTCCGTTTGTGTTTGTCGGATAGCACCTATTCTAACTGACGCGAGTAGCGGGAGACAGGTGACCATCCACATGAAAGTAGGGTGCGTGTGTTCCAGCGGTTGTAGCGTTTCGAGCCTCGTATCCCCTCGACGTTTTATCTTCGTGGTCAGTGATGATGTATGCGTCTCTTGTCTTGGTAAATCAGCTTTAGGGGATGTGTTTTTCCATCCGGTCCACCGTGAACGAGGCGATTGCGCCCCAGGCCCCCGCCGGGTAGATGGTTTGCGCAGTCGAGGAGAAGCCAAAGCGCCGGTAATAATCCACATTGCCCACGTCGGCAATGGCAACCAGCACCAGTCGTGCCAGCCCTTGTTTACGGGCGATAGTTTCAGTTTGCCGGATCAGGTAGGCACCGTAACCCTGCCCATGATGTGCCGGGCTGACGGATGTCAGACTCAGGAACAAGGCGTCACCCTGCACTTCCATAGCCGTCAGGGCGAGCAGATCGCCTGTCTGCGCAGATTTGAGCAGCAGCAGTTCGGCGCGGGCGGTTTCGGTCTGCAATTCGGCGGGGCTGGTGCGATCAACAGGGAACAGCCAGGCGTGACGCGCATAGGCGGCATTGATCAACTGGACGGCAGCTTCTGCCTCCGTGTCGTTCAGCCGTGCCGCAGTTGTTCTGGTCTGGAGCAGATTCTGTTCATCCATAGATCGACGGCAAGCTCTGTCTACAGAAACAAAAAAGCCCCCGACAGATCGAAGTTCGTCGAGGGCCTGATATACGCAAGGTCAAGTTACTTGGTGGCCGGGCCACGACCGCGATATTCGCCGCTGGCCCAGACATGGACCTGCGACAGAATTTCGCCATCTTCACCGGGCTGGGCACCATTAAACCAGTTGAAGACAAAACTGGCGTCCGTGATGCTCAGGTTAACGCAGCCATGACTGCGGCGATAGCCAAAACCATCGTGCCAGTAGGTGCCATGCAGGCTGATGCCACCGTCGAAATACATCACCCAGGGCACGCTTTCCAGCGCATAGGCATCGGGCGCACCGGTCGCGCCGGACATGCCATCGCGTTCGACCCGCGCCCACACATCAAAGACGCCTTCGCGTGTATCCCAGCCGGGCAGGCCGGACGCGATGAGGGTGGCAAAAACCGGGGTGTTTTGCTCGTACGCAACCAGCGTTTGCTCGTACAGATCCACGCTGACCCAGCGCGACGCGGTAACGTCGTCCGGCTTTTCTGTTGGTTTGGGAATCGCCAGTGACCGCTGCTCGATCCACTGGTTCGGGCCGACCAGGTACCACAGCCAGCCGTCGGTGTGCCGCACTTCGGCAAAAATATTCACCATGTCATAACGGAACTTGACTTCGCCGGTATCCATCGACTGCCGTGCGCCGGGGGAAGGCACGGTCACCAGATCGCCAAGCACCCAGCCAAAGTTATTCTCTAGGCCATTCAGCAGGCTGACGCCGCGGAACTGGGATGTCGGCTGATATTTGATGTCGTCCATGTTCATCCACTGGCCGCTGCGATTCTTCACCCATCCGTCAGCGGCATCCGTCTGGTGGATAAAGTTGAAACCGGCAGGCATCTGGCCGATGACGCCACCGCCCGGCGCATCATACAGCAGCGGGCTTTCATTGACGACCTTCCAGAATTCGTAATTGCTGAGGGTGAAACGGTCCAGCTTGACCGGTGTCACGACGGGTCGGGGGAAGTCCTGCATCATGCGTAGGCAGTCCGGCCCTGGGTCGAGATTGTCCTCTGAAATATCGGAGCAGGCGGCGCGGAAATTTTCGACAGCGTAGGTGGGGGTGACAAAAACGGTTGAACTGGCAATCAGTAACAAAAGGGTGATGACACGCAGTCTCATAGGGTGTCTGCTGCTCCAAAATAGTGAATCCTGCCTGATTGCCCGAATATTATCATAACCCTCAGATAATTTTCATACCTGGTTACCCACGATTATCCGACGCTGTACCATCGTACTAATGCTTGAGGGCGCACTGTGCCGTATGGATGACCTGATAGCGGACCGCTTCAAAGTCGCCACCGATGACGGTCGCCAGTGGATTGCGTTCACGCACCTTGGCGCTGACCAACCGGCTGGCTTGCCCGTGCCATAAATGTCCGCATCGTGTCAGTTCGATGCGCAAGGTGTGGTTCCCGTAAGGCTGCATTTCAATCCAGTGATCCGAGGCTCTTGACATTTTTCATACTCCTGAAAGATGTAAATTTATTAAAGCACATTACAACCCATTACGACCTTTCAAAATCGTGAATTATGCGTGAATTTTGCGGCGCATGTTATGATCAAAGGGCGATACCAGACCGAGGTTTCTATGGGAACGTTGTACATCGTGCCGACGCCAATCGGCAATCTGGAAGATATGACCTTGCGGGCGCTGCGTGTGCTGCGCGAGGTTGCGTTAATTGCTGCCGAAGATACCCGCACCAGCCGTGTGCTGCTGCGGCATTACGACATCGACACGCCCTTGATCAGTTATCATGAGCACAACAAGCTGTCGCGGCTGGATTCCGTCTTTGAGGCGCTGGCGACCGGTGATGTGGCGTTGATTTCCGACGCCGGAATGCCGGGCATCTCTGACCCCGGCTACGAGTTGATTCAGGCGGCGATCTCGCAGGGGGTCCGCGTGGAGCCACTGCCAGGGCCGAACGCCGTACTGCCGGCGCTGGTCGGTTCTGGACTGCCGACCGATCAGTTTGTGTATCTGGGGTTCCTGCCCAGGAAAGCGAAGGCGCGCGCTGAACTGCTGGAATCACTGATCCCTGAAGAGCGGACGCTCGTGTTTTATGAAAGTCCGAATCGGCTGCTGGATACGCTGGAAGCTGTGCAAACGGTGATGGGCGACCGGACTGTCTGTGTGGCGCGCGAACTGAGCAAGCTGTATGAGGAATTTGTGCGCGGCCCTGTTAGTACAGTGATCAGTCATTTTACGGCTAATCCGCCGCGTGGGGAAATCGTGCTGGTGGTAGGGGGCGCACCCGCAGCGAGCGACGAAGCCTGGGATGAAGACCGGGTCCGCGCTGCATTACAGGAACATGTGGCGGCTGGCGAGCCGCTGAGCAGTGCGGCAAAGGCCGTTGCGGGGCAGTCTGGCTGGAAGCGGCGCGAGGTTTATGCGCTGGGCACAGAAACTAACCCTAGAAAAAATGACAGGAACCCATAAAATAGACTTCTCTTTCGTAAATCGTCAGTGGGCGCACCAGCCCGCAAGTTAAAGGTGATATAAATTATGGCGTCATATCACGGGCCGAAAGCAAGGGTCCAGCGCCGGTTTGGCGAGGTGCTGGTTCCACGCCCGAAGTATCAGCGAATTCTCGAAAAGCGTTCGTATCCCCCTGGGGATCACGGTAAGGACAAAGCGTTTCGTTCTGGCCGCCGCAGTAACTACGGCTTGCAGCTGAACGAAAAGCAGAAATTGTCATTCATCTTCAATGTGCGCGAAGGCCAGCTGCGCCGCTACTTTGTGAAGGCGCGTCGCCAGCCCGGCAACACCGGCACCAACCTGCTGGCGTTGCTGGAACGTCGGCTGGATAACGTTGTCTATCGCGCAGGTTTCGCAGCCACCATCTGGGCAGCGCGTCAGCTGGTCAATCATGGCCATGTCCTGGTCAACGGCCAGCGGCTGGATATCCCATCCTACCTGGTTGAGATTGATGACGTGATTTCCGTCAGCGAGCGCATGCGCAAAAATGTGCATGTCGTCGAATCGATGGACGGTTCTGGCTCGGTGCCGGATTACCTCACCGTCAACAAGGAAGCGTTCAGCATCCGGTTTGACCGCATTCCCGAACGTAAGGAAATGCCCATTCCGGTCGATGAGCAGCTCATCGTCGAATACTATACCCGGATGACCTAAACCTCAACCGGACCCGTTAGCATATGGAAGCCTCGTCATGACGACGGGGCTTTTTGATTCCTGAGGGGAAAAATGTGTAGAATGGACTTGGATTTATTCAAAACACCTTCAGGAATACCGAAAATTGATTCGCTACCTCATCACCATCTGTCTGGGTTTGCTGCTGGCTATGGGGGTGATTCTGCCTGCTCAGATGCAGGAAGTCAGTGACCCCGAAGTCGCGGCCACCAGCCTGTCGCCCTATCTGTTGTCGTCCCGCCTGGGCATCAATCACATCAGCCTGCCGGAAGCTTCGTCGAACCGGGCGCGTTATAACCGGGCGCTGGCGCTGGGTGCGGGCTGGAACCGCTGGCCGCTGTACTGGAACTGGGTCGAACAGGCGCCGGGCGAATTCTACTGGAGCAATTATGACCGGCTGGTGAACGATGATCTGGCACATGGGCTGCAAATCAACGCGATATTGCTGGGGCACCCTGCATTTGCGGTGGAGAACGGGCGCATTATCGGTTTGCACCAGCCGATCTTTGCGGATGGCTCGGATTATCCGGAACCGGACAAGGCGCTGAACCCCGACAACCGCTGGGCTAATTTTGTCTATGCGGCAGTCAGCCGGTACAAACCGGGCGGCGTGATGGCACAGCTGGCGAACTGGAAGCCGGATACCGGCGTGCGCGTCTGGGAAATCTGGAATGAGCCGGATTATGATTCCTTCTGGCAGGGTGGCATCGACGAATATGCACGTTTGTTAAAGGTGGCCTATATCGTCATCAAGCAGGCGGACCCGGAAGCAACCGTGATGTTTGGTGGCCTGCTGTTTGCCGGGGAGGATAACTGGCTGGCGCGGGTGCTCAAAATTTACGCCAATGACCCGCTGCGCGAGCAGTTCAACTGGTACATGGATCAGGTCGCGGTTCACAACTACGGTTATCCATGGCGCAGCGGCTGGCTGACATTGTATGTGCGGCAGACGCTGAGCGCCAATAACCTGCGCAAACCGATCTGGCTGAACGAAAGCGGGGTGCGCGTGTGGGATGATTACCCCGGCCCCCGGCTGGTCGATGATGACGCGCTCCTGTATCTGCGGGCTACGGCGGACCAGCAGGCGGACTTTTTTATTCAAAGCGCGGCTTATGCGTGGTCCGAAGGGGCAGACGTGGTCTTCTTCCATCAGTTATTTGATGACTGTGGCGATCAACCCCCCGGTACCAACTTTGCCTATGACCCGGCGTTGTGTACAGGGGATGTCTGCTGGGGAGACGCATACGGTATTTTCCGCAACCAGTCGGATTCCGTCTGTTTCAGCCAGCATCCGCAGCCAGGGACGGCGCGCCCGGTGGCCGATGCGTACCGCCTCATCGCGGAGGTGTTCGGCGCGGCACCGTTCGAGAAACCGCGGACTATTCGCCTGATGAACAACAAGGTTCAGGTCATCGCCTTCGAGCGGCCTGCGACCAGCGAACGTCTTTATGTGATCTGGAACCGGACGTTTGACCCGGTAACATTTGAGATGCCAGCCAGCAGCGCGAGTGCCAAACTCTACACTCGCCGCAGCCGCCGCACGATTCCGGCGGAGAACCGCTCCTACAGCCTCAGCCTGCCACCCGCCCAGCCAGATCATTACCCCAATCTCGAATATGGCGATGTCTCCGCCATTGGTGGTTCGCCGCTGATTGTCGTCGAAGCATCACAAAACCTGAATATTGTGCCGAACTTCCTGATGCCGCCGACACCCACGCCGACTCCGTCGCCCACGCTGGATGCGACCCAGATTATCATCGTCACGCAGACAGCGGAAGCCAGCCTAACGCCAGCGCCGTAGTGTCTTATCCCATGTTCTATTTCAAACTGTCTTACGAACTGTTTGCTTTTTTATGCAGATTAGCGTATGAATGAGATAGACAAAGGTGTTTGTTGCAATTCTTGCGAAAAACACGATAGGGGGAGACTGAATGGCGGCGCAGAAGTGGACGTATGAAACGCTGGCGCAGGTAGATCGCAGCACCCTCGAGCAAGTCCTGCTGAATGGCACAGCCCCGGACCCGGAACAGCTAAATGGTTACATTTACTGTGGCTGGAATCACGAGTGGATCGGGCATCTTTCCGGCAAGAAGTTTAAGAAAGGATTCTGGAAGAAGGACGGCAAGAACTTCGGTTATAACGAGATCGTCGTCCCGGATTATCAGGAATATCGTGGCGAATGGCAGGTGCGAATGTGGCAGGGGCGGCCTATCCAGCTCGGTTATTTTCGAACCAGCCTCGTCAATCAGGAACCGCCACAGCCACTTTACGAACCGTACCAGCACCTCGGCCATTTTAACTACAACATCAGCATCAACACCGGCCCCAACGTATTCTTCCGCTTCATCCGCGATTTTGTCGTGCTGCCCAACGAAGGCGATCATAGTCTGATGTTGTGCAAAGCCTATCTTCAGGGCTTCCACTGGCTGAACATCTTCTATTGCTATTTTCTGCTGGGGCATCGGCAGGAAATCGAGTACTTCCCCTATTGGGCGCGCGAAGAAGAGACAAGCTGATGGAACAGGATACGCTGTTTCAGCCGCTGACCTTTCGCAGCCTCACCGTCAAGAATCGGATTTTTCGATCCAATATTTCTGGTCGCTTCGACAACTATGACGGCTCCGGCACGCAGGCACGCATTAATTGGGAAGTTCAGTTTGCGCGCGGTGGCGTTGGCGCTATTCTGTCGTCATTCGTCCCGATTTCCATTCGGGGGCGCATTCTGCCCAACTACGCCACCATTCACCGCGACGAGACGATCCCGTTCTGGCGCAGGTTGGGCGAGGCCGTCCACGAATACGACTGCAAGTATATCCTCCAACTGAGCCATTCAGGACGGCAGCAGGATGTAGGCGGCGTCGAAAACCTGAACCGCAAGGCGCTCAGTTCGACCAGCCGCACCGAGTCGTTTCATGGGTTTCGCTGTCAGGCGCTGACCACCGACGAGATCAAAGCGACGGTGCAGGACTTTGCCGCCGGCGCCCGCCGTGCACGCGAAGCCGGTCTGGATGGCGTTGAACTGCACGGTGCGAATGGTTATCTGATTACGCAGTTTCTCAGTTCGGGTATCAATGACCGGGACGATGAATATGGCGGGTCACTGGAAAACCGGGCGCGTTTTGTGCTGGAAGTGGTCCGCGCTATCCGACAGGAGGTCGGCGACGATTTCCATGTGCAGATGAAGATCAGCGCTGTCGATGACAACAACGCGGTTATCCCCTGGGAAAAGAAGGGAAACACCCTCGAAGAGTCGGTTCAGGTATGCCAGTGGCTGGAAGCGGCAGGCGTCGATGCGATTCACGTTTCGGCGGGCAGCCTGTTCCCGCACCCGCGCAACCCGATCGGCGGTTTCCCGGCAGAGGATGTAATACGCAGCTACGACTCGATCATCTCCAGCGGCGTCTACGCGTTCCGCAATTTCCTCTTGCTGCGCTATCCGCCCGGACGCTTCATCTTTCGCCTGCTCTGGCAGCGCGCGCAGGGCAAGGTGATTGAGGGTGTGAACATCGACAACGCCCGCGCCATCAAGCAGGCGGTCCATATCCCGGTGATCTGTACCGGTGGCTTTCAGACCGCTTCCGTTATCCGCCGCTTCATCGAGGAAGGCGCGTGTGATGCCGTGTCCATTGCCCGTTCGCTGATTGCCAACCCGGACCTGGTCCAGATTTTTGAATCCGGAATGGATCAGCCCGATGTCCCCTGCACCTATTGCAACAAATGCCTTGTGAACGTGCTGGAAAATCCGCTTGGCTGTTACGAAGTATCACGTTTTGACGGTGACTATGATCGGATGGTCGAGCAGATTATGTCCGTTTTTGAACCAACCGGCTTTGAGCCAGAAGCTAAAACGCTGTAAACATTAGAGCGATCTGTGATTGGCACCCATGTTCAGTTCAGGCTGACGCGAACCCGGCGCGCCGACACACAAATGCCCCCATTAGTGTAGGGGATTTCAGAACGCCGTCACGGTCAATGATGGCCTGTGCCAGCTGCTCCACGACTGCCGGCAGCGCTTGTTTGTCAGCCTCAGCAATGTCATCGCGGGCCAGCAGGTTGCGGTAACGCCCGATCGTTTCATAGGCGGCGCGTATCTCGGCAGCGTTCTCGATCAACGTCTCATCGCTGTAGTAATGATGCTCGACGGTTTCAAATTGCTCGGTAAGCAGCGCACCCCCATTTTCCATCGAGAAGGGTGATGGTGCTTCCGGGACAAACGCGATGTTCAGTGTTTTCAGGGCTTCGTAGTGCAGGGCGATCAGGGTGGCTACGATTTTGTCGCTGTTGGTGGTCGCCAGCAGCACGCCGCCGGGTTTGATGATGCGTGCTAGTTCGCCTATGCCGCGCGGAATATCCTGAAGATGATAGAGGACTTTGTTCGCCAGCACGATGTCAAAATGCTGGTCCGGAAAGGGTAGTGATTCGATGTTACACGCAGCTGTCTTGAGCCGAACGGCGCGTTGATGGGCTTCCTCAAAAGCGGTGTGCAGCATGCCAATAGACAAATCCGTCAGAACGACGTTGCGCGCATCAACGGCGTAATGATCGATAAGCTGCCAGAGATAGCGACCCCAACCGCCACCGGCATCGAGGATGCGCGCCGACGACCAGTTCGGGATGAGATCAAGCGCCCACCGGACATATTGGTCGCCCGCCAAACGGTGCTTCTCGCGCAGGTAACTGCCGCTGCTGTAGTAATGCTGCCCGGTTGCCAGCGTCTGGGAAGATATGACGTCTGTATTTCGATTCGCCATATACTTGCTCCTGTTCGGTAAGCCATTCGCCCGAATGGTTCAGCAGCCGAGCGGGTTGATTGTTTCGAACGTGTTCGCTAGCGTGAACCGTTGCGGCGTGCCTGGGCCAGCAGGCCGATAGACGTCCGCTTGTGCGCGGTCAGAAAATCGTCCTTGGCCTCGATCTGCTTTTCCAGCGATTCCAGCGAGGCTTGCAGGGTTTCCACCGGTAGCCCGTCCATGTCCTGATAGGCGGCCACCGTCAGGGCGGACAGCGCCACTTCGCGGATAAACGCCGCTGGTTTGCCCAGCAGGTCCGGCACAATGACACGGTGTTCGTCGCGCCAGTCTTCACCCAGATAGGCGCGCAGCATTTCCTCGGCGCTGTTTTCGTCGTCCAGTTCCGGGATTATGAAAATACGATCCAGCCGACCGGGGCGCTTGAGGACGCGGTTGTCGATGATCTCCGGGTGGTTGGTGGTGGCGATCATGATCGTCCCCTTGGGGTTGACCGGTGTTTCGGACCCATCGAGCACGTTGAGCAGCTGCGCCTTCGATTCCTCGTCGAGATACGCATCCAGTTCTTCGACAATGACAATCGTCGGCAGGTCAGATTCGGCAGCCATATCGAGCGCTTGATGAATCTTCCAGAACTTCGCGCCGTACTGGTTGGACCCGGAAACATAAATGACAAAGCGGTCTTTGGTCTGTGCCCAGCGGGCCAGTGCCGAACACAGCATGGTCTTGCCGGTTCCGGGCACACCGGCCAGCAGCAGCTTGCGGAAAGGGTTGATCTTCAGCCGCTGGTAGATGGCGACACCCTTTTCGAAGAAGGCATCGACATCCTGCATGATGTTATTTTTCAGGTCCACCGGCAGGTAGACATCTTCCCAGGCGACGGTGGCGTCAAAGGTATCGTCCGCGCCGCCAACGATGTAGACCTTATCGCGGAAGGTAATGGCCGAACTGGCGATGCGGTAGCATTCCTGCTCGAATGCCAGCCAGTGGGCAATATGCGCTTCTGGCACCGCTGCGACCACCACCATCTGAATGCCAATGTCTTCGTCGCTGATCCAGCTGGATACCAGCAGGACTTCGAAGCCGTCCTGATCGTCGGCTTCGCTCTCGAAACGGAATGTCAGTGCGCCAGACCGGTGAGCCGGCAGTTCCTTGCGATAGGTCACCAGTGCAGAGACTGCTTCGCACGGCGTTTCCTGATACCCTGCATAGGCAAGCCCATCGCCTACCGGATAAGAGTCGGCAATCCCGGCCAGGGCGGTCAGGTTACAGCAGGCCATCCGCGAACTGATTTTGAGCATCGCGTGGGGCTGCTGCGGGATATATGCCTCGTCAATCCAGCGGTTGATTGTTTCATGCAGGGGCAGAAAAGTCATAGAGAGTGTCTCCGATTACAATACCAGACTATTTGATTTTGACAGTGATGTGTGCGCTGACAATTGTACGCGGGCAGACCGGTTTGGGCTACCCCCGGCATTTAGGGGAAGATACAGGCCGAGCCAGCAGCCCGACCTGTGTGGTTTATGGGGGTGGGTTTAGTCCGACCAGCGGCTGAGGAAGGCGCGGGTGCCTTCCGTCAGAATCACCGCCAGCGCCGCTTTTGCCAGGTCCAGACCCACAAATGGGGCGACGCCAGCAGCCCAGGCGTCCGGCAGCGACAAACCGGTAATCCCCATCAGCGTGGGCAGCCCCACCGCATAGATGATCGCTACGCCCACCAGCCCGGCCAGCCAGCGCTGCACCGCTCGTTTGGCACCGTGTTCGACCAGCCATCCGACAACAAAGGCCGCCGGGACAAAGCCGATCAGGTAGCCCGCTGTCGGGCCAGCCAGGGCCGCCGCGCCCACCCCGCCGGATGCCACTGGCAGGTTCATCCGAATAAGCAGCAGATAGATGATCTGGCTGAGTGCGCCATCACGCGCGCCCAGCACCATACCGGCCAGCAGCGCGGCAAATACCTGCATGGTAAACGGCACAAACGGGCCGATTCGGACTTCGATTTGAGCGCTCACGGCGGTGACCGCTGTAAAGATGGCAACAGCCAGCAGCCGCTGCGTCAGGCTGAAATCACGCTGTTCGAGTGTCCGCAGCACAATAGTCCCCTCTCTCGTAGACTGAATTCAACATATTCATACATGCGTAAGGACGGGCCAGTGTGCCCGCCCTGGGCCGACACACCGATCGACCCTTCGCGATAGGTGTGTTTTTGCTCTGGTTGATCTATCAGAATAACGTCAAAATGCCAGGCTGCCGTGATGTCGGATTAAAGACGATTATCCGGCGTTGGTTCGACGATGACATCTATCAGGTTGTAATCGTTCTTGATGCGATTGGCCTTTTCCTTTTCGCTCCAGACATTGGCTTCTACCAGTGTCACGACCACCCCCATCCCTTCCAGCACCCAGCGCGTCATCCATTTGCCCGCGTATTGTGCGTTCCGGTAAAACGCCAGCCGCCCCTTGTCCATGCGCTTCAGGCGGCCATGGGCCTGCCGAAACGACAACTTTTCCAACTCGGCCTTCAACTCGGCACGTTTTTCCTCAGTCAGATATGCCATACTTCGATTCCTTTGCAGAGATGCCCCGGTTTCATAATCTATCCGGCTAATTGTATAATGTTCACTGCGAGTCGCAAACAGTGAAAGCCCATGAACTATACCGTTACCGAACTAACCGAACATATCCGCCAGATGTTTGCCGAGAATTATCATCTGCAAGATGTGACGATTCGGGGTGAAATCTCGAATATGCGCCGGGCATCGTCGGGTCACTGGTACTTCACGCTCAAGGATGATGGGGCGCAGCTGCGCTGTGCCATGTGGCGTTCGTATGCCGGGATGCAGAATTATGTGCCGGAGGATGGCGCCAAGGTCGAAGCGCACGGTTATATCGACCTGTACGCTGTGCGTGGTGAATATCAGTTGATCGCGGATCGCATGCGCCCGGTTGGGGTGGGCGACCTGTACGCGCAGTTCGAGCAGTTAAAAGCCACGCTCGACGCCGAGGGGTTGTTCGACCCGGTACTGAAACGCCCGGTGCCGTACTTCCCGACCCGCATTGGCGTTGTCACGTCGCCGGATGCCGCCGCGTTTCAGGACATTCAGAATGTGCTGCGCCGCCGTTTTCCGCTGGCCGATATTCTGCTGAGTCCGACGGCTGTGCAGGGGGAAAGTGCCCCACCGCAGATCGTTGCCGCACTGGACCGGCTGAACCAGCGTGATGATGTGGACGTGATCCTGCTGATTCGGGGTGGTGGCAGCATCGAAGACCTGTGGGCCTTCAACGACGAACGGGTGGCACGGGCGGTGGCGGCCAGTCGTATTCCGGTGATCAGCGGTGTCGGGCATGAGACGGACTCGACCATCGTCGATTTTGTGTCGGACCTGCGTGCGCCGACGCCTTCTGCTGCGGCCGAACAGGCCACACCGCACATTGACGACCTGTATGCGAATGTGCGTCAGATGCGCGAAGCACTGGCGATGCTGATGCGCCTGCGGGTAGCGGACCGCCGGGATGATCTGGAAGCGATGCAGCGCGCGCTGCGGCATTTGTCCCCCAACCGGCAGATTGCCATGCTGCGCCAGCGCATCGACGATATGAACGCCCGGTTGGAGCGCGGCCAGCAGGGGCGTATGTCGACCTTGCGCGAACGGCTGGAAGGTCGCACAGCAGCCCTGCATGCGGCCAGCCCGCAGGCGATTCTGGCGCGGGGGTACGCCATCGTCACGCACAGCGACACCGGCCAGCGCGTGCAAGACAGCCAGGACGCCAGCCCCGGCGATGCGATTACCGTACAGCTTCATGATGGTGAAATCAAGGCACGCGTAGAGGATACAGAAACCCATGAGCAATATCGAAGAACTCTCTTTTGAGGCCGCCTATGGCGAACTGGAGCAGATCATCACCCAGCTTGAATCCGGCGATCTGCCGCTGGATGAGTCCGTTGGCCTGTTCGAGCGGGGGCGCAAACTCTCGGAGCGCTGTCAGGTGCTGCTGGACCAGGCGGAACTGCGCATAAACCAGTTGACGAGCAGCGGAGATGTGCAGCCGCTGGACTAAACAGAGGTGTCCGTACCGGCGCTGATGACGTCTGTCAGCAATTCCCGGATGATTCTCCTACCGGCGTGATCGTCGAATTCGTTACGATGACGGGGACGAAAGATCACGATTCGGTGAGGAGAATCATGAACTATCCACCGCCCCGTCTGATATTCTGGGAAACCACCGCCGGGTGTAACCTGCGCTGCATCCACTGCCGCCGCGTCACCCTGGCGGATCAACTGACTCCGCAGGACCTGACCACAGAAGAATCCTTTCAACTGATTGATCAGATCGCTGAAGTTGGCAAACCGGTATTTGTGCTGTCCGGTGGTGAACCGCTGTTTCGCCCGGATATTTACGACATCGCCCGTTATGCGACCAATGCCGGGCTGCCGGTGGCGCTGGCAACCAATGGCACGCGCATTGACGATGCCGTGGCCGAGCACATCAAAGCCAGCGGTGTCAAGCGGGTGAGCATTTCGTTTGATGGGGCCGACGCCGCGACGCATGATGCGTTTCGCGGGTTGCCCGGTTCGTTCGACGACGCCGTCGCGGGTTTTCAGGCGCTGCGCCGCGTCGGGCTGCCGGTCCAGATCAACACCACCGTTGCCAACCACAACAAAATCCAGCTTGAATCCATGCTGCAAATGGCCCGTGACCTGGACGCGGTAGGGTTGCACCTGTTCCTGCTGGTGCCGGTGGGCTGCGGGGTGGAGATTGCTGAAGAGCAGATGATTAACGCGCAGGAATACGAGCGTGTGCTCAACTGGCTGTACGACACCGAACAGCAGCAGCCGGATTTGCAGCTGAAGGCGACCTGTGCGCCGCATTATTTCCGCGTGATGCGCACCCGCCGGGCGGAGGAACGCCGTAGCGGTATCCTGCGTGATCTGCCAGCCAGCCATGACCGTCAGGTGCATGGGCATCCGCATGGTCAGATGCACGCCGCCACCAAAGGCTGCCTGGCCGGGACGGGCGTCTGTTTTGTGTCGCACCGGGGCGAGGTGTTCCCCTGTGGCTATCTGCCGGTGGAGGCGGGAAACGTTCGCCAGCAGGCATTTGGTGACATCTGGCAGAACAGCCCGCTGTTTGCCGAACTGCGCGACCCCGATCAACTGGAGGGCAAGTGCGGTGTCTGCCAGTTCAAGTCGCTGTGCAGCGGCTGCCGTGCCCGTGCCTATGGCATCACCGGCAATTATCTGGCTGAGGAACCGTTGTGCGCCTACCAACCTGAAACACGTGAGGTCGTCCTGAATTAAAGCCGGATGTCGAAAAACGTCATAGGGCGATTCGCGAATCGCCCCTACAGCATGTCGACTCGTTGTTTGATCTTCTCGAAAACTTCAACGTAGCCGATTAGTTTCTGGGCGACGGTCTGTAGCCCGGTCCGTCGACGGCTATCGGGCTAATCAGCTAAATTGCTGGTTACTGAACCACCAGCACGCGCAGGCCATGCGCCTCTAACCGCAGACGCCCATCGAACGGTTCAGCGTCCATGCGCACCGGATCAATCAGGTGGGCGTTTCCGGCAGCATGGACGGATAGCCGGGTGTCGATGTCGGTGGTGCCTTCGTTGAACAGGATGTACCAGTCGGCATCGGCTTTGCGGACATGACGCATGCGCAGGCCCGGTTCAGCGGCAGCCAGACTCACATCGGCGGTGACCTTCGTCCGCAGCGCCGCCATCGAACCCGCTCGGTCCTCGCTCCAGCGGACGACGCGCCCCGCCTGTTCAAGCTGTTCAACCAGCGGCAGTGTTGCCGTCGCGGGGGCATCATCGACAATCAGCACCGCGTAATGCTGCCCGGCGAGATGAATGCCATTGTCGCGAACACTCGCCTGCTGGCACAGGTCATGCGTATCAACATAGTGGAAGTCGATCTGATTTTCGAAACAGGCTCTGGCGGCGCGCCAGGGCAGGTGATGATGTTCCCCCAGAATAGCGACCTGACAGACCGGTTCGCTGTCGGTGTTCAGCCAGCACAGGCGGCGGCAGGCATCGGCAAATTCGGTAAAGCCTGCGTTCCACCACGCGCTGTTCGGCCCGACATCCGGCGGACGCTCGTCCTTGCGGGGGCCACGCATGGAGTAATAAAAAGCGTGCGGAATCAGCAGGTTGCAGCCGCGCACCAGCAGCCAGTTGGCCAGCCAGCGCATTTCGTCAAACGTAAATTCGTGCCCGAACGCCCCGCAGAATTCGTTGCCATTGCGGCGGCGGCCTTCATGCAGCATGACCGAGGCGGCGGCTTTGCCCTGTGTGGATTGTCGCCCCTCAATCGAGTTGATGTTATCCGGCTCGACCCAGCGCCAGACGATGTCCTGCGTCGGCCAGTGAAAAAAGCGCATGTTGGCGGTGGCGTCGGCTTCGGCGGGGTGGCCGGTGAGGGCGATATGATGCGCCTCGCACCAGTCGTAAAGCTGCTTGTAGTAGGTGTGCTGCAAACGGGCTTCGATGGCGCGCTCGAAGTCGTGCATGATGTGCGGCGGCGCGTCGGCATCCCACAGCGCAGGCAGGTGCGGGGTAAAGTCGTAACCCAGAAAGGAGTTGATGTGTTCCAGAATGTCGCGTGTGCCTGGCATCAGCCCTTTCTCGCGCGGACGACCCAGCAGCATCGGTTCGTCAGTGAAGATCGCCGGGATGATGGTGCCAAAATAATCGCCAAATTCGGTGAAATAGCGGTCATACACCAGCCGGATAAAGCAGGCGACGGCTTCCGGGTTGAGCAGGTCGGTGGCCGGGGGTGAATCTTCCGGTGGATCACCGCCGCCCGGTGGGGGATCTTCGCTGATATAGTGCAGGCCGCGGATGATCGAGCTGACGGGACGGTCGACAATGGCGTAACGCTGCCCCTGGTATGCGACGATGGCCACCAGACTCTGGTCAGCAGTCAGGGCAGGCTCACCATTTTTGCCAATGCGCACCCCCTGCACATCCGTATCCGGTTGGGCGTCGTCCAGGTTGATGCGCACCATCCCCCGGCACTGGTACGCCGGGTTTTCGGCGACCACCTGCCCGGACGACGAACCGCTGGGGTACATGCCTTCATCATAGAGGATGACCCACATGCCGCGTGCCTGCGCCTGTTCGATGGCGAAGCGCATCTTGTCCAGCAGCGGGCGGCTCATCCAGCCGAGGTGACGGGGCAGGCCGACACGCGGGTGAATGAGAAAGGCATCAATCCCATGCGCCTGAAAATCGTCAATCTGTCGGGCGAGTTCGTTGTCGTCGAGGTCATCATTCCAGAACCAGAACGGCACCAGCGAAAATTCAGCAGGCGGGCGCTGCCACTCAGCAGGTAAATTCAAGGGTTGCATCGTATAAAGAACTCCAATTGCGCAATAAATTCTGTTGGCTTTATCCCACGTTATCCCATATATCCCAAATTTGGGATATGCTTGGGATATAAGGTTATATCACAACCGGCTGCCAGGCCCACGCGCTCCCTTCCGTGGTCACATACCCGCGCCCGGACTTGGGATAATGGTAGCCCATGATCAGCAGGTCTTCCTGTGCGGCGCGCTGCCAGATGCGGCGGCGGGTGTGTTGGGAGATAGTCTGGTCGGCGTCAAAAGCCGGTGACCAGTCGGGATAGGCGCATTGCAGCGCATACATGGCGGCGTCGGCAATGTGCAGCATCCGCGACCCGCCGGATTCGATCAACAGACCCATCATCCCCGGTGTGTGCCCCGGCAGCAGCGCAGCGCGGATACCCGGCAAAAATTCCGCGTTTTCGGCTACGCGTGTGAGGCGATCATCCGGTACTGCTGCGATCACCCGTGCCTGCGCTTCGGCGGCGCGGTTCTCGGTGTGCCAGTAGTCCCACTCTGTTTGGCTGATGAAATAGCGTGCATTGGGGAAGGCCAGCTGGTCATCGGCCAGAATGCCATTGATATGGTCGCCATGACCATGCGTAATGATGATGGTGTCGATGGCGTCACGAGCGATTCCCTCAGTTTCCAGACCGGCGTACAGCGCGCCCTGACCAAGTCCGGTATCGACCAGTATCTTTTGACTGCCGGTGTCGAGGTACAGCACATTGATCGATGACAGCAGAATGCCTGCATGCAGGCCAAATGCGGCCAGAACCCGCGCACGTTCCTCTGTTGGGATATGCCCGAAAAGACGCTCAGCTTCCTGTTGCCGTGTGGCCTCATTGAAGGTGATGCATCGAAAGTCGCCAATGTTAAAGTGATAAATCGCTTCCGCCATAATCGCTTCCCTTTCAATAAGTATCCGTATGATGCTGAAATTTTGTATAATCGAGCTGAACCGCATGTCGAGTGGGTATTAGAACATGGAAATTGACAAACTGCTGCAAACCCGGCGCGATGACATTCTTAGAATTGCCGCACAGCACGGCGCATCCAATGTCCGTGTTTTTGGCTCGGCGTCACGTGGTGAAGCTGGCCCGCAAAGTGATATTGATCTGCTGGTGTCGTTTGATATGGATCGGACACTCTTTGATCATGTTGGTTTAATTCAGGACCTTGAAGACTTGTTGGGTCATAAAGTGGATGTCGTGACCGAAGACAGCTTGCACTGGTACATCAGAGAGCGTGTGTTGAAGGAAGCGGTTGCCTTGTGAGTGATGATCGACTGTACCTGATCCACATGCAGGAATGTATGCAGCGGATTTTGGATTATACAAAAGATGGTCGTCAGCAGTTTATGCAATCTACCCTCATCCAGGATGCTGTATTACGTAACCTTCAAACGATGGCAGAGTCATCGCAGCGTCTTTCTATCGACCTGAAAGAAGCACGTCCCGAAATTGAGTGGCGGCGGTTATCTGGCTTTCGCAATGTATTGGTCCACGAGTATCTGGGCATTGATTTGAAAACAGTCTGGCAACTCGTTGAGGATGAATTGCCAAAACTGTTACAGCAGATTGAATCCATGCTGAGCGATCTGAACGAAAATTGAGTTTGCTAGGTTTTTGATCGTCGCACGCGGCGCAGCAGCATTCTAGGAACCATTATCGCTTCATCGAGCTTGAGCAGCAGGCTGAGGCCAAAGAAAACGACTCCGCTGACGACAACGCCGACGATCAAAACCACCAGCGCCGGTTGGTTGCTCAGGATAGCCTCGACCGCCAGCAGGGCCGCGCCCATACCCACCGCAGCCAGCAGCGCTTTGCCCGCGCCGCGCAGCACCTGCCGGTCCTTGATCGGGCCGATGCGCCGCCGCAGCAGCCACCACAGCGCCAGCGCTTCGAGGTTGGTCGTCAGGGCATTTGCCAGTGCCAGCCCCGCGAATGGCCCTCGTGCCAGGCTCGACCAGTCACCAATGAACTGGATAAACACGATGCTCAGGATGATGTTGGACACCATCGACGCCATGCCGATTTTGACCGGCGTCCATGTATCCGACAGCGCGTAAAAGGCGCGCGACAGCACTTCCAGCAGGGCAAACCCGGCCATACCCGTCGCATAAAACGCCAGCGCCCATGCTGTTGCCCGCGTGTGTTCGGACGTCCATTCGCCGCGTTCGTACAACACCGTCACCAGCGGTTCGCCCAGCAGGATCAGCGCGATCATGGCGGGGAAGGCCAGAAACAGCATACTGCGCATGGCACTGGCCAGCCGGTCCTTGAAACCATCCATATCGTCGGCAGCGGCCAGCGCGGCCAGCGAGGGGAACACCGCCGACCCCAGGCTTTGGCCGATGACGCCGAGTGCGAAGAACATCAGCGTGAAGGCCGCCGTGAGCACCGCCGCGCTGCCAGAGATCATGCCGCTGGTGAAGACCGCGTTCACCACAAAATTGATCTGCACCACCGCCAGCCCCAGCACCCGCGGGCCCATCAGCCGCAGCACCTCGATCACACCGGGCACGCGCCAGTCCAGCAAGGGGCGCAGATGCGCGTTGATTTGCCGCAAACCGGGAAGCTGAACCGCCAGATGCAGGAATGAACTCAGCGCCGCGCCATAAGCCAGTCCATAGACATTGGCGTTTTCCACCTGTGCCACGCCAGCTTCCGGTGGCAGCAGCGGGGCGATCACCAGCGCGCCGATAATCAGGCCGATATTGTTCATGCTGATCGCCAGTGACGGCAGCAGAAACATCTGGTGGGCGTGCAGAATGCCCATCAGCAGGCCGCTGATGCTGAAGACGAAGGGCGTCAGCATCATGATGCGCATCAGGTTGGCGGTCAGCATCTGGACCGCCGGTTCAGCGCCGGGTGCCAGCAGGTAGGTGACAATGGCCGGGGCCAGCGCCACCACGATCAGGCTGAGGATTCCCGCTGCCAGTGACGAAAGCGTCATCACCGCGCTGGCCAGCCGCCATGCCAGCTGCTCGTCATCGTCGCGTTCGCGGAAGCGGGCAAACACCGGGATAAATGAGGACCCCAACGCCCCGCCCGCCACCAGCACAAAGATCAGTTCAGGCAGACGCTGCGCCCACACAAAGGCGTCAAGCGCATCACCCGCGCCAAACGTCGCATTGACGATGGCTGTTCGCACCAGCCCCAGCACGCCGCTGGCGAGGAAACCGACCAGCACGACCAGAGCCGCCCGCGCGATTTGTTGGTTGGATAAAGCACGTGATTGGGACATAGGACGGTGCAACGACCTTTGACTGTTCACAAAACACGGTGACACGAGCCGCATCGTGCGATTTGTGACCCCGGTTGATGATTCAACTGCCGCATTCTACCACCGATGTGGTCCTTGCGCCGCTGCGCATGACGGCCTAATATCGTCTGGTGTGGATACATGCAACCTGACAGGGATACCGCGATGAGCGATGAAACAATCAAAGTAGTCGTGGCAATGGATTTTTCGGACGAGATTATTAATCAACTGCGGGCGATCTCGCCCCGCCTGCACATTGAAAGACATTTCCCCAAAGTGCCGGAGAACGCCTGGGCGGATGCCGAAGTGGTCTATACGGTGCGCGATTTACCCGAACCCGAACTGGCGCCGCGTTTGCGGTGGATTCAAACCCACACCGCCGGGATCAACCACCTGCTTCAGCAGCCGATCATGCACGCGGAAGATGTCGAAGTGACGACGGCCAGCGGAATCCATGCCGTACCGATGGCGGAATACTGCCTGGCGATGATGCTCACCTTTGCCTACCGCTTGCCCCAGTTTCGGACGCTTCAGGAAAAAGCTGAATGGCCGAAGGACACTAACCCGCTGGCGAACCAACCGCTGCGCGGGCAGACGCTGGGCATTGTGGGGTACGGCAGCGTTGGCCGCGAACTGGCCCGTATCGCCGACCAGCTGGGTATGGTCATCGTGGCAACCAAACGCGACCTGAAACAGCTTGCCGTTAATGGCGAGTATGTTGAACCGGGGCTTGGTGATGAAAGCGGCGATCTGCCCACGCGGTTGTATCCGCCCGAAGCGCTGGCCTCGATGGTGAAGGTCTGCGATTATGTGGTGCTCACGCTGCCGCTGACCGCCGAAACCCATCATGTCATCAATGAGGACATCTTTGTGGCGATGAAACCGACCGCTATCCTGATCAACGTCTCGCGCGGCGGGGTGGTTGATGAAGAAGCGCTGGTTTCGGCACTGGCTGCCGAAAAAATCGGCGGTGCGGCGCTGGATGTCTTCGAGCAGGAACCGCTGCCTGCGACCAGCCCCCTGTGGCAGATGGATCGTATGATCATTACCCCGCATGTGTCGGGCAACACGGCCCGCATTCATGAAAAGGCTGCCGCGTTGTTTGCCGAAAATTTGCAGCGTTACCTGGACCACGAGCCGTTGCTCAACCGGGTTGATCGCGAACGGGGTTATTAGATTGGCCCGGAGTGAACGCCTTGCAACCTCTGGCGGCTGATCTGCGTATTATGAAGTGAAACACCATCCAGTGGATTGTTATGACGAGGAGTGAGACGTGTCTGAAGAACAGGTAACCCAACTGCCAGAACCCGAAAACGAAGCGCCGAAGAAGGCGAATCCGGTTGATGAGTTTGTCGAGCATCAGAAGCGTGCTCTTGATGA
The DNA here is from genome assembly GCA_002702065.1 of Anaerolineaceae bacterium. Taxonomy (GTDB): domain Bacteria; phylum Chloroflexota; class Anaerolineae; order Aggregatilineales; family Phototrophicaceae. The sequence goes on from NZXX01000001.1 coordinate 200,968, forward strand.
GACGGGCAAGGCCATTGAATCGCTGCTGCCGCCCGATTTCGTCGCGCATGCCAAAGAAGCACAGAAGGAATTTCTGGCCGGGTTTAAGGTGCTGGCCGATACCTTCATTGATGAGATGGAAAAGGTCGCCAAGAAAGTGGAACCGGCGGAAAAGTCGGACGACGACAAGCCTGCCACCACAGGCAAAACAAAGGTCAAAGTGCAGGTCGAGTAATCTGTACCGACTGGCCGGGGCGCTGCAATGCTCCGGCTTTTTATTTCCCTGCCAAACCTGAGCTTTAACGGAGGTGATGATGCACTCGCGTACCTGGTTTTACGGTCTTGCCCTCGGCCTGTTGGTGGTTGTTGTGGGCGTGGGTCTGATGCTGCCCGCACTGCCTACCCAGGCGCAACCCGCTGCCACCGTACGCGCTGGGCTGCCATCCCTTCAGCGAACACCAGAGGCGGGCTTGAATGTCCCACAAAACGCCGACATCCAGGCGACGCTTGAGGCAGGGGTGCTGGCCGTTCAGCAAACGGCGCAGGCCGGTCTGGGCAGTATACAGGTGCCGCAGGTACAGGGAACGGTGCAGTCAGCGATTGAGGACGCATTGGGTCAGGCCGGGGGTGAAGTGGCGGACCTGGCCGCGACGGTCCAGTATATGGGCACTGCCGTCAACCAGAGCGCCGGTTCGATTCAGGCGACGGTGACCGCGCTGAGTGCCACCGCCCAGGCTGCCTTCGATGATCTGCCAGAAGACCTTGCCGCGCTGCTTCAATATCTGGCAGAGCAGGCCAGCATTCAGTACGATGCGGAAACCGGCACGCTGCATGTCACCAGTTATGTGATCGAAGCACAGGCCAACGCGCTGTTGGATGTGTTGATCGAAGCCGCCGAATATGACCCGGACGCGGCCTCACTGGACCTGCGCGCCGATGGGCGGGTGGATGTGGTTCTGGTGGATGCCAACGCCGGGTTGAGTGGCACAGCGGTGCTGACGTATGAAATAACGGTCGTGGATGGCCGGCTGAATGCGACACTGATAGAGGTGACCGTCAATGGTCGGGGTGTGCCGGTCGACTCGGTTCCCGACGACCTGCGCTCGGCGGCTCAGCTTGCCATCGCGGGTGCCGCCCTGCAGGTGTTTATCAACCTGGAGGATTGGACCGTGAGTTACACCGTTCAGTCTGCGGTGGTGTCTGAAGACAGCATCTTGCTCACCGCGGCCATTGCCCTCGAACAGCCGTAACTCACGATAAAGGACTTGTCATAAGGGGGAGTTAGACGCCTAGCGCCGGCCTCCCTGATTGACCACGGCCACGATGAGCGCGGTAATAAAACCTGCACCCGCAGCCAGCAGCAAATCGGTCACATAAACCGTTACGGTAACGGTACTTTGGAGCGCGGTTGGGGGAATTAGGTCGAACACCAGCGTGGCGAAGCCCAGCAGCAGCGCCCCGACCGCGCCGCTGACGATCAGCCAGCCCGTGTGATAGCGGGAGCGCAGCCCCACCAGCAGGCCGACCATGCCACCAAAGATGATCCAGACGATCATCCGTGAAATGATTTCAAGCGTTTCCACGCGGGTACCTCCATTATAGGGTTGATGTCCTGTTCAGCCGGTATGGATCATCCAGTGACCGGCCTAGCCATTTTAGCCCTGATCGCCTGTGCCGTGCCAGACTGGATGCCCAGGCGCCGTTTACTTTTGCTTGCTGCGGTGCCAGAGCATGGCGGCTGTCCAGCCGATCAGATTCGCGCCGACATCGCGCCATGTATCCTCCATGCTCCACTGCATGTTGGTCAGCGCCGCGTCACCTTTCTCGGCTATTTCGCGCTGAAACATCATATACTCGCCCAATTCCCAGTTGATGGTCACCAGCCCCAGCATCACCAGCGACAGCAGTTCCGGTTTGTGTTTGCCCCAGCGCACAAAATCCGCCAGCATCCCGTTGTACTGCTGCCGCGTGCCCATCGTCTCAAACGTATCGGCCACCAGCGCAGAGAAGGCGAAAGCGGTGGCGCTGTGCGGCAGTGAATCCAGCCCGAAACCCGCCAGCCGCAGCGCCCCCCAGCTCCCCTTGTAGATATTAAACCGGGGGTGCGACACGATATAGCCCAGCGCCAGCGGTGCGACATAGATAGCATAATTGGGGTTGTCGCGGACCATCGTCAGCAGCGTATCCTCGACGACATTGCGCGGCCGATGACGCGACGCGAACAGACCTCGCAGCGCATCCGGCAGCAGCAGCGACAGGGTATTGGTTAGCAGGTGGGGCAGCCAGGTGGTGGGCATGCGGTAGTGCTGGCGATTCGAGAAGGCGGTATAGGCGACCAGCAGCCACAGCAGATAGCGCAGCACGTTGTTTCTGGGTGCATTATTCGATTTTCGGCGCATCGTCCAACTCGCTCATGAGAATATCATCCGGTTCGTGTAAGCTGTAGTGATCTATGATAACGCTGAGATGAAGATAAATGGAGACTTTTTCACTGCTGACGCTCAACTGCTTCGGCGCACCGGGCATGGGTGCGACCGCTCGCTTGCAGTATCTGGGCCAACATCTGAACCGCGCAGACTACGCGATTGTCTGTTTGCAGGAAGTGCAAACGCATCGGTACCGCCGCTTGCTGACCCGCACCTGTGGTGACGCTTACCCGGCGCAGGCCCATCAGACATTTATCCATGCGCCCAAAGGCGGCCTGCTGACGTTGTCGCAGTTTGCGCTGGAAAAGAGTGAGTTTATCCTGTTTCAGAAGCGCGGCCTATGGTACACCCCGGCGCTGGCGGACTGGATTTTGCACAAGGGTATTCTGGTGACCCACCTCATGCTGGGCGAACTGCCGGTCGTGGTGATGAACACGCACCTGACGGCTAATTATACCGGCAACTGGAGCCGCCAGAATGTGTTTGCCCGGCAGGAGCATCACGAACTGATGCAGATTGCAGAAGTGGTCAACGAGCAGCCTGCCGATCATCTCGTCATTGTCTGCGGTGATTTTAATATCCCGCGTGCAAGCTGGCTGTACGACTCGTTCATCGACGCCAGCGGTTTGACCGACTCGATGGCTGGCGATCAGCGCCCGACCTTTCGCCCGCACCGGGGGATGGGCAGCAAGTTCGGCGTGCCGATTGATTACGTCCTCTATCGTGCCCCGGCTACCCACGCCCCAACCGTGACGGCTGATCTCCAGTTTGCGGACAAAGTCGACATCGCCGGTCGCAGCGCCTACGTGTCCGATCACATGGCGATAGAAACGCGGTTTGGATGGTGATACAAAAAAATAAATGCGAAGAACGCAGAGGTCGCGAAGTAATTTTAATGTCATTTCAGGTATCGGGCAAAAGTATCTCTTAACTTTAGCTCCGTTTGTGTCTCACAGGCTCTGAAGTCGTACACCCATAATCACCGAACTGATAGACATTCAGAGCTTAAATATTATCTCTGATGTCATGGGCTGCATTGAAAATCACGGTGAAAGGCCCTGAAGGTGGAATATTAGGGGAGTGCGTCTGGCAATTCATAGCAAAATGCCTATCATCTACGATGCTTCCGTCCATCTTTTCGATACGCCCGCACATTCGTTTTGGGGGCAGATGTACGTTTCCTGCTAAAATGTTTGTGAATCATATCTAGATGTTGGTCTTTGTTGAGTGCCAGCGATTGTAAATACTCATAGAATTGCCTAGCTTCCTCATACACCAGATTGGATATTGTGGTTTCCGAAGATGAGACAGTTTGATTGTCAATACGCTTATTGAACCCGGCACTCTTGTTTAATTTGTCTACATAATCATAGATTTCAGGGTATTCACCTCCTGCGCCACCAAGTACAAGTATCACTGAACCAGCATTGGCATCATTGAGTAGGTCTTTCAGATTCTCTTCAAATTCTTTAACACTTCCAACAGTGGTCAGGAAGTTACTGAAAATGAAGAGTCGATAGCGATGAAGGGATTGCGCAATCTGATGTGCCTCATTTGCTGTATATATTAGTTCTGATTCCATCATATCAGTGGTTTCACTATAATAATGGTCTTCTTGGTTTCGAAGCGCTTGGAACCGAGCTGCCCTTTCTTGGGTTGGGTGGAAACTCTTGAAATCCCTCATTGCACGAGTGAGATCAAAAATGGTAGTCTGAGATGCTTGCCCGGTCACTTTGAAGACAAGTTCTGCAAGATTGTGACGATAATGATTCATACTATTGCTATATTCGACACAATATAATTCGGGTGGCTTTGTGAACTCTAAAATACCGTTCTCCTCAAAATATCTGTTCAATGCGTGATAGAAGTCATGAACTGCAAACGCCGACGGGCCTGGGCCAGTCCCGACATCGAGAGTTCGCACTCCGTACTTGGCAAGTGGCAAACATTGTTGCTGGACCAGTACCTCCAGTGCGCGCCAAGTTCTTGCATACCTATCAAGAAAGTGTAGCCAAATGTACGCAATAGGTGCGAATGGCAGTTCATATGTAGACTGTTCATTGCACCTGCTCAATATTGCTGGAGTTGCAGCCCAAACAGCTCGAGCTTCCTCCGGGGTGTTGACTTCTTGAAACAGCATAAGACGGACAGCTTCAGCGAGCAATTTTCCTTTTGTCTCCAGTACTGAATGCTGCTGAGTCCATGATAGAAATTCGTCTCCATATTGGCGAAGAACTTGTGTCCACGAGGCCATTGTTAACGACTTTTCTCCTCCCTTTGAATCTTTTCGTCAATCTTTTCTCTTTTTTCCTAACAACTCGTCCACCGACAGCAGTTCGCCATCGTCACCGACGCCCATCAGCCGGGTATCCAGTTCGTGTTGCAGATAATCACGTTCGTCGGGCGACAGACGCGTCATGATTTGTCCCAGGCGCGATTCAGTATCGGATTTTTGTTTGGTCTTCCGCCCGCGATACAGCATCAGCCCGGATGCTGCTGTCATCAATGCGGCGGGTGGGATGATAAACAGCACGATGCGCGCCTGATAGGTCGCCGTCCAGTAGATGCCCATCTGGTCCGGTGACGACCATACCGCTGCCAGCAGACACAACAGGAAAATCAGCAGCGACAGAACCAGCGCGAAGCGTGACCAGTAGAAAATCTGCGCGGTGCGAATACCCATTTCTCCCCCCCCAAAGAGTATTTCTGTTTTTTTACACCTTGCGACTCTGCGTTGAATCTTTATCGTCTTACATGCTGGTGCTATTCACCTTGAAGATGCTGAGGAACAGCAGTCCGGCGATACTGAAGGCGATGGCAGTCATCACCACGTGGCCGCTGACGTAAAGCAGCGTCGAGGCGATCAGCACGCTGCCCGCCATCACGGCGCGGGTGGTGCGTTGTTCCTGCTGAACCAGCCGGTTGATCTGGCGCTGGACCTGCGGCGACTGTTCCACCTGAAAGCGCAAATCGCCGCTTTCGATGCGGGTGACGATCTCGCCAGTGGGGTTGACGGCCCGCCGGATAAGCGTCTGCCCCATATCCAGCAGCGCCTGTGCCCCCTGCTGGCCGATCATGCGCTCAAAGCTGGGGACATCGCCGCCGGTGGTGATAACGCTCTCGCGCACCAGCACATTCCAGAAGCGCTGCACCTCCTGCCAGATGTTGTAATCCGGGTCGAGGCTGGTCGCCATGCCGCTGAGGATGCTGAGCGTGCGCCCCAGATAGAGGAAATCCTGCGGGACATAAAACGGCATGTCATAGAGCAGGTCATTGAACTGCTGGCCCAGTGCCTGCATATCCCGGAAGTCCATATCGCGGATTTCGGTCATGCTCATGCCCCACACCCGGTTAAAGGCCATCTGCGCCGCTTCCTCAATGCGTTCCATATCCGCGCCGGGCAGAATAAAACCGAGTTCGGCGTAGCTGTGCACCAGCTTCTTGGCGTCGCGGGCGATAATCGCTGCCATTGTGTTGATCATCCCGGCGGTGACTTTTTCGTCCAGCGTGCCGCTCATGCCGAAATCCACAAAGATCAGGTAAAAGGGACGCCCCTTCTTGCCTGTCTTGCCGTTGATGTGTTCATCGGGCAGGGGGTAGACAAACAGGTTGCCGGGGTGCGGGTCGGCATGGAAGAAGCGCTCGCGGAATACCTGTGCCAGATAGGTATCGATCAGCCGGTCCGCCACTTCGCGCCGGTTGATGCCAGCGGCGTCCATCGCGGCGAAGTCGTTGATCTTGATGCTGGTGACGTCTTCCATCGTCAGCACACGGTCGCTGGAATAATCGGCGTAGACAATCGGTACGTAAACGCCGGGGTCATCTGCGAACATGGCATGAAAGCGCGCCGCGTTATAGGCTTCGTGCCGGTACGAGAGTTCTTCGCGCAGCACCCGCCCGAATTCTTCCGCCAGCGCGACCGTATCTGCACGGCGGCTGACAAAGCGGAATCGCATGGCAACGCGGGCGATAATATCGAGCGCTGCCAGATCGGTATAGCAAATCCGGTCAATGCCGGGACGCTGTACTTTGACCACGACCCGGTCCCCGTTGGGCAGTTCGGCACGGTGCACCTGACCGAGCGATGCCGCGGCGACAGGCGTTTCATCTACCCAGGCGAAGTGCTCGGTAATGGGGCCGATGTCGGCTTCAATGATCTTGCGCAGGTGCTCAAACGGCACACTCGGCACTTCGTCCTGCAAACCCGCCAGTTCCGCCGTGACTTCGGGCGGCAGCACATCCACACGCGTCGAGATAAACTGCCCCAGCTTGATCATCACGCCGCCCATCGACAGCGCAAACCGGCGAAAGTCACGTGCATAACCCGTCCAGCGGCGCAGGTTACCCCGCTCGACCAGCTCGTGCATCCCCAGCATGTTTTCAAGCAGCAGATGCCAGAACAACAGCTCCACCATCAGCCGGAAGGCCCAGACCAGCGACGACAGATAGCGTAGTTGCATCCGCAGCGAACGCGGCCCCGCCTCCGGTGCGGCCAGCGGTTCCGGTTTGGGGATTTCACGCTGAACCGGCTGAAATTTTGGTGCGGTGCGCCTGCCGTTGGGATGCGGCTTATTTGGCGCGCTGTTTTTCACCCCGTTTTTCGAAGAAACGGATACGGAGTCTGGATTCATCAAATTTTGCATCAGCTATTTCCAGGTCCCATAAGGCATACGGCAGGACGATATTGCGCCGGTACGGACCCACCCGCAGCGTGATTTCATCACGTGAACGATACAGATCGAGATCATCTTTTTCGGCGAACGGCAGCGGCACCAGCAGGATGTAATTGCCTGCTTCGTCCTGTTCGATGGTGTGGGTCTTACCAGCAAACATTTGCTCCGCCGGGTTCTGGTCGCCATACAGCGAATCCGCCAGCTTTTTCAGGGCGTCCATGCCGGTCACTTCCTGACCAAACAACGGCGCTTTGAGCAGGGGCAGTTCGCCGAATGCTTCACCGATCAGACCGAGGTTTTCTTTCTGGCGGTCTTTTGCCATCGCAAAATACGGGTCGGTCACTTCATCCGGGATGATGCGGTTGCACAGGATCGCATCGGTAGCATAGCCATACAGATTGAGGTAGGTGTATGTCCGCTGTGTTTCCTTGATGACCATCTTCTCCGGGTTGACCACCAGCCGCATACTGGCGACTTCCGGGTCGGCCAGCAGGTCGCGTACACGGTCGAGCGTTTTGAACAGCTCCTGCACCTGTTCCCACGCGGCTTCATCGGGGATATTGTCGTTTTTGACCAGCCGCCCAATCGGACGCAGCAGCTTGGCCGCGCCCCGTGTCAGGCTGAGGACACGCTCGAACCACCAGCGGGTGACATCCGGCAGGCTGAGCAGGCGCAGTGTTTCAGCCGTTGGGGCGGCGTCCACGATCAACACGTCGAATTCGCCTTCATTAAAGTATTTGTTGATCCACAGGAGATGGGCGCCTTCTTCCAGCCCTGGCAGAATGGTCACTTCCTCGGCCACGATGTCATCGACACCATTGCGGCTGAACAGCGCCACCATGTACTTCTGGAACAGGCCCCAGTATTTGTCCATCGAGTAACGGGCGTCCACTTCCTGCGCCCACAGGTTGTCCGCCAGCTGCACCGGCTCCGGCCCGATCTTGGCTTCCAGCGAATCCGCCAGGCTGTGGGCCGTGTCCGTGCTGATGACAATCGTCTTGAGTCCCATCTCGGCGCAGCGCAGGGCTGTCGCCGCGGAAATGCTGGTTTTACCCACACCACCTTTGCCGGTGTGAACGATTACCCTCATGTTTCACCTTTTCCGTTCTTGCTGATCCCAATTATACAGGTTCAGCCTGTGCGTCAGTTCTTTACTCATATACGTCTCAGGCGAAGGAAAGGTCGCAGTTCGCTTTATTGGAAATGGATAAATATCTGCCACGAAACAGCATCACAGGGGAAACAAAATACCCGCCAGACCGGTGTGGCCTGACGGGCAGTGGTTGTGAAACTTAGTGAGTGATGCTTACACGATACGTACGGCGCAGCTTGGCAGGCCCGGATTCGAACTGGTCCAGTACTGGAAATCGCCGGGTCTCATGCTGCCGTCAGTCGTAAAGACATCATAGCCTGCATCGTAATGGATACCGTCGTGGCTGTGCAGTTTATAGTGATGCAGATTGATCTGGCACTGTGGCAAGCTGCTTGCGGGGGCGTTCACGGGGGTGTAGTTGGGCGCGAACAACATTTCATTCGGTTTGCCGTGTTCGTCATACCCGATCAGCTTCACAGACGCACCATCTTCGCCATAGCAGTTCACTTCCAGCGTCATCGGGCCATAGGTGCCCTGTCCGGCTTCGACCTGCTGGGCGGCGCTGCTGTCGCAAGCGGCGGTCATGGCGGCGTCAATCGTTGCCTGATCGACTTCCCACAGGCGTTCGCCGTCCATGTTCAGTGCCCAACAACCCAGTTCTTCATCACAAAACAGCGCGTCACCACCAAAATGGTGCACCACATTGATACGGCTGTCGGCCATGACGTTGGTGCCGATGATGCCCAGTAGCAGCGCGAAGACAGTTAAAATCAGATGTTTGCGAAGCATGCCTTTTACCTTTAATTGTGTTCGTTGAGAAAGCATTATTAATTTATCATGCGCATATTCTTCAAAGTGTTTAGGAATAGAGATTCACTAATAATTCACAACTCGCTCGTGTGACAGCGCGGGATGCAGACAATTGTTGACCAACCTTTTTCGCTTTACAGTAAGTAAGGATCTACAGGCATTGAAAAGGTCGATGGATGAACGATCAGCAGCAGCTTGAACGGGCTTTCAGCATTGCGCTGCATGCACATGCCGAACAGGTCGATAAACAGGGACAGCCGTATTTTCTGCACCTGGTGCGGGTGATGCTGCGCCTGCCCGATGAGACAGCCCGCACGGTAGCCCTGTTACACGATCTGTTGGAAGATACGGATTGGGACGAAGCCGCACTACGTGACGAAGGATTTGCACCGCAGATTGTGGACGCCGTGATGGCGCTCACCCGGCGCGAGCATGAAACCTACCAGCAGTTTATCGACCGCGCAGGTCAGAACCCACTGGCGAGGCGTGTCAAAATCGCGGACCTTGAAGACAACCTCAGCCGCATTGATGCGCTGGCGGCTATAGACCCTGACCGCGCCGCTTCCTTGCGAAACCGCTACCAGAAGGCCTATCAAACCCTCACACAGCGGCCTTACGTCCACACACAGGGCAGCTAGTCTGCATATGCACTATCCACAATGACGGATTCGACAATGCGATAGGTGGCTTGCCAGCTTGCGCCGATGTCGTCTGTATAGGCATCGCCCAGCACCTGCACCAGTGTATGCAGCAGCGATGCTTCGGCCATGCGGAAATGCTCACGCCGCACCCCATATCCCAGATGGTGCTGCGCCAGCACCTGAATCGGACCGATCAGCGCGGGCAGATCATCCAGCCCATTCACCAGCACCGCCAGTGTTTCCATCAGTTTGCGGCCCTGCGACTCCATATCGGTGTGAAAAAGGCCCGGCAGTGTGGGGTCCTGCGTGAACAAGTGCCCGTAGAAGATTGCCGCGGTGATGTCAAAATCCGCTGCCAGCGTGCGAAAGCTCGCTTGAACAAGGTGTTTCTGGCTGTCGGTGAGTTCGGGCATGGATACACCTTTGTCTTTTTTTGTTGTGTCGATTATAGCGTTGATTACGTCAGAACAAACAGGATCACCTTGACTTATCGTACATTTGTTCTACACTGATTGCGGTGATAGTGATGCAAATGCTAAAACTATGGTTTCATAAAGTGCAAGATGCCTCGCAAAGAGGATTCTCACTGCTTTACGTCGACGGAAATGCGGCCTTTTCATAAATACCCATTTTCCCTGTTGGTCATTTTTTTATGAGGTGATGATGAGCCAGAATGCCGTGAAGCGTCTTTATCTGATGCAGGTTGGGTCGATGCCGGAATACCAGATTCCGGTTGTATGCTATCTGGTGCAAACAGGTGACGGCAGGAATATTCTGATTGACAGTGGCCTGCCGGAGATCATCCCTGAAGATTCACAGGAGTTCGAGAATGGGCAGGACGTGATCGAACAGTTGGCGCGCATTGGCTTAAAGCCGCACGATATTGATATGGTCATTTCGACGCATTATGATGGCGACCATGCCGGAAGACACGCTGCCTTCACGAAGGCGCAATATATTGTTCAGCGTGTGCATCATTTGGATGCGGGGACCAACCCGCGTTATGCTTCCATACGACCCGAATGGGATCAGCCAATGGAGCGCATTCGGCTGGTGGATGGGGATACGAAACTGCTGCCGGGGCTGGAGCTGATTGAGACGAGCGGGCATGTGCCGGGACATCAATCGGTGCTGCTGCGGCTGCCCAAAACAGGGACGATTTTATTGGCGATTGACGCTGTTCCCTTCGCCGAGGGCTTTACCCGTGATGCGCAGGACGACGGGAGCAATCCGGATGCCGAAGCGATCCGCGCCAGTACGATTAAACTGCTTGATCGGGTCGAACAGGAGCCTATCGATCTGGTGATTTTCGGTCATGACACGGAACAGTGGGAAACACTCAAAAAAGCACCAGAGTTTTACGAGTAAAGCAGCATTTGAAGAACTGCTCAGCCATCAAGCTCACCGGTTCATCTACCACGTACTTAGCATCCATTACCCTGATTGCAGGATGGACGTACATATGCTTTGCTCAAATACGATATTAAACTTCTTTGCAACAGATAAAAGGGATGCCCATGTCTGACGCGTTGCTTCAACAGATCAAGCAGCACTGGGGTGATTTGCGGGGCCGGACGTACGACCTGCTCGACGTGCTTCAACCGGAGGATTTCCCCAAACGCCTCCCGTTCGCGGAATCGCAATCGGTCTATTATCAGTTCTGGTGTATGTTGGGCACAACCGAAAGTTTTGCCAGACTGATCGAGGCCGGGACATGGCAGGGCTGGGCGAGTTCGCTCAACTTTGATCCGGCAGAGGTGTCCGCCGAGTCGATCAAAGCTGCTCTGCGCCAGTCCGATGAAACACTTTTCGCGGCGCTGGCCGGGCACGATTTGCTTCAACCCTATGGCCGGGGCGCGACCCCGCTGCGGCACTACTTCCGGCTGGTGGAGCACGAATCGCACCATCATGGCCAACTGATTAATTTTATCTACGCCCTTAATTTGCCGATCCCCCAAAGCTGGGCGGATGAATGGGCGCTCTCGCGGGAAGCGTAGCAGCAAGGCTCGCCTGATCGGGTTACAATGCTGAAAACCTTGCGCCATCATGAGAATCGAGGTTTATGTGGAAACATTACTCGTGGATTATCTGGAACGGCTGCAAACATTACACGAGGACTTCATCGCGACTTTTGCGGATTTGCCCGCAGAAGCACTGGATTGGCAGCCCGGTGCGGACATGAATTCACTTTGTGTGCTGGTTGTGCATACCACCGGCTCTGCGCGTTACTGGATTGGGCTGGCGGTGGATGATGTGCCGGATCGAAACCGGGATATGGAGTTTCAGGCTAGAGGTCTGAGCATTGTGGAATTAAAGGCACGTTTTGCCAAACTGGAAACCTATGTTCAGGGCGCGCTGGAACGCATCACCTCAGCGGAGCTGGAGATTATTCGGGCTCGACCGGAATACCGCGATGAGCAGGTGACTTCCGGGTGGGCGTTGCTGCACGCGCTGGAGCACACCGGTTTGCATCTGGGGCATGCCCAGATCACCCGCCAGCTCTGGCAGCAGCGATAAAACGATCGGGTTATAAACTGGCCAGTTCATCCCGGCGGAAGCAGTCCAGGGTGTGGTCGTTGACCATGCCAACCGCCTGCATCATGGCATAGCAGATGGTGGGGCCGACGAACGTAAAACCACGCTTTTTGAGGTCTTTGCTCATGCTGCGGGAAATGTCGGTTTCAGCCGGGATGTCAGACAGCGCTGCCCAGGTATGATGCTGCGTCTGCCCGTCGACGAAGCTCCACAGGTAATCTGACAGGCTGCCCTGTTCGTCCTGAAGCCGCAGGACCGCTTGCGCGTTGTTCACGGCGGAGCGTATCTTCGCTCGATTGCGGACGATGCCGGGGTTATTCAGCAGGTCCGTGATTTTGGCCTCATCATAGCGGGCCACTTTTTCGGGGTCGAACTGGTCGAAAGCGGCGCGATAATTTTCGCGTTTGCGCAGGATGGTGATCCAGCTTAAACCAGCCTGTGCGCCTTCCAGCGAGATACGCTCGAACAGGGCCTGATCGTCGCGGATCGGCACGCCCCATTCTTCATCGTGATAATGGGTATAAAGCGGGTCATCGAGGTTGACCCACTGACAGCGGATAATGGTCATAAGCTTGCCCTGTTGGTATAATCAAGAACGTATGATCTAATTCTAGCGACAGAAAGAGATTGTGCAATGCCCGAAGCCTTGAAAACCATGTTTTATACCCCGGCGTTCTTCGATGATCTGGCAGCCTCCATTCAAACAATCTATCCCGCTTTTGATGCCCCGGCATTTATCGCCAGCATTCACGATGCCGACTGGGACTCGCGGGAACTCAAGCAGCGGATGCGGCATACCACCGTAACGCTGCGGGCGCTGCTCCCGGCAGATTATCGCACGGCGTTGAGCATTTTGCTTCAGGTGGCACCCACGCTGGATGATTACAGCTTCGAGAAGATTTTCTTTTCGGACTTTGTCGAGCAGTACGGGCTGGATGACTGGGAAGTGTCGCTTCCGGCATTGGAGCAACTGACACAGGTGATGAGCGCCGAATTCGCGGTGCGGCCTTTCATCCTGAAGGATCAGGCCCGGATGATGGCGCAGATGGAGCAGTGGGCGCAGCACGAAAGCGCTCATGTTCGGCGGCTGGCAAGTGAAGGCTGCCGTCCACGCTTGCCCTGGGCGATGGCGCTGCCGGCACTGAAAGCCGACCCGACGCCGATTTTGCCGGTGCTGGAACATCTCAAAAGCGATCCTTCCGAAGATGTGCGCCGCAGCGTGGCCAACAACCTCAACGACATCGCCAAGGATAACCCGCAGGTCGTCGTCGATACGGTGCGCCGCTGGCAGGAAAAAGACTCTGGCCCGCAGATGCAGGCGCTGGTCAAACATGCGTTACGCTCGCTCATCAAAGCCGGGGATTCTGATGCGCTGGCGCTGCTTGGGTACGGCGCTCAGGCCGAAGTTGCGCTTCACAATCTGGTCGTGGAGCCAGCGGTAGTGACGATGGGCGGCTCGATCACATTTGCGTTCGATCTGGAATCGACTGCTGCCGCGCCGCAGGACCTGATGATCGACTATGTGCTGCATCTGGCAGGGGCCAATGGCAAGCCGCGCACGAAGGTGTTCAAGCTGGCACAGCGCACCCTGCTGCCCGGCGAACAGATCGACGTTCGCAAGTCGTACAGCTTCAAGCCGATCACGACTCGGCGCTATTATCCGGGCGCACATGCCATCGAGATTCAGATCAATGGGGCCATTTGTGGACGTGCCGAATTTGAGGTAATGTGAGGCTTAGTCTGTACCGGTGAGCATGGCTTGTACCGCGCTGGCTGTGGCTGTAGGACCGGGCAGTGTTTCTTGCCACAGGGTCGGCACATGCACGTTCAGGCCGGGCAGGGCCGGAGTCTGATAATGGCCGCTGTTGTCTTCGGTGAAACGGCGGTAGCGTCCATTTTCATCCATGCGGTAAAAGCGCGTTTCGTTGCGCAGCGGATCGACAATCCAGTATTCCGGCACGCCGCCTTTTTCATACTCGGCAAACTTCTCGCCGTGATCGCGTTCGACGCTTTCTTCCGAAACCACCTCAATCACGATATCCGCCGGGCCATCCATGTACGTTTCTTTGAGTTCATGCGGGTTATCGTTCAGAATCACCATCAGATCGGGTTCGCGGCGTCGATCCGGGACAGCAGGCAGGCGGATGACAAAAGGTTGACCAATGACTTGCCCAACGGTGCGATGTTCAAAATAACTATCAAGCAGAGCGTAAAGATAGTAAATAAGCTTCATATGTTGATATGTACTTGGAGACACCTTAATCACCGTCCCTTCCACCCACTCGCAGTGGTGGGCGGCGTAGTGCGCCATGTAGTCTTCAAGCGACACGTTAGTGGCGACAATTTCACCCTGTTGGTGCTGTACCTGCTGTTCGTTGATCGCCATGGATTCAACCTTTGCCTGTCTGTGACTCTATTTTAGCACAGTTGCGGTCTGGCCCTCCTCAGATAAACAGCTTCAGCTTTTCAAAGTCCTTGCGCAAGGTGTCTTTCTGGCTGGCACTGTACAGCACCACCGCCGGGTGATACATGGGCACGACATGGATTTCGCCGTAGGGCATCTGCGTCTTGATGAGCTTGCCATGCAGCTGGCTGATCTTGCCGCGCTTTTCCGGCAGATCGAGCTTTTTAAGGATGTACGTCATGGCGAAGCGGCCCAGCGGTGCGATGACGGCAGGCTGGATAATGTCGATGATGCGATCGACAAACGGGGTGTAGTAGGCGATTTCTTCTGGCAGCGGATCACGGCTGCTGGGTGGGTGATCGAGCAGGACATTGGTGGTGAACACGTCTTCGCGGTTGATGCCAATGGTTCTCAGCATTTCGTCCAGCACTTCACCGCTGGGGCCGACGAACGGCACCCCCTGCGCGGCCTCCACTTTGCCCGGCGATTCACCAATGAACAGGATGTTGGCGTCGGGGTTGCCTGCGCCCAGCACCGGGAAATGCCGGTTTTCATTGCGGAAGGTGTACAGAGGCGAGGTGGTGGCTCCTACCAGATCATCGCGCACCGCTTTCAGCGCGGCTTCTTTTTCGCGTATCACCGCAGAGTCGGCACGGGGCTTGGCGACGGGTGGCAGTGACGCGGCCCCTTTGATCGTCTTGACCAGTTGATTGACATCATAGACAAAACGCTGGTGGCTTAACTCGATCGCATTGCGCCGGGCCAGCGGTTGCAGGTCTTCGGGCAGCATGGGTGGCGTGGGCATTTTGGCGCGGCCCACCAGCACCGGAATCACGAGTTTCTTCTGCCGCAGCGCACTGGCAATCTCGATGCGGACGAAGTCGTTCCACTGGTCGATGCGGCGTTCGCCATCGTCATCTATGGCGGTGAGCCATGTTGGGCCGATCATCGCGATAAACACATCACACGTGGCAACAGCGTCCTCCAGAGCCTGCACAAAATCGGCGCCGGGTTCGATGCTGCTGACATCCATGAAAATGTCCTGCGGGTCGAAGTGCTGCACCAGATGATCGTACAGTCGCCCGACATAACCTTCGGTATCCACCCGGCGGTAGTTGATGAAAATACGGCTCATAATGCCTGTCTCCAGCGTGGCACGTTCTCCAGTCTATTCTACACGGACTTGCCCGCTGTTCAGGTAGAGGTTGTGACTGAAAACAAAAACGCCCTGGCATGACACGCAGGGCGCTCGTCTGTTGATAAGGTTGTCGTGCTTCAGGCCTGCGCGGCGGATTGTTTTTGTTCGCTGCGGGCGACGATGATCAACCCGACGACGACGACGATAAAGCCAATCACACGCGGGGCGGTAATCTGGTCATTGAATAACATCGCGCCGCCGATCAGCACGACAAAGTAGGTGAGGCTCAAAAATGGGTAGGCGAAGCTGAGGTCGGCTTTGCTGAGTGAGATGAGCCACGTAAACGTGCTGACCACGTAGATGACCAGACCGAGGATCAGCAGCGGATTGAGCGCCATCCGCACAAGCATGTCCACCGATAATTCGAGAGTCCCCAGGCTGTTCAGAGCTGCCTTAAAGACGAGCTGCCCGATGGCGTTGAGGAAAACGCTGATCAGGATAAAGCCCAATGCCTGCATGTTGGCGCTTTTGGCGACTTTGGGTGCGGTTTTTGCCTGGCCGGGCTGGAGTGTTTCGTTGCGTAGCATGGATGTTATTCCCTTTTTTGATTAGCCTGCAAACTGGTAGAGATCGTAGCTGCCCTGGCTAAAGACGATTTCATAGTCTTCCAGGTACGCTTCCGGATAAAGTTCAGTGTATTTCCCAAATGGGCCGACCACGACGTATGCTGCGTCGACCGCATCGCGAAAATCGTAAAGCTCGCTGGCGGGCTGGCCGTCGCGCCAGGTTTCATCCACAGAGTACGCCAGCACAATCTGGGGGGGATAGTGATAATTATGGTCGGTCAGAACCGCCAGTTCCTGCTCCCATGTTTCGATCAGCGCATCCTGGGGGACATTCTGATCCAGATAATCGGCAAAGGTATAAACATCGCCCGACCCCTGACCGCGCACGGCGCTTACGTGCAGGTAAACCGGCAGCACGATCATCGTCAGGAGCAGGCCAATCGCCGCAATCATGCTGACGGTAACCAGCGGCGGCTGTTCCCGTTTAATCAGACTGCCAATGTTAAACTGAAAACCATTGCTTAGATCGTACAGCAGGCGGGCAACAAACAGCGACCCAACCGCGACCGCCGGAAACGCATAGCGCGGCCATGCCAGCGACGACACAAACAATCCGGTACTCACTAGCATGAAAATCGTCAGCATGCCCCAGCGCTGGCTGGCTTCGGTGCGCCGCAGGCTCAAAAATGCCCCGTAGAGCAGGGCCGGTATCAGAATGGCCCCATAAACACCGTTATCGGTCAGGAAGCGACCCGCCTTTTCCATTTCGTCGACGCCAAACAGGAAGAATGCGCCGGCACTGGCTTCGCGCAGCGTCGTCAGATTTTCGGAAAACTCGCCGCCGCCCAACGCGATCAGCACAACATAGGTCCAGGCAAAAAAGATCACGCCGGCAACCACACCGGGAATAACGAAGTAACGCCAGCCGCGCTGCCGGTACCTGACCAAGTCAGCGATCCACATCAACAACAGGCTGGGCAGTACAATGAGGGCATACTGGTTCTTGGTGATACAGGCCAGCCCCATCAATGTGCCGACCCCGACCAGACGAATAAGGCTGAGTTTGCCGGATTTGAACCATAGCCAGAAACCAGCCACCACAAAAAACAGGCCGGGCACTTCACCCAGGACATTGCGTGCGTTAAACACGAATTCTGCGCCCGGTGTCAGCACCAGCAGCACCGCCGCTACGATCCCAAGTCGAATATCGGTGATCCGGCTGCCAAGCGCGGCCAGCGTCATAATCGCCAGGAACGCATAGGCGACGATGACCAGCCGTGCCAGCGGAATACTTACATCTGTCAGCCGAAACAAGCCAGCGATAGGCAGCATCACCGTCGGGCCGACGCCAACGGCTGGCCCATAATAACGGAGTCCCTCACTGGAGAAATCCGCATAGATGCCATTAACAGCGAGATTCTTGGCAACATGCAGATGCGAACCTTCGTCATACCAGGGCGCAGGATAATCGCCCAACCGGAACAACAGCAAAAATGCAAGCAAGGCGAGAAGGATGGCTCCACCGAGTACCCACCAGAGATTCAGGTGAATACTGCGGTTCTCCGCCATTGCCACAGACCGGGTATTGGTCGTCATTCGTATTCCTTTAGCTCTGACTGGTGATCAGGACACCTGCGATGATGACAATGATGCCCAGTACCCTCAACCGTGACATACGCTCGTGAAACAGAAAATAGGAACCGAGGATGATGCCAATGTAACTGAGGCTGGCGAACGGATAAACGTAGCTGATTTCAAAACGCGACAAGGCTGCCAACCACGCCAGCACACCGATGCCATATGTGAACAAACCACCGATCACCCAGGGTGAAAGGATCATGTGCATGATCATGCTGCGTTGCGGGTTGGCGTTTGTGTTACTCATACCGCGCTTGAGCATTAACTGCCCACATACGCCAAACACGGTACTAAATGCAATGAATACAAAAGGGGACATTCGTGATTTACCTTATGCTGGTCGTAAGCGTTTGATCATCACGTTACGCCCGGTGCCTTGCCGTATCCTAAATGTTTTTGTTACTTGAAAATAACCAGAAATTTCGAAAAGCCACCTAAATTACGCAAAATATCATTTCATAACGTATTTGAAAGTCCCTTGAAAGGTGTTGGGAGTAAAGTACTGGATGCTCAGAGAAATTTCTCTGACCTTTTACGCTGCTGTCCTGCTGAACTGGAACTACTGAAGGTTAGTGAAACACATGGTAAATCAGAAAAGAATGACCAGGCTTTGGATTTTGCTCCTTGCGGTGCTGACATTCGTTGTCGGAAATCAGACAGCCGTGTTGGCGCAGACCGGGGGTTCGGATCCGATTTTGCTTGTTGTAAATGATAGTGGTTCTTATAAATGGGGCCGCTATCTGGGTGAAATCCTGCAAGCAGAAGGTATCAGCAGCTATGATGTCATTAACCTGAGTCAGATGAGTACCGGTGAGCTGTCTGGCCGTAAGCTGGTTATTTTGGCCCAGACGACTTTGAATAGTACTCAGGCTACTAACCTCACCAATTATGTAAATGGCGGCGGCAATTTGATCGCGATGCGACCCGACTCGCAGATCCGGTCGTTGTTCCGGTTAGGGAGTTCAGCAGGCACCCTTACCAATGGCTATCTGGCAATCAACCCCAGCGCGACGATCAATGGGGTTGCACCCGGTGCGGGCCTGCCGTCCGCAACGCTCCAGATTCACGGCAGCGCAGACCGCTTGTCAACGCTGAGTGGCGCCGTAACCCTTGCTCAGCTTTACAGCACGGCGTCGAACGCCACCTCCTACCCGGCAGTGGTCAGCAATTCCACCGGCTCGGCAGTGGCGTTTACTTATGACCTGGCAAGTAATGTCATTCTGACACGCCAGTCGAACCCCAATAACGGCAGCGTGGATACCGACGGGGACAACGTCATCCGTACCATCGACCTGTTTCAGAATCAGGGTGGTGGCAGCCCCTGGGTCGATCTCAATAAAGTCCACATTCCGCAGGCCGATGAACAACAGCGGCTTTTTGCGCGTCTGGTGAAGCAGGCCGTTGAAAAGACACAACCGCTGCCGCAGATGTGGTATTTCCCCAACGGCGCACTGACCATGCTGCTGCCCACGGGCGATGCCCACGCCAACCCGATCAATTACTTCAACAGCCTCTTTAGTACGGTTAATGGCGCGAATGGCGCTATCACCATCTACTTTACGGATTGGGATGGTCTGCCAGTCACCAACAGTAATGTGCAGACCTGGATCGCACAGGGGCATGAATTTGGCGTACACCCCTACGGCAATCCTCAGCCGACCAACTATACAAAGCTCTACCAGGGCTTTGTCGATTCGCTCAACTTCTTCCAGTCACGCTTCACCTCACAACCATCCCGGACATCGCGTAATCATCAGGTAACGTGGGTTGGTTGGACCGATGCGGCGGACATCGCCGTTGCGCATGGGATGGGGCTGGACGCGAACTTTTATCACTGGGGGGATTGGCTGCAAAAATCGGACGGAAGCTGGGCACACGGCTACATCACCGGTAGTGGTCAGGCGATGAAGTTCATCCGTCAGGATGGCACCATTCTGCCTTACTACCAGCAGCTAACCCAACTGACGGATGAGCAATTCTTTTCGATTACTGGCGCGGGTCCTGAAGGGCTGAGCCCTCAGCAGGCAACCGATGTCGCTAAAGCGATGATCGATTCCAGCCTTGCGGGTGACTACGCCGCTATCATGACACAGTTCCATGTCGATTATTCATCCTGGGGCGAGGTTGAACCCTGGGTAAGCGGCACGATCAATTATGCCAATAGCAAGGGCGTGCCGGTTTGGACGGCTGGCCGCTGGCTTGACTTCCTGGAGAAGCGCTACGCTACCGCCTACAACAACCTTGCGTGGAACAACTCGACAGGTGTGCTGACCTTTAACACCAGCATGAGTGGTTCGACGGGTGGCAATTTTAACTTCTCGACCATGCTGCCCCTGAATTATGGTGGCCGCAGTCTGCAATCCGTGCGCGTGGATGGCAATCCGGTCAACTACACGGTCAAAACCATTAAGGGCCAGCAGGTCGCATTCGTCAATGCCAGCGCGAACAATCATAACTTTTCGGTCACCTATTCTGGCAGTGCGTCGACGCCGACCAATACACCGGTCAACACGCCGACCAATGTCCCCACCAATACACCGACCAGTACGCCAACGCCGGTGTCTACCAGTACACCCGTGCTGACACCAACGGTCGATACCCCGACAACGGGTACACCGCCGATTTTGCTGGTCTTGAATAACAGTGCGCCCAATCAATTTGCTCACTACCTGAGCGAAATCCTGACCGCAGAGGGCATCAACAGCTTTGCGACGGTACAGGTCAACGGGCTGTCTGCTTCTATGTTGCAGAACCGCAACCTCGTTATTTTGTCGGAAACGGCGCTTACATCCGGCCAGGCCAGCCTCATCCGTAACTACTACAATGATGGCGGTCACCTGCTGGCGATGCGTCCTGACTCGCAAATTGCTGATCTGTTTGGCCTGGGCAGCACGTCCGGAACGCTCGACAGTGCCTATATGCAGATCGTCACAAATGCGGTGATTAATGAACAAGAGCCGGGGTCCGGCCTGCCCAGCGAGACGATGCAGTATCATGGCCCGGCGACCCAGTACGACACACTGGCTGGTGCTGTAACGCTGGCGCGGTTGTATAGCAACGCTTCTAATTCGACAAACTTCCCGGCAGTGGTTGGCACCAGCGACGGGCGTGCGGTAGCTTTCACCTATGACCTTGCGCGCAGCGTGGTGATGACCCGGCAGGGTAATCCGGCCAACAAAGACACCGATACCGACGGTGATGGCATCGTGCGTGCCAGTGATGTGTTCACCAGCCCTGATGGCAACCACTGGGTGGACATCAACAAGATTGCTATTCCGCAGGCAGACGAGCAGCAGCGCCTGTTCGCACGGCTTGTCAAACAGGCCGTTGAAGATAGTCGCCCGCTGCCGCAGCTGTGGTACTTCCCTGGCACCGCGCGCACCATGCTCGTTGCAACCAGTGATGCGCATGCCAACCCACTGAGCTACTATCAGAACCTGCTGAACGCTATCAACAGCAACGGTGGGTCGCTGACGATGTTCCTGTCGATTGGCGCACCGGATAATCCCACTATTCAAAGCTGGCGTGCCCAGGGACATGAATTTGGGATGCATCCCTTTATCTACCGTGAAGATACCTACGAACCCTATAACGTCGAGAATCTTGTTGAGGGCTTCCAGGTCGCAAACAACTGGTTTACCAGCACCTACACCAGCCCGAAATCGCGCGTTGTGCGCAGCCATGACCTGGGCTGGCTGGGGTGGACGGATGCCGCTGAACTGGCATTGTCTTATAACCTGCACTTTAGTGTCGATCTGTTCCCTTGGGGGCCGTGGCTGCAAAAGACCAACGGCGAGTGGGCGCACGGTTACATTGATGGTACGGGCCTGCCCATGCGCATGGTAACGGAAAATGGCACGCTGCTGAACTTCTTCCGGCAGAGTCTGGCGCTGACAGATGTGCAGTTGCTGGCAATCCCCGGCTATGAAGGGTTGAATAACACGCAGGCGCTGGCTGTTTCACGCGAACTGATCGACAACAGTCAGGCGGGCGGTTACTCGGCTATTGTCTCCTTCTTCCAGGTGGATGCGGTTCAGTTCGGTACCACCCAGTGGGTTTCCGATACGCTGGCCTATGCCAACAGCCAGGGTGTTCCTGTCTGGAATGCTGATCGCTGGCTGGCGTTCAATGAGAAACGCTATGCGACCGAATACACGAACATCCTGTGGAACGGCTCGACCAATACCCTGACGTTTGACATGCTGGCCCCCGCAAGTGGGGATAACCAGACCACCATTCTCCCGCTGACCTACCAGGGTTTTGAACTGACAACGGTCACGGTGGATGGCAGCCCGGTTAACTTCAGTACAGAGCTGATCAAGGGTAAAGAAGAAGCATTTGTTGTGGTGGCTCCTGGCAACCACAGCTTCGTTGCCAGCTATGACGGAATACCCAGCACGCCAACCCAGACGTTGACGCCAACTGATGGACCGTCGCCGACTTTGACGCCGACCAGTACACCGACGAACACGCCAACGAACACACCGACCAATACGCCAACCCCGGCTCCGGCTTGTTTCATGGACCAGACGGTCGCGAACTTCCAGAGTGGCACCCTGTCCGGCGGAGCATTCATCAGCCAGCTTGGTGACGGCGCGGTATCGCTGGCCCCGGCGCTGGAAGAAACCTTTGCGAGTATGCCGAGTGGCTGGTCCGGACCGACATGGCAGAGTGGCGGCAACGTCACCGTCAGCGGTGGACAGCTGCGGGTGGATCGTGCGGCATTTGGTGCCACGACCACCTACTCAGCGGGCCGTTCGGTGGAATTTGTGGCGACATTCCAGAGCCAGCCGTGGCAGCATGGTGGTCTGGAAGAACCACTCAACTTTGAGGGGAGCTGGGCGATCTTCAGCACCTACTCCAATGGCAGCGGGATCTACACGCGCACCAGTGATGGTAACGTGACGCAGATCGCGGGCAGCTACCTGAACGCGCCGCATCGCTACAGGATCGACTGGTCGGGTTCCAGCGTGGTGTTCTCGATTGATGGCACGGTGGTGGCAACCCATAACGTCGCCTTGCTGAACAACATGCGACCGCTGTTTAGTGACAACTCAAGCACGGGCAATCTGGCGGTCGATTGGGTGCGGGTGACGCCGTTCAACACTTCGGGTGTCTTCACCTCGCGCATTTATGACGCAGGCGCGATCTCGACCTGGGGTACGGTCAGCTGGAATCGGGAACTGCCGTCGGGCACCAGCCTGAGCGTACGCGCCCGCAGCGGCAACACCGCCAGCCCGGATGGCAGCTGGAGCAGTTATGCCAACATGACATCGGGTGCAAGCGCGGGTCTGACCGGGCGTTACATCCAGTACGACGTCACGCTTGGCACGAGCAACAGCAGTGTTTCGCCGGCTCTGAACGACATCAGCTTTGCCTGCCAACCGGCGAACGTCGAGAATGAAGCGCCGAGCGTGTCTGTCAACAGCGCGTCGGTGACGGTCAATGAAGGTCAGACTGCACAGAACACCGGCAGCGTGAGTGACCCGGATGGCGATACAGTGAACCTGACCGCCTCCGTGGGTAATGTCGTCAACAACGGCAATGGCACCTGGTCGTGGAGCTATGCGACTACGGATGGTCCCACCCAGAGTCAGACCGTGACCATCACGGCACAGGACGGCCAGGGCGGCAACAGCCAGACGACGTTCAGCCTGACGGTCAACAATGTGGCGCCGGTTGCGACCTTCAGCAATAGCAGCGGCGTGATCAATGCCGGACAGAGTGCGGTGCTGGCGTTCAGCGCGGTATCCGACGCAAGCAGTGCGGATGTGACGGCGGGTCTGTTGTACTCGTATGACTGCACCAACAGCGGCACGTTCATTCTGTCACAGAGCACATCGCCCACGTTCAACTGTTCGTATCCGCAGGCGGGGGTGTACACCGCACGTGGCCGGATTGAGGACAAAGACGGCGGCTTTACCGACTATCAGGCAACGGTTGAGGTTCAGGCGGTGATCCAAACGGCGACACCGACCAACACACCAACCAATACGCCGAACTTTACACCAACCTGGACGCCGACTAACACGCCAACCAACACCCCGACTCCGACCAACACCCCGACGAATACGCCGGTTCCGGTCTCGGCCTGTGTGGTGGACCAGACGGTTGCGAACTTCCAGAATGGCAGTATCACGGGTGGTGCATTCGTCAGCCAGGTCGGTGATGGCAGGTTGTCACTGGCCCCGGCGCTGGAAGAAACCTTTGCCAGCCTGCCGAGTGGATGGACGAGCAGCCCCTGGGGTACAGGCGGCAGCAGCACCGTCAGCAACGGCCAGCTTGTGGTGAACGGTGCCCGCATCGGTACGGATGTCGTCTTTAACCGGCAGCGCAGCATCGAGTTCGTCGCCACATTTGCCAACGTGGCCTGGCAGCATGCTGGTCTGGTCAATGACTTCGACTTCAGCGGTGACTGGGCGATCTTCAGCACCTTCACCGGTGATGGCAATCTGCATGCACGCACCAACAACGGACAGGTGACTTCGCTGGGCAGCAGCTATCTGGGTTCGGCCCACCGCTACCGCATCGAGATCACGGCATCGCAGACACGGTTCTACGTCGACAATGCCCTGGTTGCTACGCACGGTTTGCCGACGATCGGCCAGAACTTGCGACCGCTTGCCAGCGACTCCAGTGCGGACAGCGCCACGTTGCAGATTGATTGGCTGCGGCTGTCGCCGAATGCGGCCAGCGGCGTGTACACCTCGCAGGTGCGTGATGCTGGTGACTCCGTTAGTTGGAACACCGTCAGATGGAATGGCGAGGTTCCGGCAGGGACAAGCCTGAGCGTGCGCGCACGCAGCGGTAATAGCCCGGTTCCGGATGGTAGTTGGAGCAACTATGCCAACCTGACTTCGGGTAGTGGCGCTGGCCTGGCCGGACGCTACCTCCAGTACGAGGTGACGCTGACAACCAGCGATACCGGTGTGACACCGGCCCTGCATGACATCAGCTTCGATTGCAGCACGATTGTGGGGGCCAGTGTGCAGGAGTTCGTGGATATTGCGCCGCCTGCAACCAACACGCCTGAACCGACGGCGGTCATCGTAGCATCACCGACGGCGGAATCGACGCAGCAAGTGGCGCCAACAGCCGCCGCAACATCAACCGTGGCGCCGAGCAATACGCCGGTGCCCCCGACCGCGACACTGACATCGACGGTGGCACCAACGAATACACCGGTGCCACCCACGGCGACGCTGACAGCGACACCGCTGCCGCCGCCAACCAACACGCCAGTGCCGCCGACTGCGACGATGGTGCCGACCAACACACCGGCGCCGACGAATACACCCGTGCCCCCAACGGCGACCGCTACGGCGACGCCTGAGGAGAGCGCGGGCGAATAGCCGGGCTGATCGAAACCCCGGCTGCGCGTCAGTCAATCAATTCAAACCGGGAGAGGCCGCAAGGCTTCTCCTTTTTTGTTTCATGGCAGCCGGTGATGCGTGTCGTCTGTTGGTTGAAGCATAGATATCAAATATGCAGGTAGTTCAACTGACCATTACCAGCAGCGAACGTATCTGGCTAGATAATTGGTGACATGCGTCCCTCAGGGCGAAGAACGATTTTTGAAGTCCCTCTCCATGAGGGAGAGGGATATAGGGTGAGGGCGAGAGCAGATCTTGCAAGAAAACCGAAATGTCAACACACCCTGGCAAAAGACCTGAGCCTTACTCAAGCAGGCGGCTTGGCTCCTATGAGTGCTTTCTGGTATTAGCTCATCTGTAGAAATTACAGCAGGTTGTGTCTGTCCGGTTCGCACATGGCCTTGCTTCTGACGGGAGGTATAGGCATGACGGATGTACTTGGCTTCAGATGCGGCAGAGGGCAGTAAACCGTCATTACTCACGGGTTTGGATAGGGATACGCGTGGCTGCTATGCCGGGGGAAAAGAAAACGGGCCTGACGGTGTATCAGACCCGATATACGGAGATAAATTCGGTTTAGGCAGTGACTGCTGCCTTCTGGAGTGCGGTCTCCAGCACGTCGATCATGCGGTCGCTGACGCCTTCCGCACCGTAGAAGTCCGGATGTTCGGCAGGTGTATCACCCCGCGCTGCCTGAATGGCCGCCAGGAAAGCCGCTGGTTCCGGCTCGCACAGGCGATTCCACCCGGCTTCAACCGTCTCGATCCATTCTGTGGTATCGCGTACGGTGATCGTGGGCCTGCGCAGCATATAGGCCTCTTTTTGCAGGCCGCCGCTGTCCGTAATCACAATTTCACAGGCATCCAGCGCCGCAATCAGGTCTAGGAAACCAAGCGGCTCGACGGTGCGCACGTTGTCGTTAAACGCCAGGCCAAAGGTATCCAGCATCTTGCGCAGCCGCGGGTGTACGGGCAGCAGGACGGGGATTTCAGCCGCGCCGAAGGAGTCCACAATCTGCCGCAAGCGGGTTTCGCTGTCGGTGTTGGAGGCGCGGTGAATCGTCGCCAGGGCAAAGGCCTCGCCTGCTTGCAGGCCTGCGCTTTCGAGCAGGGCCGCCTGACGTTCGCGGGCACGGGGGACGATCCCCAGCACAACATCCGTGCGTACATCGCCCACGTTATACACGCCGCTGGTAACGCCTTCATTTTTCAGGTTGTTGACAGCCACATTCGTCGGCGAGAACAGGATATTGCTGATGTGATCGGTCAGGACGCGGTTGATTTCTTCCGGCATATTGCGGTCAAAACTGCGCAAACCGGCTTCGACATGCACAATCGGCATATGGAGCTTGGCTGCTGTCAGCGCCCCGGCGATAGTCGAATTGGTATCCCCATACACGACGACAAAGTCCGGCTTTTCGCGCAGCATCACCGGTTCCAGCGCGATCATCATCTGGCCGGTTTGCTCGGCATGCGTGCCGCCGCCCACGCCCAGGCTGATCTCTGGTTCGGGCAGGTCAAGCTCGCGGAAAAAAACGCGGGACATATTATCGTCGTAGTGCTGGCCGGTGTTGACCAGGATTTCCTGGTGACCCCGCCGACGCAAGGATCGGGTCAGCGGGGCAATCTGGATGAATTCGGGGCGTGTGCCCACGACAGTCATGACTTTCATCAGGCAAGCACACGCTCTTGTTCAATAACCTCAGCATACTGGCCGGATTTCACGAAATCGAGGGCAATACGCAGGGTTTCCATGCCTTCATAGCCGGACACCGTTGGTTCGCGACCGTCGCGCACGGCGCTGACGAAGTCGTTGATTTCGGCGGCCAGTGGTTCGTGACGCTGGATGCGGATGCCGAGGATGTTGCCCTCGTTGACGCCGCGCAGCACACTGAGCGTGTCCCATTGGCTGGGCGCGGTTTCGTTCTCGTAGAAGAACAACTCCTGTGAGAGCAGGTCGCAGCTAAACATACCGCGTGCGCCGGTAATGGTCAGCATACGCACTTTCTTGGGCGTAATCCAGTTGACATCGAGCACGCCCACGGTTTCACCGTCGAACCGCATCACGCCATTGAACATGTCTTCGCGGTCAGAGTTAATGGAACTGGCAGTCTCGCCGTAAACGCGTGTAATGGGCCGGTCGATCAGATACCGCATCAGATCAATATCGTGCGAGGCCAGGTCGATCACGACGCCCGCATCGCGAATGCGCACTGGATAGGGGCTGAGGCGCTGGGCATGGATGTTGTACACACGCCCGGCCATGCCTTCTTTCAGGCGGCGGCGCAGTTCGATGATGGCCGGGTTAAAACGTTCGATATGCCCAACCGCCAGGGTGACGCCATTGCGCTGTGCCATCTCGACCAGTTCATGCGCTTCTTCCAGAGTCGGGGCAATCGGCTTTTCGATCAGCAGGTTTACGCCCCGGTCGATCAAATCCATACCGACTTTGTAGTGCTTGTCGGTTGGCACCGCCAGTGTCACCAGATCGGGTTTACACTCGTCCAGCATC
Source organism: Anaerolineaceae bacterium (assembly GCA_002702065.1). Classification (GTDB taxonomy): domain Bacteria; phylum Chloroflexota; class Anaerolineae; order Aggregatilineales; family Phototrophicaceae. The sequence continues at coordinate 228,755 of NZXX01000001.1, forward strand.
TTCTGGTAGTCCGTGTAAAAGGGCACATTGAAGACCGAGCCAACACGTGCTGCCGTATCCTTATCATGATCGCTGACGCCGACCAGCTCGACACCGTTCACCTCACGGTAAACACGGACGTGATTGCGGCCCATGCTACCGACGCCAATGACTGCAGCTTTTAACATATCGAATTCACCTCTTGCGTAATATACTCACGTTCTTCGTCGGTCAGCAGTGGATGCACGGGCAAACTGAATACTTCATCGGTCGCTTTTGCCGTGTATGGCAGCGAAACATTTGCGTATTCCGGCATTTTCTGGAAAACCGGCTGTTCGTGGATTGGACGGGGATAATAGACGCGGGCGCCGATGCCACGCTCATTCAGGCGCTTGACCACGTCGTCCCGGTTCACGCCTTCTTTCACCCGCACCGTGTACTGGTGGAAGACGTGACGATAGCCGGGCCGGGTGACAGGTGTCACCACACTTTTCAGGGTTTCGGTCAGGTAGTCGGCGTTGGTGATGCGCTGCTCTGTCCATGCAGGCAGGCGCTCCAGCTGGGCCAGCCCAATCGCCGCCGAAATATCGGTCATGCGGAAGTTATAGCCGATGACTTCGTGATAATACTGGGTGTTCATACCCTGGTTGCGGATCATCCGCAGCCGCCGGGCGATCTCATCATCGTTGGTGAGAACCATGCCGCCTTCGGAGGTGGTCATGTTCTTGGTGGGGTAGAAGCTGAAGGAAGCCGTGCCCCATGTGCCCGCGAAATCGTCGCCGATTTTTGCGCCGTGCGATTGAGCGGCGTCTTCGATCAGCGCCAGATTATGCTTGTCGCAGATCGCCTTGAACCGGGGCATGTCCGCCGCATGACCATACAGATGAACCGGCATGATCGCTTTGGTTTTGTCGGTGATGGCGGCCTCGGCGGCTTCTGGCGACAGGCAGAATGTATCCGGTTCAATATCCGCAAAGACGGGTTTGGCACCGACACTCAGGACGCTGGCGGCAGTCGCAAAAAATGTGAAGGCCGGGACAATCACCTCATCACCCGCACCGATCTCGTGCGCCATCAGCGACGCGATGAGCGACGTCGTACCGTTGTTGACGGCGATGCCATGTTTGGCATTGTGGTAGGCGGCGAACTGTTCTTCAAAAGCTTTCACCCGTGCGCCCTGCGCGAGCTGGCCGCTGTCCAGCACTTCCATGACGGCCTGTTTTTCGGCGTCACCAATATAGGGTTTGGCAATGCCGATGTTCATCGTTTTTTCTGCGGGGATCATTGAGGAGTACCTTCCTTGCTACATTCACAATTTTGGGCAGCCTCGAGCGTGGGCTGCCGCTTGCCACAAGCACAGACATAGCCAATCTGGCGAGCAGGATTGCCCACCACGAGCGCATGATCCGGCACGTCTTTGGTGACGACGCTGCCCGAACCGACCATGGCCCAGCGCCCAATGGTGATGCCGCAGACGATGGTACTGTTGGCGCCCAGGGCGGCACCAGCACCGACCCGTGTTTCGCCCAGCACCCAGTCATCCGGGCTTTTAAGGCTCATATCCGGGTTGACAGCACGGGGGAACAGGTCATTGGTGAAGCAGACATGTGGCCCCACGAAAACACCGTCTTCGATCGTCACCCCATGAAAGACGGATACATAATTCTGAATTTTGACGCGGTTGCCAATCTGCACACCGGCATCGACAAATACACCACGACCGAGAACACATTCCTTACCGATATTCGCGTTTTTGCGGACGTGGCACAGGTGCCAGATTTTGCTATCGCTGCCGATAACAGCCCCGTCTTCGACGTCTGCGCTGGGGTGTATGAACACAGTGATTAGTCCTCCTGAGGAGCCAGTCTATGAAAGTAATCGACGAAAATCAGGCGCGCCGCCGGATCAACCGGTGCCGCGGTGCACCAGACAGCAGCAGCTGCATCTGGTATTTCATGTGCGCCTGGGTCACGCGGAAGATCTTCAGGCTGGATTGGCCGAACGTGCGGACATGCAGCGTTGTCGGGAATTCAGATACGCTGTAACCGGCCTGAATCGCCTTGATGAGCAGCTCGGTGCCCGCCAGGAAACCGTCGCTTTCGAAGCCGACTTTCTCGATGACTTCACGGCGGTAGGCGCGGAACAGGGCGGTCCAGGTGTGAACTTTCCAACTGACCAGAATGCGATACAGTAGCGACGCGCCATAGCTGAACAGAAGCCGGTAGCCGGGAACCCCCTCGACACTGCCACGAGGGTGATAGGGCGAGGCGGTCACCATATCGACGCCATAAACCTGCATGTGCGCCACAATCTGCGGGATCGTGCTGAAATGATAGGTTCCATCAAAGTCCGTCGTGACGACAATGTCGCCGGTGGCGTGCGAGAAACCTGTGCGCAGCGCAGCGCCAAGGCCGCGGTTGACCTCATGCGAAACCACGCGCACCTGATCGTCGTCTGCAAATGTTGCCTGCAATAAGTCGGCGGTGTTGTCCTTGCTGCCATCGTTGACAAAAATCACTTCAACGTCGTACTGGTTGCGCAGGCGTGCGAGCAGTTTCTTGATCTTGTCTGCCGTTGATTCGACACCTTCGGATTCGTTGTAAGCCGGTATCACCAGGGACAGTTTCATATGATTTCCTTCTGATTTAATCTCTCTATCTCCGTTGTTTTGCTCATATTGAATACTGCGCAACTTGCCGCTACCTAAATGCGACCTAAATAAGCTTCTGGCAAGCTAACAGGCGTGTGCGAGGTTCTGAAATATGTAAAACCGAGAATCAAAAAAGCCCATCAGGTAGAGGGCTTCCTTGCGTTGTCGTTACTCAGCAGGCCTGGTCTGCCTGTTGAGTCAGCTTTCTATGGGCTTGCTGTCGTCGTTGCCCCATTCTTTCCACGAACCATCATACATGGCCACATCCTCAAAACCGGCCACACGCAGTGCCAGCATGGCATAACTGGCCGAGACGCCGCCGTTGCAATACGGCACCACTTCGGCGGTGTCGGCATTGATACCATGTTGCGCGAAGATCTGCCGCAGTTGATCGGGCGGGGGCATGGTATGGTCAGGCTGGACGAGGGTGGGGCGTGGCTGGTTGACAGCGCCGGGGATGTGACCCATACGGCTGGCGCGGGCCGCTTGTCCGGCAAATTCTGCGGACGAACGCACATCCAGCAGGACGCGTTCGTCTGTCTGCAACCCCGCCAGAATCTGGTCGGCGGTGCGGCGCAGGTTCTCATTCGGTTGCGCTTCGAAGTGTGATGGCTCGATGTGCGGAATCGTGTCGCTTGTTGGGCGACCTTCGGCAGTCCACTTGAGCCAGCCGCCATCCAGCACCGCCACGTGGCGATGGCCATAATAATTCAGGCTCCACCACAGGCGCGCGGCGAACATACTGTCCGCATCGTCGTATGCCACAACCAGCGTATCCGCGTCGATGCCAATGCGCCGGGCGAAGGCTTCATAGCGGTCTGGTCGGGCGATCTGGGCGTGGCGCGGGTCATTCGGGTCGGTGATCTCGTGCACCCAGTCAACGAAGACGGCACCGGGGATGTGCGACTGTAAGTAGTCGTCATAATGGTTGAAGTAGTGCGGTGGTGGTTCGCTGGCGGCGATGACATGTCCGCGAATATCGACAATGCGCAGGTTCGGGTCATCAAGGTGATCGTGCAGCCATTGAGTGGAAACAAGCAGTTGGTCAGTCATGTCGGGTGTCCTGCAAGGTGAACGTGAGGCTAATTCTAACGGGCGGGTGGTTCATCGACAAACCACGAGTTATTGCCCTCGGCGGCCATCTCGATGATCTCCCGGTCCCGGAATCGGGCTTCAATCTGGTCGCGCAGGCCGGGCTGCAAGTTATCCCACGCAACGACAATATCGCTGTCGAGATAGGGGCTGGTCTGGGACATGAGGGCCCCCAGCGCACGCCAGCGGACATCCGTGCCCGTAACCACAACCAGAACCGGTTCATCGCTGCTGCGACGGGCGTTGACGCCTTCGATGACTTCCGGTGTGATGAAGTTGAACCGGTACAGGGCATGGATGCGCGGGGTGCTGTAGGCGTATAGAGTGTAGATGAGGCTTGCGGTCAGGAGTGCATAAATCAGCCAGCGGCGCCTGGTGCGCTGAATCAGCCAGGCGATGGGTAGGGCGCTCAGCAGCGCAAAGGCTTGCAGGGTTTCAAAATAATAGCGGGTGCTGTAACGCTGCGAGCCGATCCAGTATGCCATGTGCACGGCGATCAGGCTGAGTGCTGCACCGGCCAGCAGCCATGTCCAGCGCTTGCGAAAACCAACCAGCAGGCCAAACGGCAGCAGAATCCAGCTGATGCCGGTAAGCAGCCAGTAATCGCCCTCGGTTTGCAGATGGTCCTGCAAAGCTGGCGTAATCGAGGTGCCCATTTCACCCGTTGTCAGCCATTGACCGATGTGCCGGGGAAGGCCGGTTACATCCTGTAGCTGCCAGCCGAATAAATCTGCGGCCATCAACGACAGATCAAAACGCACGTGACGCAGCCCTTTTTCCAGTGTGTGTCCATTGCGCCCGCAGCATTCGCCAAAGCCGACTCGATCATAACTCCAGACCAGCGTATACAGGTTTTTGGTGGGGTCGCCAGTGGCGGCATAACTGTAAATCGGGATAACGGCGCTGATCAGCAGGGTCACAGCCGCCAGAGTCAGCAGCGGGGTCAGCACCTGTCGCACGTGAACAGCGGATTCGTGATTGCGGGTATAGCGAATATCTGCCCTCAACACCCGAAAGCCACTCCACAGGATAAAAGGAAACGTCATGCCGATGGCTGTTAGCGGGCGCGTGGCGATGACCAGCCCCAGCGCAAGGCCGGCAACCACGCCCCAGCGCAGGGCATGACGTCCGCGTTCGATGCGCCAGTAGGCATACATAAATAGGGTGACGCCGCACAGGGCAGCGGTGTGCCCCATCAGCGTGCTGTTGAGCAGCAGGGCCATTGGTGAGAATGCCGTCAGGGCAGCGGCGATCAAACCGGCGTCCGGTGAAAAAACCTCCCGCCCCAACCGGTAAACCAGCGCGACGTTGAGGCCGGATAGAAGCGCATTGATCACCCAGGCTTGGCCGAGTAAGACGCCCATCGCCAGCAGCATGGGCCAGCCGGGGGTGTATTTGCTGAAGCGGTTACCAGCGGGGGTGTAGTCGACCACAAACGGCTGCCAGTAGGCCCGGCGTGCTTCCGGAATATCGACGACCAGTTGGCCGCCTGCATAGGTTTTTGCCTGGAAAAGATAGGCGACTTCATCTTCCAGATGCGGAAGGCGTTCGAACACCCGGTTGCTAATGAGGGCACTCATGCCGATGCTGAAGGCCACCAGAATCAGCGCCAGTGTGCGATGATAGGATTTTTCATTCATGGACAAACACGTTTATCGAGCTGTGTGCTGGTTAGCTAGGACCCCATGCGGGCGGACTTCGACGCTTGCAATGTTACTGCAATTCGTTGGTTAAACTGGTTTGCGTCCAGCAGCGCCGATAATTTATTGTAGGTGCTCATCAGCATTTTGTCGATGTGCTCGTCATCTGCCACAGGGCCGAGATTGGCCTGCAGGATGTCGTTGAATTCTGGACGATGCATATACACGCGCATATACGAACCCATCCGCATCAGCTTGGGCTGCGCATAGGCGACAAAATCTTCGTAAAAGCTATCCCAGGTCTCACAGATGTGCGCATGCGATGCCCGCGATGGGGCCGCATATTGCGGGTACAGGCGGGGCTGCATCTCTTTCAGAAACTGGTCGGTGGCCTGGGCCATGTACCGCGTCATCCGAGCAAAAATGAGTTGATCCTCCGGGACTTCGATCTCGAACAGCGACATCCATGATTGAAGCATGCCAGCATATAACACCAGATCATGGCGAAAAACCTGCGCCACCTGGTTGAAGGCTTCTTCGGTGCCTGCTTCAAGGTGGTTTGAGATGGCTCTTCCGGGCATGTCACCAATCCTTTGTCCGATAATCGCGCACATTCTACCACTATTCCGTATGTTTGGCCCTGAGAATTTGGGACCAGAAGACCGGCTCAGACCGATGTGCGGACGCATCAGGGCAGAATGGCTGACGCAGACGAATTGAACCGGGGTACAGACTTTGTGTGCGACAGCCGCTGATGTCCGAAAATACCATGCCTGCCTGATGGCATTCACACTTGGCAGGTGTGCAGGTGTCTGCTTATAATGGGGAGCACTTTCGGTAAGAGTAAAAGGGCATCCGAAGATGAAAGTGATCTTGTTGGAATATGTCTACAAACACGGCGTAGCCGGTGAAGTTATCGACGTTGCGGATGGGTTTGCACGGAATTACCTGATCCCTAAAGGATTGGCGGTGAAGGCAACCAGCGGCGAAATGAAACGCGCCCAGAAGCTGCGCGATCAGGCCGTGGTTCGTCGTGCCGAACTGGAACAGCGTATGAACGATCTGGCGCGTCAGATCGACGGTGTCGAGCTGATCTTTGGCCGCCGTGCTGCTGTGACAGGCAAACTGTTCGGTTCTGTGACGACGACAGAAATTGCAGATGCGCTGATGGAAGCAACCGGCGTGGATATTAACCGCCGCCGTATCAGCCAGCAGGCCCTGCGTGAAGTCGGCACCCATGAAGTCGCGGTTCGCCTCGGCAACGAAATTTCGCCGATGTTGAAGGTGACGATTGTACCCGAACAGGAACTGGCTGAATTTCTGGCGCAGCGCGAACAGGCAGAAAATGCCGATGCCGATGCTGCTGAAGAAGAAGCTGAAACTCCGGCGGAAGAACCCGTGGCCGAGCTTGATGCGACGGTTCTTGAAGAGCCTGGCGAACAGCAGTAATCTGTCCGTTAGCAATCTGATTCTTTTAGGTATGGCCCCGTTTTGGGGCTAGTTTCATTTATCTTATGGATGCTCAGGCGCTTGGTCGCTATCTTCGTGAGAGTCGTGAAGTCAAAGAGCTGACGCTCGATGATGCCGAAAGCGTCCTGCATATTCGCAGGCGTGTCCTTGAGGCGTTTGAGCGGGGCGATTTTCATATTCCGGATGCCTCGACCGTACAGATACGGGGCTTCCTGGGCATCTATGCGCGGTATCTGGGTGTCGATGATGAACGTGTGCTTCAATACTATGAAGCTGCACGCGCCGAAGAAAGCCGCCGCGAACAGCGGGGCAGCCGCCGCAAAAAAGATAAAAAAGACAAGCGCGAAAAAAGAGGCCGACGGAACCGGCGGGAACCATCAGCGGAACCCCAGGCCCCGCGCTCCATCACAGATACGAACCCCTCATTACCTGCTGTGCCGATGGGCGAACAGGTACAGCAGCGCCGCCTGCGCCGCATCAATGTGCTGAACGTGACCGTATCGGTGCTGGTGGCGGTAGCAGCGGTAGCGGTGATCGGGTTTGTGGCGGTGCAGCTTCTGGGTACCGGCCAAGAGCCGGTTGAAGTTCAACCCCAGGCTCCGCTCTTGATTGCCCAACCCTCGCAGCCTGTGGATACGGCGGTGCCGACCTTTACCCCCTTACCACTGGCGTTCGGTGCGACTCAGCCACCCCGTGCCACGCAGAATTACACTGGCAGCGGCGTACTCGTCACGGTTGAAACCTCCCAGCGTACATGGTTGCAGGTGTTGGTCGATGGCACCGAGGTGTTTGCAGGCATTCTCGCGCCGGGTACGGCCAACGAATATCAGGGTTTTAACGATGTGTTTGTGCGGGCGAGTAATGCACGCGCGTTGCTGGTGACGTGGAATGGTCAGCCGCAGGGTGTGCTGGGTGGGCGCGGTCAGAAGGTGGATATTACCTTCACGGAAGATGGCGTGTCGATCAGCTCCGGGCCGGGCTTCGAGCCGACGTCCGAGTTTAGCCCGACGCCGATCCCAACCTCCGAAATTGACGTGGGGGCACTCATCGCCGCGCTGACGCCGACCAGCACGCCGGGGCCAAGCCCCACGCCCAGCAATACGCCGACGATCACGCCGACACCGAGTGATACGCCAACGCCCAGCGACACCCCGACGCCGAGTGACACGCCCACGCTGACGCTGACGCCGAGCGATACACCGCCGCCGACCAACACGCCGACGGAAACATTGACACCAACCAACACGCTGACGCCGACGATTACGCCAACCCCGTCACCAACGGCGATTTTGCCGCCGCGTGTGACGCAAGAAGGTCTGCCGCCGACTAAATCATCGCCAGAATAGGAGATCAGGATATGGACTTTACACTCTCATTACCCGAATGGGCGGTAGAGGAGATGGCGAACCTGCCCTCCACGCTGCCGACGCTTGAGGAACGGATGGCGATTGTCATTCGCTTTTCCCGTTTGAACTTCGAGCAGAAGACTGGCGGACCATTCGCGGCGGGCGTCTTCGAGCGTGACACGGGCAAACCGGTGGTAGTCGGCGTGAACCGCGTGGTGCCATCGCACTGTTCGTCTGCCCATGCCGAAGTGATGACCCTTTCGCTAGCACAGCATATTCTGGGCACGCATGACCTGGGCGGGCCGGGGATGCCGGCGTATCAGTTGGTCGTCAACTGGCGGCCCTGCGTCATGTGCTACGGCGCGGTGATCTGGTCGGGCATCCGGTCACTGGCGATTGCGGGCAGCGGGCCGGAACTGGAGACGATTACCGGCTTTGATGAAGGGCCGATTCATCCGGAATGGCAGCAGGAACTGGCGCGGCGCGGCATCGACTTTATCGACAACGTGCTCACCGATGAGGCGGTCAAGGTGTTTCGTGATTTTGCCGCCAGCGGGGCACTCGTCTACAATGCCCGGCAGGGTGACTAAATTGCCACTGAATGGTCATTCGTAGGGGCGCAGCGGGCTGTGTCCGGTTGCGATATTGGGTAATGGTATAATGTTCCTCAATGATACGTTCTACGGCTACGATGTGCTGCCCGGTTTTAAGTTGCCCATTGAAAATCTATTTGTGACCAAGCGGAGTGGTTAATGCCCTCACTAAAGAATAAATACTACCTCCTCAGCCTCGGCTGCTCGAAAAACACCGTCGATTCGGAGAGCATCGCGCAGGTGCTGAACCAGAACGGCCTGCGCGGCGTTGGTGATCCGGACGAAGCGGAAGTGCTGATCGTCAACACCTGCGGCTTTATCGACGCAGCCAAAGAAGAATCGATTGGGGCGCTGCGCGAACTGGTGGACCTCAAGCGGCGCGGTCAGATGGTGATCGCTGCCGGGTGCCTGTCGCAGCGCTATGGGGCCAATCTGGTGCAGGAAGTGCCGGGGCTGGATGGGGTGATCGGCACACGCCGCTGGATGGATATTTTTGATCTGGTGACGCGGCTGCGCGGTCGCAAGAAACCGGAACCGATGTATCATCTGCCGACAGAGGCCAACGTCGTCGGGCTGGATGAACGTGGCGTGCTGCGGGCCAGCGTGCAGGGGGCCAGTGCCTATCTGAAAATTGCTGATGGCTGCCGCCGCCCGTGTGCCTTCTGTGCGATTCCGAAGATCAAGGGTACCGCCGTCAGCCGCCCGATTGAGTCGATTGTGGCGGAAGCGGTGGGCCTGCAAGAGATGGGTGTGCAGGAACTATTGCTGATCGCTCAGGATACGACGGATTACGGCTATGATCTCGGCCTGAAGGATGGGTTGGCGCATCTGCTGGATGCGATTGTCGAAGCCGCGCCGGATGTGCCCTGGATTCGCATTATGTACGCCTACCCCGGTTATGTGACACCGCGCCTGATGGACACGATGGCCCGTCACGAACAGATTCTGCCGTATCTGGATATGCCGCTTCAGCACGGCCACCGCGAGACGCTCAAGCGCATGAAACGCCCGGCCAAAATTGAATGGGTGTACGACACACTCGACAAGCTGCGTACGACCATTCCTCAGCTTGCGGTGCGCACCACGTTCATCGTCGGTTACCCCGGCGAAACCGATGAAGAATTTGAAGGGCTGATGCAATTCATCCGGGATTTGCAGTTTGATCGTGCCGGAGCCTTCAAATATTCCTACGAGATTGGTACGCCCAGCGCCACGCTGCCGGGGCAGGTGCCGGATGATGTCAAACAGGCCCGCTGGGAAGCATTGATGGAATTACAGCAGGGCATCAGTCTGGCGAAAAATCAGGCGTTCGTCGGCCAGACGCTCGATGTGCTGGTGGAAGGGCATGGCGAAGCGGAAGATGAGGACGGCCAGCCCACGGGCGAGACGGTCAGCCTGGGGCGCAGCTACCGCGATGCGCCGGAGATTGATGGTTATGTCTTTGTCGATGGCGAACTGCCGCCGGGGGCGATTGTGCCGGTGCGCATCACCGGGGCGACAGCCTATGACCTAATCGCGACCGTCGATACCGAGGGGCCGCAGGTGATCCGGCCCGGACAGGTCTATGGCGAAGGCATGATTACGGTGGACGAAGTTCAGTAATCGTCCCACAAAAGAAAATAAACAGGGACACATCGCCTGACGTGTCCCTGTTTTTATTTTAGTTCAAGCTGCTTTTGCCGCAGCCTCGATTTATGAAGCTTCTTCGGCGGCGGTCGGGATCAGCCAGGTGCCGGGCCCGTAGGTGCCATCGAAGTAGATCTGGCTTTCCAGCGCCCAGCCGGTTTGCTGTGCGACGGAGTTGCCAAATTCATCGAAGCCGCTGGTGTAGGTGATGTTCAGCCAGCTAAAGCCACCGAAGCAGCCCTGACTGTTGACGGTGAATTCTGCCGGGGCCATGACGCGCGTGCCAGGGAATGCACCCGGTGATGTGCGCAGCGTGCTGAACACTTCGGCAATTTCGCCGGTGCCGGTGCCGCTTTCAAAGTTGGTGGCATACGAGTATTCGCACGTGCCGCTGACGGGACCACCGTCACCTGTGGTCAGCCAGCGACCAGGGCCATAGGTACCGTCATAGTAGGTCTGGCTTTCCAGCGCCCAACCCATGAGGCCAACTGCAGATGCACCGGTGTCGGTCACGCCACTGGTGTAGGTGATGTAGACCCAGCTCAGACCATTCGCGCCGCATACCTGATTTGTTGCTTCAAATTCGGCATCGGCCAGAACACGAGCAATAGCGGCGCCAGCCACTGATGAGCGCAGGGTGCTGAAGGATTGTGCAATGCGGCCCGTAGCTGGCAGGGTGGTCGGATCAAACTCTGTGGCGTACGAATTGGTACAGTTTGCTGCAAGAGTGGGCAGAAAACCCACCCCAGGTAACGCGAAAATCAACGTTACCAAAAGGAGAAGAGAGATTTTGCGCATGAGGGCCTCCAAATTTAGGGATGCGTACTCTAAGAATGTGTTGTTACTGTAACAACCCATAATATACTATGGTTGTGAAAATGCGCAAATGCAACTACCTTATTTTGTTTTTTTGCATGCCAATTTACATATTTCCGCAGGTGGTAATAAGCGTTATTGGTTATGATTTATAGTTAATGCGTCTGCTTATACCGTTAATGGAGTTCACAATGCGTAAGACTGCCCAGACTCAAGTGCCAATTCTGGATCTGATTGCCGAACGTTGGAGCCCGCGCGCTTTTCTGCCGCGTCTGGTGGAGCATAATCACCTGATCGGACTGCTCGAAGCCGCACGCTGGGCCGCTTCGTCGCGTAATTTGCAACCCTGGAATTTTATTGTTGCGACCCGCGAAAAGCCGCAGGATTACACCCGGCTGTTCGAGTGCCTGAGCGAGAATAATCAGCGCTGGGCAGGCAGCGCACCCCTGCTGATTATGGTGGTGGCGACGGTCGAGAATAATGGGGCGCACAACCGCGTGGCGCTGTACGATTCCGGACTGGCGGTGGGTAACCTGACCGCACAGGCCATGCACAGTGGTCTGATGCTGCGCCAGATGGGCGGATTCGACCGCGACAAAGCGCGGCAGTTATATAACATCCCTGCGACGCATGAGCCGGTGGTGGTGCTGGCGATTGGGTATCCGGCGCCTGTTGAATCGATGCCCGAAGACATGCGTACACGGGAATCCGCCCCGCGGGCGCGCAAACCGCTCAGCGAGTTCGTGTTCAGTGGGACATGGGGGCAGGGATCGCACGTGCTGGGTGAACCGGCAGGCACGGCCTCCTAAAGCTGCTATGCCTGTTTGATGCCGACCGCCATACCATCGCCGAGGGCGAAAATGGTACTGAACAATTGATGATTGTCCGCCAGCGACTGATTAAAGGCGTGCATGGCCTCATCATCAGCGCTGCTCGGATTCACCACACGCCCACCGCGCAGGGCATTGTGGGCCGCCACCATACCGCCTGGTCGCAGATTATCCACCGCCCATTGCAGATACTGCGGGTAACTGCCCTTGTCGGCATCGATAAACACAAAATCGAACGGCCCTTCGCTGGTCAGCTTTTGCAGCGATTCAAGCGCCGGACCTTCCAGCAGTTCCACCTGATGCGTGAGGCCCGCTTTTTCAAAACTGTTCCGGGCCACCTGCGCGTGTTTGCTGCTCACTTCCAGCGTATATAACTTGCCATCGGCAGGCAGCGCGCGGGCCAGCCACGTGCCGCTGTACCCTGCCAGACAGCCAATTTCCACGACTGTGCGGGCGCCAACGGCCTGCATCAGAAATTGCAGCAGCCGGCCTTCCTGCGGAGCCAGGCTAATCTGTGGCATATCGTTGCGGCGGGTTTCCGCCTGAATCCACTGGAGGATGTCATCCTCCGGGGCGAACAGCCCGCTGACGTAAGCGTCGAGTGCGTCCTGCGATGGTCCGTTCATCGTTCCTCCTGATAGGTTGCCTGCTTTTTTTCAACGGGTCTGCCCCGGTGCAGGACGAAATGATCCATGTCTCTGGCGACGTAGGAATCCGGGAATACGGATCGTACTTCGGCCACAATATCACGTTCACGATAGCGGCGCGAGACATGCGTCAGGATCAGCGTTTTGACCCCTGTCTCGGCAGCCAGAATACCAGCCTGGCGGGCGGTCAGATGTCCAAAAGCCTGCGCTGCGTCTGCGTCGTCATGCAGGAAGGTGCTTTCGATGACCAGCGCGTCGGCCCCGGCGATATGGTCCCTGACGTTATGGGTACGCCCGATATCGCCAATATGCACCAGTTTGACACCGGGTACATCATCCCCCAGAACCATTTCCGGCGTGATGACCCGGCCATCGTTGAGGGTGATGGATTCCCCGCGTACAAGCTGACCGCGCTCTGGCCCGGCGGGCACACCCAGCGCCGCCGCTTTGTCGGAGAGAAACGGGCGGTGTACTTTTTGCTGGAAGATGAACCCAAAGTTGCCGGGGCCGCGATGGGAAACCGGGAAGGCGTCCACGGTAAAGTCCTTGCTGTCGAAAAACCGGCCCGGTTTCAGGTCGATCAGATGAATCTTGACGGGCAGGCGTTCGAAATCCAGCACGACGCCAAACAACAGCGCCTGCACCCGGTTGAGCGTCGCCTCGCCGCCATAGATTTCGATTTCCTCGATGTTTTCCCAACGTGCAAATGTCGACATCAGGCCACCCAGCCCCAGAATATGGTCCAGGTGCGCATGAGTCAGCAGGATACGATTCATGCGTTTGAAGCCAATGCCACTCCGCAAAATCTGCCGTTGGGTCCCTTCGCCACAGTCGATCAGAAAGCGATGTTCTCCGGCCAGGATAGCCTGTGCTGGCAGGCTGCGATAGACGGATGGCGCAGATGCCGAGGTCCCCAGGAAAACAATTTCAAACATGCGATCTCACTTTATTCGGTTACGTTAACGGTTTTGCCAGAAAGGAACAGTCGAGTGCCCCGTTCCTGACCATTCGCCAGCACGGCCAGCCGGCGGTTGTCGCTGTCCTGATAGGCCCCGATAGAAATTGTGTAACGACCGGCAGGGATAGAGCGCGGCAGCGGGACGAACGTAATCTGAATGAAGACATCACGCTGGCGCAAGCGGCTGGCAAGGACGCTGATGGTATCGGTTTGCGCAGTGATCGCCGCCGGGTCGGACAGTACATGGGTGAACAGACGAATATCCGATGGCAGCGGTCCGTCCACGCGCCAGTAGGTAATCGTCGTGACAATATCCCCGGGTTGATAGGTGGTGGCTTCGCTGCTTTCGTAACCCAGAAATGTGATATTGCCTTCAAACGAAACCGGGGGCAGGGTGCTGCCGCTGCCGCCGGGGGCTTCCGGTGCATACGTGACCGGGGCTGTAGTGGTAAATGCGCCGATTTTGTCGTCCAGTGCGTTGGCGACATCCATCACGATCACGGATTCGGGCGGGATGTTATCACCGCTCTGGACCGTGCCCCGCAGCAGCCAGTTCTGCAAATAGGGGTGAATATCCTCCATCATGTCCGATGTCGTCAGGATAACCTGCTGCTGGTCACCCCCGTTTGTCAGGACCAGCCCAGAGCCGCAATCCGCATAGCGGACGGCGTTACCCCGGGTGTGCATCATCAGCAGCATGAGCTGTGCATCGGTCAGTTGGGGGCTGGGGTCAAAGCTGGTGATGGATGGGATACAGACCACCGTCGGTATCGTGCGGGCTGTGCGGTCGATATGGTGGGCAAGCTGCGCAATTCGCCCATTATACGCCGCAGACACCTGAGGCAGAGTCGGCCATACCTGAGTCAGATCACGGCCAACCCACACAAGATTAAATGCCAGCAGGCCCGCCAGCCCCAAGCCCAACAGCGGGCGTACGCGTGGCTGCAAGCTCTGATGCAGGGTCGTCACCCCCAGGCCAAAAAAGAGCGCCAACACCGGCAGCAAGACGGCATACGCGCTGAAATCTGGCCCCTGAATGCGGAAGAACGCGATTGGCAGCAGCGCAATGAGAACCAGCAGCGACAGGGTGAAACGCGGGCGCTGCCAGCGGTTGAGGGCAGCCAGCAGGCCGATCAGCATAATGACGCCGCTGAACAGATCGACCAACGGGCGGCCCGGTACGTTGCGTGCTGGCGATTGATCGCCCATGAAGAAGATGCCGCTGATGCCGTCGACAATCGCCTGTAACGGTGGTTTGGCGGCAATCTGGTAGGCGCCGAACACGCGCCCGGCACCGTCAAGTGCTGGTAATCGAACGCTGGACACCACATAGGGCACCGCAACGATAATCATCACCAGAATGGCAAAACCGATATAGCTGAGGGTGCGGCTGGAAAGCGGCTGGGGCGAAACCACCATGAAGACAATGAACACGAGACATGCCAGCGCCAGCAGATAATGGGCGGGATGCAGGTAAAACCCTAACCCCAGCAGCAGCCCCAGGGCGGCAAACGGCGGTGTGCCCGGTTCACGCGGCGACGGCTGATAATAAACCGGCAAGGCCCGGGCCAGTGCGAGCATGGTGGCCGCTACCAGCAGCGGCAGCAGCGCTTCGCGGCCGATGCTGCGGGCCAGCAAAATCGGCCAGAAACCGACTGTCAGCAGGGCGAGTGCTGCGACGCCAGCCAGCGCCCCATAGAGCCGGGTCGCCAGCGCATAAACCAGCGCCAGCATAATCATATTGGTGAACACCGACAGCAGACGGTAACTCATCAGACCGCTGCCGGTCAGCGTGGTAACAGCCGCCAGCAGGGTGTGATAGAAACCTTCGCGGCCCCCTTCTGCGCCCAGCGATTGCAGATTATAGTAGACCGCGACATTGCCCTGCCGAATCGTCTCGGTAATGCGAATATCGGTGATTTCGTTTTCATTCAGGCCGGGCGGCAGGGTGGTCAGGTTCCAGAAGCGCAGGATCGCTGCGATTAAAAGCAGCCCCACCGCCAGCGCAAAACCGATTCGACTAGACAAGGAATGTCTCCTCATGCGGTGCTGATCTGAATCAGCCAGTTCGCAAGTCCGTGATGATTTACAGGCCTATCTGCTGCATATGCACGTCAGCATTTGTTCGGGTGGTCAGCCTATTGCTAAATCGCCGTGGCCCAGGCTGTAAACGCCAGTACCAGTATGCCCAGCGTCGTATTGACCCACGTCAGACGTACTTCCAAACGGTGCAATCGCTCCCATTCTTGAGGATCACTTTTGCGGCGTTCAGCCAGCAGCGAGGCGCGTTCCAGAGCAGGTGCCACCCAGAATTGAAGCGCCACTCCACAAATCACCATGCCCCCCACGGCGATATGCTTCAGCAGAATAGCCCGGCTCCACTCGTTCGTGAATTCTAACACACCTTCATAGTTTGGGTCAGCCGTCATCTGAAACAGACCCGTGACCACCAGCACAACGAGACTCAGGTTGCTGAGCGGCAGGAAACGCTTGCGCAGCCGGGTCAGCAAGCTGTAGACGCCGGGGTTTTCTGCCAGAATGCGCCGGGTTTCCGGCCAGACCAGCACGGTCAGGATGACCAGACCGCCAATCCAGACGACGGTGGCGACCAGATGAAAGAACAGGCTAATCGCAAGGGTCGACTGGGACAAGGCCAAGCGCCTCCGGGCTGTCGTCTTCGCGTTCAGGGATGATGCGTTCGCCGCAGTATTTTGCCATGTTTGCGAGTTTTATGTAAGAGGGTCGCACACCGCCGCCGGGCCGGATAATCGACCACCAGTATTCTTCATCCTCTTTTTCCCACGATGGGTCTGCAATATAGATGGCGGACATCAGCCCCACCCAGGGCCGCCAGTGTTCGGCAGCATAGGCATAGGCCTCAACCAGATAATCCGCCTGCGTTTCAAAATCGACGGCGAACCACGAGTAATCCGGGTTGTGGCCTTCGGTATCGGTGGTCCAGCCCAGCTCCAGTATGGCGACCTGCCGGGCGGCATCGCCGTTTTTGACCATGATCTTGCGCAGGTCTTCGACACGGCGGAAGGTGAAGAAACGCTGGCTGCCGTTGGCTTCGGCTTCGTCCGGGCTGATGTGGGGCGCGGTGTAGCCAGGTGCGTGCATGCCGACGACATCGACATACTGCTGGAACCCGGCGTCGTACATCTCTTGCAAATAAATGTCATCCGGTCGCGCCACATCGCAGCAGGTGCCGGTAGGCGATAAACCCGCCGAGATAATGATCGCTTCGGGGTCTGCCGCGCGGATGGCTTCGCTGCATGCTTTCAGCAGTTCGACATATTCGGCTGCGTTAGGGGGACGATTGCCCCATTCGCGGGCCAGGTTCGGCTCGTTCCAGACCTGATAGGCGGCGATGCGACCGGTATACCGTGAAGCGACTGCCCCGCAGTAACTGGCCCAGTCATCCATATACTGGGGTGCTGGGGGCGCGTCGATAAAGTCGACATCTTTCAGGCCTGTAGCGTCCGGGTGGGCCCAGTCCGGCGCATCACTGAGCCGAACCACGAGCTTCAGGTCGCGTCGCTCGATCTCGCCCAGAATTTCGTCCGCCCGCGACAGGTCGACTGCCCCCGGCCTGAACTCGATGTCTTCCCAGGCAAAAATCTGCTTGACATGGCTGAATACCATAATGCGCACCTGGTCGAGACGCAGGCCGACCGCGCCCGTGTCCCACCAGAGAAATGCCTGAATGCCGTAGGTGAGGGGAGTAAAGGGTGGGTCCGTCACCGCAGCGGCAGCAAAGGGGTCTGCCGGGGGGCGGCTGGCAATCGCCAGAGTCAACAGCAGGATCAGGGCCAGCGCCAACAGCCCAACCCTGATCCTGTGTTTTACGAAGAACGGCTTCAACTGCTGGTGCGCTCCTCGTAGTCCTGCTGCCATTCTCTCACGGCGTCATAAATGGGCCGGAAATTCCAGTCCTTGCCGATCATCGAGTAAGGGACATTGTCATTTGTTGGGTCCCAGCCAGCCTGCGGCCCATAGTTGAAGTTCCAGATGAAGGCCAGCCAGACGGTGCCCCAGCTCTCCATTTCGTCGAGGGCTTCGACGGTCCACTCGGCTTGTTCGTCCAGCGTGTTGTCTTCAGCAAAGCCAAAACCTGCCGGCGCGCCGTCGAGGTCTTCGGTTGTTGCCCAGCCGAATTCCGTGATGCACAATGGCTGGTCGCCACCGGCCAGTTCGATCTTGTTGGCATACGTTTGAAGCGTGCTGTAAAAGCTCCAGCTGTGATGCGGGTTATCGAACGGCCCACGGAAAATGGCGGTGGGGTCGTTGGTGACGTTGTTCCAGGGCACGGACGGGCCAATGTTGTAGCCATTATGGTGAGCGCCCACGCAATCGGCATAATTCAGCAGCCCGGCGTTGATCAGGCTGTCGAAGTAGATAAAGTCGTCAATCGCTGTGACGCGACCATCGGGCTCCGTCCAGCCGCCTGTTGGCGACAGGGCTCCGCTGATCACGATGACACCGGGGTCCACATTCTTGATCGACTGGGTGGCGACACGCAGCAGTTCGACGTAGTTCGCGGCGCTCAGGCCGCCCGTAGACGTCCACTCGCGGTCCAGGTTCTGCTCATTCCACACTTCGATGCCGTGCACCATACCGGGGTAGCGTTCGAGGATGGCGGCGACAAAATTACCGTAATCCTGCGGGTCAGCCGGTGGGCCATGCTGCGCTGTGTTGACGCCTTGCTCGCGTGACCATTCCGGTGCGGTGACAACGGACAGCATCACTTTCATGCCATAGTCCGCCGCCAGTGGCAGCGAAAGGTCGAGCGACGCCCAGTTGAACTCGCCTGGTTCCGGTTCGATGTCTTCCCAGCGTACCTGCTGCTTGTACCAGTTGAGGTGCAGTTTGTCGCGCACTTCGCGCATCCACAACTCCTGGTTTTCCGGGTTCAGGTCCGGGCTGACCTGTACCTGCGTGCCCACCTGAAACTGGCGATTTTCTACCGGGAGCGGGGTGGGTGGCGGCGGCGCATCAGTCGGTTCGACTGCTTCGGTTTCCTCGGGCTGGGTCACCTGCGCGACTGCCTGAGGTTGGGTTGGTGTGGGTGGGATGGATGTCGGCATCCGGGTAGGAAAGGCAAGCGTCGGCAGAGCCGCTGCGCCAGCACCGGTGGTGGGCATGGGCAGGGCTGCGTTGCTGGTGTCGGTGATGCTGCTGCCGGGATTCACCACCCCATAAACAGTGTAAATTGCGAAGAAGGTGCAGGCCCCCATCACAACGGTGATCAGGCTCCATACGATGGCAAACGTGCGAATGCCACGTCGTCGGGTCGTTGTACGTGCTGCCATATTTTCCTCCTTTACCGTGCTGCGGCCATCGCATTACAGGCCGGGCAACTGCCATCTGCGCGAATCATCGCGTAGCCTGCTTGCGGGTCAGAGCCGTAGACGGTGAAATCGACGTTCCAGACGATCATCAGACGGACCTTGCCACTTTGCGACGCGAGCGCGGCGGCTTCGGCCAGCCATGAGGCGTGTTGTTCCAATGTGACGTTCTGGGCCCACGAGAAAAAGCCGGGCAGCGGCGGATAGCCAGCCGAGGTCAGATAGCCGAGTTCGGTGAAACAGATGGGTTTTTGACCGCCGATGAGGCCCCAGTAGGTGTCCACCATTCCAAAGAAATAGCGGGTGTAGTAGTTGTCGCGGGGGTCACCGCCGCGCGCGGTGGGGCCAACGATGCCTTCGTTGTAATGCGCCCCCAGGCAGTCCATATATTGCAGGCCACCAGCATCAACCATCTGGCGAATCCAGTTGTCATCGTTCATCACCTGACCGGGGAAGGCGGCTTCGGCGCCAGTCGGGGCAGGCGCACCGCTGATGACCATCACGCTGCCATTCGCGCCTTTGATGGCCTGATAGGACCGGCGCAGCAGATCGGCATAGGTGGCGCCGCTGATCTGGCCGCGCGGCCATTCGCGGTCGATGTTCGGTTCGTTCCATACTTCGATGGCGTCCGGCCCTTGCCCGGCGACTCCGCCGAGGAAGGACGCAAACTGGTCCATGTAGCCGGTGCCACCGGAGGCCAGATCACCCGGATTGCCGACCACCGCGATCAGCACTTTGAAGCCGCGGCCTTTGGCATCGTTGATGATGCCAGAAACCGACCCAGCACCCATGCCCGGGCTGTAGCGGACCTGAACTTTCATCCAGGTCATGCCGGCCTGCCGCATGGCACCTGCTGCGCGTTCGCTGCTCGTGCTGGTGACATGACCGCCATATTCAAAGCTGCCGACTGCAATGCTGCCTGCGCCGGGTGCGGCGACGGGTGCGCTGGGCGGTGGTGCAGCTGCAACGACCTGTTGGGTCGGGGTTGGGCTGGGTGTCGGGGTAGCGGTTGGCACCGGCGTGGGCGTCCGTGTCGGGGCGTACAGCGCAACCGCCTGTCCCCCACGCGGTACACTTTCGGATGCTTCGTCAACCACTTCGACATTCACGGCGTAATTGCCGTCCGGTGCGTCGAGCGTCACCACCAACGTTTCGTTCAGCCCGGTGGTGATTTCATCCACGACGTTACCGGCACTTTCGATGCGCCAGCGGAGGGCCAGGTTTTTCTCGGTGCTGGGCGACGGAATTTGCAGTTTGTAATTCATGATGGCAGGCAGCACATCGCCTGCCAGATCGCTGGCAAGCAGGTCCGTGAATGCCACGCCGCCAATGGCGAACGGCACGGTGCGGTCCATACGGAAGCGCAGCGCGTCGCCGGTGGTCAGCCAGATGGTCGCGGCCAGATTATCGTTTTCGTCACGATACTCGATAAGCGGCGTATTGGTGTTGGCGTCACGATTGGCCACCGCCTGGAAACCATCCAACCGGGCGGTGATTTCCGTCCCCGGCAGAATCGTACCGGCTTCGGTGGTTTCGGCCTCGATCTCCACGTTCCCCAGCCCGGCGAGTGCTTCGGCATAACCAATCGGGGTCAGGCCGCCGGGGGACTGACGAATGGAGCGTGCCGTGAGTCCGATCAGAATTTTATTGCGTTCTACTTCGCCAATGGCCCAGCGCAGCATCGCTTCGACCGGCTGGTCTGGTCCGGGGGCAAAGGTAGTTGGGTCAATGCCCAGGTTGATCTGAAGGATGTCGGCAGCCTGGCCCAGTGCGCGCCAGTCGTATGCGCCCGTATCCCAGCGGCCTTCCACACTTTCGGCGGCGGGAACCACAACGCCCAGCGACAGCCCCAAATTATCCATCGCAGCGCCCAGTTCGCGGATGAACGCGGTGAAGTTGGCCCGCTGCTCGACAGGCAGGTCGCGGTAATCAATCAGGATGCCATCAAACCCGGTCCCGGCAAACGATGCCAGCTGCGCCACATGTTCGCTGCGCAGGCTGCGATTGCTCAGGATGGACGTCACAGTTTCGGGGTCCAGCGCGCGCGGGTCGGTGAAGTTGCGCACCACCGGCAGCACCAGATAGCCGCTGTTGAGGTCAAACCCGGCTGCCAGACTGCCCGTCAGGGTTCCTTGCAGGGTGGGTTGCAGCCCGGCGGGGGTGATGATGGTCGCCATCTGGGCGACATCAGTGCTGAGGTTCTGGACCACATCGACGGTGACCAGAACGGTTGGTTGTTGGGGTGGCGCTACCTGAAACAGCGCAACCTGGTCGGGCAGATCGGTGACGGTCGCGTTGATGCTGTTGCCAGTGGTCGCTTTGTGCGACGGCAAAAAGCGCCATGCCCCCGCCTCGCTGTTCCATCCATATAATGAAAGCAGGTCCGCGCTGCCAACGTTGCCCGGCACGGCTACCTCCAGCGTAACGGCCTGGGGCGCGGTACCGGTCGTCCTGACGGCGTAAACCGGGCTTTGCAGCGCGAGGTTCGGCGGTACGGCGGCGCGCGCAGCCGGAATCCATTCGGCCTGACTGTTGCCGGTCAGGAAGGTGTTCACAGGCACGGATTGCAATGCAACGCCGAAATTCTGACCAGGGCTTGCAGGATCAACTGCCAGGGTCAGCCCGTTGTCGGCAATGGCGTTCGCCTCTGCGCTGAGGATCGCATACTGTTCACCGAACAGCCGGTTCCACAGGTCTACAGGTGGCAAGAAAAGCCCGACCACGACCAGTATGCCCACTACCATCAGGGTTAGCAGGGCTGGAATCCAGCAACCACAGCCGCCTGACCGTCGTGGTGGAACACCCGAAGGCGCTTCATAGTGCGTGGGCTGGGGCGGTGGTACCGGTTGTGTGTCTTCTTTTACTTCTGTCACTTCCGAAATATCCGACATCGGGTATCCTTGAAAATCCCTTTCAGAAGAGTTACCTGACAAAGTGGGTTATATCAGGCAGCGCGCCATTATAACCTGTCTGTCCGCTATATGTGAAGGTCTACCGCGCCAGTGCATCACAGGCGGGGCAGCTCCCATCGGGCCGAATCATGGCGTAACCAGCCATCGGGTCTGCGCCATATTGGGTGAAATCGACGTTCCAGACGATGAGCAGACGTACGCGACCGCTGTTTCGTGCCAGCGTCACCGCGCGGTCCAGCCAGGTGGCCTGCTGTGCCAGCGAGACGTTCTGTGCCCAGGCAAAACCACCGGGCAGCGGCGGGAAGCCTTCGGGCGTCAGATACCCCAGTTCGGTAAAACACAGGGGACGGCTGCCGCCAAAAGCGCGGGTATAGGTGTTCATCATGCCCCAGAAGTAACGGCTGTAATGTCCGCTGTTGCCGCGCGGGTCGCCGCTGGTAGAGTCCGGGCTGAGGATGCCTTCATTGTAATGGACGCCAAGGCAGTCCATATAATTGGCCGCGCCAGCTGCTGCCATGCCACTGACAAAGGCGTTGTCGTCGCAGCCGCCGCCGCTGCATCCACCGAAGAAACCGGTTGGGGCCGGTGCGCCGCTGATAACCAGTGTGTTGGGGTTAGCCGCTTTAATGGCCTGATACGAGCGCCGCAGCAGGTCCGTGTAGCTGGCCGGGCTGATGCTGCCGGAAGGCCACTCGCGGTCGATGTTGGGTTCATTCCAGACTTCAATCGCATCGGCGCCGCGGGCTGCCGCTGCGGCCAGGAAGTTTGTGTAATCTTCGATATAACCGGGTTGATTCAACTCACCGGGCAGGCCGACCACCCCGATCAGAATACGGAAGCCATTGGCGTGCGCTTCATCGACCCAGCCGCCCACGGCGTCACCGGGCTGACCGCGCAGATAGCGCCACTGCCGCTTGACCCATGTCATGCCAGCGTGGTGCATGTGCCCGGCGGTAGATGCGCTCAAGCCGTTGATGTGGCCGCCCAGGTTGAAGCCGCTGACCGGTGCGGTATTGGCTATAGGGGCGACGGGTGGTGCGTCGCTGGGTGCGCTTTCGGCAGGCGCCGCCGCTGCCGGGGCCGGGTTGTTGGCACCACCTTCAACCACTGGCAGACTGGCGTACTGCTCTGGCGACAGGACCACAAAACTGGTCGCGACATAACCGCGTGCGCCATCGGGGGTGATCACACGGACCCAGCCGCCGTTCGGGTGTTTGCCATCGACGGTGATAGGTGTATCAAAGGCCAGGTTGCGGATGATACTGCCATCCGGTTCGGTACGCATATTGACGCCATTGGCCGTTGTGGTGGCAATGCCACCGGCAGGGGCCGCGACCGGTGCGCTGCTGGCAGGCGGAGGCGCTTCGGCAGCTGGGGCTTCAGCGGCGGGGGCTGCTGCTTGTGGCTGCGGTGCAGGCCCACCCGCAGGAGCAGCTAGCGTAAATGGTTCGTCAATCCAGATGCCACGCAAACCGGCTGCCTGTTCCAGCGAGATATTGAGGCTGTCGGTCAGGACCCAGCCGACCGTGCCATCCGGGACGATGCCGCGCACCCAGGCGCCATCGAAGGCCATGCCATCCAGCCGGATGGGTGTGCCCGGATCATAGGTGCCGACGACGCGCCACTCGACGCCGCCGCCCGCGCGCATGTTCGACCGGCTGGTAAATTCGGCCATCATGTCGCCGCTCTGGGCCAGAATCATGCCGGGGACTGCCAGAACACACCACACCACCAGAAGAATGTAAGCAAATCGTCGCATCTTTAACCCTCAATTACGTAAAACAAAAACGCACTAAACAGGACATAAATGTTCTGTTTGTGCGCCCCCGCCGGATTTTTTCAACAATTGGCGGCATTGTAGCAAAAGGTGTTGTGCCGTGCAAATCTCTTTAGATTTCGTAGGGAAAGCGGTAAACTGATGCCCCATATTCTGAGAAATGTCGAGGCACATCCATGTTTTACGCGACCATCGCCCGGTACTATGATGCCGAGCATACCGACAAAACCGATGATTTGATCCTGTACAGCGAACTGGCCTCGGCTTATGATGGCCCGATCCTGGATGTGGGCTGTGGCACAGGGCGGGTGATGTTTCATCTGGCACAGGAAGGCTATATGGTGCATGGCATCGACAGCGAATATGCGATGCTGGAGCGCGCCAAAATCAAACTGAGCGCATTCAGCCACGCGCGCGATAAGCTGCGATTTCATCATGGCGATGTGCTGACCTACGAGTTTGAAACGACGTTCAATCTGATCGCCCTGTCGTATAATGCGCTGATGCACTTTCATGAGCAGGAAACGCAGATCGCGCTGCTGAAGCGTCTGCGCCAGTGCATCGACGCCGATGGTCTGCTGGTGATCGACCTGCCGAACGCGGGTGAGGCGTTTGGCTCGCCGGACAGCGACACGATTACGCTGGAACGCACCTTCATTGACTCTGAAACCGGGCATCTGGTGATGCAGCAGGCCACCAGTTATCTCGACCGTGCCGAACAGTTGATGCGGGTGAACTGGATCTATGATGAAGTGACCGAGGACGGCACCTTAAAACGAACGCTTGCGCCTGTGCTGTTCCGCTATTTTTTCGCCGCCGAAATTCGCTTGCTGCTGCAAATCGCCGGGTTTGAAGTGGATGAAATCTACGGCAGCCCGGACCGCGACCCTTTCGAGGATGGCTGCGAGCGCATGATTGTGATTGCGAAGCCAGTGTGAGTCTCCCTTATTGATGACGACAACCCATAAGATGATGTCTGTTATCGCATGCGTGCTGTTGATGGCGCTGCTGGCGGCCTGTAATACGCTGGATACGCCGCTGCCGACCGCCACGCGTGGGCTTTCTGGCCCGGCTATCGGACCCTCACCGCAGATATTTGTTGGCCCACCGACCGAGGGACCGCCGCCGCAAAACGGGTCATTAGGCGTCAGCGATCCAACCGCAGCGGCTCAACCACCGTCCGGGGCGCTGCCACCGCTGACGATCAGCACGCCGGGCGCAGGACAGGCCGAAGCGATTGAGCTGGTCGCTTATGATGGGACGCTGCTGAACGGCACGCTGTATCAGAACGTGGGCGAACGTCAGCCGGGTGTGCTGCTGTTGGGACCGCAAGATGGCGACTGGGGCGATTTCCCCGCGCAGTTGGCCCAGGCCGGATACACCGTGCTGGTGATGACGGTGCGCGACAACGCGGACGAACGGGACGTGCAGGTCATGATTGATGCGCTGGTCAGCGGTGCGGCTGATCCGTCACGGATTGGGGCGGTGGGTGCATCACAGGGGGCGGACCTGGTGCTGCGCGGTTGTGCGGCGGTGACGGCCTGTGACACGGCGGTGCTGCTCAGTCCGCTGGATGAAAGCGCGCTGCTGACGGCAATGGCTCAGTTTAATTCACGCCCGCTGATGCTGGCGGTCAGCGAGGAAGACTCCGATTCGTTCAGCACGGCGCAGGCACTGGAAGCCGCGGCTACCGGCGACAAGCTGTTCCAGCCGTTCGAGCAGGCCGGGCATGGGATTGCTATCTTGAATAACCGGCCTGATCTCGGTGGTCTGATTATCGACTGGTTGCAGCGGCAGTTGGCTTAAAGCCCTTATAACAGGTCGATCACCACCGGTTCCACCAGACGCCGGTAATCGCCGGACTGCATGGCGACAGAAAAGCGGCGGTCACCGGCGTTAAAAACGATCCGCGCCTGATCAAACAATTCGGGGGCGGCGTAGACTGGCAGGTCAAACAGGTTACCAAAAGGCGGCACTCCGCCCACCTGCACCCCATTGGTGAGTTCGTTCACTTCGGCTTCAGTCGCAAAACGAATATCCTTCGCCTGAAAATACGCTTTGACTTTGCGCGAATCGAAGCTGCGATCTGCCGGGAAAACCAGCATGACAAACTGCTTGTCAGCCTTTGACCGTTTCACGCGCACGATGATGGCCTTCGCGCCCTGACTGTGCGTGTAGCCGGGGCGGGTGTGGGCGGCTTCTTCGCTGGTGCGCACCGGTTCATGCTCGAATGTTTCGTACCAGCAGTCATGGGCGTCGAGCAGATTGGTGATGGCTGTGGTGATCGGGTGGTATTCGTTGGGCATCAGACAGACTCAACAATCACGCGCACGCTACCGCCCAACTTGTCCATGAAGTCGGATAGAACATCCCAGGTCAGCGGAAAGCCGTGTGTATCGGCAGCACCCAGATACATCAGCACGTCCATGATTAAATCGGCATTCTCGTTTTCAGGAATATCTGGTTCGGTCAGCGCGTTTTCTGCCCAATCGACCAGTTCCACCAGCGTAATCTGGTGATTGAGATAAGCGTCAAGACGTTCAAGGATGATTTGACGGGTTATTAATGTTTTCCCTGCGGCTATATTTGAATGGTCGATCTTAATCAGATCACCATTGTCACCGTAAATTTCTTGACCTGTTCGTAGATTTTCCAAACTGCGGCATAGAGTGTTTACTATGCCACTCACAGTTACTTCAAGCATATAACCCAAGTCACCTTTGTCATAGGCAAGTGGGAAACTCTCAAATGAGGGCGAAACCTTTATATCGGATATCTTCACCGCTAGAATAGTGTCGGGTATATAAGGGACATTTGAAGTCCCATACCCTCCATGTACACCGTT
Organism: Anaerolineaceae bacterium; assembly: GCA_002702065.1. Taxonomy (GTDB): domain Bacteria; phylum Chloroflexota; class Anaerolineae; order Aggregatilineales; family Phototrophicaceae. The sequence continues at coordinate 255,284 of NZXX01000001.1, forward strand.
ATTAAATCGGTCGAGAATCTTAAGGAATATATCTTCTGGTAGATCATCTATGCTGGGATCAAAATCTTTCCAAATTTCCACACCCCCATAGTCATCGGGTCGTCGTTCAAGCTGAATTGTCATCTGAATCTCAACGGCGGTTTCTAGCTGCCCATTTGCCTTATAGCGGCAAGTGACGGTTTGTTCGGCTAACATTTCATATCATCCCATCAGCTTTACCAGCGCCTGATACTCTGCATCGCTGAGGGGCCGCCAGCTTTCGCCCATGCGCGGCCACTGCTCATCCTTGAGCACCTCGCGCACCGTATCCAGCGGAACCGGCGTGACCGACTCCCGTTTCTGCACGACTCTGACCGGAATGACCGCGTCGTGCTGTTCATCGGCTGCGCGGATTTTCGCGCCATCGTCGAATGTGCCGGTCACTTCGACCTCGCCGACCAGCGACTTGGTGCCTTTGGCTTTCGAACCTTTGGGCTTGCCAGTGGTTTCATAAAGCAGCATCCGCGTGCCTGCCGGGAGTTCATCGGCCCAGCGTTTGGATGCGCGGTTGCTGAAACCGATCGTGGGGTCATTCTCCCAACCGGCCCACACCAGTTTAATGCCATACGTGGTCATGTCTCGCTCCTTTTCAAGACTTCGACGCAAAGTCTTTATCAATATTTGCTTTGCCTCTTTGCGCCTTTGCAACTTTGCGTTGAGTTATTGATCTCTTGTTGCTAAATCCCGCGTGTGTTCAGGTCGATCACGTACAGTGACGAACTCGCCGTGATGAACAGGCGGTTTTTGTCGGGTCCGCCGAACGCACAGTTGGCAATTTTTTCCGGCACAAGAATCTTGCCCAGACGCGTGCCATCTTCGGTATAGACCTGAATGCTGTCGGCGGAGCTGGTGTACAGGTAGCCATTCTGGTCAAAGCGGAAACCATCGGCCATGCCGGGGTCGATGTGGCAGAACACGCGCCCATTGGTCACGGATTTACCGTCGACCACATCATAGACGCGGATGACGCGCTCGACGGTCGGGTCATGCGATGCGCCGGTATCCGCCACGTACAGCCGCTGTTCATCGGGCGAGAACGCGATGCCGTTGGGCTTGACCATATCGTCAATGAGCAGTGTGGTTTCGCCGGACGCGGGATCATGGCGGAAGACGTAGCAGCCGTCGAGATCGGGTTCGCTGGCGTAGCCTTCTTTGGTGCCGGGCAGGATGCCATAGGGCGGGTCGGTGAACCAGATCGTGCCATCGGATTTGACGACGACATCATTGGGCGAGTTGAACTTCTTGCCCTGATAGTTGTCCGCGACGGTGACGACCGTGCCATCCGGTTCGGTGCGGCTGACGCGGCGACCGCCATGTTCGCAGGTAATCAGGCGGCCTTGCCGGTCAAGCGTGTTGCCGTTGGTGTAGTTGGCGGGCTGGCGGAAGGTCTCGACGCTGCCATCGCTTTCGTTCCAGCGCAGCATCCGGTTGTTGGGAATATCGCTCCACACCACATAACCTGCCGGGACGTAGACCGGCCCTTCCGCCCAGATGCAGCCATCCGCCAGCTTTTCCAGTCTGGAATCTGGCCGCAGCAAGGCACGAAACCGATCATCAAAAATCTCGAATGAGTCAGACATGCGATTATCTTTTCGGTACGTAAATAAGTCGATTTTGAATGACTAAAGATTTAACGCAAAGATCGCAAAGAAGCAAAGACGCAGAGTGTTTCTGCCCGCAGATAAACAAAAAGAGGCGCATGTCTGCGCCCCTTTGCGGGTCTGGATTTTGGGTAATTGACCTATCCGCCGATAACGTCGGTGATGGTCCACTTGATGAGCTTGAACTGCTCGACGGGCAGGCCGCTGAAGATGAGGTCATAGTATTTGCCTTCATCGTCCGGCCCCAGGCTGATCTGGAATTCGCCGCTGTCGAGGGCATAGAGTGCCGCCTTTTCCCCGGCCTTGATCTCGGTGTTGCTGGCCGGTGGGTTATCGACCCAGGGCTGCAAATCCGCCAGTGTCACGGTGAACTGATACTCACCTTTGCCGGCTTCGCCAATGGCATAGACGCGCAGTTCCGGGTTGCCGTCCACGTCTGTTTCCGGATAGACGGCGGCGATGTCGTCGCCCATCATCCAGTTGTTGCGATGATCCGGCGGTGTAACCTGGCTGCTGCCATCGAGAATAACGCTGATCGTATAGATAACCGGACCATTAGTCTCGTTGGTGTCCAGGGCGACTGTCAGGTGGTTGGCACCGTTTTCCAGGGTATGGCTGGCGTCAAAGCGGGTACCATCATCCACGTCGAACGAGGCATTAAAAACCTTGTCGCCATCCGCTGTGATGCTGGCTTTGCCATCCGCATACACACAGCCGGAGGTTGTGGTTATCGAAATCGTGATCTTTGCGCCTGCCGGGACATTGCTGACGCTCTTGCTGACATCCCCGTTGAGCGTACCTGTCCAGTTTGTGTTGGCCGCACAGGCGAATGCGGGTGCAGGCAGTACGACTGCTAACAGCACAATAAACACAGATAAAGGGAAAAGCCGAAGCAGCCTGTTGAACATTGTTGTCACCTTAATACCTAATCGATACAGTATTAAGCGTATGACCATATGTTGTTTTTGTTAAGAAATGTCCCCTGAATTTTTCATCAATGAAACAGGCCGGAGTATGAACCCCGGCCTGTGGATAATCAGGTCAAATCTGCGGTGCAGCGCCTACTCCGCGTCGATGACTTCCATCGCGGCGGTGTACTCGATGCGCTGCAGATCGGTGGTGAAGAACGATGGATGCACGTCCAGCCGGACGGTTCCGCTGGCGTTGGGGATAAAGTCCCACGCAACACGGGTGGCGTGCTGGGCTTCCAGTTCGGGGTCGAAGAAACGGGCTGTGTCCAGCAGTTCGAGCTGGATGCCACCTTCTTCGTCGGGCAGGTACTGGATGGTGAAGATGAAGCGGTATGTCTTGCCGGCTTCGACATCGACAGTATAGACTTCTGTGCCGGTCTGGCCTTCGCCATCACCCAGGATGAGGTCCTGCGGCGTTTCGCTCAGGTAGAGCTGCTCGGTGGCTTCGACCAGCAGTTCAACGCTCTCGCTCAACATGTCATCCGAATAGGAAGGGGTGACTTTGATAAGATAGATGCCATCTTCCGGCAGGACAACGCGACGCAGCAAGGGGCTGTCGCCGGGGCCATCGTTGCTGTCTTCGTCGATTTCTTCTGCATCCACACCGACCAGGCTGATGTCCACATCATCTTCGCCAGTGGACTTGGCCGAAATGTTGACAACGGTGCCGGCTGTCGCTTCGAGGGTTGCATAAAGCTGGCCAGAACCACCCTCTTCCGCTTCCAGTACGATCGGTTCATCAATCGACACGGCAACCGGGTCCACCACGTTGACGCGCAGCGCAAAGGCACCGGCATCGTCACCAAAATAGGAAGCACCTGCTTCAAGGGTGTAGGGGCCATCTTCCTGCGCGACGAAAGCCAGCAGGGCATTGTAGTCGATGCCGCTGTCATCGTCCGCCGCAATTTCCTCGCCATCTTCCGTAAAGGCCACGTAAGCGTCAATCTCTTCCGATTCCATACTGACGATCAGCAGTTGGCCCTGCTCGGCATCGACGGTGTAAACCACCGGATCGCCGTCATATTCACCTTCAACGGTTTCGCCGGGGGTCAGCGTTTCCTGGGCTGCGCCGGTCATAACCGCGATAAACAGCAGAATTAGGATAGAAAAAATCGAGACATAGCGTTTCATGGGTGTTGTGAACTCCGTAGGTGCGAAGATAAAAATTCTGCATGTCCATTATGGCATAGAACCAAAATGGGAAACCTTGACGTTGGCTGGTGTGGAATCAAAAAGGCCGGACTTGTGTATCCGGCCTCTGGATGATCAGGCGCGTAATTGGGCGCCAAGCTGGGTTTCGGTCGCCTTGACGATCTTGCGGTGAACGCGGGCGACTTCCTTGTCAGTCAGAGTCTTTTCGTCGGTCTGGTAGGTCAGGTTGTACGCCAGACTCTTGTGTCCCGACGGAATCGGATCACCCGCATAGACATCGAACAGCCGCACCGCTTTCAGCAGGTCGCCGCCAGCCTGCCAGATGACCGCTTCCACATCGGCGGCGGGGGTGGTGTCTTTGACGACCAGCGCGATGTCCTGGTAAACCGGCGGGGTGGTCGGCAGTGCTTGCAGGCTGAACATCTGGTAGTTCACCCGTGCCAGCAGGGCGTCGAGGTCAAATTCGGCGGCCAGCACTGGCGCTTCCGTCAGTTCGAAGTTACGGGCTACCACCGGATGCAGCTCGCCCATGACACCGATTTCGACATCGCCTGCCTTAACTAGTGCCGAGCGTCCGGGATGGAATGTCGGGTGGCTGGCGCGGTCAAATGAAACGCCGCCGACCTTCAACGTCGTCAGCAGCGAATCAACCACGCCTTTCAGGTCGAAGTAATCCATCGCCCCTTCCGGCACGTCCCCGGTCCATGAGGCTGGATGCCGCTTCCCGGTCATGAGGATCGCCAGCCGGCGCGGTTCGTCGGGCAGCAGCTGACCGTCGCGCGGCAGATACACGCTGCCAATCTCGAACACCTGCTGGCTGTCGTGGTAACGGGCATTCTGGGCGGCAGTCTCCAGCATAACGGCCAGCAGGGTATGGCGCATCATGGTTTTGTCGGGCGTCGTCGGGTTGATGACCTCGACATAGGGCGAACTATGATAACCTGCTGCGCCATTGGGGGTCAGCAGCGCTTCCCGGTCGGCAGTGGTCAGCCGGTAGCTGATGTTTTCGCGCAGGCCCAGCGACACCAGAATGTCGCGGGTGTGTTCCTCATCTTCCAGCGCCGGGTTGGCCCGCTGCGGCGGCATCTCATCTTCGATGATGGTATCCGGCAGCGCATCATAGCCATGAATACGCGCGATTTCCTCGATCAGATCCGCCTGACCCGTGACTGGTTCGTCGCTGATGTCCATACGATGGTCGGGTGTGACTACGTGCAGCGTGTCGCCCGTGATCGTCACGTCGAATTCAAGCCGTGTCAGAATCTGGGCGGCGGTTTCAATTGGGAAATCGACGCCCAGAATTCGGCGCACCTCGGCAATCGGCAGGTCGACGGTGACGGTTTCCGGCTTGAGTGGGTAATCATCAATCACGCCCTGGGCGATCTGGCCGCCACCTGTCTGGCGCATGAGTTCGATGCCGCGCTGTACACCGAGAATCGCCTGACTCGGATGCACGCCCCGGCTGAAGCGTACCCCGGCATCGGTGATCACTTTCTGGGACTGCATGGTGCGGCGGATGTTGATGAAGTTCCAGTTGGCTGCTTCCAGCAGGACGTTGCGCGTTTCGTCGGAAATTTCGGTTTCCGCGCCGCCGATGATGCCACCCATGCTGAGGATGCCCGCATCATCCAGCAGGATAATGTTGTGGTCTTCCAGGTCGCGCGTCACTTCGTCCAGCGTTTCCAGCTTTTCGCCGGGTTTCGCCAGCCGGGTGGTGATGGTCGGGGCTTTGCCACCGGCGCGCTCGACCAGCTTGTCATAATCGAAGGCGTGCAGCGGCTGACCGATCTCGAACGTGATGTAGTTGGTGACATCGACGATGTTGTTGATCGGACGCTGCCCGACCAGTTTCAGGCGATGCTGCATCCACTCCGGCGATGGCTGAACGGTGGTGTCGCGCAGCAGCGTCAGGGTGAAACGCGGGTTGAATTCTGGCGCTTCGATGTTGACGAAGGCCTGGCCCTCGATCGGGGGACCATCGGCGACAAAATCATAGGATGGGTAGCGCATTTCCTTGCCGAGCAGGGCGGCGACTTCGCGGGCGACACCGACCACACTGAAGCAGCGCGCCAGATTCGGCGTCAGGTCAATGTCGAAAATTACATCGCCCAGCACATCCTGGAACGGCGTACCAGCGGCATAGTCAGCTTTGTGCTCCAGCAGGATAATGCCTTCATGTTCGTCGGAAATACCGAGTTCTTTCTCCGAGCAAACCATACTGCGGTTCGGGATGCCGCGCAGCGCTTTTTCCTTGAGGATCATGCGCTTGGGTTCGTCGCTATGACCGTCCCACACCTCGGCTCCTTCTTTGGCGAAGGCGGTCCACAGCGGCGGATCAATCGGTCCCTGTTCCTTATAGTCGAATAGGTTCGGCGCACCGGTGACACATTGCTCCAGTTCGTCACCGCCATAATCGACCATCGCCAGCACCAGCCGGTCAGCGTTGGGGTGGGCTTTTACCTCGCGGATCGCGCCCAGTAGAAGTTTCTCTCGATCCCACACCAGATGATCGGATGGCGGGATGCGCACGCCTTTCACCTGCTGCTGGGGCAGGCCTATATAATGAATGCCATTCACTTCCAACCCGGCCAGCGTCAGCCGTTCGGCCAGCAGTTCCGCCGGAATGTCGATGTCGACGTAGTCTTTCAACCACGAAATCGGTACAAGCATAATTCAGTCCTCAGTTGACAGTTAGCGGTCATTTGTCACAGGCTGTCGGCTCTGCGCCTTCAGCAAAAAGTCGTCCTCTTGAATGAGGCGGGCCTCGTCAAGGTTGTTCGGTTTCATCGGTGCGGGTTGTGCGATTGCCCATGATGCGCCGTGGCAGCCCCCCGCTGGTATCCCTGAAATCCGCAATGAGCGCGATAAAGCTGGCAATCACCCCCAGCCCCACCAGAATATAGAACATGGTGAATATTTTCCCGGCATCAGTTTGTGGCGTCAGGTCACCATAGCCCACCGTCGTCAGCGTGACGACCGCAAAATACAGCGAGTCGAGCCAGCGCCAGCCTTCCACGACCCGATAAAAGATCGTCCCTGCGACCAGAATCAGGATGGTGGCATAGACCAGCCCACGCGTTTCCGGCTGCCTGAGCGCCTGCCGCGCGGCCCGGCGGATACGTGCGGACATCAGCCAGATAGCAAACAAGACCGGGATAACGGGCATGCCGCCCTCCTAGAACTGCTCCAGAAAACGCAGGTCGTTGCCCCAGAAATAGCGAATGTCAGTGATGCCGTGCTTGAGCATGGTGGCGCGTTCCGGCCCCATGCCAAAGGCGAAGCCGCTCCACACCGATGGGTCATAGCCGCCGTTGCGCAGCACATTCGGATGCACCATGCCCGCGCCGGAAATTTCCAGCCAGCCCGTGTATTTACAAACACGACAGCCCGTGCCGCCACACAGGAAACATTCCGCATCCACTTCCATGCTGGGTTCGGTGAAGGGGAAGTAGGAGGCCCGGAAGCGCACCTGCACATCGTTGCCATACATGCGCCGGGCGAATTCGGCAATGGTGCCCTTCAGGTCCGTCATGCGGATATTGCGCCCAACCGCCAGCCCTTCCACCTGATGGAACTGCACCTCACTGCGGGCGGTGATTTGCTCGTGGCGATAGCACATGCCGGGCAGAATGACGCGGATCGGTTTGGTGCCATTGTCGCCCAGTTCCTGCATCGCCCGAATCTGCCCCGGTGAGGTCTGCGTGCGCAGGATGACATCCGGCTTGTTGGTGTAGAAGGTGTCCTGCATTTCGCGCGCCGGGTGATGGGGCGGGAAATTGAGCAGCTGGAAGTTGTATTCGTCAGTTTCGACATCGCGGCTGCGGAACACCTGAAAGCCCATCTCACCCCAGACGTGCGCGTACAGCCGCAGCGTTTGGGTGGAAGGATGCAGCCCCCCGACGGGACGTGCCCGGCCCGGCAGGCTGATGTCGATCTGGCCTTCTTCCAGGTCTGCTGCCAGTTCCTGCTGCTCGATGAGGGCGGCGCGCTGGGTATGGGCATCGGTCAGCAGGTTCTTGATTTCATTGGCGCGCTTGCCAAAGCTGGCCCGGTCCTCCGCTGGCAGTTTGCCGGTGCTGCGCAGCATTTCGGTGATGACCCCTTTGCGGCCCAGAAACTGGATTTCCCAGTCATGCAGGTTGTCGCTGCTGGTGATGGTTTCCAGTTGCTTGAGCGCGTCTTCATAATGTGTTTCGAGTTGTTGAAGCATGGGTTAGTCCTCAGTTTTGAGTTGACAGTTTTCAGTTACAGATTTTAGCTGCGTCGCGTTTCGAGATACTGAATCAAACCTGTGAGCATCTTCTTGACTTCAATAATCTGGTCGTTGACATGTTGATAATCCACTTCGCCGATAAAAGTCAGGTCACTCGCCAAAAGCAGATGATATTCAAGTTCATAGGCGGAACCGAGGGCAATTCGTAAAAATCGAATCAACTCCGCATTGCTGCCTCGGCCTGATCCTTCGGCAATGTTGGCAGGGACCGAAGCGGCGGCCCGCTTTATTTGACTGGTCAGGCCATACAACTCCTCTTTCGGGAAGTTCGAGGTGACTTGATAGATATTTAGGGTCAGTTGATGCGCTTTCTCCCAGACTTTGAGGCTCTTGTAATCACTCATGCCTGCATCTCCGGTCATCAGTGCACGTTATCTTTTTCTGATAACTGTCCACTGATCACTCATAACTGCCCAACAAAAAACGCCCACGTCCCCACACATCAGGGACGAGAGCGTCAGCATGAGCGATCTCCCGCGGTACCACCCTGGTTGGCTGCGCCAGATCACGTCTACAGGCAGCCCACCTCATTTTGGCCGCTAACGCCGGCACCAGCGGAGCAAGCTACTGATCCGTCTCCACTACCAATGGACACAGCACATCGTGTCCCTACGGATAGGTATTTGGATAAGGATGTTCACCTGTCAGCTCAGGAGGGAATTCCGCTGCGGTTAACCTGCCGGTGCTCCCAGTCAATGGCATCCGGCTCCCTGGTGGTAACACTTGCGGCGGACTGTCTCCGTCATTGCTTTTACGGCAGTTATTATGCAGGCAGACGAGATGGCTTGTCAACCCCTCGGTGCCAATAAGAAGACGAACCATACTGATCTATCTGCGCCTGTTAAAGCGAAATTTAATCCGCTTTTATCTCTTGACACCTTTTGCGAACTATGCTAATGTGTTACGGATTCTGAAAGGTGGTGTATATCATGTCAGACAAAGTGAAACCCGTTATCGAAGCAGGAGCCGTATATTCCCGGCAGGAAGCAGCCGAAGCGCTGGGCATTAGCCTCAGTACGCTCAAGCGGCTGATTAAAAACGGCCATCTGCGGGTGAGCAAGCCAAATGGTATGCGCCGCGTGTTCATTACTGGTGAAAGCATTGTCTCAATGCTCGATGATACCGCAGTGGAGAGGGGCGCATAGAAATGCTCGCACGGCATACGATCCTCAACAACAGAATATCTCTGTTGCCGATCATGCCTGATCGCAATCGCATTGCGCCTGTTTTCAACTGGCTGCTGGCTGGATTCGATTCCGATTCCGGGCGGACGTTCGCCGCCTTTGGCCTCGGCAGCAATGAAGTTCGCGGACGATTTTGGTCTCACAAGCGGAGGCGTGTGCCAGTAGGCACATGACCCAACCGCATACCCGGCCCTGGCAACGAAGGGCGTGAGACCGAAAATCCGATCTCACGCCCTTTTTATTTTGTCTGGAAACACTTGACCTACTCACAAGTACGAGGTGAAAGATGACGCAAATTCACCAGCCCAACTTCCAGATTGTTTACAACAACACCCGACTTGCCGGGCTGTTTCAATCGCTGGATGAACTGCATACCGCCGCCAGTGAAGGTTCGCTCCCCAGTGTGACCCCCCTCAGCGATGTTGAGCTGATCGGTTGGTTGCAGGAGCTGATCTACACAGCGGAGGAAACCATCACAGAAATACAGGAACATGAAACCAAAGTGACCACGCCCCATCTGCGGCTGGTGAAGTAACATGACCGCCAGCGGGTTCGTAGCCCAGACGGCGGGATTAACCACACATCGAGTATCTGACCGTAACTTGAAGGTTGTCGGACGCGATTTATTGTTAGATTTGACGGACTGGTTGTTGACGTTGGTGATATCAGGTTTATTGTTTGGAAAACAGAATAATCCGCTTTCGGGACGAGGTGTTGACCGTGCGCTGCAGGGGGTGTTGGCTCGGTCAATGGCTCGTCTTTTTTTTGGTAGTTGGTAGTTTTCAGTGACCAGTTTTCAGAAGATCAGCAGTCGGATCAATGACATGGGCTATCGCCTGGCAGGAGCGCATGAACGCCAGCCTGGCACCGGTCAATTGAACACTGCTAACAGTTTCTTTCACATCCCCTTAAAGGCGAAGTCCCTGGATTTGCGTTATAATGTGAAAGATGGTGCAATTCGTCGTTGATGGAGGTTGAGTTCTCTGCATGTCTCAAGGACGAGTTCTTTTGCTGAACGGCAGCACCTGGGAGCCGATTTCAGTGATCACGGTTCCGCGTGCCATTAACCTGCTGCTGGCCGACAAAGCGATTGTCGTCGAGCAAAGCGGCAAATTCCTTCGTACGGTGAGCAGTCGCTTCCCGGTTCCTTCGGTGATCGCGCTGCGCACGTACATCAATGTGCCCCGGCGACGGGCGCACTGGAGCCGCAAAGGGGTTCTGGTACGCGATAACTACACCTGCATCTACTGTGGTGCAAAACCCGGCGTGGTCCAGCGCGGCAAAGTGCTGGCCCGCAGCGACCTGACGGTGGATCATATTCTGCCCCGGTCGCGTGGTGGGAAAGATCACTGGACGAATACGGCTTGTGCCTGTTACTCGTGTAATCACCGGAAAAGCAACCGGCTGCCGAATGAAGCAGGAATGAAACTTATCTGGGAACCCAAGACGCCGCGTACCAGCTATCTGGTGATAGCCATTGGCAGTGGTCCGGCGGCCTGGAAACAATATATCGAGATTGAGTAAGCGCGACAGGTGACCCCCAATCACCGTTCTTTGCCTGCGAGCAGCAGCGCTCGACAGCCATTGCCCTTTTGTGTCACACCAACCTGATCGACGCTTACAACGTGACGCCTGGCGCGCTGCCTCTGCGCTGTCAGCATCCCGACCTGAACTTATAAACGCCAGAATGCTGACAGACTGCGTGCGAATGTGTTGTGTGTCGGTAGTTGATCTTGCGACTTCAATTAACTGCTATTGTGGTTGTTCTGAACCTCTAGGTTTAGTTAGTTTTTTTCTCATTTATGATCTGTTTCCACTTCGTGAGCATCTCTTGGAATGAGAGGTTGATGCGATTGATGACGAGAGCAATCTCATCTCCTTCGCTGTAATTACGATTTATTTCCAAGAAATCCAGCATCTTATTAAATGCTTCCTCTTCAGAGAGCTTGGTCTGAGAACCGAGACAACGTTCCCAGTATACCCACTGTCCTTGGTCAACTGGCTTATCATCGCTAAGAAGCGACATTGAGCCAAGTAGAACTGGAAATTCACTATTGAAGTCATGTTTATGAGTAGTCCAGAACTCATCCAAAAAGGCAAACATAACTTTATAAGCTTGTATTTCCGTTAACATGATGCTGACCTTCAGTACGATCGAGTTGGACATGAGTGTCCAGTCTCTGGATTACAAGGTCGTAGTGGTATTTATACCGCCTATTGCACAGTCAGTTGGCAGGTTTCGGCAACCGACACCTCAATCACAAAGGTGGCATCCTCGGTTGTGACCTGGGGTGCGGATGCGCCGCGAACCGCCAGCGTCAACCCCGGCAGCGCCCACGAATTTGCGGTGATGGCATCGGCCTGGGTGTCTGCTGCCAGCCCTTCGATGCGGAGATCAGTCGCATAGGGACAATCAATCGTGAGCGTTCCGGCTTCGGCACGGGCGTTGAACAGGCTGTCGCTGCGCACCCGTATCCAGTTGACTCTGCCATCGGGTGATTGCCAGTGGATCGTTGCCAGATGACATTGCGAGTCGCCACCTGCGCCACGCACAAAATGCGCCGTAGCTGCCCCGATCATCACACTTTCCCCCAGCCATGCACTGGCGACGCGGCCCGGTTCCACCTGCCGTTCGAACTGGCGCTCGCCCTGGAAGGCTTGCAGATGCGCCAGCGCGTCGTCAGGAATCTGGGTGCCGACCATAGCCGTCGGCGGCATGAACAGAAAGTCGCCGCTGTGGCCGAAGACCTGGCTGGTATCCGGGATGGGGGCCTGATCCGGCGGGACGGCCAGCCCGATATATAACCCGACTGTTGCCAGATAATGGGTCATATCCATGCCATAGCTGCGGTCGTAGGGGCCGCACAGGTTGCGCAGCCCGGCATGATAAAAGCGCGCAATATCGCGCCAGAGTCCGGCCTCCATTGCGGCACCGGGCGTGCGGAACACCTCATCGTTCAGGCCATAGTGCCGCCACAGGGCCAGCGCGAACAGATCCACGCCGTAGTAGGTGGGCGAGTTGTACTCCCAGAAAGTCTGATTGTTGGCTTCGAACAGCGCATAAATAGCCCGGCCCAGTACATCAGCCTGCGAACGCCATCGCGAGACATCGAAATGCGCCCCGGCGTGGTCCATCAACAACGCGCTTATCAGGGAGATATTGGTGTAGTGGGGCGGCACGCGGCGGGCAGACGTGCCTTCCGCCGCTTTGTAAATGGCCTGCCACATCGCCTGCTGCAAATCGCCCGGCAGCAGAGCGTCATACGCATCCATCATGACGAGAAAAATTGAGCAGATGAACTCGCGCCAGTTGGGGTCATAATCCTTCCACTCAACGGCGTGAGCGGGCGGCGGCGACGGTTCTTCCGGTGCACGGCGAAACGTCCCATGATAAACGCGGCCCGGTTCATCGAACTGGTTGTGCAGCACGGCTTCGATAACCTTGATGGCACGGGCGGTGTCGCCGTCCTGCTGGCGCATGAACAGCCCCAGCGCATACCAGATCGAGTCGCGGACCATGTGCGCATTCGCCACGCGCGGCGGGTGTTTGGCGTCGGCGTCCGGCGGTACGGTCAGCAGATCATAGGCGGGATCATAAAACTGGTCAGCCCAGTTTATGCCAGCGGTGGCCCAGTGACGGGCGTAGTCGGAAAGGGTATTAAGGGTTTTCAACGGTTTAACTCCAAAAAGTTGCATTTAAATCGAATACGCTTATACTGTACCGCAGTCCCCGTAAACAGCCTATCACTTCTGCACGGCTGTCCAGATGATGGAGCTTCAGGTGGCAGGAACGCGTTAACCCAAAATGGATTGATCGTCATCACCCGACTGCCGCTGTGTCGTGCAGTCTGCTCTGGCTTATGACCCACATTTTGAGGTTAACTGTATATGCTGCGCAGCAACGTCTCCAGAGTCGTTTTACTCACGTTCTTTGCCCGTTTACATTTTTATCTTCACGCCAGTTCCCTCTATTTTGTGGCGCGCGGTCTGTCGCTGTTTGAAGTCAACGCACTGGATAGCATTGTGCTGCTGTCGGTGTTTCTGGCCGAAGTGCCCACCGGCATCATTGCGGATCGCATCGGGCGCAAGTGGTCGGTCGTCATCGGCCTGCTGTGTCATGCAACCGGTGAACTGCTGGTGCTGTTTGGACAGTCATTTCCGGCGTTTGCGGCGATGTGCGTGCTGATCGGCACCGGGTTTGCTTTCCAGTCCGGCTCGATAGAATCGCTGGTTTACGATACCCTGCCGGAAAAAGGCCGCGAATCCGCTATGAAACGGGCGATGGGCAGCATCGGCAGCGCAGGCAACCTCGGCTTCGTCATTTCGCCGCTGCTCGGCAGCCTGATCGTCGCCGGTCTGACACAGGATCAGTTCGCGCGGGCGATTGTGCTGACTGCCGGGTCGATCTATCTGGCGGCCTTGTTTGCCCTTACACTCAAAGAGCCGCCGACGCCCTGGGAAAGCGCCAGGCCCCATCCGTTGAGCATCCTGCGCGGTGGTCTGGGCGAGCTGCGTGCCAGCCGACCGTTGCAGCGTATCGCTGGCGTGACGATCTTCCTCGCATTTGGGGGTGCGCTCATTGCGCTGGCGCCGCCGCATCTGGTCGCGCATGATGCGCCAACGCTTCTGATCGGGGCGTCGCTGGCGTTTGGCAGTCTGCTGGCGACCTTTACCCAGAAGTATGCCTACCGGCTCGAATCGCTGTTGGGCCGGCGGGCCGGGCTGGTCGCTGCAACCACACTGCCGGGTTTGTTGTTTTTGCTGCTGGCATGGGCCTCTGGCGCATATCCGATTTTCATCCTGGTGGTACTGATTTATGGCGCGGGGCCGCTGCGGGTGCCGTTGATGTCGGCGTATCAAAACGGGCACATCAGCAGTGGCAGACGGGCGACGGTGCTGTCGCTCATCAATATGCTGGCGATGCTGTGGAGCGCCATTGGCGCATTGATCGCCGGGGCGCTGGCCGATTACTCGATTCCACTGGTGTTCGCCCTGACCGGTGTTGTAATGCTGCTGGCCGTTGCGGCTTTCCGGGTGGATAAAATTCCGCTGGAAGCCAAGCCGGATTTGCAACCACAGACCGCTGATTGACGTAAGATGAGTAGATATTGCTGCTGGGTGATATCGTGTGGCAGCCGCCTGCAAGGTGCCACAAAAAACATACAGGGGGATGATGATGGAAAATCTGGTCGAGGCACGCGGGTTAACCAAAACCTTCAAACGTGCCGATGGGACGCCGGTTGAGGCGGTCAAAAATATTGATCTGGATATTCACAAAGGGGAGATTTTCAGTTTGCTGGGGCCCAACGGCGCAGGCAAAACGACGACAATCTCGATGATTAGCGGCCTGCTGGAACCGTCTGCGGGTGATGCGCGCATCGGCGGGCATTCGATTACGCAGCAGCCACTGGATGCCAAACGCCTGCTGGGGGTGGTGCCGCAGGAAATCGCGCTATATACCGAACTCAGCGCCCGGCGTAACCTCGACTTTTTTGGACGTATGTATGGCCTGCGTGGCAGCGAGTTGCAGCATCGCATCGACGAAACGCTGGACTTTATCGACTTGAAGGATCGCCAGCACGACAAGGTGGATACGTTCTCTGGTGGCATGAAGCGGCGTGTCAATATCGGCGTGGGGCTGCTGCATCGACCGCAGCTTGTGTATATGGACGAGCCGACCGTCGGTGTCGACCCGCAGAGCCGCCGCCGGATTCTGGATACGGTGCTGCGCCTGCGGAATGAATATGGTATGACGGTGCTGTACACCACCCATCTGATGGAAGAAGCGCAGGAACTGAGCAACCGGGTCGGCATCATCGACCACGGCGAGATTATTGCGGTGGGGACGGTTGGTGATCTGGTGTTGCAGGTCGGCGAACAGGACCGGCTGGTCTTTGAGGTGGGTAATCAACCCGTTGACGAGAGCCTGCTGCGGCGTATCGAAAATGACGTTGAAGGCATCACACGGGCGGTGTATGACGCGCCGGGTGCAGGCGGCGAACTGGACGATAATGCCAGTGGTCAAATCGTGGTTTATGCGCGCCGGGGGCGGCGGGCGCTCTCACCACTCATCCAGATCATCAATGGGGCCGGTTTGGAAATCAGCGCCGTGCAGGTGAAGGAACCCGACCTGGAAGCGGTCTTCCTGCATCTGACAGGCCGGGCGCTGCGGGATTGACCTGATGGACAAAATACTGACGATCACCCGCAAGGAATTGTTCACGACATTTACCGACCGCAATCTGCTGATGTTGATGATCGCCGCGCCGCTGGCCATTTCGACGATTGTCGGGCTGGTGTTTGGCGGCTTTGGCGACAGCGGCGGTTTGTCCCTCTCCGATATTCCGGTGGCCGTGGCGAACCTGGATGAAGGTGCCGATCAGCAGGGCCAGTCCGTCAATTATGGCAATGTGCTGACGGGCATCCTCATCCCACAGGCAGACGCGGAAACCGACAGCATGGCCGGACAGACGGAATGTACGCTGGTTCAGGAAACGGGCGAAACAACGACGTTCAATACCTCCCTGGGCGATTTGCTGGCAGCCGAATCGGTCAGCGATATTGAGGCGGCACGCGCCGGGGTCGAAAACGGCGATTACTCGGTGCTGGTGGTGATTCCGCCGGATTTCAGCGCCAGCCTGTCCCCTCAGATCAGCCCAATGGGTAATCTGCAAACGGCGCGCGAACCGGCTGCGATTGAGGTATACGCCAACAGCGGCGACGCCATCGAAGGTACGATTGTGCGCAGCATCGTCGAAGGTTTTACAAACCGGCTGCTGACCGGCAACATCGCCATTGGCGCGTCCGTCAGTTCGTTGATCCAGCAGAACCCGGCGGCGGCGCTGCGTTTGTCGAGCGAGGTTAACGACCCGGAAATTGCCGGGGTGTTTGCCTGTGGCTTTACCGATGCCCTGTCGACTGTCGTGCTGGACCCGCAACCGGTGGAGGTCGAGCAGCGGTCGCGCAGCGTAACGACCCTGATTCTGGTGCAGACTGGCTCGGCTCAGGCGGTGTTGTTCGCACTGTTTGCCGGGCAGTTCGGCGTGCTCAGCATCATCAACGAGCAGCGTGCCGGGACCTTGCAGCGGATGCTGGTATCGCCCACGCCGCGCCACATCATCATCATGGGCAAGCTGGTCAGCACGGTCGTCATGGTCATCGTTCAGATCCTCATCCTGCTGGTGGCGCTCACGGTCATTTCCAGCATTGTAGAGCGAGAGTTGACGTTCATCTGGGGCAGCAACATCATTGCAATTGCCGCCGTTATCTTCACGCTGGCCCTGAGTGTGGCCGGGTTGGGGGTGCTGCTGATGGGGCTGGCGCGTACACCAGAGCAGGTGGGTCCGGTTGGGGCGATCCTCAACATTCTGATGGGTGCAGTGGGTGGCGCCTTTGGCTTTATGCCGGTTTTCCCGGTCGCCTATCTATCGCTCATCTACTGGGGGACGGATGCTTTCACCAAACTATCGGCAGGCAACAACGATATTGGTATCAACCTGCTGGCGCTGCTGATCGGCGGGAGTGTGTTTTTCGCCGTGGGCTTGTTCCTGTTTAACCGCCGGGTCGAACTGTAGGAGGGGATGATGCGTAATTTATGGACAATCGCACTCGGCGAATTACAGGTCTATCTGGCGGATCGGGGCAATCTGTTTGGCCTGGTTGTCATGCCGGTGATTCTCACGCTGTTTCTGGGTGGCGTGTTTTCTGGCGGCGGGCAGGGGCAGATTCAGGTCGATGTGCTGGACCAGGACAACAGCCCGCAAGCCGAACAACTGCTGGCAAACCTGCGCCGCATCAATCCGTCACTGCGCATCTGCCCGCAGGACCAGACCGACGAGAATATCTGTAACCTCGATGAGACGGAGTCGCTGGATGAGGCGGCCCTGGTGGAACGTGTGCGTGATGGCGCGAGTGATGCGCTGCTGGTGATCCCTGCTGGTTTTGGCGCAGATGTCGCCGCGGCGAGTGCGGTCAACCTGCCGTACTACTCGCGCTCATCCATGGCCACCGGTGATCCTGTGCTGCAATCGCTTCAGGCGGTGTTGCAGCAGATGAACGGAACAGTCGTGGCGCGGCGTGTGGGCACAGGGCTGGCGGAAGCGCTGGATGCCGAAGTTTCGGACGCCTATACGCAGGCGGTTGCCGAGCAAGCCAATGTACTGTGGGCGAATCCGCCGGTAACCGTGCAATATGTGCAGACCGAGGCGAATGAGGCGCAAAATCCGAACGGGGGTTTTGGCCAGTCGGTGCCCGGCATGGCGACATTTTTTGTCGTGTTCAGCGTGATGGGCGCGGCCATGATCGGTCTGGTCAAGCAGCGCAACGAAGGCACGCTGCCGCGTATGGCGGTGATGCCGGTGCGCCGGGCCGAAATTATCGGCGGCAAAATTCTGGCCTATTTTACAATCGGCATCGTCCAGTTTGTGATTGTGTTTCTGGTGGGTGTCGTGGTCGGTGTGAATTTTGGTCAGGACATCGTGGCGCTGCTGGTGCTGATCGTGTCGTATACGTTGTGTATCACGGCGCTGGCGTTTGCACTGGCCCCGCACATGCGCAATGAAAATCAGATCAACGCGCTGACGACGCTGCTGGGTATGGTGATGGCGGCGCTGGGCGGTGCATGGTGGCCATTGAGCATCGCGCCGCCGTTCATGCAGGCGATCGGCCATCTGACGCCGCTGGCCTGGGCGATGGATGGCTTCCGCCAGTTGTTTTTCTTCAATGGCGGCCTGACCGATGTGCTGCTGCCGGTGGGCGTGCTGCTGGCAGCGACGGTGGTCCTGTTTGGGCTTGGTATCCGCACCTTCAGGTTCAATTAGAATGTGACGGTGCGGGGCGCGAAACCGGCACGTTATCTCTATAATAGGCCTTTCGCGGTTGTCAGCCGGATTCTGGGCACATTGCCCTGTACGCTGAATCACGGCTGACAACTGTTCACTGACAACTGCCAACTGTTTCTGGAGATGACGTGCTGCGCTGGACAGGTCGATTACTGCGCCGGTTGCCCGGTTATATGCTGCTGCTTGTACTGCTGCTGTTCGGGTTGCAGCGCTCGACGATTCCGCTGGAACTGCCCTGGAACGCGGTGTCGGTCATCGTCAAAGACCACACGTTTGATTATGTCACGTGGGAGATCAACGCGCTGGCGGCCAAGTTCGACCAGACGCTTTATGGTTTACATCCGTTCATGAGTGAAGCGGAGCGCAGCCAGTATGTACGTGACTATATGGCCGATCTCGCCCGTGCGCAGCAGTTGGAAGCGCAGGTGACCGCCATCTATACCGACCCAACCGTGACCGACCCGCTGGAACAGTCCGCTGAACTGCGGGCCGAGCGTGATGCCCTGCGTGTCGATCTGGTCCAGCGGCAGGGTCTGGCCGAAGCGATCCTCGAAGGGCAGGTGGCGGCGGTCCTGATTGACGAAGGCTTTGGTACGCTGGGGCAGCTGTTGCCGCCGCTGTCGATGCGTTTCACACGGCTGCCCAACCTGCTGGCGGTGTCACAGCGTGATGCGATCAGTCTGGAAATCTACATCAATATCGACCCGCTGCCAGTTGATGAAGTCGCCGCACTGGAACAGCGGATCGACGCCGATGTGGATGTGGCGTCGCTGGTGGTGCCGCTGGGGGGCATTGCCTTGTACCCGGCCATGATCGCCGAAACAACTTCGATTCCGTTCGCGGCGGATACCTTCGCCCATGAATGGCTGCATCACTACCTGTTTGCATTTCCGCTAGGGCTGGCCTACGACTTTACCGGCGAGGCGCGCATCATCAACGAGACGACAGCCAATCTGTTCGGCAATGCCATCGGCCCGCAGGTGATCGCGCGTTACTATCCTGATCTGGCACAGCGTTCAGCCGCGTATACATGGGTTTCGCAAACCGGGCAGGATGATGCGCCGTTCGATTTTGGCCGTGAGATGGATCAGACACGCCGCCGGGTGGATGAACTGCTGGCGGCAGGCGAGGTCGAGGAAGCGGAAGCCTACATGGAAGCGCGCCGCCGTTTGTTTGTCGAAAATGGCTATGGCATCCGGCGCTTGAATCAGGCGTATTTCGCGTTTTATGGTGGCTATCAGGCGGGGGGCGGTATACCTGGTGCTGGTGGGGCCGACCCGATTGGCCCGGCAGTGCAGGAAATCTTTGATCGCAGCGCATCCCTGCATGATTTTGTGGTGACGATGCGCGGCATCACCACCCGTGAGGAATTGCAGGCGGCGGTCGAGACGGTGCGGCTGGTGGATAGATAATTCTGCGCAATAGGGTCACGGCATTTTCGCCCTATAATAAGTGTGCAAGCAATAACGGGAGGTCGAACAATGGATAAACCAACCTGTCAGGTGGTACGGCCTGCGGATACCTACGATGGCAAGCAGGGTTTCAGCTATTTTGAGGGCTTATCTGCCCAGAGCGTCGGGGCGCAGGGCCTGTGTATGCACCTGCTGACCATTCCGCCGGGTGGCAGGGCCAAAGCGCACCTGCATGAAAATCACGAATCCGCCATTTACGTCCTCAGTGGCGAAGGTGGCATGTGGTTCGGCGATAACCTGGCTGAGCATGTGACGGTCAAGGCAGGCGAATTTCTGTATATTCCGGCGGGGGTGCCGCATCTGCCGTATAACCCCAGCGATACAGAACCCTGCACCGCGGTACTGGCCCGCACCGACCCGAACGAACAGGAAAGCGTCACGCTGCTGCCGGAACTCGACGCGGTGGTACAACAGCGTTAAAAGTCAGTTTTCAGAAGAAATCGAATAAAGCGTTGCTTTCCGCAGGGCGATTCACGAATCGCCCCTGCACAGCATTCGACGGCCTGCATCTACAGCCTAACGGATAACTGACGACTGCCGACTGAAGTCTGACAACTGAAAACTGTCGCCTCTCAAAACTTTGTCTCGTACATCTCGCGCCAGATCATGTCGAGCATCATCAGCGCCGTCAGGTTGTAGATGCCATAGCCACGCTGCAAGGCTTCGGGGCGGGTGTAGTCGTGGGCGAAAAAGGTCGTCAGATGCACGCCGTCCTGATCCAGCCCGCGCCCCGGCAGCGTCTGCGCCATCAGGTCAAAGTCCCACAGCGGAACCTGATAATCGGCTGCGATGCGCCGCATGATGTCGTTGTTGATATTGCCCGGCCCTTCAAAGCGGTCTGCTTTGGTCCCCAGCACCGGAATCACGCCGTTTGCCAGTGCAAAATCCACAATCTCGCGCAGGCTTTTGTCCGTCGATTCCGGGATGCCGGTGTCGTTGGTGCCGAGCCGGATAAACAGCACGCTGGGCCGGTTGAGCCGGAACTCGCAGGTGAGCATGTGTTCGCCGGGCAGGCACTGCGGGTCGGTCGCCCACATCGGGTCGAGCACGGACCACGTATGCAGCCCCCGCTTGACGGCCACACTCTCGCGCCGGAACGAACCACTAAAATAATCGATGACCGGCTTGAGATAATTGTATTGCCCCAGATTATATGGCCCATCATCGAAGCGGCCCAGAAAATAGGGATGTTCGATGGTGCTGTCGCCCAGCTTGGAAAAGGCCTGGGGATTATTGCCCAAAGCGTGCCCCTGCGCATAAATCTCCCGTACATGCTGGCGCACACCTTCCGGCATCACCACAACCGAGTCGAAAGCGATGCCGTTGACCGACTGTGGTGGTGGCCCAAATACCGGGGTGATGTTGCCCACCTCGAAGGCGATGCGCGTTGGGGTGGCGGTCAGGTAGCTGGCTGCGGCGACCATGGCGGCAGGAACGGTGCTGGTGGGTGCGGGCTGCACCAGTTCCAGCGGGATGCCGACCGGAATGGATACCACCTGGCCAACACGCAGCCGAGTCGGGTCGGTAATGTTGTTGGCGCGCAGAATGGCCTCGATCGAAACCCCGTAGCGTTCCGACAGATTAAAGGGGGTATCGCCGGATTGAATGGTGTAGGTCAGGGGTTGGGGCAAGGGTGGGGCTGACGCAGTGGCGTCGACATCCATCTGCGTCAGCGTCAGGGCGACGGCTTCAACCGTGGGGTTGAGGGTCGCCGTTGGTAGTGCTGTCGGGGGCACTGGTGTGATGCTCGGCACGTCGGTGGCGCGTGGGCCGGATGTAACCGTGATATACAGCGGAACCGCGCGCGGTGTTTCCGTTGTGCTTTGGAAATCCAATACGATCACAAAAATTAACAGCCCGGTCAGGCCGAGGATCAACGCGCGCCGCATTGGCGATCAGTCAAACTGCCAGTCGCGCAGCATCCCGGCGAGGAGCGTAGCCCGGCGCGGCAGGCTGTTGATGATGACATGTTCATGCTCGGCATGCAGTCCATCGCCCTGCGGACCAAGTCCGTCCAGTGTGGTGATGCCCTCAAAGGCGGTGAAGTTGCCATCGGATGCGCCGCCGCTGAGTGCCTCGCGGATCGTGACGCCATACTTCGCGCCGATAGCTTTGGCCTGTTCGAACGCGTCGATCATCTGCTGGTTGCGTTCCATCGGCCCACGCATGTGATGCCGTTTGACGTTGACCTTGGCACCCGGCACAAATGGCGTCAGCGCCAGAATTTTTTCGTTTACTTCCTCAAAGGCACGTGCTGTCAGCATTCGCACATCGACCGTCGCCTCTGCATGGGGCGGTATAACGTTCATGGTGATGCCGCCCTTGACGACTGTGACCGACACGGAGGTGCCGTTCTTCAGGTCGTTCATGCTGTTCAGTTCCATGACCTGCTGCGCCAGTTCGACAATGGCATTAATGCCCTGTTCCGGGGCGTTCCCGGCGTGCGATGCGCGCCCTTCCACCTCAATTTCATAAGTGGCGATGCCTTTACGCTGGGTCTTGAGCGCTTCTTCGGGGGTGGCCGGTTCCATTACCAGCACCAGACCGCACTGTTTCGCCGTGTTGATGATGGTTTCTTCAGAGTAGATGCTGCCCACTTCTTCATCGGTGGTCATCAGTACCCAGATCGGACGCTCCGGCATTTCGCCGCGTTCCTGCAAACCGCGCAGGACGGTCAGCACAATGGCGATGCCGCCCTTCATATCGACCGCGCCGGGGCCCAGCAGACGTCCATCGTCGTCAATCGTGACAGGACGTTGGGCCAGGGTGCCGACCGGCCACACCGTATCAATATGCACCAGAAACATAATCGGCAGGCCGGGTGCATTCTCATGCCACTTTGCCAGTAGCATATCGCCGACTTCCTGACGCGGGATGCGCGTAATGGAGGATGCGCCGAGTGTCTGGAACTGCTGCTCCATAAATGCGCCCAGGAGGTCAACACGCTCTTTATCACGGGTTGGGGTTTCGTAATGAACGAGGGTTGTCAGCAGGTCAATCATGGCCTGTCGCTCGTTCTGGAAATATGTCAAAAGGTCAGACATGAGGTTCCTTTATCCATGAGAGTTTCTGGCTTGTATTGTACGGCTCCAGAATAGACCATGCAACCTGCCTGTTGAGGGAATATGCTGCTGTTTGACGTCCGCTTAGCCTGCCTGACGCTGCCCCTAGAACGGGCACAGCGACTCGGCGGTGTACATGGGACCGCTGCCACCATAGCGGGTGAGCAGGTTGATGGCGCTCGGCTGGGTGTTGACGAGATTCTGTACTTCGATACAGGCGCTGCGCAGGTTGCCGGTGACTTGCAGGGCGTTCCAGAAGGTGTTGCTCATTTGCGCATAGATGGGCGCGTTCAGTGGATCGGGATAATTCTGCTGAATGGACTGGAACGCAGGCAGCAGGTCTTCATGTTCGGTAAAGGCATACGCCGTCAACAACCGGTACAGCACGTAGCTGCGCAGCACCGTCTGATCATCGTTGAACCAGTTGCCCAGCGAATCATCGCGCAGGGCCAGTTCATAGGTGGCGATCGCGGCCTGCGTATTCCCGCGTGCCAGATCACTGTCGGCCTGCCGCACCACCTGAATCATGAAGCGGGGTGGGTCAAGCTGGGTAATCGAACGGGCATAATTGGTGCCATTCCAGTCGTAGATGGTAACGCCGGTGCGCAGCGGACCGGTTGAAGGGGTACCCGTACTCGTCATGCGGATGATGATCTCGATCACGCGGTCTTCGTCGAAGTCACCGATTTCCGGCAAATTCTGGCTGAGAATCGCCCCGTTGAGCAGGCTGGTGAACCGGCCATCCGTAGGCTGCCATGTCACCAGCTGCGTGCGGAACTGACATTCGTCTTCGCCGCCACATTCTTCGCTGCTGAACAGAATTTCCGGGGTGCCATTGGCGTTCAGTTCGCCGCTGTGGATGATTTGCGGCGTAGTGGGGGTGTCCACCTGATAGAGTGTGATATAGCGCCCGGCAGCGCAGCCCAGCACCAGCAGCGAGCCACCTTCGCCGGGCACCCTATAGGTGAGGATGACGTCAGGTGTGCCCTCACCGGTCAGGTCCATATCGCTGCGGATTGTTCCCGTGTCGTCGAGCAAACCCCATTCGTCGCGCAGGGCGGTTTCCAGCGCGGCGGGCGACCCCCCGGCGGACAAAAACCGTGCGATTTCGTCTGTGATTTCGCGTCCGGTGGCGGGTAAGGCAGCGATCACCGGGCTGGCAGCAGGTGGGCAAACGGCATAATTGGGCGTCGCGGTCGGCTGATTCGCCAGTGCGACAGCAGTCGCCGGGTTCGCGAGGTTGGATCCGTCGAGCGACAGGGCAACCACCGTCGGCAGTTCACCGCGCAGCGTCCTGCCGGGTGTCATCGTCGGGAAGGGGATGACCGTCGGGGCTTGCTGAACGGCTACCGGGTCGGGCTGGCAGGCGGCCAGCAAAATCAGGGTTAACAGGGCCAGGAATCGTCGCATAGCGCCAGTATAGCCACGAAGCGACTTTGCGCCAACCTGCGTCAAACGTAATTTACTGATCGTCTGCGGCTAGCTGGCGGATCAGTTCCATGTCACGGGACAGATTGCGATGGCGCACGTACAGGCTGATGACGAAGAACCCCAGCAATATAGCTGTGACGGCCAGTCCGAGCAGCAGATAAGCACCGGTATCGGGCATGAGATGTACTCCTGAAAATGAATGATTACAGGCAAAGATTGCAAAGAAGCAATGGCGCGATGTCAAATCTATGCGTAACGGACGCAGCGCGCTGTGTCCCTACTTACACTAACACCCCATTTGCAGACGTGTAGGGGCGTAGCGCGCTACGCTCGGACGAAACGCGGTATCCCTGAAATTACCGGTTCAGGGCTTCGGCCTTGAGCGCCTCGACCTGTTCGACGCGGTTTTGCAGGCGGATGCGGTGCCACATCATCGTGATGGGGACCAGCAGCGCCCACACCGGGAAATTCGCCGCCAGCGCCATGCCAACGCCGCGGGTGGCTTCCAGTTCAAAGGTCCCTTCCGCGTTCTGTGGGCTGGGGCCGATGACTGCCGGGTGAATGGTATCCGGGCGGATGCGGATGATCACCAGTGTAATGATGACGGTGACGATGGCGAGGATGCCATACACAGAAGCGAACCGGCGGCGCTGATCCGGGTTTTCGATGCCGTTACGCAGCATCAGGTAAGCGGCATACGTCAGGCACATGATCGCTGCCGAGGTCAGGCGCGGGTCCCAGGTCCACCACGTGTTCCAGATCGGACGCGCCCAGATCGCCCCGGTGACGACGTTCACCAGCGAAAAGGCCAGTCCGACTTCGGCCCCCGCCAGCGCGAGCGTATCCCAGCGCGTTTTGCGCGTGCGCAGGTATTGGATGCCGCCCACGACTGTCGCCCCGAAGGCCACAAATGCGCCGAAGAATGCCGGCATGTGGATGTAGAAAATCCGTTGGACGTCGCCCTGGTCGATATCGGTGCCGGCATAGACCAGCCCCATATACAGCGCCAGCAGCACCCCGATGATGGAGGCCACGGTCAGGATGCGCAGCAGCGGCGGCCACGCCCCGATGCCCGAACGCGATGAATCCGATGGTGTTGTGGTTACGTTTTGAACAGCACTCATATTCTCTGTCTCGCTTCTGGAGAAATCTCCAAAAATCTTAGCATATCTACAGAAAATTACCAACAGACTCAAGCTTTTTAGCCATTGAGCCTATTCGTAAACAACGTATCGCTTTTGTCGCTGTGGGCTGAATGGCTGGTCGCTGACCATTATTACCCCTCAATCGCATACTCGAACAGCAGGAAACACAGCGTCAGGTAGATGACGTCGACGACCAGCAGAATCTGCGGCCATGCGATCCAGTCGTCGATAGGGGCGGCATTGAGAATGGCGGTGGATGCCCGGACGACAGACAGCAGGACCGGCAGCGCCACCGGCAGCATGACAATCGGCAGCAGCGATTCGCGGGCACGGGTCTGAACCGTCATCGCGGCCAGCAGCGTGCCAATCGTGGAGAAGCCTGCCGTCCCCAGCAGCAGCACGACCAGAATCCAGGGTTGCAGCAGCGGCATGTTATACAGCACGGTCATGAGTGGCAGCAGCAGCAGCCCGACTACCAGCGTAAACAGAAAGTTTGCCAGCAGCTTGCCACAGAAAATCGCCCCCCGGCTGATTGGGGCCAGCAGCAGCGCATCGAGGCTGCCCTGTTCGCGCTCCATCGCCATGCTGCGGTTGAGGCCGAGCACGCTGGCAAAGACAACCGTCACCCACAGTACGCCGCTGATGGCTTCCTGCCGGGCAACGCGGTCGAGTTCCAGCGCGAAGCTGAAAATCAGCACGCTGAGCAGCGCAAATAACCCCATCGAGTTGACCAGTTCGCGGCTGCGCAGTTCGGCGCGCAGGTCCTTGCGGGTGATCGCGAGTACGCTTTGCCAGAAAGGGGTGTTCATGCGCTTGCTGTCATCCCGGTGAGGTCCGCGTAATGAATCGCAAGCTGGTCGGTGGTCAGGTTATGGGCGGGGGCGTCATAACCCACCGCACCCCGGTTCAGTATCAGCACGCGACCAGCGAGGCGGGCCGCCCGTTCCAGCTCATGCGTCGTCATGATAATGGTATGGCCGTCGGCGTGGGCTTGCAGCAGCAGATCATCCAGCGTGCGCGCGGCGTCCTGGTCCAGCCCGGTGTATGGCTCGTCGAACAACAGCACGTCCGGTTCGTGCAGCAGGGCGCGGGCGATGCTCAGACGCTGCTGCATCCCGCGGGAAAAGGTGCGCACCAGGCTGTCCGCACGGCGATAAAGCCCCACCTGTTTCAGCAGATCATCAATGTGGGTATCGACGCTGCGGGCTGGCAGATGATACAGCCGGGCAAAAAAGCGCAGGTTTTCGCGGGCGGTCAGGTTTTCGTAGAGCAGCGACTTGTGGCTGACCATGCCGATCTGGGCGCGTACGGCGGCGGCCTCGCCGGGTAGTTCCCACCCGCCGATCAGGATGGTGCCGCTGGTGGGGCGGGTCAGGCCGCACAGCAGCCGCAGCAAGGTGGATTTGCCGCTGCCATTGGGGCCGAGCAGGGCGACAAATTCGCCGCGTTCGATACGCAGATCGAGCTTTCGCAGCACGACCAGCATATCGTATGCTTTGATGAGGGCCCGCGTTTCGATCAGTGCCTGCGCGTCACTCATCAGACTCGCCCATCAGTTCCGACAGTCGATCTTTCAGGCGCTGGCGCTGGCGCCGGTACACATCGTGGTTGATCTGCCCCTGTTCGTGGGCTTCATCCAGCTCGGCAATCTGCTGAATCAGCCCATCAATCAGCCGTTCATCGGATGCGCTGTCCGGCGATGATTTACCGCGCCGGTAGAAGAAGTACAACCCGGCCATGACCAGACCGATCACGATGAGTGCCAGCCCGCCGACTGCCAGCAGATTGTTGGATGTAATCGTGCCGGGCTGCTCGATCTGAGCCGCTTCGGGGGCCGGGGCACCGCGCAGTTCGAAGCTCAGCGCTTCATCGGCGCCCAGTTGCAGGTTGCCGCCGTAACCCTTGAACGTGTTTTCACCGACCGTCTGCGGCCCAATTTCCTGAAACGAGTCGCTGACCACGCTGAGTGTGTCCGGGCGCAGCAGCAGCCGCACCTGACCATCCAGTGCATAATTCAGCGGTTGCTCGATAATAGCGTCGCCTTCATAGGGCACCAGATAGACCAACTGAATCAGATGATCCTGGCCGGGCAGCACGGGCAGGGTATCGACAACGGTGGTCTGGTCTTCCGACACGACGAACCGTTCCTGATCGTTGGGGAATCCAATCACCGTTGACCCTGGTGGCAGGCTGATCACCACCGACGCGAACTGGCCTTCGAGCACTTCATCGCTGGTGCTGTAAAAGCGGTCCGATGTGTTCTGGAAGTTGAGGACCTGCACCACCTGCACGCCATTGCCGACCGCCGTTAGCTGGTTGACAATGCCGCTGATGGTGATGACGCCGGGGTCTTCCGTCGGTTCATAAATAGTGACGGGCAGTTCCAGTGGGTTGCTGGTGCCGCGTACAAAATCGCTGATAAAGCGGCTGTTCTGATAATCGACGGCAACGGCGTAGGAGAAGGTTGGGTCGATCTCGATATTCTCGAACTGATAATGCCCATCAGCATCGGTTGTGGTTGGCATGGGTTCCATCGGCGCAAAGCTGCTGTCCCAGCGGAACAGGCGCACGGTGATGCCTTCGCCAGTGTTGACTCCGTCGGTCCCATTGGTGATCTGGCCGCTGATCACGCCGGTTTCCGCCTGAGCGACCGTTTCGGGTGTGCCGGTGGCTGGCACGTTGGGTGGCGCTGTCACCTGCGCTGCTGCCTGGGGTTGGGGGGGAGGCTGGCCGATGACATCCGCATTTTGCACTGTCCGCGTGCGCAGATAGGCAACGACCGCCCAGGCATCCTCATCTTCCGTAATCGATTCTGGCAGGGCTTCGCGCAGTTCGACATCGCTCGCCGATGCCATCGCTTGCAGATCGGTGATAGCCCCGATGTCCGGCAGGGCGTCGCAGTTCTCATCGCAGTTGGCAGCCCAGATTGTTTCGCCCGCTGCGATCTGATCGGCGGTGTAGTGCATGGTGTAGGTGTATAACGCGACATCCCAGCGCTGCTGCGCGCTCAGCGAATCGCCCCAGGGCGGCATCAATTGTTCGAGACGGCCATTGGTGATGGTATCGAACCAGTCCTGTGGCGACTGCGCACGGGCGGTAATCGGCTGGGTGAAGTTCCCCGGATCACCAACCTGGCCAGCCAGCACCAGTTCGCCATCGCCGGCACCGCTTGCCCCATGACACCGCGTACAGTTCTCGGCAAAGATCAACGACCCGGCGTTCAGGTCTGGCGGCTGAAGCGGCGCGCTGACCTGGGTTGGCGCAACGGTGCGCGGGGGAATCGTCGCGGCAATTTCTGGTTCGCCACCAAGCCCGGTGCAGGCTGCCAGCAAAAAGGCGGCGATAAGGGGCGCTAAACGCAGTGAAACAGATGACATGCCGGTGTCCTTCGGGTGAGGCGCTGAACGGAGTATGGCTGGATTCGCGCCGATATGACGGGTTTGCATTTATTGCGCAGATTTCGCGGCCTTGCGCCGGGCAGCGATTGCGGCTTCGATCGCGTCATCAATCGCTTCGTCCACGCTGGCTTCGTCAGTCTGCATGGCATCCGGGATCACGCTGTGATCTTCCAGCGC
This sequence comes from Anaerolineaceae bacterium, assembly GCA_002702065.1. GTDB lineage: Bacteria > Chloroflexota > Anaerolineae > Aggregatilineales > Phototrophicaceae. Next base: position 284,029 of record NZXX01000001.1, read on the forward strand.
GTCGAGCGTCCGCAGCACCTGCACACCGCGCAGCATCCAGTCTTCGCGTTCGGCGGCATAATCGGCGTCGGGCATCTTGCCGGTGGCGTGATCTTCATCCAGATCGCGCACATTGGTCAGCACGCGCTCGTAATAGACCAGCAGGCGTTCTTTCTGCATCTGGATATGCAGGGTATCGCCCGTATCAGCGCTGCCTTTACGCAGCAGCGGCATAGCGATGAACAGCGACGTGAGCGCAATCAGGATTAAAAATGTGACCAGCCCGGCAATACTCATGGGTTACACTCCCAGAAGGTCGTCAATAATCGCGCTCAGGTCGGCTTCGTTGGTGGGCGCAAAGATAAACTTGGCGATGTTGCCGTCCTGATCCACGACGAAGGTTTCCGGCACGCCCTGGATGTTGTAGCGGTCCGAAATGATTGTGCCCCGGTCTGGTCCATTGGCGTACGTCATGCCAAATTCGTCCATGAATGCCAGGGCATTGGTGTCGGTGTCGGTATAGGCCACGCCGATGACTTCCACCCCCTGACCCTGATAGCGTTCGTGGATGCGTTGCAAATCAGGCGCTTCGAGGCGGCACGGGCCGCACCAGCTCGCCCAGAAATTGACCACCACCACTTTGCCGCGCAGGTCCGACAGGCGAATATCCTGCCCATCATAGGTGGTTAATTCAAAGTCAGGCGCAGGCCCGGCGGTAGGTTGCGTCTGGTTGCGCTGCACCAGCGCCCAGCCAAATACAGCGACCACCGCCAGAATGCCAACCAGCAGCACGATGGAGCCAGGGCCCAAGCCGCCCCGGCGTGGCACCGGTTGTTCTTCATTCAGTAATGGGATATTCGCGTCGGTCATGTTTTTTACCTGAATAACCGTTAACGGCGTGCGGTCAGATCAGCTTCGATACGGCTGCGATAATAGTCATCGTCTTTGGCAGATGACTGGGGCGCAGTCGATGCGGCGGTGTTGGTTGGGCCGGTGCGCCAGCGCAGCAGCACATACCCGGCAGCCAGTACGGCGATCAACCCCAGCACCCAGGGCGTAACCAGCGACAGGGCACGCAGCATCGGGTCCTGCGGGGTGCCGACGACACGTTCGCCGTAGCGCTGAACAAAATCGTTGATGACGGCCTGTTCGTTCATGCCGCTGGCAAGCTGAGTCCGAATTTCCTCGCGCCATTCCTGGCACGCCAGTGTCGGGCAGACATCCAGCGGAATATTCTCGCACACCGGGCAGTATAATTGCTCGGCCACGGCGTTGACCTGATCATCGGTAATGGTGGTTTCCTGTGCCTGCATGGGCAGAACAAGCGTCAGGATGAGCAGGTTGAACAGAAGCGCGGCAATCGAGCGTCGAGTGCCCTTTCCAATCGCTATGTTGATCATGCGGATGCCCTCATCCGGCGATTCTTCATGCGTTCCTCTACCCGCAACACAGCCGGTTCGGTCGGCCAGGCGGCGATAAATGTGCCGAGGATCAGCACCAGGCCACCCCACCAGACCAGGTTCACCAGCGGGTTGATAAATACCTTAAACGTCGCGGTGCTGTGGCTGACTTCCTCCCAGCCAACCAGCAGGACGTAGAAGTCGTTTTCGAGCGTGCTGTGCGCCCCGGCAATGGTCATGGGCTGCTGTGGGTAGACATCGATGCGCGGGCGCAGCTGGGCGACCTGCTGGCCGTTGCGCAGTACGGATACGTCAGCGATCTGCATCAGGCGGCCATCGGTGGCGACGGCTTCGGTAAAGTCGTCGTAGCGCAGTTGATAATTGTCGATGGTCAGGGTTTCGCCCAGGCCAATCGTCCGCTGCGTTTCCTGCTGGAACAGCGTACTGCCGATGACGCCAATGCCGATAATCGTGATGCCCAGATGAACGATATAACCGCCATAACGCCGCCGGTTGCGGCCAAACAGAGCGACCACCGCACGCGGCCAGCTTTCGTTGAGGGTGCGCACCCGGGCCGATGCGCCGCGCCAGATTTCGTGCAGCGCCACAAACCCGGCCAGGTTCACCAGCCCATAGGCAAACATGGCGCCGGGGTCAGACATGCCACCGACGACGAACACGATCAGCGACAGCAGCGTGAGCACCAGCGGCACGATCAGCGACCGCCCCAGACGGCGCAGTGATGTTGTGCCCCAGGCGGATAGCGGCGCAATCCCCATTAACAGGTACAGCGCGGCAAACAGTGGTGGGGTCACCCGCATGAAATAATCCGTCCCCAGGGTGATATTCACATCGAGGAACAGTTCGGAGATAATCGGCGCGCCGAAGCTGCCCCAGAAAATGGCGAGAAACAGCGCGATAAAAATGACGTTGTTGACGACAAACAGCGACTCGCGGCTGAGCAGATTGGCGAATTGATGATCATCTTGCAGTTCACCCCGGTTTCTGCGCCATAGCAGCATCGCCACCGAAATGAGGGTGATGATGCCCCAGAAAGCGAACATCGGGAAACCGATCTGGCTGCGGGCGAAACTGTGCACGCTTTCGATCAGGCCGCTGCGGGTAGCAAACGTGCCGAAGATCACCGCCGAAAATGTGCCGATCACCAGGAACATATTCCACAGCTTCAGCATCCCGCGTTTTTCCTGGATCATCACGCTGTGCAGGAAGGCTGTACCGATCAGCCAGGGCAGAAACGCCGCATTTTCGACCGGGTCCCAGCCCCAGTAGCCACCCCAGCCAAGCACATCATAGGCCCAGCGACCACCGAGGATCAGCCCCAGACTGAGGAATAGCCAGGCCACCAGCGCCCAGCGGCGGGTCGCCTTGATCCAGTTGGTCGACAGGTCGCCCGATGCCAGCGCCGCCATCGCAAAGGCGAAGGGAATGACAAAGCCGACGAAACCCAGATAGAGCATCGGCGGATGAATAATCATGCCGAAGTGACGCAGCAGCGGGTTGAGGCCGTTGGCGGTTTGCGCCAGTCGTGTCGCTGCCGGAGCCACCGCATTGGCCGGGATCAGCGCGGTTTGCACCACTTCATTGTTGCCGACGATCCAGTACCGTTCGAAGGGGTTTTCCAGAAACAGCGACAGGCCGATAAAGAAGGCGAGGGTTGCCATTGTGTAGGCGATCACCCAGGGCATCAACCGGCGCTGTGGCCGCCAGTTGAGCACCAGCGCCCCCACGCTGAACAGGCTCATCAGCAGCGACCAGAACAAGATGGAACCTTCCTGTGATCCCCACAGCGCCGTGATCCGGTAGAAAACCGGCGTGTTGGGGTTGGTCACGGACCAGACATAGCTTATCTGGTACTGCTGGTTGATGAGGGCGATCAGCAGCGAACCACTCGACAGCAGCAGCAGCGGCAGGGTCAGCAGGGCGGCATTGCGCGCGCTGTGCACCCAGTTGTCGTTGTGCTTGCGTCCACCATAGACCGCTGCAACAACCGCATAGATCGCGGCCACAAAGGCCAGAAACAGAGCGATAAATCCAACTTCTGCCAGCATGATCGGTCAGACTTCCGGATTGGCTATTGATTGATCGGGTCCCGCTTCTTCATAGCGGCTGGGGCACTTGAGCAGCAGGCTGCTGGCATAGAAGACGCCATCTTCGCCAAGTTCGCCTTCGAGAATAGCCTGGGCTTCGTGCTGGAGCAGGTCGGGCTTGACCTGATTTTCGACCACGATAGCGAGGCGTGTGCTGCCTTCATCTTCAGCCGCGATGTGCAGCGCCTCTGCCAGATTGTCAAACTCGGCTGGGAGGTTGGCAACCGTAAATTCGATCCGCAGCGTTTCGGCGTCATAGACAATTGATTCGCCCAGGACCACACCGGAGATGCGTACCGGTTGGCCGACGTATTCCGGGTTATCGACAACTTCATCAATGGTAATGAAATAGCGTGCGCCCGTGGCGGTACCAGAGATGATTAAATAGGCCACAGCCGCCAGAATCAGCACGCCGCCGACGATAAACTTCATCCGATCGGCACTGCGCGTGCCTCGCCGAAGTTGCTCCGCTGCCGTGGACGATTTTTCCCAGGTAGCTTGCGCCATGTGTTTTAATCTCCTCCCGGCAAAGGCCGGTTGATCACACTTGTTTACACGGATGTTTTGTCTGTATGGTCGGAAGTGCCCATCTGTGCCACTATTGAAGACGATTTTGGTCTTGCATGCCAGTGACAACCATCACCCGGCAAACAGGACACAAATCTTGTAAACCACCAATCGACCCGCCACGACCACTGACACCTGTTTATGTGTGATTTTACCCTGAAATAGGGCAGAAGCACAGACGATTAAGGCGTTACTCAGGTAACGCTTCCATCGACTGTAGGCACTTTTTCGATTTTGCAGGAGGCAAACGGGAAGTTGGAAGATAATCGGCTTAATCTGGAATGAAATGTGGTTTCCAGATTATTTCATGGGAATGGCCATATGCTCAAAAACAGGAGCACCTTTTTGCCGGTCTACAGATGGTGCGTGCAATGGGCTATGGTGCTTCTTCGTATGCAGTTTGAGTTTACGAGGATACTGTCTCGTCTGTTTCCGACTGGAAATTATCGCGTGCCATCATGGCCCCGCCGACGACAATAATGGCCCCGGCACCGAGCAGAAAAATAAGCGTGCTGATTCCCGGTGCTGCGGATTGCATTTCTGCGGCAGCAGGTTCTTCTTCCTGTGCCATTAACCCTATGGGAGCCGCCAGAAGCAGAGACGCGAGCAGGCCAGCCATCAGCAAGTGTTTCAGATTTTGCATCCTGTTCTCCTTTTTTGCAGCATTGCAGCGTTCATAGTTTGATTCTAGCGCATCTTGACGAAATCAACACAAAAGCCTCCAGCAGATTTGCCAGAGGCTTCTGATTGTGTCAACGAACGCCCATTAATTTGCCAGCGGGTCTGGCCCGTCCTGGCTTTCCAGGTAGGCGATGATGTCGGCCAATGATTGAGCATCGAGCCGTGTGCCGAAGTCCTGCGGCATCGCGTTGGCCGGGTAGCCGGGCGAAATGTAGGCATTTGGCACCAAAATGCTCTCGACCAGGTAATGCCGTTCGGTGTAGTCCGCCAGCGCCGGGTCTTGCAGCCGGGTTTCGGTGACACGGGTATAGGTGCCATCGGTTGGCGGCGCAATCGACGCGTTGTTGTGGCAGGATGAACACGCCAGCGAGCCGGTGTAGAGTGTCTGGCCATTGTTCGGGTCACCCGTCAGGCCGTCCAGTTCTTCGACCACCGCAGCGACCGTATCGTCGATGGTCTGGCGCTGATCCGGTACTTCGGCAGCCTGAATACCGGAGACTTCCGGCGCGACGCTCTCGACATCAGAGGCCCCACCTTCAGCCGGAACTTTGGCAAACTGCTGAACCGCGAGCAGATCTTCAATGGTCCAGGTGCGTTCTGCACCCCAGTTCATGACGTAGTTGGTCAGGTCTTGCAGTTGGTCCTGACGCAGCGGACCGCCCGCCGTCTGTGACCAGGCAGGCATGGGTTCCGGCCAGTAGCTCTTGCTGACAGGCCGTCCCGATACCAGGGTGGTCAGCACGAAGGCGTCCAGCGTACCGCCCCAGTCAAGCTGCGACAGGCGGCTGGGATCTTCAGGATCATAGCCCCGGTCGATAGCGGCTTGCAACTGGCTTTGCAGTGACTGGCGCTCGGTTTCTTTGGCGGCGATCATTTCGTCGATAGCCACCAGCGGGTCTTCGCCATATTCTTCGGTGTAGGTGACAAGCAGGGCTTCCAGATCGTCGGTATCTTCGTCGTCGCCCGCTTCGGCTTCACCGCTGAGCACCGCCTGAATATGCGTGATATTCTGCTGTGCCGCTTCCAGTGAGGCGATGTCCGCATCAATGCCGGCGAAGAAGTCGATGCCAAACAGATGTGGGTTATTCAGCGCAGGAGCACGTCCCGACCCCAGTCCTTGCGGGCCGTGACATTCCGCGCAGTTATTAGCGAACAGTTCAGCGCCTTTTTCTACAGATCGCGCCAAGTGCTGCTCCGAAAAAGCTTCCATTCGGCCAGGTTCGTTGATAGCAACCCAGCCGATGAGAACCATAGACGCCAGAAACATGGTGATTCCAACGAGGACGCGGTTCTCAATTCTGTCGATAAGCAATCGTTGCAGGTTCAATTTCTATCCCCGTCCCGTTAGTCGAAGTATGCAGAGTCTTCGTTGATAAAGATGTGTTTGCTGCTGGTCGTCGTGACTGGTTCGCCATTTTCGTCGACCTGTGGCAGCGGCTGACCGTCTTCACCGCGCACGATATCACCGTTTTCGACCAGCACGTTCTGCCAGTGGATGGTAATGTCAATGCGCTTCAGGTTGTTCTGGTTCTGAGTGATGACCACGGTGCCCCAGGGATCGATCATCTCATCGGTCGATGCAGCCAGCTTATGCGTGAACTCTTCCATCACATGGCGCAGTTCGGGCGCATCATCCGGCACTGTGGAGAAGTTGAGCGCCTGAACATCGAGATGAGCCGCTTGCAGGTGCGTGATCAGATGATCCATTTCACCGGTTTGCGTCAGCTCCTCGTTAAAGGCGTTGACAGCTGCGTCGCCTTCACCTTCTTCGGCGGCGAACTCACGCGTGGAATATGCCCCGACTACCAGTTGATCGAATGGGACAGGCCGCAGCAAACCCATGTGATTATGGGCAGGCTCGAACGTCAGCTCATTCAGGATTTCCTGATCGGGCGCGGTTGCAACACCAAATTCTGGCAGACCCATATAGCTCGTGACGACCGTCAGCGAAAGCATCACAAACGAAATCGACAACGCGAGCCGGCGATCTGCAAAGCGACGGCTTGGGGTCAGGTCGATATACGGGACGACCATCAGGAAGCCGAGCAGGATCGTGGGGAAGATAACACCCCAGAAGGTCTTGTCACCCAGCTTGAGCGCACCCTGAATCCAGAGGAAGTACCAGGGGGCCGTCGTACCCAGCGGTGTGACCTGCGGATCGGCGTGGCTTTCCAGCGGCGCATGATAGAACCAGACGCACAGCACGATCATGATAAAGGTCGTGACCGCAAACCACATCACTTCGCTGGTCAGCACGTCCGGGATGAAATAGGCACGTTTGTCCAGCGGCACACGTTTGGCCGTGTCTTCACCGATGTTTTCAGTACGAGGCGGCAGGCTGTGGCCGTGAATGATGACTTTGTAATAGTGGACGCCCGTGAACACGAACAGCAGCACAGGCAGCAGCAGCACATGCGCCATATAGAAGCGCAACAGACCGTTGGCACCCATCTCCGGACCACCACGCATAATCATGTTGGCCTGTTCACCAATCAGCGGGCTTGCTTCGGCCATACTCGCGCCGATGGTTACCGCCCATAACGCCAACTGGTCCCATGGCAGCAGGTAGCCGGTGAAGCTGAGGAAGCCGGTAACGATGAGCAGCACGACACCTGTAAACCAGGTGAACTGTCTGGGCTTCTTATAGCTGCCGGTATAAAACGTTCGCAGCATATGGAGGAAGACAATCAGCACCATCGCCTCTGCGCCCAACCGGTGCAGGTCGCGCACAAACTGCCCGAATGGCACATTGTTCAGCATGCTGAGCATGTTGCCATAGGCGATTTCTGGTGAAGGTGTGTACCAGAACATCAGGATGATGCCGGTGATGGTCTCGAAAAAGACAAAGTAGGTCGACAGCCACCCCAACCGGAATGTGGGGTAAATGCCGGTCATATCGACATTGAAGTAGCTGGGACGCATGTGGAGCCAGAAACCGTCTGCGTGGGGGGTCAGGCGCGGGTTGGGGCGGCGGCTTGGGCTTTCACCCCGCAGCGCCTCGCGCACATCCTGAATGTTCAACCCTGCGGTCAGACGTTCCACAACCTCGTCCGCGCCTTCGTAAAGGGCTTTTTTGAGGCCCTTTTCCTTCACGTCGTCGAGAAAAGTTGGAAACGGAAGTACGGACATTAATTTTCTTCTCCCCGAATCATTCGGTTACAAACGGCGGCCCTAGACCTTGCCCGCGCGCATGATGCGCGAACCCGTGTCTACCTGAATGCTCTGAATGGTCTTGCCGTTAAGCGGAATTGGGTCACCGCTCGCATTGGATTGAGCTGTGGTGCCGTCGGTGAAAATAATGGTCGTCGCGAAACGATCCAGACTGCGAGGGGCAGGGCCTTCGATATACAGGCCGCTCAGCTCATATTTCGAACCGTGACAGGGGCATTCGAACCGATGTGCAACATCCACCCATTTCGGCAGGCAACCGAGGTGTGTGCAGACGGCGTAGAGTGCCACAAATGTTTCCTGCCCGTCCATGACCGGGCGCGACAACCAGAACCGGCCTTCTGGCTTGCTGATCGGCGCACCGCCGGATTCTGGCAAGTCTGTCGGATCAACGGTGAACGTTCCACCAAATTCCCCCTCGGCGAAACGCGGGTAGGACAACCACAACACACCGGCGGTGATTTCACCGGCGATGAGCGCGAAGGATGCTCCCCAGATATAGTACAGGAATTCGCGTCTGCTCGGCAGGCTGACGGAAACACTGGCTTCGTTTTCGGCTGCTTTCGTTGCCGTTTTGCTGCGAGCATCAGCGGCTTTGGTTGTGGCAGCGCTTGTTGAGGCCATAAATTTACTCCTCAAGATACAACCGGGTCGGGCGAGAGTTTAACGCAAAATTTGAGGTCAACAAATAAATTGATCTCAGTTTCTTAAGGTCAAAATGGATTGCCCAGTCAAATGTAAAATATATCACAAACGATTTCGGAAGTCAAAAAGCGATTCTTATCATTTTCACATCTGAAAATCGGGAATTAGCGGCGGTTAGGCCATACAGTTGTGGCCGATTAAATTGGGCTGTATCACCCAAAATCAGACCGTTATCCGATGGAGTTGGCCCTTCCCGGATGTGCTGAACAGATTTATAGTTAAATATGTCCGTAATAGCATATCTCGTAGATTCCATGACCCAAACGCCTCTGCCACCGGCGCCCTACATCCGTTCTGACTCTGAATTGCAGGCGCTGATTCCTCACTTTTCAAGTGAACCTTTTCTGGCAATAGATACCGAATCCAATAGTTTATATGCCTACCGCGAACAGGTCTGCCTGTTCCAGATCACAACCCGCAGCGGGGACTTCATTATTGATCCATTTGAGATTCAGGATATGGAACCGCTGGGCGCTGTGCTGGCCAACCCGCGCATCGAGAAGATCTTCCATGCCGCCGAGTATGATTTAATCGGCATCAAGCGTGATTTCGGTTTTCTGGTAGAGCCGGTGTTCGATACGATGATCGCGGCGCGCATCTGTGGCTACCCGCAGATCGGCTTGAACACGCTGCTGCAACGCTATGGCGTCAAGCTCGACAAACGTCACCAGCGCGACGACTGGGGCAAGCGGCCTCTGGAGCCGGATAGTCTGCGCTATGCCCAGATGGATACCCACTTCCTGCCCATGCTGCGCAATGACCTCTATGATGAACTGGTCGCGCAGGATCGGCTGGCGGAGGCCCGCGAAGCCTTTGCCGAACTGGTGCATGTCGATCTGCCGGATGTGTCGTTCGACCCCGATGGATACTGGCCGATTGCCAAAGCGCAGCGACTGCGGGGGCAGCAGCTTGCGATTCTGCGCGAATTGTATCTGGTGCGTGAACGCCTCGCCGAACAGCGGGACACCCCGCCATTTCGGGTATTGAACAATGACACGCTGGCCGAACTGGCACGTCAGGCCCCAACCGGCAAAGCAGCGCTGGCAAAGATCAAAGGTATTCCGCGTGGGTTTGTCCGTCGTCATGGCGATGAAGTCCTGGCAGCGATCGCGTCCGGGCAGCGGGCGAAGGTGCCGCGCCAGCCCCGTCAGCGCCGGATGGCCGAACCGGTGGTGATGGAACGCTACAGCGCCCTGCGCGAGTGGCGTAAACAACGCGCCAATCAGCGCGGCGTCGAATCGGACGTTATTTTGTCGAAGAATATTTTGTGGCTGCTGGCCCGCAACGCGCCGCGCACCATCGACGATTTGCAGGGCATCCCCGGCATGGGTCCCTGGCGTCTGTCCCATTACGGGTCAGAACTGCTGGAAGTGCTGGACAAGGTGCGCTAAAGCTTGCGGAGATGCTGCGCTCCGGGGAAAATAGGGTTTCTATTGAGAGTAATTGGGTGAATGCACGGCAGGCGTGTCGTTCACCACTGAGGACGGCCCATGCAAATTTCATTCTATGGCGCAGCGCGGACAGTGACCGGTTCGCAGCACATGATCGAGGTCAACGGTCAGCGTATCCTGCTCGACTGCGGGCTGTATCAGGGGCGGCGGGCCGACGCACGCGAACGCAACCAGCATCTGCCCTTTGATGCCCGGCAGGTGAATGTGATGGTGCTGTCCCATGCCCACATTGATCATTCCGGCAATATCCCCAACCTTGTGAAAAGTGGCTTCCGCGGCGAGATCGTCTGTACCTACGCCACCCGCGACCTGTGCGCCACGATGCTGCTGGACAGCGCGCACATTCAGGAACGGGACGTCGAGTATGTCAACAAGCGCCGCCGGAAACGCGGCGAAGACCCGGTCGAGCCGATTTATACGCGGCAGGATGCGCTCGAAAGCCTGCAATCCTTCACCTCCCAGAGTTACAACCGCCCCCGGTTGATTGCGCCCGGCGTGACTCTGACGCTGCTGGATGCCGGTCATATGCTCGGCAGTGCCATTGTGGTGCTGGATGTCGAGGACCGCGACAGCCACAGCGATGTCCGGCTGGTGTTCAGTGGCGACCTGGGCCGCAAAGACATTCCCATTATCCGCGACCCGGAAACCGTTGAATCCGCCGATGTGCTGATTATGGAAAGCACGTATGGCGACCGGCTGCATCCGCCGTACCCGGATGCCAACAAGGAACTGGAACGCGTGATTAATGAGGCGTACCAGCGCGGTGGCAAAGTCATTGTGCCGGCCTTCGCGGTTGGGCGTACGCAGCAGCTTGTCTATACGCTGCATCAGCTTGCCCGCGCCGGTGATATCCCCAACCTGCCGATCTATGTCGACAGCCCGCTGGCCATTGATGCAACCGCGATCTTCCGGCTGCACCCGGAGGCCTATGACGCTGAAATTCTGGATTTCATGATGCAGGGGAATGGGCGCGGCGACCCATTTGATTTTGGCAGCCTCATCTATACGCGGCGCGTCGAAGACAGCAAGAAGCTGAATTTCCTGCGTGAACCGGCGATTATCATTAGTGCCAGCGGGATGGCCGAGAACGGGCGCATCCTGCATCATCTGAAAAATAATGTTGAAGACCCGAAGAATACGGTGCTGATTGTGGGCTGGCAGGCGCAGGATACGCTGGGCCGCAAGCTGGTGGAGGGCGAACCGGAGGTACGTATCTTCGGCGAAACCTATCAGAATAATGCCCATTGCGAAGTGATCAACGGGTTCAGTGGTCATGCGGACCACGACGAATTGCTGGACTGGGTCGGGTCGATGCGGGATAAGCCGCGACGAACGTTCCTGGTGCATGGCGAAGAAGCAGCGGCGCTGGCTCTGGCCGACGATTTACGGGAAGCGTTCCATTTTGAAGTGGATGTTCCGCAGTGGAAACAATCTTACAAGGTGGTGTTATGAGTGACTCGGATCGTATTTTTGCCGACGACTGGCGCGACTGCCTGAGCGAACAATATAAATATGTTATCCAGCAGCAGGACTCCCGCACAGAGGCGACCCTCGTGCAAGTGCTGCATGATGTCGGCTTCACGGACGATGACCTGCATGCCTTGCGTCTGACGGCAACCATGCGCGCCGAGGACATGCCCGACGATTTTGTGCCGGAAGAAATCAAACAATCGTATGCCGGGGTAGAAACCGCACCCGCCGAGGACCCCCAGGCAGATGACCCCGCCCCGGTGGTATCGGTGATAGACGAACCGGAGGCCAGCCTGTTGGAAGACAACGAAGAACTGGAACCCGACCCGGTTACGTTTGATGAACTGGTCGCTGAAGAACCGGCTGAACCTGAAATCGAGGAAACCGAATCAGATGACGCCGACGATAATCAGGATGCTCCGCAGCAGCTTACTATGTTCTGATCCTTTAATTGATAGGAATAATTGAAATGGATATTTTGAAATCGAATCTGTTTACCCCACATACCGACCCTGAATCCGATGTCACAATCTATATCCTGAGCAAGAAAGTCGCGCCGGTCCAGGAAGCCTTTTACTTTGTCAACGACAGTATGAGCGCCGATGGTCGTTATCTGTGGTTTTACTGCGCGTTTCCCCCTTCGGGCACCGCCGGTCAGGGGCGTACACTCGGCCTGCTTGATCTTGAAACGGGCGACGTTCGCCATTTTCCGGAAACACAATTCAACCACGCCTCGCCGTTTGTTGATCCGGCGGATGGGGGAATCTACTGGGGGATGGGCGATTCGCTGTGGCAGCGCGGCCCGCAACCGGGCGACTGTGTCGAACTGGTCGGCAGTATTCCGTCTGAGCTGATCGGCAACCGGCATATCGAACGCTTTGCTACCCACCTGACACGCTCGGCGGATGGCAAGGAATTTTTTGTCGACGCCGGGTTTGGGTTGCAGGTTGTGTTCGGGTCCATCACCATTGAAACCGGCGAGTACGAATTCTGGCACCGGTTCGACCGCAACCACAATCATGCGCAGTTCAGCCCGACCGACCCGGACCTGATCCTGTTTGCGCAGGAGAATCATCCGGATCAGGTGACCGGGCTGCGTTTCCGTATCGAAGACCGCATGTGGCTGATGCGCCGGGGTGAAGCACCGCGCCCGGTGTTTGATGAACCGACGGTGGTGACCCATGAATGGTGGGATGCGGACGGCGAACATGTGTGGTGCATCAAAGGCGGGCAGGGCACATGGCGCGTCAACATCCATACGCAGGCGATTGAAGACCTCGACTGGCCGAAAGGCGCGTGGCACTCGCACAATCACAGCAGTGGCAAATACATTGTGGGTGACACCAATACCAAATTTTATCGCGGCTGCCCCTCAACTGTGAACTTCCTCAACCGCGAAACCGGGCAGCGTGTGCGGCTGGCGGATAACCCGGAAATGCCGGGGCGTGTCGGCGCTAATTATCATATCGACCCGCACCCGCGTTTTGTCGGCAACGAGCAGTTGGTCGCCTTTACCACGACGGTGCGCGGGGAGGTCGACCTCGCCGTGGTGCCGACGGCTGATCTGATCGCGCGGACGTCCGGCTAGCTGGCGCTGGTGGCCGGGTTGGGCAGGCAATAATGCGATTCCTGCGCCGTTTCATCATGCTGGCCGCAGCGCTGGTACTTGTGCTGTGTATCGCGCTGCTGCTCAATATCACCGCGCCGAACCCGACAGGCCGTCGCTATTCCAGCGAAATGCCGCTGACCACAGGCGAAGGCAATGCCGGACAGATTGGCGGCGATGGTGAGCGTATACTGGCGCATGATTTACGCCTGCCCAACAATAATTTGCCGGACCAGCGCCAGTGCATTTGCGGCTTTTCGTCGGGCGTGCCGGGTGGCTGTAACCTGTGTCTGGCCCATTCCCCACAGGTTGGCAATTATCGTATCCCGGATTTTGTTGGTGCCGGTTACATCGCGGAAGCCAAAAATGTGCGTCGACTGCTGGTCACCCATGATCGCGATTTTCAGCAGATCGGCGAGATGGCAGCTGCTGCGCGCGAAGCAGGGCTGGCGTTCTGGCTGTATGTGCGGGCTGATACGGTGCTGGACCCCGCCTATTTCGCGCTGATGGATGGCCTTCGTGGCGGGATTGTGTACTACTTCGCTGTGCCCGATTATCTCGACCCGGTGGACCAGTTGGCACAGGTTGGGTTACTCAGCGCACTGGTGTTAATCGCCTTGATGATCCTGTGGGATTTGATCGCACGGAAAGTGACAGCCGCGCCGGTTCGAGTACCGACCAGCCCCCCCAAACGCGATAGGGCGCCTGATCCGCTGCGTAAAGCAGATGACGCTGGAGATTTCGCGCAGCGTGCCCGTGACCGGACCCGTCGTCAGATCGATATTGATGAGTCGCGTCATGGCAAACACTGACGATTACTGGATGCGGCGCGCGCTGGCGGAAGCCGAAACAGCCCTGGAAACAGGGGATGTGCCGATTGGCGCGGTCGCGGTGCTCGACGATCAGGTGATCGGGGTGGGGCGCAACCGGCGTGAAGCCGATCAGGACCCGACGGCCCATGCGGAGATGCTGGCGATTCGTCAGGCCGCGCAGCATATCGGCCACTGGCGGCTGGAAGGCGTCACGCTCTACTGTACGCTGGAACCCTGTGCCATGTGCGCCGGGGCGATGGTGCTGGCCCGGCTGCCGCGTCTGGTCTATGCGGCTCCCGACCCCAAAGCCGGGGCTGGTGGCAGTGTGATGAATATCCTCCAGCATGAGGCGTTGAATCATGTCGTTGAGGTGGACCCTGGCTTGCTGGAGGATGAAGCTGCCGAGCAGATCCGCGCTTTTTTCCGCAAACTGCGCGCCGAGGGCCAGAAGTAACGTTTCTCCCTTGTCATTTGGGGATGCTGTCGCTATGATGTAACCCTATTGGAGAGGTGCCAGAGCGGACGATTGGGCCTGTCTCGAAAACAGGTGTATCCTCACGGGTACCGTGGGTTCGAATCCCACCCTCTCCGCAGCAAGCGATACAACGATATTGTGAAAGCCACCCTGTTATAAGCGGTGGCTTTTTTGTTTGTCGGACTGTTTTCTTAGTCGTCAGGCGGAGACGCCAAACACGCGGCGTAAGTATTGCGCAGCGGACGTGGCTTCAGCTTCGAAGTCGTTCCAGCGGCACTCGACGGATACCATGCCCTGATAGTCTGCCTGTCGCAATTGATCCACAAATGTCGCATAGGGATAGGACCCGGTGCCGGGGGCCAGCCTGCCGGTATCAGCAACGTGGATATGTGCCAGCCATTCCTTGTATTCGCTAATGGCGTCCAGCGGTTCGTCGTCTTCATCCATGTGATAAAAATCGGCCAGAACCTGAATCGAGGGCCGGTACACGCGTCTGGCGATTTCCACACCCTCGGCCACGCTGTTGATAATATTCGACTCTTTGCGGTTGAGTGGTTCGATCACAATGGTGACATTGGTCTGCTCGGCGGCATCGGCCACCAGCTGCAAAAACTCGACAATCTGGTCGGTCGCCTGGCTGCGCGAGAAGCCCTCCGGCACACTGCGCGATCCACCGCTGCCGAACACGGCAATCGTCGCCCCGACGGCTTGAATGCGGGCCAGCGCCCGGCTGACATATCGCTCCAACCGCTCCTGGTCAATATCTGGGCCGACAACTTTCAAATCGCGGGGCAGAAACACATTGAAGGCTGATACCGGAACCGGAGAGTCCTGGTATTGTTTGAGCACAGGGGCAAAATTGGTGTCATCTTCATCCGGGATCAGCGAGGTAACGGTTGCTTCCAGATAATCGAATCCGGCGCGTTTTACGGATTCAGCTTTGTCTATCGACGCACAACACCCAAAAATCATCAATCAATCTCCCATTGGACGTGGTCACGAAGCCGTTTTGACCACGTTGAACCACAGCACATCTATTATGTATCAAACTGCGCTATTTTTCCTGCGAAGGTCAGCTGCATCATCCAACACAGGTTACGATTTCCGACGCAGCAGAGCCATTATCCCCGGCCCAAGTAAGGCATCTGTGTCGCCATGATGGTCATGAAAGGCACGTTGGTGTCCAGCGGCAGGGTTGCCATGTAAACGACCGCCCGCGCGACGTGGTCAACATTCATGGTTGGTTCTGGCGCGACCGTGCCGTCGGCTTGCAGGACGCCATTTTTCATGCGCGCTGTCATAGGTGTCTCGGCGTTGCCGATGTCGATCTGTCCGCAGGCGATGTCAAACTGGCGGCCATCCAGCGCCGTCGATTTGGTCAGGCCGGTGATGGCATGCTTGGCGGCGGTATAGGGGGCGGCATTTGGGCGCGGCGCATGGGCGGAGATCGAGCCGTTGTTGATGATGCGCCCGCCGCGTGGGTCCTGCTGCTTCATGATGCGGACCGCCGCCTGGGTACATAGAAACGTACCGGTCACGCAGGTGTCCAGCACGGTGCGCCACTGTTCGTAGGTAATGTCTTCGACCGGGATGGCTGGTGTGCCGACCCCGGCATTGTTGAATAGTACGTCCAGCCGGCCAAATTTTGCCAGAGTCGCAGCGAACAGGGCATTAACGGCTTCCGGGTTGCTGACATCGGTCGGCACAACCAGCGCCCGTGAGTTGAGGATGCCAGCTTCCTGAACGGTAGCCTCCAGCGGTTCGACACGGCGGCCCGCCAGCACCACCGAAAAACCCGCTTCCCACAGCCGCAGCGTCGCGTGTTTGCCGATACCCGTTCCAGCGCCTGTCACGAGAGCGATTCGTTCTGTCGGGGCCATACGTCTGTTTCCTGTACCTGTTGGTTGATCAAAACGGCGATTGTATCCAACATCCATGAGGTAAGCTATGCTACGGACTCTGCTTCTATATAGAATGGATACCATGAACCTCGACTCACTTCCACCGCTTTCTGACAAACGCCTGGCTGTTCATGTCACCCCAACTGCCGAACGAGCGCTGCGCAGCGGGCATCCCTGGGTGTTTGATCAGGCGATTCGTAAACAGAGCCATGAAGGTCAGCCCGGCGACCTGGCCGTCATCTTCGACAGCAAACGGCGCTTTCTGGCGATTGGCCTGTATGATCCCCACTCGCCGATGCGCGTTAAAGTGTTGCAGCATCGCCAGCAGGCGACGATTAATGCCGATTGGTTTACGGATAAACTGCGGGCTGCGGCCCAAATTCGGCAGCCGCTGGAAGCCGAAGGCACCAATGGTTACCGGCTGGTGCATGGCGAGAATGATGGCTTGCCCGGCCTGATTGTTGACCGCTATGCCGGAACGCTGGTGATGAAGCTGTATACCGCGGCGTGGCTGCCGCATCTGCGCGATGTGATTGGCGGTCTTGAGGCCGTCCAGCCCTTCGAGCGTCTGGTGCTTCGCCTTAGCCGCAATATCAATGCGGGATATGGGCTGCACGATGGTCAGGTGCTGATCGGGGATGCGCTGGATGAGCCGGTGATCTTTCAGGAAAATGGCCTGTATTTCGCAGCAGATGTTCTGGCCGGGCACAAAACCGGTTTCTTTTTTGACCAGCGTGACAACCGGGCGCAGGTGCGCAAGCTGGCCAGTGGGCGGCGGGTGCTGGATGTCTTTGCCTACAGCGGCGGATTCTCGGTATATGCCGCAGCGGGTGGGGCACGCTCGGTGACCAGCCTGGACATAAGTGCGCCCGCCCTCGAAGCGGCAGCGGCAAACCTTGCACTGAACGCGGCAGACCCGCATGTCGCGGCGGCGCAGCATCACCTGCTGGCCGAAGACGCCTTTGACGGGCTGGAACGATTGCGATCAGCGGGGCAGACGTTTGATATGGTCATTGTCGATCCGCCATCATTTGCCAAGAGCGCCGCGGAAGTGGAACGGGCACTCGCCAGCTATGCCCGCCTGACCCGGCTGGCGCTGGGTGTGCTGGAACCGATGGGCGTTCTCATGATGGCCTCCTGTTCCAGCCGTGTGCCTGCCGAGGACTTTTTCAGCATGGTGCTCAACACATCCAGCGAAGTTGGCCGCCCGTTGATTGAATTCCGGCGGACGGCTCATGCCCTCGATCACCCGATTACGTTCACGGAAGGGGCGTATCTGAAAGCATTATTCGCAAGCACGATTTAAGGTCAGGATAGATGATGGACACGCAATCCCTGCTGGCGCTGCGCCAACAGAAAGACGACTTCTTCAAGAATCACCCGCAGTCTCCGCTGACACCGGAACAGCAGGCCCACTTCACCGGCCTCAGCTATTACGAGCCGAATCCGGCGCTTGATTTATCCGTCACGGTGACGCGGTTCCCCCAGCAGCAGACAATTCAGATGCAGACCTCAACCGGCGGCGTTCAGGACTATATCCGCTATGGCGAGTTTACCTTTACGGTGGATGGTCAGGAAGTACGACTGACGCTGTTTCTGGCGGATTATGGCTTCTTCCTGCCATTTGTCGATGCCGGAGCCGGGACCGAGACGTACCCCGCCGGACGCTATCTGGAGCCGGATCACCTGGGCGGCGAACACTTTCAGATTAACCTGAACGATGCCTACAACCCGTACTGTGCCTATAACGACGCCTGGACATGCCCGATCCCCCCGGCTGAAAACCGGCTGGCGGTTCATATTCGCGCCGGGGAGAAATTGCCGCAGGATGAGTGGGTCAATCACGGGTAAAGCTGGCGCTCGGCCCCCGATGCGCTGCGGAATACAACTCTTTGTGGATTGCCGGGCAGGGTGACAAACCGCACTGGCCCGGCCACCACGACCCAATCCATGTCAATTTTCTCGGCGGGTGGGGCATCGATGACGGCTGTTCCGCTGGCGGTTGGTACGGCCCATTGGTTGCCAAGCGCATCGGCAACAGGTACTTCTGCCGCGCCACCCGCAATCAGAAATTCACCGGCCTCGAAGGTGTCATTCCACAGCACCAGCCGGGTGCCGCCGGTAATCAGCGTGGCAGCGTCGTTGCTGTAGCGACGGATATTGCCCCTGCCATTGAAGGTCGCCATGACCTGCTGGTACGCGCCAAACGCCGGGCGCAGCGACCCATCCGCACGCACCAGCCCCCAGGGTTCGGTCTGGCCGGGCACAAAGTGATTGTCGTACAGCTTGTAAACCGCCATGCGGTCCACCCCGGCGGCCAGGGCCAGTGCGCTGGCCTGCACGACAAAATCCGCCTGCTGTTCGAGCGATATATTGAAGGGTGCGCCAATCGCGGCTGCCGGGTCGCGGCGCGGGCTGGCGTTGTATTCACTCAGCCAGATAGCCTTGCCTGCCATGCCGAATTGACTCAACACATGGCGGTAGGCCCCGGTCAGGGACCAGACCGTCGACGTGGTGAAGTAGATGTGCATGGAAATGCCGTCGAAGTACCCGTTATGCTGGCGTGATTCCGGGTCTGCGTTGATCACTTGCAGCAGCCGCAGCAGATACGGCTCGCGCCCGCGTTCACTGTCATACCACCACGTCAAACCAGCCATCTGGATATGCACATTCGGGTCGGCATTGTTGGCGGCGAGATAAGCGGATTTCAGCAGGCGATGGTAGTCTTCCACTTCGCCCTCGAACTCGACCGAGCCTTCGCCGGGGCGAATATCAGGTTCGTTCCAGATGATCCAGTGATGGATGCCCTGCTGGCTGTAATGGGCACCAGCCGGTTGACAAAATGGGCGAAATAATTGGCCGGGTCATCGACGGGCAGATCAAGCCCCCTGGGCACACCTGCCGCTGATCCGGAATCCGAAGCCCAGGGCGGTGTGTCCTTGATGAGACCGACGACCTGACGGCCTGCCGCACGGGCACTTTCGAGCGCGGCGTTCGAGATGGCATCGGTGTTGAAGTCATCCGGGCCGCCCGGCTGAAACATATTCCAATGAAAGGTCAGCCTTTCCCATTTGGCCCCCAGTTGCAGCGCTGCATCTGGATGCGCACCAGCCTCGACCACGCCAAACACCGGCTGCGACCAGTCCTGTGCGGCAAGGCTGATTGTAGCCGGGCTGAAAGACAGGAGGACCAGGAAAAGCAAGATCATCTTACGCATATCAAGCCCTCATCAGAATAAATGTGCCACAGACCATTGTAGCCGATCCGTGGGCAGAACCCCATCAAAATCGCCCGTGTCAGTGCCCGCGGCAGCAGACCGATCGGCGTGTGGTAATTGTGAGATTGATAAATATAGTTACAATCTACTTAATTATCCCACTGTTCTGGAGTTGGCATTCTTATGTCGGATAACGACCTACCGATGATCCCTTTTAATCGCCCCAGCCTCGCGGGTAAGGAACAGGAATATTTCCAGGCGGTCATCGAGAATCGTCACGCGTCCGGTGATGGCCCATTTACACGCAAATGCCATCAGATGTTACAGGAATATCTGGGTGCGCCTAAAGCACTGCTGACCACCAGCTGCACGCACGCGCTGGAAATGACGGCGCTGCTGCTCGATCTTCAGCCGGGCGATGAAGTGATCATGCCCTCATTTACGTTTGTCTCTACGGTGAACGCTTATGCGCTGCGTGGGGCGCGACCGGTGTTTGCGGATATTCGACCTGATACGCTGAACATTGATGAACGCCTGATTGAAGACCTCATCACCCCTCAAACCCGGGCCATCGTGGTCGTGCATTACGCGGGTGTGGGCTGCGAGATGGACGTTATTCTGGATATCGCGCAGCGCCATAACCTGACGGTGATCGAAGATAACGCGCATGGCCTGTTTGGCCAGTACAAAGGTCAGAAGCTGGGCACGTTTGGTGCGATGGCAACGCAGAGCTTTCATGAAACCAAGAATATTTCGTGCGGGGAGGGTGGTGCGCTCATCATCAATGACCCGCAGTATATCGAGCGTGCGGAGATTATCCGCGAAAAAGGGACGAACCGCAGCCAGTTTTTCCGCGGGCAGGTCGACAAATATACCTGGGTTGATATTGGCTCCAGCTATCTGCCATCGGATATTCTGGCCGCGTTCCTGTACGCCCAGCTCGAAGCCAGCGAGACGATTCAGCAGAATCGTCAGCGAAGCTGGGAGCGCTATAACACCGAGTTGGAGTCCTGGGCATCGGCCTACAATATTCGGCTGCCGATTGTGCCGGATTACTGCCAGCAACCGTATCACATGTTTTACCTGCTGCTGCCGACGCTGGAGATGCGGCAAGCGTTGATCGCTCATCTGAAAGCGCAGCAAGTGCTGAGTGTTTTCCATTACCAGCCGCTGCATCTGTCGGTCATGGGCAAGCAGTATGGCGGGCGTGAGGGTGACTGCCCGGTTACGGAGCGCATCAGCGATCAACTGCTGCGGTTACCCTTGTTCAACAACTTCACCGACGCCGAACAGGATCGGGTGATGGCAGCCATTCAATCCTTCAACCCGGAAAAATGACGGTTTTCGTCGCTCTTTATATATTTCATGTAAAGTTTGGGCTAATTTCACGTCGTTCTGCTTGACGTGACTGGCACAGGTCTTATGATTAATATAAATCGACTGACTGCTCTGGTCTGGTTAATGACTGAGTAAGGCAGGTATATGTATCCTGCTATCGGGGACCATGTCGAAATTGTCCCTGCATGCTGACCTGAATCAACGACCAGAACAGCACCTTACCACAACCGCGGAAACCGCCCAAAATGAGGATGGGTGTAATGACGTTACGAATTGTACATCTCGAAGATACCAAACCACTCCGTGATATTCTCAAGGCGACGTTAACGGCTATTCATCCAGACTTCGAATTGTTTCAATTTTCGACAACGGATGCGGCGCTTGATTATATCCAGCAGAACGGTGATAAAGTTGATCTGTTCCTTCTGGATGTACGGGTGCCGGGTGTGGTTGATGGGTTAGGATTGGCCGAGATCATCAAGCAGCAGGGCTGTCCCGGCCTGATTGTGATGACCTCTGCCTATATGTCCCCCGGACGCGAACGCCTGGAAGCGCTCGACGCGCACTGGTTCCAGAAACCCTGGCAGATCCAGGATGTTCAGGAAATGCTTCGCCTCGCTTCAATGACCCAACGACCCGCCTCCTGACTGAGAATGCTCCCTGCTGCTCATTGATGTTTACGTGAATGAACCTCCGTACCTGCCATATGGCTGCTGGTCTGTGTATAATGCTGCCTCGTCGTAAACGTTAGGAAAGTGCGTGGTATGAGATTACGCAGAGAAAAACATACGACAGCCTGGCTGCCATTTTTCATGCTGCTGGCATTGCTGCTGGTAGCGTGTCGCACCGCAAACAGCGCGACAGACACCACCACAAATGTGATCCTCACAGATACCCCGGTGTTGGTGGCTCAGGAGCCAAGCCCTACACCGACTTCGACCGCAGAACCGACCCCGCTGGCACTGCCGACGATGGTGATCTGGTGGCCGGAACCGCTGGCCCCCCTCAATAACGCCGAAGCCAATGAAGTCCTGTCCGAACAGATCAGCGCGTTCAAAGCTGCTCAGGGGAATCTGGAAGTCCAACTGCGGCGCAAGCTCGAAGGCGGATTGGGCGGCGTTCTGTCGACACTGCGCACGGCCAGCCCGGTTGCCCCCGGCGCGCTGCCGGACCTGACCCTGATGCGACGCAGCGACCTGATGGCGGCGGCACAGGCGGGTTTGATCTATCCGATAGAAGGGCAGATTTCGTCGGTGGTGTCCAATGATCTTTATCAGGCGGCGCTGGCGCTGGGCCGTGTCGATGGGGATTTATATGGCTTGCCGTATATGATTCATGTGGAGCACATGGCGTATCATATCGACGAATTGTCCGACATACCGGCCACTTTTGACGATATGCTGGATGACAATGTTTCGTTTGCCCTGCCTGTGTCGCAGGCTGATCAGATCAACAGTGTGCTGATGACGCAGTATGTCGACGCGGGCGGCGAACTGCCGCAGGCAGGTTCGGATGCGGTTAACGCCGATGCTCTGTTTACCACCTTGAAATTTTACGAGGATGCTGTGGCCGCCGGGCTGGTTGATTCGGCTGTGATCAATTACACGTCTGCCGAAGACTACCAGAGTAATCTGGTGGCGGGCACGCTGGATGCCGGCATTGTGAATTCGACGCTGTTTCTGAACCTGATGAATGCCGGGGTTGAGCTGGACTTTGGCTCTGTGCCGACCGAATCCGGTACCACCACTGGCCAGCTGAATGGCTGGATGTGGGTGATGACAACATCCAGCACCGATCGTCAGGCATTGGCGGCCCGGTTTATCAACTGGATGATGAACAGTGACCGGCAGGGGGCATACAGCCGCGCTGTGAACATGATTCCATCGCAGCGAGCCGCTTTGCTCACGTGGGAAGATGGCCCTTACATGCGTTTTCTGGGGCAGGTGCTGGATAATGCTGTGCTGCCCCTTTCCGATGCGGAAGGCGGTTTGACAGGCAGAGCCATGCAAAATGCCTTGATCGCGGTGTTGTCCAGAGAAAGCACGGCGGAAGAAGCAACCCAGGCTTTGCTCAACCGGCTGTCTGGTTAGTCGATCCCCACTTCTTTCAGGGTGGCGCGCAGCGAGTCCAGCTTGATCGGCTTGGCGAGATAGCTGTTTGCGCCAGCCTGTTTGGCCTCCTCGATCATGGGCGGTGTATGGGCCGATATCATAATGACCGGTGTGGTGACCCAGCGGCTGTCCTCACGCAGTTTTTTACAAATCTCCAGGCCATTGCCATCCGGCAGCATGATATCGAGTAAAATCGCGTCCGGCTCTTCGTACGCCAGTTTATCCCATGTCTGGTTGGTGGACAGCGCACCGATTGGCTGGTGCCCGCTCAGACTGAGGAACGTACTCAGCATTTCGACAGTGAGCGGTTCGTCGTCAACGATCAGGATTTTTGCCATTTGTGTGTGTCCTTGTGGTTTCGCGAATGATTTCTAGAATCGTTGTTCGTAGAAACGATGGGTTTTGTAGATATCCAGGTTCATGTTTTTGGCCACACTTACCATGGCTTGATTCGATTCCAGTATCCACCCGCCATCGGAATGCTGAATACGGTCGTGGTTGAGGCAGGCGTCCAGTATGGTGAAATAGAGCGCCACATCCACACCCTTTTTACGATAGGCCTCTTTAACACCCAGCAGGGGGATACGTACCCAGTCGATCACCGGGTTGATTTTCCAGTAGTAGAGCGCCCGTATCAGGCTGATCGCTTCGGGTACGCCGGGGCGCGGATTGGCTTTTTGCAGAACCTGATTAAAGTCCGGGATGCCCAGCACAAAGCCGGCTGGCTCGCCGTCGACATCCGCAAAAAAGGCAAAGTCCGGGTCAAAAAACTGCCCCAGGCTCTCGACCAAGTTATCCAGTTCGCGCGGGGTCATCGGCACGAAACCCCAGTTTTTATCCCAGGCCGTGTTATACAGCTCCTTGAACAATTCAAACTCTTCTTTGAGCCGTTTCCGGTCGATCTGGCGAATGGTAATTTTGTAGCGTCGCATCGCGGACTCGGTGATGCGCCGCAGCCGACCATCCAGCTCAAGTTCGCCGGATTTCTCGCGGCTCATGTGGAAGCTGTACAGGTCTTCAACTTTGGTGAATCCTGCATTTTCGACCAGTGATTGATAATACGGGTGGTTGTAGGGCATCAGCAGCACAGGCCGCATAAACCCATCGACCAGCAGGCCACAGTCTTCGTGGGTGGTAAAGGTCTGCGGCCCGCGAATGGCATCATAACCGCGCTCGCGCACCCATTCGGCGGCGGTGCGCAGCAGCGCGGTGGCCGCTTCCTGATCGTCATATACCTCGAATGCGCCAAACCAGCCGATGTGCTCCTGATGAAACTCATTGTGCCGGTGGTTAATAAAGGCGACAATCGTGCCGACAATCTGGTCGCCGCGCCAGGCAGCGAAATAATCCCCTTCCATGTATTCCCACGCGGGGTTCTTGCTTTTGTCCAGCAGTTCCCGGCGCATGGATAGCAGCGGCGGAACCCAGTTCGGATCATTGTGATAGACCCGCCAGGGAAATTCAAAGAATGCCCGAAAGTCCTGGGCATTGTCTACTTTGCGCACGGTGACTGGATTGGACATCCGTCTTACTCCTGTGTGCCAGCCATTCGCGCTAATGTTACCGCCATTGCAGTCTCTGTCAAACGGTGGCCCTGTGGCCGGTAGGACGATTGTACCCCCGGGTTTTGTATCTACAGGCGTAGAGGAAAGTGGTCCGTGGGGTGATCAGACTGACCGAAAAATGTCTTGACAGCCTCAAGTGCCTCTGCTATCCTTTTGAACGCCTTCCACAGTAGCTCAACGGCAGAGCAATCGGCTGTTAACCGATGGGTTCCTGGTTCGAATCCAGGCTGTGGAGCAGATGAACGCCTCGTCCATACGGGGCGTTTTTTTATTGCTTAGGTCTGGTGGTGATGCTGCGCGGAATCGGGCTGGAAATACGGTTCGACGCAAACATCGGTGGTATCGTCGTGCAGGGTCGTTGAGATTGATTGGACACGCGCTGGTTCACGCAGCAGGCCCACGCAGCGCCGCACCAGCAGGGCAAAGCGCGCACTGAATTTGTAGGCCAGCCACAACATAACGGCCAGCAAGACACCATAGACCAGCAGCATCGGCCAGAAGGCTTCGGCGTTAACGAGGGTATACAACGCGCCCAGGCCCACCCCGGCAATCGCCCCCATTACCGCAATGAGCACCACGGGCAGAAAGATCACCAGCAGTCCACCGCCCAGCGCCAACTCTGTAACGGTCGCTTTTTTCTTTTTATTGGGGTTCACCACGCTACCTGCTTGTGTCGTCTATTTCGTTCAATATGAGATTCACTACTTTTTTGAGTTCAGGGAGATGGGTTTCTATAACGCTCCAAACAATATTTATGTCGACTTCGAGATAACCATGCACCAGTCGATTACGAAAACCACTAATTCCTATCCAGTCAATCGCCTGATGATCCTCTTTAATGTTTATCCGAAAGTCGTTGTGTGGCTTCGGCCATTGTTTGTAGATAGTACAGCAATGCTGCCCGATAATGCCGATCATTATTGATCACGGTACGCCCTGATTGAGTCAATTCCTCGATATTTGTGATGCACTCTAGGATATAGCTAAGATAGACCTTATCCCCGTTCTCACTCATAGGGGAACCGCTTCTTCGATAACTTTCTGTCGGATAAGATGATGTAAATCACCTTCACTGACAAGATCAACGCGCCTGCCTAGCAATTCCTGCAATTCCATGAGTAAGCGTCCGCCGCCCCAGGCCGCATTTTCCAACCCATCGACCAGAAAATCGACATCACTTTCAGCACTGGCTTCGCCGCGGGCAACCGACCCAAATATACGTACATTATAAACACCGTGCTGCCGCGCCAATGTCAATATTTGTTCTCGGTGAACCCGAATGACCTCACTTATATCTGATGCGGAATCGTTGCTCATGGTTAACTCTCCGCTTTCTGGTTATTCATCTCATAGATAATACGTAACCCATCCAGCGTCAGTTCCGGTGCGATCAGATCGATGATGTCGGTGTGCTGGTCGAACAGGGAGGCCAGCCCGCCGGTAGCGATAATTTTCACTTTTTCCGCACCAACTTCTTTTGCCAGCCGCTGAGTCAGTCCCTCAACCAATGCCACATAGCCCCAGAAGATGCCGGATTGCATGGCGTGAATCGTGTTGCGGCCAATCGCACTGGGTGGCGGACTCAGGTCGATGGCGTGCAGCCGGGCCGCATGTTCGACGAGTGCGTCGTGCGCAATGCCGATGCCGGGTGCAATCGCCCCGCCGCAGTAGGCGCCATTGGCTGATACAACGTCGAAGGTGGTGGCAGTGCCAAAATCAATGACAATGGCCGGGCCGCCATAGAGTTTATGGACCGCTGCGGCGTTGACGATGCGATCTGGTCCAGCTTGCTGCGGCTCATCAATATCAATGCGGATTCCGATTGGCGTGCGATGATCCACCACCAGCGGTTCAATGTCCATGTAACGGCGCACCAACTCTGTGAAGGCGCGCGTGAGGGTAGGCACCACACTGCTGATGGCAACCCCACTGATTGCCCGATAACCGAGGTCGGCCTCATCCAGAAAGCTGCGTAACAGCACCGCATACTCATCCGGCATCTTGTCGCGGACCGTCCGCGCCCGCCAGTGGATGGCCCATTTCTCGTTTTGCCATAACCCGAGCGTGATGTTCGTGTTGCCAATGTCGATTGCAAGGAGCATACTCTGGCTTCCAGTGTGTGGTGAGTGATGAATCGTAGTATAGCACAGGCAGATGACGAGGCATGCAATGTTTCAGCACGTGATGCGCCCCAGTGTCGCCCAGCTCCAGCCCAGCCTGATCCGGCAGGTTGCCAATGGCGCGATGGGCCGGGAGGATGTCATTCCGCTGTGGTTTGGCGAGCCGGATGTACCGACGCCAGCCTTTATCCGCGAGGCTGCCAAAGCCGTGCTGGATGAGGGCAACACCTTCTACCAGCCAAATGCCGGGATGCCGGCGCTGCGGCAGGCCATTGCCGACTACATGAACGGGCTGTATGGCACCCGCATCGATATGGACCGCATTGTCGTGACAGGTTCGGGCATGATGGGGCTGATGCTGGCCGGGCAGGTGGTGGTGGCGGACGGCGATACGATTGTGACGCATGTGCCAACCTGGCCGAACTTGCCATCGGTGCAGCAAATTCTCGGTGCACAGGTGAAACGGGTGCCGCTAACCCTCGTGGATGAGCGTTATACACTTGATCTGGATCGCCTGTTTGATGCGGTCGACTCGCGGACGCGCGCCTTGCTCATCAATTCGCCCAGCAACCCGACGGGCTGGATGCTCACCGATGCGGAGCAACAGACCATTCTCGATTATTGCCGGGCACGCGGCATCTGGCTGATTGCCGACGAGGTGTACAGCCGCATCATTTATGATCGGCCCTACGCGCCGACGTTTGCCGACAAGATCACGGATGAGGATCGTGTGCTGATCGTCAACAGCTTTTCCAAAGCCTGGGCCATGACGGGCTGGCGTCTGGGTTGGCTGACGATTCCGCGTGGCTTACTCACCACGTTTGAAATGCTGATGGAATACAACAGTGCCTGTGTGCTGGCCGCGACTCAGCTGGCCGGGGTGGTGGCGCTGCGTGAGGGAGAACCCTTTATCCGGCAGTCGATGGCGCGCTACAAGGCCTCACTGGATTTGCTGCTGACTTGCTTTGCCGATCTGCCGCGTGTCATGTGTCCGGTTCCGCAGGCAGCGTTTTACGCCTTTTTCAACGTGGCAGGGGTAACGGACAGCCTCGCCTTTGCGCAGCAGATGCTGGCCGAAGCCAATGTAGGGCTGGCACCGGGACGCGCTTTCGGGCCGGAGGGCGAGGGGTATCTGCGATTGTGTTATGCGGTAGAACCGGCCCTGCTGGAAACCGCGCTGGATCGTCTGGAACCGCTGCTGAAGTGAAATCTGCACACGGAAAATGGTACAATATCGGTCCGTAAGTTGGAGAGGCGGCGTTGCGATGGTAGCCACAATACAGGTGCGTATTCCGGATTCTTTGGCGCAGATTTACGAAAATGCTTCGCAGGAAGACAAACAAAAAGCACAATGGCTGATCGAATTGGTGCTGCATGATCTTTTTCAGGATCGGTCCGAATCATTAACCGATGTCATGCAGGCCATTAGTAAGCGTGCTCAGGAGCGTGGGCTTACGCCAGACGACCTCGATGCGTTATTGAGAGATGATGAGTAACTCGATATACGTGTTTGATACCAACAGTGTCGTGAGCGCCTTATTGATCCCGCGCTCAGTTTCTCAGCTAGCACTTGCCAAGGCTATTGACGGTGGTCAATTAGCACAATCACTGGCAACGATGGATGAACTTCGACAGGTTCTTGAACGGCCTAAATTTGATAAATATGTTACGCGTGAGGAACGAATACGATTTTTCACAGCGCTGACACGTACAGCCAGGCTCGTAGAAACGGATGTCACCATTACCGCTTGCCGTGACCCAAAGGACAACAAATTTCTCGAACTTGCTGTAAGTGCTCAAGCGCAGGCTATTGTTTCTGGGGATGACGATTTGTTGACCCTCCACCCCTTCCAAAGTATTCCGATACTGACTCCTCGCGCTTTTCTAGACCAGACCTAAATTATCGGCTAAACACTTTCATCCAGCAGATAGCGCATGATGAGATTGGTCGTCGCGTTGATGCTGTCCTTGTGGGTGCGCTCGTAAGCATGGGAGCAGTCTACCCCCGGTCCGATCAGGCCAACACGGGCCTCGCCGCCCGAACGCCAGTAGGCCGTGCCATCGGATGCATAATACAGGTAAATATCGGTCTTGTAGGGCAAGTCATGCGCTTTTGCCAACTGGCGCAGCTTGTTGGTGAGCAGAAAGTGATATGGGCCACCGCCATCCTTGACACAAATGCTGACTGACATTTCATCGGAGTTCTGTCCCTCGCCAATCGCGCCCATGTCAATGGCTACCAGTTCCTCCAGCTCATAGGGCCAGCCTGCCGCACCACCGTGCCCCACTTCTTCGTAATTGGCGATCAGAATGGCTGTATCCTGGGCAGGCTGTAAACCGGCTTCTTTCAGCGCCAGTACGGCACCATAAATGCAGGCGACACCCGCCTTGTCATCCAGAAAGCGCCCACGAATAAAACCGCTGTCGCTGACCTCGACGCGCGGGTCGAGAAAGATAAAATCGCCCACCTCAATGCCCAGGTCGCGGGTTTCGGCGGCGCTGCTGGTGCGTTCATCCAGCCGGATTTCCATCATGTCTTCGTTACGTTCCTGCGTGCGGATGTTGCGGTTGACATGCGCACTGGGGTTGACTGGAACAACCGTGCCCCGGTAGCGGCGGTTATCGAACGTGCGCACCGTGACCCCTTCCATTTCGATGCCACCCCACATAATGCCACCCAGTGGCGATGTTTTTAACCGGCCATTGCTTTTGATTTCGCGTACCATCAGACCCAGTGTATCGACGTGCGCGGTCAGGCCGCGAGGTGCGCGTCGGCTGCGACCCTCCAGCGTAATCATCAGCGCGCCTTTGGGCGAGATGGTGATATCCATGCCAGGGATCTCCAGCATGGCGAAGCTGATGGCGACATAATCCATTGCCTCGCCCGTATAACCGGTGGGGCTGGGTATATTTAACAGGCTGACGAGAAAATTGACACTGGAATCGAGGGGAATGTTCAGCTCGGGCACGGGGTCTCTCCTGTTACAGCATTCAAAGCCGCTGTCTGGTACAATCATAAGCATTGTTCATGCGATGGAGATAGTATAGCGGATATGCCCGATACGCACATTCGCCCCGCCCGGTTGGACGACACTGCCGCCATCAGTCAGCTCTTTCGCACGCACATCGGTACCTGGCAGCGCCTGAATGCGCGTGGTCAGGTGGAGGACGTGCCTTACGAAGCGCTGACCATCTATGAGCGCTGGTTACATGGTGGCGCCTGGATGAGCGTTGAAACCGGCGCGATTCATCTGAGTCATTTGCTGCGTGGGGCCGCGCTGCCACTGGTTGCGGAGGTGGATGGTCAGATTGCCGCCTATACTGAACTCTATGAAGGCGCCGAGCCAGCACCCTATGGCATGCATCTGCACCTTACACCCCCCATGCTTCACCCGGATTTTACCGATCACTCACTGGAAACGGCGTTGCTCAAGGCGGCTTATGAGCGGGCCGAACAGCGTCGTTTTGAACGTGTGCTGGTGAATGTAGCTCTGCCAGAAGCGCATCGTTTTTACGAGAGTCAGGGCCTGGAACCACTGGCGGTGATCCGGCGGTACTCACTGCCGGCGCGCACCGGACAGGGTTTTTATAAGACGGTGGAACATCTGGACCCGAACCCCGCCCAAATTCGCGGGTGGCACATGCCAATCGGTCATCTGGGCAGCGCCCGGCAGCAGTGGGAAACCTTCTGGCCGCGCACATGGGATGCCCTGCCAGAAATCCGCGAGCGACGGACGCATCGCCTGCGGTTCAGCGCATCCGGGCAGGACGCGTTTGTTTGCTGCCAGCAGCAGTTGTACATGGAACGCAGCGCCGATATTTACTGCTGGTCACCACGCCCGCTGACAACCCAGCTTCTGACGGCGATCCGGGACTGGTCGCACCGTGAGGGCTATCGCACACTGGTGCTGGCCGTGCCGGAAGATACAGCCAAAACGCTGGGCACCGAGGCCGAGGCAGATGGCTATTTCGAGACCATTTACGGGCATACGGTTCGTCGATAACGAGCGGGCTGCAACGGTCGCTGTCTGCCATTGATTGCGGGATAGCTTTGGACGAGGAACGAAAGACGTTCTCATGCCCATTTACGATCCTGATCATGTTGAATATGAAATTACCAGCGGCCATATTCAGGTTGCTATGGAAGATGGGACGACGCTGCCCGCCTATTGGGCGCACCCGACTATGGGCGCGAAGTTCCCCGGTGTGGTGCTGCTCCATGACTGGTGGGGGGTGACGCCCATGATCCGCCGGATGGCGATGCTGTTTGCTCAATCCGGTCATTACGTCATCGTGCCGGACCTGTTCAATGGCAAGGTCGCGGGCACCCACGCCGAAGCACTGGCGTTACTGGAAGCGCTGGGTGACACCGGCTACAAGCGGGCCAACACCGCTTTGGGGGCGCTGGAAACGCATCATCATTGTAATGGTGATGTCGGGGTGGTTGGCCTGGGTATGGGCGGCAGCCTGGCGTTCGAGGCGGCGATTGTGCGGGCCGACCTGGAAGCTGCCGTTGTGGTGGGCGGATTCCCGCAGCGGTATCTGGGGCATTTCAAGAGCGCCAATACCCCCATTCTGGCGTTTTACGGTGCGGAAGATCGTTTTATCGCCCGGCAGCTCGTTGATAAGCTGCGTGCTGAACTGGCCGCCTGCAAGATTGATCCGCCGCATGAAGTGGTGCTGCTGGAAGGCATCGGTCACGATATTTTTGCGGAGGACTTGCCCGAATCTCAGCGCGAGATTGGGCGCTCCGCCTGGCATCGCATCATCGATTTTTTCGATAATCTGTTGGAAGGCCCCAACCAGCCTCCGGAGAAGAAGCGTTACTAATGACCATTTGTGAAGTCTGGCAGCCCGGTTGCGTGCCCTATGAAGAAGCCTGGAACTGGCAGGCAGAGCTGGTGCAGGCCCGCAGCCAGGATGCGGCGCCGGATCGTTTGCTGCTGCTGGAACACCCGCATACCTTTACGCTGGGTTCTGCCGGGCATGATGAATATGTGCTGTGGGACGAAGCCGAAAGGCAGCGGCGCGGCGTGGCCCTGTTTCGGATCGACCGGGGGGGCGATGTGACGTATCACGGGCCGGGGCAGATGGTGGGGTATCCGATCCTCAAGCTGCCACGCGCTGAAGGACCGGGCCGCAAGCTGGATGTGCGGGCTTACCTGCGCAATATCGAAGCGGTCATTATCCGCACTTTGGCTGATTTTGGCATCACGGGCAAGCCGCTGGATGGCCTGACGGGCGTGTGGGTAGATACGCCGCGGGGTGAAGAAAAAATCTGCGCGATTGGCGTCAAGATCAACGTCAAGGCTGTGACGAAACACGGCTTTGCGCTGAATGTGAACACCGACCTCA
This sequence comes from Anaerolineaceae bacterium, assembly GCA_002702065.1. Taxonomy (GTDB): domain Bacteria; phylum Chloroflexota; class Anaerolineae; order Aggregatilineales; family Phototrophicaceae. The sequence continues at coordinate 316,058 of NZXX01000001.1, forward strand.
GCTATTTCGATGGCATTGTCCCCTGTGGCATTATGGATAAAGGGGTCACCAGCATGGCTCAACTGCTGGGTGAACCGTTGGATATGAATGTCGTCGCTCAACGCCTGATCAACCACTTTGGGACAGTGTTTGGCTGCGATATGGTCGACGTTCCCGCCTGAACCGATTGCTCAATATGAGCGCCCCATTGGAAAACCGCGTTCGATTTACGCCAATCTAATAGACATCTGGTTCGCTGGGGGTATATGTCAGCGAATTTGTGAGGTTAATGATGGCAGATAAAAAACGCGATGACAAACGCATGGAAGAACCCGACAAAACGGCACCGCCGCCCAATCTGCGCGAAGACCCGGATTGGCTGGAATCCATCGGCCCGGAAGACGCAAGCGAAGAAACGGTTATTCAGAATCTGAATGACTATGGTTTCAACCAGATGGATGAAGATGACTTCGAGAGTGACCCGGTAGCGCCGTCGGACATGCCCAGCTGGACCGAAAACGCCGTTTATGGCGAGGATCGTCCGTTGATGCCCGACCCGGAAGACGAATTGGAAGACCGGGCGGATGATGAGGCCCGGCCTGAACGTTAAACAGCGTGCTTGCGGGACTGGGGGTCATGACGGGATGCGCGCAGGCGCGGGAAGAACATACCGGTCTGTGCTTTGTAGGCCCGGTAATCATCGCCGAATTCACGCGCCATATCGGCTTCCTCGCGCTGGGCGAGATGATAATAGAGCAGCATGAGCAGCGGCCACATGATGAGCATCGGCAGCGTGAGCCAGTCGAACATCATCCCCAGCGTAATCAGGAAAAAGCCGGTATATTGCGGGTGGCGAATATAATGGTAAATGCCTTCGGTTACCAGTTCACCGCCACCTGCATCTTTGCGCCAATACCGTTTGAAGATGGTGCGCCAGCCGAAAAATACGAGCAGCGCGCCGATCAGCATGAGCCCTGCCCCGATATAGACGCCCGTTTCGCCAATGTATTGGTTGAGTGTATGGCCCCACAGGATGCCATCGGGCATAGAAGACCCAAACAGCCAGGCCAATACATACATTGAAAACGGTACCCCAAACATCTCCAGGGCAAAGGCAATGACAAACGCCAGATACACGCTGGCGGGTTTGCGCTGGCTTTTCTGGTAAAAGGGCGTGAACAACACAAAGACCCCAAAGACGATCATAAAAAGAAACATACCTATCCAGTTGCCAAAATGACTTGCTGCCGGGTCGTTCATTGTTTGTATTCCTTAAGCGCTGTTCAGACAGCGAAATGACAGTTCATACGAGGTTTGTTCCACGAGGGCACAATCAGCACACTCTCTTTGCAGTATGCGAGGGATAGATAGAGCGGATATAGTGTGGAATATCCTCACTTGAGGTGATGACTGCCATGTTTGCGGCTGGTGCGGGCAAACTGTCTGACATCTTTAAGGGGCCCCTCAGCGGAGATGCCCCTTGAGTTTAGGCTTAACTTGATGACGGCAGGTTGGCGGCGAGGAAATCCGCTACGTGGATCGGCTTGCGCCCGGTCAGGTCTTCGACCGCAGAGGATACTTTATCCTGCTTGCCCTGGGCGGCGGCGGCATCAAATGAAGTGATGAGATCGGCCACTGATTTTGGCAAACCGGCCTGAACCAGATTTTCGGCCAGGGTGTCTGTGGGCAGCGGAATATAGGTGATAGGTTGTGAGCCGATTGACGTGCCGAGTTCGGCAATGTCATGTTGCGACAGGGCTTCCGGCCCGGTGATGTCCAGAATGCGCTTGCCATCAAACGAATCCGCCAGGGCGGCGCTGGCAGCCTGGGCGCAGTCCTCGCGTGTGACGTAGGCGACTTTGCCATCCCCCATCGCACTGAACAGTTGCCCGTCCATGGACTGCGCTTGCGTCAACGCCCGAATGAGGGTTTCCGCATACACGTTGTTGCGCAGGAACGTGTAGCTCACACCGCTGGCCGCAATGGCGTTCTCCGTCGCCACATGCTCCGGGCCAAGGGTGACCGGGGTGTCGTCCGCCGAAATAAGCGACGTATACAGGATGTGTTTAACGCCCGCCGCTACCGCAGCATCCACCGCGGCCTCATGCTGGCGTTGGCGTTCGCCCAGTGCATCCGTGCTGATGAGCAGCAGCCTGTCCGCCCCGGCAAAGGCCGATGCCAACGAGTCGGGTTCGTCAAAGCTGGCATAGCGCACATCAACGCCGCGCTGCGCCAGATCGGCCAGTTTGTCCGGTGTCCGCGTAGTGGCGATGATGTCAGTTTCGCTGGATTCCAGCAGCAGCTCCACAACCCGGCGACCGAGCTGGCCGGATGCGCCGGTAACGAGCAGGGTTTGTCCTGAAGACATTATGCAACCTTTCCATAATTTACAAGCACAAGGCGCACCGATGGATGTTTAGCGTGGCCTTGCTGATAAAGCTATAGTTACTATAAGAGAGCTAGTATACAATGGGAAGTAGGCACTTTGACGTGCGTCAGTTACCTGGGAGAAACCACCATGCGCAATTCGTTCACATCCATACGGGAATATGGCGAGCGTTATCGCGAACTTTATGCGGCGGATTGTCCGATCCGGCAGGCACTTGACCGGCTGGGTGATAAGTGGACGACGCTGATTATCGGGATGCTGGAGGACGGCCCCAAGCGTTTCTCCGAATTGCAGCGCGGCATTGGCGGAATCTCGCAGAAGATGCTGACGCAAACCCTGCGCAGCCTGGAACGGGATGGCCTGGTGAAGCGCACGCTCTACCCGGAAGTGCCGCCGCGCGTGGAGTACGAACTGACACCGCTGGGCGAAACATTGTGCGAACCTATTGCCGCGATCATCCGCTGGGCCGAGGCGCACATCGACGAAGTAGTCACCGCTCAGACAAATTACGATACGGACAACTCGTAAATAAAAAGACGCAGGGTTGCCCGCTGCGCCTTTGGTGGTTCGAAAGTAAAAAATCTACTGCACAGCGGCGTCCCCGTAGACACGTTCCTGCTGGTCGGCACGGCGGCGGTACAGCCATGTCAGATGCGCCAGCCGGTCCTGGCCGTTGTTGCCAAAGTCTGCCTCGACAAAACGCCATGTCCAGTTGCCGCTTTCCACGCCGGGTGTGTTCATGCGTGCCTCGTTGTCCAAACCCAGAACATCCTGCATGGGGGCGACAAAGGTGTGTGCTGCCGACATCATACCCAGCCGGATCATGGTCCAGTTGATCTCCCACACATCGTGACCAATATAATCCGCAATCAACCCGCGTGTCTGGTCGTTGGTTTCCTCGTGCCACCAGCCAACAGTGGTATTGTTATCGTGTGTGCCGCTGTAGACGATGCTGTTTTCGCCGTGATTGTGCGGCAGGAAGGGGTTTTGCGGGTCGCTCCAGGCGAATTGCAGCACCTTCATGCCCGGCAGGTTGTACCCATCGCGCAGGGCTTCGACCTCCTGCGTGATAACGCCCAGATCTTCAGCCACAATTGGCAGATCACCCAAGGCTTGCTGGATGACGTCAAAGAAGTCGTAGCGCGGGCCGGGCTTCCATTCGCCGTTGATGGCGGTCGGCTCGCTGGCCGGAATCTCCCAATAGGCTTCAAACCCCCGGAAATGATCAATGCGCACCAGGTCGACCATGTTCAGCACGGTCTGGAAACGGCTGATCCACCAGCTGTACCCGTCTTCTTTCATCACGTCCCAGCGATACAGCGGGTTACCCCAGCGCTGGCCGGTGGCGCTGAAATAATCCGGCGGCACGCCCGCAATGACGGTTGGGTTGCCTTTTTCGTCCAGATAATACCGTTCGCGGTTTGCCCAGACATCGCTGCTGTCGTGTGCGACAAAGATAGGGATATCCCCAAAGAGCCGGATACCCTTGGAGTGGGCATAGTCGCGCACGGCGTACCACTGTTTGTGGAAAACCCACTGGCGAAAACGATGATCGCCGATGCGTTTTGTGTTGGCTTTTTGAGCGGCTTCCAACGCTGCCGGGTCGCGCAGGGCTTCACCGGCGGGCCATTCCACCCACGGCCTGCCACCATGTGAGTCCTTGAGCGCGGCGAACAGTACAAAATCGTCCAGCCAGTGGGCATTATCCCGGCACCACTGGTCGTAGGCCTGCTTCTGCGCAGCTGTGCCTTTGGTGCCAAAGCGTTCATAAGCCAGTGTCAGCTTCTTATCGTGCCAGGGGATAATCCAGCCATAATCGACCCGATCCGTCGGGAAGTCCGGCACGTCGGCCAAATCTGCTTTGGTCAGCCAGCCGTCATCCACCAGCCCGTCGAGGCTGACCAGGTTTGGGTTGCCTGCGAATGCAGACAGGGTTTGATAGGGCGAGTCGCCGTAGCTGGTCGGCCCCAAGGGCAAAATCTGCCAGATCGTTTGACCGGCATCGGCCAGCCAATCGACAAAGCGATACGCGTTCATACCCAGATCGCCAATTCCGTAGCGGCCTGGCAGTGAGGTCGGGTGCAGCAGCACCCCGGCAGAACGTGGAAATAAAACGGTTGATTGGGTCATCGCGTCACACCTGTAGAGTGAACTTGTATCAGTCCGATAATCCGCTGCAAAAGCATTCTTTTAATCCGTGATACGCGTTATTGTACCAAAGTTCGCCATGTATGCTGTTTATCTCGCTGTTACGGTCATCTGGCCCAGGTGGATTCGGTGATCCGGGACGTATTCGTTGTTTCCGTTTCTGGCCGGAATGCGCTGCTGGCTGTTTTGGTCATACAGACCGGTATATACATCGTATTGACCGGCGGGCAGGTCGCCAATTTCCTGGGCGGTCCACTCGCCGATGGCGTGAAAGTTGTCCGGCCAGCCCGATGTCGGGAAGGTTTCCAGCAGCGGCGGGTGATCGATGACTTCATAATGGCCGGTTTCGGTGTGTTGCAGATGCAGGAACTGGACCAGATCATCGTTGACCGGCGCATCAGTCTGCCACCAGAAACGCAAGGTGATCTGGCCGGGCACCACAATTGCGGGTAGATCGTAGCCGGTCAGTCGAATGGGTTTATCAAACTGATAATCGGCAGCAAGCGGGGCGGGCGGAAGTTGCTCGGTTGACGTAAACGAGATTCGTTCCAAAACGGCAGTATCGGGCAGCAGCAGGTCTTTGTCCGTGCGGCTGACCAGCAGCATGTTGTCCTCCTGCTCGTCGTCCCAGGGGGCGCGCCAGACATTCAATGACAGCCAGTAGCTGACCGGCGCTGTGAGCATATCCGTTGATTTGATATACAGCGTCTTTTTGAAGATGAACCCCTCCGGCCAGACGTTCGTTGTCGGTTGATTCGGCGGGCCGAGCAGCATATCCGTCTGAGCTGCGACCTCGCCGTAAGGTGGGCGCAGCAGCCGGATGGATTGGGCGTAATTGTCATCCAGTGGGCGGTTGGCTTGCCAGTACAGACTAACCTTCACCCAGTCGCCGGGCCGGTAGGTTCGATCTTCGGTCTGGTAAGCGACCAGTGACAGCGCGCCGTCGAGATAATCCACCTGAACAGGCTGTGCCAGCAAGCGGGCTTCCAGCATAGGCAAGGGCCAGAAGCCCACCAGAAACAGCACGATCAGCCAGATCGGGCTGGCGATGAAAAGCACCTTACGCGCCCGCATCCAGTATGAGTCAGCTGTCCGGCGCAGGGTGGTATAGGTTGCCGCCAGCACCAGTGTCGTGCCGGCGAGTTCGAGAAGTTCCTCGATCAGGAACGAGTCGCTCACCCGGTCATCCAGCAGCAAACCACCACCGGCTGTGATACCCAACCCGAACATCATCAGCAGGTAGAGCGTCCGGTTCTTGACGTCGGCCCACAGGCCGTACAGTGCGGCCAGCACCATGACGCCGCCTAATCCACTGAAATAGAACTTCCAGTGCTTGAAGAATTCATGGAAGGTGTAGGATTCGTCGTAACACAGAAACAGATAGACCACGCCCCACAGCAGCCAGACCATAGCCAGCAAACGGTTTGAAGCGGCGAAACGGCCCAGCGCCACAAACAGCGCCAGGATACCGGTTGAAAGCAGCAGCAATGCGGAGTAAGAGCTGATCAGATTTTGCTCAAAGTTGACGTTAAAAAACCACCAGACGGTTGTATTGGGCATCATCTGCGTAGCAAGGTGCATGGCAACGACAACGCTGTTGACGAGCGTCAGGGTCAACAATACAGGTCTGGGAAGGCTGACGATGTGTCGCGTCGATAGCAGCCAGACGAATATCAAATTCGCCGCCACCGCTACCGCGAACAGCAGTTCTGGACTATTCAATTTGAGTGACCCTCAACCTGAGACGGATGTGGTAGCTCTTTGATTTTAACAAATCGTATGGAATGTGCTGCAAAGTCGAAAAATATAATTTATAATTTGGATTGTCAATGGGAATAGAGAGATTATGATGAATACGGTTTATGAACAGGCGCGTGAACTTCCGGTCGTTCAGGATTGTGATGTGGTCGTCTGCGGGGGTGGCCCGGCAGGGGTGGCCGCGGCGATTACGGCAGCGCGGGCCGGTGCCCGAACCCAGCTTATCGAGCTAAATGGATGCCTGGGTGGGGTGTGGACGGCGGGTTTGCTGTGCTGGATTATCGACGCCAGGGATAAACCGGGCGTCATGCAGGAGATCATTACCCGGTTGAACGCGCGTGGGGCCTGCACCATTGACGAAAAGAAAATTGTCGATTTCGAAGCGGAGCCGCTGTACCGGGGCAAAGACCTGGAGCGCGATTTCAGCTATGACCCGGAAGCGATGAAACTGCTGCTCGAAGAAATGTGCGCCGAAGCCGGGGTCATTGTGCGGCTGCATACGCGGGTGGTGGCCGCCGCGAAAGATGACCGCAACCGGGCCGCATTTGTCATCACCGAGTCGAAATCCGGGCGGGAGGCATGGACGGCCAGGACGTTTATCGACTGTACGGGCGATGGCGACCTGGCGGCGCGGCTGGGTTGTGGCTTTGACATGGGCCGACCGGACAGCGGGCAGGTGCAGCCCATGACCCTGATGATGCTGGTCACGGGCATCGACGCGCAGGCGGTTGAACCCTATATTACCGAATGGCACGCCGGGTTGAACCCACCCAAGCAGCGGTTGCTTGAAGCAATCCGGCAGGGGGGATTTGATATTTCCTACACCAAACCCTGCCTGATGCGGATTTATGACAACCTGTTTGTGATGGCGGTTAATCACGAATATGGGGTGATGTGCGATGACGCCGATGCCATCTCGCAGGCGACGCTGCGGGCACGGGGCGAACTACATCGTACGGTGAACGCGCTGCGGGCATTGGGTGGCATCTGGGCCGGGCTGCGCATCGTGGCAACCGGCGAGCAGATCGGCGTGCGTGAGGGGCGGCGGATTCATGGGCGCTACACCGTCAGCCGGGATGATCTGATTGAAGGGGCGCAGCAGCCGGATTCTGTGGCGCGGGTGACCTTCCCGGTCGATGTGCACTCGACGGACAAGGACAAGGATAAGAGCTACAGCCGCGAAGGGGTCACGGCCAAACCCTATGATATTCCGCTGCGGGCTTTGATCGCTCGCGATGTGGATGGCCTGCTGCTGGCTGGCCGCTGCATCAGTGGGGATTTTATCGCTCATGCCAGCTATCGCGTGACCGGCAATGCCGTAGCGATGGGGCAATGTGCCGGGGCCTGCGCGGCGCAGGCGGCACTGAGCAATCAACTGCCGCATGAGGTGGCTTATGCCGACGTCGCGGAGACGGTTGAACGTGTGACCGGGACGAGGGTTGCATCCTAGATGAATGTGGAACTGCCCGGTCTGGCAATAACCGGGCAGCGTGTTATTTAGTGAATATAGGGATAAAAGCCAGACTGTCGATCAGCTCAGCAGGTCGCTGATTTTGGCGGCAGCTTCGGCGCGCGGGACGGTAACTTCCTCGCCGTCGCTCAATCGTTTGAGCTTGACGATGCCCTGTGTCACTTCCTCAGGTCCCAGGACCGCCACCAGCGGAATACCGCGACGATCCGCATGCTGGAACTGCTTGCCCAGTTTGCGGTCTTCCAGCTGCATTTCAACGTTGATGCCCTGTCCACGCAGCTCCGCCGCCAGTTTGGTGGATTCGCGCCGGGTCGATTCGTCAAAGACAGTGACAAACGCCTGAATGACGGTGCCGCTGATGTGCGCCGGGTACAGTTCGAACAGATCCATCAGGTCAATGATGCGCTCGATACCCAGCGATGTGCCGGTGGTGGGCAGGCTTTCCTTGCGGAACAGGCCGATCAGGTCGTCGTAGCGCCCGCCGCCGCTGATGCTGCCCAGATTTGGCTCTTCGATGACCGTCTCGAAAATAGGGCCGGTGTAATAGCCGAGGCCGCGCACCATCGTAAAATCGACGCTGTAATCTTCGGGCGAGATCAATGAGTCTTCGAGATAGGCTGCCAGTTCGCGCAGTTCGCGGATACCCTCCTCGGCGGCTGGAATACTGCCCATCGCCTGTTCCAGCACATCCAGATTGCCTAATCCCGGTTCGTGGGCGATGATCAGGTCCATCATGCGGGCAACGACGTCGGTGTCGATGCCGCGTTCGACCAGCTCTTTCCGCACGCCATCCGCCCCAATCTTGTCGAATTTATCGACGCTGCGATACAGGTCGCCAAGCTGCGCATCGGACACACCGGAATACTGGCCGATGGCCGTGAGCAGTTTACGGTTGTTGATCTTGACATTGAACTGGGGGAAACCGAGCTTCTTGAGCGCGGTGACGACGACCCCGATAATTTCCGCATCGGCGCTCATCTCACCAATGCCCACAATGTCGGCATCACACTGGTAGAATTCGCGGTAGCGGCCCCGCTGGGGGCGTTCTGCACGCCACACGGGTGAAAGCTGGTAACGCTTGAACGGAAGGTTAATTTCATTCTGGTATTGGCCGACCACCCGTGCCAGCGGCACCGTCAGGTCATAGCGCAGGGCCAGTTCTTCCTTGCCACCGGGGTGCTGCGCCTGGTAGATCAGCTTTTCGGCATCCTCGCCATATTTACCCATCAGGATTTCGTTGAGCTCCAGCACCGGGGTTTGCAGCGGCTCGAAGCCAAACAGGTGGAACACATCACGCACGACGCCAAAAACGTACTCGCGCTTGAGCATTTCCTGTGGCAGATAATCCCGCATCCCTTTTGGCAGCCGGGGTTTGATCTTTATGTCGCTCATAATTTCTTCCTTATGTAATCAAGTCTCGTGATGGGCTGGTGGATGCCGGCGCGACACAAACAAAAAGCGCGAACCAACGTCCGCGCTTTGCAATCTGGAATCCGGTCGCCGGTTAAAAAAGCTGTTCTTCTGTCCAATGATGATGATGGAACATGGCACAACCAGCGTAATTGATCAACAGTCTTATGAGTATAGAAGATGGGCGATCAGATTGCAATAGGTAGGCAGCCCATCCCATATTTACGACCCGGCGGAGGCCGCAGCCGTCTGCTTCGATTCGTTAATCTGGCGGGCAACGTCGCGTAACTGGTCATGATGGGCGACTTCGTGCTTGAGGCCATACAGAAAACAGGCGGCGGCATTCATTTCGCCGACACGAGCCACAAAACGGGGCGACAGGTCGCGCTTGATGTCGAGATTGGGATGATCCGGCCATGTATCCAGATAGCTGAGACGGATGCGGCGACTTTCTTCCAACCGCTGGACAGCCTTCGCTTTGGTATCGACTTCGCGCCAGGGGGTTTCGTAGCGCAGGCGGGGGTCTGCCGGGTAGGGCACCCCGCGCGCCAGTATCGAACTGTAGCTGGCCCATTCCTCGCTGCTGGCGGTGACATGGGCGATCAGGTGCCCGATGCCCCAGCCGATATGTTCTTCACCGGGGGCGGCATGCGGGTCGTTGGCGTCGGGGTCGTGTGGAGCAAACACGATGTCAGCGTCATCCATGCGCTTGATGACATCCAGTATGAAATCAATGCTGGCGTTGGTGGCGTTGCGCAAATCCTGAACCGTGAACTGCTGCGAATATTCCAGCAGTTTCATGGCACCGTCGCTGACAGGTTTGAAATCGATGGTCATCTGAGCTGCTCCGTTTGATCGTGTATTTTTGCACAAGCGTTATGAATACTGAGGTCACGGCAAACCGGTTTCTTACTTTTCTGGCAGGCAGATGGTTGGTGATTTGCTGGCGCGTTTTGCCGTTTTATGAGGGCGGGTGGTAAACTCGCGGCAAGAATATATAGGTTGACTCAATGAGGGACAGTTTTTATGCTGACTCCTTTTGAACAAATGCTGTTTATTGTACTGGCATCACTCGCTGTCGCCGCAACAGTGTCGGCTTTTATGGATATGTACCGCATTATTAACCGGGGCGAAGGCACGCTGCATCTCGAAAATTTGCCCCGACGCGCCTGGAATGCGCTGACCATTTACCTCACGCAGCGGACCACGCTCAAGACACGCCGCATCACCAGCCTGTTTCATCTCGGCGTGGTGTGGGGCTTCACCTTCTATTTTCTCGTCAATGTGGGGGATGTGCTGGAAGGCTATCTGACCGGTTATATCTTTCTGGAAAATACGGGCATTCTGTTCGAGTTGTATCGCCTGACTGCTGACGTATTGAGTGTGGCGGTGCTGGTGGGCGTGGTTTACTTCATCGTGCGCCGCTGGTTTTTGCCCAACCGCAAACAACTGCAATTTCATGACAATGTGCTGCTGCACCCCAAAGTGAAAGCCGGGGCTGTGGGGCAGGATTCGCTGATCGTCGCCGTGTTTATCCTGATCCATGTCGGGGCGCGTTTTCTGGGGCAGTCGGTACGCATTGCGGCAGAAGGCGCGGATATTTTTCAGCCATTCGCGACGCTGCTGTCACCGCTGTTTGTGGGTCATACGGCGGATGGTTTCGCGCTGCTGATTCATGCGCTGTGGTGGGTGGCGCTGGGGGCGATCCTGGTCTTTCTGCCCTACTTCGCGGCCAGCAAACACGCGCACCTGTTTATGGCCCCCCTCAATTATCTGACTCGCCCGGAACGAACGTCACTGGGCGAACTGCCGCCGCTGGAATTTGACGACGATGACCGCGAGCAGTTTGGCGCGGCGCGGCTTGAACATCTGGCACAGACCCAGATTTTCGACGCATTTGCCTGCATCCAGTGCAATCGATGCCAGGATGTCTGCCCGGCTTACGTGACCGGCAAGGAATTGTCACCTTCGGCACTGGAGATCAACAAGCGTTACATGATTCGCGATCAGATGGATGAATTGGCGGCAGGTGCCGAGTCGGATCACCCGTTGATGGGATTTGCGATCAGCGAGTCGGCAGTATGGGCTTGCACCTCCTGCGGGGCATGCATCGACATCTGCCCGGTGGGCAACGAACCCATGCTGGATATCTTCGACATCCGGCGCGATCAGGTGTTGGTAGAGGGCACGTTCCCGGCGGCGCTGCAAGGGGCGCTCAACGGCATGGAACGCCAGAGTAACCCCTGGCAGGACGCGGGCGAACGGTTCCGCTGGGCGAAGGGACTGGATATTCCGGTGCCGACCGTCGACGAAAACCCCGACTTCGAGATTCTCTACTGGGTGGGTTGTGCCGCCAGTTATGACCCGCGTGCGCAGCTTACGGCGCGGGCGCTGGTCAAAGTGCTGGATGCTGCTGGGGTCAGCTTTGCGGTGCTGGGTGAGCAGGAACAATGTACCGGCGATGTCGCCCGGCGAGCAGGCAACGAATACCTGTATTATGAGATGGCCTCCGCCAATGTCGAAACGCTCAACACTGTCAATCCGCCGCGCATTGTCGTCACCTGCCCGCACTGTTTCCATAATATCGGCAAAGAATATCACCAGTTTGGCGGTGAGTATGCGGTCGTGCATCATACCGAGTTGATTGAGGAATTGATCGAGCAGGGCCGCTTGCCGGTGAGCGCGCATCCGAATAAACAATCAAACGTCACATTTCATGATCCCTGCTATCTGGGACGCCATAATGATGTGGTGGAAGCGCCGCGTCAGGTGCTGAACCGGCTGGATGGCACGCTGGTGGAGATGCCGCGTCATGGCAAGAATTCATTCTGCTGTGGGGCGGGTGGTGCCCAGTTCTGGAAAGAGGAAGAACCCGGCGATATGGCGGTGAACGAGGTGCGCTATGCCGAAGCCGCCGCGACAGGTGCCGATGTGCTGGCGGTTGGCTGTCCATTCTGCATGCAGATGTTCGAGACGGCGAAATCCGGCGCGGGCACAGGACCGGCGATTAAGGACGTCGCGGAATTGATTGCGGAACGGCTGCCGTAAACCAGTCGCCTCTGTTCAACATAGCGAATTTTGACGATAATGCGGTGTCGCCAATGCGTTGTGGTAAATGATTGATGCCCGAAAATCGTCCTCAAAACTGGATATGGCTGGTGCCGGTGCTGCTGCTGGTGGCAGTGCTGGGTGTGCGCAGCCTGAATGCGGATATGTTGTGGGTGGATGAAGTATTCTCCATCGGTAACGTAGGCGGCTATCAGGGACCAGCCTATAATCCGCTGCAAGTATGGGAGTCGCTCAGCCAGAACAGCCCGCAGCATGTCCCCGGTTACTTTTTTGTCCTGGGTGGCTGGGCCGCGCTGACTGGCTGGACAGCGTTCGGCTTGCGCGCCTTGTCGCTGCTGTTCGGTTTGCTGGCGGTGGCATGGACCTATCGCCTGGGCGCAGACTGGATGTCCCCGCGGGCCGGGCTGTACGCAGCGCTGGTGGTGGGTATCGGCGCGTTCTACCTGTATTTCACCCACGAAGTGCGCATGTACACCATGATCGCATTTCTGACGGTCTTTGTGCTGTGGGCTTACAGCCGGGTGATCGGACCGGGTGTGCCGCGTCGACCGGCAGCATCTGCATCGACTGTGCCTGCGCAGTTTAGCACTTATCAACCGAACATGGGTTATTGGTTGGCATTTGCGGTGGGCGCACTGGCGCTGCTGTATACCCATTTGTTTGGCGCGCTGGTGCTGGCGGCCATTGGCCTGTATCACCTGCTGTTTGTGCCGAAGAACCGCCGCTGGTGGGTGGTGGTGCTGATTCTGGGGGTGGTCGGGTTGTCGATCCTGCCCTGGTTGCAGGTGCTGCTGCAAGGGGTGCGCAACGTCGGCCTGGGTGAGGAACCGCTGCCGCCGCTGTCGATCCTGACGGAAATGCTGCACCTGTTCAGTAGTGGCAACGGCGTTGGCTTTGCGCTGCTGGCAGTGTTTGCCGCTGTCGGCCTGGTGATGCGCCGCCGGGGTTCGCTGGAAGTCTGGCTGTTTCTGATTGTCATCTTCATGCTGACCCTCATTGCCAATGAGGTCCGCCCCATGATCAGCGAAGGGCGCACCCGTTACCTGATTCATCTGTGGCCGCTGCTGGCCTTGCTGATCGCGCTGGGGCTGACCATGCTGGAACGCACCCGCTATCGAGTGCTGGCGCTGCCGCTGCTGGCCGTCTGGCTGGGGTTTGGGTTGGGCAACACCTTCAACCAACAGTTCCTGATCGATATGGATGGCCCCCGTTACGTCAAGGATTATCCGCCGCTGCGGGAAATTGTGACGGCGACCAACCAGCAGGCCCAGCCCGAAGATATGCTGGTGACATTCTCGCGTCAGTGGCACGTCTTCAATATTTTCCGCTTTTTCACGGTCGGCACCTATCATGTGCAGGACCTGATCAGCGACGGGCATTACATCACCTTGCCAGAGACTCGTTCGGCAGAGGAGGTGCGGGCCGCCTTGCAGGGCGCATTGGGTACACGCCTCACGGTCTGGCTGGCGTATGAACCCATCACACCAGCGGATGAGCTGGCACCCTACCGCACCATCATCGAAGAAAAGTACACGTTGTGCGAAACGGCGGCACAGCAGCCGGGTTTTGTGCTGGAACGCTATACGCTGACTGCTGTGGGCTGCGTAGACCTGACCGAGCCGGATACCGCGCTTGTGCAATATCCGGCTGGCATCGAGCTGCGCGATATTCGGGCTGTTGCTCAGGGCGATCAACTGCTGGTGGCGGCGGCCTGGACGGTTGATGAAGCGGTCCCGGCCAATACCTATTCGGTCTCGCTCAAGTTGTGGCCGGCGGACGCAGCGGCGGATTCGGCTGATGGATTTGTCGCGCAGTTGGATGATGGGCTGCGGCGTGCTGGTTATGGCTGGCAGCTTCAGACGATGCCGCTGGCGGATGTGCCACCCGGTGAATATGCGCTGACGGTTACGCTCTATGACTGGAGCACCGGTGAACGCCTGACCGGCAGCAGTATCGATGGCTCGCAGGGGGATGAACTGCCCGCTGCGACAGTCATGATTGAGGCGGAATAATGCCCCGTGTGAAAGCGCGTTTTCCCCTGTACTGGCTGTTGATTCCGGTCTTGCTGCTGCTGGCGGCGCTGGTGATTCGTAATCTGGATGCCGACCCGCTGTGGATTGACGAGTTGTATTCTGTCGGCAATATCGGCGCGGTATATCGGGTGCCGTTCAGCCCGGCCCAGGTCTGGGAGTCGGTTCAGCAAAACAGCCCCCAGCATACGCCGGGTTATTTTTTCCTGCTCAGCGGCTGGGCGTGGCTGGTCGGCTGGAGTCCGTTCGCGCTGCGGGCGCTGTCACTCTTTTTCAGCCTGCTGGCGGTGGTGTGGACCTACCGTGTCGGGCGCGACTGGATATCGCCGCATGCCGGGTTGTACGCGGCACTGGTGTTGGGGATGGGGGCGTTCTTCGTCCACTTCTCGCACGAAATTCGCATGTATACGCTGATCGCGGCGCTGACGATTTTTGTGCTGTGGCAGTACCGGCGCATTATCACGCCACAGCATCGACCGGCGCTGTGGGAATGGCTGCTGCTGTTTGTTGGCGGGCTGGGCCTGATCTACAGCCACGTTATCGGCGCGATTCCGCTGGCAGCGGTGGGGTTGTATCACGTGCTGTTTGTGCCGAAGAACCGCCGCTGGCTGGTGGTGGTGGCGGTGTTTGCGCTGGTCGGGCTGCTGTTTCTGCCCTGGGTGGGGGTGATCTTAAGCGGGGCGGAGTATGGCAGCCGGGGTGACGCGGCGCTGCAACCATTGCAATTTTTCCCGGCGACCTTCTATCTGTTTAGCAGTGGCAATCCGCTGGAACTGCTGCTGCTGATCGGGCTGGCGGTGGTCGCGCTGGCGGTGCACAAGCGGCGGGCCTGGGAACTATGGTTCTTCCTGGTCGCCATGTTTGTGCTGACTGTCGCGATGAACGAAGTGACCAATATCATCACGCCGAACCGCACCCGTTATCTGATTCCGATGTGGCCGGTGCTGGCGCTGCTGGTCGGTCTGGGCCTGAGCGTGGCGGAGCGCCGCCGCTGGCTGCTGCCCGTGTTTCTGCTGGTCTGGGTGATTGTCGGCGTCTGGAACACGCTCGATCAGGATTTTCTGGGCTGGATGGATGGGCCGCGCCACGTGGTGGATTTTCCCCCGCTGGAAGAAATGGTTGAGGAAGTCAACGAGCTGGCCGAACCGGCGGACTTTCTGGTGACCTTTGCCCGCCATCAGCATGTCTTCGAGCGTTTCAAGTTTGTCTCCATTGGCGAATATTATTTCCACGACCTGGATGTGAACAGTTTTCGCGTGACCCTGCCAGACCCGCGCCCGGTTGCCGACATCCGGCGCGACATGCTGGCAGCGGTGGGTAAGCGGCTGACGGTGTGGTTTGCCTATGAACCGGAAATTGATGCCGAGATGTTACAGGTTTATCGGCAGGTGCTGGAAGAGAATTACCGCCTGTGCGGCAGTGCCTTCGATTCACCGGACCTGCGCATCGAACGCTACGATTATGCGTCGTTCGCCTGTCTCGACCAGCCTGAAACAGCCCCGGTGCTGCGTTATGAAGCGGGTGTGACGCTGGCAGATGTGCGCGTAGAGGCCGGCGCAGACAACGTGCTGCGGGTGGCTGCCGGGTGGGATGTGGCCGAGACGGTGCCGCCGAATACGTATTCGGTTTCGCTCAAACTGCACCCGGTTGGCGATTCCAGCGGCGCGTTCGTGGGCCAGGCGGATTATGGCCTGCGGAGTGTGGGCTTCGGCTGGCAGCTTGCCGATCTGCCCCTAACCGATGTGCCGCCCGGTGACTATACCCTGATGGCGACGGTTTATGACTGGCGGTTGGGGCCGCGCCTGCTGGCAACCGGGGCCGATGGTGCGCAGGGTGAAGAGCTGCAGGTGGCGCAGATCACGATTCCGGACGGAGACAGCCCGTGAGTCGAAGCAGACAGGCGGATATCTGGCTGGTGATTCTGGCGCTGCTGCTGCTGACCGCTTTTGTCACGCCCAGCCTGAACGCCGACCTCATGTGGGTGGATGAATATTTTTCGGTTGGCAATGTCGGCGGCATTCTGCGTGTCCCATATAACCCGGCACAGGTCTGGGAATCAGTCAGCCAGTACAGCCCCCAGCACGTACCGGGCTATTTTTTTCTGCTCAGCGGCTGGGTGGCGCTGACCGGCTGGAGTGTGTTCACCATGCGGGCGCTGTCGCTGTTGTTCGCGCTGCTGACAGTCGCCCTGACGTACCGCCTGGGCGCGGCATGGCTGTCAGCACGGGCCGGGGCCTATGCCGCGCTGGCGATGAGCGTCAGTACCCTGTTTATTCACTTTGCCCACGAACTGCGCATGTATACGCTGATGGCGCTGCTGACCGTTTTCCTGCTGTGGGTCTATCGTCGTGTGGTCATGGCGAACCGCCAGCCGCGATGGTGGGAATGGGCCGGGTTGTTCCTCGGCGCGCTGAGCCTGATCTGGGTGCATTATGTCAGCGTCATCGTGGTCGTGGCGGTAGGGTTGTATCACCTGTTATTTGTGCCAAAGAACCGCCGCTGGCTGGTGGTGGCGGCGCTGCTGGGGCTGGCATGCCTGTCGTTTTTGCCCTGGCTGAATTATCTGCTGGTGGGTGCCCGGTTTATCAACGTCGAAGAGGATACAGGCACGGCGGTGTTGGGGCCGGTTGGGGTGGTGCGCCTGCTTCTGAACCTGTTTGGCAATGGCGGCCTTGCGCTGCTGATCGTGCTCCTGGCGACGGCGCTGGTGGCGATCAGGCGGCGTGGCGGGCGTGATGTCTGGTTCTTCACGCTGGCGATTCTGGTGCTGACGCTGGTGGTCAATGCGGTCGTGCCGATGATTAACGAAAACCGCCCGCGCTACCTGATTCACCTGTGGCCGCTGCTGGCGCTGCTGGTCGGCCTGGGGCTGACGGTGCTGGAAAGCCGCCGTTATACGCGTCTGGCGCTGCTGCTGCTGGCGCTGTGGCTGGTCTTTGGGGTGCGGCAGGTGATCGACCCAACGCTACTGGCAGAGACGGACGGGCCACGCTACACGCGCATCATGCCGCCGCTGCGCCAGATCATCGACACGGTGAATCGGCTCGGCGATGAAGCGGACATCGTGGTCGGTTTTTCGCGCGAGCAGTATCTGTTTAACGAAGTCAAATTTGGCCCGGTGGCGGAATATTATCTGCGTGACCTGCGCATGGACAATGCCTTCATCACGTTGCCGGATGCCCGTTCACCGGAGCAGATCCGCACGGACCTGCTGGGGGCGGTGGGATCGCGGTTGGATGTATGGTTTGCGTGGGAACCGGCTGTCGACGCGGAGACGCTGACCCCTTACCGGCAGGCATTGGCGGAGGACTATACGCTGTGTGTTACGCCGGTCGCTTTGCCTGATCTGCACATCGACCATTACCAGTTGTCTGCGTTTGACTGCCTGAGCGATGCCAGACCGGATACGACTCTGGCAGCGTTCGCGGGCGGTATCGAACTGGCCGATTTGAAGCTGGCCGCCGGAGAGCAGGGGCCATTGCTGGCAGCAGCAGGCTGGGCGGTTGATGCGGCTGTGCCACCGGAAACCTACTCGGTCTCGCTCAAACTGTGGGCGGATGATATGTTTGTGGCTCAGGCGGATTATGGCCTGCGCGCTGCTGGCTTTGGCTGGCAGATGGCTGCGATTCCGCTGGATAATGTGCCCCCTGGCGATTATCAACTGACGGCGACGGTCTATGACTGGCGAACTGGTGCTGCGCTCAGTGGTCAGGCGGGGGATGTGACCGGCGAGATCGTGCCGCTGCTGACCGTTTCGCTGCCATTGGATTAGGCCACAGTCTGGACGCACCCCGCGTGCAGCGATATGATGAACGCTGATTGATTCACCACAGATCAGGATAAACCATGACCGAGCAGAACGAGTTCTATGCACCAGAACGCGTGTTGGTTATTGTCGCCCACGCGGACGATATTGAATTTGGCATGGCCGGGACCGTTGCCCGCTGGACCGAAGCCGGCACACAGGTGACCTACTGCATTGTGACGGACAATTCATCCGGCAGCAATGACCCGGAAACCAACCTGGCGGAGCTGAGCCAGACCCGGCACGACGAACAGGTGGCCGCGGCCAAAGTCGTCGGTGTCGAGGATGTACGTTTTTTGAATTATCGTGATGGGGTGCTGCAACCCACAGTTGATTTGCGCCGCGATCTGACACGCGTGATTCGTCAGGTGCGCCCGCAGATTGTGGTGACGATGGACCCGACGATCATGTTCGCCATGTCCAATAACTACATCAATCACCCGGACCATCGCGCTGCCGCCGAAGCCGCCGTTCATGCGGTTTTCCCCAGTGCCGAAACGCGGCCTATCTTCCCGGAACTGCTTGATGAAGGGCTGGAGCCGCACCGCGTCAAGAAGCTGTATCTGCACTTTACCGAGCAGCCCACGCTCTATGTGGATGTGACCGCCACGTGGCAGCGCAAGATCGAGGCGCTGTTGTGCCACAAGTCGCAGGTGGGCGAAGACGTTGCCGACTTTATCCGCGAATGGAATGCGCAAGCGGGTGAAGCCATCGGCGTGGAACTGGCCGAAGCATTCCGCGTGATTACGGTGAATCCGGATGAAGTCCCCGTCGACTGAGTCCTATTAATCGTAACGTTTCGACCCGTCGGGCGGTGTTACCATTGTATGTGTTAATTCGGTCGTGCGGATAATCAGGACTACAATGGGGATATGCACAGAAACACCAAAGGACGCCGCATGAAATGGTTCTGGATACTGGCTGCGCTGGTGGGGCTGCTGGCCACGGCCTGCCAGCCTGCTGATCAAGCCCCGCAGGAACTGCCCACACTGGCGGTGCTGCCATCGCTGACCGTGCCGGTTGCTGAAGCGACTGACACAGACGCGCCCACCGCCTTGCCAGCCACCGATACGCCTGCGTCAACGGTCGTCTCGACGCGTGCGGCAACCCCCACTGTCGAAATCGCGGAGCCGACGGAAACAGCTATTCCGTCACCCACACGTCCGCCGGTGACGATCGAAATTCGTGAAGAGATCCGTTTTGCCACCCTGACGCCGGTCCCTGCCGGCCAGAACGCGCCCGCCCGCACCACGCCGATGGTGATGGCAGACGCGGTTATTACCGAGCCCGAATTTCAGGCGGCGCTCAACGACGTTCTGGCAGATGTCGACTCGATCCAGCTGGCGACGATTGATTTTGTGCCGGAGGGCATCGACGTCGAACTGACGGCGCTGGGTGGGGCGGCTTACATGTCGGGTAACGTGCAGGTTCTCATTGACGTGGTCGGCAGTTTTGCGTCAATCAGCATTGGCGACGTAACCGTGAATGCGGCGGAACCACCGGACGCCTATCTGGAAACGGTCAACGGTGATTTTTTTGCGGCGTTGATTGAGGCCTTTGATGCGCTGCTGACGGAACGGGTTGGTGAAGGCCACGATCTCGAAAATATCCTGCTGAATGATGAGGCGATGCAGGTCTTTCTATTGGTGCCACAGTCTTAAGAGGTACAGGTATGTTCAGGCAACTGCGTTCGGCGATAATCGGTCTGGTGCTGCTGGCCATGGCCCCGGCTTTGCTGGCGCAGGGGGCGTGTCCCGCGATTGTGCAGCAGGCCCTGGAAGCTGCCGATGAATTATGTGTTGGCACCGGGCGCAATCAGGCCTGTTATGGTCATACCGCCATCGAAGCGGTCCCTCAGGTTGATTCAGTCGTCAATTTCGACGCCGCTGGCGACATTGAGAACCTTGCTGCCATTCAGTCATTGAAGCTGCATCCGATGGATACCGTATCGCAGACGTGGGGTGTGGCCCTGCTGCGTTTGCAGGCCAATCTGCCGGGTACTTTGCCGGGGCAGAATGTGACGTTTCTGATGTTTGGCGATGTCGAGATTACCCATGTGACAGCAGAAGTCGATGGTGATGATGACACCACGCCGATGCAGGCGTTTCTGCTGCGCACCGGGATAGGCGATTCGCAATGTGATGAAGCGCCGGACAGCGGCCTGATGGTTCAAACGCCGGAAGATGTGGGCGAGGTGACGTTCAACATCAATGGCGTCGATATTGCGATGGGGTCGACCGTGGTGTTTCGGGCGCAGGCCGATGGTGACATGACGGTCGCCACCATTGAAGGACTGGCGATTGCCGAAGTTGATGACGAGGTGCAGCCGGTGCTGGCCGGGTCACGCCTGCGGGTGCCGCTGGACCCCACACTGCGACCAGCGCGCAAGCTGGCTAATCCGCCGGAGCCATATGAACTGCGCCGCTTGCAGGGCATCCCCACGCGGTTATTGCAGCGCGAGGTCGAGATTGCCCGGCCATTGACGCAGCAGCAGGTCAACCGCATGACGCAGCGGATGCTGTCCGGCGAGTCGATCTGCGGCGGGGTGGGCCTGCCGTCCTGTGACCGGATTCCGAGATCGCTGCTGGCCCGTGCCATGAAAGCCAGCCGCGCCCGCTTTGAGGATCAACTGGGTTGTGTGTTCCGGCGCGGTGCCAGTGAGACATCCCCGGCGGGTGAATCGCGTCCGTTCTGCGATGAACAGCCGCCGGAAACGCTCCCCTGTGTCTTCGTGCCTGGTGCGGATGACCAGCCGCTGCCAGCCAATGAAACCCGCCCGTTCTGCCCGCAGCTTCCAGACGATACGACCCTGCGTGATCTGCGCCCTGCCGACCCACCAAACCCGACAGCAGCCCCGGCGCGACAATCATCCGCACCTGCGCAAAATGCCGCCAATCCTGCCCCGCCTGCGGAACAGCGTACTAGCCCGCCCGACGCGAACGCACCGCCAGGCCGCCGCATTGGTCAGACCGATGACGAACCACCGGGTCAGGCTGAAGGGAATGCCAGACCTGACGAACCGCCCGGACGGGCAAAAGGCAAAGACAAACCCAAAAACGACAAATAACCTCGCTGTTTTTCCCCGTGTGCAGTATTTTCGCCCTATGATGCATTTTTATAGACAGGTTAACCGACATCATCAGGGGGTCATATAGTCGATGACCGACTATGAGCAGCAGCTTCTGGCCCGCGTTGAACGCGACCCGGAGGCGTTTCGAGAATTGTACCAACGGTATTTCCCGCGGGTCTTTGCCTATGTCGCCTATCGTGTGCGCCGCAGGGAGGATGCGGAGGATGTCGTTGGGGAGGTCTTTATGCAGATTGTGAGAGGACTGAGCCAGTTCGAGTATCGCGGCGATGGCTCGTTCGCAGCATGGGTGTTTCGGATCGCACACAATCAGGTCAATCAGTTTTACCGGCGCAACCGCCTGGAAACGGAGCCGGTACCGCTGGATGATCTGCCGGAAATTCAGGCGCATCATCTGGCGCCCGATGGTGTGCTGGCACGCAAGGAGCAGTTTGCGCATCTCAGCGCGCTGATCGCCGATCTGCCACAGCGCCGCCGCGAGATTGTGACGCTGCGGTTTTTTGGCGGGCTGCGCAATCAGGAAATTGCCCGTGTGCTGGAACTGGATGAACGCACGGTTGCCTCGCATCTGTCGCGCGCGCTGGGTGACCTGCGCCGCAGTTATCAGCCAGAGGAGGGCACGCGCTATGAGTGACAATCATGATTTCTACTGGCTGGAGAAAGCCGAACGCCTGCTGCAAGATGGACGACCCACTGGTGAACCGCTGCTGGATGATCTGGCCGGGACAGTGCCCCAGGCCCGCGAATCATTCCAGCAGGAGCTTGAGGAACAACTCCTTTCGACATGGCACAACAAAGCACAGGTGGAAACGATGCACGTTCAAACGATCACGCAGGATCATCTGAAAAAGAAGCACTTGCCGCGCGGGCTGCCGGTCATGCTGGCTGCTGCGATTGCGGTGCTGCTCTTTGGCAGCCTGTCCGTGTTTTTTGCTAATTTACCGCCATCCGAAAATCCGCTGCTGTTCAGCGCCGGACAGGTTGATTCGACCCAGTCGCCGCCGGATGGCATGATGTGGACAGCGACCGCCATCATCGCCGAGGCGACTTATCAGGCGGCCAGCACGCAGATGGCGCAGGTTGAGGAGCAGATGGACGCCGCGCAGCGCCAGATGACCGAGCAGGCGGCTCGTGTACAGGGCACGTTGGCGGGTGCGTTTATATCCCCAACCTTTGTCCCGACCAGCACGCCATTTCTTGCCCCGCTGGCTGGTGCTGCCTCATGCCTGCCGGAGTCGCTGACCGTCTATACTCAGCCCGGTACGGATGTGCCTGTTCTGGCCGAAATCAGCGGCAGCGAGATGGACACCTATCAGGTTGAGGGAACGCTGATTCTGAATGAACACGGTGGCGAGTGGTTCCTGGTGGTCTTCGTACAGGATGGCGAAAGTATGCGGGGCTGGGTGCCAGCCGGGGTGATCCGCGAGGCATGCCAGCCGTTGATCCGGTCAGATATTCCTGATCCGCTGCTGCTGACAGCTACGCCAATTCCGTTTGCGGATTCCAGTATATCGTCTGTTTGCCCGGCACAGCAGCTTTTGCTGTACGCGCAGCCGGCACAGTCTGCCCCGCTGGTGGGTGATATGCCCTTTGATGCCACTATCCTTATCGAGGGGTCGCTGACATTGAACATGGGCGACAGCTGGCTGCTGGTGGTGCTGCAAGGCGTGCGGGGCTGGCTGCCGGCCCAGGCGCTGCCGCCGGAATGCCTGGATGCGCTGGTGCCGCAGGGCGTGCCCGCTCTGGATAAACTGTCTGTGCCAACCGTGCTGCCGACGGTGCCGCCACCAAGCAGCGCTGTCCAGCCGCTGATTGTCACAGCCACGCCGGTGCCGTCAGCCACGTGGACACCCTTCCCGACCACAACGAACACCCATACCCCGGTCCCGACACTGACCTTTACGCCGACTGCCTACCGGATGATAACAGAGACCGTGCAGGTGCGGGTGGGGGATGCCGAAGAACTGGACCTGAAGGCGCTGACCGGACAATCCGTCGACATTTACATCGCGGTTGGCTCTGAGGATGAGCCGGTGATTGTGGCCGCTGCACGCGGGGTGACGGTGCTGGAATTTGTCGAAGTGCCGATGCCCAACGAGACGCGTTACGTCTATATCGAGGCGGTGATCCTGCCGCGCACGACGGAACAGTTGGAGCTTTTGACCGGGCTGGCCGCGACCGGGATGGAGATGAAGCTCGAACCGGCGGAATAAACCGTTAGAACCCCATCAAATCCGGACAGTGTGTGTAGGTTTTGCCCTGCACGCACTGTCTTTTTTTATACAAGGCTCGTTATAATGGGGCGTATGATCGGGCAAACCATCTGCCCGGACGCAGGTGGAACTGCTCTGAGCACATTGTATACAAGGAGATTCTCATGGCGAATGAATATGACGTGGTGGTGGTCGGCGCTGGGCCGGGGGGCTATACCGCCGCCATCCGTGCCAGCCAGCTTGGATTGAAGACCGCCATTGTCGAGAAGAAATACTGGGGCGGTGTCTGCCTGAATGTGGGCTGTATCCCCTCGAAGGCACTGCTG
The DNA here is from genome assembly GCA_002702065.1 of Anaerolineaceae bacterium. Lineage (GTDB taxonomy): Bacteria > Chloroflexota > Anaerolineae > Aggregatilineales > Phototrophicaceae. Next base: position 339,744 of record NZXX01000001.1, read on the forward strand.
TACAATGCCGAGATCGCCCATATCATCAACCACGAAAGCAAGGCGCTGGGCATTAATATCGACGGCAGCGTCAGCATGGATTATGGCGTGGCCCACAAGCGCAGCCGCCAGGTCGCCGGGCGTCTGTCGAAGGGCGTTCAGTACCTGATGAAGAAGAACAAGATCGACAGCTACGATGGCTGGGGCACCTTCACCGGGCCGAACGCAATGGATGTCGAACTGGAAGGTGGCAAGAAAGAGTCCATCTCCTTCAAAAATGCCATCATCGCAACCGGCGCGACCAATCGCCTGATCCCCGGTACGCAGTTGAGTGATCGCGTGGTCACGTACGAAGAACTGATCCTTTCCGAAACGCTGCCCAAGAGCATCATCATCGCCGGGGCCGGGGCGATTGGCGTCGAGTTCGCCTATGTCCTGTACAACTACGGCGTGGATGTCACGATTGTCGAATTTCTGGATCGGATTGTTCCGCTGGAAGATGAGGAAGTGTCGGCGGAGCTGCACAAGCAGTACGAGCGCTACGGCATCAAGCTCATGGTGGGCACGCGCGTAGACAGCATCGAAGACACGGGCAAAGTCGCCAAAGTGACTGTGACCGGGCCGGACGACAAGCAGCAGACGCTCGAAGCCGATATGGTGCTTCAGGCGATCGGCTTCCAGCCACGGACAGAAGGCTTTGGCCTCGAAAATACCGGTGTCCAGCTGACCGAACGCGGCGCGATTGATGTCAACGAAAAGATGCAGTCGAACGTGTCGCACATCTATGCGATTGGCGATGTGACGATGAAGAAGGCGCTGGCCCATGTCGCCGAGAATATGGGCATTATCGCTGCGGAGAATATCGCCGGGGCAGAGACGATCACGCTTGATTACCGCTTCATGCCCGCTGCGACCTACTGCCAGCCGCAGATCGCCAGCTTTGGCTACACCGAAATTCAGGCGCGTGAAGCCGGGTTCGACATCAACGTCGCCAAGTTCCCCTTCCAGCCGAACGGCAAGGCGCTGGGCATGAACAGCAACATCGGTTTCGTCAAGCTGATCAGCGACAAAAAATATGGCGAAATCCTCGGCGCGCACATGATTGGGCCGGGCGTTACGGAATTGCTGCCGGAACTGACTCTGGCGCGTTTTGCCGAGCTGACCCCCGATGAAATCGCCCGCAATGTTCACCCGCATCCGACCCTCAGCGAAGCGGTCAAGGAAGCGGCGCACGGTCTCGAAGGCCATATGATCAACATGTAGGTTCCGCTTGCATAGGGGCGCATTACTGTGCCCCTTTACCCTTCTTCCCATGAAATGGTTGCCCAGAATTAAACGCTTTTTCACGTTGGCCATCCCCCTGATGGTCATTGCGAATTTGTCTCTGCATCAGGCCCCGCCACCACTGGCGACCTGCACGGCGGAGCAGGTGGCGCAGGCGGTACTGCCGGATTATGCGCCGACGGAGACAGGTGGATTTGTCCGCATTGAAGATGGCTTTTTCTCGATCGCGGGTGAGCGCTTTGTGGCGCGTGGTGTCAATTATTTCCCGGCGCAATATCCCTGGCGGCGCTTCTTAACCGCGACGAACCCCCAAACGCTGCAAACCGAGTTTGCTCTGCTGCGCGACGCGGGCCTGAACACGCTGCGAATCTTTCTGTGGTACGAGGCGCTGTTCGACTGTCCCGGCAGCAGTGTAGTGCCCAATGTGGAAAATGTTGTTCGGTTGGACGGAATCATCCACGAGGCAGCCGCCCACAATCTGCGTCTGATCCTGACGCTCAACGATGGACCAGACCTGACGCAGTACCCGCTGTATGATGGTCCATCGTTTGCGGCGTTGCAGACGGAATGGATTGTCAGCCGCTACCGGGATGAACCGGCTATTCTGGCGTGGGATTTGCGTAACGAAGGCGATATTGACTATGGGTCGCGCGATGGGATTTTTGGGCAGAAGTTCAGCCGGGGGCGGGTGCTCGACTGGCTGGCGCAGGAGGCTGCCCGTGTACGCCGTGTAGATAGCAATCATCTGGTGACTGCGGGATGGCTGTTCGATTCACTGGCGACCGAACCCTATGTCGATTTTCTCAGCTTTCATCACTGGTGGGATGCAGCTGATGCGGCTCAGCGTGTGGCCGAGATGCGCGCGGCGACGGACAAACCGATCCTGATGGAGGAGGTTGGCTACAGCACGTATGTGGTCACGCCGGAGGACCAGGCCGAAAATCTTCAGGAGTTGATCGACATGGCCGAGGGTGAGGGGCTGTTGGGGTGGCTGGTGTGGACCGCCTTTGATTTCCCGTTAACCGCTACCTGCTGGCCTCCACCGTGCGTCGACGCGGAAAATCAGGAACATCATTTTGGCCTGTGGATGGCGGATTACGTCCCTAAGCCTGCGGTCACGGTTATCAGAAATCAAAACGGGGCTGCAACCCCGTCTGAGTGATGGTTCACTGAATTGACCGGCAATGGGCAATCACCGGCGCAGGTTGGCTAATCCACGTTCTACTTCGCTCAAACGGCTGTGATACGGTTCCGCATGGCGCGGTTTGATCGCCTGGATGTGCCGGTACAGGTTCATGATCTGTTGGCGAATGTCGCTGCCTTCGCTGGTGATGTGGTGAACGGCATGGTTCAGGCGGTGCAGATCGTTTACCACACGATTCAGCTCCATGTTGCCGGTTCCCTGCAACGTGATGATCCAACCCGGAATCGATTTTTTCAGACTGCTGAGCAAATATTCGGGAAGATTGGCCTCGTTCGTGGACATAATGGGTACCCTCGAATGCTGTTGGACGAAATGTCTGAGATGAGACCGGATAATGTCATTCTTCTTAAGCTGATAATCATATTGTTAATATATTGTCATTTGCGGCGATGGTCAACGAAATTTGTGTAAAGAATTTCTGAAAAGCTTGTCATGTGTCGGGCGCGACAATCCAACCGGGCCGTTGATGGCGTAATATGCTGTGTGGGGTTGCGCCGCCAGAGCCTGTTTTCGTTTATTGTTTGATGCTCCGTGAATGCCGGTGCAGCCCCATTTTTCTGCGTTTGCCAGACGTGCTACAATGCACGCTTATTGCTCTGGACTGCACGGGGGGCCGGATGGAAATTGAACCGCTTGCGCTGGCGAATGTATTGCTGCCGCTGCTGCGCCAGTTCTGTATTGGCGATTATGGTATTGCGCTGGGCGGTGCCCATGCCAAGGGTGTGGCCGACGCGGAATCCGACGTGGATTTGTACCTGTTTGCCCGCCGGTTTGTGCCTTCGGAGGAACGAACCCGCCTGTGTCATGACTTCAGCTCGTCCATTACCGGCGTGGTGAATTGGGGCGACGATGATTTTTTTGTTCAGGGCGGCACCGATTTCTACTTTGAAGAACAGAAAATTGAATGCTGGCTGCGCGACAGCGACTATATCGCCAATGCGATTGTCGAATGCCGCGAAGGGATGATTCGCCGTGACTTTGTCACCTGGACGGTGATGGGTTTTTACAACCATTGTGTGCTGTCCGATGTGTCGCACATGATCCCGGTAGATGACCCGGAAAATCTGCTGGCTGGCTGGAAAGAGCAGGTCCGCGATTATCCGCCCTTGCTGCGCGACGCGATTATCCGCACGCACCTGACCGCAGCCCGCTTCTGGCCGGATAACTATCACTATCAGGCGGCTGTACAGCGCGGCGATCTGATCTATGCGATGGGCATTGTGCAGCAGGTCATTCATAATCTGATTCAGGTCGTATTCGCCCTCAACCACACTTATTTTACTGGCGACAAAAAACTGGGAAATGCGCTCGACCACATGGCGATTGCGCCGCTGGACTTTAACGAACGCATTGACCGCCTGCTGCTTTCCGGGCCGGGTTCAGCGGCGGATTTTCTGATCCGCCAGCGGGATGACCTGCGGTTGCTGGTGCGCGAGGTCGAGGGACTGGTGGCCGATCACTAACAGGCCAGGACGACGACGGTCGGCATTGCCCGCATGTAGCGCCAGGGCAGCGCAAAACCCTGCCATCGTGCCTGAATACCGCCGTCGAGGTCTGCCTGCCTGCTGGTCAGCGTGATAAATTGTACCTTCGCGTAGGGTGACAGATGTTTGTTGCACGCCGGTGGGTAGAGCTGGACCCGCACCGACCCGTTCTCATAGGCAAAGGTGAGCTGATTCGGGGCGAGGCTGTACGGTTGGTCCAGTTCAAGCAGCACATCGCCCAATTGTAACGCCGGGCAGGCATTCAGATGCAGGCTGGTGACAACCGCGTCAACCGACTGCATACTGACCATACATGCTGACGAATCATCTGGCGGCAAATAATTGATGCGGGACCCGGTCGCCTGCGCGGTGAAGCCCTGCGCCAGCATGATACGGTTCGCCCGTGCTGTAAATGTTTCGCCGGGTTGGATACCGCGCCAGCACGGCAGCTCGCAAAAGGCATTCCGCCGCACCGGGGAGCGTGACTCCGCATTCAGACGCCCGGCGCCCATTGCTGCGCCGGACAGCACCGCCAATATGGTTGCCAGCATGACCTGGATAAGCAGCAGTTTTTTCATGACCTATGGCTGGGTCAGCCGCTGGCGCTGCGCCTCGAATAGAATGACACTGGCGGCCATGGCGGCATTGATCGATTCGGTGGCGGCGTGCATGGGGATATAAACCTGCGCCTGTGCCAGCGATTGCGCCTGCTGCCCGGCGCCCTGGGCTTCGCCGCCGATGAGGAGCGCCCAGCGCCCGGTCCAGTCCACCTGATCGTAACGCAGATCGCCCGCACTGGCCGCGACATAAACCGCTATACCCGCACAATAGGCAGCGATATCCGTCCAGTCCTGCACCGCCAGCGCCACCCGGAAATGCGCACCCATCCCGGCCCGCAGCACCTTGGGGTTAAAGGTATCCACGCAGTCTGGCGACATGAGGATGGCTTCAGTACCGGCGGCGGCGGCGGCGCGGAGGATCGTACCCATGTTGCCGGGGTCGCGGATAGCATCCAGAATCAGGACGCGCTGCGGCGATGGGGGCAGGGCATGGTGCGGCATGGCAAATACGCCGATGATCCCCTGCGGCTGCTGCGTGTCGCTGATATGGCGCATTACTTCGGCGGAAACCGGCTCGGCCTCAAAGCGCCCGGCAGGAAGCACGGATTCTGCGTCCGGCGTGTGGAAGATAAAATCCGGCATGTGGCCCTGCGCAATGGCGTCACCGATCAGCCGCACGCCTTCCAGCACGATCTTGCCTTCTTTGCGGCGGGTTCGGGCGCGGTCTTGCAGGGCGCGTATCTGTTTGACGCGTGGATTTTGCAGGCTGGTAATCATCATGCTCAGTTGAATGTATAGGTATCGACTGCGTTGAGTATAGCCATGTCGCTGCTGATTTGCATGTCAACCGCCTGTCAGTAGGGGAATCAAAAACGGGGCCGTTTGTATGACCCCGCTTCGTGTAGACAGTGGTTTATTTACTGGTTCATCTGGCTGAGTGTCGCCAGCTTTTTGAAGGTGGCGGCGTCGCGCACGGCGATATCGGCCAGCGCTTTGCGGTCGATCTCGACATTCGCCTTCTTCAGCCCATACATAAACCGGCTGTAGCTGAGGCCGCTGAGGCGGGCCGCTGCGTTGATACGCACAATCCAGAGCCGGCGCATATCGCGCTTGCGGGTGCGGCGGTCGCGGTAGGCATACCACAGGCTTTTGAGCATGGCCTCGTTGGAACGGCGGAACAGACGTCCACGCGTGCCCCACTGGCCCTTCACCATCTTAATGACCTTTTTATGGTGCCGCCGTCTGACAACACCGGTTTTACTTCTTGGCACGGTACATCACTCCTGACAAGAAACACCCGGAACAGCATGCTCCGGGCGTCGATATACGAACGAAACCCCGGTCTTGATCAGGACGGGGGGTTGGATTTGTAACGACGCAGGTAGGGGGCCAGTGTCTTGACGCGTTTTGAGTCTGATTTGCTAACGGTCAGCATCCGGTCCAGTTTGGCCTTGGTCCGTTTTGAGGTACGACGGCGCAAATGGCTTTTGCCACCCTTGGTCCGCATGACCTTCCCGGTACCAGTCACCTTAAAGCGCTTGGCTGTTGACTTATGAGTTTTGAGTTTATACTTCTTCGCCACGTTTATACTCCAGCGTTACTTGTTCTTCTCGGTGATCGGGGCCAGGATCATCAGCATATTGTTGCCTTCCATGCTGGGCGTTTGTTCCACGACCGCGACATCTTTCAATTCCGCAGCAATGCCTTCCATCCGTTCGCGGGCAATATCAGGATAATCCCGCTCGCGCCCACGGAAGCGCACCCGTACCTTCACCTTCATCCCTTTTTCGATCCACTTGCGTGCATCACGGACCTTGAATCCCAGATGATGGTCATCGGTTTTGGGACGCAGTTGAATTTCCTTGATTTCGACCGTTTTTTGCTGTTTACGCGCTTTACGCTCGCGCCGCTGGCGTTCGTATTGAAACTTGCCGAAATCCATCACACGGCAGACAGGCGGCTTGGCCTGCGGCGAAACCTCAACCAGGTCTAAACCTCTCGATTCTGCCAATGCCAGGGCATCTCGAACCGACATGACACCCAGATTTTCATTGGAGTCGGTTATGACCCGAACCTCACGGACGCGAATCTCATCATTAATGCGAAATTCTGCAGAGCTGATAGCCTAATCACCCTCTCTAATTTTGTCAATTGCGAAAAATGCGCGAATTGATGAAACGCAATAAATACAACGCTTGAGGTACGTTCACCCCACGCGCGAGTGAACGAAAGTATAACATAAAATATGATCTTGGTGCAAGGTGAACTCTACGAATCCGTGATGACCCGATAGGTATCATCGGTATTGTACGAATCAAGCAAAGCCTTGGCTTTTTCCTTGGGGCCGGGTTGATTGGTGGGCTGCTGGGCATACCAGGCAAAAAATGCGAGTTCGCATTCGCTTTCGTGCAGGGTATAGAACAGGTCGGTGGTGCACATGCTCAGGAAGTCGCGGGCGCAGCGCAGTTCGAAGGCGGCACTCTGCAAGCGCCAGTTGGCGTTCAGGCTGGCCAGCAGTTCGTCGAGGGTAGCGGGTGGTTCGCCGGTGCGTGCATATCGCACGCGAAACCACAGCCCGTGACGGTGTTTTTCGACCCGCACGCGGACACCCGGCCCCAGCGTGTGCGCGCAGGATTGCAGCAGCAGCAGCGCCTCCTGGAATATGGCACGATTGCCGCGCAGGATGTCGTCATCGGGTTCGGGCAGATCACCCAGCTGAAGGGTGGCGGCGACCCATTCCAGCATATCCCGCCCGCTGAACTTGCTCTGATGGGTATGCAGGCGCGATTCGCCGGTGTTATGGCGGATCAGATCAACCCATGCGCCATAGAGATCGAGGGCGGAACCAACGGCGCTGGACGCACGAATCTGATTTGGGCTTTCGGATTCATCCTGTTTGAGAGCATTGGCCGCGGTGGTCAATTGTTCAAGCATCCGGCGCGAAATCAGAAAATTAATTTCCGACAGGGTTTCCCAGTCCGGTTCTCGAGTCATGTTGGCGTGTGCCCTTTGTGAATGGCAAGTGGATTAAAGAATGGTAATGATATTCTGCTGCTGATACACACTGAACGATGGGCTGCTGGTCGCAAACTCGCGGATATCTTCGAGGGCCGTTTCGAAGGCGGTTAACAATTCGGCATCGCTGCCCTTAAAGCGCCGCAGCGTTTGCTGGGCACAGGCCGAGCATCCACGCATGGCCCGGTAGCTGTCTGTTTCGCAGCTCATGCACCCATTCAGGCGAATCATCATCAGCATAAAGGCCAGTGTTTCCTCGTGTGTTTCTGGCAGCGACAGTACACGATTGCAAAGTGCCTGCCAGTCACGCCCACGCAGGGACCGTAGTGAAGCTATTGCGCGGTGAGGAAACATCAACGCATTATCGGTATACATCGACCGTTGCCCTTCAGTTCAGTGAGCTATTTAATTGTCCATACCGGATCTTTTACAAAATTGAGAATAGCATAATTTTGCTTAATAATCAATCAGTTGCCAAAACTTTATCATTATACTATTTTGAGTATTACATTGATTCTGGGTTTAAATCAATTATACTTATGGCCTATGTGGCGCTTACTGATTTTCGTCATTTTCGTTATTTTCGTCTTGGCCGGGTGTGGCAGCGGTGCGGTGGTTTTCGCGCCGACTCCGCTACCACCGGACCTTTCCCCCATGCGCTATACGCATCCCTCCGGCGCGTTTTCGATTATGGTGCCTCGCAACTGGCCGGTCTTTACCCAACATGCGACGACACTGGCGGCGGCCAGTTTTGCCCCGCCCAACACGGCTGAACCGCTGCTGACCATGTCTGTGACCAACCTGGCCCAACCGCTGGATGCGAGCAATTTTGGTGAACTGATCGACCGCTACCAGCAGGAAATCCGTCCCGATCTCACCCGGTATAAAGAAGAAAGTCGTCAGGCGATGGGGGATGGAAGCTGGCGCATGACCGGTCTGTATCAGGGAGCGGGCGGACAGACGCGCCAGATCAACACATTTATTGAACGGAGTGGATCGTTTGTCGGCGTCGTTGAAGTGACCCTGCCAGACGACACCATGTTACAGACCCAGTTGCAGACCGCGATCAACACGTTTCAGCTGAACCCGGATGCCGCGCTTGAAGCTGCTGACGCCTCTGTGCTGGTGTCAATGGCTAGCAGTCGCATCGATATCCTCAATGTCAATGGCTGGACAACGCCGGGCGGTGTGTTCTACATCACCGGGGAAATTGCCAACTATGGCACATCGCCCATTGTTGACTTGCCGGTCCATGCGATTCTCAGGACCAGCGACGGCCTGGCGGTGGGCGACGCGATGGATGTGCCGATGGGTTATGCCATTTTGCCGGGTGGTTTCGCGCCATTCAGCCTGCGCTTTGGGCAGGGCCAGCCGGCATTAACTGCCAGCTACGAACTCATCGCCGGCGCAGAGGATTGGCAGCCAGACACCGAGGCAGAGGTTTATGGCCCGGATGACCTGAGCTGGATTGATGCGTCATCGTTTGATGAAGACGGCCATCTGGTGGTCAGCGGTACAGTGACCAATATTGGCGAAAGATTGCTGCATTCCCTCAGGGTGATGGTCACTGTGTTTGACAACCAGCAAAACGTGATTGCGGCACGTTTTATGGATTTGAATATCAGCGAACTGCGTCCGAATGAGTCAACGACGTTCGACATTGTTGTGACCGAGATTGGCGGCGACCCCGCCCAGTATGTGGTCAATGTTCAGGCTTTGCCGTGACGTGTCAGCCAGACGTCCGGCTTCGTGTGATCAGGGCTATAGGCAGGTCTACTCGGTTCGGTCCGGGCTGCCCGAAAACGAGCGCCAGCAGCCCATGACAAACATGCCTTTGCCGCTGGGGTCAATAGGTTTGGCCGATGGCTGGTTACTATTGGCACGATGTTCCAGCGAGAGCAGCGTACCGTGCAGCACATCCTCATAAACCTGATCTTTGTCCGCGCCCCAGGCAACTGCCAGTGCGTTTCGATCAACCTGATTACCTTTTAAGACTTTGGCGGCATGACCATGCCACAATAATCCAAAGCGAGTCATCTCAATAAGCACTGTCGTTGCATGAATGGTTTTAAGTTCTGTCCAGTAATCTGAGCGCGGCGTTGACATTTTTCACCTCTCTTAAAAGTGTAAATTTATTACAGCACATTTCAATTTATTGTCGCGTTGAGAAGTATGAAATATTTCCCAATATTTCATTCATGGTCGACGCTGTCTCTATTCCGATAGAATCCGTTATACTGCACATATCAGCGAACCGATTTGTTCAGAAAGTAAACCCATGATTGCCATTGACATGCCCGGTAAGGCTGCCCTGACCATCGAACATCTGGTGCTGGATGTAAATGGAACGATCGCGCGTGACGGTACCCTGCTGCCGGGGGTGACAGAACGTCTGTCGATGCTACAGCAGCACTTAACCGTTCATCTGGTGACGGCGGACACGTATGGCAAGCAGGCCGATATTGACGCGGCATTGGGTTTGCAAGCGACCATCATCACGCATGGGACGACGGAAAAAGGGGCTTTCGTGCTGGGGCTGGGGGCAGATCATGTGGCGGTGATCGGTAATGGGGCGAATGACACGGCCATGTTTAACGCCGCCGCCCTGCGCATCGCGGTTTTGGGGCCGGAAGGCATGGCGACGACATTGCTGGCTGCGGCGGATGTGCTGGTGCGCGACGTGAACGATGGGCTGGATTTGCTGCTCAACCCGCTGCGGCTGACCGCGACCCTGCGGCGCTGAGCCTGTGCGATTAGCCGAAGGGCCAGGGGATGAACGCCTGTTGGCTTAACAGTTAAACTCTCGAAGGCAATCAAACAATAAAATATTGTTCTGTAGGGGCGACTCGCGAATCGCCCCTAGCAATACGTTCTTTAGATGCCGACATTACGCAGTGTGCTGAAGAAGCGCCGCAGTTCCGGCGGGGTTGCCCGGTCGTGCGCTTCCAGCCTGCGGGCAGAACCATCTTCCAATTCGACCCGAACCGTATAACTGTAGACATCGGACGGGCCGCCACCCGGCAGCGTGAACTGTCCCTGGATATCCATGAAACTCAGTTCCTGAATCATCTGGTTGAGTTCGTCGATGGTGGACTGTGGAACGGTCAGTTCGGCTCCATCGCGGATGACGCGGCCAGAATTGAAGATCTCCAGTGTCAGGGAGGTGTTGGCTGGCCCGCCGGTTTCTTCATAGCTGATGATAAAAAAGGGCACGCTGGCGGCATTGGCTTCCTGCGTAACCACCACCTGCGCTGTGCCAGGAGGCGGTAGCATGTCGATTGCCTGCTGAACCTCAGAGGTCGGCAGCAGTGTGACCTCGATTTGTTCCCCGGCCTGCGATGTGATAATCAAACCCGTGGTCGTGGATTGGCTGTCGGGTTGCGCCTCGGTCGGCTGTGCGTCTACCTGCTGGCTGATTTCGGGTGTGGGTGTCTCGGCCTGCGGGCTGTCCGTTGGCGGCTGTGTGGCTGGCGGAGGGGTGTCGCCGGGCAAGGTGGGGGCGGTGGTTGGCAACGGTGGCGCTTCGGTGGCGGCGGTGGCACAGGCGGTCAGAGCCAGGGCAGTCAGGCTAATGAGTATCAATCGGCGCATGAGGCGCTCCTCCGGTAGATTGCCATTGACGCACCGGCAAGACGGACCGGCGCTTAATTATCAGTTTGCGGCTGAATGTTGTCCGTGACAAGAGGTTCTTTAGTCGGGGGTTGTTCAGTTCTGTGGACAATCGCCGCCACCAGCAGCTGAACGGCCAGCCCCACAAACAGGCTGACGATGGGGATCAGCGGCAGGTAGTAACGCTGCCAGGGCAGCGGATTGACGATGAGCATAGCCAGTGTGATCAGCAGCCAGACAAACAGCCCGGCACGTCTTGCGACCGCATGGCGCAGCGCGGCGAACATGCCCACCGGAATCAATAGGGTCAGCAGCAGGCCAAGCACCGGGCCGAATTGCAGGCCACTCAGCGGCGAGGCCATGTAGCGGTTGACTTCCTGGGTGATGGGGTCGTACTGCGTCCATGCCGCCACCTCGAAATGCTGGGCCGGTGTCAGGAATGGCTGTGTGATGATGTATTCGATGCGCTGCGACAGCGGCATCGGGCCGGAGGTATGGGCCTGCACCTGAATATCAATGAGCTGCTCGCGGACTTCCAGCAGGTCCTGCACGCGTGCCGCCGGGTCGTACCACAGGGCGGGCGACAGAGCGACAAACAGGGCCACCGCCAGAACGCCGCTGACGGCTAATCTGACCAGCATGACCGGCAGGTCGCGCCAGCGCCGCTGAATCAACTCGGCCAGCAGAATCCAGCCGAACGCCCCCGCGACAAACACGACCCCGCTGTGCTTGCTCGTGACGGCCAGACCACTGGCAAGGGTCAGCCCCAGCCACCAGCCCCAGCCAACCGGCTGATTCTGGGTTCGTTTGCGGGCAATGGTTACGGCGACAAAAATCGCCAGCAGGCCGAAGCACAACAGCGAGCCTTCCATCATGGCCCGGCGTCCGTTCAGCAGAATAATGGGGTTGAGCGCATACAGACCGCTGGCGACATAGGCGGTGAGTGGCCCCTGAAGCTGCCAGCCAATGCCAAAAATCGCCCAGGCACTGATCGCCAGAAACAGCGCCGAGGACAGGCGGCTGACGTTCAGCAGCGCTTCGGTGGGGCGGTGACCAACATCGGCATTGGTGTCATAATCCAGCCCCCAGTCCCAACCGGGCGGCGTGGGCAGATCGCCATTGGTGAAGCCTGCCAGATGCCAGCTCAGGCCGATAGCATAGCGGTTGATCGACCCGTTGAGGATGCGCAGCTGCGCTTCGGTATCGACATCGAACGGGCCAGCCGACATCAGCCGCTGCGGTTCGCCATAGATAAACGCTGTCGCATAGTCATGGCTCATCCACACCTGCATGGCTTCGTCACCATGAAAGCTCGCCAGCGGCACCCCGGCCACAATAAAGACCGAGAGCAGCAGCAGCCAGACAACGGCGATGGGGCGGCTAAATTTCGAGGCGGTGCGCATGGCGTATAAAATCCTGCTGGCGTAGTTCTTCCAGCACGTCGTCGGGGATCGCTTCGTCGAGTGTGAGCACCGTCAGGGTCTGTCCGCCCGGCTCGGCGCGCCCGGTCTGCCAGCTGGCGATATTGACGCTGTTATCGGCCATCAGCGTCCCCACCCGTCCGATAACACCCGGCTGGTCGTAGCTGCCCATAATCAGCATGTGCCCCTGCGGGACAAAGTTCATGCGATATTCGTTGATCTGGACGATGTGCGGCTCCTTGTGGTCGAGCAGCGTGCCCGCCATGACAATTTCCTCACCATCTTCCAGCGTGATCTGGCACGAAACCAGATTGGCATAATCACCTGTGCGCAATCCTTTGGTCTGGCTGATCTGGATGCCACGCTCGGCGGCCAGCACTGGCGCATTAATGTAATTGACCTTCTCGCCCAGCACCGGTGTGAGGATACCCTTGAGCAGCGCAACCGTCAGCGGCTTAACCAGCCCGTCCACTTCTTCACCGCGATATTCGACATCAACGCGCCGCACCGCATAACGGGACAGGGTATGGGCGACGGTGCCCATATGTTCAGCCAGCTGCATGTAAGGCCGGGCGGCTTCGTAGGGTGTGCCGCCGGGCATAAACGGCATGTTGACCACATAGCGGTAATCGGTGCCGCGCAGCGCATCCAGCACTTGCGTCACGATCTGGCAGCTGAGATCCTGCGCCGCTTCGATGGTGTTGTCGCCGATGTGGGGCGTGTGGACGACATTGTCCAGGCCAATGAGAGGGCTGTTATAGGGCGGTTCCTCGCGGTAGACATCGACGCCAACCCCGGCCAGATGCCCTTCCTTCACCGCTTTGGCGACGGCTTCTTCGTCCCAGATGCTGCCATGCGCGACATTGAGCAGGCGCGCGCCGGGTTTCATACGGGCGATCAGGTCAGCAGTGAACATGCCGCGCGTCTCGCTGGTGACGGCGACATGGATGCTGACGAAGTCGCTGCGCCGCAGCAGTTCGTTCAGGCCGACCAGCAGCACGCGCTTGTCGTTGACCTGATCCTCGGTGACATACGGGTCATAGGCCAGCACAGACATGCCAAAGGCGAGACAACGCTGCGCCACCACCCGCCCGACCCGACCAAAGCCGATCAGCCCGATGGTTTTGCCTTCCAGTTGGGTCCCTGCTTGCCGCGCACGATCCAGCAGCCAGTAGCCTTCCTTCAGGCTGTTATGGGCAGTAATCACACGGCGGCTGAGCGCCAGAATGAGGGCCAGAGTATGTTCGCCAGCGGCGACGGCGTTGGTGCCGGGGGTGTTGGTGACGATGATGCCCCGCCCGGTTGCCGCTTCCATATCGAGGCCACCCAGCCCCGCACCCACCCGGCCAATCACTTTCAGATGGGAAGCATGGTCGAGCAGCGGGTTATCGATGCGCACGTCCTCACGGGCGATCAGCGCGTGGGCACTCACCAGCGCATCGCGCACGGCGGGCAGGTTCGGCGGCACGATGTTGGTCGTCACATCCGGCGCATCCTTGAGGATTTGCAGGCTGTCCGGCGTGAGATCCGTAGCGATGAGAACGTGATAGCTGCTCATGGTTGACCTCAGCGAAGCGCATCCAGTACATCATACAGGCTGTCGAACACGTGCGGCGTGATGTCCTTGAAAGCGGATTTGGCGCTGTGGCTGACATCTGGCACGGCGTAGCACACCATCCCGGCTTTGACCGCCGCGCGCGCGCCATTCGGGCTGTCTTCCAGTGCCAGACAGTTGGCCGGGTCGACGCCGAGTGAACGAGCCGCTGTCAGGTAGACATCCGGCGCGGGTTTGCCGAAGGCTTCGTTTTCGGCGGAATGGCGCACCTTAAACACATCCGTCCAGCCCTGCGCCTTGACCGTCGCGTCGATGATGGAGACCGGTGAACTGGACGCAATGGCCAGCGGCCAGCCGCGTTCTTGCACGTAGTCGATCACTTCCTTCGCGCCCGGCTGTGGCTTGACCTCGGTCGGGATCAACCTCAGCATGTCGTCTACCAGCATTTTAGACAGATCGTGCACGCTCGGTTCGAGCTGATAGTGATCGCGCAGGTACACCATGAATTCATCAATGCGCATCCCGATAATATTGGCGCGCACCTCGTCGGTGTATTCGTAGCCGAAGGAGGCGATCAGGTCGGTTTCGGCGATGTGCCACACCGTTTCGGAATCGACCAGCAGGCCGTCCATATCAAATATCACAGCGTCTGGCTGCCATTGGGTCATTTTGCGAATGCTTTCTCGAAGTCGTGAAGCAGAGTATCAGTTTGCAGGTCGAGGCCGCCAGCGAGGGCGATCTCGATGCCTTTGTCGAAGATGGCCTGATGAGGGGTGCCGGATACACGCTGGTAACCGCTCGGTCCGGCAGCCAATGGCAGCACCGGTGCCAGCGACTGGCTGTTGATGAAGGCTTCGGCATTTTCGCGCACTTTATCCCGCGCCACGACGCCGCCAAAGCCGACAAACAGGTCCACGACGTCGCGGGTGACCAGATCGGACATGCCATCGCCGACCATCAGCCGTCGTCCCGGACGCTCACCAGCCAGTTCGCGCACCATCGTGGGCTTGCCGCTGGAAACGGTCAGCGGTCCCACCTGATAATCCAGATAAGTGTGGGTATGGCGGGTGCTGGGTTCGTAATAGCGCCACCAATCGCCGGACAATTCATTGTATTCCAATTCAACAGCGCGGATCAGTTCCGGCGGGACACCCAGCCGCTTGCCAAAACCGCGCACCGGTTCGGCCAGACCGCCGCTGATGATGAAGACGGTTTTGCCGAGATAGCGCAGCGCATCCAGCACGGCCTGCGTGTCCGGGACGATATGCTCCCAGTACAGTTCCTCGATCTCCCGAAGCTGCCCACGTGTGGGGCGGATCGCTTGCAGGCGCTTGCCATAGACCTGCGCCAGATCAAGGTCGCCGTTCATGGCTTTGTCCGTCAGCACACTGACGCGCCACTCCTTGCCTTTCAGCCGGGCGAGTTCGTCAATGCCTTCAATGGTCGAAAGCGTGCTGTCACAATCAAAAAAAATCAGATCGAAGCTTGTCCAGCGCGTGTGGGTCATGCGAAGATACAGCCCCTCCCTCAAGAATCTCTGGGATTGTACCGCTGTGGCGCGGGTTTGTGAACCCATGCCTGTGGTTTTCAATCATTCTTAAAGACGATAGCCGTGTTTCCGCAGGGCCCAGTCGCACACCTTGCAGGCGACACTGTAGACGACCATCTTCTCGACATTGGCGGCATCGCGCGGGCGCTGCTGACGAATCGAGTCGTAGATTTCGTGAACGCGATTCAGCGGATTCTCGTACGGTAGTGGCACGTCCGTATCCACAATAATGCCGCCCAGGATAAGGGGCAGATAGATGTCATCAAATTCCAGCGGGGTATCTGTGTCGTTAAGCTCCTCGACAAACTGGCTGGCATAGCGCTCCGTATCAATTTTGTTGCCCAGTTCGCGCCCGATGACCATGTGGACTAGCGAGAAGCCATGAATAATCCCATCTTGCAGCAGGTCGTCATACAGGATAGTCGCTAATGATTTCACTGGTTGGTCCATAACCCGGTTATCGGAGGCGATACGGGTGAGGAAACTGCGACACCAGGCTGGCAGATGCACGGGGCGGCCATCGGATGTCCAGCCATGATCCAGCAATTCACCGACACCATACAACGCCTGTTCCGGATAATAGAGCGAATCAGGCATTTCTCGGCCCATCTGCAAAATATCGACCAGCAGTTTGGTGATATAGTGCGCCTCATTCGGGTTAAGCCGGTAGTTGCGGCTGCCAAAGCGGCGAATTGTCGATTTGTACAGGGGTTCGTACAGGTTCTCGCGGGTGAGCAAGGGTAGAACACGATGTTCCAGCAGTTTGCCGTACTGCTCCAACTGCGGGCGGGCATCCGTGTGGCCGGACATGGACCACAAACGCTTCCAGGCCGGTTTGATCTCTGGTACTTCAACTGGTGCTTTGCCCGGCGGCGCCAGGTCGAAACTGGCCTCAATCGACGTGCCGATCAACCCGGTTTTGCTCACCGAAAAGTCGAGCGCTTTTAACTCGGCGATTTCCATAATCGTTGGATAGTCGAGGTAAAAGTAGTAACTGAGATTGACAAATGAATCCGTCTGGCGCACCACACGCGGCTTCGCCAGGGTTTTGACGCTCAGGTTAATGAAGACGTGGTAGTCATTTTCGGAAGTGGCTGTCGGCAGGGTTTGCATCGGCAGCGACACACAGCCCACCTCGGCAGGGCTGAGCACGGCGGTCATGCGTGCGGTTTTCAGGATGAACTGGTCGGTTTTGCCATCACGGTCGCGTGCTGGCACTTTCGGTTCCGCCACAACCTCGACGCGCACGTCAGTTGTGTTTTGTAACAGCAGGATAATTTCAAACGTCTGGCCGGCGCGGGCAATGCGCGGGCGTATTGTCATCGCAGCATCGACCACGTCGATCTGTTTGCGGCGTCCATTGGTGATGTATCCCAGAATATCGGGATAATTCGGTTGTCCAGATTTTGGCATGTGTTTCCAATACCCGTAATTATGTGTTATGTATGATCAGCAGCGGTTCATCCGATAGGTTAGAAGAAATCCCTGACAGTTGGATGGCACAATAAAATCAGGATGAAATCGTGTCGGTCACTGTGATCACTGAATACAGTAAATGGCTTGACATCTCTATTTTATAACATGTTTTGATGAACTATTTCACTTAAAATTGCACTCTGGTCAACTTGACACACTTTAAGGGAGGGCTATAATCGAATCTCTGTTAGATTCTTCTTAAGAAGGGCGTTGTTTTGGCACGTAAACCGGCCAGCCAGACGGTCAGTCGAGACGACATACTCTATGCTGCTGCCAGTGTGCTGCGACAGAATGGTTATGACGCTACGACGATGAAGGACATCGCTGCGGAAGTCAACCTGACAGCCGCCAGCTTGTACCATCATTTCAGGAATAAAGACGCCTTGCTGCTGGCTGTGCTGGAAGCCGGGCTGAATCATGTGATTGACCAGTTGGAACCGATTGTCGCCAGTGACCAGGCACCGGCTGACAAGCTGCGGGCGATGATTCAGGTACATGTCATTAGCCTGACCAGCAATATGGCAGTGGGTGCAGCGATGGTGTTTGAAATGCGCTGGCTGCTCACCCTCGACGCCGAGAATGGGACCGCCAGCTTGAAGGCGCGGCGCGATGCTTTTTTTGACCAGCGCGATTATTTCGAGCGGCTGTATCGTCAGGTGATACAGGCAGGTATTGATCAGGGTGATTTTCTGGCGGTGGATGTGCCGGTGTTTACCCGCACTATGCTCGGCGCGCATAATTGGGTGGCGGTCTGGTTCCGCGAGAACGGGCGGCTGACCGGTGCGCAGATTGCCGACCAGATGGCCGATACATTTTTGCGAGCATTAGTGAGTGAATAGGATGCGGAATGTCCGATAAGCCGCAGCATTGTATTACCCCGTTAGAGGGCTGCCTGCCAGAAATTGGTCGTGCACTAGCGATGCTGGAAGACTGCCGCCAGCGCACCCGCCAGGTGCTGGCAAACCTGAACCCCGCTGCGGTGGATTGGGTGGGTGGCATGAATGGTCACAGCATCGGCACCCTGCTCTATCACATCGCTGCCATTGAGGTGAGCTGGCTGGGGATTGAAGTTACCCAGGGTAGGCTGCCAGACGAGGTCTGGGATCACTTCGAGACGGACGTGCGCGACCCGGAAGGCCATCTGACGCCCGTCAGCGGTCAGACGCTGGATGAACACTGGCAGCGGCTGGATTACACACGCGGGCTGCTGCTGGATGTCTATAAGAAGATGTCACTTGAGGATTATCGTTATGCACGCTGCTTTGATGAGTACGACGTAACGCCGGAATGGGTGCTGTATCATCTGATGCAGCATGAAGCCGGGCATAGGGATGAACTGGCGGCTTTGCGTGCGGCTGCCGAGACACATTTGAAAACAATGGATACCTGATAGACAGAGGATTTATGCCGATTACGATTGACTGGTATGACGTTGAAAAGACTATTCTCCGTTATGAATTTACGGGGCAATGGTCGTGGGAAGAACTCCACCAGGCGATGGACGAAGTGCAGGAACAGATGGCCAGCGTGTCGACCCGTGTCGACGTCATTATCGACGTGTCGCAGAGCAAGCGTATTCCGGCAGGGGCATTATCGCAGATGCGCGGTGGAACGCTCAAAGCCAGTGAAAACTGGGGGATGGGCGTATTTGTCGGTACGTGAACCTTCCTCAATGCGCTGTTGACCACCTTTAGCCGGGTATATCCCAAAATGGGCCAGCGATACCAGTCTGCTT
This sequence comes from Anaerolineaceae bacterium, assembly GCA_002702065.1. GTDB lineage: Bacteria > Chloroflexota > Anaerolineae > Aggregatilineales > Phototrophicaceae. The sequence continues at coordinate 358,615 of NZXX01000001.1, forward strand.
CGACAACAGCGGAAGCCTATCAACTGATCTTAAAGAACCGGAAATTGTAAGGTAGAGAAAAGCGATGCAGCGAATTCTGATTACCGGCTCCAATCGCGGGATTGGGCTTGAATTGACCCGGCGTTATCTGGAACGGGGTGAACAGGTCTTTGCCACCTGCCGTCAGCCACAGGCCGCGGCGGACTTGAACCAACTGGCGGCGCAGTATCCGGACCGGCTGAGCATTCTGGCGCTGGAAGTCACGGATGAAGCCGCCATTGCTGAGTGCGTGCGTCAGGTGAGCGCACAGACCGACGCGCTGGACATGCTCATCAACAACGCGGGCATATTGCCGGGCGGGGTCGCGGCACGAGAAGCGAATATCGGTACGTTTGGGCAGCTCGAGGCGGCGGCGATGCTGCATGTATTTGAAGTGAACAGCGTTGCGCCCGTCATGGTTGCCCAGGCGTTTGCGGGTTTATTGCGGCAAGGGCAGCAGCCACGTCTGATTAACGTCTCATCCGACGCCGGGTCGATCACCATGCGGAACAAAGGGTGTGACTATAGTTACCCGGCCAGCAAAGCGGCGTTGAATATGCTGACGCGCTGCCTCAGTGGCGATCTGCGCGGCGATGATGTGAGCGTCGTTTCCATGCATCCCGGTTTTATCAAGACGGATATGGGTGGGCCGAACGCCCGGCTCACACTGGACGAGGCGATCCCGGAGATGATGCGCGTGATGGATGGCCTGACGCTGGAAGATACGGGCCAGTTCTTCAACTGGGATGGCAAGTCTGTTCCCTGGTAAGAAAGCTGCTTGCTTGTTTGCTGAAATGCGATGGCTTTGACATAGAAAGGTGCTGAAAAGATGCCCTACCACATTCGTAAGGCGGCAGTGATCGGTTCCGGCACGATGGGCGGCGGGATTGCGGCGCTGCTGGCCGGGGTGGGGATCGAAACGTTGCTGCTGGATATGCCGGCTCCGGATACTACCCCCAATGACCGCTTCGAAAAACGCAATGCGGTCGCCCTGAACGGCCTCAAGCAAATGCAGAACGCCCGCCCCGCACAGCTTTTTCATGCGGATGACCTGAACCTGATTCGTGTCGGCAATATTGACGATGATCTGGCGCAGGTGCGTGATGTCGATTGGGTCATCGAAGTCGTGGTCGAAAAACTGGATGTCAAGCAGAAATTGATCGCCCGGTTGGCCCCGATGGTGGGGTCACAGACGATTGTCTCGACCAATACATCTGGCCTGCCGATCAACCGTATTGCCGAGGGCCTGCCGGAAGATTTCACCCGGCGTTTTCTGGGCACACATTTTTTTAATCCGCCGCGCTACTTGCACCTGCTTGAACTGATCCCGCACGCCAACACCGAATCCGCCGTCATTCATTTCATGACGGAATTCGCCACCCGCGAGCTGGGTAAAGGGGTGGTGCTGTGCAAGGACACGCCCAACTTCATCGGCAACCGCTTTATGTCGATGATCGGGATGCAGGCGATGAACGACGCGCTCGATCATGGCTATACCGTTGAAGAAGTGGACGCGCTCACCGGGCCATTGATCGGACGCCCGAAGACGGCCACATTTAATCTGAACGATCTGGTGGGGTTCGATGTCGCGGTTCATGTGGCACGCAACCTGTACGATGCTATTCCCAACGACCCGGCCCGTGAGGTGCTCAATCACCCCAAGACCGTCGAAATCAGCCAGAAACTGCTGGATAACAACTGGCTGGGGCGCAAAACTGGGCAGGGGTTTTATCATATGCGGCGCGGTGAGGACGGTTCGCGCGAATTGTGGGCGCTCAACCTGGACACGCTGGAGTATGAGCCACCCACCAGCCCGCGTTTTGACAGTGTGAGCAAACATCGCAAGGTCAGTGACGTGGGCGAACGGATTCGGCTGTTGATCAATGAAGAGGACCGGGCTGCTGAATTTCTGTTCCGGCATCATGCTTTCTACCTGAGCTATGCCTCGCAGCGTGTGCCGGAAATTACCGCCTCGATTCTGAATGTTGATCTGGCGCAGAAGTGGGGCTTTGGACACAAACTTGGTCCGTTTGAAATCTGGGATTCGCTGGGCGTTGCCGAGAAGATTCCGCGCTTTGAGGCAGCCGGTTACCCGGTTGCGGACTGGGTCAAGGAGATGGTCGCCAACGGCACGCCCACATTCTATCGCCGAGAGGATAACGGCCTCGTCAGCGGCTATTACAGCCCGTCGCTGAAAAAATATGTAACGCTGGAAAAAGACCCGCGCAGCATCACCGTTGACGACCTGCGGGCGCGTGGGAAGGAAATCGCCCGTAATGACAGCGCCAGCATTTTTGATATGGGCGATGGGGTGGCTTTGTGGGAGTTCCACAGTAAGCAGAACACCATCGACAACGACCTGATGGACATGGGTTATCAAGCGATTGAGCTGCTCAACAACGATCAGTTCGATGCGCTGGTGGTGGGCAATGATGGCGAGCGTTTCAGCGTGGGCTTTAACCTGTTTCTGTTTGTGCTGACCGTGCAGAACGAGCAGTTTGACCAGATCGAATCGAATCTGGATACGCTGCAAAATCTGGCGGATGCCTTGCGTTATGCCAGCAAGCCGGTGGTTGCTGCACCGTTTCAGTTGGCGTTGGGCGGCGGTACGGAAATGATCTTCGGCGGCAGCGCGGTGGTGGCCCATGCGGAGCTGTATGCCGGGCTGGTGGAGGTCGGCGTCGGTATTATCCCGGCGGGCGGCGGCTGCAAAGAGATGCTGCGCCGTGTGCTCAACCCGGTGATGCGCGCGCATCCAAATGCGGACCCGCTGCCGCATCTGCAAAAACTTTTCCAGCAGATCGCCACCGCGCAGGTGAGTGAACAGGGCGCAAAACAGGCCCGCGACATGGGCATCCTCGGTCCGTGTGACCGCATCGTCATGAACCGCGATCATCTGCTGTGGGAGGCGAAACGCACGGCGCGGTATCTGGCGGACAATTACACGCCGCAGCGCCCGGAGAAAATCTACGCTGCCGGACGCGATGCCTATGCCGCGCTGCTGGTGGCGATTGATGGCTTTGTCGAGCAGCGCCTCGCCACCGAGTATGATGCGGTGATTGCGCGTAAGCTGGCCTACGTGCTGACCGGCGGGGCGGTGGATGAACCGGGCTGGGTCGATGAACAGGTGATTCTGCGGCTGGAGCGTGAGGTGTTCCTGCAACTGCTGCGCGAGCCGAAAACGCTGGAGCGCATGACGCATATGCTGCAAACCAACAAGCCGCTGCGGAATTAAGGATCAACGATGAACGCAAAGAGGCAAAGAAAACTAACGTAGGGGCGGCAGCGTGCTGCGCCCTCTGGTGACACGGGAGATAGTGCAGAATGGGTACGAATTCAAACTCACGGCGCGGGTGCGGCTTTTGGATTATCCGTGCGGTACTCGCAGTTGTTGTGCTGATCGGTGGGTTGCTGGCGCTGGGCTATGGCTATGAAGCTGTCGCCGAGTCGAACGACAGCCGCGCCTACCCGCCACCCGGTCAGATGATCGACGTGGGCGGTTACCGGCTGCACCTGTATTGCACAGGCGAAGGTAGCCCGACGGTGATTCTCGACGCACTTCAACCGGGTACTGTCTCGAATTGGGCGTGGATTCAGCAGGAGATTGCCAAAAATACCCGCGTTTGCGCCTATGACCGCGCCGGATTGGGCTGGAGTGAACTCGGCCCGGAACCGCGTGACGCGCAGCAAAATACCCGTGAACTGGAAACGCTGCTGCAAAGCGCTGGCATCGAAGGCCCGTATGTGCTGGTTGGGCATTCGTTGGGCGGTTTGTATACCAGAGTGTTTGCTGGGCAGCACCCGCAAGATGTAAAGGGCATGGTGCTGATCGACTCCTCGCACCCGGATGGTTGGCGGCGCGAGGGCATCCCCGAAGGCGTGGGTATGAATAAAGACCAACTGGCGATGGGGCCAATTGCCGCCCGCTTCGGGATGCTGCGCGTGATGAGCTTCTTCCCGATTGACCCTGATCTGCCAGCGCAGCAACAGGGCGAACTCAAAGCTTTTTACCAGACTCCCAAGTTTGCCGAGATTTCGCGTCAGGTCGATGCAGCTTTCCCGGCGCTGCTGGCACAGGGACGTGAAGTGACCGCGCTTGGTAACATCCCGTTGGTGATTCTGACCACAGGAGATGTCGATGCAGCAGCCGAGCCATCCACCGTCCTTGCTCGTGCGTTACAAATCGAATTGAGCGAACTCTCGTCCAACAGCCGTTACCGCGTGGTCAATGGCGCGACTCATACGTCGCTCGTCAATAATCCCAATCATGCTCAATCGGTCATTAGCGCCATTAACGATGTACTCGAAAGCATTCGTAGTGGCAATGCTTTAGCTGACAACTGATCTCTGTGAACGGGTAACTTTCAGACTGGAGACTGATTATGCGCGAAGCTGTGATTGTCGCCGTTGCGCGAACGGCAGTCGGCAGGGCCAAAAAAGGGGCGACCCGCACCGTCCGATCCGATGATATGGCGGCGGCGGGTGTGCAAAATCTGATGCAGCAGACCGAGGACAAGCTCGACCCGGCGGAACTGGACGACGTGATTATCGGCTGTGCCATGCCAGAGGGAGCGCAGGGGCTGAACTTCGCCCGTGTGATCGCGCTGCGGGCCGGGCTGCCGCTGGATGTGCCGGGGCAGACGGTCAACCGCTTTTGTTCCAGCGGCTTGCAGGCGATTGCGATGGCGGCGGAACGGATCATCGCCAATGGCGCGGATACGATCATCGCCGGTGGCGCGGAAACCATGTCGCTGGTGCCCATGACGGGCTTCCACCTCAGCCCCAACCCCTACATGGCGCAGAACCAGCCGGAAGTGTATATGGCGATGGGCCACACGGCGGAGCATGTCGCCGATGAGTGGGGCATCAGCCGTGAAGATATGGACGAATTTGCCTACCAGAGCCATCAAAAGGCAGCCCGTGCCGTCGATGCCGGGTACTTCAAAGACGAGATTGTACCGTTCGACATCGAGGAAACCTATCTGGCACAGGATGGTTTGCCCCGGCACCGGACCATTGTGTTTGATCAAGACGAACACCTGCGCCGCGAAACAACGCCGGAAGCGCTGGCACAGCTCAAGCCCGTGTTCCGCGAGGGAGGGCGGGTGACGGCGGGCAATTCCAGCCCACTCAGCGACGGCGCGGCGGGCGTGATCGTCATGGAAGCGGAGAAGGCGGCGCTGCTGGGGCTGCAACCGCTGGCACGTTTTGTTGGCTTCAACGTCGCTGGGGTGCGCCCGGAAGTGATGGGTGTTGGCCCGGTGGAGGCGGTGCCGCGCTTGCTCAAGCGTACCGGCATCAGCCAGAGCGATATTGACCTGATCGAACTGAACGAGGCGTTTGCGTCGCAGGCGCTGGCTGTCATGCGCGAACTGGAATTTAACCCCGACATTGTCAATGTCAACGGCGGGGCGATTGCGCTGGGGCATCCGCTGGGCTGCACCGGGGCCAAGCTGACCGTGCAGATTATCCACGAGATGCAGCGCCGCAACAGCCGCTACGGGCTGGTTACCATGTGCATCGGCGGTGGCATGGGTGCGGCAGGCTTGTTCGAGAACTTAACTTTGTAGCGCTGTTCCTGATTACAGGTTTTTGCATCTATAGTGAGTCTCTGGGCGAAGTTAATCACGTTTATGTTCTGAGATAATCCGAGTCAACTTCAGCCGTTTGATTCCGCTGATTTTGACTTTGGACGCACTAAATTCAATCCCTTCGATGATGGAACTCACAACTTGATCGGCTTTGTGGACACAGGCGTATCAACAGGACTAACCTTTGGCTGTTCTTACAAGGCCTCAGGAAATGGAGTTCTTATCGTGATACGTGTTATTTTGCTTTGCATGGTGCTGGTCGCCGTGTCGGTAATGCCGGTGGCGGCTCAGGATACCGTCGACCTGGCCGGGATCAAGTCCTACTTGCTGGATCATGTCGCTCAGCTAGAGGAAAATACGGCCCGGCTGGAACAGGCGTCGCTCGACTATTTTAATCTGGCGGAAGCCGCAGGGTTTGACTATGCGGCCCTGTGGGGCGACCAGAAGTTGGCGGTCACGACCAGCCTGCTCGAAGCGCGCGACGCCTGGCTGGTGGCAAGCCCGCTGTATGAACAGGTCGAAGGCGTGGTGGCGGGTGTGCCCAGCCTGTCCGAATTCGATGTCATTCTGGACGCCGGTGCATCCGGTGCCGATGACCCGGAAGGTGGCGTGCCATTTGACCTGACGCTGCGCAATGGTGACGTGCTGGAACGTCCGGGCAATCTGTTTGGCGTCCTCGAAAGCACGCTGTGGGGCACCAATGCCGACTACAGCAGCGCGGTCGAAGCTGATCTGAACTTCAACAGCACCATTGATTTTGGTGAACAGCTGCCGGATGCCCAGGTGCTGCTGGCGGCGGCTGAAACGATGCATCAGTACGCCATTGATCTCACAGCCGCATCGGAAGCGTGGGAACCGACCGTCGAGGACGCATTCACGGCGCTGGTGGTGATGGTGCCCACCATGAGCGAGTACTTCGGCTCGTGGCGCGATTCGCGGTTTGTGCTGGGGGATGAGTCCACACAGGCAGATTTTGTGGTTATCTCGCGCCTGGCCGATATTCAGGATATTCTTGGCGGGCTGATCGTAGTTTACGATAATGTCACCCCGATGGTCGAGGGTGTGGACGCAGCGCAGGCTGGTCAGATCGAGCAAGACCTGACAGATCTGCAATCGTATGTCGCGGACCTGTACAGCCAGGAACAGGGTGGCAGGCTGTTCACGCCAGAAGAAGCCGACGTGTTTGGCAGTGAAGCGCAGGACCGGGCCCAGGCGATTACCGGCCAGATTGCCCAGGTGGCCGCGCTGCTGAACATCGACCTGCCGGAGTAAGTCGATACGCTGTGTGATTGGGATTTTGGGGAAGGCCACCAACCTTCCCCTCTTGATATTGAGGTTTTTATGCGCTTTGTACCCCGCTTGATCTGTTTGCTTCTGTTCGTCCCTGCGCTTGTCCAGGCGCAACCATCCACCAACCCGCCGCAAACGGCTGAAAACCTGCGGCAATCCTTGTTTAATGCCCAGGTCGCACTGATGAGTGATGACCCATCCACCGCGCTGAAGGCGGTTGATGAAGCGGCGGCGCTGTACCAGTCCGGCCTGCATGACACCATCGCCGATGTCGTGCCGGAGCAGGCTGCCGAACTGCAAGCCGCGTTTTTGGATGCGCGCGATATCGTTGCAGACGGTCATGTACCCATGCTGGCGGCGCTGCGCAGCCAGATATGGACGGGCGTCCTGCGCGCCAGCAGCGAAGTGGTTTTCGCCGCCATTGCTGAGGAGAATGTGACCCAGGCCAGCACGTGGCTGCCGCTGCGCGATTTTCGGACATCGACGCGTTTCTCACGACCAGGGGCGGATGCGACCTTAGCGCTCCGGGCGTTGCGGGATGGCGAGATGACCCCGGCTGATGCGCTGGCCGCGGTGCGGGCTGATTTACTGGATACGTATCAGGCACAATTGATGGTTTCGCTGGCCGATGCGGATGAGGCGCAGACAAAGGGTTTTACCCTGCGTCAGGCTGAAGAGGCCGGTTTGGCCGCGGGGTATTTCGCGATTCTGGCCGCGCCCTATGGGGAGCAGCGGGGTGATGCTGTGCTCGGCGACATGCAGGCCAATTTTGACGCATTGATCGCCACAGCGGCCTCCGGTGACGAAGCTGGTTTCAGGGAGGCACGGGCACAGATTGATGAAGGATTGTCCGGCTTTCGGGCGGCGCCATTATCGGAGAAGGAACTGGCGCGGCGGGCTGGCCAGTTGGTGCGGTTCCTGACGCTCATCCCCATCGAATACGAACGCGGTGTGCGGGATGGAATGGTCACCAACGATATTGAAATACAGGAAGCGCGTACCTTTCATCAGGGCGCTGCTTCGGCCTTTGCCGATTTACAGGCGACGCTGGTCGAGTATGACGCGGAAGCAGCAGCGCAGGCGGGTGCACTGCTGGCCCAGGTACAGACTCAGATTCGGGACGTCGCTGACCCGGCTGCGGTACGTGGCACAGTCGATGAAATCAATCAACTGCTGACGGCGACGCTGCCGGAATCGTGGTTGAATGCCAGCGCCGATTCTGACATCGACGTTATTCTGTCGGTGCTGGATCAGATTGCTACTGCCGTGACGCAGGGTGAATATGCACAGGCCGAGTCGTCGCGGCTGGAAGCCTATGCGCTGATGGAACTGGGCGTCGAGCAGCGGCTGCGCGGCTTTGCGCCGGATATGGCCGTCTATATCGAGAGCCTGTTCTGGCAGGGCACCAACGAAGTCACCGGGCTGTCGGTGCTGCTGGGGACACAGGCCCCGGTCGAAGCGGTGCGTGCGACGCTGACAGAACTGGAAAGTTCGCTGGACGAGGCCCGTTTGACGCTTGAAAGCGCACGCAGCGCACCGGCGGCGGTCACCGGCAATGCGGCGGTCATCGTCTTCCGTGAAGGCCTCGAAGCGGTGCTGATTCTGGCGTCGTTGATGGCGAGCCTGCGCGCGGCTGAGGAACGGCAGTATCGACGGTTGCTGGCGCTGGGTGGCGTGCTGGCACTGGTCGCCAGTGGGGTGACGTGGTGGCTGGCGAATCGCCTGCTGATGCAGCTGCTGCCGCTGGGCGAAACACTGGAAGCGATTGTGTCGCTGATCGCCATTGTGGTGCTGCTGCTGATAACGAACTGGTTCTTTCATCAGGTCTACTGGACCGGCTGGATGGCGAATTTCCACGCCCGCAAGCGGCGTCTGATCGGCGGTGTCACCATCAGTATCGGTCAGGCCGCCGGGCTGGTGATTCTGGGCTTTACCAGTATTTACCGCGAAGGCTTCGAGACGGTGCTGTTCCTGCAATCGCTGGTGCTGGAAGCCGGTATTCCGGTGGTGTTGCAGGGTGTGCTGCTGGGGCTGTTGGGAACGGCGGTTGTTGGCGTGCTCACGTTTATGCTGCAAATGCGCCTGCCATACAAGAAGATGCTGGTTGTGACCGGTGTCATGATCGGTGTGGTGCTGCTGACCATGGTCGGCAACACTGTCCATGTGATGCAGTCGCTTGGCTGGCTGCCGATCACACCGATTCGAGGCCTGTTTATTCCCTACGCATTGGGGCAGTGGTTTGGCCTGTTTGCGACCTGGGAAGGCATCATCCTCCAGGCGGTGTCGGTGGCGTTCGTTGTCGGCAGTTACTTTCTGGCGGAGCACCGCAGCAAGCAGAAGCGCCAGCGGGCGCGCCAAACAACCGAAAGTCCGGTGGCGGTTTCGAAGCAGGTATGACACGGACACGTATTTAGCGCACGATATGCCCCCGATGCTCTATCGACAGGATACTGTTGCGGATTAGCAATTTAGCTATAATCCAAACATAACTTGATAGCGGTGTCGGGGGTGTTAGTGCATGACGAATGAGCACACGCACGCCAAGCAGGAAAACAAGCGTGAGCACCGTGCCCAAAAGCTGGACGTTCCGGATCGTAAGGAACTGGTTTTTGATCAAAACCCGGTCTTAAAGCTGCAAAGCACGATTGGCAACCAGGGCGTCCAGTCGCTGCTGAATGCAGGCCATCTCGGTCATCTCAGGCATCGCCCCACCAACACTCTGCCTGCGGTGCGCGGTGCCATCCAACCCAAACGCGAAGAAGAACAGGAAGAAGTTGTCGAGGAAGATCTGCCCGAATTCTCCGGGGTGAAGTCTCCGGCTGGGGCATTTCCGCCAGGACCGCCCGACGGCGAAAGCCCGGTCACTTTGCGTGCAGCAGGACAAACCCACCCCCATATTCAGCGCGAATTGAATGACGAGCAGCGCGACCTGTGGAACGCCAACGATGGCGACCAGATCGTCAGCGATATTAAAGCAGCGGCGGAGGCCTGGAAGGACTGGCGCAAACAGCCCATCACCTACGAGGGGATGCCCAAAGGCGAGAACGTGAACCTCAGCGGCCTTAGCGAACTGGTACGGCTGAATGGCACTGTGTTCGGCCAGCACGCAGCGCAGGAAATCGGCGGCGAAAACATCAAATACCTGAACGAAATGGCGGCCTTTGTCCCCAGGTTCAACCTGCTTATCGGTGTGGTGCCGGGGGTGAGCGCCGTCAAAGCCAATCATAAATACGAAATGCGCGCCATCGAATCCGAAAATGTGATGATGAAATCGTGGCCGGTTGGTCAACTGGAAGTCATCTACTCGAATGCTTTTGGCTGGTCATGGACCAAGATGCTCAAAGGCTCGTTCATGTCCGTTGAAGTGGGTTTTGGTTTCGGCGCGGAAAAGGAAAAAGGCGGCGTCAAGAAAGGCCCCAAAGCCGGGCTTGGCTTTAATATTCCGGGGCAAATCTCTATCAACGGCAAGGCGATCGCCAAGCATGGCGCGTACTGGGGGCTGGATGATCTAGTGGGTGCGGTGCATGTGGTCAATGGCCCCAGCGTCAAAGGTGTGATTGCCGGATTTGGCAAGAAGGCGGCGTCTGGCGGTGGAATCCAGTTTGTTGGCAATGGCGCCCCGCTTAGCCCGTTAAACTTCGAGAACTTCGCTTCTGAATTTACGCTGGATACCGAGACACCCAAGAAACCGGGTGACCTCAAAGGGGCAGAGATTTCGATTTCGATTGTGGAACAGGGGGCGGGCGCGGTCTGGAGCGCAGGCGGCGACAGTTTCGCCATCCCGGAACCGGAACCACAGGCGCAAATGTCCGAAAAGACCTGGCGCTATAATATCGGCCCCTTCGAGACAGGCAGTTCTGCCCTGCCGGGCGATACCCAGACATATCTGGATATGATCAAGCAGGATCTGGATGCCAAGAAGGAAGAGATCGAGGCGCAGCGCGACATCTTCGAGCAGCTTTCGATTGACCCGGCGTTCAAAGTCGATTTCATGATCGAAGGCTATGCCAGCAGACCCTGGCAAACCGCTGGCAACGATGCGCAGCGTAAGGAGAAAAACAAGGAATTGTCGCAGGCTCGTGCCGATGCGGTCGCCTCGCAGGTCAACGGCATGTTTGCCGAAGTGCTGGGGGGCATCACGTCGGTCGGGCGTGGCGCGGCGGTGCGCATCGTGGAACACGACATCCGGTTCGAAGGTGGCGAGATGGTCAGGAACAAAACCACCGAAAAGATCCTCAGCGAAGAGACGAACAGCGACGCCATCGAGGCCGAAATCCGCAAACGTGAAGAGCAGTACAAGAAGGATTTTCCCTGGATGACCGATGAGGAAATCAAACAGCAGGTGCGCCGCAGCCTCGGCACCAGCTCCGAAGCGGATGATCCGTTTATCCGACGCGTGGTTGTTACGGCCATGTGGCGCGGTTATGAGATTCAATGGGGCGGGGCGAACCAGAGCCCGGGGTCGGTGCCGCGTGGCAACTAAGTGGCATATCTGGTAATACGGGACGGGCAGTCACTATGACTGCTCGTTTTTTATGCCATACTGGAATCATGACAGCTTGTGTCTAATCAGGTAGGATAAAAGACAGGCATGAGCGCGATTTTGAACACGAGAGGTTGATTACATGACGGCGATTACGCAGCCGCCCGCGCCGACCACAACGGAAAAGATGCGCGGTCTGCCCTGGAGTCTGGCAGCCAACGCGGCCAATTCAGTCTTTGCCCAGTTTACATTCTTCGGGTCGGTATTTGTTCTGTTCCTCAGCGAACTATCCATCAGCAATACGCAGATTGGCTTTCTGCTTTCCCTGTTTCCGTTTATGGGTTTGGTGGCGTTGTTCATCGCCCCCACCGTCGCCCGTTTTGGTTATAAGCGAACGTACATAACGTTCTGGGGCTTGCGAAAACTGGTGACAGCGCTTCTGCTGCTGGTGCCCTGGGTGTTGAGTCAATTTGGCCAGGAAGCGGCACTGTTGTTTATTACGGTGGTGACCGCTGGTTTCGGTCTATGCCGGGCGGTTGCCGAAACAGGCTATTATCCCTGGATTCAGGAGTTTGTCCCGGCGTCGATTCGGGGCAAGTATTCGGCCAACAACAACGTGATTTCGAGTGTGGCGAGTATGGGCGCGGTTGCAGTTGCCAGTTACGTGCTGGGGTTGTCGCTCGGCCTCAACCGCTTCACGCTGTTATTCGCTGTGGGTGTGGCTTTTGGCCTGGTGTCTGTCTGGATGTTTTCGCGGGTGCCCGGCGGCGCGGCCATTAAGGATAGCAGCGCAGGTTCTGGTTCGTATCGTGACCTGTGGTCGGCTGCCAAAGACCGCAATCTGCTGCTGTATCTGGCGGGCATCGCTTTGCTGACCTATGGCAGCGGCCCACTGTATTCCTTTATGCCGATTTTCATGAAGAATCAGATCGGCCTGACGGAAAGTGGTGTTGTGTCCTTGCAGACGGCAGCACTTGTCGGTGGGCTGGTTTCCGCCTTTCTGCTGGGTTGGTCGGCAGATCGGTATGGCAGTATGCCGGTGATGGTGTCGGGCGTGGCGATGAAGATTCTGCTGCCATTTGGCTGGCTGCTGATGCCGCGCAATTCGGAGGCCAGCCTGTATGTGGCGCTGATTATTGCGTTCGTGCAGGGTGTCGCCGGGATCGCCTGGGCGGTTGGTTCCGGGCGTTTATTGTTCGTGACGGTGGTGCCGTCGGAGCGCAAATCGGAATACATGGCCGTCTATTATGCGGCGGTGGGCATCATTGGCGGCTCGAGCCAGTTGATTGGCGGCAGTCTGCTGGATATTTTTGCCGGTATTCAGGGTCAGTTCATGTTCATCACGATTGATCCCTTTACCCCCCTCATGATTGCAGGCGTGATCTTGCCGCTGCTGAGTATGTTGATTTTCCGCCGCGTTCGTGCCGACAGCCCGGTGAGTGTGGGTGAATTTGCCGGTATGTTTGTGCAGGGCAACCCGGTGTTTGCGCTGGAGCGTATGGTCCGCTACTACCACGCGCGCGACGAGCGGTCGGCGGTGGTGCTGACGGAGAAGATGGGGCAGGCCAAAAGCCCGCTGACGGTGGATGAACTCGTCGAAGCGCTGGATGACCCGCGCTTTAACGTGCGTTTGGAGGCCATCATTTCCATTGCCCGCATGAAGCCGCACCCGCGTCTGACGGAGGCGCTGGTCAACGTGCTGCACGGCACGGAACTGGCGCTCAGCGCGATGGCTGGTTGGGCATTGGGACGCATGGGCGATGAGGCCGCTATCCCGCAGCTGCGGGAGGGGTTGGATTCTTCCTATCGTTCGATACGGGGACAATGTGCGCGGGCGTTGGGGACTTTGGGCGATCAGGAGGTGATCCCGCTGCTGCACCAGCGCCTTCAGACCGAGACGGATAAAGGGCTGCGTATGGCGTATGCTGCTGCGCTGGGTAACCTGCACGCGACCGAAGCCATCGACACGCTGTTTAACCTGCTGGGTCAGACCGAAAACGAAGGCGCACGACTGGAAGTGTCGCTGTCGCTGGCCCGCATGATTGGCGAGGAGCATCATTTTATCCGCTTACTGCGCCAGACCCGCAGCGACACGGGTACTGCTGTCGCCCGCGAACTGACCCAACTGCGCAACCGACTGTCACGCTCTGTGTCCCAGCAAACGCGTTCAACACTGTCCGGCTGTGCCGATGCCTTCGCCAAGGACGCGCTGAACGATGGTGTGAGCACGCTTATCCAGATGATTCGGGCGCTGCCACCATCGGCATACTATGATGATCTGTCGCTTAAGCTGCTGCATAGATGTGCAGACGGTATGGAGACTTATAAAACGGAGCGCATGGAATATCTGATTCTGGCGCTGCATGTGCTGCACACGGGTGTGCGAGGATAAAAAAAAGGGCATAGCATCGCGCTATGCCCTGATATGACACCATTTTATCAGGCTGTTTGTTTCCACTTGATAGTGCAGCCTTTTGGTTCGGTGGTGGTCACTGCGGGTGTGTTGCCCGCCAGCACAGCGTCGATCGCATCGCGGAACCACGCGTTCTGAACGCCGTCGGGGTCATCATGGTTGTCGTCTGGCGCACCGTGATATTGCAGAACGCCATTCTTGTCGAACAGAAAAATTTCCGGTGTCCGTTCTGCGCCAAACGCGCGCGCGGTTTCCTGAGTCTCGTCGTGCAGGTAGGGGAAGTTGAATCCCTGTTCCTGCGCACGCTGCTGCATGGCTTCGTAACTGTCACCAGGATGCGATTCGGCGTTATTGGCATTGATTGCCAGAACCTGAACGCCTTTGTCCGAATAATCTGCCTGAGCCTGAATAAAGCGGCCTTCCCACGCCTGGGCATAGGGGCAGTGGTTGCAGGTGAAGATGACGGCCACGGCGTTTTTGTCGCTGTAATCAGCCAGCGCATGGGTTTGACCGTCGGTCCCTTTCAAGCTAAAAGCAATTGCAGAGTCACCGGGTTTTAGGTTTGCCACGTCTTATCCTCCTTATATGATTTTATTTTTGAATATCCGGTCAGACGGCTGATGCAGCGCCTTTGCGGTGTTATACAATGGTGAAGTGCTGCTGAAGGGCATGACGAATCATGTCAACAGAGGGTAAGGGCGAGATTCGCCCATTCTCTAACCGGTAGGCACGGCATGTCAGGCTGTAGTAGGCATTGTCCGGTGGAGGAACAATATCTTTGCCGTTGATCAAAATCGTCGGGGAACCGACAAAACGGAGTTGCTGCGCCTGGGCCTCGGTTTCAACCTTGATGATCTCAATGTTGACGTTGACACCGACTTCAGCCATAACGGTTTTGAGCCGGTCCAGTGCGTCGTCATGCGATGGGCAGTCTTCATAGTACAGGAACTGAATGGACATGGGCTGCTCCTGATCGTAGACCTATAGTCACAAAGATACTGTACTTGGTACCATTCTTCAAGTTTCTCAAGTAGCTACGTTTGGTTTCTAGGTTAGAATATGATGAGCGATTTATTATGGAGGGTGTAATGCCTGCAAACGTGTATTGGCTGGATGAACCTGATATTATGATCGCAGATTATACCGGCGACCTGACCCGTGAGGACGTGGAAGGCGCTATGGAAAAATGTCTGGCGGCTTTAGAAAACACAAATTGCAGCTTTGTGGTGGATACCACCCAGGTTCAGACGCTGCCGAAAGACATCTTTCGTATTGGTCCGCTGTTATCACTTGTCAATCATCCGCAGCGCGGTTGGCTGATCTTTGTGGGGCAGCAGAATGTCATGCTCAAGTTTGCGGTGCAGGTGATTGTGCGTCACAAATTCCGCTTTATGGAATCGCGGGATGAGGCTGTGGCTTTGCTACGGAGTATGTCTGGTGGGCAGGATGGCAGCGCCGAGACCGGTTGATTGGGCGTGGTTTCGTAATAAATGGCCTGTTCATGAAATATTCATGGCATCTTATGGCCTGTAGTAACTGCTTTCTCCTAAAATAGTTCCAAATAATAAGCCAATGAGAAAGCCGAATAGCAATGCCTGCAACTGTTGAGTGTTTACCCGACGCACCAATTGTGATCTTGAAATTTTCGGATGTGGTGTCCAGGAAAGACGTGACGGACACTTATCTCAAGGGGCTGGAATCCGCTCTGCGCAGCCATCGTACATTCTACTGGGTCGTTGATATTCTGGATGCACCGACATCTTATCTCATGGTGGTAGCGACGCTTCAGGAAATTTTGCAGGGGCTTGTTGGCGCGCCGATTATGCCAAGTATGCAGATTGGCTGTGCGGGTTTGCCGGTGATGTGTGCGGCTTTTAATACGAAGATACCGTCGGCAGACGTGTTCTTTTCTCGCCAGGAAGCGATGCATTTTGCTCAGGCTCGGTTTGCAGAGCATGCACTGACCTGATTTGGTGATTACCTAACGATCAGAACCCTGCTTGACGGTAAGCAGGGTTTTTATTTATGAATTTCGTTACGAAATTTGTTTCGCGTTACAGCACGGTTATAATCAGTCATATTTCTGAACAATTGTAATAATACGAACTGTGGGTGGGGCAAAGGGATAGCAGACATGCGAAGTGATTTGATAGCTGCGGGGATGGTTCGGTCATGGCTCCAGGTTCATGCGCCACATATGCTGAACGGCTGGAACTTTGAAATGACAGAGGAGATTAGTGGTTTTGTAGGCCGTATCAAGTCGATTCTGGACGATATTGATGCGCAATTTGTCACGCAGGCGGCGCTGCCCCGGACAGCGCTGGCCTACTGGAATCTGGAAGATGTCGCCGTTCTGGGTGGTGGCACGCCCAGCCCGTTGGCGCCGGAGCCGGATCAGGTTCGCTACTACACCGACATCAACCCGGTGGTCGTTGATGAGGTGGCGCAGCTTGGCTACGAGACGCGGACAGTCGACATCCGCAATCCGGATGATCTCAACACCTTATCCGGTGCCAGAGCGGCGCTGGCAATCGGCCTGTTTCACTTTCTCGATGAAGATGCCGGGCGGCAGGCGTTGCAGAACTTGTACGATACCGGGTTTGAACAGGTTGTCTTTAACAACATGAACCGAAATGTCTCGCATGATCTGGTCGAGAACTGGGCCAAGTTAGGTTACGTGTTGCATCGCCGCGAACCGGATGAAGTGCAGGCCCTGATGCCGGCTGGCTGGCAGATGGATGAAGCGATTAAGGTCTCTGACTTTTTGAAGCACAATCCCGACCTGGGCCAAAGGTTATCAGAAACCGCGACGTCAGATTTGCATTACGTGTATCTGCTCTCGCGCGTCTAGAAGTTTTCCTACAACTGCGTTTGCGTGTGGATGATGAAATATTTGAAGATATTTCATGTCTATTCGATTGCGCTTTTTAACACCTGACATGCCTTCTGGAAACCTATAGCCGATTGCTGCGTATATATGGGCAGGACTTAAGGCACAGCGCAGGATTCTTGGCTGATGAAGACGTGGAAAAATTTTTGGGGCAGTGCAGCGATTACCGTTATCTGGGGTGGTTATCTCCTCGGACTTGAGATGTTCCGGTACACGAACTTCATGTTCTGGGCTTTTACCGGTGGTCTGGTGCTGGCGTTTATCCTGACGTATCAGGTGCTGCGGGTGCTGCAATATGTCCCGGATGTGCTGGAAAAGCAGGAGACTGTTCAACGCCGGCAGCAGCGGGTGGACGCGTTGCTGAACCGGCTCGGTGATGACGAGCTGGAACTGCTGCGCAACCGGCTGGTGGATGATGACGGGCGTACCGTAGAGTCGCTGGGTGATTTGCTGGAAGAAGATTGGGGCAAGCGTAAAAACCGCTAATTGGGTAAAACAGAAAGCGCATCGCACCTTTTTTGCACAGGAGTTTTACCCCATGCCTTTTTTGAGTTATTTCCATTTCAGCTTTACCGTGTCCGACATCGAGCGCTCAGTCGCTTTTTACCGCGACATCATGGGCCTGAAGCTGGTGCACCGGATGGTGCATGACCAGTCCTACACCAGTACACAGATTGGCTTCGCGAATGCGCTGCTGAAGGTGGCGCTTTTTAACCTGCCGGATATGCCGCAAGGGTCATCGCCATCGGGGCACATTCTGGAACTGATCGAATATGCCAACCCGCGTGGCGAACCAACCGACACCACAACCAACCGACCCGGCGCTGCGCATCTGGCCTTGCAGGTGGATGACATTCATGCGGAGTATGAACGGTTGAAAGCGGCTGGCGTGCGGATGAAGTCCGACGGGCCGGTCAAGGTCACGCATGGACGGCATACCGGCGGCTGGACGTGCTACATGCTGGACCCGGACAATATTACGTTGGAAATGGTTCAGCTCCCCGTGCCCTTTGAACCGGACGATCTGGATTAAGTTGCCATCATAGCAGGGTTCTGGCCAGTAGGTCGGCGGTCAGTGCCCTGCTTTTTCCCGCCCGGCGGCCCGTTGATAAAATTCCAGATACATCCGTGCGGTGCGGTCCCACGAAAATTCGCTGGCGCGCTGGTAACCAAGCTGCTGTAAACGACTGTGTTCCTGCGGGTCGCACAGCACAGTGGTCAGGTTGCGGGCAAACGCGTCGACATCTTCCACATCGCACAGCAGCCCCGCATCCCCAACCACCTCCGGGATTGACCCGCGATCCGACGCAATCACCGGTGTGCCACACGACATCGCTTCGAGAATCGGAAAACCAAATCCTTCAATCCATGACGGAAAGGCCAGCGCCCGCGCCATCGTGTACAGCGCCTTGAGTTCCTCATTGGACGGGCGCACCAGCAGGCGGGCGTACCCTGCATCAACGGCTTGCTGCACGGCATCTGGCGGGGTGGGGATGCGCGAGAAGAAGACAATCTGATGCCGTTCGAGGATGTAGGCGGGCAGGTTCTTCCACGCGTCGACCAGCACCGCCGGGTTCTTCAATCCATCAGCGATGACGAATGGCTTGTGCAGGCGAAACTTTGTGCGAACGTCGTCCAGGGTCGTCTGGTCGACCTCGTAATGGCTGGTGGAGGGCAGGCCGTGCGGGGCAGCCAGCACCCGTTCCGGGTCAAAATCCAGCACGTTCAGGATTTGCTGGCGCGAATATTCTGATACGGTGACGATGAGATCGGCCTGATTCACCGTGCGCGAAGAACACAGGTGCAGGTAGGTCATCATGCCGAGCACCTTAAGCTTCTTGGGATGCCCGCGAATAATTTCCCGCAGCGGCAGAATGTTGATCTGGTCGTGCAGGGTAATCACGGTGCGGACACCAGCCGGTGCAAAGCCATAATTCGCCGGGAAATGGACGACATCCAGGTCATCGGCGGCCATCGATTGGCGGAGTTTGATCAGGTCATTATGCACGCTGGAAAAGCGGCGTTCGTAGGGCAGGTAACGGACGGTGACGTTAGCGGGCAGTTGGTCGAGTTCAAAGGTATTTTTTCGATCCGCATACAGGTAAAAATCAATTTCCGGCGCTGCATCAATCATGGCGGGAATCAATTCCGCAACAAATGTGTGGACTCCGCCCATCAGGCCATGTGACAGATAACGCGCATCAATTCCAACTCGCATTGGTTCTGAACTCTCCATTGCACCTGTGCCGTTTATGTTCGTTATTGTGCGTTAGTAACGTTACAACGGGCTAACAAAGATTCGGTGTGCTGCCGTAAGTTCCCGGCAACTGCCTTAATCCATGCGGATGCCGCCGTTCACGTCGAGCGTTGCGCCGGTGATATAGCCCGCGTGGTCCGAGGCGAGAAACACAGCCGCGCCTGCATAGTCCTGCGGCATGCCCAGGCGTTCCAGCGGTACGGTCTGCCGCATGGTTTCCAGAATAGCCGGGTCATTCCAGTCCGCGGTCAGGTCAGTATTTGAGGGGCCCGGCGCGATCGTGTTCACCGTGCCATATGGAGCCAGGTATTTGGCGAACGATTTGGTGACGGAAAACAACGCTGCTTTGGTGGCGGCGTAAACCGAAATCTGGGCTGTGCCACCGGTTTTGCCGCCGACGGAACTGATATTAATGATGCGTCCGGTCTGGTGCTGGCGCATGTGCCGGGCAGCCGCCTGTGATAAGAAATACGGCCCGCGCAGGTTAATGGCGATGAGCGTATCGAAAAAGGCCTGATCAACCGCGTCAATCGGTACAATCGGGCAGATGGCGGCGTTATTCACCAGAATATCAACCTGTCCGGCTTCGCTGATGGCGCTGGCAGTCAACTGCTGGCAGCTAGCCACGTCTGCGACATCGACGTGCAGGGCTAATGCGTTGCTGCCCATAGCGGCAGCGGCGGCCTGGGCGGCTTGCAGGTTGATGTCGGCGATGATGACACGTGCGCCGGAGGCGGCCATCTGCCGGGCTATTTCGTGTCCGATGCCACGTGCTGCCCCGGTGATCACGGCAGTTTTGCCATCGAGTCGAATGTCCATAACGAGCTTATTCCTCTGTGAGTCCGGTCAAACGCGATAAACGGCGAGTATAACCCGTGATGAATGGACTGTGCTGGTTTCTCGCCATGACTAGCCGAGTCTTGGTATCATCGCTACTATAAGAACGTTCCTAAAATTCTCTTGTGATGTTTTCTGAGGATCAAACTATGACATTAAAAGTGGCAGTTGTGGGTGTAGGCAACATCGGAAACCGGCATTTGCAGGTTTATAGCGGGCGCAACGATGTCGAGATTGTCGCGGTGTGCGACATTATTCAGGAAAAGTCGGATCGGGCGGCGGAAAAGTATAGCTGCCAGGGGTTTTATTCAGTGCAGGACATGCTCGACAGCGGTGTTGCTATTGACGCAGTCAGCATGGCTACGGCGGGCGTCGAAAACGGCGGCGATCATTATCAGCCGACGATGGAACTGCTGCGCGCCGGGCTGCCGGTGCTGGGCGAAAAGCCGATTTCCAATGAGATCGACAAGGCCAAAGAGATGGTGGCGCTGGCGAAGGAAAAGAACCTGCGCTACGGCGTCAACCTGAATCATCGCTTCACCCCGGCGGCGGACCGTGCCAAGGAATGGGTCGATGCCGGGCGGCTGGGTGAACTCAATATGATTGATATGACGATGTGGATCAATAATCCCAATGAAACCTCACCACATTTCCATATTCGCGCGCTGCACCCGCACTCCATTGACGTCATGCGCTTCTTCGGTGGCAACATCAGCAAAGTGCAGGCGTTCTTCAAAAAAGGCAAGGGCCGCGCCATCTGGTCGAACCTTCAGATGAACGTCCTGTTCGAGAACGGCATCATCGGCCACCTGCGCGGCAGCTATGACGGCAACTTCGGCAAGGCAGGGACCTATGGGCTGGAGACGCTGGAAGTGGTGGGGTCGGATGGGCGCTTTATTTTACAGGATGCCTGTGAACACCTGACCTTCTATCCCCGGTTCGATACGAATGTGGAGACCTTTGACTATCTGGGCGGCATGAAGCACTTCGGCGAAACCTTCGACAGCCGCATTGGCCGCTGGGTTGAACAGAACCTGGAAGGAGTCGCGCCGGACCAAATCGAAGGCTCTGGCGAGGAAGCCCTGAAAGCCCAGCTGGTCATCGAAGCTGCCATTAAGTCCTGGGATACGGGCCAGGTTATTGAGGTCGAGAGTATTTAAACTATGTCGCTGATCACAATTATTGGACGTGGACATTCTGGTACACGAGCAATTTCGCACACGTTGTACGCCAGCGGCGTTTACATGGGAGATACGCTGAACGCATCTGGCGACCTGCTGCCACCGCAGCCGATGTATGATGCCTGCCGGGTGGCGGCGCAGTATATCCAGTGGAAGGGCGGGCTGGAATGGGATTTCAGCCAGTTGAACAACATGGACATCCCGCAGGAATTTACCGACCTCATTCAGACCTTTCTGAAGTCTGTGCTGGGGAATAAAGCCAGCGACAAGGGGTGGAAAATTCCGGAGACGACGCTGGTCTACCCCTGGATTGTGCGTATGTTCCCCGATGCGAAGTACATCTTCTGGATTCGCAATCCGCGCGATTGTATTCTGGCCCGGCACAAAACTGATGATATGCGCGATTTTGGCATCGACTATCCCGAAACGGATGATGAACGCCTGCGCCGCGCCATTAGCTGGAAGTATCAGTATGATCTGGTGAAGGCATTCCCCAAACCGGCCAACTGGCTGGAAGTGCGTTTCGAGGATTTTGTCCTCAAACAGGAAGAAACCCTGGCGCGGCTGGAAGATTATCTGGAGATACCCCTGGGGCGCATCATCGTCCGGCCCGATGCGGTTGACCGCTGGAAGCACGACACAGGCGTGAATTACTTTGACTTCTTTGAACCTGCCATGATCGAATATGGCTACGAAATCCCGGAGCGAACCTGATGCTGCGTGTAGGAGTAATTGGCCTGGGGCCGATTGGCAACCGACATAGCGACCTCTATAAAGTTGATCCGCTGGCCGAGCTGGTGGGCGTCTGTGACCGCAACAAGGAACGGGCGGATGCAGCGGCGGCGCGGTTGGGCGTGCCTGCTTTTTATGATGCCCAGAAAATGCTGGATACTCTGAAGCCGGATGTCGTCAGCGTGACGACGGGTGGCGAGGAATATGGTAGCGATCATTACGAGCCGACCATTCAGGCGTTGGAAGCGGGCTGCCATGTGCTGGGCGAAAAGCCGATTTCCAATGTCATCGAAGAAGCGGAGGAGATGGTCGCCAAAGCGAGGGAAAGAGGCGTGTGCTATGGCATCAACCTGAACCACCGTTTCACCCCGGCGGCGCGCGTCGCTAAACAGTGGGTGGAGGATGGGCGCATCGGCCACCAGTTGTTCTGCCGCATGAGCATGTGGATCAAGAACCCGGCGGAAAGCTCACCGTATTATCAGATCAAGGCGCTCAACCCGCACACGGTCGACGTGATGCGCTATTTCTGTGGCGACGTCGAAGCGGTGCAGTTGTTCGCCACTAAAGCGCCGGGCCGCAAAATCTGGTCGACCACGTCATTTAACATGCGTTTCACCAGCGGCGCAGTCGGCAATCTGACCGCCAGCTATGATATTGAGCGCGGACACCCGATGGAGCGCTGCGAAGTGGGCGGCACAAAAGGCCGTTTCGTGCTGGATGATATGTGGCGCGAGGCGACGCTGTATCCGGCGGGCGACCTCATCAAGCAGGTGTACACGGACCCAACCTTTGGCGGTTTCGGTGATTTTGTCAGCACGTTCAAAGATCGTATCCACACCTTCTTGCAGCAGATCACCGACGGTGTCCCACCGGATCAGATCGATGGCTCTGGCGCGGAAGGGCTGGCGGCGCAGAAGGTGCTGGCGGCGGCGATTGAGTCGCTGGATACGGAGAAGATTGTGTACATTCGGTAGCGGCTGTGCCCACTGACGCATCGGGCAGGTTTAGAATAAATACACCTCACGTGAACTTCGTCCCTTCTCAAAGGGGGCTTTGTACGAAACGGGAAGAAGCAATGGAGGCGTAGATATGGATGGTACAAGCGATAGTTCAGGGTGTCTCAACCAGTTCATTATGCTAGTGATGAGCCTGATGCTCGGTGTTGGCATCTTCACCGGTGCACCAAGCGAAGTCAACCCGCCACCGGAGGAGTCGACGATCACGTTGTCGCCTATGGATGAATCCCTGCCGTTTGAACTGGAGGGCCAGCGCGTTTCGCTCCGGCACCGCAGCACGCTGGAAAGACCCTGTCATTACGCGATTCAAGGCTACGCCTTCGACATGGAAGGCAACACCTTTACCGACTACGATGTGTATATCAGCGTGGCGGGCGAGGCAGCGGAAAAGGCGGGCACCTATCTGGATGGATCGTGGAATTATGGCGGTTTTCTCCAGTGGGAAGCGCCGGTCGACGTGTGGATGACCCTGAAAGATAGCGACGAACGGGTCTCGCCGGTTGTGACCATTCCCAGCCGAGACTGTACATACAATCTGGTGGTGATCAATTTCGCCCAGGTGACGCCCCTTGTAGCGGACGCAAACTAAGCAGGAAAATGTATGCAGACCAAACATGGCAGCTATCAGGAACAATCGCGCAAAACGTACAGCGACATCGAAGTCAACGACCCGATTGTCTACCCGACTCTGGGGTTGGTGAACGAAGCGGGGGAAGTCGCCGGGAAGATTAAGAAGATTTTCCGCGATAAGGGCGGCGAAATTTCCGACGCGGACCGCGAGGCGCTCAAGGGCGAGCTGGGCGATGTGTTGTGGTATCTGACGCAGATCTGCACCAACCTGGATTTGACACTGGAAGAAGTGGCCGAGGCCAATCTCGATAAGCTGTTCTCGCGGCTGGAACGCGGCAAAATTCAGGGGGATGGCGACCACCGCTAGTCATGCTCGTCGATGAGTTGGTCCAGTTTGTTTTTGAAGGCACCGCCCCCAGCCTGAGCGCGCCATTCACGGAGTGGGTCAGTTCTTCGCGGCGCTTCCGGGCCTTTGCTGAAGACAATGCCAGCAAAATCCGGAAAAAGGTGCGGGTTGCCAGCGATGCCGATCAACTGCTGGATGTACGTGTGGAACTCGAAACAGCATATGCGCTGCTTCAGGTTCGGCAGTTTGAAGTTGCCTATGAAAAACATGCCAGCAGCAGCGGGCGCGGGCCGGATTTTGCGGTGATGTTCCGCACGCATACGCCGCTGAATATCGAGGTCACGCGCCCCCGGCTCGACCACGCGGTGGCCAACAAGTTGATGGAGTCGATTTGTGATAAAGTGGGGCAGATGCCAGCCGGCGCGATCAACGTGCTGGTGATCTTTGCCCCCGGCGCGGAAGACGAACAACTGGTCGAGGCGGCTACCAGCCTGCGCACACTGGCCGAGAGCAAGACGGAAGCATATTTTGTGCGGCGCGGCTTTCACGATGCCAGGGCGTTTATCCGCCAGTTTCAGAACCTGAGCGCCATTGTGCTGAAATCCGGCGCGCCTGCTTTCTGGTCCAACTCACTGGCGAAAAAGCCGGTTCCGAATGATCTGGCGAAAGCGCTGCGCAAGACGTTTTAACGCGACAGCGCGTGCAGACAAGATTCGTGATTGATGGGGTCAGGTATTCTGGCCCTGGCGGCACAAAATAAAGCTTACGGTAGACGATGGATTATTTGAGCAATGCCGAAAATAGATACGATTTATCTCATCAGCCATACCCATACCGACATCGGTTACACCGATTATCAGGATGCGGTGCTGCGCCAGCACCTGGAATTTATCGACGCGGCCATCGAGTTGGGTGAAGCGACGGCGGATTACCCCGAAGAATCACGCTACAAATGGACGTGCGAAGTCACCGCCTTTGTCGAGAATTATTTCCAGCAGCGTCCGGCGCGGCAAGTGGATCGCTTCCTCGAACTGCACCGGCGCGGGCAGATGGGCGTTGCGGCGATGCAGTATCACTGGACCCCCATGCTTTCTACAGGGGGGATGATCCGGTCGCTGCTGCCGGTCATGCGTCTGCGCAAGGATTATGACCTCCATATTGATACGGCCATGCAGTGCGACGTCAACGGCGCCAGCTGGCTGTGGGCTGATCTGCTGCCGGCGATTGGCGTGGACAGCCTGACCATGTCGATCAACATGCACCGGGGGCGCAGGCCAGAACCAGACCTGAACGCCTTCTGGTGGGAAGGACCAGCGGGCGGGCGGTTGCTGACGTTCAACGGGCCACATTATCTGTATGGCATTTTCCGCTATGGCATCGCTGATGAAAAATGGGTCCAGCAACTGCTGCCCGACCAACTGGCGAAGCTGGAAGCCCGTGATGACTATCCCTACGACTTTCTCTATGCCCAGGTAACGCATCCGGCACGGGTGGATAACGGCCCGCCGCTGCCTCATCTGGCCGATTTTGTGCGCGACTGGAACGCCGCCGGGCGCGAACCGCGTATGGTCTTCGTCACCGTCGACGATTTTACGAAGATGCTGCACGAGCGTTATGGCGATCAGTTGGTGACATGGCGTGGCGACTGGGCGGACTGGTGGGCGGACGGTGTGGGGTCATCCATCTACGAAACCAGCCTCAACCGGGCGACCGAAGAACTGCTGCCGGCGCTCGATTTGCTGGCGACGCAGACGGATGTCATCGACGCGGCACTGGTCGAGGAAGCCTATCAGCGGGTGATGCTGTACGACGAACACACCTGGGGCGGGTTCGCCAGCATCCGGCGGCCCCATTCGCCGTTTACCCGCGCCAATTTTCACTACAAGGCCGGGTATGCTTATGGTGGTTATGGCCTGACGCATGAACTATTGGCATCCGGTGGGCGGGCGCTGGCCCGTTCGATCACGGATGTCACACCGGAGGGCGAAGCATGGCGGCGATGGGGCCAGTATATTTCGTCTGATCCATCCGCAGACCCGGCGGCCCATCGTTTTCTGGTGCTGAATACCCTCCCCTGGGAGCAGCATATCCGCTGGCCGCTGCCGCCGGATATGGGTGGCGCTGCGCCTTATGCCTCGCTGGAGATGTTTCTGGTGGGCAACTACCGCGAGCGCCCGCCGCTGGAAGCCGAGACACCGCCGGAAATGGTGATCGACGTGACCCTGCCCGCCTTTGGCTATGAAGTGGTCGAATTTGCCACCCTCGGCGAAGCGGAGAACGTCACGGTGCGTGAGGGCATCATCGAGAACGCATGGTATCGCATCGAGGTGGACCCGGCCACCATCGGCCTGCGCAGCTGGTACGACAAGGCACTGGGGCGGGAGCTGGCCCGGCAGGATGGACCCTGGCGTTTCGGACAGTATCTCTACGAATGGATTGATCATCCTGACGACCGCCGCGCGTTGTTTGCGCTGGATTTCAGCCGCGAGGATTTTGGTATTCACCATACGGATACCCCGCTGCGGCGCGAAGGGCCGACCCGCGTCGAACTGCTGCCAGCACATATCGAGCCGGAAGGCGTGACGCTGGAAGCCCGGTTGGCAGCGCCGGGTACGCACTCAATCCGGGTGCGTTACAGCCTGCCGCATCACCAGAAGGCATTGCATATTGATCTGCTGCTGGACAAAACCTTTGTGACTAGCGCCGAAGCGGTATACATCCCGTTTCCGCTGGCGCTGGATGAGCCGCAGTTTCACCTTGACCTGAACGGTGTCCCGCTGGAACCGGAAGCCGAGCAGTTACCCGGCTCCTGTCGCGACTGGTATGGCGTGCATCGGTGGGCAGAAGTCGGCAATGATGCTGTTTCGGTGACGCTGGTGCCGCTGGATTCGCCGCTGATTCAAGTGGGCGGCATCACGACCGGGCGCTGGGCGCATCATCTGGATACGCAGGAAGCAACGCTGGTTTCGTGGGCGCTGCACAATCACTGGGATACGAACTTTAAGGCCAGTCAGGGTGAGACGACACTGCTGCGTTATCGCCTGACGTCGCATGCCGGTTATGACCCTGCCGCATCCAGCCGGTTTGCAATGGCGGCGACGGTGCCACCGCTGATCGTGCGTGTACCCGGCGCGCAGCCCGGCGCATCCGGCCAGCTTTTGAACGTATCCCCCGAAGGCGTGGCTGAAGTTCACCTCAAGCGGGCAGCCGACGGGCGCGGTGTCGTGGTCCATGCCTTCAACCTCACGGCTGAGCAACAGACGATCACGCTTCAGTTCCCGGCGGCGCAGGTGGCACAGGCATGGCGCTGTTCCCCGGTGGAAGACGATGGCGACATATTGGAAGTCGTCGATCAGGCGGTGCAATTGACCGTGCCAACGCGGTCGGTCGCCTGTGCACGGGTGATATTTTCATAGAACGATTGGTTTGTGTGGCGCAGCGCGCCCATACCACAA
Source organism: Anaerolineaceae bacterium (assembly GCA_002702065.1). Lineage (GTDB taxonomy): Bacteria > Chloroflexota > Anaerolineae > Aggregatilineales > Phototrophicaceae. The sequence continues at coordinate 385,694 of NZXX01000001.1, forward strand.
CGATGAGAGGATTGGACAAATGAAACTTGGTGCAAATTCGGTTTTGTTCGGTGGTCACGACATGGAGACAGCTTTCAAGCACATCAAGATGGCAGGTTATGATGGCGTGGAAGTGTCGGCCATTGACGGCATGAGCGAACATCTGGTGCTGGACCGCTGGCAGGAGATCGCGCCGCAGGTGAAGCAGCTGGCCCAGACTTATGAACTGGGACTGCTGGCGATGGAGCAGCCCCGTCGCGACCCGGCGTTGATGGAAAAGGCGATGCAGGCGGCAGTCGAAGCCGGTATTCCGATTATCAATTGTGGGCCGGGCGGCAAAACCGACGACCCCTCAACCTTGCAGCAGTCGATTGACGAACTAGCCGCGCTGGTGACTCTGGCCGAAAAATATGGTGTGACTCTGTGCGTGAAGGCGCATGTCGGCGCGGCCATTTACAACACACCCACGACCCTCAAGGTGATGGAGGCCATTACCTCACCGGCATTCGGCATCGACATGGATCCATCGCATATCTACCGCGCCAACGAAAACCCGGTTGAGGCAATTGCCGCCGTCATTTCGCGGGTGAAGCATGTGCATATCCGCGATTGCAAGGGACGGCAGCAAGGGCCGGGGAAACCGGAAGATCAGGCCAATGGGCGCGGCGACATTGATCTGGTGGGTTATATCCGCGTGCTGCACGAAAATGGCTATACCGGCCCGCTTGATCTGGAAGTGATTGGCGCCAAAGACTATTCGCTGGAACAATGCTGCGTGATCGCGGCGGAATCACGCGGGCACATGCAGGCATGTTTGCAGGCGTGCGGCGCCAGATAAAAAGTCGCACGCAAAGGCACAACGGGGCGGCGATGCAAAGTGGCAAAGCAGATCCGCCTCGTCTTTGCGGGCTTTGCCGCTTTCTTCTACACTTTGCGTTAAATTCATTGTTTTTGACAGGAGAACCATATGCAGCGGGTATGCTTTTTGCTCAAGGTGAAAGAAGACAAACTCGAAGAATACAAGCTTCGCCATGCCGAAGTCTGGCCGGACATGCTGGCGGCGCTGAGCGAAACCGGCTGGCACAATTATTCGCTGTTTTTGCGGGATGATGGCCTGCTGGTCGGCTATCTGGAAACGCCGGATTTTCAGGCGGCGCTGGATGGCATGGCCAAAAAAGAGGTCAACGACCGCTGGCAGAACGAGATGGCCCCATTCTTTGAAACGCTGGCCGGGCGTCATGCCGATGAGAGCATGGTGCCGCTTGAGGAAGTGTTCCATCTGGACTGACAGCCTCGGCTTTTCCGGGTTTCAGACAGTGAGTGAGTGTAAAATGCGATGGCGATTACCTATGATGCGGTGAAACCCTGGGGGCGCTCCTTCAGCGAATATGTCGGCATGTTTGGCCTGACGGAGACCGACCTGCACGGGCGCATTATTGGCTGCGGGGACGGTCCGGCCAGCTTCAATGCCGAGGCGACCGCGCTGGGGTATCAGGTGACGTCCGTTGATCCGATTTACGCGTTGACGCCGCTTCAGATTGAGCAGCGTATCCATGAAACCTGGGAGCAGATTGTCGAGCAGATGCGCCAGAACATGGACATGTTTGTCTGGACCAAGTTTAAAAGCCTGGATGACGTGCGCGATACCCGCCTGAGGGCGATGCGGCGCTTCATCGCGGATCTGGAGCAGGGTCAGCAAGAAGGGCGCTATATCGACGCCAGTTTGCCGGACCTGCCATTTGCGGATTCAAGTTTTGATCTGGCGCTGTGCTCCAATTTTCTGTTCATGTACAGCGATAATCTGTCGACGGCATTTCACATTGCCGCGGTTCAGGAGATGGGCCGGGTCGCGCGTGAGGTGCGCATCTTTCCGCTGTATGACCTGGCCAACAAGGAATCCGATCACGTGATCCCGGTAATGGAGTTCATGCAGGCGCAGGGGTGGCAAGTGGCCCGTGTCCCGGTTGATTATGAATTTTTGCGAGGCGCCAACCAGATGCTGCGGCTTACTCCATCAACCGATCAGGGGCCTCAGACGTGATCGGACTCCGGCACCTGTACCGATAATATATCCAGCCGCAGGGCAAGCAGCGGCCAGATAAACCCGGCAAACAGCGCAACCAGGGCATAGCGCACGACGCGCAGCAGGTCGAACAGGAACTCGCCTTCCTCGGCCAGGGAGCCAAACAGCACCCGCAGCCCGACAAACAGGATCAGCGCCAGCACCGTACCTGCCAGATAGCGCGCTGCTCTTTGCCTTCGGCTGCCCTGGGTTCCGAAGTCGACATAGCGCTTTTCCAGTTCCAGCGCCGGGCCCAGGCCGATCATCAGCCCGGCTAATGCCGAACCGGTCGGATCGCTTGCCAGCAGCAGCGCGGTTATCACACCCGCCAGCATGATAATCCCCACTTTCAGGGCCGGATTCATGCCAATCCAGCGGGCTGCGACCGGTTCCGCAACCCGCACAAACAGCCATAAAGTGATCAAACCGAAGATGATCGCCGCGACTACATCCTGCGGGTAATGAACCCCGGCGTACATCCGCGCCCACGCCATCAGCACCACATAGGCGGCGACCACCCAAAAGCCCCACCTTCGATGCAGGTAGACGGCCACATAACCCGCCACCACCAGCGCAATCATGACATGTCCGCTGGGAATGCCATAGCCGTAGGGGTCCGTGAGCGCAATTACCTGGTCCGATACGGCGGCTGGCCGCGGACGTGCCAGCAGATCCTTCATGGCGGTGTTTGCAATACCGACCACCAGCAGGGCGAAGATCAGGCGGGTGCCCAGCTTGCGGTCCACGCTCCAGTACACCAACAGCAAAATCAGGAGGAAAAATACAGGGCTGCCCATCGCATCGAGCAGGATTGCCAGCGCGTCCAGCAGACCGCTGCGCATGGATTGAAGCGCCAGCACGATATCCAGCCCTGCGCCCGTTTCGAGTGTTTCAAACAAATGCTTGCTCCCCAACAAACGCTTTTTGTCTATGATAGATCGGTTGGCTGAAAAAGTCTTGTTCGGGTGAGCATAGATGAATTTTTCCCGAATATTAACACACCCCTAACGTTTAGGGGGTAGACATGATTGAGAAATTCTGTACAATTATCTTTGTATGAGCGCTCCCAACGGGCGCTTGATTTATGAAAATTTGAGTCGTTCGTCTGTACCAAAACTGGAAAACAAAAACACTCCCACTTTGTGCGTAACAATTATTTGAGTTTGTATTTCTCGCAAATGGGATAACCAACCAGTGGAGGACACCATGATCGAGCATCCCGTACTCACGAACGATCTCGGCAAGCTGCGCTACGAAGAAATGCTGCAGGAAGCTGCGCGGAACCGTCGCATCAACGCCCTCGTTGCAACCGACGATGTGAACCACGAATCCAATAGCCTGGTCAACTGGCTGCATGAATTGCGGTTCTGGGGCAAGACAACGCGGCGCGCTGCAACCCGCGCGTAGCGCCACCAATATAGAAAAATGAGCATTCGGGCACTGGCAACAGTGCCCTTTTGGTTTCTAGGACAAAAGCTGTAGTTTGTCTGGCTCAATGGTAAAGGTTAGATGCTCGCCGGTGGCATTCTCGCCATCCATTTCCAGCCCGACCGGCGAATGAATCCCCGTAATGTCGACCTGTCTGGCACGCTGGAAGTTCACGCCCGGATGCACCAGATGGGTGGCGTTGTAAACCTTATAGAGTGCCCGCAGAATCTCGTGCCGGGGCATCGCTTCCACCAGCACCACATCAAACAGACCATCATTGACCTGGGCCGTCGGGGCAATTTTCATGCCATGTCCGAACGTGGTCCCATTGGCAACCGCGACCAGATAGGCGCCGCCTTCGTACCATAGATTGCCATCAAGCTCGACACGCATTTGCTGTGGGTGATGTTGGAGCAGGGTGCTGATCGTTGCCGCCAGAAATGTCCATGGCCTGCGGGTGCTGCTGGCATTCACACGGCGTCCGACCTCACCGCTAAGCCCGGCGCTGGCGATATTGAGGAAATGCTGCTGGTGCTGGTCGAAGCGTAAATGGCCGATGTCGGTTGGCCGGGGTTGCGCGTGGGCTATCCAGCGGGCGGCCACTTCCGGTTTGAAGTTGACGCCGCTGCCACGCGCCCAGTCGCGCCCGGTCCCGACCGGAATATTGCCGTAAACCATCGGCGGCTCATCGGGATGAGCGTTGTTCAGCGCGACGATGGCATTCACCAGCGCGTGGTTCGTGCCGTCCCCACCAATGGAAATGACGCGGGTCAGTCCGGCGGCGTACGCTTTATCCAGATGAACGGCGACTTCTTCGGGGTGTTGGGTGACTGCGACCACCAGCTTGCCGAGGCTTTTCCATAATACGGGTTCCAGCTTTTGCCAGAGCCGCCCGGCCTGGCCACCAGCCGCATGAGGGTTGAGGATAATCAGTGTTTGTGTCACATTTATTCCCAGCGTTGCAGCACTCGCTGAAAATCTTCCAGACTAAAGGGTTTAATCAGGAATTCATCCGCCCCGCGATTGAGGGCATTGCGTCGGTCATCTGGCGAGGAGTGCGCACTCATAATGACAAAGGGGATATTGGCCCATTCGGGTGTGCTGCGCACATAACGCAACACGTCGAAACCATCCATCTCCGGCATGGAGAGATCACTAACGATGATATTCGGCAGCGATTCTCCTTGTTTGAGCGCTGTAATACCGTCCGTCCCATCTCGCCCGGTAATCACCTGATAGCCGCCCCATTCGAGTACCTGCCTGAGCATCATCAGCATATCAGGGTTATCTTCCAGCAGCAGGACACTCATCATACGGGAATTGCCTTCTATACGCAAGCAAGTTAATCCTCATTGTAGCCTACTATTTGAACGGCAAACAATGAGGATAGTGGCCTATTGGAGCGCTTTAGAAATTGTTACGATCTTCACGGACGGGCGTGACCATCGCCGATAATGATCCATTTGTAGGTGGTCAGTTCTTCCAGAGCCATTGGGCCGCGCGCGTGCAATTTTTGCGTGCTGATCGCGATTTCTGCGCCGAGGCCGAGGGCGCTGCCATCGGTAAAGCGTGTGCTGGCGTTGACGTACACCGCCGCCGAATCGACTTCATCCAGAAACTGATTGGCGTCATCCATGTTCTGGGTGAGGATGCCATCGGAATGCCGGGTGCTGTGCTGGCGAATATGGTCGATAGCTTCATCCAGTGAATCGACCACCTTTAGGCCCAGAACAAGCGCGTACCACTCCGTATCAAAGTCCTCCGGCCCGGCTGCCTCAACCTGATCGCTGCCATCGAGAATTTGTAGGGCGCGTGGGTCTGCTTTGAAGATGACCCCATCCTTGCCAAGATGCTCTACGACGCGGGGCAGAAAATCGGCGGCGACTGCCCGGTTAACCAGCAGCGTATCCAGCGCATTGCAGACCGCCGGGCGTTGGGTCTTGGCGTTGTGGATAATCTTCAGGGCGTCGTCCATTTTTGCCGTTGCATCAACATACAGGTGGCAGATACCGATGCCGCCAGTAATAACCGGAATGGTGCTGTTTTCGCGGCAGAAATTGTGCAGGGCATTGCCGCCGCGTGGGATAATCATGTCGATGTATTTGTGCTGCTTGAGCATCTCGCCGACGTAGCGCCGGTCCGTGCTGTTGATGTACTGGAAGGCGTCGGCGGGCAGGCCGACACTCGCCAGCGCTTCACCCAGTATCCGCACCAGTTCCATGTTGCTGCGCAGCACTTCCTTGCCGCCGCGCAATATGACGGCGTTGCCACTCTTGAGGGCCAGTGTCGCGACATCGACGGTGACCTGCGGGCGGGCTTCATAAATGACACCGAGGACACCCAGCGGCGTGCGCTTTTTGTAAACCTGCATCCCCAGTTCATGCGTGAAGGCGTCGAAGATGCGGCCTACCGGGTCTGGCAGATCAGCAACCTTGCGGACATCGGCAATCATGCCATCCATGCGCCGTTCGAGGTCGAGCCGGTCACGGATATACAGCGGGTCGGTGCCGGCATCGCGGGCGTCGGCAATGTCCTCGGCGTTTACCGCGATAATCCGGGCGCGGTTGGCTTCCAGTGCATCGGCAATGGCCAGCAGGGCGGCGTTTTTCTGCTCGGTGGTCAGCCGTGCCAGTTCAACGGACGCGGCCTGTGCCCGTTCGCCCATTTCGGTCAGGTTGATGATTTCTGCCGCTTCAATCATGCGTGCCCCTTTCTTAACGTTGGTTCTGTAAATCTAACCGGTGCCCGGCAGGATTCACCGCCAGGGTGTCTCTTATCTGCATATGATGGTCTATACCAACAGTACCAGATTGTTGCGATGCACCACCGCGTCCCCATAACTATACCCCAGAATTTCGGCAATCTGGTTGGATTTCACACCGCAAAGCTGGCGCAGATCGTTGCTGTCATAACTGCTGATGCCATGCGCGATCTCATGTCCTTGCGGGTCGACGACAGACAGTGTTTCGCCGCGCTTGAAGCTCCCTTTTACGTGGGTCATGCCCACAGGCAGCAAGCTGGCCCCGCCGGTTTGCAGCTTGCGTACCGCCCCGGCATCAATGCGCACCGTGCCTCGCGGTTTGTCCATCAGCAGCCAGCGCTTGCGGCTTTCGAGCTGGGTTGAGGCGGCTTCGATGCGGGTGCCGACAGCTTCCCCATTGAGGATGCGGGCCAGGACGTTCGGTTCGCGCCCGGAGGCAATCACGGTGGGAATACCGCTGCGGCTGGCGAGTTGGGCGGCTTGCAGTTTGGTGATCATGCCACCGGTGCCCAGGCTGCTGCCAACTCCCCCGGCAATCGCCATCGTCTCTTCGTCAATGCGCTGTAACTGCGCGATCAGGCTGGCGGTGGGGCTGCGGCGTGGGTCCTCGGTGAACAGGCCCGGTTGATCGGTGAGGATGACCAGCAGGTTGGACTCGACCACATTCGCCACCAGCGCCGAAAGATTATCGTTATCGCCCACGCGAATTTCTTCGGTGGCGGTGGCGTCGTTTTCATTGATGATGGGGATAATGCGCTGGTCGATCAGAGTCAGCAGCGTATCGCGCGCATTCAGATACCGCATCCGGTGGTCGAGATCGCCGCGCGTGAGCAGCACCTGCCCGACGATAATTTCAAAAATGTCGAACAACTGGCTGTAGACATGCATCAGCCGGCCCTGGCCAACCGCGCTCAGCATCTGCTTGGCCGGTACCGATTTTTCGAGGTCGGGGAAATTCAGGCGTTCGCGTCCGGCGGCCTGCGCACCCGACGACACAATGACGACCTCATGACCCTTCTGATGGACATGGGCGACTTGCTGCACAATCTCCAGCATCTTCTGACGATTGAGCCGTGGGGTGCCGTTGGTCAGAACGCTGGTGCCCAGTTTGACGACGATGCGTTGTTTCATGGTGGTCTGTGGATGTGCGATTCCGGTAATTGCGCCCATTGTAAACGCAGTTCGCAGTGTCGGGTAGGGAATAAATGGCGTGGTGGTCGTGAGGAAGGCGTGTTAAAACGGACGCCCCGCTGAGGCGCCTGTGACAAAAGCACAGAACCTGCGGAATCTAATGAACGCCGGCGGTCGCTCGACCGGCCCGGGCGCGGCGAATATATGCGCACATCAGACATCTTCCTCCTGATGCCAGATGGTAACGCACATCGTTATGTAAGGCTAGGCTTTCAGAACTACATTAGGTCGATTGTACTATCTTAACGTCACACTAACCTTGATTTTTGCCGCCAACCACACTGACAATACGCTTTGCACGCTCCCGAATCTTGTCCAGCGGCCACGTTCCATCGCCGGTCAGCCAGCCGGAAAGCCCACAGCAAAACGCGCCTGCTTGCATATAATCCCCGGCATTGTCTGCGCTGATCCCGCCATTCACCAGAAACTGCATCTGGTTCAGCGGCCCGCGAATCGACTTAAAATAGTCGACCCCTAACGGGCCAATCGGGAAAATCTTGAGCAACCGGACCCCCATCGCCCAGGCGTTCACGCATTCAGTCGGTGTGATGACGCCCGGTGCGATCAGGATGTCCGCATCCAGCGCGACCTGAACCACGTCTGCCCCAAAAGCGGGCGACATAATCAGATCAGCGCCGGCGTCGATCACCCGATGGGCTGTGTCGGTATCCAGCACAGTGCCCATGCCGACACAGGCATCGTCGCCAAAAGCCTGTTTCAGCCGCTGCATCGACTGGATGGGGTCGGGCGAGTTCATGGTCAGTTCAAAGACGTTGATGCCCTCGTCAATGAGCACTTCCGCAATTTGCAGCGCGGTATCCGGCGGAAAGTCGCCGCGCATCCCGGCCAGCAGACGGCGTTCAGCCAGCAGGTTAAAAGCGGTTTCTGCATTCATGATGGTTATGTCCTGCTCTAAAGTCGATAAATGGGTGCTTTACGGCACGACCGCGCACTCGATACTATAATAGTTTTGCACGAAGGAAAGGTAAACCTATGACCATTCGGGGATCGTTTGTCATTATCGCTGTCATGGTGCTGATTGCGGGTTGTCAGCCGGCTGCCGAAACGCCGGTTCTGCCAACGGCGCTTGATCTGAATATGCTGGCAACCAGCGACGCCGCGACAGCAATGGCAATCGCATCGCCCACACGGCGGCCTTTGCCCCCCACGTTTACCCCATCGCCGCTGCCTTCTGCCACACCGACCGACCCGGCCAGCGTTCCTACGGCAACGCCGGAAGGTTTCCGCGCTGATGGCACGATTTATTATCTGATTAACGGCGACGCGATTGTCGAACTGGCAGCGGATGGGTCGTTCGAGGACTTGCTGCCTATTCCCCACATTGGCCAGAATGTCAGCGACCTGACCCTGTCGCCCGATGGGTTACAGATGGCTTATGTAGGGCCGGGCGCAGGCAGCGCGCGCGAGGTGTACATCACAGACCGCAGCGGCACCAACACGCGCCAGCTGTCGAACCTGGGCTTCAGCGAGATTCAGCCGCCTGTCTGGAAGCCGGATGGCACGGCGCTCGCCTTCATCGCTGCCCAGGGGCCCGAAGCACCACGCGGTATTTACGTGGTCAATGCCGATGCCAGCGGCCAGCGGGCGGTCATTCAGCTGCCCAGTCTGGAACTGCGTGATCTGGTATGGGGTGGGGATTGGCTGTATTTCAGCGATCAGACGATTTACGCGGTCAATCAGGCTACCGGTGCCCTGACCGAATCGCTAACACAATTTACCGGCTATGGGTCGGATTTTAGCCCGGAGCACAGCCCCACGCAGCCGGAGCTGTATTATCTGAAGACACGATTTAACCGGGATACGGGGCAGCGGGGTGGGGTGCTGGCCTCATTCGATACATCGGAGATACCCGAACTGCCGGTGGAACGGCCCGGCGCAGAGCTGTATGTCGAAAGCCTGCGCTATGGCCCGAACGGCGACTTCCTGCTGATTGCTGGCGAAGAGGGGGTATGGGTGCAGGATCAAACCCTGCAAACCGCCACCAAAATTCTTCAGGACGTGGTCGTTGACCCCCGGCCTGTGCTCAGCCCGGACTCTGAGAGCGTCGCGTACATCAGCCTGGATGCGGCAGGCGTCGAACAGATCTATCTCGTGAACCGGCGCGGCGGCGAGCCGGTACAGATTACCTTTCATCAGGAAGGCATCATCACGGACCTGAACTGGGTGGCTGGCTGATGACCCGCTAGTGCAGCACCCGGCGCAGCAAATCCTCGAAAGCCCGGTGCGGGATTGGCTTGCTGATGTGCCCGGCAAACCCGCTGTTGAGTATGCGCGGCAGTAAATCCTCGATCAGACGACCATCAGCAATGGCGATTACCGGCACATGCCTGAGATCGCCGTCTTCCCGCAGGCGTTCATAAATCTTGAAGGGGTCGCCGTCGGGCAGGTCCATATCCAGCAGGATAAAATCGGGCCGCACGCGCTGCGCCTGTTGCAGCACGTTTGCGCCTGTGGTGTTGCGTTTGTAATGAATTTTCAGGCCTTTTAACAGCGAACTGAGCGCCAGCAAATAATGGGCATCGTCTTCTACGACCAGTGCCTGCTTATCTTCAAACACCGTATGTTCCAGGATGTGCAGCATAGGGTTCTCTCCTTTTGCAACAATGTATGCTGCGCCGATTCGTTTGTCGATAACCCTGACGGTGTTTTTAGTAATATTTCATAAGATTATTAGTGATCCAGCTACTTTGATTGTGGCAGATTCAAGTTATGAATTTTTTCGACGGCTGCCTCAACACTCTCCTCAAGTATTAACAAGGCGGTATGCGGTTGTGGGCCGTGGCTATCGAGGGTCAATGCTTGCACAGGCGGGTCGAGGTGGCGGGAGAGATAGGTGGGGGCTTCCGGTTCGGTTCCGATGAGTGTCACCAGGGCGCTGCGGTCGCCGCTGGCTTCAATCCGGCTGTTGGGATACGCCTGACTCAATGCTAAGCGCGCAATATTGGCCTGGTCAGCGCGCAACAGAAACAGCAGCTTGTCGGGCGGTTCATGGCCCACCAGTGCCTGGATGTTTTCTTCGGCCAGTGCCTGAATGCCATCATCCGGGTTGAGGGAGGCACCGGGCAGGCTGAGGGCGCGGATATTCGTGCGGGTGACAATCACCGGTAAGGTATCCGGCGGTGTGTCGGACGTGGGTTGAATATATGTGCCGGGGTGCGTGGGGTTCAGCATATTGCGAATAAACATGGGGATTTGCGCGTTGATCGCCAGGTCGACATCGCCGCTGGTGGGCACATCAATATCGTGTGCTGCCAGATCATCGAGCAGGCTGGCGGGTAACACCGGTACGGTCTGCGCTGCCGGGACCAGCTCGGGGTCGGCGGTCAGGATGCCGTCCTGATTGGTCAGGAACCACAGGCTGTCCGCGCCGCCGCTGGCCGCCAGCACACTCCCGGACAGATAAATGCCATGACCCTTCAGACGGGTGGGTTTGCCATGTGCAGTGATGCCTAGGGCGCCGCTGACAATGATGATATAGCCTTCTTCCAGCAGCGGCACCAGCTTGCTTGTGAAACGCTCGTTGGTTTGGGCGACGTCGGGCGTTGCGTCGAGATAATTCTCATCAGTGACAATGGCATCGGTAATATGGACGGCACGGATGCCTTTGTGCTGAAGATGCCCGGCCAGCAGCCGCGCGCTCAGGCGTTCACCTACAGCCAGCATGGTGGCAGCTTCTGAGGGCGTCGGCGGTCGGTTGATCATCGAACGGCCCATCCAGTTGTAGGTTTCAAGGATGTCCGTTACATCCTGAATGAGCAAGCCACGATCCTGTGCCTCATAGATCAGCTTGCGGGCGGCGCTGGAGTGCATGGACAGAAGCTTGTTATGGACCCGGCTGTAATTACTCAACTGGGTGCTTTCGTACAGCAGGGGATAGACCCCCGGCAGCGCACCAATAACGGCAATCAGCGCGTGCCCTGCTTGCTGGTGCCCCCGCAGGACTTCCGCCGCCTGCGCGAGCGCGTTTCCGTCCGGCAAGGCATCCGCGCCAAAAATCATGGTAGTTAACTTCATATGTTGCTCCTGTCCACCGCATGGCAAACATTAACATAACGGGTATTGATATTCAATACGCCGGACCTATGAGGTTAAGATTGCACAGGACAAAAATCCATCGGCGCAATCGGCTGCGATGGGGCATAATAGGGCGGACAAGGCATTGGTAGCGACAGCGCACTGAACGGGTTGTAACCCGCTCAACGACACAGGGAGAATGTACGGCGATGACCATGCGAATCATTGTGGCTCCGGGAGCTTTCAAAAACAGTTTGCCAGCGGATGCTGTGGCGCGGGCGATCGAAAGTGGCATCGCACGGTCCGGCCTGGATGCGCAGGTGATGATCTCGCCGATTGCGGATGGGGGCAACGGTACCCTCGATGCGTTTCTGGCAGGAGGCGGCGAACGGGTGACGGTGACAGTTGACGACCCGGTTGGTCGGCCTGTGAAAGCGGCCTACGGGATGCTGCCCGATGGCGAAACCGCGGTGATTGAAATGGCGCTGGCATCGGGGCTGGAACTGCTGGAAAACTGGCAGCTCAACCCGATGGTCGCCAGCACCTACGGAACCGGCCAGTTGATGAAGGCGGCGCTCGAAGCCGGGGCCAAACGGATGATTATCGGCATGGGCGGCAGCGCGACGGTGGATGGCGGCGCGGGCTGCTTACAGGCGCTGGGCGTTCACCTGTTCGATGCCTATGGCAACGAGGTCGAGCGCGGCGGGGGCAATTTGAAGCAGGTGTTTGTCATCGACGCGCAGGGGCTGGACCCACGCTGGAAAGATGTCGAAGTGCTGATCGCGTCGGATGTGGATAATCCGACACTGGGCGAGAAAGGCGCGGCGGCGGTGTTTGGCCCGCAGAAAGGCGCGACCCCGCAGCAAGTCGGCGAACTGGAATCCAACCTGCGCCACTTCTTTACGCTGGTCCGGGATCAGCTGGGCGTGGATGTGCTGGACACGGAAGGCGGCGGCGCGGCAGGGGCGTTCAGCGCCGGGTTGATGGCTTTTCTGGACGGGCGCATCGTCTCCGGCATCGATTTGATTTTGCAGTACAGTGGTTTTGCCGGGGCGTTACAAGAGGCGGACCTCGTCATTACGGGTGAAGGCCAGATGGACACCCAGACTATTCATGGCAAGGGGCCGGTAGGCGTGGCGCGACTGGCCAAAGAAAACGGCGTACCAACCATTGCCATTGTGGGAGGGCTGGATGTGCGTGACGATGTCCTGCACGACGCCGGAGTGCAGGCGGTGCTGCCGATTGTCACCGGGCCGATGTCGCTGGAAGCGGCCATCGAACATGCCGCCGAACTGGTGGAACGCGCCGCATTAAGGCTGGGTTACATTTTGCAGGTGGGTCGTCAATCCGGCACCTGAAATGCTGTATAATAGAGGTATTGTAGGCAAAGGTAAACGAACGTGATGCAAATCACCTTGAATATCCGTGAAGAGACATACCATTATGCGGAATGGTTGGCGCGGGTGACCGGGCGCAGTGCATCCGACATTCTGGCGACCTTGCTGGACAATACCCTGCCATCATCGGATCGCTCTGCACAGATGTTGAAACCGGTGGAAGAACTTTCGGATCGTGAAGTGCTGGCCCTGTCCGAGTTTCAGATGTCACCACGTGATGATCGCCAACTGAGCGAATTGTTGCAGGCACAACAGGCCCGTGAACTGACCGAAACAGAGAAGCAAGAGTTGGCACGCCTCATGCAGGTTTATCAACAGGGATTGCTGCGTAAAGCACAAGCGCTGCGTGAAGCGGTACAGCGGGGTTTGTGTGCGCCACTTCAGCCGTGACTGTTTCTCGACGGTTGCGCGAACAGGTTCGCCAGCAGGCCGGTGACCGCTGTGGTTACTGCCTGAGTCATCAGAAGTATGTGCTTGGCTGGTTGGAGATTGACCATCTGGTCCCGCAGGCGCTTGGTGGTACGGATAATGAGGATAACCTCTGGCTAGCCTGTCGTCTGTGCAATAGCTTCAAGGGCAAACAAACCTCTGCCATAGACCCCCGTAATGGTGAAATGGTATTGCTCTTTAATCCTCGCACACAAAATTGGCACGATCATTTCAAGTGGGATACCAGCGGCACGCTGATCATCGGCACGACCCCTATAGGTCGGGCTACGGTGGTCGCACTCCAGCTGAATAATCCTCTTGTCGTCGTTGTGCGCCAGGAATGGGTAACTGCTGGTTGGCATCCGCCGGGGTAGGATTAATGCGTACAAGCACCGCAAAAAGATTTCTCGCTGAATTGTCGGATTACGAACTGCTGGCACTGGCCCATAGCCGGTTGGATGCATTGCTGAATAAACGGCTGAATGAGTTGCTCCACTCGAACCAATCACGCGCGCTATCAGCCGATGAACAGGCAGAGTTTCAAAAGCTGGTTAAAATTACTGAACATGGTTCCATTCTCAAAGCGCAAGCTGCCCGAGAAGCTATTCAGCGTGGCCTCATGGGTGCCCCATCAACCTGAAGACCTTTTTCCTGTTTCTGAATAATTCACGAAGATCCGACTGCTCAACCCGAATTCGTGCTATGCTCACGAGGGGATAGCTGGGCTTAGTTGATCGTGCTTGCCACATGGGTGAAATGCTTTCACAAGTCGTCGCTTTGACGGTGGTTAATCCGGTTGATGCTGAACTGGTCAACGAGCGCGTCGCTGCTGCGGAACCAACCGGCAGCGATGTGCTGCTGGCCGCCTTGCGCCTGGGCGATTGGGCCGCCGTGATCGAGTCGGCATCCGACGCTGGCACGGTCGATCTGCTGCGCGGTATCGTCCTGGATGCCCGCGACGAAATTGTGCGTCAATCAGCGACAGGTGCGCTGGGGGCACTGGCGGAGCTGGGGGTGACGGGTGCGGTCCGGGCACTGACGGACATTCTCTCTCAATTGAAACAGTCCCATGCAGGCGACATCGCGGCTTTTTATCTGGTTGGATGTGGCGATACGCAGGCGGCTGACGATCTGCAAAAAATCCTGAACGACCGGCATCATAACGGGCATGTATCGACTGTGCGCGCGCTGGCCGAGGTTGCTGATCCCTGCGCGATTGATCCCCTGATTGCGATTCTGAATAACTCACGGCATGCCGCCCGGCACGAGCTGGTGCGTCTGCTGGGTGACTACGACGACGTGCGGGTCGTTTTTCCGCTGCTGCGCTTGCTGCATCACGATGAGGAACGGGTACGGCTGGCGGCGCGTCATGCGCTGGGTACATTCGCGGACAAGTACACGTATGGCACGCTGATCGAGTACCTGACCCACCGCGATTATACGTCACGGCGGCAAGCGGCTATCGCCCTGGGCGAAATCGGCGGCAAGCGGGCGATCCGGCCCTTGATTCGGATGGCCAATGCGGAAGTGAATATCCTCGTGCGGCAGGCGATCTTCGATGCGCTGCGCAAGCTGGGCTACGAACCTCGCAACAGCAGCTAAATTCCGTTCTTGTGTACAATAGCATACAAATGGCAGACCGGCAGGAGGTCAATCATGGACTGGTTGAAGCGCTTGTTCGAACCGGGCGATACGTCACATCCACTGGCAGGCGGCAGCATCCCGTCTCAGTTTGGGCCGGATGCAGACCCGGCGACTCTGCCGGAGCCAGTGACGAAACGTGTGCTGGCGATCACTCACAACCCGGTGCTGCACAGGGCGGGTGGGCGCACCGTGCGCGACCATTTCCGCTGGAACGACCCGCACCAACTGGCGGCCTTGTATGCCCAGGATGTGCGCGAGGCCAGCTACGGTTATGCCAATTACACTGTGGTCGAACACCTCGTAGTCGATGATTTCCCGGTGAAAGCGGATGGTTTCCGCTATGACGAACGCAGCTATCTGGATGCGTGGCGACGGCGACAGTTTCATCAGCCGGATGGCGTGGATTACCTCACACTGGTCCGTGATTTTCGCATGATTGAACGCGTCAGCGATGGCGAGATTGACGAGGTCTGGCTGTTCGGGCACCCCTACGGCGGTTACTACGAGTCGATCATGTGCGGCCCGGATGCGTTCTGGTGCAATGCGCCCGCCCTAAAAGGCACGGAACAGGCGGCCCGCCGCTTTGTGATTATGGGCTTCAACTTCGAGCGCGGCGTGGGCGAAATGCTGGAGGACCTGGGGCATCGCGCCGAGTCGATGATGCAGCGGGTGTATGCCGATGTGCCGGTTAACGCCAACCTGTGGCAGCGCTTTATCCGCTACGACCAGACTCACCCCGGTCAGGCCGAGTGTGGCAATGTACATTTTGCGCCCAACAGCATCCGCGATTATGACTGGGGCAACCCGCGCACGGTCGCCAGTAACTGCGACGACTGGTACGCCTTCCCGCAGTTAACAGGCGCGCGCTGGCGGCAGGTGAATTGCAGTGAGTGGGGCAATGGCGATATTCGCCTGCATCACCTGTGGTGGTTCCGCCACATGCCGCACGTCACCGGCCTGACGGATGGAATCTCGTACAACTGGTGGGATTACATCGTTGACCCGAATCGCGTCTAAAGCGGATTCGTTTCATCCGCCAGCGCCAGTTCGAACCCGGCATTTGCAGAAAGTCCCAGCGGTTCGTAGCCCAGCGCCCGTGCTGCCTGATCGCCATAGAGCGCGGCGATATGAATGCTGTAATCCGTGCTGGCTCGGTAAGGTGCGATTACATGCCGCGTGTAATCCAGTTCTTCGGCGTCAAGGGTGGGCTGCAACCCGGAAAAGGCGCTGACGGTGCCTTCCTGCACGAGCTTTTCGTGCAGCGTGACGGCGCTGCCGTGTTGTGCAACGTACACCACACGACGCATGGTCATCAGCACCGCCTGCCGGACACGTTGCGGCGTTGGGGCTTCGCTCACCCACCAGCCGGTCGACAGCCAGGGCCGCTTGAGTGGCAGCTCAAGGCCGAAACGCCCCGCTGCATCGACCGTCGTTCGATTGGTCCAGCCGCCGCCAATATCATCCAGAATCACCAGCGCGTGTTTGATGGTGCCTTCGATTGTGCCGGATCGGGTTTGGGCCTCCTCGATGGCCTGTTCAGCCATGATTTCAGCGTCCATCGCCAGCAGCTCATCCAGCCGCTGTGCCACATGCTCCCTCCCCATCGGGTTCATGGCGACCATTGGCGCATAGCGCACGTCATCTCGTTCGTCATTGACGATGGCTTTCAGATAGGCCTCGAAGCGTTCCATGCCGCGCGGAATATCGTGCAGGTCACGCTGGATTTGCAGCAGGGCCACATGTTCAACCGGCATGGGGTGACCTCTGTCCCTCAGGCAGCTCAGGTGTAGATGACAATATCGTCGCCCTCTTGCTTGACGACGTAGGATTTGACACGCAGGTCCGGGTCAAACAACGCCTGCCCGGTCTTGATGTCAAATTCCCATTGATGCCAGGGGCACTTGAGAATTTCGCCGTCGCGTTCGCTGTCCAGATGATAGACCTCGTGCGAGGTCATCAGTGGTCGCACACGCCCCCGGCACAGGGGGGCGCCCCGGTGCGGGCAGATATTGCGCAGTGCATGAAATTCACCGTTGATATTGAACACGCCAACCTCGCGCCCGGAGATATTGACGATGCGGCGTTCGCCGGGTGCAATGTCGGACACTTTCGCTACCGCATGTCGCCTAGAAACCATAAAGCTGCCTCGCGTTGTCGACCATGATGCGCTGGCGGAAGGCGGCATCATACCCCTTCAGGAACGTGCTTGGTTCATCCCAGTCCCAGTGGGGATAATCACTGGCAAAGACCATGACTTCGTCGGCGTGCAGCCAGCTGAGCAGTGTCTTCAGGTCGGCGGGGGTGGGGGTGTTCGGCATGGGCTGCGAGCCGAAGCGGATGTGTTCGCGCAGATATTCGCTCGGCAGGCGCTTCACCCAGGGCGTGTAATCGCGCAAGGCTTTCCAGTCACCGTCCATATGCCACATCAGGCCGGGCACCCAGAAGAAGTCATGTTCGATAAACAGGAAACGGAAGTTGGGGAATTTCTCGAAGACGCCTTCGCAGATCAGGCTGGTGACGTGAGCCATCGCGATTTGCGGGCGGGCCATGCGCATTTCCAGATAATAAGTCGGGTACCCGGCGGCGGTGGGTGATGCTGAAATGCCCGCACCTTCTGCGCCAAAATGTACGCAAACCGGCAGACCATATTCCTCGCAGGCGGCGTAGATCGGGTGATAGTGGCGATTGCCAAAAGGCATGCGCGCCCCGGCTGGCATCAGCGCCTGAACGAAGCCCGGATGATCCCCCAGCCGCTTGATCTCGGCGACGGCCAGCGCCGGGTCCTGCGGGGCAATGTGAATGGAGGCCCGGAAGCGCGGATCGACCGCCAGCCAGTGTTCGGCGGTCCAGTCATTAAAGGCACGACAGTAGGCAGCGGCATAGTCCGGGTCGGAATGCACCGCAGCGGAGTAGGGGCCGCCGGTCAGCACCGCAATGTCGACGTTATAGGCGTCCAGATGTTTCTGACGGGCGACTTCCGGCATGGCGTTGGGGTTATCATCGGCATTGATGCCTTCCCACAGGTCGGTGCGCGCGCCCTGACCGGGCATGTTGGTATGGCCCAGGTTTGGCATCATGCTGCCAAAATCCTGAATACGTTCGACGTAATGGTGGGACAGATAAGGGAACAGGGCTTCCGGTTTGGGGGTGCTGTGATGCACGTCACAGTCGATCAGTCGGATAGCAGTCTGTTGGGGCGATGATTCGACGCGGTCTGCCTGAAGGTCTACCATAAAAATCTCCCTCATAAATTTATATGCTAGTTTTACCCTGTGTGGCTCTGGTTGCGCAAACCGCTGCAAGCCAACTACATTGGAGCGTAAAGCTGGTCAATAAATAGAGGTGGTTATCATGCGTGGGAATCGCTTGTGGGGATTTGGCATTTTATCGCTGGGCGTGATCGGTCTGCTGGTGTGGGTGGACGCATTTTTTGTCAGCCATTGGGCTGATGAATTGTTCAAAGGCATTGGTGTCGAAGTGATTGGCGCGCTTATCACTGCCCTCGGTGTCATCGGTCTGGATCGTTTGTATACGGAACCCGACCCAGAAATCACCCGGCTGCGGGAAGAAGTCGAACGCCTTCACGCAAAGCTTGACTTGCTGATAAACCAGACAGGCGACAATGACGCAGACCAGCCACCACCGCAGCCTAACTCGCCAGCTCCGCTTTGATGATTTCCGCCAGGTCGGTGGTAATGCCTTTGACGGTAATCAGGTCTTCGACGCTGGCGTTCTTAATAGCGTCAATGGAATTGTCGAAGGCCTTCAGCAGCGCCTTACGTTTGGCCGGGCCGATGCCGGGGATAGTTTCCAACCGGCTGGAAAGCCCCAGCTTGGTGTGCTGGTTGCGGTGGCTGGTGATGGCGAACCGGTGGGCTTCATCCCGGACGCGCTGCACCAGAAACAGCGCCTGCCCGTTGCGTGGCAGGATCAGCGGATCAGGATTTTCGGGAAAATAGATTTCCTCGAAGCGTTTTGCCAGCCCGACCACTGGCACTTTCCCATAAAGGTTGAACTCTTTGAGCACCTCAACGGCGATACCCAACTGGCCTTTGCCGCCGTCGATAATCAACAGATCGGGCAGCAACCGCCACGTCTCGTCACGGTCCTGCCCACCAGGGGCGATCTGTGCCGGGTCTTCCTGAGCGCGCACATGCCGGTTGAATCGGCGGGTTAATGCCTCGCGCATCGACTGGTAATCATCGGATCCGCTGTGGCTGACGGTGCGGATGTTGAAGCGGCGGTACTCGCTCTTTTTGGGTGTTCCCTGTACGAATACCACGCGGCTGGCGACAATCGCTGTGCCCTGAGTCGTGCTGATGTCGAAGCATTCGATACGATTGGGCGGTGTCGGCAGTTTGAGGGCCTCCTGCAATTCGGCCATGCCCTGTTCCTGTTTGGTCGTGTCGGCCTCCCACTGGGCGCGCATCATGCGCAGTGCTTCGCCAGCGTTGTCCTGTGCCATCTTGACCAGATCACGCTTCTGGCCGCGTTGGGGAACAGTGATGCTTACCTTGCTGCTGCCGCGTTTATCACCCAGCCACTGCTCGATAATGCGGGCTTCCTCCACATTTTGCGGCAGGATCAGATCACGCGGGATTTCCGGCGCATCGGTATAGAAACTCTTGATAAACGACTCGATGACTTCCTCGTCGGTTTCATCTTCGGTGCCGTCCAGCACGTGCGAACTGCTGCCGATGAGGATGCCATTGCGCACAAACAAAATCTGCACCACCGCTTCGTGGTTGTCGCGGGCCAGGGCGATGACGTCATGGTCGGTAAACTGTCTGCCGACTGCGCGGTTCTTCTGCGTAATGATGTCAATCGAGCGAATCTGATCGCGGATCGAGGCGGCCATCTCGAAGTTCAGGTTCTCGGCGGCAGCTTCCATTTCCTGCGACAGTCGTTTGACCACATCGTCGGACCGTCCACTGAGGACCGACATCAACTCAGAGATCATTTCCCGATACTGTTCCCGGTTGACCGCGCCGATGCAGGGGGCATTGCACAGTTTGATGTCGTAGAACAGGCAGGCGCGTTCGTCATGGCCCGTGATTTCGCGGTTGCAGGTCAGGTAGGGGAAGGCTTTGCGCAATGTTTGCAGGGTGTCCTGCACCGCCCACATCGCGACATATGGGCCGAAATACTTGCTGCCATCCTGCACCACCCGCCGCGTCGTCTCGACCTTGGGGAAATCATCCTGCCAGTTGATCTTGATGTAGGGGTATCGCTTATCGTCCTTGAGCAGGATGTTGTACTGCGGCTGGTAGCGCTTGATCAGATTTTCTTCGAGGATCAGCGCCTTGACTTCGTTGCGCTCGACGATGTATTCCAGATCGACGACCCGGTCCCGCATCCGCAGCGTTTTTTCGCTCAGCTGATTGCTGTTGGTGAAGTAGCTGCGTACGCGGTTGCGCAGGCGCTTGGCTTTGCCAACGTAAATAATCTTGCCGCCCTCGGCTTTCATCAGGTACACGCCTGGCTTTTGCGGCAGATTAGCGAGAATCGTCTGAATGTGCTCAGATGGTGTGTAAGTCATCGGAATCAGATTAACTTTTGGTTTCGGACGTACGTTCTATTTTACACACATGGGGGCGTGTTGACGAGGGCTTTACCACTGGCCTGTGTTGATTAAACTGCGTCTCACACGCAGGCGTTTCGGATCATTCATGTCCAGTATCATAACTGTCACACGACCTATAGCTGTTTTACCCACAATATAAGCACCATTCAGCGTGAAATGGTCGTCCCACTTTTGAGAACGTGGGTTATACAACGGCGTTAATTCACTCGTAGATGGATCATAAGAGGCGATATCCGTACCTTTGCTGACATTGCATCGGAAACAAGCCCAGGCCAGATTATCGATCTCATCTGTGCCTCGATGTTTGATGGCAATAATATGATCGACATGATGAGCAAATTTGCTCATGCCTTCTGGCAGGCCGCAATATTCACACCGATTGACAGCACGTTGACCTACTGCTTCACGGTCGGCAACGGATACCGTCATGACTTTTTGTGCAAGGCTTCAAGTGCTCTGGCCTTCAAGATCGAGACCAGGTCATCAATTTCCAGCATCCATTCAAGCTCTGCTTGTTCATCTGGCGCCAGTGTTCCGGCATTATTTTTCTCAAGTAATTCGGCTACCCGGATTTCTTCTTCTGGTGAAGCTGAATAGGCCAGAATTTCTTCTGGTGAAGCTTTATCAATTAGATAATCGAGGAAATGGGTGTATGTCTGGGGAAGATCAGCCATCTTTGCTATCCCTCACAACACGATTATTCTAATTTTACCAGATATTGCTCTGACTTCGTGAGTTTTAGCTGTATCGACACAGCTGCCGGACTCATTGTCTCCTAATCCCGACAGCGGGAATTTTTCGTATAATATCGCGCAATTCCATCGTTTTTATTGTTCATTGACGAATCAGAGGGATTGCGTAATGAAATGCCCGGTCTGCGAAACGGTTGAACTGAGGATGTCCGAACGGCAGAGCGTCGAGATTGATTATTGCCCGCAATGCCGGGGTGTCTGGCTGGATCGTGGTGAACTGGACAAGATCATCGAACGAGGTGCCCAGGTCGAAACCAGCTACCGTGCGCCCGCACCTGTCGAGAAGCGCAAGCGCGATGAACGGCGCTGGGATGATACCGATGAATACCACTATGACGACGATGATCGCTATCGTGATCCGCGTTACAACAAACGCCGCAAGCGTGGTTTTCTCGACGACATCTTCGACATTTTTGACTAGGAACGGCCTGTTCCAATCAGCCGGATCCACGCCAATCAGCCTGGTCGAGGCGATATGAAATAAAGGGAATCTGGTACTATTGATGTGGGATTCCTAAACGACCCGTGCGGGATAATGTGGTATAATCGCCCCATGCTGGCAGACCGGGGAACGACGCATGTTCTGGGGCGAGTACTCTCATCATCTTGACGACAAAGGACGACTGATCATCCCGGCCCGCTTTCGGCCTCATCTCTCTCAAGGGGCTATTCTTACTCGTGGTCTGGATCAAAATCTGGTTATTTATCCAAGTGACGCGTGGCAGGCGGTGACGGAACGGCTGAACCAGATGCCGATTACGCACCCGACTGCGAGGGCGCTGCGACGGTTACTTTTTTCCGGGGCGGTGGAGCTTTCGCTGGACCGTCAGGGACGCATGTTGATTCCGGGTTATTTGCGGGCCTATGCCGAGCTCCGGGACGAAGTGTTGATCGCGGGAATGGAAACATTTCTGGAATTGTGGGAACCCTCTGGCTGGCAGGCGACACTCGAAGATGTGCCGCACACGCTGGCCGAAACCCTCCATCTGGTTGAATTAGGTTTATAATCGCATACATGAATGACTACATCGATCATGTTCCTGTCCTGTTACAGCCGGTACTGGATGCCTTGCTGCCTGCCGAGCGGCTGATTGATGGCACGCTTGGAGCTGGTGGGCATACCGGCGCAATGCTGGCTGCCGGTGCGGCAGAAGTGCTGGGGCTGGATGCGGACGCTTCGGCGCTGGCGTTGGCGCGACGTAACCTGGCGCAATGGGGTGATCGCGTCCATTTCGCCCATAGCAGCTATGTCGACATGCAGGCGGCAGCACACCAAATCGGCTGGACGCACGTCGATGGCATTCTGCTCGACCTGGGGTTGTCGTCCATGCAGCTGGACCAACCAGAGCGCGGCTTTGCGTTTCGCTATGATGCTCCGCTGGATATGCGCTTCAACCCGGATGGTGATCGCCCGACTGCGGCGGAGCTGGTGAATTATCTGGACGCGGAAGAACTGGCAGATATTTTTTACCAGTACGGTGAGGAACGACACAGCCGCCGCATCGCCAGCGCGATTGTACGGCAGCGGCCAATCCATACCACGCGCGCACTGGCAGAGCTGGTCAAGCAGGTTGCGCCCCGGCACAAATCCGATAAGATTCATCCAGCGACCCGTATTTTTCAGGCGCTGCGCATCGCGGTTAATGATGAACTGGCGACACTGGAGCGCGCGCTTCCGATTGCCATTGATTTGCTGCGCCCTGGTGGACGTCTGGCGGTGATCAGTTTTCATAGCCTGGAAGATCGCATCGTCAAACAGACGTTTAAACTTGCCAGCACGGATTGTATTTGCCCGCCGGAAGTGCCGGTCTGCATCTGCGATCATGAGGCGACTGTGCGGCTGGTCAACCGTAAGCCGGTCGAGGCGGATGCGGCGGAAGTGGCCGACAACCCGCGCAGCCGCAGCGCCAAATTGCGAATAGTGGAAAAACTGGATGATCTCGAATAACTGGATTGATCATGCTCTGAGGCGTACCCCCTGGCGCAATCAGCGTCAGGCCTTCGCGTTGATGACACTAGGTTTCTTCGTGGCTATGATTATCGGTGCGCTCTATCTGTCGCAGGCGGCGGCTGTCGCTACGACCGGTCGCCAGCTTGAAGAACTGATTAACGAACGGACCCGGCTGGAGCAGATGAATGAGCAGCTGCGTGGTGAAATCGCCGGTTTGCTGAGCGTGCCCAATTTGCAGCAGCGCGCCCGTGAACTCGGCTTTGAACTGGCTGGCCGGGAAGACATCGAGTATCTGGTGATAGACGGGTACGACCCGACCCGCAGCCGGACCCCGGTGCGCCTGGAGGTTGAATCTGTGGCAGCGCCCGTTTATGAGGAAACATTCAGCGGCTGGTTGCAGCAGCAGTGGGATGCCTTTACCGGTCAGTCGAACGCCGCCAGTGAACCGGAGGTCCAGTAGCGATGCGTAGCGAACCGTTTCCTCAGGAGGAGATGCTGCGGCAGCGCCTGCCGGTGATCAGCATTGTTCTGGTGGTGGTCAGTATCTTCTTGCTGGGCCGGTTGATGTCCTTCCAGCTTCAGCTCGACCCGACCGTCCTCAATTATCTGGAAAGCGTGCGCAATTCCAATTACAGCCGTACCCTGCGTCTGGCGGCTGCCCGTGGCAATATTTTTGATCGCGATATGCAGGCACTGGCTGTCAATACGCTCGAATACCGCGTTGGCATCAGCCCGAATCTGGTATCGAACCCGCGTGAACTGGCAACGCAGCTGGCCGGTATTATGGGACTGGATGAACTGGAGACGTTCCAGAAGCTGTCCACCAATTCAAGCTGGGAGCTGCTGGCCCCACGCGTGAGCGCGGAAGTCGGGCATCAACTGACGCAGTTGAACTCGGTGGCGATTCAGATGGATCCCATCCCCCGCCGCAGTTATCCACAGGGGACGCTGGCCTCGCATGTAGTGGGTTTTGTCGGCGGTGACCTGATCGGTTATTACGGCGTGGAAGGCTTTTATCAGAGTGATCTGGCCGGGCGCGAACGGGACCGTGAAGTCAGCAATATTCCGTTTGTGGTGCCAGAAGATCAGCGCGAAGATCGTGGGGCAGACCTCATCCTGACGATTGATCGTGAAATGCAGTTTCTGGCCGAGGCGGAATTGCAGCAGGCGGTGGCAGAAACCGGCTCAACCGAGGGCACGATCATCATTATGAATCCGCGTAACGGAGAGATTCTGGCGATGGCGAATTATCCCAGTTACGACCCCAACGCCTACTATGACGTCAATGACCCCAGCCTGCTGGCAAACCCGGCCATTGGCGAACAGTACGAACCCGGCTCCGTGATGAAAGTGCTCACGATTGCCTCGGCGCTGGAACTTGGCATTGTGGGACCAAACGACACCTATCTGGATCAGGGCGCGCTGGAGGCGGGCGGCATTCGTATCGAAAACTGGGATCGTCAGGCGCATGGCGTCGTCGATATGACCGGCATTCTGGTGCAGTCGCTGAATGTTGGTGCGGCGACGGTCAGCCTGGATATGGGGCCGCTGGCGTTTTATGGCAAGCTGCGTGATTTTGGTTTTGGCCGACCCACAGGCGTTGACCTTCAGGGCGAAGCGCCGGGGACGATGTATGTGCCAGGTGATGAAGACTACAGCGACAGCCAACTGCTGACGAACAGCTTTGGTCAGGGCATCGCCGTAACCCCGCTGCAAATGCTGACGGCGGTATCCGCGATTGCCAATGATGGCTTGATGATGCAGCCGCATGTCTTTAAGGAACTGATTGATGATGACCGTCAGCAGACGTCCGAACCATCGACTCTTGGGCGACCCATTAGCGAGGAGACTGCACGCCTTGTCACCGAAATGATGGTGGCGGTCGTCAATGAAGGGCTGGATGGTAACGCCTCGCTGCCGGGATACTCGATTGCGGGTAAGACAGGCACAGCGCAGATTCCCACGCCCATTGGTTACGAGCCGAATGCCTCGATTGTGTCGTTTGTCGGCTTTTTGCCAGCCGATGACCCGCAGGTGAGCGTGCTGGTAAAGCTCAACCGGCCTTCAGGCTACTGGGGCAGTCAGGTGGCGGCCCCGGTTTTCCAGCGGCTGGCAGAACGGCTGGTGATTTTGCTGAAGATTCCGCCGGATGATATTCGCTGGGCGCTGCAAGCCGAAGGCGGTGTCGTCAACGAGATCAGCCGGTAATTGGCCCCCGATGACTGATATTCAGGCGCTGACTTTTGATGTTTTCGGCACTGTGGTCGATTGGCGGGGCAGCATCATTCGCGAAGGCGAACAGGTCTGGAAAGTCCTCAGCATTGATGTCGACTGGGCACAATTTGCCGATGACTGGCGCGCCGGGTATCAACCAGCCATGGCGAAAGTTCGCAGCGGCGCTATCCCCTGGGCCAACATCGACACGTTACACCGCCAAATTCTGGATGACCTGCTCGCCCGCTATCACATTACCCACCTGACTGACACTCAAATTGCCGATCTCAACCGGGTCTGGCACCGGCTCGACCCCTGGTCGGATGCGGTCGATGGATTGAATCGTCTACGTCAGCGGCACATTGTTGCTACCTTGTCGAATGGTAATGTGGCGCTGCTGGTGAACATGGCGAAGCGGGCTGGCCTGCCGTGGGATTGTGTGCTCTCGGCGGAACTGGCACGTCACTACAAGCCGGACCCAACGGTCTACCAGATGGCGGCGGATCTGATGGGCCTGTCGACCGGGCAGGTGATGATGGTGGCGGCCCACAAGAGCGATCTGTTTGCCGCGCAGAAGGTGGGCATGAAAACCGCCTTTGTTCGACGCCCGCTGGAATACGGCCCGGATGGTCGACCGGATCGGGAAACAGACCCCTCATTTGATTACACGGCTGACAGTTTTATTCAGCTTGCTGAACAACTTGGTCTGTGAGGCATGGCGGTTGACCTGTTAGGCTGCGAACAGGAAATTGCGGAATACCGTCATTGACCCAAACTCGCAACTCCCCTATGACAGCGGTAGAATAGCGGCATTCAGTAACCTGACTTCATGGAGACTCTATGGGCCTTCCATTTGCCTTGACGGTGGGCGCGGTCGCATTTTTGCTGGGTGTGATCTGGGGTGCGCCGTTCATCGAAATTCTGCGGCGGCTCAAAATCGGCAAACAGATCCGCGATGTGCTGCAAAAGCGGCACGAAGCCAAAATCGGCACGCCGACGATGGGCGGCATTCTGATTATTCTGCCGGTGGTGGTAATGGCGCTGGGTCTCAACCTTGCCAGCCTGGTGCGCCGCGTATCCGGCCCCAGTATCCTCGTGCCAATGTTTGTGCTCGTTGGCTTTGGCATCCTCGGTGCCATTGACGACTGGGAAGGCATCCAGCGGTCGCGCGGGCCGATTGGTGAAGGGCTGTCTGGCCGGGTCAAGTTTGCCGCGCAGGTGGTGCTGGCGACGATCACCGCCGTGATTATCTCGCTGTTCGATGGCGGCTTTTCCTTCGCCAATGAGATCAATATCCCCTTTATTCCGTTTCCGATTGCGATTAGCCCGGTGATTTTTATCCCGCTGTGCGCGTTTCTGATCGTGGCCACGTCGAATGCCGTCAACTTTACCGATGGGCTGGATGGTCTGGCAGGGATTATCTCGGCCAGCGCGTTCGCCGCCTATGGTGTGATCGCCTTTTTACAGCAGCAGATATTCCTGACTCAGTTTTGTTTTATACTGGTGGGGGCGTGCTTTGCGTTCTTATGGTACAACGCGCACCCGGCCCAGTTGTTTATGGGCGACACTGGTTCGCTGGCGTTGGGGGCGACACTGGCGACGGTTGCCATCATGACTGGACAGTGGCTGCTGCTGCCGATTATCGCGATTGTGCCGGTGGCCGAAACACTGAGTGTGATCTTGCAGGTGGCGTCGGCCAAATATACCCGCCGTTACTGGGGTGTGGACAAGCGGATTTTCCGGCAGGCACCGCTGCATGGTCATTTTGAACTGGGTGGGTGGAGCGAAACGCAGATTGTCCAGCGCTTCTGGTTGGTGGGGCTGCTCAGCGCCATGCTGGGTGTGGCATTGGCCCTCATACGCTAAATCGGGTGGGGAGCATGCACAACGATCCTTTATTTCGCAAACGAGTGGTGGTGCTGGGGTTCGGGCGGCAGGGCCGTGCGCTGGCACGCTGGCTGCCCAGGCTGGGGGCCAGGGTCGTCGTCAGCGATCAATCGACGCCGGAACTGGTCAACGGCGATCTATCGGCTTTTGGCGGTGTGGAGTTTGTCTTTGGCGGACACCCGGAAAGCCTGCTGGAAGGGGCGGATCTCGTCTGTCTGTCCGGTGGGATTCCGCTGGCACTGCCGATTGTGCAGCAGGCCATAGAACGCGAAATTCCCCTGTCCAATGACGCGCAGCTATTTCTCGAACGCTGCCCGGCCCCGGTGATCGGCATTACCGGCAGCGCGGGCAAAACAACGACCACAACGCTGGTCGGTGAGATGCTCAAGCGGACCGGACGCAAGATCTGGGTCGGCGGCAATATTGGCGATGTACTGCTGGATGTGCTGGACCAGATTCAGCCTGACGATCAGGTCGTGATGGAGTTATCCAGCTTTCAGTTGGAGCTGATGACCGTCAGCCCGCGAATCAGCGCGGTCCTCAATATCACGCCAAATCATCTGGACCGGCATGGCACAATGGAGATGTACACCCGTGCCAAAGCGCAGATTCTGCTGCATCAATCGCCGGATGACATCACGATTCTATCGCGTGACAACGCCAGCAGTCGCCAGCTTGAAATGCTGACTCAGGGCGAAGTGGCCTGGTTCAGCGGCAACGAGATGGTCGCTGATGGGGCGTTTCTGGCGGGGCAGCGCCTGCTGGTCGTGGGGTGTTCCAGCCCGGACCGCCTGCCGCATGTGGTGTGCGAACAGGATGATATTCAACTGCGCGGTCATCACAATACGCTGAACGTGCTGGCCGCCTGTGCGATTGCCGGAGCCGCCGGTGCGCCGGTCGATGCGATGGCGGACACCATCCGCGAATTTCAGGGGGTCGCTCACCGGCTGGAGGTGGTCCGTGTGCTGAACGATGTCACCTACGTAAACGACAGCATCGCCACCGCGCCCGAACGGGTTGTCGCGGCGCTGCGCAGTTATGAGGAACCGCTGGTGCTGCTGGCCGGTGGGAAGGATAAAAATCTCCCCTGGGAGGAAATGCTCACCCTGGCCCTGCAAAAGAGCCGTCATATTATTGCATTCGGTCATGTCGGCGACCAGATCGTCGACAAGGTCAAGGCGCTGTCTGGCTCGCTGGATGCGGTGACGCGGGTCGAAACGCTGGCGCAGGCGGTTGATCAGGCAGTCAAAATTGCCCAGCCGGGCGACGTCGTGCTGCTATCACCCGGTGGCACCAGTTATGATGCCTACGTCGATTTCGTGCAGCGGGGGGAGCACTTTCGTCAGTTGGTGATGGGGCTATAATAGGAGAGTTATCAGTTATCAGTTATCAGTTATCAGTTATCAGTGGACGGCTATCAGCAATCGAAATGGGTGCTTCTGATGGCTGAACACCGCACATCAACAACGGTAAATTGGGATGGAATGCAGTACGCTGGGATGTAAGCTTATCGGAAAAGAGATTCTATGACTGATCAATCTGTTGCGCCGAGGTTTGTCGACGAAGAAAGCTCAACACGGGCAGCCCCAAGTTCACCATTGATTGCCAGTGCACCGGCGCGTTCCCGCCCCACAGAGCGCCGGCGGGCGGTGGCTGCTGCGCTCGACCCGTATCTGACGGTGGTCGTGCTGGCCCTGCTGGCTATCGGCGCCATGATGGTCTACAGCGCCACATTTGACTGGGGCTATCAGAGTTTTGGCAGCGAAACATTTATTTTTGAACGTCATCTGCGCAATATGGGCGTTGGTGCGGTTTTGATGTTGGTCCTGACATTTGTTGATTACCGGATCTGGCGCCGGTTTGCGGTGTGGTTTTTGCTCATTACCATCGGCCTGCTGGTGGCGGTGCTGTTATTTGGTGATGATACGTTTGGTGCGCGGCGTTCGTTGATTCAAGGGTCGTTGCAGCCGGGCGAGGCGGCTGAACTGGTTATCATTATTTATATGGGTGCCTGGCTCAGTTCGCGGCGGACAAAGGTCCGCAGTGTGGTGTATGGGCTGGTGCCCTTCGCGGTGCTGATCGGCCTGCTGAGCGGGTTGGTGATTTTGCAGCCTGACCTGAGTACGGCGGCGATGATCTTTGTGGTTTCAGGCTCGATGTATTTTCTGGCCGGGGCAGATACCAAACAACTGCTGGTGGCCGGTGTTCTGGCCGGTATTGCGGGTTACTTTGTCATCCAGTTCGGGCTGCTGCCCAGTTATGCGGATGATCGCTGGACGACTTATCTCAGCGGTGCTGGTGATCTGACACAGGCCAATTATCACGTGCAGCAGGCGGTCATCGCCTTCCTCAATGGCGGTTGGACCGGGGTTGGCCTGGGCAACGGTCGGCAGAAATTTGGCTTTTTGCCGGCTCCCCATACGGACAGTATCTTTGCCGTCATTGGCGAAGAACTGGGTGTTATCGGCGCGGCGGTGGTCGTGCTATTATACGTGGCGCTGGCTGTGCGCGGCTTCCAGACTGCCCGCCGGGCGGCGGACTCTTTTGGCGGGTTGCTGGCTGCCGGGGTGACGATCTGGATTGTGGCCAAGGCTTTGCTCAATATCGCCGTGATGACGGCTGTCGTGCCATCGACCGGTGTGCCGCTGCCATTCGTGAGCTATGGCGGGTCGTCGCTGGTAGTCGTGATGGCCGGGGCCGGGGTTTTACTCAGTGTCGCGCGGGTGCGGGCACGCCAGCAGCAGACACCAGAACGGAGAAATGTGCTTGCGAATCATGATCGCGGCGGGCGGGACGGGCGGTCACGTGTATCCCGCACTGGCCGCAGCTGAAGCCCTGGTCGCTCGACAACCGGATGTGTGCCTGTATTTTGTGGGCAGCAGCGGGCTGGAACAGGAATTGGTGAAAGAGTCCGGGGTGACGTTTGCCGCTTATGATGATGTGCGCGCCGGGCCGATTGCCGGGGTCAGCCTGCCGCGCCGGTTGCTAAGCCTGTTTGATTATGCGATTGGCGTGGTGCAGGCAGCAGGGCTGATGCAGCGTTATCAACCGCAGGCGCTGCTGCTCACCGGGGGTTGGAGCAGCCTGCCGGTGGCGCTCGTGGCCTGGGTACGGCGGGTGCCGGTCATGATCTTTTTGCCCGATATTGAGCCAGGGGCGGCTATTCGTGGGCTGCGCCGGTTGTCCACGCAGGTGGCATTGTCTGTGCCGGAATCGAGTGCCTATTTTCCCGGTATACGCACCATTGTCACCGGGTATCCGCTGCGGGCAGAGATGCGCCGGGCAACGCGCGAGGCAGCGATCAAGCATTTCGGGCTGGACCCCAGTCGCCGGACATTGCTCGTCTTTGGCGGCAGCCGGGGCGCGCGCAGCATCAACCGGGCGCTGCTGGCAATTCTGCCGGATTTGCTGGCCGATGGGTTACAGATCATCCATGTCACCGGTACGCTGGACTGGCCGGAGGTTGAAGCGCAATCAAAGACGCTGGCAGCCGGCGAACATTATCACGCGTACCCCTATCTGCACCACGATATGGGGTTTGCATTCGCCGCGGCGGATCTTGCGCTCTGCCGGGCCGGGGCCAGCACGCTGGGGGAATTCCCATTTTTCGGTCTCCCATCCATTCTGGTGCCCTATCCGCATGCATGGCGCTACCAGAAAGTGAATGCGGACTATCTGGCTGAACGCGGGGCAGCGGTCCGGCTGGACGATGAGCGTTTGCCAGTGGACCTGTTACCGCTGATCCGCGAATTGTTCGCGGATGGGGCGCGCCTGACGGACATGGCAGACAGCGCGCGCAAGCTGGCCCAACCCAACGGTGCCGATCAACTGGCCCTGGCACTGGTACAACTGGCAGGGGGGAAGCATGATTGAACTATCTGCCGTGCTGATTCTGATGACCATATTTTTTGCGTTTATCGGTTCACTGCGCGGCTGGAACAAAGAACTTATCGCGATGGCGGGCATCATTCTGGGGCTGTTTGCGCTGTTCCAGTTCGATAACCTGCTGCGCGGCACGATCCTGCGTGGGGTGGCGCTGAATCAGGTGTTCATCATCCAGGCGGGCATTTTTATTGTGGTGGTCTATTTTGCTTACCAGACCCGTGCTCTGGGCGATGGCACGCGCCGGGCAGGCCGCAGCAATGTGCAAGAAAGCGCATTGGGCGCGGTGGTCGGTGCAATCAACGGCTATCTCATCTGGGGGTCGCTGTGGTATTTTATGGACATCAACAACTACCCGCTCGACCCCTGGATTATTGCCCCGTCGCCCGGTTCGCCCAGCGACCAGATGCTCAGCTGGCTGCCGCTGGTGGTGCTGGGTGGTGGGGTCAGTGGCAGTGGTGATTTGCTGGCTGTCGCCGTGATCGTGCTGTTTCTGGTTGTGCTGATTGTGATTTAGCCCAGCCGCTTTTCTGTGCTGGTGGCTGCTAGCGGCATACTGACTGCTCTTTATAAGGAGGCACCGTGCCCCGTCTGATACCGGGTCAACACATTCATATCGTCGGCATCGGCGGTTTCGGCATGTCTGCTCTGGCGCGCGTGCTGCTGCAACAGGGATATTACGTTTCCGGCTCTGACCGGCGGCTGAATGCTCTGACGCAGGCGCTGGAACAGATGGGCGCGTCCATTTATAAGACTGAAGATGCCCAGAATGTGATGGGCGCGGAGATGGTGCTGGCGACATCGGCTGCCCAGTCCGATCATGTTGAATTGGCGATGGCACGTGCCCTGAATATCCCCGTGTACAAACGCTCTGATGTGATCGCCGACATGATGAGTGGACAGGTGAGCATTGGCGTGGCCGGGACGCACGGCAAGACAACTACCACGTCGATGGTAGTACACATCCTGATGGAAACCCAGCAGAACCCCAGCTACATCATCGGCGGCGTGCTGCGCAATACCGGCCAGAACGCCGGGGTCGGGGCGGGCAAGGCCTTCGTCATTGAGGCCGATGAATATGATTACATGTTCCTGGGCTTGCGGCCCGATGTGGCCGTTGTGACCAATATTGAATATGACCATCCGGATTTTTTCAAGACGCCGAACGACATGACGCGGGCGTTCAACCAGTTTGTCGATTTGCTGCCGCCAGATGGCGTACTCATCGCCGGGGCGGACAGCCCCACCGCTGCGATCCTGGCGCAAAACCGGTTGGTGGCGGGCCTGCCAGTCATCACCTTTGGGGCGCGTAACCCGCAGGCATCATGGCGGGCGACGAATATCCACATTGACGAGGACTATCAGACCGTCTTTGAGGTGATGCGCGAGGGCGAGTCACTGGGGACAGTCCGGTTGCAGCTTCCGGGCGAATACAATGTATTAAATGCGATGGCGGCACTGATTGTGGCCGATCAACAGGGCGTACCGTTTGCCGAAGCGGCGCGGGCACTGGCGAGCTTTCAGGGGGCCGGGCGTCGTTTTCATGCGCGCGGGGAAGTGGGTGGGGTGCTGGTCATCGACGATTACGCCCATCATCCAACGGCGATTCGTGCCTGCCTGGAAGCGGCCAAGCAGCGTTTCCCCACCCGTAAACTGTGGGCGGTGTGGCAGCCGCATACCTACAGCCGGACCCAGGCGTTGTGGGATGGATACATCGCGGCCTTTGAATCAGCGGATCATGTGCTGCTGACGGACATCTATGCGGCGCGCGAAGACCCGGTTCCGGGCGTATCGGCTGCTGAACTGGCGGCAGCCATCCGCCATGACGACGTGCATCACACGCCATCACTGGATGACGCCGTGCAGTATCTGCTGCAGCATGTGGAACCCCCGGCGGCGGTTCTGATTATGAGTGCCGGTGATGCTCCGCTGATCGGCGTCAATTATCTGAAGTTACGACAGGGCAAGATGGATGGAGACACTGCGGGCCAGGCTGGGTGATCGGCTGCTGCCCGGCGAACCCCTGGCACGCTATACGGCGGCCCGGTTGGGCGGCCCGGCAGACTGGTTGTATATCGCCCGACAATCAACAGATGAACTGGTCGAAGTTGTCACCACCGCATGGGAACAGGCGATTCCGGTCCGCGTGTTGGGGGGTGGCGCCAATGTGCTGGTATCGGATGCCGGGGTGCGCGGCCTGGTGGTTATCAACCGGGTGAACGAAGTCACCTTTGGCGAGTGGCACGAAGGGCGCAACGTCGCGGTGACATCGGGCGTCGGGCTGACGGTACTGGCGCACAAGTGTCAGGCGCGCGGCCTTGCCGGAATGGAATGGGCGGTGAGTGTGCCCGGCACGCTGGGGGGCGCAGTGGTCAACAATGCCGGGGCGCACGGCGGCGATATGGCCCGGGTGGTACGCGATGTCGTCGTGCTGGATGCCGAGCGCGGGCCCAAGCTGATGACACGGGCGGACATGGATTATGGTTACCGGCATTCTTGTTTGAAGGCTCGGTCTGACCGGCGTTTTCTGGTGCTGATGGCGCTGCTGGCGCTGGAGCCGGATGATCCACAGGCTATTCAGGCGCGGATGCAGTCATACATCGCCTATCGCAAGCAGACGCAGCCGCCGGGGGCGAGCCTGGGCAGCATTTTCAAGAATCCGCCGGGCGATTATGCCGGGCGCTTGATCGAGGCTGCCGGGCTGAAAGGGTACCGGGTCGGCGCGGCGCAGGTGTCGCCGGTCCATGCCAATTTTTTCATCAATACCGGGCAGGCGCTGGCGGATGACTATTACCAATTGATCCGGCTGGTGCAGCAGCGCGTGGAACAGGAAAGCGGTATTCGGCTGGAACCTGAGGTTGAGTTACTTGGCTTTGAGGATCACTGATTTATCTGTATGGTATGTTGTGGACAGGTGTGAAGGTTTGTCGTATAGTTGGGGAGTGGGTTAATGTGGGAAAATGTTGTGTATGGCTACGCGTTCTCGTGAAGGTCGCCGCCGCCTGAACCGTGCCCCGGGTGTGTGGCGGGGGCCTCTGGCTTCACCAACCGAACGCCCGGCAGTACAGCACGGTGCGCGCGAACGCAGTTTGCTGGGCTGGCGGGTTGTCAGCGGTTTCCTTATTGTATGTCTGGTCGCTGTGCTGTTCATGTTCTTTACGACCGATATTTTTTACGTGCATTCCATATCGGTGGGCGGTCTGCAATACCTGACCAAAGAGGAAGTATTCGCGCTGACCGACATTGCCAATATGCATCTTTTCTGGGTCGATCCACAGCAGGTACGCCAATCCGTCCTGCGGTCACCCACGATTGCCGATGCGCGCGTCGAGGTGGGGTGGCCACCGCAGATGGTGACCATTGTCATTCAGGAGCGACAACCGGCGCTGGTCTGGGAGCAGGCAGGCGTGGCGACCTGGCTCGATGTGCAGGGCCGCGTGATGAACCTGCGCGAAGACCGGGCTGATTTGCTGCGGATTGTGGCGGCGGAGGCGGTTGACGGCCCGCTGTCGCCCAATGTGCAGGTCGATGTAGACATCGTCAGTGGTGCGTTGCAACTGCGCACGCTCTTTCCGCAGATTACAGGCCTGCGCTATCATCCTGAAAAGGGACTGGGCTACGTAGACGGACGCGGCTGGGATGCGTGGTTCGGCACCGGGACAGATATGCCCGAAAAACTGGTTGTATATGCGGCGGTTGTGGAAAACCTGTTGTCACGTGGCATCGCACCCCGCGAGGTGAATGTTGCCAGCCCGCACGCGCCATTCTATGCAGTGAATTGAAAGGACTTTGAGGGAACCTATGGGTGATCTCGTTGTCGGCTTGGATGTAGGTACGAGCAAAATCTGTACTGTAGTCGGCGAAGTGCGCGAAGACGATATTTTTGTGGTCGGGGTCGGCATTGAACCGAGCCGCGGCATGAAAAAAGGCATCGTGAACGATATGGAGTCGCTGACGGCAGCGATCGCAGCCTCGGTGCATAAAGCCGAAAAAGCCAGCGGTTACGACATCAGCCGGGCTTTTGTCAGCGTCGCGGGCAATCATATTGCCTCAATCAGCAGCCGGGGGATGGTGGGCATCACCGGCCAGCGGGCCGTGAACCGTGAAGATCTCGACCGGGCGATGGAAGCGGCCCGTGCCATTGCCATCCCGCACAATCGCGAAGTGCTGCATATCGTGCCACGCAGCTATTCGCTGGATGGGCAGGAACGGGTGCGCAGCCCGATTGGCATGCACGGTTTTCGGCTGGAGATGGAAGCGCACATCATCACTGCGGCGTCGACCTGTATTGCCAATCTCGAGGAATCGGTCCAGAACGCCGGGGTGGCGGTTGATCGCTTTATCCTGAACCCACTGGCTTCGGGGCATGTCGTGCTGACGCCGGAAGAAAAAGAGATGGGCGTCGTCGTGGTTGATATTGGCGGCGGCACAACCGACCTGGCGATCTTCATTGAAGGCACGGTCTGGCACGCGGCTGTGATTCCGGTCGGTGGCGATCATCTGACCAACGACATCACGCACTGGATGCATGTCCCTTATAACGAGGCTGAGGCTGTCAAAATTCAGCATGGTCATGCTCAGCGGCGGGGTGTCGGGCTGGCAGAGACTTTCGTGGTGCAACCGTTTGGCGAAGGCATGCCGACGGAGTTCCAGCGGCACGAACTGGCCGAAGTCATCGAATTGCGCGTCATCGAGCTGTTCGAGCTGGTCCAGCGCGAGATCAAACGCTCTGGCTATGACGGCCTGCTGCGTGCGGGCGCTGTGCTTACGGGTGGCAGTTCCCAGTTGGAAGGCGTGCGCGACGTGGCACAGGATACGCTGGGTTTCCCGGTGCGGCTGGCCCGCCCGGAACGCCTGACCGGTATGGCTGATGCCCTGCGCAACCCGTCCTACAGCACCAGTGTGGGCCTGTTGGGGCTGGGGCTGGAGATGGATGTTGCGGAGAGCGGCGGGCACTCGAACGGCCATTCTGTACAGACGATTAACATTGGAAATTTGCTGGGTGGCTTTTTCCGCCGACTGCTGCCTGATAATGAATAATCCGGTTTGCGTATTAAC
Source organism: Anaerolineaceae bacterium (assembly GCA_002702065.1). Classification (GTDB taxonomy): domain Bacteria; phylum Chloroflexota; class Anaerolineae; order Aggregatilineales; family Phototrophicaceae. The sequence goes on from NZXX01000001.1 coordinate 421,948, forward strand.
GCAAGATGAGTACAATGAAGACTAATTTCACACTCACCTGGCGGGAGAGTGATATCGTGTTTTGGAGGAAGAGAATCTAATGGAAACTGAAATACGCGAAATTGCGGGTGAGAGCTTCGCCCAGATCAAGGTCGTTGGGGTCGGCGGCGGTGGCGGAAACGCTGTCAACCGCATGATCAACGAAGGTCTTGGCGGTGTCGAGTTCATTTGCGTGAATACGGATAATCAGGCGCTGATGTTATCTCAGGCCAAAACACGGGTGCGCATCGGCGACAAATTAACGCGCGGTTTGGGCGCGGGCGGCAACCCTGAGATCGGGCGCAAAGCCGCTGAGGAAAGCCAGGATGAGCTGTATGAAGTGCTGCGTGGGGCCGATATGGTCTTTATCGCCTGCGGTATGGGTGGTGGCACGGGCACAGGCGCGTCCCCGGTGATCGCACAGATTTCCAAGGAACTCGGCGCGCTGACCATCGGCGTGGTAACCCGGCCATTCAGCTTTGAAGGATCGCGTCGCCAGCAGGTCGCCGAAGCAGGCATCGAAGCGCTCAAGAGCCAGGTCGACACGCTGATCGTTATTCCGAATGATCGCCTGACCCAGATCGCGGATAAACGCGCCACATTGCAACAGGCATTCTCGCTGGCCGACGATGTGCTGCGGCAGGGTATTCAGGGTATTTCGGAACTGATCACGGTTCCGGCGCTCATTAACCTGGACTTTGCCGACGTGCGCACGATTATGTCCGAAGGTGGGGCAGCATTGATGGCGGTGGGCCGGGCAACCGGCGATGATCGCGCGCGTGCCTCTGCCGAAGCGGCCATTAGCAGCAGTCTGCTCGATGTCACCATCGACGGTGCGCGGGGCATTCTGTTCAATATTACCGGTGGTCCGGACATGACCCTGTTCGAGATCAACGAAGCGGCTGCAATCATCAAGGAGAGCGCACACCCAGAAGTCAACCTCATTTTCGGTGCGCAGGTTGACGAGAGCATGGGTGACGAAATCCGCATTACGGTGATCGCCACAGGCTTTGAGCAGAGCCGCGCAGCCAAGAATATCATGTCCCGCCAGCCGGTGCAGCAGCCGCGCAGTGTGCAGCAGCCACAGCGCCCGGCACAGCAACAGCCACAGCAGCCTGCCAACAACCCGCCACAGCAGGAACAATCGCGTCCGTCGCAGCAGCCCGCCCAGCAGCAGCCTTATGCTCCCCCGCCACAGCAACAGCCGCAGCAGCCGGTGGTCTACGACGAAAACGACATCGAAATCCCGACCTTCCTGCGCAAACGGCGTTAAACCCGGTTTTTCCAAAACACGATCAAATGGGGTGGCACACAACGTGTCACCCTTTTTTATTGCGTGGAACCAGCGGCACACCACTGAGATAAATCAGCGCCGTGATGCCGGTTATCAGGCTGATCAACACGCCTGCCGTAAAGCCGGGTGGATAGTAGCGCAAGGTGTATTGATGCGGGCCGGGCTGCATGGGAATGGCAGTAAAGCCGGTTAATGAACCGCCCGGTGCACGTGCCCCAACGGTGAAGGTTTCAGCCGGTGCCTCATCCACCTGCGCCTGCCAGCCAGTGAAATGGGTTTCCTGCACCACCAGATAATAAGTCTGCTCGTCTTCCGGGGCGGTGGCTGTCAGCGTGATGGTATCCAGCGCATGGTTGATCGCGTCGGCTGGCTGGGCGGTTTCGCCAGTGAGCGTATCCGCGCGGGTTTGCAGCGTGTCTGCACGGGCGACAAAAGCGTAGGGCAGTGCCTGTGGCAGGCGGTAGAGAATGGAGCCGGGACTGGTTTCGATGTCGCAGGGTTCGTCATCGCGAATCGGGTTATCCCGCACGACGCACAGTTCGCGGATGCCGTTGTTCTGTTCCACAAACTGACGCGCCAGTTCATAGGTGCCGCCGCCCTCGTACTCGGTCGAGACGATGGCCCACTGCGGCAGGTTGACCAGCCAGGGGGCGCCGTCTGGTATCAGGTTGTTGTTGACTGGCTGCGGTTTCCAGCCCTCATCCAGCCCCCACAGGCGAATGCCGCTGTAGTACGCGTCGTAGGTAGCCGGGCTGTGTGGCTGATGAATCGAGGGGAAAGGCTCCGTGCCCAGCGTTGCCGCATACAACGGCCCGAAATTGTTACCCGGCGGGTCGAAACTGATCAATACATGGTTGACTCGGAGCGCGTCACTGATGGCTGCCAGCGCCAGCAGCAGCAGCGCGATCTGCGCCAGTTGGGTGCCGACAATCTGTATGATGGCCCGTGCCGAGCACTCGATGCGTCGCACGAAAGCCAGATCAACCGGAATCAGCAGCGTATCAATGACCAGCAGGATGACGAACACACCGATGAGTGCATCCAGCGCCTGAAGGTAGCTGGTAAAGCGCAGGTTGTTGAGCGCGTTAAACAGGTGAATATTGTTCAGCGCCAAGGCCAGCCGGGTGCTGTTATTCGACAAACTGTAAATCAGGAACATGCCCCACAGCAGTGCGCTCACCGCCATGACGCGCAGCAAGCGAATCGGGACATGCAGAGCATGGTGTCGCTTGCGAACAGACCGCCACAGGTTGTCGACAGCAACCCCGGTCAGCACAATCCACCACAGGGCGGCAACCGTGTGTGCCCGACCGATATAGCGGAACTCGGACAGCAAGGCGATGTGGCGATACAGGCCATTGACGACAAAGCTTTGCCCTGCGCCCCAGATCATCATGCCCAGCGCCAGAACAAGGGCGATGAGGCCCATGCTGCGCCAGCGCTTCTGCCCCACAAATGCCAGAGAGATCATCAGGATAAACGGCAGTGGCCCAATGTAGGCGTAATCCACCGCGACCAGCAAGTTGGCTGGCGGATTGCGCAACTGATCCCACGCTTGCCAGGGCATGATCAGGTTAGCCAGCGCCTGACCCAGGCTGTACTGGGATGCGATCTGCCCGGTTTGCAGATCAAAGACAAGCGGGTCATGGCTGACCTGACTGCGCACGGTCCAGACGGGCAGAAACTGAATCATACACAGGCCGAGTGTCAGCCCGGCAGCAACGGCGGCTCTGCCAAGCATTGGCTTCAGTGGCGGGCGATCTTTGCGGAACAACTGCACCAGCAGCATCACCCCACAGCAGAGTATGGCATGCAGGGTGTAGTAGATATTGCCGGAAAAAAACATGAGCGCGAAGGCCAGCGCCGTCAGGACCGGGGGCAGACGATGCGGTGTTTGCAGGGTCCACCAGAACCCGGCCAATACCAGCGGCAGCCACACCAGACTCAGGCCCAGTTGAAAATGCCCGCTGTAGAACTTGGCGATGATGCCGCCGCTGAGCATGTAGAGGGCGGCAGTGGTGACTCGCGCCAGTCTTCCAAAGCCGATTGCCTTCGCCAGCAGCCACATGTTGACACCAGCCACCAGCAGACCGGCAATAATGGCGACTTTGGTCCCCTGCACCGGGCCAAGCAGCAGGACAGGCAGGCTCATCAAGGGGTTAAACAGGTAGAAAAAGGCGTTATTGATCAGCGGTGTGCCGGTACCGAGATAGGGGTTCCAGGCGGGTAGATGACCGATCCCCGGCGCACGTTCGGATAACCCCAACCCCATTTGTACCGGGATGAGGATGCCGGATAGACGCTCATGCTCGACCCCTTCAATCCGGTTGCCGGGGTCGATCCCGCGCATCACAAGCCCTTCCTCAGCGAGAAAGGCGGCGCTGTAAAGCAGGCCAAACAGGAGAATAATCGCGATTTCGACCACGATCCAGCCTGCTTGCGAGCCACGAATCAGGACTTTGGAATGGGAGGGTGTTTGTGTCATAATGCAGTATGGTAGTCGGGTTTGCGCCGGAGTGCCAATCACGAAATTGCAATATGCGGGCTGTCAAAACGGTCCTTTGGGGCCATGTGGGATGTTTGGGTTTTTGTGGGAAACCTGTTACATCAACAGACCGTTTTCTAACCAAACTGCTTCCGAAATTTAGTAGACAAAGTTCCTGCACCATGCTAAAGTGTATCTGCAAGCTACAACACATAGTCACTCAATAAGCATCTCAAACCGAGACTTTCGAGTCCCCCCCATAGCGGACTTTTATGGGGGTTTGTTTGTCTTTGTCGGTCGCAAAAAGAACGTTTGTTTTACAGGTAGCCTATGGAATGTCCATATTGCGGAGCCGAAGACTCCAGAGTGGTGCATACCACCCGCAGCGAGGGTGGGAGCATCCGCCGCCGTCGGGAGTGCAAGTCATGCGGCGGGCGTTTTAACACATTCGAGCGCACCGAACTGATCACGCCCATGCTGATCAAGCACGATGGCAACCGCGAAGAATTCAAGCGCGACAAACTGATTCATGCTATCCGGATGGCATGTGCCAAGCGGCCTGTACCCGCGTCAGAGATTAACTGCCTGGCTGACGATATTGAGCATACCCTGCAACAGATGGGGTGCGAAGAGGTGCCCAGCCGGATGGTGGGAGATATGGTGGTGCGCGGTTTGCGGGATATGGATACCATTGCCTACGTGCGCTATTCCCTGATCTATTTACAAGTGAATAACCTGGAAGGTGTCCTCAGCGAAATTGATCGGCTGATGATGCTGAACAGCAGCAACTGAGGATGATTGCCTCACGAGTCGGTGGCGCGTGAACCCCGTCTTTGTTCTTTCATTTTGGCCCAAGGAGGATTAGCAGATTATGGTTCAGACCAGATCGGAAAAGAATGCCCTGCACGAACTGGGATACAAAATCTTTTTGGATCGTTATGCCCAAAAGGATATGAAACGTACCACACTGGCAGTTGGTGACACGGTGATTGTGGTGGTGGATTCGCAAACTGGTCAGCGCGAGATTGGTACGGTTACGGCGCTTAATCTGCCGCGTGTGTCGATTCGGCTGCTGGATGGCTCGGACGTGGAACGCGACCTCGAAAACGTGGACAAACCCATTGAAACCGACCCCGGTCAGATGATGGATCGGGTGGCCGCGGGGATCGCCGAAGTCGAGGCAACACCTGAATTACAGGAACTCTGGTCGGAGCGTTTTCGCTGGGCGCTGGATGACTGGAAATTTGTCCCGGCAGGCCGCATCCTGACCGCTGCGGGCACCGAACAAGAACTGACATTTTATAACTGCTATGTGATTCCGTCCCCCAAAGACTCGCGGGGTGGCATTATCGAGACGCTGCGCCAGATGACCGAGATCATGTCGCGTGGTGGCGGTGTCGGCATCAATGTTTCATCGCTGCGCCCGCACCATGCCTATGTCAAAGGTGTCAATGGTCGGTCGAGCGGGGCCGTTTCATGGGGGGCGCTGTACAGCTTCGTTACCGGCTTGATCGAGCAGGGCGGCAGCCGGCGCGGTGCTTTGATGCTCATCCTCAATGACACCCACCCCGATATTTTTGAGTTTATTAACAGCAAGCGCACCGCCGGGCAGATTACTAATGCCAATATCAGCGTTGGTGTTTCGGATCGCCTGATGGCCGCGGTTGAAGCTGATGCCGACTGGGACCTGGTTTTCCCGGATACCTCCTACCCGGATTATGATGAATTTTGGGATGGTGACCTCGAAAAATGGGAAGCATCGGGCCGCCGCGTCCTGCATTATCGCACCGTCAAGGCGCGTGATCTGTGGAACGCGATCATCGAAAGCGCATGGGCCAGCGCTGAACCCGGGGTGTGGTTCCGCGAGCGCTCGAACAAAATGTCAAATAGCTGGTATTATTCCAGTCTGGTTTCTACGAACCCATGTGGCGAACAGCCGTTGCCAGCATTCGGTGTGTGTAACCTCGGTGCCATCAACCTGGCGAAGTTCTATGACGAAGAAAATCACGACGTCTTGTGGGATGATCTGGACCGGACCGCCCGTTATTCGACCCGTTTCCTCGACAACGTGATCGACTCGACGCCCTACTTCTTCGAGCAGAACGCGCAGCAGCAGCTGGGCGAGCGACGCGTCGGGCTGAACACGATGGGCATTGCCGAGCTGATGATTAAGCTGGGCATTCGCTATGGCAGTGACGAATCAGTTGCGTTTATCGACAAGCTGTACAGCTTCATGGTGCAGGCGGTGTACGAAACCTCGATTGAGCTGGCACAGGAAAAAGGCGCGTTCCCGCAGTTTGATGCGGAAAAATTCGTTCAAAGCGGGTTTATGCAATCCATGCCAGAGTCGCTTCAGCAAAAGGTCGCCAAGCACGGCATCCGCAACGTGACCCTGTTTACGCAGGCGCCAACCGGCACCACCGGGACAATGGTCAACACCTCCACCGGCATCGAACCCTTCTTCTCCTGGGTGTATTACCGCAAGAGCCGCCTGGGGCTGCATGAGGAACAGGTGACGATTGTGCAGGAGTGGTTCGACAACAACCCTGACGAAACCGAGCTGCCGGATTATTTTGTCACGGCGATGGACCTCAGCCCGGACGAGCATGTGCGGGTGCAGGGGGCGATCCAGCGCTGGGTGGACAGCAGCATCAGCAAGACCTGCAACGTGCCCAACGAATACACCGTCGAGCAGGTAAGCGACCTGTATCGCTATATGTATGAACTCGGCTGCAAGGGTGGCACGATCTACCGCGATGGCAGCCGCGATGAACAGGTGCTCATGCTCAAGGGCGATGAACGCGCCGAAAAGGAAATGTCGAAGAAGTCGGAAAATGGACGGGTGACGGAAGAAGCCACCGTTGCTGTCGGGTTCGCGACTCCGCATCACGTGTACCCGCGTCCGGCAGCACTGTCTGGCGTAACGGTGCGGCGCATCACGCCGTTTGGCAATGCCTTCATCACCATGAACACGGACGATCAGGGCAATCCGTTCGAGGTGTTTATCACGGTGGGCAAGGCGGGCAGCGACCTGCAAGCCGACGCTGATGGTCTGGCGCGGATGATCTCGCTGGCGCTGCGCTCGACCACACCGCAGAATCGCCTGAAGATGCTGGAACTCGTCATCGACCAGTTGCAGAATCTGGGCGGTGCGCGTGCGGTGGGGCTGGGTCCATCGCGGGTGTCGTCGCTGCCGGATGCGGTGGCCGGGGCCTTGCAGGATCACTACTTCCCGCGCAACGAGGCCATGCAGCTGAACCTGCCGATGAACGGCGATGTCAAGGTTGAGGAAGCGCCGCCGGTGAGTGCGGATGGCAGCTACAAGGGGGCGGATATGTGCCCGGAATGTGGCACCTACTCGCTTATCCGCGCCGAAGGCTGCCGCAAGTGCCTGACCTGCGGTTACAGCGAGTGCTAGAACCGAAGTGCTGGGCGCATCACGCTGCGCCCCTACAAAATATATTCAAATGGGCGGTCAGCAATGGCCGCCTTTTTTTCATGTACGCTACACTTTCCCCCATTCCATCGCTATAATGCGCTCCCGTTGGTTCAGACCCCGAAGGAAGGTTCTCCATGTTCGACAATTTCAATGGCTTCCCCATGTTTAGCTCCGACGACGAATCCTGGACGGAACCGGACTTCCTGCTGTCGTACCTGATTTCCTCGCTGGTGAATGTCGGCGGCGCGCCGATTGGCATCACGCTCATGGTCAAGGGGATGATTATCAGTGGTACGCTGCTGAGCGAACGGGAATACCTCGACACGCTGAGCGAACTGATGCAGCAGCAGGTGCGCGACGCACTGGCGCTGCTGCCGGAGGAGGACCGCGAAGCTGCCGAGAGCGCCTTCGACTTCCGCGACCTGACCGAAGATTTTTACCCCGATGATAGGGATGATGATGACGACGACAGCCCGCCGGAACCGCTGTTTTATCTGCATCTGCGCAACCCGGTGATTGTGTCGCCACAGCCGGTTGTCAGCTTTTCCAGCGGCATCTTCCCGGTGATGCGTATCCGGCTGGCCAATGTCGATGGCTGGATGCTGGGTGCATCCATGCCGGAAGACCTCGACGATTTTATGCGCGGCAATGGTGGGAATGACATCAAACATTAGACGTCTGGTCCGTGTGCTGGAGCTGACCCTCGCCGTATGGACCGTCGTGGTCATCGCGCTGATCGCCGCCATTATGCTGTACAGCCGCACCGACCGTGCCCAGTCTGCCGATGTGATTGTCGTGCTGGGGGCGGGGTTGCAAGGGCGAGATCGTCCGGGTCCGGCGCTGGTGCGGCGAACGGCGCAGGGGGCAGAATTGTGGCGGCAGGGCCTGGCGCAGCAGATTATCTGCACCGGCGGTTATGGCCCCGGCAAGACGCGCAGCGAAGCCGATGCCTGTGCGTCGCTGCTGCGTGACCAGGGGGTGCCCGGTGACGTGATCCTGCTGGAAGAACGCAGCCGCAGCACCGAAGAAAATGCCATCTATACCCTCGAAGCTATGCAGGCGAATGGCTGGCAGACGGCGCTCGTGGTCAGCGATGGCTATCATTTGCTGCGGGCAAACTGGATTTTCAGCCGCGCCGGAATCGAAAACTTCACCAGCCCGGCAGATGCACCGTCCTTCTTGAACCTGTTGTCCTCGACCCTGCGCGAAGTGGTGGCTTTCCACTGGCTGGCTTTCAAGACGGTATTCAATATCCCGGTGACTTACGTCGCGGTCCTTTGATCATTGACCGTGTTCAGCAGGCGGGCCAGCATACCCGCCGGGTCATGGATGATCTGCGCGCCATCGCGGACCACACGCGCTGTCCCGGCATCCACCGGGTCAATATGCGCCCATGCCGGGGTGGTGATACCAAACTCCACTTCCATGTCGGCGTAAAAGACGCGCTGGCTCTGGACCATCCCCCAATCCTCAAGTTGAACGGATTGAACCATCCCAAAAGCGTGCAGCCAGCTTTCGTCTTCAAGGTAGTGCTGCGGCGTGGCGGTGATGATCACCAGGTCCACATCGGAATCGGCGCGTGCCTGGCCGCGGGCATATGAGCCGACCAGCAGAACAGGTGTTGGCTCTGGTTCCTGCGCGGCCCACAACCGGATTTGATTCAGAAATGTGTCGATTGTCCGCATCCAGTTTGCCTCCTTTTCGCCCGCCGATTGTACCCGGAGTCCGGTTTGCGTAGTGCAAGCGTCATGTGGCCGCATTTAACATCCGTTCATAAGGTGCATATAATGGAAACAGATACTTACTCTGTCATGCATGGTGCATTGGCCGTTTGAATGCACTCAGGGGGAGAGAAAATGCGTTCATTACGCTTATTGTTGTTTGTGATATTGATGGCGCTGGTGCCTTTGAGCTTGCCCGGGTTTGCGGCTCAACAGACGCCAGAGTCCGAAGCGTTACCCCTCACGGTGATTGATACCAATCCGCTGGCCGGGCAGGAACTGGGTGCGGACGATGCAATCACCGTGTTTTTTGACCTCCCCCTGAACTGCGAGTCGGCAGAAGGGGCAGTCAGTATCACGCCAGAGGTCGACGGCGCGGTTGAATGTGACGGCATGAGCCTGACTTTTACGCCTTCCCAGCCCTATGAGCCGGCCACGACGTATACGCTGACGGTTGCTGCTGGTGTACAGGCCGCAGCTGGCGGCAGTCTGGCCGAAGACTTCACGCTCGAACTCGAGACAGTGGGCAATCTGGCCGTTTCGGAAGTGCTGCCGGACGATGGTGCGACGGGCATTGAAGCGGACGCATTGATTACGGTCATCTTTAATCGTCCGGTTGTGCCGCTGGTATCCAACGAAGACCGCGATACGCTGCCGGACCCGCTGACGATTGAACCGGCGGCGGAGGGGGAAGGCGCGTGGCTGAACACGTCGATCTATGTCTTCCGGCCCGATCCCGCTCTGGCAGGTGGCACGACGTATACGGTCACGGTCAATGGCGGCCTGACCGCTGTTGATGGGGCCGCACTGAGCGACGATTACACATGGTCATTCACGACGGTTGATCCGGCGATTACGGAAACCATGCCGCTTGATCTCGCCAGCAATGTCGGCCTGGATGATTCGATTCAGGTGACGTTTAACCAGCCGATGGATGAAGCCAGCGTCGAAGCGGCGTTTTACGTGCGCCCCGAAGATGACGAAACCGGCAGCATCGAAGGCAGTTTTGAGTGGAACGACGAGAGCACCGGTTTCCGTTTTGTGCCCGCCGCGCCGCTAGACCTGGACACGGTGTATCAGGCCGGTTTTGAGCCGAGTGCGCAGGGCGTTGGTGGCGACGCGCCGTTGACAGGACAAACAGATTTCAGCTTTGCCACCGTGCCGCAGCCGGGTGTCATCGGCACCAATCCGTTTGACGGCGAACAGGATGTGGATGTGTTCGCCGGGTTCACGATTAATTTTGCTTCACCCATGAACCGGGAAACGCTGCGCGAGCATGTGACCATCGAACCGGAACCCTTCCGTGAACCGAATTTCTACTACTACGAATGGGACAACAGCTACAACATTTCGTTTGTACTGGAACCGAGTACGGATTACACCATCACCATTGAACCGGGGATGGAAGATGTTTACGGCAATGTCATCGAACGCAGCCGGACCATCCGTTTCAGCACCGCGCCGTATGACCCACAGGTGATGCTGCAAGCGCCGCGCGGCGTGGGTCTGTATAACGCCTACAATGACGAGACGCAGGTCTTTGTGACGCATCGCAATGTCAGCCAGCTTGACTTGCAGTTGTACCGCGTGCCGACGGAAGACCTGATTACCGCGCTGACCAATGACCCCTACGACCCGGCGTACAACTATCAGCCGAGCAGCAGCCAGTTTCTCGCTGAATGGACTATCGAGTCAGTCGCGCCGGAGAATCAACTGCGCTACGAACTGCTCGACCTGGGCGAACAGGCCCGCAGCGGTGGCGATATAAGCTGCCCTGGCGCAATGCCGACCCGCCTGAAAGTGGGGGATATGGCCATCGTCGTCAGCGACCCGGACCCCTTGCGTGCCCGGTCTGCGCCGGTGGATGGCGACATTGTGGACCAGTTGTACCGCGATTATCAACTGCCGGTGACCGGCGGTCCGCTGTGTAACGATGGGATTGTCTGGTGGGAAGTACGCTTGCGGGATGACAGCACCGCCTGGGTAGCTGAAGCGGTGGACGACGAGTATTTCCTCGATGTGCGAACCGCCGCCCAGACCACACCCGTTGACCTGCCGGAAGGCATCGGGCAGAATGCGCTGGCCCCCGGTGTATACATGCTGAGCATCAGCGCGCCGGAAATGCTGCGCGAAGGTGGCCAGCCAGCCAAGCATTTTGTGATGGTGTCGACCGCCAGCCTCACCATGAAGTCATCGCCGAATGAAGTCCTTTTCTGGGCGACGGACCTGCAAACGGGCGAACCCATTGCGGATGCACCGGTCACCTTGAGCATTCGCGAGGGCGGACAGGTCGGCAGCGGCACTACCGACGCGGCTGGTCTGCTGCGGCTGGATGTGCCCACGGTGTCGAATGAAGACCCCTTCGCGCCACGTATTGCTGTTTTGCAAAGCGGCGATCACTTTGCTGTGGGTTCTTCGGAATGGACGCAGGGGATCGAGCCCTATCAGTTTGGCTTTAATACCGAGTTTCCATCGCGCTACCGGCTGTATATGTATACGGATCGCCCGGTGTATCGCCCGGACCAGCCTGTCTACTTCAAGGGCATAGTCCGCAACCGTGACGACGTGACCTATACGCCGCCCACCAGCTTTGAGCCTGTGCCGGTTCAGATCATCGACAATGAAGGTGAAGTGGTCTTCGATGAAGACATACCGCTGACGCCATTTGGCACCTTCAGCGGCGAATTCAATATCGCTGATGATGCCGGGCTGGGGTTCTATCGCATCAACGTTGAACTGCCCCGTGGCAGCGACTTCTACTATGAAGGCGGCGGTGTCTCGTTCAGCGTGGCCGAGTACCGGGTGCCGGAGTTCCAGGTCGAAGTGAGCGCGGATCAGGATCAGGTCGTGCAGAACGACACGGTTCAGGTGCTGGTCGACAGCAGCTACTTCTTCGGCGGGTCTGTCAGTAATGCCGATGTGGAATACAGCGTTCAGGCCGAACCGTACTTTTTTGAATACGATGGGCCGGGCTTTTATGATTTCTACGATATCGACGCTGATGCCGGGCCGGGCGAGTTCTATGGTTTCTTCAGTGAACAGATCGCCAGTGGCAGCGGCACCACCGACGCCGACGGTACACTCCTGATCGAGCTGCCCGCAGACCTTGAGGACGCGACGCAGAGCCAGACCTGGACGGTCGAGGCGACAGTGCGTGACGAAAGCGGCCTGACCGTTTCCGGACGTGCGGAAGTGATCGTCCACAAGGGTATGATCTATATCGGTGCGCGCCCGACGGATTATGTGGGTGTGGCCGGGCAGGAGAGTGAAATCGAAATTGTGGCGGTGGACTGGGACAGCCAGCCAATCGCCAACCAGACTATCGATGTCGAAGTGGTGGAACGGCGCTGGAACAATGTTCAGGAAGAAGACGAAGCCGGGCGCACCATCTGGACATGGGAAGTCGAAGAAATTCCGCTGACCACCGGTACAGTCACTACCGACGACCGGGGCCGTGTGCTCTATGCCTTCACGCCGCCAACGGGTGGCATCTACAAAGTCAAGATTCAGACGCGCGACGAGGCTGGCAATGAGGTTATCGCGGCCACGACGCTGTGGGTCGCCGGGCAGGATTATGTCTCGTGGCGGCAGCAGAACAGCAACCGCGTTGACCTGATCGCGGACCAGAGCGACTACAACATCGGCGATACGGCAGAAATCCTCATCACTTCCCCATTCCAGGGTGAGGTCGAAGCACTGATTACGGTCGAACGTGGGTCGGTGCTGACGGCGGAGCAGATCACGATGGACAGCAACAGCTACGTCTACGAACTGCCGATCACCGAAGATTATGCGCCGAATATCTTTGTGTCGGTCATGATCATCAAAGGCGTAGACGAGAACAATCCGGTGGCTGGTTTCCGCATGGGGATGGTGGAACTGGGCGTCGAGATTGACCGCAAGCAGATCACGATCAACGCGACGCCAGACCGGGAACAGGCTGGCCCGCGTGAAACCGTGACCTATACCATCGAAACCACCGACTGGAAAGGTGATCCGGTGCAGGCCGAAGTCGGCGTTGCGCTGACGGACCTCGCCAGCCTGTCGGTCGGTGAGCCTAACAGCGAGCCGATCCTGCGCTTCTTCTATGGGCAGCAGGGCAACAGCGTCCGCACCGGCACCCCGCTCACGATCAACACCGATCAGATGACCGCGACGGTGATTGACACCATCAAAGGTGGCGGCGGTGGCTTTGGCGAAGGCGGTATCTTCGACATCCGCGAGGATTTTATCGATACCGCCTTCTGGGATGCAACGGTGGTGACGGACCAGAATGGCCGCGCCGAAATTGCCGTGATGCTGCCGGATAATCTGACAACCTGGCGGCTGGATACCCGCGCTGTCACACGCGGCGATGATGGGCTGACGCTGGTCGGACAGAACACGTTCGATCTGCTCAGCACCAAACCGCTGCTGATCCGGCCTGTGACCCCGCGTTTTCTCGTCGTTGATGACGTGGTGACGTTGGCGGCGGTCGTCAACAACAATACGGAAGATGCCTTGCCGGTAGAGGTGTTCATCGAAGGCTCCGGCTTCACCATGCAGGGTGATGTCAGCCAGACGGTGACAGTGCCCGCCGGGGGCAGCCAGCGGATCAACTGGCCGGTCACAATCAATGATGTGGCTCACCTCGATGTGACGTTCTTTGCCAACGGGGACGACGGTGAATACACCGATGCCAGTAAACCACCGCTGGGGCAGGGTGATGACCGCCTGATCCCGGTCTACAAATATGAAGCGCCCGATACGGTCGGTACTGCCGGGGTGATGCGGGAACCGGGTTCGAGGACGGAAGCGATCGCGCTGCCGCAGCGCTTCGACGTGACGCAGGGCGAACTGAACATCAGCGTTGATCCATCACTGGCCGCAACCACGATTGATGGCCTGACGTATCTGCAAAACTTCCCGCACCAGTGTATCGAGCAGACGGTCAGCCGTTTCCTGCCCAACATCATGACCTACCGGGCGCTCGACAGCCTGGGCGTGGCGGATGCTGAGCTGGAAGCGGAACTGGATCGGGCAGTGAATTTTGCCCTCCAGCGCCTGTTCGCGCAGCAGAAACCAAATGGCGGCTGGGGCTGGTTCGTGCAGGATAACGCCAACCCGCTGACGACCGCCTATGCGCTGATCGGCCTGACCGAAGCGCGGGATGCCGGGTTCGCCGTGAGTGACAGCGTGATTGATAATGCACAGAATTATCTGCGCTCCAACCTGATTGTGCCGGGGCCGGATAAAGCGTTCTGGGAACTGAACCGGCAGACATTCGTGCTCTATGCGCTGGCCCGGTCTGGCGCACCTGATGTCGCCCGTACGGCGACCATGTACGAACATCGTGCCCGGCTGGACTACTACTCGAAGGCGTTCCTGGCCCTGACTTTCAACCTGATCGACCCGACCGATTCGAGCCGCACCGATACGCTGGTTTCGGACCTCATCAATGGTTCGGTGCTGAGCGCGACCGGTGTCCACTGGGAAGAAGAACAGACGGACATCTGGAACTGGAACACCGATACCCGGACCACGGCCATTGTTCTGGATGCGCTGGTCAAACTGCGCCCGGACAATGACCTGCTGCCGAATGTGGTGCGCTGGCTGATGACGGCGCGGACCGCCGATGCCTGGGAAACCACGCAGGAAACCGCCTGGGCTGTGATGGCCCTGACAGACTGGATGGTCAACACCGGCGAACTCAGCCCGGACTACAGCTACAGCCTGGCGCTCAACGGCAGTACGCTGGTTGAAGCCGACGCGACAACCGAAACTGTGCGCGACTCGCAGGATCTGGTGGTTGATGTGGTCAACCTGCTGCACGATCAGGCTAACGAACTGGTCATCGAACGCAGCGACGGGCCGGGTGTGCTGTACTACACCGCGCATCTGCAAGTCTATCTGCCTGTGCCGGAAATCGAGCCTGCCAATCAGGGCGTGGTGGTCCAGCGGCAGTATGTCTCGCCCGAAACCGGCGAACCGATCACCGAGGCGCGGGTGGGTGATCTGGTCGAAGTGCGGCTGACGATCATCACGCCGAACGACCTGTACTACGCCGTCGTCGAGGACCCGATCCCGGCAGGGACGGAAGGTGTCAACCCGCAACTGGCAACCAGCCAGCAGATTGGTACACGGCCCGGCCTGGACAACAGTGATCCGTTAAGCCAGGGTTGGGGCTGGTGGTACTTCAGCAACATCGAATTCCGCGATGAAAAAGTCGTGCTGTACAGCACGTACCTCCCGGCAGGCACGTATGAATATGTGTACTCGATCCGTGCCGGTCTGGAAGGGGAATACAATGTGATCCCGGCGACTGGCTACCAGTTCTACATGCCGGAGGTCTATGGCCGCAGCGCTGGCAGCACCTTCACGGTTTTGCCAGCAGCTGAATAACACACTTTTTAGGGGCACACGCTGATGTGCCCCTTTTGTTTCTCATGCCGGAACGGAAATCATGACCGATGCCGAACTCCAACCGGTTATCCGTGCGTTACAGGCAGGAAACCGCGCACAGGCGCAGGCACTTCTTCGTCCACTACTTCACCAGCCATCCGCGGATCGCTGGTATCTGGCGGCGCTTTTATCGGCTACGCCTGAACGTGCGCTGGTGGCGCTGAACCATGCGCTGGCGCTGGAACCCAATCACGAACGGGCACATCGACGCCTGACTCAGTTGCAAGGGGCAGCCGAGCCGGAAGCCGCACACGACACCATCGCGGAGGAAGACCTGCCCCCGCTGGCAGCACTGGTGGCGGATGATGTGGTTATCCCGGTGGATAAACCCTTTAACCCGGCCCCGGTTGAAGCGCAGTTTTTCGAAACGCTGCGTTCCAGACCACTCAAAAAACAACAGCGCAAACGGCGGCGTACGATCTGGACACGCATCGCGCTTGTCAGTGGCATCCTGCTCAGCCTGTCCTCGACTTATTTTGTGCTGCTGGTTCTGGGTTCCGGCATCCCCGGTCGGCTGCGGGGCATCGTGACAGGTGTGCATCCGATCTTTGCGCCCGATGCGACAGTGGTCTATGCGACACCGGTGGCCATGATCGAGGGAACGCCGTACTACGGTCGCCCGCTGGAAGACTATGGCAGCGCCTCGATTGACGCCACCCCGGTGACCGAAATCGGCGGCACCCCGGTATACGCCCGCCCTGATGCCGTCGTGGTGGTGCAGCCGGTTAAAAGCGCCGTACTCACCGGCCAGCAGCCGATCAGCGATATTCTGGAACCCGGTTTTGCCCATGAGTATACATTCACTGCCATGCAGGGAGAGGAACTGGCTATTGGTATTCAGTTCTTTTCGCCGACTGCCCAGCGTGTGAGCCGCAATGTGGTCATCATCGGCCCGAATGATTCCAGCGCCGAAGGGGTCTGCCAGCGGGACCAGATTCTACAGGGCGACAACGGCCTCGTGTTTATCTGCCCGGTGCACCAGAGCGGCACGTGGAAAGTGCGGCTGTTTGGCCGGGAAAGCGAAAGCAGCGGTGCTTACGTGATTGCAATCGAGGATTTCGCCTGAGCTTTATCCTCATGCGGGCAATCTCGTCGTAAAGTAAGAATAGGTAATATTCTCAGCCGCATGAGTGTTAACACCGGCTGAGCGTGGACCGCCCGGATAAACTTTTGGGGTGACTGATGTTATCACCTGATTTGCTTCCGATCATCAACGCTATCAACGCCGGTGATAAAGCCCGTGCGCGCGATCTGGCGAAGTCATTGCTGCGCGTCAGCCCCAGTGCCGAAGGCTGGTATCAGGCCTCGCGGGCGATGGAAACGCCGCAGCAGGAACTGTCCTGTTTGCAGCGTGCGCTTGGTCTCGATCCCTATCATGCGGATGCACGTCGACGGCTGCGCGAATTGCAGGCCGGACAAACGTCCAACGAACCAAGTGCCAAAGTTGCTGACACATCTGCTGAACAACCGCCATCCGCGTCTTCATCTGCGCCACCATTAAAAAAGTCCCGATCACAAAAGTCATCTGCCCCGGCTGCGATTGCAACCGATGTCCCCTTGAAAAAGGTCCGGCGGCGACGCAAGCGCGGCACATGGTTCTATGTCGGCATTCTTGCGACGGTCTTACTCAGCTTGTCGGCCAGCTATTTTGTGATGCTGGTGCTGGGGTCGCCGCTGCCGGGTCGGTTGCGGGGGATGCTGGGTGGGGCGCAGCCGGTGACCGAAATCGACGGCGTGCCGCTGAAACAAATTCCCGATGCGGTGCTGAAGATTCCGCCATCCAGCAGCAGCGAAGTGACGCAGACGGAACCGCTGGCCGAAATCCTGGAGCCGGGCGTGGTCCATGAATACACGTTTTATGCCCGTAATGGTGAAGAACTTGCCATCGGTATTCAGTTTTTTTCGCCAACGGCGCAGCGAGTGAACCGGAATATCGCGATCCTCGACCCACAAGGGGACAATGCCGAGGGGCAGTGCCTGCGCCAGCACATTCTGCAGGGGGATAATGGCGCAGCGATCACCTGCCGCATCAACCGCAGCGGCAACTGGCAGGTGCGCATCCTGGGCCGGGTCGATGAGAGCAGCGGCGCCTATGTTGTGAGCGTCGGACGTTTGATGAGTTGATCATGACGTTTCGCTCAGAAATTCGGCCATCAGGGCGCTGACTTCAGCGGCTTTGTCATGCTGGACCCAGTGGGTGGCATCTTCAAACAGGACCAGATGGCCATCGTCGCACAGGTCAATGCTGGGCTGCGCCATTGCGCTGTCGAGGGCGACATCCTGCATCCCCCAGATCATCAGCGTTGGTACATGAACCCGACTGTCCGCCGGGGTGTGGGGGCGATGCCGCACGATTGCGCGGTACCAGTTCAGCATCCCGGTGTATGCGCCCGGCTGTGACCATGCTGCTTCATAATGCTGCAAATCTTCTTCCGTAAACGTGCCGGGCAGGCCGCTGTTCTGCAACAGTTTTGGCCCTGTTCGAGCCAGCACGAATTCGGGTAACAGTGGCAGTTGAAAGAAAAAGATATAGCCGCTTTTGCGAAGCTGCTTCAGGTTCGAGCGCAGGTATTGTGCAAACACGACCGGCTGGGGCACATTGGCGATGACCAGCTTTTTCAGCCGCTGTGGATAATGGATAGCGACCCACCAGGCTACGGCTGCGCCCCAGTCATGTCCGGCCAGAAAGACCTGCTTATGCCTGCTGGCGTCGATCAGCCCGACGACATCTGCTGCCAGATTATCGAGTTTATAGGCAGCGACGCCGCTGGGTTTATCGCTGCGGTTGTAGCCGCGCTGGTCTGGTGCCCACACCCGAAAGCCGCGTTCTGCCAGGTCATCAATCTGATTTTTCCAGCCATACCAGAATTCCGGAAAGCCATGCAGCAGAATCACCAGCGGCCCATCCGGCGGCCCGGCCTGGACGACATGGAGTCGTATGCCATTGACGGTCATCATCTGATGGTCGTATTGATTCATCTGCTCTCCAATGCTTTACGCAGAACCCACTCGCGTTCCTGCATCTGTTGGGTTTCGCCCTCCGGCGAAGTATAGGACCAGCGTTCAATGTGATCCCGCACGACCTGATAGCCCAGGCGCTCGTACAGCCGTTTGGCCTTAAGGTTGGTGAAACTTACACCGATCTCCGCCGTGTGCAGGTCACGCTCAACTATGGCCTGTTCCGCAGCCTGAATCAACCGTGTGCCGATGCCGAAATTCTGGAACGGTTCCATCACCCGCAGCGCCCAGATGATTCCGACCCCGTCCTCAGCCAGTTTTGTCACATCAACCCACACCTGACCAATGGGGAAATCGTTAAACGTGGCAACCAGAAAGATGATCTCCCCCTTTTGGGCCCGATCATAGGCGCGTTCGATGGTCTCGCGGAACGGCGTCAGCAGCCCGAACCATTCCAGCCCGCGCAAATCCTCTGGCGTGGCATGCCGGATGACGACATCTACCTGAATGGAAAACTGATTTTGCATGACAGGTTAGTAGGGGGTACGGACATCAAGGCCCGGTAAAACCTGATAATGGCGCAGGTTCAGGCTGTAAAGTGGCACATTCAGGTGCACGGCCACTGACGCGATCATCACATCAGCCATTTCGATGCCGTGCCCCAGGTGAAATTGCGCGAACTGACGCATGGCCCAAAGGTTGCTATCGACTGTGGGGTGTTCAATATCGAACTGACGCAGGAAACGAATATACTGCGCTCTTTCAATGCGATTGCGTGCTCCCTGGACGATTTCCATCCAGACGATGGGTGTCACAGCGAGATTGGTTTGTGTGTTTTCCAGAAACCATTCCTGCGCCAGGGGAATTTGTCGAAGGTAATCAATGAATACGCTGGTATCGACAATCGCATCAGTCTTCACGATTTAACCGCTGCTCTCGGTTGCGTCGGCGCAATTGCCTAACATACTCAGCGCTATCAACCATGTCCGTACGGTCAGCCCAGATTCCATAGACTGGTGAGTTGAGGATTTCCTCAGCAGATAATCCCAGACCTGTAAAGGTCGTTGGGTCGTTCATCAGTGCCTCGAACTCGGCGTCGGCAGCGGCTTCTTCTTCGGGTGTGTGGGTGATAACCTTTTTGACGGTGATCTCAACGTCACCGCGCGGAGCATCCGGCGGAAGCTGAACAATCAACTGCCCGTCTTCTGTGACTTTGCCCTGTATCGTGATCATGTCTGTCATCGCAACCTCCCACCCTTATTATACTACTTTCCGCGTTTCATCCAGCCCAGCACACGAGGCCAGACCTGCGTGTACGCCTGATACAGCAGCGGGTAGGGCGCATAATCCCACGCGCCGATGTGCCGGGTTACCGTGCCACGAAAGCCACGCTTGAACTCATAGACGCCCCACATCGAATCGGATTCATCGAAGACGTCGGGTGCGCCCCACATATCGTAAACCTGATAGCCCCGTGCTTTGGCCCAGCGCATGGCTGCCCATTGCAGGGCATAGTTCGGCATCCGCTGCCGTTCTTCATTGGAGGATGCGCCATAGAAGTACCAGCACTTGTGTCCAAAATGAAACAAAATCACATGCGCAATCGGCTGGCCGTCAAATTCGGCGATCAGGGCGTGAGCCAGCCCGGCCTGCATAAAGGTCTGCCATGCCTGCCGGTAATAATCGAGCGGGCGTATCAGAAACTCATCGCGCTGGCCGGTGGTTGCGTAAAGTGCGTAGAGCGTGTCGAGATCATCCGACGTGGCTTCGCGGATGGTGACGCCTTTTTTCTCGCCAGTACGGACCTTGCGGCGGGTGTTCCCGCTCATCTGGGCCAGCAGGTAGTCTTCGGACTGCGTCAGGTCGAGCGCGATGGTGTTGCGAAACTGCACCTGATCGCCCGAAAAACGCCAGCCGCGCTTTCGCAATACATCCATGAACGTTTGCCCGGCAGGGTTTGGGGAGTCATCGGCTTCGCCGGGTACGCCAGTGGCTGCGATCACATCCGGGTCGATCTTCAGCCAGATAGCCCGCTGCTGGCTTGCCAGTCCTTGCAGATGATTCAGCACCGCCTCGCACAACGCCTCGTCTTCAATGTTCAGCGCCGGGCCTTTGGGTACATACATCACCTTTAGTGGGCCGATGCTGCGCACACCGACCGACGCCATGGCGACGACGTCCTCACCTTGTTGGAACGCCAGCCGCAGCGGTTGCCAGCCGGTGGTCGCGCGTTTGAACTCGCCCCATTCCCACGTTTGCAGTACATGGGCGTTCGGCAGCGTGCGCAAGTTGGTGTTCCATTTGGTGGCGTTGGTGACGATGGTTGATTTCAACACATTACTGCCTGAGAATGAACTTATTGGTTAGATAAGAGCTCATTGATTTGCTTCTGGATGATAGACTCTGTTTCGTAATTATCGCCATAATAGGCGGCAGTTACACGGATAAAGCCTTGAATATGACAATTAAATGTTGCCAGTTCTTCAGCCGGAATCCACAATTCACGATGGTTGGTTGCTCCAACAACATGCTCGTCAAATTGGTCAAGGTAAATTGCTTCAACGTCAAACTCTGTAACAAATCCTGCATAACCAGAAGCCGCATCTTTTGTGTTCCAATCCCGTGCAATCTGCACCGCATATTCTTTATTGAGCACAGGGTAAAAAATCGGTTGCCAGTCCAGACGAGGTGGAAACTCTTTGCGGGTGGCCTCGAGTATGAGACAAAGTTCTTTTATACCAATAGGGCGGTATAAAGTACGAATAGTTGGGCTCTGCATGTTCTTGCTAACCTGTTTCGCTGAAGTTGCCAACCCACCTTACCCAGCTTAAGTCATTACCAACTGCATTGACCAATCGCTCATCGGCTGTCCAGAACTCGCAGTTGAGGCGCTCAGCGACGGCGAGATACTGCGAGTCATAAGCGGTGGGGCGGTTATACTGGGTTGCCAGTTCGTAGGCACGTTTGAGCAGGGAGTCATCTGACATAAGTTGGATAGGCATTTTCAGGATAGTATCGCGGATGTTGATCCCTTCTTCAGCAGTTATTTTTCCGATGTAAACATTCCGGCGAATTACGGAGATGATCTCATAATGAAACAAGTAGGGTGCGGCAAGTTGTACTTCAGATTGTTCACATGTCTGCAACAGAGCTTTAGCCTTTTGAGTTTGCGGTTCGTTCAAAACTGTCGATAGGATCAAACTAGCGTCGCAGACTATTGAGGATGTCGTCATCTCGTTCCTCACGCACCTGATTAAGTATGTCTACAGCACTGGGGAAGTGGTTAGCGCCGTACTTGGCTTCAAGCCTGGCTCTCAAAACTTCAGCATTCTGAAGCCATGCGCCTAAAGACAATGAGGGATGCTCCAAATCCTTACGAATGTTCTCAACTAATTGCAATTGTTGTTTGCTATCCATCTTGCGGAATAAGGTAATCAATTCGTTTTCCAACGCGCTCATTTTTGCCTCCTCAGTCCACGCCGCGGCGGGCCACCTTCAGAATAGCCTTGTATCCATTATATACCAGGGGATTGTAGACTTTATCCCACGCGCCAGCCGAGCGAACGACTGCGCCACCCCAGCCGCGTTTGAAGCCATAGACTCCCCACAGACCGTCAGCGCGTTCCTGAAACTGCGCTTCGAGCGCGGCTTCGTCGGCATCTGGCACGCCCCACAGGTCGTAATACTGACAGCCGCGTGCCCGCGCCCATTCTATCGCCTGCCACTGCACGCCATAAGTTGCCATCAGGTTGCGCTTTTCATTAGAGGACGCGCCGTACAGATACCAGGCGGTTGTGCCAGCGGCGAAAACCATAATGCCTGCCAGGACATCCCCTGCATGTTCGGCCATCAGCAGCACCGCATCGTCCGATGACACGAACAGATCATAGGCTTTGCGATAGTAATCGGGTTCGTGCACGCCGAAATCGTTGCGGGTGCCGGTAGTCTGCATCATCGCCGTGAACTTCGCCACATCGTCGGCACTGCCTTCATAATAATGGATGTCGCTTTTCAGACTCTTGCGAATCTTGCGCCGGGTGCCCTGATTCATGCGCCCCATGATGGTGTCGTCATCGCCCTGAACATTGATGAGAATGGTGCGGGGTGGCTGTACAGTTTGCGGACTTTCAATGAAACGCCACTGAGCGAAATCCGGTGGTGTCTCGCTTTGATAGATGCCCGGTTCCCATTTGAGAAAGGCGGCCTTGTATTTGGCGGCCCGCTTGTGAATGGCGCTCCAGAGGGGATTCCATTGATCAGGGTGCGTCACCAGTGGCCCCATCGGCACATAGGCCATACTGCCCAGCCGGGATAGATTGCGATAGAGGATCTGCGCCCCAGCCACCAGATTATCATTGTCGGTCGGGATAAGCCCGACGCGGGAGACGCGCCAGCCATAAGCCCGCTTGAGCTGCCCCCAGGCCGCATACTGCAACACATGGGCACGCGGGTGCTGCCGGACAAACGTATCCCATTGGGTGGCAGAGGGTTCAATGATGCGGTACATGGGTTTGCTCAATCATAAAAGCGCGAATAGTGACCAGACAATGCATCCTTATAGAGCATCCCTCCGGCAAATGCAAGTCATGAATTCTTCAAACTCGTGTTGTGCCTGATGTCAACTTGATTTGCAACAGGGGTTAAAAACGGTTTGTTATCCCGCCTCGTTATGTTAGAATTGCCGACGTACTACGAAGGCAGACAAACCGGGCCTATAAAAACTGCACAATCCTTTGCCAAGAGGGACTGGTGATGCTATACTAGCTTCGTTTGTCCCAAATGGCACAAATGAATTCGTGCTGCACGGGTCGTCAGCCTGTTTCATTCAATGCATATTAATCTTGCGCAGGAGTCATTACTCCGATGGACGTACTGAACGAATGGGCATTTATCGGCGTATTCTTCGCCATTGCCTGGGTGTTTCCCGCCCTGCCAATCGTCGCATCCTGGTTTGTGCGCCCACACAAACCGAACGCTCTCAAAAAGCAAACTTATGAGAGCGGGGTGGAGACGGTCGGTGATACCTGGGTGCAATTTAAGGTCCAATACTACATCTATGGCCTCGTGTTTCTGGTCTTTGATGTAGAGATGATCTTTCTTTTCCCCTGGGCCGTCGCCTACGAACGCCTGGACTGGTTCGCATTTGGCGCCGGTTTTTTGTTTATCTTCCTGCTGACCGACGCTCTCATTTACGCCTGGCGTAAAGACGCGCTCGAGTGGATATAGGAGGCGCGTAACCATGGAATGCATGGATCTCATCAACACTCTGGCGCCCTGTCTGGTGCAGGTTGGCTGGAACGCAGATATTGCGAATCTGGTCTCGCTGCTGCTGGGTGTGGTGCTGGTTGCGACTCTGCCGCTGATTACCGTCATCTTCCTGATCTGGGTGGAACGCAAATTTGCCGCCCGCATTCAGGATCGTATCGGCCCGAACCGTGTTGGCCCCTTCGGCCTGCTGCAATCGGTGGCCGATGCGCTGAAGATGCTCAGCAAAGAGGATATTACCCCCTCTGGTGCAGACCGCTTCCTTTATAACCTTGCCCCGATCATTACCTTTGCGACGATTGTCCTGCTGTGGGCAATCGTGCCATTTACACCGCTGCATGTCGGTGCAGACCTGAGCATCGGCATTCTTTACTTTGTGGCGGTGGGGTCGATTGCGGCGGTCAAGATCATGGTTGCCGGATGGTCGAGCAACAATAAATACGCTCTGCTGGGCGCTTTCCGCAGTATCGCGCTCATCGTCAGCTACGAAGTGCCGATGATCCTGGCGCTGCTGCTGCCGGTGCTGCTGTCCGGCTCGATGAGTATGCAGGATATTACGCTGGCACAAGGCGGGATGTGGTTTGTTTTCATGTCGCCGCTGGCCGCGATCATCTTCTTTATTGCCAACCTCGCCGAAACCGGGCGTGCGCCGTTCGACCTGCTCGAAGCAGAATCGGAACTGATCGCCGGATACAATATTGAATACTCCGGCTTCAAGTTTGGCATGTTCATGGCGGGCGAGTTTATGCATGTTTTCACCGTAGCGGTACTGACGGCTGTGCTGTTCCTGGGCGGCTGGTGGGGGCCGGGTGTCGAGCAAATCCCCGCGCTTGGGTTTGTCTATCTGGGGCTCAAGGCCAGCGTCGTTTACCTGTTTATGCTGCTGATCCGTAATACGGTGCCGCGTTTCCGCGTCGATCAGGTGATGAACATTAACTGGAAGTTTATGGTGCCGGTGTCCATCGTCCTCATTCTGGTTCAGACATTCCTGATGCGGCTGGTGGATGCGCTGGGTTTGTCGCCATCACCAGAAATGGCGGGTGATTTTGTGGCGAATATCCCGCAGACGCTGGTGTTCCTGCTGGGGAACCTGCTGCTGGGGCTGGTGATTGTGAATGTGGTGCGCAACCGAGGGCGCCAGCAGCGCGAAGCCGAAGCAGGTGCTGGGGATACGCCTCAGATCGAGGCTGCACATGGCGTTGGCGACTGACACGCAAAGGAAGTAATCAATTATGATTGAACTGAATGCTTCGTCCTTCGCCTTTTTTGTCTTCAGCCTGTGTGTGCTGGGGGGCGGCCTGGGCGTAGTGACGACCCGTAACCTGATACATGGCGCACTCTACCTTATCCTGAGCCTGTTCGGTGTTGCGGGCTATTTTGTGCTGCTCAGCGCGCCGTTTCTGGCGGCGGTGCAGGTGCTGGTTTATATCGGCGCGATTTCAATTCTGATTGTTTTCGCGGTGATGCTGACCCGCAGTATGACCCGGCTGAGCGAATCGCTCAATCACCAGTGGTGGCTCAGCGCAATTGTCGGCGGGCTGCTGTTTGTCATGCTGACAGTGGGCGTCATTCTGCCGATCTGGGGCCAGAATACGGCCTTCAGCCAGCAGCCGGTGTCCGAAGCGGTGGCGACTGTGGCGGACCTGGGTGTGGCGCTGGTGGATGGCAACCAGTATGTGCTCCCGTTCGAGGTGGCATCCATTCTGCTGACAGCGGCGATGGTCGGCGCGATTGTCATCGCCCGTGACGACGAGAAATAAGGAGCGAACCCGATGATGACGATTCCATTGTGGATGTTTCTGGTCGTGGCGGCGCTTCTGTTTTGCATCGGGGTATACGGTGTATTGGCCCGGCGCAACGCGGTCGCGATCCTGATGTCCGTCGAGCTGATGCTCAACGCCGTTAATATCAACCTGGTCGCATTCTGGCGCTATATCACCCCGGACAATATGAGCGGGCAGGCATTTGCCGCGTTTGTCTTTGTGGTGGCGGCGGCAGAGGCGGCTGTCGGCCTGGCAATTATTATCGCGGTCTATCGTAACCGTCGCTCGGTTATTGTCGAAGACGTGAACCTGCTCAAGTGGTAGGAATAGGTATGGAAATTAATCTCAACGATCCGAATTTTCTTCCCTGGTTGATCCCGGCGGGCCCGCTGCTGGCGTTTCTGGTGATTACGCTCATCACCAATCGCAGCAAACTGGTTCCGGCGACCAGCCATGAATACGCTGGTCATCACCCGGACTACGATGGGATGCCGGTGCATGTCGTCAGCCGGACAGGCCGCATTGCCAGTGTGGTTGTCGGCCTGGTGGGCGTCGTGCTGGCACTTATCCTCAGCCTGACGGTGGTGGGAGAAGCACTTTCCTCTCATCTGGGCGAGGAAGTATTCCATCAGAACATGGTCTGGATGGATACAGGCCGGACGACCTTCAATATGGGGGTGCTGGTCGATCCACTCACCACCATTATGCTGGTGATGGTGCCCATCGCGGTACTCGGCATCTTCGTATACTCGATTGGCTACATGGCGCATGACCCCCGTCAGGCGCGTTTTTTTGCGCTAATTTCGCTGTTTGCCGGGGCGATGCTGACGCTGGTGGTGGCGGATAACCTGCTGCTGCTGTTTGTTGGCTGGGAAATCATGGGTGCCTGTTCGTATATGCTGATCGGCTTCTGGTTCGAGAAGCACAGCGCCTACAAAGCGGCGATCAAAGCCTTCACGACCACGCGTGTGGCAGATGTGATTATGCTGCTGGGTATTGTCTACCTGTACTCGATCACCGGGACACTCAGCTTCCGCGAGATTCTGTACAACCCGGAAGTGCTGGATATGCTGGCCAATACCCCCGCAATTGTCTTTGGTGGCAGTGCGGCGGCGCTGATCGGCGTTTTCCTGATTATCGGTACGATTGGTAAATCGGCGCAGTTCCCGCTGCATGTCTGGCTGCCGGACGCGATGGAAGGTCCGACACCGGTCAGCGCGATGATCCACGCGGCGGCGATGGTCTCCGCTGGTATTTACGCCGTGATCCGCATGTATCCGCTGTTTGCTGCGGGCGCAGACCCGCATCATGGCATCTTCAGCGCACCGCTGCTGCTGATGGCGGTGGTTGGCTCGGTCACGGCGCTGTTCGCGGCGACGATTGCCGTTGCGCAAAACGACGTCAAACGCGTGCTGGCCTATTCGACTATCTCGCAGCTTGGCTTTATGATGGCGGCGCTGGGTGTCGGGGCGTACATTGCGGCGGCCTTCCACCTGATTACACACGCTTTCTTTAAGGCGCTGCTGTTTATGGCATCCGGTTCCGTTATTCATGGCATGGAACACGGTGAACACCATGTTCATGCTCATGGGCATCATGGACACGATGACCATCACCACGAGCCGCATGACGCTGCTGTCGGTGATGAAGCGGGTGAACATGGCATAGCGGAAGCCCACGCGCATATAGAAAGTGAAGCGGAACACCCGCACGAAGCGGCCCCGCATTTCGACCCACAGGATATGATGAACATGGGCGGTCTGCGCAAGACCATGCCTGTGACCTTCTGGACCTTCCTGATCGGCGGCTTTTCGCTGGCGGGCTTCCCGCTGCTGACCGCTGGCTTCTGGTCAAAAGATGAAATTCTGGCGGAATCGTATTATGGCCTGACGAATGGCTTTGGCCCGCACGCACTGGTTTTTGTGCTGCTGGCGATTGCGGCGTTCCTGACGGCGTTCTATACCATGCGCCAGCTTGGTTTGACCTTTTGGGGCGAGCCGCGCACGGAAGAAGCGAAACATGCTAATCTGGGGCAGGGCCTTGTCAGTGCGACGATGACCGCGCCGCTGATCCTGCTGGCTTTCTTTGCGCTGACTGCCGGGTTCGTCGGTGTGCCGGAGGACTTCCCGTTGTTCGGGGCGATCTTCTCGCCGGACCACAACCCGTTCCATCACTTTGTGATCGAAGCCCTGCCGCCGAATGAGGTGGTTGCGGCTTATGCCAGCGTGCCGGATATGCATGTGAACGCGCCGCCCTTTAACATCATCCCGGTGGCGACTTCATTCCTGGTCGCGCTGGGTGGGTTGTACGTCGGCTATCGCATGTACTGGCGCAAGCCGCTTCAGGCTGGCGAACCGGACCCACTGGTGGGCATTCTCGGTGTCAACCTGCACACCACCCTGAAGAACAAGTACTACGTTGACGAGTTTTACACCCGGGTGTTCATCGTCCCCTCGCAGCAGTTCTCGCGGGTGGTCGTCAGCGAATTTATTGATCGCGGCATCATTGATGGTTTCCTGCATCTGATCGCGCGGGTGTTCACCTGGATCGGCGATTTCCTCAAGGTGCTCAACGCCTGGCTGATTGATGACGTGGGTGATGGTATCCCCGAACTGATCGCCATGTTTGGACGCTGGTTCCGCCGCGTACAGACCGGGCGTGTCCAGCAGTACATGCTGTTCGTGGCAATTGCCGCGATTCTCATCGGGATTATCTTCGCCGTTTCGACCGGCATTCTTCAGGCAGCCGGCTAGGCGGCGAGGAGACGGAGTATTATGATCGACAACATCTTTGGTATCGACTTACTCTCCTTCCTGGTGGCGGCTCCGGCTCTTGCAGCAGTGATTATGCTGCTGCTGCCACCACAGAAGACGATTGCTCGCTGGGCAGCGTTGGGTTTGTCGTTGGTTCTGGCTTACTTCTCGGTTGTGGTGTTTCTCAATTATCAGAACACCGTGCTGCCGGAAGGCGCGGCCTATGCGATGGAAGTCCAGGTTCGCTGGTTCGAGCTACTGGGCGCGTCGTGGCATGTCGGCGTGGATGGCATCAGCGCCATGCTGGTGCTGCTGACTGGCCTGCTGACCCCGCTGGCGATCCTCATTAGCTGGGAGATCGAAGACCGGGTCAATATGCATCTGGCGCTGATCCTGTTCTTCCAAACCGGGCTGAACGGCGTCTTTGTGTCGCTCGACCTGATGACCTTCTTCCTGTTCTGGGAACTCAGCCTCGTCCCCATGTACTTCCTCATTAACCAGTGGGGCGGGCCGAACCGGCAGTACGCCTCGACCAAGTTCATGATCTACTCGCTGGGTGGGTCGCTGGGCTTCTTGCTGGCGGCGCAGCTTGTCGGCTGGTCGGTTTCGACCGTGCTGGGGCACCCTTCATTCGATATTGTCACCCTGACCGAAGTCTGGCCTGCGCTGGCAGACACAGTTGGCGCTACCTTCCTCGGTGTGCCGCTGGAAACGGTCAAGGGGCTGGCCTTTATTGCTTTCTTCCTGGCCTTTGCGATCAAAGTACCGGTGTGGCCTTTCCACACGTGGCTGCCCGACGCGCATGGTGAAGCGCCGACCGCTGGCTCTATGCTGCTGGCCGGTGTCATGCTCAAGCTGGGCGCGTATGGTTTCCTGCGGCTGGTGATCCCGCTGTTCCCGGATGTCTGGGTGGCGCAGATCGACCTGCTGGGTTTTGTCGAGACCAACGCGGCGCAGATATTCGCGGTGCTGGCGATGCTCGGCATCGTGATGGGGGCGTTCGCGGCCTTTGGTCAGACCGATATCAAACGACTGGTGGCTTACAGTTCGGTCAATCATATGGGCTTTGTGGTGCTGGGGCTGGCGGTAACGGCGCTGGCTTACGGCCAGAGTGTGGTTAATGGTAGCACCGAAATCTTGCAGGACGCCATCATCGCCACCAATGGCGCGGTGCTGCAAATGTTCAATCACGGCCTCAGTTCTGCCGGGATGTTTTTGCTCGCCGGGGCGATTTATCATAAGACCCATACCCGCGATATGACACAGTACGGCGGGTTCTGGGTGAAGGCGCCCATTTACGGCGGCATCTTTATTTTCACCAGTATGGCGAGCCTGGGCCTGCCGGGCCTCAACGGGTTCGTTGGCGAGTTTCTGGTGGTGCGTGGGGTATGGCCGGTGTTTACCGGGCTGACCATGCTGGCAATGATTGGCCTGTTATTTACCGGCGCATACATTCTGAAAGGTATCCGCGCCGTTTTGCACGGCCCGTTCAATATGCACTGGCGTGATTATCATCTGGAAATTGAACTCCGCGAGGTGATCGCCATTGCACCGCTGCTGGTGTTGATGCTGGTGACGGGTGTGGTGCCAAACTGGATACTGCCGATTATCAACGAATCGGTGACGCGGATTCTTGGGGGATAAAACTGTATGGAAGGTTTTGCATTTCCTGTTTTAAGCGTCATCGTCTTTGTGCCGATCGTCGCCGGGATCATCATGCTGTTCATGAACAGCGAACAGCGCGATTTAATTCGCGGTGTGGCGATTGCGGCGGCAGCGACGGTGCTGGTGCTGTCCGGGGCGGTGTACTTTGGTTACAATGCTCAGGTCGATCAGGTGATGGCCAATCAGGACGATATCCTGAGCGATGCTTCAATCGAAGCGCCTGGCACGTTGATGTTCAAGGACGGCCTGGCGTTTGAAGAGCATGTCGAGTGGGTGTCGTCGCTGGGCATCAGCTACCACGTGGGTGTGGATGGCCTCAGCGCCCCGATGGTCCTGCTCACCGGTATGGTGACGGTGGCGGGTGTGCTGATCTCGTGGCGCATCCAGGACCGCACCCGCGAGTTTATGGCATTCTTTATGCTGCTGGTCGCCGGTGTGTATGGCGTGTTTGTCGCTATCGACATGTTCACCCTGTTCTTCTTCTACGAACTGGCGATCTTCCCCATGTACCTGCTGATTGCAACGTGGGGCTGGGTGGAAAAACGCGAATACGCCGCCATGAAGCTGACGCTCTACATTCTGATCGGCTCGGTGGTGGCGTTGGTCGGCGTCATTGCGATGGTGATCGTCGCCGGGCAGTATTTCGAGACAGAAGCCGGCGCGTCGGTGCTGCAATCGGCCATCGAGACGGGACTGGTTGCCCCCGGCAGCGGCCCCCTCAGCTTCGATATGGTCAACCTGACCCTGGCCGCTGAACATGGCGCCTTCGATATTCTGGGTTATGGCGGCATCGAAAGCCTGACCTTCGCCAAGTTGTGGTTCCCCTTCATCTTTATCGGTTTCGCGGTGCTGGCCGGTGTGTTCCCGTTCCACAACTGGAGCCCTGACGGCCACGTGGCTGCGCCGACGGCGGTGTCGATGATCCACGCGGGCGTGCTGATGAAGCTTGGCGCGTACGCGGCGCTGCGGGTGGGCGTGCAGCTGATGCCACAGGGTGCTGAGGTGCACCTTCCCTGGATTGTCTTCCTGACGCTGGTGAATGTGGTGTACGGGGCGTTTATCGCTTTCCGCCAGCGCGACTTCAAATACGTGATTGGCTTCTCATCCGTCAGCCATATGGGGCTGGTGAGTATGGGCTGGGCCACCATGAACGTCATCGGCATGACCGGGGCGGGGCTGCAAATGTTCAGCCACGGCGCGATGACGGCGCTGTTCTTCGGTTGTGTCGGTATGGTGTACGACCGGGCACATACCCGCGATATTCCCAGCCTGGGCGGTTTTATCAAGAAGATGCCCTGGGTTGGGCTGGCCTTTATCGTCGGTGGTCTCACAAGCATGGGTATGCCCGGCCTTAGCGGTTTTATCGCGGAGTTTCCGATTTTCGTCGGCATGTGGAATGCATCAGACCAGGTGACGCTGCAAATCGGGGATTTCGTGCTGACCAATTACTACTCGGTGATTGTGGTGTTGGCGGCCCTCGGTATCGTCATTACGGCGGCCTATGTGCTGCGCGTCACCGGGCAAGTATTTTTCGGAGAGTTTAACGCCGAGCTTTACCCGGAAGTCGGCGATATTACCATCACGGATCGGATTATTCTGATTTTGCTGGGTGTGCCGCTGATAATCGTCGGCATCCTGCCCTGGGTGATGGCCCCGCAAATAGAATCCGGTGTACGGCCCATCATTGCACTGTTAGGAGGGGCTTGAGTTGACTGAGTTTAACTTCCTGCAAAGCCTGCCGTCGATTGCGCCTGAAATCGGGCTGACAATTCTGGCGGTGATCGTCCTGTTTCTGGACGTCTATCTGCCAGAAAGCCAGCGCCGCAGCATCGCCTACGTCACCGCCGGTGGGTTGGCCTTGCTGGCGATCCTGCCGATTATCTGGGGACCACCTGCTGGCAGCGGGACCGAACTCCTTTATTGGGGTGGCATGGTGCGGCACGATTCGCTGTCCCAGATTTTCAAGGTGATCGTCCTGTTGGGTGGCGCGCTGTCGGCTCTGATGGCGATTGACATGAAGGGCATGGGACGGCGCGGCGAGTTTTACCTGATTATCGTCGTCTCCACGCTGGGGGCCAGCCTCATCAGCGGTGCGGCGGATCTGATCATGGTCTTTCTGGGCCTGGAAACGCTCACTATTCCGCTGTATGTGCTGGCAGCCTTCAAGCGGAACGATGCGCGCTCGTCCGAAAGCGGCATGAAGTATTTCCTCTTTGGGTCGTTTGCTTCGGCCATTCTGCTGTT
Organism: Anaerolineaceae bacterium; assembly: GCA_002702065.1. Classification (GTDB taxonomy): domain Bacteria; phylum Chloroflexota; class Anaerolineae; order Aggregatilineales; family Phototrophicaceae. The sequence continues at coordinate 453,994 of NZXX01000001.1, forward strand.
CGGCCTCAGCCTGCTGTATGGCTTCACCGGGCAGACGAATATCTATGCAATTGCTGACCAGCTTGGCGCAGCGGTGAACAGCGCGCCCATCCCGGTGCTGATGGCGATGGTGCTGATTGTGGCCGGTTTCGGCTTCAAAATCGGTGCGGCACCGTTCCATTTCTGGACGCCGGATATGTACGAAGGCGCACCGACACCGGTCACTGCTTACGTGAGTGTCGCCAGTAAAGCCGCCAGTTTCGCGCTGCTGATCCGTTTCCTGATTGCCGTCTTCCCCGACACGCTGGTGATTGGCGATCAGGGTATCCAGAGTTTCTGGGTGCAGCTTGCGGCGGTGATGGCGGTGGTGTCGATGACACTGGGTAATGTGCTGGCGTTGTCGCAGCGCAATATCAAACGTCTGCTGGCCTACTCGTCGATTGCGCAGGCCGGGTATACGCTCATCGGCGTGGCGGCTATCCAGTCGCAGACCGAGCAGGGCGTAGCAGCGGTTGGCTTCTACATGTTTATGTACACCTTTACGAACATTCTCGCGTTCGCGGTGGTGCTGCTGTTCAGCGAAGCCACTGGCAGCGAGACGATTGCGGACCTGGCCGGGCTGAACCGGCGCAGCCCCTGGCTCGCGCTGGCGATGACGATTGCGCTGCTGTCACTGGCAGGCATTCCACCCGCCGCCGGGTTCTTTGGCAAGTTTTTCCTGTTTAACGCAGCCGTCGAAGCCGGGTTGGCCTGGCTGGCGATTGTCGGCGTGCTCAACTCGATTGTGGCACTGTACTACTATCTGGTCGTCATCAAAATCATGTATGTCGACCGCAGCCCGGACGAAGACAAGCCGATTCCGATGTCGGCAGCCTACGGCTGGGTGCTTGCCGTACCGGCTGTGCTCATCCTGTTTCTGGGTACGTTTGGTGCACAGCTGATCTTTGATTGGGCCCGAAGCGGCGCGGCGTCGTTATTTTTGTAATGTTGTGGCGCTGACGTTTCGTTTGTGATAGAATGCACTAGGTTATGGTTTCGTGGCTGACAAGAAGCCCTCGCGCATCAAAAACCTGGGTCTGGCGGCAGTAGCTGCACAGGCAGGCTGCGCTACCCTGGTCATCGTGTTTGGGGCGCTTCTGATCGGACTATGGCTGGACGCACGCACTGGGCAGCGGGGGGTTTTTGCCATATTGCTTCTTGTCCTCAGCGTGCCGGTCAGCCTGGCCGTGATGTTGTACATTTCGCTAGGGGCAATCCGCCGGATTGTTCCACAAGTAACGGAGGCTGCGCAAGACAGCGCGCCGACTGATATGGAGGAGGATTAGTCTTTGTGACCCATTTAAGCGCTCTTTTTGCCACTCGAAAGGAGGCTGCATGAGCACAAGACAGCGCGGTGTCATTACCTTTTTGGTGATGCTTGTCGTGGCGGTTGTAGGTTGTGTTCTGCTGCCATTTATCGTAATGCCGGGTGCCGGTGTTGCGGTGGCACTGCCAATCATCGAAGTGCCGGGCGAAGTTGTTGTGTCTGGCGGGCTGTTTGGCGTTGATCTGACAAACACCATCATCGGTACGATTCTGGTCGATATCCTGCTGGTTCTGTTTGTCTTCTTCGCATGGCGTGCTTCGAAAGGTTGGACCAATGAAGTGCCAGGGCGTTTTCAGGCTCTGGTCGAAATGCTGTTTGGCGGCGTCTTCCGCGATTTCATGAAGGGAATCGGCGGTCCGCGCCTGCATTCTACGCCACTGTTGTGGCCGCTGGTGGCGACCATGTTCATCTTCCTGCTGTTTGGCAACCTGATGAAATTGGTCCCCGGCGTCGAAACAGTGGGTACAGTACACTGCTCCCATGTCGGTTCGATCGGCTATCCGGCGCAGTCGGCTGGCGGTAATTTGTATACCCTTTATGTTGACGAACCTTTGAACTCCGGTATACGCCAGACCGAAGCGACCGAGGAAGCCTGCCATAGTTTCTTCAACGAGCATGAATTTACCGCGTTTGCTGTTGAAAGCCCGGAAGAAATTCAGCCCCAGCTTGAAGAAGCCCAGGCCGAACTGGCAGAAGTTGAAGAAGATCTGAATGCGCTGGTTGCAGCGGCTGGTGGCGAAGAAGCCCTGACCGAAGACCAGTTGCACGAATTGGAACTGCTCTACGAAGAAAAGGCGGCTGCCGAACGGGCCGTTGAGCGTCAGACCCTTCGCCTCGAAAGTGCCGAAGCAATCCCTGAACTGGAAGAACAGATCGAGGATGTCGAAGCGCATATCGCTGCACTGGAAGCTCCTGCCGAAGCAGAGGGCGACCATGGCGCTGAAGGCGAACACGCCGACGAAACGGTTCTGATCGAACTGGGTCTGGCCGAAGCAGGCCCGACCGAGGAAGAAATTGCTGCCGAAGTATCTGCACTTCAGGCTGAACATGATGTGCTGGTGGCTGAACTGAACATGGCGCGTACGCAGATGATTTACCCGACTGCGCCGCTGGCCTTCACACCAGACCAGATGGAATCTGGCGCGATGCCATTCCTGTTCCATGTGACGCCCTGGGTTCGTGGCCCTGCTACTGACCTGAGTGTGGCCCTGATGCTGGCGCTGCTGGCAATCATCGTGGTACAAATCTACGGTGTCTGGGCACTTGGCCCTGCCTACTTCGAGAAGTTTATTAACATCTCGGCACTGGGCAATCTGGGCAAGAAACCGCTGGGGCTGGTTGATTTTGTGGTCGGTCTTTTCGAGATTATCTCGGAAATCGGCAAGATCGTCAGTCTGGCGTTCCGTCTTTTCGGTAACCTGTTCGCGGGTGGTGTGGCGCTTATCGCGCTGACGTTCCTGGTCGCGCTGCTGGTGCCGATGGTTATGTATACACTGGAAATCATCATCGGTACGGTTCAGGCACTGGTGTTTGCCGTGCTGACGCTCGTGTTCGCTGTGCAGGCTATGGAAGGCCATCACGGCGACGAAGATCACGAACACGCCGAAGAACATTAGTTGCGTGCTGCATCACACATAAAACAGAAAACATTCACCAAGAGGAGAACATCAAATGATTGAAGGGTCACTTGAGCAGGGTTTGAAAGCTATTGGCGCAGGGCTGGCGATGGTCGGTGCGCTTGGGCCTGGTATCGGTATTGGTCTGCTGGCAAACGGCGCGATGAACGCCATTGGTCGCAATCCGGACACGGCGGGTACGGTTCAGACGAACATGATTCTCGCCATCGTGTTCACGGAAGCCATCGCGATTTACGCCCTGGTGGTTGCGCTGGTGATCCTGTTCGTGCTCTAGTCTGCCTGGGCAGCCCGGTAACTGGAACACTGGTTACGGGCGACCTATCAGCAGCAGGAGACGAGGACACCAACTAAGGAGAAGCGACAAATGCGGTTAAATAAAAGCAGATGGATGGTCGTTCTGACCATTGTGGTCCTGCTTGCGACCTTTTCAGGCACGGCACTGGCCGCCGAAGAGGGCGGTGGTCCACTGGATGCCCTGGGTATCAACGCAGGCTTCCTGATTGCCCAACTGGTCAATTTCGGCCTGATTTTTGTGCTGCTGACAGCATTGCTGTGGCGTCCGCTGGTCAACATGCTGGATGCCCGCGCAGCCAAAATTCAGAAGGGGCTGGAAGATGCGCAGGCAGCGGCCAATGCTCGTTTGAACGCCGAAGCGGAAGCGGAGAAAATCCTCCAGCAAGCCCGCACCGAGGCGCAGCAGGTCATTGACGAAGCGCGTGGCCGTGGTGAAGAAGTGGCCAAGCAGGTTCAGCAGGAAGCGAACACCGACGCGGAAAAAATCCGCGAGGATGCCCGCGAAGCGGCTGTTGAAGAACGCAACGCCCAGCTTTCCGGGCTGCGCAGCCAGGTTGCTGCCATATCGATTGCGGTGGCACAGCAGTTGATCGGCGAGGCGCTGGACGAACAACGCCAGCAGGCGCTGATCAGCGATTTCTTCGCCAAAGTCCCTGCCGAAGCAAAAGCCATGAAAGGCGATGTGGTTGTCGTCAGCGCCATGCCGCTGTCTGACGCAGAGCAGGCCAAGGCACGTCAGGAAATTGGCGCGGAAAACATCACCTTCCAGGTTGATCCGTCCATTCTCGGCGGTCTGGTTGTGCGCAGTGGTGATCGGGTGGTCGACGGCAGTGTCCGCAGCGGCCTGACCGAGATGTCACAGCGCATCCGCTAGTCAATCGATTTTTAAGAAACAGAAACGTGCCGGTGCTACGCCGGCATGTTTGCTTTCTCGGTAAAAAGGTTTTCTGTTGGAAGATTCCTGGCTGAACCCCGACTTTGCCATTGATCAGATCATTATCCTGGTTGTGATCTTTCTGGCGAGTCTGGCCATATTGTCGGTCGTCTTTGGCGGATTAATCTATGTCGCGCTGGGTTTGGTGGTTCGCCTGCAAGATCGATGGCGAAGACGCCAGCAGCCCGACGAACCGGAGGAGGAATCATGACCCCATTGCCTCTCCCATTTTCCAGATTGCTGGCAGCCCTGCCAGAGACTCAGCTTATTCGTGTGACAGGCGATGCCGATGTGACAGCTCCTGTGGTCGAATCCGACGCGGAACTGGAAGCCGGTGGCGTGTTTGTCGCACGTAAGGGTCTGAGTGTAGATGGTCATGCGTTTATCCCGCGTGCGATTGAGCGTGGCGCGGCGGCCATCGTGGGGGAGCGCGAGATCAGCGATTTGCCGGTGCCTTACGCGCAGGTACAAAACGCGCAGGAAGCCGTTGGTTATCTGGCAGCGGCCTATTGGGATTATCCCTCGCGCAAAATGATCGTTATCGGTGTGACCGGCACCAACGGCAAGACGACCGTTACAACCCTCATTCACAGTATCCTGAAAGTTGCCACTGAAAACAAAGCCGGGATGATCTCGACGGTGGCCGCCGACCTGGGCGACAGTACAGCGGATACGGGTTTGCACGTTACCACGCCCGGTGCGCCGCAGATTCAGGCGCTGCTGGCACAGATGGTCGCCAACGGTCTGACGCACTGTGTCCTCGAAATGACCAGTCACGGGCTGGCGCAGGGGCGGCTGAACGGCGTTGATCTGGACGTAGCGGTCCTCACCAATGTGACCCACGAACATCTGGATTATCATGGCTCGTTCGAGAATTACCGTGCCGCCAAAGGCCGCATGTTCCAGATGCTCAGCCAGAGCCAGCGCAAGCCGAGCGTGCCAAAGATGGCGGTGATTAATGCCGATGATCCGAGCGCGGATTACTTTGCTTCTTTCCCGGCAGATAAGATCAGCCTCTACGGTCTGCGTGAAAATGCCCCGGTGCATCCCGATAATGTTCAGTATGAGCCGGATGGCACACACTTCAGCATTGGTGGGGATCAGTTTTCGACGCGGCTGGCAGGGGCATTTAACTTGTCGAATAGCCTGGCGGCGGTTGTAGCAGCTGGTGCGTTGGGGATTGGCGCAGACAGGATTCAAGCCGGAATGCTCGATGTGACGCTGATTCCCGGACGAATGGAGCGTATCGACGAGAGGCAGAACTTCACGGCGATAGTCGATTTTGCGCACACGCCGGATGCGCTGGAAAAGGTGCTGGCGGCTGCACGCAAGATGCTGCAACCGGCCAAGCGCCTGATCGTGGTGTTCGGCAGCGCGGGCCTGCGCGACCGGGAGAAGCGCCGGATGATGGCGGAAACTTCGGCGCGGCTGGCCGATGTAACCATCTTAACGGCGGAGGACCCACGCACCGAATCGCTGGAGGGTATCTTGCAGATCATGGCCGATGCCTGCACGTCGCAGGGTGGCATTGAAGGCGAGACATTCTTCCGCGTGCCGGATCGTGGCGATGCGCTGTATCAGGCGTGTCAGATGGCCCAGGCTGGTGACATCGTAATCGCCTGCGGCAAGGGGCACGAACAGAGCATGTGTTTTGGCACGGTTGAATATCCCTGGGATGATCGCGACGCGCTTCGGGCGGCGCTGCGGGGCGCTCCGTTACGGACACTGCCGACGGCGCAATAACGTGCTGGGTTACGGTGTGTACGGTGCTAGGTCAAAGCACTTCAGCGATCAGCAGGGTAGCAAGTTAGCCTGTTCGCTGGTTAGCCAAACGACGCCGGCTTGCTGATTGACAGCCGAATGACACGCATTACACTCGTTTTAGCACTTTAGCACTTTAGCACTTTAGCACTTTAGCACTTTAGCACTTTAGCACTTTATTTTGCTGATCGCTGACAAGCTGACCTGCTAACTGGCTGACCCCTTAATCGTTGGGCAGACGTGGGGTAGTACGGTGGTCAGGCAGGCAGGGGCATGGTAAAATCGCGGCTTGTGAGGGCCTATGCTTGATGCAGGAATTGTCATCCTCAACTGGAATACGTGTGACTTGCTTCAACGCTGTCTGGAAACGGTTCTGGCAAGCGAAGGAGATTTCACGTACAAAGTCGTTGTTGTGGACAACGCTTCCTCCGATGGCAGTGCCGAGATGGTGCGTCAGCATTTCCCGCAGGTCGAGCTGATCGCCAGCGAGGTGAACGGTGGCTATCCTTACGGCAATAATCTTGGCCTGAAAGCACTGGGCTTTCACGGTGCCGGGCAGATCGATGCGGATGCGCCGCGCTACGCGGTCCTGCTCAACCCGGATACCGAGGTCCCCCCCGACGCATTCTTTCGTATGATAGAATACATGGATGCCAGACCGGAAATCGGGGTCGCCGGGCCAAAACTGGTGCTGGAGGATGGCAGTCTTGACCTGGCCTGTCGCCGGGCGTTCCCGACGCCGCTGGTGTCGCTCTATCGTTTTTCGGGATTATCCAAGCTGTTTCCGCATCATCCGCAATTCGGACGCTATAATATGACGTTCGCTGATCCCGACCGGGAGCTTGAAGTTGACTCGGTCGTTGGGGCCTATATGCAGGTACGGCGTGAAGCCATCGACGCGGTGGGCCTGTTGGATGAAACGTTCTTCATGTATGGAGAGGATCTGGATTGGGCTTACAGGATAAAGACCGCCGGTTGGAAGGTGTTTTATTACCCAAGCGTGGTGATCAGACACATCAAGCGGGCGGCGAGCAGGAAGAGTCAGAAAGCGCAGTTCGAGTTCAATCGCGCGATGCTGATCTTCTACCGGAAGCACTACCGGACGACGACTCCACTCTGGCTGCACACACTGGTATTAACGGGGCTGCTGCTGAAGGGTGGGACCCAGCTTCTGCCGGAGATTCGCAAGCCAGCCTGAGACCGCCGGCGAACGTCATCCGGTCCAATCGAGTCAATTCACTGCTGAATTTACTGCTGGTCAGCCTGGATTTACTGGCGCTGGTAACGGCCTTTATGCTGGGTTATCAGGCGCGTAATGTCCTCGATATTTTTCAGATACCCCTCAATCCGCCAACGCTCATCCAGTATCTGCCGACACTCATCCTGCATGTTGGGACAACTCTGCTGATCTTTTACGGGTCCCGGCTGTATCACCTGCCGCGCGCCATCAGCCGTATTGACCAGATGCGTAACATTCTGGGTGCGGTGACGCTGGGCTCGGTGCTGGCCTACGGGTTGCAGGCTCTGATTCTGGAAACAGTGTTTCAGGGGACAACGTTTCAGGTCGATTATCCGCGCAGTCTGTTCGTGTACGTGTGGATCTTCAGTACGGTGTTTACCGTTGCTGGCCGCGAGCTGCACCGTTCCCTGCGCTATTACCTGCGGCGACAGCACATTGACAGCCAGAATCTGCTGATTATCGGCACGGGGAAGATCGCGCGCGATGTCACCGGGCGCATCAAGAAGCGGGATGACCTCGGCTATAATCTCGTCGGTGTGGTGACCACCCGACGCCATGCGCGCTCGAATGTGGCGGGTGTGCCCGTGATCGGCACCTATGAAGAAATCCCGGATCTGATCGACCATCACGGTATTGAACAGGTCATTATCGCTCTGCCGGAAGCGCAGCGCAGCGAACTGGTGAACCTGATTACCCTGTGCCAGCGCGGACACGTCGACATTAAAGTGTACCCGGACCTGTTCGCATATATGGCGGGCGACCTGAACGTTGATGAACTGGGCGGCACGCCGCTGATTACGGTGCGCGACATTGCGCTGCGCGGCTGGAAGCTGAGCCTTAAGCGTGGGATGGATATGTTTGGCGCACTGGTGGGGCTGATCTTCTGTTCGCCGGGGATGCTGCTGACGGCGATTTTGATCCGCATGGAGTCGCCCGGTCCCGTTTTTTATATTCAGGAACGGATGGGGTTGGATGGTCGACCCTTCCCGATGATTAAGTTCCGGTCGATGCGTTCCGATGCCGAAGCCAGTGGCCCCGGCTGGACGACGGAGAATGATCCCCGGCGTACGCGCCTGGGCCAGCTCATGCGTCGCACCAACTGGGACGAAATGCCGCAGTTGATCAACGTGCTGATGGGGCATATGAGCCTGGTGGGGCCGCGCCCGGAGCGCCCGGTCTATGTGCGCGAATTCCGCGAACGTATCCCCCGTTATATGGAACGTCACCGCGAGAAGGCCGGTATGACCGGTTGGGCACAGGTCAATGGCCTGCGCGGCGATACCTCGATTGCCGAGCGAACGGCCTATGATGTGTGGTATATTGAACACTGGTCGTTGTGGCTGGATATCAAAATAATCCTGCGCACCTTTATGATGATTATCCTGCGCAAAGACAAAAACGCCTATTAGCCGTCAGCCTGTCAGCAGGTCAGTGATCAGACTGGTGGGCTGAACGCTGAAAACCTGACTGCTGAATTGCCTATGGACCTGAAAACACTCGAAGCAGCGATGCACGCGTTTGTGACCAGCAAGGGCTGGTACGAAAGCGATTCCCCACGCCCCCAAACGCCCAAAAATCTCGCCATTTCACTGGTTCTGGAATCCAGCGAAGTGTTGGAGCATTTTCAGTGGTCGGAAGCCACCAGAGACAAGGCTGAACTCGCGGGTGAGCTGGCCGATGTCATGTTATACTTACTGCAACTTGCCAGCATCAGCGAGATTGATCTGGGACAGGCGGTGCTGGACAAGCTCGAACGGAATCAGCAGAGAACGTGGGACAACGATGTCTGACACGGCCCTGACATGGGAATGGCCGTTTTCCCGTTCCGAATTAATGGCTGGTTTGCGACGTTATCTGGCGGCCAGTACACTGCGCCTGCTGGAAATCAAACCCATACCACTGCCGCTGACCATGCCCGGTACATCCTTTACAGAAGAATCTGGCACCCGCCTGAGCGCCATGTCGGTCGGTGTGCGCATCGATGGCGATGATTACGATCTGCCGCTGATGCTCAAACAGCCGCCGGTCAGCCGTAATGGTCGCGTCTTGCGGGCGGTCGGTCAGCGTGAGTATGGCGTCTACCGGCTGCTGGCCCCACATCTGCCGCTGCTGGTGCCCGGCCTTGTCGCCGGGGATGAAGCTGAGGGTTGGGTGATTCTGGAAGTGCTGACGGGCCTGCGCCCGGCGACCGAATGGACTGTCGAGGATTACGAGGAAGCACTCGGTAATCTGGTAGGGATGCACGATCGTTTCTGGGGTTTGTTCGAAGTGCTGGCGACGTACCCCTGGCTGGCACGTTTGCTGGAAGCGGATTTCCGCGATACAGTGATGGCCGCTCAGGATGCGGTGCAATCCCTGCGCCACGATACCAATCACCCCGCATTGACCCTCTACCTCGATTTGTTTGACCGGCTGACCCATGCGGCTGATGCGATTGCCGCCCCGCTGCGTGCCGAAACGGCGACGCTGGTGCATGGGGATTACTGGCCTGGTAATATTGCGCGTCCCATTGATGGTCGCCAGATTGTGTTTGATTGGCAGCTGGCAGGCATTGGCCCCGCGATTCTTGATCTGGTGGGGCTGGTGCAGACGACGCGTTTGCGGTTAGAACCGGTGATGCCGCCGCAGGCCATGATCGACCTGTATCGTGACCAAGCGGACCATCTGTTCAAGCCTGAGTGGGATGACACGACCTTCCACGTGCTGTGGGATCATGCGCTGATGTGGCTGTTTGTCGCCCGCTGGCTGCCCCGGCTGGCCACCATGCCGCCCAACGTCTACGCACATTTGCATCCCCGTTTTCGGGAAGTGTGGCTGGAAACGCTGGTCGCTGCTGCGGAACGGCGTCTGACCGAGTAACATGCTTGTGGCTGGCAGCCCGCAGCGATCCGGTTATCCAATGTGGCGCACAGAACCGATAACTGACCCTGTTCTTCCCTTTGCAAGCAAGGGTTACTGGCCGGAGTCGATCATTTCCAGCAGTTCGTCCGCTGCTTTTTCGATGTCGGCATAATCGTACTGGGCGGCGCGCTGTTTGGCCGCAATGATCCCATCGCGATGCACCTTCTTGAAGTCGCCATAGGGGAAATTGTGCCGGCCCTTGGTTTCTTCATTTTCGTCGGTGTCGATGCCCAGATACCACTGACCGTATGTATCCCAGTCATGATTATCCAGAAACTTGTTTTCTTCATCGGCGGACGGCTGATCGTCGCTCCAGTCCGTATCTTTGGCTACCTTGCCGTCTTTGATGAGTTTCTTGGCGTGCTTCACGGCTGCTTGATTGAGTTTCATGTCGCCCTCCATAGACTTACATCCGATAGATTCACGGTAGCGCGCGTGCGTTAGATTGGCGTCAACGTGGCTTTAGAAGTTAATAATCGGAGGCATTGTGCTGGTGGGGGAGAGGTGTGTGTCATTCAAGTTGTGATGAGATGCGGGGTTCAAGTTGCCATTTGTAGCTGCTCTAAGTCACTTGTTATGAAGGCTCGATATCGTCAGTTTCACTATTAAACTTTTCCAATTGTCTGATAAGGAATGGGAGGTTTCGGGTCAACACTTCCCACACAATATCATTGTCAACATTCATGTATTCATGCACAATCCGATTGCGCATTCCGATGATGTTGTGCCACGGGATGTGATTTAGTTGTTCGCGAGCGGGTTGTGAGACTTGTGCAGCGGCTTCACCTACTATTTCGATAGCCCGTACCGCAGCAAATGTAAACATCAAGTCAGAATCCAAACTTTCACGCGTGCGCCCAACAGTGAATGCTACAGCAGTACGTGCCGCATCTAGCATATCAGCTAGTCGCGTTTTATCCCGTTCGTTCATAGATAACCTGCGCAGTGTCGAGGACGCGCTGCCGAAAATGTCGGCTGAGAAAACCCGGTGTGTTGAGATCAACGGAGCGGCCTAAAATCTCGCTAAGTTCATCCTGCATAGAAACAAATTCCCAGCCCGGCGCGTGACCCGGCTCGAACTCGATGAGCACATCAATATCGCTATCGGGCGTGAAGGAGTCGCGCAGCACAGAACCGAACAACGCTAACTTGCGAATGTGATGACGTTGACAGAAGGCCGTGATCGCGTTATAGGGGAGGGTGATGTTCGGGATGGTCATGTGGCTGGTTCCAGTAAGGTATCCTATCAGAATTTCATATATCGTACCATAATCGGGCCGCAGCCTGATCGCTAGTCCCAAGCGTCCAGTAAGGCTTTATATTGCGCCTCAGATAGAGGTTTCCACGCTTGTCCCTGACGAGGGAATTTTTCATCTCCAGTAATCTGGCGGACTCGGTGCAAAGGGATTGGTGTTATGTCAGCCCTGCGCCGAAGTACACGCACGTTAACCGGGTGGTTATGCTCTTTGGTAGGTGTCGGTTTACCTTCTCCCTGTTCCCATGTCCCTGTAACTTCTACCTCACCAACAATTGCTTTCAAACCGGGTGGTTTACTTGTCTCATAAATCAACATTCTGACTCCCGGTCTAATATCATCTTCCCATTTCTTTCTGGCCTTGTTGCTAAAACCAATAATTTCATCGTTATTCCAGCCTGCCCAGACCAATTTGATGCCGTAACCGGACATAAGTTCACCTCCAAAATTGACCAGTGACAGAATTTTAGCATTAATGTTGCCCCACTTAAAAAACTGAGCCATATTACATATTTTACAAAGACCGAATGAAGCAAGGAACTGGGGATAACCATTCCCGCCTCTCCATCCCCATCTGTGATACAATCTGCCCCTGATACATCCACGCACATCAGGGAAAACCACCATGCGCATGAGCCAGTTGTTCAGCCAGACCCTGCGAGACGCCCCTGCCGAGGCCGAAATCCCCAGCCATCAACTGCTGCTGCGGGCCGGGTTCATGCGCCAGTTGGCCGCCGGGGTGTTCAGTTATCTGCCGCTGGGCTGGCGGTCATTGCGCAAAATCGAGACGATCATCCGCGCGGAAATGGACGCGATTGGCGGTCAGGAGATTTCGATGCCGGTGGTGCATCCGGCGGACCTGTGGAAAGAATCCAACCGCTGGTACGAAATCGACGAGTCGCTGACCCGGTTTCAGGATCGGGGCGGGCGCGATATGGTGCTGGCGATGACGCATGAGGAAGTCATCAGCGACCTGGTGCGCAAGGAGATTCGCTCGTATCGCCAGCTTCCGGCGCTGCTGTATCAGATTCAGACCAAATGGCGCGACGAAGCGCGTCCGCGTGCCGGGCTGATCCGCGTGCGTGAGTTCACCATGAAAGACAGCTACAGCCTCGACCTGGACGACGCCGGGCTGGATGTGCAGTACCGGGCACATTATCAGGCGTACTTCAATATCTACAACCGCAGCGGCCTGCCGGTGATCGCGGTCGCGTCGGATACAGGGATGATGGGGGGCAAGCTGGCGCACGAGTTTATGTATCTCACGCCGATTGGTGAGGATACACTGCTGGTGTGCGACAATTGTGGTCACGCCGCCAACCGCGAAATCGCCCGCTTCCGCAAGCCGAAACTCGCCGATGAAACCACACTGCCGATAGAGAAGGTCGCCACGCCCGATACCACCACGATTGATGCCCTGACGAAACTGCTGGATATTTCGCCGTCGCGTACGGCCAAAGCCATCTTCCTTAGGGCAACAATGATGGAAGGGCAGGAGCGCGTTGAAAAATTCGTGTTTGCGGTGGTGCGCGGCGACATGGAGCTGAATGAAATCAAACTGATTAACGCAGTCGGGGCGAAGGCGTTGCGTCCGGCAACCGAGGCGGAAATCCGCGCGATTGGGGCAGTGCCGGGTTATGGGTCGCCGGTTGGCGTCCATGACTGCCTGATCGTGGTTGACGATGCGATCCCGGTGTCGGCTAATCTGGTCGCGGGGGCGAATGAGAACGGCTATCATCTGCTGAACGTCAATTACGGGCGCGATTATGAAGCCGGTATCGTCGCAGATATTGCTGTCGCCCGTGCCGGCGATGCTTGCCCGGTTTGCGGTCATGCGCTGAAAACTGTGCGTGGCGTTGAGGTTGGGAATATTTTCAAGCTGGGCACACGGTACTCGGAGAAGCTGGGCGCGACCTATATTGACGCCGAAGGGCAGGCCAAACCGGTGGTGATGGGGTCGTATGGCATTGGTGTTGGGCGGCTGCTGGCCTGCGTTGCTGAGGCCTGCCATGATGACGATGGGTTGGTCTGGCCGGTGAGCGTCGCGCCGTTCGACGTGCATTTGCTGATGCTGCCGGGTGGCGAGGACGTGGCGCAGCAGTTGTATGCGGATTTGCAGCAAGCCGGACTCGATGTGCTGCTGGATGACCGGGACGAACGGGCCGGCGTCAAGTTCAAGGATGCGGACCTGATTGGCCTGCCGGTGCGCCTGACTGTGGGCGAACGTTCCCTGCAAAATGGCGGTGTGGAGTTCAAGCGGCGCGATCAGGCAGACCGCAGCATCGTGCCAGTGGATGAAGTGATAGCAAAGGTTCAGGCCGAACTGGCAACCCTGTGGACGGACCTGCGCGCCACGGTGGTGGATATGCCGTATAACGCTTGAGTTGGTGTAAGATGGCGTGGGTTAGCGGAGGCCGATGATGTCAGCAGCATCCCATCACCACTGGACACCTGAAGATTACCTCGAATTTGAGCGTGCCAACGAACTGCGCCATGAATTCTTGAATGGCGAGATTACACAGGTGGCTGGCGCGAGTGCCAATCACAATCTGATTGTCACCAATGTACTCGCCAGCTTGCATGGTCAGCTTCGCCAGCGGCCTTGTCTGGTGTATCCCGGTGATATGCGGGTGAAGATTAGCCAGGTTGGTTTGTACACCTATCCAGATGTGAGTGTCGTGTGTGGCACACCTCAGTTTGAAGATGATCAGCGCGATACATTGTTGAATCCCGCTTTGGTGATGGAAGTTCTGTCCCCTTCGACAGAACGTTATGATCGTGGCAAAAAGTTCCAGCATTACCGCACCCTGACCAGTATTCAGGAATATGTATTGATTACGCAGGATGCCCCGCGCGTTGAACGTTATATCCGGCAGGCGGATGGTATGTGGCTGCTGGATGATGTCGCCGGGACGGCGTCTGAAATGCCTTTGCAATCCATTGACTGCACGTTGCCGCTGGCCGATGTGTATGAAAAAATCCTGTTTGAGGCCGAATAGTTTATTCCAATCTTCCCGGCTCCAAATTCACAGCAGCCATATTCTCAGGTATAATGTCTCCTGTTATGTAATCCGCGCTACAACAAGGGACAAGTATCCGCATGGCTTCACAGGCTGTCACGCCACAGGGTGTTGATTTTTCCAAATGGTACAACGAAATTGTCTACAAGGCTGATCTGGCGGCGCATTCACCAGTGCGCGGGTCGATCATCATCAAACCCTATGGCTACGAAATCTGGGATGGCATCAAGAACGCGCTGGACAAACGATTCAAGGCGACCGGCCACCAGAATGCCTACTTCCCCCTGTTTATCCCGGAAAGCTACCTGCGGCGCGAAGCGGAACACGTCGAAGGGTTCAGTCCGGAACTGGCGGTGGTCACCCATGCTGGTGGCAAACAGCTCGAAGAACCGCTGGTGGTGCGGCCTACATCAGAGACGATCATCGGTGAAGCCTTCAGCGAGTGGATTCAATCGTACCGTGATCTGCCGCTGCTGATTAACCAGTGGGCGAACGTGGTCCGCTGGGAACTGCGCACCCGGCCATTCCTGCGTACCTCCGAATTTCTGTGGCAGGAGGGGCACACCGCCCACGTCGACGAAGCCGATGCCGAGCGTGAAACCCTGCAAATGCTCGATATTTACGCCGACGTAGCGATCAATGAAGCGGCGATCCCCGTCATCAAGGGGCGCAAGAGCAACATTGAACGATTCGCGGGGGCACTGCGTACCTATACTATTGAAGCGATGATGCGCGACAAACGTGCGCTGCAATCCGGCACGAGCCACAACCTCGGCCAGAATTTTGCGAAGGCATTTAACATCCAGTATCTGGATGAGAGTAACGAGCAGAAATTCTGCTGGACAACGTCGTGGGGCCTCAGCACGCGCATGGTGGGCGCGGTGGTTATGACGCACGGCGACGATACCGGTCTGCGGCTGCCGCCCCGGTTGGCGCCTATTCAAGTGGTTATCGTGCCGATTTACCGCACAGACGACGAGCGCGGCCCGGTTCTGGAAGCAGCGAACAACCTGAAATCCTCGTTGATCGATGCCGGTGTACGGGTGCAGCTGGATGACCGTGACGGCATTCGCCCTGGCTTCAAATTTAATGACTGGGAAATGCGCGGTGTGCCGGTCCGGGTCGAAATCGGCCCGAAGGATGTCGAGAACAGTGTCGCTGTGGTGGCACGGCGCGATGTGCCCGGACGTGATGGCAAGCAGAGCGTAGGGCAGGACAATATCACCGCCTTTATCTGCCAACTGCTGACCGATGTACAGGCCAGCATGTTGCAGCAGGCCACGGACTTCCGCGACGCCAATATCCATGACGTGGCTTCCTACGACGAACTGAAGCAGGTGGTGGAAGCGGGTGGTTGGGCACGTACCTGGTGGGCGGGGTCCGACGATGACGAACGGCGGGTAAAAGATGAAACCGGCGCGACGATCCGCTGCTTCCCGTTTGATCAGCCCGACGGTGCTGGTCGCTGCTGGATGACAGGTCAAACTGCCGAAGAAGTTGCGTTATTTGCGCGGGCCTACTAGGCAGTATTTCGAAGGAGATTAATAAGAATACAATAAATTTATGATATGCTATTAATGTGGTACAGCTATGATGAACACTGGCTGTAGGGATGGGTTAGCATTCGTTTGTACAAAATGACTGAATAATATGCAAGGTTTTCTTATTTACGCTCAGCGAAATGCAGAATAAAGTAGATATGTATGTAGTATAACAAGTGGAAGAGCCTTGTTCTGTATAGATCGACAGTTGCTTTGCTCATTACCCTTTGTTACACTTGGCACAAACGACGCGTGCAATCCACAACCTATACATTATTTGAAGCGCTTTGTAGTTGGGGTATCGGGTTGCACAAAACACCATTCCCATTTCGCTACTAGTTTACTGTGATGCGTCAATGTCACCGGTTCATTCAGAAACGGTGAAGCACGCTTATTGGGAAAGATAATGGCTGCTTATTTGATTGTGGATGTTGACGACCTGCTTCAGCAGTTCATCCAACGAGGCATCTCGGTTGACCTTCAGGAGATGGCTGTTGGGTTACGTGGCAGCGCTGCGCTGGCCGCGGGCTTGATCGGGCCGGACAAACTCAAAGCGGTGGCTGTGGCCGACTGGAACCAGTATCACGGCCAGAACTCGAGCTTCTCACCGAATACGCGTCGTATATTCCAGACCGCCGGTTATGAATTGTTCGATATGCCCCACCGCGAAAGCCTGGCGGACTCGCTGATCATGCATTACTTCTCCTTCGACCCCGAACCGGTGGACGAACTTATTCTGGCCACCTCCAGTGTGGATCTGATCCCACTGGTGCAGCGGGTCAAAACCACCCGCAGCGCACGTATCCGCGTGTGGGGGTCGCAGAATATTTTGCTGGATACCCCTTATGCCAGCGAAATTGTCTTCCAACCGTTGGAATCGCTGCTGGGTATTCAGACGAAGAACGTCGCTGTTTATGTGGACTTTGAAAATATTGCCATCAGCCTGACGGAACAGGGTTACACGGTGAACCTTGACCATCTGATCGAACGTTTTGTGGGTCAGGCAAAGGCGCACGGGCAAGTGGTGAAGATGGCCGCCTATGCCCCCTGGGGTCAGCGTGGCAGTCTGCCGCCGCTGGTCGATTCGTCTGGCCGGGAAGTCGCGGATGAAGCCCCCAGCCGGTTGATGCTGGCGAATATTGACCCGGTGTTCAACCTGCCGGGAAAGAACAGCGCGGATATGCGTATCGCCCGTGACGTGATTACGGACGCGGGACATACGGATGCTGCGGATGTCTATATTATGGCGACCGGTGACCGCGACTTTAATCAGGTGCTGAATTCGCTGCGGGCACGCAGCAAGCAGGTGATTGTGTGGAGTGTTCGCGGCAGCACCAGCCGGCAGATCGAAAATAACCCTGGTGTAACTGTCGAGTACATCGAGGATTTCACCAACCTGCAAACGCACAGCTCGTGGGGAGCGGCTTCGGCCTCAGCATCAGCGATCGCGCCGGATGACGAACCTGCTGCTGCATTTACACCCTCGCAGTGGTCGAGTGTGATTATCCAGATGGACAGGCTGTCGGCGCGCAGCGGCACCGATGCGGTGTCGAGCGATGAACTGGTGGCGCAGTTGCAGCGTGTCGGCGCGGTTGTATCGCAGGCCAGGGGCGAAGACCTGGTGATGCAGGCCATTTCTCTGGGCATCGTTAAGGCGATACCGGGCGGCAATGGCAGTGTGCGGTTGGACCCCAATCATCAGATTGTCGACAAAACCCGCGTCATTACGTCGCGGATTGTGGTGCGCGTGCAACGGACCCTGCAAGTGCGCGGCTGGGAATATGTGAATTATGGCTTCCTGTTGAAGGGGCTGGCGATGGATCGCGATCTGGATCGCCCCGGTTGCAATTACAGCGACCAATGGCGGTCAGACTGGATTGATTGTCTGGTTCGCGAACAGGTGCTGGTGCGCGAGTTGATCCCGCACCGTCATAATCCCGATGACCTCGTGCCGGTGATCAAGATGAACCCGAACTTCGAGCTTCAGGTGCTGGAAGACGTGATGCCCGATGAACCGCCCAGCCTCGACTGGGAAGGGCTGAGCCTGCAAGCGCTGGATGGTCAGGAGCCGGAAACGTCGGATATGGCGCGCCGCGTGGTGGTCAGCGTCGAACAATTCACCAGCTTCCGCGGCTTTAGCTGGTGCCCGCTCGGCAGCCTGCACAAGCGCCTGCTCAACCACGACAGCGGAATTACCTTCCAGCGTGCTGTGGAATATCTGGTCGCCAATGGCGCGGCAGATGTCAACGAGTACCCGAATCCTCAGAGCAACTTCTTCACCAAAGGGATTTCGCTCAATCTGGCTTCGGCAGTCTGCCGCCAGATTCTGAGTGACCGTGACGTGTTTATCCGCATGTTGCTGACGTTGTACGAGCGTAACATGGCGATCTCGCAGGAAACGATCCGTCAGTTGGATTGGGACCGCGACTGGGACCTGGAACTGTGGCTCTCGATTATGGAGTCCGAGAATGTTCTGAATGGTGTTCCCGGACGCCCTGGCCAGTACAGTCTGTTCCGTACCCACCATACCGTGAACCTGGTGGCGGATGCCCGCCGCGAACGGCCCGGCTCGCTGCGCTAGGCTGTTCGGCATTGGCACGTCTATAAGCCTCTGCTATAATGCCATATAATGTATCCGACCGATGGGTCTCTTGTCCGACCTGTCTGGTGTCATAGTAAAGGAAACGGGACATGTCGTTGGAAAAAGAGAAAAAAGAATCAATCATCCAGGATTTTGGTCGTCATGAGGGCGATACAGGGTCACCCGAAGTCCAAGTTGCGTTGCTCACGACTCGTATTAACCAGCTCACCGATCATTTGCGCACCCATAAGCACGACCAGCATTCCCGGCGTGGGCTATTGAAGCTGGTTGGTCAGCGGCGGCGGCATCTCAAATATCTGAGTCAGAAAAACCCTGAAAGCTACCGCGAAGTTATCCAGCGACTCGGGCTGCGCCGTTAAGGCGGGGTCCTATATCGTGATGTGTATACTGGATGATCATGATCGATCATCCTGTTGTATGCGCGCCTGGTTGAACAGGTATTGGGGAGTGATGTCAAATTCAGTATTTGACCCTACTCCCCAGTCCCTGGCTTCCAGGCGCGCTTGTGGTTTATAAGGAGGCCACGTGTTAACAGAACAAACTGCTTCAAATATTCGAACTTATACGACCGAAATCGGCGGCAAGCAGCTTTCGATTGAGGTTGGACGGCTGGCCGAACAGGCCGGTGGAGCCGTTCTCGTGCGGATGGGCGATACAACCGTATTTGCCACTGCTACTATGAGCAGCAAACCGCGCGAGGGCATTGATTTCTTTCCGCTGAGTGTCGATTACGAAGAAAAGCTGTATGCTGCCGGGCGTATTCCGGGCAGTTTCTTCCGGCGTGAGGGTAAACCCACCGAGGGGGCTGTTCTGGTTTCCCGCGTGTGTGACCGCACCCTGCGTCCGCTTTTCCCCAAGGACATGCGCAACGATGTGCAGGTCATCCTGACTGCATTCAGCCATGATCAGGAACATTACATCGACATGATGGGTATCATCGCAGCCAGCTCGGCGCTGATGATTTCCAACATTCCGTGGAATGGCCCGGTCGCTGGTGTGCGTATCGGCATGATCGACGGGGAATTTGTGGTTAACCCAACCATGCCCCAGATGGAAGACAGTATCCTGGACCTGCGCGTTTCCGGCACCGAAGACGCGATCAACATGGTGGAATGTGGCGCGGTGGAAGTGCCCGAAGACACCATGATCCAGGCTCTCAAACTGGCACACGAGTCGATTCAGCCGGTTATTGCCCTGCAAAAGCAGATTCAATCTGAAGTGGGCAAGGCCAAAGACGAGTACGTGTCGAAGAAAGGTGATACGGCACTCGTAAGCGAAGTCGCCGATAAAGTGCGCGCTGAAGTGCGGCAGATTCTGGCTTCACAAACAGAACGTGACGCACGCAACGAAGCACTCGATGCCCTGCGTGCCCGCCTGGACGAGGAATATGAAGCGCGTAACGCCGCTATCGAAGACCCGCTGCAATGGGCCGCGATGAAGGACGTGCATGAAGGGCTGGAAGAAGCCCTGAAAGACGAAGTGCGCCGCCGCATCGTTGAGGACGGTGTTCGCCCGGATGGCCGTGACTTCACGACGATCCGCCCGCTCAGTGCTGAAGTGGGGCTTATCCCGCGTGTGCATGGCTCCGGCCTGTTCAAGCGTGGGCAGACCCAGGTGCTGACGATTGCGACGCTGGGGACACCGCGCGACTCGCAGGAACTGGATGATCTGGGGGCCGAAGACAGCAAGCGCTACCTGCATCATTACAATTTCCCGCCGTACTCCACCGGTGAAACACGCCCGATGCGCAGCACGAGCCGCCGCGAAATTGGACATGGGGCGCTGGCCGAGACGGCCCTGCGTTCGATGATCCCGCCGGAGGATGAGTTCCCGTATACCATCCGCCTGGTGAGTGAGGTGGTCAGCTCGAACGGGAGTACCTCGATGGGCAGTGTTTGTGGCAGTACGCTGGCGCTGATGGATGCCGGTGTGCCGATCAAGAAACCGGTCGCCGGTATTGCCATGGGTCTGATCAAGGAAGGCGACAACGTCGCCGTGCTGACCGACATTCAGGGGATGGAAGATCACCTGGGCGACATGGACTTCAAGGTCGCGGGTACCGTTGACGGTATCACGGCTTTGCAGATGGATATCAAAATCAGCGGTGTGTCTGACGAAGTGCTGACGCGCGCGCTGGCACAGGCTCGTGAAGCCCGCTTGCAGATTCTGGACGTTATCAAGTCCGCTATCGCGGAACCGCGTGCCGAGCTGAGCGACTACGCGCCGCGTATGACCGTCATCAAGATCGATCCCGAAAAGATCGGTATGGTGATCGGGCCGGGCGGCAAGACGGTGCGCAGTATTCAGGACAGCACCGGCGTGAAGATCGACATTCAGGAAGATGGTACGATTTTTGTCGCCGGGGCGGATGGCCCATCGGCAGCCCGTGCCGTCGAACGCATTCAGGGTATGACCGAAGATGCTGAGATCGGGCGCATTTACACCGGTAAGGTGGTTCGTATCGAGCCGTATGGCGCGTTTGTCGAATTCCTGCCGGGCAAAGAAGGCATGGTTCATATCTCGCAGCTCGCGGACTACCGCGTGAACTCCGTCGAAGACGAAGTCTCGATGGGGGATGAGATCATGGTAATGGTGACCGATGTCAATGATGGCAAGGTGCGCCTCAGCCGTCAGGCCGTGCTCGAAGGCTGGACTGCCGAAGAAGCCCGCGCGAAAGATCGCCCATCGGGTGGTCGCAGCGGTGGCCGTGGCAATGACCGTCGTGGTGGCGGTGGCCGTGGTGACCGTCGCGGTGGTGGCGGTGGCGGACGCGACCGCAGCTAGCAACTGTTGAATGATCGGGGCGCAGCGTTTGGCTGTGCCCTTTTCTGATAAGGAGAGTGTGATGGCCGACGACATCCCAACCGATACGCTGGCCGAAACCAGTAATTATGTGGCGTGGGTTTCTCAGGAACCGGATGGCGAGATGGTGTATCATCTTGAACTCGGTGCCATGACGCTGCATTTCTTCAAAGAAGAATGGGATGAACTGGTAAGTCTGGTCAAGCAGGCCGACAAAGCGATCGATGCGCGATGAATTCATAGCGGTGATGCTCAAGCATCTGCCGCCCAGCGGCGCGCAACTGCACTTGCTGGATGTGGGCGGTGTGGTGGGCGAACCGTTTTTGCAGCAGCGCAAGGATTTGCACAGAACGACCATCGACGGGGCGGCTGCCAACTGGCAACTGGCCCCGCTTTCGTTTGACGCGGTGATGGCCTGTGATGTTGAACTGACGGCGGATTTTCTGGCGGCCTGCCTGACGGCGCTGCGTCCCGGTGGTCGATTGATCGTGGTGGATGCGCATAGTCAGGCCGGTGCAGAACACGTGCGGCTGCTGGAGGATGCCGGGTACACCCGTATTCTGGTGGAACCAGCGCTGGCTGATGGAACCGGCGCCCTGCTGCGCGGGGAAAAACCGCATACCGAAGCGCGCACGGTGGACCGAATCCAGCAGGTGGCCGGGCGAGATGCGCCAGATGACGCGACGTTTCGTGGGCGCTATGTGCATCTGCTCATCCGCCAGACACCGAACAAACCAGTGTGGGCGCTGAAACCGGATGATGTCATCGAGTGGCACGCGGCGGCGCTGAACCGTAACGATAATGACCCGGTGCTGCTGGCCTTCAGCAGCCTGCCCAAAGCGGTCGCGTTCATGCAGCCAGCCGTGATGCAAGGCGTGATTGTGGATATCAACAAGGTGGGCAAGTTCAGCCGCGAAACAGCACAGGCGTGGCCCCTGCTGCTGAACCCCACGCTCGATGCAGTGGCCGGGCAGGATATTATCTTTTATCCGGTGGACAGTCAGGCAGCGGAAGCGCCGGACGAGTAACGAACACCCCTGGGATACCTACATGGATTTAACCCCCGATATACAGCGTTGGCTGACCGGTGCGATGGGCTCCGGTGCGGTGATGCAATCGGCTCATGTGCTGGCTGGCAGCACGTCGTCGACGCTGTACGGTGTCGAGCTGGAGCAGCGTGGGCGTTCGGTCAGCCTGGTGCTGCGCTTGTTTACCAATGCGGAATGGCTGGCGGACGAGCCTGATCTGGCAGCTCACGAAGCGGCTGTGCTCAACAAGGCGGCGGCGATCCCGCTGCCGACACCCGAACTGGTCACTGTCGATGAAACCGGGGCATTTTGTGGTGTTCCGGCGGTGCTGATGACCCGCGTGCCGGGTACAATTCAACTTCAGCCGGATAACTTTGACGATTGGCTGCTCCGGCTGGCGGAAACCCTGGTGCCGTTGCACGACGTGGATGCGGATGACCTGAGCTGGCAGTATTTCCCCTGGACGGATGTGCATACGTTGCAAGTACCGGGCTGGTCGAGTGTGCCGGACCTGTGGGCACAGGCCATCGACATCGCGCGCGGGCCAGAACCGGACTATACGCCCTGTTTTGTGCACCGCGATTATCACCCCATGAATGTGCTGTGGCAAGAAAAAACACTTAGCGGCGTGGTCGATTGGGTGAATGCCTGTCGCGGCCCGCTGGGGATTGATCTGGCACACTGCCGTCTGAACCTGGTCGCCATGTACGGCCCGGCAACTGCCGATGAATTTCTCAAAAACTACGAGACCTTGACCGGTGTCTCTCATCATCCATACTGGGATCTGATTGATCTGATCGAGGTGCTGCCGGGACCACCGGGGATTTATTCGCCCTGGCTGGAATTTGGCCTGTCGCACCTGACCCCCGCGCTGATGGTCAGCCGGTTGGATGATTATGTGGCACGCGTACTAAAACGGTTGACATGAATCTGGACGACATTGAATTTCTGACATCCGACGCGGGTTCACGGCTGCTGGATGACTTGGCAGCGGAAGACGTAGCCGAACGGAACACGCTGTCGTTGCTGACGCGTTTGCGCAAGAATCACTCACCGCAGCAGGCCGGGGCCGCGTTGACGCTGGCGCAGCTGCGGCGCAAGGCGGAGGCGAAATTCGGTGCGAACGCACGGCGGATGTACTTTACGGCGGCGGCGTTGGAACAGGCCAGCGACCCACTGGTTCGGCGGTATCGGGCGCAGATGGTTGCTGGCTTACAGGTGGTCGATGCGGGCTGCGGTATCGGGGCGGACGCGCTGGCGATGGCGCAGGCTGGGGGCGACGTGCTGGGGCTGGATATAGACCCGGTTCGCGTGGCGCTGGCCCGGTTGAATGCTGCTGCGCTGGACGTGTCGGCACGGTTTGAAGTCGCGGATGTTACGCAGGGACTGCCGAATGCGGATATGGTGTTCTTCGACCCGGCGCGCCGGGATGCGGATGGCCGCCGCGCGTTTCATGTCGAGCACTATCAGCCGCCGCTGTCGGTGATCCGCGAATGGCAGGCGCCGCGCATCGTCGTCAAATTGTCGCCGGGCGTTGATGTGGACCAGCTTGCGCCATATGGGGGTAGCGTGGAGTTTGTGTCGGTCGCCGGTGATTTGAAGGAAGCGATATTGTGGCTTGGCTTTGACCGGCCCCGTATGCAGGCAACCCTGCTGGCCGGGGAAGCGGTGCATCAGTGGCCGATGCCGCAAATAATGCCGCAGGTGCCGCTGGCAGAGCCGCGTGGCTGGCTGGTGGAACCTGACCCGGCGCTGCTGCGGGCCGGGCTGGTCGAGGCGGTGGCGGCGGAGCTGGGTGGCGCGATGCTGGATGAAACAATCGCGTATATGACGACGACAACGCAACCCCAGTCACCCTGGGTGCGGGCGTGGCGTATTATCGACTGGATGCCATTTCATCTGAAGCGGCTGCGGGCGTACCTGCGCGCGCGTCACATCGGGCAGGTGACGGTGAAAAAGCGCGGGGTGGCCATTACCCCGGAAGAACTGACGAGCAAGCTGCGGCTGAAAGGCGGTCGCGATTCCTGTACAATTGTCCTGACGCGCTATCAGGCACAGCCGATTGCGATTGTTTGTGAAGATTTTGTCCCTTGAGGCGGCGTCCAGACGCATGAACACAGGGCACAGCTCTGCCCCAGGTTGTTGTACTTGCTTTTACGCATATCGCGCTGGAAGGCTTTGGCGTCGCGGTAGACAGTGATGACATAATGGCCGCATTTGCTGAGGACAACTGTTGTCCCGACAAGCTGGCGATGGCGATGATTGCCCGGCGTTTCTTCGGGAACGTCTTTATATCGAAGCTGGCAGAAGATGACGCCGGTGCGGTGGACACGGCTGCCGTTCTGGAGGATGAAGGCGATGTCGGCATCGGAGAGGTTTCTTTGGGCAGACCGTTGTGATGCATGGCTGCTGAGCGAAACGTTCAACATAATGCAACCTCTTAATCAGTCTGTATGAATTTAGACTATTATCGTGGAAAAAACAGTCTTGTGGCAAGCACCCCCGCGTGAAAAATTCGGGAATTCCGTTTTTTGCTTGCCAGCCCAAACGACTGATCGTAAACTAGCGTCACGGTTGTAAGGAGATGAAACC
Source organism: Anaerolineaceae bacterium (assembly GCA_002702065.1). Classification (GTDB taxonomy): domain Bacteria; phylum Chloroflexota; class Anaerolineae; order Aggregatilineales; family Phototrophicaceae. The sequence goes on from NZXX01000001.1 coordinate 478,946, forward strand.
ATGTTACCGGCATTTCGCAACGAAGCGCTGACTGACTTTACCGTTCCTGCCCATGTGGCCGCATTCCAGACGGCGCTTGATTTGATTCGATCAGAGCTAGGCAAGACATATCCCCTGGTGATCGGCGGCGAAGCTGTGTACCGCGATGATGTGTTTCCGTCGGTGAACCCATCGCGGCCAGACGAGGTGGTTGGCTACTTTGCCAACGCCACAGCAGATCATGTCAACCGCGCAGTCGAAGCGGCGGCTGAGGCTTTTCGGACATGGCAGTATGTCGATGTGGACGAACGGGCGCGCTATGTGCTGCGGGCGGCGGCAGAAATGCGGCGGCGCAAGCACGAATTCAGCGCTGTGATGGTGCTGGAAGTGGGTAAATCGTGGGTCGAGGCAGACGCGGATACGGCGGAAGCGATTGACTTCCTTGAATATTATGCGCGGCAGATGGTGGCGCTGGCGGACAGCAGTGACCGCCTGGCACCGAACCCGCCAGAGCAGTTATCGCTGCGTTATATTCCGTTGGGGGTAGGGGCGATTATCCCACCCTGGAACTTCCCCTGCGCTATTCCGACAGGCATGGTCGGGTCGGCGCTGGTGGCCGGTAATTCAGCCGTGTTCAAACCCGCCGAGCAAAGCCCGCTGGTCGCCTACAAAATGTGCCAGTTGTTCTGGGAGAATAGGCTGCCCCCCGGCGTGCTGAATTACCTGACCGGGCCGGGTGATGTCGTTGGCGGTCGCATGGTCGAGCACCCTGGTACGCGCTTCATTAACTTCACGGGTTCCCGCGAGGTGGGCACAGCTATTTACGCCCAGGCCGCGCAGATGCAGCCGGGCCAGAAGTGGCTGAAACGTGCCATTCTGGAGATGGGTGGCAAGGACGCGGTCGTCGTCGACGAAACGGCTGATTTGGAAGCGGCGGCACAGGGAATCGTCGCCAGTGCCTTTGGGTTCCAGGGGCAGAAGTGCTCCGCCGGGTCACGGGCGATCATCGTTGATGAGGTATATGATACGGTCGCGCAGCGGGTGGTTGATCTGGCGAACCGGCTGCAAATGGGCGCGCCGGACGATGGACCGGGGGTTGACCTGGGGCCGGTGATCGACCCGGATGCGGTGCAGAAGATTCTGGCGTACATCGACATTGGCAAGCAGGAAGGTGAACTGCTGCTGGGTGGCGAACCGGTGCAGATGGCGGGTGATGGGTACTTTATCCAGCCGACGATCTTCGGCAATGTGCCGGGGGATGCGCGGGTGGCCCAGGAAGAAATTTTCGGGCCGGTGCTGACACTCATTCGCGCACGCGATTATGATGATGCGCTGGCAATCGCCAACAGCACCGAGTATGGCCTGACCGGGGCGGTGTTCAGCCGGGATACGGCGCGATTGGAACGTGCCCGTCATGAATTCCATGTGGGCAACCTGTATCTCAATCGCAAGTGTACCGGCGCGCTGGTGGGTGTACACCCGTTTGGCGGGTTCAACATGAGTGGCACGGATAGCAAAGCCGGTGGCCCGGACTATCTGCTGCTGTTTACCCAGGCCAAAAGCGTCGCCGAGCGTTTGTAAGCCCACAGCCCGGCGTAGCTGAATAGGGATAATACCAGTATAATGGGCAGCTTAAGTTCAGTTATCGTTAGCGGTGGAAGGGAACCAGTCTGTGAGAGGTTCGATGCGACATGAAGTGTTGAGATGGGCCGATGTCGATAAGCTGATCGACATGCTCATTCCGCAGCTGCGGGCAGCCGGGCCGTTTGATTCGATTCTGATGATTACACGCGGTGGATTGATACCCGGTGGACTGCTGGCGGAGGCGCTGGATATTCAGCATGTGCTCACAGCAGCCGTCGATTTCCCTGCGACTGAATCCGCAGGCCTATTAGCCTGGCCAACCTTCCTCCAGTTTCCCAGTTCGTCGCTGTTGTTCGAGCGCCGGACCCTGGTTGTTGATGACGTATGGGGCAGTGGGCGTACCAGCAGCGCGGTTAAGGGCCGTGCCCAAAGCGCGGGCTCGACTCCCTTTACCTGCGTGCTCCATTTTAACCCGTACCGGTCCTTATTCAGCAAAGCCGAACCAGACTTCTATGGGGCCGTGACAGACGCTTATATCACGTATCCCTGGGAAGTTGATCGCGGGTTGCGTGGCATCGCCGTTGGTGATCCTGAAGCTAATTGAGCCTGAAACCCGCTTCTGTAAGGCTCTTCAAACGTTTTACTCAGGCATCTCTCATACATTTTCCAGTATGTGGGCTGGTCTTTCTATACAGATTTTATACTTATCTGCTATAATCGTTAAATGTTGCACAGTGTGGCATAATAATGTGAGTAGCAAGGTGTTGGGGGATTCATACTGAAGCATACAAACTTCTACCTGTGACTCCCTATCTCGACCCGATATACTGTTGGCATTATTTGATTGTTTTCGTGTTCGGATAATGTCACATCGCTACCTCATTCTGGGCCTACTGATGGAACATCCGATGTCTGGTTATGACATTCGGAAGCATGTACAGACCGCGTTGGGGGCAGTCGCCAATGCCAGTTACGGAACTTTGTACCCCACACTGCACAAACTGCTTGGCGAAGGCGCTGTTGAGGTAGAGGAAATTCCCCAGCAGAGCCGCCCTGCGAAGAAAGTGTATCAGATTACTGGTGAAGGACGTCAGGTGTTTTTGACCTGGTTAAAGCAGTCACCTTCTGCCGACGATCAAACGCGGCGGGAGTTCTTGACCAAGCTATACCTGGCAAAATACCTATCTACGGATGAAGTGCTGCGATTACTTTCTGTTCGGCGTGGTCATATCGAAGCTGCCGTGCAGACGTTAGCGGCGGACCAAGGCAGGGCTGCCGAAGCACGACAAGCGTGGATTATTAGTTACGCTTTGTCTATGCACAAAGCGGAATTGGACTGGCTTGAGCAGATCGAGCATCAGATTGTAGAGGCCTCGTAAGGCCATTTCCTCATTAACGAGAATGGGGCTGTGATTTCTTCCATAAGGCGGTAAATGATCAAATGGGTTTTGCAAATACTGATACCAATGAAAACGATATGGGCGCAGAATTCCGCGAATTGCTGGAAGCGTCATTCAACTATGCACCGCCCCGGCGTGGCGAGATCCGCAATGCGGTAATTCTCGAAATCGACGACCGTGAGGTGATTGTTGACCTCGGGGCGAAGCGTGACGGCATTGTCCCATACCAGGACCTGACACGGCTTGACCCCAAGTTCCGTAACAGCCTGGAAGTGGGCGGTGAAGTTCCGGTCTATGTGATGAATCCGCGCGATCAGGATGATAACCTGGTGGTGTCGATCAACATGGGCTTGCAGCAGTATGACTGGGAAAAAGCACGCCAGCTGCTGGAAAGCGAAGATGTGGTCGAGGTGACGGTCACCGGCCACAATCGCGGTGGTATTCTGGTGCGCTGGAACCGGCTGGAAGGGTTTATCCCCAGTTCGCATCTGGTGTCGATGAATCTGTCCGGCGAACGGCGTGAAGCGTGGGATGAACTGCGCGATCAGGAACTGGTGGTGAAGGTGATCGAAGTTGATCAGGACCGCCGCCGGTTGATCTTCAGCGAGCGCGAGGCGCAGAAGGAATGGCGCGCGCAGCAGAAGGCACGCCTGCTGGCTGAACTGAAGGAAGGCGATCGCGTCAAGGGTACGGTTACGGGCCTGCGCGACTTCGGTGCCTTTGTGAACCTGGGTGGGGCGGATGGCCTGATCCATGTGAGTGAACTGGCGTGGCATCGTGTCGATCACCCGCGCGACGTGCTGCGTGTCGGTGAGGAGATTGAGGTTTACGTCCTCAACCTGGACCGTGAATCCAACCGAATTGCGCTCAGCCGTAAACGCCTGCTCAGTGACCCGTGGGACCATGCCCAGGAACACTACCATGAAGGTCAGCTGGTCGAAGGTATCGTGACCAATGTGGTGGACTTCGGCGCGTTTGTCGCGCTGCAAGATGGGCTGGAAGGCCTGCTCCATCTGAGCGAAATGGGTGATGGTTCGTTGAAGGAACCGCATTCATACGTCAAGAAGGGCGATCATCTGAGCCTGCGCATCAGTCATCTGGAACCGGAAAAGCGCCGGGTTGGCTTTACCCAGCGTTGGGGTACGGATGGCACCGAAGGCATGGGCGAAGAATCCGACGAGGTCGAGGCCGCATCTGAGGAAGATGACGTGGCCCCGGAGGCCGCCGAGGATACGCTGACGACCCTTGAGGATGACACGGAAAACGACGCGGAAAACACTACAGAAGACGACGCAGACGAGGAATAGTTTGTCGATGACGCTTCATTGACAAACATATTCTTAACCTGTATAATCTCCGCTGGTCTCTCAGGAAAGAGGGGGGTTCCCGGTCCACTATGGGCCGCCTGCGTTGGTCTTCTGGCATAGATTCAACCGTCGCACGCGGCAACTGAGGTTGGCCGCGTTTTTGTGTGCCCCGCTGCCGAGACCAAAAAATCTTACCCTTGGGGGCTATAAACAAGATGCAGTTAGACAATTCGTTGGATACGCTGGCCGACGATATGGATTTTGCCGCGCTTTTGGAAGCGTCCTTTGCCCGGCAAGAGCCACAACGTGGCGATATCGTTAGCGGCACTATTCTCGCAGTCGATAATCAAGGCCTGATTATCGATATTGGCCTGGGGCGCGATGGCGTTGTCGAGCGCCGGGATCTGGAACGCATTCAGGATGATGTCGAATACACGCTTGGTGATTCGGTCGATGTGATGGTGATTCGCCCGGAGGACGAAGAAGGCAATCTGCTGCTTTCGGTGTCTCAGGCGCGCCAGAGCGAAGACTGGAAACAGGCCGAAGACCTGCTGGAAGCGGATGAAGTCTGGCAGGGAATGGTGACGGAAGCGAACCGAGGCGGTTTGATTGTGCCCTTTGGCAATCTGCGCGGGTTCGTACCGGCGAGCCATGTGGTTGGCCTGTCACGCGGTCTGAGCGAAGACGAGCGCAAGGACCAGATGCAGGCGATGGTTGGTCAGAAGATCACCGTCAAGATTATCGAGGTGAACTGGAAGCGCCGCCGCCTGGTCTTCAGCCAGCGCGAAGCCCAGCGTGAACGCCGCGAAGCCCGCAAAGAGGTTTTGCTGGAGAAGCTGGAAGAGGGCGATGTGCATCGCGGAGTGGTCAGCGGGCTGCGTGACTTTGGCGCGTTCGTTGATCTGGGTGGTGCAGACGGCCTGATCCATATCTCAGAGCTGGCCTGGCATCGGGTGAAGCACCCGCGTGAAATCCTGAATGTGGGTGATGAGGTCGAGGTGTATGTGCTGCGGCTGGATGAAGAAGGCAAGCGCATTGGCCTGAGCCTGAAACGCCTCCAGCAGAATCCATGGGAATTGATTGAATCCATGTACCATGTCGGGCAGTTGGTCGATGGCACGGTCTCTCGCGTGACTCAGTTCGGTGCGTTCATCAGCATGGAACCGGGCATCGAGGCGCTGCTGCACATCAGCCAGATGGCCGACCCGCAGCCGGAACACCCGTCGCTGCTGGTGCATGAAGGTCAGCAACTGCTGATGCGTGTTATCAGTGTCGAGCCGGACAAACAGCGCCTGGGCCTGAGCCTGCGCGAAGTGACGGCTGAAGAACAGGAACGCTGGGACGAAAAACGCCGCGAAGAACAGGCCCGTCTGGCCGCCGAAGCTGCCGCTCAGGAAGCCGAAGCTGCTGAGGAGGCTGGTTTTGAGGCCGCGGATACTGTAGAATTAGAAACAGCAACCCAACTGGAAGTCCAGGAATAAGTGGTTTAGCTATAAATTTCGCACAGGAAGGAGGTGAGAACCTACTGTATGGCAACTGTTAGATTGAAACCGAATGAATCACAGGAATCACTGCTGCGCCGTTTTCGTAAGCGTGTGACCAACAGCGGAATCCTGAGTACTGTGCGTCGTAAACGCTGGCACATCTCGAAGAGCGAACTCCGTCGTATCGAGAAGAAGAAAGCTATTCGTCGCGCGCGCCGCCGCCAGCGCAAGGCGCAAACCCGTTGAGCGGTGCTTGTCACTGACAGACTGATTTCAAGAACCGCTGTCTGGTTCAGGCAGCGGCTTTCTCTCTTTTAGGTATCAAGGAAGTGTATGGCTAAGAAAGAACAGAAAAAACAGGAAGATAAAATCGAAGTCGAAGGTACTGTTGTCGAAGCGCTCCCCAATACACAGTTCATGGTGGAGCTGGAGAACGGTCACCGTATTCTTGCTTATCTTTCGGGCAAGATGCGCAAGTACTATATCCGTATTCTGCTGGGCGACCGTGTCAAAGTGGAGATGAGTGTATATGACCCGACTCGTGGTCGTATTACCTACCGCTACCGCGACCCGAACCCAAGCCGCGCCGACAGCGAGTAAGGTAGTTTTTTGACGGGCGGGTAACCCCGCTGTTTTAGACCGCCTTTTCTCCCCAGTGGACGGCCATCGTGCCGAACATGAAAGTCTTATACTGCACGTTTCGAACGCCGGCGTCCCGCATCAATGTGACCAATTCTGCCGGAGTTTTAAACGCCTGTGTTGAGCTTGGCAGGTACTGGTAAGCATCTGCACCATTCTTGCCTGCGATCAACCGCCCCAATGTCGGAATTACATATTTCAGATGCAGCCCGATGAATGGGCGCACCAATGAGGGTGGCGGTGGCGAGCTATCCAGAATAACGATGCGCCCACCCGGTTTCAGCACCCGAAGCTGTTCGTGCAGGGTGCGCGGAATATCGATGACATTGCGCACCAGATAGCCGGACGTCACCGCATCGAACGTGTTATCCTTAAACGGGAGCCACAGCGCATCCGCCCCCAGCCATTCAATCTGCTGACCCTGCGGCAGTTGTTTGCCCACCACCATCATCCCCAGCGAAAAATCAGCCCCGATGACCTGCGAATCCGGTGTGGTCCGTCGCGCTTCAAAGGCGATGTCGCCGGTGCCGGTTGCCAGGTCGAGCAGTTTGCCACCCTGGGGCAGGCGCGCCTGCTGGATCACAAAACGCCGCCAGCGCATATCCTGCCCGCCGGTCATCAGCCGGTTCATCAGGTTATAGCGCCCGGCAATGCGATCAAACATATTCTGGACGTAGTCCGCGCGTTCTTTACCCTGTAAATGTGCCATCAGTTTCCAATCGTTCGCTGTTGATAATCGACATGACTGCCTGCGGGATATGAGGTCAGTCGTCGCTGGTTTGTTTGATGGGCCGTTTTGCCAGCACCGCCACCCAATCACCTTTCTGACGGCGGGCGTAGGGTTTCAGGCCGGTGTGGCGCAGCGCGGCCTCGACTTCACCTGCCTGGTCCGCGATCAGGCCGCTGAAGATGCCGATGCCGCCGGGCTTGACCACATCGCCCAGCAGGTTGTCGCACATGGCGATAATAATGTGGGCCAGAATGTTGACTACGACCAGATCAAACTGCTGATCGCTGTCTGTAACGGTGTCGAGGCTGCCTTCCTGCGCGGTGATTTTCTCGGCGATGTCGTTGCGGGCGCTGTTCTGCTGGGTGGCCGTCACCGCAATCGAGTCAGTATCGACGCCGAGGACATGATCGGCGCCCAGTTTCGCTGCTGCAATCGACAGAATGCCGGACCCGCAGCCCAGATCAAGCACCTGGGTGTGTGGCTGCACCAGTTCTTCGAGGGCTTCCAGGCACAGCTGAGTGGTCGGGTGCGTGCCTGTGCCGAAGGCCATCCCCGGATCAAGCGTAATGACGATATCATCCGGCTCTGGCTCAATATCCACCCATTCGGGCCGAATCAGCAAATGCTGGCCCAGGCGAATCGGATGATAATTGGCTTTCCACGCCTCGGCCCAATCCGTTTCTTCAATCAGGCGGTAGGTGGGTGACGGCATGGGGTACATCAGGCTCATGTGGCCGAGGGCTGTTTCGAGCTGGAGTTTCGTTTCTTCGACGCGCCGGTCTGCGGGGAAGTAAGCCCGCAGCGTCAGCCGCGATGGTGGCTCTGCCTCGCCATCATCCCAGGCTTCGGGAGGGATATTTTCCTGCTCTATGGCAACACCCTGATAACTGTAACGCTGCAACAGTTCCGCCACAGCTTCGGCGGCTTCCCCATCAACGCTCAAAGAAACTTCCATCCAACGCATTGCTTTTTATCCATCCCGTACATGGGCGCGCTTGTTCACGCCAAACAGGGGAGAGTTATCGCCTCTCCCTTGTATCGAAGTTAAATGCTGCTTACAGATTTATGGCTGTTGTTCCCCTGCGAAGAAGTCCATCACCCGGTCAAAGAAACCGCGACCATTATTTTGCGGGCGAATGTCTTTGCCCAGCGATTTGGCCAGTTCTTCGAACAATTCGCGCTGCTGCTCGGTCAGGTGGGTCGGGACTGCTACCTGAATATAGACAAGCTGGTCCCCACGCCCGGAGTTGGAACCATCGGTACGCAGCCGGGGAATACCTTTGCCGCGCAAGCGGAAGACTCTGCCGGTCTGGGTGCCTGCGGGAATAGTCAGTTCCACGTCGCCGTCTGTCGTCGGTATCTGAATGACATCGCCGAGCGCGGCCTGCGCCACGTTGATGTTGATGTCGAGGATAATGTCGTTATTGCGCCGCTTGAAGTAGGCATGCTCTTCGACATCAATGACGACATACAGGTTGCCCTTGGGGCCATTCGGGTCACCGGCATCGCCCTCGCCGCGCACCTGAATCTGCAACCCTTCATGGACACCCGCTGGGATCTGAACCGTCAGGACAGCGCGCTTGCGTTCGCGCCCCTCACCGCGGCAGTTGTGGCACGGCGAGTCGATAATTTCGCCCCGACCATGACACTGCGGGCAGGTCGTCGCCCGGACCATCGTGCCCAGGAATGTCTGCTGTCGCTGGTGGACTTCACCGCTGCCTTTACACGTCGGGCAGCGCATGGGTGTGGTGCCCGGTTCTGCGCCCGAACCATTGCAGACATCGCAGGTTTCGAGGCGGTCCACTTCGATTTCTTTTTCCACGCCGAAGACGGATTCTTCGAAGGTGAGTTTTACACCGACCTTGATGTCGCGTCCGGGGCGGGGGCCGCGCCGGGCTGATGAGCGTGAGGCGCCGGCGAAGCCGTTGAAAAATTCCTCGAAGATTTCTTCAAAGCCTGTGACGCCGCCGCTGTAATTGAAGCCATTGCCACCCTGAACACCCGCATGGCCGAACTGATCGTAACGGGCTCGTTTATCCTGATCAGACAGGACTTCGTAGGCCTCGTTAATTTCCTTGAATCGCTCATCGGCGTCGGCGTGCTGGCTGACATCCGGGTGATATTCCCGTGCCAGCTGGCGAAACGCCTTTTTGATTTCGGCTACGGTCGCCGTGCGGGAGACGCCGAGAACCTCATAATAATCTCTTGCCATTGCGTACTATCCGTCTTTCGACCTGGCTTGACTAAGTTTTCTGCTTGGTTGATAGAATCCAGAAGGGCAGGTCGTTTGTTCTGGCCTGCCCCTGTGCATTCGGTTGCTGTGGTTTACGCCTCGGTAAATTCGGCGTCGACCACGTCTTCATCATCGGGGCCCTGGCCTTTGGCACCGCCATCGGCTCCGGCTGCATCACCTTCGGCAGGCTGCTGGTACATCTGGCCGCCGAGTGTCTGGATGTACTGGGCCAGCGCTTCCGTCGCCGCCTTGACTTCCGCGGGGTTGCCGCCTTCTTCGGCTTTGCGCACCGCGTCGATCTTCTCACGGGTCTGGGTTTTCGCGTCTTCCGGCAGTTTGTCGTCAAAGTCGCGCAGCAGCTTCTCTGCGGAGAAGATGGTGCTTTCCGCCTGATTCTTGACTTCTGCGTCTTCCTTGCGCTTGGCATCTTCGGCCTGGTGTTTTTCAGCCTCATCCACCATGCGTTCGATTTCATCTTCGCTCAGGCCGCTGCTGGCGGTGATGGTGATGTTCTGCTGGCGGCCAGTCGCCTTGTCCTGCGCCGTGACTTCGAGAATGCCGTTGGCATCAATGTTGAAGGTCACTTCGATCTGCGGGACACCGCGCGGCGCTGGCGGAATGCCATCGAGGATAAACCGACCCAGCGACTTGTTGTCTGCCGACATGGGGCGTTCACCCTGGACCACATGCACTTCAACCTGAGTCTGGTTGTCGGCTGCGGTGGAATAGACCTGGCTTTTCTTGGTCGGGATCGTCGTGTTGCGTTCAATCATCGGTGTGGCGACGCCGCCCAGGGTTTCGACACTCAGGGTCAGCGGGGTCACATCGAGCAGCAGAATGTCCTTCACATCGCCACCGAGCACACCCGCCTGGATAGCCGCACCCATCGCAACGACTTCGTCCGGGTTGACACCGCGGCTGGGTTCCTTGCCGAAGAAGCTCTTGACCGCTTCCTGCACGGCTGGCATACGAGTCATACCACCCACCAGAATGACGGCATCAATTTCGCTCTTCGACAACCCGGCATCTTTCAGCGCTTGCTCGCATGGGGTGATCGAACGGCGAATCAGCTTGTCGACCAGATTCTCCATCTTGGCTCGCGACAGCGTCATGTTGAGGTGCTTGGGGCCGCTGGCATCAGCTGTGATGAACGGCAGGTTGATTTCGGTGTTGAGGGTGCTGGACAGCTCGATCTTGGCCTTTTCTGCTGCTTCTTTCAAGCGTTGCAGGGCCTGACGGTCCTTGCGCAGGTCAATACCACTTTCCTGCTTGAACTCATCAGCAATCCAGTCAATGATGGCCTCGTCGAAGTCGTCACCACCGAGATAGGTATCGCCATTGGTGCTGCGTACTTCGAAAACGCCATCGGCAACTTCCAGAATGGAAATGTCGAAGGTACCACCACCGAGGTCATAAACCGCGATGACGCCGTTCTTGTCCGCATCAACGCCATAAGCCAGGCTGGATGCAGTCGGCTCGTTGATGATACGCAGCACTTCCAGACCGGCGATGCGACCGGCGTCCTTGGTGGCGTTACGCTGGGCATCATCGAAATAGGCCGGGACGGTAATAACCGCTTTTTCGACCTTTTCACCCAAGTAGGCTTCGGCGTCGGCCTTGATTTTCTGCAAGATCATCGCCGACACTTCCGGCGGGCTGTATTCTTTTTCGCCCATATGGACGCGAATGTCGCCGTTGGGGGCAGGGCTGACCTTGTAGGGAACCCGCTTGATGGTTTCCTGCACGTAGCTGTCGTTAAATTTGCGCCCCATAAAACGCTTGACTGAAAAGATAGTGTTATCAGGGTTAATCACGGCCTGATTGCGGGCGACCTTGCCAACCAGACGCTCGCCAGTTTTGGGGTTGAGCGCCACCACAGACGGAATAAGTTTGCCGCCTTCGGATGATGGGATAACGGTTGGCGAGCCACCTTCCATCACGGCGACTACCGAGTTGGTTGTGCCGAGGTCGATACCGATAATACGTGCCATAATGCCTTAGTCTCCTTCGATTGCTTTTCTGCCATGTGGCAGAGATGATGAACGTACGATTATTCTGCCACACGAACCAGTGCCGGTCGCAGGACACGGTCGCCACAGATGTACCCTTTTTGCAGGGTGGCTGTGATGTGTCCGCTTTCGACATCGGTGCTTTCGTCTCTGCCGATTGCTTCGTGCAGGTTAGGGTCGAACAGGTCACCGGTGGGGTCGATGGCCTCAACGCCTTCGTCCTCCAGCGTCTTGATGAACTTGCGGTGGATTGCGCTGATACCTTCCAGCCAGCCATGCGATTTCAGGTCATCGGGCAGGTTGGTCATGGCCCGTTCGAAATCATCCAGCACGGGCAGCATCGTCTTCAGCGTGTCGATTTTGGCATTGAAGCGCATCGTCAACAGGTCGCGCTCTGCACGGCGTTTGTAATTGCTGAAGTCGGCCCGTTCCCGCTGCCAGCCCTCAGAGAAGTTGTTTGCCTGTTTGCGGGCTTCGGCCAGCGCCTGTTCCAGTTCGGCCAGTGTTTCCTGCTTCGGGGCGGCTTTTTCGTCAGCCCCGTTGTTTTCAGCGGCTTCTGCCGGTTGATCGTGGATGTTTTCGGCATCCTCGATAGGCGTGGTGTCTTGATTGCTCACAATGCATTTCCCTCACATCAAGGTGAATTTTCAGGTGTTAATCGACACTCAAGTTTAGCGGACATGTCATAGAATCGCGTTAACAAATCCGCTAGAAAAATAAAGATTTCGATGGAAAGTGTTATTAATCGCCCGGCTCCAGCTGGCCATTTGCGGGAGGTTCCTCGAACAGCTTGACCAGCATGTCCGTCATCAGGTTGGAGACATAGCGCACGGTGCTGATGGCACGGCCATAATTAATGTGTGTCGGGCCGACAACGCCGAGCGCGCCGCTGACCTGACCGGCAATGCCATAGCGGCTGAGGATCATCGTCAAATGTTTCAGTTCTTCCCAGCGGCCCTCACCAGCGATGAAGACCCGCACATCCTTGTCCTGGTTCGTCAGAACTTCGCTGAGAACCGTGTTGAGGACAGCCCGTTCCTCGAAAACCCGTACGGCCTGCTGGGCGCCTTCGCTGCCCTGAAACGTATTGATGATTCCGCTGAGGCCGTCGCGGTAAACAAAGCGGGCCTGATTGGTATCTGCCTTGTCCATGACATCCGCCGCCAGCTCCGCCACCTCACGTTCCAGCAGGTTGAGCTGTACGCTGCGCATCCGTACCTCATTCGCCATCAGGTTGAGGCAGATATTGTTGATGCGCTGGGCCGCTTCGCTGAGGCTTTCCTGTGGCAGCGGCTCCGCCAGGTTGAGCATCTGCTGGTGCACATTGCCGGTATGCAGTACCAGCACCATCAGCACCAACCGGCCCTGAATAGAGATCAGTTCCAGATGCTTAAAGCGGCTGATTTCGGACACCGGCGCCGTCACCAGGGCGGCGGACTGGGCCGTGCGGGCGAGGATCGTCGCTGCCAGCCGCATCCACTGTTCCGTCGCCAGCGCGGTTTCCTGTAGCTTTTCGGTGATGTGGGTTTGTTCGCCGCGGCTCAGGTCGCTGGTTTTCAGCAGCCGCCGCACGAAATAGCGGTAGCCTTTTTCGGTGGGGATGCGACCCGCAGATGTATGCGGCGCAGCGATATACCCCTTTTCTTCGAGCACGGCCATTTCGTTGCGAATGGTGGCCGAGCTGACCCCAAGGTTAAATGCCTCGCCCAGATATTTTGAGCTGATCGGCTCTGGAGTGGTGGTATAGGTTTGAACAATGAGCGATAGGATTTCTTCCTGCCGTCGGGTAAGGTCCGGCAGGTTATTGTCGTCTGGATTCATAGCAGGTGTGTTCCCCATATGACAACAAAAATCAGGTTCAACGGGGTATACTTGTCAATTGAGTCGCGTTTATGATAACATGCCGAAATCTCGGCGTCAAAGTCAGGCACAAGGAGTAAATATTCTAATGGCAGGTAAAACATTCGAGGCGACATCCGACAATTTCAACACGGAAGTGTTGGGTTCCGACACCCCCGTGCTCGTGGATTTCTGGGCGGAATGGTGCGGCCCGTGCAAGATGATCGCGCCCATTGTTGAGCAACTCGCCGACGAATATGACGGCAAGCTGCGGGTCGCCAAGCTCGACGCCGATGCCCATCAGGATGTGCTGATGAATTATGGCATCATGGGTATTCCGACCCTGATCCTGTTTAAGGGCGGCGAAGCGGTGGGCCGCGTGACCGGCTACAAGCCGAAAGAAAAGATCGTCGCTGAACTGAACCTCGTCGACGCGGTCAACTAACCGTCACGGCGACAGCAAGTAACCAGAACGCCCATGAGCCTGTGCTGATGGGCGTTTTTGATTCAAGGTATCATTGATCATATAATGAAATAAGGTGTCCATCATCGACGAGAAGCGGACCATGCAGGACAACTACTTCAGCTTTCTGGATTACCGGGCAGCCCAGCGGCGGTTAGTGGCGAAGTTCCGGCGGCCCCGCGCCCTGCTGCTGCATACCGTGGCGTTTGTCGTCACCATGAGTGCGGTCTGGGCCTACGGCCTCGCGTGGCAGCTGTGGTTTTATCCAAACAATTTTATCGGGCCGATGCTGGTTGGCCTGGTCTGGAGCATTGTGCTGGCCGGACATGCGCTGCTGCATTATCGCCGGTCGGCGGCTGTGACCGAGCGTCGCGAACTGGCCGTTGAGGGTGAAATGCGCCAGTTTATCGACCAGCATGGTCACGAAGTCGATCATGATGCCTTGTTCGCCACACACCGGCGGTTCGAGGCTGATCTGGAACGGCAGGGCCGCTGGTCACTCAGCCTGACCGCATTTGCGCTGGTGAACGTCCTTTCATGGGTGGTGGCAACCGCCAATATGGGAACGTCGTGGGCTTTCCAGATGACCGCGCCGCTGTCCATCATCGTCATCGGCAGTGTGAATGTGTTCCTGAGCTGGCAGCAGCAGCGGCGGTTGGCACTGGCGAACTGGTTCACGCGGGTGCCCTTACGGCATATCATCGGTTATGGCGCTGGTTCGCTTGCCCTGTATCTTGCCGGGGTCTTTCGCATGATGAACCACTGGGACGCCAGCAATCTCACGCTAGTGTGGGGCATCGTGCTGATTCTGCACATCGTCTGGAACGTGCTGTTGTGGCCGGGGGTGCAGTCGCTGCGGTCTGATCAGGCATCCTCAACGGCGGCGCAACCGGAAAAACGGAAATCGGGTGACCAACTGGTGCTGGCGGATGATGGCGAAGTGCTGGACATCACCGATGACCACTGGGATGATGACGAGCGCACGACCCGCTTGCAATCCTGACCTTCTCCCCACATGGCGTCACCGAAGTCACCGTTCACCGCATCATTCGGGTATCGGTAATTCCTCCAAACAGGGTTATGGGTCCGGTCATCGCGCAGGTGGGGCGGGCATCGCACGCCGAAAAACACCCCAAAAACTTTGTCAGAAGTCCCCGAAAGCGCACATCTGCGTGTGCTCTATAATGACTCCTAAGTAAATATCCCCCATCCCTTTCATCAACTAATCTGACTTCTTCCCTGTGTTTTTGCCAAACTGAATCATAGCATCGCAGGGGGGAAATCGATGGCCGCCATTCGCAGCCTTGACCGTTGGGCACCGCAATTCCCTGAACAACTGACTATTCGCCGCTGGCCACCAGTGATCACGCTGGCCGTGCTGGTGTTTACACTGGTATCGGCAGGGATGGCTGTTTCAGCCGTTGCCAATGCTATGACGATGCCGGTCAGCCCGGTGGCGGCTTTCGAAGCCTTTGCCGATATCATGCCGGAACAGCCGCTTACCGCACTGGAGGACTATCCGTGCAGTCTTCATTTCAGCCAATACACCGACGATTACTATCCAATCACGACATCCTCCTGCCAGATGGCCCCCAAAAGCGGCCCATTCACCTATATTGGCGTGACGGGTAATCTGCTGGAAATTCGAAGCGTGGTGTTTCGAGTGCAGGGGATGCGGGCGGGTGATCTGGTGGCACAATGGGGACCGCAGGATGCGCATACCCAATATAAGACCAGCTATACCATGGTGTGGAAGGAAGGGATGTACGCCAATGGCAAGATCGTCGGGCGTTATTCCCTGTGGTCGGATGTCACCTTTGTACTGTTTACGCCGCCCTACGAACCGTGAGACCTATTCAGTCGTTTGTTTTTCGGCGGCCAGCGGCACCGTGAAGTGGAAGGTGGTGCCTTTACCCAGCGTGCTTTCCACCCAGATTTGCCCGCCATGGCCTTCGATAATGCCGCGTGTGATTGTCAGGCCCAGGCCTGTGCCGGGCTGTTCGCGGGCGAGGGGGTTATCGCTGCGGAAATAGGGTGTGAACAGCTTGGCAAGGTCTTCGTCGCTCATGCCGATGCCGGTGTCGCGCACCGTGATATGAAGCACCGGGTCGGTATTGCTGCGTTTGGGGCCGGGCGGCGCATCAGTCACTTCTGCATTGATATGAATTTTGCCACCCTGCGGCGTGTATTTGTGCGCGTTGCTGAGCAGGTTCGTCAGCACCTGAATAAGCCGGTTGTGATCGGCCTGAATGGGTGGCAGGCTATCCGGCATGTGCATTTCCAGTTGCTGCTCTTTGTCCTTGATCTCATGTTCCAGCGGGCGCAGGGTTTCCGCGACGATGTGGTAAAACTTGACCGACGTAAACTCCATGTGGAAGTTGCCGGTTTGCAGCTTGGTCACGTCATTCAGGTCGCTGACGAGTGTGTTCATGCGCTCGATATTGGCTTTGATCGTGCCGAGGAATGTTTCCTGCTGTTCGTTGACGTTGCCGGGGATACCGTTCAGCAGCAGGTCGGTATAGCCTTTGATGGATGTCATGGGCGTTTTTAGCTCATGAGCAACGAAGCTGACGAACTCGCTCTTAGAGTCGTTGGCGCG
This sequence comes from Anaerolineaceae bacterium, assembly GCA_002702065.1. GTDB lineage: Bacteria > Chloroflexota > Anaerolineae > Aggregatilineales > Phototrophicaceae. The sequence continues at coordinate 495,212 of NZXX01000001.1, forward strand.
TGCCAGATCGACGTAAAGCTGTGCGTTGACCAGCGCGATGCTGGCATGTTCGGTCAGGCGCTGCACGAACGCCATATCGACCAGGCTGAGGCGTGGCTCTGTGTTTTTCTCCAGAATCAACAGGGCATTGATGTCACCACCGGACATCATCGGCACGGTGATCTGGCTGAGACAGTGATGTTGGCCGGATACCCAATCCGGGTCAATCTTGACGTCGGCGGCCAGGTCAGCCTGCCGGGTGCGCATGACACGGCTGACGATGCCTTTGTCCAGCGGCCAGAAACTGCCTTCCGCCCCTTCAGGTGCTTCCGTGTCGCGGTAGCCATAGCGGGCGACGATTTCCAGCACACGATGGTCGCCACCCGTGACAATCCCCAACGCGCCAGCGGTGGCCCCACACTGCGAAATGGCCCAGCGCAGGGTCCGTTCGGCCACGGTGCGAATATCCAGCGAGCGATTCAATTCGACGTCGATGCGTTCCAGGGCTTCCAGTTCAGCGACGCGTTCGCCCAACTGCAGGTCCGTCATCTGGAACAGACGGGCGTTGTCGATGGCGACAGCCGCCTGCCCGGCAAACGTCGTCAGCAGGTTGGCATCCTCCTCAGAGAAGACGCCACGCCCCTTTTTGTTCAGCACTTCGAGCACGCCGATGGTCTGGTTGTTGGCGATCAGCGGAACGGCCAGCACCGATTGTGTGCGGAACCCATTATGCGTTTGTTCACCGGCCCAGCGCGGGTCTTTGGTGGCGTCGTTGACGATGACATAGCGGCTGGTGCGGACGACTTCACCGATGAGGCCGCTGCGGGAAGGGAAGCGCTTGCCGACCAGTTCGCTGCCGGAACCAACGGCAATCTTGAATTCGAGTTCCTTGCTGCTGTCTTCGGGCACGAGCAGCAGCGACCCGGCCTCGACATTCAGGATTTCGACGGCGCTGTTTGTGATGAGGTCCAGCAGTTTGTCGACATCCTGCTGCTGGCTGGCCAGCTGATTGCTGACATCGTTGAGCGCGGCCAGCTGGCGGGCACGCTGGTTGGTTTCGGCAAAGAGGCGCGCTTTTTCGATGGATGCTGCTGCCAGTGAACTGATGTCGCTGAAAATGCGGAACTGATCGTCACCATACTGCTTGCCTGTTTCGGTGGTGCCGACCGCCATCACGCCCATCGTCTCTGTACCGGCGACCAGCGGCACACCCATCCAGGCTTTGATATCGCGGCTTTCGTGCAGCTGCGGTGCATTACGCAGGCTCATGGCGTTGGCGTAATTTGTCACGCGCATGGGCTGCCCGCTCAGGATAATCTCGCTGAACAGGTCGCGACCCAGCGGCCAGGGCTTGTTTTCTTTTTCCGGGTAGCGCTCGTCATTTTCCAGAAAGAACGCAAAGTAGACGTCGTCCGTGACCTGATCGCGCAGGGCGATATAAAAATAGGTTGCGTCCAGCAGTTTATTGGTCTGGGCGCTCAGGAGTTCCATCAGGTCATCGAGGTTAATGGCAAAGTTGACCGCCTGACCGACCTGACTGAGCACATCCAGTTCGCGGACACGGCGCTGCAACGAGTCAACCACCTGCGCGCGTTCCACCGCAATCGACATCTGGCTGACAAGGCTCTGGATGAAGAACAATTCCTCATGTTCGTAACGGCCTTTGCCGGATTGCGGCGGGCCGACGCAGACAAACCCATTGATCTGGTCGCTGCCGCGCAGGCCAAAAATCGCCAGCACATCCAGAATTTGCAGGCGGGGGCGCTCCGACCGGATTTCGATGGGCCATTCACGGCTGGGTTCGAGGTAGATGAGCTGCTCCTCGAGTGCGTGGATGATGCCGCTGTCAGCCGGGAAGTGGATATCGGTTTCTGGCTGTGGATCGCCGAGGGCGACAAAGGTCGCGTTCTGGGCATCGGGTATGAAGATGAAGGTATTGGCAGGCATCACCGTATCGGCCAGAATTTGGCGGAATTCGCCTACAACCTGTTTCATGGTGCGCAGGTGGGCGATGCGATGCGTGAACAGCTCGACATATTCCTGAAAATTGTATCGCTGGCGGAAGTACAACCGGTCAATCTGGCGTTGTAGAAAGGTGCGGACCGGCAGAAACAGCAGGGCGATCACAAAGATGGTGACGCCAACCAGCAGCGGGTTGTTGGCCGAAATACCAGTTTGAGTAAGGATCAGGCTGGCGCTGAACACCAGCAGCGCGTAACCGCAGACCAATGCGACCAGCATCACAAAGTAGGTAATGCCCTGGCTGATGATGCGGTCCGTATCGAAAAAGCGATATTGCAGCACGGCGTAGGCCATGCTCAACGGGGCAATCAGGATGAACGGCGTCGCCGCCGAGGTGTTGAATGGGACAGCGGTAGTGCTGTAAAAAGTTTGCGACAGGATATTAATCAGCCAGATCACAACCGGCACGCTGGTCAGGAAGATACCGATCAGGATGGTGTTGCTCTGGTCGCGCACAACCGCAGATGTGGCGTAGCGCCGGTGATTGAGCATCGATGCGATGAGTGCAATGATGCCGATGACCACGAGCAGGAACGGCGGAATATTGACCTGAAAACCGGGCGTGGGTGGGTTGGCATGGAACCACAGAAACAGCGGTACCAGCAGCAGGCACACCACATAGGGCGCCAAAATCAGCCCTCGCCAGCGATATAACAGGTCGGATCGAACCGGGAAGATCAGGCTAAACGTCACGAGCGACCCGGCGACCAGCACATTGGCAACCAGCCAGAAGGGAATAAGCTGGTGAGTCGTGTCGATGTCGAACAGGCCGCCCATCAGCACGGCCAGCGCGAACGCCAGCGTACTGATCACCCGCGCTGCTGGTTGTCGTGGCCGCAGCAGCAGCACCGCCGCGCCGACCAGCCATGTCCCCAGCGCACTGATAAAGGGGACAATGAAAAAACCGATCAGATCAATGATGGGTAGTTCGCCCAGCGTATAGCTGATCTGGCAGTTAGCCAGCGTGCCGGGCGCACAAGGCATCGCGTCGGTTGTGTCGGGGCGTTCGAACTGGACGGTGACTTCATCGCCGGGTGCCAGCTTGCGCATGGCCGCGAAGTAACGGTCGTGAACCGCATCATAATTCATGCTGTCGGCGGGGTCTGCCGGATCATAGAGGATGTCGTCGTTGATGGCGACAATACGATCCATCCGCTGCAAACCATTGTCGAGGCCAGGCCATGTTTCTGGGCCAAGGGACTGCGAACCATCCACGACCAGCAGCGGCGTAAACATGGCGCCAATGAAGGGGTCCTTGCGCCAGTTAAGGGCCAGCACGAGATACATGATCAGCAGCACCGCGCTAATCAGCCCGATCAGGGCGGTAACTCCAATCCAGAAGCGGTTAATCTTGCCTGGGCTGGAACTCGAGACCATGAATTTCATCTCATGATGACCATTTGAAATCATATTCTATCACAGGCTATTGTACAGCACTATTGGCCTGGTTAGCGTTATGGTTTGAATCAAGTTTTTATCGTGGGGGAGTCCTGTGTTTTTGTTATAATGGCCTGGATTGGTTGAGTAACTTGAAGTGCCGGAACTGTGGGTTTAGAATTCGGGCAGGGGAGGACAAACAGGGACAATGACGATGGTGAAGGCAGAGAAAATACCGGGTACGAAATACGTTCGCAGGCCGGGGTCGCATATATTACTGACAGAACGGATGGGGCCATTCGGCAATATTTCGCTTTTTTGCGGTTCGGCATCGCACGACTTGGGGCGGGAAATCGCCGATTATCTCAATATCAATACAGGCAAATATTCACGTACGGTATTTTCCAACGAGAACATCTTCATCCGTCTGAACGAAAGCGTTCGCGGGCAGGATGTTTACCTGCTGCAAACAATGGGGCCGCCGCTGCATGACAATCTGATGGAAATGTTGATCATGATTGACACGCTCAAGCGGGATTCGGCAGCACGGATTAATGTGGTTATTCCCTATCTGTCCTACAGCCGGTCCGATAAAAAGGATCAGCCGCGCGTCGGCATCGCTGCCCGGCTGGTAGCGAACATGATTGAGGTCGCCGGGGCAGACCGCTACATGACGATTGACCTGCACGCCGGCCAAATTCAGGGCTTTTTTAATATCCCTGGCGACGCGTTGACGTCTTTCCATCTGCTCAGCGATTATGTGCTGGAAAAGCAGATCGAAGACCTGGTGGTGGTTTCGGCAGACCTGGGGTTTGCCAAGAAGGGTCGCAACTGGGCAGAGAAGCTGGGCGCACCACATGCGATTATCGAAAAGCGCCGTGTCGATAACAAGGAACGCCCGGAGATGCTGTCCATTATTGGCGACGTGCGCGACAAGAATGTGCTGCTGGTGGACGACGAAGTGCTCACTGCGGGCAGCTCGCTGAATGCGGTCGAGGCGGTACGGGAGTATGGTGCGCGTGATGTGTATTTTGCGTTTGTCCACCCGCTGATGTCGGATGTCGGGTACGAACGGTTGGGTTCGCTCGACCTGAAAGAGATTATCTGTACCAACACGCTGCCCGTGCCGGACGAAAAGCGGCTGCCGAATATGACGGTGCTCTCAGTTGCGCCGCTGCTGGCCGAAGTGATTTTGCGGGCGCACGCCGGACGCAGCGTGGGCGAGTTGTTCGACGAGTAACCGCTGTGGCACGTTGGTGTTGAACATAACAGGGCGGCTCAGATGAGTCGCCTTGTTGGTTGAACAGGATGATGACACAGCTATGCAACCAGATTCCTCCGACTTTTCTCCCCGTACCCTGATCATTGGGGCCGTCACCTTTCTTGCTCTGACTATAGGCATTCTGGTACTGATCGAACGTATCGGGATTGAACGGATTCAGCAGACGATTGAAGATGCGGGTCCGCTGGCGCCACTGATCTATATTGCCCTCAAAACCGCCACCTACGTATTTGCGCCGTTGACCAGTGGCCCGATTCAACTGTCATCCGGCATTTTGTTCGGTTTTGTGCCGGGGCTGGCCTATACCATGATTGGCGAGGTGCTGGGTGGCAGCATCAGTTTTCTGATGGCGCGCTATCTCGGTCGCCCGATTGTCCGTCGTTTTGTGGGCGAGGCTGGCCTGAATCGGATTGATAACTTTGCCGGACAGCTCGGCGGGTGGAAGGCGCTGGCCTATGCCCGTCTGTTTCTGGCGGCGATATACGACTTTGTCAGCTATGCCGCCGGTTTTGCGAGGTCCATCACGCTGGTGCAGTATGTGCTGGTTTCGACGTTTATCGGCCTGATCCCGACCGGTTTGTTCGTAGCTGCGGGCACCAGCCTGGTCGAAGATCGCAGTCTGGTGTTGGTGCTTTACCCAATCCTAGGGGCACTCTCACTCATCCCGATTGCCATCAATTATCTGATGCGGCGACGTCAGGCATCGGATACGGAAAAACATCAGCTCCATTAGTTAGTTCTCTGTTCGCTTCAATAATGCGAAGTTCAAAGCGTATCAAACTCATCTGAAAATACTGACAAATTGTGTCAGACATGCCGCTTATACTGGGACTGTCGAGGTCATGGGGAGGCGGTCAGATGAAGTTTGGTATTGATGTGATTAACGCCGGGCATTTTGCAGACCCGAAACATGCTGTTGAACTGGCACAGGCTGCCGAAGCCAGTGGCTGGGACGGCTTTTTCATCTGGGATCATCTGGCTTTTATCTGGGGCGCTGCATCGGCGGACCTCTGGGTGACGCTGTCAGCAGTGGCGGCCACCACCGAAAAGCTGATCATTGGCCCGGCGGTAACACCGGTCGCACGGCGCAGACCCCAGGTGCTGGCGCAGCAACTGGTTTCGCTGGATTTGCTGAGTAAGGGGCAGGTGATATTTGGGGCTGGCCTGGGTGGTGTGGCGGCGGAGTATACGGCGTTCGGTCAACCCTTTGAGCCAAAGCAGGTTGCGGCGATGCTGGACGAAGGGCTTGATGTGATGGCCCGACTCTGGGCTGGTGCGCCGGTGACGCATCATGGCGATCATTACCGGCTTGAAAACGTCTCCTTTCAACCACGACCCGTTCAGCAACCGCGTATCCCGATCTGGATTGGTGGCGAGAGCAAACCGGCGATGCGTCGTGCTGCCCGCTGGGATGGCTGGATTATTGGCATCAGCGGACCGGATGGCCAGATTACCCGCACACCGCAACAACTGGCGGATGACATTGCGCGGATTCGGGCGATGCGGCCTGACCCTGACGCTCCTTTTGATGTGGCGATTATCGCTCAGTCAGAACCCGGTGACCGTGCGCTGGCGGAGCGTTTTGCGCAGGTCGGCGTAAGCTGGTGGCTGGAAAGTATTCATGAAATGCGGGCCAGGCCGGATGCGCTGCTGCGACGGGTTGAGGCAGGGCCGCCCGTATAAGTCGTTGATGTGCCCCTTTGCCTGGACCGCTGTTGTGTTGCAGCGCAAGTTACTGTTGCATCCTGCATAAAATTCTAACGAGTCGCAAATTTGACTATGATATAATCACCCCGTTAGTGAAAACTCACTGCGACGAGGCGATATGTTTAAGAAAGTAGTCAAAGCTGTTCTGGGCGACCCGGTTGAGCGGGCGCTTTCGAAGTACCGGGACGAGGTTGAAAAGATCAACGCCCTGGAATCAGCAATGCAGGCCATGTCGGATACGGACCTGCGCAAGAAATCCGACGAACTGCGCGTAAAGCTTGATGGCGGTGCAAAAACGGATGAAGTGCTGCACGAGGCTTTTGCGCTGGTGCGGGAGGCATCGGTGCGCACCATTGGCCTGCGCCATTATGACGTGCAGTTGATCGGTGGTATCGTGCTGCACGAAGGCAAAATTGCCGAAATGAAAACGGGTGAAGGTAAGACCCTGGTGGCTACCTTGCCGCTGTACCTCAACGGGTTGTTGGGGCGCGGGGCACATCTGGTAACGCCGAACGATTACCTGAGTAAATATGGGTTGCAGCAGATGGGGCCGATCTATCATATGTTGGGCCTGTCTGCGGCGGTGATTCAGAACGCGGCGGGTAACCCCGATGCCGGTTCTTTCCTCTATGACCCGGACTACGACTCCGATGATGAGCGTTTTCAGAACCTGCGGCCCATCACCCGGCGCGAAGCGTATCAGGCTGACATTCTGTACGGGACAAATAACGAATTCGGCTTCGATTATCTGCGCGACAATATGGTCATGGATTCGAAGCAGATTTCGCAGCGCGAGATGTTCTATGCCATTGTCGATGAGGTCGATAACATCCTGATCGACGAGGCGCGTACCCCGCTGATTATTTCTGGCCCGTCGGACCCGCCTTCGCATTATTACAAAGTCTTTGCCGATGTGGTGCGCCGGCTCAAACCGAGCAGCCAGGACAGCGTCGATGAAGAAGAACCGGATGGTGATTTTGTTGTCGACATCAAAGACCGGGTTGCTTTCCTGACTGAGGCGGGTGTCGAGAAGATTGAAAAAATCTTGAATATCGACCAGCTTTTCCACCCGGACAACGCCGAGATGATTCCCTATCTGGATAATTCACTGCGGGCGTACACGCTCTATCACCGCGATAAGGAATACATTGTCGAGCAGGGGCAGGTCGTCATCGTGGATGAATTCACGGGGCGTCTGATGCACGGACGGCGTTTCTCCGAGGGTCTGCATCAGGCTATCGAAGCGAAAGAAGGGGTCGAAATTCGCCGCGAAAATATGACGATGGCGACGATCACCTTCCAGAATTTCTTCCGCATGTACAAGAAACTGGCCGGTATGACGGGTACGGCGCTGACCGAAGCGGAGGAATTCGAGAAGATTTATGATCTCGAAGTGGTGGCCATTCCCACCAATCTGCCGATTGTGCGCGACGATAAGGAAGACCTGATCTATACCACAGAGGCGGCCAAATTCCGTGCGGTGGTCAACGAGATTAAGGAACGGCAGGAACATAACCAGCCGGTGCTGGTGGGTACGGTCGCGGTCGAAACGTCCGAGCGACTGGGTAAGCTGCTGTCGAAGGCCGGTGTGGAACACGAAGTGCTTAACGCGAAGAACCATGAACGCGAAGCCTCGATCATCGCGCAGGCTGGCCGACCGGGCGCTGTCACAATTGCGACGAATATGGCCGGGCGTGGTGTCGATATTCTGCTGGGTGGTAACCCTGAAGGTCTGGCGCGTGACAGACTGCGTAAGCAGGGCATCGAGATCACACAGGCAACGGACGAGCAGTGGGAAGCTGCATTGGCCGAAGCGGAAGCCGAATGCGCCGAAGACCGCAAAAAAGTGATTGCGGCGGGCGGCCTGTGCGTGATTGGTACGGAACGGCATGAAGCACGACGTATTGATAATCAGCTTCGTGGTCGGTCTGGCCGTCAGGGTGACCCCGGCGAGTCTCGGTTCTTCCTCAGCCTCGAAGACGAACTGATGCGTCGTTTTCAGGCGGATCGCGTCAAGCAGTTTATGTCGTGGGCGAATATCCCCGAAGATGAGCCGATTGAGCATAACATCATTACACGCTCGATTGCTCAGGCCCAGGTCCGCGTTGAAGGCCATAACTTTGATATTCGTAAACGTGTGCTCGACTACGACGATGTCGTCAACAAGCAGCGTGAATTCCTGTACCGGCAGCGGCGTGAAGTGCTGGCTGCGGAGGATATGCGCGAACAGTATCTGAAGATCCTGGAAGAAGGGGTTGTCGATACGGTAGACCAGTTTGTCGGGGATGCGGATGACCCGGATACCTGGGACCTGGAGGCGCTCTATCGCCAGTTGTTCACCGTCTTCCCAGTGCCGGAACATATCGACCCGGAGACGATGGAAGAGCAGTCGCTGGATGAACTGGAAAATTCGCTGGTCGAAGCCACCGTCGAAGCCTATGATGCCAAGACAGAAGAACTCGGCGAGGACCTGATGCACCGGGCCGAACGACTGGTCATGCTGAACACGATGGATGCATTCTGGCGCCGACACCTCACTGACCTGGATATGCTGCGCGAGGGGATCGGCCTGATGGCCATTGCCCAGCGTGACCCACTGGTGGAATATCAGCGGGCAGCTTTCGGGATGTGGGAAGACATGCAAAGCCAGATTCGCGTAAAAGCGGCCTACGATTTGTTGAACGTTCGTGTCCAGTCGGCCCAGCAGCAGCCGGTTCGTCGCAACTATCAGGCGATCCGACCGAGCGTCAACGATGGCGCGACGGCTACCAGCAAACCGGAGACCGTGCGCAAGTCCTCGAAAGAGAAACTCGGACGCAATGACCCCTGTTGGTGTGGCAGCGGCAAGAAATATAAGCAGTGTCATATGAAGCAGGATCAGCGCGAACGCCGCGAACGCATGGGTGCCGATTGATCGATTGCCGTTGACTGCGAAGGCATAGTCTAAGTCGAGGGTTATATATGTGTTTGGCCTTTGTGCCGGAAACGTTTATAATGTGAGCCGTCTGGCCGCTTGCTGGATGAAGCACTACGATATAATCGCAAATGTTAAGCCTGCCAGGAAACAGAAATGACTCAGGTTGATATGTCTTCGCAGTTGATGGACGATATGGAGCCGACTCTGCTGCAATTCTTGCAGACAACGGTAAATTCGTTCATCAAATGGGATCTGCTTCGTTTCTTTCACGATAATCCCCATGCCGCTGATACACCAGAGAACATTGCCCGCTATATTGGGCGGGATGCGTCGATGGTTGAGCAGGACCTGGACGGGTTAGTGGAAGCGGGTGTTGTCCGGGTCAATGATGTGCCCGGTGCGCGTATCTATGCGATGTCGAATGATCCGGACGTGCAGGGGCAGGTGGATAATTTTCTGCTGGCGTGCAACGACCGGCAGTTTCGTGTCAAAGCGATTTATCAAGTGATCCGCGCGATGCGTTGAGACGCCGCTGTGACGGCCATCACCCCAAGCCAGATTCTGCTGCTGTATGTTTGGTTCCCACTTGCGGTGGTTATCGCTATCTTGCTGCTCATTGCCCGCTATTATCAGAACTTCTCCGGTGACCCGACCCATTACCGGCTGTACCTGGTACCGCTGGTTTTGTTCGGGGCCGGTTCGGTTCGTTATGCCAGCATTGATCGTGTCGCCGGTGACCCACTCGGCGATGTGCTGACAGCGGCTGCCGGGCTGCTTCTCATCATCCTCAGCCTGCGCCTGTATCATCTGATGACGGCGGGGCGCAGTCGATGACAGCGGTGGTTGCGCTGCTCGGCCCGGTGTCCATTTGCGTCATGTTTGTGGTGCTGGGGCTGCTGAGCAACCGGCTGGGCCGCGTGACGCGTACCCGGCCTTATTATGTTGGCTTCTATGTGGCGGCTCTGCTGGTAGGGGCCAGCACCCTATGGCGGCTTGTGACGCCTGCCGGACAAGCGGAAGCGTCGGTAGGTGAGGTCACCTTGATGGCGTTGGGCGTGACGCTGGGGGCGTTTGTAGCCTGGCGCTATTGGAGCTGGCTGCTGGCGGAGCGAGGATAGACGTTGGTAAAAATTGGCAACATCACCATTCATCTGATTAACGACAGCGATTACTGGGTAGACCCCGGTGGCCCGTTTGGGCTGGTGCCGCGTGCCCTGTGGTCGCGTTACTTCCCAGCGACCGAGGATCATCTGGTCAAAATGTCGAGCAATGTGCTGCTGGTGCAGACGGGTGGCAGAAATATCCTGGTCGATACGGGCTATGGTCACAAGATGCCGGAGAAGCAGCAGGCGATTCTGCGCCTGAGCCGACCGGATGGCGACCTGAGCGACGGGCTGGCACGGCTGGGCCTGACACCGGAAGACATTCATCTGGTGATTGACACGCATTTGCATGCCGATCATGTGTCGGGCAACACGCGCTACGATGAAGCCGGGCAGGTGGTGCCGGTTTTCCCTCATGCGGAATATGTGGTGCAGCGGCGTGAATACGAAGATGCCAGCCATCCGAATGAACGCACCCGCGCCACCTATCTGGCCGAAAATTTTCAGCCATTAGTGGATTCGGGTCAGATGCGCCTGCTGGATGGCGATACCGAACTGGCACCGGGTGTGCGCGGTGTGGTGACTCCGGGGCATACGCCGGGCCATATGAGCGTGGTGTTTGAAAGCGGTGGTCAGGTCGGGGTGCAGCTTTGTGACATGGCCACGTATGCCGTCCATTTCGAGCGGCTGGGCTGGATGACGGCTTACGACGTTGAGCCATTGATCACACTGGAAACCAAACGGCATTGGCAGCAGTGGGTGTTGGAAAATGACGCGGTGGTGTTCTTTCCGCATGACCCTTACCGGCGTGCCGGGAAGCTGACCCTGGATGAGAATGAGCGCCCGATCATTCAGCCGCTGGATATGGAGCCCGTTTAACAGGCAATAAAAAATCGCAGAACGAGGTGTCTCTGCGATTTGCGTTGCTGATGGGTTAGACGACGGGTTCGGGGTCGCGGTAGGGTGGCAGTCCCTGGATGGTTTCTGTACCCATGACCAGATGAACTTCGTCCTCCCCGGCAATCTTCAGCCAGGTGACGGGCACCAGCTTACGTGTTTTGAGCAGCAGTCCCTGCGAAATCAGCATATGCGTGGCGTATTCGGTCGCGGGGTCGACAACGATGCGTTCCACGTTGCCGATGTGCCGTCCATCGAGGCTGACGACACGGGCGCCTTCGCGCAGGGCGATGGTGTCTTCGGGGATATTCTGCCGCGTGCTGCGGACATAACGGCGTTCCGGCACAGCGAGTTCGTCGGCCAGGCTGACATCCGGCCCGGCCCCGTAGGGCATATCCACCGACGGATACCAGTAGAGCGACGTGGCGAGGTCGGATGTACCGTCCCCATCACCGACATACTCCACCGGCACAAACTCTTCTTCCTCGAACTGTGGCAAATTATGCAGGTCCTCACTGGCGATATAGAGGACAGCACGATCCGGTTCTGTGACCTGGAACATGGACATGGGGATAACTTTGTCTTCCGGCAGCAGCAGCCCCTGCCGAATGACCACATGTGTGACCCGCTTGGTTAAGGGGTCCAGGACGACCCGTTCGATACGGCCAACTTCACGATCATCAAGACTAAAGACAAGTGCTCCATGTCTGAATTGCATTGCAGCCCTCCTTTGAGGCTGTAACGATGCCCTCACGATAGATTTAGTTCGTTCCGGGCACATCAGGCATGTGATTGAAGCCAAAATGGGTCAGTTGACCCTTGTGCAGTTGGCTAGCGTTTGTTGCGCTCCTGCCATTCTTGGATCGTCGCCGCCAGAAAAGCGCGTACATCTGGTTCGTTTACGTCGCCCACACTCTCAAAAAATACGCCGTCAACTTCGATAGCGACTGCACCATCGGGCGACGGGTGAATGTGAATACTGCGCTGGTGAAACTGGTCGCTGTGGCGCAGCTTGTGCTGCAAATAGGCTTCAATAGCGGATGCGAGGTCCAGCTCTGGCACCGGCGCGTATTCCTTCTTGGTGCGCCCCAGCAGACCGCCGCGTTTCTTGACGACCTGAGGTTCTTCATCGAGGCTGAAACGCGGTAAATCGCCCGGCATCTGGCCGTCGACCGTGGGTGGCGGTGGGGCGGCGGTGATGGAAATGGAGGGCGTTTCTGCGTCGTCTTCCTCGTCTTCGGTCACCAGCAAGTCGCGCAGGGAACCCGAATCCGCGACCGGTGGGGTGGTAGCAGCGGGCGGCGGTGCCTGTGGCGGGCGGGCTTCCTGCCGCACAACCGGGCCGAGTTCGCGCATGATTTTGACAAAGCTGTTCTTGAAGGTGGCATCGTTATTCGGGTCGCGATAGGTTTTGTCGCCCATCTGGATGAGCAGCGAGCCATCGACCACATCGCGCAGGATGGTGACGACTTCGACCGCCTGGGTTGGGTCGCCATCGGCTGGCCGAACGCTGTACGTTTCGTTGCGGCTGGTGCGGGCGGCTGGCATCGATGGTGCTGGTGCCGGTGGTGGCGGCGCAGCTTTGGTGGCGGGGGGCGGTGTACTCACGAGCGCATCCAGGTCGGGCAGATCGCTCATATTAGTTGAATTGATGGGTGGTGGAACGGTATAGTGGGTGGGCTGTGCCTGTTGAGCTTGCTGCGACCGTGCGGCCCGCGCGCGCACAATCAGGAAGGTAAGCCCGACCAGCGCCAGACCGCTGCCACAGAACATGGCGATCAACCCGACTGGTATCTGACGCGCGAAATCCGAAATGCCGGGTTGAGCCTGTGCAAGAACAAAAATGTGAAACCAATCCATAGACGTACTACCCGTAACTATTCCAACGAACGGGGCTGGCAGACCGGGCAATAGTGGGTGCCGCGCTGTGCCACGCGGATCTTCTCGATGGGGTGTCCGCAGGTGCTGCACGACTGCCCTTCCCGGCCATAAACGAAAAAGTGTTTTTGCGATTCGCCGGCGGTGCCATCCGGCTTGCGATACCAGCTAATGCTGGCACCTTCGTAGTCAATACCGGCTTGCAAGGCGGCGCGAATCGTCGCGTAAAGCTGGTCGATCTGGGTATCGCTGAGGGAGTTTGCGGGCTGTAGCGGGTGAATACCGGCACGGTGGAGTGCTTCATCGGCGTAGATGTTCCCCATCCCCGCGATAAAACCCTGTTCGAGCAGCAGCGCCTTAATCGCCCGCTGGCGGCCTTGCAACCGTGCGCGTAACACAGCCGGCGTGAAGTCATCCGACAGCGGCTCTGGGCCAAGCCCGCCGGTAATGCGGCTGATGTCGTCCGTCAGGTACACCTTGCCGAACTTGCGCGAATCCGAAAAACGAAGCTGATGCCCATTATCCAGTTGCAGGCAGAAATGCACCCATTTATCCACGTCGTGCACCGCATCATCCGGCGTCACATACAGCCGTCCGGTCATCTTCAAATGAATAACGAGGATGTCGCTGTCCATCTCGCACAGAATATATTTGGCCCGGCGGTTGATGGCGCGGAAGGTCTGCCCGGCGATGCGCGCAGCAAACTCCTGCGGGTCCGGGCTGTGAATGGTCCGGCCCCAGTCATACCACATACTCTGTACAGTGCGTCCGATCAGTGGCGTGCGCAAACCGCGCACCACCGTTTCTACTTCGGGTAATTCAGGCATGATTCCAGTGTAATCCGATTCTGCTTTTGCCGCTGCTTGATATTTTGTCAGTTAGTAATGTTAATCGTTATGATGAGTCTGTGACAGGCTCGGTTTCATCCTGCTGGTCCGCTAACCAGATTTTCCACAGCCGGAATTCATAGCCCACCCCCTGGAATTGCGGTGCATGCTCCAGCACGATTTCCTCACTATTTAACCAGTCCAGCCCGTAATGGAAGGGGCCATAGTAATTACTGATGACCAGATAGGCAGGCTGGCCGGGCCGCAGCTCATCCAGCATGGTCTGGCCAAAGGTCGGGATCGGGTCATCATCGAGGCAGCGCAGCGTGAAGGGATCGCTGTAAAAATACAGCAGGTGGCAGGCTTCGCGAGTGGCATAAACTATCCCCGGTTCGTTGATGCTGCTCAAAATGGTGGCTGTTTCATGGACAGCTTCGTCGGCAGTGAAGAAACCGCTCTGGAAATCGAACTGATTGCTGCCAGTCAGGGTAAGTTGCATGGGGTCTGAAGCTCTGAAGGGAATCGCGTAACTCACCAGCCATAGCATGGCGGCACCGGCGGCCAGCGGGCGCAGGCGTGCCCGCCACCAGATCTGTTCCAGGGCAAAGGCGATGATCAGCACCAGCGGTGCGGTGACTGGCATCAAATAACGGATGGTGATAACCCGCGCCAGCGCGACGACCGGTATCGAAATGGAAACGATCCAGATACCCAGAAACAGTGCTTGCCACTGTTGACGAATGAGGCCGATGATGAACGCCAGCGCTGCCAGTAAAAGCAGCGCCACCGATGTGAATTCGGCAATGGAAGGCAGGATATTGGCCACATAAACGAGGGCATTCGGTGGAGCAAATGAATCGGTCCGCTGGATATTGAAGTCATTCACCAGAATAAAGGGGTCGCCCTGGATATGGGCAAAGTAGGCAGGGATCAGCATGGGCAGCCACATCAACACCACGACCGCCGCTGCCACACCCAGTCCCCACAGATACGTGCGAACGGCACCCCTCATGCCCAGTTGCCAGTCGTACGTGAGCGCCACCGCTGCCAGCGTGATCAATGGCAGGGTGACAACGGTCAGTTTTGCCAGCGTCGCCAGACCCAGCAGCAAGCCGATGATGATCCCCTGCCGGGTGGTGGGGTGGTTCGCAAAGATGAGGCTGCGCCAGACCACCAGAATGGCAAACATGGCGGCGAAGGGGTCCGCCAGGGCCATACGCTCGAAGAAGAACGCGAACGGCACAAAGGCGTAAATGAACAGCGCGATCAGACCGGCGAGGTGATTGCGGAGCGTGCGGCCCAGAATGTATATAGTTGCAGCTGTGATCGTTGAGATCAGCGCAATTGCCAGCCGTGCCGCGGCCAGGTTGGTCGAGGGTGGGCCGTCGAACAGGCCAAGCCAGAAGTACACCAGCACCTTGCCATGCGCGAACTGGCCCGGATGCACATCGAAATTCCAGACCCGTGCCCCGCGTTCGATATGATAGCCTTCATCAACATAAGGTTCGAACAGCGTAATGTCGTTCGTGCGGATATAACAGTGGATCAGCAGCATGAAAATGACAGGGAGCAGAGACCGTGCGGTTCGCATCATGACGCCATTCGGATTGTTTGATCGCTACTTCTTACTACGTATGGAACAACCGAAGGTTTGTATTGTTTACAATATTGAAACATTGTGGGGAAAATTAAGCATCCAGCGAGACCACGTCCAAAGCGTTGATCAAGCATGAGAAACCCGTTCACGCGGCGGGTGTGAGTGGTATAATCAGCTTATCTGTTCCACAACCAAAACGAAGCCCTATGTCGCCACAAGATTTTGTGCATCTTCACGTCCATACAGAATATTCGCTGCTGGATGGCCTCAGCCGTATTGACAAGCTGGTCAACCGCGCCAAAGACCTCGGCATGGATTCGCTGGCGATCACCGATCATGGCACGATGTTTGGCGTCATTGACTTTTACCGCGCCTGTACCACCGCCGGAATCAAGCCGATTATCGGTGTGGAGTCATATCTGGCGCCGCGCTCGATGCAGGACCGCGATTCGAACGTGGACCGCCGCGCGTTTCATATGCTGCTGCTGGCAAAGAACCAGACCGGCTATCAGAATCTGCTCAAGATCGCCAGTGCGGCCCAGCTGGACGGCTTTTATTACAACCCGCGCATTGATCGGGAATTTCTGGCCGCCCATGCGGAGGGACTCATTGCCACCAGCGGCTGTCTCGCGGCGCAGATTCCCAGCATGATTATGGCCGGGCAGGACGATCAGGCACGCGAACTGATCGGCTGGTACCGGGATGTGTTTGGCAAGGACAATTTTTTCCTTGAATTGCAGCAGCACGATATTCCCGAACTGGAAGTGGTGAACAAGTGGCTGGTCGAAAACCGGGAATATGCCGACACGCCGTTTGTCGCCACCAATGATGTGCATTACGTGCTGGACACCGATTATGACCCGCACGATACGCTGCTGTGTATTCAGACGAGCGCGCTCAAAAAAGATTCCAGCCGGATGCGCATGTCCGACCCCAGCTACCACCTGACCTCTCAGGCGGATATGTGGCGTTATTTTGGCAATATTCAGAACGGCGAGCCGCTGAAGAACACTCGCCTGATTGCCGAGATGTGCGAAGTCAACCTCGACTCGAAGGGCTATCATCTGCCGGTTTTCCCAGTGCCGGATGGTCACACCGCCGATAGTTACCTGCGCTACCTGTGCGAGAAGGGGCTGCGCTGGCGCTTTGGCGACAATGCGCTGCAAGACAAGGTGCTGCGCGACCGGCTGAATCATGAGTTGCACATCATCCATGACATGGGGTTCGATACGTACTTCCTGATTGTGTGGGACCTGTGCGAGTTCGCGCGTGAGGCGGATATCTGGTGGAATGTACGTGGTTCCGGTGCGGGCAGTCTGGCGGCCTACAGTCTGGGCATCACCAATATCGACCCGATTCAGAACAGCCTGATTTTCGAGCGTTTCCTGAATCCGGGCCGTGTCAGCATGCCGGATATCGACCTCGATTACCCGGATGACCGCCGGGCGGAGATGATCGACTACACCGCCAGGAAGTATGGCGAAGATAAAGTCGCCGCCATTATCACGTTTGGGACGATGGGGCCGAAGGCGGCGGTGCGGGATGTGGGCCGGGCGCTGGATGTGCCGCTGGAACTGGTCAATCAGGCGGCCAAGCTGATCCCGCAGGAGCCGAAGCCCAAGCCGCTGATGACGTATGTCGAGGCCAACCCGGAACTGCACGATCTGTACAACAGCAGCCCGGAAGTCCATCAGATTATCGAGACGGCCAAGGAGTTGCAGGGGGTTAACCGCCACGCGTCGACGCACGCCGCCGGGGTGATCGTGGGTGATAAACCGCTGGTGGAATATATCCCGCTGCACCGGCTGACCAGCGGCAACGACAACAGTTCGATCCGGGCGGTGACGCAGTTCCCGATGGAAACCTGCGAATCCATTGGCCTGCTCAAAGTCGACTTTCTGGGGTTGTCTACGCTGACGATTCTGCGCAAGGCCTGCGACCTGATCGAGCGCTATCATGGCATCAAGTTCAACATGAGCACCATCCCGTACCGGCATGAAATGGTGGAGCACGACCCGGACGCGCTGCGCATGCTCAATGAAGCCTTCGAGATGATGGGGCGCGGCGAAACGGTCGGTGTGTTCCAGGTGGAAAGTGGCGGCATGCAGCAGATGCTGCGCGGGATGCGCCCCAAGCGATTCGAGAATATCATCGCGGGCATCTCGTTGTATCGCCCCGGCCCGATGGACTTTATCCCCACCTATAACAAACGGCTGCACGGGGAGGAAGAAACCGAATACCGGCACCCGAAGCTGGAATCAATCCTCCAGGAAACCTACGGGATTCTGGTCTATCAGGAGCAGATTCAGCAGGTCGCCAGTGAGTTGTTTGGCTATGAACTGGGCGAAGCCGATCTGATGCGCCGGGCGGTATCCAAGAAAAAAGAGAAGGACCTGCTCACGCACAAGTCCATCTTTCTCGAACGCGGCCCGCAGAATGGCGTCGATGCCGAAGCCGCCGAGAAGATCTTCGACGACATCGAGTTTTTCGCCAATTACGGCTTTAACAAATCGCACGCGGCGGACTATGCCGTTATCACGGTGCAGACGGCGTACCTGAAGTGCCACTTCCCGGCGGAATACATGACGGCGCTGCTGACGGTCCACCGCGATGATTCGACCAAGGTGGCGACGTTCATGGAAGAATGCCGCCGTCTGAACATCCCCATTCTGCCGCCGGATGTCAACGCCAGTATGCTCGATTTCGACATTCAGAAGCAGGAAGATGGCCGCCGCGCCATTCGTTTCGGGATGGCGGCGGTCAAGAACGCCGGGGTGAACGCGCTGCAACCGATTATTGACGCACGTCAGGATGGTGGGGCATTCACAAACCTCGAAGATTTCTGCAAGCGGGTGGATTTGCGGGCGGTGGGCAAGCGCACACTAGAGAGCCTGACCAAAGTCGGCGCGATGGAGGCGTTTGGCAGCCGGGCGCAGGTGCTGGGTGCGCTGGAACGGATGATGAGCTTTAGCGCCAGTTATCACCGGGAGCAGGAAATCGGCCAGATGAACATGTTTGGTGATGATCCTGGCGCGGCGGATGATCTGTTCAGCGGTCTGCAATATATCGAGGAATTCCCGGATCGGGAACGGCTGGATTGGGAGAAGGAACTGCTGGGCCTGTACGTAACCGGGCGTCCGGCAGACAAATACCGTGCGGCCCTGCAAAATATCAACACGCGCAATATCCGCGAGCTGAAAGAGAGCGAATTTGGCCTGCATGACAAGCAGGTGGCGGTGGCGGGTGAAGTTGTCACCATGCGCAAGATCGTCACCAAGAACAATGACGTCATGTGTGTGGTACATCTGGAAGACTGGCGCGAGTCCGCCGGGACCATAGACGTGGTGATCTTTCCGCGTACCTGGCTCAAGTGCCAGGAGATCGTCAACGAAGGTGAAATTATTCGCGTGAAGGGCAAGTTCGATACGTCGCGCGGCGACCCGCAGATTATCGCGGACGAAGTCTCGCAGAACTTTACTGTGCAACTGGCCGATATGAACGGCGATTATGAAAATGGCAACGGCCACGCGGACTACCAGACGCCGGAATGGGCCGTATGGTCGGATGACGATGACGACCTGCCGTCGGAAGCCTATGAAGCCAATGGCAGTTATGATGATGAACCGGTGGCTGCGGCACCGCCTCAACCGTCGCCACCATCGCAGCCGCCAGCGGCACCCGGCCCCGCAGAAACCGTTGAACAGCCCGAACCCGAACCGGAAATGATGGCCCCCATCGACCCGCAGATTGTTGATACGCTGCCGCCGCATTTGCAGGAGGTGATCAACGGCGGGCCGAAAGCCGAGATGATGCGCTGGGTGTATGTGTTCTTGCAGCGTACGGGTGATGATATGCGTGACCAGCGGCGCTTGCAGCGGGTGTACAATACGCTGATCAAGTTCCCCGGCGAGGATCGGTTCACGATTGTCACGGAGACAGCCGGGCAGTCCGTACAACTTGATTTTGAAATTACGACAGATGTCTGTGAAGACCTGATTAAGAATCTGGAAAATATCGTCGGCAGCCAGAATATTCAGGTTTATGATCAGCAGGCATAGACTTTGTCATCAGCCCCGGAACCGATACAATCATTGCGTTTCGGGCTGAACGACACAGGAGATCGCAATCTATGAAACGCATCGCCGTGATGACCAGCGGCGGGGACGCTCCGGGAATGAACGCAGCGATCCGCGCGGTGGTACGCACCGGTTTGGAATATGGCATGGAAGTCTACGGGATTCGGCAGGCCTACAGCGGCTGTCTCAACGGTGATTTTGAACTGCTGACCAGCCGGGAAGTCAGTGGTATTTTGCAGCGTGGTGGCACAATTTTGCAAACGGCGCGCAACGAAGAATTCAAGACGCTTCAGGGGCAGCGGCGGGCGCTGCGCCGCCTGAACGAACAGGGTATCGAAGGCCTGGTGGTTATCGGTGGCGATGGCAGCTTGCGCGGGGCGCTGACGCTGCACCAGCATGGCCTGCCGGTGGTGGGTGTGCCCGGCAGCATCGATAACGATATCTGGGGCACGGACATGAGTATCGGCGTGGATACGGCGCTGAACACCATCATCGAGGCGCTGGACCGTATTCGCGATACGGCAACCTCGCACCAGCGGGCTTTTCTGATCGAGGTGATGGGGCGTAATTGTGGCTATCTGGCGCTGATGGCGAGTATCCTCGGCGGGGCTGAGATCGTCATTACCCCCGAACAGACGATCAGCATGGACGAAGTGGCCGAGGCCTTGATCGACGCGTATGTGCGTGGCAAAACCCATGCGGTGGCGGTTATCGCCGAAGGGGCTGCCTACTCTACAACCGATCTGGCGACGTTCCTGGCCAAACGAAAAGACGTGGGCTTCGAAATTCGCCTGTCAATTCTGGGGCACATGCAGCGCGGCGGCAGTCCGTCGGCATTTGACCGGCGTTTGGCTTCTATGCTGGGGATGCGGGCGGTTGAAGCGCTGCGCGATGGTAAATCCGGGGTGATGGTCGGCATGAATGGGCGCAAGATCGAGACGGTTTCGCTGGAAGATGTGACGACCAAAGCCCGCGAGATGAGCGAATACTATTACGAACTGGCGCGCATCCTGTCGCGCTAGGCCTTCTCTGTTGCGGATAGACCCAAACAACCTGTGGTGTGGAAGTAACAGCGGTGGTCCTATCGACGATGGCGATCAACCCGTCGTGGCGGACCGTCATACTGGCGTTCGTACAGGTCACCCATCTGCTGCGCCCACCACTGCTGGTAGACCTCGTTGCTGATGTCAAAAATAAAGCTGAAGCGTTCGCCGGTCACGGGCGAAAGTGCGACGACTTCGTTCAACCCCTGAAAGGCACGGTTGATGTGGGCCACGACCCGCAGAGGTTCGCCGGATGCCGGACACCGGTGCATCGCGACAAAGTCGTTTTGGCAGGCGACATCATGGGCGATGATATAACCGTCCGGTGTTGTGCTGTACAAATCATCCGTGCGGCGGGTGTTATAGGCAGGATCAAGGTCAGGCTCTGGAGATGGTTTACGAAAACGCATGGCAAGCCCTCGTAATCATTCGGTGCTGATGTCGGCGACTTTCGCTTTAACGATCTGAATGAGCGCTGTGGTGGGCACGCGCAGCTGTATCCCCCGCTGTCCGGCGCTGACCAGAATATGTTCTTCCTCAACGGCGGGTTGGTCCAGGTAGACCGCCCAGTTCTTGTGAGTGAGCGCCAGCGCGCTGATGCCCCCGACTTTGAGGCCGGTTTGTTGCTCTGCCTCTTTGTGCGAGGCCATCGCTGCTTTTTTCACGCCCATGACAGCGGCCAGCCGTTTCAGGTCGAGCGAACGGTCGGCGGCAATGAGTGCCAGACACGGTTTGCCATTGTCGGCAGGCATAACGACCAGAGTCTTGTAAACCATCGATACGGGCACCCCGATGATATCGGCGACTTCCTGCGCATCGTGAAAAGCGTCTGGTTCGCCGTAGGTGATCGCTTCGTAGGGTACCTGGTGCTGCTCCAGCAGGCGCATACTGTTAAGCTTTTTTGCCATGATTAGCCTGTATTGTGGTAAGTCCGTACGTTTCTATTATATGCTTTGAATAAAGGGCAGTCTATTAAGTTATAACAATTTTTGGCAATCTGCCGGCGATGTGTACTAAAATGATGGCAACTTGAACAAGGAGGCGATTGTGAGTGGAATCGAAGCATTCTGGGATAACGATGACCATTCCATCGTCTATATGCTGTTTTCTGGCAAGTGGACATGGGATGACTTTTACATCGTGGACCGGCAGGTGATCGCGATGGAAAAAGACGGCGGCGACCAGATCGACGTGATTGTCGACCTGCGTTACAGCTCCGGCCTGCCGCCCAATACGCTGCTGCACGTCAAGAATATTGCAGACCGCCAATCGGAGAAGATTGGCGTGAACGTGCTGGTGACCAACAGCCCCCTGGTCCACAACCTCTATAAAGTTGGCAGCAAAGTCTATCCTCAGATCAACCAGTATTTCTGCGTGGCTGAATCACCCGAAGAAGCCCGTACCATCATTGGTGAGGCGCGCCAGTCCATACACCAGTCCAGCAGCGTCTCCTGACCAGATAGCCTAAGGTGCCACGCGCAGGTGAATGGATGCGCGTTGTTCTTCACCGGGTTCCAGCACAAAAACCCCGTTTCCGGCGATTCCCTGCTCGTACAGGTTGAAGCCATCATTGGCATTGGTGACCGGTTCGACCGCAAAAAATGGCTTGCCTTCCGGGGCAAAGGCAATCAGATGTTCAAAGATGGGGTCACTGGCAATCTGGATTTCCAGTTGGCGATCCGGGTAAACGATGCGGGCCGGTTTGTCACCCTGCCGCCCCCGAAACAGATGGTCGAGTGTCGCTACATCGTTTAACGGGCGCAGCGTGCGAAAATCCAGCCCGGGGTCCAGCGGCACCGCGCCGCCGGTTGGCAGGCTGTTGACCATCTCGTACTGCCAGTCGACCGGCAGCTCCAGCTGGACATCATCTGTGCGCACAAAATAGGGGTGATGCCCCATGCCACCGGGGAAGGCTTCGGTATCAATGTTCTTGAGCGAAAGCGTGATTTCGAAGTCCGGGCCATCCAGCTCGTAAACCACCGCCGCAGCGAACTGCCAGGGGAAATTCATGCTGGTATGGGCCGTGGAGTCGAAGCTCAGGCTGATGCGCTCCTGCCCCGCAGATTCCACCTGCCAGATGCGGCGGCGGGTGTCGCCATGGCTGGCCGTGCCATCCCCGCTGCTGGGCTTCAGTTGATGCTCGACACCGCGAAACCGAAATCTGGCATCGCGGATGCGGTTCGACCAGGGGATGAGGACGAAGCTGGCGCACTTGCTGGGATTGTCGTAATCGGCTGTATCCGTCGGGCGCAGAACATCGTGCCATTTGCCGTCCTGCCGGACGCGACCAAACGCGACGGAAGCGCCGGTTTCCGGTAAGATGCCTATTTGCCAATAATCATTTTCGAGCAGGTGAACGGTGGGCGGCATGTCCGCTGTCCTTCAATAAATGGCGTATACAGTGCCCGCAAGGCGGTACTGGGGTCGCCGCTATTCGCTTCGTTGCAGAAACGGCGACCTTCATTGTACCGTTTATATCCTTTTTGCCCACCTCAAAAGGTTTTGACTTTGATTCGTCTGGTTAGGTGGTTGCGTCAGCATCGGGTTGGATGGGCGGGGGTGCGTCATCCGGTTTGGTTGGCGCTGGTGTGTCTTTGTGCTCGGTAAAACGCCCGACCTGTTCCTGAGCTCGCTGGGCCAGTTCCTGAAACTTGTCGCTGACCTGATCGAGTTTGGCCGTCATCTCCGGGTTGGGTTGCAGCCCGGCGGTTTCGCGATGATATGCCGCAATCATGGCGGCCATCGCAAACGAATCGCCCACGGCGGTTTTGATCAGATAGGACAGGATGAGGGTGAAGATGATCGCCCAGCCCGCCAGTTGAGGCGAAATGGCCGCGAGCAGGAAACCAACCGGGGCCGAGAACAGAATCAGCGCGACGACAAAGGGGATGTAGCTGATAATCATGAGGGCGATTGCATTCATCAGCAGCGGCTTCCAGACCATGGCGTACAATGTGACACCGTCGCGGGCATTGGCCCACACATTCTTTTCCTGCTGCGTAAAGCTGCGCGACATGACGGCTTCGTCGATGTAATTCATAGCAAACTGGATCACGCGGTTGACGACCTGTACCAGCGTGCGGACACTGTCGCCGGGGATCCAGGCGGTGAAGCGATAGACGCTGTTGGTAAACGCCTTGACCACGCCGGTGACGAGTTCATCCACGACGAACATGACGTTGACCTCGCCGAAGCGTTCCTTGACGCGTTCCTTGCCCCAGCTCAGCTGGTTCGTGCCGGATGGGACATTGTCGTTGGTCAGCAGTTCGCTGATGACAGCAATGTGGGCCGCTTTTAACATGAAAAAGACATAGCGATAGGCCAATTGATAAAGTGGAATGACGCCGGTCAGGGCGATAATAAACAGGATGACCCCCACAATTTCAATAGCCTGTCCAACCAGCCAGGCGACACCCCCGACCACTGCCAGATAGATGAGCGCGACGACCCAGAATGCGATGACTGCCCCCAGACGGATCACCAGAATGGGCGTGGTACGCAGCAGGAGTTGGAGTGCACGGCTGAGTTGCAGCGAGTCAAGTTTCATCATTTCCCCTCAATATAAGTTTGCAGCTAGAGTGTGATGTGCAACTCTATTGTAGGGTGAAAATGGGAACTGTGCAGGCTAAAGCATTAAGATACTGTTTGCCTCGACGACTGGGAATGGGCTGCTATTTGTACTGGCGGCGGGCAATGCGCCCGATGATGTCCGGGAACAGGATATTGCCCCAGATAGTCAGCCGGTCGAACAGCCGCATGGTGACGGAACGCCTGGGGTGATCGACTGCGCGCAGGATCGCGGCGGCGACTTTGTCCGGCGTCATGGTGGGCAAGCCTTCACCGGTGCGTTTGCCGAGGCCGAGCCGCTTTTCGTTGAATTCCGTCTGGGTGCGCCCGACCAGAAAATCTGTGACCGTAATGTGATCGTCTTCCAGTTCCATACGCAGCGAATGCGCCATGCTGCTGACGAAGGCTTTGCTGGCGGCATAGGCGGCTGCGTAAGGGGAAACCAGATTGTAGGTAACCGAAGAAAGCGTGATGATATGGCCGCCGCCGTTTTGTCGCATGGCCGGGACCGCCGCCCGAATGCTGTGCAGGACACCATCAATGTTGGTGCGCAGCAGCGTTTCGAGGTCATCCCATTCCGCATCGACTAACGCGCCACGATGACCGACCCCTGCATT
Organism: Anaerolineaceae bacterium; assembly: GCA_002702065.1. GTDB lineage: Bacteria > Chloroflexota > Anaerolineae > Aggregatilineales > Phototrophicaceae. The sequence goes on from NZXX01000001.1 coordinate 520,101, forward strand.
GGCAACCAGAATATCCAGCCGGCCAAAGCGTTCGACCGTCTGCTGGACGGCACTACGCATGGCATTGGCGTTGGAGACATCCGCTGTGACACCTAGAAAAGCGCCGTGCGGGGCAGGCAAAGCGGTGATCTCTGCGGCCAAGGTGTTTAAACGTGCGCTGCGGCGGGCGGTTCCGGCAACGTGGATTCCCTGCCGGGCGAATTCGAGTGCGGTAGCACGGCCAATGCCGCTTGATACGCCGGTGATTAACGCGACTTTCGTGGTCAAATTAGCCTCGTTCATGGTGCTGAGTCATGGGGGGAGTCTAATCGCGTTTGCGGGTTTTGACTACCACCAGAAGCCCGACAAGCACGCCGAAACCCAACGCTACGAGGCCAGTTTGCCGCAGTGACCGGTCATCCGAAGGTACCTGCGAACCGGACTCGTTGATCCGTTCGGCTTCGATGACCAGTTGGTTAATCAGGCCGGTGAAGATGAGGGAATGCACGAAGAACAACCCATACCAGTAGACCAGACCGAGCAATCCTCTGGAAGCGAAAAACGCCGTCTGGATGAGGCGGGTGCTGCCGTTGGGCATGGGTTCGGCTTCGAATTGCAGCCAGCCACGACCTGGCAGTTTCATCTCTGCCCGCAGGCGCAGCAGACGGTTCGGTTCAATCGCCTCGACCCGCCAGAAATCGAGCGCCTCGCCGACACGCAGGATATCCGGGTCACGTCGTCCGCGCCGGTAGCCGGGGCCGCCCACCAGCCTGTCCAGCAGGCCGCGAATGTGCCACAGACCGTTCAGGTAAAGCCATCCATAGCCGCCGCCCAACCGCGCGAAGGCCCGGTAGACATCGGCTGGTGGTGCCTGGATTTCGCGCTCCATCCGTTCGATCATCATCCCTTCGCGCTCTTCAAAGCTATAGGGTTTGATGTCGCCCATGCTGCTGACCAGGGCATCGCTCCACGTGGTTTCGATTTCGCTGGCGCGCAACCGGCTCAGTGAGAGCTGCACCGCTGTCCGGTAGTCCATGGGTTGAATGTGAGGGAACAGGTGACGGGCGCTGTCATCTCGTACGATGACTTCATTGTGCAATCCGTCGATCAGGGGTCGGGCGATGCTGGCCGGAATCGGCGTCACCAGATGCACCCAGTAAGACGACAGGCGCGGGGTCAGCACTGGCACCGGCAGCAGATAGCGCCGCAGGTTGCGGGCTTCGGCATAACCCAGCATCATCTCGCCGTACGTCAGCACATTTTCACCGCCGATCTCGATGATGCGCCCGGTGCTGAAGGGGGTATCCAGTGCATCAATGAGGTATTGGAGGGTATCGCGGATGCTGATCGGTTGGATGCGCGTGAAGACCCACTGTGGGCAGATCATCACCGGGAGGCGCTCCGTCAGGTAGCGGATCATTTCGAACGAGATGCTGCCTGAGCCGACGATGACCGCGGCGCGAAACTCCGTGACCGGTACACCCGAATCGCGCAGGACATCCCCGACATGCTGGCGCGACCGCAGGTGCAGTGAAAGATCGGTTTCCGGGTCGCCCAGCCCGCCGAGATAAATCAGCCGTTTGACGCCGGCGTCGCTGGCTGCGCTGCCAAAGTTGCGGGCGGCCTGTTCATCGCGTTCGTAAAACGAGTCGCCACCGCCCATGCTGTGAATGAGGTAGTAGGCCGTGTCGATGTCCTGCATGGCTGGCTGGAGCGTGTCAGGTTCCAGCACATCGCCTTCGATCACCTCGACCTGTTGCAGCCAGTCGCGGCCCTGCAATCGCTTTTGATCGCGCACCAGAATACGAACGTGGTAGCCTTTTTCCAGCAAGCGCGGCACCAGACGCCCACCAATATAGCCGGTGACGCCCGTCACAAGGATGTTTTTTTGAGCAGGTGAAGTCACAACAATCTGTCCCCCAGGTTCATGCTTATATCACTTACTATCTTGAACCCTGAAGATGAGATCGACCTGTTATAGAGATTGGTGATCGCTTAGTGTTCTGGCGGTGTTTCGTCCGTCTCCGCCGATACAGACGGGCTTTCCGGCGGTTGGGGCAGGCTCTGCGGCTGTTGGGGTGGATAGCTGGTGTGTTGCGATGGCTCTGGCCGGGGGCGCTTGAATACGCAGAAATACGTGCTGCTCCAGCGCGGCGCTCCATGAAAGAGGATGTCGCCATTGCCGCCGACTTTGGGGACAGGTTCCATGTGAACGAGTTCCCACCGGGCGGCGCCGAGCTGATCCAGTTCCGGGATCATGCTTTCGGGGGTGTGGCGGGGCAGCTTTTTCTTGTCGAACCGCCGTTTGAGCTGATCCTCATCTTCCTTATGGACTTGCGCTTCGAGGAACAGGGTCAGGTATTCCCATTGCGTCATGTTGATTAGCTCCCCTGCGATTCAATCTGGTGTTTATTATAGCGTCAGATGCAAACGGGCGATATTTGTTAAGAGATGCGAGATGAAGTATTGTTGTCGATTATTGTTAGTTAATTTAGCATTGCATTTATTTTAAGAAACCTTAACGCTTTTTCACTTTCTGTTAAAATATCCTGCATGTTTGGGGCACGTGGCTTGATCGGTGAAAGGTTTATGGCTTGTGAGTAAAAAATCTGACGCGCTGACAGCAAAGATCGTCATTCAGTTACAAGAGCAGATGCAACCCGTTCAGCCTGACGACTCGATTGCCGAAGCCGGTCGTAAGGTGTTGCAGGGTGAATTCCTGAAAATGCTCCAACATGAACCGGGCAGTCGGACAGGCGAGGACATCGAGGACGTGCATAAGATGCGCGTCGCCATTCGCCAGATGCGCAGTGCATTCCGGCTGCTGGATGGGTATTTCAAACCGGGCACGCTGCGCCGCTTCGGCAAAGACCTGAAACGGTTGATGACCGCACTGGGCGACCTGCGTGACCTGGATGTGATGATCCATGATCTGGGTAATTTCCCGCTGTCTGGTGATGATCGTCAGGCGATCCTGCTGCGCGAGGTGATTGAGGCTCTCGACCAGCGCCGGGTGGTGGCTCGTGAAGACCTGATTGACGTGCTGGATAGCAAGGCTTACCGGCGCTTCCTGAAGGATTACGCTGATTTCCTGATGACGCCGGGGGCGGGCGTGCGCAAGTTGGACGATGAAGCCATCGTGCCGTATCAGGTGCGCCACGTGCTGCCGCCGATGATCTATGAACATCTGGCATCGGTGCGCGCGTACGATACGGTGCTGGCTGAGGCCGATGTGCCGACCATGCACGCGCTGCGCATCGAGTTCAAGCGCCTGCGCTATGTGGTGACCCTGTTTTCGGGCGTGCTCGGCAAGGACATCGACGCCTTTGTGAGTGAACTGAAGAAAATTCAGGACTTGCTGGGCGAGATGAACGATATCGAAGTTGCCCGCGAATCCCTGACCGACCTGATGGAAGACCTGGACGGGGATCAAAACGGGGTGCTGTGGTTGTATATTGACTATCTGGCGAACAAGAAGCCGCAGCTTGACGAAAATTTCCCCGCCTTGTGGCAGCGGTTTAACACCAAGACCGTGCAGCGCAAACTGGCCTCGGCGGTGGCTGTGTTATAGTTTAACCGGACATGATCGCCTGCTCCTTCGATGTAAATGAACGTGTCTTATCGTGAGTGAAGTGAAAGGCGAACCCCATGAGTCAGAAACAATGGACGCGGCGCTCGTTTGTATGGCGGGCGCTGATTATCCCGCCTGCTGCGCTGCTGGCGGCCTGTAGCGGGCGCAGCCTCAACGATGTCTTGTCCGGTCTGGGGCCAGAACCGGGTGGCACAGCAGTTGTGCAGAATCTGCCGCCAACGCCAGCGTGTGATGACGGTGATGATCTGACACCGGCTCAGACAGAAGGCCCCTACTACACGCCGAATACGCCGCTGCGGACCTCTCTGCTGGAACCCAGTATGCAAGGGACACGGCTCCTGGTCAGCGGTCAGGTTTTATCAACGGCCTGTATGCCGGTGGCACAGGCGCTGGTTGATTTCTGGCATTGTGACGACGCCGGTGTGTACGACAATGTTGGTTACCGGCTGCGCGGCCATCAGTTTACGGATGACCAAGGGCGCTACCAGCTTGAGACCATCATGCCGGGTGTGTATCCGGGTCGCACGCGCCACATTCACGTCAAGGTTCAGGCCCCGAACCAACCGGTGCTGACGACACAGCTCTATTTCCCCAACGAACCACAGAATGCCCGCGATGGCATCTACAACCCCGACCTGGAAATGACGGTTCAAAACACCGGCAATGGTCCGGCGGGAACGTTTGATTTTGTTCTGAACATCTGAGCGCCACGCGTAAGGTCCAGCCTGCTGGCAACGTCCAATCCTGAAGGTTGTTGCCCGCAAGGGTGTTGAGGAGAAACACGAAATGGCATTTAATCAGGTGGATGCTGCGGTCAAGAATCTGCTTGACCCGGCCACACATATGGGGCCTGTCACGCTGGCGGTATCGAATCTGGCACAATCCGTTGATTTTTATACGCGTGTGCTCGGTATGCGCGAATTGCAAACCGGCGCGGGTGCGGACGGCAAATCGGCAACGCTTGGTGCAGGCGAGACACCCCTGCTGCATCTGCGGGAAGTGCCGGGGGGGCGCCGCCAGCCGGGGTACAGCACCGGGCTTTATCATGTCGCTATTCTGGTGCCCACACGGGCGGATCTGGGGCGGGTGATTCTGAGCCTGGCGCGTGAACAGTACCCGATTGGCGGCTTTGGTGACCATTACGTCAGCGAAGCGATGTACCTCGATGATCCGGATGGCATTGGGCTGGAAATCTACCGCGATCGCCCGCGCAGCGAATGGCAGTGGGATGGCGATCAGGTGGTGATGGGCACTGAAATGGTCGATGTCGATGCGGTCATCAAATCTGTCGATGACCCGAACGCCCCTTACACCGGCATGCCGGATGGTACAACAATCGGCCATGTGCATTTGCGGGTCGGGGATATTCCGCAGGCGCGCCGGTTCTACAGCGACATCCTTGGCTTTGACGTCATTGCCGGGCTGCCGACTGCGCTGTTTGTATCTGCCGGGCGCTATCATCATCATCTGGGGATGAATATCTGGCACAGCCGCAATGCGCCACCGGTGCCGGCTGATGCGGTCGGGATGCGCGAATATACGATCCTCGTGCCGACCAGCGAAGCGCTGGCACAGCTGGTCACCCGGCTGGAAGCAGGAGGCATCGTCTATCAGCATGAGGAGTCGGACGTGCTGCTGAATGACCCCTGGCAGAACGCTATACGCCTGACCGTCGAACCTGCCAGCGCCTAATCAAGCTGCGCTTACGGTTCTTCCGAAAGCACTTTTAGCCTCTCATTCAATGTGAAACCATCGCCTGCCGGTTCGCCATCAATCGTGACTGGCAGGCGTTCCCCGCTGTTCAGGTCGTAAAAGCCGATCACCAGCGTATAGCCTTCACCGACCGGCGGAACATCGTCTTCGCTCAGGCGCAGGCGGCGTTCATCGCGGATAAATTCGCCCGGTTCCCATACCAGCGTGGAGTAGTAGCGGCCATCGTCGCTGTGGCTGATCGGGCCATCCCACGTCGCCTGAACATTGCCATCGGCATCGCGCAGATGCACGTAAATCGTGTAGTCATGGTCGGCCTCGGCCAGCACCTCCCAGTAGAGCTGCAAGTACACCGGACGCCCCGGCCAGAAGGTATCCGCGCCGATACCATGCCCCCGGAAGCGGACGAAATCGCCGAACACCACAGGCTGCGCCGGGTCATGGAGTGTCTCTGGCTGCTGGAAACGCCGGTCCAGATGCAGCTCATAAACCACGTACTGAAAGAAACCGTCGTCTTCCCACCAGGCTTTGCGTACCACGTTGTCGATGGTGGAACCAGCCAGCGATAATCCGGAAATGACCTGATTTTCTTGCAGCGGAATATCCCCGTATGCGCCCCGGCCTTCCGGCGAACTGTCGATAAAGTAGGTGACTCCCTCAAGCTGTGCCCAGCGGGTAGGGGCTTCATCGACGCGGATGTCGGCCTGCGGGAAGAAGAAAGGCAGTCGTTCAATGCCGGGGGCCGCCACGACCAGCGGTTCATCCGGGTGCTCGTCGATATACTTTTGCAGCCCATCGACCACCCACAGCAGCGCGCCGTTGCCCGATCTGTACTTGCTGAAATCATCGCTGAGTGCCGGGTTCCACAGCCAGTCCCACCCGGCGGCGGCATCGTAGAGGGTACTGAACACGCCGGGCAGCGCAATGAGTGTGATTACGATTCCGTAAGTAAGGCGCGTCGGGTTGGCCCACTGGCGAATGGTGGTGCGATTCAGCCATGTGCCGACGATCGCAGCGGTTGGCAGCAGCAGCAGCGGCACGATGGCAAACGACAGCCGGTAGTGATAGCTGTACGAATAAAACCATGTCACGAAATAGGGCAGCGCGATCAACTGTGCCCAGCCGAGTTTGATGAACAGCGCCTGATAGGTTTCATCACGCAGCAGCACGGGGGATAGGGTGCGGTAGAGCAGGACTGCGCCCGCGAACAGCAGCGCCCATTCGACCGGGCCCATACGGTGCGGCGTGAGCATGGAGGGCAGCAGCCCGGCCAGCACCAGCGCCAGCCCGATCAGGCCGTTGCGCACAGCCGGACGCGGATGTAATGGCCCCAGATAGAGATACACCAGCAGCGTCAGCAAAGCCAGCAGCGGCCAGCCGAATTCAACGCCACTACGGGCGGCCTGGGTCAGCCAGAAGCCGGTTGGGAAATCAATCGGGTTGTGACCGAGCAGCGCATTACGCAGATACCAGATGGCGCCCAGTGGCAGACAGGCAGCGCCGGTAATCAGCGCCACTTCGAAGCGCGGCCACCACGCCCGCCAGTTGAAGCGCACGCGGATAAGATCGACCGCCAGCAGCAGCAGCACGCCCCAGATAAAGGCCCCGGCGGTGGGTTTGGTCCACATAGCCCCGCCGAACATCAGCCCGGCGATGAGGGCATAGCGGCGGCGGTGGTCCGGTTGGGTCCAGGCCAGTAGAAAAAATGCGGCAGTTGCGGTGAACAAAAACGTCACCGGGATTTCGAGATCGCCAAAGCGCGCCCATTCGCCGACATGAGGGTACAGCGCCCACAACGCCGCCGCCATGATGCCGACCCGGCGGGTGAACAGCCGCCTGCCCAATGTGTATGTCGCCAGAATGCTGCCGATGTGGGTGAACAGAATGACCGCCCGTGCGGCGTGATCGTTGATGCCATCGGCGGCAAGCTGTGCATACGTGAATTGCAGCGGCATAAACTGGGGATAATAGTCAATGTGGGTCGGAATGTAGCCGAGCAGGGTATACAGGCGGCCTTCATAGCCGAACACCCACAGCGCATCGTAAGCGGTAAACGGCCAGAAAGCGATGCTGATAAGTCGCACCATCACCGCCGCCGCGATCAGGCCGATCAGCAGTTTTTCATCAAAAGCTAGCGGGGCTTGCTGCCCTGATTCTGTCGTGTCATCCGGAGTGGCTTGCGCGCTCTTGCGCCATGCCAGCCACGTGCCGATCAGTGCCAGCACCACTGTGCCGCCGAGTATGAGATCAAGCCGGAGCAGGGCAGTATTGTTGGTTGCGCCCAGCGTGCCGAGGATAAACAGCCACGCCGTCAGCAGCATCGGGCCAAAAGCGAAGGCTGCTGTCAGCACGGTCAGCCGCTGTGACCAGTCGCGGCGGGGCAACGCCACCAGGGCCCAGGGCAGCCCCAGACCAAGATAAGCCCACAGCAGAGCCGGGACAGCCACCAGTGTTGAAATGAACCAGTCGGGTAGTTGCATAAATCCGTCAGCGTACACTGAAAATGCGCAAGAGGGGTATCTTACCGGATTTCGAGAAGTGGGGGAATGCCGGTTCGCGCCGCGTAGGTCCGGCGCATGATCAGCGCCGTGTTGCCTGCGACTGATAAAGAATGAGGCTGATTCGTTAGGCGATACCCTGTAGGGACGATTCGTAAATCGCCCCTACGAAGCACCTTACATGCATTCTACTGGACGCCGCCCATAGCTTCCGCGCGTTCGGCGGCTGCTTCCGGGTCGACTACGGCGAGACAGTTTTCGACGGCCTCACTATAGGCGATATATTCGGCTTCGGTTGCACCCGGCGGCGTGGGCGGAATGGCATCGAAGCAAACGAAGAACTCCTCTGTCTTGGTCTGTGCATCCGCTAACACCTGTTCCAGGTCCGCATCTTCCAGCACATAATCGTCGAAGGCCCGCGCCATAAACAACTGCGCGAAGTACATTTTGTACGAACTGCCGAACTGCGCCGGGAAGTTGATCGTGTTGGGGTCAGACGCCAGCTCGACATAGTTCTGGTACAGCGCGACAGCCGCTTCGCCCTGGGTGGCTGCTGTGACGGGGCCGTTGATGGCGGATAGGCTGGCGGGCATGGTGTACGCCAGCAGTTCCGGATGTGCAACGATATAACGGAGCCACCGATAGCATGCGTCCGGGTGGGTAGCGTCCTGGCTGATATAGCCGCCGCCGACATTGCCCAACATCATGGTCTTATAGGCCGTTCCCTGCGGAAAATTGACGTACCCATAGTCGGGCGTTTGCGCATCCACGAACTGGTAACCCCCCAGATCAATGGTGTTCAGCGCACCCATCTGGAAACTTCCGCCGAAGCGAAACGTCCCCATCTCCGGGTAGCTGATCAACCCGCTTCTGGCCAGATCAAGCGCCTGACGGATTGCATCGACGTTGGCCGGGTCGGTTAGGTTGATGGTGGGCGGTTCGGTGCGATAGTCCATCGGCAGACCACCAAAGGCAGCAATCAGCATCAGCCAGTCGATGTGGCCGGGCTGGCGCGGGATAAACGGCACCTGATAATCGGCGTCTTCGACCTGATCAAGCTGGTGGAGCGCGTCGACAAATTCACTGATCGTCCAGGTCATCGTTGGGTGCGGCACGCCCGCATCGTCAAATTGCTCTGGCAGGTAACGGATAGCGGCTACCTGTACGGTGAATGGATACCCATAGGTTTGGCCGCCGGATTGCAGCGCTTCCAGCGCACCGGGTACAAAATCATTGGGGTCGAAATTCGGGTCTGCATCCAGCAGCGGGTCGAGCGACAGATATTCCGGCACGGCCTCCGGGCTGACGGCATCGTATCCCAGATAGAAACATTCATTTTCCTCCTGCCAGATTTCGTAGCCGATGTCCGGTGAGGTCATTTCGATCACGCCGACTTCCGGGTCATTCTCGGCAAATTCACGCGCCAGACGTACCCAGTCGGTCTGATTGGGTACATTGAAACCGTTCATGCCAAACTTCAGGACAATTTCGCCGCTGTCAAAGGATGGGGTCGGGACCGGGGTGGCGACAACCAGCGGCTGCGCAGCGGTCCACGAGGCAGCTTCGTTCAGGTTGGCCAGCGCTTTTTCTTCGGCCTGTTGCAGCGCTGTTTCGACATCGAGGTCTTCGGAGATCGCCTGATTGATCGCATAGTTGATGTAATCGAAGTAACGAAGGTCATAGCCCGCGACGGCGTTTTCAACCGCCATTTTCAGGAAGTCCTGCTGTTCCTGGGGCAGGCTGTTGACGGGCGGAATGCTGAAATTACCGGTGGCCACGATCTCGGCCTGTCGCAGCGCGGGGAACGCACCAAAACTGCCGGATGCATTGCCGGGGGATTGGGTCAGGAACTTCGCCAGTTCAAACGCTTCTTCGGGGTAGCGGGTGCCTGCGCTGATGCCAAAACCTGTGACCTGAGCGCCGTAGACGCCGCCGGGCATATCGCCAATGACCATGGTGCCGGCATCGGGCGCACTGGGTTGCAGAATCCAGGGCTGCATCATCATGATGGGCACGCCTTCTGATGAATAGCCGCCCTGCGGGTAAATATCCTCGCGTGCAGCTGCCCACGCTTCGAGAATAGACGCCAGCAGCGGATCATCAAATTGCGGCGCGCCGGATGCGTCCACCAGCCCATGCCCTAACAGACCGTAGAGCAACAGGGTAATGTCGCACCAGCAGCCGGGCCGGATGATGTCGCCACTGTTGTTCCGCTCTGTGAGTGTGATTGCCGCTTCGATATACTGCTCGATCGCCCAGTTGGCAGTCGGATAGGTCAGCCCGGCATCATCAAACGCCACCGGGTTATAGGTCAGAATCTGGGGTTCGATCACGACCGGCATTCCCCACATACCCTGATCCCAGCGAAAGGCACGCCAGGCCGCTGGATAGAAGTTTCCCTCAGCCAGCGTCGGGTCGGCAGTCACCAGCGGGTTGAGGTCGAGCCACAGGCGGGCACGCGTGCTTTCCTGCGACAAACTCCACGTGCTGACTTGCAGGACATCGGCGGTTGAGGCATACGCCTGCACTGCCTCAAGGTGTTCTTCAAGGGTGCCGTAGGCGGGGGAGGTGGGGTAAACCAGACCTTCCACGTCGGCCACGACAACGACGTCGATATTGGGGTGAGTGTCCCGAAAAGGCTGAAGATACTCCCGATTAAAAGCAGCCTGGTTCCATTGAGGGACGGAAAGCGTCAGGACAATCTTCTCCTGCGCCTGACCGATCATCGAACCGGATGCCAGCAAAACCGTGACAATACTCAGAGCCAGATAGCGAATCATGCCATGCTCCTTTCGGTAAGCTTTGGGCATTATTGCACAGCTTGGCAGAAGGAACGGCGGGCAAACGATGTTCGTAGGGAAATCGTATGGACAGTAGCGGGTTTGCCCAAAAACAGGCTCAGTAGCTGGGCGTTCGTTCAGGGTTGGGGTGTGGGCAGAACGTGACTTTCGACCAGAAATGCTGCGTACTGGCGAGCCTGTTCGGTGGTTCCGGCAGCCGTCTGATGTTCACCATCTTCGTGCCAGTAGTCCCGGTTTTCGGGAAGGTTCGCCATCAAATCGTAGTACAGCGTGTCCATCTCACCGGCAACCTGAGTGGTTACGCCATTCATCTCATCGAATGCGCCCCGCCAGTAATCCTGCTTGATTAACGGCGGATAGTAGGCCCACGTCGACAGCATCACCTCGGCGTGATTCGCGCGTGCCAAATGCACAAGGTTACGCAGGTTTCGTTCAAAAAATACAGGCTGGTTGGTTGCCAGTCGTTGTTCTTCGCTCAGGTCAGTGGCACAGTCCCCAACGCTGGATTCGACCGGCAGCACCCAGCTATTCAGATCAATGGGGTTTGGCATCCACCCACGCCCGATAGCGAGGTAGCGATAGGCTGTGCTGGGGCCCAGGTCCGGGCCTTGCGTGCGCCACATGCCATCGTACAGACCGCGTATCGGCGTTTGGCCGGTGTAGCATGCCGGTGCAGTCAGGCGGGCCTTGGCGTCATTGGTTGCGTGATACACGATCAGTAAATCGGGCTGGAGATCGACCACCCGAAAGGCAAAATTGGTCAATGTGTTCCATGTCGTATACGCTGTCGAAGCGGTATTGATGACCTCGATATTCGTGTAGCCATAGTCAGCACGCAGCATATGTTCCAGTTGGGCGGGCCAGGTCTCATCTGGCCCTACGCCTGCGCCATAGGTTGTTGAACCGCCAGCTGCAACGATACGAAAAACACCCGCCGGTTTTTCCAGTTCAATTTCCCGGTTACGATACCCGAGGTGGTTATGGCCCAAACCTTGTGGTGAAGGCCCAAAGCCGACAAAAGGCAGGCCGATAAAGCCGGGACCTGATTCTATAATCTGCTGCGTGGAATAGACGTACATCACCCGATCGTTAAGCGTGCCAAAGAACGTAAAATACGCCCGCATGCTAAATTCGACGATCAGGAGGATGATAACAACCCCTAATAGGATCAAGGCAATCCGCTTGAGGGCCAACCGCAGTCGGGGCTTTGCTGTGAAAGTTTGAGCCATAATTAAATGAGTCAGATGCTTTTCAGGTATCTGACTCATTGTACAGGCTATTTGGACATGCCAACCGTTGGGGTTGGGCGGCATGATTATGACAGCGTGCTTACTCTTCAGCCGGTTTCACGACTGCCAGTTTTGCGTTCTTGTCAACTGTCTGACCGACTTCGCACAACACGCTTTCGACCACGCCGCTGACTGGTGACTTGAGCTCGTTCTGCATTTTCATGGATTCGAGGATGACGACGGTTTGCCCGGCCTCGACGGTTTGCCCGGCTTCGATGGGGACGCCAACGATCAGGCCTGGCATGGGCGAATTGATCTCGCCGGAGCCACCCGCCAGCCCGCCGCGCCGCTGCGCCATCAGCAGGGCACGTTCGTCCAGCACCTGTGTTTCGTACAAATGCCCGTTCATCAGCACTTCGTAGCGGCCACTTTCGCCATCAACCACGACCTGAAACGACAGGTTATCCGTAATCAGAGAATAGAGGGACGGCCCCAGATTGAGGAAATCGACATGGCGCGGTTCGCCATTGATAGTGACCTCACCTTCCTTGCCGATTTCAATTTCATATTGTTTCTCGCCAATGATGGTTACGTATTTCATCGCTGCAATCTCTCCCAGCGGCCTACCCACTTCCAGTTGCTGGTGTCGCGCTTGGGCGGGGCCACCACCTGCGCCGCCAACTGGCGTTTGCGGTGTGCGAACAGTGTGGCCGCAATCGCTGCGGTTTCCAGTTCGGATTCGGTGGGGCTTTCTTCGTAGGTTTTCATGTCGAAGCGTTCTTCGACAAAGTTGGTGTCGATCTGCCCGGCGATAAAGCTGAAGCTGTTGAGCAGGTTGAGGTGGAACGGGATATTGTGCTTCAGCCCCATCAGCGTATATTCTTCCAGCGCCCGGCGCATGCGCAGCATGGCCTCGGCCCGGTCCTCACCCCAGCAAACCAGTTTGGCGATCATGCTGTCGTAGTACGGCGTGATCTCGTAACCGGGGTACACGCCGCTGTCGACGCGCACGCCTGGCCCGGTCGGGGTGATCAGGGTGGTGATGCGGCCTGTTGACGGGATGAAGTTCATGTAGGGGTCTTCGGCGTTGATGCGGCATTCAATGGCGTGCCCGTGTGGCTGCATCACATTGCTGGTGCGGCTCATAGGGCGCCCGCGGGCGATGCGGATCTGCTCCTTGACCAGATCGACGCCCGTCACCAGTTCGGTGATGGGATGCTCCACCTGAAGCCGGGTGTTCATCTCAAGAAAGTAGTAGTTCTTGTCGCGGTCGACCAGACATTCAATCGTGCCTGCGTTAATGTACCCGACGGACCTGGCGGCAGCAATCGCCATCTCGCCCATTTTCTCGCGCAGCGTGGCATCGACAAATGGGCTGGGGGCTTCCTCGACCAGTTTCTGGTGGCGGCGCTGAATCGAGCATTCACGTTCGCCGAGATGAATCGTATTGCCAAACGCATCCGCCAGAATCTGAAACTCGATATGGCGCGCCCCGACCAGCAGTTTCTCCAGATAGACGTCGCCATTGCCAAAGGCGCTTTCCGCCTCGCGCCGGGCCGTTGCCAGCGCTTCACGGAAGTCCGCTTCCTTGTAGACCTTGCGCATGCCGCGGCCACCACCGCCAGCCACTGCCTTCACCAGTACGGGAAAGCCAATCTCAGAGGCTTTGGCGATCAGCTCTTCATCGCGAAGGCCTGCCGGGGTGCCGGGTACCAGCGGAACGCCGGATTTGGTGACGGTGACGCGGGCAGCATGTTTGTCGCCCATCGTGGCGATAGCGTCTGGCGGCGGGCCAATCCAGACCAGCCCGGCGTCCATGACATCCTGAGCGAATCCGGCATTTTCCGCCAGAAAGCCGTAACCGGGATGAACGGCATCGGCCCCGGTCTGGCGGGCGGCGTCGATAATTTTGTCTTTGCGCAGGTAGCTTTCGCCGGGGGGCGGCGCGCCGATATGTACCGCTTCGTCTGCATGTCGCACGTGCAGCGCGGTCCGATCCGCTTCCGAGTAGACGGCCACTGTCCGAATACCCAGGTCACGGCAGGCGCGGATAATGCGCACCGCGATTTCGCCCCGGTTCGCGATCAATACCTTGTTGATGTTATGTTGATCTGGCATCGGTGTGTCCTATCTTACAGCGGGATATTCCCGTGCTTCTTCGGCAGGTTTTCGTCGCGCTTGTTCTGGAAGACCTGAAGCGCGTTGATCAGGCGCGGGCGCGTATCGCGTGGTTCGATGATGTCATCAATATAACCCCGTGCGGCAGCGACATAGGGGCTGGCGAATTTTTCGCGGTACTGGCTGGCAAGCTCTTTCTTGAGCGCCACCGGGTCTTCCGCTTCACGCAGCTCGCGCCGGTAGATGATCTCGACAGCACCTTCCGGCCCCATCACCGCGATTTCGGCAGTCGGCCAGGCCAGGTTGAGGTCACCCCGGATATGCTTGCTGCTCATGACGCAGTACGCGCCGCCATAGGACTTGCGCGTCGTCACGGTCAGCTTGGGGACAGTCGCCTCGCAGTAGGCATACAGCAGTTTCGCCCCGGAGGTGATGATGCCGCTGTGTTCCTGATCCGTACCGGGCAGGTAGCCCGGCACATCGACAAAGGTGATGATCGGGATATTAAACGAATCGCAGGTGCGGACAAAGCGCGCCGCCTTGTTGCTGGCAGCGATATCCAGCACCCCGGCCAGCACCATCGGTTGATTGGCGACAATGCCGACACTGTAGCCGCCCAGCCGGGCATAGCCGCAGATGATATTCTGGGCATAGTCCTCATGGACTTCAAAGAAGATACCATCATCCACGATGCGGTTGATGACTTCCTTCATGTCGTAAGGGCGATTGGCATCCGGCGGTACCAGCGTATCGAGGTCGGCCTCGGTCCGCAGCGGGTCATCTGTGGAGGCGACATAGGGCGTGTCCTCCATATTGTTCTGCGGCAGATAGCTGAGCAGCTCACGTACCATCAGCAGCGACTGGGTTTCGTCGTCGGCGACCATATGGCAGACACCGCTTTTAGAGGCGTGCACGCTGGCCCCACCCAGTTCCTCGAACGTGACTTCCTCGTTCAGCACCTGCTTGACGACATCCGGCCCGGTGATGAACATGTAGCTGGTGTCGCGCACCATGATAATGTAATCCGTCAGCGCCGGGCTGTAGACGGCACCACCGGCACACGGCCCCATGATGACGCTGATCTGTGGGATGACGCCGCTTGCCATCGTGTTGCGCAGGAAGATTTCGGCGAAACCGCCCAGGCTGTCGACGCCTTCCTGAATGCGTGCGCCACCGCTGTCATTCAGGCCGATGATCGGCGCGCCGACCTTGAGGGCCATATCCATGACCTTGCAGATTTTCTGGGCATGGACCTCGCTGACGGTGCCGCCGACTACGGTGAAGTCCTGCGAGTAGACATACACCAGCCGCCCGTCAATCGTGCCCCAGCCAGTGACGACACTGTCGCCGGGGTGACGCCGTTTTTCCATACCAAAATCGGTGGCGCGATGCTCGATAAAGGCATCCAGCTCGCGGAAACTGCCGGGGTCGAGCAGGACTTCCAGCCGTTCGCGGGCAGTCTGGCGTCCTGCTTCGTGCTGGCGGCGGATGCGTTCTTCACCGCCACCGGATTGACTGAGCGCACGTTTCTGGCGCAGCAGTTCGATATTCGAAAGCTCATTCTGGTCAATAGCCATACATTTTTACTCCGTTTGTTCAGCGGCGCAGCAGAGTAGCCGCCATTAAAACCAGTAAACAGACGGTTCCAAGCGTCAGAAAAGGCAGCCGGTTCTGGTCATAATCGGCCTGCGCAAATAGCAGCAGACGTACCATACTGTAGATGAGAAATCCCCCCAACGCCAGAATTGCAGACCGTGTGGATTGCCTTCGTATGAGATTAACGGTGATACCGGCGAAAAGCAACGCCCACAATGCGGCAGCAGCGATTTCCTGCGGCACATTCAGGCTGGTGGCGGCCACTATGCCGGGCGGCAGGTTCAGCACGCGAATGATAGCCCTGGCTTGAAAAATGGTCACCGCTGTTGTCAGGGCGGTCAGCCACCAGTGACGGGCAAGCAGTTTGGTGTCGTTGGTCATAGGGTGCATGATCACGGTAATTACGGTGTGATGCCGAAGCGGTTGAGCAGTTCGACGATGGCGTTGTTATATGCCAGTGCGCTTTCTTCCAGCACCCGGATCGTATGGGTGTTTTGCAGGGCGCTGTCGATGTCTGCTGGCATGTCTGGTGCGCCGGGCTGGTACTGAAAGCCATTGTGCCAGATTGGAATGATGGTGCATTGATAGCGCAGCGCCCACATGATTTCCTGCCGGGTGACAGCCTGCGTTTGCAGCGTGGTCGGCCCCAGCAGCAGGATGAAGTAATCGCTGTTGCGGATTCGTTCTTCCAGATGCTGCCGCCACTGCTGTCCCGGTTCAATGGCGAGGTCAAGAAAAGGCTCCAGCCCTTCAGCTTTCAGGCGGGCCAATACCAGCAAGGCAAAGGCGCTGCTCTCGCTGCGTTTGTACGAAATGAAAATCTTCGCCGGTTCCACATCATCGATCAGGTCAAAGGCGGCCCGCGTGATGGTGAAGTAGGTGCGGAAACGGTCGTGCGGTTCGGCGGTGAGGTATTGGTTCGTCACCAGCAGCATGAGGCTGGGAGCAGTTGTCTCGGCCCAGCGGCGGTCAAAATAGCGGGCGAGGCCTTCATAATCCGGCTGAAACGGAGATGAGTCCGGGTGTTTGTCGCGGTCGATGTGCCGGGCAGAAAAGGTCGTGTCCCAGACATCTTCCGCCGCGCCTTCGGCCAGTTCCTTTGCCAGTGTGCGTACCTGCGCGATTTTGCTCTGTGGTAAAGGGCGCTGGCACACATTATCCAGAAATTCATCAAGGGTCATGGTGTGATCCCAAATTTGTTCAGTAGTTCGGTCATTGCTTTATCGTATTCGAGTGGGTTCTCATCCTGTACCTGAATGCGGTGCGTGTTGGACAGTTTGTGCTTGATAACTGCCGATAAATTGGGCCAGTCATCTGATATGAACTCAAATTCCGGTTGCCAGATTGGGATGATGTCTAGATCTTGTTCCAGCGCCCATTCGATTTCTTTGATGACATAGGTTGATTCGAGTGTGCTTTTGCCAAGCAGCAGAATGAAGTAGTCTCTCGATTGGATCCGTTCTTTCAGGCCGGCGTGCCAATCCTCACCGGGTACAAGGCTCATATCCAGAAACGGCTCTAACCCGGCTTCCTTCAGGTATTTCAGCACCAGCAGGGCAAAAGCGCTGCTCTCGCTGCGGCGATAAGAGATGAATATGGTTGAAGGTTCAGTCTCTTCAACAAGCTCGAAGGCTGATTGTTCTATAGTTAACATGCTACCATCGTAGTGTAAGTAACCACTACGTGCGGCAAGAGGTATTTTCGGATAACTATTATCCCATCTTTGAGTGAAATAGGTTTCGACACTTGCTTCTTTTACACGTCCTCGGTCAATACGAATATTGACATCCCAGATTTCTGCTAGTGCGCCTTCCGCTAGTTCTTTTGCGAGAGTCCGAATTCGAGCTAGCGGATTCTGTGGTAAAGGGCGCTGGCACACGTTATCCAGAAATTCATCGAGGGTCATGAAGGCGATTCTCCGGCGTTTTTCTGAATGTCAGCGAGGCGTTTTTGGATGCGCGCTTGATCAGACGAACTGTAGCGGTCGAAAGCTGTGGGCAGCTGAGCATAATCCACGATCATACGGAAGAAGCGGGAACTTTCGAAGGTTCGGTTGTACACGGTGCCAAAACTGATCTTGACCCCATCAGCGCCCGCCAGCGGAATGTTGATCACCGGCAGCGCATCATCGACCGAAAAGGCATAGACGTCGGTCTTGCCCTGGTCAAAAGTGGGGCGCGGGTCGCTGACCAGGATAACATAAGGTAGCGCGCCTTCAACCCTGTGCGAATAATCGAGCAGTTGGGGGATGATCGGTGGCGTTTGATGCAGATAGTCTATTTCGACCAGCCGCAAACCACTTCTGAGGGTATCCCAACGCTTTACCATGTATTGTTCGTAGTGCGACCCGCCGGGCATATTGGCTGGCGAGAGCAGTTCCACACGGGTGATGGGTCTGCCGAGTGCGCTGCCTTCACCAGCCTGATAGATAATCAATCCGGTCAGATCGTCTTCTTCGGTCAGGGTTTGAGCCAGCGGAATTGTTATTACCGGCGTGTCGCTGGCTTCAGCCGCAGCCGCTGTCGCAGCCCTCTGACTTGGTTGGCGGTAGACGGTGATATCGGGTGTGGTGCGCGTTGAACCTTGTGAGCCGCTGCCGGGATCGAATTCCCCAATCTGAAGCGATTTCTCTGATCGGGTAAAGTAACCGGGGGGTAAGTGCTGGTCAATTTCACGCGCAATATCGGTAATATGCTCCGCATGAAAATTGCGCCACCCACCGGGCTCATTTTGCAAAAAGCTGTTCAGATGCGCATTGATACCGGGATAGAGGTTTGTGTCCGCCTGTATCGCCATTTTACTGACCTTATACTAATTTTTCTTGCGAAATGCCCGGATCGCCCGCACACTGAGCAAGCTCATCATACTTAAAACACTCAACCCGCTCATAAGGCTCAGGACACTGGCAAAACTCATGATGCTGAGTGTGCTGGCGAAGCTGAAAATCGAGGCAAAGCTGAAGGCGCTGCCAATTGACAGCACGCTGTTGGTACTGCCAATGCTGAGGACGCTGTTGTGACTGCCGATTGAAAGTACACTGTTCTGGCTGTGGATGCTCCACTTGCTGTTGCTGCTGGCATAGGTAGTCATAAATTACGCCTCATCAGACGACATCAGAGCACTTTCCGGTACGTCGATGCCATCAAAATCCTCAAACGTCAGATTAGGGAAATCGAGGTCCAGGTTGCGTTTGATGATCTCGAACAGGCCGGTATAACTCTGATCGTAGCGGGTCCTGCCGGTCAAGCCCAGTTTGGTGATAATCTGCGGGATTACATGGGCATCGCCCTCGATTTCAACAAAGTTGCCATAGGGCATTTCGTCCAGCACAATTTCCGTACCATCCAGTTCATACGTGGTGCGATATTTTTCATAGGTCATGTGCGGGTGATAGCCCAGGTTTTCCAGAATCACGCTCATGGCTTCAAAATCGCTGACTTCGACTTCGACCTCATACCGCTGTTTGAGACCATTGACGATTTTACCAGGCCCCTTGTAGGTCAGACGGGCGCGGTAGTCCTGCCGCAGCCGCACAACAACGCCATTATGCGTTAGTGTTTCACCCGAGTCTTCATAGCGGACATTGCGCTCGTACAGGCGTGGCGTAGTGACTTTTGCCCCTGCGCGAATCAATTCGCTGGCGATGGCACTCAGGTCAGGGTAATAAAACTTGACTTCGGTCTCGGTGTAATTGGTCATGGGGTCTCCAGACATAATGATGATCGACAGTTATGAAATGGTGCGCAGAACTTCGGGTAGATGGGTGCGTATTGTTTCAGCCAGTTGTGCATAGATTTTCTCGGCGGTCTGTGGGGCGATGATGACGCTATGGACGAAACTGCCAGCGGCCCGTTCGATCATCCAGAAATCCAGCCCGTACAGCGGCATCCCCGGTTGATCGGCCATATGATCAAAGCGAAGTTTTTGCAGTCCGCCGCCCAGATTCTCGTAGCGCGATTCGGGTATGTTATGGATGATTGGTTTCTGGGCGAACAGCCCCCGGTAGCTGATGGACAGCAAGACGCCGCTCATATGCCGGTCCACGAGTGTTGCGCACGAATCGCGCCCCCGGCGATCATGGTAATAGATCGTCACCCGGTATACGCCGCGGACCCCCGGCTCTTTGATGAGCGCTTTCACCGGCGGCAGGCGCAACTGCTCGGCGATGCTGCGCAGTAAAAAAGCCTGTTGTTCGGGGTGAGTCTGTGGACTCATATGATGGCGTCGCTGCCTCCGGGTATCTACTTCAGGAAATTGTCGTTTTGATGAGGGTATTATAACATTGGCAGCTTGCAAGCGGGGTAAATGGAGAAAGACATGCCGATTAAGATTGAACACATCGCAATTGCCGTGACAGATATGGATGCGTCGTTGGCCTTCTGGCGTGATGCGCTTGGTTTAACGTTCACGGGTATCGAGCAGGTGCCCGCCGAAGAATCCGAAATTGCGTTTCTGGAAACGGACAATGCGCATATCGAACTGGTGCGCCCGACGACAGACAGCAGCGGGATTGCCCGTTACATCGACAAAAAAGGGCCAGGAATGCACCATATCTGTCTGGGTGTGGCGGATATCGAAGCGGCCATGCGGCAGATCGCGGACGCCGGGTTTGAGCTGATCAATGAGACGCCGCGCACCCGCGACAACGGCACGCGTTATGCCTTTGTGCATCCGAAAAGTACTGGCGGTGTGCTGGTGGAACTGTACGAACCGGCGGCATCCTGAGCAGGTTATTCATATGTCGATATGGTCACGCGCTGAAATTTCGTGCACAATGACCCCATTGCGCAAGCGACTGAGGTAAGCAGGGATGCACTATCGTTTCATCGGCTTGATGATCGGATTTTATCTTTTGACAGGCGCGGCGGCGCTGGCACAACAGAATACCTGCCCGGCGCTGGTTGACGCCGCCTATGCAGCCACAGCGCTGGAATGTGCCCGTGTTTCGCCCGGCGAGGTGTGCTATGGCAATCGTCCGCTGACGGTGACCGCCGCTGGCAATGAGAATTTCACCCGGCCCGGTCATCGTGTGACTGGCTTGCAGGTGTTGCAGTCCGGCCCCATGAACCCGGCATCCGGTGAGTGGGGTGTTGCCAGACTGGCGGTGCAGGCCAATACGCCAGATCAGATTGTGACGCTGATTGTGCTGGGTGCGGTGCAAATAGAAGACGCCAGCGAAGCATCCGAACCGGTTAACTTTGTACCGGCACGGGTGACCTTTTCCGGCGGCACGTTCCTGCGTGCCCAGCCATCGGAAGAAGCCGAACAGGTGGCGCCGCTGGTGGTCGGGCAGACGGTCCCCGCCACGGGCAGGTTGGAAAACGGAAGCTGGTTCCGGTTGGTGTTGGATGATGGTCGCAGCGGTTGGGTGCGTGCTGATCTGGTGCGGTTGCAAGGTGAACTGGACTGGCTGGCGGTGGTGGATGCCGATAGTCCGGAACCCGAAACACCGTACAGCCCGTTGCAAGCCCTGCAATTCACGTCTGCGATTGAAGATGCGACATGCAGCGAAGCGCCGGACAGCGGCATCTTGCTTCAGACTGCGCTGCCGGTGACGATGCAGGTAAACGACATGACGCTGCATTTTGACGGCACCCTGTTTTTGCAGGCAGCCAGCGAATTTTTTGTTCATGTGCTGGAAGGCAACATGACGATCACTGCTGGTGGCGAAACCGTGACGGCCACGGCGGGCAACCGGGTGCGGGTGCGCTATAACCCCGGTGAAGATACCTATACGACACCGCGCCAACCGGAACCCTATTTTTATGCACGGATGCTGCCGCTGCCGCTGGAACTGCTGCCGCGCGAAGTCGATGCGCTGGCATTCAACCTGGAGGGCGTGGTGACGCCCGCTGCGCCGGATGGCTCTGTGTTTGGTGGCCTCATGGACGAATCGCCGTGTACGGTGGCGGCGGTCAATGAGGTGAGGCTGCGCGGTGGCCCAGGGCGAGAATTCCCGATTGTCGGCGCGTTATACCCCAACGAAAGCGCCCAACCCGATGCGCGTGCCCCCGGCAGCGACAGTATGCTGTGGTGGCGGCTGGCGGAAGGTATCTGGGTACGTACGGATATTGTGTTGAATGCCGGGGCCTGTGACGATATACCCCAGATCGAACCGCCCTCGCCGCCGCAGGACGCTGAAGAAGCGGAAACCTCGTAAAACAATTTTTATGCCGGATGCACGCCCTGTGTCCGGCATATTCTCCCCCATTCTACAATATCGAATATATGGATACAGTATTGGTGATGACTGTCACTTGATATACCCCATAGGGTATGGTAATATACCCATATGGGTATATGGGAGGGGTTATTGTGGTCAATGAAATAAAAATCGAACCTGGCGAAGCGATGCGTTGTGAGCATAACAAAAAGACGCTGCACCGCATCCATCGTATACAGGGGCAACTTGCCGCGCTGGAGCGCATGATTGAGGCGGACGACGGCACATGCGAGGAACGTGTGATTCGCGCCCGCGCAGTCGAAAAGGGCATGACCAGCATGATTACGCATCTGGTGGAGTGTTATCTGGAAAACACTGCCCGCTTTGATATGGAAAAAGACCCGGCGCAGGCGACCGAGGATTTGAAGCGCATTTTTGATCTGCTCAATCACTGATGAAAGGACATCGGTCCTGATGGCAACCCACGAACTTCAACAACTTGACTTACCGGTTACAGGCATGACCTGTGCCGCTTGTGTGCGCAATGTCGAACGTGCCTTAAATCGTACCGACGGTGTCGAACTGGCGAATGTGAACATCGCTACTGAACGGGCGACCGTGCAATTTGACGATACCAAAGTCAATGCTCAGCGGCTGATCGAGAGTATCCAGAATGCGGGTTATGGCGTCGCACAGGCGACCATTGAACTGCCTATTACGGGCATGACCTGTGCCAGTTGTATGCGCAATGTCGAACGCGCGATTAACCGGCAGCCGGGCATTCTGGACGTCAACGTCAATCTGGCGACGGAAAAAGCCACCGCCACTTATCTGCCGGGCAGTGTGCGCCGGGCTGATCTGGTCAAGGCCGTGGAAAATGCCGGGTATGGCGTGGTGGATACGGCCAATGCTGCCGCGCCGGAAGATGCGGAACGAGCCGCCCGCGAAGCCGAGATTCAGCGACAGTCGCGGCTGGTCAAAATCGGTGTTCTGTTCAGCACGCCGCTGTTTGTCCTCAGTATGGCGCGGCATTTTATGCACAACATACCCTTCCTCATGCACAATTTTCCCTGGCTGGCATGGTCAGGCTGGCCGGTGGTGTTTTTCCTGATGGCGACGCCGGTCATGGTTATCCTTGGCCGACAGTACATTGTCGGGGCCTATAAAGCGGCCCGCAATCGCACCACCAATATGGATACGCTGATTGCAATGGGGGCATCGGCGGCCTATTTCTACAGTGTGGCTGTGCTGATCGGCATGCTGCTGGGTCAGACACAGGTGCTGGGCACAGATGAGTATTTTGAATCGGCGGCTGTCATTCTGACCCTGATCACACTGGGCAAGCTGCTGGAAGCGCGGGCCAAAGGTCGTACCAGCGAGGCGATCAAAAAGCTGATGGGGTTGGCCCCCAAAACAGCGACCCTGCTGCGTGCGGGCGAAGAAGTCGAGGTTTCGGTTGATGATCTGGTCGAAGGCGATCATGTCATTGTGCGGCCCGGCGAGCGTATTCCAGTGGATGGAATCGTTGTCGAAGGGCATTCCGCTGTTGATGAATCCATGCTGACTGGTGAAAGCCTGCCCGTGAATAAAAGCACGGGTAGCGCAGTGATCGGCGCAACGGTGAATAAACAGGGGCGGCTGGTCATCGAGGCGACGCACGTTGGGGCGGGGACGGCCCTGTCACAGATTATCCGGCTGGTGGAGCAGGCGCAGGGTTCCAAAGCGCCGATTCAACGCGTGGCCGATCAGGTATCGAGTGTATTTGTGCCCGTGGTGCTCGTGCTGGCATCGCTCACGTTTCTTGGCTGGTTGTTCGTCGGGCAGATTGGCTTTACGTTGTCGCTGGTTCATGCGGTTGCGGTGCTGGTGATCGCCTGTCCATGTGCGCTCGGTCTGGCAACGCCGACCGCTATTATGGTGGGGACGGGTAAAGGCGCTGAAATCGGCATTCTGTTCAAGAACAGCGCGGCACTGGAGAGTACGCACCGGTTGCAGGTGATTGCGCTGGACAAGACCGGCACCATCACAAAAGGCGAACCGGATGTTACCGATCTGATCGCGGCGGATGGCGTCAGCGAAACCGAACTGCTGCGGCTGGCGGCCAGTGCAGAACGTGCCAGCGAGCATCCGTTAGGCGAAGCTGTGGTTCGGGCAGCCCGCCAGCGTGACCTGCCTATCGTGCAGCCGGAAGCCTTCGAAGCGGAATCCGGCCTCGGTATTCAGGCGACCATCGAGGGGCAGGTTGTTCGGGTTGGCAGCCCACGTTATATGCAAGAGCGCGGCGTCTCGTTGAGCGAATCCCTGCGCGGCCAGGTTGACGCGTTGCAAGGGCAGGGTCGCACAGCCATTGTCGTGGCGCTGGGTGGGCAAGCTGCCGGTGTGATTGGCATTGCCGATACCATCAAACCCGGCTCGAAACAGGCGGTTGCCGCTTTGCAAAAGCTGGGGATGGAAGTGGTCATGATTACGGGTGACAACGCACTCACGGCACAGGCCATTGCCAGCGAGGTCGGTATCCGGCGCGTGCTGGCGGACGTCCTGCCCGGTGAAAAAGCGGAAGCCGTCAAGCAGCTTCAGGCGGAGGGTAAACGTGTCGCGATGGTGGGCGATGGGATCAATGATGCCCCGGCGCTGGCGCAGGCGGATGTCGGCATGGCGATTGGCACGGGCACCGATATTGCGATGGAAGCGTCGGATGTGACGCTGGTCAGCGGTGACCTACAAGGCGTCGAGCGTGCGCTCCGGCTGAGCAAAGCCACCATGCGGACTATCTACCAGAACCTGTTCTGGGCCTTCATCTATAACATCATCCTCATTCCAGTGGCGGTGCTTGGTTTGCTGGTGCCGATGCTGGCCGCCGGTGCAATGGCTTTCAGCAGCGTTTTCGTGGTGAGCAATTCGCTGCGGCTGCGCGGTAAAAAGCTTGGTCACGACGCAAAACACGGTGGCGAGCAACGCCCCATGCAGACCGTGAAGGCTGGTGTCGGGGACTGATTGCTATTCGTCTGGCAAGAACAAAAGGGGCGGCGTGTTCGCCTCTTTTTATTTTCCCACGTGCCGTGCTTGCTTTGCTGGTGTCAATGGCCTTCAGCTGCATAAATGTATTTTCAAAGTTATTGAGGCCATGGGATAAATATATGAAAATAGCCCAAAGTGTTACATTAGAAAATCACCGGAGTAAGATGTGATCAAAAAATATTAGTGCTAAAGTTGTTTCACATACCCAAGAAATGAGATTACACTATCTAAAAATGAGTAGGATTGCCACACTCAAGGTGAAACGACTCATTAGCGTGCTTGTTACTATCTGTTTGAATCCATTATGATTAATCATCATTGTAGGTTTAGTTACCGTAGACTTAAGGAAGACTTTCTATGAAATGTATATTCTGCAAAGAAGATTCTTCCTCTTCAAAAAGTATTGAGCATATCATCCCCGAATCTTTAGGTAATACGGAACATGTCCTGCCACCATCCGTAGTCTGCGAAAAATGCAACAATTATTTTGCAAGGAAGATTGAAAAGCCATTTCTCGAATCTCCCTTCATTGTACATTTGCGGAATAGACAAGAAATTGTTAATAAACGAGGTATTATACCTCCCCGCTCTGCCCTATATTTAGATGCAGGTATTCAAGTAAATATTGATGACCAAGATTTATCTATCTACCCATCCAAAGAGAGTGATGTAGATCGATTTATAACAACACTATTAACTCGAAAAAGGGGAACTTTAATTTCGCTTTTACACCATCCAAAACCAGATTCATATTTGACAGCGAGATTTATTGGGAAGATTGCAATTGAAGCTTTGGCCCATCGTTTTATCCAAGCGTCGCTTACTTACGAAGAGATCATTGAAAACAAGGAACTTGATCCTTTGAGAAGTTTTGTGCGTTATGGAAACTCTTCTGAACAATCATGGGAATACAATGAGAGAGAAATATACATAGAAGATAAAATATTCCATGAAAATGGCAGTTACTATCAACTGCTTCATGAGTTTATGTTTTTACAAATGGCTTCAAATGAAACCATTTTCATCATCGCCTTTTTTGGCACAGAATATGCTATGAGCCTAGATCGTAACATAATACAAGGTTATCGTGATTGGCTGGCGAAAAATCACGATAAAAGCCCACTATATCCTTGATACGGGTAAATCAGGGGTGTTGAGAGCCGCAACTTTTAAGCGGCGAAGAAGGTATTTTCCTTATTTGAGAAATTTGTGGTGACGAATGTGCTTAGATTACAAGGTTCGTTGTTAGCGGGCAAACGCCATCCACCCAAAATGGAGTCCCCGCTTAGCCTATAGCTTCAAAGGCTTTCGCCTGATGATTGTGATCAAGTCCCTTCACGAAACGGGGGATGGTTGGTTCGAGTCACATCATGGCACGCTGACGGCTGACCGATTCTGCTGAATGGACTGGTTGAGAAACCTGATTTTTCAGGTAAACTAGACGAGGCATACAGCTCGTATTCCACATTCCAAATAATTGAATTTTCGCACAAGCTCTCCGCGAACCGGGAGTTTGTGTTTTTTGCCGCAAAAAACAGGACGCCCATTTTTCAAGCTTAATTTTAGTATCGCTGAGGATTTCAATGTCGCTATCATTGTCACAGTTGCGGTCCGAATGGTTCGGAAACGTTCGGGGAGATTTGCTTGCGGGTATGGTTGTCGCGCTGGCACTCATCCCCGAAGCGATTGCTTTTTCTGTTATCGCGGGGGTCGATCCAAAAGTCGGCTTGTACGCCTCGTTTTGTATCGCGGTTGTCATTTCAGTTTTGGGTGGTCGTACCGGAATGATTTCCGCGGCGACCGGTGCGATGGCCCTTGTGATGGTGCTGTTAGTCAAAAATCATGGCGTCGAATATCTTTTTGCTGCCACCATCTTGACGGGCATCTTTCAAGCGATTGCCGGGCTGCTGAAACTGGGGTCGTTGCTGCGTTTTGTCTCGCGTTCGGTCATGACCGGGTTTGTCAACGCGCTGGCCATTCTCATATTTATGGCGCAGCTCCCGGAATTCACGGGTGCGGGCTGGCAGATGTACGCGATGGTTGCTTTCGGTCTGGCAATTATCTATCTCTTGCCGCGCGTCACGACCATCGTTCCGTCCCCGCTGATCTGTATTATTGTCCTCACCATTGTGAGCATGATGACGGATTTGGGGCTGCGCACGGTTGGGGATATGGGGGCGTTGCCCAGCGCCTTGCCCAACTTCTTGCTGCCCAATGTGCCGCTCAATCTGGAAACCCTCTCGATTATTCTGCCTTATGCGCTCACCCTAACGGTGGTCGGCCTGCTGGAATCGCTGATGACCGCCGCCATCGTGGATACCATGACCGATACGCCAAGCGACAAAAATCGCGAATCCTGGGCACAGGGGATTGCGAATATCGTGGCGGGTTGTTTCGGTGGCATGGCTGGCTGTGCCATGATTGGGCAATC
This sequence comes from Anaerolineaceae bacterium, assembly GCA_002702065.1. Taxonomy (GTDB): domain Bacteria; phylum Chloroflexota; class Anaerolineae; order Aggregatilineales; family Phototrophicaceae. Next base: position 547,236 of record NZXX01000001.1, read on the forward strand.
GGTAATCAACGTTAAATCTGGCGGGCGTGGGCGGCTATCGACATTTTTCGCGGGCAGTTTTCTCCTGTTCCTGATTGTCGTCCTGGGTGAATGGGTCCAACGTATCCCAATGGCTGCGGTTGTCGCAGTGATGATTATGGTCTCGATTGGGACCTTCAGCTGGTCATCTATTCGCGGTTTCAGAACCAATCCCAAAGCCTCGAGCCTCGTCCTGATCACCACGATGACTGTGGTGGTTCTGACGCATAACCTCGCCTACGGTGTTTTTGCGGGGGTGTTGTTGAGCGCGGTGTTTTTTGCTCATAAAGTTTCACGGCTATTTTCAATTCACTCAGAACTCAGCGAGGATGGACTCCACCGGATGTATACGGTCTACGGACAAGTCTTTTTTGCCTCTGCCAGTCAGTTCGCCACCTCATTTGACCTTACGGAAGCGGTTGAACGGGTAACCATCGATTTTACTCACGCCCATTTTTGGGATATTTCGGCGGTGAATGCACTCGATACGATTGTGGTGAAGTTCCGCCGCGACGGCAAGCATGTCGAACTATTGGGTATGAATAGTGCGAGCGCCACAATCGTCGAAAATCTGGGGATTCACAACAAACCGAATGCTCTGGAATTGATCACGAAGCATTAGTCTCAAGCGCAGGTTTCGAAGTTTCGATATTGCGCCTACGAAGCATGCAGCTTGTTGCGCTATCCAGCTTTCGGCAGTTTACGTGACTTTCAGTTTAAGGCCGACATGGATAGTGACCGGTTTCAGCGTAGAATTCACGATCCTGAATGCGCTCAGGTAGGTTCAATCTCAGCACTTGAACAGTCACTCGCCCGGTAGAGGTGAGTGACTCGATCACAAAGTTTGCTAACCGGAAATGCTCATCCCACGCTTGAATACGCGGATTAAAGAGCGCGGTCATTATATCCGTTTCTCGGTCAATGGAGCCTATATCGCTGCCCTTGAAGCGGTTGCAGTCGGGACAGCTCAAACACAGGTTGTTACGGGTTGTTTGTCCTGCATGTTTTTCGGAAACAATGTGATCGACTTCAAAGGCAAAGAAAATGTCTTCCTGGCTAAGCAAACAGTATTCGCAGCAATTGCCAGCGCGTGCAACAACCTCGCGGCGCAGTGCAGCTGGAATATAGGTCATGAGCTTTTGAGTTGATATTTCGCTTTGGTTTGCAAATGACTCATAAAGCGGTTCATGCGAAGAAATTCATCTAGCTCAGTCTGTTCTTCGATGCTTAAGCTGTCTTGGCGGTTTTTCTCCAACAATTCGCTCATCCGAGCTTGCAGCTCTTCGGGGGGGCGATAGGCAACAAGCTCCTCTGCAGACGGAGACGACGCCAAGAATGAAATCAATTCATCAAATGGTATGTTGATGGCTGGTATCATCGTGGAGTCCCTCAATTTCTAGCATCCCTATTATACCTTGATTACCGCTAGCGAGTATGAGTTGACCAGTTTTAAGCCAGGGTTAGGGAATCTAGTCGCTGGTGGGCAAGCCTACCATTTTGGCGCTCATATCCCACAGCTGGCGTGCAGCGGCCTCATCGTAGGATACGTCTGAGGAACGGGTGTCGTGCCTGCGCACAAAGTACTTGCCCGTGACCCCCTCAACGTCATCCGACGTGGCGAGCCAGATCTGCGTGTCGGCACCCTCCGCTGGGGTTAGGGGGCCCTGCATGTTTAACCCGGCAGCGCGCTGAAAATTCGTGTTGACAAAGCCAGGGTGCACGGCGTTCACCGTCACCGCGGTGCCTTGCAACCGACGTTCCAGTTCGTAAGTGAACAGGAGATTCGCCAGCTTGGATGCACCATAGGCAGCCCACGCCTCATAACTGCGCTTCAGCTGCAGGTCGTCAAAGTTCAGCGTGCGTCCCTCATGGGCATTCGATGAAACATTGATGATCCGTGCGGGTGCGCTGGCGCAAATTGTATCGAGCAGGAGATTTGTCAGCAGAAAATAGGCGAGGTGGTTGAGGGCGAATGTCATTTCGATGCCGTCCGCACTTTCGTGGTAGCGGGTAAACAAAGCCCCGGCATTATTGACCAACACGTGCAGGCGATCATACTTTTGCTTGAATTCATTTGCGAGTGCGCGAACGGACGCTTGCGACGAGAGATCGGCGGTCATGAATTCGAGTGATCCCGGAGTCGCATCCGTTTCGGCGAGTACCGCGTTGATCTTGTCCGGATCACGGCCTACGCCGATGACGGTTGCGCCAGCCTGGGCCAGCGCCTGAGCCGTGACCTTGCCAACGCCATCCGTTGCGCCTGTGACCATACAAACCTTGCCGATCATAGGTGTCCTCCGTGAATAAAGATGCCTGAGCCGTATACCTGGCTAGTGTAACGCAGGTGTTTTTGGTGGTGCGGAACGTATCATTAAGCCATGCCGTGATGGCATGCTTTGGTTGGGTTGGGCACAGCGCACGGGTAACGCTAAGTGCGGTATGCCTGTAACCAGCCGGCAATATAGGCGGCCTGCTTGGCCCGGATATGTTCATGAAAATGCACATGATCGCAGTACAGGCCCGGCCCCAGATTGCAGGTAAAGGTATACAGATCGACAAACGGCACCTCATGAGCGCGCATCACCGCATCAGCGATCACGTTGTACATCTCGCCATCGGCGGCAAAACGGTAAAACGAAGACTGCTCATGATTGTGGACCGATTCATCAACGGGGGTTGTCCGCACCCACACCGTCATCAGACCCATCTCACGGGTAATCTCAATAATCGAGCGCAAGTTCGCTTCATAATGTTCCGGCGTGACCTGTTTTTCACCCGTACCGGGGTCCGTCTTGATGTCGTGCAACCCACAATTCAGCAGCAAGACATCGGCTTCAATGCCGCCATTCGCCTGCATCATCCGCAGAAATTCCAGCACATGCGAGGAATCGCCGCCGTTGGCCCCCTGCGGTACGTCCAGATTTTGCAGCGCCAGCTCCGTGCCCTGTTTGCGCGCATACTGATACTGCCCTTGCACGTATTGCTCCAGATAGGGGCCATAATGGATTGAAATACTGTCTCCAATGACGAACAGGCGCGGCAGACTCATGTCTATATACCCCGGGCCAGAATGTGCGTGACGACGGTCGCGCCGGTGCCGCCGATATTCTGGGTCATGCCAATCTGTGCGTCCCGCACCTGATTCGCCCCGGCGTCGCCGCGCAGCTGCGTGACCAGATCGACCAGTTCATAAACGCCCGTCGCGCCAACCGGATGTCCGCGCCCTTTCAGGCCACCCATCGTGCTGATGGGGATGCGCCCGTTAATCGCGATCTCGCCTGCCTGGGCCAGATCAACACCCTTGCCCGCGTCCGCAAAACCCGCCGCTTCCAGACTGAGCGCCGCCATGACCGAAAAGGCGTCATGCACCTCAAACACGTGGATATCTTCCGGCCCTAACCCCGCCTGCTCGTAAGCTTTCTGGGCGCTGGTACGGGCGGCGAACAAATCCACCATGTTGATGCGCCCGGCCAGATCAACCGTGTCGATGGCGGTGGCGCTTGCCAGCACCTTGACCGGGGCGTTCTTGCTCAGGTCAGCGGCCATTTCCAGCGGGCACACGATCATCGCGGCAGCCCCATCCGAAATCGGCGAACTATCGAACAGGTTAATCGGGTCCGCGATCACCGGCGAGCGCATATATGTCTCCAGGGTGATTTCCTTGCGGAACATCGCATTGGGGTTGTTCACCGCGTTGGCATGTGCCGTCATGCTGAACGGCGCGAAGCACTCGTGCGGGACGTTATACTCGTGCATATAGCGCTGCATAATCAGCGCATTGAGCGCCACGAACGACGCGCCGTGCGCCCCTTCATAATCGGCATCCGCTGCCGTCGCCAGTGCTGCCGTGATAGAGCCACTGGTCGCGTCCGTCATTTTTTCTACGCCGCATACGGCTGCAACATCGACCATGCCGCTGGCCACTGCACGCACCGCCGCCTGGAATGCGGTGCCACCAGACGCACAGGCCGCCTCGACCGTGGTCGCTTCGATGCCGCGCCAACCGACATGGCTGGCAATCAGCGCCCCAAGATGGGCCTGGCTGCTGAGGCGCGGAGCCAGCATGTTGGCCACAAACAGCGCGTCCGGCTTTTCGATACCTGCATCATCCACAGCCTGTTGCAGCGCCCGATACGCCAGATCACGAAGGCTGTCTTCCCACAATTCACCAATTGGTGTCTGGCCGATGCCGATTACACATACATCACGCATTACGCATTGCCCCTGTTCCGTTTTTCACAATGATTTGGCCCACTATAACACGAGAAAACTCTCAAAACCTAGCAGATTGGTGGGACCAGGCACCAACAAATTTCCATCCTCTTTCTAATGTACAACCAATGCATGTCATCTGACAATCCATTATCCTAATCCTTGCGATGCAGCCGTTTGAGTCCTATAATAGAACGTCTGTACCACTCCTCTTTCGCCCGCAGCGAGTCCATCAGGCAGGGAACCATGAGTCAGGAAAAGATCGTCGTTCGTGGCGCACGCGAACATAACCTGAAAAATATTGACGTTGAAATTCCGCGCAACAAACTCGTTGTGATTACTGGTTTGTCCGGTTCGGGCAAGTCATCGCTGGCATTCGACACAATCTTTGCCGAGGGGCAGCGCCGTTATGTCGAAAGCCTGAGCGCGTATGCCCGCCAGTTCCTGGGCCAGATGGAAAAGCCGGATGTGGACCAGATCGAAGGGCTTAGCCCGGCGGTATCGATTGACCAGAAGGGTGTCAGCCAGAATCCCCGTTCAACGGTGGGCACTGTCACGGAAATTTATGATTATCTGCGGTTGCTCTATGCGCGCATCGGCGTACCCCATTGCCCGGTGTGCGGTGACAAAGTCGAGGCACAGAGCGCGCAGCAGATCGTGGATGCGGTCATGAACTTGCCCGACGGCACGCGCACACAGATTCTGGCGCCTATTATCCAGAACAAGAAAGGCCGCCACGAAAAAGTCTTCGATGAGATGCGGCACGCCGGGTTCCAGCGGACGCGCGTGAATGGTGAAGTTCACGAACTGGACGAAGACATTACGCTGGACCGCTACAAGATTCACAATATCGAAATTGTGGTGGACCGGCTTATTATCCGCCACTTTGACGACCCGGAAACAGAAGAAGCGCACAGCTTCGAGTCGCGACTGACGGACGCTATCGAAACCGCACTTGAACTGGGCGACGGCGTGGTCATCATTAATGATATGACGGACCGCGACAATTCAACGGATATCCTGTTCAGCGAGCATCTGGCCTGTGTTAACGGGCATGGCAGTCTGCCAGAACTGGAACCCCGTTTGTTCAGCTTCAACACACCCAAAGGCGCCTGCCCGGATTGTCAGGGGCTGGGCTTCCGGCTGGAGATTGACCCGTCATTGCTGGTCCCCAATGCTGACCTGAGCATCAGCAATGGCGCGATCGATGCCAACGGCTGGAACGTGGAAGATCAGCAGGGCTGGACGTGGGGCATGCTGCAATCGCTGGCGCGGGAATATGGTTTCTCGCTGGATACCCCCTGGCGCGACCTGAAGCCGCAGCATCAGGAAGTGATCATGTACGGCACGGGCCGCAACAAGATCAACGTCGAATATTACAACAGCCAGGGCCAGCGCCGCACCTACAACACATCCTACGAAGGCATCATCAACAACCTGAACCGGCGCTACACGGAAACCAGCTCGGATTACATCCGCGACAAAATCGAAGGTTATATGACGCGCATCCCGTGCCCAAGCTGCAATGGCAACCGGCTGCGCCCCGAAGCACTGGCCGTGACCGTCGCGGACCAGCCCATTCACGAAGTGACGGCGATGCCGGTCAAGCAGCTGGATACATGGGTGCTGTCTCTGCGCGGCAATGGCGGCAGCATCGCAGCACTTTCGCCGCGCGACCAGCAGATCGCCCACCAGATTCTGAACGAGATCGAGGCGCGGGTTGGCTTCCTTAATAACGTCGGGCTGGATTATCTGACATTGTCCCGGTTTGCCGGTTCGCTCAGTGGTGGCGAGGCACAGCGTATCCGTCTGGCGACTCAGATCGGCAGCCGGTTGACCGGTGTACTGTATGTGCTGGATGAACCGTCGATTGGCCTGCACCAGCGCGACAACGCCCGCTTGATCGAAACACTGAAAGGCATGCGCGACCTGGGCAATACGCTGCTGGTGGTCGAGCATGATGAAGAGACCATGCGCGAGGCGGACTGGCTGATCGACCTGGGGCCAGGCGCTGGTGAGCATGGCGGGCAGGTCATCGCGGAAGGCACCCCGCGCGATGTCGAACTGGTTGAGGACAGCCTGACCGGTGCTTATTTATCCGGCAGACTGCGTATAGAGGTACCGGAGCAGCGCCGCCCCGGAACCGGACAATCCATCGTGGTACGCGGCGCGCGCGAGAATAACCTCAAAAATGTCGACGCGGAGTTCCCGCTGGGCAAGCTGGTGTGCATCACCGGCGTCAGTGGCAGCGGTAAAAGCACGCTCATGAACGAAATTCTGTACAAGCGGCTGGCGCAGGTCATCAACGGCAGCAAGGACCGTCCGGGCGATCATGACGGTATCGACGGCATCGAGCATGTGGACAAGATCATCAACATTGACCAGAGCCCGATTGGCCGCACGCCGCGCAGTAACCCCGGCACCTACACCAAGATGTTTGATGCTATTCGTCAGTTGTTCGCCGAGCTGCCGGAAAGCAAGATTCGCGGGTATCAGCCGGGACGCTTCAGCTTTAATGTGAAGGGCGGGCGCTGCGAAAACTGTCAGGGGCAGGGCGTGCTGCAAATCGAGATGCAGTTCCTGGCGGATATTTACGTTCCCTGCGATGTGTGTCATGGCGCACGCTACAACCGCGAGACGCTTCAGGTGCATTACAAGGGCAAGAGTATTGCCGATGTGCTGGACATGACGGTCAGCGAAGGGCTGGAATTCTTCGCCAACTTCCCGACCATCGTCAGCAAGCTGGAAACGCTGGACGCGGTCGGCCTCAGCTATATTCGTATCGGCCAGCCTGCGACCACGCTCAGCGGCGGTGAAGCACAGCGCATCAAGCTCAGTCGTGAACTGGCGAAGCGCGCCACCGGCCAGACGCTGTACATCCTGGATGAACCGTCCACTGGCTTGCACGCCGCCGATGTCAAACGCCTGATTAATGTGATCCAGCAGTTGGTCGACAACCGCAACACCGTCGTCGTCATCGAACACAACCTGGACATCATCAAGGTCTCGGATTACCTGATTGATCTGGGGCCGGAAGGGGGCGACGCGGGCGGCCAGATTATCGCCACCGGCACACCCGAAGAAGTTGCCGCCAATGATGCCAGCTATACCGGGCAGTTTCTCAGGCCGTATCTCAAAGAGCCGGAACTGGTGGTTTGATACGTCAGACGCTGATCATGAGCACCCAGAGACGTGCGCATTGCCGGGTTACCCATGAAAACATATAAGCAGCTTAAGCTGGTCAGACAAGGCTACAGCGTCATCAGATAAGCCACCAGATCGGCCATGTCCTGTTCGGAGAAATGCTTGGCGAAATCCGCGTACATGATGTCACGGAAACCGGACACAATGTGGTCTTTCGGATATAGAATGCTGTCGATGATATATGCCTCCGCCGACATGCCCTCGACGCGTGATGCGGCGCGGCTGCTCAGCCCGGCGAGGTTCGGCCCCAGGGCAAAGCCGCTACTGCCTGCCACCACCTGATGACAGGTCGAACAGGGCGGTGCTTCATTCACGCCGTGTGCAAAAATCTCCTGACCATGAACCGGGTCACCGCTGACCGTTGGTGAAGCCGGTTCGTACCGGACGAACTGCATCCAGGTCATCGGCCCGGAACAACCGGCCACAGCCAGTACCGCAAGCATCAAGACGAAATGTATCCGCGAACGCATCTCACAATACCTCGCATATTCGTTACAGACACAGAGGAGGGTTTGTGGCCCTCCTCTGCGATCATTCGGTTCGAAATTTGGACTGAGAGCGGCTTACATACCAGCCAGTTTGACCACACCGCCGGTCATGCCGGGACCGAAGGCAATCGTACCGTAGGTCACATACAGAGCGCCATCCGGGCCTTTGGCGATGGCGAAGGGAGCCAGCAGACCTTCGGCAACCGGGGTAACACCCTCAGACGAGACGGTCACGACGCTGCCTGGGCCAGGGCCCTGTTCGCCGAAGATGACCAGCTGCACCGCATACAGGGTGTCGCCATCCAGCAGGATGTCGGTGACGGCATTCAGGCCGGAGAAGGTTTCGACCAGTTCACCATTTGACCAGTGCTCGATCTTGGCGGCACCGGGGGCCAGACCTTCACCCAGGAAGCCGATGTAGATGTCGCCATTTTCGGCAATTTCGATGGAGTCCGGCACGGAGTTTTCCGGCCAAACCTGCACGGTCGCCAGACCCGCTTCTTCGGTCCACGACAGCAGCGCGTTCTGACCTGCGTTCACGATATAAAGCGTGCCATCTTCACCCCAGGCAATGTCGGCCACGTTGGTGTCATAGCCATTGCCATCCGGGTCATTTGCCAGTTCATAACCGTTCATCTGAATAACGTTCTTCACGGCCAGCGTTGCCACATCATACTCGACAACGGAGTCGCTCCAGAATGCACCCGTATTGGCCGGGCCACCGCCGCTGTAGAGCACCCACAGCGATTCACCCTGCGGGATCACGCGGTACAGGCCAAGTGTTTCGGTTTCGAAGGCATAGCTCGGAAAACCGGGAATCAGGTCTGTAGCGGTGCCATCCGGCGCGACGGAGATGATGCGCCCCGACAGACCGCTGCGGACGGTGGATTCACCTTCCGGGCCGGCCATGACGGATTCTGTCTCGCCACCGACGCCAGCTTCGGCAATCAGCAGGTTGCCATCGGCGTCGAAGGCCAGGCCACGCGGGGCCCCCAGATCACCGATAATCTGTTCACCCGGCAGCGGCGGCATTTCCTGGGCCATCGCCGGCAGAGCCATTGCAGTAATAAGCAGCACGACAAGAATAATTTTTTGCAGCATTTCTTTCTCCTCCAACAGTGAGATTTCCGCAATCGACAGACACCACAATAATCCATAACCATGAATGAGGTCATCCGACTTTTGACGGAGACCTGTAGGGACTAAAGACCAAGCAGCGTTTGACTCAGCGGATCGACAATATTTGCTGGAGACTGGAATGAAACAGTTCCCGTCTGTTCATCCTTGATACTTCGTCTCCAAAGTGAAATTTAAGCATATCACAATAATTTAACGGTGGGTAAATCGTTACAACTTTTTTGCACCACAAAACATCATCGTCCGGTCAGTGCTTTTGCAGTCATTTAAGTTTTAGTGGTTCAATGCGAACCGACCAGCAACCGACTATAATGTGCGCCTGCAACACGCCAAAGGATTACATCACTGAGAGGAAGCCCTGATGAAAATTACTGCCATTAAGCCATATATTGTTTTCGTGGAATCGCGCGGTCGGAACCAGATGCTGGTCAAGGTTGAAACCGATGAGGGCATTTACGGCTGGGGGGAATCCGGCCTGTCTGTAAGAGAATTCGCGGTTGAAGGGGCCGTCAAACACTATACGGATTTTCTCATCGGGCGCGACCCGTTCCAGATCGGGCGGCACTGGCAGGAAATGTACCGCAGCCAGTATTTTGAAGGTGGCCGTGTGCTGACCGCCGCTATCTCCGCGATTGATATTGCGCTGTACGACATCAAAGGTAAAGCGCTGGGCGTGCCGGTGTACGAACTGCTGGGTGGCAAACAGCGCGATTCAATCCCATGCTTCGCGACTGTATCCATTACAGGCGGCAGCCCTCATTTTGATGATTTTCTGGCGAACGTCCAATTGCTGATCGACAAAGGCTGGCCCTGTATCCGTGTCGGCATGGCCGCGACCAACCCGGATTACGGCCCGGATATTTTCGAACCGCGCGAGTCGATTGCCATTACGGCTGAAGCGATGAATGCTGTGCGCGCTGCGGTCGGTCTCGGCCCGGTGCTGGGCGTGGAATTTCATCACCGGTTGAGCGTGGCGGAAGCCGCCTCTTTCTGCCAGCGCATGCCATCCGGCACGCTCGACTTCCTGGAAGAGCCGATCCGTGATGAAACGCCGGAAGCGTATGAAGTGCTGCGCAAAATGACGGATGTTCCATTTGCCATCGGCGAGGAGTTCGCCAGCAAATGGCAGTTTCTGCCTTATATCGAACGGGGCATTACCAACTTTGCCCGCATCGATGTCTGCAATGTGGGCGGCATTACCGAGTCGATGAAAGTGGCCGGGTGGGCAGAGGCCCATTACATTGACCTGATGCCGCATAATCCGCTTGGCCCGATCTGCGCTGCGGCGACGGTGCATGTCGGTGCGGCGGCGGCCAATTTCGCCTGGATGGAAGTGCGCCTGTCGCCCACCGAGAAACTTGGCGCCTATGAACACGAGCTGTTCCCCGTGCAGATCGTCGCGGACGGCTCGAGCCTGCCTGTGCCTTCAACGCCGGGGCTGGGTGTCGATGTCAATGAGGAACTGGCCGCGTCCCTGACTTACCGCCCCTCCGAGCCGCCGCACCTGCGCCGCCGGGATGGTTCAGTCCAGAACTGGTAAGCAAAATGCCACCCATAAGATCAGGGCGTGTCTGACGCGCCCTGATTGTATAGTTCGCCTAAGAAAACTAATCAAATTTTTATACTTCTTGCCCAATTCTTCATTTCATGCGTGCGTGATCAGGTATATAATCATCGCAAGAGAAGTGATCGTTCCGGCAAGGAGACTGCCATTCTATGGTTGCCACAACAATAGAAACTTCCAATAATCATCGTCAGCTTATTATCCCCAATGCCTATCAAACAGCCATTGCCCAATATCACCGGGCTACAGAACATCTTGCGATTGATGACAACATTATCGAATTCTTGCGCTATCCGCGCCGAGAATTTACCGTGAACTTCCCGGTGCGCCGGGACAATGGTAAAGTCGACATGTTTACCGGTTACCGCGTGCATCACAGCACCGTGCTGGGGCCATCGAAAGGTGGTATCCGTTACAGCACCGATGTCACACTGGATGAGGTACGCGCACTTGCGATGTGGATGTCGTGGAAATGTGCGCTGGTGAATATTCCGTATGGCGGCGCAAAAGGCGGCGTCATCGTGAACCCCAAAGAGTTAAGCCAGGCGGAACTGGAACGCCTGACACGCCGCTACGCATCAGAACTTATTCCACTGATTAGCCCCCACTCCGACATTCCCGCGCCCGATATGGGCACCAACGAGCAGGTTATGGCGTGGATCATGGACACCTACAGCATGACCGCTGGCTATTCGGTGCCGGCCATCGTCACGGGCAAGCCGATTATCATCGGGGGCAGCCAGGGGCGAACCGAAGCCACCGGACGCGGGGTCATTATCGCCATGATGGAGTCGCTCAAGCAGCGCGGGCAGGGCAACCGTACCGATATTTCCGTCGTGATTCAGGGTTTTGGCAATGTCGGGTCCAATGCAGCTGTCTACGCGCATGAACTCGGTTTTCGGGTGATCGCCGTGAGTGATGTGAACGGCGGCGTGTACAACCCGGATGGGCTGGACATTCCTGAAGTACGGGACTACTGCCAGGAGAATGGCGGTGTCATGCACTATCCTGGCGGCGAACCCGTAAGCAATGCCGATCTGCTGACCCTGCCGTGCGACATCCTCATCCCGGCAGCGATGGAAGGTCAGATTACGGCCAGTAACGCCAGCGATATTCAGGCAGATATCATCGTCGAAGCTGCCAACGGGCCGACCACACCCGATGCCGATGATATTCTGAATGACCGCGGTATCATGATCGTGCCCGATATTCTCGCCAATGCGGGTGGTGTCATCGTCTCGTATTTCGAGTGGGTGCAGGACCTTCAAGCGTTCTCCTGGGATAAAGATGAGGTCTTCCGCCAGCTTCAGCGCATTATGGTGCGCGCCTATGATGAAACCAGTAACATGGCGGAAAAACATCACGTTGATATGCGGATGGCGGCCCAGATGACGGCGATCCTGCGGGTGGCCGAAGCTATGAAAACACGCGGTTTTTATCCGTAATCCCGCGCCGCACCATTTCATGTGGTTCACAGGGTCGCCGCACGGCGGCCCTTTTCTTTCAGCAAATTATACGAAAAGCTGGCGTGGCGGCGGCCCACCCCCTAAGCTACAGGCTGGCATGTACGAACCTTTGTTCAGCAACGCTGCACCGGGTTTTGTGTTACAGTATTCAAAATCCGAAGGCCATCACGCATGAAACTGATCGGACAACTCATCGACAAACTGGGACACAGCTCGGCGGATCAGACGCCGACCAGCCAGACCACACGCAGACTGGTTGAAGAGGGACAATGGGCCAAACGCGCCGAAGACTATGGCCGTGCCCTGGAGAAATTTAACGAAGCCGAACAACTGGCGGAGTCCAATGGCGACACCGCTGCTCATGCGCTTATCATCCTGCACCGTGCCGATACGCTGATTGCACAGCAGCGCTGGACCGAAGCGGAAGGAATCCTGCTGCAACTGCGGCGTGATGCCCAGGTAAACAGTCACCGCGCTCAGCTCAGTTATGCGCTGGTCACTCTCGGAACGCTCGAACAGGGCAGGGCCAACTGGGACGAAGCACGAGCCTACTATGAACAGGCCTTAAAGGTCGCGCGTGCTGCCGTCAGCCTGGGTGGGGAAGGGCGGGCGATGGCGCATCTGGCAGACACTTACCTGCACGAGCAGAATGCCAGTTATGCGGTACATTTGCTGCGCGAAGCCCTGCCGAAACTCAACCTTAGCGGCGATATTGAACTCAGCAGTTATTTTGTCGGCCAACTGGGCAACGGGTTGATTCAGACGGGTAACGAAAGCGAAGGCGAACGCCTGATGTACCGGGCGCTGCGCATTGCCGAGCAGATGAAATATCGCCGGTTCGAGCGCTACTGGTCACTTGCACTGGCCGAACGCGCCACCAGTAACCTGCATTATCAGGACGCCCTGCGGTTATACGAGCAGGCGCTGCCCCTGTTCAATGCTGATACGCCGGGCAAAGCCGAAGTCCTGTGCGAAGCCAGCCGCATCAGCCTGTATCAGGGCAACCTCGATCATGCGCTGGATTATGCGCAGCAGGCTGTTGACAGCGCGACTGGTGAAGCCGCCAATGCACTGGCCAGTGGTACGCTGGGTATGGCCTTGCGTGCCAGTGGGCGCCATGCCGACGCTATCCCGCATCTGGAACAAGCCGCGCAGCATCTGGAAACCGAGCCAATCGCCAGCCCGCTGCGGCTGGAGATCATGCGCAATCTGGCAACGGCACGGGCCGAAGCCGGCAGCACCGACGAGGCACTGACGATCTATCGCAATTTGTTGGCCGCAACGGCTGAACTGCCGCTGGAGCAGGCACAGACCTATCTGGAGATTGGCCTGCTGCACGAAAAACGGCGCGATATGGAATCCGCTATCGACGCCTGGAAATCCGCCCTGGCACTCTATGAAGGCGAACATTATTACGCGCAGGTCGCCCGCCTGTACTGCGACATTGGCGGTGCGCGGCGTTTTCTGGGGCAGGGCAAGCGCGCTCTGAAAGAGTACGAACAGGCGTTGATGATCCTCAGTTCGGTGGATGACTGGAGCACACGCGGCGTCGTCGTTTCCAACGCGGCCATCGCTTACGCGGATATGGGGGATACGGAATCTGCCGAAGCGTTCTTCAACGAATCCATCGACATTGCCAACCGGCTGCAAGATTACACCGCCGAGACAACCCGCCGGGGCAATTACGGCTGGTTTCTGCTGTCGACCGGACGCCCACAGCGCGCGCTGGTCATGCTGGAACAGGCGCTGCGGATCAGCCGCCAGCAAGGGCTGCTGCTTCAGGTCGCTATCCAGACAGACAATCTCGGCCTGGCATACGATGCCCTGCGCGAATATACGGTTGCGCTGCAATATCATCGCGACGCGCTGGAAATGATTCACGAATTGAAGAACCCGCACTGGCAGAGTATGATCCAGATCAACCTGGGCAATACACTGATCCACATGGCGGATACCAGTGCTGCCGGCAGCCTGTTTGCCGAAGCGTTGGATCGCGGACGCCAGCTGGTGGATATTCAGGTTATTGTGCGTGCGCTGATCGGACAGGCACGGCTGGCCCTGCTGGAAGAACAGCCGCAAAATGCGGACCATCTGTTGCAGGAAGCGATTCAACTGGCACGCCGGGCTGATATGCGCCGCCCGCTGGCCGAAGCGCTGCAAATCTACAGCGAACAACAGGCGTCGCTCAACCAGTTTGAACAGTCAGTCACCCTGTGGGATGAAGCGCAGAAGCTGTTCACGATCCTTCAGATGCCGCAGGCCGATCTGGAACCCGACTGGCTGAAAGACCCGGCTGTCGAACCATAACCATAGGCCGCACTGTCCGGCCCTGGGGTCCCCCGGTACAATAAGCATACGACTATTCAAAGAAACGATTCGCCAAACATGACTCATATCTGGTTTGTTTCCGCCCCGCTGTTTGGGCATCTGGATTGGGGCGGCTTGCTCAAGACGGCGCAGGAGCTGCACGCGCGCGGCCATCAGGTCACCTGGGTCAGCGGTCAGCCGGTAGCCGGGGCCATCACGCAGGCAGGCATCCCCTTCGCCCCTGTATCCCACACGGGCTGGCTGTGGCCACCCCCGCCCGCGCCTGCTCTCGACCAGATTCCGCCGCAAGAGGCGGTCATGCTGCGCTACCGGCGTGCGCTGGATACGTGGCTGACGGAAGACCTGATTATCGAAGGTGTGGATGCGCTGGTCGATCTGGCGGCGGCTATCGGCAAACCGGACCTGCTGGTGTGTGACCCATTTCTGACGGCTGCGGCACTGGCTGCCGAAAAGCTGGATGTGCCGCTGGCGGTGGGCGGCTGGCCGGCCCAGAGCGATTTGAACGCCGAGCGTATGTATCCGGTGCAGCAGTCGTTGGGCGAAGAAAGCCAGGCACGTTTGCGACGGTTGCAGGCGCATTTCGGCTTGGACGGCGTCAATTTCTCCAAAGGCCCGACCCCCTCGATTGTCAGCCCGCACCAGCATATCAGCTACTTTACCGAGAGCTGGTATCAGGCCGAGAGCACCACGCTGCTGCCGCAGAATGCCTTTGTCGGCGGCCAACCGACGCCACCGCAAGATGAACCGCCGCAGTGGCTGACCGATATTCCGTCAAATCAACCGCTGGCGCTCATCACGCTGGGCAGCGTCTTTACCGGTGATCTGGGCTTCTTTGGCTGGGCTGCGCACGCCGTTGCCCGGCTTGGCCTGCTGCCGATTGTGGTCATTGGCTGGAATCCGATTGAGCCAGCGGCCAAGGCGGAACTGATCAAAGCGCTGCCCGGTCACACGCGCTTGCTCAATTGGGTGGACTTTAATCATGTTCTGCCGCGAACCCGGCTGATGATTCAGCATGGTGGCATGGGCACCACGCACGCGGCGGTGGTTCACGGCATCCCGCAGATCGTCGTCCCTCATGCGGCGGATCAGCGCGGGCAGGCACGGCGGGGGGCGCAGGCCAAAATCGGCCTTAACTTGTCGGCGCATGACGTGCGCAACGGGGGCTTGCTTGAAGGCGCGCGCGCTATCCTGTCTAACCAGCGGGTGCTGGACAATGCCCGGCAGTTGGCCGCCGATATGGCTGCGCTGGGTGGCCCAGAACGAGCCGCTGATCTGCTGCTGGCGATCTGCAATGCTTAAATATTGACCACATTCATCCAGATGGCTGGTCAATTGTCGATTGAACGACATACAATAGAGGAGATGTCTCCGCACAATATTGAAGGTTTAGCGGATGAAAAGATTTATTGCAGGGTTCCTCATGCTGATAAGTACGCTGTCTGCCGTGCCGCTGCGCGCGCAGACGGATTGTGCCTATAATCAGCTTTCCACTGATAATCCGACCAGCCTCTACTATCACCTGTGGCAGCTAACCGACCCTGCCCTGCCAGCGGCACCGGCCCTCGTCGATACTTACTTTCGCATTGGCGAAATTATGGCGGCGGCCAATCGCTATGATCCGGCAATCAATTTTCTGAGCAATGGTATCCAACTGGCAGAATCGACCATTAATGCGCAGTTTGCTGCCGCGCAGTTCAGTGATGATGAATCAACCCGCCGTGATACCTATCTCGGTATTCTGGCGCTGTATACGCCGCTGTCGCGGGCCTATTTTCAGCGCGGACTGGCAAATGCTGCACTGGGTGACATGGACTCTGCCATTGATGATTTCACCCAATCCCTCAATTATGACCCCCGGTTTGCCGACGCCTACCACAGCCGTGGCACGGTTCAGTTCGAGCATGCCCGACCACAGCACGCCATTGCCGACCTGACCTGTGCCATTGGGTTGCAGCCGGATGAAGCCCTGCATTATCAGCATCGCGGCTGGGCTTACGAACAGCTCGGCAACCTTGATCAGGCTCTGGCAGACTATAATCAGACGCTGCTGCTGAATCCGAATAACACGCTCGCCTATGTGAATCGCGGGAGTATTTACCGGCAGTTTGGGGACTATGCGCTGGCGACGCAGGACTACAATCGCGCGCTGGCACTCAAGCCGAATCAGGTGGCTGCGTATAACAACAGAGGATTGACCTGGGCTGCTCAGGGGTTATATGACCGGGCGTTGATGGACTATGATGCTGCCCTTGCGCTGGAACCGGCGAATGCGGCAGTGCTGAACAATCGCGCCTGGGCCAGCTTCAAGATGGGTGCGACCACGCAGGCGGTGATTGATGCGACCCGCGCTATTTTCGCTGCACCGGACGACCCGGCTGGCTATCGCAATCGGGCATGGTTCTACTTCCAGAGTGAGAACTATGTGCAGGCGCTGCAAGACTATAATACGGTGCTGAACCTCGATCCGCTGGATGCCGAGTCGTTCAACCAGCGTGGACTGACCCATATGGCGCTGGACCGTGATGCGCAAGCCGTAACCGACTTTACCCGTGCGATTAACCTCGATCCGGATTTTGCTGCTGCTTATGGCAACCGGGCACGCGCCTATCTGTCGCTGGGGAATCCGGCGCTGGCACTGGCCGACAGCCTGCGCTGGACGGAACTGCTGCGCGACGATGCAGGCAGCTAAGAATTGGACGAAGCACTGCGGCCCTGAATAATCAGGTGTGTCTGCACGTACAGCGCGTCGGGTGTGCCCACCGCAGCCGAGCGCAGATGTTCCCTGACCCTGTCCGGTGCCTGCTTCAGCATGAGGTGCAAGCGCTCGACCACATACGGGCTGCAAGCCTGCTGTTCCACCCACGCCGCCAGCCCGATGACATGCTCGATTGCCTCGGTATGGGTCACAGTCAGCCCTGCATCGAGCAGCATCCCCTGCCATTCATAGCCCGCATAGCAGCGCTGATGGCTGGGGTCGCGCAGCCGATAAAACGAATCGACATAACGGGCCGCCCGTTCATCATCCGGCACGGTCAAATCCTGCACCAGCAGCGTTCCACCCGGTTTGAGTACACGCACACTTTCGGTTACAAAGCGGAACACATCCGGGAAATGATGGGGGGCGATGCGGCACGTCACCAGATCAAACGAGGCATCCGCAAAAGCCAGATTTTCGGCGTCCGCCGCGACAAACTCCACATTGGGCGCATCAACCGTCTGGCCCGCCGCCCGCATCATGGGCAGCGACAAATCCGTTGCGATGACCTGCCGGACGTGCGGGGCGAAGGTGCGTGCCATGTGCCCGCCGCCGGTTGCCACATCCAGCATTTGCCAGCCGTTTTGGGGCTGCGCCAGTTCCACCAGCCGGGCCAGTTCTGCCCCCCTGGCGTGGCGTTCGCTGTCGACATACTGCTGCGCAAACTGGCTGAATCGTGCCTCTGCCTGAGCTTTCACCGATGACATAGGAAACCCTGCTGTTTATAATGACACCAGCATGATACATCAGGGTAACCCATGCTCAAGAGTCAAACCACCATTTACGCCATCAATCTGCCGCAATGACCTTCCCGGCAGAACAACTCCGACAGCACGCCCGTCAACTGGGTTTTAACCTCGTCGGCATTACCCCCGCCCGCCCATCACCCACACTCAACGCCTATTTTCGCTGGATCGAACAGGGGATGCAGGGCAGCATGGGCTACATGGCCCGTCCAGACCGTCAGGTCCGCCGCCGTGACATGAATGTGATCCTGCCCGGCGTGCAGTCGGTGATTATGGTGGGGGTGGATTACCGGACAGAAGCCGTTCCCGATACCGTCCTGCACGACCCGGCCCGCGGACGAATCGCCTCGTATGCCTGGAACCTCGATTATCATGACCTGCTGACGCCGCGGCTGGAAAAACTGGCCAAATGGTTGCACACGGAAAGCCGTTCAGCGATGCAGCACCGGGTGTACGTCGATACCGGCGCGATCCTCGAACGCAGCCATGCCCAGCAGGCCGGTATGGGCTTCATCGGCAAGAACACCATGCTGATTCATCCGCACCGGGGCAGCTATTTTTTTCTGGGGGAAATCCTCACCGATCTGGTCTTTGACGACTATGACCGTGCCGGACGCGCGACGATGTGCGGCACCTGCACGCGCTGTCTGAATGCCTGCCCGACAGACGCGTTTCCGCAGCCACATGTCCTCGACGCCCGCCGCTGCATCAGCTACCTGACGATCGAGCACAAAGGCTGGATCGACCGTGACCTGCGCCCACTGATGGGCAACTGGCTGTATGGCTGTGACGTTTGCCAGGAGGTGTGCCCGTTCCAGCGTTTCGCGCCTGAAACCACCGAACCAGCCTTTCGGCCACCAGACTATAATCGTGTCGCCCCCCGGCTGGTCGATGTGCTGCAACTGGACGACGCGGCATTTAAGGCACAGTATCAGGATTCACCCATCTATCGCATCAAGCGCGAACGGCTGGTACGCAATGCCAGCATCGCCGCTGCCAATGGGCGTATCGAGGAATCGGTTCCGCTGCTGACCAAATTGCTGGGTGATCCGGCGCCGATCGTGCGTGGTCATGCGGTGTGGGCGCTGTGGCAGATCGCCGGGGACGCGGCTCGTACGGCGCTGTTGGCGCTTGCTGATCGGGAAGTGGAAGTGCACGTTCGCGCTGAACTAAGTGCACTTCCATTATAGAAAATTGGCGCTAGCCAATATACCCCTATGGGTATATAATCAATGTTGATCTTGTTCATTGGTGAGGAGGTTTTCCTATGGCAAGCAAAACGTTTACGGTACCCAATATCGGTTGCGATGGCTGCGTGCGGACCATCAAAAATGAGTTGTCTCAGATCAATGGCGTGCAAAAAGTGGATGCCGCTGTCGATACCCGCGCGGTGACGGTTGAATGGGGTGATCCGGCTGATTGGCAGCAGATTGTCGCTACCCTCAAAGACATTGACTACGCGCCCGCCGAGACAGCCTGACACGGCACGCGTTCATTTACCGGGACTCCTCTGGAGTCCTTTTTTATTTTCTCAATCGGATTATCCCGGTTCTGCCGCCATGCGTGATTCGTAAAAAGCACGATCTTCCCCCAGTATGGCGTACACATCCTCAACCGGGCATGGTTTCCAGCAGGCGCCGCTCAGGCGTTTGGCGCTGGCATTGTGCGCGTGTATCAGGCCGACATAAAACTGATGGTCCGGCAAAGCAAGCATCGGGGCCTGAGTCGCCCAGATAAAACGGGTATCTTCACCCGTGCTGATAGGCGGGAACGGGTTGCGCTGCCACAAGGCCTTGCGATACATGAGGGTATTGCCCGTCACCCAGAAGCGCTCATGCTCGACCGGGTAATCATACAGCCAGGCTTGTGCGCGGATGGGGTCATAATAAAGCTGACGATTGGCGCCGCACAGGTCTGCCTGATGCAGTTCCAGCATCGCAAGCTGATAGCTGAGGCGGTGCGGTGCCGACCAGTCGTCATCATCCCAATGGGCGATGACGGAGCCGCGTGCCAGCTCGCAGGCGATATTTCGTTTTCGCCCCAGAACGACCTTTTCGTTCAGCCGCACATAACGTATTCGCGCATCATCGGGCATCAGGTCCGCCACCGGGTCTGCGCCATCATCCAGCACCAGCAGTTCGCGGTTGGGGTAATCCTGCCGCTGGAAGCAGCTAATCGCCATCGGCACAAAGGCGCGACGGTTATAGGTCGGCATGATGCAGGTTACCAGCGGGTGCCGGGTTTCATCAACTGGTGGTGGTTCATGTGACTGGCGTACCGGGATGGTTGCTGCGGTTTCATGGTAGCGGGAATAGGGTGCCAGATCGTCGGCGGGAATCAGCGAATCAATGTTTACCTGCTGCCATGACCCCGAATCAATGTGGGTGCCAGTCCGGAAGTGCCATGAATTGCGCCCGTGCCGCACATAGACAAATGTCCCGTCATTCGGGAGGCGACCCAAAACGGCCCCTTTTTGCCGCACCGCCCGCTGAAACAGGGCATCCTCCGCCAGATTCACCGACGGATAGCGTGCCAGCCGCTCCCACACCCAGCGCCAGAACACAAGCGTACCGCCATGCACGTCGCCTTCGAACATGCGGCGGTGCAGTTCCGGCGTGCACAACCACCCCTGCCAGTTATCCAGGTCAAAAAAGCGGGTGACGATGCCGGTGATGTCGGCCTCGCCGCGCAGCAGCGGGGCAACTTGATGGGTGATGCGGTTTGGCGCGTACCAGTCGTCGTCATCCCACTCGGCAATGATCAACCCTTTTGCCAGTTCGCAGGTCAGGTTACGTTTATCCCCCATGTTGAGCCCCGGCGGCACCGCTTTATAGCGCACGCGCGGGTCATCCGGCATCAGGTCCGCCACCGGGTCGCTGCCATCATCCAGCACGATCAGTTCGAGATTGGGATAATCCTGCCGCAGAAAATAGGTCAGCGATCGCTCCACAAAAAAGCGCCGGTTGTGGGTCGGCATGATGCAGCTGACAAGAGGAACAGGCATACGTCACCACCTCAACTGAGCAATCTGGAACTACCACAAACGAATACCCGCCGTCACCATTAATCGATTCAGGGCCGGGTCCTGATTAACCAGATCTTTCACGACGTTATATTCAATGCCAATAGTAGCAATCTCGTCAATGTTATAGTTCAGTCCGGCTCTACCTGTGAAGCCAGCTCCGAATGCCTGCCCGCCGGCGGAGAATGGAGAGGGGGTCAGTTCACCAGCAATACCACCGCCCGCCAAATAGAGGCTTGGCAGATAAATCCTTTGGCTGCTCAATTCAAGACCAACGCCTGTCGAAACGCTCGCCATGCGTGTGCTGAGTTCACCCGTAGTCAGCCATTGCAGACGCAGTTTATTGCCTAATACCGAATAAAATGTGTGGCGATGGTACAGGTTCAAACCAACTGACCCGGCATCACTACCACTCGACGCACCGGTGACGCTCAGCCCCAGCACAAAGGCATTGCCAGTCATCCATGTTTCCAGCGCATTTGGGCTTTCCCAGACCAGGCCAAACCCACCCGCAGGCGCTTTTCCGGCAGCTTCCAGAACACGCCGCACAAACTCTGTACATTGCAAACCAAATAGATTGTATTTTGGTTTAGTCGTACAGATACTCTTTGCTTTAGCGATAGCCGACGAAAATTCTGCTGATGTAAGCTCAAAGGTCTGGGTGGATGTTGGCTTGTGGGATTTGTCCGGGTGGTGAACACAGCCTTCTACATCGGCCCGGATATTGTTTGCGTCATACCCTTCCTGAGGCCAGAACCCATAAGTCCAGAACTTGCCGGAACTATCGACCAGCTTCAACCATGAGTGACCGACATCATGGGTTAAGGGGATACCCAGAAACGGGCCTTCTTTATCTGCATAGACAACGAGCAGATATTTTCCTGTTGGGCCATCAACCCCATCCGGGACATCACAATCACTGGCACAATCGGCTGCGGTTAACTGTCGCTGGACCGACAGAGGCGCAGACGAAGCCCTTTGCTGCACGACATGCGTCAGTTCATGCGCCAGCAGCTTGCGCCCGGCTTCGGTCCCCGGGGCATATTCGCCCGCACCAAAGACCACATTGTTGCCCACCGTGTACGCCCGCGCGTTCACCGCCTGTGCAGACTGCGCTGCCTGTGAGTCGGTATGAACACGCACGCCGCCAAAATCACGCCCGAAGCGCGGCTCCATGAACGCCCGCGTCCCGGCATCCAGTGGTTGACCCGACCGGCTGAGTGTGTCGTGAACCGCCGGTGGTGCGGTCATTCCGCCTCCACTGGAAATCCTTCGCTTGGTTTGCAGCGATTTTTCTTCTTCGAGCATTGGGCCGCGCAGTCCAAGGCGTCGTGCTTTGCAGGCTGCACATTCACCATCTGGCCCGGCCACGCCACCACAGGCACACCGGCGCTGGACCTGCTGCGCAGGCACACTCATGACCTGATCAGCCACCCGGTCCGCTTCCTGCTCGTATACATCACCCGGTTGATTGACCGTGAGTTTGGCCTGGAGCGCAGCCCCAGCCGACCACGCCGGATTCTGGCGAATATAATCGTTGCGATGGGGGACGAACGTTGAAGACGTGGCGCTTTTTCGATCTGCCTCACGCTTCTTTGTCAGGACATACATGGCTCCGCCTCCTGCCTCATTATTCTTCGGATATGCCGGGATGAATTTCGTCAGCCTGTTCATCGCTGATACATCCCAGCTTGAGCAATGCACCGATCAATCCTTTAGGCACGCCCACCGCCGCTTTGTTGGCTGCCCAGATGAGAATCTTGCCCAGCAGGGTGCCGGCTGCGCCACCCAGCCTCGCCCCCAGGCGTGCATTCAGCCAGGGTTCGAGCCACTTCGCCGCGACAATACCACCGAAACAGCCCAATACTGCCGAGAGGATGATCGAGCAGTAATCGACGGTCATCTCCCAGAAGCGCCAGGTCCACTCGCGCCACATGTGCATGATGCCCTGAATACCCAGATCGAGGACCGCGCTGATCGCCGCGCCAACCGCGCATTTCATCGCCAGTGCCATACCGCCCGCCCCCGCTGCGGCAGCTGGTGCAGCACGCTGCAATGCACCGGGCTTGCCACCCTGCTGAATCGTGTGGGTCAGTTCATGGGCGATGAGCTGGCGCCCTGGCTGGCTGTGCGGGTTATACTGACCGGCTCCAAACACAATATGGTTGCCCACCGTGTAGGCAGCGGCGTTCACGTGCATAGCCGATTCTGCTGCGCCGGAGTCCGTATGTATGCGGACATCGCCAAATGGCTGTCCAAAGCGGGATTCCATGAAGGCACGTGTACTGGCATCCATCGTTTGACCGGCACGGCCAATTGTCTGGTGAACGCTCGCCGGGGCTTCGACGCTTCCACCAGACTGGGCGGAGTCACGCTGGACCTGTGCCGGAGCAGAAGCTATGTTCATGACCTGATCCGCCGTGTGGTTGGCCTCTCGTTCGAAACGGTCGCCCGGTTGTGCCGGTTTGTGCGAGACGCCAGCCCAATCCGGCAGGCGCTGAAGCCCACCTGCATAATGGGTGGTGGTACGCTGGCGCACAGGTGAGGACTTGTGTCGGCTGGATTCCGGTTTGGTCAGAGGCGCATACATGCTTCTAGTCTCCGGTTACTGGACAGAAATTGAGCGGCAGCGGGGTGGGGTATAGCTTCCATTATATGTGCAATTCGGCATCGCATATCATCCGTGCGGCATCCGCCCGTCTGGTTCGCCGCCCACGTTGCGCAGGCGGTGAAGCTGGCTCTGGCTCTGGCGGGCGTCATGATATGGGTAAGCCGCCCCGGCTTTGCGATACTCCCGTTGTAATGCAAGTTTCAGGTGGTCATCAGCGACCATCTGCCCTCCATCGAGCGCCAGCAGCGTGGCATACAGGGCCGCATTCCGAATTTGTCCGCCGCTGAGGTTGCAGCGATTGACCACATCATCCATAAATGCGGTCGAAATGGCGTGATCGCCCGGCAGGTGCAGCGCCCACAGCAGACGCCGTTCCGCAGTTTCCGGCAGTGAAAAATCAATGACGACATCCAGCCGCCGCATAAAGGCCTGGTCGATACGCTGTGCCGCATTGGTCGTGATGATGACGATGCCCTCATAATTTTCCAGGCGCTGCAACAGATAATTGGTTTCGAGATTGGCGTAGCGGTCGTTGGAACTGCGGACATCCGTGCGCTGCGACATCAGTGAGTCGCCTTCATCCAGCAGCAGCACCACATCCAGTTCTTCTGCGCGCGAGAACACTTCGTTGAGGTTGCGTTCCGTCTCGCCGATATATTTGTTGACCACCGAGGCCAGGTCGACACGGTACAGATCCATTTGCAGCTCAGATGCCAGCACCCGCGCTGCCAGCGTTTTGCCGGTGCCGCTGGGGCCGCTGAACAGTGCGCGCACGCCCCGGTTCAGGTTGCTGGTGAACGCCCGCCCGGCCTGTTCGCGCAGGGATTCGCGCTGCAAACACCGGGCTTCCAGGACGCGCAGTTCCTGCCGGATGATGGCGCTGACCACCAGATCCGCCCAGCCGCCTGCACCTTCCAGCGGGGTCGCCAGTGTCTCCAGGGACTGCCGATTGATCGCCCGTAAGGCCATCTGCACATCATGCACAGATAACGCATCACGATTGTCCAGCGCCGCATACGACTGACCCAACTGTGCCGCCCGGTGGATCAAACCGCCGGTCAGTAAAAAACGCTGGCTGATCTGGTTGATCTCGGCAGAGTCGATTGCCGCTTCGGTTTGCTGCCAAAACTGCTGCCGGGCGGCCCGGTCGGGTGGGGGCAGGGTCAGAGTCAGCGCGTGAGTCATGCGCGAGCCGCGCAATCCGCCGACACGCCCCGGCGCAATTGCTACCGGACCGCTGTAACCAGCCAGCGTGGGCATGGCCAGTGCATCCCCCGGCGCAGGGTTGCAGCGCAGCACAGGCATGGCCCCGATTAATGTTGCCAGTGGACCGATCAGGCGACGCGACTCGTCGGGCAGATCGTCCAGTTCGCAGACCAGCACGTCACGGCGCATCGCTTTGGCTACGGCCCCGGCGATCGTGCGCCGTCCGCTGCCCGTCATCCCGCGCAGCACCAGCGTTTGAACCTGGCCCATTTCGATCAAATCTGGCAGATGCAGCACCTGCTGACGCAAGTTTGCTGGCAGGACCAGCGTGTCCAGGTCCGGGAAGGTTTCGGCACGCTGCCACGACAGGCCAGCAGCCGGCTGGGACACTGGATGTCCTCGTGCCGCATCCCAGACCGCCGCGGGCACCCGCGCCACCCACTCGGCACGAGCTTCCTGCATGTTATCCACCACCAGCAGGCTCGCGTCGATCATGTCGCGGCAGGCCGCCCAGACATCGACATCTGGCAGCAGCCAGTTCAGCAGGCCAATGCACGGTCGCCGGGAAAGCAGCGGCTCTTGCAGCGACGCGAACACCGCCCCAAACCGGAAATCTTCCTCGATCAGCCCTGCCGCTACCAGCACCCATACAGCGTCGTCCGACAGCGATTGGCGCAGCGCCCGCAGCGGCAGATGAGCCTGGGTCAGTTCGCAGTCCGCGATGCGGCGATCATATTGCTGTGCTTCGAGCACCGGCTGATACCCGGTCAGGAATGGGAAGCTGGCATAATAGCTGTCATTGAGGCGGCTCAGCAAATGGACGATCACGCTGTCCAGATGCAGCCGGAAGTGTGTCACGGCCTCGGCTTCGTCCGTTATCGCCGGATGATCGTTTACCTGTACCATGCGCGCTCACCCTTCCTCGACGAAATGGAACAGCACGATATACCCCAGATCGGGCATCCAGCCGGGGTTGTTATCCAGCCCGGCACGGCGCACAGCCACATTGGCCTGATCGTGCGGCAGATACAGGTCGATGTGCGTCCGGCTGGTCATAACCTGACCGGTGCCATACAGCAGGGTTTCCGGCTCATCATCGAGCAGTACCCGCAGGGTTTCGCGTACATCATCCAGCACACCCGCCAGCCATGTCGCTGCTACCGGTCCGATTCTCTGTGCCACGTCATCGGCAATGCGTGCCGTGTGGTCGGTGTTTGTTTTTATCACCGCTGGTACCTGCTCATCATCGGGCCAAACCGCATGGATCAGTTCCCCCGGCTCGCGTCCATCCAGTTCAGCCAATACCAGCCACATGGGGTCTTCATCACCGGCGATTTGTAACAAACCACGTGCCAGTGTCTCGACCATCGACCATCCACTCAGCGGCGCAGTCTGCCACCAGCCCAGCCTTTCGATGAGGTTGATGAGATAGAACACGCCACCCAGCTGCGTCAATACACCGTCGGGCCGGGACGACTTGTGCTGCTCAATCAGGGGCCTGTCAGCCAACGCTTCTGGCTCGACCTGTGCGAATGGCGGCGGTATATCGCGAGCCGCCGGGGTATGGGGCTGTTCGGCTGATTCGGCTGCGGGACGATGCGCCGCGTGGTTGTCTGCTCCATCGCTTAAGGCATCGTACAGCCAATGCGCCGCTTGTTCGGCAAAGGCAGCGGATCGAGCGACGGTTGGCTGCTGATACATGGTCAGTACCAACCCAATCAAATATTCGGCCTGGGGTGTGAACGTGGTCATGGGCAGCCGCTGGAAGACAGCGGGCAGCAGGGCGCGCCATGGGGCCGTTGGCGGCAAGTCATCCTGAGGGAGTCGTGATACAGACGCATCAATCTCGAACACAGTGGCTGACAGCTGAAAGCGCGTATGCAGTGCCCGCACCACCTGTGCCACATCGTCCGGGCGCAGCAGCTGCACCAACTGGATCAATTCAACAGGCCGGAGAGCCGCAAAGACTGCGGGCAGCGCCGCCGCATTTTCAGCCCACATCACCGCGACAGAGTCGGATGCAGACTGCACGTGAACGGGCAAAACCTTGCGCCAGTACCAGCGCTGCAAGAACGTGCCCGGCTGCGACAGGACGTCACGAGTCAGTGTCAGCAGCATCTGCGCCGCATCGTCAAAGACGATCCCCATTGCGCCCGGCGATACATAGCCATCAACGGGACGTTCTGCCCGGCGATACAATTCGGTCAGTCGCTGCTGCACCAGACGCGACCAATCCAGCGGCAGACCGGATAGGTCGGTCAGCGGTGGCAAACCATCCAGCCGCCGGATAATCAGCACAGCGCCGGGTGGCATCCCCGCTGGCGACAGCTCGATTGAGCCAATCAGCCGTTCCATGCGCAGCCTCGTCGCCGGGGTACGGGCATCTTGCTCCGTCCCGGACCAGCGCACGGTTAGCTGTTCGACTGTATCCTCACGTCGTTCCATCTAGCCATCCGCGTTGAAAAAGTCTATGGGCTGCTCGCGCCGGACAAACGCGGCGTAAATCAGCGGTGTGTTCGGTTGTTTGATCGCTGCGGTCAGTGCATCGCTGTCGACACCAATGCTGTCCTTCAACTGGGCAGGCATCCCGATTTGTTTCCACGCCTGGGTGATCAGCGGCCCCGGTATGGACGGAAAAAATAAACCGGCGAAGCCAATATTCACGGTCGCGAACCCGGTCGAATCAACCCGGTTCAGCACCAGGGCATAGACCAACCCGCGAATCACCTCTTGCAGCAGATAAATGTCAATTTGCGGGCTGCGCATCAGGTCGATACGCTGGTCGTGCCAGCTGTGTTGCATCGCTTTTTCCAGGGTGATGACATCGACCTGTGCGACATGGATATCCGTGTTTTCGCCAAAGAACGTGCCGATGCTGTAGCCAGCCGTCGTTAAGCGTGAGAGGATAGGCTGGCTGATCTGCTGAGTCAGCTCGGTCGCGATCAACAGGATCAACTGGCTGTTTATCTGAAAACTGGTCAGCAAGGGCCACGCCTGGGTAATAAACTGCTGCATGATCTGAAAAATGAGTGTGTTGATCGAGTTGGTGGCTTGCGGTGCCAGCCGAACCGGCAGAAAACCCAGCGGCGGCAGGTAACGAAAATAATCGGCTGCGCTGACCGTCGCCAGGTTGGCGGTTGTGCGTGTGATGAGATCCAACTGATCCTGAAATTGTGAGAAGCGTGCCTGACCATTCACCCGGCGCGAGCTGCCAATCAGCGGTTCATGCGGGCTATCCGGGTATTCCGGTGCGACAGCCCGCCGCACCGCCCAGTTGTCGACGAAGGTAATGGTATTATCGGCCCAGTAGAACACGCCCAGCAGCAAATCGCACGGCGTCAGGTCGGTGCTCAGGCGTGCGTACAGCGTCTGCGGCGACAGGCCCATCATATAGCTGGTTGTGGGATGCGCATTGCTGCCAAAAGCCCAGTGTGCCAGCCGGTTGCGCCGTGTGTTGGCCGTCCCGGTATCAGTCCCGTTATTGCCAAATTTGGTCAGACGAATCGCCCGAAACTCCAGTCCTTCCGCAATCCATCGTGCCGCGCATTCTGCCGTATTCCCCCGGCTGGCCACGCTATTCACCGGCACACTGCCTTCCAGCCGTGACGCCGGCACCACCGTGAGCAGGTAGGCGCCGGTTTCGATGCTGGTGAACGTGCCCGAAGTCGCCACGACACAATTCTGGAATAAACCCGCATTACCAAGAAATGTTTCGGCTTCGGGTTGTATGGTCACAGACAGCGTCACCGGCACGCCGGACAGATGAATAACATGGCCTTCCGGGTTGAGTCCGATACCGGGGCTGACACTCAGCGAGGTGGCAGATGCTGTCTCGACCTGTAGCCCTTCCACGATTCCCGGTCCGACGGCCTGACCCAAGTTGGACAGCCGCTGGAAGGTCGCTTCCTGTTCTGCCCGCAGGTCTTCGGCATGAAGCGTACGCCCGTTGACATAGTTCGGCATGCGCAGCCCCTGTTCGAAGCTGCTGCCTATCGTGCGGATATTGCTCATCGTCTACCCCCTCTGGCCCTGACCGGATAGACGAACGTAAATTACCAGTGCTTCCTCACGCCGTTCCTGTTCGTTCACGAAATAGCCGTCGAACTTGATGTTGAAGCGCTGCATGTACTCTCTCAGGTTGAATGCACCATTGCGAGTTTCGATGACATTGCCTTCGTCCAGCGGGAAGACAAACCGCGCATACGTCGGCACTTTATCAAGGTTGGCCAGGCGTGATCCGTCGATCAGGGCGATAAAGTGATTGAAGCCGATCCGCGTCAGATCCTGCACCTCAACCTGGACGATTTCACCTGCCTCCGGTGCCTCCATGTAGACGCGGAAATTAGGTTCCTGAAGGCGCGCAAGGGGTTGATCAACGATGACATCCGGGTGGAACCACAGCTCGCAGCGCAGCAGGAAATCATCCAGGCGTTCCACCTCCGTGATTGTGGCAAACGACAGCGTGCGCACCTGATCCAGCATCTTGCGTACTTCTTCTTCGGTCAGGCCACCGGTTGCCGTTGGCGGAATATCGACCACGCCAAAGGTTTCGATCATGCCGGTGCCATCATGCCCGACATAAGTGTACTGGCCGCGCTGCATCGCCTCGAAAACGGTCATTCGCTCGCTCAGTTGCAGCAGATTGGCATCGATGATGAGTTCGATCAGATCACCATCCTGCAAGAAGGCCTGTCGCGGGCGCAGAATCCATTGTTCGGTGGGCTGGTTCGCTCCGCCAGCAGCCGGAGCCATATCGAATTGAAAGTCCGTCGCGTTGCTGCCGCGGATACGCCGCACCTTTACAGCGTCCGCCGGAACAAGCACCGGCATTTCGGTATGGAACCAGAGCAGCAGTTCGGGGCGGGCCAGGCCAGGGCCGCTGCGTGTGTCCATTGTCAGCAGCTGGCGCACATCTGGCAGACTATCGGCAATGGCATAAATGACAATTGTGTCCTCGACCCGTCCTACATAGTCAAAACCGAACAGGTCAATGCTTGCCAGCAGTGCCGTACTCCCGGCGATCGCGCGCGCATCGGCCAGCGATTCCAGTCGGCGGCGCAGCGTTGGATCGGTGTTGATCGGTAAGCCAGGCCGGTTGCCCGGGCCGGGAATAACGGGGGTCAAATCACCGGGACGTGTTGGGATCAGATCGCCTGGCAGCGAGGGACGCACCGGTTCCAGACCTGGCAGAGAGGGGTCAATTTCCGGCATCGTGGGCCGTCCATCAGTCCCGGCACGCATCTGGTTCAGATGAAAGCGCAGTTCGACCCGCGCCCCGGCTTCGATCACCCCTTCGACTTCAAGCGTGTAGGTGTTGTCAAAGCCACTCACCGGCTGGATTGTGCCGCTGCGCTCGACACCATTCACCAACAAGGTCAGGTACTGGGTAAAATCACCGGACATGGTGATCGGTTCCGGATGATGAATCCAGAGCATGAGCGAACGGTTGTCCCGAACATTCAGCGTCGCAAATTCCCGCTGGGGCAGGGCGCTGCCGCCTTCACCCAGCATCATCAGTTCCTGAATAAGCTGTGTGCCGAGCAGGAAGGGACGGCCTGAGTCTCGTACCGCCTCGTCTGGTATTGTGACCACCGGGTTGCCTGCCGCATCAAAATCAAGCATGACGCGCATTTCGGCCAGCAGCACGCCGGTTTCTACATCGTCGCTGTCGAAGCCGCACGCAATCACGTCCGGTTCGAGCCGGGGCCGCACTTCCGTCACCCAGATGCGGAAAATATCATCTAGGTCATCCTGCGCTGTTGCTTCCGGCAGATACAGATAGCGCGATCCGGTATCAATCGGCGAGTCCACCGGTGAGGTCAGCGGGGAATCGAACCCCGGTGCTGCCCGGCGTTCGCGCACCGCGTCACAGTCATCGAGCAGGCGCACCAGTTCGATAATCTCCGCTTTGTCCGACTGGCTCTGGGGCAGGTTCGCTTCGACCCGCACGTCCGCCATTAGCTCGGCAAAACACTGAATCGCGTCCCAGGTGGGCATGGCTGGTGGCTGCCAGCGCAGCGCAATCTGGAACGAATCGCGGATGCGGGATGCCACCTGGCTTTGCTGGCTGCTGCTGCATGGCTGCCCGGCAATCGACACCAGCGCGTCGGGGCATTCATCATAGGTTGCCACGACGTACAGTCGCTTGACTCCCGGTGTCAGGTCGGCAGCTTCGTTGTTTCGCTGGCGCTCGAACCATGCCCGCATGTAGGCGCACTGATCGTTGCGGACCACGAATACGCGCCCGCACTGGTCGATGCCGATGCCGGTAAAGACGTTGACCTTCACGTCACTGCCGCCGGAGGGTTCCAGTGTCATGCGCAGGCCGGACACGGTGCCATAGCCATGCAGCGCCCGGTTGTGCAGGTAATCCTTGTGCAGGAAATACATCTGCTCCTGCCGGAATTCATCCACCCCCAGCACCAGGCCAAATTCGTAATTCACGCGCATATCCGGGCTGAGTGTCCCCTGAGCCAGCGAAACGCAGCGCTGGGTCACCCCGCCAACATAGGTCAGTTCAGGATTATCCATTTACCTTCCTCCCTGTGGTTATAATTCTGGCAGGTCGCCCAGCCGGTCACGGTCACTGATCAGCCGGTCGCGCACATTGAACGGATACTGCGCCTCGAGGTACACATCGGACAGGGCACCCGCGCCCAGCACCAGCGGCCCGATCAGGTCGCTTTCGCCAAGCTGCGTATCCAGCCCCAGCCGCGCTTCGCCCACGCGGAACAGGTCCCAGTAACGCTTCAGTTCAAAGGCGGTGTGGACCGGCTTTTCCAGTTCAACAATGCGCTCGGCCATCTGCAAGTCTTCTTCGTCAAGGTTGTGCGGCAGCAGCACCGTGAAACGATGGGCAGTGTCTGCCGGGTCGCCGGTCTGATCCTGCGTGGACGGGTCGCCATACAAGCGCGGGTCAACGCTGCGGGTGAGGAAACGTTCGACAATGCGCACGTCCCCGCCGCCCCAGCAGTCCGGCTCGAACAGCCATTCGCCCACTTCTTCATCGAGATACAGACGCAGCGCGATTTCAACCCCCGGCACGGTCCCCCGGCGGCTGTAAAGCTCGTAGGCATGGCGGATGAAAAAGCGGCGGCGGCTTTCTGACCATAAAGGATCAAGCACAAGGCCCAGCCACCCCGCCAGCCATTCCAGCGCATCGGCAGGGGTGGTACGCGGGTCGAGCAGGCGTGGCATGTGGTCAATCTGGTCTTCGAGGTGGGTGTAAAAACCTTCAAAGTTTGCTAACCAGCGTTCCAGAAACGACGCCGGGCCGGGCTCCTCACGGTAAATCACGGGCAGGTAATGATCGAGGTACGAGAAACGCGGATACCACACGCGCATCGCATACAGCTTCGGTGTCGAGCGTCCGCTGCCTTCGAGCGTCAGCTCAATCTGGATATAGCGCCCGTGCATCTCCTGAAACAGCAGTTCCCACGTACCGCCCCGGCTGACGTCCTCGGCCATTTCCGTTTCGTAAAACGGCAGTTCAGAACCATCGGACCGTTGATAGGGGCGGGGCTGCTGCTGCCAGACCGTCTTTTCCAGCAGCGCCGGGTCGTCGGCTGCGCGCGCCCGCACATACACATTCGTCCCCGGTGGCACATCAGCATCCAGCAGCAGGCGATGCCACACACAACCGGGCAAGCCACTGTCGAACTGCTGGCCTTTGTTACCCGCCACAAAATCCGCTGGAGTGGTGATCAGGCCGCGCCGGGCATAGCGACAGTCGACAAATATCTGAAGCGGCACCCAGCGGTCGGCAAAGTCGTAATATACCTTGCCGTCCACGGCGACCAGGGCTTTGGCTTCCCAGCGTCGCAGCGGCAGATAGTCTTTTTGTGCGTCCAGCTTCAGATCATCCCGGTCCATCTCGAAGGCGATTACCTGATTGCCATCGCCGCGGGCCACATACAGCAGATGCAGCATACGCTCTGGCCCGCCCAGCGCTGCCGTTACATCGAGGCACGAATCACAGTCTTCGATGTCTCCGACACAGCAGGCGGTATAAGCAAAATCATGGACGCTGATCGACACCAGTTCGCCGGTTTCATCCAGTTCGGTTTCGATGCCCGTAATCACATCTTCCAGCGAATACTTCACCACCAGCGCCCCGCTGCTGTCATATTCATCAATCACCGAGGGCAGGCCCGGCTCGGTATGCAGCACCAGTACATGGCCGTCCGGCCCGCTTTCGATGCTGACCGGCGCAAATGCCTGATCGGGTTCGCCGGGGATCAGTGGGAACCCCTGCGGATGAAACACCCGGCCAAAGACGTTGATGGGGTCGCCATCATCCGGCTGAAACAACGAAGGTTCCTCGTCGGTTTCCGCCATCAGGCGAAAATGCTGGTCGAGCACCCAGTAGCGCAGGTTATCCCGGTCGAGGATGAGCACACCGCCATCCGGTGTGGCCGCCATATCCCAGGGCGAAAAGGGCGTATCCTCCGGCCATTGCAGCAGCAGGGGTGGTCCGCCCCGGTGCAGGTCGAACACCAGGATGCCGTTTTGCGTGACATTGCCCACCACCAGATAATGCCGGGTCGTCACCGCCAACCCGCGCAGGTCGATCCGATCCGGCATGGGTTCCACCGCATCGACAAAATCACCGCCATCCGGCACCGGGTCACAATCGACCGGCTGGTCCGCCCAGGTCCAGAACTTGACCGATTCCCGTTCATCATTAGCCAGGAAGCGAATGCCACCCTGCTGCGGGTCGATCCAGTACCAGTGACCATAGCGATCCCGGTCTGCACCGCGCCGCCGGTTTATGTCGAGCTGCCCGGTTTCGGTGGCGCTGCGGAATAGGGGCGCTTGTCGCGCCAGCTGCAAATAGCCATCGGTCGGGTTGCCGCTCCATTCCAGCGGCGGCTGATCTTCGTCATCAATCAATGCCCATCGGGTGGCCAGCGTGCGCCCGCTGCCATCATCCATAGCGATGCAAGCGCCCCAGTCGGGCTGGGTGTAGAGCAGATGAAATCGCGTGCCGTTGACATCCATCGCCATGCGCTCCACTAACACTTACGCGGCACAACCGGCACATGAACGCGCGTGCCCGGTTCCGCCTCGACCGTCTGGCCAATCAGCGCGCCCGGTTCTTCCGGCGTGCCTTCGCGCACACTGATGCCCGCCAGCCAGGGTAGTTGAATGCCTTCCATACGTTTGTATTCCACTTCTTGCACGGTCGTCTCGCCCGCGCCCAGCACGCCCAGCCGTATGTCGTTGACGTAGCGCACACCGGGCACCCGCACCGTAATCGCTTCGAGGTCGCGGCTGCGCACCTCCATACCCAGGGGCCAGCCGGTGCCGGTGCCATCCTCACAGTCATCAACGTCGGTTTCCGGCCCGCCTACCAGCGGCGACAGATATTCGCGGATCGCGGCTTCAACCTCGCGGTGAACAATCGACCGTACCTGACCCGGCATGGTGACCAGCCCAATCGTCACCACCAGCGAGATATACTGCGGTCCGCGCACAAAAATTTCGGTCGTCACCAGCCGGCGTGGGTTCAGCCAGGCGCATACCGCATCCAGAAACAGACGATCCGGCACCGGCGGTGTGGTCTGTTCGATGTTATGGCCGGGTACGACCATCACCGTCAGCGAACCGGGCCAGGCCTGGGCGGAGCCGCCGGGCACGAACGCATCCGGGTTGAACAGCGGCAGCACTTCGACGCGCCCGATGTTGACGCCGGGGGTTCGTTTGGTGATGTCCTTGAAGTCCTGCACCGTCACCAACCGGTCGCGATGCTTGAGGTAACTGCTGATACTCTGCTCGCCCTCGGTTGGGGTTTCGCCCCGGCTTGCGCCCCATGTCGGCACCGGGTTCGATACCTTGAAGCCACCCGGCACCGCCGCCGACTTGTTGATACCGTCGATATTGACCTTGCCCTGTGGCCCACCGCCATATTCATAACTGACGCGCATCTCATGGCCAAAACCGGGGCGTTTGCCTCGTAAACCGGACCCAAAGCTGATCTGGCCGGATTCCACATCGAGTGTATAGACTCTGGCGTCCGGCCCGGCGGCGTACAGATCATCGGTGCGCGTCCATTCTTCGAACGCATCGTTGTCATTCTCGATTTTGAGGACAAATTCACTTTCGGATTCTTCACCCACCGGGGCGACAATCACTGGCGTATGCGCGAGTTTGTACACCTGATTGGGTGCACCAGTGGCGACGCCCAGACGCTCGTTCACTACCTGGATCGCCTGAATGACGCGGGTTGCGTTGATGCCGACCCAACTGAGCAGGGCCTGCTGCTGGATAGGGTCTGTTTCATCCGTCTGCTTGTCGTCTTCCGGCAGCCGGATGCGAATCCAGGTCACCACACGGGCGGCCAGATCGCGGTCTTCGAGGCGTGGTGGGTAATCCAGCGTGCCTTCTTCGGTCGGGTCGAAGTCCCACAACCGAATGGTGTTGTAATCTGGCAGTGTCACCTGGACGATACCTGGCGTGTCCAGCACATCTTCGGCATATTCCACCGGCAGACGCTTATAACGCGGTGGGGCCAGTGTGCCCTGATCCAGCAATGCCGGGTCAGGCGCAGCAATCTCGAAAACCAGCCGGGGATCATCTACCCGTTCGATCTCGGCGGCTTCCGGTGGCAGCACCTTGCCTTCACGCCGGTTGGACGGATAAATGCCAATCGACATGGTTTGCCCGGCAATTGCTTTACGCGCATCATCGACCGCCTGCGCGACATCGCCGCCTTCCCGTGCCAGCAGCGCCATCCAGAGCGTGCCATCGACCGTGCCGGTGGTCGCGTCCGCCAGGTCGATCTCCGGCATCGGCTTGCCATTTTCCGGTGGTTCCAGCGGGGCACTTTCGTAAAAGACCAGCTTGTCGCTGCTGGCATCCAGAAACGTTTCGTACAGCTCGGTATACTGCTGCAAGGTCGCCTCATCCAGGCCAACCTGCGGCTTCTTGTAATACAATGCTGTACTCACCGGCAGGATATTAATGTCCGTGCGCGTGCGAAACGGCACATTGCCCGCCAGCAGTTCCGCGCCAGCCCGCAGCGTCGTCGCCCGCACCGGCCCACGCTCATTTTTGATGACCACCAGCCCGCGCCCGGCACTGGCCGGCAGCAGCCCGATGCCGAGCAGGTTCAGAAACTTGAGCCGGTTAGCTTCGGGGATACGATTGCTGCGATAGAGCAGGTTTTCGGTCATGAACGCGAAAAGCTGCACCAGCGTCATGCCGGGGTCGCTGTCGTTGAAGTTGCTCCACTCCGGCGTATGCACCGGAATACGCGCCGTGACCTCGGCGACCAGTTCTTCAAAATTACGATCATCAAGCTGCGGTATTTGCAACACCATATGCTCGTCCTTACGCTTGCAAAGCCAGTGTCAGGCCAACCCGTTCGCTTTGTGCGGTCGCCACCAGTGTATAAAAGATGGTGATATTGACCGCCCGCAAGTCGCCGGGGTCGGTTTCGACGACGATATCATCCAGTTTGATGCGCGGTTCCCAGCGGGCCAGCGCGCGTTTGACTTCTTCCTGAATCAGCCGCAGGGTGCTGGTGGTGTTCGGCTCGAACAGGAAGCGATCCAGCCCGCAGCCAAAATCCGGCAGGTTGACGCGTTCGCCGGGGCGTGTGCGCAAAATGACACAGATGGATTCGCGCACGTTCAGTTCACCTTCCGACCACATCATCTGCCCGTTGGCGCCCACCCGCGGCGGAAAACCGAGACTTTTGCCATATAACAGCGCGTTATCAACCATTCATTCCCCCTACGTCCGTTTCGGGATCGGGAAGCAGATCTTCAGGAAGGCCAGCCACCAGAACACGATGTTCAGCAGTATCAGAAAGATGAACATGACGATAAAGGCGACCAGAAAAATAATTTGCAGCGAGAAGGTGCAGATCATGCCCAGTTCCCAACCGCCGCTGGAGCCGGACAGCCCCTCGCCGTCGATCATCTTCTCGTTGACACGCCCCATCAGGTCGCGCAGTTCCGGTGACATCTGCATGCCCACGCCGCGCTTGAACTTGCGCAGGTCCTGCATTTTGATGCTGGGCAGCTCCAGCCGCACCTTGCGCGCCGGCGCGTCACTCTCGAAAAATTTGGCGAGGCTGAACAACTGGCTGCGTTCGCTGACGACAGGTGGGCAGTTCGGGTCGTAGTCGTACACCAGCCGCACGAAAAAATACTCGGCAGAATTGCCGTTGGCGTCCACCCGTTCGGCCTTGACCAACCCTTGCAGCACGTCGGTCATTTCCTCAGACATCTGGAACGGAGTCGTTTCTTCCGTCAGCGCGTCGCGGACGTTGTTATTCAATGTGGCATCCACCGGCAGGTTGTAGAAGCTGTAGCCCACATTCGGTTCGCCGCCGCTAATGTCCTCGCCGCGTACCAGGGGCAGGTCGTTGCGCCGGTCGCGCAGGGCCTGCCTCAGATTGATCGTCCCGGCATCGGCGCTGATATTCAGCACACCTAAGCGGTCGTACACGGCTCGGCGGTCACTGCCTGTTGGCAGGCTGGATGGGTTGTTGGCCACAATTGCATTCCACACACCCGGCAGCGCCCGCGACAGATAGTCCGCCAGATCGAGCACGAGGTATAACGACATCTGCTCAATCTGCACCCGGTCATCCGCGTTGTTCTGGTCCAGCACGCGCGTCGCTGTGCCTGGTTTCAGCCGCCATAAATCCGTCCAGACTGATACCACACGCGTGTCGTATTCGTTGTAGCGGAAGTTCTCTTTGGACGACTGGCTCTCGATAGTAGTGATGTACTGCTGCGGGCTTGTGAACGCGGGCGGCGCATCCAGCAGTTTTTCACGCACACCAGTCGGCAGATAGCCGTGATAAATCGTGCGCGTTTCCTTGCATACCAGCACCGAACGGAACTGGTCGAGTGTGGACTTGGATTGTGTGCAGACCGACAGCGGGTGCATCGGGTGACGCTGCTCATCCGGCAGCACGCAGGTCTTATCGACCTCATGCCAGCCGCGTGCCGCGCCTTCATCGACCCATGCCTGCTCGATCATTTGCCCGGTCTGCTCGTCCTTGATCTCGCGCCGCAGCACAAAGAAGGTTTTCTCGCCATTGGCAAGCGCCACATCGCGGTCCGGCAGCCCCAACTGGCGACAGATCAGCGACGCCGTGACGAGGTAATAGCGCCCATGCAGCGGCTGGTACAGCTTCGGCTTGACCTCGCCGGCGATCATCCGATCCGCCAGATAATCCGCCGGGTGATCGGGTGCGCCGGGCGTGCTCATGGCTTCCATGAATTCCGGCAGAAAGTTGTCCGACGAAAATTCGACCAGCCGGGGTTTCAGCAAGGTATCCAGTTTGCGCCCGTTCCAGATCGGGGCCGGTTCGACCCATTCGACACTTGGCATGGTTTCCCTTTCCTACCAGACGTTCCCCGCACCGGGGGTATAACTTGAACTGACGACGGCGTTGCTGATGAGCGTGTCGCACTGCACCACGCCGCTGAATTTGGACATCCCCGCATTGACGGTGATCATGCTGGCGTTCACTTCCATCGTGCTGGCATTGACGGTCACTTTGGCGGATGAGGTAATGGTGATGCCGGAGGTCTCCATCTTGACGGTGTTGCCGGATGAATCCGTCGCCGTGATGGATGTGCCGCCATCGTCAAAGACCAGTGAGTGACCGCCGGGTGTTTTCAGAGTCAGCTTGACTGCGCCGCTGGTGTCGTCCATCGTGATGCGAATGCCGGTTCGAGACAGGATTGTCTTCAGGTTGTTGTCCGAATCCATCGATTCCGGCGGGGCGTCGGCGCCATTCCACAGCGCACCGACGACATACGGCCTGCGCGGGTTGCCCCCTTCAAACGCGACCAGCACTTCGTCATCGACATCCGGGATAAACCACGTGCCCCGGTTATTGCCTGCCATCATCGTCGCTACCCGCGCCCACACTTCATAGGCGCTTTCGTCGCTGTCTGGTGACCAGGGCAGGCGCACCCGCACACGCCCCTGACTATCCGGGTCTTGCAGGTCCGTGACCAGCGCCGGATAAACCCCATAAAACAACCCACCGGGGCCAGTGGCAGCGCGTTCGAGATCGACAGGGCCAAAAAACATGGGGCGTTTTACTCCTCACCTATACCGGGACGTTCCACATCGAATTCACTGCGAAAGCCACTTGCGCCATCAAACCGGTGACATACCCGTGTGATGTAATACGCACCATCAAATAGGCCGCCCAGCCCGGATAAATCCACCGCTTTACCGACTCGCAGAGCCGGGTTGCCATCTGCCAAGCCGGTGCCGGTGACAAAACGGCGGGCGCGGGCGCGGTAGCTGGCTTCGGCCATGACGCGGGCTTCTTCCGTTGTCAGCGGCACCCGATGGACAATGGTCTGGGGCCGGGCCTCGAACGACGAATCGAGCACGGCGCTGCCGCTGGTGTCGCCGTTGTTGAGTTCCGCGCTGATGGCGTCTGCGCCTGCGGTTTCGGCAATGGCTTCCTTCGCCGCCACATCCCAGCCGCTGACAGTCAATTCGGAACACTGGTGCGTCAGGTCGGCCCGCACGCTGAAGGCCATCAGGCTGACGCCGTATTCAAGTGTGACGGTCTCGGCGGCGCGGTCCTTGCGGCTGCTGGCGTACAGCGTCGTCCCCTCCACCCAGATCTCCGCGTCAACCCGGCGTGCACACTCGCGCACAAATGCCAGATCGCTCAGGTTGACCTGGGCCAGCACCTTATGCGTCGGGCCGGACATATCCAGCTGCGGCATCAGGCTGTGGTCGCCGGCAATCTGCTGGATCACATCCTGATCGGACATATCCTCAAAGCTGCGCGTGCGCCGCGTCATGCGCATATCCTGCAAGGCGTCTTCCGCCAGCGCGGTGATCGTCGGCGGGCTGCTGGTCTGGTACTCCGCTTCCAGCCCGGTGATTCGTCCCTTAAAGACCTGCGCCTCGCTCTGGTCCGGCGGGCCCATTTCCAGCGTGATGTCCGCGCCAAAATCGAGCTTGTCCCGACCAAAAAACAGGTAATCAAACTGCCTGCCGGACGCGCCAAAGTTGTTGAACGTCAGCTCGCAGTGGTACAGCCCTTCCCAGGTTTCCTCGACCATCACCGCCAGCAGGTTCTGGCTGAGTTCTTCATCCAGCTGACCGGCGATCAGGACGCGGGGGAATGAGACGTAAACACTCGGAATCGTCATGGT
Source organism: Anaerolineaceae bacterium (assembly GCA_002702065.1). Classification (GTDB taxonomy): domain Bacteria; phylum Chloroflexota; class Anaerolineae; order Aggregatilineales; family Phototrophicaceae. The sequence continues at coordinate 587,145 of NZXX01000001.1, forward strand.
CAGTCCGCCCAGACCCGCCGCCGACGTTCCGTAAAATGCTGCGTGATGCGGTCAATATCCACCGGTGTCAGGGCTTCGGTTGGCTGCGGTGCTGCTTCACTGTCGGTGCGTGACGGTGGTGGCTCGACCAGCACTTCAAAATCATTAATCACAACGGGCATTGGAATAAACTCCTCTTACGAACCTGCCTTGAAACTGGCCCCGGCCTTCAGGTTGACCACGGTCCCGGCCTGAAGCTGGCGCGGGTTGTCAATGTTGTTGGCGGCGGCGGTGGCTTTCCAATCGACCCCGGCCCGGCCTGCCAGGCTTTGCAGCGACTCGCCGGACTGCGAAAATGTCAGCGGGGTGGTCCCAACTGCCGCGCCCGCGCTCACACCGGCACTGATGCCCCCGCCAATTCCGGCGCTGACACCGACACCCGCGCTCACGCCAATACCCGCCGAGATTCCCGCACTGGCCGAAATCCCCGCGCTCGCGCCAATACCTGCGCTCAGACCCGCGCCAATGCCGCCACCGGAAGCGCTGCGATTGCTTTCGCGCTCTGCTTCGTTCATGCGCATCGACAGCGAAACCGTCGCCCGCAAGGGGACACCATCTTCCGAAAAATAGCTGAGCGTTTCGTTCAGGCCGGTGATGATGCCCTTGAAGATGAAGGTGCCCCAGCTAAACTGCACATTGGGCGCGACATTTTCGCCATCGTTCTGGATCAAGCGGGCGATGCGCAGGGTAATGTTGCGGACGTCCTGATCCGATGACTGCTCGCTGGTATCGAAGTGCAGTTCCAGCGCGGCAAGCTGCACTTCATAGCCGGTCCGCTGGCTGGTCACGCCGGTACGCCCCCCGGTGGCACTCGATGCGCTGCGCGTTGTCCCATTAGGGCCGATGGGCACATAGCTGAGCGACAGGTTCTGCGGGTTGAAGTGCGCCTCAATCGGCTTTTCGGCGTTATCCGGTTTGCCATCGGCGGTGAGTTTTTGAAGTTTTGCTTTGACTGCGGCCATCGTCGTCCCCTATCCGATCCCAAAACTGGCGCTGGCACCCGCACTGGCGCTGATGCCCCCGCTCAGGCCCGGCCCACCGCTGACACTTGCGCCGACGCTCACACCCGCGCTGATGCCGATGCCCAGACCACCTCCGCCGGATTCGCCGGCTGGACGCAGCGTCATGGTGGCATAAACCAGTTGCAATTCTTCGAGCGCGATCTGCGTGCTGCTGGCGTTAAACGACGGCCCGCTGATCTTCACCGGCAGGCAGTCTTCCAGAATGAAGGTCAGCCGGGGTGTGCCGCTGGCATCCCACAGGGTCACTTCGCCCTGGGCTTTTGAATTGCTGCCCGGTTTGGCCGCTGCCGCGAACCATGCCCACAGATGCAGCGTATCGGTCATGCCGCGTCGCAGGGTCAGGCGGCCATATGTCACCGGTTTGGGCTTGTGCACCTGCCGCTGATTATCGCCGCCGGACTGATACGACTCCGGTTCCATCGTCATGTCCAGGCCGGAACATTCGGCAAAAGCGGCATTGCATAATGGGTTCGTCACGCCGGATGGCGGCTTGTCCACATTGAGCACCACCTCAAAGCGGTGGGTGACATAGGGCGCAACGACATTCTCAAAAGCCGGGTTCATGGCTACCTCTCGATAATTTCCAGCACGGTTTCGCCAGAGCGCAGCAAAACCAGGGTGATAAACTCAATTGGTTGTGAGGGCGCAATTCGTAATTCAATGATGAACCGGCCCTGGTCGCGGTCCTGCAAGGTATTGACTTCGCTGCCCGTCACCACGCGGAAGGCTGTTAGCGCGCCGTTTTCCAGCAGCGCGTTCATGCGGCGCTCGAAACCGACCTGTACCAGCCGCCGGAAACGCTCGTTGTTCGACTCGAACACATACTGTGCGCCCTGCCGCAGCACCATCTTGCGCAGGAAGATGAGCAGCCGCCGTACCGACACCTGCAAGAATAGACGGTCATCGCTGAGGGTATGCGCGCTCATCAGCACAAAGCGGCCCGGCTCCTGCTGGATCAGGTTGATCTGCTGGTTGAACAGCACTTCCCAGTCGGCCTCGTCCATTTCGGGCGTCAACCCGACGACATCGCGCAGCGTTTCATTGGCCGGGGCCACCCAGGGACCGCGTGCCAGTTCCCGCGCCGCGATCATCCCGCAAATGGTGCCATCGGGCGGTAGATTGCGCAGCGGTTCGACCTGTGGCGATACTTCCTCCCGCAGCTGAATCCAGCCGTGATAGGCGGCGGCGTAGCTCAGTGGGCTGCCGTCGCGAAACGCAGGGATGCCCGTTAGCTGGCTGTGCCAGTCCACCACCTCGCGCCGGACGAAATGCTGCGGCATGCTCAGAACGGTCACCATATCGGCGCGCGCGGCACACAGGTTGATCATCGACTCCTGAACGGCGATGAGGGCGTTCATATCCGCCGCCGAATAGGCATCATCGGTCACCAGCACCGGCACCGCCGCCAACTGCTCGGTAAAATTGATCGGGCCGGATGCGCCGCCACCGAGTGAACTCAGTTCAATTGGCTCCAGCAGTGGTCCGGTTTCGGCCTCCGTTTCCGGCTCGATGGGGCAGTCCTGAAACTGCGACCAATCCGGTTCCGGTGGTGGTTCTGGCTCGTCGTCCGGTTCCTCAATATCCAGCGGTTCCGGCCACAACCAGGGCCGGTGCGCCAGATCAGGCACCGCGAGCAGCGCCACTTCTTCAACCGGCAGCAGACTGTGCAGGCGCACCAGCTTCTGCGGCGGATCGCTGCGATACAGCAGGTCATCGGCCCGGCTCATGATGCTGCGCCAGCCATACCCGGCAAACTGCGGGTCGAGGAACAGCGCATTCGGGTCAAATGTATCCAGCCCGTCTTTGCCTGTGGTGATACTTTCCTCCGGCATTGGCGCGGCAAACAGTGGCAGCTCATCCATGCCGAGCGGGAAGAAGTTCATCGCGGCGGCATCGACCGGGGCACTCAGGCGCATCGAACGACTGCTGAGATCGCTGGCGCTCAACACTGTCGTGTCAGCCAGTTGATCGGTCCATGTACCAAAGCTCAGGTTCTCCCACACTTCGAGCGTCAGATCGCCTTCCTGAATAGTCAGGTCTAAGCGCAGGCGGTCTGCCTGTCGTGGCTGACCAGCGATGGCACTTAGCCGGCTGACTTGCAGCGGATAGCGGCTGAACACCTGCTGGTAGCGCGTTTCGGTGGTTCCTTCGTAAGCCCAGTCAACGGCGTTTACCGGGAAGATGATGTTGTGTGTGGGGTAACGCAACCGCAGGATGTCCCCGACCGCCACCGGATTACTCTCGGCCAGATCAACCTGATAGCCGCCCGGCACCGCCGTGACTGCTGACAATCCGGCGCCAATGCTCCGCCAGCCATTTTCTGTCAGGCGGCGCACCTGGGGTGGTGCAGCGGCCAGGTCAAGGACTGCGGCGAATACCTGCACCGACTCCGTCCGCCCAGTCACCGTCACCGGAATATTGTGCTGTGTTTCCGGTACGGTGTTGGTGACCACTACTTGGTCTGCCCGGAACATCAGGCGCGACTCCCGCGCATCATCGAATTGCAGGCACACCACATCACCCGGTTGTATTGTTGATGCCGCCGGTATCTCCAGATCAACCGACACCGCCCCGTCGGGGTGCCGCCGGTAATTCACCGGTCGATCTGGCAGGCGCAGCGGCAAACTGCGAATCTGCGTGCCCACCCGCATCGTATCTGACCAGCGACCCACCCAGGCAGCAGGTGCAACCACCCGCGCATAGTCCGTTCCATCGAACGTCACCATGCCGGGCATCTGGAACTGATTCGGGCGTGCCCCTTCACCGGCGACACGCACCACATAGCAGCGGCGCCCGCCATTGTTGAAGAAGGCCTGCACCGCACCGGGCAGGTACGCATAGATCGGTCGCCCGCCGTCGCGCGCAATCAACAGGTCGCGGCCAAAAATGGCGCGATACTGGCTGATGTCCTCGATCATGATGGGCGTATCCAGCGGGCCGCGCTCGGCAAAGCCCACCAGCCCAGCCACATCCAGCCGCAACGGGTTCTGGGTCTGCCGGGGCAGCGCCGGTTCGCACAGAACGCCCGGCAACCGCCCCTTATAGGTCAGTGGTGAAGCAACCATATTTCCTACTCAACGGTCATATCGTCGCAAACGAAAACAAGTTCCTCGATTGCCACGTCGCTGGCGCTTTTGGCGTTGAAGCTGGGCACCGTGTAGCGCATCGGACGGGCATTGATCAACTGCCAGGTCATCACTGGCCCCTGCCGCGCTTCATCGAGAAGCTGAATGGTGACGTTGCGCGCCGCGTTCTGATCGCCGTTGCGCACTTCCTCCATCCATTCCAGCAAATCCGTCGCGCCGATCAGCCCACGTTTGAGGGTGACATCGCCCACTTTGAACATGGTGCTGACCTTGCGCACGCGGTTGGTTTTCTCGTTGCCATTGCGGTAGTCCGCCATCGTGACTTCGTAATTCAGGCCCGATACTTCCTGAAAACCGGCTTTGACACTGGCCGTGTCGCCCGTTCCCAGGTCAACCAGAAAATTGAAGGCACTGTAAGGATTCTCACGTTCAATAGCCATTTAGACTCTCCTGCAATTACTGGTTGCTGTCGGCGGTAAACTGCCCGATGCGGAAGATCACGAATTCGGCAGGCTTCACCGGGGCAACGCCGATCAGACATACCAGACGTCCCTGATCCAGGTCCTGCTGGGTCATGGTGCTGCGGTCACAAATGACGAAGTAGGCATCCTCTGCCTTGTCGCCCAGCAGACCGCCTGCGCGCCATTCGTTAAACAGGAAGTTCTCGACCGTGCGGCGCACATTGGCCCACAGTTCCGGCCCGTTGTTCTCGAACACCGCCCATTGGGTGCCCCGGTCAATCGAGTATTCCATATAGGCGAAGTAGCGGCGCACGCTGACATAGGTCCAGTCGCTGTCATCGCTAATGGTGCGCGCACCCCACAACAGGTAGCCACGCCCCTCGAAGAAACGGAAGACATTGACTCCCTGCGGATTCAGCACTTCCTGATGCGCCTTGTTCAGTACCTGTTCGAAGCCTACTGCTGTGCGCACGACCATGTTGGCAGGCGCTTTGAAAACGGCAGCCTCATTGTCGTTGCGGGCATACATCCCGGCGACATGACCACTGGGTGGCACCAGCATCGGCTGTCCTCCCCGGCTGGGTCGCGGGTCAATCACGCGAATCCAGGGGTAATAGATGGCCGCGTGAGTCGACGAGCGCAGATTGCGGTAATTCAGCGCCTGGCTGACGAGGTAGTTGCGCGGTGTATCCAGCACGGCAACCCGGTAAAACATGCGCTCGCAGTGGTTGATGATGCTGTTCTGAATAGCGAAGGCCGCGGCTTCGTTGCCATAATCGGTGTAGCCGGTGGCCGCCACAATCGAGATATTTTCGACATCTTCAAATGCCAGCAGGCCGTTTTTGGGTGCCTGAATGGCATCGTTCTGATAATCGACCAGCCCGGAATCGTCACCGTCATACTGCACGGATGTGGGTATGGCGCCATCGGACCCGCCGGACAGGGTAAAGTTGGCCGATACAGAAGGGTTTTCCGCCGCCAGCAGTTCACCGACACGGGTGCCGCCGAACAATTGGCGGATCAGATGCAGCCCAACCTGATCGTCCGGGATGGCATCCTCGCTGGTGTTCTGAATGCGGTCCAGCGCGAACGGAATCGTCAGCGCCTGGAAGCGGGTCGCCGGGTTAGCGGCAAAGGTGGTCGTCAAAGCGCCGGTACTGCGTGCGTCGAAGCTGAATTCACCCAGAAACTGCGGCGATTCAAACGTCAGCGGACGTTCGCCCGGTCGCTGAATTTCAACCGTCACCGTGACGACCCGCACCTCCAGGCCCGCTGGTAACGGCCCCGAACCATCCAGCACGACCGATACATCCGGTTCCACCAGCGAATCGCTCAACGTCCAGATGCCAGTGACAGCATCACGGGTGGCGATCAGCAGGCCATCGGCGCTGCCATGCGCGGTATAGGGTGGGGTGCCACCCGATGGCACGCGTGCCAGCACCAGATCGAAGTTGCGCACCCGACTGAGCGCCGGGATAGCGCCGCCGGTTTGCAGCACATTCGCGCCCACCCGCAGCGATAATGTCACGCGCATATTGCCCGCTTCACCCGGAAAACGCGCCACCAGTGTCACCAGCGGTGGGGTCGGGTCCGTCGTTACATCGTCACGGCGGATGGCAGTCGCATAGTGGTTCGCCGGGATGCCATCGTCTCCAATACCAAAATCGGTTACCGTCTCGCTGGTCGCCGCGTTAAACACCCGCATGACATACAGCCGCCGGCCACCCTCCTCGAAAAATGCACGCACCGCATGCGCCAGATAATTGGGCCTGGCACCATTCGAAAACGCCAGATCCGTAAAGCCGCCATAGATGCGCTCAAAATCCGCAAAACTGGTCAGCAGTTCCGGCTCGCCTGTGAGCGGTCCGGTGCGTGTCGGGCCGATAAACCCGGCAGTGCTGGTGCTAACCCCTTGAATGGACTTCGCCCGGAATGAGGTTTCTTCTACATAAACCCCCGGTGCTAAATACTCCGGCATACCATGCCTCCCTCCTGTGTCAAACGGATTGCGATGCTGCCAAATACATCATGCAGGGTTCACCAGCAGCCGAGACTGCCCCTGCGTCGCCAGAATTAACGGCTGCCCATATTGCAAACTGCGAACGACACCGGCGCCTCCCGTTGTGGTGGTATCAAATACGGATGCGGCGGCCTGCGCGGCAATCGACGCGGTGTGCGGCGGCCAGTCAGCGAGTACTTCTGATTGGACCGATGGTTCATACAGCACCTGAAACGTCAGTGGCCATACCAGGTCGGTCACCGGCACATCGCCAAAATCCGGGGCGGTATCCAGCGTTGGAAACGGCAGATACAGCGCAAACAAACCGCGCACATCGGCAACCGTCGCATAATCACCCGGGCTGGCGATGATGACGGCCCATGATGCCGGTGCGTTCGCGGCCCGGTCCCACACTTCGCCGCGCACGACCGCATAGCCTGCGAGGGGTTCGCGGGTCGGGCCGGAAACCAGCTCAACCTCGAACACCGCTTCTTTGGGCAGGCACAACAGCAGCACCTGTGGCAGAAAGCGGCCACCGTTGTCGCGCACGGTAATCACAAAGTTGGCGTCTTCCGGCGTGTCACCATTGGTGCACCAGTTCGATGCCGGTTGCAGGCCCCACTCATAATCGCGCAGGCCGGGCAGCGACCGAAATCCATAGATGCCGGAGACCGGCGACCGCTGGGCGATCATCTCCTGGGGCAGTGGGGTGCGCTGCCTTGCGCGCACGTCAAGGCTATCCACCACGTTGACATCGCCGCGTGCCAGGTCCTTGAAGCGCAGGCCGAGTGGCGCACGCTTGATGATTTTCTCCAGCGAAACAAACGGCGAGTGGTTCATGCTTTTTGTCCAAAGTCCAGTTCACGCGTGAGCACCGGTTCGCCCCGTATCGCATCCCGTTCGGAATCGATGCGGACGACCCGCGCGATATAAGGCACGGAAATCTGAAAATCACCGGGGATGGCATCCCACAGACGCAGCAAGTCCTCATTGGTCAGGTAGCCACTGACGATCTCGACGGTTTCATCCGGGCCGAATACCTGCGCTGTTGTCGTGTTGAGCAAGGCCGTCGACAAAACCGGGTTGTCTTCGATGGTGTGCATCATCCAGCCGAGAATCTCCTGTTGCAGCGATGCGCCTTCTGCCCACGGGGTCAGCATGAAATACAGGTCAAGCGGCAGCTGCGGCGGGCGTGGTGTTCCGTCGGCGCGGGGCCGGCCCGGTGGAATACGCTGTGTCGTATTGACGGCCACGTTATACAGGTATAGCGAAATCCCGGTCTGGATCGGACGCTGCTGGAACTGGATGGTGTGATACACCTGAAAGTCCAATGCGGCCTGGTTAAACAGGGTGTCCTGATCCCACGACTGACGCAGCAGCCGGATGACCGCATCGCAGGTGGCGCTAATTGCGTGATAACTTGCCATCGTTTCGCCTCTTCAGTCCATCGAATCGACTTCGTGCAGCTGGCGCAGGTTGCGCAGCAGCATAGCGGTCGAATAAGCAGCTACCTTTCGTTGGCGCAGGCCCAGCCAGTATGCCCGCGCGACATCACTGCCATCGGCGATGACCATAATCTTGAGATGCGGGAACTCGCCCAGCAGATGGCTGCATATGCCGGGACAGGGGTAACTTTCCGGCGCACCCAGAATCAGCAGATCAACCGACTGCCGCATCGCCTTCAGAATCTCCACGTGATGACGTGCCTGCCCGACCAGCACCATATCCGGTTGGGTACGGACTATCTGGGCGACCAAGTCCTGCAAGACTTCCGGCAGATTGGCGATAAAAATACGGATTGGGGCTGCGGGTGCATGTGAATCGCCCAGAGTATAGGTGAGCACAGGCTGATTCCTCTGTGGATGGAAGCGTAGTCACAGTCTATAGAATTGAGCGAGTTGCCATAATGATCTTTGGATCGGTTTTGGGTCTGTCGCGAGGTTGGTCTTATACTGTCCGAGGATACAGAAAAGTACAGTACCGGTTGCAAATAGCGCCTGTAATGCCCATAGAATGATGAGCAATCAATGCTGTACGGCCCGTTTACGCAGCGGCCAGAACTGGTTGAAATGGGCGATGGGGCCGGTTTTACAGAACCAGAATTTACAAGTTGTTTATAAATTTAGCTTTACAATTAATAGAAACTGTGTTTAGATGCGATTGCAGATTGAAATATGAAATGAAATAAATCCCTTTTTATGGCTGTGCAAACACCACGACAGCCACGCCCGGATGCCAACTGAGATTATTGCGAGAGCATGTCTATGAAATCACTCGTTACACAATCATCAGTTCCAATCCCTATCAGTATCATCAGTAACAGCCATTTCCTGGTCGAAGGGTTGATCGCCGCGCTAATGCCGCGTATCAACTTTGAACTGCTTGCGACCTACAATGGGCAGATGAAAATAAACGATCATCTGATCAATCCGCAGGGCCACGTCATCCTGATTGATGGCACAATCGGGCAAACCCTGGCGACGCGCTGGACGCACTACTGGCGCAACCAGCAGCCGGAGGGTGCCGTCGTCGTCATTGAACTGGCGGATAATGTTGAGCTGATACTGGCTTGCATCGAGGAGGGAGCCAAAGGCTATACGCTGCGCGGGGCAACGCCGGAAAAAGTCGCCCATACGATCGAGCTTGTCTCGCAGGGTAGGGCGCATTGTTCGACGGCCATAACCGCCCATCTTTTTGACCGCCTCGCCCACCTCAAAGAAGTGGCCGAAACCCGCTATATGGTGAATATGCCACTGACCAGCCGCGAACTGGAAGTGCTTAACCTGATTGCCAAAGGGTGCAGCAACAAGGAAATCGCCGATCAGTTAGTTATCACCCTGCGCACCGTCAAACACCACGTCCATAACATCCTCAGCAAGCTCGATCTCAAACACCGCTATGAAGCCGCGCATCTGGCGATGCAGCAGGGTTGGGTGCATAACGACCTGTTCACCTAAAAAGTTGTCCGTGATCAGTGGACAGTTGCCCGCCGCTTTCGGGTTCTCCAGCCACATGTATGGCACATCAAGCCTTTGTCAATCAGCGCTATATGCGTCTTTAGACTGATGGCTGATGGCTAAAAACGGGTAACTGTCCACTCAACTTCAGGGCACCGCCACACCCAGTTCAGCCGCCAGCTCGGTCAGTTCCGCCCAGACAGTTTCGGGCAGGGGGATGCCTTCTTTCAGGCGCTGTTCCATTGACCGCGCCTCTGGTTCGCCGGGCAGCAGCAGTTCATCGAAACCTTCCGCCCGACGCAGGCTTTTCATGCGCACCAGCAGCTCTTCGACCAGTCGTTCAAACCGGTCCGGCGTGGTAAAGCGGTCAATCGCCATCGCCATAATCATGGTCGGATTGCCAGTCTTGAATTCGGACGTAGAGACGGGTGCGAAGCCAGCCAGCAGCGTCGCGATAATCTCGACCATTAACGCCAGCCCGGCCCCTTTGTAACCGCCGAATGTGCGCAGCATGCCGCCGTTATAAAAGTCGTGGGGGTCGATACTGGTCTTGCCCTCAGCATTATAAATCCAGTCTTCCGGCACGCTTGCGCCTTTGCTGCGGGCCACCTGCAATTTGCCTTCGGCCACCACCGATGTGGCAAAGTCCAGTACCAGCGGCGCGCGGCCATTTTTCACCGGTACCGCCCAGGCCATCGGGTTGGTGCCAAACACGCGTTCCGCTGCCGCATAGGGCGTCACCGAGCCGCCAAACATCGACCCTGCCGTCATGACAATGCCGACCAGTCCTTGTTCGGCCAGCATCTGCGCATACTCACCCAACCGGCCAATATGGTTCACCTGGCTGAGCGCCACGCTGCTCATACCGAATTCACGGGCAATATCGGCAGCGACTTCGGTGCCATAGCGCGCGCCCACCTGCCCAAACCCCCAGTGACAGTCAACGATAGCGGTTGCGCCGGAGCGCTGGACCAGTTCGGGTTTGGCGGTAGGCTGCAAGGACCCATCCTGTGCTTTGCCAATGTACATTTTGGTGCGGATTAAGCCATGTGAGTCGTGCCCCAGCAAGTTGGTTTTCACCAGTGACTCGGCAACAATGCGGGCATAATCCGGCGGGGCGCCGGCGGCTTCATACAATTTTTCAGCAAAAGAGGTCAGGTAAGCGGCGTCAAAGGTCAGCATGATTTCCTCATTTATGATGTAAGTTCTCAAAAACAGTTTGTACGGGCAGGTTTCAAGTCTACCACCGGAATCATAAAACAACCCCTGGCGCACCGAATTGGTCTCATGTGCGTCAGGGGCTGGTTGGTTACTGCTGGATAACAGCTTGCGTGTTATTCGGTGGGGCGTGGGTTCCGGCGTCGGCGCGGGCGGCGTGACCGGCCGTTGCCATTGCCATTGCCCGGCTGCGACTCGTTCTGGCGGGAGCGCTGCTGGCGTGGATGCCCGCCGTTGGAAGACGACTTACCATTGGCAGCCGATTCTTCCGCTGTGTCCACATAGGGATGCTCAGTCACCAGCGGCACGCGCAGGCGAATCAGTTTTTCAATGTCGCGCAGGTACTTGCGTTCCTCAATATCGCAGAACGAAAAGGCAATGCCGGAAGCCCCTGCACGGGCCGTTCGTCCGATGCGATGGACGTAACTTTCCGGTTCATTGGGCAGGTCATAGTTAATGACATGGGTCACGTCTTCAACGTCGATGCCACGCGCGGCGATGTCGGTCGCGACCAGCACCCGTGTCTTGCCGGATTTAAAGTTCGACAGCGCCCGTTCGCGGGCGGTTTGCGACTTGTTGCCATGAATGGCCTCGGCCTGGATGCGGGCACGGTCTAGCTGCTGCACCAGTTTATTGGCGCCGTGTTTGGTACGTGTGAACACCAGTACACGCCGGATGGCTTTGTCATCCAGCAGGTGTTCGAGCAGCGCGCGCTTGTCTTTTTTCGCCACAAAAAACACGGACTGGTCAATCTTTTCGACCGTCGTGGCCTGCGGCGTCACTTCCACCCGCACCGGATCAATCAGGATGTGGTTAGCCAGGTCCTGAATATCCTGCGGCATGGTCGCCGAAAAAAGCAGAGTCTGCCGCCGCTTGGGCAGTACCTTGATGACGCGACGTACATCATGGATAAAACCCATGTCCAGCATACGGTCCGCTTCATCCAGCACGAAAAATTCGATGGTGTTCAGGTTGATTACGCCCTGATTCATCAGGTCGAGCAGGCGGCCCGGTGTGGCAACCAGAATATCGACGCCACGCCGCACGGCCTGAACCTGAGGCTGCTGGCCCACACCGCCAAAAATCACCACATTCTTCAAACCGGTATGGCGTCCATAAGCGGTGAAGCTGTCGCCAATCTGCGATGCCAGTTCGCGCGTGGGCGAAAGCACCAGCACGCGGATCACACCCCGCTGGCGATTTTGATTGGCGGCCACCAGTCGCTGCAAGATCGGCAGCGCGAAAGCCGCTGTTTTGCCGGTACCGGTCTGGGCACAACCGACAAGGTCTTTGCCCGCCAGCACATGCGGAACAGCCTGCGCCTGAATCGGCGTTGGCTCGTCGTATCCTTCGGCGCGCACAGCACGCAGCAAAGGATCAATCAGTTTCAAATCTTGAAATTGCATGGTACCTCTAAGGGTATATGGAATGTACCCTCGTAGAGGCACACTCACTTCGTTATTTGGTTGAACAAGATAGGAGATTCAACAGTGGAGAATTGAAATACACGTATTGTTCTCAATCCCGATCAATACACATTATATCATGGAAACGTTAAAAAGTTGATGGAGTAATCCCGGTCCATAAAACCGGGATCAATCAAGTACCGCGTCAGGCCTGTGCCGGGCCGTGCTGCGACGCGCTAAAAAATTCATCCTGCAAGCGCATCGTTTCCGTATCGTCCTTGACCAGACGAATGGCCTTTGCCAGCGCCCGTGCCCGCGCTGCCAGCAGGGTTTCGCCTTTTTCGGCGGTGGCCGGGTTGCCATCACCCGCATAATGCGTCGGATAATCCGCATACCACCAGATACCCGTGCTCACACCCTGTTCGCGCAGGCTACGCAGGCGACCGCGTGGCATCCCTTCATCATCAGCCCGCAGCTGATCGCGCTGCACCAGATCCGGGCGAATGCTCAGGATTGCGCTGGTTTCGCTTTCACCGGCATGACCATCGATAGCGGAGTCCCACTGGGCCTTGACCGCCGCCGCATCGTCGGCGCTGAGGGGTGGTTCGGCCACATAGACGGCATAGTCGCGCGGGCTTTCGAGCTGAATCTGCAAGAAGAAGCGGATGAGGCTGTTATTGCCCCCATGCGCGTTGACCAGCACGATCTTCTTCAGCCCATTACGGGCGATTTCACGGCAGGTATTGTCCAGTAAGCGCACGATCAAATCGGCATCAATCGCAATCGTCCCGGCGCAGTGCCGCGCTTCCAGTATCTGGGTGAAGATAAAATCGGGGAAGATCACCGCCGGTTCGAGCGCTGCCGCCCGCTGGCACAGGTCCCGCCCGATGTACATATCCGTGCCGAGTGGCAGATGATGCGCGTGACGCTCGATGCATGACAACGGCAGCAGGCACACCCCCTCGGCGGTGGCGACTGCCTGCGGAAATTCGTCGCCGGTCAGTTCTTCCCACCGCATGGCGCCATCAGTCGCCATCACCAAGATCCGATTCGATGATGTCATAGACGGCGTCGAGCAGATCGTCAGCGTCTTCGAGTGATTCCAGCGCCGCTTCATCCTGCCCTTGCATCAGATAGGCAGCGGATTCCAGCAAGGCGGCGGCGGCCAGTGTGACCAACCCGGCCACATCCTGATAGTCATGTTCAGCGATAAGGTTTTCAATGGTGCTGGCAGCCTGGCGGGTGGTGGTCATCGCCTGCTGAAGTTGCTGGACTGCCTGAGAAGAAGTATTCATGGACATCGACTTTTCGAGATGTACTCGACCTCCATATGTGGTATGCAATGGCGCAACAAAGGCAGACTTTAGCCCATTGTCGCCAATACGCCAAAATCCTGAATAACAGGTGTGAGACCAGCCCGGCCAAACAGATGCCCAGCCGGACCAGTCAAAATCTGGTTGGAACTACTGGCCGAAACGGTCCGGATGCGGGCCAATACGGTCATTGCGGTCCAGACCATTGATCGTTTCCACTTCGGCATCGGTCAGCTCAAAATCGAAGATGTTCGCATTATCGACAATGCGCTCCTGCTTGGCGGATTTCGGGATGGTGATGACGTCGATCTGGAGCATCCAGCGCAGCGTCACCTGGACAGCGGTCTTGCCATATTTCTCGCCGATGCTGACCAGTTCCGGCACGTCCAGCACCCGCCCCTTCATGATCGGCGCCCACGCGGTCAGCGCGATATTGTTTTCGCGGCAGAACGCTTGCAGGTCCGGCTGTTGCAGGTACGGGTGAAATTCCACCTGGTTGACTGCCGGGGGAACTTCAGCCATTTCCAGCAGCTCTTGCAGGTGATGCGGCAGGAAGTTGCTCACACCAATAGCCCGCACGCGGTCGGTTTTGGAGATTTCTTCCAGTGCGCGCCACGCCCCCTGCCAGTCATTCACCGGCCAGTGGATCAGGTACAGGTCGACATAATCCAGGCCCAGCTTGGACATGCTTTCGTCAAAAGCGGCTTTGGTGCCCTCGTAGCTCAGGTTGTTGACCCAGACCTTGCTGGTGACAAACACATCTTCGCGCGGCACAATGCCAGACCGGACAATTTTGCCAACTTCGGCCTCATTGCCATACAGGGCCGCTGTATCAACCGCACGATAGCCCGCTTCGAGTGCCCACTGCACCGCATTTTCGGTTTCCGTGCCGACTTCAGTCTTGAAGACACCCAACCCAAAACGCGGCATCTCGACACCGTTGTTCAATGTCATCGTGCTTTCAAGTGTAAAAGCCATACAATCTCTGTCCTCTAAATGACGGTTAAACGCCCTCTATGATACCACGCCGCCGCAGCCCATGGCCCCTGTCATACCGAATGGTCTGTCATAGGTAGACCAAACCGGCCACAGAGCGCCGGGTTGCGGAAAGTGGTAATGTCCGCAATCAGGCCATCATCCAGTGTCAGCACCTGAATGCCGTAGGCGATGTACGCGCCCGGCTCGTCAGACTGCCGGTACAGGCCAAAGGCAAGCTGCCGGTTGGCACGTGTGGGCAGCAAGTGCCAGCGTCCTTTCGCCTCGCCGCTAAACACGGTTCTGGATGTGAGTGTTCGGATGTCATCATGCCCGCGATACCACGAGGGAATCGGCGGCATACTGAAGGTCGCGTCCGCTTTCAGCAGGCGCAGCAGACCATCGATATCCGCTGTTTCCCAGGCCTGTACGTATGCCTCAAGCTTATCTTGCGCCACGTCGTCCAGTTCACTGGCGGCTGCGGCGTTCTGCTGCGCCATCGTGGAACGTGCCCGATGGAGTGCACTTTTGACCGCTGCTTCGCTGGTTTCCAGCAGAGAGGCCACCTCACGGGCGGGCCAGTTGAGCACATCACGCAGGATCAGCACCGCCCGTTGACGGGGTGGCAGCAGGTGCAGCGCCGCGATAAAGGCCAGCGCAATGTCCTCCCGCGTTGTGAGATACTGTTCCGGGCTGTCATCGCTTGTGACCAGCCAGTCATCCGGGTATGGCTCCAGCCAGATCGATTCCATGATGGATGGGGGAATCGGTTCGGCGAGGGTGGATACCGGCTGATAGGTCACCGGCACCGCCCGCCGGGCCTGTTTATCCAGCGCATCGAGGCAGACATTGGTCGCAATCCGGTATAACCATGCCCGCAGCGCCTGCCGGTCTGCCAGCGTATCGCGCCGCCGCCATGCCCGCAGGTACATTTCCTGCACCATATCTTCCGCGTCCTGCACACAACCCATCATGCGATAGCAGTGCACCTGCAATTCACGGCGGTAAGGTTCCGCCAGCGCGCTGAATGCCTGCTGGTCCAGGCTGCTCAGGTTCTTTGCATCTTCTGTCACACCATCACCCCAATTTCTGTCTGACCGAACCCTTTTGCGGATTTTATCCGTCTTATGAAGTGAAATAAATCAACTACAATTATGGATACGGAGAAAGGAACAAACAACTATGACACCACCACCCGTAAGCGGAGACGGCACAAAAGAAGCGCCCTGGGTGCTCCAGACCCCGCCGGGCACATCGGAATACACCATGTATAAAGATGAATCCCACGACCCACCCATCCTGGTCTGCACCGTTGGCAAGACTGTGCTGCACTATGATTTGCGCGCGATCGAGGACCTGCACGCCATGCTCAAAGCACATGGCGACTGGATGGAACTGGGCAGCGCCGACGAACAGAAACCCGCCAAAGACGGCACGGTCGAGGCCTGGGGGCGTTCGCCGGATAACCCGGTCGGGGGCTGGTATGGCTTGAAAAAAGGCCTGCGCGGGCGTTTTGGCATGTATATGCCGCCTTTGCTCGAAGCGCTGGGGCTGGCGGAAGTCGAGCATAACGCCCGCAACAATCGCATGAGAGCGCTCTAACTCCGACGCCATGTGTAGCGAT
Source organism: Anaerolineaceae bacterium (assembly GCA_002702065.1). Taxonomy (GTDB): domain Bacteria; phylum Chloroflexota; class Anaerolineae; order Aggregatilineales; family Phototrophicaceae. Next base: position 603,245 of record NZXX01000001.1, read on the forward strand.
TGATTTCAGCCTTGCCTATGGGAAAAGTTTTCTTCGGGCAGGGCTGTTTTGATTCTACATCTTGACACTCTCTTATAATACTTATAACATAGGTTACTATTAACCTATGAGCCTGAGCAGCAGTCAATTATTATGTCGCTTCAACATGCCATTCTGGGGTTCCTCAGCTGGAAGCCCCTGACCGGATACGAACTCAAGAAAATGTTTGCCGATTCAGTCACGGTGTACTGGTCCGGCAACAACAACCAGATCTACCGCACGCTGCTCGACATCCACAAAAAAGGGTTTGTCACGAAGGAAGTGCAGCATCAGGACGATGCGCCATCGCGCAAGATTTACACCATTACCGAGGCGGGATTGGAGGAGCTGCGTTCGTGGGTGCTATCGCCCCCGGAAGTGCCGCAGTTGAAGCACACCTTCCTGATTCAACTCTCGTGGGCGGATCAACTCAGCGATGACGAACTGGACCACCTGATCAGCAGCTATGAGGACGAAGTGCATGTTCACTTGCTGATGCTGCGCAAACAGGCCGAAGTTAAAACTATGTCCCCGGAACGCACCCAACGGGAACGCTATCTATGGGACATGATCATGCAAAACTGGATCGTGATGTATGAGACCGAACTGCAATGGGTGCGGCAATTACGTCACGGACTTGGCGACACCACGCCAGAAAGGAAACACAACGATGGTCACTAAAGTGACACCTACCCAGGTCAAGCAGCTGCGCGAGGCAACCGGCGCTGGTTTTCAGGACTGCCGCAATGCGCTGCTGGAAAGTCAGGGTGATGTGCAAGCGGCCATCGATTACCTGCGGCAAAAGGGCGTGGAGTTCGCGGCTAAAAAAGCGGACCGCACCACCCATGAAGGCATGATCGAAGTTTACCGGCATCATACGGGCGGCCTCAGCGTGATTGTCGAAATCAACTGCGAGACGGATTTTGTCGCCCGCAGCGCACCGTTCCAGCAGTTTGCCAGAGATTTGTCGCTGCACATTGCCAACGATGCCCCGCTGTATGTCAGGCGTGAGGACATCCCGCAGCATGAGATCAGGGCGCAAGAAGCCAAGCAGCGCGAAAAAACCCTCAGCGAAGGCAAGCCGAGCCAGATCGTGGACCGCATCGTCGCGGGTCGCATGGAAAAATGGTATCAGCGAGTCGTCCTGATGGAACAATCATGGCTACATGACGACGAATACACCGTTGGCGAGATCGTGACGCAGCTCATCGCCGAAACGCGTGAGAACATGGTCATCCGGCGCTTTGCGCGGTTCGCGCTCAGCGAAACGACCGAAGACGAAACGTAATTCCGAGGGAGCACACGCTCCCTTTTTTGTTGCGCCGCTCTGGTGCAGCGAGGGTATGCCACCTACCATGCCCGACCGGGTACGATGGACCGTCGCACAGCTTGACGTGCGTAGCCGTGAACACCTATGTGGTGATGGCACAGCCGACAAACCCGCCTCGCGCCGCTGGCCCCATGACAGGAATTTGTTTCATCATGCAGCCCTTAACCTGACATTCAACACCCTGTACCTTCAGCACTGTGCGCGACAATAGCATCAGAGAAACGGATGCAGCACTGTTGCTTTTGGCAGCGGAAAGTCGTGCGTGATGGATGTCAATCAAAAATTATGGAACGCCACCCAGAAGGAACTGCGGCAGAAACTGCCCCGGACTGTGGATTTCGACCGGATGAAGCTGCTCCTGCTGCGGCATCATGCGATGGTTCATGCGGCGGTAATGGCACGGGCCGGCGTCTGGTCATTCGAAGACCTGATCTGGCAGGGGGTAGACGACACGGACGCCCGCCGTATCCCAACTGGGCAAGAACATTCGATTATCTGGGTGATGTGGCATATCGCCCGCATCGAGGATGTCACCATGAACTTTCTCGTATCCGGCTGTCTGCAGGTGCTGCAAAATGACAACTGGCTGGAAGGGATGAATATCCCCTTTTATGATACGGGGAATGAGATCAGCACCGATGACATGGCCCTGCTCAACACATCCATGAACGTTGCCGTTCTAAAAGCCTACCGTATCGCCGTTGGGCAGCGCACCCAGGTGATTATTCGCGGGCTGCAACCGGCTGTGGTCCGGCAAAAAGTTGACCCGGCGCGCATCCGGCAGCTGCGGGATTCCGGCGCAGTGGTGCCCGCCGCCAGCGGCATTATCGACTACTGGAGCAAACGCACCATCGCCGGTTTGCTGCTGATGCCCGCCACCCGCCATAACTTCATTCATCTCAACGAAGCCACGCGCATCAAGCGGGCACTCGGCCACTAAAATACAAATAGCCGAGTCCATCGCAGCGCCGTTTGATCGACCCATTGACGAACTCAGCCAACGCTTGCAGGAAATTATGCCGGTTGATCGCTGGTCCTGGATAGCAGGGTGATACTCAGGATGAGCAGCCCGGCGCCGATCACACCGCTGGCTGCCAGTGTCTCACCAAACAGGGCCCATGCCAGCAGCGTCGCCACGAGGGGTTCCAGCATGCTGACAATGCTGGCCGCCACCGCGGACACACTGCGCAGCCCCGCCTGAAAGAGCCAGTACGCAAAAGCGGTTGGCACCAGCCCCAGATACACAATCAGCAGCCAGCTTTCGACGGTATGCACCGCGACAATGCCGCTGGCGAGATTGATCGCAGCCAGCAAAAGTGTGCCGCCAAAGAAGCTGATCGTGGTGATCTGTAATGCGTGGTAATGCGCTGCCAGAAAACGCCCGCAGATGATCGTACCGGCATAGCTGCCTGCGGCGATGAGCGAGAACAGGGTACCGGTAACCAACTGGTCCTGGGTGAGGTCAGCGGAGGAGAAGCCCACCAGCAGGACGCTGCCAACCAGCGCACAGCCCAACGACGCCAGCAGACGTCCCGTCATTTTTTCTAGCCGGAGCAGGACCGACAGGCCCATGACCACCACCGGCGCAATACAGATCGTCAGCAGGGTGGTGATGGTCACACCGGTATAGCGAATAGCCGCAAAATATGCCGCCTGAGAGATCGCCAGCAGGCCGCCAGCGATCAGCATCAATAATAAGTCCCGCCGTTGAACGTTGAACATCCGCGGCCCAACCATGCGCCAGCAGATGAGTAACAGCACCGGTGTCGCTACCAGCATCCGGGCGAGATTGATGAACAAGGATGTGGTGGTGTCGATCTGATAAATGGCCTGGGTGGCGACCCCAATCGTGCCCCATGTGCTTGCCGCAAGAGTCATCAGCCAGAGTCCATCCGGCTGGAATAACCGTCTGTTCCGCATTTTCTATACCTTTTTCAAGTTGCGTCAATCAGTGGGGAAGCAGGCTGCTTCCGCTGCGAAACCGATCGCAGGGGCAATGCGGAATCAAAATTGATCCGGTCGTCAACCGGGGCTGATGCAGACTGCCACCTGCTTTGAACTAGGCAGAAACAGGCGGAGGGGAGACGACGCGCAGGCCGTCAAGTTGAGGCATGTACATGTTGAATTCACTTTACGGACAACAATCACGAAGCTCATTGTATGCCGAAGATGCGGCTGTGTCAAAGTAAAAACAGCCGGTTGGCATCACAGTAAATCGCCGGGCAGGGGCGCAAAAACGACATCGTCATAGCCAAACGCGGCAGGCCCAACCACTGCCAGCGCTGCCGGGGTTTTGAGTTCGCGCGGCGCAGGCAGTCCCAGTACCGCAGCGCGCAGCCCATAGCGCAGCGACTCGGTACCAATTGGCTCGCCGTCGTCATGGCCCAAAATGCAAATCAGGTCCGGCACGGTTGCCACGACCTCGCCATTGCGCCAGGCAACCAGGTTTTCATTCTGGAATACAATCTCCAGCGTATCGTCCGGGTCACCAAAAGCACTCATAAGCAGTCTGCCCCGGGCAAAGCCCTGCACCGTCCGGCGTTCGACATCGACGATTTTGCCGCGAAACAGCACGCGTCCATTTCCCAACGCTGCCGCGGCCTCAGCCGTATCCGTGCCATTCGCGCGCGCTGCCAGCACGGCCTCGCCCAAACGTTGTGCCAGCGACATCGTGCCGCGAATAAGCGTCTTTTTCATCTGTTGCCCGGTGATGACCGGCATCACCAGTGCCGCGCTGCCGCCCATTTCAATCGTCAGACTGCGCGCATACTGTTCCGTCCGCACCGGCGTATCCATATGACGCAGGATCACCACATTGCCGTGCGGGTCCACCAGTGCCATCGGCGTGATCGACAGACCCCCAATCGCGAAGGTATCCATCTGAAGTTCGGGGAAAGCCCGGCCCATCGGGTCGCCATCGACAATAGGCAGCCCCAGTTGCAGCGCGCCAATGATCGGTTTGAGCGCGTTCGCACCGCCAATTTCACCACACATCATCGCATCAAATTTGCGGCCAAGATGCGCCTCCAATGCGCGCATACCGACCGCGAATTCATCACCGCGCATCAGTCGTTCGTTGCTGACCGTCGGCGCACCCATCGTGCCCGACGCACACAGCAGCGCATCATCGGGCACGTCATCGGCGTCAATCAGGCGGCAGGGCACCCCTTGCTGGCGCAGTTCATTTTCGAGCCAGATTTGCCCGACGTAGGTGTTGCCGCCGCCACCGGTTCCGAGTATGCCCGCCCCCAATGCCAGGGCCGCGGTGTCCTTCAGTGTAATGGATCGTTCCATGGGTTCGTTCTCAGTGACTCGTTATCAGCGCAACCACAGCCCATCGAAAATGAGCAGATTTGGGGGCGACCCATGAGCCGCCCTTGCAATCATGAATAATGTCCACGATGACAGCAACCTGTCTGTTTTCTTCGAAAACGGAACGGGAATAAGGGTCAGCTTCCCTGCCCATACCGTTCTTCAACCGGCACATAATCCACGTCATAGCCGAAGTAACGCGGCCCGGCCAGTTCCAGCCCTTTGGGTGTGCGCCACGCCTCGGCACACGGCATCGCGATTACGGCCACGCGGAAGCCATAGCGCATTCCCTCGGTGGTGATGGGTTCGCCGGTATCGATGTCCAGCAGGGCGATCAGGTCTGGCACCGTCACGGCATATTCGCCGTCGATCTTGGCGACCAGATGCTCGTTCTGGAATTCCAGCGTCAGCTCACGGTCGGCATAGTCGTCGATGCCGTGAATATGCGCCACACCACGGGCAAAACCCGCCACGGTACGGCGTTCAACATCAGCAATTTTGCCCCTGAAGATGAGTATGCCGCCGACGGCTTCGCGCACCGTGCTGACCGGGTCCGCTTCTTCCACACGGGCACGGCGGATCGTCACGCCGATGTCGTGGGCCTTGCTCATGGTGCCCTGAACCGCGGCTTCTTTAAGCTGCTTGACGGTGGCTGCGTAACACGCGATCATCGCCATTGCACCCATATTGACGGCTGCACTGCGGGCGAATGTCTCCGTCCAGCGGTTGTTGATCGTTTCCAGAATAACGATATTGCCGCGTTCATCCGCCATCGAAAACGGCGTCGAGGAAATACCGTAAATCGTATGGGTCACCATCTGAATTTCCGGGAAAGCTCGGCCCATCCCATCACAATCCACCATCGGCAGCCGCAGACGCGCCGCCACATAAATGGGCACCACCGAGTTGAGGCCGCCAGCCTCGATGCTCATGGTCGCGCGAATCGGCTTGTTGAGATATTTGCCGATCACCTGAAAGGCATTGACGATGTCGTCGCCATTGGGCATTTTTTCAATCATAACCGTCGGCGCGCCCATCATCGCTGTCGGCACAATCAGGTCATCATCATCCAGTTCATCGAGGGTGTATAACTCCACCGGGCCATATTCCCGCACCGCTTGCCGTGCCATCAGCATGCCAATGTAAGGGTCGCCACCGCCGCCTGTACCCAGTACGGCTGCGCCCAACGCCATATTTTCTACTGCCTGTTCGTCAATCAGTCGCATGATGTTATATCCCTGCCAGATCGCCGACGGCCTTCACCATAATGCGCGTCGCATTACCCGGCAAATACGCCAGCGGTACTTCTTCAACTTCAACAATTTCGATGCTGCCGGCATCTGCGCCCGCCGCCGTCGCCCGATCCGCCGCTTCTTGCTTGGCTGCTTCCAGTGCCTGTTCGCGGGTCATCTCGGCCAGCGAGAAGATGCGGTCTGTCTCGCCACCGATCTGGGCAATGGCTGCGCCGATGGCGTTCGCCACCGCGTAATGGCCGGGTTTGACGATCTCCGACGCGCCCGCCACAGGCCGCTGAATCAGGATGCTGCCGCCGCCGACGATGATCACCGGCACCAGGGCCGCGCTGGTTTTCATGCGGTCCACCGCGATATTGACCATTTCCTCGATCCGATCTTCTACGGTGGCGACAAAACCCGCGTCGATGTGAGCCACTTTAGCGGCATCGCCTACATCGGCTTTGCCCCCTGCCACGACCAGATCGGTTGCGGTCAGTACATCACCGCCAAAGACCAGCGCCTGTGACGTAATTTCGTAGCCGACGCTCTGTGGCCCGACTTGTAACGGGTCGGTCTGGACAATCGAGCCGCCGCCCAACCCCACCGACAGCGTATCCGGCATTCGGAAATTGGTGCGCACCCCGCCGATGCTCACGGCCAGCGCCGCCACACGTGGGAAGCCATTTTGCAGCACGCCGACATCGGTGGTTGTACCGCCCACATCGATCACGATGGCATCGCGCAGGCCGCTGAGGAATGCCGCCCCGCGCATACTGTTGGTCGGCCCTGAAGCAAATGTCAGCACCGGATGATCGGTCGCAAAATCGGCGTTCATCAATGTGCCATCATTCTGGCTGATGTAAAATGGCGCGGTGATATTCAATTCTGCTAATGCTGCCTTGAAACCGCCCACCGTCCGGTTCGCCAGTTCGCGCAGGCAGGCGTTCATAATCGCCGCATTTTCGCGTTCCAGCAAACCGATGCGCCCAATGGTGCTGGACAGCGTAATCGAGGCATCCGGCAGCACTTCCTGAACAATCTCCGCAGCGCGCTGTTCAAACTCGGCGTTCACCGGCGAAAACACGGATGAAATCGCAATCGCCTTGACGCCCTTCTTGCCGATTTCCTCCGCAATGCCGTGTATTTCTGCCGGGTCAAATGCCGAAATCTCGCGCCCGTCAAACTCGTGGCCGCCATGCGCCAGATAATAATGCCCGCCGACCACCTCGCGCAGATCGTCCGGCCAATCCACCATCGGTGGCAAACAGACCGTCGCGGGCAGCCCCAGACGGATGCAGGCGGTGGGCTGCAACCGGCGGCGCTCAACCACCGCGTTGGTAAAATGAGTCGTGCCGATCATGACGCCATCGAGTGTCGTCACATCCACGCCCGACTCGGCCACCAGGTTTTTGAGCGCACTGACAATGCCATCGCTCACATTCGATGTAGTGGGGGTCTTGGTCGAACTAACGACCGTCTTGCCGTCCATCAAGACCGCATCGGTGTTCGTTCCACCCACGTCAATTCCTATACGCACTGCGTCCTTCCTTTCGTGCAAAACCAGATTGCTAACTGCATCCGTTCAAAATGATTCGAAGTGTCCCGGCCCCTAACGAACTGCCTCATCCGTTTGTCTCCGGCTTGTTTCCAATACACCCGCCGGGCAGGGGCTGAAAATCCACGTCATAGCCAAAGGCGCGCGGCCCAACCACCGCCAGCGCTTCCGGCGTTTTGAGTGCCGGTGATGCCGGAATACCCAGCACAGCCACGCGCATGCCATAGCGCAGCACTTCCGTCGAAATCGGTTCGCCGCTGTCATCGGTCACAATCGAGATGAGGTCTGGCACGGTGGCAACGACTTCGCCGTTCAGATAGGCGATCAGAAATTCGTTCTGAAACTCAATATCGAGCTGGTCCTGCCCGCCGAAGCTCTCAATGGTCAGGGTGCCCCGCGCGAAGCCCTGCGTGGTGCGCCGGTTGAGGTCCGTGATTTTCCCGCGCAGGATAATCTTGCCCTCAAGGGTCTGCGCGATCACGGTGGGTACATCGTCGCCATTGGCCTGTGCTGTCAGCACGCGCTGGCCCAGATACTTCGACAATGACAGCGTGTAATGGATGCCATATTGTTTCACCTGCGCGCCGGTGACCATCGACCCGGCCAGTCCGGCAGTCGCGCCCATGCTCGTCGCCAGTGTGCGGGCCAGCCGTTCCGCCCATTTGGCGTCAACGGTGTAGGGGATAATCGCCGAGTTACCGGCTGCATCGACCATCGCCAGCGGCGTGACGGGTACCCCCGCCTGAAAGAAAAAGACGGACATGGGCAGCTCCGGAAACGCCCGGCCCATCGAGTCGCAGTCCACAATCGGCAGCCCGGCCTGAATGCCAGCCACCAGCGGCGCCAGCGAATTCGCCCCGCCAATCTCGGCAATGCCAATCGCGCTGATAGGTCGCCCGACATGCTCTTCCAGCAACCGTAAAGCGCCGATCAGTTCGGTCCCTGCTTCCAGCTTTTCGACGCTGGCCGTGGGCGCACCGATAAACCCGCACAAGGGCACCAGCGCATCATCAGCCAGGTCATGCGGGTCGACAATGCGGGCTGGTCCATACTGCCGGATCGTCTCGCGCAGGTGCAGACTGCCCAGGTAAGGGTTGCCACCGCCGCCAGTGCCGAGGATGCCGGCCCCCAGGGCGATGCGTTCAATATCGTCGAGTGTAACCGTGTTCAAGAGATTTGTTCTTTCGGGTGCAAATGACAGGCAACCTGATGACCGCGCCCGGTATCCACCAGCACGGGTTCATCGGTTTCGCAAAGGTCCAGCTTGGGCGCATGACAGCGCGGCGCAAACGGACAGCCCCGCGTTGGCCGGTGCAGGCTCAGGTCGCCGCTGAGGATAATCTGTTCGCGCACGTCGTCGGGGTCTGCTTCGGGAATAGCCGAAATGAGCGCCTGGGTGTAAGGATGTTTGGGCTCGTCGAAAATCATTTTGACATCGGCGACTTCCACAATCTTGCCGAGATACAGCAGCGCGACCTGATCGCACAGGTAGCGCACGACGCCCAGATCATGCGAGATGAATAAATAGGTGAGGCTGAATTCCTGTTGAAGATCGTTCAGCAAATTCAGTATCTGCGCCTGAACAGAGACATCCAGCGCCGAGGTCGGTTCGTCCAGCACCAGCAGTTTGGGCCGCACCGCCAGCGCCCGTGCGATACCGATGCGCTGCTGCTGACCGCCGCTGAATTCATGTGGATAGCGGTAATAATGTTCTTCCTTGAGGCCCACGATATGCAGCAGTTCCATGACCCGGTCGCGGGCGGCATTGCCGTTGAGGTGTTCGTGCAGCCACAACGCCTCACCAATGATCGAGCCAACTGTCATACGGCTGTTGAGCGACGCGGCTGGCGACTGATAGATCATCTGCATATCGCCGCGTTTCCGGCGCAGTTCGCGTGGCGATAGCGCCATCAGGTCCGTATCGTCGAAAATGATCTCTCCGGCAGTGGGTTCAACCAGCCGGATCAGGCACTTGCCAATGGTGGTCTTGCCGGAGCCGGATTCCCCGACAAGGCCCAGCGTTTTACCGCGCGGCACACTAAAGCTGACGTCCTCAATGACTTTGAACGCGCTGACCTGCCGGTTGAGCAATCCGCCTCGCACCGGAAAATGCTTGGCGAGATGGCGTACTTCGAGTATGGGCTGGTCGCTCATCAGACACCTGCCCCGTATAACACACACTCCGCCGTGTGCTGCTGGCCCACCTGCACTGTCGGCGGCACCGCCATGCGGCAGGATTCCATCACATGCGGGCAGCGCGGGTGAAAGCGGCAGCCTGCCGGCGGGTGAACCAGATTGGGGATCGACCCATCAATACCCATCAACGCGCCGCGTTCCGTGTGCCGGGTGGGCACCGCTTTAAGCAGCCCTTGGGTATAGGGGTGTTTAGGGTTTTTGAACAACTCACGCATGGGTGCCTGCTCGACCACGCGCCCGGCGTACATCACCGCGACCCGCTGGCATGTCTGGGCGACTACCCCCAGATTGTGCGTAATGATAATTACCGAAAGGCCCAGGCGCGCCACCAGTCCGTTGATCAGCCGCAGAATTTGCGCCTGTATCGTCACGTCCAGCGCGGTTGTCGGTTCATCCGCGATCAGCAAGTCCGGCTCGCCCGCCAGCGCCATAGCGATCAGCACTCGCTGGCGCATCCCGCCGCTGAACTGGTGCGGGTAATCGCTCAGACGTTTGTCGCCATCGGGAATGCCAACCAGCTGCATCAGCTCGATAGCGCGGATATTGGCGTCCCAGCGAAGCTGGCGTGTGGATGGCAGAAAGCCTTTCCAGCGGCCCGGCACCTGCTGCTGATCGTGGCGCTGATAGAGCACGGCGTCAATTAACTGCTCGCGGATGGTAAACAACGGATTCAGATTCGTCGTCGGGTCCTGAAAAATCATGCCCAGATGCCGCGCCCGAAAGCGCTGCATATCATCCGGCGTTTTCTGAAGCAGGTCGTTGCCATTGAACAACACGCGTCCGTCGGTAATCCGGCCCGGCGGCATCGGGATGAGGCGCGGTACGGACAGGGCGGTCATTGATTTGCCGCAGCCGGTCTCGCCCACCAGCCCCAGCACATCCCCGCGCTGCATCGTCAGGTTGACACCCGCCAGCACTTTGGCAACCCCGTCAAAGGTCTTGAATTCGAGATGAAGGTTTTGTATTTCCAGCAGCGGAGCAGTCATGTAGTTACACCTTCAGCGTCGTGAACGGGGGTCGAGGACATCGCGCAAGCCATCACCCAGCAGGTTCCAGCTAAACACCACCAGGAAGATCGCCATGCCGGGGAAGGTCGCCACCCACCATTGATTGGGGAAATAATCGCGACCCTCGTTGATCATTGCGCCCCATTCCGGCGTCGGCGGTTGCGCGCCCAGTCCGATGAAACCCAGCGCGGCGGCGGTCAGCACGGCGAAGCCAAAATCGGTGCTCATCTTGACAATAATCGGCGACAGCGCATTGGGCAAAATGTGACGGAACAGCACGCGCAGATCACTGCCACCCAACCCGCGGGCGGCCTCGACAAAGGGTTCTTCCTTCAGCGACAGCACCAGCCCGCGTGTGAGTCGCGCAAAACCCGGCCACCACACCAGCGCGATGCCGATCATCACATTGACGATACCTTTGCCCAGTGCCGCCGTCACGGCAATGGCCAGAATCAACGCCGGGACGGTCAGAAAGATGTCGGTGATGCGCATCAGCAGTTCATCCACCCAGCCGCCGAAGTAGGCCGCCACCGCGCCAATCGTCACGCCAATCGTCGTCGCCAGCACAATGATGACCACGCCTACGGTCAGGGCCAGCCCGGTTCCCATCAGCGTGCGGCTGAAAATGTCCCGGCCCACATTATCTGTGCCAAAGTAATAGACTTCATCGGGTGGGCGCAAGCGTGCCGTCGCCCGTACCTTGCCTGCCGCATCCTCCGGGAATGGCACGATATACGGCGCGAGAACGGCGATCACGACGATGATCAGCAGCGTGATTAGCCCGATCATCGCCAGCGGGTTGGCGCGAAACCGGTAAATCGCGCGGCGCAGATTTTCCCGGCGTGCCGAGGTGGGTTCGCGGTTTGCGCCCAGTGGTTGGATAGAGGTCTGTTCAGCCATAGCGGATTCTGGGGTCTAGTGCGCCATAAACAAGGTCAGTAAGAATGTTAACCAGACTGAACACCACGCCGTAAATCAGCGTAATGCCCATAATGGGCTGGAAGTCGAGCCGCAGGGATGATTCCACCGCGTACAGGCCCATGCCCGGCCAGTCAAAGATTGTCTCGACCAGCACCGCGCCCGCCATCAGCCAGCCAAACTCCAGCGAGATAACCGTGACGGTGGCGATCAAGGCGTTTCGCAGCACATACTTGGTGACGATGAGCCGGTAGGGAATGCCAATCGCGCGCTCCATCCGGACATAATCTTTGTCCAGCGCTTCCAGCATACTGGCACGGGTAATGCGCGTGATGCTGGCAAGCGAGCCAAACGACAGCACCAGCGCCGGGGTGATGAGATGAGAAAGCGCGATGCCAAACGAAGCGAAATCCAGTTGCAGCAGGCTGTCCACCGTGTACATACCGGTAATGGTCACCGGTGGCGACAGGATGGCGTTAAAGCGTCGCCCGATCGGAAACCAGCCCAGTTCTAGCCCCAGGATTAATTGAAAAATCATCGCCAGCCAGAACGCAGGGAAGCTGACAAAAAACAGTGCCAGCACCCGCGTTACCTGGTCCGGCAGCTTATTGCGGTAGATAGCCGAGATAATCCCGGCTGGCACACCCAGCAATGTGGCAATCGTCACCGCTGCCAGCGTCAGTTCGAGCGTGGCCGGGAAATAGGTTGCAATGTCGGACAGCACCTCGCGCCGCGAATACAGCGACTGTCCCCAATCCCCGTGCAGCACATTGATCATATAGTTCAGATATTGCAGGGGCAGGGGCTGATCGAGTCCGAACTGCTGCCGCAGGGCTTCCCGAATTTCCGGCGTGGATTGTGGGCCCGCAGCCAGCCCGACCGGGTCGCCCGGTAACACGCGCGATACGGTAAAGGTCAGCAGGCTGAGGCCGACGAGCAGCGGAATGATGAAGACTAACCGCCGCAGAAAGTAAAGGCGGAGACTCATAGCACGAGTAATCCTGTTTTACATGCTCTGTCCAGGAAGTTGTGTTCAGGCAATTGGTCAATCTGCCGGGGCAGCGCACAGGGACACAGCGGTGGTGCCCCTATGTGACTTGCCCGCACGTCATCTGTTAACGATGGCTACATCCCTGATGGGCAGCCGTTCATTTCGATGTCCTGGAACAGTACCGACAGGCTTTCCAGGGGGCGGAACACAAAGCCCTGGACACATTCGTTAAAGCCGAGGACCGCGTTCTGGGTAAAGGTCCAGACCGCCGGTTGATCAGCGGCGATTAATGTCTGTGCTTCGTTGTACATCTCAGTGCGCAAGTCCGGGTCACCCGTCACACGGGCCGTGTCCAGCAGTTCGTCCACGCGTTCATTCTGGTAGAAGCTGCACGAGTTGAAGCTGCCCCACTGGCCGCTGTGATACTGGTTGTACAGGTGCGCATCCATGTCGAGATAGGCCGGCTGCGTGAAAATGTTGATGATGTCCGGCCCGGTGGATGGGTCGGCACAGCTGGCCACCATATCCGGCCACAGCATGGGGGTCATATTGAGTGTGATGTTTAGCTCTGCCAGCCCTTCCAGCAGCACCAGCCCGGTCACTTCTTCAAAGGTCAACCCGCTGACATAGACGTAATCCAGGTCAAAACCACCTTCGGGCCAGGCGGACTGCGCCAGAAATTCGCGCGCCCGGTCCAGGTCAAAGGTCGGCACGTCCAGGTCAGGCACCGCGCCGGGGAAGGCCAGCGTCGTCGGGCCGGGCATCAACTGCACCGGCACATCCAGCACTTCCGGCAGGGCTTCATAATCCATAGCATAGGCGATGGCTTTGCGCACGTTGATGTCGCTGGTGTATTCGCCCTGCATGTTCATCTTGAGCGTGTTGGTAAACAGACCGCCGTTGTTTTCGACATAGAAGCCTTCGGTTGCCAGAATGCGCTCGGCGTCGTTGAGGTCAATTGTGTCGGCAATGTGGGTTTCGCCTGCCAGCAGCGAGTTCACCTGCGAGGCGCTGTCGCGACGGATAATCCACAGCACACGGTCGGGGTGATTTTCGCTGCGCCAGCCGCCCCAGTAATCGTCCACCGCCACAAACTCATACAGGTTGCCGATTTCCCAGCGACCCTGCGTGAATGGCCCGGAACCCGCTTCATTTTCCTTCAGATAGGACTGACCGAAGTCGTCCCCTTTGTTGGCTTCGACAATCGCCGGGTTCACAACATACATTTGTGTGAGCGTGCCGAGGAACGGCGCGAAGGGCTGGAGCAGGGTGAATTCAACCGTGTATTCATCCAGCGCTACGGCACTATCCGCGTCGGCAATCCCTGCCCAGCGGTATGTTGGCGGCCCCTGAATGGTCATCAGGCGGTTGAAGGTATACACCACCGCGTCCGCATTAACCGGGCTGCCATCGTGGAAGACCGCGTTTTCTTTCAGCTTGAACGTCCACACCGTCGCTTCTTCGTTGACTTCCCACGTATCGACCAGGTTGGGCACCGCTTCTTCGCCACGCACGATGAACAGCGCATCGTACATGGATACCAGCGCCGCGCTGATCGAATAATTCTCTCCCACCGCCGGGTCGATGTTGTCGATATCCTGGTTGCCGCCGTAGAGCAAGACATTCTCGCCATCCTGGGCCATACCGCTCAGGGGTACAGCCAGCAGGATCAGCAGTATGAGGCAAAAATAGACAAAACGAGGTATAGAAGTGTTCATACTATTTGTCTCCAAAGCATAATAGCGTAACATCTGCAATATTTTAGTGCGGGATTATGGCATATGCGTTGTGCAGTGTCAACAAAGTGTAATGGCTGCACTTATTCATGTTGCATGTGCTTCGGGACCCTGCCTGAGAACGGTCACACACAAGCCTCATTTTATCTTGCAGCACCTGGGAGATCCGTGATGCACATCCAGTTCGCCGGGGCATTGACAGAACAACATAACCACCAGCATATTGATCATTTTTTCAGCGTGCCCGAAGGCGCTACCCGGCTCCATATTGATTTTGAATATGCGCCAAAACGTATCGGGCGCTATGGCAATCTGCTCACCCTGAGCTTGTTCGACCCGCAGCACGAACGCGGCACCGGGCATCGCGGGCAGCCGACGCAGCAGGTCAGCATCAGTCATACCGAGGCCACCCCCGGTTATCACGCTGGCCCGCTGCAACCGGGTGAGTGGAACTTGATGATCAACACGAACCTCATCCTGCCGGATGCCACCGTCAGCTACGAAATCCGGATTGCATTTGGCTTTGACGCGGACATAACCGACATGCCGCGTGTGTGGCCTCCGGGCACAACGGCACCGCGCGGCCCCGGCTGGTATCGGGGGGACCTGCACGCCCATACGCTGCATTCGGATGGCAGCTGGGATGTCGATGGCCTGGCACACTATGCCCGCAGCCAGCAGCTGGACTTCATCACGCTAACAGACCACAACACCGTGTCTGGCCTTGATCACATGCACAGTCTGGCGTCCGATGATCTGCTGGTGATGGGTGGCTTTGAACTGACCACATTCTACGGCCATGCGCTAGCGCTGGGGGTACGTGAGCTGATCGAGTGGCGCGTGCATCCTGACGAGCGTTCGATGACCACTATTCAGCAGGAGATTGAAGCGGCTGGCGGCCTGTTCGTCATCGCCCATCCTGAATGCCCCGGCGACCCGGCCTGCACCGGCTGCCACTGGGATTACCCGGACCTGATGCCGGGCAGAGCGCGGATCGTTGAAATCTGCAATGAACACTGGGACAGCTTCAGCAACAACGAGGCTGCTTTACAACTCTGGTACCAGTGGCTCAACCAGGGTCACCGGTTGGTTGCGACATCCGGCATGGACATTCACGGTGAGCCCCCACCTGCGCGAGTCTACCTTTTTGATGTGGTTTATTCAGACTCGCTCAGTGAGTCGGCAGTTCTCGCAGCCGTGCGTCAGGGGCATCTGTACCTCAGCAGCGGCCCGCAGCTTGCTTTCAGCGGGCATAATCGAGGCGGGCAGTCTGTCATGATGGGCGACACACTGTCAGGCGACAGCGTCACACTGACGGCTGAATGGTCGCGGTGTGGCAACACGGATCAGGTCCGGCTGATTGTGGACGGCGATCTGCATGATTCATTCGCAGCGGATGCGAGTGGCACAAAGTCATGGACGTTCAGTGGCAAGCACTGGAGTGTGGTCGAAATCCGCGATGCTGACGACGGCTTGCTGGCGGTGACCAATCCAATCTTTATACAATCCAATTGAATACGGCCCGTCTGAAGATGAGGAGATTATGAGACAGGTCTTTTTTCTATTACCTGTGCGGGTGTTTGAGCGTAAATACATCAACCGTTAGTTCATAGCGGGTTGATAAGTCATGCGCGGAGCAGAAGAAAAGAATGGCCTCACAAACAGGGCTACAGCTTAAAGGGATAAATTACGACACCGGAACTAATTATGCGCCGGACTATCTATCACGTGAGATCTGGAATCAGCGGTTGCTCGAGCAGGAAATACGGACGATCAGACATGATCTGCACTGCAACGCGATCAATATCTACGGTTCGGATATCTCACGCATAATGGCCTGCGCTGATTTCGCTCTGGAAAATAATCTTCAGGTCTGGCTTCAACCAAGACTGATCGACAGTAATCCGACTGAGATGTTGGCTCATCTGGCACAACTTGCGCAGGCAGCGGAGCGATTGCGCCAAGGTCATGAGCACATCACCCTAAACATTGGCTGTGAACTGAGTGTTTTTATGAAGGATTTGATTCCTGGTCGCAGTTTTCTCCAACGTGTCGCCTGGTTGGGACGTTTCTGGTGGTTGTGGATGCTGGTGCCACGCTTTAATAGTCGGCTGAACAGTCATCTACAAAAGGCCGTTTCGACCACCCGAACACATTTTAACGGTCAGATAACTTATAGCGCTGGTATATGGGAAACTATTCGTTGGGATACGTTCGATACTGTAGGCCTGAACTACTACCGCGAAGCATCGAATCAAGGGAGTTATGTTCAGGATCTTAGACGGTTTCATCGATACAGTAAACCCATTGTAATTACAGAGTTTGGCTGTTGCTCTTTCGATGGCGCAGACAAGTTAGGTGGCTCTGGCGATAGTATTGTCGATTATTCCGGTCCAGCACCGGTCTTGAAAGATTTTTCTCAGCGCAACGAACAGGTGCAGGCGGATTATCTGATTGACCTCCTTCAAATCTATCAGAATGAAGGGATGACTGGCGCGTTTGTATTTGAGTTCACTGAACCCAGTCATCCCCATTCCAGTGACCCTCGCCGCGATCTCGACATGGCGAGTTACGGTCTGGTCAAAGTTCTACATGATGATGCTCAACACCCGGATGCGCCACTGCGTTGGGAACCTAAGCAGGCTTTTCATGCGATCGCCCGTGCATTTGACGAAGGCTGACACCGCAATGGGTAAGGTTCAGTGAGCACTGGACAAACGCAGCCCGATAATGCCGCCGATCAGCAGCACCAGCGAAATCAGCTTGAGAAGATCGCGCGATTCGCCCAGCCAGAGTATCCCCAGTATAGCGGTACCGGCGGCGCCGATACCGGTCCAGATCGCATAAGTAGTGCCAACCGGCAAGGACTTGAGCGCCTGCGACAGCAGAAACATGCTGAGAAACAGGGCAATGAGGAAACCAATCGTCGGGCCGGGTCTGGAAAACCCTTCAGACTGCTTCAGCAGCAGCGCCCACACCACTTCGAGAAGTCCCGCAACAAACAAGATAATCCAGGGCATTTTACGCTCCCGTGATGTACCGGGGTCGTCCCCGAAAACTGTGCATGCCGTTGGGTCGTCCCAAAGCAGCGTCGACGCAGAATAGCTTGCATGTGCAGCACCGACCAGCCAATTATAGCCAGCGGTGGGGCGCATAATCTAGCCTGTTTTCCGCTGCCCACAACCACCATTTGGGCCATGCGGCGTGAATTGGGTTCATCGCATACAATGTCGATTATCGTATGGATAGTGCTCATGAAGGCCGATCAGAATGACGTGGACACGCTGTTGGTTGGTGATATGGGTTTTGGGGATTTTGCTTTCGGGCACCGCTGCCTGGGGGCAGGAGGAGACGCTACAGCTGACACTCGCTGTGGAACATGACATCGGGTTTGACTGCCCGGTTGCGAGTGCAGCGGACTCTGCCAGTAACCTGCTGTGGGTGCTGATGGATAACTGTTTTGAGGGCGATTACTGGTTGCAGGCCTACACCCTGACCACGGGCGACCCTATTGCAGATGCTACGATTAGCCTGGATACCATTGACAGTGACATCTACCGGATCGAATCATCAGTCACGCCGCTTGCATCTATCAATGACACCACACTGGAACTCATCGTTTATCACCAGGACGACTACCGCCTCGCACGTTTCGAGATCGACACGGAAACCGGGGCCATGACCCTGAACCAGCAAGCTTCGGAACAGCTTAACACAACCCTGCTTGAACATACCGATTATCCCGAATTTGCGACTTACAGTCCGGATCACCAATATGCGCTGGCATCGGATGATACCCAGAGTTACCTGATTGATCTGGCCAGCAGCCAACCACTTAAGGTCTTTGATGATCCATTTACCTTCGCCGCTTTTTCGACGGATATGCAGCTTGTTTACGCGACGCGTTTTGAAGAGCCGGACAATTACGACAACTACAATGCCTTCCTCTCGATCTATGCACTGGACACCCTGCCAGATGGCGCGCCTTTACGAGAGCTGCTCATTGCCAGTGCATTCGTTTACCCCAGCCCTGACGGACAGTATCTGGCCCTGCATATCGGCGATGACCGACTTGGTGTGCTGGCTGTGGACAGCGGCGTGATAAGCTCACCGCTTGACATATGGGAACCGACGCGTAAGGCGCTCACATGCGTGAATTCGGGGGCGGACCTGAGCGATGTCGACTTCATGGTTTCGGGGCGGCTTGTGCTGACGGCCTTGCAGTGGCTGCCCGATAGTTCCGGCTTCTGGACGCTCAATTCCTATGGTGGTGAAGGCGCCGCGGGCGGCAGGCCGTGCTACTTTGACTACAGCCGTCTGCGCCAATACCAGATTGCCCGATGACTTAAGGTTGATCTGAAAGGGATACGGTTCGCGGATAACAAAAAACGAGCTGGACCCATCACGGATTCAACTCGTTTGAATTTGGATTGCGCTTCAGACGAACAGGCTATTGAATGCCGTTAGCCACCGGCCAGCGCGCCGATGATACGAAAGGGCTGTTTCCCTGATGCAACCTCGACCGGTACGGCGGCGTCCGCTGGCTCGTGCGAGAGGTCTTCGCCACACGCGAAAAAGCGGATAAAGGGACGACGCTCCTTGGTCGCGATGTCGCGGATGGTGCCACGCAGCATCGGATACGCGACTTCCAGCGCGTCGAGGATCGCCCGCTGCGTAACCGGTTCCTCAATTTGCAGTTGAACCGGGCCGGTTACACGTGCCAGATCGCGCAGGTGTGCAGGCAAGGTGACCGAAATCATGACAATTTTTGCACCTCAACTGAAAGGACGGGGGGCAAGTCATGGACAATCGACATCCAGTTATCGCCGGAATCCGACGACACATACACCTGGCCGCCGGTGGTGCCAAAGTAGACGCCGCACGAATCCAGCGAGTCCACTGCAAACGCGTTGCGCAGCACATTGACGTAACAGTTGCTTTGCGGCAGGCCGTTGGTCAATGCTTCCCACTCATTACCGCCGGACCGGCTGCGATAGACTCGAAGCTTACCATCCGGCGGGAAGTGATGCGAGTCACTGGTGATGGGGACCACGTAAATGGTGTCCGGTTCATGCGCGTGAACTGCAATCGGAAAACCAAAATCGCTGGGCAAATTGCCGCTGACTTCGTGCCACGACTCACCGGCATTGTCCGAGCGCATCACGTCCCAGTGTTTCTGCATAAACAGGATGTTCGGGCGCGAGGGATGCATGGCGATGCTGTGTACGCAATGGCCCACTTCGGCAGCGGCGTCGGGCAGTTCATAGTCCGACTTCAGGCCCTCATTGACGGGACGCCAGGTGGTGCCGCCATCATCGGTGCGGAAAGCCCCTGCCGCAGAAATGGCGACAAAAATCCGGTTGGGGTCATCCGGGTTGAGGACGATGGTATGCAGGCACATGCCGCCCGCGCCCGGCTGCCACAGATGGCCTTTGACGTCGCGCAGGCCAGCGAGTTCGCGCCAGGTTTTGCCACCATCTTCCGAATGAAACAGGGCCGCATCCTCGACGCCAGCATAGATGGAGTCCGGGTTGGTTGGCGAAGGTTCCAGATGCCAGACGCGCTTGAATTCCCACGGATGCTGCGTGCCATCGTACCACTGGTGGGTGCCGGGTGTGCCATCATAGGCAAACTCGTTGCCAACTGTGTCCCATGTCTTGCCACCGTCGTCCGAGCGCTGGATAATCTGCCCGAACCAGCCGCCCGACTGCGAGGCATACAGCCGGTCGGGGTCGGACGGTGTGCCGGTGATATGAAAAATTTCCCAGCCAGGGAAATGTGGCCCCTCAACACGCCAGTCCTTGCGTTGTTCATCGGAACGGAGAACGAACGCGCCCTTACGCGTGCCAACCAGAACACGAACTTCACCCATTTCATCACCCCTTTGATACCATCAGCCTCCCACAAGAATAGAACTTATGTTCTTTTTTGTCAAGCAACTGCCAGCCAACGGTCGCATCGTGCCAGCCTGCGATAGTCATTGGCAAATTGGCCGAAAAATGCACGCTGTACTATGCTGTAATCCGTACTGGTTGACAGCCTATCTTCGTTCTCTTGAGTGTCAGGTTTGCAATACCCATGCATATTGTGTTCGATGGCGAAATTATCTTCTGGCGTGGCCCTGCGCCCTGGTATTTTGTGACGGTGCCGGAAGTGGAGAGCCGCGAAATAAAGGCCATTTCCAACGTTGTCACCTACGGCTGGGGCGTGATTCCGGTGCGGGTTCGCATCGGCGATACCGAATGGAAGACGTCGCTGTTCCCCAAAGACGACCGTTACCTGGTCCCCATCAAAGCGGATATACGCAAAGCAGAACAGCTTGAGGAAGGCGACGAGGTGACGGTGGAGCTTGAAATTCAGGAATGAGGGCAGGGCATCATGACACGTTAGGTCAATGTGTCGTGAGGTGGGTTGAGAAAACGGGACAGGGGCACATTCTTCCGGATGCACCCCTTATGTAATGAAGTCAATATGGTTTCATCGCGTTTCACGAACCCATGGCGCTGACCTGCTGATCGCGCACCAGCACATCATGCGCGCCGCCCTCGACAATGCTCACGGACGATACCAGCGTCAGCCGCGCATTCTGCTGAAGATGGGGGATTGTCAGGCTGCCACAATTGCACATCGCCGACTTGACCTTGCTCATGCTGATAGCGAGATTATCGCGCAGGTTGCCCGCATACGGGACATATGAGTCAACCCCTTCCTCGAACGACAGCTTGGCATCCCCACCGGAATCGTAGCGCTGCCAGTTGCGGGCGCGAGCACTGCCTTCGCCCCAGTATTCCTTCATATAATTGCCGTTGACAACCACCCGGTTCGATGGGCTTTCGTCAAAGCGGGCGAAGTACCGGCCCAACATGCAGAAATCGCTGCCCATTGCCAGCGCCAGCGTGATGTGATAATCGTAGACGATGCCGCCGTCGGAACAGATCGGGATATAGATGCCGGTTTCTTCGAAGTATTCATCACGGGCCTGGGCGACTTCGATGACGGCGGTTGCCTGGCCGCGTCCGATGCCCTTCGCTTCGCGTGTGATGCAGATGGCGCCGCCACCGATGCCAACTTTGATGAAGTCTGCGCCAGCATCCGCGAGGAAGCGGAAACCGTCACGATCCACCACATTGCCCGCGCCAATCTTCACCCGGTCGCCATACTTCTCGCGCACGAATGCCAGCGTGCGCTGCTGCCATTCCGAGAAGCCTTCCGACGAATCGATGCACAACACATCGACCCCCGCCTCGACCAGCGCCGGAATCCGCTGTTCATAATCACGCGTGTTGACACCCGCGCCGACGATGTACCGCTTCGAGGCGTCCAGCATTTCGTTGACATTGGCCTTGTGGACGTCGTAGTCTTTGCGGAACACGAACGAGACAAGCCGCTGCTGGTCGTCGATGATCGGCAGCACGTTGATCTTGTGCTCCCAGATGATGTCGTTGGCTTCGCTCAGGCTGATGCCGTCTTTGGCATAGATGATCTTGTCCAGCGGCGTCATGAAGCTCGACACTTTCGTGTCCCGGTCCATGCGGCTGACCCGATAATCGCGGCTGGTGATGATGCCGATGAGCTTGCCGGTTGGGGTGCCATCCGCTGTGACGGCGACCGTCGAATGCCCGGTTTTTTCCTTTAAAGCCAGAATATCGGTCAGTGTGTTGTCGGCATGAACCGCCGAGTCCGTAATGACGAATCCTGCTTTGTAGCTTTTGACCCGCCGCACCATTTCGGCCTGTCGTTCGATGGGCTGTGAGCAATAGATGAACGACACACCGCCCTCACGTGCCAGCGCAATCGCCATGGAGTCGTTGGATACGGACTGCATGATGGCGGAAACCACCGGGACATTTAAGGACAGTGCAGGTGTTTCGCCCTTTTTGAACTTGACCAGCGGTGTTTTCAGCGACACATTCGCTGGCACACATTCTGCCGACGAGTAGCCGGGAACTAACAGGTATTCACTGAACGTACGAGAGGGTTGATCGTAGTAGAATGCCATTTCTCTGCTCACCTTTTTTGATCATCTTATGATGATAGCATAGCCATCCCGGAAGCATGAGAGTTAACTGGCGATACGCCAGGCCCGTGACGCATCTTGCAGGTTTGTCGCTCATGAGAGGGTGTTGGCGTGAAGGCTTTCCGGCACGCAACAGCTCTCGGATTACCGGACTTGCTATTACGGGTTTTGATCATACGCGAAATAAAAACAGCGCCATCGGGTTGATGACGCTGCTGTGCTGGGCGTATGCTGTGCGGGTACTAGGAATTCGGATCGGGCGTGGGGCTTGGCCCCGGCGTCCACGTTGGGGATGGTGTGACGCTGCCTGAGATGGCGGTGCCGGTGGCTTCCATGTCCGCGACCTGTTCGTTGATGATGACATCGCCAAAGCCGCGCACCACGGAGACCCATGTGCGGCCCGGCTTCATCATGATGGGCGCGTTATTGCCGTAGATGATCTGCAAGGCGCTGCCCGGTTCGCGGTCCTGCCGCCGCCAGTACCCCTGATACCACTGTCCGTCGCGCACCAGATAGGCGCGTCCCTGGTCCCAGAGCTGAATTTCGTAGGATTCGTAGGTGACGCCTTCGGGGAACAGATCGGGGCGTCGTTCGTGCGGCACTTCGATGATTACCAGATTATCGGTCCACAACTGCTGGCCGTCGTTGGCATCAAAGTGTGGGACACTGTCCGTATAACGCAGGTAGTGCCCGGTGGACGGATCATACTGCCAGCGGGCGTCCGTCTGGCCGTACCAGTCGATAAAGATATCGTTCGCGGGCAGGCCGCTGGGATCGGGCGTTTCATTAAAGGCGAAACCGCGCGCTTTGTAGCCGGTGTTCACGTTGCGGCGCGTAGCCAGATCGTACAAAGCGGTTGTGTCGAGGAACAGTGTGTGCTCAAAGTTCAGGCCTTCCCGCGGTAAGCGGCAGAACCCGGCTTCCTGACAGTTATCACCCTTTAACGGTGAGAAGGTCTGGTACACAAAATCCGCTGCGAGGATCAGTTTCTGGATCGGTTCGCTCGTGCCGGAATACGCCAGCAGGGCGTTATACATCGGCACCAGCTCAAGGTCGAGCAGGCGTGCGCTGCGGATCGACCCGACGTGCGTGGGCATATTGCTGCGGAAGATGGCCGCAAAGCGCGTGACGCCACCCTCAGCTTCGACTTCGAAAACCACATCCGCCAGGTTGACGCTGCTCTGCGGGCGCACGATGGGCGGGTAGTTCGACACTTTGACGATCAGGTTGCGCCGCGCCATCGCTTCTTCATCCGGGTAGGGCAGCCCGGTTAGTGGGTTAATGCCTTCGGGGTAGAAGATCGGGCCAATGGGTGTTGGGGTGGGCGAAGGCGTATTCGTCGGTGTTGCCGTATCGGTTGGTGTGAATGTTGGTGTGAAGGTTGCTGTTGGCGTCAGCGTGTGGGTGGGTGTGCTGGTCGCCGTAAATGTCGCCGTTGGCGTGAAGGTCGCTGTCGGTGTGTCCGATGGCACGGATGGCGTATTGGTGGCGAAAGCGGCTGGCCGCGGCGTGTTGGTTCCGGGCAGGGTGATCTGAATGTTGGGTTCGTCGGCCCCTGCTGGCAAAACCAGTGCTGCCGCAACAAAGAACAGCGTAAGCAGTAAGAGTGTAGGTCGGTGCATGAATCCCCCGATCAATGTCCGGATGAATTTACGCTCCGGGGGGAGCGCACGACGGGCAAGTATACAGCCGCGCCCGGTGGATTGCACAGGGGGATATTTGGCCCAATGGCGTTATAATGAAACGTCATGCAGTTTTCGTGTCAATCAATCGTGGAGGAACTGGATGTCGAACCGACGCCTGCTTATTGCTGTCGCGCATCCTGATGATGAGGCTTTTGGCTATGGTGGTCTGATCTCGAAATACGTCGCGCAGGGCGTAGAAGTCTATCTGATCGTCTCGACCAATGGCGATGTTGGGACCGTCTCGCCGGAATTTCTGAATGGTTACAACTCTATTGCCGAACTGCGACTGGCCGAACTGGACTGCGCCACGGAAATGCTCGGTTTCAGCAAAGTCTTCAAGTTTGGCTACAAAGACAGTGGCATGATGGGGTCGGAAACCAGCAACGACCCGGCCTGTTCGTGGCAGG
Source organism: Anaerolineaceae bacterium (assembly GCA_002702065.1). Lineage (GTDB taxonomy): Bacteria > Chloroflexota > Anaerolineae > Aggregatilineales > Phototrophicaceae. Next base: position 627,652 of record NZXX01000001.1, read on the forward strand.
CCCCGCGTGAAGAACTGGCCCGCCGGGTGGTCGAGGTGATCCGAGAGGTTAGGCCGCAGGTGGTGCTGACATTTAATCAGTACGGGGGTTACGGGCACCCCGACCATATCGCGATTCAGCGGGCGACCGCCGACGCGTTTAAACTGGCCGGCGATACGGGCTATGTCACTGATGGGCAGATGCCATATCAGCCGCAAAAATTGTATTACTCATCGCCGGCACCGTTCTGGGTGCGCTGGCGCATCTGGCGGGCGCTGCTGGGTCGCAACAATCCGCGCAAAATGGGCCGCAACAATGACATTGATATTGTGGCGATTCTGGAAAACATCGAACCGACCCACGCGTTAGTCGATGTAAGAGATTATCTGGCGGTGTGGGACAAGGCCGCGATGTGTCATGCCAGCCAGCTTGCTGGTCCTCGTGGGCAGCAGCCGATGTGGTTCCGTCGTCTGTTCCAGGGGCGGCAGGGTTTTACACGCGTGCATCCTGCACCGGTTGCGAACCGTGTTGATGAGTACGATTTGTTTGCGGGTGTTCAACTGGACGCGCCCCAGGCCACGACATGAGCGAGGATGGGCCTGCCGCAGCACGGGTTGATAAACTGCTCCGGGCGATTGAGCTGGTCAAGCATGATCGCCGCGAAGAAGCCCGTACACTGCTGCGCGAGCTGATTAATGAAGACAGCGATTTTGAGGACGCTTGGCTGTGGCTGAGCGTGAGCGTTGATTCGCTGGATCAGAGTTCTGTCTGTCTGGATAACGTGCTGCGTGTGAACCCGCAAAATGCGGAAGCTGCCGGGGCCCTCTATCGCATTCGTCTGCCGGAACTGGCCATGCACCAGCGCCGCACCCGCCTGCGCCTGTATCGGGATGTGGCGCTTGGCAGTATGTGGCTGCTGGTGCTGTTTCTGCTTTATGCCATGCTGTTCATTTATTTCAATGTGCTGCCTGCCTAGCCAGCGGTCCAGCCGCCATCGGCTGTCAGAACCGCGCCGTTGACGAAGCTGGCTTCATCCGAGGCCAGGAACAGGGCAACGGTCGCCAGTTCTTCGGGCTTGGCCGCCCGCAGATTGGTCGCAAAGGTCGGCTGCGCCCGCTGCCAGCCAAGGGTGTCCTCCGGCATGGAAGTCATGATATTGGTTTCGACACCGCCGGGGCAAATGGCGACACAGCGAATATTCTGCGGTGCGTAATGCCAGGCGATGCTGCGGGTGAGGCCGATGACGGCATGTTTGGATACGGTGTAGGCGGCGCCTGCCCGTCCACCAAACAGACCGCCGATGGAAGCGATATTGATGATCACGCCCCCGCCAGCATCGCCCATGGCTTTTACCGCGCTGCGGCTGGTATACATCGGGCCATTCACATTGATAGTCATGACACGGTTCCAGATGGCATCGCTCATTTCGCCAACCGCCTCGAAGCCGTCAACCACACCTGCGTTGTTCACGAGAATGTCGAGATGGCCGAAGGTCTGAACGGCTGTGCTGACAAGTTCTTCGGCGTGGGCTTTGTCGGCGATGTTGCCTGTGCGCGTGATCAATCGCGAATCCGCTTTCGCTTCCTGGGTCAGGCTGTCTAGTCGTGCCTGGTCGATGTCCGCGCCGACGACGTTGGCGCCTTCCTTCAAATACAGCAAGGCAATCGCCCGGCCAATGCCAGATCCAGCCCCGGTTATGATCGCAACTTTGTCTTGTAGGCGCATCATAGGTTGCCTTTTCAATCCATAACGCTTAATCGTTAACTTCAGTATGCGATTTTGTCTCGTGGACGGCTATGGACTATTGGCAGCTTAGGGCAGGAGGTTTGTCCTGATCGGATAAGCTCAGGGCATGGTAAGGGGGATATACCGCTGGGCCACGACCGCCTGTCCTGCCGGACTCTGCGCCCAGCCAATAAAGGCACGCAGCGCACCATCCGGTTCTCTCGGACCGGCGAAAAAGAGGGTATTACGCAACGGATACGTGTTCTGCCGGACGGTGGTCTGGCTTGGTGCGACGTTGTCGATGGTGAGGGGCAAGACGGTGACATCGAGAAAGCTGAGCGACACATAGCCGATGCTGCCCGGCTGATTCATCACACTGGCGAGTACGGCACTGCTGGATGGCGCAATCTGGGCGGACTGTGTCGTTTGCCGGTCGCCCATCACCATGCGCTCGAATTCGGCTCGTGTACCGGCCCCGTCTTCACGGCTGATCACAACGATTTCTATCGAAGTGCCGCCGACCTCTGCCCAGTTTTTGATGCGTCCCTGGTAGATGCCCCGCACCTGTTCCAGCGTCAGGTCGCGGACAACGCTGTCGGTGGGGACGATCAGGACAATGGCGTCATGAGCGACCGGCGCACCCCACAGGGCGTTATCTTCCGGCGGGAGATGATTGGTCAGAAAGTAGACCGGATCATCGCTAAACGCATTTTCGACGGCGGAAGCATAATTACTGACGTTGATCTCGAAACTGACGCCCGGCATGATCTTCGCATACTGCTGGGTGAGGTCGGTCAGCAGCGGCAGAGTTGCGTTGCTGGCGTTAAGCCGGAGCACAACGGCGTTGGTCGTCGGAGTCGTTGCCGGTACCACCTGGGCACTGCAACTCACCAGCGTAAACGCCATTATTGCCAGCGTGCGTTTGGCTCCCAACATGGGTTGGTCAGACCTTTGGGTGGGGGGGCAGTGGGAGACAACAATCCTGGAGGGTCAACGAACCGATCCTTTACTGGTTGATAACAGCCTGACGATAGCTGTTCAGGAAGGAATTACGGTATGCCTGAAGGTCATGCCCGTCGAGAATTGCGGCGCGCATGGTGCGAACATGCTGGATGAGAAAGTGAATGTTGTGCAGGGAAAGCAGCATGTGGCCGAGTATTTCCTTTGCTTTGACCAGATGGCGCAGGTAAGCTCGTGTAAAGTGCTGGCAAGTATAACAGGTGCAGCCAGGGTCCAGCGGGCCTTGGTCGCGGGCATACTCCAGGTTGCGCACATTGATTCGCCCGGTTCTGATCATGGCCGCGCCATGACGCGCCAGCCGGGTGGGGATGACACAGTCGAAAATGTCGATTCCACGCATGATCCCTTCAATGAGGTCATCCGGCTCGCCAACCCCCATCAAATAGCGGGGCCGGTCTGGTGGCAGCAGCGGCACGGTTGTGTCCAGTGTCTGGTACATCTCTTCCTTACTTTCGCCGACAGCCAGCCCGCCAACAGCATAACCAGGGAAGTCCATAGCCAGCAGGTCCGCCGCCGACTGCGCGCGCAGGTCCTCGAAGATGCCGCCCTGTACGATGCCGAACAGAGCCTGTTGCCGATCATCCGGGTGTGCTTCGCGACAACGGCGAGCCCAATTGGTGGTTCGGGTCACGGCTGCTTCGACAACGTCCCGGTCTCGCGGGGTGGGGCACTGGTCGAAACACATGATAATATCCGCCCCCAGATTTTGCTGAATCTGCATGGATATTTCTGGTGTAAACCGGTGCAGGCTGCCGTCGATGTGACTGCGAAAGGTCACACCGTCTTCGTCGATGCGGTTGATCTGTGCCAGACTGAAGACCTGAAACCCACCGGAGTCCGTCAGGATTGGACCGGGCCACTGCATGAACTGGTGTAACCCACCCATATCGCGCACCAGCTCATCACCCGGACGCAGGTGAAGATGATAGGTGTTCGACAGAACGAGCGATGCATGCAGTTCATGCAGGTCACGTGGCAGCACCGCTTTCACGGTTGCCTGGGTGCCCACGGGCGCAAAGACGGGCGTCGGGATTGGGCCATGCGGTGTGTGGAAGATGCCGGCCCGTGCGTTGCCCTGTGTTTTCAACACTTCAAACTCGAATGTCATATGGCTTAAATCCTTAAGGACTGAACCGAATTATAACAAATGTTGGCTGGCCTGTCGCTAGCATAATGAACGTGCTATACTGCTGACCATGATAAGTCTCTACGATCTTCTCGAAGCTGCAAACGGACAACTTTTCGGCGAACCCAACGCCCAGCTTTTCACCGGTTTCTGCCTTGATTCTCGCATTGCTCAGGAAAACCAGATCTTTGTCGCCCGCAAGACGGATTATGGCGATACGCACCAGTATATTGGTGAGGCGATCCGTCGTGGCGCGACCGGGATTTTGTGTACCCGCCCCCCGGATGTGGATACGACTGGCATTTCCGTCATCATCGTGAAAGATACCGAAACCTCGATGATGAACTGGGCCAGCTATGTGCTGGATAAACTGGGGCCGCAGGTGATTGGGGTGACCGGGTCTTATGGGAAGTCCGTCACGACCGAGGCGATACGCCGGGTGCTGTCCGTACGCTATCAGGTGCACAACAGTGGGGGCGAACTGCGCGGGCGGCTGCGTTTGCCACTGGCACTGGCCGGGCTCAAGGCAGAGCACGAAATGGTCGTGCTGGAGCTGGGGGCGTGGCAGGAAGGCGAAATCGCCGAGATGGTTGGGGTCACCCGGCCAGATGCCGCTGTCGTGACTCATATTGGTTATTCCCATACGGACTCCTTCGGCGACCTGGACCAGATCGCGCAGGAAGAAGGGCTGCTGGTCGAGCACCTGTCTGCGTCCGGCCTGGCGGTGCTGAACTACGATGATGATCGTATTCGTAACATGGCCGCCCGCACCGAAGCCCAGGTCATGCAGGTGGGCTGCAACTTCGGTGCCGATCTGATGGCCTACAACATCGTTGAAAGCCAGACGAAAACGGGTTTCGATATGCGGCATGGGCCGGAACGCTACGTAGGGCGCTGGACCCCGTTACTGAGCAAACATCACCTGTACAGCGTGCTGTTCGCGCTGGCGGTGGGGCTGCATTACGATGTGCCGCTTGAGCAGGGCCTGCAAGCACTGACGGAAATGAATCCGCTTCCGGGCCGCATGAATCCATTGCGCGGCCTCAACGACTGCCTGCTGGTCGATGATACATACGACGCGACGCCGGAATCAACCGAGGCGGCGCTGGAATGGCTGAACGCGATTCGTGATGGCAGCGACCGCCGGGTCATTTTCGTGATGGGCGACATGGATCATCTCGGCGCTTACACCCAGCGGGGCCATCGGATGGTGGGGCCAAGTGCGGCAGAAGTCGCCGATGTGATTGTGACGGAAGGGTCGCAGGCGGCGGTTGTGGCACGCGCGGCGATTGATCATGGAAAAGAGAGACGGTCTGTGCGCCTGACCTATAACGCGCAGGACACGGTGACGGTTTTACGCGATCAGGTTGGGCTGCGAGAAGGTGATGTCGTCCTGATCAAAGGCGCGGCGGCGGCAAGGATGGAACAGGTGGTGAAGCCGCTGCTGGCCGACGAAGCAGACATGGCACAGCTGGTTCGTCAGGGCGATGTGTGGGAAGCCGAGTCAACTGCGCAACCAGCCAGTACAACCTGGGTGGAGATTGACCAGGGGGCGATCGCCCATAATGTGCGTTTGATCAAACAGGGGCTGGAGGACCACGTCAAGCTGATGGCGGTGGTCAAAGCCGATGCCTATGGACACGGCGCGGTGGCCAGCAGTATTACGGCGCTGGCGAATGGCGCTGAACTGCTGGGTGTGGCCTCGCTCGATGAAGCGCTGGAACTGCGTGACGCCGGCATAGATGCGCCCATTCTGGTGCTCAGTTATACGCCGGTGTATGCCGTGCGACAGGCGATTCGCCAGAAGATTACGCTGACCCTGTACGACCTGGATATGGCAATCGCGTATAACCGGGCCGCGCGCGAAGTGGGTGAGCTGCTGCGTGTCCATATTAAGGTAGACACGGGCATGGGGCGTCTGGGCGTTTTGCCTTCGGCTGCCGTACCCTTCTTTCGCCATCTGATCAACTTGCAGCAGCTTGAAATTGAAGGCATCTATACCCATTTTTCGATGGCCGACGAAGACCCGGACTATACTCTGGAACAGCTTCGTGTATTCAAGAGTGTCGTCAATCCGCTGCGCGCCAGTGGTTTTCAGTTCCGCTATATTCATGCCGCCAACTCTGCTGCGACTCTCACGCTGAAAGAGACGCATCTGGATATGGTGCGCGTTGGCGTGGCGCTTTATGGCGAAAGCCCGTCCGATACGGTGCCGATTCCGCCGGAGTATCAAACGGCCATTACGTGGAAAACGGTCATTGCGCAGGTGAAGACTCTGCCCGCTGGTCATCCGGTTGGCTACGGGCAAACCTATTACACCAGTTCGCAGGAACGCATTGCGGTTATCCCGATTGGCTACTCGCATGGGTTCCGGCGCAAGCCGCATAACTGGGGCCGGGTGCTGGTTCATGGTCAGTTCGCGCCGATTCTGGGGCGGGTGAGCATGGAAAAAACCACCATTGATGTCAGCCATATTCCGGACGTGGCAATTGGTGATGAAGTGGTTGTGCTGGGCCAGCAGGGTGACAATGCGATTACTCCCAATGACGTGGCGGCGCGGCTGGGCACGAACAACTATGAAGTGATTACCACCATTCTGGCGCGTGTGCCCCGCCGGTAAACAATCAGGACGAGACCCCAAATACGGCGATGACTTCGCCCACTGCCAGCACCAGCAGGGTGCCATCGGCGTTGAAGGCTGCCTGATGTGGGCCGCCGCTTAGCAGATTTGGGTTCACGACGTAATCCCACAGGTGCTGGTCAGCCGCGACATTCCACAGCGTAAATATCTCCCGGCCAGTGCCGGCCAACAGTAAAGGGTCAACCGGGCTGAAGACCAGTTCCTGCTGATAAAATCCTGACTGCACGGTTGAATCAATATCGGGTGCAGCGACGATTTCGCCGCTGGTGATGTTCAGCACCGTGACTCCTTCCCCTTCCGGCGATGTGTAGGCCAGCAGATTGCCATCTGCGCCGCCAAAGGCCAGCCCCGCACCGTTGCCAACGGGTTCCAGCACAGTATCCCGAAACAGAAGTGGGCCGGGGTGCAGCGTGTAGAGCGCGGGCCGCCCTTCTTCAATCGTGGCCAGACGTGTACCGTTGCTGCTCCATGCTACTGCCGTTACCCGACCTACGTTCGCGCTGACGATATTGGTACTGGTGACCATGTCCCACAACCGCAGCCATAAACGGCTTCCAGTGGCGAGCTGCGTGCCATCTGGGCTGAGAGCAAGGTTCTGCTGGACATTGGGGAGATAAACCCCTTCCAATTCTGTCGGCAATGCTTCCCCGGTAAGGGCATCCCATTTACGGATGACATACTCATTGTGCAGGGTGTAAAAAGCCTGTCCATCCGGCCCGAAAAATCCACCTGATTCCGCGCCAATGCGGGACGCTTCCAGGGTGATCGGAGCCGCTGCGGGGTTGTCGAGATCGTAAATGCAGATGATATCGTTGGCAACGACGACCAGCCGATTGTCGACCGGCGAGAGCAGTACCTCGTAAATCGCAGGCTGATAGCCAGTACCAGCCATACCCGTTAAGCGGCACTGAAGGGTGAATAACGGCTGCAATGATGCGGCATTCGCGCGGGTAATGGGCTGAAGATCGGGCAGCGGCTGCGGGTGGGTGGCGAACAGGGCGGTGGGAACGGCGGTCGGTGTAGGCAGCACAACGCCCGGCGGTGGTGGGGTGGGGGTGAGCGTGGGCTGCTGCTGGGCATGGGCGATAGGCGCAAACAGGCATACAGCAGTCAACGCGCCAACGAGCCGTACTATTTTCCACCATCGTTTCATTGGGATAAAGCCTGATTACTAATCGGGCAGAGTGGCTGGAGGGCACAAACGGCCCTCCGTTACGGTCCCATCAATAAACGTGTCGGGCTATAGCAGGTCCTGCACGTAACCGGTGATGACATCCGGCTCGGTGCCGAAGGTGAAGATGGTGCGCAGGTAGCCTTCCTGATCGACCATGAACATGGACGCCGTATGGTCGACGGTGTAGTTTTCGCCTTCTTCGGTGTTGGCCTGGAAGAAAAGGCCATAATCCGTGCCGATACGCTTGAGATCATCTTCGGTGCCGGTCATGCCGAGGAAGTCTTCGTCGAAGCTGCCGATATAGCGGTTCAGGTGTTCGGGGGTATCGCGCTCGCCATCGACGCTGATCATGAGGAAATTGACCTCGTCGGCCTGGTCGCCCAATGCTGCTTTGATGCGCTTGTATTCGCCCATCGTCAGTGGGCAGACATCCGGACAGTGGGTGTAACCGAAAAACAGCAAGGTCACTTTGCCACGCAGATCGCTTAGGCTGAGCGGCTGGCCGTCGGTGCCGATCAGGGTAAAATCGGACAGTTCTCGCGGCGGGTCAATCATAGTACCGCCATCAAAATAGCTTTCGGAGTCCACAATGGCGGCCCCACCATCGGCGGTGGGTTGGCTGGTCAGCCGGTAAAAGATGAAGAACACAGCGCCAGCGGTGATCACCAGGCTCAAGATCAGCGCACCGATCAACAGGGGGCGTGGTGGTGTACTTTGTGGCGGTTTTTCAGCAGACACAATAACCTCTCGGCAACAAACCAACTGGTTTGTGAATGTTAGCACACGTGCTGGCATGCAACAATGCAATCTCCGCCTCACATGACGATCTTCCTATGCCACACAAGCGCCCATTTGAACAGTCTGCCGGATTTTTACGTATAGGGAGAATGTAGAGAGGAAACAGGGCGGGAATCATGCAACAGCAGAATCATCTCCGTACATTTTATACGCTCATTGTGACACAGGTTTTTTCACTCATCGGCAGCCAGATCAGCAGCTTCGCCATCAGTATCTGGGTGTTTACGCAGACCGGCAATGCGACGCCGCTGGCGTTGGTGAGTTTCTTCTTTATCGTGCCCCAGGTGCTGGTGGCTGGTTTGTCCGGTGCGCTGGCGGACCGTTGGGATCGTCGCTACGTGATGATGCTGGCGGATATGGGACAGGCGGCGGGGACCGTGCTGCTGCTCATCAGCTTCGCGTCGGGCCGTTTCGAGCTGTGGCATCTGTATGCCATTACGTTTATGCAATCGCTGTTTGGTGTGTTTCAGGGGCCTGCATTTCAGGCCTCGGTGACTCTGCTTGTGCCGGATCATCAGCGTGACCGGGCGAACGCCATGCAGCAGGTGACCGGCCCCCTGGCTGGTATCATCGCCCCCGCAGTCGCCGGGATGATTTACCCCTTGGTCGGCGTGATCGGCGCGATTGCCATTGACCTGACGACTTTTCTGGTCGCGGTGGCGGTCATCTTCTATTCACGCATTCCACGTCCACCGCAGACCGCAGACGGGCAGGCGATGGCGGGGTCGGTCTGGCGCAGTATGTTCGATGGCTTTCGCTATTTGTGGCAGCGGCGGGTGCTGTTCTGGCTGCTGGTGTTCAATTCGCTGGTTAACTTTCTGGTTGGCGGCGTGATGGTGCTGCAAACACCGTACATTCTGGCGCGCACGGGCAGCGAGGCGACGCTGGGTTTACTGCTGGGCATCGTGAACACGGGGGCGTTGTCCGGCGGGATCATCATGAGTATGTGGGGCGGTACACGTCCGCGCATCCATACTATCATGGGGGGCATCATTCTGGCGAGTACATTTCTGGGCCTGGCCGGGATGGCGCAGACACCGGTGATGCTGGGTATCACGTTGTTTCTGTTTATGTTCGTGCTGCCGTTTGTCAACGCAGCCGCCATGTCGATGCTACAGGCCAAAGTCGCGCCAGATGTGCAGGGGCGGGTGTTCGCCGCTTTGGGCCAGATGTCGATGCTGCTGATGCCGGTCGCGTTTGTGCTGGCCGGGCCGCTGGCGGACAATGTCTTCGAGCCAACGGTTGGGCAGGCCGGGTGGGAACGGGTCGCGCCGCTGGTGGGGGATGGCTTTGGGGCGGGCATCGGGCTGATGCTGCTCATCTGTGGGTTCGGTACGGCCTTCCTGTCGCTGCTGGTGTACCTGATCCCGGCGATCCGGCGGCTTGAAGCAGACTTGCCGGACTTTCAGGCTGCGACTCCTGAACCCGTTGGTGAGCCTCTGGCCGGGGCAGCGCTGGCTGTGGAGACGGATGCCTAGTTTCGATGGCGCCACCAGGTGACACCGGTTGTGACGACGCCACCGAGGACTGCCATCGTGCCCGCAGTCAACAAAAGTGGCAGGGTGACGCCGTATTCGCTGGGCTGTCCACAGATAAATGCCCACACCAGTTCCGGGGCTTTTAACAATGTCTCGACATCTTTGGCATACGCAGCGCTGAACAGGAACATGGTCGCGCCGAAGCTGATCAACAATGCCGCCGCGGCTACCCAGAAGATGCTTTGATTGGCGGATTTGGTGTCGTGTGTGTCTGCGGATAGAGTCTGGTCTGTCATTCCCTTGATCTCCTCGAATTTGCTAAGGGGCGCTCACGATGCGCCCCTGTCAATGTGATGGATGCCAGATCAACGGGCGGCGCCGGGCTGGCCGGGCACGAAGAACCCGTTAACAAAGTCCAGACCTTGTAACAGCACAGGCCCCCACATAATCGCGTTGGAGATGATGATGATGGCAATCCACATGCCCCATCGCTCAAAGAGGGCAGGTGTGCTGCTGGCCGGGCCTTCCGTTTCAATCGGTGCTTCATTTTCGACCGGCTCGGTCGAGCGGAACCAGGTGCCAACCAACACCACATACAGCAGGATGGAACTGATGAGCAGGACCACACCGCCGAGCGCCGACAAATTCAACCAGGGCACCCACAGATCGCTGATGTACACGCCGGATGCGCCCAGGTCTGTGCGCCGGGTTGCGCCGTCGATGCCCGCACGCCCCATACCAGCGCCGAACATCAACATGCCGATAAACCACGTGTAAATCTGCGCCAGAGCCAGCCGGTTGCTGATAAGCCGCCGCCCCCGAATGAGCGGCACGAGCCAGTACGCGATACCAAAATAGGTCAGTGTGACGGCCCCGGCCAGTGTCATGTGGAAATGACCGACCACCCATGTCGTGTTATGCAAGGCGACGTTGAGTGTAAACGACGCATTCATAATGCCGGTGATGCCGCCGACGATAAACAGCAGCATGCCGCATAACTGCGCCGCCACCAGCGGATTACCCCAGGGTTGTTTCCAGACCCAGCTTATGAGGCTGCCACCGCGCTTGCGTCCGGCTTTTTCGATGGTCGCCCCCAGGTTGAAGGCCGTCAGAAAACTGGGGGCCGCCACGACGAACGTAAGCAGTGAATGCGACACCTTTGCCAGTTCGCTGATGCCGGGGTCCACAAACAGATGATGGACGCCAACGGGTATCGAGAAGATCATCAGCAGCAGAAAGGCGACCCGTCCCATCGCGTCGCTGAACAGCCCGACGCCAAGCTGCTTGGGCAGCATGGTGTACCACGACACATAAGCCGGGATCAGCCAGAAATATACCAGCGGGTGCCCGAAGAACCAGAACAGAATGCGCGATACCTGGGGATCAGTGGTCTGCACGATGCCCAGCGACAACGGCAGCAGCATCGTCAGCACCTCGATGGCGACCCCCAGCGAGGCGGTGATCCACATAATGTAGTTGGCGACGATGGCAAACACCGCCAGCGGCACCGCTTTGCCGGGGTTATCTTTGCGCCAGCCCGCGTAGGTGGCGAACACGACTCCCGCCGCGACCCATGAGCCAACAATGACCAGCGCCAGACCAAGATAAAAGGTCCAGTGGGCCAGCAGCGGGGCATAAAACGTAAACAGTACGTTAGCCTGATTGCTGACGATGGCGTAACCGGTGAGCAGCAGGCCGACGAACATCAATACAAAGGCGATCCAGGCCGCCGTTATGCTGGCGAGCGGACGTTGCAGCGACCGCTGCGTGACAAAGTAGCTGAAGCCGACGATAAAGAATGTGGTGAACACCAGCGCATTGAGCACGCCATGCACTGTCAGCGCCTGATAGTAGTAGCTGAAGATTGGCATAGCGATGCCCTGACCGCCCAGCGCATCGGTGACGAAGGGGGAGCGCCGGAACGCCTGAAATGGCCCCATCAACAGGCCGATGGACAACGCGACAAAGGCGATCAGCATATGAATGCCGATCAGTGAACGTTCGCTTTGCAGCATTGAAAGTGCCGGGAACCGGATGTACGCAGAATCGCGCCCCGATGTGGGTTGAACTGCTTCCATTGCCTATACCTCCTCGACCACGATCAGGGCGTGCATTTGATGATGCGCCCGCCCGCAGTATTCATGACATAAGATGCGAAACTCACCGGGTTCGTTGAACATGACGCTGATCTGCCCAATATGACCGGGGACAACCTCGATATTGGCGTTGTGCCGTTCGATGATAAAACCATGCGTTACATCGCGGCTGGTGATGCTGAAGACGACCCTCGACCCCACCGGTACGTGAATGACCTGATTGCCAGCATCAACGCCGGAGTAGGTGGAACCGGGGTATTTTGCCTCGAAGTATGTTTTGTAGGTTTCGTCGCTGCCCAGGTCGAATGTCCACATCTGGGCGATGATGTGCGCGGTGTACTGGCCGTCGCCCATGTTGCGCAGGCCGGGTTCACCAAACTCCGCATCAAGCGCCAATGGGTTGACAAAATAGGATGAATCCGGGGTGCTGGGCAGCCGCACACCAAAGATCAGCAAACCGGCGAGCAGGGCCGCGAAAAAGGCACCCATCACGGCGGCGACGATAATGATCCAGTAGCGCTCATATTGATCAATGTGCATTATGCGCCCCCTCGCAGGATGACAATTTCATGCCAGGTGAGGAAGAAGTAGATGATGTAACCGACGATGAGGACGAGCACGAAACGGAACGCACCCTTTGGTTTGAATGCTTCTTCGCGTTTGGCTTCTTCATCAAGCGCCTTGACTGCTGTGTCCAGCGGCGCGGGTGCCGCCTCGACGGCATCGGGTGTTTCGGACGATTCGGCAAGATTGGCTGTTGGCTTTTCCGGATGTTCATGGTCTGCCATTGGGACCTCCTTTTCTCGGTGCTACAGGGTCATGAGATAGGCAACCAGATCGTTGATCTGTTCCTCGGAAAAGATGTCGGCATAGACACCGGGCATCAGATTATCCGGGTAGCCCTCGACCACGTAATCGTGCGGATTCACAATCGAATTGTGGATGTATGCCACAGCGGTTTGCCCGTCGACGCGCGTTGCGGCGCGCTCGGAAATATGGAGCAGCCCCGGCCCCACCAGCTGACTTTCGGAGTCCGCCAGATGGCATGTGTTGCATGCGAAATTGGCTTCGGCCTGGAAGGTCGTAAACAGGGTCTGACCGTTGGCTACATCGCCAATGACCTCTGCCGTCGTGCTTTCTCCTGCCTCTGGCGCGGCTGCCGTGGCCGCTGCGGCTTGCTGCGCTTCGGCAGTGGCGGTTGCGCTGCGCGGGGCGACGTAAACGGTCGGGGTTGTAGGTTGGACGATTTCACCGCGGCCACAGGCTGCCAGCAGAGGGACTAAAAATAGGATTGCATAGAGCGCTCGGTACATGGGCAAAACCTTTGGTCAATATCTGATTGCTGTTACAAATGGTAAAATAGCTTGGATCATCTTACCCATATTGCAACCGGACATCAGGTGATGATCGATAGAAAATAATGTGACAAATGTCATCAATATAAAGACATAATACACTACACACTACATTCTTAAAGAAGCGGGGTGTTGATATGCGACAGTTTGAAATACTCGACCAGATGACGACTGATGAGCAAAGTGGTATGGTGACGTTATCGAAACAGGATGATGCGAACCAGCACCCACAAATGGCGCTGCGTCGGGAAGGCGTCTATATCGCAATCTCCGCCCGGTTTGGCCCGACCGAGATCGCGCTGCGTCCCCACTTCGAGGATTTTGTGCGTCTGCTGCGACGTTTGCAGCCGGTCGAAGGGTTGCAGACAACCCGGCAGGTTGGGACATCGCAAGCCTATCTGGCGATTGGTCTGCGTACCGATGGCACGCTGGTGGTGCGTCCGACTATTGCCGCCGACGCGACCGGGTACTTCACCATCAATCTGGCGCTCAGCCCGGATGTGCGTCAGGCGCTGTTTGACTGGTTGAATGTCGAGCAGGATGCCTGATTCATTGCCAATTTGAGGCCGGCCATATACAATACACTGGGAGGCTGTGGAGAGAGTTCTGCTGGGATTGCACAGGCAGACGCCGAAGGGGCAAGTCGCCAGATGGGCTGGGCTGGTGGCGAAACTCTCAGGCAACAGGGATTCGCAGACTCGTACACTCTGAAAGTGACTGCACTGACAGAGCGCACAGCGTATGTTGTGCGCTCTTTTTTTATCCAGTTTGAGGAGATCATCTGTTATGGGCAAATGGAATACACCGGCGGATCTGAAGTACTCAAAAAGCGACGAGTGGCTGCGGATTGACGGCGATACAGCCACGGTCGGCATTACAGATTATGCGCAGGACCAGTTGAATGATGTGGTTTTTCTGGAACTGCCCGAAGTCGGCGCAGCATTTGGGGCGGATTCTGTGTTTGGCGTGGTGGAATCAGTCAAAGCAGCTTCTGACCTGCACCTGCCGGTCAGCGGCACGATTACCGAGGTTAACCACGCTGCCGAAGACGAACCGGAAACCGTCAATACGGCCCCCTACGACGCTGGCTGGCTGGTCAAGATCAAGCTGAATAACCCCGCCGAAGCCGACAGTCTGATGGATGCTGACGCCTACACCACCTACTGCGAAGATCGCTAGGCACGCTTGTCAGCTGCAAACGCTCACATGGACTGATGCGGCCTGTCAGAACATGCTGACCGCTTTATCCCGTCCGTTACGGAATGAACAAAGAGGACTATGACCTACATACCGCATACTGAAACCGAGCGCCAGCAGATGCTGTCTGCGGTCGGTGTTACGACAATTGAAGACCTGTTTGAAGCGGTGCCGTCACGCCATCGTTTCCCGTCGCTCGACCTGCCGGATGCGCTGAGCGAAATGGATGTGATGGCGGAACTGATGGCGCTGGCCGAAGCCAACGACCACGCGCAGGATTACGCCATCTTCCGCGGGGCCGGGGCCTATCATCATTTTGTCCCCTCCGCCGTGAACCACATGCTGCTGCGTGGTGAGTTTTTTACGGCCTATACGCCCTATCAGCCAGAACTGAGCCAGGGCACGTTGCAGGCAGTTTTCGAATACCAGAGCATGATCTGTGCGCTGACCGGTATGGACGCCGCCAATGCCAGCCATTATGACGGCGCGACCAGTTTTGCCGAAGCGGTCACCATGGCGGTGGAAGTTGGCCGCCAGAAGCGCAAAAAGATTATCGTCAGCCCGGATGTAAACCCGCAGTTCCGCGCGGTGGCACACACCTATCATCAGGGGACGGGCGTGCGCTTTGTCGGCGATAAGGGCCGCGCCACCATTACCGATCTGATTGACATGCTGGATGAAAACACGGCCATGCTGGCAGTGCAGTATCCGAACTTCCTGGGGCAGATCGATGATTTCAAGGAGCTGTCACAGAAGGTGCATGACGCCGGGGCGCTGCTGGTTTTCGTGGTGAACCCGATGGCGCTGGCAATGTTCAAAAGTCCCGGCGAGCTGGGGGCTGATATTGTTGTGGGCGAAGGCCAGCCACTGGGTATTCCGCTGAGTTATGGCGGGCCGTATCTGGGGTTCTTTGCCACCCGCACCAAACACGTGCGCAAGATTGCCGGGCGTCTGGTAGGCGAAACGGTTGACCAGGATGGCAAGCGCGCCTATGTGATGACGCTGCGCCCGCGCGAACAGGACATCCGCCGCGAGAAAGCCACCAGCAATATCTGTACCAATCAGGGGTTGATGGCGCTGGCGGCAGGCATTTACCTGTCGCTGATGGGCAAGACGGGCCTGCGCAAAGCGGCTGAATTATGCTATCACAAGGCACATTACGCAGCAGACCAGATCAACAAGCTGGATGGCTACGAAGTTGAATTGCGCAAGCCGTTCTTCAACGAGTTTGTGGTCAAATGTCCGCGTCCGGTCAAAGCGATCAACGACAGCCTCATCGAACAGGGCATCATCGGTGGCTATGATCTGGGCAAGGATTATGCAGATTTCAAGGATCACATGCTGGTATGTGTCACCGAGATGAACAGCCGTGAAGAAATCGACGCGCTGGTTGAAGGGTTGAAGGAGGCTGCACAATGACGCAACCGACGATTTACGAGATCAGCGCCAACGAACGGGTGGGCGTGCGCCTGCCAGCTGTCGATGTGCCGGAGGCGTCGCTGCCCAAAGACCTGCTGCGCGATGACCTGGATCTGCCCGAAGTCAGCGAGCTTCAGGTGATCCGGCACTTCACCAACCTCAGCCAGAAGAACTACGCCATCGACAAAGGCTTTTATCCGCTGGGGTCCTGTACGATGAAGTACAACCCGCGTCTGAATGAAGATGTCGCCCGTCTGCCGGGTTTTGCGCATCTGCACCCGCTAACGGATGAAGAAGGCGCGCAGGGGGCGCTGGCGCTGATGTATCAGTTGCAGGGCTGGCTGGCGGAGATCAGCGGCTTTGACAAGGTGAGTCTGGTGCCGGCGGCGGGTGCGCAGGGTGAATTCGCCGGTATTTTGATGATCCGCAAGTATCATGAGGATCGTGGCGATAGCAAGCGCACCAAGATTCTGGTGCCCAACAGTGCGCATGGCACCAACCCGGCGACCGTGACGATGGCCGGGTATCAGAGTGTCGAACTGCCTTCGGACGAACACGGCGATGTCGACCTCGACGCGCTGCGGGCGGCCTGTGATGACACCGTCGCGGGCATGATGATCACAGTACCGAACACGCTGGGTTTGTTCGAGGGGCATATTCTCGATGTCATCAAAGCTGTGCACGACTGCGGCGGCCTGATGTACATGGACGGTGCCAACATGAACGCGCTGATGGGCGTGGTCAAGCCCGGCGAACTCGGTTTTGACGTGATGCACTATAACCTTCACAAAACCTTTTCGACCCCGCATGGCGGCGGCGGCCCCGGTTCCGGTGCTGTTGGCGTCAACGAGAAACTGGCGCCGTATCTGCCCGGTCCGGTGGTGGAAATTGTCGAGGAACCGACCGAGGATGAAGAAGCCCCGCTGTATGGCCTGCGTATGCCGGAGAAATCCATTGGTCAGCTAAAAGCCTTCTATGGCAACTTCGGGATGCACAACCGCGCTTACACCTACATCCGCATTCACGGGGCGGAAGGCATCAAGGATATTTCGCGCCATGCGGTGCTGAATGCCAATTACATCCGCGCCAAGCTGAAAGACACCTACACTATTCCGTATCCGCGCATCTGCGGCCACGAATTTGTGCTGGAGGGACACTTCGAGGGTGTGGACGATGTGCACGCGCTGGACATTTCCAAGCGGCTGATGGATTACAACTTCCACCCGCCGACGAACTACTTCCCGCTGATTGTGCCGGAAGCGTTGTTGATTGAACCGACGGAAACCGAGGACAAGGCGACGCTCGACAGCTTCATCGACGCCATGAAGAAGATCGCGCAGGAAGCGCACGACGACCCGGACCTGCTCAAGACGGCCCCGCACAACCTGCCGGTGTCGCGCCTGGATGAAGTGCGGGCAGCCAAGCAGCTGGTGTTGTGCTGTATCGAAATTCCGTCGTGGGCTGAAGCGGGCGACTAAGCACACAGCCGAAAGTTACTGTGCGAGATAAGCAACCTACGTTGGTTTACATTTCACTTCATAATCGTTGACTTTACCTCACCCCTGCCAACCTACGGTTGTCTTTCCCCTCTCCATCGATGGAGAGGGGGTGGATCGCGCAGCGAGACGGGGGTGAGGTCTAGAAGCTTTTACCTTTTTTTAACCAGCGTACGTCACTTGTACATATAAAAACCGATTTACGGGACTTTCGGACAATGGCTTAGGATGAACAGCAGAGGGGCGCAAAGTGGTGCGCCCCTTTTTTGTTGCGTTATTCGACAATCTCAAAGGCTTCCACAGCCGGGATAAGCAGCGCATTATACAGATAGTCGCGTTCGGTTTCGGTGGTGGCGGTGACGCCGATCACGTAGGTACGGTCGCCCTCGAAAAAGGCAAAACTGGTGTACACGTCCTGATCGGGCCGTTCGACCTGATAGATGTTCCAGTCGCGCCCGTTGGCACGGATCGTGGCGGCACTCGGCGGCAGTTCATCATAGGCATAGAAGCCGCCCGTGATAATCTGCCGGACGTAGTCATCCAGCGTGATGGGGAAGCGGAAGGCGATCACCGGGATGGCGGTCGGCTCCATTTCCGGATAGGGCGAGAGCAGACCCGGCTCGATCTGATACCAGCCTTCCGGCACGACGCTGCTGAAACCGAGGTCGTCACTGGTATAGGGCCGGTTGTTGATGGCGGTAATCTCTGCAACCGCGAACAGGGGCGGCGGCACGTTCTCGATGCAGCTTGAATCCGGCGCGGTCGTCGGATCATGGACAAATGCGGCCATCATGCCAATGGCGCAATTGGAGGCGGCAAAGGTGGCGTGGCCGATGCCGGGGAACTCATACAGATAGCTGTTGCTCAGCGTTTCGGCGGTCAGGCGTGCCCAGCGTGGCGGGGTGATCGGGTCGTACTCGCCCACCGTGATGAGCGTCGGAATATCGCTGACTACCGGTTCGTTCTCGATAGCGCCCGGTTGAAGGCCGCCCCACGCGTCGCACAGGGTGAAGGAGCTTTCGATCTGCGCCAGAAAAATTTCGGTCAGGGGTTCGGGCAGACCTTCGCTGCTTGCCATGGCGGCTTCATAGGTATCAAACGGTGTTTCTTCGTTGCAGCCGACAGCGGTGAACATCACCTCGTCGAAATAATCACCCTGAAACACCGTATACAACAGGTCATCGACGAAACCATCATACACCCCATCGGCAGCTTCGTAGATGTAGCGGGGCAGGTTGGCGATTTCGCCGGTCTGGTACATCAACCCGAACAAGCCACTGATGAGGGTGTCCCCGTTGATCAGGACATCGCGAGGCTGCCCGGTAAAATAGTCGAAGGTCGACACCACTTCCGGCTGTTCGTTGACCTGCTGGACTGTATCGTAAAAGACGGTTTCAAGGTCCGGGTAAAGCTGGTCGCAGGCCGCATCTTTTGCGCAGCCTTCAAACAGGGTCGTGAAAGCCCGTTGTGCGTTGATCAGAAATTCGCTGTCCGGGTTGGCCTGAAGCGGCAGCACGGCATCCAGGATAACGCTGCGGACAACCTCCGGGTAGTCGCGCATCACGGTCAGGGCCAGGCGGGTGCCATACGACACGCCCAACAGGTCCGCCTGCTCGTAACCAAGAGCCGTCACAATATCGCGCACGTCAGCCGCATTTTCGGCGGAGGTGTAGGCGCTCAGGTTGGCTCCGGCAGCAATCGCATCGTCGCGGCAGACCAGCAGGGTATCATTGGCAAGCTGCACCAGTTCGTCAAAGTCGAGGTCTTGCCCGAGCACGTCGTAGCTGAGGTCGGTATAGGCCGGGCAGTCGATGGCCTGGGACAAACCGACGCCGCGTTGGTCGAAAAAGATGACGTCGCGGTTTTGCAGAAATGGCTGGAACAACCCGGCCAGATATTCAACGGTGGACAGGGTTTGGCCGCCGGGACCACCATCGAGGTAGATCAGCGGGGCGGTATCCGGTTCTGCGGTGTAGCTTCTGAAAATGGCCACCGCCAGTTGCAGTTCGTTGGTATCATCGGCCAGCGCGGGGTCGCGTGATTCTGGTACGGTGACGTAACCGCACTCGATCGTGAAACCGCCGGGCCGATTGAAGCCGCAGGGCGATGGTTCGAATGCAGGTGAATCCTGAGCAACCGCCAGACTGGTGCCCAGCACAAAGGCGGACAGGATCACAACAAGACAGGTCAGTTTGCGCATAAAGGGGTTCCTTTTTGGGGTAATGTGCCCTCGTGCATTCTACCATCGTTTGCTGCCGGAACTCGGTTGTTTTTAGGCAACATTAACTTGCGTTGGGTTACAATAAACAAGTGACGTTTGAACCGGAGGAATCTGTGTGGCTTTAGAGCGCGCTCGTATTCGTACGCGGCTGATTCTGCCGCCAAGGCGCAAGCGGCGGTTGGCCGTCATTATCCGCAAGGCGCGCGCGACCTGGCATGATACGGCTGCCCTGTGGCGTGAATTTCGGTCGCCGGTGCTGCTGTTTCTGCTGGTGACAGTGGGTGGCGGGTTTATTTATGGCGAGCTGTATTACCTGACCTACGGCGAATATTATGCGCTGGACGTGCGGCCTTACATCATGCTGCAACTCATGATTATGGAATCGCCCAGCGAAGTGCCGCCAGAATGGTACCTGATCCTGTTCTGGTATTTGCTGCCGCCGATGGGCGTGTTTATTCTTGGTCTGGGTGCAGCCGATTTTCTGCGTCTCTTTTTTAACCGAAACGAACGGCGCGATGCCTGGGGAGAAGCTGTGGCGTTGTCATTCCGCAATCATATTATTGTTTTCGGCGCGGGGCATGTCGGCCTGCGGGTGATCCGCGAACTGGTGGAAATGGGCTTCGACGTGGTGGTGATTGATAATTCGCCCGACCCCGGCGTCGATGAAGAACTGGACCGCCTGAATGTGCCGCTGATTGTGGGTGATGGACGCGTGACCAGCACATTGGAAAAAGCGCAGCTGCGGGCGGCCCAGGCGTTCGTCGCCTGTACCGGGAATGACCATGTGAATCTGGAAGTGATTATGAAAGCGCGTGACCTGCACCCGGACGTGCGCATCGTCCTGCGGACATGGGATACGCAGTTTGCCAACCAGATCGAACGGTTTATGAACGTGCAGTCCATCCTTAGCTCGTCGGATTTGTCTGCGCCAGCCTTTGCCGGGGCCGCTGTGGGCATTGATATTACCCAGACCCTGCGCGTCAACGGCATGGAATACAGCATGGTGCGGTTGAAAGTGGAGCCAGGGTCTTTCATGGATGGGCAGACCGTCGGCAAGCTGCAAACCGACAACGATATGGACATTGTATTATATGGACGTGGTGATGAAGTAGACGTGCAGCCGCCGCGTGAAATGGTCGTACACGCTGGCGACACGCTGGTGATCTTCGCCCGCCACGAACGTATCCTGAGTGTGATCGCCCGCAACCGGAGAGAAGGACGCTAGATGGCGCGATATGGTCGGTCTGCTGCCCCCATCATTGGCATTACCACAGGTGGACGGCGCGAAAAGACAATACATAGTATTCATTACGAGGAGCACTATCACGTGCCGTCGCTGTATGTCGATGCGGTGCGGCGGGCCGGTGGTGTGCCGGTCATGCTGCCGCCCGGTGAGCCGAACTGGCAGGACTGGTTAACCGCCGTTGATGGTGTGATTATCTCTGGCGGGGCGGATGTCAACCCGGCAGCCTACGCCGGAAATACCGGGCACGCGCAGTTAACGGCCATCGACCCGGAGCGTGATTCCAGCGAAATGGCGCTGGCCCGTTATGTGGTTGAGCAGAAGTGGAAGCCGGTTCTGTGTGTCTGCCGGGGGGTGCAGCTCCTGAATGTGACGCTGGGCGGAACCCTGTACGAGCATATCCCGGATGTGCGCGAACGTGACCTGCACCGCAATGAACAGGGAAGCTGGACGGTGCATCCGGTCGGCGTGGAACCTGATAGTCTGCTGGCGACCGTGATGGGCAGCACCGCCGTAGAGACGTATTCCGGCCATCATCAGGCGGTGCGGGACGTTGCTCCGGGTGTTCGGGTGGTGGCGACTGCGCCGGATGGCATCGTCGAAGCGTTGGAAATCCCGGCGCATCCCTGGCTGCTGGCGGTTCAATGGCACCCGGAAGTCTCTGCGGCCAGTGACCCGACGCAGCAGCGGATATTTGACGCGCTGGTGCAGGTGGCTGCGAACCGTGTCGGCCCACCAGTGACACTGGCAGCGGATTGAACCCCGGTATCGCAGTTTGGGAAAACAATAAGAGGGCGCGCTGGCCCTCCTTGACGACTGTCACCGATCTGTATATCGGCGCAGGACGGGCACACGGACCCGTCCTTTGTACTACGATTGGGTTTATAAGTCCGGCAGCTTACCGCTTCCGGCGCGGGAACCGACTGAGCACGGTGGCAGATTCCGGCATCGGGATGCGGTCGCCGATGGTGACTTCGGTCAAGGCTTTCCCCTGTCGCGCATTGGCAGACCCGGCGAAAACGGCGATTTTGGTATCCGCCTGGGCAAAATCCTGTTTGATGTAAGCCTGTCCAAGCTGGTAACCGTCGCTGTCGATGCTGCAACTGGTCACCACGCCCACGACACGCCCCCGTTCATCAATGATCGGGTCGCCCTGATGCGGCGGGCGGGCGCGCTGGTTATCCAGCCTGAAGCGCACAATCTCCGAATCACGTTTGATTTCATGCTCGATATAAGCGGCCTTGCCCACAAAGAAGGGTTTGAACAGCCGGACATAGTTGCTGAAGCCTGCGTCCGCCGGGTTCAGGTTAAGCGGCCCGGCCAGTTCGTGCCCGTACAGCGGCAGACCGGCCTCGATGCGCAGGCTGTCGCGGGCAGCCAGCCCACACGGGGTCACACCCTCAGCAATCAGATCACGCACGAGATCGGCGGCTTTGTCCGGGTGGACGAACAGCTCATACGCGACGCGTTCGCCGGTATAGCCGGTGCGCGACACGATCAGATCGTAACCGCCCAGCGTGACCTGTGCGACATTGGCCCAGGTCAGGCCGTTGATTTTTTTCTTGTCCGCGTCGCTGCCCTCCATCGCCAGCAGCACATCCTTGCTTTTGGGACCCTGCAAGGCAATATCCACGCGCTGGTCGGCACCGGATGACGCATCGCGCAGGTCGCGCAGGACAAACTGGTCGCTGCTTTCCAGCTTCTGGCCGGGATGCGCCGGGTTGATCTGCACGGTGCCATCCTTGACGGCATTCAGCCACGCCCAGTTTTTGTCGTTGTTCGATGCGTTGACCACCACCAGAAAATGCTCGTCGGCCAGCCGGTAGATCATCAGGTCATCCAGCGGGATGCCATGAACGTCCAGCAGGTAGGTGTAATGCGAATCGCCCACCGCCAGCTTGCTGACATCGTTGGTGGTCACGGTATCGAGGAAATGCTGCGCCCCCGGCCCCTTTACATCAAACACGCCCATGTGTGCCACGTCGAAAACACCGGCAGCGGTGCGCACCGCCTGATGTTCCTCGCGTACGGAGGAGTACCATACCGGCATGTCGTACCCGGCAAATTCGACCGTTTTGGCGCCCAGTTCCTGATGCAGGCTGTGCAGCGGTGTTTGCAGCAGGTCGTCCGATTCAGTCTCCTGCCAGTCGAATTCAGGCAGGGGGCCGGGCTGCGGGCCATCGTAGTCCGGGTTGTTGAGGCCAATGAAATAGGCTTTATCGGCGTAAGCATCCGACCAGTCGGATTTGGTGTCGACCTTGAATTGGCTGGTATCTGCCGCGCCGGTGTGGCGAACAGCGACCGGGCCGGGCACTTTGGCGTAAGGGTCCGCCGCATCGAACAGCGTGTAGCCATCGGACAGGGACCGCAGCCACGTCGCAACCCGATTGGCATTTTGCTCGACATGCAGTTTATAGCCGCCGCTTGTCGCTTCGACGATCACGCGGGACATGGCCGGGCCATTTGCGCCCCAGACCCACGCGGGCTGCTGCTGACCGGGTTGCAGCGCATAGACGTTGCTGGTCAGGGCGGTGTTCAGGAACGCGGCGCCTTCATCGCCGGTGACTTCCAGCGTTTGCCAACCGGATTTGCCATTCTCCGCTTCCAGATAGCTGAAGTGCGGGTAATCATCTGCCGCCGCATCTGTGTCGATGCCGACACTGGCCGCGAGGTTGCGCACGCGGACCCTGGCATTTTGCAGTACATCAAAGTCAATTTTGGCGCGTGGCTGGGGTCGCAGCCGTCCGCTGTAGCTGAACGGCACACAGGCTTTCAGGATGGTGGCGATAATATCCGCCAGTTCGTCAATTTCGGCGTCGCCAAAACCACGCTGCGTGATCCAGGGTGCGCCAATGCGAATGCCCGATGGACGCAGGGCGCTGGTATCACCAGGGATCGTCTGGCGGTTCAGGACAATACCAGCCAGATCAAGGATACGCGCCGCCATATCCCCGCTCAATGGGGTGCCATCCGGGCCGACAATCGACTTGCAATCAACCAGCAGCAGGTGGGTATCGGTGCCACCATGCGGCAGCCGCAAACCATGTTCGGTCAGGCGTTGCGCCAGCCGGGCCGCGTTGCGGATCGTCTGCTGCTGAAGCTGGCGGAACTGATCGGTGCTGGCCAGACGCATGGCAACACCCAGTGCCACGATGGCATTCACGTGCGGTCCGCCCTGTTCGCCGGGGAACACCGCACGGTCAATTTTGGCTTGCAGGTCCTTGCGATGGGTAATGACGACGGCGCCGCGTGGGCCACCCAGCGTCTTGTGGCTGGTGAAGGTGACGACATCCGCGATGCCTACCGGGTTGGGGTATTCACCCGCAATGACCAGCCCCGCAACGTGGGCAATATCGGCCATCAGGTAAGCGCCTACTTCGTCGGCGATCTCGCGGAACTTCTGGAAGTCCGGCGCAAACGGGTAGCTGCTGTAGCCAACGATGATCATTTTGGGCTTGTGTTCGATGGCCTGGGCGCGGATGGCGTCGTAATCCAGGCGTTCCGTCTGCGGGTCGATGCCATAGCTGACAATGTTATAGTTAATACCACTGCGGTTGACCGGGCTGCCGTGCGTCAGGTGCCCGCCCATAATCAGGTCCATCCCCATAACCGTGTCGCCAACGTTGAGCAGGGCCGTATAGACCGCATTGTTGGCAGGCGCGCCGGAAAGCGGCTGCACGTTCACGAACAGATCATCCGGCCCATAGCCATTATTGGCGAACAGCTCAGCAGTACGCCGCCGGGTGAGCGCCTCGGCAATGTTGGCGTATTCGGTACCTTTATAGTAGCGATTGTCCGCCTGACGCCGGTACTCTGGCAGCCGCGCATCGTAATCCAGGATTTCCGACTGGCTCATCAACCGGGTTTCTTCGAGGGGGTAACCTTCTGCATAGATATTATGAAAGGCAGAACCGAGCGCCTCGCGCACCGCAGCAGGTACCGTACTCTCTGACGGAATCAGGATCAGATAGCGGGCTTGCCGGGCCGTTTCGTGCCGGATCAGTTCGGCAATATCCGGGTCCAGTTCGGCAAGATCGCCGCGAAAAAGATAGTCGGGCATGGCGCATCCTCTCATTGGCTATCGCAAGGTCCTCACAGGGCGTCATTTTATCACGCAGGCCGAATAGGGTCTATGTGGTGGTTAATGTTTGAACAAAGTTTGAGCATCGTCAGTTTTAATAACACGTGACGTAGTACTTCCGTCCCGGTACTGCCATACCATAGGACTTAGGGACTATCCGGGCCCCTTGCTTTCCGAACAATGTAAATGTATTGTCTTATCGATGCTAAATGAATTCTAACGCAATGTTAAATCAATGGATTAGTTGAGAGAGGGGAATCATGGCGAATCTAAAGTTAAGATTTGCACAGCAAGGGACAGCAATATTAATGCTGTTAACGCTGCTGATCCTCAGTGTGGCAATGGTTGCGCCAGCAGCTGCGCAAAGCAATGAAGGCTTTGGCGTTGGCAGTGGCCATGGGGCAGAAGTCGGTATTAATCTGCCCGTGTTGGAACAGGTTCGGGCTGATGTGGCCGCCGGTGTTTATGACCGGGCTTGTAGCGCCGAAGAACACGACCCGACCAAATGGCACTCCCTCGTTAATGTAGAGGCCCGATGCCATTACGATCATCATCACGGTGATGATCCGCATTATGTAAATGACATCTTTGGTCAGCCAGGTGCATGGTTCCAGAGTTCTGGGCAATCCATCTCCTATCCGTGGCAGACCTTCCCGGCGCAGGACCGCTTTGAATCGAACGCGGCATACCTGGGGACGGGCAAGATGGAGAACGAGGCCAAGCACGAAGGCTACCAGTGGGTGGTCCGGCGTGATCAGCCGTGCAATACCGACAGCGGCCAGTACTGCGTCAAGGATTTCCGCGTGCAGTTTCATGGCATGATGGTCGGTATGGGTGCCGCGACCCGCTGGCATTCGATGTCGGCTGAGGTCCGGGTATGCCGTAACGTGAATGATGCTTCCTCATGTGGCATTATCCGTACCGGTGGCTGGATGGATCATGGGCGTCTGTTCACCGTTGACGCTGCTGCTGTGGGGAACCGGGCGCTGTGTGCATTTGATGCGCAGAATACAGGCCAGTTCCGTCAAGTATCCCTGCCAGTGGACAACCAGTACTACCCATTCCAGTCCAACAGTAACCCGCTGGATGAAGAACGCTGCCATCCGATCCTGACACCTCAGATGATCGCCAATGGCCCCCGTACCGGCAGCTTTGGGGATGGCCCGAAAGCAGAATGGTGGGTACACGGCGCGAGCGACTTCCGCTTCCAGCTTTCTGTCGGCGACCCGCTGGGCAACGTCTATGAAACAGCACCGGGCAGTGGTCAGTTGCAGAACGACCTGTTCTGTAACGCGGAAGACCCAACCTGTATGTGGACACAGTCCATTGTCACCATGCGCCTGCAATACCTGGTGCCGATCGCTAACTACTGGGTGCAGGGTCATACCAATGGGACCAACGTGACACTGGGTCTCGAAGATGGCCGCTACATCAACCGCTTCGGTGGCATCAATGAAAACTGCTCGGCACCCGGACTGGACTGCATTCCGATCGAATACAACAATCTGCAAACGAATGTTGCTCCGGGCGCAGGTCAGGCTGGTTTCTCGCACACGCCCTGCGAAAACTGCGAGAAAGTGAACCATAACGTGTCGCCGTCCGACGAACAGTGGATCACCTGGTTCTACAAGAAATTCCAGGGTTACACGCCGCCGGTTGAACCGCCAGCGCAGCCCGATGATCCCGAAGGCCCGGCCATTTTCTTCGCGGTGAACAGTGGTGACGCCAGCCAGATGAGCGTGAATCTGCGGCTGATCGATGTGGCGAATGTCTACGGTGTACAGGCGGAATGCCAGGTCAACCCGACAGTTTTGCAGGGTGCTGGTCTGACGACAGATGGTGCCTTCACCGAGGCGAACAGCTTCATTCTGGACGATGGGTTCCAGGCAGATGGGTCGTGGCGCGTTGCAGCGACACACCTCAAACCGAACCCGGCGATCAGTGGTGATGCACTGGCCTTCACCCTGAACTACACGGTGGCCCAGACCGGTGATGGTGAGCTTGCATGTTCGGCGCTGGCCGTTGATGAGAACGGTAAGCAGATCGAGCTGGAAGTGGTCAACGGTAGCGCCATCATTCTGCCGCCATCGAATCAGGAACCGACCGACCCGATCGAGGAACCGCCTGTGATCGTGGAAACCGGCAGCATCAATGGTCTGGTTGCTTACCAGAACCGCCCGGACAACAGCGGCATCATCGTGAAACTGCTCGGTATCGGCGACTCGACCCTGAGCGAAGTAACGACCGCAGCCGATGGCAGCTACAGCTTCCCAGACCTGCCTACGGGCCAGTACCGGGTGCAGTTGATGGCACCGCAGCACATCGACGCGATCAAGGACATCACGATTGAATCAGCCGACGCGATTGTGCAGCTTGAAGACCTGCTGCGTGCCGGTGATGTGGACGACAGCGGCCTGATCGACATGGTCGATGTGACCCTGGTCGGTGCCAACTTCGGGCTGGAAGCGATTGAGGAAATCGGCAACGTCGATCTCAATGACGACGGGACGATCAACGTCAGTGACCTGTCACTGGTGGGCGGTAACCTCGATCTCGCAGCACCAGCCACCAGTAATCCGTAGTTTTTAAGCCAGACAAATTGGGGCCTGTATCCAGACCGGGTGCAGGCCCTGCCCACAGGAGGCAAGAGGAAAACACATGAAGATCAAACTGCTGGCATTCTTTTTCATAGTGGCCCTGATCAGTCGTGTGCTGGTTTTTGCGCAGAGCGGGACTGCTCTGGTTACATTGACGGCACCTACCGACCCGGTCCGGGCGGGTGATCTGGTATCGATTGCTGTGCAAATCAATGGGGCCGAGGGTGTTTATGGTGGCAGCCTGCTGCTGAACTATGACCCGCTGGCGCTGGAAGTGGTTCCTGTCGATGACGGCGCCATTGTCCCCGGCGATTTTTTCGGTGATCAACCCAGCTTTACTTTAAAGAACGCTGCGGACGCCGCAGCAGGCAGCATTGAGTATGCGCTCACCCTGCGTCAACCCGCCGAACCTGTAAGCGGCGCGGGCACTATGGGGACCGTTCAGTTTATGGCGCTGCGCGATGGTGTTGTCGAACTCTCCGTTGCCGATGCAAGCCTGCTGGTGCCGCAATTTGAAGAAGTGAACGGGCGCAAGATCGCGCGCAAGATTGACGAAATGACGGTACAGGCCCAGAACCTGTCGCTCAATATCGGCGGTGCGGGCGATGCTGCTGCGGTAGAGCAACCTCAGATTATCGTTGACTCTTCCCAGTCCGAAACATTTGAATCACCACCATTTTTGCAGTCTGACAATATTCCGGCGAGTGTGCCGGTTCTGCTTCAACCCGCCCGCACGACATCGCCCGCAGTGATCGCAGGGGTCACATTTTTCATCCTGGGGTTAGTGATGTTTACGCTGGGGGTGGGTACGTACGTCCGTTTGCGGCGACAGTTTAGCTGGCAGGGGCAGGTTTAGGAGTGGCAGGGATGCGTAGTTATCGCCGGTTTTATGCCATCATGACCATCGGCCTGGTGTTCATGCTGCTTGGTGCAGCAACCACCTTTGTCGCGCTGGGCAAGGACGGCAAGAACAAGAATAAAAACAAGAATCAGGAAACCGTGGCGCTGGAAACAACTGTCGAGGTGCTGCCCACGCTCACACTGACCCCGACAACCGAACCTGTGGTCGTAGCGCCGGTGCAACAACAGCCAGTAGAGCAGGTCGTTGAGCCTGTGCAGCCAACGGTTGAGCAAATGGTGCCGACGATTCAGCCAACTGTCATCCCGCCTAGCCCGGTTCTGGTAGAGCCAACCGTAATGATCGAGCCGACGCAGGTGCCGGTCGAACCGACGGTTAGCGTGCCGACCGACATGCCGGTGCAGCCAACTGTCGAGCAGATGCAGCAGCCTGCTCAGGTGACGCCAGAAGTAACGGCTATCGTAGCACCGACGCAGGATGTGGTCATCCCGGCTGAAGCTCAGCCTGAACAAACGGTGGTAGTGGTGCCGCCACAGACTGTCATCGAGCCGACCGCGGTTGTGCCTGAACAAACGGAGATCGCCGCACCTGTCGAGGTAACGGCGGAGCAGACACCCGTGATCGTCCCGGAAGTGACGGAGATTGTGGTGCCGGTTGAACCCACGCTTGAGCAGCCTGGCGATGTAGTCGTGACTGAAGTGCCCGTCAATCCGACCGAGATACCGGTCATGCCTACAGAGGCGCCGGTTGTCGAAGTCACGCAGGAACCCGTGATAACGGAACTGCCGGTCGAAACGACCCCGGACGTACTGCCGGAAATAACCGAGGAACCAGTCGCGACGGAGCCAGTCGTGGTGACAACCATGCCAGAGGCGACCGCAGAAGTGACGGAAGAACCCGTTGGTGAGGTGACCGAAGAACCGGGTCTGGAGGTGACGGCTGAAGTGACGCCTGAACTCACACCTGAGGTAACGCCCGAAGTGACTGCCGAAGTACCGCTAGGGGCCAACAGCATCAGCGGCACCGTCAGCCATTCGATGGGGCAGCAGGGCATCACGTTAACGCTGACTCTGCCGGATGGTACCGTTCTGGAATCGGTTGTGGACGAGCAGGGGTACTTTACTTTTGGCGAACTGGCCGCCGGCGATTATGTCCTTGAAGCGACATTGCCCGGCACCCTGTCACGGCGTGCGGTATTTACACTGGCCGAAGGCGAACAGCTCGAACTGCCACCGGTTACCCTGATTTCCGGCGATCTTAATGAGGATAATCAGGTGGACCTCAACGATATTGTCCTGGTTGCTGCCAACTACGAGGGACCTGCCGAACTTGCTGCTGGCGACATCAACGGTGATGCGTGGATCGACCTGAGCGATCTGGCGATTATCGGCGCGCAGTTCGGTGAGGTTGGGCCGCTCCCCTGGTTCGATGTCTAAATTTTGACAATCCCTTAGCATCGTCTTAAAATCTGGTCAGCGCCATGCTGTCAGAGGCGCACCCCGCGCCTCTGATTTTTTTATCATTAAATTTATTTGTGACTTGGGCGAGCGTGCGCCTCAAACCTACGCAGAATAGTGATTTTGTAGTTACAGAAAGGGGATAGGCGCGCTCCATTGCCGCGCCACAAATGTTATGAAGGAATATGCAAGCGAGAATATCAGGAATGTCGCCCTGGTGGGTCATCAGAGCGCCGGTAAAACATCTCTTGTAGAAGCCCTGCTCTACAATACCGGCGCGATTAATCGACTGGGCAGGGTAGAAGAAGGCAATACGGTGTCGGACTGGACAGACGAGGAAAAAGAGCGCGGCCTGTCCCTTTCGACTTCGCTGGTGCCGGTTGAGTTTAACGACACCAAAGTCAATGTCCTGGATACACCGGGGTATACCGATTTTCAGGGCGAGATGAAAAACGCCATTCGCGTGGCGGATTCCGTCATTGTGGTTGTCGATGCCGTCTCTGGCGTCGAAGTCGGTACGGAACTGGCATGGGAATATGCCGAAGCTTATCAACAGCCGATTATCGTCACCATCAACAAAATGGACCGCGAGAATGCCAGCTTTGAACAGACCCTGGCCCAGCTCAAGGAACGGTTCCCGGCCTACAAATTTATCCCGGTGATGCTGCCGATTGGCGCCGAACAGGACTTTAAAGGCGTCATCAACCTGCTGACGATGAAGGCCTATTATGGTGCCGGTGCGGACCGGTCCGACCTGCCGGCAGAATTGCAGGACACGGCTGAAGCCGCCCGCATCGAACTGGTCGAGGCCGCAGCCGAAGCCGACGACAAGTTAATCCAGAAGTATTTTGACGAGGGCGACCTCACAAACGAGGAAATCCGCGACGGGATGCGCAAAGCAGCCCGCGACTCGAACCTGAAGACAGTGCCAGTCTTTGTCACGTCCGGTCAGGAAAACGTTGGCATTGTGCCCTTGCTCGAAGCGCTGGTCGTGTATGTGTCACCGCCAACCATGCGCCGGGTGCAGGTGACGAAACCGGATGGCGAAAAGGACTTTCTGCTAGCACCGCAGTCGGATGATAACCCGCTGGCGGCTTACGTGTTCAAAACCGTAAATGACCGCTTTGTGGGCACGCTCACCTATTTCCGCATTTTCTCCGGTTCGATCAGCGAAGACACCCGCTATTACAATGTCTCGCGGCAGGTGGAAGAACGCTTCGGTTCGCTGATTGTGCTGCGCGGTAAAGATCAAACCAACGTGCCGGTGTTGCACGTGGGCGATATTGGCGTGGTATCAAAGCTGGCGGAAACCCGCACCGGCGACACCATTGGCACCAAAGCGAATCCGCTGGAAGTGACCAGGCCGGACTTCCCGGAGCCGCTGTACATGGTTTCGGTCACACCGCATACGCAGGCGGACGGCACCAAGATGGGGCCGGTGCTCAGCAGCCTGTGCGATGCCGACCCGACGCTGCGCTGGCGTTTTGATGGGGATACTCATGAAACAATTCTGGAAGGCATGGGCGAGATCCACGTGAATCTGGCCGTGTCGCGTGCGGAAAAGCTGGGCGTCAACCTCGATACCGCCATGCCCAGAGTTCCCTATAAAGAAACGATTACGCGCACAGCCGAAACGACCTACCGTCACAAGAAACAGACGGGTGGTGCGGGGCAGTTCGCAGAGATCAGCCTGCGCCTGGAACCGAATGCGGGTAATGGCTACGAATATGAAACCAAGATTTTTGGTGGGGCGATTTCCAACTCGTTCCTGCCATCCATCGACAAGGGCATCCAGTCGGTGCTGCCGGACGGTGTGATCGCCGGTTTCCCGGTGGTGGATGTCAAGGCGGTGGTGTTTGACGGGAAGGAACACCCGGTCGACTCGAAGGATATAGCATTCCAGATCGCTGGCCGCGAAGGTTTCAAGGATGCCTTTAATCAGGCCGGACCGGTACTTCAGGAACCGATCATGGAAGTCAAGATCACTGTGCCAGAAAGCATGATGGGTGATATTCTGGGCGACCTGAATACGCGGCGCGGACGGGTGCAGGGGATGGACAGCGAAGGCGGCAAGAGCATCGTGAGTGCGCAGGTGCCGCTGGCGGAGATGCTGCGCTACGGGAATGATCTGCGCTCGATGTCAGGCGGTCGTGGTATTTACACCATGACGTTCCTGCGTTATGAGCAGGTTCCATCGCACATGATTGATAGCGTGATCGCACGGGCCAAACAGGCTGCCGAGGCCAGCAGCTAAGCCCACCTGAACAGTTTTCGATACATACAAAAACCCCGGTTTGCGCCGGGGTTTTCTGTTTCAGCAATTATTATTCTGGCAAGCTGGATGGCGGCGCAGCATCGTTGTCTTCGGTGGGTTGATCAGGGATCGATGGCTCCAGCATGGCCGGGCGATCATCTGTTTGTTCGCTCGCTTTTTCAGCTTCCTTCGGGTCAATCCCCGCGATTTCCAGCACCCGCACTCGCTCGACCACCTCGTTATCCAGCAGTTCCTGCGCGACCTTATCCAGTTTGTCACGGTTGGTTTGCAGCAGGTCCAGCACATGATCATAGGCATCCGAAATCATCGTTTTGATTTCGTCATCGATCATGGCCAGTGTATCGTCACTGTAAGGTACATTGCGCTGAATCGAATAGCCGAGGAAGGGTTGATCATCCTCATGACTCAGATCCACCAGACCGAGTTTTTCGCTCATACCAAACTGCGTAATCATGCGGCGGGCGATATTTGTTACCTGCCGGATGTCGCCCATAGCCCCGGTGCTGACTTCACCAAGCACAATCTGTTCGGCGGCACGTCCACCAAGGCCGACATGAATACGCGCGATGAGCTGATTGCGCGAGTAGTTGCGGCGGTCATCGTCGGGCAGGAATGTGGTGACGCCCAGTGCCTGACCGCGTGGCACAATCGTGATCTTGAACAGGGGGTCGGCATGCGGCGTGAGCGCGGCCACCAGCGCATGCCCCGCCTCGTGGAAAGCGGTCAGGCGGCGCTCCTGTTCATTTGCCAGCGGCGGGCTCTTGATGCCGAGTACGATACGCTCGAAGGCATCGGTAAAGTCCATCATGGTGATGCGCTTGCGGGCGGCACGAGCTGCATGAAGCGCGGCTTCGTTGGCGAGGTTCGCCAGATCAGCGCCGGAAAAGCCAATCGTCGCCTTGGCTAGTTCATCCAGCTTGACGTCATCCGCCAGCGGCTTACCCTTCGAGTGAATTTTGAGGATCGCTTCGCGGCCTTTGCGGTCCGGCGCGCCCACTGTCACCTGCCGGTCAAAACGGCCCGGACGCAGCAGAGCCGGATCGAGTACATCGGCACGGTTGGTCGCGGCCATGATGATGACGCTTTCGTTCTGGTCGAAACCGTCCATTTCGGCCAGCAGCTGGTTCAGCGTCTGTTCGCGCTCATCGTGTCCACCGCCGAGTCCGGTGCCGCGCCGCCGTCCAACCGCGTCAATTTCATCGATGAAAATGATGCTGGGCGCATTCTCTTTGGCACGCTTGAACAAATCACGCACACGCGACGCACCCACACCGACGAACATTTCGACAAATTCGGATGCGGCCAGGCTGAAGAAGGCAACATTCGCCTCGCCAGCGACGGCACGCGCCATCAGCGTTTTACCGGTACCGGGCGGACCGACCAGCAGAACACCACGCGGAATACGGGCACCAAGCGCCACATACTTATCCGGTTCTTTCAGAAAGTCGACAATTTCTTCCAGTTCCTGTTTGGCGTTGTCCTGCCCGGCAACATCCGAAAATGTCACCTGGGGGCGTTCGGCGTTGTATTCACGTGCCTGTGAACGACCAAAGCCAAAGACGTTGCCCATTTGGCCCTGTGCACGGCGCGCCGACCAGAAGAAGAAGCCAAGCAGCAGCAGGATCGGCCCAAAATTGAGCAGAAATAGCAGAATAGGCGATGTTTCTGTGGTTTGGGCAGTCACTTCGACATTGTTTGCCCGCAGCGTTTCCAGCAATTGTGGGTCTTCCACCGGGGGCAGCGTCGCGGTAAAGCGGTTGGATGTACGTGACGGTGTTGAATTGGCCGCTGTGGAACCGCTGGGTGGCCATGTCACGGCCTCGGTAAAGCGCCCGCGAATCGTGGTGTCCTGAAGCGTAACCTCTGACACCCGGCCCGCATTGACCTGCTCATAGAAGAATGAATAGGGGATGTCGATGGGTTGATCGCCACCGAGATCACCCACCATGCCGGGCACACGGAAGAACAACCACAGCAAAATAAGCAGCCATACAGCGGGCCATACCCAGTTGGGGATTTTGAATGGCGGTTGCTGCCGAGGCCCCTCCGGGTCTTTTTTCCCGCTGTTATTTGGTCCAAATTGCATGAGCGTATCCTGTCATAAGCGGATAGGGTTTATCATATCTTAGTTGGCAGATATTAGATTCGTGCAAATGTTTCCTTAAGTGCGGGATACAGCCCGCTGTAGAGCGCGTACGGGTGCTCGTAGGCTGTCTGCTGCCCGCCCGGTGTGATGGCGTCGCTGGTTTTGATCGTCGCTGCACAGGCGCTGGCGACATCCGGGTAAGTGCCTGCCCCGACCGCGGCCAGCAGCGCCGCCCCATAGGCCGCCCCTTCGGTAGAATTGGTGCTGACAAGGGTTGCGCCCAGTACGTCTGCCAGAATCTGCTTCCATAACCGGCTGCGTGCACCGCCGCCACTCACGCGTACTTCGATTTGATCCGGCAACCCGACACTTGCTATAAGATTAAAACCATCTTTGAGGCCAAATGCAACCCCTTCCAGTACGGCTCGTGCCATGTGGGCGCGTGAATGACGCACTGTCAGCCCGACAAAGGCCCCACGAGCCAGCGGGTCCGGGTGGGGGGTGCGCTCGCCGGTGAGGTAAGGCAGGAACAGTAATCCATCGCTGCCGGGAGCAATATCTGCCGCCGGGGCCAGCAGATCATCGAACGATTCGTTGGGCCCCAGCGCATCGCGGAACCATTGCAGGCTGCCCGCCGCGCTGAGCATGACGCCCATAAAATGCCACATGCCCGGTACGGCATGGCAGAAAGCGTGCAGGCGGCCCTCCGGTTCATAGGCATACTGCGCCAGCGGTGCAAAGACGACGCCGGACGTGCCGACTACCAGCGACATGATGCCCGGCTCGACCGCACCCACACCGACGGCCCCAGCGGCCTGATCGCCACCACCACCCACGACGGGCGTACCCGCTTTCAGGCCCGTGAGTTCGGCGGCGACGGTGCTGACCACACCTGTGACTTCGGTGCCTTCATGGGTTTTGGGCAGCCATTCTGCGGGAATATCGAGCGCTTCGATCACTTCTGTCGACCAGCGCCGTTCGGCCACATTCAGCAGGGAGGTACCCGCTGCCCCGGCCAGGTCGGTCGCGTAATCGCCAGTGAGCATGAAGCGGATATAATCTTTTGGCAGCAGGATATGGGCGGCTTGCGCGTACACATCCGGTTCATTTTCGCGCACCCACAGAATCTTCGGTGCGGTAAAGCCGGTCAGGGCACGGTTGCCGGTCAGCTCAATCAGCCGCTTGGCGCCGATTTTGGCGGTCATTTCGTCGCATTGGGCCTGCGTGCGCTGGTCATTCCACAAAATGGAGGGGCGCAGCACCTTGCCCGTTTGATCGAGCAGGACAAGGCCGTGCATCTGCCCGGTCAGCCCGATACAGGCGATGTCCTCCCCCTTGATGCCCGATTCCGCCAGTGCGGACTGGATGGCAACGACCATACCATTCCACCAGTCCGCCGGGTTCTGTTCGCTCCACAACGGCTTCGGCGTGCTGATCGGCTGGGGCGCTGTGTGCGAGGCGACGACGGTTCCGGCTTCGTCAATGATGAGGGCTTTGGCACCGGTGGTGCTGATGTCGAGTCCGAGTAAATGGGGCATGTCTTTTTCCTTTAACGTGATGCAAGATAAATGTTCTTTTGATGAGTGCCTGATGTGGTTGGTGAAGCCACTTTGAATGGACTAGGGTGGGTTGATAGCAGGTGAATATCCCTTTAATGTTTGTGCAAGGGCGGTTGCCGCTATAATGAATGCTACAGTGAGGATGAAATAATGTTTGAAAACGCCCCCAACCGCCACTCTGATGAAACGATTCCTGCCCGCGCGGAACTGGATCTGTCGCCCAGCGAAACGGTCAGCCGTGCGCCGCACCTGTTGCAGCAGCATTTTGACGGCGAGATCGACCTGGACCGCGAACTGAACCATCGATATTACGCCATGCCCGTCCTGTCCAGCATCAAAATATCCGGTCTGGGCCCGCATTATGCGACGGCGCTGCTGACGACCCAGGATGGCGCGGCAGCGGTGCGTGTGGATGTGGATCAGGCCGATAATGTTATTGAGATGGCCTTCACGCTGCGCTCGATGCTGGCGCTCAAGTTTACGCTGCCTGCGCTGGGCCATAGTCAGCAGGCACGCTGGCTCGACCTGATGCAGCACACGCAGGGTCGCCCGGCGTTCCTGTGGGGACCGACGCGCTGGGACAGTGATTACCTGATCACGGTCACGCACCAGTATTATACCAACCTCTATGCGTTTTCCTCACGCAATTTTGAGGCTGCCGCCCGCCTGACACCGGACGCGCGCAGTCAACTGCTGGAGTGGCTGAAAACCCTGTGGCAGCCACGTGCCACGCGCGACGATACGATCCCCCATATGACGACATGGTAACCGTTTGACAGAGTGCTATTGCTCTGGCTGACATAGCCACTTTGCCGGGTGAGTGTAGGGTGTGCGCTTGGTATTGGTGCTGTCTTAACTGCCTAGCAGTGGGTGCCAGTAAAGTGATTCTGTGACACAACCGCCGTTGTTTTTTGGCACCCCATCCGCTACCATAAAGTAGATATTGATAAGAAAAATCCGCGAGTAAACGCATGAATCGTTTGCAACATGAGACTAGCCCCTATTTGCTGCAACATAAGGACAACCCGGTTGACTGGTTCGCCTGGGGTGAAGAAGCTTTTGAGAAGGCCCGGCAGGAAGATAAACCGGTGCTGCTGAGCATCGGCTACAGCGCCTGTCATTGGTGCCACGTGATGGCGCACGAAAGCTTCGAACACGAACCCACCGCCAGCATCATGAATGCGGAATTCGTCAACGTGAAGGTGGACCGCGAAGAACGCCCCGATGTCGATGATATTTACATGCAGTCGGTGCAGGCGCTTACCGGGCACGGCGGCTGGCCGATGACGGTGTTCCTGCTGCCGGATGGTCGCCCGTTTTATGGCGGCACCTATTTCCCGCGTGAACCGCGCATGGGCATGCCCGCGTTCCGGCAGGTGTTGGCCGGGGTTGCCGAAGCCTACCGCGAGCGCCGCGATGATGTCGAAAAGTCGGCGGCGGCACTGACCGAGTCATTAGACCGCGACGTGCTGGGCATCGGCGGTGATGCCAGTGCCTTGAATGCTGATCTGTTGGACGCGGCGGCAGGCGGCATCCTGAGCAGCTTTGACGCGGACCTCGGTGGTTTTGGCCGGGCGCCCAAGTTCCCGCAGCCGATGAACCTGGAATTTCTGCTGCGCTCGGCGGTTCGTGCCGATAACCGGGATGCCCTGCACGCGGTGACATTCACGCTCAAACAGATGGCACGCGGGGGCATTTACGACCAGATTGGCGGGGGTTTTCACCGGTATAGCGTCGATGCGATTTGGCTGGTGCCGCACTTCGAGAAAATGCTCTACGACAACGCGCAGCTCAGCCGGGTGTATCTGCACGCATGGCAGGCCACAGGTGATGAATTCTTCAGGCGTATCGCTATCGAGATTTACGACTATATCCTGCGCGAGATGACCAGCGCCGAAGGCGGTTTCTACAGCACGACGGACGCCGACAGCGAGGGCGAAGAGGGCAAGTTCTTCGTCTGGTATCAGGAAGAACTGTACGACCTGCTGGGCGATGAGGACGGGGATATCGCCGTCGAATACTGGGGTGTGACGCCCGGGGGCAACTTCGAGGGGCATAATATCCTGTATGTGCCGAATGAGGATGGCGTGGTGGCGGACCGGCTGGACCTGACGGAAGATGCGCTGTACGCCCGGCTGGATGCCATCAAGGACAAGCTGTATGCCGCACGGACCCAGCGGGTGCATCCGGGCCTGGACGACAAGATTCTGACGTCATGGAATGGCATGATGCTGGCCAGTCTGGCAGAGGCGGCGCGCGTGCTGCAACGGGATGATTACCGGGACGCGGCGGTGCGCTGTGCGGAATTTCTGCTGCGTGAACTGCGCACCGAGGGGAACCGGCTGCTGCGCACGTACAAGGATGGTCGGGCCAAGATTAACGGCTATCTCGAAGACTACGCCAACCTGATCGACGGGCTGCTGGAGCTGTACCAGACGACATTCGCAGAGCAGTGGTTCACAGCGGCGCGTGACCTGTGCGATTATGCGCTGGAACACTTCGCAGCAGAAGATGGCGGCTTCTTCGACACCAGCGACGAACATGAAGCGCTGATCGTGCGCCCTCGCAACGTGCAGGACAATGCCACACCGTCCGGCAATGCGATGATGGCAAAGCAGCTGCTGCGGCTGGCGGCGTATACCGGCGATGCGCGTTACGATCAGGCGGCGGAAGGGACATTGCGGCTGCTGACCGAGGCGCTGCGCCAGTTCCCGCAAGCATTTGGTGAA
The DNA here is from genome assembly GCA_002702065.1 of Anaerolineaceae bacterium. Lineage (GTDB taxonomy): Bacteria > Chloroflexota > Anaerolineae > Aggregatilineales > Phototrophicaceae. The sequence continues at coordinate 666,263 of NZXX01000001.1, forward strand.
TCGCTGAACGCGGCGGATATGCTGGTGGCGGGGCATCAGGAAGTGGCGATTGTTGGCGCACAGGCTGATGACACCACGCAGGCGCTGCTGCATGTCGTTACTGAAGCATACCGGCCCAATGTGATTACGGCGCTCTCAGAAACGAACGTCGATGGTGAAACGACGATTCCGCTGCTGAATTACCGCATGATGCGCGGCGGTGTGCCGACCGTCTACGTCTGCCGCAATTTCGCCTGTGCCATGCCGGTCACGACGCCGGATGAAATGCGCCGGTTGCTAAGTGATTCATCGGGCGAGGCAACCCCACCGGAAGGCGCGCTGAAACTGTGAAACCAGGCAGCAGGGTACTGGTCGTCGATGTAGAGGCAACCTGCTGGCGGGGGCATCCACCCCCCGGCGAGCGGCGTGAAATTATCGAAATCGGCGTTTGTGAACTGGATATCCAGCGGGCCAGACCAGGACCAGCCTACAGCATTCTGGTCAAGCCGCAGCGTTCGCATATCAGCGAATTCTGCACGCGCCTGACGTCGATCACGCCAGAAATGGCGGCACAGGGTATCCTGTTCAACGAGGCCTGTACCGTGCTGCGACGGGACTATCGTTCGTGCGAATTAATCTGGTCAAGCTGGGGCAAGGACGACCGCAAGATGTTCGAGGAGCAATGCGCGACCCTGCGCGTGTCTTATCCCTTCAGCCCACAACACATCGACCTGCGGCGCTTGTTTGCGATGGTCACGCGGCAGGATAAGTCGGTCAAGCTGCGGTATGTCGGCCTGCTGAAAGCGCTGGAACTGGCTGGCCTGCAATATCGCGGCAAGGTCCATCGCGGCGTGGATGATGCCTATAACACCGCTCGTCTGCTGGCTATGATGGTACAGCAGCATGGCACAGGAATATTGCAGGCATGAACCCGGAACGCCAGTCCACAGCGGATTACTTCCGCATGATCTTGCTGACCGTAATGGGGCAGGCCTTCGAAGCCGCCGGTTATACGCTTGATGAAAACCCGGTCCAGTGGGCAGGGGGGCGCTTCCGCTTTGGTAAACCGCTCTCCGGCGAGTTGCGCGGGTTCATTGAATTTCAACTGCTGGCCTATACCGAAAACGAGTGGGTCGCGCGCATGCCGTCCCGCTTTCGGGTCCATCTGATCCGCACGGACAAGCCCACACCCTACGCGGCCAGCACGCATCCGGACTACCGGCAGCGGACCCTGAGCGCCCTCGTTGTGGATGATTTCCACGTCGACATTTTGCCATCCGCCGATCACTGGTGGACCTTCAGCAACACGGATGATCTGGGCCGTGCGCTGGCCGAAGCGGGGCATCTGGTGATTGGTTATGGGATGCCGTGGCTGGCCGGGGAACTGGAACCGCCGTCGGGTTAGCGTTGGTTTAACATCATATACCCCGCCGCACGGACATGATACAATGCCCGGCATGATGGACAATACGACAACGCGTTCCGCGCCCAACCGCTTTTCTCGCCTGTTGATAGCTGTTTTGCTGCTGACCATCCTGGCTGCCTGCAACCTCAATCAGCAGCAGACGATCATTGTGACAGCGACACCGGATGTAACGCCGACTTTCACCCCCGAACCTGCCCCGACAGAGACACCACCGCCGCCCCCCACGCCAACGATTGACCCGGCGCTGGTGCTGCAAACCGGGGATAATTTCCTGCTGAATGGCTATTACGAGAACGCCGTCAGCACCTATCAGACGGTGTTGAATCAGGATGCGCCGCCGCAGTTTGCGGCCCCGGCGGCTTTCCGGTTGGGGCAGGCCGCGCTGCGTGAAGGGTTGTTCAGCAATGCGGTAAGCTCGCTGACGACGCTAATTGACCAGTTCCCCCAGGACCCGAACCGGGCACAGGCTTTTTTCCTGCGTGGCGATGCTTATCTCGGTTTGTCGGAATGGAGCGCCGCCATTGCCGATTTTCAGCAGTACCTGACGATGCGTCCCGGCCTGATCGACAGTTACGTCCACGAACGAATCGCCGATGCACAGCTGGCACTGGGGCAGACTGAAGAATCGTTTGCCAGTTACGCCAGCGCCGTCGCGGCGAACCGGACCCAGGTGCCGCTGCTGGCCCTGCGAGAGAAAGTGGCACAGGTGTATCGCACCGCGTCGCGTCCGGCGGATGCCATTGCGCAGTACGATGCCATTCTGGAAACCGCGGAAAATGACCCTTACCGCGCCTCGATGCAACTGGCTGCAGCGCAGACGCTGCTGGACAGCGGCGATCTGGAAAATGGGCTGGCACGGATGCAGACGGTCTTCGACGAGTATCCTGCTACCGCATCAGCCTATGAAGCGATGCAGGTGCTGCTGGCAAATGAGGCCGAACTCAGCAATCTGGCGATTGGCCGGGTCGCGTTTCTGTATGGCGATTATGAGCGTGCCATCGAAGCCCTCAATACACATTCGACCGAGTACCAACTGGATGCCATTCCGGCAGAACTGCACCTGATGCTGGGCCGGGCCTATCGTGAGATTGGCAATTCGGACGCAGCGGTCACGGCCTTCCAGACGATTATTGACCAGTACCCGCAGGACCCGCAGTTTGGTGAGGCGCTGCTGGAACAGGGGCGCACCCGGTTTCTGCTGGGCGACATCCCGGCGGCGATCGAGCGCTACCTGTTTATTGCGGACAACTATGGCTATCTGGCAGAAACGGCTGCCGAGGCGTTGTGGCGCGCCGGTTATCTGTATGGCACAAACGACAGCCCGACCGAGTCGCGGCAGGTTTTTGAACGGCTGGCAAACGAATACCCGGATACCGATCAGGCACGCAGCGGTTTGTTTCTGGCGGCGTCGGCGGCGTATAACCTGAACGAAATACCGCGCGCAGAGCAGTTGTTCTCGCGGCTGGCGGCGACTTCTACCGGTGCTGTGCAGGCCGAAGCGTATCTGTGGGTGGGTCGGCTGGCGCTTCAGCAGGGTGATGACGCCCGGGCGCAGGAAGTGCTGCGGCTGGCGATTGAAGCCGCGCCGGATGGTTATTACAGCGCTCGCGCACAGGACCTGGTTGAAAATCGCGCTCCCTTTGAACCCCCTGCCAGCTATCGCTTTCAGTTTGACGAAGCGACCGAACTGGCGACCGCAGAAGACTGGCTGCGGCAGACATTTGGCATCGAGCAGGAGGGCGCTCTGTGGCCTTTGTCGGCTGCATTGCAGGCAGACCCGCGTCTGATTCGAGGGCGAGAGCTGTGGGCTGTGGGGGCGTTTGAGGAAGCTGAAGCCGAGTTTACCGCCTTGCTCGACGCCTACCGGTCCGATGCGTTGTCGTCCTATCAGCTTGCCATTGATCTGCGCAGTCTGGCGGCCTATCGTTTTTCAATTATTGGCGCGGCAAACCTGATTACGCTGGCCCAGCAGGGCACGCTGGAAGTGCCGTCATACATCGCGCGGCTGCGGTATCCCATCTATTACCTGGATGTGGTGATGCGGGTGGCGCAGGAACGTGAATTCGATCCGCTGCTGATGTTTTCGTTGATCCGTCTGGAAAGTCTGTTTGATACGTATGCGACTGCTGCCGCGGGGGAAAAGGGCCTGACCCAGGTGATACCCGGTACAGCGGAATATATCGCCAATCAGCTGCAATGGCCGAACTACAAGCACAGCGACTTGTTCCGGCCCTATGCAGGCATCACCTTTGGCGCTTATTATCTGGATGAGCAGTTAGACCGGTTTGAGAACAATGTCCCGGCTGCGCTTGCTGGCTATAATGCGGGACCGGGACGTGCTCTGGATTGGTTGCGGTTATCGGGGGGTGATCCTGATTTGTTCATGACCACCATTACCATCGATTCGACGCGGAGCTACGTTCAGCTAATCTACGGCTTCTACAATATCTACCGGGCACTCTATGGCGAACCCTGATGGGTTGTCTCGGTCAGGCCTCGGCGCCGTTTTCGCCCAGCATCAGGCGGACCTTGGCGACGAGGTCATGATGTAGAATCGGCTTGGGCAGGTAATCGTTGGCGCCAGCCTCGATACCCCGCATGATGCTTTCGGCATCGCCGCGTGCGGACAGAATGAGCACCGGAATAGTTCCGATGTCGTCACGCTCCCGAATCACCTTACACAGATCAATACCGTTCATACCCGGCATCATCACGTCCAGGATGATCAGATCGGGTTGATTCTGGTCGAGTACCGTGAGCGCTGTCTTGGCGTCTTTGGCCTTTAACACGCTGAAGCCGCCGCGTTCCAGCATGATCCCTATTAAGGTCAGTGCGCCGATCTCATCGTCCACGACCAGGATTTGTTTCTTCATGCAGACCTCCAGGGGCGTGATGTCTCATAGTTGGTGCCAGGCATAGCTGAACTACCTGTTTAATTCGTTTAAACATTAAGATTGCAATGTGTTCTTATCGCAACTTCAAGTTTACCACTATTTCTTTGCGTGGTGCAACCAGGATTCAATCAATTTTTGCTCTGTGCAGCCAGCCAAATCTCTGCTGATTCGTACCATATTTTTCATCATAGCATATGGTTGAAAAAGAAATCTACCAGTTTATTTGTGTGTCACAGATACTATAAACGCAATTGATGAATTTCGTAAAGGCATTGTAGTTCAGAATTTATAATTTTGCTTGCCTGAATTTGCTTTCATTATGCCCCGTGGGCACTTATCTTGGAATTGAGCATACCACAACCTTTTGATTTTTAGCGTAAGGCTCTGGTTTCGGTTTGTAATCCACGATCTCAGGCCAATACCTTTTAAGGAACAAGACCGGGATTGTGCCCCGGCCTTGTCGTATGCACCTGTTTAGAGATGTGCCCAGGTAATCAAACCGGGCTGGATTGAAGTGGGTAGCAGCTCGTGGTCTGGCAGCACGCGCACCGATAAACCGCGCTCGCCGCTGGTATGATACACATACTTGACCGTGAACTTGTAGCCACTGCCGGATTTGCCAGCGGGCTGCATGTCGATGGCAATCCCGCCTTCCTCGCCAATCTCATGCGTCGCGTTGAGCTGGCCGGAGTACAACTGCACCCGTACATCATCCGGCGTCAGTTGATCCAGAAAGACCGTCGCCTCGATGGTGAACTCTTTGCCCACCATCACCTGTTCGTCAGAAATTTTGACGTCTTCGATGCGCACCTGCGGCCAAACCTGCTGGATACGCTTGCGCCAGGCGCTGAAGGCTTTGCCCCGTGCCATGTTGCTTTCGATCATTTCCAGCGTGCGTTCGTAACAGGGCGCGTAGTAACGCTCTGTATACTGCTGGACCATGCGGTGTGTGCTGAAGAAAGCGGACAGGCCGCGCATGGAGTTTTTCACTTTACCAATCCACTCGCGCGGGAGCCCATCGCGGCTGCGCTGGTAAAATAGCGGGATAATGTCCTTCTCAAGGACGTTGTACAGCGCCTCGCTTTCGACGTAATCCTGATGTTCGGCTTCATGCTCCGGGTATTCCTCGCCATTGCCGATCGCCCAGCCAACCTGCGGGTCATAACCTTCGGCCCACCAGCCATCCAGAATGCTGCAATTGAGGCCGCCGTTATAGATGACTTTCATACCGCTGGTCCCGCTGGCTTCCTTGGGGCGGCGCGGGTTGTTCAGCCACACGTCCACACCCTGAACCAGATAGCGGGCAACGTTCATGTCATAATTTTCCAGAAACACAATCTTGTCGCGCAGTTCTTCGTCGCGGGCCATGTGGATAATCTCGCGGATCAGTTCCTTGCCGCCCGTATCGTGCGGGTGAGCCTTGCCGGCAAAGATGATCTGAACCGGACAATCTGGATTATTCAGAATGGCTTTCAGCCGTTCGACATCACGGAAAAGCAGGGTGGCACGCTTGTACGTGGCGAAACGCCGGGCAAAGCCAATCGTCAAGGCTTCCGGGTTGAGCGCCTGGGCAGCGGCTTCGACCTCGCGGCGGGGGAGGCCCCGGTTTTCGAGCTGTGCCCGCAAACGGCCGCGGGTGAAGGCAACGAGGCGCTCCCGGCGGCGCTGGTGGGTACGCCATAATTCTTCATCGGGGATGTCATCGACGGCGCTCCAGATTTCGGGGCGATATTCTTCTTCGCGCCATGATGGGTCCAGGTAGCGATCCAGCAGAGTGCTCATCTCCTGGCTGATCCAGGTTTGGACATGAATACCGTTTGTGATGGAGCCAATCGGTACTTCGTCCTCCGGTACATTCGGGTACATCCAACGCCACATGCTGCGTGACACGACACCATGTAACTGGGCAACGCCGTTGACCGCTGCCGACAGGTTGATCGCCAGCACGGGCATGGAGAATAATTCGTAATCGCCCATATTTTCGCGACCGAGGTTCAGGAACTCGTCCCGTGTCAGCCCCAGTTTCTGATAATAGTCCGTGAAATGCTCGTCAATCAGGTCAAAGCCAAAGCGTTCCAGGCCGGCGGGCACAGGCGTATGGGTCGTGAAAAGGGTGCTGGCCTTGCCGATTTCGAGCGCTTCGTGGAAAGATACCTTCTGCTCTTCCATGAGCTGGCGGATACGTTCCAGCGCCAGAAACGCCGAGTGGCCTTCGTTCATGTGGCACACGGTCGGGCGCAGACCCAGGGCTTCCAGCGCGCGGATACCACCAATGCCCATCAGGATTTCCTGACGGATGCGCGTGCGGCGGTCCCCACCATACAAACGGTCGGTCAGGTTGCGGTCTTCGGCCAGCTTGTTTTCGTCGATATTGGTATCCAGCAGATAAAGGGGGATGCGGCCAACCTGTACCTTGCGGATGACGGCGTATAATTCACGTCCGGGCATCGGCACGCTGATGATAATGGGCTTGCCACTTTTATCCAGCTGGAGCGATACTGGCAGGTTGGAATAATCGTTGATCGGGTAGGATTCCTGCTGGTAGCCATCCGCATTCAGATACTGATGGAAATAGCCTTCCTGATAGAGCAGACCCACGCCAACCAGCGGCAGGCCGAGGTCGCTGGCGCTTTTGAGATGGTCCCCGCTGAGCACCCCCAGGCCACCGGAATAATTTTGCAGGGCTTCGGCCAGGCCAAACTCCATCGAGAAATAGGCGATCATCGGCTTATCAGTCGCGATGTCGAATTCTTTCTTGAACCAGGTGTTTTCGGCCTTCATGTATTCGTCGAACGAATCGCAAACCCGCTGTAAATGGGCCAGAAATGCCGGGTCTTCTGCGGCACTTTTCAATCGTTCCTGGCTGACCAGCCCAAGCATCCAGACCGGGTTGTGTTCGGTTGCCCGCCACAGGTCAGGATCAAGCCGCCGAAACAAGGCGATGGTTTCTTCGTGCCAGGCCCAGCGTAGATTGTAGGCAATTTCTTTAAGTCGGATGAGGGGGTCGGGCAGATTTGGAACAACATTAATCGTTGCTACCGGTTTGATCATGTTGTCTCCTGTATAATGATTGCTGCGGATGACAGGTGCGGTTCTTGGAACCGTTACCACGCCATCATAGCCTGACTCGGCTGAAATTGGCAACAGGCAACATGACAACGAATTAAAATAGAGATGTTGACATTTTTATTGTAAGGAAGCTTCTGTTACAATGTAGCCGTGACAGTGCTTCAGCAGGAGCAACTCTATGTTGAAAAAACGGTTCCTCAAGAGCCGCCCTGTATGTAAAGTGACATTTTCTCTGCCAGCTGCCTTAAAAGCCGAAACAGTGCATCTGGTAGGCGATTTTAACCAGTGGGACGAGCAGGCAACGCCCATGAAGCAGCTCAAAGATGGGCGATTTTCTGTAGAGCTAGAGCTTGAAACTGGCAACGAATATCAGTTTCGCTATCTGGTCGATGGCAGCGAATGGCATAACGACTGGGAAGCGGATAAATACGTGCCCAATCCTTTCAGCGGTGATAATTCGGTTGTGGTGACATAGAGCAGGTCTTTGGAAATATTTTCTTCCAGGCTCGTAAGAGCATTTTCCGAAGCTGCAAGGATGTGGGAGAAATCGCGATGATTAAGAAGCAATATCTGAAGAGCCGCCCTGTATGCAAAGTCACCTTTTCATTGCCTGCCGAAACAGGTGCGGAAAAAGTTGAGGTGGTTGGCGATTTTAATGGTTGGGAGCCAACTGCCATGGAACAGTTGAAGGACGGGCGATTCAAGGTGGTTCTGGAACTGGAGCAGGGCAATGCTTATCAGTTTCGCTACCTGTTGAATGGCAACGACTGGATCAATGAAGAAGAAGCTGACACCTACACCCCGAACCCCTACTTTGGCGAAAACTCGGTCATCAGCCTGTAAGGTGAAGGCCCCGGCCTTTGTGTAACCGGGGCTTCTTTCGTATTTTTACCACTTATTCGGCCAGTTTGAGGTCGAATTCTTCCACGACCTGACGCAAAATTTCCGTACCGCCGACATTGCTGTTGGTGGATGTAACCACGGCCAGGTCCGGCGCGAACCGCTCGGCGATGTCGAGGCCGGTTGCCTGCTGTGCCAGTGACAGGGCGGCGGCGGCGCAGGCTATGGCATAACGCGGCTGGCTGCTATCCAGCGAATCGTTGGTAAATGTATAACTGGTGTACATCCGCTGTGCCAGTTCCTGAGCTGCCAGGAACATGCCCAGTTGTTTGGCTGTTTTCTCATCGGCGTCCGGGGCCTGTTGTGCGATAAACGCATCGGCTTCCATAGCGCCCAGCAGCACAGGGGCATATTGATCGCGCAGGTCCCACGGGTCAACCTTAAGCGAGCGCGCAAGGTCCTCATAGGCGCGGTCAATCTCGCTGGCGACATTATCCAGCGCCCGGCGCAGCGCACCTTTCCAGGTGGTATCCTTGCCATCATTGGCCTGGCCGGTCGCCCAGTTTGCCAGCCCGCGCTGGTCGCTCCAGCTGCTCGGTTCGTTGATCTGGACTTTTTGCTCGGACGAACTTTCAACAAAATAATTGTCGAGGTTGGTCACGGCGAAGCCGACAGCCGGCGCTTCATGGCTGATCAGCCAGCGCAGGAACTGGTCTTCGCCAACCCGGTGATGACCAAAAGTTTCGCCCTCCGTGGCCAGCAGCAGCAGCGGACCACTGGCCTTGCGCGCCGGGCCTAACACATTGCGCGACCAGTGACCGGCTCCACCCAGATTATGGATGTTAAAAGATATTTCACTTGAAAGATGATCATTCCGAACAAAAACAGCGATGCTGCGGCCACCAGTCAGCTTGACCTGATAGGGGCCAGCACCGCCGTTGATCGGCAGCTGACGAATCTGTTGTTCGGCCAGCAGGGTATATTGAATGCCCGCATCGGCCAGCAGCGCCAGCGTCTCGGTATCGACGGCCATTTCCGGCAGCCAGAAACCAAGCGGTTTGCGGCCAAAACGATGCTCAAACGCCGCTATACCCCAGAGGATCTGCGTACGTTTGTCCCGCCGCCGGGCAAGCGGCAGGATGGTGTGGTGGTAAGCGGTTGCCAGTGCGTTGCCACGTGTTGGGTTTTCGCCCTCCGGGGCATCGCTGGCAATGATGGTCTGGTAGACCTGGGGCCGCTGGGCTTCCAGCCAGGCCAGCAGGTACTCCCCAAAACTGAAACTGATACGCTTGAAATTCTCTTCTTCGGCGTTAGGCCGATAACAACTATCACTGATCCGGTCGTTCCAGTTTGCGAAGGGTGCTGCCGATGGCTCCTGACCGATTTCTCCGGTGAGGGGGTTGCCGCGCGGCGGTTGACTGAAATGTCCGTAGACACAGATTGAGTCGCGTTCGATGTTCGACACATCCCGCTCCTTTGATCAATTATTTTTTGGGCGTGTATCCAATGTGTGTGTGATTGGGCACGACTCGGTCTTTGCTGAACTCACCGAAATCTTCGAGACGCAGGTCGGTTCCCAGAATGACGGAACGGCCTACGGTATAGCCAGCCGGGATATGCGTATTCTTGCCGATGCAGGTAATGCCCAGATCACCCACATCCTTCACACCCCCGACGCGCGCGTTATGACCAATAACGGCAATTTTGTCGATGACTGCACGTTCTACGACCGCGCCTGCCTCGACATAGGTATCAGTCAGCAGGATAGACTCGCGGACCACCGCATTTGGCCCGACATAAACCCCCGGCGACAGCACCGAACGTTCGACGATAGCACCTTCGGCAATGATAGAGCCATCCGTGATCAGGCTATCGCGCACTTCCGCCCCGGCATGGATATGAACAGGAGGCCGTTCCTCACTGCGGGTGTGAATAACCCATGTGCGGTCATTCAGGTTGAGCGAGGGCGGCGATTGCAGCAGGTCCATGTGGGCTTCCCAGTAGGCGTCGATTGTACCGACATCAATCCAGTAGCCACCATACGGGTAGGCAAACACCCGCATATTTTCGATGATCATACGCGGCAGGATGTCTTTGCCGAAATCATGCGCCGACCCCTTGAGCTGGGTATCTTCGTCCAGCATGCGTTCCAGCACACCGTAATTGAAGATGTACACGCCCATACTGGCGAGGTTCCCCGGCGGATTGGCCGGTTTTTCGACAAATTCCCGTATCGCGTAGTCATCATCGACATCGACGATCCCATAGCGGCTGCCTTCATCCATCGGCACGCGGATGGTCGCAAGCGTAACATCGGCATTTTTCTCACGGTGGAACTGCAACATGACGTCGTAGTCCATCTCGTAGATATGATCGCCGGAAAGGATGATGACGTAGTCGGGCCGACCCCGGCGCACGAAGTTGATATTCTGCGCCACCGCATCTGCCGTGCCTGCATACCAGTCCGTATCGTAACGACCTTTGTAGGGCTGGAGGATTTGCACGCCACCGGTAAACGAACGGTCGAGGTCCCAGGGGCGACCGCGTCCGATATGGTCATTCAGGCTGTGCGGACGATACTGCGTGAGGATCAGCACATCAAAAATATTCGAGTTGACACAATTGCTGAGGGTAAAATCAATAATCCGGTATTTACCAGCAAACGGTACGGCGGGCTTGGCCCGTTTGGCTGTCAGCACGGCCAGCCGGGTGCCTTCGCCACCTGCGAGAATTACAGCTTTGATCTTCAAGAGGCATTCCCCCTTCTATCGATAAGCGTTTGATATAGATTGATATACTGCCGGGCACTATTGGCCCAACTGAAATCGGTGCGCATGGCGCGTTCCTGCATCCGCTGCCACGCATCTTTCCGATTACGATACGTATCCAGTGCCCAGCGCAGCGTGTTGTACAGCGCATCGGTTTCGGTCCAGTTGAAGACGAAGCCGGTGCCGACATCCGCCGGACCGTTGTCGTAATTGGTGACGGTATCGGCCAGCCCGCCGGTTTCGCGTACCAGCGGCAGCGCACCATAGCGCATGGCCAGCATCTGACCAATGCCGCATGGCTCGAAGTAGCTGGGCATCAGAAACAGGTCACAACCGGCATAGATGCGCTGTGCCATCTCGGCGTTGTAACCAATGTGCATCCGGGCGCGCCACTCGAATTCGTCAGCCAGCTGCGACATCTCGTAGTTATAGTGTGCACTACCAGACCCCAACCCCACAAACTGCACATCTTCGTCCGCCAGTAACCGGCGCAGGGCCGGGACAACCAGGTCGATGCCTTTTTGCCACTCCAACCGGCTGACCAATCCGATGATCGGCACATCCTTACGGATAGGCAGATGGACATTGGCTTGCAGTTCTCGCTTGTTATCGCCGCGCTGCTCGGCGAAGGTGTTGGCGTCATAATGGGCGACGATGCGGGGGTCCGTGGCCGGGTCGAACTGCTCGGTATCAATGCCGTTGAGGATACCGCATAGATCGCTTACGCGGGTGCGGATCAGCCCGTCGAGGCCGTAACCCATGTGCGGATATTGAATCTCGACGGCGTAACTGGGACTGACCGTCGTAATCAGGTCGGCATAGGCCAGCCCAATACCCAGCAGATTGTCGCTCTTGTTCTGGTAAACGAGGTCTGGTTGATGCCGCCCCGGAATGCCAAGCTCGTACATCCAGCCGCCGGCATAATCACCTTGATAGGCGATGTTGTGGATGGTCATCATGGTGCCGACATTGGCCCAGTTCGGGTCGCCCCGGCTGATGTCGATCAGGAAAGGCAGCAGGCCGGTGTGCCAGTCGTGGGCGTGGAAAATATCCGGGAACCAGCCGGTACGGACCTTTAGTTCCCACGCAACCGCCATGGCAACCTGACTGAAGAAGATAAAGCGCGGGGTGTCCCAGTCCCAACCACCATAAACTTCGCCTTCGATGCCAAAGCTGGGCCAGGACTGCACAAAATAGATCGGCACTCCATCGTGTATGGTGGTATGCACATGGACATCGGCGTTGCCGACGGTTCGCGGGAACTGAAAGCTGAACAGGTGACTGAGATTATAGCGATGATAATCCAGAAAACCGTACAGCGGCATAATCACACGCGCATCGAGGCCTTGCTGCCGCAGTGCCTTGGGCAGCGAGCCAACGACATCTGCCAGCCCGCCGGTTTTGGCAAATGGATCTGCTTCTGCGCTGACGAAAAAAATGTTCATGGTGCTGCCGCTGCTCCTTATAGACCCCTATAGACCCCTTCTCACTGGTTAATGTAACGCACTCTTTTTAAGAATCTGCAAATACTCGATAATCTATATCCGAAAAAATGCGATCCACGGCCCAGAATGCGTCGGCCAGTGTGCGGTCCGGCTCTCCAGCTTCGATGCTGGCAGCCAGCCGGTCAAAGCGCTCCTGATGTCGATAGAATTGTTGAATAGCGTAACGGCGTTCCCGGCGGGAAATGATGTTGACGGCCCAGTCGCTGCTTTGCATCAGAAGCAGTTCGCGCGCAGCCTGGTTCAGCACCGCACGGGTGTCCTCATCGGGCGAAGGATTCTGGTTCGCCAGTGTTTCCATGCGTGCTTCGGCAGCATGAATTGGTTCCCATAACCAGCGGGTTTCCGGGTTATCCCAGATAAAATGCTTGCCGCCCATCCCCCACGAGCCTTCCGCCAGCGGGATACTGGACTGCGGTGGATGGTCACTGACATATTGACTGCCGGTGGTCAGTTCGATTTCGGGCGTGTTGGCCAGGTGACGCAGTACATACCCCAGCCAGCGACTGCCCTCGAACCACCAGTGGCCCAGCAGCCGCATGTCCAGCACGGTGGCGATCAGGCCATGCTCGCCAGTGTTACGGTTGTAACTGCGGATCATGTCGCCGATCAGATGGGCGAAATGCTCGGCGTGCTGGTCAACCTTGTAGGTGGCCCAGTCCGGATGGTACAGGTCTTTGTCGTGCGGGTCGATTTTTTCGCCGGTCACGCGCCAGTAATTGAGGCCGCTAGTGCCGGAAATGCGGTTGAATTCGCGGTAATCCACATCGCCGGGGTAGCCCATGCGCACCCCCCACACCTGCATACTGCTGCGATCATCCCGACCAATAACCGCCACATCGGAGTCAGCCACACGATAGGGTTGGAAGGTGGTGGCCTGTGTCGATGGGTTGACGTGGAAAGGCGGCAGGGCATACAGCTGCTTGATCGCGTTGTATGGCCCAAACACATCGCCCGCAGAAACACCAATCGGCGCACCGCCGGTCAGCATGTGCGGTTCGGAGAAAAAGACTTTGAAGCCTTCCTCTGCCAGAAACGTTTCGATGCCAGGGCGGTAGCCGCAGGTCGGCAGCCAGATTCCGGTAGGGCGGCGCCCAAAAGCCCGTTCATAACTGCGGACGGCTGTTTTCAGCTGTGCCCGCACCGAACTGTCACGGCCCAGCAGCGGCAGGTAGGCGTGGGTGGCAGCGCTGGTGATAATTTCCAGATAGCCTTCATCCTGCAAGCGGCGGAAAGCGCCGACAATATCGCGCCCGAAGCGGTGGATAAAGGCCGACTTGATCTGCTCGTACCAGTTAACATACCAGTCTGCCAGATAATGCATATGCGGGTGTTCGCTGGCACTGTACAGCACCGCATCCTCTTGAGCCGCCGCAATTTTCTCGTCGAGGTAGTGGCCGAAATTCTCAATATCGCTTTCATCAATCAACTGCTCGACCACCAGCGGAGTCAGGCTGAGTGTCAGCGAATATTCGACTCCTGCCTCTTTCTGATCGTACAAGATTTGCAGCAGCGGGATGTACGTTTCGCTCAGGACTTCGTAGGTTGTGACTTCGCCGTAAGGCCCGGACAGACGCAAATAGGGCAGGTGCCCATGCAGTACAAAGGTGAATGCTCCCTGTGCGCTCACGAAATTTCTCCCTTCGGCAAGCACGCAGGATTGTAACGATTCGTTGGGCAATGGCGCAAATTATGCGCCGGGGATCACCATCGTGAAGACACTGCCGACATTGGGGGTCGTGCGGACAGTCAGGTAGCCGTTATGCGCTTCGGCGACTTTGCGTGCGATAAAAAGTCCCTGACCCAAGCCGCGTGGATCGAGCAGTTTGCCAGCCCGTGTACGCGGTTCGCCACGATAGAAGCGTTCGAAGACATGCGGCAGGTCACGCTCTGAAATACCAACCCCGGTATCCACTACCTGAATGCCAATGCGCGAGTCTTCCTCACGCTGGGCCGTGACCAGAATGTGGCCGCCTGATTCTGTATAACGGATGCTGTTTTGCAGGATATGACCGATGGCCCAACGTAACCGCTGGTCATCGCCCGTGATGTACAGGCTTTTGGCGTTGCGCACCATGATGCCGACGTCCAGCTGGGCGCGGATAATTTCGGGCGACATGCCATTGACGATGTTCCACAGCAGGTCTTCGACGTTCAGATGATCCTGCCGGATGCTGAACGCATCAGCGCTCATCTCCGAAATATCGAGCAGCTCGACGATCATGCGATCCAGAATGTCGACGTTGCGGCCAATGGCTTCGAGGAAACGGCGGTTGGCGGGGGTGCCTTCCGGCTGGCCCAGCACCACTTCGCTCATGCCCTTGATGACGGCCATCGGCGTGCGCAGTTCGTGCGAGATGGCGGTGATAAACTGATCTTTCAACCGTTCGGACAGCGCGTCGCGCGTCATGTCGCGCAGGACGATCATGGTGCCCAGGCGGTTGTTATCTTTGCCACCGACGGCGGCGACCTGTGCCCCCAGAATGCGGTTGTTCACCTGAATGCGGGTTGGTTCGCCGAGTGGGGTCAGTTCCGTATCGAGCGCGGTGACATCGCGGTAGGCATCAAAGAGCGTGCCCAGTTCACTTTCCCAGAAATTGCGCTGGCTGCCGAGCAGGTTGCGTGCCGCCTGATTAATCAGCACGATGCGGCCCTCGGTATCCTGCATGATGATGCCTTCATCAATGCTGGCGAGGATACCATGCAGCCGTTCTGTTTCGGCTTCGCGTTTGCGGGCGATGTGCACCACCTGTTTGTGGCGGCGCTGGAGGGCCCGGTTTTTCTCGATTTCACTTTGCAGCCGTGACCGCCGGTTGAACGAGGTATACAGACGGCTGAACATGCGTTCAGTCGCTGTGCCGAGGTTATTCACCCTCGAAAGAATACCCTGGAGTTCCTGCGGGTCGGATTGCGGAGGTTTGGCGCTCAAGCCCGTGTCCTAATCTAGTTCAGCTTATTGTGAATGACATCATGCAAGATCTGATGCAGTTTGTCAAAATCCGGCAGGGGTTTGTTGATAATCTGATCGACCCCATTACTCAGCATATTATCTTTTTGATCGGCGTTCAGCGCAAATGCGGTCATCAGGACAATGGGCATGTGCTGCATCGCCTCGACCGTTCGTATCCGCTCTGCCACCTCATTGCCCCGTTTGCCTGGCATCCGAATATCCAGCAACGCAAATTCAGGCAGCGGCCCACCGTACTCGCCGGTCTCGACCGTATCCAGCCATTCCCATACCCGTGCGCCACTTTCAAACGTGAGGGCCTGATATCCCCAGGACTGAAATAAAACAGCGATCAGATTACGAATGTCTTCGTCATCTTCAGCAACAATCCACGTGGATGGCATGACGGTTTACCTCTATGAAACGTGACAGGGTTTCTATATTCAGTATACGCATGGTCCACTTGCTCGACGCATAAGTTTACGGGTTCTAACGAGATTTTCACTTCCTGTTCTTTATTGGCACAGTGTTTGCGCATAAGATAGAATTCGCATTAGAATATTGAAACAGGCAGGCAGGTTTTGTTAGAAATCTGATATGACTTCGCCATTTTGCCGGGATCACTCAATTTCATGATAATTAAGTTAGTTGCAGAAACAAAGAACGAGGAGTGAGCATTGTCTACCTGGATGGTCGTCGAAGACGAACCGGATATTTATGAGATCCTTCTGGCCATGTTCGAGATGTGGGGCATCGAGGGCGTGGCATTTGTGGATGGCGAGGAAGCGGTTGCCTGGATCGACGACGTGGATAACGGGCGTTTTCGGGGTGAACTGCCAGAGCTGGCGCTGCTGGATATTCGGCTGCCGGGTTCTGTTAGCGGCCCCAAGGTTGGCGAACGTTTACGCAAAAGCCCGATTCTCGGTGACGTGGCTATTATCCTCAGTACGGCCTACAAGCTGACCACCGAAGAAGAAGCACAGATAATTGAGACGGCTGGCGCCGATAAACTGCTGTATAAACCGCTGCCAAAGTTCAACGAGCTTCAGAAAGTGCTGGAAACCGCGATTGCCAGCCGACGTGCCAAAGCCGCAGAGAACAACGCAGGCACCAAGGACTAAGGGGACACGTCGTCTATGGAAAATGTCGCCCCATCGGGTGCGCTTGCGCGACGTTCGCGGCAGTGGCTTCAACTGGCATTTGTGATCGTAACAGGCGGGGTATTTATGGCCGTCATTGGCCTGGCCCTGATTGCGATCCCGCTGGCTGTCGAGGGCAACCGGGTTTTTGGTTTTTACAATTTTGTACGAACGCTGTTGTTGATCGGCGGCGTGATCGTGGCGTTTGCTGGTGTCGGGCTGGCGGTGCGTGCTTACCTGACCCGTACAGATAACGACCTCGCCAACGTGGTTGGGCAGCATCTCAGCCGCTATCTGGGCAACGAATTCTGGTTTATCCGCAATGTCAGCCGCCGTGGGCTGGGTTACATCGACGCCGTGATGATAGGGCCGCCGGGCGCGCTGGTGTTTCGCATTGTCGATCTCGAAGGGGTGTATGCCAACGAGCGCGGCAACTGGCTGAAGCAGAACCGCGGCGGCGAATGGGTCCCGGCCAAGCTCAATCCTACTGAAGAAGATATTGTCGATATCAAGGCGCTGCGCGAATATCTGCGATCCCATAATTTACCGGAAGTGCCGGTTTATGGCGTCGTGGTCTTCATCAAAAATCCGCCGCTGACGCAGATCATGCTTAAAGAACCGACCGTACCTGCTGCTCACCTTAATGAACTGCGGCAGGTGCTGCAAGATAATTATCTGGCGCGGGACCGCATTGACCCGGCTCTGGCACGACGGATTGTTAATCTGATTTACGAGACCTAGCCTGATGCCCACGCAAGTCCTGCTGGCTCCGGTTGGCGCGGGCAAGACCCGTTATGCCATTACCCGGCTGGTGCGCACGCTTGATGCACATCCCTTCGCGCGAGTATGGGTGCTGGTTTCTGGCAAGCGGCAGGAAGATGCTTTTCGCCAGCGGTTGGTCGATCAGGGCCGCACCATTTTCTTCAACGTTGAGTTTTTCAACTTCTACCAGCTTTATCACCGCCTCCTCAACATCGTACAACAGCCACCCCGCATGCTGGATGATGCGGCGCGATATGGTTTGCTGCGAGCGATCCTCGCGGATTTGAGCGCCCAGCAGCAGCTGGGGGTGTTCGAGGCCATCGCCGCGACACCGGGCTTTGTCCGCATCATGGCCGAGTTTATCTATGAGTTGAAGCAGAACCTGATTACGCCGGAAGATTTTTCAGCGGCGGCGGTGACGGCGAAGGACCGGGAAATCGCCCTGATTTATTCCGCCTATCAGCAGACGCTGCGGCAGCATGCACTGGTGGACCGGGAAGGTGAGGGCTGGCTGGCGCTGGATGTGCTGCAAGGCGAAGCGCATCAGGCAGTAGGACAGGATGTGGATCTGCTGCTGGTCGATGGCTATGATCAGTTTACGCCGCTGCAAGCCAGCCTGTTGATGCTGGTGGCGGACCGCGCACGGGATGCGTTGATAACGCTGGCGAATGTGCCGGGGCGGACGGATACGGTTGGCCGGCGTTTTACCGAAGCCTTGCACCAGCTTCAGACTTACAGCGTGACACCGCCCGAAATTACGGAGTCGCTCGATATTCGGGCGCTGCATCGCCCCGCAGAACTGCGACATGTGATGGATCAGGTATTTTTGCGGAGCGCCAGCCCACAACCCGCGAATGACCGGATTGTGTTGCTCCAATGCCCACAGCCGAGACAGGAAGCCGAAGCATTGATGCGCCGTGTCAAACGCTTGCTGCTGGCGGGCGCTCAACCGGACGACATCCTGATTGCCCTGCGCGATTGGCCGCGTTATGCCGGGCATTTTGCTGCGCTGGGCCGGGCCTATGGCATTCCGCTGGCGCTGCATCAGGGTGAACCGCTGCATCAGAACCCGGCGGTGATGAGCCTGCTGACTGTGCTGGCCTTGCATGAAAATGATTTTCGCCGGCGCGATCTGCTGGATGTGCTGCGTTCGGCCTATTTCGAAGTGCCGGGTATCGGGCAGGCACAGGTTGACCAACTGGAACAGATCAGCCAGCAGTTGATCGTAACCGGTGGATGTGCGAACTGGCTCGATGCCGTGCGGCGCGCTGGCCTGCCAGTTGTGGCTGGTGATGGTGACGAAGATACCGCTGCGGAGCCGCTGCTTGATGCGGCTGAAGTGGCGCATCTGTACAGCCATCTGGAAGCCTTCTTCCGGCAGGTGACCCCACCGCAGAATGCACCGTTGACGGTCTATATTGGCTGGCTGCACCGGCTGATCGGACCCGATACTGCCGACCCCGATGATGAACCAGAAAATAATACGCCGGGTTACACATTAAATGTTCCGGCGCGCATTCGGCAGGGGGCGACCCGAATCGCAGACCGCGACATTCTGGCGCTGGATGAATTGATGCGGGTATTGCGCAGTTTACTGGCCGCCGAGACGCTGCTCGGTGCGCTCGATGCCAGCCGCGAGATGGACCGGGGACGCTTTTTGCTGGAGCTGTGGACTGCGGTCAACAACACGAACGTCAATCGTGGACCGGTGCGGTCTGGTCGTGTACTGGTGACAACCGTGACGGATGCTCGTGGTTTGCCGCATAAGCATGTTCTGATTCCGGGTTTATCCGAAGGCATTTTCCCGGCGCCGCTGCCGGAAAACACACTCTATCTCGACAGCGAACGTATTGCGCTGCGCGAACGCAACATTGTGCTGGAAACTCAGGCCGAACGCGCTGCGGATGATGGCCTGTTTTATCAACTGATCGGTATTGCCAGCGAGTCATTAACGCTCTCTCGCCCGACGGTGCAGGAGGGTGCGCCCTGGCCCCCCAGCCATCTCTGGCGCGCGGTAAGCAACCTCATCGAAGAATCGTCGGCCATGATTGCTGCGCATGAAATGCGTATGGGGCAGGTTGCTCGGACAGCCGAAGCGGCAACATCGGGCGAACTGCTGCTCTCGGTGGCGGACTGCCTGACCCGCAGCACCATGCCGGATGATCTGCCGGGCTATTATGCCTGGGTACAGGCGAACCATGCCGCTGCCTGGGGGCGCGTGAATCTGGCGCGGGCGATGGAACTGCGGCGGTTGTCACGGCGTACACGACACGATCATTATTCTGGACGCTTGCACGAGCCGGACCTGATTGCGGTGGCGGCGCGCCAGCTTGGGCCGCACCGGGTGTGGAGCGCCACGCAGTTAAATGATTATGGCATCTGCGGCTATCGTTTTTTTGCCAAGCGTCTGCTGCGGCTGGAAGCGCTGGAAGAACCGGAAGACGGGCTGGATGCGGCCAAGCTGGGCACAGTGAACCACGCCATTCTTGAAGCGACCTACGCCGAAGCCGGGCGTGCGGGGCTGGCGATTGTGCCGGAAAACCTCGATACCGTACTGGCGATTTTACGGCGTGCCGCGCAGCAGGTGTTTGAGGCGGCGCCGGGTGAACTTGGCTTTGCCGATGATGCCCTCTGGCAGCAGGAATGTGCCATTTTGCTGCGGCGGCTGGAAACACTGGTCAGCCTCGATTTTTCGGATAAAAGCCCGATGAAGAAGGTGCTTGCTGGTACACGGCTTACGTGGATGCAGGAAGCGCCGTTTGGCCTCGACGGTGCGCTTCAGGTCAGCATCCCGGTGGAGATCGACGGTCAGACCGAATCATTGCTCGTTCAGGGCAAAATTGACCGCATGGACCGGTCAGACGACGGCTTCGGGATTGTTGATTACAAGAGTGGCACCACCAAAATTCCGGTGGATGAGATGCGCGGCGGGCGCAATTTCCAGATGATGGTTTATCTTCACGCCGCCCAGCAGCTTCTGGCGGAAAGCGGCGAGGCTGTGCCGTTGCAGGGCGGGCTGTTCTGGCATATCCGCAATGGCAGCAGCAGCGGTGATATGCGCCTGAGTGATGCCGAGGCTGTGGAAGCACTGGAAGAAGCTCGTACCCACATCGGGCAGGCCATCGCAGCGGGACGCCGGGGCGATTTTACGGTGCAGCCGCGCAAACTGGACCGGGGCAAATGTGTGCATTACTGCGAGTTTTCGCAGTTGTGCCGGGCAGCGGGAACCAGCCGCTACAAACCGGAAGGTGCGGACGGATGAACCTGACCGACGCGCAGCAGCGTGCCATCATGACCCACGATTCCAATCTGATTGTGGTGGCTGGGGCTGGTTCTGGCAAGACGCGGGTACTGGTCGAGCGGTATCTGGCGCTGCTGGATGCCAACCCGGATTGGCCGCTGAATGCATTGGTGGCGGTGACGTTCACGCGCAAGGCGGCACAGGAAATGCGTGACCGGGTGCGGCAGTCGCTGGAAGAACGGCTGAACCGGGCCAGCGACGCGGATGCACAGCGCGTGTGGTCGGGGCGGTTAGCCAGCATGGAAAGCGCCCGTATCGATACGTTTCATGGTCTGTGCACCAGTATTCTGCGCGCCAATGCCGCCGAAGCACGCCTTGACCCGGATTTCGGTGTGCTGGACGATGTGGACGCGCGTATTCTGCTGGATGCCGTGATTGATGATGAACTGGCGCGGCTGGTCGAGACGAATGATCCGGCACTGACCCTGTTCGGCATATATGACCGCAAAACCATCGTTGATGTGCTGCATGACTTCGCCGGGCGTGATCTGCCCGCCTTGCCGGATGATCTGATGGCGCAGTGGCATAGCGCCTGGGAAACAGCCGCTTCAGCCTGCATCCATCGCCTGCGCCAGAACGTGGATTTCCTGGCGGCGAGGGATATGGCTTCGCAGCTCGCCTGGCCGGTGGAAGACAAGCTGACGCCTGTCTGGGAATTATGCGAACAGCATGTAACGTGCATATTGGATGTATCCTCGACCATCGATCAGTGTCTGGAAGCCCTGCGCGGTCTGGACGACATCAAAGTGAATGTCGGCGCATCAACCAAATGGGGCGGCAAGGAAGCACTGGCCGAGGCAAAGGATTGTCTCAAGGTGATACGCTCAGTTGGGGGAAGCGCGCTGGCCGACATAGGCGACCCACCCGGCGCGCTGGACGAAATGGCTGCCGAAATGCTGCCGCTGTGGTGCCAGTTGATCGCCCGTGTGCAGGAGGCGTTTGCCAGTGCCAAACGGCAGGACAGCCTGCTGGATTTCGATGATCTGGAACGGATGACGCGACAGCTGCTGCATACGGATGAGCGTGTGCGGGCGCGTTATCGTCAGGCGGAGTTCCGGCACTTGCTGGTTGATGAATTTCAGGACACGAACGGGGCGCAGTGGGCTATCGTGCAGGCACTGGCGGACCTTCACCAGCCGGGCAGTCTGTTCGTGGTGGGCGACCAGAAGCAGAGCATTTATGCCTTTCGCGGTGCGGATGTGAGCGTGTTCGGGCAGGTGCGGCAGCAGATCACGGCGGTATGTGGTGACAAAGCGGAGATTGCGCTGGCCCGGTCGTTTCGCACCCATCAGCCGCTGATTGACCGCTTCAATGCAATCTTTAACCAGATACTGGCACGTGATGCGGCCAGCCCGGTTTTTGATTACGAAACGGAACTTGGTGAACCGATGGACGCGCACCGGCTTGATGCACCCGGTGATCAACCCGCACTGGAGTTCGTGCTGGTCGAAACGGATTCTGCCGACGCGGGCCGCCGCTGGGAAGCCTATGAAATCGCCATGCGCCTGCGCCGGATGGTGGACGACGAAACGCCGGTATTTGACAGGGAAGCAGGTGCGGTGCGCCCGGTGGGTTACGGCGATATGGCGCTGCTGTTCCAGTCGATGGGCAGCGTCACGTTATATGAGGAAGCCTTCAAAGCGGCGGGAATCGACTATGTGACGGTGGCCGGGCGTGGCTATTATGACCGCCCCGAAGTGTGGGACCTGCTCAACCTGCTGCGGGCGCTTTATCGCCCGGCGGATAATCTGTCCGTTGCGAGTGTGCTGCGGTCGCCGCTGTTTGGCCTCAGTGATGATGCGCTGCTGGCGCTGCGGCTGGTTCAGGATGAGACCGGGAAGCGTCTGTTGCTGTGGGATGCATTGAACCAACCGGAGGTCGTGCCTGCTGAGGAGCGTGACCTGACCCGCTTTGCGCGTGACTGCCTGGTTGAACTGGCGGTGCTGGCCGGGCGGGTGACCATTTCCGAGCTGCTACGCGAGGCGCTGGACCGGACCGGTTTTCTGGCGACGCTGACCGGTTTGCCGGATGGCGCGCGCCGCCGGGGCAACGTCGAAAAGCTGTTGGCCAAGGCCGAGAGCAGCGGCAAGATCACCCTCGGCGAATTTGAGGCTTACCTGAGTGACCTGAGTGCGCGCGAGGTGCGCGAGGGTGAAGCGCTGCTGGAAAACACAGGTGCGGTCACGTTGATGACGGTTCATGCCAGCAAGGGGCTGGAGTTCCCCGTAGTGGTGCTGGTGGATTGCACGTGGGAGCGCGGCAGCCGCGATGCCAATGCGGTGGTACATGATCCGGCATATGGGCTCGCCTGTAAAGTTTACAGCGCCGAAAGCGACACGCTGGAAAAACCCTTTGCCTATCGTCTGGCCGGGCAGCTTGCCGGGTTGCGCGACGAGGCCGAACGCAAGCGCCTGCTGTATGTGGCGGCGACCCGCGCTCAGGATTATCTGCTGGTCAGCGGCTGGGCGAAGCGCAACCGGGATGGCGCACTCTCGGTCAAGGGCTGGCTGGGCTGGCTGGTGGATGCTTGCGAACTGGGCGACGAACTGGGTACACCGGGTCACTTTGACGTGGAACGCGCGTGGGGAAATGTGCGTGTGCAGCTGCTGGCGGAAATGCCGGATGATAACGTGCTGGATTCCGGCGGGCAGTGGCAGCCGACGGTGTGGGACCAGCTGCAAGCGCATGACATCGCTGGCGAACCACCAACCGCGCCGCCGCTGCTGGCTCCCTTGCAGATTGACCCGACTGCTGCGGCTCGGCATCTGTCCGTCTCCCAACTGGCGGACCTGGGCGCGAACGAGTTTGATGATTACTTTGGGCAGCGCTTCCGGCGTGGGGTGTTGCAGGACGCGCCGGGGCATATCAGCCCGGTTCCATATGCGCGCAGTTTTAGCCGGCTGGTAGGCGAGATGGTGCACGAAGCCCTGCGCTGGTGGCAGCCGGGGGCGGATGACCAGAGCCTGAGCGAT
The DNA here is from genome assembly GCA_002702065.1 of Anaerolineaceae bacterium. GTDB lineage: Bacteria > Chloroflexota > Anaerolineae > Aggregatilineales > Phototrophicaceae. Next base: position 689,862 of record NZXX01000001.1, read on the forward strand.
CTGCTCGAAAGTTATGCGTGGGAGCAGGGCATTGTCGACCCGACCCAGAAGCACGCCGCCATTGATGCCGCGTGGAACCTGCTGCAAGATTACCAGCACAGCCAGGTCTTCGGTTGGATAAGCCGGGCAGTCGAGCTTTACCGTGAACTACCGTTTATCTACAACAACGGTCAGCGCATTATTCACGGCGTCATTGACCTGCTGATGCGTCAACCGGATGGCCGGTGGGTGATTGTCGATTACAAGTCGAGTTCACTGGCACACGGGAGTGACGCCATCGCCCGTGACCACGCCCGGCGCTATCACATGCAGGTTGGGGCCTATGCGGAGGCTGTGCGCGAACAGCTTCGTGTGGACGCTGATCAAATAGCCGTGTATATTCATTACATCCGTTACAACCTGACTGTCGCTGTCGAGCCGCCCGAGTGGCAGGCGGCCCTGAGCAAGATGGAGCCTTACATCGGCGATCTAGTTGGAAGCAAATCTCCATGATTCAACGATTTACCGGACAACTTCCGCTGTGGGCACGCACGGAACACCCGCTGTTGCGCTATGAACTGGCCCGTGCTGCCGGACGCGCGCCAAAACGGGTGCAGTATATCCGTGCGCTCTGGATTGTTCTGCTCGGTCTGCTGCTGGCCGGGGGTGGCTATCTGATCGGCACCGGGTTCTTGCAACAGCCGCCGGGCCAGACCCTGACCGAGAGTATGCTGAATGTTGTTTTCTGGCCGATGCTGGTGGTTCAGATTCTGGTAAGCGGCCTCGCACTGGGCCTGACCGGCAACACGATTGCCGAAGAAAGCCGCCGCCAGACATGGGACAACCTGCGGGCCACAGAAGTCGGCGCGGAAATGGTGATCCGTACCCGTTGGGCGGCAGTGTTTTACCGGCTGCGTGGTTTGCTGGCGGTTGTATTGATCGTTCGGGTGGCGTTGATCGGCGGTATCCTGCTGGACCTCACCGCGTTTCAGGGGCGTTACCTGGACCTGATTATCAACGGCATTGTGCCGGATGTGGCTTTGCCGGTGGCGGCTTTGCTGCTGGCTTTCATGATGACCGCCAGCCTGCTGCTGCCATTGACAGCGATGGGCTTTGATGCCGCTATGGGCCTGTTGATTGCCTCCGTATTCCAGCAGCGTACGTATGCGGTGCTGGCGCAGATTTTATACATCATCTTTCGCATCGTGGTGGTCGGCGCATTGGTGCTGGCCGCGACGCAGTTTGTCAACGGCAGCCTGATCGCCAGTGATGCCGGCGCGTGGGCGCTGCTGGGCGGGTTTGCCGCGTTTGGCGACTGGGGCCTGTCGTTTCTCAACCTCGGCTTTTTTGGTGAGCAGTGGGCCACCGTGCCTTTTGGCATTTTCCTGGGGCTGGCATTGCTCGTGTTCTCGCTGGTGCAGGCGGCTGTTACGGACTGGATTGTCGCCCTTGCCATTCGGGAGGCGGAACGGCGTGGCTGAGACCGCGCCAGGCACTGTCCGTCGCACGCTCGATCAACAGCCGTTCACGCTGGCTCTGGCGCACAGCCCGGTCAATCGCCTCCGGGTTCCAGTGACTCAACAACCGCGTTTTTAATGCCTCAAGCACATCAGCATAGTCCGGGTTTTCGGCCAGATTGGTGAATTCATTCGGGTCGGCCACCACGTCATAAAGTTCCAGTGGGTCATTCAGACTGTAGTTGAGCTTGTAACGCCCGCTTCGCAGCATCGCCATCGGTCGGTCAACCCCATGCGCCAGATATTCGGCAAAGGCTTCGTCTTTCCAGTCGTCGGCTTTGTCTTTCAGTAATGGCAGTAGACTGTCGCCATCCAGCGGCGTTACCGGCGCTGCACCAGCCATATCCACGACGGTTGCGACCAGATCAACCAGCGAGACCACCTGCGGGATACGCTTCCCGGTGGGCAGGTGACCGGGCCACGCGATTTGCAGCGGGATGCGGGAGGCGGCTTCGTAGAAGTTTGATTTGCGCCACATGCCGTGTTCGCCGTTCATCTCACCATGATCGCTGGTATGGATAATCACCGTGTTTTCGAGCTGGCCGGTGGCCTCCAGCGCGTCGATCAACTGGCCGATCTTTTCATCCAGATAGGTGATGAGGGCGTAATAACCCGCACGGGCCCGCCGCACACCGTCTTCGGGGAAGTCGATGAGGCCGAACATGGTGCGCATCCGCTGGTAGACCGGGTGCAGGTTGTCCAGATGCCCCGGCGGCAGGTCGGGCAGGTCGATCTGGTCCAGGGGGTACAGGTCCCAGAAACGCTGCGGCACGACCAGCGGGAAATGCGGCGCGATAAAGCCGACGTTCAGTGCCCAGGGGCGCTGCTGGCGGGCCGGGTCGTGCAGATATTCCAGCGCGCGGGCTTGCACCAGATCATCCACTTCGATTTCTTCGGTTGTGCCGGGTCCAGCCTCGTCAATCCCCTGCCAGGGACGCGGCGCGGTGCGGATGCCATCATCCCAACTGAAGATGGGGTGTGCCCGTTCGGCGTGCAGGTCGCGGGCAAGCTGGGTTTGGAACCCATGTAGTTGATCCGGCCCACAAAAATGCTGCTTGCCGGAAATCGCCACATCATACCCCGTCGAACGCAGCAGATGCGCCCATGTGACGGTGTCGGATTCCAGCGGGGCGGCGTTGTCCCAACTGCCGGTATGGTGGATATAGCGCCCGGTCATGAAGGACATGCGCGACGGCATACACAGCGGCGAATTGCAGTAGGCTACATCGAAGGTCGTACCCATCGCGGCCAGCCGTTCCATCTGGGGTGTCTGCACCAGCGGGTGCCCGTGAATGCTGCTGTACATCGGCGCGTGTTCGTCCGACATGATAATGAGGAAGTTGGGCTGCTGCGTAGACATAAGCAAAACTTTCTGTGAATGAAGTTAATTTATTCCTTAAAGCGGCGGGTGATAATGCACACGCGCCATGATGACGAGATGACTCGCCGTATCCAGCACCATCAGTTCGGCTGCTTCGGTACCATTCTGCCGGCGGTAATGGATGACAATGCTGTCGATGCCGTGAAAAACCTTCAGCAGCGTGAAGTGCAGATCCGGGGCGGTTTCAAGCCCCTGTGCAAAATAGCGGCGCAGCTGGGCTTTGTCCTGAATGGTGCCGCTTTCGAGGCCCAGCCGTTTGACGATCAACGGTGACCAGAAGACAATATCCTCTGCATAATGGGCCATGATGGCATCCAGATCACGCGTGTTCCAGGCGTTTATCCATGCCTGTGCAATTTCGTGCGCTTCATCCAGCGTGATCATCGGTACCCCTGAGACGGATCAGAGCGCTTTTTCGGAAATGATGTAGGTGGCGGTGGCAGCGTTGGTCGCCAGGGGCACATCATGCACGTTGCAGATGCGCAGCAGAGTCTGAATATCCGGGTCGTGCGGGTGCTTGCCCAGCGGGTCGACAAAGAAAAAGACCGCCTCGATCTTGCCTTCCGCCACCATCGCCGCGATCTGCGCATCACCGCCCAGCGGGCCGGACAACATCTGAATAACCTTGAGGCTGGTCTGGTCGTTCAACAATTTGCCGGTGGTATTGGTCGCCACCAGTTCGTAATTTTTAAGTACCTCCTGATGAGTCAGGACAAAGCCCAGCATATCGGCTTTTTTGCCGTCATGGGCGATCAGCGCCAGCGTCTTGGGATCATGCACCATAAGTCAGTTATCCTCGGTGAAACAGGCCCGGAAAAGGTAGTTGCAAGGGGTTTTCCGGTGGTGGGTAAAGCCGCAGCAGCCGTTCATTCAACTGCACAGCCTCCTGGTAGTGGCCTTCCAGTTGGGCCATGATATTTTCCCAGGGGCGCTGTAGCGCAATCTGTCGGGCCTTGAACGCCATTTGCTCACGCAGGGCCGGGTTATCGCGCAGGGTTTCGACGGCCTGGGCAAACGCGTGCGGGTCATCCGGGCAAGTGTAACCAGTTTCACCTTCGATCACCAGATCGCCGACGCCGCCCTGATTGATAACCACCGATGGCAGGCCGGAAGCCATTGCTTCCTGCACCACCTGGCCGAATGTTTCGTTGGGGCCGGTGAAGCAGAAAATATCCGCGCTGGCGAAGGCATAACCCAGATCATCCCCCAGCAGATAGCCGGTGAAGTGGGTGTTGGTCCCGGCAAAGAGTGCTTCCAGTTCTTCGCGTTTGGCGCCATCACCGACGATGGTCAGGGCCACACCCGGCAATCGCGCCACTTCCAGCAGCAGATCCACCCGCTTTTCATTCGCCAGACGGCCCACATACATGCAGATCAGTGAATGCGGGTCGCGGCCATTGAGGAGGCGGGCGCGCCATGCTTCGGAGCGATGTTCCGGGTTAAACCGTACCGTGTTCACCCCGCGCCCCCAGTAGCGCAGCCGGTGATAGCCCCAGGCTTGCAGCTGGCGGTAGGTGGTCTGGGAAGGTACCAGAGTCAGGTGGCAGCCATTGTGGATAAAGCGCAGCCAGTCGCGCATGGGCTGTGAGAATACGGGCAGTCCATAGCGTTCCGCATATCCGGGCAAGTCCGTCTGATAATTGGCGATGACGGGGATATGGCGCAAGCGGCCCGTAATCATGCCGCTGACCGACAGCAGCGCCGGGCTGAACATGTGAATCAGGTCCGGCTGAAAGGCTTCCAGCTGGCTGGCGACCGTCAGGCTGGGCAAGGCGACCCGCGTTTCCGGCGCGGTAAACATGCCGAGCGACGGCAAAGCCACCACCCGGGTTTCGCCCACCTGTGGCGGCGCGGTGTCCGGCGCAAAGACCAGCACTTCGCGACCGGTCTGCTGTAAATAGCGCAGGGTCAGAAACGCGGTTTTGGAAACGCCATCCACCTTGGGCAGAAAGGCTTCGGCAATGATGGCGACGCGTTTGACCGGGGCCAGTTCAACCGACGGGTCCGGTGGTTTTAGCGCGTACTCATCCCCAAAGACGCGCTCAATTTCCGCTGGGTCGAAGCGGGTAAGAGCCTCAAATAATCGACTATCGGCCATCTCACTCCCTCTGCAATCGTTGTCCCGTTTACCAGGGCCCGCCGCAAATCCTGCGCGGACTGGCCCTCGAAGCGGGTGATGCCGCAACCGATACCGGTCAATGTGTGGGCGTCGCTGCTGCCCGTCATGGGGAGTTTGATCTTTTCCGCCATGCTCCGTGCCAGCCAGTTGCCGCCCGGTGTCGGCGCGCCGCTGTTATGAACCTCAATTGCATCTATTTCTGTCTCTAGTAACACCTCTGGTCTGGTGAGGTAACGCCAGATCATATGGGTGTGGACAAAAATTTCGAACGGATGGGCCAGTACCGCCAGACCGTTCTGCTCGTGGATCGCCGCGACGGTTTCTTGCAGCGACAGGCCGCGCGGAATCGGCTTTGTGACCCACAGGGCGAGCACGTGCCCATCGCGGCTGCTGACCTCGACACCCGGCACAATATCGAATGGATAGCGCGCGCGATGTTCATAGGCCCACAGGCTGGCTTCGAGCCGGTCATGATCGGTTATCGCGATGACATCCAGGCGGCCCTGCGCACGCACATAATCCAGCAGTTCGGTGACGGTGGCCCAACCGTCACTGGTCGTCGTGTGCATGTGCAGATCCGCCAAACCAGTTCGTCGTGTCATGATGGTTTTTTGTCCCTTTATCCCCTGTATTATAGTGGATGTGCTGTTTTAGCGAGTCTACGATACCGGGCCTACCTTAAATCTACGCGTAAATAGTTTTAACCCTTCATGTGTAATAGTCCAAAAGGGGCAGGTGCAATCTGCTCATTATGTGACTATAATGAGCATTAATGTTCTGGTGAGATATGGACAATTGTTCATGAACGAACCACACATGATTTCGCTCCGCTGGCGTGTTCTGGTGCCGGTCGTGGTTATTCTGGTGGTCGTGACAACAGCGGCGTACCTGCTGGCACGTAACAGCGACATGGTGCCCGCTGCCTCGGCGGACAATCTGCTGTACCAGACGCAGTCAGCAATCCGTCAGCAGGCGGACATGCTGCACGGCGATGATCTGCGCATCGCCCGGTCATTAAGCGCCATACCCGGCATCAACGACGCCCTGTCGGGGGGTGACGCTGCTGCGATCAGCGATTCTGTAGCGCGTATAATCCGGCGACAAAACTTTGATGACGTGATCCTGACGGACTCACAGGGCACAATCGTCGCTGGCTGGCGCTGGGATGGCACCCGGTACCGGCCTCTGGACGCGGCAGGCATGGATTTGGAGTCGTTGAGTCAGCGGCAGCCGCTTTCGGGCTTTGCGCTTGTCAACGGTGAAACGCTGCTGTACACGGCGCAACCTGTGCGGCAGGGTGAGGTGCAGACCGGTTCGGTGTTGGTCGGGCGACGGCTGACGCGTTTGCTGTCCAGTTTGCATACGAGTGCGCTGGCGGAAGTGGCGCTTTTTGGGCCAGACCAACAGTTACTGGCCTCGACCATGCCGGTGGATACCCCTTTATCGCAGAGTTCAACGGACACTATTCAACCGGTTGATCTGGCTGGTGAACGCTATCAGTCGCTGGCTTTTCCGCTGAACTATGGAAATAGCACACCCGGCACCATGAATATTTATTTGCCGCGTAACATTGGCGCAGGGGTGGGGCAGCAGTTGAATGGCCTGCTGCTGGCGGTGGCTGCGGCGGCAGTCGTGATCGTCGTGTATGTCGCCATCAGCATGATTACTCTGCGCCTGCGTCATATCATCCGCACGCTTGAAGCGCTGTCTCATGGCGAGCGAACAGCACGCACGCACATGCAGCCGGTGGATGAGGTTGGGCGGCTGGGGCAGGCGCTGGACCAGTATGCGGATTACGCTCAGGAACGCCAGGACGCCCTGCGCGCCAGCCTGCGTCGCCAGCGGCGGGAAAACGAGCATCTTACCGCTGTGCTGGAAGCCTTGTCCGATGGGGTGATCGTTCAGGACATTGACGGACGCGTTATCCTGATGAACGAAAAGGCCCGCGACTTACTGGGTTCCAAGCGCGTGCTGCGGTCCAATCCGGACCTGCTGGAAATGACGGCTTTTGTGACGGACCAGCTGGGACCTGTGCTGGCACCCGGCATCTATACGCTGGGTGAACCGCAGCGGATTCAACTGGACCAGCATGTCGTAAGCGCACAGGTCGCCGCGGTGATGGCGCTTACCGGGCAGCGATTGGGCACGGTGATTATGCTGCATGACGTGACTGAAGCGGCACAGAAGGAAGCAGCACGCGATGCGCTCCTCCGGCAAATGCAGGCCGAAATTCAGGAGCCGCTGGCCGATCTGGCGCCATCCCGGCCCGGCGAATCAGCCAGCCCGGTTATGCGCGAGATTCGGACGCATGCCAGTGCGCTGCAAAAGATGATTCTGGAAATGCGTGAATTGACAGACGCGCATCTGAAGAAAACAGCGGACGAACGGCAGCGGCCCCTGCTGCTGGATACACTGGTTTGGGTGATCGCCAATGAGTGGCGGCAGGTCGCGCTGGCGCAGAACCTCAAGCTGCATGTCATCCTTGAGCAGTCCGGATTATATGTGCTGGGAGAGGAGCGCCGCCTGCGCTGGGCCATTGGCAATATTGTCGATAACGCCATCAAATACACGCCGCCCGGTGGTGATCTGACCATTGAGGTGCGCGACGATATCAGTGATGGCCGCGCACACCTGCGGGTGCGGGATAACGGTGTCGGCATCGCGCGCGAGGAATTGGGGCAGGTGTTCACCCGGTTCTACCGGGGTAAGCCAACCACACCGGAGGGCAGGCAAATTCGAGTACCGGGCAGCGGCCAGGGGTTGACGACGGCGCGCCAGATTTTTGAGGCGCATGGTGGTTCAATCCGAATCAAGAGCAAGCCGGGGGTCGGTACCGCGGTCTATTTCACCATCCCTCTGACTGCGCCGATCAGTTACGAGCTGCCCCAGACCAACGATCTGCTGGAAGGCGAAACCGTTCGCATCGACACCACCCACCTCAATCACGAATAAACATAATCTCTGATCGGTGACGATCATCACTTATCGAGATTTTCATCTTCTCCTATGCTGATTGAACGTTTCCATATGCAGCACAATTCAATTGGCAAGGAGAAATTTGCATGGCAAAGCAGGTTGCACGTCGGGAATTTTTAAAGCGGGTCGGGGTAGGAACCGGGGCAGCGGCACTGTTTGGGTCCGGGACTGCAATGGCTCAGACTCACGACCATACCGCTTCGTCGCCCCGGCAGCAGGAGATCGACTGGGAAGCGATGGATCATCATCACGAAATGGGGATCCAGACGTTTCTCGACAATATTGACCAGGATGACAACTACTGGCGTCAGCCGCTGGAATATACGCTTGATGGCGACACCAAAGTATTTGAACTGACCTGTAACAATATCGAATGGGAAACCGAACCTGGCAAGGCGTTTCCGGCCTATGCCTATAACGGCATGATCCCCGGCCCGGAAATTCGGGTAACGGAAGGCGAACGGGTGCGTATTCTGGTCCACAATGAAATGAATCAGAGTACAGCCGTACACTGGCATGGCATTGATGTGCCCAACGACCAGGACGGCGTGCCGTTTATCACACAGCCTGTGATTAAACCCGGCGAGACCTATACCTACGAGTTTATCGCTGCCAATGCCGGGTCACATATGTATCACTCGCATCACAATTCACTGGAGCAGGTGGTGGGTGGGCTGCTGGGCGCGTTCATAATTGAGCCAGCCAGCCAGCGTGACGAACCGGTAGTCGATCAGGACTACACACTCATCCTCAATGACACATTTCTGGGCTTCACGCTCAATGGCAAGTCGTTCCCCTACACACAGCCGCTGAAAGCCAAGCTGGGTGAACGTATCCGCATTCGTTATATGAACGAAGGTTTGATGGAACACCCGATGCATTTGCACGGGATGCCGATGCGTGTGATCGCCAAAGACGGCTACAACCTGCCAGCGCCCTATCTGTGTGATACGGTGGCGATTTCACCGGGCGAACGGTACGACGTGCTTGTGGAGGCACGCGCCCCCGGTATCTGGGCTTTCCACTGCCATGTCCTCAGCCACGCCGAAAATCGGAACGGCATGTTCGGCATGGTGACTGTTCTGATCGTCGAGGAATAGGCCTGCCAGAAAGCCACACATGCAGCAGAGGTGATTGGATGTACGCTTCTGCTGCTGAATTCCTTCATCGTCGTTAACACCCTGAACCATGTTGATAAACAAAAACAGGAGCCATCACAGAGATGCTCCTGTTTTTATTGTGTGAGTCATGTACGGGCGGGACGAGCCGCCCGGCCAGCACGATTTATTGCAGGGTGAACAGGTAGGCGACCAGGTCGTTAATCTCTTCTTCGGTGAAGATTTCGCCATAGACCTGCGGCATGAGCATGTCGGGATAACCTTCGACCACGTAATCGCTCGGATGCACGATGGAATTATGAATGTATTCGACCGCGCTTTGGCCGTCTACGCGGGTTTCAGCCCGGGTAGACACGTTCAGCAGGCCAGGACCGATCAACTGTGATTCGGAATCGACCAGATGGCAGGTGTTGCAGGCAAAGTTCGCCTCGGCATAGAACGTCGTGAACAGTGTTTGCCCATTGGCCGGATCACCGGTTACTTCGTCACCGCCGGTTTCGCCGCCCGCTTCTTCGGTTACCGCTTCAGCTTCTGTCGGAACAGGCGTTTCTGTGGCCGGTTCTTCGGTTGGCTCGGTGGTTTCGGTGGGTGGGATCGGTGTTTCGGTCGGAGTCGCGGTCGGCGGCTCAGTGGGTGTTTCGCTGGGCGTGACAGTCGGTGGCAGCGTTGGTGCCGCCGCCGTTTCAGCAGCAGATGTGGCCGCTTCGGCAATGCGTGTTTCCTGCAACTCCTCCTCAAAAACGGGAGTCGCGATGGTGCCACAGGCGGCAAGAATCAACCCCAGAACAGCCAATGGTAGTATTTTACGTGGCATATGAGCAATATACCTCTCTTGATGGAATCTCAATTGTGAAACTGTGAACAATTTCAGTATAACGCAAGTTATTTTTTACGCCAACAACCATTAAACCTTATTGCAGGCTGCCGGCTGTCAGGTCAAAAGCGGCTTTCAACGCCGCTGCCGGGTCATCTTTCGGGATAAACTCGTGAGCGACATAACCCTCGTAGCCGGTCGCGGCAATCGCACGGAAGATCGGCGGATAAGCGATTTCCTGCGCATCATCGAGATCATTGCGACCGGGATTGCCAGCGGTGTGGTAGTGACCAAACCAGCTGTGATGTTGTTGAATGGTGCGGATAATATCGCCATCCATGATCTGCATATGATAAATATCGTATAACAATTTGACGCGCGGTGAATCGACCATCTGGACCACTTTCAGGCCCCATGCTGTGTGGTCACACTGGTAGTCAGGGTGGTCCACCTTGCTGTTGAGTAATTCGAGCACCAGCGTTACCCCCGCGTCTTCCGCCATCCGGCTCACTGTGCGCAGGTTTTCCGCCGTGATTTCGGCTCCGGTGTCATCGTCCAGGCCGTTGCGGTTGCCGCTGAAGACGATCAGGTTCGGGATATTCCACTCGACAGCCCGCTTGATATTGGCTTCGATTTCCTGAGCAATACGTGTGGCATTGTCGCGCTTGTTCAGGCCGTCTTCCAGCGGGCCGTGCCCGCCGATTGCCGAAATCGTCAAGCCGTGCGCTTTCGCCAGCGGCCAGTAATCGCTGGGGATCAGGTCAATCGCATCATAGCCCGCCTCAGCCACCACCCGTACAAAGGCGTCGGCTGTCATTTTGGCAGGCACAAAACACCACCATGCAGCAGATTGTTTAAGCATGAATATCCTCCTTCTTTCCAATGGCGGATTGTACCCCTCGCCACTGGAACCACCAACACGCGATCCACGCATCTGTGGTTGGACCGAATTGGACTTAATGCGTAAAGACTGATTCAGGGATGACAATGGTATGTGATCGTGTCAAACTTCACATATGGGTTAAACTTCATATGGCAACGCTTGTTCAGTCCCGGCAGCGTCAGGGAACCTTCTCGGCGCTGCGGCATCGCAATTTTCGCTGGTACTTTGTCGGACAACTGGTTTCTATCTCCGGTCTGTGGATGCAATCTGTCGCCCAGGGTTGGCTGGTGTTTCAGCTCACCCGTTCCGAACTGGCACTGGGTATGGTCGCCTGCGCAGCGGGCATTCCGTCGCTGCTCTTGTCTCCCTTTGCCGGGGTGGTTGTGGATCGCTTCCCGCGCCGGTCGCTGCTGCTGGCCACCCAAACGCTTCAGATGGCGCTGGCCTTTATCCTGGCGGCGCTGGTGATTACAGAAGCGGTGCAGGTCTGGCATATTGTGCTGCTTGCCTTCATCCTCGGTGTATCCAATTCGGTGGATGCACCAGCCCGGCAGGCCTTCATCAAGGATATGGTTGGCCCGGAAGATATGTCCAGCGGCATTACGCTCAACTCGCTGATGGCGAACGGCGCGCGGGTGTTTGGGCCTGCTGTGGCGGGTTTGCTGCTGGCAACGGTTGGTGCGGGCTGGTGCTTTTTTGTGAATGGTGCGACTTTTCTGGCGGTGCTGCTGTCGCTCATTGTTATGCAGGTACCCAATCCGGTTCCCGGCGTGGGGCGGGGGTCGGCTATCCTCCAGATGCGCGAAGGGCTGGGTTATTCGCGCCAGCACCAGACGATCTTGCCCCTGCTGCTGCTGGCCGCTGTGTTCTCGACCTTCGCTGTGAATGTCATTACCCTGCTGCCGGCGTTTGCGGATGTGGTGCTGCATGCACCTGTGAACGGATTATCGCTGCTGAGTACGGCGCAGGGCATCGGTGCGGTGCTGGCGGGCCTGACTCTGGCGGCGCTCAGTTCTCGGCTGGGGCGGGGCCGTGTCGCCTCGATTATGATCATGATGGCTTCGCTCAGTATGCTGCTGCTTTCGCAGACGCGGGCGCTGGATGTCGGCGTTTTGTTGATGGGGTTGTTCGGGTTCAGTCTGGTGCTGTTTTTCGTGAACGTCAACACCATGATCCAGAACGAAGTGCTGGACCACTATCGCGGGCGGGTGCTGAGCCTGTTCACGCTGACGTTTCTGGGGCTGACCCCGCTCGGTGCGCTGGTGCTTGGTTTGTTGGCGGAGGTTGCTGGTACGCCGAGCGCACTGGCCCTGTATGGTCTGATCAACGGACTGCTTGGATTGTTGATCCTGATACGCTGGCGCGCCGTCTGGTGGATTGCCTGACCCTGATTGGACTGAAAATTGGATCTAAACATAGAGCCGGGAACCCACATTTGTGGTCCCGGTTTTTTGTTTTGGTCTGTGTTGGACTTAATGCGTAAAGCCGACCAACTATGTGATGATCGTTAAGGACCTATAGATCGGGGACAGCTCACTTTATGACTTCTATGGCGCATGCAGCACAAGGACGAACGTTTTCGGCACTACGTCACAGCAACTTTCGCTGGTACTTCTGCGGTCAACTCATCTCTATTTCCGGCTCCTGGATGCAGGCGCTGGCACAGGGTTGGCTGGTGTTTCAGATCACACGTTCAGAACTGGCATTGGGCATTGTTGCTGGTGCAGCAGGCATTCCCTCGCTTTTTTTGTCCCCCTTCGCCGGGGTGGTGGTCGATCGTTTTCCGCGCCGTACCATCCTGTTGGTGACACAAACGATACAGATGGTGCTGGCATTTGTGCTGGCGGCGCTGGTGTTTTCGGAAATGGTGCAGGTGTGGCATATCGTGCTGCTGGCTTTTCTGATGGGCTTGACCAAATGCGTCGATGCGCCAGCCCGGCAGGCCTTCATCAAGGACATGGTTGGCCCGGAAGATATGTCCAGCGGGATTACGCTGAATTCCATCATGGTTAATGGCGGTCGCGTCTTCGGGCCGACTCTGGCGGGTATTCTGCTGGCGAGCATCGGCGCGGGCTGGTGTTTTCTGTTTAACGGCGTCACGTTTCTGGCGGTACTGGTTTCGCTGTACATGATTCATGAAACCTATCCGGCGGTCGGTGCTGGCAAAGGCTCGGCGTTAGGGCAGATGCGCGAGGGGCTGGGGTTTTCGCGCCAGCACCAGACGATTTTGCCGCTGCTGCTGCTGGCTGCGGTGGGGGCGATCTTTGCGTCGAATACGATTACGCTGCTGCCCGCATTTGCCGACGTGGTCATGCATGCCCCGGTCAACGGGTTGTCATTGCTCAGCGCGTCGCAGGGGGTGGGGGCGATCCTGGCTGGCCTGCTGCTGACGCCGCTCGTCAATCGTTTCGGGCACGGCCATATCGTATCGATCATGATGCTGGCCTGGTCTGTCAGTATCATCATGCTGGCGAATTCTACCCTGCTGTCGCTGGCGATGGTGTGTATGGGGTTGTTTGGCTTTAGCCTGGTGCTGTTTTTTGTCAACGTCAACACCATGATCCAGCTTGAAGTGCCCGATGCGTACCGGGGGCGGGTGATGAGCCTGTTTACGCTGACATTTCTGGGGCTGACTCCGCTCAGTGCGCTGGTTATTGGCGCCGCGGCCAATGGCATCGGTACGCCGATTACGCTGACCATGATGGGCTTGTTGAATGGGAGCCTTGGGCTGGTGATTTTGCTGCGCTGGCGCGCGGTGTGGCGCATCGCCTGAGCCGGATATTCGCTTTGTTGTTTCACCTCGCTGGATGCGCTATAGTGGCGGCATGACGAAATTACCAATAATTGCACTCAATGCGGGCTGGACATGTGAATACATGCATCCGGACGCGACCGTCAGTGATCCGGTTGGTGATGAGCCGGTGCCGTCGCTGGTGGAGTGGGTTTTTGACCGGCGGCGCATGGAGAACTGGATTGCATGGCTGCGCTGCGGGTTCGACCTGCACCCGACAGATGCCTGTGTAAGTTATCTGTTGCGGGCGGATTCTGCGCCGGAAGAAGCGCAGGTATTCGTTAATGGCGAGCGCGTGGGCACCATCAGCCAGACTCCCTACCGTCTGGACGTCACCAACTATGTGGCGCTGGAATACAATGAACTGGCTTTTCGGGTGGAATGGAACGCAGCGGGCCGCTTTGAGGGCCTGCGGTTAGAGGCGGTCCCCTGCGCCTGACCTTACATTGACGCCACCATGCCCTTTCGCTACAATAAATTTTGTCAATGAAAAATTAATGGGCAAGTGTATCGCACATGAAATACCACATCTGGACGCTCGGATGTCAAATGAACGTGGCAGATTCTCAGCGGCTGGCTTCTGAGCTGGAGCGCCTGGGGCATCATGCTGCGTCGGACCCGGATCAGGCCGATATTCTGGTGGTCAACACCTGCGTGGTGCGGCAAAGCGCCGAAGACAAGGGCCTTAACCGGCTGATGACGCTGCGCAGTGTGAAGGAACAGAACCCCGATAAGGTGATTGGGGTGATGGGTTGTATGGTGGGTGTGCGCGATCCGCTGTATATGCGCAAGCGGCTGCCCTTTGTCGATGTATTTATGCCGCCTTCTGAACCGGGGCCGATGGTGACCTTCCTCTCGGATGTTCACGCCGAAGCAGAGGCGCTAGAGCAGGAAACGGCTGCCCGCGAGCAGCGCGACGCGCTTCAGAATGGCGATCTGATTCTGCCGGTGCAGGAGCAGGGGGCACTGGTGAGCGCGCATGTGCCGGTGGTATATGGCTGCTCCCATGCGTGCAGCTTCTGCATTATTCCCTTCCGCCGGGGTATCGAGCGCAGCCGCAGTGTGGGCGAAATTGTGGCGCATGTGCGCAGTTTGGCCTTGCAGGGCGTTAAGGAAGTGACGCTGCTGGGTCAGATTGTCGACCGGTATGGCAAGGACATTCCTGATGGCCCGGACCTGGCTGATCTGCTGCGCATCGTCCATGATGTGGCCGAAGAAACCGGCCTCGAACGTATTCGCTTTCTGACCAGCCACCCGAACTGGATGACTGACAAATTGCTGGACACGGTGGCCGAGCTGCCACGCGTGATGCCGCATATCGAAGTGCCGGTGCAGGCGGGCGATGACGAGGTGCTGCGCCGCATGAAGCGGGGCTATACGGCGGATGATTATCGTCGCCTGATTGCCAATATTCGCGCGCGCATCCCGGATGTCGCCATCAACACGGATATTATCGTCGGGTTCCCCGGCGAAACCCGCGAACAGTTTATGGAAACCTATAACCTGCTGGCAGAGCTGAAGCTGGATAAGGCGCATCTGGCACGTTACAGCCCGCGTCCGCATACGGTCAGCGCTCGCTCGATGGAAGATGACGTACCGGAAGAAGAAAAGAAGTATCGCCACGAAATGCTGGATGCGCTGCAAGCGGAAGTAGTCGCGGAGATCAACCAGCGTTTTCTGGGGCAGGTGCTGCCGGTTCTGATCGAGGAACAGCACCGCGGCAAGTGGCGCGGGCGGACCCCCCACAACAAATTGGTCTTCTTTGAGGACCCCGGCGACTGGCATGGCAAGGTTGTCGATCTGGAAATCACCTGGACTGGCCCCTGGAGTATGCAAGGGCGTATGCCGGTGAAGCAGCGCGAAAACGCACCTGATATTATACTCATCAGTTAAGCGTGGTTCGCGCAGGGGGCAAACCTTGTCGTAGGGTTGAGCTTGTCAATTGAGTGCGACACTTTTTTGTCGTATACTGTAAAAGTTGGGACGAGCTCCCACGACGGCTGTTCATAACAGAACCACGATTGGCTTACTCACCACCAATTTGGAGGATCAGGCACAATGCCACGTGAGAAGAGCGGATATTACTATCCCAACAAATTTGCCCGGATCACGATTGAGGCAATGGAAGAAATCATGGGTAAGAATGGTTTGAACGCCATTCTCAACCTGGCCGGGCTGGAACATTTCATCGACAATTATCCAGGCGATAATCTGGAAAAAGGCTTCGATTTCGCGGATTTTACCGCTTTGAATGTGGCGCTCGAAGAAATGTATGGCCCACGTGGCGGGCGCGGCCTGGCACTGCGCGCCGGACGTGCAACCTTTGCTCAGGGCCTGCGGGCATTTGGCGCGCTGGCTGGTGTAGGTGACCTCGCGTTCAAAGTGCTGCCGCTCAGCGCCAAGCTCAAAGTCGGTGTTCCTGCGATGGCGAACATCTTCTCCCAGTTTTCCGATCAGATTTCCAACGTCCATGAAGAAGGCACCGACCGTATCGTCTACACGCTGGAGCGCTGCCCGATGTGCTGGGGGCGCACTGCCGACCGTCCGGTATGCTATGTTGGACAGGGCTTGCTTCAGGAAGGTCTGCGCTGGGTGTCTGGCGGGCACGAGTTCAAGGTTGATATGTCGACCTGCATTGCCAAGGGTGACGATATGGGCCGTTATGTCATCTACAAAGAGCCGATTGGCTGAGCCAACACGCGTTCAGTTGTGAATACACCGCCATTCCGCTGGGCACTGGTCAGCCAACCGCCCGGCGAGCGTGCGTTGCCCTGTTTTTCAGCGAATGCTACAATGCTCATAGGGTTTCTCTCGCAGGAATGAATATTCTAATGCTGAACCGGAAAATTATCCTCCTTGTCAGCCTCCTGACATTGCTGAGCGCATGCAATTTGTCACGCACGCCGCCGACCTCCGAACCGACGGCGACTTCTGATTCGCAGTCGGGTGCGGATAAACCGGTAGTCACGATCTCCTCACCGCAGGAAGGCGATGAGGTTGTGGTCGGCACGGATGTGTTCGTCAGCGCCAATGCCACCGACTCGGTGGGCATTACCCGTGTGCAGTTGATTGCAAACAATCAGATTGTGAAAACGGTTTCTTCCGAATCTGTCGCTGGCGACCAGAATATGAATGTCCTGCTGGACTGGCGACCCACCAGCGCCGGTGAGGTAACCCTGGAAGTCATTGCTTACCGGGGGGCGATTGCCAGCAACCCGGCCATTGTCGATATTATTGTGCGGCAAAGCCAGTCTCAGGTAACGGCCACCATCGTGCCGCAAACCGATGTACCGATCATTGACCCGAATGACCCAACCTGCCGCGCCCTGACGAACGTCGCATTGAACGTACGCACCGGGCCAGCGACAAGTTTCCCGCGCATTACAACCCTGCCTGCTGGCCGCCAGGTCCCGATTGTGGGACGTGTGGGCGATAATTCCTGGTGGTTGGTGCGTGTCAGTGGCACGACCTCCGGTTGGGTGATCCAGCGCAACCCGGCCAACCCCAACGAGGAATTTATCTCGATCTTTGGCGTGTGCACGGGAATTCCGATTGTGAACCCACCGCCGTCGGCGACCACGCCACCGCTGCCACCCACACCCACACCAACGCGGACGCCAACCCAGCCACCGCCGCCCACGCCGATTCCGCAGCCGCCTGACCTTGTGGTGATTTCGATCAACGGGCCAACCGCGATTGATATATCCGGCGGCAGCGTGACAGCCAGCTATTCGGTCGTCATCACGAATAATGGTCAGGCGAACACCGGTCAGTTCAACAACTCCATTCAGCTGGAGGGTGGTGCGGTCGAGGAACTGGGTGCAGTGGGCAACCTCGCCGGTGGCGAAAGTATCGCGCTGAGCCACGACTTCACGTTTGATACGGAAGGGGTGTTTACCATCAGCGTGGTGGCCGACAGTGATGATATGGTGAACGAGCAGAACGAGGGCAACAATACGGATACGCTGGATGTGGGGGTTGTCGACCCGTAAAGTTGGAATATCCAAATTGCACTGAAACCAGAGGGCGCTTAAAATAACGATATGGTAATACGTGTCCTGATCATAAACCGACAACTGGTTTTCGCCGTCACGATCAAGCAGGCCCTGGAGCAGACAGGCGCTTTCGAGGCGCATCCGTTTACCGATCCTAACGCCGCGGCGGAATATTTGCGCACGCATCCCCATGATGTCGCGCTGGTTGACTTTGCGATCAAGGTGATGCCCGGCCCGCGTATTGTAGAGTTGTTGCGAGAGATTCAGCCAGAGATTGCCATTATCGTCAGCCCGATGCAGGACGATTCGAATCGGGTGCTGCGCGATCTGAATTTGCAGGGGATGGTGGACGCGCCGTTCAGTGCTCGTGGCATCATCCCACTGATTGAACACGCGATTGAGCAGGTGTCTTCGCCCACGCGTGCCGTGACCCGCAGCTTTTTCGAGCCGGATGAGCACACGGGTATGGATACGGAAGTGTTGGGGCGCACGGAACCGAACGAGATTCCGCCACAGGTATCACGTCACGAACCCGCCCAGACGCGCCTGCTGGATGACGAGGATGAGATTTCGCCCAATCGTCCTGATACGCGCACGTTACCGAACCGGCCTGAGAACCTGTCGCAGACCCGTGACCTGCACGAAAACCTGCCGCAGACGCGCGACCTGAGTGGTCATGTGCCGGACGAACCGGCCCAAACCCGCATCCTGGATGAGGATGATGAGTCCGGCTTTGCGCCGCCGCCATATTTGCCAGAGTTCTCGAGCCTGGATGATGTGCTGGCGGATGAAGCGCCATCCACGTTGTTCGAGCCACCACCCCGCGACGGTGATACCCCCGCAGTGCCTAATGTCGATTCGGATGCGATTCGTCAGTTTCTGGCAACCAGCCCGGAGGCCGGCGAACGTCTGTTTGACCGGATGCTTGGGCAGATCGAGCCGGAAACCGGTGACAAGCCTGCACTGCCGGAAGGGAGCAGCGCGAGTGACTTTGACAGCCTCGTCAATTCCATGCGCAGCGAAAAACCACATACACCTCTGCCAGACCGTCACCAGCAGTTTGTCGAATTTATTCTGACGGGTGGTATGGACAGCCTGCTGTCTGAAATTGAGAAATCAAAGACCGGGCTGCTCGGTGAGGATGGTGAAGAAGAGGATGAAGCCGATCCGCCAGAGCTGCCGCCACCACCACCCAGCCTGCCACCGACCACGTTTGAAAAACTCGCCGCCGAAGAACCGCCGCTGCCGGGCCTGGAAGAAGGTGGCACCGTCAGCGACCTGATGGTTGGCGTGAGCGATACCAGCTTCCGCAATGTGCTGGCGATGATGCGCGGTGAGGACTATGCCGAGGGCGATGATGTCGAGTCGTCAATGCCCTCACGCCAGGAAATTGAAGACGCCTACGCCGCATTTTTCGATCAGGAGGTCGCTGGCGAAGCCGAGGAAGAGGCGGCACCGCCCCCGGCAAAGCCGAAACCACCGACAGCACCGCTGCCGCGCCTGCAACCCATTGAAGAAGACGATGATGAACCTTCCATTACCGCCCAGTTGATTCTGGAAACGGCACTGGACGAATCAACCCCGGCGGATTCTTTTTCACTGGATGACCTGATCGGCAATATCGAACGGCAGCTTGCCGAGCATCAGCCGAAAATCCAGCCGCTGCCATCCTGGAATGTCAATTCACTTCAGCCCAAAAAGCCGCCCCAGCAGGACCAGAGCCAGAAACCGCCGAAAAGCAGGATCGATCGCTATATCCAGGAGCCTGATTTCCTGCCGGAGTCGCTGCCTGAAGAAGAGCAGCTGGAGGACACGCCGGAAGAGGCACCGGATCAGGTATGGGAGATGATGCGCAAGGCTCAGGAGCAGCGCGCATCGCTCGAACAGGCGCTGGCCGAACAGCAGCCGGAACCGCCGGTTGTGGATGATGAGCCAGCGTTTGATATTGCTGCCTGGGACGAACCGACCCAGGTTGTCGAAAGGGAACCAGAGGACGTGGCGGAAGCGCCGGAAATTCCGGAAGAAGCGCCGCCCACTTATGAGGAACCCCCATCGCTGCCCGATGAACCGGCAGATGAGGCGACGGTGGTCGGGCAACGGGCAGCATTACCTGCGGACCTGTGGGACAACATGTCCGATGAATGGTCCTCGGATGCGGATTGGGACAGTGCGCCCGAAGCCGAACCCGAAGTCGAGGAGATCGCGGCAGAAGTTGAGGAACCGTCATCGCTGCCTGGTTTTGAAGACGACTGGGAACTGGCCGTTGATGAAGCGCCCGAAGACCAGACCGTGATGATGGATCGGTCGCGGACGACGGATGAACTGGTCGCGCTGGGTGCCGCTGCCGATTTTGACCCGCAGTACAGCGAGTTCGACATTGCCGACCCGGATGACCCATATATTGCGCAGATCGCCCTGAGTCTGACCCAGGTTTCGCTGGAACTGGCTGCGGAGGCGACGTTGCTCACCAGCAATGACGAAATCATGGCGTTTGCCGGTCAGCTGGAACAGTCGGACGTGGAAGAGCTGCGTGCCGTGCTGGCGGACGATTGGGACGCCAATGCCAATGAAGCGCGCATCCGGTTTGTGACCGCGCCGACCAGCGGCAAAGACTATATGCTGTATTCGCGCAAGACGGTCAACGACTTTACCTTGACGATGATTTTCTCTGGCACCACGCCGCTGCGCGATATTCGTCGCCAGGGCCGCCGCCTGATTGATGCGCTTGAATCGGTGGACGAAGTGGCTATCGAGGCGCTGCCAGAACCGATGCCAACGCCGGCTGCGGCCACGATGACCGCGGAAATGCCTGCGGTTGCGCCGGTTGAAGTTGAGGACGATGAACCCGAAACGACCCAGCCATTCACGTACCTGTGGATGCTGCGCGACCCGGATGCCATCTTTGAGGATTTCACGGCACGGGCGATTGTGGCCGGGCTGCGGCTGCAACTGACCGAGCAGGACTGGCATATTCAGTCATTGGCGGCGCAGGGCGAGTATGTGTATGTCCATGCGGATGTGCCCGGCGAACGCCCCGCCTATGAAGTTATTGATGATTTGAAGCAGCGCACCGCCGAGATTATTCACGCGCAGTACCCGGACATTAACCCGGATGAGTTGTGGGCGGATAGTTATCTGGTGATGATGCCGGGCCGCGAACTCGACGCGGATGAGATCAGCCAGTTTATCAACTTCGAGCGCATGGCCTGACCTAGTACGTGCGCCACCAGATGCCGGTGCATTCCGGTAGAACCAATAAACCCTCTTGGACGATGCGATCCGCCAGCGCGTCGCCAAAGAAGAAGCGCGTCAATTCTTCAGCCTCTGGCACCGACGCAAACTCATAATCCGTGCGAATCCACTGATATGTAAAGCCGTGTTCCTGTTCCAGCCACGCATAGAACTCAGCGTGGCCGGGGGCCGGTGGTGCCGGGGATTCACTGCCGGTGCCCATTGTTTCCAGCAGCACCGCCGTGCCACCGGGACGCAACACCCGCTGCATTTCGATGAGCGCCGCGCCGATGCTTTCACGCCAGCTATCAGGGTTCCACCCGGTCTGGTGCCCAAAGCTCCAGCCTTCTATTGCCAGATCAGCGCTGCTATCCGGCACGGGCAGTTGATCATTTTCTGCCAATTCGAGGGACCAGTTATTCGCGCCAGTTGCTTCCAGCGTCGGACGGGCGACATCCAGCATACGGGGTGCGTTGTCGAATGCGCGAATGGATTGCACATGAGGGGCCAGCAGCCGGGTTAAGCGTCCGGTTCCCGCACCGAACTCGACCACATCCAGCCCGGCCAACGTGCGAATGCCTTCCAGCGCCTTGAGGATGTTGCCCTCGTAATCTTCGCGCGCCACCATCGCGTCATACTGCGCGGCTTTGTTGGCGTAGATGTCCTGAAAATGGTCGGTCATCGAAGGTTTCCAAATGGTTGAAGAGGTTATTGTTTAGGGTGTTAGTGCTAAGTGCTAAGTCTGACAGCGATAATTCTGTCTTTGACTCAGCACTCAGCACCCTGTACTCAGCACTTATTGACTAAAGGCTTCTAATTGCTGGACAAGCTTGGTCTGGTCGACTTCGGGGTGCTGGTCGAGCAGTTTCTTGAAGCGCTGGATATATTCGGCTACCTGCGGGCGAGTGTACGCCTCGAAGCGCAGGGTGATGGCCGGTTGGGTGTTGCTGGCCCGCACGATGCCCCAGCCATTCTCGAACTTGGCGCGCACGCCGTCGATGTCGATGACATCGTATTTCTTTGCCAGTTCTTCCTTGATCTCATCAATGATCTGGAATTTGACGTTATCCGGTGCCGACAGGATGATTTCCGGCGTGGCAGGCAGCGACGGGATTTCGTCGAAAAGCTCAGCCACCGTTTTGTCCGATGACGCGAAGATTTGCATGGCTTTCAGGGCGATCAGGGGGGCGTCGTCGAACCCATAATAATCATCGCCAATGAACAGATGGCCGCTGACCTCGCCACCCAGTGGTGAGCCGACTTCGGCCATTTTCTGTTTCATCAGGCTGTGACCGGTTTTCCACATCAGCGGTTTGCCCCCATATTTGATAATTTCGTCTTCCAGCGCCTGTGACGACTTGACATCGAAGACAATGGTTTCGCCGGGCCGACGGCTGAGCAGTTCGCGTGCCAGCAGCGCCAGCAACCGATCCGCCGCGATGTGGTGGCCGTGATTGTCGATGAAACCCGCCCGGTCTGAATCACCGTCGAATGCCAGCCCCAGATCCGCGCCCGATTTTTCGACGGCGGCTTCGAGGTCTTTCATCATTTCGGGGTCTTCGGGGTTGGGCAGGTGATTGGGGTAGGTGCCATCAGATTCGCAGTACAGGCATTCAACTGTCAGGCCGAGCGCTTCCAGCACAGGCGGGAAGTAGGTACCGCTGAGGCCATTGCCTGCATCCAACACCACGTGCAGCGGTTTTTTCATGGTGACCTTCGACTTGATCGTCGCCATGTGCTGGTTGATCATGTCCAGGTCTTCTTCAATCGTGCCGCTGCCGCTGGCAAAGTCATCTTCCAGAATGAGCTTGAGCAGGTCTTCGATCTGCGTGCCTGCCAGTGCCAGCTTGCCATAAGCCATCTTGATGCCGTTGTAGCGCACATCGAGGTGACTGCCGGTAATCATGACGCCTGCGCCTTTGCCTTCAAAGCTGGCGGAAGCAAAATACACGGTGGGTGTCAGCACCGGGCCAATATCGGTCACATTGACGCCGGTTGAAGCGATGCCTTCCATCATGGCCTGCTTGATGCCCTGTGAAGACGGGCGGTTATCGCAGCCCACAAAGACGCGTTCGGTGCCAAATTGCTTGGGTAGATAGGTGCCCAATGCCTTGCCAACCAGATTCGCCAGTTCGGGCGTGATCTGCGGGTTATCGCCCGTGACGGTTCCTCGAATGTCGTATTTGCGGAAAATTGATTGATCTACCTGCGGCATAATTTCCTCCGGTATCTTAATGTGCGAATATCAGTTTGTTTACTGCTGCCGGGCATAATAGCTGGCGGTACTGCGATACAGTATCTGACAGGTGTCACGCAAAGATGGTGCATGCACTTCAAATTGTACCGTATCTCGCCGAGCAGACAGGGTTGCCCGTACCCGATAGTCTGGATTATCGACCGGCTGATAAATCATGGCAATTCGCCAGTCGGTGATAAAGGCCATCATCGTTATACCCAGCAGACGGTTGAGCGCGCTCGCTGTGGGGATGTCCAGCCATTCATCATCATTATAGTTGGCCGGTCTGCGCACAGCAGCATCGAGCGACTTGAACAGCGTGTGGCTGGCTTCTATTTTGGACCACAGGCTGCACAGCGCACTTGCCAGCGAGCCTTCATTATGACGGCTTTCGGCGCTGCTGCCCCACATGATCGACGCGGACCAGCCGACCACCCCCTGCGCGCGTGGGTATGCGGTGATTGTCAGGGCCACATCGGAACTATGTTCAGCGTAAATATAGCCAACGGTGGCCTGCCATGCCTGCCAGCCGGTTGCCGGGCGTTTTGGGGTAGGCCGGTGCGGAAAAGTTTCGTCTTGCATCACTGCCAGATGTCCTCGTCCGTCGCAGAATCTGCGATGGCTTTGAGAAGTTGCTTCTCTATTTTGTTTAAATCTTCCTCTAGTGCAAGATAATGGAGACCATGCAAATGATACGGCAATTCAGGAATATCTCGCCCCAATATAGGTATAATTACTTTGCGTTTGGCTAACGCATAACTAACTTCACGCTCAACTTCATCGGATTGAGACGCATCAGTTGTCCAAATGACAACGACATGTGTAGCATCATCTAGTGCCTTTTGAATTGTCTGCCTCCACACAGATCCAGCTTTAAGTTTCTGGTCATAAAATACGGCTTTCCCATTCTTAATAAGCACTTCATAAATCTGCTTCGCTAATGGGAGTTGTTTTCGGGAATATGCTACGAAGATGCGTGATAATGTATGACTAGAAAGAGTTGGTAGCTTCTGATCTATTTTCAATGCTTGGTGAGTTCCAAAAATTTCACTGAAGCTTTCTAAATAGTTTGCAATAGCCTCACCTAGAAAATGAATATCTAGAGTTGAATAGAGATAAGGCGTACTCCCCAAGGGTGGCTCAAAGCTGTTTAGCCAAGTTTCGATATCTAGTCCTATAATTGAATCGTTCACGATTTTGGATGCCACGACTATAAATAGAGGTTTAGCTTGGTTTATAAATAGTTCGATTTGCCAGCGAGCTACAGGAGACGACTTATAAGAATGTGTCGCCATAATAATGATCAGATCAGCGAGGCTAATTTCCTTCTCGACATCTTTTTGCCAGTTTGGGCCACCTAAAATACCACCTATGTTTTGATTCAGAATATACCCATTGTTTGCTAAGCCGCTGGCAACAAAGCTTGCTGTCTCTGCATCTTGTATTGCATAGCTCAAGAAAATTCGCATATTCTGATTCCTGCGGGGTAATTCTAGTTTTTTGTCCAGTCTGGCAGCTTGAAAACGGCCTTTATCGTCAGGTCCTTTAGGTTTGGAAAAAGGGTGCTGGTATCGATGGTCTCATCAGGTTTTTGATAAATGCGTATGGTGGAATAGTCACGACGATACTGGTGGACGGACTGACTGCCGGGTTCAGGGTATACTACCCAGATTTCCTCTGTCCCTTTTTCCAGATACGCCAGAATTTTTTCCTGCACATTGATCGCTTTGTCGTTGGGTGAGATTACTTCAACAGCCAGGTCGGGTACGCCAGGGTATGGTTTGGTGATGTCGAGATTTGCGGGGACATTCTCGCGACGGATGAATGAAACATCCGGTACAAATGAGTATCGGAGCGAATTCGGGTTGGAGTGCATCAGGTAAGTCAATCCGTCCGGAAAGACGGTTCCCAACTCATGTTGGTTTACGTAGGCGTCGAGAATACGAACGATATTACCCACAATGATCTGATGCAATACCCCGGCAGCCGTCATCTCGACCAGTTCCCCGTTGATGATTTCGAGACGCACATCCTCGTTCATATCGAGCAGGTTATTCAGGCTGATACTGTTTTTTTCAACTGGCAGATCGGCCATTACTTACCCTCGTGTCAACCATAGAAGGGATACAAAATGCCGCGCCCGACAATGACTTTCAGATTTATGGTCTAGCTCTCCAGCGTATAGACCTTGCCATCCTCCGCGACGGCGGCGAAAGTGAGGCCGTTGGTATCCGAATCGATGCGGACCTGCGTGCCCGCCGGTGGGTTCACGCGCAGCAGAAAGTCTGCCAGCGGTTCGCGCACAAAACGGCGGATAATGCGCTGCAATGGGCGTGCGCCGTACTCTGGCTGATCGTTCTGGGCCAGCAGCCACTGCACGGCCTCGTCGCTGAACGCCAGTTGCAGGCCGCGGTCCAGCGCCATTTTGCCTTCTTTTTTCAGCATCAGCCGCAGGATACCATGCAGGTCTTCGTCCGTCAGGGCGCTGAACATAATGACTTCGTCCAGCCGGTTGAGAAATTCGGGCCGGAAGAAATCGCGAACTTCATCCATCACGCCTTCGCGAATCTCGTCGGTGATGACCGGCACGGCCAGATGATCGGAGCCGAGGTTGCTGGTCAGGATAATGACCGTTTCGCTGAAGCGGGTGGTGTTGCCACGTCCATCCGTCAGGCGGCCTTCTTCGATCACTTGCAGCAGAATGTCGAGGACACGTGGGTGTGCTTTTTCGACCTCATCAAACAGCACAATAATGTAGGGCTGCTGCTTGACCCGTTCGGTAAGCTGGCCGCCTTCCTCGCTGCCGACGTAACCAGTGGGCGAACCAATCAGCCGGTTGAGGCTGCTCTCGTCCTGAAACTCGCTCATGTCCAGCGGCAGCATGGCGTCTTCATTGCCGAACATGAATTCCGCCAGCGCGCGGGCCAGTTCGGTTTTACCGACACCCGTTGGCCCCAGAAACATAAAGGCACCGATGGGCCGCTTGGGGTCCTTCAGGCCGACACGAGCCGTTTTGATCGCCCGGCTGACGGCCAGCACCGCTTCTTCCTGCCCGATGAGGCGTTCCTTGATGTGCTCGACCATGCTGGCGTAGCGCATGCGCTCATCTTCACCCAGCTTGCTGACGGGGATGCCGGTCATCTGACTGGCGGTCAGGGTGATGTCTTCGGCGTCGAGTTCGGAATGGTCTTTAATGTCTGGTCGGAAAGCCAGATGCGTCTGTTTGCTCATGTTGACCATCGCCGCTGTACGATGCAGCAGACGTTCGGCACTGCGCGGCAGCGGGGTGACCCCCAGATACCGCTTGGCAAGCCGGGCCGATAATTGCAGCGCATCGTCATTGATCTGAATCTGGTAGTCGGCTTCCAGATGCGGCTTGATAATTTTGAGCATCTCAATCGTTTCTTCGACGGACGGCTCCGGTACGCGCAGCACCTGGCTGTTTTCGGTGATAGCCATTACGCTGGCGATGCGGGTGTTGTACTCGACATCGGTGGTGGTGGCGATGATGATCGGGTCGTCATCGAGAAACGCTTTTTGTATCTGCGGTGTCGACTTGGTGAAATCCGCTTTGACCGGCCCGCCGAAAAAGCGATGCAGGTGCGGTATGAACAGGATACCGCTGCGGGCCTTGCTCATCCCGGCGCGCACAGCCTGATGGTCGTTATCGAGCAGGGCGGTTTCGTCGATCTGGACCAGGCTCTTGATGCCGTTGGGTCCTTTGCCTTCCGAGATCAGCAGGCCGAGGCTGTAGGCCAGTGTGCGTTTGCCGACGCCATCCGGCCCGATCAGGATAATATGGCGGTTGATCGCCTGCGTCAGAATGTTCATCATGTCGCGCAGCAGGTCTTCGCGGAAGTATACGGCACGCAGCTCACCGGCTTTGGCGGTAGCGACAATATCCTCAGCGGTGCTGGTCGATGTTTTGCCGCCGTACTGCTGCTTGTCGCCCATAATGTCGGTGATGGCTTTGGGCGTGATGCCATGCTGGCGCAGAATGCCGCTGGTGGTCATGGACGATTCGCTGAGGACCAGCAGGGCATGGTCCGTGTCGATGCGCACTTCGTCGCGGGCGTTGGCTTCGCTGAGGGCGTCGTCGATCAGGATAATCGTCTGGCGCGAAAGGGGCACCTGCCGGTTGCCAGCGGCGATAAAATCGAGGCTGCCATTCTGGTCACGGGCACGCTCGCAGGCCAGGTATACCTGCCGGTCCAGCCGCTGCATATCCACCCCCCGGCTGGTGGCAAAGACATTGAGCAGCCGGGCCGCTGCGGTTTCCTTGCTGCGCAGCAGCGCCAGCAGCACCAGCTCTGGCAGCAGGGTGGGCTTGCGAAATTCATCCTTCAGGGCAACAGCGGCGTTGAGTACCGCGTCAAATTCTTTGCCGATCAAATCAGGATTCAGCGTTCCCATGAGTGGTTTTCCTGTGTGGGTTTTGTGTCTCTCTTAAGGTAGCTTAAAAAGGGGCCAGAAACAAGTGCTGCTCACGAAACATTTGTTCCGGCGGGTAAGTCCGGGGATAGCGTAACCGGCAGGATTCCGGTAGCGGGCACAGCACCAAACAGCACGGCACAGGCAGCCGGGACCGCAGGGGGCAGCGGGCTGTAAGTCAGGACATAGGCGGCGATATCCGGGAAAGCCCACCAATCATAGAGTGATGACAGGGCGACGACGACGGTTTTGTCCGGTGGCAGCGCCTGCACCAGGGCCTGCTGCTGCGGGTTTTCGTAAGCATTTTCGGTAAAGACAATGATCGTATCGACACGTCCAGCCGCATCTCGCGCCAGTGCGATATCCTGCTCGGTTGGTGTCAGGGTGGCCGCGACCCAGCGGATGCCGCTGCGATGCGCCTCGCAGGCTGGGATGGTGTAATTACGTGTTGCCAGATACACCACCGCGACGCTGCGATCCGGCGGGACCGGCAGCAAATCGTTGCGATCATAGGCAATGGTGACGCCGGCCTGAAACACCTGCTCCAGTACGGTTTCATGCGCGGTGCGGTTGATACGCTCGGTTGTGGTGGCCGGGTCCAGTGGCTGCCAGTCGAACAAACCGGCCCGCGTTTTGGCTTCAACAATCCGGCGAACCGACTCCTGAATCTGAGCTTCGGGTATTTCCCCGCTGCGGACTGCATCAATGACCGCCTGCATCATCGCGGCCTGCGAATCCAGCCCGATCCCCGGTCCCATCGCGATCAGGTCGACTCCCGCCTGAACGGCCATGACGGCTGCTTGTGGATAATCGTACTGGTAGTCCACCGCATCCATGTCCATGGCGTCGGTGACGACGAGACCGTTGTAGCCCAGTTCGTCCCGTAAAACACCCTGAATGATCGCGCCGGACAGGCTGGCCGGGCGATTTTCTTCGGGTTCCAGCGCCGGATACCAGATATGGGCCATCATGATGGCGTCGGACTGCAAGGCTCCGGCAAAGGCGGCGATTTCATTGTTCATCAGCTGCTCACGGCTGAGCGACACAACTGGCAGGGCGACATGGGAATCGGTATTTGCCGCGCCATGACCGGGGAAATGCTTGAGCGTCGACAGCACGCCCCCTTCTTGTAACCCGGCCACATAAGCACTCAAGGTGCGGCCCACAATGGCGGGGTCACTGCCGGCTGACCGCCGCTGGATGACCGGGTTATCCGGGTTGGTTTCGAGGTCAGCCACCGGGGCGAGATTCATGTTGATGCCCACCGCCCGCAGTTCTTCGGCAACGGCGCGACCCATGGCACGGATGAGGTCGGGGTTATTGGTTGCCGTGAGTACGGGCGGCGACGGTAACTTGGTAAAGCCGTCCAGCAGCCGCTGAACAAGCCCCCCTTCCTGATCAATGGCGATCAACAGGGGCAGGCCATCGGCGTCAAGAATCGCCTGCTGATAGCTGTTGGTCAGTTGGGTCATGGCTGCGGGGGTGGTGATGTTGGAATTGAAGATAACGAGCGCGCCCGGCTGCCAGCGCTGCAAAAAGGCACGACCCGATTCCGGCAGTTGCGCGCCGTGAATAGTGGACATAAATAACTGGCCGACTTGCTGCTCCAGCGTGAGCGAGACGGAAATTGGCTGTTGGGCTGTCAGCGGACTCGCACCTAACAGCACGCCAAGTAGGACGGCTGCCAGACAGGTTCTAATCATGAATGGCGATTTATTGAGCTTGCTCACTCAGACGATAGCCAATGCCACGCACGTTGACGATCAGATCGGCATCCTGCCCGGCCTGCTTCAGTTTGCGCCGCAGGTTGCTGACATGCGGGCGAATGACTTCGCGGGCTTCGGCTTCATCGACCGTGTAACCCCGTACCTCGCGCACCAGCTCGTGGCACGAAACCACACGCCCCCTGTGCGCGGCCAGATACAGCAGCAGATCAAATTCGGTGGGTGTCAGGTCAATGGGACGGTCCCCAACCGAAATCTGATAACGGCCCGGATAAATAGTCAGCGGCCCCAGGGTCATGTTGCTGTTCATGTTGTCTGTAATGGGCTGTTCCATGCGCGGGGGTTCGTCTT
This sequence comes from Anaerolineaceae bacterium, assembly GCA_002702065.1. GTDB lineage: Bacteria > Chloroflexota > Anaerolineae > Aggregatilineales > Phototrophicaceae. The sequence goes on from NZXX01000001.1 coordinate 719,408, forward strand.
CAAAATCGACATCTTCCAGCGCAGCGCGGACGACGTCGACATCGGCGCGGGTCAGCTCGCTGACATTGCTGCGGATCGCATCCAGCAGGGCGCGGCGTCGCTTGAGATTGCGCGACCGTTCGATGCCGCGGGCGACACTCTGGCGGATGTCCTGGCTGGAGCTTGGTTTAATCAGGTAATCATGCGCCCCCAACCGCAGCGCCTCGACAGCGGTTCCCAGGCTGGCATACCCCGTCATTAAAATGACAATTGCATCCGGTGCCTGGTCCTTAATGCGCTTGAGCAGATCGACGCCGCTGAGGCCGGGCATACGAATATCAGTCAGAATGACGTCAAAATGGCTTTTTTTCATTAAATCAAGGGCTTCTTCACCGCTGGCTGCTTCACCGACATGATAGCCGACGCGTTGCAGAGTTTTGCTCACAGAATAGCGGATGGCCCCCTCGTCATCCACTACCAAAACGTGAGCAGTTTCGTTCGTTATGTCCATCGCATGGCCTGCCTGTTTAATCCTTCCTTATCTTTATCTTCAGCATACATAAATAGCCCCAATTTTGCAAATCATATCTTCACTAAATATCTATGAACAAGGTTTATGACAGCATGTTTTTCGTGAAACGAACGTAAATAATGGATTGATCTGGCTGACGCACGGCAAATTTTTCGCTGATGACCACGATGTTTTCAACAATAATGGCCGCAATGGTGCCGTTAATGGTCAGCATGGGGACCTGATCGCGCAGCGCCTGCCGGACCTTGTGATCAATCATCCATTTTTTGACTTTTTGCGTGTGCCCACTCAACCCCAATGGTGCAAAACGATCACCTTGCTGGCGTGTGCGCAGTTGAATAGTTGCATTCTCTGGCACACTTAACTGAAACGCCCCTTCCAGTGGCTCGGCGCTGATTTCCAGCACATAGGCGCTGTCTGGCAACTGAATTCTGCCGGGAATAGATACATCCACCAGGGCCCCGGCTGGCAGCAGGGGGATATCTTCGCTGACAGGTGGTGCATCTGCGTGCTGCAAGTCAATGGTCTTATAATCCAGTCGCAGCAGCAGCCCGCCCGGCAGCGAGAGTGATTGCCCGGTGGTGCCCCGTAAGATGAAGGCAACAGCACTGACCACATGCTCATAGCCGACTTCTGGTGAATCAAGCTGCTGGGCGGCCCAGCGGATAAAATGATGCTGGAGGGCGGGATGCAGGTTGCCAAAGCGGTCACGCTCAAGCGCGACCCGGGTTGGTGTGATGGACAAATGATCCGCAATGGCCTGCTTCAATTGTTCTTCAATGTAACGGAAGTCAAGCGCGGTGGCGGCGGCCAACCGGTTCAGTGCGTCGCTGACATTCGGGTTGATCTGCCGCAGATGGGGCAGTGTTTCTAACCGGATGCGGTTGCGCAGCAGGGCGGTATCTTGATTGGTGTGATCCTGCCGGGGTTGCAACCCCTGTTCTGCGCAATAGGCTTCGATTTCGTGGCGGGTAACATGCAGCAGGGGCCGCAGCAAAGTCAGCGCCGGATGGCCGGGAACCGGCGCAGCAACGGTCATGCCAGAAATCCCTTGTAAACCAGCACCTCGGATCAGATGTAACAATACGGTCTCTGCCTGATCATCGGCGTGGTGCGCTACGGCGATGACAGATGCGTCAACCGCTTGTGCCGTTTGGGCCAGAAAGTTGTACCGGGCGATGCGGGCGGCGTTTTCGACACCAACCCCTGCGGGCAGGTCATTGGGACGGAGCGTGCCCCGCGTCACGGGTATGCCCCATTGCTGGCAGACAGCAGCGACAAAGTCCGCATCCGCTGCGCTGGCTTCACCCCTCAGGCCATGATCGAGGGTCGCCGCGTGGATGCGGATATTGGTTTCGGCTCGCGTCGTCTGCAAGACATGGAGCAGCGCCAGCGAATCCGCCCCGCCAGAAACAGCAACAACCAGCTTACTGTCAGGGGCTACCTGTTGTTTGAGTGTTTGTTTGACTGATTCCGCTAACGACATCCTTCCCATCCCGGTGTATATTATAGCCTGAATGTGCCGCGCTTTTGATTTGGCTATCGCCATGTTATAATGCCGCGCGGTTCAGTGCCGTTAGGAGCAACCACTCTGTGTTAAGCCCACTGGATTATTTTTTAGGCTTATTTTCACTCGATATTGGCATCGACCTCGGCACGGCGAATACCCTTGTGAGTGTAAGAGGAAAGGGTATTGTTATCAACGAGCCGTCGTTTGTGGCCATCGAGCGTAAAACGCGCCGCCCGATCGAAGTTGGGGCGCGTGCCAAAGAGATGTGGAGCAAGAACCCGCGTGACATTCTGGTGGTGCGCCCACTGCGTGATGGCGTCATCAGCGAATTTGAAGTCACCGAAGCTATGCTGCATCATTTGATAAGCAAAGCACATGAGCAGACCTGGGTTCCAATCCCGCGCCCACGTGTTGTGGTTGGTATTCCCAGCGGCGTGACGGAAGTCGAGAAGCGTGCGGTGTTTGACGCGGCGATCAGCGCTGGTGCGCGTGAGGCGTACCTGATCGAAGAACCTGTCGCCGCAGCCATCGGTGCCGGTTTGCCTGTGCAGGAAACACGCGGCAGCATGATCGTGGATATTGGCGGCGGCACGACAGAAGTGGCTATTTTCTCGCTCGGCGGCATCGTCATCAGCCGGTCGATCCGCGTGGCTGGCGATGAAATGGATGAAGACATCGTCCAGTATATGCGCACCAAACATAACCTGCTGATCGGTGAACCCACCGCCGAAAAGGTCAAAATTGAAATCGGTTCTGCTTACCCGCTGCCGCAGGAACGTGTGATGTCGGTTAAAGGGCGCGATCTGGTGACCGGCTTGCCCTCATCAGTCGAGGTCAGTTCGATTGAGATTCGCGAGGCGATCAGCGGCTCGGTCGATATTCTGGTCGACACCGTGAAGGATGCACTGGACGACACACCGCCGGAACTGGTCGCGGACCTGATGGAAAGCGGTATCTGCATGGCGGGTGGTGGCAGCCAGCTCAAGGGTCTGACAGACCGGATGTCTGAGGAAGTCAACATTCGTATCTGGCTGGCCGAAGACGCCATGACGTGTGTTGCCCGTGGGGCAGGCCGCGTGCTGGAAGACTACAATAATTTGCGTCGCTTGCTGGTGGGCCTGGAACGCGGCAGCACCCATCACTGACGCTCCTGCAAGCATCTGCTATAATGCCAGTTCGAAACCAATCTGGACGTTGTTATGGTGCGAAACTGGCGATCTAATCGCCCTCTATTTCTATTTGTCAGCCTGTTTTTCTGCTTCGGCCTGATGGCCCTTAGCCAGTTCGGTTTGCTATCGCCGGTCGAGAATATTGTTTCGATTCCATTGAATGTTGTTTCCAGGTTCATGACCGACATGGCTTTGTCCGCCGTTGGTGGCGTCACTGATCTGGCGGAGCTGCAAGATTTGCGCCAGCGAAATGCCGATCTCGAAGAAGCGTTGGCGCAGTTTCAGGTCGAACTGGTCGAACTGCGCGAAATCGCCAGCGATTATGAACGGCTGGCCGAGCTGCTCGATTACACCACCGCCGCCCAAAATCAGGAAATGGTAGCCGCCGACGTTATCAACGTGGACCAGACCGGTTTACGCCGTACCATTACGATCAACCGGGGAACGCGTGACGGTATCACGGTTGGGATGCCAGTGGTGACGGCCCAGGGCCTGATCGGACGTATTCTGGATGTGAGCGCGACTGCCTCACGTGTGCTGCTGATTACCGACCGGGACAGCGCGGTGAGTGCGCGTCTGCAAAGCTCGCGGGCGCAAGGCAGCGTGGTGGGGCAGCTATCCGGCAATCTGCGTATGACGATGATTCCGCTGGGTGCGCCGGTCCAGACGGGTGATCTGGTTATTACATCTGGCCTGGGGGGTAATTTCCCGGCAGATATTGTGATCGGCGTAGTGACGAGTATTCGCCAGTTCGATTTTGAATTGTTTCAGGAGGCCGAGGTCACCAGCCTCAATAACTTCGACACGCTGGAATTTGTGCTGGTCATTACCGGATTCGAGCCAGTTGATTTGTCCGTCTTTGAAGAACCTGCTGAATAGCTGGAGGGCTTGAGGTTTCATGGGTAGTTTTCTAAGCCTGCCAGTCCTGATTTTGGTCGCATCCATCCAGGCCAGCGTCACCCCGCACATTCGCTTCTGGGATGGCGCGCCGGACCTGGTGTTCCTGTTTGTTCTTTCATGGTCGATCCATGCCCCTCTGGATGAAAGCGTTGTCTGGGCGCTTGTGGGCGGTATCTTTCAGGACCTGCTGTCGGTGGCACCGCTGGGGCTGTCATCTGTGGGTATGGTTCTGGCAGTTTTTGCCGTACACTATCTGTCGCATCAGGTGAACCGCATTGGCTTTTTCTGGCTGACGGCCCTGACACTGGCTGGCAGTTTGTTTCAGCAGATGATGGTATGGCTGCTGTTTGCGATGCTGGGTTTTACGATGAGCTTTCTGGACGATTTCAACTTTGTGATCGTTCCGACTATCATCTATAATCTGGCGCTTATCTGGCCGATTTATGCGGTGTCACGCTGGTTGCAACGGCGGTTTGCGGTCAGCCGCCGCATCGAGTCGTAAGTGTTGGTCAAGCGGAGTATCGTTAGATGCGTCCTCTGAATCCGTTTCAGGGTTGGCGGTTAACCTTCTTGCAAGGGGTGATATTCGCCGTTTTTCTTCTGTTTTCCTTCCGTCTCTATGAACTTCAAATTTCCGAATGGGCAGAATATCAACTGGCTGCCGAAGATAACCGCCTCGAAGAAGTGCCGGAATCGGCACCACGCGGTGTGATCTTTGATCGAAACAACCGGCAGTTGGCATTGAATGTGCCCGCCTTTAATGTGACGATTATTCCGGCTGCGCTGCCAGCAGACCCGGCGGCGGAAGTGGATATTTTTAACCGCCTGTCCGCGCTGGTCGGTGTGCCCCCCACGGCGGCAATGGCAGCTGGCGGAAACATCATCAGCATCGAGGAGCAGGTATCCATTGGTGAAGGTATCGCGCCGTTCCGCGAGGTGATCGTCGCGCAGGATATACCGGTCAATGCCGCGATGCAGATTCTGGAAGAACGCGTAAGCATGCCGGGCGTGGATGTGCAGGCTGTGGGTGTGCGCGAGTATCCGACCGGGGCGCTGACCTCGCAGGTCGTCGGCTATATGGGCCCGATCCCGGCGGAAGAAGCGGAGGCGCTGCGCGAACAAGGGTATAACCCCGCTTACGACCGAATCGGTTATGCCGGTGTGGAATTCTTTTTAGAAAGTGTGCTGGGTGGCCAGCGTGGTTCTGTGCTGCGCGAAGTGGATGTTGCCGGGGAAGTGATTCAGGAAATCAGCCGCGCCGAATCCGTACCCGGGCAGAATGTGCGCCTGACGATTGATACCGAGTTGCAGGCGGCGGCTGAAACAGCGCTCCGGAATCGCATTTCATTTATCAATACCACCGAAGGTCGTATCCGAACCGAATCCGGCGTGGTGATCGCCATGAACCCCAAAACCGGCGAAGTGCTGGCCATGGTCAGTTGGCCGACCTACGATAACACCCGGTTCGCCCGTAACATTGATTATGAATACTATCTGGAAGTCTTTAACGCGAACCAGACTCCGTTGGTCAATCATGCGATCAGCTCCCTTTATCCGCCCGGTTCGGTCTGGAAAGTGCTGACCTCGCTTGGGGTATTGCAGGAAGAAGTTGTCCAACCGGAAACACTCATCTATAACCCGCCCAGCCTCGCGCTGCCGAATCGTTACGCACCCAATGATGAGTCTGTCGCTCAGCGTTTCTTCGACTGGAACCCGGAAGGGTTTGGCTTGCTGAATATCGTTGGCGCGCTGGCGAATAGTTCCGATGTCTATTTTTATCAGGTTGGCGGCGGCAACCCGGAAGTCAGCGCATCGGTGCTGAAACCAAATGGACTCGGCCCGATAAACCTGTTCCGTTACGTGACAGCGGTGGGTATCGGTTCCGAGTTGGGCATCGAACTCCCCGGTGAGCAATCAGGCCGGATGCCGGACCCGGACTGGAAGCGGCGGACCTATGGTGAAAACTGGTCGACCGGCGATACGTACAACGCGGCTTTTGGTCAGGGTTATGTGACCGTGACACCCCTTCAGTTGATTACCGCTGTTGCCGCGGTCGCTAATGGCGGCACCGTGTATCAACCGACGGTCGTTCGCGAACTTCTGGATGCGGAAGGGAATGTGACGCAGGGCTTTACGCCGCATGTGGTTCGGACGCTCAATCTTGACCGGTTGGGGCCGAATGAGCCGATTGTGCTGCTTGAGATCGAAGATATGATCATGAAGGGCGAAACCAGCCTTTCCTGCACCTGTGAACCAACCAGCAATTCTTATAACCCTGCTCGCTGCGACCCGGATGGCTATCGTAACTCGGTCGACATCAACCCGGACCCTTTTATCGAGGAAATGCGGGAATACCGTATTCACGTGCCGTTCAATTATCAGTTTAACGGTAATGTGTGCGACCCGCTGCGTTTTGAGCCGGATTATCAGCCACCCTTTGTCGACGACGCGTATATCCGCATTGTCGAAGAAGGGATGCGCAGCGCGGTCACTTATGGCACAGCGTCAGCAGCCAACCTGTCTTATGTGAATGTGGCGGGAAAGACGGGCACGGCAGAATACTGTGATGACGTCGCGCGCCCGCTCGGTTTGTGTATTCCCGGCAGCTGGCCCGCTCATGCGTGGTTTTCCGGTTATCTGCCCTACGAGGACCCCGAAATTATCGTACAGGCGTTTGTTTATAATGGCGGTGAGGGGTCGCTGGTGGCGCTCCCGGTCGCGGTTGAAACGCTGGAGGCCTACTGGCGGCTGCGCAACGAGCGCTTAGGGCCATCGAGTTTCCCCTCTGGCACCACGACCAGCTCCGATGCTTTGCCGGGGCTGCCAGATGTCAGTACGCAGCCACAGACTGACCCCGCACTTCAGAACGATGCCGCCGCAGGGCAGTGAGGTGAATTTCGTGCGCCTGAGTGATGCCCAAAAGCAAAGCCTGACCTACTGGATTCCCGGTTTGATCGCCGGGACATTGGCATGGCTGGTGTTTATCCTGGTTGGTCAGACACCGCTTATTCGGGCGTCGGGTCTGGCGCTGGTCATTGTCGGCATGACGATGACTCTGCGGCGTTCCGGGGCCGCACTGGCGATTATCGGTGGTCTGGCACTGGCATTCAGCCCGGCGTTCTGGTCGCAGACTGGCGGTGCCAGAGACCTCAGCCTCGACCCAACGATCATCGTGATGGCTGTGACGGCGCTGATCACCCTTCTGGTGATTCGCCTGAGTAAGCACTGGCTGCTCAGCCTGATCATCGGATTTGCGATCTTTGCGGTGCTGTTCTGGAGCCAGCTTTCCAGCGTTGGCAGCCTGCGCCTGACCACATTGTCTACGGCCTGGCTGCTCTACCTGCTGGTCGATGCGCTGTATCTGACCAACCCGCACCCGAACGACCCCCCTGCGACTGTGCTTCAACCGCGCCACGTCTGGGGCATTTTGATTCTGATGGCTGTGGGGGTGATCAACGCCCCGTTGTTTATCCTGATGGCACCGGCGGTGATACTGGGCCTCGTGCTGACACGTACTCGCTTGCCCTGGTGGTACTGGCTGCTGCTGGGGCTGACGGTGGCCATCGGGATATATGGCATTGTCGATGGCTATATGAGTTCAACCTGGTGGCAGTACCCGGCAGCCCAGGCGCAGGAACGCGGTTTACGCCTCCCGTTTATTCTGGCGGATGGCTGGCACGAAGCATCCCGCTGGATCGTCCTGGTCCAGCTGGTCGTCACGCAGTTTACGCTGGTCGGCGTGGGCCTGGGCATTATGGGGTTATCACGGCTGGCACGCTGGTACCCGCCGCTGGGTGTGGTCACCATGATCGCCTACGCCCTGCACGTGCTGTTTGGACTGGTCTATTTCGGCAACGACAGCCCAGTGCTGCTGCTGCCATTGCTGATGGTTCAGATATTCTGGATGACCTACGCGGTTGATGTCCTCGGTCAGTGGCTTCAGCGCAGTGTTCGCACCCCGGTTCCGCTGCTGCGCTGGCTCGCACCTGCCATCTACATATGGCTGCCGGTCCTCATGCTGATGCGGATTACGAGCGCCATATAGCATTCAAACGCAATTCGTTATATCCTTGTTACTATCATCCTCTTCAACCAGCCAGCAAGCCGGGATGTGATGATCCCTACAGGCGGAGGAATAATGCAGGAACAGGCTTTTGCGATCAAAGGCGTCCGCGACGGATTGCTCATTTCACTCGACGCGACCGCAGCTTGGGGTACAGTTATCGCGGAACTCGCGGCGCATATCGACGACAAGAGCAGTTTTTTTAACGGCGCTCAGATTATTGTCGATGTGGGAGAACGGCCTGTTCCGAAATATGAACTCAGTTCGCTGAAAGCCCTGCTGGAACGGCGCGGGCTGACGTTGTGGGCAGTGTTAAGCGAAAGCAGCACAACGGTTGATTCGGCGGAAGCGCTCGACCTGCGCACAAGTGTGGGCGGGCTGGTGCCGGAACACAGCGAACACGAAGATGAAATGAGCATTGACCCTGAGGAGATCGGCACACCGGGGGTTATGATCCGCCGGACACTGCGTTCCGGGCGTACGGTACACAGTGGCGGTCATGTCGTCGTTTATGGCGATGTCAACCCTGGGGCGGAAATCATCGCGGCTGGTGACGTCGTGGTGTGGGGACGGTTGCGCGGCAATGTCCACGCCGGGGCGGAGGGGGATGAAGATGCGGTGGTTTGTGCGCTCGATATGATGCCGACGCAACTGAGGATCGCCGGGTATCTGGTGACATCACCGCCAGAAAAACGCCGTAAGCCCCGGCCCGAAGTGGCTCTGGTGCGGGATGGTCAGATTGTTGTCGAAGCCTGGTAAAACCGGAGGGAAGTAGATGGGGGCAAAAGTTGTAACAGTCACATCAGGTAAGGGGGGGGTCGGCAAGACGACGGCAACCGCCAACCTGGGCGTGGCGCTCGCCCGTATGAATAAAAAAGTCGTCGTGATTGATGCGGACATTGGTTTGCGTAACCTCGACGTGGTGATGGGGCTTGAAAACCGGATCGTATATGACCTTGTGGACGTCATCGAAGGCCGTTGCAAGCTGCGACAGGCCATGATTAAGCACAAGCTGTTCCCCGATCTGTACCTCATTCCTGCCGCGCAGACTCGCGACAAGACGGCTGTCAGCCCTGCGGATATGATTCAGCTTGCCGATAAACTGCGCCCCGAAGTGGATTTTATTCTGATTGACTCGCCGGCTGGCATTGAACGTGGCTTCCGTAACGCGGTTGCACCGGCTGATGAAGTGCTTATTGTAACCAATCCCGAAGTGTCTGCCGTGCGTGATGCGGATCGGATTATCGGGCTGCTGGAAGCGGCAAACCGGGGGCCGGGCCGTTTGATTTTGAATCGGGTCAAAGTGGACATGATCCGCAAAGGTGAAATGCTTTCGGCAGATGATGTAACCGATATTCTTGCGATCAAGCTGATCGGAATCGTACCTGAAGACGAAACCGTTGTGCCGGCGTCGAACAGCGGTGTGCCGGTGACCTTAAATGAACATTCGCGCGCGGGGCAGGCTTTTCGCAATATTGCGCGGCGGCTGAACGGCGAAAATGTTCCATTTATGCAACTGGACGACAATGGCAGTTTCTTTCAACGGTTGGCGCGTCTGTTTGGGCAATAACGGGGGAGGTGTACTGCATGGCCGGGTTATTCGACCGTATGCGCGGGCGCTCGCGTGGCAGCGCTCAGGAAGCCAAGGAACGGCTGCAATTCATCCTGTTTCATGATCGCATCGATCTGCCGCCAGAGCAGCTGGAAGCGATGAAACGCGAGATCTTGCAGGTGATCTCGAAGTATGTTTCAGTTGAACAGGAACGGGTGGACATCGCCTTGCAACAGCGCCAGCGCGATAGTTTGATTGTGGCCGAAATTCCGTTCTCCAAAGCATCTGACGCCGAGTCAGAACTGGATTCGGATGTCGATGAAGACTCCGACAAGGTGGATGAAGACGACGCCTAGCCAGGGTTTCAATCGCCGGAACGCTTCGGTATAATGCCCGCTTGATGTTGGTTTGACGTATTCGGCAATTATGAATTATCCAGTCTGGCGACGTTTCGATTACACCCTGTTTGGTATCAGTATTCTGCTGGTGATCTTCGGTGTCCTGATGATCGCAAGTGCGACGCAGGGCGCGATTGACCCCTCGATTATTAACCGCGTGCCCGATCAGATTCGCTTCGGCGGACTGGGCATCATCATCATGATTGGCCTTGCGTTCATCGATTACCGCACCCTGGGCGGCCTGACAACCTGGCTTTATGGCCTGATGGTGGTCTTGCTGGCGATGGTCCTGTTTTTTGGCGTCGAAGGGGATGCCGGGGCGCGCAGCTGGATCAATGTCGGCATTCGTATTCAGCCATCCGAAGTGGCCAAGGTGTTGATTATCCTGACGCTGGGCCAGTATCTGGCGCAGAATTATCACAAGCTGGATGGCTTGCCGACGATCTTTGTGTCACTGATCCACGTTGGTATCCCGGCTGGGTTAATTTTCGTCCAGCCTGACCTGGGTATGCTGACGGTTTTTGCGGCGGTATGGTTCACCATGATCTGGGGAGCGGGGCTGCGCCTGAAGCATATTCTCATCTTTGGCATTATTCTCTCGGTGGGCGGCGGGGTGATTCTGCTGCAAGCCTTTAACGTCATTGATGGTCCGTTACAGGATTATCAAATTGACCGGATTACCACGTTCATTCAGGGTTCTGAAGGCGACGAAGATTCGTACTTTAACATCCGTCAGGCATTGATCAGCGTCGGTTCCGGCGGGACAGTCGGCAAAGGCTATTCCGTTGGGACGCAGAACAAAGGGCGTTTCCTGCGGGTGCGCCATACGGACTTTATCTTCAGCGTGATTGCGGAGGAGTTCGGCTTTGTCGGCAGTGTCGCGACGCTGGCGATGCTTGCCGTTGTCCTGATGCGCATTCTGGCGGGTGCGCGCCGGGCTGTCGACCCCTTTGGCAGCCTGATCTGTTATGGTGTTGCAGCCTTTATTTTCTTTCAGACGGTGACGTCTATCGGCATGAACCTGGCGCTGGTACCGGTAACCGGGTTGACCCTGCCGTTTATTAGTTCGGGCGGTACATCGCTGCTGTCGACCCTGGCTGGCATTGGCCTCGTGCAGAGTGTGATTGCTCGCCGCCGCCGTATCTGATCAACAATCGATACAGGAGTTTGATTGTGACTGACACTCGACCTGTGCGGGTGCGTTTTGCGCCAAGCCCAACCGGCCCGCTGCACATTGGCGGGGTTCGTACCGCACTGTTTAACTGGCTGTTTGCGCGCCATCACAACGGCAAGTTTATTCTGCGGCTGGAAGATACGGATCAAAAACGCAGCGTTCCCGGTTCGGCGGAACATATTATGCAGGCGCTGCGCTGGTTCGGGCTGGATTTTGACGAAGGGCCGGATATCGGTGGACCATACGGGCCGTATGTCCAGTCCGAACGTCTGGAACATTACCAGCAGTGGGCGAACTGGCTAGTGGAACAGGGCAAGGCTTATCCCTGCTATTGCAGCAGCGAACGACTGAAGCAGGTCAATGAGGAAAAAGAGAAGCGCGGCGAGCAGAAGGGCTATGACCGCCACTGTCGCAACTTGACCGCCGAAGAACGGGCCGCCAAAGAGGCAGAAGGCATTCAGCCGGTCATCCGCTTTAAGATGCCGCTGGAAGGCGAAACCGTCGTCAATGACCTGATTCGGGGCCATGTCACATTTGAGAATGCGCTGCAACAGGACGCGGTCCTGCTGAAATCCGATGGATTCCCGACCTATGCGCTGGCTCACATCGTTGATGATCATATGATGGAAATTTCGCACGTCATGCGCTCGAATGAATGGCTGCCTTCGCTGCCGCTGCATTGGCTGCTGTGGGACGCAATTGGCTGGGAGCGTCCGGCATATGCGCATTTGCCGGTGCTGCTCAACCCGAATGGCAAGGGCAAGCTGAGCAAGCGGCATTCCGGCTTTACGCAGGATGGCAAACAGGTGCTGGTGCTGGCACAGGAATTTATCGACGCGGGCTATCTGCCCGAAGCGGTGGTCAATTTCCTGACCAATATCGGCTGGAGCATGGGTGACGACAGCGAGTATTTCCCGACGGCGGAATCCATTAAACGCTTTGATCTGTCGCGGGTTAACCCGGCGGACAGTGTTTTCCCAATTGAAAAACTGGACTGGCTGAACGGCATGTGGATCCGCGACTTGCCGGTAGAAGACCTGGCCCGGCGGCTGCGCCCGGTGCTGGAAAACGCGGGCTTTGAAGTCAACATGGATGTGCTGCTGAAGGTGACGCCGTTGGTGCAGACACGTATCAAAACGCTGAATGATGTGGTGGATATGGCGGGCTTCTTCTTCCGTGAGGAATTTATCCCGCCGCAGTCCGCTGACGAATTGATCCAGAAGAAAATGGATTCTGAATCCACGCTGAATGCGCTTGAACACGCCCACGACCATCTGAAGGTTCAGACTATCTGGACGCACGATGCGCTCGAAGCGGCCATGCGCGCGCTGGCGGAAGAATTGGGCTTGAAGGCCGGGCAGTTATTTGGCCTGCTGCGGTCCGCTGTCACCGGGCAGCTTGTCTCGCCGCCGTTGTTTGAAACGATGGAAATTGTCGGGCAGGACGAAGTGCTGCGACGCATCCGGCTGGCGACAAATCTGATGTCGGCTGTGGCTGAATAAGTCTTGAATCAGGGGAGCAAGTATGATACTATGCTCCCCGTGACATTGGGGGATAGTTCAATGGCAGAACAACGGGTTCTGGCCCCGTCGATCTTGGTTCGAATCCAGGTCCCCCAGCAAGCTGTATAAACAGCACACGACTCTGAAAGCTGGTGAGCATATCTCGCCAGTTTTTGTTTTATTGGCTGCATCTATCCCCACCTGCCGCACCGCACCCCGGAATCCGCAAGATCAGTCAAACATCCGCTATCGGAATGATTTATCCTGACAGGGTATATCGCATCGAAGTTGGAGTTGACCTCATGAATTTAGGCACATTTTCGCTGAGCCTGGCTGTGAAGGATATTGCAGCGTCGCGCGCTTTCTACGAGAAGCTGACGTTCCGGGTGATGGACGGGAATCAGGACGAAGGCTGGCTGATTATGCAAAGCGGCGATACCAAGATCGGCTTGTTTCAGGGCATGTTTGATCAGAACCTGCTGACATTTCACCCATCCAATGTGCGGTCCATTCAGGTACACCTCAAACAGCAGGGGGTCGCGCTGATTCAGGAGGCCGAGGCGGGTGACGGGCCAGCCCACATCACGCTGGCGGACCCGGATGGCAACCCAATCCTGTTTGACCAGATACCAGCTGATTATGTGCCGTCCTCCAGCGAAGTTGGTGAAGATGCATGATCGTTTCGGTGCTGCTGCTGCTGTTGCTGGTTGGGCAAGTTCAGCCGGGTGAAGCCACGTACGGGTATGACGCTACTGATCATGTGTGGCGTATCGAACTCAATGCCGGCCAGATGTACAGTGTGGCTGCCTGGGATGTGCCGCTGCCTGTGGACGATTAACCGCGCCATTTTCTCTCTTTTTTGACCATCGGTTACAATGGAAACGGATGGTCATGAGAGATTGTGCGCGTGAATGCGATTCAGCAGAATATCTATGTCCAGCGCGTGAATCATGTACTGGACTATATCAGCACCCATCTCGATGATGAACTGCCGCTCAAGCAGCTGGCGGCGGTGGCCGGTTTTTCGGATTATCACTTTCATCGCATTTTTAAAGCCATTGTGGGCGAAACGCTCAACCAGTTTGTGTGGCGGGTACGCATCGAGCGCGGCGCGGCTTTGCTTCGTTCTGACCCGAACGTAAAAGTTTCGGACGTAGCGGTGGACTGCGGCTTTACGTCACTGGCTGGCTTTTCCAGAGCATTCAAGGCGCATTTTGGCGTCGCGCCGACGCAGTGGAACCGGCTGTCCCGCCTGCGGAATGAACCTGAATGGTCACGCGATCAACGCCCCACTTATCACATCACCACCTTACACGCGCTGCCAGAAAAATTCCCCGTACACTTCCGCCATATGCCTGCGCAACGGCTGGCTTATATCCGCGTGCACGATTCCTATCGGGATATGCAGCGCATTGAGGACGCCTATCATCGCTTGTTCCGCTGGTATGAGGCGCAGGGCGGCAGTCTGGCGGATACGACGCTGTACGGCATGTCGCAGGATGACCCGGACATTACGCCCCAGGAATTATGTCGCTTCGATTGGTGCCTGCGTGTGCCGGATACGTGGCAGGGCGATGGCGAGGTAAATATACGGGATTTCCCGGCTTGCCTGCTGGCCGCCATTGAGATGAACGGCACGGGCCTGGATGTCGAGGAACGACTCTGGCAGTACTTCTGGCGCGATTGGCTGCCGCGCAGTCATTATCAGCCGGCTAATCTGCCCGCGATGGAAATCTACCGCCGCTTCCCGCATGAGGCGGGCTGGTGGGACACGCTGTATATGACATGCGCACTGCCGGTCACACGCCTGTAGCGAGAGGTGAAGGCGCTAAAATCGCAAGGTCGATCAAATATAGCGCAGCAGGCACCCCTATACTGAAACATGTGGCTTGATACCGTATCGAAGAATGGAGAAGCAGACATGATGCAGCAGATGGGGAAAATTGCCTGGGTTGATCTGACGGTCAGCAATACAGAGGCGGTGCGCGATTTTTATCAGCAGGTGGTGGGCTGGCAGCCTCAACCGGTCGATGTGGGTGACTATCAGGATTACAACATGCTGGCTCCTGATGAGCAGCCGACAGCCGGGATTTGTCACAAGCAGGGAGTCAACGCCAGTATCCCATCCCAGTGGATGATCTACATTGTTGTCGCCGACCTTGACCAGAGCCTGGCGGCGTGTGAAGCGCATGGCGGCAAGATACTTGTCCGGGACAAAGGCGAGGCAGGTCATCATTACGCCATCATTCAAGACCCAGGTGGTGCGGTGTGCGCCCTGTACGAACAGAGCGAAGCATAAAGGTTTACGGCATCGTTAACCGTTCCAGTTCGGTCAGATAGGCCAGGGCTTCGTCGGCGTTCTGGCCGCACATTTCCTCGCTGGGGCGCAGCCGGTTGCATATCGCCGGGCGTTCTGGCTGACCAAAAAGCTTGCAGCGATTATCGACTGTCAGCTGAACGCAGCGGACGCCTGCTGGTTTGCCATCCGGCATACCGGGGATCGGGGATGAAATCGACAGGGCGATGCAGCAGGCCCCGCAGCCGACTCGACAATCCATGTATTGACCTTTATTGTGTACGTCTGTAACGGCTATTTTACTACAGAAAACAACACTTTTACTCATCGGGCTGTCGTGCTACAATGGCCAGCACCATTGGGGGATAGTTCAACGGCAGAACAGCGGCCTTTGGAGCCGAGAATCCTGGTTCGAATCCAGGTCCCCCAGCAAACAAAGAAACGCTCGAACCGGCGTCGAGCGTTTTTGTTTTTCCCTATGCGTTTGCGTCCGATGCCGTAACGATCAGGCTCCGCTAGTCACAGACGATATGGATGGTGTAGTCGCCGCGTTCGTCCAGCTCCCAACCCAGTCGGGTGGTTTTGCTGTCCAGCGAGAATTCAATCTGATACATACCCAGTGGCCACGAGACATCCCAGGCATAATACTGATCGATATAAGGTTCGCCTGTGTCACGAAATGTGTAATCGTTCTGCCCTGCAACCGGGAGTGAGCGAGTTTCATTCGGGCGGTAAAGGTCGGCAAGCATGTCATTTTGCCGGTCGCCAGAAAGCAGCAGTCGGATGTCCATGTCGCCGCGCCTGGGATCAAAGACGATCAGGCAGCCGGTGCGTGGATCAATATACCGTTCGTCAATGGGGATAATGGCGTCCGGACCCCGCGTCGTCAACCATGCGGCAATGAACGCTGTGCCCTCCTCAAGCTGCACCTCATACCATTCGTCTTGCTCGCCAATGACGGTCAGCAGACTGCCATTCTGCGCTGTCTGGACCACGTCGCAGTTAGTACCGGGGCAGGCGCGCATGTTGATGTCGCCTGTAACGGTGACCGTGAACGTATCTCCGGTCGAGCTTTCGGTTGTTGCCGACGCCTGGGCTACCGCGCAGATCTCGCGCGCAATCCCAAACATGTCTTCCAGCGCCACCGTTGAGTCTTCATCTTTTTCCAGAAGCGTGGACAGTGCCCCCGCGCCGGCGTATTGCAGGACATCCCATTCTGTTCCGGAATCGTAACGGATAATCTGTTCATAGCGCAGATCCATAAGCGTTTGTTGATCGCCGTCGGCTAGCGCACTCAATGTGGCATTGACCACATCGCAGTTATATTCAACAGTGCCATCCCTATTGCTGTGCCAGGGGGTATCCGAGTCAGATTGTGCCAGAACCGTTGTGGCCGTAGTTCCAAAGATGAGTAACAGCATCGATAAATATTTAAGCATATGTAAGGGCCTCACTGAATTTGTTCCGCTAACTTCATTCTAGTTCTGAATAAGAAAATCATGCGTTAACTTTGACCGGGTTGGGTGCTGACCCTTTGGCAGTCTCTGGTATACTTGAGTTTGCTTTTCAACATCAGTGAATGTCAGTTGCAGAAAGACACAGGCCATGCTGGAAAAAGACAAGCACAGCGCGGAAGAAATCGACGAGACGAATGGCGAAGAGACCCAGCGCTCTCACTTTCTTTATGAAGCTATTGAAGACGATCAGCGCAGTGGCCGCTTTGACGGGCGCGTTCATACCCGATTTCCACCGGAGCCAAATGGTTACCTGCACATCGGGCATTCACGGGCGATCTGGCTGGACTTTGGCATGGCGGAAGATTTTGGCGGCAAATGTAACCTGCGCTTTGACGATACCAACCCGGCCAAAGAGGAGCAGGAGTATATCGACGCCATTACCGAGGATGTGCGCTGGCTGGGGTATGACTGGGAAGATCGCCTCTTCTTCGCATCGGATTATTTTGACCAGTTGTATGACTGGGCGGTGCAGTTAATCAAAGCGGGCAAGGCCTATGTCGATCATCTGAGCCAGGACGAAATCCGTGAGTATCGCGGCACCCTGACTGAACCGGGCAAGGACAGCCCCTATCGCAACCGCAGCGTCGAAGAAAATCTCGAGTTGTTCGAGAAGATGAAAAATGGCGACTTTGCGGAAGGCGAATGTGTCCTGCGGGCGAAGATCGACATGAAGTCGGGCAACATCAACATGCGCGACCCGGTGATGTATCGCATTATTCATGCGCCGCATCCACGCACGGGCGACAAGTGGTGCATTTACCCGATGTACGATTATGCGCACGGCCAGTCCGACTCGATTGAAGGTGTCACCCATTCGCTGTGTTCGATGGAATATGAAGACCATCGCCCGCTGTATGACTGGTTTCTGGATGAGCTGGGCATTTATCACCCGCGCCAGATTGAGTTTGCCCGCCTGAACCTGACCTACACCATCATGAGCAAGCGCCTGCTGCTGCGGTTGGTGAGGGAAGGGCTTGTGCGTGGGTGGGATGACCCGCGTATGCCCACACTGCGCGGGATGCGGCGGCGTGGCTATCCGGCGGCGGCGATCCGGGCGTTTAATGAGGCGCTGGGGGTCGGCAAGCGGCCAACAATGGTCGAGATTGAAATGCTGGAATATTTTGTGCGCCAGGACCTGAACAAGCATGCGCCGCGCGTGATGGGGGTGCTCAACCCGCTGCGCGTCGTCATCGAGAATTACCCGGAAGATCAGGTCGAGGAAATGGACGCGGTCAACAACCCGGAAGACCCCGATGCCGGGATGCGTAAAGTGCCGTTTTCGAATGTGATCTATATCGAACGCGATGACTTTATGGAAGACCCGCCCAAGAAATTCTACCGTCTGGCGCCAGGGCGCGAGGTTCGGCTGCGCTACGCATATTTCCTGACGTGCAATGATGTGGTCAAGGATGACAACGGCGAGGTGATCGAACTGCGCTGCACGATTGACCCGGCAACCCGCGGTGGCGACGCCCCGGATGGACGCAAGGTCAAATCGACACTGCACTGGGTATCGGCCCGGCACGCGCTGGAAGCCGAGGTGCGCCTGTATAATCATCTGTTTACGACGCCGAACCCTGCCGCGACCGAGGAAGGTCAGGAATTTACCGACCTGATCAACCCGGATTCAATCGAAGTGCTGCCAACCTGCTATATCGAACCAAGCGTGCAGGGGGCCGATGCGGGCAGTATCTACCAGTTCGAGCGATTGGGTTATTTCTGCCTGGACCCGGACTCAACGACTGACAAGCTGGTATTCAATCGCGCGGTGACATTGCGCGACGACTGGGCCAAAATGCAGAAGAAAAAAGGCTAAAGTGTGAAATCGGGGATGCGTTGCGCGGTTCAGGTCAGTTATAATAAACACTATGGGTGAAACATCTAATCCTCTTAACCGACGCCGGCTGACACGTGCGGCCATCATCGGCGGTGGAATGGGGCTGGGCGGTGTACTGGCGTTTCTGCTCTTGTGGGTAGGGTTGGGCAGCGCCGGGGTCGACCAGTTCCCCCGTCTGATTATGTCTGTCTGTCTGCCGCCCGCGCTCATTGCGCTGATTTTTGGCGTATATTTCCTGTTTTTTCAACCGAAAAAGCCGGATTAACGCACAGGTCAGAACAAGCCGCGTAAGATCAGAGCAGCGCCAAAGACGATCATGGGTATGCCGACAATCGCGCCCACTATCGTTGCCGAGAGCGAGACACCGACTAATACCAGCATCAAACCAATCAGGATGGCCACCAGCCGTCCTGTGAGGTTCAGAATCGTAGCAAGTAAGTGCCAGATCAACTTGAACGGCCATAACAGCATGTTGGCCATAAACGCCTCCTGTGATGTCTATCTATTTATACGCAGCGAGGGGATAGGCGGTTGCTGAGGGCAAGCGGCCCCGGCGATCAGTGGGTGTGTGCGTCTGTCGCCAAGAGAACGAGCACTTTAGAACAGGCCGTTGGCATTGACCGGAATGTCGCGCCAGTGGTCCGGGTTGTCCTCGTAGCGCATGGTCGCCAGAATAACCAGATCAGCCCACTGATTAAAGGCGTGGTCGCTGGCGTTATAGATCAGGCGCAGGCGGCGCGGCAGCCACAGCCACATATAGGCCAGACGTCGGCGTTCGTAGCGCGAGGTGCGTTCGCGCAGCTCGAAGTACCAGCGGGGATAGCTCATAAAAATGCGCGGGTACTGGCGGGCGATTTGCGGGTTGGTATAGGCCGCGTAAGACGCGATGACCAGCAGCAGGCCAATGGGCATCGTGGGCAGGAAGATGCTGGCCCGGTCTGCAATGAGGCTGGTGACGCTGAGCACCAGAATCCCGCCCCACAGTAAGATGGACGGCAGCGGGTAGTAGACATTTTCAATGTCGCCATACTTCTCAAAGGTTTCCAGGATTGGCCCCTTCAGCAGCCCGGTCAAAACCATGGCCGTGCGCAGCAGAAAGCCAAGACTGATCAATAGGGGGATGAGCGCTAAACTCATAAACTCGCTTAGAATCTGTAGATTAATTAATCTCTCTGAGCTTACCAGAATATTGAAACTCTCCCAAGTACAATGGTTTATCCACCTAGTGGTACTATGCAGCGGGAACAATTGACGATAATTTTTGGACATCCTTCCCGTATGTTTCGGGGGGCTTTCTATGCTAAAATACCTTACTGACATCATGACCTGAGCTAACGTAAACGGCGGGAAAATTCATAAATCGCATGTCGAATCTGGAAACGATTAAAGCCGGACAGGGGCCACGAACGGCGTTCCTGGAAAAAGTCGATACCAAGGCTATGGCCGAAACGATGGTCGCCTTCGCCAATACGGAGGGCGGCACGTTATTTATTGGCCTCAACAAGGACGGCAAGCCGGTTGACAAAAAGATCGAAACCGAGGCGCTGGAAAAGGCGCTTAAGGATGCAGATTCACATTGCAACCCGACCGTTGTGGTTGGCAATTGGGAGCCTGTCGAAGTTGAGGAAGACACCACCGCCTACGTGGTGCCGGTGCCCCGCAGTGTGGAACTGCACGCATTGACCGATGGCCGGGTGCTGATCCGCAGCGGCACGAACAATCGTCCGTTGGGCGGGCAGGAAATCCTGAAGCTGGCCAGCGCGAAAAGTACCGGGGATTTTGAAACGGAAATCGTGCCCGGCGCGACCAAAGATGACTTCAGCCGCAAGATGATCGACGAATATCTGGCGAAGCGGGCAGAGCGTACCAAGCGGCCTTACAACGGCAAGGTCGATGACCTGCTGCGGGAAATTGGCGCGGTCGATAAGGATGGCAACGCTACGGTTGGGGGCATTCTGCTTTTCAGCGAATACCCACAGCACTGGCTGCCGCAGAGTGGCATCGTGTTCGCCAAGTTTGTCGGCAAAACGCCCCGCGGCGAAAATGGCCTGGCTGGCTATTCCCGCCGCGAAGAACTGACCGGCCCGCTGTCCAAGCTGATTGAATCAACGTGGAATCTCATCTGGAGCGAGATGGCTGTCAGCGCGGTGGTCAAAGGGCTGGAACGCGAAGAGACGTTCGAGTATCCACAATTTGCCGTGCGCGAAGCCATCGTCAATTCGGTGTGCCATCGCGACTATCGTCTGAAAGGACGGCGCATCGAAGTGCGTATGTATTCGGACCGGTTGGAAGTGATTTCGCCGGGGGGGCTGCCCGGGTTTATCACGGTTGAAAATATCGTGGACGAGCACTTCAGCCGCAATCCGCGCATTGTGAACGGCCTGTTCCAGTGGGGATATATTGAGGAGTTGGGCCTGGGGATCGACCGCATGATGGAAGTGATGCAGCAGGCAGGTCATAAACCCCCGTCGTTTGATGCGCGACCTTACAGCTTTGCGGTGACGTTGTTTAATGCGCGCGAGAAACAGGCAGCCCCGGCCTGGACCCGTAACACCAACCACCGGCAGGCCCGCGCATTGCAATATATCCGCGAGAACGGTTCCATCACCAATCGTGAATATCGCTCGTTGTGCCAGGGCGTCTCGGCAGAGACCTTGCGTCTGGATCTGGTTGATCTGGTGGAGCAGGGTATTCTGTTGAAGGTGGGGTCGAAAAAGGGAACATACTACATTCTGAAGTAGGCCACTTATGAGTTCAATTTTGGACGTGGTTTTGCTTTTCAGCATTATCGCGCATGTCCTCCTGCTGGGCTACCTGCAATGGAATGCTGCTCCGGCTCGGTTGCGCCCCGTCTGGTTACAGTTTTCCGTGTTGTGTTCACTGCTGGCATCGGTCATCTGGCTGCTGCCCGAAACGGTGTCACTGCCGGGAGCGTTCAGTCGGGGCTTTTTGAGCACGTTCGCGCTGGGGTGGATGTTTGTTACGTACGGGCGATATGCCCTGCGCGACGCGCTGAACCAGCGTGGCAGGCTGTGGCTGCTGAGTATCCTGTGGCCGGTGGGCATGCTGGTGGCTGTGTTTGTAACAGAACCTGCTTTTGTGCGCGTTGGCGAACCGGGATGGCTGCTGACCGTGTTCAGCGGGTTGGACTTACCCGGCCTGGTCGCGCTGGCAGGTCTGGCTGCTTCTGCGATTCTGCTTCTCATTTTGCTGTTCTATACCTTCTATTCAGCCAGTCTGCCAGAGATTGCCAACCGGGCCTTGTACTGGGTGTTAACGACAGCGACGCTAACGGTAGGGGTGCTGCTGTATATCAGTGGTGTCGATGTGCTGCAACCGTTGGGGCCGCTGGTTGTACTGCTGGCGCTGACGGGTGCCGCTTATGCCCATGCTTCGCACCGTGTGTTCGACATTCGCGGTGGTTTGGTGGCGGCGCTGCGGACGCTGGTGCTGGTGGTGGTGACTGCTGCCATTATCCTGTTCACGCTTCTGATCGCCGATAACCTGCGAATCGAATCTGGGAACGATTATGTCCTGGCTTTGTTGCTGCTGGCGCTGCTGGCGGCGGCGTTCCTGGTTATAACGCGGCAGTTTCTGGTGCTGCTGGTGCGTCTGTTCTGGCCGGGTGACAGCCCAACGCGGGCGACTCGGCAGTACAGCCAGCAGGTCTCCAAAGCCGTTGAATTGAGCGAGCTGATTCAGATTGCGACGGATACGCTTAATCAGGTGATGCGCGTTCGTCGTTCCGGCATGATTCTGGTGAATGACACCGGGATTGACTCGAATCGGATCGGCATTGTGGTGATGAAGGAAGCGGGTGCTGGCAATGACTTGCGCGGGCATCTTTCGCGTACCAGCCCGATCTACGAATGGCTCGCCGTCAGAAGGCTGCCATTGTCGCAATATGACCTGGCCTATGGTGCGCGCTTTCGCGATGTGGAAATAGCCGAACGTCAGTTTTTCGGCAGTCTGCGGATGAACGCCTACGCGCCGATCATTGTTGAAGACGCCATGATCGGTATTCTGATGTGCGGCCCGCGCCTGAATGATGCGCCACTTAGCAATGCTGACCTGGAAATGCTGGCGACGATGGCGGACCAGACAGGTGTCGCCTTACGCAATTCCCGCGCGGTGGCCGACCTCAAGCATCTGAATGCGACGATGCAGGCGCTGAACCGGGAACTGGAAGAAGCCAACCTGCAATACGAAAAGCTGGATTCCGTGAAGACGGATTTTATCACCATTGCCAGCCATGAACTGCGTACGCCGCTGGCTCAGATTCGCGGCTATGTGGATATTCTGGACACGCTGAACGAGCAGGGGTTGCTCGATCAGGACCAGGTGAGCGGCATGGTCGACCATCTGCGCAAGGCGACCGAACGTACCGAAGACCTGCTGGCGGCTATGCTCGATGTCAGCCAGCTTGATGTGGATGCGATGGACCTGCGTTTTGCCGAGGCCGCGCCGGAAAGTATTGTGCGCATGGCGATCGAACCGCTGACCGAGCATATCAAGCGGCGCAAGCTCACCCTGTCTGCGCGTGGCTTACGCAGCCTGCCCATCATTCTGTGCGATATGCAGCGGCTGGTGCAGGCGATTCGCAACATCGTGACCAATGCGATTAAATTCACGCCGGACGGTGGACGCATTGACATTACTGGCAGTGTGAAAAAGGATGAAGCCGGGAACGATTATATCCTGATGGTCATATCCGATACCGGCGTTGGCATTGATCAGCCCGACCTGGAGCTTATCTTTGAGAAATTTTATCGCGCTTATGATCCGTCGCTGCACTCTACGGGCAGCTACAAATTTATGGGTGCCGGACCGGGGCTGGGGCTGACGATTGCGCGGGGTGTGATTGAAAGTCACGGTGGTAAGGTGTGGGCCGAGAGCAGCGGCCACAACATGGAAACGTATCCGGGGACGACTTTTTACATCTGGCTGCCCCTGATTCCGCCGGAAGATACCCGCCGCATCGCCATTGACGACACGGGCGACCGCAACCCGACGCCGGTTCGTCGCCCCGCACTCTAATATAAAAAAAGCCACCCTCCCGGTGTGGAGCGTGGCAAACAGTCGGTGCTGCGGTGTATCAAAGCCTAGCGGCGTTCTTTCAGACGTGCCGCTTTGCCTCGACGTTGGCGCATGTAGTAGAGCTGGGCACGGCGTACTTTCGCGCGGCGCAGAACTTCAATTTTTTCCACGCGCGGGCTTTTCAAAAGAAAAGTACGCTCGACACCAATGCTGTGGCTGGCGATGCGGCGCACGGTAAAGTTGGCTTCGTTACCGCCCCGGCGCAGACGGATCACCACGCCCTGGAAAACCTGAATACGCTCACGATCACCTTCAACGATACGCACATGTACTTTCACGGTATCGCCAGCAGCCAACTGCGGGTGATCGCGCGTGGGCGTTTGCTCGACCAGATATTGAACAAGGTCTGTCACTGTCCTGTCCCTTCAAAAAAAGACGCCCAAAGGCGTGACGAACGGAGTGGACCGATTATAGCATGGGGCAGGCGAAGCGGACAAGGGTCTACAAGTGCAGACTTCGGGCCACCTTTAACAGACCAATGATGGATTTTCCGTCGACGATTTCCTGCCGCTCGATCATCGACAAGGCCTCTGTCAACGGCACACGCACCATCTCGACAAACTCGTCATGATCCTGTTGCAAGGGGGCAGGGGTAAGGTCCTGCGCCAGATACAGGTAGATATACTCTGTGGTGTAGCCGGGGGCGGTGTAATAACCCCCCATCGGTTGCAGGCTGCCGGGTTGATAGCCTGTTTCTTCTCGCAGCTCGCGTATGGCACAGTCTTCCGGCAGTTCATCCGGTTCGAGTAAGCCAGCCGGGATTTCATACAGGCTGTCGCCGGCGCCAATGCGATACTGGCGCACCAGCAGTACCTGCTGCTCATCATCCAGTGCGACGATGGCGACGGCGCCTGTGTGTTCGATCAGTTCCCGAATGGCTTTGTCGCCATCTGGCAGGCTGATTTCATACAGTGCCAGATTGACGACTTTGCCATCATAAATCAGGTGTGTCCGGGTGATGGACATCAAACACCCGGAATAACGATCTGCTGGTTGATGTAGATCAGATTCTGGTTCGTGATCTGCGGGTTGGCGGCCAGAATGGATGACAATGACACGCCATAGCGCAGCGAGATGCGGAACAGATTCTCACCTTGCATCACGACGTGGATCGTGCCGCCGCCGGGAGGTGGTGGTGGCACGCCCCCGCCCGAACAGTTCGGGATGGTGATGCGCTGCCCAACCAGAATAATATTGATATTGGCAATGCCATTCACTTGTTGCAGGACATGGACGGTCGTGCCGTAGCGCAGCGAGATGCGGAACAGATTCTCGCCGGCGGACACGACATGCACGCAGCTGCCACCGCTTGGGGGCGGTTGGGTGACCGGGATGCCAGGCGACGTCGGAATGGCGGTTGGCGGCAGGGTGGGCACAATCGGCGTGGCAATTGCGTCTGCGGTCATGGTCATTTCGAGCGCTGCCTGCTGGGTGGCGCGTTCAATCAGGTAGGTGGCCGTCATTTCCGGCGGCTCGATCTGCCCCTGCACATTGGCGCTTTGCTGGGTTTCAGGCTCTGGGGTTTCGATGATCAGCAGCGTCGGCGACGGTGACGGTGCCCCTTGCACGATTTCAATCGGAGGCTCCGTTTCTTCGGCGACTTCTTCGGTAATCTCTGCTTCGACAGTTTCTTCCGGTTCGTCAACCGGGGCTTCGGTGGGTGTCGAGGTTGGAATCGGGATGGGCGTAAAAGTTGCACCCTGCGAAACACTGGTTGCTTGCAGGCTTTCCCCAGCCGATTGAAAACAGCCTGTTGCCAGGAGCAGGGCAAATAAACAACTCAACGCGATAGCCCCACGTTTCCGGATCTGTCGTAGCATCAAAGTGCCCCTTCCTCATGCAGCAGGCCCGCAAATATTTATACATGCCAGTCTACCATCACGCCGGTTTACAGGCAAGCAGCAGTCCCTTATGTGGCCTTGTCTGCCAATGGTAAAACGATGGTGACGGTTGTCTGCTGATTGGGAACACTATCAATGCTGAGTTCGCCGCCATGAATCTCTGCGATACGCTTGGCGATGGTCAGGCCCAGGCCGGAACCCTGCTGTTCGTAAAACCGGCGGTTGAACTGCATATAAGCGCCAACATCGTCGATTTGTTCACTGGTCATCCCCCGGCCCTGATCGGTGACGCGTATGAAGACCTTGTTGTCTTCCTGGGTCACCACAGCGCGAACCACCTGCCCATGCTCAGAGAATTTGAAGGCATTGTCGATCAGTTCTTCGACGATCTTTTTGAGGTAATCTTCCAGTATCTGAACGGAGTCCAGCTCGGAAACTTCTAATTGAAGATCGGCTTCCCGGTCGTGTTCCTGTGCCTTTTGAATCGCCTGATTCTCAATGACGATTTTCGGGTCAGTCGTGATATTACTCTTAACGGTTTCGGTGAAGCCCGCGTCGTTGATGGCGATTTCGATCTGCGCATACACCAGGTAATTTTCGACCAGATGATACAGGCGCAGGGCCGCTTTGTTGATATGCTGGGCCATTTCGCCAATGCGGGCCGGCTCCATTTCGGAGTGGTCCGTAATCAGAATATCGGAGAATCCCAGAATGACCGTCAGGGGCGTGCGCAGTTCGTGTGGCATCGAGAGGATAATATTGTTGCGCAGCGCTTCGTTGCGACGTTCGGCGTCCTGTTTGACCATCTCTCGTTTGAGCAGGCGTGTTTCGATGGTTTTGAGCAGTTCTTTGACGGCGAACGGTTTCGTCAGATAATCGTCTGCGCCCTGTTCCATGCCATGACGCCGGTCCAGTTTGTCTGTGCGTGCCGTCAGAAATATAAAGGGAATGGCAGCGGTGCGGGTTTCTTTCCGAAGTTCTTCCAGCACGGCATAACCGTCGACTTCGGGCATCATAATGTCACAGATAATCAGATCGGGTAGATTTTCCCGTGCTTGCTCAATACCAACTCGGCCATTTTCCGCACCAATAACTGTGAAACCTTCGTAGCTGAGCATTTCAATAATGTCATTGCGTAAGGATTGCTCATCTTCAACTACGAGAATTTTCTTGAGTGCGTTCCCTTGATTCATGCGCACCACCTTATATTTGAACCTTTAATTCGGATGCCATTGTACCGGCATGATAAAACGAAGCAGACGAAACACATGCCTACATTACATTTATTTTACCCATATTTGCACGATACGATAATAGAAGTTGCGTTACAGTATATTGCCTGCAACGAGAACCAGAATGATCAGACCAGCTGCGATACGGTAGTAACCGAATGGCTTAAATGTGTTGCTTGAAATATACCGCAGCAGAAAGCCGATCGACAGCCAGGCGACCACAGCGGAAATGACTGCACCCAGAATAAACTGGGCCAGGTCGGTGCCGGACAAGCTGTTGATGACGTCGAGAAGTTCGAGAATAGTCGCCCCACCCAGTGTCGGAATCGCCAGGTAGAAGGAAAATTCGGTGGCGGTTTTGCGGTCCAGCCCGGTGCTCATGCCGCCGATGATCGAAGCGCCGGAACGGGACACACCGGGGATAAACGCAATGGTCTGTATCAGGCCAATCGTAAGCGCCTGCCGCAAGGAGATGTTTTTGACCCCCTGAACGTCAACGTGCTGCCGGGGGCGGCGTTCAACCAGCAGGAAGACAATACCCCCGACAATCAGCGAGATGGCGACCACCGTGGGGGAATACAGGACAGCCTTGATCCATTGGCGCAGCAGCAAACCGAGGATGACCGCCGGAATGGTGGCGACGACGATGCTGAGCCAGAAGTGCTGCACATTTCGATTGCGAGGGACTTCCCGCACCTGCTGGAGCAAGTCTTGGCTGTAATAAAACAAGACCGCAATCACGGCCCCCAGCTGGATGAAAATTTCGAATGTGCCGCCCAGGCTGTTTTGGAAATCCAGTACTGCCGCAGTGACGATCAGATGGCCGGTAGAGGAAATTGGCAGGAACTCGGTAATGCCTTCGACAATGCCGAGGATGATGACTTTGATCCACTCGCTCAATAGGTTGGGTCCTTGTGCGGTCAGTCGCAGCGCGATCAGGCGAACTGCACGGCAACGGCGGCAGCCTGAAATCTGGGTGTCGGTTTGAAAAAATATTTATGAGCCGTCGAATCATAACGGTTTATTGCGAAAATTGTCAAGCGGCTGCGTTAATTCGACAGCCTCATATTGGCAGCTATTTGCCCTTTTGACCAGATACGGGACTGCACTATTGGACATATATACCAGCACCCACCCTGGTGATAGAATGAACACGCATCGGTCAGAAATACAGAAATTGAGGACACGGCCATCGTGAGGGCTTATAAAAATTTACTGCGCAATCACCCGGATTTTGCTTACCTGTGGCTGGCACAGGTGGTCAGCCTTTTAGGGGACTGGTTTCTGACGATCGTGCTGTCGGCGCTGGTTGCGCGGTTCAGCGGCGGGTCCGGGGTTGCGGTCAGCGCTTTCTTGTTGGCTCGGTTTTTGCCACCGCTGCTGGTTGCGCCGTTTGCGGGGGTGCTCATTGACCGCTTTGACCGCAAGCGGCTGCTGATCCTGAGCGACGTGGGCCGGGCGATTACGGTTATTTTGCTGTTGTTTGCGCTACGTCCGGAAATGCTCTGGCTGATCTATGTGCTGACGGTGATCCAGTGGTCGATCTCGGCTGTATTTGATCCGGGCCGAAACGCGATTATTCCCAGCCTGCTGCCGCGCGACCAACTGGTCGTGGGCAATACGCTCAGCAGTGTGACATGGTCGGTGATGCTGGCTGTGGGCGCGATTGTGGGCGGGGCGGTGGCACTGCTGCTGGGCACGGAGGGCGCGATCGCTATTGATGCGCTGACCTACGTGATCTCGGCATTTTTGATCGTGCGTATCAGAATGCATCCGGAGTATGCGCTGGGGATTGAAACAAACGCCGATAACGAGACGGGCAAAACGGAGAAGGGCTTTATCGACGGTCTGCGTTATGCGTTTCGGTACCCGGCGACGCTGGCGGCCCTGCTCGTCAAAACCGGGCAAAGCCTGGGGAATGTTGATGCGCTCATGGTCATTTACGCGTCGACTTTGTTTATGATGGGTGACGACAGCACAACCCCTCTGAGCATTATGTATACGGCCTTCGGGATCGGCGCGGTGCTGGGGCCGCTGCTCCTGAATCGATTTAACAATGGCTCGGTGCGCATCATGCGCCGCCTGATTATTATTGGCTTTGTGTGGATTACGCTGGGCTGGTTTGTCATGGGGGCTGCGGCCACGCTGCCGCTGGTGTCGCTGGCGCTGGTGCTGCGGGCGATGGGTGGTTCGGCGAACTGGACATACAGCTCGATTATCATTCAGAAGAGTGTGGCCGACAGTTTTCTGGGGCGCATGTTCTCGCTGGACATGACCGGCTTTCAGGCGGCAAGCGCCATCAGTATTGCCGTCACCGGCGTTTTGGTGGATACGGTTGGAACCGAAAATGTGCGGCATGTGGTCAGCTTGCTGGGGGTCGCCAGCCTGCTGCCTCTGGTGATATGGGTGGTGGTAGTGCCTCGCCTGGAGCGTCGGGAAGAACCCCAGGTGACCGCGGCGGCGGCAGGTGATTGAGCGCAAAAAAAGGGGCACACCAGAACCCTGATGTACCCCCTCGTATTGAGCGTGAACGGATGGCTGCTTAGCTCATATCCGCCATGGTTTCTTCGAGAATTTCGTTGGCTTCGGCTTCCGCTTCGGCGGCTGCTTCGGCGACATCAGCACCACCGGTGAGGACGCTAACGATCAGTTCCTCAACAAGCGGGGTGACTTCCGGCTGAGATGCCAGGGTCGGTTCTGACCAGATGTTGACGTCGCCGCCCAGCAGGATTTCGCGCACGCTGCCGAACTGCGTATTGTTCGCCAGGAATTCTTCACTCAGGTTTTCCAGGCCAGAGAAGGTGTACGGCTGGTACTGAGCGTATTCCGTCCAGGTCACCTGTGACGCGGTGGAGGCCATGTGCTTGATGAACAGCCAGGTCGCAAGCTGTTCTTCGGGCGAAGACACAAACATGCCGATGCTGCGCATGTAGACCTGAAGGGTACGGTTGCCTTCGCTCCAGGGTACGGTCGTGTTCACCCAGTTTTCGATGCCGCTCCCACTTTCCTCGATGTCACCTTTAATGAAAGGCACACCCACGCTGCTGCCGACGGCCATCGGGTTCAGGCCGAATGCGAAGTCAGCGGTGTTGACGAAGGGGCCATCGGGCAGATAGGCACAGCCTTCGTTGTACATGTCCTGGAAGAATTGCAGGGTGTTGATGAAGCCTTCGTTGGTGAAGTCATACTGCATGGTTTCTTCATCAAACATCTGGCCACCGTTGCTGACGACAAAGGAATACAGGTCGCTGGCGCTGGTGCGGATGGGGAAACCCTGAACATCGCCACCGTCGGCGCTGGTCAGTTCATTGGCGGCGCAGGCCACTTCGCGGAATTCCTCGAACGACGCGGGCGGGTTTTCGTAACCCAGTTCGCCGAGCATTTCCAGATTGACCGACAGCACATTGGCGGAGATACCGATCGGCCATGCCAGCAGTTGGCCGCCGAAGGGTTCACCCGAAATGCGGTTGATGTCCAGCAGGTCCTGGTTCAGGTCGGCCAGTTCTTCTTCGCCGAAGCCCCATGTCGGGTCATTGTAGTAGGGGTCCAGCGGCACCAGCACGCCATCCAGATAGTAGCTCTGGGCGTTGGTTGCGAAGATCGCGCCGCTCAGGTTCGGCAGTTCACCGCTGACGATGCCGGTGGTCAGCTGGTCTTGCAGGCCGCCGGTGTTGCCCTGGTAAACCTGCTCGACGGTGATCCCGTACTCATTATTTTCGTTGAAATCGTTAATGATGATGTCGATGGCTTCCTGCTGCGCGCCATCCCATTCGTGCCAGTAGGTGATGGTGATTCCCTCAGGAAGTTCGGCGGGAATTTCGACTTCCGTGATCTGGGCTGAGGCAGCGCCGACACCCAACATCAAAGTCGCAATCAGCACCAATATCAATAAACGTTGTTTCATGGACCTCTCTCCTTATGTTCAATCGCACCAGCGAATCATCCCCGCTCGCCAGTGAACACAAAACACGGGGTTACCGTGTGGGGTGACTTTACCCTTTGGAACCGGTCGTTGCAATACCTTCGGTAAACTGTTTCTGGGTGAAAAAGTACAGGACGAGAATCGGGATAATCATCATTACCGATGCGGCCATTTGCAGGTGGAACTCGTCTCCGGCATCGGCCTGAACAAACTTGGCAAGGCCAAATGCGACCGGTCGCCATTCATCCGTTTGCACCACCAGCAGCGGCCACAGCAGCGCATTCCATGACCCGATAAACGCAAAGATCACGACCGTCATGATGGCCGGTTTGGACAGGGGAATGACCACGCGTGTGAGAAACAGAACGTGCCCCGCGCCGTCGATGCGGGCCGCATCCCATAATTCATCCGGTATCTGCGTAAAGAACTGCCGCAGGAGGAAGATCGTAAATGCGGAGGCCATGAACGGCACGGTGAGCGACGGCCAGTTGTTGATCCAGGCACCTGCCGGGCCAAACACGCTCTCGCTCAGGCGGCTGATCCAGACAACCGTCAGGAAGTTAGGGATCAGCGTCACAATATCGGGAATCATCAGCGTTGCCAGCATGACCGCGAACAACACATTACGCCCCCAGAAGCGGATTTTGGCAAAGGCATAGGCCGCCGGGATACAAAACAACAATAGCCCGGTTACGGTGATCGCGGTGATGCGGGCACTGTTCCACATAAACTGCTGGAAATTCGCCAGGTTCCAGGCCCTGCCATAGTTCTGCCACATGACTTCACTGGGCACCATGCGCCCGATGGTGACTTCAACGTTGGTCATCAGCGACCAGCTGACCATCCACAAAAAGGGGATGACCGCCAGTATCGCACCGGCCATCAGGATGGCGTAGATCAGCAGCTTGCGCCAGTCAATGGGTTTGCGGATCGTCTGGGTATAGGTGGTTTGTTCCGTTTTGACAGTTGTCTCAGCCATAGAATACCCTTCGTCCGAGCACCCGGTTCTGAATGAGCGTCAGGATCAGAATTACCGCAAATAACACAAACGCCATTGCCGCCCCGTAAGCATAGTCCGGGTTGGCTGCGCGAATCTCGTCATAGATGTAGATGTTGATGGTATCAACGGCTGTGTATGCCCCCGGACGCCGGAGCAGGTAAATCTGGGTAAAGGCCTGAAACGTGCCGATGGTCGAAATGAGCATCAGGAAAAACGTCGTTGGCGACAGCAGCGGCAGCGTGACAAAGCGGAATTGATGCCAGTTGTTCGCCCCATCAATGCGGGCTGCTTCGTACAGTTCACGCGGGATATTGCCCAGCCCCGCCAGAAAGATCACCGTCGCATAACCGGCATACACCCACACGTTGTAGATAATAATCACGAGCAGCGCCAGTCCCGGGCCAGCCAGCGCCTGGGGTACATCCGGGCCAAAAATCAAGCGGAAGATGCCCGTTGGCTCCAGCAGCCAGCTTTGTACCGGGATACCCAGTGTGGTTAGCAATTGGTTGGCGGGCGATCCGCTGCGGTGTGAAAACAGCAGGGCAAAAACTGCTGATGTTGCTACAAATGGGGTGATGTAGGGCAGAAAATAGATAATGCGGAAAAAGGATTTGCCGCGTATGTTCTGGAACAGCAGAATGGCCAGCCCCAACCCCAACGTTAACTGCATCGGGACGGAAAACAGCGAATACATGATGGTGACGCTGAAGCCATCCATAATATCGTCGTCGGCTTCGGCCAGTGCCTGTGGCAGCTGCGTAATCAGGGCATAGGCGCCGATAACGGCCAGAATGACGATGAGCGCCTTGATGAGAAATCCACGATCATCATAATCGTCCACGCCCCGCTGCCACAACCAGAGGGCCAGCCCCATCAACCCGGTTCCGGCGCTGATCAGAATAATCTGCGACCAGATCGGCAGGCTTTCGCCGTCGGCCTGGGCTTCCGCAATCGCGATATTCATTTCATCGAGGGTCAGGTTCAGCAGCAGGATACCAGCGGCGAACCCGACAAAAATGCCCATCGCTACCAGAATATAAAAGGCCGTGCGCTGTGTTCGGATAAAGCGGGCAAAAAGCGCCGCGACGACAATGGAGACCACCAATGACAGCAGCATCAGGCTGTTGGCCGCCAGCACTTCGGGGAATTGAAAACTGGCAAAAAATTCCTGTACGAACAATTGCTGGGTGATCTGCTGCCCGCGCAGTCGCTGCGGCACATTGAGGATGACCGGCAGCAATGCAAAGAACCAGTTTAACACGGCGAACAGGGCGGCTGCGGCCAAAGCACCGGGGACAATATGGGCCAGCGCCTGACGTTCTCCCCGGCTGGTTTGCCAGATATGCCACAAGCCATAAATACTGCCGAGAATGGCCCCTACGGCCAGCCAGAAGAACAGCACATAGGCCAAATTACCCAGCGCATCGACGTAGTTATCCAGCCCCTGGTAGTCACCGGGAAAGCGCCGCCAGCGGTGCAGGCTGACGAAGAACGCGAACAGCACGGGAAACAAGCCAAACAGGAAAATAATGAACCCCGCTGGCGCCAGAAATGCGTAACCTGTCAGGTTTTCAAGAATGACCCGCCCGCGCCGCGAATTGAACAACCCTGAAGATTGAACCGCCATTAAGGAATACCATTCGAATGCATACAGAATAATGCGATTATAACCGCTGGCTGGTGCATTTCAACGAACCGGGTGATTTCCGACAGAAACTTGGTTGAGTCTTTAACCCAATTTAAACAAACAGGTTGGGTGCGGGTTCGGCCATGGCGCGCTACAATCGTCGTGCGCTCATACTTGGGAGCATATTCTGTGACTAACCCTCAACTTTATACTCACCCGGAACTAAGCCGGTTCAACCCGCTGCCGCGCATCCTCTATTATGATGACTTCGATGATGGGATGCATGGCTGGACCCAGTTGATCGGCAACTATGAAGGCTCGCTCGACAGCATTTTGCCGGAATACACCGACATTCGCCCGCCGCAGCTGAGCAACCTGACCATGTGGGACACGGGCACCGCCGGGTCGATGACCGGGTCGTATGCGCTCAAGATGGCTACCCGGCCCAAAGCCGGTGGACTCGGTCTGGGCATTAAGCGGCAGACGTTTCGCAAACTGACCAACATCCAGTTGGAATGTTACCTGTGCTTCAAGCCGGAAGCTTCCGAACTGAAACTCTCGGCGACGGACGTGCGGGCGTTTGGGGTGCTGTTCGATATTGAAGGCGGTTACCATAACCCGCGTGCCCGCTGGATGCCGCACCTGCGTTACCTCAACGCGCTCGATGGCCAGCGCATGGGCAAGTGGCAGACCAAGCCGGAAACCCGCGCGATCCAGAAGATTGGCGGCAGCGGCGAGACCGTTTCGCATTTTCATTTGGGACCGGAAGGCTGGGTCGATATACCGGGGGCGGATCAGATCGTCTGTTATAACGAGATTGCCACCAAGATGAACTGGAGCTATTTGCGCATCAGCCTCGATCTGGAAGCGCAGCAATTTACCGGTTTCCAGTGCGACGAACAGGTTTATGGGCCGGACGGGATGCAGGTTATCCGCATGGACGCGATGCCGAACCTGTTCAATATGCTGAATGTGGCATTCTGGGTCGAAACGGATAATGATAAGCGGGCATTCCTCTACGTTGATTCGTGCGTGCTTTCGGCGGCGGAGGTGTAGCCATGCCAACCTTGCGCGAGAGTTATACCCTGCTGCTGGAACGCAATGTCCGTTGGGAAGGTGCTTTTGCTACCGAACCAACTGAAGCGGCATGGGCCAGCGAAGCTATCTTTTTTGTGCGGGCGTTGCAAGTCGAGGGCGACCTGAGTCACGCCGAGGCGCGGGTGCAGATTTCGCCGGATGGGATGCACTGGTGCGATGAAGGCACGGTTTTTCCGCTGCCGGATGCGACCGACGCGGTGACGTTCGGGCGTGTCAGCCATTTTGGTGGCTGGCTGCGGATTGTTGGTGAGGTGCCCGACGGCGTGGCAATGACCGTGATCGCGTATCTGGTGCTGAAAGGCTAGCGCGTGTTGAAGGTGCTGGTTACGGATTATGCCTGGCCGTCGCTGGCGATTGAGCGCGCGATTCTGGCTGCTGTGGGTGCTGAACTGATCGTCGCTGAAATGGGGGACGAGGCGGAACTGATCGAACTGGCTCCACAAGCGGACGCGCTGCTGTTTTGCTGGAAAACAGTTACGCCGGCGGTTCTGGATGCGGCGGTAAAATGTCGGGTGGCCAGCCGCTATGGGGTGGGGCTGGATAATATTGATCTGGAACACGCGACCCGGCTTGGCATTCCGGTGACTTACGTGCCGGATTACTGCATGGAAGAAGTGTCCGATCACGCGATGGCGCTGCTGCTGGCCTGTGCGCGCAGTCTTCCTACATTTGATCGTGACACACGTGCCGGACGCTGGAACTTGCAGGCCGGGCGGCCCATGCACCGGATTCGCGGGCAGACCCTAGGCATCATCGGCTATGGCAACATCGGGCGGGCGCTGGCCCCGAAGGCGCTTGGCTTCGGCATGCGCGTACTGGCCTATGACACGCATGACCGGCCCGGTGATTATGATGGCGTGACGATCACGCACGATTTGTACGGCCTGCTGAATGAGGTGGATTATGTGTCGCTGCATCTGCCGTTGAAGGATGAAACACGCGGTATTGTGAACGCGGCGTTTTTGCGTCAGATGAAACCCGGTGCCTATCTGATCAATACGTCGCGCGGCGGTCTGGTCAACGAGGCGGCACTGATGGCAGCGCTCACGGATGGAACCCTCGCCGGGGCCGCGCTCGATGTGCTGGTTCAGGAGCCGCCTGCGCCGGATCATCCCTTGCTGAAGCTCGATAACGTGCTGGTGACCCCCCATGCGGCATTTGATTCGGAAGAAGCGCTGGCCGAACTACAAACCAAAGCGGCGCAGCATGTGGTGCAGGCGCTGCGCGGTGATGTGCCGGACCGTCTCGTCAACCCGGCGGTTCTGGAACAGGCGAACTGCCGGCTGCGGTGGCCATGACACTCGATATCGAACAACCCGCTTTGCTGGTCGGTTATCTGCGCGAACACGGCCACATCGGACCAGATGAAACGCCGCAGGTGCAGGTGCTGGCGGGTGGCGTGTCCAACCGAACGGTGCTGGTCCGACGCGAATCGGGCGAGGCGTGGGTGATCAAGCAGGCGCTGGAAAAACTGCGCGTACAGGTTGACTGGTTCAGCAGCCCGGCACGCATCCACCGCGAGGCAGCAGGCTTGCGCTGGCTTTCACGGCTGGCCCCCGAAGGCACGATTCCGGACTTTGTATTTGAAGACCATGACGCGCACCTGTTAGGCATGGCCGCTGTGCCGCAACCGCACGCCAACTGGAAAACGCTGTTGATGACCGGGGACGTTCAGGCCGACCATGCCCGGCAGTTTGGGGCGCTGCTGGCGACGATCCATCGTCGTTCGTGTGACCAGCACGATCAAGTCGCCCCAGCTTTTGCGGATACCTCGTTTTTCGAGACACTGCGGCTCGAACCTTATTATGCGTATACTGCCGGGCAGGTACCGGCGGCGCGCGCATTTTTACGTGACCTGATGGACGACACCCGCAGGCAACGGCTGGCGCTGGTGCACGGCGACTATAGCCCCAAAAACATTCTGGTGTATCAAGACCGGCTGGTGCTGCTCGATCATGAAGTGATTCATTTTGGCGACCCGGCCTTTGACCTCGGTTTTTCAATGACACACTTTCTGAGCAAGGCGCATCATTTCCCGGCACGGCGGACCGCCTTTGCCGAAGCGGCCCGGTTGTACTGGCAGGTCTATCAGTACGACGTCGAAGTACAGAACTTTGACCATGCACTGGAAACGCGGGCTGTCCGGCATACGCTGGCGTGCCTGCTGGCGCGGGTAGCAGGGCGTTCCCCACTGGAATATCTGGATGCGGCTGAACGGGACTGCCAGCAGCAGGTGGTCATTGGTCTGATGCAGCGGCCCCCACAGACAATACCTGAACTCATTACGAACTTTCTGGAAGGATTGCAGACGTCATGCCCATCATTCGCCGAGTAACCGGCCTTGAAATTCTGGACAGCAGAGGGCGCCCGACCGTGCAGGCGTCCTGTGAACTGGTGAGTGGGGTGGTGGCGACGGTTTCCGTGCCATCCGGTGCATCGACCGGAGCGAATGAAGCGCATGAGCTGCGGGACGGTGACCCAAAACGGTATCGCGGTCTGGGCTGCCGTCAGGCGGTGTCGAACATCAATGAAACCATCAATAAGGCGTTGGCCGGTTTTGCGTTTGATAATCAGGCAGAACTGGATGCGTCGCTGATCGAGCTGGATGGCAGTAGTGATAAATCGCGTCTGGGGGCGAACGCGATACTGGCGGTGTCGCTGGCGTTCGCGCGGGCCTGTGCCATCGAACAGCAGGTGCCGCTGTACCAGTATTTTGCCGGGCTGCAAAACCGGTCTGCTGCGTCGCGGCTGCCGCGCCCGACAATTAACCTGTTCAGCGGGGGCAAACACGCCGGGGCGCAGGTCGCCATTCAGGACCTGCTGGTTGTGCCGGTGGCAGCACAGACGATGGACGAGGCACTGGCGACGGTGGTTGCGGTGTTTCAGGCTGCGGCGGACCTGACGCATGAGCGTTATGGTGTGCGGTTGCTGACGGCGGATGAGGGTGGTCTCGCGCCGCCATTCCCGTCATTGGACGCCATGTTCGAGGACGCGATTGAAGCTATTCGCCGGGCCGGGTTTGAGCCGGGGCCGGATGTGGCGCTGGCCGTCGATGTGGCATCCAGCCATTTTTACCAGGATGGAGTTTACGCGTTGTCGCCACAACAGCGCCTGTCGCCGGTCGACATGATCGAACAGCTGGCTCAATGGCTGGACCGATATCCGATCATCAGTCTTGAAGATGGGCTGGCTGAGGATGATTGGGCACACTGGCCGCAGCTTCGGGCACGGCTGGCAGGTCGGGCGCTGGTGCTGGGTGATGACTTTCTGTGTACCAATCCGGCGCGCATCCGCAAAGCGATTGACGCCAACGCTGCCAATGCCCTGCTGCTGAAGGTCAACCAGATTGGCACCCTGACCGAAGCCAGCGAAGCCTGCCGGATTGCCCGTGCGGCAGGTTGGCATGTGACCGTCAGTGCGCGCAGCGGCGAAACCGAAGATTCCTGGCTGGCGGATTTATCGGTTGGCTGGTCGGGCGATCATATCAAAGTGGGGTCTATCACCCAGTCCGAACGGTTGGCGAAGTATAATCGTCTGCTGGCGATCGAGGCGGAAACACGCTTGCCGCTGGCTCCACCCTGATTCAGACCAACCGACTCTCCTATCTCCGAACCCCCTGAGCTACTCATGCTACCTGATCCGGACTGCTGTACCTTACAGTCAGCTATTTTGATTCCCGATTCAAAGCACCATCGCCCGTAAGCACATCAGTGGGGACGCAACCATGAGCAGGGACGACGTTATCCGGAAACTGGATCAATTGATTGAGGCCTGTCAGGACGGTGAAGACGGGTATTATGTGGCCGCTCAGGGGGTCCATCATACACAGTTGAAAGCGATGCTGGAGTGGTGTTCGAGCCAGCGGGGCGAATTTGCGGAGCAGCTTGCCGAACTGGTCGCTGTATTGGGCGGCACGTTGGAAATTGGTGCTTCGCCCGCCAACATCCTGTACTGTCGATGGGATAAGATTAAGTCGGCGTCACGAACGGGCAACATGGCGGCGATTGTGCGCGAGTGCGAACGCGGGGATGCAAAGGCTATGCAAGCCTACGATGAAGTGCTGGCTTATGACCTGCCAGAACCGGTGCGCAAGCTCATTGCCTGGCAGTATGACAAGATCAAGTTCAGCCACCAGCGGTTGAACCGTTTGAATTTGCCCCCCATGAATGAAGCTAACATGACTGTCAGCATGGATTATTGATGCTCAAACTGCAAGAAATACATCGGACGGCGAATTTCTCGATTTATTGCCGTGGTGAAGATTCGTACTTTGTCAGCACAGGTGACCATTTTCTGATTGTGCCCTTAACCGCAACCGGAGAGGTAATCTTTACTCGGCAGGCGTCTCCGGCGTTTGATGACGATGTTTGGATGCTGCCCTATGGCACATGCCACCAACCATTTATCACGAACAACACCGTAAAGAACAAGTTGCTATGCTCGGTGGGGTGGCAGGCCGAAAAACTGACGATGCTGACCATGCTGCGTCCCTGGGCGACTTCATTACGGATGCGTATGTTCATTTATCTGGCGCAGAATCTGGTGTGCAGCAACCGCCATCAGGCCCATCAATCGGCGGTGAGCCACTTCCCTTTACACCAGTTTGAAACCTTAACCGAGTCCGGCCAGCTTCTGGACTCCAATGTCATTGCTGCGCTGTACCTGGCGCGTCACTACCTCAGTCAGTATCCGCTGCGTCGAAACTTGCCGGAAGTACAGATTCAAGGACCCGAAAACGATTGAGCAAGCTTATGCTACGATCTCTTATTGTAAACCCCGAAACCAGCGGGCAGGACGAGCTTGCGTTTTTGCGCAACGTTGCACCGGAAAAACTGGCGATTATTCTGGCGGACCGGTGCAGCATCGTGTGGGTGGATGTGACGGATCCAACCGAAGATGAGATTGCATGGCTGGAACAGCAGCTGCACCTGCACCCTGCAGTGGTCAAGGACCTGAAACGGGAAGACCGGCGGCCCACGCTGCTGATCTACCCGGAATACATGTTTCTCTCGTTATTAGAACCGCAGTTCAGCCTCAACCGTGTCAGCAGTACCGAAATTCACTGTCTGGTCGGTGAACGCTTTTTTGTAACGGTGCGCCAGTCAAACGCCCAAACAGTCGACGATGCGTATGAACGGGCTGCCCAAAACCCGGAGACATTCACACGCGGGATTGCCTACCTGATGTATCTGACGGCCCAGTTTGTGGTGGATGGTTACTATCCGCTGCTGGATCAAATCAGCAATCGCCTGAACGAAATGGAGGAGTCGATCCTCGCGACGGGCAGTAAAAATGTCTCGCAGCATAATGTGTACCACGTCAAGCGCCAGTTGATCAGCCTGCGCCAGATGGTCGCGCCCCAACGAGAAGTCCTGTCCAGCGTGATCGGCGAGGAGCGCCTGGCCGAGTCAAGCGAAAACCGGGACCTGTTTCGGCACTTGTATGAACGGTTGCTCCGCGTTTACGACGTAATTGATTCGCAGCGTGATTTGTCCAGCAATGTGCTTGATCTATTGCGCAGCCAGGAAGCTACCCGTATGACCGAAGCGGTCAACCGCCTGACAATCCTGTCAATGATTTTTCTGCCCCTGACGTTTGTGATCGGCTTCTTCGAGCTGAATTTTGTGACGACCGAGCCGGAGCTGCGCATTCCGCTGGATGGCGCATGGGTCATTACGATGATCATCGCGCTGACCGTGGTCACGATGAGCTCGTTCCTGTGGTTTTTCCGGCGCAAGGGCTGGGTCTAGCCCTAACCCTGGGCGATCTGAATGAGGTTACCGCAGGTATCATTCAGGGTGGCCATCGTTACCGGGCCCATCGCGGTTGGTTCCTGTGTGAAAACAACCCCTATCGCTTTCAGACGCTCGTATTCAGCCTGAATATCATCGACGGCAAAGACGGTGACAGGTAGCCCGGCTTCCATCAATGCCGCCTGATAGGTTTGGGCAATCGGGTTGTCATTCGGTTCGAGCAGCAGTTCCACCCCATCTGGGTCATCGGTGGCTGCGACAGTCAGAAAACGTGCTTCCCCGGCGGGAATGTCGGTTTTTTTGACAAACCCCAGCGCCTCTGTATAGAACTTCAGCGCTTTGGCCTGATCATCCACATAGACACTGAACAGCTTGAATTTCATGATTTTCACCTTTGTCTGAATATATATGCAACTAAATGGTTGCATTATATTAGGGTATCAATGTTGGGATGTCAAGCCATACTAGGGGATGTATAAACAAAATGAGGGAAGCCAGTAGGTACCAGCTTCCCTGATTTCAATCTGAGGTTGTACGGCGAGCTTGAAGCGTTAGTCCCAGTAGGGCGCGTAACCGTAGTATTCGTGGATCCCCTGGGCCCACGTCGGATCGGCCATGTTCGGCCAATTGTCCTTGTCGAACCCCTCCGCGTTTTCCAGCACTTCCCGGTCCACGTTCAGAATGAAGGATTTGTCCTCGGTGTCCACGGTCAGGGCGTCCCAGGGAATGGCAAAGAGTTTGTTCCCCAGCCCCAGGATCCCCCCAAAAGACAGGACGGCATAGGCAACCCGACCACTATCTACGTCGATCATAATCTCGGTGATGCCGCCCAGGTCTTCACCGGCGCTGTTTTTGACGCTGTCGCCGATCAGGGATGATGCGGATAAAACGAGTCTGTGCGTTTGCATGGTTTCTTCTCCTCTAACTGAAGTTGCTAATTTTCACCTTTACGGGTTTACACAAGTTCAAACAGTTACACGGTAGGGCGTCGCCCCAAAATAAAGGCGACGATAAACAGGACTAAAAACACCAGGAACAATAATTGTGCAATCGATGCGGCGGTTCCGGCTGCGCTCCCAAACCCAAAAACAGCGGCCAGCAGAGCGATCAGCAGAAAGACAAAAGCCAGTCTCAGCACAAATAGATGCCTTCCAGGGATGCAGAAAATCAATCGCTGGCACGATTGTCTTATGGAATTCTTACGGGGAGATGAGTGGCGTGGTTGGTTTTGCGACGGGGAATATGTACAGTTGACCACTGGGTCAGATGGTGGATGGGGTGGCCTCATCCATAGAGCAGCTGCCACCCGCCCAGCAGATAGACCCAGATCAGCGCGACATACGAGAACACCAGCGACACAAACAATAAACCGCTGGTCAGGCTGGTACGCTGTTTATCCAGATTCCGCGACACCGTACCCCGGATGCCATAAGCCAGCACGGACGCTGAGATGACCGCGATGATGCCAGGCAGAACAAGCTGTGAGCCGCCTTTTAATCCGCCTGCAATCACAATTGCAATGCTGACAGCCACGCTGATATTGACGCCGCTGGCAACACTGCTCGACCAGCCCAGCGCCGCAATCACCGCAATACTGCGGGCCATGATGGTTGCCATAATCACGATGAAGCCAATAAAAAGTTTGTCCAGAATCAGATAGGCAATCAGCAGGCTGATCAGAAAGGTGACGATCATCACCGGGATATTCTCGTGTTCCTCCTCACGCTGGCCCAACCAGCCGGTGAGGAACCACAAACCGGCGACGCCCGCCAACACCAGTCCGCTACCCTGATGCAAGCCATTGGGTATGGTATTGAGCACCGACCCCAGTGTCACAATAAACAGCGGCAGCCAGATAAGGGAGCTGGAGAGCCATGCGCTGGTCTTGCGAACAGCCGTCTTGCCGACCTGCTGTTTGTAATCAATGTACTGCTGTGGGTTCAGGAACAGCCACATCAATAACCGGCCCTGGTGGAGTGGGTTCCAGGCCGCGTAACCAATTTGCTCATCATGTGATGCCGTCATTATTTTCCCTGTGTTTAATTGACCGGGAAATAGATACCACGAGTTTCGCAAGTTCCATAGTGAAATGCGCCATGTGGCCTATGATGAAACAGGTAACGACGCTCACAAATTGATGCGGGCCTTACTCTATGATGAAGATGAAGCAAAAAAATAGGCTTCATCAGCTGAGAAAAGCAATCAGCTATCGGGCAACTGAATGATAACGCAGCCCGATTCATAAGATGAACAACTGTTAGACGTAAGGAGAAAAATATGGCTAACCCGAAGTGGGATCAGATTAAAGGGAAATGGAAACAGTTTACCGGTGATGCGCGGCAGCGTTGGGGTGAACTGACCGACGATGAAATTATGAAAACGGAAGGCCAGCGCGAAGAACTGGCTGGCATTCTCCAGGAACGCTACGGCATTGCCCGCGAAGAAGCCAATCGCCAGATTGACGAATGGGCCGATTCCATTAAGGCCTAAGCATTAAATTCCTCGGTTCCTACCTCCGTTGTGGCCCGGTGTACAGGTGATGTACATCGGGCCTATTTTTTATGGGCCACGTGGTCCAGTCGCTGGTGGGCAATTTTACCTTATCGAGAATCCCCTATGTGCTTGTTTCGAATAGCCTAACGGCAGGATGAACCTGCCTGCGATTTCAGCATAATGAAGCTCAGGTGCAAATATTACATCGAGAGAGGAAAGACGTATGCGTAAGTTAGTGATCCTATTGGTATGTGTGACAGCGTTGGCTGCGTTCGGCAGCGTCAGCCTGGCACAGGATATTACTCAAACCGTTTTACCGGATGCCACGCCGGATACCGCTGCTGTTGATCAGGTTCCGCTGGAAGGCGACGAGGCCGATGGCGCGACACTGGAAAGCGTAACCGCTGACTCGGCAGGCTTTGCCGGTACCGAAGTGACCATTGAAGGTATGGTAGTTGAATTCATCAATGCCCGTGCATTTGTTCTGGGCGAAGGCGCCGTGGTTGATGACGACCGCGTGATTGTGATCAACAATGGTGTCGAAGAATTTGATCTGCGACTGACCAAAGAACAGTGGGTCGAACTGACCGGTACCGTTTATCTTTCACTGGAAGCAGGTGGTTTCGACAGTATCGTGAGCAATGGTATTGCGATGCCTGACGCCATTATGCCAGAAGCCACTATCGAAGCAATGCCCGAAACGGACGTCACCCCGGTTGATGATATGACAACGCCGGAGATGACGGAAGAAGCGGCTATGGATATGGATATGGAAGCCACTGCCGACGTTCTGCCGGAAACAGACGTGACCCCGGTTGCTGATGGGGCGACGACTGAAATGACGGAAGAAGCGGCTATGGATATGGATATGGAAGCCACTGCCGACGTTCTGCCGGAAACAGACG
This sequence comes from Anaerolineaceae bacterium, assembly GCA_002702065.1. Lineage (GTDB taxonomy): Bacteria > Chloroflexota > Anaerolineae > Aggregatilineales > Phototrophicaceae. Next base: position 762,805 of record NZXX01000001.1, read on the forward strand.
CGACCCCGGTTGCTGATGGGGCGATGGCTGAAATGACCGAAGAAGCCGGTATGGAGATGACCGCTGAAGCGACCGTGGAAGCGATGCCGGAAACGGATGCCACCCCGGTTGATACGATGGAACCGACCCCGCTGCCAGTGGAACCTGTGCAGCCGGTGATGACCAGCAACGTCGACCTGGGCACCATGCGTGACATCATCGCCGAGCTGTACCCGAACTACACGATCATCGAGGTGACTTCGCCGAGTGACATCACCCTGATCACCCAGGAATAAGTTTCTACCTCACAAAATAAAAGAGCACCGTCAACAACGACGGTGCTCTTTTATTTTGAGTATCTATTGGATCAGGAACGCAGACGTTCTTCCACGTGCTTGCGAAAATCGCCTAACTCACGTTCCAGGCGCTTGATCGTGTCATTGGTTGCGCCTGCGCCTTCGTTAACCGATTCTGAAATTTCGTGCCGGATCTTGTCGCCTGATTTGGGAGCAAACAATAATGCAACTGCTGCCCCAATTGTGACGCCAATCGCCGTAAACAAAATGACCGCAAGGGCCTGCTGACGTTTGGCCTGTTCTTCTGCTTCCTGACTGTAGTAAACACGGTTATTCATGACTCTCGCTTTCGCCTCTGTCTTCTTTCCGTTAAGAATATCGGCTGAGCGCGATGCCAGCATGACCTGCACAGGGCATCTTCATGTGGGCAAGATGTGGGGGGTTAAAATAGGTCAGTTGACTGATGAAAATGAAGCAGACAGATTTATCATTCTAAATTGCAGTAAAACATTGTCGCCGATCAGGCGATTTTTTGTCCTATTCCTCGATGGGTATCCACGATTTTTCAGGATAGGCCACCTGACCTAATTATCAGCTATTCAGGTGCCTCTTTCGAAATGTGACAAAGATAACTAACGTGAAATCAGCATCACCATTTATGGGATGAGGTGGATTGTCATGAGACAGAATATAGTCGTTGGTGCGATGATAGCCATATTGATGTTGATGACCCAGTTGGTCATCGCTCAGGAAGCCACACCCTTGGCGACGGATGCTGATATTGCGGCAACCGAAGTGGAAGACGCCGAAGGGGTGGCAGAAGATATTGTGAACCTAACTTCGGCGACGGCCCAGTCCACAGCGGCAACGCTGGAAGACTTTCTTAACCGGCTGGTCCAGCCACCTCAGTCGGATATCAGCCGCGTGCTCCTGATTGGTGGTGGACTGATTCTGCTGCTGGCAGGCTGGCGCATCTACGAAGTAATCATTCTCATTGCTGGTTTCCTCATCGGTGCGTCGATTGCAACCTCTCTTGTGGTTACCGATAGCACGATTATCGCGCTGGTTGTGCTGCTCGTGGGTGGCATCATCGGTGCGGCACTCAGTATTTTCCTTTATTTCATTGCTGTTTTCCTGATCGGCGCGTATGTCGGCATAGCATTGACGGGCGGATTGGCAGCTGCCCTGTCGCTGACCCCGGTTTCTGCGCTGGTATTGTTGGTGGGTGGCCTGATCGGTGGTCTGGTGCTTGTGGGCCTGTCCTTCGAGTTTCTGGTGTTTGTCTCGGCAGTTGTTGGTGCACAGATGCTGACGCTGGGGCTTGGCCTGGATGCTTTCTGGACGATCATCCTGGCCATCATCGGTATTGTGGTGCAACTGGCTCTGACGCGGACCCTGGATTATGAAGTCCGACGGAGGCCGCGCCGGATTCATGTATTTGGTCGCTCATCGAGCTAGCGGAAAAAAAGGAGGCGATCAATGGGTGAATTTCTTCAGAACGTGGTGCTCAGTGATATCACATTGTTCTTGCTCATGGGACTACTGCTGCTGCTGGTGACGAATTGGGCATACTCTATGCGCGAGTATGCAGGGTATCTGCTGGGGTGGTTGATTGGCATTCTGCTGATTTTGATTATCAGCGTGTTCTTTGTCGGTCGTGACCCGGCTGATGTGACGGATGCAACGGCCCAGGTCATCATCGGGCCAGCGATCTTCATGGGGATTATGCTGGCGTCCATGCTCGGGTTTGGGGTTGGTTTTATGACGCTTGCGCTATCGCGAGATGATCGCGCCGGTAGTTCCAGAGTGGGCCGGGCGTTGACGATTGCGATTTCAACCAGCCTGACGATTGGCGCTGCTTACCTGATGATGCTGGCTTCGTATTCAGTCCGTTTGATGATTGCGGCATTTGCGTTAGCGGTGGCGATTGGTGCATTACTGAACTTTATTGTCGGGCAGCGCAGCGGTCGCGTGATGCGCGCTGATGTGGTGATGAACCTGGATGAACCACCGGATGGGATGGCGCAGTCGGCTGAGCCGGTGCTGGCAGAAGATGACCTGCCCAGCCCGTTAGCGCAGCGCATTCACGACCTGCGCCAGCGAGCCAGGCGCTTTGGGCCATCTTCATAACTAGATGAGAAACGATGATCTATGGTGCATGAACATCGCCGGATACACGTCATTGCCAACCCCGCAGCCGGCCAGGACAGGCCCGTACTGGGCACGCTGAATAATATATTTCGCGAGCACGGTTTCGGCTGGTCGCTCGATGTGACGAATGCTTACGGTGATGGCGAACGCTTCGCCCGCCAGGCCATCAACGAAGGGGCGGACCTTATATTGGCTTACGGCGGTGACGGTACAGTGTCCGATGTGGTGAACGGCATGGTGGGCTGCGAAGTTCCCTTTAGTATCTTGCCCGGCGGTACGGGCAACGTGCTGGCTCAGGGCTTCGGTATTCCTGCCGACCTGTCCAGCGCCCTTAAACAAATTCTGAAGGGTCGTACCGTAACCGTTGATCTGGGGAAAATGTTTGGCCGGCACTTTATGCTGCGTGCTGACCTGGGCATATCCAGCGCCAGCGTGAGCGATACCACGCGTGACCTGAAGCAGCGGTTTGGCGTGCTGGCGTACCTGATCAATGCTGTCCAAAAGCTGCGTGATGCCGTGCCGCTGGTATACAAACTGACGATTGATGGGCAGCCGTTTGAACGCGAAGCGATGACGTGCTTCGTCACCAACATGAACGAAGTTGGCATTCTGAATCTGACGTTTAGCCATGAAGTCCGTTCGAATGATGGCCTGTTAGATGTCATCCTGATTGAGAATATCCCGGATACCGTAGCCGGTATTACCGCTGAAATTGCGCGCCTTCAGGTGGGTGCAGCGTCGGGGTTCCAGCACTGGCAGGGGAAGCAAATCCATATTGAAACGACACTCGTCCAGAAGGTACGTGGTGACGGTGAAAATATGGGCCAGACGCCGGTGGATATTGATGTGGTGCCCGGCGCGGTGCAGGTTTTGGTCCCTGCCTGAACGGAGAGGAGAATCGTTGCATAAGCTGGATCGCCAAGTATAGTATGTATTTTCAGCAAAGTATGTTTGAGTGATGGTTTATTTTATGAATGTTTGACACGATGGTACGACCAGCTCGGAAAAATCGACTTTTACGCTACCTGTTTAGCCTTGTTGCAGTTGCGGTCGCCTTCTTCTTGTCCTGGTTGCTGTGGCCAGTGGTGAATGAAGGCCCGTTTGTGTTCTTTTACGGCGCGGTAGCGCTCAGCGCCTGGTTTGGGGGGCTGATCCCCGGGTTGCTGGCGACGGTGCTGTCGATGATTGTGGTCGATTATTTCCTGGTTGAACCTTTATATGTGATCTTCAACAGCGTTGGCGATGTGGTACGGCTGGGCATTTTTGCCGGTTCTGCGGTTCTGGTGAGCTGGTTGAATGAAGCCCGTCAGATTTCGGAGGATGAACTCCGCAGGTCCAGGGACCAGCTCCAGATTATTTTCGAAGGCGTTGAAGATGGTATCTCAGCCCAGGATCAATCCGGCCAGCTGGTTTTTGCTAACGAGGCTGCTGCCAAACTGGTTGGGTTCCCTTCGGTCAGTGCGCTGCTTCAGACGCCGACTGAAACCATTGAATCCATTTTTGAGGTGTTTGATCTGGATGGCACCGCTGTTCCGGTTCTGGAACTGCCCAGCCGGCAGGCCTTGCGCAGCGGCAAGACTGTTGAGCGCACAGTGCGACTCTTCAGGCGTGATCTGAATCTGTCGCGCTGGTTGACGATTAAGTCTGCACCTGTGGTGAACGAGAAAAATCAGGTTATCTATTCGGTGAATATTTTGCGAGACATGACAGATACTATTCAGCAGGAACGGTTGCTGCGCGATCAGCGAGAGCGCTTTGAAGTCACATTGAACAGCATTGATGACGCGGTGCTGACCATTGGGATGGATGGCAAGGTTGATTTTATGAACCCGGTCGCGCAGAGCCTGACGGGTTGGACCGAGGCGGATGCCGTTGGTCAGCCATATGATGCCGTGCTGCGTTTGGTCAATGACGACACGAACGAGGCAGTGGCGTTTTCGCTTGAAACACTCATGAATAATGGCTACATTGTGGACCGGGCCAATCACGCATCGCTGCTGGACCGTAACGATGCGAAAAAACCCGTGGATGCACGTGGCACGCCCATCCGTGATCAGGACGGCAAGGCAATCGGCGTTGTCTTTGTCTTCCGCGACATCAGCGATCTGCGCGAGACGCAGCGTATCCGCGAAGAAAGCGCACAGCGGCTGCGTGATGTGATTGATGGTCTGGCCGCTTTTGTCGGGATGATGACGCCGGATGGTATTCTGATAGAGGCCAATCGTCGCGCTCTGGAAGCCGCCCAATTACAGCCAGAAGATGTGCTGGGCAAACCCTTTGAGGAAACGTTTTGGTGGTCATACGACCCGCAGGTTCAGGTGGAACTGCGCTCAGCGATTAACCGGGCTGCAACAGGTGAGTCGGTGCGTTATGATGTGCAGGTGCGGGTGGCAAATGATCAGTTTATCATCATTGATTTTGTCCTGTCGCCAATCTTTGACCAGGATGACCGCGTCACGCATATTGTGCCATCCGGTATTGATATTACACAGCGCAAACGCGCTGAAGTGGAGATGACATCGCTGACCAATATGATCGAGCATCAGCGCCAGCGTCTGCGTAATATTGTGGCCAATGTGCCCGGTGTGGTCTGGGAAGCATGGGGCGACCCGGACAGCGCAACACAGAATATCGACTTTGTCAGCGATTACGTTGAATTGATGCTGGGCTATCGGGTAGATGACTGGCTCAGCACGCCGAATTTCTGGCTGTCGATTGTTCATCCGGATGACCGGGAGCGCGCCGCCGCCGAGAGTAAGACGATCTATGATGGCGGGAAAACCGGTGTCAGCCAGTTTCGCTGGGTGACCAAAGACGGTCGTGACATCCCGGTTGAGGCCCACAGTACGGTTATCTGTGATGATAACGGGCGACCGGTCGGGATGCGTGGGATGACAATGGACATTCGCGAACGGATGCGCAATCAGGAGGAGCTGGAGAATTACGCACGCGAACTGGCCCGCTCGAACGCGGAGCTGGAACAGTTTGCTTATGTGGCTTCGCACGATTTGCAGGAGCCCCTGCGTATGGTATCCAGCTATCTGCAATTGATTGAGCAGCGTTACAGCGAACAACTGGACGAAAACGCCCATGTGTTTATCAACTATGCGGTTGATGGGGCATCGCGCATGAAGAACCTGATCAACGACCTGCTTGCCTATTCGCGGGTTGGTACGCGCGGCAAACCGTTTGCCCGCACCAGTTGTCAGACTGTTCTGGATCAGGTATTGCATAATCTTCAGGCGACTATTCGGGAAACCGAAGCGGTGATCACCCATGACCCAATGCCCGAAATCATCGCTGATGAAGCGCAGCTGCTACAATTGTTTCAGAATCTGATCGGAAACGCGCTAAAATTTAGAGGTGAGCGTGCGCCGGAAGTGCATGTGAGTGCCGACCGGAGAGGCAGGGAATGGTATTTTGCGGTGCGGGATAACGGTATTGGCATTGATCCGGCCTATTCGGAACGGATCTTCCTCGTTTTCCAGCGCCTGTACGCGCCAGACGAATATGAAGGAACGGGTATTGGGCTGGCTATCTGCAAGAAAGTGGTGGAACGGCATGGAGGTCGTATCTGGGTCGAATCGACACCCGGGCAGGGTACGACATTCCACTTCACCATTCCACTGAAACCCAAACAGCGGAAAGAAGAAGTCATTCATGAACTCAATTGAAATTCTACTGGTGGAGGATAATCCTGGTGATGTGCGTCTGACGCAGGAGGCATTTAACGAGAGCAAGATTCATAATAACCTGAATGTTGCTCGCGATGGTGTCGAAGCGATTGCATTTCTGCGACGCGAGGGGGTCTATGCGAATGCCCCCCGGCCAGATATTATTCTGCTTGATCTGAACCTACCCCGTAAGGACGGTCGTGAAGTGTTGCATGAGATCAAAGGTGACGAAGATCTCAAGCGCATTCCCGTTGTAATTCTGACGACATCGGATGATGAACATGACATCCTGCAGAGCTACAATCTGCATGCGAATTGTTATATTACGAAGCCGGTGGATCTCAGTTCATTTATCAGGATTATCCGAAATATCAAGGACTTCTGGTTAACAATTGTTCGGCTACCACCCGACTAGATTGTATGATGATGACTGATCGTATCGATTTACTGTTAATTGAGGACAACCCGGGCGATCGACACCTGATTGAACAGATGCTGCTTGATGTCCCGGACTCGACGTTTCATCTGGAAACGGCAAACCGGTTAGGGCCTGGTATCGAGCTGATCCAGAATCAGCCGCTGGATCTGGTGCTGCTGGATTTGTCCCTGCCCGATAGTTCCGGGCTGGAGACCTTAACACGAGTCTATAAAGAAGCACCTAACGTGCCGATTGTGGTGCTTACCGGTTTTAGTGATTCGTCACTCGGTTTGCAGGCCGTACAGGCCGGTGCGCAGGATTATCTGGTCAAGGGCGAGGTTAATGCCAATCTATTGACCAAGGCGATTCATTATGCCATTGAGCGGCACCGCGCCGAAGAAGCCCTGCGTAAACGTGAAGAAGAATATCGCTCGCTCATTGACGATGTCTTTGATAATTCGACGGTGGCCGTGTTCATCCTGGATGAAAACTGCAATGTCGTGTGGATTAATGAAGCGACGGAAGAATATTTCGGCCTGAAACGGGACGACGTGGTCGGCAAGGATAAGCGTGTTTTGATCCGCGAGGTGATACGCTACATTTTTGACGAGACGGCGCAGTGTGTCGATACGCTGCTATCCGACTACGAAAATAACACCTTTACCGAGTCCTCGTTTATCTGTCATGTGACAGCTGACCCGGCATCCGGACGTCAAGAGCGTTGGTTGGAGCACTGGAGCCAGAAGATTCGCAGTGGGCGTTATGCCGGTGGACGGATTGAACAATACACCGATATTACGCTGCACAAACGGACGGAAATGGCGGAGCGTGAGCAGCGGGCACTGGCGGAAGCACTGAGCGATTCGGTGATCGCGTTGACCAGCACGCTGGATCTTGAAGAAGTCTTGGATCGTATTCTTGAAAACCTGCATTATGTGGTGCCGCATGATACATCCGAAATCATGCTGATTAAAGACAACGTCGCGCGGATGGTGCGGACACGCAGTCATAACGGTCAAGGTGTTACGGAGCGACGGTTAGGCGCGCGCTTTGTTGTAGCTGAAACACCGAATCTCGACTATATGGACCGCACCGGGGAAGCGATGGTTATTGAAGATATTCATCGTGACCCAAACTGGGTGCATCTGGCCGGTGATGAATGGCTGCATGCCTGTGTGACAGCGCCGATCTGTTTTCAATCCGAAACTGTCGGCTTTGTCAATTTGCTGAGTGAGACCCCCGGCTGCCTGAATGAAGTTCATGCGCAGCGGTTGCAGGCATTTACCGCATATGCGGCTATCGCTATCCAGAATGCGCGGCTGTATGAACACTCACGAGAGCTGGCCGCTGTGGCAGAACGGCAGCGTATCGCCCGTGAATTGCACGATGCGGTCAGTCAGAGCCTGTTTTCTGCCAGCGTGATTGCCCAGGCGCTGCCGCGCTTGTGGACCAGTAACCCGGATAAGGTGATGGCGCAGCTACAGTATCTGGATGAGCTGACGCAGGGGGCGCTCACCGAGATGCGCATGCTACTGCTGGAATTGCGACCGAGTGCGCTTCAGGATGTGTCGCTCAGCGATTTACTCAGACAGTTGGCCCGCACCCTGGAAACCCGTAAGCAGATCAGGATAACGGCCAGCGTCGATACGCTGCCCATGCTCTCGCCCGAAGTCAAGGTCGCGCTCTACCGCATTGCGCAGGAAGCGCTCAACAACACATCCAAACATTCACAGGCAACCCAGGCGCACGTGACGTTGCGTCGAGAAGATAACCGGCTGGTCCTGTCTGTGGATGATAATGGGGTGGGCTTTGACATTGATGAGACCGCCCCGACCAGTCTGGGGATGCGGATCATGCGAGAGCGTGCGGAAGAAATCGGAGCGGTCCTGAATATTCAAAGTAATCGGGACGCGGGCACGACGGTATCCGTGACCTGGTCAGATGAGTCGATCTGAATTCTTATTCATTTGAGGAGCGAGGCGAAAGCCTCGTAATTTGTGGAGATAAAGCATGAGTGAGCCCAGTAATATCCGTGTGATGATTGTCGATGACCATCCGGTCGTACGGAATGGCATCGCGCTGTTCCTCGAAACCTGCGATGACATCGACTGTGTGGGTCAGGTCGACAGTGGACGCAAGGCGGTTCGGTTGTGCGAAGAACTGCGCCCGGATGTGATCCTCATGGACGTGGTGATGCCAGATATGGATGGTATCGAGACGACGCGGGCGGTGCGCGAAGCCTATCCTGATATTCAGGTGATCGCACTGACGAGTTTTGAAAACGAAGAATCTGTTCCGGCGATGATTGATGCGGGCGCGATCAGTTATCTGCTGAAAAACGTAGCTGTCGACGAAATTGCGGATGCCATCCGGCGGGCGTACAACGGCAAAGGGATGCTCTCTCCCGAAGCTAGCCAGGCGCTGGTACGCTCTGTTACCAAGCCGAAGCCGCTGGGCCATGATCTGACGGATCGTGAGCTGGAGGTGCTGGCCTTGATCGTGAAGGGGCTGAACAACACCGAAATTGGTGAGCACCTTTTTATCAGTACGTCGACGGTCAAAAACCACGTGAGCAATATTCTGGCCAAGCTGGACGCAGTGACACGCAGCGAGGCAGCCGCACTGGCGGTGCAGCATAAAATGATCGAGGTGAAATAGGCTTTGGAGCCCCCTCTTTACCCATTAACAGGCGGCGCGTGCTGAATGGCCGCCTGTTTTGACTGATTCTACCACGCTTAAACCCTTCTAATGACCTATAGCTATTATCACCATGTGGCTCATACTGTCTGGCGTGCTGCCGCATACAATAGAGCCATCATTCAAATTGAAATGGTGATAAGGAAGGGACAATCATGTTAAACCTTGCACTCGCGTTTCTGGTCATTGCGATTTTGGCTGCAATTCTTGGCTTCGGTGGTGTCGCCGGTACCGCAGCTGGTATCGCTCAGGTTCTGTTCTTCGTTTTCCTGGTTCTGTTTGTCGTATCGTTGATCTTCGGTCGACGGACGATATAGACCAACACGTGCGGACATCAGACATGGGAGAGGCCTTCTAGTTGCGGTTTCTCCCATCCATGATTAGCTCCGGTAGAAAGGGCAGTTACGAGCAATGGCTACTGAACACAAAGAACAAGTTCGCATTATTCAGGATCGAGATTATGAGCAGCGGCAGCAGGTAGTGGAGCATGCGCCTTCAACCCGGCATGTCGTCGTCGCCCGCGTAAGCCAGTTTATCTGGTGGATGGTGGGGATTGTCGTTGCGCTGATTGCTTTTCGGTTTGTCCTGATGCTGCTGGCAGCTAATCCTGCGAATGCGTTCGCTTCCGTCATTTACAGCATTACCGATGTCCTGGTGGGCCCCTTCATTGGCCTGTTGAACACACCAGCCTTTGAAGGTGGTTCGGTGGTTGATCTTGCCTCGCTGGTGGCTATCGCAGTTTATCTGATTGTTGCTGCGGTGGTGGTGCAGATCCTGCACATTCTGTTTGGCGAGAGTGGTGGTATCCGCCGGGTCAAAACGGTGCGACGCGAACGTATCTAACGATGTGCTTCAAAGGCCTCTGGCCTTTAGCAAAAAACAGCACGCATTCCTGAGGATGGGGTCGGGAAGCGTGCTGTTTTTATTTGTATGAATGCTTGTTGGCAAGTGCCAGACCGAGAATTTATTCTTCCTCGGCTTCGTCGTCCTCGCCGCCTTCAGCACCTTCTTCACCCTCAGCCGCTTCAGCCTCGAGTTCATCCAGTTCTGCAGCAGCGCGTGCAGCCGACGGCTGAACAATACGAGCAATCAGGTCTTCAGCGTCGTTGAGGATGGTGAGGCCTTCACCCAGATTCAGGTCGCCAACATAAATCGAATCACCGAGTTCAGCCAGACTGGAAAGATCAACCTGGATATTTTCCGGGATATTGGCCGGCAGTGTCTGAATGCTCAGGCTGTTCGTGCCTGTCAGCAGCATGCCGATACCATTTTCCACAGCCGGGCTTTCGCCGGTGAACTGAATGAACACGTCGGCAGCGATTACCTGAGTCAGGTCAATCGCCACAAAATCGACATGCAGAATATCCCCACGGATCACATGCCGTTGGACGTCACGTGTCAGCACCGTGTGGGTTTTCTTGTTGACCTTGATGTCGATGAGCTGCGTACCACCCGCTTTCATCAGGGCCACTTCCAGCGGACGATAAGGCACCTGGATCGAAACGGGATCGGTTGTTGACCCGTAAACGATTGCCGGGACCAAACCCTGGTTACGCAGTTTCTTGACGTCTTTGCCAGTAACGCTGCGCACCTCGGCTTCGATGACGTAATCAGCCATTTCGCTTTCTCCTTCAAACCAGAGCCTCGTAGCGTTTGTGCGCGCTGTCAGGTGAGAGACTCCACTGATGAATCTATGTGTACTAAACTTTCAAGAAAAACGCGCCTGGTGTTAGGCGCATTTGCCGTGAAGCGGGTAACGGGACTCGAACCCGTGACACCTTGCTTGGGAAGCAAGTGCTCTACCAACTGAGCTACACCCGCAAAGTGTATCAAATTATAGGTTGCCGCCAGGGGTGTGTCAAGAGTCTGCCACGACGACCTTGATAAGTGGCTTTTCTTCAGCCGCTTCTAAGGAACAGACCCTAACATAGCCGGGTGGGCTTCATGCTATAATGTGGCCTTGCACATGTCGAGGTAGCCTTTTGAAACACTGGCGTATCGGATTGCTGGGGCTGGTGATCAGCCTGTTGGCAATCTACTTCATTGTCTCTCAGGTCGATTTAAACCGTTTAGGGACGGCATTGGTGACGGCCCGCTATATCTATCTGGTGCCCGCCGGGCTGCTGCTGGTGGTGGCGCTGGTGCCTCGTGCGATCCGCTGGCGCGTATTGCTGAATGAAACCATACCGCTGAAGCGTGCATTCAGTATCCTGAACGTCTCGTATCTGGTGAATGGCGTGCTTCCGCTGCGTATGGGAGAGGTAGCGCGCGCGGTACTGGCCAGTCGTGTGGACCCGCCTGTGCCGGTGCTCAAGTCGGCCAGCTCGATTATCGTGGAACGGATGCTGGATTTGCTGGCGGTGCTGGTGCTGCTGGGCTTTGCGCTGGCAACCAGCCCAACCCTGCCAGATGATTACCGGGCAGCGGCGTTGTTTTTTATTCCCCTGCTGGTGGCCGCCTTTGGTGTTTTGATCGTACTCGCCAGCCAACGGACCCGGCTGCATGCGGTGTTGGCGGCGGTGGTGCGGCGTGTGGCGGTGTTGCAGCGTTTGAACGTGACCGCGTGGGTGGATCATTTCCTCGATGGTTTGCTGCCGCTGACCCGACCGGCCTTGCTGTTCCAGGCGCTGTTCTGGACGGGTGTCAGCTGGGGATTTTCGGTGGCTGCCGGGTATATACTCATGTTTGCATTCTACGAGCAGGCGAGCTGGTCCGCCACAGCGCTCTATATTGCGGCGGCGGCCTTCGTGATTGCGGTACCGGCAGTGCCGGGCAATATCGGCACCTATGAGTGGGCGATCATGCTGGCAATGAGCGCCGTAGGCTATGGCGCGGCGACTGACCCGACCAATATTTCATTCGGGGTGGTCGTTCATGCGCTGAATCTGGGGGTGTACGCTGTGATGGGCACGCTCGGTTTTGTGCAGGAAGGCATCAGCCTGAGCCAGCTCACCGCCGATGTAGAGGGCTACCGGACCACTGCGTAATTCAGGGATCTTATGCCAACGAATCATTCCAGGCCGGAAAAACTCCGGATTTTGATTGCTTTGCTTTATTACTTTCCGCACCGTACCGGTTTGACCATTCATGTGCAGCGTGTAGCCGAAGAACTGGCGCGGCGCGGCCATGACGTGACAGTGCTGACGGCGCGCTATGATGTGTCTTTACCCCGCGATGAAGTGGTACACAATGGCGTTCGCATTGTACGCCTGTGGACCCCACCGGTGGCGATCAGCCGGGGCATGGTGATGCCTGCGTACCCCTGGGCGGCTTTGGGGTTGATGCTGCAACACGACGTGGTTTGGGTGAACGTGCCCATGCTGGAAACCGCACTGCTCAGCCTGTTGGCGAAACTATCCGGTCGCAAGATTGTTGCAACGCATCACGGCGATCTGATTCTGCCGGATGGTGGATTTAATAAGTTTATCGTGGACACCATGTTCAGGATGTACAAGTTTATGGCGCGGGGTGCGGCCCGGCTGGTGGCCTACAGTCAGGACTACGCGGAACACTCTTATTATCTGAAGCCGTTTCTGGATAAGGTAACGGTGATTTCCCCGCCGGTGCATATGCCGCTGCCGGACCCACAGCGGGTCGAACGCTGGCGCGCTGAATGGGCGGGTGATGGCGGGCCAATCATCGGTTTTGCCAGCCGCTTTGTCGAAGAAAAACGCCCGGATTTGCTGCTGCGGGCGCTGGAGATTGTCAATCAGGTCTATCCCAATGCGCGGATTGTGTTTGTCGGCGAATACCCTGTCAAGTACGAGCGTGACTTCTGGGACCGGCATCAGGGGTTGATCGAGCAGTATCGCGACCAGCTGGTTTTCCCCGGCATGTTAAATGATGCGCAGTCGATGGCGGATTTTTACGCGGCCTGTGATGTGCTGGCCCTGACGAGTGATTCCGAATGTTTTGCGCTGGTGCAGGTAGAAGCCATGCTCAGCGGGACACCGGTCGTCATGACGGATATTCCCGGCGGGCGCGTGCCCGTGACGAAAACGGGTATGGGCAAACTGGCCCAGGCAGGGGATTGGCGTTCCGTTGGTGAAGCACTGGTTGACGTCCTGCAAAATCGCGAACAATATGTGAAGTCGCGTGCGTTTATCGAGGATACCTTCTCGTTTGAAGAGACGGTCGATGGCTATGAAAGGGTTTTTCGTGAACATGCCCACCGCTAGCATAGACCCGCAAACCATCGCGCACATGACGCGCAACGAAGCTGACATGGCTTTTAAGAAGCGTGTGCAGACCATCTTTGAATGGATCGACCCGCAGGATGACAGCCTGATACTGGATATGCCGTGCGGGCGTGGCTTTTACCTGAACATGTTCCGCTATGTCAGTGGTTGCAAGCTGGTCGGGGCGGACCTCGACTGGGAGGTGATGCAGAAGGCGCGGCATAATATCGGGCATCTGCCGGATATCATGCTCAATCACGCCAATATTTATGCGCTGCCATACCCGGATAACACCTTCGACGGCGTGATTTTGTCCGAAGTATTGGAGCACCTCGACGACGATGTGGGCGGCTTGAAGGAAGCCCTGCGGGTGCTGAAGCCGGGCGGCATCGCGGCCATCACCGTCCCCAATGCCAATTATCCCTTCTGGTGGGACCCGATCAACAAGACACTCGAAACCCTGTTCAATACGCATATCGGCAGCGGGCCGCTGGCGGGCCTGTGGGCAAATCATGTAAGGTTATATACGCGCGAACAATTGCAGGAGAGTGTGCGGTCTGCCGGGTTCATCATTGACGAAACCCGCGCTTTTACGCATTATTCATTTCCCTTCATTCATAATATTGTCTATGGGCTGGGCAAGCCGCTGCTGGAATCCGGCGCGCTGCCGAAAAATATGGCAACCGCTGCCAACCGGATTACCTTCGACGAGAACCAGGGCAGCATCCTGAATCCCATCAATCTGGGGCTAAGCGTGTTGAATTATTTTGACCGGAAAAATGTTTTGAATGAACCGCCGGGCCGTTCGACCGTGAATCTGGCGGTGAAGGCGCGTAAACCGGATGTGTGATGTCTGAGATATATCTTCCCCCGCAACCGACTGAAGATGACGCTGCGCCACAGCCGGACGTCAACGTAGAAGACCTGACTCTGGCGGATTTGTTTGGCCGCTTCTGGCGTTCGCCGGGGCCGACCCTGCGTGCGCTGCGTCAGGTCGCCAGTGTGCCCCGCAGTGCTGAGGCCCGCAACGCTGTTTACATGCCCCCCCAGCCACAATCCGCCCCGCGCAGGTTGGTTCAGCGGCAGCCTTTATCAGCGGCGAAGCGGCGTGAAGCGGTGCAGCTGGGGATGCGTTTTATGGCCTTTATCCTGGCCTGGTGGGGGTGTGGCATTCTCGCCAGCACGCCCCAGCGCACCGAAATCACCGCCCTGAACAATGGCGCGCCGTATCTCGTCGCCGGTTTTGTGTTGTGGCTGGCCGCCGATATTTATGGCTCGTGGCCGCAGCTTCGCGCCTGGTGGCAGCGCCGCCGCAACGGTGCAGCCAGCGCAGTCGAGCTTGATGAAGACGTTCTGGTTGAAGAAGATATTCGGCCAGAAACACAGCCTGTGTCTGCCGTGTGGATGGGGCTGCACCCCACCCGCGTGCTGATTGTGCTGAGTGGGTTCTTCCTCAGCCTGATCGTTTTGCCCCTGACTGCCAACAATCAGTTCACGTTTTTAGGCTTCTGGACGTGGATCGCAAGCATTGTGTTATGGGTGATCGCGCTGGCCCCGGTGGATAACGGCCCGCTGCTATGGGTCCGCTCAACGGTTCAGGCGGCGCAACGCATCCGCTGGCGCAGCGGGACCATGCTGGCGCTGGTGCTGATTATGCTGCTGGGCGCGGTTTTTCGCCTGAGCGACCTGAACCGGGTGCCGCCGGAAATGACCAGCGACCATGTGGAAAAAATTCTAGATTCCTATGGTGTGCTACAGGGGCAGCACAACATCTTTTTCGCCAATAACGGCGGGCGCGAACCGTTTCAGATGTATGCAATGGCGGTCTTTTCGCAACTGCCGGGGCTGGGGATGAATCACTTCACCCTTAAGTTCCTGTCGGCGGTGGAAGGTCTGGTCGCGATTGTATTGATGTACTGGATGGGGCGGGAGGTGGTCGGCACGGATAACCGCCGTCTGGGGCGCTATGTGGGGTTGCTGCTGGCGGCGCTGGTAGCGGCCAGTTACTGGCACACCGCCCTCAGCCGGTTGGGGCTGCGCATCGTCCTGACCACTGTCGTGACCGCGGTGCTGATGGTATTTCTGGCACGAGCCATGCGCCACAATCGCCGTGAGGATTTTATCAAAGCCGGGCTGGTACTCGGCTTTGGGTTGTACACCTATCAGGCGGTGCGGATGCTGCCGGTCGTGGTGATCGCGGGGGTGGGGCTGGCATTTCTGTTCCATGCCCACAGCTGGCGCGTTCGCTGGCGCTATGCGATCAACTTTGTGGTACTGGTGCTGGTGGCGCTGGTGGTGTTCATGCCGCTGCTGGGCTACTGGATGCAGTACCCGAATGACTTCTGGCGACGTACGCAGGGGCGCTTTTTTGGTGACGCGCTGATTACCACAGTCGACGCCGAAGGCAAGTCGGTCGAGCGCAACGCGACCCTACAGGAGCGGCTCGATGCGTTTTCGGAGAATCTGCCGATCCTGACGAACAATATCCGCGCGGCGCTGCTGATGTTTAACTGGAAGGGCGATGTCGCCTGGATCAACGGTTCACCCAACGAGCCAGCTATGGACACGCTGACCGGTGCCTTGCTGATTATCGGATTGGCGGCGTGGCTGGTGCGGATGGTGCGTAAGCGAGACATCGTTGATTGGCTGGTGCCGCTGGCGCTGCTGATTATGTTGATGCCGTCGGCGCTCTCGATTGCGTATCCGGTGGAAAACCCCAGCCATACGCGGACCAGTGGGGCGCTGCCCGAAGCGTATCTGATCGCGGCGCTGCCATTGGCGCTGATGGTTGAATCCATTACGAAACTCGCACCTGGCCGCCGGGGGGTGGTCGTCGCGGGTGGGTTGGCGGCGGTGGTCGTGCTGGGGGCCTACAGCATGAATGCCCGCACCTTCTTTGTGGGGCACTATGACGCCTACATCGATTCGTCGCTGCCTTATACGGAGGCCGGGCGGATTCTGCGCGGCTTTGCCGAGAGCGACGGTAGTTATGGCAACGCCTATATGGTGGGCTATCGTTACTGGTGGGATCATCGGGCACTGGGCATCGAAGCCGGGCACCCGGACTGGCCCAATGGCATCGTATCAATGGATGGGCTGAAAGACTTCCTGTTTGCCGCATATGAGAAAACGGGTGACTATCGGCTGGACCCGGAAAAAGACCTGTTATTTTTCCTGGCGCCGGAAGATGAGGATTCGCTCAACCTGCTGCGCGAATACTTCCCGGATGGACGTGCAACGCTGCGCATGAGCTATCAGGGTGATGATGAATACTGGCTGTACCGGGTGCCTGCGTTGGGTGAGCAGGGTTTCCTGTCCTGGCTGGCGAGTCCGCCTATCGTGGCAGGTTCATGAGATACAAAAACGTCGCAGTTTGCATCGGTGGCTGAGGAAACCTGTGACTCGTGGTGTAGAATATCTGGTTTGTGATCTGGAATCTGTGATATATGGCTGAAGCACATTTTACGGCGGATGCACCTGTTGATCATGCCCAACCGTCGAGCATCGTTCTGAGTGATGTGCTGGTTGGTGTACTGCTGGTCCTGGTCATGCTGGCAGGCGGGTACTTCCGTTTTGTCGGGCAAAACTGGGATGACTTCACCCACCTGCACCCTGACGAGCGCTTTCTGACGGATGTGGCGTCGTCGATTGGCGGCACGCTGCGACCGACCGGGGGCGATTCTGCCCAGCAGCAGGCACAGATTAGCACCTGTATGGCGCGCTATCCCGACAGCGGCGGCATTGGCGGTTACTTCGACGCGGAATGTTCCACCCTCAACCCGCATAATTCCGGCAAGGGCCTCTATGTTTACGGCACGCTGCCGTTGTTCGCCGCCCGCGCTGCCGGGGACCTGATGGTCGACCTGACGGATGATACGTCGTTGAACACCTACAACGGTGTGCATCTGGTCTGGCGCGGCTTGTCTGCACTGGCAGAAATGACGCTGATCCTGATTGTCTTTCTGATCGGCGTGGAACTGCATGGCCGGTGGGTCGGGCTGGTGGCAGCGGCGTTGTATGCCGGAGCCGCCTTTTCGATTCAGATGGCCCATTTTGCGACGGCGGATGCGATCACCAATCTGTTCGCGGGGCTGGCAGTGCTGTTTGCCGTGCGCGTGCAGATGCGCGGTGGTTTGGTCGAGTATGGGTTATTTGGGCTGGCGATGGGTGCCGCCCTGGCGAGCCGGGTCAATATTGCGCCGCTGGCCGGGCTGGTGGTGCTGGCTGCGATGGTGCGGGCGCTGCCGGTGCTTGATCTGGAACTGGCCGGTGGTGAACGCTGGCGACTGCTGCGACATCATGCTTTCGGCCTGGTGCTGGCGGGGGCAATAACCATTGTTGTTTTTCGCATATTCAACCCCTATGCGTTTATGGGGCCGGGCGTCTTTGGCCTGAGCCTGAACGAGCGCTGGTTGGCCGACATTCGACAGGCACAGTATCTGGTCAGTGGTCAGGCGGAAATGCCGCCGAACTGGCAATGGGCCGGGCGGACCCCCTATCTGTTCCCGCTGAACAATATGGTGTTGTGGGGCATGGGCCTCGCGATGGGGCTGGCCGGGTTGGCTGGTTGGGTCTGGTCGGGCTGGCGTCTGGTGCGGGGTGCGCCGGGCGCGCTGCGTAACCTGCTGCCGTTTGTCTGGTTTCTGGTGTATTTTGGCTGGCTGGGCGCCAATTGGGTCGCCACCATGCGCTACTTCCTGCCAGTTTATGTGGTGTTCGCCGTGTTGGGGGCGTGGCTGCTGGTCGAACTGGTGCGGCGGGCGCGATATCAACCGGTGCGGCGCTTGCTGGCGGCTGGATTACTGACGCTGACAGTGGCCTTCACATTGCTGTGGGCAGCGATGTTTACCAATATTTACCGTCACCAGCTCACCCGCGTACAGGCGTCACACTGGTTCTGGGAACAAGCCCCCAGTGACTTCTCGATGCGGCTGGATGGCGCTGCTGATAGTGTGCCGCTCATCAACATCCCTGTGACCAACGGGATTGGCGGCGGCAATGAACTATTACCGCAGGCATCGACGCATTATCCGGGGCAGATTTTCAGCTACACGTTTTCACCCGCTGCCAGCGGAACGGTTTCCAGCATTTACGCGCCGCATCTGGGCGATGCCAGCGACGACCCGACTCCGGAATCGTTGCGGTTTGCGATTGAAGACCCAGCAACGGGCGAGGTGCTGGCCGAAACGCGGCTGACCGAAAACCTGCCGCTGGATGCGCACCCCTTGGGTTCAGCGTACACCATCCCCCTTGATGCGCCGCTGGCTGTATCGGCGGACAGGGAATATCGTTTCACCTTCGAGGTCATGGAAGGTGGCCCGGTGGTCAGCGGTGGGTCGGTGGTCTCCAACGAAGGCGGGTGGGATGACCCTATTCCGTATACCGTTTGTACGCTGCCCAAGGGAATCACACTGGCCAGTGATCCGCCACCCGGTTTGCAGGATGCTCGTAACTGTAACGGGCGCAACGCGTGGGCTGGCCTCGTGGTGGGTTACGACATGGGGCTGGCGGTTGAGGATGAACCTTTCAAGCGCGACCTGCTGCTGAAGGCGCTGCGCGACAGCGATTTTCTGACGATCAGCAGCAACCGGTTCTACGATTCGCAGAATCGGATTCCGGCGCGCTGGCCGATGACCAACGCTTATTATGACAAGCTGTTTGCTGGTGAACTCGGCTATGAACTGGTCGAGGTCTTTCAGGAAACATTTGAGCTGGGGCCGCTGCGGGTTTCTGATCAGCACCTGCCGATTTACGACAGCCCGGCTTGGCTGAACGAATTTGAGGCTGAAGAAGCCTTTCACGTTTACGATCATCCGGTGGTGTTTGTTTTCCGCAAAGCGGCAGACTACGATCATCGCGCGGTTGAGAATTTTTTCCACAGTGTCCCGCTCAATCGGGCGGGGACTGTCACCCCGGAAACGGTTGAGAACTGCCCGTCCATCCTCGCGCAGCCCGGCGGTGGTGGCTGCGATACCAGTTTGATCGACACGTTTACGCTGTCGGCGTTGCAGGCGGATGAAGCACCGACATGGCTGATGCTGACGCCAGAACGTGCGGAAATTCAGGAAACCAACGCGAGCTGGTATACCCGGTTCGACCGCGACAGCATCATTAATACACAGCCGGTCATCATGGTGGTGGCGTGGTGGCTGACGATCATGGTCTTTGGCTGGGTCATGTGGCCGGTTCTGTTTCGTCTGCTGCCGGGTTTGGCGGATCGTGGTTATGCGATTGCAAAACTGGCGAGTCTGGTCGTGGTCGGCTGGATCACCTGGGCCGCTGCCAGCGCTGGTTTGGCGCTGTGGTCGCAGGGTGGCATTCTGCTGGTGATGATCCTCCTGCTGGCGACCAGCGTGCTGATTATGCTGCGGCAGCGCAGTCTAATCGTTTCCTATATCCGCCGGTACTGGGGGCGGCTGGCGCTCATTGAGGTGATTACCGCGCTGGCGTTCCTGGCTTTTCTGATGGTGCGCCTGACCAACCCGGATCTGTGGCACACCAGCTATGGCGGCGAAAAGCCAATGGATTTCGCCTACTTCAACGGCGTGCTGCGCAGCACGGTTTTCCCACCCATCGACCCCTGGTACGCGGGTGGCTACCTGAATTACTACTACTTTGGTTACGTCATCGTCGGGGTGCCGGTGCTTCTGCTGAAGATGGTGCCGTCCATCGCGTACAACCTGATCTTGCCGACGCTGTTTGCCGTCACCGGCATTGGCGCATTTTCGGTTGCTTTCAACGTGGTGCATTCGTGGCAGGAACGGCGGCAGAGCTTTACCGATGAACCGGGAGACAAGCCCGATAAACGGCGCATGGGCAACCCCTGGGTCGCCGGGATTGTCGCGCTGCTGCTGGCGGTGGTGCTGGGCAACCTGGATACGCCGCGCGTCTTCGGCAATGCGCTGGCGCAGCTCGGTGGGTATGCGGCCCCGCAGGGCATCTCGGAGTTTCTGATTGACGAATATGTCGCTGAAAACGGGACCCTGACCGCAGAGGCTGAGTTCCAGCTGCGCACCCAAGCGCAGGAAAATCTGCTGACGGATCGCATTCGTTACGAACTCGACAATTCCCTGTCGCTGGTGTCCGGGCTGGTTCGGGGGGCAGGGCGGTTGCTCGGCGGTGAGACGCTGCCAGTCGCCACGAACCGCTGGTTCTGGGCACCGACACGCGTCATTATGGAAATTCCCGATGTCGGCGGCAACGCTATTACGGAAATGCCGTATTTCACCTTTTTGTATGGCGACCTGCATGCGCACATGATCGCCATGCCGATGCTGCTGTTCGCGATGGCTTTCCTGCTCAACGAAGTGCTGCTGGCCGGTCGTGATCCACGTTCCGCATGGTTGCAATTTGTGGCGCTGGCGCTGGGGGCGCTGGTGGTGGGGATGCTGCGCGGCACCAACACCTGGGACTGGCCGACATTCATGCTGCTGGCGGTGGCCGGGCTGGGCTTTGCCTGGTGGCTGGCGTGGCAGCGCATCCACCGCCGTTCACTGGTGAATCTGGCGCTGCGCGTGGGCGGGTTTATCGTACTGGCGCTGCTGTTTGCCCTGCCCTATACCACCTGGTACGCCGCGACGTATAACCGCGTCAATGCGTGGGGTGGCGGTAAGACACCGCTGTGGGCGTACCTCGACATTCACGGTGTGTTCCTGTTCCTGCTGGTTTGCCTGCTGATATGGGAGACAGTGCGCTGGTTCCGCAGCGTGTATGTGCGTGATCTGCGCGGATTATGGCCGCTGCTGGTGGCGCTGTTCGTGGCTTTCGCCGCGATCTTCGTTGGCTCGGTGATTCTGGCGGCGGTGGAGTATCAGGTGGCGCTGGTGGCGGTGCCGCTGCTGGTGTGGGTGGCGGTGTTGTTCCTGCGACCGGGCCAGTCGCGCGCGGTGCAGTTCATGCTGGCGCTGGCCGGGCTGGCGCTTGGTCTGACGCTGGGTGTGGAATTTGTCGTGCTGGAAGGCGATATTGGCCGCCAGAACACGGTATTCAAGTTTTATATTCAGGCGTGGCTGCTGTTCAGCGTGGTGGGCGGGGCGGCGTTCGCGTGGTTGTTCGAAGCATCGGCAGGCTGGCGTGGCTGGCTGCGCAACAGCTGGTATCTGGTGGCCGGGCTGCTGTTTGCGGTGGCGGCGCTCTACCCGGTAATGGCGACACGCGCCAAAGCGCTGGAACGGATGGCCCCGGGGATGCCGCTGACTGTGGATGGCATGGAATATATGAAGTACGCCACCTATTCGGAGAACAATGCCCAGTTCTCGCTCGAAGATGATTACAACATGATTCGCTGGTTGCAGGACAATGTGCCCGGTACACCGACCATCATCGAGTCGCAAAGCTGGCGCGAGTACCTGTGGCAGGGGCGGGTCGCAATCAATACCGGGATGCCGACCGTGCTGGGCTGGCGTTTTCACCAGACGCAGCAGCGCACCTTCGAAGGCATGAGCACCGTCATTAACCAGCGGCGGGCCAATGTCAACGGCTTTTACTCAACGACGCGTGTGGATGAAGCGCTCGAAATTATCCGCTTCTACGATATTGAATACATCATCGTCAGTTCGCTGGAACGAGCCTATTATCCGGTTGAAGGCCTCGAAAAATTTGAGCAGATGGTCGAGCAGGGGTATCTGGACAAAATTTATGAGCAAGGGCAGGCGGTGGTGTATCGAGTGACAGATCAGGCGCAAGTGTTACAGGTGATGGGTTAACGTGGTACTGGACTGGTTGGCCCGCGAGGGCTGGATTGTCTTTAACTGGTGGCTGCTGGTGACGCTGGCGGGTGTAGCCGTGCTGCCGCTGACGGTGCGTTTGCTGGGTGGCCTGCCGGACCGGGGGGTGACGCTGGCACGGGCGGTCGGGCTGCTGCTGGTTGGGTTTGTCTTCTGGCTGTTGGGCAGCCTTGGCTTTCTGCGTAATACACCGGGCGGCATGATTCTGTCATGGATACTGGTGCTGGTGGCTGGCTTGATCGTGTACTTCCGGCAGTTTGGAACCTTCGACTGGCGTACATGGTGGCCGCGTAACCGACGGGCCGTGATCGTCGGCGAAGTGCTGTTCGCCGTGCTGCTGCTGGCTTTTGCCCTGTACCGCGCCTATCAACCCAACCTGACCGGCACCGAAAAGCCGATGGAACTGGCCTTTATGAGCGCCGTGCAGCGCAGCGAGTCATTCCCCCCCAATGACCCCTGGATGTCCGGTTACGCCATCAGCTACTACTACTTTGGCTATGTGATGTCGGCGGCGCTGTCGATGCTCAGCGGCATTCACAGCACAGTCGGCTTTAATATGACGATTGCCTTGCTGTTCGCCCTCACCGGGTTGACCACTTATGGCGTGGTTTACAATCTGGTGGCGTCGCGTTTTCGTGGCGCAGCGCGGGTGCCGAACGTGCCGGTGGCTATTGGGCTGGTCGGTATGGTGCTGGTGGTGCTGATGGGCAATTTTCAGACGCCGCTGGTCGAAATACCATATCAATCGCGCACGGCCAGCGATGCCTATCTCCAGTTCTGGGGGCAGGACCAGCGCACCCAACCCAAACCAGCTTTGCCCGCCGAAGCGGAAGCCATTTCGCCCACCAACTGGGATCACTGGTGGTGGTTCCGGGCCAGCCGCATTCTGACCGATACCAACCTCGACGGCTCATTGATTGGCGCACAGCCGATTGACGAATTCCCGGCGTTTAGCTTCGTGCTGTCGGATGTGCATCCGCACGTGCTGGCGCTGCCATTTGCCATGCTGGCGCTGGGGCTGGCACTGAATGTGGTGCTGGCCGGGCACGACCCGACTCGTGCCGAAACCGTATTTTATGGGCTGGCGCTGGGCGGCTTGGTGTTCCTCAATACCTGGGACGGGCCGATCTACATGGTTGTGCTGGTCGGTGCCGATGCGGTGCGTCGTTTGCTGCGCAATGGCATGGGGCGTTTATATCTGGTGGACTGGTGGGGACTGGTCCGGCTTGGCCTGGCCTTGGGTGTTCTGACATTTGTCTCTTACCTGCCGTTCTTTATCAGCTTCCGGTCGCAGGCGTCGGGTATCCTGCCGAACCTGATCTATGCCACCGGGTTCCAGCAGTATTTCCTGATGTTCGGGCCGTTCATTTTGATCCTGGGGTCGTTCCTCATGCTGGAGACCCGACTGGGGCGTGGTCGCCTGAACTGGCGGCTCGGGCTGATGGTCGCTGGCGGGCTGCTGCTGGCGCTGGTAGCTGGTGCGGTCGTCCTGAGTGCGGCGGCGGCGTTGATCCCGGAACTGCGCGGCATGGTGGCCGGTCTGGTGGATCAGAATGGCGGCCTGCAAGCGGTGCTGCCTGCCGTGATCAACCGGCGGCTGGCCAATATTCTGACCCCGCTGGTGCTGGTAGTGGCGGTGGTGGTCGTGGTGGCGCGGTTGTTCCCGCGTGGATCATCGCTCGATGAAACCAGGATTGAACATGTACCGGCCTATCCACCGGCAAGTGGCTACGCGCTGCTGCTGGCCGGGGCGGGCATCGTACTGACGCTGGTGCCGGAATTCATCTACCTGCGCGATAACTTCGGCGTGCGCATCAACACCATTTTCAAGTTTTATTATCAGGCGTGGCTGATGTTTGGTGTGGCAGGTGCCTATGGCATTTACGTCATTGTCGCCGATTCCCGCCTGAAAGGGCGTGCGTCGGCCGTACGGACGGTGATGGCGGCGCTGGTTGTGGTCAGCCTCGTTTTGGGAATATTGTATCCGGCGCTGGCCTTTCATAATCGCATGTTTATCGAGTCTGGCCGTCGGGTAGCGGCTAATCCTGCCGCGTTGTCGATGGATGGCGGTCCGTCAACGATCAGCAGCGACGATTACGCCTCGATCATGTGCTTCGATACTCTGGTCGAAGGCGATAACCTCGTTGTGCTGGAAGCGGCTGATCCCAGTTCGGCCTACAATACCACCGGCAAGTGGGGGCGTGTGGGCATGCTGACCGGGGTGCCGATTGTGCTGGGCTGGCAGAATCATGAGGGTCAGTGGCGCGGCCCGACTTTCGGCCAGATTCTTGGCACCCGCCCGCAGGACATTGACCGGATTTACAACGATCTGCGCTGGGATATGGTCAGCTCGCTGATTGAGCAGTACAGCATCGACTATATCTTCTTCGGCGAAACCGAACGCAACAAGTATGGCGCGCAGGCGGATACCAAATTTGCCGAAAATCTGGCGGTTGTGTGCGAACAGGGGAACAGCCGGTTCTATCGGGTGGATTCTGCCAACCTGGGGGCGAGAGGATAACTTCTATGCAAGCTGTAACACCCTCCCAAACTATCCCTGAAGCCCGGCCTGCGGGCCTGGCGGTCTCGCTGGAGTGGGTTGTTTACGCCGTGCTGATCGTGCTGGCGGTCTGGCTGCGGGTGGCGGAACTGGATTCTGTGCCGTTGACTGAACGTGAAGCGACGCGGGCAATAGCAGCCTGGCGCACGCTGCATCCGGATCTGCCGGGCAGCGTCATTGTGCCGGAAAGTCCAATGCTGTATCTGCTGCACAATGTCAGTTTTACCTTGCTGGGTGCCAGCGAGTTCTCGGCGCGCATTCTAACGGCATTGGCCGGGGCACTACTGGTGCTTGCGCCGCTGTTGTTCCGTGACGTATTCGGGCGCGGGCGTACCCTGCTGCTGAGCATACTGCTGATGTTCTCGCCGGTTGTGCTGATCACTTCGCGGCTCGATTCCCCTGTGATCTGGGCGATATGGAGTGCGCTGGTAGGGCTGTGGGCGCTGCGCCGCTGGTGGCTGCGGCAGAACGCCGGTTATGCGCTGCTGTCCGCCTGCTGTGCCAGCCTGTTGTTAGTGCTGACGGACCCGGCAGGCTGGTTATTCGGGCTGGTGCTGCTGGGGGCTGCCGCCGGGGCACTGGCCTGGAATCGGGTCGATAACCCTGATGATGACCCGTTGCCCGAAATGCGTGCCCGGCTGCAAAGATGGCCGGTGCTGTCATCGCTGCTGGCTGCCGGGTTGACACTGTTCACGGTGGCGACGATCTTCATGTTTCATCTGCCTGGCATGTCGTCAGTCAGCCAACTGCTGGAAACCGGCGTTGCGGGGATTTTCAACGCACAGGCCGGTGCGCCGCCAGTGTTCGCACTGGTGACAGTGTTGTTCTATGAGCCGCTGCTGGTGTTGTTTGGCCTTATCACCGGGCTGCTGCTGTGGCGGCGTGGCACCTTTACCCTGACCGACCGCTTTCTGACGGTGTGGGTGCTGCTGGCAGGTGTGGTCATGCTGCTGTATCGCGGCACTGGGGCGGACCATGCGTTATGGCTAGTGCTGCCGCTGGCGGGTTTGGTATCGGTAGCCATGATCGACTTTTTGCGGCCAGACAAGCATCCGTTTCTCGACTCGCCCAGATGGGGTAAAGGCATTGTCACGGTGGCATTGCTCGGTTTGTTGACGATCTTCGCCATCAATTTTCAGGGGATTGCGCGTGCATTCCTGCGCACGGCGGATGGGTCGCTGGCGTCGGTCCAGCCGGATGCGATTAACGCTGTCTGGACGCTTATTGCGCTGTTATTTATCATTGCAGGTTATGTGCTGGTTGCCAGTACATGGGGCAGCCTGACCGCGCTGCGGGGTGGTGCGCTCGGCCTGCTGATCTTTGGCATGATCACATCACTGGGTAGCGGCTGGTCCGCCGCCGTGACGAATGCCAGCAACCCGGTCGAGTTGTGGCACACCGAAGCCACCGGGCGCGAGACGTATCTGCTGCGCGATACATTGATTGAACTATCGCGCCGCGAAACCGGTGCGTTTCCGCAAATTGCGGTGCATGTGCTGGCGGATGACAGCAGCGTGATTGGCTGGACGCTGCGCGATTTTATCAATGTTCAGTACATCAATCAGCCGGATGAAGGGCGTACGCAGAAGGCCGTGCTGCTGCCGGAAACCGATGAGCCGCCGCAGTTGGGTGGCAGTTACGTCGGCCAGCAGTTTGTGGTTATTCGTGAATGGCAGCCAGATACCCTGTTGGGCTTCGATCTGCTGCCGCTCTGGACTCAGCGGCGGACGCGCACCGCGCCGACCCCTTCACAGACGATGGTGCTGTGGCTGCGGCAGGATGTTTATGACGGTGTGGAGTTCAACGCGGTCCAGTGAGGATAGCGGGGTAGCCGGGTGTATAAAGTGCGGTATGTTCAAATAATGGCGGCAGGGATCCATGCAGGCGATTGAACAGATTATTGAAAAATGTCTTGAGGGCGACCAACAGGGATACGAAGCGCTCTATCACGCCCATGCAGAGAGTATCTACCGGTTGTGCTACAGCATTCTGCTCAACCGTCAGGATGCCGAGGATGTTACCCAGGAAGCCTTTGTCTACGCCTTCAAGAACCTGCATCGCTATGACCCGCAGCGGGCCGCGTTCAAGACGTGGCTGTATACCATCGCCATCAGCCGCTGCCGTAACCTGTACCGGCGCAAGCGCCCGGCCCTGATGGATATTACGCAGATACTGCAATTGAATGTGCCCGGCCCCAAAAATGAATCGCCAGAGTCTGTGTTGGTGGCGCATGATGCCCGCAACGCACTGGAAGAAGCCCTGGCGGCACTGTCACCCCGGCTGCGCGAAGCGGTGGTGCTGCGCTATGGTCACGGCCTGATGTATCGGGAAATGGCGGAAGTGATGAACTGCCCGCAGAAAACCGCCGAAAGCCGCGTCCGGCTGGCCCACGAGGCGCTGCGCGGGGTATTACAGACGGATGGGGCGGTGCTGCTCGAAGAATTGTTGACCAGTTCGTAAGTTTAGAGAGTCTGGTACGATGGTATTTCGTTTCTTGATTTGTCGTTATGTTCATCTACAGCTAGACGCATTTCTGGACAGCCGGTTATCACCGCGTGTGCGCCGGCGTGTTGCCCGCCATATTGATACGTGCCCGGCGTGCTATCAGGCTTATGCCCGGCAGCGTGATCTGCGGCGCGATCTTCAGGCGACCGTTCCGCTGGTGGGGCGCGGCGCCCCACCGGACTTTGACCGCATGTGGAGCGCGATTCGCACAGAGCTGCCCCGGCCACAGCCCCGCCAGACGCAGTTTCGCTATGGGTTGGTGATGCTGCTGCTGGTGATGGCATTAATCGTGCCGCTGACCATGGGCAATCATGACCTGACACGCACGGTGCCGGAGCACCCGATGCCCCAGACCGACGCATCCACCCAGACTCCGGACCGCATCACAGAGCCAGACATCATCGTCACACTGACCAGCAGCCCGGCACAACAGACACCGCCGACTTTACCTGAACCGGATTTCAGTCGATAAGGATTAATGGATCGAATGGCAACCTCCATAGAGCCGCAGGCCCAACCCGGCGAAACAGCCAACCCTCTGAATCGCTTCCTGAGCCGGTCGCAGGTGCTCAACTGGGAAGTGATGATTTATATCGTCATTTTCCTGCTGGCGATCTTCACCCGCTTTTATATGCTGGGCGAACGCGCACAGAGCCACGACGAAAGCCTGCACACCCGCTATTCGTATAACCTCTATGCGGAAGGCAATTTTCAGCATACGCCCCTGATGCACGGGCCGATTCTGTTTCATGCCACCGCGTTTTTCTACTTCCTGTTTGGCGACAACGATTTTTCAGCGCGCATCTACCCCGCCTTGCTCGGTGTGGCGATTGTGATGATGCCGTGGTTGTTTAAGCGCTGGCTGGGGCGCACCGGGGCGATTCTGGTGTCGATATTGCTGTTGATATCGCCGCTGATGATGTATTACAACCGGTACATCCGGCACGATACGCCCTCGATATTTTTTGCGCTGTTGATGTTTTATGCCACGATGATGTATATCAACGGCCCGCCAGAGCAGCGCCGCCGGGCACACTGGTTGTATCTGCTGGCCGGGGCGATGATCGGCAATCTGGGATCGAAAGAAACCTCCTTCATCTATATCGCGGTTTTTGGCGCTTTTATGACGCTGTACTGGCTGGTGCGGCTGGGACAGCATTTCTGGCGACTGCCAGGCAAGCAGATCTTTTACTTCCTGCTGATGGGTATATTGCTGGCCGGGGTGGTGGCGATTGGCCTGTATGTGGTCTGGTCGGTTGCGCCGCTGGACCGGGCTGTGGAAGCTGCCAACCTGAATGGGGGTTGGCTGAACAATCTGGATTCCAGCAGTTTTATTCTGTGGACCATCGTGACGATAGCGGCGGTGATGGCGGTCGCCATTGGCACGCTGCTATGGGCTTTCCGC
Source organism: Anaerolineaceae bacterium (assembly GCA_002702065.1). Taxonomy (GTDB): domain Bacteria; phylum Chloroflexota; class Anaerolineae; order Aggregatilineales; family Phototrophicaceae. Next base: position 791,394 of record NZXX01000001.1, read on the forward strand.
AACGGGACGGTGAAAATCCGCTGGACGGATATTCTGGTGGTGGTGCTGATCGGCGTCATCGTGTGTACTGGGCTGCTGATCATTGAGGAATATTCGCATTTACCAGCGCCGAGTTCTGCCGAAACGGCTGCGCCGCAAGTCCCCGGTGAGGATGGTGCTGTCGCTGATGCTGGTGTGCGAACGCTCCCGCTGGTGATCGCGTGGGTCGTTGGCGCGGTCGTCGTGCTGGGTGTGCTGGCATCGTGGCGGCTGGGCTGGTGGAATACGCTCCACCTGTTCCCGGAGCTCGACATTTTGCTGGTGATGGGCACGCTGATCCTTCCCTGGCTGACCCCGCTGATTATTACGGCGATGGGCGTGAACGCGACCGATTATTCCAGCGAAGGCATCACACGGGCTGTGCTGGCGCTGGTGCCGATGATGGCCGTTTCGATTACGGTCGGGCTGGTCTGGAACTGGCGGCGCTGGCTGGTCTGCGCGGCGATTTTCTACGCGGTGTTTGCCTTTTTCTTCACGTCCATGTTTACCAATATCAACGGGTTGGCAACCGGCATGATCGGCAGCCTGGGCTACTGGCTGGAGCAGCAGGGCGTGCGGCGCGGCAGCCAGCCACAGTATTACTATCTGTCGCTGATCCTGCCGTTTTACGAGTTTTTGCCCGTGCTGGGCGGGGTGCTGGCGATGTTCAGCGGCACTGGCCTGTTCTGGGCCTTCCGGCGCAATCGCCTGCAAGCACAGGAAGCACAAGCCGCGCTCGAAGCGGAAAACGTGCATGTCGTGGAATCAGACGTCGACGACCTCGAAGCTGAGACACCGCCGATGACGGCACTGGTTGGTGAAGGCCAGCCAGCCGAACGCAAAATGGTTGACCCGGCGGACTGGCTGGATCGGGTGCCGTTCCTGTTGTTCGTCAGCTGGTGGGGTATCCTGAACCTGATCGGGTATACGCTGGCCGGAGAGAAAATGCCCTGGCTGGGCACTCACCTGACTCTGCCGCTGATTTTGCTGACCGGCTGGTATTTCGGGCGGGTTTTCGAGCGTATTGACGGGGCCAAATTCCGGCAGGGGGGCTGGCTATACCTTGTGCTGTTCCCGCTGCTGTTTATCACGCTGTTTCAGGTTATCATGCCGTTTATCTTTGGGCAGGGACCATTCGCAGGCCTGCAACAATCGCAGCTTGCCCAGTCCGGTCAATGGCTGGCGGTGGTTGCGGTCAGCGGTTTGCTGGTGCTGGGTATTTACCAACTGGTCGAGCGAACCGGGTGGCGGCATTTGCGCAGCATGTTTGCCGTGGCGGTCTTTGCGGTGCTCAGTCTGCTGACGGCGCGGTCCGCTTTTATGGCGTCGTTTATCAACTATGACATGGCGACGGAGTATCTCGTCTATGCGCACGCGGCCCCGGCAATCAAGGTTGTGCTCAACCAGATTGATGAACTGAGCCTGCGGACGACGGACGGTAAAGACCTGGATTTTGCCTACGACAATGAAGTGTCATGGCCGTATAGCTGGTACTTCCGCGATTACCCGAATGCCCGTTACTTTGGCAGCAGCCCCAGCCGCCCGATCATCGACCAGTCAGTGGCGGTTGTGGTGGGCGAGGCGAACCGGGCCGCGGTTGAGCCGCTGCTGGAAGACCGCTACTACCGTTTTGAGTACATCCGCCTGTGGTGGCCGATGCAGGATTATTTCAACCTGACGCCGGAACGGTTGCTGAATGCCTTGAACTTCTCGTCGGAGAACCCGCAAGCGTCGCAGGTGCGCCGGGGCCTGTTCGATATCTGGTGGTCGCGGGATTATGCCACTTATGGCGAAGCGACAGGCCGTAACTTCAACGTGACAGAATGGCCGGTTTCGGACCGGATGCATTTCTATGTCCGCAAGGACATCGCCGCGCAGATCTGGAACCTGGGCATCGGCGAAGGCACGGTGCAAAACCCGCTGGATCAGGTCGAGGTGAATGCCTGTAATGCGAACTGGCAACTGCTGGCCGCGGATATGGTGATCGGTACCGCCGGTACTGAACCGGGCCAGTTGAACCGGCCAGAAGGCGTGACGATTGGCCCCGACGGCACGGTCTATATCGCTGAAGAGTCGAATAACCGCCTGTCCGCATTTACGGCTGATGGCGAATTCATTCGTGTGGTCGAACCGAATGACCCCAATGTCTTCTTTACCCGACCCAATGACATCAGCGTCGGGCCGGATGGCAACCTGTACATCGCCGATACCTGGAATTATCAGGTGCAGGTGCTCTCGCCGGATGGCAACCTGATTACCCGCTGGGGTGAACGGGGCGAGTATGGGCAGGGCGCACAGACCGACCCCGTATATGGCTTCTGGGGACCGCGCGATGTCGCGGTGGATGCCGCCGGGCAGGTGTATGTGGCGGATACGGGCAACAAACGTATCCGTGTGTATACGTCCGATGGTGTGCATGTTCGCGACATTGGTTCGGGCGGCAGCGCCCCCGGCCAGCTTGACGAACCAAGCGGTCTGGCGTTGCACCCGGATGGCCGTCTGTTTGTGGCGGACTACTGGAATCGACGGATTTCAGTCTTTAACGCCGATGGCTCCTTCGCCTACAGCTTCCCGGTGCGGGCATGGTATGATGAACAGGGCAACCGGCCTTTTGTCGCGGTGGACGCCGAGCGCGACCAGTTATACGTGACGGACCCGGATGCGGGCCGCGTGCTGGTCTACACCACAGCGGGCGACTGTCTGGGGTCATTTGGCCAGCCCAGCCGTGAAGGCTTTAACGCCACCCAGTTCCGCACGACAGCGGGCATCGCTGTTGACGCTGAAGGGCGGGTGTATGTGGCTGATTCGGGCACCGGACGTGTCCTGCGGTTCGCGCCGTTTATCGCGCCACAGCCTGCTGCTGATGAAGCCGAGAGCGCGAATGAAGAGGTGATTTCTCCCCCAGAGGTCACCGAAGAAATGACGGCTGAGGAGACGGTCGAGCCAGCAGGCTAGAACTTGCCAGAAGCATCTGTTTGTGCTATGATTTGATTGGGTAAAAGTGGGGTGAAGGCCCCACTTTTGTTCGTAATTGACTCATCCATTCCAGCCAGTTGTCCCAAATGATCAGGGGTTATAAGAGAAACAGGAAGTTATGAGAAGCGAATTCGAACTCGCCTTCAACGAGATTACGGAATTGCGGGCCCTGCCGCGCGAAGTCGTGCTGGAGGCTTTGCAGACGGCTTTGGTTTCCGCATATCGACGCGATACGGGCGCAAGTTCGGCACAGCGGGTCGAGGCAGATATTGACCCATCTAATGGCCGTCCGCGCATTTTTGTCGAAAAAGAAGTCGTCGAATCAGTTGAAAGTCCTCGTACAGAGGTCGATCTTGAACGGGCGCGCTTTTACGAACCGGAAGCTCAACTGGGCGATATGGTCATGGTGCAGGTCCAGCGTACAACCAAGAAATTTGGGCGTATCGCTGCACAAACGGCCAAACAGGTTATTCTGCAAAAGATTCGCGAGGCAGAACGCAATTCGCTCTATGAAGAATTTGTGGAGCGCGAAGGCGATCTGATTACCGGTACGGTACAGAGTGTCAACCAGAGTATGGTGACCTTGAGCCTGGGCCGGGCCGAAGCTGTGATGCCACGCGCACAGCAGATCCCCGGCGAGCGCTACCGGCCTCACGATAAGCTGCGCACGTATGTCCTGGAAGTGAAACGCGGCAGCGGCGGCCCTCAGATTATTGTCAGCCGCAGCCACAAGCACATGCTGCGCCGGTTGCTCGAATATGAAGTGCCCGAAATTTACAACGGGCAGGTTGAAATCAAGAACATCGCGCGTGAGGCTGGCTATCGCTCGAAAGTAGCGGTTGCTGCCTTGCAGGATGGTATCGACCCGGTCGGTGCCTGTGTGGGTATGCGCGGGATGCGTATTCAGAACATCGTCAAGGAACTGCACGACGAAAAAATTGACGTGATTGAATGGGTATCCGATCAGGAAGTTTTCATCGCCAAAGCTCTTAGCCCGGCGCGTGTGAACGGCGTGTATCTCGATGATGACCCGGATAGCGGTCGTACCGCTGTCGTGATTGTGCCGGATGATCAGCTGTCGCTGGCAATCGGGCGCGAGGGTCAGAATGCGCGATTGGCGGCCAAATTAACCGGTTGGCGCATCGACATCAAGAGCGTGACCGAGGCGGTGCAGGATGCCATGCAAAATCTGCACTCTGCCCCCCTGGCCGACCTGGAAAAGACCCGTGCTGATATGCTCAGCGAAGTGGGTCGCATTATGGAAAAGAAGGCGGGCAACCGTACCGTCATGCCAGAAGAATATACGACGCTGGCACAATTTGCGGACCTTGTCGAGCGTCGCCTGCTCGAGCAGCGTGAGATGAAACGCCGTGCGCGCATGGAAGAAATCAACGCTGTGAAATCGACGCTGCCGCAAGGGGCTTTCGAGCTGCCGATCGACGTTCTCGAACTGCCGGAATCGGTTCTGGATGCGCTGCGCCCGCTGGAAAATGTTGGCGAAATTATGTGGCGCTTCCTGATCGACGAGTCATCGTTGCAGCGGTTGCTCGGCAGACTCGCTGGCGAAGCATTTCCGCAGTTACAGATCGCGCTGGATCGCGTCGTGATCCCCGAAGTTTTGGAAACAAAACTGGAAGAGACCGCCGTCGCCGAAGCTGTCGAGGAAGAAGAAGAGGCCGAGGAAGCGGAAATCGAAGCGGTGGCCACCGAGGCACCTGCCGACGAAGTGGCTGTGCAGGCACCTGCAGAAGCAGAAGCCACGCCTGACGTGGATGAAGCGCCCGCAGCGTTTGGCGATGAGCCAGTGGCAGAGCCAGAACCAGAAACTGAAATTGAACTGCCGCCTGTGGAACACAGCAGGCCAGCCCGCGAACCTGTGCGCGATGATGCTGACGACTACGATATCGAAGAAGATGAAGACTTCGATCCGTTCGATGATGAAAATGTCGAAAGCAAGCGTAAGAAGAAAAAAGACCGTCAGAAGCGGCGCCAGTTGGTGTTCGATGAGAAATCTGGCGAAGTCGTTGCCAAACGGCGGCGTAAAGGCCGTCGTGGTCGCGAAGACTGGGATGATTATCTTGATTAAGGGCGGTCATGAGTGAGCAGCGCTTGCCTCGTCACCGCCATGCGCCGCAGCGCACCTGTGCGATCTGTGGGCAAAAGCGTGATAAACGTGAGTTGACGCGTGTTGTGCGTACTGCCGAAGGCCTTCAGGTTGACCCGACAGGTAAAGCCGAAGGCCGCGGGACTTACTTGTGTCAGCAAGACGCTTGCTGGGAGCACGCTCTTAAAAGCCAGGCTCTTGGCAAAGCTTTACGGATGACGTTGAATGATGAAGATTATGAACGTCTACAGCAGGCGAGACCGTAACCACAATGGGTAACACCATGCTGGATTATACGGCCAATCGAAAAGTTAATAATGATCGCGCGATGGGTTAGGTAGAAGGTATCGAGAACCTTTTCCGGACCCGTCGCCTGATAGCATGTGGAGGATGCGATGGCAAAGGAAAAGCAGTTAATTCTCGTCCCGGACTATCTGACAGTCCGTGAACTTTCCGAACTGATTGGGGCCAGCCCTATCGAGGTGATGAAACAACTCATCGCCAACGGCATTATGGCGTCGATCAACCAGCAAATTGATTTTGATACCGCGGCAATTGTCATTGAGGAAATGGGGTTCGAGGCGCAGTCCGAAAGCGCAATCGAGGCCCAGGAAAAGCAGGAAGAAGCGGCAAAGGCCCAAAGCTGGCGCCAGCTTTACGCCGACGAAAAAGCCGAAAACCTCAAGCAGCGCCCACCGATCGTGACCATCCTCGGTCATGTGGATCACGGTAAGACCACTCTGCTCGATACAATCCGCAAAGCACATGTTGCCGAAGGTGAAGCCGGTGGCATCACCCAGCATATCGGTGCGTATCGGGTGACGCATAATGACCGCCAGATTACGTTTCTGGACACACCGGGTCATGAGGCATTTACCGCCATGCGTGCCCGCGGTGCGCAAGGTGCGGATATTGCCGTGCTGGTGGTAGCAGCGGACGATGGTGTGATGCCGACCACGCGCGAAGCCATCAACCATGCCCGCGCCGCCAACGTGCCGATTGTGGTTGCGGTGACGAAGGTTGACAAGCGTAATGCCAACATCGAGCGCGTGAAGCAGCAGCTTGCCGAACTCGACCTGATCCCTGATGAATGGGATGGCAATACGCTGGTGGTGCCGGTGGCCGCGCTGCAAGGCGATGGTATCGAAGACCTGCTGGAAGCGATCTCACTGGTTGCTGATGACAGCAATATTGTCGCCAACCCCAACGCGTCACCCGCTGGCGTCGTGCTGGAAGCGAATGTCGAGCCGAGCCGGGGCGTGCTGGCAACGCTGCTGGTGTTGAATGGTGAGCTGAAACGTGGCGATACCATCATTGCCGGGGAAACCTATGGTCGTGTGAAAGCGATGTTTGATGAGGTCGGTGGCGCTGTCAAGGCGGCTGGCCCCTCGACCCCGGTTGTGGTGATGGGTCTGAACGATATGCCGGAACCGGGCGACAGCTTTGAATCGGTCAAGAGCGAGAAAGTGGCGCGTCAGATCATCGACGACCGTGCTGTTGGCGAAACGGATAATGGCGCAGCCCGCCAGCCGGTGACCCTGCAGGACGTGTTTGCCCAGATTTCGAGCGGCCATGCCAAAGAGCTGACGCTGATTATCAAGACGGATTATCAGGGTACGCTTCAGCCGATTGTCAGTTCGCTGGAGACGATCTCCAACAACAATCCCGAAGGCATCAATGTCAACATTCTGTCGGCAGATACCGGCAATATTGGCGAAAACGACGTCATGCTGGCGAGTGCGTCCGACGCGATCATCATCGGCTTCAACGTCGATGTGGACAGCGCCGCCCGCCGTTCTGCGGATTCGAATGGTGTGGATATCCGGCTGTATACCGTGATCTACAAGCTGCTCGAAGATATCGAGCTGGCGCTGCATGGTATGCTGGAACCGGAATATGGCGACAAGCTGATTGGTTCGGCGGAAGTGCGCCAGGTCTTCCGCATTTCGCGGGTTGGCGCGGTGGCCGGTAGTTATGTGCAGGATGGCATCATCCGGCGTAATGCCAAAGCACGCGTCGTCCGCAATGGTCAGGCGCTGACCAATAACCTGCCGGTGGCGTCCCTCAAGCGTGTCAACGAGGATGTTCGTGAAGTGCGTGCCGGTTTTGAATGTGGTATCGCGCTCGAAGGGTTCAGCGACTTCCAGGAAGGGGACGTTATTGAGTTCTTCGTCACCGAACGTGTCAACTAAAGGAGGCGAGTTATGTCAACGATCAAACAGGATCGGGTCGCAGAGCGTATCCAGACGATACTGAGTGAACTGCTGCTGCGCGAAATCGCCGATCCACGTTTACAGAATATCACCATCACCGAGGTGAAGCTCGATCCTGAATTGATGTTCGCCGATGTGTTTGTGAACGCGCTGGGTGATGAGAGCCGTCAGAAAGACGTCATGAGTGGGCTGGCACGGGCACAGGGGTTTCTGCGCCGCGAGGTCGGTAAACGCGTGCGGCTGCGGGTGGTGCCGGAGCTTCACTTTCATTGGGATGTAACCCTGGAACGGGGCGAACGGATCAATCAACTGTTGTCCAGCCTCGAAATTCCACCAGAGGAACCGGACTCGGATGACGAATAGAACGGACTGGGCGCAGGCGACGGAAGTCGTCAAGGCTGCGCAGCGCATTTTAGTCGTCACGCATGTCAGCCCCGACGGTGATGCCATTGGCTCGCTGCTGGGGTTGACCAATGCACTTCGGGGGCAGGGGCATCGGGTATCCTGCGCGGTTGATGGCGGGGTGCCGGGCTATCTGAATTTTGTATCTGGCTCCGCGATGGTCCACAGCGAACTGACGTCTGGTGAATGGGACCTGATGATCTCGGTTGATGCCAGCGATGAAGAACGGACGGGTGCAGTCGGCGAGTATGGCCGGGCGCACAGTCAGCAGGTGATCAATCTGGATCATCATGCCACCAACACCATGTTTGGTGATGTGTTTCTGGTGATGCCATCAGCCGTATCGGCCAGCGAAGTAATTTATCACTGGCTGATCTATATGGGCCTGCCGATCACAACCGATGTGGCGGTGCCGCTGCTGACCGGTCTGGTGACGGATACGCTGGGTTTTCGGACCAACAACGTCACCGCGCCGACTCTGGGCATGGCCATGCGGCTGATGGAGAGCGGCGCTGTCCTGTCGGAGATTACTGCCCGTACGCTGGACAGCAAATCCTACCGGGTCATTGAACTGTGGAAAGGGGCGCTGCCATCCGCGACGTTGCAGGGCGAAGTCATCGAGGCATCGGTGACACAGGAAGACCTGCGCCGTGCCCGCATGGATGAAGTGTCGGATGGTGGTCTGGTCAGCCTGCTGATCAAAACCAATGAAGCGCGTGTGGCCGTCGTCTTTAAGGAACTTGAAGACGGACGCGTCGAGATCAGCCTGCGCAGCAAGCCCGGTTACGATGTCTCGCAGGTGGCACTGGGTGTCGGCGGTGGCGGGCACAAACAGGCGGCTGGCGCGACGATCGACGGGCCGCTGGAAGCTGCGCGCGCACGTATTTTGCCCCTGCTGCAACAGGTTGTCGCGGCGGGTGTGCCGGTGGCGAAATAACCGGATGGCTGTTTGAACTCTGATGAGCCAGCATGAACGCTGGCTTTTTTGAATCGATTTTGTAGAATCGCATTATGACAGTTTTTGGATTTCTGAATATTGATAAGCCACTGGGCATGACCAGTCATGACGTGGTGGCAAAGGTACGGCGCGGGCTGAAGATCAAAAAAGTCGGTCACGCGGGTACGCTCGACCCATTGGCGACGGGCGTGCTGGTGGTCTGTGTCGGGGCGGCAACACGCCTGAGTGAATATGTGATGCACACAACCAAGCGTTACCGGGCGCAGATTCATCTCGGCGTGACGACCGAAACCTATGACGCTGAAGGCGAGGTGATCCGCCATGTCGATGCCTCACACGTGACGCGGGCCGATTTCGAAGCCGCTCTAGCTCAGTTTCAGGGCGAGATCGAGCAATTGCCGCCGATGTACAGCGCCATTAAACAGGGCGGACGCAAGTTGTACGAGCTGGCCCGCGCGGGTGAGACTGTCGAGCGACCGGCGCGTCCTGTCACCATTCATGCACTGGATGTGGTTGATTGGTCGCCGCCGCAGGTTACGGTTGATGTGGTATGCAGTTCCGGCACCTACATCCGCAGCTTGGCCTATGATGTCGGTGAGGCGTTGGGTGTGGGCGCGCATCTATCCGGTTTGGTGCGGACCGCCAGCGGCAGCTTCGACCTGGCACGTGCAGTTGGGCTGGAAACATTGCTTAACAGCGACAACCCCCACCAGTATCTGATCACGCCTGATGAGGCGCTGCATCCAATGCCGGTTGTGGATATGGACGCGGAAGCAGTCGAGGCGCTGGTTCATGGCCGGGTGGTGCCGAGCGCAGGCGCAGCGGCGGGTACGCTGGCACAGGCCTACAGCCCGGATGGCGTGTTCATCGCAATTGTTGAGGCGGAAGGCCACGCTTGGCGGCCCCGCAAAGTGTTTGTCTGAAAGGTTCAGGGTGTGACAGAGCATATTTATCAGCTGACGAATGCGCATTTGCCCCGGCCCTCACTGGTGACGATCGGTGTGTTTGATGGTGTCCACAAAGGCCATCAGCATTTGATTGAGCAGCTTGTCGCGGCGGCGCGCCAGACCGGACAGCTGGCGGTTGTGCTGACTTTTTTCCCGCACCCCGATGTGGTCCTGCGCGGTCTGACCGGGCGCTATTACCTGACCACCGCCGAACAAAAAGCGGAGCTGTTGATGTCGCTGGGTGTCGATTATGTGATTACGCACCCGTTTGATGATGAACTGCGGCAAGTGCGGGCGGCTCAGTTTACCGATCAACTGCTGGAACACCTGAACATGAAGACGCTGGCTGTCGGATCGGATTTTGCGATGGGCTACAAGCGCGAAGGCAATGTCGATTTTCTGCGAGATCAAGGTGCGCAAAAAGGCTTTGATCTTCAGGTCGTGGATTTGCTGGGGAACAACGGCGATACGATCAGCAGCACTGCGATCCGCAATGCGCTTCAGGTCGGCGACGTCACGCTGGCGCGCAAGTGGCTGGGGCGCAGCTATGCCGTAGGCGGGACAGTCATTCACGGAGCCAAGCGGGGGCGGCAGATCGGCTTTCCCACGGCCAATTTGCAGGTGTGGGACCAGCAGGTGATCCCGGCGAATGGTATTTATGCCAGTTGGGTGCATCTGGGCGATCAGCGTTTTATGGCCGCGACCAATGTCGGCATTCGCCCGCACTTTGAGGGCGATGATATTACCGTCGAGCCTTATATCCTCGATTTTGATCGGGATATTTACGGCCAGCAGCTGACGGTAACATTCGAAAAGCGCCTGCGCGACGAAGCTAAATTCGACAGTCTGGACGCATTGATCGCCCAGATTGGTGCTGATGTGGAGGTGGTCCGGGAATATCTCAGTACCGGGACCGGTTAGTGACTGGTCGGGCGATAATCCGTTCGCGCGGCTGCCAGCAAAAAATAGTTAATCAACGGGTGGATAGACATGGCAACCAGCGACGTATTTATCTCATACCGGCGCAAGGACGTCGAATTCGTTAAGCAGTTGGCTGGTTCACTTGCGCAGCAGCAGCGCGACGTGTGGGTGGATTGGGAAGATATTCCGCCCGGCGTCAGCGATTTTTCCCGCGAAATTGCCCGTGGCATCGAGAGCGCCCATACCTTCCTCGTGGTCCTCAGCCCCGATTATCTCGAATCTGAATATTGCCTGCACGAACTGGAATATGCGGATCAGCTCAACAAGCGCATGCTTCCGATTGTGTTTCGCCCGGTTGATGCGGAGCAGGTGCCAGCCTGCATTCGGTCGATTAACTGGGTTTATTTTGTGCCGCACGCCGGGCAAAGTAATGACTTTTCGGCAGCGTTTCAGGCTGTGTGTCAGGCCATCGACACGGACTACGATCATGTGCGGGAGCATACCCGGCTGCTGGCGCGCGCCCTCGATTGGGAAAACAACCAGCAAAACGCGAGTTTTCTGCTCTCTGGCGCTGAACTGGATGCTGCCGAAAGCTGGCTGGCGACGGCAGCCAGTCATACACCGCCGCCCACCGATGTTCAGACCGATTTTATTCTCCGCAGCCGCCAATCGCAGACCCGGCGTCAGCGGCAATTGCTGGGGGGTGCGCTGGTGTTGTTAGCGCTGGCTGTGGTGGGGTTGATCGTTGCCGTCGTGGCCGGGGTCGAAGCCCGCCAGCAGCAGATGATCGCCGAGCGCCGCGCTGCCGAAACCTTAAGCTTATCTGCCGCCAATGCCGCTGTGGACGCCGCTGCATCCGGGGAATACCTCGATGGGCTGCGGCTGGCCCACTTTGCCGCTACTTATATCGACAATCCCCCTGAACAGGCGCAGCAGACCCTGCGCCAGCTTGCCTTTCAGCCAGGCACACGCTACGCCTATTTTGATGATCTGCCGCCGGATATGAATGTGCTGGGCATCAAACCCGGCCAGTCCGTTCGCAGCTCCGGCCAGAGCGACACGATACTGGTGTCCGATGACGAAGAAACCTTTACGATCCGTGATGCGGACAACCAACCCATCATGGACCTGAATCGTCTGATCGGTTCGGCGTTTATGGGTTACATGGGTATCAGTGAAGACATTCACCCGGCTGTGCTCAGCGCTTATGAAAACCCGCTGGTGTCTAGCCCGGCTATGGACATCACGCCGGATAGGGATTATGTGGCGGTGGGTACGGAACAGGGCCTTGTCATCGTTCAGAATACGGATTCTGCTTCCGAATACTGGCGTCCCGACGGTCATACCTTGCCGGTCGATGGGGTACGTTTCAGCACGGATGGCCGCTATCTGGCCTCGCGTGCCTCATCGGATACGCTCAACGATATGTCGATCAGTGATCGGGAATTTATCGTATGGGACACCGAATCCTGGGAACCCGTGCTGCAATTCGATAACTTTCGCCAGCAGCGTGATCTGGTAGCTGTGAGCGATGATGGACTGCACCTGTTGTTTCTCGAACAATCGCCGCCCGGCTATACCCTCTGGGATGTGCGTGACAGCCGGCAGCAGTGGCAGCTGCGCGAAGGCCAGTTGATTATGGATGTGGCGTTCAACCCGGATGGCAATTATCTGGTGGCCGCAAATCTGTTTACCCTGCGGATGCGCCCGCCGCGTGACTTTCATATCTATGATACGGACGGCCAATTGATCAACAGCCTGACCGGCCAACCCGGTGTTGATGCCCTTGACATGCCCATTTTGTTCAGCCCGGACGGTGTCAAATTGCGGCAGATCAGGGACGATGGCGATCTGGTGGAAGTGGACATTCTGACCGGGGAAACAACCCGCATAGGCCGCGTGCCGCAGCCCTACATTCTGGGCAGCAGCATGAATGGCCGCTTTGTTGGGCTTCAGGACTATGACAACAGCGAGGTGCTCATCTGGGACGTTGATGATGCTGCCGAGGTCGCGCGTTTCAGCAGTGCGGATTTGGGCTTTACCCTGACAGTCAGCAATGATGGGCGGTATGTGGCTTATGACGCGCGTGAGGCTGGTGAAACGGTTGGCCTGGTCGTCCGTGATCTGATGGATATGACGGCGGCTGTTGCCCGGTTTGGTGACCTGGCGGCGGACATTGGCATTGTTGGGACGATCACGCACGCCTTCGGGCCGGATGCACAGGTGCTGGTTTACGCCAGTACGTCGGGCGATCTACGAGTGATCGAAATGGATACCTGGCAGGAACAGACCATTTTGCGCGGGCTGGCGGATCGTGTCTCGGACATCACCGTCAGTGCCGATGGGCAGCGGGTGGCGGCGGCTGGTGAATCCGGAACGGTCATGATCTGGGACGTCGTCAGCGGCAGTGACGAGCAGCGGATTACGAATGCAGGTGCTGTCCCCAAAGTGGCATTTGCGCCCGATGGGGAGTCGCTGATGATCGGTGATGAACAGGGGAATATCGCGCTGTGGCGTTTCGCGGGTTCCAGCGATGTGCTGGCGTGGGTCGAGCAGAATCGCGCGCTGGTGCCGCTGACCTGCGCCGATCTCATCCAGGCGGGTCTGATTGCGTCGCCGGAGAACTGCCCGGTAGCGCCTTAATCCCTGGCGATGCGATAACCCAACCGTCGCATGAGCCGGTCGTCGCTGCGCCAGTTTTTGAGCACCTTCACCTGCAAATCCAGATACACCTGCGTGTCGAGCATGGGTTCCAGTTCGGCACGTGCGTCTTGGCCCAGCTTCTTGATCATGCTGCCGCCCTTGCCGATGATGATCCCCTTTTGCGAATCACGCTCGACATAGATGATGGCGCTGATATACGTCATCGTTTCGGAACGTTCTTTGTACTCGACAATTTCGACTGCCACTGAATGGGGGATTTCCTGCTCGGTGGCCAGCATGATCTTTTCACGGATCACTTCAGCCGCGATGAAGCGCATGTTCACTTCACTAACCTGATCAGGCGGGTAAAAGCGTGGGCCTTCGGGCAGTCGTTCGGCCAGTACGCCGATCAGGTTGCTGACGCCGTCGTTGTTCAGGGCGCTGACCAGCATGGCCAGATCATGCGGAACAAGCTCCTGATAGGCGGCGATATGCGCCTCGGCGTTCGCATCATCCAGCAGATCAGCTTTGTTCAGTGCCAGAATGACCGGTGTGTCCTGGACCTGTTGAATGGTGTCCGCGATGTGTTTGTCAGCAACGGTGGGTTCGACCGAGATATCCAGCACCCACAGGACCACGTCGGCATCGCGCAGCGCATCCTCGGCTACCTTGACCATGAACTCGCCCAGCTTGTGCTGCGGGTTGTGCAGGCCGGGGGTGTCGACAAAGATGATCTGCATCTGCGGCTCGGTGTAGATGCCAAGCTGCTGGCGCTGGGTGGTCTGGGGGCGCGGGGTGACGATGGCAATCTTCTGGCCGAGAATGGCGTTAATCAGCGTCGATTTGCCCACATTGGGCCGCCCGACAACGGCGACAAACCCGGAGCGATGATCATCCGGCAGGGATTCTTCAAGAAAGTTGTCTGTATCACTCACGGTTTTGCCATGCCTCCAGCGAATCAAAAACGGGGAGATAATCCAGCAGGCGTTGGGCGATGCCTGCGGTATCTGCTGCAATCAGGGCAGAAACATGGCCAATCGGCTGGCTGGCGGTCGTATCGGGAAAGACGAGTACATGAATCGGTTGTGCCAGGTCCAGGTATTTGACTGCAATCATTTCATCACTGCCATCGTTGCGATAGCCGACCACATCGGCACGCGGGTGCAGATTGCTTTGATGCAGTAAAAATTCCCACGCCGCCTCACCGGTCAGGATGTCACCATAATCCAGGGCCACTAAACCAGGAACAATCGCCAGATGCGGTTTTCCGAGATAGGCAATACCATAACGAACGACCAACTGGCCGCTGGTCACTGTTTCGGTATCTGCTTGAGGCGTCAGCGCCAGTAAATATGCCTCGTCTGCGCGCAGCAGGGTCCCTCTAAAATGATCCGCAATGGGTCGACGTTCCGGGATGGCACGCATCAGTGATGCTCAGTCAGTGTTTTGTCGCTGTCATGATCGTCATGATGATCGTGACCGTGATACATCGGTTGATTGATGTCATCGAAGTGGGTATGAGGCCGCACCACGGCAAACCAGCCGATGATCCCGCTGATCAGCATGGCGACACCGAGGGCGAAGATAACGCCCAGCGCACTACCGTCAATGCTGTCATTAACCACGCCCACACCGGCGACAACGATCATGAGGGTCAGGCCGATGCCGGCGATGAACGCCAGGCCGACCTGCAAGGTCTTGGAAGGCTGAGTAATCACGGATTGCATACTCCCTGTTTATGTTAAACTGAATTGCTGTTAATTGTGCCGTTTCCGGGTAAGCACGTCAAGCCTTGTCGTTCAACAGATTGGGAGCAACCTGTATGCAGAAGCTGGTTAAGGCGTTTGAGCAGTTTGAGACCCGGTTG
Source organism: Anaerolineaceae bacterium (assembly GCA_002702065.1). Classification (GTDB taxonomy): domain Bacteria; phylum Chloroflexota; class Anaerolineae; order Aggregatilineales; family Phototrophicaceae. The sequence continues at coordinate 806,443 of NZXX01000001.1, forward strand.
CGGCAATGGGCAGATGCGCGTGCTGATGTGCGGGCGGTCATTATTTTGGGGTCACGGGCGCGTGTCGATCATCCGGCAGATGCCTGGTCCGACCTCGATGCCTGGCTGATCGTGGATGATTCGACGCCTTTTCTTGAGACGTCCGACTGGTTGAATGAACTGGGGCGGGTGGTGCTGACCTTTACAGAACCGACTGCCACCGGGGATGCGACCGAACGACGTGTGTTGTTTGACGGTGGGGTGGATGTTGATCTGGTTCCGGTTTCTGTTGAACGGGTGCGCGCGCTGTTGATGGCGGATGCTCTGCCAGAAGGGGTGAGCGCGACGCTGCGTCGTGGTATGCGGGCGCTGGTTGATAAAGATGGAATCGCCCGGCAGATCAGCAAGCTGTACCTGCCTGCGCCAGAAATCAACCCGCCAGATGAAGGGGCGTTTCAGAATGTGGTCAATGACTTCTGGTATCACATCGTGTGGATCACCAAAAAGCTTTGCCGGGGTGAACTGTGGACCGCGATCTACTGTCAGAACGGGTATCTCAACCGCCGCTGTCTGCTGCCGCTGATTGAATGGCATACGCAGACCAGCCAACCGGCAGGAACGGATACGTGGCACAATGGGCGGTTTCTGGAATTATGGGCGGACCCGCGCATCACGCAGGGCATGCAGTCGATCATCGCGCATTATGACATGGCAGATGCGTGGCGGGCACTGCTGGCGGCGGCTGATTTGTTTGGCTGGTTGACGCAGGAAACCGCAGAGAATCTGGGATTTATCTATGACGCAGACACAGCTGCCGAAGTGATGCGTTGGGTGTGGGAAGCGCAAAAGAGTATGGATGAGGAATGATGCTGCAAAGAATTTTGTTAATTCGCCACGGCGAAACCGATTGGAATGCCGAAGGGCGCGGGCAGGGGTTTGCACCAACAGGGTTAAATGACAAGGGGCGCGCACAGGCCGAAGCGCTGGCGGCTCACCTGGCTGGGCGTCCGATCGAGGCGCTTCATAGCAGCGATCTGCCACGCGCGATGGAGACGGCGGCGCCGCTGTCGAAAGCGCTGAAGCTGCCGATATTGGTGGATGAACGCTGGCGCGAGATTCATCTGGGGATGTTTCAGGGGTTGACGCGCAGCGAAGCTCAGCAAAAACACCCGGCTGAACTGGCTGCCCGTTATGCAGATTACTGGAATTATGTCCCCACCGGCGGCGAGTCGCGCCGGGCGTTGCAGGACCGTGCTTACGCCGCATGGCAGGCAGTCATCACGCAAAACGCAGGTCCGGAAATTGCTATCATTTCGCACGGCGGCACGATCAATGCGCTGCTGTGGAAGCTGTTTGAAGCCGATATGGTGAAGTTCGACCGCTACATCACCAACACGTCCGTCACCTCCATGACCCAGCAAAACAGTGCCTGGCAGCTTCAGGAAATCGCTGCTATCCCACATTTACAGCCAGATTGATAGTTGATTGTGACAAATATCACATTCAGACGGGAGCTTACTCGTCTATTTGAAAAGGCAGATGGCATACAATAAGGGCAGTATTGGGTTGGGCAATCCTGCAATCCAAACTGACCTGAAACATCAACATTCGCATATTGTTTGAAACGTGCGTAAGGAGGCATCTATGCCACTGCCAACCGTTGTTCATCCGCGTAGTTCGGTCGGCCTGAACGAAATCGGCATTGAGACCTTTGAGGGTTACAACCTCGTTCATTGGAATCTCAATCCGTCGGAAATCTACGAATATGCGCTCAAGCTGGGTGAAGCCCACCTGACTGACAATGGCGCACTGCGGGTATTGACCGGCCAGTACACGGGCCGCAGCCCCAAAGACAAATTCTTTGTAGAGGAACCATCCTCCAAAGACCGTATCTGGTGGGGCAACATCAACCAGCCTGTCTCGCAGGAATTATTCGATCACATGCTGGACCGGGCGCGTTTCCACCTGGAACAGCAGCAGCACATCTTCGTACAGGACCTGTTCGTCGGTGCCGATCCTACCTATCGGATGCCAATTCGGGTGATCAGCGAAGCAGCCTATCACGCTATCTTCTCGTGGAATATGTTCATTCGGCCAACAGTGGAGGAACTGAACGTTCACCAGCCAGAATGGACCGTGGTTGCGGCCCCCAGCCTGGTTGCCCGGCCCTATGAAGACGGCACCCGCACCGGTACGTTTATCGGCGTCGACATTGCCAAGAAGACCATTGTGATCGTCGGTACGCGTTATTCCGGCGAGGTCAAGAAGGGCATCTTCTCGGTGATGAATTATATGCTGCCGCAAAAAGGTGTCCTGCCGATGCACTGCTCGGCGAACATGGGACCGGATGGCGATACGGCGGTTTTCTTCGGCCTCAGCGGAACCGGCAAGACCACGCTGAGTGCGGATCAGTCGCGTACCCTCATTGGTGACGATGAACATGGCTGGAGCGATAACGGCGTGTTCAACTTTGAAGGCGGCTGCTATGCCAAAGTGATCAACATCGACCCGGACAGCGAGCCGGAAATCTATGCCACGACGCAGATGTTCGGCACCATTCTGGAGAACGTGCGTCTGACGCACGATACCCGCAGCCCGGATTTCTCAAGTTCGCGCTTTACAGAGAACACCCGCGCGTCGTACCCGATCAACTATATTCCCAACGCCAGTGAAACGGGTATCGGCGGTCATCCGAAGAATATCATCTTCCTGACAGCGGATGCATTTGGTGTGCTGCCGCCCATCAGCAAGCTTTCGGCAGCCCAGGCGCAGTATCACTTCATCAGCGGCTACACGGCCAAAGTCGCTGGTACGGAACGCGGCGTGACGGAACCGACCGCCACTTTCAGTGCCTGCTTCGGCGCACCGTTTATGCCCCTGCACCCGACGGTTTACGCCAAACTGCTGGCGGAGAAAATCGAGGCGCATGGTTCGGATGTCTGGCTGATCAACACAGGCTGGAACGGACGGGGAGAACGCATGCCGCTGAAGTACACCCGTCGCATGGTGAACGCTGCGCTCAATGGCGAGCTGAATGATGTGGAATTTGTCGAGGAGCCATACTTCGGTCTCAGTATCCCGAAACATGTGCCCGGTGTGCCTGATGAAGTGCTGGACCCTGTGCGTTCATGGGAGAGCGCCGAGGCCTACGCGAACAAGGCGATGGACCTGGCGGAGCGGTTTGTCAGAAACTTCGAGCAGTTTGCGGACCAAGCAGACGAAGACGTGCTGGCGGCTGGGCCGAAAGTGGGTGATGTGGTGCGGTAGAACCGCTATCCGAGTTGTGCTATAATCCGCTTATCTGAGCAGGTAAGCTATAGATGGGGTAAAAAGGTCTGGGGGAGAACCGGCAACATCATAATCTCCCCCGTTTTATTGGGGTTTTTTAATCTCGCTATTATGCGGTCAGCTTGGCCGCATATTGTGTGTTTTATGCATCCGGTTTAAGATAGAGGTTGATATGGCTCGAAACAAAGTCACAATTGTTGGTGCAGGGAATGTGGGCGCAACTTGTGCTCACTGGATTGCATCTAAAGAACTGGCCGACGTCGTGCTGGTTGATATTGTCGAAGGTGCGGCAAAGGGCAAAGCGCTTGATCTGGCCGAATCCGGTCCGGTGATGAATTTTGACCTGAATATCGTTGGCTCGAAGGATTATGAGGCAACCGCTGGCTCTGATGTGGTCGTGATTACGGCTGGCGTGCCGCGCAAGAAAGACCCTGTTACTGGCCAATATCCCAGCCGGGATGATCTGGTCAAGACAAACCAGAAGATTGTGGGTGAAGTCAGCCGTGAAGTAGCAAAACACTCGCCTGATGCGGTGCTGATTGTGGTCTCGAATCCGCTGGATGCCATGTGCCATGTGGTGTTGCAGGAAAGCGGTTTTCCGTCGCAGCGTGTCATTGGTCAGGCTGGTTCGCTGGATACAGCCCGCTACAAAACGTTTATCGCGATGGAATTGGGCGTCAGTGTTCGTGACATTCATGGCATTGTGCTCGGTGGACATGGTGATACGATGGTTCCGCTGCCCCGTCATACATCGGTGGCAGGTATCCCGGTTCGCGAATTGATGGCCGAGGACACATTACAGGCGATCATTCAACGGACCCGTAGTGGTGGTGGCGAGATTGTTGGCCTGCTCGGCTACAGTGGTTTTTATGCCCCGGCGGCAGGCACGGTTGAGATGGTCGAGGCGGTGCTGAAGGACCAGAAGCGGCTCATCCCATCGGCAGTGTATCTGTCTGGTGAGTATGGTTACGACGGCCTGTATATCGGCGTCCCGGCGGTGCTGGGTGCTGGTGGCGTTGAGCGAGTGATTGAAATGCAGCTCAACGACGAGGAAAAGGCCATGCTGGATAACAGCGCTGACGCGGTCAAATCGGTTGTGGAAGTGCTGGGCTACTAGATCGGTCCGCCCAATGGTGAGGGCGGGTTATCCAACTCGCCCTCTTTTTTATTTCAGGAGGCGTCAATGTCCCGTCGCGTGGTTGATCTCGACAGCGGTATCACAATGGTAGTGACCGACCTGCACGGTGCGTGGGATGTGTATCGCAGTTTACGAGATCGCTTTCTTGAAGGTCATCACAGAGGTGAAATCGACCGCCTGGTGATTTGTGGCGACCTGATTCATGGCGAAGGTACCGAAGAAACTGATTCCAGCCTGGAAATGCTGATGGATGTGATGGCAATGCAGGCGGAATTTGGTTCGGATACGATTATCATGCTGCTGGGCAACCACGAGCTGCCGCACATTTACGGCCTGTCGCTGGCGAAGGGTTCCATTCAGTACACGCCCCGTTTCGAGGCTTCGCTGACCCGGCTGGAACAGCTTTATCATTCGCTGTTTCGCCGTCGCAATATTCTCGATTTTCTGGCGTCGCTGCCGTTTTTTGTGCGCAGCAAGGCCGGTGTGATGCTGACTCACGCCGGGGCGGCGACGAGTGTGGGGTCCGTCTCGTTGTTCGAACGTCTCCTGAAAATCGACCATTTTGAAATTATCCGCACGGCTGACCACGAACTGAACAGCTACGACGTCGAAAGTCTGCGGCGGGGTTACGCGCACTTTACGGGCGTTTCCTATGAAGAGCAGGCAAAGCGGTTCCTGGCTGTCAGTGGGCCGGAAGATCCGCGCTATAACGATTTGCTGCGGGTGTTGTTTCTCAGCGGTCAGAACACCGATTTTGACCTGTTATGGAACACCCTGTTTTCGCAGAACGAGATGGACGGCAATTCGTCCTACACGACGACGGTCAAGAACTTCCTCAATTACGTGTCGAAGGTCAGCCCGTTCGAGCAGCGGGTGCTGGTGGCGGGGCATATTGGTGTCAAAGGCGGTTATGGGCAGGTCGGGCCACAGCAACTGCGCCTTGCCAGTTATACCCATGCTTTCCCGAAAACGGCGGGGCACTATCTGATGCTCGATTGCGAGAAGCCTATTGAGACCGCAACCGACCTGATCCCCAGTTTGCGGCCTGTATTTGAGAAACGAACGGCAGCGGCGGGGCCGGTCCCGGCTACGACCCCAGCACCGAGTTAATAAAGTCCGTTCGGCCTCGCGAAAATTCCTCAATCGTCATGGCACTGCGCCCGGCAAGCTGGAGCTTTGTCGGCAGCAGCAGCCCTTGCCCGGTGCCAATAACGATCTCCCCATTTTGTTCGATGACTGCGCCCGGCTGTGCATTACCCGGACGGGTGCCGGCGGCCAGAATCTTTAAGGTCTGACCCTGCCAGGTGGTATAAGTGCCCGGCCACGGTGTAAACGCCCGAATCAGACGTTCGATAACGGTGGCATCCTGTGTCCAGTCGATCTGACCCTCTTCTTTGCGGATGGTGGGGGCATAGGTTGCCTGGGCATCGACCTGCGGCTGGGGGGTGATTTGCCCTGCAAGATAGCTGGGCAGCGTGTCGATGAGCAGGTCTGCACCCAGCACCGCCAGTTTATCGTGCAGCGACTGCCCGGTTTCGTCCGGTGCGATGGGCAGGACGCGCTGTGTGAGGATAGGGCCGGTATCCAGCCCGGCGTCCATTTTCATGATGGTGATGCCGGTTTCGCTGTCGCCAACACGGATGGCCGCATGGATGGGGGCAGCACCGCGCCAGCGTGGCAGCAGCGAGGCATGCACATTGATTGAACCGTGTGGCGGAAGATCCAGCACGGTCTGCGGCAGAATCTGCCCGAAGGCCGCCACCACATAGACATCCGGCTGCCACTGCTTCAGCGCTTCGATAGCTTCTTCCCGGCGGATTTTTTCCGGCTGAAACACAGGAATATCATGGGCCAGGGCCAGTTTCTTGATGGGGGATGGCTGCATCTGGCGCTTGCGTCCGGCGGGCCGGTCTGGCTGAGTCACGACGCCTGATACGGTGTGATGCTCGATCAGCGCATTTAGAATGGGCAGCGCAAAATCCGGTGTGCCCATAAACACAATATCCGCCATTTTGTGGTTCCTCCGGTAAAACGAAATGCTTGTGCGCGGTGGCACTGGCGTGATAGTATCTGGAGATGAGTTTGTTATTGTAGATCGTCCAGCCGTATATGTCTATTACATCGAAAAGATGGTTAATTGCGCCGCCGATGCCGCACACGCTGCTGCGGCAGTACCGCCAGATCAACCCCATCGTGGCCCAGGTTTTGTACAATCGCGGGCTAAAAGAACCGGATGCAGCTTATAAATTTCTTTATGATCGGGATGTAGACACCAACCCTTTTCTGATGAAAGGGATCAATCAGGCGGTTGCGCGCATTCGTCATGCCATCAAAAAACAGGAATCCATCGTTGTCTATGGCGACTTCGACGCGGATGGTGTGACCTCGACGGCCCTGCTGATGCAGACGCTGCGCGCGCTGGGGGCGGTGGTCAAGCCCTATATTCCGCACCGGGTCGACGAAGGCTATGGCCTGAACAGCAAGGCGCTGCTCAAGCTGGCGCGCGCCGGGGTCAAGCTGGTGATTACGGTGGACTGTGGCATACGCTCGGTCGAAGACGTGGAAGACGGTAAAGCCGCCGGGCTGGACATCATTATTACGGATCATCATTCTATCGGCCCCGAAATTCCCAACGCGCTGGCGGTGATCAACCCCAAGCAGGTCGATTGCGACTATCCCGAAGACATGCTGGCCGGGGTGGGTGTAGCGTATAAGCTGGCTCAGGCGCTGCTGCGTGTTGAGGGCAATATGCGTCGTAATGCGCTGCCTCTCAATGAGGAAGATTTGCTTGATCTGGTGGCAATCGGCACCGTCGCGGACCTCGCGCCGTTGAGTCGGCTGGAAAACCGGGCGCTGGTGCGGCGTGGGTTGCAACAGATTAACCTGGCCCGGCGTCCGGGTTTGCGTGCCTTGCTGGACGTCGTTGATCTGGAAGCGGGCAAAGTGTCCGCCATGACCATCGGCTATATGCTGGGGCCGCGCATCAACGCAGCGGGTCGATTGGGCAGCGCCATGACCGCTTATCATCTGCTGGCTGCGGCTGATATGAAACAGGCCACGCGGCTGGCTGAGGAGCTGCACGAACTGAACTCGCAGCGGCAGGACCTGACCCGTGACGCACAGGACCTGATTCGCGAACGGATCGAAGCGGAAGCGGATGACGATAATCTGCTGATCTTCGCGGCTGATCCCCATTTCCAGCCGGGTATTGTTGGGCTGGTGGCCGGGCGGCTGGTTGAGGAATTTTACCGGCCTGCGGTGGTCATGGAGCAGGGTGAAGACGAAAGCCGCGCGTCCTGCCGTAGCATCCCCCAGTTCGATATTACGCAGGCGCTCGACCAGTGCGCTGATTTGCTGGTGCGGCATGGTGGTCATGCCCAGGCTGCTGGTTTTACCGTGCTGAACAAAAACGTCCCGGACCTGATGCAGCGTCTGGTCGGTTTGGCGCAGCAAACGCTGGCCGGGCAGGAGCTGAAACCGACGCTCGAAATTGATGCTGAGGTCGATACCAACCATGTGTCGGAACACCTGCTCGAAGAATTGCAGCATCTGGAACCCACTGGCTACATGAACGCCGCGCCGGTCTTTATGATGCGCAACGCCTATATTCTGGAATGGCGGCTGGTCGGGCGGGACAACCGGCATCTGAAGCTGAAGGTGGCACGGGCTGGCCGTCCGCCGCTGGATGCGATCGGCTTTGGGTTGGGTGAATGGGCCGCCCAGCTACCCGGTCATGTGGATCTGGCTTATCAACTGGAACTGAATGAGTGGAATGGCCGCCGCAACTTGCAGTTGAATGTACAGGATATTCGCCTGTCCGAGAGTGCCAATGGTTCGGCGTAAAATTGTATGCCTCCTGCTGGTACTGCTGATCGGCGTACCGGTGCTGGCCCAGGACGAAAATCGTTTTGGCATTGTCGAAGGGTTCTGGTTCCCGGATGTGACCTGTGACCTGAACGCGGGTTGGGAGCGAATCATCTTTGACTGGGCGCAGCATCAGCCCACTGGCCCGGACGACTGGCATACCCTCAATGTGGATGATCGCTGGCTGAAAGCGGCCAATCAGTGCAACCGCGAGGTCGTCGCGCTGCTCAAGAACACGCCTGCCTGGGCGACCGATGGCACTGCCGGGCCGGGTGTGCCGCGCGGCCTCGACCTGCCGGTCGATGACCCTGATAATGTGTGGGCGAATTTTGTACGCCGGGCCGCATCCTATTATGCCAGCCGGGGGGTCAATCACTTCATTATCTGGAATGAGCCGGATATTTCGCCAGAGACGTATGGCTTTGAATTCGAGGGCGAGGTTGAGGATTACGCCCGGCTGCTGAAGGTGGCTTATCTGGCGGCCAAGGAAGGCAACCCGGCAGCGGTCATTCATCTGGCAGGTACGACGTACTGGCATGACGTGAACACTGGCCAGCGGCTGTATATGGATCGCCTGCTGGAACAGTTGACTTCGGACCCCGAAGCCGCTGCGAGTGATTACTTCTTCGACGTCTTCAGCCTGCATATTTATTTCCGCACCGATACGGTTTATGATATTGTCAGCGAAGCGCATGACCTGCTGGCATTGTATGATCTGGGTGATAAACACATCTGGATTAACGAAACCAATGCCGCGCCAACCGATGACCCGCAGTGGCCGGTGCAGCGCCCGGTCTATCAGCTTGACCTGGAACAGCAGTCATCTTTTCTGGTACAGGCGGCTGCGTTGGGCATCGCAGCCGGGGCGGACCGCATGGCGGTTTACAAACTCTATGACCAGCAGCTGCCCGAAGGCGGCGAATCCTTTGGGATTCTCAGCCCGGCGGATCAGTCACCGCGTCCGGCATTCGACGCCTGGAAAACGGTGATTCGTTATTTTGGCCGGGTGGAGCAAGTACAGCGTGCGCATACCGAACAGACCGATGTGGTCCGTTTGGTTCATGCGGATGGGCATGAAACGCTGATCCTGTGGGCCCGGACCGACGAGGCAGTGCGGGTACAGATTAATGCCACCGCAGAAAAAGCGCAGCAGATTGACGCTTATGGTAATATCAATCTGTTACACGCCAGCGCAGATGGGTATGTGATCAGCTTGCCTCCGGCGCGATGCAATGACGTTGATGGCTGTGCGGTGGGCGGACCACCTGTCTTGCTGGTGCAGCCCGCAGGTGTGGCACAGATCATCGAAGTTGATAGTCAGACACAAATGCTGTTTGAGTAGGAGCGGCACAAACCTAATGGACAACAACAAACCCCGGCGCGAAATGAAATTCAATTATGGCGGTCAGGCGGTCATCGAAGGCGTGATGATGCGTGGCGCGCATTCGGCGGCGGTGGCGGTGCGCAACCCTAAAGGCGAAATCGTCATCCATGAAACACCACTCAGCCGCACGCTGTACCGCAGCAAGATCATCAAAACGCCGTTTGTGCGCGGGGTCATCGGCCTGTGGGATGCCATCGGCCTGGGCACACGGGCGTTGATGTGGGCGGCGGATGTCGCCGTTGGTGAAGACGAAGAAGTGGATTTCAACGGTCCGATTGGCTGGGCGACGATCGCTTTTTCGCTGGCGCTGGGGATGGGCTTGTTTTTCCTGGTGCCGACACTGGGCGCAGCGGGGCTGGGCAATCTGCTGGGCCTGACGCCGGATGGTGTCGCCCCTATCGGCTTCAACGCGTTTTTGGTGAACCTGATCGAAGGGGCGATTCAGATTACGCTGCTGATCGGGTATATCTGGGCGATTGGCCGCATCCCGGATGTCAAACGGCTGTTTGGCTATCATGGCGCGGAACACAAGACCATCAATGCGTATGAAGCCGGGGCCGAACTTACACCGGAAATTGTGGCGCAGTATCCCATTGAGCATCCGCGTTGTGGCACGGCCTTTTTGCTGACGGTGGCGTTCGTCAGCGTGCTGATTTTCTCGCTGCTGGGCCGCCCGCCGCTGCCGCTGCTCATCCTCTCACGGCTCATTTTTATCCCGGTGATTGCCGGGGTGGCTTATGAGGCGCTGCAATTCTCCGCCCGTAACCTGCACAATCCGATTATTCGGGCGATCATCAAGCCGAATCTGGCCTTGCAGCACCTGACAACGCGCGAACCGGACCTGCACATGATCGAAGTGGCGATTGTCTCGTTCGAGCGCGTGCTGGTGTCGGAAGGTATCCTGCGTGAAGACGAGGTGGTTATCCCCGCCCCGCGCCCCGAAGCGGTTTCCCCGACTTTGGCGGCAACAGGTTCTGGCGATTAAATCAGCCGGTAGCCTTCTATTGCGGCTTTCTTGTCGTTGAAACAACTGGTGTAAATTTCAACATCCGTCACATATTTTTGCAGGCGGATGTTGTGTTTTTCCCCATCAACCTCGAACTGCATGTCCCATGTGTCCGGGCCTGTCGCGGTTTGTGTCATCAGCCTGACGCCGTCGATAGCGGTGATACCCCGCTGGGCACGCAGCAAATAGTCCGCTGCCTGTGCCGGTGCATCCCACGCGACCTGTCCGCGCAGGTATTCCAGCGCGATTTCACCCGTATCACTGGCATGGACGATGGCGCTGACGTTATCGGGCGTCATGCGTCCATAGCAGATACCGTGTGGCAGGACCACGCCGGTTGGCGCGAAGCGATGACCGCCGATGTGCGTACACTGCCAGACATAGCTGCCGACCTGTTTTTGCAGTTCGTTGTAGATGCCGACGCCGTACAGCGCGCAGCAGCGGTCGCGCTGGGCATTGGTGCAGACCAGATACAATGGTTCGTCACTCATGGATGCGGCGAAGATCGGATCGCCCTTCACCATCGACTCCACATCCAGTTCGAGCAGATCGTCATAGCTTGCCAGCGTGTAGGCGTACAGGCGCGGCCTGGCTTCACCCGTTATGGCGACGAAGAATCGAATTCCCTCGCGTTTGGTCTGGCCGGGTTGGCGAATGAACAGAAATTTAGCGCTATCAATCGCGTTAGTCCAGCCATTGATATGGGCTTTGATGGCCTCCGGCAGATCACTTTCGGGCAGTGCCTTCGCACCCCAGGGCCGGTTATATTCGAGCATCAGCCACACCCGCGCTTCCGGTGCAGAACCATACAGCGGTTCGTCAGTCTCCTGCGAAAGATGGGCGCAGTAATAATCTTGAGCTTCCATGTTGTCTGTCTCCCTGTAGGGTGGCGATTATGGCATCGAAGATGATGGCCGTCAAACCCTGAACAGCGGTTTACATGCCGGTAACGCGGGTCGTGACATCGGGCTGGACATTCATCTTTTCCAGACGTTGTTGCAGGTAGTGGTCGATGGCCTGTGCCAGCAGCTCAAGGGCTTCCTTGTAATCATTAATAAAGGTGATGTCGGCCCCTTTGGCCAGACCATAGAGACGTTCCTCAATGCTCGTTTCGCGGCAGACGACCGGCACAATCGGGCGATCATAAATCTCCGCCCAGCGGATTTCCTCCTCAACATGCTTGGACCGCATGGAATCCGGCGAGACGATAATGAGGAACACTTTGGTGTGATAAATGGCGCTGCGAATCTCGTTACCAAACGGCAGGCCCGGTGCATCCTTGGCATACCACCAGACACTATAATCCAGTGCCTCAAGGTCCTCGACCAGCAGCCGTACCCACTCCTTGTCTTTGTCCGAACTGGACACGAATATCTGATAATCTTCGAGCATCTTGTCAGGTGGCGGTGTGTCTGGGCCGGTGGCCGACTGGCCGGGATGCGCTGACGCATGGGCCGTACGCCGGGCGAGGCCGCGATTGCTGCCTGAACGCAATATGACGAGGGCCGCTACCGCAACTCCCAGCGCCAGCGCCGCGAGAATACCGGTCAGGTAGATCAGGTTGGTGCTGGCATTGGTCAGCGACAGCATTTGCGCCGCTTCCGCCGGGGATAACTCGTTGCTCTCCGTCGCTCGGAAGACCGCAACGGTTTGTTCCACGCGCAGTGCGATTTCGGTTGCGTCCGGGCGCTGGGTGATGGTGATGCTTGTCGACTGTGGAATGACTGCCTGTGCGGTTGCCGTTGCCGCCTCATCCTCCATGGCCGTTACATCAATCTGTGCCTCAGCGGTCGCTGTACGGGCCATGCCGGTTCCATCGACAACTTCCGTATACACTGCCGCAGCCGTGGCCGAAGCGTCTGTACTGGCAACCGGGGCCGCATTCTGGGTGATGAGCATGACTATCAGCAAACTGATGATGATGAGAACGATCAGCACAACCAGCAGGGGCACGGGCAGGCGATGCTTTGATGCTTGCCGGGTGGGTGCAGCAGGCCGTGGTTGTGTGGCTGGCTGCTGCTGCGGTCTTTTGGTCCGCATCGGCACCGAAGCCGAACTGGCGTCGATGGCTCGGATCAGGTTTTCGATGAAAGTCGGCCAGTCGCCTGTGGCATCCACCATCTGATAATTGGCGAGTGACGCCGGTATGGATGCGGCTTCGACCAGCACCGGAATGATCGGCTTATGACTCTGCTCTGCCAGTTGAATCTCGCGCTGGACGGTTCGGTTGGCGGCGGTAGCCGGGCTGAGCAACGTGATAAATACCTCGGCATCCTGAATGGCGGTGTCAATCTGGGCGGTCCACAAATCACCTGTTTTCAGGTCATCCGTATCAACCCACGTGGTATAGCCCCGGTTTTCCAGATCAGTGACTAATCGCCGGGCGACATCGGTATTGCTCCGGCTGTAGCTGATATACAGATAGCCCATTGGCATATGCTCCGGTTAGGGCAGCAGTTCCAGATAGTCGCAGTGGGATGGTCGAAAGATCATGAAATCGCGCCGGTCAAAGGTGCAGATTTGCGTCACATTCAGTCGTTCAGAAAGGGCCATGATGCAGCAGTCGACAAAGTCCAGTCGAGCATCGGGGTATTGTTCCATGATGGTGAGCGCCTGGGCAGCGTCTGAAATCAGGATCGGTTCGAGCGGTATTTGCAGCTCAAGAATGAGGCGCAGAAAACTGGTCACGGCGTGCTGGCCGATGCGATGTCGGAGTACGTGGGTGACTTCAAAGAGTGTGACACCCGGTACGATAAATGGCTCTCGATTGGTGCCGACGAAGTCTCTGGCTAACTGCCCATTGCTGTCCGATTTATCCATCAGGCTATAAAGAAAACTGCTATCTACCAGGATTGCCATCGTTTACTCGTCTTTCCGACGATTTTTGAAATGCTCCTCGATAGCTTCCTCAATATGATCATCAAACTGGCTGGATATGTTTGACATGCCTGATTGGATATTGAGCTTTTCAGCCCGCTGGGCAAAGTTCATCATGGTATCTGATGAAACGATTGCTGGTTTTGTCTTTTCGGCCTGCTGCCATTCCTCTACAAAATCTGACAGCACAGCTTCGAGTGACTTTTCTTCCTGATTGGCAATCTGCTGTAATCGTGCGGCCAGTTCCTTGCTAATTGGCAAATCGGTCATTGCGCATCCCTCATCATGCACGCTTAACCATACTATAGCAGAAATTTGCGTCAGCTATCCGCCATGCGCTTGAGTTCGTAGAGCTTGGTGAGCGCTTCCAGTGGGCTAAGCTCATCGACCGCCATGTGCTTGAGGGTTTCGACGGCTGGGTGTGGCTCCGGGTCGAACAGGCTGAGCTGTGCCGGGCCATTACTTTTTGCCTTCTTGCTGTTATCCGCTGGCCGCAATTTGAAGTCGCTGCCATCTTCCTCGAGCTGTGCCAGCAGTTCACGGGCACGTTCGACGACCGGGCGCGGCATCCCGGCAAGCTGCGCGACATGTACACCATAGCTGCGGTCTGCGCCGCCGGGGACGACCCGATGCAGGAAGACAATACTGTCGCCTTCTTCGGCCACGGCCACGTTGAAGTTTTTGGTATGCGGCAGGATGGCAGGCAGTTCGGTCAGTTCGTGATAATGCGTCGCAAACAGCGTGCGGCAGTTGAGGCGCGGGTTGTTATGGATGTATTCGATGACGGCGCGGGCGATGGCTAAACCATCGTAGGTCGATGTGCCGCGCCCGACTTCATCCAGAATGATCAGGCTGTGGCCGGTGCTGCCGGACAGGATGCGTGCGGTTTCGACCATTTCGACCATGAATGTGCTTTGCCCGGCGTGGATTTCATCCTGCGCGCCGATGCGGGCGAAGATGCGATCCACCAGACCGATGGTGGCTTCATCCGCCGGAACAAAACTGCCGATCTGCGCCATCAGCGTGATGAGCGCGACCTGCCGGATATAGGTCGATTTACCCGACATATTCGGCCCGGTGATGATGTGGATGCGCGTATCGGGGTCGAAGTGCGTTTCATTGGGGACATAGCGCGTGCCGCTGTCGAGCAGTTTTTCGACCACCGGATGCCGTCCGTCCTGGATAACCAGTACATCGTCGCGGGTGAGGGTGGGGCGGGTATAACCTTCGCGCACCGCAACTTCAGCCAGCGACAGGAACGCATCCAGATGCGCGATGGCGCGGGCCGTCTGAATCAGGCGGCTGGATGACTGGCACAGGTCGTGACAGAGTGCCTCGAACAGCTGCTTCTCCACTTCCAAAATCTGTTCTTCGGCGTTGAGCACCAGCGTTTCGTATTCCTTGAGTTCCGGTGTGATGAACCGTTCCGCGTTGACCAGTGTCTGTTTACGGATGTAATCATCCGGCACGTTTTCGGCCTGGGCGCGGCTGACCTCGATGTAATAGCCAAACACTTTGTTGTAGCTGACTTTCAGCTTGGGCAGGCCGGTGCGCTGGCGCTCGACTTCTTCCAGATTGGCGATCCAGTCACGCGCGTCGCGGGTCTGGTGCAGAATGTCGTCCAGCTCCTGCGCGTAGCCGGGGCGGATCGTGCCCATCGCGTTCATGACCGCTGGCGGATCATCCGTGACGGCCCGCTGGATATGGTCGTACACTTCTTCACAGGGGTCGAGCCGGTCAGTCAGGGCCTTGAGTGCGGGCATGGCGCCGATGAGTGCCTTAATGTCCGGGACAATGCTCAGGCTTTCGCACAACGCCAGCAAATCGCGCGGCCCCGCCTTGCCGATCAGCAGCCGGTTAGTCAGGCGTTCTATGTCGGACACGCTGCGCAGGGCGGTATGCAGGTCTTCGCGCAGGGCGGCATCGCCTGTCAGGGTTTCGACGGCATCCAGCCGGGCGTTCAACCGGTCAAGTTCCAGCAATGGCTGATTAATCCACGTCCGCAGCAGACGTGCGCCCATCGCCGTTACCGTGCGGTCCAGGACATCGAGCAGGCTGCCGCGTGTGCTGCGCCCGCGAATGGTTTCCGTAAGTTCCAGATTGCGCCGCGTAAACTGGTCGAGCACCATGAAGCTGGCGGTGCTGTAGGCGCGGATGCTGGTCAACTGTGCCAGGCTGTTACGCTGGGTTTCGCGCAGATAAAACAGAATCGCTCCGGCGGCACACACCCCGTATGGCAAATCTGCCAGCCCATAGCCATCCAGCGTCTTGACGCGGAAATGATCGAGCAGGGCTTGTTCTGTCGTCCCGGCTTCAAAGCGCCAGTTGGCTACCGGGCTGAGGTGAATATTCTCCGGCAGGGTAACGCCGCGCTGGGTCCAGTTTTCCGGCATGATGATCTCGCGCGGGTTCAGCCGGGCCAGTTCTTCCAGTACCAGTACGCCCGTATTCGGCCCTTCCAGTTGTGTCGCAGCAAATTCACCGGTCGTAATATCGACGTAGGCAAGGCCAGCCTTGTTCCATGTCCCGGTTTCCACATTGCCCACCGGTACCAGCGCCAGCAGATAACTCGGTTTTTTCTCTGGCAGCAGCCCCGGCTCGATGATGGTGCCCGGTGTCATCACCCGCGTGACGGCACGTTCCACCGGCCCGCGCCCGGTCACATCGCCGATCTGGTCGCACACGGCCACGTGATAACCGCGTTCGATCAGGCGGGAAATATAGTTTTCCAGCGCGTGATGCGGAACCCCGGCCATCGGGATACGCGAGTTATCGTTGCCGGGGCTGGTGGGGCGGCTGGTCAGCGTGATGTCGAGTTCGCGTGCGGCGATCTCCGCGTCCTCGTCGAAGGTTTCATAGAAGTCCCCCATCCGGTAGAACAGAATGCAATCGGGGTATTCGGCTTTGATGTCCAGATACTGCTGGCGCGAGGGCGTGACTTTCGCCATAGACGGGTTCCTGGGTTACAATTTGGGAGACAATTTTCGGTTGATTTGTTCGATTATTTTAACACGCCTGACCAGTGGTACAAGCGTGCGGCATTCATGAGGACGGAGCAAAATGCCAGACCTGTTTGACCAGTTTTTTGACGCGCTGTGGCAGATGCCGCTGGCGGGTGTGGTCGCCTGGTCTGTGCTCGAAAATGTCGTTATTCTGGTGGTTGTGCTGCTGATGGGCGAATTTCTGGTGCGGCGTTACGGCGATCATCGGGTGACCGAAGCCCCGGAGCCACTGTCCATGACCGAAGTGTGGCTGGCGGCCTCCTGCGTGTTGCTCAATGCGGTTGTGACGGTGGCCGGGGTGCTGCTGTGGCAGGCCGGAATCATCCGCGTGCGATTTGAGGTGACAGTTTTTCAGGTGCTGCTGGACACGTTCATTCTGTTTTTTGCGATGGATCTGGCCATGTATGTCTTTCACCGGGTGGCGCATTATCCGCTGCTGTTTCCGCTCATTCACCGCACGCATCACCGTTTCGAGAACCCCCGCCCGCTAACCCTGTTTGTGCTGAACCCGTTCGAGACATTGGGGTTTGGTGTTTTGTGGCTGCTGCTGCTGGTCATTTACCCGGCGGCGTGGCAGAGTATCATCATTTATCTGACATTGAACATCGTCTTTGGGCTGGTGGGGCATCTCGGTGTTGAACCCATGCCGAACCGGTGGATTCGGCTGCCGATGAGCCGGTATGTATCGACCAGCGCGTTTCATGCCGAGCACCATTTTGACAAAGACCACAATTATGGATTTTATACCCTCATCTGGGATCGACTGTTTCGTACGCTGTCGCCGGATTACGTGAGTGATTTTCAGGCAGCGCGGGATGGCGTGCGTATCCCGGATACTGTGCGCAAGCCTTAACACACTGGAGCAATGATGATTATTGGCGTTGACCTGGGAGGGACGCGCATTCGTGCGGCGTGCCTCGATTCTGACCTGAATATTCTGAACCGCACCGAAACGCTGACTCTGGGCGAAGAAGGCCCGGATCGGGTGATTGATCGCATGATCGAGACGATCCGGCAGGTGTGGCCGCAGGGGGAAAAGGTGGAGGGCATTGGCGTCTCGTCGCCCGGTCCGCTCGACCCCGCGACGGGGGTGGTGCTGGCCCCGCCGAATTTGCCCGGCTGGCGCGATATTCCACTGGCGCAGCGCCTGCGGGAGGCCTTCGATACGACGACGTATGTCGGCAATGATGCCAATGTGGCGGTGCTGGCGGAGGTCGCACGCGGGGCAGCGGTCGGCTGCAAACACGCAATTTACGTCACCCTCAGCACGGGGATCGGCGGCGGCGTGTTGATTGATGGCCGTTTGCTGCTGGGGTATGGCGGCTTTGCGGCGGAGATCGGCCACATGGTGATGGTGATTGACGGGCAGGAACTGCGGCTCGAACAGGTGGCGGCGGGTCTGGCGCTGGCGCGTCAGGCACGCGAAGGCATTGAGCAGGGTAGACAGTCGATCATGCTCGATATGGCACAGGGGGACTTGAGCCGGATTGATAGCAAAATAGTCGGGCAGGCTGCCCATCAGGGCGATGCACTGGCGCTGGATATTGTGCAGCGCGCCGGGCATGTCATCGGCCTCGGCCTGACCAGCCTGCTGCATCTGTTCAACCCGGAGATTATCGTCATTGGTGGTGGGGTCAGCCAGATCGGGGATTTGCTGTTCCAGCCGATGCAGGCGGCGATGCGTGCCAGCGTGATTTACGAAGGTTATATTGACCGGCTGCGTATTGAAAAGGCCGCGCTGGGTGAAGATGTCAGCATTATCGGTGCTGCGGCGTTGGTTCATACCCAAGGCGGGTTGATTCCGCTGTTAGAATAGCAACAGAAATTCGATCCGTTCCGTTCCATCTTATATTAGAACATGCTACAATTTCTGCATTATGTTACTGCTGCCTGATTATCGAGTTCGCCAGCGCGATCTGCTTCTGGATATCATCCGCGCCATGACCGCCCAGCTTGATCTGGGTGAGGTACTTCGGCTTGTCCTGAACGCGTCGGTGGCGATGCTGGCCGGGCGAGGCGTTGGCTTTGTGGCGCTGCGCAACCCGGCAACCGAAGAATACAATATCCGGGCGATTCTCAACATCGACTCGGAAAAACTGCCCGAACTCGAAAAACAGCTTGCTGAACTGGTCGCGGGGGTCAGCGAAGGGCTGGACTTCAACGATCTGGAACAGAACTTGCAGCAAATGGCGGACCTGATCGACCCGGAACTGCGCCAGCTTTTTCCGATGCCGCTGGTAATGGCCGGCGAGCCGGTGGGTTTGCTGCTGGTCTTTCGGGATTATGTCGGGGTGACGACGCCCAACGACCTGCAAATCCTCAAAAGTTTTGCGGATCAGGCCGCTATTGCCGTGCATAATGCGCAGCTTTACGAGCGTGTCAACCGGGAGCGCCAGCGGCTGGATGCGTTTGTGCGCCACAGTGCTGATGGCGTGATGATTCTGGATGTTAATCGCAACATCCTCATGTTTAACCCGGCTCTGGAACGCATGACCGCGTGGTCTGCTGCGGATGCGATCGGGACGGTTGAGGAGTCCGTGATCGTCTGGCAGTCGGTTCAGCCGACCAGTCTGCATGATTCCATGCTGGCTGGCTGGCCACACGACGAAAATGAAACCCTGTATGTCGAAGGCGATATTACCCGGCTCGATGGTGTGGCGCTGAGCATTGCCATCACGTATTCACCGCTGTATGCGACCGATGGGCGGCTGATCAATATCATCGCCAATATCCGTGACATAACGAATTTCCGGCGCGCACAGGAGATGCAGAACGTGTTTATCTCCGGTGTGTCGCATGAACTGAAAACCCCGGTTGCGCTCATCAAAGGTTATGCCGGGACGCTGCGGCGCGAAGACGCCACCTGGGACCCGCAGGTGATCCGTGACGGGTTGGTGGTGATCGAAGATGAGGCCGACCGCCTGACCGAGTTGATTGAAGATCTGCTGGCAGCCAGCAAGCTTCAGGCCCGGCAAATGCAGATGAATCTGGCGGATGTTCGGCTGGATGTACTGGCGAACCGCGCTGTCGAACGCTTTCAGGTGCAGTCAGAGCGCCATCATTTCAAACTGGCCTTTCCGCCAGATTTCCCGGTGATTCAGGGTGATGAAACGCACTTGCGGCGGGTGTTTGATAATCTGCTGAGCAATGCCGTGAAATACTCGCCGGCTGGCGGTACTATCGAAGTCGGTGGGTATGCCAGCGACGATGCGGTGACGGCCTATGTTCGTGACGAAGGTGTGGGCATCAGCCTGGATGAACAGGCACATATCTTTGAGCGTTTCTATCGGGTTGACGGTGCGCTCAGCCGTAAAACACAGGGAACAGGCCTGGGGCTGTATCTGACCCAGGCGATCATCGAAGCGCATCAGGGAACGATTCGGGTCGAAAGTAAACCCGGTGAAGGTTCGACGTTTTACTTTACACTTCCCCGGTAACATGGATAAACACCTATGTGGAGTAGCTTATGGCAAGTACGATGACGATTCAATGTCCAAATTGCGGCCAGCCAAGTCAGGTAGCCGTTGAAAACCTGATTGATGTGACCCATCAGCCTGCCCTGAAAACGGCACTGCTGAGCGGGCAGTTAAACACAGCCCGGTGCCCGAACTGTGGGATGGTCAACACGGTGGCGGCGCCGCTGTTGTATCACGATGCCAGTAAGGAAATGCTGGTCTCGTTTGTGCCGATGGAACTGGGGCTGCCAAAAGATCAGCAGGATCGGGTCGTCGGCGACATGCTCAAGGAGTTGACCGCCAGCATCCCCAAGGAATCTTTCAAGGGCTATATGTTCCAGCCCAAGCAGGCACTGACCATGCAGGGCTTGATCGACCAGATTCTGGAAGCGGACGGCATTACCAAGGAAGTGCGCGAAGGACGGCGGCAAGTTATCCGTCTCATCGAAGAAATGATGGACGCCGGGCCGGATCAGCTCGATGATATGATCCGGCAGCACGACGAGCGCGTCGACGCGCAGTTTTTCCAGACGGCACTGGCGTTGATGCAGCGGGCAGCGCAGGAGGGGCAGGAAGGTGCGCTTCAGGCCTTGATGGCGATTCAGGAACGGGCGGCAGCAGTCTCCACCTATGGGCAGCAAATGACTGCGATGGCGGAGCAGCAGGAAGCGACGGTTCAACAGGTGGCCGCCGACATTGAAGCCCTCGGTGAGGAACCGCAGCGCGATCAGGTGATTGATCTGGCGGCCAGCTACGCCGGTGATGATGAAAAGTTGCAGGCGCTGGTCGGGTTGATCCGCCCGGTATTCGATTACGAGTTTTTCCAGCAATTGACCACCCGCATTGGCAAGGCCCCGGCGGTGGAACGCGGCGCGCTGGAGGAACTGCGGGATCGACTTTCGGAGCTGACGCAGGCAGTCGATCAGCAGGCGCAGATGGCCGTACAGGGGGCCGCCAACCTGCTGCAATCGATCATCAACAGCCCGGACCCCGACGCCGCTTTGCAGGAAAATATTGACCTGGTGGATGACACCTTTATGGCGGTGCTGACAGCCAATATTCAGGAAGCAGAACGCCGCGCCGATGTGCAGGCCAGCGCCCGGCTCAAGCAGGTGTATGAGCGTGTGGTCGGGATGCTGCAACAAAACATGCAGCCGGAACTGCGCTATCTGAACGATCTGCTTTCGACGGAAACCGACGAAGAAGCGCTGACGATGATTCCGCAGGGTGTCGAAACCTTTGGCCCGGCCTTGCTCGAAATCATGGATTCTATCGGCAAGCTGCTGGGGCGACAGGGCCAGCGAGATCTCGTCGAGAAACTTTCGTTCCTGCGCGAGGCGGCTGCCCGGCATATTGATTCGCAGCCATCGGCCTGAGCTGCAAAGCGAGATGAATAAGCATAGAAGGGGTGCGAGGCGAACTTGTGCCCTTTTTGATTCTAGTTGATGATTAACCGTCGTTTGATCTACGCCGCGCTATTGTGGCTTGGAAATTCAGGGGTTTTCGGGTAGGCTTGGGCGCTGTCCAATGACAGGAATGATGAGGATTTCGCAATGCGACGAAGTTTGCCGTTTATTGGGTCTGGTTTGATGGGATTGTTGTTTATGGTGGCACTGGTGCTGGTCCCCGGTGCATCGACAACAGCTCAGGGACCAACCCCCACACCAACTGATCCGATCTGGCTGGCCTATTCCGCCGTACGCGATGCCATTGAAGAAGAGCGTTCGGTTGATTTGACAATCGTTCGGAACTACACCTTTGAACAGCAGGAATATGTCGGAGGTATCGACTCTGGCTGCCGGACATTACCGGAAGGTGATTTTGGCCGCCGTGTTTGGTTCGGTTGGACATTCACCATTACTGCCATGAACGGGAATACCTATCAGGCGCGCATCAGCTTTGATCTGGACGACCTGGCGGTCTGTGATCAGGTCACGACGGGCGCACCTGCTGAAGCACCTGCCGACAACCCCGATCTGCCGGACCCGGTCGCGGGCAGCGCCGCCGTGGGTGGCTTTGAACTGGGCGGCCACGTGCTGGAACTGAATGGGAACACCGTCAGCCTGATGCAGCGCGCCGGTATGAACTGGGTGAAGAAGCAGGTTGAATTCAAACTGGGCGATGATCCCTCGAAGGCCAAAGGCATTATTGATCAGGCCAAAGCCAACGGCTTCAAGGTGCTGCTTGGCATCAAAGGCGATAAAGCACAGATGGGTGACTTTAACAGCTACGTCAACAGCTTTGCCGATTTTGTCGGCGGCGTGGCGGCCCTGGGTGCGGACGCCATTGAAGTCTGGAATGAACCGAATATTGACCGCGAATGGCCCGCTGGCAGCATCAATGGCAACAGCTATACCCAGCTTCTGGCTCCGGCATTCAATGCGATCAAGTCGCGCAACGCCAATACGCTGGTGATCAGCGGCGCACCGGCACCGACCGGGTTCTTTGGTGCGGCAGGCTGTGGCTCTGGCGGTTGCAACGACGATGTGTTCATGCAGCAGATGGCGGCGGCAGGCGCAGGCCAGTATCTGGATTGCGTGGGTCTGCATTATAACGAGGGCATTGTGCCGCCCACCCAGAACAGTGGTGATCCGCGTGGCGAGTACCCAACCTACTACTTCGGCTCGATGCTGGCACGCGGTTACAATCCGTTTGGCGGCAAACCGGTCTGTTTCACCGAGCTGGGTTATCTGTCCGGTGATGGTTTTAGCACCGCGATCCCGGCTTCGTTCGGCTGGGCGGGGGATACCAGTGTCAGCGAACATGCAAACTGGCTGGCTGGTGCGGCCACGGCGGCTGCTCAAAGCGGGCGCGTGCGGCTGATGATCGTGTGGAATGTGGACTTCCCCTTCTACACGGCGACCGACCCGATGGGTGGTTACGCCATGTTCCGGCCCGATGGCACCTGCCCGGCATGTGATACGCTCGGCGCGGTGATGAAGTAGCGCGCTGATCGTTCGTCTTCAGCATCATAACGCTCCGGTAATTGCGCCGGGGCGTTTTTTATTCCCAGGTCCAGATCCAGGTGTCGGTGAATTGACAGGAGGTGATATTTGCTTCGAAGTTGACGACCGCGTTGCCGATAGTGCCTGCCACTTCGGTGCTGTCCAGGGTTCCGACCAGCTGACCGTTGATGTAATACAGCAACTCAGCTCCGTTGGCGATAACAAGCAGGCGCTGACGGTCCGGGGCGAGGGCTAAATCCTCACCAAAGATGCCGGGTTCAAAGTCGTCGCCAGTGCGCTGCGACAGCCCATAAGTGCCGGTCTGATCCAGATAGGCCAGCAGGTAGTCGTTGGGTTCCGTCGTGCGCATCGTCAGGCCGCAGCCGCCCGGCAGGTTCGGGTCACCTATTTCCCACGTTAGTGTGGTTCCCAACGCAAAGTTGCCATAGGTTTCGCTGCCCCCCAGCGGCAGGACATTCACGCCGGGTCGATTGAAAGTGACGAAACTCTCTGGGACGACCAGATCCATTTGCCCTGATGGCGGAATTAACTGGCGGCGCTGCAATTCCTGAATCATGACGGACGAATTGCCGGTCAGCAGCTGCTGCGGGCGGTAGTCCGTTGCCAGCGGCGTTGTCAGGGTCAGGTTACGAAATTGGGCGGTGACTTCGCTGCCAAGCGCGGACGGTGTTTCGGCGACCAGGCCAACCTCGCCGGCATCGGTGAGCGTGTCATCGGTCAATCGACCAACCAGCTGCCCGTTGTAGAAAAAGTCAAAGCCGGTTTCATTCACCAGCAGCCCTAAACTGAACGTGATGCTACCGGGGATGATCGCCGGGTGTTCGCTCCAGTCGCGGATGACTCTTTCGCCATCATCTGTGACAACCAGGAAACGCCATTGGCCACGGTCATTCAGGCTATACAGATAATAATTCTGCTCGTCCTGCTGGCGTACCGTCAGGCCAACCTGCCACCCCTGCGCCCCGGTGAGTTCGGGGACATCGACATGCACATAAAAATCGTCCCACGTGTCGCCATCTTCGTCGGTGACAATCGTACGCTGCTGGGCACCAGATACGATGAGCGCCAGCCGGTTATTGCCAATGATGACCTCGGTTCCGTCGCTGCTTTGCCACGAAGCGGTATCCTCAAAAGATTCCTGATACGCCAGATCAGCAAAGCCAGGCAGCATAATCAGTTCATATTCGCCGCTGGTTTCGCCAAAGCCGGAGACGGTCGCGCGGTAGGTGCCGGTGCCGGGTATGGTCAGTCCTTCCAGCAGGGCATCCGCTGAATCCGGATAATCGAAATCGTCATTGCTGAACAGGACGTTATTGCTGTTGTCGCGGATCGTAAGCACCGGGTCGAGATCACCCGACGTGGCACGCACGTGAATCGAGAGCATGGCACCATCGGCAGCCTGAAAAGTCCAGGTGTCGGTGTCGCCGCTGTCCAGCGTGCCGGTTACCGGGGTGAACAGACTCAGGTCTTCCTGAGCCTGCGCAATGCCGAAAACGAGTGCCAGCAGAGCCAGTACGACTAGATTACGGAGGGCATCCATTGCGGGAATCGTTCTTGCAATCGACGGATAAACTGCTTGAAATCCTCGGCGCTCATCTCGGCGCCATCCATCCAGCGAATTTGTTCAGCCGTGTGCAAGCGGCGCTGCTCACCAGCGAGGCGCATGTTCTCGCGCCCTTCGCGTTCCAGTTCCTTTTTGCTCTGGAGCAGGGGGAAATGATAGCTGGCATCCAGGGCTTCAAAATCGGCGGGCGACATGAAGGTATAGATTGGAATATAGATGTCGTCCTGTTCCAGCGCACACGCGACCATGAACCATCCTTTGGGCACGCGCGCCCGGCGGGAAATCTTGAACCGCCACAGCAAGACATTGACCTGCTGGCTGGTGTTGATTTCCTGCTCGACCTTGTCCTTCTTCATCATGCGGATGTGGTCGTTTTCAACCTGCACAGTTCGTCCACTGGGCCAGCGGCGTTTGAGGTTGCGTTCGATCTGCTGTGTCAGCACGGCGGTTATGGCGAAGCTGACGATCATTGCGATGATGTTCAGGCCTTCTGACGTGAGCAGGCTGTTGAGCACTGCAAAAACGACCGCCCAGGCGACCACGAAGATAAAGACGATGCTGATGCGCAGGCCACCATGTTCGGTATCTACGCTGTATACGGCAGGTGATTGTTGGTCAAGTGTGTTATTCATAATCTCGCTCAGGCTTACTGTTTCTCCGCCAGAAAGATAATGCGGTCAGCACGCGATACGCCGGGTTCAAAAACCTCAAAATCCGGCGTGACGACGGCATTTATGGCAAAACCGCAGCGCTGCAACAGGGAGGCAATGGCCTGTGCCGGGTATCCTCTCAACACGCGAAAGCCTTCATATCGCTGCCAGGCATCGTCAGCGCGGTGAAAAATGATGTAACGGCGCTCATGCGACTGCCGGTCATGGTCAAACTGGTTGCTGGTGATCACCATCAGGTTTGGGTTGTCATACATAATCTGGTCGCCCAGTGACGCCTGATAGCTGAGCCCCTGAATGGTGTGTACGTCAAAGATCAGCAATTTGTGATCATTCAGGATGGCATGGATACTTTTGAACAGCGTCTCCAGGTCGCGCAGATTGCTCAGCTCGTTGAACAGATCAATGGCCAGAACCATGTCCATGCCACCGATATCAACCCCCAGTTCGCGCACGTCGCGCTGGCGCAAATCATGATTGAGCTGGTTGGCTTCCAGATGCGTCCGGCATTGATCCAGCATTTCGGGTGACTGATCAACGCCAACGGTGATGTAATTATGACGAATCAACCACTCCAGGCTGGCTCCCGTACCACAGCCCAGGTCAAGCACACGGCGGCCTAGCCAATCGTTGCGCTGGGCATAATCGATCAGGCGTGGGGTCATCCCCTCGGCGAAACGGGCCATGCCGACCGTCGTATAGATTGTAGACAAAACGGCATAATCTGCGGCCACTTCTTCCTCACTACACTGGCTAGACAGTCGCCGTACTGAACACGACGGAAAATTGTTTGCTGTAAATCACCACACTATTATACAGGCTCAAATCGACTTCGGGGGGAATCTCGTAATTTTGATTGCCGATATTGGCTTGTAGTGGGCCGAGTTCCAGGTCCAGGTCGCCCAATTCAACTTCCTCGCGGGTACGCGGCGCTTCACTGGCTGATAAGATGACGTACAAGTCCGGGCCGGTAGCGGCCTGAAAATCTTCGAGGCGCAGCAGCTTGCGATTATCCGGAAAGGCATACACCGTCGCGCTGCCCTCAGCCCAGCGAATCGGGTCAATGCGGACAAAATTGCCCTGGGTGGCGCGGATCGCGGTTGCGGCGTCCGGTTGACCGGGGTCTTCTTCGAGTGCGACCGGTTCTTGCAGGGCGGCCACCGCCATCGCGATGCCCATTTCCCGATTTTCCTCAGCGACACGCAACAAGGCTGCCTGCTGATCTGATGGAAGCTCTGAAAATGGCCCTTGCAGGTTGGCTGGCAAACCGGGGAATGGGTCTTCAACGACCGTATTCGCGATATACGGACGCCAGATCGGAAATGTATAAGCTGCCACAACTGCGGCAGCCCCTAACAGAATCAGGAATAGTCGAATACGCATGGCGGCAAGCGTAGCATAAAGCCGACCACATGACAATATTCATGCCGTGGTCAGCTAGCGGCCACCCGACATCTGATAGCCAGCACCCGGCACGGTCAGAATATAGGCGGGCCGCCGCGGGTTGTCTTCCAGCTTTTGCCGCAGACGCGAGATATTGACTCGTAATACGGAGTAGTCGCCCTCGTAATTTTCGCCCCACACTGAACGCAGCAGTTCGTCGTGCGACACGACATCACCCGCACTGCGCATGAGCGTAATCAACAGGCCATACTCCACGGGCGTCAGGTCCAGCTTTTTGCCGCGCACCCGTGCCTGTCGTTGCAGAATATCGAGTTCCAGCTGGTTGATCACCAGCCGGGTTTCAGGCTGTGGGGTCCATTCGACGCGCCGCAGCAGGGCCTGAATCCGGGCGATCAGTTCTTCGGGCGAGAAGGGTTTCCCCAGATAGTCATCCGCCCCGGCTTCAAGCGCGTGGACCTTGTCATGATCCTTGTTGATGCCACTGATGACAATCATGGGGACAAAGGAACGCTCGCGAACTTTGCGCAGGACGTCCATGCCGTTGGTATCCGTCAGGTCCAGATCGAGCAGAATAAGATCGGGCGAGCTGGCAGTCATGCGCTCGAGCACTTTGCCGCCGCTGCTGAGCGTGCTGGTGTCGAAGCCCGCCTTGTGCAGCAGGGTCAGCACCAGTTCAGTTGTAGCCTTGTCATCTTCGACAACCAGGATTTGTCGAGTATCCGGGCGCGTCGTTACCATATGTTCATCTCGTTACGAAAAGTAAACGCTTATCAAATCTATAACATACCGAATTATAGTGTAAAACCGTGGCGCAAGCCAGTTCTTTTCCAATGGATTGGTTTTCGTACGTCTTCTTGTTTGATTACTGGATGTGTTACCCGGAAGTTCAATGGCTTGATATGGCGATTTGACAAGTTTCTACAGCGAAAATAAAATTACTTCGATAACGAAATATTCGATACGGAAATGTTCTGGAGTATGAGATTTTGACCCGGTTCGAATCACCGCTGGCAGGTAGCGCACTGCACAAGTTCCTGATTATTCACCGGCATCTGCGCCAGTACGGGCGTCAGATGGATGATCAGGGTATCCGACCGCGCCAGTTTTCGGTGCTGCGGTTTCTTCAGGAAAATGGCCCGGCGACGGTTGGGGAAGTTCAGGAGTATCTGTACACCAGCGCCAGCACCGCTTCGACGGTGATCTCGCAGCTCGAAGAAAGCGGGTTGGTCAGCCGTACGCGCTCGGAGGAAGACAACCGGGTGGTGATCGTGGAACTGACATCGGCGGGCAGCGCCCTGGCTGATGAAACACCGCTGGGGGGAATCCCGCTGCTGCGTCGCCGTTTGCGGGCACTGCCGGAGGAACGCTTGCGCATCATTGATCAGGCGTTGACGGACATTATGGAATTGATGGAGGTCTCGGATACGGAATGAAATCATTGCGCCGTATTTTACGTTATATGCGCCCGTATCGTCTGATTGTGGTACTGGGTATCCTGACGACGGTGCTGCCGGTTGCGATGGAACTGGTGGTGCCGCGCATGCTGCAATATGTGATCGACTCTGGTATTCGTCAGCGCGACATGGACGCGGTGGTGGCCGGGGCGCTGGTGATGATCGGGGCGGCAGTGGTGAGCGCGGTGGCGACCATCGGGCAGGGGTTGTGCCGGGCGCATCTGTCGCAGGGGATGGCTTTTGATATGCGCAATGATCTGTTCAGCCATATCCAGGCGCTGCCGTTTGCCACCCTCGATCAACTGCGGACCGGCGGCCTGATGACCCGGATCGCCAGCGATGTCGATGTGATCCGCATGTTTTCCAGCAATGGGCTGGCGCTGCTGCTGCGGTCGCTGCTGATGATTACGGGCAGCACCATCATTGTCATCCTGACGGACTGGCAGTTGTCGATCATCATGATTATCTGTCTGGTGATTACGGGCTTCGTCATCTGGAACTTTATCCGCATGTCCAGCCATCTGTTTACGTTTGTGCAGCAGAAGCTGGCGCGCCTGAACACCGTCATTCAGGAGAATCTGGCCGGGCGGCATGTGGTCAAGGCGTTCGTGCGCGAACGGTACGAGATTGACCGCTTTGAAGACCGCAACGTGGATTACATGAACCAGAATATTCAGGTCGGGCGCATTCTGTCGCTGGTGATGCCGATCCTCACAGTCGTGACCAATGTCGGGCTGGTGGCCGTCATCTGGTATGGCGGGCTGGATGTGATGGACGGTCGATTGTCGATTGGGGAACTGGTCGCATTTAACAACTATCTGATGATCGGCATGACCCCGCTGCTGCTGCTGGGCAACATGGCGACGATGGCATCCCGTGCGGAGGCGTCGGCAGAACGGGTGCTCGAACTGTTGAACACCGCCCCTCTGACTCAGGCGGAAAACCGCTATCGGCCCGCGCAGATGCAGGGGCATATCACTTTTGAGAATGTGTCCTTTCGTTATGCCAGCAGCAATGGCAACGGTGCATCGCTGCGTGATAATGCGACGGATGCCAATGGCGATCAGCGTGAAGCGGTGCTGGACGGTGTCAGCTTTGAGGCGCACCCCGGCGAGCGGGTGGCGCTGCTGGGCGTAACGGGGTCTGGCAAGAGTACGCTCGTTAGCCTGATTACGCGTTTTTATGATGTGACCGGCGGCCATGTGCGGGTTGACGGGGTGGATGTGCGCGAGTGGGATGCCGAGGCGCTGCGTGCTCAGATCGGCACCGTCTTGCAGCAGACGACGCTGTTCAGCGGTACCGTGCGCGAGAACATTGCCTACGGCAGGCCAGATGCCTCGCTGGATGAAGTCATCGAAGCGGCGAAATCTGCCCAGGCGCACGACTTTATTATGGCGATGTCGCAGGGCTATGACAGTATCGTCGAAGCGCGCGGGGCAAATTTGTCCGGCGGCCAGAAACAGCGTGTTGCGATTGCGCGGGCGCTGCTGGTCAAACCGCGCATTCTGATTTTTGATGACAGCACCAGCGCGGTCGACCTGGAGACAGAGGTCAAAATTCAGGATGCCCTCAACGCGCACATGGCGGATACCACCTCGCTCATCATCGCCCAACGGATTAACAGCGTCATCAATGCCGACAAAATTATCATCCTCGATGGGGGGCATGTCAGCGCGGTGGGCGATCACGCCGCTTTAATGGAAACCAGCCCCATCTATCAGGAGATTTATCGTTCGCAGTTTGGTCAGGAATCTGACCCGCCGGTCATGACCGTAGAGAATTAGAGTAAACCGATTATGTCCAGTCAACCAAACCCAAGACCCCGCCTCGGTCCGAATGTCGGACAGCTTACGGGCGAAAGTGCGCGTAACACCCGCTCGACGGTCCGGCGTCTGCTCGGCTTTCTGAAACCATACCGGCCACAACTGCTGGTTGTTGCGGTACTGGCCATCAGCGGGACATTGTTCAACCTGGCCGGGCCGATTTTGTTGGGTCAGGCGATTGATCAGTTTATTATCGCGTCGGACCACGATGGGCTGGCCCGGACGGTGGTGCTGATGCTGGCGGTTTATGTGGGCGGCGGCGTCACCGGCGTGATACAGGGCCTGATGATGGTGGTGATCGGCCAGCGGTTTGTCTCGCAGCTGCGGTCGCGTCTGTTCAGCCACGTGCAGTTCTTGTCGATGGATTATCATGACCGCCATAAAGTCGGCGACCTGATGAGCCGGGTCTCCAATGACACCGAGGCGATCAATCAGGCATTGTCAAACGGGCTGATCGAATTTACCACCAATATCCTGCTGCTGGGCGGCATCATGGTGACGATGTTCCTGCTCAACTGGCAGCTGGCGCTGGGCACGGCGACGCTGCTGCCGATCATGCTCTACATCACCGGCTGGATCACGCGCTACAGCCGTAAGGCATTCCGCCAGGTGCAGACCAATCTGGGGATGCTCAACACGGTGATGGAGGAAAATATCGCCGGGATTCGCGTGGTCAAGGCCTTTGCCCGCGAGCGCGATACGTTTGATCAGTTTGTCGATGTCAACGCGCAGTACCGGCAGGCAGGCACACAGGCGGACATTATCACGGCTGCGCTGGGGCCGATGTTCTCCACCATGGGCATTCTGGTCATCGCGGCGACGGCGCTGCTGGGTGGCTGGCTGGCATTGCAGGACGTCGTGCAGGTGGGTGTGATTGCGACGTTTATCGTGTATGTCCGCAATTTTTTCCGGCCCATGCGCGCCATTGCCATGCTCTACAACCAGCTGCAATCTGCACTCGCCGGGGCCGAACGGGTCTTCGCGGTGCTGGATGAATCGCCATCGGTGCAGGATGCGCCCGATGCGCCCCCGCTGCCACAGATTGAAGGACGAGTCGAGTTTGATCACGTCAGCTTTGGCTACAATGCGCAGAGTCCGGTGCTGGTGGATGTCAACCTGGAGGCACAACTGGGGCAGACGATTGCGCTGGTGGGGCCAACGGGCGCGGGCAAAACGACGATCATCAGCCTGCTCAGCCGCTTCTACGATGTGACCGAAGGGGCGATCTGCATTGATGGACACGACATCCGTGATGTGCAGCAGCAGTCGATTCGCCAGCAGTTGGGCATCGTTTTGCAGGACACGTTTCTATTCTCCGGCACGATCATGGAGAATATCCGCTACGGGCGGCTGGACGCCACCGAAGATGACGTGGTCGCTGCTGCCAAACTCGCCAACGCGGACCGGTTTATTCGCTTGCTGCCCAAGGGCTACGAAACGATTGTTTCGGAACAGGGGCACAACTTCAGCCAGGGGCAGCGGCAGCTTTTATCGATTGCCCGTGCGGTGCTGGCTGACCCGCGCATCCTGATCCTCGATGAAGCGACCAGCAGCGTCGACACGCGCACCGAAATCCATATTCAGGAAGCGCTGCTGCGGCTGCTGGAAGGGCGTACCGCCTTTGTGATCGCCCACCGGCTGAGCACGATTCGCAATGCCGATCTGGTACTGGTGGTCAACAATCATCGCATTATCGAGCGCGGCACGCACGACGAACTGCTGGCACAGGGCGGTTTCTATCATGACCTGTACATGAGCCAGTTTCGGCGGGTTCCGGCAGCCGAGCAGGCGTCATAAACGCGTGCCTCAGACATTCCACTCGGCACGGGCTTCGCTGATGGGGCGCATCGGGCCGCTGTTGTAATGACCAACGGCTTCGGCGGACCAGCGCTGGTCTACCGGGTCGTTGGCTGGCTGAAAGCGCACGTCACAGCTGAGGCGGTAGCGGTTGGTCAGGTTGGTGGTGGAGGCGTGCATGGTGTGCATACCGAAGATCATCACGTCGCCCGCTTCAAAGTTTGATGTCAACCACTGGCCGCCATATTTTTCGACAATTTCCATCGGATCTTTGGTGAACCAGCCTTCGATCTGGTCGCGGTCTACATCCATCTGGCCGTATGTTTGGCGCACCCGCGCAAAAGACTCCATGCTGTGGGAACCAACGCACATGGCAAGTGTGCCTTGCTCAACCGGGATGTCGCCAAACGGAATCCAGACGGTGTGCAGCCGGCTTGATCCCTGTCCCATGTAGACAAAGTCCA
The DNA here is from genome assembly GCA_002702065.1 of Anaerolineaceae bacterium. GTDB lineage: Bacteria > Chloroflexota > Anaerolineae > Aggregatilineales > Phototrophicaceae. Next base: position 838,576 of record NZXX01000001.1, read on the forward strand.
TATGTGCCCCGGTATAGGCTTCGTTGCCGACGGCGCGCAGCCACTTGTACTGGAACGTGAGGGCGGGTTCGGCAAAATAGCCGGCGAAAAAGTCGAACAGAGCGGGGCTTTCGATGACGGGCAGCACTGCCGGGTGATGTGCGATGCCATCCCGGCCCATCATGGGCACCCGTCGCCCGCCTTTGGGCATCACCCCTTCCAGAAGCGGCGTATCGGGGGTGAGGGCGTTCTGGGCATCCATGTGCTCAAAAATAACGTGCCGCGCCTCCAGCACGGTGTCTCGCGCAATGAGTCCGCGCAGGAACAAATAACCATCTTCCGCCATACGCTGGTGCAGCGCAGTTACATCGCCGAGCAGATCATTGCTGTCTCGCAGTTCGCCAATGTCTTGACTGGGGAATTCAAGTTCTCGGTAACCAAAACGAATCGTTGTCATGGAGCGGCCCGTTCCTGTCTGTATTGATGTCTTCGTTAAACATTACCATCGATGTGGCCCAATTGCGATTAGTCGGCCTGCGCAAAATAGATGGGGTTGGTCAGGGCGCGGACCCGGCGATCCTCATCTGCCGGGTCAACCAGTTGGGCGCGAACGTAAAGGCGGCTGCCTGCTTTGAGGCTAATCTCGAACTGGCAATCATCTGCTTCGACCGCGCATGTCTGCTCAATGCCCCGGTCGCTGTGGAGTTCCAACTGCGTGCCGCCGCCATCAAGGACCCGCACCGTGACGGTATTCGTACCTGACGGAACCGTATCGCCCATCATGGCGTTACCGGACTGCAGATAGAGTTGTGGGCCATCAGGTGACTCGGTGATGAAGTTGTGCCCCTGCCGGATGGCTTGCAGAATGGCCGCCGGAGAAGGGTCGCCCGCGCAGTAGACGTAATTGGTGGGATAGCCGAGTTTGGCGCCGTGTTCGCGCTTGAGGAAATGGTTATCGCTGCCGCCAACGGCGACGAAGCGCTTGCCCTGGTTCAAGCGTTGTTCCCAGAAGCTGAGGCAGTGGCTGTTGAGGAACGGCCAGGGGCCATTCCACACTTCGATGCAATCATAGGCCTCAACGCTTTCAAATACCCATTCCGGCCCGAATGGACGCGGGTGGTTGCACGACACCAGAAAGCCGTGTCGCCTGGCCTGCTGCATGGCGGCTTCCATCTGTTCGGCAGTCTCGATGCGGAAGTCGATCCACCCCTGACCGCCCCACACATTCCAGTGCCCGTTATAGTTGGTCACCTCATAGCCGGGGATCAGCATCAGGGGGGTGCCCTCAGTGTTGAGGGCGGCTAACTGGGTGATGTTGTTGTGATCGGTGATCGCCAGAAAATCCAGCGCCAGCGATTGCGCCAACTGAATGATCTCGGTCACGCTCGAATCACCGTCGCTGTGTTCGCTGTGGCAGTGCAGTTCGCCTTTATACCAGCCATCCGGGGCCGGGCCGCGTGCAGGCGATTGGCTGCGCAGAGGCAACAACGATGGAAAGTCGACTGCTGGTGCTGCGACATCCTCCACCGTGAGGGCGATGGTCACCATAAAGTGACAGCCATCATCGCAGATTTTGTATAGCCCCAGCGCAATCCACCAGGTGCCGGGCATGATTGGGCCGGGCATGTAGCCGGGGGTTGCCTCGTCTTGGCCAACAAAGAATGAATCACGGGCGCTGCCACTCCAGCCGCGAAAACCCTCGCTCAGAAATCCTGCACCACGGGCATCGAAAATGCCGATGTCAACGGTGTTGCCGTCGGTGAACTGCGGGTCGGACCCGACCTGCTTGCTGTAGCTGTATCGAACCGCGATGCGGCTGACGTTCTCTGGTACGTCAAATGGCAGGCTGATGTATGTGCGCTGCTGTGCGGGTGTGGCGGTGCCTTCCAGTACTTGCTCGATGATTGTTGCCATGATTCCCCTCCTGGCCAAGAGTCGGTTCATTATACTGCTGCTGCGGGCTGCACCCCACGATCACTTGACTAGAAAATTATTCCAGTTAAAATTGCTTCAAAATGAATTGTAGTAATTAGGGTCGAAGATGACAGCCCATATACTTACATCGCCGAACATCCTGAAGCTGCTTGCACATGATATGCGCTGGCAGATTGTCCGGTTGCTGGTCACGGGCGATTACCAGGTCAATGAACTGGTTGACCAACTGGGGCAGCCGCTGAACCTGGTGTCCTATCATCTGCGACAGCTGCGCGATGGCGAGCTGGTCAGTGCGCGTCGCAGCGAAGCCGATGGGCGGGATACCTATTACAGTGTCGACCTGAATCGCTTGCGCACGTTGTATCGGGTGGCTGGCGCTGCGTTACACCCGTTGGTGGTGTCGGATTCACAACTGTCGGGCCCCATTGCTGGCAAGGTGTTGTTTGTCTGCACGCACAACAGCGCCCGCAGCCAGATGGCGGAGGGTCTCATGCGTCACCTGAGCGCGGGTCAAATTCAGGTGGCGAGCGCTGGCAGTGAACCGACACACATTCACCCCGATGCGGTGCGGACGATGCAGAAGTTTGGTATCGACATTCGGGGGCAGCATGCCAACTCATTGGATGATTATCATGAACAGACCTTCGATACGGTGATTACGGTTTGCGACCGCGCCCGCGAGGTCTGCCCGGCTTTCCCCGGTGGCGGCCAGCAGCTTCACTGGGGGTTCACGGACCCGGCAGCCATTGACGACGAGAAAGAACGGCAGCAAGCGTTTATGAATACGGCGCTGCGCCTGCAATCACGCATTGAATATTGGCTGCGAGGCCTGCAAGCAGGGGGTTAAACGATGAGCAATTCCGTTACGATCTTTGGTGATATTCATGGCAATTTGCCAGCCCTGGAAGCGGTGTGGGCCGATATGGACTGGCGCCAGCTGGAGCCGCGCTACTGTCTGGGTGATCTGGTCGGCTATGGCACCTTCCCGAACGAAGTTGTTGCGATGATTCGTCAGCAGGGTGTGCCGACGATTATGGGCAATTATGATCAGGGTGTGGGCCACAGCAGTGACGATTGCGGCTGTGCCTATTCGACAGCAGACGCGCGGGCATTGGGCGAACAATCTATCGCGTGGACCAATGCGCATACGTCGGACGAGAATAAAGCCTTTTTGCGGTCGCTGGTGGATTCGATTCGGCTGGAACTGGGCAGTTACCGTGTGCTGCTGGTCCATGGCAGCCCGCGTAAGATCAACGAATATCTGTATGAAGATCGCTCCGACTCAAGTTTTGAGCGCATTCTGAATGCTGCCAACGCCGATGTGCTGGTGTGCGGGCATACGCATCTGCCATATCACAAGATGCTGCCGGACGGTCGCCATATCATCAATGCGGGCAGTGTCGGCAAACCAAAGGACAACAACCCTGATGCCTGCTACATCGTTCTGACCGCCGAGTCGAATGACCTGACGGTTGAGTTTGTGCGCGTGCCTTATGATGTGGAACGTGCTGCGCTGGCGATTGAAGCGACGGATATGCCCGATGCGTTTGCCGGTATGCTGCGTGCCGGGCGGGGTTGAATTAATGAATCAATGGCGGCGGGCAAGCGCCGAGATGGTGGGCACCTATGCGCTGGTGACAGCCGGCTGCGGCGCTATTATGGTCAATGCGGAGACGGCGGTGCTGGGGCATATCGGCGTAGCTGCAACCTTTGGCCTTATCGTTATGGTGATGATCGCCGCGACCGGGCATATCTCCGGGGCGCATTTTAACCCGGCGGTGACGGTGGCTTTTGCCATTACACGGCATTTTCCCTGGCGTGATGTGCCGTTTTATGTGGGTGGGCAGGTGAGCGGGGCACTATTGGCGGCGCTCACGCTGCGGCTGGTCATCGGTGATGTGGCGAATGTGGGCATGACGCTGCCGACTGGCTCGGTTGGGCAGTCGTTCGGGATGGAGATATTGCTGACGGCGGTGTTGATGTTTGTCATCATCGCGGTCGCCACCGATACCCGCGCCGTCGGTGAAACAGCGGCGTTGGCCATCGGCGCGACGGTGGCGCTGGACGCGTTGTGGGGTGGGCCGGTCAGCGGCGCATCCATGAACCCGGCCCGTTCAATTGGCCCCGCACTGGTCGCCGGCATCTGGACGCATCAATGGGTTTACATTCTGGCGCCATTGATCGGGGCCGTGCTTGGCGGTCTAGCGTATCAGCTCATACGCAAATAACTCAGCTGGATACCCCTAGCAAATCAACAATGGTGCGGATCAACACCCGCGCTTCCTGCTCCACAGCGGAAATGGGCACAAAATCGACGTTATTAGGCCAGACACCCCCGCTGGCCCCATACATCACCGTCGGCACCCCCAATGCGCACGGTCCCCCGGCATCGAACGTGCCCTGCCCGTAAAACGTCTGGATCCGTTCACCCACCACAGCCTCATGTGTGGCTTTAAGTGTCTGCACACCGGTATGATTTTCATCGACCAGTGCGGGCAGCATGTAGACACCTTGTGTCACGCTTACGTCATACGGGGACATATCGCCCAACACCTGACGGATTTCTTCGGCGGCCTGCGCGGGGTCATCATCGGGCAGCATGCGCCGGTCAATCGCCATTTCGGCATCGGATGGCAGCGTGTGCGGCAGCACCGGGTCATAACGAATCTTGTAAGCGACAGCATGTCGTTTGCCCAGAAGCGGATGTTCGTCCGGCCACGTGAGTGCCTTCAGCCGGTTGAGCACTTCGTTGACGCCATCAATTGCGCTCAAGCCGAGATCGGGCCGGCTGGAATGCGAGACTTTGCCGTGTATGTTGATGTTGACGTCGACTCGCCCGCGATTACCGAGCGACAGGCGCATAGCGGTGTTACGCTGCAAGATGCCGAACTGAGGTTTCTCATCCAGCGCCCCGATAATCGCATCGGAACAGGCATGGCTGCTGTAGCTCTCGTTATTGAGTGCCCAGTACAAACGCCCGTTGAGCGTGATGCCGCTGTCATGGATTGCTTTCAGGGCAGCCAGCATCACCGCCTGGTGCGCCTTGGCGGAACTGACGCCCTGCCCGAAGACTGCCGGTTCATCCACGCCATAATCGCGGGCGGAAGCGATCTTGCCGGAGAAGGCGTCCTCCATGTCGTGATGATGCTGTGCCGACGTGTAGTTCATCAGCAGCAGGGCGCGACCGGTCCCGCGTTTGCCCGTCTGCACCACCAGATTATTGCGCCACACGTCGAGCAGGTCGTACATGCCCACGCGCACCAATTCGGGGCGCATCACGTCCTGCACGTAATGCACCAGCTTGGGGTCATCCGGCTCGACGAACGTGTCGAAACCCGGCGGTACTTCGGTGGGAACGCGGGCCAGGTCGCTGAGTGTCTCGACCAGATAACGTTGATCCAGATGGTTTTCGACAATTGTGTAGGCGTCGTGATCGATATGGTTCGTCGATGGCATGGTCAGACTCCGATCAGGCTGGTTGGATCGTCATGATCTGGCTCTGGAAGGCGGGCAGCACTTCCTCGATGCAGCGGGCAAGCTGGCCGTGCTGGTCCGGCGAGACAAAACGCAGCACCGGCGTGTTGCAGCCTGCCTCGACAAAGGCGCTGATCTTTTCGATGACCGCTTCCGGCGAACCGAACGCCAGCCAGGAATCCAGCTTTTCTGCGGAAACGCCCCCCGCGCCATAATAATGATCGAGGAAATCGACGGCTTCACGCCTGGCGACATCTGGGTCGTCATTGATGTTGACCATCATATGCAGCACCGAATCAGTCACTTTGTCGGCGCGGCCATACTCGGCGGCGTAGTCCTGCACCATGTTCCAGCGGGTGCGGAAGGTTTCCGGTGGGGTGCCGTCGGACTGCCAGCCGTTGGACAATCTGGCGACGCGGCGCATCGCGCGTTCAACAATCGCCGGGTCAGCATCCGGGGCTGGATTGACGGCAATCGTCAGCGGAATTTCTTCCTGAACCGGCTTGGGCTGCAAATCGACATTGTCCAGCGTGTAATATTGACCGTGATACGTCACGGGTTCAGCACCCCACAGCAGGCGGATAATCTCGATGCCTTCCTCCACACGGCTGACACGCTCCTTGGATTTGACGCCCATTGCAGCCAGTTCAGCGGCGAACTGCGGCCCCTTGCTGCTGCCCCCACCATTACAGGCCGACATCATGTAGCGCCCGCCGGAAAGCACATCGAGGCTGGCCCCTTGCAGCGCGATCAGCAGCGGATGCCGCAGCGCAAAAGACGCAAAGCAGATGGTCCCCAGCCGCACACGCCGGGTGCGGGCCGCAATCGCGGACAGTGTGACCATGGCTTCCAGACGGGGTTTGGATAGCAGGTTGTCGCCCACCCACACCCCATCGAACAAGCCGGATTCGTCCGCCTGTTCAGCCGTTTCGAGTAATACTTCCGGTGCCATACCAAACAGGATGCCCCGGTTCGGCAGGCTGATTCCAAATCTCAGTTTCTGTTTCGCATTATCGGACATGCGTTTTCCCTCCTGTGATGCTCTGGCAATGGGTGACTGACTATTTGTTAGTGGGCGACCCTTACAAGGCGCACAAACTTACTGCTACCGAACACGTTCTAAATGTCACCTTCAAAAAGAAATTCATGGAGTTGTTCGGCGCTTACCGCTGCCAGACCGAGCTTGTGCAGGGTGCGTCCGGTGGTTGCATAGTCGATTTGATTCATGATCGAAGCCATTTGAATCAGGCTGTTCATGGTGGGCGTGGGCACACCCGCCATCGCGCCGAACTGCGCCAACGGAACCAGCCCATAGCCGACATCTTCATGGATGTAGCGGTGATCGAGCGATTTGGGCGCTTTGATCTTGCGGTTGGGTTCGCTGGCCTGCAACGCCTGATACGCACTGCCGGTCTGAGCAGCCTCGGCGGTGGTGTAGCCCACTTCGCAGAACATATCGACAAAGGACTTGGTTTTGATGTTGAGCCTGTCGGCGACGGCCAGTCGTTCCGCATCCACCGCGTCGATAACGCGACCGACCGCCGGGGTCGTGCCTTCATAATAAAAATAGTAGTCGCCCTGTGTGTGTTCGACCCAGCCCGCGTTGCACAAAATCTGCGGCGGGTGTTCAATCGCGTTGATGTTGAGAAAGGCAGTATCCAGCACATTGTCATACAGTTGCAAACCCGGATACAACGCCCGCACCGTGTCGATAATCGCCGGGGCGTACTTGCCCGGAAACGCCGCAAACGGCACTTCCCGCGCCCGCAGATAACACGTCACTTCCGCCGGGCCGGTGATGCGCGAGGTATACGTTAGCGTCGATACTTCGCAGGTGCGGACCGGTGTCGTGACGCCGCTGTCGCGCAAGGTTTGCATAAAGTGCAACCCGCCGCCGGTGTGCCCCGGATTCAGAAAGACGATGTGATCCGCTGTCAGATAAGGGGCCAGTAGTTCGGCATAGTAGGCGTGTGCGGTGACGGGTACGGCCAGCATGATGACCTGTGCACCCGCAATCGCCTGTTCGATGTCGGTCGTCACCACCGGGATGGGCGCAAATTCGGTTTGGTCGGCCTGCGTGTCGATCAGTGTGATGCCACCTCGTTCGCGCACTGCAGCCAGCGATTCTGCCCGACGGTTAAACAGATGCACCCGGAAGCCGCGCAGAGTCAGGTCGGCAGCGGCAGCGAGTCCCCCATTGCCCGACCCCAGCACGGCGATTATTTCACTCATGGTGATTTATCCTTGATACAGAACTGCAATGGGTTCAGATGGCATACTGCTGGATCTTCGCTTCATCAACCTCGACGCCCAGCCCCGGCCCTTGTGGCACCAGCAGCGCGCCATCTTCGTAGACCAGCGGGTCCTTGATGATGTCGTCCAGATAGTACACCCCGGCAATCTGTCCGTTTTGCGCTGCTTTGGGGCGGCTGACTGAACAGACACTGGCAAATTCGGCGATGCGGGCAGCGGCCCCCAGATGCAGGTTGGCCGCACAGCCGACCCCCATTTCGATGGAGCCGCCAATGTCGCTGCGGATGCCGACAGATTCGGCCACGGTCGCGACCTGATTGGCGCGGTAGAGGCCGCCCGGCTTGGTGACGTACAGCGAAATCAGTTCGGCGGCCCGGTGCTGGTGAATGTGCAAGATATCCTGCGGCGTCCACGCGCCTTCATCGGCCATCACAGGCACGTTGACATGGTGCGCAATGTAGGCCATGTCTTTAAGGTCAGCGACGGGCTGCTCGGTAAACAGGATGTTGTACGGTTCCATCTGGTGGGTGATGCGGATCGCCTCGGATGCGGAATGATAGCCTTCGTTGGCATCCACGCGTATGTTGATATCTGGCCCTAGCGCTTCGCGCAGCATGCGCACCAGTTCAACGTCGCGCACCGGGTCGAGGCCGGTCTTGGCTTTGATCGTCCGTGCGCCTTCGGCAGCGGCCTGCTCTGCTTCGGCAACGGCTTTGTCGTTCTCCATGATGCCCAGGCTGTGGGCGATGGCGATACGGTCCCGATGGGCACCGCCCAGCAGTTGGTAGACCGGCACATCCAGCATTTTGCCCGCCAGATCGTACAGGGCGATGTCGATCGCGCTTTTGGCGTATGGATGCCCTTTGACCATCCGGTCCATTGCAGCATGGATCGGGCCGATTTCCAGCGGCGAGCGCCCTTCAATGACCGGAAAGAGATAGTCGTCGATAAGGTGCTGCACGGTTTGCGCGGTTTCGCCGTAATACATCATGTGCGCGCCGCCCCACGTGGCAATCGCGGGCGTTTCCCCCCAGCCGACCAGCCCGGAATCGGTTTCCAGCCGCAGCAGCAGATGGCTGCCGATGGGGGTGTTCATCTTGCTGGCCCAGTTATGGACACGTCGAGGGGGGAGTTTAATGAAGTAACATTGATAGCCGGTGATCTTCATGCGTGTGTTCCCTGATTGTGTAAAAATCTGCGTGGTGCGATCAGGCGTCGATGGTGAGCAGTTCCGTCTCGTCATACAAATCGGTGATGATTTCAAAGCCATCTTCGGTGATGATGAGTTCATCTTCCAGCTGCAGCCCCCACCGGTTTGGATACCAGCACAGCGGCTCGATGCATATGACCATGCCGGGTTGCAGGGCAATGTCCGTATACGGGCCGATGTAGGGTTCTTCGTGCAGGCTGAGGCCGAGACCATGCCCCAGAAACTTGATCGGCGGCAGGCCCCATTCGTCCATCTTCAGCGCATACTGCTCGTACATGGGGCGGGTCATGGCGCCGGGACGCATGGCATCGAGGGCGAGTTTGCGGGCTTCGACCATGTGCGACCACACTTTTTTCTGCTCGTCGGTCGGCGTGCCCACCACCGCATTGCGGGCGACATCGGAGTAGTAGTTGCCGCCCGTGCCGATCACATCGACGCGGATGACGTCGCCAGGCTGGATTGTGCGGCTCGTTGGGCTGGCATTGGCAAAACCGCTGCGTTCGCCCGCACCGACGACGAGCATGGTCAGACGTTCGCCACCCCCGGCCATGTACGTATCGGCGATCAATTGGCCAAGTTCAATCTCTGTCATGCCGACGCACACCTGCTCGAAGGCCGTGCGGGCGGCTTTTTCGGCAACCTTGCCCATTTTGCGCAGCTGGTCCAGCTCCGTCTGGGTTTTAATCATGCGTAATTCATGCAACAGGGCGTCGATCGGGACGAGGCTGGCCTGGGGCAGCGCCTTCTGCAAAGTGGCGAATCCCCGTGCGGATATGGCTGTTTCCTCAATGCCGATTTGCCCGCCTGCCAGCCCGGCAGCCTTGAGGCGTTCCACCATCACCAGAATCGGGTCCTGCGTAAACTCGTTGTAAGCGATCACCTGCTGGATACTGCTGTTGCTCTGGACAAAACTTTCTTCGATGTTGACAACAATAATCTCTGGCGTACCTTCGACCGGGACCAGGCAGATCACCAGCCTGTGCCGCACAATCATCTGCGAAGGGACGACAACGTCGGCGGTGTAGGCAATATTCTCTGGCGACATAATAACCAGCGCATCCAACCCGTGCTGGCGCATGGCAGCGCGCTGCTTCTGAATGATTTCGTGCGACATGAACGGCTCCTGTTGCGGTTGACAAATGGACGCAAAAGAATCTAATCAGTCTCATCATCCTCAGGAGCGTTTTCCCACTCCTTGCTAATGTGTTCCCAGTTTTCAAGTAATGTTTCGGCGGCGCTGTTCATGTGGTCGTGTATGGCTGCCCGGATTTCTTCCAGGTTTTCGCTGCGCAGGGCGGCAATAATTTTGTTGTGATTCAGCGGCAGTTTCTGGGGCAGGTTGTACATTTCGATCTGGTACAGGTTGCGCAGCACATAACGGGACTGGGCCAGCAGCGAGTCCCAAACTTTGATCAACCGGACGTTGTCGCTAAGCTGCACCAGATACCGGTGAAATTCCAGATCGGCTTCGACGGCACGGGTCTGGTCACCGGCGGCGGCAGCCTCCATGATGCGGTCGATCAGGGTTTCGAGCTTGTGCAGGGTTCGCCCGTCGCTCAGATGCGGCAGGGCCATGTAGGCGGCGTGGGTTTCGAGAGCAGTACGCAGCTCGTATATTTCGCGCACATCTTTCTGGGTCAGCCGCCGCACATAGCTCCCTTTATACGGGACAGCTTCGATCAAGCCTTCTTCGGTCAGCCGAATCAGGGCTTCGCGAACCGTCCCCTGGCTGAGGCCCAGATGTTCGGCCAGAACCCCCTGCTTTAACTGTATGCCGGGCGGGAATGTCCCGTCCATGATGGCCTCCCGAATGGATTCGAGGGCGGCGGCTTCCAGGCTGGTGTTGCGCCTGAGCGTTTCAAGTGGCACGATGTTCCTTCCGTTTCTATGACATCCTTATTCCGACGATAATTTCGGTAGACTGCTTACGCCTGTATGCCTGCCGCTTGCAGCAGACGTGTAATGCCGATCCATTGACTCTGGGCGACGGTGCGCGGGGCGACCCCGCCTAACCCCCGTGCCCAGACAAAATGTACCCCCAAGTCGCTGGCTGCATCCCGATCCACGCCGCCGGGCGGGGCGGACATGTCGATCAGCACCGTATCTTCAGGAATATGCGCCAGCACTTGCCGCGTAAAGAGAAGCGCCGGGGCGGTATTAAAGATCATATCAGCGTTTTTGATCACATCATTTAAGTGTTCAAAGCTATAGGATTCCATGCCCATCTGGTAGGCAATGGCCCGGGCGACCGGGTTGCGGGCGATTACCGTCACACGCGCATGCATCGCAACCAGCAGACTGCCCAACGCGACCCCGGTACGGCCAAAGCCGGTCAGGACAATGGAAGACCGGTGAATCGTGACCGGGCTGTGCTGGATCGCGACGGCTGCTGCCCCCTCCGCAATGGCCGAGGCCCGCAGAATCATTAGGTCATTGTCATGTTCGTACTCGCGCAGTTGAAAGTCCAGCGTGGTCTCTGCGGTGCGCATGACATCGGTCGCAACCCCGGTGATGAGGACTGCACCCGGTGCTAAGGTGCTCAGGTCATCGACTGAGAGGTAAACTTTCTCTTTGGACTGCGGTGCATACAGGCTGCCGTCTGCGGCGGGGTAGGGTATGGGGCAGATGACAATCGCCGCGCCATCGAGTGCTGCACGAACGCTGTTCGCCTGCGGCCTGCCCAGCACCTTCTCCGCAGAGGGTGGACAACCATAAGCATCGACCACAGCGCCCTGCTGCTGGAGCAGACGCAGCGTTTCTGTTTCGCGTTCGTCGCCACCCAGTACGGTTGCTTTCAGCCCGCTTAAATCCAGTGACATAACCATCTCTCCGGTTGCATTGCTCGGTGTTGCAAGTCTCAAATCATTACTGAACGGCTGGATGCTCAATGTTCTTCTTTGGGGAAGTCCGGGTCAGAACTGAGTGTGCCAGCGCGCGCCCAGCTGTTTTTCGGCACATCGTGGATGATGACATGTAAAGAGTCTGGCTTGGCGTTGGCGTGTTCGACCATTGCGTCGGTGATCGCCTTCACCAGACGCCGCTTTTGATCGTCCGTACGGCCTTCCCACATTTCAACAATGACTACAGGCACAGGTTCATTTCTCCTTTGTTCAGCGCATTGTCACGCCATCATCTGAGCCGGGTATGATGGACTGCTCTCCGGCTCAGATGATCGTTTCAATCAAGGTTTCGCGGTGGCTATTCCGCTTCGGCGGCGAGCGATTCTTCAGCGGCGGTTATCGCATCGGTGACGACCATCTCATAGGGGGCCGGGTCTTCGTATTCACCAACTGAGATGAAGAAGTTATTCATCGCTTCCCAGACGTCTTCCGTGAAGAATGGTGCCTGCGGGAACATACCAATTTCCAGGTAGAAATCATAGGTCTGGCTCAGGCGTTCTTCCGGCACGGGGATCACTTCAAGCGCCTTTGCCATCCAGACGTCTTTGTCGGCAGCGACCTCGGCATACCCCTTGGCGAGCGCAACCGCCAGATCATTCAGGATTTCCGGGTTGGCTTCGGCATAGCTGTCCATCACCACCCACGAGGTATAAATGGCTTCCGGCGCAATATCGCTCATGCTGCCGATGATGCCATAATCGCGGCCATCTTCCCGCAGGGTCAGCACGTCGGCGAATTCCAGCGCGGTGACGTCAATGCGTTCGGCCTGCATGGCGGCGGCGCGGTTGGGCGATTCTGGCAGGATAATCCATTCCATGTCGTCTTCGGTCACGCCTTCGGTCTGGCGCACCAGCATACGTGGCAGAATTTCGGTGCCGGACCCCGGCCCATGATAGGCGACACGCTTGCCGACCATATCTTCCACCGTAGCGATACCCGGCTGCCCGATGAGCACGAACTCACCAACCATGTTCGACGGCATAATCACCTTCAGCGGCACACCGATATGATAGGCTTTGATCGCGTCTGGCAGGCCGATGGAGCCAATATTGATCTGCCCGCTGATCATGCCGGCAACTGCGTTCGAGTCGGCGGTCATCTCGATGACTTCGATGCTGTAGCCCATTTCTTCCAGATAATCGAGTGCGACCAGGTCGGCCACATCTGCCGGGTCAATATCCGACCCATAGGCGATAACCAGGGGGATTGGGTCATCCTGGGCGCTGGTGATGCTGCCAAAGGCGACACTCCACAGAACGGTGACCACTGCACATACGATAAGTAATTTGCTGCTTGCTCGGCGTTTCATTACGGCTTGCTCCTCATATCCTCTTTCCTCCTTACGACGATGCCCTGATCTGGCAGCTATGCCAGCCCGTTAGACAGGTGCTTGCGGTACTTCTGGATTAGTCATGCCACCATGGCGCGAGTTTCCTTTCGGCTAGCTGGACCAACGAGACAAAGATCACCCCCAAAAGCGAGATGACGACGACGACGACAAGCACCTTGTCGGTGCGATAATAGTGGGAATGCGTCAGCACCAGGCCGCCGAGGCCCGTAACCGCAAACAGCAGTTCCGCGATCACCATGCCCTTAATCGCCCGACCTGCGCCGATGCGTAAACCGGCGAAGATGACGGGCAGCGCGCCAAAGAAAACCACGTGGCGAAAGAGCTGGCGCTGGTTCGCCCCGAACGACCGGGCCATGTCAATCAGGCGCTGGTTGACCCCGCGCACCCCGGTATAGGTCGCAATCAGGATTTCAAAGACGGCGAACAGGGTGACGGTCAGCACGCGCGGTGTCAGGCCGATACCCGTCCAGACGATGATCAGCGGGACGAGCGCGGCAATCGGCACCACATAAAGCGCCGAGACAAACGGGTCCATTATGGTGGCGACAGAGCGATAGGTGCCCATCAGAAAGCCGATGGCGACGCCGAAAAATGCGGCAAAACCAAACCCCAGCACCAACCCGACGCTGCTGTCCATCAGGGCTTTCTGTAATTCACCGGTTCCCATCATCTCCGAGAATGCTGCTACCAGTGATGATGGCGGCGCGAGAATAAACACACCCAACTGCCGCCCTGCGAGTTCCCATGCGATCAGCACCACAATAATGGCAACGGCCTGGATAATACGCTCCCGGCGGATACCGCGACGGGGTGGTTGTTTTTTGACTTCGCTGCGCGATGCGCTTGCGCTGGCTGCCATGCTTCCTCCTTTTCCGGTCAGGAATTTTTTAGTCTGGGTTACTTGACGCCGTGTGATACGGACCATGCTGTTTATTCGGCAAAGGGGGTGGTCATGTAACCACCTTGCAGCACATCCAGCAGATGGCGTTTGATTTCGATATATTCGTTGTTCAGCAGCAGCTCAGCCTGTGACCGGGGCCGTTCAAAATTGAGCCGGATGTCATCAATCATGCGGCCCCCTTCGGCCATGACGAACACACGGTCTGCCAGCAGCAGGGCTTCGTCAATGCTGTGGGTGATGAAGATGACGGTTTTCTGGTCGCCTGCTTTCATGAAGATGCGCAGCAGTTCGTGCTGCATCTGCGACCGGGAGATGGCATCCAGCGAACCAAACGGCTCATCCATCAGCAGGATGTCGGGGTCGACGGCCAGCGCCCGTGCAATGCCGACACGCTGCTGCATGCCGCCCGACAGTTCATCGGGGTAATAGCGGCCCCATCCTTCCAGCCCGACCAGCCCCAGCGCGGCCTCGGCTTTTGCCAACCGTTCTGCTTTCGATACCCCCTGAAGCTCTAGCCCGAAGGCGACGTTATCGACGCAGGTGCGCCAGGGCAGCAGCAGAAAATCCTGAAAGACGATGGCACGCTCCGGGCTGGGTTTGGTAATGGCCTTGCCATTGATGAGGATGCGCCCGCTGGTGGTCTGGGCCAGCCCGGCGATGATGCGCAGCAGGGTGGTCTTGCCGCAGCCGCTGGGCCCGACAATCGTAATAAATTCACCTTCGTCGATCTCAAAATTCAGATTGTCCAGGGCGTTGACCTGAATAAGATCGTCTCCGGCTGCCTTGGTGAATGTTTTTCGCACGTTTTCGGCAACGACATAACCTGACTGGCGGGATAGTCCTTTTTGATCTGCTGCTGTCATTCGATTTACCTTAGGTCTATTGTCGAAACAGGCTAAAAAAACAGGGTCCGTTTTTTGTCAGTATTCTGATGTCATGGTATCGTCGATAATCGATAATCAACAATCGATAATATATCCTACGTATATCGTTGACGATTTGTCAAGAAATTGCAGATCGATGACAGACGCAACGGTTGCGTATCCATCGATGAATCTATGATGGTCGGCAGGAGGAGAAGTCGCTATGGAAGATATTGCTGAATATATCGACCGCCATTTTGAAGAATATGTCCAACGTTTGGCGTTTTTGTGCAGTTTTGAAACGCTGGCTGCGGAACGGCGCGGGTTTGAGGAAGGGGCAGAGCGGGTCGCGTCCATGTTCGAGGCGATTGGCGGCGACCCCCGCATAATCCCGTATGAAGGCACGCCGTATGTCGTGACGCACATGCCCGGCACCGGCGATCATACGCTGGCATTCTACAACCACTTCGATACCTATCCAATAGGGCCGCTGTCCGCATGGGAAACGCCGCCGTTTGAACTGACCCGCCGCGACAACCGGCTGATTGGCCGGGGGGCGTGTGACAACAAAGGCAATATCGTCGCCCGCCTGAGCGCCGTCGAGGCCTACAAAGCCGTGCGGGGTGAGCTGCCCATGAACATCCTCTTTTTTCAGGATGCTGAGGAGGAAATCGGCAGCCCGACGCTGGGCAAATTTATCAACCACCATACGGACATCCTTCAGGCTGATGGCTGGATCTGGGAGGCAGGGGGCAAGGATGCCAGCGACCGGCTTGAAATTTTCCTCGGTGCGCATGGCATTCTGTATGTGGACCTCGAAGTGACGACTGCCGCTGAGTCGATTCATGGTTCGTATGCTGGTTCGTTCCCGAATGCTATCTGGCGGCTGGTGTGGGCACTCAATACGATACAGGATGAGCAGGGCCGCGTGCGTATCCCCCACTTTTATGATGCCGTTCAACCGGTTACGGCTGACATGCGTGATTTACTCGCCAGCCTGCCAGTTGATCTGGAGCAACTGCGCAACAAGCTGCGGATTGCGGACTGGCCGGAGAACGTGCCCGAAAACCGGCTGAGTGTGCTGGAACAACAATACGTCGCGCCTTATGCCAGCATCATCGGTATGGGGGGCGGGCATCAGGCGGAAGGCGTCGGCATCATTCTGCCGCACCGGGCCAATGCGCGCCTCGGGTTTTTCCTGGTGCCGGATCAGGACCCGGATGATCTGCTGACTCTGCTGCGTGATTATCTGATTGATCAGGGTTTTGGCGATGTGAAAATTACCGTCGAGGCGACCCTGCCGCCAGCGGGGACACCCCCAACTGCCGGGCTGGCACGCTGTCTGGCGGAAACGGCGGCTGGCATTTACGACCCGACCCCGGCGGTATTTCCATCCATGCGCGGCATCAGCCCGATGGGTTACATTACCAAACCATTTGGTGTGCCGGTCATGGGAACCGGGGTAGGGTACATCGACTCGCGCATTCACCAACCCAACGAAAATATCCGCATTGAAGACTTCGTGCAGAACATCAAACTGATGGCGGCGTTTATCGAGTCGGCTGCCGGCGTCGAGGACTGGGGCTAACCGTGCGGCATCCATTAAAAAGGCTGGATAGAGAGGTGACTCAATGACACAACATGTTGAAGGGCTGTCACATCTGCTGTTGCAAGTAACGGACATGCAGGCTGCGGAGCATTTTTACTGTGATCTGCTGGGGATGACGGTCCGGTCACGCGAGACATTCGGTGGTGATCGCCCATTGATTGTCACGCATCAGGGCATGGGCATCACCCTGCTGCCATCGGTGCCGCCGTCAACCGCCCCGACAGAGAACCGGAATGTGGAGCATATCGCTTTCTGGGTGACCGACATCGACCAGCTGGCTGAAACACTTCGCGGTGAAGGCGTACAGATCGACGGGCCAAAGCCGTCGTCCTACGGGCAGTCGATGTATGCGCTCGACCCCGACGGCAACCGCATTGAGTGTATTGAACGCATCTGAGCGGGGCGACAAAGCAACATCCAGAGCGTTATACCGCTTCAACGCTCTGGATAAGTTGTCGATGTGTGCTGAATCGGGAGAGATCGTCAGCCTTCGATCAGCAGAATTTCCGGGTCTTCGATCAGTTGTTTGACGCGCACCAGAAATTGCACCGCCTCGCGCCCATCAACAATGCGGTGATCGTAGCTGAGCGCCATATACATCATCGGGCGTACGACGACCTCGCCATTGACCGCTGCCGGGCGATCCTCGATGCGGTGCAGGCCCAGAATAGCGACCTGCGGCGGGTTGAGGATCGGCGTGCTGAGCAGTGATCCAAAGATGCCGCCGTTGGTGATGGTGAAGGTGCCGCCGCGCAGGTCATCGAGCGACAGGGTGCCGTCGTCAGACTGCTTGGCGAAGCGCTTGATGCTCGATTCGATCTCTGCAAACGACATACGGTCGGCATGGCGCAGCACGGGCACGACCAGTCCCTCCTCCGCGCCGATGGCGACGCCGATGTCGTAATAGTGCTTCAGGATGATGTCGTCGCCGTCGATCTCGGCATTCAGCAGCGGCTGTTGTTTGAGCGCGCCGACTGCCGCCTTGACGAAGAACGAAGACAATCCCAGGCTGACACCGTGACGCTCACGGAAGGATTCCTTGCGACGTTTGCGCAGCTCCATGACCGCTGTCATATCGACGTCATTGAAGGTCGTCAGCATGGCTGCGGTCTGCTGGGCTTCCACCAGCCGCCGGGCAATGGTGCGCCGCCGTCGCGACATCTTGACTCGTTCTTCGCCCGCTTCGAGTTCTCTGGGTTGGCTGGCCGGGGCCGGTTTTGCAGGTTCCTGCCGGGCCGGGGACTGTTTGCCATCCGCAGATTTTTCGTGCTGGCTGATGTGGCGTTCCACATCTTCGCGGGTGACACGTCCCTGGGGGCCGCTGCCCTGCACCTGGGCAATGTCGATGTTGCGTTCCTGCGCCATGCGTTTAGCAACCGGCGTGATTTTGCCCTCGTCTGATTTTTCGGCAGCGGGGGCAGGCTTGGCTTCGCGGGCTGGTGCGGCCTGCTCGGCTGGCTGCTCGGCGGGTGCTGGTTTCTCTTTTTGTGGTGACGGTGCGGCTCCGGCTTCGCCTTCGATCACGCCCAGGACATCGCCAATCTGAACATCCTCGCCCGCATCACGCTCGATTCGCTCCAGCACGCCGTCAGCTTCGGCGGATACTTCCACATCCACCTTGTCCGTTTCCAGGACAACGACTGCCTCGCCGGATTTTATAGCCGCGCCAACTTCCTTGAGCCAGCGGCCCACAGTGGCTTCGGTTCCCGCTTCGCCCAGGTCTGGTACGACAATTTCAACAGACATAGAAGGCCTCCAGATTTGCGATTACTGTTCAAATTCCCAATTAAAGGCATATTCCACGATCATGGCGTGGTTGGTTTTGTGGGCGGTGGATGACCCCTCTGCCGGGCTGGGGCTGCGGCGGCGCCCGACGTAATCGACCGGCAGCTTGCCCTCGACCAGCCGGTTCAGCCGGAACCCGATGTAGTCCCATGCGCCCATATTTTTCGGTTCTTCCTGTGCCCACACAATTTGCTGGATGTTGGGGTAGCGCTCGACAACCGCTTGCAGGTCCGGTATGGGGAACGGATATAGCTGTTCCACCCGCACCAGCGCGACCTGCTCGTATTGTTGGCGATATTCGCTGTTCACCAGGTCAAAATAGAACTTGCCGCTGCACAGCACCAACCGGGTGATTTTGTCCGGGTCGGCATCCGGGTCGTCGATGACGGGCTGCCATTTGCCGTCCATCAGGTCACGCGCTGGCGAATTACTGACCGGATTACGCAGCAGGCCCTTGGGTGTCATGATGACCAGGGGCAGCGGGTCCGTTTGCAGCAGATGAGCCTGACGGCGCAGCAAGTGGAAATACTGCGCGGCAGTGGTCGGATTGGCGACACGCATGTTGGTATTGGCCGCAAGCTGCAAGAAACGTTCCAGCCGCCCGCTGGAATGATCCGGCCCGGCGCCCTCCCAGCCATGCGGCAGCAGCAGCACCAGCGATGGGGTCTGGCCCCATTTCTCACGCGCCGAGACCAGATATTCATCGACAATACCTTGTGCGCCGTTGATGAAGTCGCCATACTGCGCTTCCCAGATGACCAGCCGGTTCGGTGCCTGAATGCTGTAACCATACTCAAAGCCCAGCACCCCCAGTTCGGACAATGGACTGTTGTAAACCTCGAACGTGGCCTGTGCCTGTTCGAGTTGTTGCAGGGGTACGAACGTTTCGCCTGTTTCGGCATTGTGCAGCACGGCATGGCGGTGATTGAACGTGCCGCGTTCGGTATCCTGCCCGGTCAGGCGAATGGCGATGCCATCTTCCAGAATGGTGGCGAAGGCCAGTTCTTCGGCACCGGCCCAATCGACGGCGGCTTCGTCCGGTTTGTCCAGCACGTCACGGCGGCCCCGAATCGAACGCTCCAGCCGGTTGGAATAAAACTTGAAGTTTTCAGGCAGGGTCGCCAGCGCACTGTTGATCGCTTGCAGCCGGTCTTCGGGCACGGCAGTTTTGATGCGTCGTGCTTCACCAGGTTCCGGCGGAGGAGGTTGTGGGTCGACCAGTTCCTCGGCGCGTTCCTCGAATGCTTCCGGCAGGGCATCATTAATCTGCTTAAGATTCTCGGTGAACTGCTTCGATAAGGCGGCGACGGATTCCTCATCTGTCAAGCCGCGCTGGATGAGAATATCCGCCCACTGCTGCCGCACCGTCGGGTGCTCGCGGACCGCCTGGTACAGCACCGGCTGCGTAAAAGCGGGTTCATCCAGTTCGTTATGGCCGTAGCGCCGGTAGCCAATCAGGTCGATGAGAATGTCCTTCTCAAACTCCTGCTGGTAGGCATAGGCCATGCGGGTGACTTCGATGCAGGCTTCCGGGTCGTCCGCATTGACATGAATAATCGGCACCTTAAAGCCCTTCGCCAGATCGCTGGCGTACAGCGTGCTGCGTCCGTCTTCCGGCAGGGTGGTGAAGCCGATGCGGTTGTTGGCGATGATATGAATCGTCCCGCCGGTCCAGTAACCGGGTATCTGCGACAGATTGAATGTCTCTGCGACGATGCCCTGACCGGGGAAGGCTGCGTCACCATGAATGAGAAGCTGCATGGTCAGGTTCGGGTCGAACTCCGCTGCGCCGGCATGGCTTACATTCGTTCCGGCAGCCCGGGCCATGCCCATCACCACCGGGTTGACCATTTCGAGATGGCTGGGGTTGGGGGGCATCGTGATAGTCAGTTCGTGGGCATTACCGCTTTTGATGGCGCGTTCGCTGCCCTCATGATACTTGACGTCGCCCACCGTCCAGCCGATGGCGTTCTGCATTTCCTGAATCTTCAATGGATCGCGGAATTCGGCCAAAATTTGTTCGTAGGGTTTTTTCATGTTGTGCGCCATCAGGTTGAGCCTGCCCCGATGCGCCATACCGAACAGCACATTCGACATGCCGGACTGGCTGGCGGCGTCGATGACTTCGTCCAGCATCGGCACCATCATATCCAGCCCCTCGATGGAGAAGCGGTATTTGGTCGGGAAGGCGTCCTGCAAAAAATGCTCAAACGCCTCGACCTGAGTCAACCGTTCCAGCAGCGCTCTGGCGAAATCGTCGTTATTTTCGACCCGGAAACGGCGTGATTCGGCGGCTTCGCGCAGCCACTCCCGTTCCTCGGGGATACGGATATGGTCGTTGTCAAAACCGATGTGGTTGGAATAAACCTCACGCAGCATCTGGATCGCTTCATAGGCGCTGCTGGCGGTTGCGGCGATTGGACCGCCGACCAGACTGGCAGGCAGCCCGCGCAGGTCATCGTCGGTGATGCCGTGCGACTGTGGATCAAGCGCCGGATCACCTGTCGGGCGGGTGCCTAAGGGGTCTAGCTTGGCCGCCAGATGCCCATAGCCGCGAATCGACTGCGCCAGATTGACCGCGCCGACGATCTTGTCAAAGCTGGCTGTTCCGACTGCGGCAGCGGGTGCCATGCCGTCGACGGGGGGTGACCAGTGTTTGAAAAAGCTGCGTGTTGCTTCATCAACGGATTGTGGGTCGCTGCGGTAGCGCTCGTAAAGTTCCAGCACATAACCGCTGTTTGGACCGTGAAACTCACGTTCAAAGTTCATTTAAAAACCTGTCATTACCAACGACAAAACTGATCAATGGAGGCTGACCGATGAAAATGCAATGAGATTGCCCACCTTAATACTACCAAATTGTAGCCATTGCTGCTTGGGTCAGGCGGTGGATGTCGGCCCGAAATTCGCCTGATCCGGCCTGTCATCATTGGCGGACCTGCGCATAGCAGCTTCTTGTTCCGGCTTCAGCCTGATGGTTCGACCCATGTCTGAGAAAATTCTCATTTTTCCTGCACAAAAACTGCATATTTACTCGACGAGTTCTGCATAGTTTTTGCCGATAATGCGGCATGGTTTGAACAAGCATTGTGGAGGCGGAATCTATGCCCGTGAAATATGTGCTGTTGCTGCTGGCACTGGTCACTGTGGCGACACCGGCAGCGGTGGGGCTTGTGAACAGCAGTCAGGCTACCGAGGTGCCGGCGACATCCAGCCTGCCGACCGCGCCGAATCGACAGACGTTTGCGGCTATGCAGGATGGCGATACCCCGCCGGGTGACTTCGCACAGACGATTGTTATCCCCAACGAGAATACCCCATCAAGCGTGACGATCTCGGCGCTGGGCACCATCGAAGCCAATGAGGTGGCCGGGGTCAGTTTTCTGACAGCAGGCGATGTGGCCGAAATTGCGGTCGAAACCGGGCAGACAGTCAGCGAAGGTGATCTGCTGGCATGGCTGCACGGCACCGACGCGCAGATCGCCTACGATCAGGCACAGCTCAGCCTGGAACGTGCCCGCATCAATCTCGATGAAATTTATGAGCCGCCCACCGACAGCGAACTTCGCGTTGCGGACGCCAATATCGCCAGCGCACAGGCGGCTTACAGCGCGGCAGCGGATAACTCCTCGGCTGTCGATTCGGCTGAAGTGCGGTATCAGCAGGCGTTGAACACCTACGAAACCGCAGCGGCGGTACGGGCCAATATGAACGGCACCGAAGAAGAGATCGCGCTGCAAGATGCGGCGGTGGGGGCGGCCTCGTTCAACCTGGAGATTGCCCGTCTGCAACTGGAAGAAGCCCAGAACCCGGACACCTCCGGTTTGTGGTCGGCAGGGGTGCGTATCCGGCAGGCACAGCTTCAGAAGGAAGCACTGCTGGCCGAGCCAACCGAGGCCGAAGTGACCAGCGCCGAGATCGCCGTGCAGCGGGCCGAAGCGCAGGTTGCCAGTGCCGAGACCGCGCTCCGCCGTACACGCGTCTACGCGCCAATTTCGGGTGTGGTCACAGCGGTGAATGTCGAACCGGGCGACAGTGTGAGCGCCGGGATAATTGTGATCGAGATTTCGGATGTGTCGCAGTTCTGGTTGTCGGCGCTGGTACATGAGGTGGATGTGGATGACCTGAGTGCCGGGATGCCCGCGACGATCACGCTGGATGCGCTGCCCGATCTGAGCATCGACGCCACTGTGGAGCAGATTTCATGGCTGAGTACGGTCGAGGACAACATCGTGAATTACGATACGCGCTTTTTGTTGAGAACGACGGACCCGCGTATTCGTGTTGGTATGACCGCGCAGGCGGTTGTCGAAGTGGAAGGGTAGGTCGCCATCATGCTGAATGAACAATTACTCCCGATTATTATGGTTGGCGTGGTAATCGTGATCGCTGCCAGTGTGGTGATCTGGCGCTTGTCCGCCCGCATCACGCAATCTGGTGTCAGAACCCTGCTGCGCATCGGCGCTATCGTTGGGACCGTTGCATTAGTCGGCTTTGGCGGCATGTCCGTTGCGGGTACGCAAATGGCAGCCCAGGCGCAGGCGGAAACGCTGGTGCCTGCCGAGCTGATGACCGTCAGTACCGGCGATCTGGCGGTGACGTTAAGTGCGGCTGGGTCGCTGCTGCCGGCGGATGAAAAAGTGCTGGCGTTCGAGACATCGGCCCCGGTGCTGGACGTGCTGGTAAGCACCGGCGATTTTGTGTCGGCAGGTGACGTGCTGGCGCGGCTGGATACGACTGACCTCGAAGCGCAAATTCGCACCGCCGAAATCGCCCTGGCAGAAGCACAGGCAGCCTATGACGAACTGGTGGCCGAACCCACTGAGATTGAGATCGCGCAGGCGGAAGCATCGGTCGAGGCCGCGCAGGCATCGCTCAGTTCAGCGTCATTGATGGGGCCGAGTGCTGCCGATATTGAAATCGCCCGGCTGGAAACCGAACTGGCGAAAAACCAGCTGTGGCAGTCGCAGATCAACCGCGATGTGCGACTGGCCCCGAACCCGGAATTTCGCGGCGATAACGCCTATGCTCAGGAATTGTCGACCAACGCCGGGGTCGAGCAGCAGGAACTCAGTGTTCAGCAGGCACAATCCGAATTTGAAGACACGCTGACCGAAGGACCGGATGGCAGTTCGCTGGCGTCGGCCAATGCCCAGCTCGAAAGCGCCGAAGCATCTTTGGAAACCTTGCTCAACGGGCCGTCCGAAGCGGATTTGCGCCGTGCCACCATTGATCTGGAAACAGCGCAGATGGACCTGGATAACGCCCGGCGCCAACTGGAATCGGCGGTGCTGATCGCGCCGTTTGACGGGCTGGTTGCGGCAGAAAATGTGACCGCTGGGTCGCTGCCACCGACCGACGAAGATGCCTTCACCCTGATTGACCTGAGCCAGTACACCGTCAGCCTGAGCATTGACGAAACCGACATCGTTGAACTGGCGCTGGGCCAGCAGGTCGAACTGGATGTTCAGGCATTCGACGACACGGTTGTTACCGGGCAGATCACCCGCATTGATCTGTCGCCGACGGTGAGTGGTGAACTGGTGACCTACACCACCGAAGTCACGCTTGATCCGGCTGAGGTTGCGCTGCGTCCGGGCATGAGCGCCGTTGCCAGCGTGGTTCTGGAACAGGTGGACGATGTCATCACGGTGCCGAACCGCTTCATCCAGACCGATGCAGCCACCCAGCGCACAGTCGTCACCGTACAGACTGCGCCGGGGACGTATCAGACCGTGCCGGTTACGCTGGGTCTGCGCACGCTGGAACAAAGCCAGATTATTGACGGTCTGAGCGTTGGTCAGACCATTGTCATTCTGGATGATGGTGAAGCCGACGCCGACACGCCCGGCGGGCTGGGTATCCCCGGTATTCCGGGAACTGGTGGTGGCCCCGGCGGCGGTGGTGGCCGGCCTGCGGGTGGGTTTTAGGGAGTATTCGATATGACTGATAAGGCTCATCCGGCGAACGGAAAAGGCTCGGCAGCTATGCACGATCAATACGCCGTCATCAATATCCGCGATATCACCAAGACCTACCAGATGGGCGAGGTCAAGCTGAATGTGCTGAAAGGCATCAGCCTGGAAATCAAACATGGCGAGTTCGTCTCGATCATGGGGCCATCCGGTTCTGGTAAAAGCACGTTGATGAACATTCTTGGCGCGCTGGACCAGCCCACCAGCGGCGAGTATTACCTGGATGGCGAGGATGTCTCCCGCTTGAATGAACGGGAACTTGCCCGCGTGCGAAATCGCAAGATTGGCTTCGTCTTTCAGAGTTTTAACCTGCTGAAGCGGACAACAGCAATGCGCCAGGTTGAACTGCCGCTCATCTACAACGGCGCGGCAGATCGTCGGGCACGGGCGACGGCGGCTTTGACGGCTGTGGGGCTGGAAGCGCGCCTGGATCATCTGCCCAGCGAACTATCCGGCGGCCAGCAGCAGCGCGTGGCGATTGCCAGAGCACTCGTCGGCGAACCGGCCATCATCCTGGCGGATGAACCTACCGGCAATCTGGATTCGCGCAGCGGCACGGAGGTCATGCAGATTTTCCAGCGGCTGAACCGCGAACAGAACATCACCACCATTTTTGTGACGCATGATCCCTGGATCGCGCGGCACACCAACCGGGTCATCATGATCCGTGATGGCAATGTGGTGGCAGACCGGCAGGTGGCGGAACCGCTGGTGGCCGGTGAAGCCGAGCGCCCATCCGAAGCCGAAGAACTGGAAGGCATTTTCAAGGAAGCGTACTACGGCGGTAAAGCCGAGGAATACAACTAGGAGGCCATGTGAATATCGCAGAGGCATTCCGCATCGCCGTCAACAGCCTGACCCTCAACCGGCTACGGGCCATCCTGACGGTGCTTGGTGTCGTGATCGGGGTGGCGGCGGTGATCAGTATCATGAGTCTGGGGCGTGGCGTGGAGCGTTATGTCGCCGAGCAGTTTGAAGGCCTGGGCGCGAATCTGCTGACGATTTCTTCGCGGCGGCCCAGCAGCGGCATTATCCAGGTCATTCAACCGCTAACCACCGACGATGTGAGCGCGATTGCCACCCTTGACCCGACGTCGATCATTGAAGCGGCGGCGTCCTATCAGGTGCAGGCGACGGTGGCGGCTGGCGGGACAAGCGTTAACGTGCAGACATCGGGTGTCACGGCCAACTACAGCGAGGTCAATGGCTGGCTGCCACAGGCGGGTTCGGCTTTCATCACGCAGGCAGACATCGACAACAATGCCTACGTGGTGGTGCTGGGTTCGACCACGGTGGAAGACCTGTTTGGCAGTGCGGACTATGACCCGATTGGCCTGCCGGTGCAG
Organism: Anaerolineaceae bacterium; assembly: GCA_002702065.1. Classification (GTDB taxonomy): domain Bacteria; phylum Chloroflexota; class Anaerolineae; order Aggregatilineales; family Phototrophicaceae. Next base: position 864,157 of record NZXX01000001.1, read on the forward strand.
GTCGGCGGGCGTACCTTTACAGTGGTTGGCGTCATGGAGACGCAGGACGCGACCGGCTTCCAGGACCCGAACGAAGTTGCCTTTGTCCCGATTACGACCGCCCAGACGCGGCTGGATAATGCGCGGGTGGCTTCGGGTGGCTATGAAGTCAGCCAGATTCAGGTGCTGGTGACCGACCGTGACCAGATCGAAACCGCGACTGCTGCCATCGAGTCCTACCTCATGACGGCGCATGACATCAGCAACCCGGATGACGCTGACTTTTCCGTGAGCAACCGGATCGATGTGCTGGAATCCATCACCCAGACGACCAGCTTGCTCACCCTGTTCCTGAGCGCTATCGCCGGAATCTCCCTGTTGGTCGGTGGTATCGGCGTCATGAATATCATGCTGGTGTCGGTTTCGGAACGCACCCGCGAGATCGGCTTGCGCAAGGCGGTAGGCGCGCGCTGGCTGGACATTATGGCGCAGTTTCTGATCGAAAGTGTGCTGCTGTCGCTGGGTGGCGGGTTGGTGGGTATCGGCGTTGGTTGGCTGGTGATGCAGGTCGGCGGGCAGCTGGTGCAGGACATTCAACTGCTCATGACGCCGGACGTTGTGCTGCTGGCAACGGGTGTCAGCAGCATGATCGGCATTTTCTTTGGTCTGTACCCGGCCAACCGCGCCGCCAGTATGCGACCCATTGACGCGCTGAGGTACGAGTAATGATCCTTGAAAACTTACGTATTGCGTTGATCAGTCTGTTTGCCAACAAACTGCGCACCATCCTCACCATGCTGGGGATCATCATCGGTGTGGCCGCTGTCGTCATTCTGTTGTCGCTGGGGCAGGGTGTTCAGACTTATATTCGCAGCCAGTTCGACAGTCTGGGGGCACAGCTTATCCGGGCATCGGCTATTCGCGGCCCCTGGAGCCGGACGGAAGCTTTGTCGCTGTCCACTGCGGAAGCGATCGCCGACCCCAGCCGTGTGCCCGCTGCCAGCATGGTGATGCCGCAAACCAGCGCGAGCTATGCGGTGGTGTACAGTGGCAACGAATTCAGCGTGGATGTCCAGGGGGTGACGACGGACTATCTGGCGATTCAGGGCCGCGAAGTCACCAGTGGGCGCTTCTTTACAGATGCGGATATGGACAATTACGCCCAGGTCGCCCTCATCGGCGTCGAGACCGTTGAAAACCTGTTTGACACGGCGGACCCGGTTGGCAAGTACATCCGCATTGGCCGCGTACTGTTTGAGGTGATTGGCGTGCTGGATGACACCGGCGGACAGAATGATGACCTGGTGGTGGTACCGCTGACCACAGCTCAGCTTCGGTTGAACGGCGAACGCACCACCAACGGAGACCGACCGGTCAATACGATTCTGGTGCTGGCCCAGGACAGTTCACAGATTGACGTCGCCATGGAGCAGGTGGAACGGGTGCTGCGCGAGGAACGCGGTATAGAGGATGGCGAAGAAGATGATTTCCGTGTGTTCAGCGCGTCCGTGATTGCCGAGACTCTGACCAGTACAGTCGAAACAATCACCGTATTTCTGGGCATCGTCGCTGGCATCTCGCTGCTGGTGGGTGGCATCGGCGTCATGAACATCATGCTCGTGAATATCAATGAGCGCACGCGCGAGATTGGCCTGCGTAAAGCGGTTGGGGCGCAAGGCTGGGATATTGTCCTGCAATTTCTGACGGAAGCCGTTGTTATTACACTGGCTGGCGGGTTGATCGGGGTGTCGATTGCCGTGCTGGTGGCCACACTCGCCAGCTCGCTGATACCCGATTTCAGCGCTTCGGTGTCGATCCCAAGCGTGGTACTGGCATTTGGTATATCCGCCAGTATTGGCATGTTTTTTGGGGTGTATCCGGCTCGTCGTGCGTCCCGCTTGAATCCGATAGATGCGCTGCGCTACGAATAGCGCGGTAAGAAAGGTAATGGATAATGACTGATTGGCTGATTGCCGGGGCATTCCTGGCGCTCCCCTACACGATCTACGCGTTGTTCCAGACGCTTCGCGGGCATTCTCGCCCGAACCTGTTCGGTATGGTGCTGGCAGTGCTGGCCGTACTGGTGCCGACGGCGACCTTCGCGCTTGACCTGACCAGCGCTGCTTCACAACCGCTGATGAGCGCTGCCATCCTGCTCAATGCCGTGATCGTGCTGCTAATCAGTGGCGTGATTATGGTACGGGATTATCGAGCGCCAGAGCGTCATCTAGGCGAATCTTACGGAACACTGGGGCTAGGCATCAGCGTGCTGCTGATCGTCAGCCTGTTTTCAACCCCGCTGCTGCTCGCGCAGATTCCCGGCGGAACACAGGTCAGCGCTTCGGATACACCGGCGGGCTTCGCTGCTGATTCATCGGAAGGAACGCTGCGGCCAGCCGGATTCAATAACCCGCAGGCGGCAAATGTGGCTGCCGATGCGCCAACCCAGAACACCGAGGCGAGTACAGATTTGCCGTTACTGGCGGCGGTGGCCGCCGAAACCGGGCTTGCCAGTGATGAATTGTTGAGCCAGTTGGATGGCGGGACCACCCTGGCGGAGCTGGTAGCAGCCAATGGCGGTAATCTGGACGCCGTGACGGCTGCTGTGACGCAAGCCCTTGAAGCACAGATTGAAGCCGGGACACTGCCAGCGCAGATGCTCGACCGTATGGGTGGCGACGCGGCAACGGTCGCTGCTGGTGCGGTCAATGGCGATCTTCCCCCCATGATCCTCAATGGCTTGTTCGGCGGCACCATGACGACCGGGGCGGGGCGGCAGGGCAACGGCGGCAATGGAGGACCGCCAGAGGGCTTTACCGTGCCACCCAATGCGGCTGCTGATGCGGATACATCCGGCTCGTCTGATGGCGAATCCATGCCCGCACCTGCGCTGCCGGATCCGGTAACGCCGGAGGCTGAGAATGAGGCAGCATCGCCTCCCATCGAGCCAACATCGCAGCTGGCGACGGTTGAGTCGGTGACGCTCAGCAACACCAACATGCTGCCGACGCCGACGCCGTTCATGTTCGACATGGCACCCACGGCGACACCGGTTGTGGACACGGTGGCTGCACCGGAAACCGAAGCTGCCGTCGCGACCTGTGAGGTGGTGGTCAACTTTAACCTGAACTTCCGCACCGGCCCCGGCGAGGACGAAAATTGGCTGGCGACGATCCCGGCTTATACAACGGTGACAGCCATCGGGCAGAACGCGGATGGCTGGTGGCAGGTGACGTATGAGGATGAAACCGGCTGGGTCAGCGGGGATTACGTGACGGCGGATCGTGCGTGCGCGGCGCTGCCTGTGATTGAGTAAATCACGATTTTGTGGATTTTGTTCTATCATAAAGTAGAACACAAGCTGGAAAGTGAGGCTTTCCGATGACAAAAACAATTCTGGTGGTGGATGATAAGCCCAGCGTCACCCGGCTGCTGAAGGATTATCTGACCGAGTACGACTTTCGCGTGGTGACTGCCAGAGACGGGCGCGAGGCACTCTATGTGGCGCGCTATGAAAAACCTGATCTGGTGCTGCTGGATATCATGATGCCAGAGATGGATGGTTATGAATTCATGCGGCACTTCCGCAAAGAACGGAACACGCCGGTGATCATGCTGACGGCTAAAATCGAGGAAACGGATAAGGTGATCGGCCTGGAACTCGGCGCGGATGACTATGTAACGAAGCCATTTGGTATGGCGGAGCTGGTCGCCCGCATCCGTGCGCTGCTGCGGCGGGCGTATCAGGATACCCCGTCGAATGAAGTGCTGCGTGTTGGCATGGTTTCACTGGATCGCAGTACCCGCATGGTGATGATCGGCGCGCGCAAAGTTCAGCTGACACCGTCGGAGTTTGATCTGATGGCCGTGCTGATGGCGGCACCGGGGCAGGTGTTTTCTCGCGCGGACCTGCTGGAACGGTTGAAAGGCAACGCCTTTGAAAACGTGGAGCGCACAGTCGATACGCACGTGCGCAACCTGCGTGCCAAAGTCGAAGCTGGTTCGCCCGATGAACCCCAGTATATTCAGACCGTTTATGGTGTTGGTTATCGGTTTAACCCGGAGGCGGACGGAACAACCGCATGATCCGATCGCTCACCTTCAAATGGGTGGTGACCCTGCTGCTCAGCAGCCTGACCGGGGTGATCCTGGTCGGGTTGTTCGCTTACCGCACGACCGTCAACGAGTTTGACCGTCTGCGGATGGAACAAATCAAGACAGCCTTTGTCAGCGAACTGGCTTCTGTCTATGAGGTTCGTGGTTCGTGGGCGGGTCTGGATTCGCTCGTCCCGGATAACCGGCGACCGGCTGATGAGGAACGCCAGTTGTTTACCCTCGCCGACGCGGACGGTGTTATTGTGCTCAGCGTGGGGCCATTCAAGGTGGGCGATCGCCTCTCACCGCGCCAGCTTGAGGAAGGCGACCCTGTCATCGTCGACGGCGAACAGGTTGGCACCGCGTTGCTGGCTTTGCCGCCACCGGGCCTGAACCCGCGCGAACAGTTATATGTCGACCGTACCAACCAGGCGCTGGTGATTGGTGCGCTTGGTGCCGGGGTTGTCGCCCTGCTGATTGGTATTATCCTGTCACAACAATTCCTGCGCCCCCTGTCTGAGCTGCGGACGGCGATTGCAGCCATGCGCCAGGGTGACCTGAACCAGCAGGTGCAGGTGCGGTCACGCGACGAACTGGGCGAACTGGCGCAAACGTTCAACGACATGAGCGCCCAAATTCACCGGGCCAACCAGCTGCGCAAGCAGATGACGGCGGATATCGCCCATGATCTGCGTACCCCGCTGATGGTGATGAGTGGTTATCTCGAAGCCCTGCGCGATGGTATTCTCCAGCCAACGCCGGAACGCTTCGAAGCCATGCACCAGGAGGCGGTCATTCTCAAACGCCTGATTGAAGACCTGAAGACGTTATCGCTGGCTGATGCGGGTGAACTGCGCCTGATTTACCAGTCGCTGTCGCCGCGCGATCTGCTGGAGCAGGTCAAGCAGTCGTTCGACACGCTGGCTGCCGAAAGTGATGTCCGTGTTGAAATTGACGCACCGGCTGATCTGCCGCCCATGCGTGCTGACCGGGAACGTATGGTGCAGGTGCTGACGAATCTTGTTAGCAACGCGCTGCGCTATACCCCGGCAGGTGGCAAAATCGTGTTGCGGGCGCGTCAAAACGGCGGCAACATGCAGCTTGTCGTGGAAGACACCGGTTCTGGTATCCCGCCGGATAAGCTCCCCAATATCTTCGAGCGTTTCTATCGCGTCGAAGAATCACGCCATCAAAGTGAAGGCGAATCCGGCCTGGGGTTGGCCATTGCCAAGTCGATAGTCGAGGCGCACAAAGGGCTAATCAGCGCGGATAGTCAGGTGGGCGTTGGCACATCCATGATCATTACGCTGCAAACCGCAGGGACCGCCCCGGCAACAGCCTGAGCATGTCCCTATCGTCATGTGCTCCGAATTAGCCGAAGTGGCTTAGTAACCCCAGGTGATCGACTGGTATTCCGGGTGTTTGCGTACATAGGCGGCAATAAAGGGGCAGAGCGCCTGCACCTTGTAGCCTTCGGCTTTGGCATACTCCAGTGCGGCTTGCGCCAGCTTGTTGCCGATGCCCATGCCGGAAAATTCGGGCGGTACTTCCGTATGCGTAAATACGATGTTGCTGCCCGCGATCATGTACTCAACCACAGCGGTCTTGCCATCCAGAATCAACTCGAAGCGGTTTTCGTCCGGGTTGTTTTTGATGTCGAGGTTATCAGTATCGAATGCCATTTGGGTTAACCTATTCGGCTGTAAAGCCAATACGATGGTGGGTGCCATCACAAAACGGTTTGTTGCCGGAACCACCACACCGGCACAGCGCCGCGCTGCTGCCTGTGAACAGGACCGCGCCAGCTTCGTTGACAATCTCGAATGGGCCGTCCAGTTCGAGTGGGCCGTTCCAGGTGGCTGTGATCGTCAACGGGCCAGGGGCCTGCGTGGTGGGTTCCGCTAAAGCATCACGCTCTATTGGCGCAAAGTCAATATGTTTGTGTGTATTGTCGCAGAAGGGCTTGTTGTTGGATGCCCCGCAACGACACAGCGAAGCGCGCGTTTCCTGTGGCATGGTGGCCGTTGTGTCCTGGATCGACAGATCGCCACGAATTTCCAGCGGGCCGTTGTGCCGCAACTTGATGACGTTTTTCGACGGTACGGTTTCGCCGGTACCATCTTTGCGATCGTAGTGCAGCGCCCCCGATGGACAGAGTTCAATGACGGTTGCAATCTTGTCTGCTGATGCACCATTGGCATTAATCCACGGTCGCTTCTGCGTGTCGAAGACCTCCGCTGCACGATGCACACAAAATTCCGCGTGGATACAGCGTTTGACGTTATACAGAATATCAACTGCTTCGCCGGTATAGCGCCGGTCGCTGCCGGTGTTTCGATCGGTCATGGACGAGGCCTTTGCTTAACGGACTGTGGTCCGTTCAATATAGCATAATGACGGTGGCGGTTGATATAGTCAGTTTGATCCGTGTTTTTGATCATGATTGTATGGCATCAGCCGTTTGCTTGCGCCACGCGAGACGCCTTTTGACCACCCCTCTCAGGCAACAACATTCAGTTCGATATTCAGCAGTCGGGCCAGCTTGCGAATCCGGCTCAACTGGTGGCCGATCCCCAGCGCGCAATGATGGGTTGGTCCGGCTTCGCACCAGGTATTCATGAATGTGGCGGGGTCCAGGCCGAATTTCAGGCGGGAGTTGGTGTTGCCGATCTGCATGGTGTCGCCAGGGATTGCTTCGCCCTCTGCCGCCATCATTTTCAGCCTGCCATCTGCGGTTTGCGTCAGCCCCAGAATGGTAACAGGCCCGGTTTTGACTTTGAATTCGACCGAGACGCCATAGCCGCGTTTACCATGAAACAGGCCCAGCCCGCGCAGCACCGGTTTCTCATCACTGATGGCGATGTGTCCCGGCCCATCATGACCCATCAGGATGAAGTCGTCATGGAAGTCCATCGCATAAAACTCGGTATACGACCCGCCTGCCTTCAGCCGATCCATCATCAGCATGGCGACGCAGGTTTTCAGGTCACCTTCCCCCGCCGCAGGGATACCGCGCGCCGTGAGCAGGGAATTGCCGACGATGAGCGACGCGCCCAGTTCTTCGTTGGCATTGCTATCCAGCCCGCGATAGTAATATGTCAAACCTTGCAGGTCAAAGTCAGTGACCAGCTTGTCTAGCCCGACGGCGACCCTGGCAAACCAATTCGAGGCTTCGTCTGTGACCGGCATCGAGATTTTGTCGCGGCCTGCTTCGGCAATATCAAACACCTGCTGGATTTCGTTAATCTTTGCCTCGATCTCGGCCTGCGAAACGGCCTGGACGCGCTGGTGCAGATCATCCATTTCCAGCACTTCGATATGGGTGCCAAGCTGGGCATGATGCATGGTGAAGTCGGAATACATATCCAGCATACCGGGGTAGGTGTGCCCCAGAAACCCGATGCGGCTGTAACTGATGGCGCGCATGACGGTGGCGGCCTGCACCCAATCCTCGATCTCGCGCCAGGCATTTTCGTGATAGCGATTGGCCGCACCTTCCACCGGCGAGAGCAGACCCGACACGACATTAAACTGAATGCGGCTGCGAGCAAACGCATTGGAAATTTCCGGCACACAGCAGGCGCAGCAGTTGGCCAGCCATTCCGCCGTATCCGTCGCCAGATAATCCAGCGCCGGGACAGGCTGCAAATTCAGGATCAGGACCGGGGCGCGGCGGCGTTGAACGGCGGGCAGCACCTGTGAGGAAGTGGAATAGGTGCCGACGTAACAAATAATCAGATCGACATTTTCACGGGTGAACAGATCGCCTGCTGCTCTGGCACCCGGCGCGTCATCAACCAGACCTGCCGAAACGACGGTCGCGCCCATCTCGGCCAGCCTGTTTTCGACACGCTGCTGATAACCCTGCAATCGTTCTTTTAACCCTTCGAACTGCGGCCAGTATGCAGCCAGCCCGATGCCAAAGACACCAATTCGTGCGGATGTTTGATTCACCGCTTTAACTCCTGTGTTTCAATGAACAGAAATTTTATCCATATCGCGGTTGATGTTATCCATTGTTGGGGATTTCTTCGACTCCCCAGCCATCAGCTAAAAACAACAATCGTATCAGCACCGCGCTTCGACGTTTGCTTGCTGAACATGATCGAACGGATCATTTCGGTATCTGGAATTCTGATGGATCAAGATGTACACTGGCGGGGCTTATCGTATTCGGTTATGGGTCAGTCAATGCCTGCATGTGTTGAGGATGACAACATAACCGGGAAGGCCATTACGGCTGAGAATGAATTATCCACCGATGTTCCGCCCGTAAGATTAAACTGGCGTATGACTTATATCCGACGTGTGCCATCTCCTCCGTTAGACAACTACATCCATCATCTCTATTACCTTGATGGGGCGATGCCTTTTCCGCGTGAGCGCATACTGCCGCATCCGACCCTCGATCTAAAGATCAACCTTGGCAGTCGATTCCACCTGTATGATGACGACAGCGGCAGCCCCAGGCATCTCACCGAGAGCTGGTTGACAGGCATATCGGGTGACTATCACACCATCGACTGGCCACTGGAGATGCGGTTGTACGGGGTGCGCTTTAAGGCAGGGGGTGCCTATCCCTTTCTGCGTCTGCCGATGTCCGAACTGTATGATCAGGTCGTGTCGCTGGATACATTCTGGGGTCGATTTGCCTGCGAGATGCGAGAACGCTTGGGCTGTGCGCCGACCATAGGGGCAGGGCTGGCACTGTTCGAACGATTGATGCGGTCTCGGCTGTGTGAGAAACCCTATGAACAAAACCTTGTGGACTACTGCATCACGGAGATTGACCGGACGCACGGCAACCTGTCTATCCGGCGACTGAGTGATCATGCCAACATGAGTCAAAATCATCTGACGACGCAGTTCAAGCGTGTGGTGGGGACATCGACGAAAGAGCTGGCCCGCCTCTACCGGTTTGAGCATGTGCTCCGTTCCATTAATCCTACGCAACCTGTCAATTGGACGCAGATCGCGCTGCAATGCGGTTACTACGACCAATCCCACTTCAACAAAGACTTCATGACCTTTACCGGGTACAACCCAACGGGTTATCTGCACCTTCGAAGCCGCGTGTATACCGTTCATACCCCGGTCGATCAACTCTCCCTGCGCGCGCTGCCAACTGATTGATTTTTTACAAGACAAATCTCTCTACATCGCCTAAGCTGTAACAGATGTGCTCTGCACTGTGATGGTGCATGACAACGTTCGGCTGAGTGTGGCGTTTCGCCCTGGCAGCACAATTCCAGATTTTGACCTCAAAATAGCGTGAGTAGGAATAGTAATGCGGGAGGAAAACGTGGGCAAAGTTGTCAGTGAAATATCAATGTCGCTGGATGGATTCATTACCGGACCGAATGTACGAGTTGGTAACGGGATGGGTGATGGTGGGGATCGCCTTCACGACTGGATGTTCGACAAGAAGACCGTAACGGACGTTCAGATCATGGAAGACATCTATTCCGAGACCGGGGCGGTTGTTATGGGTAAGGGGATGTTTGACGTCGGCTTTGAGCCATGGGGCGACCCGCCACCGTTCAAGATGCCGGTTTTCGTCGTGACCCATGAAGAAAAAGAGGCCTTACCCATGCAAGGCGGTACAACCTACACCTTCGTGACGGATGGGATTGAGGCTGCGCTGGAGCTGGGCCGTGCTGCTGCTGGCGAGAGGAACGTTGGCATCTGGGGCGGCGCGGACATCATCAGGCAGTATCTAAAGGCTGGGCTGCTTGATGAAATGCGGCTTCACCTTGTTCCCATATTTCTCGGCGGCGGCGTCCGGTTGTTCGATGGCCTTGATCCGGCGGGAATCGAACTGCGAAAGATGAGTTCGATTGAGACACCCGGCGCAACCCACTTCCGGTTCGAAGTGGTGAAATGACACCCGTCAACAAGCGGTCAACTGGAGGGAGAACAATGCGTAAGATTATCGTTTCTATTCATAGTTCATTCAACGGAGTCGTCACTTGCCCCGCACACGACGAGACAAACTTTATGAGCTGGGCTCAGCCCGGTATTGACGACAGCGGTGAAGCATTCCGCAAAAACTTGGAACATGGGGCGATCTTGCTCCATTACGCACTGGTCACGCCCGATAACCCGCGTTAGCACGCAGGATATTGCTGTGGTGTATGAAGCTATTCTACCGTACTGCCTCAAGTTCATGTGCCAGCGCAGGGGTGTTCTCTCATGATATTTTTCCGCATCGCCGGGATGTTCCTCATTGTGATGCCGGTTACGTTCCTGACCGCTTTTTTCTCGCTGCGGCTCACTTTCGACTATCCCCATATTCTGCGCGAACCTACGGATTACATCCTCAGGCGGTTCGCTGAGGGTGGTTCACGACTGATCGTTTTTTGGTACATTTTTACCATCAGCGCTGTGCTCATTATCCCGATGGCGCTGTTCTTTCAGCTCGTTTTCGTCGAGCAGCATCGCTATCTTGCGACATCAGCGGCGGTTGTCGGCGCGATTGGTGGACTTGTCCAGACAATGGGCTCGCTCCGTTGGGTGTTTCTCGTCCCCAGTCTGGCGAATCAGTACCATTCGGATAGGGTGACACCGGCCACTCGTGAAGCAGTGACTGTAGCTTTTCTTGCTTTTCACCGGTATGCGGGCACTGCTCTCGGTGAACATCTCGGTTCCCTGCTAACCGGTGTCTGGACCATCCTGATCAGTTCCATGATGTTTTCAACGCCCCTGTTCGGGCCATCACTGGCTGTTATGGGGATCATTTCAGCGGTCGGCATTTTGACCGGGCTTTTCGAACCTGCGGGGTGGAGACTGGCGGGTGGGATCAGCACTTTAGGCTATATCGGATGGGCATTTTGGCTGCTTATCGCTGGCGTGCTTCTCATTCAGGTATAGAGAAAAGGTGACTCAGAAGCACGCTGGAAAGATTTAGATCATCGTTCAATCGAAACACTAAGGGAGGAATTTTATGCAGGAGTTATTGGTGGACTTCATTACCTCATTAGATGGCTATGGAGCCGCAAAAGGATGGCCCGGCTGGTGGGGACTTGAGGGCCCTGAGTATCTCGGCTGGCTTGGTGATCAACCGGAGCGCAACTACACGATCCTGATGGGAGGCAACACGTATCGCCTGATGTCCGGCTTAGGGGCCGGCACTTCCGAAGAGGGAGACAGCCTGGACGAGCTTGCTCAGGCCAACAAAGTGGTCTTCTCCTCGACATTGCAGCCTCCGTTGGCATGGCCCAATACCCAGGTGATCAGCGGGGATGCAATCGAAGCTGTGCGGCAGATGAAGCAAGAAGGTAACAGCCCGATGACTACCCTTGGCAGTCTCAGCCTGTGCCGGTCGCTCCTCAAGGCAGGCCTCGTCGACCGTTTTCGAGTGGTTATCTTCCCGGTGATCACGGGCAGCACGGGCCACGACCGGATTTATGACGGGTATCCTGACGTCGCTCTTGATATGGTAACGAGCCGGACGTTCGACGGCAGAATTCAGTTGGTGGAGTATGTCCCGCGGGTGCTTGATGGTCCACCCGGTGAGCACTCAGGTTCCTGACGCTCAGGGAAAATCTACGTGTTGGAGGGTGGCCAGTTTAATAGGTCGCCCCCATATCCTTTAATCGCAAGCAATCCCACACCAGTAGACCGATGAATCTGATGGTCATGAGCTTGGCCGAATGGACATTGTGTCGCCAAAAACCGACCATTCTGTCCAGGTGGAGGGATGGCCAAATTTTATGATAAATCTTTCATGCGGACATAAATTGTCGATGCGCCAGTTTTTTTGGCACCCTTGACTTCCACTTGTTTGGATAAGGACTTAACCAACAATGACAGGCTCCTGAAGCCGTAGGTTCGGCTGTCAAAACTTGGCTCAATGCGTTGTAACGCACTGCCCAATGGCCCAAGATGCACCCAGCCCTCATCATCTTGTATCGCAATATCGAATGCACGCTGAAGTAAATTCAGTAAATCCTTTTGGGAAGGCTCTGACTTAGCCATAGGAGGTGTTTTTGCAATGGTTTTTGGTTCTGCTGGTGTTTTAGCGTCACTTGACTTTGTAATGGTAGCAGTTTTTTTGACGGTAGCTGGTGCCTTAATCTCAGCAGATTGTATAAGATTTTCGAGGTACACAAAGATGTTACAGGCATTGATAAAAGCTTCGGGTGTCTTATTGCGGCCGATTCCCATCACAAATAAGCCTGATTCGCGAATGCGTGTACAAAGCCGTGTATAGTCACTATCACTTGAAACGATGCAAAATCCCTGAACTGTACCAGAGTAGAGTATATCCATTGCGTCAATGATTAACGCACTGTCGGTAGCGTTTTTGCCAGTGGTATAACGCCATTGCTGAATAGGTTGAATGGCATGGGCCAGCATGACAGGCCGCCAGTTTGCTAGATTTGGCTCGGTCCAGTCTCCATAAGCCCGCCGAATAGTAACGTCCCCATATCGGCTCGCTTCCTCAAACATCTGCTTGAGCAAACTATGTTGGGCGTTATCACCATCGATCAGCATTGCAATGCGTCGTTCAGGGGTAAAAGTGGTTTGATTGTTCATCAAAATTGAACTTTCTTATTTTTTAAACTGATAAGCTGATCGGTTCATATTTCACACATTCAACTCCCTTCCCTATTGTAGTCTCAATTTTGGATAGGAAAGTTAATACTATGTAACCAACAAACGAAACGTTGAATAACTTGAAACCTACTTCTGAGGTGACACGACCAGCACAATCTGTCACCTCTGGCATGACTGTCCAAGACTTGCATATACGTTGTGAATGCCAGCTAATCGGTTGTCATAGGTGGGAAAACAAAATCCCCTCGAACATGGTTCAAGGGGATGATAATCATGTGACCCCAACGGGACTCGAACCCGTGTCTTCACCTTGAAAGGGTGACGTCCTAGGCCGCTAGACGATGGGGCCAACGCGAAACAGTGTACCAGCACGCTCCCGCACCGTCAAGGCAAACTTTGAGTGATTATTCAACAAAACAGGATGCGGCAAACAGCGGGCCGGGTACCGTCGCTTGTTAGTTAATGACCACGACATCCAATGCCTGAAACTCACCGGCGACGGTGATGGTTTCATCGGCGCTTTGTGCGGTCAGTTGCAGGCTGCCGGTGGTGCTGTTTTCGCCAATCGAATCAAGCGTCAATGTACCGCTGATAGATTCCGGCAGGAAACCCAGATCGAAGCGGGCCGCCACGGTTTGGCCTTCAGGTATGCCGAAGTCCTGATCCGGAACAATGTCATAGGTGCCGGGTTCGATGTTACCGGCCAGGATGAGGCGAAGCTGGACCGGGTTATCGGCATCGGATTGTTCCAGCAGCAGCGTATAGTTCGAACCAACTTCAAAGCTGAGCAGCGCGCTGTCGAATTCACCCACGATTGCACCCGTCATCGTTATGTCGATACTGGGTGCACCGGGCGGCTGGGCCGTTGGTACATCCCCCGGTGCGTTGGTCGCTTCGCGTTCGGTAGTGGGGGTTGGTTGATCGTTGTTCGGCAGTTGGGCCTGTGTGGGCAGGGGCTGCTGTGGCGATGGGCTACAGGCTGCCAGTCCTACGAGCAATAAACCTATAATCAGTTTTTTCACACAACACTCCGTTTGTTAGGTGCCGAGTTCGGCCAATGCTTCGCGGACGATGCTGCGAACGCGGTTTTCCAGATCGTCAGCTGTATCGGGGACTCCGTAAGTGCGGCGAAAGCGTTCATTATCACCGGGTCGCATGAGGCCAAGTTGACGTCGATGCTCGATGAGTTTCTCGATCTGGCCCGGCGGCAGTGGATTGACGGTACCCATCTGCTGGGCCATGTACATAATCTTGGCGGTGTGTTCCAGCGTTTCCAGCCGCATGTAGGCATCCCAAACCGTGTGGGCCACCGTCAACGAACCATGATAAGCCAGCATGAGGGCATCATGTTCGCCGATCAGGTTACGGATGGCGTCCCGGTTCTCGGCGCTGGCAGGGTTGGCATAAGGTGTGGTCGGCACCACGCCCAAAATAACAATGGCTTCCGGCACTACACAATTGTCAAATCCAATGCCTGCAATCGTGAGTGCCACCGCTGTCGGTGGATGCGCATGAACAACGCCCTGTACGTCCTCGCGCTGCCGGTAACATTCCAGGTGCATGAGTATTTCTGACGTGGGCTTCAGGTTCGCATTGGCCTCGGTTGTTGGTCCAACCCGCTGAGCGTTCATATCCACCACAATGAGCTGGTCCGGCGTCATGAACCCTTTGGGCAGCCCGCTCGGTGTACACAGAATGCGGTCTGGCCCCAGACGTGCGCTGATATTGCCGCTGGTCGCATCGATATAGCCGTTCTGGTACATCAGGCGGCCAATGTGGCAGATTTGTTCGCGGAGTGCTGCTTCGGTCACGCTGGTTTTATTCCGCCAAAAAGGGCCAGTTCGAAGATCTTCAGGTAACAATCCACCTCGACAAAACCGATGTCGCGCAGCCATGTGCATTGGGTCTCGACCAGCGCGAGAATATTGGCCGCTTTGTCCTCCCGGCTGTGGAATGCCGCTGCCACCTCATCGCGGGATTTGCCGTCGTTGGTTCGCTGGCTGTGGGCAAACATGCCATCGATCATTAACTCGTCAAACAGTCCTTCCGCCCAGGCCGACTGCGGGGCGACATGCTCCAGATTGAGGAATACGCCGCCCGGTTGCAGCAGCGTAAAAATATCCTGATAAAGCTGTTGCTTGCGGGCATCCGGCTGGTGATGAATGGAGAAGCCGGAGACAATCGCGTCGAAAGGCGCATGTGCCTCAACCGCTACGACCCAGTCCGGTTGTCCATAATCGCATTGAATGAAACTGATTCGGCTGGCAGCGGCGTTCAGGTTTTGCCGGGCCGCATCCAGCATCGGCGCTGAGAAGTCCAGAAAGACGCCATGTGCTGCCGGAAAGGCTGTCAGGAGAGCATGGCCCAACACACCGCTGCCACAACCCAGGTCGAGGAAGTTACGGGTGTCCGGCTTCGCAGCCCGGATAACCCGCAGCATCACGTCAATCTGTTCAGCTGCCAGCGGGATTGCGCCGCGCACCCCATCCAGGAAAAAGCGTGTGACAGCCGCCGACTGCCAGACCGAATCGTTTACCGTCATCGTTACTGCGCTTCCTCAATTACCTGGGCCAGCAGCTCGAACGGCACGCTGGAGCGCGGTACGGTTTCGCCGTCGATCTCGATGTCTTCCAGATCACCATCACCATAGCGGACCATGATGGATGGCGTACCAGACACACCGGCAGTCTGGCCCACTTCGACATCGATAGCGACCTGATTGGCATCCGAACCCACGCAGGCGACCATTTCGTCATAATCGATGCCGGTGCGCGCGGCAAAGGTGAAGGGCGTCAGGCTGTCGAACTGCAAGGTGGTGATTCCGTACAGCACATCGTGTGCTTGCCAGAAACTGCCGGGATTGAGGATGTCGGCACATTCGGCCATACGCGCTGTCAATGGCGACAGGTTCGGATCCACCACCGGGAAGAAGCGATACTCAAACCTTGCCTCGCCGGTTGCGACATAGGTGTTGATGATCTCCTGCACCGTTGAATGATAATTCTGGCAGTGGGGGCACATAAAGTCGGCAAATTCAACAATCGTAATGGGGGCGTCCGGGTCACCCAGGATGAACGCGCCATCTTCGGTACGCGACTGCGGAATTTCGCTGTAGTCAATCGCGGTTTCGTCAATGACGGCTTCTTCCGGGACACAGGCATCGCGCAGGGCGGCCAGTGATACATCCAGCATGTCGATCACAAAAACGGCTTCTTCCACCGTAATGTCCAGACTGGAAAGGCTTTCGCCCGTATTGGTGAAGATTTGCCCCAGCGTGCCGATATTGCACCCGGCGGGCAGCAACACTTCTGGCGCGGCTTCTTCGGTCGCTTCCTGGGTGGCTTCCTGAGCAAATACCGGTAAAGCCGTCACCAGCAGGATTGCAACCACTGCCATCAATTTCTGCATGTTATTCTCCTCTGAAGTTGTCGTTGCGGTAAAAACGCCAGGCCAGCTGCACACCAAAGCGTGAATTACGATTGATGATTCCGGCGATGTCACCATGCAGCTGTGGGATAACCACCTGTCGGACTTTTTGCGCATCGGTCAGCAGGGCGGCGGTGATCTCCAATGCCGCTTCCATATCAGACACGTCGCCGGTCAGGAAGACGATGCCTTTACCGCCCAGCCCGTCGGCGAGACGCATTTCCATGAGCGTGACGTCTGCGCCTTTGACCGCGGCATCCGCAGCGCGGATGGCAGCGGGGACGGTTCGGGTTTCGATCATGCCGACTGCCGTGGACGCCAGTTCCAGGGCGCGGGTGTCTCGCTGGGCGGCCAGCGCCCGCACCACGGCGGGGTCAACGGCAGGGAGGAAGATATGATCGAGTAGAGCGTCCGCCGCAACCGGCAGGCCCGCCTTCAGCGCTTCCTCAACTTCGGCCACTGGCCCGCCCAGCAGTACGAGCAGATTGCCCGGCTGAACGGTGCCCGCCTGCACCACATCGACTTCGGCCCGCTTGACCATTGCATCGGCGGCTTCGATTCCGGCGGCAATGCTGCTGTATTCGAGCAAGGCCAGCGCAGGCTCGATGATATGGCTTTTGTCATTGGAAGCTGTCAAGATTGGTAAATCCTGCGTTATGGTGAAACCAGTGAATCAACCTGCCTGAAACTATAACATGACTCAAACGCTACGGGTAGCACCGCTCATCTGCACATCATGTATGCTGGCCAGCAGCAGGAGGGATCGCGAACAGCACAAGCATTATCTTGCAAAATCAAGCTGTTCAATTTTTCTTACCGGATGTTTCGTTCGGCCTTATGCCCTACACAATGCGGAAGCCGTCTTTCAGGCTGCAACGGCGCAGGCGGCTGAAACTGCGGCAGGTGGTCATGCCTTCGCCAGTGGGGCTGGCAATCGTGAATGAGGTATAGCCTTCACCGCCGAAGCCCAGGCCAGTAAAACTTGGCCCGTTTTTGACGAAGATGGAGCAGTCCATGGCGCGCGCCATGTCGGTCATGTGGTCGATATGCTTGCTGTGCATCACGGCGGTATGGCGGAAACCGTGCTCACTCTCGACGGCCAGTTCGATGGCGCTGTAAACGTTGGGCATGGGCACCACCGGCATGATCGGCATCATTTGCTCTGACCACACCAGTTGATGATCCGGTTCGACCACCGCCACCACCTGACGCACTTCATCGCCCACGTTGATGCCAATTTCCTTGAGCAGCACGTTGGCGTTCTGGCCGATAAATTCCTTGTTCATGACGCCCGGTTTGCCGGGACCACGGTCCTCGGTGAAAATGGCTTTCATCAGCCGCCGCAGCTGCCACGAACTGATGAGGTAGCCGCCGTGATGCGTCATCGAATCGACCACGTCATCCAGCACGGATTCAACCACCATACAGGTTTTTTCGGTGGTGCAGACCAGATTATTATCGAAGCTGCCACCGCGCACCACGTCGCGCCCTGCCTGAACGACATCGGCAGTTTCATCAATGACGACCGGGGGATTGCCCGGCCCGGCACAGACGGCCCGCTTGCCGCTTTTCATCGCCTGACGAACGACGCCAATGCCACCCGTCACCGCCAGCAGCCGCACCTGTTTGTGTACCATCAGGGCCTGCGCGGATTCGATGGTCGGTTCCACCACGCACGACAGCAGGTTAGGCGGCCCGCCGGCACTCTGAATGGCCCGGTTGAGCAGCTGGATGGTGTAGGCCGTACATTGTCTGGCGCTGGGGTGCGCGTTAAAGACCACCGCATTGCCCGCGCTGATCATGCTGATGCTGTTATTGATCACCGTGCTGGTGGGGTTGGTGCTGGGCGTAATTGACGCAATGATGCCGTAGGGGGCATATTCGGTCAGGGTCAGGCCGTTGTCGCCGGTCCATGCTGTGGTATCGAGAAATTCCGGCCCCGGCGTTTTGGTGGCGGTCAGCAGGTTTTTCTGCACTTTGTCTTCGTAGCGGCCCATGCCGGTCTCTTCGTGCGCCATCTGGGCCAGCACCTGGGCATGTTCGCGTCCGGTAGCGCGCATCGCCGTCACCACCTGCTTGCGGCGTTCCAGCGGCAGCGCCTGAAACTGCTCGAAGGCGTCCATCGCTGCGGCGACGGCTGTGTCCGGGTCGGCAAACATGCCATCACCGGGGCGTGGCTCAAATGGAATGTGCTGCGGGGCGCCCTGTGAAGCGGCAGGCAGGGTGTCGGCATTCCCCAGTTCGCGTTTCACATAGTCAATAATATTGTGAATATGGGCGTCATCCATCGCTTGAGGGTTCATGGGTTTCTCCGCCTGACAATTGTGTGGGCAGGGTTAGGGTAAAAGTGGTGGATTGACCATTGGGCGTGCTGGCGGCAGTAAAATCACCATGATGCGCTCTGGCGACGGCGTATGTAAACGGTAATCCGAGCGCCACGCTGGTTCGCGCGCCATTTTGCCGCTGTTCCCACTGGGGCGCACGGGTCATGATGTCTTGCTCAAACGAAGGCTGCACCGGTCGACCGCTGTCTGTGAAGCGCAGCATAATCTGGTCACCCTCCTGCGTCGCGCTGATCAGCAGCTTATCGCCTCGAACGGTGAACTTGAGGACATTGTCCACCAGCGAAGAAACAGCGCGCTGCATCAGATCGAGATCAACGGGCACCATCAGGGGTGCATCCGGAAAACTGAGCGTGACATCCAGTCCTTTGGTCTCCAGAATGTAGGCTTCTCGCTCCAGCACATCGCGTACGATCTGAGTCAAATCCATTGGCGTTAATTGTAACTCGTAAACATCCAATTCCAAACGCGGCAAATCTACCAGTGTGCTGACGAGGTTTAACTGGCGGTAGGCTGCGCCGAGCGCGCCGCGCATCAGCCGTCGTGTCTGGTCGGATAAACCGTCTTCATCCTCGAACGATAACAGCACTTCCAGACTGCTGATAATCACGCTGATCGGGCTTTTGAGATCATGCGCCAGTAATGAGGCGGTACCGATTGTGTCGGCTTCGGTCTGGCCGAGCAATGCGCCGCCTACCAGCGGTTTCCCGGCGGACGTGCGCGGGCCTTTTAACAGCTGAACCAGATCGGGCCAGTTGACTGGCTCATCAATCACCAGATCCGCGCCTGCTGCCAATGCTTGCCTGCGCAGTGCTACTTCCCCTTGATTCAGCGCAATGATGAGTTGGGAAGGGCCTGCTTTGGCCCGCACGACTTCGATCAGATGAATGCCCTTGATTTCCGGCATCGCTACATCCACTAGGATGGCGATAGAGGCACATTTATTCAGCAGTTGGAGGACTTCTGTCTCGCCGGCAACGACGCTCAGGGCATATCCCAGTTCCTGAATGCGGGTGCCGATGGGTTCCAGTGCTTCGGGGGATGGTTTGCTGACCAGAATCAGGTGTTTGCTCAACGTTTTAGCTCCAGAACTTCATAGACCATCACGGCTTCTACCCGATTCTTGACATGTACTTCGCCAATCGGATTCGTGTGTACGATACTTTCCACCTGTTGGAAGGTGGCTTCGCTGATAAGAATCTGATTATGGCGGCTCAGCCCTTGCAGCCGTGATGCCAGATTAACGGCGTCACCAACGGCTGTAAAGTCCATAATCTGATCTGTGCCGACATTGCCAACAACCGCCATCCCCGTATGGATGCCAAAGTTAATCGCCATACGATGTTCGGGTTCCAGCGTGAGATGAAATTCATTCAGCGCTTCGCGGATCATGATGGCTGTCTGAACGGCATAGAGAGCATGATTTTCCTGGGGCAGTGGGGTGTTGTAGAGTGCCATGACACCATCACCCAGAAACTTGTCCACCGTGCCGTTATGCTGGAGGATGAGGCTGACAATCAGATTATGATAGCTGTTGAGCACACTCAACAGGGCCTCCGGGTCCATTTGCTCGGCCCGAGCCGTGAAACCTTCCAGGTCGGCAAATAACACGCTGACATCTTGCAGCCTGCCGCCAAGTTTGACTTCACCAGGGGTGCGCAGCATCTGGTCGACGACCGACGAATGAACGTAGCGTTCGAATGTCTGGCGCAGAATCTGCTGCTTTTGTCGCAGACTGTCGGACTCCGATTTGGCGCGGAGCCGTGTTTCGACGCGTGCCATCAGTTCGCGCGGGCTGTAGGGCTTGCTCAGGTAGTCATCCGCCCCGGCGGCCAACCCGCGAACTTTATGCTCCACATCACCCTGGGCTGTCAGCATCAAAATCGGAATCTGTGCCGTTTCATCATTGGATTTCAGGATGCTGCATACATCAAACCCATTCATCCCCGGCATGTCGATGTCGAGTACGATCAGGTCAGGGTGCTGGGTCTGGGCGGTGTTCAAGGCGCTGGGGCCATCATAGGCGGTAATAATATCCAGCCCCAATGTCATGAGAATATCCCGCGCGAGTTGGCGCATTTCCGGGTTGTCTTCGGCAATCAAAACCTTCATGCAAGGTCTCCTCAACCGAGGTGTGCATCAAGTTTATTCGCCAGCGCCCGGAAGTTAATGGGTTTTGAGAGGTAATCGTTGCATCCGGCAGCGAGGGCACGTTCACGGTCACCGATCAAGGCGTGTGCAGTTAATGCAATGATCGGAATATGCTGCAGGTCTTTATCATCTTTGATGTGTTGGGTGGCCTGCCAGCCGTCCATCCGCGGTAATGACAAATCCATCAAAATGAGATCAGGTTTTTCGGACATCGCCATGGCGACGCCCTGTTCGCCATCGACCGCCTGTACGACACTATAATTGAGAGAGGTCAGGATGTCGCAGATTAAAATCATATTGTCCGGGTTATCTTCTACAACCAGAATACGTCCTGCTCGCATACACATTCGCCCTTACATGTGTGTATCAGTCTAATTTTACAATATATCCACTGGATTCCTTGTGCATGAAAAACTTACAGGGGTAATTCCTGCTTGCATTTCATAACTGTAGTATAACATGACGAAATATTACAATGAGGGTAAGGTCATTGATGTTTCGTGAAAAATTTTGAAAGTTAGCCTGAGGATCGAGTGTACTGGACGTCGTTCTGAATTTGCCATGTTTCCACGACGGCGATCAGGATAGCATCGACAGGCCGGTTGTCGGTGGCCCTGGTCTGGCGGGCGGGGCTGCCGGATGTCACCAGGACCAGTTCGCCGACAGCAGCGCCAATGACATCCACCGCGACTACAAAGGAATCCGTCACGCTGGTATCCACATTGACCTTACGTACCAGACGAAGTGGCAGGCCATTCATGTTTTCGGTTTTCTGCGTGGCCACGACTGACCCCATAACCTCGCCGATATACATAGGGTTTACTCTTTGCGCCCGCTGGTGTTTTCGCGCCCGCTGACGGCTTCAATGGCCGCCAGTGCTGCGCCATAACCCGCCATAATGTCGCGCTCTTCACCGCCCAGGTAGACACGCCCGAAGCTGCCAAATGCCGTGACTTCGAGGATATTTACTTCAGCCGCTTTTTCGGCTTCGTTGGCTGCCAGGGCCGCGTAACCTGCCGGTTCGACCTCCAGCACGTACATCGTTTGCCCGGCGATGATCATGTGTCCATGACGCATCCGGTTGATGAGCTGAGTCTGGTGCGGGTCGATATTGCGGATAATCTGGCTGGAGACGATACGCGGTTTCAGGCGTTCATCTTCGGTGACTCCCAGCGCTTCCAGAATCGCTTCGCCGGCAGCACGGGTTTCGGATTGATCCGTCGAGTGTACTTCGAGCAGACCATAAAGGCGTTCAACAATCTGAAGGCCAGGGCTGACCCGCGTGGATTTGAGGGCAACATCGGTGATTCGGTTGATCTCGATACCTGGCGAAATTTCAATCCACAACGACGCATCGCCCGGCAGCGGCAAGAAGCCGCGCGCGACGGTGCCCAGAAAAGCGGCGTGTTGTGGTTGAAGACTGTCGAGAAAGACATAACTACGTAAATCGACTGCCACAATATTTTCTCCCTGCATGCTGCCTGTAATAGAACATTATTCGAAAGGATCTTCAGGATAGTGTAGCTTGTAGATCAGCCCGATATCCTGCGGCGGCCAGTACCGAACCAGCGCTTCGCCAATCACGTGTTCGCGCTCTACCGGGCCAAAACAGCGCGAATCCCGGCTGTTATTGCGGTTATCCCCCATCACGAAATATTGCCCGGTGTTCAGGTCCCATTCAGTGTCGGTGCGGCAGCTGCTGCGCCAGATGGCGTCATTGATATAGGGTTCGTCCAGCAATTGGCCGTCGATAAAGACCTGCGATTCGATGATCTCCACATGCTCACCCGGCAAGCCGATCACCCGCTTGATCAGGGGCGCATCGATGCCCGGCCTGTCTGGTGACTCAAAAACGATGATTTCACCGCGCTCCGGTTCCGTCAGCATGTAATTCACGCGACTGACGATCACGCGCTGGCCCGTGTAAAAGTTGGGCTGCATACTGCGACCATCGACGTAGAAGCGCACACTGGCAAGGTCTGCCAGCGCATAGATCGACACGATCAGGACAATGGTGTCGATCAGTTCATAAAGCAAGCCCCGGCGTCGCAAACGCGGACGAGGCATGTACACGGCAGACTCGGCCATAAATTACTCCTGAGCGCCAGCAGGTGCGCCAATGCGGTTGACAATGCCCCAGGACTCCGGCGGCCAATAGCGCACCAGGACCTCGCCAACGAGAAATTGGCGTTTCACCGGGCCAAAATCACGCGAGTCGCTGCTGTTGTTGCGGTTATCACCCATTACAAAGTATTCATCCGGTCCCAGCAGCAGGGGTTCCGCCGTGTCCGGGCATTCCCTGGGCAGGCAGGCCTCGTTGATATAAGGTTCTTCCAATGGCTGCCCGTTGACGTATACGATGGTATTGCGGATTTCGATGGCGTCGCCCGGCAGGCCGATCACGCGTTTGATGTAATCTTCCTCCGGGTTGCGGGGGTAATGGAAGACCACAATGTCC
Source organism: Anaerolineaceae bacterium (assembly GCA_002702065.1). Classification (GTDB taxonomy): domain Bacteria; phylum Chloroflexota; class Anaerolineae; order Aggregatilineales; family Phototrophicaceae. The sequence goes on from NZXX01000001.1 coordinate 887,167, forward strand.
AACCGGGAGGGTTCATCAATCATGTAATTGAGACGGCTGACATACAAGACCTGGTTGTCGTCGAAGTTGGGGTACATGCTTTTACCCTGTACCATATAGCGCGCACTTGCCAGGTTGACGAGTGCGTAGATGGCAACCACCAGTAAGGCCGTGTCCAGCAGTTCGCGCAGCCAGTGTGTCCGTCGAATCTTCGGGCGGGGAAGTGTTTCTTGAGAAATAGCGTCTGATTTCAAATGGAACTCCCAACAATTACCCCGCTCATTATAGACACCTGTGGCCCGATCAGCAATTTACAAAACCGGATCTCAACCCTAGATTAGGTTTTATCAAGGTCTGTCACGCTGTAATTATATATACTATAGAAAGAGCAGCAATCAGATTTCTGACAGGACGAGGGAAAACTTGGCGAACGAGCGCATACTCATCGTGGATGATGGCCGCGAAAATCGAGAGTTCATCCACGAATACATATTAGAGCCAAATGGTTACCAAACCCTGTTGGCACGTGACGGGCAGGAAGGGCTGGAAATGGCCCTGATCGAGCAGCCAGACCTGATGCTGCTGGATTTACAGATGCCGCGTATGGATGGCATTCAGGTGTTGCAGAACCTGGCTGGGCGAGGCATGGACATTCCAGTGATCCTGATGACTTTTCATGGGTCGGAAGATATCGCTGTCGAAGTTTACCGGTTGGGCGTCCGTGATTATGTTAAGAAGCCGTTTACGGTCGAGGAGATGCTGGCGGCTATCGAGCGCAGCCTGTCCGAAGCGCGTCTTCGGCGCGAAAAAGAAGCGCTGACCGAGCGTATTCTGGATGCCAACCGTGAACTGCGCGAACGTGTGCAGGAGTTGAATGTGCTGTATTCGGTGGGCAAGCGCGTGACCGGCACGCTCAATGTGGATGAGATATTGCCCTCGATTGTGGACGCAGCTACGGATATTACCCATGCGGAATCAGGTTATATTTATCTGACACAGGGCAGCAGCCTGATCTGCCGGGCTGTGAAGCGCCATACCGACCAGCAGGCGCGCCCGGTCAAGCTGGAAGCCAAAGACCCCATCGCTTCGCAAGTGATTCAATCCGGCAAGCCGCTGACATTAACACCAGAGCAGCTTGCCAATCATAATGGCCCGTACTCGGTGGCTTATGCGCCGTTGTTGTTCAACGATCAGGTCACGGGGGTGCTTGGGGTCAGCAATATCAGCCGCGATACCCACGTCTTTACCAAGCATGACCGGGCACTGCTGAGCGCATTGACCGATTACGCCGCTATTGCCATTGAAAACTCGCGCAACTTTGAGGAATTGCGCCGGGCCAAGGAACATGAAACAGCTCAGATTCGCGGCTCGTTCGAGCGGCTGGTGCCGCCGTCGGTCGTAGATCGCATCCTCAACAATCCCGAATCACTGGAACTGGGCGGCAGGCGGCAGGAGATCAGCATCCTGTTTGCCGATATTCGCGGTTACACGGCGTGGAGCGAGAACGAACCGCCGGAGCGCGTTGTCGAAATGCTCAACGATTATCTCAGCCTCGCCGCGGAAATTATCCTGGCGTGGGATGGCACGCTCGACAAGTTCTTTGGCGATGGCCTGATGGCGATCTTCAATGCGCCTGAAGAACAGGACGATCATGTCCACCGGGCGGCTGATGCGGCGCTGGCTTTGTTGCGGGCAGCCAAAGAAATGCACGAACGACGCGGGGATAACCTGTCGTACAGTGTTGGGGTCAATGTGGGCGAAGCGGTTGTCGGCTACATCGGCACCGACCGCGCCATGAATTACACCGCTATTGGCGACTCTGTGAACCTTGCCAAGCGGCTGCAAGAATATGGCTCGCCGGGGCAGATTCTGGTGGAAGAAGCGGTTATCCAGCGGCTGGGCAACCTCGCGCAATATCGCCCATTAGGGGAGCTAAAGGTCAAAGGCCGCAAGCAGGGGGCTTTTGCCTACGAGTTACTCGGTCTGCGCCCTATCGTGTAGTCATAAATCATAGCGCATCAACGGCAGCAGTCGCCCGGCCAGCACGGTCGATTCAACCTCGCCAATTCGTACTGCGCCCATCCTGGTGTAAAACGATTCCGCAAATGGGTCGCTATCTATGAACAGATGCTGGTAACCGCCTGATCGCGCTGTTTCGACGGCATGTTCAAAGAGTAAACGCCCATACCCTGCGCCGATTGCCGATGGATCGATAAACAGCATGCTGAGATCAGCTTCGGCGGCGGAACGGCGTACCAGCATGTAAAAGCCGGTAATCTGATTACCCGACGCTATCGAAACAAAAACCGCATGCTGCGCAATATCATGCGGTGTTACGGTCAGGTCGTCGCGGCAGGCTTCGATGAACGATGCAGGATAGTCCCAGTGCGCTTTCGAGCGCAGCGCCAGGTCACTGAGCAGCGACGCTTCTTCGGGTTCGGCGCGGCGAACCGGCATGTTTACTTATCCAGCATGCCGTCACGCGGGCGGAAACTGAGAATAATGGGTGTGCCCTCAAATGAGTACACCGCCCGGATCTGGTTTTCCAGAAATCGTTTGTAGGTAAAGTGTACCAGCCGCGTATCATTCACGTGGAACAGGAAGACGGGCGGATCGACCGCGACCTGCGACGCGAAGTAAATCTTGAGCTGGCGCGTTCCCTTCTGTGGCGGGGGATGCTTTTGCAGGGCATCGCGCAGAATGCGGTTGAGTTCGGATGTCGAGATGCGGAAACTGCGCGTTTCCCAGATGCGGTTGGCCGTTTCGAGCACTTGATGAATGCGCTGCCCGGTAAGGGCGCTGATGAATATTGCCGGTGCGTTGGGCAGGAAGTTGAACTTCTCTCGCATCATGTCCAGATACTGCGTCATGGTGTGCGAGTCTTTTTCGACCAGGTCCCATTTGTTGACCACGACGACGACGCTCTTGTTGGCCTCGAGGATATAGCCAGCGATGTGCTGGTCCTGCTCGGTGACGCCATCGACAGCGTCAACCAGCAGCAGGGCGACATCGCAGCGCTCGATGGCCTTCATCGTCCGCAGAACACTGTATTTTTCAACGCCTGGTTCGATCTTGCCCCGGCGGCGGATACCGGCGGTGTCGATGAGCGTCACCGGCATATTGTGCCATTGAATCTCGGTGTCGATGGCATCGCGGGTGGTACCGGCCAGTGGGCTGACAATCGTCCGTTCTTCACCCAGCAGGTGGTTAATCAGGCTGCTCTTGCCGACATTGGGGCGACCCACAATCGCGATTTTGAGGTGATCGTCTTCATCTTCCTCGTCGCTCAGGTCCAGTTCTGTTTCCTGCAAGGCTTCGACGATTCCATCCAGCATATCACCGACGCCCAGGTTATGAAACGCGCTGATGGGGTAGACGCGCTCGAAACCCAGCCCATAAAACTCAAACGCATCATTGTTGCGCTGGGGATTATCGGCTTTGTTCGCCGCGATCAGAATCGGCTTCGACTGGGCATGGCGGCGCAGCACGTTGACAATGTCTTGGTCTGCTGCGGTAATACCCTGTTCGCTGTCGACCACCAGAATAATGACATCAGCGTCTTCGGCGGCGATCAGTGCCTGACCTTCAATCTGCGGTACAAAGTCGATGCTGCCTTCAGCAAGAGGACGCACATCACGCGTGCCCTTAGGCTGATAGACTTCAATACCGCCCGTGTCAATAATGTTGAATGTGACGCCGTTCCAGAATGATTCCCCCTGGATACGGTCGCGAGTGGTGCCGGGGATGGAATCAATAACCGCAAGCCGTTCGCCGACGAGACGGTTGAAAAGTGTACTTTTGCCGACATTTGGCCTGCCGACCAGGGCGACCAGTGGCTTGCGGGGCATCGCGATTTGTGGTTACCTCTCCTACCAATTGAACGTTCCAGACATATGGAACAACCAATTTTATCAGAATCCCGCTGTGCTGCGTAGGTTTAGCTGCTCGCCGTATTTATTGAGGTAATGACGACATCAATTTCGGCGGGCAGAACAGAAATATTGGTCAGCATGCTCTGGTCCATATTCATGAGCACATCCGGCGATAGCTGATAATTACCCTCGGATAACCCGTTCAGATCAATGACTGCTCGTAGTTCGCCTGATTCGAGCGTATCCAGCAGGTTCTGCGGCCCGGTCATCAGCACGGTAACCTCACGGGGGGACATGGTCGCCTGGTAGGTGGTGTTCAGTCCAATCGCCTCGACGGGTACACGGTCGAACTGACGACTGGCAAGCAGTGGCGAAATGCCAATCGAAACATTGACGGTCTGGTTGCCCAGCACGAACAGGCGATCATTCGGAATCTCGATGGCGGCATTCAGGCTGAAACTGCTGGTTCGGTCCGTAAGGTCAATGGACTCGGTGAACAACGTACCCGGTGCATTCTCAAGGGCATCGGGTGTGCCGCTGATGAGGATGACCTGTGGGTCGTACTCGATTGAACTGAGGGCGTAGCCCTCTGGCAAGGTGCCGGCCAGAATATTGGGGGTCACACTGACTTGACGAATATCGGACCGCGCCTGAACCGGCACCGTAACTTCCATCGTGGAAGGCTCGACTGCGACGTCATCGACTGTTTCGCTGTCCACATCGACCGGAATCAGACGCAGATCATCCGTAAATGGGTTGCGACGCTGACTTAAATTGAGGATGACCTGGACAGCCGCGACCCGTTCGACCTGGCTCTGTGGTCCGCTGACCAGGACCTGGCTGGCTTCGAGTATGGGGCTGCCGCCCTGAATTTCAAAACCTCGCGGCAGGGCATCCGTGATCGTTACTTCAACAGGGACCAGCTTTTCCTGAGCTGCTTCGAGCGTAATGCTGATCCGTCGTGGCGTGGTATCCGGTTGTGCCCGGCGCGAGACGGTGGCATCCAGGTTGACGATATGCTCACCTGCGCCCAGCTGGCTCAGATCAGCGACCACCTGAACGTCGTCCGGATCGAGCTGGTCCAGCGTGGACTGCGGGGCACGAACACGCACATTGGCGGTGGTGGTGCGCTGCTCGGTGATGATCACACCTTGATCATGCTCCACCCGAATAGGGATACTCAGGAAGTTGCGTTCCTGGATCGGGTCCGAATCCAGCGTGGCGATGACCCACACAAAAAACGCCAGGGCAACAGACCCGGCGAACCACATCAAGTTGTTGCTCAATGGGCGACGGTTGGAATCTTTACGTTGCTGCATCAGGTTTGCTTTCGCCAGTCCAGCAAGCCCATATTATCGGCCTGTTCGCGCAGCCACTGCCAGGGTGAATCCGGACGTTTGCGGTTGATACCATAAATGGCAGTGAGAATCGTCTGCAACCGGCGGGCATCCAGTTTGGGGATCATGCGTCCGCCATCGGTAATCGAGATGCGCCCGGTTTCTTCCGAGACGACGATGGTAATGGCATCGCTTACCTCGCTGATGCCGAGGGCGGCGCGGTGGCGGGTGCCGAGGTTGCGATTGGGCAGGTTGCGGCTGGACGACAGCGGCAGCACCGACGCGGCTGATGCGATGCGCCCCCGTTTGTCGATGATCGCCGCGCCGTCATGGAGTTCCGTTTTCGGCCAGAAGATCGTCAGCAGAATTTCGGATGTCACTTCGCTGTCGAGCGTGATGCCGGTGCGGATATATTCGTCCAGGCTGCTGTTGCGTTGCAGCACAATCAGGCCGCCGTGTCGCCGTTCGGACAGGCGTTCCGCTGCTTCGCAGATTTCGCTGATAATCTGGGTGCGGGCACTGGCTGCGGTCTGCCGGTTATTGGTGAACAATCCGGCGCGGCCCAGCCGTTCCAGCCCACGACGCAGTTCCGGCTGAAAAATAACCGGGATCACGAAGGCGAGGGCGGGCAGGGTGGTGCGGACCAGCCAGCTTAATGCCGTTAGCTCCAGTAGATTGGCCAGTAGGATCAACGCGACGACAACCACAATGCTGCGCAGCAGAGCGACGGCCTGTGTCCCGCGAATAAAGAAGCTCAGCGTGAAAAACAACAGGCTGACCAGCACAATATCGGCGAGTGATTTCGCCGACAGGTTGTCGAATACCCAGAACAACTCGTTCAAAATGCTGTCCTAACCACCTAACTGCGCCAGCAAGCGCTTGTAATCTTCGACGCCATCCGGGTTGAGGGCGATAATCTGGCGGATAGTATGCGCGGCTTCGTCATGCATACCCGCTTCCAGTTGCAGTTCTCCCAGCGCATCCAGCTGGATGACGGCTTCTTTCTTGCGATTAAGCTGCCGGTAGATGGCGGCCAGTCGGGAACGCAGCCCGGTGTCGTTGGGGTAGAGTGTGACCAGTTCTTCCAGAAGCTGCATGATACGGTTGACCTGTTTTTGTTTGGCATACCGGCTGAGCAACTGGTCGAGCCGCTTGATGGCTTCCACCTGATTACCCTGCCGGTAATTGAGGTCGATCAGCATCCGGCGCGCCCGTTCGTCTTCCGGGTCCAGTTCGATGATTTCTTCGTAGGTGCGCTGCGCCTTCCGAATATCCAGCCGCATCTGGTCAATATCCGCCATGCGGTGTTTAATGCGCACCAGTTTTTCCGGGGATGAATCCACCCGGTTGGCGATGCGTTCTGCCAGCGCATAAGTATTGCGCGACATATCGAAGTCGCCAAGCTGATGGTAGGTATCGGCCAGGTCCGTATACTGGTCGAGCGCTTCATCCCAGCGTTCTTCGGCCTCCAGCAGTTCGATCAGGCTGCTGCGGACTTCAATGTCCAGCGGGGCCATTTCCAGCACTTCGCCCAGAATAGAGGCGGCGCGGTCATTTTCCCCGCGCACCAGGTAAGTCTTGGCGACGATATTGTATTTGTTGATCGCCTGCCGCACACGCCCCTCGCGCATCATGATTTCGGCCATGCGCACGTGGACGGGCAAATAATAAGGAGCATATTCAGCGGCGTAGTGGGCTTCTTCAATCGCTAGTGTCAGCAGCCCCTGCCGCAGATAACGGTCGATCTGCGAAACAGACTGGGTGAGGCGGTCGCTGTGGGTGGTCACCAGAATATCAACGACACCCTGTTCGCCGCCAACACGCATCGCTTCCTGTAACTGGCGACGTGTTTCCGAAATACGCTGTTTCCAGTCTTTGCCTTGCAACAGATTGGTAAAGCGCCTGTTGATAGCGGTGAGCGATTCGTCGGTGCGTCCATCCAGCGTCGACAGCAACTGACCGTAGACATCGCTCAGGTCCTGAATTTCATCCATATCCGAAGCGAGGCTGGTATCGACGGCCTGCAAGCTCTGGATCAGGTAGCGGGACGCCTGCTTGTGCTTGTTGAGCTTGAAATAGGCCAGCCCCAGACCATGAAACGCGCCACCGTTGAGTTCCGGCAGCATGGCGGCCTCGCCCAGATGCGAGATCGCTTCCTGTGGTTGATCCGCCAGAACCAGCAGCGAACCTAAATTGAGCTGCAAGGCGGGGTGACGCAGGCCATTCTCTGCTTGCTGGTAGGCGGCAATCGCTTCGTCATTTTGCCCCTGCCGCTGAAGTTCCATGGCCAGCAAAGCGCTGCTGCCTGATGAGTCCAGATCGCCACTTTCCATCACATAGGCGGCCAGGATACCCAGCGCTTCGTTCATCGCTTCGCCGATTGGCCCCAGGGGATGCGCCTCGCCAATATTTTTGCGCTCATCCATCTCGCCCAGCAGGTCAAAACTCATGGATGAATCCTGCCGGTTGGGTTCATCTTCGGCAACCGGGGGCGTGACGGTGCCGCCGCTTTCGAGGGCGTGCAGCATATTGAGGGCGTGCGCGTGTTTTCGGTCGAGCCGCAGCGCACGCTGCACCGCTTTAATGGCTTTCTCGTTTTCGCCAGCCCGATGGAAATTGACGCCGAGCATCATGTATTCGTAGATCGCTCTGCGCTTGTCACCCATGCGCTCGTAGGCCTGGGCCAGCTTGGCATGCACGCTGATAAAACCCGGTGAGAGCCGCGTCGCCTGTTTCCAGTTACCCACGGCTTTGTCCAGGTCGCGTTGACCCAGGTAAACCTCGGACACGTTGACGTACTGCTGGGCGGCTTCGCGCAGGCGGCCCATCATTTCCAGCACTTCGGCGCTTTTTTCCAGCGGAATCGGGTCGCTTTTGGTCAGTTGATGCGCCCGTGTATAGACTTTCAGCGCATCGTCCAGCCGGTTGGCCTTGAGCAGCGACAGGCCCAGATGAATGTGACCGTCCGGATCGTTGGGGAACTCCTGAATGGCGTGACCATAGGCCGTGATTGCCTCTGACCATTTTTGTTCCCAGGCGGCATTGTGGCCTGCATTCATCGCCTGTTCATAAGCGTCCTGATTCCCTGCCATGTGTTTCCCTTTAACTCATCAGTGTGACAAGTATGGCTTTTTGTGCGTGAAGGCGGTTGGCAGCCTGCTTAAAAAGCACAGACTGGGGGCCATCCGCAACTTCATCCGTGATTTCCTTGCCCCGGTATGCGGGTAAATCGTGCATGACGATGGCATGCCGGGCGGCGCGTTGCAGCAGTTGCTGGTTGATCTGATAGTCGCTGAATGCATCGACGCGTTGCGTTGCTTCCGCTTCCTGGCCCATGCTCACCCACGTATCGGTATACAGAATATCCGCACCTTCTGCCGCTTCATTGGTGTCGTGCAGCAGGTTGATCTCGATATTCGGGTTGATGCCTTTTGCCGTATCGACCGTGATCTGCGGCAGCTCGTAGCCTTTTGGTGAGGCGATGGTGTAATGCACCCCAAAATGCGCGCAGATCAGCAGCAGTGACCGGGCAACGTTATTGCCATCGCCAATGTAGGTCAGGTGCAGGCCGTCGGAATGACCAAAATGATCAATAATGGTCAGGATATCGGCCATGGCCTGACAGGGGTGGCTGTCGTCGCTGAGGCCATTGATCACCGGCACATCGGCCCACTTGGCCAGTTCGGTCACATGGGCATGGTCGAACACTCGCGCCATGATCCCCTGCACCATGCCGGATAACACGCGCGAGACATCAGCAATACTTTCGCGTTTGCCCAGCCCGATCTCATCCGGGCCCATGTAAATGGCGTACCCGCCGAGGTGTTTCATGCCGACATCGAACGAAACGCGCGTCCGCAGCGACGGCTTCTGGAAGATCATGCCCAGAGTTTTGCCCCCAAGCACCGGGCGGTTGCCACCACTTTCCCATTCGAGCCGGATCTGCTGCGCCAGTCGAATCATATGTCTCAGGTCAGTGGATGACCAGTCTGCTAGATCAAGGAAGTGTTTCATGTCTTTATTCTACTGTAATGTGAGAGCCGCAAGTATAAGAAGTTGATTACCTATTCGAGTATAGCATAGTTGCTATGGCGAAAAAACAGAATTGCTCATGCGGCTAGTCTATTCAGCGTGAAATAAGCAAGGGAGGGCAACAGACCCTCCCCTGAAACTTCTGGTAGAACGGTGTGAGCAGGTTAATGGTTGGGGAGATCAGTGCGGCACTGGTTCCATATCGCGCCAGTTGGGGCCGATTTCCGCATTGGCTTTGAGCGGTGCTTTTAACTCGTAGGTGTGTTCCATGACATCCACCACCAGCCGTGCTGTTTCGTCGATCTCATCTTCCGGCACTTCAAGTACCAGTTCGTCATGCACTTGCAGGATCATCTGCGCGTCCAAATGACTTTTGTTGAGTGCGTTGTACAGGTCGATCATGGCCTTCTTCATGATGTCGGCGGCGGTGCCCTGAATCGGCATGTTGATCGCCATGCGTTCTTCTGCCTGCACTTCGTTGCTGCGGCTGTCGGTGCTGTTCATCAGGGCGCGGAACTCGCGGCGGCGGCCAAAGAGCGTGGTCAGCGCGCCTTCGCGGGCCTGCATTTTGGTGTTGTCGAGATATTCCTTGACCTTGGGCAGCCGGGCAAAGTAGTCGTCGATAAACTGGCGGGATTCGGACAGTGAGAGATCGCTGTCACGCGCCAGCCGGAACGCGCCCATGCCATAGATCAGCCCGAAGTTAACGCGCTTGGCAAAGCTGCGCTGGTCGTAGGTGACATCTGCCAGCGGGATACCATACACCGCTGCGGCTGTTGCGGCATGAATGTCCTGATCGTTGGCGAACGCTTCCAGCAGAGTGGGGTCGTCGCTGTAGTGGGCCAGCACGCGCAGTTCGATCTGGCTGTAATCGACGGCCAGAAGCAGTGACCCCGGCGCGGGAATAAAAGCCCGCCGCACTTCGCGGCCCTGTTCCGTGCGGATGGGGATATTTTGCAGGTTCGGGTTGCTGCTGCTCAGACGTCCGGTAGCGGTCCCGGCCTGATTGTAGCTGGTGTGCAGGCGTCCGGTATCCGGGTTAATCAGCGCGGGCAGGGCGTCGACGTAAGTTCCCTTGAGTTTGGTCAGTTCACGGTATTCCAGAATCAGTTTGATGATCGGATGGGCAGCTTTGAGGCTTTCCAGTGTGGCCGCATTGGTCGAATAGCCGTGCGAGGTTTTGCGCAGCCCTTCGACCGACAAACCCAGCTTGTCAAACAAGACCTCGTTCAACTGTTTGGGGCTGTTGATGTTGAACGCGCCGTAGCCATCGGTCAATTCGAAGACCCGCTTTTCCAGCGCCTGAAGCTCACCATCGAGGCGTTGGCTGAGGTTGCTCAGATGCTCGGTATCCAGCACCACACCGGCGCGCTCCATGGCCGCAATTACCGGCACCAGTGGCATTTCGAGCGTGTTAAACAAGCGCCATAGGTCTGGGTCGGCTTCTAGCGGCGGGCGCAGATATTCCGCTGCCCGGTAGGTGATGGCGGCGTCGGCGGCGGCGTACGGGGCGGCCTGGTCCACGTCAACCTTGTCCATCGTGATCTGCTTCTTGCCGGTGCCGATCAGTTCGCTGATCTCCGTCATCCTGATCTTGAGATACTGATTGGAAAAATTCTTCAGGCCGAGGAACTTGCTGGTCGGGTCGCGCAGCCATTCGGCAATCATGGTGTCGAAGGTAACGGGCCTGACATCGATGCCGTAGCGCTGGGTGACGACCAGATCATACTCGGCATTATGGGCGTATTTCGGGATATTGGGGTTGGTCAGCGGGGCGCGCAGGGCTTCCATGACCGTGCGCAGTGGCAGTTGTTCGACGGGCTCCACGAACATACCCTCGCCCTTGCTGTGCCCAACCGGGACGTAATAACCGGTATCGCCATCGACCGCCAGCGCAATGCCCACCAGTTCGCAGGCCATCTGGTCAATGCCGGTTGTCTCGACATCCCATACAATGGCTGCTGCCTGATTCAGTTTATCCACCATCGCGTTGAGTGCCGCTTCATCGCGGACGATGATGGTTTCGACCCCGATGTCCTCATGCACAGGGGCGGGCGCCGCTTCCTCTTCTTCCGGTGCGAACATGGACAGCTGTTCCTGCGGAGCGAGCCGGTCGCTGAACTGGCGAAATTCCAGTTCGCGGAACAATTCGAGCACGGTGTTGGCATTGAAGTCGTGGGCGACACATTTTTCCAGGGCAAATTCGACGGGGATGTCGCGGCGGATCGTCGCCAGTTCGCGGCTGAGATATGCCATCTTTTCACCGTCGATCAATTTCTGCTTGAGCGCGCCTTTTTGCTCGTCGATATGCGCGTAGATGCCTTCGATGGTTTCGTAGTCTTGCAGCAGCTTGGTGGCAGTTTTCTGGCCCACACCCTTAATACCGGGGATATTGTCGGAGCTGTCACCCATCAACCCCTTCAATTCGACAAGCTGCCAGGGTTCGAGGCCGAATTCTTCGCGGAACAGCGCCATATCATAGACCACATCGGCGGTACCGCGTTTGGGCAGCTGGGCCGTGACATGCGGTGTCAGCAGTTGCAGCATGTCTTTATCGCCGGTGATGATGCGCGAATCCACGTCCAGCGTTTCGGCAATTTTGACCGTCGTCCCGACAATGTCATCCGCTTCATAACCGTCCATCGCCAGCACCGGGATATTAAATGTTTCGACCACCTGATAAATGCGCTCGATCTGAATCGCCAGATCATCCGGCATTTTGTCGCGCGTGCCTTTGTAGTCTTCAAACAGTTCTTCACGTCCGCTCAGGCCGCGGTCAAAGCTGACGGCCAGATAGTCTGGCTTGTCCTTCAGCAGAATGTCGAGCAGCGTACGCGTAAACCCATAGGTGGCATTGGTGGGTTCGCCGGCTCGGGTACGAAAGCCGCTGGAGGCCAGCGCGTGGAACTGGCGGTAAGCCAGCGCATGACCGTCGATAATGTAAAACTGGGGTCGTGTGGACATAATTACTCACTATCTGGATTGCGGGCGAACATGTGAGCGATTATAGCGCATTTTTGGTGTCTGTGCCCGGTGCGCGACGGCGGATTGGTCATGTTGACAAGATCGATTCCAGGGCTTAATCTCCGGTATCGTCTCATGCAAACAGATTAGGCCAGTTTTATGACGACTACCACCCCCGTGCAAGAGGATTCTGTTGACGCCGAAACGTTCCAGACCGGCAACATCCTCACGATTGTTGGCGGGCATTTTGTCCACGACACTTTCTCGGCTTTCATCACACCGCTGCTGCCGCTGCTCATCGAAAAACTGTCGCTTAGCCTGACATTGGGCGGTTCGCTGGCGGTGTTTATGCAGCTGCCATCGCTGCTCAGCGTGTTTATTGGCTATCTGGCCGACCGGGTCAGCGTCCGCTATCTGGTTATTGTTGCGCCAGCGGTGACGGCGACCTTGATTACCCTGCTCGGATTAACACCGACCTATTGGTCAACGGCGATTCTATTGTTTGCGGTCGGTGTCAGCGTCGCCTGTTTCCATGCGCCTGCGCCTGCGATGATCGGCCATATATCGGGGCGGCAGGTGGGCAAGGGCATGAGCCTGTTTATGGCCGGTGGTGAACTGGGTCGTTCGGTGGGGCCGCTGCTGGTGGGCTTTGCCTTGACCCAGTGGGGCGTGGAGGGCATGTGGCGGCTGGCGATTTTTGGCTGGCTGGCGACGGCAGTCCTGTACTGGCGGTTGCGGGACATATCGGCCCGGCGCAGCGTGTCTGGGGGTGGCGGTCTGCGCGCTGTGCTGCCGCACTTCGGGCGGGTGTTTGCACCGCTGTTCGGTGTGATGCTGTTTCGCAATTTTCTGGTGGTTGCGTTATCGGTCTATCTGACGGTGTACATGGTCAACCAGGGCTACGGCGTGGTCGAGGCCGGACAGGTGCTGGCGCTGTATGAATTGGCCGGGGTCGGTGGCGCGCTGGCAGGTGGCACCCTGAGTGACCGGTTTGGCCGCAAACGAATAGTGATTGTGGCAACAGTGCTGTCATCAGTGCTGATGTACGCTTTCCTGAGTGTGGAAGGCCTGCTCGTTCTGCCGGTGCTGTTTCTGCTGGGTTTTACTTCGCTGTCGGTGACGCCGATTTTGCAAGCGGTTGTTCAGGAACAACTGCCGGGTAACCGGGCCACCGCCAGTGGGATGTTTATCCTGTATGCGTTTATTATTCGTGCCATCAACACGCTGATTATTGGCATGATCGGCGATGCGTCGAGCCTGAGCACGGCGTACTGGATCAGTATTGGAGTCGCACTGCTGTCGATCCCGATGGTGCTTCTGCTGCCGAATGCGCCTGTGTCCGAAAATTAGCTCTTGCCGAGTAACCGGGCGATCAACCGCAGCAGCCAGCCCCGTGTTTCTTCCGGTTCATCGTCGGCGGTTTGTTCCGCCTGTTGCTGTCGTTCGCCGCGGCGCATTTCCCGCATGGTGAGCATGGCTTCATCCCCGGCGTCAAACTCGGCCAGCGGATCGTCGTCAGTCTGTATGCGCTGCCAGGCAGCGCGTACCTGACGCGGCGTGGGCAGCACCTCGGTGGGGTAGTCCGGGTCAGTTTCGATGGCGACGCGGCCTTCGGGACGTGCGGGCAGCTTGCCGATAAAATCCGTCAGTTCGCTGGTGATTTCGTTGGTCTGGCGGTTGCGCAGGCTGGGCACTGTCGTATTAAAGTAGCTGACAATATCAACCTGAATATCCGCCTGATGCAAGCGGGCCAGCACATCCGCATTAGTGCCGAAGGCGAAGTGGGCTTTGCGCAGGCGCGGGTCGGTCAGGGCGGAGATCAGCAGGGCGCGTCCATCCTGGGTGAAGGGCACGAACAAGCGGTCTTCGTCCAGCCGGCTCAGGAATGCGTTGATGAGGTCATCATCCGCAGCCGATTGTACGTCCTCTGCCTGTACATCGGGCCAGTCGTGTTCTGCGGATTCTTCGATATTGGCGGCTTCGATGTCGGCAATCTGGCGGCTGATATGCAGGACGTCATCATGATGTGCCAGAAAGTGCGGCACGGCCAGCGTATAGTGACGTTGCAGGGTGCGCCGCACGGCGATGCCCTCGACGACACTGATCGGGCGCCCGGCATGTTTGCGCCCGCTGTCGTAATGGCGCAGCAGCATATTGTATTGACCAACGGGCAGACTGTAAAACGCGGGCCAATCTCTCGTCAGGTTGGCGACGTCGTTAATGTTGCCCAGCGCGCTGGCAAGCAGGCTGACTTCTTTATTGGTTAATTCGCGGGGGCGAACGAACGCCGTAAAATCGCGCTTCTGGTTACGGGTGAACAGGAACGTTTCATAAATCACGGCGCATCTCCCCGCACTAGGACGGGATCATCGAGCGCATTTTTTTGTTGGCAACGGATGTGACCGCCCGGATTTTTGGCTCCAGCTCGCCCAGCTTTTCGGCGACGGACTGCCGTTCTGCGTGCAGCTCCTTGATGGTGCGCCCGCGCAGGATGCGGTTGAGGACGTTACGGTTGAGCTTGCTCAGGCGCGCTTCCAGTTCTTCTTCCTGTTCTTCCATGTACAGGGCGCTGCGGTCCAGTTCGTTGCCGATGGCGTACAGGAATGGATAGTGAATGTTGATCGGTTCGGGCGGGCTGTTCAGGCTGACGGTTGCCAGCTCGTACCCGGCGCCGGGGTCAACCACCGAGGCATTGCCTTCACCGGCGACCGATACCGGAATCATGGCGGCAGGATACAGCCAGGGGCGCAGGCTGCTGGTATGCGCACGCTGTTCTTCCACAAAGCTGACCACGCCGCGGAAGACGTCACGGGCCTGATCGAACAACTTTTGATAATTGTTCACTTTGAATTCGTCCGGCAGGATGTCCGCTTTGGTCAGCACCAGCGCGACGGTGATGCCGTTGCCCAAACCCACATCGCGGGCAGATTCCTTGAATTTGTAGTTGTTCAACAGGTTGAAGATGTAGGTTGAGGACGTTAACATCTCTGCTTCGATGCGCGGTCGCGTCGCAATCGTAAAGGCATCGGCCACGATAATGACGGCGTTACTTTCCTGAATGTCGGCGTGAAGCTGGGCGGCTTCGTCGGATTCATCGGTCGGGATATTGATGGCCCCGCCCTGATAATCCACCCACTGAAATTCGGTAACGAATTCGTTGTTGAACAGCAGGCTGAAGGTATCTTCCCGGCGGCCCATCGTTGGCGCGGGCCACTTGCGCCCGATGACAAAATCACGCCAGGGGTTCAGGTATTTGGTTGCTGTGTCTGTGTCGTGTGCCTCGATGCGAAAACCATCGATACCCGCCGCCATCTGGTACAGCAGCGCCAGTGTGAATGTGGTTTTACCTTGCCCGGTTCCACCAAAAAGCGTGACCTTCAGTGACATGTTTTTTCCTTGTGGTCTATGCCCGGTAAACGTGCCCTAAGCGTAGCGGTTTTACAGGTACAGAGTCAATATGATTTACGACCTCAATCGTAGTTGGTGTTGAGCGTAGGCGCGTTGCGGTTGACCACATCCTCGCCCAGTTTATCCACCAGTTGCTTGCGCAGCTTGGGCGTTTCCTCCGCCCACTTGTCGCGTAATTGCTCCTTGGTGGCGCTGCCCGTGTCGCTGACACTGGCGTTCATCCCCTGGGCCACGCGCGGCGCTTTGAGGATGACACGCTGGACATCCTCCTGCTGGCACTTTGGGCACGGCGGGGCAGACTCGTTGAAGCTGTGACGTGCTTCAAACAGGTGATCGCAGTTTGGGCATTTGTAATCGTATAGGGGCATCCCGTAACTCCATCATCGTTTTTCCCTTCTCCCTATTATAAGGGACTTTGGCCCGGCTCATTGCTGAGGGTTGGCTTAAGCCTCAGTTTTTTTCTGTTTCGCCGGGTCATAGGGGATGAGTGGGTGCGGTTGAACGATCTGCCGCTGCTGCGGGGTCAGCCGTTGCAGCAGGTCGTCCGATGGCTGGTAACCGCGCCGGAAGTTGCCCCACGAGGGGCCATAGCGGTTGATGACGACACGGCGCTGGCCGGGGTTGGTGCGGTGCGCTGAACCGTGTGCGATGGAATCGACAAACAGCAGCGCGTCTCCGGCTTGGGTATAGACTTCGACAGCTTGCTCCAGACTTTCCGGGTAGACCGGACCAGCACCGTTTTTGCGATGCTCGGCCAGATACGGATGAGGGAAATTGGACTTATGGCTGCCAGGGATAACCATCGTGCCGCCATCGCCCGGCCCGATATCGCTCAGCGGCAGCAGAATATTGATCTGCCCACATTGAAAACGCCCCTGCCGGAACCGATACTGGGTGCGCATGACGCCTTCGTGCCCGCCCGAATGAAGCTGAGTCGCGCCGCCGGACTCGCGGACGATGGCAAAACTTTCGTCGATGAACAATGGGCCGTGCAGCTGGTCAAAGGTGCCTTCACCGCCGATAAAGTATTTGAGCTTGTCGAACCACGCCGGGTGGTCGATCAATCGCTCGAACGGTTCACCCGCTTCGTAGATTTGTTGCAGTTCTGTGCTTTGATTCTCGCCGCGCGCGTGGACATGGCCGTACCATTCGCCATCCGCCAGCGGCATGATCTCGTCAATAATGGCGTTCATCTGCGCAATGTGATCGCGTGTCACGGCGTTTTTGATGACCAGGTAGCCGTACAGGTCAAACAGGTAAATATCCATGTCGGTTAGCATAAGCTGCCTCTTTTACAATGATGTGCGTCTGTGACCAAAAATTAGAAGCTTATTGTAGGCAGGGAACAGAGGGTGGCGCAAACTGGCTCACCCTCTGAATACGGGTCAATCAATTACGGTGTTTGAGAAGCGGGCTGGCCCTGTTTCTGGGGTTCACGCACCAGTAATTGCTGGGGTTGGACAATCCGACGGCGTTCCGGCGTCAGCCGTTCGACCAGTTCGGGTGATGGTTGATAGCCATGCCGGAAGTTGCCCCACGATGGCCCATAACGATAGACCACGATGCGCCGGTTGTCGGGGTTTACCCGCCGCGCCGACCCGTGCGAGATGGCATCGACAAACAGGAGCGCATCACCTGCTTTCATGTGGACTTCAATCGCGCCTTCCGCGCCATCCACCGAGGCCTGTTCGCCGCCCATTTTGTGTTTGTTAAATTCAGGGTGGGGGAAGTTGGCTTTGTGGCTGCCGGGGATGATCATCGTTGCGCCATCGCCGGGGCCGATGTCTGTGAGCGCCATCAGGATATTGACCTGCCCGCACATGAAGCGCCCGTTATGAAAGCGGAACTGGGTGCGCTTGGTGCCTTCGTGTCCGCCAGAATGCAGGCCGATGGCTTCGCCGGGACCGCGGATATTGGCAAAATTCTCATCAATGAACAACGGGCCATGTTTGTAATCGAAGGTGCCTTCACCGCCGACAAAATATTTTACTTTGTCAATCCATGCGGGATGGTCGATCAGACGCTCGAAGGGTTCGCCGGCTTCGTAAATCTGTTGCAGGTTGGTGCCTTCGCTGTCGCCAAAGGTGTGACCCTGAATATAGCCGTACCACTCGTTGTGTTGCAGTGGCAGGATGTCGTCGATCACTGCGTTCATTTCTGCCACGTGGTCCGCGCTGATCGCATTTTCCAGCAGCAGATAACCGCGCAGGTCAAACAAATAAATCTCTCTATCAGTCAGCATCACTATTTCTCCTCGCCAAAAACGTAATTTTGCTCCGATCAGTATAAACGGCACGCTGTGGAACTTCATCCTCAAGGCTGGTATAGTTTTCCTGTATCCTCAGGTGTGGCTATGGTAGTGCAAACAGATCATCAATCGCAGTTGGAACGCTTTGGCTTTTCCGTATGGTCGGGCCGGTCTGCGCCGGATCATGGCCGACCGCACCGCCATAACGAAATCGAGCTGAATTACGTCGAGCAGGGCGCGGTGACATACCTGCACGCAGGCACAGAAATCACCATACAGGCGTGCGAAAGTGCGGTGTTCTGGGGGGCGGTGCCGCACCAGCTTGTCTATTACGAGCCGTCTACGGTGATCGATATCGCGACGGTGCCACTCGAAGATGTGCTCCAATGGGATTTACCACAGCCGTTTCTGCTTGATTTGCTGGCGGGGGTACTGCTGCGAGCCGGGCATGCGCATTTGCAAACTTATGGGGCAGCCATGTACCGCCAGTGGCAGATCGATTGCGAGGCGCGCAATGTGCGGGTGGCGCTGATGGAGATCAGGGCGTTCTTTCACCGGTTTGCCCTGCATGTGCAGCCGGTTGAGCGGACCAGCAGGGAACCCTACAGTGCGGCACGGATGCCGGATAAAGGGCGGCAGATGGCGCAGTTCATGAGCAGTCATTTTCAGCAGACCATTTCCGTTGGTGATGTGGCGGCGGTGGTGGGCCTGCATCCCCACTATGCCATGAGCGTGTTTCGCCAGACTTTTGACATGACCATCATTGATTACCTGACCCAGCAGCGAATTGCCTATGCTCAGCAGATGCTGTTAACCACCAATGCCAAGATCATCGACATCGCCAACGATGCCGGGTTCCAGACTGTCAGCCATTTTTACGCGGCATTCAAGCGGTTGTGTGGGACATCGCCGGGCAAGTATCGTGCGGCGCTGCGGCGGCACGATTGACACGACTATTGCAGGCGGATGCGCGGGTTTAACACGGCGTATAACAGGTCCGCCACCAAGTTGGCAATGGCGAAGAAGAAGATCACGACCATGACGCAGGCTTGCAGCAGTGGCAGATTTTTCTGTTTAACAGCTTCCACCAGCAGCGCGCCCAACCCCGGAAAATTAAATACACTCTCGATGACGACGACACCGCCGATGAGCCAGCCGATGCTGATGGCGATGACGGTGATCGTCGGCAGCAGGCCGTTGCGCAGCACATGCTTGACGATGATTTTCCACTGGGGCAGCCCCTTCAGCCGGGCGGTACGGACATACGGCTTGCGGATTTCTTCCAGCACCCCGGCGCGGGTCATGCGCGACACATAGCCGAGCAGGACAAATGTGGCGGTGATCGCGGGCAGAAACAGGATACGCAGCCAGTCGCCAAGCTGATGATTGCTGGATACCAGCGACGTGGCCGGGAACCAGCCCAGACCAAGCGCGAAGACATTGACCAGCACCAGCCCGGTGACAAACTCCGGCAGGCCCACCACCGACAGTGATACGAGCGATATCGTATTGTCGATCCAGGTGTTTTCGCGCAGGGCGGCGATGACACCCAGCAAAATCGACAGCGGAATGGAGATGATCAGTGTCATCAGCATCAGCCGCAAGGAGTTGGACAGGCGATCCAGGATCAGCGGTCGAACCGGGGGATTGCCGCTGCTGTACGAACGCCCCCAGTCACCGGTGATGAATCCCCCCAGCCAGTTGACGTACTGCACCGGGACCGGTTCGTCGAGGCCGAATTCTTCGCGCAGGGCGTTGAGGGCGGTTTCGCTGGCATCACGGCCCAGAATAAGACGGGCGACATCGCCGGGCAGCAGCTGCGTGAGTGCGAAGATAATCACCGAGGTGATCAACATGGTGACGACCAGCAGCAGGATTCGGCGTATCAGAAATTGCAGCATCAGCGATTGCCCTCGTTCGCCTGGGCATTGGTTGCGCCGGATTGCAGTTCAATCAGTTCATCAATCGGGATGTGGCAGCGGATGAAGTGACCATTGCCCGCATCACGCCAGGGTGGTTCTTGCTGCTCGCAGATATCGCCGATCTTGCGCGGACAGCGGGTATGAAACCGGCAGCCGTGCGGGATATTACGGGCGCTTGGTATCTCACCTTCCAGCCTGATAGCACCCTGTCGCTGGGTGGGGTCCGGGATGGGGATAGCCGAAAGCAGCGCTTCGGTATAGGGATGCCACGGTGGATCGTAGACATCCATCGTTTCGCCTTCTTCGACAATCTCACCCAGGTACATCACAGCGATCCAGTCCGCCAGATAGGCGATAACGTCCAGATCGTGCGAAATCAGCAGATACGAGGCACCATGCTGCGCCCGCAGGTCCTTGAGCAGATTGAGGATGACGGCCTGCACAGACACATCCAGCGATGAGGTCGGTTCATCGGCGACCACCAGTGCCGGGTTCGCCGCGAAGGCACGCGCAATCGCAATTCGCTGTTTTTCGCCGCCGCTTAATTCGCTGGGGTAGCGATGGGCATATTCCGGCGTCAGACGCACGGCTTCCAGCAGGTCTACCACGCGTTGGCTGATCTCCTGCTCCGATAACTTGGGGTCACTCAACAGGCGCAGCGGACGTTCCAGCGCCTGCCGGACGGGTTGGTAGGGGTTAAGCGCGTCGTTCGGGTTCTGGAAGACCATTCGCAGATTGCGCAATGTTTCCTGGCTGCGTTCTTTCAGCTTGTTGCTGATATGCATTTCGCAGAGTTCGATGTCGCCGCTATCAGCTTCGTTGAGCGCGACGATACAACGGGCCAGGGTGGTCTTGCCGCTGCCACTTTCGCCCACCAGACCCAGCGTCGAGCGCGCCTGAATCGAGACAGAGGCGTCATCTACGGCATGGACGTAGGATGGGTCACGGCGCAGCAGCCGGTCGAACAGGGTAACCTCGCCAAACCGTTTGTTGATATGCTCAGCTTTTAAAATCTGGTTGCGGCGGGGTGGGGCGCTGGTGACCTCCCCCTGCGGCATGATCTGCATTTCAAGCTCGCCGCTGCGTATTTCCTGCCAGCGATGGCAGCGCACCCGACGGCCTGTACCATCAACTGCTTCGAGCGGTGGCTTTTCCTGTGCGCAGATGTCGAGCGCCACCGGGCAGCGCGGCTCGAACACACACGCTGGCGGGCGCTCCGTCAGCGATGGTGCAATGCCTTCAATGGTGAACAGGCGTGTTTCGGTGCCTTCGGTCAGGCGGGGCAGGCTCGCCAGCAGCCCGGCAGTATAAGGGTGCAGCGGCTGGGCGAACAGTTCGTGGACGTCTGCCGTTTCCATCACCTCGCCGGCATACAGCACCGTCACACGGTCGCAGAGCTGGGCAACGGTACCCAGATCATGCGATACATAGACCGCCGCCGCCTGATTGTCGTGGATCAGCTCGCGGAACAGGTCGAGGATAATCGCCTGCGTGGTGACGTCGAGCGCGGTGGTTGGTTCATCCAGCACCAGCAGGCGCGGCTGTGTGCTGAGCGCCATCGCAATTGTCACACGCTGCTGCATCCCGCCGCTCAGTTGGTGCGGATAACGTTTTACCACATCTTCCGGGTCCGCAATCTTGACCTGACGCAGCATCTCGACTGCCCGGTTCCAGGCTTCGCGGCGCGGCAGTCCTTCATGCAGGCGCGTGATTTCGGCAATCTGGTTGCCAATCGTGTAGGAAGGGTTGAGCGACGCCAGCGGGTCCTGCGGCACCAGATTGAGGTCGTGCCCCCAGATTTTGCGCATCTCATCAGCCGATTTGCCGATCAGGTTGCTGCCATCGAGCAGGACTTCGCCATTGCTGATGCGGGCGTTATCCGCCAGATAATTCATGAGGGCTAGGGCCAGCGTGCTTTTGCCGCTGCCGCTTTCGCCGACCAGCCCGTGAATCTCCAACGGCTCAACGCCCAGGGTCACGTCGTTGATGACGTTGGCCCAGCCTTTACCCAGCTTGTAATCGATCGAAAGTTGACTGGCCTGAATGACGGGTGTCATCGCATTTGCCCCTCATAGCGGAAAATCCGGCGCAGGCCATCGGCCATCAGGTTGACCGCGATGACCAGCAGGGCGATGGCTCCGGCGGGAAACCATAATTCCCATGGTGAACGAGAAAAGTTCTGGCGTGCCTCGGCCACCATGCGGCCCCAGTCTGGTGATGGCGGCTGCACCCCCAAACCCAGGAAGCCGAGTGAGGCTGTCAGAAAGATGGCATATGAAAAGCGCAGCGCCGCTTCGACCGCCAGCGCGGGCAGCACCCCCGGCAGAATTTCGCGGAACAGAATATAGGCGGTGCTCTCGCCGCGCAGCCGGGCCGCTTCAATATAGCCACTGGCACGGATATTCAGCGTTGCGCTGCGAATGACGCGCGTGACAATCGGCACATACAGCAGCACAATCACGATGATGATGCCAATACGCGATGGCCCGATCGTCCCCAGCATCACCAGCGCCAGCACCAGGGCCGGAATCGCCAGCAGGCTATCAAGCCCGCGCGAGATGATTTCGTCGATCCAACCGCCGAAGTAACCCAGTGCCAGCCCCAGAATGGTGCCAATGGCAACCGCGATAAAGGTTGCGACGCCGGGGATGATGATGACTTCTCTGGCCCCCCACAGCACACGGCTGAAGACATCGCGGCTCAGGCGGTCCGTGCCAAAATAGTGTTCGAGCGACGGTGGCTGACTGAGGGCGCCGGGGATTAATTCATCAAAGCGGTAGGGCGAGATCATGGGTCCGATAAAGGCAAGCAGGATGAACAAAACAACAATGCAAGTGCCGATGAGGGGCAGTGGATAACGGACTAATTGACGCGCGATGGCAAGGGGTGAAAAGCTGGATGTGCTTTGTGTTGAAGAAGGCGGAGTCCCGGAGGACTCCGCACTTGTTTGTCCGGTGGTCACAGCAAACCACTCCTGAAGTTGGTCGGGTTAATGGTTAGAGGTGACCGCCAAGGTAACATCTTAGCTGGCAAGCGACACATTGCGGTAGTCGGTCAGGCCAGGGAAGGGTGCCATCGTCAGGTTCTGAACCCGGTTGCTGGCGACACCAATCATGTTCGCGAAGTACGGCACGATGATGGGGCCTTCCTCATTGAAGATTTCCGCAATCTGACGATAGATGTCGGCACGAGCCTCGGTGTCTGTCGTGACGCCGGCTTCTTCGACCAGCGCGTCCAGTTCCGGATTGGACAGGCGCGTTTCGTTAAAGCCACCGATGCAGTCTTCGGCAATGGCCGATGTGACATAGGCTTCCAGCAGGAACAACTGCGGCACAGGCCGGTCGCCCCAGCCGGTAATGCCCAGCTCGACATTGCAGTAGTTGATGTCGTTGGATGTGTCGTAGTACAGGCCCGCGTCGCGCTGATCAATGGTGACATTGATCCCCGCCTGCATCCACTGCTGCTGAAGCAGGGTGGCCATTTCGACATACTCGAAGGCGGTGGGCACGTACAGCGTCATCTCCAGCCCATCCGGATACCCGGCTTCTTCCAGCAGTCGCCGTGCTTCTTCCGGATCATAGGTCTGGGTTTCGATGTCGTCGGCGTAGTAGACGCCATAGGCCGGGGCAATCGGGTCGTTGTTGCCGATCGTGCCACGCCCCAACAGCAGAATGTCATTGAGCTGCTGGCGATCCGTCGCGTATTTGAAGGCCTGACGTACCAGTGGGTCCGTGCCGGGGCCAACATCCGTCCGCAGCCGGATGACACCATGCTGGCTGGTTGGCTGCTCAATCACACTCAGCCCCTCAGCGACACCGTCAGCAACCAGCGAGGTCGGTACTTTGTAGATAAAGTCTACTTCGCCCGTTGTCACCGCATCAAAGGCTGTGACGGCCTCGCCGGAGAAGTAAACATGCTCCATGCCATCCAGTAACGGCTGGCCTTCTTTCCAGTAGTTGTCATTCTTCACGAATACCGCGCGGCCACCGACATTCGGGTCGAATGATTCCAGCAGGAAGGGGCCGGTGCCATTAAAGCTGGCGTAGGGATCATCACCTTCACCGATGGTATTGGGCGATTCGGTGCCATCTTTCAGAATGAGCGCGAAACGCGATGCGACACCATACAGGAAGTCTGCGTTGGCTTCCGGAATGGTGAAGACCACGGTCTGCTCGTCCGGCGCAGAAATCTCGAAGTCGCCCAGCAGCGCCAGCGCCGACGATTCCAGTTCTTTCAGACGATTGTATGTGTAGACCACATCCGCCGAGGTAAACGGCGAACCATCGTGGAATGTCACACCCTCAGCCAGGGTAAAGGTATAGGTCAGGCCATCGTCGCTGATGGTCCAGTCTGTTGCCAGGTTCGGTACGATGCTCGAATCCGGTGCAACTTCGATCAGATAATCATAAATCGCACGGTTGAGCGCGGTTTCCGGGTCATTGCTGCCGAGTGCCGGGTCAAGCACAACGGGGGCTTCCATGCCAACCCGCAGTACATTGTCCTGGGCGCTGGCGGCTCCGCTGATCACAAAAATAACGACCATGACAAGTATGAGACGGATAAGAGAGTGCTGAACACGACTCACTTTCATGTTTTCTCCTTTTGGTCAGTTAGGGCAAACATTAACTATTCCGCGTACGCAACAAATGTTCTGTAATGTTCCTTACAAATCATATAGTACACCACCTATTCCAAGCAAACGCTCATCTTTCATATACTTCTCAAATACTCGCACATATGTTTGGCCGATATGGCCATAAAAATAGTTCAGTTGGGCCTGTTGAACCCCTGGACGAACGGTTAGTGTCTTGCTTATATCGTCATAATTCATGCTTTACGAGTAGGGACACATGAGTCAGATACGTACCATCTTCGACCTGTTGAAAGCCACTTTTGATAGCTGGAGCCATGACAAAGCACCTCGTCTGGCGGCAGCGCTGGCCTACTACACGGCTTTTTCAATTGCGCCATTACTTGTGATTGTCATCGCTGTCGCCGGGCTGGTATTGGGGCAAGAGGCGGCTGAGGGGCAAATTGTCGGGCAGATCCGCAACGAAATTGGTGAGGATACGGCGCAGGTGATCGAAACCATGCTGGAAAATTCGGCGAGCACCTCGTCGGGCATTGTTGCAACGGTATTGGGTATTGCGGCGGTTGCGCTGGGGGCGGCTGGGTTCTTCGGCCAGTTGCAGGATGCCCTTAATACCGTGTGGGGCGTCGAGCCCAAAGGCGGTGGTGTGGTCGCCATGATCAAGCAGCGATTTTTGTCATTTACCATGGTGTTGGGCATCGGGTTCCTGCTGCTTGTCTCGCTGGTCATAAGCGCGGTGTTGTCCTCACTGCATAACTTTGTCGGGACCTTGCTGCCGCAGGCGCAGCTCCTGACGCAATTGCTGAACATTGCGTTGTCGCTTGGGATCATTACGCTGTTATTCGCCATGATCTATAAGGTTCTGCCGGATGTCGAAATCGCGTGGAACGACGTATGGGTCGGATCATTTATGACAGCCTTGCTGTTTACGGTTGGCAAGTATCTGTTGGGCCTGTATCTGGGCAACAGCGGGGTTGCATCGACCTATGGTGTCGCCGGGTCCTTTGTGGTGCTGCTGTTGTGGATTTATTATTCCGCGCAGATCCTGTTGTTTGGCGCAGAACTCACCCAGGTCTATGCCCGTCGTTACGGCACGCGTATCCGCCCGGCTGACAATGCTGTGGCGGTGTCGAGTGATTGGGATGGCAGCCGTAAGTCTGCTTCGCCAGCGCCCAAACCCACACGTGCGACCACGCCGCCGCGGGCAGCGATGACCTATCCTGCGCTGTCGTCATCCGTCCCCGCATTGCCAGAACCGGTGCCATCGCCTCAAATCGACGTGCCATCGGAAGCGGAGCAGTCGCGCCGATTTTCGATCTTCTGGGGTGGGCTGGCGCTCTATAATACGCTAGTGGCCGGTTTATTGGTGGCACTCACCGTGTTTGACCGCAAAAAAGCGCGCGGTTAGCGACCCATAGAAATCCATGCAGCGCAAGCCACGTACGGTTTGCGCTGGTTTGGTTTCCCTCTTATCATGTCTTTGTGATGCACGTTATTCCGCTGGTTAAAACGTAAATTCGGACGGATTAGTCTAAGCAAGCGCAGTAATTTATGTTATATTGGCCGGGTTTTCAACGACATCTGGGCTTTTCTAAACCTGGAGACAGGACACGATGAACATCTTTACAAGTTATATCGACCGTGACGAGCGCCGTGAGGCCGACCGCAAACTGCCACGATTGATGGTCGAAGGGCTGCTGTTGGGCGGCACCGGTCTCGGCGTACTGGCACTCATCTTCGAGATCGCCGCCGATGCCTTCAGCGTCGCTGCATATCAGACATTACTGGCCATCGATGGCGCGCATGGCCATCATGAGATTGCGATGCTGGCGTTCGCCGTACTGTCGATCATGCTGTTTTTTGGCATCGTGCCTGCCTACAAGGCCGGGGCCTATCTGAGACCGAATGCGGGCGGCAGCGGCCCGCTGGTGGAGGCGATTGGTCCACCACGAATGCGTTTCCTGTCGTGGGTCGGCACCAGCATGTTTTTTATCGATGCGGTGCTCACGATTATCATCAGCTCCATTTCAGCGTCTGACGTCACCCTGCTGATCCTGCCGGAGATTGCGCCTTACCGTATCTTCCTGGCCGAAGCCTATGCCTTTTTTATCATGGCCGTGCTGGTCGCTGTCGGCCCGAAGCGGGCGGTGCCCTTGTTTCTGGTGGGCGGTGGTGCGTTCACGATCTTTACTGTTTTTGCGCTGACGACGGTAAGTTTTACGGCGGCCAGTCAGCCACAGCTTGCCCTTCAGGTGCCTGCAATTGTCGAAGGGCTGGAAGAAAGTGGTGTGGTGACACATGTCGTACAGGCGACGGAAGACGTAGGTTCGCTGTCGATCGCGCTGTTTTTCCAGTTTTTCCTGCGTTCAATGAGTAGCGCCATGCTGGGGTTTTCCGGTTATGAAGTGATTCCGGCGAGTGGCAAGCACGCGGCCCGCCCCAAATGGAAAGTGATTAATACGGCGCTGGTTCTGGCCGCAGTCTTCCTTATCAGCACGGGTGTGATGCAGTTGTTTGCCGCAACCCAGTGGCGTATCCCGGCGACGGAAGGTTACAGTACGCTGTTGATTCAGTACGAACTGGTTTTTGGTACCGGAACGGCGATGCTGACGATAGCCGGTGTGTTGCTGGCAGTTATCTTGCTGCTGGCGCAGGGCGGTGGTTATGTCGGCGGTGCTGCTGTCGCGGCCAATGCGGCGCGGTTAGGGCGCTTGCCGCGTCCGTTTGAAAACGACCGTAATGGTGTCGTGGTGATCTGGTTGGCGGCAGCAATCCTGATTCCGTTTATTCGTACGGTGACTGTTGTTGAAGCGTTTTATGCCTTTGGTTTTGTCAGCGCATTTATCATCACCAGTACGACGGTTTACTTTGTACGCGATGATATTCTGCGCGCCAGAGGTATTGAACCCGGCTCGGCGGAAGCCAAGTCGCTGCGCTTTGCCGGGCTGCGTGGGATGGTCGCCAGCTACATCATGGGCGTGATTCTGGTCACCCAGAAGACCGACGCCTTGTTACCTATTGCCATTGCGACGACGATCATCACAGCCTTCCAGTTGTTTATTCATCGGGGTGGTATGCAGGGCTTTATCCCCATTTCCGAAGAAGAGGTACGCGCTTCGCAGCTGCCGGGCCGCCAGCGTTTGTACACCAGCGGGAGCGATCGTTCCCTTGATGAGGCTCGCCAGCACGGTATTGCCGAAGTCGTGGAGCATCTGATTGATGTGGGGGCACTGGTGAAGTTCAATGTGGAGCCTGAACGCATCCGGCGTTTGGTCAGCCATACATACGATATTCTGCCGGTGACGTGGATCGAGACTGAAGAAGCCCACCATCACGGCGAACGCTTTGAGGAACCAAGTGAACAGCTGGAAAATGCCTACTGGGAAGCCTATAACCGGCATGACGAGATTCTGGCGACGATTGAACATTTCTCGCACTATGGCATCTTCACCTTTATCGACAAGTACAGCCATAACTGGATTGGGCCGGAACGGACTGAGGCAGATGTCCAGCGTGAAATGATCCGAGCCTTGTTCCCACGCACCCCGCTGGAAGAGGTGTGGGAGGAATTCCAGGATTATGAGTGGATCAAGCAGCCGGAATCTGTCTGGCAGTTCTGCCGCCAGCGCTATATCTGGGCAAAAGATCAATGGCCGAATATCAGCGGGCGAATCACCACTGTCTGGACGCTTCAGGATCTGGGGCTGGTGGAACACGTGGACCCGGAACAACTGGACGCCATTCTGAAGCCGAACCCTCTGCCAGAGCGTCTTGAGAAGGTGATGGACAAATTTGAACATCGTCGTTCCGATGACGTTGACGATACGAACGAGGCATAAGGCTGATCGACTGCGCGGGGGTCAGGGTTTCAGTTGCCACCCGATCCCGGCGACTAACAGCAGCACTTCATCGGCTGCCTCGGCGATACGCTGGTTAGCACGTCCGAGTGCGTCGCGATAGAGCCGCCCCAGGCGGTAGGGTGGCACAATGCCCATGCCCACTTCATTGCTGATGATCAGCCACGTAGCTGTGGAAGCGTGGTAGGCGTTCAGCAGCTTATCCACCTCAGCCAGCACCGCATCCTCAGCCTGGGCAGGCGTGCAATTCTCCGGGAGCTGCAACAGCACATTTGAGGCCAGCAGGGTCACACAGTCCACCAGAACCGTATCATGCTGGTTTAATGCTGCGCCTATCGCTGAACCCGTGTTGAGGGGGGCTTCCAGCGTATGCCAGTCAGCCGGGCGTTCGGCACGGTGGCGGGCGATGCGATCCTGCATTTCATCATCAAATGCCTGCGCTGTCGCCACGAACAGGACGTGCTTCCCGTTCTGGCGTGCCCACTGCTCCGCATAATGGCTTTTGCCACCGCGGGCGCCGCCAAGCAAGAAGATCAACCGTTGAGCCATATCCCCAACCCCAGCAAACCAGCCAGCTCCGTGAGTTCACAAAGCGCGCCATAAACATCGCCCGTCAGGCCACCACCCAGCCGCCGCGCTGCCCATGTGCCTATCAACAGGGCGAACGCCGTGCTGAACACGAATACGAGAACGGTCCCCAGCATCTGTTGCACGACGGCCAGACAGATGACCAGGGTCAGGGCGGCTGCACCCAGCACCTGCGGCCAGCCCAGCCCATCGCGGAAGTACGCCCCCATTCCGCTGGAACGGGCATAGGGGAAATGAAATGCGGCGACGACCAAGTTCCAGCGTCCGATGACCGGAACCGCTATGAGAAGCAGCGGCGTGACCTGTTGCAGCAGCAGCCATTTGCCGAGCAGGAGCAGTACCAGCCCAACGACGGCCCACGAACCGGCACGCGGGTCTTTCATGATTTCCAGACGCCGTTCTGGCTGTACCGTTGCCAGCAGGCCATCGCAGCTGTCGCCAAAGCCGTCCAGATGCAGCCCACCGGTGGCAATTACCCATACGAGCAGGGTCAGAAATGCGGTGATTTCTGGCGAAATAAGGTTTAGAGAGGCCGTGCCAGCCAGCAGCAGGCCGATAAACAGCCCGACCAGCGGAAACCCTGTAAACGACCACCCCGCCTTGCGGCTATCACCATACCCCAGCGGCACGATGGTCAGGAAGGAAAACGCGCTGCGCAGGTCAGCCCACATCCAGCGTTCCCATTTCATTGAGGGTGCGCATCGCCGCTTCGATAATGGGCAGGGCCAGCAGTGCCCCGGTGCCTTCTCCCAGCCGCATATGCAGGTCCAGCAGCGGCTTCAGCCCCAGGTAATCCAGTGCGGCATCGTGGCCCGGTTCGGCGCTGCGGTGCCCGGCAATCAGAAAATGCTGGACATCCGGGTTGTACTGGTGGGCGATTGACGCGGCTGCGGTGCAGATCAAACCGTCGAGGATGACCGGGATGTGCTGGCTGGCCGCGTATAACATCGCGCCTGCCATGGCGCCGATCTCGAAACCGCCAACTTTCATCAGCGTATCGCGGTTGGCCGGATGGTGATATTTCAGTGCCTGTTCGATCAGCGCAACTTTTTGTTGCAAGTGCTCGTCATCGAGGCCGGTGCCGCGCCCGGTGACTTCCGATGGTGCATGCCCGGTGATGGCCGCGATGATTGCGCTGGCGCTGGTGGTGTTGCCGATACCCATTTCTCCGACAACCAGTACATCCAGCCCCTGACGGATTTCGTCAGTCACCACATCCATGCCAATTTGCAGGGCCTGCTGCGCTTGTTCGGCGGTCATGGCGGTTGATTGCGAAAAGTCGGCGGTGCCGCGTGCGATCTTGCGCGGGACGAAAGCCGGTTGGCGCATGCGCTGTTCATGGTTGTTTTCAAGTGGGGTCGGGCGCAGTTTAAAATCCCCATTGACCCCCGCATCAACCACCGTGACGCGCGTGTGCATCTGGCGAGCCAGCACGTTGACAGCCGCCTTGCCCGCCAGAAACTGATTGACCATATACGCCGTGATGGATTGCGGAACGGTGCTGACCGGATGGGCTGTAATGCCATGATCGCCGGCGAAAACCAGCACGGCGCGCCGGCCCGGAAACCAGGTGCTGTGCCCGGTCATCCCGGCTAACCGGATCGACAGATTTTCCAGTTCACCCAGAGCACCTTGTGGTTTGACGCGGGAATTCTGCCAATCCTGGGCGTGCTGCATCGCCGTGGTGTCCAATGCGGGAATGGTTGGAATGTTCATGTGGGCGGCTGGCTCCTGCGTGTGGTGAGTTGTGGAAACAAAACGAGCGAGCCTGCAAAAGACTCGCTCGTTAGAATAGCAGGTTTAGACTTCTTCGTCCGGGATTGCGCCGTTAGTTTGGGCAGTGCCGTTGTTGTTGGCAGCGGCTTCGGCTTCGATATCCACGATAGCCATGCCGACAATGTAGTCGTCGTCGGCCAGGTGCATGAGGGTGACACCCTGCGTGCTGCGCCCGGTTTCGCGGATCTCGTTCAGTTGTGTACGCAGCACCACGCCATTTACGGTCATGAGCATGATGCCATCGCTTTCCTTGATACACCCCATTGCCACAATCGGGCCTGTTTTCTCGTTGCGCGCGAGGGTGCGCACACCGACCCCATAGCGTCCGCGCAGGGCATATTCATCCAGTGATGTGCGCTTGCCGTGCCCGTTGGCGGTGACAACCAGCAGATGGGTGTCATCTTCGCGGATGACATCCATGCCAGCTACCACATCATCGTGCATCAGACGGATGGCATTCACACCGGCTGCCGGACGCCCCATGACGCGCACCTGCTTTTCGTGGAAGCGTACCGATTGGCCACCTTCGCTGACCAGCATAATGTGCTGGTCGCCCGTGGTGTACTTGACCCAGTTGAGTGTATCGCCCGGATCGAGTGAAATGGCAATCAGGCCGCTCGGTCGCACATCGGCGAACTGTTCCAGGTGAACACGCTTGATGCGGCCCTGGCGCGTCGCCATGACGAAGTAACCTTCGACTTCCTCAAAGGTGCTGACGGGCAGGACGGCTGTGATCTGTTCGCTGGGGGCCAGCGGCAGAATCGTATGGATGAGGGTGCCTTTGCTGGCGCGCTGCGTTTCCGGAATCGCAAACGTGCGTTCACAATAGACCTTGCCCCGGTCGCTGAAAAACAGCAGATAATCGAGGCTGCCCGCCGAGAAAATGTCCTTGATGACATCTTCTTCTTTGGTGGTCATGCCGATCACCCCCTTGCCGCCGCGACGCTGTGCACGGTAGGCGATGGAAGGCACGCGCTTAATATAGCCCTTGGTCGAAAGCGTAATCAGCACGCGCTCGTCGCGCACCAGGTCCGCTTCGTTGAATTCAGTGCTGACTCCGTACAGAATTTCAGTGCGGCGTCCGTCGCCGAAGGTTTCGGCAAGCTGGTTGATGTCTTCGCGAATGACGGCCAGAATCTTCTGCGGTGAGGCCAGCAGGTCTTCGAGATAGGCGATGCGCGCCATGACTTCGTCGTATTCGTCCTGAAGTTTCTGACGCTCCAGCGCCGCCAACCGGCGCAGCTGCATATCGAGAATCGCGTTTGCCTGAACTTCGGTCAGGTCGAAACGGTTCATGAGCTGGGACCGCGCCGTATCCGTATCTTCCGACGACCGAATCGTCTGGATGATCTGGTCAATGCTGGACAGTGCTTTCAGCAGGCCTTCGAGGATATGGGCACGTGCCCGCAGACGGTCCAGCTCATATTCTGACCGGCGCACAATAACGTCATAACGATGTTCCACGTAGATTTGCAGCGCTCGTTTGAGGCCCAGTGTCCGTGGTTCGCCGTTGACCAGTGCCAGCATCTGAATGCTGAAGGTGCTTTGAAGCTGGGTGTATTTATAAAGCTGATTCAGAACCTTGAGAGGCTGTGCCCCCCGACGCAGTTCGACAGCCAACCGCATCCCGTTACGATCCGATTCGTCGCGCAGGTCGGCAATCGCGTCGATGCGGCCTTCGCGCACCAGCGAAACAATGCGCTCGATGACCGCTGTTTTGCTGACCTGATACGGGATTTCGGTAAAGACGAGGCGGTGACGATCATCGCTCACCTCTTCGAATTCGCAGCGTGCACGTACAACCACCCGACCACGCCCGGTAGCATAGGCTTCTTTCAGCCCGTCATCGGCAACGATGATGGCGCCAGTAGGGAAGTCCGGCCCATGCACAAACTGGAGCAGCTCATCAACCGTGACGTCCTCGATGCGCTCGGCATTGTCGATCAGGTAAGTAATGGCGTCGGCCAGCTCGCGCAGGTTATGCGGCGGGATATTGGTCGCCATACCGACGGCGATACCACTGCCGCCATTGAGCAGCAAATTGGGCAGGCGGGCGGGCAGCACATCCGGTTCTTGCTGTGTACCGTCATAGTTATCGACAAAATCGACGGTGTTCATGTTGATGTCAACGAGCAGCTCTTCGGCAATACGCGCCAGCCGTGCTTCGGTGTAACGCATGGCCGCCGGGCTATCACCATCGACACTGCCGAAATTCCCCTGACCATCCACTAACGGATAGCGCAGGGAGAAGTCCTGTACCATACGGGCCATCGCGTCATAGACAGCGCCGTCGCCATGCGGGTGATATTTACCCAGCACATCACCGACCACGCGCGCGCTTTTCTTGTATTGCGAGTTGTAGCGCAGGCCCATTTCGTGCATGGCAAACAAAATACGCCGGTGCACGGGCTTCAGTCCGTCACGTGCATCGGGCAGGGCACGAGCCACGATCACGCTCATGGCATAATCGAGGTAACTGCCGCGCATCTCCTCGTTGATATTAATGGGGCGAATCGTTCCGATTTCGTCCATAGGCAATACGTGCACCGCGGGGCTGCTCTACCCGGCAGCGCCGATCTCCTTTCGTCGTCCCTATTCGTCGTCAGAGTCTTCGAGCGATGAAGTTCATTGTTGCAATGGGGTGTATGATTGAGGGGGATAACTGGCTTACATTTAGCATCAAACACCCATACCATTGATCATTCATAACAGCTATGATTATACCTGAAATTGGCAAAAAAGGCGATAGTGGGGTTTCTGTATCCCAAATGGTAATAGAGTTATCCCAAATTTTTTGGGATAACCCACATGCGAAATAGTTGATAAGGTTTTTCGATGCTTCTATCACTCATCTTGATCAGCAGCTTGTCGTTTACGGTGATGCCATCGCACAGTAACCAGTGTGATTTTCTGGATCGCGACGCCATTCGCACAATGACCCCGGCCCGGCTCGCCGTTGATTTTCTATACATGCGCGCCCAATTCTGCGGTTCCGTATCCGATTATGACGCCGCGATTGCAGACCTCAACACGGCCATCGATCTGGCCCCGGACAGCCCCGGTCTTTACCTGCGCCGCGGGCAGATGTATCTGGGCCTTTACGAGTGGGATCAATCGCTGCAAGACTATAATCGTGCCATCGAACTGGCCCCCGCTTATGCAGACGCCTATTTCAATCGGGGTGTGCTGTATTATTCGATTCTACAAACCGGGCAGGCCTTGCGCGAGGATGCACTGGCAGATTTCCGGCAGTATCTGGAACTCGCGCCGGATGGAGAACACACCGGGCAGGCGGCAGAGTATGTTGCCAAAATCGAAGCGGAGTTAACGGTGGCTGGTGAATGAGGCAGAACGGGCGTAGCGACGCGGTACGCTGCGCCCCGGTCGATGATGTGGTTGGGCTTCGCTACAGAACGATTCGCTGAGTCACAATCAGGATAGCCAGCCCCAGGACCAGCACATTCAGGAAGAAAAAAATCGACAGAAACATGCGCTCTACGGCGGTCATACCGAGAAAGCGGGTGTTCCTCGTTGTAGTTTCCTCGATTAGCATATTATCGTCATCATCTTCAAATTCTTCAAAGTCATGTTCAAGCGCGTCTTTACGCAGATCATCAAGCATGATAAGCCCTCCTCACACGGCTGACATTCAGCATAGTCCAGATCATTTTGCCTGTCAATTTGCCCGCAGCCAGTTTTCGTTGACCAGCCGGAACAAGACCTCGTCGCGCTGTTCTGGCGGATTACCCGCCTCGATTTGTGCGCGAAGCTGCGGCGTGCCATCGGGTGCGGTTTCTGGCGTCACGGCCACGACCACCTTGCTTTCACCGGTTGGCCCCGCATTATAGCGTGCATAAGCCTGGGTGCGCACTGCTTCGTCGTTGGTCGCATACAGCGCCAGAAAATTGCTTTCATCACCACGCTGAATCAACTCGTCTTCGAGCGCCAGCCGCCACGTCAGAAAATCGCGCCAGTCCACATTCGCCTGCGCCAGCGAGGCCGCCCCGGTGACGTTGTTAAGCAGCGCGATACTCGAATCCGGCTGCATCGCGCTCAGCAGGGTACCAACGGCCTGATCGCCATAATTCTGTGCCAGACTGGACATGAGGAAGGTGTTGGTGTTGACCGAGGCGAATTTGCCCACCAGCCACGAGACGGCTGAGGCGCGCAGATAGAAGGCGTCGGCGGGGTAGGTTGGCTGCAAGCTGTTCGAAGCGACCAGCGCCAGCCGCTCGGCCATGATATTGGCGAGTTCGAACCGCAGCGAAAAATCGAGCGGGGTATCCATGCGCGCCAGTTCGACATATGGCGAGCGCACTTTTAACTGCCAGATGTCTTCGGCAGCCCAGCCGTTTTCCAGCCCCGGGTCTGGCAGGATATCTACTCGAATAGTGGGCAGGTTGCCACAGTTGATGCTGCCGCAGGCGGTTTGTACCCAGCCGGTAATCGCGTCACGCAGGGCCGTTGCCAGTGCCGCATCCACCTCCTGATACCGGATCGTCAGGCCATTGCCATCCAAGGTCTGGACATCGCCCCAGAAGGTGTAGTCCGGCGGGACATGTCGCCAGCCATCGTCATAGCGCCAGTAAAACCAGGTCCGTACATAGGGTGCGCCGTCGATGATTTCCTGAACCTGCACCCGCGCCCGCGTGCCATCCACCACCGTATCGACAATCTGCCCGGTCAGTTGAATATCACCGTCAATTTTGAGCGCCTGATAATTGCTGAAAGCATCCTGCTGGGCGGTCAGCCAGGCATTGTCCGCGCTGCGCTGGAAGTTAAGATAGGCCTGTTCATCACCGATGCGCAATGTTGCTACTTCGGCATCGACGGTGTCTTGCAAGACATGCGCAACCTGAGCGTCAATCTGCCGGAGGCGTAACGCGATCAGGCCGACAACCACGCCAACCATCACCAGCAGCAGCAGCGGCAGCAGCAGAATAATCAGGCGGCGACGGCGTCGTCTGCGCCGTGACTCCGGGTCTTCGCCGCTGGCCTGCCGCACCGGCTGTTGTTCGGATTCTATTTCCCAGTCCAGACGCAAACTCATCGCGTTTCTGTCCCCATCACCAGATCACCGGCTACCACGCGTTGCAAGTGGCCCGTCTGATCGCGTACCAGCAGCGCGCCCTGTTCGTCCACCGCTTCGGCCACGCCTTCCACATCGCCAATGCAAACCGGTCTGCCAAGTGTTACCAGCCGCTGTTGCCACGTTGCCATCAGTGCTGGTGAATCCAACTGGCGGTACCAGTCATCAACCCGTGCCAGCAGGGTCTGCACCAGTTCACCACGGTCCAGACGGTGCCCGACTGCGGTTTCGAGGCTGATGGCTTTATCCGCCAGTTCGGTACCGCTGAAGTCCGTGCGCACATTGATACCCATGCCCAGCACGGCACCAATCAGTTGCCCGCCGTCCCATTCCGCTTCGGGCAGCACGCCAGAAACCTTCAGGCCGTTGATCTGCACGTCATTCGGCCATTTAATGCCCACGTTCCGGGCACCAGCCGCTTCCGCCAGTTCGGCAATGGCCAGCGCGCCAAGCATGCTCAAACGCGGCAGCAGGTCCGGTGTCGGCTTCAGAATGACGGATACAGCCAGCGCGACACCCGGCGGATTGTGCCAGCCCCGGCCCTTGCGTCCCCGGCCTGTGGTTTGCTCATCGGCGATAACCACCGCGCCGGTTGGTCCATCATGGCGCAACCACTCGCGGGCCAGATCGTTGGTGCTGCCTGCCTGCGGATAGTAGCGCACCGGGCGTCGTGCCAGCAGCAAATGCAGCCGTTCAGCACTCAGGGTCATGCAAGCTTCCTCTTCTCAAGCATAGCTGTTGATTGTAACATGCCTCACGGGATACAAAATGGTTATTTGGTCTCCCGGCTTGAGCAGGCACAGAGGGTATAATCGGCATGGATCACCTATGGACACCCTGGCGCATGGCGTACATTCGCGGCGAGAAAAAACCGGTGGAAGGCTGTCTGTTCTGCAACAAGCATCTTGGCGATGATGACGCAGAACAGATTGTGGCGCGTTCGCAGCATGTTTATGTGACTCTCAACCGCTATCCGTACAACAACGGCCACCTGATGGTCGTGCCCTATGAGCATGTCCAGACGCAGGAGGCGCTCGAAACGGAGGCACTCACCGACCTGATGCTGACAATCAACCGGGCACTGGCTGCGCTGCGCAAGTTGTACAGCCCGCAGGCATTCAACATTGGCGCGAACATCGGTGCAGCGGCAGGGGCGGGTATCGCGGAGCACTATCATTTTCACCTCGTCCCACGCTGGCCGGGAGATGCCAATTTTATGACGGTTGTCGGCGATACACGCGTGATCCCCGACACACTGGACAACACCTATGAGGAACTCAAAGGCATCTGGCAGGAATTGTACGGCGATTAGGGGGACGCAGCATATTTCGCCCCTACAGTTGTTTATGGCTGTTCGATGATGGTCAGCAGGCAGGCATTATCCGGACAGTTTGTTTCCAGTCGGGCCGGGTACAGCGTGCTGTACCAGCCCACATAAACCGGGTATGTGCCAGCTTGCAGGGTTTCCGGCAGGTTCAGGATGTGATCGCTGATAAAGCGTTCGCCCTCACGCCAGTAGCGGGTGGGCAGGGGTGGCTGAGCATCGCCCTGCGCCAGAATCTTGTTGTTACCCCCTACCTGATAGTCCTCCTCCAAGGCGATGATCAGCACCGTGAAGTCTTCCTGCATCGCTCCGATGGTTTCCCACAGCAGCCGCAGATGATTGTCCTCTAGGGTATAACCCAGCAGCCGGATTGAACCGCCAAAGTCGACCGGGTCAATCATTTGCGTCACCGTTTCCTGCGCGTCATCGGAGGCGGCAAAGGCCCCGCCTTCGAAAATCACGCTGCTGAGCGCCTGACCATCCGTATCTACCGGGTCGAGGCTGAAGCCTTCCGGGAATTTCCACCAGCCGACATGAAGCCGCAGCGGCCAGTGACCGATGGCATCATCGGGGATGCGCACCGGATAATAATCCGGGTAAATATGGCCGGGTTCCCAGGTGGATGTCCGCAGGCTGCCATAGCCAGGGTAACTGGGCACGCTCGTGATAATCGTATCGGTGGGGTCCAGCACGCGAATGAACATGCTGTAATCGAGGTCAGATTGCTCCACAGGCTGCCAGTAGAGCGTCACCGGTATGATGTCGTCTGGCCCGTACCGCTGCTGCGGGGTTTCGTAGCCGAGCAGTTCGATGTCGTCAAAACGGGCGTACAACGGGGTGGCGGAATCCGGCAGCGAGTCGACAGGGCCAGGAGGCGCATATTCCGGCATGATCGTGACAAAGGGCACGGCCAGCGCGAATAACCCCAGTGGCGCGACAATTGCCGGTGCCGGGATGCGCAGGCTCGACAGGCCCAGCGCCAGCAGCGTGCTCCCCGCTGTGATGAACGGAAAGAGCAGCCGCCCCTGTGATGCGGAGGTCTGCATCGTCCACGAGATCAGGCTGGCGGCGCCAATTGCCAGAAAAAGCACCAGCAGCAGCGCGCGGAACAGCTTTTCGGCCTGACGCCGGTTGCGCCAGAGATGGAGCAGCACGCCGCCTGTGCCCAGCAGCGCCACCAGGTCCATGATCCAGTAGAACGGCCTGACCGTGAACACATTAAACCAGCCGAACAAACCCCAGTAGCTGATGCGCAAGCCCTCCAATTCCTCGGTCAGCATTTTCTGCCATGAAGGTGGGGGGCGTCTGCCGAAAATATCGAGCATGCGCTGTGTGCCGAATAATTCGTTGTACAGTACCAGATTGCGTGCGTACCACCACCCAGCCACCACCGCCCACACGCCGACGACCAGTGCCCCCAGTGTGAACAGCCCGCGCCAGTCCTGCCGCCGCCATGCCAGCCACAAGCCAGCCAGCGCGACGATGGGCATCAATACCAGGCCGCTCAGTTTGCTCAATGTTGCCAGCGCGATCAGCACCGCAATGAGCGCGCTGCGGCGGGTGTTGAAGCCATCACGCAGCATCACCAGAATTTGCCAGATCACCACGCTGTTGAGCGCGGTCACCAGATTGTCGTTGTTGACCGATGCCGAGATGAAGATGAACTGGGGGTTGAAGGCTGTCAGCCCGGCGGCCAGCAGCGGCACCCATGCTTTGTCAGGCGCGATGATACGGGCGCTAAAATAAACGGCTGTAATGGTGACTGCGCCGAGCAGGGTGCTGAACAACCGCACAAACCGGGCGGCCAGTTGGGTGCCACGCAGCGGTGGCGGATAGACCGCGTCGTGCAGCATGAAGTTCTTGTTGCCCATGCCGCCGGGGTCGCCGATGATGGCGTGGGGGTTGGCCTCGCGTTCGTCGTAGTCGCTGCGGTTAAACGGGGCAATCAACGCAGCGGCGATCGCATAATACAGCGGTGGCTGGCTGCCTTCCTGCCCGTAACCATAGGGGCGCGGCTGGCCCACTATCTGCACCGGCAGTTCGCCCCGCACATTGATGAAATGCGCCATGCCAAAATGATTCCACTCGTCCGGCGATTCCCAGATCGGGACAGCGTAGTTATACAGCAGCGCCAGCAGGATATAGACCGGCAGCAGCCAGCGGAGGGCAACAGGTACGTGTTTCATGGTGCGTAAATGTAGCGAGTGTGGTTCGTCAGGGCAAGGCGTATTTTCGATTCCGCTTAATCACCCACGCTTTTTTCACTGAACTTGTCGCGGGCGCCTTCGATGTAATCCAGCGACTGGTGGCGGAAGTAGGTGTTGTACAGCTCCGCATAGTGGCCGTCTTGTTCCATCAGGGATTCGTGGCTGCCTTCCTCGATGATCTCGCCGCCGCTGAGGACGATAATCCGGTCTGCGCTGCGCACCGTGCTCAGCCGGTGGGCGATCAGAATCGAGGATGACCGCGACAGGATCAGGTCGAGCGCTTCCTGAATTTGCGCTTCGGTGAACGGGTCAATGCTGGCGGTGGCTTCGTCGAGGATAAAGATCGCCGGTTTTTGCAGCAGCACCCGCAGCAGGCTGACCAGTTGGCGCTGGCCCATGCTCAGGCGTGCGCCGCGTTCGCCCACGTCGCTGTACAGGCCATCGGGCAGCGTTTCCAGCCATTCACCCCCGCCGATGCTGTAGGCAATTTCCTCGATTTCGGCGTCGGTGGCTTCTGGCTTGCTGTAACGGATATTCTCGATAATGGTCCCGCTGAACAGAAAGGGGGATTGTGGCACGATTCCCAGTTTGCTGCGGTAAGATTGCAGGTTGAAGGAACGAATGTCCCTGCCGTCGATCAGAATCTGCCCCTTTTGAAACTCATAAAAGCGGGTGATGAGCTTGGCGATCGTGCTTTTACCCGCACCCGTGTGGCCAACAAAAGCAATGCTCTCGCCGGGGGCGATCTCCAGATTAAAGTGTTTCAGCACCGGTTCGCCGGACACATACTCGAACGTGACATCCTTGAACTCGATGTGGCCGGACAACGTGCCTGCTGTCACGTTATCGTGCTGGACAATGGTGTTGTCGGCGTCGATCAGCGCGAAGACACGTTCAGTCGCGCTCAGACCTTGCTGGAACTGGCTCCAGAACGCGGCCAGATTGGTGAATGGAAACCAGAAGCGGTCAACGCCCTGCACAAACAGGAACCAGCCCCCGGCGGTGATGGTGGCGCTATACACAAGCTGGGCACCGGCATAGACGATGATCGCGGTTGCCAGCCCGGAGAGTCCGGTCAGGACCGGGAAGAGGAGCGCCAGCACCAGCCCCCGCTGCAAATTGATGCGATACGAACGCTGGTTCACCTCGACAAACTGTTCATAAATCGAGGCTTCCTTGCGGAAGTTCTTCGCGACGCTGATGCCCGATACGCTTTCCTGAATGGTGCCGTTGACGACGGCTAGCTGGCGCGAGGCCTGCCGCGTGACGATGCGGGCCAACCGTCGAAAGGCCATCGCCGCCATGACGACAATCGGCGTTGTCCCCAGCAGCAGCAGAGTCAACGTGACGGAACGGTCCAGCATGATGAGGATCAGGATCAGGACCTGAAACAGCCGGGCGATAATGTCACTGCTGACCAGCACAATATCGCCAAACTCCTGCGTGTCGCTGGTGATGCGGCTGACGATCTTGCCGGTGTTGTTTTCGTCGTAAAAGGCGAGGTCACGCCCGACCGCCGCCGCAAATGCATCCTGCCGCATCTGGGCAATGACCTGGCCGATGATCCGGGTGAGCAGCAGGCGGCGCAGCCAGTTCATGCCAAATTCAAAAAAGGCTGCCACGAACAAGGCCCCCAGCACGAGCAGGGGAACGTTGCTATCCGGGTTTTCCAGCGCGCTGACGCCTTCCGCAATCAGCAGCGGTTGAACAGCCAGCAGGACCGACAGGATAGCAAAAGCCACTACTACGGTTGCCATCTGGCGGCGATGTACCGCGAAATAGCTGAAAATCCGCTTGAACAGGTAGGTGTCGGTATATTGACGGTCGTATTTATCGGCCTCAAGGCCTGACATAATGGCAACCATAATTTATCCTCTCAGGTCAGGCCTTGTCTGGGGTTTTGGTGGGCTGTTCATAGCGTGCGAAGATACGCCGGTAGGACTCGGATGTTTGCAGCAGGTCCTCGTGGCTGCCCTGCGCGACGATCTGGCCCTTGCGCAGTACGACGATATGGTCCGCCCAGCGGATTTGTGACAGCCGGTGCGTAATCAGGATGGTGGTGCGCCCGCGTGAAGCCGTCCAGATCGCCTGTTGAATCATGTCCTCGGTCGCACTGTCGATCGCGCTGGTGCTGTCGTCCAGGATGAGAATGGGCGGTTCGGTGACAAAGGCGCGTGCGATAGCAATGCGCTGGCGCTGGCCGCCGCTGAGGGTGACGCCGCGCTGCCCGATCTTTGTCTCATACCCTTCAGGGAACGAATTGATAAAAGCATGAGCCTGCGCTTTGCGGGCCGCATCCTCGACCTGATCCTGCGTGAAGGTCTCTGCACCAAAAGCGATATTTTCTGCCAGGGTGCGGCTGAACAGGAAAATGTCCTGTTCGATAATGCTGATCTGTGAGCGCAGCCCTTCCATCGACCAGTCGCGCACATCCATGCCGTCGATCAGCACCCGGCCACTCGACGCATCATACGTGCGGTTGATCAGCTTGGTGATGGTGGTTTTGCCGGCCCCGGTCTGGCCCACCAGCGCAACCGTCTGACCCGGTTTGATGGTAAACGAGATGTCGTGCAGGATTTGTTTATCGGGCGTGTAGCCGAAGCTCACCTTCTCAAAGGTAATTTCGCCTTTGATGGGCTGGTGATAACCGGCTTCATTCTGGTCCAGCTTGTTTTCGGCTGTAATGAGTTCCAGGATACGGGCGGCGCTGGCAAAGCCCAGGGCGATGCGCGGCAGGGTAAACAGAGAGGCGAACACCGGGAACTGAAACAGGAACAGAATACCGGTGTAGGCCACCACATCACCGGTGTCGAGCAAACCCTGCTGGTACAGCAGCATGGCATGCAGCAGCCCGGCGAAGATGGTCAGTGGATAAAGCAGGTTTGACCAGTAACGCGCCTCGATCTCACCTTGCTGGATGAAGCGGTCGCGCACATCGTTGACCAGCCCGTTGACGTAATTTATCTCCTGATCTTCCTGAGCCGCGCCCTTGACGACCTGCAACCCTTCCAGCGATTCGGCCAATCGTGCGTTCATCCGGCCAAAGCTGGCCCGCACGGCCTGCGCAATCGGGTGCAGCTGGCGCACGAAACGCACCTGGATAATGAGCTGGATCGTCACAAAAATGAGGGGGACCAGGATCAGGGATGGGTAGATGGCCGGCGATGCGACCAGCGGCATCACCATGAACATGGACGACCCGATGAGAATGTTGACGCCGGTGTTCATCATCATGTTCAGTTCGATGACATCATTGGTGACACGGGCCATTGTCTCGCCGACAGGCTGCATGTCATGAAAATCCATGCTTTTGCCCAGCAGGCTGGCATACAATTCGTCGCGTACATCGCGTTCGATGCGCTGGCCATACACCTGCGCGCTGAAATTGCGCGTAAACTGCACCACAGACCGCACCAGCGCAATACCCACAATCGACACACAGACGGCGAGCACTTTTTCAAGGCTGTTGTCCTGAATAATGGCGTCAAAGGCTTCGCCGACCTGATAGGCGATGACAGCCGCAAAGGCCGCATTGCCAAACGCGCCGAAGACCATCAGAATGCCAACCCACCAATGCCGAAAAATGTGCGAAAGAATAAATCGCAGCGGGCTTGAATGATCGCTCGTGAAGGAACGATGAGCATCAAATTCAACTGTCATAGATATTCCCGGAGACTGTCAGCTTGTCACTCCATGTTAGCGTATGTTGCCGAGCCAAATAACACCAATTCAGGGGTTGTTCACCGAAAGGGGCGCAATTCGGAGATGGTCGGAACCATCTGGCAGGACCAGACGGGTGTTGTCCCAGCTTTGATACATCACCAACACCAGTTCGTATTCGCCATTTGGCAGATTAACCGGCAGTGTGATAGCACGTGAGTCGATGTAAATCCGGCCCGGTTCGAGCTGCGAGGTTTGGATCGACTTGCCGCTGTAGAAATCCACAATCGGGCCATCACTCTGCGCGACAAGCCTGCCCTCGCTATCCAGCAGTTGCAGGCTGATCGAGTAATCACGCGGCAGGGCTTCATTGGCCGTCCACCAAAGCCGGGTTGCCAGTGAATGTTCGGTCAGCGCGTCAATGTCGACCCCCTGGAATGCGACTATGTTACTAAATAGTTCCGGCTGTGGGAATGGCGGTGCTTCCAGCAGTTGCAGCAGGTAACACCAGTCCCGGTCGCATTGGCCGATAATCTGTTGCAGGGGGTGGGTGCGTTCGATATTGCCGAAGCGTTCGCGGGTTTCCGGCAGAAACCACTCGTAGCCAGTGACATACCAGATACGGCGATAGCTGATGGCTTCTTCCTGTGTTTCCACCCGGCGTGCCCACAAGTCTGGATCGAGATAGCGGCGGATCTGGCCGCGCACAAAACCATCGCTCAGGTCGCCATCGTCGAAAAATATTACGTCTTCTGGCTGGGCTGCGATGGACACTTCCTGATACAGATCGCGCAGTGGGACGCGGCTGTGCGGTAGTTGCGTCGGCAGGGCGGACAGGCTGAGCGCCACCACACCGATCATCATGGGCCAGCGTGCAATCCGGGGCCAGTATGCCAGTGATGCCCCGACGATCAGTGCCAGCCCGACCACCATATAGACGACATATCGCGGGGTGTAAACAGCCACCAGGGTATTGATCAACATGGACATGGTGGGGACGCCTAACCCCCACGCCAGCGCCAGCCGGTAATTGGCCCGCCGCCACAGCAACACCAGCCCGATCAGGATAATCACCGCATACAGCACAACCTGCCCGTTGGTGGCCAGCCGTGCCAGACTGAGCGCAGATTCGATTGAGGTGGGCTGTGTTGTGGTGCCAGCCCCGACAACCCCACGGGCGTTGCCGCCAGCCATTTCCGCCTGACGCACATGCATGACCTGGTAAACCGCGAAGGGCAGCCAGGGCAGCCAGATCAGGAAGATCATGAGGACGACATGCAGCGCCTGCCGGATAAGCTTCAGGGTGGGACGGCTGAGCAAGAAGACGAGCGCCTGAACGATCATGAGCACGAACAGGAAGTAATGCACATACAGCATGAGGCCAATGGTGATGGCATACCACATGGCGCTGCGCCCGGTCTGGCGGGTCTGCCAGCGCTGGAAGGTCCACATGGATGTGGTCACCAGCAGCATGATCAGGCCATAGGGGCGGATTTCCAGTGCATAGATAAAGAAATAGGCGTTTACGCCCAGCAC
Source organism: Anaerolineaceae bacterium (assembly GCA_002702065.1). GTDB lineage: Bacteria > Chloroflexota > Anaerolineae > Aggregatilineales > Phototrophicaceae. Next base: position 931,557 of record NZXX01000001.1, read on the forward strand.
CGCCATCGCGAACAACCCGTAGCGTGGCGCACCAAACCAGCACCGTCCGATCTGATACACCATTGCCAGAGTCAGCAGACTGTAGGAAACGGCCAGCATGCGCCCGGCAAATTCCCCCTCGCCTACAAACTGCCGCCACAGCCAGAACGACGAAAACCACAGCGGCGGGTGAGAATCCTGTTCCGCCAGGTAGCGCACCAGATAAGGCAGGTCGGCACGGGTAAAGTCATACACCAGCGACTCATCGGCATGCATATGTACTTTGTCTATGCCGGTAATCAGCACAACGGCGCACATACCGATGATCAGCACGCCGATCATCCATGCGCGGGAGGATGCTTTCAACATCCTGTAAAACTCCTTGAGGGACAAACTGGTATCTCATTATAACGAGACGTGACATGGCTTCAAATGAATGATTCCATTTGCTTTGCGAAAGCGATGATTTTGGGTAAAGTTACACCATATATTTAGAAACTAATGATCACATGGGCGGGTTGTTTCGTGCTATCAATTGTTATTCCGGTTCATAATGAGGAAGCAATCCTCCCCTCGCTGGTACGAGACATCACCACTGGTCTCCAGGCTGTAACAGACGACTACGAGCTTATTCTGTGCGAGAACGGCAGTGCAGATCGTACGCTGGCACTGGCGCATGAACTGGCTGAGCAATTCCCCGCCATTCATGTTTTTACGAGCGACACACCCAGTTATGGGCAGGCGATCCGAACCGGCATCCTGCATAGCCAGGGCGAGCATATTGTCGTGTTTAATGCGGATCTGTGGGACTTGGAATTCTTGCGGTCCGCGCTGCATCTGATGGATTTTTATGACATTGTGGTGGCGTCCAAGCGCCATCAGGAATCGCACGATCAGCGGCCCCTCCAACGGCGCTTTATTACGTGGAGTTTCAACGCGCTGCTGCGGGTGTTGTTCAGCTTTCACGGTTCGGACACGCACGGCATGAAGGCCTTTCGCCGCCGCCGCATCGTGCCTATCGTAGAGAGCTGCCTGACCCAGCGCGAAATATTCGATACCGAAGTGATCCTGCGGGCGCAGCGGGCCGGGTTGTCGATCATCGAAGTGCCGGTTCATGTCGAGGAAACGCGGCCTTCGCGTTATGGGCTGTTCATGCGTATCCCGCGTACATTTCATGATCTGAGTGTGCTGTACCGCGACCTGTACACCGTATCGCGCACGGCGCCTGTCGAATTACCCTCCGAACCCGATAAGGTATAACCCACATGGCTAAACCAAAAGTCTTTGTCAGCCGCATTATTCCGGCTGCCGGACTGGATAAAATCAAAGCTGAATGCGATGTCGACTTGTGGACAGAGCAGATGCCGCCGCCCTATGAAGTGCTGACCGAGCGTGTCCAGGGGGTGGATGGCTTACTGTGCCTGCTGACCGACCGCATTGACCCGGCGCTGATGGATGCCGCTGGCCCACAGTTGAAGGTCATCAGCCAGATGGCCGTCGGCTATGACAATATCGACATACCCGCTGCGGCTGAACGCAATATCCCGGTAGGCAACACACCGGGTGTCCTCACCGAAGCGACCGCTGACCTCACCTTTGCGCTGCTGCTGGCGGCTGCGCGTCGCATTGTCGAAGGCGTCCAGTACATCAAGGATGGCAAGTGGAAAACGTGGGAACCGGAAACGCTGCTGGGGGCGGATCTGTCCGGCGCGACACTCGGTATTGTCGGCTTGGGTCGCATCGGCAAGGCAGTGGCCCAGCGCGCCAGCGGTTTCGAGATGAACCTGATCGCTTATGATCGGTCGGCCACGGCAGAACAGGCCGCTGAACTCGGTATCCGGCTGGTTGAATTTGATGAACTGCTGGCGGAATCCGACTTTGTGAGCCTTCACACGCCGCTCACAGAAGAAACCCGCCATTTGATGAATGCCGAGACATTGGGCAAAATGAAGTCAACGGCTGTGCTGGTGAACACCGCTCGTGGCCCGATTGTCGACCCGGATGCGCTTTACGACGCGCTGAAGGACGGTACTATTGCTTATGCCGCTCTCGACGTGACCGAACCAGAGCCAATTGCGCCGGATCATCGGCTGCTGTCGCTGCCCAACCTCACGGTGGTGCCGCATATCGGCAGCGCCAGTGTGCGCACCCGGAACCGGATGGCCGAAATCGCAGCCGATAATTTGCTGGCCGGGCTGCGGGGTGACCCCCTGCCGCATCAAGTGAAACCCTAGCCGGTTGACCCGAAACGCAGCGAAAACCGGAACAGCGCATCATCCTCAAACCACATGGGGAAGTTGGTTCCCCACGTATTGTTATACAGGTTAAAGTGCACCCCGTCGCTCATGTCGGGCTGTTCGTTATGGAAGTCGAGCAGAGATGGCTGACCGGGCGCGACCAGCGGTGCATCCAGTGTGTTGATCTGGAGGCTGCCATCATCCCCCTGATAAATGGCATACTGATCAATGGCGTGCAGGGTGCGCGCCCCCCGGTTGACCACATCCAGCGGTGAAACAAGCTGCCCGATTTTCTGAAGCTGCCAGTTCTGCGGCGCATCAACCAGCGGCGCAAACGACAGCCAGAAGGCTTCCGCCAGCCGGTTCGCCGGTTTTTCCAGCCATGTCAGCGCAATGTCGACCCGTGTGTCGTCGACCGGGAAGGTGTATTCCATATAGATGCGGGCGGGGCCGCCGTATTGCTGGGTGACATCCGGCAGCCGCAGCGCCAGCAGGTAACGGTCACTCGCTTCGGATTTTTGCTCCCAGATTTGCTGCATCACCGGCTGCCAGCTGCGGTGTTCTTCAACCGGCAAGCCGGGCTTGGTGTAATCTTCTTTTGCCCACGATCGCACGGTCTCCTGATCCTTGTTGCGGATGTATTGTTGCCAGAAGCGGGCATAATCGCTGGCGGAGAACAGCTCGTAATGCAGCAGCCCCAGCGTGTGGCTTTCATTGGCCCAGTTCTTGCCGGATGCCCGTTCGGTCAGTTCGACAAATGCGCCGCTGACATCCAGGCGGAAGCGGAAGTGGCGGGTTTCAAATGGAATATCCGTGCTTTCAATGGGTTCATACAGCGAAAAATCAGGCTTTTCCGGCTGAACTGCTGTCAGACGCGCCTGCGCTTGGCCTTCCAGGTCGGTCCCGCGCAGCTCCGCCACAGCCTCGTCGATATACCGGCGCTGCTCCGCCCATGATTCCTCAAACCGTTGGAATTCGGGGGTTGTGCGCTGGCTGTCGAAGGCGTCGCGACCATAATGTTTGGCATCGGCCAGCCACGTCTTTTCATCCATGCCCCATGTGTGTTCTGGAACCAGCAGCAGACGGCGGCTGAATGCGTGCAGATGAGGGTCTTCCGCTGTGGTCTGACCCGAATTCAGCCAGGCGCGGCGCAAACGGCTCAGCTCACGATACTGGCGGATTTTGGTCGGGTCTGCCCCGACGCCATGAATCCAGGTGTCGCCGATTTCGGCTGTAATCACGGGCAAGGTATCACGCACACTCGCCAGTTTGGTTGCAAAGGTATCCATTGTGGAGGCGATGACCTGCGCACCGGGGAACCGCTCGCGCAGGGTTGCAAAGGTTTCGAGGACGGCCTCCATCGGTGGTGGGCCATGATTGTCATTGGTCAGGATAATGGCGGCAGCATCGCTGAGGTCAGGCACGGTGGTGACGTCGCCGTAATTGCCATGATACATCACCATCACACTGCTGCTGGTGGCGTTGTCTTTCCAGACAAAAACGGGTGGGACATCCGGCACAGTCGAGGCTTCATTGACCCCGAAGTGCAAAAACTGAATCCCTGCCTCGGTGAGCGAGGGAAGCATGGCGCGGGTATGGCCGGGCACATCGGTCATTTTTGCGGCGATGGTCTGCTTGCCATACCGAGTGTCCAGCGCCTGTGACAGACTGAGGCCAAACCGGAACAGCGATTCATCCATTAGTTCCGTATGCGTGGTGAAGGGCAGGCCATGCCAGATAATGTCGCCCTGTTCGATAGCGGTTTCCATCGCATGACGCTGCTCGGCTGATGCCTGTTCCAGATATTCATAGATGAGCCATGACCCGGTTGTCCAGCGGAAGCGCTCCGGGCCGCCGCGTTCGCGCAGCTGTTGGGTCAGGCGCAGGGCCGCCGGGATAAACTGGTCAAAATAGGTTTGCATCACCCGATGGGCATAATCGGTAAACCCGACATCGAGATGCGTCTTGAATATGACATGGACCGTTTCAATCTGGTTCTGTGGCATAGCATGACCTTAAGAGCCCCATTCCAGCAATGTGGGAGTGGGGCTGATTATCTAATTTTCTGGCGGATACGGGAAAATCGATCAGGCAAAAATGGCTTCCATGTCGCGGCAGTTCTCGATCCACGCGTTTTGTTCGCTCTGGCTCATGGGCTGGAAGTTCTCCGCCGCTTTCAGAACCATGGGCAGCAGCCGGGTATCACCCGCAATCGGGATGCCTGTGACGCCAGCTTGCGACAGGGTGAAGTTGACGCACTGCTGGATCGTATCCTGCACGTCATGCGGCTCGTACCACGTTTTGTACGTGCGGTCCTGGCCTTCGTGCCATGGGCCTTTGGCGATGGATTTGATCGCCATAATGCCGACATTGCGTTCCTGTGCGGTTTGCAGCAGTTTTTCAGCATTGTCGCGGTATTCCGCTTTGCCGAACAGCACGCCGTTGATCGGGAATAGCACGCTGTCAAAGTCAAACCGGTTGAGCGCTTCGCGGTAAATGGCGGGGGCCAGCCAGCCATGACCGGTAATGCCGACATAAGTGGTCAGGCCTTCGTCGCGGGCACGCTGGGCGGCTTCGAGCGCACCATCCGGCCCCGTCGCCTTGTCGAGTTCTTCGAAGGTTGTTACGGCATGAATCTGGATCAGGTCAACCGGCCCGCGCAGCAGGGCAACGGAACGGTTAATCTCTGCCCAGGCCGCGCCGTAGCCGCGTTCGCCGGTTTTGGTGCCGAGGAAAATCTCGCTGCGGTGTTTTTCGACCCACGGCCCCATACGCGTTTCGGCCATGCCGTTGCCATAGGAAGCCGCCGTATCATAATGATTCACCCCCGCCGCCAGCGCCATATCCAGTGCGGCGTCGGCTTCGTCCTGGGTGATGGTTGGGTGCAGGGCTGCGCCGCCGAAGATGGCGACACTGCTCATATGTCCACTACGTCCAAATTGTCGCTTTTCCATAACTGTTCCCTCCTATATACGTCTATGGTACATCAACATCAGCCGCTGTGCTATAATGCCGCCCGCTATGAACACATTCACTGGCTGGTTTCTGATGGTATTTGTGCTGGCCGCGGCCTGGCCCGGTTCGGTCTGGCTGGTCACGCGCGGACAAAACAAGGCTGATGGCTGGCTGCCGCTGCTGCTCAGTCTGGCGCTCAGCACGGGCGGGCTGACTCTGGTGATGTTCTGGCTGGCATTGCTGAATATACGTTTTGCGGTGCTGCCGATCACACTGGTTTACACGCTGGTGATGCTGCCGGGCTGGTGGTTGTGGTGGCGGGGTGGGCGGCTGCGCCCGGTACTGAATTTACCGCAGCGCTGGCCGGAAAGACTGGCGCTGCTTCTGCTGGTGCTGATTAGTGTAGGCATCTTATTCAACAGCTTGTACTGGCCGTTCAGCCGGGAGGATGCGCTCGGCATTTATGTGCCATTTGCCGAACAGATGGCGCTTCAGCGTGTGCTGCCGGAGCTACCGGGGGCGTTCACAGTGTATGAAGCCTATCCACCGCTGATGCAGTTGACGTATGCCTATGTATATCTGGCGTCTGGCTGGCACAACGAACTGCTGGCCCGGTTAATCCCCGCATTGATGAGCATCGGCTGTCTGGCGGCGGCTTATACGCTGGCCCGTACATTACATGGTCGTCTGGCGGGTTGGATCAGTGCTTTGCTGCTGGGCCTGACACCGTCATTTGTCAGTTGGGCGTCGTCGGGTTATGTTGACCTGCCGATGGCCTTTTTTTATACGCTGGCGGCGATCTTTGCCTGGCGCTTGTGGCAGGGTGGCGCGCTGGTCGATGCTGTGCTGACCGGGGCGCTGGTCGGGCTGGCGGCCTGGACGAAAAATGCGGCGCTGGTCGGGGTGGGGCTGCTGGCGGTGTGGCTGGTGTGGACTGTTTTTCGCCGGCGGATTGGCTGGACTGCGCTGGTGATGTCGCTGGTTGCCTGTGTGGTTGTGGCGGCCCCCTGGTATATCCGCAACTGGATCGGCGCCAACCTGATTATCCCGCCGTCGGTCTGGACTGAGCAGGCCAGTCAGTCGCTGGATACGCTGCTGATACTGGTCACACGCCCGCAGGATTACAGCCTGACCGGGGTGGTTGTGCTGGTTGGCCTTGTGCTGGCGCTGGTTGACTTTGCCCGGCGGCGGTTGAATGCGCCAGCGTATGCTTTGCTGCTGGGGTGGACGCTGCCATTTTTTGGTTTCTGGTGGTTGTTCGCCAGTTATGACCCCCGCTTTATTCTGCTGTTTTTGCCGCTGTGGTGTGTGATCGCCGGGGTGCAGATGGCGCGGTTGACCGGAGCGGTGCCGCCGTTGTGGCGATCAAGGCTGTTGGTACTGGCGCTGCTGCTGGCGGTCATCCTGACGATGCCGGTGTTGTGGGACAGCGTCGAGAACAAGGACGAAATCCTGCGCCATCCGTTGATGAGCGTCGAAGAACGTCGTATGATCGCGATCCGCGAACGTCAGCCGGAACTGTATGAACGCTGGTATGGTGAACCCGCACCGTGAATCGTGGCTACGGCAAACGGACCGGCCCCAAGCCCAACTGATCGTCCGTTGAGCCATCCGGCGCTGTCACTGGCAGACGAACTTCCGGCTGTTCTTTATCCGCAAACACGCTCAGGCTGATCCACCACTCACCCGGCTGCGGGTCGGCAGGCAGCGGCAGGTCGATCGTATCCCCAACGATTTCGCCCGCTTTCCAGCACGTTGTCGGGTAAGCCGTATCCAGCGCCTGCCATACGATGGTTTCCTGTGGCACCGACCCATCCGGCGCGACCAGCAGCGCCGCGAACCAGTAGGGTGTCGTCATGGATTCCCGCGTCTGCCAGTTGAGCCGCAGCTGCAGGTGGTCGTCGATGCGTTCCGCGTCCCAGCCGGTTAACTGGAATTGATTCGACCATGTTGCGTTTACCGGGCGTTCTGCGACGACGGCACCGGGCGGAGAAGGCGGCGGCGTGATATTGGGCGCGTTGATCAGCAGCCATGTCGCCCCAACGACGAGCAGCAGGGCAGCCTGTGCGCCACTGATGGCCCACCATGTCCGCTTCTGGTGTTGCGCGGGTAAACCACTCGCCGCACAGATCAGCACAAATGGTGCGAAAAACAACCACACCCGGCCCGTTTCGCCACGTGCGATGCCGGCAAAGATAAGAACCAGCATGGTCAGTAGCAGGGCGAGGCCCAGCACCGCCCCCGGCTTTACGGCTTGTCGCTGGCGCCACGTGCCCTTCAACCAGAGTACGATGACCGGTACGCCGGTCAGCAGCGCCCATTCCCAGAAATGCAGCCACAACCAGGGCACATAGGGCCGGTCGAGGATAAGGTGATTGGCCATCGAGTGGTTGAACAGATCAACCGGAGTCAGCCCGCTTGCCAGCCAGAACACAACCCACGGCAGGATCAACCCCACGCCAAACCACAGCCCCACACCAACGGGATGCAGCCAGCGCCGCCGCTTGTGCCATAGATCATGCAGCAGCGTATAAAACCCGAACAGGCCGAGCAGGGGCAGCATGGAAAAATTGGCAAAAGTCAGCAACCCGCAAATCAGACCAGACGCGATCAGCCAGCCCGCGCGCCCATCCAGCCCGCGCAGCAGCATCCAGAAAGCCACCAGCGCCACGAGCGGATACAGCGTGTTCCATGTGGGCGCGAATAATATCAGTGCGGGTATCAGCGGCCACCAACTGACTACGGTGCGTGCTTTGTCTGCACCGATCAGGCGCCGCGCCACCCCATACAACGGAATCACCCCCAGGGCTGCCCAGACCGGCATCAACATACCGAACCACGCCGAAGCCCACTGCGCCGGGGTGTAGGCCAGCAGATCATAATTGCGGCATTGATATTCGATGAGGGGTCGCTGTAACGACTCGGCGAGTGCCGGTGTTTGTTCCAGGGCTGTGTTGAGCACGCCATACCACATGGGCAGCGCCGGGCCGGATAGTACAATGTGTCCGCTGCGCCCGACAAATGGCTCGACGGTGTGTGTCCAGTTCAGCCACGCCGGGTCCGACCAGTCGATCTCTACCCCGGCCAGGTGCTGCCCGGTGGTGACGCCGGACGCGGTACGCACGAATAATTCGTACAGCGCATCGTCAGACCGTAACACCATGCTGGCAGCAGACAGCGCGATTACCCCGGCAAAGCTCCACGCCAGCAGCGGCCAGACCCGCCGCGCGCGTTGCAGCAGCCATGCCCCGGCCAGGTATGCGGTGATTGTGATAATCAGTGGCAGCGCATGACTCAGCGCGACCCGATCATAGGGCCACTGCCAGCCAAACCCGCCGCGCAGGAAGGGCACGACATCGAACAGCAGCAGACCCGCCAGCAGCAGCGACAGCGCCGTGATCAGCAGAATCGAACGGGGCAGGGTGTGCATTATGCTTCCACCTCGATGGTCACGGGCAGCACGCCGATATAGCCTTCGACGGTGTCGGTACCGGTAACGGGCAGGTTCTGAATCGTGCCATCTGCCCCGGTGGCATACAGCACAACCCACAACCGGTAGCTGCCCGGTGGTGTGTCTGCGGGCAAACGCAGCGCCCGGTTATCCCACACCGGCACATGGGGCAGCCACGCGTCAGTTGGCGTGAAGCCGCCGCCCGGTTCGCTGTCCCAGCCTTGTGTCAGCGGGGCACCGTCCGCATGGCGCATGAACAGAGCGACTTTATAGCGGGTGTCCAGCGCGGCATCTGTCTGCCAGTAAAGGGAAATCGGCAGGGCGTCGCCCGGCGCATAGTGCGTCGCCTGCGGCAGTTCATACCCGATCAGCCGGATCGAATCGCCGTATTGCAAATCGGTGGTGTACGCCGGCCCCAGCATCGGGTAGGGTGCTGGTGATGGGGTGGTAGCGTACTCGATCAGGCGCACTTGCGGCCCGGTTTCGATCTCGCGGATCGGGTAGTAATACGTACTCATAAAACGCTCGACCGGGCGTACACTCCAAGGGATAAAGGGGCCGCTGCTGGCGAGCAGGAACAGCCGGTCATGCTGCTGCGCCAGTGCAAACAGAAATGGCCCGGTAGTGGGGTGGATCAGCACATCGGGATTGTCGGAGATCACTTCGGCGGGCTGTTCCGGGCTGGGTTGTTCACCCGGCTGAAAGGGCAGCCCCACGACACGCGGACTGCCGCTGCGGTCCTGATTGGTGAAAAAACGCTCGTAAGCCAGGTCACTGAGCAGTACCATGTCATCTGGCTCGGTTTCGGTAAGAATGATGTCGCGCATCGTCTGGAGGGCCGGGTTCGACGTATCAAACAGCGGGTCGTCGTGAACACCGCGCAGTCCCACCAACACGCTCAGCGCAAACACAACCGGCACAGCAGCCACTAGCCTCCGAACGGAACCCGGACGTCGCAGCATCCGCCAGATGAGCCATCCGCCGCTTAGCAGCAGCAGCCCGAACAACAGCGGCCACCATCCGACACCTGTCCGCACCCAGATAAAATCTAACTCGGTATGCGGCCACAGCCCTGGCACGACCACCCAGCGCAGATACTGGACGAGGTTTAGTCCGCCGCCCCATTCGCCCAATCCGCCCGATTCCGGTGGCAGCGCATGGCCGTATTCCCGCCACAGCACGGTTACGGCGCTCAGTTGAATCCAGATTCCATAAGCGAAGATTGCCGCAACCAGACCGGTTAGCCACCGGTTGCGTGGCGCCCGCAGGACACGCTCCAGCACCGGGAATGCGGCGATGATGCCGAATGGCACCACCGGGATCAAAAAACGGGGTGGCCACGATAGCCCGCCGAACCAGCTGCCACTCTGCCAGAATGCGTAGATACAGGCGAAACACAGGGCCATCACGACCGCGGCGGCCAGATGACGATACCGGCGTGACAGCCACGCCCCCGGCAGTGCCAGCAGAATCACCGGTGAGGTCCCCCAGATACTGCCACCGATGCTCAGGAGATAACTGTGCAGGGCGATGGGGGTGTTCGGGCTGGGGCTGCGCAGGATCTGAATCGTGCGGCTGATGCGCCCGGCGATGCCCAGGGGTTCGCTCATGAGCAGGATAACCCCACCCAAGGCGGCCATGATGACCAGCATGATCGCCAACCGGCGCAGGGTCAGGCGCGGCGCGGCGATAATCACCAGACCGGGCAGCGCCAGGGCCGCGGCGGCCTTGCTGAACAGTGCAGCGCCGAAGATGAGCATGGCTAATATCAGCCAGTGTATGCCACGATAATGCTGACTGCGCCATTTTTCGAGCATCAGCGCCGCCAGCAGAATCAGGAGCAGGGCCAGCGGTTCCTGAAAAAATGTCTTGCTGTACGGCCAGACAATCGTCCCTGCCGCCAGCATGAAGGCGGCCAGCACGCCAGCCCGGTCGGAGTAGCCGAGCACACGGGCATACACATACAGCGCACACCCGGCAGCAGCGCTCACGAGTACATTGAATAAATAAACTCCGTGTACCATGCCCACACCCGGCAGTTGATCCGCCAACGCGTATAAGGGCGCGGCCAGGATAATCTGGAGGGGTTCGCTGCCGACTTCGGGCAGGGGGTATTGTGTGCCGAGCGCCAGCGGATTGGGGGCCGGGGGGCGCACGCCGGCGCTGGTATCCAACTTCAGATCGCCATAACGAACGAGGCTGCCGGTTGCATCAAACAAAAACAGCGTATCGGTGCTTTCGATACGCGCGCTGTAGGTGATCATATAGAGGCTGCACAGGGTGAAAAAAAGAACCACCAGCAAAGCCCGCCGGTGGTTCCTGTTTTGAGCTTTTTCCGGCGACTGCATGTATTCCCTCGGTTTACAGCCGCCCAGTATAAACGATCAGTTCGGTTTGCTGCCACCCGTGAGTTTGTTACGCATCCCCAGCAGACCCTTGATCACTTTCTGGCTGGCACTCAGGTCTTCCAGATTTTCCAGGCCGACTTCGTAGGTGGCGGCACCGCGCATGATGTTGCCGTCGCGCACTTGCAGGTCACCCATTGCGACCAGCGTTTCGCCATACAGCTTTTTCTCGCCCAGTTCCTCGAAGATATCGGCGGCCTGCCGGTAACAGTTGTAGGCCTGTTCCTTATCGCCCAGCGCGGCGTAGACCCCGCCGAGGTTGCCCAGCACCATAGCTGTGCGGCGTGTATCTTGCAGGCCCTGGAAAGCATATAAAGCTTCCTGCATCAGGTCGAGCGCTTGCTGATTCTCCCCCAGGGCCCGGTGGACAAGCCCGGTGTTGACCTGCATTTCGGCGACCATATCGGGCTGATCGTCCTTTTCGTACAAGTCCTGCGCCTGCCGGAATAACCGTGCGGCTTCCTCATAATCGTGCTGCTGGAATAATTTGACAGCCTGTGCTTGAATTTCTTGAGCCTGACTCACGTGACATTTACCTCATCACTACATGGTAATTTCGAGCATACTTTCGCCGACCCGACGCAATCTGTCGGTTGGCATTTTGCTGAGCATGATGGCAATTTCGATAAAGCCGATGTTGAGCGGGTTTGCGGCAAACTGGCGAATTTCGTCGGGCAGGTCGGCAAAGTGTTTCCATGTTTCGCGGTTCGCCAGCAGTTGACCGATATAACTGCTGCTTTCCAGAAAGTAACTCAGGTTACGATTAGCCGCATTGGCCAGGACGGATAACTCGTGCAACGGCAGCGGTTCCTCACCCAGTTCATAGCGTTCGATCTGGTCGGTTGGGATATGGGTGGCCTGGCTCAAATCTTCCAGGCTCAGGCTGCTTTCTTCGCGTGCCTGGCGCAGCAGCGCGCCGATCATTCTATCGCGCAGCGCCAGATATTCCTGCTGGGCATCGGCACGTCGGGATTGTTCATCGCTAATGGTTTCGGTGCCCCAGAAGTGCGAAACGGGCACGCCGAGGTAATTGGCCAGCAGCTCGAGCTGTGGCAGGCTGGGGACACTGTCGCCATATTCCCAGGCTTCAATCTGCTGCGGTGCGACCCGCAGCATCTGGGCACATTCGGCAGTGCTGCGCTGGGCATTGAGGCGGGCATCGCGGATCAGCACACCAACCATTCGCGCCCGCAGCCGGTACGATTCTTCAAAACTTGAAGGTCCGGCCTGTGCGCTGGCTGGTTCCTGCTCCGGATTCATCTTCTTAAATCGAGAAGACGCGTCTTTAAAATCCATCCATCCACTCCCGCACAGCACAATCAACAGTATAAGGCATTATAGAGTGCCTAACCCTTAAGAGCAACCAGGCTGGTAGAATAGAGAACGTATCGTATCAACCCGGAGAATAGTCGTTATGCAGCTTGCTCGCCTGCCTTATAAAGTCAAACGTGGTTTACAGGTCTATGCGAATCTGTACCTGCGGCGTCAAATGCCGGTGCTCATTTATACGACCGGTCGCGTTGGGTCGATGGCTCTGCACTATTCCCTGGAACATCATGGGATTTTCGCATTTCAGGTGCATACGCTCGACCCGGTCAAGCTGATCGAAAATCAACAACCGGGTACGGCGGTCTGGGCCTATAACCACATTGTCAAACCGGGACGCCCTGCGCGGATTATCAACCTGTTTCGGGACCCCCTTGCTGTCATGATTTCGGACTTTTTCCCCAAGCTGCGCTGGATCACCGGGCAGACCGACGCGTATGACATCTACAGCGTGGACGAGTTGTGTGCGCTGTTTGTCTCACGGTATTTTGAGGACGGACGGCATCTGGAAAAGTTAAACTGGTATGAAGAAGAGATGCAGCGCTCACTTGGCATCGATGTGTATGCCCAGCCATCCCCCCATACTGCCGGGTTTGCCACCTTTGCGCATCCACCCTACGAGGTGCTGTTGATCAAGACGGAGATGGATGACGCCACCAAGTCGCAGGTTGTTGGTGATTTTGTGGATGTGGATGGTTTCACGGTATCGCGGCGTAATGTGGGGGAAACCAAGTCCTATGGCGAAACATATAAGGCTTTCAAGCAAAAGCTGGTTGTGCCACCCGAAAAGCTCGACGAAATTTACGAGTCGCGCTATGCGCAGCATTTTTTCGCGCCGGATGAAATCCATGCCATGCGCCGCCGCTGGGGCCTCAAAGAATAGTCCATTTGCTGTCACAATTCGGTAGACGATTTCTTAATACTTTTAACGAGGTCTGACATTTTTTACATGGAGAGCTAGATGTATAATGAAATAAGTTTCGCTAATTAAGTTGCCTTGTCATCATGTAATCAGATAATATGTCTCATATGCTTAATCATCATGATCAGGCCGGGTTATTCCAGAATCTCGTCTTGTCGGTTGGGACCGTTCTGGACCTGAAATCACTTCTCAAGCAGCTGGCCGCCCAGGTCAATATTCATCTGCCTGCTTCCCAATGCCTGATTCTTGTGGCTGATGAGGATGATCCGGTTCTGCGCTTTGGCGCGCTGCACCCTGCACCCTCGGACACTCGCACCCAGCAGATGCTTGAAAGTCTGAGCCTCGGTTTATTCAACAGTTCTTCGCCGATTATTGCCGACTGGATTGCTGGTAACCCCTTCACCCTGACAGCGGAAAACACGGCTGACCAACCTGAACTCGGCTGGCTGTTGACGATGATGGCGGTCGATGAGGTGGTTGGCCAGCCACTGATGAACAGAGATGAACTGGTCGGCGTGATACTGCTGGCCTTGAACGAAGAGGGGGGCGAGGCACTTGAATCGCGGCTCGCGGCAGTTACGGCTGCTGGTGCATTAACCATTCAGAATGCCCGCATCTACAGCCGGACCGTGCATCAGGCTGAAGCCCATATGCGCGAACTGACTATTCTGCGCCAGATCGACCGTGAGTTGAATGACACCATTGAACCGCATCATGTTTTCCAGATGACGCTGGACTGGGCACTGCGGTTTACCAATGCGCAGGCGGCCTCGATTGGGCTATATGATCAGGAAACGGACGAACTGCGCATCATCACCACCTATGGCTACGATACCTCGCTCGAAGAACTGCAATATCTACGGGCGCAAAGCAGCAGTATTGCGCATCGGGTTGCGCGATCGGGCCGTGCCGAGATTATTCCGAATGTGGCTGATGACAAGGATTATATCCGTGGGGCGAACCAGACCCAATCCCAGCTGTCGGTGCCGATCCGGCGCGAAGATCGGGTGATTTCGGTAATCTCCGTCGAGAGCAAGAAACTGAATGGCTTCAGCGATGAACATCTCGATTTTGTCGAGAAGCTGGCGGCGCGGGCTGGTGTGGCGATTGATAATGCCCGCCTGTTCGATACGACCGCGCGTGAACGTGAGAAGCTGTCGCACATCCTGAACAACACGGCTGATGTCGTGATTGTGCTCGGTCTGGATGAACGGCTGATCCTGATCAACCCGGCGGCATTCTCGGCGCTGCGGCTTTACCCGTATGAAAACTACGTGGGGCGCAGGTTTGAGGAGATCTTCCCCAATACCCCCTTGATGGACGCTTATAAACGCGCACAGAATGGCACGGACCCGCTGGTCGAGGAGGTCGAGGTCGCCAGTGGGCGTATCTTCCATATGAACGTAACCACACAGGAAAACGTGGGGCGCATTATCGTCATGCACGATATCACGCCGTTTAAGGAGATGGATCGCCTCAAGAGCGAACTGATTGCGACGGTCTCGCACGATCTCAAGCAGCCGCTGGCCGTGATGAATGGCTACATCGAACTGCTGCTCATGCATCGCAAACTGGACGAGAATGGGTTGGGTTTTCTCGACATGGTCCGCAAGTCAATCCAGAGTATGCGTCAGCTGATCGACGACTTGCTTGATCTGGCGAAAATTGAGTCCGGCATCCAGCTCAACATGGAACCGGTGGACGTCAAATCACTGGTGGATGACTGTCTCGAATCGTTACAGCCTAACATTCTGGGGAAAGCCTTGCGGGTTGTTGCCGATATTCCGGATGATCTGCCATTCCTGCTGGCGGATCGGGCGCGCTTTCAGCAGATATTGCTTAATCTGACGAGCAACGCCGTCAAGTATACCCAAACCGATGGCGAGATTCAGATTCGGGCCGAGCATCGGGACAAGATGGTTCATATCGTGGTCAAGGACAATGGGATGGGCATCAGCGCCGAAGACCAGACCCACATCTTTGAGCGATTCTATCGCGTTCGCCGCCCGGAAACGGATAATATTGAGGGCACCGGCCTGGGGCTGGCCATCGTCAAAAGTCTGGTCGAAGCCCATAAAGGTCAGATCGGGCTGGAAAGTCGGCTTGGCGAAGGGACCCAGTTTTTCCTCAAGCTGCCGGTTGCGGTCGACGACCCGACGGTTGTTTCTGCCTGAGATCAACCAAATTAATCTCCGTTCCAGTCTCTGTTAATCTGGGTTAGCTCGCACCTGCCAAATACGATAATGTGCAGTTAATGCCGGTCATCCTTGACTGCCACACGACATAATCCAGACTTTAAACCACCGCGTGGATTTAAACCGGCCTGCTTTCTATCATCCTTCTGTTGATTACCGTGAAACAGGAGGTTTGTGTGATGGCTGCTATAGAAAAGAAAAATCGCCCGCGCCGGATGCTGCGCACGTTACAGGTTATTCGCACAACAGATGTAACCCCGCATATGCGGCGGGTAACCTTGGGCGGCGAGGAGATCGAAGGCCTGGACACGGCTGCCGGGCCGAACATCAAAGTATTTCTCCCGCGCCCCGGCCAGACCAAGCCAGTGCTGCCCACCATAGGGCCGGATGATCGCCCTGTATTTCCGCCGGAGGACCAACGTCCGTACACGCGTACGTATACCGTTCGCGCTTACCGGGCGGATGCCGGCGAAATGGATGTGGATTTTGTGCTGCATGGCGATGATGGTCCGGCTTCCCGTTGGGCGCTCAATGCGCAACCGGGTGACTACATCGGCATTGCTGGTCCCGGCAACCAGGCCCCCCCGTTCCGCGAGGCAGAGTGGTATCTGCTCGCCGGCGATGAAACCGCCTTACCAGCGATCAGCACCATTCTGGAGCAGCTGCCGGATTCCGCACAGGGTGTTGCGTTCATCGAGGTGGCAGACGCAGCGGAGGAACAGACTCTGCGCTGCCCGGCCAATGTGCAGTTAACCTGGCTGCACCGGGATGGGGCGGCGCCGGGGCGCAATACGCTGCTGGAAGATGCCGTACGCGCGGTTGATCTGCCGGAAAGCGGTGTCTTTGCGTGGGTTGCTGCCGAATCAGCCGCCGTTCGGGCAATCCGTACCTATCTGCGTACCGAGCGTGGGTACAACCGCAACAATCTGTACGCTGTTCCCTATTGGAAAGCAGGTGTGGCTGAGGAAGAATATCATGACGAGCGACACGAAGAAATGGACGCTAACGATTAGGTGAATGAATCAAAACAGGTGGCTGCAACCCGGCCACCTGTCTTTTTGTGGGCCGTACAGGACTCGAACCTGTAACTTCCTCGTTGTAAGCGAGGCGCTCTGCCAATTGAGCTAACAGCCCTTATGCTTATGTAATTCGATTGTTAACTGGTAATCTTGTTACCATATTCGTTTATAGTTTAATCTAACCATTCTGGATTATCAATACCGGAATATTCCTGGATGGCACCGTAGACGTGTTGTGTCAGTTTCGTATCGTTGACATCAACTTCGCATACACCATAGATGAGTTTTCGCCCTTTTTGTTCGCTGCTTGAAGGTTGCGCGTTTACGACAATAGATCGCAGCGAACTGCGTGGTAATTGCAGTAAACTAAGCCAATAATACTCGACTTCTTCTTGAGATAATCCATTTCCAAGATAATAGTTCAGATAAATCGTTATACGTTCATTGTCAACTTGTAGACATTGGCGAAGGAATTTATTTACATAAAAGCAGATCATGCTTGCATCAGAGTTAGTAAAGGCGAGCGTGTTTCTGCGTTTTTTCCCCTCCGCCCAGTACAACATGCAGCCCGCCATGTGCAGCGGGTCCATCTCGCGGGCTTTGGCGCGGCCTTCCTCTTGATAAGCAAGCCGCAGGGCGCGGTATTTGGCGGCTACTGCCTTCGAGCCATTGGTCTGCGCCTCATAACGTGGCCCGCGCCGGTCATAGAGCGCCCGCTGCTGCTGGGGTGTCAGTTCCACATCGCGCACCCACAGGCTGACCGAGCTTTTGGAAACCCCCAACGCGTGGACAATTTCATTGATGGACTGGCCTTCACGGCGCAGGCGACGTGCGGCTTCGCGTTTTTCCGGTTTCATGACCCGACTCCCGTTTTGGTCAGAGTATAACCCATTCAGAAACCGGGTCCAGTAATGGCGGACTTACAGTTTCGGCAGCGTCAGACCGGCCTGCTTCTGATATTTGCCCTTGCGGTCTGCATAAGATATTTCGCAGACTTCATCGGCTTCAAAAAACAGCACCTGCGAGATGCCTTCGTTGGCATAAATTTTGGCAGGCAGGGGGGTGGTGTTGCTGATTTCCAGCGTGACGTAGCCCTCCCATTCCGGCTCGAACGGCGTGACGTTCACGATCAGGCCGCAGCGGGCATAGCTCGACTTCCCCAGGCACACCGTCAAGACGCTGCGCGGAATGCGGAAGTATTCGATAGACTTGGCCAGCACAAACGAGTTCGGCGGGATAATGCAGACGTCGCCCTTAAAATCCACAAACGAACTTTGCACAAAGTTCTTGGGGTCCACCACCGCCGAGTGCACATTGGTGAAAATCTTGAATTCATCGGCCACGCGCATGTCATAGCCATAGGACGAAACGCCATAGCTGATGACGCCTTCGCGCACCTGATTTTCGACAAACGGCTCAATCATGCCGTGTTCGAGCGACATTTTGCGTATCCAGTGATCGGGTTTCAGGCCCATGATATTCGATAGTCCTCAGTCATTAATCGACAGATAAAACGCAACCTTACATAAATTCCGGAGTAGACATCCCCATCAGGCGCAGCGTCCGTTTGAAGACGACCTGCGCGGCCCGGTAAAAACGCAGCCGGGCTTTGGCCAGCTCCGGCGACACATCATCGGCCAGCACACGCACATTGTCATAGATCGGGTGGAATGTCCCGGCCAGTTCGTGCGCATAAAAGGCGATCTTGTGCGGTTCCAGGTTGATTGCTGAAAACTCGATGATGTCGCCCAGCTCCAGAGCTTTGCGCAGGAAACGCAGTTCATCATCACCGAGCAGGCTCAGGTCCGCATCGTCGTCGCTGATCCCGGCTTCGGTGGTCTGGCGGAAGATGCCGGCGCAGCGTACATGCGCGTTCTGAATATAGTACACGGGGTTCTCGTTGTTCTGGGCGACCGCGACATCCAGGTCAAAATCCAGCCGAGAATCGGGACTGCGGGCCAGCAGCAGATAACGCACGGCATCCGGGCTGGTTTCATCAATCAGGTCATCCAGCGTTTCGTAATCGCCGCGCCGGGTGCTCATTTTGACTTCCTTGCCCTGGCGGATCAGCCGGACGAACTGCATGATGATCACGCGGATTTTTGACGAATCCTGCCCCAGAGCCTCGATACCGGCCTTGACCACCTGATGCTGCACAAAATGGTCGGCGCCAAGGATATTCACCGCGATGTCAAAACCCCGTTCCAGCTTGTTGATGTGGTAGGCGATGTCCGGCAGTGTATACGTGGGCACGCCGTCGCTTTTGACCAGCACATGGTCTTTTTCGATGCCGAACCGGGAACTCCGGAACCAGGTCGCCGGGTCTTTATCGGCGGCTTTGGCTTTTTCTTCTTCGCTGGCGCCTTCCCATTCCTGCGCCCGATACACATAGCCGCGCTGTTCCAGGTCTTCCAGTACATCCCAGATCACACCGCTGGAAAACAGACTGTTCTCGTTGAAAAATTCATCGTGTTCGATGTCAATCCGCTTGAGCGTGGCGCGGATATTGTCGAACATTTTCTGTTCGGCATATTCCTTGAACAACTGCCAGTCATTATCGACCCACGTGTCACCATGCTCGGCCATCAACTGCTGCGCAAATTCGATCAGGTATTCGCCCTGATAAAAATTGCCGCCTTCGGGAATGTCGACGGACTGGCCCAGCGCTTGCAGGTAGCGGATGCGCAGGCTGTTACCGAGGGCCTGCATCTGCATCCCGGCGTTGTTGAAATAATATTCGCGTTCGACGCTGTAACCGGCTGCTTCCAGAATGCGGGCGATGCTGTCGCCAACGATGGCCCCGCGGCTGCGCCCGATGTGCAGCGGCCCGGTGGGGTTGGCGCTGACGAACTCGACCTGTGCGCGTTTGCCTGCGCCCATTTGCAGTTGATAGAGCGTTTCATCCGCTTCGATGATGGCTTCTGCCTGCTGCCGTAACCAGTCATCGCTGAGGCGGAAGTTAATAAACCCCGGCGGTGCGACTTCCACCGATGCCACATAGTCTGCCGGGGGCAAATGTTTGACGATGGTGTTGGCGACATCGAGTGGTTTCATGCCGGCTGGTTTCGCCAGTTGCAGGGCAATGGATGCCGCATAGTCACCCTGTTCCGGGCGTTTCGGCGGTTTGATCTCGAAGGCAGGTATATCAAACGCGGGCAGGTCATCAGCCGCCTGGGCTGCTTTGATGGCTTCGGTGACAAGCTGCGCGTGGGCGGAGGCAAGGACGATCAAGGGTAAAATCCTTCAATTCGGTTCGGGTATCACGACATTCTAACAAATACCCCCTAATCTGTGTACAGGCAACCCCACTGTCTGGTCGATCATTCTAAATGTAGCCATCCCGAAGACGGTCAGCAGCGTTGTTGCAGCCGGTACATCTCGATGACCCCGTCCGTGCTGGTTTTGGCTTCGCCCTTGCACAGCTCACAGACCCAGACGCCACGCTGTTCGACCATCAGGCTGGCCGGGCAGCAGGGGCAGCGCAGAATTTCGCCCAGCGGACGTGCGCCAGTGGGGTCCGCTTCCCCATCCTTGACCGCCCAAACCCGGTCATAATCGGCCTGCCAGGGTTCGAGATCAGCCTCGGCGATGCCATACTCGACCAGCAATTCGCCCAGCGTATCGCGGTCCCACGTTTTGCCCGGCATCACTTTGGTGTTGATGCGATTGCTGATGAACAACAGACCGCCCGGACGCAATACCCGGATCAACTCATGCAGCGCGGCTTTCGGGTCGGTCATGAACTCCATGGCTTCGAGGCTGGTGACGACATCGAAGGTGTTGTCGGCAAAGGGCAGGTCTTCCGCCGGGCACCACATGAGGTGTGCGCGGTCACGCTCATCGTAGAGTTTCGCGGCAGCACTATGCAGCATCCGGCGGCTGAGATCGACGCCAATGACTCGTCCCTGAAACTGTTTGTGATTGAGCAGCGCCAACGGCAGACGTCCGGTGCCAGTCGCCACATCCAGCACGAGTGGTGCGCGGTGCGGCGCGATGCGTTCCAGAATGGGTTGAGCCAGCAGCGCGTGTTCGTAGATGCGGTCAAAGTTCTTGACGTCGTCGTAACGCTGCGCAAACAGGTCATACAGCCAGATCACGGTGCGGCGGCCCAGATAGACGCCTTCACTGGCGATGAACAGCCACCAGATGAGCGCGATCAGGCCAAAGGTCAGCGTGGCAAGCAGGGCGAGGGTGAGCAGCTCGTTCAGCGCAACAATCCTTTTTGTTTCAAGTAGGGAACGCATTTCTCAAGGCCGGTGTCCAGATCAACAACTGGCTGCCAGTGCAGCCGGTTCTGCGCTTTGGACATGTCGATGCGCCGCTGGTTGAGCAATGATCCGGCAGCTTCCGGCCCGGCCTTGAGGCGATTCCCGGTGGGGACGACGGCGGCAGCCAGTTTTGCCAGGGCAACCACTGGTTTGGGTGGGATGCTCAGCCAGCTCTGGTGCCCGGCCAGCCGCGCATAGCCCAGCAGAAAATCACGCCATGTCACCGGGGTGGGATGCACAGCGTTAAAGACCTCGTTGTGCGCAGCAGGGTGAGTCGCCAGCAACAGCATCAGGTCAGCCACATCATCCATGTAAATCGGGAAAGCCGAGCCGCTGCCATTCCCCAGCCAGAACACAGGTCTGCGCCGCGCCAGCCGGAACATGGTATCTGTCCATTGGGTGCCGTGTGGTCCGTAGATCATGCCGGGTCGGATGATGGCGTAGGAAATATTGTTCTCACTGGCAATGTCCTGCACCACCTGTTCGGCCTCGGCTTTGGTGACACTGTAAGCGTCGTGTGCGGTCGGGGATGGTCCATCGTCTTCAGTGATCGTGCCGGTACGGCTGTATCCATACACCGCAATCGAACTGACAAAGACCACGCGCTGCCCGGACGTGGCGGCGTACATAATATTGCGGGTGCCTTCGACATTGACGGCTTGTTGCTGCTGCCAGCTGCCGAACGCTGCTGCCGCATGGAACACGTAGTCGCAGCCTTCGACCCACAACCGCATGTCTTCGGGTCTGGTGACATCACCCGCCACGACTTCGACACCGGGCACATCGCGGAGAGAGGCCGCTTTTTCTGGTGAACGTGCCAGCGCCCGCACCTGCGCACCCGCGTCCGCCAGCTTACGGGCCACAACCCCGCCGAGGAAGCCGGTTGCGCCTGTGACAAAAGCCGTCGTGCCGCTGAACGTCATTACATGCCGCCTCTCGAGTGGATAATCTGCCCGGTAATCCAGTCAGCGGCGTCACTGGCGAGAAACGCAATCAAGCGGGCGGCGTCTGCCGGTTGGCCGATGCGGTTGCGCGGCGATTGCTTCAGCAGGGCCTGTTGTAAGTCGGCGTCCATCCAGCCGGTATCCGTCGCACCGGGGTCTACGGCATTCACGGTGATGCCAAGCGCGGCGACACCCGCCGCCAGCGACGTCGTGAACGCCTCGACCGCGCCTTTCGTGGTGATGTAGGGCAGTTCGTCCGGCATAGGGCCAACCGACTGGCCCGAAGTCAGGCTGATCACGCGCCCGCCTGAGTCACCCCGGAAGCGCCTGACAAACTCGGTAGTCAACAGAAAGGTCCCGCGCATGTTGACAGCGTAATGCTGATCGAGCAATTCTGGCGTCAGCGTATCGTAGCCAGCATTGACCGAAAAGGTCGCGTTGTTGACGAGAATGGAAACGGGACCGAGGCTTTGCTCCGCCGCGTCCATGATCTGCTGCGGGGTTTCGGGCAGGCTCAGATCGGCTTCGAGGTGTTCACAGCGCACGCCCTGCGCCTGAATCTCCGCCTGAAGTGCCGCCGGAAAGTCTGCGTCTTCACCCCAGGGCATCATCTGGTCATAGGCCCGCCAGGAGGTGAAAAAGATGTTGATACCTTGCGCCGCCAGTGCCCGGCACACGGCCGCCCCAATCCCGACATCGCGGCTGGCCCCTGTGACGATTGCCGTTCTGTTGGCCGAGGACATCATTCGTTCTGGCTCCATTCGCTTTGCAGGATGCTATAAATGCAGATGTCCCACCACCGGTTCTGGAACCAGCGGCTCTCCCGCAGCAGGCCTTCCTGACGCATGTTCAGCTTGTGCAGCACATGCACCGACGCCAGATTTTCGCTGATAACCTCGGCATAGATGCGGTGCATCGCCAGCGTATCAAAGCCAAAAGTGACCATGCGCCGGGCGGCCTCGGTCGTGTATCCCTGATTCCAGAAATCGACCCCCAGCATGTAGCCAATTTCGGCCTGCCGCGCTTCTGGCTGGCGAATGGCAATATAGCAGGAGCCAATCAGCTGCGCATCACTATGTCGAACCAGGGCAAAATAATAGCTGCGGCGTGGATGCTCGTGTTGTTCGGCGATGACATCCTGTATGATCTGGTAGAACTGATACTCGGTCACTGGCGGACCATCTTCGTAGCGTCGGAAATCCGGGTGCAGATTGTAACGATACAGCACCGGCACATCCGACTGTTCGAGTTCGCGCAGCAGCAACCGTTCCGTATTCAGCATCATGACATTCAATTTTAGCTAATCTGCCCCTTCGGTCGCCAGCAAGGACACATCCTGCCGGAACTGCATTATGTACAGCCGGGCGTACAAGCCATCTTTAGCCATCAGTTCTTCATGGGTGCCCAGTTCGATCAATTCGCCCGCATCCAACACGGCGATGCGATGGGCAATGGTGATCGTACTCAGACGGTGGGCGATAATCACGGTGGTGCGGTTTTGCATCAGGCGGGCCAATGCCTCCTGCACCAGGTGTTCACTTTCGCTGTCGAGGCTGGATGTCGCTTCGTCCAGCAGCAGGATACGCGGGTCCTTGAGGATGGCACGGGCGATGGCAACCCGCTGGCGCTGCCCACCGCTGAGGCGTACCCCACGTTCGCCAACCACCGTTTCGTACTGGTCCGGCAGCTGCATGATAAAGTCGTGGGCGTTGGCGGCTTTGGCGGCTTCGATGATGTCGGCGTCGCTGGCCTCCAACCGCCCATAGCGAATATTCTCCCGGATAGTACCGCCGAACAGCAGCGTTTCCTGCGGCACAACGCCGATTTGCTGGCGCAGGCTGGCCTGTGTCACCGTGCGCACATCCTGCCCGTCAATGCACAGGCTGCCGGACGTCACATCATAAAAGCGGGGGATGAGGTTAAAAATCGTGCTTTTACCGGCACCACTTGGCCCCACCAGGGCGATGATCTCGCCGGGGGCAATATCCAGGTTAATGTTGTGCAGCACTTCCTGACGTTCTTCATAGCTGAAATTGACGTCTTCAAAGGTAATGCGCCCGTCAACGTGAACCAGCATACCGGCATCCGGCGTGTCCTGTACATCTGGTTTTTCATCCAGCAGTTGGAAGACACGCTTGGTCGCGCCCAGAGCCTCCTGAAATGAGGTATAGAGGTTGCTCAGAGCGCCGAAGCTCATGGCGACGGTCATGCCATAAATCAGAAAACCGATCAACTCGCCGCCGGTCAATCGACCTGCCAGCACTTCCTGCCCGCCAAACCACAGCACCAGTGCCAACCCACCAAACCCCAGAAAGGCGACCATCGGACCGAAGATTGTACGCACCCGCAGCAATCGCACGGCTGCCCGGAATGAACGTTCAATCGCATTGCGATAGCGACCGATCTCGTAATCTTCGCGCACGAAGCTCTTGACTTCGCGGATATTCTGCATCACTTCGTCGGCGACAGTGGTGGCTTCGGCCAGTTCATCCTGAATTTCGGTGCTGGTGCGGCGCATGTAGACGCCGAAGAACATCCCCAGTAAACCGATGATGGGCACCATGCCCAGAATAAACAGGCTCATGCGCCAGTTGATGACCAGCATAATGATGATGGCCCCGATCATAATGATCCCCTGTTGCAGCAGGGTGCTGACATTGCCTGTCAGGACATTGCGCATGGTGGTGACATCGCTGGACATCCGGGAGAGCAGCTCGCCCACACGCCGCCGGACAAAAAAGCCGAGCGACAGTGTTTGCAGATGATTGTAAAGCTGGGTACGGACATCAACGACGATTTTTTCGCCAATATAGTACAGATTATAGCGTTCGATCAGGCTGGCGACGGAACTGAGCAGAAAGACCAGCAGCAGTGCCAGCGTGATGCGGTTAAGTAGATCGGCATCACCAGCGATCAGCACCGAATCCACCACCGTGCTAATGACTGCCGGAAAGACCAGGCTGGTTCCGGCGCTCAGGATCAAGCCGATTATTGCCAGTCCCAATCGTGCCTTGTGCGGCCCCAGGTAACTGATCAGCCGCCGCCACTGTACCGGGCCTTCGGGGATTTCAGCTTTGGAGTCTGCGTCAGGATTGCGCCGGGATCGTCGTCCACCGAACATGAGCACTGCCTTTATCTCGTATGTGATAGATTGCGCAATTATGCCAGTATTGCGTTAGATTGGCGTGAGAGTGCCGGATTTAGCCGGACTGCACGGCGCTGAGGACGACACCCTGCGTATCGACGGGTACGACCCATGCGCGTGACTGGACCCCGGCGTTTTCAAACGCGGCGCGCATCGCATCGGCAATCTGCTGGTGATCTTTGGGGGCGAACGCCACCAGGGCAGGGCCATCGCTGCAAATCGTCGTGGCGCTGGCACCGGCTAACCGGGCCGTTTCGCGGACGTGGTTGTAACCGGGAATACGCGGGCGTACACGTGGATTGATGAGGCGATCATCCAGCATCTGGCTGAGGAGCGACAAATCCCCGCTGCGAAAGGCTTCGATCAGCAGGGGCAGCTGGCGCAGGTTATGGGCAGCGTCATCCCATGCAATCGTGTCCGGTGTGATCAACCGCGTCGGATAGTCGTCGATCACCGGCACGACAATCACAAGCCGCTGGGCCGCCACCGGTAAGGATCGATACAGAAACGTACCCGCCTGCATGACTCCGCTGGAAAGGCCGCCGAGCAGCGCGGCAAGGGCATTGTCTGGCTGTGGGCTGATTCTGGCGCTGAGCTGCACGATTTCGGCACGCGTCAGATTGCGACCGATCATGTTGCTGGCGCCGATCACACCCGCGACCCAGAAAGCGGCTTCTGCCCCCAGGCCGCTGTCAACGGGGATGTCATTCTGAACGCGGATATGAACCCCCAGCGGCGCGCGCTCCAACTGCTGGAACACCCGCATCAACGCCAGGACCACCGGATGGCGCAGGCCGATGCTGTAATGACCGGCCCCTTCACCAGCTGTATCAACGATCAACTGATGATCGCTGCGGGCGCTGATTTCGATGGTTGTATACAGGCCCACCGCCAGCCCCAGCGCATGAATCCCTGGCCCGATGCCGGTAATTGTCGCCGGAAGACGAACCGTCACTTTGCGCATGGCTAGGTTTCGCTCACCGTGGGCAGGACAAAGGTAAATGTGCTGCCCTCATCCAGATTGCTCGACGCCCATAGATCGCCGCCATGTCGCAGAATAATCGTGCGGGCGATTGTCAGCCCCAGCCCGCCGCCGGGAATAGCCTGCACGCGTTCATCGCGCGACCGATACAGCCGGTCAAAAATCAATTCCAGTTCATCGTCGGCCACACCAATGCCCTGATCGGCGATGCTGCAATAGGCTTCATGTGTGTCGCTCCAGCCATGGATGGCAACAGTTTGCTCTGGCAGGGCGTAGATGATGGCGTTGTGCAGCAGATTGTAAACGGCAAGCTGAATGCGATCCGGGTCACCCATGATCGACGGCATGGGCGATTGTACCGAAATGGCAATCGTCATGCGGCGGCTGGCGGCCAGACTGCTCAGACGGCTGGCAACCCGCTTGATGATGTCACTCAACTGAATAGGGACGTGCGCCAGGGGCAGCCCGGCCTCGATCCACGCCAGATCGACCAGCGGCGCTGCCAGATCGTGGATCTTGGTGGTGGTCTGCCGGATACGCCCGACGAAACGCTGCTGGTTCTCGTTGAGGTCGCCAAATTTGGAAATGAGGTCGGCATAACCGCCGAGTGCTGCAATTGGGTTGCGCAGATCATGGGCCACCGCGGTCACCAGTGCGTCGCGCCGCGATTCGAGGTCACGTTGTTCCGTCACGTCTTGCAGCAGCACCATACGCGTCCCGTCTTTGAATGACGTGGCGATGCCCACCGCCAGCCGCCTCTTGGGCAGGTGCACATCCAGAATCTGTTCGCCGCTGCGCGTGAACAAATTCAATAGTTCGGGATTATGGCGCAGGCTCTGCTCGACCTTTTTCCCCAGCAATTCTTCAACCGTGAGGCGCAGCATCGCCGCCGCTGCCGGGTTGATCGCGATGAGACGGTGTTCGCTGTTGCTCACCAGTATACCGTCAGCCGTGCTGCGAAAAAGAAAGTCAGAAAGCTGCTGACTAAACATGGTTTACGACTCTGAATCAGGAGTGCTGCTGCGCGGCTGAACAGGCTTGACGGGCTTGGATAACTTCGGGTTGGGGTCGGTGACGGCCTGCCATTCTGCCTGTGGCGGCAGTTCTGCGACATAACCGGATGGGAACGTGATGGTTGTCCCTGTGTCGCTGCGTTCGACCACCACGCCCTGCTGGCGAATGGTGACTGGATTCGGCCATAGGAAGGGCCCACCAGTCCAGACTTTGCCGCCAGAAATGATGCGCACACCCAGCACCCGCAGCAGCAGGTAAACCGGGATACCGCCGCTCAGATGGCCCGGTGTGCCCAGCCCTTTGGATTCGTCGGCATGATAGAACTCAAAAAACTGCTTGTGCTGTTGCAGGGTCTCGACCTGCACCCGCATCAGCCGTTGCAGCAGATCGGTCGCCAGCTGCATCTCGCCCGCTTCGAGCAGGGCTTCGCCCATCAGCGTAAACCAGAATGGCCAGATTCCGCCGCTGCCTTCGGCATTAGCCGGGTCGAACTGTGGGTCACTTGTCGCGCACATGGTGACGCCGTTTGGCCGCAGAAACTGCGCCTTCAGTAAAGCAACCAACTGCTCATTGCGTTCGGTGGGCAGGCTGACGGACCAGAGGGGGAGTAAGGCGTTGATGTCCAGTCGGGTGGTATCCGGCGTCTGAATGTCGACAGTATAAACCCGGCTCAACCCTTCTGTGCGAACCAGATCAACCTGCTGGAAAACGGCCTCGGTCGTATAGACGCCGCGATTGTGCTGCCAGATGAAATTCGTCTGGTCGGCTTGCTCGACGACCGGCTGCCCGCTGGTATCGTGCCCGCGAATTTCCAGTTTGAAACGTGGGGTATGGTCGACACCGCCAGAAATTCGCAGGTTGAGCCGTGACGCTGGTTGCAGGTTGAACGCGAGGATATGCTCCTGATCGCCACGTCCATTTTCCAGCAGTGTTTGGCGGGCTGCGGTGGCGTGGGTGTTGCGGTCACGATAGACGTATCGCTGCCCATCCCATAATTGTTCTAGCGCCGCTTTCAAGGTTTCGCTGTGCTGGTCGAACACCTGCTCATGGGTGTTGTCATGCAGGTAATGCGCAATCGCGCGCAGGCTGACCGCTTCGGACAGCAGGTAGGCCAGCAAATCGGGCGACTCGACGGTGTGTATGGCGGTATTGTCTGCCCAGGGCTGCACCCCACCAAACGTCGGCCAGTAGACATAGCCGGTCTGCAATTCGTGCTGCCACTCCGGCAGGCCATCCTGGTCTGCATCAGCAGCCAGCCAGCGCTGGAAGAATTTCACCAGGCCGGGGTAGGCATCGCGCAGGAACTGGTCATCTTCTGTGTACTGGAAAATACCCCAGGACAGGCGGGCCAGCACCGGCATACACAATAGGCCCTGCCGCTGCCCCCCTAATCCCGGCTTGCTGTCAATCCAGCCATCTTCCTGCTGGACCGCGAGATAATTGCGAACCAGACCCTGGGCCAGTGCTGCATCAACCGGGGCGATGCCCAGCGCCGCCAGATAGGTCAGGGTTGGGTGTTGCCCGTCCCACGCACGCGGATAATCGCTGCCATCCGTGCGGCGGCTGAATCCAGTCGATGAGTCGCGCCGGGCGACGATGGACGCATGGGGCAGGCTGGCGGTGGGCTTGAGAAATGCCAGCGTCAGATTCTGAAAAGTGGTTGCGATCGCGGCATCGAGGTTTTCGTCGCCGGTTTCGATGTTGGGGATAAAGCTGGCCGCCTGCTGCATCTGTCGTAAATACGGGACCCAATCCTGTTTGAGCCAGTATTGTGCCTGCGCCATTGATTCCCGCAGGCCCGGCAGCCCGGCATGGACCCACCGTACCCGCACTTTCTTGCGCCCGCCGATTTCAAAACTGCGGCCAATCTTGGGGCTGGTTGGCTGCCCGTCGGTCAACTCTGCAGCGCCGCCTTCCATCATGACAACCGGGTTTAGGTTGCCTGCTTCGCCCAGATGCAGCGCGTGCTTCTGGTCAGCCAGTGGCACAACACTGAGCGGCTGTTCTTTGCCCTGGGCGCCGACATGCCCGAACAGATCAAGCCGGACCTGAACCGGGCTGGTGTGGGCGTTGCTGAGCGTAAATTGTGCCCCTATGGTATGGGAGTCAATGGCCCAGTATTCGGCCTGCAAGGCCAGCTGCGGGGACAGGGTCGCCTGCAAGCGTGCGTAACCCGGCGCAAATGCGGTGATCGCGGGCGGTCTGGCATAGGCCTGGGTTTCGTAGATCACACGACCATCGTATACCCAAAGGGGAATGAGGCTGGCAAGACCAACCCGACCGCCGTAGGTCGTCTGGAGTGCCAGCGCCGGTGAACTGCCGCTGCCCGGCATGAGCTTCCAGACTTGGTCATCGACATAACTGGTCGGGCGCAGCCGGGCATCCGCCGCTGGCAGCAAGGAAAACGGCTTCGCGCTATCGAGCAGCCAGCGGCGTAACTTGGTCATGCGAGTCCCCCGATGTCAGTTGAGCCGCCAGGTCTGGTCCGCCTCGTTAAAGCGGAAAGCCTCCTCGTACAGGCTGAGGACAACATGATAACCGGGTTCATCTTCGGTTTTGCCTGGGTGATATTCGTAGCGGGTTACAAAGCCGAATTCTGGCGTTACTGCCCAACCGAGCGCTTCACGGATTTCCGGGTTTTCGCGCCACAGTTTGCCGAAGCCGCGCTCTGGCTGTTCAAAGCCATCTGGCGGGGTCAGGTCCGGGTCGAATTCGATGTCACCTTCGGCAAAGGTGTCTTCATAAATCTGCCAATCGCCTTCACCTTCTTCGGTGACGATCATCACCCAGACCTGATTGGTCGGTTGCAGCCAGAACATGCGCCCGTTTTCGAAGACCTGTTCCGCTACCTGAATCTGGGTAATCGTTGGGGTGGGGAATGGATCAACAGTTGGAGTCGCTTCCGGGGTTGATGTTGCCTGTACCTCTTCTGTTGGTTCATCGGTAGGCGAAACTTCTGCCGTTGCGTCTGTCTGAACCGCGGCAACTTCACCGTCGGGTGTTGCTGTGACCACCAGAATGATCTGCGTAGGCGGTGGCCCCTGACAGGCGGCCACAAGCAGAACCAACAGGGCCAAGCTAAACAACATACGTCGATGCATACTGGACTCCGATTGTATTTGATGTGATGGCTGCTCGTCGCAGACGGCGAGCGGCTACCGCCCGATTTTAGCAGAGGTGGTGTTAGATGCAAGGTAACGCCCCGGAATCTGGCAGGTAAAGATTGAAAGCTGTGCTACAATATTTCTATAGGAGAAAAGGTATGAGCAGACTGATCGCGTTCATTCTTGGCATGGTTGCAGGCTTGTTTTTTGGTCGGCTGATGTCACCACCGCCGATCATGCCGCCGCCTGCTAAAACACCCGTACCCGCATCGAAGCCCAGGGCACCGGAGCCGAAACGCGCCCCCACGCCCGATGCGCTAACCGAAATTGATGGCATTGGCCCGGCTTTTGCGCAGGCGCTGAATGCTATCGGCATCCACACTTTTGCAGAACTGGCCCGTCAGAACCCCGACGATCTGGCGGCGCAGCTACCCGCCCGCATTAACGCCGATCGTATCCGCCGCGATGGTTGGATCGAACAGGCGCAGCGGCTGGCAAATGAGCAATCAGACGCATGAAAACGAGTATCAAACCAATCGATATCACCCTCAACAAGCAGACCGGCTATCTGGAAATTCGCTGGAATGACGGCAGCAGATGCCAATATCCATTGTCACATTTGCGCGAAGCCTGTCCGTGTGTCGAGTGCCGGGGCGGGCACCAGTACATGGGCCCGGCTTATGACCCGGACAACCTGCTGGAACTGAAACCGGCCCGTTCGTATACCATGACGGCGCTGGATATGGTCGGTAATTATGCGATCCAGCCGACATGGGATGATGGCCATTCAACAGGCATCTACGCCTGGGAATATTTGCGGCACCTGTGCCCGGCGGAGGAGTAAACACTGATGGATGATTTTGGAATGGGGCTGTCATCATTGGCCGAATTGAACTATATGCGCCTGGAAGCTATGGATCTGTTCGAACGCTGTCTGACAGAAGGCAAACCGGACAGCCTGATTGCCTTTATCGAGCGCCAGATTGCGCAGGACCCACCGCGTGTTGAACTGCTGCGCGAGGTGGCGGATGATCTGCACCAGCGCCTGATCGGCCTGCATGATTATTATCTGGATACGTGGGAGCGCACGCTGACAACTCTGGACAGCGACTTCGACCTGAAGTTTGATCTGAAATTTGCCAGCGCCCCGTTCAAGCGGTTTGAAGTGGATACGGTGATTCGGCAGTTGCAGAAGACAAATCCGCATTTTAATACGCAGGACGAGACAACGTTGCGCAAAACACTCGGCCAATCCATTGACACGGCGGCGCAGCTGCGGGCCGACATCGGTATGACGGAACGACTATACGTTTACATTTGTGACTGGGTGGATGGATTGAATGCGACCATTGCCCGGCGTTATTGGGCGGAAGGTCGCAGCGATGAATTTGCGGGTGGGGTCCACTGATTAGTGGGTGTTAGTCTACCTGATCCTCACGGATAATGCTGTCCCAATCAATGCCATCGACGATACCGGGTTTCAACTCATTCAGAAACTGAAGCGCCTCTTCCGGTACCCGTTTGATTTCGTCGTTGGAGGTGCGCTTATCGGCTGCAAATGCCCGAAATGATCCCACCAGAATACCGGTAATCGGGTCTTCGCTGAACGCGGTGCTGCCGGCCCAGTTTCTGTGGCGGGTGAGCTTGGCCAGCATCCGAATCGCGCGGATGTCGGTGATGCGGCCCTTGCGCAAGTCCGAAACAAAATAGATCGGCGTCTCCGCTTCGTTGAGCAAAGCTTCCATGTCTGCCAGATACTGCGTATCAGTCCCGGAATTTGGCTTCGGAGTCTGGTACCAGCAAATATAGACAAGATCATCCTTAAGCTTGTGAATTTGATAATCCATCGCTTAACCTTTCGCCGATCCTCCTATTATTGTACGCCAACTTCTTCCACTTTCAATGCAGATGGCAGCTTACGATCTGGTTACATTACCGATCCTCAGCGAAAGTGGCCGATGTTAACTCGTCAATGAGGAGTGAACCGGCGAAATTGCAGCTGCCAGCCTCCGGGATAAAGCCGTCGCGGATCGCTTCCATCGGTGTATCCGGGTTGTAGTAGTTGTAAACCTGCCGCGATACCTCTGCGATGGTGGGCAGCGATTCCTGGAAGTTGAGCCAGGTGGGCTGGAACAGCATCATCACGATGACATAGTCACCGCCGGGGGTAAAAAATACGGCGGCGTTACCATGTGTATCGTCAATCCAGCCGTGTTTGTGGGCGACGCGTGTGTCTGCTGGCACCCCGGCTTTCAGCAGAGCATCGACCGTGTTATTGCTCATGACATGCAGCATCTGGCGGCATTCGCTGGCGGTGTAGCGATCCCCAAATCGTTCCAGCAGCGGCCCACGATCCTGATAGGCACACTGGTAAATGCTGCCGAGCAACTGGCCCATCTCATCCACTGTGATCTGGTTGGAAAGATCGGCGTTGGCTTTGGTCTGGTCGGCTTCCGTGGTGGGCAGCTCAATCGGGCGCGTGGGCGGTTCCGGTGTTCGACCGGGAATGGTGTAGGGTGCGGTAATGAACGTCCGCTCAAGGCCCATTTCACGCAGAAAACGCGTGACTTCCTCCACGCCAAGCCATGTATCACCACTGCCGATCCTTTGCAGGAGCCGGTTGGTGGCGACATTCTCACTACAAATCATGGTGTTGGCAATGTCGATGGCAGTCGACGTATCGGGCAGGGTATTCAGCACGCCATACAGGCTGTTCAGGATGCTGATTTTCTGAATGCTGGTGCCGCTGAAGGCATATTCGCTGCCAAACGCCAGCGCTTCGCCCGTCTGCAAATCCATCACAAACAAGGCCCCGAACCGGCTAGTCTGGGGGTCGAAGTCATTTTCGAGCATGATCGACCACAACTGGCTACCGAGCGCCTCAAACTCAGGGCTGAGCGGAACCGGAGTGCCGCCCAGAATGGCACTGGATTCCAGCACCGGTTGGGTGGGCGTCAGTTCGGGTAGGTTAAACGTGGTCTGGGTGATGGCTGGCAGGTTGAAGACGTCGTCGGTTGTTTCCAAAAGATCGCTGGCGATCCAGGCGAAGCCATTCGGGGAATCCGGATAGCGCACCTGAAGCCAGGGAAGTTGGGTGTGCCAGGCCGTGATTTCGAGTTGATCGCCCGCGTTGCCAACGCCAATACGGGCATACTCGACACCCGGTCCCAGTCGAATGTTGACCTCGCCGTTCAATACACCCGAAACGACGTTGGAAAGGTCGGGTGTTGGGGTGACCGTTGGTGTTTGAGGGATAACCACGCCGACAAGCTGCTGTGTCGCCGTCGGTGCGCCAGCCGTGGCTGCGGGCATCAGGGTGGCGGTGGGCAAGGCATTCGGTTCAATAACGAATGTCGATAACGGTACAGAACTGACACTACCCTGCACAGTCACGAGATCGGCAAAAACCCAGCCGATGGGTGTATTGGTGGTCGGGTCGCCCAGCAGCAGCCAGGGGTAAAACTCGCTGCGCCCCAAGACCGGGTAGCGGGTCCCACTGGTGATTTCGCCGACCAGATCAGCGCTCACGTCAACGGTGGCTCTCAGGTTGGCGCTGCCCAGGGCTTCGGCAGTGACTCCGGTAGGTTGTTGGGCCAGTGCTGGCAAAACGGTGAGGACAAAGATCACAAAACCGAAAAAAGCAAGCCGCTTCACAAACAATACTCCACTCCTGTCACATCACGCGGGCATTATATCATGCCTGCTTAATGGGTCAATTTTCACCTATTGACACGCCGTTTTTCTCTGCTAGAATTCAGATTGTCAGCAACGCCGAAGTGGCGGAATAGGCAGACGCGCTACGTTCAGGGCGTAGTTCCCTTTAGGGAGTGTGGGTTCGACTCCCACCTTCGGCATCACAGCCTGATCATTCGATCGGGCTGTTTTTATTTTCCCCCTATGAAGCGAAGCAGACACCTGCTGGCAATTATGATCGGGTCTGATGGATTGACCGTGAAGCGCGGGTGTTCAACTCTGGCCCAGAGGGTTGTTTGCCGGTGCGAAGTGGCACTATAATGGCAGCATGGCAGAAAACGTTGAATCATCTTCAAAGAAGCGTAAACGCGGCGATCAGATTTCCAGTACGCAGGTGATGTTTGCCGCTATCCTGGCGGTTGGGCTGCTGCTGGCGATTAATTTCAGCAGCCGCATCACAGCCGGGCAGCCGCTTCAGGAAGCGTACAACCGGGCCGAGGCGGAGATTGAGCAGCTTGAGCGTGAGCAAGCCGCCCTCATCGCGCAGCGTGATTATGCCCGTAGTGACGCTTTTGTTGAACAGTGGGCACGCGATGAAGGCAAGATGATTCGTCCGGGGGAAGTGCTGGTTGTGCCGGTGCCTGCCGCCCGCAGCCTGCCTGAACAAGCAGTGGACACCACTGTTTCTGTCCCGGTAGAGACAACCGCCCCCAAAGCGGAACCGTGGCAGGTCTGGTGGGCATTGTTCCTGGACGCCGCGCCACCCGATATCGAGTAAACTAGCGAATTTGCCGCCGGATAGCCTCTGGCGCAGCTTTGACCTGCGCAGCGACATGGTCATCGCCGACGGTGAGCAGCTGGCCTGCTTCGGCATAATCCGGCTTGACCACAGCCAGTGCGAAAATTTCCCCATCGGGCGCGGCTACACTGCTGGTTAACTGCCCGACGGACCGGCCATCGACATAAACGGCTGCGGGCACATCTACCCGTGCATCGAGCTGAATGGCGACGAGCGTCTTGGCAAGCCGGTTGCGGCTTTCCATGCGGGCGATGATTTCCTGGCCGGTATAGCAGCCCTTGCTAAAGCTGACAGCATCCCATAACCCGACTTCCAGCGGAATATACTGTTCGCTCAGCTCTCTGCCGACGCTGGGCAAACCTGCCCGAACCCGCAGCACGTTGTAGATCAGTGATCCGGCTGGCTGTGCGCCGGCCTCGGTCAGCGTGGTCCAGATGGCAGCTGCCTGCTCGATGGGAGCAATGATCGTCCAGTGTTGTTCCGTAATCGGGGGACGCCGCATGATATAGACAGGTGCATCGGCTATGGTCGTGGCACGGCCTTCGTAAATGTTCAGGTCGGCTGCATCCGGCGCAGCGGCTTTGATGATTGTTTGCGCAGCTGGCCCGTGCAGGTCAAACTGGCGTGTCGACGGTGCCGCATCCTGTACACGAGCATCGTCGCCAAAAAAGATGTTGCGCTGGAGATAAGCGCGCAGGGGGGTTGAACGGCCCGGCCCGCCGAGGATGAACAGTTTGTCCGTCTGCCGGAAAACTTCGATTCGGTCCAGTATACGGGCGATGGCATTGGTGAATACCGTTGGGCGACCCTGACTCTCGACCAACGTTGCCACATCATTGGTTGAAATGCGCTGGATGAGGTCAAGTGCGCTGCTGCCGGTCATCTCGAGGCGCGCTTCGTGCGAACGGTCCAACAGGATGACGTTTTCAAACGCAGCCCGATATTCGGCAAGCTGATCGCCAAAGTGGAGTGGAATCTGGTCTGGTGCGAAAACAGCGCCTTGTTCTGCTTGAACGGCGTTCAGGTCCATTGGGGTTACCCTCTAAAACTTGTGGTTGCGGACGGTGCGGCAGGGTGGTGACTTAGCTGTTGGCAGCCAAATTTTCCCGATTTTGCAGAGCGAGATCGCTGATTCCCTTGTGTTCCAGCGTCTCAAGCGGATGCCAATGCCAGCCATCAGCAGCAAGCACCCGTTCTGTCAGGAGATACACATACGTAAAGGTGATATGTTTGGTGCTGCCTTCATCAACGACACTGACCGCAGCCGGCAGAATAAAGGAGCCTGTATTGGGCTTGCTGCGCATCAGATTGTCGACCGATGTTTGCGTGTGAAGGGTTTCCTGCAAGATGCGCAGGGCGGCGATGTGCGGGATTTCCTGTGGGTGCAGGGCTGTGGTCGGGTAGGGATGTTCGTTTTCGTGACGTAGATATTCGTTTTCAAAAATGGGGATAACCGTAACCGTGTGGGAATACTGGCGGTGGTTGCGATGTCGGGTGATTTCCTGGGCAATGACCGCGTTGAACTGCTGGGCTGCCTGCTCGAAATCGTCGTTGGTGACAATGTAATCGGCACCGGGCAGGTAAGCCATCTCCATCGCTACGCGAGACAAGCGCGTTTGGATGTCCGCCTCCGTCTCGCCCCGTTCATGCATCCGGTCTTCCAGTGTTTCGATTGACGGTGGCTGAACGAAAATCAGGATGACATTTTCCGGATAGAGTGACCGGATATAGGTGGCGCCCAGGACATCAATATCCGCAATCAGAAACTTGCCATTTGCCAGGGCGTCTTCGACCGTTTTGCGCGGGACACCATAGAATTTGCCCGGATGCACTTCCTGCCATTCAAGCAGATCGCCCTGTTCGATCATCTGCTGGAACCGGGAGATGCTGACAAACAGGCGCTCTCGTCCTTCCTGCTCGGTGGGTCGTCGTGGGCGAGTGGTCGCTGTGGCCAACTGTTGCAGGCGCGGCTGACGCTGCATGGCATTTTCCATAAGCGCGTTCTTGCCAACGCCCGGTGGCCCTACGACGATGAACAAAAGCCCCTGATTATCGCTCAAGTCTTCCATCCCCTGACGATCTGTTCCTCACTGATACCCATAGTTTAACAGCTTGTGGGAAACACATCTATTGCCAATACGGTTAGAACCTGCTGACATAAAAAAGCAGCGGAGACAACCAGTGTTCTCTCCGCTGCCACGTGAAGTTGAATGCTACTGCTTACGGGTTAATGCGTATGTCGGTAACGTACCAACCGTCGTCGACCGAGTCCGATGTAACCAGATTGAAGCGGAGGTTGATCAGCCCCGTCGCCCGATAGCTGGTCAGGTTGTGCTGACGTCGCTGCCACTGCGTCGGATCGCCCCAGCTGCCATAGTTGCCGGTGATGGTTGGGCTGCACGATGTGGATGGCGGGCAGACGAAGCCATTGTTGTTGGAGCCAAGATTGTTCTGCACCCAGCTGAAACCACCGTTGGTCGATACCTGTACACGGCCTGTGCCACCGCCCATCCGGTAGCGGGTGTAGTACTCGATAACCGGCAGGGTTGCCCCTGTCAGGTCGATCGGGCTTTTCAAGATCAGTGATGAGTTGCCATAGGGCACCGAATTGACCTGCGGGAACGAAGGCCCATTGCCGGCCCTTGGGCTGTCGCCAAACGAGAAGTTGTTCACGCCGGCGGACAGGATGATGACG
Source organism: Anaerolineaceae bacterium (assembly GCA_002702065.1). GTDB lineage: Bacteria > Chloroflexota > Anaerolineae > Aggregatilineales > Phototrophicaceae. Next base: position 968,690 of record NZXX01000001.1, read on the forward strand.
GCGTCACCGCTGGCTTCAAACCATTCCAGGGTCAGATTGTAGTTGCCCGGATTGAAGGAAACGGTCCCAACATCGACACGGCGTCCATGATAGCTCCAGACCTCGATGATGTTCCAGCCATTGGGGTTTGGCGCACCCGGGCCGGAATACTTCAGGCGCACACCATCGTCGGATACGGTGATGAACGTCACGTCGGATGGTGCCGTGATGGTGATGGGGCGCTCCCAGCGGGCCGCATAGTAATCCAGCCAGGTTGCATCCAGCAAACCACCGTTTGGCCGTCCGCTGCCACCGAAGTCATGGTCGATTTCCAGCGCGAATTCCTGAATATCGAGCGATGGGTTATACGGACGCTTGATCTTGTTGGCATAGTCCGTATAGAGCAGGTTGTTGAAATCATTCAGGTTGTTACACCGGTTGTTGCTGCGATGCCGTTCACAGTCGTAGTACACCCCTGTCCAGAAATCGTTGCCAATATCTGCCGGGCCACCACCGGTGCCGCGCCATTGATCCGGTGCCAGGCCCCACGTGCCTTCGACCAGCCAGTTGCTCAGGTTCTTGGCGTTGTCGGTGAGTGGCAGCGGGATCGGGGTGGTGCTGCGCTGTTCGAAAATTACATCGTCGATGTACCAGCCATCTTCGTTCCCACTGCGCAGGGCGTCGTAAACAAATCGCACTTTGATGCGCTGCCCGGCGTATGGTTTCAGATCAACGGCGGCACGATACCAGGTGTCGACATGACCATACTCGCTGATTTGCCAGCGGTTTTCCCAGTCGTTCCAGCCTGCCACACGCTCATAATCGAACGTGTTATGAACGCCGGAACCATTCGTGGGCCGGTAGCTGGTATTTTCGGATGCGATCTGTACCTGAAGCGTGTCGTCTTGCCCAATGAAGTAACGTGTCCAGAAGTACAGCGTCGGGTTGTTCGCGCCGGAGATACCCCGCAGATCGATGATTCGATTCATCGTCAGCACGTTGTAGGTATTGCCGGGGGTGCGAACGGAGTTTCCGTTACTGCGGGCCGGGCTTTCGTGCAGCGCGATCAGACCGCTGTGCTGGGTGTTATCCACACCAACGAAGCTGCCCAGCTTCCACCGGTTCCAGTAATCCGATGGGGAGTCGAAGTCGTCCGTATAGCGGATACCGTTACCCGTGCCATGAGTCGGATGGTTCGTATCCCACAGCTTGTGCGATGTTTCGGCGTAGTTGGCGATGCGAATATCATCCAGGAAAACGCCGTCGCGTGTTCCGCTGCCACCACGGGTATCCAGGCGGAACCGCAGGATGATGTCGTCATCGTAGGGCGTCGCGCCATTGGTCGCTATGTTTGCCTGAATATCCCTCAGGTCGATCTCAACATATTCCCAGGCACGCTGTACATGGCCGTTGTCCAGGTAAGTGGAATTGACAACGCCGGAGTCGAAGCGCCAGATGGAATACCAGTCCTGGCCATCATTGTTCGACCAATCCACATAAAAGTCGTGGCTGCTGTTGAGATTACGCCAGTGCCAGAAGGACAAAATCGGTCTGGTCGCGGCGGCAGTCTGGTTGTTGCTGTCGTCATCTGCCGCCAGATTTTCCGGCGTATCGTAATTCAGGTCCAGCGGATGTCTCAGAATCAGGGCGGTGTTATTGCCGGCCAGGTAATTACCACCGGGGCTGTCGGCAAAGGCCCGACCACTGCCTTCGAACAAGCCAAGTGTGTAGTTGGTCTGGTCGGTGATGCCCCATTGACCCTGTGTCAGCCAGTTGCCAGTCCCATCCTGTGCGTCATCAAAGAACGGGTAGTCGGTAAACCGGGGTTTATCGAACCGGTGTAGCAGGACATTGTCGATCCACCAGCCCCCGGATTGGACCGCGTTTGGCTTGACGATTTGCGCGAACCGCAGGCGGAAGGCCGATGTATCCCAACCCGGGATGCCATCCAGCAGCACCGTCGCTTCTTCCAGCACCTGGACCTTTGTGCCGGTGTTAACCGGGTCTGGCACCAGAACCTCAAGGGTTTGCCAGTTATCCGGCTCCTTGTCCGGCGTGTCGCGGGTCCATTGAATCTCGAGCTGCGTCCCGTTTGCCACTTCGTAGGCATGATGAAAGCTCAATACGGCTACACCATCATCGCCATCAAAATCGGGCAGGTTGCTGGTTACATCGATCAGGCCATTGAACTCTACGAAATGGACTCGATTACCGCCGCCATCTTCATTGACGCGGATGGCCGGGCTGTTGCCCAGGCTGTACTGGCCCTGTGCGTTGGTGGTCGTCAGCGACCAGCGGCCCGAGGTTACAAACTGCGGGCTGATATTCCGACTGGCATCGCCCAATGTAAACGAGGCATTGTCCATATCCCAGTAGGAATCGCATGTTGTTTTACTGTTGATGCACACATCGTAGGTTTTGGTCGTAAAATTGCGGACTTCGATGTCGTCGACGTACCAGCGCCGTCTGGCGCCACCATTTTCATCCTGCATGGCGAAGCGCAGAGTCAGCCGCTTTTGGCTGAAGCCCGCGATATACGGCGCAAGATCAATGATATTTCGGGTCCACGCGTAGTTGGTGGTGCCCTGCCGCAAGGGGATTTGCTGCCAATTGAGGTCAGCCCGGTTTGGCTTGTATTCGGCCACCTCTAGCCAGACCTTCGTATTGGCATTGGACATGTCCCACACATCCCAGAAGATAAGCTTGGGATTGGAAACAAGGCTGTATTCGACCCAACCGCGCAGTTCAAGATAGCAGATTTGATTCTGCGGGAATTCGCCTGCCTGGGCTTCTTCCCAGATAAACGCATTGGAGTTTGAACGCTGCGTATTGGCCCGATACCACGAACACTGGGGGGCGTTGCCGGAAATCAGGCTGGCATCGTCCGGGTTACCGGCGCTCAGGCTGGTCATATCCAGCTTGACCCGCCCATCGCCATTCTTCTTGTAAAAATCCACCTGAACGATATACAGCCGGTTGGGTTGAATGGTCCGTTCGGCGGTGATGGTTTCTTCGTTGTCGCGCCAGCCGTCAATCACCAGACAGTTCGAGGCGCTGCCCGATGGCGGCGAGTCGCCGTCACTGTAGCCCTGGCCGGTGCCATTAAAGGTGCCGCCGCTGCTCACGCTGGAACAACCCCCTAGGGGTGTCGTGCTGCCAACTTCATACAGCCACACGCGCCCACCGCTTTGGCCGCCGCCGGTGGTCAGGCTGAACAGAATCTTTTTCGGGTCTTGCGCTGGTCCCGTGCCGAAGCCGTAGCCAATCTGCCGGGTCCAGCGAACGGAATAGTTGGTGTTGGTGAATCCACCTTCAATGGGGCTGGAACCAGACGGCCAGTTAAAGTCGATGCTGCCCCAGTTCACACTTCTTGGGTCATCACCTAAAATTTCCTGGTGCCACAGTGTTTCTTCAGGGTCGCCATTAAGGTTGTTGTTTGCGAAGTATTCCCCATAGAACTGATCGCTGCCGACCCAGGTGTTCGTGTTCACGCGCCAGTATTCCGGGTTGTCGATCGTGTCCAGGTATGGCGCGATGATTCCCTCGTCTGCCGGGGTTCGGGTAGCCGTAGCGGTCGGTGTGTTGCTGGGTGTGACCGTCGGGGTAATATCCGTTGGGGTTGGGGAGGGGCCGGGGGTCGCGGTGTCTGGCGGCGGCAGCGGGTTATTGAGCCCGAATGACTGCTCCTCTGGTGGGTTCGTGGCGAGCCACGCCACTGTGGCCCAGAACGCCTCGTCACGGCCACGTCCATCCTCAGCAGCCAGCCGTTCGACGTCTTCCGGTCTGCCACCAATGATGTTGTAAATGACATTGCTAAAGACATTCCCAATCGCTGGACCCGTGGCCGCCAGGGTTACGCCAAACAGAATGGCGACCATGACCAGAATCAGCGCATATTCGACCAGTGCCTGACCGGACTGGGAACGGCGTCGAAAGAATAGACCGGTTTTCTTCATTGTGTTATGCCCCCTCATTCAACCACACCGGGTGGGTCGTTTTTACGGGTCGTTGGTTTACGCAATCAATAACGGAGCCGGTTGGACCCCTAATACTAATACTAGCGGACAATCGAATTATGTGGGTTTAATTTTGTCGGCGAGTTGTTTGAATGCGTTGACAAATACATCAGAGCCATTCGTCACTGTTGTGCGGGCTTCAAATAGTTTATCCTAACCGGGTGTAAAACCGGAATAGTACAAGGGGTCAAAGATGACAGCAACGGTTATCGACGGGAACGCGGTAGCAGAGCGTATGCGGGCCGATATCGCGGCGGATGTGGAGCGTTTTGTACAGAAGTACGGCTATGCGCCGGGCCTGGGGGCGGTGCTGGCAGGTGATGACCCGGCCTCGGCACAATACGTACGCATGAAACGCCGCGCCTGCGAACGGATTGGCATCGAATCGTTCACCCGCGAAATGACGGCGGATAGCACCCAGGCGGATGTTGACAACGCGATCAACGCCCTGAATCGGGATCCGCGTGTGCATGGCATTCTGGTTCAACTGCCGCTGCCACCACAGATCGACGAGGAACGCGCGTTGACCCTGGTCAGTCTTGAAAAAGATGTTGATGGTTTTCATCCGATCAATATCGGCAAGTTATCGATGAAAGGCCGGGAACCGACCTTTACCCCGGCGACCCCCACCGGCTGCATGGTGCTGCTGCAAGAAGTGAACGCGCAGATTGAGGGCGCTCATGCGGTGGTGTTGGGGCGCAGCAACATCGTTGGTTTGCCGGTGGCCATGATGCTGCAAAAAGCCAATGCGACCGTGACGATCTGCCACAGCCGTACTCGCAATATTCCGGAAGTTATCCGTCAGGCGGATATTCTGATCGCCGCGATTGGCAAGCCGAACTATGTACAGGGTGACTGGCTGAAACCGGGCGCGGTCGTTATTGATGTGGGCACTAATCGCATTGATGATCCGGCTTCGGAGCGGGGCTACCGCTGGGTGGGGGATGTCGATTTTGATTCGGCGGCGGAAGTGGCTGGCGCGATCAGCAAAGTGCCCGGCGGTGTTGGCCCGATGACGATCACTATGCTGCTGCAAAACACGGTACGGGCAGCCTGGACCATTGCAGAATCATTAGAATCCAGCCGTTAGTGGTGTAAAAACTTGATGCGACAGCGCCTTGTCGTGTTTAATCAGAATAAGTCTGGAAAGGGGCTTTGATGATGACACCGACAGAGGCGCTGGTCGATTATCTGGAAGCACGCGGACTGGCACTGGATACCCGCTACCTGCGTGAGGCGCTGCACATCCTGGCGCAGGCGTTGATGGAATGCGACGTGCGTCAGGCACTGGATGCCGCGTTATACGAACGGAATGGGTCGCGCCGGGCCTATCGCAATGGCTACCGCCAGAGCCTGTGGCGCACGGATGTGGGCGATATTCCGCTGAATATACCTCGCCTGCGCAAAGGCAGTTATTTCCCGCATTTCCTCAATGCTGATGCTGAAGCCATTTTGCTGCGTCTGGTACAGGACGCTTATGTGATGGGCGTTCAGCGTACCGATGTCGAAACCGCACTGGCTGACTTGGCGGGCCCCAGACTGCAACCCTATGACATGGCCGATATTGTTGAACGTCTGGCGGATGTTGTTTATAGCGCACAGGACACGCCCATCCTGAATGTGTATCCTGCTTTGTTTTTTGACGTGCTGGATGTGGAATATCAGGGTATGTGGCGGCAGCTTCTGGTTGTGCTGGGCCTGCAGCGCTCTGGTGAAACAGAACTGCTGGCTCATGATCTGGTGTCGGCTACGGATGACCGCGCCTGGGCCCGGCTGCTGCGCCGGCTGCGGCAGCGTGGTTTGAGCGCTGTGGACGTGGTTGTCAGCGATGATTACGCCGGGATGCGCACGGCGGTGCAGGCTGAACTGGTGGAGGCTGTCTGGCAGCATCATCGCAATTTCCTGCTGCGTGGCAGTGGTGGCGACGCGCTGGTGAACGCCGTCAGTCAATTGGCAGTACAAGCCGAAACTGACTCGCGTTGGTTGCCCCGCATGCAGTGGCCCATGGCTGAACTCGACTTTGGTTTTATTCCTGAAAATTTACCATTTTTGGTTGTGGCCTGATGTTCCGGACCATGTAAAGGACAGGTGATATGGTGAGTGGCGTGATTCCGATGGTGGTGGAACAAAACGGGCGCGGCGAACGTGCCTATGATATTTTTTCGCTGCTGCTCAAAGAGCGCATTGTCATGCTGGGGACGGAGGTCAGCCAGCAGTCGGCCAACCTGATCGTCGCGCAGATGCTGTTCCTCGATAGTCAGGACCCGGAGCGTCCTATCCAGCTTTATATTAATTCACCGGGTGGCGAAGTCTATGCGGGTCTGGCGATGTACGATGCCATGCAGCAGGTTCACGCGCCGGTCAGTACGGTGGCGGTGGGCATGACGGCCAGTTTTGGGACGGTACTGTTGGTTGGTGGCCGGGCTGGAATGCGTTATGCGCTGCCACACGCGACCATTCATATGCACCAGCCACACGGCGGCACGCAGGGGCAGGTGACGGATATGCAGATCATGATTAATGAATTTCAGCGTCTGAAGGCCGATGTGATCGACATCTTTGTCAAGCACACCGGACAGGATGCCGAACGTATCGAACGGGATATGGACCGTGACCTGTATTTCAACGCGCAGCAGGCGGTCGAATACAACCTCATTGATCGTGTGCTGGAAGGGGCACAGATCGAACGTGTCAATGGCCATAAGGGGTAAGTAATTTGAAGGAAATCTCCAGCTTTGCGTCTGGTCAAATGCGCTCTTGATTTCCTCGCTCATGCTATAATTAGGCTAGGAAAGTTGGAGTAAGTTGAATGGCTGTTGCTGAAACACCTGTTTATCAAGAGATATATCGGTTTCTTGCATCTGCACCTACACATCAGGAAATTCTTGACTTTCGTCCGACAGACGCTACCCAGCAGCGGATACATATGCTTCTGGAACTGAACAAAGCAGGCCGTTTATCCGCGGATGAGGTGGCAGAATTGGATGAATTTGAACAGGTTGAGCATTTTGTGCGGATGCTCAAGTTGCACACTCGCCAGCTGATGCGCGAAGAATGAGCTATATTCCCCTTGACGTACGGCGTTTGGTACGGGAAAGGGCTGATGGCAGATGCGAATATTGCCGTGTGCCAGAATTTGATACGTTTATGCCGCACGAAATTGACCATATCTACGCAGAAAAGCACGGTGGGGCGACTGTACTCGACAATCTTTGTTTTAGTTGCTGGATTTGTAACCGCCATAAAGGCACAGATCTAACTTCGCTTGACCCTCTGACCGGGGGAATCACCCCTTTGTTTCACCCGCGATTTGATATCTGGCTAGAACACTTCACTTTGGATGGGCCGCTTATTCAACCACTTTCGGCTCGTGCCAGAGTAACCATTCAACTACTTCAAATGAACAAGCGTGAACGCGTGGATGAACGTCGTTTGCTCATTTCACTGGGTTATTATCCTTAACACCCCATCGAACCTTTTTCGCATCTGTGAAGGTTAACCCAGCGTTGTATAATGTTGGAGAAACTTAACGTTCGCCCGTTTTGAGTTTGCTTTTCAGACTGAAGGTGACCCAAGCTGATGCCAACCTTGCTGGCGAAAAATATTCATACCCTGGCAACGATGGATGCGGACCGCCACGAGATCAAGGATGCGGCGATCTTCGTGCGCGACAACGTGATCGAGGTGGTGGGTCCGCTGGCGGATATGCCTGCCCAGACCGCCGATACGGTGCTGGATTTGCGCGATCATGTGGTGCTGCCCGGCCTGATCAACACGCATCATCATATGTTTCAAAGCCTGACACGCGCCTTGGCCCAGAATAACGAGTTGTTCGACTGGCTGAAAACACTGTATCCGATCTGGAGCAATCTCACGGGTGAGGCGATTTACGTCAGCGCCAAGCTGGCCATGGCGGAGCTATTGCTGTCCGGCTGCACCACCTCCAGCGACCACCTGTACATCTATCCCAATGACGTTACTTTGGATGATGAAATTCGCGCCGCAAAGGAAATTGGAATCCGCTTTCACGCGGCACGTGGCGCAATGAGTGTGGGCGAAAGCAAGGGCGGCCTGCCAGCGGACGATGTGGTTGAAGATGAAGCCTCCATCCTGCGTGATACCCGCCGCGTGATCGAGCAGTATCACGATGCGGACCGTTGTGCCATGCTGCGTGTCGTCGTGGCGCCCTGTTCACCCTTTACCGTATCGACGGATTTGATGCGTGAATCCGCCGCACTGGCCCGCAGTTATGGCGTGCATCTGCATACCCATCTAGCGGAAAATGACAAGGATATTGCGTATAGTCATGAGGTGTTTGGCTTGCGCCCCGGTGAGTACGTCGAGTCGGTCGATTGGCTGGGGCATGATGTCTGGCACGCGCACTGCGTCAAGTTGGGCGATGCCGAAATCGCTCAGTTTGGCCGCACCGGAACCGGGGTCTGTCATTGCCCTTCATCGAATATGCGGCTGGCATCGGGCATTGCCCCGGTGCGCAAAATGCTGGATGCCCAGGTACGAGTCGGTTTGGGGGTGGATGGGTCGGCTTCCAATGATGCCGGGCATTTGCTCAACGAAGCACGGAACGCCATGCTGCTGCAACGGGTGGGTGGCAACCCTGCAGAGCTAACCATTTATGAGGCGCTCGAACTGGCGACATGGGGCAGCGCGTCTGTGCTGGGCCGGGATGATGTCGGCAGAATCGCGCCGGGCATGGCGGCGGATTTCGTCGCCTACAACCTGAACCGGGTGTGGTTTGCCGGGGCCCTACACAACCCGGTCGCGGCGCTGCTGCTGTGCCTGCCGCCGAAAGTCGATTATTCCGTGATTAACGGGCAGGTTGTCGTCAGCGAAGGTCAGCTGCTCACCGTTGATCTGCCGGTGCTCCTTGAACAGCACAACCGTATTTCGACGCAGCTCATCCGAGGCGAACAGTAAAATGAGTTTGCGATTGGGGGTGGCCTGCGCGGTCATGGATGACGAAGGGCGAATTCTGCTGTCTCAGCGGGAGGACCTGAACGTCTGGAATCTGCCGGGCGGACGGGTGGATTCCGGTGAGAGTTTGGCCGGGGCCGCGGCCCGCGAAGTGCGGGAGGAAACTGGTATCATTGCCCAGGTGGAACGACCCATCAACCTGTATTTCTGGCCGGATTTTCAGCGTTTGAATGTGCTTTATGCGGGCTGGCCGCTGGGTGGTGAGGTGCAGGCCCGCACCAGCGAAGCGCGTAACAACCAATATTTTCAGGTGCATGCTTTGCCCCGGATGATTAACGGGCAGTATGTCGACGCCGTGTTGTCAGAACAACGGCCCTTACCCGAAGTGTCTGGCCTGTCGCGTGCCGAGATGCGCCGTCTGAAGCGGCGGCTGGGCGTTCGTTGGGTTCGCAATCTATTGCGCGGCCAGCCGGAACCGCGATATGCGGCGTTTGATGTGCGGGTGGTGGCTGTGATCTGGGATGAACGCTATCGCCGTGTGGTGACGCTGGAAGGCAAACGCGGGCGGGTGCTGCCACGTGTGCGGTGCAGCGGCTTGCGAGCGCCCTGGGTCGAGCTGACGGAACGGGTGCGGCAGCATTACCGTGCGCAGGCGGATTTCCAATGGGTAGGTTTGTGGCAGGATACGGCCAGCAACCTGGTGGAGTTCGTTTTTGCGGCCACCGTGCCGGAAAAAGCGCTGCCCCTGCCTGCCGAGTGGTCAACCGTGCTGAACACGCCGCTGGGCGATCGGGACATGGATTATGTGGAACAGGTGAAGCCCGGCTTTCGACAGGATGGCATCTGGACCATTAATCATGCCGATTTCATGGATGATGCTGACATATTCATCCCGCGCGACGCAGGGGTATAATGGGCCGCATGATTTTTCGTATCAACAGAGGTAGTCATGACCGATCAAGTAACAATTGACAAGATCAAAGCCCGTGTGGCCGAACAGCGCGAGGAGATTATCACCTTCCTGCGCGAATTGTGTGCGATTCCCAGTATGGAAAGCCAGATTCGGGAAGTGGGTGAACGTGCCGCCGCCGAGATGAGAAAACTTGGCTTTGATGAAGTCTGGTGGGACCATATGGGCAATATCGTCGGGCGCATCGGCGATGGGCCGGTCAAGCTGCTGTACGACAGCCATATCGACACGGTTGGCATCGGCGACCCCGGCGAGTGGGAATGGGACCCCTTCGAAGGAAAGATCGAAGACGGGGTGTTCTTTGCTCGTGGGGCTTGCGACGAAAAGGGCAGCACACCGGGGATGATCTATGGCCTGGCTCTGGCGAAGGAATTCGGCCTGCTGGATGGCATCACCGGCTATTATTTCGGCAATATGGAAGAATGGAACGACGGCAGCGCACCGGATGCCCTATATAACGTCGAAGGCATCAAGCCGGATTTTGTCGTCATTGGCGAACCGACCAGGATGCAGGTTTACCGGGGGCAGAAAGGCCGCGTCGAAATGCAGGTCGTGGCAAAGGGTAAAAGTGCCCATGCGGCGGCCAACCACCTGGGCGATAATGCGATTTACAAACTGACTCCGCTTATCGACGCGATCAGCCAGCTGGAACCGCAGTTCAAAGACGATCCTTTTCTGGGAAATGGCCGGATTACCGTAACCGACATGACCGTCAGCACGCCCAGCATTAACGCTGTTCCCAATCAGGCCACCATTTTTATTGACCGACGCCTGACTTTTGGCGAAGACCCGTATGAAGAACTTGAACGCATTAAGGGGCTGATCGGCAGCCGCAGCGATATGGAAGCCTCCATCCTGCGCTATGAGGAGCCAAGCTATACCGGTTTTGTCTATCCGCTGGACAAGATTTATCCGGCATGGGCGATGGACGAAGGGCATCCGTTTGTGCAGGCCGGGCAGCAGACTGGTGAAAAGCTTTGGGGGTCGATGCCGCCGTCTTATAAATGGAACTTCTCGACCAACGGTATTTTCTGGGCAGGCAAGGCGGGTATCCCCAGCATTGGCTTTGGCCCCGGCAACGAGGTTCATGCTCACACGGTTATCGATCAGGTGTCATTGGATGATGTCGTGCGGGCGACGGAATGGTACGCTCTCTTACCGGGTTTGCTGAACCAAGCTTGATCTTTACAGGGCGGCGTACAGCCGCCTTTTGTTTTCCGCTATAATGGTTGGTAAGCAGGAAAGGACAAACATGGCCCTTCAACACCCGCAAACCAAACCCCATACCATCGAGGAATTTGAACAGTTTATCTCGCTGCCCGAAAACGCAGATCGCCGCTTTGAATTGATCGACGGGGAGATTGTGGAGAACGTGCCTACCGAAGAACATGGCGTTATCGTCAGCATTATCAGTGGTGAAATTTACGCTTTCCTCAAAAAAAATCCCATAGGCCGGGTTGCTGTGGAAGCACGTTACCGGAACCCGGAAGACCGCCACAACTCCCGAATACCGGATGTGGCTTTTACCAGCGCAGAACGAGCACTGCCGGTGACCCGAAATGGGGCGGTTCCTCAAATGCCTGATCTGGCTGTCGAAATCAAGTCGCCGGATGACAGCGTTAAATTGCTGCGGGCGAAGGCGGCTTATTATCTGGCTAATGGGGCGCGCATGGTGTGGGTGATCTTCCCCGAATTGCGACTGGTAGAAGTTTACCAACCGGATGCTGATGTGCTGCTGCTGATCGATAGCGAATTGCGTCAGGATACGCTCGATGGCGCAGAGGTGCTGCCAGGCTTTTTACTGCCGCTGCAAGATATATTCCCTGCATAAATATTGCGTCAGAAAAACTCCTCAAACGGACTGTGGTCCGTTTCTATGATAGAATAGCGTGTATAGCGGGTAAGGGGAGCAGTGTGCATGGGCATTACAGGGTTGCATCATATCACGCTGGTCAGTGCGGATGCACAGCGAACAGCCGATTTTTATACGCGGGTGCTGGGTCAGCGGCTGATCAAGAAGACCGTCAACTTTGATGATCCGACCAGCTATCATCTGTATTTTGGGGATCGCACCGGTACGCCGGGTACGGCCATTACCTTTTTCGAGTGGCCCGGCGCGCGCCGGGGCCTGACTGGTATCGGCGGGACTCATCATTTTGCCATGCGCGTTCGGGATTATGATGGCCTGCTCAAATGGAAGCGCCGCCTGATGGACCTGGGTATCGAGGTGGATGGGCCGTTTGACCGCCATTATTTTACGTCGATCTACTTCAAGGACCCCGATGGCGTGATTCTCGAAATCGCGACGGATGGTCCGGGCTTTGCAGTCGATGAAGACGCAGACCAACTGGGCACGGAATATCGCGAGCCGCCCGCGGAGATGATGGTCAATAACCGCGATGAAGCACGCATCAAGGCGGAAACATGGCCGGAACCGGTACCCAATATCACGGCGGATATGGCGCTGATGCAGGGCATGCATCACATTACGGCCATTGGCGCCAATATCGAGCGCAGCCACGCATTCTTCGGCGATCTGCTGGGTTTGCGGCTGGTCAAGCGCACATCCAACTTTGATGATCCCAACAGCGCCCACTGGTACTGGGGCACCGGCAGTGGCGAACCGGGTACCCTCATCACCTATTTTGAACGCAGGCCGAGCAAAACCCGCCGGGTGCAGATGGGTGCCGGGCAAACCCATCATTACGCCTTTGCGGTGCTGGATGAACAGACTCAGCTTGAGTTCCGCGAAAAACTGGTGCAGGCTGGTTTGCCGGTTTCCCCTGTGCGAGACCGGGTCTACTTTAAGAGCATCTACACCAATGACCCGGACGGGCATATTGTGGAGCTGGCAACTGCCGGGCCGGGTTTTCTGATTGATGAGACCGAAGCCGCACTGGGCCAAAACCTGAAACTGCCGGAATGGTATGAAAATCAGCGTGACCAGATCGAGCAACTTTTAACCCCGATTACGGTTCAACCGTGGCGTATGCCGGAAGGTGTCAAATGACAAATCTGCATCAGGCACAACCCGTTTTGACGACAGGCGCACCGCTGGATAAAGCCAAGGCAGCTATGATTCTGGTGCATGGGCGTGGGGCCGATGCACGCAGTATTCTGGGGTTGGCTGGCGAATTTGATCAGCCGGATTTTGCCTACCTCGCGCCACAGGCCACCGGGAATGTCTGGTATCCGAATCGATTTCTGGCACCGATCGAGAGCAACGAGCCATACCTGTCCTCTGCGTTGCAGGCCGTCGGCGATGTGGTGGCCCATGTGGCACAGGCGGGCATTGCTGCCGATAAAATTATCCTGCTGGGCTTTTCGCAGGGTGCCTGTCTGGCGCTGGAATTTGGCGCACGTCAGGCGCAGCGTTATGGCGGCCTGGTCGGTCTGAGCGGCGGGCTGATTGGCCCGGAAGGCACGGTATTCGAGTACGAAGGTTCGCTGGAAGACACGCCCGTTTTTCTGGGGTGCAGCGATGTCGACTTTCATATTCCGGTTGAACGCGTGCATGAGACAACGGCAGCGTTGCAGGCTCTGGGTGGCAATGTGACTGAATGCATCTACCCGAATATGGGGCACACCATCAATCAGGACGAAATTGACTTCGTGGGCACTATGATGGCCGAGCTGGTACAGCCGTCGGCATAGGGAAATCTGGCCTGTTTGCCGCGTTTTGATTATCATAGCCGGGAGTTGTAGACTCTCGGCTTTTTGATTGCAGAAGGGCAGGTAAGAATGCAAACCGATTTGCGCGGGCGTGACATGATTACGACCCAGGAATGGACGCGGGACGAAATAGAAACAGTGCTGGATGTCGCATGGGATTTGAAACGCAAGCGCGCGCTGGGCGAGTCTCATGCTTTGCTGCGGGACAAGGTGCTGGGGATGCTGTTCTTCTTTACCAGTACGCGCACCCGTACCAGTTTTGAAGCCGGCATGACCCAGCTAGGCGGGCACGCCATGTTCATCGACAGCGAAACCACCCAGATCAGCCACGGCGATACCGCCAAAGAGATTGGCGAGATCGTCGGGCGCTATACGGATGGCATCGCGATTCGCCAGTGTGACTGGGATTTCGGCAACAAGTATATCCGCGAAGTGGCGGAAGCCAGCCGCGTGCCGGTGCTCAACATGCAGTGCGATGTTTATCATCCATTCCAGATTCTGGCCGACCTGATGACGATCATGGAACGTTTCGGGCGGGACCTGCGCGGCAAAACGATGAATGTCAGCTGGGCCTATGCCGCCAGCTACCAGAAGCCGATTTCCGTGCCCCAGAGTCTGATTCTGCTGATGACGCGCTTTGGCATGAATGTGCGTCTGACGCATCCGCCGGAGTACAAGCTGATGCCGGACATCATGCAGCAGGCACAGGATAACGCCCGGCTGAGTGGTGGCGCGTTTGAAGTGCTGGATGACTTCGACGCGGGTTTCAAGGGGGCAGATATTGTTTATCCGAAAAGCTGGGGCGCGCTGCTGACCACGACCGATAACGACGAATCGGCGCGCATTGGTAAACAGTATACGGACTGGATCACGGACGAACGGCGTATGGCGCTGGCGCAGGATCATGCCGTGTATATGCACTGTCTGCCGGCGGATCGAAATGTCGAAGTGACCGATGGGGTGATTGATGGGCCGCAGAGCATCGTCTACGACGAAGCCGAGAATCGCCTGCACGCCCAGAAGGCGGTGATGGCGTTGACCATGCGCTAATTTGCGTGCGTATTACCCGCAAAGAGCCGCTGGGGAACTGGCGGCTTTTTGATTCAGCCCGTTTATACGCCTTTCTTACGATTCGCATAAATGGTTTTTACATTTGCATCCTATACTGCCAAATGTAAGGCTAGAGAAACAAAAGTCCTTGAAAGTTGAGGAGGTATTTTGATGGCAAACATTACACGTTGGAACCCATTCCGCGAGATGATGACCATGCAGAGCGCGCTGGATAAATTCTTCGAGGATGCACCGCAGCAGTGGCCGGACTGGCATCTTGGTGACAATGCGCTGGCGCTGGATGTGGATGAAACCGCTGACCACTATCTGGTCAAGACCGATCTGCCGGGTGTGAACCCCGACAATATCCATGTCACGGTGCAGGATGATGTCCTGAGCATTGTGGCCGAACAGCCAGAACAGACCGTCGAGCACAAGGATGCCAAATCGCTGGTGCGCGAACGCCGGTATGGGCGTTTCAGCCGCAGCATCCGTCTGCCACAGGCGATTGAATCCGGGAAGGTCGAGGCCGACTATAAAGACGGCACCCTGACCCTGACCCTGCCGAAGTCGGAAGAATCGAAGGTGAAGGCTATTCCGGTGAAGGTCGCTGGCAAGTAAACCAGGCCAGTTTTGCGGAACATCAGGCAGTGGGCACAATGCCCGCTGCTTTTTGTTTTAAATGGCCTATGTGCTAACCCCGGTGCGCTTGTTGGGATGACGCTTCGGTGTCTGACAAGTCCTCATCTGCTGGCTGATGGTCAGCCAACCGGGAAGTGTCCGGGTCGGCTTCCAGCCAGGTCGTCAACGACTGGGTGATAAACAGCGCATAATCATCAACGACATTGTTCACGATGGCCTTGCGACGACCATCCACCAGCTCGGCCCAGACACGGTACTGCGGCGTATCATAGCCTTCCTTTACAGATGCGGGTGTTTCCTCAAAGGCCACCTGTCGGACACCGGCGAGTTTTATGCGGTCCTTTTGCATGAACAGACTGGTGAGCGGCGGGTGGGAAATCTGTATTTCCTCCTCGTTCACGATAATCCGCGTGCGGTCAAAAACGATTGTAGCCAGCCAGTAGTACAGGCATAACGTGACCACGCCGAAGAGTATGGGGATGAGGGGGGTGATGTCACCGGCCAGCCATTCGCCAGCCAGTATTAGCGAAACAAAAGTCAAAACCCCGCTCATGATGGCACCGGTGAGAAACGCCTCATTTTTAAAGAGTTGCCGGTTGGTGCGAAAGGCCAGGTCCATCTGATCGTCGGTTTCATGAACGGTCAGGCGTTCCGGCGGCTTTATTTTCCGGTGATGCAGCTTGCGGTTCGAAAGGTCGA
The DNA here is from genome assembly GCA_002702065.1 of Anaerolineaceae bacterium. Classification (GTDB taxonomy): domain Bacteria; phylum Chloroflexota; class Anaerolineae; order Aggregatilineales; family Phototrophicaceae. The sequence continues at coordinate 984,650 of NZXX01000001.1, forward strand.
ATTGAAACACGGTGTCACAGGCGGGGCAGACTGCCGCCATTTGCTGGATGTTGATATTCTCCGAAGGGATTTTCGTTTCGCAGTTCGGGCAGGTTAAATGCATCTATTTCATCCTGGCTTGGGCAGCGCCTCTTACCCACAGTACGGGTTGTGTGGTGAATAAGTTGCAACCATGTAAAATGAAAATAGTTTCAAACAGGTATCCTACAGGTTTTGGTACACTATCTGAAAAAAATGTCTTTTAGAAAGTTGCTATTCATGATCCTTGAAGCTGTATTTCTGCCTGTAATCCCCGGCAAACAAACTGAATTTGAGACGGTTTTCCGGCAGGCATCACCGATCATCGCATCCATGCCGGGGTATATCTCCCATGAGTTGCAGCGCTGCATCGAGACACCGGGCAAATACCTGCTGCTCGTTCGCTGGGCAACGCTGGAAGATCATACGGTCGGCTTTCGCGGGTCGCCACAGTATCAGGAATGGAAGCGCCTGCTGCACCATTTTTATGATCCATTTCCGCAGGTTGAACATTTCGAGGCTGTTAGTTTGAACACCTGATTCGACTTTAGGTGTTTGTATAGATGGGTTGTAAATACTGTAATAACGAGTGGCTTGCACTGAGCAAAGGTACTTGAGATATGGTTGGTAAACTGGCGGTCGTGGCGGTGGGGGGCAATTCGCTCATTCAGGACCCCAAGCGCCCTGAAATACCTCATCAGTGGGACGCGGTACGTGAATCATGCGATCACATTGCGCAAATGATTGTTGAAGGCTGGAGCGTGACGATTACGCATGGTAACGGGCCGCAAGTGGGTTATATCCTGCGGCGGGGCGAGATTGCCGCCCAGCATGGCGTTCACGATGTCCCGCTTGACCTGATCGTTGCGGATACCCAGGGCAGCATCGGCTATATGCTGCAACAGGCGCTGGACAACGCGCTGCGCCGCCGGGGCATCAACCGCACCATCATGACGGTGATTACGCAGGTGCTTGTGGATAATCACGACCCTGCATTCGCCAACCCCACCAAGCCGATAGGTGGTTTCATGACTGAGGAAGATGCGCGCCGTTATGAGACGGAAGGCTGGCAGGTCATGGAAGATGCCGGGCGCGGCTGGCGCCGGGTCATTGCCTCGCCAAAACCACTGGTGATTCAGGAGATTAACGCGATCAAGGCGTTAATCATGGATAATTATATTGTCATTGCCTGTGGCGGCGGGGGCATTCCTGTCATCCGCAATGAGCACGGCAGCCTGCGCGGGGTGGCGGCTGTCATCGACAAGGACCGGGCCAGCAGCCTGCTGGCGCGCGAACTGCGGGCAGATCTGTTTATGATTTCTACGGGTGTCGAGAAAGTGGCGTTGAACTTCGGTAAGCCGGACCAGCGCTTTGTGGATGAAATGACACTGGCTGAGGCGCAGCAGTACATGGCGGAAGGGCATTTTGCGCCGGGGAGCATGCGGCCCAAAATCGAGGCGGCGATTGATTTTGTACAAATGGGTGGGCCTTATGCCATCATCACCGATCCGCCCAATCTGGCGCGGGCGCTGCGCGGCGAGACAGGCACACGCGTGGTGCCGGGGTAATGATGGCTGAAGTCTTCTACAGCCGACACGCACCCGATGGTTATGAATGCCCGTTTTGTCGCATCGCACGCGGGACAGAGGGCAGCGATTTGTGGACGGTGCAATCGGATGTGTTCTATCGAGATGCCCAGGTTACCGCATTTATCAATGCACGCTGGTGGGTCAATAATCCGGGGCACGCGGTTGTCATACCGAACGAGCATATCGAGAACATTTATGAACTGGTGCCGGACATTGCCGTCCACGTGCACGAAGCGGCGCGGCGGATCGCGATTGCGTTCAAGCAGGTCTATGGTTGCGATGGCACCTCGACGCGCCAGCACAATGAGCCGGCGGGTTATCAGGAGGTCTGGCATTATCATCCGCATGTTTTTCCGCGATACAACGGCGATGCACTCTATGAGCGAACGGCGGACCATCGCCTGACGACCGCTGAAGAACGCTTACCATATGCTGAAAAATTGAGAGTATATTTTGATGGCTGAAATACTGGAACTGCGCTGCACGATTTGTGAGCAAACGTATCAACCGGGTGAGGTGGAGTATTTTTGTCCAGCGTGCGGGCAGGTTGGCACACTGGATGTGCTGTACAACTACGGCACCTTAAAGTCCGTAGTGGATCGTGACGCGTTGTTTGCCAACCGGGAAATATCCATGTGGCGCTACCGCGATCTGCTGCCTGTGGCACCCGGTACAGCGGTGCCGCCGCTACAGGTAGGCTACACACCACTGCTGGATGCGCCCCGGCTGGCTGCTGAACTCGGCGTCTGGCGAGTGTGGGTCAAGGACGACGGCCAGAATCCCACCGCCTCATTAAAAGACCGTGCCAGCAGCATGGTGGTTGCCCGCGCAATTGAAAAAGGCGCTCAGGTCGTCAGCACAGCCAGCACCGGCAATGCGGCAGCGGCGCTGTCCGGCATGTGTGCGTCGGTGCCGGATATGCAGGCCATTATCTTCGTTCCAGCCACCGCCCCCGAAGCCAAGATTGCCCAGCTGCTGGTTTATGGCGCGACGGTGCTGCTGGTCGAAGACACTTACGATGTCGCCTTTGATCTGTGTTACGAGCTGTCGCAGAGCGAGGGCTGGTATTGTCGCAATACGGGCATCAACCCATTTACCACCGAGGGCAAGAAAACCGCTGCCTATGAAATCGCGGAACAGCTGGGGTGGCACGTGCCGGATGTGGTGGTGGTCAGTGTGGGTGATGGCAGCATTATCGGGGGTATGCACAAGGGTTTCTGGGAACTGCGCCAGCTTGGCTGGATTAAGCGGATTCCGCGCCTGATCGGTGTACAATCTTCAGGAAGTTCGGCATTGGTACATGCCTGGGAAAATGATGTTGCGCCAGCAGAGATGCAGCCGCGCCCGGCAGAGACGATTGCCGACAGCATTTCAGCCGGTTTGCCGCGTGACCGGTCCAAAGCGCTGCGGGCGGTACGCCAGACCGGGGGGGCGTTTGTCGCGGTGGATGACGCCGAAATCATTGCCGCTATTCCACGCCTGGCTCAATCATCCGGGGTGTTTGCCGAGCCTGCCGCTGCTGCGGTTTACGCCGGGGTTAAAGCTGCTGTACAATCGAACTTGATCAGCCCCGACGAAGAAGTTGCCTTGCTGGTGACGGGTAACGGTTTGAAAGATGTAAAAAGCGCACAAAAGTCTGTCAGTGGTGGTATGCGTGTGCCGCCGGATGCAGATAACATTCGACAGAGGTTGAACAGAGGATTGCAATGACCAGACCACGTTACTCCATTGTTGCGCCGATCTACAATGAGGAAGGCAATATCCAGGTTCTGTACGACCGCATTTGCGAGGTGATGGATTCTTCGGGTGGCGAATGGGAACTGGTCACGGTGAACGATGGTAGCCGCGACAGGTCGCTGGAACTGCTGGAAGAACTGGCCGCCAAAGACTCACGCATTAAAGTGCTCAATTTCGCTCGCAATTTCGGGCATCAGATCGCCGTGACTGCCGGGCTGGATTATACGTCTGGCGACGCGGTTGTGATTATCGACGCCGATTTGCAGGACCCCCCGGAGCTGATTCTGGAAATGATCGAGCGCTGGAAGGCAGGTTACGAGGTGGTGTATGCGGTGCGGGAAGAACGTCATGGCGAAAGCTGGTTCAAACTGCTGACCGCCAAAGTGTTCTATCGCCTGATCTACCGCATTACCGATGTGAATATCCCGATGGATACCGGCGACTTCCGCCTGATGGATCGCAAGGTGGTGGATGCACTGCAATCCATGCGCGAACACAACCGGTTCATCCGTGGTCTGACCAGCTGGATCGGTTTTAAGCAGACCGGCATCAGCTATGTGCGGCAGGCCCGCTTCTCCGGCGAGACGAAATACCCGCTGCGCAAGATGGTCCGTTTTGCGATGGACGCTATCACAGGCTTTTCATACTTCCCGCTTCAGATTATGATTTACGTGAGTTTCGTGCTGGGGGTTTTGGCTGTCCTGGCGATTCCGGTTATCTCTGTGCTACGGGTCGTCCTGGGGTCTGGCTTTCTGGGCGGGCAGGTGACAACGATTGTGCTGCTGCTGATGCTGAGCGCGTTTCAATTGTTCTTCCTGTTTATAATGGGTCAGTATATCGCGCGTATCTATGATGAGGTGCGCGACCGACCGCTTTACGTTATCGCCTCGGAAAAGGGATTCAAGCCACAGTTGGAAGATGAACCCAACACCATACCGCCAACACCGGAGCCGGAACCCGAAGCAAGAGGCTAGGAAAGAAGGCCATGGCGGACAAATCGAGCGATTCGTATGATAAGGTGCGGCTTTATCGCGAGCTAGTGCTGAAGTACGAAGAGATTGACGCGGAAATAGACGCGCTGATTATGGCGGTCAGCGGCGCGCCGGACAAGTTATCGTCTACAGAGCGCGACCGCTACCGCGAACTGGCACGCCGCCGCGATGAACTACAAAATGAAATGCGCTGGCTGGAACAACAGTTGATGGGCGAAGACGACCCCGACAAAACGGAGTAAGTATTTTGATTACCGGACCAACCTTTGAAGAAATGCTGCATCCTGACAAGATCGACGCTGCGGTGCGTGAGAAAGCGCTAAAGGCCCGCACCGAAGACCCGCTGGACCCGATCAATTTGTTTAATATCACATGGCGTGATGCGGACAACACGGTCTATCACATCGTGCTGCCCCCTGCATTGACCGGTGTGGATACGCCGATTGTCGTGATTTTTGGCCGGTCATTCCCGTCAGGCAGTCATAAGGTTGGCGCAGCCTATTCCGTGCTGCTGGAAAAAGAACTGTTCGGTGAGGTGGACCCGGCAGTACACACGCTGGTCTGGCCGTCGACAGGCAATTATGGCATTGGCGGTGCATGGGTCGGCGGGCGCATGGGCTGCAAGAGCATTGTGGTGCTGCCGCAGGGCATGAGCCGCGAACGCTTTGAACGCATCGAATCGTATGGCGCGCAGATCAACAAGACCGTTGGTTCCGAAAGCAATGTCAAGGAAATCTACGACGAAACGCACCGCCTGCGCACCAGTGGCGACCATATCCGCATCCTCAATCAATTTGAGGTGATGGGGAATTATCGTTTCCATTACCACGTCACGGGCAATACCATTGCGGAACTGGCCACTGAACTGGCGCAGCAGGGGATTGGCAGCGGGCGGGTATCGGCTTTTGTGTCTGCGATGGGCAGCGCCGGGACCATCGCCGCTGGCGACCGTCTGAAACAAATCTGGCCGGATCACAAAATCGTCGGGCTGGAGCCGATTCAGTGCCCGACTCTGTACAACAATGGCTATGGGGCGCATGACATCGAGGGCATCGGCGACAAGCATGTGACGTGGATTCACAATGTCAATAACATGGATGCGCTGATGTGTATCGACGACCTGGACTGCAAGAAGGGCCTGCAACTGCTCAGCGAAGAACGGGCACGGGCGGTGCTCGTAGACCGCTATGGTGCCGACCCGGCGATAGTCGAACAGATGGCGACTCTGTTTGGTATCAGCACCATCTGCAATATCCTCGGTGCCATCAAGACGGCCAAATATTACAACTACGGCGCGGATGATCTGATCGTCACGGTGGCCACTGATTCGCTGGATCGCTATTACTCCGTCATGGATAACATGGCGCAGGCCTATGGCACGCTGGACGAAGCTGCTGCCGTTGGCCGTGTGGAAGGTATTTTCCACGCCATGAAAACAGACTGGATTATGCCCGGTACACCCGAAGCCCGCACCCGCTGGCACAACCTCAAGTATTACACCTGGGTCGAGCAGCAGGGGAAATCCGTCGAAGAACTGGATGCCCAGCGCGACCCGGCATGGTGGCAGCAGCATCAGGCGCTGGTGACGGAGATTGATTCGCGCCTGAATGCGCTGCGTGAGGCGGAACCGAGCAAGGTCTGAATGCATGTACCCTGATGATCGTGTGCTGGTCGGTGTCATCACCCGGAAGAAAGATCTTAAGCTTGCACACGATCACGGCTGGTATCGTGTTCCCCAGTCGAAAATGCCGCGCGGTGTCCATGCCGAGTATGTGGCGTTCTTCCTGAGCAGTCGTGTGGCAGGCAAACCGGATAGCGGCATTTATTACTATGCGCGCCGTGATGGTGTGGAGCTCGCCTACCGCCGCGATTTGCTACCCGATGAAGCCAATCATCCCCGCGCCGACGAGGTGTATTATCAGGTACAGCTGGCAGATTGGCGCGAAAAAGTGCCCCCGATTCTGAACCCCACCCGCCGGACGGTGGCCTTCATTTACACAACCTGGGACCGGTTTGTTCACGCCCGCGAGATTAAGGACCTCTACAGCGCCGCTGATTATTATGTGGACCGCATATATCACGCGCTGCGCAACAGGGGGTTATCTGCGGTCGAGCGCTATTGGGATGCCGAACGACGCGAAACGGGCGCCGGGGCACATCTGCGCATTTTGTGCGAACACGGGGCTTTCACCGCGTCGACCGAACAAATGGTGGGCGATCTGTTTCTTGAAGATGGCGCAGCCGACGATGCGATTCTGGCGAAAATACGGGATGAAATCACCCGGCGTGGCGGCCCTGTCATGATCAGTTTGCCGCTGGATTAGGTGCCAAATACGGTTGCACGTTGGTAAAAGTTGATGGTCAACCGATAGCGCGCGACTGCCTTATCACCCGTTCATTTCCCGAATTCTGCGTTACAATAGCGACCTCATGGATTTACCATCAAAGATCGGGCTATTATGCTGCTGATTACCAACGGGACACTGGTCACATGGGGCCAGGCGCCTGAGATTCTGACGGATCATGCGCTGTACATCGAGCAGGGTGTGATTCGGGATATCGCTCCGACCGCCGAACTGGTGGGGCGTTACCCTCAGGTTGAAAAACTGGATGCCGGTGGCCAACTGGTGATGCCGGGCAATATCTGCGCGCATACCCATTTTTACGGCGCTTATGCACGCGGTATGGCGATTCCCGGCCCGGCCCCTGCGGATTTCCCGCAGATTCTGAAACGGCTCTGGTGGCCGCTGGATAAAGCGCTCGACGCGGACAGTGTGCGTGCCAGTGCCCTCGTATGCCTGGTGGATGCGGTCAAGCATGGAACGACAACCCTGATCGACCATCACGCCAGCCCGAATTTTATTGATGGTAGTCTGGACGTGATCGCGGATGCGATCGAGCAGGCCGGGCTGCGGGCGGTGCTGTGTTACGAAGTGACCGACCGTGATGGCGACGAAAAGATGGAAGCGGGTATTGCGGAAAACGTTCGGTTTATCGAGGCCAGCCAGCAGCGTACGCTGGTTGCCGGGACGTTTGGCCTGCATGCCAGCCTGACGCTTAACGACGCCGCGCTGCGGGCTTGCGCGGATGCCCGACCCACGGGTGCAGGCTTTCACATTCATGTGGCGGAACATGAAGCCGATGAGGAAGACAGCCTGAAACGCAGCGGCAAGCGGGTGGTGCAGCGGCTGGATGAATATGGTATCTGGGGTGACAGGACCATCGCCGCGCACTGTATCCACATTGATGATACCGAGCGCGAGATTTTGCAGCGATCCGGCACGTGGATCACGCATCAGCCGCGCTCCAATATGAACAACGGGGTAGGGGCAGCGGCGATTGACGACATGCTGGCGCTGGATATGCCAGTCTGCCTGGGGAATGATGGCTTCAGCAACAATATGTGGGCCGAATGGAAAACCGCTTATCTGCTGCATAAAGTTGTGCACCGCGACCCACGCCGGGCAAATGGCGCGGATATTGCCCGCATGGCAATGTATAATAATGCGCGGCTGGCAGAACGATTTTTTGATGGTGTGCAGTTGGGTGAACTATCCATTGGTGCTGTGGCAGACCTGATTCTGGTGGATTATCAGCCGTTTACACCGCTCAGCGCTGGCAATCTGCCCTGGCATATTCTGTTTGGGTTTGAGGCGTCCATGATCACGACAACCATCGTGCATGGCCGCGTGTTGATGCGTGATCGTCAGCTGCTGACGCTTGATGAGCAGGCAATCATGCGCGAGGCATTGATGCTGGCCCCGAAAGTGTGGGAACAATATACCCGCAATGTGACAGCAGTTTCTTAGATTATTCTGACGCGAGTCCGCTTATGCTGGTGAGGGGTTCCCACGCGCGAAGCAGACTCACCACGAAGGGCAAAACACATGACAACAAACGATCGAGGCACGCTGATGGTGGTTGCCGTTTTGGGTGGCACTGGCAAGGAAGGTTCTGGCTTGTCCATGCGTCTGGCGCGTGGGGGTTATCAGGTCATTGTCGGGTCGCGTGATGCCCAGCGGGCGGCAGACCGGGCGGCTGAGATGAATAAGGAACTGGACGGCGATTATCTGACCGGTATGGAGAACAGCGCCGCTGCTGCTGCCGCTGATATTGTGATTCTGAGCGTGCCCTACAGCGCCCATGAGCCAACCCTGACCAGCGTAAAGGACGCCTTGAAAGGTAAAGTGCTGGTCGATATTACGGTCCCCTTGCAGCCGCCCAAGGTGCGCCGGGTGCATTTGCCGCCGGGCAAGGCAGCGGCACTCGAAGCGCAGGCGATGCTTGGCGATGATGTACGCGTGGTCGCCGCCTTCCAGAATGTCAGCCACGAACAGATTGGCGAACTGGATAGCGAAGTGGACTGCGATGTCCTGGTATGTGGTGATGATCCGTCTGCGCGTGACGAAGTGATTCAACTTATTCAGGCGGCAGGCATGCGGGGTATTCATGCCGGACCGCTGGATAACGCGATTGCGGTTGAAGCACTGACCCCGGTCCTATTATTTATCAACAACAAGTACGGTATTAAAGCGAGTGGTATTCGCATCACGGGTATAGACTAACGTGGAAACAGTCTCGTTGAATATTTTGTCTCTGCCCGGTATACCGCTGGTACAACCCGGTGATAATCTCGTTCAGATCATTTTGGATGGCGTGCAGGCGGCTGGTTTGAGTCTGCAATCTGGCGATGTGCTGGTCGTGACGTCCAAGATTATCTCCAAGGCCGAAGGCCGTTTGGTGCGTCTGGATGCTGTAGAGCCAGGCGAAGAAGCCCACAAACTGGCTGAAGAAGTGAACAAAGACCCCCGCATTGTCGAGCTGATCTTGCAGGAGAGCCATGCGATTTCGCGGCAGGCCCGCAATGTGCTGGTGACGCAACACCGGTTGGGCTTTATCAGTGCCAATGCCGGTATCGATCAATCGAATGTGCCGCAGTCAGGTGAGTATGTGCTCCTGCTACCACTTGATCCGGACGCAACAGCGCGGCATATCCGCGAACAACTGCGTGCTCAGACAGGTGCCGACGTGGGTATTGTCGTCAGCGACTCGCATGGCCGACCATTTCGGGTGGGTACGGTTGGCGTGGCGATTGGCGTGGCGGGCCTGCCGGCGGTGCTTGATTTGCGTGGCCAGCCTGATCTGTTTGGTCGTGAACTGCACATCAGTATGCAGGGGTATGGCGACATGATCGCTTCGACGGCGCAGCTGGTCAGCGGCGAAGGGGCGGAAGGTCGTCCGGTGACACTGGTGCGTGGCCTCCCTTATCCCCGCAGTGATGGCACGGCGCGTGATCTGCTGCGTGCGCCGGAAAACGACTTATATCGATAGATCAATTCGGAGCGAAGTGTTTATGCCCGAAATGCAGCTTGAATCGGGTCTGATGCAGCTTCTGACGTTACGTCGGTCTTTGCGTCGCTACAGACAGGAACCGATACCCCATGATGTGATTGAGCGCGTGTTAACCGCGGCGATCTGGGCCCCGTCGGCTCACAATCGCCAGCCCTGGCGCTTTGCCGTAACGGATAGTGATGCCCGCAAGGTTGAACTGGCTCAGGCGATGGGTGCGCGGCTGCGTCGTGATCTGACGGCAGATCATGTGCCACAGGCCGTGATCGAAGCCGATGCTGCGCGCTCTTACGAACGGATCACCGCTGCTCCGGTGCTGATCGCGGTGTGTCTGACAATGGCCGACATGGATACTTACCCGGACGCCAGGCGCAGTCAGGCGGAGCACGTCATGGCGGTACAAAGTGTGGCCATGGCCGGGCAGAATCTGCTGCTGGCCGCGCACGATGCCGGTTTAGGGGCGTGCTGGATGTGTGCGCCGTTATTCTGCCCGGACGTGGTAAGAGATACCTTGAATCTGCCGCAAGACTGGGAACCACAAGGCTTAATCACGATGGGGTATCCGGCGCAGGAACGTGAGAAAACGCGTCGCCCTCTGGAGGCAAGTGTACTGTGGCGTTAAATGTGGTTTGTCTGGTTGGCGGGGTTGGCGGTGCCAAGCTGGTACATGGGCTGGCCCAGATATTGGAGCCGGAACAGTTAACGGTCGTCGTCAATACGGGTGATGATTTCTGGCATTACGGCTTACGAATTTGCCCTGATCTTGATACGGTAATGTACACTCTGGCCGGGCTGGTTGATCCGGTTAATGGCTGGGGTCTGGCTGGCGACACGCGCAACACACTTCAGGCATTAAGCCGTTATGGTGAAGATACGTGGTTTGGGCTGGGTGATCAGGACATTGCTACCCATCTGCTGCGGACAGAAGGTTTGTCCCAGGGGAAGCGCCTGACGGAAGTCACTCAGGATTTGACTGCCCGTCTGGGTATTCCGCAGCGGCTGCTGCCCATGACCGACACGCCGGTCGCGACGATGGTGGACACGGTTGAACATGGCGAGCTTGGTTTTCAGGTTTATTTTGTCAAAATGCGCTGGCAGCCAACGGTCAAAAACCTGCGCCTGTCGAACATCGAGGCAGCTGCGGTCAGCCCGGAGGTAGAGGACGCCCTGGCCCGTGCGGATGTCATTTTGTTTGGACCATCGAACCCCTGGCTGTCGATTATGCCGGTGCTGTCTGTGCCGGGGATGCGCGAGGCTTTGACCAGTCGCGATATCCCGCGAGTCGCCATTACGCCGATTATTCAGGGTGAGGCTGTTAAGGGTCCCGCAAGCAAACTTATGGCAGAATTAGGTTACAAACAATCTGCAAAAAGTGTTGTGCAGTACTACCAGCATATTGTGAATGGATTTGTGTATGATATACGCGATACCGATTTGCAGGTTGAGGGTATGCGCGGGGTTGCGCTGAATACCCTGATGCAGTCGGATGCAGATCGGGCGTCGCTGGCACGTCAGGTACTGGACTGGATCAGTTCTTGGAATTGACAAACGTAAACCGGTCAGGCGTGGCTGTCTGGAAGCAGACAGGTCTGTCTGATTGTCGCCGCTGAAAGGTATTAGAAAGGAGGCGTGCGTCCTGTGATGGGTTAACCGGGCGCACAATTACTTATGAGTACATGGGTCATTATCCCTGTAAAGCCACTGAAACGGGCAAAGAGCCGTCTGGCGACGGTGTTGACTCCCGAACAGCGGCAGCAGCTTGCGGAAAGCATGTTCCGGCATGTGCTGGATGTGGTACGTGGCGTACCCCAGGTCATTGGGACACTGGTCATCAGCCGCGATAGCAAGGCGCTGTCGATTGCGCGTGACTATAACGCCAAGACCGTGCAGGAAACGGGAGCCCCCGAACTGAATTCTGCGCTCACACGCGCGACACAGGTGGTTGCAAGCTGGGGCGTTGATTCGGTGCTGGTGCTGCCGGCAGATTTGCCATTGGTAACTGGCGAAGACATCGTTAAAATTATTACGATGGGACAGGGAATGCGGTCGGTGGTGATCGCGACGGACCAGAACAAGGACGGCACCAACGCCTTGTTTATGCGTCCACCGGGCCTGATTCCGTATGCGTTTGGCCCTGGCAGCTATCAGCGTCACCGGATGCTGGCCCGTGATGCCGGCCTGAGCACGCGCATTTATCATTCGGATCAGTTGGCGCTCGACATCGACATCAACGATGACCTGGATACCTATAAGCGACTGGTGAAACAGGTAGACCACCAGCAGCTTTTTGTTTCGGATTGACGTACCTTTTGGAGTAATTATATGGCGGATCGTGTCGCACTTTATTTACAGGATGCACACTCCCTGCAAGACGCAATTGAATACGTGCAGTATGCGGAGTCACGCGGGTTCGAAGCCGTGTGGCAGGCGGAAAGCCGTCTGGTGCGCGATGCCATTGTGCCGATGGCGGCCTTTGCCGCGACCACGAAGCGCATCAAAATTGGCTCCGGCGTGATCAACAACTGGACCCGTAATGCCGGGGTGATCGCGGCGACCTTCCTGACGCTGGATGATCTGGCCCCGGATCGCATTATTTGTGGTGTCGGCGCCTGGTGGGACCCGCTGGCGCAGAAAGTTGGCATCAACCGCCGCAAACCGCTGCTGGCGATGCGTGAAGTTGTGACCGTCGTGCGTCAGCTGCTGGCGCGTGAGCGGGTGACATTTCATGGTGAATTTGTCAATCTGACCGATGTGGAACTGGACGTGGTGCATGGCCGCAAGGAACCGCGCAATGTGCCGATCTATATCGGGGCGACCGGCCCGCAGATGATGACCCTCACCGGCGAAATTGCGGATGGGGCAGTCCTGAACTATCTCGTCTCGCCTTCATACAACGAGGCGGCGATGGCTCAGCTAGAAAAAGGCGCGAAAGTGGCCGGACGCTCGCTGGATGAAATTGACCGCCCGCAGCTGGTCGTCTGCTCGGTTGATAGTGACCGCAAACGTGCCCTCGATGGCGCGCGCAAGCTGGTCACCCAGTATCTTGGTCAGCAGCCGCACATCATGAAGGCCAGCGGCGTCAAGCAGGAACTGCTCGACGAAATCAGCCAGGTGCTGTCATGGCCTGCCACCGAGGAACAGATTGAAGACGCGATGCGGCTGGTGCCGGACGATGTGGTGCAGATGATCACCGCATCGGGCACGCCGGAAGAAGTGCGGGCGAAAGTCCGGGAATATATCTCGGCGGGGGCCACCTGCCCGATTCTTTATCCCCTGGGCGCCGACGTGAAGCTGATGATCGACACATTTGCGAGTGGCTATTCCAACTAGCCGGACATGTTTGGTATGATACTGAGCAGGGGCGCATGGCGATGCGCCCTTGTTTGTTTCTGATCGAGACTACATTTGATGTCTATTCGCCGCAATTTATGGATCTGGTTGTTATTCTGTCTGCTGGCCGGGGGCGTGCTGCTGGTCTATACCCTGACCAGCCTGGCGCATGGTCGGGGAGCGTTCGTCCTGCCGCTGGATGATGTGTACATCCATTTCCAGTACGCCAAACAGCTTGCCAGCGGTCAACCCTACGTGTATAACCCCGGTCAGCCGCCAACCTCCGGCGCGACCAGCTTTCTCTATCCCTATATCCTCGCATTCGGTTATTTGGTCGGTTTTCAGGGTCTGAACCTGAGCCTGTGGGCGATGATTGTCGGCGCGCTGGCGCTGCTGGGTTCGCTGTGGCTGGTGTATCGACTGGTCAAAGCGCACGCGGCCCCGGTTTGGCTGGCGGTGATGACTGCATTGATCTTTGGTTTCACAGGCTCTGTCCAATGGCATTTCATGAGCGGCATGGAAACCGGCATCATGATTCTGCTGGTGCTGGCCACTCTGTATGGGGTGGTGACGTACCGCTTCCGCTGGTTTGTCATCAGTGCCTCGCTGCTGACTCTGACACGTCCGGAAGGCGGTGTGCTGGCAGGTATTGGGGTGATTGCTTTTTGGTTCGACATGCTCCGGGCGCAGCACACTGCGCCCCTACAGAAACGACGCTGGCTGCTGCTGATGCCTATCCTCGCCGTTTTCGTGCAGCCGCTGGTCAATTGGCTGGTGACCGGCTCCGCAGTGGCAACGGGCAATTCCGCCAAGTCGATTCTGGGGACCGTACCCGTTTACTGGGATGTGGTCATCGGGCGCATACTGGAGAACTTCGCGCGCATGTGGGCCGAGTTCATCACCGGGGTCAGCCCGCGCGAGGGCTTGTATGTGCCGTATCTGGTGGGGCCGCTGGCGCTGGCATTTCTGATCGGCGGGTTGTTTAGCCGAAAATTTCGTCTGGTGAATGCCATGCTGCTGCTGTGGCTGCTGGCGGGTACGGCCTCAATTGCCACGCTGGATACCGCCTTCTGGCATTTCAAACGCTACCAGATGCCGCTGATCGCGCTGCTGTTTCCGCTGGCGGGGTGGGCGGTGACGTGGATTATTCTTCAACGCAAAGGTGCGCAGGTTCAAGGCAAGGATGGTATGGGGGGGCGGACGCAACCCGCTGCGTCCCTACAATATGTGGTGATTGGATTAGCCGGTGCAGGTCTGGTCGTCGCGCTGACGACCGCCGTGGCCTTTCGGGATCATTTCGCGCTGAACGTTGATTATGTGTATCAGCAGCCGCTGCAAATGGCGCGCTGGCTGCAAGCGAACACGCCGGAAGATGCGGTCGTCGCGGTGCATGATGTGGGCATGATGCGCTACATGGGCGAACGCACAACGCTGGATATGGTCGGTCTGACGACCCCCGGTGCGGCAGCGTACTGGCGCAATGGCCCCGGCAGCATCGCCGAATTTCTGATTCAGGAGCGCCCGGATTACATCGCGTCGTATGGCAAGGGACACGGCTTGGGGCTGGAACTGATCGCCAACACACACATTTATGGCGACCCACTCGCGGAATTCCCGGTTGACCTCGACTCCCATTACAACGTCGCGCTGGCAGCGGATTATCAGGGGATTTATCAGCCGGATTGGACGCGTATTGTGCCGGGGCCAGATGACACCGACCCACAAACGATTTGGATTGACGTCGCCAATATAGAGTCTGAGTCGACAGTTGACTACGCGTGGCAAAACCGGGTGCAATTGACGGGTTTCCCAACAATTGCTCAGGAACTGACCTATTCAGATTGCTTATCCGATTGCGTGGTTACGGCTGGATTCCGGCGTCTAAATGGTGAGGAGACGTTTTCCGTTCCCACGCGGGTGGGTCAACCTTTTTATCTATTGACGGCGGTGCATTCAGGCCAGCGGGCTACATTGGACGTGTATGTCAATGATGTTCTGGTCGATCGCAACTGGATACCGGAGCGACCGGGTTGGATGGTTACCATCCCGACCTGGGTTGCTGCGGAGTATGTCACTGCTGACTCAACCCGTATTCGGATTGTATCAGATGGGCTGTATGAACCGTTGTGGCATACGGTGAAGCCGGAAGATCGCTCACCAGAGACTGCGCCGGATAATGCGATTGCAACATATCAAAACGGTGCGTTTGAGCTTGTGGACTATATCCAACGCATGGCTGATGCCAATAGGCTTGAATTGGGTATGCACTGGTATAGTAGGGGTGACACTGAAGGGGATTACCGATTTTTTGCGCATCTCTACGATGACGTCCATCAGCCACCGATTGCGCAATACGACAATTACCCCGGAGATGGCACAATGCCACCGGGGAACTGGCCGCCGGGCCTGTTTTACGATGAGGCCAGTATTGATATAAGCACCGTACCGCCGGGGACATACAGACTGGCGATTGGATTTTACGACCCTTACACAGGCGAACGGCTGATGCCCGAAAGCGATGTCTACGAAGTCAGCGCGGATGGGCGGCTGTGGCTGGATGATGTGGTCATACCGGCGGCTGAGGAATGACCGGTGGGCCATTTGGTGTGAAATATCCTCATGCAAACTGGTCGGGAATTGGGTACTCTTGAAGGTCAGTGTGGTTTGGAAAACCTGATTAGCGGCAGTTTACGAAAAAACGAGTGGTAGTGTGTGCGAGATTTATCGTGAAAATTCTTTGTGTGAGTGATACGGTTGTGCCACAGTTAGAGAGCGCCGTGAACCTGCGCCGTCGGTACAACGATATTCAGCTGATTATCAGCTGCGGTGATATGCCGTCGTCGTATCTCGAATTCATGACAACGGTGTTGAGCGTGCCGCTGTTTTATGTGCGGGGCAACCATGATGAACGCTATACCGAGAAACCGCCGGGGGGCGAAAACCTGCACCGGCGTGTGGTCCGGCATGGCGGGCTGACCTTTGCCGGGCTGGAAGGCTCCATGCGCTATAACAGGGGCGATATCCAGTATTCCGACTCAGCTATGACGTGGATGGTCATGCGGATGGGCATCAGTGTCGGCTGGACGCGCTGGCGGTCCGGACGGGGCGTGGATGTGCTGGTGACGCACTCGCCACCGGCGGGTATTCATGATCGGGATGATCTGGCACATCGGGGCTTTAGCGGGCTGCTGCGCTTTATGGACTGGTATCGCCCGCGCTATCTGTTTCATGGGCATGTGCATACGTGGGACCGGCGCGACACCGTGCGGACCAAATACAAGGATACCTGCGTGATGAACATCAACCCATACACGGTGCTGGACATAGACCCGGTATAGGCGATTAGTGAACAGGGAGCAGTTGTCAGACGATGCTTTTGATGATAACCGTTCGCTGCGAAATTTATTGAACCTGATTACGAAAGGGATTTGAAACATGCCTGTAGGAACGAAAAACACCATTATTCAGGGCGGTGGGATGCACCATATTGCGATTCAGACCCGAGACTGGGATGAATCGATGCGCTTTTACCGGGATGTACTGGGTATGAAAGTCGTGGCGGAGTTTGGCAGCGAGACGCGCAAAATCGTGCTGCTGGATATGGGTGACGGCAGCCATATGGAGCTGTTCCAGCCCACCGCCGAAACCAAAGCGCCGGGCAGCGAAGCCCCCAACGACCCGGTCTTTCATTTTGCGCTGGCGACCACGGATACGCGCGGCGCGACTGAGCATGTGCGGCAGGCAGGCTACCAGGTTACGGTGGAACCGAAAGACGTTGATCTGGCCGGCCAGATGAATGTGACGATCTCATTTTTTGTGGGGCCAAATGGCGAGGTCATCGAGTTCTTTCAGGTGAATGAATAGCATCCGGCTGCCGGTGGTGGCGGGTCTGGTATCTTACGCATGGAATCGCCAAACGCTGATACCATTGAAAATAATCGAAGGTGGTTGACTCATGTGGACACAATACTACAGCGTAAGCTCGATTGCTGAAGCACTGGAACTGCTGGCCGAACATCGGGAACGTGCGCGGATTATCGCGGGCGGGACGGATATTCTGATCGAGATGGAACGCGGTCAGCGGGCGGGTGTCGAGGCTCTGGTCGACATCACACGTGTGCCGGGGCTGGACCAGATCACGCGGCGCGGGGATCAGATTCGGCTGGGGCCGCTGGTGACTCATAATCACGTTGTGGGCAGTCCACTGGTGGTGGAACGCGGTTTGCCACTGGCGCAGGCCAGCTGGGAAGTCGGCGCACCACAGATTCGCAACCGGGCCACCATTGCCGGCAACCTGATTACGGCTTCACCCGCCAACGATACCATTTCGCCGCTGCTGGCCCTCGATGCCGAAGTGACACTGACGTCACGGGAGGGCGAACGTACCCTTCGACTGGCAGATTTTTATACAGGCTTGCGCCGTACGGTCATGCGTCCGGACGAAATGCTGACCAGTATTTCATTTCCGGCACTGGCCCACGATGAACGGGGCATCTTCCTTAAGCTGGGGCTGCGGCGGGCGCAGGCGATTTCGGTGGTGAACGTCGCCGTCGTCCTGGGTTTTGATGGGGATACCGTCACACGGGCGGCGATCACGCTGGGGTGCGTCGCCCCGACCGTTGTCCATGCCACCGTTGCGGAACAGTCTTTGCTGGGGCGGTCGCTCACACCGGACACGATTCATGAAGCGGCACGTTTGGCCGCTGAAGGGCCAGACCCGATTGACGATGTGCGCGGCCCCGCCGTCTATCGTACCGAGATGGTAAAGGTGATGGTGGCGCGTGCACTGCGGGCGCTGGCACAAAATGCGCAGGCTGCGACCTGGCCGCAGCATCCACCCATGCTGTGGGGGCCGAATCAGTCAATCGTAAAGCACGGCCTGCCACAGCAGCTAACCCATCAGGACAATCAGCCGATTGAAACCACCATCAACGGCCAGCACCGGGTGATTGCTGCCGGACAGCATAAGACCCTGCTCGACTTTCTGCGGGAAGATGCGCACTTACCCGGCACGAAAGAAGGCTGTGCCGAAGGGGAGTGTGGCGCGTGTACGGTGTTTCTGGATGGGGCCGCGGTGATGGCCTGCATGGTGCCTGCGCCGCGTGCTCATGGAGCCGACGTTGTGACCGTTGAGGGCTTGAAGCAGGATGGTCAGCTGCATCCGGTACAGACAGCCTTTCTGGAACATGGCGCGGTTCAATGCGGGTACTGTACGCCGGGCTTTGTGATGGCAGGGGCCAAGCTGCTCGAAGAATGTCCACAGCCGACCAGTGAACAGGTGCAGCAGAGTATTACCGGGAACCTGTGTCGCTGTACGGGCTATTACAAAATCATCAAGGCAATTGAAGAAGCAGGTCGTCAGGTGAGTGAGGCGAGGTAAAAGAAAATGCAGGACTATCGAGTACCGGAAAAGCGGAAGCGGCGCGGGATGTGGCCGGTTTACGGCCTGCTGATGGCGCTGGCTCTGGGGGCGATTTCTTATGTACTGGGCCCCATGCTGGTGACCTACGCACGCCGCCAGTCAGCCAGTTTTAGCATTGGTAACCTGACGCAGCAGCAGGTGGAACTGTTGTTTTCGGGCATTGTCTTTCTCGTGCTGCTGGGGGTTGTGACGCTGCTGCTGGCCATTGCTGTGCCGAAGAACAAGAATAACATTACTGACAAGGATATGGTCAAGCGCAAAGAGCAGATGGCAGCGGAAGAAAAAATGCGCAAAAAACGGGCGCTGGAAATTGATCGTAAACTGCGCGAGCAGAACCGGCGGGCGGAGTAAGACCGGGCTTGTTGAGAAACACGGCAAAATCTGGATAATTGACGGGTGCAAACCGTCAGCAGGCTGGACGACAGGCGAGGATTGTTGTGGCAGAAAATCATAACGTCGTAATCGGACAATCCATCAGGCGCATCGATGGGCTGGGCAAAGTGACGGGTGAGGCGGCTTACCCCGGTGACATTGATCTGGATGGTCAGTTGTGGATGAAAATCCGCTTTAGTGACCGGCTGCATGCCCGTGTGCTGGCTGTGGATACGACTGCGGCGGAGGCGCTGCCGGGTGTGCAGGCGGTGTTCACGGCCAAAGATGTGCCGGTGAACGAGTATGGTCTGATGACCAAAGATCAGCCGGTGTTATGCGGGCCGGGCAGCAGCAAGGCCGATGCTGACATCGTGCGCTGCTATATGGACATGATCGCGCTGGTTGTGGCGGACACCGAAGCGATTGCAGCGGAGGCGGTTCGTCTGATTGATGTGCGTTATGAAGACCTCCCGGCAGTCACTGATCCCGAACTGGCGATGGCCGACGGTCAACCGCAGCTTCATGCCAACACGCCCAACAATATCCTCTCGCATTACCGGATTCGTACCGGTGATATGGATGCCGCCTGGGCGCAGGCCGACGTGGTTGTCGAAGGTGAATATCATACCGGGTGGCAGGAACATGCTTATTTGCAGCCGGAAGCGGGTCTGAGCTATATCGACGACCAGGGCCGGATTACGGTTGTGGTGGCCGGGCAGTGGACCCATGAAGATCAGGAGCAGATTTACCATGCCCTTGATCTGCCGCCGGAAAAGGTGCGCGTCATTTATCCGGCCATTGGCGGGGCTTTTGGCGGGCGCGAGGATATGTCGGTGCAGATCATTCTGGCACTGGCGACTCTACGTTTGCAGCGTCCGGTAAAATCGCAGTGGAGCCGTGAGGAGTCGATCCTCTATCATCACAAACGGCATCCGATCACAGTCAGGACGCGCTGGGGCGCCACCAGAGACGGCAAGATTGTTGCTGCCGAGGCAACCGTCATCGGTGACGCCGGGGCCTATAATTACACGTCCTCCAAAGTGATGGGCAATGCGCACCTGATGGTGACAGGGCCATACGAAATCCCCAACTGCAAGATCGACACATACGGCGTGTATACCAACAACATTCCTTGCGGGGCTTTTCGCGGGTTTGGCGCGCCACAGGGTTTGTTCGCCTCCGAGGGCCAGATGAACAAGCTGGCGGATGCGCTGGGTATGGATGTGCTGGACGTGCGACTGGCCAACTGCCTGCGTGAAGGCAGCATCATGACGGTGGGCACACCAGTTCCCCAGGGAGTCACCATTGCGAAGGTACTGGAATCGTGCGGGCAGGAAAGCTTCTGGGAATCTGCCGCCAATGGGCACTGGCAGATGGTGCCACCGCAGCAGGATGCAACCCGCCCCTGGGTCAAACGTGGGCGAGGCCTGGCCGCCGGGCTGAAGAATATCGGCTTTAGCTTCGGATATGCCGAGCAAAGCTGGGCGACGGTGGAACTGCGCGGCGCAGCCCGGATCGAAGAGGTGATCGTGCGGCAGGGTGGCGCCGAGGTTGGGCAGGGGGCGCACACCGCCTTTTTACAAATGGTCGCCGCCGCCGTTAAGGTGCCGCTGGACAAGGTGCGCTTGATCTCGCATGATACCGCCGAGACAGATACATCGGGCAGTGCGTCTGCCTCGCGCATGACCTTCATGGCCGGGAACGCGATCCGTGGTGCAGCTGAGCAGGCTTTGAAAAAGTGGCAGGATGAAGAACGTCCGGCCATTGCGACTTACCAGTACCGGCCACCGCTCACGACGACGCTTGACCCACAAACCGGACATGGGGAACCGAACTTCACCTATGGCTATGTGGCACAGGCCGTTGAAGTGGAGGTGGATATTGAAACCGGGCACATTCACCTGACGAAAGTGGTCTCTACGCACGATGTAGGCAAGGCGATTAACCCGGACCTGATCGTTGGGCAGGTAGAAGGCGGTGTCGTTCAGGCGCATGGTTATGCCATTATGGAGAATCTACAGTCTGCCAACGGGCGCATTCTCAACCCCTATTTGTCAACCTATCTTATTCCAACCGTGCTCGACGTGCCGGCAGAGGTAAAGTCTGTCATTCTGGAACTTGCCGATCCGCTTGGCCCCTGGGGCGCAAGAGGTATGGGTGAAATGCCGATGCTGACTCTGGCCCCGGCCATTGCGGCAGCCGTTCATGACGCAACCGGCGTGTGGCTGGATTCGCTGCCCATGACTCCGGATAAAGTGGTGGCCGCGTTAAGGGAGCAGGGTGTTGGCGTTGTTTAGACAGACGCTGGCGGTACGCGATGAAGCTGCATCAGGCATTTGATATTGCGCGCGGCGATGTCGTCGCATTCATTGGAGCAGGCGGAAAATCCTCCACGTTATTCAACCTGGGTCACGAGCTGGCCGAAATGGGCTGGCGGGTGGTGGCGACGACGACCACCAGCTTTGGCCTCGACCAGCTGGAGTTGATGCCCTATGCGGTCACGCCCCGCGAGGGTATGGGCACGCTGGCGATGGCGCTGGATGAGTTCCGGTTCGTGTTTGTCTACGATGAAATCCGCGCTGAGAAAGTTTATGGCCCGCCGCTGAACTTTATCCCCCGCATGCTGGATTCGGTCGCTTCGGACGTTTTGCTGATCGAAGCGGACAGCGCGGGTGGGCGGCCTTTAAAAGCGCCATTTGATCATGAACCCGTGATTCCCCCTGAAACATCGCTGGTGGTGCCGATTGCGTCGCTTTCGGTGCTGGGGCAGGAACTGGACGATGAGCACGTCTACAACGCCCAGGCCATCATCGACCGTTACGGTTTTGGCGAGGGCCAGCGCGTGAAATCGCCCTGGGTGGCGCAGGTGCTGCGCGATGAAATGCTGGGCCTGGCGCGGGTGCCGGATAATGCGCGGGTGGTCGCTTTGCTGAATCAGGTATCGGAGGGGTATCTGCGCGGGCGGGCGCGTCTGATTGCGCGTTTGATCCTGCGCGAGAATCGGGTTGGCAGTGTGGCGATTGGTTCGGCACGAGCTGCGGACCCGGTCATCGAGGTGCAGCGCCCGGTGGCGGCGGTGGTGCTGGCGGCGGGGATGTCGCGGCGGATGGGCCAGCCAAAGGTGCTTCTGCCCTGGACGCGCAAAATGACCATCATCGAGCAGATTATCACGCAGCTGATTCTGGCGCGGGTCGATCAGATCACGGTGGTAACCGGTAACCGGGCCGGTGAGGTGCGGCGTCTGGCCACGACACGCGGCGTCGAAGCCGTGCATAATCCGCATTATGAAACGGGCGAAATGCTTTCATCGCTCAAGGCGGGTCTGGCCGCCATGCCACCCCATATTTCAGCGGCACTGGTGGTCCTGGGCGATCAACCGCGCATCCAGCCCAAAGTCATCAATCAGGTGCTGATGGCTTATGCGGAGGGGCGGGGCAGCATTGTGGCCCCACGTTTCGAGAAACAGCGCGGGCATCCGATATTGATTGACAGGCGCTACTGGCCGGAGATTATGGCGCTGCCGGATGACGGTGCGCCACGGGATGTGATCAACAAGTACCGCAAAGAAATGGCATTTGTCGACGTCGATACGGATAGTATCCTGGGCGATGTGGATACGATTGAGGATTATATCGAACAGCGGCGGCGCGCCGGGCTGCTCTAGCGTTATTCTTCAGCGGCTTTTTCCGGCTTTTCAACCCGCAGCGGGATAAACTTTTCCCCACAGATAAACGTAACCTGTTCAACGCTTTGAGCTGGCTCTGGCAGACCTGGAACCACCACGTCGACAATATTCTTCAGGATCAGAATCAGGCCTTTGAGCTGGCTAAAGCTGTTCCAGATTTCAGGCTGCTTCATATCGAACTCAAGCTTTGTTTCACCGGCCTGTTCCATCAACGCCCGTGCCAGCGCCTGTGCCACCAACCGTGTATCCGGCAGCCCACCGGCATTGGCTTTTAATTCGTCGAACGTTCGCTTCTCGGCTGGTTTCTGTTCGGGTGTCGCGGTTTCGTATTCATGATAAGCGCGGGCCAGTATCCATTCACTGAGCAGCCGCTTGTCCAGCTTCTCGATTTCGTTCACCAGCGCTTCGGGCAGTTCTTCAACTTTATCCGCTTTGGAGGGTTTGTCTTCTTTTGAACTGCCGCCAAACTTGTATTTGAAGGTGAACTTAATACCGGTGGGGTCCTGCATGGTGCCGTCGAGGTCGATGTTCAGGGACATGCCTTCGCCAAGTGGGATGTCCGGTATGGAGGGGATACCGGCGTTCTGGGCGAACATCGCCGCGATCACCCCGGAACCAACGAGCAGCGTGAGTGGCAGCCCCTGCTTGCTGGTCGCTGCGTCGATAATCTGCTTCTTCAGCTGCTTACCGGCGTCTGTTGCCAGAAAGGCTTTCAGCGATTCTTGCAGGGCTTTTTTGTATTGTTCGCTGTCGCCTTTTTCATCCTTCTTCTTGGGGTTGAGGCTGGCGATAATTTCCTTCAGGCGTTTTTCGGCGTCGGTTTGCGCGGCGGCGCCGGTCTGGGGTTGGTCATCCCCCAGCCGCTGAATGACCGCCTGATTGCCGACAGTTCGTTGCAGGGTCATGATGCTGTCTGGTGTCAGGTGGCCTGTTCGCAGCGCGGTTTGCAGATGATTCGAGTGAACCGCTTTGGGGGTGCTGTGTATCGGTTCGTCAATGCGCCGCCGGGTTCTGAACGTTCGTTTCCTGCGCACAAGGGTATCCCCGTCTCTGTTGACGAGTCTATTGTAACCGATTTTGAAATTTGAGGGAGGTGGCTGCTATTGCTTGGTGAACCAGCCGATCAGGCGCTTGACCATGCTGCGGCGCTGATCGAGGTGCTGGTTATATTCGATGCGAAGCTGCTGGGTCAGGAATTCCAGCTCGGTTGCGCGCATGCGGGCGCCGTTGACACTCACCCAACCGTTATCAAGCATCCTTAAGTCTCGCGGGTTTTTTTTGTATAATTGCTGGTAAGCCTGTGCATAGTGGCTTAACGTTTGCTGGACATATTCCATTGTAATGTGCCCTTGCTCAATCTTCGTGTTTTCCAAAGTGATTGATGACCACCGATAACCAGCAACATCGTGACAGCCTCAGAATTCGATTATCCAAGGCTTGCGCTATAATAACCTGTCTAAGCACGAAATCAAAGAGGACTTATGACTTACTCACGAGCAGATTATGAACAGGCAGCGGCGGTTATCCGCCAGCGCAGCGACCTGAAACCGGCAGTCGGACTCGTGCTCGGTTCTGGTCTGGGCACACTGGCGGATACGCTGGACGACCGGACAGTGATCGCCTATGACGATATTCCGGGCTGGCCTCGCTCGACCGTTCACGGGCACAGCGGTCAGCTGGTGGTGGGCAAGCTGGAAGGCTGCCCGGTGGTGGCTCAGCAGGGACGCGCGCATTTTTATGAAGGCTATACAGCACAGCAGATCACCTTTCCGATCCGCGTGATGAAACTGCTTGGCGTCGAAACCGTGATTTTGACGAATGCTGCTGGTGGCCTGAACACGGACTATCAGGTCGGTGACCTGATGTTGCTGAACGATCACATCAATTTTGTGGGGATGGCGGGCAATAATCCACTGATCGGCCCCAATGATGAATCGTTTGGGCCGCGTTTCCTCGGCATGGCCCAGACCTATGACCGGGAGCTACGTCAAAAAGCCCTGTCCGTCGCTGCTGATGCCGGGATTACGCTGCATGAGGGAACGTATATCTGTCTGGCCGGGCCGAACTTTGAGACCCCGGCAGAAATTCGTATGCTGCGGACCATCGGCGGTGACGCGGTCGGAATGTCCACCGTGCATGAGGTATTGGTCGCCCGGCATGCCGGTATGCGTGTGATGGCATATTCGGGCATTACCAATGTGGCGATTGATTCTGTCGACACCGAACTGGAAGCCTCACATGAAGAAGTGCTGGATGCCGGGAAAGTTCTGGTGCCGCGTTTGTCCACTATTCTGAGGGGTGTGCTGCGGTCGCTGGTATGACGACTCTGGTTTTTCTGATCGAGCAAGTCGCCATTGGCTTATATATCCTGCTGGGTGTTGGCATCCTGCTGACCTGGCGGCGCTGGCAGCGTGCTCGCCGCGAGTTTCGTGCGACCTACTTTGAACTGGAAAAAGACCTGGCGCGTGGTGCTCGTGGTGACGCGGTGACCACGCTGATTCTGCTGCTGGAGGCGGTCTTGCTGGTCGCCGGTATTCAGAACGTGGTTGCCCCGACAATTCGCAGTGTCAGTGACATCAACGTCGTCAATGCACAGGTCATTACCGATGGTGACTTTAATACCCCGACTCCCGCTTTTAACGAAGGGGCCCAGATCGATGCCAGCGGCGTGAACCTGACACCCGATGACCTTTCATTGCGCGTGCTGGCGACGCCAACGCTGACGCCAACGCCAGTCGGGACCATTGTGCCCAATGCACCGGCGGCCATTGGCTGTACCGAAGAAGGGGCCACGTTGCAGATTCCGACAAACGGCCTGCGTGTGTTTGAACCGATCAGCGTTATCGGTACGGCGTTCATGGATGATTTTGCCTTCTACAAGTTTGAGCTGGCCGGGCCCGTGACGGGTGGCAATTTCGCGCCGCTGGAAGATCATACGCAAATGGTGCGCGAAGCGGGCGCATTGGGCCAGTTTGTACCGGCATTCTATCCACCCGGCGAATATCAGTTCCGCCTCTCGGTTTTTGATATTACCAACACGATGGGGCCTTCCTGCACGGTGAATATATACATCAGCGAGCCGATTCCAACACCCACGCCTCTGGGGCAGTAATGTCTCAAAAACCGGTTCTGGGTTTGATTGGGGCTGGTAAGGTCGGGCAGGTGTTGATGCGTCTGCTATATAAGGCGGACTATCAAATCGGCGCCATCTACAGCCGCACCCCGCCAACCGCGCTGGCTGGTCAGGTGCAGGCGATCATCGCTTCGGACCCGCGCGATGTGGCTGCGCATGCGGATCTGGTGGTGATTGCGCTGCCCGATGATGCCATTGCAGAGGTTGCTGCGCGAGTATCGAGTGTAGCGCTGGACGGCAAAGGCGTGGTCCATACCTCCGGGGCACATGGGGTGGATCAGCTGTCGGTGCTGGCCGAGAATGGCGCGATGACCGGTAGCCTGCACCCGGCTTATCCGTTTGCCAGCGTCGAAAAGGCGCTGACGGAACTGCCGGGGTCAACCTTTGCCATCGAAGCGGAAAACAATCTGCTGGCGGTCTGGTTAGGTGATATTGTGCGCGCCCTCAATGGCTCTATACTGAGCATACCACCCGGCAGCAAGGCGCTCTATCACGCGGCGATGACGATAGCCAGCAACTACACCGTGACTCTGTACGCGCTGGCGCAGCAGTTGCTTTTGACCTTGAGCGACGAACATGAAGCGGTGGATGGCGCGCTGAATGCCCTGACCGCTGCAACGGTAGAGAACCTTCGTACACAGGGTATTCCGGATGCGCTGACCGGGCCGCTGGTGCGCGGCGATGTGAGCACGGTGGCGGCTCATCTGGTGGCACTGGAGCAGTACGACCAACATGCGGCGGACCTCTACCGCCAGCTGGCACGCCAGACTCTGCCAATGGTGCGGGCACGTGGTGTGGCGACCGATGAACTGGAGAACTTACTGGGCAGGAGTTAAATCATGCGACTGACCATACGCGATTTACAGAAGATGAAAGCCAATGGCGAGCGGATCGCCATGCTGACAGCCTACGACGCAATTACGGCGCGGACCAGCGAGGCGGCGGGTGTGCCGATGCTGCTTGTAGGGGATACGTTGGGGATGGTGGTTCAGGGTCACGATACCACGATCCCGGTGAAGCTGGACCATATTATCTATCATGCCGAGATCGTATCGCGGGTAACCCAGCGACCCCTGGTGGTGGGTGATCTGCCGTTTATGACCTATCACATCAGCCCGGAGCAGGCATTGCAAAATGCGGGACGTCTGGTGCAGGAGGGCGGTGTCGGCGCAGTCAAGCTGGAAGGCGGCGAATACATGGCCCCGACGATCCGCCGTATTGTGCAGGCAGGTATCCCGGTGATGGCGCATATCGGTCTGACGCCCCAGAGCGTCAACGGGTTTGGTGGTTTCCGGGTGCAGGGCAAGGAGGTCAAAACCGCCCAGCAGTTGCTGCGCGATGCCGAAGCCGTGCAAAACGCCGGTGCGTTTGCGGTGGTGCTGGAACTGGTGCCCGCGCCGCTGGCCCAGATGATTACCAAACGGCTGTCGATACCCACTATTGGCATTGGCGCCGGGCCGCACTGCGATGGGCAAGTTCAGGTGTATCACGATATTCTGGCGCTGTTTGATGCGTTCGTGCCCAAGCATACCCGGCAGTATGCGAAGGTGGGCGATACCATGCGCAGTGCCATCGAGGCCTATGTTCAGGACGTGCAGTCCGGTGCATTCCCGACCGCCGCCAACAGCTTTGATATGAACCCGGAAGTCGTACAGGCTTTGCACCAGGCTGAGGTAAATGGCAGTGGAGACCGCTGAAACAATTGAAACGTTGCGTGCGGCCCGGCAGCAGATGTCCGGCAGTGTCGGGCTGGTGCCAACGATGGGCGCGTTGCATGAGGGACATCTCGCGCTGGTGCAGCAGGCCCGGTCTGAAAATGACCATGTGATCGCCACGATTTTCGTTAACCCGACTCAATTCAACGATGCGGCAGACTTTGCGGCTTATCCACACGATCTGGCTCATGATCTCGAACTGTTCGAGAGAGGTGGGGTCGATCTGGTCTTTGCGCCGATGCCAGACGTTATGTATCCGTCAGGTTATCAGACCTACGTCACGGTCGAGCAGATGACACAGCCGCTGGAAGGCGCGCACCGACCCGGTCATTTTCGTGGCGTGACAACGGTCGTCGCCAAGCTGTTCAACCTGACGCAGCCGCATCGCGCTTACTTTGGTCAGAAAGACGCGCAGCAGGTAGCGGTGATCCAGCGGATGGTGGACGATATGAACTTTCCGCTGGCGGTTGTGGTTTGCCCGACGGTGCGCGAACCGGATGGGCTGGCCATGAGTTCGCGCAATCGCAACCTCACCCGTGCGCAGCGGCAGGCCGCGCCAGTTTTGTATCAGGCACTGATGGCGGCGCAGGCGGCCTACCAACGTGGCGAACGCAGCTCCAAAATCCTGCGGCGGCTGATGCGCGACGTGCTGGCACAGGAGCCGCTGGCCGATGTGGATTATGTCTCGGTGGCGGATGCACGCTCTCTTGAGGAGCTAACCCAGCTGACGGATCAGCCCGTATTGGTGTCGCTGGCGGTGCGTATCGGCCAGACACGATTGATTGATAATGTGCTGTTACCGGCACAATCCTATGCGTGATTTATCAATTGCTGATATATTTCTGAGACATGTGTGCTGTAATACACGTATCATGTCTTCAATGGGTGTGGGAATCCTGAAAGGAAGCTAAAACGTGTTTATGTTGTTTGATCCCACCTATATGCTGTTTGTGTTCATACCCGCCACGATCATTTCGCTCGCGGCGCAGTGGTATGTACGTTCGTCATTTAATAAATGGAGCAAGGTGCGGAACGGCGCGAATTTGCCCGGCACGGAAATTGCCCGCCGCATCATTGACCGCACTTCCGTCGGCGATGTGACCTTCGAGCGCCCGCAGATGCGTGGTATGCAGCCACAGGCCGCAGGTATCAGCCTGGAACGGACTGCCGGGGCATTTACCGATCATTATGATCCGCGCACGCATACCGTTCGTTTGTCGGAATCAACTGCCGCGCAGCCCTCGGTGGCAGCGATGGCCGTCGTTGCGCATGAACTGGGGCACGCCCAGCAGCATGAGGAAAATTCGTTCCTCATCCAGATGCGTAATTTTCTGGTTCCGGCGGTGTCGCTCAGTCCGCAGATCGCCTTTGGTCTGATTTTCGTCGGCTTTTTGCTGCGGGCGGATGGGCTGCTGTGGCTGGGGATTCTGTTCTTCGGGCTGGTGGTGCTGTTCAGCGTGCTGACTCTGCCCGTCGAATTTGACGCCAGCCGTCGTGGGCTGATTTTGCTGCGCGAGGCCGGGTTGATGTCGAATGACGAGGACCAGAATGGGTCGCGGACAGTGCTGACTGCTGCTGCGCTCACCTATGTCGCTGCCGCCGTTACGGCAATTCTGCAACTGCTGTACTACATCAGTCTGGCGCAGCGGCGCAACTGATTGTCACCCAATGGATAAAAATAAGGCGCGTCGGGTAGGACGCGCCTTTTGATTCTTGCACGAGGTTGGGGTTAGTCCAGTTTTTGCTGGTCGAACTTGTGACGCAGGCGGGAAAGTTTGCCGCGTTCCGGGTGAATGCGGTTGGCCACATTATCCAGCCTTCGACCCCAGCGGACAATGCGCCGCCGCCAGTTCGCGCCCAGATAAGTGAGCTGACGCCGCTGTTTGCCAAGCGTGCGCGGTTCGCCCGTCTCCGCGCCGGTCCAGGTAACGACGATTGAAGCCCAAGCCAACCCACCGCCGAAACCGCACAAGGCTATGTGATCGCCTTCATGGATTCGCCCGCCTTCCAGCGCCTCGCACAGAGCGATCGGAATCGACGCAGCTGACGTATTGCCGTAGCGGTCGATGTTGTTCATGAACATGGCCGGTTCGACATTCAGGCTGCGGGCGGCGGCCTGGATAATCCGGTTGTTGGCCTGGTGCGGCACAATCAGGGTGAGATCATCCACCTGCAAACCCGCCATCTCCAGCGCCTGTGTGATGCTTTCGCCAATGACGCGCGTCGCGAACTTGAACACTTCGCGCCCGTTCATGGTCATCTTGTACATCTTTAGTTCGTCGGGATTGGCTTCCGGCACGTTGCTATCGCGGCTGCCGACTGACGGAATGGTCAGCAGGTCCCAGCCAGAACCATCGGAGCGCAGCACGGATGAACGAACCCCGCCTGTTTCGTCGCTGGCCTTGAGCACCAGTGCGCCGGCGCCATCGCCAAACAGGATGCACGTTCCACGATCCTGCCAGTCGAGAACCCGGCTCATCGTTTCTGCGCCGATAACCAGCGCAGTCTGAATACTGCCGGACCGGATGGACTGGGCCGCCATATTGAGGGCATAGACAAACCCGGCACAGGCAGCACTCAGATCAAACGCACCTGCTTTGGTGGCCCCCAACCGGTCCTGAATCAGACTGGCCGTGCTGGGGAAGATGTGCTCCGGCGTCGACGTGGCCACCACGATCAGATCCAGTTCCAACGGTAGGATATTGGCAACTTCCAATGCGCGTTGGGCGGCTTTTAGCCCCAGCGTAGCCGTGGATTCATGTTCGCCAGCGATGCGCCGTTCCCGAATGCCGGTTCGTGTTTGAATCCATTCATCATTCGTTTCAACGATGGCTTCAAGGTCCTGGTTGGTGAGTATGCGGTCAGGAACAGCCATGCCCCACCCAACGACGTGGGCATAGGGGCCATTGTCCTGCGTGTTTGGCAGTCTGCCATTATTATGCTTGACCATTTTCGTGATATCTGCCGATCACCAACACGGCATTATGACCTCCAAAGCCAAAGGAATTGCTCATCACCACGTCAATCGGATGTTCGACACCGACATTCGGGGTGTAATTCAAATCACATTCGGGGTCCTGATTATCGAGATTGACTGTTGGCGGAACAAAATTGTTGCGGATCGCCTGAATGGAAAAGACAGCTTCGACTGAACCCGCCGCGCCCATCAAATGGCCGGTCACCGATTTTGTCGAGCTGATCGGGATTTCATAGGCCAGTTCGCCGAGCGCGTTTTTGATCGCGATGGTTTCGCTCTTGTCGTTCAGGGGCGTGCTTGTCCCGTGGGCGTTGATGTAATCAATATCCTCGCCTGTCATTTCGGCATCTTCGAGCGCAAACTCAATCGCCTTGGATGCGCCTTCGCCAGTCTCAAGCGGGGCGGTGATGTGATAGGCGTCGGACGTATGACCGTACCCCAGGATTTCGGCATAGATTTTGGCCCCACGTGCTTTCGCATGTTCCAGGTCTTCGACGACCAGCATGGCGGCACCTTCTGCCACGACAAAGCCATCCCGGTCTACATCAAAGGGCCGCGACGCTTTTTCCGGGGCGTCGTTGCGGCGCGAGATTGCTTTCATGTTATTGAAGCTGGCGATGGTAATGTCGCGCAACCCAGCTTCGGAACTGCCTGCCAGAATGGCTTTGGCCTTGCCACGACGGATGATCTCGACGGCCTCACCGATGCTGTTGTTTCCGGTGGCACAGGCGGTCGAAATCGCAAAATTTGGCCCGCGCAGGCCGAACATCATCGATACCTTGCCACTGGCGCTATCCGGCAGCATCATGGGGACCATCAACGGACTGACCGCGCTGGCGCCCCGTTCCAGAAATGCCTGAATACTCTTGAAGATTGAGTCGATTCCACCAATGCCCGACCCCATAACCACACCGATTTCGTAGTGATTATCCGGGGTGACTTCGAGGCCGGAGTCTTCCAGTGCCTGCTTGGCAGCATACAGG
This sequence comes from Anaerolineaceae bacterium, assembly GCA_002702065.1. Lineage (GTDB taxonomy): Bacteria > Chloroflexota > Anaerolineae > Aggregatilineales > Phototrophicaceae. Next base: position 1,015,952 of record NZXX01000001.1, read on the forward strand.
CCCAACTGAGTCACCCGATCGGTACGGCGCGCTTCGCGTTTGCCCAGAAACGCGTCCGGATCAAAGTCCTTGACCTCACCGCCGAAATGGTTATCCAGATGTGAGGTGTCGAACAGGGTGATCGGCCCGATGCCGGTAACACCATTCGCGGCATTCGTCCAGGCTTCCTTTACCGAGTTCCCCGTTGGGCAGATAATCCCCATTCCGGTTACGACGACACGGCGTCTTTCCACGTTACCTTTCCTCCACATGCACGCCTGATTTTCAGCCCGTGCCCTAGATGTTAATTCTCATTTTGAAGTAACACCGTATGCAGCTTGAGGTTACCATATTGAAGAATCCTATAGAGATCAGGCCCAAATTGCCAGCCCGGAGATATGCTATAATTGCTCCTCGTTCTTTGGAGGGTTTATGATTCTTGTCACCGGAGCAACCGGCTTTATCGGACGGCATCTGGTCGCCCGCCTGCTGGCCGATGGACACCGTGTTCGCTGTTTGATTCCACCGGGCAGGGCCGCCGATCTACCCTGGGACAATGTACCGGAAATTATCGAAGGCACCGTGTTTGATGATGAGGTGCTGTTTAAGGCTGTGTCCGGGGTTCATGTCATCTTTCATCTGGCCAATGCCCAATGGTGGGGCAGACCGCGTGAGCTGGAACGCATTGAGCTGGCGGGGACGCGCAATCTGGTCGCGGCAGCCCGTGCGGCGCGTGTCGGGCGCATTATCACCCTCAGCCATTTAGGTGCTGCACCATCCTCTGCATATCCGCTGCTTCAGATTAAAGGGTTTGTCGAAGAAGCGATTCGCGATAGCGGGCTGGCCTACACCATCATCCGCAGCGGGCTGGTGTTTGGCGAGGAAGATTCCTTTATTAATCACATCGCACTTTCGCTGCGCGCCAATCCGATCTTTTTCCTGATGCCGGGCCGTGGCGAGGTGGTCGTTCACCCCATTTATATTGATGATCTGGTATCAGCACTGGTGCGCAGCCTGGAAACGGTTGATCTGGTCGATACGCAGATCGAAATCGGTGGGCCGGAATATATCACGCTGGAAGATTTGATTCGCACGGTGATGCGGGTCACCAGAATGCAGCGGCTGATTATCCCGGTGGCCCCCTATGTCTTGCGCTGGACGACCGCTGTCTACAGCCGTATTTTACCCCGTTCACTGGTGACGCCGCAGTGGCTGGATCTGCTGGCGACGAACCGGACCGCGCCGTTGGGGAATACCTTTCAGTATTTTGGGTTTCACGCCCGCCGTCTGGAAGACACCCTGCTGGGCTACATGCGGGGCCGCAGTTACTGGAAACCATTGATGCGCAGTTCGCTGCGCCGCCGACCGAGAGGGATTTAACTCGTGACGACACCGCTTGTGATCCGGCCCATCTTTGCCCTGGGTGATATGTATGCGGCAGTAGATTTGCAGAAGACCTACTGGGGGAATGATCTGGAGTCGGTGATTCCGGCTCATATGCTGTTTTCGCTGGCCACGCACGGCGGCCATGTGCTGGTGGCATTTGACGGGGATCGTATGGCCGGGGTGCTGGTCGGTTTTCTGGGCGTCGATGAAGACTATCAGGGCCGCGCGGTTGACCAGCTGCAGGTGGTCTCCAAACGTATGGTCGTCCTGCCGGAATATCGTAACCAGGGGCTGGCCTACCGCCTGAAGATGGCCCAGCGTGATCTGGCGCTGGAGCAGGGCATCCGGCTGGTGACATGGACCTTTGACCCGCTGCTGGCCCCCAATGCCCATCTCAATATTCGCAAGCTCGGTGCCATCTGCCGCAAGTTCCGCGAGAATTATTATGGAACCGAGGGTGGCGGCGGTTTATCGGTGCTGGGGGCGTCTGACCGGCTGTTCGTGGAGTGGTGGGTCTCGCACCCGCGTGTCGAGGCGCGCGCCAGTGACCAGCATATCGACCAAAGTTTTCAGGACTATCGCAATCAGGATGTGATCATTGTGAATCCGGCCACGTTTGCCAATGGAATGCTGTACCCGGCGGAACGCTCGCAGGATACCATCGGCGCAATGGCATTTCTGGAAATTCCGATGGACTATCCGGCGATTGTCCGGGCTGATGAAAGGCTGGGGCACGCCTGGCGCTTGCATATCCGCGAACAGATCAATCTGCTGACGCGGGCCGGTTATATGATTGTGGATTTTGTGCGCGCGAGTCACGAAGGGCGTGATCGGGTGTTTTATGTATTTAGTCGCAATGATGCACACTTTGACTTTAGCGAAAATTAGGGGAAATCATGAAGCCGATTACCATCAAGCATGTGAACCTGATTTCAGTGGCGCTGCCGCTGGTCGAGCGGTTGGGGACCAGTTTCGGTAAAGAGCCATTCAAAACGGCGGTTCTGGTCGAACTGGAAACCGAAACGGGCGTCATTGGCTGGGGCGAAGCCGCGCCGCACACGCAGCCCGGCTACAGCTACGAGACGATGGGCACTGTGCTGCATGTGCTGAATGAATTTCTGATTCCGTGTGTGATTGGTAAAACCATCAACAGCCCGACGGAAATTCCGCCGCTGCTCAAAGGGGTGCGCGGGCATCCTCTGTCGAAGTTTGCGGTCGAAGCCGCCGTATGGGATGCGGTTGCCAAGACAAATGAGATGTCGCTGGCGGATTTGTTCGCGGCGCACCTGCCAGAAGGTCATGCCCCGCGTGGGTATGCGACTGTCGGTGTGAGTATTGGCATTCAACCGACGGTTGAGGAAACGCTGCAAATTATCACCAAGCGGCTGAACGAAGGTTATGGACGCATCAAGCTGAAGATTAAACCGGGGTGGGACGTGGAACTGGCACGTGGGGTGCGCGCGGTCTACCCGGATATTACCATGATGCTGGATGCCAACAGCGCCTATACGCTGGCGGATGTCGATTTGCTGAAGCAGCTGGACGACTTTGATCTGTTGATGATCGAACAACCGCTGGGCTACAACGACATCTACGAACACAGCAAGTTGCAGCCGCAGTTAACCACGCCAATCTGCCTTGACGAGAGCATCCACAGCGCCAACGATCTGCGCCTGGCACTGGAACTGGGGGCGTGCAAAATCCTCAACCTGAAGCCGGCACGCGTGGGTGGTTATACGGAAAGCCTGGAAATTTACAAGCTGTGCGTGCAGCATGATTTGCCGCTATGGATTGGCGGCCTGCTGGAAACCGGGGTAGGGCGCTCGGCCAATCTGGCGTTTGCATCGCTGCCGGGGGTGAACCTGCCCAGCGATATTTCAGCGACCTCACGCTATTACGACCCGGACCTGACGGAACCGTCATTTGTGCTGGCTGGCAGCAGCACCATCACGGTCCCGACTGAACCCGGTATTGGCGTCGAAGTGCGGCGCGACCGCATCGAGACTGCCGTCCAGTACTGGCACGACCAGTATCCCTACACCTATCCGCCGGTTGGCGATGTTTCACTGGCGCAATAAAGAGGAGACGTTATGTTGAATATTGACCTGACAGGCAAACGGGCACTGGTTGCCGGTGTGGCGGATGATGCGGGCTATGGCTTTGCGATTGCAAAGGCGCTGGCGGAAGCGGGTGCGTCGGTGGTGGTGGGCACGTGGCCGCCTGCGCTGAACATCTTCCTCAAGCTGCTGGAACGCGGCAAACTTGATGAGTCGCGTCAGTTGTCCGGTGGGCGCGTGCTGGAGTTTGAAGGTATTTACCCACTGGATGCCGTTTACGACACGCTGGAGGCTGCGCCCGAAGATGTGCGCACCAACAAACGTTACGTCGAAACCGGTGATTTTTCGATCGGCGGGCTGGTCAACCGGCTCGTCGAGGACTATGGCGAACAACCGCTGGACATTGTAGTGCATTCGCTGGCCAATGGGCCGGAAGTACAGAAGCCGCTGATTGAATCCAGCCGGGCCGGGTATCTGGCGGCGGTGAGCGCCAGTGCCTATTCGCTGGTGTCGATGGTACAGCGGATGTCCCCGTTGATGCGCCCCGGCGGGTCGTTCCTGTCGCTGACCTATATGGCTAGCGAACGGGTTGTGCCCGGTTATGGCGGCGGTATGTCGTCGGCAAAAGCGGCGCTCGAAAGTGACACGCGGACCCTCGCCTACGAAGCCGGGCGTCGTTACGGCGTGCGCGTGAACTGCATTTCGGCAGGACCGCTGGCCTCGCGGGCGGCACGCGCCATTGGCGAGATTGACCAGATGGTGAAGTACGTGGCGGAGAATGCACCGCTGACGGACCCGCTGACCGCGAAAGAAGTCGGCAATGCGGCGGCCTTCCTGCTCAGCCCGTTGTCGAGCGGCATTACCGGGACCGTGCTGTACGTCGACAAGGGTTACCACGCGATGGGTATGGCCGTTGCATCCGAGCAGGGTTTCTAATGATGAAAATACTGGTGACGGGTGCCGCCGGGTTTATCGGTTCACATCTGGCGGAAACTCTCGCGCAGGCAGGTCATGACATAACCGGCATTGACAGCTTTACCGACTACTATGATGTGGCACAAAAGCGTCATAATGCTGAATCGGTGATGGCGGCTGGCTGTCACCTCATCGAAGCGGATCTGGTCACGGACAATCTGGCTGAAGCGGTCGATGGTGTCGACGTCGTTTACCATACCGCTGCCCAACCGGGCATTTCCGACAAGGTGCCGTTTTCGACGTATATTCGCAACAACATCGAAGCTACCCATCGTTTGCTGGAATCGCTGAAAAAGTCGCCTTCCCTGCGCTTGTTTGTGAATGTATCCACGTCCTCTGTTTACGGGTACAAGGCGACCGAACCCGAAACCAGCGCACCTGAGCCCGTGTCCTATTATGGTGTGACCAAGCTGGCTGCCGAGCAACTGGCGCTCGCGTATCACCGGGAGAAAGGCTTTCCGGCGTGTTCGCTGCGGTTGTTTTCGGTTTACGGTGAGCGCGAACGACCTGACAAGCTCTATCCCAAACTGATCCGCAGTATTTTGCGCGGTGAGTCGCTGCCGGTTTTCGAGGGAAGCCTCCGTCATTCACGCTCCTTTACCTACGTTGGTGATGTGATTCGGGCCATGAACAAGGTGCTGGATCAGCCGGATATTTGTATTGGCGAGATTTTCAACATTGGCTCTGACATTGAAATAACGACGGGCGCGACCATCGAAATCGTCGAAGCGATCATGGGCCAGAAAGCAAGTTTTAATATGCTGCCGCCACGCCTGGGCGATCAAACGCAGACACGTGCGAACATCGGCAAAGCCCGGCAGGTCCTGAAGTTCGAACCGGAAACGACATTTGAAGATGGCATCAGAAATGAAATTGAGTGGCTGACGGCGCTGGAACAGATCCGGGCATAGGCCAACGGTCATACAGGGGGAATGAAGGTGACTTTCGAAAATAAAATAATTTCTTTTATTGGTGGCGGGGTGATGGGCGAGGCCATGATGAAAGGGCTGATCGACAAGCAGGTGGTTCAGCCCGACCAGCTCATCGTAGCCGACCCACGCACCAAGCGAGGGCAGGAGCTGGCCGCAAAGTATGGCGTTCATTACACGGCCAACAATATCGAAGCGGCGGAAAAAGCACACATTCTGGTATTTTCGATCAAACCGCAGGCACTGGGGGAAGTGCTGCCGGAAGCGCGGCGCGGTGCGCATAACTGTGAGTTGATCCTGAGCATCATGGCTGGTGTGCGCATCGAGACCGTAGCCAACGGTGTGGCGAATGCCAGCGTGGTGCGGGCGATGCCCAATACGCCCGCGCAGATCGGGCAGGGGATCACCGTCTGGACGGCCACCAAAGAGGTTATGGAACCACAGCTGGCCCAGGCGCGCACGCTGCTGGGTACGTTTGGCGACGAGATCTATGTCGATGCGGAGAATTACCTCGACATGGCGACCGCGCTCAGTGGCAGCGGCCCGGCGTACATCTTTATGTTCATGGAAGCGTTGATTGATGCTGGGGTACACATGGGCTTTTCGCGCCGGGACGCGCAACAACTGGTGCTGCAAACCATCAAGGGGTCGGTGGCCTATGCGGAACAATCCGGCCTGCACCCGGCGGAACTGCGCAATCAGGTGACCAGCCCGGGCGGCACCACTGCCGAAGCCCTGTACCATCTGGAAAAAGGCGGTTTTCGCACGGTCATATCGCGGGCAGTCTGGTCGGCTTTTCAGCGCTCGGTTGCGCTGGGTGGGGGCAAGCCCGTGCGCGATCTGAACGGCGACCATTCGTCTTAAGTGAAATCGTACAAACAAACGTAGATCGCATTTGTGAAATTGTGGACATATGCGGTGCAATACGATACAATGCAATCGCGCATTATTAACATAAGTTAAATACGGCAATCTCACTCGCAAGGGTGACAGAAGACAGTCTGACAGACGACGAGAAGGAGACCTGTAAATGGCGGAAATCTCCAAGGACATTTTTGACTCATTACTTGAGCAAGTCCAGGGATACAAGCGAGAGTATGCAGCCGTTGAAGTAGGGTATGTGGACGAGGTTGGCGATGGTATCGCTCGTGTAACAGGCCTCGATGACATCCGCTTCAGCGAGCTGGTTGAATTCAGCACCGGCGCTGCCGGCATCGTGTTCAACCTCGAAACAGACAGCGTTGGTGTCATCATCATGGGTGAATATGATGATATTAACCAGGGTGACGAGGTTCGCGGCACAGGCCGTATCGCTTCCGTGCCTGTTGGTCCGGCAATGGTGGGGCGTGTCGTGGATGCGCTGGGGAACCCGGTTGACGGCAAAGGCCCCATTCAGGAAACCGAATATTACGGCATCGAGCGGATTGCACCGGGTGTGATGGACCGCCGCAATGTGGACAGCCCGATGCAGACCGGTATTATCGCCATCGACTCGATGATCCCGATTGGTCGTGGTCAGCGTGAGTTGATCATTGGCGACCGTCAGATCGGCAAGACGGCCATTGCGATTGATACGATCATCAATCAAAAAGGCCAGAACATGAAGTGCATCTACGTCGCCATCGGCAAGCGTAAAGGTGAAATTGCGCGTCTGGTGTCGATCCTCGAAGATGCAGGCGCGATGGATTACACCACCATCGTCATTGCTTCGGCCTCTGACCCGGCAGCGATGCAGTACATTGCGCCATACTCCGGTTGTGCCATTGGCGAATGGTTTATGGAAAATGGTCAGCACGCGCTGGTCGTTTATGATGATCTGTCCAAGCACGCCTGGGCTTACCGCCAGGTTTCGCTGCTGATGCGTCGTCCGCCTGGACGTGAAGCCTACCCCGGTGATGTTTTCTACCTCCACAGCCGCCTGCTGGAACGCGCTGCGCAGTTGAGTGATGAGCGCGGCGGGGGCAGTCTGACGGCACTACCGTTTATCGAAACACTGCTGGGCGATGTGTCCGCATTTGTGCCGACGAACGTGATCTCGATTACGGACGGCCAGATTTACCTGGTGGCAGACCTGTTCTATGCCGGTCAGCGTCCGGCGCTGGACGTTGGTATCAGCGTGAGCCGCGTGGGTGGTGACGCCCAAACGACTGCTATGAAACGTGTTGCCGGTCGTATGAAGCTTGATCTTGCGCAGTTCCGTTCGCTGGCTGCGTTTGCCCAGTTTGGTTCTGACCTGGACAAGTCTACCCAGCAGCAGCTGGATCGTGGTCTGCGCCTGACAGAACTGCTGAAGCAGCCGCAGTATCAGCCGATGTCAGTAACCGATCAGGTCGCTGTCATTTATGCCGGGACGAACGGGATGCTGGATAGCGTACCGGTTGACCGTGTGGGGCAGTGGAGAGAAGATTTCCTGCGCGCCTATCACACGCAGTATGCCGAGATTGCCGACCAGATTCAGGATAACCCGAACACCTGGAATGATGATATTGCAGGTCAACTGCGCCAGGCGATCGAAACTTTCACGGCGAATTGGCACTGAGCGTCAGCCTAGTAGAAAGGAGGCGCTTCGGTGGCTAGCGCAAGAGAGATTCAGAAACGTATACGCAGCGTTAAGAACATCGCGCAGATTACCCGTGCACTGGAGGCGGTGTCTGCTTCTCGTGTGCGGCGCGCGCAGGCAAGGGTACTGGCGAGCCGCGCCTTTGCCGAAAAAGCGTGGGAAATTCTGCTGAATGTGCAGTCCGCCGGGACAACCGGCGTGGCGCTGCATCCGCTGCTCGAAGAACGGACCGAGATCAACAACATCATGATTGTGTTGATTACGTCGGATCGCGGTCTGAAAGGCGCGTTCAACACCAATATTATCCGTGTGGCAAATCGTTTTGCAGAGCGGATGGGCAAGCCGGTTCAGTACATTACCATTGGCCGCAAAGGGCGTGATTCGCTGGTGCGGGCCGGGAAGAATGTGGTGGCTTCGTTTACGGATATGCCCTCCGACCCGTCGATCAGCGACATCTCGGCGGCGAACCGGTTGGCAATTGATGCCTTCCTGAGTGGTGAAGTCGATGATGTTTTTATCGCATATACCGACTTTATCAATACGTTGACCCAGCATCCGGTTGTACTCGGTTGGCTACCGCTGATTCCGCATACCATTGAGGATCAGGTCGCGTCGGAATTTGTCAAGGATGTCCCATCCGTGACCAATACGGTAGCGGTTTACGACTACGAGCCGAGCCCGGAAGCGATCTTGCAGGAAATCGTACCGCGTTTTACAGAGCTCCAGCTTTATCAGGCCCTGCTGGAAAGTCAGGCCAGCGAGTATTCGGCCCAGATGGTCGCTATGCGCAATGCCTCGGAAAACGCCGGTGCGTTGGTGGGCGACCTGACACTGGAATATAACAAAGCGCGCCAGGCGGCCATTACAGCCGAAATCCTGGATATCGTCGGTGGTACCGAAGCGCTTCAGTCGTCAGTTGAAAAAGCAGCAAACGCGATTGAGCAGGCGATGCTTGCCCGCTAAAATTTGAGGAGAAATCAGTATGGCAGAAGTTCAAGGTCGCATTGCTCAGATTCTGGGTAATGTGGTTGATGTGGAATTCCCGGGTGGCGAACTGCCGGATATTTTTGACGCCCTGCGTGTACCGCGCGCAGGTGAGGAAGAACTGATTCTGGAAGTTCAGCTTCATATGGGTGACAACATCGTCCGTACCGTGGCGATGGATACGACTGATGGCTTGCAGCGCGGCGTGCCTGCCTTTGCAACGGGCCAGCCGATTACCGTGCCAGTGGGTGAGGTATCGCTTGGTCGCGTGTTTAACGTGCTGGGTCGCCCGGTGGACAACAAACCGCCGGTTGGTGCCGATGCACCGCGCCGTCCCATTCACGCCGATCCGCCGAATTTTGAAGAGCAGTCGACCAGCATCGAGCAGTTCGAAAGCGGCATGAAGGTGATCGATCTGGTCGCCCCGATGACGCGCGGTGGCAAGACCGGCATTTTCGGTGGTGCGGGTGTGGGTAAAACCGTGACCATCATGGAGCTGATCAACTCGATTGCGACGCAGCATGAAGGCCTGTCTGTGTTTGCCGGCGTGGGCGAGCGTACCCGTGAAGGGACGCAGCTCTACGGTGAAATGGAAGAAGCGGGCGTGCTGGACAAGCTGGCGATGGTGTTCGGCCAGATGAACGAGCCGCCGGGCGTGCGTCTGCGTGTGGCGCTTTCCGGCCTGACGATGGCGGAACAGTTCCGCGATGAAGGCCGCGATGTGCTGATGTTTATCGACAATATTTTCCGTTACTCACTGGCAGGCGCGGAAGTGTCGGCGCTGCTGGGTCGTATGCCTTCGGCTGTGGGTTATCAGCCGACTCTGGCTGAAGAAATGGGTATGTTGCAGGAGCGTATTACTTCCACCAAGACCGGCTCAATCACGTCGATGCAGGCGGTTTACGTGCCTGCGGATGACTACTCAGACCCGGCTCCGGTGGCGGTGTTTACGCATCTGGACGGAACAATTGCGCTGGAACGTTCGCTCGCAGCCCGTGCGATCTTCCCGGCGGTTGACCCCCTGCAAAGTACCAGCAAGATTCTGGACCCGAATATCATCGGCGAAGAACACTACCGCACGGCGCGTGAAGTGCAGCAGGTGTTGCAGCGCTACAAAGACCTGCAGGACATCATCGCTATTCTGGGTGTCGATGAACTGTCGGACGACGACAAGCTGCTGGTGGGCCGTGCCCGTAAGATCGAATTGTTCCTGACACAGCCGATGATGGTAGCGGCGCAGTTCACCGGGCGTGAAGGCCGCTATGTGCGCGTGCGCGACACCGTGCGCGGGTTCCGTATGCTGCTGGATGGTGAAGTCGATTACATCCCTGAGCAGATGTTCTACATGGCCGGGACCATGGATGAAGTCATCGAGCGCTACCAAGAATCCCAGAATCAGTAAAGGGGATGGCTGATGCCAATCCATGTTGAACTGGTAACCCAGGAACGTAAGGTTTTCGAAGAGCCTGAAGCGGATATGATAATTATCCCCGCTGTCGAAGGCGAGATGGGTGTATTGCCGCATCATGCGCCTGTGCTGACCACGATGGGCTTTGGTGAACTGGTGGTGCGCAAGGGACAGCGCGAGGAACGCTTCGCCATTTATGGTGGTGTGGTCGATGTGCGGCCCGATAAAGTGGTCGTGCTGGCGGACCTGGCCGAGTCCTCGTTTGCGCTGGACCTCGAACGTATCGAGACTGCGCGCCAGACGGCCCGTCGTATGCTTGAAGAAGGCGTGCCCGAAACGGAAAACCGTGAAGCTGCACTTGCCCTGCGGCGGGCAGAACTGGGCCTGCGCATTCATCGTAAGCTGAGTGGCCGGGGCCAGGTGCTGCGTATCATCGACGAAGATGAATGACGCTCGCTGACAGCCAGCATTTGATCTGATCTGCTATGCGACGCCCGGTCAGTGGTAAGGCCGGGCGTTGCTTTTGCTGTATATTTGCAGCTAAAATGTGGCAGGTTATCAAAAGGATGGGCCTACAATATGGGGCTGCTAGACAAAAAGCTGGGGCTGGACCTCGGCACGGTGAACGTCCTCATCTACGAAAACGAACAGATCGTCCTTCAGGAGCCATCACTGGTTGCTTTGACGGTCGAAGATGAACGGATTGTGGAAATCGGGCAGCCTGCCCGCGAAATGCTGGGTCGGGTTGATGAAGAAGATATTCAGGTAGTGCGTCCCCTGCGCGATGGCGTCATCGCGGACTATGAAGTTACCGAGGCGATGCTGCGCCATTTCTTCAACAAGGTTGCCGGGCGTATTCGCCTGTTCAAGCCCACCGTCATGGTTTCGGTGCCGTTCGGTGTCACGAGCGTGGAAAAGCGGGCGGTACACGAAGCCTGTATCGCTGCTGGTGCGCGCGAAGCATTTCTGATCTGGGAACCGCTGGCTGCGGCCATTGGCGCCGGGCTGCCGGTGGGGACCCCTGCTGGCGATATGGTGGTCAACGTCGGGGGTGGCATCACCGAAGCTGCCGTGATTACGATGAACAATATTGTCCGCGCCGAAAGCGGTCGTGTGGGCGGCCTGCGCCACGACGAGGCCATTATCAGTTACATCCGTCGCAAATATAATCTGAGTATCGGCCAGCCAACCGCAGAGGCCGTCAAGATTCAGATTGGCGCTGCGGTGGCACCTGCCGAAGAAATGACGATGGAAATTCAGGGCCGCGATAATGTCAGTGGGTTGCCGCGCACTGTGACCGTGAGTACGGGTGAGGTGGTAGAAGCGCTGACGGAACCGCTGGCCATGATCGCCGGGGTGGTGAAGTCCGTGCTGGGCACGACACCGCCGGAACTGGCATCAGATATTATTGACCGGGGTATCGTGCTGACAGGCGGTGGCGCGCTGCTGCGCGGAATCGATCAATATCTCACGCGTGAAACAGGTGTTCCAGTCTATCGAGCAGATAATGCGATGATCGCCGTTGCGACAGGGGCCGGGCGCGCGCTTGAAGATCCGGCTATTTTGCGGCGCATTGCTCAGGCGGTCTGATCAATTTAGTCGAGGTAGTAGGTCATGCGCTGCAGGTGAACCACTGGATCAATGTATTGGACGTAAACACCCTGGGGGACATTCAGGCTGATAGGGGCATAATTCAACATGGCCCGTACGCCTGCCTTGATCAACTGATCGGCGACTTCCTGAGCATTTTGGGCGGGTACCGCGATCATGGCGACTTTGATGTCATACTCGGCAATGACCTTTTCCAGGTCCGCAAACGGCTGCACGACATGTTTGCCCACATGATGGCCGATCTTCTGCGGGTCACTGTCCAATACACAGCAGATGCGAAACCCTCGATCCGAAAACCCTCGGTAGTTGGCGACGGCATGTCCCAGGTCACCTGCGCCGATGAGTGCGACTTCCCACTCGCGGTCGATTTTAAGCACTTGCTTGAGCTGGTCGATCAAGTACCCGATCTGGTAGCCGGTGCCCTGTTTGCCAAAACCGCCAAAATGCGACAGGTCCTTGCGGATTTGAGCCGAACTGATCCCTAGGCGCTGACCCAGCTCGTGTGATGAGGTCACTTCGCGACCTTCTTGTGCTAGTCGCGTGAGGGCACGCAGATAAATAGGCAGACGACCAATGACAATATCAGGGATGTTCGACGAGATGATGTTGGACGGCATGATACCTGAGACTCCTTGAGCAAAGCCATTTAGGTGCGCCTGAAAGTCTCTTATGGAGAGGTCGCGCCTAAATTATGACTAGCGTGCGTGAATATGAGTAACTCCCTAAAGTTGAATATTGAAACGAAAATCGGATATTCTTCGTATTATAATAGATTGAGTCAAATAGAACAAATCGGTGAAACCATGTCCATCATCCGCTCACTCATCGTGCTAACGGTTGTCTCGTTGATATTGCCCATCGTGGTTTTCGGGCAGCAGATGCAGGCACCACAAACCAATGGTCCGGTTCAACGCGAGAATATTCAACTCCACACCGTCCAACAGGACGACGTGGCTGTGGTTGTTAACGCCATCGGGTCAGTCGAGGCCAACGAAGTTGCCTCGCTCAGCTTTACATCACCGGGTCGAATCCGGGAAGTCCTGGTCGAAGAAGGCGACTACGTGCTGGCAGGGGATGTCCTGGCCCAACAGTCGAATGATACGCAGCGTATTGCCTATGAGCAGGCGCTCCTGTCGCTCGATCTGGCCAATCTCGCGTTGCAGGATTTGCTGGAGCCTGTCGACGAAGACGATATTCGTGTGGCTGAAGCCAACGTGAACAGCGCGTGGGGAGCAGTCTACAGCGCTGAAAATGCAGTCTCCTCCCAGGACCTCCAATCAGCAGAACTGCGGGTGCAGCAGGCCCAGACAGCCTATGACGAAGCGGTGCGGCAGCGTACCACGGCCAATAGTGGTCAGGGGGATGCGGCTTATTCACTGCTGGATGCCCAGGTTGGCGAGTCGTCGTTCAATCTGGAACTGGCCCGCTTGCAGCTCGATGCGCTTCAATCCGCCAATCAAGGACAGGTGGGGGCTGCTTATGCACGAGCTTTGCAAGCCGAGGCTGAACTCGAACGGGTGAAGGCTGGGCCGCGGCCCGTGGAAATCGAGCAGGCGCAACTGGCGGTTCGTCAGGCTGAACTGAGCCTGGATGAAGCGGCAACCGCCTTTAACCGGATGCAGCTGACCGCGCCCTTTGATGGTGTCGTTTCCCGCGTCAACGTGGAAGAAGGCTCGCTGGCGGCGCCAGGGGTGCCTGTCATTGAACTGACCAGTATCACACCGTTGAATATGCGGGCAGAAGTCGACGAAGTCGATATTGATCAGATCGCTGTGGGGATGGCCGCACGGGTTCAGCTCGATGCGCTCCCCAATACCCTGCTGGATGGTGTTATCGACCAGATCGCGGTGTTGGGGCAGGATAATCAGGGCATCGTCAGCTATGACGTAACGGTCCTGCTTGACAATGTCGATGCGCGGGTGCGTCATGGTATGACGGCTGAAGCCGCTGTTGTGGTGCAGGAACAAACGGGTGTTCTGACGATCCCCAATCAGTTTATCCGGCTGGATCGGCGCAACGATCAGGCCTTTGTCAACGTAATGAAAGATGACGGGACTTTGCAAGAGGTCGAGATCGAATTGGGGCTGCAAGGGCAGGATAGCAGCGAGGTGGTTGCCGGTTTGACTGAGGGCACCGTGATTGCGCTCGATTTGTCTGGCGGGGCATTCTCGCTGTTTGGAGGTTAGGTAATGCGGGTACTTCGTAATCTACTCATTATCGGGGTGCTGGCAGTGGTTGCTGTGGCAGTCCTGCAGGGTGTTATCCTGAATGGCGACGTGGCTGCCCAGGAAAATGGGCAGCAGCAGTCTTTGTTGCAGGACGAAACAGTGGTGGCTGTCGAAGACCTTGAGGTCACCGTTAATGCAACCGGGACGATCTCACCAGCCCGACAGGTGTCACTGGTCTTTGAAATGTCCAGCCTGCCGGTTGAGGAGGTTCTGGTTCGGGAAGGTCAGTACGTGAGTCAGGATGATGTCCTGGCGCGGCTTGATTCTGAAGACCTTGAGATGAATTTGCGTAATGCTGAGGTCGGCCTGGAAATCCAGCGCATCGCCTACCGGGCGCTGACCGAACCGCCGCGCGATGTCGATGTTTCGGTTGCCGAAGCCTCGGTTCGGGCTGCGCAGGCAAGCGTCAACGCGGTTTTTGATGGTGCGCCGGACGCGACTGACGAGGAAATCGCCCGGCTTCAGGCGGAACTTGCCCGTAACCAGTTGTGGCAGCAGCAGCTGCGGCGTGATCAGGTTGTTGATCCGTATGTGCCCGAAGGTGTACCGGAAGAATTTGTGCCAGAAGCATCGGACGAGCAGAAACGTCAACTGGAGGCGGGTTTGCAGCAGGCCGATTTCGGCGTCTTGATTGCCGACTCGAATCTCGCTGGCGTGCTGGCGGATGGCCCCGATAATGGCACACTGGCCTCCGCCAACGCCCAGCTTGTTGCGGCTCAGATTCAGTTCGAACGGCTGCTTGAAGGCGCGGATGAGATTGATATTCAACGGGCGGAAATCCAGTTGCAGCAGGCCGAACTCGCGGTTGAAATGGCGAATGCCAGCCTGGATCGGTTCCGGTTGGTGGCCCCGTTCGACGGCGTGATCGCCCGCAATAATCTGATTGTCGGTGAACTGCCGCCTTCAACCGGCGCGATTCAATTGATCGACGACAGCGAATTTTATGTCGATCTGGCGATTGATGAAACCGAGATCGCAGATATTGAGGTTGGTCAGCCCGTTAGCCTGCGTCTGGATGCCTTGCCCGAAGCGAGTATCACAGGCCACATCGAACGAGTGGCCCAGACCCCAACCCGGATTGGGCAGGTGGTCACTTATATCGCACGTGTGACGCTGGACCCGACCCTGGAACCCATTCGGGTGGGCATGAACACAACCGCCACTATTAAAGTGCAGCAGCTTGAAGACGTGATGACGCTGCGTAACCGGTTTATCCGCATTGACCGCGCCACCCAGCAGGCTTATGTCACCATCCAGCGTGAGGATGGTCGCTTCGAAGAGGTCGAGGTAGAACTTGGCCTGCGCAGCGAGACACACAGCCAGGTCGTCAGTGGGCTGGAACCAGGCCAGCGGGTGGTGCTGCTGCCGCGTGAAGAGATGAATATTCTGGGCGGTTAGGCAGGTACTGCATTCCATCGAGTAACTTGCTCGCATCTCATTTCCTACAGTATGAATGCTGTCGGGGATGGCAGCATGTGCGAACAGAAAGTCAGGGATATGCCCATGATAGGTCGTTTGTTTGGCCAAAACGGAAAAACACAGGAAGCGCACGTCGACGAACAGGGCCGTCGGGCAGTTATCGATATTCGCAATATCACCAAGGTGTACAAAATGGGTGATATTGAGGTTCACGCGCTGCGCGGTGTCAGCCTTCAGATTTACGAAGGGGAATTTATCTCGATTATGGGTCCATCGGGGTCCGGTAAGAGTACCTTGATGAATGTGCTCGGTGCACTTGACCAACCCTCATCAGGTGAGTTTTTCTTGGATGGCGTGGATGTCAGCAAACTGAACGAACGTGATCTTGCCCGTATTCGAAACAAGAAGATCGGCTTTGTATTCCAGAGCTTCAACTTGCTCAAACGTACGACTGCGCTGCGGCAGGTCGAGCTGCCGTTGATTTACGGTGGCACAGCGCGCCGCACGGAACGTGCCAAACAGGCGCTAGAGGCCGTGGGGCTGGAACGGCGGTTGGATCATCTGCCCAGCGAACTATCCGGCGGGCAGCAGCAGCGTGTCGCGATTGCGCGTGCGCTCGTCAATGAACCGGCGATCATCCTGGCGGACGAGCCAACCGGTAACCTGGACTCTCGCAGCGGTACCGAGGTGATGCAGATTTTTCAGGACCTGAACCGCAACCGGGGGATCACAACTGTTTTTGTGACTCATGACCCGTGGATTGCGCGCCATACCAACCGCGTCATTATGCTGCGCGACGGTGTGATTGTCGCTGATCGGCAGGTTGAGACCCCGCTGATTGCTGGTGAGGTCGAACGACCCTCCGAAGCCGAAGAACTGGAAGGCATCTTCCGCGATGTCTACTACAGCGGTACCGAAGACGAGTACAACTAGCCGCTATGACACTGACAGAAGCAATTCGGCTGGCGATCTCCGGGTTGGTGACAAACCGGCTGCGGGCAGCGCTGACCACACTCGGCATTATTATCGGTGTCGGCGCGGTCATTACGCTGGTGAGTCTTGGACGTGGGGTCGAGAATTTTATCGCAAGCGAGTTTCAGGCACTGGGATCAAACCTGATTATCGTCTTTTCGTCGCAGCCAGACAGTGCGACCCGCACGCGTGTTGACCCGATTACGATGCGGGAGGTACAGGCCCTAAGCGACCCACGCCTCGCGCCCAGTATCCGCCGCATCGCGCCGCAGTACACGGTTATGGGGCAGATCTCGGCTGGTGCTGAAACCGTGAACGTCGGGGTTAGCGGTGTGACCCCCGGTTTTCAGGAAATTCGCAGCTGGTATCCGGAGCCGGGTAGTTCCTTCATTACCGAACAGCATATCGACGACAAGGCGCGCGTCGCCGTGTTGGGTAAAGGGGTGGTGGAAGACCTGTTTGGCGCGGTGGATTATGACCCGGTCGGCATGTCGATTCGGATTAATGCACTGTCGTTTACCATCGTCGGTGTGATGACCGAAGGCAGTGAGCTAAGCGGCGATAACGACACGGTAATGATTCCGATCACCACCGCCCAATCCAGGCTGGATGACGCCCGCGCCCGTGATGGCAGCTATAAGGTCAGCATTCTCTATGCCGAGGCGCGTTCCGAAAACATGATTGATTCTGCGGTACAGGAAATCAACACCTATCTCAGCGAAGCGCACAATATCAACTTTGATGGTGAACAGGATTTTCAGGTCATTACGCAGGCCGGTGTCCTGGATACCATCGGGCAGATAACCCGCTTGCTGACGGTGTTTCTGAGCCTGATTGCCGGTATCTCGCTGCTGGTGGGTGGTATCGGCATCATGAATATCATGCTCGTGTCGGTGACGGAGCGTACCCGCGAAATTGGCCTGCGAAAAGCGGTCGGCGCGCAGGGACGCGATATTCTGGCGCAGTTTATGGTCGAAAGCATTGTGCTGTCGATTATTGGCGGTGCTGCCGGGATTGCGCTGGCGTGGGTGGCGACGATTGTGGGCGGCATCGCCGTGCCGGACCTGGAATTGTCCGTAACGATGGATGCTGTGATTTTAGCAACGGCTGTGAGCAGTTTTGTCGGGGTGTTCTTTGGCGCCTACCCGGCGAGTCGTGCGGCCCGTTTACGCCCGATCCAGGCACTGAGGTACGAGTAGATGTTCGAGAATATGCGGGTTGCGCTGGTTGGTTTACGCTCGAACAAGCTGCGTTCGGCACTCACGATGCTGGGCATCACGATTGGTGTGGCCGCCGTGATTGTGCTCGTCTCAGTCGGGCAGGCCATTGATGGGTTTATTCGCGGCCAGTTTGATGGCATTGGCGCCAATCTGGTTTATGCGGTTGGTCAGATGGATGGTTTTGGGCGGCCCCAGCCGATGACGTATGCCGAGGTCGAGGCCATTTCTGACCCTTACCGGGTGCCGGAAGCCATGCTGGTCATGCCGCAGTTGGTCCTCAACAGCCGCGAGATTGTCTCGGATGGCAAGCAGGATCGCATCAGCACGGTTGGAACCGGGGCTGACTATCCAGAGTTGTTTGCGCGTGAAGTGGTCGCCGGGCGTTTCTTCGATGCCGAAGATGTCGCTTCGTCGGCCCGTGTCGCGGTCATCACCAGCAAAGTGGTCGACAGCCTGTTTCCGGGTGTGTATCCCATCGGACAGACCATCCGCATCGGTTCGGTGCGCTTTACCGTGATCGGCCTGCTGGAGGAACAGGGCGGCGATTTTGGCCCGCCGGGGCAGGACCTTGATGACATGGTTTTTATCCCGATCTCAACGGCCCAGACGCGGCTCAGTGGCGAACGGATTATTTCCGGTGATCGCCCCATCACGCAGATTGTGATCGCCGCCCGCGATAGCAGCACGGTCGACATCGCTGCGCAGCAGGTGCGGCAGACCCTGCGCGAAGAACGCGGTATTACGTTTCGTGCTGAGGATGATTTTCAGGTTATCACGCAGGGCGAACTGCTCAACAGCTTTACCAGTGTGACGGCGCTGCTGACTATCTTCCTGGGTTTCATCGCGGGGATTTCGCTGCTGGTCGGTGGCATCGGCATTATGAATATCATGCTGGTGACGGTGACCGAGCGCACCCGCGAGATCGGCTTGCGCAAGGCAGTTGGCGCCCAGAAGTTCGACATCATGTTCCAGTTTCTGGTGGAATCGGTCGTATTGGCGCTGCTCGGCGGTGCGATTGGTGTCATGCTGGCGGGTCTGGCAACCGTCGGCGCGGCTGCGGCGCTGGGTGATCTGAGTGTTTCCTTGCAGCCGTCCAGCGTGATGCTGGCGACGATGATTTCCACGATCATTGGCGTCTTCTTTGGCATTTACCCCGCCAACCGGGCCGCCTCTCTGAATCCTATTGATGCCCTCCGCTACGAATAAGCAGTTGTCAGCCGCAAACAAACGTGCTACGCTTAAACAAGATTTACGGGATTCTGAAAGTTGCAAAAGCAACAACGGTACAGGCCTCTCCTGAACTGTTCCGTATAGACGACTGGCCCTGTGATTGCCCGAATATAACTTTCAGTCGTTGCGTGATCGGTAGCGCAAGGCCACATCAAGGCTTTTGATGTCATTATTTAGCGTAGTGCGGTTCGATACTCTGTTTTATGGCAGGTATCCTTGGGGTGATATACATGGCAGATGAACGAGAAAAGTCGCAGCGCCAACCAACTGATCCTGGTTTGGTAACGGTACGAGACAGTATGTTGGATGGGCTGGGGCAGTTGGCGGAGTATTTTGGCTTCAGCAAAGTTATGGGGCAGCTCTATGCCGCGCTGCTGATGAGCCCTGGCCCGCTGAGTCTGGATGATATGATGGACCTGCTGAGTATCTCGAAAGCCAGCGTCAGTATGAACATGCGTACGCTGGAGCATCTGGGGATGGTGCGGCAGGCGTGGGTACGCGGGCGCGGCGACCGGCGCAAATATTATGAAGCAGAAACGGATTTTTGGGAGATTATTGCCAATATTTTAAGCGGGCGCGAAATGCGTGATCTGGCACGCGCGCTGGACGTGATGAACAATGATGTCGATCGACTGCGCGCGACGATGGACAGCGACAGCGTGAGTGAATCGGACCGTGAATTGGCGGCGCTGTATCTGGATCGAATCCATCAGATGCAGGTGCTGTTCCGTTTTGCGCAGATGATCATGTCGACAATTCTGGCGCAGGTGGTTGAAATGGATGTCGAGGATATTGCCAGCATTGAAATCCATGTCGATTCCGAACCGGAACCCGGCACCTGATCACGAACACCCTTGAACGCTGGTCGGCACCCGTCTATAATTTTCTTGCGTCGGGGGAGTGGCGGAATTGGCAGACGCGCATGACTTAGGATCATGTCTCTTACGAGGTGAGGGTTCGAGTCCCTCCTTCCCCACTACGTTTTAACCGTAACAAACGTGCTCCGATGAAATGTACTGAGGATACCGGCGCAGCTTTGGTCGGGTCTTTTTATTTTCCCTTTTCCCATTTACCAAAACTGAATAATATAAATCGCTTGCAGCAGGTACCTTGATTGCTTGACAAGGAGATGCTGGCTCGTTAAGATAGCTTCAACGTTACTTGTAACGTTGAGTAACGTTATGGGAGAACAAATGGCTGGTTCAAATGTGACGATCGCGGATGTGGCAGAGATCGCGGGTGTTTCCAAAATGAGTGTCTCGCGGGCCATCAACGGGCAGCCTGGGCTATCCGAAAAAACCCGGCAGCGGATACTGGCTGTTATCGAAGAGATCGGCTATGTACCCACCATTGGGCCAAAAGCGCGTCCTGTGGGTTCAAAGCTGGTGGCCTTGCTGGTGGCAGGCATCACCACTACTTACATGGGCGAAATCATACGTGGGGTGTCGAACGCTGCCGAGCGCCTGAATTATGGCTTGATGCTGTATTCGCAGGGCGAGGAACGCAACATTCACCGCACCAGCTATTACCTGTCTCTGCTGGGCAGCAATCAGGTCGATGGGGTGCTGCTGGTCGTGCCACACGATTATGAGGCGATTATCAATGACCTGAAGCAGCACGAACTGCCTTATGTCATCATCGACCATCACAGCAAGACGGGCAATGAACCCAGCGTGACGGCCACGAACCGCAAAGGCGTGCTGGATGCGATGCGTCACCTGCTGGCGCTCGGTCACCGGCGCATTGGGTTCATTACCGGACGCATGGAAATTACCTGTGCGCACGACCGCTTGCAGGGGTATCGGGATGGCCTGGCCGAGGTTGGCCTGCCATTTGACCCGGAACTGGTGCGAGAGGGTGATTTTCACCAGCCATCCGGTTTTCAGAGTACGCAGGCTTTGCTCCAGCTTGCAGACCCGCCAACCGCCATCATTGCCTCGAATGACGTTATGGCGTTCGGCGCGATGGATGCGATCAAGGCCGCTGGTCTGGTCGTCGGGCGCGATGTGTCGCTCATCGGTTTTGATGACATCTTGATGGCTTCCCAGACATATCCACCACTCACAACCGTTCGCCAACCACTGGCGGCGATGGGGGAAACCGCTATGGAGATGCTGGTGACGCTGTTTCATGGGAAGCCGGTGCTCTCCCCCCGGCGAGAATTGGGAACGGAACTTATCGTGCGAGGTTCAACCAGCCCGGTTGCAGGCCGATAGCGGCGTGCTGCCATCGGCTTGTTCAGACCGTTGGAAGGGAGGTGATACGCGACAGAACCTGATTTTGAGAATTATAAGCGCGTCGCCAGTTCGTTAAAAAGGAGTGTTAATCGATGAAGAGTCATAAGTTCTCGTTTGTTGGTTTTGTTCTAATCGCGCTGATGGTCCTGTCGTTGGGTGCTGTTTCGGCACAGGAACCCGTCACCATCGACTGGTGGCACATCAGCACCGAGACATCGCAGGCAGCTTACTGGCAAAGCCTGGCAGATGCTTATACCGCCGAAAATCCCCACGTGACGATTGACATCACTATTCTGGAAAACGCCGCTTTCAAAGACCGTCTGGTGACGGTGATGCAGGCGGGCGACCCGCCGGACCTGTTCCAGAGCTGGGGTGGGGCGGTGTTGTGGACTTACGCCAATAATGGTCTGGTTCGGAACATCGAGCCAGAGTTGGCAGGTGAATGGAAAGATTCGTTCTCGGCAGAGGCAGCCCTCGAACTTTACGGTCAGAATGGTGAATATTACGGCGTGCCCTGGACCTGGGGTGCGGTTGGTATGTTCTATAACAAAGCGCTGTTCACAGAAGCAGGGCTGGACCCGGAAAATCCCCCCCAGACCTGGGAAGAATTCCTGGCCGCCGTCGAGACTCTCCAGGAAGCCGGTATTACCCCGATCTCTCTGGGTGAAAGCGAAAAATGGCCCGGTCACTTCTGGTGGGTGTATCTGGCGCTGCGGCTGGGTGGTGAAGATGCATTCCTGTCGGCATACAATCGTGAAGGTTCGTTTGCCGATGAGCCATTCGTTCAGGCTGGTGAGTATCTGAAGCAGCTGGTGGACATGGACCCCTTCCCTGAAGGATTCCTCGGTTTAACCCACCCCGAAATGGAAGGTATCTTCGGCAATGGCGAAGCAGCCATGATGCTGATGGGCCAGTGGGTGCCGGGCGCACAGGCACAGTACAGCGAGAGCGGTGAAGGCATTGGCGACGAGAACATGGGTTTCTTCAACTTCCCGGCTATAGAAGGCGGTGCCGGAAATGCCGGTGATGTGCTGGGTGGCGGTGATGGTTTTGCCGTCGGTGCAGATGCCCCTGATGAAACGATTGACTTCCTGAAGTTCATCACCAACGCCGAAAATCAGCGTGCTGGTGCGGAAATCTTCATTGTGCCAGTCGTCGCTGGTGCTGAGGATGCGGTCGCAGAGGATCCCATCATGCAGGCGATTCTGGAAGCCCGCAACAATGCACCTTACTTCCAGTTGTACTATGATCAGTTCCTGCCGCCAGCGGTGGGTGGCGCGGTGAACGATGCAGTCGAAACCCTCTTTGCTGGCATGGCTACGCCTGAGGAGGCAGCCCAGGCCATTGAAGAATCCGCGGCATTTGAACTAAGTCAGTAATTCTGCCAGGGAAGATGTGGAGATCGCAGTCATTCGCAGTGGCCTGTCAGATCTCCACATCTTCTAACCGGGTGAAAATTACACCTAGTCAAATTTACCAGAGATCGGATTATGTCTTCAATGCGCTTCCGTGTCCTCCCCACCACATACGAGCAGGCGAAGCAGGGTCAGCAGCAGCGCGATTGGAGCAAGCTGCTCCTGATTGCAGCCTTTACTCTGCCTGGCATGGTTATCTTCTTTCTTTTCGTATTGATGCCCATTGTTCAGTCTGCGTATTTCAGCCTGTATCGATGGGACGGCTTTGGCCCATTAACAAACTTTGTCGGCCTGGCTAATTATGATCGTCTGCTCAATCACTCTATTTTTCAGGGTTCACTTTCCCACAGCTTCATCATTATGGGGCTGTCGCTGGCCATACAACTGCCGATGGCGCTGGCACTGGCGCTGATGGTGGGGCGGGGCAAGCTGCACGGCAAGCGTTTTTTTCGGGCTATTTTGTTTATTCCTTATATTTTTTCAGAAGTTATTACCGCGATTATCTGGCGTTACGTCATGCATCCTGTTGATGGGCTTGCCAATATGGTACTGGGCACGTTCATTCCGGGGTTCGAACCCATCGGCTGGCTGGCGGATACGAACGTCGTGCTTTACAGCATTTTTATCGTGCTGACGTGGAAGTATTTCGGCTTCCATATGATCCTGTATATGGCAGGTATCCAATCCATTCCGATGGACCTCGAAGATGCCTCACGTGTGGATGGGGCCACTGAGCTTCAGGTGCTGCGCTTCATCACCCTGCCGCTGCTGGGCAACACGATTCGCCTGACGGTTTTTCTGTCTGTGCTGGGTTCATTCCAGCAGTTTGTGCTGGTCTGGGTGCTGACACAGGGTGGACCTGTCAACGCCAGCGAATTGATCGCCACCTACCTCTACAAATATGGTATTCAGCGATTTGCGCTCGGTTATGGCAGCGCTGTTGCCGTCGTGCTGTTCTGCATCACGCTGATATTCTCGGTGGGTTATCAGCGCATTATCATGAGACAAGATTACGCGAGTGAACGCACATGAACCGGGAACAAACCCAGCAGTTGGCACAATCCGCGCTTAAGTACGGCCTGCTTGGCCTGCTTTGTCTGGTTATTATGGGGCCGGTGGCGACTGCTATTCTGGGCAGCATCCGCACGACCGGCGAGTTCCTGACCACCCCCTTTGGCCTGCCGCAGCATGGTATCCAGTGGCAGAACTATTCCGAAATTCTGATCAACCCTGTGTTCTGGAACGCGCTCAAAAATAGCTTGGTAATTACGGGCGGCGTCACGATCCTGAACATCACGCTGAGCAGTACGCTGGCTTTTGCGTTCACACGCATTGATTTTCGCGGGCGCACACTGATGTTCAATATTATTCTGCTGGGCCTGTTGTTCCCGCTGGTGGTGGCGATTTTGCCGATCTTTATTCAGGTGCGTCAGCTTGGCCTCATCAATAATATGTGGGGTGTTATCCTGCCGCTGGTCGCATTTGGGTTGCCGGGCAGTGTGGTGATCTTGCGCAGCTTCTTCGCCACGATTCCGGGTGAGCTGGAGGATGCTTCGTATATTGATGGGTGTACGACGTTCGGCTTTTTCTGGTATATCCTGCTGCCGCTGGCACGGCCATCGCTGTTTGCCGTTGCCACATTGCAGATTATCGCCAGCTGGAACGAGTACTTTCTGCCGCTGCTGGTGCTGAACGATCCGGAATTATGGCCGCTGCCGCTGGGTATCATGCAGTTTCAGGGACAATACGGCACCGATTATGCCCGCATCATGGCTTACGTCACGCTGTTGATTATTCCGGCGGTGCTGTTCTATCTGGTGGCGGAAAAGTATATCGTTACAGGCCTGACCGGCGGCGAACTGAAAGGCTGACGCGCCACCCACCGAGAAATTGTTGCATCCGCTGCTGCAATTTCTGAGGGTGCTTCGGGGCAACTGCCAGCCTGCTTACCACTTTTGCCAGAGCCAACGTTGAATTTTTTCTGCCTTTCACGTACAATGCGGCGTCAGGCGGTTTGCTGAATGGCGCACCGCAAGCTCGGCATTTTGAAGCACACATCATACCCATAAACCCACCGCGAAAGCCTTCAGGGGTTCCAAGTTTTGAGAAATCTGGAAGGTGTTTCTGCATCTTTCTTACTGCACGATCTTCTAATGAAGATTATATGGTGTTGAATAAGTTTCAAATGCTATAATCGTATAGTTTTCTGTACCATCTGCAAGGATATTACCTTGAACGTACAAACCGAACGACTTGAAGACCATACCGCGCGTTTCACTGTCGAGGTGGAAGCCGACCGGCTCGAAAAAGCGAAACAGGAAGCTGCACGCAAATTGGCTCGGCGTGTGAACATACCCGGTTTTCGCAAAGGCAAAGCCCCTTATCGCGTGCTGGTCAGCTACCTGGGCGAAGGCGCTATCCTGGAGGATGCCGTTGAAGTCCTGAGTAATGATGTTTATCGCGACGTCCTGGACTCCGCCGAGGTGGAACCTTATGGTCCGGGTTCGCTCGAAGATTTCAGCCTGGAGCCGCAACCGACATTCAAGTTTGTCGTGCCGTTGCAGCCCACTGCGGAACTGGGCGATTACCGCAGCATCCGGCTGGATTATGAAGCACCGACCGTCGACGACAAAGATGTGGACGAAGCCATTCGCAACCTGCAAGAACGGGAAGCGGTCATCGAAGAAAGCTCTGCACCGGTGGCTTCTGGTAACCGCGTCACCGTCAGCATGAAGGCGATGTACCTCGACGACGATGACGATGAGGAAGAAGCGGAATCCGATGCCGACGACGAAACCGTCGTTGAACCTGAAGCTGAGGATGAGGCCGACTCATCGGATGATGACCGCGTGTTCGTCGATAATGACAATCTGGTGTTCCGGTTGAGCACAGAGCAGGAACCGGCCCCCGGTTTTACGGATGCGCTGGTCGGCGCCGCTGTGGGTGAGCAGCGCGAATTTGAAATCACCTATCCCGATGATGAAGCCGAATACGAACATCTGGCCGGGCGGCACGTCAAATTCGATGTGACGGTCAAGAAGATCGAGAACGTCACCCTGCCAGAACTGAATGACGACTTCGCGGCGCGGGTTGCCGCCAATATGAATAACGGCGAAGAGGGCGAGGATGAAGCGCCCAAAACATTGCTGGAACTGCGGATGCAGATTCGCAATGACCTTGAAACCGAAGCCAAGGAACAGGCTGACACAGAGTACAGCCAGAAGGTCCTGGACCAGATCATCGAACAGTCAACCTTTGCTTTCCCGGAAGCGCTCATATCGGATGAAGTTCATCATCTGCTTCAGCATGTCGATAATGATCTGCGCCGGCGGGGCATGACCCTTGATGATTATATGAAGGTCGCCAACAAGACCCACGAAGACCTGCATGATGATTACCGCGACAATGCGATTGCCTCGATTAAGCGGTCGCTGGCCATGCGCGAATTGATCCAGCGTGAAGGTGTGTCGGCTACGGACGATGATATTTCTGCCGAGATTGACCGGATCGCAGAGCGATTTGGCGAACAGGCAGCCGCCTTCCGCAGTATTTACGAAAGTGACCAGATGCGCGATAACCTGCGCAATGACGTGGCGATGCGTAAGCTGAACGAACGCCTGGCCGCCATCGCCAAAGGTGAGGCACCGGAACTTGAAACATCAGACTCGGGAGCCGAGAACGTGTCTTCCGAAGAAACGACATCGGTTGAAGGCTCAGAAGAATAAAGGAGATACCGCGTAATATGGACATCCAAAGCGTAATCCCAATGGTAATTGAGCAAGGCAGTCGTGGGGAACGCGCCTACGATATCTACTCCTTGCTGTTGAAGGAACGAATTGTACTGCTTGGCACGCCAATCAATGATCAGATCGCAAACCTGATCGTTGCGCAGTTGCTCTATCTTAATGGACAGGATCCGGAACGTCAGATTAATATGTATATTAACTCGCCGGGTGGTGTGGTTTATGCGGGTATGGCAATCTATGATGCGATGCAGCAAATCACAGCGCCGGTGAGCACAGTTGCGCTGGGTCTGACAGCGAGCTTCGGTACGGTGCTGCTGACCGCTGGTGAGAAGGGGCTGCGTTATGCTCTGCCGAATGCCACCATTCACATGCACCAGCCGTTGGGCGGGTCGCAGGGGCAGGCATCCGATATCGTGATTCAGGCGAACGAGATTATGCGCCTGAAGGAACGCCTGATCGAAGTATTTGTCCATCACACCGGTCAGGATCGGGACGTGATCGAACGCGATCAGGACCGTGATATCTACTTCAGCGCGACCCAGGCAGCCGAGTATGGTTTGATTGATACGGTTCTCGAGTCACATAAATTGGGGGTAAACGGTCGGTGACGCACAATTATCCTGGTGAACAACGGTGTTCCTTTTGTCGGCGTAGCCATGAAGAGGTTGATCGTCTGATTGCTGGCCCGGACGGCGTGTTCATCTGCAATTATTGCGTCGACTTGTGCCAGCATATCCTGATCGAAGACAATTCGACCGGCAGCAAACTGCCGACTGAGTTTCATCTTGACCACCTGATGTCGCCGCGCGAAATCATGGGGCATCTCGATGAATATGTGGTCGGGCAGGAGCATGCCAAACGCGTTTTGAGCGTGGCAGTTTACAACCACTACAAGCGTATTCAATCTGATGCTCAGACCGGCGAGGTGGAACTCGAAAAGAGTAATATCCTGATGCTGGGCCCCACCGGCAGCGGCAAAACGCTGCTGGCGCAAACACTGGCCCGCATTCTCGATGTGCCGTTCTGTATTGCCGATGCGACCGCGCTGACTGAGGCCGGTTACGTGGGTGAAGATGTGGAGAATATCCTGCTGCGGCTGATACAGGCCGCGGATGGTGATATTGCCCGTGCCGAACGCGGCATCATCTATATCGACGAAATTGACAAAATTTCGCGCAAGTCAAACGACAACCCGTCGATCACGCGCGATGTGTCGGGTGAGGGTGTGCAGCAGGCCCTGCTCAAGATTGTTGAAGGTACGGTTGCCAATGTACCGCCTCAAGGTGGTCGCAAGCACCCGCACCAGGAATTCTTGCAGATCGATACGACCAACATCCTGTTTATCTGCGGCGGCATGTTCGATGGGCTGGAAAAGGTGATCGCTTCGCGGCTTGGCCGTCGGGGTAAAATCGGCTTTTCGACAGGTGCTGACGAACAGGCCGAGCAGACCAAGGAAACCAATCTGCTGCGCCGTGTTAACCCGGAAGATCTGATGTCCTTCGGTCTGATACCGGAGTTCGTCGGTCGTATGCCGGTGCTGGTTGGCGTTGATGCGCTAGACAAGGAAGCGCTGGTCAAGATTCTGCTGGAGCCGAAAAATGCGCTGACCAAGCAGTACCAGCACTTGCTGGCGCTGGATAACGTCGATCTGATCTTTGAACAGTCTGCGCTGGATGCCGCAGCCGACCTGGCCATGACACGTGGTACGGGGGCACGCGGCCTGCGTTCGATTGTGGAGAGTTCGCTGCTAGACGTGATGTTCGAAACACCGGGCAGCACAGCGATCCGTAAAGTTGTTGTGACCGGTGAGGTTATTCATGGGGTTGCTCGCCCGCTCATTTTTGGCGATGGCGACCAGCGGTTTGAATGGCACCCGGATGGGAAACTGATCCCTGCTGCCTGATTGATAGTTAGCAGCCAGTAATTCTACAGCGCCCCCTTCTATCTAGATCGGGGCGTTGTTTTTATTGCGGCTAAAGCGTTTGTTCGAGCAGGAGTACTTCGGCATAGCTTTCCGCTTGCCGTCTGAAGGCCTGTGCTTCCAACCGGCTGGCGCCTTCCGGGTGAGAGCCCCAATTGCTGGGGATGACCCAACGGGGTTTGAGCTGGTGAACCGCCTCTACCGCCTCATCAACGGTCATCGTGCCTCTGCCATCAATCGGCAAGATGGCGATATCCGGGTGCAAATTCATCATTTCCGGTATGAGCTGGGTGTCCCCTGCATAATAAATATCATACAGGTTCAGCGAAATAACGAAGCCCAGTCCGCCTTCTTCGACGGGGTGCCGCCAGTCGTTGGGAGAATAGGCCGGTACAGCCTTGATACAGACACGATCTTCGGTCATGCTTTGCCAGGGGCGAATCACGGTACAGCCCTCGATTTCGCGGGCGACCCGTTCGTTTCCGATAACCAGCGTATGCGCATCGCGCAGTTTGTTGGTGTCTGCCTGAGAACAATGGTCATAATGATCGTGGCTGATGAGGATAATGTCTGCGGGTTGATCGCCACGCGCTACCCGCCAGGGGTTAATATAAATGCGTGGGGGACCCTGGATCACAAAACTGCCGTGCCCTAACCACTGGATACGATCTATCATGGTTGTATGAGCGACCCTTAATTTACCCCGACCAAGATGCACAAACTGACTCGAATGTACCTGATAATCCAGAATTGCTCAAGGGGGATTGCGCGCCTGCTTGTACCGCTTCCGCAGACTGCTGTATAATGAACGGGAGTGGCTTAAATCGGGTATGCTCGCGTTAGAAAACACATACCGACCTGTACACGTTGCTAATCTTAACCTCCGCTGTCGTGTATGGTGATATGATAATCCAAAGTCAAAGACATCCAGTGAGGTTTTCGGCTTATGACAGATCGGCCTATTCCCAGTCTTCAAAAACCTGCTCAGATCAAGAGTCTGAGCTCACAATCCGGTACAGGATCACTTGATCCGAACGACAACGCCTGGAATCCACCAGCGATAACCAGTATTGAAGATACCGGATTGAATTTGCTCGCTATCGGTGATCTTGTGCTCAAAGTCCTCTACTACGGGGGCGTGATGAGCGGTCTCAAGATTTCCGACACGGTCAAATTGCCATACACCGGCGTGCTTGACCCGGTCATGGAATTTCTCAAACGCGAAAAGTTTGTCGAGGTACGCGGCAGTTCCGGTTTTGGTGAATCCTCGTTTCAGTACCTGATTACGGACAAGGGGTCCGAGAAGGCGCGTGAAGCGATGGAACGGTCCCAGTATGCCGGGCCAGCGCCTGTGCCGCTCAATGTCTATATTGAATCGGCGCATTTGCAGAATCGCAAGAAGCTGATCGTTCATCAGGAAGACTTGCGTAAAGTGATGACCAACCTGGTGGTGAGCGACGAAATGCTTAGCCGAATTGGTCCAGCGGTCAACTCTGGCCGGTCTATCTTCCTGTACGGCCCGCCCGGTAACGGCAAGACCACGATGTCCGAGAAGATTGGCCGGATGATTCTGGGCGATGACATCTGGATTCCGTATTCCATCGACGTGGACGGCCAGATCGTGCAGGTGTTCGATAACGTGAATCACGAGCTATCGGATCAGCCGACGGTGCGGCCAAAAGGCAGCACAGGTGTAAATGCCGACGCACGTTGGGTCAAGATCAAACGCCCGATGATTATGGTTGGTGGTGAGCTGACCATGGCCGGGCTGGACCTGGTTTACAATGACACCAACAAATTCTATGAAGCACCATTTCAGGTCAAGGCCAATGGCGGGATGTTCCTGATTGACGACTTTGGTCGGCAGCAGGTACGTCCGAAAGACCTGCTCAACCGGTGGATTGTGCCATTGGAAAAAGGGGTGGACTTCCTCACGCTGAACAATGGCCGCAAGATCGAAGTGCCGTTCTTCGTGCTGATCGTCTTCTCAACCAACCTTGATCCGAAAGACCTGGTTGACGAAGCTTTTCTGCGGCGTATTCGCTATAAGATTGAAGTGGTCAACCCGACCTACGATGAATTCCGCGAGCTGTTTAAATTGATGTGCCGCATCCTGAAGGTTCCTTACAACGAACAGGGCCTGGCTTACCTGCTGAACGAGTGGTACATCAAGCATGATCGAGACCTGCGTTTCGTTCATCCACGCGATATTCTGTCCCAGTTGATCGATATTGCGACCTATCTCAACAAACCGCCCGCATTGACCAAAGAGCTAATTGACCAGGCGTGTCTCTCGTATTTCGTTGAATTGTAGGCTGATGACCAAAACGTTTAGCGGTTCGCCGGTTTCGCGTCGCACGGTATTCATTCTGGCGGATGGATCATTTGTTGTACAGTGGGATGAAAATCGCGTTCAGGAACTGCTGAGCGGTCGTTATCGCAATTACAGCGACCAGGATTTTGGACATTCCGTTACGGATTACGAACTCAATCAGCTTCAGGCAGCCGGGCGGGTCGAGCATTATAACGACCAGTATGTCTGGCTGTTTTCTTTGCCGGAGAGCGGGCGTTTTCCATCCGAAAGAGAATATCAGGGACCGGCACGCGTTCGGTCCTATTACCTCAATACAACACTACCGGAAGATCGACTCCCGGAAGTGGCCGATGCTTTGCGCAACCTGGCGCTTTCCGGCTCATTTCTGGTGCGTGCAAGGGGCGGTCTCGTGGCCGTTCTGGGCAAGAACGGTGCGCCATTTCCCCATCTGAAAGATGCTGAACGCGCACAGAAGCTTCTGATGTCGAAAGCGCCAAATCTTTTTGAACACACCGCGATTGCCTTTGTCGAGACCAGCGAATATGTTCACCGGCTTCGGGCCGAACCTGCCTGGGGTACGGTGGATTTGCCCACCGTTGTGGACAGCCAGAGCGATATCACCGTGACCAGCGGCAAGCGTGTACTGGTTGTCAGCAGTAACGAGGAAGAGCAGGCAGCGGTTCAGCAGTTGTTCGCGACGATGGATATGACGGTTTACGCAGCAGCCAGCGCCGCCGAGGGGCTGCAACTGCTGGAAGATTATGACCCGGATTTGTTAATCATGGATTTGCAGCTGCCCGATATGCACGCGTGGGAGATGCTGGCCAAGATCAAGGAAATCGGTGCTTACGACTCCACGCCCAAAATCCTGATTGCCGAGCATAATGCGACAGGCGATGATCAGGCATTCGCACTGACGGTGGGCAAGGTCGACACTTATCTCGCCAAGCCAATGAGTATGGCTCAGCTTCGGCTGAATGTGTGGCTGACGCTCAAGAATCGTCAGGACGATACCAGCTAAGCACGGTTGCTATTCGTGCCCGACACTGGTAGAGTGTAATCAATGGCTGTACAACTTGGTTGAAAACAAACGTTCTGCCTTGTGTAAGACATTCCGAGAGGCAGGGCATGTGAGAAAGTGAATTGCATGGCCCCTGATACAACATTGAATCAGGTACTCAGTGATTACCTTAACGCCCTGGATTGGCTGCAAAACAGCGCCTTAAAAAGCTGGACGCACCAATGGACCTATGCGCCGTTGTACCTTTCCGGATCATATCTCAAGAATTACCAGCGAGCGCTGCATGACCAGAGCCAGGCGCCTGGGCCTGCCTCTGCCGGCGTATTACGTGCCGATCATCATATTGAGGTGCGCCGCTTTTCCGAAGATAGCGACCAATGTGTGCTGATCGATACGCAGTCGCAGCGGCGTATGGCGACCTACGATACAACGACACTGGAACGGGTCCATACGCAGGATCTGGGGGAAGTAACGGTCGTCTATCGGATGGCGTACGATGCCCGCAGCCGCCGCTGGAAGATTGATGGGTTTATCCAGCAGCTTCCCTCGGGGTGGGGGAACCCCAAGCTTATGCCTCATATCATGCTGATGGCTGAACTTTCTGCCCACAGTCGGCATGATCGCTAATTAACCAGACGATACAGCCGCATTTATGATCTTTGTGACCGGCGGTACCGGTTTTCTGGGACGTCATCTGGTGCCTGCGTTATGCCGTGCAGGCTATTCGCTTCGGGTGCTGACGCGCCAGCCCGACAAGCATCGCTGGTTGCAGTGTTTCCCACAGGTACAGGTCATTCAGGGCGACCTGACCGCGCCGGAAACGTATATGGACGCGCTGCGTGGCTGCCAGCATGTGGTTCACGCTGGTGGTGTTTTCCGCATGTGGGGTGATGAACGCACCTTTTTGCGTCACAATGTGCATGGCACGTCCCTGCTGCTGAGTGCGGTGAAGGATTTACCGATTGAGCGTTTTATCCACATCTCGACGATTGCCGTGTTGGGACAGCCCGACCCGGATAATGTAGTCGATGAAACGTATCCGCCGCGTCCAATGGACCCGTATCAGCGCAGCAAGCTGATTGCCGAGCAGATGGCGCTGCGTTGTGCGGCAGAGGATGGTTTACCGGTGGTGGTGCTGCGGCCAGGGGCTTATTATGGCCCATTCGGTAGGTACGCGTTCAACCGGCTGTTTTTCAAAGACCCGATGCGCGGCCTGATTATGCAGGTGGATGGCGGTCAACACGTCATCTTCCCCGCCTATATCGGGGATGTCGCCAGGGGGGTGGTTCAGGCGTTAGCCTATGGCCAAGTGGGCGAAATCTATAATATTTGTGGAGAATGGATTTCACATCGCCGGGCTTTCGATATAATTTGTGAGGAAGCGGATATTCACTGGCCCAGAGTGCCGATGCCCGGCTGGCTGGATTTGCCCCTGGCACACGGACTGGAGACTGTGTACGGCTTATTTGACGCCGAACCATTCTGGCCCATAAATATGCTGCGCTCTTATGTGCATAATAACTGGCGCGTTTCCAGCAGCAAGGCACAGGCCGAACTGGGCTTTGTGCCGACGGATTTCCGGGATGGCGCGCGCCGGACAATAGCCTGGTATCGAGCAGGCGAACCCGATGACTGGGTAGAGTTGGATTGTATGTGATGATTGATGAAGCGAAGATTTTTGTACGCAGCGGGGATGGTGGCGATGGCCTCATCCATTTCCGCCGGGAGAAATATGTGCCGCGTGGTGGTCCTGCCGGGGGTGATGGCGGGCATGGTGGCAGTGTCGTGCTGGTGGTAAATCCCAAGCTGTCGACGCTGTTGAGTTTTCAGCAGCGGACACATTTTAAGGCGGACTCCGGTAGTCGGGGTGGCTCGAACAACAAGACGGGCGCGACGGCGGATGATCTGATCATCGAAGTGCCGCCAGGAACGCTGGTGCGCGATGCCGAGACAGATGCCTTGCTGGGTGATCTGGTAACGGCAGATGACCGTCTGGTGGTGGTCAAGGGTGGCCGGGGTGGCCGGGGAAATGCGCGGTTTAAGTCGGCATCGCGGCAGGCACCCCGTGTGGCCGAACGCGGCGAACCGGGCGAAGAACGCTGGCTGAAGCTGGAACTCAAGTTGATTGCGGATGTGGGCCTGGTGGGGGTGCCGAACGCGGGTAAATCCACACTGCTGTCGGTAATCAGCAATGCGCGCCCCAAAATTGCGCCATATCCATTCACGACGCTCGAACCCAATCTGGGTGTCATCACCGTGGGTGATCGCGATCTGGTCGTGGCGGATATTCCCGGCCTGATTGAAGGGGCGCACATGGGCGTTGGGTTGGGCCATGCCTTTTTGCGGCATGTGCAGCGAACCCGCCTGCTGGTGCATCTGCTCAATGGGGAAAGCCCGGACCCACTCGCGGATTACAATCAGATCATGGTCGAACTGTCCCTGTATGACGAGCAGCTGGGCGAAAAGCCGCAGATTATTGTCTATAACAAGATGGATCTACCGGATGCCGAAGCCCGCTGGGAGCAGGTGCGGGCTGACATGAAAAAACGCGGTATCACACCCCTGGCCATTTCAGCAGCCACGCAGCAGGGTGTACAAACTCTGGTCAATGAAATCTTCCGCGTTTATGATACACTGCCTGTCGCTGAACCCCTGAGCGAAGCCGCCGAGATTCCGGTGTATGACATGCCGGAAGACGACTTCGTGTTTGAGATTAAGCGTGAAGGGCAGGGGGTTTACCGGGTGACGGGTAAACGCATTGAACGGGCCGCCGCCATGACCTACTGGGATTACGATGAAGCCGTCGCACGGTTTCAGAGCATTCTGGAAACACTGGGGATTACCAAAGCGCTGGAAGAAGCTGGCGTCGAAGTGGGTGATACGGTGTTTATTGGCGACTATGAACTGGAGTGGGCGAACTAGCTGTGCGCGTTGGAATTCTGGGTGGCACGTTTGACCCGCCGCATATTGGACACCTGATCCTGGGCGAGTATGCCGCTGATGCGCTCGACCTGACACACTTGCTCTACGTCCCTGCGGCTGAACCACCGCACAAACGGGATGAAGCCAAAACGGATGTGAAGCACCGGCTGGCGATGCTGCGGCTGGCGTTGGCGGATAACCCCCGGTTCGAAATTTCACAGGTGGACATCGAGCGACCGGGGCCGCATTATTCGGTGGATACGGTCAGGATTATTGCCCGGCAATACCCGGACTCCGACGTGTATTTCATCATGGGCGGTGATTCGCTGCGTGACCTGACCCTGTGGCATCGCCCTGACGAATTGATCCGCCTGTGCAAACTGGCGGTGATGCGGCGGGCTGGTGCAGATGCTTATCCGTCCATGCACGAAGACAGCATTCCCGGCTTGGCGGAACGCGTCACGATGATTGATGCGCCGCTGATTCAGGTGTCATCCACGCACATCATGGAACGCATTCAGGATGGGCGCAGCATCCGCTATCTGACACCGGACAGCGTGCGCACCTACATCGAACAGAATCATCTGTATCAGGAGTCGGTTCGGTGACCTATCAGGTTGAAGCATTCGATGCCGAATCGGTGTATTTCAATGGCGCGGTCGATATCTATATCGAATTTACCGGCCACGATGTCACCGAGTCGCGCCAGTTCTTTAAGAAATACGCCACGACCAAACCCGATTATGTGGGGCTGGTGGCTGTGCAGGATGAACAGGTGATCGGCATGGCGTTTGGTACGCGCTCTGCAATGGGTGACTGGTGGCATAACCGGGTCGCGCAGGAAGTCGGGCCGCACCATCGCTCATTGCAGGATGCCTGGGTACTGATCGAATTGATCGTGCGTGCAGGCTATCGCGACCGTGGCATTGGGGCGCAGCTTCATGATGCAGTCATCGCGCGCCAACCTTACCGCAATCTGCTGCTATCGACGGGGGCTGATAACACAGGTGCGCAACGCTTTTATCGCAGACGCGGCTGGCGCTACCTGCATCACGGGTTTCCATTCCGGGTCGGGCGCCCCCCATATGTAATTATGTCCAGGCAATTAACCTAAACGACTTATGAAACAGCTACCGATTTTTCTCCTGATCATACTTATCAGCTCAGTGATACCGGCGTTTGCCCAGACAGGCGATCATGTACCGACACTGGTGCCGCCGACACTGGTCCCCACGCAGGACGCGGGTATGCGGGACGCGCTGCTGTCGGAGTCCGCTGTTGCGCGCATTCAGGCCGATAGCCAGCTGCGTGTTGGTATCCTGTTTAATGCACCGCCATTTGGCCTGCTCAATATTCGCGGCGCGGTGGCAGGCTTTGATGCGGACCTGATGCGCAGTATGGCGGATGCCTGGGGTGTTGAGGCCGAATTTGTGCAGGTGACGCGGCAGACCGCGCTGGACATGCTGCTCAGCGGAGAGGTTGATCTGCTGGCGGCGGCGATGGTTCATCAGCGCGAACTGGATATGCGGGTTGAATTCAGCCACACGTACTATCAGGGTTCGCAGGCGGTGATGGTTCGCAACGACGACGGCGCCGAAACGCTGGCGCAGATGGCTGACCGGAAACTAGGGGTGGTTTTGGGGACTGCTTCGACCAGCGCGGTCGAGGCATGGAAAAGCCGCACCGGCCATCAGGTAACCGTCGAATCGTATATGACGCTGGAACAAGGCCTTGTGGCGCTGGTCAATCAGGACATTGATGGATTGGTCGGCAGTCGCTATCGCTTGCGCACGATCACACAGCCGCCAGGCGTCGTGCGCATTATCGAGGAACCACTGGCGATCGAACCTTATGCGGTTGCCATGCGGCGTCAGGATGTGCCGCTGCGCAATCTGGTCAATCGCACGCTTCAGTATCTGGCGCAAAATGGGCGGCTGAACGAAATCTACGGGGCCAATTTTCCGGGTTCGACCTATCCTGCCGGGCTGGTGCCAACGTGGGAAAATCTCGGTGAAGATGCGCCGACGCTCGAAGGTGTGCCGACCAATATTGTTTATCCTACACAATATGTCATTCCGCGCTTGCAGGATGGTCAACCGCTCCGCGTCGCTGGTTTGCGCGATGTGCCGGATGATGCGCCTGAAAGCGAGAAGCGGTTGCACGCGTTGAATCAGGCGGTTATCGAACGACTGGCTGCGCGTTGGGGTGCGTCGGTTGAGTTTGTCCCGAATAGTGCGGATAACGCGCTGGAACTGGTGGCAAATGGACAGGCAGATGTGGCCGTCGGGGTGAGGCCGGATTGGAACAGGGCGGAACGGGTTGAATTCAGCAGCCCGTATCTGGTCCATGGCGACCGGCTGATGGTGAAGCGCAACAGCGAAATTGAGAGCTTTAACGAACTGCGCGGCGGGCGCTGGGTGGGCATTTTCGCATCGGAACCCGGCACGGCGGATCAGGTCAATGAACTGGCGAAAAGCATTAACACCGCGGTCAATATCTACACCATGATGCGTGAACAGGATGTGCCATTCTATATTCT
Organism: Anaerolineaceae bacterium; assembly: GCA_002702065.1. Lineage (GTDB taxonomy): Bacteria > Chloroflexota > Anaerolineae > Aggregatilineales > Phototrophicaceae. The sequence goes on from NZXX01000001.1 coordinate 1,053,025, forward strand.
GGAGGACAGCAACGCGGATGTGGCCTTTGGCGACAGCCTCAAGTTGATCCCGCATCTGGAAGCGTATCCGGAAGATTTCCGCCTGACCACCCGCTGCCCCAATTGTGACCCCTGGTACACGCGTGAATATGTTGCACTGGCGACCGCACAGAATGACCTGGATTTCTGGCTGCTGGTGGAATATACCCTTCAGGAAATGGCTGAAGATGGATCGCTGGCAACGCTGCTGCAACCTGTCATGCTGCCGGAGGATGTGCCCCAGTTCAACATCTGGCCGGGGCCGGCTTCCTATCTGGGGTTCAACCTGCGCGCGGGCCAGTAACTTCTTGATCAGGCTTCTGATCGATGACTTTCGACTGGGATTTCCCCACTATTGAAAAAATGACGCCCGCAATAATGACGACGCTGCCCAGAAATTGCAGCGGGCCGGGCAGCTCGGCAAAAAACAGAAATGCCAGCGTGGCGCTGATGACATTGCCCATCTGTGCGCTGATGCTGACAAAGGTCGCCGCAACATAGGCCAGGGCATAATTCATCGAGCCATGTCCAACAAGCTGCGCGGTAATGGTGAGGATGACCAGCCACACATAGCCTTGTGGGCTATAACCTGTGAGTGACTGCCCGGCGGCGAACACCGCAACCAGCGATGCAATGCCTGCAAACAGGAAGATCAGCCACAGGTAGGGCCAGAAAGACACTCGTGCCCGCACCGAGCGGCCCACATTCAGGTAAAACGCAGACAGCAAGGCGCTGCCAAGCGCATACAAAACCCCCAGGGTTGGATTGTTACCGAGTGAACTGCCACCGTCGAAACCGGCAAGCCCAATGATGGCACCACCTGCCAACGCCAGTATCAGCCCCAGCCAGAATTTACGGTCAAAGGTGGTTTTCAAAAACAGGATTTCTGTCAGCGCGACCCACAACGGGCCGGAGCCGTTCAGCACGCCTGCTATCAGCACACTGGTGTTGTTAAATGCCTCGAACAACAACACGAATCGCAGCGCCAGTACAACACCGGTCAGGGCAGCGAAGAGCAGGTCGCGCGCGGCGAGGTGTCGCAGTTCATGCCGGTAGTTGCTGAGGATAAACGGCGTGAGAAGTATGACGGCCAACACCTGGCGGATAGCCGTCACAACCAGTGATGGAATACCCTCGCTTTGTGCCAGCCGGATAAAGATCGGCCCAGCGGCCCCGATTAACAGGCCGACAAAAATGATGACATATGGCCACGCTTTGGTTTGAGTCTGGGCTTTGAGTGCGCCGGTGGTTTTGCTTAATATCATGATTTTCTAAACTCATTCTGTCCTGTGATCGCAAAGATGACACCCAGCAGGATGATGATACTGCCCAGCACTTCGCCAATGCCCGGTACTTCCTGAAAGATGAAAAATGCCAGTATGGTTCCCATCACGGTGATGGACTGCCCGGAGATGCTGATAAAGGTCGGTGAAATGAAGCCCACCGCAAAGTTAATGGCTGGGTGAGCGATCATCTGCCCGGCGATGGTCGTCATCAGCACCCACAGATAACCTTCGGCGGCATGCCCGGTAAATACCGCTCCCGTCCCGGAAGCAACCAGCAGGACCACGACAAGTGCAATCCCGAATATGAGCCAGATGTACGGCAACAAGGGGATACGCGGGCGTAATGATCGGGCAACGGTCAGGTAGCAGGCTGATGATGCGCCGCTGCCCAGCGCCAGCGTGATACCGAGCAAGGGGTTTGGCCCCATGCCGGAACTGTTGCCGCTGCCTGCCAGGGCGATCATTACGCCACCAACAATCGCCAGCAGCAGGCCGATATAAACCAGCCGGTGTAATGGTGTTCTGAGGACAAAACGCTCCAGCAAAGCGGTCCACAAGGGGGCGAGGCCGCCTATAACGGTGACGATCAGGATGCTGGTATGTTTGACGGCTTCGGAAAACAGCACCAGGTCAGCGGCGAACATCAGCCCGGCAATGGGCAACAGCAGCCAGTCTCGCTTGCGCAAACCACGAATCGTTTGTGGGTGATTACGCAGGACAAACGGCGTGAAAATCACGACTGCCAGCAGCATACGGACGGCGACGATGACGGGTGATGCGATGCCTGTATCGAGCGCCATGCGCATGAAAATGACCGAGAAGGTCGCGCTGATCAACCCCAATGCCAGTATCAAAAATGGAAACAACGGCCTTGAAGAAGCAGGTATCGGCTTGGCGATCTCCGGGTTTGTCACGCAATGTCCTTTAGTGTCGACTCTGGCCGATCAACGTGAGGGTGACACCCACGATGATGATGGCGCTGCCAATGAATTGCAGGGGGCCGGGCAGCTCGGCAAAGATGAAGAACGCGCCCACTGCACTGATAACCGTGATGATCTGGCTGGAGATGCTGACCACCGTTGCGGAGAAGTGGGCCAGCAGGTAATTGAATGAACCATGCGCGATAATCTGGGGGAAGATGGCGATCATCAAAACCCAGAAGTAGCCTTCCGATGTATAGCCGGTCAAATCGTAGTCTGACACCAACAGCAGCACCAGGGACGTGACGGCACCGCTGGTGAAGATCAACCACAGAAACGGGATCAGGGACATGTGGTTGCGTACCGTGCGCCCCAGAATCAGGTAAAGTGAACCCATCAACGCAGCAGCCAGCGCCAGCGATCCACCCAGCAACAGCCCGGTACTGACGACATTCGTGCTGTCGATGCCAGCCAGCCCGATGAGCGCGCCGCCAACCAGTGCCAGTCCCAGTCCGATCCAGACCATACGATTAAAATGCGCGTGCAGGATGAAGCGTTCCATCAGCAGGGTCCACAACGGAATTGACCCGATTAGCACACCCGCGATCAGTACGCTGGTAAAGACATAAGCTTCAAACATCAGGATCATCTGGGCTGCAAAAAGTATGCCCGCGATGATGCCGATGATGACGTCGCGCTTGCTGAGGCGGCGGAGTTCAGCCTGATACCGGTTAAGCGTCAGTGGTGTCAGCAGCAGGCAGGCCACCATCAGTCGACAAACGGTAATCACGGGCGTGGGAACCCCCTCTGCCAGTGCGAGGCGCAGAAAGATGGGGCCGGTCGAACCAGCCAGGATTCCGAAGCCATAAACGGCGTAGACCCACCAGTTCGTTGTTGTTGTTGATGCAACTGCGTTGACCATGAAGCTCCTTGATAGTGTCGCGATCAGGACCGTGATTGACCGATAGTTGCCAGAACGACGCCTGCGAGGATGACGGAACTACCGGCCAGTTGCAGGCTGGTGGGCAGCTCCTGAAAGACAATGACCGCAAGAATGGCACTGCTGACAGGTTCGAGCTGGCTGGCAACGCCAACATAGGTCGCTGATAAATGTTTGAGGGCGTAGTTAAATGACGAGTGGCCGATTAACTGCGGAAAGAGCGCGACCGCCAGGAGCAGCAGGTAGCCGTTGGTGCTGTGCCCTGTGACCTGTGCGCCGGATATAGCAACGGCCAGCAGCGCAAAGATGGCGGCAATGCCATAGACGAGCCAGATGTAGGGAATGAGGGGCAGCTTGGGCCGCACACTGCGCCCGACGACCAGATACACCGCCACCGCGATTGCACCCCCCAGGGCGAACAGGCTGCCCAGCAGCGGGTTGCTGCCCAACGAGATCAGGTTGTTTTCACCCGGCAGACCTATCAGAATGCCGCCGGTAACTGCGAACGCGAGGCCGAGGGCCACCAGTCGTGTGATTCGTGCTTTCAGGAAAAGCGATTCCAGCAGGGCTGCCCATAACGGCGATGTGGTCACCAGCACCACACTGATGAGTACGCTGGTCAGCTCCAGCGACGTAATCCACAAAATGAAATGCAGGGCCAGAAACAGGCCGGAGATGCTGACCAGCAGCAGGTCGCGCCGCGTCAGCGATTGCAGATGGGAGCGATACTTGCGCAGCGCCATCGGGGTCAGAATCAAGGTGGCCAGCAGCAGTCTCGAAGCGGCAATGACCAGTGAAGAAATACCTTCATCCTGTGCCAGCCGGATAAAAATGGCGGACAGCGAAACAGCAGCCAGACCTACGGCGAGTATCGCGTAAGTCTGCCACGGTGTGGATGCAGATGTGTCGAGCGTTTGGGCGTCCGTCATTCCAATGGGCTTTGCGATGAACTGTGTTCATGCTATCACCAGTTGCTGGTGTGGTCAAAGTCCATTACAGTCCTGCTTGACCGAACGTTAAACAAATTCGCACTTGATTGCTGAAATTACGGGTGAGACGGACTATTTTGGTGCTGTACAAAAGGACAGTTTGGTCGCAACGTGCCGGGGAATGTGATAATATATTTGATGTTCGTGTATTTAATTCCCAACCTAATTGCAGGAGGAAACAAACATGGCTTTTCAACTGCCTGATCTTGGCTATCCGAATAATGCTCTCGAGCCGAACATTGATGCGAAGACGATGGAAATTCATCACGACAAGCATCACGGCTCCTATACTTCTAACCTGAACGCCGCTATCGAGAAACATCCTGAACTTGAAAGCAAGTCGATTGAAGAACTGCTGGGTTCGATCAACAGCATCCCGGAAGACATCCGCACTGCTGTCCGTAACAATGGTGGCGGGTTCGCCAATCACAGCCTGTTCTGGAAAGTGATTGCGCCCGGCAGCAGCGAATCGGACATTAGCGCTGACCTGAAAAGCGCGATCGAATCGAAGTTTGGCAGCCTCGACAGCTTCAAGGAAAAATTCGGCACCGCCGCGTCGACCCGTTTTGGCTCTGGCTGGGCCTGGCTGGTCGTGAAGGGTGACGGGTCTGTTGATGTGTACTCGACCGCCAACCAGGACTCCCCGCTGATGGATGGTGACACACCCATTCTGGGGCTGGATGTCTGGGAGCATGCCTACTACCTCAACTACCAGAATCGCCGCCCGGATTACATCAAGGCGTTCTGGAATGTGGTCAACTGGGCCGAAGTCTCCAAGCAGTATGCCGCTGCCAAATAGCGACTGACCAGACTTCGTTTCACGTTTCACAAATTATCAAAAGGCGTTACAATCGTAGCGCCTTTTTGCTTTTGATAGGCGTATGTAAAATACCTGCGATATGCTACGCCTGATTGAGGAGACCAAGTAATGACGGAGTATCGCGTCGAAAAAGATTCGCTGGGCGAGGTGAAGGTACCCGCGACGGCGTATTACGCCGCACAGACCCAGCGTGCCGTCGAGAATTTTCCGGTTAGCGGGATGCGCCCGTACCCGGCGTTTGTATGGAGTATGGCCGTTATCAAGCGCAGCGCGGCGGCAGTTCACAAGGATCTGGGATTGCTGGAAGCGCGGGTTGCCGACGCTATTATTCAGGCCGGTGACGAGGTGATTTCGGGTAAATTCAACGATCAGTTTGTCGTCGACCCGTTTCAGGCTGGCGCGGGCACCAGCCACAACATGAATGTCAATGAAGTGATCGCCAACCGGGCCAACGAGATTCTTGGTTATGCGCTCGATGCCAAGGATAAGCCGGTGAACCCCAACGATCATGTGAATATGGCGCAGAGCACGAACGATACCATCCCGACCGCGATTCGGCTGGGGGTGCTGTGGCGGCTTGATGAACTGGTCGACACCCTTCAGCAGTGTGCAGACGCGTTCTCTGCAAAGGCCAAAGAAGCTGACGATGTGGTCAAGAGTGGCCGCACACATTTGCAGGACGCCGTGCCGATCCGGATGGGGCAGGAATTTGGCGCATACGCCAAAGCTATCGAGCGTGATATTGAAAAGATCAAGATGGCTGCGGAAGGTCTGCGGCGGCTGGGTATCGGCGGTACGGCCAATGGCACCGGCCTGAACGCGCACCCGGAATACCACGCCCGCATGATCACCAAAATTACGGAACTGACCGGTATAAAGGTTTACGAATCAGATAATCTGTTTGAATCCATGCAGTCGATGCAGGATGCGACCTTCTTTTCCAGCGCGCTGCGCACCACCGCTCAGGATTTCACCCGCATTGCCAACGACATCCGGCTGCTTTCCAGTGGCCCCACCACGGGCTTGGCGGAGATTACCTGCCCGCCGGTTCAACCGGGGTCGTCCATTATGCCGGGCAAGGTGAATCCGGTGCTGGCCGAAATGCTGAATATGGCGATGTTCCACATTATGGGCAACGACCTGACCGTGATGATGAGCGCGCAGGCCGGGCAGCTTGAATTGAATGTGATGATGCCGATCATCTCGCACAACCTGAATGAGATGATTCATGTCATGATTGGCTCGGTCAAGGCCTTTACTGACAAGTGCCTGGTTGGTCTGATCATTAATCAGGAAAAGGCGGAATCGTGGCTGGCGAAAAATCCGATTCTGGTCACCGCCCTCAACCCTCTGATTGGTTACCTGAAGGGGGCCGAGGTGGCCAAGAAGGCACTGGCGGAGAATCGCAGTATTCGGGAAATTGTGGTGGAACTCGGCTATCTGACTGCCGAGGAAGCTGACAAGGCCCTGGACGCACGGGCCATGACCGAAGGTGGTATTGCGGAATAATCAGTTTTCCGGGGTCTACCAGTTGCCCCGACCTTTGTAAATTTTGCGTGATCTGGTGTTTATTGAGCGCAGCATTGATATGCAGTATACTTGCCAGTATGCTTCTCAAATGTGCGCCAACTGGATCACGCATCTCATCTTAAGGCATTTGCGCTACCCGTGAGTGAACGAAAGTTAGGCAAATTCCAGATCATTGAACGCCTGGGCCGTGGCGGTATGGCAGAAGTCTACCGTGGCTACCATGCGACTCTTGATCGTTACGTGGCGATCAAGGTTCTTCACGCCTTTCTGGCCGATGACCCGGAATTTAAGGACCGATTCCACCGGGAAGCGCAGAATGTCGCCCGCCTCAAGCATCCCCATATCGTTCAGGTTTATGACTTTGACTTTGACCCGGAGGGTGAAAGTTATTACATGGTCATGGAACTGATCGACGGGCAGACGCTGAAAGACAGACTTTTCAGCATGGCCCAGGAAGGCCGGATGCTGCCCTATGAGGAGGCCGTTCGCATTATCCGCGAGGCGGCAGGGGCACTGGCGTATGCCCACAGCCACAGCATGATTCATCGCGATGTCAAACCGGCCAACCTCATGTTTGACCGGGATGATCGGGTGGTGCTGACGGACTTTGGTATCGCCAAGATCGTGACCGGTGCGCAATTTACAGCCAGTGGGGGCATGGTGGGCACGCCAGCCTATATGGCCCCCGAACAAGGTCTGGGCGAAGCGGGTGATGAACGATCCGATCTGTATTCGCTGGGGGTGATTCTGTATCAACTGCTGACGGGGGAGCTGCCTTACGAGGCAGAGGCACCGCTGGCGATCATCCTCAAACATCTCAATTCGCCTATTCCGTCTGTGCGCGATATGCACGCGGAAATGCCGGAAGCACTGGATAAAGTCATCACCAAGCTGATGGCAAAAGACCCGGATGATCGCTATCAGAATGCCAGTGATCTGATTGCTGATCTGGAACGCCTGGAACGGGGCGAACCCATTGAAGTTGTTGACCTTGTCCCGGTCAATCCACAGCTAAGCCTGACCGAACTGGATACGAACCCCGGATTGCAGCCTGCTGAGGGGGCGATTATCCGTGATACGCTGCCACGCCGAGAAAGCCGACGGTCGACCTGGCTGATGGGCGGCATCGCAGGCGCGATTATTATTATTGCGGGTTACTTTATCGGGCTGAACAATGGCTCGTTTCCGCCATTGATTGCCGCGCTGGCGAGTCCGACCCCGACTTATACACCATCCGATACACCGACCAATACGCTCACACCAACGGCGACCGCGACGGAGACGCCAACATCGACATATACCCCGTCGGATACACCGACCGCGACCGAAACACCGACCGCGACGTATACGCCGTCGGATACGCCGACCAACACACCAACGGATACGCCGACCAACACGGCGACCGCGACGGATACCCCCACGGCGACCGAAACGCCGACCGCGACCTACACGCCAAGCGACACCCCAACCGCGACGGCGACTCCGACGATTACCAACACACCGCTGCCGCCAACGCCAGACATCACGCGGACACTGCTGTTTGCCACACAGGTATTTGAATTTCAGACCGCGACGGTGGCGGCGTGTGATTTTGATTACGCCATCATCGAGCAGCAGCCTGCCGATGGTGACTTCTTTGCGGCCAACCGCGATTATGTGCGCGAGATTACGCTGCTGAACACCGGTGATTGCGCGTGGGAACGCAATACATCGCTGGTCTGGGTCAGCGGTGAGGATTTTGACGCTGAACGCACCTTTATTCGCGAACGCGTGAATCCGGGTGATGAAGTTACATTGATATTCAGTGGTCGCACCCCATCTACTGGCGGCGAACGTAGCGGTACATGGGAACTGCGTACACCGGGGCAGATTCTGATTGGGGACCCGATGGAGATCAGTGTGTCTGTTTTTGAGCAGGGAGGTTAGTTTTGATCAGTCGTGAACAGGCGTGGGACATTGTAACGGAATACACCGAGAGCGAGTCGCTGCTGCGGCACATGCTGGCTGTCGAGGCGGCGATGCGGGCCTATGCCACGCGGTTTGATGCCGACCCGGAATTGTGGGGAATTACCGGCCTGCTGCATGACTTCGATTATGAACAGAACCCGGATGTAAGCGTGGAAGGGCACCCCATCGTCGGGTCGAGAATTCTGCGCGAACGTGGTGTATCCGAAGAAATTATCACCGGCATACTGGCCCACGCTGAAGAAATTACCGGCGTGAAACCGGAAACGCCGATGCAAAAAACGCTGGTGGCGGTTGATGAGCTGACCGGGTTTATTATCGCGGTGGCGCTGGTGCGTCCCTCGAAAAGCATCCTCGATGTCAAGCTGAAGTCGATCAAGAAGAAGTGGAAAGACAAAACATTTGCGGCCCCGGTGAATCGTGCCGAGATCGAACACGCCGCAGAAACGCTGGAGGTGCCGCTGGATGAGCATATTACGCTGGTGCTGGAAGCGATGAAAGAAGCGGCGGAACTGCTGGGGCTGGTGGGTGAACCTGCCTGAAATGGCGTTTACGCCATCAATGTGATGAACAAGAAGGGGCCTGCACCGACGCAAGCCCCTTTTGAATCCACTAGAGTTCGTGGGCGACTTTCGCCAGACGTTCGACCGCTTTTTCCAGGTCGGACATCGCTGTCGCAATGGAGAAGCGGACATGACCTTCACCAGCGGCACCGAACCCAATGCCCGGTGTACCGGCGATACCGGCTTTGTCCAGCAGCGCATCGGCCAGTTCCAGGCTGTTCTTGCTGCTGCCGGGGAAGCTGGGGAACAGGTAGAACGCGCCTTCGATGCTGCGGCAGTGAACGCCTTCGATTTCGTTGAGAGCTTTCACCATGAAGTCGCGGCGCTTCTGATAGGCGTCCCGCATGTCGGCCACACAATCCTGCGGGCCGTTCAGCGCAGCAGCGGTCGCGGCCATTGTGAAGGTCGCCGCCGACGAAACCGTCTGGCTGCTCAGTTTACCGGCCAGTTTGATAATATCCGGTGATGCAACCAGCCAGCCCAGCCGCCAGCCAGTCATGGCATAGGCTTTGGACAAGCCGTTGACCGTGATGGTACGTTCTGCCATGCCGGGCAGGGACGCAATGGAAATGTTGCTGCGACCATCAAAAATCAGGTGTTCGTAAATCTCGTCTGCAATGACAAACAGATCATTCTCAGTGGCAACTTCGACAACCGCCTGAACTTCAGCTTCGGTCAGAACGCGACCGGTCGGGTTGCAGGGCGAGTTGACCATAATGGCTTTTGTGTTGGGGGTGACATGCGCCCGCAGTTGCTCGGCGGTGACGGTGAAGTTATCCGCCGGGGACAGGCTGACCGGGACAGGTGTGCCGCCTGCCAGCGTAATCATGGGCGGGTAAGATACCCACACCGGTTCCAGATAGATAATCTCATCACCCGGATTGGTGATGGCGGCCAGCGCGAGATAGATCGCCCATTTTGCACCCGGTGTAATCAGAATCTGGGTTTTGGCGTCAACCTGAATGCCGTTTTCGCGGGCTGTCTTATTGGCGATGGCTTCCAGTGCGGCGGGGGTGCCTTTGGTGGGCGGGTAATGGGTGGCCCCGTCTTCGATGGCTGCGAACGCCGCCTGAATAATGTGCTCTGGCGTGTCGAAGTCCGGGTCGCCACCGGCCAGGGCGATCACGTCCTTGCCAGCGGCCTGTAAGGCTTTGGCCTTGTCGTTCACGGCCATCGTGACCGAGCCGGGCACGCTGCCGAGTAGTCGGGAAAGCTCCTTCATCCTTGCTCCTGTCTGTTTCGGAATACAGGCGAATAGCCTGCGCATCGTTGAATTGTGTAATCGTGCGCGATTGTACAATATTTTTGCAGGCTTGTGTACAAACCAAAAGGGCCTATCCATAATGGATAGACCCTCGGTGTAAATAGAACTTGATTTCCTGTTGGATCAGGCCTGGACCAGTACCGGTGTGCCAACCGAGGCCCATTCGTAAAACCACAGGGCTTCTTCATTCGGCAGGTTGACGCAGCCGTGACTCATGGGCTGGCCGAAGTTATTGTGCCAGTAGGCGCCGTGAATGGCGTAGCCCGCGTAGAAGTACATAATCCACTGGACATTGGGCAGGTAGTAGCCGGGGCCACTCATCAACTGCGAGGGGTATTTGCGCTGTACCTTGAAGTTACCTTTGACGGTGGGTGTCGCGGGCAGCCCCATGGAACCCAGTACCGTCCGTACCAGCCGGCCATCTTCGTAGGCGTAGATACGGGAGTCGCTCAGGTCGACGATGATTTCCTTGCCGACCGATACCGCAGCGGCAGGGGCATTCGGCGCCAGTTCCATCGGTGTGATGATACCGAGGTCGGTAACGGTGCGGGCATCCGGGATGATGATGACCTGCCCGGCTTCGACCAGATTGGGGTCCGTAATCTTATTGGCCTGCACGATGGCGGGCCAGGTAACACCAAAGCGCTGCGCAATTTCTGCCAGATGTTCGCCCGGTTGGACGACATAGGGCGTACCGACACCCAGCGGCACTTCGAAGGGGGCATTACCAGCCGAACCGGATGTGGTCGTGTTTTCGGATGACGTAAATACGGTCAGGGTTTGCCCGCGCTGAATGTTGTTCGGGTTCGAGATATTGTTGATCTGCGCAATCTGCTGCACCGTCAGCCCGTACCGGTTGGCGATGCTTGCGAGGGTCTCGCCAGGCTGGACGACGTGATGTTCCGGCTCGGCCGCAATGAGAGGGTTTTCGACGGCTTCACTGAGATCAGGAATCACCAGCTGCGTGCCTGCAAAGATACGCTCCCGATTGCTGATGTTGTTGGCCTGAGCGATTACATCCATGCTGACGCCGTAGTTGGTGCTGATGCGGTAGAGCGTTTCGCCGGGCTGGACGATATGTATGGTTTCCTCTGCTGACGCAGACAGCGGTAACAGCAGGGAAATCAGAATGACAAGCATTATGGCAGGACGGCTGAACGGCATTCTTCCCCAACTCCCTTATATAGTATTACTTTGTATGGATAGTGAATAAATTACACCAGATTGCAACTCCGGTCAATTTTTCTCACTTTTTCTCACTTTGCTACCCTTCGGATTTGCCAGTACAATTCACTCACGTCTTTTAAGTGTCTAGCGGATAATCGTTGCATGTTGCTACGCGCCTATCGTGTTACCGACAAAACCGGCATCGTCATCGTTAAAATGGGCATTGTGCTGGGCAGCAGCTTGCAGGCTGGCGCCAGGGTTGTGTCGTCTGGCATTGGCCGCGTGCTGGGCGGTATATTCGCGCTCATCGCGCTTGTTGTGGGCGCGATATGGTTTGTTATTCGCAGCATTGTTGGCCTGATCTGGCGGGTTATCCGCCTGGTGCTGACGGCTATCGGCAGTATCGTCATGCTCGTGTTTCGGCTGGTCGGGGGTGGTGCTCGGGTGGCTGGCGGCGCGGCGGGTACGGCTATGGCCCGGCGGGCGGCACGGGCAGAACTGGAAACCGGACTGGCAGAGGACCCGCTGGTTCAGCGCAACCGCTTGCTCAGTGGAATGACGGTGGTGCTGCTGGTCGTTCTGATCGGCGTTGTGCTGTGGGCCACCAACCCAACCCGAACGACGGGACGTAATCAGGGTGTCACGGTGGCCGGGGGTGATCTGTTCTCCGCGACCCAGCAGCCCTCAACGTCGGTTCCGCTGCTGGCGACGATGGTACCCACCGCAACCCCGCTGCCGCCGATTCTGGATGCGCGGGGCAGCCTGGCCTACACCGTGCGCGAACAGGGCCAGACGGACATCTGGGCTATCAATGTGGGTGATCGCACCCCAATTCGGTTGACCAACAGCCCGCGGGACGAACGCGATGGTGTGTGGTCGCCGGATGGTCGCCGGTTGGCCTATGCCTCGCGCCAGGACGGTAACTGGGAAATCTACATTTACAACGTCCAGAGTGGCGACACCACGCGCATGACGTTTGATCTGTCTTTCCAGGGCGCGCCACAATGGAGCCCGGATGGACAGTGGCTGGTCTATGAAAGTTATCAGGGCAACAATCTGGATGTTTATATTATGCGGGTGGATGGTTCGCAGGTGGAACGCCTGACCGATCATCCTGCGCCCGATTTTTCGCCGGTGTGGTCGCCGGATGGCCGCCGGATCGCTTTTGTGTCCTGGCGCGATGGCAATCAGGATATTTATACCTTCTCGCTTGACGACCCGCGTGATGCGGCTTCGGTCAACATTACCAACACGCCATCCCGGTTTGAAGATCACCCGATGTGGTCGCCAGATGGTAGTTTGCTGGCCTACAGCGCGCTGGACGAGGGCGTCGACAAAGTCTTCGTAAAGCCCGTGAACGACCCCAACGCGGTGGCGCAGGTGCTGGGGCGAGGTCACAGCCCGACATGGTCGCCGGATGGCAGCAGCCTGATCGCTGCGGTTGATTCGTTTGACAGCACCCAATTGATCGCCATGCCGTTTGCCGAAACCGGCTTTGCGACGACGGTTATTCCGGTGCCCAAAGGCACGACCGGGCCGAACTGGACATCCGTGCCGCTGCCCGCCAGTCTGGTCAACAGCGGCGGACTTGGCCCGGCGGTTGTGGAACCGCTGTTTGTCGAGCAGGTGCAGGAAACCGGCGATGACCCGCCCTACGACCTGAATCTGCTCATCGATGTGGAGGCACCCGTGGCGGCGCTCAGCGATCAGGTGAACGATTCGTTCAACGCGCTGCGGGTTGAAGCCAACGACCGTATCGGGTTTGATTTTCTGGGCCAGCTGGAAGACGCGTTCTGGCCGATTGACCGTTTACCACAACCGGGCGAACCACGCCGTAACTGGCACATGACCGGGCGCGCTTTTGCGATCAACCGCAATGCGATAGCTGGTTTTCCGTCGCCCATCGAGATTGTGCGCGAAGACATCGACGTCAACACCTACTGGCGCGTTTTTGTGCGGGTGGCCGATGACGCGCAGAACGGCGAACTCGGCGAACCGCTGCGCCACATGCCCTGGGATTTTCTCAGCCGCAACCAGGGCGATGTCGAAGCGTATAACCAGGGCGGTCGGCTGCGAGCTGAAGTGCCTTCCGGCTACTATGTCGATTTTACGCAGCTTGCCTCTGATTATGGCTGGGGACCTATCCCGGCGGGTACGGACTGGCGGGCCAACTTCAATGCAACCAATTACTGGGTGTATACCAAACCCGAAGGCCTGACATGGTTTGACGCCATGCGCGAGTTATACACGTTGGGGCAGTTAGGTGGCTTTGCGCCGACCGCGGTTCCGGCACAGGCGGAAGCCGTCGTGGAAGAAACGCCGGTTGTCGAGCAGCCTGTCGCTCTGCCGACGGTTACGGTAGCCGAGCCTGCCGAGTTCGCGCCGCTGCTGCCACCACCACCGACAGATGCGGGTCCGGGTGAGGACGGCGCCTGATGCAGCGCATTCCGGCCCTGTTGCTTTTGGTACTGGTGGCTGGCGGTTTTGCGGCAGTGCTGCTGGTCAACAGCCCCCCGATCACGGAGGGGCAGCCCGTTATTCCGACGCAGGCGGTACCGACGGACGACCCGAACGCATGGCAGAATATCCTGCGCGAAGGCTTTGGCGCCAACAGCACGGCGCTGCCCACGATTGCCATTCCCACAGAGCAGTTTGCGCCCCCCACGTTGCCCACGCGCAGTGACAGCAACCTCGTCCCATTATCTGCGCTGGAAGCCGGTGGCGAAAACCGGCCCACGATTACGCCATTCAATGCCGCTGTGACCCCAACCCCACCGCCGCCGACTGTGGCACTGGTGGCTTCTGCGCCGCCTGTCACGGTGCAGGTGGTCACACGTGCGCCGAACGAGTGGAATCCGCCACCGCTGGTGCCGCCTCTATCGCGTGATCCATTGGGACGCGATCATTACTGGTTCCAGCGTCCTGTTGATTCCAATGCCAATAACGCCGGTCTGTTTTACTACCCTTACGGGTCGGATGGCCCGCAGCAGGAAAGCCCGTGGCGCATCCATCATGGCATTGATATGCCGAATCCGGTGGGTCAGCCGGTACGGTCCGCGGGTTCGGGCCGGGTGATCTGGGCTGCGGAAGGGCTGCGGGTGACTGGCTGTGCTTTCCAGAGTTCGCCCAGCTATGGCAATGTGGTCCTGATCGAGCATGATTTTGGTTATCGCAGCCAGCCGCTTTACACACTCTACGCTCACCTGTCGGCCATCCTGATTCAACAGGGGAGTTATGTGCAGGCGGGCGATGTCATTGGGCTGGTCGGTGAAACCGGGCAGGTGAGCGGGCCGCACGTTCACTTTGAAATCCGGCTGGATGGCTGCCATTATGGCGACACCTATAACCCCGTGTTGTGGATGGTGCCGTATGTCGGGCATGGGGTCATCGCGGGCCGTGTGACGGATGGCACTGGCAACCTGGCGAACGATGTGGATGTAACCATTCGGAACTGGGGCACAGGACTGGTCCATGATACGACCAGCACCTATGTACTGCTCGATAACGAACTGGACGTGAATCACGACCCGGTTTGGGGTGAGAATTTTGTGGTGGGCGATGTGCCGGTTGGACGATACGAAGTGATTGTGAACATCAACGGCGAACGCGCTTCCAAGTTCGTGGATGTCCTCGAAGGAACGACCAGCTTTATCGAAATCGAACCAGAACGCCCGGCAACCCCGCTGCCTGTCGAGGATGATACAGAATCGTAGCGTTGGGCAGTCGTCGGAAAAGCCAATGGCGTTGAAGCTGCCCTTCAGCTACACTAGTGCCAGCGGAAATTCGTCCTGATAAAGGAGGATCTTGTCCATGCTCGGACGTTCGAATCGCTATCTGATGCGGCTGATTGTGCCGCTGATCGCTGTGTTGTACGCTCCATTGGTATTGGCGCAGGATGCCCGTATCCTTGAACCCGGTGTTACGGTAACAGGCACCCTGGACTCTGATAATGTGGCTCAGGTTTACACATTTGATGGTAATGCCGATGATGTTGTAACTTTAAATGCCAGCAGCGCAACCGGATTGGGCCTGGCCTTGCTCCTGACTGATTCAACCGGCGAAACGGTGGCGCAGGGTTTCGAAACCAATGGCGCGACCACGCTGGAAAATGTTGTTTTGCCAGAAACAGATACATACTTTGTCACCGTGCTTTCGGCGCTGGGGGTGACTTTGCCTGCGGGCAGCATGTTCGACCTGGATTTTGAACTGGTCGAAGGAACACCCGCCCCGGAGGCGACCACGGCAGTTGAACCGACTGTCGAACCAACCACCGAGCCGACCGTTGCGGCCACCGCCACGCCGGAGGTTTTTGAGCCGGGCCAGATTCTGACCGTCAATGGCCTCCAGATCGCCCTGGAATGGGGATCACTGGCGAACCTTGATCTGGAAGTGCGTGACCCGGTTGGCGGCAGCGTGTACTTTGATACCCCAACGGTGCCCAGTGGCGGTCAGTTTGGAGTGAATGTCAACAGCGTATGTGATACGCGCACGGCTGAGTCGCCGACGGAACAGGTCGTGTGGCCTGCGGGTGCGTTGCCGACTGGCAGCTATGAACTGCTGGTTTACTACCAGCCGCTTGAGGATTGCCCGACTACCGACCCCGCCAATTTTACGGTGACGGTTCAGCTTGATGATGAAATTGTGGATTCGATTCAGGGCAATATGCTGCCCGGTGAAACCTTCCTCAGCAGCGTGATTGTCGGGGCAGATGGTTCCCTGACGGCGGGTGCAAGCGGCCTTTACAATGATGCCGACATCAACAGCCTGCCAGCGCCGCTTGCGACCCTGACTGTCGATGCACAGCCGATCACACGCGACGTGGCCATCACCGGCTTGATCACGAACGATCTGTTTTACGATGCCTACAGCTTTGAAGGGCAAGCCAACGAACTCATTTCGATCGACATGAGCGCCACCACCGGCAGCCTGGATACGCTGGTTCAGCTGATTGATACCGCCGGGAATGTGATCGCCAATGATGATCGGGCGGACGGTGTGACGGACTCCGCGATTCTCAATTATCGCTTGCTGTCAGCTGGTACGTACACGATCGTGGCCACGCGCTATGGTAAGGAAATTGGCGGTACAGAGGGCAACTACACCATTCTGCTCACTGGCCCAACCGGTGATCTGCCAACGGAAGTGTTGGAACTGGGTCTGCCTCGTGGCGACGTTGAAATTGCCTTGCAGTGGAATACGAATGCTGATCTCCAGCTGCTGGTACGCGACCCGCGCGGTGACTCGGTTTTTGACGACACGCCAACCGTACCCAGCGGTGGTCGTCTGGCTGCGGCGGGCAATGTCAACTGCAATATCTCGCAGACCAGCCCGGTTTCCTATGTTTACTGGCCCGAAGGCCTGCTGGTGGCGGGTCTGTACGAGGTCGAGGTCTGGTATCAGAATCCCTGTAACGACACGCGCCCGGTCAATTTTGCGCTGAACGTCCTGGTTGATGGGTCGCCCGTCCTGACGCAGACCGCACAGCCGACGACGAACGAAGTGTATCTGACGAGTTTTGTGGTTGGTGTGGATGGTCAGGTGCAGGCCAGCGAAGGCGGGTTTATCGGGACACGTCAGCAGGGTGGTACGCAAACGCTGGATTCATCAACGCTGGATTTGGGCACCGAACTGGCGAATGCCCAGGTGATTGTCAGCGGTCAGACGGTCAACGACAATATCACGAACGACGACAAGTTTGACCTGTACACCTTCGAGGGTGAAGTGGGTGACGTGGTAACCATCAGTATGGTGGCGACTGCTGGACGGCTGGATACGGTTCTGTTCCTGCTGGACCCGAATGGCTTCCAGATTGCGGATAATGATGATGCGGTTGTGGGCGAGAGTACGGATTCACTGATCAGTGAATTTACGCTGCCCGAAGACGGCGAATACACAATTATCGCCACGCATTTCGGAATGCAATTTGGCGGCACAACAGGGGCTTATGATCTGGCATTCTCACGGTTGAACTAACGGCAAAACGCGCTACAATTGCCTTAATGCCCCTGAGAAATTTGTACAAAAACCACCAATCAGGTTTGGGCGTTCCTGTTCAAAACGCCCGTTTGTCTACTTCACTTTTGGGGCCAGAAAGGAGAAGGGTGCATCTCGTGTCAAAAAACACGAGTATGTGCTTTCGTTTATGAAGACGCGTCCGTTATTATTTCTTGCTTTCTTGCTGATGGCGCTTGTGGCTGCGTGTGCGCCGGCCCCTGTTCTCCGTGACGACACCTTGCTCCACGATACCAGCCTGGTAAGTGGTGAACCGTGCACGGCCCCCTGTTTTCGTGGCATTACCCCTGGCGAAACCCTGTGGAGCGATGCCCTGACGATTATCGAAGACGACCCCGACTTTACCAATGTTCAAACCCAGACCGCTGAAGATGATAGTGAACGCATTCAGGTCGCCTGGCAGGATGGCGAGAATGGTGCTGTTTGCTGTCAGGTGCTGTCCGAAGATGGCGAGGTTGTACGCCTGACCTTCTTGCGCACCGCACCGGAGATGACGCTGGGCGAAGTGATTGATGCGCATGGTGAGCCGACCTATCTGGCCGGGCAGGAATTTACGCAGGATCAGGCCATTATGAGCCTGGTGTATCCGGATATTCCGATGGTCGTCTATGTTTTTGTTGAAGGTCCGGAAACCGGTGCGCTGAGTGAATCCAGCGAAATTATCGGTGTACTCTATTTTGTGCCGGAAGATATGCAGCTGCTGCTGGATACGACAGAATTACATGCATGGGAAGGTTATCAGACGTTTGCCACCTATGTGGAAGGCGACCTGGAAGTCACCCCAAGTGTGACTCTGACACCAACCCCGGGTGAGTAGCTCATTCTGATGGCTGGCCCGGTTTGCTGGCTGTCAGACGCGATTGATCGTTTATGTAGGATGAAGGAGTACGGGTACCATGAGCGCAGATATTGCGACACCCGGTTCAATTGAGGAATTGGCGCCAAGAATGGAACTGCGCGGCAAGGTGACACGGCTGGAGCTGACGGGTGCATTTGTGGATATTGGCATCGGTGAAGACGCCTTTCTGCACATCTCCCAGTTGAATAAGCCGGACATACGAAACGTTTCTGATGTCTTGGACGTGGATAGTGAAATCAACGTTTTTGTACTGAAGGTGGACAAAGAAGCCGGGCGGGTCGCGCTGTCGATGAGCAAGCCGCCGGCGGTGACATGGGACGAACTGAGCGAAGGCGATGCCGTCAACGGTAAGGTTGTGCGCATCGAAAACTTCGGCGTGTTTGTCGATATTGGGGCAGAGCGCCCTGGTATGGTGCACGTTTCTGAACTGTCCAACAATTACGTCAAATCACCTTCAGATGTTGTGAGCGTCGGCCAGGATGTGGAAGCACGTGTGCTGAAAGTCAACAAGCGCAAACGCCAGATTGACCTGACCATGAAAACATCCGAACCGGTTGTCAGCGCCAGCGATTACGAAGACGATGAAGACGTGGGCGAGATGCCAACTGCGATGGAACTGGCCCTGCGCCGGGCGATGGCTGCACAGTCTGATGCGGACGAGGACGTGTCAGATAAATTGGCAAGCGGCAAGAACGCCCGCAAAGCGCGCAGAAGTTCCGATACGCAGGACGATATTATCTCTCGGACACTACGCAGCCAGCAGAAATAGTACTGGATTACGGTTAAACAGACGGCGCTTCGCCGTGCAGCATCGTTGACTGATGTTGCACCACGCGGGGCGCTGTTTTGTTTTGGTCACGCGATGTCTATCGCAGCAGACGGACAGGCAGCTGTGTGCCTGCCGGGACCATCACCTGATCTTCCGGTACAATCAGCAGTCCATCCGCCAGCACCATCGACATGAGCGCCCCGGAGCTTTGTGTGCCAGTGGTGCGGGCGATAAGCTGACCATTTTCGTGATGCAGCTGCACGCGCAGGTAACTGCGACGCCCATCGGACTTGATGTCTTCGCTGGTTTGTGCCATGACGGTTTCGGCGTCATCGGTCTTGCTCAGCATCTTGAACAGGGCAGCCCGCACGAAAATATCGAATGTCACCATCGCCGACACCGGATTACCGGGCAGGCCAAAAAAGGGAACACCCTGCACCTGCCCAAAGGCCAGCGGTTTGCCGGGGCGAACATTCACGCGCCAGAATTCAACTTTGCCCAGCTCGTTTAAAACGGTGCGTACCACATCAAACGTGCCGACCGAAACGCCTGCCGTACTGATGATGAGGTCTGGCTGCTGATCCAGCGCATCGCGGAACATGCCGCGCACAGCGTCGAGCGTGTCTCTGGCGATGGGTAATCGCAGCGGTATGCCGCCGATGTTGTGGATGAGCCCGGCCAGCGTATGGCTGTTGGTATCACGGATTTTCCCCGGTGCCAGTGGTTCGCTGACATCCACCAGTTCATCACCCGTGCTGACAATCGCCACGCGCGGCTGCCGGATGACCGTGATCTGTGCCTGACCCAGCGCGGCCAGTACGCCGAGGTCTTGCGGGCGCAGGGTTGTGCCTGCCTGAAGGACGGTCTGGCCGGTGTGAATGTCTTCACCTGCAGGGCGAACGTAGTCACCGGACTGCAGGCTACGATAAATGCTGACGTGGTCGGCAAGGGCGATATCTTCGCCAGCACGCCAGTTGGTGTCGGTTTGTTCGACTGGGATGACCGCGTCGGCCCCTTCGGGCATCGGTGCGCCGGTCATGATGCGTGCGGCCTGGCCCGGCATCAGGGTTTGATCCGGGCTAGACCCGGCAGGGATGTCCATGACGACCTGTAAGCGGGCCGGGGCCTGCTGGGTGGCGCCGGCAAGATCAGCGGCGCGGACCGCGTAGCCGTCCATGCTCGAGTTGGCAAATGGGGGGATGTTGATGTCCGAAACGATGTCTTCGGCCAGGACACGACCGAGCGCTTCAGTAAGCGACAAAGGTTCTCTGGGCAGCGGATTTACGGCGTCGAGAATGTGAGCCAGCGCTATTTCCACACTGAGCAGGTCTGTCAACGTCCACCCCTTTCATTGCATAATTTGCGGAAACTGATTATAACATGTCCTCATTGACGCATCTGGTTTCTAATCCAGAATATATGATTGTCTAGTTCAAAACCTACATCAAAGGTTTATGATTACATTACCATCAATGGTTGAGTCTGACTCGAGTGGAATGAACCTTCAAACACTTCTGGAATCCCTCCCGAATCTATCCCCGAATGATCAAACCCTGGTCGAGCGGGCGTACCGCCGCGCAGAAGAAGCCCATGCTGGCCAGCAGCGAAAAAGCGGCGAACCGTATTTTACGCACTGTGTCGCGGTGGCGCATATCCTGGCGGATATGAAGCTGGACGCCGAAGCCGTCGCAGCGGCTTTGCTGCATGACACCCTGGAAGACACCCACCTGACGTTGGAAGACCTGCGCATTGAGTTTGGCGAGACGGTTGCATCGCTGGTGTATGGTGTCTCCAAGCTGACGAATTTGCCGATTAATGTCGACAGTGCCAACCGGCGTAACGACCGTGAACTGGAATATATCCGCAAAATGCTGCTGGCGATGGGCCATGATGTGCGGGTGGTGCTGGTCAAGCTGGCGGATCGCCTGCACAACATGCGGACCCTGGGCTATATGCCGCCGCATAAACAGGTGCAAACGGCCCGCGAGACGCTCGACATTTTCGCGCCACTCGCCAACCGCCTGGGTATCTGGCAGTTTAAGTGGGAACTCGAAGATCTGAGTTTCCGCTATTTGAATCCGAATGAATATAAGCACCTGGCCTCTAACATTGCGGAACACCGGGCAGACCGTGAACGGTATATGGAGAAGGTCATCCATACGCTGCGGACCGAACTGGCGCAGTACGACATCACCAATGCCACCATCACCGGACGCCCGAAGCACATGTACAGCATCTACAGCAAGATGCAGCGCAAACAGCTGCCCTTTGACCAGATTTACGATGTGCGTGCGGTGCGCGTAATCGTCTATGACAAGCCGGTGTGCTATCTGGTGCTGGGCATCGTGCATAATCTGTGGCGGCCTATCCCCGGCGAGTTTGATGATTACATTGCCAGCCCGAAGGACAATTTCTACCAGAGCCTGCATACGGCGGTGCTGGACAACGAAGGCAAAACCATCGAGGTGCAGATCCGTACCTGGG
Organism: Anaerolineaceae bacterium; assembly: GCA_002702065.1. Lineage (GTDB taxonomy): Bacteria > Chloroflexota > Anaerolineae > Aggregatilineales > Phototrophicaceae. Next base: position 1,074,611 of record NZXX01000001.1, read on the forward strand.
ATATGCATGAGCATGCAGAATATGGTATTGCCGCGCATTGGCGTTACAAGGAAGGCCGCAAGGAACGGGACGAAGATTACGAACGACGGATTAGCTTTCTGCGCCGCTTGATGGAATTTGGCCCGGAAGTTGATAATCCGGAAACGTTCCTCAACACCATGAAAAGTGAGGTGTTTCAGGATCGCATTTACGCTTTCACGCCGAAGGGCGATATTTATGACCTGCCCGTTGGTGCGACGCCGATTGACTTCGCCTATCACATCCACACGGAAATTGGACATCGCTGCCGGGGGGCGAAAGTGCATGGCCGCCTGGTCGGGCTGGATTACAACCTGAAGACCGGCGATCAGGTGGAGATTCTGACATCAAAACGGGGTGGGCCAAGCCTGGACTGGCTCAACCCGAACCTGGGTTACGTGAAAACCACCCGCGCCAAAAACAAGATTCGCCAGTGGTTTCGCAAGCAGAATCGAGAAAAACATCTCTCCAATGGCCGCGAAATGCTGGAGCGCGAACTGAAGCGGCTGGGTGTATCGGATAGCATGGCCTTCGAGACGGTCGCCCATCTGTTTCATTACGAGCGGGTCGACGATTTCATGGTGGCTATCGGCGCAGGCGATATAAACAGTTCGCAGATCGCCACCCGTATTCTCGAAACCGAGCGTCAGGAACAGAAAAAAGACCTGCTGGAAACGATGCTGGATGCAGCACCACGGTCGGCACCGCTGCACATCAGCCCGCAGACCAGCAACGGCGTGAATATTATGGGTACGGGCGGCCTGCTGGTACATCTGGCACGTTGCTGCAGCCCCATGCCGGGCGACGATATTCTGGGGTACATCACACGCGGGCGCGGCGTGACCGTGCATCGTAAGGATTGCAGCAATATTCACGCCAACCAGGAACCGGAGCGTCTGGTGGATGTCGCTTGGGGGCATACACCCAACGAGCAGCGCTATTCCGTGCCGGTAGAAATCGTCGCCTATGATCGGGAAGGGCTGATGCGTGACATCAGTATTGTCATTGCTGACGCCAACGTCAACATGTCCTCCGTCAATGTCTCGACCCGCCAGAATATTGCGACATTTCAGATCATGATCGAGATCAGCAGCATCGATCAGCTGACGCGCATTCTGACACGGCTGGAGGGTGTGGATAACGTGGTTGAGGCCCGTCGCCGCCATATGGCATAAGGCCATTCTGCTTTGTATTCGGTCAATCTATTCAGAGGGCATAGTTGAGACATCACAATGCCCTCAATTAGTTCACCTACAAACTGTCTTGTGGTTGACTAACAACAATCTTGTACGATCTTATGATTCCCATTTGCAAGTCCATTACTGGTAAATTATAATATACTAACCGAAACGAAACCGGCTGAAATCCTGGCCTCAACCTGTCCATCCTAATTAGCCCACCTGACACTGGCAAGGGGGATACGTATGTACGGTCTGTCACATCACCTGGCTGCACAGCAGCTACAGAATATTGGTTCAGACCATCGGATTATTGTTTTTCACCCTAATTATGTAAAGCAACATACTTTTTTTTCTTCCCTTCTCGATGATCCCGCCGCTATATATGTTCGGTTTGAAGGCAAAAACCTGACACAAGATGCGTTAACCGGGCAGCTTGATACGCAGGTTGATGCTGCGTTCACAAGTGCGGCGGCGGTTACCCAACTGGTTCTGGACGAATGTGACTGCGCGCAACCCGCTGAGTTTGCTGCGTTTGTGACGGCCCTGATGCAGCGCTATCCAGATGCCCGTATCTACCTCTCGACGCGTGTACCCCCGTACAACCTTCTGGAAAAAAGCGAAATCCGCCAGCAAACGGTGTTTGTTCCGGTTGATGAATCGTTGATGCTGTGGGATTACGCGCAGCGCGATCTTGACGACAAGAAGGCCCTGCTCGAAGTTCGTGCGCTGGGCACGGGACGGGTGCTGCTGGATGGCCGAAGTGTGGATAATTGGGACGGTCTGCTGCCCCGGTCCCTGTTTTTCTATCTGGTCGACAAGGGCATGACGACACGCAATGACATCTTCGAAACCTTCTGGCCCAATCTGTCGGTCAGAGAAGCGACCAATGTCTTTCATGTCACCAAACGCAAAATCAGCGAAGTGCTGGGCATCGACCTGACCGTTTATTGGTCGGGTTTTTATCATATCTCGCCGGATATCGAACTCAGTTACGATGTCGTGCGGTTCTCCGAGTTTATTCAGGACAGCGCCGTCGCGCCGATTGATGATTCGACCGATATGCTGCGCCGGGCAATCTCGCTGTACCGCGATGATTTTCTCTCCTCGCTGGATATGCCCTGGGTGATTGATCGCCGCCGTGAACTGCGTCAATCCTACGGCGAGGCGTTGATCGGGCTGGCAAAGGCCTGTGAGCAACAAGGTGCGGTTGACGAAGCATTAGGCCTGTATCTCAGAGCCGCGGTGACAAATCCCAATCGTGAAGATGTCACCCTGAGTACGATGAAATTGTATCGTGAGCTGGGGATGCCGGGCGATGCGCTGAAGGTTTATGATCGCTTAAAGGCGGAACTCCAGCAGCGACTGGGCGTCGACCCGGCCAATCACCTCCAAGAACTGGCGGATGAACTCGAGCGAATGGCACTCGGCACCTGACACCCGGCTGAAGGTTTTACTGATCGAACCTTACTACGGGGGTAGCCATCGCGCCTGGGCGGATGGTTATGCGCAGTATTCACAGTACCACGTTGAGCTGCTGACGCTCCCGGCACAGTTCTGGAAATGGCGCATGCAGGGTGGGGCGGTGACGCTGGCCCGGCTGTATGCCGAACAGAACTGGCACCCCGATGTTATTCTGGCATCCTCGATGTTTGATCTGTCGACCTTTCGCGCGCTGACACGGCAGCAGACAGCCGCGACGCCGTGTGCGCTTTACTTCCACGAAAACCAGCTGACCTATCCTCAGAATCAGCGGCAGCGGCATGGCTGGCAGTATGGCTTCATTAACTATGTCAGCGCACTGGCGGCGGATGCGGTGTACTTTAACAGCGCATTTCACCGGGAGGCTTTTCTGGATGGGCTGCCGCGTATGCTAAAACATTTCGGGGATTTCAACGAGCTGGATACCGTCGATCAGGTGCGCCAGCGGTCGTCGGTGCTGCCACTTGGGCTGGACCTGCGCCGCCTGGATGTGCTTCGCCCTGAGCAGACGAACCGCCATGATCCGCCGCTGATTCTGTGGAATCATCGCTGGGAACACGACAAGAACCCGCAGTTGTTCTTTGATACACTCAACCGGCTGGCTGATGAAGGCGACAATTTCCGGGTCGCCATTGTGGGGGAGAATTTTCGTCAGGAGCCTACTGAATTTGAGGCTGCCCGTGACCAGCTGGGTGACAGGGTGGTTCAGTATGGCTACATGGCGAATTATGAGGCGTATGGCCGGCTGTTGTGGGAGGCCGATTACGTCATCAGCACAGCCTATCAGGATTTTTTTGGCATCTCGGTCGCGGAAGCGATTTACGCAGGCTGCATTCCGTTATTACCGTACCGGCTGAATTATCCGGCGTTGGTGCCAGAAGCATGGCACGAGCAATGTCTGTACAGCGCCAATGACCTGTATACCCTGCTGCGGAGTCATCTGCGGGGTCATCAGGCAGTCGACCGGCAGGTGCTGGCCCGGCATGTCGCTCAGTTTGACTGGGCGCAAATGGCCCCGCAGTATGATGCAGCGCTTAGCCGGCTGGTTCAGGCGCGGTAATCTGCTCCTGGAAGTTCACCACCGCGGCAACGGATTCTTTCTCTCGCATGGAAATTACATAATCGCCACCGGGGCGGCCACGCTTGACCTTCGGTGCGAGGGCGACGCGCATGTATTTCGGTTTGTTCTTGGTCGTCAGCACGACGATATTGTCATCCTGCCGGCCAATGGTGGCGGCTGCGACCGCCTTGACATCCTTGGGTAAGCGCATGGCGATGACACCGGCTCCGGCGCGTCCCTGTGTCGGGAACTCGGTAGCCGGGGCGATGAGTGCCAGCCCATTATCGGTGATGGTCCAGACATACTGATTTTCGACGACCACATTGGCGCCAACCACTTGATCTTTTTGCCCGGCCAGTTTGATGCCGCGCATCCCGCCGGATGGCAGACCAGTGGGGCGAACGTCATTTTCGCTAAAGCGGATCGCCTGCCCCTGTGCAGTGACAAGCAGTATTTCGTTCTCGCCGGTTGTATAGCTCGCCCAGCCGAGTTCCTCACCGTCGCCCACGTTCATGACCTTAAAGGCGTTGGATGAAATACCGGGCATATCTTCCATTCGCAGCCGCTTGACCTGGGCGCTGGTGGTGGTCAGGAAGATGTAGCCTGTATCCAGACTGGGTGGCAGGCTGAGTATTGCCACGACCTTTTCGTCCGCACTGAGTGGAGACAATGAGTTAAACGCCAGCCCGGCGCTTGGGTCATTGATCTGGGGTAGCTGCTGGGTCGGAATCGTGGCACACTGGCCCTGCGATGTAAACAGGTAGAGTGTCTGGTTGGTGCTGCTGTGGACGATAAATCGCGGCGGATTCTTAATGTCGGTAGTGATCTTCGGCGGGGCGTCTTCGTAGCTGCGCCCCATCAAACCGTCGACGGTGAGCGTGACCCACGTATTTTCCTGTGGGATATGCAGTTCCTGGGTGCTGGTGGCCGTGCTGTCCACAATAATGGTGCGGCGTGGGTCGGTGTACGCTTGTTTGATGCTCGCCAGTTCATCAACGATGACCCCGCGCATCTTTTCCGGGCTTTTGAGCAGGCCTTCCAGATAGCTGATGAGCTTGATTTTTTCCTTGTACTCATCCTCGATCTTCCGGCGTTCCAGTGCGGCCAGTCGTCGCAGCTGCATGTCCAGGATCGCCTGTGCCTGAATTTCGGTGATTTGCAGCGCTTTTTGCAGGTTGCTGCGGGCACTCTCCGCATTGCGTGATTTGCGGATGATCGCAATGGCTTCGTCAATATTGTCCAGCGCTTTGAGCAGGCCTTCGAGGATATGGGCACGATCTTTCGCGCGCTGAAGTTCGTATTCACTGCGGCGGCGCACCACTTCGAGACGGTGGTCAAGGTACACCTTGAGCGATTGCTTAAGCGTAAGTATGCGCGGTTCACCATCCACCAGCGCCAGCATGATAATGCTGAACGTGTCCTGTAACGGGGTGAGCTTAAACAGACTGCCCAGCACGTCACTGGCATCCACGCCGCGCTGAAGCTCGATCACCAGTCGGATACCCTGCCGGTCGGATTCATCGCGCAGGTCGGCCAGACCTTCCAGCTTGCCGGAGCGTACCAGTGTGGCAATGCGCTCGGACAATGTGGATTTATTTGTCTGGTAGGGCAGTTCGCTGACGATAATGCGCGACTTGCCGCGCCCCATGTCTTCAATATGAACTTTGGCGCGAATGGTGATTTTGCCGCGCCCGGTGGAATAGGCGCTGACGAGGGTATCTTCGCCCGAATCCAGCCCATCCTGATGCCGGAAGACCAGCCCGCCGGTGGGGAAGTCCGGCCCTTTAATAAACTGCATGAGGTCGGTCGTATCGATGTCTTCCAGCTTTTTCCAATTTTGCAGCATGTAGACCAATGCATCGCACACTTCGCCCAGATTGTGCGGCGGGATATTGGTGGACATGCCGACGGCGATACCGGACGAGCCATTCACCAGCAGGTTGGGGATGCTGGACGGCAGGACAATCGGTTCCGTCAGGCTGCCATCGAAATTTTCCTGAAAGTCGACCGTGTCTTTCTCAATATCGACCAGCAGTTCTTCGCCAATATCTGCCATGCGAGCTTCGGTGTAACGCATGGCCGCAGCGCCATCGCCATCGACACTGCCGAAATTACCCTGACCATCCACCAGCATGTAGCGCATGGCAAAGTCCTGCGCCAGCCGGACCATCGTCTCGTAAACAGCAGCGTCACCATGCGGGTGATATTTACCAAGAACCTCTCCCACGATACGGGCGCTTTTTTTGTAGGGCATATCTGCCCGGATGCCCATATCGTGCATGGCGTACATGATACGCCGGTGGACGGGTTTCAGGCCGTCACGTGCATCGGGCAGGGCACGCGCAACAATAACGCTCATGGCATAATCCAGATAAGCGCTGCGCATTTCCTGATCAATATTGACGGGCTGAATGGTACCCATGTTCATAGAGATGTCCTTGGTTGTCATGCTGGAGAACGTTCCTCATTCTAGGGCGCTGATGCCCTGATGTCAAATGTTGAACAAATGTTCTTTATTATAGCACATCTTTCGCGTATTTTCACCGGGCACAGCAGGATTCCTATAGCGGCTTTGGGGGACGTGTGGTAGTATGCCCCGCATGAAAAAGACAACAACCATGCCACTACGATCACTGCTGTATATTCTGGTTGGGGTACTGGCTGCGGCGTGTATTCCGCAAACGCCGATTCCAATTTACGTCACCCCGACGCCGCAGGCACTCACCACCGAAACAATCACACCGATCCCGACAGTTGGGGGTCTCGCACCGTCGGAGACGCCTGCCGAAGCGGCAGCATCCGATACACCAGCTGAAGCGCTGCCTACCGACGATACGCCTCGGCCAGCCGCGACATTCCCGGGTGCCATCGTGGGACCGGATTATACACCGCCGCCGACTTATACCCCGGCACCGACCAGCACGCGTCAGCGGCCAACACGCGAACCTACCGAAGAAGAACCCGAAGAAACGCCTACTCGCACACCATCACCCGGGCCATCACCGACACCACTGCCGGGCCTGGACCCATCGCAGATGGGCGTACAGGTCCATTCGCTGCTCGACCAGGATGATTGGGACGAAGTGCTGCGCCTGACGGATCAGCTTGAACTGGGTTGGGCCAAAGTCCAGATCGACTGGGATTTGCTCCAGCCGAACCCCGGCGAAGTGAGCACAGATTTCCGCCGGCAGGAACTGTACATCGAAAGCCTGAAGCAGCGGGGCATGAAGGTACTTGTCAGCGTGGCCAAAGCGCCGTCGTGGTCGCGCTCGAATCAGGCAGAATCCGGACCGCCAGATGACCCGCAGGCACTGGTCGATTTCCTCAACCTGATGATGCAGGAATTTGGCAACGCGATTGATGCCATTGAAATCTGGAACGAGCCGAATCTGCTGCGCGAATGGCAGGGCCGTCCGATGAGCGGCGGCGAGTATATGCGCTATTTCACGCCCGCCTATCAGGCGATCAACGCCTATTCGGACTCTATGCGTGGTCATCCAACCGAACCGCGCACAACGCCGATCATCGTGGTGACTGCCGGGCTGGCGCCGACGACGAATACAGATTCATCGGTCGATGACCGGACTTATCTCCGGCAGATGTATAATGCCGGGCTGGGGCAGTTCCGCGACAATGTGGCTGTAGGGGCGCACCCCTTCCCCTGGGGCAACCCGCCGCATGCCCGCTGCTGTGACGCTGTCGACGGCCAGGGCTGGGATGATGCGCCGCAGTTCTTCTTTATTCAGACTCTGGAAGATTATCGCAATATCATGGTGAATAATGGGCACAGCGATGTCCAGATCTGGGCGACGGAGTTTGGCTGGGCCACATGGGATGAATTCCCCGGTGATGCGCCTGAACCCTGGATGACATACACAGACAAGTGGCAGCAGGGAACTTATACCCTGGATGCCTTCCAGATCGGGCAGGATACGGACTATATCGGCACCATGATCCTTTGGAACATGAACTTTGCCTGGGTGCCGGGGTTAGTCGAAAACCGGGATGAACGGTCCGCCTACAGCCTGTTGACACCGCTGAGGCCTCAGCAGGAGCGCCCGCTGTACTGGATGCTTTACGATGCGGTGCGGCCCGATGAACAGCTTGACCGGTATGATGCCGGGTAGATAGCACGGTGGTATGAAATACAAAAGGGCGACTCAACTGTGAGTCGCCCTTTTTGTTGGTGATTTCGCTGTGAAGGACGCAGCACGCTGCGTCCCTGCACAAGAGGTTGGTTAGGCGTTGTAGTTCACGCTGTCTTCGATGTTGTCGTAATCGTCTTCGTCAGCGTTGTCGTAATCATCGCTGTCGGCATCCAGCGCGCCCTGATCTTTCAGGGAGATGTTGGGTGCCACCAGTTCGCGATCCTGATAGGTATGGAAGCCCGTACCCGCCGGGATCAGCTTACCGATGATAACGTTCTCTTTCAGGCCATACAGACGATCCATCTTGCCTTCGATCGCTGCGCCAGCCAACACCTTGATGGTGTGCTGGAAGCTGGAGGCAGACAGGAAGCTGTCGGTGCTGAGGGCCGCTTTGGTGATACCGAGCAGGACTGGCATCCCTGCCGCAGGTTCCTTACCTTCAAGGATCAGGCGTTCGTTGATGTCCAGCAGTTGCAGGCCATCAATCAGTTCGCCCGGCAGCAGTTCGCTGTCACCACTCTTGGTGATCTGAACCTTCGACAGCATCTTGCGGATCATGACCTCAAAGTGCTTGTCGGAGATATTCACACCCTGGTTACGGTACACCTTCTGAACTTCCGTCAGCAGGTAAAGCTGTGTCGCTTCTTCGCCCAGGATACGCAGGATGCGGTGCGGGTTCTTGGCACCTTCGGTCAACTGCTGACCGGGTGAAACCTGCGCGCCATCGTAGACATCGGGCATGAGCCGGGCGCTCGACGGAATGTCGTATTCCATCTCCTGCCGGTGTTCGTAGCGGATGAAAATCTTGTCCGCTTCGACATGCACTGTGCCCTGCATCCGGGCGGTGATCGCGTTGTCGCCGTCCTTCGACTGCATTAACACGTCGCCCTGGCGGATGTCCTGTTCGTCCTCGACCAGCACTTCCCAGCCTGTGGGGATTTCCTGTTCGTCGTTGACCACTTCGCTGTCGATGACGGTTGCGATACGCACGCCATCACGACGGCTGAGGCGGATCACGCCGCCAATGTCGGTGACGACTGCTTCACCCTTGGGCTTCTTGCGGGCCTCGAACAACTCTTCAACACGTGGCAGACCGCTGGTGATGTCACCACTAGCCTGAGCCGTACCACCGGTATGGAATGTACGCAGGGTCAACTGTGTACCCGGTTCACCGATGGACTGGGCAGCCACGATACCCACTGCCGAGCCAATTTCGACCATCTCGCCGCGACCCAGGTCACGCCCGTAACACAGGGCGCAGATGCCGTGGATCAACGCGCAGGTCATTGGGCTGCGGACATTGACTTCGGGGATGTCGAGGTTCTGGATAGTATCGGCGACATCTTCGTCGATCATCTCATTGCGCCCGACGATCAGTTCGCCTGTGTCAGGGTTATGGACGGCACGAGCCGCCACACGCCCGACGATACGGTCGAACAGCGGCTGACCGGCGACGTCATCGGCCCGGCGAATCCACAGACCGCGTTCGGTACCACAGTCGGTGCGGTTCACGATTACGTCCTGCGCCACATCGACCAGACGGCGGGTGAGGTAACCGGCATCCGCAGTACGCAGCGCCGTATCGGCCAGACCCTTACGGGCACCATGTGTCGAGATGAAGTATTCCAGAGCCGTCAGACCCTGGCGGAAGTGACTCATGATCGGCATTTCGATAATCCGACCGGACGGATCAGCCATGAGGCCGCGCATACCGGCCAACTGCGTGATCGGGCCGAAGCCACCCTTCGTTGAGCCGGAGATCGCCATAATGGCAATCGGGCCATAGGGATCGAGCGTGTCGCGAATCACGTCCTGAAGTTTGTTCTTCGCGTTGGTCCACTCGTCAATCGTAATCTGATAACGCTCTTCTTCAGTCAGCAGGCCACGACGGAAGTCGCGCTCAGCGCGTTCGACCACGCCTTCAGCCTGCGACAGAATGCCGCTGCGTTCTTCGGGGATCGTCAGGTCGGATACCGCAATGGTCGTACCTGAGATTGTCGCATAGTGGAAGCCGATGTTCTTGATGGCATCCACGACGTCGGTTGTCCGTTCGGAACCGATGCGCTGGTAGCAGCGTGCCACCAGGTTTTGCAGCCCCTTCTTGCCCATCGTTTCCTGAACGAAACGCATTTCGTCCGGCAGGATACGGTTGAACAAGGCGCGACCGACGGTGGTGATTTCCGGATCTTCCTGCGGGGCACGGTTGTCGTAGATGTTCCCCAGCAGAATCGGCGTATGCAGGTTCACCATGCCGAGGCGGTACAGGTACTCGACCTCGTCCATGTCGACCACTTTGCGCCGTTCGTGCAGGTTGGAAATGACCAGTTGGTCAGACAAGTCGTGCTTTTGCAGGTACTTGTTGATTTCGTAGGCGTTTGCCAGCATACAGTCGACTTCGCCTTCGAGCACCGCACGGATGGTGCGGTCAACGGCAGATTCGACGATGCGAACACGCCCGGTATCGTCTTCTTCCGTGATGTCGCCAAAATCAACGACATTCGGGACCACGCGGTTCTGGGCATAGTAGTACCCGTTGGAACGGGCAGCCAGACCAACGCGGTTTTCTGCGTCAAAGATGCTGCTGATCTGACGGAAGCGTTCTGCCTTGTCCGGCGTGGTGATGATTTCGACGGACGGGTCCATGGTCAGGTAGTAGCAGCCCAGCACCATATCCTTCGACGGGCCAACAATTGGCTGGCCATCGGCAGGCTTGAGCAGGTTGCGTGTACTGAGCATCAGCTCGCGGGCTTCCTGAACGGCCTTCTCGCTCAGCGGAACATGCACGGCCATCTGATCGCCGTCGAAGTCCGCGTTAAACGCCGAACAGACCAGCGGGTGAATCTGGATCGCCTTGCCTTCGACCAACTGCGGCTCGAATGCCTGAATACCCAAACGGTGCAGGGTAGGGGCACGGTTGAGCAGCACCGGACGTTCCTTGATGACTTCTTCCAGCGCTTCCCAGACTTCGGGCTTCTCGCGCTCGATAATGCGCTTGGCACCCTTCACATTGCTGGCGTAGTTCTGATTGACCAGGCGGCTGATGACAAACGGGCGGTACAGTTCCAGCGCCATGGTCTTCGGCAGGCCACACTGGTGCAGCTTGAGCTTCGGCCCAATGACGATGACGGAACGGCCCGAATAGTCCACACGCTTACCCAGCAGGTTGCGGCGGAAGCGACCCTTCTTACCCTTGAGCATATCGCTCAGGGATTTCAGTTCGCGGCGGCCACGACGGCTGAGCGCCTTGCCACGCTGGCTGTTGTCGATCAGGCTGTCAACCGCTTCCTGCAACATACGCTTTTCGTTGCGGACGATGACATCCGGCGCGCCGAGTTCCAGCAGGCGCTTGAGGCGGTTATTGCGGTTGATGACGCGACGATACAGATCGTTCAGGTCACTGGTCGCAAAACGACCACCATCCAGCTGCACCATCGGACGCAGTTCCGGCGGCAACACAGGCAGCACGGTCAGGATCATCCATTCCGGACGATTGTTGCTCTTGCGCAGGCTTTCGACCACGCGCAGACGCTTGGTTGCTTTTTTCTTGCGCTGCTTGGAGCGGGTATTGCGAACTTCGTGCCACAGCTCTTTCGCCAGCTTGTCCAGTTCCATGTGCTTGAGGATGTCGTAAAATGCCTCAGCGCCCATGTTGGCCTGGAACACGTTGCCATAGCGGCTCTTGAGTTCGCGATAGCGGGTTTCCGGCAGGAATTGCAGCACGCGCAGGTCCTGCAGCTCAGAACGAGCGCGCTCGGCGCTCTGGCGCACATTGGTCAGGCGGCTGTCGAGTTCTTCCTGAAGATTTTCAAGCTGCGTGTTGGCCGCGCTGCTCAGGTCTTCGGCTTCGACATTGAGCTTTTCCAGTTCAGCCTTGCGCATCTGCTCGACTTCTTCCTGGATTTCGCCCAGGTAAGCATTAACGGCAGACTGAACACGCTCCATATGGTCGCTGGTAATGGTTTCGCCTTTGGCGACGATAACCATGCCGGCACTTTCAAAGTTAACATCGGACGGGGCATCTTTGCCGAGCATCGAATCGACGCGTTCCTGAAGCCGCTGGGCTTCCTGCATCAATTCATCCGTCAGACGGGCCAGTTCTTCATCGAAATGGGTGTGGATGGAGGCAACGCGCTCATCAAAGCCAGACAGCGTGCTGTCGCGCTCCTGCTGAACGGTTTCCATCTGGTCATGCAGGTCACCACCAAAGGCAATTTCCTTTTGGGCCAGTTCCTTTTCGACGCGCCCCAGGGCTTTCTGGCGGGCGTCTTCATCAACTTCGGTGATGACGTACTGGGCAAAATACAGGACGCGATCCAGATTTCGGCGGCTGATATCCAGCAGCAAACCGAGATAGCTGGGAACGCGGCGGGTGTACCACACATGCGCAACCGGGGCAGCCAGTTCAATGTGGCCCATGCGCTCGCGTCGTACCGAGGAACGGGTTACCTCGACGCCGCACTTATCGCAGACGATACCGCGATAGCGCACATTCTTATATTTGCCACAATAGCACTGCCAGTCTTTGGTAGGCCCAAAAATAGCCTCACAGAAGAGGCCGTCCTTTTCGGGGCGCAGGCGGCGGTAGTTAATCGTTTCGGGCTTCAGAACCTCACCATACGACCATGAGCGAATCTGCTCTGGTGAGGCAAGGCTGATGCGAAGAGCACTAAAATCCTTCGCTTCCAAGGCGTACCCTCCTCTGCGTCAATCAATACTGTATAGAAAATGTCACGGAATTACTTCAACTCGACGAACCGATGACCTGTGGAATTGCAACCGTCACCCTGCTAAAACAAATAAAAGGCTCTCAGAATCCTGTTCTGATGCCATTTAAAAGTTTGAGACAGTATGAGCAATCATAGATGGCAAATCATACCCTGACTATGTCACTTTGTCAAGGGCATGTTAGCGTGGATATGTGATTAGCAAATGTTAGTACATCATAGCCGCAGCTATAAGTTCTGTCAAGCGGCATCAGATGCGGATGATCGCACCACAGTATTCGCAATCCACCTGCAGTTGACCGGCGACAATGCGTGGCAGCGTGCCGCCACAAACATGGCAGGCGGTCGGTGCATTACGCAGCTGCTCAATCAGTTCCGGGTCGGGTTCAATGGCGCGTTCATTGGCCGTATCGCCGCTGATCATGCGCTGGATTTGTTTCTGCCAGAACTTGCAGTCGACGCCACCTTTTACTTCGACGGTGATCCGTGGATGCTTGCCGGATGAAGTCTCCAGGTACAGCATATCCTTGCCGCCCAGGAAGCCCTTGTTTTCGGCGGAAACATCATCGATTTCGTGGATCGGCAGCGCCCATTCAACTTCCTGCTCTTTTTTGCCACCGAACAGACCCAACCTTTTGCCGGTGGTTTCTTTCTGCTCGAAGATCAGCCGCTGATCAGTCAGGAAGATGATGCCATCCGGGTCCTGTTTGCTGTTGCCGCTGGCGACCCACTCTGCCTTGGCTGCCAGAAAAAGTGACTCGCCGGCAAGCAGGTCAAACGACGCTTCGTCTTTCTGGTCGAGACACCAGTTAATTTCATGCAGCTGGCTAAAGGTGGCATTCATGTCATTCTTGAGGGTGGCGTACATATCCTGAATGCGTTTCTCGGCGGCATCGATCTTGTTCTCAAGTTCCTCGAGCACCTCTTTTGCCGCGGCCACTTCCGGTTCTGCAACGCTGTCATTCAGCCGACGAAAGCGAAATTCAGCGCGTTTCACTTCTGTACGCAGGCTGCTGATTTCTTCGTCTGCGGCCTCCTGCACGCGCTGCCGGATATCGGACCAGTGATTCTTCAGCACCGCGGCCTTGTTTTCGAGATACGAGCGAAAGGCATAGCCACGACTGCGAACTTCCTGAATTTCCGTGCCTAGCGTTTCAATGCGGGTGGAGATGTCGCTGATTTCCCGGTTGATGCTGGAAAGGCCAGCACTTTCGGCGCAGGAATCGAACTTCTGGCGAAGTTGATGAACATCATTGGCGAGATCAGTCACGCAGCTACTCCTCTGGGATCAGGCTCTTGTTTTCCACTTTGTGGCGTAGATAAGCTTCCATAAGGTCATTCAAACGCCCATTCAGGACGGCGTTCACGTTGCCCACTTCAAAGTCGGTGCGATGATCTTTGACCATCTGGTAGGGGTGCAGGACGTAGGAGCGAATCTGATTGCCCCAGCCAGCATCCACATTTTCGCCCTTCAGGGCCGCCATTTCGGCTTCCTGCTTTTCCAGTTCCATTTCGTACAAGCGCGACTTGAGGATTTGCATGGCGCGCTCGCGGTTTTGCTTCTGGCTGCGCTGATTCTGGCACTGGACGACCACCCCGGTCGGGATATGTGTGATGCGGACAGCGGTATCATTTTTCTGAACGTGCTGACCACCGGCCCCGCCAGCGCGGTAGGTGTCGATGCGCAGGTCGGATTCATTCACTTCGACGTCGATGTCGTCCTGAATATCAGGCCATAATTCCACTTTGGCGAAAGAAGTATGGCGGCGGTTGGCCGAGTCGAAGGGGCTGAGGCGAACCAGGCGGTGGACACCGCGTTCGCTGCGCAGATAGCCGAAGGCATAATCGCCGCGAATATCGAGGGTCACACTCTTGATGCCGGCTTCTTCACCGTCGCTGCGTTCGATGATATCGACCTTGTAACCATTATCTTCGGCCCAGCGCAGATACATGCGCTCCAGCATTTCGGCCCAGTCCTGCGAATCGGTGCCACCTGCGCCGGCATGAATGGCAAGGATGGCGTTGTTCTCGTCGTGCGGGCCGGAAAGGATGGCTTGCAGGGACATGCGCTCGACAATGGGGCTCAGCGCCTGGGCTTCGGCGGCCAGATCATCGCGCAGGCTGTCATCGCCCAATTCGGCTAATTCGAGCGCGTCGTTAATGCGATTGGCCAGGCCGCGCCAGCGTTCCACTTCCGCTTTCAGACGCGACATTTCCTGCATGATCTTCTGGGCGGCTTCCGGGTCATCCCAGAAAGCAGGATCACCGGCTTGCTGTTCCAGTTGTGCGTAGCGATCTTCTTTTTGAGAAATGCCAAGCCGCTCGATTAATCCATCGATTGTTTGTTTCATTTCCGTGAGCAGGCTGACAAGCTGTTCCATGGTGGGTTATCTCAGGCTAATTTTCATCGAACAAACTTTTGACGAAGATCTCTGGTGTAAAAGGCACCATGTCATAGACGCCTTCACCCAGACCGACATATTGCACCGGCAGCTTCAGCTCATTAAAGATGGAGAAGATCATGCCGCCTTTGGCGGAGCTATCCAGCTTGGTCACGATAATGCCGGTGACATCCACCATCTCGCGGAACTTCTGTGCCTGCTGCAACGCATTCTGGCCGGTGGTGCCATCCAGAACCAGCAGCACTTCATGTGGCGCATCGGGCACCACTTTGCTGGATACCGATTTGATCTTTGCCAGTTCGCCCATCAGGTTGAAGTTGGTATGCAAACGCCCTGCGGTGTCGATAATCAGGACATCCTTGCCACGGGCGCGTGCGGCTTCGGTGGCGTCATAAACAATGGAGGCGGGGTCCGAACCGGGCTGGCCCGCAACCACCGGCACGTTGACTCGTTCGCCCCAAGTCTGCAATTGTTCAATCGCTGCTGCGCGGAACGTGTCGCCGGCTGCCATAATGACTTTTCGTCCGGAGTTGTTCAGGCGGCTTGACAATTTGGCAATCGAGGTTGTCTTGCCAGATCCATTGACGCCGACTACCAGCACAATCGACAGGGGCCGCCCGCTGATATTCATGGGGGGCGGCGTTTCGAGCATGGAGGCAAGCACTTCACGCAGCCCTTGCTGCAACTCTTCGGTGCGGCGGTAGCCCCGCTTGCGCAGTTCTTCCAGCACGGTATGGGTCGTTTCGACGCCCAGGTCGGCCTGAATTAAGATCGCCTCAATATCATCCCAGGTTTCTTCTTCAATGTCGGTGCTGCCGAGCATATCGGCGATGCGTCCGAAGAAAGACCGGCGGGTTTTGGACATTCCTTTGTTGAAAAGGCTCAACGGAAAACTCCAGAATTTGCAAAGCGGGAGAAGTTTACAGAATCAGTATACACGCGGGTCAAACCCAAAACAAGCCTGCGTGATGGTCGCACAAATGCGCTATAATGACCGGGAAATGGAGGGGATTCATGAATGATCAGTTGACGCACCTGGATGAACAGGGCGAGGCCCGTATGGTGGATGTTGGGGCGAAACCAGACACGGAACGCACAGCCATTGCCGGTGGTGCGGTGTATATGCAGCCGGATACCCTGCGCCTGATTCGCGAAGGGGCGCTCAAAAAAGGTGACGTGCTAACCATTGCGAAGATTGCAGGCATTATGGCCGCCAAACGTACCTCTGATATGATTCCGCTGTGCCATCCAATCCCCCTGACCAAAATTGATGTCGAGTTGTCGCTGGATGAACCTGCCAGTGCGGTCCGGATTCAGGCAACGGCGCGGACAATCGGCAAGACCGGTGTCGAAATGGAAGCGTTGACTGCCGTCAGTGTGGCGGCGCTCACGATCTATGATATGGCGAAGGCCGTTGACCGCGGAATGCGGCTGGGTGATATTCGGCTGTTGGAAAAACATGGTGGTCAGCATGGTGATTATGTAGCAGAGGATGCACCGTAATGCAGATCAAGGTGTTATTGTTTGCGACACTGAAAGACATTGCCGGGCAGAACAGCCTGCTGTTGGACCTGACTGGCGACGTGGCGACGGTGGCTGATGTACGGCAGGGCCTGACAGCACGCTATCCGAAAATACAGGCCAATGTTGAAGTCGCGATTGCATCGGTCAACGAGGAATATGCCCAGAATGACACGGTTGTGCATGATGGGGATACGCTGGCTTTTTTTCCGCCCGTCAGTGGGGGCGAAGGCGATTACCCGGAAATTTTCCGGTTGGCCCATGAACCGATCAATCATGACGAAATCATCGCGGCCATTACCTTACCGGAAACCGGCGCCGTTTGTGTTTTTAGCGGCATGGTGCGGGGTAAGACGCAGAAAGAGGCTGGTTCGCAGGAAACCGAGCATCTGGTTTACGAGGCGTACGAACCGATGGCCATCGCCAAAATGCAGCAGGTGGCTGAGGAAATACGATCTCAATGGCCGCTGGTGCAGGGTATCGCAGTCATCCAGCGTATTGGCGTGCTGGACGTGGGGCAAAACACGGTGCTGATCGCCTGTTCGTCCGGCCATCGCGATCAGGGATGCTTCGAGGCGGCACGCTATGGCATTGACCGGCTGAAAGAGATTGTGCCGGTTTGGAAGAAGGAAGTCGGGCCGGGTGGGTCGGCATGGGTTGAAGGCCATTATATGCCGACAGCGGATGACCGGCGTGGCGCTGAATAGCTATTGTCAGCGGTTTGACGCCTATGATACAACCTTTCAAATTATCAATTTAACTGGGCAAGGGGCACTACATGAGACGAGTGGTCATTACCGGCATCGGTGGGATTTCGCCGCTGGGGCATAATGCAGCCGAATCGTGGGCAGGAATCAAGGCTGGTAAAAGCGGCGTTGGGCAGATTACCCGCTTCGATACTACGGACTATCTGGTCAAAATCGCAGCCGAAGTCAAGAACTGGGACCCAACGGTACACATGCCTGCCAAGGACGCCCGTCGGCGCGACCGCTATCAGCAGCTGATTATCCCGGCGGCGCGCGAGGCACTGGCGGGTTCCGGGCTGGAAATCACGGAAGAAAACCGGGATCGCACGGGCGTGATTGTCGGCTCATCGGTTGGTGGTGTTGAAAGCTACTTTGAGCAGGCCCAGCTTCTGTTCCACGCGGGTGACCCGCGCCGTATCACGCCGTTTGGCATTCCAATGCTGATGGTGAATGGCGGTAGCGATATTGTCAGCATCGAAACCGGGGCGACTGGCCCATCATATGTGCCGGTTTCGGCATGTGCCACCGGGGCAGATTGCATCGGTCATGCGTTTGATCTGATTCGGATCGGGCGCATTGATCAGGCACTGGCGGGCTGTGGTGAAGCGCCGATCTTTCCGCTGGGGATCGCAGCCTTTGACCGGGTGGGGGCATGCTCACGGCTGAATGATGACCCGGAACACGCGTCGCGTCCCTTTGATAAGGATCGTACCGGGTTGGTTTTTGGCGAAGGGGCGGGTGTGCTGATTCTGGAAGAACTGGAGGCGGCCAAAGCGCGTGGCGCGGACATTCTGGCGGAACTGGTGGGCTATGGATCCACATCCGACGCATTCCATACGACCGCGCCGGAACCCGAAGGCGTCGGGGCGACCAAGGCTATTCAGCGGGCGCTGGATGACGCAAAGCTGAACCCGACGGATATTCATTACATCAACGCACACGGCACAGCGACGGCCCTGAATGACGTGATGGAAACCAAGGCGGTCAAACGGGCATTTGGCGATCATGCTTACAAGGTGCCCATGAGTTCGACCAAGAGTATGACCGGCCACGGTATGGGTGCGACTGCCGCGCTGGAAGCGGTGTTCTCTGTCATGGCGCTGCGCGATCAGGTTGCGCCACCGACTATCAACCTGATCGAGCCGGATCCGGAATGTGACCTGGATTACATCCCGAACACGGCGCGCGATCTTTCGATGAAGCATATTATGAGCAACTCGTTCGGCTTTGGTGGCCACAACGTCTCGCTCATCATTGCCAGTTATAACGGATAGGTATGGATCTTCAAGAATTTCAAACGCGGCATGGACTGCGCTTTCGCGATACGGCTTTGCTGCAACAGGCACTTACCCATCGCTCCTTCCTGAATGAACAGGAAGATGTTGACCTGCCAGATAACGAACGCCTGGAATTCCTGGGTGATGCGGTTCTGGATTTTGTGATTACGCGGGTGTTGTTTGCGCGTTACCCGCGTATGCCGGAAGGCGACCTGACGCGGCTGCGGGCGGCACTGGTGCGCACCGATACGCTGGCCGACGTCGCCGCCGAATTGCAGATTGGCGAAGTGCTGCGGATGGGACGCGGCGAAGAACTGACCGGCGGGCGTCAGCGCCGCAATCTGTTATGTGATGCCTTTGAAGCCTTGCTCGGGGCGCTCTATCTCGACCAGGGGTTGGAACCCGCCGCTGATTTTGTGATGCCGCTGTTGATGCCGCTGGTCGAATACATCCTGGCCGAAGGGCTGCATATCGACGCCCGCAGCAAATTGCAGGAATGGAGCCAGGCTGTTCTGGGTGAAACGCCGGTTTATGAAGTCGTTGCCGAGGACGGGCCGGACCATGAGAAAGAATTCACCGTCCGTATTCTGATCGGCGATCACACCATTTGTGAAGGGCAGGGCCGCAGCAAGCAGTTAGCGGCCCAGGCGGCAGCACGGGCGGCGCTCAAACTTCAGGAAGCCGGTGAACTTTCGGTGCCGCTATCCTGATTGCGTCGCGATTTGCAGCTCGATCACCGGCATGCGATGATCGGACCCCATATCCTCCATAACCCCCGCGCTTAGTTCCTGTAATGGCGGCCGCAACCACAGATAATCCACGCGTGCCTGAAGATTGGTGCGGTCCAGCGTGTAGGATCGTATGGGCGGTTGCCCGGCGAATGGGTCACGGAAACCGGCATCGCGCATTCGTTGAATCAGGGGCGAGGTCGGTGTGTTATTGAATGTGCCCCCTAACACCAGCCGCTGAAAATTGCCGGTGGGATGATCGGCGGTGATGATCTGGAATATTTCGCTCAGCTGCTGCTGTTGATCCTGTTCCTGTTCTTCGATCGTGGGGCCATTAGGCGACGTGAGCAGCAGGCCAAGCCAGGTATTGTATAGGGTGACGACGCCTGCGTCCGGTTTGATCTGCACCCGCTGCAAGCCAGTCTGATAGCCGGTGCTGGTGAGGGGCGTGCCTTCGTCCAGAACAATCTCCACGCTCGAAAGCACGGCTAAACCCTGTAAACCCTCGTTGGTGGGGTAAAACCGGCGGTCCATCCGCAACCGGCGTGCCAGCCACAGCGCCTGATCGACACCAAAGCTGGTACTGCGCCCGGCCTCGACTTCTTGCAGCAGCACCACTTTTGCCCCGCTGAGTTCGATGGTTCGCGCCAGTTGTTCCATATCAAAGTGAAAAAACTCGTTGTAACCCGCATGGATATTATAGGTGCCCATGCGGATGACATTCTCATCACGAACGCCGACTACCAGCGGCGGACGCGCTGCATAAGCCGCGCCGGTGGTGGCCAGCACCAGTACGATTAAACCGAAGACATTCTGCCAGGCCGGGCCACCCGTCCAGGGGATGCGGCGGTGAACCTGAGTCATCGGCAGCGCGGCGAGGAAAACACCCATGAGCAGCAGCGCCAGACCCATACCCCGGAAACCACGCAGCAGCGCCGGGACGATGGTATTCACAACATCAAACGGCGTGGCAAGGCCGCGAACGAAGGCATATTCATAGGTGAAGATGTCCCCGACCAGCAGCGTGCCGAGTACGATGCAGCCAAGAATAATCCATAGGCCGCTAAACGTGCGTTCCTGTGGCGCGCGCGGACGCACCAGCCACCACCATAACATGCTGATGGCGAACTGGGCGATAACCAGCGCGACCCCGGCAGCAAGACCCTGTACGCGTGTGCCGAAAACCATGAGCAGGGCGACCAGCAGCATCCACAGCCAGCCGCGCACGCTGCCATCAAAGGCGCTGATGAACGCGCGCGCCTGATTGCGAACCGCCGGAATGACGGGTAGCAGCGTGGCCGCCGCAATCAGCGGTACAAACGTGGTGTAATCGACATCGGCTCGTCCGGCGACGGCGTTGGGTAAGGCGAGGAGGGTGATCTCCAGAAACAGCAGCCCGCCCAGGCCAATGCCGCCCCAGAAGGGCAATAAACCTTCCTGAAACAACGGCGCATCCTCGTCCGTATACTGCTGCCGCCGGGATACGGTCAACAAGCTCAGCGCGATAACGATTACCGACAGGATCAGCTGAACGGTGGCATATTGGGGTGACCAGCTGGGGTCGAGCGTGTTGCCTACGGCGCGGAACAACTGGTCGGCGGCAATGCCGATGACAAACAGAAAGGGAAATGCCTGCGGGCGATGCCGGATAATCATGGTCATGTAGAGCAGGCCGCCACCGATGACCATAGCCGTTGCATACAGGTCGCCTACAGCGTCCGTATGAATGAGTGCTCGTCCAACGGCAGCCAGCAGCGCCGCGATGACGATCAGCCAGCGGACACGCCCCAGAAACAGAGTCAGCAGTGGCAGCGCCAGCATATACACCAGAAAGCTGAGTTCGCTGCTGATTTCGGATGGTTGTACAATGCCGGGTAAGGCGGGATTAATCGCGGCTGGATCAAGCACGCCGACCAGGGATGCGCTGGCCCCTCTGCTGTAAACGAGGCCGATGAGCAGGCGCAACGCCTGAATGAAAAAAAGGCCGACGAGGCTGGCTTCGAGAACATAAAGGTGATTAAGCCGCAGGCGTTTAAGCATCTGTGTTTCCGGTGTGCAGTCAATAGACAAAGTTTACAACAGGGGTATAATACTGCAAATTTCCCGGTAATGTGGAGGGAAAGCAAATGGAACAGGTTGACCTTATTCTGAGCGGTGGCATCGTTGTGACGATGGACACCGAATACCGGTTGATTCTGGACGGCTCAGTCGCGGTGCGTGGCGCGGAAATTGTAGCCGTTGACGAGCGCGAGGCGATTGCCGCCGCGTACACTGCCGACGAGGTCGTGGATTGCAGCGGGCAGTATATTATGCCGGGTCTGGTCAATGCGCATACGCATGTCCCGATGACGCTGCTGCGCGGCCTGGCGGATGACCTGCGCCTGGATGTCTGGCTGATGGGTTATATCATGCCGACCGAGCGTGAATTCGTCAGCCCGGAATTTTGTCGCCTCGGTACCAAGCTGGCCTGTGCCGAGCAGATTCGCAGCGGCATTACCGCCTTTGCCGATATGTATTATTATGAAGCGGAGATCGCTCAGGCCACCGCGGACGCCGGCATGCGTGGGGTGTTGGGGCAAACCATCCTCAAGTTTCCAGCGCCGGATGCCGAAACCTACGAACATAGTCTCAGTTATGCCCGCCGGTTTATTGAAGAATGGCGCGGGCATCCGCTGATTACCCCGGCGGTTGCGCCGCATGCCCCCTATTCCAGCACCGAAGATTTGCTGAAAGAATGTGCCGCGCTGGCGCTGGAATACGATGTGCCGGTGCTCATTCACATTGCGGAGACGCGGCAGGAAGTGGACGACAGCCTGCGCGATTACGATGCGCGCGTCGTGAACTGGGTGGATTCAACCGGACTGCTGGACGCCAAGGTGCTGGCCGCCCACTGTGTCCACATCCGCACGCCGGAAATGCATCTATTGCGCGATCACCAATGCACGGTTGCGCATTGCCCGACCAGCAATCTCAAGCTGGCGAGTGGCATCGCCCCGGTTACCGAAATGCTCAAGCACAACCTGACCGTTGGCATCGGCACCGATGGCCCGGCCAGCAACAATGACCTGGATATGATCGAGGAAATACGGCTGGCAGCGATTCTGGCAAAGACGGCTGCCAATGACCCAACCGCACTGCCCGCGAAACAGGCCTTGTTGATGGCGACCCGGCAGGGGGCGGAAGCGTTGTTTCTGGGGGATGTGATCGGCAGTCTGGAACCGGGCAAGCTGGCCGATATTGTGGTGATGGACAGCAAGCAAACCCATAAGCTGCCGCACTTCCGGCGCGACCCGGAAGCCGTGTACTCCGAAATCGTTTATGCCAGCAAGAGCACCGATATCGCCCACGTCATGTGCAATGGTCAATGGCTGATGCGCGACCGCAACTTGCTCACGCTGGACGAATCTGCCTTACAACAGGAAGCCGACGAATACGCGGTCAAAGTCGATGCCTTCCTGGCGGCGCATGTCGGCGATATTCTGAGCAAGCTGCTGGCGGTGACGCAGGGCATGGAGCGCAGCGAAAGTTTCGAGGTGCAAACCAAAGCCGTCATGCGAGACACGTCCGAGCTCGACAAATTGCTCAACCACCCGGATGTGCAGGTGCTGCAAAAGAAGCACTATCGCCAGTATGATACCTACTTCGAGTTTGATGACGCGGGGGTAGGGCGCTTGCGCCACCGCGAAGACGACCTGGTTGACGAAAAAGGTGACGTGCAGTCGGTCCGCAGCCGCCTGACCCTGACCATGCCGACCAAGGAAAACACGTTCAATTCATCGGTGGTGCTGTCGCATTCACGCTTTATTGCCCCGGCGGATCGCCCGCTGCGTTTCTACCGGGAATATTTCCAGCCAGTCGCGGAATATGAGCTGCACAAGGACCGCCATCGCTGGCACCTGCATTACCAGGGTGTGCTGTTCTATATGAATGTCGATCAGGTGCTTCAGCCGGATTTGCCGGATACATTCATCGAGATCAAAAGCCGTACCTGGTCCGCGATGGATGCCGAAAACAAGGCGCAGCGTATTCAGGAAATGCTGGCGATACTGGGCATTTCGTCTGCCGACATCATCATGACAGACTACATGGAGATGGAAGATTTGCCAGGTGGTTGATCGCTGCCTGCTGCTGATGGTAACCACACACAGCCCGGAAGGGAATTAATCTTCCGGGTTTTCCATGCGGAAACCATGACCGCGCACCGTAATAATATACTGGTGGTCGGGGTCGAGTTCAGCCAGTCGGTCGCGCAGACGCCGGACCAGCGCATCAATCGCCTGTTCGCTGACGCCTTCGCCCACCGCTTCCGGCCAGACAGCTTCGATAACGCCTTCGCGGGTACAGACGCGCCCGGCATTGTTGTAGAGCAGTTCCAGCAGGCGGTACTGGGGCAAACTGAGGGGCGGGTCCAGTTCCGTATTGCCGATAAACACCCGGCGGGCTTCCCGGTCCAGCTTGAGCAGGCCACCCATCGACCTGGGCGGCTCGAAGGGTAAGGGGGCCGTTGCGCCGGAACCGACGAACTGGATGCGTACCGCCAGCGCGAGATGAATCTCGTCGCCATCCGACAACTGGCGGATGCCCTTGAATTGATTGCCGTTCAGCCATGTGCCGTTTTTGCTTTCCAGGTCTTCGACGTAGTACTTGCTCTCATCCTTGAAAATTCGGATATGCTGGCGCGAAACCTGGCGCTCATCCAGAACAAGATCGCATTCTTCACCTCGACCAATAACGACCTCGTCCTTCTCCATAATCCAATGTTCATGGAGCGTGTTGTTATTGTCCTGCAAGATGAAAACTGGACGTTCTGCTTCTTTTTCGGTCATGGAAGCGCTGCTCTCTTTATTGAAAGTCTGTTGATTAGTCAAATATAACAGATGTTCCAAAACTACCCGTATAGATTTTATAATATTTCTTTTGAGATGTCATGTTACTGTGCAGAAACCAAAACGTCGATGGGCATCACCAGTGATTCCACATAGCCGCCGCCAATCACGTCGAGTCCCTGATCGGGGTAAATTGGGGTGGGGCCAGCTGCGGCCTGGACGATCGCGCCCGCGCCGTTGATGCGGTAAAAGGCTTTGACGGAGCCGCCGCCCTGGCGGATGGTCTGGTCCAACTGCGATACCGGGATGTTGATATTGTGGATGCAGCGCTGGCGCGGCCCCAGCAGCCGGATATTCTGCTCCGAGAAAGATTGCGCGTCGCTGCGGCCACTGCTGGCGGCTTGCAGGTTGCCGGGTTCAAAGATGATGCCCAGGCCGCTGGAACCATCATCCCCGATGTTGAATTGATTGGGGCTGTAAATAATGGGTATGGTCCCCAACGACTGATTAATCACCACGACCTCGATGGACAGGACTCCGTTCTGGTCAGATGGGACGGGGCTGGTGCGAACTTCCAGACCAAGCGCATTATCCGACGCACGGCCAATGAGCGACTGATGGTTGGCCCGGTCAACGCCATAGCGCAGCCATTCGCAGGGAATGGCCTCGTCGATAATGGGCGTCACCGATGAAATCAGGCGCGGCATCACATTCGGCCCCATGAACACGGACAGCAGAATGAGCAGGAAAATGCCAACCAGCAGGTTCGGGTTGCCAGAATCACGACGTCTTAAAAAGCCCATTCAAGCTGCTCCAGCCACACGGCCAAATCCTCGAAGATCGTTTGCGCGTTCACCTGTTCACTATCGTACCATGCTATGCCGCTGTCGTGACCGCGAAACCAGGTAAACTGACGGCGGATGAAGTCGTGGGTTGCGGTGCGGGTCGATTCGATGGCTTCATCCAGCGGGGTTCCGTCCAGAAGGTGCGCCGCAAGTTGCGCATAGCCGAGGCCGCTCATGGATGGCAGCTTGCGATCATAACCGCGTTCCAGCAGATCGCGCACTTCATCAAGAAACCCTTCGGCCATCATGATGTCTAACCGGTGGTCTGCCCGCTGGTACAGGCGGTCGCGTTCCATGGTCAGGCCATACTGCTGGATGGTAAAGGGAGGTGGCTGCTTCCGCTGCAATTCGCTGATCGGACTGCCGGTTTCCAGATAGACTTCGAGCGCGCGCACGACCCGGCGGATGTTGCGATGGTGAATGGCGTCCGCGCTGGTAGGGTCAACCTGTTGCAGGCGATGGTGCAATGCTTCGGACCCCTGTTCACGGGCAAAGCCTTCCAGTTCGTCGCGCAGGGCCAGATTGGGCGATACTTCCGGGATAGACCAGCTTTCGACAACCGCCGTAATATATTGGCCGGTGCCACCGACCAGCAGCGGCAAACGCCCGCGCTCATGAACCGCGTGGATGGCAGCCATCGTCAGGCGCTGGTACTGGGCCAGGCCGAGGTTTTCATCCGGGTCGACCACGTCGATCAGATGGTGTGGCACCTGTTCCTGCTGTTCAGGGGTCGGCTTGGCGGTGCCGATATCCATATAGCGGTAAATCTGGCGGCTGTCGGCGCCGATAATTTCGCCGTTGAACCGCCGCGCCAGCATCATGGCGAGACCGGTTTTACCGACGGCTGTTGGCCCCAGTATGACAATGAGAGGCGGGTTACCAGCCAAGGGCATCCTCCACATGGGCGATCACGGGTTCACCGGTGGTGGGCAGCGCGACCGCAATCACGTCGATGCGCCAGTCCGGTTCATCAGAGCGTTCATCAGCAATGTAGGTGTAGGCACTGGCGATCAGGCGCTCACGCTTGCGCGGGGTGATGCTGACCAGTGCATCGGCGATATGGGCGCTGCGGCGGGTTTTGACCTCAATGAAAACGAGTATGTCCCCATCCTGGGCGATGATGTCCAGTTCGCCGCGCACGCAGTGCCAGTTGGTGGCAATAATCGTGTAGCCTTTGTTGCGAAGATATTCAGCTGCCCACTTTTCGCCCTGTGCGCCCAGTGTCAGTCGATTCATGCGTTCTGTTGCACCTCCATTATGTGTGTATGGTAGCGGTTCTGTGCGGCGCAGACAAGGTGGCGTCCCTGTTGGATGGGTGAGGGTAAGGGCAGATTTTGGGCTAAGGACGACAACCTTATTATGCGCAACCAGACAGCGATCACGGGGCGGCGAACGGGCTTTGAGAGTTGAAAAAAAACTAATTTAGGCTAATATTCGCTGTACTTAGGGGCAAGTCAATCCTATATTGGAGTTGAATAATGGAAATATCGGTTCAAGCCGCAGGCATCATCGGTGTGGTTGCCAGCATTATTGGGCTGGGTTTTGCCTGGTACCAGCGTGGCTTTGTTTTGTCACAGAGTGCCGGCAATGAAAAAATGCAGCAAATTGCGAGCGCGATCCAGCGTGGTGCGCAAGCGTTTCTGACACGTGAATATCGCGCGGTGGGTATTTTTGTCGCGCTGGTGACCGTGATTCTCGTCATCCTGAGCAGCGTACCCGCATCGGGCATGTCGATCTGGACCGCTGTCGCCTTTGTATCCGGGGCGCTGGCATCTGGCCTGTCCGGGTATATCGGCATGTATATCGCTGTGCGTGCCAATGTTCGCACGACACAGGCTGCTTCCCAGAGCCTGAATCAGGGCCTGCGGGTGGCGTTTGCCAGCGGCACCGTGATGAGCACAATGGTGGTTTCGCTGGCATTGCTCGGCATCAGCATTTTGTTTATCCTCTTTTCCAACCAGCTTCCGCCGCAGCAGGCGGCCAGTGCACTGGCCGGGTTTGGTTTTGGCGGTACATCCATTGCTATTTTTGCCCGCGTAGGTGGTGGCATCTACACCAAAGCGGCGGATGTGGGTGCGGACCTGGTGGGTAAGACCGAAGCCGGTATCCCTGAAGATGATCCACGCAACCCGGCAACTATCGCCGATAACGTGGGTGACAATGTGGGTGACGTCGCTGGCATGGGGTCTGACCTGTTCGAAAGTTACGCAAGCTCCATCGTGGCGGCTATTTCGCTGGCGACCCTGGGGGCTGGCCTTGGCGGTGAACAACAGTTGGCTGGTCAGGTGTTCCCGATGCTGGTGGCCACGGCTGGCCTGCTGATCGGCATGGGCAGCACCTTTCTGGTGAAAACCGAGGAAAATGCGACGCAGGAAATGCTGCTGGGCAGCCTGCGTAAGGGCGTTTATACCGCCAGCGGTGTGGTCGCTTTGGCCGTTGTCGTGCTGGGTCTGCTGCTGAACCTGGGCTGGGGTGTCATTATCGCGACCCTGGCCGGGCTGGTTGGCGGCGTGTTGATCGGCTACTTCACCGAATACTTTACCGCTGATAGCTATGCACCGACCAAGGCGCTGGCCGATAGTTCGCGCGGTGGTGCGGGTATCGTGATTATTCGTGGTCTGGCGCTGGGTATGTTCAGTACGGTGGCCCCGGTTCTGATCGTGATCGCTGTCACGCTGGTTGCAACCGCAGCCACCGGGCTGTACGGCGTCGCTGTTGCCGCAGTGGGTATGCTGGCGACGCTGAGTATCACGCTGGCGACGGATGCTTACGGGCCGGTAGCGGATAATGCCGGCGGTATTGCGGAGATGTCCGAGCTGGATGACTCCGTTCGTGATCGTACCGACGCACTCGACAGCCTGGGCAACACGACGGCAGCAACCGGCAAGGGGTTTGCGATTGGTAGTGCGGCAATGACTGCGCTGGCCTTGAACGCAGCCTTCGTAACCGCTATTCAGGGTTCATCAGGTGCAGCGTTCACGGTGGATGTGCTGGATCCGCGCCTGATTACCGGCCTGTTCATTGGGGCGCTGCTGCCCTTCCTGTTCAGCGCGCTGACCATGTTGGCGGTCGGTAACGCAGCCCAGAAGATTGTGGAAGAAGTCCGGCGTCAGTTCCGCGAGATTCCCGGCATCATGGAAGGCACGGCGGAACCGGATTATGAAAAATGTGTGGCGATCAGCACGGACAGCGCCATCCAGCAAATGATTGTTCCAGGTCTGATTGCAGTTGCTGTGCCAGTTGCTATTGCTATCCTGGCGCTGCTGGGCCGGGATAATTTCCTCGGTTCACTGGTTGGCCGCGAAACACTGATCGGCATGCTGGTCGGTTCGCTGGTGACGGCGTTCATGCTGGCAGTGATGATGGCGAACGCTGGTGGTGCCTGGGACAATGCCAAGAAATACATCGAGGCAGGTCATCATGGCGGCAAGGGCAGCGAAGCCCACAAAGCAGCGGTCGTTGGCGATACGGTTGGTGATCCATTCAAGGATACTTCTGGCCCGTCGCTGAATATTCTGCTGAAACTGCTGGCGATTGTTTCGCTGGTGCTGGCGCCGCTGCTGGCCATTACGCCCGTTTAACCGAGACATACTCGCTAGAATCAAAACTCCCCGGTAAACAATACGGGGAGTTTTTTTATGTGTACTCAGCAATTACTGAGGATGTCGCAGTCTGCTGTTCGCGTTCTGCTCAGATCAGCCGGAGGATTTGGGCGGCATCGCGGTCGGCTCTGGCAGTTCCATGGGCGGCGCATAGACCGGTTCGTAGGTCGTGGGGAACAGCATGGTGTTGACCTTGCCCCACTCATCATAGCCAATCAGCTTGAGGCTGGGGTCGTAACCGAGATAGCAGCTCACGCCAATGGTGCTGGGGCCGTAGGTGCCCATCCCTGCTTCGATATAGCCAGAGGTGCCGGTTTCGCAGGCGGCGGCCAGTGCGTCATCAATGGTGGCCTGCGAGACTTCCCACAGTGTTTCGCCCTGCATGTTAACCAGCCAGCAGCCATCTGCCTGCGTACAATACAGCGTGTCGCCGCCGAAGTGATGCACCTGGTTAATGCGCTCATCAGCCAGAACGGCCTGTAAAGACAAGAGCAGTAAGACCGTTGCAGCCAACGTATAAAGGGTCTTGCGTGTGATTTGCATCATGTTCCTCGCGGTTTTTGAAAAGTTGATAAAGCATAGGTTTTTGATAACCGTCAACTTAGTATTAACGCATTAGGCTGGAAACGCCCTGAGAGATAATCCTAATTTTTCATAAAGAGATGTGCGTAGCATCGGTTGAATACTTGACCGGACACACCGAGCATACGGAGAAAATAACCAAAAACTCCCCACACATCGTTGGGGAGTTTGAAAAGCACATTCTGTTAAGGGTTGTGCTACCTGGGGCGTCGGGTTGGCACTGGCATTGGTTCCGCGTTATTCGGCGCATACACAGGCTCGTAGGTCGTGGGGAACATCATGGTGTTGACCTTGCCCCACTCGTCATAGCCAATCAGCTTGAGGCTGGGGTCGTAACCGAGATAGCAGCTCACGCCGATGGTGCTGGGGCCATAGGTGCCCATACCGGCTTCGATATAGCCTGAAGTACCGGTTTCGCAGGCGGTAGCCAGCGCGTCGTCGATAGTGGCCTGCGAGACTTCCCATAGTGTTTCGCCCTGCATGTTGACCAGCCAGCAGCCATCTGCCTGCGTACAATACAGCGTGTCGCCGCCGAAGTGATGCACCTGATTGATGCGCTCATCGGCCAATACAGCCTGGACAGCCATTACAATCAATACCAGAACGAACATGCGAATCATAAGTTTCATGGCGTTGCCTCTTTAAATACTCAGGGTTATCCGGAACCCCTTCGCGATATGTTTTATCGTACTGCGCGATTGGGGGTTCAAAGCTGAGACAACTTTTGAATAATTTATGAATGGTTGGAATAAAAAAGCCGCTGACCAGTGTCAACGGCTTTCGTATGATTGCATCATGATTGCAGATCAGGTGGCGCGGTCCATAATTTTGCGGAACTTGTAACCGTAAACGATCATGCCCTTACGACCCTCGGCAGTCAGTTTGCGCGTCACCATTTCAACGCGGTCACCGATTGCGACGGGGCCATCCATATCCGTTAACTGCGCCGTCACCAGCGGCCCCTCATCCAATTGCACGAGTGCCAACGTGTAGGGGGCCTGTTCTTCAAAACCCTCAGGAGGTTCCCCCAGGGTGGTGTACGTATAGATCGACCCTGTGCCGGCAAAGGCAAACGGCTGCGGTTGGAACTCGACCTGTCGTTTATTTGTGGGTTCCATGAATGAACCTAGCGACCGACGGTGCTAACTTGGTCGTAGCTGTACGCTTCTTTATTCAGCACAACCTGTCCCTGTTCACTCTGGGTGATCAGGCGACGCGGCTGCAAACTGAACTGTCCATTCGGATTACGAAAACCTTCGAGACGGTAGCGTTGTGCGTTGAGGCGCCAGTGACGTGAAATCTGCATTGTTGGTTACTCCTGATAGTGACTTCAAATTTGTGCGTCTTTGCACGAAATTTCACTTATTATAGGGATTTGGGACTATCAAAAGCTATCAGAAGGCCCTTTTGCCTATCAAAGACTCTCTAAAGAAGGCCAAAATCAGGCAAATTCGGCATTTAACATAATGTGGCATAAATTATGTTTACAGATGTTATGCCATCTATTGAAAGATCACACGCTTGCCCTGGCGTGCGGCTTCATATGCCGCCAGCACCATTTCAATGCAGATTCGCCCGGCTTCGGCAGTCGCCAGTGGTTCCTGAATTCCGCGCAGGTAATTGACCACCGCACGTGGCACAGCGCGGATTCGTTCGCCATGCTGCACCAGCGGAAAATCAAAATACTCCCAGTCGCCAACCGATGCGCGATAGACTTTGAGTGCGACTGCGCCCGGTGGGTTGGGTACATTGGAGGAGGGCACATCACCGTAGTTATGGATGATGCTTCCCTGATCGCCATAAATTTCAGTCGTGGCTTCTGCCGCCAGGGTGGTTGAACTGTTGAGCAGGATTCCCATTTCCTTTTTGGCAAAGCGATAGATGGCGATGCCGTTATCATCGGGCGCGACATCGGTGACGATGTTGTCAATTTCGGCGATGACGCTGGTCGGTTTGCCCAGCATCCAATAGAACCAGTCGGCTGCGTGCGAGGCATCATCCATAAACATGCCCATGTTTTGTACGGGGTCAATGTGCCAGTTGCCGGGGTAGGCGAAGTTGGGGTTGAGCAACACCGGGATCGCATGCCGCCGCCGCACAATCGCCACATTGCCAACTGTACCTTCATCCAGCAGCGCTTTGATTTTCTGATTAACCGGGTCGGCCCGCATTTGATAGCACAGGCTGAACTTCACACCATACTGCTTTACAGCGGCGATAATCGTGTCGCAGTCCTCCAGTGTCAGCGCCATCGGCTTTTGCAGCAGAATATGTTTGCCTGCCTGGGCCGCTGCGACGGCATGTTCGGCGTGCTTGTTGGTCGGGCTGGTGATGAATACCGCGTCAATATCGTCACGTGCCAGCAGGTTGTCGAGGTCCGGCTCAAACGTGATGTTGTATTTGGCTGCGTTGGTTTCGCCACGTTCACGGTCATCATCCCAGGCTGCGACGATCTGCGCGTCGTCGAAATCCTTGATGACATCGGCGTAGGCGTGAATGTGCGCATGTGCAAAGCTGATGATGCCCAGGCGGATGGGGGTGGTCATGGTGGGGCCTCCTCTCAAAAATAAAACTGCCACATACTACCGCGTGACAGTTTTATCTGCTATTGAAGCTGGCTGGACTGCGAGGTTAGCTCAGTCCTTGAGTTTGCCCCGGTAGCGGCAGTAGGTGGCGTAATCGATCTCGGTCCGGCGGTTGATATAGTCCCGCGTGGAAGGGGCACGTTTCTGCACGTCCTTGATGCGATCCGTCAGCACCAGATCAAAGGCGTCCGAACCTGCGCCGCTGCCATAGCTGACCATCAGAATACGATCACCGGGCTGGGCAATATCGAGCACAGCGGTCAGGCCGATCATGCAGGAACCGGAATAGGTGTTGCCAATTTCACCCGCCAGCAGGCCCGTTTTGAATTGGTCCGGTTTGAAGCCCAGTGTTTGCGCGGCGCGGGAAGGGAACTTGACGTTCGGCTGGTGGAAGACCGCATACGTGTAATCTTCTGGCCTGGTACCCATCATATCCATCAGGTTTTGCGAACTGTTGAGCGTGTGATGGAAATAGGCCGGTTCGCCCGTGAAGCGGTCACCATGACTGGGGTATTCCTCACCCTGCCGGCGCCAGAAATCCGGTGTGTCGGTGACGAAGCTGTAGCTGCCCTGATAGATCGCGCAGGCTTCATCCGCCGGGCCGAGCAGGAACGCCGCGCCGCCGGAAGCCGCCGTGTATTCCAGTGCGTCACCGGGACGACCCTGCGCCGTATCCATGCCGATGCTGAGGGTGTAACGCCCCATGCCGCTGCCGATAAAGCCAATTGACGCCTGCACCGCTTCAGTCCCGGCCTTGCAGGCAAATTCCCAGTCGGCGGCCTGAATGTTGGGTGACGCGCCAATGCTCTCGGCGACGATGGTGCTGGTGGGCTTGACCGCGTAGGGGTGACTTTCGCTGCCCACCCACACGGCGCGGATGAGTTTGGGGTCAACCCCGGCGCGGGCAACGGCGTTGCGGGCAGCCTCGATGGACATGGTGGTGACGTCTTCATCCAGCCCGGCGACCGCTTTTTCCTTGACAGGACTGCCGCCCATGCTGTTGGTCCAGACGCGGGCGATTTCGTGCCCCGGCAGCCGGTAACGCGGGACGTATGCGCCGTAGCCGATGATGCCGACCTGACGATCTGGCCGTAAGAGATTTGCTTGAGACTGAAAACCGTTCATTGTCATGAGTTCGATACCTCGTCTAGTTTTTGGGTCGGTCGCATTTACACGTCACAAATTATATGGCGACCCTACAAAGTGAGTTCTGATACCAGTTCTTTGGCGCGTTCCAGCCGGATGTTGCCTTCTTCGATCATGGTCTGCACGATGCGCGGGATGAGGTCGCCCTCGGCCCCGGCAGCGACAGCCAGCTGCTTGGCGTGCAGGCTCATGTGGCCGCGCTGAATACCCTCGGTTGCCAGTGCCCGCATCGCGGCTAAGTTTTGCGCCAGCCCGACTGCGGCGATCACTTCGGCGAGCTGCTGCGCCGATTCGATGCCGAGAATTTTGAGCGCGACCTGGGCAGTCGGATGCACGCGGGTGGCGCCGCCGACGATGCCCACCGACAACGGAAGTTCGATGTTCCCGCGTAGATTGCCATCTGCGTCCTGCGACCAGTGGGTCAGGCTGGTATAAGCACCATTGCGCGCGGCGTAAGCGTGCGCCCCGGCTTCGATGGCACGCCAGTCATTGCCCGTGGCGATAATTACCGGATCAACGCCGTTCATAATGCCTTTGTTGTGGGTGGTCGCGCGATACGGGTCAATCTCAGCAAACACGCCTGCTTCGACAATCGACTGCACGACCGCTTCACCGGACAGCGTTTTGGTAGCCAGTTCTGCCGCCGGAATGACCCCTTCCGCCCGTGCTTTGCGCCGGTCCGTCAGGTTGCTGAGGATGCGCAGGTTCACCCGCCCGCCGGTCAGCGCTTCGATGTGCGGAGCCAGATGTTCCGCCGCCGTGTTAATGGCATTCGCGCCCATCGCGTCACGGCAGTCGTACAGCAGATGAACGACCAGCATGGGGCCAATAGCAGTTTGCGGGAAGGGGCGCACTTCAATGTCGCGGGCGCCGCCACCCCGCTTGACGATGCTGCCGCCGACTTCATCGGCAATGTGCAACAAGCGCGCCTTGTCATTCAGGACCGCGCGGCTGGCTGCGTTCAGGTCTGCGACATCCAATACCTGAATCTGACCGATCATGATGGGGTCGTCGCTGCTGGTCACAAAGCCCCCGCCAGCACGGAACAGGCGGGCCGCATTACTCACGGCTGCGACGACCGACGGTTCTTCGATGACCATCGGGATCAGATAATCGCGCTGGTTGATAAGAAAGTTGGTGGCGATACCCAGCGGCAGGCTGAACGTCCCGACGACGTTCTCAATCATGTGGTCGGCCTGTGCCGTTGATAGGCCAGCGTCGCCCACCAGAATGGCACGTTCGTCAGACGAAAGGCCAGCCCAGTCCGCGACCAGGGTCGCGCGCTCGTCGAGGCTGCGTTTGTAAAAACCGGAAATGCGTGATGTTGGCGTTTGTGTCGATGTCATGGGTCTAGTGTAACGGGTTGAACCTGTCAATTGCTATCAGATTGGTGAAAAACAGCACAAATTGCCCGATGGTTTGATGGGTAAATGGCTAATCTTCATAATACAGGGCGATCTGCTCCCAGTTTAATTGAGGCTGCTGGTAGGACACAAGCTGCCAGGTCGATGCCTTGATGCTTCCCTCCCAGGCCACCTCATCATTGATGCGTAAGGTCGCTTGCTGGTCCGGCTCGACGTGTAAATAGAGTTTGTTGGCAGCTGCCGGACGGATGTGAATGAACGCCCTCCAGTAAGGTTGCTCCGCATTGGATGAAACAGAAAAATAACCCTGATTGTCGATCAAGATAGTCTGTGTGGCCTGGGCATCGAAGATCTGGATGCCCCATGCGGAGTTCGATGCACCGTGGTTGGTGGCCGTCAGCTCCAGTGTAAAGGCAGCCGGTAGCTGCACAGGGGCGGGGCTAAAGGTCCAATCCTCGGATTGCGTTTGTGTTTCTATCCAATCTACGGGTGATTCAACCCGCCATTGCAGCGTACCTGCGCGCGGCGGATCTGCCAGGCCAAGCCCCAGCAAGATGGAAAGCGTGAATCCGCCGATGAACAGCATCAGACTGATGAGGAGGGTGATCCGCCAGCGAATGATCGTTGACACTGAATAACGTTATCCGTATGCTTTGTCTCATGCAATGGACCGATTTTACCAGACAGATTCTATTTGCCGGGCTGCTGTTTGCGCTGGTGACGGCTGGTGCTCCGGCGCAGGCACAACCTTCATGGGATGGCACGCTGCGGCGGGTTCATGTGCCGATTCTGATGTATCACTATGTGGGTGTGCTGCCGGAAGACGCCGATGATGTGCGTCGTGATCTGACCGTCCAGCCGGATGTGTTTGAAGGACATCTGCGGTATCTGGTCGAACAGGGTTATTCCACCATTACGCTCTATCAGTTATATGATGCGCTGATGCTTGGGGCACCCCTGCCGCCCAACCCCATTGTGCTGACGTTTGATGATGGCTATATCGACCACTATGCGACGGTCTTTCCCCTGCTACAGCAGTATGGCCTGACCGGGACATTTTTTGTGATTACCGGACGCGCCGATGCGAACGATCCGGCCTACGTCAATTGGGTGCAGATTAATGAAATGGCGCAGGCGGGCATGAGTATGGAGCCACATACCAAGTCGCATATGAGCCTGCACGAGCGCGACCGGGATTTTCTGGTCTATGAAATGCTGGGCAGCAAGCAAAGTTTGCAGGCACACACCGGGATGGACGTGCGCATGTTCGCCTACCCGGCAGGGCGCTATGATGATGAAACGCTGCGTATCGCTACTGAGGTCGATTTCCAACTGGCGGTAACCACTCAACCGGGGATGCAGCATGTTACCAGCGGTCTGCTTGAATTACCGCGTGTACGAGTCAGCGGCAATACCAGTGTTTCGGGGTTCGCCTATCTGCTGCGAGGCGACTGGTTGGTCCAAATAAAAAGAGGCTGACGCCCCTTTTCATGCTTGGAATTTGGTTTAGCGCTAGTCCGGCAGGATCTTTGTCCCCATGAACGCGTCCAGCCACACCAGATACAGCAGGGCCAGCGGACCCATGGTGGTGATGAAGTAAATGGTTCCGTACCGTTCAATCGAAATGGCTTCCGAAGACACCGGTGTGAAGATCGGCGGTAGCACCAGATGTGGCAGCAGCGCAAAGCCGATTGTAATGACCCCAAGTGCTGTTAAAAAGCCCAGAATAAGGGACACCACCCAGACAATCACTCGTTTGACTGTGAGTGAAGACATGCAGCTAATCTCCCAATGAACATTTTCATTCGGT
This sequence comes from Anaerolineaceae bacterium, assembly GCA_002702065.1. Lineage (GTDB taxonomy): Bacteria > Chloroflexota > Anaerolineae > Aggregatilineales > Phototrophicaceae. The sequence continues at coordinate 1,110,655 of NZXX01000001.1, forward strand.
AATGGCTCGAATTGTAACCCGATAGCAGGCAATGATGCAAGTAATGATTTTCACAAACCTCGCGCGTTCGGCAGTAGCTAAACGTTTGGAAGATTGTTAAACTTCTGGCAGGGTGAATAAAAATGATGGATAATGTATTCAAAAGTATACAAACTGTCTAAAATCGTGGGCAGCAGGTATAATCACCTCAACATCGTGTTCGAGGGAAGGGAGCCGGTGGATGGCTGATCTTTACGACAAAATTGGAACAGACAACGACCTGAAGCGTGTGAAGGATGCGCAGTCGATTGGGATGTATCCCTACTTTCGCGCGCTGAGCGATTCGGAAGGCACGACAGCGATCATTGATGGCAAGGAAGTCGTCATGCTGGGGTCGAATAATTACCTCGGTTTAACCACCGACCCACGCGTGCGCGAGGCCATGATTGAAGCGGTCAAACGCTATGGCACCAGCGTTACCGGTTCGCGTTTTCTGAACGGGACGCTCGAACTGCATCTGCAGCTGGATAAGCGGCTGGCAAAGTTTGTCGGCAAAGAAGCGGCGATCGTGTTTCCGACCGGGTATCAGACGAATGTCGGTACCATTTCGGCAATGGTGGGCAAGGGCGATTTCGTCATTGTCGACAAGGACGATCATGCCAGCATTGTCGATGGCTGTTTTATGTCACGTGGCGAAATGCGACGTTTTCGCCATAACGATTCCGGCAGCCTAGAAGCGGTTTTGAGCAAGCTGCCGACTGAGGCGGGCAAGCTGGTGGTCGTGGATGGGGTTTACAGTATGGGCGGTGATGTTGCGCCGCTGCCGGAGATCGTTGAAATCTGCAAACGCTATGGCGCGCGCATTATGGTCGATGATGCGCACGGCATCGGCGTAACGGGCGAAGGACGTGGCACCGCCGCGCACTTTGGCCTGACCGATGACGTCGATCTCATCATGGGTACCTTCAGCAAGAGCTTTGCCTCGATTGGTGGGTTTATTGCGGGGTCGAAGGATGCGGTGCACTATATTCAGCATCGCGCGCGTTCGCTGATCTTCTCGGCAGCGCTGCCTGCCCCCAATGTGGCGACCGTGCTCAAAGCGCTCGACATCATCGAGTCGGAGCCACAGCACGTGCAGCACCTGTGGGAGAACGCCAATTACATGCGCAATGGCCTGAAAGAACTGGGTTACAACGTCGGCCAGAGCGATTCGCCAATTATTCCGGTTATCCTGGGTGATGACTTCCGCGTTGCGTTAGCCTGGCACGCGCTGATCGAGGAAGGGGTTTATACCAACCCGGTGGTGCCCCCGGCGACCCCGCCCAATGGCGGCATGCTGCGCACCAGCTATACGGCGACGCATCGCAAGGAACATCTGGACCGCGCGCTGGAGTCGTTCAAGGTCGTCGGCGAACGGCTTGATTTTATCCCGGCGTCGGGCGAGGAAGCCGCGCAAATCCCCTCCTAGCTTCGTGCAGTCATAATATCGCAAAAAAAGGGCGACTTACGGGTCGCCCTTTTCGTTTGGATTAGCCCCCAAATGGACTTTCGGGCGTCGGTGTGTCGGTCGGTTTGGGATTTTTGCGGAAGCGCCATGGTCCGCCTTCCGAGCATCCAATCTGGACAAAGTTTTCATCCAGCGGATAGATGTAGAAGGTGTGCCAACCTTCCATTGGGATGTCTTCCAGATCAATCTGTTCGTTCTGGCGCAGTTCGACTACGACTTCGAAAACACTGTTATCCGGCTCGACGATGCGGATCAGGTTATAGGGCGTTTCTGGCCCGCGCCAGTTAAAGGTCATCTGGCCGGTTCCCTGAATGGCCTGGGTGCCATCAATGGGTGTCAGCAGTTCCCAGGGCAGGCATTCGTAGCGCGGCTGGGCAGGGTGTGCCGCACCGGGCACGCGCAACTTTTGCCCGATGGCGATGACATCCGGGTTGTTCAGGCAGTTGGCTTCTGCCAGTTGGTTGATCGATACATTATATTTTTCGGCAATCTTGGCCAGCGCGTCGTTGGCCTGCACTTCATAGGTCAGCTGCCAGTCTTCCCGCAGCTCGCAGCCGGGTGTGGTGCTGGGCGTTGCGGTTTCGGCACCCCGCAAACCGGGAATCTGCACGCTGAGGTCAATGGCCTGTGTGGGCGTGACGGTGGGCGTGTTCGTTGGTGGCCGGGTCGCGGTGGGTGGCTCGAAGGTTGGCGGCGGCTTGAGCGTGCGCGATGGAGTCAGCGTTGCCAGCGGTGTGTTGGGCGGGATTGTCTCGGTCGGTTCGGCAGTCGACTCTGTGGCGGTAGTGGCGGGCTGCAAGGCTTCCACATTGGCCTGATTGGGCACGGTCGGGCTGGGCGCAGTTGTCATGCGCATGAGGATCGCCCCCAGTAAACCGGCGATCAGCATAAGCAGAACGGTATGCAGGTGTCTGGCAATGTATTTGATCATGGCTGCTGTTCCTTTTGCGCGACGCGTGGGACGAGTTTGCCATCGTGCAGGTCATAAGTCGTGTCAACGATTTCGGCAATCATTGGATCATGCGAAACAATAATAAAGGTGGTCTGCTGCGCCTCGGCAATGCCGCGAAACAGGGCCATGACGCGCCGGGCAGTGGTGGTGTCAAGGCCGCTGGTCGGCTCGTCGGCCAGAATGAGTGCGGGCCGTAATGCCAGTGCGCGCGCGATGGTGATGCGCTGGCGCTGCCCACCGCTGAGTTCATCGGGAATATGATTGGACCAGGCGCTCAAGCCGACAGCGGCCAGTGCGGATTTGGCCCGTTTCCGGCGCTCGAAATAGCCCAGGCCCGGCAGTCGCAGCGCCAGATCAATATTTTCCAGCGCGGTATACGTGGGCAGCAGCGTGGCGTTCTGAAAGATAAACCCGACATGGCGGCGTCTGAAACGGGCGCGGCGGCGCTCCCCCCATTGGGTGATGGCTTCTCCGTTGACCTCAATACGGCCTTCATTCGGGTAGTCAAGCGCACCGATCAGATTGAGCAGGGTGGTTTTGCCACTGCCGGATGGTCCATACAGGGCGATCAGTTTACCGGCGTGGACAGTCAGGTCTATGCCGCGCAGCACCCGCACAACCGTGTTGCCCTGGCCGAAGCTGCGTTCGACACCTTCGACTTTTACCGCAATCGTTTCGGCATGACGTCCGTTGGTGCTCATGACCGGGACTCCGATTTTGTGCGTCTGCCAAACAGTCGCCAGCGGCGTTTTTCGGGCGGAGCATCCTGCGGCAGCATGTCCTGCAAAATCGCATCGGTGTCTTCCTGCTCGTCGACTTCGGGCCGCAGCAGCACCCCCTCCGGTCGAATTTCCACTGCGATGCGCGGGGCTTCGGCCAGCTGGCTGCGCACGGCATCGGGCAGACGAATGCGCCCGGAGTCATCGAGGCGGGGCGTTTCTTCGGCAGGGTGGGAAATATCCTGACCTAGCGCGCCATCCCGTAATGTCAGGACGCGGTTGGCGTAATTGGCGACTTCGAGATCATGCGTCACCATCAGGACGGTGAGTGCGTAACGCTCTCGCAGTTCCTGAACCAGATCCATGACCTGGGCCGCGCTGGAACGATCGAGCGCGCCGGTCGGTTCGTCGAGCAGCAGCAGGGCCGGTGCGTTCGCCATTGCCACAGCCACCGCGACGCGCTGCTGCTGTCCGCCGGAAAGCGCTGCCGGTTTTTTGTGCATGTGTTCCGCCAGCCCGACCGCCGTCAGCAGGTCTTCGGCCCGTTTGCGACGTTCTCTGCCCGGTACACCGGCCAGCATCATCGGCAGGGTGACATTGCGCAGCGCCGAACGATGCGCGAACAGATTGCGCTCGATCTGCTGCCACACAAAACCGACATGCTTCAACCGGTAATCGGCCAGTTTACGTCCGCGCAGTTCCAGCAGGTCCTGACCATCCACGATCAACTGTCCGGCAGTCGGCGTATCCAGCCCCCCAAGCAGGTTGAGCAGCGAACTCTTGCCGGCGCCGCTGGGCCCGATGATGGCGACCATCTCGCCGCGCTGCATCTCAAAGTCGATACCGCGCAGGGCGACGATTTCGTGCTTGGCGACGCGATAGGCCTTGACGATGCGTTTACAGGTAACAAACGGCTTTTCATCCATCGTTATGGCCCCTGCACCACATCGCCTTCGTTAACCCCACTCACAATTTCGACCCGTTCGTCGGTTTGCAGGCCGATCTGTACGTCGACGCTGCGCGGGCCATCCGGTGTTTCGAGGACGACGAAGGTACGGTTCTGAAAGGTACGAATAGCAGCCGGTGGCAGCCATAACACATTTTCCGCGACCTGAAGCGGCATTTCGATTTCGATCAGTTGATTGGTCGCCACGTCATCGAAATCGGCGGCGACACGTGTGGTCTGGTCGGCATCACGCGAACTGAGCGGTATCTGGCGCACGACGCACTGCACGGCGCTGTCGAGGTCGTTCAGTACCTGGCACACGCCAACCATGCCCACATTCAGACGCTGTGCGTCGCCAATTGCCAGGCTGGCAACGGCCTCCTGCGGCTCTGGCAGGCCCACGACGATCACCGCCTGGAACGCGTCGACCTGATCGCCGGGACGAATATTCACCTCCAGCACGACGCCATCAATCGGTGCATACAGGGACGAACGCGTAATATCGGCGTTAATCTGGTCAATGCGCAACTGGGCCGAACGTACTGACTGCTGGGCGTTCGGGTCACCGGCACCGCTGCGCGCTTTTTCCAGATTCAGCTCGGCCTGAATGACCTGATTTTCCTGCTGGGCGATGCTGAACTGGTGATTGTTGAAACTTTGTGCCGCCGATGAATAAGCAATCTCGGCGCTGCGCACACTGGAACGGGCACTTTCCAGAGCCTGTAAAGCGCTGTTCACTGCCGAGGCGGGTTGGTCGGGCCGGCTGCGGGCATCATCATAGGCGCGTTCCGCTTCATCCAGATTGCGCTGGGCTTCGTCCAATTGCAGACGCGCCGACGCCACACTGGTCCACGGGCTTTGGGCTTTGGTGTTTTCCAGCTGCAAACGCGCATTTGCCAGGGCAATTTCGGCATCCACAACCGATTCAGCTTCCCCTTCAGCGCCGGTTTCGAGGCTGGCCAGCGCGGAATCAAGGTCAAGCTGGGCCGATGCCAGCTGGTCTTCGAGGTCGTTAATCTGATAATCCGCCAACAGCTGCCCGGCAGTGACCGTGTCGCCGCGCTGGACCGTGACCTGCCGAATCGTCCCAGCGATTTCAAAGGCCAATGCGGCCTGGTCGCGTGGCTGCCAGCGCCCGCTGAACTCCAGAATAACGGGGACATCACCTCGCTGGACGACATACGTCGGGCGGGCGACAGCCGGTGCCGTCGGAATAGATGTCGATGTTGCCTGCGGCTGCTGTTGGGCGCTGCTGCCCGGCGGCTGATCCTGCGGCGAACAGGCGATCAAGGCCAATAGGGTTATACCCATAAGCGACAGACGCAGCGCGCATTTAAAGCCTGTGACAGACCGGCGCTGGCGGGCCGCGTTAAGACGTTGTTGGGGCAGGGTGCAGGGAATCAATGTAAACGTCTCCGTTCAGGTGTCTCCGAGTTTAACGATGGTCGACAGGCTCTGGCGGCCCAGCAGAATGGTGATGGCAAATGTAACCAGCAGCATGACGCCTGCGAAGACCACATACACCAGTGCAATATCGCTCCACGCCACCCGGACCAGATAAGGGGGCAGGCCGCCGCTGAAATCCAGCAGAGGCAGGAACAACAGCGTCGTTGCCAGGCCGATGAATGTCCCGCTGAGGATGCCGCTGCCCGCGATCATGCCTTGCAGGATGATGAGATAGGATGCAACGGAAAACCCGCCCATCCCCATCGCTCGCAGCGAACCCAACTGCGTCACCTGAGCGCGGAACGAGGCTGTGCTCTGGACAATGGCGCTGATAAGTGTGAGGGTGATCGAGGCGACGAAGCCGACGGACAGAAAGCCAAGCACCCCCCGTCGTGATGGGGACGCCTGCGCGATGTCCAGCGCAATTTCCGGGTCCTGCCATTCCAGCACCGGGAACCCAATCTCCTGCACCGCGGACTGGACGGCGGCCCGGTCAGCACCGGCTTCAGTGCTCAGCCAGACGTTGTGCGGCAGCACCGTTCCGGTAAGCTCAAAAATGGGGTCGATATTCGTGACGGCAAAAAAGCCAGCATTTGGGTCGAGCGTCGGGAAGTAATTGAGCACCCCCAGGATCGGCACGGTGGTTTCGTACCACTCGTTCAGCGCGTTTACCTGTACGGTGACTTCCTGTCCGATCAGCAGGTTGTAGTCGGCGGCAGTGCGGGCGTTGATCAGGATGCCATTGCGTTGGCCTGCCAGCAGGTTAAACAGATCCGCCAGCGTCTCGTTGGCGTAATCTTCCCGAAAGCGGGCAACGGCGGCCATATCCGCCCGGTCAACACCCAGCAGGGTGCCATCCAGTCGCTGACCCGGCAGCGTCAGCCGCGCGGAATAGCGCCCCACGCGGGAGACATCATATACCCCGTCGATCTCCAGCAGGTCTTCAACGGGCGGCGCATTGTAACCGACGACGTTCAGGGTGGGCTGCTGGTTGTCATCGGTGGCTTCGGCCTGTTCGGTCTGGGCATCGGTAACGGTGATGATGACGAGGTCTGCGCCGATACGGTAATTGACCGAATCTTCCAGGCTGCGGTCGAGTGTGCTGGCCATTGAAGCAGTAAATCCCGTCAGGCTGAGGGTAAAGCACATCATCAGCAGCGTACCGCGATAGCGCCCGATGGAGCGAGTCAGTTCGCGCAGGGCCATTAGCAGCGTGATGCCCCGACCAAATGCGATCAACCCGGCCAGCAGGCGCAGCAGGATCGGCCACAGGCGCAGAAACAGCAGCGTGAATGCCAGCGAGAACAATGTCGGACCCAGAAATGTCAGCGGATCGCTGAACGGGTCGTCCGCGCTGGCGACCAGACCACCCTGTCGCCACAGGGTATATAGCACGTAAACGGCGGGGATCATAATCAGCACGTCGAGATACATGCGCTGCCACCACGCGCGTGCCGCCCGCCCGGCCTGCTGCTTGAACTGGGTGATGGTGCTGCCTGCCGTGCGCCATGCCAGCAGCAGCCCGCTGGAAATGGCGATCAGGGCGGTGATAGCCCCAGCCGCCAGTGCCTGTGGGGTGAGGATGACCTGTAACGGAGGGGTATCGGCATCAAAGCGCAAGAATGAGGTGGTTTGCCCGACCAGCCGCACCATGTACGGCGCAAACAACAGGCCGAGCCCCAGCGCCGCCAGCCCCAGACTGAGCCACATCAGGACATGGATGCCCAGAATCGCGCGTTTGCTCATGCCCCGGCTGCGCAGTGTGACGTCTTCATTCTGTTGGCGGCTGACGAGCAACCCGGCCACCAGCGACACAAAGTACAACACCAGCCCACCGACCGGCAGCACCATAATGACAAGCTGCTGAGTCAGCAGGCTGACATCGGTGCTGAAGGCTTGCAAGCCATCGCGCGGGGATAAATCCATACGGGTACCGGGAAGGGCCGTGATGACGGTTCGTTCACCCGCGACGATGCTGCCGAGCAAAGATGCGACTTCGGAAGTGCGAACGCCGGTGCCGTCGAATCGCAGGTACCACGCGCTTTCTTCAACCGGGCTGTCGATGCCATCCAGCATGGCCCACAGATTGGCGTCTTCAACCAGCAGCACTTCGTCAAAAAAACGAGGCGGGAAAATCCAGGATGGGTCATTGGCATTGATGGGACGCCACAGGGCCGCGATTTCGATCTCGATGGGGTCGCGTCCGGGCATGACCGCTGTCAGCCGGTCCCCAACTTCGACACCCATGTTGTACAGCATTTTTTCGGAAGCCAGTACCGGGATAGGCGCGTCAGATTCGGGACTGTGTTCAGCCGGCCACGTGCCGCTGCTGATCATCATCTGTGACTGCGCCCCATCCAGCGTGCCGATGTTGAACGCGCCCAGCGGCTGATTGTCTTCGACCCGCATGTTCCAGACGCCGCCGCGCACATAGCTCACCGATTGGGCGACTGGCAGGCCGATTGTTTGGGTAAATTGCTGTTCGATGACGGCGGTGGCGCTGTCGATGTCCGCGCGGGTGACGTTGCCTTCCCATGCCCCCAGATAACGAAAACGGAATACATAGGGCGGGTCGGCGAGGCGGGATTGGAGCAGGCCGGTATTCACGGCATCGATGTAGAGAATCACGCTGAGGGCCAGCGTGGTCGCCGTGGTCAGGCCGATCAGCGTCCACGTGACGATGACACCATGCTGGCGCAGTCGCTCGAAAGTAAACATGAGTGTGTCGAGCAATCGAAACATGTCGTCTTTGCCACCCCTGCCGTACTATAAAGGTGGGCTGCCGCCCCGGTCAAGTCTGAACTATTATCAGGGCGGCAACCCATTTCCAAATCAGTCTGGTGCCAGCCAACCGGCTCAAGCGCTGGCGGTCGGGTCTACGGTCGTGGCACATTCACTGAACTGCTGAAAATACGCGAACATGTCATCCCGGTTATTCGGGTTTGTTTGTGGAATGCCGTCAGCACACGCCAGATAATCACGCGTGAATTGTTCGGCTTCCGCCAGTTCCGCTTCCAGGTCTTTATCTTCCAGTACGTAACGATCAAAGGCACGTTGCAGCCAGTATTTTTGCCAGATGTTCGCGGCGCCGCCCACCCGCAGTGCGGATGGTGTGATGATGGTGTTCGGTGCAGCGAGGGTGGCTTCAATCTGCTGGTAAAGGGCCGTGAGTGCCGGCGGATTGGATGGGTCTTCAATTATCGAGCGACTGACCGGCATGGCTGAGAACAAATCTGGATGCTGCGCCAGTGCGCGGATCCAGCGATAGCAGGCATCCGGGTCGTCTGCTTCGGCACTGATATAAGCCGTATTGATGTCAAAGGTGATGGGCGTGTACTGGCTGCCGCGCGGGTAGGTGACATACTGGTACGAATCCTGCTGAATGTTGCCATCTTCGTTCAGTCGTGTGAAAAAGCTGAAGGCACCCAGTGTATGGGTATATAGCGGCGCGTCATCTTCTGCCCCGCCGACCACGACCGCTATGTTCACGCCGCCACCAGCCTGCCCCAATTCTGAATACTCGATATAGCCATCTTTCGCCAGGTCCAGCGCCTGCCGGATGGCATCGACTGTCGCCGGATCGGTAAAGCTGATCGTTGGCGGCTCGGTGCGCTGATCAAATGGCAGCCCGCCGAAGGCGTTAATCAGCGCGTACAGGTACTGGCCGCTGGCATCGCGTGGAATAAACGGCGTTGGGTCATCGACCGACGGTTTAAGCTGGCGCAGTGCTTCGACAAATTCGTTGGCGGTCCAGCCGGCTTGTGGCAGCGGAATCCCGGCCTGCTCGAACAGCGCAGGGCTGTAGCGCAGCACTTCCGGCTGAATAGCGAGGGGGTAGGCCCAGATGCGGTTATCGAATGCGACCTGTTCCAAAATGCCGTTGATGATGTCGTCCCGATTAAACGTCGGGTCAGCATCCAGGTAGGGGTCCAGGCTGATCAGCGAAGACAGGCTGCCACCGGGTACGGCATTGGTCGGCAGATAAAAGCAGTCGTACTGCGCGGCCATGTTATCAAGATTCTGGTCAAAATCCGTTTCGAGGTTGATTCGCCCGACGGTGGGGTCGCTGGCGACAAAGTCGTTGACAATCTGCTGCCAGCGTTCCTGATTGGGCAGCGGCGATACAAACGACGCGATGGCAAAATCGAGCGCGATTTCACCCGGACCAAGCTCAACCAGGGGCACGGGCGTGGCGACGATGACGGTGGTATCGGCACGGGCAACCGCAGCCTGATTGAGATTCGCAATGACCTGTGCTTCCATCGTTTGCAGCGCACTGACTGCATCCAGCCCATCATCTTCCATCAGGCGCAGGGCAGCGCCGATATACTCGGTGAATACCATGGCTTTGACGGGGATCGCATTGGCGAAACCGGCATCAACAATGGCCTGTGCTTCCGGAGCATAAGTGAGGCTGGCAATGTCGAATATCCGGCCTCTGCCTTCGGTCTGCTCAGCAGGTTGCACACCGGCCAGATTGCGCCGGGCCGGGGTCATGCCGAACAAGCCATTGGCGACCGTCGGGCTGCTCGTCAGAAATTTGGCGAGTTCGTAGGCCAGTTGCGGCTCAGTCGTGCCCGCGCTGACAGCAAACCCCTGCACTTCGAGCCCCGCAAAACCACCCGGCAGCAGCGAACCGCTTGGCGGCACAGCGTCCGGGTTACCGGGGAAGGTTGCCAGCCCAAAGCTGCGCTGGATAGTCATGGGTGGGCCTTCGTCGGCGCTGCCACCGATCGCAATCACGCGCACATTGCCGCCGCCAAAACCGCCGATGACGCCTTCTTCCCGCAGGTCTTGCCATGTGGTCAGAAAATGCTCAAGCTGCGCATTGGAAAAATCGGGTGTTGTTTCCACCGCGCCGCTGTCCGTCAGCGATGCGCCCAGCAGACTGCGCAGCAGATAGTCGCTGGTGGCGTAGTCGAAGAACCCCGGTTCGGTTTCACCATCGGCGTTCACCTTGCTGAGAGCACGTGCCGCCGCCGCAAAGTCGTCGATGGTCCAGCCAGCGTGCGGATAGGCGATGTTGGCTTCATCAAATGCCGCCGGGTTATAGAGCAGCAGATACACATCCGCCGCCGCAGGCAGTGCCCACAGGCCGCGGTCCCACTGAAACGACTCCCATGCCTGGGGCAGAAAATCGCCGGCATTCAGCGTCGTATCCGCACTGGCCAGCGGGCTGAGGTCCATGAACAAACCGGCGCGGGTGGCTTCGACCGACAGGTTGGCGTTTTCAACCAGCAGGACATCCGCGCTGGAGACATAATCGCGTGTGTCTGCCAGGTGCGCCTGAATGTCCTCATAGGCAGGTGTGGGTGCGCCCATCATCATTGTTGGTCTCAGTTCGACGCGAACGCCGGGATGCTGAGCCTCGAACTCGGACAGGACTGCATCGGTAAACGCATCTTCCATAATCTCTGGCACAGCCAGCGAAATCACCGTTTCCCCTTCCTGAGCATCTGTTGGCAGCGCTGCCAGCAGGAAGGCGAATAAACCAAACAAGAGTAGTGGACGCACTGCATAATCCTTTCGCGTTATCTATACCATCTGAAGTCTGTCGTGGTCAGATTGCATTCGGGTTACACAGCGGTTACAGGGTTGTAATCAGGGGCGGAGGAGTCGTCCGCCCCGTGAGCGTCGTCACTCAATCGATTTCCGGCAGTTGGGGCAGTTCGGATTCCATCGATGGATCGACACTGCCGGCGCAGTCAAAAATCTGGCGCGCATACCGGAGCTGGTCCTGCTGGCTGGCGGACTGGTCAAACGCTGGCAGGTTCGCCGTGCAGGTCTGGTAATCCTTGGCGAAGACGTCCGCGTCTGCCAGTTCGGTTTCGAGGTCGGCATCTTCCAGGACGTAACGGTCCATCGCACGGTTCAGCCAGTACTGGGTGATAAAGTCCGTAGGCGAGGTGATACCGCCAGTCACTGACGGAAACTCAATCACGTTTGGTGACTGGAGCAGACTTTCGAACTGCCGGTAAAAGTTGCTCAGGTCGACGCCCAGGCTGGCGCCAAGTTCTGCATTGTTCAACTGCGACCGGCGTGCTGGCATGGCGGAGAATAGTTCCGGGTGTTCTGCCAGGGTGGCAAGCCAGCGATAACAGGCATCCGGCGCCGGGGTAAAGGCGCTGATGTAACCGGTGCCAATGGCGTATGTCACGGGTGTGTACTGGCTGCCTGCCGGATAGCTGGTCAGGCGATAGGCGTTCTCGGGGTTTCCCGAAAACTGGAAGCGCTGAAAGCTGAACTGGTTGAGGGTTTCGTTGTAGATGGGTATCTGAGGGCCACCACCGCCACCGGAACCACCGCCCATGACGATGCCGCCGCCGATATTGGCTAACTGCTGGTATTGGATGTAACCGGCTTTCGCCAGATCCAGCACCTGCCGCAGGGCTTCGACGGTCGCCGGGTCTGCATAATTAACCGTAACCGGCTGCGTGCGGTAGTCGAGCGGCAGACCGCCGTAGGCTGCGGCCAGCATCAGGATATAGTTCCCGCCGAATTCACGCGGCTGGAAAGGGACCGGATCATCCGGCGCGACTTTCAGCGATTGCAGCGCGTCTGTAAAGGCATCGGCAGACCAGCCGTCTTCTGGTGCGGCGATCCCTGCGCTGGCAAATGAATCGCTGTTGTACCAGAGAACAGACGGTTGAATATTCAGCGGATAGGCCCATGTCTGGTTATTGGTTTCAACCTGTGCCATCACATTGCCGATGATATCGGCGGCGTCAAAATTCGGGTCGGCATCCATGAATGGGTCCAGGCTCAGAATGGCGTCGAGTTCAGTCGTATCCGTCTGATTGAATGGCAGATAGAAGCAGTCATTCTGCTCGGCTATTTGCGATAGCGACGTCGTAAAGTCACTGTCGAGTGTGATCTGCCGGACTTCCGGGTCAGCGCGCGTAAATTCATCAATGACCTGATCCCACCGGTCCCGGTTGGGCAGCGAGCTGGTGAAAGATGTTATGCCGAAATTCAACGCGACTTCGCCCGCACTCAGCACCGGGGTTGGGGCGGGTGTCGCAACTGCCACGACCGTTGTGCTGCGGCGCTCGGCGGCGATCTGAAGGTTTTCTACGGCTTCCGCTTCCATGGTCGACAGCACACTGTTCAAGTCCTGATTATCCTGTGCGACCAGACTCACAATGCGATCAACATAATTGGCGTAACGCATTTCCGATGTTGGGATCGCGTTCTCCAATGCCTCATCAATGATCTGCTGGACATCGTCAGAGAATTCGGGGCGGAACACCGTCTCGTCGCTATCCGCCTCTGCCCCGACAAGGCTGCGGCGGGCCGGGCTGACCGCAAAGAAAGCGTTGGTGATACTGGCGTCATTCGACAGAAACTTCACCAGTTCGTAGGCGAGTTCTGGCTGCTGTGTGCCGCCGCTGACCCCAAACCCTTCAACGCGCAGGCTGGCTGTGCCACCGGGTAACAGCACCCCGGCGCGCGCGCCGCTGTTTCGTGGCATGAAGGTCGATGCCAGCAGGAACGGGCTGGATAGTTGCAGGGGGATATTGTTGAAATCAATACCGCCGGATAGCGGTGCGCCACCCAGCAAGCCCTCTTGCTGATAATCGGCCCAGCTTGCCAGCAGGGTTTCCAAATCGGGGTCCGTAAACTTCGGTTGTTGTGGCACCGTGGCCGGGTCATAAAAGCCATGACCGAGCAGGCTGCGAATGAGCACGGTTCCAGACCCAAAGACCGGAAATCCGGGTCGAATCAATTCGCCGTCTTCGTCGTATTCGGATAACAGCCGATCCGCATTCGCGTAGTCATCAAGGGTCCACCCTTCATCCGGATAGGCCAGGCCGACTGCATCAAACGCCGCCGGGTCATAAACGATGATCTGGACATCCATGGAGACTGGCAGCCCCCACAGGCCCCGGTCCCATTGGAAGGATTCATACGCACTGCTGAAGAAATCCTGTTCGTTGAGCTGCGGGTCACCCGCTGCCAGGGGCGCGAGGTCCAGAAATAGCCCGGCGCGGGTGGCTTCAATCGACAGGTTATCGCTGCTGACGTACAGGACATCGGCACTGCTGGCATAGTCTGTGACACCTTCCAGATGCGCGTCCAGGTCATAGGCTGCTGGCGTGAAAAAGGCATTATCGGCTGATGGCGCCAGTACGACTTTTACACCGGGATGTTCTGCCTGGAACCGGCTTAATATATCTGTGTTTTCAAATATGTCTTCCCGCCATTCCGGTAGACTGAGTGTGATAATGGTTTCTGACTGAGCAGAAAGTGGCAGCACGAATACGCTGAGGAGGATCAGGGTTAGCAGCAGTTTGGAACGCATAGCGCTTCCTTTCATCTGACAGCATGAGATATTTGCGCCGAAAACACCGGCATTCTAGCACTGTTTATAAGGATAGGGATGATAGCGTAGGGGAAACGTTGCTAAACGACTCTATGACTCATCATAAATCGTCAGCGGGTCTTCACCCGCGGCGACCAGCATGTCGTTGAGGGTGCGGCCAATGGGTATGAGGCAGGATTGCGCCGGGCGTTCGAGCAACCGCCATTCTGTCGAGGTGTAAACCGCCATGCCAAACGTCAGACGACCCATCAGGTTTTCGCCTGCCACAATCGCGATATCGGCTGGGATCGTCGATGGATTCAGCAACCAGCGGATATGCTGGCTCATCTGCTGGCGGCGGGTATCGGAATAATCATCACACGCGTTGACCGCAGTCTGCAATTCATTTAACACAGCCGCTTCGTTGCCACCGACTGGCTCGGCACTCGGCAGCGCGGTCAGGTTGGCGATTATGGTCGGACTGAGCGTTGCCAGGGTATTGGATGCTGTGGGCTGCGGGGTAGGTTGGTTGGTGAGGATGACCAGAATGGCGACCAGCACCAGCCCGGCCAACCCCGCCAGCAGAATACCGAACTTTTTTTGTTTGTCGGACATACCTATTCAGTTTCTAGCGACAGGACATACTGGTAAAGATTGGTGATTCCACCCTGGCTGAGCCGGTCCGTCGCATAGAGATGATCGTTGCCGATGGTGCCGCCGGTACGCAGGAAGTTGATAAATTCCTCCTGAGTCAGTGTGGTGCCTGCCAGCGCCGGGCCATCATCGGTGCCTTCACCGTTTTCACCATGACACGTCCCACATTCCAACGCCTCCCAGCGGCCTTGTCCTCGCTCGACGGCGACCGGGTCCAGGTCAATCGTCTGGGCCGACGATGTCGCACGGGCAGACGCGGTACCTGCGGCGGCTGTCGCAACCTGGGGCGGTTCTGTCGGCTGGACAAACGCATACGTCGGAAAGGTAAAGGTCGTGGCTGTGGGGGCTGGCGTATTGGTTGGTTCAGCGGCTTGCGGGCTGCACGCTGCGACCAGCATGAGCGAAAAACCGAGTGTGTAGACAATTTTGCGTCGGAATAAGCGGTTCACCATTGCCTCCTCAGCGATTAAGAGCGGGTCACATCGAGTGCTTCTTGCAGGCCATCACCGACGAATGAGAAGCCGAGCATCGTCAGTGCCACGAGAATTGTCGGGAACAATGGCAGATGATAATATACGCGGATGGTGCTGCCGATGCTGCCGCCGACCATTTTCCCCCAGCTGGCGGTTGGTTCGGCAATGCCCAGCCCCAGAAAACTCAGGCCCGCTTCCGAGAAGATGACAAGCGGCACGGCGAACGTGAATGCGATTAACAGGGGCGAGAATGCGTTGGGCAGCACGTGGCTGAAGATGATGTCACGGTCGGTTGCGCCCAGGGCACGGGCAGCGGTGACAAATTCCTTTTCGCGCATCGTCAAGAATTGGGCACGTGTCAGACGTGCGGCCTCGATCCAGCCGGTTAGCGAGAGTACCAAAATGACATTACCGATGCCTGGTCCCGCGATACTGAGCAGGATTAACGCAAAGATCAGCGGCGGTAAAGCAGTTGCGACTTCGATCACCCGCTGGATAATAAAATCCGTCACACCACCCCGGTAACCAGCCAGCGTCCCCAGAACAATGCCGATGGTAAAGGTAATCAGCGGTACGCTCAGGCCGACAAACAGGGAGGTTCGCGCGCCATAGATCAGCCGGGTGAGGTAATCACGGCCCACCGCGTCCGCACCCAGTGGATGAGCCGGGTCTTTAAATGGCAGCAGATGAACGATGCTGAAGTCGACGTGGTCATACTTGTAGGGTGTAATCACATCTGCGAAGAGGGCGAGAACCAGGAATAACGTGATGATGAATAATCCGACCATCGCCAGCCGATTGCGTCGAAACCGCCGGACGGTGTCCATCCACAAGGAGCGGCGCAGAATCTGTTCTTCACCTAATGAGACAGGGCGGCTGCTGGAATAGGTTTCGCCTTCGAGAGCATTATCCTGGTTCGACATCAGGCGCTCCCTGCCGAGCTGCCCACGCGAATACGTGGATCAATCAGCGTGTATAAAACATCGGTGATCAGGTAAGTCAGCCCCCAAAGCGCAGCGATGAGCAGTGCCAGGGCCATAATCATGGGGTAATCGCGATTGAAAATGCTGGTCACAAAGAACTTTCCCAGGCCGGGTATACCATAGACGACTTCGATAAACAGCGATCCTGTCAGCAAATTGGGAATTTGCGGCAGCAGGACCGTCACCATTGGAATGAGTGCATTGCGCATGACATGGCGCGACATAATCGTGCGCTCGGTCAGGCCCTTGGCGCGGGCCGTTCGAATATAATCGGCGCTCATGGCATCGGCTACACTGGACCGCGTATAGCGGGCGACCAGGGCCAGCGGGGCCAGCGCATATGTGATGACGGGCAGGAAATAATCCCACGCCAAAATCGGAAAGCCACCTTCCACCACGGGGCCAATGATGACGGTGTGTGAGCGTCCCCATCCGTTCTGAAAGCCAAAGATCAGCAGCAGCCAGGTCGCGATAATAAAGCTGGGAATCGTGATGCCCAACGCGGCAACAAACGTCACAGTGTTATCAACCCAGCTATTGCGATAATAGGCGGCGACGATACCCATGACGAGGCCCAGGCCAAACGACACCAGGATCGTGTACAGGCCCACGTGCAAAGTCACGGGCCAAACCTGTGCGATGAGTTCCGTTACCGGCGGATTGCCCGGTACGGCGGTGGATTTGCCAAAATCCAGTCGTACAATATCGCCCAGATAATTCACGTAGCGTTCGGTCACGGGTTTATCGAGACCATATTTCGCCAGGATATTTGCCATTGCTTCTTGGGAATAGCCACGTTCGCCAAATTGATAGGGGCCGCCGGGTATGGCATTCATCAGGAAGAAAACAACTGTCAGCACGGCGAACAGCACAAAAATTAATGAGATTGCCCGCCGGAGTATATAACCGGTCATAAGAACTCCGAAAATTTAGAAACGTTTCGGGAGGCAGTTAGCCACACGCCTCCCGAACGTTACTGTCCGTGATAGTCAGTCAGCGAATTACTCGCTCACCAACCCCATGTCATTGCGATAGGTGTCGTAGTCGAGCACGTTGTTGCCAATGTAGACTGTGCTCCACACGCCGTCGTTACCCCACTGCCAGCCGGGCAGACCCTGCGCGTTCAGTTCACGCGGGCCACCGAGGATATAGGGCTGGAACAGGTCACCCTGAATACGATGATTCAGGAAGATGCCGCCGACATCCTCAACCAGGATGCGCTCGGCCTGACGATACATTTCCAGACGGCCTTCCGGGTCACCAACCAGCTGGTTGGCTTCCTGTACCAGCGAGTCAAACTCGGCATTGCGCCAGGAATGACGCCCGGTGGACACCCACACGCCCAGCATGTTGGCCGGGTCGAGATAGTCCATACCGTAGGAAACGGCACCGAACTGAAGTGTGGTTGGGCGCGCCAGCAGCGATTCCATGTAGGCGCTGAACTCCATGTTGTTGACTTCGATGGAGACGTTCAGGCACTGGCTGATCGAGGCGGCTGCGGCCACGAACCGTGGGGCAATCGTTTCCGGCTCACCACGCATTTGCAGTGTCAGCGCCGGGAAGCCTTCGCCATTGGGATAACCGGCATCGGCCAGCAAGCCCTGGGCAGCTTCGCAATCGTAACCCTGGATGTCGTGCAGTTCGCCGTCCACGTCTGAAGCCGGGAAGCCGGGCGACAGGAAGGAGTACGCCGGGATCGCCAGGCGCGGCCCGATCACGTTGGCGACGATTGATTCGCGGTCCAGTGCTTTGGCGAATGCCAACCGGACACGCTGATCGTCGAACGGCGGGTTGAAGGTATCCATCAGCAGATATTCGGTACGGAAGTCGCCGGGGGTGGGGAAGTAATTATCCCGCAGTTCCGGATCATTCTCGAGCAGTTCGAATTCTGCCGGGCCAAGGGCTTCGTAGTTGATGCGATCCAGCTCATGGTTCTGGAAAGCGGTGAAGCGTGTATTCAGGTCGCCATAGAAACCAATCATCTGCCGCAGGATCGGCTTGCGGAAGCCGTTGTAGCTTGGGTTGGCTTCGAGGACAATTTCTTCACCGGCGGTGAACGATGACAGAATGAACGGACCGGAGGACACGGTGGTTTCGGGGTCGAGCATGTATTCCGGACCATGTGCTTCCAGCGCGGCTTTCTGAATCGGTGCCCAGAAGAACAGCGTATTGGGCAGGGGTGGGAATGGTGTCTGTGTTTCAACCTCAATCGTCAGGTCGTCAATGGCACGATAGCCAATTTCATCCGGCGAGATTTCGCCAGCGACGGCTTCATCCCAGCCAGCAATAACACCCTGCCACATCCAGACAAAGTCGTAAGCATTATCCGGGTCGGCCATCCAGCGATAGGAGGCTTCGTAATCGTACGCGGTCAGCGGGGTGCCGTCGCTCCATACCTGATCCGGACGCAGATGGAATGTCCAGGTCAGGCCGTCTTCGGAAGGTTCCCAACTCTCGGCAGCACCGGGCATCAGTTGGAGGTTGTTGTCCAGCGCCACCAGCGGATCACCGAACTGATTACTCAGATCGCCACAGATACGCTGATACACAGAAATGGCAGCGGCGAACGTGATTTCGACTGCATCAGAACGGCACATGGTACGCCATGTCTGAAGCTCGTAGGGTGCGGCATCCTCCGGCAGCGGACGGCCATAGACATCAGTCATGTCGTCCTGGGCGCCCAGAACTGGCACCAATACCAGCAGGCATGCCGCCA
Organism: Anaerolineaceae bacterium; assembly: GCA_002702065.1. Lineage (GTDB taxonomy): Bacteria > Chloroflexota > Anaerolineae > Aggregatilineales > Phototrophicaceae. The sequence continues at coordinate 1,129,332 of NZXX01000001.1, forward strand.
GAATTAACATCAATTTGCTTTTGCTCATACATATTTCTCCTGAGGGTACAAACTGCGCGAACAAATCTATTTGGGTATAAGCAGGCGTGCCGAGCACGTCTTTGACGGAAAATGTTATACCCTCTTAGTTGAGCACGCAAGTTTTCGTAATAATGTCAGCCTCTAATTCTAGGCGGGAACCACAGGCTGGACTACGTCAAATACAACGGATTTCCACGGTGGTTTTTGGCTAATGTGTCAGTGCGCGGGCGGAGGCTTCGGCACGTTGACGGAAGTCTGCCATGTTGATCGTTGTCCCGTTCAACCGCGACTCTTCGGCGGCAAACGCCAGCAGATGGCTGTCGAGCGAGGCACGGGCAGAGGTCAGGGTGTCGTCGGGTTCGCCGCGCATGGCTTTCAGGAAGCTGCTTACCAGCCCGAAATCACCGCCACCATGCCCGCTGGCGCTGGCATCTTTCACGTCGATATGCTCCGTGGTTCCGCTCAGATGATCACGAATGGTGAGCTTGTTGCCGTCGTGCCCGCCAAAGCGCGCCTGAAGCGTGGCGCGGGTGCCATCATAGCGCATCGTGCGGCACTCCTCGAAGCCGTGCCCCTGCATAATCATGCTTACGGTGGTGCCATCGGCCATTTCCATATTCACGGTCTGATGATCCACGACATTGTTATCGCAGTGGTAGACACAGCGTCCATAGGGGCTGGTTTCCAGAGCTTTGAGGCGGGCTTCGGCGGTTGGTTCGTAGGTAACAGCGTTGAGCAGGAACCGGTCGCCATCCTGGCCATACAAACGGGGCGCATAGAACTTGCAATCATCGGCAACTGGGCAGCCATCCATGCAGCGCAAGGGGGCACCCTCGGGTGCGTTTTCCGGGCGGAAGTGCAGCAGCGAGCCGAATGAACTGAGCCTGCTGACATCCTGCTGCAAGATCCAGGTCAGAATATCAAGATCATGACAACACTTTGCCAGGATCATCGGGGCCGATGTTTCGAGATTGCGCCAGTTGCCGCGTACGAAGCTGTGCGCCATGTGCCAGAAGATCAGGTTCTCGCGATGATCTACATTAATGATGCGGCCCAGCCGGCCAGACTGCACGATGTCGCGGATGGTGCGGAAGAACGTGGTGTAGCGCAGCACGTGGCAGATTTGCAGCAGTCGACCATATTGCTCGGCGGTTTGAACCAACTGAACGTTCTCAACCAGTTGATGCGCCATTGGCTTTTCCAGCAGCACATCGTAGCCGTTTTCCAGCGCCGCTGTGGTCGAGGCGGTGTGCATCTGATCCATTGTGCAGTTGACCAGTGCGTCGGCGATTTTGCCTTGTGCCAGCAAATCCTCCCACGATTTGAAGCGCCTCTCCTGTGGGATTTGGTGGGCATCGCCGAAGCGCTCGCGACGGTCATCAATTGGCTCTGCGACGGCGACAAACTGAAGCTCGTCGGGGTGGGCCAGGGCATAGGGGCCATAAGCACGGTAACCTCTGCCACCGGCCCCAAGCAGTACAGCGGTAATTTTAGCCATGTTCCAATTCCTCAACACACCAAGCAAAAGAACAGGCCTGAGCGTAACCCAGCGGTGAACAATCTGTCAAGATAACCAGAGTGTGATCATTATTTCGTACAAAATGAACATAAAAATTCACAGATTTGTGATTATTCTTGATTATTATGGAAATTTTGAAGCAAATTTTGAATTTTGCTGTTCGCCAAAATTTGTAGTTCATGTTATTTTAGGCGTATCAGCTAAATAGCTGGCATACGATCCGGCGGGTGAGGAGGTGCGAAGCGTTTGAACACTTCCAGTTGTCTTTTAAGTGTATATTTCAAGACAGAGGAGTTAATCAATGCGTAGAACTGTGCGGTTACTGACTGTTGCCTTGATTGCCGTGCTGGCCGTGATGTCGCTGGCCCCGGTTACGGCACAGGAAGGGGCTGTCCTGAATGTGGCGTGGCCATATTCGGTGCCGCCTACGGGTCACTTCAATACCTTTGCATCGGGTGGTATGGTCATGGGCAGTTACAGTGACCTGTTCCAGCCGCCACTGGCTGTTTTGATCTGGGCAGACAATGTCTATGAAGGCATGGCTGCGGAGAGCTTTGGCTACGATGAAGACGGCAACTATGTGGTAACACTCAAGAGCGGCCACACCTGGAGCGATGGCAGCCCCATGACCGCTGACGATGTGATCGCAACCTTCAACCTGTTCCGCCTGCGTGGTGATGCGGTGTGGAATACGCTGACCGGTATGGAAAAAGTCGATGACATGACGGTCAAATTCCTGATGGATGCGCCGTCATCACTGGCGGAACGTCAGATTCTGACCGGCGGCAACGGCTTGCGTCCGGCCAGCGTTTATGGCGATCTGGCGAACCGGGCAGCCGAGGTCTTCGAAAGCGGCGCGACCAGCAACGAAGATGAAGCCTGGTCATCGCTGCTGAACGAACTGGTGGAATACCGCCCCGAAGCCTATGTTTCCGGCGGCCCCTTCACCATTGATCCGGCCAGCATTACCGAAGCCAATGTGACAGCCAACCTGAACGCCGGCGGCATCGGTGGTGACGCGGTCAACTTCGACACGGTCGTTCTGTGGAACGGCGAAACCGAAGTTGTGACCCCGCTGGTTGCCAATGGCGAACTGTGGTACATCACACACGGTATTCCGCCCACAACCGAACAGGCCTTTGTGGAACAGGGTATCGACATCCTGCGTACGGGTATGTTCAGCGGCCCGGCGATCTATGTCAACCATGACATTTACCCCCTGAATGTGACCGAGGTTCGTCAGGCGATGGCGTATGTCATCGACCGGCAGCAGAACGGTTTCGTCAGCCTGGGTGAATCCGGCGTGGCGGTTGAACTGATGACCGGCATGAGCGATGCGCTGGCCGACATCTGGCTGACCGAAGAAACCATCGATTCCCTCAACCCCTACGAGCAGGATCTGGACATGGCGACCAGCCTGTTGGAAGGCGTTGGCTTCACCAAAGGCGATGATGGTATCTGGGTTGATGACCAGGGTAACCCGCTGGCCTTCGAAATGACCTTCCCGCAGGAATATGCGGACTGGTCCGCCGCTGCCGAAAACGCGATCAGCCAGCTGAACGACTTCGGCTTCAACATCACCGGGCGTGGTGTTCAGTTCCAGCAGCACGAACAGGACGTTTACGACTCCAACTTCCAGATGGCGATCCGCAACTGGGGTATTGGTGATCCGATTCCGTCCCTGAGCTACCTGGAACCGTACGATCGCTGGAATGGTCAGGGCCTGCTGGCTGGTGAGGCCGCTGGTGGTGGTATGAACTTCCCCACCGAGGTGACCTACAGCGGTGGCACACTTGATGTTCGCGACGTGGCGATCACCAGTGGTCAGGGCACCGACACCGAAGCCCAGGCTGCGCTGGTGGAACAGCTTGCAGTTTCGTACAACGAACTGCTGCCGGCTATCCCGCTGTGGGAGCGTTTCACCAACAACGCGCTGAATCGCAACTTCCTGGATGCGCCTGCGTTCGATGATCCGATCTACATCAATGACACAACACCGGACTTCTGGATGACCTATGCCATTATGACCGGTCTGCTTGCCCCGGCATAAGTGCCGGTAATAACCCTGGGGTGAGTGCAGCACTCACCCCAAATTTTGTCAATTAATGTTATTTTGGATAAAAAGCGATTTTACAGTAGTTGTTGAGGAAATCTGTATGGCAACACAAGACCCCGTAATGAATGAGGTTGGCGCGGGTGTAAAGCAAGCCAGCATTTTTGATGTCATGCTGTTTCGCCTGGGGAATATCTATCGCAATTACACCTTGCAGGTGATTTTGCAGGCAATTCTGACCATTTGGGGCGTCATCACCTTCACCTTCTTCCTGATTCGTCTCATGCCCGGTAACCCCATTGATGTGCTGGTCGCGCAAATCCTCAATCAGGAGGCCGTCTCTTACCAGGAAGCCTATGCGCGTGTGGCCGCCAGTTTTGATTTTGACCCGGATGCCAGCGTGGTTGATCAGTATTTTGATTATCTGGGTGGCTTGCTGCGGCTGGACCTGGGCGAGTCGCTGGTTTCACCGGGTACCAAGGTGGTGGATCAACTGCTGCATTTCCTGCCCTGGACTGTGTTCAGCGTGGGCATGGGCCTGCTGATCAGTTTTACGCTGGGCATCTTGCTGGGCATTTTGATGGCTTATTATCGAAATTCGCCGCTCGACCATATTTTGTCGCTCATTGCGTCTGTGCTGAGCGCGGTTCCGAATTTCATCTGGGCCCTCGTGATTATCATTGTCTTTGGCATCAATCTGCGCTGGTTCAACATCGGTGAACTGCGAGGTGTCTATTCACCCAATCTGCGGCCCGGCATCAATCTGGAATTTATGCTGGATGTGCTGAAACATGCGGCGCTGCCTATTTTCATTTACGTCATCAGTACGCTGGGCACGTGGATGCTCAGCATGAAAAGCAGCACCGTCAGCGTATTGAGTGAAGATTACGTCACCGTTGCCGAAGCGCGCGGGTTAACAGCCCGGCGCATTGCGACAGCCTATGTGGGGCGTAACGCGGCTTTGCCGTTATTTACACAGCTGATGATCGCGATTGGCTTCGTGCTGGGGGGCGCGGTTGTCATCGAGGAAATCCTGGTGTACTGGGGCGTGGGCCACTATCTGTTCTATTCCATAACCACGCGCGACTATACAGCCATGCAGGGTGTTTTTCTGGTGATTACGGCATCGGTGGTCTTTGCGAACGTGTTTGCGGATTTGCTCTATGCCCGGCTCGATCCGCGTGTCCGCGTAGAAGGGGAGGGTTAGCCTGTGGCAAGCGCAGTTCCGGCAGACGTACCGATCATTCACGACGACCACAATCCGCTGGCTGATCTCTGGCATGCGGTCATTGGGTTTTTCAAAGTAATGATGAACAACCGGGCCGGGTTTATCGGATTTATCGGCCTGGTTGCCTATTTTGTGCTCACCTTTATCGCACCGGCGTTTATCGCCTTTGATGATGAAGTCAATTTGGACGAGGTCGCCGGCCCACCGGGTTCGCGTATTCAATTGATCGTTCGCGAAGAAAACGCGGATGTGTATACGTCCTTCGAATCGCTCGCTGGCAAGACGGTGGGCGTGGTCGATCAGACGGGCGGGCCATCACTGATTGAACCCTGGGAAGAAACGCTTGAAATTGAGGAGTTCAACTGGAACAGCCGTCGCACAGGCCCTGGCATCCTCGCCGGGTTGACGGCGCTCGACGAAGGCGAAATCGACGCCATGCTGATTTTCTCCAAGTCGGTGCGGCAGTTTGTCACCAACCCGGCGGAAGTCGAGCAGAAAGAAGCCTTCGCTGACCTGGTTGTTTCAAACCCGACGCTGGGGCCGGCTCATCTGCTTGGGACGGACACGCAGGGGCGCGACATCGCCACGCATATTGTGCATGGCGGGCGGGAACTGATTCTGGTTGCGATTGGGGCCGGGCTGATTTCCACGCTGATTGCGGTGGTGTTTGGCTCGGCGGCGGCGATTTTTGGCGGCGTTATCGACAAGGTGTTGACCGCTTTCACCAATTTGATCCTGGCGATCCCGCAGTTTCCCCTGCTGGTGGTGCTGGCTGGCTTGCTGACACTGAACAGCCCGATTCTTCTCGCGATGCTGATCGGTGTGCTGTCGTGGCCCACGCTGATGCGTTCGGTGCGTTCTCAGGTGCTCAGCCTGCGCGAACGTGATTACGTCGAGGCGGCGGTTGCGCTTGATCTGGGCACTCGGCACATCATGTTCCGCGAAATTTTGCCGAATATGATCAGCTATATTGCGGTCAATTTTGTGTTCTCGATTACTGCTGCGATGTATTCCCAGATTGGCCTGGTGGTGCTGGGGCTGGCCCCGATTACCAATTATACCTGGGGCGTGATGCTGTATTTCGGGCGTTCACGTGGCACGATGTTTAACCCGGAAGGCGCAAGTATGGCTCTGGCTCCGGTTGTGGCTATTGCGCTGTTTCAGGTCTTTATGATTATGTTTGCGCGTTCGCTGGAAGAAGTGTTCGACCCGCGACTGCGGCGCAGCAATTAGCAGTTGGGGGTGCATGCGTGAGTGAAAACCGCGATGTAATTCTGCATGTAGAAGATTTGTCTGTGGCGTACCGCACCCGTCGCGGTCATGTGCTGGCCGTGAACAATATTACCCTCGATTTGCGGCAGGGCGACACACTGGCTTTGATTGGCGAGAGTGGCAGCGGCAAGACAACACTGGGGCTTGCGCTGGTGCGGATGCTGGCAAAATCTGCTCAGGTGACGAGTGGGCAGATCATTTATACGCGTAATGGACAGAGCCGTAGTGTGTTGGGAATGAGCAAAGAGCACCTGCGCGCTTTTCGCTGGCAGGACTGCGCCATGGTGTTTCAGGGGTCGCAGAATGCCTTCAACCCCGTGCTGCGTATCCGCGATCAATTTCTGGATACCGCCCGCGCACATGGGAAGAATGATGCCAAGTGGGTTGAACAACGCACGCTGGAATTGTTCAAGCTGGTGCGGCTGGACCCGGAACGTGTCTACAACGCCTACCCGCACGAATTGAGTGGCGGCATGAAGCAGCGGACGCTGCTGGCGCTCGGCGCATTGCTCGACCCACAGGTCATGATCCTGGATGAACCGACGACTGCGCTGGATATTCTGACACAGCGGACAGTGATCGAAGTGCTGAACGAGATGCACGAGCGTCTCAATTTCAGTATCATCTTCATCAGCCATGATCTGGGTATCGCGGCGGAACTGGCCAACCGGGTCGGGACGATGTATGCAGGCGAGATGGTCGAACTGGGGTCGGTGGACCAGCTGTTTTATCGCCCCCTGCACCCTTATACGCTGGGCCTATTGCAATCAATCCCGCGTCTGAGTAACCCTTATCAGGATGAGCTGAAAAGTATTCCCGGCGAACCGCCGAATATGATCGACCCGCCATCCGGCTGCAAATTTCATCCGCGCTGCGCGTTTGCTACGGACAAATGCGCCCAGCAAGACCCGCCGTTTGTCGAGTACGAGCCGGGGCATATGGCTGCGTGCTGGCATACGGACAAGGTGATTGAAGCCCATCAAGACCTGTATAAGGCTCAGGCGCCGAAGCCCCAGAACATGGAAGTTCCAAGCAGCGAAAATGAGGTTGGTTAAGGATGACGAAGCCTGTACTACAGCTTGAAAGCGTGAGTCGCTCGTTTATGAAAGGGCGCACCGAAATCCCGGTGTTGCGTGACATCAATGTTGATGTCAATGAACTGGAATTTTTGTGCCTGGTTGGCGAAAGCGGCTGCGGGAAAACCACCACTGGCAAGATTCTTTCTGGTCTGCTGAGTCCGAGCAGTGGGCGCGTTTTGTTTGAAGGTCGCGATGTGACGGAACTCAAGGGTGAGGATTACAAGCGCTTCCGTCGTTCCGTGCAGATCATTCATCAGGACCCCTACGCATCCCTCAATCCCACACATACCATTTACGACATTCTGAGCTTTCCGCTTTTTCGGCATGGTCTGGTAAAAGGGCGCAATCAGGCACGCCGCCGCGTTGCAGAACTGCTGACTCAGGTCGACCTGACGCCGGTAGCGGATATTATCGACAAGTATCCCCATGAGCTGAGTGGTGGTCAGCGCCAGCGGGTGAGTATCGCACGTGCCTTGACGACGGACCCGTCGGTGATTATCGCGGATGAAGCGGTGAGTATGGTGGACGTGTCGATTCGTATCAGCCTGCTGAAGATGCTGATGGCGATGCGGGACCAACTGAAGGTCACCATCATTTTTATTACCCACGATCTGGCGCTGGCGAAGTATTTTGCCTGGGATGGGCGGATTGCCGTTATGTATCTGGGCCGGGTGGTCGAGATCAGCGATACCCCCTCACTGACGACGCAGCCGCAGCACCCCTATACCCGCGTGTTGTTATCCGCTATTGCAGAACCGGACCCCGACCGGACCCGCCATAAAGAACATATTCAGTTGCGCAGTGAGGATATTCCCAGCCTGACTGAACTGCCACCGGGCTGCTCCTTCCATCCACGCTGCCCCTGGTTTGTCGAAGGTGTGTGCGATCAGAAAGTGCCGGAACTGGAAGAAGTCCCTACGCTGAACAACCCAAATCATGATGTAGCGTGTATTCCGCTGACCGAAGGCGCAGAATTACAGCTCTATGAGTCCTGATGCACTGCGTGCCTTCTTTCGAATGGGCGTCTGGGTCACCATTGTCGCGCTCATCCTTGTGGTTACGGTCCCACGCGAAAGCGCAGAATTTGTTGTTTCCATTTGTTCACTGGGTGTGGGTGTGGCCTTAATCAGCGTGGTGCTGCTGGTTCAACGCCTTCTGAGATAGCAGGCTATGTCTAAAACGCGTAATGGCCCTACATCACTGCTGCTGGTGAGCTTTCTGAGCTTTATCATTATTGGCCTGCCGGGTGGCGCGCTGGGTGTCGCCTGGCTCCATATTCAGCAAACGTTTGGTCTGGGGCTCGAGTCGTTGGGGTTTTTACTGACAGCGTCGACGATTGGGCGTCTGGTTACTGCGTTTACCAGTGGCCGCTGGGTGGCAAGTTTCGGCATTAGCCGTGTCCTGGTGGGTGGCGGCGTTCTGGGCGTGGTCGGGGTGCTGGGGTTTATTCTGGCACCGGCATGGCCTTTGCTGCTGCTGTCAGAATTTGTGCGCGGGCTGGGCAGCGGATTGATAGATGCTGGCGTCAATACCTTTGTTGCGCCGCGCTACAGTGCCAGTCGCATGAACTGGCTGCATGCCTGCTTCGGCATTGGCCTGACGATTGGCCCTGCACTGGTGACGGCGCTTGTCATCGAACAGGGGCAGTCGTGGCGTACCGTTTATCTTGCGCTGCTGATCTGTAATGCGGTGCTGACGGTCATCTTTGCGGCAACGCGGCGGCGCTGGAAACAGGCGGCTGCGCCCCAGCAGCAGGACACCGCTGAACCGAATGTCGGCATTTTGGATACGCTGCGCTTGCTGATGATGTGGCTGAGTCTGGCGCTGTTCTTTTTCTACGGTGGTGCCGAAATCGGCACGGGCCAGCTTTTGAACAGTCTGTTCGTCGAGGCACGGGGTATTGATGCCAAAACCGCTGCTTTCTGGATCAGCTTTTACTGGGGGATATTCAGCGTTGGTCGTATGCTGATCGGCGTCGTGGTGGATCGCATCGGTCCACGTGCGCTGCTGCGAGTCAGTCTGATCGGGACGGTTCTGGGTGCAGCCATGATCTGGTGGAATCCGGTTGTTGAGGTGAGTTATGCGGGCCTGACGCTGATGGGATTGGCGCTGGCACCCGTGTTCCCGACTTTGATTGCGGTCACGCCGGATCGGGTCGGGGTGGCGCACACGCCGAACGCTATCGGCTTCCAGATCGGATTTGCCGGGTTGGGCGCAGCCGTGCTTGTGGGCTTGGCCGGGGCGCTGGCTGAAGCGGCAGGCAAGGAATTGATCGCGCCGTTTCTGCTGGGGGTGGCGGTGGTGACACTGGTTCTGCATGAAATTATCATGCTGCGGGAAATAGGTCACCGGGCTGCGGTTGTCGCTAAGAACTAAGGGCTTGGTCGGTTTGCTCTGCGGCTGGCAAACTGAACCAGAAGGTGCTGCCTTTGCCCACTTCGCTTTCCACGCCGATCTGACCATTCAGTTTGTTAATGATGCGGTGGACGATCGACAGGCCTAATCCCAGCCCTTCGGCATTCACGGTATGCAGCCGGGTGAACATCTCAAACAATCGTGCCTGATCATCCGGCGCGATTCCGACCCCGGTATCACATACTTCGTAGCGAACCATGTCCCCCTCAGGTTTGCCGCGAATGCTGATTCGCGGGTCCGGGTTGTCCTTGCCCATGTACTTGATGGCGTTGCTGACCAGATTGGCAAAGATTTCTTCGATCCATTGGGCATGGCCCATTGCCGGGGGCATATGGCGGGCAAATTCAACGCGGATGTGGTTATTATCAATCAGGTGCTGGAAGCGCTCGACCGCAGAGCGTGCGACCGGATTCGTATCGACCAGCGTGGCATTTTCGGCGGCATCACGCAGTTTGGTCAGCCACAGCAATTGGTCGACCATGTTTGCCATTTTGAGCGTACTGGATTTAATGCTGTCGACTTGCTCGATGACGACAGGTGGCAGATCGCGCGTCAGCATTCGGATGACTTCGGCCTTGAGAATGATGCCCGTCATCGGGGACTTGAGGTCGTGCGCGATTGTGTGGTTATAGGCGTCCAGTTCCTGGTTGCGTTCTTCCAGTTCCTGGGCATACAGTTCCAGCTCTGCTTGTGCTTTTTTAAGCTGCTCCACCTGTTGCGCGTTGCGCAGGGCCGCCGATAGTTGTAGCGCCAGCAGGTAACCGATGCGCAGATCGTCCTGCGTGTATTTTTCGGCGATATGGTCGGCAAAGATAATGGCCCCGGCGGTGCGATTGTCAATGCTCAGGGGGATGATAATTTGGGATAGATGCTTCTCCAGAAAATCAGATTGGCACCCCTGGCGGATCAGTTGAGACTGACCCGTGCTCAGGACGTAGCCGATATTGGCGCTGGTGGTTAGCGTCTGGGGGTTGTAATCCTCGCGCGGCCCAAACAGGGTCATGATATGCCAGCTGGATTGATCTGACCCCGGCAAACACACGCTGCAATGATCAAAATCAAGCAGCCATTTTGCCTGCCGGGCAACAACGCGAAGGATTTCGCTCAGATCAAAGGTGCGGTTAACAGCGATCCCGATCTCGTTGACAGCAGCGATGCGGCTGGAAAGGGCTTCAGCTTCGGCGAGCAGCCGGCGTACTGTCGAAAGGAGCTCCTCGCGTCCAAGTTCTTCGAGTTTCGGGGTCGTCATAACATCTTTCTATAGGGAGTCGATTTCAAGGGCAATGGCATCGGTGTACTGGTTCACACCTGTAAAGAGATTGGCTGTAGCGATGATTTCAAAAATCTCGCGATCATCCAGGCCCATGCCGTGCAGTTCTTCGTACATCTCGGTGGTCAGTTCCTTGGGGTTGGTGGCTGCTTTCAAGCCGAAACGAATCACCGCTTTTTCACGTGCTGGCAGCGGGCAGGCATCAAAGTCAGAAACCAGGGTGCGCAGTACTTCTTCGCTCATGCCCAGCGCCGACAGCCCGTGCAGATGGACTTTAAGCGCATACTCGCTGTCATTGGCTTGCGAGATCGCGACGCCGACCATTTCCTTGAGGGTGCGCGGAATATCCCCTCTGAGGATGGTGCCGCGAAATTTCTTCCAGTTCGCTTCGAGTACGTCCGGGTTGATGGCCATAGACTTGAATAGATTGGGGACCATACCGAAGCCGAGTTCTGCTTTGATTTCGTCGTATACCGCCTGTACTTTGGCGTCTGTAACCTGATCTTCCTGGATAATTGGGAAAAGGGCCATAAGAATCTCCATTGATAAGATACATGTTACATTCTAATCAAAAAACGCCTCATTTCCTGATATGAGGGTATGAATTATTTCTGAAATTGAAATGAGCTGTATATGATGGCAGGCTTAGGGAGTGAGGATATGGCGCAGGTGTTTGACCTGATGGGCGTCGACCTTGCCATCGGTGCGGGCCGCGCTGCCGAAATGATATTCGTGGGCTTGCACATAAGAATCATATTCGGCCAGCCGGTCGGCGCGAAGGCTGCCAGCAGCAACAAAGCTGAAGTGGCTGCCAAACGATTCGATCCATCGTTTGAGGCCGTCACGCCCTTCCCACGCTGTCGAGGCAGGGCCGGATGTGAGCACGCGGGGCGCGACACCTATCAGCGCTTCGAGCGCGTCTTCCGGGTTGGCGCATTCATCCAGCGCCCGGTGAATGGTAATGGGCACATGCTGTGCTGCCTGCGCAACGCGTTTGATCAGCTCGACATCGAGATGACGTTCGGGGGTCAGTGCGCCAAAGACAATGCCATCAACCTGATGTTGCACAAGGGTGGCTGTATCTGCCAGAATAGTGTCGATGTCTGTTGGGGTGTAGTTAAAGCTGTGCGCATGAGGCCGTACGATGACGTTGACCTGAATGGTCATGGCCTCTCTGATCTGGCGCACCAGATCGAACGTGGGAGTCAGGCCGCCGACAGACAGGTCTTCGGAAATTTCGATGCTGTCTGCGCCGCCTTGTTGGGCTTGCAGCGCATCGTCCAGCGATGTGACGGCGATTTCGAGTCGTGGCATGGCTGCATTGTAGCAGGTTTCCCTATTCATGAAAGGTCTTGAATCATGCGAATTGCAATGGGCGGTATCATGATTGAATGCTGCACCTTTTCGCCATTATTAACGCAGTTGGATTATTTCCGTATCCTGCGGGGCGATGAGATGCTGCCGAATTATCCGTTTCTGGCGAACTTCCCCGGCCATGAATTTTTGCCGACGCTGCACGCGCGATCCATTCCGGGCGGTTCGGTCGATCGCGAGGCCTACGAAACGATCAAAGCAGAGTTCGTTGAACGGCTGCGGGCTGTGGGGCCGGTGGATGGGTTATTCCTGCACATGCACGGCGCCATGAATGTGGATGGCATGGATGATGCCGAAGGTGACTGGATGACTGCGGCCCGCGAGGTGGTTGGGCCAGACTGCCTGATGTCGGCCAGCTTTGACCTGCATGGCAATATCTCACGCCGTATCATCGACACATTGGATATGCTGACGACGTATCGCACCGCGCCCCATGTGGACTATATGGAGACACAGGAGCGTGCGATGCGGATGCTGGTCGACTCGCTGGAGCAGGGGCAGAAACCGGAAATGGTCTGGATTCCGGTGCCGGTGGCGCTGCCGGGCGAAAAAACCAGCACGGAATGGGACCCTGGCATGGGCCTGTATGCCATGCTGCCGGATGTCGACGCCGTGCCGGGCGTGATTGACGCCTCTATGTTTGTGGGTTATGCGTGGGCCGATGAGCCACGCGCGCATGCTACCATCGTCATCACCGGGACAGACCGGGCGATCATCGAACGTGAAGCCAAAAAGCTGGCACAGGCCTACTGGGACAAGCGGGCAGAATTCCAGTTCGGTTCGCGCGTCGGGTCGATTGACGAGTGCATCGACTGGGCGCTGGCCGCACCGGAGAAGAGCGTCTTTATCAGTGACTCCGGCGATAACCCAACCGCCGGTGGTTGTGACGATGTGCCGACGTTTGTCGAGCGTCTGCTAGTGAAACAGGTGCCGGATGCCATCGTCGCCAGTATCGCCGATGCTGCTGCGGTGGCCGCCTGTTATGAGGCTGGCGTGGGCGGCGAAGTCTCGGTCAGTCTGGGGGGCAAGCTGGATACAGTTCATGCGCAGCCATTGCCCGTGCGCGGAATCGTGCGCTTTCTGGACACCGCACCCGAAGCCACCCAGCGACAGGCGGTGCTGCAAATTGACGGGGTACAGGTCATTCTGACGGAACGGCGCACGCCATTCCATTACATCCGCGACTTTCAGCGGCTTGGCCTGGAACCAGTGGAACACAAGATCGTTGTGGTCAAAATTGGTTATCTTGAACCGGACTTGAAGGCGGCGGCTCCGCTGGCACTGATGGCGCTCAGCCCCGGTGCGGTCGATCAGGCGATCGAACGACTGCCGTATGAGCGGATTGTGCGCCCGATTTATCCGCTGGACCCGGGTATGACGTGGGAGCCGGTGGTCAACCCGACTCAGCCCGGCCTGTAACAATCTGATTGGTGGGTGTGCCGCCGCTGCCAATGGGTACGGCGGCCATCACTCTAAAAGCCAAAACCCATATAGTTGGGTGGCTGGCGGGTTTCGAGGTAGAGCAAGGCGAGCAGCAGATAGCCGAGGCCATCGACCGCGTCGTAGCGATCTTCCCCGGTGTGGCTGCGGAACATGCGCCCGGCGAACAGCCCGCTGACTGCCACATCAGCGATGTCGACCGCCTGCACCCGAAAACGATTTTTTTCCAGCACATCTGCTGCGCGCAGCAGGAAGTGAATGGCGCGCCCAAACTGCTCGGCATAGCGGACGACTGGTGCGCCTTCGTAGGTCAGCTCTGCGATGAGGGCGGCCCATCGGTAAATGGCGGTCCGAAATTCGGGTTGGCCGGTTTGTTCATAGAGCGTGACACAGGCTTCGGCCAGCGCCAGCGGGTAATCATGGGACGGATAGAGCGCGTTCCAGATGTCGGTATACGTATCCGGCTGATAGGCGCTGATCTTGTCCGCGGGGTCTTCATCACGTTGGGGTGTGCCATCGGCGATATTGAGCCGGCCATAGTAACGACCATCCGCAGCGTCCCAGCCATAAGTGAGATAGGCCGCAACAACATCCCGCGCCATCGTGTGAAACTGGCTGAGGTTGGTGTATTGGGCCGCCCGCAGCAGCGAATTGGCCCACAGACCAATCTCGGTGGTACTGGTATAGCGCTCCCAGCTTTTTGCCATACTGCTAACCGGTATCAGGCCGGTCAGCGGGGCGCGATGCTCAAAGGTGAACCGGGCAATGCGGAGCGCCAGATCAGCGGCTGAGCGTTCGCGGGTGCGGGTATACAGCCATGCCAGCGACTCCACCAGAATGCCCCCGGCTTCAAGGTAATCCAGACCCGGCTGCTGGTCCGCATGACGGTTGAACCCGCCTGTAGCCGGATCGAAGACGTGATAGCGACCAATCGCATCGAGTGACCGCTTCGTGAGTTTGGGGTCAATCCACCAGAACAATTCCCAGGCTGGCGGGACCGGGCGAATTTCATGCAGGTAGGCCGTGATGGCGTGGACTCCGGTTGGGCGGGGTGGTGTGTGGCTGCGAAACCAGACGGTTTCACCCTGATAAACGTCATAATAGTAGTGATTGCCCCACAGAAACAAATCGCAGTTGGCCACGCTCCGCTGCAAAAAAGCACGGATATAGGCGTTAGCGGCTTCCGCATAGCGTTGATCGCCGGTCATGTCGCTGAGGTTATGGGCGGCTACCAGGTGCGGTTGATCCCAGTAGAGCGTTGCCCCGCCGGGCGCGTGCGTATAACTGTCGACACGCGGGCTGATATGGGCTGGGCGCAGGTCGTTTTCTGGATAGCGACCGGTGCGCACGTCGAGCGAGGCCATCCACATCGGGTTTGGGTCCGGACCATCCTGCGCCGTACCGTAAGTGATAACGGTGTCAAAATGCTGTTTGATCTGATCGATGATTTCGGAGTGCATGGCAGGTGCGATCATCCCACGATTCGATCCTTTAAACTTACCTGATCGTTGTCCAGATGACCAGCGACGTGCGCCAGATGTCAGGTATACTTGGGAATGGTGTTTTTATACACGAGACAAAACCATGCGGTTTGATGTTCATAAGGTGCGGACCTACCTGATTAATGAATTGAATGAAGCAACCCGCACAGTCGCCGATGTCCGTCATGACGGAACCGACCTCATACTGGTTGATCTGGTCACAGGTGAAACAGTCATCATTTATCTGATTGAGCGCCTAATGCCGATTAACGAGATTAAAGAGACGCTGACCGAAAATACAGCGAAGAACCTGCATACGCTGTTTGTGCTGTGGGGGGATATGTTGCTGCCGGAAGAAGAACGGCTGTATGTGCCAGAAGACTGGATGGATGCGCTGCAAACGCTCTATAACCACAAGATTTATGGCTACGATTCCTACGGGCCTTATGCGTCGGTCTTTCCGGTTCACTTCAACAAAAAGCAGGTCGGGCTGGATTATTACATCACCTATGGCGATGCGATCACCGCGGCGAACCTGCACTGCGATTATGTGCATGTCAACTCGCAGCATCTGAATGGTTTCTGGCGCGTAGCGGATTTTGCCGCACGAGCCGAATCGCACAGGGAACAACCCTCACAGGCCAACGGCGCATCCGATGAACAGCGTGTTCCGGTGGATAACCGGCGCCATTCGCTGTCTGTGTATTTTAGTGTCCTCGAACTGCCGGGGAACGCCGATCGTAACGCGGTGCGCCGGGCTTATTATCATCTGGCACGCCGCTATCACCCGGACGTAAACGATTCGCCGGATTCCACCAAACGGATGCAGCAGATCAACGAGGCGTACCGGCATCTCATGGCGCATTTTGACAGGGAACGCTAATGGCATTGGTGGAATGTGTCGCGAATTTCTCCGAGGGACGCCGCCCGGACGTGATTCAGGCGTTGGTAACAGGCATCGAACAAACTGAGGGCGTCGTTGTGCTAGATGTTCACAGCGATGCGGATCATCACCGGACAGTGATTACGTTTGCTGGTGAACCTGCGCCGGTGGTCGAGGCCGCTTATACAGCAATTGCGAGCGCCTCACGCCTGATTGATCTGGATGAGCATCATGGGGAGCACCCGCGCATCGGTGCGGCGGATGTGGTGCCATTTGTGCCGCTGGAGGGGGTCACACTGGCGGACTGTGCAGAGCTGGCGCGACAGCTCGGTGAGCGTGTGGGCCGGGAGCTTGCGATTCCGGTGTATCTGTATGAAGCAGCAGCGACACGCCCGGATCGGGTCAATCTGGCGGATGTGCGGCGCGGCGAGTATGAAGGCCTGAAAACAGCGATTGCGGTTGATCCGGATCGTGCGCCTGATTATGGCCCGGCCCGGCTCGGTAAAGCAGGCGCGGTGGCGATTGGGGCGCGTCCGCCGCTGATCGCCTATAACGTTTACCTGAACACCGATAACGTCGAAATTGCCCGGCAGATTGCGTTGAGTGTACGCCATTCCGGTGGCGGGCTGGCCCATGTGAAGGCGCTGGGGATGCTGGTCAAGGGGCGGGCGCAGGTATCCATGAACCTGACGGATTACACGCGCACGCCGCTGCCGCGTGTGATGGAACTGATCCGCAGCGAGGCGACCCGCTATGGCGTAGCGGTGCAGTCGTCTGAGCTGGTGGGGTTGATCCCCGAAGCCGCCCTGCTGGAAGCCGCCAAGTGGTATCTGCAACTGGATAATTTTGATGGCGATCAACTGCTGGAAGCGCGGTTGCGTTCGCGGTTGAAGTAACAGGGGCACATCCCGCTTGATGCGCCCCTGTCATCAGTGTTTGAATTACAGGAGTTCAGTCAGCGCATTGTAGAGGCGGTCACAGTCTTCCTGTGTGTTATACCCCTGCATCGAAATGCGCATGAAGTTTTCACCGTCGATAACACCACCCGCTGTCACGATATTGTAATCGTCATAGAGGCGATCATAAATGTCGCGCAGGCGATCTTTGGGCAGCGGAATGGCGATCATCTGGCCAAACCACACGTCGAGATCGGTGGCGATGGGCGATAACCCGGTTAATTCGCCAATGCGGTTGTGCAGTGCAACGGCCATGGCGTGGCAGCGCTGGCGTACCGCGTCCCAGTTATGCGTCTGCTGGAAGTCGATAGCGGCGGGCACACTGAGGAAGGCGGCGATGTCGCGGGTGCCTTGCCATTCATTGCGACTGGTAAAGGTCGACTCCGGTGTCCAGCCGTGGCTGATGACCAGCGGTTCGATGATCGCATGATGTTCCGGGCGGGCAAACAGAAAGCCAGCGCCTTTCGGAGCAGACAGCCACTTGTGACAATTGCCCGAATAAAAGTCGGCACCAATCGCTTCCATGTCCAGCGCGATATGGCCGGGGGCGTGCGCGCCGTCAATGATCGTCAGGATACCAGCTTCGCGTGCCCGGCGGCAGATTTCAGCAATCGGGAAGATCAGCGCGGTTGGCGAGGTCACATGGCTGATGGAAATGACGCGAGTGCGGTCGGTGACATCTGCCCAGAAGGCTTCGACAAAAGCCTCGTGTGTGGTGACAGGCAGGCTGATGTGATGTTCGACGACCTGTGCGCCGGTTTTCTCGCAGACATACTGCCATGTTTTGTTGACCGCGCCGTATTCATGGTTTGTGGTCAGAATCTCATCACCGGGTTGCAGGTCCAGTGACCGGGCAACGGTATTGACACCCTGGGTGGCGTTGACGACAAAGATGAGATTCTCCGCCGACGTATGCAGATAGTCGGCCAGTTTGGCACGAGCGCCGTCGATAAGTTCGACGCGGCGGCGGCCCAGAAAATCCACCGGCTGCCATTCCAGTTCGCGCTGCCAGCGCTGGTACTCGTCAAAGACGGGTTTGGGGCACGCGCCAAACGACCCATGATTGAAGAAGGCGACTTCCGGGTTGAGCAAAAAAAGTTCTTTCAGGTTGTCGATCTGCGTTGGTGTGTTCACATGTGACCTTTGATAGGGCTACTCGCCTAGCTGCTTAGTTGTTCCAGGCTGACTTTATCATCTGCCAGCGCTTGTTTAAAGTGGCGAATTGTCGCGGCGACCCCTTCTTTCAACGGCGTGGTGTGTACCGCGCCAATGGCGGCGACCAGCGCGTTGTCGTCGGTGCCATCCGGCAGGGCCAGCGGCTGATCTTCGAAGGTGATCTGACCGGCCATTTCCGGCGCAGCGGCGTCAATCGCCTCGACCACTTCGCGGACATGGGCCACCGAGCCGCCCAGGTTAAAGACACTGGCACCATCGTAGCTGGCACGGGCAGCCTGGATGAAGATCTTGGCCACATCATCCACATACTGGAAGCCATTATAGCCGCCGAACGAGATATGATAGGGCTTGCCCGCTGCCGCTGCCAGCATGGCTTTGGTTGGGGTAGAGGTCATGCCCTGATCGCGTCCCGGCCCGTAGACGGTGTAGGGGCGCAGGCCGATGCTGTTGATACCGTTGTCCTGATGGTAGATATAGGCGGTGCCTTCATTGGCCAGCTTGTACACGCCATACAGGTTGCGTGGCATCTGGGCGGCGTCGTTGCTGATGATGCGGTCGTCGTATTCATCGCCCCGGCCATAAACCGCGACACTGCTGGCGTAGGCGATGTGCTTGAGTTCGAGATGTTTGGCCGCTTCAAAAAGGTTGACTGTGCCGACGACGTTCACGCGTGCGCCCAGCGGCGGATTGGCCCGGCAGAACGGGACTTGCAGGGCGGCCAGGTGAATGACGTTGGTGACGTCGGCGTTCTGCATCGCCTTTTCCAGTTCTTCGAGATCAGTGATGTCGCCGTTGACGAAGTTAATGCGCGCGACCTCGTCATCGCTCATGATGAGTTTGAGGCGGTGCGTGCTGCTGCCGAGATCATAAACCGTGACCGGGATGCCATCCTGGATCAGATTGCGCACAACCCACGCACCCAGACAACCGAGTGCGCCGGTGACAAAAAATCGTTCTTCACTCATGAAATTTCTCCTGTATTAGTCGTCCAGTTGACCTTTGAGCAGGCCAAGTGGCAGGGGTGCAGGTCGCTCGACGGTGCTGGTGATGTCGATATGCTGGCCACTTTGCGAGGCTTCATCGACCGCCAGCATGACGTCGAGGACGTGGTAAGCCAGTTCGCCGCTGGCCCGGTGCTGGCGTCCGGTGCTGAGCGCGTAGGCCATGTCTGCGACCCCAATGCCGCGCTGCACGTCGGCGCTGTGGCTCAGCGGAATCTCGCTCCAGGCATCGGCCCCGGCGCGGCGCACTTTCACCGGCCCACCAAAGTTGTTCGGGTCGGGGACGCTCATGCTGCCTTCGGACCCATAGATTTCGAGGCGCGGCAGGTTATGCGACCAGACATCGAAGCTCATGATGACGGTAGCGATGGCACCGCTGGCAAAGTCGAGCGTAGCAGCCAGATGGGTAGTGACATCGACATCGACCACCGTGCCATACAGCGGCTTGCTGGTGATGGTTCGTGTTGGAAAGGTGGTCTTGCTGGAGCCGGTGACGCGTTTGACCGGGCCGAGCAGATGGACCAGAGCTGTCAGGTAGTACGGCCCCATATCGAGCATCGGGCCGCCCCCGGCTTTATAGTAGAACTCCGGGTTGGGGTGCCAAGATTCATGACCGTGTACCACCATGAAGGCGGTGGCAGCAACCGGCGTACCGATCCAGCCATCGTCGATCAGTTTACGGCAGGTTTGCAGCCCGCCCCCCAGGAATGTATCCGGCGCGCAGCCAACCAGCACGCCCTTATCGGCGGCAGCTTGCAGGATTTGCTGCCCGTCTTCGCGGTTGAGCGCCAGCGGCTTTTCGCTGTGAACGCTCTTACCCGCCGCAATCGCTGCCAGATCGACCTGTGCGTGCGCCTGTGGAATGGTGAGGTTGACGACGATCTGAATATCCGGGTCTGCCAGCAGACCTTCGACGGTATAGGCCTTGACGTTGTACTGCTGGGCTTTGGCTTCGGCGCGGCTCATATCAATATCAGCGCAGCCGGCGACATGCAGGATGTCGAACTTGGCGCACCACTCGAAATAGCGGTCGCTGATATTGCCGCACCCGATGATGCCCACATTGATTTTGTTCGTCATAGAATAAGCGATCTTTCGTTGTTCAGTATGATGCAGAAGGGCGCATCATCGTGCGCCCCTGTGTCAGTCATTATTCGTCTAGTTTGCCCTTTTGCAGCCCGACCGGCAGCGGCGCGGGCCGCTCGACGGTGCTGTTCAGGGTGATATGTTTGCCACTGCTGGATGAATCGTGGACCGCGTGCATCAGGTCGAGCACGTGATAAGCCAGTTTGCCGCTGGCCCGGTTGGCACGGCCTGAACGCAGCGCATAAGCCATATCGGCCACCCCGATACCGCGACCAACTTCGCTGCTGTGCGTCAGCGGAATTTCGCTCCAGTCGTCGGCCCCGGCGCGGCGTACCTTTACCGGCCCGCGGAAGGTGTTCGGGTCCGGCACGCTCAGGCTGCCTTCTGTGCCGTAGATTTCGATGCGTGGCAGATTGTGTGACCAGACATCGAAGCTGGTGATGAGGGTCGCAATCGGCCCGTTGGTGAAGTCGAGTACGCCCGCGATATGAGTCGGAATTTCGACATCAATGGCGTGGCCATATTCTTCCGGCGGCAGGCGGTCGCTGGTGGCGAAACGCTGCGGGAAGGAAATGCGGGCCGAGCCGGTGATGCGTTTGACCGGGCCGAGCAGGTGAACCAACGCGGTGAGGTAGTACGGACCCATATCGAACATGGGGCCACCACCGACTTTGTAGAAAAAGTCCGGGTTGGGGTGCCACGCTTCCGGGCCATGCCCCAGCATGAAGGTGGTGGCAGCAACCGGTGTGCCGATCCAGCCATCGTCAATCAGCTTGCGGCAGGTTTGCAGCCCGCCCCCCAGGAACGTATCCGGCGCGCAGCCAACCAGAACGCCCTTGTCGGCAGCCGCTTGCAGGATTTTCTGCCCATCTTCACGGGTGAGTGCCAGCGGCTTTTCGCTGTAGATGCTTTTGCCCGCCTCGATCACTTTCAACGACACATCGGCATGAACCGCCGGGACCGTCAGGTTGATAATGATCTGAATGTCGGGGTCGGCCAGCAGGTCTTCGAGTTCGACCGCCTTGACGCCGTATTCGGCGGCTTTGGCCTGTGCCCGGTCCATCAGGATATCGGTACAGGCGACGACGTCGAGAATGTCAAACGTCGGGCAGGCCTTCAGGTACTGGTCGACAATATTGCCGCAGCCGATGATTCCAATTTTAGTTTTTTCCACGCGAGAACCCTTTCCCGGTCAGGAATTTGTGGCTTTCTTCGACGGCGGTAAACATGTCGCTGGCGCAGCGGTCCAGCTCGACAATGTGCCATTCGGCGGTATCGGCAGAGGCGGCCATGATCGAGTCCCAATCCATGACACCGGAACCGACTGCGACCATATCCGCTTCGGGTTTGTCCGCCGGGCCGTCCTTGATGTGCAGGACCGGGGCGCGGCTGCCCAACTGCTTGAGCACATCCACGACGCTTTGCCCGCCAACCTGTACCCAGTAGGTGTCGATCTGGAAGAAGACGCTGGGGTCAAGCTGTTCGATCATGTATTTATAAGCGGGGCGACCATCGACGATGGTGTCGAATTCCCACCAGTGATTGTGATAGCCAACGGTGATTCCGTGCGGGGCCGCATTGACGGCGGCTTCATTGATCATGTCGCAGTTGGCTTTGATCTTGTCAAGCGTGTCCCATTTGTCGCCCCGGCCAATCCCGGCAATGATCCGCTTGGTGCCGAGTGTCAGCGCGGTTTCGATGGACTCGTTTTTGGCATCACCTACCGGGAACTTGCCGTGCATGCTGGGCACTTGCAGTCCAAGCTCCTGATACAGTTTGGCGGCGGCTTCGGCGGTGCTGCCGGGGAAACCTGCCGGTTCGACACCCGCATAGCCGATTTCGGCGACGCGGCGGACCACTGCTTCGTAGCCATTTTGCGCGGCTTCGCGCAGTGTATAAAGTTGCAGACCAATTGGTGCGGCCATTCTGTGGTTCTCCTTGTTTATAAGTGATAAGTTTCTATCGCGGTGCGGCCCTGGATGGCGGCCTGTTCATCCGGGGATAACGCGCCGGTCAGATTTTTGAGTAATTCAACGCCCAGCGCATAGCTGCCGCCACGCAGGCACACCGGCCAGTCGCTGCCGTACATCAGCCGGGTGGGGCCAAACAAATCGAGCGCGGCTTCAAAATAAGGTTGCAGGGTTTGCGCTGTGGGTGGCATCGGGTCGGCAGCGGTCAGGTAGCCGGATACCTTCATGACCGTGTTGGGCAGGGCCGCCAGCGGTGCGGTTTGGGCGCGCCAGTCTGCATGCCCGTCTGCGGTGATTTTGCCCCCGGCGAAGTGGTCGAGGATGAAGGTGATGTCCGGGTGTGCCGCGACCAGCGCCTGAGCCGGGCCGAGTGACTGATTCTGGATGAGTAAATCACAGGTGAGATTGTGGGCCGCCAGGATACGCAGCCCCGCGTGCTGAGCTTCGATGTCCGTATCCGGCGTGCGGACGCCGATGCGGATGCCTTTGAGCAGGGGGCGGTGATCCGGGTTGAGGCCTGCCAGTACAGCGGCAGTATCTTCCTGCACCAGATCAATATGGCCCACCACCCCGGCGATATGATCGTGTGTCGCCGCGAGTTCGAGGAACCAGGGCAGCTCGGCGGGTAACTTTACCCCGGCCTCGACCAGTACACACTGATCTACCCCGGCAGCCTGCATCACGGGCAACGCATCTTCCGGCAGATAATTATGAGCCAGAATGGTGCCGGGCGTGATCCAGCGGTAGTCAAATTTACGAAAGTCCCAGTTGTGCTGGTGGGTGTCGATGACGGTCATGCGCGTGCCTGTGCGATGTAATCCCGCATCATTGTACTACTGCGCCTTGTGATTGGCGACACAGATTATGACCAATCAGGTTTGGGTTGGAGGGCAACGCAGCGGGTAAGGTGGTGGGCGAGTCCGGTCAACCCGCCCAGCCACAAAAGCAAGTCTGAATCTAGGCCATTTCCATCCGGTTTTCGGGCATATTTTCCAGCCGGGTCAGCCAGTAATGCACATCGAAGTTGTCATCACCGGTCAGGAAACGCCACATCTTGATGCGGTTCACGATCTCCAGGCGGCCTTCACCATTCTCGAACCAGGGTTCCTGCTTGGCCAGGATCGCCTGCACATCGCTGCGTTTTTCACCTGCGAAGATGGTCTGGGGCTGTTTGGTCATTTCTTCCAGATCATCCGTGTTCCACAGGCGGTACTGGCGCACACGCGGGTTCAGGCGGATCTTGTACATGTAACGCATTTTGTCGGTCTTGTTCTGGCGGCCACAGTGCCAGATGCCATGATGCAGCGCCAGCAGGCTGCCTGCCTTGCAAACCATCGGCACCTGCCCGCTGAAGTTCTGATAACGGGCGATGTCCATTTCGTTGATGCGGCGGAAGTGACTGCCGGGGACAACCAGCGTGCCGCCCATTTCCAGCGGGACATCGTGCGGGAAGTACATCAACTGCACGTCGAAGTGCATGCGGGTGTCGATGATAGAGTCACCGTGCATGCCCTGGGCCTTGCCTTCATAGGGCTTGCGTACGTGGATGGCGTGATGGTCGAACAGCGGGTCGGGGCCGACCAGACTCTGGATGATGCCCTGTACTTCCGGCATCCGCAGCACCTGGCCGATGGGTGACGGTTCCGGGTAGCATTCGGACAGGGGGGTGCCCGCCGGGTGACTCGTGATGGTGCCGGCGTCGATGGCGTCCATCACGGCCTGGTTGATTTCGTTGGGAACCAGTTCGTCAAAACGCAGCATGCCGCGTGCGACGAACTCCGCCATCTGAAGCGAATTGAGCATATACTTTTTGTCCACCATCAGTTGATCTCCTCTAACTTTTCGAAAATGTACTCATACCGCTGAAACGATGTCGTATATTCCAGTCCCGGATAGGGCGGAATCAACTGCGGGAATTGAATCACGCGCCAACCATCCAGCATGGCGTCCAGGCCGGATTCGTAGGGTGGCTCGCTGCTGTCGCCGGTGGTGTGGGCTTCCTGCCCGGTTCCATCGTACATGGTCCAGCCTTTGACTCCGCTGTCGAGCGCCGAGTTTGCGAGGTAGAGAATGAGAATTTTTTGTCGAATTTTTGCCATGTTGCTCTCCTTGATCACGAGTCTGCGATGCCACCATCTTTGTGGAATGCCTGGTAATTGTCCAAAACGATCTTGCGTACGCGCTCGACCGAGAAATCCGGTGGGCGGCGGGCGCACGCCTCTTCATCGACTTCAACCCCAATGCCCGGTTTGGTGGGCGGCAGGATATGCCCGTCGATGACTTCCAGCGGCTCCTTGACGAGGCTCATGGCTTCCGGGGCCACGTCAGGGTCGACCAGTTCCTGAATGACAAAATTGGGGGCTGCAAAGTCGACCTGAATACATGCTGCTGTCGATACCGGGCCGTAGGGGTTGTGTGGGGCCATCCCGGCGTAATACACCTCCGCCATTGTGCCGATCTTGCGCAGCTCGCTGATGCCCCCGGCATGGCAGCAGTCCGGCTGTAACAGGCTGGCCGCGCCGGTTTCCAGAATTTCGCGGAAGCCCCAGCGGGTCAGCAGACGTTCACCGGTGGCAATCGGCGTCGAGAGTGCCCGCGTGACCTGTGCCATCGCTGCCGGGTTTTCGGCCTGCACTGGCTCTTCAATGAAAAATGGCTGATAGGGTTCAAACGCCTTGCCGTACAGGATGGCCATTTGCGGTGTGACCCGGCCATGAAAATCCAGCAGAATGTCGATGTTGTCGCCCACAGCTTCGCGCACGGCCCGCAGCTTTTCAGCGGACTGCCGGACAATTTCCGGCCCATCGATGACGTTGGTAGGGGGCATGGGCACGGTCTTGATCGCTGTCCAGCCTTTTTCGACTTTGCTGACAGCGTCGGCAGCGGCTGCTTCGGGGGTTGCGCCGCCAAAATGGGTATACATGCGGGCTTTATCGCGCACCGGGCCGCCGAGCAGTTCGTACACCGGTTTGCCCAGGTCTTTGCCTTTGATGTCCCACAAGGCCTGATCAATGCCGGAAATGGCGGACATGCCGATGATGCCCTGCCGCCAGAAGGCGCTGCGGTACATGATCTGCCACAGATATTCGATGCGGCGCGGGTCTTCGCCGACGATCATCGGTTCAAAGTCTTCGATGCAGCCAGCGACCGCACGCGGTTTGCCTTCCAGCGAAGCTTCACCCCAGCCAAATAGACCGGGTTGATCGGTTTCGATTTTGACAAAGACAAAGATGCGATGGCCCCCGTCGGCAAGAATCGGTTTAACGGCTGTAATTTTCATCAAATTATCTTTCTACCGTAACGGCATAATGCCCCTCGATATACGGAAAGCGCGCTTCCAGATCGTTGGCCAGCCGCACACCCAGCCCCGGCGCACCCGCAACGGACAGATGCCCATCGGCGATCGATGGCGGCTCGGCGATGATCGCCCATTGCAACGGCCCCTGGATCATGCAGAGTTCGAGGACGCGCGGGTTCGGCAGGGCGGCGACGAGATGCCCGTTTGCCATGGCCATCAACCCATTGTGCCAGCTATGCGGGCAAAGATCGACACCATAGCGCTCAGCCGCCTGGGCGATGCGCATACATTCGGTGATGCCACAGACGCCGGCGTCCGGCTGGACAATGCCATAGGCGCGTTTTTCGAGATAGGGACGGAATTGTTCGAGCGTGGTGTATTGTTCCCCACCCGTGATGGGCATATCCACCGCAGCATTGAGCCGTGCATAACCATCAATGTCAGTCTGGGGGATGGGTTCCTCAAACCAGATGAAGCCCAGTCGATCCAGTTCCCTGGCGATGGCGAGGGCCTGATCTTCGGTCAGGCGCTGGTTGCCGTCGAGCATCAATTCCATGCGGCCATCAACGGCTTGTGCCAGTTCGCGGATCAACCCCAGAAAACGGTCTACGGTCACGCCGTTCCACGACCATTCCGTGCCGATGCGGACTTTGCAGGCAGTCAGGCCCTGTTCGGCATAGTCCAGTGCTTCTTCGACAAGCTGTTCGGGGCGGTCATTCCAGTCATAGCGGCAGCCGCTGGACGCATACAGCCGTACCTGGTCGTGTGCATCTGCGTTGAGCAGTTTGGCGGTGGGTTTGCCTTCGATCTGGCCGCGCAGATCCCACAGCGCACAGTCAATACCGGCTACCGCGCAATCATAGGCGCGCGAACGCCCATTCGGGTGCGGCACAATGGTCCAATCCAGCGGGTCTTGCCCGATCAGGTCCGGCTTGAGCCAATCCACCCAACCTTTGATTTGCAGCGGCCAACCATAGGCACAGGCCTCGCCAATGCCCTGCAAGCCTTCATCGGTCGAAATAACGACGATCGCACAATCGGCTTTGACCGTCCGGTAGCGCGAGGTGATCCACTGGCGCTCCGGTTCGTGCGGGCGCGACAGGCACAGGGTCTCGATACCGGTGATCTTCATTACTGCGCCTCTGGCAGGGGGGCATTCGGTTCGATCAGGTTTTCGGCACGCAGTTCCTGCCAGAACGCAACCGGAATCTCGACTCGCATGGCGTTGACATTGGCCTCGACCTGCTCAACCTGGTCAGCGCCAATTACCAGCGACGTGATCCCTGGATTGGCGGCGGTGAACTGCACGGCGGCGGCGTTGAGCGGGACGTTATGGCGGGTGCAGATGGCTTCGAGGCGTTTGGCTTTTTCCACGATTGGCGCTGGCGCGGCTCGATAGTTATAGGTGGCGTTGGCTGTTGCGCCGGTTGCCAGGATGCCGCTGTTATACACACCGCCCGCGAAAATACTCATACGACGGTCGTGAATGGTAGCGATGTCATCCAGCGAGGTTTGCTCCAGCAGGGTATAGCGCCCGGCCAGCAGGAAACAATCAAAGTTCGCACTCGTCGCAAAATCGGCCAGCATTTTGGACTGATTCATGCCGGCACCAACCGCTTTAATCACACCCTGATGCCGCAGTTCGGCCAGCGTTGGGAAGGCTTCATTCAGCGCTTCTTCGTAATGATCATCTGGGTCATGAATGTGCAGAATATCAACATGGTCCAGCTTGAGCGCGGTCAGGCTGTTGTCGATGCTTTTCAAAATGTCATCGCGGGAATAGTTGAAGGTGAAGCCGCCTTGACCATCCGGCAGCCGCCCGACTTTGGTCGCCAGGACAAAGCTTTCGCGGGGGACGCCCTGCAATGCCAGCCCCAGATAGGGTTCGGTTCGGTAAAGGGGTGCCGTGTCCAGCAGCGTGATGCCAAGTTCCAGTGCTTTATGGATAATGGCGACGGCTTGCTCGGTGGAGCCTTTGGCGATATGGGCGGTGCCCAGGCCAATGGTCGTAACTTTCAGGTCTGTCTGGCCGACCTGAACAAGAGGGATAGATTCAGACATTCTTTCTCACTTTATCAATGAACTGCCACACAGCAGCCATTATCTATCAAAAAGGGCAGTGCTGCTATGTGAGCAGTATGTTCAATTAAGTCCATTTTATACGATCTGCCAGCCTGTTTTATAATTTATAATCGCCGGGCCAAGGTTTGTCAACTTGCGCACACGATCCAATAAGCTTGACAATAATTTAACTTTAGCTAAATATAATTTTAAGATGATAAAAATTAAATATGCACGATGGCAATAATTATAACGCTGAATATACCGGCGTACGGGCACATCAACTCAACCCTGGGCGTTCTGAGCCTGTCTGCAACCGGTGTCGACAGGGGCGGAAACCCCCATGCTGACATGAACAGCGTACGTGAGGCGTTCTTTAGGGTGTGCCGATGGTCGTGGTTCCCCAGCAGATGGAGCAACTTTTTAATGGGCGTATCGTAGTAGAGGGTGATGCAGGTTTACGGCTTTTTGCACGGGTCACTGCTGCTGCACTGCGGGCTGCTGTCGATCATATGCTGGCAGGGGCAGGTGGCTATCGACATGCCGGCAATGCGATTGAGCGCTATACGCGATCAGTGATGCCAGCGTGAGATGAGGTCCCATCTCAATTGAACCGACCATTCTGGTGTGACGTAGATGCTGATGCAATTCTTATGCGGGGGCACTTGACTTGGTGAGGGTCGGACTTATAATTAGTCGGGCTAATCATTAGTCAGGCTAATTATTGTGTCAGAAGACTATCTCGCAGTTGCGCGACAAATCCTTGAAATCGGCCCGCTGGTCATGCGTACACTGGCTGCGGAGATGCGCCAGACGGATCATGAACTGGCCCCGGCGCATTTTCGGTTGTTGTGGATTCTTACCACCCGGTCATTAACTCTGAGCGAGCTTGCCGAAATTCAAATGGTCAGTCTGCCAACGATGTCGAATTCAATCACCATACTGGAGGAGCGCGGCTGGGTGACGCGGACCCGATCCACTGAAGATCGACGCCGTGTCCTGATCGAGATCACCGAGGCCGGGCAGGATGTGCTGGCGCAGGTACAGCGACATGCTGAAGAACGTGTCCGTCAACTCGTCACGACTTTAACCGATGACGAACTGGAAAAAGTATCCGAAGGTCTGCTGCTCTTGCGCGACGCATTTGTTCGCTCCAGCAGAGCTGATCAATGTCAACATCATCACAAGTATCGGGAGGACTGAGCTTTGCAAGCGGTAGCACAACGTAGACCGGGTAGAGAACAGGGTAATTCCGGCGCGCTGCGGCGGGCGATTACCTATCTGGGGCGTCAGCGGCGCACGACGGCAATTGCCTATGGTGCGCTGGTTGTGGCGACACTGGCCCAACTGGCCGTGCCGCTGCTGGTGCAGAATATGATCAATGCGGTGACCGAAGGGTATGCGGCCAATCAGGTGTTACAACTGCCAGCATTTGCACAGGGGCTGGCAGCGCGGGCGACGGGTTCGACGCTCGATGAACTGCAACTGACGTACGCGAATGCAGAATCGGTGTTGATCAATGCGGTCGCGATCATCATTGTTTTTGCCGTCATTCGGGCGACCTTCGCCTTTATTCAGACCTACATGGCAGAAAGCACGTCACAGGGCGCGGCGTTTCACCTGCGGAATGACATTTTCGCCAAGATTCAGCGGCTGTCCTTCAGCTATTACGATCGCACGCAGACGGGTCAGTTAATGATTCGCGCGACGGATGATGTCGAGAAGGTGCGGCTGTTTATCGCCCAGGGCCTGATTATGACGGTGCAGGCGTTCCTGCTGCTGACAGTGACACTGCTTATTCTGCTGGCGACCAACTGGCGGCTGACTGTGGCGATCCTGCCGATTTTGCCCTTTGCGGTCATTCTGTTCGGGATTTTTGGCCGGGTGGCACAACCGCTGTTTGTCGAAACGCAGATTCGTCTGTCGCGCCTGAACACCATCCTTCAGGAAAATATCGCGGGTATCAAAGTGGTCAAGGCATTTGTGCGCGAGCAGGAAGAAGAAAAGCGCTTTGCCACCGCTAATGACGCGCTGTACGACCAGATGATGAAAATCGCGCGGGTATTTTCCGTGCTGTTCCCGCTGATTTTCGTGCTGGCGAACCTGGGGCAAGTGGTGATCCTGTACTTTGCCGGGCAGCAGATCATCCCCGGTCAGATGGGACTCGGTGAATACCAGTCCTTTAACCTCTATTTGCTGTATGTGTTCTTTCCGCTGGGGCAGCTTGGGTTCATCATTTCGCTGATGGCGCAGGCAGGGGCTTCGGCCAGCCGCATCTTCGAAATTCTGGATGCCGAAAGCGATGTCACCAATAAGCCCGGCGCAACGGACCTGCCCGCCATTGAGGGTGCGGTCGAGTTC
This sequence comes from Anaerolineaceae bacterium, assembly GCA_002702065.1. GTDB lineage: Bacteria > Chloroflexota > Anaerolineae > Aggregatilineales > Phototrophicaceae. The sequence goes on from NZXX01000001.1 coordinate 1,159,276, forward strand.
AACGACGTGACCTTCCGCTACTTCAGCTCTGGCGACGACGTGCTGAGCCATGTCAACTTCAAGGCGGAACCGGGGCAGACGATTGCGCTGCTGGGGTCAACGGGCAGTGGCAAGACAACCATCATTAACCTGATCCCACGCTTTTATGATGTCAGCGAAGGGGCCGTGCTGATCGACGGGCATGATGTGCGCGACGTAACGCTGGACAGCCTGCGCTCGCAGATCGGCATTGTGCTTCAGGAGACGAACCTGTTCACCGGGTCGATCCGCGATAATATCGCCTTCGGGCGGCCCGACGCGTCGCTGGACGATGTGATGGCTGCTGCCAAAGCGGCTGCGGCGCATGACTTCATCGTGGAGTTTCCAGAGGGTTACGATACGCCCGTAGGTGAACGTGGTTCGACGCTATCTGGCGGGCAGAAACAGCGTATCGCGATTGCCCGTGCTCTGCTGCTCAATCCGAAACTGCTCATTCTGGATGACTCCACCAGTGCGGTCGACTTCGCCACGGAGCGGAAAATCCAGCGGGCACTGGACAGCCTGATGGAAGGGCGGACCAGCTTTGTGATCGCCCAGCGTATTTCGACGGTGCAGGCCGCCGATCAGATTCTGGTGCTGGAGAAAGGGCAGGTCGCCGCGATGGGCACCCATGCGCAGTTGATGGAAACCAGCCCGATCTATGTTGAAATCTATACATCACAGCTTGTCGAAGATGCGCCTGCCGACGCTGTGACTGAGGAGGCCTAACCAATGTTTATGGATGGCGGACGCCGCCTGCTCGAACAAGATGCGCTCAAACCCAAGAATCTGGGCGAGACGATGGGGCGCTTTGGACAGTATTTCCGGCGCTACTGGATTGGTCTGGTTATGGCGATGGTGCTGATTATCGCCAGCACATGGACACAGGTCATTTCTCCTGATCTGATTGGCCAGGCGGTCGATTGTTATCTGTTCCCGACCACGCCCGACGCATGCTGGTACGCGGATATTTCCGGCGAGATGGATCAGGCGGCGCGGCTAGCTGGTTTGGGACAGTTGGCGCTGACTCTGGTGGCCGTTTTTCTGGCCGGGGCGGTGCTTTCTGGTCTGGCATTTTATTCGATGCGCTGGGCCGGGCAGCATGTGTTACGCAATATGCGCCAGGATCTGTTCGACCATATGCACCGGCTGTCGATGGGCTTCTATTCACGGAATGAAGCCGGCGACATCATGAGCCGCGTGACGAATGACACTGATACGATCCAGCAGATGTTCAACTTCGCGCTGATGCAGGTGATCAGCGGCGGTCTGCTGATTGTCTGGATCATGGTGCGGATGCTGCAAACCAATGTGACATACGCGCTCATCAGCCTGGCGATTGTGCCCATTATGGTGGTGGCGACGGTCTACTTCTCCAACCAGGCCCGCAAGGCGTTCCGCAAAGCCAGAACAGAACTGGGCACGGTCAACGCGGATTTGCAGGAGAGCATTGCCGGGGCGCGTGAAGCCCAGGCCTTCAACCGGGAAGACGCGACGATTGCGGAGTTTGAACGCTCCAACGAAGCCAACCGCGCCGCCAACGTGCGGGCAGCGGCGTTTACCAGTGCGCTCAGCCCGGTGCTGGAAGCGCTGGGTTATGTGGCATTGGGCGTCGTCGTGCTGGTGGGTGGCATTGCCGTACTGCGCAACGAGCCTCTGCCCGGTGGCACGGCGATCACGCTGGGGATTGTCTTCGCTTTTGTGGGGTACGTGCAGCGCTTCAGCCAGCCGATTCAGCAGATTGCCATGTTGTGGACCAACGTCCAGAGCGCCGTTGCCGGTGGCGAGCGCATCTTTGACCTGCTGGACGAAAACGTCGAAATCACCGATAAGCCGGACGCGGTGGACATGCCACAAATTCAGGGGCAGGTTGAATTTGACAACGCCCATGCGGAATATGTCAAAGGTGAGCCGGTGCTGCGAGGCGTTAGCTTTTCCGCACAGCCGGGGCAGACAGTTGCCATTGTCGGGCCGACCGGTGCTGGCAAGACGACAATTATCAACTTGCTGCCGCGTTTCTACGACGTAACCAGCGGCGCGGTGCGCATTGATGGCATAGACGTGCGCGATGTCAAAGTTCACAGCCTGCGGCGGCAGATCGGTCTGGTGCTGCAAGACACATTCCTGTTCAGCGATACGGTGATGAACAACATTCGTTATGGCCGCCCCGAAGCAACCGATGATGAAGTGATCGCGGCTGCCAAGATGGTATCTGCGGATACGTTCATCGAGCGCCTGCCAGAAGGCTATCAGACGGTGCTGGGTGAACGTGGCAGCGGCCTGAGCCAGGGTCAGCGGCAGTTGATCGCGATTGCGCGTGCTGCTTTGAAGGAACCGCGTATCCTCATTCTGGATGAAGCGACATCAAGCGTGGATACCCGAACGGAACGGCTGATCCAGCGGGCCTTTGAAAAGCTGCTGGAAGGGCGCACCAGTTTTGTCATTGCGCACCGCCTGAGCACAATTCGAAATGCAGATCAGGTGCTGCTGCTGCGCGATGGCGAGATCATTGAGCGCGGTACGCATCATGAATTGCTGGAACAGGAAGGCGCCTACTACGACCTGTATATGAGTCAGTTCCGCGAGGAGGAGGAGTTGCCGTCCGGTTCCAACGGTCATCCCGCCGCCCAACCGGAGCCTGGCAGTCGTTGAGGCGACGGGCGCGAACTCTATAAAATAAGCAGTGCGTCTACCATGTGGGCGCACTGTCGCTTTATGGAGGAAGCAACATGCAACTGACCAAACGGCATTATTATCGGATGGGTGGCGTCCTGTTACTGCTGGTCGCCGGGTTGTTTTTTGTCGTCATGGTGCGCGATTTGCTGCGTCCGCCGCTGACCGGAACAGTGATGACGGTGCTGAATGTCAACGGCCAGCCTCTGCTGCATCGTCTGAATCTTGACAATGGCGAACTGGAACCGATGGACAGCGACGGAATTGGCGCCGCACACCAACCGGTCTTCTCACCTGATTATGAACGCGTTGCCTTTGTCGCCGTCGAGGAAATTGTCAACAGCGAGGCGGTATTGCGCATCTACCTGAGCCGCATCGACGATTTTGATCCGCAGCCGATTACCAGCGGCCCGCGCGAAAGTGACCCGCAGTGGTCGCCGGATGGCTCGAAAATTGTGTTTGTGCGCTCGCGGGACTTTTTCTCCGCATTGTTTATCGTGGATGTGGCCACAGGCGAAGAACAGCAGTTGACGAACTTCACCAATGACCTGGAACCGGATTGGTCGCCGGACAGCCAGCGCATCGTCTTTACCACCTCGCGCGATGGCTTTCAGGAACTGTACACCATGGCCCCCGATGGCAGCGACCTGAAGCGCCTGACCGAGAATGAAAACCTCAACGACCTGCGGGCAGAATATTCGCCCGATGGCAGCATGATCACCTATATGACCAATTATTCGGTGGGCGATGGAACCGGCGAAATCTGGGTGATGAACGCCGATGGCAGCAACCAACGCCGCCTGACGGATAACCGCCGTGATGATCTTCTGCCGGTATGGTCGCCAGACAGCCGCAAGATTGCGTTTAGTGCCCAATTAGAAGATCGCAGCGGATCGGACATCTTTGTGTATGATCTGGATGCGGATACGATGCAGCCGCTCACCCGCGAACCGGGCTTCGAATATTTCCCGGCCTGGTCGCCCGATAGCAGCTGGATGGTTTACACCGCCCATGTCGACGGGCGGGATTACACCTTGAACGCGGTGCGGGTCGATGGCTCGGACAGGCGCGTGCTGCTGACCGGTTTTGGCGCAAGAGAGGCATACTGGTTGCCATCTGAGTGATGCCCGAAGGCAAAAACAGGAGGACGTCATGCGGTGGATTGTGCGTGTGGTGGTGATCACGATTGTTTTTATCGGCGGCTCATTGTTTGGTGGGGCAGTTGTCAGCTTTTCCGGGCAGAATATGTCTGCTCCTGCACCCGTTGAAACCACACTGCCGACGCCATCACCAGTATCAGACACCCTTTATACCGCGATTGATGCGATGGATCAGGTAGTCATCAGCCTGTATGAGCGAGTCAGCCCATCAGTGGTGCATATTATCAGCCGGATGCAAACCACCAGTCCATTTTTTGGGTCGCAATCCAGCGAGGGAACCGGCTCCGGCTTTTTCTACGATCAGCAGGGGCACATTGTCACTAACTTTCATGTGATCGAAAATGCCTTTGAAGTGGACGTGGTGCTGGCAAACGGCGAATCGGTGCCGGCGGAGCTTGTCGGCGTGGACGAATACAACGACCTGGCGGTCCTGCACGTGGCTGTCGCCGCAGAAACGGTTGCGCCGCTGGAGATCGGGGATTCCTCGAATGTCCATGTTGGGCAGACTGTGATTGCGATTGGGAACCCATTCGGGCTGGACCGGACGCTGACGACCGGGATTATCAGTGCACTGAACCGCAGGCTGGAAACGGATGCGGGGACATTTGTCGGCCAGGCGATCCAGACCGATGCGGCGATCAACCCCGGTAATTCGGGTGGACCTTTGCTGGATGTGCGCGGACGGGTGATTGGCGTCAACACGGCGATTAATTCACCAACGGGCGCGTCGGTTGGCATTGGTTTCGCTGTCCCGGCCAGTGTAATTCAACGCGTTGTGCCAGAATTGATCGCCAATGGGCGCTACTTGCACGCGGACCTGGGGGTGAGCGTCGCGGAATTGGGCACGGAAGTCACACCGGGCGAGAACAGTGTGTCGCGCGGGCTGCTGGTGACAAGTCTGGCCCGGTCCGGTGGCGCGGCACAGGCTGGCCTGCAAGCGGCTGAGGTGTTTGTGCGGCGCGGGCGCTATGTTTTTTCCGGTGGCGATATTATCACAGCCATCAATGGCGAACCGATCTACAGCCGCAGCGACATGCTGATTTATCTGGAAGAGAACTATCGCCCCGGTGACACCGTTACGCTGACGATTGTGCGGGATGGGCAGACGATGGATGTGGAAGCGACTCTGAGCGCCCGCTAACCACCGATAATTTGCATGACCTGCTGGTGCAGGGTGCTGTTCGCGGCTAATGCGCTGCCGGATCGAATGTCGACCTTGCCTTGCCAGTCCGTGTAGACTCCGCCGGCTTCCTGCATGATCACCGCCAGCGGGGCGGCATCCCAGATTGCCAGCGTTGGTTCCAGCATGATGTCGGCGCGCCCGGTAGCAACCAGCGCATAACCGTATGAGTCGCCCCAGGTACGGCGGAAATATGTCTGTTGCACCAGCTGCTGGCAGCGGTCCGCAAAAGGCGGTTTGTACAAGATGTCGAGGTCGGTCGTCATGAGGGCGGCATCCGCCAGATCTGCCACGTCGGAAACCTGACAGCGCCGCCCGTTCCAGTAACAACCCTGCCCGCGTGCGGCATAGATCATTTCGTTCAATGCCGGGTAATGCATCACGCCGAGCAGCGGTCCTTCGTCATCCACCAGCGCGATCAGGTTGGCATAGAAGGGCACACCGCACATAAACGACTTGGTACCGTCGATAGGGTCGACCACCCATGTCAGCTCGCTGCTGCCGCTGACGGTGCCATACTCCTCACCGATGAGGCCATGCGTCGGCCAGCGGGCGGCGATCTTTTCCCGCAGCATCTGCTCGATGGCGCGATCTGCCACCGTGACAGGGGAATTATCGGCCTTGCGTTCGACCTGGACGCCATTCTGGTAATGGCCGAGCGAAATTCGCCCGGCCTGCCACGCACAATCCAGCGCAAAATCCAGAAACGTCTGTAGATCGGTCATGATTGGATCGGTTCTCGCGTGTATTCGTTATTGACAATACGCAGGATGCCCAGTGGATTTTCATCTTTGAGCGCGTCTGGCAGCAGTGGCGATGGGATGCTCTGGTATGCCAGTGGGCGCATGAAGCGTTTGATGGCCGTCATACCGACGGATGTGGTGCCGGGTGCGGTGGTGGCCGGGTAGGGGCCGCCATGCTGCTGTGAATAGACCACCTCCACGCCGGTTGGCACGCCGTTCCAGATCAGCCGCCCCACACGTTCGCGCAGCGCCTCGGCCACCGGGCGGGCTGCTTCGACCTCGTCCGCTTCGGCCTGGATGGTACCGGTCAGCTGGCCTTCGAGCGTGTTCAGAGTCAGGCGCAGGTCATCGAGTGTCGGGCAGGTGATGAACAACGTCACCGGGCCGAAATGTTCCTCGTGCAGCTTGGGGTTGCTGCGAAAGGTTGTCGAATTGGTCTGCATCACCGTATGGGCGTAGCAGAATCCACCACCATCCACCACTTCACCACCTGTCAGCAGATCAACGCCACCCGCACCAACCGTCTGTTCGACGGCGCGCGCCAGCCCACTTTCGATAGACGCATTGAGCATGACCTCTGGCTGTTTGGCCTGCATGGCGGCGGTGTAGCGCTGGATAAAATCCTGCGTGGCGTCGCTTTCCAGTATCAGCACCAAACCGGGGTTGGTGCAGAACTGGCCTGCGCCCAATGTCGCTGAACCCACCAGCGTATCCACCAGCGAGTCGCCGCGGGCTTCGATCGCGCCGGGCATGATGACGAAGGGATTGACGCTGCCCATTTCCGCATAGACCGGGATAGGCCGGGGGCGTTGGGCGGCTGAGTCGTAGAGGGCGCGTCCGCCGCGCAGCGAACCGGTAAAGCCGACCGCTTCGAGCAAGGGGTGCTGCACCAGATTTTGCCCAACCTCGACGCCATTGCCCTGCACCATCGAGAAGAAGCCTGCCGGGAAATCGCACGCCTTGACCGCGTTGTTAAGCGCAACGGTAAATAATTCGGTGGTGGCCGGGTGGCCGGGATGCCCTTTGACGATGACAGGGCAGCCTGCCGCAAAAGCCGATGCGGTGTCCCCGCCGGCGGTGGCAAAGGCAAACGGGAAATTGCTGGCCGAAAAAACAGCGACCGGGCCAATCGGGATGAGCATCCGGCGAAGGTCCGGGCGCGGGGCGGGCTGGCGGTCCGGCATCGCCGTGTCAATGATGGCATCGACGTAGGATCCCTCCCGCAGCAGGCTGGCAAATGCCTTCAGCTGGCTGGTGGTACGGGTGAGTTCGCCGGGCAAGCGGGGCGAACCAAGCCCGGTTTCGTAGTCGGCCGTTTCGACCAGTTCTTCGCGCAGCTTTTCGATTTCTTCAGCCGCCGTGTCGAGGAAATCCGCCAGTTTGCTGGCCGGATAATGCCGTGTTTCCTGAAACGCCGCCGCCGCTTCATTGACAGCGTGGTCGATTTCAGCTTTGGTGGCGTTGTGAAACTGTACATCGCCGGGTTGTTTGGTGCGCGGGTCGACACTGGTGAACGTCTCATCACCCTGGGCGCTCCATTGCCCGGCGATGCTGTTTTTGCCTGTGAGTGAAGTCATAAGATTCTCCTTTAAGTCATGGAAGGCACGGCATCGCGGTGCAACGTCAGGACGGGGCACTTGTGCGTCGTTTGTTCCATATATCGGTTTACGTGGTATGACCGTTGTTGGCCAGTGCCTGCATCCCAGCCTGCAAAATATCGATAATACGGTCCGGATCATAGACGCAGCCGGCCCATGTTCCCCCGCTGGCGGCTTGCAGGGCTGCCCACAGTCGGGTGTCATCCGGGAGCTGCGGGTGCGGCGCAAGGTCCGGGTGCGAAGGGCGGCTGTCGAGCAGCTGTTGGGCGGCTGCGGCGGAAAGATCGCCCTCGTTCGTGCCGACCAGGTTGATGGTGCCGGTCAGGTTGGTGCGGTCGATAATCATTTCGATGATATCACCGTCACGCAGCTTGCCAATGGGTCCACCGGCCAGTGCTTCCGGGCCGATATGCCCAACACAGGGACCCGTGGAAACACCGGAGAAGCGGGCATCGGTCAGCACCGGTACCGTTTTGCCCCAGGGGATGAACTTGAGCGCCGACGTCACCTGATAGGTTTCTTCCATGCCGGTGCCCATCGGGCCAACGCCGATCATGACGACGACATCACCAGCCTTGACCGGGTTGTCTGTGCGGCCTTTAATAGCGGCAATGGCAGCATGTTCGGACGTGAACACCCGCGCCGGGCCGCGATGGCGATAGACGTTATCGGCATCCACGACTGACGCATCGATTGAGGTGGCTTTGATAACGGACCCTTCCGGGGTGATATTGCCGGTTGGGAAAAGTACGGTGCTGCTGAGGCCATTTTTGCGGGCGTTGTCGGCGTCCATAATGATGTCGCCGGGGTCGATCTGGTCCCCGTCGGTCAGGCGCTGGCGCACCTGTTGGCGGCGTTCGCTGTTCTGCCACCAGTCCAGCACCGCATCCAGCTTTTCGCCTGTGACGGTGAGGACATCTGTATTAAGCAGGCCCATCTCGCGCAGGTGCAGCATGACCTCTGGTACGCCACCGGCCATAAAGACCTGCACGGTGGGGTGATTTTTGGGGCCGTTGGGCAACGCATCGACCAGACGCGGCGTGCTGCGGTTGATACGACTCCAGTCTTCGACGGTGGGTTGCGGCAGCCCGGCAGCATGCGCAATCGCCGGGATATGCAGCAGCAGGTTGGTTGAGCCGCCGAATGCCGCATGGACGAGCATGGCGTTTTCCAGCGCGGCGGGCGTCAGGATTTTCGACAGCGGTATGTCCTCAGCCGTCAAGCGCAGCAGGGCCAATGCTGACCGGTGCGCCATATCCAGCCAGATCGGTTCGCCGGACGGCGACAGCGCACTGTGCGGCAGCGACAGGCCAAATGCCTCGCCAATGACCTGGGCGGTGGCGGCTGTGCCGAGAAACTGGCAGCCTCCCCCCGGTGACCCGCACGCGCGGCAGCCCATGGTGGCGGCGTAATCGAGCGAGATCATGTCATGGGCGAAGCGTGCGCCGATGGTCTGGACGGTTCCGGCATCTTCTGCTTCCAGCGCGGGCAGCGTGACTCCGCCGGGGACGATGACGCCGGGCAGCGCACTGGAACCCGCCAGTGCCAGCAGCATCGCAGGCAGGCCCTTGTCGCAGGTGGCAACGCCGAGCACACCGGCCCGCAGCGGCAGCGACCGGATAAGGCGGCGCAGGGTGATGGCGGCATCATTGCGGTATGGCAGACTGTCCATCATGCCGGTGGTGCCCTGCGAACGTCCATCGCATGGGTCAGTACAGTAGGCGGCGAAAGGCAAACCGCCTTCGGCACGCAGGGTTTGGGCAGCCTCACGCACCAGCAGATTAACCTCCCAGTGCCCGGTATGATAGCCGAGCGCGAGTGGTGTGCCGTCATTTTCGCGCAGGCCGCCATGTGTGCTTAAAATCAGGTACTGTGTGCGTCCGACTTCATCCGGGTTCCAGCCCATGCCGACGCTCTGGGTCATGCCGAACAGGTTGCCGCTGGGTTCGTTCAGCAGCATATCATCCGTGATCGGCAGTTTGCCGTCAGGTCCGGCGGCGCGGGTGCGCGTGGTTGCGGCGTGGCGGTCGCTGCCGAGAATTGCATCGAGTGATGGGGTTGACGTCGATAATGGAACCATTGTGTATCCCGGTGGGTGAACGGACGTTTACAGCCTGTTATAATAACGCATGTGACTCTCAGGGGGCAATCCGAAATGAAATTATTTGAAGGGCAGGCTGCGGTCATTACCGGGGCCGGGGAGGGGATCGGCTATGCCATTGCGCGGCAGCTGGCCTTGCAGGGGGCGTCAGTATTGCTGAATGATATTGACGTGGCTTTGGCGGAGAAAGCTGCCTCTGAAATCAGCGCGGAGGGCGGTATCTGCCAGGCATTTGGCGGCGATGCATCCGATATTGAGACGATCCGCCGCATGGTGCAGACGGCTGTCACTTCGTACGGGCGGCTGGATATGGCGGTTGCCAATGCCGGACTGACCTTTTATGGTGATTTTTTTGAGTTTAAGCCTGAAAATTTCGAGCGGCTGGTGAACCTGAACCTGCGCGGGTCCTATTTTCTGGCGCAGGCAGCGGCCCGGCAGATGCGTTTGCAGGGCGATGGCGGCAGGATTATCCTGATGTCGTCCGTCACCGGGCATCAGGCGGTGCCGTATCTGGCGGCCTATGGCATGACCAAAGCGGCGCTGGAGATGCTGGCGAAAACACTGGTGCTGGAACTGTCGCCACATCAGATTACGATCAACGCGGTTGCGCCTGGTGCCACCCTGACACCGCGCAATGTGGCGGATGACCCGGACTTTGTCGCCAATTGGGCATCACGCATCCCGACACAGCAGATCGTGATGCCGGATGATATTGCCCATGCGGCGCTGTTTTTGCTGTCGAAGCAGGCTGGCCAGATTACCGGCCAGACGGTTGTCGTCGATGGTGGCTGGACGGCGATTAGTCCAACCCCGTCGATGGATTTTGTCAAAGAATAGCGATCATACATCAGAGAAAGAGCAACTTAAAAATGACCACACTGGTACGTTTTTTCCACCCTCAATTGGATGGGCAGGCTCGCATTGGGCTGTTGACGAACGATACGGTTTACGACATCAGCCGGGCGGTGCCGTCGATTTCGGCGTGGCTGCGGCAAAGTTCTGGCCGTGTGAGCGAGGCGATTGCCGAACTGGAAGCGCTGGTAGATCAGGCCGAGCACAGTTTTCCGGTGGCGGATTTTGCGCTGGAACCGCGATCCGATGTGCCGTGTTTGCTCAGCCCGGTCGATGAGCAGGAAGTGTGGGCCGCGGGCGTGACCTATGAGCGCAGCCGCGAAGCCCGTCAGGAAGAATCAAAAGATGGGGGTGATGTCTACGCCCGTGTGTATGATGCCGAGCGTCCGGAAATATTCTTTAAGGCGCAGGGCTGGCGGGCTGTGGGGCCGGGCGGCGAGGTCGGTATCCGGTCGGATGCATCGTGGTCTGTGCCGGAGCCAGAGCTGGGCGTGGTGTATAACCCCGATCTGGAACCGGTGGGATTTGTGCCGGGCAATGACATGAGCAGCCGCGATATTGAAGGCGAGAATCCGCTGTATCTGCCGCAGGCGAAGGTGTACACAGCGTCATGTGCGCTGGGCCCCGGCATCGTGCTCAACCCGACCAGCGATTGGCCGCAGGCGACGATCCGGGTGAAGATCGAGCGTGACGGAAAGTCTGTCTTCGATGGGGATGTGCACACATCAAAAATCAAGCGGCGTATTGATGAACTGGGCCAGTATCTGGGGCACAGCTACAGCTTTCCCGATGGTGTGGTGCTGCTGACCGGGACCGGCACGGTGCCGCCTGCTGATTTTACGCTGGCCGCCGGGGATGTGGTGACGGTCAGTATTGAAGGTATTGGTGAATTGAAAAACAGAGTGAAAGTCGTATAGGGATGAGTGGCAATGTCAATCTGTTCGGCGATGTGCCGGCTGGTGTGGTGCCGTTTAATTCGGTAGCACTGCGGCTGCATTCTGCCGATCATGTCGGTGTGGCGAAACGACCGTTGCAGGCCGGGACGGTGCTGGCAACCGAATCAGGCCAGCTAATTATTCAGCAGTTTGTGGCGGATGGTCATAAGTTTGCATTGGAGGCTGTCGCACAGGGTGAGGCTGTCCGGCGTTACGGTCAGATCATCGGCTTTGCGTCACAGGCGATAGCGCCGGGCGATCATGTGCATACGCATAATCTGGCTGTGCAGGATTTTGCCCGCGAGTATGCGTTCAGTGTGGATTACGAGCCGGTCACGCTCACTCCCGACGATCAGCGGCGCACGTTTATGGGTTACAAACGTGCGGATGGGCGTGTCGGCACGCGCAACTACATCGGCGTGATTTCGACCGTGAACTGCTCGGCGCATACCGTTCGCGAGATCGCCCATCACTTCACGGCGGAACGGCTGGCGGAGTATCCCAACATTGATGGGGTAATCGCACTGGCGCATCTGTCCGGGTGTGCCGTGCAGATCGGTGGCGCGGATTATGTGCTGCTGCAACGGACTCTGGCCGGGATGGCACAGCATGTCAACATCGGTGCCTACATCATCGTCGGCCTTGGCTGCGAAGCCAATCAGATTGCGGATCTGGTGTCCAATTACCGCCTCAACGGCAATGCGGGCCTGACCCCGCCCAGCCTGACCATTCAGGGTGAGGGTGGCGTTCGCAAGACGATTCAGGCGGGTATCGACGCGGTTGAAGAACTGCTGCCGATGGTCAACAATGCCGAGCGCAGCCCGCAGCCCATCTCGGAATTGATGGTCGCCCTGCAATGCGGCGGCAGCGATAGCTGGTCTGGCGTGACGGCGAACCCGCTGGTGGGCATGGTCTCGGATGAGATTGTGCGGCAGGGGGGAACGGTGGTGCTGGGCGAAACGCCGGAAATTTACGGGGCGGAACATATGCTGACGCGCCGTGCGGCCAGCGAAGCCGTGGGCCGGAAACTGATTGACAAGGTGCACTGGTGGGAAGAACACAGCCGCCGGTTGGGCATCGAAATCGACAACAATCCGTCACCAGGAAACAAGCTGGGCGGGTTGACGACGATTTACGAAAAGTCGCTGGGTGCTGTCATTAAGGGTGGCTCGACCCCTTTGACCGGCGTTTACGACTATGGCGAACCCGTCACGGCGCGTGGCTTCACCTTTATGGATTCGCCGGGGTACGACCCCGTAGCCGTCACCGGGCAGGTGGCCGGTGGCTCGAACCTGGTGTTGTTTACCACCGGGCGTGGCTCTGCATTTGGCTTTAAACCGGCCCCCAGCATCAAACTGGCGACCAACAGCACCATGTTTAACCACATGGAAGACGATATGGATTACAACGCAGGCAAGATTCTGGAAGGCGTACCCATGTCTCAGGCGACGGATGAACTGCTGGATATGGTGATTGCTGTGGCCTCAGGCCAGCCATCCAAGAGCGAGGCGCAGGGCGTGGGCGAAGCGGAGTTCAACCCCTGGAATCTGGGCGGCACGCTCTGATTCTAGTGCGTCTCTTACAGCGTGTTCACAGTTTCGTTAGAAACTACCGCTATGATAAGCCTGTATAAACGCTCTCAAAGTTATTCGCGTAGTCAGGAGAATTTCTATGGCTGACAAGATCGCCAAGTCCGAAGCAGAGTGGCGCGAGCAGTTGACGCCGGACCAGTACGCGGTGCTGCGTCAGGCCGGAACGGAACGGCCCTTTTCTGGCGAGTATGTCCACAACAAGGTCGATGGCACCTATCGCTGCGCCGCTTGTGGCAACGAATTGTTTTCATCGGAAACCAAGTTCGAGTCAGGGTCCGGCTGGCCCAGCTTTTGGGACATGATGGAAGAGGGCAGTGTCGAGCTGCGGCAGGATAACAGCCACGGCATGGTGCGGACGGAAGTCGTCTGTGCGCGCTGCGGTTCCCATCTGGGGCATCTGTTTGATGACGGCCCGCGCGAGACGACGGGCCTGCGCTACTGCATCAACTCGCTGGCACTGGACTTCGACCCGGCGGATAGTAAGTAAATGGTTTGAGGGCGGGCATCCCCGCCCTTTTTTTATTCCTCTTTGCGCCACAATTCCCGCAGTCGATGCGCGGCCATCTTCGGGCGACGGTCCCGCGTGAAGACCCCTTTGAAGTTCATGGCGGCGGTGCGGAAGACCGCCTGCGATGTCTTAAAGTCGCACAGATTCCAGACATGCTGGCCGACCACGTAGCTTTTCTGATTCAGCAGATTGATGGTCTTTGTCAGAAACTCGGTTTGATATTCCTCGCTGAACATTTCCGATGGCTCCGCGTGCCAGCCCGGCAGCGTATCCGCCCCGAATTCACTCAAAATAATTGGCTTGCCGAATTTGGCGTGGGTGGCGTCGAGTTCCGCTTCCAGCACTTCGATGCCATCGTCGATGTTGCCACCCTGCGAATACCAGCCGTAGTAGCGGTTCATGCACAACACGTCGACAAACTCAAACGTTGGCTCGTCCGGCCCGTTGATCATACCCACATTGACCACCGTCACCGGGCGTGTGGGGTCAAGCGCTTTTGCCAGATCGTACAATTCGCGGAAGAACGGCCCGGCCTTCTCATCGTTGTTGAACGGTTCGTTGGCGAGGCTCCACATGATGACGCTGGGGTGGTTTTTATCGCGGGCGATCAGCTCACGCGTGAATTGATGACAGAGTTCGCGGCGTCGTTCCAGGCCATGTTCGGCAAAATACAACCCGACTGCCTGCGTTTCATCAATGACCAGAAAGCCCAGACGATCCGCCAGCGCCATCATCTCCTCGGCATAGGGGTAATGTGTGGTGCGGAAAGAATTGGCCCCGACCCAGCGCATAAGCTCAAAATCTTTAATCATGACCGCCGGCACATAGCCGCGCCCCATCACCGGGAAATCCTCATGGCGGCCAAAGCCAGTTAGCTGCACCGGTTCGCCGTTGAGCAGCAGTTGATCCCCGGCTACCTGAATGGTGCGGATACCGACCGGCAGCGTATAGCGATCAATGATGGTGTCGCCAACGAGCAGTTCCAGCGTGAGGTCGTAAAGATTAGGCTGATCCGGCGACCACAAAGCGGCATTCTCGACACGCAGCGTCGATGAGTCGTCCAGGTCCTGTACAAGCTCCGTGCCGAAACCTTTCAGCGTGGCACGTACCTGACCGGCGTCCGCGCTATGCTCGACAGCAACCTGCACTACGCCCGTCGTCCCCTCGATATCGGTGGTGACGGTGACGTCCTGAATGGCCTTCTGTGGCACGGTATACACCTGTACAGGCCGCTGGATGCCGCAGTAGGGGAAGAAGTCAAAGGCATTGGCCGGGAAATTGCGCAAGAACCCGCCAAAGGGGCTTTTCGGGTCTGGCGGAATGTTGCCGGGGGGCACGCGATCAGGTGCCAGTTCGCCATCGACGCGCACCACCAGCACATTCGCTTCGGCCTGAACGTGGCTGCTGATCTCAAACGCGAAGGGCAGATGGCCGCCCTCATGCTGACCTATCTGCGTACCGTTCAGCCAGACTTCGGCCAGATAATTGACTGACCCGAACCGAATGAATATGGGCTGCCCCAGCCAGCCAGCAGGCACACTGAAAGTGGTCTGATACCAGCCGACGCCCAGGTAATCGCGCAGGTCATTGAGCTGGTCATTCCAACTGGCCGGCACAGCGATCGGTTGACCACCCTCGAAGCCCGCACTCCATGCGCCACTGGCATCAGGGTCGATGCGAAAATTCCAGAAGCCGGACAAATCCTGAATCTGACGATAAGAATTGGATTGTGGATAAAGCATCTTAATTCTCTTTTCACAATATCTATTGCGTTAATTAATCCCTGCACAAACAGGAAAATCAGCGGTTGTTCAAGCTGCCAGATACGGCGAAAGGGGGCTTTGGTTATTTCTGGCGGCGGGGCGATCTACCGCCATTGAGCCACGATCGCCTCCATTTGTTTGAGATAACCGGGCGCGTCCGGTGAGTTTTCAGCCGGTGCCCAGGGTGCAAACTGCTTGTGGGTGCTGGCGTGGTATGGCCCCTGAATAATCTCCAGCGTGGCGGAGGGCTCCAGCACGACCAGCGCATGATAGGTGCGGGGTGCGATGTCGGCAATGCGATTAGGGCCAGCAGCATCCAGCACAAAAACGTCCTGAACGGTTCCACTGTCATCAAATCGCAGGAGGGCAAACTTCCCGACAAGAATCGAGAAGAGTTCGACCTTGTCGGGATTTTCGTGCTTGTGCGGTGGGGTATAGGTACCGGGCAGCATGGCGTTGACCATGCGCTGCACCGGTTCCTCGTGTTCATGCAGGCGGTAAATCATGCGTTTGCGCGGTGATTCCGCCGCCTGCTTTATGAAAGACTCGATCATTTCCTGCGTGATCGTGCGGATCATCAGACCCCCGAAAATGCGCTGAACCCACCATCTACCGGGACAATTGTGCCCGTCACAAACTTTGCGCCATCCGATACCAGCCACATCAGTGCGCCGACCAGTTCGTCCGGTTGGCCAAAGCGTGCCATCGGTGTGTTGTTGACGATCAACTGACCGCGATCAGTGTACGAGCCGTCTTCATTGGTGACGAGGCGCAGGTTCTGGGTGGTGATAAAGAAGCCGGGCGAGATGGCGTTGACACGAATATTCGGGCTGTATTCCTTGGCCATATAGACGGCCAGCCATTTGGTGAAGTTGTCGATACCGGCTTTGGCTGCCGCATAACCCACGACGCGGGTCATGGGCCGATCCGCAGCCATCGACGAAATGTTGATGATGACCCCTTCGCCTTTTTCGGCCATCTGGCGCGCGAATACCTGTGATGGCAGCAGCGTGCCCATGAAATTGAGGTTGAACACCCATTGCAGCGCGTCTTCGGGCAGGTCGAAGAAACTGCGCGAGTTATCCGGCGCGGTGGTGGCTTCCGGTTTATTGCCCCCGGCGCAGTTGATGAGGATGTCGATGCGTCCGAATTCCGTCATGATGGTGTCGCAGGCATCCTGAAGGATGTTTTTGTCCAGCACATCAGCGGCCAGCGGCAGGGCTTTGCCCCCCTGTTCCACAATGGTATCGACGGTACTTTGCGCTTTTTCGATGGATGTGCCAATGACGACGGCAACGGCCCCCGCCTGCGCCAGCGCCTGGCACATTGCCGAACCGAGGACGCCGCTGCCGCCCGTGACAACAGCGACTTTGCCCGCAAGATCAATGGTATACGTCATAGGGGGAAGCTCCTCTAGTTGTTCTGGAACGGCGCAATGTGGCGGTCAAAGTGCTTCTTGAGCACGGCATCGTAGGTGTCGTTGTGTTCGTATAGCACGTCATAAACTGGCTTGCGGTAATGGTCGAGAATCGAGCCGAATGTCACGTGCAGCACCTGGCGCGCATCGAACTGTTCAAACAGGTCCGGCAGTTCGGAATCCGCCGGGTTTGCCGGGACTTTGGACAGGTCACCGGACACATGATAGGAGGCGCGGTCGGTTGGGTAACGTTCGATGGCGAAGTCCAGAATCTCGCGGAACAGCGGGACATTGTGCATCGCCACCACACGCAGCGCTTCCAGCCAGCTTGTCCCGGCGGTCTTCAGGTGGACATACTGCCCGGTGTGTTTGAAGATGATCGGGTAGATGCTGAATTTGTCCGAGCCCGTGTGGATGCTCAGTTTGTAGGGGCCGAGTTCGCGGGCGATTTTGGCATGTACGGCGAAGTCGTTTTCAAAGACATCCAGATCGCCGATGTAATCCACCCCTTTTTCGAAGCTGCCGATAAAGCGTGGGGCAAGGCCGTGAAAATCGACGCCCAGCCGCTTGAGTTCGGAGGCGAAGAAGTAGTGTTCCGCCGGGCTGGTGGGCGTGTCGGTTTCATCGACGGATACTTCGAGGTCATAGGGCTGGCCGTTGAATTCGGAAGCAATGTAACGGGCCAGCTTGGTGACATGGGCAATGGCGCGGCTGTACTTGCCCGTCGCCCGTAGCAGCGCTTCTTCATCAATCGCGCCGCCCGGTGTATTGCCGATATAGAGTTTTTTCAGATCATCGGCGCTGGTTTCGAGCGCATCCCACGGCAGCGAGTCAAATTTCTGCTGGAGTGTGGCGTGGTCATCGGTATGGGCCGCGTTGTCGACGTGTTCGTTGGGGTCGAGTGTGAAACCCACAAAGCCGGCAGCAATGCAGTCGTCAATCGCCTTGATGTTCTTCAGATGGTCGGCGTCGCTGCCGAAGCCGCTCTGGTAGTTCATTTGCAGCACGCCGAAGGTCGCGTCGTCCATGACGTTTTGCGGGGTGCGGTTGGACCGTTCCATCTCGCGGATCGACTGCTGTGCGAAAACGGGGAACATATCGGTGCCCTGTACAGCCAGGATATGGCCGGGTGTTGCCAACCCCAGCCGGTCGCCACAGCCGATGGATTTCTTCAGACCCACAGTGGTGGGGGCGGTCCAGGGCATCGCCTGGCGCACCGCGGCGGCATTTTGCGCATCCAGCGGGCAGACCCAGCTGTCACCCTGCTGCTCGCCATGAAAACCCTGTGGCAGATCACCCGTAATCTTTAAATGTCTGCCCTGGGCGGTGCTGATAATTTCGTAAGTGGTTGCCATAAAATGTGTTCTCCAATGCTCAGGTGGCTTGTCGCCAGTTGAACGAACTTCCCCTATAATACCCCGCAGAGTCGCAATTACCAGAGCCACACACCCGAGGCGGACGTATGTCATCTCCAAAACCGAATATCCTGCTTATCACCAGTGATCAACAGCACTGGAACACGCTCGGCTGCCATAATCCGGAAATTCAAACGCCCAATCTGGACCGTCTCGCCCGTGAAGGCACGTTGTATCAGCGCGCCTACTGCCCGAACCCGACCTGCACCCCGACTCGCGCTTCGATGATTACCGGCAAATATCCGAGCCAGCATGGGGCGTTTTCGCTAGGGATGAAGCTGGCGGAATTTGAGCCGACCGTCGGCGATGCGTTTCAGGCAGCGGGCTATCGTACGGGGCTGGTGGGCAAAGCTCATTTTCAGCAGTTGTGGGGCACAGATGAGTTTCCGTCGCTCGAATCGTACCCATTGCTGCAAGACCTGGATTTCTGGCGCGACTTTCATGGGCCATTCTATGGCTTTGAACATGCGGAACTGGCCCGCAATCATGCCGATGAAGCGCACGTTGGCCAGCATTACGCCATCTGGATGGAAGACAATGGCCTGGAAAACTGGCGCGATTATTTTCAACCGCCGACGGGCACCAACCCGAACCAGAAACGCACATGGCCGATCCCGGAAAAATATCATTACAACGCCTGGATTGCGGAGCGGACCAACGCACTGCTGGATACGTACCAGCAGGCGGGCGACAATTTTTTCCTGTGGGCCAGCTTCTTCGATCCGCATCCGCCGTACCTCATCCCCGAGCCGTGGGACACGATGTATGACCCGGCTGCGGTAACCGTGCCCCAGGCGACACCCGGCGAACATGACCGCAGCCCGCTGCCATTGCAGATGACGCAGCAGCCCAACCCCGATTATTCACCCTGGTACGAAACCGGCGGTCATGGGATGCATGGTTTTCACTCGCATCTGCATGACCGTGATGAACTGGCGAAAGACATCGCCTGTTACTACGGCATGATTAGCTGTATGGACAAATACATCGGCCTGATTTTGGATCGGTTGGATGCGCTGGGTTTGGCGGAGAACACGCTGGTGGTGTTTACCACAGATCATGGTCATTTTTACGGCCATCACGGGCTGATCGCCAAAGGGCCATTCCATTATGAGGACGTGATTCGCGTGCCGTTTCTGGTGCGCTGGCCGGGGCAGGTGCCAGCCGGTGCCGAATCTGACGCGCTCCAGACACTGGTCGATCTGCCACAGTCTTTCCTGAGTGCCTGTGGGATTGATGCGCCGGAAGTCATGACCGGAGTTGACCAGACAACGGTCTGGAAAGGCGAGTTACCCGCTGCTCGCGATCATGTGCTGGTGGAGCATCATCACCAGCCGACCACCATTCATACACGCAGCTATGTCGATGCGCACTACAAGCTGACGGTGAACTGCAACCGCCCCTATGGGGAATTGTATGACCTGCAAACTGATCCGGGCGAGGTTCACAATCTATGGGACGAGCCGGATGCAACGGATTTGAAAGCGGCGTTGATGCTGCGGCTGCTGCTGGCGGAAATGGCGCGTGAAGAACCCCTGACCGACGAAACGGCTGCATGGCCCAATAAGTCGGCTGCGATGTACGCCAAGACGTTCAGCCAGGGAAGCTGGAAGATCCATGTGGACCCGGCACATGATATTTACGCGCTGTACGATGTCGGGCAGTATTCGACGCGGAAGGATGTTAACCTGTGGGATGAGCCGGCTTATGCACGAAACCGGGCGCAGATGGTGATGGCGCTGCAATTCGCCCGCATGGCTGCCGAACCCATGTGGATGCCGCGCGTGGCCGGGGCCTGATAGAAAATAAAAAAGGGCGCATTGTGTAGATGCGCCCTTCATGATTGATCGGATTAGCGAATTTCTGGTCGCAGGATTGACGACAAAATCTGCTCGTAAATCTGCTGGCCGACGAAACTCTCCAGGACCTCATCAATAGGCACTTCAACCCCGGTGTTCAGGGTGATTTGCGGCGTCGCAACAAAACGCCCGCGCTGCCAGCGTGTTGCAGTTGTGATGACGTCCGAATCACAGGCGGTGGATTCGCGGCTGTAGAGTGTCGAACCATTTTCACTCGTGTTTTCTGTAAAACCGCGCGCCGTCATCAGGTCCGCAACAGCCGGGTCTGTCAGGGCTGCCTGCGCATCCTCAGCTGAAGCGTAGGTTTCCAGCTCATAGCTGATCGAAATAAACGGCACATTGGTCAGGTCGCAGGCCACATTGACAATCGTGTTGGCTGCGGTGTATTCGTGATTGTGGCTGCTCAGAAAGTCCGCATAATCGGACTGGATTTCCTCTGGCATCTGGGCAGCCCATTCCTCGGTGCTGTAGATGCCGCTGGTTTCCTCGTCAATTGCCAGGACATCGGGTGGCAGCATACTCGTCAGTTGCTCAAAGGCTTCGGTGACTTCGTCCTGGCTGGCAGGGGGCACCGGTTCAAACGTGGTCTCGACGGTGCTGGGGTCTTCGATAATCACAACGGTGTTCAGCGTCGTACCGGGTTCGGTAGCCGTCTGCGGGTCACGCAGTTCGATCGCTTCTACATTCTCCTGACCTTGCAGCACCTCACCAAAAATGGTGTGCAGGAAGTTCAGGTGCTGGGTTGGGGCCGTGGTGATGAAGAACTGCGAGCCGTTGGTGCCGGGGCCAGCATTCGCCATCGCCAGCCAACCGGCCTGATCGAAGTTGAGGAAGCCGGCAAATTCATCTTCAAACTGGTAACCGGGGCCGCCGGTTCCTGTGCCATCCGGGTCACCACCCTGGGCCATAAAGTCCGCAATCACGCGATGGAAGGTGGTGTTATTGTAGTAACCCTGCTGGGCCAGGAAGATAAAGTTGTTGACCGTAACAGGCGCATATTCTTCCAGCAGGTCGATATAAACCGCACCGGCGTCCGTGCAGAACACGGCACGATAATCGACACCGGCCTCCAGGACCTGCTCCGGTTCGGAAAATGTGCGGTTGGCAGGTTCTTCCGCCGGGACTGCCGCTTCGCAAATTGCTTCCGGCGTGCTTGCTTCCTGCGCAAGCGCCGGGGAAATCGCCATCATCAGGCTCGTGAATAGGGTAATAAACAGCAACAAACGTCGCATTCACAACTCCTTGAATTCGCAAATCAATCACACCATTGTAGCGGTCGATTGGTTCAGTTGGAACCTGTGGCTGTAATACTCACGAAATGCTCAAATTGGTCCGGTGGCTTCTGGCGTCCACACACGAGGGACGCTAGACTCGTTTAAATGGGGATGAACAGAAAGGACCAAATAATGGCAGGTAATACACCTTCACCCGGCCCGAATGGTGTTGAGTTGATCGACGTCGAAGCACCGCCGGACGGTCTTTACGAATACAGCACCGTGGTTACCGATGGTATCAACGGGCTTGATGCGGTTACAGATGAAGATATTGAATTTTTTAAAGCCTATGGGTATCTGGTTATTCATAACGCATTTTCGCAGCCCGAAGTTGACGCCGCGTTGAACGGCATGGTCGACCTGATCGGCGGCAAATACCCTGATTTCAAGGGCATCATGTTCGAGTCGAAAGCGCGCGAGGTCTTGTCCAGTCTATCGCCGGAACAGCGGCAGGACTATGTCCGCAAGATTTCGTGGTTTGTCGAGCACGAGCCACGCCTGAAAGCATTGTCGCACCACCCGGTGCTGCTGGCTGTGCTGGAACGGATCATCGGCGAGCAGACCACTATGTTTCAGGATATGGGCTTAATCAAGCCGCCATTGATCGGTCGTGAAAAGCCCTGGCATCAGGACTTCGCTTACTTTAACCTGCCGCTGGGTACGCAGGTGGTCGGTGTCTGGGTCGCGCTGGATGAAGCCCTGATCGAGAACGGATGTATGCACGTGATTCCCGGCAGCCACCGCGACGGCCCGGTGATCCACTTCCAGCGGCGCGACTGGCAGATCTGCGATACGGATGTGCAGGTGGGACGCAGCGTGGCGGTCCCGCTCAAGCCCGGCGGCATACTGCTGTTTGATGGCCTGCTGCATCACGGTACCCCGCCCAGCCAATCGACCAAACGGCGGCGCGCGGTGCAGTATCACTACCGGCCTGCCAGTGTGCAGCAATATGGCGACAGCGAAGAACGTCTGAAAGTCTTTGGGCCAGAGGGCAAGGACGTTTACTGCTAGCGTCGTTGTTTCTGCTGGAGTGACAGCCGAATAGAAGATTGTCTATGCTGGCGATGCAGCATGGTTGATTGCCTGCGTGTGTTTGTTTCCTGAGGAAAGGTGTACTTCATGCCGCTTTTTGATATGTCGCTGGAAGATTTGCAGCGCTACCGGCCAGAACGGACCGAACCGGCGGACTTTGACTCGTTCTGGCAGCAGACTCTCAGCGAGGCACGGCAGCATTCACTGGACGCCCGTTTTGAACCGGTGGACTACGGCCTGACGCTGGTTGATGTGTTCGATGTGACGTTCTCCGGTTTTGGCGGCCAGCGGGTCAAAGGGTGGTTTCTGCTGCCGAAACAGCGCAGCGGGCCGCTGCCATGTGTGGTGGAATACATCGGTTACGGCGGCGGGCGCGGGGTTGGCTTCGAGCATCTGCTGTGGCCGAACATGGGATACGCCTACTTCATGATGGATACACGCGGGCAGGGCAGCGTATGGCGGCGCGGGGACACGCCGGACGTGCCCAATGGTGCGAATCCGGCTTATCCGGGGTTCATGACGCAGGGCATTCTCGACCCATACACCTATTACTACCGGCGGGTTTTTACGGATGCCGTGCGGGCGATCGAAGTTATCTGGGGTCACGAAGCAGTGGACTCCAAGCGTGTGGCGCTCACCGGTGAAAGCCAGGGCGGCGGCATCACGATTGCGGCAGGGGCGCTGCACGATGGCCCGCAGGTCGTCATGCCGGATGTGCCGTTCCTGTGTCATTATCGCCGGGCGATTACGATCACGGACCGTGCCCCCTACTCCGAGATTGCCCACTACCTCAAGACCCATCGCAACCATATGGACACGGTCTATCGCACCCTCAGCTACTTTGATGGCGTCAATTTCGCAGCGCGTATCTCGGCCCAGTCGTTGTTCTCGGTGGCACTGATGGATATGACCTGCCCGCCATCGACGGTGTTTGCCGCGTACAATCACCTGCGGGGCGAAAAAGATATTCAGGTGTACGATTTCAACGACCACGAAGGCGGCGGCAGTTATCAGAAAATGGCGAAGATGAATTACCTGCGCGAGTTGTGGGGGTAGGGCGACTCAGTTAAACGAATCGCCCCATGAGATGCTACGCGAATTTGTAGGCTTTTTTCGCCAGCCCGTAGGACAGATCGTGGACCATGGCTTCGGCGTCTTCTTCGTCGACAATGCCGCGAACATGCAGCCCGGCGACCCAGTTGGCCGCTGCCCGCCGCCACACATCATGCCGTGCCGGAATCGACGTGAAAGCACGGGTGTCGTCGTTGAACCCAGCGGTGTTATAGATACCGGCTGTCTCCATCACTTTGTCAAAGAAGTAAGCCATCCCGTTGAGGCTGTCGAAGAACCACCAGGGCGGACCGAGCTTGACTGCCGGATAATGCCCGGCCAGCGGCGCCATTTCGCGCCCGTAAGTGGTTTCGTCCAGTGTGAACAGGATGAGTGAATAGCGCGGGTCGCTGCCATATTTGCTGAGCAGCGGCAGCATATTGCGGGTGTATTCCAGCGCCACCGGAATATCAGCGCCTTTGTCCGGGCCGAAGCGGTCAAACAGGGCCTTGTTATGGTTCCGGTAGGAGCCGGGGTGCAGCTGCATGACCAGCCCATCCTCGACACTCATACGGGCCATCTGCATGAGCATGTGCCCGGTAAACTGCGCCGCATCTTCCGCCGTCGCTTCGCCGCGCAGCGCCCGCTGGAAGATGACATCGGCCTGCTGATCACCCAGGTCGGTGGTATACGGGCTGAGCGCGGCATGATCTGTCGCGGTAGCCCCCATCGACTTGAAGAACGCCCGCCGGTCTTCGAGCGCTTCGATGAACACCTTATAGCTGTTGATTTCCTTACCAACCCGTTCGCCAAGCGCCTTGATGTGATTGTGCCAGCCTGCTGTATCGAGGTTGACGACTGCATCCGGGCGGAATGTCGGCAGAATATTGCCTTTCCAGCCGGACTCTTGGATAGCTTTGTGGTGTTCCAGGGAGTCGGTGGCGGCATCCGTTGTGGTTAATACTTCGACATTGAACTGATCAAACAGGGCGCGCGGGCGGAATTCCGGTTTTGTCAGCTGATCGGCAATCTGATCATAGATGCTCTGGGCGGTGTCGCTGGTGAGCTTCTCGGTGATGCCAAAGACATTGCGGAACGAGTAGTTCAGCCAGATACCCGTTGGTGTGCCGCGAAACAGATAAAAATTGTCGGCAAAGAGCTGCCAGATCTTGCGGTGATCCTGCTCGACGGGGCCGCCATCGGCCCGCGGCACGGCCAGGTCTTCCAGCGCGATACCCTGCGCATAGAGCATCCGAAAGATATAGTGATCGGGGATGATGAATAACTCGGTGGGGGTGCCAAACTGGTAGTTCGGGTCGCTGAACAAACGGGGATCGACGTGCCCGTGCGGGCAGACCAGCGGCAGGTCTTTCACCTGATCGTACAGGTGCAGCGCGACATTGCGAGAAGCCGGGTCGAAGTAACGATCATCCGGCAGGAAAATCTCGGTCATTAAATCTTCTCCTTGCAATCTGTTCAATAATCGGTAACCAGCACAATGATACTGCGTTCGTGCCCAGATTTCCCATGATGGTCCTAAACTTTCGTCGGTTAGCTTGCAGGCAATTGTGACATTTGGTGCTAAACTATGGGGGATTTTGCCGGGAACTAAACTTTGAGGTCAGATTGCTTATGTACGCAATAGGAATTGATTACGGAACGGAATCAGGACGTGCCGTACTCGTTGATACGCGTGATGGTCGAGAAGTCGCAGCGGCGGTACATGCTTACGAAAATGGTGTGATTGACCGGCAGTTACCGGGCAGCAACCGCCCCTTGCCGCCAGACTGGGCCTTGCAGGACCCAATGGATTATGTCGAGGTCGTCAAGCGGACGGTTCCGGTTGTGCTGAAGGAAAGTGGAGTCAGCCCGGATGAGGTCATTGGGGTGGGTATTGACTTCACCTCCTGTACCATGCTGCCGGTAAAGGCCGATGGCACGCCGTTGTCTGCGCTGCCAGAGTGGCGTGATAACCCGCATGCGTGGGTGAAATTGTGGAAGCATCATGCGGCTCAGCCACAGGCGGACCAGATCAACGAACTGGCGCGCCAGCGGGGTGAAAGCTGGCTGCCGAAGTATGGTGGCAAAATTTCATCCGAGTGGTTTTTCAGCAAGGTGCTGCAAATTCTGAAGGAAGCGCCGGAAGTTTACGCTGCTGCCGACCGGCTGCTGGAAGCCGCAGACTGGATTGTGTGGCAGCTATCGGGCGTCGAAACGCGCAACGCCTGCACGGCGGGCTATAAGGCGATGGTGCAGGGTAAGGCATTCCCCTCGCGCGATTACTTCGCCGCCCTGGACCCCCGCTTTGCCGACGTGGTCGACGAAAAAATGAGCCGCGATTTTGCGCCGCTGGGCGGTAAGGCTGGCGGCCTGACCAAACAGATGGCCGAATGGACCGGGCTGAAAGAGGGCACAGCCGTTGCTGTTGCCAACGTCGACGCCCATGTGACAGTGCCAGCGGTGAAAGTCACCAAACCCGGCAGCATGGTCATTATTATGGGGACATCGAACTGCCACATGCTGGTCGGGGATTCTGACCAGACGGTCGAGGGTATGTGCGGGGTGGTGCCGGATGGTATCCTGCCGGGTTATTTCGGCTATGAAGCAGGTCAAAGCGGTGTTGGCGACATCTTTGCCTGGTTCGTGAACAACGCCGTGCCGCCGGAGTATCATGAAGCGGCGAAAAAGGCGGGCATGGGGCTGCATGAGTATCTGACGGATGAAGCCGCCAAGCAGAAACCGGGTGAACATGGTCTGGTGGCACTGGACTGGTTGAACGGCAACCGTTCGACACTGGTGGATGCCGACCTGACGGGCCTGATTCTGGGCATGACGCTGGGTACACGGGCACCGGAAATTTACCGTGCCCTGATCGAGTCGACGGCCTATGGCACGCGCGAGATTATCGAATCATTCGAGCGTAAGGGCATCCCGGTGCATGAGATTGTCGCGGCGGGCGGCCTGGCGGAAAAGAACAAAATGCTGGTACAGATCTATGCCGACGTCACCGGTAAACCAATGAAGCTGGCGGGTTCCGGGCAGGCCCCGGCGCTGGGGTCGGCGATGCACGCGGCGGTTGCTGCGGGTATCTACCCGAATATCGAAGCCGCAGCGGAGAAAATGGGCAAGCTGCGCGAGGGTGCGGTACAGCCCATCGCCGAGAATCAGGCGATTTACAACCAGCTTTTTGCCGAGTATAAGACGCTGTATGATTACTTCGGGCGTGGAACGAACGACGTGATGAAACGCCTCAAAAAGATCAAACTGGAAGCACGGGGAGAGGCCTAACGAACCATGATGCTCGAAGAACTGCGGGCAGAGGTTTGTCGACTGCATGCCGAACTGCCAAAGAATCTGCTGGTTGCGTGGACGAGTGGCAATGTCAGTGCCCGTGACCCGGAAAGCGGGTTGGTCGTCATCAAGCCAAGCGGGGTGAAGTTCGAGGACCTGACGCCGGAAAATATGGTCGTGGTGGATAGCAACGGCGAGATTGTCGAAGGAGCGCATAAGGCATCGTCGGATACCGCGTCCCATTGTTATATCTATCGCCAGCTTCCGGATGTCAATGGCGTGGTGCATACGCACTCTCGTTATGCGACCGCCTTTGCTGTGCTGGGGCGCGAAATCCCTTGTGTGACCACGGCCATGGCCGATGAGTTTGGCGGCCCGATTCCGTGCGGCGGATTCGCGCTGATCGGCGGTGAGGAAATTGGTCAGCGTGTGGTCGAAGCGCTGGATGGCTCCCGCAGTCCGTCCTGTATTTTGCAGAGTCATGGTGTGTTCGCCACCGGGCCAACCGCCGAAAAAGCCGTGCAGGCAGCGGTTATGACGGAAGATAACGCGGCGATTGTCTGGACCGCGCTGCAAATGGGCACACCGCTGACGATTGCCGAAGAAGATATTGCTAAACTGAATTATCGTTATCAGAATGTGTACGGACAGTAGAGGTCGGGCATGGATGAGGTGCGCCGCTATAACATCGAACGGTGGGATGCGCTGGTTGAGGCCAACGCGCTGTTTACCCGTCCATTGCTGAATCTGGATATGGAATCTGCCCGTGAACGCATTGACCGGGATGGCCGGTTGGGTGATGTACGCGGCAAGGATGTGCTGCTGCTGGCCAGCGGGGGCGGGCAGCAGTCGGCGGCGTTTGCGCTGTTGGGTGCCAATGTGACAGTCGTTGATCTGTCGAACAAACAGCTTGAACGTGACGCTCAGGTCGCGGCCCATTATGGCGTTGAGATGCGGCTGGTCCAGGCAGACATGCGCGATCTGTCGGCACTGGATGCGGCGGCGTATGATCTGGTTTATCAGCCTTATTCGCTGAACTTCGTGCCGGATGCCACCGTCGTTTTCGCACAGGTGTCACGGGTGCTGCGGCGGGGTGGGATGTATTATTTCATGTGTGCGAATCCCTTCGCCAGCGGCCTGACCGAAGCCAGCTGGAACGGCGAAGGCTATCTGCTGAAGGAACCCTACCAGCAGGGCCAGCAGATCGTCTACACGGATTCGGATTGGGTGTATGATCGCTCGAAGTACCCGGATGCCAGGCCAATCCAGGGGCCGCAGGAATTTCGGCAGACACTCAGTACGCTGCTGAACGGTTTGATGGAACGCGGTTTCGTGCCGGTGCACATGAAGGAAATCATGGCCGACGCCGCTGATGCCACCGCAGAACCGGGCACATGGGAGCATTTTACAGCGATTGTGCCCCCCTGGTTCGCGTTCTGGACTGTGTTGGGATGAAACTCGAAAAAAATTCGATTGAAAGGAACAGGTTTTTTTATGGCACTCAAAATTGCGATGATCGGAGCAGGGTCAATCGGTTTTACCCGCCGGTTGATGCACGACCTCCTCACAGTCAAAGAACTCCAGTACACCACCTTTGCCTTCATGGATATTTCCGAGCGCAACCTGAATATGGTGACACAGCTTGCGCAGCGCGATATTGCGCATAATCAGCTGCCTGCGCAGGTTATCGCGACGACGGACCAGCGCGAGGCGATTAGCGATGCGGATTATGTGATCTGCATGATCCGGCAGGGTGGGTTGGATGCGTTTGCGCTCGATATTGATATTCCCTTGAAATACGGTATTGATCAGTGCGTGGGGGATACAATCTGTGCGGGCGGCATTATGTACGGCCAGCGGACCATCCCGGTGCTTTTGAATATCTGCAAGGACATCCGCGAAGTTGCCAAACCGGGTGCGCTGTTCCTCAATTACTCCAACCCGATGGCGATGAATACCTGGGCCTGCAACCAGTATGGTGGTGTGCCGACGATCGGCCTGTGCCATGGTGTGCAGGGGGCGCACTGGCAGATCGTCCGCGTCATCGAATTATGGGCGAAGAAGGAAGGCCTGATCGCTGAAGACGAGTTGCTGCACCGCCGCGATGTCGACGTGGTCGCTGCCGGGATCAATCACCAGACATGGTTTGTCAAAGCACAGTGGCGTGGCATGGATATGATCCCACGCTTGCTGGAATTATTCGAAGCCCACCCGGAATATGTTCAGACAGAGAAGGTGCGCATTGATGTGCTGCGCCGCTTTGGCTATTACAGCACGGAAAGCAACGGTCACCTGAGCGAGTATCTGCCGTGGTACCGCAAGCGCGTTGATGAGATCGGCCAGTGGATTGATCTGTCGCGCTGGATTAATGGTGAGACGGGCGGTTACCTGCGGGTTTGCACCGAAGGGCGCAACTGGTTCGAGACGGATTTCCCCAACTGGATGCAGGAAGAACCCCCGTCGATCACAGCCGAACGGCGCAGCGAGGAACACGGCTCCTATATCATCGAGGCGCTGGAGACCGGGCGCACCTATCGCGGCCATTTTAATATCCCGAACAAAGGCCATATCACCAATCTGCCGGATGGCTGCGTGATTGAAATTCCGGGTTATGTCGACAAGAATGGCATCAACATGCCGGTTGTGGGTGATCTGCCGCTGGCCTGTGCGGCGACCTGTTCGGCCAGTGTGCGGGTGCAGCAGATGGGCATGGAAGCAGCGGTTCACGGTGATGTGACGCTGCTCAAACAGGCAATGCTGCATGACCCCCTTACCGGTGCTGTGTGCAACCCGGAAGAAGTATGGCAGATGACGGATGAACTGCTGGTGGCACAGGCGCAGTGGCTGCCGAATTATGCGGCTGATATTGATGCTGCGAAGGCGCGGCTGGCCGCCCACGAGCAGAATGGCACACGCGTTCAACTGCGCGATACCAAAGGCGCGGCACGCCTGCATGTGAAATCTGTCGAGGAGATGGCGAAGGACAAAGCGGAAGCGCGGGCCAACGCATCAGCCGCCGACAAAGGCAAAATGACGAAGGCTGCGGCTCATTAACGAACACAAAAAAACGTTGGGCAGGGGCGCGAACAATCGCCCCTGGCGACACTTATGAAAATGATTTGAGGAGATAAGACGATGGCGTTAGCTTACCCCCAACCCCATGCAGCAGCGACACTCACGGCGCGCCCGCTGACATTGGGTGTAATTGTCGGTAATCGAGGCTTTTTCCCGGCACATCTGGCGCTGAGCGGACGTGAGACGATCCTTCAGGTGCTGGAGCAGGCAGGCATCAAGGCGATTTTGCCCGGCGCGGAAGAAACCAATGTCGGCGCGATTGTTTCGCTGGAAGAAGCACGCTTGTGTGCCGATCTGTTTAAAGCGCATCGTGATGAGATTGACGGTATTCTGGTCACGCTGCCGAACTTCGGCGAAGAACGAGCGATCGGCGATGTGCTGCGTTTTGCCGGGCTGGACGTGCCGGTACTGATTCATGCTTTCCCGGATGACGCGACCCGGATGGACATCGCCAACCGGCGCGACAGCTTCTGCGGCAAGATGAGCGCGTGCAACAACCTGCGCCAGCTTAATATCAAATATACGCTGACCAGCAACCACACCATGGACCCGGAAAGCGACGCGTTCATGGCTGACTTGCAGCGTTTTGCAGCGATTTGCCGGGTGGTGCGTGGCATGCGGACCGCGCGGTTGGGCATGATGGGTGCCCGTCCGGAGGCTTTCAAGACCGTGCGCTTCAGCGAAAAGCTGCTCGACCACGCTGGCATCAGCGTCGATACGCTCGATCTGTCCGAGGTGTTCGGGCGCATTGAACGGCTGACGGATGATGACGGTGCCGTCCAGAATAAACTGGCCTCCATTCAGGGTTACGCCCGCACCGCCGATGTCCCGGCACAGTCGTTGATGCGCATGGCAAAGTTTGGCGTCGTGCTGGATGACTGGATGTCGGCCAACCTGCTGGATGCGACGGCCATTCAGTGCTGGACGTCGATGGAAGAGTATTTTGGCGTTGTGCCGTGTACGCTGATGAGTATGAGCAGCAACAAGCTGAATCCGTCCGCCTGCGAAACGGACATCGTGGGTGCGCTGGCGATGCTGGCGATGCAGTTGGCTTCTGGCAAACCGAGCGCGCTGGTGGACTGGAACAACAATTATGGCGAAGACCCGGATAAAGGCGTCGTCTTCCACTGCTCGAACCTGCCCAAAGATGTCTTTGTCGATGAAATTCCCGTGATGGATTATCAGGAGATCATCGCCGGGACCGTCGGCAAGGAAAACACCTTTGGCACCATTTACGGTCGCATCAAGGAAAGCCCCTTCACCTATCTGCGCATCTCAACGGACGATTTCGCTGGCAAGATCATCGCCTATACGGGTGAAGGTGTGTTCACGGATGATCCTATCGACACTTTTGGCGGCTATGGTGTGGTGAAAGTCCCCCGCTTCCAGGAACTGCTGGCGCATATCTGCGAAAATGGCTACGAACATCACGTGTCCATTAACCAGGCGCGGGTGTCCGATGCTGTGTATGAAGCCTTTACCAAATATCTGGACTGGCCGACGTATTATCATAAGTAATGCTCGTTTGGAGCAGGTCGTCGAAAGCCTGCTCCTCCATCTTTGTGAGTTGTATCATGCCTGATTTGGAAGTTGTGTTTGAGGTCCCATCCGAAATTGCTACTGGGTTGGCCTCCGGTTCGCTTCAGCGCGTCGGGGGTGTCATTGTTGATAATCAGAGTAAGCAAGTCGTGGCTTGGTTGCGAGAAGGTACAGTAACTTCGCCTGTGCCGATGCTTACTAACCTGGGCAGTACAAAGGCTGGATCTGTATTGGCTGCAACTGCTGTCGGCGGAATTATGCTTAACCTTGCTTTAACAGCTATTTCACTCGTTGGGATCTTTCAGCGATTGGATGGGATTACGCAAGATATTAAGCAACTTGGTGAGGAAATTCACGCTGAGTTCGATAGAGAGCGGCTAACTAATTTCCGAGCAGCATTAAGTACCGCACGAGATGTTTTTGAAAGCGAAAATGCACAGAATCGTCATTATGCCTTGCGCAGTGCAGTTGATAATTTGCATAGGGCCAGAGATCATTTCCTTCAGGATTTCGAGTATTATCTTGCCCAGAAGCCTAATACAGGAAGATTGATAGCCGCTCAGTACCTGTTAGCCCTCGCTATGCATGCTGAGGCGACCCGCGTGCGATGTTATCTGGCTGGCGATGAATTGAAACTGGCCAGAGGTGAATTAAGTAGAAGTGTGCCGATTTTTGCTATTCATACAAAAGAATTGATAAGTCGTTTCATCGGTAAGAATCCTGCAATTTATTTGCACAAATCGATTCAAGAATCAGATGTTAAGCGCTTTCTCCACATTCAACGCTGGCTACGTGCTGATGATCTCTTGAATCCACCTGATGAAACAGCAGAATTGTACGCAATTATTAACGATCTGCGCTCGGATTTCTGGCAATCTGACCTATTGTCGCAAGTTGAGGAAGACAATCGTTTACCAGCACAACTTGCCAGAACATCAGGTGAGGTTGTAGGTGAGATTCTTGGACGTTTGGGCCAACCACCCCCTATCCATAATCGGACATTGGGAAAGACCGAAATTTTAGTTGATCATTTGAATCGCGCTGAAACGCTCGTTGAAAATTATGAGCGCCTAATTGGGTTTGATCTCGAGTTACAATCGATGCCTTTATTCGGAACCTCTGATAGCTTTGAGACATGGCATCAACTTGTACCAGAAAACAAACTGAAAGAACACGGTTTGGGCGTTATTGTTGATCGAGAACGATTGCTCAGAATAGCGATCTGATTGAATGTAGGCACATGCCAGTGTGCCTAGCTTATCGTGTCCCACTTGATTGTAAGGAGTAAGACCTTGTTACACGAAATGCGCTGGACTGTCGAGAAGATACGTCAGCGGTTGGAACTGATCGAACCGCTGGTCTATCGCAAGCACAGTCCAATACCGGAATTCCGTTTTACCCGGCTCGATGACCCGATGGATGAACCGCCGATTGGCGTTGACGTCGATGACAGCCAGTGGGAAACGATTG
Source organism: Anaerolineaceae bacterium (assembly GCA_002702065.1). Lineage (GTDB taxonomy): Bacteria > Chloroflexota > Anaerolineae > Aggregatilineales > Phototrophicaceae. The sequence continues at coordinate 1,191,821 of NZXX01000001.1, forward strand.
AAGCCAACAGCTACTGGGCAACGTCGAAGGTGGACTTCGCACTGCGCACAACCTTCCAGGTGCCATCGGATTGGGACAAAAAGAGTGCGGTGGCCCTGTATCTGCCGCTGGGCGAACCGCGCAGTTTCAGTCACCCGGAAGCGCTGGCTTACATTGATGGCGAATCATATGCTACGTGTGACCGGCACCATCAGGAGATTCAACTGCCTAAACAGTGGCGCGATGGTCAACCGCACCTGCTGGCCCTGCACGGCTGGACAGGCAACAGCAACCGTGATGGGGAATATGGCCGCCTGCTGATGCGGGAATGCGCGGTTGTCCAGATCGACCAGCCTACCCGCGATTTTGTGGCAGCGGCACGGGTGGCGCATGGCATTGCCAAATTGCTGGATGTCAATAACCCAGCGAGAGATCAACTGCTGAACGCGCTGGACGCAGCATTCAAGCTGCTGGATGTGCGCGAACCGATTGGCGACGCATTTTATGAAAGTGTGGGTCCGGCGCATAAGGCACTTCAGGATGGGCTTAAAAAAGCAGGCGCGCCGATGGACGTATCGATCAGCGCCACCGGTCATGCCCATATTGATGTGGCGTGGCTGTGGACTGTGGACCAGGTACGGCGTAAATCCGGACGCACCTTCCATACCGTGATGCGGCTGATGGAGCAGTTCCCGGAATATCATTTCACCCAGAGCCAGCCCCAGCTCTACGACTATGTCAAACACGACTACCCGGAACTGTTTGAAGAAATCAAAAAGAAAATTGCTGATGGTCGATGGGAACCCATCGGCGGGATGTGGGTCGAGGCGGACTGCAACCTGACCGGTGCGGAATCGCTGGCGCGGCAGTTCCTGCTGGGGCGCACATTCTTCCGCGACCACTTCGGGGATGTCGATTCGCCGGTGCTGTGGCTGCCGGATGTGTTCGGTTATGCGTGGGCGTTGCCGCAGCTCATCAAGGAAGCCGGGCTGGAGTATTTCTTCACCATCAAGATCGGCTGGAGCCAGTACAACCGCCTGCCATATGATAGCTTCTGGTGGCAGGGGCTGGATGGCACTCGCGTGCTGACGCATTTCAGCACGACCAAAGAACCGGACAGCCCGTATGCTTCGACCTACAACTCGATGGCGAACCCGCAAGAAGCGCTGGGCACCTGGATGAACTTCCAGCAGAAGGCGGTCCAGAACGACTTGCTGATGGCCTTCGGCTTTGGGGATGGGGGTGGCGGCCCGACCCGCGAAATGCTGGAGAATATCCACGAGATGAAGGCGTTCCCGGCAGCGCCGCAGATGCGCCAGCGCCCTGTGGGTGATTTTTTCCGTGATCTGGAAGCCAACTCTGGCGAGAAACTGCCGACATGGAATGGTGAGCTGTACCTGGAACTGCATCGTGGCACTTACACCACGCAGGCGCGCAACAAACGTGCCAACCGCAAGAGTGAATTTCTGCTGCATGATGCGGAATTTGTCGCAGCACTGGCCAGCCTGCTGGACGCGGGCTACAGCTACCCCAAAGCCACGTTCAACAAGGCCTGGGAACTGGTGTGTCTGAATCAATTCCACGACATTATCCCCGGCAGCAGCATCACGCCGGTGTACGTCGACTCGCTGGAACAGTACGCCGAAGTCCGGCAGATGGGCGAAGAGGCCCGTGATGCCGCTCTCGATGTGATCGCCAGTAAAATCGCGGGCGATGTGCTGGTGGTAAACCCGACGTCGTTCAGCCGTGATGATCTGGTGTTGTACAGCGGCACCATCAGCGATGGGCAGCAGCTTCAGACTGCCGATGGCCGGGATGTGACTACGCAGGTTGTTGAGGATGGCGTGCTGATCGCCGCCGGTGATCTGGCCCCGTACAGTGTGACGTCACTGTCACTGGCTGCGCGCACCACCTCACCGGCCAATACCGGTCTGAGTGCATCCGAAACACATCTGGAAAATGACTTCCTGCGCGTGGAACTGAATGGCGATGGCGACATCATTCGCATTTATGACAAATCCAACGCGCGCGAAGTGCTGCCGCCCGATAGCATCGCCAATCACTTGCAGGTGTTTGAAGACCGCCCCCTGAACTGGGATGCGTGGGACATCGACATCTTCTATGATGACAAAATGTGGCCAGCCAGCCCGGCAGATTCGGTCAAGGTGGTGGAGGCGGGACCGCTGCGGGCAACGCTGGAGATCCGGCGCAATGTGCTCAACAGCCCGCTGGTACAGCGTATCTCATTGGCATACAACAGCCCCCGCCTCGACTTCGACGCGTCGATTGACTGGCAGGAACGGCACGTGCTGCTGAAGGTCGCCTTCCCGGTGGATGTGCTGACTCCGGTTGCGACGCACGAAATTCAGTGGGGCAACGTGGAACGGCCCACGCATCGCAACACAAGCTGGGACTGGGCCCGCTTCGAAACAGCGGCGCAGAAATGGGTTGACCTGAGCGAAGGCGATTATGGCGTCAGCCTGTTGAATGACTGCAAGTACGGGCATGATGTGCAGGGCAATGTGATGCGGATCAGCCTGCTGCGTGCACCAACCTACCCGGACCCCGAAGCGGATCGGGGTGAACATCATTTCGCCTACAGCCTGCTGCCGCATGCCGGGCGCTGGGATGAAACCACCGTTGCCGCAGCCTATGCCTTCAATGACCCGCTGATCGCTCGTGCGGGCCAGGGCACTGCCGGGCAGGGTGCGGTCACGAATCTGGTGACAGCAGAGCAGCCCAACATCGTGATCGAGACGGTTAAGCGCGCCGAAGATGGCGAAGGGCTGATCGTGCGGTTGTACGAAAACCAGCGGCGGCGTGGCTCGGTGACGCTCAATACTGGCTTTGACATGCAGGCAGCATGGCAGACCAATCTGCTGGAAGAAAACAAGACGCAGATTTTGGGCGAAAGTCGTTCCATCACATTCGATGTACGCCCGTATCAGATCGTCACTCTACGGCTGATTCCGGCGTAGTCAGTTTTGCGGATTTCAGGATAATCAACCAGCCCCGGTCACTGTGCCGGGGCTTTTTTATTTCAGGATTTGACCGCCTGAAGGGTATAGGCGGATTCGAGATAGAGGTCGATAAGGTATTCGGGGTAGCCGATGGCGGCCAGGTTCGCGCGGCAGTCGCTGAGCGTCGCGCCCTGTTCCTGCCAGTAGGGTACGCGCTTGATGAGCGTTTCGACACGTTCACGCGGCGTGATAATCCAGGTATCTTCCGGCACAAACCCGAAGTAGATGACGTTCATCTCGTCAATAAGGTTACGGCTCTTGAGATAAGGCGCGATCAGGATGGTGTCGCGCGCGCCATGCTGGTCCAGATACTCCGAGACGAACTTGGCCGTGCCGCCAAGATCAACCAGGTCTTCCACCACACCCACCACCTGATTGCGGACGTCAATGGTCACATCCTGAATGACGATCGGTTTCTCCAGCGGTTGGCCCGGCCCGGCATAATATTTGACGCCCAGCGTGCCGAATTCGACAGCGGGCAGTCGTTTGTCCGGGTGATATGCCAGATGGTCGTGCAGCAGCACGCCTGGCAGCAGCGCACCCATTGTAATCATGACGGCTTTCGTAATCTGTTCGCCAGATTCGATATGCTGCATCTGATATTCATAAACCTGCCGGGCCAGATCAGCCACCATCATCGACTGCACCTGATCGGGCACATACAGGAATTTCAACTGGTCGAACGGTATTGTGACGCCTTCCGGCTGTCGCCAGAAATGAATGTCGATCTGGTCGTCCAATACGCGCAGTTGTTTTAAGTAGTGGGACATGCAAGAGAGCCTTTTTACTGAGCAAAACCGAATGATTTTAGCGAGGGTGATCAGAATGTCTATAGTGGATTGACGAACTTATAATAACACATGGCGGCACAAACGGTGCTTAAGGTGGCGTAAGCATGGGATAAGCTGGCAGACAGGCACGGCCATTGTTTTAATGTTTCAGCCATGCCTGTCCGTGTGATCAGGCATGGGGTGGGTTGGTGCTGACGAACTGGCGCAGTCGATAAATTTCATCGGGCCGTTTGTAGATGTGCATGATATCCGCTTCGGACATGAACACCGGTTCGCCGACCATACACGCCCCGGCGAAAATTTCGGCTGCCTTGACGGCCATGGCAGTGATATTACGCACTTCCACATGGGTCTGGCCGAGGACGATCAACCCATGATTCGCCAGCAGAATCACCTTGGGCGGCTCGCCATACTGACGGATGTAGGCGTGGGTCTGGTCGCGGATGGCAAGCGCCAGCGGCAGGCCGGGGTCAACATATGGGACGAACACAGAACGCGGGCCGCATAGCACAACCTCATCCGGGAAGACGCGGTTGGCGGCGAACTGCTCTGCACGGGAACTGCACAGGATGCGGTTGACCGCCACCGGATGGGTATGGGCGATGACCTGTACGCCGCATTCTTCGAGCAGCATGGCATGAAACGTGACTTCGACCGATGGCCGGGTGGTCACCGTCGAATCGGCTTTGGCGTTGTTCATAGCCTCCTGAATGGCGTCGGCGCTGTCTGGCGGATTATTCAGCAGGTCGCGGATCGGGGCAAAGCGCACCGCGACAAACCCCTCGGCTTCGATATTCTGCATCTGCTGGCCGCTGGCCTTAATCCAGAAGGTGTCCTCGTCAATGCGCTGCGATGTATTGCCTTCACCGACGACGACATAATTAAGCTGTGGTTGTCCCAGAAAGCGGGTGAGTTCGACAAGGGCGTTGGGCTTCATGATTCGTCTTCCACATAAGTCGTAAAGCGCTGGTAAGCATCCTCCCATTCGGCAGTTTGCCGGGGGGTATAGGTTTCGGTTCCCATTGTCTGGCTGAGGATTTCGCGTGCCTGGGCGATGTCCTGGAGTTCGCCAAGTGTGATGAACTGGACGATGGCATTGCCGAGTGCGGTCGCTTCAACCGGCCCGGCAATAACGACCCGCCCGGTCGCATCAGCCGCCATCTGGTTGAGTAGTTTGTTTTGCGAGCCACCACCGATGATGTGCAGGTGCTCAACCGGTTGACCGGTGAGCCGGACCAGTCGATCCAGCGCATAGCGATACTTGAGGGCGAGGCTTTCGTACACACAGCGCATGAACTGGCCCGTGGACTGCGGCTGCGGCTGGTTGGTGCGGGCGCAGAATTCGGCAATGCGGGTGGGCATGTCGCCGGGAGCCAGAAACGATGCGTGATCCGGGTCGACCAGACTGACGAAGGGATCGGCGGCGGCGGCGGCTTGCGTAAGCTGGTCGTAGGTATACTGCTGGCCCTGCTGCTGCCAGGTGGCCCGGCACTGCTGCGCCAGCCACAGACCCATGACATTTTTGAGCAGCCGAAAGGTGCCATAGACTCCGCCTTCGTTGGTGACATTGGCGGCGTAGCTGTCGTCATTGATGACGGGCTGCTGCACTTCCAGCCCGATCAGGCTCCACGTGCCGCTGCTGAGATAGGCGTAATTGGCGGTTGTGGTCGGCACGGCGGCGACCGCACAACCGGTGTCATGCGTGGCCGGGGCGATCACCGGGATAGCCTGATAATCACCGATGCGCGTGCCCGGTTGGATGATGGTGGGCAGAATATCGGTGGGCAGGCCGAGGGCTTGTAACGTGTCGTAGTCCCAATTGCCGCTGTGCGGGTTGTAGCACTGGAAGGTGCTGACATGCGAGAATTCGGCGGATTTGGTGCCGCTCAGCCAGTAATTAAACAGGTCCGGGATAGGCAGCAGTGTTTCGGTAATGTCGAGCAGCGGGCTGTTGTTTTTGACCATGCTGGCAAGCTGATAGAGTGAATTGATCACCATAAACTGAATGCCTGTGCGCTCGAAAACGGTGCGCCGGGGCACACGCTCGAATACCCAGTCGAACATACCATCGGTGCGGCTGTCGCGGTAATGGACCGGGTTGGACAGCAGGTTGCCGTTGCGGTCCAGCAGCGCAAAATCGACCCCCCAAGTGTCAACGCCTATACCAGCGGTGTCGCTGCCCGCTGCCTGAATGCCGGTGGTGATTTCGTGCCACAGGCGCAGCACATCCCAGTGCAGGGTGCCGCGCGCCTGCACGGGAGTATTGGGGAAACGATGAATTTCCTCAAGTGAGAATTGGCTGCCATCAAAGCCAACGCGGACAACACGCCCGGATTCGGCTCCCAGATCAACCGCAAGAACGTTTTTGGTGTGCATAAAAGTCTCTTTTCATGATTGCGAAAGCGGAACCGTATCGACATGAATGCCCATCCGCCAGAATTCTTCAACCAGATCGGCAGGGGCCTGATTGGTGGTAATGATGTGCGTGATCTGGTCGCTGGGCAGCACGGTGTAGGGGGCGGTGCGGCCCCATTTGCTGTCGTCGACCACAATAACCGGTTTGATGCAGCGGGCGATCATCATCTGCTTCATCAGGACTTCGTCAGGCTCGATGTCGCTCATACCGCCGCGCAGTGAAATGCCACCCGCCCCGAAGAAACCCATATTCAGGTTGATGTCTGGCAGGGCTTCTGGCCGGCCCACAATCGACATGGTGGTCTGCTTCAGGCGGCCACCGGGCACGTAAATCTCGACGCCGGGCCGGTTGAGGAAGCTCTGGGCAACGGCGAGGTTATTGGTCACAATCGTGAGCTTCTTGAATTGTTTGAGGTAGGGCACAATTGCGTAGGCAGTGGTGCTGGCGTCGAGGGCGATGCCGGAGCCTTCCTTGATGAGTGCCGCTGCCGCCGCACCAATCATCATCTTGGCCTGACGATTACGGGTACTGCGCAGCTCGAAAGGCAGTTCCGGTGGGAAATCGTCGCTGTTGGGCGTGCTGACCGCGCCGCCATACGTGCGTTCGAGCAGGCCTTCGCGCTCCAGTGTACGCAGGTCCTGCCGGATCGTCACCGCGCTGACCCGCATTTCTTCGCTTAAATCCTTGACGGAGACGCGACCCTCGGCTTTTAGTCGATTGAGGATAGCGCGTCTGCGTTCGGTCACAAATAATGTCATTTGACAGAGCTTTCGCAAAGCGATAATCTGAAAGACAATGAAACCAATCGAACTTTCATTTTACATAATTTTACCAGAGGAACAAAAATCATGGACTATCAGGCCGACTATGACCGGCTCGCCGAACGCTTGACGCAGGCCGGGGTCGATGTCGAGCAGGTAAAGGATAAACTCAAGCGGCAGCATATCGAGACGCCGTCATGGGGTTATGGCAACAGCGGCACGCGTTTCAAGGTGTTCTCATGGCCCGGCGCGGCGCGGAATGTGCACGAAAAACTGGATGATGCCGCTTACATGCACAAGCTGACCGGCGTTGCGCCGACCGTCGCACTGCATATTCCCTGGGACAAAACCGACGACTGGGACGCACTCAAGCAATACGCCGCAGATCAGGGAGTCGGCATTGGTGCGATCAACCCCAACGTCTTTCAGGATGATCAGTACAAGCTGGGCAGCATCACCCATCCATCGCCATCAGTGCGCGAAGAAGCTGTCGCGCATATGGTCGAATGCTGCGAGATTATGGGCAAAACGGGCAGCAAACTGCTGAGCCTGTGGTTTGCCGATGGCACCAACTATGCCGGGCAGGACAGTATTCGCGGGCGCAAGCAGCGGATGGAGGAAGCGCTGGCGGAAACGTATAAGCATCTGCCGGATGGTGGGCGCATGTTGATCGAATACAAGTTCTTTGAACCGGCCTTTTATCATACCGATCTGGCGGACTGGGGCATGGCCTTTGCGACGGCGCTGAAACTGGGGCCGCAGGCGGAGGTGCTGGTGGATACCGGGCATCATGCGCAGGGGACGAATATCGCACATATTGTGGCGTTCCTGCTGGATGAAGGACGCCTGGGCGGCTTCCACTTTAACGCACGCAAATATGCCGATGATGACCTGATTGTCGGGACGAATAACCCGTTCGAGCTGTTCGAGATTTTTACCGAACTGGTGAGCGCGGGTGACAAGGCGAAGGATGTGGCCTACATGATCGACCAGAGCCACAACATTGAGCCGAAGCTGGAAGCGATGCTGGTGAGTATCCTCAACTGCCAGACGGCTTATGCCAAAGCGTTGATTGTCGATTATAACGAACTGGCGGATCGGCAGATGATGGGGGATGTGCTGGGGGCGCACCGCATTCTGGTGGACGCCTATGAAACCGATGTGCGTCCGCTGCTGGCCCAGGTGCGTGCCGAAATGGGGCGCGATGCTGACCCGTTGGCGACATACCGCGCTGATGATTATGCGTCCCGCGTCGCCAAGGAACGTGGTGTCGCCGACGCCAGCGGCAGCGGCTACCCCGGCTGATTGTAAGCATTGACGATGCTGGTGGCGATTTCGAGGATTTTCTGACGCAGATGCGGTGGGTCTATTACGGCGATCTGGTCGCCGAGGGCCAGGATATAGCCGTAGGATTGTTCGACCGTTTCAAAATGCATCGTGATCTGCCGCCAGCCATCGCTCGTGTCGGTGCCGCGTTCGAGCAGCGGACGCACCCATTCCCCCCAGATGTCTGGCAGATTTGGCACCAGTGCCGGGTCGATGCTGACCGTGATGGGAGAGCGCGGACGGCTGGTTTCAAACTCCTGGCACCACGCAGCCCAGAATGCCATCAGGTCAAACGCGGATGGGCGTTCAAAATGCTCGGACAGCAGGGTGAGCGACAGGATACGTGCGACCCGGAAAACCCGCATGCCGCCCTCGGTCGCTGCCACCACATACCAGATATTCGACTTGGCAACCAAACCATATGGGTAGATGACATACTCCCGCACCCTGTTGTCACTGCGGCGGTACATCATTTTCACCTGAGTGTCGTTCCAGGCGGCTTCTTGCAGCGTTTGCAGGTGCGGCACTTCCTCGCGGGTCTGAAACCAGGGGACGGCATCGAGGTGGATGCGCTGGCGCATTTGCTCGGCACGGCGCTGCTGCGCTTCGGGTAAGGTGGCAGAGAGTTTGAGCAGGGCGACTTCCAGTGCTTCGGCCAGCCCCAGGTCAGCCAGTGGGGCATAGACGCCAGACAAAAACAACGTGCGCACTTCGGCTTCGTTCAGTCCGGTCAGGGTGGTGCGGTAACTATCCAGCAGCGTATAACCGCCGCCCGGCCCATGCTCACTGTAGATCGGCACCCCTGCCATACCCAGGGCTTCAAGGTCGCGGTATATGGTGCGCTCGGATACTTCAAGATGATTACTCAGTTCCCCCGCCGTCATGCGTCCGCGCGTTTGCAGCAGCAGCAAGATGGAAATTAACCGGTCTGCACGCATCGTTTACACCCCCCCCATTTTTGAGTGTCTTCAGCCTAACATAAAAACCCTGACAGTAGGTGTCAGGATTCGGATGTTATGATAAATACGAACAAATGAGCGATGGCGGGGAGGTGTTCAACATGTGGGATCGTGACTGGACTATTCAGGAAAGTCGCCGCGATGAAATGCTGCGCGAAGCCGAGAAACAACGTCAGCTTGCCTCAATCCGGCGAGCGCATCCGTCGCAACGGTACTTCCTCCGTAACGTTCGCCGCCTGACAAGCCGGACATTAATTGCAGCGGGCGAACTGTTAGCTGAACGGCCTGTCGAGGCAAAGCCGAGAGTTCGCCTCAAGTCAACTTCGTAAATACCTGGGTGCTACCTATATCCTTGCGAGCGCAGGGGCCAGTCTTGGGCGGCTGGCCTCTGTTGCTTTTCCCATATTTAGTTGTGTTACTATGTATAAATAGTTCACGAATTAGTATGAAGAAATATCATGAAATTTTATCATGTGGATCGACTCAAGCGGTTAGCGACTGGTCAGGTCGTAGAGTGTAACAAGGAGATATTGGGGCTCGATAGCCTATTAGGGTATTCAAAGGTAACGCAACACGGGCACTTTTACCTGCGTGAAGTAGTACCCGCAGGAACGGACTCCAACGGCATGAGTATCAACGGTGCTTTGGAAGTCTTTTTCGAAGCTATAAGGCTAAATTCTTTTCGCGAAAGACCATCCCGTTTTCAGTCATTGTTTGCATATATCAATATTGATGAAGCAATTGCTCTTAGAGAAAACAATGCAAATAACAAGGAATGTCCGATATGGGAAGTGGAGGCAGTAGAATATTTTTGCGCAGATATGAACTTGCTTAAGTTTGGTCTAAATGGGATTGACGCATTTTCAAATGCCCATAAATACTGGTCCGGTGACGGAAGTAAACAACCCTTATGGGAGTATTTGCTTGTTTCTCCCATCACCGTAATTGGCCAGTACAAAGGTTAACCGTATTACAAATTAGCGTGCAGGCAAGTTGCTGCAACTGGCTGTCAGCGTGATGAATTCGCCATCAACCCAGCCGGTCTGGTCTTCATACATGACGAGCCACCAGGTCTGGTCCGCATTGGAGGCAAAAACGGAGACGGCGGTGTCAAACGGAATGACCGTTAGCACGTCAGACTCTTCATTCGGTTCGGCGCGAACATTCAGGTTGAAGTCGACCGTTGCCAGACACGGGTTGGGCAGGGTGGGTGTCGGGCTGGGAGTGCGTGTGGCATAGCGCAACCGGGTTGGCGTCGGTGTGCTGGTTGATCGCGGTGTGCGCGATGGTGTAATCGTCAGTGTCGGTGAGGGTGTCAGGGTTGGTGTCGGTGTCGATGGTTCAGTCGGCGTCGCGGTAGGTGTGCTCGTTGCCAAAATCAGCGGTGCCAGCGTTTCAATTTGATTGCTGCTGATGTCCGCAGAGACTTTATTGCGCAGATCAGCATCGAGGTTCGCCAGCAGCAGGGTCCCCTGCAAGCGCGGAATTTCCCCTTCGGCAATCAGTGTTTCCAGCTCGGCACGGGTCATTTGCAGGGCATCAGCCACGACTGCATCAACATCGCTGTCGCGGGTTTCGATGGCCGTTTGCAGGGTCGAATCACCGGTCAACTCCACCAGCAAATCGCCCGCATCCGCCCCGGTGACTGCGCTGGCGCTGTTAATCAGGTTGATATAGGCGCGCGTGTCCTGTTCGGCAGCAATGAGCGCTTCATCAGGTTCGCCATTGGAGGCCGTAATTTGTGTTGGGGAATCCAGCGGGACGGCGAAAAACGCCGATAGCAGCGGGACGGTCACGGTCGACAGCACCAGCAGCACACCGACGCCGATACCGAGGATGCCGCGAGACTGCCCCAGATTGCGTGGCTTCCGCAAAATTTCGAGAATCAGGATGATGATGTCGGTGACGATGACCACAGCGGCAATCGCGAACACGCCAGACTGGATCATGCTGTTGGGTACAGGCGCTGTATAGGCCTGTGTCAGGGCGAGAATAGCCAGGGTTGTCGTCAGGAAGGCCAGCAGTGTGCCCCAAAAGCGCAAGTCAACTTTCTTGCGGAGTGTCTGAGAAAAATTGTTCAGGACAAACAGCAGCGCAAACAGCGCTCCAGCAGCCAGCAGCAGAAGTTCCATGACATCACCTTTTCGCAGTGGATTGCCCGGCCTCATCATAAGGCGTCTGAGCCGGGTTTTCAACCGTCATCTGTTCATTATTTCACATAGTCTCCCCATTATATACGCAGACCGGTGCAGAAAGTTGCGTAATCGGGAAGGTTTAACGCCAGAATGAAGGTTCTAGTTCTATTCTTTGCAATAACGGTCGAACCACGACACCATATGCTGCAAGCGGCTGACGCGATGTTTGGGTTCGCCGCTGCGCGATAGTTCATGCCCATCGCGCGGAAAGCGGACGAATTCAACGGTGCCGCCGCGCAGCTTGATCGCGCTGAACAACTGCTCGCCATCGCTGATCGGCACCCGGAAGTCATTTTCGCTGTGCAGAATGAGCAGCGGTGTGTTGATCGCATCGGCATAGGCCAGGGGCGAATGCTGCCACAGGAACGATACATCCTGCATCGGGGTGACATCGAACAGATCGTGGATAAACCAGGGGATGTCGGTCACGCCATAGAAGCTGACAAGATTGTACACCCCGCGCTGCGCCACCGCAGCCGCAAAACGATCCGTATGGCCCACAATCCACGCCGTCAGGTAGCCGCCATACGACCCGCCCGTAACAGCCATGCGGGTTTCATCGACGAAGCCTTTTTCCAGCATCAGATCGACGCCCGCCATCACGTCCGGCATAGCGACATCACCCCAGGCGGCGTGCAGCGCTTTCTGGTGGGCCTCGCCATAGCCGCCGGAGCCGCGTGGGTTGCAGAAGAACACAACGTAACCGCTGGCGGCGTGGTACTGCCATTCATGCCACATCGACGGTGTGCCCGGCCCCCACATGGCAAACGGGCCACCGTGAATATTGACGATCAGCGGGTATTTTTCGCCATCCTGATAACCCGGCGGCAGCAGATACCAGCCCTGGATCATCTGTCCATTTTCCGATTCGTACCGCAGTTCATGAACAGGCTGGACCGTAACCTGATCGAGATAGGCGGCATTCATCTGTGTGACCTGCCGGGCTTCGGTCGACCCTGCCGGGCGATACAGGAGTTCGGATGGGTTGGCGGCGGTGGCCGCGACATAGGCGATGCTGTCATCCGGGCCGATGTCGAGGCCGGTTGCTTCAAAGTCGCCGCTGATCACCGGTTCAACCACGCCCGTGACGGGTGGCACCTGATAAATTTCTGCACGGCCTTCGCTGGCAGCGGAGAAATAGAGTGTGCCACTGTCGGCTGACCAGCAAAACAAGCCTGCATTCGGGCCGCGGTCGAGTTCCAGATTCAGGTCACGTGGTTCGCCACCGGCCATCGGGATGACCGCCAGCCGCGACAGGTGTTCGGCGGGGCTGGTCTTGGGGCTGCGCTCGTAGGCGATCCATTGACCATCGGGTGATGGCAGCGGGTCGAAGTTGCTATGGCTGTCATCGGTGAGGCGCTCTTCATGGCCATCCTCAACGCGGACCCGGTAAATGCTGGCCCAGTGGTAGGGAATGTCGCGTTCCGGGTAAGCGCTGCGGGCCGTGACCAGATAGTGGCCATCGGGTGTCCAGTATGGCGCACTGTAGCCCGTCTCTGCCTGGGTGATGCGGCGCGATTTGGCGTCTTCATCATCGGTTGCAATGATATAAATCTGTTCGTGCCGGTCATCGAGATAGGCCGTACCTTCGCGGTAGGGCATGCGGCGGATCACGCGCGGGTCCCAGCGCTCGGTTTCATCGTGTTCGCGGCGTTCGTTGCGGTGTTTGGCGTCGAGCGGATCCGCCGGTGGGGACAACTTTTCTCCCTGATCTTCCTCAGCGCGCTCGGCAGCGTTCACAGATGACAGGTAGGCGATCGAAGTTCCATCGGGCGACCATGATGGCGAAGTTGCCCCATTCTGCATTTTTGTGAGCTGGCGCGCTTCACCACCTGGACTCGTCACAGGCAGCATATAGATCTGCGGTTTTTTGTCACGGTTCGAGACAAAGGCCAGTTGTTGACCATCCGGCGACCAACGCGGCTGAGAGTCCTTGGTGCTGCGCGTCAGCTGGACAGGCGTGCCTTCTGCTGTGGGGATGAGCCAGATATTGCGTTTATAGCGGTTCTCAAAGGCGTCGATGGTTTTGATGACGCAGGCAATCCAGCGGCCATCCGGGCTGATGCGCGGGTCTTCGACGGCGGTAAGCTGGTACAGGTCGTCAACCGTAATGAGACGTTTCTGACTGTCCACAACAGTTCTCTTTCTGGCAGCAGGATAAAAAAGTGCGCCGCAATCCACGACGCACCTGAGCTTTTATGGGGTAACGGTTACTGTGCACTCTCGATGATCGTTCCGAGAAGCGCATACGGAACAGGCCCGCGATTATAGGTCTGGGGGCCAACGGTCACAAATTCTGGCGTGGAACCACCCGTGCGTACCATGATGGTCGGTGTGCTCTGGACATTGTATTGCAGCCCCAAACGCTGATCGACCTGATGCTGGCTGGCATCTTCGGCACAGTTCAGCAGTTCGCTGTAATTCAGGTCGAGCCGGTCTGCCAGCGTACGGGCGGTCTGTTGATTAAAGCGCCCCTGTGCGCGTCCAATCTCGAACAGCACATCATGGGCCGGCCAGAATGCCCCGTCACGCAGTTCGGCAGCGCACTGCGCCAGGCGCGCCGTGTATGGGCCATAGGTGGGGTCCGCCCCGCTGATAAACATGCGATATTCCAGCCGGGCTTTACCGGTGGCGACATATTCGTCGATCAGCTGGTGAATGTCTGTCGAGTAATTCTGACAGTGTGGGCAGGCAAAGTCGGCAAATTCGATGACCGTAATCGGGGCTTCAGGATCACCGAGCACGAACGCACCATCCGACAACCGTTCCTGCGGGATCGATTCGTAACGAGCGTAAGGCGACCCGGATGAGGGCGCGACGGCCACAAGCTGAATAGCGACAATCACCAGAACAGCGATGATAGCGATTGCGCCAACAAGAATGATGGGGCGTTGTTTGATTTTTTCCATAGTGCTCACAGGCGGTAAAGTCAGATGAAACTATAACTGTACCGCATCTGCGAATCGCACTCAACTTAATGTTTTATGAATGCCCGCGCCGTGTGTTAAGATAGAATAAACAAGCAGAGTTGGAAAGCTGTGAGACTTGATGCGCGCGGTTGATATCCTCAGTAAAAAACGTGATGGCTTGCCTCTGACCGAGGCGGAGATTAACTGGTTTGTGCAGACATATACAGCGGGCGATTTGCCGGACTATCAGGCGTCGGCGCTGCTGATGGCAATCTGTATTCGTGGCATGTCGCGGGAGGAAATTGTTCATCTGACGCTGGCGATGGCGCAATCGGGCGAGACGCTGCACCTGCGCGACATCCTGGGCGGGTATGCGGTAGACAAACATTCATCAGGGGGCGTGGGTGATAAAACGACGCTGGTCGTGCTGCCGCTGGTGGCTTCGTGCGGCGTAGCGGTCGCCAAGATGAGTGGACGCGGCCTCGGTTTTTCCGGTGGTACGCTGGACAAGCTGGAGTCAATCAGGGGCTATGACGTCAATCTTTCGACCGACCGGTTCGAAGCTTTGGCGAAACAGAACGGAATTGTGCTGAGTGGTCAGACACGGGCGCTGGCCCCGGCGGATGGCAAACTCTATGCGCTCCGTGATGTGACAGCAACCGTTCCCAGCCTGCCGTTGATCGCCAGCAGCATCATGAGCAAAAAGATCGCTGCCGGGGCCGATGGCATTGTACTGGATGTCAAGATGGGGGACGGGGCGTTTATGTCGAACCTTGAGGACGCCCATGAACTGGCGCGGCTGATGGTGGACATCGGCGTGGATGCCGGGCGCGACATGATCGCCGTAATCTCGGACATGAACCAGCCGTTAGGCGCTGCTGTGGGCAATGCGCTGGAAGTTGCCGAAGCCATTGAAACCATGCAGGGTGGCGGCCCGGCGGATTTTCGTGAACATTGTCTGGAAATCGCGAGGCACATGCTGCGGTTGGCCGGCCAGGGCGAACAATGGACCGATGCCGCCGAGGTGCGCGCACTGTTGGAGAAAAATCTGAACAATGGACAGGCGCTGGCAAAGTTCAGGCTGCTGGCTGAGGCGCAGGGCGCTGATGTGCGCATGATCGACGATCCATCGCAACTGCCCCAGGCAAGCATGGTTGAAACGGTAGACGCCAAACAGGCCGGCTACATTGCGCAGGTCTCCGCGTTGAAAATCGCACAGGCGGCCTTTGACCTCGGCGCGGGGCGCGAGAAAAAAGGCGACCCCATTGACCTGGCGGTGGGCGTACAGGTCCACGTCAATGTGGGCGATCAGATCGAGCCGGGCGCGTCGCTGGTGACCCTGCACGCGAATGATGCGCAGCGGCTTGAGCAGAGCCGGGTGCTGGTACAGGAAGCGATCACAGTGAGTGAATCACCGGTTGAGCCACTACCCCTGTTCTATGATGTCATCGAGGGGGTGTAGGGTGCCATCGTCAGCGTAGCGATACGTATGGATGGGGGCATTCTGCCAGTAGCCATTTTCAAACTGAATGACGCCATGTAACCCCTCATAACGCATGGTGGTCAGGGCGCGCGCCGTGTCCTGCCGATTGTCCGCGCTGGCGATAGCCTGACCGGTCAGACGGGCAGCGTCATAGGCAAGAGCCGCCAGCAGGCCCGGTTCTGGGGCGAAGGTATCGCTGCTGTGATATTGCTCGGTAAAGGCCGCATCTGGCAGCATGGCACTGGAGAGGATGGATATATCCGTCAGCGATGATTGGCGCAGGTCGGCGAACTGATCCAGCGCGACGATCTCCCCGCCTGTAAATGGCGCATCCATCTGGGCCGCATCCGTAACGGCTGTTCGCGCGGGTACAGTCAACTGGTCCCTGAGTTGTGGATTGGTCAGGATGAATACCCGCTCTGCTTCGGGCTGCGCGCCCCAGTCCCCAATGACAACCACCGGTATATCGGCGAAGGCAGACAGGGTTTCCGGTGCGGTCGCGGCAAGGCCAAGCACCAGCGCCGCCTGCACCTGCGGGTCATGGTTGAGCGCGCGTGCTCGATCGGTGGCACTGGCGATGGTGCCGCCATCGTCGATTGGCAGCAGGTCAAGTGGTTGTATGTCCGCATCCTGTAACGCGAGCCGGACGGCGTACAGCGCGTCATAGCCAACCTCGCGGTAGCGGCCTTCAAACGGCGCCAGCAGGGCAATGCGCTTCGGCGTGGGCGCAGCGGTACTACAGCCGACCATGAGCATGGCCACGATCAGCGCCACCAGCCTAGCAGCCATTGGCGACATGCTCATCAAACGTACGGGCAAAGTTGTGATAGCCGCTGCCATCGCAGGCTGCCCGGAAGTACAGATAATCACTTTGCGCCGGGTAGACGACGCCCTGAATGGCGGATAGGCCGGGGTTGGCGATGGGGCCGGGGGGCAGGCCGGTAATCAGATAGGTGTTGTAATCGGAGACTGCCGCCGTGTAGTCTGCCTGTGTGATCTGCGGCCACCATGTATCCCCCTGATAGCCGATGCCATATTGCACGGTGGGGTCGGCATCCAGTTTCATGCCGATGTCCAGCCGGTTCCGGTATACGCCAGCAATGCGCGGGTTTTCATCGGGTTGCACTGACTCACGCTCGGTGATCGAAGCCAGAATGACCACCTCAAACAGCGACAGCCCCTGCGCCGCAGCGTCCGACCTGATTTGCGGTCCGGTCTTTTCAAGGAACGTTGCCAGCAATTGATCGCGCAGCCCATCGGCGGTAATCTGCGGTGGAAGCTGGTAGGTATCCGGAAAGAGAAAGCCTTCAACGGATGCGCCCTGTGGCAGCCCGACCTGTTCAGCAAAGACCGGGTCAACCCCGGCGCCAGGGCCAGCCGCTACCAGGAAATCTGCACCGGTAAAACCAAACAGCCCGCTTCGATCAATGGCATCGGCGATTTCTTCCAGCCGCCAGCCTTCCAGAATACGAAATGGAATTGAACTGCTGCGCGAATCGGTCAGCATGCGGGCAATCGCGGGAATGGTCATGGTTTGGTCCGGGAAATAGACACCGGCTTCCATTTCGACATCCAACCCGTTGACGAAGGCATAATCGACGTACAGATCCGGGTCGGCGATCAGGCTGGCCTGATACAGATTTTGCGCCACCGTGGGGGGCGTATCACCGGGGTTGACCGAGAACCGGATCGGGCTGTTATCCGTGCCCACAGATCGGTTCAGATCATCCTGTCGTCCGGCGATCATCAATCGCGTCACTTCCCGCTGGACAAAGTAAACGGGGCGTCCATCGGAGATGAAGTAGAGCAGGGCTGCTGCGATCAGGGCCAGAAAGAGCAGGGCGACCCCGGCGAGGATTATCAGTCGGAAGAAACGTCCCAAGCGTCAGGCTCCATGTTATGTTGACGAGGCATAAGTATACCTGTGTTGCGCCGCGAATAAAGGTTATAGTTGGCCGCGTACACAAGGGGAGACATATGAACCACGCCGCATCATTGACCCACATCGCCGCCGCCCTGCGCAGCGGCAGCCAGCCTCTCTTGCCATACATCGAACAGATGCTTGACCAGTTGGACGCCGAGGATGGCGCAGTTCAGGCATTCGTGCCGGAACCGGATCGCCGTGCCCGTGTGCTGGCGGATGCGCAGGCGTTGATTGACCGTTACCCGGACCCGGCCAGTCGTCCGCTGCTTTACGGGGTGCCCGTCGGTATCAAGGATATTTTTCGGGTTGATGGCGTGCCAACGCGGGCCGGCTCTGCGGTGCCGCCGGACGTGCTGGCAGCGCCGGAAGCGGCCTGTGTGTCGATTCTCAAGCAGCAGGGGGCGCTGGTGCTGGGCAAAACCGTCACTGCTGAGTTCGCCTGCTTTCAGCCGGGGCCGACTCGTAACCCACGCAACCTGGCCCACACGCCGGGTGGTTCCAGCAGTGGCTCGGCAGCTGCTGTCGCCGCCGGGTTTTGCCCGCTGGCGATTGGTACCCAGACGATTGGCTCGATTACTCGTCCGGCGGCTTTCTGTGGCATCGTCGGCTTTAAGCCCAGTTATGGCCGCATTGACCCGGCGGGCGTTATTTATGTGGCACCATCGCTCGATCATGTCGGCCTGTTTACGCAGGATGTCGCCAGCATGCAGCTTGCCGCTTCGACCCTGTGCCGGGACTGGCAGCCTGTCGAAAATCCGGGGCAGCCAGTACTCGGTGTGCCGGATGGTCCATATCTGCGGCAGGCTTCCGCAGAAGGGCTAGCGGCTTTCGAGCGACAGGTCGAACGCTTACAGGCAGCAGGTTTCGTCGTCAAGCGGGTGAGCCTGCTGCATGATATTGAGGCGATGAATCACCGGCATCGTGAATTGATGGCCTATGAAATGGCACAAACCCATCAGGCGTGGTTCGCGGATCATGCCGAGCAATATTCAGCAGCAACAGCCGCACTCATTGAGCGTGGGCAGGGGATCAGCCGGGTCGCAGCACAGGCCGACGCAAATGGGCAGCGGATTGCCCGCCAGCAAATTGAAGCGCACATGCTGGAACATGGCATTGATGTGTGGATCAGCCCGGCGGCGGTCGGCGCTGCCCCGGAAGGTATTGAATCAACCGGCGATCCGGTGATGAATTTGCCCTGGAACCATACCGGGCAGCCAACCATTACCATACCCATAGGTGTGGCGGCGAACGGCCTGCCACTGGGGTTGCAGTGCAGCGCCGCTTTCGGCCAGGACGAACATTTGCTGGCCTGGGCGGCAGTCATTGAGGATCGGTTTCCTATTTGAATCATGGTGAACACTCATCATAATGTGAATAAATGCGATTATTTCACTTTCGGGGGATATGCAATGCAGGCGTTAGCAACGGTGCGTAAATGGCAGTTTGACCAGCTTCGGCGCTCGGTGTCGATTGTCCGCTTCATCGTCCAAAAATCAACCGTTGAGGAGATGCGGACCTATCGCGACGGGGGGGATGGTTGGACGGTGTTGGAAGTATTGGGCCATCTGCGCGATTATGAGGGAATTATCCACGAACGGGCGCGGCTGACTGCCGAGCAGGATCAACCGGATTTGCCCAACGCTGATCCAGATCAACTGGCCAGGGACAACGCCTATAACCAGCAGGACGTGAACCGGGTGATGGAATCATGGTCAAAGCAGCGGGCGCACTTTCTGGCTTTCCTCGAAGCCCAGCCGGAAGACGCCTGGGAGCGTGTGGGCAACCATTCGCGCCGCGGCCAGATGACGTTGATGGATCAACTATTGCTGACGGTCTGGCATGACAACAATCACATCAACCAGATGGTGCACATTCTGGCGGAGAAAAAGTCGTAAGCTAAATATCCGGCGGTGCGGCCATGCCGTCGCGTACAGCGTCCAGGTAGGATTGCAGGATGATGCGGGCGGCGAGATCGTCAATGGGGTCGGTTGGCTTGCGGCGCTTGCTGCGGGCGAGGTCACGGGCGTCTGCGCTGGAGAGCTGCTCATCCCAGTAGACCACCGGGCGATCCACCACAGCGGTGAGGCGTTCCACCCATGTCCTGACGGTGTCGGCCTGTGAATACTGACCTTCGTGGGCTTCGAAATTGGTCGGCAGGCCGACAACAAGGGCTTCGATGCCTTCCTGCTCCACAATCTCGTTGATGAGGGCGAAATCTTCGGCTTTGGATTTGCGCGTGATGATGCGGTATTCGCGGGCGATCAGGCCCGAAGAATCCGACACGGCCAGCCCGATTCGCTTGATACCATGATCGATACCCAGAAGCCTCATGTCGCTGGCCCCGCGACCAGAATGTGAATGCGGAATGGCAGCAGCGGGATGCGCCCGAACCAATCCGGCGCGAGGGTGATCTGGGGTGCCGTGCCCTCCAGCAAATCAAGTTCGCGCTGCATGTAGGTGGTCGCTTCTTCGACCGTCATGCCGAGAATGCGTTCGCGCAGCACGTCAGTATCGATCTGGGCGCTGACCTGGGCGCTGCCGGTGAGGGTAAAGGTGTTCTGACCATTCTGGAAAATGCCGGTTACCGGTCCTCGCTGGTAGGTGATGGTATCTGGCCTGATCTCTCGCCCACGCGGGATTTGCCGGGCCAGACTGGCGAAGGCGATTTGCTGGCCGAACTGCTCGTTGATCGCGGTGGCTTCGACGACCGCCCGCATGGTCAGAGTCAGGGTGTCGGCAACGTCACCCGGTTGGGCGCTGAAAGTGGTCCAGTCGCTGCGTTCTTCGGCAATGCGCACCGTTTCCAGAATCAGAAACTGCGATTCTTCGAGCCGAGGCAGCATTTCGAGGTAGGCGCGCGACTGCAACTGCTGCCGCACCACTGCCAGCAAGCGGTCCCGGTCCTCCTGGGTGACGGCAGCCAGCGATCGGTTGGTTCCGCCAAAGGTGGCATTAATGTTGCGCACCGCGACCCGGTTCGCCAGATCACCGATGACGGTATTGATCAGGCCACTGGCGACATTGCCAATCTCGCCAGACGACGTGGGCAGCGCCTCGATCGGCACTTCGACCTGCTGGCCCACCCCCGCAGGCAGTGTGGCGGATTCGGTCGTGCGAAACAGAATCGGGGTTCCGGCGCTGGTGCTCAGGTTGGTGCCGAGTGGGATATTAATCGCACTGCTGGTCTGATTGACGAACACCACTGCCCCGGTTGCCGGGACATCCGCCAGCGCCTGTTCGCCGCTGGTGGGGACAGTGCCGGTTTCCTCAATAGTGACGCTGAGCAGCGTTGCCGGAATGATGGCGTTTTCGATGTCGACGCCGCGTGCGCTGCGGTCTGCGGTAATCGTCACTTCCGTTTCAACCTCATTCTGTGCTGGCACAAGGACGATGGTCGCACCCGGCAGCAGGACATAGGTGAGGCCAAGCGCGACCCCCACGATGAACGCCAGCAGCAGCGCCCGTGTGATCAGCCGCCGCAGCAGCGGTTCGCGTTCTTCTTCGGCGCGCACCCGGCTGGCAACCGGCATCAGTTCTTCAGGGTCGGGTGTGTCTTTGCGGGGCCGCCAGAACCGGTTGGAGAACACGCCGGTGCGTCCACGTTTCCAGGTTTTGCGCTGGCTGGCCCCGATGGTTTCGAAGGTGCTGATATTCAGTTCTTTGGCGTTGCGGACCACCTGCGGGTCGTGGGTGACCAGCGCCAGCCGGATACCCCGGCGCAGTGCGTCGCGTTGCAACAGCACCAGGTCAAGCTTGCGCGTGAGCACCGTGCCTTTTTCCGGCCAGATGATCAGTACGCGCTTGCGGTGATAAAACGACAGACGGTCCCTTACGGACGGAATGTCATCATCCGCTTCGAGTTGGATGAACTCTGGCCGGTCCGGCATCAGCTTTACTGACCGGCGATGAGCTGACGGGCGCGATCAAGCGCGGCGGGCAGCTGGTCGGCATCTTTGCCCCCGGCCTGAGCCAGATTGGGTCGTCCGCCGCCACCACCGCCGACTTTGGCCGCAATTTCTTTAATCAGATTACCGGCATGAAGCCCCTGTTTGGTCAGGTCGTCGGTGACTGCGACCAGCAGCTGCGGGCGGCTGTCGACTACCGTTCCCAGCACCAGCACACCGCTGTCCACTTTGTTGCGGAACCAGTCCGACATTTCGCGCAGGTTGTCCATCGTTGTGTCTTCGACCTGCGCCACCAGCGCGGGCACCCCGTCCAGCTGCTCCATATTGTCAATCAGCCGGTTGAAGTTGTACCGGGCGATCTCGCGCCGCAGGCTGGCTGCTTCCTTCTTGCTGGCCGCCAGTTCTTCCTGAAGCGCGTCAATACGCTCGGTCACGTGCTCGGTTGTGGTGCCCAGACGGTTCGCGATCTGATGCAGGGTGTTCACATTGCCCTGAATGTACTGCCGCGCGGCTCGTCCGGTCAATGCTTCTACACGGCGGATGCCCGCGCTGACGCTGCCTTCGCTGACAATGACCATTGGTCCGATTTCGGCAGTTTCTGCCACATGAACGCCACCACACAGTTCATAGCTGTAGCGCGACCCATTATCGGCAATGACGATGGTCCGCACCCGGTCGCCGTATTTTTCGCCGAACAGCGCCATTGCGCCTTCCTGCCGCGCTTCTGTCAGCGATTTTTCTTCGGCGCGCACCGGATAATTGCGCATGATGATGTCGTTCACTTCTGTTTCGACCTGCTGCATTTCTTCGGGCGTGACCTTGCTGTCATGGGCGAAGTCGAAACGCAGACGATCCGGCGCGACCAATGAACCGCGCTGCTGGACATGTGTGCCCAGATGATTGCGCAAGGCCGCGTGCAGCAAATGGGTGGCGGTGTGATTGCGGGTGATGTCGGTGCGCCGGTTGACATCGACCTCGGCGGTGACCGCATCACCAGTATGGGGTGTCCCTTCCACGACTTCACCCACATGCACGATCAGGCCGCCGATGGGCCGGTGCATGTCCTCGACTTCGATGCTCCAGCCCTCGCCGTTGATGAAGCCCGTGTCGCTGACCTGACCACCAGCCTCGACATAGAACGGCGTCTTCGCCAGTACAACTTCAACCTTGTCTCCGGCAATGGCGTTGCCCACCTGCTGGCCGTCGCGCAGAATAGCCAGCACCTGGGTAGTCTGTGAGGGTGGGCCATAGGGGACATATTCAACACCACTGTCGCCCAGTTGACCACTGGATTTGAGGGCATTGAGGACGGTGCTGTAGGTTTCGGCGCTGGCGATGACGCCCATTGCCTGGCCGCCGCCGCTGACTTCGGAATGCTGGGCTTCCTGCTGGCGGAAACCTGCCTCATCGACGGTGTAGCCGTTTTCTTCCGCAATATCGCGGATCACTTCAAATGGCAGACCCAGCGTCGCCTTCAGATAAAAAGCCTGTTCACCCGGCAGCTCGTTTTTATTCTTTGTCTTGAGGTCACCAAGCATGGATTCCAGTTCGCTCAGGCCGCGGTCCAGCGTACGGCGGAAGCGAACCTCCTCCTGCGTAATGACTTTTTTGATAGCACCGGCCCGTTCAACAATGTCGGTATAGTGCCCGCCCATAATGTCGATAACCGAGTCGGCGATCTGGCCCAGGAATGGCTCGTTAAAACCCAGCTTTGCGCCAAAGCGCGCCGCCCGCCGGATCACCAGCCGGCAAACTGAGTCACGGCCCTTGGCACCCGGCAGCACGCCATCAGCAATCAGGAAGACAGCCGCCCGGATATGATCGGCGATGACGCGGTAGGGCACGATATTGGCGTCGCGCTCGGCATCACTGTGGCCGGTGAGCCGCTGTACCGCCTCGATGATAGGCATGAACAGATCGGATTCGTAGTTGGCTGTTTTACCCTGAACAACGCTGACGATGCGCTCAAGCCCCATGCCTGTGTCGACACCCGGCGCAGGCAGCGGTTCATCGAACTGGCCCGTATGCTGCGGGTCCGGTTGGGTGCGGTTGAATTGCATGAAGACGAGGTTCCACAGCTCCAGGAAGCGGTCGTCTTCGGCTTGCAGCATTTCGATGATGCTGTCTTCGCCCATTTCCGGGGTTTTGTCCCAGTGGATTTCGCTGGTTGGGCCGCACGGCCCGGTATCCGCCATTTGCCAGAAGTTGGTGCTGGGGCCCATCCGGGCGACTCGGCGCGGGTCGACACCGACTTCGTTAATCCAGACGTTATAGGCTTCATCGTCGTTTTCGTAAACCGTGAAGGCGAGCCGGTCCGTCGGCAGCCCATACACCTTGGTGAGCAGCTCGTAGCCAAAAACAATCGCATCGCGTTTGAAGTAATCGCCAAAGCTGAAATTGCCCAGCATTTCAAAAAATGTGTGGTGACGCGGTGATGGCCCGACGTTTTCCAGATCGTTATGTTTGCCGCTGACACGCATACACTTCTGTGATGTTGTGGCGCGGCTGTAGTCGCGTTTATCCAGGCCGAGGAACACGTCCTTAAACTGCACCATACCGGCGTTGGTAAACAGCAGGGTAGGGTCGTTGCCCGGCACCAGGGACGAAGATTCAACCTGTTTGTGGCCCATTTCCTCGAAAAAATCGAGGAATGCCTCACGTATTTCTGCGCTGGTCATATGTTTCATGCCAGTCAATTTCCTTCGCTAGATTGCTTGTGAGAATGTATCGAATTATATGCGTGATAGAAGTGGTTCACAAGCACGCATTTCAAGGGGGTTGGTGGAAGTCCGGTATTGCGCCTGCTGGTTTAAGGTTCCCTGAGTGACACAATGCATCAGGTCTGTTAATATCGAAGCAATGAATGGGCTCGCCTCATTTTCTGACTTTTGATGGTAGCGAGGGTGAGATATGACGACAAAAATCCATCCTGATGCGATAGATGCGATTGTTGGTGGTTACAGTGCAACCCCTTACGATGTGCTGGGTCCACACTCATCTGGCGATGGGCAGGTCTCGATTCGAGCGTTTCAGCCGGGCGTTGAGTCACTGACGCTTGTTAACGAGGATGCTGACGAGCGTATTGCAATGACCCGGTTACGCGATGAAGGTTTTTTTGAGGCGACAATCGCCTCGGCTGGGCCGGTACGGTATCACTATGAAGGTGAAACCGCCGACGGGCGAAGTCTCTCAGTAGTTGACCCTTACGCGTTTCGCGAACCGCTGCTGACTGATTATGACCTGCACCTGTTTGGCGAAGGCAATTATCTGTACAGCTACGAAAAATTCGGCGCACACGTGCGCGAAGTGGATGGCGTAAAAGGGGTGAATTTCGCAGTCTGGGCGCCCAATGCCTACCGGGTGAGTGTGGTCGGGGTGTTTAATAGCTGGGACGACCGGACCCACCCCATGCATTTGCACAAATCAGGCGGCGTTTGGGAGCTGTTTATTCCGGGTTTGCAGGCAGGCGAAATTTACAAATTTGATCTGCGATCGCACAACCAGAACTATCACGGCGTCAAAGCAGACCCGTACGGATTTTCATCTGAAGTTCGGCCCAAGACGGCGTCGGTGGTGGCAGAACTCGACACTTATGAATGGCATGATCAGCCCTGGATGTCGATGCGCGCTTCAAAGTCCCTGCTTGACCAACAGATGTCCACCTACGAGGTTCATCTGGGGTCGTGGCGTCGTCGTTCCGATGGCGATTATCTTTCGTATCGCCAGCTCGCGGAGACGCTGGTGGAATACGTCAAAGACCTGGGCTATACCCACATCGAACTAATGCCCATCGCGGAACATCCGCTGGATGCCTCATGGGGGTATCAGGTCACCGGCTATTATGCGCCGACCAGCCGGTTTGGCTCGCCGGAAGACTTCATGCATTTTGTGGATGTCTGCCACCAGAATGGGATTGGCGTCATTGTGGACTGGGTGGCGGCCCATTTCCCCAAGGATGGCTTCGGCCTGAGCTACTTTGACGGTACGCATCTGTATTCTCATGCGGACTCACGGCGGGGTGAACACCCGGATTGGGGCACCTACATCTTTAACTATGGGCGCAACGAGGTTCGCAATTTTCTGATCTCCAACGCGTTGTTCTGGCTGAAGAAATATCACGTTGACGGTCTGCGTGTAGACGCGGTGTCGTCGATGCTGTACCTCGATTTTGGCCGTGAAAGTGGCAACTGGCTGCCGAATGAACACGGCGGCAACGAAAATCTTGAGGCGATTACGTTCCTGCGTCAGGTTAACGAAGTGGTACACGGCGAAGTGCCGGGTGCTGTAACCATTGCCGAGGAATCAACGTCCTGGCCGATGGTGTCGCGTCCAGTATATGTAGGCGGGCTGGGTTTCACTTTCAAGTGGAACATGGGCTGGATGCACGACTCGCTCGAATACATGAAAAAAGACCCTATTTTCCGTCGCTACGAGCACAACAAAATCACCTTTTCCATCATGTACGCGTTCAGCGAGAACTTTGTGCTGTCGCTGTCGCATGATGAGGTGGTACACCTGAAGGGGTCGATGCTGACAAAAATGGGCGGGCAGGGGCTGGAGAAGTTCGATTCGCTGCGGCTGTTGTATGGCTATCAGTGGACCCACCCCGGCAAGAAGCTGCTGTTCATGGGGCAGGAGTTTGGCCAGTGGCGCGAATGGAGCGAAGCCCGCGAACTGGACTGGGATCATCTGGAACATGCGCCGCACGCAGGCGTACAGGCCTGGATTCGTGATCTCAATCGACTGTATCAGGCAGAGCCAGCATTATACGAGCAGGACTTTACCGGCGCGGGTTTCCGCTGGGTGGACGCCAATGACGCCGAGAACAGTATGTTGACTTACCTGCGGTTTGCCAAAGACCCCGGCGATTTTCTGCTGGTGGCCTGCAACTTCACGCCGGTGACCCGCTCTGACTATCAGGTGGGTGTGCCCGCAGCAGGCGTATATCGTGAGCTGCTGAACAGCGATTCGGAATTTTATGGTGGTCACAATGTCGGCAATATGGGTGGCGTACACACCAATGATTCCGCTTCGCATGGTTTGCCCTACAGCCTGCGACTGACGGTGCCGCCGCTGGGCATAACGATTCTGAAGCTGACACGGGACGGCGACTCAACATGAGGGGGTGCCTGTGCTATACTTCGCGGGTGAAACGCCGCATAAATCAGGATAAAAATACATGGTTACAACTGATAAGCCCAATGTGAACGTCGACGAGCAGGTGGATGTGCTGCTTTCCGGTGCGGAATATGGCGACCCGGAAACCAAAGCGACGATGCGCAAGGAACTGCGCGAACGGCTGATTGAGTCCGAAAAAGAAGGGCGTCCGCTGCGCGTGTACTGTGGTTACGACCCGCGTACATCCGATCTGCATCTGGGCCACACCATCACCATGCGCAAGCTGCGCCAGTTTCAGGAATTTGGCCATGATGTGACTTTCCTCGTCGGCACATTCACCAGCCTGATTGGTGATCCTTCGGACAAGGATCAGGTGCGCGAACAGTTGACGCGCGAACAGGTTGAAGAAAATGCCCGCACGTATGCGGAACAGGCCTTCAAGATTCTGGACCGTGACCTGACGCGGGTGCGCTTTAACGACGAGTGGCTGTCGACGCTGGATTTTGCCGATATTATCCGGCTGGCGAGCAACTTTACCGTGCAGCAGTTCCTGGTGCGCGAAAACTTCAAGAAGCGTATTGATGCCGGCGAGCCGATTTACCTGCATGAATTGTTCTACGGCCTGATGCAGGGCTACGACGCGGTGGCACAGGAAGCCGATGTTCAGGTCGGTGGGCAGGACCAGTTGTTCAACATCCTGATTGCCGGGCGCAAGTTGCAGCAGGGCATGGGCCAGAAGCCGCAAATCGCCATCATTATGGGCGAAAGCCTGCCGGGTACGGATGGCGAGATCAAGATGAGCAAGAGCCTCGGCAACCATATTCCGCTGCTGGCTGAACCCTGGGACATGTATGGCAAGGTGATGAGTGTGCCGGACAAGGCTATGCCCATTTACCACAAGCTGATTCTGGGCTGGTCGCCAGCACAGGTTGAGGGATTGGAAACCGGCCTGGCTTCGGGTGAGCTGCACCCCAACGAAGTGAAGATGGCGCTTGCCCGCGAAATTGTGAGCATCTTCCACAGCCCGGCGGATGCGGAAGCGGCCCAGAAACGCTGGGATGAGGTGTTCCGCAGCGGCAGCGGTATTCCGGATGACATCGCTGAAGAACCATTGGCAGCAGAAGAACGGGTTATCGACATTCTGCGGCGGCTGGAAATGGTCAGCAGCGGCGGTGAAGCCAAACGGTTGATGCAGGGGAATGGCATTCGCCTCAATGAAGAACCGGTAACGGATGCTCAGGCCACCGTCACGCTGGATATGCTGCCTGCGGTGTTGCAGGTCGGCAAGCGCAAATTTGTGAGGCTGGTTAAGGCCTAGCCATCACTTATCAGATTAATCAGAGGACTGCCGGATAGCTGGCAGTCCTTTTTATTTACCGGATTTTCAGCACCGCCGCGCCGTTGATGTCGCTGCGTTTCATCTTTTGGAGAACGTGATTGGCGGCATCAAGGTCGAAGACTTCGGTGTCGGTATGTACAGGAATCTCGGCGGCCAGCGGCATAAATGCCTCGGCATCACGGCGGGTGGC
The DNA here is from genome assembly GCA_002702065.1 of Anaerolineaceae bacterium. GTDB lineage: Bacteria > Chloroflexota > Anaerolineae > Aggregatilineales > Phototrophicaceae. Next base: position 1,220,136 of record NZXX01000001.1, read on the forward strand.
GTTGGCAACGGTGCGGATGGTGCGTTCATTCCACAGCAGGTGATAGGGCATCTGGGGGATGTCGCTCATGTGGATAGCATTGATGCACAGTGTACCCGCTTTGCGCAAATGACCCAGCGCCAGCGGCACGATCCAACCTGCCGGCGCAAAGATGATGGACCGATCAAGGGGTTGGGGCGGTTCGTCCTGTGCTTCACCGACCCAGGCTGCCCCCAGATAATGCGCGTGACGTTTATGCGCCTCGCCACGTATAAACACATAAACCTCACAACCCCAGTGTTGGGCTACTTGCAGGCAGATGTGACCACTGGCCCCGAACCCGTAAATCCCCAGCCGTTCACCGGGCTGCAAGTCCGAAAGCCGCAGCGACCGGTAGCCGACGATGCCTGCGCACAACAGAGGGGCGGCTTCTTCATCCGCGAAATGATCCGGAATGGGGACGGCATAAGCTTCGGGCACAGTGATATATTCGGCATAACCACCGTTGACCGTGTAGCCAGTGAAATCTGCATCATCGCACAGGTTTTCCCGCCCCATCTCACAATAGGCACAACCCTGACAGCTTTCATGCAGCCACGGTACGCCGACCCTGTCACCCACCTGAAAACGGCTGGTGTGGTCGCCATTTTCGACGACCTGACCGACCACTTCATGGCCGGGGATGATGGGTAGTTTCGGGTTGGGTAGTTCACCTTCGACCAGATGCAGATCGGTATGGCACACCCCACAGACGCTGACTTGAATGAGGATGTGACCTGGCCGAAGCACAGGTTGGGGGACGTCTTGCAGATGAAGCGGATTGGCCTCGATAGAAGCCGGTTGGCGGAGAATCTGAGCTTTCATAAACGCATTATAACGTGTCCTATCGCGATTGTAATCTATGATATTGTGTTCAATTTTTCGTGAATTTGGTCTTGATATTCAGAAAAAACATCGTTTTAGCGTTAAGATAGAGTTATAAGGAAACACACACCTTATTCATTAAAGGTGTTAAAGGGCGTATCCGTGAATTCACTCGAGCTTTTCATCAACCTTGCTAAGAACATATCGCTGCTGCTGGCGATTGCATTTATTTTTGAATTTATCCGCCCAAGGTTACGTCAACTGCCACCGCTATCGCAGCAAGTGCTTCAGGGGGTGGTGTTTGGCGTTTTTGGTCTGCTGATCATGCTGTCACCGACCCGTATTTCTGATGATTTTATGATTGATGGCCGGTCCGTGATCGTAGCGATTGCAGGTGCCTTCGGTGGCGGTATTCCGGTTGTGCTGGCCGGTATCATCATGGGTAGTTTACGCGTGGCGATGGGTGGCGGCGGTGTGGTCGCCGGGCTTATAGGCATAGCGACGGCGGCGGGGCTTGGTTATGGCTTTCGCCTGCTGCGACTTCGGTATGGTACGCCGGTGACGATGCGCAGCTTGCTGATCCTTGGACTACTGACCGCAACGGCCATCTCGATACTGATACTCGCTGCGGCTGGGCCGGTGCTGGCGCGCGCGGTCGTTCTGCCCTATTTTGCGATTGTGCCGACAGGGATTATGCTGCTGGGGTGGCTGCTCATGTATCAGCAGCGGCAGTTTGAAATGGAAGAAGCCCTGCGGGATAGCGAAGAACGCTATCGCTCGGTCATTACGACGATGACCGAAGGCGTGATCGTCCATGATTCCAATGGCATTGTGACGACCTGCAACGCGAGTGCAGAGCGCATTCTGGGCATCAAGGCGGATCATATGATTGGTTCAAGCCTGGATGATTTACGAAACTGGCAGATCTTCAATCAGGATGGCAGTCCTGTTTCCGAAAACGATATACCGCCCACCATTGTATTGCGCACAGGGCTGGCTCCAGCTGAGACGGTTATGGGCTTCAGCAAACCGGATGGCTCCGTGTGCTGGGTTTTGATCAACTCGCGCCCACTGATGAAACCAACATGCGACATGCCTTACGCGGTCGTGACCACGTTGACCGACATGACTCAGTATATTTCTGCGCAGGAAGCCCTGACGGGCGAGCGCGACTTGCTGCGCACGTTGATCGACTCGACGCCGGACTACATCTTCATTAAAGACGCCGCCGGTCGGTTTGTGATCAGCAATGAAGCGCATGCTAAAGCTGTCAATCTGGAGACCGATATGCTGGTGGGCCGGACAGCATTCGATATGTTCCCGGCTGAACTGGCTGAACAATTTCATGCGGATGACCTGGAATTGATCGAGAATGGGCAACCGCTGTTTAACCTCGAACGAACCACCATCGACTCTAAGGGTAAACAGAAAACCGTTTTGACAACTAAAGTGCCTCTCAAGGGGCGTGATGGTCAAATTACAGGGTTGGTTGGCATCAGCCGGGACATTACCGAGCGCAAGTTGCTGGAACGGCAGACACTGGAATTGAAGGCGGAACGGGAACGGCTGCGGGTGATCCAGCGGTTCATCGGCGATATTTCGCATGACTTCAGAACACCGCTGTCGATTATCAACAACAGCCTGTACCTGTTAGGCAAAGTCACCGACGACGAGCGCCGTCTTGCACAAGCCGAGAAAATTGGTGCGCAGGTGTCCCGCATGGACGACATGCTGGATGATCTGCTGCGAATGGAGTATCTGAGCCGAGAAGATACACCGCTTGCGCTAAAGCCTATGGACATTAATGTGCTGGTCCTGGGGGTTATGACGGCGTACGAATCGGTGGCCATGCAGAAACAGCACCAGCTTCGATTGAAAGCGGATGAAGATATCCCGATCCTGATGATTGATGACGAGCAGGTGCAGCAGGCACTGGCAAGTATTGTCGAGAATGCCATGCACTATACCCCGCCCAACGGCAACATCGACATCGTGACGTCCTTGTATGACAATGAGGCCAGAATCGAAGTCAGAGACAACGGCGTGGGCATCGCTGATGATGATTTGCCGCATATTTTTGAATACTTCTACCGCGCAGATGAGGCCCGGTCTACCCGCACGGGGCGCTCCGGTTTGGGGTTGGCAATTGCGAAACGCATCGTCGAATCGCACGGCGGCAAGATCGAGGTGGAAAGCACGCTCGAAGCTGGCAGTTGTTTCAGGATTGTGCTGCCGTTGACGACTCAGCGGGAAACCGCGCTTCAAAGATCGATTGTGTAACGCGGGCCTTTGTTATTCGCCGGCAGGGCGGCTCCAGGTCATTTGCTCGCGCACAAGCAGGTCGGTACTGCGCATCTTCATGGCGAGATCAGCCGCCAGGTTACGCATCAAGCGATACCCAAGCTGTGGATAAGTATCGCACAGGAGCATGAGTTTGTCGCGCGGGATCACAATCAACCGCGTTTCGGCTTGCGAGACACGTGCACCGGCGGATCGTAACCCTTCATCCACGAGTGCTACTTCGCCAAAAGACTGCCCGCGCCGCAGCGTACTGATGACCACCGGGCCGGTCTTTGTCTCTTTGCCCAACAAGGCGGGGTTTAGCAAAATTTCGATTTCGCCGCTGGCGATAATATACAGCTCTGAGCCGGGTGAATTTTCGTCAAAGACGATGTCGCTGGCCTGATAATGCCGTTCATCACAGATTGAAGCCACCAGCTCAAGCTGTGTGTTGCTCAGTTCATAGAAGATGTCGGCTTGCTTCAGGACTGTAATGATGGACATTACCCGTTTCCTTTACGGCTGCGGATCATGGAACATGCGCGCATTTTAACATAATTGCAACCTGGCTAGCCAGTAAACACCGGCCTGTCCGCCAAATTCTGCTTGAATTCTGTGCGCTGACCTTTTATGATAAATTATGAACCACATTGGACTGTTATTTACTGAGGTGTTATTTGACAGATCAGACTAAATTGCGGAATGAACCACTGGATTACCAGATCTGGGGGCAGGAACAGATCGACCCGGAAGCAATTGCCCAGATGGACCAGGCAATGCGGCTGCCTGTGTCGGTTGCGGGGGCGCTGATGCCGGACGCCCACATTGGCTACGGCATTCCCATCGGTGGCGTGCTGGCAACTGACGGGGTAGTCATCCCTTACGCCGTTGGAGTCGATATTGCCTGCCGGATGCGGCTATCCGTTTTTCAGGACAGCCCGAACGTGATCGGTCAGCGCGTGGAACAGTTCAAAAAGGCGCTGATGGAACAGACCCGGTTTGGCGTGGGGCGTAAAGGTGGCGAGTGGGACCCCAGAGAGCAGGTTGATCATGACGTGCTGGATGACCCCGACTGGCAGGCGACAAAATATCTCGCATCGCTGAAGGATACGGCGTTTCGCCAGCTTGGTACCAGCGGGGGCGGCAATCATTTTGCAAACTGGGGTGCGCTCACGCTCGAAAAAGACGATGAACAGCTTGGTCTGAAGGCAGGCCGCTATCTTGCGTTGTTGTCTCACAGCGGGTCACGCGGGGTTGGGTACAAAATCGCCAACCACTATTCCAAACTGGCAATGGACTTACACCCGCAACTCGATAAAAGTGTGAGGCATCTGGCGTGGCTGGCACTGGGTTCACAGGCGGGGGAAGAATACTGGCTGGCGATGCAGCTTGCTGGGCGATTTGCGGCAGCCAACCATGAAGTCATTCATCAGCGTATCGCCAAAGCGATGAAGCTGAAGCCGGTTGCTGTCGTAGAAAATCACCACAATTTTGCCTGGAAGGAGCGTATTGCCTCGCCGACAGGGTATCAGCAGGGCGAACGAGAGGTGATCGTGCATCGAAAAGGCGCCACACCCGCCGGGCGAAACGTCCTCGGCATCATTCCCGGTTCGATGGCGGACCCGGGTTATGTGGTGCGCGGGCAGGGCAATGTCGCCTCGATCAATTCGGCTGCACATGGCGCGGGGCGGCTGATGGGGCGCAAGGAAGCCAAGCGCAGCATCACCAAAACCCAGCGGGATCGTTACCTGAAAGAGCACCACGTCATACTGATCGGCGGCGGGCTGGACGAATCGCCGCAGGTTTACAAGCCCATTGATTCGGTGATGGCTGCGCAGGAAGATCTGGTAGATATTGTTGGCCGTTTCGAGCCGCGCATCGTGCGGATGGCAAACGAATAGTGGTATACTGACGCATTCTTCAGTAAGCACTGATCGGGCAGTTATGACGGACTTTACAATCGACGAATTAATTTCGGTATGCATCGCGCGGCAGGTGGTCGATGGCGAGGTGCTGGCACAGGGCATCAATACGCCGCTGGTGACCGCCGGTCTTATTCTGGCGCAGTGTACCCACGCGCCGAACGTGCGCTTTGCATCCGCCATTGGACAGGCCATTTGTCAGGACTGGGCGCCGTTGGGTGTTGGGCGGATTGAGGACCTGTGGCTGGGGAAAGCGCTGATGCACGTCGGTTTTGCTGCCGCTGCGGCGGATCTGCTGCCGGGCTATAACCCCAAAGAGTTCTTTCGTCCGGCGCAGGTCGATTCGTGCGGGAATTTTAATAATGTGGCGTTCGGCAAGGACTATCGTCGCCCGCGCATGCGACTGCCGGGAACCGGTGGTATGCCGGATGTAACGACCTATTCGGACCATATATACCTGTATGTGCCGCGTCACTCGCGGGTCACGTTTGTTGAGCAGGTGGATTTTGTCAGCGGTCTGGGGCACGTCCCACTGCGCAAGCGCGGGCACGGTGTCAATTATCTGATTAGCGACCTGGGGCAGTTTGACTGGGCCAACGGGCGGATGCGGCTGATCAGCTATCACCCCGGTGTGAGCATCGAGCGCGTTCAGGCCAAGACCGGCTTCACGCTGGAGATTGCGCCGGATGTGCATGAAACGCCGCCGCCGACTGCCGAGGAAGTCCGGTTACTGCGGGATGAGATTGATCCACTAGGGGTGCGTAAACTGGAAACCCTGGGTGGCAGCGCACGGAAGGACCTGCTGCGCGAAATTCTCGAACGTGAGGGCGCGCTTTAACCGCCGGTGATCGCCCAATCCTGAATGGATTTGAAGCGGTCTGCCGGCGACCCAATGAACCCAAGCTGCACCCCATCCACATCAATAGCCGTGACATAGGTGAACAGCGGGTAATACATCGGGATCGCGATTGCCCGTTCGACAAAGTCTTCCTGAAACTCGGTGTACAGGATGTCGCGGTTGATTCCGCTGGGGTCACGTCGGGCCCGTTCCAGCATTTCGCTGATGGTTGGGTCATCCACGCCGCTGTAATTTAAGCCATCCGGGTACTGCCCCTGATGCCAGAACGCATAGACATCCGGGTCGGCGCTGTCCCCTAACGAAAGCTCCACCAGTGCCATTTCAAAATCACCGGTTTCCAACCGTGCCTGATAGACATCGGCGTTTTCCGGCTCAATGGTGACGTTCAGATTGAGCTGTGACCACTGTACGGCGACTTCCCGAAGCATGTTGACCAGTGCCGGGTCATCGGGCGTCAGGACACTGAAGCTGAGCAGGTAGGGTGACGCCGTAGGTTCCGCTGTTGATTCGGCTTCGGAGTCTGTCGCTTCTTCGACAGCTGGCGCATCAAGCCGCAGATTAGCGGTTTCAAGTAGAAAACGAGCCGTTTCCAGATCATTGGGCGGCCATTTCAGATCCGCCGTATAGGCCCAGGAGCCGGGCCATAAGGGGCTGTCGGCACGGACAGCTCGGTTGAGTAAATGACGCTCGATTGATGAGGTGCGGTCAATCCCCGTTTCCAGCGCCAACCGTACGCGCTGTTCGCGGAAATAGCGGGCATCGTCATTCTGCCAGTTGAAGATGAGCACGCCCAGCGTGGATTCAATAGCCGTGTGTGTATTGTACTGATTGGGGTTCGCCGCACCCAGCAACGTCCCCCGCTGATGATGATCCTGCGCGGCGAGTCCATCCAGATCGCGATTGTTGAGCGCGGCCAGAGCATCATCGAATGTCGGGAAGATTGCGAACTGCATACGGTCAACGGCATAACCGGACTGACCTTCGAGTCGCTGCCGGTACACCGGGGCGGCCCGCAGATCGACTTGTGCCAAAGCGTCGCCATTGGTGCTCAGGGCTTCGAGTTGATATGGGCCGGTGCCGATGGGCGACAGGTTGAAGGGATGGCTGGCAAGCTGGGCCGCGCTGATGCCCGCCAGAGCATGAGCGGGCAGAATACCAATGCGCAGTTTATCCAGAAAGCTGCCCAGTGGCTGGGTCAGGCGGAAACGGACCAGATGATCGCCCAGCACTTCTGCCTCGACCGTGCGCCAGAAGGCACCCAGTTCGGGGTCGCCAGGGAAATCCGGGGCACGCAGCAGGCGCATCGTGAGATCAACATCGGCGGCAGTAAAAGGCACCCCGTCCTGCCATAACACATCGCTGCGCAGCGTGACGACATACTCCAGCCCATCCGATGAAATCACCCAATCTTCGGCCAGGGCGGGTTCGGGTTCGCCATATTGGTTATTTCGTGTGAGTCCCTCAAAAATCAGGGATGTGATGTCATGTTCTGCCGGGTTCGACAGCAGCGGGTTGAGCCTGCGTACCGTGCCAATCAAACCCTCGCGGAAAGTCGCGATTTGTCCGGTTACCGGCTCCGGTTGAATCAGGACGCCGGGATTCGGGGTAACGGTGGGTTGCAGGGTCGGTTGAGGCGAAAGCGCCACTTCTGGTGTTGGGGTGGCCGGAACCGATGGCGTACTGGTCCCTCGCGAAACGAGCGCCACAATAAAGAGTACAGCCGCCGCGACAAGCGCGATAAGCTGCCAGCGAAAGCCACGCAGCATCAATATAACCTCAGTACCTGAACGGAGGTGGCGTTACTGCAATACCATCACGGCAACAATGGAGATGGCGAGGAAAACGATCGACATCACGATCGTCAGCTGGTAGAGGGTTTTTTCCAGCCCTCGGCGGGTTCGTGCAATCCCCAGGCCGGATTCCCCACCCAACAAACTGCCCAGACCGCCGCCCTTAACTTGCAGCAGAATCAGGACAATCAGCAGCACCGACACAATTATCGCAGCGATTTGCAGGGCCGACTGAATATTCATCCGGTCACAAACTCCTTAACTTGGTCAAAGCCAGAGCAGTATAGCACCGCTGTACCCGATCATCAAGGCGGCACTTGACGCTTGGGTAGGGCGTGTTACAAATGAGACAGTGTCGTCAGTCAACTTTAGTCAGGAGCCAACATGGCACAAAAAAAACCGGTGATGCTGATTATCCTCGATGGTTGGGGGATACGGGAGATGGAAGCAGGGAATGCCGTCGTCCAGGCGAATACCCCGAATTTTGATCGCTGGATGCGTACCCGTGAGCGGTCGATTGTCCAGACATCCGGCGAATTTGTCGGTCTTGTGCCGGATCAGATGGGAAATTCCGAAGTCGGGCATTTGAATCTGGGGGCAGGCCGCATCGTCTACCAGGATATTACACGCATTGATATTGCCATTAAGGATGGATCGCTGGCTGAACAGGATGACCTGATTGGCACGATTGAAAAGGCCAGAGACGCCGGCAAGAACGTCCATTTGATTGGCTTGCTGGGGACCGGTGGCGTTCATAGCCATTCGAGCCACTTGTACGCCCTGCTGGACATTGCCCACCAGCATGATGTTAACCCGGTCGTGCATGTGATTACGGATGGCCGGGACACACCACCCAACAGCGGGATCGAGTTTCTGGCCGATCTGGAAAACAAGATTGATGAAATCGGCGCTGGTCGCATTGCGACGGTCAGCGGACGCTATTACGCGATGGACCGCGATAAACGCTGGGAACGCACTGCGAAGGCCTATAACGCGATGGTCAAGCGCGAGGGAGAACAACAGGCGGCCACCGCCAGGGAAGCCATCCAACAGTCGTACGACAGCAATGTGACGGATGAATTCATTGTGCCGACGGTGGTGGGCGACGACGCCAGTCTGGCGATCCAACCGGGTGATGCGGTGATCTTTTATAACTTCCGCGCAGACCGGATGCGGCAGATTGTGCAGGCGTGTGTTCTTGACGATTTCGAGGGGGCCTCGCATTTTGAACACATCGATGACCTGGACGCGGTGACCTTCACAGAGTATATGGAAGGGCTGCCGGTTACGGTGTTGTTCCCGGTGGAAAACCCTGCAAATACCCTGGCGGAGTGGCTGAGCAAGCATGATCGGAAGCAGTATCATTCAGCCGAAACCGAGAAATACCCGCACGTCACTTTTTTCTTTAATGGTCGGATTGAGGAGCCCTGGCCGGGTGAAGATCGCAAGATTGTACCCTCGCCCAAAGTGGCAACGTACGACTTGCAACCGGAGATGAGTGCACCGGAACTGACGGCTGCGACGCTGGAGCGTTTGGACAGCCACGACGACGACTTTATGCTGATTAACTTTGCCAATCCAGATATGGTCGGGCACACTGGTTCGCTGGAAGCAGCGATCAAGGCCGTTGAGACCGTTGATTCCTGCGCCAATCAGCTGGTTGAAAAGGTGCTGGAAAAAGGAGGTGTCGCCATTGTCACCGCCGATCATGGCAATTGTGAGCGAATGATCGACCTCGCAACCGGCGACCCGCACACTTATCATACGGTTGGCCCGGTTTCATTGTTTGTCATCGGCGAAGGCTATTATGAGCTGCACAATTATGGCATTCTGGCCGATGTCGCGCCGACCGTGCTCGACCTGATCGGGCTGGAAAAACCACCGGAAATGACGGGGCAAAGCCTGATCCGTACATTTGCAGACAAAGATATTTAAGGTAGTTGCATCCATAGGAGAAGTTGTAATGACCAAAGCACTAATTGTTTGGGGTGGCTGGGATGGGCACGAACCCGAGGGTGTGGCCAACCTGCTGCACGGCTCGTTGACAGCACGCGGCGTCGATGTCACCGTTTCGGATACCCTCGACGCCTTTAAGACCCATGACCTGACTCAGTTTGATGTAATTGTCCCGGTCTGGACAATGGGGCAGATCGAGAAGGAGCAGCTTGAGCCGGTGCTGAAAGCTGTGAAAGAACACGGCGTTGGCATCGCTGGTGTGCATGGCGGCATGTGCGATGCCTTCCGTACGGCGACGGAATGGCAGTATATGTGCGGTGGACAGTGGGTGGCGCACCCTGGTAACGACGGTGTGGAATACACGGTCGAAATGAACCCGGATGAGCCAAGCCCGATTACTGCCGGAATCAGCGGCCCGCTGAACATCAAGTCCGAACAATACTATATGCATGTCGACCCGGCGATTCGTGTGCTGGCAACCACCATATTCTCGGATGGCACGGTGATGCCGGTTGTGTGGACAAAAATGTATGGCAAGGGCCGGGTGTTTTACTGTTCGCTGGGCCATCACGTTGATGTGATCGAGCCGCCGGAAATCCTGGATATGATTACGCGCGGTCTGCTGTGGGCCGCCGGGGCGCTGGTCGAAGAACCGGCATAACCCATTAACGTCACAGATCATCGAAGGGCGCAGACTGCGCCCTTTTTAGTGTTTTATTCCAATTATGTGTGCCCCGGTTCATCCGGAAGGTCTGAAAACGTCACGAACTTATTGTGGAAAGCTCACAAGTTCCGTATTTGGCCTTCGGAAATACGAACAATAAAAAGTGCGAATCCGTTGGGCAATTTGTCCGTGCCGCGCACGTTTAATGCCTTTTCCCCTCGTTTATAAGTCAATTGTTCAGATAGTGTTGGCTGGAATTGTCACTTGTCACCAATGCCTTGTTTGGTGGAATGTCACATAATCGCTTGCGTTGGCAGGATTTGCACTCCACAGGAGCGAGTGATGCGCACCAAAGGAATTGGCTTTAAACTTCTCATTTTGTTTATTCTGGCCTATGCTGCCGGAAACCTGTTAATCGGGGCAGTTTTTGCTCAGGATGACAGTGCTGAAGCGACTGCTGAAGCCACTGTCGAAGCGGCAGTAGACACCACCGAGGAAACAGCAGCAACCCCGGATGCGGCTGAGGCAGCTGAGGCGGAGCCAGAGCTAAGTAACCTGGATACCGTGTGGATGCTTGTCGCTGCGTTTCTGGTGTTTTTCATGCAGTCGGGTTTTGCCCTCGTCGAAGCAGGTTTTGTAGGGGCCAAACACGTCGTCAACATTCTGATGAAGAATGTGTTCGATCTGGCTATGGGTTCTATTGGCTATTGGGCGATTGGCTTTGGCCTGATGTTTGGCAGCGGCAATGCCTTCTTCGGTTCAGAGTGGTTTTTCCTCAACGGACTGCCAGAGGTTTACCCTGGCCTGACGGTTCCGGGCTATGCCTTCTTCTTCTTCCAGTTCGCTTTTGCGGCAACCGCCGCCACAATTGCCTCCGGGGCCATGGCCGGACGTACGGAGTTCCGGGGCTATCTGATCTACAGCGCCATTGTTACCGCCATTATTTACCCAATTGTGGGTCACTGGATCTGGGGTGGTGGCTGGCTGGCGACGATGGATACGCCGTTCCTTGATTTTGCGGGTTCAACCGTTGTGCATTCAACCGGCGCGTGGGTTGGCCTAGTCGGGGCGATTATTCTGGGGCCACGCCGCAACCGGTTTGGGCCGGATGGCGTGCCGATGCCTGGTCACAGCATGACACTGGCAACGCTGGGTACATTCATCCTGTGGATGGGCTGGTTTGGCTTTAATCCCGGCAGTCAGCTGAACGCCGATGCGGGTGCTATCTCCCTGATTACGGTCACGACAAACCTGGGGGCGGCGGCAGGTGCCATCTCGGCACTGATGATGGGCTGGTTCTTCGTCGGTAAGCCACAGCTCCCCTGGGGCCTGAATGGTGCGCTGGCCGGTCTGGTCGCCATTACTGCGCCCTGTGCCTTTGTGACGCCGATAGAAGCGGTTATCATTGGGGCCATTGGCGGTATCATCATGTTTATCGGTGTCAATGCGCTGGAAAGCTTTGAGATTGACGACGTGGTGGGTGCGGTTTCCGTACATGGTTTCTGCGGCGTGTGGGGTACCCTGGCCGTCGGTATCTTTGCGGCGGATGTAGGTCTGCTGCACGGCGGTGGTGCCAGCCAGTTGGTGACGCAGGTGATCGGTATTGTGGCGGTGGCTGCATTCGTGCTGATCTCATCTGCGGTGATGTTCACCATCGTGAAAGCCACGGTTGGCCTGCGTGCCCCGGCAGAGGCCGAAGAGATCGGGCTGGATATTTTCGAGCATGGCATGGTGGCGTATCCTGAATTTACCAATTCGCCCAGCGAACCTGTTCCGACCAGTCGGAATTGAGAGAGGGAACTTGAGAGATGACCAAGAAGATTGAGGCGATTGTTCGGCCAGAAAAATTGCATGCCGTGAAGAATGCGCTGTCTGACATTGGTATCGTCGGCCTGACCGTGACTGAAGTCAAAGGCCGGGGCCGGGGCAGCGGGATGCAGCTTCAGTGGCGTACCGGTAAGTATGTGGTGGATCTGCTGCCCCGTGTGATGATCAGCATCGTGCTGAGCGATGAAAATGTGGCGGCGACCATCGACGCCATTAAAGGGGCGGCACATACCGGCGAAAAGGGTGATGGAATGATCTTCATCTACCCGGTTGAAAATGTCATTCGCATCAGTACCGGCGAAGAAGGCCGCGAAGCGATCAGTTACCAGGGCGATATTGATACACGCCAGAAGAAATAGCGGTTTCGAGGTTTAACCATAAGGCGGTTGGCAGCATAGCCAGCCGCTTTTTGATTGCTGAAATCGTGTTTTTATGAATATTTTGTAACACGCTGTCAGGGTCAAAAACCTTAATACTTTGATCGAGAAAGTAACGGTACTATGAAATCAGATAGCAACAGCACAGTTGCTACAAGTTTTCTCCATGATCATCTTTCCTCCTGCACAACAGCGCCGACGCCCGGCGTTGTTGTGTTTTCCCACCCTGAACGCAATGGTGTCATTGGGTTTCTGGTATTCACGGTAAAATCGCCCCACTTTTCTTAATCGCAAGGAAGGACGGCAAACATGGACATTAAAGTTGCGGCTGGCAGTCTGGTGGATCAGATAGCAGATGCAGTGATTATTTATGTGCTTTCCGGCGTCGCACTGGATGGGGCGGCACTGGCCGTCAACACTGGCCTAAACGGTGCGCTGCAAGACCTCATTGATGCCGGTGACTTTGATGGCAAGACCGGGCAGGTAACGGTGCTGTATCCGCGTGGCGTGGTTCCGGCGCAGCGGGTGATTGTGGTTGGGTTAGGCGCAGCAGATGAGCTGACCGTTGACGGCCTTCGCCGGGCGGCGGCGCTGGGTGCGCAAAAAGCGCGTGACCTCAAAGCGAAAACAGCCACGACTGCACCCTACACGACTGAAAAAATTGGTCTGGCGCAATCTGCCGAGGCGATTGCTGAAGGGGCATCACTTGGGTTGTATCAGTATCACGGTCAAAAGACAAGCGACCCGGCGGCGGCTCTGCCAGAAACATTGACTATTATCGTGGGCGAGGCTGATGCAGAAGCGGCGGAACAGGGTGTTGCCGCGGGCATGGCTATCGCCGACGGGGTGAAATTGTCCCGCGATCTGGTGAATTTGCCGCCAAACATCTGCACCCCGGCGTACATGGCACAGGCAGCGGTCGAGGCCGGGCAGGCGGTTGGTCTCAAGGTTGAGGTGCTGGAACGCAAGCAGATGGAAGCGCTGGGTATGGGTGCGCTGCTGGGTGTGGCACAAGGCAGCGATACACCGCCGCGCTTTATTATCATGCAGCACAATGCCGACAAAGCATCTGAACTGGATACGATTGTGCTAGTGGGTAAGGGTGTCACCTTCGATACCGGTGGCTACAGCCTGAAAACACGCGATGGCATGGTAGGCATGAAAGCGGATATGGGCGGCGGCGGCGCGGTGATCGGCGCGATGAAAGCCATCGGCGCATTGAACGTCCCGCTGCACGTCGTCGGGCTTATTCCGGCGGCGGATAACATGATTAGCGGCCATGCCTATCGCCCGCAGGATGTGCTGAAAGCCAGCAACGGCGTGACAATTGAGATTATCAGCACCGATGCCGAAGGACGCTTGCTGCTGGCGGATGCGCTGGTATTCGCCTCGCGTTACAAACCGGCGGCGGTCGTTGATATTGCTACCCTGACCGGGGCCTGTGTGGTGGCATTAGGCACGGTGGCGGCGGGTGTGTTCAGCAACAATGACCAACTGCGTGATTCGCTGCTGGGCGCGGCGCAGCGCACAGGCGAAAAAATCTGGCCGCTGCCGTTGTGGCCGGAATATAACAAGGCGATTGAATCGCAGACTGCGGACATCAAAAACAGCGGTGGCAGTCATGGCGGTGCGGCGACTGCCGCGGCTTTTCTCCAGCACTTTGTCGATTATCCCGCATGGGCGCATCTCGATATTGCCGGGGTGGCCGGGATCGAAAGCCTGGGTGGCAGCAATGATAACCCGTATGTGCCGGGCAAGGGCGCAACCGGCTTTGGCGCACGCCTGATGACAGACTTTGTGCGGCAGTGGCAGCCGGCGAAGTAGGCGTCTTAACCCGAAACATGCAACCATTGGGGCGCAGCCATACCCTGAAGCGGGCGTAGCACGCTACGCCCCTACATAATTTGCGAATGGTTGTTTGTAAACCGAATTCACGAATTGGGCCTCTGGATTGCCGATTCTAAGGTGCTTCCGTCTCTGCGGGTTGCCAGTAATCGTATTGCATATGGTAGGCTGTTGCCGCGGCCACCGCTGGCCCCAGCAGGCGCGCGACCACATGCAGCGACATATCGATTCCGGCGGAGATGCCCGCAGAGGTAATAACCCTGCCGTTGTCGACATAGCGCACATTTTCCTGAACAGACGTGCGGGGTGCAATTTCTTTCAACAGATCAATCGCACCCCGATGGGTCGTGGCGGACAGGCCATCAATCACCCCGGCAGTGGCCAGCATCAAGGAGCCTGTACAGACCGAGAGCGTCATTTCGGTTTGTGTATTTTGCTGGCGAATCCATTCGGTCAGCACCGGGTTGTGCATCTCGCGCCGGGTGCCCATGCCGCCGGGAACGAGAATAATATCCGGTTTGGGGCCGTCATGAATGGTGTGATTCGGGTTGATGCTGAGGTTGTTGCGCGCAATGACAGGGCCGTCTTTTTCGGCCACCGTGTAGACATGAAATGGCTTGACCGGATCGTTAACCCCGGTGACGCCAAAAACCTCGAATGGGCCGCAAAAATCGAGCACTTCCACATCGTCGAAGATCAGAATAGCGACATTGCGCGTCTGGCTCATGGATTCGTTCCTCAGCAGTCCATCCCAAAACACCATTATAGGTTGCTGACGGGCTGTCGTCTATTTTCTGGATTCCAGCGGCACCCACTGGCGATTGCGCTCGCCGGTATAGACAGACTGCGGGCGGATGAGCCGGCCCGTGGCCTGGTGCTCAAACGCGTGGGCGATCCACCCGGCGGCACGGCTGATGGCAAAGGTCGGGCTGAATAAATCCGTCGGCAGGTTGAGGCCATGCAGCAGCAGCGCCGTATAAAACTCGACATTGGTTTGCAGCTTGCGCCCCGGCTTGTATTCTTCCAGTAATGTGACTGCCATGTCCTCGACATATTTCGCAAGCTGATACAGTTGTAAATCACCATCGGCGCTGTAAAGTTTTTCGGCAGCCTGAGACAGCATATCAGCCCTGGGGTCGCGCACTTTATACACCCGATGGCCGAACCCCATGAGGCGGTCGCCGCGTTCGAGCTTTTCCCGCAGATAGGCTTCTGCGCGTGATTCGTCGCCAATTTCAAAGACCATATCCAGCGCCGGGCCGGGTGCGCCGCCATGCAGCGGTCCCTTGAGCGCGCCGACTGCACCGACAACCGCAGACACCATGTCCGATTCGGTGGAGATAATCACCCGTGCCGTGAAGGTCGAGGCGTTCAGACCATGATCCATGACGGTGTTCAGGTAAGTTTCCATGGCCCGCACCTGCTCATCAGTTGGCACGTCACTGGTGAGCATATAGAGGTAGTTGGCCGTGTGGCTCAGGTCTGCGCGTGGGGCGACCGGCTCCTCACCGTTGTGCAGGCGCCAGTAGGCCGCAACGATGGTTGGAAAGCGGGCAACCAGGGCGAGGGCGTCGCGTTGGTCGTCGTCCGGTTCGCCGGGTGTGCGCAGACTGATGGTGCTGGCAGCCATGCGCAGCGCATCCATTGCCGGGACCTGCTGCTCCGCCGCTGCCCGCAGCAAAGCGAGCGTGTAGCCGGGCAGATCGCGGTAGGCCCCCAGCCGCTGCTGAAAATCGGCAAGCTGCTGCGCGTCGGGCAGGGCGTCATACCACAGCAGGTAGACCATTTCCTCAAAGGTGGCCCGCCCGGCGATTTCTTCCAGCGGAAAACCGGCGATTATCAGTTCGCCAAGCTGTCCATCCACACTGCTGAGGCGGGTTTCGGCAGCGACCACGCCTTGCAGGCCGGGCACAAAATCGGGTGTTGCGGTTGTCATGATATTTCTCCTTGTGATACAGGGGCATGGCTGTGAGTCGCTATGCCCCCGCACGGCGATGAATAAAATACGGTGTTACAGGGCGCCTTCCATGTGCAGCAGCCACTTTTTGCTGGCGACGCCGCCGCCACCGCTGTAGCCGGTCATGCTGCCATCACTGCCGACCACCCGGTGGCAGGGGACAATGATCGGGACCGGGTTGCTGCCCAGCGCCTGCCCGACCGCACGGCTGGCACGCGGCTTGCCAATGTCCTGCGCGATCTGCCCGTAGGTCAGCACTTTACCGGCGGGGATCGCTTCGGCAGCGTGCAGGACATTGCGCTGGAAAGGCGTCATCTGGCTGAGATCAACGGGCACGTCGAAGCGGCTGCGTGTTCCGGCGAAATATTCCCGCAGCTGGGCAATCACCAGCGCAAGGGCGTCCGGATTGTTTTCGGTGCGGGCGCGCAGGTCAAGGCCGCCAAGAAATTCCGCCTCGCTGACGCCAAAGTTCAGGCTGCACAACCCGGCACTATTGCGCGCCAGGTAGATGGTCCCCAGCGGTGATTCCATCGTGGCCCATTGCAACAGCGTCGCGGTTTTGCTAAACCAGTTCATGACCCGGCTGCGCGATGCTTCGACAGCGGCCTGTGTGGGTTCGTTCGGGTGAAAATTGTTCTCGGCCATGATTACCTCCTCTGCCCATCAAGTTCTTTGCGCAGCTTGCGAACAGCCAGCGAGACATGCGCACGGGCAGCTTCTTCCGAGCAATCGAGTGTCTGCGCGATTTCGTTGTATTCAAATCCGTCGATATGCCGCATGATGACTGCGGCCCGCTGTTTGAGCGGCAGGGTGTCGATGAACTGCCGGATGTCTTCGAGCACAAGGTTGTGTACGACCGCTTCTTCGGGCGGTGGCAGACCATCGGCGGGCAGGTCGTCATCAAGCGATACCTCACGGCGGCTGCGCCTGAGCGCGGTATAGGCGCAATTGGTTGCGATTTTATACAGCCATGCCCGGCAGTTACTGTCCGGTCGCAATCGCCCGTAGGCCTGATAGGCCCGCATGAATGTTTCCTGCGTGAAATCCTGCGCGTCGAGATGCGTATCACGCAGCATCTGCCACAGGTAACGATAGATTTCGTCATGGTGGCGTTCGATCAAGGTTTCAAATCGTGGTAAGTTCACATTCTTGTTCCCGGTTGGCCTGTGCTTGTTTGACTGTATAACGATGTTCCGGCCAGTTTGTGAAAATGCGCCACAGTTGACATTATGCTAGACTTGTGTATCAATATTGTCAATATTGATTGGATAATCAATATATGGAGGCAAAATTGAAACGCTATCTCACCGCGCAGGAAGTTGCCGAAGCGCTGGGTATCAGTGTGGCGACGGTCTATGCCTATGTCAGCCGGGGGTTGCTGCGGTCTGAAGCCGCCGGCGGCAGCACCCGCAACCGTCGCTACTATGGCGAGGACGTGGAACGGCTGAAGGCACGACAGGCGCAGCGCCAGCACCCGGAGAAGGTGACGGAAACGGCTTTGCACTGGGGGGCGCCGCTGCTGGAATCCGGCCTGACTCTGATTGCGGATGGTCGACCATTCTATCGCGGGGTGGATGCGCTCGAACTGGCTCAATCAGAGGCGATTGAAGCGGTCGCCGCTTTGCTGTGGACAGGGGACCTAGACGCCGAAATTACCGGATTGCGAAATGCGCTCATGTCGCTGCCGCCGCGTTGTCAGGCGATGGCGTCGCAATTGGGCGGGGCGAGTGCCTTTGAGCGGTTTCAGGTGCTGCTGCCGCTGGCTGCGCTCGATGATCTGGCGGCCTATGACCTGCGCCCGGCCAGTGTAATGCAGGCAGGGGCACGTATTCTGCGCCTTTTGGCGGCGATCGCGGCAGACCGGCCCGTCGGCGAGGAATCGATTGCTTCGCTGTTGCAGCAGGCGTGGCGGCCAGATGATGCGCGTGCGGCCTATCTGCTCAACATGGCGCTGGTGCTGTGTGCCGACCACGAACTGAATGTCTCCGCATTTACGGCCCGCTGTGTGGCCTCTGCCAGTTCCACACCCTATGCGGCGGTGATTGCCGGTATGGCGGCGCTGCAAGGGACAAAACATGGCGGCAACACGGAACAGGTGACGGCGCTGTTTCGGGAGATTGGCACGCCGGGTAACGTCCAGCAGGCGCTGGTCAGCCGCATCAAACGGGGTGAATACATGCCCGGTTTTGGGCATCCCCTGTACGCCGATGGCGATCTGCGCGGACGCCTGCTGCTGGATACGGTCATGAACCACCACCCAGAATCGGATGCGGTACAGCTTGCCGCTGCGATCGAGGCACAGGTCATGCAGCTCACCGGGCAGCCGCCAAATATCGACTTTGCGCTGGTGGTGCTGGCGCAGACGTTGCAACTGCCTGCCGGTGCGCCGTTAACGCTGTTTGCACTGGGGCGCACGGTTGGGTGGATCGGTCATATTCTGGAGCAGTACGAATCGGATCAACTGATCCGGCCTCGTGCGCGTTACATGGGTCCGCAGCCGCCGGTTTAATGCTGGCATAAAATACAACAGGTATACTTCGGGTTTGTACGACTGCTGCTGCGGAGGCTGAATGGCGACGTATCCCACTGATGACCACGAATACCGGCGACGAATCCGTGCCTGGACGCTGTATGACTGGGCAAATTCTGCCTTCGCGACCACGATCCTGGCGGCTGTACTGCCGATTTATTACAGCCAGGTGGCCGGGGCCACGCTGCCGAGCGAAGCGATTGCCACATCCAACTGGAGCCTGACCCTCAGCATTGCGCTGCTGATCACGGCGGTGCTGTCGCCGATTCTGGGAACGGTGTCCGATGTGATGCGCGGCAAAAAGCGGTTTCTGTCGATCTTTGTCACCGTCGGGGTTTTGGGAACAGCGGCGCTGGTCTTCGTTGGCTCGGGTGATTGGCTGCTGGCGTCGATCATCATGATTGTGGCGCGCATTGGCTTCACCGGCGCGAACACGTTTTACGACGCGCTGCTGCCCCATGTCGCCCGTGAAGACGACCGGGACGCTGTTTCGACGCGCGGTTACGCGATGGGCTATCTGGGCGGTGGGCTGCTGCTGGCGATCAATGTCGTGATGATCTTTCAACTGGGATTTGAAGACGGGGCAAGGCTTTCGTTTCTGAGTGTGGCGGTCTGGTGGGCTGTGTTCTCCATCCCCATCTTCCGGCGGGTGCCGGAACCTCCGGCGGCGGTTCTGAGCGCGGGCGTTCTTGTGGTGAGCGCCAGCTTCGCCCGCATCCGGGAAACCCTGCGCGACATTCGCCGCTATCGTGAGTTGTTCAAGTTCCTGATTGCCTTCCTGATCTACAACGATGCTATTGGCACGATTATTGGCGTCGCCGCCATTTACGGCGCAGAACTGGGCTTTGACTCCACGGAATTGATTCTGGCGCTGCTGCTGGTCCAGTTTGTGGGCATCCCCTTCAGCCTGATTTTCGGCTGGCTGCCGGGCAAGGGACGTGCACGTCGCCCTTTCTTTCTGGCCTTTATTCTGTTTAATACACTCGCTCTGCCGGTAGCCGGGATTGTCGGGGCACGGCTGCTGCCCGGTGATGTGGCGGGGGTGCTGTTGCCTCCCTTTGAGGCGGTGGGTGAGGCTGTGGGTACAGGGGTTTACAGCGTTGGCGATGACGGTTTGACGCTGGATGGCGCCTGGAGCCAGCAGTTTATCCCGGCGGAACAATTAGGTATGGAGTCCGACGCGATTTATGCCCTCAGCGATTCTGCTGATGCGCAGCTGAGCCTGTATTTCAACGGTCAGAACGTCACCATTGTTTACGCAACCGGGCCGGATTATGGCGCGTGGCAGGTGCTGGTCGATGGTGAGCTTTATCAGGCGAAAGATACGGATGAGCCGCTGATCATGGATGCGTACAGCGAAGCCCCGCGTTATGGGCTGGCCCAAACCATCTCGCTGGACGAACCGGGTATCCATTCGCTGATGGTTATGCCAGCCGCGAGTGCGGAAACGGCCAGCAGCGGCCCGATTGCGATCGCTCAGTTAGAGGTGATGGCGCCGGTTGGCAGCAGCAGCCTGCCGCTTATTCTGGGCCTGATCATTGTGCTACAGGTGGTCGGTATCCTCTTTGCGTGGTTGATCGGCCAACATCTGGTTGCCCGCCTTGCCAGTCGGATGGATACACGCAACAGTATTCTGCTGGCGCTGGGTGTCTACAGCATCATTACGATCTGGGGGTTTGTGCTGCATTCGACCATCGAGTTCTGGTTTCTGGCGTGGATGGTGGCAACGGTGCAGGGTGGCAGCCAGGCCCTCAGCCGCAGTCTGTACGCCGCGATGTCCCCGGCGTCCAAAAGCGGTGAGTTCTTCGGCTTGTTCGGGGTGATGGAAAAATTCTCGGCTTTTCTGGGACCGCTGATTTTTGCCCTGGCGGTTACGCTGTTTGGCAGCAGCCGTCCGGCGATTCTGGCGCTGCTGGCATTCTTCATCATTGGCGGTTATCTGTTGACACGTGTTGATGTGGCCGAAGGACGACGCGTTGCCCAACAAGAAGACGCCGCCACCCAGGGGTAGCGGTCGTCGGGTTGTACAGGTTGTTTAGAGTTAAAGTGCGTTACTTCGCCAGAATGCCCGCCAGTTCAATGAGTTCCGGGTTGAGGCTTTTCTTGTTGGCGACCACTTCGTCCAGCGGGGTCAGGGTGATGTCGCCGTTGTTCAGGCCTGCCAGTTTGCCCGTTTCGCCGCGTTCGAGGGCGTGTACGGCCCCGGCGCCGATGCGTGTGGCGAGGATACGGTCGAATGCCAGTGGTTCGCCACCGCGCTGAACATGCCCCAGCTTGGTGACGCGCAGGTCAAAGCCCAGCTGTTCTTCATTTTCCTTGAAGTAGGCTTCCAGTTTTTCCGCGTTATAGCGGGCGCCTTCGGCCACGACCACGATGCCGTGTTTTTTGCCGCGTTCGTAGGCTTCCTGAATTTCATCGGCGACTTTGTCCGGGGGCAGCTCGGCTTCCGGGATAACAATCGCTTCGGCACCACCGGCAATGCCAGCCATCAGGGCGAGATAACCGCAGTGGCGGCCCATGACTTCGATGAGAAAGGCGCGCTGGTGCGACGAGGCGGTGACCTTGAGCCGGTCAATCGCTTCGAGCGCGATATTCAGCGCGGTATCGACGCCGATCGTAATCTCGGAGCCGTAGAGGTCGTTATCGATGGTGGAGGCGACACCGACCACCGGAAACCCCATTTTGTGCAGTTCGTAAGACCCTGTTTGTGATCCGTTGCCGCCGATAACCACCAGACCTTCGATATTGTGCTGGCGCAGGGCGCGGATGGCCTGCCGGCGGCCATCTTCGGTGGTGAATGCGGGGCAGCGTGCACTGCCGAGGATGGTGCCACCCTGCTGGATAATGCCGCCCACGTCGCGTGCGCCTAGTGGAATAATATCCCCGGTCATGCAACCGGCGTAGCCCTGACGAATGCCGAAGACTTCCCAGCCTTTGCTGATGCCGGTGCGGACCACCGCGCGGATAGCGGCGTTCATGCCAGGGGCGTCGCCGCCGCTGGTTAATACTGCGATGCGTTTCATGTGTCCTCCTTACTGCTGGAGACATGTTGGTTAAGCTGGCAAGCCTACGATTTTAAGAACAGATAACCATCGACCTATCCTCAAGAAGTATAGTTGGGCCAGGTTCAACCGGGAACCGATGTCCGGCACATCCTGGTCAGGCAGAATGTCACCTTCCCGCTTGACTAGGCTTTTACGCGATACAGTGTTTCGCCAGCTTTGGGCACAAAGAGAATGCCGTCATCTTCGCGGTTTTCCCAGTCCGCCGGGTTGATGTCATCTGGATTGCGGTAGCCCAGATTAAGGACTTTGCAATCTGCCTCCGGGATACGCGACGCCAGTGTGACCTGGATACGAGGCGTTTCGATGCCATCCTCAAAGGTGCCAATCCCTTTCACGTGGGTGCTGTGGGCGATGGCGCTGGTGGGGTGATCCTTGAATTTGTCCCACTGCTTGAGGAAGTAGGGCAGCACATGATAGCCGAGATCATAAATGTGTTTGCCGTGTGTCACGCTGACAATATCCATGTGCGGCGCGTAGATGATGAGTTCGCCACCGTCCGCGACGGCGGGTTCCAGCTTGTACATCGCCTTGCCGCCCGTCCACAGTTCGTCGTACATAGGCGGGCACCAGCTCAGTACCTGTTCCATAGGCTTGTCGATCCAGCGAATGTGATGCTGCCGCGACAGGTCCGCTGCTGCGCTCCACGCTTCGAGATGGTCGCCGATGAACATACCCGCCAGGCCGTTGCCGACGACGACCAGCGACAGCAGGCTGATGGGGGTTGGCACAAAGTTTGTTGCGGCGTGGATAACGTTGCGAACCGGCGTATCTTTGACGCCGATAATTTTCATGGTGGTGATCAGCGCGCCCAGCCAGTGGAACTTGTTGATCATGTCTGGCCCGCAGATGCCGGGGAACAAATATTTCGCGCCGCCAGAAATACCCACGACTTCGTGTGGGAAGCTGGGGCCAACGATCAGAATGTGGTCGTAATCCAGCACGGCCCGGTTGATCTGGACGGCAATGTCACCGCTGAGGGAAGGGTGCCAGGCCGGACCGGCGATCTCTCGAATCTGGTCATCCGTCATCATGCCAATTTCGGCCAGGGCGGTCGGGTTGTCCCATTCATGGTTGAGGATGCCGACGTGGGCATAGGTGGTGCGCCATTCTTCCAGCGTAATGCCAACCAGTTTGCAGCGTGATTCTTCGCTGAGGGGCGGGTGCGTGCCCAGGGCGACCATAAAGTCCAGTTGTTTGACGTCGCTCAGGGCGTCCACCAGCATGGGGAAAAGCTGTGGAAGCGGTATGGTACGGGTGTGATCCGGGATGAGCACCAGCAGTTTTGCGCCTGTAAACTGACCACGCAAGCCCTGTTCAAGCGTGGCGCGAATGGTTTCTTCGGAAAGCAGTTGACCGTCGTCAGCAATTGCCTGAGCGTTGAGCATAGTTAAACCTTTCTGATGGGTACTGATTTATTATAGCGCACCGCCGGGGGATGGTTGCAAGCATTCAACCGGGAAAATAAAAACACCCACCAGCGTTTGGCTGGCAGGTGTCTGCTTGTGATGACACAGATTACATGTCGTTGGAAGGCATCATCATGTCGATGGGGAAGATTGTCACATCTTCCGGCGCGACAATTTCTGGTGCACTGTTGAAGTCCGAGCTGGTGACGCTGATATCGAAGGTGAAGCTCGGGGCCGGGCCTTCGGCATCCGGTTCAACGGATTCCATAAAGGCGGTCATGTCCCAGTCAAAGTGAACTTCGGTCACGTGGCTGTACTTGTCCTCAAGACCAATGACCTGCCGGATGCTCAGATTCATGGCGTCGAACATCGGGCCGATCATGCTCATGGCTTCTTCCATTTCGGCCTGGACGTCTTCGTCCATTTCTTCGCCCATCATCTCGCCCATGGCGGCCATCTGCTCGCGCATCAGATCACGGAACTGCTCACTCTGGAACAGGGCGCTGTAGTCAAAGGTGTACTCGAACACAGCCGCCGGCTGGCCCATGATCTCGGTGTCGGCAACGCGCTCGGCACTCATGAACTGGGTCAGGAACTCCTGATCCTGAAACATCTGCATATAGGATTGCATCACTTCCGGATCCATGGTGTTCATGCCGCCCATCGCTCCCATTGCGCCCTGCTGTTCCATTGCGCGTTCCATCAGGGTGGCGAGGTCAATGCCAATCCAGCCGGGAGGCATATCCGCATCCGGCATGGCTGCCGCAATCTCATCCAGGTTGACGTAAGCAAAGCCATCAACCAGACGCAGGCCCAGGCTCAGGGTGTCCGGGATGGGCTGTTCTTCAGTCGACATCATGGCAACCAGGTCCGCCGGCAGAGTCAGTGTCAGATTGGCGTCCGTCGCGACACCACCGATGACACTGTTAAACCACTCAGTCATCCCTTCCGGGGTGCTGAACATCGCCATCGGGTCCGCCTGCATCCCCTTCATGGTTTCCAAAAGCGCCGGGTCGACGACATAAGCCGCGTCGCCAGTGATCTGGAAATCAAGCGTATTGAAGGGGGCATCCGGGATGTTGCTGATCACCATTGACACATCAAATGTGGATGTGCCGGATTGCAGCTCCATTGATGCCGCGTGAGATTCCTGCAGCAGAGTGCAATCCGCTTCAGACAGATCACCGCAGAAAACGAATGGCTCCTGGGCCAGTGCTGCGCCACTGGTGGCAAGCAGCAGCGCCAGAATCAACGTCATCATCAGGTAAACTTTCTTCACAGCTATCTCCTTGATTTTGGAATAAGAACTCACTATCAGTATACGGGATTACGCCTTTAAAGTTGCGCTCCAGACCCAAATCGTATGGCCTAGACCCAATGATTAGGGGTTTTGTTCAATAAGCCACAGCGCGTTGTCTGCGGCACTCATGAAGACGATACGCCTGCCATCCGCAGACACGGACCAATCGTTGCCTGTGACCGTAAATGCAGCGTTATCACCATCAATCAACGTGCGGCTCGCGCCCGAAGCAATATCGTAGTAGATCAGGGACTGACGATCAGTGGTGGGGTCGAACGGAATGTAGTAGACACTGTCGGCATCACGCCAGCGCCAGCTGCCAAACCAGTCCAGCATCTGCGCCTGGGCACCTTGCAGGGTTTCAATCGTGTAGACGCCATTCGGGATTTCTGTCGTGCGGGTAATGTAGAACATCAGACGCGCGCCGCCAGGGGAAATATCCACCCCGCGCATCCAGGGCCAACTGCCCAGTGTGTAGTTGCTGTCGTCCCGGGTATCAAAGATCGTCAGGATCGTCTGCCGGTTTGCCAGCGGCGTCGTGATGAGCAGACGGTGTGCATCCAGCCATTGCGCAGACCCGCCACTCTGGGCCAGTATCCGCCGCGCATCCTGCCCGTACAGATCGCTGACCCAGAATTCGGTAACAGGCTGCGCGAGATCCGGCGCGACAGCGGTGGCCCGGGTTTCCCAGAACAGCCGGTTGTTGTCCGCGCTGATGGCCGGGATACCCCCCTGAGTCTGAACGTTCCACTCGGCACCGTCACTGGTGCGGTGGATAATGACCTGCTCATCACGCAGGCGTATTTCGAGCGTGCCATCGGGCGAGGTGAGAGGGCGTGGTCCCGGCCCGACCAGGTCTGCTGGTTCCGTGCTGGTGATTTGCCAGTCAAAAATGGCGGCCTGCGAACCAGACGCCCCATCAACGATGAATAACCTTTCAGGGTCAAGCGGATTCCACCATGAACCGAAACAGCAGCCTTCATAGGCGAGCTTGCGCGCTGTAAATGTCACTGTCTCAGCATCGAGCGGGGCAGTGGTGCGTGCCAACGGTGGGTTTGGCGGCGGCTCGAAACCGCGCGGTGGTGGCCATGTACTGGTGTAACTATTCAGAATACGTCCACCGAAGGCGACATCGGGCTGATCATCAACCCGCATCCACTGGCGGGCATTGTTCATGTCCTGCTGGAACAATGGATAACCGAATGAACCGATGGTTGTCAGCATGTGCCAGGGGGCATCGATGTAATCGACCGGGTTGAGGGCCGTGCGATAATCAGCAGAGCGAATTTCCAGATGCAGATGTGGGCGCGAGTCGCAGTCTGGTCCATCCGGGTCGCCCGACAGGCCGACATACTGGCCTTTCTCGACAAACTGACCGGGCGTCAGGGGCGGCGTCTCCAGCAGATGGCCATAAAGGGATGTCAGCCCAAGTGCCGGGTGCCGGAGGATAAGGTTGTGCGGGGCAGAACCAAAGCCCATATCGTCGACAAAGGCGACTTCCGCATCCGCGACGGCGACCAGCTCTGTGCCGCAAGGCATCGACAGATCAATGCCGAAGTGCAGTCCCTGACCCGCACTGTACCAGGCCGGTCCATTATTAAATGCGCCTGTGGTGTTGCCATAGGGCTGGCCTATCAGCCATGTCGATGGTCCGGCAGGTGCTGTGACGGGCAGCTGCATGGGTTTGCCTGGGTTGTCTTGCGCATGGGCGGGGATGGTCAGCAGAAGCAGAAGCAACAAAATTGGCAGGATTCGTAGGCGCATGTTTCCCTCAAAATGGCTGACTTGCCTCTTGGTCGCGCCATTATACTGGCTTCATATGAGTGACAGAAAAGAAAAACCGGCTTGCAGTGATACAGGCCGGTTCTTTTCATTCTGAGGGTGGCTGCCTAGATGATAACGTTGTCGTCGTCTTCGGCTAATGCGGCGTCGATCTTGTCTTGCAGGGTTTCGCGCCCATTGGTGTTCTTGGCTTTGTAAACCGTCTTGAACTTGGTTTGACCGCGACCTCTTGTGAGCAGGTAAATCCCCGCGCCGATCAGCGCCAGGGGCATCAGCATTGAAATCAGTGCATTGTTGCTGCCAAAGATGAACAGCTCGAACATCGCCCACAGGCCGATAAAGGCGAACAGCCCCCACTTGACGAAAGCATCACCTGTGCGTTCGGTGCTTTCGTTATCCGTGCGGCGTCCGATAAAGACCAGCGCCAAGCCGAGAAACAACGGGTAAAGCGCCCAGGCGTACGCCCAGCTTTCCCAATGGCCCGTGAAATTCTGGTATACAAAGATCAATCCGGTTCCGGTGACCATGGCTCCTGGTACAGCCAGCCCGGCAGTCTTACGATCCCCATTGATGGCGACGTACAGAAATGCCAGACCGGGCAGGACGATGAAAAATGGCCAGAGAGACCCCCAAAAGCTAAAGCCCGTTACCTGACCGATCAGAAAAATTACCCCCATCGCGATAAAGCCGATGGCGGCAGCGTTGCGCCCACTTGCCTGAGTCATCACTCAAACCCCCTGATTAACTGTTACTTCGATGATATTTACGTATATCGGCTGTTAAAGTTGCACGTTGATTCGATATTACAGCTTCTCCGGAATAATTTCTTTTTCACAAAACTTTCGGAACATTTTCACAGTATTGCGTCAGATTACGCTATATGATGAATTACAGAAATTACGAATTACTGTAATGGTCATGAGGTCTTTTCTGATGGATTTCGAACTCCACACTCTCTCTGATGAACTCATCTTTATCCGCTGGCTGCGCGATTCATCAACCGTTTCCGAAAATGCGCTGCTGAGCCTGATCGAAATGCTGCTGGATGAGGCACCCTCACCCATTTATTTCTTGACCGATGCTCAGGATGGGTTGATGACGAACCCGCGTGCGCTGCGCCGGATGGCCGATTTGACCCGCCATAATAACTTTGGGGCCGCTGTTTCATACGGTCACAAGGTGTCGGCAAGCAAATATTATGAAACATTTCGCATGATGGCGGCGCCGTCACACCGCGAAGACATGGTTCGCAGCGTGGATGAAGCGCTGGATACCCTGGAAACAGTGCGGCCCGGCATTACCACCATGATTGAACGGGACAGCCTTGAGCTGCTGTACGGATATGCCTATTCCTGATTCGGCTGATAGTAGCGAATTTTTATAACAGGCGGCGGTGCTCTTGAAAAGGGTAGCGCCGTTTTGTTTTCCTAATGCCAGCTGACTGAGTATATTGTATGATCGACTTCTTTTTATCTGCTGAGGTTTGATGACATGGCTGTTGTCGCAATTGATTTTGGTGGTACACGGTTACGGGCGGCGTACTTTGACCGGGAACTAAACCTGCTGGCACGCGCCGAAATGCCCACGATGGCCCATGAGCCGCAGCAGCATGTGATTGACCGCATCATCCGCGTGGCGCAGCAAGTCTGGCCGGATGCGGGTGCAGTGGACGCGATTGGCATCTCCGCCCCCTGTCCAATGGCCCATACCGGCATGATCGGTCATGCAGCGGTCGTTCCGCACTGGCACGATGTACCCCTGGCGCAGATCGTCAGTACCGCGTTCGATGGGGTGCCGGTGTATATGGAGAATGACGCCAACCTCGGGGCGCTGGCAGAATATCATAAAGGGGCTGCACAGGGCGCGAACCCCGCAGTTTATATGACGATCAGTACCGGGATTGGCGGCGGCCTGGTGGTGGATGGCCGTTTATTTACCGGCAGGAATGGGCTGGCGATTGAGCCGGGGCATACAAAATATCGCGGGCCGGATGGAAAGATTTACAGCTTGCAGGATTTTGCGGCTGGCCCGGGGATTGTGCGACTGGCCAAGTTGAAGCTGGCAGCGTGTGATGATGTCTCCATGTTGCGCGATCAAGCCGAGCTGACCGGGCAGATGGTGGGTGAAGCCGCTCATGCAGGGGATGCAGTGGCGCGGTCAGTTGTTGAGGAAGCAGGCTGGTGGCTGGGGATTGGCCTCATCAATGTCGCGCACATGATTAACCCGGAAGTGATTGTGCTGGGCGGAAGCGTCGTCATGGGACTACAAGATCTGATCCTGAACCCGGCGCGGCAGGTTATGCAAGCTTATGTGGTTGACCCGACATTTTATCATGATGACCTGCTGCGGTTGGCCCACCTGGGCGATGATGTCTGCCTGATCGGGGCCGGGTCTTACGCGCGCGATCAATCTGCTGCTCAGGGAAACCTAAACCCCGCTTAAGGAACATGGGTTACGCTGGCCTGCATTACATCGGTAGGGAAATGTGTTTGCTATGTCCACAACTGTGCCGCCCAAAGGGCATAAGATTTTTGAACACCGGTCGATCATCGCGACCACGATGGCCGCTATGCTGGCTTTTCATGAAGACCCCAAGGCCCTCGCGCGGCTGACCCCACCGCCACCGCTGATGTTCATGCAGGTGCTGCGTGATGACCGAACATCCCTGACTGCCGGTGAACTCGAATTCAGATTGTGGTTTGGTCCGCTGCCCGTGCGCTGGCTGGCACGCCATGAACCAGGGCCGACTGATACATCCTTTGTGGACCGTATGCTGGCTGGCCCCATGGCATACTGGGAACACCAACACATCTTTCGAGAGGTTGAGGGCGGGATAGAGCTGACCGATCGTATCACCCTGGCGCACAAAACTGGCGCTGCGGGTTTGCTGTCACGCCTCATCTTCGACGGTCTGCCGCTGCGCCTGTTGTTTGTTTACCGCCATTTGCGAACCCGCCTCGCCTTGCGCCAATAATTAACCACTTCACTGTTTTTAAGCGCCAGTTCATATTCGCCTGA
Organism: Anaerolineaceae bacterium; assembly: GCA_002702065.1. GTDB lineage: Bacteria > Chloroflexota > Anaerolineae > Aggregatilineales > Phototrophicaceae. The sequence continues at coordinate 1,249,557 of NZXX01000001.1, forward strand.
TAGGTTCATAACGTTTAGAAGTTTCTGAACGTCGGGGGACATAACAGGGGATGGGGACGAACAATTCGTCACGTGTGGTGGTCATTGGGGCCGGCATCGGTGGCCTGACAACGGCGGCATTGCTGGCACAGGCGGGCTATCAGGTAACTGTGCTGGAAGCTGGCACGTACGCCGGGGGTTCTGCCGGGACCTTCTTGCATCAGGGGTACCGGTTTGACGCCGGGGCAACGGTTGCTGGTGGCTTTCATACCAATGGCCCGCACGCGCTCATCGGCCAGATGCTGGACCTGGAATGGCCGGTACGCCAGCACGACCCTGCATGGGTGGTTCATCTGCCGGAACAACAAATCGCTCTGACGCAGAATAATGAAGAGGTGCTGGCAGCTTTCCCGGACGCGCCTGACTTCTGGCAGCAGCAGCACAGGTTAGCCGAATTGGGTTGGAAGCTCGCGGCTGCCGGTATGCCCTGGCCACCCGGTGACGCTGCCGAGTTCAGCCAGCTTATCCGTGTCGGCTTGTCTCACTTTCCGGAGGATTTGCGGGTTATCCCCTATGCTTTCCAGACCGTTGCCGACTGGGCCAAACGATCTGGCCTGCATGAGCACCGCAATTTTCGACGCTTCCTCGATGCACAACTGCTCATTTCGGCACAGACCACCAGTGATCGTGTCAATGCGTTGTGGGGCGCGACCGCGCTCGATCTGGCGCGGCAGGGGGTTTATCACGTCGCAGGCGGGATGGGTGGACTTGCCGATGTACTGGTCGACAAGATTCACAGCCTCGGCGGGCAAGTTATCTATCGACAACGAGTCACCGGTATTGACGTTGAAGCTGGACAGGTCACCGGTGTGCGGGTACGCAAAGGACGACGCAGCCCGGTTGAACAGCGCCTGCCAGCGGATTTTGTGATTGCCAATCTGACTCCGTGGTCGCTCGATCAACTTCTGGGTGATGACAGTCCAACACGTCTCCAACGCGAAGTCGCACACTTGCAACCGGGGTGGGGTGCTTTTGTGCTGCATGTGGGGGTGCGTGCGGGTCAGCTGCCCAAACTCACGGCAGATCATCACCAGATGATTGCGCATCTGGACGGTCCGCTTGGCGAGGGCAACAGCGTGTTCATGTCATTGTCGCCAGCGTGGGACACGTCGCGTGCGCCGGACGGCCATCGCGCGGTGACGATTACCACGCATACCCGAACCCAGCCATGGTGGGACGCAATCGCACAAGACTCGTCTGTCTATGAAGCGCGGAAGGCTGAATATACCGCGCTGCTGCTGGACAATATCGAACGGGCGATACCGGGGTTTGCCCGGAGTATTGATTTACTGCTGTCTGGTTCGCCGGTGACCTATCAGTTCTATACCGGACGTTACCAGGGAATGGTCGGTGGATTTCCCATTACTTCGTTATTTCGTGTGCGGGGGCCTCGGACGGGCATCTCTAATCTGCGGCTGGTTGGCGATTCGATTTTTCCCGGTCAGTCGACAGCAGGGGTGACTCTTGGGGCGATACGCGTGGCAGCCGGTGTTCAACGACATCTGCCGCTGCGTACCGCACAGACTTATTCGTTTAGGGAGGCGACCCGATCATGACTGAAGCACCGGTTATTCATTGGTTTCGGCGCGACCTGCGCCTGAGTGATAACACCGGCCTGCAAGCGGCGCTGGATTCTAGCGCGCCAGTGGTGCCCTTATTCATTGTGGACCCTGCGCTGGTGGCCAGCTCACGCGTTGGTGCATCAAGGATGTCATTTCTGATCGAGGGATTACACGCGCTGGATGAGGCGTTGCAGGCACATGGCACACGGCTGATGATCCGGCAGGGTGAACCGGCTGCCGTTCTGCGGCAAGTGATTGAAACAACTGAGGCGCGGGCTGTTTACTTTAATCGTGATTATACCCCATTTGCCTGCCGCCGCGACGATGAACTGAAAGATTTACTCGAAATTGATGTTCACGCTTTTGACGATGTTGTTCTGCTGCCCCCTGGCACGGTGATGAAGGCGGACGGTGATCCGTACGTGGTTTATTCCCCCTTCATGCGCCAGTGGAAATCAATCGCAAAACTCGGCATTGTCGAAGGTCAGCGCGGGCAATTCTACGAGGTGGGTGCGCCCGCGTGGTGGCCGGAAACCACCTGGGACGGGCCTTTGCCGCCGGTCAGTGAAGATGCAGCCCAGCAGCGTTTGCGGACTTTTATGGAGGGTCCGGTGCTGTCTTATCAGGACAAACGTAACCTGCTGAGTGCGGATCCTTTCCAGGACTTCGATACCTCGTGTTTGTCGCCTTATCTGCGGCTTGGGTTGCTATCGCCCCGGCAGGCGTACTGGGCGGCGCGTGATGCCTACGAACTATCCAACGAGAACGTAGAACGCCGCTCGATTGAGACCTGGATCAATGAACTGATCTGGCGTGAATTTTATATCCACATCATGGCGCATTTCCCGCATGTTGATCGTTATAGCTTTCGTCGTCAGTATGACACACTGCAGTGGCGAGATGCCCCGGATGAATTCAAAGCCTGGCAGGAAGGGCAAACCGGCTATCCGGTGGTGGATGCGGCCATGCGCCAGCTAAAGACGATTGGCTGGCTGCCCAATCGCGCGCGCATGATCGTGGCCAGTTTTTTGACCAAGGATTTGCTGATTGACTGGCGTGAGGGAGAACGTCATTTCATGCAGTGGCTGATTGATGGTGACCCGGCGGCCAACAATGGCGGCTGGCAGTGGACCGCAGGCACAGGGACCGATGCCCAGCCGTACTTTCGCATTTTTAACCCGGTTACTCAGTCGGCCAAATTCGACCCCTCTGGCGCCTATATCCGGCGCTGGGTGCCGGAGTTGGGTGACCTGCCAGACCGATACATTCACCGCCCCTGGAAGATGGATACACCACCATCCAGCTATCCGCCACCCATTGTCGATCATGGCGAAGCGCGCGAACGGACGCTGGCCGCCTATAAAGCGGTTGAACCAGCAAAGGATTAAGCATAAATCGGGGTACGACCGGGCGCAGTAGCAACTCCCTTCTGGAATCAGGTGCCTGTCAAGCTTCCTGATGACGCACGCCAACCGGATGATGTGGCGACAGCGATCCTCGATGTGGTTGCGTCAGATGGGAACCGTACGGTCGATTTATAGCATGGCATCATCAGAAGCGATCATCGCTTATTATGCCCTAATGTCGTTCTGTACCCTCGTTCATATGTGCTTCTTATACTCTCCACCATAGCAGGCAGTGATGCCCGCAACAACATAAGCTGGGGGAACAGCTTTATGACCATTCAACTTCATACCTGGGAGAACCGGTTGGTTGCCTGGGCCTATGAGGCGTTGGAAAGTTCCATGCCTCATCCTGCCCTGATGGCACATGATGGGTCACTGGAATCGGCCTATCGGTATTGTGCCGATCTCACGCGACATCACAGCCGGACGTTTTACCTGACATCCGGCCTGCTGCCACCGGAAAAACGCCGGGCGGTTCGTGCATTATACGCATTCTGCCGCATCACTGATGACATCGTGGACAAAAACAACTCCGCTGCCCTGGCGCGCGTTCAACTTGAGAACTGGCAGCAAGCGGTGATGGTTTCGCACCCCCCCGCCGGGATGCCGGTTGCGCTGGCCTGGGCAGATACCGTTCATCGCTATCACATTCCGCGTGGGTACGTTACGCAGTTGATCGAGGGTGTGGCGCGTGATCTTGATCAGCAGCGCTATGCGACCTTTGCCGATCTGGCGGAATATTCTTATGGGGTGGCGTCGACGGTTGGGTTGATGGCGATGCACATCATCGGCTTCAAGAGTGATGTGGCGCTGCCGCAGGCCGTCAAACTGGGGGTCGCGCTGCAAATGACCAACATTCTGCGCGACGTGGCGGAGGACTGGCGCAATGGCCGGGTTTACCTGCCACAGGATGAACTGGCCGCCTTTGATTTAACGGAACAAAATATCGCTGAAGGGGTGGTTGACGACCGGTGGCGGGCGTTCATGGCGTTTCAGATCGAGCGCAACCGCGCCCTGTATGCCGAATCGTATGATGGCATTCGCTTTCTGGACCCCGATGGCCGATTTGCAATTGCGGGTGCGGCAGACTTATATTCTGCCATACTGGATGAGATAGAAGCGGCTGACTACGATGTCTTCAGTCAGCGCGCATCGGTGGGCACGAGTGGCAAACTGGTGCGGCTGCCCGGCATCTGGTGGCGTTCGCAGCATTTGGCATGAGGGGTGCATGTACGAATACGATTTTCTGATCGTTGGCGGTGGATACGCGGCGCTGGTCTGTGCAGGGTATCTGGTCAAAGCGGGGTTTCGCGTTGGCGTTCTCGAACAGGCCGCGACTGTTGGTCAGCCGGACGAGATGGATTCACACGGGGGTGGCTCAGCCCATAATCTGATCCAGCATACGTCCGTCATGCATGATCTGGAACTGACGCGCTACGGGCTGGAGTACGTGGACCTTGATCCGCTGTTTTTCGCGCCATTCCCCGATGGCAGCCATGTATTCATCTGGAAAGACCTTGACCGCACCTGCGACAGCATTACTCAAGTCTCGCCGCAGGATGCGCAGGCTTATCGTCGTTTTGTCCAACGCTGGCAGTCGTTTGCCGCCAAACTCAGTCAATCATTCGTGGCCCCACCTTCACCGTATGAGCTGGGGCAGTATTTGCTGACCACCAGCGCCAACGATCGGCTCCAATGGTTGAGCAAGATGCCGGCCATGATGCGCAGTTATGGTTCGGTGCTGCGCGAGACATTCAGCAGCCCGCAAATACAGGCGTTGATCGGCGGGGTGGTCGCACAATCTAGCGTGCCACCGAGCGCACCCATGACCGCGTCGCTCGCTTTATCCTATCCCATGCTTCATGAGCATGGCCTGAAACTTCCTCAAGGCGGTTTCGGCATGATGAAGCAGGCATTGGTGCGCATGATCGAGGACTACGGCGGGCATATCCACACGAATAGTTCCGTGCGTAGTATTCTGACGCGGGACAAGGGTGTGGTTGGTGTGGAAACCAGCGAAGGTACTCGCCTGAGTGCGCGCGCCGTCGTTGCCAGTGCGCATGCCCCAAACACCCTTTCCCTGTTGGATGTTGCAATTCTGGCAACGCCCCGACCACGTTTGCCTCACTCAGCAACCGCGCGTGGCAGCGGGGTGTTGGTCCACTATACGATGGACGAACTGCCGGATTACACCGTACTGCCGTCACCGGCTGATGGTTCGCCCGGACCACAGCATAAGGCGCCGCAATTGATATGTCCTCCGCTGGACCATCTGGACGGGGCATATGCTGATTCTGCCAATGGGCGGTCTACACCGGAACTGGGGCTGACCGTGATGCCCTACTCAACCGGTGAGTCTTCAGTGGCGGCTGATGGTAAGCACACAATGGCGCTGTGGGGTCAGCAGAACTCGCATCAGCATTCGCCCGGCGCCGGCGAAATGGCTGTGCAGATGCTGGCTGTGCTGGGTCAGTATGCGCCTAATGTGAAGCATGCGGTCATCGACAAGGTTTTTGACGCACCAACGGATCAAGACGCGATGGTCGGTTTGCAGCATGACAGCATGACGCCCCTGGATAGGCTGGTGGATCAAGTGCTGATGCGGCGTCTGGCGCACAGTATGAACGGTATTCGCGGCCCTGTGGCGAACCTGTACCTGATTGGCGAGGGGACGATGCATGCAACCGGGCGCAATGCGGCATCCATAATCTTGCAGGATTTTTCGCGCCGTTACTGGCGCTGAACCGGAGTCTGAAGCATGACCTATTTTGGTTTTCTGCTGCGTTTTGTGGTGCTGCCGATTGGCTTGCTGTTGATCTGGGCGCTGGTGAATGTGCGCCGGGGGCAGCCGGGAGCTGGCCTGCGCTGGGGGTGGCCGGTCGCAGCGGCGCTGTTCGGCCACAGCCTGATCGCGCTCGTGTATACCACACCCTGGGATAATTATCTGGTGGCAACGGGTGTCTGGTGGTACGACATCAATCTGGTGACGGGCATCACGCTGGGGTGGGTGCCGATTGAGGAATACACATTCTTTGTGCTGCAACCGCTGCTGACAGGCCTGCTGCTGTGGAACCTGACGCAGCATCTACCCGCCAGCAATGAACCACTGAAAGCGTGGGTGCGCCCGGTGGTGCTTGGCGCCGTTGGGCTGGTGTGGCTGGCATCGGTTATCGTTCTGGCGCGTGGCTGGCAGCCGGGTACCTACCTGGGGCTGGAACTGGTGTGGGCGTTGCCCCCGGTGATGCTGCAACTGGCTTATGGCGCGGACATTCTCTGGCGTCATCGCCGGCTGGTGCTGCTGAATATCGGCCTGACGACGCTATTTCTGTCTTTTGCGGATTCGCTGGCGATTGGTTCCGGCACGTGGACGATTGATCCGGCGCAGTCGCTGGGGGTTTACCTGGCGGGTGTGCTGCCGGTTGAGGAACTGATTTTCTTTCTGCTGACCAATGTGCTGGTGAGTTTCGGGGTGACCTTGCTGCTGGTTCCCGAAAGCCGTGAGCGTGGCCTGTCGATCTGGCGGCGGCTGCGGGCAGGCGATGGTGGAAAAATGCGCAGCCCGGCCCGCGAAAGCTGATTGGTTTGACAAGGTTCTAGCGTTGGTGCATATTCTGCTGTAGAAACGATAATGTCACTGTGGCTATGACAGAATGGAACAGCACCATGCAATGGGATCAGCGCTTTGCGGCTCGTACCGCGCAAATGAAACGCTCCACAATTCGTGAGATTCTTAAGCTGACGTCTCAGCCAGACGTCATTTCTTTTGCGGGTGGGCTGCCTGCGCCGGAATTTTTCCCGGTCGAGCGGGTCAAGCAAGCCGCTGATTTGGCCCTGTCGGAGCGTGGGCAGGCTGCTTTGCAGTACAGCACCACCGAGGGCATGCCCGAACTGCGCGAACTGATCGCAGAACGGCTCAGCAACGAGCATATTCAGGTTGACCCGGATCAGGTGCTCATCACCACCGGGTCGCAGCAGGCATTGGACCTGATCGGGCGGGTGCTGATCGACAACGGCGATTTTGTCATTGCCGAAAATCCGACCTACCTCGGCATGATTATGGCATGGAAGCCCTATGGCCTGCGCTATACCCCTGTGCCCACGGATGCCGAAGGCATGGATGTCGACGCGCTCGAACCGCTGCTGCGCCAGAACCCCAAGCTGCTGTATGTCGTCCCGAATTTCCAGAACCCTGGCGGCAACACCCTGAGCCTCGAACGGCGCGAACGGCTGGTCGCTCTGCTGGCGCGTTATCAGGTGCCGCTGATTGAGGACAACCCGTATGGCGAGCTGTGTTATAGCGGCGAACCACAGCCTTCAATCCTGAGCCTGGATGCAAAAAATCTGGGGATCAACACGCCGGATGGTCATGTGATTTATGCGGGCACGTTGTCCAAAGTGCTGGCTCCCGGTTTGCGGATCGGCTTTCTGGTGGCGGCGGCGGCAGTAATCGACAAGCTGGTGCAGGCCAAACAGTCTGCTGACTTGCACACGAGTACGCTTGATCAATTCATTGCTTATGAAGTTGCCCGCGACGGTTTCCTCGACCAGCATGTTCAGCACCTGCGCGAGGTTTACCGCGAACGGCGCGATATTATGCTGGCGGCGATGGAACGTTATTTTCCGCCGGAAGTCACCTGGTCGAAGCCGGACGGGGGATTATTCCTGCTGGTGACAGCACCATCCCAGGTCGATACGACAACGCTGCTGGTGGAAGCGGTCAAGCGCAAAGTGGCCTTTGTGCCGGGTGCCGATTTCCATATTGATGGCAGCGGCCAGAACACATTCCGCCTGAACTTTTCCAACGCCGGGCCCCAGATGATCGAGGCCGGTATCCAGCGGCTGGGCCAGTTGCTGCATGATGCCGTTGCGCAGCCGGTGCACGGCTGATGAACGATCAGGTTGAACAGACACGGATGGAATGGGACAACCTGTTTTCTGACCGGGCGAACCAGTTGCAGCCCTCCCGGCTGACGGCGATTTTCCAGGCAGGGGCCAACCCGGATATGATCTCGCTGGCTGGTGGCATTCCTGATCCTGCGATCTTGCCGATCGAGCGTATCCGTCAGGCGACAGATACGGTGTTGGCGGAGCGCGGTGGCGAAGCGCTGAATTACGGTAATGGTCAGGGCATTACTGAACTGCGCGAATTTGTTGCGGCGCGGATGTCGACCGATTTTATGAAGGTTGATCCCGACAATGTGGTCATTACCAGCGGCTCGCAGCAGGGACTTGATCTGGTGGGGCGGGTGCTGCTGAATGACCGTGATAAAGTGCTGGTGCGTAACCCAACCTACATTGGTTCGCTATCGGCGTGGAAATCCTACAATCTGCAATGGGAGCCGATTTTTAGCAGCGGCGAAAGCGACAATCTGGAAAGCGTGTTTCAGCCGAAACCCAAGCTGCTGTATTTCGTGGCGGATTTTGAAAACCCGACTGGCGAGATGTTAAGTGAAGCTCAGCGCCGTTCGCTGCTGAGTGCACTGCATCGCCATCATGTGCCGGTGGTGGAAGATAACCCCTACGGCGAATTGCGCTATGAAGGTGAGCGTATTCCAACGCTGCTGGAACTGGATGCGCTCAGCACGGGCGATGGCGGCATGGGCAGCCATGTGATTTATGCCGGGTCATTCTCGAAGGTGCTGTCACCCGGGCTGCGTGTCGGATGGCTGGTGGCGGACAAGCCCTTTGTCGCCAAAGTGATGCAGTTCAAACAGGCCGCCAATCTGTGCTCCAGCATTCTTGATCAATTTGTCGTGTACGAGGCGGTGCAGGATGGTTTTCTGGATGACTTTATTTTGGACCTGCGCCAGATCTACGCCGAACGCCGCGACGCGATGATGGACGCGATGGCGCGTCATTTCCCCGACGGTGTGACGTGGACGCGGCCCAAGGGTGGGTTCTTTATCATGGTGACTCTGCCGGATGGCTTGAACGCGGTTGACCTGTTGCAGGCAGCTTTGCCAAAGGGCGTCGCCTTTATACCCGGTGAGGCATTCCATATTCAGGGGCACGGGCCGAATACGCTGCGCCTGAGCTTCTCGCGTTACAACCCGGATCGCATTGATGAAGGAATCCGCCGTCTGGCTGACGTGATCCGGTCCAAACTTTAAACCAGCAGGCAATCGGGGTGGGGTTTCAGATGAAGAACGAGGTCAGATTGAACAACTGATATGTCTCAAGCCGCTCCCCGAACCTGGAAGCGTACGCTCTATATCGCTTTCTTTGCACAATTAATTTCTGCGATGGGCTTTTCGCTCATCTTCCCCTTTTTGCCGCTTTACGTCCAGGCTCTGGGCACGACCACCGGCATCAGCATTGATTTTCTTGCCGGGATGGTCTTCTCGGCTCAGGCGCTGACCATGATGATTGCGTCACCGATCTGGGGCTCATTGGCCGATCAGTATGGCCGCAAGCTGATGGTCGAACGGGCCATGTTCGGCGGGACGCTTCTACTGTTTCTGATGGCCTTTGTGACATCGGCGGAACAGCTGGTGCTGCTGCGGGCCATTCAGGGTTTTATCACCGGCACTGTGTCGGCAAACAATGCGCTGGTGGCATCTACTGCGCCGCGTGAGCGCATGGGGTATGCCATGGGCCTGCTTCAGGTGGGTCAGTGGAGCGGGGTGGCGATGGGACCGCTGATCGGCGGGGTGCTGGCGGACGCCTATGGGTATGCGATACCGCACATCTTCACCGCAATCTTGCTGGGTATTGGCGGCATCCTGATCCATTTTGGGATTGATGAAGAATTTCAGCCCGCCAATGATCAGAAACTGGGGCGGAAAGCCTTTGTTGCGGAATGGCGTCATGTGCTGTCGATGAAAGGGGTGATTGTGACGTACAGCCTGCGCTTCCTGACAGCGTTGATGCGCTCGATGATTGTGCCGATTGCGCCGTTGTTCATTCAGACATTGATGCTGGAAGCCAGCGGTGTCAGCACGATTACCGGCGTGATGATTGGCATTAGCTCGGCAGCGGCAACCGCGACGGGCATTTATCTGGGGCGGCTGGGCGACCGTATCGGCCATCGCCGCATTGTGATTGTGTCGGCGGTGGCGGCGGGTTTGTTGTTGATACCGCAGGCGCTGGTCACGGAGACGTGGCAGTTGATTGTACTGTATGGGCTGACCGGTGCGGCCAGCGGCGGTTTGGTAGCGGCCCCGAGTGCGCTGCTGGCGCATTTTACGGACCCCGGCGAGGAAGGGGCGGTCTATGGCATCGACAACTCGATTGTCGCCGGCGGGCGGGCGCTGGCCCCGCTGATGGGTTCCGGGCTGGCGATTATTCTGGGGTATCGGGGGGTGTTTGTCGTCGCTGGTTTGTTAATGCTGCTGGTGGTGATGGTCGCCTTTCAGGGGCTGCCGCAGCGCCGTTTAACGCCTGCTTAATGTTTTGGCTTAAAACCACCGGTATTTAGGGATATTGACAACCGGCAATCTGAGGCATAATATGAACTCAATGTTAAGCGCGCATGTCGCGCTCTCTTTATCGGTGAACATAGTGTAGAAAGTACACTAAGGGGTTCGTGTGAGGCTGGAAGAGCAAATCGACGTGCTGGTGCAGATGGGGCTGGCAGAAGACCTGGGCGACCGGGCTGATGTGACAAGCCGCGCCATCCTGCCATCAGAAAGCGTGATGTATGCCCGGATCGTGGCCAAGGCTGATGGCGTGATCGCCGGGTTGCCAGCGGTGCATGCAGTATTTAATCAGGTTGATTCACGCGTGGTGGTGGAACCATGTGTCGCTGACGGTGACCGGGTGGCGCGGGGAGTCGTGGTCTGTACGCTGCAAGGGAGTGCGCAGTCGCTGCTGACCGGCGAACGTACCGCGCTGAACTTTTTGCAGCGCCTCAGTGGTGTTGCCACACTTACTCGCCAGTTTGTTGATGCGACCGGGGGCACGAATGCGGTTATTCTCGATACCCGCAAGACGACGCCTGGCTGGCGGCTGCTGGAAAAATATGCGGTGCGGATGGGTGGCGGGCAAAATCACCGGATAGGCCTGTATGACGCGGTGATGATTAAGGAAAATCACATCGCAGCAGCGGGTGGTATCACGGCTGCGGTCCAGATGGTGCGTGATTATCCGGATGCGAAGGACCTGCCCATCATTGTCGAAGTCGAAAACCTGACTCAGCTGGAAGAAGTCCTGCCGCTTGAGGTGAATCAGGTGCTGCTCGATAACATGGACGAAGCGACCATGCGCCGGGCGGTTGAGATCACGGCGGGACGTGTGCCGCTGGAGGCGTCGGGCAATATGTCGCTGGAGCGTGTGGCAGCTGTGGCGGCAACAGGTGTGAACTTTATTAGTGTCGGCGCGCTGACGCATTCCGCACCGGCATTTGACTTATCCATGCGAATAACGGGAGAAGAATAAATGGCAGCAGTAGATATGACTGTGCCGGTGGACGCGGTAGCAGAAGCAACATTGATCGAACAGGAGGAAGCCGCCATCGAGCGCATCAAACGTGCGCGCGAGATACTTGGCGATGAAGTGGTTATCCTCGGCCATCATTACCAGCGTGACGAGGTGGTCCAGTTTGCCGATTTTGCGGGCGATAGTTACCAGCTCAGCCAGGAAGGCGCGAAGGTCAAGGCGAAATACATCGTCTTTGCCGGGGTGCACTTCATGGCGGAAAGTGCGGATATTCTGGGGCGCGATGATCAGGTCGTGATTTTGCCCAACATGAAGGCCGGTTGCAGTATGGCCGATATGGCCAACCTGGAACAGGTGCTGACGGCGTGGGCGGAACTCGAAGATGTGCTGATGGCAGACCCGGAACAGCAGATTATGCCGATCACCTACATCAACAGCGCCGCCAACCTGAAGGCGTTTGTCGGTGAACACGGCGGTACCGTGTGTACATCATCGAACGCGGAAGGCGCGTTGAAGTGGGCCTTTGACCGCCGCGAGAAGGTCTTCTTCTTCCCGGACCAGCACCTGGGCCGCAACACGGGCAAGGCGATGGGTATCCCGGTGGAGCAGATGGTGTTGTGGGACCCCTTCCAGCCTTACGGTGGCCTGACTGACGAGCAAATCCTGAATGCCCGCATCATCCTGTGGAAAGGGCATTGCAGCGTGCACCAGCAGTTCCGCCCGGAACATGTCGATCTGTGGCGCAAGCATCACCCGGACATCAACATCATTGTGCATCCCGAATGCATGATGGAAGTGGTCGATATGGCAGATTACGTCGGTTCGACAGCGTATATCGGCAAGATGATTGCTGCCGCAGAACCCGGTAGCAAATGGGCAATTGGCACCGAAATTCACATGGTCAACCGCCTGAAGAACCAGTATCCTGACAAGATGGTCCAGCTTCTGTCGCCGTTTGCGTGCCTGTGCAGCACCATGTACCGTATCAGCCCACTTGATCTGGCTAACGTGCTGGAAAATCTGGTGGAAGGCCGCGTAATTAATCAGGTCAGCGTCCCGGATGACGTCAAGCAGAAGGCGAAACTGGCGCTGGACCGTATGCTCTCCATCCCCAAATAAGCAGGCTGAAATGAAATATATCCAAACCCATACACTGATTGTCGGCTGTGGGATCGCCGGAGCCGCCGCAGCGCTGCGCCTGAGCGATGACCCCAATCATGATATTACGGTGATTACCCGCGCCCGCGAAGCCAATGACAGCAATACCGGCTGGGCGCAGGGTGGCATCGTGACCCGCGGGCTGGACGACTCGCCGGAACTGCTGGTGGAGGACATTCTCAATGCCGGGGCGGGTTTGAGCCTGCCCAAAGCGGCGCGGCTGCTGGCCGACGAGGGACCACGACTGGTGCGCGATGTGCTGATGGAGCGCTGTGGCGTGCGCTTTGACCGGGATGCTGAGGGCGAACTGGTCTATGGTCTGGAAGCAGCCCACAGCACCCGCCGCATTGTGCATGTCGGCGACATGACCGGCTCGGCCATTGCCGAGAAAATGCTCGAAACACTGGCGACTCGCCCCAATGTCCATCTGCTCACGCAGCACACCGCCGTTGATCTGATTACCTTCCCGCATCACGCGCTGGACCCGTTGGCGATTTACGACGCCAATACCTGTCATGGCGTATATGCGCTGGACCGCGAAACTGGCGAGGTGATCCGCATTCTGGCCGGGTACACTGTGCTGGCAACAGGCGGGCTGGGGCAGATTTTCCGCAACACCAGCAACCCTCGTGGCGCGCGTGGCGATGGTCTGGCGATGGCAGCGCGGGCCGGGGTGCACATCCTCAATATGGAGTATGTGCAGTTTCACCCCACGACATTGAGCGTGCGTGGTGCTCCCAATCTGCTGATCAGCGAGGCCGTGCGCGGCGAGGGCGGTGTGCTGCTCTCCCCACAGGGTGAACCGTTCATGCACCGGTACTCACCGGAATGGAAGGACCTGGCTCCGCGTGACGTGGTGGCGCGTGCCATTCACATGGAGATGCTCGAACACGGTTATGAGCATGTCTACCTGGACATCGCCAGCAAACAACCGGCAGCTTTTATCCGCGAGCGCTTCCCCCAGATTTTGGAAAACTGCCATCGCTTTGGCATCGACATCACCAGCGAACCGATTCCGGTCGTTCCGGCGGCGCATTATTCGTGCGGTGGTGTGCTGGTCGATGAATGGGGCCGGACGGATTTTGACGGTCTGTACGCCATTGGTGAGGTGAGCTGCACTGGTCTGCATGGGGCGAACCGGCTGGCAAGCACCAGTCTGCTGGAGGGCCTTGTGTGGGGTGATCGGGCAGCCTTCGATATTCTGGACAGGCCGCGCGACCCGATTGATGACGCGCGGGTTCCGGGCTGGGTGTATCGTGGCGACAGTGACCCCGACCCGGCACTGATCGAAGGCGATATGACGACCATTCGTAACGTGATGTGGCATTACGTCGGGCTGGTTCGCACGGAAGAACGCATGTCGCGGGCGCAGCGTGAACTGCGTCACCTGTGGCACGAAATCGAGGCATTCTATCGTTCCAGCCGTCTGAACGACCAGTTGATCGGCTTGCGCAATGCGGTACAGGTCGCCCGCATCGTGACGCACGCGGCCCTACGGAACAAAGTCAGCCGGGGGGCCCATTACCGGGCGGATGCGCCTGCCGAAATGGACATGCCTGTTGAAGAAGCGGTTCAGGCGAGAGGGTGAGAGAATGAGCGAATTTATCTATCTGGATCACAGCGCGACGACTCCAACTGATGCACGTGTCGTTGAGGCAATGACGCCACACTGGACACAGACTTTTGGCAATGCCTCAAGCCTGCATCAGGTGGGCAAGACGGCCCAGGCTGCGATGGAGCAGGCCCAGCACACCATCGCTGAGGTGCTCAATTGTCAGGCTTCCGGGCCGTCAGAAATTGTGTTCACCAGCGGTGGCACTGAGTCGGACAATCTGGCGTTGAAGGGTGTCGCCAACGCGATGCGCTCACGCGGGCGCGGCCAGCACATCATCACCACCAGTGCCGAGCATCATGCGGTGCTGGATGTGGCGAAGGAACTGGAAGCCAATGGTTTCGACGTCACCTTTCTGCCAGTCGATGCCTTTGGCCGGGTGACGCCGCAGCAGGTGGTGGACGCCATGCGCGATGACACCGTGCTGGTAAGCGTGATTTACGCCAATAACGAAGTCGGCACGGTCAACCCGATTGGGGAGATTGGCGCGGCCATCAAGCAGAAAAACCGGCGCGTGCTATTCCATACGGACGCGGTGCAGGCGGCTGGATTGCTGCCGCTGGATGTAAAGGCGCTCAACGTCGATTTGCTGAGTTTGTCGGCGCACAAGTTCTACGGGCCAAAAGGCATTGGTCTGCTGTATGTGCGGCGGGCTGTGCCGTTATTGCCACAGATCGTGGGTGGTGGTCAGCAGGCACATCGACGCAGCGGCACAGAACCCATTCCGCTGATTATCGGCATGGCCGAAGCTCTGCGGCTGGCGGAAGCGGAACGTGCGGAAACCGTCCAGCGGCTGACGGTGCTGCGCGATGACCTGATTGCGCGGCTGCTGCAAACCATCCCGGAAGCGAACCTGACCGGGCACCCGACGGAACGGCTGGCAGGCCACACCAGCTTTACCATGCGGCTGCTCAACGGCGATTCAATCCTGCTTGACCTGAGCGAAATCGGCATTGGGGCGAGCGGCGGCAGCGCCTGTACCACCGGTCAGCAGGAACCGAGCCACGTGCTGGTGGCGATGGGTGTCGACCCGGATTACCTGATGGGGCAGATGCGCTTTGTGCTGGGCAAACACAGCACCCAGGAGCATGTGGACCGGCTGATTTACCACCTGAACGCGCTGGTGGAACGTCACCGCACCATGATCCCGGATATGGGTTGAGGATGGGCAAACCACGTTACACCGTTACACTGGAAGCGAACCCCGCTGCGGAGGACCTGGCCGTCATTCGCAGCGGGTTGGATGCCTTTAATCGCAACGCCATTGAGATGGATAAATCCGGTGAGTATGAGGCGCTGCATATCCTGATCCGGGCCAATGACGGTACTGTGATGGGTGGCCTGTTGGGGGGTAGCTGGTGGGGCTGGCTGTATATCAGCATTCTGTGGGTGCATGAGGATTTGCGCGGGCAGGATTTTGGTACCGACCTGATGCGGGCTGCCGAACTCGAAGGGCTGCGAAGGGGGTGTCATGCGGCCTTTGTTGACACGCACAGCTTTCAGGCGCTGGATTTTTACCTGAAACTAGGCTACACCGTCTTTGGCGAACTGCCGGATTTTCCACCGGGCTATACTCGTTACTTTTTGCGGAAACCGCTGACCGGGCTGGCTGAAATCGACTCCTGAAGTCGGGCTACGCTGTGTTTGGCGAACTGCCGGATTTTCCTCCGGGACACAACCGTATTTTTCAAGAAGCAATTATGAACATGTTATAAGCTTAACTGTTAATTTAAGTAGTATATTTGTTCTTATCACCTACCCATAAAACTGACTCTCTGCTAAGATAATTAAACTACCCAAGTCGGTGAATTTTGGCACAATGAATCTTCAAACACACATCAAAGCTGAACTGTGGACAGCAGTTTCAAATACTTATAGTTCAGGTAATTACAGTCACGCTATATTGGATGCTGTTCACTATTTGACCGATGTTATCCGCGAAAAGGTGGCATCTGATGCAGATGGGGCAGCATTAGTAGGCCAAGCGTTAGGTGGTGATGAACCACTCCTACGCATCAATAGGCTGCAAACTGAAACTGAAAAAAGCGAACAAAGAGGTTTTGAGGAAATTCTGCGAGGCGTTTACCGTGCTATTCGAAACCCTCGTAGCCACGAACAGAGTAAAGATGATAGGGATACAGCAGATGCCATCATCATCTTTATAAATTATCTCGTCAATGTCTTAGATACATCGAAAGAGCCGTATACCATCGGATCATTTATCGAGAGAGTTTTTGATCCTGACTTTGTAGAGTCTGAACAATATGCTGAACTACTGGTTGAGGAAATTCCAAAGGGGAAACGCTTTGATACTCTAATTGAGATTTATCGTCGTAAGCTTGAGGGTAATGGGAAAATTATTGCATATGCTATTCAAGCTCTTTTACAACATCTTTCAGAAACACAAATTGAAAACTTCTTAGCTATAGTTTCGGATGAGTTGAAATCCACATCGTTTGAAAAGGAAATCCACTATACATTACAATTGCTTCCTCCCGAAATGTGGTCAAAAATTAGTCCAGTTGCTCGTATACGTATTGAGAATAAGTTACTAAAATCTATTAGTCGCGGTAAAGTTTATCGGAATAGTCGTAGCTGTAACCAAGAAGGAGTTCTCGGAGCTTGGGCGAGGGACTTCCTTCCACATTTTTCTTCGATGTCAGAGGTATGCCTCATCCTCGTTCAAAAGTTGGAGAGCGAAAATATTAATGATCGCCACTACGTTGCACGTTATTTCATGCGTACGTTGCCCAACGTCCTAAACTCCTGCAATGTAATAGATCGCTTTATTGAGGCGATTGCTAGCGGCATTGAAAATGATGATGTGGATCTCTGTGAAATATTGATTGATGTTATTCGATATTACCCTGATGATTGGCAAAGAAAATTTGCAGCAGACCTTGAGTATCTTACCGACCCAGAATATCCAGCAGTATACTTGTTTGATGGTACTCCTTTCTTGAGAAGTGAACTTGAGAATGATGAGTATAAGGAATATGATTTGCCTACTAACGATACAACCGATCTTCCCTTCTAATCGCTGAACTATTCTCTTGACATTCCGGATTCACAGGGTAAACTCAGCGGTTATGATTGCGAAATGGTTCACATTCACCCGCCGCGAGCGCCGTCGCCGTACCTGCATCACGGATTCGGTGGTTTAGGCGTGTAAACGAGCCGCTTCAGACAATGTTTTGAGCCTTGAACCCCGAACCGATCGGGGTTTTTTTGTGCCATAACGGAGGAATAACGATGGCAGATCGTCCAGATGTAAAAAAGGTAGTACTGGCCTACAGCGGTGGGCTGGACACGTCGGTGATTGTGCCCTGGCTGCGCAATAATTACAGCGACTGCGAAGTCATCTGCTTCTGCGCCGACCTGGGGCAGGAGGAGGAACTCGACGGGCTGGAAGAAAAAGCGCTGAAATCCGGCGCGAGCAAGCTGTATATCCGCGACCTGCGCGAAGAATTTCTGACCGACTTTGTTTTCCCGACGATGCAGGCCGGGGCCGTGTACGAACGCGAGTATCTGCTCGGTACGTCGTTTGCGCGCCCGATCATCGCCAAGCATCTGGTGGATATTGCCGAACTGGAAGGCGCGGACGCGATTGCGCACGGGGCAACCGGCAAGGGCAACGACCAGGTGCGGTTTGAATTGACCGTGACTGCGCTGAACCCAAAGCTCAAGCGCATTGCGCCGTGGCGGGAGTGGGAAATCCGCAGCCGTGAAGACGCGCTGGCCTACGCCACCGAGTTTAACGTGCCGGTGTCGCACACCGAAAAAGACATCTACAGCCGCGACCGCAATATCTTCCACCTCAGTCACGAGGGCGGCCTGCTCGAAGACCCCTGGAACGAGCCGGAAGAGCGGATGTACAAGATTACCAAGAGTCCCGAAGACGCTCCGGATACGCCAGAATACGTCGAAATTGGCTTTGAAAAAGGTGTTCCGGTCAGCGTGAATGGCGAGACGCTTGGCGCTGTGGAGCTGTTCACCCTGCTGAACAAAATCGCGGGCAAACACGCCATTGGTCGTGCCGATATTGTCGAGAACCGGCTGGTCGGCATGAAGAGCCACGGTGTGTACGAAACCCCGGCGGGTACGCTGCTGCTGAAGGCGCATCAGGCGCTGGAAAGCATCACGCTGGACAAGCACACCATGCACTACAAGGACTTTGTCGCCGTCAAGTATGCGGAACTGGTTTACAACGGCATGTGGTACACACGCCTGCGTGAAGCCCTCGATGCGTTTGTTCAGGTGACGCAGGAGAATGTCACCGGTACGGTGCGCATGAAACTGTACAAGGGCAATATCATCGTGGCCGGGCGCAAAAGCCCCAGCAGCCTGTACCGCGAGGATTACGCTTCCTTTGGTGAGGAAGATGTCTACGATCAGAAAGATGCCGAGGGCTTCATCAACCTCTTTGGCCTGCCGATGAAGGTTGAGGCGCTGCTGTCGATTGATGGCGGTGGGGCCAGCCGCTATCGCAAGCCGGACTACAGCAAGTTCAAACGCGACTGATTAACGCAAGACAATCTCATGGGCACAGGGGCGACACGCTCTGTGCCCTTCTGCATCAGCATCAATACGACTCTTGGAGAAAATGGCATGGGTTTATGGGGTGGGCGGTTTGCTGAACCTTCCGACGATGACCTGCGGGCATTGAACGACAGCATCGGCTTCGACAAACGGATGTACCGCGAGGATATTGCGGGCAGCATGGCTTACGCCGGGGCGATTGCCGATGCTGGCATCATCACTGCGGAAGAAGCGGAAACCATCATTGGCGGACTGGAAGCGGTCCGGCGCGAATTCGATGAGGGGTCGTTCGTGCTGCAAGTCGGTGATGAGGATATTCATACCGCGGTGGAGCGCCGTCTGACCGATCTGGTCGGGCCGGTCGGGGGCAAGCTGCATACCGGGCGCAGCCGCAACGATCAGGTGGCGACGGATTTTCGCCTGTGGACTCTGGCTGCCCTTGAGCAGGTGGATGGTCTGATCGAGGCGTTGCAGGTGGCGCTGGTCGAACAGGCCGCTGTTCATCTGAAAACCGTGATGCCCGGCTATACACATCTGCAACCGGGGCAGCCGATTACGGCGGCGCATTGGCTGATGAGTTTCTTCTGGATGCTGAAACGTGACCGGGAACGATTGGACGGTACGCGAGAGCGCACGGCGGTGCTGCCACTTGGCTCCGGGGCGCTTTCCGGGACACCCTATGATATTAACCGGCAGAAGCTGGTTGAGGAACTGAATCTAAATTCGTATAGTCAAAATAGTCTCGATGGGGTGAGCGACCGGGATTTTGTCGCGGAGACCCTGTTTATGCTGGCACTCATGAGCACGCACCTCAGCCGCCTCGCGGAAGACATCATCATCTACAGCAACCCGCTGTTTGGGTATATTACGCTGAACGACCGGTACAGTACGGGTTCGAGCCTGATGCCACAGAAACGCAACGCCGACCCGATGGAACTGGCTCGTGGCAAAACAGGCCGCCTGATTGGCTACTTGGCCGGGTTTTTGTCGACGCTGAAGGGGCTGCCCAGCACCTACAACAAGGACCTTCAGGAAGACAAGGAGGCCTTGTTCGGCGCGGTGGATACTGTTCAGGTCATTCTGCCGGTCATTACCGCCATCATTAAGACCTTGCAGGTCAACCCGGATAAGATGCGGGCCGCGCTGGATGAAGAATTACTGGCCACCGAGCTGGCCGATTATCTGGTCCGCAAAGGGCTGCCTTTTCGGCAGGCACATCACGTGGTGGGTGAGGTGGTGCGTCATGCGGATACGCATCAGATCAAAATGTCGCAGATCAGCCTGGAGCAGATGCAAGTCTTCTCGGGCCTGTTTGAGGCCGATGTCACCGATGTCTTCGACTTTGATGTGGCGGTGGCGCGGCGACGGGCCCCTGGTGGCACCGCACCGGACGCGGTGGCAGAACAGATCGCTGCGGCCCGGCAGTGGCTGGAATCACGCAGCGCGTGATTGGCTGTTGTGCATGTGATACAATTTTTGGCATGTAATTTGTATGAATTTTCACCAGCCCATACCAACCCCTTGACTATTTTGGGTTTGGTGGTTAACCTTTACACAAGTTGAAATTGTGATATCTGTGTCAATAACATGAAGCAGTTCGCCACTTCCATCAACCTTATCGTCGTAGTCCTCGTACTCGTCCTGATTATTGGCGGGTTATAACGGCTTGGGCGGCGACAGTCTATAATGTGTGGAACAAAGCCCCCAAGCCAGGGGGCTTTTTTATTTCGTATGACAGGTCGAAACGTGGAATACAGCGCAAGCACTCAGATGAATAACCAGCAGCAGACAGGGCAGCCACGTCAAACCGCCCCGGCCTGTTCATATTCGCAAGATCTGGTTCATCTGACAGCGCGCTTTCCACACGTAAACAATATCGGGGAAGCGCGCTTCTTTTTTAACAATGGGAGAGAGATTTATGCCTGCTGAATGGATCTGGATGGATGGCGACTATGTACGATGGGAAGATGCGACGGTTCATGTAACCACACATGCGCTGCACTATGGGTCCAGTGTATTCGAAGGTATACGTGCGTACAGCACGCCGTTGGGGCCAGCGGTTTTCCGCCTGCGTGAACATACCCGGCGGTTGGCGAACTCCTGTCGCATGGCACGCATCGACATGCCGTTCAGCGAAGATGAACTCAATCGGGTGACGGTCGAGCTGGTGGAACGCAACGGGCATGAGGCCTGTTATATCCGCCCCTTGATCTTCCGCGGCGCTGGACCGCTGGGTCTCGAAGGGCGCAAGAACCCCGTCAACGCCATGATCATGACGATGGAGTGGGGCACCTATCTGGGGCAGGAAGCGCTGGAGCAGGGGGTTGACGTTCAGGTCAGTTCGTGGCGTCGGATGGCGCCGGATACCGGGTCGTCGATGGCGAAAATCGGCGGGCAATACGTCAACAGCCAGTTCATCAGCATGGAAGCGCACGACAACGGCTTTAACGAAGGCCTGGCACTGGACATTTATGGTTATGTCAGTGAAGGTGCGGGCGAAAACATATTTGTGATGGTCAACGACGTGGTTTATACGCCCGGCAGCGCGTCGAGTATCCTGCTGGGCATCACCCGCGACTGTGCGCTGACTATTCTGCGCGACCTCGGGTATACCATTCGCACGGAACCGATCAGCCGCGATATGTTGTACCTCGCGGACGAAATTTTCTTCACAGGTACGGCGGCAGAGATTACGCCGGTTCGGTCGGTAGATCGCCTCAACGTGGGCGCAGGCGGACGCGGGCCGATTACCAAAGCGGTGCAGGATGAGTTTTTCGCAATTACTTCCGGGCAGAAACCGGATCGCTATGGCTGGCTCACCTATGTGAGACAGTCTGAACCCTCAACAGGGGATTAGAAGGGATTGTTGTTATGGAACTGACTGGTGCCGAGATCATCATGGAGTGTTTGGTCCGCGAAGGGGTAGATGTCATGTTTGGCTATCCCGGCGGGGCCATCTTGCCAACTTATGACGCGATGACCAAATATCCGCAGCTTCATCATGTCCTGGTACGCCATGAGCAAGGGGCGTCCCATATGGCCGATGGGTATGCGCGGGCGACGGGCAGAGTCGGTGTTGCGATTGCCACCAGCGGGCCAGGGGCCACTAATCTGGTTACCGGGCTGGCAACAGCAATGATGGATTCCTCACCCATCGTCGCCATTACCGGGCAGGTCGCACGCGGGGCAATTGGCTCTGACGCATTTCAGGAAACCGATGTGACCGGGGTAACCCTGCCGGTTACCAAGCATAACTATCTGGTCAGCGACATCGACGAACTGGCCTATACCATCCGCGAGGCTTTTTATATTGCGCGGTCTGGGCGTCCCGGCCCAGTGCTGGTGGATGTGCCAAAGGATGTTCAGATCGAAAAGACCGAGTTCGTCTATCCTGAGGGCGATATCATTCGCCTGCCGGGTTACAGACCCGCCCAAAAAGCCAGTGACGATCAGGTGGCCTCGGCGCTCGAACTGATCAATCAGGCCAAGCGTCCGATTATTCTGGCCGGGCATGGCATTATGATGTCGCAGGCCATGCAGGAACTGCGCGAGCTTTCCGAAAAGGGTGGTATCCCGGTGGCGTTGACACTGCTGGGTAAAGGCGCGATGTCGGAGAAACACCCGCTGGTGCTGGGTATGATGGGTATGCACGGCGCGGCGGCCTGCAATTATGCAATTCAGGAATCCGATCTGCTGATCGCCCTGGGGATGCGTTTTGATGACCGCGTAACCGGCAACCTGAAAACATATGCCCGCAATGCCCGTAAGATCCATGTCGATATTGACCCGTCGGAAATCAACAAGAATGTGCCGGTTGATGTCGGGATTGCGGGTGACCTGCGGACCGTGCTGGCTCAGCTGCTACCGCAGGTCGAAGTGAAACAGCACCCGGACTGGCTGGCGCGTATCCGTGACTGGCAGGAAGATGCCGACGAGCGTGATATTCTGCACCACGACACCGGCAGCCGGTTGCTTGGGGCGCAGGTGATTAATGATCTGTGGCGCTTTACGGATGGTGAGGCGATCACGGTGACGGATGTGGGGCAGCACCAGATGCTGGAGGCGCAGTATTATCCGCATCAGCGCCCGGCGACCATGATCACCAGCGGTGGTTTGGGTACAATGGGTTTCGGCGTGCCGGCAGCCATTGGCGCGAAATTCGGCCAGCCGAGCGAGGAAGTCTGGGCGATTGTGGGTGATGGCGGTTTTCAGATGACCATGTGCGAGTTGGGTACCGCCGCACAGGAAAATGTCGACGTGAATATCGCGATCCTGAACAACGGATTTCTGGGTATGGTGCGTCAGTGGCAGGAGTTCTTCTACGAGGAACGCTACCAATCTACGCCCATGTTTAACCCAGATTTCTGCAAGCTGGCAGAGGCCTTTGGCATCGCGACCATGCGTGTGACGGACCGCAGCCAGATCGAAGAATCGGTCGCCTTTGCGCGCAGCGTGAAGGGCCCAACCCTGATTGAATACGTGATTGAAAAAGACGACGTGGTGTATCCGATGGTGCCAGCAGGGGCCGACCTGGATGCGATGCTGCGCCGACCCAAACCGGGTGAGGTGATAAAGAAATGAGCGACGAAAGTCAACAACCACAAGCCAAAGAGAAACACACCCTGGTGGCGCTGGTTGAAAACAAGCCGGGTGTTCTGAACCGCATTGCCAGCTTGTTCCGGCGGCGCAGCTTCAACATTGACAGCCTGACGGTTGGGCGTACCCATCGCCCGCTGGTTTCGCGCATGACCATTGTGGTCGATGCCAAGCAGGCGAATGTCAACTTGATTGCGGCCAACTTGCTTAAGCTGGTGAATGTGATTGAGGTGCGGGCGATTTCGCACGAACCGCATGTCAGCCGCGATCTGGCGCTGATCAAGGTGCGCTCGGATGACGCTGATTCGCGCAACACCGTAACGGAATTGTGCGAACGCTATCCGGCCCGCATTGTCGACATTGGCCCGGAAGTGGCGATTGTCGAAATTGCGTCGCAGGAAGACATCGTGGAAAAGCTGATTGAGGAACTGCGTCCGATTGGCATCGTTGAAATGGTGCGGACGGGTGTGGTAGCGATGGGTCGGGGTATTCGCATTCAAGACAGCGAATACGAACCGCCTGTACAGGTCAAGCATAAGACCAATGGCTACCAGCGGTTCGGCGTATAGTTTATTATGTGGGGCGTGACCCCTTAATCAATGGAGAAATATGGATGGCAACACTGTACTACGATAAAGATGCAGACCTTTCGCTGCTTGATGGCAAGACGATTGCGGTCATCGGTTATGGCAGCCAGGGACATGCTCATGCGCTGAATGCCAAAGACAGCGGTGTGAATGTGGTGATTGGTCTGCACGAAGGCAGCAAGAGCCGGGCCAAAGCCGAGGCCGAAGGTCTGACGGTTATGTCGGTTGCCGACGCGACCAAAGCTGCTGACATTGTCATGGTCGTGATCCCGGATACCAAGCAGGCGCAGGTGTACGGCGAATCGATCGGATCGAATTTGAAGCCGGGCAGTATGCTGATGTTCGCGCACGGCTTTAACATTCATTTCGGCCAGATCACCCCGCCGGACTCGGTGGACGTGGCGATGGTTGCGCCGAAAGCGCCGGGCCATCGTGTGCGCGAGGTCTTCACCGAAGGCGCAGGCACGCCAGGGCTGGTTGCCGTTCATCAGGACGCGACAGGCAACGCCAAAGCAGTTGCGCTGGCTTATGCCAAAGCGATTGGCTGCACCCGTGCCGGTGTGATCGAAACCACCTTTAAGGAAGAAACCGAAACCGATCTGTTCGGCGAGCAGGTGATCCTGTGTGGTGGCGTGACAGCCCTGATCCGCGCGGCTTTCGAGACGCTGGTCAAAGCTGGTTATCAGCCGGAAGTGGCTTATTTTGAATGCCTGCACGAACTGAAGCTGATCGTCGACCTGCTGTACGAAGGTGGCCTGAGCTACATGTGGTACAGCGTGAGCGACACGGCTGAGTATGGCGGTTACGAAATTGGTGACCGTATCGAAGGGCTGGTCAAGGAAGACCTGCAAGGCGTGCTGTCCGATATCCAGAACGGGACGTTTGCCAATAACTGGGTTGAAGAGAACAACACGGGCCTGCCCAACTTCAAAGCACGGCGTAAACAGGAACATGACCTGCTGATCGAATCAGTGGGTGCTGACCTGCGCGATATGATGACTTTCCTGAAAGCCAAGCGAATTAAACAGGAATCCTAAGCCCGATGGACGACGACTCTGGTGTAGTTGCGAAAGGAGGTGATCCCTATGTCGGAAGATGGCCTTGCTGACCTTACCAGTTTGACATCCGAACGCATTTTAGATCACGAAAGGATCACCTCCAATGACAACCATAGCGAACGAAAATATTGTCCGAATCTTTGATACCACCCTGCGCGATGGCGAACAAAGCCCGGGCGCCACGCTGAGCAGCGCCGAAAAGCTGGAGATCGCGCGGCAGCTCTCGCGGCTGGGCGTCGATATTATCGAAGCAGGCTTTCCGGCAGCATCGCCGGACGATCTGGCCGCGGTGCAGCGCATCGCCCGTGAAGTCGGTACTGCCGATGGCCCAACAATCTGCGGGTTGGCGCGTGCCGTCGAAGGCGATATTCTGGCCTGCTGGGAAGGGGTGAAGGATGCGGCTAAACCGCGCATTCATACCTTCCTCGGCACCTCGGATATTCATCTGAAGTACCAGACCGGCCTGACACAGGAACAGGCGCTGGATGTGATTCGCAAAGCGGTGACACTGGCGCGCAGCCTGTGCGATGATGTCGAATTCAGCCCGATGGATGCTGGCCGTACGGATATGGAGTTTCTCATCAAGGTGTGCGCGCTGGCGATTGAATGTGGCGCAACCACGCTCAATATCCCGGACACGGTGGGTTATGTCACGCCGCAGGAGTGGTACGACACGATTTCGACCCTGATCGCCGAGACGCCCGGCGGTGGCCCCGGCAGCGGGATCATCTGGTCGGTTCACTGCCATAACGATCTGGGTCTGGCGACAGCCAATACGCTGGCCGGTGTGGCAGCGGGTGCGCGCCAGGTCGAGGTCACGATCAATGGCATCGGCGAACGGGCGGGCAATACCAGCCTGGAAGAAGTCGCGATGGCGATTCGCACACGGTCTCAGTTCTACGATGTCGATACCAACATCAATGCGCGCGAGATCATGAAAACCAGCCGCATGGTGAGCAACTACACCGGGTTGTCGGTTCAGGTTAACAAAGCAATTGTCGGCAAGAATGCCTTTGCGCATGAAGCCGGTATTCATCAGGACGGCGTGCTGAAACATCACAGCACGTTCGAGATTATGCGCCCCGAAGATGTAGGCCTGGCGCACAGCGATCTGGTGCTGGGCAAGCACAGCGGGCGGCACGCGCTGCGGTCGCGTCTGCTGGAGCTGGGGTACGAAGTGAGCGATGAAGCACTGCAAGAGGTCTTCAAGCGCTTTAAGGACCTGGCAGATGCCAAAAAGACTGTCACAGATGCCGATCTGGAAGCGCTGGTGACGGATCAGGTA
The DNA here is from genome assembly GCA_002702065.1 of Anaerolineaceae bacterium. Classification (GTDB taxonomy): domain Bacteria; phylum Chloroflexota; class Anaerolineae; order Aggregatilineales; family Phototrophicaceae. Next base: position 1,275,775 of record NZXX01000001.1, read on the forward strand.
CAGGGGCCGCATGAATTCTTCAAACTGATTGACATTCAGGTTACATCCGGCACTATGGGGATGCCGACAGCAACGGTCAAACTGGAAAACGCCGAGGGGCAGCGCATCATACATGCGGCAGTAGGGACCGGGCCTGTTGACGCGTCGTTCCGCGCCGTCGATTCGGTGGTGAATGTCCCGGCAACGCTGGTGGAATACAGCGTGCACAGCGTGACCGAAGGTATTGATGCTGTAGGCGAGGTGACGGTGCGTATTTCGACCAAGGGCGAGAATCGCTCTTATGGCGGTTATGGCGCAGACGACGACATTATTGTCGCCAGTGTCCGGGCGTATCTGGCAGCGTTGAACCGCATGATTGCGATCACCGGGGCGGGTGGTCATACGCCGGAAGGCGCTGTGTCCACGGTGAATGTCTGATCAGAAAATAAGGTAATGAGTTAAGGGATAGATTCAATGGGTGTAACGAACGGCAATCCCCGCACGCTGTTTGAAAAGGTGTGGGATAATCACGTCATCAGACCGCAGCAGGACGACACACCGGCGGTGCTGTATATTGACCTTCATCTGGTGCATGAAGTGACTTCGCCGCAGGCTTTTTCCATGCTGCGCGAACGCGGGCTGAAAGTGCGGCGGCCAGACCGGACGCTGGGCACGATGGACCACAGCACGCCGACCACGCCGCGTAATGCCGAGGGCATTATCCCGGTGCTGGATATGCAGGCGTCGAAGCAGCTGGATACCATGCGCCAGAACTGTGCGGATTTTGGTATCCCGCTGTACGATCTCGGTACCGAAAATCAGGGCATTGTGCATGTGATCGGGCCGGAGCAGGGCTTTACGCAGCCGGGCATGACGATTGTATGCGGCGACAGCCACACCAGCACACATGGTGCTTTTGGCGCGCTGGCGTTTGGCATTGGTACCAGCGAAGTTGGTCATGTACTGGCCTCGCAGACACTGCTGCAAAGCAAGCCCAAAACGATGGCTATTCGTGTGAACGGGCACTTGCAACCAGGTGTGACCGCGAAGGACATCATCCTGGCCGTGATCGCCAAGATTGGTGTGGGCGGCGGTACCGGCTACGTCTTTGAATATATGGGCGAGGCGATCCGCGCACTGAGCATGGATGGCCGCATGACCATCTGCAATATGTCCATCGAAGGCGGTGCCCGTGCCGGCATGATCGCCCCCGATGAAACCACATTTGAATACATGAAGGGCCGTCCCTATGCCCCACAGGGTGAAGACTGGGATCGGGCGGTGGCGGCCTGGCGTCAGCTGCCAACCGATGAGGGCGCGACCTTCGACAACGAAATCATCCTCGATGCCGATACGCTGACCCCGATGATCACTTATGGCACGAACCCTGGTATGGGGATGCGCATTATCGATGCGGTGCCCGACCCGGATGCGCTCAAGGACCCGTCCGCCAAGGTTGCGCTCGATAAAGCGCTGCGCTACATGGATTTGCAGCCCGGTGAACACCTATTGGGCAAGTCGGTCGATGTGGTCTTTCTGGGGAGCTGCACCAACTCACGCATTTCGGATCTGCGCGAAGCCGCAAAAATCATTGATGGCCGCAAAGTGGCGGACAATGTGCGCATGATGGTCGTCCCCGGTTCGCAGCAGGTGAAACAGCAGGCCGAAGCCGAAGGGCTGGACGAGGTGTTCAGAGCTGCGGGCGCAGAGTGGCGCGAAGCAGGCTGCTCGATGTGTATCGCTATGAACGGCGATCAGCTCCAGCCGGGGCAATATGCTGTGAGCACCAGCAATCGCAACTTTGAAGGGCGGCAGGGCAAAGGCGGGCGTACCTTCCTGGCGAGCCCGCTGACGGCGGCGGCCACGGCGATCAATGGGGTTATCAGCGATGCACGCGAGTTTATACTGGAGCCTGCATAATGGAACCGATCAAATCTTTTTCCGGTAAGGTTGTGGCTTTACCGATCAACGACATCGATACCGACCAGATTATCCCGGCGCGTTTCCTCAAGACGACTGATAAGGATGGTCTGGGCAAAGCGCTGTTTTCGGACTGGCGTTACGAAAGCGACGGCAGCCCCAAAGCAGATTTCGTGCTCAACCAGCCGGATCATCAGGGCGCTTCTGTGTTGATCGGCGGTAATAACTTCGGCTGTGGCAGCTCGCGCGAACACGCGCCCTGGGCATTGATGGGCGGCGGTTTCAAGGCTGTGATAAGCACCTACTTTGCCGACATCTTTCGCAATAACGCGCTGAAAAATGGCCTGCTGCCCATCGTGGTGGATGAACAGACGCACCAGCAGCTCGTCAGCCTGGCCGAAGAAGATGCCTCGACGGAAGTCAGGGTGGATCTGGAATCGCAGATGCTGACGCTGCCCGATGGCCGTAGTGTCAAGTTTCCGATCGACAGCTTCTCGCGCCATTGCCTGCTCAACGGGGTCGACCAACTGGGGTATCTGCTCAACCTTGAGGACGCCGTCGTCAACTATGAAACCGTAAATCCGGCACGGGTAAACACACTTGCCGGTTCGTAAGCGTATGTTGAGGGGTACAGCGAAATGTACCCCTTTTGTGTTTTTGAAAGGGAAAGAATCATGAGGACAGTCGCTATCTACGATACAACGCTGCGCGATGGAACCCAACGCGAAGGTATTTCGCTATCTGTGGCCGACAAGATGCGAATTACGAAGCTGCTGGACGACCTGGGCGTGGCTTATATCGAGGGTGGCTGGCCCGGTTCGAATCCGAAAGACGCAACCTACTTTGAGCAGGTGCGCGATCTGGACCTGAAGCACGCCAAAGTTGCCGCTTTCAGCTACACCTGCCGCAAAGACAGCCGCCCGGAAGACGACCCGAATATCCAGATGCTGGTCGACGCGCAGACTCCTGTCGTGACCATCGTCGGCAAGACCTCCATGCTGCATGTGACCGACGTGCTGCAAACGACTCCGCAGGAAAATCTGCGCATGATCGAGGACACGGTGCGCTATTTCAAGGCGATGGGCAAGGAAGTGATCTATGATGCGGAACACTTCTTCGATGGTCTGAAGCTCGATCTGGAATATGGCATGGACACCGTCGAGGCGGCGATCAAAGGTGGCGCGGATTGTGTGGTGCTGTGTGACACCAACGGCGGCACCATGCCCTGGGAAGTGACGCGCTTCTTTGAAATGGTGCGCCAGAATTTCCCGGATACGTCGGTGGGCATTCACACCCATAACGATGGCGAACTGGCTGTTGCCAACACACTGGCGGCAGTGCAGGCCGGGGCGGTGCAGGTACAGGGGACGATCAATGGCTATGGCGAACGTTGCGGCAACGCCAACCTGTGCAGTATTATCCCGGACCTGCAACTGAAGATGGGATACGACTGTGTGCCACCGGAGAACCTGCGTACGCTGACGAAGCTGTCTCGCGTTGTGGCCGAAATTGCTAATCTGGCACCGGATGATCATCACGCCTATGTCGGCAAGAGTGCGTTTGCCCACAAGGGCGGCATTCATGTTGCGGCGATGCGCCGGAACGTCGACAGTTACCAGCATATCGACCCGACGCTTGTCGGCAATGAGATGCGGGTGCTGGTTTCCGACCTGTCCGGGCGTGGCAATCTGTTGAGCAAGGCGGAAGAACTGGGGCTGGACCTCAGCTCTAACGAAGCAGTGCAGGTGCTGGAAGAGATCAAGCTGCTGGAAAATCAGGGCTTTGTCTTTGAAGGCGCCGAAGCCTCGGTCGCGGTCCGTATGTATCGGGCACGTCCGGGTTACAAGCCGCTGTTTTCGTTGATTGACTTTACGACGATTGTGGAGGAGCGTCGCGGGCGCGGCACCGTGGCCGAAGCGATGGTCAAGATTGACCTGGATGGCGATGTGATCCACACGGCTGCCGAAGGGAATGGCCCGGTCAACGCGCTGGACCTGGCGCTGCGTAAAGCACTCGTGCCGCTGTACCCGCAGTTGGCGGACTTCCAACTGGCGGATTATAAGGTCCGTATTCTGGACGGCTCGAACGGCACGGCAGCGACCACGCGCGTGCTGATCGATACGCAAAACGGTTCGCAGCGCTGGAGCACGGTGGGCGCTGGAACGAATATTATTCAGGCAAGCTGGCTGGCGCTGGTGGACAGTGTCGAGTATGGGCTGTGCGTGGGCAATCCGCTTACCGAGCGACAGCCTACCACGTAGATTTGTGAGATGTCGATGTTTGACTGGGTCGGGTGCATGCTGCCCGACCCTTTTCTTGTAAGGGGATGATCTGATATGAATGCGAAAATTCTTGTTTTGCCGGGTGATGGCATTGGCCCGGAAGTCATTGCCAAATCCGTGGCGGTGCTGGAAAAAGTTGCCGCCAAGTTCGGCCATAACTTTAGCTTTGAAGAAGCCCTGATGGGTGGCATTGCGATTGACAAGACGGGCAATCCGCTGCCGGAGGAAACGCTGCGTCAGGCGGAACAAACAGATGCGATCTTGCTGGGGGCGGTTGGTGGCCCGAAGTGGGATAACCCGACTGCGCCGGTTCGCCCGGAACAGGGGCTGCTCGGTATCCGGCGGCACTTTGGGTTGTTCGCCAATCTGCGTCCGGTCAAGGTCTACCCGGTACTGGCAGAACACGCGCCGCTGCGCCGGGAACTGCTGGAAGGCGTTGATATGCTGTTTGTCCGCGAGCTGACCGGGGGCATTTACTTCGGTTCACGGCAAGAGCAGGGCGACGGTGACAGCGCTTATGACACCATGCTCTACAGTACGGATGAGGTCAAGCGGGTGGCCGATGTCGCTTTCCGGGCTGCCCAGGGGCGGCGCAAAAAAGTCACGTCGATTGACAAGGCCAATGTGCTGGCGGCGATGCGCCTGTGGCGGCGGACCGTGGTCGAAGTCCATGAAGACTACAGCGATGTGGCCCTGGAACATCTGCTGGTGGATGCAGCCACCATGCACCTGCTGACGCGTCCGTCGTCGTTCGACGTGATTGTAGCGGGCAATATGTTTGGCGACATTCTCAGCGATGAGGCGTCCGTGCTGGCCGGGTCATTGGGGATGCTGCCGTCGGCCTCGTTACGTTCGGACACGTTTGGCCTGTACGAGCCGATTCATGGGTCTGCGCCGGACATCGCCGGGCAGGGCAAAGCCAACCCCACCGGCACGATCCTGAGCGCGGCGCTGCTGCTGCGCTACAGCCTGCAACTCGAAGACGAAGCCCAGGCGGTGGAGCAGGCCGTGGAACAGACGCTGGCGGATGGCGCCCGCACGGCGGACATCGCGCCCAAGAGTGGTTCGTATATCAGCACGGACGAATTTGCCGACACCGTGCTGTCGCACATTTAGGGCGGTGGTAATTCGTTGGATTCGTCCGGCGTGGTGGCCTCATCGCTGCCTGATGTGCCCGGCTCGGCATAGAGTTCATTGATCGCTAAGGCGGCGACGAGCAGCATCAGGCGGCGGCCACCAAGGTGCAGGGTTCCCCAGCCCATCGCACGCAGGGCCGATAGTGCCAGCCCGATATAGTATTCATCCCACTTGTTCGGGTTGGCAAGCGATTCTTTCACAATATCGCGCAGGGCAATCAGCGGTGCGAACGCCAGCGTGATGTCATTGTTGGTATGCGGCAGGGACCTCTGCGCGTTGAGGGCGACAATGTATTCCAGCACGACATAGGCGTCGTCCCATGTGCTGCCAACCAATGGCATCACCAGTTCGTTGAGCAGGCTGATTTCCAGTGTGGCCCAGTCGAACAGGGTATGACCTTCGCGGGCGTGTTCAAAGTCGATGAGAAATGCGGTGTCATTCGGCCCGATCAGAATATTGCCCAGATGCAGATCACTGTGAATCTTGCTGGTTGAGCCGTTGACATGGTTGTAGAGCAGGTCCTGATAAACCATTAACGGGTTGGGCAGGTCAAGTGGCCTGGGCTGCTCGACGAAAATCCGGGTGGCATGCAGATCAAACGGCGGTTCAAGTATGTCTGCCGCGCTCATCAATGCGTCGTGCCGTGTGCTGCGCACGCGTCCGCTGATGCTTTCGATAACCTCGCCACGATAGTGAAGTTCACCTTTCAGGTCCAGATTGTGGATATCAATGCGATAGGCGCGGCGGGTGGCTTCGTTGCCGCGGCCAGTCGCCACCTGGATGCTGTTTCGGTCCTGATAGACGCGCTGAACGGTGAAGTTTTCCAGCGTAATAATTTGACCCTGCTCCACTTTCTGGAGCCGGCTGCGGTTGATCGGTACGCGGATGACATGGTCGGCAGTCGCTGCGTCATCTGGCAGATACTGCAAGGTCAGCACAGGGGGCAGCATCCAGTCGTATTCGGTCCATACCTGAAAGCGAAATGCACGGCGCAGTTTCCACCACTTGTCACCGAACTGATCGTATAACTGCTGGCGCAGCCAGTAACCGAGGCGGTCTGTCCCCATTTCTTGCGCGGCGGTGCGCAGGTCCTGTGGGCGCTGGCCCGGCTTGGTGACGAGCGTGTAATACAACCCGGCGAGGTTCGAGATTTCTGGTGCGACCGGGCGTTCCTCCAACCGGGCTGTCAGCGGCGGCAGAATCCCTTTCACGTGTGTCTCGTACCGCTGGGCTTCGTCAAGGATATGATCAGTATCGTCGATTTTTACGACGACGGCGGCATCTTCCTGCCCGTCTGCCTGAATGGGTGTGACGATCAGTACCAGCGCACGGGTAAAGCCGCCCGTTAGATGACTGTCAACCCGGATGCGGCCATGACCGGAAAACATGCGTCGCAGAATCAGCAGGTGTTCGTCGCTGAGAATGGCGGTCTGGTCGAAGCCGGGTGCAAACTCGACGGTTGCGTAGACTTGCTGGGCGCTGCGGTTAATGGCGCGGGTGCGGGCCGCATTCAGGATGTGCGCCGTATCCACTCCCAGGGCTTTCAGGATGCGGGCGGGCAGATTGTCTTCTTCTTCGATAATCGCCATCAGCAGATCGCGCTCGTTGATATTGCTGCGGCCATCTTCCAGGGCCAGATCGTTGGCAATATCCAGGATGACGTTGGCGCGTGGCGTCGAAGGGGTGCCAGCCCACAGGCGGCGCAGGCTGCCTTTGCCAATTTTGCGCCGGATCGCGTCGCTGACATAGTCGGGGGTCAGCCCCTGTTCCTCAAGGCTGCTGCGGGTCAGTCCGCCGCGAATATCCAGCAAGGCGATAAACAGATGCTCCACACCGATGTAATAATGGCGCATCCGGTGGGATTCCTGTCGAGCGCTGATCAGTATTTCTTTGAGTTCAATGTTGGGCATGGACTTACTCAAATGATTCCACGCGCAGCCAGGTGCGGCCTACGCGAAAAAGCTGACCATACTGTAATGAGACTCGATCAATAACCTGTACGTCTTCATGTGTGGAGACTTCGATATAGGTGCCATTGGTGCTGTCCCGGTCTTCAATCCAGAATTGCTGACCCTGATAATGCAGCCGGGCATGATGGCGCGATACGTAGGTGTCGTTATTCAGGCAGATATCGCTGCTGTCGTGGCGGCCAATGGCGATGATCCAGGTGTCGCCTTCGATATGACCATCACCTTGTGCGGCGCTGCATCGCATTAATGATCCATCGTCAACCCCACTCATAATCATGATATTAAGTTCCGGTCCCAAATTCCATACACCTTCTGTTATCTTAAGCTATATTAAGTATACTCGCATTCGGCCATGCCATTCAAATGCTTGCTTCTGCCGGGTAAATATGCTATATTCAACCCACATTCGCAGGTTAACAGTGTTTGTATATTTCATCCAGAGTGGTGGAGGGAACGGCCCTACGAAACCACGGCAACCCCCGAGCATGGGAAGGTGCCAACTCCGTCAGAGCAGGTATTTCTGACAGATGAGAACGGACACAGATGCGAAATAACATCAACCGAACTCAAAAAAAGACTTCCAGCCGAGGTCTTTTTTGTTGCAGAAGAACGAAGAACCCGGGGCCGCACCGGGTTTTTTATTTGGGAGGAGCAAAGAGGAATGGCAGCAGTGGGTAAGCTTGAAGAACAGGTTGGGGAAGTGGCGGCGTCAGTTGAACCCGGGGGTAGTACACAGGCGGTACATGCCGGAACACGGCGCAGTAAACCCTTTCATTCATTGAACACGCCGATTATCCAGACGGCGACCTATACCTTTGCCAAGACGCAGGACTTGATCGACTTCATGCACGACAAGACCTGGGGCAGTGGGTCCGAAAGAGAGGAATACGGGCGTTATGGCAACCCCACGGTTGATTCGGTTGAGTCAAAACTGGCCGCGTTGGATCATGGTGAGGATGCGCTGATTTACGCATCGGGCATGAACGCGATTACGTCGGTGTTGCTGTCTGTGCTGCCAGCCGGTGCGCACATCATCATGACGGATGACTGTTATCGCCGCACGCGTCAATTCTGCCAGACCTTCCTCAAGCGTTTTGGTATCGAGACATCCATCGTGCCGATGGGTGATTACGAGGCATTGGAAAACGCCATTATCCCCAAGAAGACGCGCTTCATTATCTCCGAGAGTCCGACCAACCCCTATCTGCGCGTGGCTGATCTGGAACGTATCGCGGCGCTGGGGCGCAAATATCGGGTGCGGACGTTGATCGACAGTACGTTTGCCACGCCGATCAATCAGCGCCCGCTGGATTGGGGCATTGATTTTGTCCTGCACAGCGCGACCAAATACCTGTCCGGCCATAATGACCTGCTGGCTGGCGTCATTGTGGGGAAGGCAGACCGGATGGCGGCCCTGCGTGATGCGCGCGGCATATTGGGCGGCATGGTCGACCCGCAAAATGCCTTCCTGCTGGAACGCGGCATCAAGACGCTGGGCGTTCGGGTGCGCCAGCATAACCAGACGGCACAGGCGCTGGCAGAGTTCCTCGAGGGCCACCCACGTATCGACCGGGTCTGGTATCCGGGCCTGCCCTCGCATCCCGATCATGCCATCGCCAAGGCACAGATGCAGGGCTATGGCGGGGTGGTCAGCTTTGAAGTGGATGGCGACATGGAAACCACGATCAAGTTTGTGGACAGCTTGCAGATTCCGTACATTGCCGCCAGCCTGGGCGGGGTCGAGAGCCTGGTCGAACAACCAGCCATCATGAGCTATTTCGATAAAACCAGTGAAGAACGGTTGGAAATGGGCATTAAGGATGGCCTGGTGCGCTATGCGGTGGGCATCGAAGACGCGGACGACCTGATTAAGGATTTGGACCAGGCACTGGCCAAAATTTAAGCGACTGGTGGCAGTCATCAATAACAGCAGGGAAACAAAAACGGGCGACCTTTGTGAGATCGCCCGTTTCTTGTAATTCGGGTTGAATTACAGGGTGTTGACCAGATTGGAGAAGATGTTGCCGATGGCCGGGCCAAGCAGCGCCAGGATAACGATCACCACGACGGCGACCAGCACGAGGATAAGCGCGTATTCGACCAGACCCTGACCTTCTTCACGAGGCATGTACAGCATGATAATAGCTCCTTGAAATGATTTGAATGATGACTGCATATGCAGCACATAATTAACATAGCATAACCTTGATTCGGCGTCAATCACCCACCGCAACAATTACGCAATATTCATGAAACATTAGGTTTTGGGCGATATTGTGAAGTCTGTAAAGGATTATCCGCCTGTAGGGACTGGTTCGCCTGCCAGAATGCGCGATATTTCCTCAATGGAAGGTTCGGCCTGATGCAGTATGTTCGGGTAATTCGCCTCAATATTGCTCAGGCTGTTACGGTGATAATTAATGGTTGCATCCGGGTCTTTGAGCACATGGCCGGTCAGGATGCCGACGACGGTTTCATGTGGTTGGATAATCCCCATATCAACGAGCTTGCGCGCACCCGCGACCGAGCAGGCAGAGGCCGGTTCGCAGCCGATGCCCTGAGCATCGACCATGGCTTTGGCATCCATGATTTCCTGATCGCTGACTTCCTCAACGACGCCATCTGTCCATTGAATGGTGCGTACGGCTTTACGGTAGTTGACAGGGTTGCCGATTTTGATGGCGGAGGCGATGGTTTCTGCGTGAATGGCTTCATATTGTTCGAAGCCGGTCTTATAGGCGCGATAGAGTGGATTGGCCCCTTGCGCCTGAATAATCGCGAGCCGGGGCATCCGGTCAATGAGGCCCAGTTCATAAAGTTCGTGCAGCCCTTTACCAAAAGCAGAGCTGTTGCCCAGGTTGCCACCGGGCACAACGATCCAGTCCGGAACCTGCCAGCCAAGCTGCTGGATCATTTCAATGATGATCGTCTTCTGGCCTTCCAGCCGGAACGGGTTGACGGAATTGAGCACGTAGATGCCCAGTTCTTCGCTGATGGTGCGGACTAGTTCAAGGTTGCGGTCAAAATCTGCCGAAACCTGAATGCAGGTCGCGCCGTAGGCAATCGCCTGAGCAAGCTTGCCCAGCGCAATTTCCTTGTTTTCAAAGAAGACAATGCCCTCCAGCCCGGCATAGGCGGCGTAGGCTGCGAGGGATGCCGACGTGTTGCCGGTTGACGCGCAGGCGACCCGGTCCATACCAAGCAGCTGCGCCTGGGTGACTCCCCCGGTCATACCGCGATCTTTAAATGAGCCGGTGGGGTTTTCCCCTTCATGTTTGAGGTAGAATGTCTCCAGGCCGACCCACTCGGCCAGCCGGGGTGTGCGGTAGAGGTTGGTGTTGCCTTCGGGCTTGCTGACGATCTGGTCAATATCGATGTCGGGGTTGACCAGTTCCTTGTACCGCCAGACACCGCTGTTAAAGGGTGGCTGAAGCGCCCCCAGCCGATCATCAAACGTGGCGCGTGAAACGGTCTGTTTCAGCATCTCCATATCATGAAGCACGTCCAGCAGCCCGCCGCACGCTTCACAGGTGTATGCGACCTGATCAACCGGGTATTGCCGACCGCAATCCATACATTGTAAGATACTCCGCATTGCGTGCTCCATGTGTATGCTGAGATGCCATCATAAGGATAACACTGATCATGACTTTTGCCAGAGCATTTGCACCGGCGACTGTGGCCAATATTGGTGTTGGCTTCGACATTCTTGGGCTGGCGGTGCAGGGTACTGGCGATCGGGTCGAAGTCGAGTTTCGCGATGAGCCAGGCGCACGAATCCTGTCTATCGAAGGGGATGGCGGCAGGCTGCCCCGCGAGGCGGATAAAAACACAGCGTCAGTTGCGGCACAGGCGGTGCTCGATACGATTGGCGCGCAGCGGGGTGTTGGCATTCGTCTTTATAAGGACCTGCCGATCAATAGTGGTCTGGGTAGCAGCGCGGCGAGTGCGGTTGCGGCAGCGGTTGCGGTGAATGCGCTGTTCGGGTCGCCCCTTAAGAAAGAAGCATTACTGCCAGCCTGCATGGAAGGCGAGGCGTGCGTAAGCGGCTATCATGCCGACAACGTGGGGCCAAGCCTGTTGGGTGGCATTACGCTGATTACCGGGACGGATGTTTCGCAGATTTATCATATGCCGGTGCCCGAAGCACTTTATCTGGCGCTCGTGACACCCGCGGTGGATGTACCGACAGCGCAGGCGCGGGCTGTCTTGCCCAAGTCGATCAGTCTGCGGGATATGGTGGCGCAGACCGGGGGGGTGGCACGGCTGGTTGATGCCCTCTACCGGGGTGATATTGCGGCGATGGGAATGGCGATGGAAGCGGATTGCGTCGTCGAGCCAGCGCGGGCACACCTGATGCCGTATCTGATGGAGGTCCGCACCGCAGCAAAACGCGCGGGGGCATGTGGGCTGGTGATCAGCGGTGCCGGGCCAACTTTGTGTGCGGTTTGCGAGAGCGATGCGATTGCGCTGGCCTGTTCGGTGGCGATGAAAGCGGTTTATGATGACCGTGATATTGCCAGCCGGGTACAACAAACACAAGTTGATCGCACCGGGGCGCGAGTTCAACTGTATGAATAACGAATTTAACCGGCGTAAATTGTGAAATTCTTGACAATAAAGTACGGGAAATCTATACTTGGGGCACTTCTTTCCGTCCCGGTGATCTGGATCTAAATCATGGTTGAAGCTGTACATAATTTTGTCGGCGGCACATGGGTTGCGGCGAAGTCGGGCGCAGTGTTCGAGTCGCTTAATCCGGCAACCGAGGCTGTTCTGGTAACCGCGCCTGACAGCAGTGCCGATGACGTTGCTGCTGCGGTCGATGCAGCCCGGCAGGCCTATAACGGCTGGCGGCTGACCCCTGCACCCCGCCGCGGGGAAATCCTGTTTCGGGTCGCGGAACTGCTGCGGGACCGCAAGGAAGCCATCGCCCGCCTGATGACGCAGGAAATGGGCAAGATTATTGCAGAGACACGCGGCGATGTGCAGGAAGCCATCGACATGGCTTATTACATGGGTGGCGAAGGACGCCGTTTGCTGGGGTACACGGCTCCGGTAGAAATGCCGAACAAGTTTGGCATGGCGCTGCGTGATTCAGTTGGCATTGTCGGACTGGTAACACCCTGGAATTTCCCCGTTGCGGTGCCAAGCTGGAAGATGCTGCCAGCGTTGATTGCTGGTAATGTCGTGGTCTGGAAGCCCAGCGAAGAAACCCCTGCCGTTTCTGCGGCGTTTGCCAAGGTTTTCGAGGATGCGGGTTTGCCAGCCGGTGTGCTCAACCTGGTGACCGGGGCAGGTGATACCGGCGACGCCCTGGTTTCACACCCGGACGTGCGCATCATCTCATTTACCGGGTCGACCACCACCGGTCTACAGGTCTATACCAAAGCGGCTGGGCTGGGCAAAAAAGTCACACTGGAGATGGGCGGCAAGAACGCGATTATCGTGATGGATGACGCCAATCTCGATCTGGCAATTGACGCCATTACATGGAGTGCGTTTGGCACGACTGGCCAGCGCTGCACGGCGACCAGCCGGTTGATTGTGCAGAAGGGGATCAAGCCGAGACTGGTCGATGCCCTGATCGCCAAGGCCAAAAGCCTGAAACTTGGTGATGGGCTGGATGATGGGGTTGATGTGGGGCCGCTGGTCAACCAGAAAGCGCTGGACAAAGTCTCTGGTTATATGGATGTCGCCCGGCAGGACGGGGTGAAGATACTGACCGGTGGGCAGCGGGCCTCGGTGGAGAAGGGCTTCTTCTTTGAACCGACGCTGTTTGACGGTGTGCAGCGCGGGATGCGGGTCGAGCAGGAAGAGATATTCGGCCCGGTGCTGTCGATTGTGGAAGTGGACAGCCTGGAAGAAGCGATCGACGTGAATAACCAGGTGAAGTATGGTCTGTCGAGCAGCATTTTTACCGAGAACGTCAACGCGGCATTTCGCGCCATTCGCGACCTGACCACCGGCATTGTCTACATTAATCACGGCACAACCGGTGCGGAAATTCAGTTTCCGTTCGGCGGGACACGTGGCACCGGTAACGGCATGCGCGAAGCCGGGCAAGCTGGGCTGGACAGTTTTACGGAATGGAAGTCGGTTTACGTCGATTACAGTGGCCGCTTGCAGCGTGCCCAGATCGACACCGATGCCATTCTTGGTGAGTCGTGAGATGCGGATTAATAAACAAGATTCGCGTCTGTTTTTCATCGCCGTTCTAATGAAAATGCGGTAATCTTAAGTGAGTAATAAGCTTTACTGGGATTCCTCCTATGAGATTGTTTTACGTTTAATGGAGGCATTCCCGCAGGTGGACGTGGAGACCATCGGAATCGAGCAGCTTTACCGGTGGGTGATCGCGCTGCCTGACTTTGCAGATGAGCCCGAACTCGCCAATGAAAGCATACTCAATGATATTTTGCGAGAGTGGTACGAGGAGGTCAATCCTTAGATGAGCCAATTGGATCTGCGCGAGTTGCAGAGTACGGAATTTCCGGTTCCGGACGAACTTCAGGGCAACCTCGCCATTACCAGCCTAAGCCGGGTGTACAACTGGAGCCGGCGTTCGTCAATGTGGCCGCTGCTGTTTGGCCTGGCGTGCTGCGCGATTGAAATGATCGGTACGGCGGCATCGCGTTTCGATCTGTCGCGTTTTGGTATGGAAGTGATGCGCGGCAGCCCCCGGCAGTCGGACCTGATGATTATCTCCGGGACCGTTACGAAGAAGATGGTGGTCCCGATTGTGCGTCTGTACAACCAGATGCCGGAACCCAAGTACGTGATGGCTATGGGTGCGTGTGCCAGTGGCGGTGGCCCGTTCAAAGAGGGCTACAACGTTGTGTCCGGTATCGACAAGTACCTGCCGGTCGATGTGTATGTGCCCGGCTGCCCGCCCACCCCGCAGGCGCTGTTGTATGGGCTGATCGCCCTGCAAAAGAAGATCGACGGCCAGTCGCTGGCGAATATGGATGATGTGCCGTGGTATGGCGTTGGGCCGTCAGAACCGACCCCTGTGCCTGTGCTTGGGCCAGATATTATTGACCCACGCCAGATGGACCTGATCCGGCGTCAGGCTGAAATGGCAGCCCAGGGCCAGCAGTTTGCCGTGCGCGAGCTGCCTGCACTGCCGGCAAAACGTGCCACACCCAAGAAAGCCAGCTCTAAGGCCGCGGCTGTCGAGGCACAAGCGGCTGATGCTGCCGACGATCCGGGTAATGCCGAACGGATGGAGCGGCGGTTGGAAGCACTGGCACGCAAGCGGGCACGTGACGCGGCCAAAGCAGGGGAGGCAAGCTAGATATGGCAATTGTTGCACCGCAGCAAACAGAACTAGACGTCAGCGAATCGAGAGATTGGCTGAAACAGAAATTTAGCGAGGTCGTGGTCGAAGATGACCGCAATGGCTTTAGCGGGGTCATTGTAGACAAGACACGGCTGCCGGAAGTCGCTCAGGCCATTCGTGATGAACTGGGCTTTGACTATCTGTCGAGCGCAACCGCCGTTGACTATCACGGCATCGCCGACCAGATGGAAATGGTGTATCACGCCTACCGCACCAGCGGAGGCCCGGCCCTGGTTTTCAAGGCTCAGACGGACCGCGAAAACGCCGAGATTCCGTCATTGATTGATGTGTGGCCGGGTGTGGATTTTCAGGAGCGCGAAGCCTTCGATCTGTATGGCATCCGGTTCCCTGGCCATCCGAACCTGCGGCGCATCCTGCTGTGGGATGGCTTTGAAGGCTACCCGATGCGCAAGGACTGGAAAGAGGCGTATTACGAGCAGGAAACCAAGCCGTTTGACAGCCGGTGGCCCAGTGGCTGGGTGCATCGCGCTGAAGAACGCAACGTTTACGGCAAGAACGTTCGCTACCCCGATGACCTCGACCTGTCCCGCCTGAACGATACGTCCGAATCGACGCTGTACAACAGCCTGGGCCTGGGCGTTGACATTCAGGAACTGGACAACGGCGGCCTGAAGACGGACAAGCTGGTCGTCAACCTGGGGCCACATCACCCCAGCACGCACGGTGTGTTCCGCATGGTGGTGACGCTCAACGGCGAGACGATTGAGACGCTCGAACCGGTGATGGGCTACCTGCACCGGAACCACGAAAAAATTGGTGAACGCAACTCGTTCCTGCACAACATCCCATTCACCGACCGGCTGGATTATATTTCCAGCATGGGCAATAACTTCGGCTATGTCATGGCCGTTGAACAACTGCTCAGCGCGGGTGCACGCTATCAGCCGCCCAGCTATCGCGCTGAAGTGATCCGCGTGCTGATGGCGGAATTGACCCGTATTGTCAACCATCTGTGGTCACTCGGCTTCCTGCTGAATGACCTGGGTGCGTTCTTTACGCCGATGCTGTATGCCAATAACGAGCGCGAGAAAATCCTCGACTTCTTTGAGGCTACCGCTGGCAGTCGCCTGATGTGCAACTACATGCGTTTTGGCGGTGTGTTCGCTGATCTGCCAGAGCGTATTCATAGTGTCGCCAACCTGATCAATGACAAGGTGCGCGACTTCGATACGATGGAATATCTCACGGAGATGGTTACCGAACGGCTGCCCCGCTTCCTCGAGGAGTACGAACGGCTGCTGGTGGGTAATGAAATTCTGCGCGATCGTACGATTGGTGTCGGTATTCTGCCGCGTGATCTGGCGATCTCGCTGAGCACCTGCGGGCCGCTGCTGCGCGCCAGCGGTGTGGCGTATGATGTGCGCCGGGCAGACCCCTACAGCATCTACCCGGAACTCGACTTCGATATTCCCGTGGGCCAGAATGGCGATATTTATGATCGTTTCATTGTGCGCTTGCAGGAAATTCACGAAAGCCTGCGCATTCTGAAGCAGCTTCTGCCCCGTCTGGAACAGACCAAGGGTGAGGAAGTCGTTACCAAAGTGGGGCATACCCCGCGTGTGCCGGTGGGCGAGGCTTATGGCCGCGTCGAGAACCCGAAAGGCGAACTGGGCTTTTATGTGGTTTCGGCGGGTGATGAGAAGGGACCGCAAAATCCCTGGCGTTACCACGTGCGCGCTCCAAGCTTCATCAATCTGACAGCGCTGGGGCCGATGTGTGTCGGCCACAAAGTCGCTGATGTGGTGACGATTCTGGGCAGTATCGACATTGTTCTCGGTGAGACAGACCGGTAGGAAGGTAAGTCATGTACGGACAAGGAATTGCAAAAGGTCTGTGGATCACGTTTAAGCACTTCGTCAATACCTACGTTGATGATCTTCGCTATGCGGGGCGTAAATACATCAGCGATGATAACTTCGAAATCCGCCAGAGTCCCAAGTCGCAGGGTGCGTACACGGTACAGTACCCCGACGAAAAGATTGCGGTGCCAGAGCGTTTCCGGTTTACGCCGTTTCTGGTCGTCTACGATCATGATGATGAGGAACGCCCCGGACAGGACTGGTGCACAAGTTGTGGTATCTGTGCGAAAGTGTGCCCGCCGCAGTGTATCTGGATTGTTCGTGGGCAGGACCCCAATACCGGGCGTCCTGTGCCAGAACCAGAAGCTTTCTTTATCGACATCGACATCTGCATGAACTGCGGTTATTGCGCCGAGTTCTGCCCGTTTGATGCGATCAAGATGGATCATGATTACGAGATGGCGAGCTATGATCGCACGACCACTCATATTCATGACAAGGAACGGCTGTCCAAAGAGTTCAGCTACTGGAAATCAATTGCCCCGACACGTGCCTACGAAGAAATGGAAGCGCGTGGCGGTTGGGATCATAAGGACATCCAGAAAGAAAAGGCCAAAGCAGCCAAGGCAGCCGCCAGTGCAGCGCAGGCTGAAGCAGCACCAACCAGTGATCAGCCAGCAGCCCAGGCAGCAGCGCCGGAACAGGCGAATGGCGCATCGGATGCCGACAAGGCAAAGGCGGAACGGCTCGCCAAACGCGAAGCAGCGCTGGCACGTAAGCGTGCCCGCGAGGAGCAGGGCGAAGGCTAGTCCATTCGTGATGCACATTTACGGGCCCGGTCAGTTTGATCGGGCCTTTGTTGTATGACAGATGTAACTTCCGAATTTTTATGATATGGATTAAACTTATTTGGTGAATCTGTAGAACTAACGGGTAAAAGTCCATGACAGACATTGAACAGCAAGTGCTGCATGCACTGAGCAGCGTCATAGAGCCGGAGCTGCATCAGGATATTGTCTCGCTGAAGATGGTACGCGACCTGAGCGTCGAGGGCGATACGGCGAAATTTACGATCGTGTTGACGACCCCGGCCTGCCCGCTGAAAAACGTCTTTCAGGAACGCTGCGAAGACGCGTTGATCGGTAAGGTCGCCGGGATTAACCATGTCGAAATCAAGTGGGATTCGCAGGTGCCGACAGACAGTCGCATTCATGGCCGTCTGAATGTGCCGATGAAAAGCATCATTGCGGTGGGTAGTGGCAAGGGAGGGGTTGGCAAAAGCACCGTTTCGACCAATCTGGCCGTCGCGCTGGCCGCGGCAGGGGCAAAGGTCGGCCTGATGGACGCGGATATCCTGAACCCCAATGTCCCGACGATGACCGGCCTGGGGTATGGTCGTCCCAAAGTCCATGACGACAAGATGATTCCGCTGGAAGCACACGGCGTCAAGATTATGAGCACCGGGTTTCTGACCACGCCTGAAAAACCGATGATTATGCGCGGGCCGATGTTGCACAGCGCGATTCGGCAGTTCTTTACTGATGTCGACTGGGGTCAGCTGGATTATATGATCGTCGATCTGCCGCCCGGAACAGGTGATGCGCCATTGTCACTGGCCCAGTCGTTCCCGCTGACCGGTGTCATTATCGTGACGCAGCCGCAGGATGTTGCGGTTTCGGATGCGCTGCGCAGCGTCGCGATGTTCGAGCAGTTGAATGTGCCGGTCATTGGCGTTGTCGAGAATATGGCGGGCGAGTTCTTCGGGTCTGGCGGTGGCGAGCGACTGGCCCAGCAGCGTGACCTGACCTTTCTGGGGCGTGTCCCGCTGGCGGCTTCGGTGCGCGAAGGTGGCGACTATGGCCGACCGATCGTAATCAGCGATCCCGACTCCGAAGCCGGGCAGGCGTTCGAGCAGCTTGCGCAGACGGTCGCCGCACGGGTGAGTGTGCTCATGCTTCAGAATGCCGACGTCATTCCCCTGAACATCATCGGCTGATCAATTCAGATTTGTGTTTCAAAGCGTCGCTGTGTGACTGCCAGCGGCGCTTTTGATTCAATCGTCCATCCCTAACACCTGAATATTCTCGTCGCTGTCGCCGACGGGGTTATACCGGCCTACAAACAACCAGAACAGCAGGCTGAAAACCAGGGCCGCTATCACGGCAAAGACAAATTCACGCTGCAACTCTCGTACATTCGCCCAGTAATAGGTCAGGAAGCCGACGAGCAGCATCAGCAGAATGGTCATGCGCCGGCGTTTGGCTTCGGTACGCTGAACCAGCAGCATGGCGGTGCTTAACAACCCCGCAAGCAGGATAAACGCGCCTCCGTTCACCTTGAAATCCTTATCTTATGATCGCACAGACCGTCATTATACCGCCGCAGATGGACTTGTGTCGCTATCATAATTTTACATTTAAGGTATACTCTGGTTACTCAGATATGCTGACATCTCATGTCATAGGAGTAAAGCAGTTTGCTGGAGATCCACATTGCGGAGAAAAACCGCGTTGCGGTTGTCGCGGCTCAGGGGCGCGTGGATAGCTCTTCTGCGGGCCAGCTGGGTGACGTATTGACTGCTGTGATTGCGGATGGATTTAACCGGATTGTCCTCGATATCGCCAGCGTCGATTACATGAGCAGCGCCGGGTTGCGCGAGATCGTTTCTGCACTCAAAAAGGTGCGTAATGATGGGGGCGATATGCGCCTTGCCGAAGCGACCGAACGCGTTTATGAAGTGCTGGAAATTTCCGGCCTGCACACAATTTTTCGAATTTTTGATTCTGCGGCAGAGGCGATAAACAGCTTTTAAGCGCATGATCAATCCGCAAGCTCAGATTCAGATTCGTGCCCGCCTTGATGAAATCTCAATTGCTCGCCAGTTTGTTCTGGAGATGGGGCGCCAGGCCGGGTTGGATGAAAAATCACTGCATCACTGTCAGCTGGCGGTTGATGAAGCCTGCACCAATATTATTGAGCATGGCTATGGAGAAGCGACCGATTCGGATCAAACGATCAGCCTCACCTGTTCGTATGGCAAACGGAACTTTACCATCGAAATTGTGGATAGCGGCATCCGTTTTGACCCACTCATCCATATTACCCCTGATCCAACCAATGAGCTGACCCAGCGGGAACCCGGCGGGTGGGGCTTGTATTTCATCAAGGAGCTGATGGATGATGTTCATTATGAATACCGAGATGCCCGAAATCACTTAACGTTGACCAAGTTGCTGCCTGCACCCGGGGCGGCACAAACCAATCGGAAGGGAAACAGTCACCAAGTGGTCGTTACAGGTTTAGCTGATAATCTTGAGGTTTTTGAATTAACCGGAGCCATCGATTCGCAGGCCAGCCAGAAGCTGGAGCAGCAGCTGGTCGAGCGCATCACGACCGGGCGCAAGTATCTGGTGCTGGATATGGCCGGTGTTGACCATATCTCCAGCGGTGGACTGAAAATGCTGGTGGCTGTCTGGAAACGGGCGCACGACGTCAAGGGCGATCTGGCGCTGGCCGGGTTGCAGCCCCCCTTGCTGGAAGTCATGAAGATGATTGGCTTCGACCTGGTGCTCAAAATTTTTGATTCTCAGGAAAGCGCGATCAGCCATTACGTTGACTGAAGGTTATTGTTCGCGCCAGCCATTAATATCATTCAGGTTAACCTGACCAAACGGTGGCAGGAAATTATTGCAGTCCGCTGCACCAGATTGCGGCAGGTCCGTGCGGGCTGTGATCAGCGGGTTTTCCGGGCTGAAGTAGTTCCACGCTGCCCGGGAAATCCCTTCAACCAGCGGCCACGCCGTTGTGAAGCTGAAAAACTCGGAGTCTTCCCAGACAAACACCGCAATGACATAGTCGTGCCCATTGGGCGGGAATACGATCCCAGCATCCCCATGAACGTTACTCAGCCAGCCATTCTTGTGTGAAATGCGTGTGCCTTCCGGGATGCCACCCTGAAGCAGCCGGAGTAGATCGTTGGCGCTCATGAGTTCGAGCATCTGGCGGCATTCATTCTGTGTAAAGGAACCGTCCGGGAAGGCTGCCATCAGGCCAGAGCCGTAATTGGCACAGTCATAAATCATGCCGAACAATGTGCCCAGATCCTCAGCTGTGGTCTGGTTGTAAGGGTCAGCATCCGTGACCAAGGTCTGGTTTGGCGAAGTGGGCGGGGCAGCAATCGAACCAAATTGTTCACCTTCGACACCGAGCACGAACGGGGCGGTGATGTAAGTGTTGCGCGCGCCCGCATACTGTGCCGTTTCATTCACGCTGCTCAGGCCCCGGAAGATGTCGTTGCCGCCGCCTATAATCTGCATGATCAGGTTGGATGACGAATTGTTACTGCACAGCAGCGAGTTTGCCATCAGGAAGGCTTCTTCGTCGGTCGGTGCGAGCGCCAGTGTGCGGAAATAGTCGATGAGAATCGGGACTTTGATCGTGCTGGCTGCCGACATAGCGACATCACCCGCCAGGCTGATCTCCTCGCCGGTTCTTAAATCCATAATGTACACCGAGGCGATGGTGGTTTGCCCGTCAAAGATGAACCCCTGCGAATCGAGGAAGTCGACGATCATAGATTCGAGTGTATCAATCGTGACGGATGAAGTACCGGTATCGGTCAGCGGCAGACGCACACTCCGGTTAACCGGGTCGCGCAGGGCTTCGTCGATCAGGGGCAGGGCCCGTCGAATATCAATCTGGCGGCCACCAGGGCCGGGGCGAATGGTCAGCGTCTGAAGGTCATAATCGGCTTTACCGGGCGGGCGATCATAGCGAATGCTGATTTCGCGCAGAAATTGCTCCAGCAAACCGGATTGATAGCTGGCCTGAAGGTCGACATCGACCGTGCTGAGTTCTTCCTGACCAAGCAGATAATTAAAGAACCGGCTCCAGTTTTGCGAACCGGATGCGTTGGCGGTGTTGGCTTCTGCGATCATGGCAGCATTGTTGCTGCGGAAACCAATCGCTGCCGGGTCAAGCAAAATGGGACTGTCCTCATACCACAAGGTCACAGGTTTACCCAGCGCTTGCTCCCACGTCGAAACCGCCTCGCCTGGCGTCATGCCAGAGACATTCACGCCGGCGACGGTCACCCCGGCAGGCAGCCGGTTCTGGCGCTGGCTGTAAGTGGTCAGTTCAAAGATGATCAGGCCAATCGCTGCCATCAGCATCAAACTCGACAGGATGGGCAGCAGCGGAAAACTTTGCCGGCGACGCCGCTTGGTTCCGAGGCCACTGAGTGTTGATGTCATAGTTCCATGCCGTTCCGAATTGTCAATGCCTGTTGAATAGCGTTATAGTGGAAATTGTGCAGACGAGGTAAATCCAGCGGGTTGATCCAGCGATAATCGAGCAGTTCGGAACTGAGCGTGCCGATCTCGCCTTTGATTTCGCACATATAGGCAAGGTCAAGGTGATTGCCATAGCCCAGTTCTGCCAGCAGCAGCGGGCCGATCTCGACAGTGAGTTCCAGTTCTTCGAGCAACTCACGTGCGACAGCGGTAGCCGGGTCTTCGCGCCGTTCGATCCAACCGCCGGGCAACCCCCAGGGACGGTGCGGGTGGAAGACATGTTCAACCAGCAGTATCTGTTCATCCTGGTTGAAGACCACGCCGACTACACCAGCGGTAAAGCGCGGTTGATGAATGCGCCAGAAGACTCGTCCGGTCTGAACCAGCCACGGCGCCCGCCTGACCAATGTTGCTACATTTCGCCAGATTGTCTTGTCTGCCATCTGGTGTCCGCACTACTCATTGGGGGAATACAACCCGATTTGCCAGTTTAGCGGAGCGTGCAGCGATCGTCAACGGGTGCAAATCGAGTTCTAATGTTTGTTTATGGTCTGCATTGCGCGAACAAATGGAATGATTATGCTATACTTTCTCTATAACGAATTATTCGGTCGCAGGATGGCGCATCTTGGCTCAGGCAATTGATTTTACAGATATTTTTGTTCGTTCGCCGGGCGATCTGCTGTTCTTCCTGGCAGTTATTCTGATTATCGAATCCGGCGTGTTTATGGCGCTGGAACGCAGATTGCGTGTACCGGGTGATCGTGGCGCAGAACGGTACCTGCTGGCAGGCATCGGCGCGACGATTGTCTGGGCGATGCTGATGCTGGGGGCCGTGTTTGCGCTGCTGACTGGTCAGGATTCGACGGTGATTTTGCCGCCGCTGGAACGTGTGGCCCAGGTGGTGACGATATGGCTGTTTGGCTGGGCATTTCTGACCGCCGATAACGAGCAGTGGGACCGGCGCGGCAATATCATTCTGCTGGTTGGGATGGCCGTGCTGATCATCGGCTATATCCTGACCGGCGTGCAGTGGCCGGATATCGCTGAAACCACCGACTTTAACCTGAGCATGTTCGGTGTTGCCTGGTCGCTGATCCCGGCGCTGATTGCTGTGATTGGCACCGGCCTGATGATCGTGTACTTCCGTTACATTTCTGATGCGCCGCTGAAGCTGGTGTTTTTCGCTGTGCTGCTGGTTGGTTACGGCGGCACGCTCATCCAGATCGCGCAGGGCAACATTATTGGCGATGCGTCCGGCCTGTCGCGGCTGGCATTTCTGGCAGCACTGATGACCGTCCCGGCAGTGATTTACCGGCTGGTGGTCCATCACCTCAATGTGGATCGACTGGCGGCCAGCCAACCCATTTCGACCGGATTTGGCGGCGATATTACCCCGCCCGCACAGCCTACCGTGCCGACGACCATGCTGCTGCCGACCTCGCCGCTGGAACGGGAATCGGCGCAGTTGCTGCGGGCATTGGGCCTGATTCTGGAGAAACCGTCTCCAGCCGAAATCCCGCAGCATGTTGTGACGACGGCGCTGGAAATCCTCAAAGCCGATGTAGGCCTGCTGCTGACGATGCACGATGCGAATTACGCCGATATTGCCTATGCCTTCGATGCTGTGCGCCAACAAAAAATATCGGCCATGTCGCTCAACCTGGATGACCAGCCCACGCTGGCAAATGCCATTGAGCGTCACGCGCAGCGCCCCCTGTTCCCGGATCGTAATCTGGAAGAATTGCAGGACCTGTACACCCGTGTCGATATTGGACAGATGGGTCCGGCCTATTTTCAGCCTCTGACTAAAGATGACGAGGTGGTCGCCGTGCTGGTGGTCGCTCTGCCATATTCAGCACGCGAGCTGACCAGCTCTGAATGTGAGCGCCTTAAAGGTATTGCCTTGATTTCGGGCGGTTTGCTGGCACTCAGCTTCGAAGCCAACGAAGCCCAGCGCAAGGCCGAAGAACGCGCCATCGAAGCGATGATTCAGGGTGTTTCGCTGGATGACGTGGCCGACGACGATGTACTGGCCGCGCGGCAGGAAATGCAGGCCAGCCTCGATGCGGCGCGGCAGCAGATCAGTGCGCTGGGCCAGCAGGTGAAAGACCTCAAAATCGAACTGGACTATGAACGGGGCCGCTTGACGGAACTGCTGGGCGATACGCAGGAAGGGCAGTCCGTGTCGCAGCGTATTGTTGCGCTGCACGAAGAACAGGACCGCCTGCATGACGAGCGTCAGGCATTGATGGCCCGCTTGCAGGAAGCCGAGACTGCCCTGGCAGGTGCCACCGGTGATGGCGATACCGCTGTGTTCAACACCATGATCGAGGTGTTACAGCGCGAACGCGATGATTTGCTGGCGCAGCGGGAGAAGTTCCAAACTCAGCTCGAAGAACTGCGCCGCAGCGGGCAGGCCCCAATGCCGGAGTCGTTCCAGCAGATGCTGACGCGCATGACTGAGGAGAAGGCGCGTTTGCAGGTCGAGCGCGACCAGTTGGGTAATAAACTGGCGGATATTGAAACCCAGCTTGGCACATTGGGTATCGAGAATGGCCCATCGGGATTGGCCCAGCTGGTTGGTCAGCTGCATGAACAGCGGGCCAGCTTGCAGGCGAAATTCGACTCGATTAAATCCGAGCGTGATACGCTGCTGCGGGAACGGGCGCGCTTAGAAGCCACGATTGATCGCGAGAAGGCGCGCGACAAGCAGATTGATGATTTACAACAGGAAGTGGCGCATCTGGCGGCGGACCGAGAAGCTGCGCTGAAACAGCGGGAAAAGCTGCGTGTGGACCGCGAAGAGATGGCAGGTAAGCTGGACGCCATTAAAGAGCATCGTGCCCGGTTGCTGGCCGAGGCTGAGGGCTACCGGCTGGAGCTGGAAGAAGCGCACGAAGAGCAGGCGAAACTGCGCACACGCTTGCAGGAATTGTCCGATGATCGCAGCGACCTGATGAAGACGATTGATCGCATGCACGCCGAGCACCAGAAGCTCATCAGCGAACGCGATCAACTGCTGGCACGGGTGGAAGGTGATCGTGACCGGCTGCAACAACTGGGTACTGACGGCGTCGGCTCGTTGACCGGCATGATTGAGGATTTGACGGAGCAGCGCAATCAGCTTGAGCGCGAGTTGAATCAGGTACGCACCGCGTTGGCAGCCGGCGAAGATCGCATTGAGATGCTTCAGGTTCAGGTGAATGCGCGGGATGCACTGACCACGCCGAATCTGGAAGACCCGGCGCTGATCCTCGGTATGGTGCAGGAACTGCGCACGCCCATGACGTCGATTGTGGGCTACGTCGATCTGCTGCTGTCCGAGTCTGCTGGAATCCTGGGTGAAATGCAGCGCAAATTCCTGCATCGGGTGCGGACCAATGTGTCGCGTCTGGCCACGATGCTGGATGACCTGACACGTATCACCGCGCTGGACACGGGCCAATTCATGCTGGTCGCGCAGCCGGTGGACGTGGTGGGGTTGATCGAAGATGCCATTACCGATTCGGCCAGCCAGTTCCGCGAAAAAGGGTTGAGCGTCCATCTGGACCTGAGCGATGACATACCGCTGATCCCGGCGGATCAGGATGCGATGGGCCAGATCATCGGGCAACTGCTGACGAATGCTTACCTGGCGTCCCCGCCTAATACCGGGATTTCGATTTCTGCCCGGCGCAAGCCCGCAGAACTCAATGGTGGCACACAGGATGCTGCCGAATCGCTGGTGGTCGCCATTGAAGATCGCGGCGGCGGCATCGCACCGGAGGATCAGGCGCGCGTGTTCAGCCGCAAATACAAGGCGGATAATCCGTTGATTCAGGGCCTGGGCGATACCGGCGTCGGACTTTCCATTGCCCGCGCGCTGGTCGAGGCGCATGGGGGCCGGTTGTGGCTCGAAACAGAAGAAGGTGTTGGCAGCCGTTTTATCTTTGATTTGCCGCTGGTACCCACTCTTGAGATAGAAGGCTAATTCATGCAGCGTGATATTGGCAATGAAGTCATCGTCGCTATTATCGTCGTCGGTGTGCTGGCATTTGCACTTACATTTGGGATTATCCTTTCGCTATCGAGTGGTGGGTCGCAGGCATCGGAAATTGTGGTCAGTGATCTGACAGCCTCGTTAGAAACAGAAACGGTTGAATCGCCCACAGAAACCGAGGCAACCGTCGCTACGGCCACGACTGAAGCGACGGATCGTGCGACGGAGGAAGTTGCAGCGGCAGCCAGCGAGACATCGACAGACGTGCCAACTGAAACCAATACGGCGACTGATCGACCAACCGAGACCGTGACCAATACCGTAACGGCGACCGGGACCTCAACCGAAACGCCGACGCATACCCCCACCAGCACCCAGACATCGACGCGCAGGCCAACAGCCACAACCACCCACACACCGACTGACACGCCTACGCGCACGCCGTTACCTACCCATACGGCGACGCGGACACCCGCCCCAAGCGACACAGCGACACGGACCAGCACCGCAACAGCCAGCGCAACCCGCACCCCAACAACAACGTTGACTGCCACACGGACACCGACGCGGGCGCCATCTGCCACACTGCTACCGACGCATACACCAACCGATAGTATCTGTATCGCGCCATTTGGCTGGGTGATCTATCTGGTGGGCAGCGGTATCAGCCTGGATGCTCTGGCGCAGGCAACAAGTAGCACGGCGGATGAACTGCTGGAAGGGAACTGCCTGCCAGCCGGAAGCACTATTCGCGCGGGGGACGTGATCTATGTTCCGCGTTTGCCCGTTGGCCTGGGTGGCGAACTGGGTTCAGGTTTGGTGGCTGAGGGTTGTACACATCCGGGGACAATTGTGACCAATCCGGTGCCGGGTGAGCGAGTCAGCGGGATGATCGCTATTCGGGGGACGGCTTCCGTCGATAACTTCAGCTACTATCGCATTGAGGTGCGGCCCGATTCATCCGATGTATTCAGCTTTTATTCGCGCTCGTCCAGACCAGTAGTCAATGGCTTGCTGGGTTCGGTCGACTCGCGGATTTTTGGAAGCGGCACCCACTGGATTCGCGTCAGCGTGGTCGACAATGCCGGTAACGTGAGTACGACTGCCTGCACGATTCCGGTCGTCATTGACTGACCGTAGAATAGATCAATCGTATCGGTTACACTTACTCCGTTATGGGTTGAACGGAGTGCATATGTCACAAATTCGCCGCATATTGGGTTTACTGCTGTTTCGTCTTGTACCGCTGCTGCTGATTGTGGCAATCCTGTGGGTGGGTTATGGTTTGTTGCAGACCGTCGCTCAGCGTGTGAGTGAACAGGTCGCTTATGAGGAGCGCCAACCGGGTTTTGCCCTGACTGCAACGGCGGTGGCGTCACCCCCTGCGACCGAAGCCGCAGCCCGTGGTGGTTTTCGACTGATTGCGCAGCCATTCGTCGGCGAATCCATTGCTCAGTTTGCGACCAACACACCCGCCGGCCAGTCTGATGCGCCTGCGCAACCCCCTGCTTTTACAACCAATACACCGGCGGCAGCCGAACCAACCCCCGCTGAAATGGCAACCGAGCCCCCGCAGCAGCCGGCTGAGACGATTCCGGCTGAAGTGACTCCCCGGCCTCTGCCGACGGTGTTGTTCCTCGGTGATCCGGACCCCAATCAGGTCGATGTGACGGCCATCCCGCCGCGTGTCGAGCCGATTGACCGGCAGGGTTATGATCTGATGAATATCCTGCTGCTCGGTACCGATGAAGAACTGACCAATGACGGCTTCCGCCGAACCGATACGATGATTGTTGTATCGATTAACCGGAGCACTGGGTCGGTGTCGATGTTGAGCCT
Source organism: Anaerolineaceae bacterium (assembly GCA_002702065.1). Taxonomy (GTDB): domain Bacteria; phylum Chloroflexota; class Anaerolineae; order Aggregatilineales; family Phototrophicaceae. The sequence continues at coordinate 1,303,337 of NZXX01000001.1, forward strand.
GCCGCGTGATTTGTTTGTTTATATCCCGGCATGGGGGATGCAGCGGTTGAACCTGGCCTGGGCACGCGGTGAAAACGGCGGCTGGAATGATGGCCCGTTCGAGCTGATCCGCCAGACGATCCTGTATAACTTTGGCATCAACGTCCATTATTACGCGCTGATCGACCTGACCGGCTTCAAGGAGGCGATTGACCTGATTGGCGGGGTTGATGTTGCGGTCGATTGCGCTATTCAGAACCTGCCGTTGATCGGTGCCGAAGTCCCGGCGGCGGCCCGTCGAATCAACGAAGACGGGGATTATGTCCTCGATGTTGGCCAGTACACACTCAACGGTGCCGAAGCCTTATGGTATGCCCGTGCCCGCGATAATAGTTCGGACTTTGACCGGGGCCGCCGCCAGCAGCAGATTTTGCGCGCTGTGTGGCGCAAGGCGCTGGATAGCGGCCAGCTGACCAGCAACCCGGCCCAGATGCTGGAATTGTGGAATCTAGGTAGTCAGATCGTGGAGACCAACCTGCGCTTTGAGGATATTCTTGGCCTGGTCCCGATGGCCCTTAACCTGCAACCGGGCTTGATCGAGAATTTCGCGCTGGTGCGCACCTATCACACCACCCCCTGGCAGCCACCCAGCGGTGAATTTGTTCAACTGCCGGTCAACGACACGCTGCGACCGCTGCTTCAGGATTTTTATCAGCCCCCGACAGACAACCAGATTCGGTTGGAAGGCGCCCATATTCGCGTCCATAACGGCACTGCCAACGCCAATTGGGATCGTGTCGCTGCCGAACGTCTGGCCTGGGATGGCCTCAACGCAATAGCGGCAGGCAGTGCGGATAATGCGGACTATACCGACACCATCCTGATTGACTATGAGGGTGGTTCCAAGGGCAGCAGTCGCAATGAAATCGCGCAGATTCTGAACGTACGGGCCGAGAATATTCGCATCGAACCCGACGCGAATCGGGAAGTCGACTTTGACGTGATTATCGGCAGCAATTACAACTCGTGTACGTTCAGTGTCCTGCCGGTTGAGGGCTAATCACCCTGATTAAGCGGGTTATCCGCCAGCCGGATAAAGCGATAAACCGGTCCGTCGCCTTCCTCGATCACCTGCATGCTTTGCAGGGCGGCGATCACGGCGCGCGCTTCACCTGCGGAAAGGCCGAATATATCGCGCAGTGGGCCAATGCCGAGCCACCCCAGATAGGCTGCCAGCGTCATGGATTGGGCGATAAGCTTTTCATCATTTTCGCCAGATGACAATACCTGGGTGGCACGGGCCAGCACCCCTGCCCGTGTACGCGTTGGAAGCGGTCCGGTGGCTCGCTGGGGTGTCTCGGCTGTGCCCAGGCCGCTGCCTTCCAGTTCCGGCAGCAGATCGGTCAGGCCGGTACGTTCGCGGGCGCGCACTTCCTGAGATCGCTGTGTGGCGAGCTGGCGCCAGTAGCTGATCAGATTCTGCAAATCATGTTCAGTTGAAACGCATAATTCGACCGGGACCACACTGGTCGACTGTTCCCGCGTGACAACAAAGGCGTCGATAAAACGCAGCGCACTGGCATGAAGGTGCCGCGCCTGATCGATGAGATCCTGGCTGGCGGCAGAGCGCATGATGACGCGATTTTCGATGACGTTATTGAGAAGATCGGGGATGTCGGCGGTTTGTTCAGCCAGAATCATCAGGTAGATGCCGACTCTCGGACCGTTGATGAGAATGTCGTACAGGGCAGGGGCCAGTTCATCCAGTGCAGATTGCCAGTCCGGGTCCGAAAGTGAGGATAAGACCAGCAGTATGCGCGGAAGCCGGGTCTCGCCTCGATTCGTCAGCACGTTGTTGTACTCATCAATCGAACGAAGCTGTGTTTCCGCCAGCCATTGGTGCCGGCGCTGGACTTCCTTCACCATACCATCGAGCAGTCGCTGACCATTTTCTGGCGTTTCCAACAGCTTGCCCAATGCGTGCGGTGTGTTGATGATCGGACTGAATGCCTTGCTGCTGCTGCCCAGCAGGGCCACACGCAGTTCGCCGGGCGTGTTCAGCATGATCAGTGACAACAGCATCCCATTCACCAGATGTTTAGTGCCGTTTTGTGAACCAACGCCGAGCAGATGGCCTAGTTTGTTCAGGTCACGCACGATCACTTGCTGTTCCAGCGTCACGCCCATAGCAACTGCCAGCGTGGAAGGATGGTGCTGAAAGGTATTGCTCAACAGGACCTGACGCAGCCGAATGGGCTGATGCTGGGGGACACGCAGCAAGATGCCCACCGTGTCGGGGTCATCCTGCACCTGTGCCATAAAGCCCAGCGTCCAGTCCTCGTGGTCCTGGGACAATTTGCCCAGATTGCGCCGAATATCCGCCGGGGCCACCGGCTTGCGACCGCGCCGTGACATTTCCGGTTTGGCGATATAGAGGACATGGGAAGGTGAGGGACGAATATCAACGATACGAATCGGGGTATCCAGGTCGGACAGGCTTTGCTGAATCGAATCGATTTGTTCGCGCAGTGCATCTTCGGGCAGCAGTGGCGTCGCGCCCTGAACCAGGATGTCGGCCATTGCGGGTGTTAACCAACCGGCATCATCTCGGCGGCTGAGCAATTGTGGCATGATTGCTGTCCTTTTAAGGTTGTTAATTTGTAATCAATTTACCCTGATCCTAATTTGCTTGCAACTGACTGCCATGCTACGCTTCAAAAGATTCTCAAGGAGTGTGCCTATGCGCCATGTTATCCGGTATTGCTGGGTTGCGGTGATGCTCGTCGTGGGTGCCTGTGCGAGTGAGGGGGGCACACCGCTGCCGCCGCTGACTGTTTCGCCACCCCCGACGCCGAACTTTACCGGCGATTGTGCCTCCAGCCGGGACCTGGCCGACTGGCTCCAGTATTCGACATTTTATGTCACCGATTTCGCGCGGGTCATGTCCGAAGCCGCTGCCAAAGGCAAGGGGGATATGTATAAAGACGTTATTCTGATGGGGCGTATGCGGGCCGATTATGGGGGTATTGCCGCTCCGGACTGCGCCGAGGCGGCTCATACACTGCTTGTGAACGCCATGTCAGAAGCCGTCAGTAACTTTCAGGCCTACATCAATGGCGAAGCCGACAGTCTGGGTAACACGGTGGCACAGGTGTTGGGCCAGCTTGATGAAGTCAGCGCCATCCAGACTGACCTCAACACCCGGTTGGAGAACCAGCTGCAACAACAGCAGACTGGCTCATAAACCGTCTTACTTGTCAACTGCTGTCGGGTCAAACGCATCGCGAATGCCATCACCGATGACATACAGGCACAGCACCGTTGTGGTAATCAACATGCCGGGGATAATCACCAGATGCACGCCCTTGGTGAAGAACGTCTGTGCATTCGTGAGCATATTGCCCCAGGTCGGAATCGGCGGTTTGACGCCCAACCCCAGGAAACTCAGCGCTGATTCCACCAGAATCAGGGTACCAATATCAATTGCCAGGGTAATCACGACAATTGACATCAGGTTCGGTACGATATGATGGAACATGATTCGCCAGGGCGAAGCACCCAGCGCTTTTGCGCTAATGATGAATTCGCGCTCTCGAATCGAAAGCGTTTCGCCGCGCACCAATCGTGTTGTTCCAGTCCAGCCGAGCAGGCCCAGTACGAGTACCAGGGTGGTCGGGCCGGGTGACAGCACGGCAGAAACAATCAGCAGCAGGAACAGCGACGGTATCGAATTGAGTGTTGTGATAATCCAGTTAACGATGTCATCGACAACGCCGCCATAATAGCCGGTCATCACGCCCAGCAGGACACCAATACCGAGCGAGAGCAGGGCTGCCGGGATAGCAATCCAGAGCAGCGATACCTGCCCGGCATACAGCAGGCGCGCCAGATGATCTCTGCCCAGGTCATCCGTACCCAGAAGATGACCGGGTGAGTTGACGGGCTGAAACGCATTCGTGACATCCGTGCGTGTATAGGACACGCCCAATGCCTGTTCGATCAGTGGGGCGGCGAAGGCCAAGAGGGCGAGCGTCAGCAAGAACCCAATTGCAATCAACGTCAGACGATCTCGTCTGAGTCGACGCATCGCCAACTGCATCAGGGACATGCCGTTGCTATCGTGCGGTTCCGGTGATATTTGAACGATGGTGGATTCGGGATCCTGGCTTCGAGTCAACATCGGTTCATCCTCCTAATTAAAGCGGATGCGTGGGTCAATAACGGCATACAGGATGTCGGACAAGATGAAACCGAGAATTGTCCCGATTGACGCGATAATCACGACTGCCATCACCACTGGATAATCCTGCTGAAACACCGCATTCACGCTTAGCTGTCCGAGGCCAGGCCAGGAAAAAATTCGTTCTGTGATGGGGGCGCCACCCAGAAGCCCGGCAATCGCTGGACCAACAAACGTCGCAATCGGAATGAGGGCATTGCGTGCGCCGTGCCGGAACCAGATTGTCCGGGGCGATAAACCCTTCGCCTGTGCCGTGCGGACATAATCCTGATGGATGACATCCAGCATGGATGCCCGCATGAAGCGCGAGAAAACAGCGATACCGCCGGCGGCCAGCACCAGGGTCGGCAGGACAATCAGATGCAACCGGTTATAGACCGGTGGGCAGCCCGCTCGAATCTGTTCAGCCGTTTGTGGGGTGGGACATCGCCCGATTGAGTCGCCAAAATTCTGATTGAGGAACGGCCCCACAACGAGGATGAGCACCAGCCCCAGCCAGAAGCCGGGCACAGCATTGAGGATAACAGCGACGACACGGGACGCGTTGTCAAATAGATGCCCATGCCTGACCGCTGCGACAATACCTGTTCCAACACCGAGGAATACGCTGGTAAATAGGGCAGCAACCCCTAGCTCCAGCGTCGCGGGAATACGATCGGATATCAGGTCGATGACCGGGCGTTTCGAAAACAGCGAATAGCCAAAATCGCCCCGCAGGATACCTTTGCGCTGGCCCGGTTCATCAGCGATACCGTCGCCGTCCATATCGAACTGCTGCCAGTCATTGCCGATAAGCCAGCGGACATACTGAATCGGCCAGGGATCCGTTACACCAAGTCTTTGGGCCAGCAACTGCCGCTGCTGTGCGGTTACACGTGGGTCGCCAAGAAGGATTGATTCCGGGCCGCCGGGCGCTGCGGTCATGAGGAAATAGGATAAAAGGGTGATGCCAGCGAAGGCCGGGATGGCCTGAATGAGGCGGCGTAGTACATATTTGAGCATTGTGTGTTTCTCTCCTGAAAGTTATTGATCGTGCGACCAATAATCGGTTTCAGGTCAATGGTCGAATAAGAAAACTCTGCCCCCTTGGGTAAGGAGGCAGAGATAAAGGTCACTTAGGCTCGTAACGACGAATTACTGTGTCGTAACTGACCAGGCATCGATATTCCAGACCGGCTGCGCAGGCAGCGGGGTCCAGTTTTCGATGTTGGCCTGTGCCGCGTACATGCCGTCCTGGGCAAACAGCCAGATGTATGGCAGGTCCTGCTGAAGGATTTCTTCAATCTGGAAGTAGATTTCGGCACGTTCCTGCGGATCGCAACCGGGCAGGGTCAGCGCCTGACGCAGCAGGCTGTCCACTTCCGGATTGCTGTAGGAGGTGAAGTTGGAGCCTTCGCCAACGATATCGGAGAAGGTGGCGAAAAGCTGTTCCTGATCGGGATCATCCGGGAAGCCCTCGCGCCAGCCACCGATAACGGCGTCGAACTGCTGGCCAAAGACGACCTCATCATAGAAGACGTTGAAATCGACGGTGGAGAAGTTCACGCGAATGCCGATCTGGGAAAGCTGGTCCTGAACAAGCTGGCCGATCGCGGCGCGGCGGGTATTGCCTTCGTTGGTGGACAGGTCAAACTCGAAGGGTGTGCCATCTTCAGCGTACATGGCGCCATGGGCTTCGAGAATGCCATCACCATCTTCGTCACGCCAGCCGGCTTCGTCCAGCAGCGCCAGGGCAGCTTCGACGTCCATGCCAATCGGTTCGAGGTCCGGGTTGTGGCCCCATGACGACGGGATCTGACCGGAGGCCATGCGGGTGCCTTCGCCGAAAACGGCGCCCTGGATCATCGCATCGATGTCGAGGGCCATCGCCAGTGCCTGACGCACGCGCGGGTCGCCGAACAGCGGATGATTACCCTGATCAATCGGGTTGCCATCTTCGTCAAGCGCATTCTGTGGATTATCCGGGTCAGCAAAATTCAGGGCGAGGTAGTCCCAGCTGTTGCCGGGGTATTCGTAAACCTGGACGGTGCCTTCATCAACAGCGGCACGAATGTCTGCCTTGCTGGCTTCCGGCACGCCTTCCAGATAGCTGATCTGGCCTTCGAGGAACTGCTGCACCTGCACGGTCTGGTCGGTGACCAGTTTCTGGTTGTAGACACCGGGGCTGACATAACCGAGTTCGGTGTCGCTGGCCGGGTAGGTTTCGCTGGCAATCAGGCTGACCTGTTCCGGCGTGTAGGCACCGAATTCAAAGGGGCCTGCGGTAACGGTCGGGTTCAGGTTGTAATCGGCATTCAGCAGTTCACCGGGGTTTTCCGGCAGGAAGTGCGACGGCAGCGGGTTCAGGGCTGCGCTGGCCAGAGCCGTGCAGTCGGCGACGCTGAATGTGACCTGAACGGTCTGATCGTCCAGTGCGACCATGCTCTCGATGGTGCCGCCATTGGCTGCGCCGATGAACGACAGGTCGGATTCATTGGCCGGGTCCATGATGGCATTAAAGGCATATTCAAAATCTTGTGCAGTAATCGGGGTTCCGTCTGTCCAGGTATAGTCGTCACGCAGGTTGACGGTGTAAACCAGACCATCTTCCGATACTTCCCAGTCGGTAGCAAGGCCACCGGGCTGATTTGGCTGAATGGTGGCGCTTTGGGGTTCGACACCAAAGAGACCAGGGAACAGCAAACCGACGAGACGGCTGCATGTGACATCCAGGCAAAAAGTGGGGTTGAGGGTATCCGCCCCGCTGGAGCCGAAGGTGCTGCCGGTAATCGTACCACCTTCACCCGTTTGGGCGACGGCGGGTACGGCGAGTGCGCTGGATAGCATAAGCACGCACCCTAACACTAGGATCCGAGATAAACGCTTCATACTTTACTCCTTGTAATTTTTAGACATGCCGCACCATGCAGCAATATCCACTTACTCATGTTACCCGGCTGCATTGTGGCAGGTTCAAAAAATAGGCCTTGAAGGATTTTTTTGCATAAGAAAAAGCCACTCCATTATTTAGAGTGGCTTTTCTTCGGCAGTCGGGGCGCCCGGATTCGAACCGGGGGCCTCTTGCACCCCATGCAAGCGCGCTACCGGGCTGCGCCACGCCCCGAGATTGTTTAAGTATAGCCGACGCAAGGTTGCTCTGCAAGACTGAAGACAAGTTTGTCATGGTATTGTGTGAAAAGACGTTCGATCTGTTGCTTCTGATAACGTCGCCACCTATACTGAATAATGTAAAGTCGCTCACTCGTTCGTAAGTTTTGGCGCAATATATTTATGAATATGGTCTGAATAGCACCAACAGCCATTCCGACGCCCCCCAGATTTCAGGGGTGTTGGGTAACAACCGTCTTAATTTTATAGATATGATGTACTATAGAATTTATACATCTAATGATAATGTTTTGATTATTGCTGAAATTTGTAAAAAGAAGGTACACTAAAGCAAGTGCTTCGGCTGTTGAGAAGCATTTCTAGGACTTGGAAGAAGGTAGAGGTATGGTTGACAAAACTGATCAAACCTATGGGCTATCAACCAACCTGTTTGTCAGTCGTAAGGCCAATGGGGAGTCACTGGTTGTTGGCGGCATTGGCGAGAACCAGAGCCGGTGGGCGCGTGTGCTGTCGCAACGAGCCGCACAGACTTTATGGTATCACCTGACCCGCTGTCTGTTTCCGGAAAAATCGGAAATGGTGACGGCGTTGGTTTCGACATCGCCGCTGCGGGCTGACAATATGCCGACCATTACGACCCACGTATCCGTCGAGCAGCGTCTCGATGGTGGGTACGACCTGGTTGGTATGGTGGGGGATCAAACATGGTGGGTTCAGCTCACAGACTTTGAGGCGCGCCGCTTCTGGACAGCGCTTGATATTGCTCTGTATCCTGTCGGATGGCAAGGACGACGCTCCACCCGGACCAAGCAGTAAATCCATTTCGTTATTCGTCATCATTATGGCATGATTAAAAAATGAGGCAGCAGCGCTGCCTCGTTTTGCTTCTAACGCTAAATTAACTATACTACGGGTTGTGTGCGCATTCACCCGAACCGGAGGATGACATGACTCCCTATCCGCCAGCAGTGCCGAAGCCTGCATCGCCTGGCCCCAGCCAGACAGCTATTGCCAATACGCGTGCAGCGTATGTGAATGTACGCAATGGGCCGGGCACCAATTATCGAGACATCGGCGATATTTATGATAATACGGTGGTTGCGTATTATCCGAATACGCGGCTCGATACCGGGTGGGTATGGACCGAGCAGGGCCAACTGGCCGGTTGGGTCGCGACAAGCGTCACCACTTTCGAACATATCAATGCGCCAGCGCCAACACCCCGGCCCCAGCCAACGCCGTACGATGAAAAAGTAGGGGTATGGCACTGGAAAGGCGACGTCCTGGCGGAGCGCACCATTGAGGAGCTGGCCCAGACGATCAAACAGTATGCCCCGCACGTGACGGAAATCTTTGTCAAAACGAGCGACTACACGGCGCGTACCGGTGCTCGCTGGCAGGGGTATTGGGACAGCAAGCGTGCGATGGCCATCGACGGGCCATCCAGCATCGATAACTGGGTACAGGTATTGGGTCGGTATGGGCTCAACTTTCATGCATGGTGTGTGGTGCGTGGGCTGGATGTCGCGGCAGAAACGAACCTGATTGTTCAGGCATGCCTGCGCCCCGGTGTGCGTTCGATGATCCTTGATGTCGAGCCGTACGAAGGGTTCTGGTCAGGCGGGAAAGCGGGCATTCGTCCTTACATGCTGCGCATTCGACGGCAGATTCCTGGCTCGTTTCATATCGGCATGTCGGTAGACCCGCGTGCGCATCATTATGCTAGCATATACCCCGAAGAATGGTTCCCGTTTGTCAACAGTGTCTTGCCCCAGGTGTATTGGGTGACTTTCCGGCAAACGCCAGATGTCGCACTGTCACAGGCGTTTAGCGTGTGGGGTAATTATGGACGCCCGATTGTGCCTGTGTTGCAGGGTGACGCCACCCCGACTGAAATTCAAACGGCGCACACGCTGGCCACACAGCGTCACAATGCCCCCGGTGTTAGCTGGTGGCGCGTAGGCGTCATTGGCCCCTCCCAGTGGCAAGCGCTCAACCGGCCTGTGGTGCCCGGTAACCCGGAACCAGAACCGCCGGTGCCGCCCGAACAACCCGGTGAGGAAATTGTCGTGCGGCCAACGGACAGCCAGTTCGCAAAAGGTTCGTACAGCGGTCAGAATGCGTTCCAGTCATTTGTGGGGACATGGGGCTGGACTGTCTTTTATAAGCTCACATCGGCTCAACGCAGTACGGTATGGGTGCAGTGGTCGCCGCGTCTGACCAAGTCAGGGCGATACGAAGTGGCTGCATTTATCCCCAATCGTCATGCGACGACGCGGCGCGCGCGCTACAAAATTCACGGTGTCAAGGGCGCAAGCACAGAGGTTGTCGTAGAAGTCGATCAATCCCGCTATTTTAACCAATGGGTGCCATTGGGCGTCTACGAATTTGACAAGGGCGTTGCCAATGCAGGCGTTGTGTTTGCCAATGATCTGACGTATGAAAACAACCTTGAAATCGGCTTCGACGCCATGCGCTGGCGCGAACTGGTAGACGGTGAAACACCGGTCGGATTAGCCGACGGCTATGATTCACCCGTTGGAACACTGGTGGAGCGGCGGTCGAGTAAGATGTGGCCGGGGTTATGGATTGATGCCAGCCCCTTTGGTCAGCTTTATTTCGTGGGCACCCCCAGCGAAGCCTATCATACCGGGGCGGATCTTAATCTTCCGGCGGATGCGGACCGGCATACACCTGTGTATGCGGCGGCCAGCGGGGTAGTGGTGTTTGCCAGCCGGCTGCCGGTGTGGGGTAACGTCGTGGTTATCCGGCATGATCCATTAGCGACCAACCGCAAAGTGATGTATGGGCGTTATGGTCATGTCGAAGATATCAACGTTCAGGTGGGGCAGCGGGTGGCACGTGGAGAGCAAATCGCCCGCGTGGGCAACGCTTTCGGCCAGTATGCCTATCACCTGCACTTTGACCTGAGCCCGACGACCATTCTCGAATCGCAGCCGCAGCACTGGCCGGGCAAAGACTATCTTGATCTGGTCCGTAATTACGTGAATCCACGTGACTTTATCGCTGGCAACCGGCCAGGATAAATGCGCTGTGGTGATGATTGATGTGCCAGCAGGATAATTGAATCCATTTGTGACAAGAGTCGCAGTTCAACCGGCCATTTACTGGTATACTGTTACATAGTGAAATAAAAAGTCCGCTTTATGCGGACTCATTAGAGTATCTGTAATGATGTAACCCTGCTGGTTCTGCTGGCGAGTGTTCTAGAACAAGCCCCAATCGTCGGCCACACCCTCTTCCATCATGCTGGGATCCCACATTTCCAGCCCCATTTCGATGGTGGTGGGCACGCCAAGAAAGTTCTGAGCAGTTCGACGCGTCTGTTCCAATAGCTGCGGTGCATAGGGGCAAAATGGGGTGGTCATAATCATGACAATGTGCCCCCGGTCCTCATGGATTTCGACGCTGCGGACAAGGCCAAGTTCGATCACATTCATGCCGATTTCGGGGTCAACGACCACACGCAGGGCGTCGTAAAGGCCTTCTTCCTTGCTCTGGACGGGTTGGTCTGTCATGGTTAGGTCTCCTCAAAAAGAGTGCAGAGCACTGCGCCAATCACAGCAAAATGCCTGTGATGAGAGTTCAAAAATAGACGATTTTTGTTGCCTGCATAGTAACATAACCCTATAAATGAGTCAATTATTATTATCATTATCTTCAATATTGACACTTGCAGGTGACACTGTTATACTCAAATCGTGAATTTGACCTGTAGGTACACAGTAAAGTTAACGTGTATTAAACACTGGAGGAACCGCCGCAATGGGCGCAGCACTCGAAATACGAAATCTGCACGTGAACGTGGCAGAAACAGGCGAATCCATCCTGCGTGGTGTGGATTTGACAATTAAGCAGGGCGAGGTTCATGCCCTGATGGGGCCGAACGGCTCCGGCAAGAGCACGCTGGCAAACGTGCTGCTGGGTAACCCGGCCTACGAAGTGACTGCCGGGCAGATTATCTTCGATGGTGAAGATTTGCTGGATATGGAACCAGATGACCGCAGCCGCGCAGGCCTGTTTCTGGCGTTTCAGTACCCGGTGTCGATCCCTGGTGTGACAGTCGCAAACTTCCTGCGGCAGGCGATCAATGCGCGTATGAAAGCCGAAGACCCGGATAGCAAGGGCATTACCGTGCCACAGTTTACGCGTTTGCTGCGTGGCAAGATGAATGAGCTGGAAATGGATCACAGCTTCGCCGGGCGTTACCTGAACGAAGGCTTTAGCGGCGGCGAGAAAAAGCGCGCCGAAATTCTGCAAATGGCGACGCTGGAGCCCAAGATCGCCATTCTGGATGAGACGGATTCAGGCCTGGATATTGATGCCTTGCGCATTGTGTCTGAAGGTGTGAACCGCTTAAAGGGCCCGGATCTGGGTGTGCTGGTGATTACCCATTACCAGCGTATTCTCAATTATATTCAACCTGAGCATGTCCATGTGATGTTTAAGGGGCAGATCGTCGAAAGTGGCGGACCGGAACTGGCGCTGAAGCTGGAAGAAGCCGGATACGAATGGGTTCGTGAGAAGCACAATATCGCAGAGTAGACCGAATAGGGAGTAGAACATGGCTGACATCGTAAAGGGTCAGAAAGAACTGACACAGGAAGAAGCTGCACTGCGCAATGTGCGTGGCGATTACGATTCAACCTATGGCTTCTTCGACGATGACGTAAAGTACAGCTACGTCAGTGAAAAAGGTCTGGATGCTGAAACCGTCAGCGGTATCAGCAAAATGAAGCACGAGCCGGAATGGATGACCGCACTCCGTCTTCAGGCTTATGAGCATTTTGTGCAGCGTCCGATGCCGAACTGGGGCGATACGGAACTGCTGAACCAGATCAAGTTCGATGATATTTACTATTATGTGCGGGCGACAGATAAGTCCGAGCGTGACTGGGACGATGTGCCGCCGGAAATTAAGGATACCTTTGATAAGCTGGGTATCCCCGAAGCGGAGCAGAAGTTCCTGCAGGGCGTGTCGGCGCAGTATGATTCCGAGTCTGTGTATCACAACATCCGCAAAGACCTTGAAAGCAAGGGCGTCATCTTCCTGGATATGGACTCGGCGTTGCGGGAACACCCTGAACTGGTGAAGGAATATTTCGGCACCATTATTCCGCACAACGACAACAAGTTCGCCGCGCTCAATACGGCAGTATGGTCGGGCGGTTCATTCATTTACGTGCCGCCGGGTGTGAAAGTGGAAATGCCGCTTCAGGCGTATTTCCGGATTAATACCCAGAACATGGGCCAGTTCGAGCGCACACTCATTATCGTCGATGAAGGCGCGTATGTGCATTATGTTGAAGGCTGCACGGCCCCAACCTACAGCTCCGACAGCCTGCACAGTGCGGTAGTCGAGATTATCGTGAAAGAAGGCGGGCGCTGCCGCTACACGACCATTCAGAACTGGTCGAACAATGTTTATAACCTGGTGACCAAACGTGCTGTGGCGGAGAAAAATGCCACCATGGAATGGGTGGATGCCAACCTCGGCAGTAAGCTGACGATGAAGTACCCGGCGGTGCTGCTGACCGGTGAAGGCGCGCATGGCGAAGTGCTGTCGATTGCTTTCTCCGGTAAAGGCCAGCATCAGGATGCCGGTGCAAAGATTACTCATCTGGCTCCCAACACCACCAGCCAGATTATCAGCAAGTCGATCAGCAAGGATGGCGGGCGTGCCAGCTATCGTGGTCTGCTGAAGGTGGTCGAAGGCGCGGATAACGTCAAGAGCAACGTCGTGTGTGACGCTTTGCTGCTGGACGAAGTGAGCCGGTCGGACACATACCCGTACATCGAAATTGATGCCAAGAACATCACCATGGGTCATGAGGCGTCGGTGTCGAAAGTCGGCGAGGACCAGCTTTTCTACGCCATGAGCCGCGGCCTCAACGAAGACGAAGCGAACGCGATGATCGTCAACGGGTTTATCGAGCCGCTGGTGAAAGAACTGCCGATGGAATATGCGCTGGAACTGAATCGCCTGATCCAGATCCAGCTTGAAGGATCGATTGGTTAACACAAACTGCCAATAACAGGGGCGCTGCCAGCCGGTATGTGCCCCTGCCTGCATGACGGGGTGTGTAGACTCAACGCCCAACGACGCGAGAACAAGGAGAAATCAACGTGGTGGTAGTGAGACGGCGGTCATCTGCACCGACTGCGCCAGATTATACGCAGGCGGATGTGGAGGCGTTAAGCGCAGCCCATAACGAAACCCAGTGGCTGCGGGAAGCACGCCTGATGGCCTGGGAAGTATATGACGATTTGCCGATGCCTACGCTCAAGGATGAGGAATGGCGTCGGACGGATTATCGCAGCATCCGCTGGGATGAAGCGGATCGCATCATCGAACCGAATGGCGCGAAACTCGAAGCGGTTCCGGCAGCCAACCTCGAACCACTGGTGGGTGAGGGTGAAGGCGGCTCGATGATTTTTGTGGACGGCAGGCTGGTGAAGTATGAGTTTGCCGACTCGCTGGCGGACAAAGGTGTCATCTTTCAGGATTTGCGCACGGCTGCTGCCGAACATGAAGACCTGGTGCGCGATAACCTGATGACCAAGGCGGTCAAGACGACCGACGGCAAGTTCGCGGCGTTGCATGGGGCATTGTGGACGCATGGTGTTTTTCTGTATGTCCCGCGCCGGGTTGCGGCGGAACTGCCGTTCCATGTGGTGATGTATAACACCCAACCGGGTGCCAGCATGGGCCATGTCCTGGTTGTGCTGGATGAAGGCTCCGAAGCGACGGTTCAGGTTGAATATGCCTCGGCCGACGCAGACACCCATTCGGCCTACATCGGCGCGACGGAACTGCTCGTCGGTGACCGGGCGAACCTGAAGTACGTGTCCATTCAGGACTGGAACCGCGAGACTTACGAGTTCAGCCATCAGCGTGGGCGTGTGGGCCGAGATGCTAACCTCGACTGGATGCTTGGGGTCATGGGCAGCCGCCTGACCAAAGCCTTTCTGGAACTGGAGATGGATGGTCAGGGTGGCAATGGTCGGATGTCAGGATTCTTCTTTGCCGACAAAACCCAGATGTTCGATCTCGACACGCAGCAGAATCACAACGCACCGCTGACGACATCGGACCTGCTGTACAAAGGTGCGGCACGCGATCATGCGCGGACGCTGTGGCAGGGGATGATCAAGTCGCTACCGCTGATGCAGAAGATCGATGGGTATCAGGCCTGCCGTAACCTGCTGCTGGATGATACGGCCCGCATGGATGCCATTCCTGGGTTGGAAATTGAGGCAGATGATGTCCGTTGCTCACATGCGGCGACATTCGGCACCCTGGAAGAAACACCGATTTTCTACCTGATGAGCCGGGGTATCCCGCGCCCGCAGGCAGAGCTGATGGTGATCGAAGGCTACTTTGACGAACTGCTGGACCGTATCCCGTTCGAGCGCGTTAAAGAGCGCTTGCAGGCCACTGTCGAAGCCAAGATCGTCGGTTAGTGGATGAGTTGAAGAATACTGTGAAGGCGCGTCTGAAGTTATGGACGCGCCTTTTTTCAATAAGAAGAAGGACAACCTTATGGCTGATGCAATCCTGAATTACGATGTCGAGGCGGTGCGGGCGGATTTTCCGATCTTGCAGCAGATGCACCATGACAATGTGCCGCTGGTGTATCTGGATAATGCGGCATCCAGCCAGAAACCCCAGCAGGTGATCGACACGCTGGACGATTATTACCGGCGCTACAATGCCAACGTGCATCGGGGCGTGCATAAACTGAGCGAGGAAGCGACGGCGGCCTATGAGCAGGCCCGCATCAAGATTCGTCACTTTATCAATGCTGCCAGCAAACGTGAGATTATCTATACCAGTGGCACCACCGAGAGTATTAATCTGGTGGCGCAAAG
Source organism: Anaerolineaceae bacterium (assembly GCA_002702065.1). Taxonomy (GTDB): domain Bacteria; phylum Chloroflexota; class Anaerolineae; order Aggregatilineales; family Phototrophicaceae. The sequence goes on from NZXX01000001.1 coordinate 1,318,557, forward strand.
CTGGGGCCGGTCGAACCTGAACGCCGGTGATGTGGTTGTCTCGACCGTGATGGAACATCACTCCAATATTGTGCCGTGGCAGCTTTTGGCCGCAGAGAAGGGCATCACGGTGAAATATGTGCCGCTGAACCCCGATGGCACGCTTGATCTGGATGAATATGCCCGTTTGCTGCGCGAAGAACCGGTGAAGCTGGTGGCCGTCACGCATGTGTCGAATGTGTTTGGGACGATCAATCCGATTAAGGACATGGCACAGCAGGCCCACGCCGCTGGCGCGCTGATCATGGTGGATGGGGCGCAGAGCGTGCCGCATATGCCGGTAGATGTCCAGGCGCTGGATGCTGATTTTTACGCCTTCAGCGGTCATAAAATGATCGGGCCAACCGGTATCGGCGTGCTGTATGGCAAGCGCGATCTGCTGGAAGCCATGCCCCCGTGGAAGGGCGGCGGCGATATGATTGCGACGGTGCGGCTGGATGGCAGCACGTGGAATGACCTGCCGTATAAATTTGAGGCTGGAACGCCGATTATTGCCGGGGCGATCGGGCTGGGGGCGGCGGTTGATTACTTGTCTGCGCTGGGCATGGAGCAAATCAGCGCGCACGAGCACCGGATTACGGAGTATGCGCTGGAGCGACTGAGCGAAGTGCCGGGCCTCAAGCTGCTTGGTCCGACAGATGCCTCGAAGAAGGGCGGTGTCGCGGCGTTTACCTTTGCGGGTATTCACGCGCATGACGTGGCCCAGCTGCTGGACGCCGAAGGGGTTGCAGTGCGGGCCGGGCATCATTGCGCCATGCCACTGCATGATATTTGCGGTGTCAACGCATCAGCCCGGGCCAGCTTCTATCTGTATAATACGACCAGCGAAGTTGATCTGCTGATCGAGGGGCTGTACAAAGCCAAAGAGACATTTGTGATATGAGATTCCAGTCAACAATCACCAGCCGGACGGAGTGTTGTGGTTGTAGACTAGGTTGAATCGAGGTGATTAAATATGCACGATATGTATCGGGAAATGATTCTGGATCACGCCAAAAACCCGCATCATCCGGGCGTGCTTGATCCGGCGGATGTCGATTATGAAGACCACAACCCGCTTTGTGGGGACCGGCTGCACCTGACCCTGCGGGTGGACGAGAATAATGTTGTGACTGATCTCGCGTGGGATGGTGACGGCTGTGCCATCAGTCAGGCCGCGGCGTCAATGCTGGGCGACGAAGTTGTCGGCAAGTCGCTGGATGAAGTGAAGCAGATCAGCAAAGAGGATGTGCTTGACCTGATTGGTATCCCGCTGACGATGAACCGGGTAAAATGTGCGCTGCTGTCATTAAAAGTGCTGCACGTGGGGGTTTACGGCAAGGAGCACTGGCGCAAGGTCGAAGACGAGGGTGAGGAATAGATGGCTGCCCAGTACTACACAGTTGCGACCACGGATGAACTGCCGTCTGGCGACCGTATCGTTGTTGAGATCGGCCATCACGTTATTGGCGTGTTCAATGTCGACGGGCACTATTATGCCATTCGCGATGTTTGTACCCACGACGATGGCCCACTGGCAGATGGCGAACTGATTGGCTGTGAGATTGAGTGTCCCCGGCATGGCGCACGTTTCGACCTGCGCGATGGTTCCGTAAAATCCCCGCCAGCCGTGCTGCCCGTGCCGGTTTACCCGGTGCGTGTTGAGGGCAATGAAGTTCAGGTTGAGGTTGACGTCTAGCTTCATAGCGGTACAGTTGTACATCTGAGAGCATCAAACTTCATTTGATTTCACAATATTGCGAGGGTACGGCGATGCAGGCATTACTGGATTCGTGGTATCAAGGGCGGACGCTGGTCTTCGGGCATCGGGGGGCGTCGGGGTATGCGCCTGCCAACACCATTCCGGCCTTTGAGCTGGCGGCTGAGCAGGGCGCCGATGGCATTGAACTGGACGTCCATCGCTCGAAGGATGGATATGCGGTCATTGTGCATGACTTCACCGTTGATGGCACGACAGACGGTCGTGGCCGTGTCACCGATATGACCCTGGCGGAGCTAAAGGCGCTGGACGCGGGCAGCTATTTTGATGAGTCGTTTAATGGGGTTCAGGTTCCCACACTTGATGAAGTCTTCGAGGCAGTTGGCAAGCGCCTGCTGGTCAACGTCGAGATCAAGTCCGAGGCGCAGGAGACGGATGGGGTTGAACAACTGGTTGCGGACGTGATCGCCCGGCACAACATGCAGCAGCGCGTGATTGTGTCGTCGTTTAATCCGCTGGCGCTGAAGCGTTTCCGCGATGCATTGCCTGCGGTCCCGATTGGTTTTCTGTATTCGAACAATATGCCTGTTGATACGACGAGCATGATACAGGCGTTGGGTCTGAAGCATGAAGCCCGCCACCCGCATGAGTCGATGATTGACGCGATGTATATGGCGTGGGCGAAGTCTGAAGCTTACCGGGTGAATACCTGGACCATCAACGACCCGGTGCGGGCAGCCGAACTGCGTGACCTGGGGGTGGATGCCATTATCACGGATAAACCGGACATTATTCTGGCGGCCATTCGCGATCAATAATGCTGTATAATGCGGCTGTTTTGGCTTCTTTCTGGAGATAAATTTCATGCCACAGGCACTTGTTGATTCATGGTATCAGAATGGCATCGTGATTTTTGGGCACCGGGGCGCCAAAGATTACGCCCCTATGAATACGCTTCCCTCATTTGAACTGGCTATTGAGCAGGGTGTCGACGGCATCGAGCTGGATGTGCACCGCACCAAAGACGGGCATCTGGCGATTGTGCACGACTTCACGGTGGATGCGACGACCGATGGCAGTGGCCGTGTCACCGATATGACACTGGCCGAATTGAAAGCGCTGGACGCCGGCAGTTACTTCGATGCGTCGTATAAAGGCGTCCAGATTCCGACGCTGGAAGAAGTGTTCGAGGCCGTCGGCAAGCGGGTGATTATCAACGTCGAAATCAAATCCGACTCGCCCGATACGGATGGGGTGGAGCAGTTGGTTGCCGATACCATTCGGCGGCACAATATGCGCGATTGGGTGATTATTTCGTCGTTCGACCCCCTGACCCTGCAACGGTTTCGTGCGATCAGCCCTGACGTGCCGATTGCATTTATCTATATGCCCAACCAAAAAGTTGACACTGTGAAGATGATGGCCGATATGGGCCTGAAGCATGAAGTGCGTCACCCGCATCATTCGCTCGTCGATGCAGCCTATCTGGCGTGGGCCAAGCGTGAGGGTTACCGGGTGAATGCCTGGCTCATTAATGATGCTGAACGCGCTGCCGAATTGAAGGCGATGGGCGTGGACGCCATGACAACTGACCGACCGGACGTGGTTGTCCAGGCTGTGCGGGGCAGCTAATCATTTTGGCCGCGCTCTGGTGGTCGCTGGTTAAGTTCGGCTTTCGCCTGCTGTATCATGAGCTGGCTTTTACGTATGATTGGGTCAGCTATGTGGTGTCGCTGGGTGCGTGGCGCTGTTGGCAGCGGACGGCGATCAAGCATCTGCAAGCGCCACCGGGTTCATCCTTGCTGGAACTGGCGCATGGCACCGGCAATTTACAACTTGACCTGAACGCGGCGGGCTATCAGGTGACCGGGTATGACCTATCCCCACAGATGGGCCGTATCGCGCAGTCGAAACTACGCCGCGAACATCTGCCGGTGCGGCTGGCACAGGGACGGGCACAGCAGCTTCCGTTTATGAATAGCGCGTTTGCGGCGGTCATCAGCACGTTTCCGACGAACTTCATTCTTGAACCTGAGACCCTGCGCGAGGTACATCGCGTGCTGCAACCGGGCGGGCAGTTTCTGATTGTTCCGAATGGCGTCCTTACGGCGGGCGGATTCGCGGAAGCGGGATTGGAATGGCTGTATCGCGTCACCGGCCAGCGCGATGACACTGGCTTTGACCCTCAGACGTTTTTTGCCGCTTTTGGTTTCGATGCCACCATTATTCAGGAGTCGTGTCCGCGCAGCATCGCAACTGTAGTGCATTTGCGGAAAATTGATCTGGAAATTGATTGAAGCCATGCTATAATGCGCTGATGTAACAACATGCGGTGGGTGTAGCTCAATGGCAGAGCATCGGATTGTGGTTCCGAGTGTTGTGGGTTCGAGCCCCATCACCCACCCCTCAAGGCTGAAAAAGAAAGACACCCACAGGCGGGGTGTCTTTTTTGTTTGGGAAGATGGGCGCAGGCGAGTGGACTTTTCGTTCACGCTGATTGCACCCAAACTTTAGAAACTGACTAAGGTTCGACAACCCACCAGACATCGCCAACCGCGTGGCCGGTCGTGTCGCCGGGATCTTCATCCGTCGCCCAGAAATACAGCGGCATCCCGTTGTAGGTCACCTGAAGGCTGCCATCTTCGCGTTCGATGGTACCCAATTCACCTTCGACACCAGGGCCACCAGCCAATTGCTGGTCTGACAGGACGGTGTAGGGCGGCCAGTTTTCGGCGCAATCGCCAGAGCAGTTGCTGACGCCCATTTCATCATTGTCAAAGCGATAGAGCGTCATGCCGTTGTAGGCGATAAGGTAGTCGCCCAACTCATCGCTGCTGCTCATGGCGACGGTTTCCGCCGGGATGATGAACCACACATCGCCCCGACCTTCGCCTACCATGTCACCACGTTCCATATCCTGAGCAAAGTAGTACAGCGGCGCATCGTCATACGTGACTTGCAGCGTGCCGTCTTCGCGCTCGGTTGTACCCAGCTCACCAAACAGGTTGACACCGAGTACCAGGTCATCGGCGCTCTCGACGGTCAGGGGCGGCCAGTTGGTCGCGCAGTCGCCGGAGCAGTTGCTGACGCCCGGTTCATCGTTGGTAAAGAGGTACAGGGTCATCCCTTCCGGCCCGACCAGGTAGGGCGGCATATCGCTGTGCTGGAAGGCGTACACGGTTGCCGGAGAGACAACCCACCACACATTGCCAACACGATTGCCGGTGGTATCGCCGGGGGCTTCATCATTTTGCCAGTAGTAAAGCGGCATGCCGTTGTAAGCGACATTCAGGGTGCCGTCGGTCCGTTCGACCACGCTGAATTCACCGGGGATGCCATCTGCAACGGTAATGTCGTCGGCGCTTTCAACCAGTAGGGGTGGCCACCGCTCCGCGCAGGCATCATAGCAAACGGTTTCGCCCAGCGGATCACGGGTAAACATATACAGGGTCATACCTTCAGAATCAACCAGAAATGAGCCGAGTTCATCGGTGCTGCCGAGGCCAATGAGCGGACTGTCCTGTGCCGCTGCCGGGAGTGCAACCAGCAGAATGATACACAGGATAAAAACTATCCTTCTCAAATTAAACATAGTTCTCCTCCATGCCGTATTGAATAAGCCAAAAGGTGCGCACCCTTTCGACAATCAATACGACAGGAGATTGCAAATTGGATTGGTTGATGCGGTGATTAGCTGAAATTAGTGACGTCGCAGCGTGACCAGCTGGCGACGGGCGCGCAGTCGATAGCCCCTCAGGATAACCGCCGAGCCAGCCACAGGCTCTGCTGCGGAAACCACGACCGGTCTTGTTGCCTCGCCGAGACGCGGCTTTTCCGGCTGCTCAACGGGTTCAGGTTCGACGACCGGTTCAAATTCTGGCGTGGCTTCATCCACGTCGACCGGCGTATCTGATGGCGTATCTGGCGCTTTAATAGGATCTTCCTGCACCGCTTTCATGCGTTCGGTGTCGGTAGGGCTGGGAACGCCAAATACCTCCCAGATGCTGATTTCGCGGGTATCCATGCCAGCCGTGTCGATTTTCGGGCCAATGTCGTCTGATTCAGCGTTGCTGGCTTGTTCGATTCTGGGTGCTTTGTCTTGCGCCTGTGCCGGTTCGGACGGTTCGAGCTCCGGCTTGGGCGTGAGTTCCATATCTGGGATTGGCGTGTTGGCGTCTTCAAATTCTTCAATCTCAGGTACGGTTTGTGCTGGTGGCTCGACCGCATCCCAGACTTCGACTGGAGATTCTTCAGGAATTTCGGTCGGTATTGGTGTCGCTTGCTCAACGACTTCGCCCGGAGCCGGACGTTTGAAGCGAGATAGTTCGTCGCTTCTGGCAGGCTCTTCGTCCGGTATTTCTGGTTTGATCTGTGGTTCGGCTTCGGTAGCGACCTCTGGTGCCGCATCTGCGTCTGATGCCAGCGCGGGGTTAGGCCGCGTGTCGTCATCTGCGATGGGCGGCTCGGTAATGGCAGGGGCGGGTTCGGCTGTCGCGGCGGGTGGTGACTGCTCAGGTTCATCCGCTTCGGTCGCTTTTGAGGGATGCCGGGACACATACTGGGCACGCGCTTCATAATCGAGTGCGTCACGCATCAGCGACTTGGCTTCATGCGCCTGACGTGCTTTACCACTTTCTTTCATATAGGTCCACAACGCCTTCAGGCTGTCGACCATATGCCCGTCGAACTGGCGGCGAACGCTCAGGGTATTGCGCATCCCAGCGAGCATACCGCCAATCTCATAGTTGAGCGTCCACTGGACGACGGTGCCCTCTGCAATTTCCTGTAAGCGGATCGTCCCTTTCGAGGACCGAAACGGCACACCGTCGATAAAGGTGTATTCATAGCCGAGACGGTCATACCAGGCGGTGGTCTCGACGACATATTCCTGCCCGTTAGGGCTGGTATAGCGCCAACGCACACCGGGCCCGGCACGCATGGATGTCAAGAACGAAATGGACTGGCAATCGGCCTGCCATTTCGGATTACTGTTGATGTCGCTTAAGATTTCCCACACAGCGTCTGGGCCGGTAGGAATGAGGATTCGCTGGTCAATGATCGTCATAGGCATCATTATAAACGGTTTTAGGAACGTGTTCAAAATTGTGCTAAGATTTGCAACACATCAGTAGCAAAAAGCCGATTCCAGGCCAATCTGCAACCCATCTGCATATATGGTAAGCTGCGCAACCACCCCACCCAATGGGGTGGTTTGTTGTCCCGCCAGGGACTGTCACGCGGGCCGGATTCGAACCGGCCAGCCGCGCAAACCTGCCGCGTGATTAGTTCTTGTTGCTTTTTCTGCTACTCCACTCAAATAGCAGAAGGAAAACCGCAAGCAATGCAACCGTGATGCTACCATACAGGTTAACCAGACTGTTCGTTCCACCTTGGTAGCTCGTAACCAGCATGATCAGGGCAATAGCTGCGACGACAACACTTGCTACCCGAATCGGTGATTCCTTTTCCATGTGTTCCCCTGTGAGTGCGAGCGCAAAATTATGCATTATTAAGGTATCTTAATGATACCCAGTTCACAGGCTAGATGACCATTAAAAGATGGTTCGAATTCTGCAACTCGCGAAGCGATTAGTTCTCGCTAGCGACCTCAACAACAAGCAATTCGTCAATTGAGCAGTCAAAATAATTTAAGAACTGCTCTAATTGGCTCTTATGAAATTGAGTGACTTCACCGCGCATCCATCGACCGAGAGTATGAGGCGTAATCCCAAGTGCATCAGCTATTTCCTTCTGCGTAAGCCGACGATTTAGGTTTAATGACTCTTCCTTCTTGCGAATCAGTGCCGGAATGTTTGTCCGTAACATTTTCCTGCTCATATTAGGTCAGCTTTCTACTGGTAAGGGTACACAGAAGGTAAAGCGTTGTCAACTTAAATGATTATCGCTTGACATATAATGTTTATATGTATACACTGATTATGCATAGAAAATTGCAGGAAGGTGACATAACCGGACTGCAAGTCAACATAAATGTAAACCGGCACGACATAAACTGCAAAACATTGTGCAGAAACTACAGAGGAGGATCTATCGAAACTAAAAGAAGCGGCGACTAAAAAGCCGCCACTCCAGTCCTTAAGCCGGGAACGCGCTACCGCCAAGCATCGCGTTCACCACCCTCAATAATCGCACAAATTCTTGCCGTTATCAACCTAATCAGCGCGTACCCTGAGACTGAGGTGCGCCGGAGGTTTTTATGTACGCTCAACATCTCGACAGTGTTGCCCGGCAGATCAATCCCAGCCGGGCCCAATCCCGCAGTATCCGCCGTCGTCTGTCCGAAACCGACACATTGCCCCCATGCAGTGATCCCACCGCCCAGACCTGCACCATTACAGTGCAGGAATTCGTCGCAGATCGGTGGGCGCGTCGCCACGACGTTGACGTGTTCCTCTTCCCCAGCCAGATCAAGTCCGGTAGTCTGCTGTGGCAGGTCGATGATGTGCTCAGCGGCTATCCCATCGACCCGCAGGCCATCTACCCATCCCTCATGTACTTCTATTTCACCGATGACTACGGCAAACGCCGTCGTGCGCGCTGGCCCGTGAAGCCCGAGCAGCAGATCACCGTCGTGTTCAAGGCAGGTGCGCGATGATCATTACCTTCTTTGACGATCCGGATCATCCCCTCATCGAGCCGGAAACTACGCCGGACGATCTCGTCGGTTCGCTGGTCGGCGGGGTCGACATGGGCCTGGCCCACGCCCTCATCGAGTTCTGCGAAGGCAACGCCGACAGTCATCAGCGCATGGCCACCCACGCTATCTACATTGGCGACGAGCAGGCTGCCGATGACCAGATCGAACGCCGCGAGATGTGGGCGGATCTCCGCCAGCAGGCGCTGTATGCCTACTGGACGATTGTCCGCACGCGGTCGAACTGAGGGGTGTGCCATGGCTATGCATTACACCCCCGGCCACAGCCGCGCGAACAACCATCTGCCGCTGCGGATTGCCCGCGTGCCCTGGGAGACCGGCGACCAGCCGTCCGAGGTGCTACTCGCGCTGGCTCAAAAGCAGCAGGGCCGCAGTCCCGACGATTATCACTGGCAGGTCTACGATGCCGCCCGCAAGCTGCGCGATGAACTGCGCGATGTGCATTTGCTTAGCCAGGCGGATGGCGATGAGGATCGTTTCTTCCTCATGCCGACCGACCTCAATGAGCGCCGCACGCTGCTCCACGAAGCTGGCCTGATCGAATTCCGGGATGCCCCGGAACCCATCCGTCATTACGTGTACTGCCGGTTGACGCCCGCCGGCGAAACCATCCTCCAAGGTGAAAGGACCCCTGCAATGCCTGACTCAACCCTCACCGCTGCTGTCGACACTGCTGAACTCGTTCCTGGCCTGGATCACCCGACGTTCGAATCGGAATACACCCCGCTCGTCGTCGGCCAGGATGCTCATTTTTATATCCACTGTTCCAACTGCGGCTGCCTCTACCTGGAGCGCTGGCCGGAGCGGCTCGTGTTGGATCTGGGCATCGCCCATATCTGGAAGCTGCTCTACCGTAACGCCCCGCTGGGCCAGTTGTGTTCGTTCTGCGCACCACCAGATAAATGGGAGACGCCGCAGCGCAAGCGCATCGTGCTGGATGATGGCGACACACAGCAGCTGGAGCCAGTGCGCCGCTACCAGCCGCAGCCCATCGAAACCTCGCCGTTCTGGGATCTGCTGGATCATGATCTCGCCCTGGCCATCCAGGCGATGGAATCCGACCCGCATGTCATTGTCCGTGGTCATCGCAACGCTCTGGATGCTATCAAGCGCTACGCTGTCATCTACCAGTCGCGCACCGGCCTACTGAACGTCGAAATTGAGCAGCTACGTACCAACATTGAGCAGTACAAGCAGTACCTGTCCTGGTGGCGTCGTGAAGCCGAGAAATACCAGCAGATCGCTGCCCAACACGCGGATGTGCTGTCGGATCAGCTGCTGTATAGCGGCACGGTCGATCGTGTCATTGAGCCCGGCCTGAGCAAAGCCGATCTCGAAACCTTGGGCGATCTGACCATCAAACACATGGGTCAGACGCTGAGCGCGGCGCTGGAGATGCTCTACCTGGGGCAAGTTGATGAATTCCGGGTGGATTATCCCAACCTCGGCGAAGCCATTGCCATCATCGGCAAGCGCATCGTGGATCACGGCATCGCTGTGATGAGCTACTTCGTCGAGAGCAAGGTTGGTCGTGGCAATAAACCGTATATGTCCGTGCACTATGGTTTCGGATCTGTCAACGTCTTCGACCGCGACATCAAGTCGTTGTTCATGAAGTATCCCCACGATCTGGATTACCTCCGTCCGGACTTCGAGGTTGAACTCGATCCGCCGGTGGAAATCACTATGGTTCGCGAGGGGCGCGGCTATCCGCGTATCGACGCTCTGACCATCATCGAATAACCGTCTGGAGGGGTGCAGCCACACCCCTCCGATCACCCATCATCAAACGCTGACAACCATTCACTGAGGGAATCTTATGCAGCAATCCGAACGTATCCAACAGGCCGAAGCCTTTAAAGACCAGCAAAAGGCCATTTTCGAGAACAAGCTCGTCAAGATTGTCGAGATCAATGGGGCGGGCCGGATCAAGATCCACCTGCCGGAAAATGGCACCGGCTTCACCGAGCGGTATGTCGACCCCGACGAGCTCACCCCGATCACCGACTCGCCATCCCACCGGGCGGCTGCCGCTGCGGCGCAGAACCCGGCCATGCCGGACCATCTGAAAAACCTGTCGCCAGTGCTGCTTGGCCTGGCGCGCTTGAATCATCCGTTCATGGAAGTCGAGATGGTTTTGCGCCGGGCTGCGCTGGGGTATCACACCGAGCTGCGCGCCGCCCACCAAAAGACCCAGCAGGCGGCCGGATGGTTCGCTATCACCGGCTGGGACATCAACACGAAGGTGCGCCAGCAGTTGGTCGAGGCTGGCCTGCTCGAATCGCGGCCCACCGGCGAGAAACGTGGTGAAGGCTATGAATATCGCATCACCGCGGCCGGTTGCGCCGCCATTAACCAGTCGTACCCGCTGGGGACGGAAACCCAGCCGGTGGCAGATGCGGCCGCGACTGCCGTTGACCTGGCCGAAGCGGTGGTTGCGCACGCGAAATCCAATCAGGTTACCGTCAAGACCCTGCGCCAGGATATTGGCAGGCCGGAGAAGCTGGATCGGGCTGACGAGGAACTGACCGATCATCTATCCGACGGCTGGATCATCCTCCAGACGGACTACATCAAATCTGGTGAGCTCGGCACACTCGTGCGCTTCGTCATGCTCCAGCGCTGGCTGGAACCGGCGTCCGCTGACGAACCCGAAACCCGCATTGAAGTCCAGACCCCGACTGAGCAGCCCGAACCGACAGCAGAAACCGCTGCCAGGCCGGTGACGGGCAAGCTGGTGCAGCCGGTCGGTGAGCCGGTGCTGGCGTACAGACCCGGTCCCTGGGCACGCAGTCTGATGCAGAACGGCCTCGACGAAACCCTCGACATCGCTGACCAGCAGATCGCCGAGGCCTTCAAAGCCGCCTATGAGCGATCGCTGGCCGACAATCAGATCGTCATCCGCCCCTTGTTACCTGGAAAGGCGCAGTCATGAGCGAACACAACCAGAATCAGAGCATCCTCACCTGGCAGCGGCAGGTGGCCCCGCTGGTCAACTGCGCCCAGGTCGCCGAGGAGATGCTCGGCAAGATCGAAGGCCCGTTAGGAGCAATCTACCAGCAGGCCGAACAGGCTGGGGATCAGCAGACGGTGCAGCACGTCATGACCGTGTGGGATCTGTCTCAGCACTTGGCCGCCCAGATCCCGCCCTTCGTGGCTGCGCTCCAGGGGGGTGCCGCCACGATTGAGGAGATCAAGCAGCAGCGCGACGCCATCACCTCAGAGCTCAACGACTTGGTCGCGGCGATCGACGACTACGATCTCGACGACCCGCGCCTGCGCGACTTCGCCGAGGTCATCCAGGATGATGCCTACGAGTGGGCCAGTGAGCAGGCCATGGAGCACGCCTCAATGGTGATGTATGACGAGGTTTACGACTCGCTGTATGAGGAGATCGTCGAGGCATGGCACACCACGCACATGAACGCGATCTACGTCATCAACCTGCTGCGCGGCGACGCCGAAGAAATAACTGACGAGCGACGTGACCTGCTCAAGCGGCTGCTGGCGACATTCGATGTCAAGGTCGGTGAATCATGAGCGCCGATGATGTCCGCGCGATTACGCGCATCGACCGCGAGCGCTACATGGAGGATCTGCGCGGCAAGCTGGATACCGCCTGGCAGGCCGTGCTGTGCCTGCCGGAGGACCATCCACGCCGTGATGTGGCACTCGATGCCATCCAGGGCATGTGGGAAACCAATATCGCCCTGGCCGAATTGATCCAGGATGCCGAACGGATGCTCAGCGCTGCCCACAGCGCGATGACAGTCGCCACCGAACAGCGTGACGCGATCGCCGGTGAGCTGGAGTCGCTAGTGGGGGCGATCAAGAACTACTGGGGCAGCGATCACCCGCTCGTCGAAGGTCTCTATGACGAAATCATGGAGGCTCACAACGCCGCTTTCTGGGAATCGCTGCCGTATGACATGGCCGCTGTGCTCGGCGACAACTGGAGCCACATGGATGCCGACGCGCTCTACTATGCCCTCACGGCGGACATCGATGAGGTCGGCGAGGAATGGAACGGCTACAGCCGCGACCAGTTGCTCGCCTTTCGCGGTGCGCTGCTGCACATGATCCGCGCGCTGACGGATCGGGGTGAGGCATGATCCTGTCTGATGTCTGGGCCCGCGGAACTCTGGAGTCACTCAAGCGCAAGGGCAATGGTCAGGTGATCACCGCCGAGCAGGTCTTTGCCGAGTTGCGCCAGGAGCGGGACCGTTTGCGCGACCAACTGGCCGATGCCCGGAAGCAGATCGCCGTGCTTGAGCACAGGCTGTCGATCTACGAAGCCACCGGTGGTCACGACCGGCTGGTGAACATGACCGAAGCCGCGCAGATGTTGAAGGTGCACCCCAGCACGATCTCCCGCTGGGTGGCTGCCGGACACTTCAAACTCTACCACGATAGCGGGGCCAAACCCCTGATCTACGCATCGTCACTCATCCGGCCCGAGCCGAAGAAGCGCGGGAGGAAAAAGCCATGAAGCACATCACCTGTCCCGACTGTGGCAACAACTTCATCACACAGCACCGGCTGCCGGATGGTGAGCTGGTCGAACAGTGCAAGCAGTGCCTGCACACCTGGCCTGGCGAAGCCAAATACTTCCAGGGTGAGATGATGGTCTGCGCGCTGTGCGACCGGCAGCAGCAGTCGGACCCGAACGTCAATAGCCACTGGCGCGTGCTCGAGCTGGACAATCACGTGTACTACGTCTGCTCGAAGCACTTCCCGCCAGATTGGGCGAAGGCCTCCGACTTCAAGCACGCCTACAAGTACGTGATCCGCAAGCTCACGGAAAAGGGGAAGTCATGATCGTCAAAGTCCAAATCAGCAATCTGACGCTTGAATACGAGGAATTCGAGGAGCCGCCGGTTCACATGAAGCGGTGCAGCAAATGCGGCGAACAGTGGCCTGCGACGACTGAATTCTTCTACTTCGACCGCCAGTACGATACGCTGCGCAATCCCTGCATTGCCTGTGTTGAGGAAAAGCGTAAGGAGACAAACGCCACGACGCCATGCTGTGTGGCGGGGTGCGACAAGCCACGCTACGTCGGGCGCTCCGGCAATCGCCGGTACAGCCGCTGCACCGAACACCTGCGTGAGCAGCACCGGGCGGCTTATGCACGCAAGAAACAACGGGAAGGTCGATCATGACCACGCCGACGCCGGACCAGGTTGCCAACAGCATCGCCCGGCAGGTTCGTCACCGGCTGTGTGTGTCCGAGCAGAACCATGCCGATCTGGTCTTCGCTGACTTCGAAGATGCCCTGAGCAAAGCCGAGTCCGAAGACGAACGCATCACGATTTGCAGCCGGTGGTACCGATGGGCCGCAACCCTGCGGCGTGACAGCTAATTCACTGGCGGTGGCCATCCGGCTGCCGCCTCTTGCACAATTTCTTGCGCGGAGTGAACAATGGCAACGTGTAGTTATTGTGGAAAAACCCTCGACAAGGTTTACTTGTGTTATTCATGCTAACGTGACTGCTTGCTCTGAATTTAACCCTTCTTGGCATACAGGCAGAACAACAGTGAAGGTCGTACCTTTACCCTCCGAGCTTTTGACCGAAACGGTTCCACCGTGGGCTTCGACTGCTCGTTTCACGATGGCCAAGCCTAAACCCGTTCCTGGAATAATACCAACATTGGTGCCACGGTGGTAATCATCGAAGAGTCGTTTCTGATCTTCTTCGGAGATGCCTATTCCTTTGTCTTGTACAATGATAACTGTCTCCGACAGTTGACATCGCAGCTTGACTCTTATCTGGCCGCCATCGGGTGAATATTTGATTGCATTTGAGAGTAAATTCGCGATCATCTGGTGTAGAAGGTTTGGATCGGCCCTTACCTGTGTGCAGGTACCCGTGACCGATAGATAAATATCGTGTAAGGCCCCGCCTAGCACGAGAGCCCTGTTTACTTCATCGCGACAGAACTGTACAAGGTCAATGGTAGCGGCGTGAATATCGAGTCCTACCTTTTCCGCTTTGCTAAGCGTCAGTGTATCATCTAGAAGGTCGGTCAAGCGGCTTGCGCTCTCTTGAATCTGAACGAGTTTCGCCTGCCGTTGCTCTTTAGACAGCCGGTCATTATACTTCTGGAGCATCTGAGTGGTTGTCGAAATGATGGCGAGCGGATTGCGAAACTCATGTGACATCATCGACACAAAGCGTGCCTTTAGTTCGCTAAGCTCTTTTTCTTTCTCCAATTCAGCCTGTAACCGCTCTGCTTTCAGCAATTCATCTTGTGCGCGAATATGTTCGGTAATGTCGAGCAATGTGCCCATCAACACCTGTTGACCTTGGAGATCCACACTACGACCTAACCCTTCGCACAGAATCGGAGTCCCATTCTTGTGTAGTCCGGTGAAGGTAACCCTTGCTCCTTCAACATCACCATCCAAAATTGTTTGAAGGACTTCCTGGACTACATCCAGGCTTTCCGGATGAACGACATCTAATGCACACATACGCCCAATCATATCAGTTGGTTGATAACCAAACGTTGCTGCCAGTGCGCCATTAACATACAAGAAGTTGCTGCCTTGAAGAATATATACCCCTGCCAAACTACCTTCCGTCAGCATGCGAAATCGCTCTTCGCTGGCCTGTAGAGCTGCCTCGGCCTTCATGCGTTCAGTCAACTCTTGCCTGAGTTTCTTGCTCATGTCACGAAATCGCCCAATGATTGCACCGACCAAAATCGCAGCCACAGATCCGGCCCCGCCTCCACGTTGGAAAACAACATCCCATCCACTTTCACCCACCATATTCATGAGCCAAGTATTAATGAAGAAAATCAGCAAGCCTGCCAACAGGCCCGCCCGGAATCCATACACCAACCCGGCAGCTATGACCGGTATGACCGACATTGGCAAGATTGCTGTACCACGGGCAGAGTAGAGAGGGAAAAACAGGAGCAAATAGGCGACAAAGATACTCACAACCAAGGACCGTTGGATCCAGTGCATGTTAGTCATTATTACTAATCTGTGTGCCACTTTCTATATCCTTCCCACCACGCACACGACCATTTTAGATCGCACATAAAGATATTTACAAAAAAGACTATATGAATGTGGACAAATTTAGTTAAACTTCACAATCGAGCCTTACTAGATGATCAATTCATGAAAACTATGAATCAAAAAACAAAAACCCCCGGCAGTGTGAGGGAGCACCACCGGGGGTTCACCCGCTCGGGGGAAAGCGGGACTCAGGATTGCTATGCAGGTTTCTTCGGGATTTTCATC
This sequence comes from Anaerolineaceae bacterium, assembly GCA_002702065.1. GTDB lineage: Bacteria > Chloroflexota > Anaerolineae > Aggregatilineales > Phototrophicaceae. Next base: position 1,334,229 of record NZXX01000001.1, read on the forward strand.
TGATCCTTCGTAAAGCCAAACCCCGGCAAGTTCAGGGCTTTCGCGGCCTGATACACCACGCTCTGACCGAACACCCCGGCGATGCTCGTAATCAGCGCCAGCAGGGCCGGTTGGAATTTGATTACTGCGTTGCCAATCTGAACAAACGCATCACCAAACCCATAATGGTCCGTGATCCAGTAGATCACGCCCAGCAAAACCGGCATCCCAGCGGCGACTATCGGCAGATATTTTTCGCCCGCCTTCCACCAGTTGACCGTGATGAACTTGTAGGTATTGGTCAATGGCTCACTCAACATGCCCAACCCGGCGAAGAATAGAGCGCTCAGGCCCAGCAGGTATTCAAACACGCCGACCGGCCTGGGGATCAGGTCCGGATCGATCTCGCCGACCGGCTCGGTATCCTGCGTCAACACGATGGTTTCTGGCGGTACATCGTCCGCAGCCAGCACCGGTGCAGTCAGCACCAGCAGCACCAACACAAGCACAAACAAACGGCTAAACGCCGCTGAAAAGTGGATCATATTCTTCCTCCTCGGGTAATAGCGATTTGTAGAGATTGGCTTCGGCCTGTTCCGCCTCAGCCAACAAATGAAAGCCTTCCATCATGAGGGCATACGCGCGTCCTTTGGTTTGCTTCAACTCGATGATCAGCCGGATATTCGCCTCATCAAAATGCAGGGCATCCGGCGGGGTGGGATCCGGTTCGGGTGCAGGCGTCTCTGCCTGTAGCGCAAACTGCTCTTCCAGGGTGTCACGGACCAGCGCCATCCAGCCGATATGGCCGCCGTACTGGGCGCCATACCAGCGATAGCCGTCTTCTTCGTAGTTAGGCTCCAGCCAGACCTTCAGATTGCTGTGGATGCCCACCGTCACCAGTACCTTGCCTGGCTCTCGGACGATGGTGCTATCCGCTTCTGGAAACTCACGCCGTTCGACAAATGGCGCATCTCGAATGCGGCATTTATCGACCAGGAGCTGGGCGTCTTTCCACACATTACTATCCTTCGCCGGTAACGTTGGCGGTTGGTTTCGCGGTATCGCTGGCAATGTCATGGGCATAATCCCCGGCCAACTCTTACGCACTGGTGCAGATGGTGCATCCAGCGACACGATATAGGAGTGAAACACTTCCCCAGAACTGAATCCCACAAGGCCAATCCCTTTGGCATACCAGTACCGCTCGACTTTCTGGTTGGGGGTGTAGTACCACGCCAGCTCAAGCACATTCACAACGGTCAGACCGCTGGGGAATGTCCTGCTATGATGGTGGGCAACCAGCTCCAGATAACTCACATCCGTGTATGTGTCCCGGCTGGGCTGGCCGTCACTCTTGCGAAAATATCGGACTTCCGGGGCGCGTCGGAATGGTTGACCGATAGACCACAGCGCCGGGCACCACTTGCTGCCCAGCGAGCCCCCTTCCCATAGCTGATAGTATTCAGCCTCATTCGGGCTGGTATCGGTGCCGCGCCAGATAAAGCCGCTGTGTTCGGCCAGTTCTTCGCTGTTGCCGTTTTTGACAAACCAGCCATGCCGGTTATCACCGGCAGCCAATTGCGTCTGACATACTTCGCCAGTGCTCAAGAGATAGACCAGCTCTGGCCAGCCGAAGAGATAATCACGCATTCGATAGGGCCCATCCTGCGGCAGGCTGATGTGCGTCGTCACATCGGTCACGGCAGGGGCGCTAGCGGGAGATGGTCGCTTCGTGCGGGTAAAGGTGTTATTCGAGTAAGTGTTCATTCAACGGCGTCACCCTTCAGCTCTGCGATCTGGTTACGTGCGTCGCTCAGTTCAGCCCGGCAGTCCTCGCACTCCGTGTTGAGCCGTTCCGCCTGGCGCTTGTACGATTCCAGCGCGGCTTTCTCTGTCCGGAGACTCTTGACCTCGCGGTTGAGCTGGTCCTCGCGATCGACCAGGGCTGTGTTCTCACGCAGCAGCCGGTCGCGTTCTTTCTTGATCGCCTCGTAGTCGGCGACCTTGCGCTCCAGCTCGCCCAGCCGGACGTTCAGCTGGGTCTCACTGGCGACTTTTTCCTCGATCAGGATCTTGTTGCGCTCATACCATTCGCTGCGCTGTTTTTCGTGTGCCTCTTTCATCAGGCGCACTTCGGCCTGGACTTCAATCAACTGATCCCGGTATTGGCCGATGGTGGTTTTGAGCCCTTCAACCTGCTGCGCCTGCTGGGTTTTGTAGTCGTCGAAATCATCCTGCACCTTCGCCCTGGATTCCAGCACGTCAGTGTATTTGGACCACAGATCTTGCAGGTCTGATTTGCCCTTATCCGCGGCCTCGTCGACGTCATCTTTTGCCCGCCGGTTGAGCAACAGAGCTGCGCCGCCGCCGCCCACGGTCAGCAGCATCATGCCAAACTGGATAATTGCCAGGATGGTTTGATCACTCATCGGCTTTTCTCGGTCACACTTCGTGTTAAACTCATCTTTGAGGGTGCCCTCCTTGCAGGGTGCTCTGATCGTGGCAGCGACTCGGCTTGAATCGGGCTACTGTTACGATTGTTTTCAGAATAGATTCAGGTCGTTGAAATAACGGCAAGCCGTTGGGGGTAAATGAATTACAAGCGTTTGTTGTTGCTGGTCATCATCGTTCTGTTGGTGTACAGGATACCCTGGCTGGTACTCCTGAGCCTGCCCGTTCTCATCCCACTGTCAATCGGTCTCTGGATAAACTTTCGATCCGATAGGTAGCATTCAAGACACGGGAACAATATAGGAACCGCCTTGCAGAACTCAATCCAGGCGCAGCATGCAATCGCCGTGCCAGGCGAGGATGCCGTTCGGCATCCGCTCGTAGGCCAGCGGATCATCCGGATGCTTATAAACAAACACATATAATGAACCGGCATATGCAATGAGGCTGGTTTTTCGCCTGCCGGTATCGGTGATGACGTATTCTGATCCCAGACTATCCCCATATCGCAGTGCGTCTTTATCGGCTTCGGTCCAGGTGTTCTCACCTTCGAGCAGCGTGTAGTGCGGATGGGACTGCACGATCGTGCTGAACCCACTTTTTAACAGACAGTCGGAAATGGTCATTTGTTCCGGCTGCACCAGCAGCACCAAGGAAGCGAGTGCCAGGATTAAAGCGTGCATGAAAATGTCTCCAGTAGATGATGGATCAGCGCCAGGCTGTCGGGAATTGACATGCCGAACGCTCGTGCGACATTGTCGATCAATAGAGCACCTTCACATGCCAGCGAATGGAGGGAGACTGCCCGGCGCAAAAAATCCATGTGTTCGAAATCACTCATGCGGCCCATACCTCTCCTGCGGCCAGGCCTTGTGCCCGTGCCAGCACTTGCAGATTGTTGACGATTTGCGGTTCGATCACGTAATCGGTCAAGAAGCAGCTTGCCAAGTAGTTCGGCCAGAAGTTAACATTTGAAATCGTGCCGATTCGTGAGGATGTATCGGATAAGGAACCGGTCCACGAACCAGCGGGATAGGTGGCTGACACGCTTATGCCAGGTTTGATGTATGCATTCATACCTGCGACTGAATCCCACGTGAAGATGATATACAGCCAGCGGTCATAATCGGCAGCCGTCACGGTGTAATCGGCATTATTGTTCAGCCCACCGGCAGTAATCTGACAGCGCAATGTATTGGCCGCGGATTTGCGAATCAGTAGACGATTGCTCGCATCGACGCCCAGTGTCAGTGCCACATAGGAATTGGCATCCTGCCATTGAAGCTGCGTCAGACGCAGCCCGATCCCGATGCTGCCACGGAGGGGATTAAAAACAGATTGCAACCGCCGCCACTCCATCTGGTTGTAATCATTGAGGCCATCAAACAAAGGGCATGGGTACCCCATGAATGAGTGTGAATTCAGGATAGTGCCATTGTATTGTGCGTCTAGTTGACCGACTTTTCGCACTCCAAAGTGGCTAAATGTTGCGTCAATTGGTGTGGTTGTACCAGAGGCTAAGATGGTGCGAATGTCGTTTGCAATTTTTTGTGCAGTATAAATCCCTGGCGCTGTTATTTGCCCTGAAGGTTGACCAGATTGCCCCCAATATACTGACCCTTGGTCTACCGATTCCGTGACCACTTCAAACTCGAATGTATCCCCTAAAGTGAGTACTGCTTGGCGAACGCCTGTGGTGGTTGTATCTGAGGATACAATACGCATTCCGGCCGGAGCTTCCTGCGTGAAATGGCTTGCATTGCGCGAACCTAATTGTTCCCATCCATCAGGGAGCGCATTAGGATCAGCACCTGTCCAGGCTTCGAAATCCGGATTGACGTGGAGCTGAGTACCCGGAGAGTCGGCATACATAACATTCTTGGCAATGACACCGGAAACCTCCCGCATCGGTAGCCACATCACAGGCTGCAAAAGGTTTTGCAGGTATTGATCTGCCGTTACGCCGCCGCCTTTCAGGACCGTCAGCAATTTACCCCCGGATGTTTTCATAGCAACTCCTTATGGTGTGGCGAGCTGGTCGCTCAGTCGTGTGCCAACGACCTGACAGTAATCAATGACGACGGTTTGGCCGGTATTGTTGGTGAGTTCGATCTGCACCTCTTCCGGCGTATTCACGTTCCCCTGAGCAAAGAGGTTGAAGGCCAGATAGATGGCGGTATTGGTACCGGATGGGAGCACCATCACATCGCTGTCGGCTTCTGTGACAAGTTCACCATCGAACGCCACATACAGCCGTGCCGTCAGATAACCCAGTGCGGTCATGTTGCTGCTCAGGTGACACTGGATGTAAGCCGCCAGGCTGTAGTTGCCGTCTGCAATTTCCTGAACGTTGAAGCCAAAATCGAAATAACTATCGGTGTCGTAGATCGTCGAGGAGAAGTCAAGCGTCACTGCATTGCCGTCGGCGACATTGGTCACTGAATCCGGCCCAATGATCTTGTATCCCGATATGCTGCTACTTCCGGCGCCAATGGAAGGCAGGTTGTACGGCCCCAGCCACCCGGCGGGCGTGCTGCCATTGCGCACATACAGATCGCCATTCTCATTGTTGAAGTAGGCGTTCATGCCATCATGTGGATTGGCCGGGAATGATGCCGTATCACCCGACACGAAACTGGGATCCGCGCTGCCGCCACCGCTGCCTTCACCCGGCGCGATCAGGATATCCTGTTCCGTAATTTCGGTGATGCCGTAATACAGCTTGACCCAGCCGTAGTGACGCAGGTCGTCATCCGCGCCGGTCGGGTAGTTGGTGAATACAGCGGCATGGTCGACGGCCCCACTGGCGTCGCGGCTGGTATCGGTAAAGGCGCTGCCGGCGGTATAGGTAATCGAGCCGTCGGTCTCATCCCGTTCGAGCTGAATCGCCCGGCCTTGACCCGCGCTCAGGACTCCGGCATAGGTGGCGATCAGGTCAATGCTCTTCGTCACCGGCAGGGTGTACCAGGTCGCGCCGCGCTGGAACTGACCGCCGGATAGAATTACGTGCCCGGACAGCGGTTCATCCGGACGTAGCAGGCCCCAATCCAGTTGTTCACGCCGGAAGCCCGACTGCTCGATCTCCGCCGTGCCTTCGAGGTACACCTCACCGGCGGGCCCGGCCACGCCCTGCACCTCCCAGCGCCCGTTGACCCACAGCAACAGGACACGCGTGCCGAACTTGCGCCGCCCGGACAGCAGGTTTTCCGCTGCCAGGAAGCCGGTGAAGACCCCGCCGGGCGCATCCGTCCGCGGTGATGTTTCCGTATCCGGCAGCGAGAAATCCCCGACGACGTCGTGCAGCCATACCTGGCCCACGTAATCGCGGATGTCCGGTGGCAGGTAGATATTATTCGGTGGCGGCTGACCAGGATGCCCCAGCTGCGCCGTGATCGGTTCGCGCAGCTTGCTGTCGCGGCCACCGAGCGACTCGTACCAGAAGTCCCGGACTTCACCGGTTCGAAAAATCGTCATAAGATTCCTGAGATTCCGTTGATTTGTCCGACTTCACCGACGCGCGCCGCCCAGTCGCCCAATTGGTTGTAGAGCGTCTGCCCGCCGTCGATGCTGACGCCCAGCCGGTCAAAACCAAACGCGATCACCACGTCGACGAAATCACCGTCGAGCAGCAGATTAGCATTCAGTTTCAGGCCGACATATCCATCCATCCGGCGGACTTTTGCCCACGTCTGCCCACCATTGGTCGACCGCAGCAGCCAGGGCTGATTACCGTCCTCGTCACGAACGATGGCAACGACCTGGTTGCCATCGGTAGCAATGCCATACGGATGAAACGGCAGCAGCTGATAGGATTGGCGCTCGGTATAGGTAGGGCCGGTGAGCGCCAGCGTGTACAGCGCCCGGTTGGTGTCGTATTCGACCAGGTCGGCATCGATGTCGATGTTGTCGATCAGGATGGCGTGATTGGAACCAACCGTGTTCTCCCAGGTCATTTGCACCGAAACCACGACAGACCACACCTGAACCCCTTCGAGCCCCATCTCAAAAGCGGTGGCCGAGAAGGTGTCGTCGAGCCACACACCCTCAAATTCCTTTTCATAAGGCTTCCGTATGAGCTCACCGTTCAGGTCCAGCGCGCTGATCAAGACTTTGGTTTTTCTACCTGTGCCGCCGCTGCCACCGGTGTTGCTCACTTCGAATTCGATGCCATTGACGGTATAGAATGCCGTCAGGTCGACCGTGACATTGAGCGTGTGCTCGCCAGAGCCAAAGCCCGGATCGAACTCGCTGTAGGCTTCACAGACGGTCGCGAAGCAGTTGACACCGCCCGTGTGGCCGGTATAGCTGACACTGTAGTTGGGATAATCATCGCCCCCTAAACCCGTCTGAAACGTCACGGGTTCGAGTGGGTCCTCCGGCTGGGGCGATTCCGGCTTGATGAGCCCGACAATCCCGTTGGACGTGGAGGTTAGCGCGATCGCCGACGGTTCGACCGACCAGCCGGTGGGGTTCGTTACCTGCGTGATGCTGCCCGTTTTGGTGCTAGCCGTATAGACGCTGTACAGGAAATTGCCGTCACTGTCCTGGTCGCCTTCGTGGGCGGTAAACACCAAGCGCTCGTTGTACAGCGCCGCCCCGATGGGGACCAGCCGTTCCTCGCCCACATTCACAGGATCCGGATGGCCGAATACTTCGCCGCTGTCCCAGGTGCTACCGCCATCGGTCGAGCGATAGACGTGTGTGCCCTCATGATTGCGCCAGATCACGACCCAGTAATCCGCTTTGACCGGGTCGATGAGAATCCGTGCCTGGCGGTAGAACCCGGTCTCGCCATAATCATTGACACCGAACCAGGTTTCGCCCTCATCGAAGTCCGCTTCTGCAGCCAGCAGATCGGCGACGGTGTACAGTGTCAGGTCGCCCTGGCCGATGCCCTCCGGATCATACGTCAGCACCGCCTGCACCAATGGGTCGGCGGGATCGAGAAACCAGCCGGTGTGCCGATCGAGATCAGCGCTCAGCACATTCGCGTCGCCGATGGCCGCCCACCTCGTTTGCGCCGTGGCAAAGGTAAACGAGCGCGCCTGGCGCATATTCTCATTCCACGCGGTCATCGCGGCCAGGTCCAGTCCCAGGTCCGGCGAGGGTGTGCTGTAAGGGTCGAAATAGGCCGGTACCGGCTTCGTCACCCATGTCGAGCCAGCGCCGGGATTAATCGGGATTTTGATGCCCGGAAAGCCAAAGGACTCGACCTTCAGTTCGACGCTCAGCGTTTTGCCGGTTTTCGCCCAATTCCGAGAAACCCGCACCGGCAGGCAGCGCGCATTGGCCCAGCCCTCCTCGGCGGGGTCCAGATAGGCGGGTAACGTCGTCGCCAACCAGCGATCCACATCACACGGCTGCGCCACGTCCATGTTGCCGTTGACCGAGATCTCGAAGTCGCCGCTGCGCGTGTTCTGGACCGCGTGATGAAACCCGGCGATTTCGTTCACCCGCCGCTGTCCGCCGGTGAGCGTCACTGTCGTATCGGGCAGGGTGGTTTCACCCCCGGCCTGCGAACGCACATAGCCCGGCGCCAGCGACCGGAAGGCCTTCGATTCACTGCTGCCACCATAGGCAAACGCACCGGCGAAGGTTTTGCCGACCTGAGGGCGAAAGCGCAGCGGACGCTCCAGCTCGCCGGTGATGTCCCCGGCGATATACGTCCATTGGGTATCGAGGGCACCGCGATCGGCATCGGTCATGTAGAGCGGACTCTTGTGCATCACCGTCGTGCCGTCGGCGCGGCTGCCGATGACGCCGGGGCCATCCAGAAAACCGGTCAGCTGCTCAATCTGCTCACCCATCGTCACACCCTGATCCAGATTCTGGATTTTGCGTCGCAGATCCAGCAGCGCCGGGTCGAAGTCGACGTCATGGCCGCAGACCAGGTACGGCGCGTGCAGGCTGCTCAGGTAGTTCAGCACGCCCACCGGGTTGCTCTGCACCTGCTTTACCTCGGCCCAGTTGCCCGGCGTCTTCTTCTCCATGACGATTTGCTTCTCAATCGGCACATACTTCGCCATCCGGATCGGGCCTTCGAGCGTCACGGTTGTCGCCCGGAGGCCGCGCCCGGTACGTCGGGCCGTTTCGAGTGCATACCCCACGAAGTTGGTCGCGACGCCAGCCGGATCGACCAGGTCAGCCGGGGTGTAGCTGCCCCACATCGGCGCTTCGGTCAGCAAAAAGAGCTGGCCGGGGAACAGCACGTCATTGCCGACCGGCTCCTCGAACGTCAGCGTGAACGAGCAACCCAGCGCGTCCTGCTGGCAGTCGATCTCCGCCATGCTGTAACGGGCATTCAGGGGCGGGAAGTCGGTGTCATCGTTGGCGAACAGGTACCGGTACGCCGTCGTCACCTTCCCGCGCGAGTTGATGGCGCGGTACGTGATCTCGTGACAGCCCGGCTCGCAGTCGATCACCAGTTGGCTCTGGCTGGAGGACACGACTGTCTGCCCATCGACGCCCCAGGTGTGCGAGCTGTACGTCTGCCCGGTCCAGTAGTAGGGATCCACCTCGATGGTAAAGCGCGCCTTGCCGGCTGCCGGATCGACGTCGGCCTGCTGGTGCGGGCCTAAGTTGATCAGGTCATGTGGGTGCCGCTGCGATGCCGAGAACGGCAGATCCCAGAACTTGTAAAAGACCCCTTTTCGGATGCTGCTCATCAGGCCCCAGGCTGGACGGAACTTGACGATGCTGATGTACTGGTTATCCGCCAGCACCTGCTGGACGTCGCGGGCGTAACCAGGCTCGCCGGGATACTTGGCATCCAGGTAGAGCGTGTTGCTGGTCGTCGCCTTGCGGATCACGCCATACGTCACATCCGCCGTCCGCGGTGCCGTGCCGATCATGACCATCCGTCCAACTTGCGCCTCGGTCAGCCAGTCGGCGCTGGTGTTGTCCACCGTGACGCCGGCCAGCGGATACAGAAACTCGGTCTGGTTGATCTGCGCTTCCGCGACGATGGTCAGCGGCACCGCGTTCACCGTAAGCAGGCGCGCGCCGCTGTAGTGGTGATGGGGGTGCCGGATTTTGGTCGCATCTGATGCTGAGAGGGTCATAGGGCTCCAGGAATGAAAAAGCACCCGGCGGGGTGCTCATGGATTGCGCAAAAAATTGTGCAGATAAATGTATCAGGCGTTCAGGAATTCGCTCACGAGTTCCCACTGGGTCGGGCCTGGCCGCAGCTTCACGCTGTCCAGCAGGGTAGCGAAGACATACGTATTGCTGCCTTCAATTTGTTCGGCGCTATCGCCATCCAACGTGGCGGTGTTAGCTCCGGCAACCCACTTGAACGTGTACTCCTGATTATTCGCCTCGGCCAGCGGCGGTAGGTTGATCGTCACATTGTTGGAGGTCGTGTCGATCCGGGTGTAATCGTCGTCCGAGTCCAGATCGTGCGTGGTGGCGGTGATCGTCTGCTGGGCCACCAGCGCCGCCGAGTCGATGATGTTACGAATTTCCTGCCCGGTGGTGCCGTTCGCACCGCTGGTGTCGATCGCTGCGGACAATGTACTGCGTGCCTGTTGGGTCATGCCGGTATCCCACCTTTGCTGAAGTCACTGTTGAAGTCGCTGTTAAAATCCCCGCCGCTGTTGGCGATCACGCCCTCGTCGAAGTCGATCAGGCGTAACCCCTCCATCTGGCCGGAGCCAGCCCGCGAGCTGCCCGCGTCCGCCGGTTCGTTGAAGTGGCCGTAGACATTGAGGCACACCCAACCCTTACGCACCACGTAGGTGACAATCGTCAGCTGCTGGTTTACGCCGTTGTCAGGAAAGAACGCCGTTTGAATGTAATCGATCTGGCCCGGGCTAAGCGCGTTGAAATACCACGAACCATTCCACCGGCCCAGGAAGCGCCGCGTGCCATCCAGCCCGCCCGGCGTCTGCGCGTCATACTGCCGGAACATCTCCGAAGGCGTCACCGGCGAAAACCAGGGCACGTGCTGATCCGTCTGCTCCGGGAAGGCGCGGACGTTGTAGGTGCTGGTCATATCGCTGGCCGGATGCGTGCCGGTGCGGATGCGATATGCGCTCATGCCCGCCCCCGTGCCATCGCGATGCCTTCACCCATTTCCATGATGATCGTCGTCATCTCGCGTTTGAAGTCCTGCCGCGTCATTTTATCGTCGACCATCAGGGGGCCGTTGACATTCACCACGATGCCCCCCATACCCGCTGGCCCACCGGCAGAGCGCCGGTATGGGATGATCGCTTCATCCCAGCCGGGCGGCACGTCATTGACCACCGCCACTGCCGCACGATCCCCATAAATGCTGCGGGTCGACGGTGTGCCGGCGGCAAAGGCGCGCACGGTGCGTCCAAGGATATTGGCCTGCTGCTGGTTGGCTGCAATTGTGACATTCGCGTAGGGGTTCATTTGTGCCCGTGCCTGGCTGCTGTAAAAGGCATTCGCCTGCCGTTGCAGATTGCCGATGATATTATTGAAGGTGTCAATGCCAGCAGCCTCAAGCACCTTAAATCCGGCCTGGATCACATTCGTCATATCCCGATTGGCGTCATCCAGTTCATCGACCAGCGCCTGAAGCGATTCCTTGTAGGCTGCCTTCTCGTCCGCCAGGCGTTGCTGAATTTCGTTTCGGATTTGCTCCGCAGCGGCCTCTCGTTCCTGCAATTCGGCCTCGAGCTTCTGGCGCTTGGCGTCACTCTCTTTGTCCAGCGCGTCTAGTTTCTGATTGAGCAACTGCTGGTTGCGCTGCGATTCCTCGTTGAAGTCCTCCAGACGGCGCTGTGCCTCAATCGAGAGGTTGTCTTTTTCCTTCTGGCTGTTGAGCTTAAAGCGCTGCTGGGCCTGAATGAACTGGGCTGTATTGTTGGCGAGTTCGGCCTCAAACTGATCCTGCTCCAACTGGCGCGAAAGCTCCAGCAACCGCCGATTTCCATCTTCTTTGAGGCGGGCCAGCGATTTATTAAATTCACGCGTGCGCTTAAGTTCGGACTGCCGGTAGTCCGTTTCGATCTCGGTGCGTTTGTCCGCCTGCTGGGCGTCGAACTCAACCAGATTGGCGCGTGCTTTGGACAGCGCCTTTTCCGCCGATTCGATCTGCTTGTCACCCTGCGTCTTGATTTGCACCATCTGATCCTGATGCTGGGCTTCAAGTTCGACGGCGCGTTGACCCAGCTGCTCCAGCGCGTTCTGCGCGTCTCTGGCGAGGGCTGCCGGCAGTTCCCGACTGAGGACCTCGCTCAGGGTTACAATATCTCTTGATCGCTGTGTGAGCTGCTCGGAGAGTTCTACCGAGGCCTCACCAGAACGGACAATACTGAAAATCAGTTTCTGTTCAAGGTTGAGGCTCTTGATACGCTCCTGAATCGCCATGCCGGTTGAATTCACAGCTTCCATTTCAGCGCTCAATTGAGTTTGGATGCGCTGATCGACAATCGACTGGCGGCGCTTGGCAAGCTCTTTCTCTGCTTCTTCCAATGTTCGGGTAGCGACTTCAGTGCTATCAGCAGCAGCCTCAAGTCGAGACAAACCGAATTCGAGATCTCGTAGCTCCTGCTCCAGTTTCTGTGTTTCTTCGCGTAACTGGCGTGCACCACCGAGATCCAGAGCATCGGCAATACCTCGGCCAACAGTACCTACTTGCGCCTCTAGATTGGTAAATAATCGCTGGTATTCCTGTACGCGCGACCGAGTAATCTCGATCTCGATCTTCTGTGTGGCGATAGCAGCCCGAACATTTTCCTCAGTGCCAGTTTTCAGAGCGCGGTAGTAGGCCTCCTGACTGGCGATGATGGATTTAACGGATTGTTCAATACCAGCGGTCGACGCTTTCAGTGCGACAATTGTGGCTCCGATGGCCAGCGCCGCCGCCGTACCCGCTACGCCCAGACCGCCCAACGTGGAGGTCAATTTGCCAATAACATCCGTAGAGAGATTCCCGCCCAGAGGAACAGCCGGCAGCGCCCGTACCTCAGAACCAATGACCTGCAAGGTGTTCCGACCTCGTCCCTGCCCGGCACTGGAGGCCTGCCGCACAACTTGGTTCACCTCGGCAGCGCTGGCCCCCATCCGATCCAGACGGGTTTGCACCGACTGAAGAATCTTGTCGAAGTCCTTGCCATTCTTGGTGGATTTTTCCAGTTCCTTAGCGATGTTGCGCAGCGCCTCCTGGCGCTCAAGGCCGCGCATTGTCCGCACCCATTTTTCAGAGACATTGGTGGCGAATGAGGCTTCGGCGCGGGCCTCAATCGTGCGCAGTTTCACATTGTTAAGGGCGCGTTCAACCTTTTTGTCGCCGCTTATTTCGAATTCGGTGAGAATCCGATTTCGGATTTCGTTATCGGTCATACTGCCCTCAAAACAAAACAGCGCTTGCGCGCTGCCTTACGTACAGTGAATTTACGCCTGTCGCCCTAATCGGTTCGTGAAGTAAGAAACCGGCAGCAGGATCACGACCAGTCCAACCCACAACGCTAATTCGCCATATCCACCGCCACTCTTGGCAGTTGCAAGGCCAATCAATACCATGACCACCAGCGCAAAAACACCAATACCGGCACTCAGCAGCGAAATGGCTTGCCAGACACGTCTGGGCACCGGCTTCCGCTGCGGGTCCCGTTGGTCCAATTGTCGCAGCCACGCCTGGGCTTTCGGGTGGTCCACTTGCCTGAGAATGCGTCGGGCACTCCGGTAGTCCTTCGCCTTGATGTAGGCGCGGGCCGCTTCCATCTGATCGCGGGTTGACATATTATGCTCTCCATTTAATTTTTTGAGCATAGTATAGCTTACTTCCGACTATTCCCGCCTTTAGACATTGGGTCTGCCGGCTTGAGCTGATCTTTATGGAACTTCCGCCAATCAAGCTGCAAATAGACATCCGCATACCACGCCAGCGATTTGTCGGCGACTTCTTCCGGCGAGGGGATGCGCCCGGTCATCTCGAATTCGACAGCCGCGCGATAGGCCAACTCCATGCTGTAGGTCGAGCGTGGCCGGGTCAGCCGGCCCTGCGGACTCGACCAGATCACCGGTGGCTCATTCTCTTTGACAACATGCGCCCGAACCATCTCGTCATGCTGGGCTAAGTAGTGGGTGCGGGCGCTGACGCGTTTGGGTCCAGTGCCTCATCGTCTGGCGCGTCCGGCTGCACGTCACGTGGGGCTAGGAGGCGAGCCGGGATAGCATTCCCAATGGCATCGTTCCACTGATCATGGATGTTCAAGTTCACCTGCTGGAGGAACCGCTTCCAGACGGCAGCGTAGTCGCTGTTGTTTTCGGCGAACTGCCACCAGTCTCGGAAGTCGATCAGGTCCGGGTCGGCGTCCTTGCGCAGCTTGAAGTCAATCCGGGGGGTGTCCCCCACGAAGGACCGGAAGTTGGCGAAGATCGTTTCGCGCTGACTTGGCTCCGGTTGCTCTTTGCTCTGGTCGGATGGCTGATCAGCGGACAGCGCGACAGATGCCTTCCGAACTTCGGCCAGGTCCGGCAGGGCCAGGTCAATGGCTTCCCGCACGATCAGCGACTCCAGCGACTGGTAGGTGCAGTGAAACGTGACCTGCCCATCGAAGCAGGTGAACTTACTCGCCATTGTCGGCTTTCGCTTTCGCTTTCGCGGCCTTGGCCGGCGTGGCCCCGATGCCCAGCTGCGCCTTGAACTCCTCCAGCAGGTCCCAATTCTTGAATCCCGCCGGAATGACGACGAAACGCACCTTATCCAGGTGAGCGGTGGTGCCGCCGCGCCCCAGCACCGGCGTACCGTTAATATCCAGCGCTGGATACGACTTGATCCGCCCACGCCGTGTCTTGCCATTTTTCTCGATGAGTTCAAACTCACCGACTTTCTGCTCGATCTGCTCAATCATGATGCTTGTCCTCACAAGATAGAAGCGAGAGGTAATTCAGGTGCTGCTCAGGCGATCAGACGCAGGTTAGGAAGCCTGGAGGTACTGGGTCTGGTGGAATGCGGTGTCCCAGACACCCGCCGAGCCGGCTGCGGCCAGCGTAACCACGCCGGTTTCGTTGTCGATACCATCGGTATCCGGAGCTGTCGGCACGCCGTTGACCGCATAAATGGCGTTGGCGCGCCCACCGGTGATGGTGTCGTAGACGGGCAGGTATTGCAGCGTGTAGCTGTCTTCCACGCCATCCTGCAAGAAGGCGGTGATGTGCCAGGGGTACTGGGAGCGCATCCCAAACCAGATGTTCTGGTTGTTGTACCAATCCTGGTTGCTGCCGAAGGCCTCGCCCCACGGGAAGCGGCTGCCGACCTGCGGCACGATCGAGAGGGTGGCCGCCCCGACGTTGGTGCCCGGTTCCTGCGAGAAATTCGGCCCGCGCAGGCGCATCTGCACCAGCGGGAAGAGGAAGGTGTCGTAGTACACCAGACCAGCGGTGGCCGCCACCCGGCTCTGCACCTTGCGGATCAGCATCAAGCCGACCTGGTGCGGTGAGGGGTTGAGCTCGTTGGTCGACCAGATAATCGGCCCGCCGGTGATGGTGGTCGTGTCGAGCTTCCCGCCGGCCAGCAGGATGGCCAGGTTGATATCGACCTGGGACGACTGCATCGACCCTTCCTCGAGGCCCTGCAAGCCCGCATCGGCGCTGCCTTCGTAGGCGCCACCCCCGACGAACTCGAACCGGCCAAACGTCGGCGCGGGCAGTTCGGCGGAGATCGGGCCGTTGATCTCATACGCGTGACTGGTGAGCGGAGCGGTGCCCGGCATGACCGGGTCGAGCTGGCCGGTGCAAATGCCGGCTGAATTCACGCGCCAGACGAAGGCGCGGTCAAAACCATAAACATTACCGCGTTGAGTGGTCATTAGGACTCCTGATTAAAGTTGGGCAAAACGACTTTGTTGGTTTCGATCAGCAGCGGGATCTCGACCGATGCATAATTCGCGTCGTAGCGCAGCGGCACGATCCCGCTGTGATTCCCGACCGCGCAGCCGATCACGCCGGGGAGCATGGCCCCGTTGAACTGGAGGTTGGCGCGCGACAGATACGCATCACGCACCGTGTCGATCGCTTCTTCTGCAATATTTATTGCGCTTATTGTTGGCATCGAGGCCAGCCACGCCCAGCACACGATGACGAGGGTATACGTCTCGATGCGCAGGTCTTCGCTGGCCCCGCGGTTGGTCAGCGCCCGATCCGGCCCGGGCAGCGAAAAGATCAGCGGCAGCTTGGCGTTGGCGAGCTGACCGGACGGCACGAAGTAGCGCTCGGCCTTCGGTGTGCCCAGCGTCTGGTTGATGGTATACAGCCGGTCCTGGATGATCTTGACGGTCGCATTAGGCATCAGGCCACCCCGATCCGGAACTTGCCGTAGCGGTGCCGGTCGATGCTTTTCTGGACCGAGGGGTCAAGCTCCTCGACGACGACGGTGCCACCCTGAAAGACACTGACCCGGCTGCCAATCTCGTTGCGTTTCTTGAAGCGGTAGGCCACGATCTCACGCACCGCTCCGCGCATATCGCGCAGGAAGTTGAACGTCTCGATGATCGTGCCTGCATCATGAGCCGTGGCCACGGTGCCCCACTGCGCTCGCTCCAGCGTCAACTGGCTGGATGTGTGGGCCACCACCAAGCAGATCTCGGCTTCGAGCCGGATGTACTGCCCGACCTCGAAGCGATCACCCTCGTTGGTATCGAGCGTATGGGTGATATCGCTGCTGGATATCCCATCCGTGTGCAGGTCGATGCCGGTGCTGGTGAAGGCATTCTGGAGGTAGTGTGGTACGTAGCCAAACACTCCGTCGATCGCGATCGCCTGTTCCGGACTGTCGCTGTAGGTAAACCGCACCCCGCTACCCTGCTTCAGACGCACCCGCCACTTGGGATCGTAGCCGGCGCTTTCCAGCACGTAGGCGCTGCCGGCGATCGCCGCCCCATTGCCGTTGGTGAGTGTGGTGATGGCCAGCAGGTCCTTGACGTCGAGCACGTCGCTCATGCAGACATCAAACAGGTGTGTGCCGACATAGGGCACCGGGAGCCGGTCGAGCGCCTGCACGAATTCAGCCGAGGCTTCTTCGATCAGGGTCTGGATGAAGGCGTCGTCATCGGTCTCCGCCGCAGACAGGTCACGGTGCTGTTTGACGTGCTCAAGCGTTGTCAGCCAGGGCTCGTAGTACGGCATGATTACTGTTGTGCCTCCGCGATGGCCAGGATCAGGTCCGGCACGATGACATTCCCGCGCGCACCGGTCCCCTTGATGGTCTTCAGGTCGATGCCCAGTTGAACGGCATACGCCTCTAGATCGTCCCGATTCCACGTGCTGAAATCGATCTTCGTCTCCGGATCAGCAGTCGGCTCGACATCCTCAGACTCAGGCGTCTCGGTTTCCTCTGGCTCGCTCGCGTCAGTGGCAGACGCCTCCGTTGCATCCGGATCGCCGGGTGGGTCACCAGCAGCCGTATCGACCTCTTCGACCGGCGGGTCGTCCAGCCGTTCGGCGTGCCCGTTGCTCAGCCAGTACTCCGCCAATCGCGGCGGCAAGGCGTCGCTGTCATACTCGCCAGGGGCCCAGATCCGCGACGGCTGGCTGCCGCCGCGCCAATGATGAAGCAGGTTTACACGCATGAAATCACCTCACAATGATCGGGCGAACGATGACCGTGTTGGCATCATTGGCCCCGGACACGGCTATCTTGAGTTTCCGGCCAGCCAGCGGAATGACGACATCATTCAGGCCGGTGACCGCCCCATCAGACGCCTTCAGCGAGGCGCCGCGTGGATACTTGTAACCGTCGGTATTCCCGGCGGCGATGACGAACAATTGCAGGTCCGACCCATCCGCGCCGACCGCATAACCGGTGAGCACGGTGGTCGCTGGTGCGCTGCCGTAGTCCACGTGCAGGCCATAGACGCCACCATGCACGCCATCACCGGTGGTGGCATTCCCGGTTGAGCTGCCGGCTGATCCATCGGTGACGATGGTCAGCGGTTGCAGTTCCTCGAAAAGGGGTTCGTAACCCATGGGTCGCTCCTCAACAGGGGCGATGACTCGCCCCTGCAATCTCATACTGCGCGGTGATGGTTAGAGCTGTACGTCGTGGTACAGCACTTCGAGGGTAATGGCGACGTCCGTCGTGGTCGGTGCGACCGTGCCGGTTTTGGTCCAATCCACCCCCAGCCGGTCACCGGCAACAAACGGAATCACGTTGGCATCTGCCGTCGCGTAATCCTGCTGCGCATCGTCGTCGGTGACTGCGGTCAGGCCGGTGCTGCCGGTTCCGTTGATGGTGGGTCGCCAGGTGATGACGCCGCCGGTCAGGTCCGCATTGTGGCGGACCGACAGACCGACGATGCTGCCGCTGCGGGTTGCTACATAGTCGTTGCTATCCGCATTCAGCGTGGTCGCGTTTCCGTCATCATCCGGCACATTGGCTGCCTGAAACGGCAGGACCGTCAGGTAGTACGTGACTGCGATGTTCTCCTGAAGCACTCCGCCCATATCGACCTCCTAAACAGCCAGGTTATACAGGGCGGCGGCGCTGTCATCGTTCTGGTGAACGAACGCCAGGCGCACAGTGGCGGTCAGCTGATAGGCGTCGTAGTAGGGAAGGAATGACACGTCAAGGCTCACACGGCGGCGATAGCCGACGTACCAGTTCGGACGGAAGGGTACGCAGATGCGCCCCAGGGTATTGTTGCCGGGCGTGGCCGACATCTTGCCATCGGCCTCAGCCAGCGACATTTCCGCGCTCACCAGCACCGGCGTGCCATCGATGAACCCGATCTGGCCGGTCATGGCGGTTGCCTTCGGGCCAGCCTTGTCCATCGTGATGAATTCGTTCAGGCCCAGCAGCTTGGCGTAGACCTCACCGCCAACAAGGTACGCCAGGGCATCCGGGCGCATGGCATACTGAGCGGGCATGGAGAAGCGCGCGCTGCGCAGCAACGCCAGTGTCGGCGAAACACCCTGGGCATCGACGGCACGTGTGGTGTCTTCCACCAGCGGCGAATGCAGCAGACCGTTGAAGGCCAGATACTTTTGGGTGTCGGCGGGATCGGCATCGTCGCTGTTGATGTTGCCGGTGGCCGCGTTGGTATCGTCGCCATTGAGCAGCACGTGATCGATGGAGTCCATGATGGCCCGCTCGGCCTGCTCGCGGTAGATATTGATGATCGGGATGATGCTGTCCTCGGTCAGTTCAGCCGAGAAGCCGACGCGCAGCGACAGCTTCTTGGCACTCATCTGAACTTTGGCTGAACCGATCTTGCTGTCTGGGGTGGGATTGTTGCCGTCGTTCAGTGCCAACTGATTTTCGTTGGTCGTCTCCGGCACATAGTAGACCGTGGGGTCCGCACCTTCGACCGGCAGTTCATAGGGGTTGGACGGCATCTCGACGGTGCGGAACAACGGCAGGATCACGTTATCCAGCCGGACACGCCGCCAGAGCTGGTTGCTCCACAGATCCGGCACCCACTCATCACCATAGTTGGCCTGCGTGCTGTGATCCAGCTCGTTGGCCTTGATGGCAACGTCGAAGGCCTTGGCGGCCAGTTCGGTGGGCTGAATGCGCCCGTTGCTGCGCTGCACCTTGTCCGCGATCTCGCGGTCGAAGCGCACGACTTTTTCGGTCTCTTGCCAGAACTTGCCCGCCCAGGGCGAGTGTTCGTCGTTACGCAGCTGCCGGGCCAGCAAGCGCATGTAAACCATATCCTCAGCGGACAGGTCCTGATACTTGCTGTACACGGTGATCGGTGCCGCGCCTGGCTGTGGTACGCTGGCACCGTTACCACGCTGCTGCGGCTGCTGGCTGCCCAGCAGACCTTTGACGGCCTCTGCCGCAGCGGCGTTGGTCGCCGCCTGCGCGGCCTTGATCGCGGCAAAATGATCGTTGACCGCTTTGGCGACGACCGGCGTCACCTGCTGCACAACGGCGGATGAACGAGCCGCGTCCATGTCCGCTTCCGGCTGCATGTTCGCCATGACTGACTGCATGACTTTGGCTTTGTCCTCATCGGACATCTGCGCATTCGTCTGCTGCAACACAGCGTCCAGTACAGCCATGACCACAGATTGTGTATCCATGTCTGTTTCCTCGTGCTCAGATTCTTCGTTCGGTGGGGGGTCTTCATCCGGCGGCGCCGTCTCCGGTGGCTCTATAGCCGCGTCGGGCTCTGTAGCCGGTGGCTCAGGTGCTGCGCTGTCAGAAGGTTGAATCACAGCGTCCGGCTGTTCACCGGACGCTGGGGTTTCACTCAGTTGGAGGGGCGCGGTATCCAGCCCCAGTTCCTTGTACGCGCTCTTGACGGCGCGAATGTCGGTTTGTCGTGGCTCGGCGGGTGCCGGCGTGGCACTGCCCTCGACGATAGGCCAGCGCTTGATCTGCCCGTCGCCAGCCTTCAGCACCAGGTGGGGTAGACTGCCGGACGACCAGCCGAGCACGCCTTTGTCGATGAGCTTGCGCACCGTCTCGACATAGCGTTTGCGCAGGTCGAGCTGGGCTTCGGCCCAGACGCCGGTGTCGTCCGGACGCAGGGTATCGATCACGCCGATGGTCTCTGCTTTGAGCGTGCCGTCCATCGCATGGTGATACAGCATCGGGCGCCGGTCGTACCAATCCAGGCCCAGTTCCGTGTCCGGGGTGAAGTACTCGCCCTGGAGGTCTTTCTGCGCTG
Source organism: Anaerolineaceae bacterium (assembly GCA_002702065.1). Lineage (GTDB taxonomy): Bacteria > Chloroflexota > Anaerolineae > Aggregatilineales > Phototrophicaceae. Next base: position 1,354,250 of record NZXX01000001.1, read on the forward strand.
AACTGCCCCAGACGACCAGGTAACCGCCAACACGCCCGGCGTCATCGAGCGCCTTGAGCGCGGTCGTCGGGTTGGGTTGCTCAGGTGAGTTTGCCATAATCTCTTCCACTACTCGATAATCGTCGCGGGCATACCGGATCACGTCCGCACCCAGTGCAAATGGCTCGAAGGTGATCTGCGGCATATCGGCACCGTCTGCCAGGTAGCCGATGGTGATGTGCGGCTGCCAGGCTTGCGGCTCGGAATACCGGCTCATGTCTGCGCCGGTTTGCGCCATCCGGTTGTAGACTTCGGCCTGGATCGCGTCGAGGTCAGGGCTGTGATCCACGACCAGCACCAGCGCGCGTTCTTCCGGGTTGTTAAACAGGCTCACGCCGGAGACGCGTACCCGCAGCGGCTCGAATGGCTCGACATACGTGCCCACGAAATCTTCGTCGGCCATGTCGGCGCTGTAGGCCAGAGTGATGTGATAGTTCTCCGGTTCCTGGAAGGTCACACTGGCATCTTCGGCGGTGTCTGCGATTTTTTGCCGGATCGCCAGCAGTTCATCGCGCTCGCCGAGCTGGATGTAGGCATATGCGGGAATAGGCATCCTTCACTCCCCTACGGCACGACAATGCGATACTGGCCGGCGGCCACGCTTGCCGCGATGCTTTGCGCCCAGGACACCTGCGTATCGGCGATGATCCGGGTCAGCACCTGCGTGCCCATGACCTGGGCCTCCAGTGGGTGGCCGGTGCGAATATGGCCGGGGTTCGGCTTGCCACCGCGCGCCCGGATGTTCTGGGCAAATGAGAAGACGTACGCACTCACGGCACTCAGGTTCTCCATCGACAGCCGGTTGCCCCGTGCCGTCAAGCGCCACTGCCGGTTTAACTGGCCGGTGCGAATATAGGCGCCCGTGACCGGGTCCGAGGGGATCAGGCGATTATTGACCGCGTACCAGTACCAGGCCCGTGCGCGTTCATCTGCTGCGGGGTTGGTCGACCAGGCGCCTTTCTGGGCACCGTGCTGGGAGGGGCCGGGATCCATATCCCGCATTGGCGCGAGATAGTCTGATTCATGCTTGGCGACGGTCTCCGCCATGATCTGCTCATTGGCCCGCTGAGCATTCTTGAGCAGATCGCGGTAGCCATCCATGGGTTTCGTATCGATGCGAATGGACATACGAACCGGCATGATTATGCGCTCCCCATCAGCCAGCTCACATCGCCCTGCCGTGGCTTATTCGTCACGCCCAGCCGGCACTTGCAGCCCTGCTTGCATTCCGTATGTCCACTGCCAGGTCGCAGCTTGAGCTGGCGCCATTCCTTCGCCGGCAGCACGGTACCCGCCAGCCGCGGACAGTGGCTGCAATGTTCCTCCGCCTGGCCCAGGAACCACTCCAGCATCTGATTCGGTTTCCCGACTTCGATGCCGCGCAACCGGGCGTCGTTCAATGAGACATCCGCCCACATCATGGCGCGGTGTCGGACCTGCACTTCGGTGATCCCCTGCTTGAAGATCTCCGCACCCAGGTTGGTGACATAACCGGATTGTTCGGCCTGCCACTCACGGAAAGAGCGCAGCTCATCACTGCCGAGGCTTTCCGGGTCATAGCCAACCTCGTTCATGCCATCCCGGAAGGCGATCAGGCCGTAGCGGCGCAGAGCCGACCGCATCGCCCCGGCAAATCCCCGGCGCGTCGATTCGTCTTTCTGGGCCGCGCCGATCACCCGCATCATCTCATCGATGAACTGGGCACGGGTATCCACGTACGCCTTGACCAGGCGCATCAGGCTGTAATCGTGCTGGATCAGCGACGCTTCCTGGAGCAGCTCGCGCGCCTCGTCGAAAGCACTGCCGGTTTTCGCGCTGTCGCCGCTGTCGATAGTGGCCTGCAACCCTGCGGCAATGTCCGGCGGGATTTGCCGGGGTACGAAGGCGCGTTTGGCATGGGTGCCGTTGTGCAAAAATTTTTGCCAGCGCGCGAGTTCGTCCATCGCGTCGGACACAAAGAACACTGGTTCCGTCACCACCTGCGACTCGACGACGTCGGGGTCGATGGATCGCAGTGCCGGCTGCCCGGCGGGTAATTGCGCGGGCGTGCTGGGGCGCTCGACCGGCTGCGACACCGCTTGCAGGGCCATCGGCTGGGGCTGCCGCGTGAGCTCGTTGATCTGCGCCAGTTGGTTTTCAGGCACCGCGACCATACCCGACGGAAACAGGTAGAAGTCGCCACCGGGTATAGAGGCTTTCCCCTCTGCCTGGAGCGCCTGGTTGAACGTGATCCAGCCACCGTGCAGCTTCGTCTTGATCATCTCGGCACGCTCTTTGGGATCGATCAGGTTGGCGCGAATATCATCCACCGGCAGCCGGAAGTGGTGCGAGTCGCTGCTGTCGAAATACGGCAGCAGCATGGTATCGACGATGTAGGCCATATCCCGCGCCGCGGGGATCAGGGAGTTGTCATACCAGCCGATGCGCTGCTCCGGCGAAAGCTGGTACGGATTCTGTTCGTAGACGATCAGCGGCAGAGGCACGCCGGTAGCCGTCGCAGCGGCCTGCTGGGCATCCTGCTTGTACACGCGCTGCTCAGCCGGAGCTGCCGGTGTCAGCACGGTGCTTTCCAGTGCCGGCGGCAGGACCAGCGGACGCCCGGCATTCTGTGGGCCGCTCGCCTGTTCCTTGAGTGCGGCCAGCAGCTGCTCCATTTCCGGCTCGGTGATGGTCTGATTCTTGGCGACGAACACGACCCGCGAGTGCAGGCCGTTCTTGACATAATTTCGGCTGGCAACCAGCACCCCGCGCTGGATGTTCATGTCGTCCAGCACTGCCGAGAGCATCGACTTGCCCCGGTTGTCATTGAAGGGGTTGAACGTGTAATCGTAGACCAGCTCGTCCGGGCCGTAGTGGTCGATCCGGTCGTCACCGGCATAGTCGAAGCCCAGGATCTGGCCACGCTGGATGTTGACCTGCGTCACGAGGCTGTTGAGCACCCGAAACCCGAACATGGTCGTCAGGAAGGGCATTCCGGGTACGGACCCCTTCACCGGCTCGATGAACGCCTCACCGGTCAGGATGCGCCAGTATTCCCACTGCCGGAACAGATCGTGATGGTATTCCCGCCGCGACCGCTCGAAGGCCTCCATCAGGGGGTGATTCTCGATTACCTCACCGGTCGCCTTATCGACGACCTGCCCCTCATGCAGAAGCTCGGCAATCTTGTTGGCGCGAATGTCGGCGGCTCGCTGCAACCACACGACAGCACAGTACGCCTGGGCATAACCGGCTTCGCTGGCCGGGATTTCTCGAAAGCCGCTGCTGTTCCGTCGCCAGGCGCTGCCATCCCCGGCGCTGGTCAACGACTTGCCGGACAGCACGCTCAACTGCCCGCTGCCATCCATCTCCAGAATCAACGGATCGTTCGCCATGGACTGGCGTGAGACAGTTTGAACAGACCCGCCGGTCAGCCGGGCGCGCAGATTTGCGAGAATAGGCATTAAGATAATCCCCAGGGAAGATCGAATGAGATAGCTGGACCGGGTGCGTGTTCCAGTGCCATGACCATATAACGCGACCCATCCAGGCCATGATTATTCAGGTCGAGCGGCACTTCCTTATTTGATTTGCCCTCTTTGGCTTCCGGCCAAGTGTAGACCGGAAACTCATGTTCTGTGCAGCAGGGATGCAGGTCACCCGGATATTCGCGGTACAGCACCGGGTCATACTCGACACACGCCTCCTCGACCAGATAGAGGCGGGGCTTACCGTCGGGTTGCACCTTCAGCCGTTCCTCGACCTTCTCAATCCCGACGCTGATTTCCTTTTTGGCCGGGATGGTGCCAATGCCGTTTTCGTCGAGGGTGGCCCGATCCTCGGCATCGTGATCCGCGACCCGGAAGTTGATGCGCTCACCCTGCTCATGCCAGACGTTGTTTTTGGATTCGTCGCTCAGCATCGACCAGTCCGCCGGCGACACGCCGCTTTCGAGGCGCTTGATGTGATCGCTGTGCACTTTGACCGTGCGCTTGGTGTAGTAAATCTCGCGGTAGAGGTAGAGCCGGCCATCATAGTCTTCGCCCCACCATTGGGCCACAAACGGGTTGGTATAGCCGAAATCGATGCTCATGTATCGGTTCCGGAATTCCGGCAGTTGATCGCGCGGGATCACATGGATCGAACGATCATAGCCCTCGTAAACCACACCCTCCGCAGCAACCCATTGACCATCGCGACCGCGCTTACGCCGGATGCCGGTCAGGCCGTCCAGCACATCCATCGTACGGACGCCCTGCGCAGTCAGCTCGCCGGTGACCTGGTCATACAGATTCGGGTTGTAGCGATGCAGCTGGGTGAAAATCTTCAGCCGGTCGCGGTGCAGGATCCAATGTGTTGGCGGTCCCGGATTGCAGTCGCCCATCAGCTGGGTGTACGGCGTGTTGCCCGATCGGCCTGTGCATCGGGTGGAGAGCTTTTCCCAGGCATCCAGGCTTACCTCTTCGGCCTGGTTGATGTAACCGAAGTCAAATTCGCCGGAGAGAATCCTGTCGGGATTGTCCAGCCCGCCGCACATTATTTTGCTACCATTCGGGTACAGGTAGAACTCCGGCTTGCTACCGCCATACTTGCGAATCGGCGACCCTGGCTCATCCGGGTGTACCGGCAGGATCTTATTCTCATAAGTCACAATGGCCGTGTTGATCAGGCTCTTGTACGTCTGGCGCATCATGAATGACCATGAGCCGGGATATTTCACCAGCAGGGCGTGCAGCTTATGCAGCGCCGCGTAGGTCTTGCCAGTCTCATAGGGGCCGGACAGCATCGCTTCTGGCCCCTTGTAGCGCCAGAATTCACGAGCTTGCCCATACAATATCGGCCCATCCTTGGCCCGGTCGATGGCGACAAGCATGGTTATAATTCGTCCGTGCTCATGCCGGTTTTGAAGATGATCTTCTCGCCGCCGGATGTGAGGTCGAGATTATCCTTAAAGATGCCCAGCGAACGTCCGATGAGTTCGAGGGCCTTGAGCCGGTCATACCCTTCGACCATGCCCTCATACTCCAGAACCGGGCCGTCGCCAGAGGCGTCGTCGGACTCAGAGGCTTCGACGATGGCGCGTTTGATACGAACCTTTTTGATCAGGTTCGACTTACCAAGCGCTTTCGCTTTCTGGAGGTTGGGCAGTCCGCGATCATCTGTGAGGTCCGTCACATCCCCGCGCGCGATCTGCGCCAGGTGATAGAGCACCTCATTCGTATTCATCGCGGATTCGGCCATCTTCTTCTGAATTGCGTCCTGAACGTCAACATTTGTCAACAGGCGTGACCCCTGCTGACGGGCCGTTTTTTCGCTGTATCCGGCTTCGATCGCGGCGCGCGTGGCATTCCAGCAGCGCAGATAGGCATCTACGAAAAGCTGCTGTTTATGAGTCAATGCCACAGTTGTCTACCTACCCTGTCGACGATCTCCAATCCAGTCACGAGCGCATCCTGCTATAATCCAGCGTCCGCAGTTCGGCGTAATCCAACACTTCAATAGCGCGGCGGCGTGTGTCGGCCCGGATTTCGCTGTTTCGGTAATCCAGCCACGCCGGCCAGTCGGCCCGCGACCGCTGCTTGCACCAGACGTCATAACAGGCTGGGCAGAACTCACGTCCGCCAGGCACCCGGTAATGCTCATTTTTCGTGCAGTAGCAGTAGTCGAAACCGGCGCCGGGGCATTCATGATCCAGAGTCGCGATGATACGTTGGATGCGCCGCTCCCGGTTCGGATCATCGCGTTCTACTATATATGCAAATGAATCGGCCCCAGTAAACGTTTTTGCTTCTAAACGGAGATCTGCCCGCCGCAAAAGCTGATACGCTGCCTGCGGGGTGATACCCAACTCGTGGCCGACGTAGATGTAAATCTCCATGGGGCGCTGGATACCGCGCACATGGAGGGCAGCTGACCGCACCTCGACCGCCTGCCGCTGCCGAGCCGTAAGGGGTCGATCTGGATCCGCCGCGTTGTGCGCTGCCGTGAACCCCTTGAGCATCGCGCCGGTGTCTGTCGGGCGCTTCTCGGTGTCGGCCAGCAGGTCGAGGATCTTCTCACGCCGTACTGCCCATTTTTCCTCACCGGCATCGCGCTTCGCGCCAGTATTTAAGATGTCAACGTAATCACTGGGGTCGACCCAGGTCAATGGCCGCAGCCATTCGATAGTCGTATCGCTCAATGTCATCTCACAAAACAAGACGTCACATAGCCTCAGTATGCAGCACCTGAGACTATTTAACGGCAAGATTTGCGCGGTTTTGGAAAATAAGCTTTATTAATTCTTGGAACAGAGGATATGAGGTAAAATTTCTATTAAGGTTATGGATAATTTAATGGCTTGATCTGAGTAGGTAGAAAAAACAAAGTCGACTACATCACATACGTGAACCATCTACATAGTGATAACGGAGTCACATCGCTATGGAAATTGAGCCACAAATTTGTTCGTTGAGAAACATAAACTCAATGGTTCAGGTTGAATTGAGCATTGTTGACGCTTTTCATAACGTAGCCGTACAATTAAATAACGATAATATTCCCATATTCAAATCCATCATGAACGGCAAAACTATGTTACCTTCACCTGCAATTGCTGGGCTAATTAGCTCGTCGCTCGAGGCGACTCCTTTTGCAAGCGAATCTGACTTAATGGATACCGTTTTAAGACATATCGAGCATTTTTTGCAGCATGAACATGTTCAGATTGCCACTGAAGTACAAGTTGGGTCTGGCTATGTGGACTTGATCGCTGCGCGAGTGACAGATAAAGCTTTGGATAGATTGTCTCATGCAATAAGCGGTGTGGAAGCTTGTCTTCTGGCAAACATGCATTATCGGCAGAGACTTCGCCTTTCAACCATTGCCAAACGTTGCTGTATATCAGTTCAAAAGGCGGAGGCAGCCATACATAACTTATCTACGATGGGTTACGTCCACTCTGTTGGATCCTGTTATGTCCGGAATGCTCCTTTTGTCACTGATATTGTTGCCGTAGAGGGCAAACTAAGAAACTGGCGACGTGCTTTGTCTCAAGCGCACCGAAATCGCCTGTTTACCTCTCAAACTTATGTGGCTCTAGACGCGAGATATGCAAGACCGGCATTAGCAAACCTAGATGTATTTCATCACTACCGCGTTGGATTAGCCATAATCTTCCAGAGCGGGGATGTTCATGTCGTATATAGACCTCCGAAGGGTCGACCAATTGCTAACGTCATGCCGATCATCGCTGAAAATGCTTTATTGCAACAGTTGAACTAAATGTGAGGTGCCATGATACCCTGGACTGAAATGACAATTGATGAAGCGCAAGCAATGTATGGTCGCTTGGGTTATGTGATTGAGCAAGTTCCGCCTCAAAGAGGTTCATTCAAACAGGTTTTTCGCGCACAATACAAAAACAGTCTAGTTGCACTAAAGGTTCTGCATCGACTCGACGGCGAACTATACAAGCGTACCCAACGCGAGGTCGATCTCATGATGGAGATCGATTCACGGTATGTTGCCAAAGTATTGGATTATAACTTTGGCGCTCCGGGCTATAAAGGTTATATTGCTGAAGAATACATTTCTGGCATTTCTCTGGATGCCAAAGCTAGGCAGCGTGGCCTTCGGCAAGACGAAATGTTCCACATAATCGACAACATTTTTCAAGCATTGCTCATCCTTGAATCTGCTAACCACAACGTTGTTCATCGTGACGTCAAGCCATCTAATATCATGATGCGCGAAAATGGCGATGCCGTTCTCACTGACTTTGGTTTAGCCCGAGCACTTGACGAGTCAACCATTACTTCATCGGGAATGCAGATCGGAACCTTGCGATACTCGCCACCTGAATTTCTTCACTATCACAGCGGGTCGGTCGATCAAACCAGTGATCTTTTTTCATTGGGCATAATGTTTTATGAGTTTCTCTCTAGCCACCATCCATTTCTAGATCCAAACAATGGAGGCAGCCTCGCCGAGCAAATGCTTAAGTCGCCGCCAAAGCCACTCGACATGGTAAACCCATCGATAGATCCTAAACTAGCGCGTTTTGTCATGAGGTTGATAGAACGTGATCGCGTAAACCGTTACCCGAGTATCGCTGAAGCTTACAACCGTTTCAAGCGGTTCCTTTAGAACAGGCAGTTTCGATCATGTACAATGGACCATTTTACCTACACCAACCCGGATATGGTGATTTCTCACGTGTATCCAAACTATTGAATGAGGGGGTTGGAGATGGTGTAGTCGTCTTTGCTGACGCAGCAAAGCGAACAAGTGAAAAAAAGTTTCCCGAATATCTTGCTGCATTCCGATCATCTGGCAAGCAAATGTTCATTGACACGGAGCAATATGATCCGGCTTTTATTGGTGCAGAAGTCAACCCCGACGGTTCAAAGGCGCTGCTCGACTTTGATGTCTGCCATCAGTACGTGGCTTCGAGCCTCGCCTTACAGCATGACAATCAATGCAACGGCTACATTATTCCAAACGTAGAGACATCCACACTCAGTCCTAGTTGGTACGAGCTCACACGAGTCCTATGCGCCACATCTACAAATTGGATTGACAAACATGGTGATGGCAAACTTCCGTTAATGTTGACAATAGCGGTGCCAGCCGGTTTCATTGCCGATGCTGAGAGTCGCCTTGAACTACTTAATCATCTTACTTGGCTAAAGTCATTCGTCCGCGGATACTACATTAATTTGATTGATGTTCCTGAGATTTTAACAGATACAAGACTTATTCATGGACTTCTTGACATGGTATTCCGTCTTAAGCGGCAGAAAGTCGATATTGTTTTTGCCAGAGTTGGTGGGTGGGTGCCTACTTTGTTTCCACTTGGCCTTGACTATTTTGCAAATGGTAGCACTAAGAGTCTACAAAGATTCCAAAGCAAGCGTGATCCCCGCAAAACGGGCGGATCAGGTCCTGTCAACTATGTGAACATCTGGTCTCCCCTGACAATGAGCTATGTCAAATATCCTGAAGAAGCTGACGTTCTCCATAAAGAGTTGTCACAAGACCAACTGCAGCGACTCTATGGAACCGATTCTGGTTATGCACCACCCGTTGATCGAAAACCAGAATCAGTTTTTTACTCGAAAGGATATAACCAACCAAGACGGCTAAACCATTTTTCTGCAACACAAGCTCGTTTAGCCAATCAATATAGAGGTCGTTCGTTTAGCGATAGAATAGTCGCAGTTGAAAAAACCCTTTCCGAAGCATATCGGAACGATCAGGAACTGGGTAAGTTGTTTAATAATCCTAACCGTGGACAAGAGAAGAAAATATGGCTCGATACCTTCAATCGCTTTGTTGAAGAAAACCGGTTTGATCTCGAAGACCTATATGATTAATAAGATTGACCATCGCTAACTCTTGTTCGTTATTAGGTTTCAGGAGCGTTCAGCCGTGCGACGCGCTCGTCAAAATGTGCAATCTCGCTCGGCGTTAGGTCCATCTCTGCAACAACCTGATAGGCAGCCAGACCGGCGATATACCACTTAATGGCAACCCACTTCTCCTGACCCCGCGTAGGTGACTGAACGGTCACCAGGTAAGCGCCGACCTGTTCACCTCTGGTCGGGTCAAGATACCGAAAATGATAATGCGGATATAATTCACTGCCGGCCACGACGACCTGATCCGGCTCACGTCGAGAAATGTCCTGGCCATAACTGCGACCTCCCTGCGGGGAATAAGAAGCGCCCGCCGGTGGCAGTGGCAGGCGCTTAGTGCCGGGTACGCAGGGGATAACCGTTGGACTAGCTCTATCCCGGCGTTAGAGCATGACGATGCAGACAGCATAGAACATGTTTTCGCTATCAGGGTGGACATAAGGTTTGAAAATGCTCACCGCTTGAAGAGTGCCAGCTAACCGGCGCGCGAATCACCCCCAGATAGTGGGGTGCATTGTGTATACTTTATAGTATATAATTAAAACAGTTGAGGATAGCAGCTTACTAATACGATACGCAGCGGGACCGGGACGCCTTAAAAGTTAAACCCTGCGGGGGAACTGGGGGACACGCTACCCCTGCCTAATTGCCAAAAGCGCAACTATTCGGCGGACGGGCAAGCCCCCAGTCTTTGGGGTAATAAGTATATACTATATAGTATATACTTAAGGTGTAGTCAGATAAGGAGTACATCATGATTGAACTGAACACCCGCTACACCCTCACACCCCCGGCTGGCGCTATCTCGTTTGAAGGCATCCGCCTGATTTCGTCGTGGATCGGCCAGCAGCGCGGTACGTCGCCCGAATGGCAAGCCGCCAATCCCGGTAGCGAGAGGCTTTACATCCCCCGCCTGCCGGACGACTGGCAGTGGGTATGGGAAACCAGCGATGGCAAGCTGACAACCCGTGTCCGCAAGTTCTACTACAAAGAGTATGGCCTGAAATGCCCGCCTAGTTTTCTGACTCAGGTTGGCAATCTGGGGCGAGATCATACCAATGACGACACGGTTTATCATTTCGAGTTCGTCAATGAATTTGACTGGTATCCCGGCGATTATGGCGACTCAGGCAGTTGCTACTGGGGCAGCAATGCAGAAGCCCGTGAAATACTGGCGGATAATGGTGCTCTGGCAATGCTGTTTTATGACAATGAGAACGCTGGAATCGCCCGCGCCTGGGTCGTGCCGATGGATGATTATCACATCGTTTTCAACGGCTATGGGTTCGCTGGTCATTCCACACTCATTATCGCCCGCGTGATGTCATTCCATCTCAATGTCACCTACAAAAGCATCTCGCTGCGCAATAATGGCACGTCCGACGGCATGTTGTGGATTAACGGTGGCAGCGGCTATGTCGTCGGGCAAAGCGACCTTATCACCGGGATTCGCAGCTATGACTTTGAATGGTATACGTCAATGGGTAGCTGCAATAATTGTGGCGATACGATTGTTGGCGAGGATGACCTGTATCACGGCCCTGACGATATGCCCTATTGCCAGTATTGTTTTTACGAACTATTTGACTACTGCTCGCAGTGCGGCGGTACGCACTGGCTGGAAGACCTGCGCACCGTTGACGATGAATATTATTGTGACTGGTGCTGCAATCGGCACTGCGTGCCCTGTTCCAAGTGTGGCGAGCTGGTGCCAACCCGCCGGGCAACCGAACGGGAAGGACACCATTACTGCCACGAACATAGTTGACGACAGGGGGCTGCGGCCCCCTTTTTTTGGCGCTTCGCTGAACATTTGTGCTTTCGGCAGCCAGGCAGGGGTGGCGTGTCCCCCAGTTCCCTCTGCCAGCCAGAGGTTTAACGTTTAAGGCGTCCCGGTCCTGCGTATTCAGTTGTCGGTCGATCCTCCTTTCAATTATTGCTTTAGTATATACTTTTTAGTATACATATATAACCCCACTAAATAGGGGTTCACTCGCTTGACAGTATATTCTTTATAGTATACACTTAATTCAGGATAGTTAAACAACAGGGAGCCATCATGTTTGACCACTATACCCACACCCAGGCGTTCGCAGATGCCGTCAAGCGCATCGTTTACGACTCAGGTGCCCCACGTCCACAGCAGCGGCCGGCACTGAGTGCGATCAGCAGTTTCGAGCGTTGCGACTGGCGACCGGAAGTGATGCAAGAGTGTGCCGATTATCTGAATATCACCGGCCTACGGCTGGATGATGAGGGTCGGTTGATCTATGACGAGCCGGACCAGGCCCCCACGCAGGCGGCGCTGGTGATCGAGGTCCTCTTGACACGCTACGTCGAAGCGCTTGAGGGGATCCAGTCGCCGGTGTATTCAACGAAGGAAGCAGCCGTCTACCTCGGCGTCAGCGTGCCGACCATCAAGAAGTACGTTCATCAGACCGAATCGCTGCCGTCGATCAAACGCGGGCACGCACTAATCTTTACCCGCGAGATGCTGGATGCCTTTGAGAAGCCCAAATACGGACGTCCCTGGCATCGGGAAATAACCTAGCGTGTTTTTCTTTATGGGGGAAGATATGGCTAACGACCATTTTTCAGACGGACCAATACGAAGTTACATAATTGGCCTACAGCAGCAGATGGTACGTCAGATTGATTCCTTAACAGGAGATGACCTACAGAATTCAAATCTTGAGTCTCTACAAAATGCCCTGGTGCAGCAATATTGGATCACGATCCCACAATTTGACGAAAGCAACATACGCCATGAGCGGTATGAAAAAGCCCGTCCGATCATTTATGGATCTAGAACCGTTACTCACCGAGGTACAATTTTCGTTTTCTACGTTCCATATGAAGGAGATGAAAATCTTTTTTATTACTATCCAGGCAGTTCCTACGCTACAGTGGGTGATGGCATTGAGGTCGCTATTCAGGGGAATGAACTCGTATTCACAATTTGGAGGGAGGCCGATCTGGAGAATGCGACAAGGGCGAGCCATGCGATTAGTTCAAGTTTTAAGTATGCCTTGAGCATTTATCAAGGCAATGTCCAGCGACATGAGAAGGAGGTAGGACGCTATAACAACGAACTTGCTACTCAAATTGCTGCTCAAATCCAAAACAGACTCAAAAAGCTTCAAACTGATGAAGAAATTTCGAAATCGTTAGGATACCCTCTTCGAGAACGGCCTGACAATCCGCACACATTCGAGATCCCAGCAATACGCCAACGAATCGCCAAGCAGGAGCTGAATTCGTCTCGCCAAAAACCTCTTTCTCTAAGTATGGCAAATTATGAACAAATTCTGATGGCGATTCAAAGCATGGCCCAAATTATGGAGTACAACCCATCGGCCTTCTCCGAAATGGATGAGGAAACCCTTCGCACATTATTCCTTGTCCCTCTCAATTTGCACTTCACAGGTGATGTATCCGGCGAAACGTTCAATTTTGCCGGTAAGTCGGATATCTTGATTAAGCACAAAGGCAAAAATATCTTTGTGGCCGAATGCAAGTTCTGGAAGGGCCCAAAGTCATTTCACGACGCAATTGGCCAATTGATGAATCGCTATGTGTCATGGCACGATACCAAAACAGCCATACTCCTCTTTAACAGGAATGGCAATTTCTCCCGTGTCCTCAAGCAAATACCAGAGATCGTCGAAAAGCATTCACTATATCGCTCAAACATGGATAGTCAGATCGAGACTCAGTTTCGCTTTATGCTTGCGCATCCAAGTGATCCAGAGCAAGAAGTTATGTTGACGGTCATGGCTTTTGAGGTACCAAATCTTGGCACGGAATAACAACAGCATCTCAATTAATCACCAAAAGTGCGCCAACACTGGCCATAATTATTTCGGGATCAGCCCCAAAGCAGGTAACCAGGCTCATCTCCTGTCTCCGGCATCATGCTACAGTGACGCTATCGTCTAATAATTACGGAGATAATGATGGCTAACAGACCATCCAGGAGCCGACGGAATCAAAACGCCATAATCGGCGCCGTTATTGCTGTAATTCTCGTGGTGATTGTCCTGGTCTTACTACTTAATCGTCCAGCACCCCCAGTCACCGATGTGGATCAGGATCCGACGGCGACGCTGGAAATGCTGGACGAAGCCACACCCGAAGGTGACGGCGAGCTGGACACGATCGAACCGACCGTTGAGGATGCCATGGAAGAGCCAACAGTAGAAACCGAGCCGACACTGGAAGGTGAGGCGACCGAAGAAGCAGCGTCTTAGTGCTGCATTCAGTTAATGGTAGCTTATGGAGGGATGGGTATTATTGTACGGTCCCTCCATCTTTATTGTCTGATTTCTCCTTCGCCCGACTTGGTTGCCAAAATTGCGGGTGGCTGGAGTCTGTAAAGCGCCCCGTATCAACCTCTGGAGACCATTTGGTGTTATCAGGCAAGACAGTTTCCTCGGTGAATTTTGCTAACCCAAGTTTCGCTCCAGATAGGTCTGCGAGCCGCAAATTTGCCCCTTGCAGATTAGCATCAACCAAATCTGCACCCTTTAAGTTGGCGAGCATCAGGTTAGCATGTTGCAGGTTGGCAGCCACCAAATTAGCACCCTGCAAGTTGGCTCCAGCCAAATTAACCCCTTGCAAATTAGCTATCATAAGGTTTCCCCCCTTGAGCATTCCGTCGTCACCCTCAAGCCAATCGTAAGCGTAGATCTCCTCAACTGCCTTAATGGCTATATCATTCACAATGCTTCTGGCATCGCGCAGTAACCGGGTGCGCAATTCGGCGACACGACGTTGCTCATCCAGCGCTGCTTTCCGCCCACCAATCAGGAGTTCAAACAACGCAAATGTGACAATCGCACCCATCATTTCTGTACTAAAGTTCTGCAACCAGCCTGACCACCACTCTGAATCAGCCCCTGCTGGACTATATAGAGCTGAAAAGATGCTGCTGCCAACAGCAACCACAATCAAGATCAAAAACACTGCCATGTTGATATTCGTCAATCGCCGCAAGATGGTACTCACTCCGACCTCCGTTTTAGAATTATTTAGCAACTTTCAAAGAGCGTGGCCCACCAATCAGTGGGGTCGAGGTTGATTATCGTCCGCTTATCAAATTATCCTGCTCTTGTTTTTGTACTTACTCGCAGGAATCGAAGCTTAACGGCATAATGAAAAGTCTATTCATTACCCCGAGTGGCGCCAAACAGCTATGGGACGCTGCGGAGAGGTCACCGTATGGCTCACCTGTTTTTCTCATATGCACACGCTGATGCAGATCGTCTGCTACCGATACATGCCCGTATGGAATTGATCACGGAGCACAGTCTGTGGCTGGACAAAATCGGACTGGAGCGTGGCACGGCCTGGGAGAATTCCATCAAGGCAGCCATTGATGACTGCTATGGCGTCATCTTCGCGGTAACCAAAACCTTTATTACGCGTCCTTTTATCCTGAATAAGGAAATTCCATGGGCCTTCGATCGTTTCAAGGACAAACAGGGCGTGCAGTTATTCCCTATTCTGTTTGATGATGTGGAATTGCCAGACCTACTCAAAACGCCTTACATCACCCAACTAATCGATGCGCGGGATGGTGTTATGGAGCGTGTGTATGACGAGCTGAAACAGATCCTCCCACCACCACAAGCGGGCAACCAACCTTTTGTCGTCTCGTGGCCACGGCTACCGAACTTCAAAGGTCGCGACCAATTGTTGATGGAACTCCATCACAAGATGATGGGTGAAGGCCGAGTAGGTGTCAAGACAGCCGGCCTTCATGGCACCGGCGGTATCGGCAAAACGCAGCTTGCAGTGGAGTATGCGCACCGGTACCGCTATTACTACCCTGCCGGCGTCTATTGGCTCAACGCAGCAGCAGACTGGCGCCAGGAGATTGCGGATTGTGCTGTTCATTTAGACCGGAGCCTGATCGAGCGAACCACAGATGAGAGAGTCTTAGCCTTCAGGGAACATCTGGCGGCGCAGGAAAACGACGCGTTGCTGGTACTGGATAATGTGGCAGATCCCGCCGAGGTGGCACGCCGTTTGGTTGCGCCCAAACTCACATTGATGGACATCTGCCAGCAAACCCGGACCCGCTTGTTGGTGACGACACGAAAACAGACATTGGATGGCTTTGTAGCCGTGTCGGTCGATGTGCTGGCACCATTGGACGCGCGGGCCGTGCTGTTGGATGCCTGGGTCACCAGCAGACGTAATGATGCGGCTGATGTCGACGCCTTGGATAGCATCGCCGAGTCGCTGGGTTACCTACCGCTGGCACTCGCATGGATGACAGCAGCGCTTCAGGAACTACTCGACTTAGCGCCAGGGGATTTACTCGCAGAACTAAGGACTCGAGGGCTCGACGATTTAGTCCGCGAGTTGCAGCGGAACAGCATCGATCTGGGCACACCGGAATATCACGACCGACTCGTGGCCACTGCCCTCAGTTGGCAACTAAGCCAATTGAAGAGTGTTACGCCTGTCCAGCTATTGGCGTTGACGGCTGCCTACGGTGAAGCTGCAATTGTGCCTCTTGAACGTCTGCGCCTGCTGGCCAACCTGCCTGATAAGGGGTTAGTACGTCCATTTCCCAAAGCCATAAAAGAATTGCAGGCTTACAATCTTGTCGAAACACTCGATAATAAAACTGCACTTCGTCTACATCCTTTGACCCAGCAATATGTAATGCAGGAACTTCATGCACCCATAGTTATGGGCGAAAATATTGTACATCTGGTTAACGCATATCGCGACCCAACAACAATAGATGTTCAGACAAGAAAGCGTGGTTTTAGTGAAATTTTGGAGGATCTCCGAGCCACACAAGCGGTGTTACCCACAGCCAACGCTCATCTAGTTACACTCATTAGAGTGTTCCTATTGGCAGAACCACATCTTTTACATGTATCCGACGGGGTCCAGGAAAGCTATGTCCTCCAGCAAATCCGCGACCGCGCCTACCATGAAGGCGTTGAGCCACTAATATCTGACTGTGATGTTTGGCTGGAGAATAAACGCTATATAAGAAATGTTGGAAAGGCTTTTCCTGCCGATGCAGCATTACTCAGGATAATTCACGGCCATACCGACGCTGTTGTCGGAGTACTCGAGCTGAGCGATGGCCGCATCCTTTCCTGGTCTTACGATAGCAATCTGCGGCTATGGCAGCCAGATGGCTCACCTGGTCCGGTCCTGTTGGGTCATACGGGCGGCGTTAATGAGGCACTCGAGTTGAGTGACGGTCGCATCCTTTCCAGGGGTGCAGATTATGCTATTCGGTTGTGGCAGCTGGACGGCTCCCCCGGTCCGGTCTTCGAGGGCCACGACCATGCCGTTTTTGGGATGCTCGAGTTGAGTGATGGTCGAATCCTCTCCTGGTCTAATGACCGCACTCTGCGGCTGTGGCAGCCGGACGGCTCCCCCGGCCCCGTCCTCGAAGGTCACGCAGATGCAGTTTTGGGGGCGCTTGAGCTACGCGATGGTCGAATCCTCTCCTGGTCTATTGACGGCACTCTGCGGCTGTGGCTGCCGGACGGCTCCCCTGGTCCGGTCCTCGAGGGTCACAACAGCGCCGTGCAATGGGCACTCGAGCTAGGTGATGGTCGCATCCTCTCCTGGGCCAGCATTTTCCTTGGCAACGAGAATATCCTGCGGCTGTGGCAACCGGACGGCTCCCCTGGCCCCGTCCTTGAGGGCCATACGTATAGTATTAACGGCGCGCTTGAGCTAGGTGATAACCGCATCCTTTCCTGGTCTATTGACCGCACTCTGCGGTTGTGGCAGCCGGATGGCTCACCTGGCCCCGTCCTCGAGGGCCACTCAAACAGCGTGCGCGGGGCCCTCGAGTTGAGCGATGGCCGCATCCTATCATGGGCTGACGACAACACATTGCGGCTGTGGCAGCCGGATGGCTCACCTGGCCCAGTTATTGAGGGCCACACCGATACCGTATTTGGGGCGCTCCAGCTCCGTGATGGCCGCATCCTCTCTTGGACTGGAGGGTTGTTAAGCGCCCATGTCTTGCACATATGGTATTCGGATGGCACGCCTGGCCCTATGCTTAAGGGGCATCACCATATCATAGTTGGGGCCCTCGAACTGAGCGATAGCCGCATCCTCTCCTGGTCTTATGACACCACAATGCGGCTATGGGGCACCGATGGCATCTCAAATCCGGTCTACGAGAGCCACACTGGCAGTGTGACTGGTATGCTTCATATTACCGATGGTCTTATCCTCTCCTGGGCTCACGACAATGAGATGCGGCTGTGGCGGCCCGACGGCTCCCCCGTTCAAGTTCTCGAAGGCCATACCGATGTAATATCTGGTGCGCTTGAGCTACGCGATGGCCGCATCCTTTCCTGGTCCTTTGACAGCACCCTGCGGCTGTGGCAGCCCGACGGCTCCCCTGTTCAAGTTCTCGAAGGCCATACCGATGCCGTGTTTGGGGCGCTCCAGCTTCGTGATGGCCGCATCCTTTCCTGGTCCCTTGACAGCACCCTGCGGCTGTGGCAACCCGACGGCTCCCCCGTTCAAGTTCTCGAAGGCCGCACCGATGGTGTGTTTGGGGCGCTTGAGCTCCGAGATGGCCGCATCCTCTCCTGGGCTAACGACTATGAGATGCGGCTGTGGCAACCCGACGGCTCCCCTGGCCCGGTCCTTGAAGGTGACATCGGAGATGTGCTTGAGGCATTCGAGCTGAGTGATGGACGCATCCTCTCCTGGTACGACGATTTTAAGATGCAGCTATGGCAACCCGACGGCTCCCCTGGCCCCGTCCTTGAGGGCCATACCACCAGCATAATCGGGGCACTCGAGCTGAGCGATGGCCGCATACTCTCCTGGTCTAGCGACAGTACCCTGCGGCTGTGGCAACCGGATGGCTCACCTGGTCTGATCCTCGAGGGCCACGCAGGCAGCGTGCGCGGGGCACTCGAGCTGAGCGATGGCCGCATACTCTCCTGGTCTAGCGACAGCACCCTGCGGCTGTGGCAGCCGGATGGCTCATTGGGACCTGTGCTCAAGGGTCATGTCGGCGCTGTGTATAGGGCACTCGAGCTGAGCGATGGCCGCATACTCTCCTGGTCTAGCGACAGTACCCTGCGGCTGTGGCAACGGGATGGAATCCCGTGGGCCACATATGCTGGCTCGTCACCCATAACCTGCAGCATCCCGATTGAGAAAAAATCGTTATTAGTTGCAGGAGATAGCAACGGGCAAGTACTATTCCTTCAAATAATGGAGGGCCAATGTGGTGCTTCAGAATCCAACTCAGCATAAAACCCTCCTGTCATGACACACCATCCATCCGGAACGCGGGCCATGTGGCCGTTGGACAAGTCCTTCTCGCTCCAACCGGGCCAGATACAACCGCGCCGTTCGCTCGCTGATGCCCAAGTGATCCGCTAGCAAGGGCGAAATGACCGGCCCACGTCGCCAGCGGTTCAGTTCTTGCAGCACACGTACCACCGGCCCGCGCTCAAATGGCGAGAGTGATCGTTGCGGGGGCATGTCCCACACCAGCGGCAAAGCGAGCTGTCCCGGTGCAATCCGATGACGACGCATTCCTTATCCCTATTCAAATCCCATCCATTGCCCACAAAATCACCAACGTTGCTGTCATCGGTTCACCCTCAATCGTCGCCGGGCAACGACGAACCGCTGCCCGGTTTCATTCACAACGAGCGCGCTTGCCATCTGGACCGATACAACGCACTTCCCCCGGTCATCGCGCACCGGGTCGCACTGCATCCCGCGCAGCGCCGGGTCGGTCAGATGATCACCCAGATAGGTGTAGCGCATCACGATTGACTCCACTCCCACAGACCCAGCTTGCCGACGGCAGGCACCGGTTGCGGGAAGATGTCAACGACCTTGACCAGCCACGCATAGCGGCCCGGCTCATAATTGCCCAGCGCGTGCTCCATCGGGCTCAGTCTGGGCAGCAGCTCATGCGTCCGGTAGACCTTGCGCAGCTCGACGATGCCCAGCACACAGCCCAACGGCAGATCGGCGTCGATGATGGCTCGCGCCTCCGGAAAGCGGCGTAACTGCGCGGCCATGTCCCGATCTGCTGCGTCATACCCCTTGGCGGCGTGAATGGTGATCTTGCCCCGGTAGCCGGTGTTCCAACTGCGCGTCTCGAAGCGCTTGACCTGGGCCATGATCAGGCTGGCATAGGGCTGCCGGATGCTAAGCGTTTTCACCTTTCACCCCCTGCCGGTAAGGCCATCAGACGCGGGATCTGTTCGACCAGCTCCGGCGCACTGGACTCTGCCACTGTGTGGCCGCCAGGCAGCAGCAGCCAGGGGATAAACGCCGTCCGCGGACCCAGCACTTTGGCCGCGACCACGCGCGATTTGACATCGTGATACATCATCGTCGCCGCCTGGCGCTGGGCAGCCAGCGGCTTGCCGGTTCGAGAGGGCAGCACCGGCCAGCTCAGCCGGAACCGGTCGCCATTGATCGTGAAGGTCAGCACGTAAGCGGCACGGCCCTCCATCTCGCCGAACATGTAGCCCTGCACCACGCCGTCGACGCTGGCGATCAACTTCTTCGTCTTATCGATCCAGGTGTCCGGCGCAGCATTGCTCGACAGCCAGTAATTGACATCTTCGGCATAGACCATCTCGATCATGCGCCTGCCTCCTTGCCTAGCGTCATCATCCGCTTCAGCAGGGTATAGAATGGCCCATCCAGCCAGCGTGTCATCGCCGCCCCCATCGCAGCGTAGTAGTCACTGGCGACGCTTTCCAGATCTTCTGTTTCAGCACGCCGTTGCACGTCGCCGACGGTCAGAGCGCGGAGCTCTTGCACCAGCTTGAGCGCGTCCTCATCGTGGTAGGTGGTGGCGATTGCCTCGCAGTACAGCAGCAGCACATGGGCCGGGTCGTCTTTGGTGACTAACTTCATGCCGCTGCCCGGCCTGGCGGCGGAGGTCTGCGAACTGCCGACCGACACAAACTCCCGGTCTGCCGCCGGTGGCGAGATCTCATCCGGCGTCGCCAGCCGCAGGTTATCAAAGCTGCACTTGCGCACGCTGCCGCCCTTGGTCTTGACGTGGGCCTGGCGCGGCGGGGCCAGCCAGATCACCTTGCCGACCATACCCGGGTCGATCAGCCACACAATGTCGTTGACGCTCGGCGTCCATTTTTTGACCAGCGGTTCCGGTCGACCTTCTTCGTAACCCGGCCCAGCAGGCGCTGGGGTAGTCGGCGTCGGCGAACTTGGGATATTTGGGATATGCCCACCGGCAGCCGCCGCCCCCACCGGCTCATCTTCGGCGTCTGCGTACTCGCCATACCGGATTCCGGGGTCGCCGGCCGTTTCCTGGGCGATAAACTCCTCAAAGGACATGCCCAGGCTCGCCAGGTCGGTGCGGGCATAGTCGATCTCAGCATCGCCAATTGCCACCGTCACCGAATCAGAGTCCCAGCCGATGACCGCGCCGATCTCCTCAGTTTTCCGCACCATCACCGCTTCGCCGAGCTCAAACGCGACCTCGTCGCCGGTTGTAACAATTTCGTTATTGTTCGTTGAACGAACAATTTGAGCTAGATCATCCTTCGGCCAGCTTTCGTCATCGCCCTTGATCCACAGGTCTGGCGGCAGCTTCAGCAGGGCGCGATAGTCGCTCAGCATACTCCGGCTCTTGATGCCCATCGCACCGAGAATGCGCTCGGTCTGGCCGGTCGGGATCCGGGCATCCGCGATCTGGGCATAGTAATCCTGCTCGCGCTCGAAGGCCTCCAGCGGCTGGAAACTCTCGCCTGCTTCCTCGAGCAAGTCCATCAGCAGGATGGCGAACTGCCGCGCCCGGCTGATGCTGTTCAGGTCGCTGCGCTGGTTGTTCTCACTGGCCTGCCGCCACACGTTGAAGGCGACCTGTTGTGCCGGGATCTTGTCGAACCCCGCCACGCCAAATGCGCTCAGCATGTGATAGGCCAGGTAGCGCCGCTCACCGGTTTCGATCAACCATTTCGGGTCGGTCGACGTCCGGTTGGGATACGGTGCGATCGTGATCGGGTTGGTCAGGGTGCCCAGCGTCCGGATGTCCGCGGCCAGGTCAGCCACCATCAGCAGCGAGCGTTCAATCGGACCGGGGTTCTCCGGGCGCTGCACCTCGTCACCGGCGACGATGGCCCGGTATAAATCTTCAACCTGGCCACCAGAATACAGCCGGCGCTTGACATCCGGTGTCAGGGGTGTGCCGGTGGTTTCGCAGTAGGCCAGCAGCGCCCACGTCAGAAACAGCGGAGGGGACGCCCCTAGCGTGGACTTTCCAGCACGCACTGCACTGGGGATGGCCCGCCGCGGCTGGCGTGGATCCGGCACAATGTCATAAATTGGCACCGGTGTGGCCACAATGCGCCCGGTCGCCAGCTCCGGCGCGGATGGCCCGTAGATGTCATTGGCGACGGCTGCCGGGCTGTTGTCGTCAAACGGATTCCGGCGGTCAGGAGATCGGCGTGCGGACATAGGTTACCTCCTCAAATTTATTCACGAGATTCCAGGCATCCATCGCGGCGTCACAATTCGGATCCAGATTCCACACGGGCACAGCCTCGCCTTCGCTTTCGGTCCAGCGCGTCCGCTGCGGAATCGGGCGCCACACCAGCTCGCCATACTGCTCGCGCAGCAGCTCGTAATTGGCTGCCTGCTCGACGGTGTTGCCGCGGTAGACCGTTGGCACGATGCCCAGCGTCTCGATCTCCGGCAGCCCCCAGCGTTTCTGGCGGGTCACATTGGCTTCCTGCCGCCGCTTGATGCTCTCTTTCAGGCCGTCGAAGTACGTAAAGGCCATCTGCGACACGAACAGCAGCGCATCTGTTGCGGTGTAGAACACCCCATGCAGCAGGCTCGGCGTCGGTGATGTGTCGATGATGACGACATCGAACGTATCGCGGTGCTCATCCAGCCGCAGCGTCAGGCGGTCTGAATCGGCAATGCTGTTGGCGATGTTGCGAGTCTCCACATTCGATGGCAGCACCCACAGATGCCCCCGCGGCAGCACTTCGCCAGGGATGCCGTACTGTTCCGGCGGTACCTCAACACACACGTTTTCCCAGTTCGCATCCCGCACCAGCAGGTCATACAGGCCTGGCTGTTTCGCGATCCGGCAGCGGATGGTGGCATGGGCCTGGGCATCGCCGTCGATCAGCAGCACCCGCTGACCCCGTGCCGCCAGGCCAGCCGCGATGTGGGTTGCGACCGTAGTGCGCCCGCTGCCGCCTTTTTCGTTGACCGTTGTGACAATTTTCACTGCATTTACCCTTTCTGTTTTTGCGATATACTTGTCTTGGGATCGGTCCTTTACCCGCCGGTCCTATGCCCCATCCGCCGGGGCATTTTCTTTTCCGATGTCGCCATAATTGGCATAAAACTGTGCATACGGCGACGACCTCAGTTTCGCCATCCACTCATCCTGACCGCTCCGGGTTGTGTTTTCCGGTACTGGCTGCTGTTGTAGCTGCTGCAATGCGCCGACCAGGTATGCCTGCCGGGTTTTGGTGAGCTGCCCGGCCATTGCTTTTTCGTCGACGATCGTGATCAGGCCCTTGATCGCTTCCACCGGCACAGCGCTGAACGTCTGGGCAACAGTCGGGTGCACGCCGGCCTCTTCCAGCAGTTGAACCGAAGGCTCTTTTTTGGTTTCAACCGAAGGTGTCAAACAATCATCCGGTGGGGGCTTCGCCGATTTCTTCACGGACGCGGCTCTGTTTGTTTTGTTTTTTGTTGTTCTTGTTTGGTTGTTTTTCTTTATTGTTCTTTGTTTCACCAGGTGAACACCGCCGTTCATGTGGTGAACAGGCTGTTCATCTGGTGAACGCTCCTGTTCATGTGGTGAACGGGTTTCATCCTCGTCTGACTGTTCATCTGGTGAACACGACTGGTAGCGCGTGATGTTTTCGACCCAGCAATCACGCAGTGTCACGCGGATCCCGTCCGGCTTTTCTTCGACCCGGATCCGGCCCAGTTTGACCAGCTCGCGCCGCACGGTTGAGACCTTGCCTGTGCTCATGCGCGTCTTGTCAGCAGTTTTCCGGATCGACTCGGTGCAGTCCCCGTTAACCCCGCACACCCGGCGATAATGCCCCAGCAGCCGGTATTGATATGGGTCAAGGTCGTCATCGTCGATATGCAGCATGGGGGCGAAGTATTTCCACAGGCCGCCCTCATCCTGGACAATCTGGTTGTCAGTCATAATGGGTCCAGCCCATAATGACGGTGTGTTCCAAATGGTATTAATTTGCATTTTTTCGCCATCTCAACTACACTCCTCATATCTTGTTGTTTCTCCACCAGACCCGCGATTAGTCCGCTCTGACGTCCGCGGGTTTTTGATTCCCCGGCTATAAGTCCATGTAATTGCACTCTTACAACCGGCCTGCGCTACAATCCTCATTTCTGCGCCTCTGGCACAATCGAAAGGAGGATTCTCATGCCAACACTTCATGAGGCGCTGCTTACCTATCTACAGATGGATCGCAGCCCGCAGACCCGGATTCAATACCAGTCAGTGCTTACCCGGCTGGTGAGGGACATTGGCCCGCAGCGTGACGTGACGATCATTCGCTATGAAGATTTGGTCGATTATTTCGACCGGCTTCGTCAACGGGGGTTGAAACAGATCACACTAAAAAGCTACCTGAATGTCGTTAGGACGTTTTTCACCTGGTGCGTGAGGCGTCAATACATTCTGGTGTCCCCTGCTGAGGATTTGCGAGTTCGAACGCCGACGCGCGATCCCAACCAGCACAAAGCCATACCGCCAGACGAGCTCACCCGGATGGTCGAATACGCGCGGATCACCTCGCCGCGTAACCATGCCATCCTGCTGTTTCTGGCAGATACCGGCTGCCGGGTGGGCGGGCTGGTGAGTCTGACCATCCCAAATCTGCACATCGACGAGCAATGGGCCTTGCTGCATGAGAAAGGGGGTAAGTATCACCGGGCATTTTTTGGTGAGGAAACCCGGCATGCCCTGGAAGTATGGCTAAGCAAACGCCCGGATGTCAGCCATGATTTTGTGTGGACGGGTCCGGGGACTGGGTATGAACCACTGGGCCGTGCCGCCGTGTCAGCGCTGGTCCGCCGGATCGCCATCAAGACGGATGCCAGCAAGGCATGGGGGCCGCACAGCGTGCGCCATGCGGTCGGCTGGGCCTTAGCGAAGCGGGGCGTGCCGGTGACGGTCACACAGCGCAAGCTCGGCCACAGCAATCCCAACGTTACGATGGAGTTCTACTATCCGGATGAAGAAGCCTATGTGATCGAGGTTTCGCGCCGCCATTCGCTGGCCGCACTGGAGCAGCCGGATCAGCCCGAAGAACCGCCAGAATTGCCGCGGATTGTGCACCGGAAAGGCGCGGGGTAAATTAGTGCCTGGAGATTTCGATTTCATTGCTTAGTGTGCTAAACTAAACGCCATATTAAAAGTGTGAATTGTGCGGCATTGAACTTCAGGACTTTGTTGTTTGTCTGTGCCGACCCAAGTTTTGGACAAAGGCGTGGTATCAGGAGGGAACTTGCCCGGCCCAACATTGACATTCGGTTTTCTGCTGGCAACCCTTTACGGCGCAGGTTTCCATTTCTTAATTGGCGGCGATATTCGCCGTTTGGCTCTGTTTTTATTGTCTGCCTGGGTGGGCTTCAGTCTGGGTCATGTCCTGGGTGTGATGTTAACCATTGATATCATGAACATCGGGACGCTGCGTGTTGCATCCGCAACATTGGGCGCGTTTACCGCATTGGTGGTCGCACACGTTCTCACATCCGGTCGTCGAGTTAAGTCGTAAGGGATTGTATGAGTAGTAACCAACTTCCTGCTGCGTCACCACCGGCTGCAACTTCGAAAAGCCGTTGGACAATGTCACGGGTTACGATGATTGTGGCTATTGTACTGATTGCGCTGATTCTGTTGATCTTTGTGGCTGGCCTGCTGCTGGCGGTAGCCACCGATGTAACCCAGACCGCACCTCGCGTACAGATGGTACGTGATGTTTTCATCATCATACTTGCTTTCCAGAGCATCCTGATTGTTGGTGCGCTGGCGGTTCTGATTGTGCAGATTGCGCGATTGATCAACCTGCTGCAAAACGAAGTCATGCCCATTCTGCAAAACACGCAGGAGACCATCACCACCGCACGGACAACCGTCGAGTTTGTGGGGAACAACCTGACCGAACCCGTCATGCGGCTGAATGGTTTCCTGGCAGCGCTCAGTGTTCTGCTGCGTGAAGTGTTTGGAATCCGGCGTGCACTGCGTCGTGGAGAGACTAACAATGGCGCGCAAGACTGAACCGCTTGATGCTGGTGCACTGCTGTTGGGTACGCTGATCGGTATGGTCGCGGGCAGCATTGCCGCATTGTTCTTGACACCGCGCAGCGGGGCCGAGAATCGCCGGCAAATTACATCAACCGGGCACGGTATTCGCCAGCAGCTTGAAGAAGCTGTGACACCGACGGACCCCCTTGAAGAGAGTATTGCGGAAGGTAAAGCGGCGGCCCGGCGGCGGCGTCTGGAATTAGGCCTCGACTGAAGCGGCCCGTTCGATCCGTGTCAGTGCTGAGGACAGGTGGGCAACGACATCGCTTGCCATGACGCTGCGGCTGGTTCCCATATGCTGATGGGCCAGGACTGCCGCCAACCCATGAACATAGCCACCCACCGCCGCAGCATCAAAGGCGTCCAGCCCTTGCGCCAGTAACCCCGCAATAACTCCGGACAAGACGTCCCCGCTTCCCGCTTTTGCCAGCGCGTCCGTTTTGAACGGCAGCATGGCAACTCGGCCATCCGGCGCAGCAATCAGGGTATGCGCGCCTTTGAGCAAGAGCACCACCTGCCATTCTGCGGCCTTCTGAACCGCGATTTCCTGGCGATTTGCTTGAATATCACGGGTCGACAAGCCCGAAAGGCGAGACATCTCACCGGGATGCGGGGTGATCACAGTGTCCGGAGACAGTTTTTGCCACCAGTTGTCTTGCTCAGACAGTAGGTTTAGCCCATCAGCATCAATAATCAACGCCGGTGGATTATGATTAAGCAGCTGGTCAAGCAGGGCTTGATTGGATTGAGCGCGCCCCCAGCCTGGCCCGATTAACAGGGCGTCATAATCTGCCAAAGAGGGCGGTTCAACGCTGTTCTGGGGCAGCCATGTTGCTTCGGGTACATGACCGGCAACTGAGGTAATGGTTTCTTCGGTGGTGTAGGTGGTCACCAGTCCCGCGCCGGTACGATAGGTCGCCTGCGTGGCAAGCGCAATTGCGCCGCGATAGTTCGCCGAACCGCCAATGACCAGCGCTTTACCGTATGTGCCTTTGTGTGAATTGACCGGGCGCTTGGGTAATCGCTGGCGAGTATATTCGGCGTCGACCAACGTCAGTGGGACTTCATTCAACTCCGGCAGGTCAGCCGGGACGCCAATCGTCGCGACGACAATATTGCCGGTGAGGGCTGCTCCGGGAAACGTGAACAAGCCAGGCTTGGCGGCAATAAACGTAATGGTGTCGTCTGCCGGAACAGCATGCGTATCCACTTCGCCAGTATCACAATTGAGGCCGCTGGGGCAATCCACCGCGAGGACATAGGGTGGGCGTGACTTCTGATCAGAAGCTGCGGGATAAGCCGGATTGATGATACGTTCCTCAGCTTCAATTGCGCGTACCTGCTCAAGCGTGTTATTGACGACCTGAAGGAGGCGTGTCACATCGCCTTGTAGCGGCAGGCGAATCCCGATACCAAACAACGCGTCCAGAACAAGATGAGCGCTGCCGATCATTTGGCGCAGGACCCGATAACCTTGATCATCCTCTGCGTCAGCGATGTGGACACCGGCCTGCCGGGCCGCTTCGACCAGCGCGTCATCAGGCCGTTTTTGCAGCAGATAACACCGAACCAGCGCCGCGCTTTCCTGCGCCATGACCCGCGCGGCTACCAAGCCATCACCGCCGTTATTTCCCTTCCCTACCAGAACAGTCACCCGCGCATCCGGTTGATTGCCGAGCATGGCTAGCGCGTGCCGTGCGGTGGCCTTGCCTGCGTTTTGCATCATCGTGTCATATGTCAGCCCGCCGGCATCGGCAGCAGCTTCTATGCGGCGCATTTGCTCCACAGAAACAATTCTGATCATACTAGCCTCCTTGCTGGCAGATTTTCTATCGTACCGGTTTGGTAAACAAAAATCCAGCAGTGTGAGTGCTGGATTTCAACGTTGACGAGAGATGTGACTGTCTAGAAATCTCGATTAACAATCATCTCGGCCAGGGCGATCAATTCGTCTTTTGCACGAGATTCTGGCAACACATCCAGTTCGCTGACTGCCTGCTGAACCAGCATATTTGCCTGCGTGCGGGCTTCTTCAATCGCGTTGCCCTTCAGGATCTTCTGTTTGATCGCGGCCAGTGGGTCGTCAGAAACGGCGACAGGCTCCGCTACGGCTTCGCCGCCATTGTGTGCATAGACGCTGCCCACCCCTTTACCCTGTGCCAGATCAATGCCGGATGTCTTGCCGAGCTGCTCTGAGTCAGCTATCAGATCGAGAATATCGTCGATGATCTGGAAAGCCAGCCCGACATTAAATCCATATTGGCCCAGCGCGGTGATCTGCTCTTTCGTGGCCCCGGCGAGCGTGCCACCCAGCTGCCCGGCAGACTTGAACAGGGCGGCGGTCTTTCGCGCGATGATCTGATAATAAACTTCGCGGGAGAGATTGCCATCTTTGGCCGCTGCCGCTTGCAACGTTTCACCTTCAACCAGCGCAATCGTTGCATCGGCCAGCAGGATATTCATATCCTGATAAGGGGCCATCAGTTCGTAGACCTTCGTGAACAGAAAGTCCCCGGTTAGTAAGGCGAAGGTACGCCCCCAGATCGCATTAATAGACGGGCGCCCCCGGCGGACATGTCCATGATCGTTGATGTCGTCGTGAACCACACTGGCAGTATGAACCAGCTCGACCGCAGCGGCAACCGGCGCAGCATAGTCGAAGTCCTGACCACCGGTTGCGGCGTAGCTGAGCATAAGCAAGCGCGGGCGGACCCGTTTGCCACCGGCACTCAGAATGTGACGGCTGGCGTCGCGCAGAACAGTTACGTCACTGTCAACGCTGCTGATCATGGTTTGTTCAACGGCCTGCATGGCCTTCATTATATCCATGAGGAAGCAACCTTATGTGATGTTAATGGGATCGTTTGTAACTTTCAGAACAAACTAAATTTATTTTACCGTAATTGAAAAAGAGTGTCAATCAATGCCTGGGTCATTAATCTGCCCATTATATAGAGACCCGGGTTGAATTGACGGTTGGCAGCAAAAAATAGAATGTGCTGCCTTTGCCTTGCTCACTTTCTACCACAATATCAATGCCATGACGATCCAGAATCAGACGCACATTGGCCAGGCCGACGCCGGTTCCACTATAGCGGCGGCGGCTGGAAGAGTCTACCTGATAAAACGATTCGAAGATGTGCTCAATTTGATCTTTAGGAATACCAATGCCGTAATCCTGAACGCTGATTTTGATGTGGTCGTCCTGCCGCTGGGCGCGGACGTGAACATCCTTCTTGCTGAATTTCAGCGCATTGTCGATCAGCTGCTGGATAACGGCGCTGATGCCTTGCCGGTCACCATGGGCAAGGGGCAGGTTGGGTTCAATATCCACCTGGATACGCGCGATGTGGTCTTTATATTCCCACGTACGCCGCAGGTCACGGAGGGCCGAATCAATACACTCCCGGACAATCAACGGCGAGTTGCTCATATCGTTCAGGCTGGCAGCCAGTTGTGTGATATTTTTGACGACTGCTTCAAGCCGGGTGGTGGCGCGCAGGGCGTATTCCACGAGGGAATTGTGATCGATTTCTTCAGCGATGAGGGCCACCGCAGACTTGACCTGTAACAGAGGCGTATTCAATTCATGCGTGACATTGCGTACGATGCTGTATTTCAGGGTTTCGATTTCGTCGGCAGTGCGCTGTCGGGCTGTTTGCTTGCGCTGCAACTCGCGGTTGGCTTCTTCCAGTGCCGCAATACGCATCTGCATGACGGCCATCTGCGACTTGCGTTCGACGGCCTGCTGAATCTGATATGGCACCATCGGATGACTGGTTCTGGGCAAGACCGCGTCGACCAGCGCCAGACAATACTCGTTGGGGATGTCGTCGCTAAACAGAACAATTGCCGGACGTTCTTCGATACTGAACCGGTTGTGCAGGGAAGCAAACAGATCAATATGGGTCTGGTCGCAGCCGGTAGCGACGATCACATCGGGTGTGTGCTGGTCGAGATGTTCCTGTAACTGGGTTAGTGGACAGTTGACGGCAGTCGAGTGCAGGTCCGGCAACCACAGATCAGCAGTGCTGGTGTCGGGTGTTACGACGATGATGGACATTACCTGTTCGTGGTAGAGCATCAGTCCTCCCTCACTGTGGCAGCAATGGTGCGATCACTTTTCCTGACATCGGCCCAGAGTCTGGCAAAGCTGGTTCAGGTGCAGACGGTCATGCTGGGCTGTAAAATGTGCCATTTCGAGCAGCGTCGTCGGGCCAAAAATGCTGTGACGCGCCGGTCTGTGCCAGTCTTGCGGCTGGAGTTGCGCTAGCCACTGGATCGTTTCTTGTCGACACTGGATAAAACGATCGGCAGCCTGGTAGCCATCTTCATAGCAGGAGGGCACTTCGCCAGGACCGGGTGGTTGTCTGGGTGGTGACAGGAACGGATTATCTTCTGCGAGAATACGCTGTAAACGCGGTAGCTGGACCGTGGTCTCGCTTTGCAGCAAATGACAGACAATTTCCATGATCGACCATTCATCCGGGTCCGGATGCTGGAGCCAGTGCTGCGGCGCGACATTCGTCAATAATCCCGCCAGTGCGCCCATGTTGCCCCGCAGCTGCGGTTCAATAGCCTGGGGGCCGGGGATGCGGTGCGCAAAATCTGACGGCCAGTCCTGCCGTGTCACACGCGCGAAAAAATCGTCGAGGGTTCCCGTATAACTGGCTGGCTGAGGCGAGGGCACTGCCGGGGTGGGGCAAATGAGGTACGTATACAGGCCCAGTTTGGCAGCGGGTTCAATATCATTGTCGATGTTATCGCCAATCATCAGCGCTTCATCCGGTTCCACGCCGACGCGCGCAATGATCTCGGCGTAATAGGCCGGGTCCGGCTTGGTGAAGTGCATGTTTTCGCTGTGGGTGACCAGCGCGTACTGCGTCAGGTCATCGGGCAGCCCCGCCCACGCCAGACGCTGCCGAATCGCCTCGGCAGGATACAGCGGATTGGTGGCGATAACCACCGCATACTCGCGCCGCTGCAAGGCGTCGATCAGTCGTGGCGCCAGCGGGACCTTTTCGATGCAGTCCTGCAGCTGCGGGTAAACATGCGCGTAAAAATCTGCAAATGTGGTTCGAATCTCGTCTGAGGAACGGCCAGTCGCCGCAGCGATGACCGATTCAGCCAGATCACTGATGGATTGGCGCGGGTCACGCAGACCAGCCGCCGCCTGTATATACTGGCGCAGTACATTGGATATTTGCGGGTACTGCCAGCGTTCTTCAATGAAGGCGTCAATCAGGCGGAGATACTCCGGTACAAATACCTTGTCGGCATTGATGAGCAGCGTATCATCCAGATCAACCAGAACGGCCTTAATCATCGTCAGATTTTTCCAGTGCCTGCCGGAAAATATCGAGGCCTTCGTTGTTTTCGAGGTCAGTACACCCGGTATAGGCTTCTTCGACTGGAATAGGCTCATCGTGGCAGTAGGCTTCTACCTCAAGCTGGCGGCCTAACCCCAGTATGCGCGACGTAACGGTCAGTTCCAGACGGAGGTTCGGATTTGCATTGGCGTTCAGGATGTCCGGCACCTGACAACGGGAACAATCGCTTGGTTTCCATGGCATCGATTGCGGATTATATTTGATCAATCGGCATTCCTGAATGTTGCGCCCCCGGTGGAAATCCTGGTAATAATGACGACATTCTTTGCCCGCAGGTGTCTGCATAGCTCTGGTTGTGTGCCTCTATCATTCGTGTGCATCTACTGTAACACAATTCAAGGGCAATAGAAATTAGCTAACGATTACTTTTAGGTAAGATTTAACCAATTCCTGGCAGCAGCAGACAGCCCGTCCAGTGGGCCATTTTCGACGTGACAATCGGGCAGGGCTTCAAGGAAGTGAGCGCCATAACCCTTGCTGATCACGCGCCGGTCGAAGACGGTGACGACGCCTCGATCTGTGCTGGAACGGATCAGCCGACCAAACCCTTGCCGGAAGCGCAGAATAGCATCTGGTATCGCATAGTCATTAAACGAATTCGGATACGTGTCCGAACGGGCGGCAAAGACCGGATCGCTGGGTACGGCAAACGGCAGCCGTACAATCACAAGCGCGCTCAGGTTTTCGCCTGGAATATCCACACCTTCCCAGAAGCTGCGCGTACCCAACAGTACGGCTTTTTCAGTCGACACGAAGCCATCCAGCAGTGCCTGGCGGCTGCTGCCATCGCTCTGGTCATAAACGGCAATATTGCCGAGTGCCAGCCGGGGGGTGATCGCCTGCGCCGTTTGCCGCAGTTGCGCATAACTGGTGAACAAGGCCAGCACGCGACCACCCAGGGTTGCTGCTAACTCGATAATGCCTCGTTCAACGGCGTGTTGATAGCGGTTGCGATCATTGGGTTCCGGGATATCCGTCGGTATATACAGCAGCGTTGATTCGCGATAGTTAAACGGCGACCCGACTTCCAGCGTGGCAACATGATCCGCACTCAGCCGTTCCCGAATGTAGTTGAAGTTGCCCCGCGTTTGCAGCGTCGCACTGGTGAGGATGATGGTTTCCTTGTTGTTCCAGAGGTAATTCTCGGCAACCGGGCCGATGTGTAAGGGCGCGGCATGAATCGACGTGGCGTTGAAACGATCGCGCGACGTGTTGATCCAGTAGATCATATTCGGATCGGGTTCGATGATGAAGCTGTTGAGTTGGCTGTTAGTCTCTTTGAGATAACGCGCAGCTGTCGCGGTGCTGTTGACCAGATCGCTGTAGTCGGGCAGGTCGTACTGTTCCATGCGGGCCAGTGCTTCAGTCAGGTATTGCATGGCCTGGCTCAGTACGTCAAAGAACTCTTTGAGATTATTCCACCGCTCCTGCAAGTGAGCGAAAGCGTCGCGGTCGCGAATAGCCTGGGTGACCCGCGTCTGGGTATTGTAGTCAGTGGCGTTGGGTTGATCAGGGTTGTCAACCACGTTCTGAAAAGCGGTAAACAGCGAACCAATGTGATGCTCCATAAGTTTGGTGGCATCGCTGATGGCTGATACGCCTTTCTTCAAACGCTTCACTTCTTTTTCGGGCGCGGCAGATTCTGCGCTGCGCAACACTTCTCCCAGCAGGCCGGATTTTGAACCACCGAGGTCAGCCAGACGGCGGCGCAGAGTGGCTTCATCAAGCCGGAAGCTAAAACTGCTGGTGACCGCATCTTCGAGATGGTGACCTTCATCGAGGACCAGACAGGTGTATTCGGGCAGGACGCGATTGTCGCTGGCAGCGTCCGAGAGCAGCAGCGCATGGTTCACGATAATCAGATGGGCTGATTCGGCAGCTTTGCGGGCTTTATAAAACGGGCAGGTGCCGCTCATGACCGAACGGCAGCGGTCCAGCTGACAGCCTTCATCTTCGGCACTCAGGCGCTGCCATGTAATGTTTTCAATGGGACCGCGCAGGCTGATCTCCCCGCGGTCACCAGTCGGACTTTCCAGCAGCCAGACCAGAATTTTGGCCAGGGTGCGTAGTTCATCAATGCTGGTTGGACGGCGGCGGCGGATGGCGGCCAGGCGGCGCGGGCACAGGTAATTGCTGCGTCCTTTTAGAACTGTCGCCTTAAAGGGGATATCCAGCGCCTGATGAAGCACCGGCAAATCTTTGTTGATGAGCTGCTCCTGCAAGTTGATCGTGTTGGTCGAAATCACCACACGCTGATTGTTTGCCGTGGCCCACAGAATAGCCGGGACCAGATATGCGATCGATTTGCCCGTTCCCGTACCGGCCTCGATCATGATGTGCCCGCCCTGATTAAAGGTTTCGGTCACAGCCCGTGCCATTGTGATTTGCTGAGGGCGTTTGTCGTAACCCGGAATAACCTGCGAGAGCGCGCCGTTTTCGTCAATCAAACCGATAACGGATTCTGTATCCAGTGAGTCTAGATCGTCATTTGGACGCAGCGGTTTTTCATCTTTTGGTGGTG
This sequence comes from Anaerolineaceae bacterium, assembly GCA_002702065.1. Classification (GTDB taxonomy): domain Bacteria; phylum Chloroflexota; class Anaerolineae; order Aggregatilineales; family Phototrophicaceae. The sequence goes on from NZXX01000001.1 coordinate 1,387,895, forward strand.
GCCCGAACAGGTCTTTGCCGGAAAGATCAACCGGGCTGTTGTCCTGCGGGATGGGTTTTTCCTCAAGGGCCGCCCGAAACACAGGCTCTGCCTGCCAGCCAAGGCCCTGTGCGGCGTTGACAATTTCTTGCAGGGTAGCATAGGGCAGTCCCAGCGCCCGTTCCCACAGCTTCCAGTACAGCAGGGCGGTCGCGCGAATATCGTCCAACGCTCGATGCGCGTGTTCCAGGTCGATGCCGACTTCAGCGGTCAGGCTGTTGAGATTGTAGCGTGGCGCCCGTGGCAGCAGCACCGCGGCGAGATCGTAGGTGTCGATCAGCATGTTCGCGGTCAGGACGTTATAGCGGGCCAGGAATGCGGCATCAAAATTGATTGAATGGCCGATGACTGGTGCGTCGCCGACAAATTTTTTGAGTGCGGGCAGTACCTGCTCGATGCTGGGTTGACCGGCTACCTGGTCGGTTGTAATGCCAGTGATGTGGGTGACCGCTGGCGGAACCGGAAAGCCAGGGTCAATCAGTTGTTCAAATTCATCAATAATCTTGCCGTCTTGCATACGGACCGCGCCGATTTCGATGATGCGGTCGTTAGCTGAATCGAGGCCCGTGGTCTCGAGGTCAATGGCGATGAGTTCGCCGCGCATAGGGGTTCCGATCTAGGACAATATGCCAGTTTGATACAAATGTTCAGGCAGTATAGCATCAGAAAACGAATGAACAAAGGACAACATCCGTAACGATCGTTTGGTGAAGCCGGAGGAGCGCAGTAGAATAACGGTGTATGATCGGGCATTCAGCGAGGAGTGTGAAGGATGGTTTCGACCGAGGCCTCAATTTACGATCGGTATCGGGAGTCAATCTTCCCGGCGGTGACTGCATACTATGGCGACGAAGCCGTTGTGATTGATCGCGCGAAGGATCAATATGTCTGGGACGTGGATGGGCGTCGATATCTGGACTTTTTCGGTGGTGTGCTGACGATTTCCGTTGGCCATTGTAACGACTATGTGACTGAGCGGACGATTGAACAGTTGCAGAAGGTGCAGCATACCTCAACGCTGTTCATCAATCCAATTATGGTCGAAGTAGCGGAGAAAGTCGCCGAACTGGCCCCAGGGCGGCTGCAAAAATGTTTCTTCACCAACAGCGGCAGCGAGGCTGATGAGACGGCCATCCTGGCAGCGCGCATGTATACGGGCAATCGAGATATTGTGACGCTTCGTCATGCTTATTCGGGACGCACTATGCTGGCAATGACGCTAACGGCTCATGGGACCTGGCGTCTGGGCGGTGTGATCGACCCCCATGTCAAGCACGTGCGCAACCCCTACGTTTATCGTGCGCCGCTGGGCCTCAGCCCGGAGCAACTGGTTGATCTTTGCGTGCAGGACCTCGAAGAAACGATTGCAACCTGCACGGATGGGCGCATTGCCGCATTTATCGCCGAGCCTATTCAGGGTGTCGGTGGCTTTATCGTGCCCCCAGAAGACTACTTTAAGCGCATCGAACCGATTGTGCGGGCGGCTGGTGGTATCTTTATCTCGGATGAAGTCCAAACGGGCTGGGGTCGTACCGGTGATAAATGGTTTGGTATCGAACACTGGGGTATTGAACCGGATATTATGACTATGGCAAAAGGCATGGCGAACGGATCACCGATTGGGTGCACCATTGCCACGCCAGAAGTGGCTGACGCATTGAAGGGCCTTACGTTTTCGACCTTTGGTGGCAATCCGGTGACGATGGCAACGGCCAAAGCCACAATCGAGTATATGGAAATGCACGATCTGCCGGGCAACGCGACCAAACAGGGGGCTGCGCTGCGCGAACATCTTGAGGAACTTCAGGCAGAATTCGATTTTATTGGTGACGTGCGCGGTATGGGGTTGATGCAGGGCGTTGAAATTATCAAACCCGGTACGGATAAAGAACCGGATGCCGCTCTGACCGCTGCCGTCATGGCCGCAGCCCGTGATCAGGGACTCTTGATTGGGAAGGGTGGGTTGTACGGCAACGTGCTGCGCATCTCACCGCATCTGGGCATCGGTGCTGATGACATCGAAGTCGGTGCAGATCTGCTGGCAAAGGCCTTGACTCAGGTGGCTCAGTAGCTTGCCTAAAGAGATATTCTGGATCGACTGACTTTGCCGGATAGCTGGAGTAAGCCTATGCAAGGCTGGCAAGCCATCGGGATAATATTTATCTGGCCGCTGCTGAGCGCTTGCGGGGTTGTGGAGATGCTGACTGCCGGTGAATCGAGCGTTGCTTCACCGGCGGGTAATGCCGATGTTGTGCATGTTCGGGCGGTTGAAGCTGCCGATGGAACCTGGACGTTTCATGTTACGGTGGCGCATCCAGATACCGGTTGGGAAGATTATGCCGATGGCTGGGACGTGGTTGCGCCAGATGGCGTCGTGATCAAACCGGATCCATCCAGCCCGTTTACGCGTTTGTTGCTGCATCCGCACGAGACCGAGCAGCCGTTCACACGCAGCCAGAGTGGGATCGTCCTCGAAGCTGGTGTCACAGGAGTTCGGGTAAGGGCGCATGATCTGGTGGATGGTTACGGCGGACGCGAAGTGATCGTCGATTTGACGCAGGCTCAAGGCCCTGATTTTGTTGTCGAGCGCAACTAAAGTCGGCACGATTGACCAGGAGATTTCTGTGTTTGTAGCCGAACTTAAAGACAATCTCCCTTGACACACGCTCAGTGCAATGGTATCTTATGCCAAGTCAATTGGGGGCGTGGTGTAGCGGTTAACATGCCACCCTGTCAAGGTGGAGATCGCGGGTTCGAATCCCGTCGCTCCCGTTCGTGTACAACTAGCTCTTCTGTAGTATCTCTGTTAAGACCCACTGAAATTTCGGTGGGTCTTTCGCTTTCTAAGCCAAGCGTAACATGGAAGTTCGGGCGCAGAGATACTGCTACTACACGATCTCCCTTTGTCCAAACCCGCGACACAATAAGCTGGATTAACTCTCGCTGTGCTTTCCGGTCTCCTTTAGTTGCCGCCCAATGTGCCGCGAAATCTCCCAAAATGTCTGCGGCGATTTCAAGCTCGTCATCTGGAATGGGTGTTAGTTGTTCAAGCTCCTGCTGGAGCTTCACGCGCTGCTCAAGATATTCATCCCTATCGGCTATAAAACCCTGATCCCAACGAAAATCCATTCGCTCAATTATGCTTTTGATCTCGGTAATCCGTTCGTCAAGGTTTTTATCACCTAAGAGTTCGCCCATAGAGTCCACCATGCGCTGATGCCACTCTTTGGGCGGTTTTACCGTTTTGAGCAACTGGATAACCTGCTCTTCAACCAACTCAGCGCGAACTGAAGTCTGGGAACATTCACGCGAGAAGTCTCGCGCACGGCAACGGTAGTATTGGTTTTTACCATAGGTGTTGCTTTGAGCGCGCATCTTGCCGTAATCGTCATCGTGAACATCCTCTGGCATATTTTCCACACACTCGGCACAGAAAAGAATGCCATTTAACAGAAAAACACGATGTTTGGGATAGTATTCGTGGCCGTTGCCTCGTTTAGTCCGGACTTCCTGGCAACGGTCAAATAACTCCTGGGGGATTACAGGTTCGTGCTTGCCTTTGAACCACTCAATGTCATTGGCGTATGAACGGCTTCCGTCGGCTTTGCGCTTGTACGGCTGGTATTTGACAAACCCCAGATAGGTGCGGTTTTGCAGCATGTCACGCACAGTATCAGTGGAAAATGATTTGCCGGTCTTGCTGCGGTAGCCCAATTTTGTGAGCAAGTGGGCGATGTCGGTGTCACTATAGTCGCCAGTGGCATATGTCTCGTAGGCTTCCAGGAGCGCTTTCAGTTCGTGAGTATTTGGATAAAGCACACCCTGCTTGGTTTTGTCCATGCCGAATGGCGGCTGGTTGTTGTGAAAGCCCTGCATAGCGCGTTCACGTTTGCCTTTAGTGGTCTCGGCAGCCAAGTTACGACTGTACCAGTCGGCAACCGATTCCATGATCCCTTCAATCAATGCTCCAATCGGGCCATCGCTGTCTTCTGAAGGTTCACTGACCGAAAACACCTTAATGCCATATTCCTGACGCAGCAGCGATTTGATGGCGAGCGCATCGGTGCGGTTACGGGCGAAGCGATCAAACTTGTGAACCACAATCGCATCAAATTTGTTCTTCTTGGCAATCCCTACGCATGTTCTGGAATTCTGGCCGGTCAATAGTGCGACCAGACTGGGCTTCGTCTGCGTAGATTTTTACCAGGCTGCCACCTTGCGCCTTGACCCATTGATCAATAGCCCGCTTCTGCGCATCTATTGAAAAGTTGCCTACCTGTTCCTCAGAGCTAATACGAACATATGCCGCGTACCGCATGATTTCTTTGCTCCTATCCAGTTGCTTGGGTGGTTCAGCTTCCAGCAGATGCGCCTTTAGCTGAAGTTCATCACCAGTCTTACTGAACGATGGGGTAGTGAAAAATCTTGTTCCGCCAAGCTGCGGAACGAATTTCACTGAATTATTTTTTAGATCATTCATTTTTCCTTTCCGGGCAAATGCCCATAAAACAAAAAATCGCCAATCGCTTTATGAGCAATTGACGACTCGATAGCCAGTCGATAGACTAAGCCCTAGCCTGCCATGCTGCTCTGTTCAGCGTGGTGGGTTAGCCCTCGGATGGTGTTGGAAGCACCTACCGGGGGCGTTCTGTTTATTATGTCTCTACACCGCCATACTATAGGATTTCAATAATCAATGTCAAGTTTTTGCATTCCGATACATCCTGGCTGATCCCTTTGGCAAAAAAGATAGATTAGGAGTAGTTAACCTTTTGACCATAACCAGTATGTGGGCGATCATGGTCAAGGTAGGGTAATTGGCCCTGTATTAAAGATGTGTCTATCTTCATCATTGAGCCTGATTTGGTAGCAGTTCCGAGGGCCAGAAAGACCCTTTTTCGTAGCCCAATTGATTAGCCGGTCAAGTTCCTCGTGGCGATTAAGACAATGCAATATCGAAAATAATTGTTTGACAGAAACGCCAAAATCAATGGCCTTAGATTTATATAAATTCATATTACTATGAGTCTATCATATTGATCAAATTAGAGTCAACTTGTGACCTTCACTCAAAGATTTTCTAATTTTTAGTTCTTGCTCATTCTGCATCATTTAATGGTTCACCTCCCTTCTCATGAAATACATAATATTACTTAATATTATATAATAACATATAAACTTGTCAATATGCTGTTACACTAAAGCTCTAACGTGCATTGCTAAGAATAAGCGCGCCCCTCACCGCTTTTAAAAAATGCGAGCCTATGGCTCGCTAACCCGCCGCAGGCGGAACCCCCCGTCGCGCCGGAGGCCGACTACCCCACTCAAGCGTGAGGCAGGCAAGCGAAGCGTGGCGGCCTCCGCGTCCGCCGAGGCGCACTTTGCCGAGGGAACCCCCGCCAGGCAACGCCAAGCGAGGGGCCAGCGCAAACGGCCAATTTGCTGTGTGTGGAACACTACGCAAGCAGGCGGGGGCGGTGAGGGGGGTAGTCGGGCTAGACAGCAGCGTGAAACGCAAGGGATAGGCCGACGGGGGGATGGTTTTCAGAGGGGGTTGAAGCGAACAAACGTGCCGAATGTGCCCGCATTTCAGGGCAGAATAAGGCCGTTTTCGCAAGACCCCACGAGGAAAACCATGAATCTTTTGATCTTTTCACTCAAATAAGCTCGGAAAAACAGGAGACTTTATTAAAAGAAGTCCATGATAAAGTCTACCCTACTAACCGCATTTTGGATGGTTTTACAGATAAAATACGATATTGTGCGACCTATGAAAACAGGTTTTGAACCACGCCTACCCCAGAATAGATATTTATTTGCCTTCGGCAAATCGTTATTATAAAATCTAAGAGTAAATTGGTTTCTCTTAGAGATTAAGGAAACGATCTATATAAACGGCGCTTCGGATTTTTCGGAGCGCTGTTTTTATTGCGCTTCGTATCCAGATAACCTTTTTCGCTATCAGCACCGACCATCTACCTCTTTCGTTCGGGTTCCCCCTAGGTCGTGGTGGCTTGTGACCACTGCTCCCCTATTCTCGCCTGAGAATGGTTCGGATTTATCCGACGACATCTCTACTTCAGTAGACGGCTTTGATATAGATAAGCATATTGAAAAGTCCGACGTCAAGCCGTAAATCGCACCATGGTTTCGTGGTAGATACCATGCAACCGTGGTGTCATGGTGTCGTGGTATCAGGAATTTAGAGCCTTTATCACTTTGTGAAGGACGCTATTCTCACCGTTCTCTTCGTAGTCACTGATGATGAAGTTTAGAGCGATACGGGTAATCTCATTTCCGTTAGTCTTGACCCGTTGTCCGCTATAGGTATAGATGATGTCGGCAATCGCCTTCTTTTCATCCACTGTAAATCGGTATGTGGCGGCTTCTTTGCCAAACCCTTTGACGGCTTTGCGGACCGCTTCAATGATGGCATCATGGTATCGTGGTGTCATGGTATCACGGTTGGTGTCATGGTGTCGTGGTATCACGGTATCACGATTAACTGGTTGTTTGAGGCTTCTCTTGGGCTTCGGTTTCGCTTTCTTGGCTGTCTTTTCAGGAGACGGCATACTGACCTCGGTAGGTTGAGGCTGCCTAAAGAATGGGCTGTCGGCTAATCCACCTTTCTTGCTCATCGTTTTAATACTTCTTGAACCAAAGACTTATACGCAATGGCTCCGGCGCTGTTGGGGGAGTAATCAAAAATGTGGCTATGGTTAGAGTGAGCTTCTTCAAGCGTGACGTTTTTGGGGATGCTGGTGTCAAAAATAAGATTTCCGAAATAGTCTCGGAGTTGCTTTTCAACGTCGGTGGAAACATTGGTACGATCCGAGAAGGTGCAGAGAACACCCATGATCTCCAGATTTGGGTTAAGCTGGGTCTGCTTGACCATGCTGATGGTTTCCTGAAGTTGTACCAGGCCGGATAGGGCGAAAAAAGCCGTTGAGACAGGGATAATTAGTCGGTCACTGGCGACAAAGGAATTGATCGTCATCAAGCCCAGCGATGGGGGATTGTCTATAACAATGTAATCGTATCTATCTCTCACCGAATCAAGTGCTTTCTTCAGCCTGGCGCTTCTGTTGTCAAATGCCTGCGCGAGTTCAAGGTCAACGCCGGAAAGACGGATGTGGGATGGGGCCACGTGGAGGTTGGGGAACTGGGTCTTCAGGATGACGCCCGATAGGGAACCGAAGCTCACCATGACCTGATACAGCGATTTATCTGGACTGATTTCATTGTCGGGGTGAATGAATACCTGTGTTGCATTGGTCTGGGGGTCAGCGTCAATGAGCAGCACTTTGTAGCCCTCCAGTGAGAGGCCAGCGGCAAGGTTGATGGCAGTGGTGGTTTTCGCCACACCGCCTTTCTGGTTGGCGATAGAGATAATCATGATCCGAAATGACGCTTGACGTATTCCGACGTAATCAGGCGCAGTAGCGCAGACAGGCTGATATTGCGCTCGTCGGCCATCTGTTGTAGGTTGAGTTTGAGGTCACGGGGGAGGAGGAACTTGACCTGTTCCTCGTGAATCAGCTTCTTGTTGTTATTATGGGACATATTTGGGACTGGCATGGTACAGCTATCGCATTTTAAGCATATTCTGATAGTGAATGTCAATCACTAAAAACGTGATAGTCCCTTGAGGCGGGGGATAGAGGAGAATATCACTTTGCATTGGGAAGCCCTTCAGAATCGCTCTGGTGACACCACAGTGCATGTTTTGAAATGGGTTATCTGACAGGTTTTCAATAGATCGCTAAAGGCGATGGGTAACGAGGTCCAGGGCGTAAGTCCTGGCAGAGCCAGGATGCGAAGCACCCTTGACGGAGCGGGGGAGACGGACACGCTATTGATGCATCAAACGAAAACTCGCTTTTCGTTTGATCTGCCTCGCGGCGAGCGAACAAAACTACTAAGGTTTCAAGTCCGTGTTGGTGGAAAAACTCGCTGCTACAATGCATTTTCAGAATGTGACATATTCTTCTCTGTAAAGACATCATTGATAGTGAAAGTCTCATTTCTAAGAATCAGGAGACACCAAAAATTGGATATTCTTGAAAAAGCCACGAGAATCAAACATAGCATAGGAAAATATAGGGCCTCTGAAATAGTTATCCGATGCGTACAGCAATTGAATCAAGCTGATGCGGGCAGCGAAACAATGCTGAAAACTTACCCTCCTTGGCTATTATTGCTGCTAATTAAATGGTCACTGCTTTATGGTGTTGAATACGAGGGCCTCCATGCACAACCATTCCAAGATGCTGATTTTGTAGGTCTAGTAAAGTCGTTTCAAGAACTCAATGATTTTGTCAGAATGCCAAGTGAGTATGAGAACGTCTTCCTGTTCTTAAGAAATATGGCTTACCAACAGTTTTGGCTTCAGGAGCAATTTCCAATTCAGGGCATTGCGAGGCAACGAGTGATTTTTGGAAGTCTGCCGACAAACGACCCACTGCAAGAACAGTTTCTTTCGACTACGCATGTGTCGATCAACGACTTTCTTGAACTGGCCGTTGTTACTATGGCTGCGTTTTTTATTCAGAAACGCGCTCATATTGAGCACCGCTGGTATAGTCCCGTCGTGGACAAATACAGTGAAAACACTATCCAACACTTTTTGTCATCAGTGAGTATGACAATTCCAAATATCAAACGATTTCTTCAAACGAAGCAAAAACCGGAGAGTCTAAACTACGAATTTTATGAGCGTACTCCGTTGAAAAGATTTCCGATGCTTGAGCTAAACAGTCAATTCTACCCATACCACCGCAATCTGCTTGCTGCCTCCTTTCACAGCTTCACATATGATGTGCTACGAAGTCCTAACCCCGAAGCCTTCATGCGAAGGTTTGGAGATATGTTTCAGAAGTATATTGAACAAGTGCTGTTGGCTGCAAAGATTGAGTTTCTCACTGAGAAGGAGATACAGGCGGCGCTAGGTTTATCAGGTAAATCAGTTGACTTTCTGATTACCGAAAATGAAGGCAATATCTTTATTGACGCAAAAGGTGTCGAAATGAGTAGGATCGGCATGTTAACACACATGCCGGATGTTATAAGCGATAAGTCAAAGTCGTCTGTTCTGAAAGGTATCACTCAGGGATACGAGCTAGCCCAAAAATTACCGGCAGGTACTAGGATTAGAGAGCGCACCATCAATACGGATGAGAATTATTTACTCATAATTACATATTCCGAGTTTTATGTGGGCAATGGAACAGATTTCTACAACTATATTGACAGTCGAAGGTTAGATGAGATTGTCACAAATTATGGCAGGCAGCATTGGATACCGTTTGAGCACATGTATTTCTTGTCAATAGACGACCTCGAGTGGTGCTTAGAATATGCGAGGTTGAGTAAAAAGAGCCTCATAGAGATCCTTCGTGATGCTGTAAGAGATGATCGAACACCAGACACACGCAAGCTGACATTTGGACAGCACATCGGCGGCAAATTTCAACCAATGGCGTTTCAGCCCCCGGTTCTTAAGGTTGCGCTTGACAGTATGATGGTTGAACTAAAACAAGTGATAGAGAAACATGAGTCGTCTGACTAAAATGTTGATCTCGTGCCGCCAGTATAGTTTGTAGAGCGGATGAGCGATTATGACTGAACAACAGAGATATGTTTTCCGAGCAAGAAACAAACATTCTGCTTCAATGGGCGAACCTCCTGAAATAGACGCTAATGCTCCAAAGAGGTATCATGGTTACTTTGAAAATGAGTTTGGTGAGCAGGCAATCTTTGTCTATGACTACGACAAGAGAACAGGAACACTTTGGATGGGGGATGCAGGGTGGAACCATGCGTTCGAAGTTGTGGATGGGGATGTCCCAGAGCTAGAGTTGGGAATGAACGAAAAGCTGTGGCTTCAAGTCTGCTGGAATACGGCAGTTTCTGCTTCCGATAGTTAGGGGGTGAAAAGAGCTGCACCCGTCCTTTGTGTATGGTTTGTTCAGGCTAGAATCGTGCTATACGTGAGGAATTTATTGAATGATTAATCGTTCCGATCCTAACGATTGGCGTGATCTTCAAACACAAACAAATCAGATTCTTCGAGAATGTGGTTTTGAATCCGAAGTTGAAAAAAATGTAGAGACAGTACGCGGAACGGTTAACATCGATGTGTACGCACGAGATAGCTCAAGAATACCTTCTTTGGTCTATCTTTGTGAGTGCAAATATTGGCGTTCAGCTGTTCCCCAAACCGTAATCCATGCGTTTCGAACAATTGTAGCGGATTATGGGGCTAACTGGGGATTCATAATTTCAACGAATGGCTTTCAATCTGGAGCCTTTGATGCAGTAAAAAATAGTAACGTCAAGCTGTTAACCTGGGGTCAATTTCAGGAGATGTTCGCCAATCTCTGGTATGAGAAGCATCTGATACCACGACTTTCTGAGGTGGCAAATCCCCTCATTGACTACACCGAGCCAATAAATGGCCGTGTATTGCGCAAAGCCGACAATCTCACGGAGGCAGGTCTAGAGAGATTCAAGGAACTTCGCCAGCAGTACGTCGATCTAGCATTCTCAGCGATACCGTTCTTCATGCCTCAAATGAATTTGGATTTTCTCCGAGGACAATCTATTACGCTACGTCCATCGCTGCCATTGAGGTGTTCCCTGAAGCAGTCTTTACCCAACGAACTTGTCAAATTGCCCGATGACTTACTCGATGCTAGTTGCTTACGTGATTTTCTTGATATCTTCTGTCGGCACCTCGAGAGTGCAACCGAAGAATTCGATCAGGTATTTGGTGAACGAGCCTGATTTTGCCCCATGAGTATAGGACAAGAATCTGAGTATAAGGTATAAAGACCAGAAGTTAAGGGACAAGCATGTAGCCTGCTCATCCCTCATAGCCTGACCAGGATAGTTTAAGTTGACGTGCGAAACCTCTTGCCTTTCCACCAAGTTCTAATGGGGGTAACAGAAAAATATTGTACACACACGGGGTCGATCCCCGTCGCTCGCGTTTATACTATAGGATTATGAGCTACTTGGATTTAGCCGAGAGGCTCTTTCTGTTTTGAGCACATAATGCAGTATCGCGGGTGCGACAGGCGGGGTGCAAAGCGCTTGATTTTGAAGTTCCATGTATGCTATGCTGCCGCCAACATCACGATGTTCTAGTATCGCAAAGAACAAACCACAGCATTTGACAACGCCCCCATAGAAGGATTGAAATTTTTGACTGGCGATGTGATACCACATTGTGCACGGAAATCTTGCAAATAGCTGAGAGAGTTTTTGAGACACAGCTACGTGCACCATATTGAATGCGAAGTGCAAAAACAATCATGAATTGTCCAATGCATTTCTGGCTGGTGTTGGTAAATTCGCTCTCCAGCAATTATAGTTGATTTGATCGACACAGTTATTCCATCATGACACTGACTGCTGATGTTCGATACGCGAGCTACCCTCAATGAAATAAGTGAGCTAATAGCCCCCTATGTGTCCCAATTTGCGGATAGGGAAGCATTATTTGGCTTGGCTCTCATAGATCACCCAAATGTTTACAGTGAGATTGACTTTAGAGGTAACTCACACGTTTTCACTGTTCGCTCAATCGGAACGCTTCTAGATATTGAAGTCTCTGCCAACACAAGTGCGCTAACGCTTGTTCTTGACCAGCTTAAGAGGAGTCTTGACGAATCCAAACATTCTCAAGTAGATAACTTGATAATCCAAGTCAACAGAGTCTTTGTCGAACGCCGTCGATTTCACTCCCAAATCAATGCGCGTCCAGATATTGCATCTTCTACGCAGGAGACTGTTTCTCCAGCGCCGAGAATCACCCTTCAGGAACAGTTATCGCAGTTATTCAAACTCTTGCTCCGAATTCTCGGAATAACAGTTGGGATAATTGCCCTCGTTCTGGGATTTATGTGGTATCTAGATCCCAACGTGGTGACGTTCGAACCGCTCATATTTCTTCTCGGTGTAATTGGCGGTGCCCTCTATAATTCTGGAGTGATTACACAAAGTTTGCAGGTGGGTCATCCCAAGAAAGCGCCAGCATGGCTACGAATTGCATTAGGTACAATTGGCACTTTATTGACAATCATTGGATTTGCTATCGCAATTCTATGGGTTCAATATCCTGCGGGCGGCTATGAACCACTTACTTTCTTGTTCTTAACTACCGGGCCGGTTCTAATTAGTGCGGCAAATCGTAGTGATCTCGGTCTCCACTGGTTGACGTGGAGACGACTTTCTCCGGAAGAACGTATCATGTATTTTCTGGATGAGCTAGAACAGGGCTGGATTGAAGGGTTTTTGCGAGCAGCATTGCGTGATGTCCAGGAATTCTCCATAAAGTGGTCCGGTACTCGTGATCTCACGGTAAGTACAAATGAGTATGGTGATGTGTCATTGGACAATGCCGCCAACATTATCAACGTATTCGACCAACTTCGTGGCAATCTGATTATTTTGGGTCACCCTGGTGCAGGCAAAACAATAGTGCTTCTGCAGTTAGCTGAGGCGCTTATGGGGCGCGCACGCGAACTACTTTTCGTACCGTCTGCAGATCGTAAACGCGTATTGGAAATACCTTTGGTATTTAATCTGTCTGACTGGGCGCGGTCTGCAACGCCTACACCACTTTACAACTGGGTTATTACCGAAGCTACCCAGAGTTATAAAGTACAGGAAGCCTGGGTCAAGCGTTGGCTAGAAGACTTCCATGCAGTGTTGTTACTCGATGGCCTAGACGAAATCAGTGAAGATTTCCGGGGCTCTTACATTGCGGCAATAAACTCTTTTCGCCTAGAACATCCGAATATCAAGATCGTTGTTTCCAGTCGCATCGATGAATTCAAATATCTTAGTACGAGCATGGAGCTGAACGGCGCTATCGTACTAAGAGAACTTGACTCAGATACTGTTGATGGAATCTTGGCTAGTGGTGGTCGGGACCTTGATGGTCTACGAAGATTGGTCGCTAATGACCCCATTGTAAGAGAAATGGTCACCACACCCTTCTTACTCAATACTATGCTCTATACATATGCTTTTCAAAGTATTGCTACACTGAAGCTTCCACCTAGCGACGCTGGACCAATCGCTAGACGCAATGATCTCTTCAATGCGTATGTGAATCGTCGATTGGAAAGCGTAGATAACCTATCTAAGCGTCGAGTCCGTGAGTTCCTTACTTATCTCGCAACACATATGAAGGCAGAAGCAGATACGTCTTTTCGCTCTAACAATATCAACGGTGACTGGTTGAGAGTGGATCCACGTCTACATAAGATGCACCAATTAACACTACGAGTTTTAGCAGGTTCATCAGTAATAGGATTTTCGTTCGTAATAGGATTGATGTCTAATGGAGTACTTTCAGCGCTTTTCTTAAGTGGTTGGGCGTTGTTTAGTGTGGCATTTTACTTCTATTGGGCAGGGGATGCAATAATTGATCGTGTCACTACAACGCGTTTGCCAAAATATGCTTCTTTGTTACACATAACAAAATTGAAGATATCGCGCCTACCAGCACTGCATTTCCTATTGCTAGTTATAAACACGTTGCTATGTCTATTGGCCGCTATGAGTATTTCGGTGCTTCTGATTGAATGGGACATCTGGCTGACTGCAGCTATGGTCGTTGCACTGAATATTGTAGTAGAAGGGATGTTTTGGCTAGTATCGCGATTTGCAGACTTGCTCTCTGAAGATGAGGTGTATGGAATGAGTACTGTTTTTAAATTCGCCTCAATTATTAGCCTAAGCTCTGCCGTCATACTGCCAACGCATTGGTTATCTGGTATAGGTGCATCAATTTCTTTTGCCTTTCTCCTTTGCCTTGTCAACTCAATAGGTTCACCGCATTTAGGAATAGACGCATACTCACAGCGAACCGGACAACGAATCGCTAGGTTCAGCCTGTTGACCTGCTTAATTACGGGGGCGGGCGCAACCATGATTTCCAACAACTTTCTATGGATATGGATTGGTATTCTGCTAGGGATCATTGTTTGGTTGCCATTTGAAGGACTATTGATTCTAGATCGCCTAATCGCGAATGGCATAGTTCGAATTCAGGGTCGCTTGCCAAGACGCGTTGAAATATTTCTGGGCACACTAGCGCAAGCCCAGATTCTTCGTCGGCGTAGTGGAGGCTACCAATTCATACATCGATATCTACTGGAAAGCTTTGCTGAAGATGATGATGTGAAGATGCTAGTTGCTAGTCTGAATGATTCGGTTCGTAGCGAAGGAGCATTGACAAGGCTTGTGCAACTTGAGGAACGGGCTGTTGAGTCTCTTATCGATGCTCTAATTGAAACAAACCAGACTACGCATACGCAGATTGTACGGGCACTTAGCGGAATCGGCAGACCATCTGTGGACGCATTAGTTGGAGCTTTGGCAGAAAATCGAACGAGTGTTCAGCTTGCGTCTGTAGAAGCACTTGTCCAGATTGGGTCGCCAGCAGTTGCTCCCTTGATTGGAGCTCTTACTCACAATAATGCCTATACTCGACAGCTTGCTGCCGACGCTTTGGGAAGAATTGGTGATAGTGCAGCTCTTGAACCTTTGACTAATTCATTAAAGGACGAAGTTGCAAGCGTTCGCGAGGCTGCTATTCTATCTCTAGGCAGAATCGGGTCGAACAAAGCAATGAAACATATAGTGGCAGCACTATATAGTTCGGATGAAAAAGTTCAGAGTGCAGCGGCAACTGCATTGGTATACATCGGTGCCTCAGCTATTGAACCGCTACTTATGCTACTAAATCAAAAAGACAGACGTGTCCGTCTCCTAGCTATAGCAGCTCTTGGTGAGATTGGCACTATTCAGATCGTTAATCCATTGGTCAGTTTACTCGATGATACTGATTTTGAGATAAGACGAAACGTTGCAGTAGCTTTAGGCCAAGTCCGAACGCCAATTGTTGTGGAACCGTTAGTTGCCTTGCTGTGTGATAGACACACCGAAGTTCAGCGGCAGGCAGTCGAATCGCTTACAAATATTGGCCCACATATAGCGGAACGGGTACTTGCTCTTTTGACGACCGACAATAATAGGAGCATTCGTGTTGCTGCTATCGAAGTTTTAGGGCATACAAGTAGCAACGTGGCCCTTGAAGCGCTATTAGCCCTGCTTGAAGATCCTGATACTCACGTCAAAGGAATGGCAATCTGGGCATTGGGAGAAATAGGAGATGAACGGGCTGTACGACCTTTATCCTTAATTCTTGAACAACTATTATCTAGCCCTCAAGATAAAGAAAGCATAATGATTGTTCGCGCTATAAAGTCGGCAATAAAAAAGATAACTGAGTCTATCGAGAGCCTGTAGAGGTGACTTGACATCGGGCATAGAAATCCTGATTGTACTCAAAAATTCTCTGACAAAACTTCTGTGAAGAAAGACTACGCAGGTCCGAAATGACTTTTGGAGAAAATGTGTCAAAGTCACGACTTTCAAAGTACGCTACGGATGAATACTCTAATCGTGTTTTCAATGGCCGTCTCAGAGATTTGACCTCAAGTAAGCCTTTCAGGAACTATGCTTTACCAGTTTATTGGATTTATGTCGGTCTCCTCATGCCTATCATCCTGACGATTGCTTCGGGCATTGTTTACGAGATTGTGGTCTATTCTGGCATCTCTGTTGGCATCACAATTTATGTCTCAGATATAGATATTAGATATGTTTATTTGATCTGTGTCGTCATCTTTTTTACTGTGCGTTTAGCCCTTACGATTGTGCTACCGCATAGGTATTGGACAATATCTCAACGAGGAGGTTGGTGGACGTATTTGTTTATTGCCCTGGTATGGATCTGGATCTTTCAATCAGATGATCCCGTGTTTCCCCGGGGCCTCTTGCTGTCATTGAGCCTGCTTTGGTTTGGTTGTGGTAGCTTCATTTTGCTTCTTGCGATGATTCCGAGACGTATCCGTTTAATTGTTCTTGCCGCATTTTCGATTGGTGTACTAACTCTAACAGTTTGGCAATTTTCAATCGTTACAAATCAACTAACCGTGCAAAGCATCGTAGAAATCACGGATTTGGTTCCTCGTGTTGCGTCTGATTCAACAGTACCAATTGGTAGGCGACGATTGTTTGGTGTTGTCTTTTTTCTGATAATTCTAATTTTGACAAAATTAGATCTGGAAATGAGTCACGTTCGTAGTGCATGGCGAGCAGTAACACACAGATTTAGAAAAGATTCATTAATTTACTGGATTTCGCCAACCCTCGTTCCACCAAGGTACCTAAGTTTTATTCATTATCTAAATCGAGTTGGCTCTACCAAGAATTGGTACAATGTCGTGCCTATTGTAGTCCTAGTTGCGGGCTGCTTTGCTCTAATTGCGCCAATAACGCGTGCCACCTTGGATCACGATTCACTTCTATTGTCGGCATCCGTCGTTATCTTGATAATTATGGTCTTATTGCTAAACCGTTTGTTGCTTTCTGTTCAGAAAGTGGCGAGCCTATCGTATGTGAGCAAGTTCGAAGTAGATGTTCCTGAACTCGCTGGGTTTGCAGAATTGCTAACACACACGCTTGTGGACCAGATTAGAATCGTGTCCCTGATGATGCAAGTAAACCAACGTGAGATCGTAGAACTAGCTGAAGGCGTACGTTGTGGAATTGACATGAATCTAGACTTAGATCATATTCTGCTAAGTGATCTTGAGAAAGCAACACTATTCGAACCCATTGGAATATTTAGGCAACAAACGAGATACACCATAGTAGATAGATTGCTACAACGTATAGCACGGACGCATGTTCAAGGTCGAATGCAAAGCCATCGCAGCAGAATACACCTACACATTAGCGTAAGGCATCGGGGCGTTAGCTATTTGGCGCAATACACAATAGATAGCACTGATAACGAACACAACCTTGAAGACTTTTACTTTTCATCAGCCATGCGAGAGCTAGTACTTCGCTTGATACATGTATCAGTTAAGTTACCGTTTTCGAGTTTGGAAGCACTGAGCCATTTTATTCAGGGACGTGAGGCTGGCCTCAACGGTCAGTGGTGGTTAGCTCTTGAACATTATATCCAAAGTGCGCAAGTTGACGAAGCTGCTGGCGTCGGAGGCCAAGCTGGAGAATTGCAGTATTATCATCTTGGTATGATTCATATTCTGCAGAGGAACTGGGAAGAAGCTTTGGCAATTCTCCGAGTAGCAGAAGCTTCGGAGCATCCACGAATAGAATTACTTTACGCAATCGCACTTGCGGAGACTTACTTCTCTTGGGATAACTTGGATCAAGATCATTCGTCGTTTGACAATTTGGTTGGCAGAATTGAGACAATTCTTCGCAAAAGGCCAGGCTTTGCAGAGGCACAGAGTCTTTTTGCTTTTATTCTATATCGTCGCGTTCAGCTTTTGGAAAACGACACAAGTGTGGAGAATGGACAAAGAGGTAATCGACTAAAGCAGCTTGCCATAAAACGCACTAACCTAAATAAGGCGCTCCATTATTCGCGAGGCGCATACGTTAATCACTGGAAGCATATCGTGTGCCTACATCATGAAATGAGAACCAGAGACTACTACCGCAATTTGAAATCTCGTGTTGACTATCAAGTAGACATATACGCAATTGCTTTACGGCAAACTGCCGATGTGCTCAACATGTTAGGGTTTTTTGCAGAAGCAAACACATATGACAAAGAACTCGCCGATCTCTTCTCTCTCAAGGACTTCACTATAGCCAAATGGGATGCAACTACTGCTCTAGAACTAGGGCAGAAGCTAGTCGAAGACTCGCAATATAGTACTGTCAAGGATTTCATTATATATCTGACGCGAAAAGAAGGTTCCCAGGTTAGCTATAGTGGGTCTGACGTGTCTGTGTCACATCTTCCTAAAAGCGCAATGTACCTCGACTATGCGTTGTATCAACGACCTGATTACATAGTGGATGAGAAGGCGAAGAACAATTTACGTAGCTTGACTTTCATTTGCCAAAGACATAGCAGTTTATCTGCATTAGAGTCCTACTTCGATATAGACAGGGTGGCCTATCCCTCGGATTTGATTGACGAAACTACGAACTACACATTGTTCTGGTTAGTGATGCGACTTGATTTATTGGGTTTTTTTGCTCCTGAGAATGTCATTTCTAGTTCTTATTATCCAATCCATGATAGTTATCCGATTCTTGCAGAAATGGCGGCACTTGTTGATCGTGGCAAATTGTCGCTTAAACGTGATTCAGAATCATATAAGCAGTACAAGCGATTAAGGCGAAAATTGCTGTCCGTTCTGTCAAAAACCTATTCGGGAAATTTAGCACCGCAAGGGAAGGCTTACAATCTGCTAGTTCTTGGTCTCGCCTCAGATTTCCTAAACTGCTGGTTAGAGACTGAAAAAGAGCGTGAGGAGTTTGAGAGCTACTGCACCAACGGGCAAAGCCAACTTAGTGCTATAGTTCACCGTCGTTGGCAACTCGACTTTTGGCTTGACATCGCACAGGTTACTGTGCGCCTTTTTGTAGAGGCCAGCGCCTACGAATTAGCCTTTGAAGTGGCCAGTCAAGCATTGGGCATGGTCGATGCTTGGAAAACGAAACACGGAAGAAATGATGACTCTCAGTTCGCGTTAATGACGCTACGAGTTCAGTATGCGAATCTTGTTGCTTGGAGACTCTATTGTCTATTTCAGATGTGCTTTGATACAACCACAAAGTCACGTTGCAAAGTAATTGCGGAAAACAGTCACGTGGCTGAAAGAACCTGGAGATACTTCTTTGAAATTGAGCCCAACTGGTCTAACTCCGAAGTTGTCACGGATAGCATCATACGTGACTTAACCGCTATCTATGAAGTTGTTCCTGACCACCCACTTGGCTTGTTTGTTGATGCGCTTGTGCTGAGTAAACAGCAACAATATGGTGTTGCGATAGAAAAGTCTATCACCCTCACGCAACATACTGATGTCTCAGATCACTCCTTTGAAACTGTAAATAGTACGGTACCTCATGCCACAATGCGACAAACATCGAATGAGTTTCCTGAACATTGGTTAGGTTTACTCGCTCATGTAACCGGGCAGTACCAGTTCACTTGTATCGTTAACCATTACAATGTTCACATCTTTCTCGCCAATATGTATGAGAAAATTGGCCAGCTCGACCTTGCTATTGCACACGTCCAAAGATCTCTACACCAAACCTCGTATCCGTATTTCACCGTTGAGGGAATGTTAAGATTATCAGCGATGCTCATTGCTTCTGATCGTCACAATGAGGCTCTCGCTGTCCTCAATCAAGCAGAAGCAATTGTTAATAGGTCAAGCATTAATATTGACCATAATCTAGAACAGAAAATGCTAGTCATGCGTTGTACAATCCTTGTCCACCTCGGCCATTATATGGAAGCCTTGGACGTGATCGAACGACTATTGCACCATCCAGATGCCAAAAATCTACCTATATTAGAGAGAATTGACTCTGTCGAGGATGATATACGGGCCCAAAATTTGGCAGTTGACCAGAATGGCAAACCTTTTTTTATAGTTGATGAAACTATAAGCGGATTCCATAGCAATGCCAGACGCTATAAGGAAATCCTTAATCTGATGTTTGCTTTGGACACTGAGCCGCACGCCTCGCTGCAAGTCTGTTATGCTCAACTTGTCGAGCTAACCGCTAATACTCTAAATGTTACAGCGGCTACACGGACGCTCTCTTCTACTGTTGATGTTTTTTTGCAGTCACACTTCATTGACTCGCGGGCTAAAGATAAGTTGTTGAATTTCTTCACATCTCTGAATTCAGAATTATCCCGAGGTTTAGATAGCTTCGCCCACGCAGCGACAATTAACCTAAACGATACAGCGCGACGACTTTGTTTATCCACAGACACCTTTAAGAAGAATAAACATGACGTTGACCTGTTTCCTGAAGCGTCGCCGGACATTTCGAGACGCGTAAATTTGGTAATTAGAACGCACCTCTATGAGTTATTATCAGAGGTGGCAATTGATCAATTGGAGTGCTTCGCAGAAATGTGTATTTCACTTGCCTTTCTAGAAATCGAAACTAATCGGAAACATGGACAACCTTACTTATCAAGTGCAATGGCAGTGGTAGTAGGTACTTTCCTGGCAAATGCTAGCGAAAGAACGTCCAAGAATGGAAGTAGGTACTGGCACTCAACTGCGAGATATTTTGATGTGCTAGGATGGGTACATTTTCGTGAAGCTATGCGACTTGAACCAGAACCAGAAGTGTTAAGTGATTCACTTCACTTAGCTGAGTACTACTTGCGTCAGGGGTTAGGGTACAATCCCTCGCTTGCTACAATACACTATCACCTGTCTCGAGTGTACCTGGCATTACTTGAGAACGCTTGGGGTCATTTTAGTAATGACAGCCGGGATGTTTCTCGTAATGACGCTTCGGAAATCCACGTATTTCTAAGCTTAGCACTACGAGAGTGGCGGCTAGCAAGAGATTTGGATAAGATTGGTCGTCTGGAGAATCAGCTATCCTGGATACGCGATAAACTAGAATCTTACAGGAAGGCTTGGGAAATGTACTTCTTCAATCAAAGCCGGACTCCAGAAGCAGAAAACTAATGGAAACCGCGACACGCACACTTTGGGTGTACTCACACCCGTCGCCTATTGTGAAGCTCAAACTCTCCAGCTTTGACTCGACCGAAAAATGTGGAGCCTACGCGAGTAACCATACACGCGTCTCGCATGGACGTTCAGGATAGCCTAATTGACGTGCGAAACCTCTTACCTTTCCACCAAGCTCTAATAGGGGGTAGCAGAAAAATATTGTACACAGTCGGGGTCGAACCCCGTTGCTCCCGACTCAGCCATCCGATTGGTGGCACCTGGCGTCAAGTTAAGTGAACTTGGCGCTTTTTGTTTTCCCCCACCTGATTTTTCTCCAACGTCTACCGATAACTCACTAAACGACGACACCCCAACGGGATCGGCTCCCCGATGAGGTGTCTGACCAATGCGCTGACGTCACCAGCGCACGGCTGACGGTGATTCTAACACGAACACCCTCCCTGTGCGTTGAGCAACCCGCTAAACAAGCGGGCAGCGTCAGGGAGGGTGTTTTGTCTGAGCGGGCGTAGGCGGCCAGCTATCCGAAGCAATGGTGTATCTGGAGAAGAAGATAACATGTTGTCACAGATCAAGCCTTTAACTCAAGAAGAGCGCCAGAAGGCACTTGCAGCGGCACAGCAGGCTGTCATGCGCGCTGTGGGCGACCGTCCCCAACGGGAGGATTTTGACCAACACAGTGCATCACGCTTTCCCATGTCGGTGACACGGCTCATCAATGGCCTCTGTATCGTGCTGCTGCTGGCGGCCTTCACGCCGTCAGCGATCCGCTTGTTCGTCATCGGCTCAGAGACCTTCGGTGCGGCCATCCCGGATCATCTGGCAATGGCCGCAGTGGGAGTGGCGACGGTGCTGACGGCGGAGATCGGTCAGGTCGTGTTCTCATTGGCCCTCGCCACGCTGGGCACGACGGCAAGTACCCGACGGCTTCTTTACGTGAGCATGGGGATTGCCACTGCTATCGCGCTGGTGGGCAACATTCAGGTGGCACTGCCAGGTCATGCAGAAAGTCCCTTCGCGTGGCTGGAAGCCATCGCGCCGCCGCTGCTAGTGCTCAGTACGGCCTACGTTCTCAAGGGGCAATTGCTTGAATCCATCGAAATGCGTCATGCGAACGAGAGAGCGTATCAGGAAGCCGTCAACCTGTGGCAGAGTGCGACCGCGGACCCGGAGCAGCATCCTCAGTGGAAGCAGTTCTATGCCAACGCGCTGCATGATGCCCTCCGCAAGGTGAACAGCCGCCGCAAAGATGCACTGGCAGCGCTGACCACTGCTGACTGGCGAGCGCTGGTCTACCGCGAACTCCAGGCTGACCAATGGTTCGTAGAATCGGTAATCGAGCAAGCCGTGCCAGCGGAAATTCAGGAGGATGACCAGCCTGAACCAGCCCCTTTAGCACTGAGCGCCAACAGCAACGGCGCGCATCCGCAGTATGCGAACGAATAGACGAAAGGGGGTGTGCAGTGTGTGGTGCAGCATTACCGAAATCAGATTATTACGCAGGTCGGCGGCGAGTCTACTGCTCTAACCGCTGCAAGCAGAAGGCCAAGCGCCAGCGCCGCCGAGCATTTCGTGTCGCTTTTCGCAATAAATTTAAGGGGAAGCCGCTGTGAGTAAGCCGACGATCATTCCCAACTGGAAGTACCAGAAGCCGACCAGCGGTGGCTACAAAGGGCTGAAAAAACTGCTGAAGTACGTCAGCCACCGGGAGAGTCCGGACCATCGACCATTATGGGCAGAAGTCCGCTGGACGGACTGTGGCCTGGGCAGCACCTGGAAAGAGGTCTACCAGAACGCCGGAGCGCTGGCCGGACCCTACGTGCTGGCGCATCACATGGTGATCTCGCCCGCGCCGGACCTGATGCAGTTGCTCCCGGAAGACATCCGCCAGGAAGTAGTGCGCGAGGTCACGGAACGCACGATTGAGACCTGGCACATCGAGCGCGGCCTGGGCATACCCGAATATTCCTACTGTCTGCATGACCGCGACACAGACGACGACTATGGACTTCAGCAGCTGCACACCCACGTCTTCATCGCCGGGACCATCGACAACGGCCTGGGCGAACGCCTGTCACATCGTGTCAACCGTGAACAGGTCTGCACCGACCGGGGTGGACTCAACCGGGCAGACAATCTGCACCGGATCGCCCGACAGGAGTTTGAGCAGATTTTGGATCGCAGCATCGGTGTGGAGTGGCGTTTGCACCGCGATCTTGAACAGGAGGACATCCACCACGGCTTGGAACTGGATGTAGCACACAACCTGGAGATCGACCTGTGAGGGTGGGGCGTCGCACAGTGTTGGAAGCGAATGCTGGCGCATTCGCGGCTGTCCCGCCTGTAGTACATCACCTTGTGATGTATGCGGCGGATTGCGGGACAGCCTACCCTCTACGCAGTAGGGGTAGCGAGTTTAATCAACTCGCTCCTCAGACGCCGGAGCGGCTTATCGCGCCACGCCTCTGCGTTGCGCACCAGCACCATGCAGCGCGTGCGCCGCCGGTGCTGGCATGCATGGATCGTCATGGTTGACGGCGCTCATGCCCGTCCGAAATCGAGATTTCGTCCGTTATCGAACAAGTTTACGGAGTAACCATGTCCGACAAAAGCAAAACGCAGTACACCAACCGTCTCAGTCTACACATCACCGAGGCCATGAGCAACCGGCTGGACCAGATCGCGTTGATGCGCGATGAAGCCAAGGCTGAGATCGTCCGCGCCGCGCTGAGAGCTTACCTGGATGACCAGGAGGACCTGCTGGGCAGCCGCAAACACTTCACCAAGATGTTCCAGCGCCGGGTGGATTACCTGGAAAGGTTGCTGGCGATCACCTTGTGGCTGAACGTGCAGACGCTGCAAATTCTGTACGAACGTGTTCGCAAAGAACCTTATGACCTGGGGGACTTCCTGGCGGATGCCATTGGCTCGGGAATCGAGACCGAAGATGGTATTCATACCCTTGTCGAGCGCGCCTCACAGCGCAAAACCAAACCGCCAGCGAAATGATCCACTGGCGGCACGGCTGGAGATTTGTATTTCAAAACTCGACACTTTGAGGATACATCAATCTGGCTGTGCTGTCTACGTAATGTAGTACATGAATGAGGAGAGTAAATCGTGAACAGCACGACAATGCCGCCGATTGTGAGAGCGGCACAAAGCAGTACTTTACTAGACGCGGCACTGGCCTATGCCGATCTGGGCATGAGCTTGATCCCTCTGACGGGCAAGCGTCCGGCGCTGACAAGCTGGACGCAGTACCAGAAGCAAAGCGCGAGCCCCGAAGACATCCACAGGTGGGGCAGGGCAGGACTGCTGCAAAACATCGGCATCGTCTGTGGTCCAGTGTCTGACAACCTAGTGGTCCTCGACCTGGACGGTGCAGCCGGTTATCCTGCCTTCGCCGCGACCTTCCCACATCTGGCACAGACCTACACCATCGCTACCGGTGGAGGTGTGGGTAAGCACGTCTACTTTCGCGTTGACGGATTAACGGCGAGTGTCAGGGCGATGGCTACGCCTATTGGCAATCTGGAGTTGTGTGGACAGGGCAGGCAGGTGGTGGCTTCGCCAAGCAGCCATCCAGAAACTGGAAAGCCGTACCAGGTTGAAAAGGCCCTCGACATCCTGCACATCACTGATCTGGAGGAGCTTGCGGCATGGATTGAAACCTTTAAGCCGCGTCAGTCAGCCGCTGAATGGCATCCGCCGCCGTCCTTCAGATTTCCGGCTGGGGACGCCTCGCTTAATCCGAGGGTGATCGATGCTATTGCTCAGACTCTAGTAGGGCAGGGCTTCACGCAGCGCGGTGACTGGTTACATGGTTCCTGTATCCATCCGGAACACCACCAGAACGGTGACCGCAATCCGAGCTTCGGCTTCAACCTCAAGAGCGCCTATGGCTAATGTTACGTCTGCGGCACAATGCTTGCGAAAGATATCTGCGCCACGCTTGGCATTCAGCCGATCCATTTTGGGGGATTGTTCGAAAATCAGCTGATGACAAATGTAGCGACACGTCAAGTACGACAAGTGCCCAGTGCGCCAAAAGATCCACCGCCTACGTCGACAGACTACAAGCTCCCGGACTGGTTGGCGCAGTACATGGATTGGTCTGGGGCGACGGGCAACCAGACGCCGATGATCTTTCATCAGGCGGCTGGGCTGTGGTTGCTGGCAACTGCCGTTGGTCGCAGACTCTACGGTGAAGCGCCCTGGGGCGTGAAGATATACCCGAATCTCTACCTGATGCTGGTGGCTGGGACGACCTTCTACCGTAAATCGACTGCTTACAAGCTGGCCGATCAGGTTGCACGCGCGGCGATTCCGCACATGCTCATGCCGACGCCGGGTTCGCCGGAGCGCTTCCAGGAGGCGTTGGCCGGGCGATTACCCTCCAACTTCGACAAGCTGACGAAGGAGCAACAGGAGCGACTGACCAGGGCACAGCCCTTTGCTTCGCAGCGTGGCTTGTTGAAGGACGAAGTGGCGGGTTTGTTCGGTGCGATTAACAAACGAGACTACATGGTGGGTATGAAAGACCTGTTGATGGAACTCTACGATTGTCCCGACTACTTCGACAAGGATACCCAGACCGGGCTGAACATTATCGAGAATGCGGCACTGTCGATCCTGGGTGTGACGACACCGGCCAGCCTCTCCTGCGCAGTCAGCACCGGTGATTGGGACAACGGACTGCTGATCCGCTTTGCGCTGCTGGCCCCAGAGCCGGACTACGACGAACGACCGCCTGCGAAGGCGTATCGGGCTGTGCCACAGTCGCTCGTCAACGATCTGCGGACGCTGCATGAACGCCTCCCTGGACCGGCTCAGGATGACCCGGGCAAAACAGCGCCATTCGCACTCCGTCTTGATGTGCAGTGTTGGTCGCAGTGCCAGGATTACGGTGACTGGCTGCGTCGTATGTGCGATCCAGGAAGGGATACTGAGTTGGACGACCGGTTGAAGGGTGTCTATGGTCGAATGCACGTCCAGGCCTTCAAGCTGGCAACCTTATTCGGCGCACTTGACTGGCTGAATACTTCGGATGAAGTTCCTACAGTGAAGGACGATCACTGGAAAGTGGCACGCGCGATTGCCGAAGACTGGCGTATGAGCGCGCATCGTCTGCTGGAGCAGCTAGACCGCAGTGGGGATGCGGTGCAGGAGAAACGACACCAGGATCGAATGTTGACCTGCATTCGCGAGAAGGGCAGCCATGGCTATGCGCTGCGCGACCTCTATCGCAAGATGCACCTGACGGCCAAGAACGGACGGCAGATTGCCCAGGAACTTGTCAAAGCAGGTCTGGTGGTTGAGAGTCGCCTGAATGGGGCCGAAGCTTATATGGCCATTGAATTTATCTCAGTCGAATGAAATCGGTGACAGGTGTGACACGTGACTCCGTGACACGTCGAATTTGTCACAGAGTCACATTGTCACAATGTCACGTTTGTCACCCAAAAAGACCAAAACTGAGGAGAAAAGCAGTGAATCATACGCAAAGAATTGCCCATGTTGCTCGCCAGCGACGGTATCTCACCAAAGCGCTTGTTCGTGAGGCAGTAGAAAGCTACTTCGAGGTGCTGGCAGAAGACATTAGCACTGGTGATTGGGTCGATCTGCCAGGAATTGGCAAGCTCCAGGTCATCCAAGAGGACGCCAATGTTGAGCTAACCTCGTTTGGTAGTAACGGGCAGCGGGTCAAGCGGCGTGTAACCCGGCGGCTGCGAACAAGGATCCGGTTGTATGACAGATTCAAGGTGCGGTGTCGAAACAAATGAAGCCGCTTAGCAATTGGTGGACTCGCCGTTGTCCAGCTTTTCGCGCATGTAGCGGAAGTCAATGTCAATGCAGCCATTGACTTCCAGCCAGGCGATCAGCGCAGACACACCGAGTTCCTGGTTGTGGAACCATAGGTCAGTCCAGGTGAAGTGCTCAGCATCTCGCGTGATGTGGAGTTCTTGGTGCCGTAGTGCCAGCCTCTTAGCAGGCATCTCCAAACCATAGGGGGAAGGTGTCGGATTCATATGCAGCAAGTATCGCTGCTGCCAGTTTTGTTTGAGCAAATCAATAGGTTCAGCCTTAAGTAGCCTGCTATGGGCAAGAATATGCTGATAGTTGGCTTCGTCATCATGCCAGGGTGGTGGATTGTCGAGTGAAGCCAAATCGCCTGCCAGATACTGCCGCACCATGCCTTCGATGCGATCCGCAGTGGCCGGATTGGGAGCAGTGAAAGTTAACGTTGTGGAAAATGCGAAGTCCTTACCAGCCTCAGATTCTATGAATGGAAGATCATAGCCGATTGTTTCTGCGCCTAAGGACGCAAGGATGCCCTCGAAGGGCTGTATCGTCATCCAGGTCTGATCGGGGTTGCTGACGATGACATTTCGCCCCACAATCCGAATGGCGGCGTCGATCATGTGCCTGGCAGATCGCTGTGCATCTATACTTTCGTAGCCGGGCCAATCCTCGAGGTAGTAGTTGGCCCAGTTTGTCCAGTCAATTGGATACTGCCAGTCAACCTGAAACTGCTCTGCATAGGCTTGTTCAGGTGGGAGTGCTTCGTTCAATCCTGTCTGAAGCAGAGTTTGATATTCTTCGACATGCTCACGATGCCACTGATCTATTGCGAACAGCATCTCGCGCAGTGTCTTGAATGCACCTTCAGCCTCGGAAAAGCTTTCAAAGGTCCCTACGACCCAGAAGAAACCGCTGTGATTGCTGCTGAACTGTTGCCAGATGGAGATATGCATTATGCGTTATGCTCCCGAACGATGTACCGTGTTTTGAAGGAATACACCACATTGCTGCAACCGAGTTCGTCGAGTGCGGTCAGAATGCGCTTCAGATCCTCGTGTGGGGAAGACGACCAGGGACTAAAAATAAAGTTATCCACCACCCATCGGTCCTGTAATTGATGCACCTCGGAAGTGTGAAGCTTGATCTTCACATCATGTTCAAATGCAAGAACATCTGCGTCGCTAGCCACATGTTCAGGCTGCTGGAAACTCAGGTCGCAGAAGATCGTTTGATTTGGCGAAGTTTTCGACTCGGCCACTGCGCTGGCGGCTTCAGCCCCCAGTCGAGCCAGCAAATCATCGAAAGGCTGGGGACCGGTCCAGATGTAGGCATGGGGAGCAGTCACAAAGACGCATCGGTCATACATGGTTACAGGGTCCTCGCGGTCCCATACCCAATGAAACCAGTTCAGGCTGTAAGGCCACGTAACCTCATATTCGGCAGCGATTTCCCATTCTGGGGGTGTCAGTTCGGATGTCTCAGTTTTGCCTTTCCAAGCTTTAAATTCGTCCGGCGGGAGCTGCTGCCACCAGGTCCGAATACGTCGGAGCAAGTGCCGGACCTCGTTGGCCGCTTCGACTGCCGCTTCAGGTGAATCGAACTGCCCGACAGTCACGAAGTCCGCGCTGTGATTGCTGCTAAATTGCTGCCAGATGGAGATCTGCATGGTTGTGCTCGTCGTTATTGGTCGCCGTCTAGCGAAAAGCTGTCTGTCCGAAGATAGCGTACTCCTGCGATGTCATAGTTCAGATTTTTACAGCTTTTCGCTCGTAGATACTCAACCAACGTCTCTAATTTCCACTCACCTTGATAGTAGTCCCAACGAAACACTATCTTCAGGCCATATGCCTTCAGTAAGTTGGATTCAGGTTCGAATGGGTCAGGGTCGTCATATGGACTCATTTCTTCCAAAATCGTTGCAACGGCTGTGTCATCAGGGGCATCGCAGACTAACCTGAGATACACAGTGCCATAAGGTTCTCCTTCTGCATCGGTTCCAGCAACGAAACCATATCCACCCAAGCGATTCATAATCTGATCAAAAGGAGATGGACCATAATCAACATGGAAATCGGGTTGAACAACCACAAGTCGATCCATTAAGGTATGAACTTCGACGCGATCAAACCAGTCGATGGCCCCAATCCAGTGAACGTTATATTCCTGCGCAAGTTGCTTTTCGACAGCAGACATCGGCGGAGGATATTCACCGCTGGCCCACAAATCATAGAGTTCGTCGGCACTTTCTGGATTCGCGTCGTGCCAATCTCGAATACGATTCAAGATACGTTGAACTTCCTCAGCAGCGTGTTTTGCCTGTTCAGGCGAATCGAATACGCCAATGATAGTAAAATCGCTGCTGTTGTTGCTGCTAAACTGATGCCAGATGGATAATTTCATCGCTTACCCCTCCATTGAGTGTCAGCGCTCGGTCAGGCAAGCGCGCACAACCGCCGATAGCAGCTGCTTGATGTAGCCCTCGCTTCTGCTGCCAGTAGCGACGGACATCGTCCAAGGTCTCGAACGGGACGGCCCAGTGATGGAAGGAGCAGGGCTTAATCCGTTTGTCGCTGGTGATCGAGAGAAAGGCATCCCCAGCGCTGCAGTCCGTCGCTTCGAACAGACGCGGCACCTCCGGCAGCATATCGCCCCAGCAGACATCCAGCTTGATCTGTGCAACACCGTTGAGTGATCGGAACATCCGCTGGACGAAGGCGGCAAACTCAGCGTAGTGCTGGCGCTGGAAATGGAGTGCCGGGTCACTGCCTTTGTAGCTCAGCAACAGAAAATCCCGTACGCCTAGCGACAGCAGCTTAAGGAATTTCGATTCGATGTGGGGCAGCTCGTCCGGTGTGATAAGCCAGTTGACGCCAAAGCGTGCGCCGGACTCGACCAGCAGGGCAATCGTTGTTTCGTAGTGATTGGTCTCATACAGGGAGAGGCGGATGTTACCGTATTTGCCCTCAATGCTGCGCAGGAAGTTCGACGTCAGCTTCAGGCCGTTGGTGGTGAAGTTGATCGCCAGATTGCTGGTCTCATAGAGTTCGTGGATGAATCGTTCCCAGTTTGGGAACAGCATCGGTTCGCCGCCGCCGAAAGCGACTTCCAGCACACCCCATTCGCTGGCCGCCTGGCAGAATTCGAGCAAACTGGCGTAGGTCCAGTCACTGGCCGATTCGAGATCGCGATAGCAGAAGGGGCATTGCAGATTGCAGATATTTGTGACCGCAATCAGCAGTGTTCGCGGCGCGTTCCGCTCCAGATGAGTCGTCTCCTCGCCCTTCAGCTTGATGTTCAGGCCGGTGTTCCGGTCGAAGAGGATTAGCGCTCCGTCCAGCGGGTGCGTCTGCCAGTTCAGCCCTCGTAACTCAGAAGGTAGATATTTGCGGTAGTCGTTAAGCATGTTTATTGCCTTCTCCACTGATTTTCATTGTACCATCACTAAGAGACTTCATTGCGAGTAATGTCATAAATATGAACCATTGTGAACCATAGTAGTCCGTTGTACAATCGTCCGGCTGAAATGACTGAAAGCAATATCGTATGCTCTTGACCATGACCACCACCCACCAACCTGCGACAGACCTGGGCTATCTGCTGTATAAGCACCCGGCGAAGGTGCAGACCTTTGACCTGGCCTTCGGGCAGGCCCATGTTTTCTATCCCGAAGCGACCGAGAAGCGTTGCACAGCAGCGCTCATGCTGGACATCAACCCCGTGGGATTGCTGCGCGGCAAGGGCGATTTTTCGCTGAGCCAGTACGTCAACGACCGGCCCTATGTGGCGTCTTCGTTCCTCAGCGTCGCCATTGCCCAGGTCTATCGCTCGGCGCTGAACGGGACCTGTAAGGATCGGCCCGAACTGGTGCAGACCGCGATCCCGCTGGAAGCCAGAATCAGCGTGCTGCCCTCACGTGGCGGCGAGCAGCTCCTGCATCGCCTGTTCGAGCCGCTGGGCTACTCGCTGACCGCTGAGCGCCATATCCTTGATCCACAGTTCCCGGATTGGGGCCAGAGTCCCTACTACACGGTCACCTTGACTCAGACGATCCGACTAGCCGATTTGCTGTCGCATCTCTACGTGTTGATCCCGGTGCTGGACGATGACAAGCATTATTACGTCAGCAGCGACGAGGTGGACAAGCTGCTGCGGCGCGGCGAGGGCTGGCTGTCGGCGCATCCCGAACGCGACTTGATCGTCAAGCGCTACCTGAAGCATCAGTTCAGCCTGAAGCGGGCGGCGCTGGAACGGCTTGTGACGGACGCGCCCGATCCAGAAACGCTAGATGCCGAAGAAGCAGCGGCTGAGGACGAGATTACCGAGCCAGAGGAAAAGCTAGTCAGCCTGCATCAGCAGCGATTGGGCGCGGTCCTGGCCGTGTTGAAACAGACCGGGGCGCAGCGTGTGCTGGACCTCGGCTGCGGCGAGGGTCGTCTGCTGCGGATGCTGCTGGCGGAGAAACAGTTCACACAGATTCTGGGCATGGATGTCTCCTATCGCGCGCTGGAAATGGCGTCGGGCGACTCAAGCTTGAGCGGCTGCCGGAGCGTCAGCGTGAGCGCATCGCCTTGATTCACGGTTCGCTGATGTACCGTGACTCGCGCCTGGATGGATTCGACGCGGCGGCGGTGGTCGAGGTGATTGAGCATCTCGATCCGCCCCGGCTGGCGGCCTTTGAGCGTGTGTTGTTTGAGTGCGCCCGCCCGGCGACGGTGGTCATGACCACGCCCAACCGCGAATACAATATCATGTGGGAGACGCTGCCCGCCGGGAGCTTCCGCCACCGGGATCACAGCTTCGAGTGGACGCGGGCGGAGTTCCAACACTGGGCAGCAGACATCTGTGAGCGCTTTGGCTACAGCGTGCGCTTCCTGCCCGTCGGCCTTGAAGATGCTGCCGTCGGCGCGCCCAGTCAGATGGCCGTATTTGAGATAAATATGCCTGAAAGGTTGAGTTAAGAATGAGACGAGAACTCAGTGTCTTAAATACGAATAGAGTCATGAAGAATGGCCTGAGGATAGCTACTCGAGCACTCGTGGATGGACTCTGGATACGGTGTGATACTGGAGTTCCTATGCTCGTTTCACACGATCATAGTCGTGTTGTGGGTTGGACATTTCCTTTAGCAGTTCATTTTGAGCCCGGCATTGTACGTTCCGCTAGCTTGACTGAGTTTTATGAGACTAATGAAGAGGCTTGCATTGTGGAAAAGCGCAGGCTGCACTTTTACCAAAGTTTGGTGGCTCAGAAACAGGAAGTTGTAGATACCCTCAAACAGGATTTGAAGATGTACTTTAACGGTCAAGAACAAATCGTGCATGGACCTCAAATTGCTTTTTTTGAGAAGGATTTGGCATCCCGTGCATTTCCCGAAGTATTCAAATTAGCGGACAATGACAAAGACGGCTTGGTTCCGCTAGAAAACTTGAATCCAATTGGTCCTGGAGTGTTTCAGATACGGCAATTTGTCATTTTTGCACATGAGTATTTTAGACGTGCCCTATTTAGACTAAATACACTGAATGCAGAATTCTTAACCGAATTGCAGAATTTGGATAAGGGTTTAAGAGCGCGAGTGGCTCTAGATCGCGACATGATTGGATTGGCTGATGACTTTAGTATGCCTATAGAACTTATGTATGTGTGGGGACCGAAATTTGACGATGATTTAGCCTCTATTCAAGATGGCGTTGCTGTTTTTGCTTCGAAAGATGGATCAGAGCGTTTCTTTTCGGGTGTTTCTTCAACTGAATTTTGGTGGAAGTCAGATGGCAGTCAACACAAGTTCGAAGTTGAGGAAATCGCTGATCGTGATCATCCATACTATAGAGGCGAGAAACAATTCGGTTGTAGGTTCGCTCACTCAATTATTACAGATAGCACTGGAGTTGCGTATCACTTGGATGGCGCGATTCGGATGTACTCTGAAGTGAAAATGGCTAACCGTTTGGAGAAGCGAATAAACAAAGCGGGTAAGCATAGTTACTACACAAAAATCTGGCGTATAGATGGTGAAATAGACACTGTCACTTGGAAAAGTTTGGTCTCCAGCTATTTCCGTGACAACACCCTTGTAGGTGAGTACTTAGGTGGGGTAGATGATAACCCCTATCTACGGAACATGCCCACAGGTAATACGTCTATGCAAGATCATTGTGGAGCAAAATACGCCTATATTCCATATTCCATGAATGCTGGTGACGGATTGCGTGTTTCGATTAGTTATCATCAAGTTGAGCAACCCTTAGTCGATGGTCCACTAACCCATCACATTGCATCTAATGATCGCTTGTCTGATGGAGAAAAGGAAATATGGATACTTGATTCGAGATTGATAGACTTTCTAAAGATTCTCATTGACTCGGGTGCTAGTACGCAAAAACTGGAAGAGTTCTCCATCGTGAAATTCCAAGATGGTTATGTGAATTTTCCGACCATCATTCATGCGAAAGACAAGTTGGCAGAGAACTTCGACCTTACTCAAAACATAATTCAGCAAGTTGTAAACATATGGCATGCAAAAGGATTGGATTTAGTCATTGCTTACAGTTTGGGATTTCATATTGAGGATCGGATTGTATTAATATCTACAATGGGGCATCTTGAGGACATCTGGACATGGGTAAATTCCCCCGTATCCCGCATTCCACTTGATAAGGAAGCAATAGATAATTGGTCTGAACGAATAGCGGACTATCTCGACAATCGTTATACGCCCGCTGGCGACTGTCCTCCTCTTGGCAACACGCTGAAAGATTCAGGATTGCTTGCAATTCTCCGTCAACAGCCTCAGAATCTCATATATGAGTACATTCGTGACGACTATGGTCTGCGCTTGGACGTGAACCAGTCTAGCCTTGACCAACAAGCACTGGATTTGATGCAAAGTCGTCAAATGAGCCTATCCACTGGTTTTATCTTGCACAAATTAACATGTTCAAACTGCAACTCGGAATACGCTCAGTGTGAGTGTAATTCTCTACTAGATAGCAATGTCGGTCGCCGTATAGATAGTTGTACACCTCTACACCCTCACTGGACTGACAGACCTAATGGTTGACACTCATGCAAGTCTCACCATTCCTGAATTCGCGCTCGTCGTGCTGATCGGCGTATCGGGCAGCGGTAAATCGACCTTTGCTAGGCGTCACTTCGGCCCCTTCGAGACCATCTCGTCGGATTTCTGCCGAGGGCTGGTCAGCGATGACGAGAACAATCAGGCGGTCAGCGGCGACGCCTTCGACCTGCTGCACGCCATCGTCGCCAAGCGCCTGCACAATATGAAGCTGACGGTCGTGGACGCGACCAATGTGCAGCCCGAATCACGCAAGAAGCTCGTTGCCCTGGCGCGGGAGTATCATGCGCTGCCAGTGGCGATTGTGCTGGATCTGCCTGAGCGCCTGGCCTTCGAGCGCAATCAGGCCCGACCCGATCGCACCTTCGGCATCCATGTCATCAAGCGCCAGCGCGGCGATCTGAAACGCTCGCTGCGGCATCTCAAGCGTGAGGGCTTCAACCGGCTCTATCAGCTCCGCAGCGAGGAGGAGATCGCCGCCGTCGAGATCGTCCGCGAGCCGCTGTGGAACGACAAACGCAGCGAACACGGTCCCTTCGACATCATCGGCGATGTGCATGGCTGCTATGACGAACTGGTCCTGCTGCTGGGCGAACTGGGTTATCAGATCGAGGGCGAGAGCGTCACGCCGCCGGAAGGCCGCAAAGCGATCTTCCTGGGCGATCTGGTGGATCGGGGGCCGAAGATTCCGCAGGTGCTCAGGCTGGTGATGGGCATGGTCGCAGCAGGCACAGCCATCTGCATCCCCGGCAACCACGACGTCAAGCTCAAGCGCGCGCTGGATGGCAAGAACGTACGCATCACACACGGCCTGGGCGAGTCACTGGTGCAGCTTGAGGCCGAGACGACGGAGTTCCGCGAGCAGGTACGTCAGTTCATCGACGGATTGGTCAGCCACTACGTGCTGGACGATGGCCGTCTGGTGGTGGCCCACGCTGGGATGCGCGAGGACATGGCAGGCCGGGCCTCCGGCAAGGTCCGTGAGTTCGCCCTCTACGGTGAGACGACTGGCGAGACCGACGAATTCGGCCTGCCAGTGCGTTACAACTGGGCGGCGGATTATCGCGGGCAGGCGATGGTCGTTTACGGCCATACGCCAGTCCCAGAGCCGGAATGGTTGAATAGGACGATCAACATCGACACCGGCTGCGTCTTCGGCGGGGCACTGACCGCACTGCGTTACCCCGAAAATGAGATTGTCTCAGTGGATGCGCTGCAAACCTATGCCGAGTCCGTGCGGCCCTTCCTACCCGAAGAGAAAGAGGCTGAAGCTCTCAGCGCCCAGCAGCAGGACGATGGTCTGCTCGACATCGGCGATGTGACCGGCAAGCGCCTCATCAGCACGCGCCTGCGCCCGAACATCACCATCCGTGAGGAAAATGCGACCGCTGCGCTGGAGGTCATGAGCCGCTTTGCAATTAACCCGAAATGGCTGATTACCCTGCCGCCGACTATGTCGCCCTCGGAGACGAGTTCGCTGGAGGGCTATCTGGAGCATCCGGCGGAGGCCTTCGCTTATTATCGCAGCAACGGTGTGCCTCAGGTCATCTGCGAGCAGAAACACATGGGATCGCGCACGCTGGTGGTGATCTGCCAGGACGAAGACGCGGCGCGCCAGCGCTTCGGCGTGATTGATGAAGGGATCGGCGTCGTCTATACCCGCAGCGGACGCCGCTTCTTCAACGACCTCGTGCTGGAAGCCCAGTTTATGACGCATATCCGCGATGCAATCAGCGCCGCCGGGCTGTGGGAAACGCTCAATACGAGCTGGATGCTGCTCGACTGTGAGCTGATGCCCTGGTCGGCCAAAGCGCAAGGGCTGCTGCAAGATCAGTACGCAGCGGTCGGCGCGGCGGCGAATGCCTCGCTGGGCGGAGCGGTGGCTCTGATGCAGCAGGCGGCAGCCAACGGGGCAGACATCGTTCGGCTGCTGAATAAGGTGCAGACGCGGCAGGGACAGGTCGCGCAGTACGTCGATGCCTATCGCGCTTACTGCTGGCCGGTCGAGTCGTTGGAGGATCTGAAGCTCGCCCCCTTCCACCTGCTGGCGACGGAAGGGGTGGTGCATGTGGATAAAGATCACTCCTGGCATATGGACATACTGGCGCAGATCGCGCAGCCTGACGAAGCGCTGCTGATGCGCACCGAGCATCGCACGGTCGATGTGACCGACGCGGACAGTCAGGCGGAAGCCATCGCCTGGTGGCAGAACATGACCGAGCGGGGCGGTGAAGGCATGGTCGTCAAGCCGCTGGATTTCCTCGCTAGTGGATCACGCGGGCTGTTGCAACCGGCGGTCAAGGTGCGTGGGCGTGAGTATCTGCGCATCATCTACGGCCCGGAATATACCGATCATCTGGACGTGCTGCGCAAGCGCGGTCTGAACCGCAAGCGCTCGCTGGCCCTGCGCGAATTTGCGTTGGGCATCGAGGCACTGGAACGCTTTGTCCGTCACGAACCGCTGCGCCGCGTGCATGAGTGCGTCTTCGGCGTCATGGCCCTGGAAAGCGAACCGGTCGATCCAAGACTTTAGTTATCAAATGGGCGATTGTGGTTGGCAAATGGTCAGCATTTGTTGCTCAATTTGAACGCGATATGAGGCAATCTTACTTGGACTAAGAATAACCATGCCATATCAACAGGATTACTTCAGCTACTCGACGAATCCTAGGCAGTTCCTTCAAGAAGCCCAGGAATATAACAACCATACTGAGACGAGTGGACATCGCGTCCCATTCAGTACTTACTGGTACCATGAGGTCAGCTACCGCAACCTCACTCCACCTCAGCAAAAGTGGTACTTTTACTGGCGTAGTCAGCTGAGAAGTGGTCGGTTTCTGCCAAATGACTTGAGTTACATATTCTTATACACTTACGAAGTATTGAATCTCGTTGGGTTTGAGGATGCAGAAAGTGCATACCAACAATTGGTCAGAATCTGGCAACACTATCGCAGTATATCATTGCCGATGGATCGCTATGAGTGGGTTGTGTGGAATCCAAGACAATATGGCAATGTGCGCATTCATCCAATAGATCGATATCTTGTAGATTGGATCGCTGACTTCGTACGAATCCATAAACTATCCACGAGTGCAATCGACTGGTACACATCTGCTTCATCCGAAGGCGCGGTTCTTACCGATCTTCACCTGATGGTTTACTCCTGGCTGAATAGCCGCAAAGCGATAACAGAGATGAATAACGACGTGCTGTTTGCACTTGCTAGCTATGACCCCACTTACAACAAATTCTACCAAGTTTTTCACCAGGCTTTTTCACTTGAAGATGTCTATGTTAGGGCACTATCAGCCATATACAGTTATCTGCAGAGCAGTGGTACGGATATCGCTACTCTTTTTGCCTACAGCCAAGGTACGCATGTTATCAAGCGAACACCATTTGAACGCGCACTTCATACGTATTCTCGCAAAAAGATACAGATTTTGCCGATACCACTGCATGTCAACCATGAAACGCTCAAGGTCAATCTAACAGGAATCATCAAATATACCGACAATTTGTTTCGCCAACGTGCCGGTTTTTCACCGAAATTACGGGGATTTGAATTGCCGCCCGAATGGGCGACCGCAATCGATAGAGCATTTGCGATAAGACCTGCACCGATTGAAATTGATTTTTCACATGCGTCCAAGATTTCAGCGGAGTCGGAAGCAATCCGTGCTCGACTCATTGACCAAACCGTTGAACCATCAGCCACTAACGCTGACGAAGCTTTAGGTATAGAGCCTCCAATTGATGAAAAGGTTTCGCCTCAGGATCATGAGCAGCATCAGTTTCGAAAACTGCTCCACGTCTTCCGACAGAATAAGTGGCAAGTTACTGAAGATATTCTACAGTTTGCGTTTGAAGGAGTTTTTGTCAGAGTTCTAATCGATCAATTCAACGAATGGGCTTACGATTTGATAGGTGACACGCCAATTGTTGAGGAAACTGATGGGCAGCTTACGTTGCTCGAAGACTACCGAGAGGAAATATCCTTGTTAGTTGATGATACGTTCTAGACAGTCAACCGCATTTTCTATATCGAGAAAGTCTTTGCAGCATGCCGTGCGAAGAAGCGGTTCAGGCACAAAACGATCATATTTGTTCATCTGTAACGCCTGTCTTGGCAGCTTTTCAACGAGCTGCTCCGGTGGCGGTAGGTTGTTCAACAACTTTTTGATATCTGTCACAAATGTCGAAGCAGACGGCGCTTGAACTTCCAAATAAAACGGTTGTCCCACTGTGCGGATATTGATTCCACTGTATTCCAACAGAAGACAAATCGTGCCCACTATCTTTGATCCTTTCCATGGCAGTATCATGAATCGGTTACCACCCATGTCCAGGATAGACTTATGGAGCATATCACTTGTGGAGGCCAAATAGCGTGCGCTGGCAAGGCGTTTGACGGATCGAGGCTGCAAGTAGCCGTAATCCTCACTTTCCGTCAGCACTTCACGAACTCGCTCTAAAATTCTGGTATGTACTGCGGCTCCACCGCCAGTCCAATAAGTCTGTGCTTTGCCTCTAACACGTTGAACTTGGATAATCTTCTTATCTTCGTCGATGGCTTCTACTTTCCATGCACGACCAGCTAAGCGAAATCGATCCCCAACTGCGGGTAATGCCTGTATATTCCCAATTTCTCGGCTACCTTCCCGAACCATATAGCTGGTATCATCTTCAAATGTCGCATAGAAACGATAGTTATTTACCATTCGCTCACTAGCTGACCCAACTATGAGACCACCGCCCTCGACATACTCCAGGTGTTCTGTGTCAATCAGGTAGCGCAGTAGTTCGCGATATTGATCAAAAGTTACCGCTTTGAATGGTGACAAAGACAATACTCGTTCGGCGAGTTCGGGGGGCGTCAACTCAGTCTGAGCGGTGATTATGCTCATGGTTTGATGATAGAGGAGGCTGGTAGGAAGAAAAGGAATCTCGGGTGGCTCAATCCATTTCTCTTCCACATAAAGCTGAATAATGGCAATGGTTTGGAGCAAACCCCAGGGGATTCGCTCACCGAGTGAGGCATCTGCAAGCGGAGCTTCCTCACGAGAATAAAAGTACATCTTAGGTGGATTGCCACGACGTCCGGATCGTCCTAGTCGCTGTACAAAACTGGAAACAGTGTTCGTAGTATTCACTTGAAGTACTTGATCGAGATTTCCAATGTCAATTCCCAGTTCAAGCGTCACAGTTGCTGCGACGCAGGTCCGTTTGTCTGGATCGCGCATATCATGTTCCGCGCGTTCCCGCAGCGCTGCCGATATGCTCCCATGATGGACGTAATATTCATCCTCATCTGCGCCCTCGACGCCGGCGATACGCCTCAGGTTATGGATAACTTCTTCCGTTCCATTCCGGCTGTTGGCAAAAATCAACGTCTTTCGATTACTGTTCACCATTTTTGCCATGTGATGAAACATCTCATCAGTCTCGTCGAGAGAGAGTTCATCCCTTGGATCAGGTTCTTCCTCCTGAATATCATCGAGGGTGGCGTCAGATACATTGGATACTGCAATGTCATTTGGCTCAACCTGATCTTGTTCATCATCGATATCGTCATCATCAATGGTGATGAAATGCTCAAGACCAAGCATCACTTCTCGCCGACCAGCTTTGTCCTCAATAAGCGTTACGGGATAGTCAGTACCGCCGGATAACCACTCCATGGCTAGTGCCGGTTCGCCGAGTGTTGCCGATAGTCCGATGCGTCTAGCAGGGCGTGATTGGTAGCGAGCGAGGCGCTGTAACTGACACAAAACTTGTCTTCCTCGATCACTGGAAATCAGGGCATGAACCTCGTCCAAGACTACATACCGAAGATCACCAAACAAGCGACTCAATTCGGTCTGTCGATTGATCTGCATCGCTTCAAGTGACTCTGGTGTAATCTGCAAGATACCATGACCTGTCCGCAGAAAGCGCTGCTTCTTGCTCTGCGATATGTCTCCGTGCCAGCTTTGGACCGGGATACCACTGTCTTCCAGCAAGCCATCTAGCCTGTGAAACTGATCGTTGATTAGTGCTTTAAGCGGACCAATATACAGGGCACCAATCGTAGAACTTGGTTGTTCGTAAAGATTCGTGATGATGGGTAGAAAGGCTGCCTCTGTTTTGCCACTCGATGTTCCGCTAGTAATCAAGATATGGTTCGATGTGTCTAGTACGGCCTCGATAGCCTCTACCTGAATCGAATGAAGCTCGCCCCACTTCTCACGATAGATGAATTCTTGTATGAAAGGTGCCAGTCGGTAAAAAGGATGTGTCATAACCGAAAGCTCGTGTAGGGCGATGAATCATCGTCCTCGTCAACAATTTCCGTTTCTGGCGTGAGCGCCTCTGGATCTGCGCCTACTTGCGTAGGTGTAAACTCTTTTCCTCCGACGATATCGCTGAATGAGGTCGTTGGATTCTGTTGCATGATATTGAGTATCGCCAGGAAATCCCGTACCACCTCCCGTGGTGTAAGCAGCTGTTCAGCTCCGATGCGCTGGCGAACTACATTAAGGAAAAACTCGATCTCGTTATCGGTGACGGTAGGATCATAGCCATAATGAAGCCCGTGGATTTGACGCACTCGCTGGAGGAGAACGAATATCTCCAGCGGCGTCAATACATTGAGGCGAATCATAGGACCTGATAGATCACGCAAGTCATTTCGAGCGAAGCGACTTTCCTCCAATCTTGTTCGGAGCGCTTCATAACTAAATAGTCCGCGTCTGGTGTCTTCAACCATTTGAGGTGTCGCACCAACTACTACTGCAAAATACTGTGCCTTGCCTTGCATGATGTCGTTGTAGATTGTGAGGAGACGTTCGTAATTATTGTTGCGCGACACTGTATGGCTGATCTTATATAAGTTGACAGCTTCATCAATGAAGATCACAAGACCTTTGTAGCCAATGTCCTTTACAAATTGTGCAAGCAATTTGATGTAATCATACCAGGAGCTATCGTCAACAATAACGCGAACCCCAAGAGCTTCTCTGGCTTCGGTCTTTGTGCCGTACTCGCCGCGTAACCAGCGCATCGCTGCTTGCTTCTGCGTATCATCCCCGCTCTGATGACCATGCCAATAGGCCGAAATTACGGTAGAGAAGTCGAAGCCGTGAACCATTCCCTCCATACGACTCACTGTTGCATAGATGCGTGCATCAACTGCTCCAGAGAAAGCCGGGTCGTTGGGGGATATGCCGTCTTCCTGCATAACTTTTTGTTGCAAGTCGCTTATCCATCGTTCCAGAAGTGCGCTGAAAGCACCGCCGTCCGGGCGCGTTTTGGTTGCAGCGTTTTTTAACAATTCACGATATAGGTTGAGACCCTGCTCTTTGGTACCTGTTAAGCGGGTGACGGGACTCAGATCGGCGTCCATTACCACAAAATCACGTTGCAACGCATAGTTGCGAATAAGCTGA
This sequence comes from Anaerolineaceae bacterium, assembly GCA_002702065.1. GTDB lineage: Bacteria > Chloroflexota > Anaerolineae > Aggregatilineales > Phototrophicaceae. The sequence goes on from NZXX01000001.1 coordinate 1,428,829, forward strand.
CACAAGAAGCTTTTCCCCGAGCCATAGCGCCCTAGAATCATACGAAAACTTGCGCCGCCCTCAGCAACAATTTCGTCTATATCGTAGAGCAATGCTTCTATTTCGTCTTGTCGTCCAACAGCGATATATTCGAGGCCAGTGCGTGGTACGACACCAGCGCTAAGCGATTGGATGACAGCCGTTGAGATGCGCTTAGGGATTTTCTGAGTTGACATTTACTGCTCCCGGATGATGTGCTCCAATGCCCACGCCATGATCTGACGCAAACTCTCCCAATCTTCTTCTTCGATATGTGGTGGATCACCTGCTTCAATGACGATGTCGCCTATACTGTCTAGGGCAAATTCGTTGATTTGGTCAACCAGAAGATTTGACGTAATGTATGCACTTCGGGCAATACCGTCTAGCCTGGCTGTGACGTCCTCTCCAACCAACAGGGCATTTAGAGCCTCCCAGTGATGAGCCTGCATCTTATTGACAAAATTCGTCCATGTGGGATCGAGATCTTCATATAGAGGCTGCTCTGACGGAGCAACTCCTGAAGCTATAGGCACTGGGTTTGCCAACAGGTGTTCGATCTCATCTCGATAGTCTTCTGTGACGACGATGTTGTTTCCTTCTATGACAACCAATTGATCGGCCAATTGTTCGATAGCGCGTTCATTTATTCTGTCGAGGACAACATTTAGGAATTCACCGTCAAGAATTGCCTGAGCAATATCCTGAGCGATTTCCCACTGTTGAGCCTGTAGATGGCTCAGCAATTTGATTGCGACCTTATCGGTTGCGATGATGTTCGCAACTTCCTGTAATTCTGTAAGCAGGTGTGCAGGCGTGTCGGCAGGGCGTTTAGTACTTAGCTGTTGGTCTGGTACTTCCCAGGGTGCACCGATGGTGGATTCGACTTGAGGTTCATCAATGGGAATTGCGTCACTTTCATCGTCAGTTTGGAGACGTGCTTGAACCTTATCAGAGATAATAGTGAGTTCTTCAGCCTTCTCCAGGTCGATTACTATTGGTTCATAGGCTGGTGCGATCACCTGTTCACCTGTGGCAGCATCCTCCAGGGGGAATGCGGTATCCAACACTATTATCCAATCTTGAGGCAATTCAATGCCGCGCAGGGTGCCCCTGAAATTCTTTTGTCGTCGTAAACGGTTTTCAGTATATTTCAATATTGAGGTGACTGAACTTTTCATTACTGCCGCGTCAGTCCACCTGGGCGTTTGAGCTATCGTGATTGTTTCGCGTGGCCCCTCATATACGGCGCTCGCAAAGGGTTGACGTCTGACATATTGTGATTGAGACGGACGATAATAATCAAAGAACGTTTTGCCATGCGTGCGTTGGAGATGTTCATCTATCACGTGCAGACCGTTGCGCAGCTCTCGTTCAACGAAGCCACCGTTGTTTTCTTGCTGATAGAACTTACTTTTGCTGAATCTGTAATCACTAATAAGATTGAGTACTGTGTCGGGAATAGCGATCATCTGTGCATTGGTCGAAAGCCAGGCATCTAAAGCAAGGTTTTCGTCACCCAGTTTCCCGCCTTGGGCGGCGGCGTGTGCGTACCAGGTCAGAGGGGCCTGGGGTAACTTGTAGACGACGATAAAATCGGCAAGCCAATCTATGAGATAATTGTCAAGCTTAGGTTGCACAGACCTGAATTGCTTCCAGAAGTTCACCAGGTAGTCAAACGCCGCCTGCGGGTTGTTAAATCCCACAAGATGAATGATCTCGTAAATGTGAAGAAACATGTAGCTCAGGTCGGTGGGCACATAATCACCGCTGCGAATCCGGGATCGCCAGTAGAAATACCACTTGCGTTGAACGTTGCTCATAGATTCATAGGTCGGCCAATATTGCATGAAAGGAACGGACTGAGCTACTTGCTCTGTCTGAGTTGCGTAGCGTCGAGCTTGCTCAAGGAAGCGGCTTTTCGGCGAAGTCAAACTTGTCGAAACCGTGAATGTCGGACGAAATACGTCCTTGGCGGCCTCTTTGGAGCGAGGAACGTATGGTTCGTGGCGGGGAGGGATGGCTACTGCTCGCCCTGGCGGCGAGTCGGTATCATCATTTACTAGAATCTTCTTGAAGGGCGAAGCTAAGCGCGATAAGAATCCATCTGTCTGTTTAGAAAAGTTGCCAACACATAACTGCTTAAAGATTTCGAGATCCGCGCTATCAAGTCCCAGGACTCGCAGCATCCGCTGCGCTCGAAGTATATCCCGATCCCAATCCTCACGACTGAAAGTGCAGACTGACCAATTTCGCCGAAGCGCTGAATATCCCTTGCTCTGCCGCTCTCCAGAGACTATTGCATCCACATCTGTGAAGATAACGACGGTCCATTGCACATCAGGTAATGGTACATCTGGTGAAGCAATGAGGACCTGCCCCTCAAGGCGGGACCCATCAGTTTTGTAAGGTACCTTAGCTTGTTTCAGGGAACTTGCTGCTCCACTCAGTTTTCGCCGTGGTAGCAACCAGAGAATTTTGGTCCGGTGATACTGAGTGAGTAAGCTTGAACAGACTTCTGCAAACAGATCGCCTGCTTCCTGTTGTAAGCCTGAGAAACCAACCGGGAGACCGTGTTTCTGCATAGTATCGACTAGCAAGTGAGCTTGTTCCCGCTCATCCTTAGCATTTTCCACTTTGATTGCAGGCGGCTGTAACCCCATCCTGCTCAAGCGATTCAAATACGACCCCATAACTTCCTGTGGAGTCAGTCGAATTGGGTTGATACTCTTTTGCTTCCATGATGCATAGTAGGATCTGAATTGCTGATTGAATTCGAGCCAACTGTCATCAAGGCGAATGAAACGTGCGCCGCTCTCGATTTTGCGATCTAGAACACTTAGCGGAATGAGATCAGAATCGACGCTCAAGCAAGGTACTGCCTGGTAATAACCGACGCCGTGTTCAAAGCCCTGTTCTAATTTAAACTTTACAGAACAAAGAGCGGCGTCAAGAATGCGATATGTGTTTTGCACGACCGACATGTCCACGTCCAGGTTGCGCGCGTTTGGCGTCAGGTCATCTTGAATGAATGATAACAATTCGTTACCCTGGAGACGCTCGACCGCGCCGGAGCGTGTCAGAGGCAAGAGTTGTCCTGGGAGTTTTTGCCGCCAACCTGGCAGTATGGTGTTGCCGCTGATCAGATTGTCAGTATCGTCACGTATTTCTTGAAGTGCGCTAGCCAAGTAGGGCTTGTTTGTGGAAACTTGAACATCCATGCTTTGCTTAAGCATTTTGACTATGTTCAGTCTTGCCTGGAAATCTGACTCGATCTCCAAATCGCAAGCAAAGTGGCCGTGCTCAAGTTGAGGTTTTATTTTATTGCAGAATCGGAAGATATCTATTCCCGAGATTTCAGGTTTATTCAACCACTTGATCACTTCTCGAGGCAGATCAGAGTTAATCTGCCAAACGCTTCGGTCGAGATATACCCATCCATCGCCTAAATACCCGTCTGCATTTTGGAGCAATCTTCGCAAGGTCTGTCGTGACTGATCGTATTGCCAAGTTAACCGGAAGCCTGCCGGACAAGTAGTGATTCTAAGACTGTCAACACTATCCTTTTGTATCCTAAACGAATCACCTACATAGCTCTCCAGAGCGCGACATAACTCTTCTGCTTTTGGAAACGATATGCGATAAACACCGTTTTGATTCGGCGATCTATGGTTTATGAATCTTTGGAGAGGCATTGGTAGAGTCTTTAGCGTGGCTAATTCCGATGGGGTTAGCTGTTTGTTTCCACGTTGGACCGTAAGCCGAATTCCATCATGACTCACTGACAGAACCAGTTCAAGTGGTGATCCAGAGAATATCTTGCCGAGGGATCGGAAAAGGCCCACGCTTGCGTTCTTTCATAAACACTTTTGAGAGGTCGATGTATTTCAAGAATACTACAATATTACAGCCCAGCAAATTAAGCTGATCTTAGCACGTTGCAGATGCAATTTTCATGACTCATGAATATCCAGAAACAAATAAAGTGTAGGAGTAATCAATAGATCAATATTCCTGCCAGAGTACCTTATGCGTACGGACTTTGGGCGAGCTTTCCGATCATTGGTGTCATATCTCTGAGGTTGTGGGTGTATAAGGTCACCTGCAAGCGATAAGCGACAGACGCAATCAAGCAGTCGTTCATTCCTATATGGTGGCTGAACTGGAAGCGTTCTTGTTGCTGCATCGCCCAAAGTTGATCAACGTCGGAGAGGGTCAATGTTTCAAACTTATCTAAGATTGCTTTCGCTCGTGCTTGACCCGCTTTGCTGGTGGAGCCTTCCATCACTTCGAGCCAGGTGATGGAGGTCACAGAAAGCCGAGTTTCCTGTGTGTTCACCCACTCCTGGGCCGCCAGGTTTTGACGGAAGTAGTGCAAAATGACTGTGGTGTCAACAATACCTACACTCACTCGCCGCTGCCCCAATCACCTAATCTATGCCTGCGCTGCTCGGCTCGCAAATGCTTGACCCATTCAACAGGGTCTTCAATCTCCGGGTACATCATCTCAATTGGCCCAATCTCATCCAGGAGCTTATTCAGGGATTTACCCCAGTGCTCTTCTGGTTCGTCTTGATGAAGCGCAGGAAGTATATCAATCATATCAATCAGCCGTTTCGTCAGTTCCTTGCGTTCTGCCGGGCTGAGGGCCTTTGCCTGTTCTAAAAGGTCACTCACGGTCATCGCAATTCTCCATCTATGCTGCAAATCATTATACCTTAACGAGACTAAAACTCCCCAAATGCTTGGACTCATTTCGGAGGCTTCTGGCACTTTACGAGCAGGAGAGACATTTACCTGAGAACTGCACGATTCACTACAAGCGCACTAGCGTTTGTTTTAATTCCGGTTAGGAATGGGTGAGGGCGGTGAAAAATTTCATTCTTGGACCAGAATTTTGCTATCAGAACGCGGAATCCTCCACCGGCTTAGGCAGCTCGACATGCTAGGCTGTATCCAGTTGTACAACGAGAGGTGATGCAGTGAGTAACGCAATCCAATCACCTCAGCCGCCGTTGAAACGGGAGCACATCTTCAGTGTCCGGCTGACTTCAGTCGAACGGGCTGCGATCAAGCAGCTTGCGCAGCAGATGAATGTCTCGCCATCACACCTGGTGCGGCACTTTCTAATGCAAGCCGTGGACTACTACGCTGAACGCAAGGAGGCATGATGGCAGAGCCTGAGACAGGAACTGAACAGGATGAATTCGAACGTTTCGACGAGGCCCAGCCCTTCCTGCAACTACTGGCAAGCATGCTGGATCCAACAGCCTGACCACATAATCAGCTGACCCGACTTCCTTCGGACGACCGATTGAACAGAAAGGATACAGATGAGAGCAGCAATATATTCACGAGTTTCCCATGAGGAGCAAGTTGAGGGCTGGAGCCTTGATGCACAGCATGACCTGTGCCTGGCTCTGGTAGAGCAGCGGAAGTGGACCGTAGCGCCGGAGCATATTCACTTCGAACCCGGTCGATCCGCGAAGACAGATGCTCGCCCGGCCTTTCAGCGCATGATGCGGTAGGCGCAAGCGAAACAGTTCGATTACATCATCGTCCATAAGAAGGCGAGTTCATGCTGCACCTGTTCGCGCTGCTGGCGCAGTGGGACAACCAGAACCGTGCCCGCGAAACCGCTAAGGGCAAAGCCGCCCGTGCTCGTGCCGGGTTCTGGAACGGCACGCTGGCATTTGGTTATACGACGCTGAAGTATTTGAACCGTAATCTACTGTTATTAGGTGAACAGTTCGAGATGAGCGAGATCGACCAGGAAGCATATATCAAGCACACTCGTCTCATCGAGGATTACATGGAACGCTGGACGCATGTGACCGCAGGCGATGCTATTCCACACTTGAAGAACAAATATGGTGTCATTCTCGCATACGAAATGTACTCCATCGGCAATGCCTCCGATCATGATGTGGCGGTTTGTTTGAACGAGGAAGGCTATCGCACCACCGGCAACTGGGGCGAGAAACCCTTTGAGAACGACACCGTTCGCCCGATATTGCAAAACCGCTTTTATTTAGGAGAGACGCAGTATAAGGGGGATTGGTTCCCTGGCAGGCACGAAGCCCTAATCTCAGAAGAGTTGTTTCAGAAATGCCAGGAAGTCCGGGCAAGGCGTCGCAGCCGCACACCTCGCAAGAAGTCGACTAAGCGCATCTATCCGCTGTCACGGTTGGCATTGTGTGCCCAGTGTGAGCAGCCCTTGCGTGGTCAACCAAACTGGCAGGACCGCCGCTACTATCGTGCTCCCAAACGTGCAGACCGAGCATGTTCTGGGCGTATGATCCCGGCCATCGAAGCAGAGCAAGCGGTCTTGGCGTATCTCGCACAGATCAAGCTGCCCACAGATTGGCGTGAGCGTGTATTGGAGCTGAGCCGGGCTAAGCGTGGTGACAGCGAAAGCTTCGAGACTAAGAAGACCCGGCTGGAGAATCGACTGGAACGGCTGAAAACACTGTACAAGCTGGGTGACATTGAGCAGGAGGAATATATCACCGAGCGTGCCGATATTCACAGCAAGTTAGAAGCATTGAAGCCGTCACAGGTTCCTGAGATGGAAGATGCGGCTGCTGTGCTTGAGCAGGTCGGCAAGCTGCTCAAGAAGGCCAAACCGAAAGAACTCGAGATTCTGTTTCACTCGATGCTGACAACCGTCTATTTGCACCACGACTATCCCGGATATGTCGTCGGGATCGAGCCTAAGCCCTTCCTTAAGGATTTGATGGACGTCTCGATGCTACCTACGCGCACAGCCTCAGATACAGAATCATGGCATGACGACGATCCGGACCCAGATGGCGGTGGCAATAATACTGGCCGGAACCAGAATGACAGGCAGGTTGTCGCCAATAGAAATGACGATATAATGGACCATGTAGACGCAGGTGAAGATCATCGGGTGGCTGTGACCGAAACAAATCCCGTCGCTCCCGCAATGGATAAATCCTCTTGATTTCAAGGGGATTTTTGATTCCTGGCTAGGGCGGAATCAATGTAGGGTCGAACCTGCACAGTGTCATATAAATTTGACGAACTCCAAAATGAAACAAGTAGTGCTTTCAAGCAAAGATCCAGCCAAAATGCACAATATTGGTATGCGTAGCACAACCGTCAGGTGCCGTATGGATTTACGCTATCAACACAGCTCTATAAAAGTTGTGCCACACCTATGGATATCATCAGACAAACGAGAATAAATGTAAGATTGATAGCAACACGAACTCGAAATGCCTGGTTCGAATAGTCAAGTTGTAGCAGTCGCCCGAAAATAACAACAAGACCCATCAAAAAGAACCAGGGTGTAAAAAAGAATGCAGGCGCACCCCGGACAAGCATCGTTGCAAAATCATGTATCCCACCTGAAATTACGAAACTCAAGATGAGAGAGACACTTGAAGGCAAAAATTGGTTGAGCGGTTCGTAGATGTAACGGCCTAATGCGTAGCCCCAGATTGGATTCCAGTATTGCCAGAACTTTGCAAATGTCCCTGCGCCAAGAGAGCGAACGAGCATATTCTGCAATGAGCCTGACGCACCCAATGGGACGCCATTTCGATATTGCACATAATCTGTCATTGACATCTGTTTGCGTGTGTTTGTCTGCACTTTAGTCATTATTCTCTCGTGTGATTTTATACAACCCGTTTTCATTGCTCAGTTGAATAACCGCTTGCGCAGTAGAATATTTGCTTAAGCTTTTTGTATTTTGAATAAGCGAATAGTGACTGCGATACTGAGTAATGTTCCCAAAATAAGACTGAAAAAGAAGGCAATTGTGATGCTATCGGGTGCAATAATGGATTGCCCGCGTAACGCCTGCCAAGTCAGGAGGATCATAAAGAGCAGGTAGCTAATTGCTGCGATGAACACAAGTAATATACGTCCCTGGCTCTTAATGTGATGAACAAGCGCCGAACTGGACAGCATTAAGCCTATTAAGGGTAATACCTGCATCCCATGAAGACCTACAAAATGCCCGATTCTTAAATCACCACCTTCGGTGCTCCAACCCAGGATCGGTAAACCAGCTCTACCATCGTCAACGCCTACAGAATGAGCACCCTTGATAAGCGAAATACCTGTTTCCTCTTCCTGAATACGTTGCTCCGCAGTCGGGATGGTCATGAGAAAAGCGATTCCCATACCCAGCAAAGCAATCAATATCCCGAAACGAATTGACCATGCAAATGCCGGATCACGTAGTTTTTGGAACAATAAGAAAATCCCGAGAAAGAAACAGCAAAACCAGATTGCGACGATCGCATAACTCATCCATGAATAAACAAAATCATCAAACGGCGTTGTATTATTGAAATGGCTTGTTGTGCCTCGCAGCACTTGACCGATAATCGCCACCATCTCAATGATAAAGCCAACAATGGTGACCCATGAAATGAAGCCAACCACACGAGAATGATTTTTGATAAAAGTTAACATCCACAATAGGGTGAATGAATAAATACTGATGGAAATAGCAAATTTTGCTGGTTTCACCCAGGCGTTCTGCCCTGTGATAACCTTCGGGTCTACAACCATAGCAATCAGCGTGAACAGTAGTATAACGAACATGGCTACACCTAAAACGGTGAGCGGGCGATTAGCTTGCCATCCTTTGAGGAGATAGCTGAGCATGTAACTGTCCTTACTATTTTTTGAAACGATGTTAGCCACAGTTGTTTATCCTGTTTGGTGTGATTTGTGTACGGCGTCAGGTTTTTCGGATAAAAGCGATGTTGCGTTCGGTTTCCCATATAGAGAACTTGATCAAATTCGAAATGGATACCTTTCAAATTGCTCAGGCGTTAGATTGGCGACATTGTTGGTATAGAAGCTCAGCACAAATCGAACAAGAATAACAATGGTAAAGGTTACAAATCCGATGCCATAGTCAAGACTCATGCCAAGCGGAAGCAAGAATACCCAGAAGACTGCATTGTACGCCAGCCTGATTAAAGCAAGTGGATGCGCATACCCCTGTCTGACTGATATGGAATTCGCTGAGTTCTTCTGAAGCCATGCGAACCGCGTCGCTGTATGAAGCTCAATGATTATGCAGAACAGCGCCCCAAAAATTGCAAGGCCGATCAGCCCATCTCTTTCCAACCAATGTGATGTTGAGAAAGCAAGGATAACATAAATTAAGGTAGGGGTGCCTAAGTACACTGACAATATGTTATTCCAGCGTACCGTCAGAAATTTTTGCTTCGTCATGGTCTTTCATCCTCATCAATGTGGGTGAGCGTTAATATCTTGTTGCCGGGTCTGAGTGTACTGACTTCGTGTCCAGTCAGTTTTGATTTTCTACGAACAATAGCTTTCAAGAGGCTACCGTTCTGTAGCTTGACCGCTGGTTGATTGTGTGACTTCATAATGACTTTACTCAACAGTAGTGACTGAGATCAGGGGCAGTCCTAAGTCGCGCACTTTACGCAGCAATCCATGCAGTGCCGCCTGATCAGCCAGGGAACCGTATAACCGCGAGGTGCCATCGGCTTCGAGTTCAATCGTCATGCCGTCAAACCAGCTGTGCCATTGGTCGCTAAGATGCCCCCTGACTCTGATCTCATAGACCAGAGCTTCGGGGAATGTGTTGTGGAACTTTGAGTCTTCAGACATGATCACGTCTCTGTTGGCCTACGTACCAATGGTCACGATCACGTTGCCACGCTTGTGTCCTGTCTCGACATACTTATGGGCCTCGACCATATTCTCGAGCGAGTAGCAGCGGTCAATAATGGGCTTCAAGACCCCTTGTTCTGCCAGTTCTTTCACTCGTAAAAACTTGTCACGACTGGTTGTTGGCGTGCCTTTATCGACTGAGAGATATTGCCCATTCGCTGTCAGGGCTGTCTTGCTGGCGTCTTTCAGCGGCGACGTTTTATTATTGCCAACCGTATCCAGCACCCAATCGTAATGCTCCAATTGATCGATAGCATCGTCGCGGGTGTAGTCAATCACCTTGGCCGCACCGAGCGATGTCACCATGTCGAAGTTGCGGCTGCTGCATACTGCGGTCACTTCGGCTCCGGCGTGCCTGGCAAGCTGAATGGCCATGGTGCCAATGCTGCCGGACGCACCATAGATCAACACCTTTTGCCCTGGCTGTATGATCGCTTCTTCCATGACGTGCATCGCCAGCAGTGTACCGTAGGGAATCGCGGTTGCTTCCTCAAATGTGAGGTTTTCCGGCTTGTGAGCGATGTTCCAGTCCTCCGGCAGGCACATATACTCACCGTAGAACCCCCATCGCATCTTTGACATGGAGATGGAACCGTAGGCGAATACATCATCCCCCGGTTTGAAGGCGGTTACGTCCTTGCCGACGGACGCCACTACGCCCGCTCCGACCATGCCGAGAATCGGGTTGCGCGGTTTACCAAACCCCATCGCCATCTGAATGATGATCTTGAACATCAGGTTTGCATCCAGCGCCCGCATGAGGACATCGCTGGCGGTGACGGAGGTGGCGTGCATCTTAATCAGGACATCGTTGTCCTTCGGCGTGGGTTTCGGAACATCTTGCAGTTCGAGATAATCCGCAGAACCGTATTTTGTACAGATAATTGCTTTCATGGTTTGGTGCCCCTTTTACTCAGTGATCTATGATCCGGTGCGTTGTAAGCTATAGTCACAGGATACCCGGAGCGCCAGGGGGCTGTCATACCTCGAAAGAGTGATTGGGAGGATTATTCTCAGGATTAGGGAGTAGTAGATGATTGTTAGTCTGCCGTCAGAATGCCGAGCGACTTTGCCTGTGCAACGGCTTGTGTGCGGTTCTTAACAGCGAGTTTGCTGTAAATATTGCGGGCGTGGACCTTCACGGTATGGAGCGAGAGATACAGTTGATCTGCAATATCCTGATTGGTCAATCCGTTTGCAATCAGTTGAAGCACTTCGATTTCACGCTGACTGAGTGCATCAATCCCTTGCGATTCAGGTGTGATTGTCTGCGATACTGCCGACTGCTCAGCTGCCGGCATTGAGAATGCAGAAATTAACTGACTCACATAATCCTGACGAAGTCCTCTGCTGTGTGCGATCTGGAGGAGTTGTGCCATTGACGAACCTTCGTCAACAAAGATGCGAATGAATCCCCCATGTTTGGCTAATGCCAGTGATTCATCCAGGACTTCCAACGCGACATCTTGGTGGTTCAGAGCATGGTAAACAACGGCCTGCAATACCAATCCCTTGAGTAACTCATTCGGCAATCCCGTTTCCTTTGCATTTTGAATGAAGGGGTCTAGTATCTGCAGTGCTCTGGAAGCGTTATTTTGAGCAAGATATATTCTGGCCTGACTGATTAATAGATTGTGGGTTTCAGCCAATTGCAAAGCAGTAGCGCAATTATCCCGATGGATCAAGACACGCACCTGAGCCTCAGCAATATCGGGCATTCGAAACAAGAAGTTATTCTGATGAACAAAGGCTTCAGCCTCATCCAGGACATCACTAGCACTCGTGACGTCTCTTCGGGACAGGTGCAAATAAGCGAGGAAAACTTTGTACGAAGCGGTTGTGTCGGTATTTTCCATTTGTTGCAGCAGTTCATGACATTGCTGCCCATATTCTTGAGCTGCCTCTAAATCATTCCATTGATAGTTGATGCGTGCTAACCCAAGAAACGCTTGAGACACAATAGGATGAGGGGGTTCGCCAGACAACTTTATTGCGCTCTGATAACTCTCGCTGGCTTGATGAAGCTGATTGTCCAATTCTTGTAACTGCCCAAGGCTGATGGTCGCAGCAATGACATATATAGACGAGTCGCCAGACTCACTGAACTGAAGAACATCTTTGTAAGCGTCACGAGCCTGCTGATGATTACCTTGCAATTGATAGGCATATCCCCGCGTCCAGTGTGATGCGATACGAATAGGCAAATTTTCAGGATGCAATCGCTCCAGAGCATCATTCGAATGAAAAATCATGGCTTCTACGTCATTTTGAATAACGGCCAAAGTTGCTCGCATCGAGGCGATGCGTCCCATGATGTCTTGCGTTGTGTCATCAATGCCGGCATTTTGCAGTGCATTTTCAGCTTCATTCAGTTTTTGCTCAACCGACGTATGTTGACCACTTAACAAGAGTGTTGAGGCATAAGCGACCCACAACGACGGGTGAGCATCCAAAACGTGATGGGGGAGAGATTCGAGCCAGTGCAATATCGGCTTCACGATGCCACGAAGGTACAGCGGTGTACCCTGACTTTCAATCAGTCGCTCGGCCCGTTCAACATCATTGATGGCTATGGCATGTTGGAATGCCTCTAGCTCTTGACCGTTTGTCTCATACCAGTTGCTTGCCTGTGTGTGTAATTCATTGACAGCTTCTGTCGAAAAACCGGCGCTATCGCGTAGTAGTCTTTGGCGCAATAAATCTGCAAACAGGAAATGATAACGATACCAGCGGCGCTCATTGTCGAGTGGGATCAAAAACAGGTTCGCCTGCCGAATGTGCTCTAGTGTTGCCAGGGCATCTTCATCGTCTTGCTGCAAGATCGCGGCGCACAGCGGCCCACACAAACGCTCCAAAATCGACGTTTTCAGCAGAAAATCATGGATGTGTGGTGGTTGATGACTGAGTACCTCCTCCATGAGATAATCCAACACAAAGTGATGGCTGCCCGTGAAGGACTCGATAAATCGACGATTATCCTGTTGCCCTTGCATCGATATAGCCGCCAGCTGCAAGCCTGCGATCCAACCTTCTGTGCGCTGTCCTAATGCGTCAACATCCTCTGTTGACAACGTTAACCCCATTGCTTCGTTCAGGAACTCAGCAGCTTCGTCCGACGTAAAGCGCAGATCAGCGGCGCGCAATTCGGTCAGCTGACCACGTGCCCGCAGACGCGCCAGGGGTAAGTGCGGGTCTTCGCGTGTGGTGATGATCAGATGCATTTGTGGCGGTTGGTTATCGACCAGAAAGCTCAGGGCTGAGTCAATTTCTGTATTGTCCAGCACATGATAATCATCCAAAACGAGCACAAAGTCATCAGGTATAGCCGCAATCGCATTCAGGAGCGGTGTCAGCAGCGAGTCGATAGGTGGCGGCTGCGGCGATCTGAGCAGATTCATGATGCTCGCACCAATCTGGGGGGCAATGATCTCTAACGCCGCGACAAAGTAGGTCAGGAAGCGGACCGGGTCGCTGTCACTCTCATCTAAAGACAGCCAGGCGGTCGCATGATCGCCACTGCTGATCCATTCTGCAACCAGCGTTGTCTTGCCGAATCCGGCAGGCGCGCAGATCAGCGTCAGTTTGCCGTACAGACCCGTGTTCAGTGGTTCGATCAGCCGTGGACGCCGCACCGAGCCAGGGCGTAACACAGGTTTATAGAGTTTCGTCGCGAGAATTGACGTGGACATGCAGCAAGTATAGCCAACGCTCACACAGGTTGCGAACCAAAACAGATGCACACAAGCACATCTGTTATCATATCTGAGTCGTGCAACGCATCTCCCAGCATGCTAATTGGAAGCTAAGCAGCAAAGTTCCAGAACTTCCGGCGCGGTGGTAGAAGTAGAACTTTATACTGCGCACTTCGAACCCCGTCGCTCCCGAACTGGCTAAACATCCCTAACGACGTTACAGGCCTATCCACCAAGTTAGAACGAACGGTGTCCACAACACTTTGGGGCGCTGTTGCGTTTTCTCTAAAGTTGCTGCGAAGTCCCCGTAAAGCCATATTGCCAACACATTACCACCATACACAAACACCCTTTCAACGACATTAGAAACTAACTGTTTCTGTGTTTCAGCCGGATTTCCAACTATTCTTACCCTCATCCCCATAGTGATTGAAATTCTCCAACAGGTCTGCGGCTTCGATCAGTTCAACATATTCAGTTTGGGACATGAAACCCTTTTCCCAACTGAAATCGATAAGCTCAACCACTGCTCTAATTTCTGCAATTCGGTTTAGTGCAGCTTCGTTTTCAACATGGGTATTTACTTCTGTTTCGATGCGTTAACAAAAGTTACAGGAATTTGAAGGCTTGCAAGAATTGCCACAACCTGCGTATCGATTGTGTACAGTACGCTGACCGCATTTCTCATAATCTCTACCATGTGCTAAATAGGCGTATCAACTTGATTATGGAAGTATGGCGCATTCTGTAATAAATCTTATTAATAGAAGCCGTAAACTCAACCTGTGGGGACGAACCCCACCAACTCCGCACATTCCAACGTGTCTTGGTTACCTCACCTTTGGTGAACTCCATCACAGCACAGTAGGCTATATGATGTGCGAGCACAAAAGTATGAGCAATCCCGAAGTCATTGATGACTGTATACAGTTGGGCTATCCCAAGTTATGGCAGAAGCTCGAAAGGAAACCCGGGTAGCTGGCAGATAAGCCCAAAAGCTACATTGTCTAAGCCATTGTGTTTTGCTCGAAAGCGCGGCGATTTAACTACCAGCGCCACCACAATAAGATTGACTTCGATGCTCAGCCTAGCAGCCAAAGCTCCTGAGGTTAGTCACACATTTGGTGTCAACTAAAAGATACTTACCAAACGTAGCTCGAAAACCCGTACCATGTTAGCCAATGAGCTTGAGAGCTACCGCCCAATTACAACCAAGCACAATGACAATGTGGCCCCCGGTATCGAAACGTCCCCTTACTCATGTGCCATTGTTTGCACCGTGGTTATTGGAAACCAAGCTGTCACTTCTGCCCTCTGCGGACGTATCTTCAGATATGCAGATGCCTACATGTGAGTTTCCGACTGAGCCCTACTAGCTTACCGGGTGGGGTAGGCCGATGTTACTGGAGAAGATTCTCATTGACCAGGTAGCCTAGGCTGCTGTGCGGAAGATGATGATTGTATTCCAATAGTGATATAGGAAGATTTTCTGAGTCGTGGATTTACATTTTAACCTTGTGGGAATGGTGAAAATTCGAATGTGCAAATAAAACCAGGGCTACATTGTCCAACAACTTGATCGCTGCTGAGGATCCTCAGGTTAACTGGCATAAACGTGGTTGGATCAATCCAGAATGCCTGCCGACTTGTGACGGATTGGCGGATGTTAGTAATCTCCCTGCATTCTGACAGACTAAAAAGGCCACCTCCTGACATAGAGAACGAAATACAAGTAGGAGACGGGAAGTTGGATAAGGAGAGGCTTGCTGTCTCAGAAAATTCGTTGAGGCTAATTACACGTCTTTGTTTTTCGTCATATGTGACTTCAAATGCAAATCCTTGTAGCGACGAAAAAGTGTTTGGTATGTACAAAATAAGAACTTGCTGATTGTAGAAAATCTGTAGTTCCTCCGATGGTGTAAATGTATTGTGAAGGGATAAAGCTAAAACGAAAGCTCCAGCCCCCAGTACAATTGCGGCAATAGTCACTAATTCCATGCCAAGTTGTTCAATGCGTTTCATGTGAGGTTTACACCTACCAACGATAAATATGAAAAAGCTAAACCCAGTGCTAAAAATCCCGCGAAGTTCGCCCCTAATAGATGCACAAACACACGTCTTCTAAAACGGTCGTAATCTGGATCACTCAACCTGTGGATGAAGCCAATTAAAAGTGTGATAAAAAACTGAGCGATTATGAATAAGAGCCCCCAGCCAACAGTATTTCTTTCTCCATTGCTCATATTAGCGGCAAGTAATATATTGTTGACCTGAAAAGCCATTCCTGCACACGCTAATTGAAGGCCACAATTAAACCGTTCAATGGCGGGTGGAAGTTCTCGCACATTTAAGGGCTTCCGCCGCTTTCTGGATTTGATGTTAGCGCATAGTCCATCAATATCTATGGGGTTTGAGTGATGCACTATTTCAATATCGTTAATCGTCTCGGTAAAACTGAAGACATATTTCATCACAGCTGGCCTTGCATCAGCCATCTGATTGCTTCTAGGGGTCATTTTTCTAATTTTCCCCAAAATGACAATCAAAGTAAAAGTGAACTCGAAAACGATAAAAACTAGTGGAATGATCAAAGCTGATACCATAGGATGGCCAAAGTCTAGCAACATCGTAAACCTCCCTAAAAGAGCATAAAGCTAATATCATTGTCGGTAATTCCCTGCGTCAAGTAGATAGGACGCGCAGATAAACTCTTAACTGCTGAGTACAGGCACATTCGCATTAAGATCGCCAGATAACCGTCCATAACCCGATACTATCCAGCCGCTTCGATTGCCCACGTTGATCTTATACCACTCGCCATTGCGGCTGCGCCCGACTATTTCGACCGTTTCACCAGCTTTGATGGTGTCAGGGTTTTCCAGTTGTCGATAATTTGCGCCGGGGCCACCGCGAATTCGCAATACTTCGGTTGCGGTAATACGCAGCCCAGTTGGTGTTTCAGCAGGCCCCCATTCGCCGACCTCTGTATAGGTAATGGGTAGGTTATTGAGTGCGCTGCTGTTGTCAAGCTGCACATAGCGCACATTGACCCAACCCTGTGCGCTGCCTTCGATCTGTACCCACGTCGAATCAGCATTACGCCCTATCGCAGCGACACTCGCACCGTTTCTGATCTGGGTAATACCGTTATATTCTGGGCCGGGGCCAGTGCGCACATTCAAAACATTAGCGGTGATGCTGCCATTAATGCGTAGATCCCCGGGCGAAGCAGGCCCGACAGAGACTACCCCGGTCATCTGGGGTGTGGACCAGGATGGCGTTTCGGAATTATAAGCCTGGTCAGTCAAAACCTGGAGGGTTCCATCACTGGTACTGACACGGTGTATCGTCCAGTGAGCCTGGATCTCCTGTAATTGATAGACCAGCGTTGAACCATTTTCTGACCAGGAGACACCCTGGACAAAGCTGTTTTCATGACTGACCAGCAGGCTTTCTGTGCCGCTTGCCATATTCCGCAGGTAGATTTCGGAATTGTTCCCTGCACGGTCAAATATTGTCAAAGCATACGCTAATTGGATGCCATCAGGTGACCACCGGGGCGAAAAATAATCGCCACCGGTGCTCTGAGTCAGCCGCTGTGGTGTGCCACCGTTTGTGTTCACCAGAAAGACCTCGAAGGCTCCATCTATATCCTGCAAGTACGCAATTTGGCGTCCGTCAGGTGACCATGCTGGTTCGGTTTCATAACTGTCACCGCTGGTCAGGCGCTGTGGATTGCTGCCATTGGCCTCCACAATGTAAACGTCGAAACTACCAGCCTTATCACTGGCGTAAGCAATATAGCGGCCATCAGGCGACCAGGCCGGATACTCGTGGTAGGCAAATTGATCAGTCGATAGTGGCTGCTGGTTACTACCATCAGCGTTCATAATATAGATCGCAAAGTTTCCATCCCGGTTGGACGTAAATGCGATCTGCGTCTTATCAGGTGACCAGGCCGGTTGTAAATCCTGCGCCTCGTTGTTCGTCAGACGCTGAACATCAGTACCATCAGGATTCATGGTGTAAATCTCGCGGTTCCCATCGCGATCTGACATAAACACGATGCGCTCATCTGGGGTCTGTGCCAGGCTAACCTGTAATGTAAGCAGCGACAAGATCATGGCTGCGCCAACAACCCCTACAAATCTCCATTTGTGACCGTACTCAGCCATATATTCTGCTCCTGGATGTAAATGTTTTATCCTAAAGTCAGGCAGCCTCAATACTCATGAACATTCCGGATTTGATTCTGGGCACAAGAAGCGGTCGTTGTTTCTGCCTTCCGCGATCCAGCCGTAGGTATTGAGAGGGCCGTAATAAATTTTCCAATAATTTACACTGTCAAAACAGACTGGTCCTTCAAGCAGGTCTACACGGTCATTATCGTAGAATTGCGCGATGGTCTGCATACCGCCAGGGGCGTTACGGTTATAGTTTGTCAGAATCCGGAGTGCCCCACTCGCGTTAAAATCGACAATGGCAATATTCCCCGGTACAAACAGACTGGCCATTCCGCCAGCACAAGCAGTTCCATCGACTGGCGTAGTTCCTGAAGGCGCTAACTGGACGACTTCTCCACTCAATTGGGGTGCAGACCATGAAGGTGTTTCGGCATTGTAGTCTTCCAAGCTGAGCAGTTCATCGATTTCGCCATCACCATCTATCCGGTTGATCGACCACTTCCCCTGCGTAGTTCTTATCGCATAAATTAATTCCTGGCTCTCAGCAGACCAGCTCAGACCTGTAATAAAGCGGTCTTCCGCACTGGTTAATATATGTTCAGTGCTGTCAGCCAGATCCTGGATATAGATCCGGGACAAACTGCCTGTGGTTTCAAATGTGGTCGTCGCATACGCCAGCTTGGTACCGTCTGGCGACCAGCGTGGCGAGAAGAAGTCACCTGCACCCGCTTCGTCCAGCACAGGTCGCCCACTACCTCCACCCGCACTGATAATGAAAACTTGATAGACACCCTCTACGGTTTGTAAATGAACAATTTGCGAGCCATCAGGTGCCCAGGAGGGATCGGTTTCGTCCTCTTCACTGGTCGTTAGCCTCCGGGGTTCACCCCCGTTCACATTCATCACATATAGATCGAAACTTCTCACTTCATCGCTGCTGTAGACAATCTGCAAGCCATCCGGCGACCAGGACGGAAACTCGTAGAACGCACCTGTTCCACCAACCAACTTGCGCACGCCACTACCATCAGCACGCATAACGTAGATACCAAAATCGCCATCGCGGTTGGAAACGAAGGCGATCTGCGACTTATCGGGCGACCATGTGGGTTGTATATCCTGAGCGTCATGGTTCGTCAGGCGCTGAATATCGGTGCCGTCAGGATTCATCGTATAGATCTCGCGGTTGCCATCCCGATCCGACATGAATACGATGCGCTCATCCAGTTTCTGCGTCAACCCTATCTTCAATGAGAAGGATAGCAAAACCGATATACAGGCGATTTTTACCCAGGACCATTTGTAGCTACGTACACACATTGTCGATTGCCCCAGATCCCGAAATTGCCGAAACAACACTTGCGTAAAAGTGACTAATTGGGCACTAGAGAATATTCGTCCATCCAACCGCGTGCCTCCAATTCACCGGGGACACGAACCAGATACCACCAAACGGTGGCCCCATTTGTCTGATGTCCTGCAAATACGATGCCAGCAACTTCCATTTCAATGGTTTGCGATAGATACTCCTCAATCTTTCCAAAATCCGGGTCAGGACGAGACCATATTTCATTTCCTGCCGTACCACGAACATATTCTCCAAAGGAATAAAGTGGAACTTGTCTCATACTTTCCTGGCCTACGACTAGGCTGGGTATCAGATCATCACTGAATCGCAGGGTTTGCACATTGTCGGCGGCCTCAACTGCCCAACCAGTAACCCCGGTAGGGGATTTGATCTGCCACCAGCGATATCCACCACCCATTACAGAGTCACCCACAACACTTACCACAGCGCCGAGTGGCAGTTCTTCCAGTATCGTTGCATCAATTGAGGGTTCTTGGCGAAGATTCAGCGTAGCTCCATAGAGCGTGTGAATCCTCGCATAGGTAATTATGTTCTCACTACCCGATGATGCTGATGGAACCAGTTGAACCACATCGTTGGTCTTTGGAGCAACAAACCAGTCAGGCGTTTCTGAATTAATATCTGATGGTGTGAGCACTTGAGTGTTGCCATCATCCTGATCCATCATATGAATCGACCATTTTCCTTGGGCGGACCGGGCAGTATAGATCAACTGCCTGCCATCAATAGACCAGCTAATGCCTGTGATAAAACTATCTTCCGCGCTGATCAGCAACCGTTCTGTGCCCTCAATGAGATTCCGGACATATATTTCAGAGAAACTGCCAGCATTATCAAAAACCGTTGTCGCATATGCCAGACTTACCCCATCTGGCGACCAGCGCGGTGAAAAGAAGTCATCTGTACCGCCTTGCTCCAGCACAGGCTGGCTATTCCCTCCCCCCGCACTGACGACAAAAACTTGATATGCCCCTTCAACTGTTTGTAAATAAACGATTTGTGAG
This sequence comes from Anaerolineaceae bacterium, assembly GCA_002702065.1. Taxonomy (GTDB): domain Bacteria; phylum Chloroflexota; class Anaerolineae; order Aggregatilineales; family Phototrophicaceae. The sequence goes on from NZXX01000001.1 coordinate 1,448,789, forward strand.
CCATCTGGTGCCCACGAGGGATCAGTTTCGACTTCATCGCTATGAGTTAGTCTCCTGGGTTCACCCCCGTTAATATTGACCGCATAAAGATCGAAACTTCCTGCCTCGTCACTGCTATAGGCGATCTGCGTACCGTCAGGCGACCAGGAGGGATATTCGTAATATGCGCCTGTTCCTTCCACCAACCGACGCACACCACTACCATCATTACGCATTATGTAGATTCCAAAGTCACCATCACGGTTTGAAATAAAGGCGATCTGAGACTTATCTGGCGACCATGTTGGCTGTAAGTCCTGCGCCTCGTGGTTGGTCAGGCGCTGAATATCCGTACCGTCAGGGTTCATCGTATAAATCTCGCGGTTGCCATCCCGATCCGACATGAACACGATGCGATCATTCAAGCTTTGAGTCCAACCAGCTTGGCCATCGCCCACAAGAAGTATCAGTAAAGCGAGAATTATTGCCGAATATCTATAAACATGATGATGCATAGTGATTAGCAATTATGATTTGTCTACATCAGCGTCCCGTAACATATACTTTCTGTTCATAATGACCTGCTTGATATGTCGCCTGCCCATCATTAATGGGTTCAAGCAAGTCATATTGTATTTCAAGCAGAACTTGTTCATCAGACGGCCAGTCTGATACGAGTGTTACCCAGCCCTGGCAGTTGCCTGTGTTATATGTCAGGAATGGCGATATCCTGTTTCCGTTAACCAACATAGAGACATTGAGTGGCTCTAGAATAGCTCTAAGGTTCGATGGGCTGTTACCACACCATGTAAATGCCCAACGATAGATCTGGCTAATGTTCACCACTCTCTGATACGTAGCAACTCCCGGGTCCTGTAAATCTTGAAATGTCAGTCCATCCCAGATACTGGGATAATTGCTAGCATTCTGAACATCGTTCGGTTGCCGCAATGTGACGGTTATTGCACCGACTACAGTGACCAGGTTATCGGACTGAGGCGTGAACCAGGCAGGAGTCTCTGAGTTATACGAGAGGTCAGTCAGAATTCCGAAGGTCCCATCGTTAACGTTAAGGCGGTGTAGATTCCAAATGCCATTTGCTTCCTTTACCTGATACACAATTTCTTGCACATCTTCTGACCAGGCAATACTCTGAATGAAGCTGTTTTCACGACTGACAAGAAGACGTTCCTCGCCTGATGTCATGTTTATTGCATAGATCTCTGAGTTGTTGCCCGCCTGATCAAATACCGTCAATACATAGGCTAACTGCGTTCCATCGGGTGACCAACGAGGTGAGAAATAATCTCCCCCTTCACTCTGCGTAAGACGCTGTGGGGTATCCCCGTTGGTCCCCACCAGAAAAATTTCGAAAGCCCCGTCAACATTCTGCAAATATGCAATTTGGCGTCCGTCTGGTGACCAGGATGGTTCTGTTTCATCGCCGTCATCCTTTGTCAACTGACGGGGATTGCTACCGCTTATCTCTGCAATGTAAATGTCGAAGTTGCCGCTCCTATCACTGGCATAAGCAAGGTACTGTCCATCAGGTGACCAGGCGGGATATTCATGATAGGCGAACTGATCAGTGGATATTTGTCGTTGGTTGCTGCCAGCAGCATTCATGATATAAACCGCAAAATACCCATCACGGTTTGAAACAAAGGCAATCTGAGACTTATCGGGCGACCATGTGGGTTGTAAGTCTTGGGCCTCATTGTTCGTCAGGCGCTGAACATCCGTACCGTCAGGATTCATGGTATAAATCTCGCGGTTGCCATCGCGATCCGACATAAAAACAATGCGATCATTGGAAGCCTGCGCAGTCACGGTAACGGTTGACAAGGCTATCCCAAGACCGGTCAGGATAAAATGAAGCAACACTTTACGCTCCTGGGAAAAAGATGAAGTATTCGGCGTTATCCCCTTCGGCAACCCAGCCTCTCCGACTGTTGTTGAGGACCTCGACTTGCCACCAGGTATAGCCGCTGGCGCATTGTGGCCCACCGATCACACGCATGCGGGTGTTGGCACGAAGGGATGCTATGATGGTTCTCTGACCGCCACCTGTCCCTGCTTCGCTGCGCAGACGTAGTGCATCTGGCCCGGCAACAATAACTTCCGCCCCCACATGCACAATCGAGATTGGTGTATTGTCGCAATAGCTTTGACCGGATATTTGGGAAGCAAGCTGACTGGACCGGACCCATCCTTGGCTGACACTAAGCTGTCTTTCCAAAACACGAACCTGAATATAGCCATTCTGTGGTATAGAGTTGATTACCTCAACAGCTGTACCAAGCTGATAGCTGCTGTGGGAGCTCCCCTCATTAGGACCACTGCGAACCCAGATAGGGACGCCAGTGGGATCGTACAGATATAACCTGTCCCCGACCTGTACGTTGACGACTCCTCTTATACCTGATGACCCACCTCCCGGTGAATACGGCGTAAACCAGGTCGGAGTCTCGGAATTATAGTCCTGACTGGTGAGAACGCGTGCCTCCCTGCCATCAGTGTCAATAATATTGATGGTCCAACTTCCACGCGTTTCTCTTAATTGGTAGAGAAGATTCAAGCTATCCCACGACCAGGCAATACCTTGAATGAAACTGTCTTCCCGGCTGGTGAGCAAACGTTCACCGCCAGTGTTCATGTCTCTTAGATAAATCTCAGACAAATTGCCCGCACTATCAAATGTGGTGACCGCATAGGCCATCTGTGTCCCATCGGGCGACCAACGTGGCGAAAAGTATTCTGCACTCTCATCCCCACCGCGTGTGAGACGCTGGACTCCACCACCATTACGAGCCATCATGAACATAGTGAATGCGCCATCAACCATCTGCAAATAAGCAATCTGTCGACTATCCGGTGACCAGGATGGCTCGGTCTCGTCGTCTTCGCTACTGGTCAGGCGTTGCTCGCTACTGCCGTCCGTATTGGAAATGTAGATGTCAAAGTTGCCACTCTTATCGCTGGCATACGCAATGGAGCGTCCGTCCGGTGACCAGGCAGGATATTCATGATATGCAAATTGATCGGTGGAAACTCGCCGTTGGCCGCTGCCATCAGCATTCATGACAAAAATAGCGAAATTTCCTTCACGATTGGAAACAAAAGCGATCTGCGACTTATCTGGAGCCCATGTCGGCTGCAAGTCTTGAGCATCGTTATTCGTCAATCGCCGTATATCGTCGCCATCCGAGTCCATCGTATAAATCTCACGGTTACCATCGCGATCAGACATATAGACGATGCGCTCATCATCCTCTTGCACAATTCCTGTTTCTGTTGTGCTAAGTAGCAGCACCACCATGACGGCGACTCGTGTCAGATTTCCCAAGGTACCCACCCTGTTCATAGGACTTACCCTCCTTAAGCTGGAGGACTCGGCGTCTGGGTCCACATGGGTAGCGGGCTAGGGGGATCGGTCGGCGTCGTTGTACTGACGATCAAAGTAATGGTTGCAATGGGGGATTCAACAGCTGTAGCTGTGGACAGGTCAGCTTCTTCAGTTTGCTCGGCTGGTTCGGGGAATTCGCTGTACTGCCGTTCTAGCACGTCGATAAGCAACAGTCCATCTTGCAACTCGAATCCCTGCAAATCACGACGGATGAAAAGCCTGTTGAACCAGTTATTGATTGTATTTTCGACTTGCTGACCATCTTCCGTACCCGTCAGATCCTGACCCGCTACGGTAACGGAAGTTATATTGACGCGCAGGTCGCTGTCCTGCTGCACCAGTTCGGCAGTGATGGCTACATCTCCTTGCAGCGTTGTCCCCAACGGCCCTGGCAGGTCAATATACCCATGAATCTGTAAGCCTTCGGGCGAGATTTCTATCTGCGGATCTCGAAGTTCGGGCACACTGTCCTGCACTTGTTGAATCGCGTCTTGTTCTGTTATCTCCAGTCGAACGGCTATGGGGGGCGGCGGAGTCGCGCTGGCAATGCGGGGAAGCGGGATGGTGGCCGCTGCTGCCGCGTCGCCAGTTTCAGGAACAACCGGGGTAGCAGCCAGTTCAGGCGTTTCCGAAGTCTCGATTATATAGGTGCGACAGGTAATTGCCGGCGTCTCAAGGTAATTCCCGGATAATGTGACCGCCGTTAGATCGGGAATTTGTAACCATACCTGCCGCTCCTTTTGATCGTCTTCGATGAGCAGGTAGACAACACCATCCAGATCGACATTCCAGCCAAGCACCAGGAACGCTTGATTTGGGGGGAAGGGGCCGCTGATGTGAGCATAAGGCGAGGGGCAACTATGACGATCGAGCGGAAGTGCTGAAATACCCGTCATGGTCGCTTGGGTAACCGACAGTTGCACGAGTTGAACGCCCGTTTGCTGAGAGAATGATGCTGGAGTCCAACTCGCCGGAGGCGTGTAATCAGGATCACCGGGTAGGGGTTCAAGCTCTTCAGGAGGCAAGGTGATCATTTCACTGGTAGCGCTCAATTCAAGCGCAGCTTCGCGGGTGAGAAAAGCCCCTTCAGTCACAGAATAGACCGTTACTGTTTCCTCAAAAATCGCTGGTCGCAGTGGGGCAAAGGCAGCACTGATTAGCCAGGGCAGCAGGGCCAGCACCAGTAGCAAAACGATCCCGACAATCCATAACACGCTTGACCGTTTCATCCCCTACCTCGGTGTATTAACGAAACTGGCTGGACGTTTGTGCTCGCCAATTCATCGGTATCATCAAGGAATTGGCGTTGTTCTGGCACAGCACAGAAAGACCGACTGAGCGTACCGATCAGGTACTGTCCAGTATTGGTCTCAGCATAGGTTTCGATATCCACATAACGGTTGCCACCAAATAAGCGATCAAAGAAGGTGAGTTCGAAATAGTTATTGGACTGCGCGGAGAGGAACCATCCCCAACTCACCAGCAGAACAAGCGCTGCAACCGTGGCGTAATTTACTGCCTCCTCGCGTAGCATCTGGCCGAACTGCCGTGTGCGAGTTGTCCAGGTTTCTTGCAGGCGGAGAACCAGAACTGACAATGCGAGTGTGCCAACAATATGGATGATTAAATACAACCAGACCGCGAGGATATTGCCTATGCTGTTGTAGTTTTCGAACCTGGGCTGTCCGGCCCAGCAATAAATACTCAAACTGGAGGATACACCACTGTAGCCCCAGTAAGCCGCAGAAAATGGTTCAAGCCGATCAAACATTAGTCGAAATTCTGGGGCTACGACGTTTAACACCGAAAATGCCAGAATGACGTTAAAAATGATGACCACGATTACTAATTGTGTTGCGCGGTCGTTATTGCCAGCCACCACGGATGACACCAATATGCCAAGAATGACAGCAGCAATGGCCGTCAAAAACATGGTGAATGTCATTAATATATCGACTTTGACCGGGTTCATTGGGAAGTCCGGCAACTGTTTGTTTTGAAGCTGAATGAGGAAAGCCAGGAGCAAAGGCAGGGCGATCAAAGCTGCGCGTAGCAGACGAAAGGTGCGCTGCGTAGGGGGTAGACTTCGCGCTACCTGTGAGAAGAGCGCTGTCCACGTTCCCAAACCCATGATAACCAGGAATATCCCAATGGCCAGATTCCGTGCCATCGGCATCCCGGTAAGCGCTAGCAGGATAGCAGTAGCAGCGATGCCAATAACTGTGGAAAGCCATACCGCTTTTGAAATCAAATATGCAAGTGGTTTCAGCCCTTTGGCGCGCTCGTGAATGTAGATATGAAACTCTTTGCTCACCTCGCGATGGCTGTTGAAGGCCCCCATAATCACGACCAGTATGGTATACAGGACCACTGTCTGGCGGGCGGCGGTCGCGTCGTCGGCCTCTAGAAACACGTTGTCTGGCGCAACCAGTAGCAAAAACCCGGCGATAAAACCGGAAAGCAGAATAGCAAAAATCCCATTGAAGTCGTTGAGTCGTAATAAAAAATAGCGGCTGCTGAGGATGCGAAACTGCCGCCAGAATGAGTCAGGTGGCAGAGACCGGTGTATACTAGCAGGATAAGTCCGGGCAGGGGGCGGCGAAGTACTCTGGCGTTGCGATCTTTCCTCGCGTGTGCGATAACAATCGAAGATCGCTGCCCAGCGCTCAAATTGAATTTCGGTATCTGGTATCGCATCTGGACCGCATTCTGCGGGCAGGCTCGATTCAAGAAATTGAAAGACCCTCTTTTCGCTGCCTTCAATGATTAGCTTAGAGTTCTCGACAAAGATGACCTGATCACAGCGATCAATCGTCGATAGCGTGTGGGTAATGAGCAAAATGGTAGGTCCATTGCCGTTGTTGCTTGCTCCAGACAGGTTTTTCAGGCTATCCATCAAATCGCGTTCGGCATTAGGATCGAGGTTGCTGGTTGGCTCATCCAACAGGAGCAGCGGTGGATCAGTCAGCAACTCGGCTGCAATATTCATGCGCTTACGCTCGCCACTGCTCAATGTGTCGGTAACTTGATCCAGTCGCGAGTCGTCGCGGTCAAAGCCAAGACCCTCAATGACTGTCTGAATCTTTGCGAAAATTTCTGCGTTACTTCTGCCCGGAAGGCGAAGTTGACCGATATGCATGAGCGCTTGACGTACCGTCAATTCGCCATGCAGTATATTATCGACCGGCACATAACCGATCTGACTCATCCAGTATTCAGGATTATCATAGAATTCCTCAAAGTCTGTCTGGCTGCCATCATCTTTGTACAGCAGAATACGTCCCTGAGTTGGCTTTTCGCCCACCAGGGCACGAAACAAGGTGGTCTTGCCCGCGCCGTTGGGGCCTACGACTCCTACAAAGTCACCAGGTCTGACCGAGAAATTGATGTCTTGCAACAGCGAACTTGGCTTGGAAAAAGGACCCCCTCCCTTAATCACCCATAAATCTTCGACTTTGAGAGCAATAGGTGTAAAAGTTGGCATGGCCGACATATCTGTTCCCCCTGAAACAGCAGTTCGTTTCACGCGAAGTGTTCAGTAAAACTTATCGAACAACTACTACTCCGACTGTCTGGCATTGTAAATCGGAAACGATTCGGTAAGTGCCGAGGATATTCCCTTGGCCTGCCGCATTGCCCTCTTCAACGTTTCCTTCACGCAGGACCTGTGTCCATTCGATGTCATACTGATGAATCTGACCGGCAGGGACATCGGCCAGAATAATGCAATTTTTCTCCCCCACTTGATCGGGTAAATCGTAGGTTTCGAGGATTCGTTGTTCGACGTTTTGTCGGTCGAGTCGTGCGCCCTCGTTCAGGCGCAGATCAATGCTGTGACGGAATTCACGACGCAGGGCTATGTCCTGTGAGAGAAGTGTCGTTCCGGTTGAATTGTCGATATTGCCGGTCTGTTCTTTGAATACTTCACCTAACAGTTCACGCTGGTCTACTACGACAAACTCCTGCTGAGCCGGTGCACAGGCAAATAGTGTCAACGCAACCAGGCACAAGAGTACGGCATTACGCTTGTTTGGTTTCATCATGGTTCCCCCACAGTCTACAAACAGCTTGAACAAGAGCACACTTCGAGCAGTTCACAGCTATGACCATTTTGGTCCATCAATCAGTCACGGAATTCACAGCCTTCAGGTACTGAGTAAAGGATGCCGAAGAAATCTAACTCTTCAGTGCTGCTGGTGATTACCGAGAATCCAATCGCGTTGCCAGCGCGCACCTCTGTACCGAGGACAACAGAGCGGATCAGAAAGGCTCCTGAGGACTCGAAGACTCGTTCCTTGTCACGAATTTCACGACCATTTTTGGTCAGATAGTAGTATGATCGTGGGTAATCGGTTCCACCTTCCGACCTAAACAGATCAACCACAACTGCGATTTCACCATTCACTGTGCTTGACCACACATCGTCCAGAAGTTCGACCACCTGGAGAGGTTGCGCACATCCGGGCGGAGCATATTTAGGATTCGTGCGATTTACCCGGTGGCGTACGGCTGGTGCTGCGACCCAACCTGCCAGGTTGTAGCCTTCACAGGGAAACACAACGCGGAAATAACTCCTCGTTTGCTCATCAACATCGAAGACAATCACGCGCGCATTGGCTGGGATGGCAGCAATCTCTAGCGGATCAGTGTCAGGGGTTAGTGGTGGTTGTGAAAGTAAAATCGTATCTTCTACTACCAATGAGGAGGGCAATGCACCGCCATAGAGCACATTCGATTCCTCATCGTTCGGGTCAGTAATACAGTTATCGCTGTCTATATCTAGTGCATACTCGCTTTGCTGAGCCAGCACCGGCAGCGTAGTTATCGATATGGCAACCAGCAGGAGAAAATAGGTTCCAACCACTGTTAATCCCTTAATTGCACGCATGGCTAGGACTCTCCTTAGATACACTATAACGAAGAAAGACTAATAAATTAAATAAATTAACGATATATATTTATTATAGCAATTAGTAACACTATATGCAAATAATAAGGTGTAATTTAATTCACTCATGCCTGAAGAAAAGGGATATAACGAAAATTGATCCTTCGCAGTTCTCGCGGTATTGCTGGCAGCGGCTCTTCCCAATAAACAGGGCGCAACCGTCCTTCGCAGTTTTCGTCGGTACAATGTGTGGTTAGGAAGTATTCCCATTCAAACTGCACATTTCGACTGGTTGCTGAATGTTGTGACCAAAACAACTGCACAAAGTCGGTTTGATCGAGAGCCGCCTTAACTGTTGTTCGCCAGTTTTCGCCCGTGCGTATGCTCTCAATATCAAAGAACACATCATTGGCCGCCGCAATTTGTGCTTGGTAATAGCGTCGCACGATATCAATATCTTCTCGCGCATAGGAAATAAAGATCTTTTGGTGCATTCGACTACTTACAGTTGGTGTCAAAGCAACAGAATGCCTGCCGCCAGCTATTTCGAGCGACACATTGATGTCAGCAATTTCTATCCCAGCGACCTGGATAGAGATATGAACAGGCAGCACATGCCCGATCGCATCGGCATGAGCAGTAAACACAAATGGGAACACTTCCCAATCCAAATCCCAGGGACGAGTAATATGGGCTTGCTTGAATGTGATTAAATGCTTATGCTGCGTTTCCAGTTCCGGGACAATCGTAAGTTGCGTTCCGTATTTGAGCTCAGGTGTCAGCCGCGCTCGACGCGGACGGTCAAACTCACCGTGTGAAACGATATAATATTCTGCATCTGCGATAATCTCATCACGCAAGCTTTCAAGGTGAGCATATACTAGCAGGATCGCTTCAGCTTCTGTTGTGACCGGACGCCCATGCAGCGCGGTAAACTGGACCGGTTCAATGTCACCGTCCCGTAATTCCGCGTTGGCAAGGACACCGATCGCATCACCTCGATCATCAACCACAATGAATACCTGCTGAGCATATTGCAGCAGACGTTCGACCACGTCATCGCTTGACTCATTTGTATTGACCGAAATTACATCGTCGGCAATGGTCAGGGGTAGCTGAACGACCTTCAGATCAAGCAGAATCGGATCTTGCTGATCCTGTCCCAAGACATGGATAAAACGGGCAGCACGCCATTTGTCCTCCGCATCCTGATGCACGAGAAATACATGATTGAGTGCATAACTCTTTGACTGGATTGCGCTCAGCGCATCGCCCAATGTCTGGTCGGGCTGCAACGTAACAAATGGTACGCTATGAATATCGAAAACCCACTGCGCTATACTCATGGTTGTTGCTCCACACGCAAACGCTGCATACTGCCTTCAGCTGAATTCATCACCCATACATCGTTGTTATACATAAAAGGCGGTCCTGGCTCTGCTCCCAATGGGAAAATACCGATCAAGGCAGCAGTATCTGAATCGAAGACGACGGCATTGTTTGATTCTCGGAACGTGAGCCATATCAGGCCCCCATGTTCTACGGGCGGCCAGGGATCGCTGCCGACCTCTTCATAAGTCAGGATCTCCTGCCCCGTTTGGCGATCAAATATGGTTAAATGTGAATCCGGCAACTGGCAGCCAACGAAGACAAACTTCTCTGTAGCGGATGGTAAAGCTGCATTAGGACAGGGTGTGTACGGACCGACAGTTGCATTGGTTTGGGGATTCAAGGCAATGATGATACCGTTGTCACGATCCATGTCATTTGGCACATAACCTGAAAGGAACCAGAGAAATGGGTCTGCGTTGAGCGGTGCATAAGGTGCGGGCACGATCTCGTGGACGGTGCTCCACTCCTCCGCATCTAGATCGTACTCGAATAAAAGTGGTGCGGTCGCTAATGGTCGCTGGCTGTCAATAAACACATCAATCATGTACGGTCCAGCCTGACTTAAGGGGGGTGCACCTGCCGTAAAGTACAATGAACGGCTAATCTGTACCGGGGACCAAGATGCAAAGTCTGTATCCGGCAAACTCAAGGTATTCAGGGTTTCGCCAGTCACAGGATCAAAGACATAGATAATATCGTCGCGTAAGCCAGATGCGCTCACCCAGACCCGCTCATCAAGGTAAGCTAAACTGGCGGGGATCGTTGCCAGCACGTGCTCTTGGGTCTTCAGAGACAACCGATTCACAATTGTCAGATTCGCCGCCTCTCGAAGTTGGTCGGGGCGGGTATGCAAGACCCAGACATAATTCCCAATCAGCGAAAACGAATGAATCTCTCCCGTAATATTGACTTCATCTACAATGACCGTCGTCACAGGTTGAGGTTGCAGGAGGTTCGCTGGCTCGACTTGCGGACGTAAACGTATGAGGCGGCCTTCAGGCGGTACTGCTGTCCACAAAAACTCTCCATCTGCCTGCAACGGCATCAAAGGTGTACCGATGGTCTCGATCAGAGGTGGCAAACCTGGATTGTAAGCCAGCACACGACCACTATCTTCCTGTGACAGCCAGAGTGCGCCAGAATGCTCAACAGGGACATGGAGGTACATATCTCCGTCAAAGCGTTCAACGCCAAAATACTGCATGCGAACCGGGAAATAGTGTAGTTCACCATTTTCCGGACAACTTGTCCAGACGTTTACTCCGTCGTATACAGGCCTGGTAAAATCCTTACACAGTGGCAGCCGTCGAACTTCACTGCCACCTGCTTGATCAATAAGGTAGAGTTCATCCTCAACAGGCAGCCACAGCGTGTCGCCATCGCTGAACGCAGCCCACAATCTCGCCTCCCCGGTCAACGGTAATGCGAATATGGGTTCGTCTTGGTTTAGCGCATACCCCACAAGGGTATCATCGTCGGTCAACACCCAGAGTCGCGTTTCCGTAGGTAGAATATCGCGGGGTGCAGCTTCCAGCTGGTAGCTGTGTTCAATGACAGCCTGAACCGGATCAACGACATACACACGGTGACTATCCGGTGAGAACATCCAGATTCGGCCATGAGCACTGCGTAATCCTTGCACGGGATCATGAATGTTTACAGACGCTAAAACCTCGAATGTGTCTGAGGCGTACTGTAGAAAGGCCCCGTCTGCAGCCAGGGCCCAAAGCGAGTGCCCAACATATAATCCATCGATGAGCTCCCTATCAGTAGATAATAATTCTTCAGTCAAGGTAGTGGCATGAATGCGCTGTATCCGGTTGCCGTCCTTTGGCAATACCCACACATAGTCACCGCCTGCAAATGCCACATCGACATCAAAGCCCGTGAAAAAACGTTGACTTTCACCAGTTGTAGGATCAATGCGAAACAGAGCTGTATCGACGAATGATTGGACCCATATCGCATCTCCAGCTTCAAAAGGCGGTTCCAGGTTGGCTGAAATCTCTATTTGCAGAGGTTCAACCTGTCCAGTTGGATCAATGCGAGTTAGTGTGCCATCTCGTCGGCTGGCAACCCAGAGAAAATCGCCTTCTCCAACACTGATCGGCGGGTACGGCTCCCGCCCCACTGTGAACGTGCTTTCACCAGTCAGCCCGGAGTAGCGTTGGACTACGCCGTCCTCGCGGCTAGCCCAGATTGAATCCCCTATTTGCACCAGTTGGATATGTGCAGGATTATCGGGCAGAGTAGCTGCCACTTGGACTCGGCTCAACTGTGCTACCGTTTGCAATTGTTGTTCGCTGGCAATTAACTCCTGGCGAATAGCCTCAAACTGGTGACGAACTTCATTAACGAAGGCGTAAATAGTGACGCAAACGAGCAGTATTGCGAGAACACCAGCCAGGAGACGAAACCACTGGATCTGGCGGCGAAAGAGTGTGCCGCTCCGGGTTTGCATATAGAGCACAGGAGCGAAGGTATCGCGGCTGGTACGGTCCCGCTGGCTGAGGATGTTGCGTGCTTTTGCCACTGCGACATCAATCCGTTCGAACTGGCTGAGATGAAAAAATAGACGTTCGACGAAGTCACTTGCGCGCTGTTGATTAATCGACGTTTGCATAGCGACGACTGCACTCAGATTTGTATCAGGCTCTGCCAACAACGCGCGCGCGAAGTCGGACAATTCAGATGAGGAGTTATGGGAAGCCGTTCTACATGCCACCAACACAACGAGACGCACTGATGTATTTCTCAGCATTTTGAGCAGGTCGTTAACTGTGAGTTGGTCAGGTTGCGATTCTGAATTATGGATGTGATGTACCAGCAAGTAGTCCCGTGTACCATGCATCACCAGGCAGATAGCATGATAATTTTTCTGCTGGTTCAATCGCCTGGCAAGCTGCTCCTTCTGAACCTCGTGTAATGCTTTGTCCAGATCAATATGGCGTCCTCGCCTGTTCTGAGATTGAAGTATGCCCTTGATGTGGTCATACAGTTCATGGGCCACAGGTACATGATCTACCCGCTGCGGTGAAGCGCTCGCATACAGGACGCGCAGCCGCTGGACAGGTTGTGGTTCGCGACTATTGAAAGCCCGGATACTGCGCACAACGGGTACGCCACGTTCAATGAGATGCTGCTGTCCATCGAACATCGTTTCCCAGGGATAGCGACTGAGTTCAGGCGTACGGAAATACAAGACGAGGGTTGCGGCGCGGTCCGGGTCAAGTAACTGGTCATAGGCTAGGGCAATTGCGGTTTCAGCAGGAAAGAGTGTGTTGAACAACTGCTGTCCGATTATACGCAATTCTTCTGAATGCAGGCCTTGTTCTAGCTGGTCAAACAGCTGTTTTTCCGTCGGCGAGGGATCCCAGATAAAGTCCTGTGTGTCGATAACCTGGATGGTTTTCCCGCCATTATGCTCCCAACGGGCAGTCAACCGATAATGCCCTGGTTGATCGGCAGTAGAGACTTCCATAACTAATAGCAAGGGCACATTATCAGCCATGGTTTAAGGTTCGGGCATGAGCAGTTCGAGCGTTTCTAATTCATCAAAGTGCTCTACGACGATTGCGTCTTCGGGCACTTCAACGGTATAGGTTTCGCCGTATCCGCTGAGCGCGAAAATTGCATCCAGGGTCACTTCAACCGACGTGGTATCCAGTCGTCTTTCCGTAGGAATGTTAACTTCGAAATCTATATCAATCTCCGCACGTGTTACGATTTCGCTTTCTACATCGACGAATCGTTCAAAGGTCCAGTCCATATCGGGTATAAAGAAGCGCCGAACCGCACTAAAGCTGTCGGCAAAGATGTCAATATCATCCATCTCCATCTCAAGCCCGCTAGAGGCTGTAAGTAAATGCAAAATCACTCTCAGTGTTTCGGGTGAGTCCAGCAAATTTTCGAGATTAACTCTCGTAACGTACTGCGCCTCGTCATCTCCACCACCGTCAACCCGCCGCGTGGTTATGAAGGTCTCTAGATTAAGGATGTTGGCCAGGGCGTCAATTTCCTCTGGGTCGCCTCTGGTGATGTCGCCAAAGCCCGGCAAGCCAGGAAAGTTAAAGTTGTTAACCAGGTCCTCAATAAATGAGACCAGCGGATAGCCAAACCAGAAGGTTTGGCGGCCAGTGTCCGGACTCTCTCCACGCGCATAAAAAATCCCATTGACAAGACGCTCTTCGATTAGTAGCTCAGCTGAGTTGCCATTCACATCCATCCAGACGTTCAACTTAGTCTGTAATTGGAGTTGGCTGGGTTCCTCAAGCCCGGTGATAAATCCGTCGCCTGTAATGCGCAAAATCGCCATTTCCCCCTCAGTTTCTATGATGAGTTGGGCATTGAGGGTAAAAGCAAAACCATCTTCAAAACCGGCGTTTACAGCATTGCCTAACAAGGTCTCATCGGCCTGGCTCATACCGGATGAACCCCGTAATTGAGATGGATCAGGAGTAGCGCTAATAGTTTGGGGCAATGCTTCTGATGAACTAGAGTCAGGGCCCGGGGTTGGTGTCGGGTTCTGTACATTCGATGTAGCAGGTGTAGCCGTAATTATTCGCGGCAGTGGGATTGTTGGTGTTGCTTCCTGGCCCGAAACAACTGTCGTGACGATAAGCAATATGCAAGATATGCTGAATGTAATTTGAATTGCTCTGTTGTGAGACGCCATACAGCTTATACCTTTTATGTGTAACTAAAACACATGAGATAAGCGTCTATATTATAGTATGTTTACGATATTAGTGCTAATTATATCAAGTTTAATTTTAATATATTATGATTTACGAGGCTGCGATCGAATTGAGAAATACAATTTCATTCCTGTGACGCTGCTCGGAGAACTTACAGCTGCTTTGACAAACACCAACCAAAGCACCCAGTTGAGACTTTAATTAATCTGTTTATAGAAAAAGCGTCAAATCCTGATTTAGCGGTTGGACGGGATTGATTCGAAGAGTTCTCTGGTTTCGGGGTCCGGCTCAATCTGAAAAGTCTCGTTCACAATAACCTCTAACACGCGGTATTGATGTGCAGCATCTTCATACCTGTTTTGTTGTAGATAGATATTCATCACCTCTCGATGAATATCTTCGCGCTCTGGTATGGCCTGAAGTGCACGAGTGAAGTAGCCTAACGCCGATTGCCAATCGTAATTACGTTTATGCAAGCGTGCCATACTCACCAGTGACTGCACATAAGCGTATTTCAGTTGTTCAGCCCGCTTGACGCTCCAGGGCGTGGTTACGGTAGTCAGAAAGGGATATTTGTACAGATCGATGGCGCGCTTCAAATGCGACTGCTCCATCTGATCACTGGAAGCTAACGCTGCCTGTTCAACCGCGCTCAGAAATTCCGTTACATCATAATGACGTCTGACCTTCTCGCTGGGTATATAGAAGCCATGTTTATATTGGGTCAATTCGTAGTTGTCACTGGCGTCCACCATCATACTGATTCGTTCGCCAATTTTGCGTTTCGTTACATGGAAGACGTTAGTAGCTTCCTTCACGTCCAGATTGGGCCAGAAGACCTCAAATATCTCATCACGTGTCGCTAGTGGATGATCCATCAGGTAGAAGAATAAATTTCGAGGTAGTGCGCCATCCCACTGGACAATCTCTTCTCCATTCACCAGGACATGCCCACGACCAAAGGCGTAAACTTCAAGCTGAGGGCGCTTTTGGGCCTCATAGGCAAACATAACATCGTTTTCGCGATTCTCAGTACCAAGTACGCACAACTCTCCCGCGTGCAATATTTCGTACCAGGGGTCTCGGGAGAAAGACCGGCCACTGAACACAAGCTGGATGCCGCTTGCCAATGCCCCTACCAGGGCGTTGATAAATTGGCGCAGCGCATCATTTGACCGGGCATGATCGAAGGCATCAATAAACACTTTCACTGTCTGGTCATTTTGATGTACTGACAGGTCAGTAGCCAGGGCTTCGCCCATCTGTAATGGATCACCCGTTGTCAGCGCCTCCCTCAGGTTGGCGCTAATCCCTGCTTGAACACGGTCCAGGGCATCAGCCAGCATCGTCAGCCAGATTTCCAGGGGCGTATTGGGCCTGGTTAGGTGGCAGTAGACTAAACGTGATGCGTCAAATTGGAGGAAATGTGCCAGAAAGGCATTTCTAACATTGGATCTGGGATAGAGTATGACAACTTTTTTATCCTGTATACAGGCGCGAAATTGCTCCAGCTGCACACCAGTAACATGCTCAACAGACATATATAATTTTCCTACACCTCCATTAATTACGAGAATTATATCATTGTGTGCATATTTGCAAAACAAAGGCTTTGTTTTGCAACAACTTCAAGTATTTATAGGGATGAAGGAAAAGGTTATAGAATTAGTCTACAAGATACGGATAGGACGAAAACCGACGCGATTGCGCCGCAATTCCGGGCGGTTAGCATAGCGGTAATCAGCACGCGCACGCTCTGCCGAGTGCGCCCAGGAACCACCTCGTAAACTTCGAGGTTCTGTACTGGTGAAATCGACATGATCTGGCCCGGTTTCCAGATTAAGACACCACTCGAAAACATTTCCGCTCATATCGAGGACACCATAGGGTGAGGCTCCTGCAGCGAAAAGGCCAACAGCGGTGGTCTGGTTGATCTCAGTTTCTGCGACGTTGCTGCACTGTGCATTAAATACGCTGCCGTAAGGATAAATAAGTCCCTCAGGGCCACGTGCCGCTTTTTCCCATTGATATTCGTTCGGCAAGCTTATGACGTAACCTAGGTGATGACTTAGCCAGCGGCAAAAAGCGATAGCATCATACCAACTCACGCGCTCACGAGGATGATTGCTGAAGGGGAAACTCTGTACGCCGGGCACATCTTCCTGCTGTAGATCTGTCCACCATGCAGGATTATAGAAACCATCTTCTGCCTCTATGAAGGCCTGGAACTGAAGATATGTCAGCGGATACCGGCTGATTGCAAAGCTATTAAACTGGTGTTTTTCCCCCTCGCCATAGATGAACTCACCAGCCGGTACTTCAACCCAGTCCATGTCGGGCAGGCCGTCAGAGTTCAAGCCAACACCGGGACGTGGATCAGCATCGGTAAGGCCGATAGCCCGGCCAATGGCAGCCCTTGCTGCAACAGACTCTTCATCCAGACGCGCCACCCAACGAGACGCTAGTATATGCCGTAGGGAAGCGGGCGTTTTGCTTCCGCTTTCTACCATGCAGCGAGCAGCTGTTTCCGGTGCAGTATCTTGTAACCAGGTAACAACCGGACTGGTATCGGCTGCGTGCAGCCCCGCTAACAATATGGCCGTATCGTTCCATACATTTGGCTCCCACCAGGAATCTGGTGGCCAGTAATTGGATGCGGCTGCTTCCGTTTCGATCATTGAATTCAGTTCCAGAGCCGCGAAATAGTGCTGCAAAAGCTGGTGCGTAAAGCGGACCGAGGTATCGGCTTCCAGGATGTTCGCTGCCTGAGCCCTGCGAATATGCGCCTCGTCGCCAAGGTAATGTTGTGCAATCTCACGTGTGGCACTTGTGGGTATCGCCGAAAACTGTATTGCATAAGCCAGCGATGCCAGCCTGCGCATAAGCTCTGCCGCTTCAGCAACTGGCAGGCCTTCCCGGCGCATCAAGACATAGTCCATAAATGCGCCAAAAAGTTTCGCGCGGTTATCCGGAATATGGTCTTGTGTAATAAAGACCTGGGTCATCATCGACAGCATATAAGGGTTTCGTGCCAATTGCAGCAGGCTGTTTGGGCTGCTGCGAACATCCAGCCACTGGTTCCAATAGTAGAATTGTGTTTCGACACCGCCATAGCCCCAGGTCAGATCCGATAGAAGCTGATCGTGAAGCCAGAATATCTCCGGTAAATCCTCGACTTCGACTATGAAGCGATCCCAAAAGCGTCGAGCCTCTGCCCCCGCCAAAGTCCAGAAGAGTTCGTCGGCCTTTTCGCTTGGTTGAACATAGGTATCAATAAACTGCCGTATTCGGATGGGGTCCAGTGGCTTAATATAGAATCTCCTCGCAATACCGATGTCCAGGTCATGAGTATAGTCAGCCGCCCGACAGCTTATCGCCATTAGGCGATTCTCTGAAATGGCGGCGCTGGCGTAGGCCCGGATATCGTTCAGGATTGATGTACGCATCGCAAGGGGTATTTCGTTGAGGCCATCCAGCAGCAGTGCGATGCGACCTTCTTGAAGCATGTCATCGTACCAGGGCGTAAGCTCATTAATCTGCTCTTTTATGTAGTCTTCAAGTGATTGATCCTGCTCCACTTTTCCAAGTTCAACCAGTACCGGTACTGGCTGTGATTTCGACTGTCTGGCTGTTTCTGCTAGACTCCCAGTCAGGTGGCGCAGGGTAGTCGTTTTACCGCTGCCAGAGTCGCCTAAGACCATACACTGCAATTGTGCTGGATCCAGAGCGCTGAGAATATCTTTTGGGTAGCTTTGCACCTGGGTTTCGTGAAAGACTTCGTCGACAACTTGATCGAAGCCCTCTAATGTAGCCTGCAAGATCTCCTGTGATGCCATTGGGTAGTTATGACGCTCGCCTCTCACAATATGGCTTTCGCCCGCCATTGGGGTGTAAATAGTCTGCCATATGCCATATGCCAGTACCACCCGGTCCAGATAGTCAATCTCCATCTGGCGGCGTGACCTGACTGGTTGGATTACTTCTTTGCTGTACAGACTTAATGTGTCCAGCAAATTCACGATTCCGGCCTTCAAATCCGGCTGGGCATCGATACAGTTAAGCTGCTGCAAGCCTACTGGCAAAGGTGTTGAGTCGATACAGATTGGAATGATCGGTTTTGATCGCCGCTGCGCATGAAGAATTTGCCCACGCACCCATTGGCTAGCGGCCGACGGCTGCGACACGATGACGACAAAGGCGTAACAGCCATTGATTCCCTTATTGATGGCATTGATCCATTCGCTGCTTCCAATGATTGCAGCGACATCCTGCCAGACGTCGTAGCCTCGTTGCTTTGCCAGGGCACGCAGTTGGTTCGCAACCGGCCGGTCATTCTGGCTGTGACAGATGAAGACATGACCTTCGCGGTCATTTTCCCGCTGACCTAAACCATGTTCCTGTACATATCGATCTGACGCTTCGGCAAATTCGGCATCGTTTACAAATTCCTTCAGATGCTCGAAATCCTCCAACCGCATATTGGCCCAACCAAATAATTGACAAGCTTCATAGGCCGTACAGCGTACTTCATTGTCCAGATCAACGGTAAAGGCGTGGATGAGCGCCAATAGTTCATCGAGTTCATAATGAGGATTGCGATCCCTCCGCCGGAACTTGTTGTTAAAGGAGTCTCGACTGTATTCAAAGACTCCCATACGCTCCGTCATCAGCTCGCGTACTTCTTCGTATTTCCGGCCCGTACGCCCACGCAATTCGGTGACGAGGGCAAAAATATCAGACTGGTTGGACTCCGGCACGGCAATCCTTCAATAGATTAAATTTATAGTTTGTTCATAGTATAACTCCGTTGAATATGGCTGAGCAATTCATAGTCAAGTCTTAGTTCTTTGCATGGTATTTGGCTGATCTCAAATCCTTGTTGAAAATCCGCATATGGATAAACCGCCTTGCCTTCAGGATGTGTCCAGATCAGCTCGGCCAAGAAATTGAGTATTGTCTGTGGCAGATAGCCTTGCTGGTGGAATTGATCCACGCGAAGTTCTTCGAACAGCGACTGTGCCGTTGGGTCGTGGATAGACGGGAGGTGGATCCATGTCGGCAGATCCCAGCCCAGTGCCTTGCTCAAAAGAATCTCATGCGGCACGATGCTCAAATCACTCTGGCGGCGAACCTGGACTGTCGCTTGCATGAAGTGATTGTCCACCACATAGGCGAAATAGGGCATAGGCATGCCGTCTGGCGTCAGCAGCGGGAAGTCCTCCATAAGGTCTGTTTCGAAGTAGTGCAAACCATAGACAGGATCCATGTATTCGAGCTTACGATGATTGGGAACACGAAAACGCACCAAGTGAGTCTGGCCCATGCAAAGACGGTGTTCGATCTCATCGGGTGACATTTCGCGGCAGTGCTGCTTATATGCGGACGAGCTATTGAAGAAACCGGGCGGCGACTGCCCATGCATGGGTTGGCAGAAACACAGATAAGCCCAACCCTGATCGATCAATGAGGTGACGATCTCCTGGTAAATGTCGAGTTTCAGATCCTTGTATTCTAGTTGGCGACGTTCGCGCCAGGAATAGGGACCATATTGCCCCAGGTCATCGAACTCATCCGGGCTGAGGTCCAACCAGGACAGCATGTTGAGGATGTGGTTCAGATTGCCGCTGGACAAAGGTTCGGGGTCTGTATCGTCTAGCTGAAGAACAAACTTGCCGGCACTGCGTCTTGCCACCGTGAAGGCAACAAGCGCCCCAAGCGCATCTTGCAGCGCCAAATAAGGAAATTCCCTGAGGCACATACTGACGATTTCTTTGCCGGGCTGCCAATCCCAACGTGGTGGGAACAAAGCTTTGAGAGACATCATCTTTTCCTGACAGATGGCTGCATATGATGTCGCCCAATGTAATGCCAACGTCGTCGTCCCGGTGTCGTGTGTTTGTCACCTCAGTCTATCGCTGGTAGATACGTTTCCACAGCTGTTGCAAGACGTCCTGTGTATCGCGCCAGAGTCGAATGTCCGTGGCAAGTACTTCAGCCTGTTGGAGCACGTCGCTTCTATGGGTTTCCAACCAGCGATAGAAGGTGCTAAAGCTGCCGGAAAAGTCGACCGCTTGCAAATTTGGATCTCGCCGTAACCTGATTTCTAACTCTCTAAACTGCGTCTGCGAATCCAGTGGCTCCATTTCTCCGCTAAACGCCTCAGTATTTTAATCAATACTTTAATATTATCAAAATATACACAATAAAGAAAGTACATATTTTTACTGATATTTTGCTCACACAGGCGAAGCAAATGGCAGCATGTGTCATGAACAGACATATCTACGCTCGAAATATGTCAATACAGCAAATATATCGAAGCGACACAATATCTTATCGTGGATGTGTTGCTGGTAACCAACAACGCGGGTAAACGCCCAATCGTAGGGCGCTTACGAAGTCAGAGAAGACGCAGTCCCCGCCGACGAATTGAGTTTGGCCGACCCCATTCATAGCGAGGACAGCGAAGCCCAAAGAGTATCGGGGCTCGACTTGATCCTAGCCCTTTCTCTGCCATGCGTCAAGCGAGCTGTTTCTCATCAACAAACCCAAAAAACGCATATCTAAGGAGAGACAGACTATGAACCGCGTCCGTAATCTGCTGGCTGCAACCATCATTCTCATCGTCTTGGTGGGCGGCACTATGGCACAGCACACGCTGTCTACACTGCCGACCCAGAGCATCTTCCAGACCTCGGGATTCCCCGGTAACTGCTGCTAGCACTGTAATATAGGGGGAGCAACGCTCCCCCTTACTTAGCATGTACCTGCGTTGTCAATGTTCAATACCATTGCCCAGGCCGATGGGATCTTATAGCGGCTGATGTGAGGGAAATTAATGAGGCCATGCTGGAAGCGATGTTCGGCGATGCAAAAATGGTGCCACTCCAGGAAAAATCCGGCTATAGATTCTAAGTACGGTTCACCCAGGGCGCTGCGCAGTAGTTCCGCAGCCAATCCAGCATCATCCTCACCGATTAACCATTTGTGAGCCGCCAGGCTCAAGCCCAACCCCACAAGCGCTTCAGCTAGGCGATAGCGATTTGGCAGCAAACGAAGCTTGTCCAGTGCAATGGTATAATTGTTTTCGGCCTGATGCCAGTGATGCTGCTGGAAGAACAGCTTAGCCATGGCGAGCAGAAGTCGGACGTGCAGATCCTGCAAATCCATGTCGACCGCCAAGAACAGGGCCTGTTTGCAGTGGCGTTCTGCCTCAAGTAGATTGCCTTCGGCTGCTTCTACCTGGCTCAATAAATATAGAATATGGGCTTCCAGTTCATCATAGCCAAGTTTTTTGGCAACTTCCATGCTCTTGGAAAGGTGCATCCTAGCCTCTTGCAACTTCCCCAGATAATAGTAGGTTTCGCCTAAATTCAAATCGATGATGGCGAAGCGTTCTGGATATTCTATTCTGCTTGCAACGATTGTTGCGCGTGAAAGATAATCCAGTGACTTCTCGAACTCAAGAAATTCGACTGCGACAATGCTCAAGGCCGTCAGCGTGAATTCAATGATGCGCAGTTGCTCAATGGACTGGGCAATGTCCAGGCTTGCTTCAAGGTGCTCCCTGGCCAAAGTATATTCGCCCTTTTCCATGCGGGTCACGGCCAAGTTTGCCAGGATGGATGCTTGTAGTTCAGATTGTTCATGATGCTGGGCAAGGCTCAAGGCCCTTTCGTGGCAGGTGATGGATCGCTCGATCTGATTCTGCATCTTCGCGACAATGCCCAACTGCTGGAAGATTTCACCCTGCAACAAAGCATCATTGTGATGATCTGTAAGTGCCAGGGCATTGTCGAGACGTTTTTCCGCTATTTGAAGTTCTCCCTGTTTGATGTCCAGCTTGGCCATGTTCAGCAGCAGCTGGATGTAGCCGGGGTTTACATTGCCCTGTAGTTGTGCCAGCATACCATCCGACAGTCGCCGCGCCACAGGATAGAGCCCCCGCCGGATGAGATAGGGAACAAAATGATTGATTAGAGCCAAGCTTTCTGCGGCATGGCCTTGGCCCAGGCTAATCTCGAAGGCATGGATTACATTGCGTTGCCTCTCAGCCAACCTGGAATAGTCATTGATGGAGTGTTCCAGGTGGTTGAAGTGCAGATCCCGAAAGCGCGTACGCGTCTGAGATTTGAAATGTGGATTTTCTGTAGCACCAGCGAGGGCATCGATCTGCCACAGAAATTCATGCACCAGAGAGTGCCATGTTAGGGAAGCTCCTTCATACAAAGGGCCTTTGGATTCCACCAGGCTCATGTCGGCCAATTGCTGGACCCGATCGTCAACCACCGAGTCCGGGAGATCATTATGCAAGTGCCTTAGGTCAGCGAGACTGGGGCCTTCCAATAAGTCAAAGTCCATCAACGAAGCAAGAATTCGACGCGCAGGTTCATCGAGGAGACGCCAACACCACAGTAGAATGTCACCGTGTCGTAGCATGTCTAGCGTCTCGCGAGCTTCATTTTGCAGGCTGGCTACTTGGGCCAGGGCGTCACCCAGGCTCAGGTTCACGCTGCACATCGTATTGACAAATAGCTTCAGCGCCAGCGGTGAACCGCCGGTTATATTCTTTAAAGCATCACGGTTTGTCATCAGTTCCAGTGTTTGATGCGCATGAGACTCGAACAGGCGGAATATCGCCGTCGATTCCAGTGGCTCCAGCGTGATGTCGTATACGCCGTCCCAGGCCTTAGGGGCACAGACTATAATCGGCACTTGTACGCTGAGCTGCTTGATGCGCGCTATAAAGTCTTCCTGGAATACGTCGCCTGCTTCCTGTTGATCTATCACCAGTAATGCCGGTTCTTTTTCAAACCAGGCGGCGATATTTATATACTTACTCCGGTAGTTCAACTCCAGCCAGTTGGCTTTGCCCAACTGTAATGCAATCGCGCTTAGCACTTGATCAAGATCAGTTTCGGCAGTCACACTCACAAGGATCGCCCTGGTGAGCAATCCAGCTTGTTCACATGCTTCGGCTACAGCTCTGGCCAGCACGGACTTGCCAATGCCGCGATCACCTGTGATGGTTAACAGGCGGTGCTCTTGATCCACGAATAGAGCTTCAAAGACATCCTCAAGCGCCTTCTCACGCCCTGTTAAACGTCTGGAAGCCCGGTCCAGGAGTTCAGCGACATCGACACGGGCAGATGCTCTGAGATTCAGAGCTGTTTTATCTGGCAAGATACTGCGATCCAAAAGACGACGCCACTCGCCATGGCTGTAACCGATTACGCGTGGTTCTGTCGACTCTAGCTCTTCCAGGCTTTTCAGGTGTCTTATGGCATCTAGGTGTTCGCCCATATTGGCAGCCAGCCAGATCAGATACTGTAGGGGTAGTTCGCTATCGGGCAGGCTCTGGTGCCAGCGCTCGGCGTGAATCCGTGCTTCGACGTAGAGTTCTTCAGTAATCTCGTACTGGACCAGTTTTTCTAACAGTCTATGAAATAACTCACGCAGCTTGCGCCGCTGCTCTTCAATCCAGGGCACCAAGCCATACAATGTTGGCTGATAATCTTCAAGGAAGTGATTCTGATAGAGCCTATACGCTGCAATCCACTGTGGATAGGCCTGGCTACCTGGTGTTCGCCCATTGCTTCCGTCTACGGCCTGTGCAAGGCGAACAAAATCATGGGCATCTACGGTCACGCGAGAGCCATCGTAGTTAACCAGATGCGGCGGTGATTGCCGAATACAGCGATCTTTGATGTCCTTAGTCAAATTACCCAACGCGGTCTGCCGGAGCCTACCTCTGGCTGCCGTCGTTTCATAGAGTCGGCGTGTCAGCACATCCCGGTCGTGGCTGGCCTGATTCTCCACGGCCAAATAGATAAACAGGTCCAGCGAAGAGTCGGGAATACGTATGTCTTTAGCATTGAAAGTGACTTTCGGAACATTGCTGAGTAACTGCAGGGTGATTTCTGTACTCATTGCTGCGCTTCCAATATGCCGATATGCCGAGAATAGCGCATCAGGACGTGTCCTCCAATAAATCACGCCAATTCGATTATTTTTATCATGTGGTATCACGCTGCCTGTGAAAAAATGTTCAATAGCCTGTTCTAGGTCGAGAGATTGTTGTGTCTGGTTTTGATGATCTGCCCCACCCATGCTCAATGAATCCCTAATGCAGTACCGACTTTCCCGGTAGATCATCCCCTCCGCCCGCATTTCAAGGATAAGGGCAGCCAGCTTTTCTTTATCAGATATCTCAAATCACTTGATATTGAACGTGGTAGAGCGATTTTGAACTTGTAGAAATGCTTGGTTAACGAAACCTTGTTCTCTACACACGATGTCAAAGCGACAGATGTTGATAAATTGGTAGTCTACAAGAACACCCTGGCTTTGATCGGGCTTTCTAAGCCAAATTATGCACCTGGAGAGCGGTCGAATCCCGTTACT
The DNA here is from genome assembly GCA_002702065.1 of Anaerolineaceae bacterium. GTDB lineage: Bacteria > Chloroflexota > Anaerolineae > Aggregatilineales > Phototrophicaceae. Next base: position 1,473,555 of record NZXX01000001.1, read on the forward strand.
CCCAAATGAGTAAATCCTCTTATTTCAAGAGGATTTTTAATTCTTGGCTACGGTGGGATCAATGGAGGGTCGAAGCCACGACACAATCCGATTGAGGATGCTTGATGAATCTTCCGACTTTAGCGGATTCTCCATGTGACATCTAACAAGGTGATAGTCATGAAGTCCAATTCATTCCTCCGCGCTGAGCAACGTGAGCGCCGGATTTAGCAGCTCTGCCAGACTCTGTTCAGGATCGGCGGAATCGATGTTGTAGAGCACGACTACGACCATATCGAACTCAGGCGCATAATGGAGCACAGATCGAAAACCAGCAATCGCACCCGAATGCCCCAAATAATCTTCTTGAATGAACATGCCCAGACCATAGGGGCCACCGGGAGTTGGTGACGTCATCGTCACCAGCGACTCTGGATCGTCAAACAGTGCGCCACTGAACAACCCGCGTGCGAACGCAATCAGATCTGGCGCGGTTGAAACCAGGCCGCCCGCTGCCCACCCGACAGATTCATGCAGTTCAGTGACATCGCTCATAGTATCCCCAAATGCTGAATAGCCATGCACAACATCAATCACTGCATCTTCGTAGCAATCCAGGAAGGTTGATTGCATGCCTAACGGCTCATAAATCTGCGTGCGATAGGTTGCTGCCAACGGCATGTTAGCTGCTGCTTCAATCACCATACCGAGCAGTGTGTAGTTGGTGTTGCTGTAATACCAACCTGCTCCCGGTTCAAAGAGGGCGTCCTGATCATAGACATAGCGGGCGAGCGTGACGTTAGGGTCGCGTTGGGCGCAATCCAGCGTTACAGCGCCTGTCGTTTCATCAACCTGAACCTCCGTGAAGATGTCTGCGTAGTAGGCTTCGTTTTCGACATAATGAAACACGCCGGAGGTATGTGATAGCAGGTGGTGCAGCGTAATCTGGTCACCATAAGGCAGTTGATCGGCAACTTCCGGCAGCCAAAGCGCCAGCGGATCATCGAGGGTCAGCGTGCCGTCCTCCGCCAGTTGAAGGATGACCGTCGCCGTGAACATCTTGGTGATACTGCCGATCCTAAACGCACCCTCCGGCGGCATCGACATTTGGTCCATGAGATTTGCGAAACCACTGGCTCCGGCGAACTGGTACTCCGGTGCGTCAATCCACACGACCATGCCAGGTGGGAATCCGTTGGCGGTCAGATCATCCATTTCCGCCTGTATCTCCGCAGCGATGTCTGGTGGGAAGGCCTGTGGGTTGTCCTGGGCGGTAGCGATTACGCCCGGCAGCAGCGTTGCCAGGATCAGCGTCGAGATCAATGTGGTACGGAAACGCATCAGAATGCTCCTTAGAAAAATAAGCGGTTGCTGTGTTGGCAATACCCTCATTATTGGTGAGGGTATTGCGCTTGTGTCAGTTTTTCGGTGGAAAGGCTAAACGAGAACTCATGGACGATCAGCTATAATGATTACGCCACCGTGATGACCACATTGCCTTTTTTGTGTCCCTTCTCGACATAGCGGTGTGCCTCGGCGATCTGTTCCAGCGGGTAGTGGCGATCAATAACCGGTTTGAAGCGTCCCGCTTCAATCAGTTCCAGCATCAGGCCCAGATAACCGTTCTTTTCACTGGCTGGCCGTAAGCCTGCAAAGACAATCTTTGCCTTTTTGCTGCCGAACTTCGAAGTCCATAGCATCAGGGGAAGAATGGCCGGCGAAATGATCGTCGTCAGATAGAGCCCGCCTGCCTTGAGGACGCGTCTGGCCTGCCAGAACGAGCTCTTACCGACGGTATCGAACACGACGTCGTAGGTCTCCCCACTGTGTGTGTAGTCTTCTTTCTTGTAATCAATGACCTTATCGGCGCCCAGCGATTTGACCAGATCCACATTCGCCGTGCTGCATACACCAGTGACCTCTGCCCCGAAGTGCTTCGCAAGCTGGACCGCACTCGACCCAATACTGCCCGATGCGCCAATGATCAGGATTTTCTGCCCGGCCTGAAGATTAGCGGCCCCTTGCAGGTTGGGCAAAGCGGTCAGAGCGCCAGGATGAATCGCCACCGCTTCTTCATACGTCATGTGCTCCGGTTTGAGGGCGATGGCCCGATCTTCCGGCAGGTTGAGATACTCTGCATGAGCGCCGGTACTGGGGTCAGCTGTTCCGAAAACCTGATCGCCGACTTGAAAGCGCGTGACGTCCTTGCCGACCGCCTCGATTTCCCCGGCGAATGAACCGCCTGGGATTGTGGGTTTGGGCTTCCTGAGACCGGTGAACATTCTTGCCATAAAGTCGCTGCCCGCCCGAAAGATGGCGTCGGTTGAAGCAACCGTGGTCGCGTGAATTTTGATGAGAATCTCGTTATCGGCGGGGGTCGGTTTTTCAACGTCGTTGAGTTGAAGCACGTCCGCTGATCCGTATTGGGTGTACATAACTGCTTTCATCGTGCTGTTCATTGTTTTGCCCCTTTTTCTCTTAGATTGAATTCAACTGTTTACGATTCGACAGTGGGCGTGTCGCCCGTGCCGGGATTCACGCGATTGACTGAGATCAACGGCAGACCCAAATCACGCACTTTCTTGAGCAGGCCGTGTAGTGCCGCCTGATCAATTGCCTCGCCGATGAGCAGGGTCGTGCCGTCGTCGTTGAATGTGACGGTCACACCGCCGAACCAATCACCCCATCCGCTGTCCAGATGACCTTGCAACCGGATGTGATAAATGATTGGTTCTGGTTGGTTTTGTGTGTCTGCCATCGTGTTTCCTTCTGGGCTTGTTCATCTCTATCAAGTTGAGACAAGCATACGCCGAGAAGGGTGTTAGCGTGTAGACACTTTGGTGTTGTTCGAGGGTGTTATTTAGTGGGGTTAGAGCAGACCCAGCTCCTGGGCGCGGGCGACTGCCTCAGTCCGGCGCTGTACGCCTAACTTGGCATAAATACGGCGATTATGGCCTTTGACTGTATCCAGCGCCAGGAATAACTGTTCACCGATTTCGCGATTAGAAAACCCGTCGGCGACCAACCGCAGCACTTCTAACTCACGGTCACTCAATGGCTCGACAAGAGGCTGAGATGCCGGCGTTGAATTGTCATGTGTCGAGAATTGCTCGATACGAGCCTGTTCTGCACGGATCTCCGCTATTTTGTCCGTAAACCCGCGCTGCTCGACGAGCCGCTCACTCTCCGCCAGTATGGACGCTGCGCCGTTCAGGTCACCACACGCGATGCGCACACGCGCCAGTAAGATGCCGGACTTGATGGGGGTGTTCACATTTTCAATCTGGCGTCCCAATTCATATCCCTGTTGCCCGAACAATTCGGCCTGCTCCAGATCATTCCAGGCGTAGTGAATACGGGCGAGACCCAGATAGGCTTCGCAGGCCATAGGCCAGGGTGGTTCACCAACGAGTGCCAGCACGCGCTGATACGACACCTGCGCTTGATGAAGCTGATTGTCCTCTTCCTGAAGCTGCCCAAGATTAGTCAGAACGGCCAGGATCATCATGGTGTTGCCTGCCGCTTCGCCGATGGAGACGATTTCCGCGTAAAGTTGCCGGGCTGTCTCGCCATCACCACTTTGCTGGTGTGCCATGCCATTTGTCCACAATGCGAACAAGCGCATCGAGAGACTGCTGGCCGGGAGCAGTTCCAGCGCAAGGTTCGACTGCGCCAACATCGTTTCAATGTCACCGTACGGAACAGCCAGCATGCTGCGAACAGCGGCGATTTGCCCAAGCAATTCACGGTTTCTGGCATCATGTGGATTATCTTGCAGCGCGACTTCTGCCGCTTGCAAGCGATCTTCAATATGACTAATCTGCTGCCCGGCAACGGTTGATGCGACCGCATAGGTCACCCATAACGAAGGCTTTTCATCGAATGCAGATCGCGGAAGCGAGGCAAACCAGCGCAAAATCGGTGCGACACCACCACGCAGGTACAGGGGCGTGCCATTTCCCTCGATCAGCCGCGCTGTACGTTCGACATCATCTGCCGCTGCCGCATGGTGAAAGGCCTCTATCTCGAACCCATTGGCTTCATACCAGGCGCTGGCACGGCTGTGGAGGATTTTTACATCTATGTCGGGCGATTCATGTAAGCGTTTTCGGAGCAAATCGCCGAACAGATGATGATAGCGATACCATCGGCGCTCATTATCCAGCGGCATCAGAAACAGATTCGCCTGCTGAATACTTTCGAGCGTGTCTACGCCCGAATGGCTGGCATCTTGCAGGATCGCATCGCACAATGAGCTGCTAAGCTGCTCCAGAATGGCGGTCTTCAGCAGAAAATCATGGATGTAGGGTGGCTGATGATTCAGAACTTCTTCGATCAGGTAATCCAGCACAAAGCGATGGCTGCCGGTGAACGACTGGATGAAGGCGCTGGCATCCTGTGTCCCCTGCATCGAAATCGCGGCCAACTGCAAACCGGCAATCCAGCCTTCAGTGCGCTGCTCCAATGCGGCGACATCATCAGAAGACAGGTTTAACCCCATCGCGCTATTTAGAAACTCAGATGCTTCGTCCGATGTAAAGCGCAGATCAGCGGCGCGGAGTTCCGTCAGCTGCCCCCTCACGCGAAAGCGCGCCAGCGGCAGTGAGGGGTCCTCGCGCGTGGTAATGACCAGGTGCATCTGTGGGGGCTGATTGTCGATCAGAAAGCTCAGGACGGAGTCAATCTCTGTGTTGTCCAGCACATGATAGTCATCCAATACGAGCACAAAGTTATCCGGTATTGTCGCAAGCGCATTCAGGATCGGTGTGAGCAGTGAGTCGATAGGCGGCGGCTGCGGCGACCTGAGCGGATTCATGATATCTGCGCCGATCTGGGGCGCAATGGTCTCCAAAGCCGCGACAAAGTAGGTCAGGAAACGGACCGGGTCGCTGTCACTCTCATCCAGGGAAAGCCAGGCGGTCGCATGATCGCCATTGCTGATCCATTCGGCAACCAGCGTTGTCTTGCCGAAGCCGGCAGGCGCGGAGATGAGCGTCAATTTCCCGTGCAAACCGGCATGCAACCGGTTGATCAGCCTGGGGCGCAGTATCGAACCAGGGCGTAGTACAGGTTTATAGAGTTTGGTGGCGAGGATTTGAGTTGACATCAGCCAAGTATAGCCGACGCTCACACAGGTTACGAACCCCAATAGAGACACCCGGGTACATTGGCTAAGTTCATAAACAGGATCAACTGTTTGGACTTCGCTCAGACGTGCTGGGGCACGAACGTCAGGACACAATATCATAGAGCGTCACGTTGGGTTTAAGCTCGTGCCGTTGCTGCCACTTTCAACATGAAATTGAACGGGCGTGAAGGTTTATCAATTTGGTTGAATGTCCCGGCCATGTACAGCTTTTCGTTGGGCGCATAGAACGCGAACGATCCACTGGAGCCAGAATGGCCGATCAGTTGCGGCGTCTGCCGGAAGGGTGTCATCCAGCCTGGTAGCTTGAATCGCATCAGCCCGTAGCCGTACTGTATCGGGAAGAATAGCGCATTCCATTGGTACATTCGCTCGAAGTGGCTGGCATCAAATAGCTGGCCAGCGAAATAGGCTTTCAGGAATGTCAGACTGTCCGTCAAATTCGATACGATGCCACCATCTGGTGCCATGCTGGACAGCGCGAGCGGCACATCCAGACGTTGACTCTTGTGGTACAGCGGTAGCGGTTGGCCACGTTGTGCCTTGTGGTCAAAAACATAGGTTTGACCCAGCTGCAACGGCTCAAAAATGCGCGATTGAAATACCTGTGCCAGGGGATGTTCTGTGACTGATTCGATAATCGCTCCCAGCAGTTGATAATTGGTGTCCGAATAATACGACTTGCCACTATCGGGTACGTTGCTTGGTTGCATGGCGCGTACCATGTTCAATACATCGCTGATGTTGTAAGCACGATCACGGTTATGCTTGAGGTCTTCGACGAGTCCGTTTTCGTAGTAATCTGCCAGTCCGGACGTTTGATGAAGCAACTGATAGACCTTGAGTTGTTTACTGTAGTCAACGCCCTTGTAGGTATGTATACCGTCGAGTTGAAGCTGTGGTAGATACGCTTGAATCTGAGCATCCAGATCAAGTCGACCCTCGTCAACCAGTTGCATCACAACGCTGGCGGTAAACATCTTCGTGATGCTGGCGATGAAGTAGGCACTATCAGGCGACGCATCGCCTGCCGCGCCCTGGAAGTTCACGCGTCCATCGTCAGATTGCACAGCGAGTAAGACACTGTGGGTATTGGTTTTGCGACTCTCTTTGTCGATGAGGACCTGCATCTGGTGAGTGGTGTCGGTCATCATTTCTTTCCTTTCTGGAGTCTTAAGCCTTTAGTGATGTCTGGATACTTGTCTTGCAGACAAGGTTATCGTAGTGGAAGGATTGCTGGCAGTAAAAGTATGGTTCTGAAGTACAGTTTCTACCTCAGAACCCATTACCTTGACGACACTGATGCGGCTCACAGCCAGAGGACGAGCCCCAACAGAATAGCAGTCACAGTGATGGACATCACAGTACGGAATTGATTCGCGCGGTTCCACCCACCTTCAAACTCGATGCGAGCCTGTTGCAGTGCTGTTGCGTTCAGCGTGTCGGCATTTACGGTCTGGATGGCATTGTTGCGCGGAATGTTGATTACAATTGTGGGCGCTTGCACACCGACAATGTAGAGTACGGCTGCTGCCGACAGCAGATTGCGTGGAAGAGAGTCCAGGTGTGTGAAACCGATGATTGCCGCAGCGATGAGGAACAGCACCGAGCCCATCCAGACCAGCATAAACAACGGATGATTGTTCTGGATGATGCCGTCCATGCCCTGAAAGGCGCGGATGAACTCTGCATCGCTCAGCTTCTTCAGCCCCGGCATGGCAACAATAGCAAAGGCGAAGAGAAATCCTGCAACGAGTGATACCAACAGGGTTGCGCTGACGAGTACGATGGGAAAGATGTTATCGATCATGATGATTGCTCCTTATAGCTGATTGATCGTTGATTAGCTGACAGTGACTTGGGTCAGGATGTTACGGATTGCGCTGATGACCACTTGTGGTTGGTCCAGGTGGATGTAGTGGGTCACGTCTTCCACCACGATCCACTCACTATTGTTCGATAGCGCGGCAAGTTCCTCTTGCAGCTCGAGCCACATACGGTCTGCCTGCTGCAACATTTCCAGTGAGAAATCTGCCGGGAAAGCCTCCAGATTGTCCGCCTGTTGAGCGCCCGCCGTGAGCACTACCAGCGGCAGCTCACCCAGCGAATCGGGACCGGTTGCTGCATTCAGGTTCGTGATGCCCGCCAGGTCTGCCCGGACACCGGCACAGAAGTGCGACTGATTGAAGATCGCAATTTCCTCGTCATAGACCGGTGCATCCGCCGTGAACTGGGTACTTTCTGCACCCACATTCAGGATGCGCAGGACGCCCGTTGGTGCCAATAGGCGACACAGGTTGAGAATGGGCTGTTCAGCACCTGCCCAGGTTGCATACGCTTGCGGCATTCGTGCTTGTTGCTGTTCATGGGAAGAGTCGATCAGCACCATCCCAACAATATCCTCATGGTATTGTGCGGTGTATGCGCGCACATAGACGCCGCCCAGCGAATGGCCCACCAGGATATAGGGCGCGGATTCCCCGGCGTTCGTCAGCAGGGTGTGCAGGGTATTCGCTGTAAGTTCAGATGTTGGCGTAGCACCTGTGTACGCACTCCATCCGATATTCTGGCGGTCATAGACGCAGGCCCGGACATCCTGCGAAACCGCTTCCTGTATTTCCCACCAGTTGAGAGAAGGCGTCCCTGCACCGGATTCAAAGACGACTGTGGGGCTGCCTTCGCCTGTACAGCGGAGGTGCATTTCAATGCCATTTACCGCTACCAGATCATTATCGGATACATAGGTTGAACGGTCGCGCGCCATTGCCGATTGCTGATAAAACGCGCCAGCAAGCAGGGCTACACTGACCACAATAGCGATGATGAGTGCCATCTGCCCGACCCGTGTCAGGCAGCCCGTACGTTTCATAAGCTCAGTCTGTGGCATCATGGTTGTCTCCTTTTCCTTAATGCCTTCAATCGTCTACGCCAGGGGAGCCGACCCGGAAAACTCGGTCGCTGTCTCAGTGGTAAACTGCGTTGGTAGCGCACTTGCCCATTCGCGGATTGCTTCCCAATCGCGGTGGTCACCTTCAGGAAACAGCCCAAGCCTTACCATCGACCCCAGGACAATACGAAAATGCAGCTCTTTGATCTTTTTGAGATCAAGCACCCCGGCAAAATAACCTTCACTTACGGGATGGACGAGTTGGCGGGCCGGGGCCATCCAACCGGAGGCCGACTGTAATGCTTTCTGGTAGCGGGCCGGGTTCTTGGTCGCCATTGCCATACCTGCCAGAAAGGTTGCCACCGGTTTCTGAGCCAGGACCTGCTGGTGGGCTTCAAGGAACTGCATCGCTTCTGGCAGCCATTTTTCCTGGCGAACCGCGCTGCCAGCGATAATCGCCTGATAGGGTGTCACGTCGGTAACTGCTGTCATCGGTCGGACATCTACTGGGATACCCTGCTGGCTGAGTGTCTCACCAATTGCTTCTGCGATTTCGGCTGTTGAACCGCTGCAGCTGGCGTAGGTGATGAGTATGGACATGGTTGTTTCCCCTCCTGATATTGGCTTTGTCGGACAGTCATTGATTACAGTAATTAGTCTAAAGAAGCGGGTTCGTTTTGTAGACAACCGAAGGTTCTATAACAGGGTGTATTTAGGTTCTAAAGCTGGTTGCCAATTCCCCGATTCATCCATGTCTAAATGAACAGTGATGCGATCACAGCAATCAGGACGCGGCCCATGAAGGTCAATAGAAAGGCCAATGCAAAACCAATCAATGTACCCCTTTCCCATGGCAGAGTCGGGATGCTTTCGACAATGCTGCGGGTTGTTGCGACGCTATGCAGCAGTTGCGCGTTTTGTGGGGCATCGTTCGTCGCCAGGGAGTCATCGGCTGCGTACATTTCGTGTACGAGCGCTCCGAAATGTTGGTTGATAGCCTGAAGCAAGCGGCGTTTCTCGGCAATAATGCGACGACTTATACCCTGTAAAGGTAGCAAGAAGCTCAATACGGCGAGCACAAAAGCCATGACGGTCACGTTGATGAGCGCGACATTGGAGAACGTGGCCGGGTCTGTTACGATTCCAAAAAAGTTCATCAACAGTAGACTGATGCCTGTTCGCGAGGATAAGCGAGAAAATGCATACAATGGGGCGCGATTGAACAGATCAATATCGGTGAGCATGGCGTGAATACGGTTTACCATCCAGAGCTGCCATAGCGTGTGGTAGAAGTAAACACCCATGAGCGCAAATGCAAAGGTATAGAATGCGCCCTCAATCATCGCGATCAGCGGCGATTGCTGGATCAAAATCAGGATGTAGGGCGTATTTGCCAGGTAGACGGCAACCAACCCAAATGAGAGCAGCAGCGTAATCTGAATACCACGCCGAGGCATGGTGGTAAGCTGATGCTCAAGGTCGCTGTAATCACGGTTACTGATCGCCAGCGCTGGGCGAAAATTTGCCAGCGCACGCCGTGCAACACGATTGAGATACACCATCAGCATCATGGAGCCGATGGGATAGCAGGGAATTGACGATCGATAGAGGTCGAACGTGCCCACAGGGACCAGGCCAGCGAACCAGGCCAGCGCATTGAAGACGACAATCAGCAGGCCCAGTATCACAAGGTAGACAGCCCACACCCAGATAGGCAACTGCTGTATCCAGTGTGACAAGGCAGGGAATCGATTTGCCTGATGTGTATGACGAGCATCTCGGCTAGTGGGCGTTAAGCGTTTCGACAACATAAGATCCTCTCAGCGTTTAGTCGTGGTGAGGGGTACTGGTTGTGCCTGGTCAGTCATTCGACTCATCCGTCGGATTCGATTCCAGACGAACGACCGAAACAATGGTCATACCTAAATCGCGGATGCGCCGTAAAAAACCATGCAGTGCTGCTTGGTCGATGACTGGTCCGGTCAGCAGTGTTGTGCCGCTGTCTTCCTGAGTGACGGTTAGTCCATCAAATGCTTCTTCCCACTGACTGCCCAGATGTCCTTCAACCCTGATCTGATAGATCGGCGCTTGAACTGGCTGCTTTTCGGGATTTTGTTGGTTGGTCATACCTTAGACCTGACTTTCCGGTGTGGTATGCATCTGGTCAGACGTATACCAATCTATTACATCAACAGTCTAAGGAATTGGGCTTGGTTTGTAGGCAACCGAAAGTTCTATTGGAGGGTGTATTTAGCAGGAGAGGTACTATTGAAGGATAGTCAAATCGCGGGCACGGTTAACGGCCTGGGTCCGGTTAGCAACGCCTAACTTGCCGAAAATGTTGTTGACATGCTTCTTAACAGTGCTGACGGCAATTACCAGTTCATCGGCGATGGCTTGATTAGACTGGCCATTTGCCAGCAGGTCCAGCACTTCAAGTTCGCGGTCGCTGAGCGGTTCAATCAACAACTGATTGGGATCAGGGGGGGTGGACGTATCCTCACCCTGCAAATCGATGGCTTGAATCAGGCGCGCAACATAGGCGGGGGACGCCGCTTGTGCCAGGGTTGCGGCCAACAAAGTGCGCATGGATTGGCCTTCATCGGCGAAGACCCCAATATAAGCTTCCGGTTCAGCCAGTGCCAGAGCGCGTTGGATCGTTGCAATGGCATTGGGTTGGTCACCTTTTGCCTGATGAGCAAGTGCTTGCAGGATCAGGATTTCGATGACGCTGCCCATACGTCCTGTTTCTTGTGCTGCAACCAGGAGACGATCAAGCAGTGCCAGCGCTGCCTGGATTAGAGGCGCTTCTGGCTCAAGTTCATATTGCGCGAGAATCACTCTGGCTAAGGTCAGGTAATCGAACTCATGCAAAAAGCTGATCTCATCGTCCGCAGATAAGCTTTGCTCACGGACCCAATCAAGTGCTTCTGCGATCCGGCCTTGCCGAATCCATAGCTTTGCTTTGAGGGCCGGTAGAGGACGCAGTTCGGGGATTGCACCGGGTCGATACAGGCGCTCCGCCTCTTGAAGCCATTCAAGTGCTTCATCCCAGTCACCATGTGCCGCTTTGATCTGAGCCATTGCCGTATTCAGACGATATTCACTGCCCGGCATCAAGATGCGTTCACTGGCTTCCTGACCATCCGACAGGTATTGCGCCGCGGTTTCCAGGTCGCCCCATTCACGATACAGATTGCCCAGGCCGACATACAGATTGACGGTTTCCTGCGTCGCGTGGATGTTCGGTTCGCCTCCACCTTCGCTATCCACGCTTACGGGGTCGCTTATAAGCTGTAGTGCTCTTTCATAGTTGCTGAGCGCTTTGCGCAGACGACCCTGTGCGATGTTGATATCAGCCAGGATGACGGTTCCGAAGACTTGAAAATAGTGATTGTTGGCCTTGCGCTGGCTGGCGATGCTCAGGCTTATTGATTTGTAAGCAGGTTCCAGTTCGCCGTTAGCCCAATGTGCCATACCCAGGAATAACGCCGTTGTTCCGCGCCAATAATGATCGTCTTCAGGCAGGTGATCCAATGCGCGTTGAGCGTGTCTGACAGTGCCGGGCACATCGCCCAGTGACAGTGCAAGATAGGCACGGGCGCTGGCTGTGGTAGCAGTTAGACATCGAAACTGCGTTTCATTGGCCACGATCATGTCATTTGGTCTGGCTGGTGATTGACCACTCGCAGACTCTGAAGCATCGAGCCACCATTCGACATCGCGCAGACGTGTCTCGGCGGCGTCCAGCTCCCCATTGTCCAGTAGCGTCCAGGCATAACCAGCACTGAGGACAGGGCGAACCCGAACTAAATCGTCAGGTAGTGCCTTTACCCATCCCAGCCATACTGTCGGCTGGATTCCCTGTGGGATGACCGGCCACGATAGCTCGACAAGATCGGCAGCACGCGCAAGATCCTTAGCTGCCAAAGCATGGTGGATTGCTTCAGATCTGAACCCGTTTTGCTCAAACCATTCGCACGCCCGCCGCTGCCCATAGGATACCTGGTCGGGTTGATCTTTCCGGGCATAGGTCTGCAAAACCTCCGCAAACAGATGGTGATAGCGGTACCATTGACGTTGGTCATCCAACGGCACGATGAGCATATTGCTGCGCTCCAACTGCTCAATCATCACGTGCCCGTCAGCCCGGCCTGTCACCGCGTCACACAGCGAGGCACTCAGGCGATCCAGTATCGACGTCTGGAACAAAAAATCCCGAACAGAGTCCGGCTGATGATTCAGGACTTCCTCTACAAGATAATCCACGATGAACCGATGACTGCCCGTAAATGATTGGATGAACTGGCCGACATCCTTCTGCCCCTGCATCGAAATGGCTGCAAGCTGTAAACCCGCGATCCAACCTTCTGTACGCTGCTCAAGTGCGATGATGTCCTCTGGCGACAGAGATAACCCCATCGCGTTGTTTAGAAATTCTGCTGCTTCCTCCGGTGTGAAGCGCAAATCGGCGGCGCGGAGTTCGGTCAATTGGCTGCGCGCCCGTAAACGCGCTACCGGTAGGCGTGGATCTTCTCGGGTAGTGATGACGATATGCATCTGCGGCGGCTGGTTGTCGATCAGGAATGCCAGGCCTGAATCGATCTCCTGGCTCTCGAGCACATGATAATCATCCAGGACAAGCACAAAATCATTTGCCATTGTCGTGATGTCGTTTAGCAGGGGAATTAGCAGCGCATCAAGAGGGGGTGGCTGCGGCGATTCAAGTAAGTTCAGGATGTCCGTCCCTGAAAGCGGTTCAATGGTTTTCAGTGCGGTGACGATGTAGGTCAGGAAGCGCACCGGGTCGCTATCACGTTCATCGAGCGAAAGCCACGCCGCAGGATGATCGCCGCCGCTGATCCACTCGGCTGTCAGCGTTGTCTTGCCAAAACCGGCAGGCGCAGAGATCAGCGTGAGTTTGCCTTGCAGGCCCGCATTGAGCCGTTCGATCAGGTGAGGGCGCAATACCATACCGGGACGTGGCGTAGGCATATATAGCTTTGTGGCGAGAACTTGGGTTGACATAGCGTAATTTTACCGATTTGGCTACAAGAGGCAACAAGCATGTAATTTACATTTCACTCAACGACCATCGGCGGCTATAATCTGTCTGCGAACAAAGAATAGCATCGGTTGAGGATTTCGTGTTTGATGTCACTAACTTCAGTCTGAAGGATATGACGCAGTGCGGTGCAGCGCTGCGCGAGCTTGGCGTTGATACCAATAGCATGGAAGAAACCGCCAATCGTATCGTGCGTTATCTTCATGACCACCTGACAGATGCGAGCGGTGCAAAAGTCTGCGTGCTGACGCGCTTTTTCATCACCATACCTTACGGTGAACTTGATGAAGACAACCAGCGTCATGCTCAGAAGCTGCTGGGTAGAGTACCAGAAGATACTGGGCTGCGTTGTCAAACGCTGCTGACGACGGTTGGCATCGAAGCTGACTGGAATGATCGCCATAAATCAAACTACTATAAGAACTTGCCACTGATACCTGAAATCCTCGATGCCAATCCGATGTATATGCAGTTTGCCGAGACGTTCGGCGTTGTACTGGATCGCTCCGTTACGCCTGATCCGGCATTAATTGCTGAGTTAGAGCAGCACAGTTATAACGTCTTTCATGTGCCGGATGCCCTTGACAGTCAGTATGTCCCCGACCAAGAAGGGTTCGTTGTTCCCTACGGTATACGTTCCATCATTGGCTTTTTCGGGATGTTACCCAGCAGCCAGATTTTCTCGGTTGTGATTTTCACCCGCGCCGCTATTCCGCGCGACATTGTGGATTATTTCAAGACGCTGGCGTTTAATGTCAAACTAGCGATCCTGCCTTTTGATGACTCGGCTGTCTTTGCCGGCTCCGGGACGACCCCGTTCGTAAAGCAGGAAAAGGCGCTGGTTCACCTGCGTTCTGAAACAGGAAGCCTGCGACAGTTGGTTGGCGTTCAGGAGCAGGTTGTCGTTGAACAGTCGGAACGGATTGAGAGCGTTATGGCCGAACTGCGTCAGCAAGCCGATCAGCTGGTTCGAACCAACAGCGACCTGGAAAGTCAGATCAGCGAGAATGATATCCTGCGCCAGCAAGCGGCGGAAAAAGCCATTCTTGAGGAGCGCAACCGGCTGGCACGAGATCTGCACGACTCGGTGACACAGTCACTTTACAGCCTGACCCTGTTCGCGGAAGCCAGTCAGCGGCTTGTCGACAGCGGGGATATTGTACGAGCAACGGGTTATCTGGGGCAGGTGGGCGAAACAGCGCAGCAAGCGTTGAAGGAAATGCGTCTGCTTGTGTATGAACTGCGCCCGGTCGCGCTGGAGGACGTCGGACTGGTCGGTGCGGTGCAGCAGCGATTGGATGCTGTCGAAGGGCGTGCCGGGGTCGAGACTCAACTTCTGGTGAACGACATCGTTGAACTCGCGCCGGCGGTAGAAGAAGCGTTATACCGTATCGTCCAGGAAGCCCTGAATAACACACTGAAACATGCCAACGCCAGTGCCGTCACAGTTCGGATTGTGATTGACGCCAATCAAGTCCAGCTGTGTGTTGAGGATGATGGTTGTGGCTTCGACCCGCAGCTTGTGGCATCGGGCGGCGGTATAGGGCTTCGCAGTATCCACGAGCGGTGTGAAGGTATCGGCGCATCGCTGGCGATCACGTCCGCCGACGGAAACGGGACCCAGGTGCTGGTCACCTTTGACCACAGTACGAATTGATCGAGAGGAACTTATTTTGGCTGGTGAGACATTACGTATTCTGATTGCGGATGACCATGCAATCGTGCGCCAGGGTTTGCGCGCTCTGATCGATACCGAAGTGGGCATGGTGCTGGTAGACGAGGCAAAGGATGGTATCGAGGCGATGTTGAAAGCTCGCCAGCATCAACCGGATGTCATCCTGCTGGACATGGTGATGCCACGGCAGGATGGGTTGGAGACCATTAAGCAGATCAAAGCCGAACGATCCGATGCGCGTATCCTCGTGTTGACCAGTTTCGCCGAGGACGAGAAGGTGTTTCCGGCGATCAAAGCCGGTGCATTAGGCTATATCCTGAAAGACTCCTCGCCAGGCCAGCTTATCCAGGCAATTCGCGATGTGCATCGCGGTGAGTCCTCCCTGCACCCGACTATCGCCCGCAAGCTCATTATGGAACTGAACCAGCCGCCGGACCAACCTCTTACTGAAGAGCCGCTTACTGAACGTGAGGTAGAGGTCTTAAAGCAGGTGGCGCAAGGGCACTCTAACCAGCATATCGCAGAGCTTCTCGTTCTCAGTGAACGCACTGTACGCGCCCATGTCAGCCATATCCTCGATAAGCTCCACCTCGCCAACCGTACCCAGGCGGCACTCTACGCCTTGCGGACAGGCATCAGCGACCTCGACGCCGATTAGCCAGATACGACATTTGTCGTAGTCAATTGGATTATTGACTCACGTGAGCCGCTCAAAAGAGCGGTTTTTTGTCTTGGGCATGGCGCATCCTTTCGCCGATTTGCCGCCGGTTCAACTCGGCTAACCTTATATCAGATTGACGAACACCGGAACAAAGACGTGAAAGACCAGAGGAACGAGCCTGTGAAGGCGCTGATTGCCGTCAAATCAACCGAACGTCGTGATGCGCTGTACGCCCTACTGGAATCACTTGGGATCGACGTGATCCACCAGGCAAGCGATGCAGAGACAAGCCGTAGAACGGTGAACGAACAGGACCCTGCATTGATATTGACAGACTTCAATCTTTCGAGTGCTGTTCCTGCTGCGAACCCTGCTGCGATTATTGTGTTGGTTGCAGATCGGGTGGAAGCGGCACAGGCGCGCGCAGCCGGTGCGACGCACGTGTTCATCGAAGGCACCCCGGTGAGCCAAATTGTGGATGCCATCAATGCACTAATGAATTTCAACAATCGCCAGGAATAGAATCGAGCCGGAGAAAACCATGTCACAGAATGTCTTGAACCACCGTAAGCAACAGATCGATGCGCCATTCCGCGTCAAGAGTGCCGGGGTATCCCTGGTCGTTATCCTGGCAATCGGCAGCTACTTTATCGCCAACCTGCTCACGTTACTGACCAGTGAGCAGGCCGTCCCGGACGGTGCACTGAGCCTGACGATCATCACCATCACCCTCATCGCCGTTGTAGAAGCCACCCTGCAAATCGTGCTGTTCATCGGCGCCGGTCGGGTCGAAGAACAATCCAAACTTGACAAAGACATCGCTAACATGGCTTCGCGTAACGCTTACCGCGTATTGATGGCCGGCACGTTTGCCACCTTCGCCAGCATGTTTGCTGGTTTCACCCCCTTTGAGATGGGCAGCCTGCTGATGGGGGCCTTCCTGCTGGCGGAGATCGTCAAGTTTGCTTCACAGATCGTTTATTACCGGCAAGCAGCGTAATTGCTGGATGCCATATCAACCATTATTCGATTAACAAACATACAAGGAGAGAACAAGCATGACCGCAACTGCACAGACCACCAAGAATACCTTTGCCCGGACGGAAAATCAGGCCGCCAGCCTGCAAAAAATGGGCGGTTTCGCCGGACTGCTGGCTGCCTTCACGTTCGTGTTCGGTTTCGCCTTATTTGCCACAACCTTCGAGCCGCTGACAACCGGTGACCTGGACGCGGTTGCAACGGTCGAGTTCTTGCGCGATAACCAGACCATCTTCTACGTGTGGAATCTCGTGATCTATGTGCTGTTCGGGGTAGCGCAGGCCGTGCTGACGCTGGCACTGGCAGCGCGCTTGAAAGCGATCTCACCCGGTATCGCCCAGGTCACAATGGCACTTGGCCTGATCTGGTCCGGCCTGGTGATCGCCAGCGGTATGGTCGCCAATGTCGGTGCGGCGGCGGTCATTGACCTGTACGCGAACGATCCGACCCAGGCAGGTACAGTCTGGATGGCCATCGACAGCGTCGGCAAAGGCATGGGCGGCGGTAATGAGATCGTCGGTGGGTTATGGCTGCTGCTGGGAAGTTGGGTGGCGCTGCGCGGGGCACTGCCGAAATCACTCAGTCTGGCCGGAATACTGGTGGGTGCAGCGGGCATTGTCACGCTGGTACCGATGCTGGCCGATGTCGGTGCTATCTTCGGCCTGGGCATGATCGCCTGGTATATCTGGGCTGGCATCGTGTTACTGCGCAGCACTAACTAACTTACACGGGCGGCGAGATTGACCTGCAAAGTTTCTCCGCCCGTCACTTGTCCATTTTAGTGAATGACAGGGGAGACAATCATGACGACAAACCACTACACACCTGAAAATCAATCGCAGATCTCGACCCTCGATTTCCGTGATAATAAACAACTGGTGCTGATGAGCTACCTCCTGCGTGCGTTTGGGGCGTTAATCTTCGGCGGGCTGTTCTTCCTGGCAGCCGACGCTATCCATCCCGACGCCGGGCTGACGGTCGAGTCGCTGGTAAGCATCGCTATCGACGGCATGCCGGATATCGTCAGTATCGTCCTCGTCGTATTCGCTGTGACCTCTGTGCTTTGGCTGCATGAACTGGTTCACGCAAGCGTGTTCTATGTCCACATAGGTGCGCCGCCGCACATAGGCATTCGTGGGCCGATAATCTTCGCAGCGGCTGAGGGCTATCTGAACACACGCACTGCCATGATCGTCAACGCGCTGGCCCCGTTTGTTGTCATCTCCTCGCTGGGCTTGCTGCTGCTGGCTTTGATCCCGGTAGGGGCGCTGGCCTGGATATTCATCCCGACGGTCGCGAACGCTGCTGCTGCGGGCGGCGATTTTATGGCGGTGTTCTGGCTGCTAGGACTACCCCGCGGCGCGAAGGTGGAAGATCACGGTGATGTAATTATCGCGTATGAAGGAGTCGCGTAAATGAACGACAACCCTCAGAAATTATGTGCCCTCATTGACACAGAGAGCTGCAAAGCTAACACGCATGGCATCTTGCTTGGTGTACGGTCTGCGTATGAAACGTGTAAACATCTGGGCCGGCAGGTATTGCCACCCCAGACATCCCCTACTTTGTCGCGAGTGTGACCAGATGTTTCCGAATCGGCGCTTACGTCGTTAGCGGGTGAAGGCAGACTCGACCTCGACGCGCCCGTTGAGGGTTATCTGCCGCGCGATGTGGTGAAAAGGCATATACAAATAAGCAGGCTGTGCCACCTGATTGACGCTGCACTCTGGGCAGTGTTTGAGAAGAGACGTGCAAGCCAGTGAGCGATCCATATCCGCGGCTCCCGAATTTACTATGAAATGTAGTAAAAATAGAAGCCCATCCGGCAAGGAAGGGCTTTTGTTTATCGCCCTATGAGCAAACCTGGGGCGTGTGATCAGGTTTGGGGTTTTATGTTTTGGTTAATGCGGAAGAGGTTATCCGGGTCATATTTGGCCTTAATTTTGGTGAGGCGTTCATAGTTTTCACGGTAAGCGGCTTTAACGCGTTCCTGACCCTCATCATCCATCATCATATTGACATAAGCACCACCAGCTGAAAACGGGTGCAGTTCATCCCAATAATCTTTGGTCCATGAAATGATCGCTTCGTTATTGGCGGGGTCGGGATCGACACCCACAATGACCATTCCCCAGTTGGCATCCCGGTAGCTAAATGCTGTGTCATGCTTACCAACCCGTTGCGGCGCGCCACTGATGGGATAGAGATGCATGGTTGACTGGGGTGTCGGTAATTTAGGCGCGTACTTCATATGGATGGCGATCGCTTCTTCACTCAGCTCTTTCACCCAGTCGGCGCGCCAGTACCATTGATGACCAGGTGGGTAGAGCGCATCGAACATACTTTGCAACGCGGGTTGCGGTATCGGCCCTACAAAATCCAGGGCTGGCGAACCAAATTGCTGACGGATTGGTTGGAAGACTTCGTCTGCATTGTCCAGTGAACCGGTGTAGCACCAGACTACCCCACACATTTTCTTGAGATGTAAATCATCCGGGAAGGGAGCCACCGGTGGAACCGTAAGGAAGGCAAACCAGCCATTCATCTCTTCGGGGGCGTTTGTAATGTATTCACGGTACCAGCGCATGACTTCCGGCGCTTGATCGAGATGCCACAGCATAGGCCCAGCGTAAACCGTGCTGATGGGGTGCAATTTGAAGAGAAACGAAGTGACAACGCCAAAGTTGCCGCCACCACCGCGAACCGCCCAGAACAGATCTTGATTCTGTTGACTATTGGCGGTGACGAAGCTGCCGTCAGCCAGCACCATATCGACTTCCAATACATTGTCAAGCGACAGGCCGCAGGTACGTGCCAGATGGCCCAGCCCGCCTCCCAGTGTGAGACCACCGACACCTGTGGTTGAGATGATACCGCTGGGGGTTGCCAGACCGAAAGCGTGAGTCGCGTGGTCCACATCGCCCCAGGTGCAGCCCGCCTCCACACGGGCAGTCCGGGCCACGGGATCAACGCGAACCCCTTTCATTGGCGACAGGTCTATGACCAATCCGTCGTCGCAGGTTCCAAGCCCTCCACCGTTATGCCCACCACCACGTATCGCGAGGGGAATATCTTCGTCTCGCGCAAAGTTAACGCATTGAATGACATCGCCAACGTCTGCACATTGGGCGATTGCTGCGGGCCGGCGATTGATCATCGCGTTATAAACCTTACAGGCTTCATCGTAGTTTAAACTACCTGGCGTGATAAGGTTGCCGCGTAAATGCGCCCGCAGCTCCTCAAGCACTATGTCATGCACCATAACCATGATTTAAAGCTCCTTTCCAGTTTGACTGAATTTTGTTAATCGTGTGTTCCCATGCTTCAATCACATCTCCCTCCAACTGAAAGTCATCTCACTTAGCGTAGTAGCGTCGTGGGGTGGTCGTCACCCTTCTATAGTAGGGAATGAGTATGGTGCATTGGTTGACGGTGAGGGATGAGTCTAGTATAGTCGTTAATAGTTCCAGAAATTATCTTAGGCGATAACAATGGTTGGTGATCAGAAACACACGGGCGTTGATGAAGCCTCGTTGTTCGATCCACTCACTGAGCGCGAGACGACTATCCTTCGCAAAATCGCTCATGGGTATTCCAATCAAGAAATCGCGCATGCTTGTTCGCTCGCACTTTCAACAGTCAAGTGGTACAACAAACGCATCTTTGGCAAACTCGGTGTGCGCAGCCGGACGGAGGCGACCGCCAGAGCAAGGTCGCTAAAACTGCTAGACGAGCCGGATTTGCCGCCAACGATGACGCCCAATTCCCCGGATTTGCCACGAAACAATTTACCCCAACAGGTTACTTCGTTTGTTGGCCGACAGTATGAAATCCTCGATATCATTCGATTGCTTGAAAAATCGCGTTTGCTCACCTTGACTGGTCCCGCCGGATCTGGCAAAACACGACTGGCACTCAAGGTTGCAACTATCTCGCTGAAATCTTATGAGGATGGCGTGTATTTTATTCCACTTGCACCCATCAGTGAGGCAGAGGGGATTTTCTGGGCAATTGCTGAACAGATCGGTGTTCAGTTTCATCAACAGCGCACACCACTCGAACAACTGCTCGGTTATCTGAAAGACAAACAGCTTTTGCTTGTGCTGGATAATTTCGAGCATCTGCTACGTGGTGTCAACCTTATTGCTGAGGTACTGCAAGGCGTTTCGGGGGTTAAGATTCTGGTCACCTCACGTGAGCGACTTAATTTGTACGGCGAACTGAATTATTCGATTGAGGGGATGGCACTAAGCGGTCAGCGCGACATTTCTCAACAGCGTTCAGAATCGGTTGAACTTTTCATGCAGCGAGCGATGGCGGTTGAGCCAAACCTGCGCGTGGAGATCAATGAATATAAACATATCGAGCGGATTTGTCAGCTCGTCGATGGCCTTCCGCTTGGCATCGAACTGGCCGCGACCTGGGTTGATGCGCTTTCGCTCCAGGATATTGCCAATGAAGTTGAACACAGTCTCGACATTCTGGCAGCAGAATTACATGGTGTATCGCGCTGGCAAACCAGTATGCGGGCTGCAATCGGACGTTCATGGGAACTACTTAACGCTGACCAACAGTCCGCATTCCAGCGACTATCAATATTTCGTGGAGGCTTTACGCGAAATGCCGCGGAGAGCATAGCCGAGGTTAATTTGCGTACGCTTCAAACTTTGGTAAGCAAGTCATTGCTCTATTTTTCCCCGGATTCCAAGCGTTATGGCATGCACGATTTGGTACGTCAGTACGCACAGGAGCAGTTGGAGCACTCCGGCGATTTAGATGCGATATCCGTTAGCTATGCAACCTATTTTGCATCCTTCATGGCCGAACGCTGGCCGCAGTTGAAGGGCAATAATCAGCATGTCGCCTTGCGGGAAATTGAGGTCGACATTGAGAATGTACGTTCGGCCTGGCGTTTTTGGCTTGAACAACGCGATGTCGCTAAGCTCCAACAATTCTTGCACAGCTTCTGGGTTGTTTATGACATTCGCGCCTGGTATCCGGCTGGGATCGAATTATTCGAACGGGGTATCGCTGTGATGCGTGAGGTGGCTACTGATGCCTCATATGCTGTATTAGGCTGGTTACTGGCCGCTCAAGGTTCCTTCTGCGCAGCAGGTGGTATCCCCAGTACCGGAAGCTTTACGCCCGACTGGATAGCTGCCAAGGGCTTCTATAGTGGTACTTCATTCCTGGCGGGTGTGCGGCGAGGGTTTACTCTGGCCGTTGAAGGACTTAGTCTCCTCAGGCAAATTGACGCCCCTCATGATGCGATGCTGATTATTCCTCTTATCAGCATGTGTGTTACAGCCTGCCAGCTAGGTAAAGAAGAAGAGGTCTTTCAGGCAGCACAGGATCTGCTAACGATCGCCTCAGACATACAAGATAAATGGGCAGTTGCCAAAGCCAGGCAGTTTTTAGCCATAAGAGCCATAGAAAATGGTGAGTATCAACTAGCCGAGCAGCAGGCACGTGACGCGTTTGACATTCTGGAAGCGTGCGGCGATAAATGGTCGAAGAGCGTAATTTGCATTGAGGTCCTGGGTATGCTCGCCACCACCGTTAGAGATCTTGAGAGTGCCCGCTACTGGATGATTGCTGGCCTCGAAGCTGCTGAGAAGATCGGCTTTGAATATTCGATCCAGACGGCCCATTGGCAGCTGGGATTCGTGGCTGTGCTTCAGGAGGACTATGCACTGGCAGGACAACATTGGCACAAAGCCCAGGGGATTGCTCACGGCGTCCTGTTAGGACAAAGCTTGATTGGCTATGGGGGTAGCAAAGATCTGGCGGGATGGGGCGGGCGAAAGCTCTTAGAGCATTCTGAGGTAGAACTGACGAGCACAGTCAATGGAAACCGGTAAGGGTAGATAATTCCGTTGACCCAAAATGCCCGGGTATCAGATATGTTTATTAGAAACAAAAGCTCAACCGAACTTGTCAACGCATCTATGTTACTAGAGCGAGGGGAACCTCATGCCACTCTATCTGGACATTCACAATAAAGTTGTTGGTGTAACAAAAGAGGACCTTGAAGAGGCGCACAGGAAGGACCTTGAAGTTCAGGCAAAATACGGCGTGAAATATTTACGGTTCTGGTATGATCTGAGTACCGAAAGAGCATTTTGCCTTATCGAGGCCCCCAGTAAGGAAGCAGCCATTGCTGTGCATCGTGAAGCGCATGGCATGGTCGCAGATGAGATCATTGAGGTTACAGAAGGCTAAACACGAATTTTGAGTAACATACAACCTGCTTTTATTATCCACTATGGGAGCCTTATATTTGGATGCTATCCGCCGAGCTTTCAGTGGATGAGATTGAGTTTTGCCTGGAAAACGGTACGCTTCATGTCGCCTGAGTTTTGGCTGAGTTCAAGTCCGAATATGAGCACAGAGCCACTCTTTGAGAGCAGCTTGTCCTGATTGTTCGCCGCGATTATCCCCTGGCCAAACAGAAGGCAATCTCTGTGGGGTCGCTGAACAAGCTGCCGGTAGTATGGTTATCCAGTTAATTAGACATGTTTGCTTTGAGGACCCCACGCCATCACGGCAGGGCGGTTGCAGCGCGTCACGTGCATTTACCGAGATGGCGTGAGAGGTCAGTAGACAAAGTCTTGAATCGCTTGCCTAAAGATGGTCTGCAAATACCCTTGTTTCGATGCTGTGATGGCGTGTTATAGGGTGACAAACTTTCACACTTTTCGGTTGCTTAGGATGGAAGGCAAGGTTGCCTGCACTGGCTGATCGACCAGCAGCTGGTGGCCGTCGGTAAACTGCTCGTCACGGTCTGACAATGCTTCGATGAGGCGCTGTCGCCAATCGTTCAACCGGGGCGCGACCACGGGCTGACCTGCCAGATTGCGAGTCTCTTGTGGGTCGTCATCCAGATTGAAGAATTGCTCGCGCCCGGTTTTGCTGGACCAGATGTATTTTTCGCGTCCGTTCGTCAACCATTGAATCGATTCGCCGAACAGAATATGCTCACCATGAAGTGCATCGCGCCATTTGCTTGACTGGCCATGGATGCGCGGCAGGATACTTTGACCATCGAGGGTGTCAGGTATTTCCAAGCCCGCACTGTCGAGCAGCGACGGCATGACATCGCGCAGTTCAACGACCTCATCGCGTACTGTGCCTGTGGGAATCCGGTCGTCGGTCGGATCGACATAAATGAACGGGATACGGATGGACCCCATATAGGGATAACCCTTCCGCAACATGTGGTGATCACCCATCATTTCGCCATGATCGGAGACGAAGCAGATGACGGTGTTGTCATACAGATTATGATGAATCAGATGATCGATCAGGCGTTTGATCTGGTGGTCGATATGAGTCATCAACCCGTAGTACCCGGCACGGGCACGCCGCAGGTTCACTTCGGATAACTGGCCGATAAAGGCTTCCGGATGCCCCGCGCCTAGTGGTGGATTGTTGCGCTGCCGCCATTCACTGTGAAGCTCCGTTACCCAATCGCCAACCGGCGGATCGGGCATTTCCCGGTCCTGATACTGGTCAAAAGCCCACTGCGGTGGGTCGAAGGGTGGGTGCGGGCGGTGATAGGACATATACAGGAAGAATGGTTTCGTTGGGTCCCGACGTTTCAGGAACTGTACCGCCTGCGTCGTGACAAAGTTGGTCGGATGAACATGCTCCGGTTTGTCCCAGGGGCGGGCCACCCAGGAGTTGCAGTGAACGCCATGATCAATGTCGTCTGCCGGATAACCGAGTTGGTTTCGCATCCAGGGCACATAGTCGTCCATCGTCTCGATGTCGGGGTGGTGGCGGCGCGAGTAGGGCAGGTAGCCATCATGCAGGATAACGTTGTCGAAACCGAGGCGGTTGCGAACGGGCCAGACATGCATTTTGCCGACAGCCTGTGTCTGGTAGCCCTGACGGGTGAATTCTCCGGCGAGGGTCGTGGGGTATGTCCAGTCGACGCCATCCTGATACCCGACCCGGCCATGATTGCGTGCCGATAACCCCGTCATCAGCGCGGCGCGTGCCGGAATACAGGTTGGGGTTGCGCTGTAGGCGTGTCGAAAGCGTACCCCGCGCAGCGCCAGTTCATCCAGGAACGGGGTATGGACAACCGGGTGGCCGTCAATGCTCAGGCAGTCGCCGCGCCACTGATCGACCATGATAAGAATAACATTCTTCATAGGATCTCTTTTTGCTGGTTTTTCCGTTTTACTAAGTAAGGTTACGCCTGAAGCAGCTGCATGAGACACTGACGGCTCTCGGCGGATGCCTGCTCATCGTCTGGTTCTTCAAGCTCAAATTCGAGCATCCCGGTGAAATTCAGATCGCGCAAGCGGCGTATCACCATCGGGAAGTCGATAATGCCGCGGCCAACCCCGCGATGATCGCGGATGTCTGGCAGACGGACATCGTGTACGTGCAGATGGATGATTCGTTTGCCCAGGTGGTCAATCATGTCCTCCAGACAGGCATTGTAAAATGCTGCACCAGCCGTACCTTCCAGCCGCGTAATGCCATCCCGTTTGAGCCAGAACATAATATGCCCAACATCGAGTGTAGCCTGGACCGCCGGGTGATTCACCGCGTCCAGCAGTTCGACATATTCCTCCGGGTCGGTGGGGTAGACGACGTTTTCCAGCCCGATCAGTACACCTGCTTTTTGCGCTTCGTCACCCAGTGCGCGCAGGTTGCGGACCGCATGATCGAGGACTTCATCTTTGGACATGTGATGCGGGCGGGCCGCGTGAACCGTGACGATCTCAAAGTTCAGCTCGCTGGCTGCATGAATCGATTCGGTAATCTGGCGAATGGCCTCCGCTTCGACGTATTTGTTGGGCGATACCAGCGGCAAATCCTGAAATGGCGCATGGATGGCCCCCGCCGAAAAAGGCGAAACCGACTTTTTCAGTGCCTGTCGTTCGGTAGAATCGAGTTCGTTCCAGAAAAAGCCGGGCAGCAGACCGCCGCTGTGCCGCATGTTGGTGGCCCCAAAAATGCAGACCGCTTCGAAACCCAGACGTGCCGTAATCGCCAGGGATTCTTCCAGCGACCGGTTGGGCAGCGAGACGGCTGCCAGTGCAATTTTCATATCGTTCATGATTGTATCCTCGTAATAAAGGGCCTGATTGATTACTTCAGGCCACTGAGCGCGATGCCCTCGATAAAGTGACGCTGGGCCAGCGCAAAGACCACCAGTACCGGAACCGTCGCTAGTGCGGAAACAGCCAGCACATAGCTCCGGGTCGTGACGTACTGATCCTGAAACAGGGCGATGCCGATGGGTAGTGTGTAGTTGCCGGGGCTGGACAGCACAATCAGTGGCCAGAAAAAACTGTCCCACGACGCCATAAAGACGATAATCACCAGTGTGGCGATGACCGGCCCCAGATGCGGCACCACAATTTGCGCGAAAATCCGAAACTCCCCGGCGCCGTCAATGCGGGCAGCGTCCAGCAGCTCGGATGGGAAAGCCTGTAGATACTGCCGCACCAGAAACGTGCCAAAGCCCCCCGCCACCGCTGGCAAAATCACGCCCAGCGGGTTATTCAGCAGGCTCAGGTCGCGCATCCGTAGATACAGCGGGATCGCCGTGCTTTGGCCGGGTATGAGCAGCGTGAGCAGGATAAAGCTGAAAAACACGGTCCGGCCCCGAAACCGGTACTTCGCCAGCGCATAACCGGCCATTGTGCTGGAGACCACGACACCAATGACGGTTCCGGCAGCGATGATGAGGCTGTTGAAGGTATAGCGCGTGAAATCGCCGACGCTCCACGCCTCGATGAAATTCTGCGGGCGCGGTTCCAGCGGCCAGAGCGTGGGTGGGATACGCATCAATTCCACCTCAGTCTTGAGCGCCCCCGTCACCAGCCAGTACAGCGGGAACAGCATCACAAGCGACGCGATAAACAGCACGCCGATCAGCAGCCGGCGCTGGATCACTTTGTCAGCCATCGGTATCCCCCTGTTTATTGCCAGCCCACAGGATCACAGCGGTGAGCAGCGCGAGGATCAGCAGCAGAGTCATCGCCGCAGCGGTGCCCCGGCCCACGTCAAAAAACTCGAAGGCCTGCACATACAGGTAATAAACCAGTGTGACGGTGCTGTTGGCAGGGCCGCCCCCGGTCATGACAAAAACCTGATCGAAGACTTTGAAGCCGCTGATGATGCTCGTGACCAGCGCAAAGATCAGCGTCGGGGTTAGCAGGGGTAGCGTCACCTTGAAGAACTGCTGGCGCGTATTGGCGCCATCGACGGCGGCGGCTTCGTAATACACCCTGGGGATCGCCTGAAGCCCGGCCAGAAAGATGACCATGGCGAACCCGATCTGCTGCCAGATGCTGGCAACGATGACCGTCACAAGTGCGAAGCGCACATCCGCGAACCAGTTTGGCGGGACGACGCCCAACCCGGCCAGAACGTTATTGATCAGCCCGGCGCGGAAGTCGAAGATAAACACCCAGATCAGCGCGACGACCACCGTGGGCACCACCACCGGCACGAAAAACGCCGTGCGGAAGAACACACGAATCCTGCCCAGCGGCTGGTTGAGTGCAATCGCCACCAGCAGCCCCAGACCCAGCGCAAAGGGGGTGGTGCCCAGCACATACAGCACCGTTGACTTCAGCGCCTGATGAAACAGGGCATCACTGAACAGGTCGGCGTAGTTATCCAGCCCGTTGAATACCGGATTGGGCCGCAAGCTGAGAACCCAGTCGTTGAGGCTGAACCAGGCGGTCTGCACCAGCGGCAGAATCACAAAGACCAGCACCAGCGCGGTCTGGGGTAGCAGAAACAGGTACGGTGCAATGAGAGGGGTCGGTGAGCGCTGCGCACGCCCACCGATACCGATCATTCGCAGGGAATTCACATTAACTCGCATAGCGTTCCAGCAGCCGTTCGATTTCGGTCGCACCGTCCGCAGCCACCTGTTCCGGCGTGGCCTGATCCAGCGCGAGCTGTTCCAGCTTGCCGCGCAGCATCAGGTCAATCTCTGACCATGCCGGATGCCGCATTTCGGCCTGGATGTGGGGCGATGCGGCCTTGAATTGTTCCAGCAGCAGTTGAATTTGTTCGCTGCCTGTCGGGAATTCCAGCGCTTCGGAGGGGATGTCGGTACGGGTCGGGATCGAAACCGTCTCGACCGCATACCGCGCCATGTTTGCCGGTTCCGCCAAGAACTGCAGCAGGGCGGCAGTCTCCTCCGGGTACTGGGTCTGCTGGAAACCGGCGACGAGAATCGGCGTCCCCAGAGTTGTGGGTGCGTACAGGAAGCTCCAGCGGAAGCGGTCGGCCACCTGCTCATCCGCCAGCAGGACATGGAAGTTGCCACTGGCGATCAGGGTGGATGCCTGACCATTGAACCACAGCGGGAACATGCTGTCGGCGGCTGTCTGGGTCCAGTTGTCCTGTGGTGACAGCCCGCTGCGGAATGTCTCCTGAATCTGGGCCAGCAGGTCAACGGCGACCGGGCTGTTCAGCGCCGGGGCGGTCAGGTCTTCGTTCAGCACAGAACCGCCTTCGGCGACCAGGTACATGGACAGGCGGGCCGGGGTGCTGTGCCACCAGTGGATCAGGCCATAGTCGGTACCGTTGGCTTCTTTCACCTGTTGGCTGACTTCGGCCAGCTGCTGGAACTTCCACGCTTCGTCGACTGTCTGTGGCACCGTGATTCCGGCAGCTTCGTACTGGTCAACGTTGTACAGGTTGGACTGCACGTTGGTATAGAACGGGATGGCGTAGGGGCGGTCTTCGACGACGGAGAAGTTCCAGGCGACTTCGTTAAAGTCGTCGCCATACCCAGCCGGGAGGTAATCATCCAGCGGCAGCAGCGCATTCTGGGCGATCAGCGCGGGTGCCCAGCGGTCCAGCAGCAGCGCGGTATCCGGTGCTTGGCCGCCAATGACGCGAGTAGTAAGGGTCTGCATGAAATTGTCGTACGGGATGGGCTGAATTTCGACGGTAATGCCGGGGTTGGCGGCTTCAAAATCGGCCAGCAAACCAGCGATCACCTGTGTGCCGGGTGCGTCCAGCGCACCACTGGTGGCAAACGTCAGCGTGATGGGGTCCTGTTTGCGGGGTTTGGCGAGGGCACTCCCCACGTTGAGCATTGATCCGCCCAGAGCAGCGCCACCGGCTGCGATGGATGCACTTTTCAGAAACTGGCGGCGGGATAAAGTTGTTTTGGACTGTTTTTGCGTGGTCATTTTATTTCCTCTGGATCGAGACAAAATATGCAGAAAAACGCCGGATTGTCTTTTTCACCCTCCTTTGGCAGCTAATCCGAATCAAGCTGCTGCCGATATTTATGCAAAGCTACAGCAGCGTAGAGCGTATCCAGCACCCCCAGCATGGACATGCGCGAGGTGACCTGATCGCTCCAGACGAAAGTTTCGCGGTTGGCAATCAGCAAAATAAGGTCCGCGGAACGGCCTACCAATGAATGCGGTGAACTGGTGACGCACAGAGTCCGTGCACCGGCCTCGCGGGCTGTCTGAAGCGCCTGGGCGACGTATTCACTTTCACCGGAATGCGAGAGGCCGATGGCGACATCGTGGGAACCCAGCAACGCCGCCGAAACGACCTGCTGATGTGGATCGTTGAACGCGGTGCAGGCGATCCCCAGGTTGAGCAGACGGTGCTGGGTCATGTGGGCGATCGGCCCGGACAACCCGCCAGTGGCGTAACACTCCACGCGCTCAGCATTGGCGATCATGCCGGTTGCTTCGGTCAAGGCCGCCGGGTCCAGCAGGGCGGCGGTGTCTTTCAAATTCTGGACACCGATGCTCATAATTTTTTGCAGCAGCGTCGCCGCATCATCGGTGGGTTGTACCGGGTCCGGTACCGAGTAATCCGGGCTGAGCAGTTCAATCGCCAGGGCGATCTTCATGTCGGAATAACTGCGATAATTGAGCTTGGTACACAGCCGGTTGACCGTCGCCAGACCCACGCCACTTTGTTTGCCAATTTCCGCAATGGAGTAGCGCAGCACCTTCCCCGGGTTTTCCAGGATAAAGTCCGCTACGGTGCGTTCGGACTGGGTGAGCTGGGGATAAACGCCGCGGATAAGCGTCATACATGGCGTGTAGTGCGGCTTGAGGCTTGTGGAATCTGAGCTGGTCATGGGCTGTCTCGTATCTGCTAGATGTAATTTCCGATTTGAGTCATATATTGTGGAAATTTTTTCCAGCTTGTCAACTTTGTGAATAAAGGTACTTTTCGTATCCGTTCCGCCATGTTCGGTTGCTGACACTTCAATTGAATGATTTCCACCAGAACGCTGAAGCAAAGGTGGTAAAAATTTCCAAAGCTGGCTGTATTATCACCGATAAGGTTTAAGGGTGTGTTACCTGAGTTTTAGGAAGTGTGGAAGATTTGGATTCAATCGTGCCCATTTGCGCGAATGAGGGGGTCATGAACCTTGCTACCGCGGTGAAGGTGGCGTCCATGCGGTGGGGAGACTGCTGTTGAGTGCCTGATTATCGAAGGCAAATGATGGTCGTTGGTTCAAAAGTAGACGTATTGAAAAGGTGTCGATCAACAGGTTGACTATCCCGTTTCATCGACACCTTCTTACCTTGTAAAAGCTGTGTGCCTCCAGGGGCAGGAAGACGCATCTAGCGGCGGATGTATTGGGGCCGTCGATAGGCCGGGTCAGTCACATTGACATACTCGATGCCCCAGCAGCGCGCCAGATTTTCGATCATCGGGGCGATATGCCCAACGCCCAGCGCAAAGTGATGGGTCGGCCCGGCCAGACTCCAGTTTTCGATGAAGCTGCGCAGGTCGGGCGGGAATTTGCAGCGTGTGTTGGTGTTGCCGGTTGGCGGGATCGCGCCGGGCAGGGATTCGCCCTCGGCAACCACGAATTTGAAGCGGCCATTATGCGTCTGGGTCAGGCCGACACAGGTCACCGGGCCATGTCGAAGCTGGAATTCGACGCCGATACCGGTGCCGCGCTTGCCATGATACACACTCAACCCGCGCAATACAGGCCGTCCCTGCGCCACCCCCACATGATGCGGTCCATCATGCCCGACCAGTACGATATCGTTTTCGAAGTCGCACGGGTGAATTTCAGCAAAGCTCCCCCCGGCTTCCAGACGATCCACAATCAGCATGGCCAGACAGTTCTTGATGTCTAGCTCGCCTGCCACCGGCACACCTTGCCCGGTCAGCAGTGAGCTACCGATGATGAGCGACGCCCCCAGCCGTTCGTAGGCGTTGCCGTTGAGGCCGCGATAATAATAGGCCAGCGCCGTCAGGTTAAACCGTTCGACCAATGTGTCCAGCCCGCAGGCGACCTTCGCCGCCCATTCCACATCTTCTGGCTTGGCGGGGCCAGCAATGGGGTCGGAGCCGGGTTCAGGGAAGTCGAACAGCGCGTGGATCTCCTCGATTTTACGGGTCAACTGCGGCTGGGTGACCTCATCGACACACACCTGAAGATCATCCATTTCGATATGTTCGCAGTGCAGGCCGAAGAAGGCATCAAACATTGTCGGGTCGGAATTCATGTCCAGCATGCCTTCGTAGACATGCCCCATCACGCCGATGCGGGCATTCCGCACCGCAGCCATCACCCGCGCCACCTTGCACCAGTCGAGAATGCGGCTCCACGCGCCCTCGTCGTCGTAGAGGGTGCCGACCACGATCCCCGGCAGGTGGATATTTGCCCGTTCCAGCGCATTGCAGATTTCCGGCAGGCTGGTCTGGTTGTCGTGTTCCAGTTGCATGAAGGTTGTGCCGTTGGCGTAATCCATGGCCTTGGTCGGCTGCAAGGCGGCGATCATCATGGGCACACCGGTGCGCTGCACCACCGGCAGCACGGTGCTGCTGAGTGCATAGGTGCTCATGTAGCAGATGAGAAAATCCACATTTTCGCGGCGGAACAGATCGCCGGTTTTGGCGGCCAGCTGTGGCGTATCCACCAGCCCGCCGGATAGTATCTCCATCCCATTGGCCCTGAGACGATCTTCAAACACAGTCTGATGCCCGATCAACTTTTCTTTCAGGCCCGGGAATTGATCCCAGTAGAACCAGCAGCCACAGCCAAACACGCCAATTTTTGCGCTGCCATAATCACGTTTGAACAGATCGTCGAAAGTAAGCATCTATTTCTCCATGCGTAAAGAGATATGAGAATCGCTGGCACAGGGCATTGCTAGATCGTGCCGCTACGACGGGTTAACCCAGACTGTGCCAGGCCTATCAGGCAAATACACCTTGCAGATCCAGCTCTTCGGCGAGATGGCAACTGACCTGCCGACCGGAGGTGATCGTCCGCAGTTCGGGGCGTTCCTCCCGGCAGATGTCTTTGGCAAATGGGCAGCGCGGGTGGAAAACACACCCCTTGGGCAGATCGAGCAGGTTAGGCGGTTCGCCAGCCACCACTTCGCTCAGCCGCCCGCCCTGACGCCGATTTACTTTGGGTACCGCCTTGAGCAGCATTTCGGTGTAGGGGTGCAATGGTTCGCGCAGCAGATCGTCGCGCGGCCCGGTTTCGACCACTTTGCCCGCGTACATCACCAGAATACGATCACTCATGTAGCGGATGACGCTCATGCTGTGCGAGACAAAGAGGTAGGACAGCCCCAGTTCCTGCTGCAAGTCCTTGAGCAGGTTCAGCATTTGCGCCTGAATCGACACATCGAGTGCCGAGACTGGCTCATCGGCAACCACCAGCTTGGGGTTAATCACCAGCGCCCGTGCGATACAAATGCGCTGGCGCTGCCCACCGCTGAAGCTGTGCGGAAAACGCTGCAAATGGCCGACGTTCAGCCCCACGTGCTGGATAATATCGGCCACCCGTTCTTCGAGTTCCTTACCACGTGCGATCCCGTTCACAAGCAGTGGTTCGCCCACGCTGCGCAGAACATTCATGCGCGGGTTGAGCGACGAAAAGGGGTCCTGAAAAATCACCTGGACAATCTTGCGAAACTCGGTGTTGTTGCCGCGTCCCAACTTGCCGGGCCGGTACTCTTGCCCCTCATCACGGACGATAATTTCGCCGTCGGTAATCTCGTACAGATGCGCGATACAACGCCCCAGCGTGGTTTTGCCGCAGCCACTCTCGCCGATCACGCCCAGCGTTTCGCCCGGCTGTACCACTAAACTAACATCATCTACCGCTTTAATGTGTCCGATCGTCCGGCGGAAAAGCCCGGTACTGTGCAGCGGGAAATATTTTTTGAGATTGTTCACTTCAAGGATCGGCGTGGCAGTCGTGGTCTGTTGTTGTGCCATGTTATTCGACTCCGGGGTTTTCATCGTACAGAATGCAGCGCACCTGATGGCCAGGGCCGACGGTGACCGATGGGATGTGTATCTTGTCGCAGACGCCTTCTACCCGTACATCGCACCGGGAGAAAAACGGACAGCCAGCGCGCACTTCATAGGGGCTGGGCAGGGTTCCCTCGATTGGCTTCAGGCGCGTTACTTCGCCGTCCACCGTCGGGATCGAGCGCCACAGGGCACGGGTATAGGGGTGCTTCGGCTCGGAGAAAATCTGCTCCACGCTGCCGTGTTCCATCACCTGCCCCAGATACATCACCACCACTTCGTCAGCCACTTCACCGATCACGGCCAGATCATGCGTAATGAACATTACCGCCATGTTGAATTCGGCTTGCAGTTCCTTGATCAGCGCCAGAATCTGGGCTTCAATCGTCACATCCAGCGCGGTAGTCGGCTCATCGGCAATTAACAGCTGCGGGTTGCACGACAGGGCCATAGCGATCATGGCTCGCTGGCGCATCCCCCCGCTGAACTGGAACGAATACGAATCGATCAGTGTCTCCGCCCTAGGGATACCCACCCGACGCAGCAGATCAATGGCACGATCGCGGGCGTCCTGCTTGCTGAACTGGCGCAAGTGCAGCAGCATGGCCTCGGTGATCTGGTCGGCAATCGTGTGCACCGGGCTGAGTGAGGTCATCGGCTCCTGAAAGATCATGCTGATCTCATCCCACCGGATGGCACGAATCTCTGGCCCGGTCGGGGATAGCTTCGTCAGTTCCACCACTTCCTCGCTGCCTGTGCGGTGTTTGCGGTGCAGGCGAATCTCTCCGCCGGAAATCGCACCGGGCTTGGAGATGAGGCGCATGATGGCCTGTGCCGTGACCGATTTGCCGCTGCCACTCTCACCGATGATCCCAAGGGTCTTCCCCTGATGAATGGCAAAGCTGACACCATCCACCGCTTTGACATTGCCTTCGCGCAGGCGAAATTCCACTTCGAGATTACGCACCTCTAGAAGCAGATCGGAGGATGCCGGATCATTTTTCACGGTTGAGGGTTGTTCCTCTTCAATCCGCATGATTTCAGTTTCCTTGTTATCGTTTGTTTCGCGCATAGCACCTGTACACACAAGGGGTTAATTACCCTGCTAAACACCTCACCTGCAAGCCTGAGTCTTCCTCAGTTCATGTACGGGTCGGCGGCATCGCGCAGGCCATCGCCCACAAAGTTAAACAGCAGCACCGTCGCCAGCACACAGACCGCCGGGATCAACAGCCACGGGATATGGAAAATGGCGAGAATATCGCGGAAGTCCTGCAACAGCACGCCCCAACTGACGGCAGGCGGCTGCATCCCCAACCCCAGAAAGCTGAGGGCGGTTTCGTACAGGATCATCTGCGGGATCATCAGCGTGACCGACAGAATAAGATGGCTCGTAAAACCGGGCAGCAGATGTGTCGTGATGATGCGTAGATCACTGGCTCCGGATGCCCGCGCCGCCAATGCATAATCCTCCTCGCGCATGGAGAGCAAGCGCCCGCGTACCACCCGCGCCAGCCCCACCCAGTTCAGCAGCGCCAGGATCAGCGTGATGGCGAAATACACCTGCAAGGGCGGCCACTCTTTGGGCACAGCGGCTGCCAGCGTCATCCATAACGGGAGCTGTGGGATAGCCCGCAAGAATTCAATGATACGCTGGATAATGTTATCGACTATGCCGCCAAAATAGCCGGAGATGCCCCCCAGCAGCACGCCGAGGATAAACGTCACGAACACACTGACCAGACCAATCGACAGCGAAATGCGCGCACCCAGCACCGTGCGCGAGAACACATCGCGCGCCAGCGAGTCCGTGCCGAATAACCAGATACCTGCACCAGCCTCTTCCGCTTCCGGACCCAGACCAAACAGCCGGTATTCCGTTTCGATCAGGCCCCACAGTTTGTAGGGTTCGCTTCGGACAAAAAACTGGATTGGATAGATTTCGTCCCGATTCTCGACGACCGTGCGGCGGCGGGTATCGGGGTCGATCTCGCGTTCGCTGCCATAGACAAAAGGCGCGCGCAGCCCATTTTCATCGGCGAAATAGATCACCGATGGCGGGGCCTGCTGGAAACCGCGAAAACGGGTGGTGGCGCTGTAGGGGGCGATAAAATCGGCAAACAGCGCGATCAGATACAGGCAGATGAGCAGGGCGGCAGAGATCAATGCCATGCGATGCTGGCGAAAACGCCACCACATCAAGCGCCACTGCGAGGCGTAATAAAACTCCTCATCGACGGTTTCATCC
This sequence comes from Anaerolineaceae bacterium, assembly GCA_002702065.1. Classification (GTDB taxonomy): domain Bacteria; phylum Chloroflexota; class Anaerolineae; order Aggregatilineales; family Phototrophicaceae. The sequence goes on from NZXX01000001.1 coordinate 1,508,511, forward strand.
ACGCCGACCGGTTTCGGGACGGCCACACTGGCGATGCCATACCGGGACTTGATGCGCTCACGGTTTGCGATCAGGTCGCGATTGTCAATCATCGGGATCGTCCTTCATAACGGATACGCGGGTCAAACCACGCCAGCAGCACATCCGAAACCAGCGTACTGATCCAGATCAGCGAGGCGTAAATCAGCAGGATCGTGCCAGCCAGCACCATATCCTGCACCATGAGCGAATTCAACAGCAGCGGCCCCAGCGTCGGCAGGCCGAGGACGATGCCGATCAACCCCTGCTGCGAGACAATGCCGTACACCAGCAGCCCCAGCTCACTGATCAGCGGGTTGATGGCGATCTTGACCGGGTACTTCTGCACCAGCTTGCCTTCGGGCAGGCCTTTGGCGCGTGCGGTGACGACATACTGCTGCCGAAGCTGGTCGAGCAGGTTGTTGCGGACGATACGGATTACCGCGCCGAGGGCAGGCAGGGCGGTGAGCAGAATGGGCGCCCACAGGTGCTTGGCGGTATCGATTACCTTGCCCCAGCTCCAGGGTTCGCCGAAATATTGCAGCGAGTTAATGCCCAGCGGCACAAAGTCAAAGAAGTACAGGCTGGCCCATGCGACGATAATCGCCAGCAGCCATCCCGGCGCACCCAGGCCGATAAACGCCAGAAACGTGATGATGTAGTCAAATGGTGAATACTGGTGTGTCGCGGAATAGACCCCAAGGGGTATCGCCAGCCCCACCGCGAGCACAAATGCCGAAATGCCGATGACCGCTGTATAAGGGATGGTCTCGCTGAGGACATCGAGATTGCTGCGGCCTTCAACGGATTGCCCCAAATCGCCACGCACCAGCACATTCTCGATCCAGCGCAGGTAGCGTGTCAGAAAGGGATCATCCAGCCCCCACTGCTGGCGCATGCGCGCGATGGCTGCGTCATCAACTTCCAGATTTTGCGCCCGGAAGGCGATCAACTGGTTGCTGACCACGTCGCCCGGCGGCAGTTCCACCAGAAAGAAGGTAATGATCGACAGCAATATCCACAGCGGAATCATCGTCGCGATACGTCTGAGAATGTAGCCTTGCATGGCGTGTTCTATCTCCCAAACAAAATGCGAAAGGTGCGGGCTGGTTGGGTTGGCTACAGCATGGTTCGCAGGGCTAACGCGAAGGTTGACCCTTATGACTCAGCTTTTACCAGCACGATGCCGGTGTATGGGGCACAGCGTACCATGCCCCTCCAAACACAGGTGATCGGCAACCAGCCCGACAAAGTTACTTACGATTGCGGTGTCATGTAGTAAAGCTGCTCACCAGCCCGTGAAGCACCCATCTGCGTACCGGCGGTTGCCACGTTGCCGAAGTCCGCATTGAAGATGGTGGGCCGCAGCACATTCTGGATCATCGGCAGCACCCACATGTTGTCATAGTGAATCTGGAACAATTCGTCGACCAGCGCCAGATCTTCTTCAGAGTAGGGCAGGGTGGATTTGCGCTCGTTGAGAATTTCGTACAGGCGCTTGAACTCGGCTGGCGGCTCGGTTCCGCTTTCGCCACCGGTATCCAGCCATTCCCGCCACGAAGAACACCACACGTCACTGCCGACATATTCCTGATTGAAGCCCGGCGCCCACTGGTACGACTGAATCCAGTAGATGGAGGACTGCGTTTCGTTGTTCAGGATACGCTCGTTCATCACGTTGGGGTCTTGCTGGCGCAGTTCGGCGCGGATGCCGACGAACGACAGATGGTCGATGATAAGTTCACCCACGGGGATCATGTCCGTGCGAACCGGCGCGGCTTCGATAAACAGCGTGAACGGGCTGCCATCCGGGGCGAGGCGCATTCCCTCACCATCGAACTGATCCATGCCCATTTCATCCAGCAGCTGCTCGGACAAGTCGGGGTCGAATTCCGACGGAATCCATGTCGGCAGTTCACCCAGGCCGAGGTACATCACGTCGATGATTTCCTCGCGGTCGATGGCGTGGCTGACAGCCTGACGGAAGCGAACATCGTCTGCAACGGTCAGATACGCGGGGTCCGCATTGCATGTCTGAATGTAAAGTGCGGTCGGGTCGGCATGCAGGATCAGCGGGATCGTCACGAAGCCGCCGGATTCTTCATTTTCGCGGTACAGGGGGTAGTTGGTATAGTCCGTCCCGTACAGGAAGTCGATGTCGCCCGACAGCACACCCAGGTTCACCAGCTCGCCATCACCAAAGACCTGCGCGACCAGACGGTCAAGGTAAGGCAGTTGCTTGCCTTCGGAATCGACCTTCCAGTAGTAGGGGTTGCGTTGCATGATCGTGCCGGATTCGGAAACCTCGGTCACGAGCCAGGGGGTCAACTGTGGGAAGCCGATACATTTTTCCTGCATGATCTGGTTCTGTAAGCAGTCGGTGTTGTTGAACAGGGTCGGCCAGTCTTCAGCCGTCAGACCTTCTGCTTCCAGTGCAGCGCTCAGTTCATCGGCATCGGCGTAGGTGGGGTGGAACTGTGCCAGATAGTGCTTGGGTTTGATAATGTCGTTGTACGATGCCCACCCGGTAATCGCCAGATCGCGCAGGATACCGCCGGATGGCATATCGAACGTCAGGCTGAAGGTGTTGTCGTCGATCACTTCAAATGTCGCCGGGGTGCCCGCCGCCGATTTGAACTTGTTGGGGAACGGCGCGTAGTCGGCATTGTTGTGCAGGTCTTCAAAAACGAAGGCCACGTCTTCGGTGGTGACGGGTTCACCGTCGGACCATTTCAAACCTTCGCGCAGTGTGAATGTAAACACCGTCGCATCGTCGTTGACCTCGAAGCTTTCGGCGATATTGCCGTAAAAGCCTTCAACGTCGATGCCTGGGGCGGCGATCAGCGGCTCGATGTTCATCACATACAGTTCGCCGGAAAGACCAAAAGCACTGGTGAAAGCGGTTTGCAGTGTGCCGCCATGTGTGCCCGGTGTCCAGTCTGGCAGGTCTTCTTCGGTCAACAGCACACCGGCTTCGACGACCAGCGGATTTGCGGGCAGCCGTTCTTCCAGGGGCGGCAGATTACCCGCGTCAACTTCACCCTGAAGCGGATCCAGGTTATCCTGTGCCAGTGTTGAACCGGCGAAGGACGCCAGCACAAGCAGCAGCACCGAGACTATCATCATAGACTTGCGTAACATTAGCTATTTCTCCTCACAAGAAATCGTTAATACACCCTAAGTTTGTCGGACAATGTGTATGGTTAACCTCCTTTAATGCTCGCATGCTCAGAAAAAACACGGTCAAACGCTTCTCGCAGGTTTTTCATTAAGGCATGGTGCTGCGGGTCGCCTGCGGCATTGCGCATTTCACCAGGGTCGGTAAGCAGGTCAATGAGCTGTTCTCGATGGGCGCCCTCATCGTGCAGCATGTATTTGTAACGTTCGGTGACGATCATGCGACCGATTTCACTTTCGACCGGCAGGGCGGTGCGCCAGTGCTCGACGGGCTGGCCTTCGATCAGTGGGCGCAGGCTTGCCCCCTGCACATCGTCCGGCGGTGCGACCCCGGCATAATCACACAGGGTCGGCAGCAGATCGAGGCCGTTGGAAACCAGATGCGTATCGACAAAGCCGGTATGCTGCATGCCGGGCGCGGCAATCAGCAGCGGAATGCGGCTGGCCTCCTCGTAGAAAGCTGTCTTGTGCTCCATGCGGTGGCTGGCGTCCATATCCCCATGATCGCTCGTGAAGATGACCAGCGTATTCTGGGCGTGGCTGCTATCCTGAAGCGCCTGCAACACGTGCCCGATCTGGGCGTCCACACGCTCGGTCAGGCGGGCATACACCCAGCGGTGCAGTCGCCAGCGTTCTTCATCATAATACGCGCGGGCCTTGCGCTTGAAGGGGCTGCGGGCCTGCATCTGGCTGATGGCTTCCGGTTCATCGGTCTGGATTTCGTAATTCGCAGGTAGCGGCGGACAGTGCCACGCGAAGAAGTCATCACGGTCGAAGGCTTTCGCCAGGCGCAGCGCAGCATCCACCTCCTGCAATTCGATCCGGTCCGGCTGCGAGAGCCGCTTCTCCGACTCGGTCTCGGCGAAGTCGCGGATGGCCATGTGGCAGATGTCATGCGGGTTGATGAATGACGCGACCAGGAAAAATGGCTGGTCGTGCGGCTGTGCCAGGAAGTCGGCACAGGTATCCGCCAGGGCATCGCGCTCGTCGCTGCTAATCGTATCGAACCCTAAGTCTTCAGGTGTCAGCCCCTTGGGTAGATGGACTTTACCCCCATACGCCGTTTTGTAACCTGCATTGCGCAGCAGCCAGCCCAGCCCATTCTGCCGGATGTGATGAGGGATAGCGTCAATATGGTTGTCGGTATTGTTGCGCAGCCTGATCGCACTTGGCAGACGCCCGGTCATCAGGCTAAAGCGCGATGGCACACACATCGGGTTACCGCAGTAAGCGCGTTTGAACTGAATCCCGCGTGCTGCGATGCTGTCCATGCCGGGCGTACTGACATAGCGGTTGCCAGCGGCACTCAGCATCGTCGCACTTTGCTGGTCGGTGAAAATAAACAGGATGTTGGGGCGTTGTGGTTGTGTCATGAGGCCTGCCCATCTTGTGGATAATGCTGGTTGATATTGCGCGCATCGAGGAAAACGTGATCCACATAGACTGCAGGCGGGACCGATTCGCCACGCAGCACCTGCTGGGCGATAGCCATCAACTGTTCACCATAGCGCTCCGGCCAGAAAGCGGTCGCACCGATCAGCGGCGATCCCTTGCGGCGAATTTCGGCCCGCACCTGCCGGTCTGCCCCTTGACTGACAATCGCCAGATTATTCTCGCGCCCCAGTTTGTAGGCTGCCCGCAGTGCGCCCATCGTCGTGTTGTCGTTGAAGGACAAAATCGCCACTCTGTAATTGGCTGGCAGATCATTCAATACGGTCGTGACCTGTTCTTCGAACGAATCGGCGGTGGTCCCACCGTTGATGTAGGAGATCGTGCCTGATGGCAGTGCGCCAAGCTGCTCTTGCAGCCCCTCGACCTGCCCTCGGATGCGCGCCGCAGGCAGTGACCCGGCCAGCATGTGTTGCAGGACGAGGACATAATCCACCTGACCGCCCCAGTGATCCATGATCCACCGGGCCAGCGCCACGCCTGCCATGTGCCCGGAGCGGTAATTGTCGACGCCGAAATAGGTCGCGCCAACCATCGGAATATCGACGGCAATCACCGGGATATTGGCCGCGTGAAATTTGCTGGCGACCGCGCCGCCGACCTGCTCATTGATCTGGTACTCGATGGCGAGATGCACACCCTCGGCGACCAGTTGATCAGCCACCTTCAGCGCGACTTCGGCATCCAGCCGGTTGTCCGCCATCACCAGATCGACATTGCCCAACCTGCGTGCCGCTTCTTCAAGGCCGTGTCGTACTTCCAGCGCAAATATGCTCTGGTCTTCGCCCAGATTCGCAAAGCCGATCTGTAAATGACCTTCGGACTGGCGAATGGGTGAAAACGTGGAGACGGTGGTTTCGCCACAGATAGTCACGGATACACCGGCTCGCTGAAGCTCATGAACAACTGGCTGCTCTACTGTCTGGTCGGTAAGAACATGCGCGATCTGATCGATTGAGGCAAACGCCGCAAGGTCCGTCTTGCCGAATTTGCTGGCATCCACCAGCGCCACGACCTGATCGGCAGAGGCGACCATCTGGCGTTTCATCTGGGCGACCTGGAGATTGTTCTGTGTCATGCCCAGGGTGAGCGAAAAGCCCGTGCACGACAAAAACGCCGATTTAATGTACAGGTCACGCAGGTTGCGTTCGCCCAGCGCGCCAATGACGGAAGCGCCGCGGTTGTGCATGATGCCGCCGAGCAAAATAATGGTGTGAACGTCTTCCTGAGCTAGCGACAGCGCGGTTTCGACGCCATTGGTGACGATGGTGAGATGACGATAGTCGCGCAGATAGGGGATCATGTGGATGGTGGTCGTGCTATCATCCAGCAGAATGGAGTCGCCGTCGGTTATCATCTCGGCTGCCCGCCGCGCGATACGATATTTGGCAGTTTCGTTGACCTGGGCTCGTTCTGCCAGCGTCGGACTGAGGAAATTGTAGGCTTCCTTGAGCACCGCGCCGCCACGAATGCGCTCGACATAACCCTCTTCTTCGAGAATGTCCAGATCGCTGCGGATGGTGACATGGGAAACACCAAGCGCCTCCGCCAGATCAGCCACCTTCGCGCTGGAATGTTGGCGCATGATTTTCATAATCGCCTGATGGCGTTCATGCGTCGTCAACGACTCACGCATAGCAGAACCAACGGCGGGCTTGCGGCGTGCGTGGGGGTGGCGCATATATCGTTGTGAGTGCGGTGGATACTGTCTCAACAAGCAATTTAGGTTTTCTTAAAACATTGGACTATTTTCGAAATTTTACTAGAATAAGTCTATATTGCTTTCGGAAACTTGTCAAAAACTGTTTTTATCGAAAGTTTTCGAAGATAGAGCTGAGCCGCGTAAGTAAACGAAATCTCTTTATGGAATAGGAGCTTTAGGCTGATGACCATGATTATTGATACGGATATCCATCCGGGCGTAAGCCGTGACCGGATGCTGGACTTTCTGCCGGAACCCTGGCGCACACGGTTGGCTGGCGGCGATCAGGGGCCGGGTCATCTGGGCTATTGGAATCCGAACGGGGTGAATCGCAGCGACGCTGTGACCGAAGACGGCGACCGCATCGAGCGTGATCCACAGACGCTGGCAAAGTATCATTTGGATGTCTACAACATCGACTACGGGCTGCTCAATGCGGGCGGGGTTCACATGGGCCTGTCGCCAGAGCCGGATTACGCGGCGGCTTATTGCAGCGCGTTGAATGATGTTTATATTCAGGACTGGCTGCCCGCAGACCCGCGCTTTCGTTATTCGCTGGTCGTCTCGCCATCTGATCCACACCTGGCCGCAGAAGAAATTCACCGGCACGGCAACACACCGGGCGTCGTGCAGGTACTCATGTGCAGCGGTGCGCCGAACGGTTACGGCCACCGGTCTTTTCACCCCATCTACGAAGCGGCAGTCCAGTACGATCTTCCGGTCGCCATCCATCCTGGCTCGGAGGGGCGCGGCATTGCTGGCCGGCCCTCGATTCACGGTTACCCCGGCAGCTACTTCGAGTGGCATACCAATCTCGCTACCAGCTACATGACACATTTGATCAGCCTTGTGTCCGAAGGGGTATTTCAGAAATTCCCGACCCTCAAGTTCGTACTGGTCGAAGGGGGGGTGTCGTGGCTGCCGCCTATTTTGTGGCGCTTCGACAAAAACTGGAAGTCGCTGCGCATGACCGCCCCCTGGCTGGATCGTCCGCCGAGTGAGATCGTGTTTGACCACTTTCTGCTGACTACCCAGCCGATTGAGGAACCGCATAATACGCAGCATCTGCACCAACTGCTGGCCATGTTCCCGGCGGAAAAGATGTTAATGTTTTCGAGTGATTTTCCCCACTGGGATGGCGATACGCCGGATTTCTCCATGCGCATTTTGCCGCCTGGCCTGCGCAGTGCAGTCATGTGGGAAACTGCATCGCGGCTCTACAAACTGCCGGTTGCTGAACATGGCTAAGTCGAAGAAAGTCCCCGTAGCACAGATTGACGACATGCCCGTTGGCAGCCGCAAGATTGTTGACATTGAAGGGCGTTCCGTCGGTCTGTTCAATGTTCATGGTCGGTTTATTGCCGTGCTCAATCTCTGCCCGCATGAACTTGCGCCTGTCTGCCGGGGGCGTGTAAGCGGGACGACAGCCGTTTCTCAGCCGGGCGAAATGAACTGGGTGCGGGACGGCGAAATTCTGTACTGCCCGTGGCATGGCTGGGAGTTTGACCTGACGACCGGGGACTGCCTGACGGATCATCGCCGGCTGCGACACTTCGCCACCTCAATCGAAGATGGCTGGGTGTGTGTCGATATGAGTCCCGGCTCGGCGCGTTGAATTGCTACCGGGCTTAGCGATACCCATCTATAGAGTAAGAACAAAAACAGTCATCAGCACCATAAATTTTACAGGCATGTAATTTCTCGATAAGAGGCAAACCTCTGCCTCTTATTGACTGATTCCGCCGAAAAACTGAATCCTCCCCATACATCACTCCTCAGTAATCATTACCCAGACAGATCTGCATCTTACAGAATGCAGTAGACGTGCCAACATTCTGTCAGTCGTTATACCTTGCGCGGCTTCATCAGGATGGCTTCGACAGCCCGTATCATGCCACCTGAACGAAAATGTGTGACGCACTGATAAGTTGACAACTCGCCTTGATCTGATTTACACTGTTGTGAAAGTGCTTTCAAGAAAACACTTTCATGACCGAAGGGTAGTTGTTGATGGACAGTCGAAAACCTTCAGCCCCGACAATCTATGACGTCGCTGAACTCTCTGGCACAAGCATTGCCACCGTCTCTCGCGTGTTGAATTCGCCGGAGCGCGTGAGCCAGCGCAGCCGTCGATTGGTCATGGACGCGATTGATCAGTTGGGTTTTGTGCCCAAAGCTGAAGCCCGCGCAAGAGTGCTGCAAAGTACTGGGCGCATCGGCGTCATCACGCCCTTCTTTACCTCGCCGTCGTTCACCGACCGGATGCGCGGGATTGCAGCAGCACTATCCGATTCGGGCTATGAGCTGGTCATTTATCCAGTGGATTCGCTGGCCCGGCTAGAGAATTACTTCGCCAAGCTCCCACTCACCGGCAATCTGGATGGCCTGATTGTGCTCTCGCTCCCCATTGACGAGAGTGCGGCAGCACGGTTGTTATCGAATAATCTGGAGACGGTGCTGGTCGAACAGCAGTACCCGCAGTTCAGCTCCATACTAGTTGATGATCGGGCAGGGGGGCGGTTGGCCGCGCAGCATCTGGTCGAAAATGGCCACCGGCACTGCGCATTTGTCTACTTTGGCGAAAGCCCAGAATATTCGATTCACCCCGAACGCGCGCGAATGGATGGCTATCGTGAGGCGTTGGCCGAATACGGTATCGATCTGCCAGACGAATATGTGAAATATGTCCCCATCAGCCGCAAGGGAATCCGTGAGAAGCTGCATGAATTGCTGGCTTTACCGCAGCCGCCTACGGCGATCTTCGCACCTTCCGACGACCTGGCGATTCGGGTCATTCACCACGCGCGCGAACTCGGCTTCCATACACCCCAGGATATCTCGGTCATCGGCTTCGATAACATCGATATCGCCGAACATATTGATTTGACGACGATCTCGCAGAACCTCGTCGAATCAGGTCAAACAGCGGTGGAACTGCTGCTGTCGCGATTGACGGATATGGGCCGCCCAATACAGCAGATTCGTTTTCAGGTGCAGCTCGAAAAGCGCGGCACAACGCGCCAGATCAAGGCTGCGCACAGTTAGCATGTTAGAACGAGGAGGTGAGCGAACGAAGAAATTTAGATTCTTGATGGTTCAGGTGGCGCATGTGTTTGCGCTGCGCCAGGTATAAAGTTATGACAACGAAAGTCGAGGAATTGATCATGTTATCTCCCCTGTACAAATCACGCCAAACGTTTCTTTTGACCCTGTTAATAGTCGTGCTGGTCCTTGCGTTGCCGATGTCGACGACGTTTGGTGCGCAGGATGAACCGAACATGAATACCGACGTCAGCGGCGAAATCACCCTCATGGGCTTCGGTCTGGGTGATGAGATCGCCACCGTGCGTGCGGACTACGCCCAGACGCAGATTCCGAATGTCACAGTCAACTTCACCGAAGGCGGCTTTGACGCGCAGCAGTTTCTGACTGCCTACGCCAGTGGTAATCCGCCGGATATTGTCTACATTGATCGTCAGACTCTGGGAACCTATGCGGCCAACGGCACATTCATGCCACTTGGCGACTGCATCACCAATCAAGGCATCGACATGAGCCAGTATCGTGAAGTGGCTGTCAACCAGGTGACGATTGATGGCGAAATCTATGGTATTCCCGAATTCTTTAACAATCTGATGCTCATTATCAATACCGCTGCGGTCGAAGAAGCTGGCTTAACGCTGGACGATATTTCGACCACCGACTGGGATCGCCTTGCGGAAATCGATCAGGCACTTGTCAGGGGCAGTGGACTTGAGCTGTCTCGCATCGGCTTTGACCCCAAACTGCCGGAATTTCTCCCACTGTGGGTGGCGGCCAATGGCGGCGCGATGCTTTCCGATGATGGCCGCACGGCTATGCTCAACAGCCCGGAAGTGGTTGAAGCCCTGACCTACGCCGTCAGCCTACTGGAGCCTGAAGGCGGCTGGGCAGACTTCAAAGCCTTCCGCGATACCTGGGACTTCTTTGGTGGCGAGAATCAGGTCGTGGCCGACCAGGTCGGGTTCTGGCCGATGGAACAGTGGTACATGAATGTGCTGGCCGGTGTTTCGCCGGACGCGCCCGTCGCCTTCAAAGCCTTTACCAGCAAGGATGGCACACCGCTGAGTTACGCCACCGGCAGCGCCTGGGCCATCCCGGTCGGCTCTGGCAACCCGGAAGCAGCCTGCGCCTTTGCCAAGGCCATCACGTCGGTTGATGCCTGGGTGGCCGCAGCCGAAGAACGCGCTACCCTGCGTTCGGAATCCGGCGCGATCAACACCGGTGTCTACACCGCCAACCGTCTGGCAGATGAGGCCATCTTTGAGGGTGGTATCGTCGGCCCGATTGAGAACGAAGCGTTCCAGAACGGCGTGGACGTGATCCTTGAGCTACAGGACAACGCTTTTGCGATGCCCGCCAACCCGGCAGGTGCCGAGTTCCAGCAGGCGTGGCAGGATGCCGTGAACCGGGTTCTCAACGGTGAGCAGTCCGTAGAGGATGCCCTGAATCAAGCTCAGGAAGAAGCTCAGGCAGCACTTGATGAAGCCTGGGCCAGCCAGTCATCATAACGATGAGTGTGCAAGAAACGACTCGTGCCTCGGACACCGGGGCGCGAGTCTCCCTTCAGCGACGTGAAACACTGGCTGCTCTGGCCTTTATCTCGCCCTGGTTTATCGGCTTTCTGGTGTTTACCGCCGGACCGATGATCGCCAGTCTTGGCCTTTCGCTGACCGACTATGATGTTCTGCACGAACCGAACTTCATCGGTCTGGCGAATTATCAGGAATTGCTCGAAGACCCTCGACTCGGTCTCAGCCTGGGCAACACCGTCTACTACGCTATTCTGCATGTGCCGTTGTCGATTGCCATCGCGCTGGCACTGGCCATGCTGCTGAACAATGTGGGCAAGGCATCTGGTTTCTTCCGCACCGCCTTTTATCTGCCTTCGGTTACCCCGGCGGTTGCCATTGGCACGCTGTTTCTGTGGCTGCTGAACCCGCGTATCGGTCTGGTCAATAAGGCGCTGTCACTGGTGGGTATCGCTGGCCCCGGTTGGACCACCGATCCAGCCTGGATCAAGCCCGGCATCGTCGTGATGAGTTTATGGAGCGTGGGTACGACGGTCATCATTTTGCTGGCCGCGCTGCGTAGTGTGCCTGAGACGATCTATGAAGCCGCCAATATCGACGGCGCCGGCGCTTTGACCAAGTTCTTCCGCATTACGATTCCGATGATCAGCGGCTCACTCTTCTTCCTCGTCATCGTCAATACGATTGCCTCGCTACAGATTTTTACCGAAGTCTATACCATGTATTTCGGCAAGCAGGCCTCCGGCGCCGCGTCTTCCGCAGGCTTGTTTTACAACATCTATCTGTTTAGGCAGGCATTCGAATTCCTGAACATGGGGTATGCATCGGCAATGGCCTGGCTGCTGTTCGTGATCATACTCATTCTGACCTTGATCCAGCTGCGTTTAAGCAGTCGTTGGGTCTATTACGAAGGAGACTAGCCGATGTCGGTCGAGACCAGTGACGTTGCGGTTGGCCGACGGTCCAGCTTGTCGGCAACGGTTTTAACGCCTCGTGTTCGGCGCGTTCTGTTTATCATCCTGCTGTTGGGGTGCACCGCCATTTTCATGGCTCCCTTCTTGTGGTTGGTGAGTGCATCGCTAAAGGTGCGGGCGGATGTCTTTAACTCGGACATCATTCCTGACCCGTTTGCCTGGGAGAACTACATCCGGGTCTGGCAGACCACCAGTATGCTAACCTGGCTCAAGAATAGTGTCGTGGTAGGAGTCCTGGCTTCGGCCAGCGTCACGATCAGCAGCGCGTCGATCGCCTTTGGCTTTTCCTACTTTAAATTTCGCGGACGTGACATGCTCTTTGGACTGGTGCTGGCGACCATGATGCTGCCTGGTGCGGTGACCATGATTCCGGTCTTTCTGGTGTGGAATTCGCTGGGGCTGGTCAATACGCTGGCGCCCCTGTGGGCAGGCAATCTCTTTGGGTCGGCCTTCTACATCTTCCTGCTGCGCCAGTTCTACCTGGGACTGCCGCGAGAGCTGTTCGAGGCAGCGCGGGTTGATGGCGCTTCATACTTCCAGTTGTGGCGCTTCATTGCCCTGCCGCTGACCCGCACCGCGCTGATCGTGGTGTTTATCTTTGAATTCAAGGCCAGTTGGACTGATCTGCTCAAGCCCCTGATCTACCTGCAAAACTCGAATCTGTATACGCTTCCACGCGGTTTGAAAGCGGTGCTGGATCAGTTTGGTCAGGGGGGTGAAATGGAATGGGAGATTGTGCTGGCTGCCAGCGTGATTGTGACCATTCCCATGATCGTCATGTTCTTCATGGGCCAGCGCTACTTCATGGAAGGCATTGCTACCAGCGGGCTGAAGGCGTAGTTCCCTCAGCCAGATTCCATCGCAACCACCGGGGACGACGCTCTATTGGCTGCGTCGCTAACAGCAAAAGGACAGTATGAATTCAGCGTTGATCAAAGAGGGGCAGGCGCGGGCAGAACAGATTCTGCTTGCCAATACTAACGATCTGGGAATCGTTGGGTCCGGCAGCGCCTACCAGCAGGTGTGGGCGCGCGATAGTATGATCGCCGGGCTGGGCCTGTGGCTCTGCCAGCAACCGCAAGCCCGATCCAGTCATCGTCGCTCGCTGGCGACTCTGGGCAGTTTTCAAAGTGAGCTGGGCAAGATACCGCATAACGTCGGCTTCCCTGACGTGGCGGATCCAGCGCTCGTCGCTCTGGGTGGGCGGTTACAAGCTGCGGAAGGCCATCAGCAGGCGATCGCCGATACGACCCATGCCGGTGTGGTCGATAGCAACCTCTGGTACATCATCGGCCATTACTACGAATACATGCACAGTGGCGATGTCGAGCTGTTGCGCACGACCTGGCCCAGCCTGGAAAAAGCCCTGCTCTGGTTGCGCTACCAGGACTCTAACGAATGTGGCTTGCTCGAAGTTCACGAGGCGATGGACTGGGCGGATCTCTTTTCCAATCGGTACAATGTCCTCTTTGATAATGTCCTCTACTTCGCGGTCTGGAAGGCGATGGGGCAGATGGCCGAAGCCCTGCACCTGCCCAGTAGCCACTACTTCGAGCAGGCTGACGATGTGCGGCGGAAGATGAATACGCTGTTGTGGGTCGGCCCGGAAGCACCGGTCGATTGGGAATGGGTGCAGCGTGAACGTCAGGAATGGTTGTATCCGTTAAAGCGCGTCGAGACCGAACTCGTCGTACGGCCATACTACCTGCCTTACATGGCTTTCCGGGATTATGCCGACCGTCTGGATACGCTGGGCAATCTGCTGGCGATCCTCTTTGGCGTGGCCGACCAGCGACAGGCGGATCTGATCCTGAATTATATACATGGCTGCGGGCTTAATCAGCCTTACCCGGTGCAAGCGCTGTACCCGGTGATTCAGCGGGGCGAGAAAGACTGGCGTGATTACTTTCTGGTGCGCAATCTGAACACGCCGCATCATTATCACAATGGCGGTGCCTGGCCCTTCATTGGTGGCTTTTATGTGGCGGCGCTGGTGCAGGCCGGGCGGATGGACGAAGCGCGGCAGCAGCTCGACAAACTGACCGAGATGAACCATCAGGGTATCGCCTCAAAGTGGGAGTTCAATGAATGGTTTCATGGCGTCTCCGGGCGTCCGATGGGTTTTGCCGGGCAGTCCTGGTCGGCGGCCATGTATTTGTACGCAGCGGATGCCGTTGCCAAGAATCAGGTGAGTATCTTTAATGCCGATCATGGCTGGAGTCTGAGTTGAACATGCAGCAGGTGGCCGACAATATCTATCTGTTTCAAGACACATGCAACGTCTATGTGGTCTGCCGTGATGAACGGGCCGTTCTGGTTGATTTCGGCAGCGGTGACGTACTCGATCATCTGGAAGCGATCGGCGTCCGTCATGTTCAGGCTGTCCTGATGACACACCATCATCGTGACCAGGGGCAGGGATTGCCGCGGGCTGTCGAAGCGGGCATTCCGGTCTATGTGCCGCACACAGAGCAGGACTTGTTTCAGCATGTCGATGAGCATTGGCAGGCGCGTGAGATTGTTAACAATTACAATATGCGCCAGGATCGTTTTTCTCTGCTCCAATCTGTACCTATCGCCGGAACCTTGAAGGACTACGGCACTTTTTCTTTTGGTGATCACGCCTTCACGATCATTCCGACACCGGGCCATACTACCGGCTCGATCAGTTTATGGTTGGAGCAGGCGGGCCAGCGCATCGCTTTTACCGGCGACTTGATTGCCGCGCCGGGCAAGGTCTGGAGTATGGCGGCGACGCAGTGGAGCTACAACGGCGCGGAAGGCGTCACGGCCAGTATCGCATCATTGCTGGACCTCAAGGACCGGCAGGCCGACTTACTGCTGCCCTCGCATGGTCACCCGATTGATGCGCCGGGGCCAGCTATCGACCTGCTAATGGAGCGTTTCAGTCGGTTATTACAGCTACGGGGCCAGAATCCGCGTTTGTTCGAACTGCGCGAGCAGCCCTATGAAGCGATTACGCCGCACCTGCTGCGCCATCGAGCATCCATCGCGAACAGCTATGTGCTTCGATCCGACAGCGGTAAAGCTCTGATGATCGACTTTGGCTATGATTTCGTCACGGGTACTCCACTGGGCACTGACCGCGCTTCACGACGGCCCTGGCTCTATACCATCCCCATGCTCAAACGACAGTTTGACATTGAACACGTTGACGTCGTGATGCCAACCCATTTCCACGATGACCACGTCGCCGGCATCAACCTGCTGCGCGAGGTCGAAGGCACGCAGCATTGGGCGGCTGATCTCTTCGCCGGAATTCTCGAAGACCCGGCGCGATACGATCTGCCCTGCCTGTGGTACGACCCGATTCCAGTCGATCGCCGGCTGCCACTGGAAACGCCGTTTCAGTGGGAAGAATACACGTTCACGCTCTATCCATTGCCAGGGCACACCCGCTATGCGGTGGCTATCCATTTTGAAGTCGATGGCCATACGGTGCTGGCCACAGGCGATCAATATGCCGGCGAAAATGGTCTGGAAACCAATTACGTTTATCCCAACCGGTTCGAGTCTGGCGACTATGTCAAAAGTGCCGCACTCTACCAGCGGTTGCAGCCCGATCTCATCCTGACGGGTCACTGGCAGCCTTTTTGGGTGCCGGACAACTATTTCGAGCAGATTGAGTCTTTCGGTGCAGCACTCGAAAGCCTGCACAATGACCTGCTGCCTGATTTGCTCGATTTGGGGACCGAGGGTTTCCTGGCGCGAATCACGCCGTATCAGGCGTTTATCCGAGGTGGCTATACCATCGCGTACGAAATCGAGGTTCGCAATCCGTTTGATTATCGCGCCGAGGCAACGCTGCGCATGGTCGTCCCGTATGGATGGGAGGCCAGCGTGTTAGAGGGCGTATGGTTAGAACCACATGCTACTTGCATTATCGACTGCCAGGTCCAAGTGCCTGCCGGACTCTTGGAGAATCGGGCGCGAATCGCGGTTGACCTAAGTATTGACGGTCGGCGCTTTGGCCAACAGGCAGAAGCTCTGATTTCTTCACGATGAACCCGTATCCTTGTCCGCACCTCTTCCGATTGTTAACCGGATGCGCCGCTGTAGTAATCCTGAAGCAGGGGTAATAATTTCAGATAACCTGTCTCATACAATTGTTGATAGCGCGAATGATTGTCCAGGTCAGGCTGAAAAATGCGGGCCGGCGGTTGCCTGACGGCTTGCAGCGCCGCTGTCACATCCGCATAGAGTCCGCAGCCGATTCCGGCGATGAGCGCTGCCCCAAGCAAGGTGGCTTCTTGCTGGGCCGGAACCACAACATCATGGCCATAGACATCAGCCTTAACCTGCAACCAGCCTGCATTTTGGGTGCCACCGCCAACCGCAACAACCTGCTTAATCGACCTGCTCAACAGGGCTTCGGCAAGCTGGCGGATGCGCGCCATTTCGAAGGCCGTACCTTCCAGAATCGCTTTGAGTATGTGAGCACGTCCGTGTTTGGCTGTCAGGCCGAGGAGCGATGCTCTGGCTGAACTATTGGCCGGCAAGATGCTGCCGCCTGCCAGAAAGGGGAAAAAGAGGATGCCGGTTGGCCCCGAAACTTGCGCCAGCAGGGTCTGCACCTCGTCATACGACAGCCCTTTGTCATTGAACTGCCCGCGCAGCCACTCAATCGAGCCGCCGGATGAGGATAACCCGCCGAGCCAGTAAAGCTGGTCGGGCAGTACATGGCAGCCAAAGCTCAGTCCGGAGTCATACTCGGCTTGTCCAAACGAAACCGCCGCGTACGAACCCACCAGTGACTCTGCTGTGCCCATTGAATCGAGCACAGCGGCTGAGGCGGAGTCGCCAAGCGTCGTGACTGCGCAGATATGATCGTGTCCCGCGACGCAGACAGGCGTTCCTGCTGCCAGCAAGCCATCTCCCCGGGCAGGCAGCATAGTCCCCGATGGTCGCACCGGCGGGAACAAATCCGGGCTAAGACCAAGCTCACGCAGCAGGGATGTCTTCCAGCGCCGGTCCTGTATGTCATAGGCGAACGTTCGCCCAGCCAGCGAGTAATCCGTGATGAACTGGCCGGTCAGGCGATAAACGATGTAATCGGCAGCGGAGAGCCAGACACTGTTCGTCAGCTGTGCGGGATCGACTTGCTTGAGCCACATCAGTTTGGCGAGGCTGCATTTGAAGCTGGGGCGGATTCCGCTTGTCTGAAAACCGGCCATCCCGCCTGCGACTGCTTCCAATATCTCGGCCTGTGCTTGAGCCGATGTGTTAAACCAGGGCAGCATGGCTGTTCGTGGCGTGCCTGACTGGCGGTCGATGAGCAGTCCCGTTTCGGCCATACTCGCCACAGCTACGCCAGCGATTTCATTGGGGGGAGCCTCCGCAATGGCATCAGCCACAACCTGTGCAGTTGCTTGCCAGATCGCCTCTGGATCAAAAAAATAGCCATAGGCGGGGTCCTGAAAGCGCGGCGTCGCAATGGTGGCGATATTCAGCAAAATGCCACGTTCATCAAAAAGGGCCGCCTTGCAATGGGTGGTGCCAATATCAATGCCGAGCAGGTTCATGGACGAGCTTTCGAGTTCTGCATGTTGAGTATTTTCTGCCGTAACGGCCTCCAATGCGGGACCGCATTCATTTTCAGATCTATTGGAATAGTCTACCTGCCCATCGAAGTGCTGACGAATACCGTTTTCTGTCCAGCACGAATTGAGCAAGCCGAGATTTTTCGACAATTGCGGGATGCGTACGAAGGTTGGGGTTTTAAGAATTTGGGGATTTCTGCTAATCCGATAGCGACTCTGTCGAGCGAAGGGAAGGGGGAGCCGAAACTCCCCCTTGGTGCTTTTTAGCCTAGAAGTCGAAGTCGCCGATATTGTCGATGTTGAAAATGAAGGGTGGGCCAAGCAAAACTTCGCTGCCGTTGACGATCTGAAGCTCACCCAGGCGACCCGCCATTACCGACGTGTCTCCCGGCTGCAACTCCCCGTCAATCATCGCGCGCATGACGTACACTGCCGCGTAACCCAGGTCAATCGGGTTCCAGAGGACGACCGATTCGACACATTCCGCTTCAACATAGTCACGCATCGCATTGGGTGTGGCCAGCCCGATGACGGAAACTTCGCCGCACAAACCAGCCTGTGTGACAGCATCGGCAGAAGCTGGCGTCGCAACGCTGGTCATGCCGAACAGGGCGTCCAGGTCATCGCCATAAGCGTTGATGAGGTTGGTCGCCTGATTGAACGACAGGACGGAATCTTCCTGTGCCTCAACCGTTTCCAGCCACGTCAGTTCCGGGAAGCATTCGCTGGCATATGCCCACATTTCAGCAATCCAGCGCGCCTGGTTCGGGGTGGTAAAGGTGGATGTCACGATACCAAAGCTGGCATCTGGGCCTTGTTCAATCGCCAGACGATCAATCATTGCTTTCGCAATGCCGTTGAATTCAGCCTGATTCACGAACCAGTTACGAGCATCGGGGACAGAGTTGGCGTCATAGCCGACAACGTAAATGCCTTCTTCCAGCGCGCGGCGCAGCACCGGGGCGATGGCAACCGGATCGTTCGCGGCGAAAAGCACGCCGTCCACGCCCTGGGTGATATAGTTGTCGACAACCGCGATCTGGTCATCAATGTTGGCTTCGGTTGGCGCATCGGTGGTCACCGAGACGTTGCCCAGTTCTTCAGCCGCCTGCTGTTGGCCGAGCGTTGTGGCAGCGAAATAACCGATACCGATCAACTTGGGAACGTCAACCAGCACTATGTCCTGACCGGCCAGATCAGGGGGATCAACCGGGAGCGCACCGTCGTATTCCGGCATCTCCATGTCGGTTTCCATGTCGCCTTCCGCGCTTTCGTCGGCTTCCACCGGCATGCCATCTTCACCGAGCACGAGGCAGCCAAGTGGGTTGACATCAAGGTCATCAGCGCCATCCCAGCGGTCTTGGTCCTGGGCCATAACGGGGCTGATCAAAAGGGCTAGGATCAACGCAGATGCAAATAATTGACTAAGTTTCGAGGACATTGCATCACTCCTTCTTTTCACTAAAAAGAACAACTAATAAATCTGGGTCGATGACTTCCTGGATGGTGGACAACCTCCTTTCTGCACTGACTTTACGAATTCGGGTTATGTCTGCCGCCTGCCCTGAATGAAATTGTTAACCAGGATCGACGTGATCAGCACGATACCAATGACGATAATTGATGCATCACTGGTCACCCCGGCAAGCGAAAGACCATTCTTTAGTAGCTGGATCAGCACCACGCCAATGACGGTCCCGGCGATGCTGCCTGTCCCACCAAAGATACTGGTACCGCCCAAAACGACAGCGGCGATGACATCCAGCTCAATACCGGAACCCATATCGGAACGGGTGGTCGTAAAACGTGAAACAAATATCCACCCGGCGATCCCGGCCATCAAACCGGAATAACTGTAGATTATGAGCTTGTAACGGTTAACTGGCAAGCCAGAGAACCGTGCGCCTACTTCGTTATTTCCAATCGCATATAACGCACGGCCAAGAATTGTACGCGATAAAATGATGGCCGAAATGATGATGGCGACGATGAGTAACCACAATTGAGTCGGCACACCGAGGATTTCACCCTGGCCGAGTTCGTAGAAAGATTCCGGATAACCGCGTACCGAGCGCGACTCGCTGATGCCTTCCGCCAGACCGCGATAAAGGGCCAGCGTTGCAAGCGTCATGATGAGCGGTGGTACGCCCACACGTACAATAAAAAGCCCGTTCAGAAAGCCCGCCAGTGTCGCTATCGAAATTGCAAAGACGACAGCCAGTTCCAGCGGAAATCCCCAGTTCTGCCAGGCATGCCCCAGCAGAATCGCCGTGAGGCCGAGAATAGAGCCAACGGACAGGTCGATACCACCGGTAATGATGATGAATGTCATTGGCAGGGCGATCAGGCCAACTTCGGCGAGAAAACGCCCCTGATTCAGCAGATTGCTGGGCGTGAAGAACGTATTGGATGACACGGCTAGCACGACAATCGTGATGAGCATAATTATAAACAGGACACCAGCCTGACTGAGTGCCAGATCACGCAGGCGCGATGTCAGTGTCGTCGCTGGTGGTGAAGTCTGGGTTTGATTGACGGCCATAGCGTTTGCTCTCCCGGTCGATTAGACGCGCTGACGTCTGCGACGGATAAGATCAACAAGTACAGTTATCAGAATGAGCGTTCCACGAATCGCCTGAGCCCAGAACTGCGAAACCTGGACAAATACCAGCGATGACTGGATGGCATTCAGCAGGATGGCGGCCAGTGTCGAGCCAATGACTGTGCCTGTACCGCCGAGGATGCTGACCCCCCCGACGACGGACGCCGTAATGATAACGAGTTCAAGCGCGGGTGGCGGCGTTGCCTGGATAATGGTGAGCTGGGTGGCGTACATCACGCTGGCAATACCGGCGAAAACACCATTCAGAATAAACGCCTGCATGACGATGCGTCTTTCTGATAATCCCGACAGGCGCGCTGCCTCTTTGTTGCCGCCAAACGCATAAAACGAGCGTCCAGTTGCGCTGTAACGCAACCACAGCGCCGCGAGTGCCGTCAGGACAACCATGATGATGATGGTGATGGGGATGCCTGCGGGGCGCTGCTGGGCCAGGAAAAAAGCCTCCGGTAAATCGGTCACGCGTTCACCGGCACGCCAGAGTATCAGAATACCCTTCAGGATACTGAGCATGCCCAGTGTTACCACGATGGACGGCACACGCAGGTAGGAGACGATAAAGCCCAGAAATGCGCCGAACAGGCCGCCGAGGATCAGAGGGGCTATCCAGCCGACCCATACTGGTTGACCGCCATCGACAACGAGACTACCGCTTACCACCGCTAACAGGCCGATCAATGACCCTACCGAGATGTCAATATTGCCGGTGATGATGACCATCGACATGCCAATCGCGGCGACAGCAATGTAGGCATTGCCCGCCAGAATCTGGGTGATGTTGCGTTCGGCGAGGTAACGCGGATTGGAAAAGCCGACGATGATAAAAATCGCGATCAACCCGATCAGCAGCACACTTTCCTGATTACCCAGCAGCTGTGATAGTTGATACTGGCGGATTGTTGCCCGCTGGCGTGGGATCGCCACCTGTAGCACCGCCAGCCCACACAACGCGAACATTGCCCAGAAGGCTGGCCCCATTGCACTGAGATAAGCAGCCTCCTCAGCAGCCAGATAATGCCTGAAGAAGATCACGAAATACAGCAGAGCGAGCATTCCGGATGCGGCAATCAACACGGCGATGGCTCGTGAAACCTGCGGGACAAGAACATTCCAGACGCCGAGTAACAGGATAGCGGCGGATGCCACAGGGATCAGTTCGAGGCCGTTCGTCTCAATATCGAATTCGTTGTTGCCGCGCTCAGCCGTGAGGACACGGGCGGTGGTTGGGCCAAGTTCAGGCTGATGCACAAACGGCAGTACAAAATATGCACCGAGCATCAGCACCGCTAGGACGATACCGGCAAAGTGAATTGGCTTCAGGGCAATATCTGCTTGTTTGGATGTGGTTGCGATAGCGGTCATGGCGTCGCGCTTTCTGTCGGAGCAGGCTGGGTTTGATCTGCATTGCCATTAAGTAGCTGCTCACTCATCATGGCTGTGCCGACCACTGCCTGATTTGCCTCATCGCGACTGAACTCGGCTGCGATACGTCCATGCCGCATGACAAGTACCCGGTCACTCATGCCCAGTATTTCTGGCAGCTCGCTGGAGATCATCAGAATGGCCAGGCCGCGTTCGGCAGCAAGCTGGCTCATCAGGCGGTGAATTTCCGCCTTGGCACCGACATCTACCCCGCGCGTTGGTTCGTCCATAATCAGAATCTTCGGCGCACTTGCCAGCCATTTACTGACGACAACCTTTTGCTGGTTGCCGCCGGAAAGTTTGTTCACGATCTGTTCTGGCCCGGTGGCGCGGATATTCAACTGTTCGATGGCGTTTTGCGCAAACTGACGTTCGCGTTTACGGCTGATGAAGTAATTGTCGGATACCTCTTTAAGCACAGCCATGGTGGTGTTTTCACGCAGGGTCATCTCTTTCACGAGTCCCTGCAATCCACGATCTTCTGGTAGATACGCGATGCCGTGAGCAACCGCATCCGATGGATGGCTGATGTGAACGCGCTTGCCGTTGACAAAAATCTGACCCGATTGCAGCGGCAAAACGCCGAAGATCGCCTGGGCAGTCTCACTGCGGCCTGATCCCACCAGCCCTGCCATCCCGACGATCTCGCCGGCCCGCACGCTAAATGAAACATCCCGCGTATCCGGTTCGCGCGTGAGATTTTTTACTTCCAGTACAACATCACCAATTTGCGACTCCATTTTGGGGAACAGATTGTCAATCGTGCGCCCGACCATCATGTTAATGAGTTCACTTTCGCTGGTGTCGCTGACCTGCTGCGTGCCAATGTAGGTGCCGTCGCGCAGAACGGTAACACGATCCGCCAGATCAAAGACTTCCTGCAACCGGTGGCTGATATAGACAATGCCCACACCCCTTTCGCGGAGCAGTTGCACAATTGTAAACAACCGTTCGACGTCACTTTCCGTCAGCGCGGCAGTCGGCTCGTCCATGATTAGGATACGGGCATTGAGGGAGAGCGCTTTGGCAATTTCAACACGCTGGCGGTTGCCAACATTCAGGGTGCCCACTTTGCGCCGGACATCGAGGTCGTGGATATTGAGTTCAGCCAGGAGTTCAAGCGCCCGTTCCTCCATCGTTCGCCAGTCCACGACATCCACGAAGCCGATGCGTCGCTTTGGTGCGTGACCCATAAAGATATTTTCGGCAACGGTGAGTTCCGGATACAGGCCGAGTTCCTGATAAATGGTGGCGATGCCATGCTCCTGTGCCTCACGGGGGTTGCTGAAGCTGACAAGCTTGTCATCGAGCCGCATCGTACCGGCTTCGGGTCGATGAACACCAGCGATGACCTTGATGAGGGTTGATTTGCCCGCTCCGTTTTCGCCTAAAAGCGCGTGTACTTCGCCCGGATACATATCGAATGTCACGTCTTTAAGGGCATAAACACCGGGGAAGTGTTTGTTGATGCCCTCCAGCACCAATATAGGTTCTTTCATGAAATCTTTTTCCTGAAACCTGTGTCCCAATTTCTATTTATGCAGACATTTCCCGATTAGCGAGCGCTGATTGATTAGATGTTTTGGCGCCTATCTGGAAATGCTCAGGTGTTGCTTGTGGCGCAGACCCATTTTGCGGCGCACGGGTAAATGCTGAAACCCGTGATGCATATCTCATCCACTGACCAACCATTGCTGTCGAGCGTCTGTCCAAGAAGGTTGAAAAGGGCCGTTGCTGCTTAGAGGTTGAGGCATAGAAAGTAACTTCCATTTTAGTCAATTAATCTTTTGTTTGTCGTATTATAGCCAATATTGCAGCAAATGACCGTAATACGATGAAGGTCGGCGCATCAAAATGATCAGGCGAATGTGAAAAGATCCATCACCGTGTGGCATGTTCGCTTTTTAACGAAAATTGCCCCGCAGTGGGGCGATGGGCTGGATAGCTTTGGATAGCCTACCGAGGGTGTCTATCTGTTACCTGATTTTTCTATCAGAGTGATAGGTGCCTGCTTCGGTAGGCTATATGTGTGGATATAAGGGGTTCAAAGCATTCAGTCGGTACCCTGCATGAAAATAGCCGAGATGACCAACACGGCTGTCTCAGGGAGACGACGTGTGTCGACCGCAGACGATATTAGCATTGGCTACCGGAAAGCAGGCGAATGGGCAATTTGCTGATCTGATCAAAGCTTACGGGCTTTAGCAGAACCATATCAGCCTGATCTTCACACGCACGCGCAATCATCGCGTCGGCAGTGACGATCACCACTTTGATACCGGTTAACTGCGGTTCTTGACGTAACTGTGTCAGGATCGTAGCGCCGGAAACATTGGGTAGGTGCATGTCCAGAATGATCAAATCTGGAAGTGTTTCCTTTATTCGGTTAAGTGCAAGCAAGCCATCCCGAACCACCTCGGTCTGCAAATCGGCAGCTTGCAGGATAAAAGCGAAGATTTCGCTCAGCTCCGTATCATCTTCAACTATTAATACGAAGGGCGTGTTCATGGACATTTTCTCCCCGACTTTCCTCAAGCGGCAACACAACAGTAAATGTACTTCCCATTCCAACATGACTCTCTACCGATACGGTGCCATCCATTAAGTTCACCAGCTGGCTAACAATAGACAGGCCCAACCCGGCACCGCGACCAACTTTGCGAGAATGAGAACCATCAACTTGCCAGAATGCTTCAAAGATCCGTTCCTTGGCTTCTGTCGGAATACCCGGTCCGGTGTCGGATACCTGAAGGCCCCAATGTGTTTCATCCGGACGAATAACGGAAACCTTGATACAGCCCTCATCCGTAAATTTGATGGCGTTATTGACGAGATTGGATACGATCTGATTCAGACGATCTGGGTCGCCATGGAGGTACGGCGGAACATCCTCACTGAGTTCTGTTTCAAGCCGCAGGCCCCTTCTGGCAGCTAAGGACAGCATCGACGCTTCAATATCTCCCAGCAGATTGGAGGGGGCAAAGTTAATTGTGTGGAGCTTCACTTTCCCCGCCTCAAGTTGGGCTTGCTCAAGCAGATTGTTGACGAAGAAAAGTAATTGATTGGCATTG
Source organism: Anaerolineaceae bacterium (assembly GCA_002702065.1). Taxonomy (GTDB): domain Bacteria; phylum Chloroflexota; class Anaerolineae; order Aggregatilineales; family Phototrophicaceae. The sequence goes on from NZXX01000001.1 coordinate 1,533,076, forward strand.
ATGAGGATCGTATCGAACACTTTAATCTGATCCGGCGTTACTGGCCCGTACAGACCGCGCTGAAGCATTTCGGCTTTAAGCGTAATGACGTTGAGCGGGGTACGTGCGTCATGACTGACATTGGCCAGAATCTGCGCTTTCAGGTTGAGGGCTTCCAAAGCCTGATCACGCGCTTGCTCGACGTTGCGATGCGCGATTGTCAGGGCCGCCAGCATCTCATTGATCGAGTTTGCCAGACTGGACAATTCATCTTTGCCGGTCAGATTAATTCGCGCCGAGAGGTCCGTACTTTTGCGAATTTTGCTGACACTTGCATCCAGGTAGGCCAGCCGCGACAAGACGACCTTTTCCAGAAGCACCAGCGTCGCACTGGCAAAAACCAGGCCAATGACCAGCAGCGACAGGGCGAAATACGAGATGCTGGCGTTCCCCTGCGCATAAATAGCTCTAGGCATATCGATTCGCAGAATCAGAGCGGCGTTGCCATAGATGTCTTCGAGCATGGTGTAGCCGGCTACTCTTTCGGCATCCAGCGGTTGAATAACATCCATACCGTCTTCAAGCATCGATTGACCCGCGTTCTGAAAATCGTCGGACAATTGAGGATTATCCAGACGATGAACCGTGAGCGATAGCCGTGTTCTTTCGGCTACGGATGCAACTTCCAAATCATCGAGGTAGCGCCCCCAGATAATGGAACCTCGCGCTGGCCCCTTGCGCTCGGTGGTCAAAATCGGTGAGGAGGCGATAATCACAGGGCCCTCAGGCAGCATCAAAATGCCGCTGACACCACTAATGTTGAGCTCGCCTGCCTCATCCTTATGGTTGAGTAAAAGGCCATCCAGTTCAAGCTGGTCGAGAAGGTTGTCTGAGATAGGTACTTCTTGCTGGGCTTTCAGATCAAAGGCTTTACCAAAGGCGACCTCTCCGTCGGTGTCCACGAAGAGCATGAAATTGAGCTGGTAAGAAGTGAAGATACCATCATGCGTATTGCCTTCACGATAGTTGTCGTTCAGATCGTGAATGAAATTATAGGTATCGGTCCAGTGTGCCCAGTCTCGATCGGTGGTGTGGATAACTGCGATGTCGTCCTGCAACGCATTGATAGCGCGATCAATATTGCGCCGAACACTATCTTCCTCAAGCCGCACGAAGCTGTCCAGGAAGATCATGCGTGAAAAGATCAACAGCGCCAGGAACAAACTGAAGAGCGTGGTTCCAATGATGACGAGAGTTTTGGTGCGCAGTGACATATCAAACCTTCCTGTCCGCTCATGATGCGCATCTTCGGTTGTTGCTGGTGTAGAAACAGGATGTAATTCTCTTTATTACACCCCACTCTGTAATAATCGAAATATTAGGATATATGAATTTTCTGTGAAATCGCGACGGCGACGGTTCTATAACAACAATTTGGACATCTTTTTCACGTTCTTCGTGAAATTTTCATAAACTTTTTCGGGTCAAGATTACAAAATAAATACACAATATTATTGTGATGGCCTGTAATCTTAAGATTTGGCCAAGGCTGTCGTGATTGGCGTTCAACAGTAAGGAAGAAGATGATCACTTCACTAGAGCAGAAACACCGTGCACTGAAGAACCGAGATGACTTGCATATTGTGATCACAAAAGGTGTCGGTGAAGGGCCAACAACTTTGGCGGCCTTTGACGCAGCCTTGCTCGATGCAGGTGTCGCCAACTACAACCTTATCTATCTCTCGTCGATCATTCCTCCCGGTAGTCAGATCGAATGCGCTCGGTATGTGACACCCGCAGATGAGTATGGACACCGGCTCTATGTGGTGATGGCACGTGCTATCGCACAACAGCCGGGTGAAAAGGCCTGGGCTGGCGTTGGCTGGACGCAAAATGAAGAAGACGGGCGTGGGCTCTTTGTCGAACTGGAGGGCGGGTCCAAAGAAGAAGTCGAAACGGCCATTCATTCGACGTTAGACGCCATGATTGTGACGCGTAGTACAGCGTATGGCCCAATTCATGCAGAAATGGCGGGAATCGAGTGCACGGCCAATCCCGTTTGTGCATTGGTCACGGCAGTGTATAAGAGCGAAGGTTGGACAGACTGATGGTGATGCAAAACCCTACTGACTGGAAAGAGTTTAAGGCCATCGACTATCTCGAAGAATATTATGCGGATGTCGGGCCGGAGAACTGGGCTTTACTTCAATTTCTGGCACGTGCGTTCCGCGAAGTTCCCGAATATAGCACCGTCCTGGATTTTGGGGGCGGCCCGACGATCTATGCGCTAATCTCAGCAGCCAACAGGCGGCGCGAAATTCATGTGTATGACTATCTGGAGGCCAATCTGGACGAAGTTCGTAAGTGGATCCAGCGAGAGCCAGATGCGTTCGATTGGCATGAATTCATTAGCAAAGCGCTGGAAGCGGAGGGGGAACCGTTTACCAGTTATACCGTTCATAAGCGAGCCGCCGCTATCCGAGGGCAGGTGACGCGCGTCAGTCGTGGCGACGCAAGCCAACCGTATCGCGCGGGGACAAGCACTCATCAATACGATGTAGTCATGTCTAACTTTTGCGCTGATTCGGTTACTGATGATCGGGTAGCATGGCAGCAATACGTGTCGAATATCGCCTCGTACCTAAAACCTGATGGACGCTTTATTTTGTCCACGTTGAAGGAGGCGCACTCGTACACGGTGGGGCAAAAGACTTTTCCCGCTGTCTTTCTCACCGAACACGACTTAACAAACGTGCTGGTTGAAGTCGGCTGTGCACCTGACAGTATCGTGATCGAAAGTGTACCGGCGGATCGCCCCAGTCGTCATTATCAAGGGCTGATGTTTGCCGTGGCAACCAAGCTGCCGCTGGCATAAAGGTGAGGTCTCTCGTGAGATGCTAATCGAAAAACCGTTAGTCTTACTGCTTCTCATTGTCCTGACCATTCTCTCCGGCTTCGGGGATGCCCAAGGCTTTTTTCACGCCTCAAACATTTGGCAAAATGGCAAAATCTCGTGGATGGAAGTTGGCAAGTCCGCGGCGGGTTTTAGCTTCGGGATTGTTGTTTACTGGATTGTGCTGCGCTACATGGCGCAGGTTGGCGTGGTTTCGCCGGAAGTTCAAACCATTATCTGGTTTGTCGTCACCTTGATCGGCGTCGCTTTTGTCAGTGGTCAGTTTTTCAAATGGCAACTGGTCGATCAAATTGTCGCTTTCAGTCTGCTGATCGGGATTGGCTGGCTCCTCATTCGTACGAGTCAGCCAGGCTAGTACTTGCGCGTATTTGGACCCATCATCAGGCTTCGGGTCGCCTGACAATCGCTGCGTCACATCCACGCTGGCGCGACGAATGCTCAGGCATCCCGCCATCTATCACTTTACATTTTCATGTGCCTCTACAACAGCCGCCTAAGAGCGCCTTGCTTAGACCGTCCGTTTAGCTTCGGATTGTGCCATCCCCCTGGACCAAACCCAATTCAAAGAAATCCTTGATTTTGCCGACATTTGTAACGTGCGTGCGAGTCCACCTTGATTAAATGGCTTCAAGTCGTCAAACTATGGTGAAGTCGTAAATCAGGACTGGACTTGGAGAACAGATATGATTCATCAACCCCTTGGCACGACGGGTCTTGTGTTGCCGCGTGTAATCTTTGGGACAAGCACACTTGGCAACCTCTTTCAGGCCGTGCCAAAAGAGACGAAACTTGCGATTATCAAGGAAGTTTTTAACCACATCGAGCCACCGGTTGTCTTCGATTCGGCGGGTAAATATGGGGCAGGGCTGGCGCTTGAAGTAATCGGTTGGGCGCTGCGCGAACTGGACATAGCGCCGGAAGATGTCATCATCAGCAACAAGCTGGCATGGGTGCGTACACCCCTCACGACCCCTGAACCCACCTTTGAGCCGGGAGCCTGGGTGGGGCTGGAACACGACGCCGTGCAGGATATTAGCCGGGCGGGTATCCTGCGTTGTTGGGAGCAGGGCAACGAACTGCTCGGCGGCGTTTATCCATCGCAAATGGTGTCGGTGCATGACCCGGATGAATACCTGGCAGGTGCAGACTCAGAAGCTGAGCGCGGAAAACGTTTCGACGACATTCTGGCTGCCTACGATGCGCTTAATGAACTGAAACAACAGGGACTGGTCAAAGCGGTTGGTGTGGGCGCGAAGGACTGGCGCACCATCCAGGAAATTGACCGGGCGGTACCACTTGACTGGGTGATGTTTGCCAACAGCTACACCCTATACTCGCACCCTGCGGCGTTGCTCAGCTTTATGGATGAACTCCAGGCCAAGCAAGTGGCCATCATCAATTCCGCCGTATTCAATGCCGGGTTCTTAACCGGCGGCGCATTCTTCGACTACCGAAAACTGGACCCGAATGATGCGGCTGACCAGAAAATCTTTCTTTGGCGGGAACGGTTTTTTGCGCTTTGCGAGGCGTATCAGATCAGCCCTGCTGATGCCTGCATTCAGTTTGGGATGTCTCATCCGGGCATCGTCAGTATCGCGTTGAGTACCAGCAAGCCGGAGCGTGTCCAACAAAATATCGCATCCGTCGAAGCAAATATTCCGGCGGAATTTTGGGATGCACTTCAGGACGCCGGTTTGATTGCCAGCGATTTTCGCTATCTGGTTTCCTGACCGCTTACTCCGATTGCAACCTACTGCATGGATGTGGTTTGTGTATACAGGTCAGCGGCTTAAGCCATTGCTAGACATAGTGAATACTCAAGACTATGTCCTGAGCATGATTGCCATATTTTTTGCCAAAGAGATTGACACCGCCAACATGCCGTGCGTTCGGTTTAACGCCAATGCGCACGGCAATATAGTCTCCGGCAGTTAATTGCAGGTCAGCCAGGCACTTTTCCGTGACTTTCGTACCGTCGATGAACGTGCCTGTGTTGTCAACTCGCCAGACCTTGAGCAAGCCATACTGAGAACTATCCGATGAGACCCAGTCCGGGGTGAGTAAGCCACGCTCGCCGCCAAAATCAGCCGGGCTGGTCCAGGTGCCAATCTCGACCCCGTTGATCCAGACCGAGATGTCCGAGGGCCAGTTGTAGTGATGCATCACGGCCTCGGAGCAGGCTTCAAAGCTGAGATGCAGGCTTTCGTGCCGCGTTTGAGGGGGGAGCCGGTTGGGGAAACGATACTCTACAAAGCCGTGATGAAACCACAGCCGCTGGGCATGAATCCGTTCCGGCTCATAAAAGGCCGATGGGTGATCCAGGTAGCCAATAATATTTGTTTCGCTGTGCAGGCCACATGTCGGGGCGATCTCGCAGTCTGTAAATGCGCCGACTGGCATCGAGACATCCAGTGAGCGGTAGATATGCGAGTTGGTACCACGAAACGGGGTGGTGATGGTGCTATAGGCTCTTGCACACACTTTCTGGGTGCCGCGTGTACCTGGGCGCCAGTCGGTGAATAACAAGCCAGCTTCCTCCAATGCTTTGAGATGCAGGTTCGCAGTCGACAGCGGCAGGTCCAGCGCTTCGGCAATTTCGCTGACATTGTGCGGGCCATCGCCCAGAAACGTCAGGATACGGAGCCGCACATCCGACGCCAGGGCTTTGAAAACCTTAACCGCCTGCTCTTCAGCAACGTTCAGTTCCAGCACGGGCATATTGTAAGAAAACTCGGTTGTCATCAGAATCCTCTCTATTTCATATGGCTATTTGCTTCATGTTATCATGAAACGAATTAGGGTTCATATGCAAGATTGCATGCAACTTTCCAGGCCCCATCCATGCAATTTTAATCTACCCCAAACCTCATCATTACGGGTTGTAACAGTCCATAAAGGTCACTTTAGGGTTGTTGGTGCAAAGTCCATCGATCAGACATAGATTAGAAATTAAGATTGCTTGACTCTAGACTTGTTGAAATTATAGTCAACCCTGAAATAAATCATTTTATGGAGGCAGCAATGCTTAAGATCAAAATGTTTCGTATCGTCGTCTTAATAGCTGTACTGTTGCTGAGTTCGCTAGCAGTCACAGCGCAGGATTCCGTCAACATTACGTTCTGGAGTCCGTTTACGGGGCCGGATGGACAGGTCATTGAAGCGATGGTCAATGACTTCAATCAGTCGGCGGGGCCGGAAGCTGGTGTCAATGTCGAGCTTCTGATTGTTCCGTGGGATGAGTACTATACCAAGCTGACCGTCTCGATGGCTTCCAATCAGGCGCCCAACCTGGCGATCTCCCACTCTCACCGCGTCCCTGCATTTGCGCAGGAAGGCACCCTGTTGCCGTTCACACCCGAAGCCCTGGAATCGCTGAGTATCAATTCAGATGATTACCTGCCGGCCTTGTGGAACGCTGGTGAATATGAGGGCGCTCGTTATGCGCTGCCGATCGACGCTTTCCCGCGCAATATCTACTACAACAAGACTGTCTTCGAAAATGCGGGTTTGGACCCGGAAGTCGCCCCGACCAATATGGAAGAACTGGTTGCGGCACTCGAAGCGATCAAGGCCAGTGGTGGCGAGGAAACGATCCCGCTGTATTTCGGCACAACCGGGTCATGGGCCATCCGTGATTTCCTGACCCTGTACTGGCAGTTTGAGCCCAATTTGCTGAATGAAGATGGGACTGGTGTCTCCCCCAATTTCCATGAAGCCGCGACCCAGGCTCTGGAAATCACCACTGGTTTCATTGAGGATGGATATGCCGTTGCGACACCGGGCGACTGGACAGCCCTGTTTGCTCAAAATCAGGTGGGTATTGGCTTTGCGCAGATTACGCACTTGCTGTCATTGTCGCAGATCGAAGGTCTGGAATTTGGAACCGGCGTCTTCCCTGTGCTGGGCGAGGAACCGGCGACATTCGCACTTGGCCACAACTTCATTCTTCCTGCCGGTAGCGGCCAGGACGAGGCCCATGTCAACGCCAGCCTGACATTTATTGACTGGTTCGGCGACAACGCCTTCGAATGGGCTGCTGGTGGTAAAGTGCCGGCGACGTTCGCTGTTATCGAAGACCCTGAATTCGAGACGCTCGAATCACAGGCTATCGTGACCAGCCAGATGGATTACATGAAACTGCCGCCCATTATCCCGCAACAATCCGAGATTGATGTCATCCTTCAGGAAAACGTGGAAGCTGTTTACGGTGGGCAGAGCTCGATTGAAGATGCTGTCAACCGCATGGCCGGCGAGATCAACAATCTTCTTGGCTAGTACACAGGTTTGAAACCACGAGGGGCAGTAGATCGTCAATTCTGCCCCTCCAACACCCTTAATAGACTGATATTTCGGATAGATGATTATGCGCTTCAAGCCTTTCCCGTACTTGCTGCTCACGCCCTACCTCATCGTTTTTATTCTGTTTCTCGGCTATCCCATTATTCGGGGCTTCTACATGAGCCTGTTTGACTGGGGCATCATGGGGCCGAGGGAATTCCTGGGCCTGGGTAATTATATTAGTCTTTTCAGCGATGATCGCTTCTGGCGGGTGCTGGGCAACAGCTTGCTGTTTACGGTTTTGTATGTGCCGCCCGTTGTCATTTTGTCCATGCTGCTGGCTGTACTGCTGCATGGTTATCTGCCGGGTATTTCGATCTTCAGGTCCGCCTTTTTCCTGCCAATCGTGATCAACGTGTCGGTGTCCGCCATTGCCATCCAGTGGGTGATGGACCCCCAGATCGGCTTGCTTAATCGATTATTGGATGGAGTCGGTATTCCACCGCAAAGATGGCTGACGCAGCCGGGTTGGGCCATGTTGGTGGTCAGCCTGGTGGTGATCTGGTCGTCGGCAGGCTTTAATATCATCATCTTCCTGGCCGGGCTGGAGAATATCTCCTCAGAAATTTACGAAGCGGCCCAGGTTGATGGCAGTACGCCCTGGCACACATTTATCTACATTACCATACCGCTGCTGCGCCCGGTGACCCTGCTGGTCGCTGTGCTGAGCATGATCGGTTCACTTCAGGTTTTTGGCGAAATTTTCCTGCTTACCGGGGGTGGCCCGTTCGGCAGTACGACCGTGCTGGCCTATTACCTGTACGAACAGGGTTTCAACAACTTCAAGTTCGGTATTGCGGCTGCTGTCGGTGTGGTGATGACCGCGTTGATTGCTGTGCTGACGCTGATCCAGTTCCGTTTCTTCGGTAACAAGGCGACATAGACATGGCCACCCGACGCACATTACGTTATATCACGATTATTGTACTCAGCCTGATTTGGATCATGCCGCTGGTGGCGATCTTCATCTTTTCGTTTGCGCCCAATCAGGACATTTTACGCATGGAGCTTTTGCCCACCCGCGTGACGCTCGAAAATTACAACACGGTACTGACTACCAGTATGCGTGGCGTCAGCATTCCGAAGTCCCTGATCAACAGCGCGGTGATCGTCGTCATCCATGTTATCGGCATCCTCATTTTGGATACACCGGCGGCTTATGCGCTGGCACGGGTCAAGTTTTTTGGGCGAGAGGTTATTTTCGCGCTGATTCTGCTGACGATGATGATGCCCGGTCATATCGTTCTGATGTCGCTTTATGAATTGATGGCGAGTATGTCTCTGATCAATACGCTGCCGGGTATCTTTCTGCCGGGGCTGCCGCGCGTGATCGGCATTTTCCTGCTGCGGCAGTTCTTCCGTGAAATACCGGACGAGCTGGAAGACGCGGCCCGCATTGACGGGGCAGGAGACTGGCAGATTTTCCTCCGGATTATGGTGCCGCTGGCCGGGCCGGCGCTGGCAACCCTGACCATTATTACCGTGTTGTACAGTTGGAACAATTTTCTGTGGCCGCTGGTCGTGATCAACTCGCCGGAAATGATGACCGCGCCAATTGCGATGGCGTACCTGGATTCAGGCACCAATCCGACGCAGAACTACGCCGATCTGCTGGCCGCGGCCTTTGTCACTACGATGCCGGTGATTGTCTTCTTTTTTGCTGCCCAGGGGCGCATCATTCAGGGCATATCGCCGTCGGCAGGCATTAAATAAACGACTGAATTGGGGAACCTATGAGCCATAAAATCGAGATTGATCCCAAGCCACGCTTTGATTTGTCGCCACAACTGTACATGCAGTTCATGGAACCACTGGGAACAACCGACTCATCTGTCGAGGCGGCGTGGGATTTCGCAACCCATTCCTGGCGGCCACAGTTTATTGAGGTCGTCCGCCAGCTTGGGCCGGGCTGCATCCGCTGGGGCGGCATTTTGACCAGCTTTTGGAAGTGGCGCGAAGGTGTTGGCCCGCGCGATCAGCGAAAGCCGATGCTCAATTACCTGTGGGGTGGGCTGGAATCCAATCAGGTGGGGGTACATGAAATCCTCGATCTGTGCCAGCAAGTGAATGCCGACCCGCTGATGGCAATCAACTTTGCTGCTGATGGTCGACCGGCATATCTGAATACAGCTGCTGGTGAAAACCGGGCCGGTACGCCGGAAGAAGCCGCCGATCTGGTGAGTTATTGCAATGATCCTGACAACGCCGAACGCCGGGCCAATGGTCAGCCGGAACCCTGGAACATCAAACTCTGGCAAATCGGCAACGAAACGTCTTACCCAAAAGCCGGGCAGCGTTTTACCAGTGAGGAAAATGTCACCCATTATCGCGAGTTTGCTCAGGCGATGCGCGCCCGCGATCCTCGGATCAAGCTGATCGGTTGGGGGGATGAAGAACGTGACAGCGATAGATGGTGGGTGACGGATTTGCTGGACGCGGCTGAGGGCGAGATTGATTATGTTGCGGCGCACATGATGCACCAGCGGCCCCAGCGCGAGAACAGCATTCTGGTTAGCCAGGAATATGCGCGTGATTATGACTGCGCCTGGGAAGAACTGGGCGAGATCTATGGGGCAGTCGTCACAAAGCTGGATACGCTGCGCCAGAAAATTGAGGCGACGTCAGCCCCCGTGCCCCTTGCTCTGACGGAAGGGCATCTGTCTTTGCGCCCGCACAACACGAACACACTGCTGCATGAATGGCTGTCTGGCCTGTATCATGCGCGGGTGATGAGCCTGTACGAACGCAATGGTGATCTGGTCAAGATTGCTACACTGGCAGATTTCTTCGGCACCCGCTGGACGGTAAACGCGGTGATGCTGGGCGGTCCACACCAGAATGCCTATTTGATGCCTGTCGGTGTCATCATGCAGTTTTTTAAGGACCACAGCGGGCCTCATGGCCTTCAGGTTACGCCGGCAGTGGGTTCGCTGGAACTATCAGCCAGCCGCAGCGACTCTCGCGTATACCTGCACGTGGTCAATACGGACCTGCATCGCAGCGAGGCGCTTGATCTCGCCCTGGACCAGACCGTGATCCGCAGCGCCAGAGTCTTCGAGATTGCACCCGGTGATGTGGCCGCTTATGTTGATCACGAGCGCCCCAATCCGTTTACGCCGGTAGAACGGTCTGTTGAAGTCAAGGATAACCGGGTTTCCTGGACATTTCCTGCTGCATCCGTATCAGTGCTGGAGCTGGATATCGCAACCGATGCCATCGGCCAGTGATGATTGTAATGCCTACTCAGCCTGTTGCGTCTTGGACATAACGTGCTTGCTATGAAGACAGAGCAGGCCTGCTGATCTGCGAGACAAAATCTGCGTGTTGATGAGCCAGCTTGATGCGAGTCGAGCTGGCTCCTGTCGTTAAACCCTGCTCATGAATCCAGTCCCCAGCGGCTGCGTTTGCGCAATCGCTTTTTGATTCACCAATCCAATGCCGTATACATATCACAATCCGCTAATTGCAGCGTGACAAGACGGTTGTGTCTTCAGTTTGACCTACCCCCATTTATCCAGATAACCTCACTCCGCCTGGACCCATTTTAGGGTGTACAGCGCAAGAAACCTGTCATGGAATCTGGCAGCGATAATGCTTGACTGCCGGATGATTGTCAAAAGCAGTCCGGTAGTAGGAGGCGGCGATGCTCGGAACTATGGTAAAGTCAATGCGACGTAATCGAAAGGATATGAAGTGCGTTCCGATCCCGCCCTGGGTGCATCCTATGGCCCACAAGCAACGACCTTTCATGTATGGGCACCTGGGGCACAACAGGTGGAGACCCATCTTCTGGACAGTGATCGTTACATCACGATGCAGCGCGACCGCGCAGGCTACTTCACGTGTCATGTCGACGGTGTGATGCCGGGTGCCCGGTATTATTATCGCCTGGATGGCGAAAAGGAACGTCCGGACCCGGCTTCGCGCAGCCAGCCCGAAGGTGTTCATGGGCCCTCGCAGGTGGTTGATCCTGACTTCAAATGGGGAGATGCAGGTTGGCAGCCACCATCCCTGCGTAACAGTGTGATCTATGAATTGCATGTGGGGACATTCACAACTGAGGGCACCTTCGACGCGATCATCAATTACCTGCCCTATCTGGTGGAACTCGGTGTAACGACACTGCAAATCATGCCCGTGGCGCAGTTTCCCGGTGCGCGCAATTGGGGTTATGATGGCGTGCAGCTTTACGCACCGCATCACGATTATGGCGGCGTGGATGGTCTGAAGCGGCTTGTCAACGCCTGTCACCAGCAGGGGTTAGCGGTCCTGCTGGATGTGGTCTACAACCACCTCGGTCCGGAAGGCAACTATCTGTGGGATTATGGCCCTTACTTCACCGACCGCTATCACTCGGCGTGGGGGGATAGCATCAATCTGGATGGACCACAAAGCGATCCGGTTCGCCGCTTCTTCATGGAGAACGCGGTCTACTGGCTCGATCAATTCCATATTGATGGCCTGCGTCTGGACGCTATCCACGCGCTCTACGACACATCGGCGCGGCCTTTTGTGAGTGAACTGGCTGCTCACGCGCAGGATTGGGCTGTGCGTCATAACCGTTCGGTGCATATTATCGCGGAGAGCCACGACAACGACCGCCGCCTGACCCTCTCGCGTGAGGCGAACGGTTTGGGCCTCAACGCCCAATGGCTGGACGATCTGCATCACATGATTCACATCATTCTGACGGGCGAGGACCAGGGTTATTACCTTGATTACCAGGATTTTTCACTGCTGCCAAAAGTCCTGACGGAAAGCTTTGCCTATACCGGCCAGTATTCGCAGGTGTGGCAGCGCCGTCACGGAACATCCGCCCGCGCTATTCCGGCAGACCGTTTTATTGTCTCCACCCAGACTCATGATCAGGTTGGCAATCGGATGCTGGGTGAGCGTCTGAGTCAGTTAACCGATTTCGATGGCCTGAAGCTGGCGGCTGCGCTCATGCTGTGTTCGCCCTATGTGCCGATGCTTTTCATGGGCGAGGAATATAGGGAGAGCGCACCCTTTCTGTATTTTATCTCACACGAAGATCCGGATCTGGTCAAGGCTGTACGCGAGGGCAGGGCGAAAGAATTCGCTGCATTCAAGTGGCAGGCCGAACCGCCAGACCCACACGCAGAGACGACTTTTATGCGCAGCAAGCTGGATCATCGCCTGCATTTGACAGGTGATCACGCGGTATTGTACGCGCTCTATCGAGAGTTGATCGGGCTACGACGCCAGTACACTGCACTCAGCAACCCGGACCGGGCTGCGACGCGGGTTTACGCGGACTCTTTTGCGCGCATACTGTGCATGGAACGACGCGATGCTGCGCAGATATTGCGTATAGTCATGAACTTTGACCTTCACGAATCGCAGACGATGTATTTACCGGGCGATGAAGCAGTCGCGTGGCAGAAAATAATTGATTCAAATGATGCTGCCTGGTCTATCAGCGACACGACGACCAGACAGGCGAAATCGCATTTTGACGCCGGGGAAAAGATGAGCGTCACACTGGCACCCAAAGCGTTTGCGATCTATCTCGCACAACAAGAGGATATGAGCCGCAATGGGCACTGAGATCGATATTGTCAACACCATACTGGATGAAGTCATGCAGCCGCGTATCCCGCGTGCGACGTACCGGTTGCAGTTTAGTGCAGATTTTACGTTTCAGGATGCGCTTGAACTCACGCCCTATCTGGATGCGCTGGGCGTGAGTGACCTTTATGCTTCACCGTTGTTCAAGCCCCGGCCTGAGAGCACGCATGGTTACGACACGGTTGATTACAACCAGTTTAATCCGAAGCTGGGCACAAGCGACGACTTTGACGCGCTGGCGGCGACACTCGCGGAGCGCAATATGGGATTGCTGCTCGATGTGGTCCCAAACCATATGGGTGTCAGCACAGAAAATGTGTGGTGGACCGATGTCCTGAAACAAGGGCCGTCCTCAGTCTATGCGGATTATTTTGACATCAACTGGCGTCCACAAAATCGGTCGCTCGATGATAAGGTGCTGCTGCCGGTCCTCGGTGATCACTATGGAGAAGTGCTGGAAGCTGGTGATCTAAAGATTGTTTACTGGCACGGCGATTTCTACGTGCATTATTATGAACACCAGTTCCCGATGACTCCAGAATCTTATCAGCGTATTCTGTCTCTGATGTTGAGCCTGCTGCCGGATGACCTGGACGAGGCAGATAGTTGGGTGCCTATCGAACTGGCAAGTGTGTCCCATTCCCTGAACTATTTGCCCTCCTATCGAAATGTGGATGCCGATTCGGTAGCAACTCGCCGTCGCGAGGAAACGATCATCCGCTGGCGCCTGCTTGGTTTGTTTGACAAAAGCGAGGTTTTCCGCACGACGATGGCAGCGGCGCTCGACGTCATCAACGGTAGCCCGGGCGATCCGGCCAGCTTTGATACGCTCGACAGCCTGCTTTCAGAACAGCCATATCGTCTGGCCTACTGGCGCGTAGCGACGGATGAAATTAACTACCGCCGCTTCTTCGATATTAACGATATGGCTGCGCTGCGGATCGAAGACCCGCGCGTATTTGCCGACGTTCACCGGCTCGTGTTTCGTCTGTTGGCTGAAGGTAAGGTTACGGGCTTGCGGATTGATCATCCTGATGGATTGTGGGACCCTGAAGGCTACTTCAAGGCATTGCAAACCGGGTATCTCGAGGCGGCTGTGGGCCAGCGCCCGCATGCGGAGGGTGATTTTTCCGGACAAGTTGAGGCCCGGCTTGATATCCTGCTCAAATCACAGAGTTCGCGGGGTGGATGGCCGCTGTACGTACTGGTTGAAAAGATCCTGTCTGAATCGGAACCGTTACCGGATTCATGGGCTGTTTCCGGCACCACCGGGTATGACTTCATGTATGCGGTCAACAATCTTCTGGTTAATTCTGCTGCGGAAGAGGCGTTTGACGATCTTTACGCCGCATTCATCGACGAAACGATTACGCCACATGAGCTGGCGGACTATACCAAGCGGTTGGTGATGTCGCAGTCTTTGACAAGTGAACTGCAATCGCGTAGTGCAGAGCTGGCGCTGCTTGTCGAACAAAACCGGCGCTACCGGGGCTTTACCCAGAACAGTCTCGCATTTGGCCTGCGCGAATTTGTCAACGCGCTCGATATTTACCGAACCTACATTCGGGGTGCTGGTACAGTCAGTGATCGAGATCAACACTATGTGGAAGTCGCGATTGAACAGGCGAAGCGGCGGAACCCGCTGGTGCCGAGCCGACTGTTCGATTTCCTGTGTGACACGTTATTGATGCGGAACTTCGGCGAGTTTGCCGAAGCGCACCGGGCAGAGCTCCGGGAATTTGTGATGAAATTTCAACAGATTACCGGCCCGGTCATGGCAAAAAGCATGGAAGACACGGCTTTTTACATTTATAACCGGCTCGTGTCACTTAACGAGGTTGGCGGCCACTTAACCCGTTTTGGCTCCACTATTGATGAATTTCATCAGCACAATATCGAGCGCGCATATCCGCACTCCATGCTGTCGTTATCGACCCACGATACCAAGCGCAGCGAAGATGTGCGCGCACGTATCAATGTGCTTTCGGAAATGCCCGAAGAATGGCGCAGCGTGATCGAGCGTTGGGCAACGATGAACGCCGGTGCCAAGACGGAACTGGAAGGGACTCTGGCACCCTCAGCCAACGACGAATACCTGATCTACCAGACCTTGCTTGGCGCCTATCAATCCAGTGACGATGATGATGTTTTTCAACAGCGCATCATTCAGTACATGCACAAGGCCATTAACGAAGCGAAGGTACACAGCAACTGGATTAACCCGAATGCAGAATATGCACAGGCGGTTGCTGACTTTGTTGAACAGATCTGGGGCAACCCCCTTTTCCGCGAATCTTTCGATCCGTTTCAACGTCGGATTGCCTATTTTGGGCGGCTCAATTCGTTGACTCAGACCCTGCTGAAAATGACTTGCCCCGGTGTGCCAGACATTTATCAAGGTAGCGAACTGTGGGATTATAGTCTGGTTGATCCTGATAACCGGCGGGCGGTAGATTTTGACAAGCGTCGTGCCTTTCTCGATCACCTGCAAACCCAGGAACAGCGTGACCGCCTGGGTCTGGCAAAGGAACTGCTGGCAGATGCAGAATCCGGAGCGATCAAACTCTATCTGACCTATCGCGCGCTCGATTACCGGCGTCAACATCCAGCCCTGTTTCGTGATGGGGATTATCAGCCGCTGACGGTGGATGGCGCGTTCGCCAGGCATGTGTGTGCATTTGTCCGCACGCATGACGAGGAGGCTGTTCTGGTCGTCGTTCCTCGGCTGGTCGCCATACTCATGAGCGGTCAGCCCGACGCACCAATTGGCGATGTCTGGGGTAATAGCCAGCTCACGCTACCCGAAACGATCTCAGGGCAGGTGATAGAGAACCTCATGACTGGCGAAACCTTTCGTGTGGGTTCCGCCGTCAAACTAAGTCAGCTGCTTGGTTCGTGGCCGGTGGCGATGTTGGCGGTGGCTACGAACCAAGCGTAACTTAACGCCAGACGAGTATCATGACAGAGCGGGGTTGCAGCCGAATACGGTCCTGACGTTTGAGCGATAACTCCTGGCCCGGCACCGTGCTGGGGTTACGCGCATCCGCCGTATCAACGAACCGGTACCACTGGCCCTCGCCAGGTGGCGTCGGCAGGTGAAAAGTCTTGCGTTGCCAGTGCATATTCATGGCGACGTAGAGATGGTTATCCGGTGCCAGCCCGCCTTTGCCGTAGTCGCCACCTAGCGAGAAAGCCAGCACATGGCCGCGTGACCAGCCAGGTTGGTTGGGATGCAGCCCATGAAATGCCATATCCGGAAAGCCGACCTGATTGTAGTCTTCGTGGCGCAGAAAGTGACCATTGCGCAGCACGGAGTGGCTCATGCGGAAGGCAATCAGGTTTTGGACAAACGTGAAAAGGGCTTTGTTTTCCTCCACCAGCGACCAATCGAGCCAGGCAAGTTCGGTGTCATGGCAGTAAGCGTTATTGTTGCCTTGCTGGCTGCGGCCCACTTCGTCGCCCATCAGCAGCATGGGCGTGCCCTGGCTGACAAGCAGCATCGTCAGGGCGTTGCGTACCTGCCGGTCCCGTAGCGCCAGTATGGCAGGGTCATCAGTCGGCCCTTCGGCGCCACAATTCCAGCTAAAGTTCTCATTCTGGCCATCATTGTTGTTCTCGAGATTGGCCTCGTTGTGCTTCTGATTGTAGGATACCAGGTCCTGCAGGGTGAAGCCGTCGTGTGACGTGATGAAGTTGATCGAGGCGATAGGCCCGCGATCCGGGTAGAAGTTCGGAGAACCCTGCAAGGCGTAGGCCATATTGCCTGTTTCACCGGGATCGCCTTTAAGATAGCGCCGCAGCACATCACGATACTGGCCGTTCCATTCTGCCCAGCGTCCATACGCGGGGAAACTACCCAGATGGTAGAGACCGTCAGCATCCCAGGGTTCTGCGATCAGTTTTGTCTTGCCGAGAATTGGGTCATCGATAATCTCGCGCAGCAGTGGCGGATCGGTTAAGGGTGTGCCGTCCACGTCGCGGGTCATGATAGATGCGAGATCGAAGCGAAATCCGTCGATGTGGTACTCTGTGACCCAATAGCGCAGGCAGTCGATGATGAACGGGCGGACACGCGGATGATTGCAATTGAGTGTGTTGCCGGTGCCACTAAAGTTGTAGTAGTAGCCTTCCGGTGTCAGGATATAGAAGATGCTGTTGTCAATGCCCTTAAATGAAATGGTTGGGCCTTCGTGGTTGCCTTCGGCAGTGTGGTTGAACACGACATCCAGTACGATTTCGATGCCGTTGGCATGGAGGTCTTTGACGAGATTTTTCAGTTCATTGATAGCAGCGCCCGCATAGCTCCCGGAGCCATAACCATCTTTCGGCGCAAAAAAACCGACCGGGCTGTAGCCCCAATAGTTCAACAGCCGTTCGCCAGTTTCCTCATTCACGCGGGTATGTTCAAATTCGTCAAATTCAAATATTGGCATCAGTTCAATGCAATTGATTCCCAGTGACTTCAGATACGGAATCTTCTCGCGAATGCCATCGAAGGTGCCTGGATTGCTCACCCCGGACGTGGCGTGCCGGGTGAAGCCGCGAACATGCATCTCATAAATGATGACGTCTTCGATAGGATAGGAGAGTAGTCGATCACCGCCCCAATCAAAGGGTGCCTGATGCACGCGTGCCCGGTGTGGATAGATATCGTCCGGGTGAGGTTCCTGGCCCCATTGGTCGCGACCGCTAATGGCCCTGGCGTAAGGGTCGAGCAGGATGGTATTCGGGTTAAAGCGATCAAATTCGGGGTCGAAATCACCCTCGATTCGGAAACCATATTCGATCTGATCCGCATCAATATCCAGTACGATTACAGCAAAGACTTCACCGATGCGGAATTCATCGGGTATCACAATCTCGGCGAATGGCTGATGTGCGCCGGTCTCAAACAGGACAAGGGTGCAGGCTGTCGCTCTGCGAGAATAAAACGAGAAGTTGATCCCTCCGGGTACCAAACTGGCACCAAAAGGTAATGGGTGACCAGGGCAAATAGCCAGACCGTGCTGGTATTGTACGGGTTCTGGCCGCTGGTTTATTGAGGTTGGCAAAGACATTCTGTCTTCAGTCCTCCAGACTGACTTACATTTGGGTTTAATGCCTCTACACAAAGTGATGAAGCATTTCACCTTCATGTTACAGATGCGCACGATGAAAGAATAGGGTAGACAACCGACTCATGACAGAGCGGTGGTTAGTGGATGGCGATGACAGGTTGAGGTGGGTCGTGCGCGCCGTTACCGAGGGTGGGTGTTTCGCTGATGAAGACAAAATCAAACAATGCCGGTTTGTCGCCGGTAAATGGTAGTTGCACAACGGCAATGTCACCTGTTTGAGTGACGGTGTAATGATAGAAATGGAAATCATCATGCATGATCCATCCATCCGCTGTACCGCTCACGAATGTGCGTGCAGCGTCATCAACCGAATGGAGGCTGGTATCGCGCAGCACAAGGGTTGATTCGGAACGTGTCTGGCTGTGAACCAGGTAGCCGCGTCCACCAGCGACCCAATGTGAGGTCAGCAGGAGCGATAGTTCTGCCGGATCCGTGTAAACCACCAGACCTGTACTGGAGTCTGGCATGAAATCGCGATCAAAATAGGTGATGATGTTCACATCGGTGACGGGGCTTGCTTGGGAGCGATCGCTAAAATCCTGCCCGGCGACGAGAACTTCCCCCGAACTTGCCAACCGATCGGACATCAACCGGTAGGTGACCACCCGGTAGGGTATGTTGGTGCGTGTGATGCTGTTGTCATTTGGCTGCCAGCGATAGGCAAAGCCTTCCACAAAACCTTCACAGGGGAAACAATGAGGGTAGAGCAGGAGGCCGTCTTCTGACCATTCCGGCAGCAGGGCATAATTTCGATGCGGCTCTGCGATGAGCTGGCTGGTTTCCGCTTCTACGAGCACTTCGCCCGATGCCACGTCGATGATTTGCAGGATACCGCCATACCAGTCGGCCATAGAGATGGTGACCTGCTGACCATCCGGGCTAAATGGGCCAACCATCGCTATTTCGCCGCCTGCCGGTTCATCGGACCGCCATTGAATAGACTGTTCCACCTTACGCAGTGATTCCGTCTGGAGGTCCAGAATAAATGCGCCCAGTGCTCTGCCATCCTTTTCTCTGGTGGTGTATACGACGTAGCGTTCATCCGCCGATAGTTTCAGGTTAATGTTGCCCGGTGGCTCACGGTTTTGGGCAGTCTCTGGCAGCTGGATAACTTCGACCGCATACGGGCGGATCACAAAGATCTCGTCATTATCATAGGCAACGACGCGCCAGTCTTCCTCACTAAGGACCGGGTATGCAGCCCCTGCGAACAGGAGGACGGCACTGATTACCCACAGCATGACTTGATTCATCGGACAGCCTTTCCCGTATGCGGTAAACGAGTGATTATACGTCGCTTCTGGTCGTGATCGACTCAACAAGCGCGGTGCCCAATGACAGCATGGGTTCGAAGTCGTCGTCGCTCCCTGCGTTGAGCAAGTCGATACTTTCCGCAAAATACGCTGTCATGGTGGGAATGAAGGCTTCAAAGTCGAAGTCGGTTGGCAGCGAATCCGGAAACATCGTTGCTTTCACAGGCATGATCATCGAGATGTACCGGGTGCCGTCGGTACTCAGCCCCTGAAATGTATAGATGAATTCGTAATCCAGAAATGGTGCGACATCCTGTCGATAGACGGTGACATACGCAATACCGTTGAGCGCATCCGTATCAACATAAGTGGCACGGGCACGAATGGCCTGGGCACCAGTCCACAGCGGCAGGAATGGCAGTGTGATCTCGCTCAGGCTGTCGCGGGTCTGCTCGAATTCGCTGAGATTCGGGCGCTCCGCCAGCAGGGCTTCCAGTGTTTCGGCAGCGCGGGCATGGCCTTCAAACCCGTCCATTTCGCCACGTGCATATACCGTGATTGTCGCCAGCGATTGCAGGGGAAATTCGGGCGCAGGCGGTTCGGCATACAGCAGGAACTGCGTGTGGGGCGGTTGAGGGCCACCGGGGTAAATCTCGTCAGTGGGGTCGCCCGGAAACTGCACGATGTTGATATTGGTTGCCAGATCTGGATTCAGGCTGAAACCAAAGTTTTCGAACGTGATCTGTTTGCTGGTGTCTTGCTGGGCCTGTGCAGGCAGCGTGCTGAGCAGGATCAGCAAGATGGCAAAACGCAGGCTGTGCATGATGTGTTTCTGCATGGTCATACTCTTCTCAATGTTAGGTTAACCAGGAGAGAGCCTCCATCGGATAATGGAGGCATAGACTTCAACAGTGGCTGAAGGGTTGCGCTTGCGCTATTGGTAGTGCTCAAGCACGATGGAACCAATAATCTGGTCGACGATCTCCAACCCGTTGATGGCGGTGCCGCCAACTTCGGCAACTGGCTCGACGAGGATTTCGATCATGCGCGCATCGACAATCGCGACGATGTGCGAGGTCACCATTCCCATTGGGCCAACAGGAAGATTGTCAATCCGCAGGGCCGGAATATCGTTCAGGCTAATCTGCATGACATCACCCGCGTCAAAGGCATCAGCCTCATACTGCATCAGCGGACCGTTGCCCAGCATCGAGCTGTCCAGTTCGCCCGTGGCTTCCGACATGGCGATGCGAATCTGATAGGCGGTATCGAACTGGACGCCATAGATCACGCTGTCGTTTGGCCGGATGGTGATGACGCCGGGGAAGTATATCTCGTTATCACGAGAGGTTCCGCCGGGTACACCGTTCCACACCGAATAGAAAGCGAGCGGATATTCGACTGTGCCGATGTCCGGCATGGTCTGTGTACGATAGCCGTCAGCATTCGTCACTGTAAGTACTTCGGTTGGTAGGACAACCGGTACCGGGGTGGCTGTCTGGGCGGCGGCAAAATGTGTCATCACACCGAAGACGATAGCGGTGATGATCACTCCGGAGATGTGTTTGATCTTGTTCATTGATGTGTCCTCATTTGACTTGACGAGCCATTTGGTGAGCAGCTCTTGTCGTTAGCGAAGCAACCGCGTGCTCATGAATGTTGTTCACAGGATAGGGCAGGTTACAGGCATTAAAATCTGGCGTGAGTTGGATTCCTGTCCGTCGAAAGTCGGAATTCGCGTTTGTCAGTAGGCAAAAAGTGAATGCAGGCTTTGGCCAGTTTGAATGGCCTGAGACGTTCTACACCTTTGGGAGCACCTGCTATGCCTCAGCGGACAAACGGCATGAACTGCTCAAAGTAGCCGAAAAAGTGATGCGTACCGAAACCTGCCTCTGTTCGCTCTACAGCCACTACTTCGGTCGGCACTGCTGCCAGGTTGGCCTGTAAGTTGTCCACTGCGATTTCTTTCTGGCGAATACCGTCTACCCATCGTCCCATGTTGGGTATCTGGCTAATATAGACCGCGCTTGCTGCTTCCGTGATGCGGGCAATCACAAAAGCGTCGCCTTCATAGACCAGGGTGGTCTGCTCGGTGTCCAAATCAATATGATGAACGCTTACGGTATAGGCCGGTACATAGCCCAGTTCAAAACCATACGCCGCGTTGAATTGAGCCAGAAATTCATCCGGCAGATCGTCCAGCAAGTTGTGATCAAACGTCTGGATGCTGTAATACAAACCTCTGTTGTCGCGGCTCCATGCCACCAGAGTCGGTTCTGCTGTGGTGGGGATAATGCGAGACTGGCCGGTTGCGATTTCGAAAACGACAAGGCGGGGCACCAGTGGACTGATGGTGTAGTCACGTTTGATGCCTGCAACGAATGCCCCATCTGGCGAGACGACGGCTTTCGTCAGGAAGTCGGCAAACGGCGTCGATTCGCCGGTGGCAGGGTCCATGAGAGCCAGTTGTGACCCGGCACAGTCGGTGCTGTAAAGGATGCCGTATGGCATATCCGCCAGGGTGCGAAAGCTATCCAGACCACCGATTTCTTTGGCGTAACGCCATGCCGCCGGGAAACTTGACCCGCCGCCGCACTCGCCAACCGCCTGGAACGTCCCCAGTAAGGCCGGTTGCTGGCCCGGCTGGGCAGCCATCACGTCAACCTTGTCTCGCAGTCCGGTTACCGGGTTCGCCTCCGGGTTTTCAACCGCGAACAGGAGCCGCCCATCGCGCATCCAGCTGGCGGTATATCCCCATGCCAGATGCTGTGTCTGGAGGATGACCGCTTCATTTGGTGCGGTGGTGAGATCGACAAAACCAAGTTCGCTCACAGCGTTTTGACTGGCTCTCTCGATGTAGCGGACAAATCCAAACTGTGTCCCATCGACATTCCATGTCACGTGCCCGGCATAATCGGCGGCCAGGATACTTATGCTGTCGCCTGCGCCGTTGTTGTAAATCAGCATGCCGTTGTCGAATGCGGCAAACGGCGGGGAGGGGGACTGCGCGCTTAATGGCGTGATGCCGATCAAGAGGAGCAGCGCCGAAAGCGACCAGCGTCGTAGCAAACCCATTCGATTCATCACAATCTCCTGTCAGGTGGGTAACACGCTGCTAATGGTCAGCACCAAAGGTCATGGTGTGAACGATGGACTCCAGCAAAGGCAGTGGTGGCGAGAAAGCGGAGTCACCGGCACTTTGTAACATAGCGATACTGTCTGCCAGATAGCCGTCTATGTTTTCCTCAAATGCGACCAGGTCAAAATCCAGCGGGATTTCTGGCGGGAATAGGTAGGTGTTGATGGCAAAATTTGCCGATATATAGAATTGGCCGTCATCGGTAATCGCCTGAATCGTGTAGAACAACGATCGGCTTGTCAGTGGATCGACCGATGCCTGGATCGTCGTGAGATAGGCTATGCCACGCAGTCGTTCCCCATCGATGTAGCTGCCGCGCGCACGAATAATCTGCCCGTGCGAGACGACAGGCAGGTAGGGCAGCTGATTGCCATAGGCATAGAACTGGGTCAGGTCAGGGCGTGTATCGATCATCGTGGCCAGTTCATCGGCCTCTGCTTGCAGGAAGTCATATGGGGCAATGTCTGCCATGCGATAGACACTGATTCGGGCCGGGAATTGATCGCCGGTAAGTTCCGGGTAGGGGTCGCTGAAGATCAGAAACGTCGTTGATGCCGCATCGCTGAAGCCGACTTGTGCCGCTTCCAGTGGGGTCCCTGCCTGCTGACGGGCCATGACCCAATCACCGATAGTCGTATCAAATGTCAGGCCAATGCCATCGAAGACAATGGTATGGCTGGTTGATTCACTCTGTGCCGACGTCGGTCCCGGCATCAGTATCAGCAGCATGATGCAATATACAACGGGCTTGATAACGTTCATGGCTATCCACTTTTGTTTTGCCGGTCAGATTGATACATTCTGAACGGCTGTATTTTTCATGGTGGGCGGATTAAATTGGCGGAAATTATCGGCTACGCCTGAGTCAGATTGATGAGCTGCGCTCCATCAATAATCAACCGGTAGACATCCCATTGATGGTTATTGATCCAGATGAACAAAATCTCCTGTCCATCCGGCGACAGGGAAGGGGAAAGTTGCGATCCCTCACCACAAGGGACCAGCACCGTTTGTTCGCCTGTCTTGATGTCAATGTGGTACAGGGCTGTCTCAACAGATTCCTGCGCCATCGCTGACCATTCGCCCTGTAAGAATGCCGAATCAACGTCTGCGGGATTGCAGTAGGCGGTGTACACAATGCTTTGGCTTAGGTCGGAATAGCTGATAGCGCTGACCCACTGGTTAACGGTATACACAGGCTCGTGATGCTGAAGAATGTCCGTTATGTAGAATGTCGCTGGCGGGTAGCTGGCATCGGTAAGGTAGTGGAATTCGAGGCCGTCCCCAATTATTCTTGTGCCATCCACGACTGGCTGGATTTGAGGGTCATTACCCCCGTTTACATCGATCGAAATGCTGACCCGTTCCTGATTTTCGCCATCGCTACGTGTTTCAAAAATGATTTTCGTGTCGTCCCCAGACCAGTTCAGCTTATGCGCCTGATACGCCGCGAGTGGTTTTAAATCGCTGCCATCCGCATTGGCCACCCAGATCGTGTGTGGGTCTGCCTGATTTGCTTGGGCTGAAAGGGCAACCTGTTCGCCATTGCCAGAGAATGCCAGCGTATCAATGGATCTCAGCTGTGGCAGAAATTGAAATGGTTCAGCCCCGTTGATGGGGTAAATCCACCATTCCAATGCCGCTTCCATCGGGTTGTTATTCTGAATGATGAATATCCCGCTGCTGTCTGCTGTCCATCCGCCAAAACCGGCGGGCGGCGAAAACAATCGACTATGGGCACCATGTTTGTCCATGACGTGTATGCCGTCCGGTGCGAGATAGGACACGTATTCGCCATCAGGCGACCAGCTAGCACTCAGTTTTATGGGCGTTGTGTCCTGCGCTGGCAAGATGGGCCCAGTGCGTTGCAGACTGAAATAGAGGCACAGCAAAATGATTAGCGTAAGTTTCATGGTCCACCCATCCTCTAGATGCTGTTGTTTGAGCCTTGCTACCCGGTTTGGAAAATGCTTGATAGCTGAAAGCTGATGTTGGGTAAAAGCTTAGCCATTCGTTTTCAAGATGACATCGTCCGTCATCAGGGCAAGCGCGGGACACGCAACTCCTGATTGATTCGGATGAAGCTCACATTCTTCAAACAATTGGCTGCTCCCAGGATGTCAACGCTGGAACCCGTCCGGCTGGCGATCTCGCTCAGGGTGTCGCCCTTTTTGACCATGTAGATGTCCCAGTCGGTGCGTGGCGTGCAGCCGGATACGGGTATGATTTCTATAGCGTAGATATGGACTGTTGGCGCGGTTGGGGTCGCGGCGATACTGGCCTGAGTTGCAGCGGGGTCGGCGGGCAGGGTTTCGATCAGGGAATAGGTATTATTCGATAACCCTGTTGGTGCCCGTTGGCTCAGATTGCACCCTGCGGCCCCAAAGGCGAGTAGGATGAGTAGTAGCGGGTGGAACCAATGCGAATGCATGTCATACTCCTCTCCTCGACTGGCATTACTTGGGAGCGTGCATCCGCTTCTGTGTTGCAGAACTGTGGCACGCGCTGGGCGGCTGTTGCTTGATGACACCAACTATAGGGTCTACCAGCGTGCGTTTCATCGGCCTCCGGTTGGAAACGACTCAGTCCAAAGTTGGAATCACCGAAAAACAAGAGGCTCATCCGCTCGTTTCTGGTGCGATCAAACCCAGTTGCATCGCCCGAAGGACGGCCAGCAGGCGTGTCGAAGCCGATAGCTGCTCCTGGACATGGCGCACCGCAGACTGAACCTCATCTATACTCGTTTGTAATGCCTCGGCAATCTCTATGTCACTTCGCGTCGCAGCAAGTAACTTCAGGATGCTCAGATCAAGCCCGGTTAGTGGTTGCGCTGGGGTGGGCGGTGGGAGTTCTGGTAATACGCGCTGGCGTAAGGCCGGGGGTAAAATAACCCTTCCTGCGGCCACGCCTTTGATAATATGAATAAGCTGACGTGGCTGATTGCCTTTATGCAGGTAAGTGTCTGCGCCGGCGAGGATGGCTCGTCCGATCAGCGCGTAATCGCTGCTGCTGCTCAGCGCGACAATGCGTAACTGCGGCTGCTGCTCTCGTAATGTGCCGATTACGGCTGCACCGCTGACTTTTGGCAGTAGGATGTCCATCAGAATAAGGTCTGGTTGCTGCTGCCGGGCAACCTCGATGGCTTCTTGACCATCGGCAGCTTCGGCGACCAGGGTAATATCGGAATCGGTTAAAAATAACATGCTCAAACCACGTCGGACGACTCGCTGACTATCGACAATTTGCACACGAATTGGCATAGGATAACGGTTCCTGTAAGTCCTGTCCGATTCAACGAGACAGTGTCCAGATGATATGGATCAGAGATGGGTGCGGCGGGCACGCCAACCACATTGCAATCATATCGCCACTGCCAGTGGGGCAGCTATGTCCGAGAGGTTGAATTCATTCCGACTTTCGGTGGATTAATCTTCCGACTAAAGTTGGATCGGCGCTTGCCGAAAACATGTTATGCTGACGGTATTTCATTCGTTACGCATAAAATGCCGACTCTCCAGAACGTCACGGCTGGCAATGATTTACTTTCAGCGCAAACCAAATATAATCTGAAGTACCTCACAAAGTGCCGCACAGGCGTGCAGAAATGGACCCGACCGAATGTCCATCCGAATATTGATTGCTGATGATCATGAGGTTGTGCGCCAGGGCCTTAAAATGTTCCTTGGCATGGACGACACATTTGAAATTGTAGGTGAAGCGCGCGACGGCCAGGAAGCGGTTGATTTGCTGACTTCGGTGCAGGCGGACGTCGTGCTGATGGACCTGCTGATGCCCGTCCTGAGTGGGATTGACGCCATTCCCATCATTCGCCAAAAGTACCCGGAGACCGAAGTAATCGCTCTGACAAGTGTGCTGGACAATGGCTCTGTGGTCAAAGCGGTTCGTGCCGGTGCTATCGGCTATCTATTGAAAGACTCTAATTCGCACGATTTGATTCAGAGCATTAAAGCGGCAGCGGCGGGTCAGGTGCAGCTTTCGCCCAAAGCGGCGGCGCTGCTTGTGCAGGAAGTGCAGGCCCCGGAAAGCCCCGAAGCGCTTTCATCGCGTGAGGTCGATGTGTTACAGCTGCTGGCGGAAGGCAAATCAAACCGGGAAATCGCGGAGGCGCTGACGCTCGGCGAAAAGACGATCAAGACCCATGTCAGCAATATCCTCAGCAAACTACAATTGAACAGCCGCACACAGGCAGCACTCTACGCGGTACGCATCGGGCTGGTAGCCGAGCCGCGAAGCTCGTAAGTGGCGCAAAGTGAACATGGGGCAGCAGCGCCTTCAGGACGCAACCGAACTTCTGTATCGTGCAGCCAATCAACTGGCTTA
This sequence comes from Anaerolineaceae bacterium, assembly GCA_002702065.1. Taxonomy (GTDB): domain Bacteria; phylum Chloroflexota; class Anaerolineae; order Aggregatilineales; family Phototrophicaceae. The sequence goes on from NZXX01000001.1 coordinate 1,559,746, forward strand.
CGCGTCCAGCCCACACGAACAACTGGAGGCAATCAGCGAGTATGCACGCAGTCGGGGCGCGAACCGCGGCCTTCTGGTTTACTGTACCTACGAAAGAGACGACCGCATTGACGAGATTGTTGCCGAATGGACGATGGGCGAAACCCTGCCGCTTGAAGTCGGTTCACAATTTCGTCATCCACGATCAACCCTTCTTCCTATTTCACCCATGTCGGTGCCCAGGCCGTTTTTCTTCGAGAATACCCTCCATGACGCGCGCCTTTCACCGACTGCCCACGCAATCGACGAGCATTACCACATTATCGGCTGTGTTATCCTGCCAATTTTTGGCGTGCAGCGCCGGGTTGCAGATGTGATTTTCGGGTGGGATCAGCCCCAGATTTTTGACGAACATGACGAGCACATCTACAGCATCCTTCAGCAGCTGACGGCGCCGCTCATTAATTCAACGCATCTCTTTGAGCAAACACCGGGACGTGCTGCCGAACTCGAAACCACCCGGCGCGAGATGGAAATCCTGTACGAGATATCCCGCCTGCTGGCAGGGGCCGCTTCTCCAGCAGAATTGTTGGATGTCATCAGTCCATACATGCGCGAAAAAGGGGCGGTAAGCGGTCACCTCTTTTATTTTGACCAATATAAACCTCATTGGATGGAGGTCATTGCTGTTTGGGGATTGGACGAGGCGCACTGCCTGCCTTTGGCCTGGCGGCTCGATATCGGGCATCGTCAGCTTGGGCGTTACTGGACATCGCACCCCGAAAAGCCGACGCTGATACCGGATATCCTGAACGCAGAAATCGTTGGCGAAGACAGTATCGCTATCCTGAGCCCCTATGGTGTGCGTGGTTTTGCAGCATTACCCTTTCACAATCATGGGCGCTGGATTGGTGCCGCCTATTTCTTCTGGAACAAACCCTATGCGTTTGACGAACGCGATGCGCGCCTCATCGCTGCGATTCAGCAAAACACGGCACCGGTCATTGATGCCATTCGTCTGCTTGAGCAATCACGTACGCGTACGCTGGAACTGGAAAAAGCCAACCAGGAGATCAATCTGCTCTACCGTGCGAGCGAGACGATTAACAGCGCGAACTCCTTTCAGGAAATCGTCGAGGCGGTGTCCCAGTTTGACCCTGAAGCAGAAGTCGTTACGCTGATGTTGTGGGATACACTCGACTGGGCAACAGCCGCATACCTGGATGTTGTGGTTGTGATTGACCGCACCGGTCAGAGCCTGCTTGAAGTCGGCAGTCAGCTGCCCAAAGAGAGTTTCCCCATCGCAAAAACGATGTTGGGCGAACGCGTCTGGTTGTTCGATGATGCGCACCACGACCCGCGCGTTGATGCCGTCACGGCGCAGAACTGGGCACTACTCAATATTCGGTCGTTTGCCGGACCCGCTTTATACATCAACCAGCATTGGGCCGGGGGGATCACGTTTCATAGCTCGAAGCCGCGCAAGTTTACCGAACGCGACAAGCGGCTGCTGGCAGGTGTTGGCGACCTGGTCATTGCGGCCATTCTGCGCATACGATCACAGCAGGAAACACTGGCTGCCAAAGAAGAGACCGATACGCTTTATCGGGTAGGGGAGGCGATCAATTCGGCCAATACCTTCACCGAACTGGTCAATGCGCTGTCCGGCATCATTAGCGGTGCAACGGCTGTCGCGTTGTATGCCTGGGAAGGGTGGAATTATGAGACGGCAGCCTATGTGGAAATGGTCGCTGCAACGGACCACCTTCTGCCTGTGGTCGGACAACGAACGCCGAAACAGGAGCTGTCGTACACGGACCATACCCAAAGGGACCGGCTGATGGTTTTGGAAGACGTGGTGGCCGATGCCCGCCTTGAGGATTCAACGGTTCAAAATTATGTGAACCGGCAGTTACTGGCAGCGATCAGCATTCGCCTTTACGTGAAACAATGCTGGATCGGCGCACTGGTTTTTCACAGCAAGGTCCCGCGCAGTTTTTCCGAACGAGAACGCCGGTTGGCCATGGGTGTCGGTGATTACGTGCTGGGCGCGGTCGAACGTATCCGCGCGCGTGAGGAGACTGAAGCGGCCCGCCAGCGCGCCGAAGCGTTTGCTGAACAAGCACATCAACTGGCGGTTCTGGAAGAACGCAACCGGCTTGCCCGCGAACTGCATGATTCTGTCTCACAGGCACTGTACGGAATCGTCCTGGGTGCCCAGACAGCCCGCACGTTTCTGGACCGTGACCCTCAAAAATCTGTTGAGCCGCTTGATTACGTACTCTCCTTGTCGGAGGCCGGGTTAGCGGAAATGCGTGCGCTAATTTTTGAGCTGCGCCCGGAAACGTTGGAGAAGGAAGGCCTCATCGAAGCGCTTTCCAAACAGGTGACTATGCTCAAGGCCCGGCACGGACTGGACGTCCGAACTTACGTCGATCACGAACCGGACATCGCCTTGCATCTCAAAGAGGCTGTGTACTGGATCGCCCGTGAGGCACTGTATAACGTTGTCAAGCACGCCCATGCTTCCGTTGTTGAAATCTCGATGATTTGTTCCCGCGACTTATTTGTTCTGCAAGTGAAAGACGATGGTTTAGGATTTGATACCAACGTCGACTTCTCCGGTCATCTGGGCCTCAAGTCCATGTCGGAACGTGCCCAGAAGATCGGTGGCACACTGCACATTGATAGCAGCCCAGCCAGCGGCACCCACATCGAATTGCAGTTCCCCCTGTAAAACTTCTTCTAACTGATCGTTTTTTGCGCCATCTCGGCTGCGACGCTCGGCTGGAAATTCAGACTAAAGTCGGAAATATCTCGACTATCTGTTGGACGCCTTGCGAACCAAAGATGGGTTTAATGAACATATCATGGATTATCCAGGGAGTTTTCCAATGAGGCTTGAGAGGATGCTCGTTCTATTCCTCAGCATTTTCCTGATTACCAGCGGACTCACAGCGAATGCACAGGATAGCGACACGCTGGCTGGTACGCGCTGGCAGCTGGTCACTATAAACGGAGATCAGGTTATCGGCGCCGACTATATAGCCGTTGCGCTTGAGTTTACCGACGACAGCACGTTGACGGGCTCGGCATGGTGCAACAGCTTCAATGCAGCCTACAGTGTCACCGAGGGTCAGATGACGGTGGAACCTATCGCCCGTACGGAAATGGCTTGTGCGGAAGATTATCAGGGCCCGGAAGACGCGTTTCTGCAATCATTGCAGGCTGCCGCTGCCGTTGACCTTCACGCCGGTACCATGACGATCACCGACGGGAATGACATTGTTTTGGGATTCGTGCCGCTGGATCGCCCGACCGTAGAAGATTTGCCATTTGTCACACGGATCGCCTACTACCTCGCGGATGATGAAGATGGCATCCAGCAGGTTTTCCAACTGGTGCTGGATGATGCTGCGAACGAATCACGACAGATTACGCATGCCGCAAGCGATGTTCTGTCCTATGGCGCGGCCTACGACGGCCTGGGGGTGGCTTATGTGAGCAATGGTCAACTGCTGCTGCAACCGATTCACGATGGGGAACCGGAGGCGCTCGCCTCCTTGAACGCCGAGTACCCATTTGGTCGACCGTCATTCAGCCCGGATGGTCAGTATCTGGCCTATCCGGATAATGGTGTGTGGCTGATGGATCTGAGCACACGCGAAACCCGCCTGCTGCTTCAGGATGTCCCGCTGGCCGATGGTGCCAGCAACGCACACGAGTATCGCCTCTATTCGCCGGAACAATTCGTGCGCGGTTCAGATGGGCAGGCCGCGTGGCTGGTGGTCGATGTTGGCATCTGGGAATGGAACACCGCCGGTCTGTATGATCTGGCAACCGGTGCGTTCCAGATGATTGAAGACGAATTGTACACGGATTTGCTGCCGCTTTATGGCGGGCAGGCACTGATCTATGGCAATAACGCGATCAACGGTGAACCTGTTCTGCGCCTTGCCCCTGATTTGACGGCCATCGAGACATATGAAGTGGTTTTGGACTTCTCAGGGTTGATTGAGCAGGCCGCGCTGTTCGCTGAACAGGCCGTTGAAATTGCGCCGGGAATTGTGCGCATCCTGGGATCAATGATCGGCCCAGCCCTGGATTTCACCGGACGCCCCTACTTCGATTTCAACCTGATGGAGCGCACCGTGCTTGCTGTCAATACGGTTGATTTACCACTCAGTGAAACAGGCGCAGTCGATACGGGTGAGCTCTCGCCGGATGGGACGCTGCTGCCGGTTTACCTGGATATGGCATGGACAGAAACGGGCAGCATAGCCGGGCAAGTTGTGATCCTGAACCTTGAAACCGGGGCAGAAATTATTGCTCTGGAAGACACGGTTAGCGCATTCCACTGGCAGCCCTGATTCGTCTGTGCCATACTGACCCGGACTGACTTCACTGCACGTGCCTGATGGACAATCTGTTGGGTGCGTGCAGTTTTTTATTTGATACGCGCTTAATATCAGCGCAGGGCCTCGTGCTCATGCTCGTACACCGTTGGCAGCGTGAAGTAGAAGCAGCTGCCCTGGTTGATTACGCTATCGACCCCAACTTGCCCGCCCAGCTTATCCATAATTCGTCGAACAATGGACAGACCCAGCCCATGACCTTTCGCCCGTATGGTATCCAGCCGGGTAAATTCCGTGAACAATTTGCTCTGGTCGTTGTCTTCCAGCCCTCTGCCATTGTCGCGCACCCAGAACCGAGTCACCCCATCAGCCTGCGTCTCGGCGCCCAATTCCAGTTGGGGTGGCTGCCCACCATACTTAAGGCCATTGCTCAGGTAATTCACCCAGACTTCTTCCAGCCAGGGCTCGTAACCCAACACGAGCGGCCATGATTCACTGACCCTGATCTCCGCCCTGTATTCGTCAATCATGGGTGTCAGGCGGTCCAGCGCCTGATGGACGACATCCTGCATATAAACGGGGCGAAGGTCGATATCTTCACTGCGGACGGTCGCCAGCAGCAGTAATTCGTCAATGATGTTGTGCATGCGGTGTGCCGAGGTCCGGCATGGCGCCAGCAGCGGGGATACGGTTTCACCCTGATCTTCCGCATCCATCTGCATTAATTCGAGAAAGCCCATGAGGATAGACAACGGGCTTTTGAGATCATGCGCTACGGTATGGGCAAACGCCTCCATCTCCTGATTCTGGGCCTCCAACTGCTGCTGCATTTCCCGCAGCCGCAGGTGGGTATCGACACGGGCGAGCACTTCCTCGACCTGAAATGGCTTCTTGATGTAATCAACACCGCCCACAGAGAAAGCCGTTACCTTATCAAAGACCTCGTCAAGCGCGCTAATAAAGATGATGGGGATGTCGACCAGCTTTGGCTCGTTCTTGAGCCGGCGGCAGACCTCATAGCCATCCATCTCTGGCATAAGAATATCGAGCAAGATCAGGTCGGGTGGTTCCTTCTGTATGCTTGCCAGTGCGCGTTCGCCGCTGGGTGCCAGCCGAACCCGGTAGCCCTGGTCGCCTAACATCTCGGTCAGCAGCAGCAGATTTTCCGGCGTGTCGTCCACAACGACAATCGTCTTGTTGCTGTTTTTGCTCATCAGATCGCTTCTTTCAATATCGCCAGTAATTCGTCAAACTCAAACCGCTGAACCAACTGTGAGAGGGAGTCGGCCAGCACAGGGTCATAGTCACGGACATCAGCCGTAATGGTCGCGATCATCTGCACGTCCCCCAGTTCCACGGACTCAATCCATCGGACAAGTAGCTCATAAGGGAGTGAACGCAGCATCTCACTGGTTTCGGCGGGTGACAACTGTTTTGGCGCTGGTGACGTGGCCGCGGGCACGGTGTCATAGACATACTGAACATTCAGTTTGCGCGCCATCATTTCAAGAATGTCCGCTGCCCGGAATGGCTTCGACAGCATATCGTCGCAGCCACTGGCGAGGATCTTCGCCCGTTCTTCATCATAGCCACTGGCTGTCAGCGCAACAATAACTATTGCATCGCCCTCTGGTAACGCTTTGAGACGGCGGGTGGCTTCCAGACCATTCATGACCGGCATCCGAATGTCCATCCAGATCATGTGCGGCTTAAAGCTGCGGGCGATGGTGATCGCGTCCTGACCATTGTCCGCTTCGCGCAGATCAAACCCAAGCGGCGCCAGAAGTTTGACCAGCAGCTGGCGGTTGGTCCACTTGTCGTCCACGATGAGTATGCGATACCGGGGTTGGCCGGGTACCAGGCCAATGACAGGTTGCTGATCGTGCTCTGGCAGGCTTTTGCTGCTGGAACCAACCGGGCAGGTAATGGCAAAGCTGAAGCTTGTGCCCTGGCCCGGTACGCTGCTGACATGGATATCGCCGCCCATCAAGCGGACGATCTTCCGGCTGATCGGCAGGCCCAGGCCGGTGCCTTCCTGCATTTCCCGTGCCAGTTCCGTTTGTGTGAACGCATCAAAAATATGCGGCAGTTCTTTAGCCGGGATACCCGACCCGGTATCCGACACTTCAAAGCCTAGCCTGACCTGTGGCACCTCCACCGTATCAATATCCGCTATCTTGTTCACGCGCACAAGGACTTCACCACGAGCGGTAAATTTGACCGCATTCCCGATCAGGTTAATCAAGACCTGTCGCAATTTGGTGACATCCGTACGCACATAGCGGGGTAGATTATCGGCACATTCAAATTTCAGGCTCAGATGTTTGTTTTCGGCGGCCATCATGAACATCTCTTCAAGGTTGTCCAGCATGGCGTATAGGTCAAAATCTCTGGCCTGGAGAGCCATCTGCCCGGCTTCGATCTTTGACAGGTCCAGCACCTGATTAATGAGGTCCAGCAAATGCTCACCGCTGTGCAGGATGACCCCCAGATTTTCCTGAATCTCTACCGGAAGATCGGGCATCCGGTTGGAGATTTGGGCGAAACCGAGAATCGCGTTTAAGGGTGAACGCAGCTCATGGCTCATATTGGCGAGGAAGGCACTCTTGGCTCTATTGGCTGCATCCGCGGCCTCTTTCGCTTCGCGAAGTTGTGCCTCGCTCGCTTGAAGTTCCTCGGTACGCATGACCAGGGCTTCTGTCTGGCGATCAACAGCGCGCCGCAGCTCCTTGTTGCGCTGGGCGATGCTGCGCACCCGCCAGTGATAACCGCCCAGTATGAGCGATGCAGCAGCCAGCACAGCAAAAAATCGGGTCCAGGAGGTCTCCCACCAGGGCGGCAAGATCTTCAGTGCCAGCGTAACTTCGTTGTCGCTCCAAACGCCGTCCCTGTTCGCCGCCTGTACGCTGAAGGTGTAGCTCCCGGCGGGCAGATTAGTATAAGTTGCGAAGCGCCGGTCACTATCGGTTTCGTTCCACTGGTTTTCAAACCCTTCCAGCCGGTAGCGATACGAGTTCTTGTCCTCGAAGGCGTAGTTCAACACGGCGAACTCAAATGAGATCACGTTCTGGGTATGATCCAGCGTCAGGTTTTCAGTCTGCCAGATCGGTTTGCTGAGCACCGAATCCGGCCCTGGCACAACTGACTGGTTGAATAGTTCAAAATCATCCAGGATGATGGGCGGCTGAAAAGAACTTTCGGCAATCTGGTGTGGATAAAAGACCGTCAGGCCATTGGTCCCGCCAAAAAACATGCGTCCATCATCGGCCTGTGCGAACACATGACTGCTGAATTCGCTGCCCTGCAATCCGTCAAAGCGGTCATAGTTATGAAAGGTTTCGGTCGAGGGTGTAAATCGGGAAAGGCCTTTCTTGCTGCTCGACCACAGGTCGCCACTGGCATCTTCCAGAATGCCGACGAGGTAGTTTGACGGCAAGCCGTCCTCAGTCGTGAACCGTCTGACGTCGCCGGTTTCCGGGTTCAGACGAAAGAGGCCTTCCCGCGACGCAATCCAGATGATGCCATCGCGATCTTCCAGACTGGCTTCGGTCCACACATCTGTCCCCTGAGGACTCAAGAGGCGAAAACGCTGGTAGGTTTCGCTGACTGGATCAAAGCGGTGGAAGCCATTTAGATTGCTCAGCCACAGATTGCCTGCCCGGTCCACGCTCATATTTTCAAAGGGTGGCGAAAACGGGCCATTTCCTGGTGGGCTTGGTCCACGCAGGGCAGGGCCAGGGGGCGGCTCATAGCGCATCGTTGTCTCTCGTGCGGCATCAAGCCGAACCAACCCACCCCGATCAAATGCCATCCACAGGTGATGCGCATCATCTTCGGCGAGTGCAATGATATAGGTTATCCGGCCTGTCGATGGCTCGGCACCGGGTGCTGGCCCGTTGGGGCGTGCTGGTGGGTTCTGTTCTGCTGGCTGTGCGGCGAGCGGAAATAATTCGAATGTTTCAGTATCCGGTGAGAAGCTGAACAGTCGACCCCGTCGATCTGCCAGCCAGACAATCCCCGTGTGATCCTGTGTGATTGCGGTGATCGAGCTGCCATTAACGGTATGATCCTTCAGGTCATAGACGGTGAGCTGGTTCGTGTTGAGATTGATGTGGTGCAGCACGCTATCGACAGCGATCCAGGCGGTATCGCCTTTAACCTCGATGGCGGTGATTTCGCCTTCTGCCAGGCCCGGTCGGTTGTCTGAATTGAGTTGGGGATAGAATGCAAAACGCGCGCGGTGCGGATCGTAGACGTCGATGCCCTTGTCGCCGCCAATCCAGATCAGACCGGAACGGCTCTCATAGAGTTCGAACAGCGTGTCACTCTGAAGGCTGTAACTAATCCCCGCATGTGATTTTTCTGTGCCGATGATTTCTTCTGTCGTTGGATCGAAGCGATAGAGGCCCTGGCTGGTTGCCAGCCAGAGTTCGCCATTATTGACTTCAAGAATATCGTTGACGCCTCGCGTGTCAGGGAACGGCCTGAATCGGTCCGACACCGGATCAAACCGGTAAAGGCCTGCGCTGCCGCCTGCCCACAGGGTTCCCTGGCGGTCGATTTGCAGCGTATTTAGAAAGCTCTCGTTAAAGTTGCGCAGATTATAGTTATGAAATGTTTCACCGTTCATATCAAAACGCACGATGGTGTTACGCGCCGCAATCCACAGCTGCTGGTCGGCAGTTTCGACGATGTCTTCGATGCCTCGGCCATGAAAGCCCGCCGGGTCGGCTTGATCCTGCATATAAGTGAACGTTTCTTGTGCGCGCGGGTCGTAGACGGTCAGACCAAAAATATCGGTCCCGCCAAACCATAGTCGACCGCGGCTGTCCTGGAACGTTTTGAAATGGCGGTCACCGCGAATCGTGTTTGCTGCATTCCGAGGCCCCCCATAATGCTTAAATTGCTCGGTTAAAGGATCGAGCTGGTTGATGCCGCCCCCCTCCGTTGCGATCCATATCATGCCGTCGCGGTCTTCATAGAGATCGTTGATATGGTTTTGCGTCAGACTATTGGGAGTTCCCGGTTGATTCTGAAATGTTGTAAAGCGGTAACCATCGTACCGGCTGAGGCCTCCTTCGGTGGCAAACCACATAAAGCCGTTGCGGTCCTGTAGTATGGCTTCGATGGTGTTCTGTACGAGACCGTCATCGGAATCCACGTGTGCAAAGCGTAAGGCGGGTTCTATCTGCCGCGCTGAACCTTGCGTATCCGCTTCTTGCGCGCTGACGAACGGTGTTTGTAGCGCCGAAACGAAAACGAGTGTGAATCCAAGCGTCCGGAACATAGTTCTGATTATGTTCATCGGCTAGCCTTGACTTTTGTCTATGCGGGTTGCTGAAAAACATATATGTCTATGGATTTATTATAGAGGGTGGTTAGTCGCAAAGAATAAAGATTGCGAGTATATATGATCTTTTAACCGCCAATCCTCTGAAACAGGGTGAAACTACACTGATGAACCATGTGTTGGCCGGTTGTATGTGTAAGAATTGCTTGTTGCCGCTGCTCTCATTAACGAGTCGTCAATTGAGTTTAACCATTAGAGCCATCATTTTTATTGAATGTGTTGAAATTCAAACGTATACTATGCAACTGGTAGTATAACGAGGGTCTTGTATGTTTAAGCGGTCCGGGCGAAGTCCTGGCGGTTTGCGAAAGATGGGCCAGTGGTCGTTGCGGAACGTTAGTGGGGCGTCTGCAGCGGCGATTATAGAGCGGATTACTTTGATGATGTGGGGATCAAGGATTTGACCGCAATGTTAACGCTCATCGAGCGCAGATGATGCTGGACTGCTGCCGTCAATGATCCGACAAGGATCATCACCTAGCGGCAGAGTATTCATGCCCGACCTGCTTTGACAAACGCTCATGACCCGCGTAGACAGAACAATGTTGTAAGACATAAGGAGACAAAATGAGTAGTGAAGAAAAATGCCCAGTGACTGGCAGTCATGACGAAGATGCCGTCGTTCTGGAAATGACGAATCAGCTCTGGTGGCCGAATCAACTGAATTTGAAGATGCTCCACCAGAACGCTTCTTTGTCTGATCCGATGGGTAAAGATTTCAATTATGCCGAGGCATTCCAGAGCCTCGACCTTGATGCGGTCCGCAATGACCTTTATGCCTTAATGACCGATTCGCAGGATTGGTGGCCGGCAGATTATGGTCATTATGGGCCGCTGTTCATCCGTATGGCCTGGCACAGTGCAGGGACCTATCGTACCGGTGATGGTCGTGGAGGCGCGTCCTCCGGCACGCAGCGTTTTGCGCCCCTCAACAGCTGGCCAGACAATGCCAACCTCGACAAGGCGCGCCGCTTGCTGTGGCCGATCAAGCAGAAGTACGGCAACAAAATCTCCTGGGCAGACCTGATGGTCCTCGCCGGGAACTGTGCGCTGGAATCCATGGGATTCAAGACATTTGGTTTTGGCGGCGGGCGCGAAGACATCTGGGAACCTGAAGAGGATATTTACTGGGGCCCTGAGGATACGTGGCTGGGCGACAAGCGCTACAAAGGCGAGCGGGAGCTTGAAAACCCGCTGGCTGCTGTTCAGATGGGGCTGATCTACGTGAACCCGGAAGGGCCGAACGGCAACCCGGATCCACTCGCCGCGGCCAAAGACATCCGCGAGACATTTTCGCGTATGGCGATGAACGATGAAGAGACTGTTGCACTTATCGCAGGCGGTCATTCTTTCGGCAAAACACACGGTGCAGGCGATGCGGCACTTGTCGGCCCTGAGCCGGAAGGCGCGACCATCGCCGAGCAGGGGCTTGGCTGGACGAGCCGGCATGGCACCGGTATCGCAGGGGATGCCATCACCAGCGGTCTCGAAGGGGCGTGGACCCCAACCCCGATCAACTGGGACAACAGCTTCTTTGATACCTTGTTCGGTCATGAATGGGAATTGGTGAAAAGCCCGGCGGGTGCGCAGCAATGGGCCCCGAAGGGCGGCGTAGCAGCAGACACCGTGCCGGATGCCCACGATCCATCAAAACGGCACGCCCCCATGATGCTGACGACGGACCTCGCCCTGCGAGAAGACCCAATTTATGGCCCGATTTCGAAGCGTTTCCACGAGAACCCGGCAGAATTTGCGGATGCTTTTGCCCGTGCGTGGTACAAGCTGACGCACCGCGATATGGGCCCGCGTGCCCGGTATCTCGGCCCGCTGGTTCCCGATGAGGAACTGATCTGGCAGGACCCTATCCCCACAGTCGACCACGCGCTGATTGATGCACAGGATATTGCGTCTCTCAAGGAAAAAATTCTTGCGTCCGGGCTGCCCGTCTCCCATCTGGTAGCCACCGCCTGGGCATCGGCATCGACCTTCCGTGGGTCGGATAAGCGCGGTGGCGCGAATGGTGCGCGTATTCGTCTCGCACCGCAGAAGGACTGGGAAGTGAACCAGCCTGCCCAACTGGCAACGGTGCTGCAAACGCTTGAGGGGATTCAGTCAGCGTTTAACAGCGCACAGACGAGTGGAAAAAAGGTTTCGCTGGCGGACCTGATCGTCCTGGGTGGCTGCGCAGCGGTTGAACAGGCAGCAAAGAATGCTGGTCACGATGTGACAGTGCCTTTTACACCGGGCCGTATGGATGCGTCGCAGGCACAAACCGATGTCGAATCATTCGCGGTGCTCGAACCGATGGCCGACGGATTCCGCAACTATCTCAAGACCCAGTTCAGCATCCCGGCAGAGAAGTTGCTGGTGGATAAGGCACAGCTGCTGACACTGACAGCGCCGGAGATGACGGTCCTCGTTGGCGGTATGCGTGTCTTGAATGCCAATGTTGGGCAGTCTCAGCATGGCGTTTTCACGCACCAGCCAGAGGCACTGACCAATGATTTCTTCGTGAACCTGCTCGATATGGGCACGGCATGGCAGCCAACGTCGGAAGCGGAGGACGTGTTCGAGGGGCGTGATCGTGCGACAGGCGAACTAAAGTGGACTGGTACTCGTGTCGACCTCATCTTTGGGTCGAACTCTCAACTTCGGGCCATCGCTGAAGTCTACGCATGTGACGACTCGCAGCAGAAATTCGTGCATGACTTCGTGTCGGTGTGGGACAAGGTTATGAATCTGGATCGCTTCGATCTGAACTGATCCTGGCGAGGTTTTAAACGTCGGTTGGGTTCAGTGCCGGGGACGATGTTGGTTTGATGCAGACATTGTGCCTGAGTGGTTCCCGACCGACGTTTTTTGATGGGTTAATTGGCCGACGTTGCGGATCACGCCGCGCGCCCGTAGTACAGCAGTTGTGAGCCAAATTTGACAATTTCGGCCAGCAGGAAGGCTATCAGCAGGACATTGACAAGCTCAAACTGCGAGAACCCGGTGATCATGCCGGCGACGGTGGCAAATACACCGACGGTCAGTACGACATAAGCATTGCGCGATGCGCGTGCCGTGATTATGTCGTCGCGTTGGGTACGCTTCTCAATGCGGCCTGCACCGATGAACAGCACAATCTGCAAGGTGGCCTCGACGACAATAAACAACACCAGCGCCGTAATGGCCCGGTTGAGCGCACCGTCCGGTGTGCCTTCGCTGCCCGGCAGCATGGCGAGCATGTTGCTGGTGTAATATGCCCCGATGATCAAAATGACAATCAGCGACAGGCCAGCGCTTTTGACACGAAATGGTGCGTTGATTGTCTGCTGGCTGCGGTGTTCGGTCGTGGTTTGTGACACAGGTTACTTCCTCCAGTTTTGATTGCATCAAGCATGTGATTCAGGATTCAAGTCGGTTAACGGCAATTAAGGGCATTCCCAGATCGCGGATTTGGCGTAGCAGCCCATAAAGCGCCGCCTGGTCGACGACGGGTCCGGTTAACAGGGTGTCGCCATTGTCTTCCAGTGTGATGCTCATGCCCTCGAACCAAGCGGTCCACTGGGCACTCAGATGACCCTTAATCCTGATCTGATACACGACAGGCTTATCCGGGTCCGTTTCCACGCTGTGTTCGTTTGACATTGCTCCTACCTGTGATGAGCCGGATGAGAATGTCGATCTCCCATCCGGCTCAATAGGCTTCCTAAAATCCGTGAGCGTCGTAGGTTATTTCGGCGAAGTCGACAGTCTCCGGTGCAAGTGCGGCAGCGGCCTCTGCATCCTGCTTGAGTTCCGACAGGAGAAAAGCGGTGGTGAAATGATTGGCCAGATCATGTGCGTGGTCCACATCCCACACCGGGTCGGAGCAATAGGCATCGAACCCAATTTCGGCAAACCAGGGCAGGTCTTCACAGGTGGCGCCAAAGATCATGTGTTCCGCATCCTCGAAGGCGACCCGCGCTTTTGTTGCGCTCGAGACGTACTCATAAGTCGGTTGTGTGCCCCAGGCATAGGGCGTTCCGGTATCGGCAGTACCGCCGAGTGCCATCACAGGAATGCTGATTTCAGCCAGACCGGTTTCGTTGAAGAAGTAGGCATCGCCCGCCATGGAAACGACGACATCCACGCGAGGGTCGCCCCAGGATGGCCACAAACCATCGGGCACTGTGTCGAGGCCGGCCAGTTCGGCCATGTCGGCCACATAGGGCAGCACCATGCCACACAACCACGCGTTCGGATCAGCCGTTTCTTCGGCGGTCGTGCAGAGCGCTTCCATGCCGTCGATGTCGAAGCGTGCTCCGGCCATCGCCAGTGAGGTATAGCCGCCATAGGAATGGCCAACGATGGCGACAAGTTCGGTGTCGATCAGCCCGGCGAAGGTGTCGCCAGTACCCGTGTGAGCATCTACATAATCCAGTACCGTCACGATTTCCTGCGGACGGGTGATCGAGGCACGCCAGAAATCGCTCATGGTATCATCCACCAGTTCATAGTGCTGCGGTGCCATGACCACGAACCCCTGGGAGGTAAGGTGTTCTGCCAGCCACGCATAGCCTGTGCGCCCCAGCGAAAAGCCGTGTGACAGGACCACCAGCGGGTAGGGGCCGGATAAGAGATCATAAGGCGCGTTGTCAATCGCTTGACCGGCAACGGTTGGCTCCATGCCCATGGTGGTGTCCGGGTTGGTTGCATACGGGTAGGCGATGGTTGCCTCGGCGCTGCTTTCGTTCAACGCCGGATACCAGATGGTGACATTGATTGGTGAGTCGCCGTCGATGACGATCTCTTGCGTGCCTACTGCGAACGATCCGCGCTCACTGTACTGCGGGGCATCAGACTGAAGTTTGCTGGCCGCAGCCCCTGCACTTGTCTGTGCTGCCGCGAACAGCAGCAGAAAGATCACAAAAATTCCTGAATAACGACGATGAGACATTTCCTGGTCCTTTCGCTTCACTGAATATGCATCCAGCTTAACGTCAGACCGGTACTGCCGTGTAGATACTAAAGTATTGTTCGGAAGTATTGTTGCGAGAAAGTACCGGGGGTTTTCGCTATATTATCAGCCCGATTTCGCGGGCACGAGCAACCGCTTCGGTGCGTCTTTTGACTTGCAATTTGTCAAAAATGTTGCGATTGTGGCCTTTGACCGTACTGAGGGCGAGGAAAAGTTGCTGGCTGATCTCCCGGTTGGAAAGGCCGTCTGCGACCAGTTGCAAGATCTCTACCTCACGGTCACTCAGCGGCTCGATGAGTGGTTGTGGAGTGGGGGTTGCTTTCGAGCTGGTGTTTGTTCCAGATGGGTCCAACAGTTTGCGGACATAGCCGGGCCTGATGCCACGCGCGGCGGCTTCGGTCAAAAGACGTGCCATTGGCGGACCTTCATCGACAAATAGGCGTGCGTAGCCCTCCGGTTCTGCCAGTGTCAACACCTGTTCAAGATGGTCAAGTGCCTGTGGGATGTTGTCCTGCGCCTCGAAAGCCAGCGCCTGCTGCACCAGAATATCGATCACGCTCCCATTCCGGCGTCCTGCCTGTGCCGCTTTGAGTAAACGATTCAGCAGCAGCAGGGCGGCATCAATCGTGTTGTCGCCATTTTTGTATTGGGCAGTCAGCAGGCGTGCCAGAGTGAGGTACTCGAATTCGCGCAGGTAGCTGAGATCGCCCTCCGGCGACAAACCACCGGCTTGTGTCCAATCCAGCGCGGCATCCAACCGGCCCATCACTATCCATAGCTGGGCTTTCAAGGCTGCGATGGGCCGCAGGTCCGGGATTGGCCCGCGCATATAAAGCCTCTCTGCTTCGTCAAGCATCTTGAGTGCGCCATGCACATCGCCCTGTGCCTGCCTGACACGCGCTTGTACCTGACACCAGCGATACTGCCAGCGTGGAAAAGCCGCGACCTCGCTTAGTTCTTCGCTTCTTTGTAGATATTCTGCGGCGGTGGTATCGCTGCCTTGCTCGTAATGTAATTCGCCTAGTCCCAGGTACAGATCCGCAGTGCCGCGCACTGGCGGCTGGCCCTGCGCTGCGGCCAGTTCCAGGGAGCGTTCATAAGTATGCAACGCTTCACGGAGGCAGCCCGCCGCCAACTGCATATCCGCCAGGACGTAGGTTCCAGTGATCGCAAAAAGGATGTTGCCGGCTCGTTCAAAGCTGGTCATGGCGTCGGCAAAGGAGCGCTGCGCCGTTTCCAGGTCCCCGCTGGCCCAGGAAGCGATTCCCAGTAGGGATGCCGGGACGCCGCGCCGAAGATGGTCATCTGCTGGCAAAAGGTCCAGTGCCTGTTGCGCATATCGCAGTGTACCCGCTGTATCATCGTGTGCCTGTGCCAGATACGTTCGGGCAGAGGCAATGCTGGCCGGAAGCCGCTGAAATTCCGCTTCATCGTCAACGATCATTGTCTCTCGTGGCGCGTTGTACAGTAACTGCTCGGCAGCATGCAGTTGTGCCTCACCAGCTTCCAATTCGCCTGCTTCGAGTAATGCCCAGGCATAACCCACGCTGAGTACCGGCCTGACCTGCATCATCTCATCCGGTATCGCCTGTGCCCAGTCCAGCCACATCGTGAACTGGCGGCTCTGGTCCATTGCCGACCAGGTGATTTCGGCCAGACGGGCCACCCGTTCCAGGTCGTCTGCGGCGAAAGCATGCTGAACAGCATAGGCCGGCAAGTCGCTGTCGATATACCAGTCACTGGCCCGTTGGTGCAGCATAGTCACGAGGTCTGGTTGTTCATCCAGTAAATGTGCGCGCAGAACATCGGCAAACAGGTGGTGATAACGAAACCAGAGGCGTCTATCGTCGAGGGAGACAACAAACAGGTTGCTCCGTTCAAGGTCCTCTAGCACGATGCTGCTGTCGACACGTGTTGTGACTGCATCACAGAGGGGACCGCATAAGCGATCCAGAATGGATGTTTCGAGCAAGAAGCCTCGTACCGCTGGGGGCTGGCGCTGCAACACCTCTTCCACCAGATAGTCGACAATGTAGCGGTGGTCGCCCGCGAACGCCTGAATAAATCCGTGAACATCCTCGCGCCCCTGCATGGAAAGCGCCGCCAACTGAAGTCCCGCGATCCAGCCTTCAGTGCGCTGTTCCAGAACCATGACTTCATCTGGCGCAAGCTGCAACCCCATTGCGTTATTGAGGAAGCCGGTCGCTTCATCCGGCCTGAAGCGCAGGTCTGCTGCTCGCAGCTCGTTTAGCTGGCCGCGTGCCCGCATACGTGCCAGTGGCAGCCGGGGGTCTTCACGAGTGGTCATGACCAGATGCAGCTGGGGTGGTAAATTCTCGATCAGGAACGTAAGCAGCGTGTCGATCTCTTGGCTGTCGAGGACGTGGTAGTCATCCAGGACGAGTACAAAACGCTGTGGTAGCGTGGTGATTTCGTTGAGCAGGGTTGTGAGTATTGACTCGATGGGCGGTGGTTGCGGCGATTGCAGCATCGCTGTCACGCGTTCGCCAATTGATGGGGCGACCCTCTGTAACGCAGCCACAAAATAACTGAGGAAACGCAGCGGATCGCTGTCGCCTTCGTCCAGTGAGACCCAGCCCGCCGGGTTGTCACTGCTGGCAATCCACTCGGCAACCAGGGTTGTCTTACCGAAACCAGCCGGTGCCGAGATCAGCGTGAGCTTGCTTTGCTGCATGTTCGCATTGAGCTGTGCAAGCAGGCGCGGACGCAGCACCGTGCGGTCCTGGTTGAGAGGCGGAATATAGAGTTTTGTTGTGAGAATTTGTGCAGGCATGAGTGGATTATACCCACCAGTGTTCAGCCTGGCACACCGTGAATATTACTAAAGTTGAACAACGTAACTATATTGGGTTTGCCGGTACCGAATGCCAGGCTTTTAGATGGTCATCCTTTGGCTTTCATTTCTTTGAGAAGCGCGCGCAAGACCGGGAAATGCTGGCTCAGTATTGTCAGAAATGCCAGGCTGACCGGTGAAAAATAATTGCTTGAATCCCAGATGAGTTTCAAGCTGCGCGTAAAGGGCTTGTCCTGAATGGGAATCATGCGTAACAAGCCTTGTTCGACTTCGGCCTGTACCACATACGGCGGCAGAAGGGTTAAACAGGAACCAATGGAGACCGCTCGTTTTATCGACTCCAGATTGTCAAACTCCGCGCCAATCACCGGTGTAATCGCATGGTCATGCAGCTTGTCTTCCAACCAGATGCGCGACTGGCTGTTGGCCTGACGAACGATCAAAGGCTGGTTTGCGAGTTCCGCCACATTCAGTTGGTCGCGGTCCCAGAAAGGGTGCTTGAAACCAACGACCACTTGCTGCTCAATCTCCTCCAGCACCAAAGATTTGAGGCGTGGATTTTGTGGTTCGTCCAGTTCACCCTCAATAAAGGCCATATCCAGACGCTGGCCCCGGACTTCACTCACCATCTGGGACGTAATGCCGGTTTGTAAGGCGACAGTCAACTGCGGGTAGCGCGCCCGAAACTGCTGGACCCAATCCGGCGCAATGTA
Source organism: Anaerolineaceae bacterium (assembly GCA_002702065.1). GTDB lineage: Bacteria > Chloroflexota > Anaerolineae > Aggregatilineales > Phototrophicaceae. Next base: position 1,577,903 of record NZXX01000001.1, read on the forward strand.
AACACCTATGCCCGGCGTCGCGCCGATACTCACCCGCCCGCTTTGCAACTGATCCACATCCTTGATCGCATTTTCTGCCTGGGCGACCAGCGCAAAAATCTCGACGGTGTAGCACTGCAAGATTTCGCCATGTGGTGTGAGCGTGACGCCGCGCCAACCACGCTGGAACAGTTGTTGCCCCAGGCTTATTTCCAGCTCCTTGATGTGCTGGCTGACCGCCGACTGGGTCATGAGCAGCTGTTCAGCAGCGGCGCTAAAACTGCCTTCCTGAACCACGACCGAGAAGATTTTCAGTTTATACAGATCGAGCATGTTTCCTGCCATTAGCAATTACTTATATCTCATTATAAGGGCTTCGGTGGAACTTGGAAACACCCTTTTGGCGTAGAGTAGAGGGCATATCGAAACGAAAGGTAGCGGGCATGTTCAACCGAAAAATAGGGTTAGTGGCCATCGGGGTGGTGCTTGTCGCGGCAGCGGCTTTTCTGCTGCTGAGGCCGACTGAGCCGTGCTGTGCTGATGCGACCGTCAACATCGCGCCGGATGCGTATCAGGATCAGTTTATCAGCGACAGCGAACCGCACCTGCTCATCGACGTGCGCACGGTTCAGGAATTTGACAGCGGCCATATTGCCGGCGCGGTCAATATCCCTGTGGAATCGTTGGAAAGCCGCCTGAGCGAAGTGCCCCGTGATCAGACAATCGCAGTGTATTGTCGCAGCGGCAACCGCAGCGCGCAGGCTGCCCGGATATTGACCCAGGCAGGATACACCGGCATTTACGACCTGGGTGGATTGAACACCTGGACCGCACAAGGTTACCCGGTAGAGTAGCGAAGGTAAGGATCATGAATTTGTTGAAGAAGATCTTCGAGGGAAATGGCCTCAGTGCCGCAGAAGCAAACACCCGCATGAATAGCGAGCAGCCGCTTGTCATTCTCGATGTGCGCCAGCCAAATGAGTACCGGGCGGGTCATATCAAAGGGGCCAAACTGATCCCGTTGGATGAACTTGGGCGGCGGATGACGGAACTCCCTGAGGATACCGAAATTTTATGTGTTTGCCGGTCGGGTTCCCGCAGTGGCGCGGCTGTTGGTCAGCTTAATCGGGCCGGGTTCGAGGCTGTGAACCTGCGGGGCGGCATGATCGGCTGGCAGCGGGCCGGTTATCCGGTGAAGAAGGGCAGATAATGCCCACGCTGTTGCTAACCCTGGTACTGGGTTTCGCGATTGGCGGGTCACTTGGGCTTCTGGGCGGCGGTGGCTCCATCCTTACCGTGCCGGTGCTGGTCTATCTGGTGGGGCAATCGCCACAGGTTGCCGTGAGCACCTCACTGGCCATTGTGGGTGCCAACAGCGTCCTTGGCGTGTTCTTGCACCGGGCGCACGGCAGCCTGAACTGGCGGGTCGCGGTGATCTTTGGCGGGACCGGCATGATTGTTTCCTATCTGGCGGCTGGTTTATCCAGGCAGTTTTCGCCAGATGCGCTGATGGTCGCTTTTGGTCTGTTGATGTTTGCAGTCGGCCTGCTGCTGGTTCGTCAAACCCCATCGCCCAATCTGACACAACCAGTCGACGAGGTGCAATTGGGCAAACTGCTTGTGGGTGGGGCGAGTGTGGGGCTGATTACGGGTATTCTCGGCGTTGGCGGTGGCTTTCTGATCGTCCCTGCGCTCGTCATGCTTATCGGCATGCCCATGCATCAGGCTATTGGCACATCATTGGTGGTGATCACAATGAACAGTTTTGCCGGGCTTTTAGGCCATCTGGGCGATTTCACGATTGATCTGTCGGTGGTGGTGATCTTTGTCGCAGCAGGTATAGTGGGCACATTTATTGGTGTAAAATTGGGCAAACGATTGAATCCTACCCTGCTGCGTAAGGCCTTCGCCCTCTTCGTCATTGGCCTGTCGATACTCTTGCTTTACGACAACCTTCCCAAAATCCTGTAGTTGAGGAGAAATGATATGTACCTGCAACAATATTTCATCGACGGTCTGGGCTGTGCTTCGTACCTGCTTGGCTGCGAGAGCATGGGCATTGCGGCGGTCATTGACCCGGACCGTGATGTCGAGAAATATCTGGCGACGGCGGCAAAACGGGGGCTGAAGATCACGCACATTGTCGAAACCCATCTGCATGCCGACCATGTATCCGGCAATACGGAGCTGGCTGCCCGCACCGGTGCCGAGATTTACATTCATGAGGCGGCTCATGCAGAATTCCAGCATCACAAACTTGAAGGTGGTGACACAATTACGCTGGGTAATGTCGAACTTCGGGTGCGGTTTACACCGGGGCACACCCCGGAAAGTATTTCGCTTCAGATCGTCGATAAGACCCGCGCCGATGAGCCGTGGATGATCATGACAGGCGACACCCTGTTTGTTGGGGATGCGGGACGGCCTGATCTGGTTGGTCTGGAAGCCGCACGTGAGCTGGCTGCTGACATGCACAACACCCTGCAATCAGAATACCTGACGCTGGGGGATGGGGTGATGGTTTTGCCGGGGCACGGTGCCGGGTCCCTGTGCGGAAAGTCGATTGGATCCGTGTTAAGCTCGACGGTCGGTTTCGAGAGACATCATAATCCGGCATTACAGATCGACGACCGCGATGCCTATATCGAGTTTGCGACGGCGGACCTGCCCGAACAACCCGGCAATCACAAGCGCATCAAACAGATGAACCGGCAAGGGCCAGTTGTGTTGGGCGAAGTCACCCCGCGCCCGCTTGGTGTACAGGATGTGATCCCTCATTTTCGCCGGGGTGCCGCCTTGTTGGACACGCGCGCCAAAGCAGCTTTCAAGGCAAAACATATCCCCGGTGCGGTCCATCTGGAAGCCGATGAACAACTCAGCAACCGGGTCGGATTTGTGCTGCCCGATGTGCCGATAATTCTGATGCTGGATGACGCCGAATCCTATGCTCGTGTGGTCTATAGTCTGGCGCGCGTTGGCTATGATCAGGTTGTGGGTTATCTGGCCGATAGCCTCGAAACATGGGAGGCATTGGGTTTGCCGACCACCAGCGGCGATGTGCGCGATATCGAACCGACCGAGTTGAATGATCTGCTGCAACATGGCAATGGTGATCGTCCAATGGTGATCGATGTCCGTGAATCATGGGAATATGCGGATGGGCATGTGCCGGGGGCGCGTCTGATCTCGCTGGGCGAGTTTGCGCGTCATACGGACCAACTGGACCCGCAACAGCCTGTGGCGGTGATCTGTGCATCAGGCAGTCGCAGCCATTCTGCCGCTGCCTTGCTGGGCCAAAAAGGGTTCGAGACTGTCTACAACGTGGTGGGTGGCACGGTGGGCTGGATGCAGCAGGGCCTGCCGCTAGAACGTGATTAGGAGCAAATCGAATGCAATCGCAAACAGAAATTGGCTTGACGACCTATCTTCAGACGGATTACGAGTCCGCTGTTCATCAAGTGACGGAGGCGTTAAAGGCGGAGGGTTTTGGGGTGTTAACCGAAATCGACGTCAAAGACACGCTGAAAAAGAAGTTGGACATCGAGTTTCAACCCTACAAAATCCTCGGCGCGTGCAACCCTGCTCTGGCGCACCGGGCTTTGTCCAATGCACCGGATGTGGGCCTGCTGCTGCCGTGCAACGTAACGATCACACAGTTGGATGATCATCGTATACAGGTCAGTATCGCCGACCCGCTGATGCTCATGCGTGTCGTTGACAACGATGCGTTGCAGCCTATTGCCGAGGCGGCGCGCGATCATATGGATCGCGTGATTGCGGCCCTCGAATCCTAGAAGTCCAGTTCTCAACGAAAGCTCGTCGTATGTAGGCGAGCTTTTTGATTCTGGGTGGATTGAGCGGCTGCTCAGGATAGTGCAGATTAGCCTGCCGGTTATGCACGTTTAAGGGTTTTGTGAATTTCAATCCTCTGGTATCTGATTTCCACATTTTGTCGAGCATTATCGACCAAAAAGAATTAAACTGGTCCGGTTGGTCACAGCACCCGGTTTGAGAGATCGCTTGTGTAAGCGGATCGTCCGCAATGTGCCGGGGTGATGATGCAGCGTATCATCACATTTGAGCGGTGACGTGTATATCGTTTCGAACGAACAGAGGTCTGTTATGGCAAGGTACATCAAACAACGTATTAATCAGCACGAATCAGCCACTGCTGATCATCAGGTGAAAGCCACGGTTGAGGGTATCATTGCGGATATCCGCACACGAGGCGAAGCGGCTGTGCGGGAGCTTTCGACAAAGTTCGATCATTGGGGGCCAGAATCATTCCGGCTGACACAGGATGAAATTGAGGCGCTCATCGCCACCCTGCCGCCGCAGACGCTGGAAGACATCCGGTTTGCTCAGGCGCAGATACGCCGGTTTGCCCAGGCCCAGCGCGATTCGATGCACGATGTGGAAGTCGAAACCCTGCCGGGTGTGATTTTGGGACACAAGCATGTCCCGGTCAACAGTGTTGGTTGCTACATTCCGGGCGGACGTTATGCCATGGTTGCCTCTGCGCATATGAGTGTTTTAACGGCGAAGGTGGCCGGTGTGGCGCGGGTGATCGCCTGTACGCCACCGATGAACGGCAAGCCCCCGGCGGCGACTGTCGCTGCGATGGCCATGGGTGGCGCCGATGAAATCTACATTCTTGGCGGTGTTCAGGCCGTAGCCGCGATGGCGCTGGGCATTGATTCGATTGCGCCGGTAGACATGATCGTCGGCCCCGGCAACGCCTATGTGGCTGAAGCCAAGCGCCAGTTATTTGGTGAAGTCGGGATTGATCTGCTGGCAGGTCCAACCGAGGTGCTGGTTATCGCTGATGAGACTGCCGATGGCGAAATCGTGGCGACGGACCTGCTCGGCCAGGCTGAACATGGGCCTACCTCGCCTGCGATACTGATTACGACCAGCGAATCGCTGGCAAATGCCACACTCGCGGAAATTGAGCGCCAGTTGTCGGTACTGCCGACGGCGGACGTCGCGGGGCAGGCATGGAAGAACTTTGGTGAGATCATACTGGTCGACAGTTTGGAAGAAGCCGTTACTGAAGCGGACAAAATAGCGAGTGAACACGTCGAAGTTCTGACGGCTGAACCCCGGTACTTTCTGGATAACCTGAGCAATTATGGTGCGCTCTTCCTGGGTGAAGAAACCAATGTCGCTTATGGTGATAAGGTGATCGGTACAAACCACACGCTGCCGACCCGCAAGGCAGCCCGTTACACCGGCGGCCTGTGGGTGGGTAAATTTATCAAGACGGTTACGTATCAGGAATGTACGCCGGAAGCCAGTGTGACCATCGGTGAGTATTGTTCGCGGTTGTGCGAACTGGAAGGCTTCATGGCGCATAAAGAACAGGCCGATCTGCGTGTGCGGCGTTATGCGCAGGAACATGAAGTGGCGCCATGAATTATGGGTTGACGATGCCGCCAATTGGTCCGTTCAGCGACCCGAAGGTATTGTCCGACCTGGCTGTGGATGCGGAAAATGCGGGCTGGGATGGCTTCTTTATATGGGATCACAACATCTATTTCAGCCCGCATGAACCCAGAGTGCCGATGCACCCCCTTGTCGATCCCTGGATTGGGCTGGCTGCGGTTGCGGTGAAGACCAGTCGTATCAAGCTGGGGCCGATGGTGACGTCGCTGGCCCGGCGGCGTCCCTGGAAAGTGGCGCGTGAGACTGCCTCGCTGGACCTGCTGTCCGGCGGTCGCCTGATCATGGGCATAGGCTTAGGCTCACCCGCAGACCTCGATTTTGGCACGTTTGGTGAGGAGACGGATGATAAAGCACGTGCCCGGAAAATGGATGAAGGGCTTGCCATTCTCGACGGTCTCTGGACAGGGGAACCCTTCAGCTTTAACGGCGAGTTTTACAACGTGGCGGAGGTGACCTTTCTGCCCAGACCGGTGCAGTCACCGCGCATCCCGATCTGGATTGGGGGTGGGTGGAACACAGCGCCAGCTGCGCGCCGTGCAGCCAGGTGGGATGGTTTCTTTCCCCTCAAGTGGTTGCAGCTGATCTCTGTGGATGAATGGCATGGCATCATTGACCACGTTAACGCCAGCCGCAGCAGCGACGTACCCATCACTTTTATCCAGAATGGGTATACGCCGGGCGACGATCCTGCCCGCGCAGCAGAGATCGTCGCGCCCTTTGCTGAGATGGGTCTGCACTGGTGGATAGAGAACATTGACCCCTGGCGGTTTGGCCTCAGTTGGAGTGAGTTGGTGAGCCCGGAGGCTGCGGCACGCATGACCGAGCGTGTGCGTCAGGGACCGCCGCGCGTCCACACTACAGCCTGACGTGCAGTAGTCGCTGCTTGTCTCAGGTCAGGGTCGCTGTGCGCTTGATGACCCGATCTTCAATCCAGTGGTCGCGGTACCAGGTGCAGACTTCAAAACGATCATTGAGTTCCGCCATGTACTGGTTCAGTAACTGGCGGAATTCGTCCATTTGCGCCTGATAGTCTGGCTGGCTGGCGAGATTGTTCTGCTGGTAGGGATCATGCAGGTTGTCAAAGAGATATTCGCTGTTATCGGATTTGTAGATGGCGTAGGTGTACTGCCTGCTGCGCAGCGCTCGCCACTCATGCCCGTCTTCGAAAATGGCTGTCGCCCCCATACCCTGCATGAAGGCGGCTTCGGGTTCTGGCCCGTCCTGCCCAAGCGCACAATGGCTCAGGTCGCTGCCCTCAACGTCACCCGGTATTGGCAGCTCCATCAGCGCCAGAAGCGTCGGCATGACGTCCGGTGTGTTCAGGCAGGCATCGCTGAGATGTTGGGCCGGAATCTGGCCCGGCCAACGAATCAGGAAGGGGACGCGTATCGCCTCCTCATAAAAGATGTTTTTGGCCCGCCGGCCATGCGCGCCGAACATCTCGCCATGATCCGACGTAAAGATGACGATGCTGTTGTCGCGCAGGCCCAGGTCGTCAATTGCCTGGAATAATCGCCCCATATTCCAGTCCAGATTGGCGGTCATCGCGTAATAAACGCGCATCCACTCGGTAAGCTTCGCGCGATTTTCTTCACTCAGACGGGCCCAGTTATCCGCATGAGGATCATTTTCCGGTTGGTAGTTGGGGGGCAGCTCGAACTCGACATCCTCAAATAATTTCAGGAAGTTTTCTGGCACACCATCGTAATCCCAGGGGTCGTGCGGTGTTCCCAACGAGAGGAACAGGGCAAAGGGTTGCTCGCTGGCCGTGGCTTCGGTCAGCTTTTCGATGGCCAGGTCGGTTTGTTTGTCGGGTTCGTAACCGGGCAGGACGATTTTTTCCGGGCTGTTGGTGTGATAATACTGGTCCCAGTAGGTATGGTGAAAGCCGTAGCTGGCCCAGTACCCATCAAAGCCCAGACGATATGGGCCGGGCGGGGTGTAGGAGTTTTGCGGGTCGTCATGATGCCCCAGTTGGTTGGCCCACAGATGCCACTTGCCGATGTAATAGGTGTCGTAGCCGCCATCATGCAGCACATGCCCGAACGCACGATGATTGGGATTCATCCGCAGCTCGTTAATGACCATGCCGGTGCTGCTGGAATATTTGCCTGTAAACAGCGACGCACGGTATGGGGCGCACATCGGGTGACCAGAAACACAGTTGACAAAATTGGCCCCTTCAAGCGCAAATTGGTCTATGTTAGGGGTATGAGCCTTGTCGTCACCCGCGAAGCCGCATGATTGGTAGCGGAGTTGGTCGGCAAAGATATAGATGAGGTTGGGTTGGGTAATGGACATGATGGTTACCTGCGATGATGAAAATAGAAATGCCGGGACTTTTGAGCTCAGGGCAAGGCTGCGACTTCTTCAGCACTGAGCGCGCCATTGTAGATGCGCACATCCCGGATAGTGCCACTCAACAGGTTGATATACTCCGAAGCTTTGCGCGCCGCGCCGAGGATGGTCGGCCCTCTGGCAGCCCAATCCTGATCGAAGAAGGCTGTGCCTTGCAGTTCGCCGTCCACATACAGGTGCAGCTCACCGGTGCGGGCATCGCGTACGCCGACTAACTGATACCACTTGTCTGCGTCGGGCGTGAAGGTGGCTGTTACGCTGACTGGATTTTCGGCAAAGGCGTCGAACAGGGTGAACGCGAAGGTTTCGCCATTGTATTCCAGAGCAAAGTGGCTGGAACTGCCCCCGTTCTGGCTGATCATGGTGGATGGCGTGTCTGTCTGATCGAGCCTGACGGACACTGCGATCGAGAAATTGGCGAGCGTATTGACCCAGCTTGTACCGGTATCGACGAACGTATCCGTCAATTCGAAAACGCCATCGGTATACGCGTCTGCCGCATCGCCAGTGACAATTTGTGCCGGGTCGGAAACCAGACCGCAGGCTTCGCCGGATGGCAGCGCGAGTGGTGTGCCGGCGGGCAGGGGGCGGCCAAAGTTCGGGGTGTTGTCGTCATTCCATGTAAAAGGCTGAATAAAGATGGCGCGGTCCTGCCAGCCATCCCGCGCGACAGTCTTGGCATGATAGATTTGCCAGTATTCGCTGCCATCCGGCGACAGGACAGGCATGGAATTGTGCCCCGGCCCATAAGTGGCGCCATCGTCGTCTTCATAGGCGCTGAATACGGGGCCGATTTTTTCCCAGGATTCCGCATCCAGCGGATCGTCCGCAACCAGTTTGAGCAGGCCCAGTTTATAAGCGCGGTTCCAACTGGCATCTGCCGAATAGACGATGGATAACTGACCCTCATGAATGAAGGCTTCGGGGCCTTCCTGAATGGCGGCGATTGAATTTTCCCAGGGTTGATCCGGTTCAGAAATCAGGTGACGTTCGCTGCTGAGCGTCAGCGGGTCACTCATCTCGGCGATATAAAGGTTCTGGGGGAAATCGCCTGTGTCCCCCGGCCAACCGGACCAGACCATATAAAGCTGGTCATCATATTCAAACACGGTGCCGTCGATGGCCCATTTATCCGCAGCCGGGTCGTAAACTTTGCCGCGCATCGTCCAGGTGCCTTGCGGGTCTGCGGTGTCTGCTTCCAGCACATACATGCGATGGGTGGCGTTGTCGCCCGGCGCGCTGGTCGCCGCGACATAGATGTACCAGCCGCCATCCAGATAGACTAACTCCGGTGCCCACATATCATAGCTGTACGTTTCGCCCGGCAGGGGCGCAAAGACGGGTACAGGCCTCGCACTCCCCAGGCCGGTAAGGGTTGAGGCTTTTGCGATGGTCAGCTGCCCGGCGTTGGATTGAACCAGATAATAGTTGCCCTCGTGCTGGACGACCGACGGGTCCTGCCCCCGCGCGATGATGGGATTCCGAAAGACGCAGTCGATGGCACCAACCTCCCGTACTGGCAGCAGTACAGACAACGCGATTATCATGACAATCCACGGGCGATAGAACATCATCTGAGGACCATATCACCAGTACTTGTATATAAACTGGTGCTTATTCTGGCACGAAGTTGAATTCTTGTCGACAATTGCGGCGTTACCTTCAAACCCATGGGGAACAAGCGAACAGGTGGACCTGCTGGCTGCACATCCGGCATATCCGGTCGGGTTCCTGCATTGCTGATTTCCCGTTCGCGCGATAGGCTCTCAGCATTGATTACTGGACAAACTGATTTTGGTTACAGACCTGTGATACCCCTTCGGAGTCAAATATGTTGAAAAATACCGACATTCACATTCGTGATCCATTCGTGCTGCCGATTGCGTCGGAGCAGCAGTACTACCTGTATGGGACGGTTGGCGCGCATACCTGGGCGGACTTTGCCCTGGGAGTCGATTATTACACCAGCGCGGACATGCAAAACTGGGAAGGGCCATTCCCGGCGTTTCGGCCTCCAGCCGGTTTCTGGTCGGACCGTAACTTCTGGGCACCTGAAGTCCACATCTACCGGGGGCGCTATTACATGTTCGCCAGCTTCAAGGCGGAGGGGGTTTGCCGGGGGACACAAATCCTGGCTGCCGATGGCCCCCAGGGACCGTTTCTGCCCATCAGCGAAGGGCCCGTGACTCCCCGTGACTGGGAATGTCTGGACGGGACCCTGTTCGTCGATGCCGATGATCAACCCTGGATTGTTTTTTGCCATGAATGGGTGCAGGTGGGCGATGGTGAAGTTTGCGCGATGCCGCTCAGCGATGACCTGACAAGGTCGGTAGGAGATCCTCGTTTGCTGTTCCATGCATCCGAAGCACCGTGGGCGCTGGAGCTGAACTCAAAGGGCAGAAAGGGTTATGTGACAGATGGACCCTGGCTGCATCGGTTGACGGATGGCGGGCTGATCATGCTGTGGTCGAGCTTCGGCACAGGCGGGTATACCGTCGGCATCGCCCGGTCAGCTTCTGGCGACATCAGCGGCCCGTGGCAGCAATTGCCGGAACCCCTCTACGCAGGTGATGGCGGGCATTGCATGGTCTTTCGTGCGTTTGATGATCGTCTGTGGTTGGCGCTCCACCGGCCCAACGGGTTTCCGGATGAACGCCCGTACTTTATCCCCCTGCGCGAGACGGAATTGGCAATCGAAATTGACAACGATAACTAGAACCCGCGCGTTTTGCAGCGAGGGCTGAATCGGATGTTAGGAGAGGGTGTATCGCAACCGCGTCGTGCACCCTCTCTTTTGTCTGCCTAGAGGTAATTTTTGCCGGTCGCGTTCCGCAGCCGGTCGGGGTGAATCTTGCCATCGCGGTTGAAATTGGTCAGGAAACGATAGGCTGTCTGATCGCCTGCTGGCTGAAACGGGAAGCGGCTGTTGACGCCGAGCACGGTGCCGGGACGGGTGGTGGTCACCAGCCAGTCGAGCAGATCGTGCCGCATCGCCTGCACCAGCCCCTGATAGTCAGCCTCAAAGAAAAGGTTGGTCATCTCCCAGGGGTCGGCTTCCAGATCGTACAATTCGCCAAAGCCGTCGGGGTAGTCGTCCGCGAACATTTCACGCGGGTAGTACACAAAGCGGTACGGTCCCTTGCGCAGGCTTTTGCTCCAGGCGAATTCGGTGACACCCAGTTCGCGGACAGCCCCTTGTTCTCCCATGAGCAAATGCGTGATGTCCTTGCCATCGCTGGTTTCGAGCAGCGGCAGACCGGCCAGCGCGCAAAACGTTGTGGATAGGTCGATCAATTCCACAATTTCATTAGCAATGTGGCCTTGCGCCAGACGCTTTGGCGACCACCAGATCATGGGCACGCGGGTGATGGCATCGCTGCAAATGCCGGGTGCTTTCTCCATAATGCCGTGCTCGCACGCATAGTCGCCATGATCCGAGGTGTATACAACGATGGTGTTATCCGCCAGGCCGGATTCGCGCAGGTAGTCCAGCATGACTCCGACTGCTGCATCCACCTGACTCACCGCTGCCAAATAGCCGTGCAGCTTGCGTAAGCGTGCGGCCTCAAAGGTTTTAGGCTCGATCAGCGGCCAATCCCGTGTGCGCCACGTCGCTGCCATCTGGCGCAGGTGGGGTGCTTTGCCGACCATGTCATAGTCCGCATTGGGCGGTAAGGTGAGCGATGCCTGATCGTACAGATCCCAGAATGCCTGCGACGGGGATGTGCATTGATGAGGCCGGGGGAAGCTGACATGCAGCAGAAACGGCTGGTTAGCGGCGGCGGCCTGTTGCATGGTCTCGACAGCCCTCGCAGCCAACCAGCCTTCCTGCGATTCTTCAAAGGTCAGCGGGCTGGGGCGGCCTTCCATGCTCTGGCGGCCACGTTCGCCAAACTCCGGCAGGATGGTATTGTCTTCGAGATGTTCCTTGCCGCGTTCTTTCAGGAAACGGGTATAAGCCGGGGAGCGCCCGCCAATGCTGACTTCGCAGGTTTCATGAAAGACGTCACAGTCATCTTCGACCCAGTATTCGGGACAGTGAATTTTGCCGATGGCCCCGGTGCGGTATCCAGCACCGCGAAAGTGCCCAAAGATGGTGGGCAGGCCGCCGGGGTTGCGCCCGCTGAGGCCGTAGTAGCCGTGATTATGACAGTACTGGCCGGACAGAAACGAGACGCGGCTGGGTGTGCAGATGGGACTCTGGGTGGTGGCGTTATTGAAGCTGACCCCCTCGGCGGCCATGCGGCTGAGATGGGGGGTATGCACGCCAAAACTGCCGGTATGTTGCAGCACTTTGGCATTGTGCTGGTCGGATACGATGAACAGGATATTCGGTCGGTCGGCCATGAATCCCTAACTCGTGAGTTGAAGTGCCGGGTCGTCGACTTCCTGCTGCCAGGCAGCCAGCACCTGCCGCAGGTGGGCAATCCGGTCCTGCTGCGCCGGGTCGGATGCCAGATCGTGCATTTCCAGCGGGTCATTCTTGAGATCAAAGAGTTGTACCCGATGGTTGCCGTCGACGGCGTACGCGATCAGCTTATAATCCCCTTCGCGCACCATCCGCTGGTATTTACCCGGTGCGTCGATGTGGCGTGTGGCCTGATAAACCGAAAAGATGCTGGAACGGTGGGTCGTCTTTTCGCCTTTGATCAGTGACACCAGACTGTTGCCCTCATTAGTCGGCGGGATCGGTTGATCGGTCAGTTCGCACAGTGTGGGGAACAGGTCATACAGATAGCACAGCGCGTCGTGGCGCTGGTTTGCGGGGATGCCCGGCCCGCGCAGGATGAGGGGCACGCGCGTGCTGTGGTCATAGAGGTTTTGCTTGCCCATCAGGCCATGCTGCCCGACTGCCAGCCCATGATCGCCCGTATAAACCACCAGTGTGTTCTCGGCTAACCCCTGATCATCCAGCGTTTGCAGGAGCTGCCCGACCTTCGCGTCGAGATGGGTAATCATGCCATAGTAGTCCGCGATATGCTGGCGGATGACATCCGGTGTGCGTGGGAAGGGGGCCAGCACTTCATCACGGATGCGCATTTCCCCGTTGTCGAAAGGGTGCTCCGGCAGGAAGTTTTCCGGCAGGGTGATCTGGTCGGGATCATAGGCGAATTCTGCCGGTGGGGTGCGCGGGTCATGTGGGGCAGTGAAGGCCGTATACAGGAAGAACGGCTGCTGACCATCCTGCTGCTGCAAAAAGCCAATCGCCTCGTCACCAAACAATTCTGTCGAGAATTTTTCGGCGGTATATTTTTTGTCGTCCGGGTAGATGCCGTCCGGGTCATAGTCAAACACCGGGACCGCGTCGTGGTCGGACATGCCACCAAAGAAGATGCTGCCACCCCCGGCAAAGCTGCGCGCAAAGTTTGATCGCGGGTTGTGCCATTTGCCGGTGCCAAAGGTTTGGTAACCCGCTTCACGGAACAATTCCGGCAGCATTTTGACATGCTCGGCGATGGGGTATGGATTTATTGGCTCATCGGTCATGGCGTGGAACAGCGAACGCCCGGTGAGCAGCATGGCGCGGCTGGGCATACAAACCGCCGGTGAGGTCGACCCCATAATGTACGTGTGCGTGAGTGTGGTGCCTTCCCGCACAAGCCGGTCCAGATTGGGGGTGTTGACCTCTGTGTTGCCCAGCGCCCGAATGGCATTATAGCGATGGTCATCGACCATGATAAAGAGAATGTTGGGTTTGCTCATTGTGTTGTCCATCGTGTGTATACATGGCGGAAGGCAGCATCACCCTCCGCCATGTCGTGTGATGATCTACTCCGCGCCGAACTGTGTATCGTACGCTTCCTGGTGAATTTCGACCCAGCGCGCCAGGCCGAGGGTATCGAGTGTCGAAACATAGGCGTCCCAGCCGCTGTCAAGATCGGCACGGCCCAGGACGAATTCGGCTTCCATCTGGCGGATGTAGTCTTCCAGAGATAGCTCAAGGTCGGCCAGTTCCGTCGCCTGTTCCAGCGTGAAGGACAGCGGCGGAATCACGTCGCCCAGCGGGCGGGCATACGGTTCCATGCGCTCTTTGGTTTCGCTGTACAGGCGCACTTCGAGGTCTTCCGGCCCGCGCTGTGCTTCGCCCAACCGCAGATGATTGGGGCGGTAGCTGGGGTTGACCTGTGCCCAGTGGACATTCTGAAGTTCGCCAAACGTCGACAGCCGCCGCCAGATGGCCGGTTCTCCGTTCAAGCCAATCTCGCCATCTTCGGCCCAACGCCATTGTTCATCCGGCAGGCCAAAGACAGAACGCAGCGTGGCTTCGCGATCATAGAATCCATCGCAGAAACGGAATGCGATTTCGGGGTAGGCGGTGTTGGCGGAGATCACACAGCGTCCGCTGCTGACAGCATATGGGTTGTAGGCTGCCTGGCGCAGACCGCTCGGCCCTTCCAGCGCGGGCACAGCCGTATATTCTTTCCAGCGTTCCCCGGCGATGCTGGCGAACACCGATGGGTTATGCGCCGGCAGGGCACCGAGCAGGGCCGCCGATTCATTCTCGATGAGCTGCCGCATCTGCGTGTGTTCCTGGGTGAAGCTTTCTTCACCGAACAACCCGGCCTGATACATCTGGTTCAGGTAACGCAGACCTTCGCGCCAGCCTTCGGTATTGATCGCCGGTGCGATAACCCCATCTTCCATCATCAGATAGCGGTTGTTGAACTGCTCGCTGTAGACGAACGGATTCATCAGGAAGCCATCGAGATTGGTATTGCCACCGGTGGCAGCGGCGGCGAACGGAATTTCGTCGTTCGGGTCGCCATTCCCATTGGCATCCTGCTCTTTGAACGCCACCAGCACATTGAAGAAATCTTCCGTTGTCTGCGGCATTTCCAAGCCGAGGTTGTCCAGCCACTGCTGGTTGATGTACAGGCGCTGCGAATAGTAGCAGTGGTAGCATTCGTTAACCTGGGGCAGCCCGTAAATATTGCCATCCGGCGACATAATCAGCGGTTCGACCAGCGGTGACCCTTCATAAACTTCCTGAATATGAAAGCCATACTGGTCGATCAGGTCGTTCAATGGCAGGAACAGCCCCTGTGATCCGTATACGCTCAGCGTCGATAGCGGAATATCAAAGCCGAGAATAATGTCCGGCAGGTCACCGCTGGCCAGCACCAGGCTGAGGGCTTCGTTCATGCCGCCGCCGGATGCCGGTGGGGTGACTTCGATTTCCAGCTGAACGCCTGTTTTTTCCATATACCATTCGGTGAAGGCGTTGGTACGGAAATCCTCAACAATGGCATGGCCCTGAATCAACACCTTAAGTGTGACGGGTTCGGTGGTGATGGGGTATTCACCTGCCGGGGTCACTTCCTGGGCGACGCTGCCGGGTATCATGACCAGCGCCAAAACCAGAACCAGGAACAGCGCAAACAGTTTTTTTGACATCACGATTTCTCCTCAAAAATACACGTCTTATTGTTTATTGTTGATCGACTCGGTAGTCCTTCACGTCATGGGCGTTATCCCCTGTTTTGGTTTACTTGATTGAGCCAATCATCATCCCTTTCACAAAATGCTTCTGCACAAAGGGGTAGATGATGAGTACAGGCAAGCTGGCAACCACGATCAACGAATATTTGAGCAGTTCGCGCAGGCCTTCACGGGCGACCAGGTCTTCCACGTCCATCAGCATGGAGGCGTCGACACTGTTCATGATCAGGATTTCGCGCAGGACCAGTTGCAGAGGGAACAGATTCTGGTCGCGCAGGTAGATCAGCGCGTTGAAGTACGAATTCCAGTGTCCGACGGCGTAAAACAAGACCAGCACGGCAATGATGGGCCGGGACAGCGGCAGCACGATATTCAGCAGAAAACGAAAATCGCTGCACCCGTCGATGCGTGCGGCTTCGAGCAGTTCGTGCGGGATGGTGGTGCGGAAGAAGGTGACGGTGATGAGCAAGTTCCAGATGCCGATTCCGGTTGGCAGGATGACGGCCAGGCGGGTGTTGAGTAAGCCCAACTGCTGGACCACGAGATAGGTTGGGATCAACCCGGCCTGAAAGAGCATGGTAAACATGAACAGGAAAATGATGATACGTCGTCCAACCAGGTCGGTTCGCGACAGGGGGTAACCCGCCATGATGGTCATGACGACGTTAAAGATTGTGCCCACAACCGCATAAAAAATGGAGTTGGCAAAACCGGTCCAAATGCGTTGATGCTCAAACACGGCTTCGTAACCGGCGAGGCTGAAATCGACCGGCAAGAGCTTGACGCTGCCCGCCATGACCGCCTGGGGTGAGCTGAGCGAAGCGCTGACGATGAACAGCAGTGGCAGGATAATTGCCAGCACAATCAAGAGGAGCACAGTGTAATTGATGATATTGAACAGCCGGTCAACGCCCGTGTCTTTGACCTTGTTGAGATGACTTTCCGCTTGCAGGGAGATATTTTGCGTACTCATTGGTTGCAGCCTCCTGTTACCACAAACCCTGACCGGCGAGGCGGCGGGCGGCGCGGTTGACAAACAGAATCAACAACAGCCCGACGAACCCCTTGAGCAGCCCGATGGCCGTTGCGTAGGAGAAATCCGGCACGGCGGACAATAAGCCAACGCGATATACATAGGTGTTGATAACCTCGGCTACGGCGATATTGAGCGGGTTCTGCATCAGGTAGGCTTTTTCAAAGGCAACCTCGAGCACGCGCCCGGTTTCGAGGATGAGCAGGACGACGGCTGTCGGCATGATGCCCGGCAGGTCAATGTGCCACAGGCGTTGAAATTTGTTGGCACCATCCACGACGGCGGCTTCGTGCAGTTCCGGGTCGATGGTCGAGAGCACCGCCAGATAGATGATCGACGAAAAGCCGATGTGCTGCCAGACACCAGACCAGACAAAAACATGGCGGAAGGCATCCGGGTTGCCCATCCAGTTTGGCGGCGGCAGGCCCAGTAAGTCCGCGATAATCGCCGTAAAGCCAACGCGCGGATTCAGAAACTGGAACAGTATCCCCACCAGCACCACCGTCGAGATAAAGTGTGGCGCATACGTAATCATCTGAACCGCACTGCGGAAGAAGCGATGTCGCACCTGATTGACACCCAGCGCCAGCAGAATCGGCAGGGGAAAGCCGGCCAGCAGCGAATAGAAGCTCAGGATGACCGTATTGGTGACAACCGGCACAAATTTGGGTGAGTTGACGAAGCGTTCAAAATTGGCCAGCCCGACCCAGTCGCTGCCCTCAATACCTTTGGCAACCGAATAGTTTTTGAAGGCGATCTGAGCGCCATACATTGGGACATATCGAAAAACCAACAGCCACAAGAGAGGCAGCAGTAGCAAGGCATAGAGCTGCCAGTTACGCCGGATACGCAACCACATCAAAGATCGTGCACCAAACCCGGGGAGGCCCCTGTTCGTTGCAGTCGAGCGGACATTGGACGCCATATCGAGCCTTTTCACTCACACGAACAATCGACGATCTGAACTTGCCGCGCGTGTTTCGCAGCGGTTATTGGCCAGTTGCTTTGGGCGCCACATCAGCGCAAACGGTCGCCACAGCTATTGGTGTATCACCAATCCGATACGATGAGTTTTCTATGCGATTGTGTTGTTTACTGGTGCGATGAAGGTGTACAGACTTTTGATCTGACATAAGAATTTTTGCATGATTATAAATTATAATTGATGAGTTAGTATTGTAGCCTGTTTATCGCTGAATGCAAGTACTCTCCCTGGCTTGCATCATGTCAACGTTCTAAGAGGAGCGCGTCGTGTTTTCGGTTACCAATGCCACACCCAACTACACCTCACCGCTGATCGGCAACGGTGAGATCACTACAACGCTCGGGCCGACGGGATACCATAATGGCACTTGCCCGGAGCGTGAAGCGGTTAATCGTACGATTTTTTGGGCCGGACGACGCCTGAATACGCCAACACACGCGCTTGTTCGTTTTGGTCAACTAGCGCGCCGTTTGTCAATCAACAATGAGCTGACGCAGGATGACGACTGGGAGCAGCGGGTTGACTACGATCAGGGATGCATCGTGTCACGATTACAGCATGGTGACATCGTCGAAGAAACATGCAGCCAGGTGTGTTTTACGGCCAATGTGCTGGTGTTCCAGACAACCCTGGAAAACAGGTCCGATACCGCAGCACAGCTTGACATTTCATGGACCTATCAACTGGCAACTACAGTTGATCCGCAGCTGTTCTTTCCAGCGATGAGTCACTTTGATTTTCGCCCCGGCTACCAACCGCCCGATAACGACGATGCAGTATCGCAGATCAGAACCCGTGTCCAGCCACCAGACGATAACGACAACCTGAGGGTTTTTTACCAGATCAATGATCAACTTGGTGAAGTGCGGCTTGGCTGGTCATATCGTGCATTGGTGCAAGAGACGCCGGACGGCGGCATCATCCGGTGGAAGGGTCATCTGCGTGGCGGCGAACGCGTAGAGCTGTTGACATGGGTCATGCTGAGTGACCGGCAGCATTACACGCATTTTCCGAATGTCGACCGGATCGGCGCACTTCTTCAGGAACACCGGCAAGCCTGGTCCGATTTCTGGCAAACCAGCACCGTTGAACTCGGCAATGAAAGCCTCGAGGCGCTGCGCAAGTCCAGTTTATATGCTATCCGTTGCAGTGCTTCGCCCTGGTCGGTGCCTCCGGCTTATCTGGCAACTCATTGGGAGGGGCGCACCTTCCACGACGAACTCTACCCGTTTCTGGGGTTAATATCTTCCGGCCATGATGCGCTGGCATCCCGCATACCGGGGTTTCGGTTGGGTACGCTGCCGGTTGCGCTCGCTCGATCGGGTTATCAGGGTGCGAGCTTCCCCTGGGAGACGCTGGAAAATGGGGAAGAGGGTGGCCCCTACGGGCACTGGCTGGATGAGCGTTTTCATATCGGACAGTTCGCGGTGACAGCGTGGCAGTACTATCTTTACACACGCGACGCGGATGATCTCAGCCGGTTTTATCCGCTGCTGCGAGGCTGCGCCGAACGGTTTGTTCAGGATGTGCTGATCCGCGACGCGACCGGCAGACTGTCGACCCGACCGGTGACGGACTTTGATGAGATGGTGTATCCACTGGCGAATGGCATCTTTACGCTCTGCGCAGCGGTGCGCTCCGTGGAAATCGCAGCACAGGCGGCGGAAATCCTCAATGTTGATACAGCCATGCGTGACCGATGGCAGCAGTTATCCACTGAACTGCGCCGTGCTTTGCCCGTGAATATCGAAGAACAATACTACAAGGTTTCGGATGATAGCCAGCACTGGCATATTGCCCAGCTTGGAACGGTGTACCCGTTTTCGATTGACGTGCAAAGTGAACTGGCACATGAGACATTATCGCGTCTGGCCGACCAGTTGAGGACTGATGTAAACGCCACCGCGGGCAGCCCCGCTGGCTACGAGGGATCACACTGGTTATGGGCGACCTCGCTGCTGGCGACAGCTTTTTTCTACCAGGGCAGGGCGGAAGAAGGTTTTGACCTGCTGCGTCAGGCGACAAACAGTATCGGGCCATTCTTCGCACCCAACGAACAGAAAGTTACCCGAAACGGAGATACGGATTTTGTATTACCCTGGTTCACGACGAGTGCCGGGGCCTTTGTCTATGCCCTCAACGCGATGATTGTGCATGTCGTAGAGGGTGGCACCATTCTGTTTCATGGGGTGCCGACGTCCATGCCAGCCATGCGCTTCCGCGATCTGATGGGGGCGGCTGGCGTTCGGGTTTCAGGCCAGATTGAAAATGGCATCATCAAGCGTCTCAGTGTCAGGACGACTCACGCGATGCAATGGAAAGTATTTATGCCGGCGCATTGGGCTTCGAACACTGTATTCAGTGCGTTATGCACCGCACCGGCTCCAGCGCAACATGGGCTGCAAGCGCTGGTGTGTGATCTGCAAGCTGGCGAAAACGAGCTGATAGCGCTTTGACGCTGATGACTAGGTCTGGCAATTCAGGTGCGTGTTCTTTGAAAAGAATGGTTAGCGGGCAAAGACCTCGTCGATGGCATCGCACCAGGTATGAATGATGGCGAGATGTTCTTCCTGAACCCGCGCCGTTGACTGCGCCGGAACAGCCAGTACATGGTCGGCGGTTGCTTGCAGCCCGCGCTGGCCGGTCAGGGCGATGGTGATAGCCCCGCGTTCGTTGGCGGCTTCAAAGGCGCGCAGCACGTTGGCGGAGCGGCCACTGGTGGTCAGGCCGATGGCGATGTCGCCGGGTTGGGCCAGGGCGTGAACCTGCCGGGCGAATACATCGTCATAGCTGTAATCATTGCCGATGCAGGTGACAATGCTGCTGTCACTGGAAAGGCAGATCGCGGGTAAGGGGGCTCGCTCTGCCAGATAGCGCCCTGTAAGTTCGCCCGTAAAATGCTGAGCTTCTGCTGCACTGCCGCCATTGCCGAATACCAGCACCTTCTTTCCCGCTTGCAGGGCTTCGATCAGTACATCGGCGGTGCGTTCGATGATGGGCAGCAGCGTTTGCAGCGTGCGCTGGCGAACTTCCAGCCCGGCCCACAGCCCTGCCATGCGCGGATGACTGGTGCCTGGCTGAGCATCGATCGCGGCCATCAGCGCGGCGGTGCTGCCCAGCATGTCGCCCAGTTCTGCGGGGACGATATCGCAGGCAGCAGCAGAAACGGGGAGGGCTTCTTCAGTGAGGGCGCGGCGGGCAGGGGGGAGCAGTATATCCCCCAGAACCACCCCTAGCGTTCCTACGACAATCACTTCCGGGTTCAGCGTATTGACGAGCATGGCGCAGCCGCGCCCCAGCCACGTGCCCATTTCCTCGACTAGCGCAACCGCTTCCTGACCGTTGTCCAGCGCTTCGGTGATCAGATCACGTGTGCTGACTGAATCCGGCCAGCGCCCCGGGTAACGCATATGGGCCAGTTTCACCAGCCCTGCGCCGCTGCACAACCCCTCCCAACTACCGGCTTTGCCATAGGCGACGGGGCCATCCTGCGCAACGCGGATAAAACCGACTTCTCCGGCAGTATCCGTCGTGCCCCGGTAAATTTTGCCGTTGAGGATAAGGCCAGCGCCCAGCCCGGTACCAAGCGTCAGAAAGATCATGTTCTGTTTGCCGACACCGGCCCCGAAGCGAAACTCGGCTAGCGCACCCGCGTTGCCGTCGTGTTCGACAAACACCGGCAAACCGAAATGATCGGCTAGCTTCTGCTTCAGCGGGATGTTGTCCCAGCCTGGCAGGTTAGGTGGGGACATGATAACGCCTTCAGCAATGTTGAGTGGACCACCGACGGATACACTCAGCGCGTTGACATGGCGACCAGCGCCTGCTGCCTCGGCCTGCAATTTGGCAGCGGTGGTGCAAATGGCCTCGAAAATGACGTCAAAGGGCTGCCCACGATGATCGGGGATGGTCTTGCGTTGGTAGATGGTCGCATCATAACCACCTTCAATGACCGCGATTTTGCTGCCACCGATGTCGAAGCCAAGAATTGTGTTGAGCATAGATTCAGACTTTCATTGAATAGGCGGTGAGCACGAACGGCGGATCATCAGGCTTGGCTCTACGAGTATCTGACGATTTGCGTCGTCCGAATTGGGATGATTGATCAAATGCAGCAGCAGGTTAACCGCTTCTTCGGCCATTGCACCTACCGGCTGCCGCAGGGTAGTCAGTGCCGGGACGACATCAACTGCTTCTTCAATGTCGTCGAAGCTGATAATGGACAATGTTTCGGGCACACGCCAGCCCATCAGCATCGCGCCGCTGAGTGCGCCGAGAGCCAGCAGGTCAGCGGTGCACAGGATGGCAGTTGGGGGTTCGGGCAGAGTCAGGAGGCGCTGTATGCTGGCGATCGCGGCCTTGCGTGTATATTCCGTCGCCTGCACATAGTCTGCACGCGAGACCATTTGACGCTGCTGCACATACTGTTCAAAACATGACAAGCGCTCACGGGTGGCGGCGTGTTCCGTGTTGCCGATGAACCCGACTCGCCGGTGCCCCAAGGCATAGAGGTATTCCATGATGCGGGTGGTGCCCACGACTTCATCAATATTGACAAGCGGCGCATTGGCCGCTGTGCCACAGGCGACCGCGACGAACGGTGTTTTCGATGCGCGAAGGGTGGTGAACAGCGCGTCATTATCAGGCATATCGCCAATGATGAGCAGGCCATCAAACCAGTTACGCATGAAACCAAGCTGGCGCTGGACGGTATCCGCCTCATTTTCTGCGTGCCCAAGCAGCAGCTCGACACCCCGTCTGTGGGCGGCATGCTGCACTTCGCGTGCCATCAGGCTGAGAAACGGATCACTGATATCGCGCACAATGGCGCCAATGACGCCCGTTTGTTGGGTGCGCAGCGCAGACGCGAACCGATTCGGTTGATAGCCCAGGCGTTCGGCAGCCTGTATGACGGCCTTTTGCGTGGCCTCGCTAATCTTGATTTCGCTGTCGCGCCGGTTCAGTACGCGCGAAACCGTACCGGCAGAAACCCCGGCTGCTTTGGCTACATCGGCAATGGTGATCCGGCCTGATGCCATGTGCTTATCCTTGAGGTAAATCGTTTTCATTATAAATAGGACCTATCAGGGTGTCAAGCAAGCCGGGAATCTTGACAATATAACTGAATTTGCTATGCTCTAGGGCATAAATAGCTTCGTTGGCTAAATTTTGCTTCAGTTTTAAGTGATATTATGCAAACGATTGCATTAAAGGTTTCGTATGCAGGTTTCGCAGGACAAGCACCAACTTCACATTCAGACTGCTTCCTATCGCTTCATCTGTCCGGCAGATCGACCATTTGTTTACGTCCAGGCCCTGGACGGACAGCAGCTTGCGGAATTGTTTATCGCGTCGAGTGTCCACAGTACAAGCGGACTCGATGATACAACTGGGTTGGATGCCTGGGATATGATCCAGGGCGAAAACGGCATCACGCTGACACGGCAGGCACACAGCAGTATCTGGCGCAGCAAAATGTATCGCTTTCGACTTTCCGAAACATGCCTCCACTATGAGGTTGAAGTTGAGGGCGATGGCCGCGTAACAGCCGTCGATTACTTTGGTGGTTATTATTCCGGCCAACCCCGTTGGGGGTCCGGCTATTTCTGGTCTGCGCAGCGATTCCAGCAGGGGTTTAACCCGGAACCGACGATGGCTGAGACGTACCACTTCGCGCCAGGTGGTGGTTCCGTCATTGATTTAACGGGTGTGCCGCTGCCAAATAAGGGAAGCTGGTTTTATACACCGCCACCGTTTTGTTTTGCTTTCGAAACGACGGCTGGCTGGCTGAGCATGGGGGTCGAGGCACAACCGGGACACAACCACTACTGCGAGTACGCGTATCACGGGCAGCACGACGCTTTTAAGCTGGGGTTGGATTATGCGGGTTACCTGCAAATTTCGGGAACTGACCGGCTGCCGACCATTGGTATGTACTTTGCCGATGATCCCTATGGGGCTATCGAGGCGCATGTCGAGGCGCTGCGGGCGAGTGGTCAGGTACCGACCGTCCAGCAACCGAAGGTAGGGTGGTGGCGAGAGCCGATTTTTTGCGGATGGGGTGCCCAATGTGGAATCGCGCGCGACAACGGTGGACGTGCGCCTGACTATGCCCGGCAGGAACAGTATGAGGGTTTTTTGCACACGCTTGAAGCGCAGGGCATTTCGCCGGGTACGGTGGTCATTGACGATAAATGGCAGGCAGCCTATGGCGATAATGTTGCTGACAGTGAAAAATGGCCGGACCTGCCCGGTTTCATCGCGCAGCAACATCACGCGGGACGCAAGGTGCTGCTGTGGCTTAAAGCCTGGGACCCTGAAGGTCTGCCCGCTGACGAATGTGTGACCAACAACGTCGGCGAAATCATCGCCGCCGATATGACCAACCCCGCTTATGAGCGCCGCCTGCGGCAAGCGGTTGAGCGTATGATTTCATCGCAGGGCTATGACGCGGATGGTTTCAAGATCGATTTTACCGCCCGCATTCCGGCTAGCCCGGGCCTGCGCAGCGCCGGTGATGTGTGGGGCCTGGAGTTGATGCGGCGTTACCTGGAGATTGTTTACGCATCAGCCAAGCGTATCAAGCCGGATGCACTGGTGATTGCTCATACGCCACATCCGTACCTGGCTGATGTGGTGGATATGATCCGTCTGAATGACATCAATATTGGGAAAGACGTCAACATGGCGATGCAGCACCGGGCGCGTATCGCCGCGATTGCCTGCCCGGATAGCTTGATTGATACCGATAACTGGCCGATGACGGACCGGGCAACCTGGCGTCGTTATCTGCCGCTTCAACTGGAGCTGGGCGTCCCTGCACTTTACTTTGCCACGCAGATTGACACAACCGGGGAGATGCTTGAAGATGAAGACTATACGCTACTGCGCGATTTGTGGTCGCAGTATCGCATGAGAATGGTGACATCACATGAATAATGTCTGGACACTTGATCGGGCGCTGACGGCAGCGGAGCAATCCGGCTTTGCCCTGGGTTCTTTTTCACCGCGCCTGACCCCCATGATTCAAGCGGTATTGGCAGCCGGGGAGAAAACTGCATCACCGCTCAGCGTTCAAATATCCAGCCGTGAACTGGTGCGTTATGGGGTGACCCCTCAGGAATTCGCGGATGAATTTTACGCACAGGTCGCCGCCCAGCAGATCAGTGTGCCGGTTGTGTTGCATCTCGATCATTCCTGGGACTTTGACGTTATTGCAGCGGCGATTGAGGCAGGTTTCACATCGGTGATGATCGACGCATCCGAACACCCGCTGGACGAAAATATTCGCCGGACAAAAGAGATTGTCGAATTTGCGCACGCACGTGGCGTCTCTGTAGAGGCTGAGCTCGGCAGGATCGGCACGACGGATTTTATCGAGACGGACAGCGACGAGGAACTTTACACGGTTCCGGCAGAAGCACAGCAATTTGTCGAAGCGACCGGTGTCGATGCGCTGGCCGTTTCGGTGGGCACGGCCCACGGTGTTTACGTCGTGCGGCAGCCGAAAGTCGACTTTGAACGATTGTCAGCGATTCGCGCTCTCAGTTCAGTCCATCTGGTCTTGCATGGTGGTTCGGGTGTTCCTGCGGAGATGATTGCTCAGGCGATCCGCATCCCTGGTGGCGGGGTCAGCAAGGTGAATATCGCGACGGACCTTGAGATCGCAATGCTGGAAGCGTTGGGCCGGTCCGAGCATTTGACCAACGCAGAATGCAAAGCCCTGACGCCAGAACAACTGGCTGTTGCGCGCCAGGCTGTCGAAGCGACCGTTGTGGATAAGATCACCAACTTTCTTGGCAGCGCAGGCAAAGCCCCTGAACTGCTCGGCACTTGATTCTTTTCAACAGGACTTTTTATGGCAACACTACATATGATTGGGAATGCCCACATCGATCCGGTGTGGTTGTGGCAGTGGCAGGAAGGTTTCCACGAGGTTCATGCCACCTTTCGTTCGGCGCTGGACCGCATGAACGAATACGATGACTTCCTCTTTATCTCCAGTGCGGCCCAGTATTATGAATGGATTGAGCAGAGCGACCCGGCGATGTTTGCAGAGATTAAGCAGCGGGTTGCGGAGGGGCGTTGGGAAATTGTCGGCGGGTGGTGGATTCAGCCGGATTGCAACATCCCCTCTGGTGAATCGTTTGTGCGTCAGGGCCTTTACGCCCAACGTTACTTTAAGGAGAAGTTTGGCGTAACCGCGCGAGTCGGGTACAACGTCGACAGCTTCGGCCATGCGGGGACGCTGCCACAGATTCTGAAGAAAAGCGGGCTCGATTATTATGTGTTTATGCGTCCCTCACCGGTCGAGAAGGGCCTGCCGAGTCGCTTGTTCTGGTGGGAAGCGGATGATGGAACGCGGGTATTGACCTTCCGCATCATGTTTGAGTATCTCACGTGGGGGAAGGAAGTCGACCAGCATGTGCGCCGCTGTGCACAGGAGCTGAAAGCGCCCATTGAAGACCTGATGTGCTTTTATGGGGTGGGCAATCATGGGGGTGGCCCCACCAAAGAGAACATCGAGAGTATTCAACGTCTCAACGCCGACCCGGATTATCCAACCCTGCTTTTTTCCACACCGGAACGCTATTTTTCTCATATGGCTGCGCAGGATTTATCACTGCCGGTGGTGCACGATGACTTGCAGCATCATGCCAGTGGTTGCTACGCGGTGCATTCGGGCATCAAGCACTGGAATCGTCAGGCAGAGAACCGCCTGCTGGCTGCCGAGAAGTTTAGCACGATTGCCGCACAGGTCGTCAATCAGCCGTACCCAGCCGATTTCACGCAGGCATGGAAGGGCGTGCTGTTCAATCAGTTTCACGATATTCTGGCCGGCACCAGCCTCGAATCCGCCTACGACGATGCCCGGCAACTTTTCGGTGAATCGATGGCGATTGCGGGCCGCAATCTGAATCTTGCGACGCAGGCGCTTGCGTGGAAGATCAATATTCCGGCGGAGGAAGGGGCACGCCCGATCGTCGTCTTTAATCCTCATGCCTGGGCGAGTCGGGTCAATATTGAAAACGAGTTTGGGCCGGTGCGTGAAGGCGATGTACTGCTCGATGATGCGGGGCAGGAAATCTCGTTTCAGACGGTGCAGTCCGAGGCGACGGCAGGAGGGCGACACCGTTTAAGCTGGGTGGGTGAGCTGCCACCAGTGGGCTATCGCACCTACCGGCTGCTGCCGCGGGCGAAGCGCACGACATTCCCCAACGTGGAAGCCAGCGATACTGTCGCTGAGAACGAGCGTTTGCGTCTGGAAATTGATCCTGAAACGGGCTGGATCAAATCGCTGCGGGACAAACTGCGCGGTGTGGAAGTTTTTGATGGAGCCGCCGCCCAACCAGTCGTGATTGCGGACGAAAGTGACACCTGGTCGCATGGTGTTTATACGTTTGATCAGGAGATCGGCGCGTTTGAAGCCACCCGTGTGCACCTTGTCGAACATGGCCCGGTGAAGGCGGTCATTCGCGTTCACAGCCAATGGGGGCATTCCACGCTGATACAGGATTTCAGCGTTTACCATGACCTTAACCAGATTGATGTGGCGGTTACGGTTGATTGGCGCGACCGGCTGAAGATGCTCAAGCTGCGCTTCCCGGTGCATGTGCAATTTCACAAAGCAACGTATGAAGCGCCTTATGGCAGCATAGAACGGTTTGCCAATGGTGAGGAAAACCCGGGGCAGGGCTGGATTGATGTTTCCGGCACTTCGCGGGATACGGGTGTGCTCTATGGATGCAGCATCCTCAACGACGCCAAATACAGCTTCGATGTGCGAAATCGTGATATTGGTATGACGGTGCTGCGCAGCCCGGCTTACGCCCATCACGACCCAGCTATACTTCAGGCGGACAAAACCTATTCCTATATCGACCAGGGTATTCAACATTTTTGCTATACCATTCTGCCGCATGATGGTAGTTGGGAGCAGGCCGGGACGGTGCGCCGCGCTGCTGAACTGAACCAGCGTCCCATCACTCTGAACGTCACGTCGCACGAAGGACCATTACCACAGGCTCATTCCTTTGCATCGGTTGAACCAGCTCACCTGCACTTGAGCGTGATCAAACGGTGGGAAGATGGCGACGACTTGATTGTTCGCATTTATGAAACGGCCAAAATTGCCACAAAGGGCAAGATCTGTATCCTCGATCGGACTTTTGAAGCGGACTTCGGTGCGGCGGAAATCAAGACCTTTCGTGTGCCCAAGGATAAAAAACAACCTGTGACCGAGACGAATATGCTGGAATGGTCTGAATGAGTATCGGTAGTCGCCAATTCGGTTGGCGGTTGCGGTTGTAAATTTCATCTGCCTCGCCTGTCGGATGACTTTATCCGGCGTTGATATTGCCAGAGCTATGACGCATGGGTTGTTCGACCGATGCATCATAGCTCTGGCATTCTACGGTAAAAATCAT
This sequence comes from Anaerolineaceae bacterium, assembly GCA_002702065.1. GTDB lineage: Bacteria > Chloroflexota > Anaerolineae > Aggregatilineales > Phototrophicaceae. Next base: position 1,605,570 of record NZXX01000001.1, read on the forward strand.
ACACGCTTATCTCCGGATTGATTATCCATCAACTCTAGTTATGCGATTCATTCTGTAAGGATGGCGCAGTCTTCCAGGATTTCGCTTACACCGGGGCTGCGCATCGAGCGGCTCTTTTTAGTTGAGTAATTTGCCTCGTTAGTCGGACTTAACACCACTCATAACCGTCTATCTGACCCATATACGTAAACAGCAAAGCTTATAAAATGTTGGTTGTTATAGGTCAAAGGGGTCATAAAAAAATGGCGAAACTGACCGATTGTGTGTTTTGCCATTAATCCCGGATACGTGAAGAATTCCTCGTATAGCGTGTGGGGGAAGAAGAACAGTCACTCATCAAGGCACATCAGCAACAGGCCATCTTTGTTGTAATCCTTAGCGTCGTAAGATGTGGCGGAGGGACAGGCGGATGACGTCTTTCAGGAAACGCTTTTTAGGAATTAAGCATTTGAGCGCCTGTGATCAGAGCGAGTCGAATGTTGAATGGCTTAACCATCAGTTGGAACCATACTTGGAATGGAGAATCCTGGCATTGGAACAGAATGCCGTACTGCTTTGTGAGCCGTTCACGACTGATACATGGCAGCCAGAGAATATGATTATCCTTGAAGGTAACCTGATGGAAGCCTGGTTCGCGCTTCGTGAGGCCAGGCAGTAGGATATACCAGACAGGCGACCAGAGCATATGCAGTTCTATTTGCCTGCTGAGGTCGCCTGCATGTTGAAGACTTCTTTCTGTAGCCCGGTGTGTGGTTCGTATTCGCCCACACCCATTAGGCTGATTGAAATACGGTCGCGCGCCTACGCCCGCATAAACTGACGCTGTTTGCTTTTGATCGCGGCAAGCAGCTCGTCGAATGGTTCGACAAATTGATCAACACCTTCGCGCTGCAATTCCTGTCCAACCTCGTACAAATCAATCCCCAGTTCTTCGACACGGGCAAGTTGAGCCGTCACGTTGTCCATATCATCTTCCAGGGCGGGCCTGACCGTGCCGTGATCGAGAAAAGCCTCGAGCGCATCCGGCGGGACCGTATTGACCGTATCGGGGCCGATTAAACTATCCATGTAAAGCGTATCGGGGTATTCCGGATTTTTGACGCTCGTGCTGCCCCAGAGCGGGCGCTGAACCCGTGCGCCGGCTGCCGCCAGCCGCTGCCAGCGCTCACCGCTGAACAGCTCTTTGAAACGGCGATAAACATTCTTCGCGTTGGCGATTGCAATCTTGCCGCGCAGTTCGGATGCTCCCTGGCTGGCCAGACGTGGATCCAGTTTGACATCAACCCGGCTGACAAAAAACGATGCGACCGACGCGACCATTGACAGGTCTTGCCCATCCTGTGCCAGTACTTCGAGCCCCTGAAGATAAGCTTCTGCGACCTGCTCGTAGTGTTCGATAGAAAACATCAGCGTGATATTGATATTGATACCTTCGCTGATAAGCTGCCGAATGGCGGGGATGCCCTCCGAAGTGGCAGGTATCTTGAACATGACATTGCGTCGGTTGACCGCGTGATGCAGCCGGCGAACTTCCGCAATCGTCCCCTCCGTGTCGTACGCGAGATTTGGATTGGCCTCCAGGCTGACATAACCGTCCAGGCCATTCGTGCGGTCATAAACACCGCGCAAGATCGTCGCGGCATCCTGGACATCTTTAATCGCCAGCGCCTCATAGATCTCCTGCGGCGATTGGCTCTCAAGGTCCAGTTCGTGTAATTGCTGATCGTATTCGTCGCTCTGGGCAATGGCCTGCATGAAAATCTTCGGATTGGATGTCATGCCGCTCAGTCCGCGATCGACCCATTGTTGGAGTTCGCCTGACGCCATGAAATCGCGACGGATATAATCCAGCCATATCGATTGGCCGAGCTCGTTCAGTTCATGTAGCTTTGTCATGAAACCTCCTGCTTTACGGGCTTAAGTCGAAGGACCAAGCGACCGAAGGATTTGCTCAAACAACGTGAGGTCGCCCTGGCCGGATATGATGAAGTTGGAATCATTCACCTGGGTGATGGCAACCACTTCCAGTTCGCCCTCGTCTGTCGAATAACTAATGACATAGGCCGAAATATTTTCGCCGAATTCAATCGTGGTTTCGTTTGTCACGGTGTTACCAGCTTCGTTGATCTGGCCCTGCTGCGACTCGATCAGCGCCTCAACTTGCTCGTCCGTCTCAAGCAGGACAAAATCAATCTTGGTTTCTTCGGCGGTGACGTCGTCATCCTCTTCTTCCGGGGGGTAAGATGTTAAAACAGCCGAAAAACCTGCGGTGCCCTGTACGTACCAGTCCATCGGATAGTTGAAGCTGAACCCCAGTTCATCATCGGTATAGGTCGCAGGCAGTACATCCTCCGAGGGGTCGGCGCCCAATGTGTTGGCCTCAACATCGCCCTGGTCTTCATCCGCAATCGCGTCGCCAGAATCCGGTATGTCTGGCTGAGGGACCGTGACCACCGGCGTGGGGGTCGTCGCCTCTGGTAAACAGGCTGCCAGTGCCAGCGCGATAATCGGCAGCGTGCTGAGAAACTTACGTGAATATGTTGCTAATTGCATGTGCATATCTCCAATTTGATGGCTTGTTTCGCATTGTTCAGTCAAGGACCTGAACTGTGTAACATGATTGTAGGACAGGGGACGGAATGAAGAATGAGCATAGTGCCGCGTTTTGACGTGCACACCCTGACTGATCATTGACTGGGTCAAAGGGACTATGTTGGCGGTTTACACGCCTACAGATACTTCGATTGAAGTCAGGGCGATGACTGCGATTACGGCGCTTGATGGGGTTATTCATCCTGCGATTGCAGCGTTTGCTGCCTGGGTTTCTCTCGCTCAAGAATGATGCGTACGGATCGGTCGTAGAGCAGATAATCCCACGCCCAGTTGAGAAGTACATTGAGGCGATTTCGGAACCCGATCAGCGTTACGATATGTAATCCCAGCCAGGCAAACCAGGCGATCAGGCCAGTTAGCGGCACACGGTTATAGATCCAGGCGACTGCGCGATACCGGCCAATGGTGACCATTGTTCCCCGGTCGTCATATTCAAAGTCCGCCGGGGCTTCGCCGCGAATGCGCCGCAGGATATTTTCCGCTGCCAATTCGCCTTGCTGCTGGGCAACCGGGATAAGCATCGGGTAGGCGTTGCCATTTTGATCTTCGAGGTAGGCAATATCCCCAATAGCAAAAATATTCTGGCGGCCTTTGACTTCTGTCGTGGGGTGGATGGGGATGCGCCCGGCCTTGGTCAGGTCGACATGGAGCATTTTCGCCAACGTCGATGCCTGTACGCCAGCTGCCCAGACAAGCGTGTGGGTTGGAATGATTGTGTCGTCACCCAGCACCACATGATCTGTGGCGACATCCACGACCTTTGTATTGAGGCGCACTTCCACGCCCAGCGACTCAAGCTGTTTCCGGGCAGCTTCCCGCAGGTTTTCAGGATAGCTTGCGATAAGATGGGGTAGCATCTCGATCAGAATGACGCGGGTACGCAGTTTGGCGCGCGGGAATTCTCGTTGCAGCACATGGTTGTACAACTCATAAATCGCGCCTGCGGTTTCCAAGCCGGTCGAACCGCCACCGACCACCACGATGGTTGTCAGTGGTTTCCGCTTCTCTAGGTCGGCTGTCCACGCCGCTCTTTCAAACAGCTTTAACAGATGATTTCGCAGCCGGACGGCGTCATCCAGTGTGTTCAGTTCGAAAGAAAAGGGGCGAAAATCATCATTGCCAAAATAGGTGGGGGTATTGCCGGTTGCGACAATCAGATAATCATACGATTCGTGTCGCCGTTCACCTTCATTGTCGACTTCGATCGTCCGGGCATCGTAGTCAATATTTGTAACCTCACCCATCAGAAAGGTGATATGCTGCTGTTTGCGAAAGATGCTGCGCACAGGATGAGCAACGTCGCTGGGGTCCAGCGCACAGGTGGCAACCTGATAGATGAGGGGCGTGAACGTGTGAAAATTGCGCTTGTCGATGAGCAACACATCGACTGGTTGATTTTTCAATTTTCGGGCGGCAAACAGACCGCCAAATCCGGCTCCGATAATGACAATTTTGGGTCGGTGATTCATGGTTGAGTGCCCCCGGAAATTAACTTTCGGACGAAGCAGGCCTGACAGATGAGATAGTATATACTGGCAAAAATCAGGCGGAGAACATTAAAGTTTGACGATAGACCAAAAAACGCTCATGTGCATCGTGCTATCTGAGCGTTTTTTGGTCGGGAGCCAGTCACATCAGGTATAGGTCATCTGACCGATGTTTCGACCAGAGAATGTCGTAAGGCGATCGCTACCGCTTCCGCCCGGTTATTGGCTTCGAGCTTGGCCAGGATGCTGCTGACATGATGCTTGACGGTCGAACGGCTGATGGTCAAACGGTCCGCAATTTGCCGGTTGTTGAGCCCTTTCACCAGCAGCGCAAGCACTTCATTTTCCCGCCGGGTGAGGTTTTGTCCTGGGGCGGGTGGCTGCGTTGCTGCCTGAATCAGAATGCGTGTTGCTTCCGGTGCCAGTGTGGACTGGCCAATATGCGCCGCGTGGATGGCCTCGGTGAGCTGTCCAATACTCACATTCTTCATCAGGAAACTGATCGCGCCGGCTTTGAGCGCCCCCTCGATTAAGTCCCGTTCATCGAAGCTGGTGATCGCGATGATCTGGGTATTCTTGTGCTTGCGCCGAATCTCGGCGGTGGTCTCAATCCCATCCTTGCCTGGCATGACCAGATCCATCAGGACGACATCAGGCTGAACTTCGTCGCACAACTGCAAGGCTGAGACACCGTCTTTTGCGCTGCCGACAAACTCCAGGTCATCCGACGTCTCGAGCATAAATTGTAATCCACTTCGCACCATGTCATGGTCATCAACGACCATCACGCGAATAGTTTTGGTATCTATCATTTTTATTTTCCTCACGTCTCGATGTTGCTCGACCAGTTGACGGCAACTTTCGTTCCTTGCCCAATCTCGCTGGAAATCTGTAGATCTGCACCGACAGACCGGGCACGCTCACGCATGTTATCCAGCCCCAGCCCAGCCATCTCGGCCCGTTGGGGGTCAAAGCCGCTGCCATTATCTGATATGAGCAGGCTGACCTGGCCGTTGGTCTGGCTGAGTTGCACAATGGCTGTGCTAGCTTCGGCATGTTTGACGATATTGTTAAACGCTTCTTGCACGATGTAGTACATGGCCACACGTACCGTTGTGGGCAGACTTTTCACCTGGGCCACATGACATTGAATGTCGATAGCCTTCTGCCCCTTGACGGCATTGACGATCTGGAAAATCAGCTCGTCGAGCTGGGTGCGCAGCAATCGTTCCGGATGCAGCTCGAGCAGCAGCGTTCGCATTTCTGCCAGTGCGCCCCGCGTGAGCAGATGCAGCTGCTTGAGGCGGGCAGGCATTTCGTCCGGACGTTTGTCCCATAACAGCATGAGTGATTCCGCCATCAGGCTAGCGGAGAATAACGTTTGACTCACCGCATCGTGCAGGTCGCGCGCCAAGCGCTGCCGCTCCTGAATGGCTGCCAGTAACTGCGCTTTCTCGTGCAGCCGGGCATTCTGGATGGCGATGCCCGCTTGCTCGACAAAGAGCTGCATGTATTCTGCGTGACCCTTGTGAAACACATCCGGCTGATAACAGTCCACGTTGAGGAAGCCAATCACTTCCCCGCCCAGAAAGATCGGGCTGCCGATATGCGAATTCAGCCAGGGCGTATGCTGGGCCGGAAGACCGGCGTAGTGTTCTGTGTTGGGAATGACCAGCGGGATGCCGCTTTCTCGAATCGCCTGAAGATCATGCAGTTCGTTGACCGGTGTTTGGGACGCGCTGAACCGCTGCAAGGGGTGATCTTCGTGATACCCATGGCTGCGGACGAGGTAGGCGATGTCCTGCTCGATGAGGATGATATTGGCGGCATCGTGCGGCACAACCTTTCCAATATTTTCGAGGATACGGGTGATGACCTCATCGAAGTTGAGTGTACTCGTGAGCGCGGATGCGGTATCGCGCAATGCTTCGGCGAGGACACGTTGTTCCCGCTGGACCATCTCGATCCGTTTGCGATGGTTGATATTCGTGCATACGCCGATGTAGCCGAGTTCGTGATTGTTCTCATCCATGATTTTGTCGAGAAAGAGCAGCGTCTGGATAACGTGGCCATCTTTGGATCGAAGCTCAACTTCACCTCGCCACGACCCTTTCCGTCGCACCGTCCCAAATATATGTGTTCCAATCCTTGGGTCCACGAACAAGACCTTCGGGATCCCTCCCGAATTCAAATCATGCGTCGAATATTGATACATGTTCAGAAATGCGGCGTTGGTATAGACCGATGTGCCGTTCACGTCCGCGATATTGATGGCATCACTCGTGCTTTCAATAGCGGTATTGATGATGGTTAATCTTTCTTGGAGGCTCGCTTGTTTGCGGGCGAGTTCATACGATTTGAGCAACGTCGCCAAACGGATGGTCAACTCGTTGGTATGGATAGGCAGGCGGATGACATCATCTACATGACAGACGATGTCCGGTGACAGGTTGTCAATTACATCACAGGTGCCTGCGAACAGACGTGGCATAGACGTGTGCTGTTTGGAAGCTAGCCAGTTATTGACTGTGCTCCATTGGGCTTGATCCACGATACAGAGATCGAAGGCACATGGGGCAGTATGGGCCGGATCAAACGCCGTTACCTGATGAGTCGCCAGCAGCGTTTCATGTATGATTCTGGATTGATTTTCGGCATCAAGTGCCAAAAGTATATGGGCCATCATCATCCTTCACGATTAGCAGCTTCCTGCCCCATGCTGCTGATCGATAACGGAGGGATATAGCGAAACGCAATGACCAGCTGAGTTAAAACTATTCACTATAGATGTTGAGTTATTCGCCGGTACCGATCAGGAAATTTGATACTGCCGTAGACTTAAACACGTATCCCTCTATTCATCTTAGGAATGATCAGCTTGTAATACATAGTCCATTTGACCCGTTTACCCATAGGATGGCTGATTAATCATCGTCTGCTTCATGTTGACCGGGGTGAACCTTGACGAACGGACAAGCTGGATTTGGTCCGCTTGTCTCATGTTTGGGATGGGTTCGCCTCTTATAGTGGAAGTGAAGGTGACTTCAGATAAATTAGAGGAAAGCAAAGTGACATGGCGATCGTAAAAGTCATTGAAGTCCTTGCCCAATCAAATGCTGGCTGGGAAGAAGCAACCAAAAATGCGCTTGACGAAGCCCGTAAATCCGTGCGCAACATCCAGTCCATTTACGTCAAGGAATTTCAGGCGGATGTGGAGAATGATCGGATTGTGAACTACCGCGTCAACGCGAAGATTTCGTTCGTGGTGGATCATAAGTAAAGTGTGATTAGTTCTGCTCAAACAAAGAAACGCGACTACCCGAATCGCGTTTCTTTGTTAATCTGAATGTGATTCATACTCAGTCGTTTTTGTAATACGCCCGTGTCTCGGCGGCTCGACCCCGCACCACACGTTTGCCTTTCAGCGGACCCTGTGTCTCTGTGACCACCGTGTTTTGCCGTTCGATGTCGTTGCGCTCGTAGTAAATGACGACCCAATCGTGCGTTTTGCCCAGTTTATGCGCCTGAGCGGTATTGGAGTACAGGACGGTAAAGGTCCAACCATCACGTGTGATATTCATCAGAGGCAACCACGCTTCATCGTCCGGGTTAAAACGACGTGGGGCGATGGTCTTGAGTTTCCCGGCCTTAGCTTTTTTGCGATACTCCGCGTCAATTTCCAGCAACAAGGCGACTGATGGGCGCTGATCCCCATTGTCTGAAGCCTGCGCCTGTTCCACGCGCTGGCGCTGTCCGGTCCGGGCAGAACGGCTGAGCATGCCCGCAAGCGCCGTGCGTACACCTTCTACACGGCGGTGCCCAAACCCCTCGACGGTTTCCAGGCGGCCATCATGCGCGGCGGCTTCCAGTTCGGGCAGGGTTTCGACATGAATTTGGTCGACAATTCGGCGCGCAAAGGCTTTACCAATGCCGGGTATCTGGACAAATACGGCTTCAGGCCCAGCTTCGGCTTCCAGCTGCTGAAGCAGGTTGGATTGCCCCGTGGAAACATATTCGCTGATCACACCTGCAAGCCCACGTCCAATATCGGGCAGGGCAATCAGGTCATCCAGGCTGTCCTTGCGCGCCAGGTCGGCGGCGGATTCCTCCAGAAAACGGATCGTGGTTGCGCCATCGCGATAGGCTTGCACGCGAAATGGATTGGCGTCCTCCAGGTCCAGGATATCCGCGATCCGTTCAAGCAGGTCTGCAATTTCATCATTCGTTGGCTTTTTCAGCGTAGGATTCCTCACGACTTGAGTCACTAAAGCAAAAATAAATGCAGTCATCAGGTGTGGGTGAGAGCCAGATGGTGGGTTTTCGCATCCGCTGGTTGTCTGATGATCTGGTGGCTGTTTACGGTGTCAGGCGCGGGTATAGGTCATGTGACCCGGCACAAGATGGCCTGTATGTAGGGTGTAAACGGGAGATGTCCCCGTTAGGTTCAATAAGGGTCTGCATACTGATAGATGAGGGTGGGCACCGGTTGAACATCAGTCGTCACTGGTTCACAGAAAACGCACACCATTTACCTGCAACGCCGGTCATCATGACACTGTTAGCTACAGACGTGCAGCTTCAGGGCGCTGTGGATAGCGCGTCCATCTTAGAGCCTGCCGGACCGGCAGCGGCGGCTGTCACCAACTTGTGGTGGTGGTTGTTCGGCCTCGCAGCGCTGATCTATCTGTTTGTAATGGGCCTGCTGCTGTGGTCCCTTTTACGGCCCAACCGACAGCCCAATGATGACGATGTGCCACCTAAGAGCTATAAGTTCGTGCTGCTCAGCGGCGTGGCTATGCCTGCTGTGGTGTTGACCGGGGTTTTTGCGCTCGACCTGCTAACCGTGCGGGTTTTGTCGCCACCCCCTGGAACTGACGCGCCGCTGAGTATCGACGTGACGGGTCATCAATGGTGGTGGGAAGTTGAATATCCTGAACATGGCGTCGTGACAGCGAACGAACTTCATATTCCCAGCAATCTGTCCGTGCGCCTCGACCTCACATCCGATGATGTTATTCACAGCTTCTGGGCACCTGAACTGCAAGGCAAGATTGACCTCATGCCGGGTCAGGTAAACACGCTCTGGCTTCACGCAGATCAGGCCGGTGTCTACCAGGGAATATGCGCCGAATACTGCGGTATCCAGCACGCCAAGATGTTGTTTCTCGTGGTGGTTCATTCCCCCGAAGATTTTGAAACGTGGTTGACGCAGCAGAGCCAACCAGCGCCTGAACCGGTCAATGCTGTGCTGGCCGAGGGTCAGTCTGTTTTTATGCGTAGTGGGTGTAGTAACTGCCACCGTGTTGCAGGCACACAGGCGCGTGGTGATCTGGGGCCGGACCTGACACACTTCGCCAGCCGGCGAACGATTGGTTCTGGTGCAGTCCCCAATGTGCGCGGCCATCTGGCTGGGTGGATTATTGATTCGCAATCAATCAAGCCCGGCAACCTGATGCCGCCGATGAGCCTCGATGGAACGGAGCTGCAACCCTTACTGGCCTATCTTGAAAGTCTGGAATAAGCCTATGGATCCCTCCAGCCCACCCGAAACCCGGCCTGTCGCGCCTGTACCCTATGTATCAGATGCGGAGTTTGACCGGGCCTGGAATGATCCCCCCGGCATCTGGGGTTGGCTGACCACCGTACAGAATGGGCCGATTGGCAAACGTTTTATTGTTACCGCGTTTCTATTCTTTATCCTGGGCGGTCTTTCCGCATTACTGATGCGCATTCAACTGGCCAGCCCGGAGAATGCGTTTCTCGACCCGGAAACATATAACCGGCTGTTTACGATGCATGGCTCGACCATGATGTTTTTGTTCACCATTCCATTGATCGAGGGCATCGCCACGCTGGTGCTGCCGCAGATGCTTGGATCGCGCGAACTGCCATTCCCTCGTCTAACCGCTTTTGCATATTGGGCTTTTTTGTTTGGCGGCTTGATCTTCTACGCCAGCTTTCTGTTTGGGGACGTGCCGGATGCGGGCTGGTTCGCCTATGTGCCGCTTAGCGGTTCGGAGTATTCGCCCGGTGTCGGGATGGACTTCTGGCTGCTGGGGCTGGGGGTGGCTGAGATCGGCGCCATTGCCGGATCCTTCGAAATCATCGCCGCGATATTCAAAATGCGTGCGATGGGGATGTCGCTCAATCGTATCCCGATCTTTGCCTGGGCGCTGCTGGTGATGGCATTCATGATGATTTTTGCATTTACGCCGCTGATTGTCGGCAGTCTGCTATTGGAGCTGGATCGCAAGTTGGGTACGGCGTTTTACGATGTCTCGCGGGGTGGTGACCCGCTGCTGTGGCAGCATATATTCTGGATTTTTGGGCATCCCGATGTGTACATTCAGTTTATTCCGGCTGTGGGTATGGTATCGACCATTGTGCCGGTCTTTGCCCGACGCAAGCTGATCGGCTACCCATTTGTCGTGATATCGATGGTGGCGACTGGCTTCCTCAGTTTTGGTCTGTGGGTACATCATATGTTTGCTACCGGCCTGCCAGAACTGTCGCTGTCGTTTTTTACGGCGGCCAGCATGCTCATTGCGATCCCCAGTGGGGTGCAGGTGTTTGCCTGGATTGCAACGATCTGGCATGGTCGCCCTGTATGGAAGACCCCATTCTTGTTTGTGATTGGCTTCTTCTTCATCTTCGTCCTTGGCGGGCTGACAGGTGTGATGGTCGCCGTGGTGCCTTTTGATTTGCAGGTCCACGACTCCTATTTTGTTGTGGCGCATTTTCATTATGTATTGATCGGCGGCATGTTATTCCCCGTGTTTGCGGGTATTTACTATTGGGGGCCGAAATTCATCGGGCGGATGTTTGATGAGCGATTGGGTAAGCTGAATTTCTGGCTGGTATTTATCGGATTTAATGTCACGTTTTTTCCGATGCATATTTCCGGCCTGTTGGGGATGCCGCGTCGTGTCTATACGTATCTGGATAGTGGGCTGGCGCCATACAACCTGGTGTCCACGATTGGGGCGTTCATTCTGGCGACGGGCATTCTGGTCATGATTATCAATTATGTGTGGAGCAGCCGCCGTGGGGAGATTGCACCAGCCAATCCCTGGAATGCGGATACGCTGGAATGGGCGACGTCGACACCGATGCGACAAATGGGTTTTCGGAAACTGCCCATCGTCAAAAGCCTTCATCCGATCTGGGATCAGGATGATCTGCATCAGGGCAGCGAAGCAGAAACGCGACTCGCGGAAGGGATGGCGCATTGGCCCTACAAGTGGCGCTCGCAGCTGGTCACCTCCACGCTGGATGCGGAGCCAGAAGAAATTATTCATGTAGCCAATTACAGCATCTGGCCGCTGGTGACGGCAGCAGCATCCATGATTTTGTCTTTCTTCCTCATTTTTGACCTGCTTATGCCAGCCCTGGTTTGTCTGGTGATAACGGTCATTGGGATGCTGGCCTGGCATCGCAAGGACTATGCGGCGGTCACGCGCGATACCCTGGAAGATGAGCAGTTCGAGGCCATGCACGGCATTCCTGTCCATGCCACCGGCAGTCGTGGGGTTGCGCGCTGGGGCATGATTCTGTCCATTATGGTCTATGCGACGGCTCTGTTTGTTCTGATCTTCAGCTACCTCTTTTTGCGATTGAACGTACCGGAATGGCCGCCGGAAGGCATCGCGCCACCACCGCTGCTGCTCGGCGCGGTGAGTCATATGCTGCTGATTGCCGGTGCGGGCGCCATGTACTGGGCAGCGCGCAGTCTGCATCGGGACCAACCAGCACCGATGAAGGGTGCTATGGCGGTTGCGGTCGCGCTTGGTGTCGCTTATATGGGGGCGATTGTCTTCGACTTTTCGCGGATGGGATTTGCGCATGATACCAATGCGTATGGTTCCGTTTTCTTTATGCTGGGCTGGATGCAGCTTTTCATCGCGCTAACGGCGGTGTTAATGAGTGGGGTCACACTGTACTGGGCTTGGCGTGATGCCAACCCCACCCGAACGCAGTGGTCGGTGGAGCATATCGCTCTGTTCTGGTATTTCGCAGCGGCGTCGGGCGTCCTGACCTATATTGTGCTGTACATTCTGCCGTATGTGTTCTGAGGCAAGCTGATGACTGCAACCTCGAAAACCGAGACTGCACCAAAAGTTGATCGATTTGCCCTTTTGTTTGTGGCAGGGCCTGCGGTGTGGTTTGCGCACTTTGTGCTGATCTATGTACTGGCCGACTTTGGCTGTCAGGCAGGCATCGCGCAGTCCCGGATTGCCGGGCAGGATACATTAAAAGTGCTGATTATGCTGGCCACAATCGTTATGGCGCTGCTGACGGCGGCAGCCGCTTTTGTATCGCTCCGCCAGTGGCGCAGAAACAAACCTGACCAGCCCGATAATGGCCGAGCCGAAAAACGCAAACGGTTCACCGAGCTGATCAGTTTTGTGTCGAACCTGCTGTTTACAGTGGTGATCGTCGTGACGGCGCTGCCGGTGTTCTTCCTGTCAAGCTGCGGAGGCATAGGTGTTTAGCTGGCTGGCACATATCTCTGGTCCACTGACACCGGGTGATGTCTGGCATCACTGGTCGCTTGACCCTATGCTGTTCGGCGGCCTCTGCCTGATGGCTTACCTGTATTTCAAAGGGCGACTTCGCTTGCGCCATTGGGCTAGATGGCGCGATGGCTTGTTCTGGGGCGGGATGGTTTTGCTGGCAATTGCGTTGATGTCGCCGTTGGATGCGCTGGGGGAAACGCTGCTGGCGGCCCACATGGCACAGCACTTGCTTCTGTTTATTGTGGTGCCGGTTCTGTTCAGCCTGAGTATGCCAATGCTGCCGCTGCTGTGGAGTCTGCCAGACACATGGCGTCATCGAATGAGCCGGTGGGGGCGCGTGCGGCGCTTGCTGTCTACGTTTACGCACCCGATAACGGCCTGTTTGTTTTATTGGGGGATGATGTGGCTGTGGCACATGCCGGCGCTGTATCAGTGGGCGCTGCGTTCTGAGGGGGTGCATATCACCGAACACATCAGTTTTTTTGTGGCGGGCATGCTGTTCTGGTGGGCGATCATTCATCCGCGCAGCCCGCGTTTGATCGGCTATGGTGCGGGTGTGCTGTTGCTCTTTCTCTCCGCGATGCAAGGGGTGGTATTGGGGGCGCTGATGACCTTTGCCAGATACCCCTGGTATCCGATCTATGAGGAACGGGTGATAGCATGGTCACTGACAGCACTTGAAGATCAGCAACTGGCGGGTCTGATGATGTGGATTTTGCCCGGCATTGTTTACGTGGGTGCAGCAGCAGTGCTGATTTATCACTGGTTTCGACTGCTGGATGACCGCTACAAGCAGCGGACGCCCGATACGCGAGGTGTTTCGCTATGATAAAGCGCTGTTCATGTGTCCTGCTGGTGCTGCTGGTGGCTGTTGCGGCAGCCTGCACGACGGATAGCCAGCCTGCGCCGGAGGTTTTGGGCGGTGACCCGGAACTCGGACGGCAGCTCTTAGTCGAGTATGGCTGCGGTTCGTGCCATACCATACGCGGTGTTCGGGGTGCCAATGCGGTTGTCGGACCATCGCTGGCGAATTTTGGACGACAGCAGTATATCGCGGGTCGGTTAAGCAATACGGCAGCCAACCTCATTACCTGGATTCAGAACCCTCAGGCGATTTCACCCGGAAATGCCATGCCGGATCTGGGGGTGACGGAAACGGAAGCACGGCACATGGCCGCTTATCTGTACCGGGAATAACGACCGTGTGCTAACTTGAGGGTGTGTTCGTCGCAGCAACGGTGTGATGACGGTTGTGATACCGGTCATAAACCACGTAAAATGCGAGCAACCACAAACCTCCCATGCCCGCAGGCAGCACCAGGTCCAGCCAGTGCAGCGCCGCGCCGAAGCTGGGTTTGATCAGCCAGAGCATCTGCCCCAGATGCGCGAGACACACACAGGCCGACAGCACCGCAAGCCTGCGCGGACTCTGCCGGATAGAGGGTAAAAACAGCAAAAAACAAGGCGCTGCGAAGCCAACCATCACCACCAACAGGATGACCCATTCCCAGATACTACCGGCCCGGTTGATATACCAGACGATTTCCTCCGGTAGATTGCCTGACCAGATAACCAGATATTGCATAAACATGAGGTATCCCCAGACCACCACTGCTGTGAGCAACAAGCTCGCCAGATCGCGGTTGACCTGAATGGACCACTGGTGGTTCAGCAGCCTGCCCAACGCCAATAGGAGCGAAGTCGCGATGAGCATACAGGTGGCGATAAACAGCACACCATAAATCAGAGAGTGCCATTCCGTGTCAATCGACATCAGCCAATCCATCGCCGCAATGGTGACTGTGAACAGGTAAATGACGAGGCCGAGTGAGGATAGAACCCGGCGCCTGACCCAGCGCGTACTCAACAGCCATCCCAGTACAGACCACAGGGTCAGGAAGCCAAAGGTCCGCAGCAGGACGTAAGGGGTGTTCATGAATACTGCACGATGCTCAAGCAGATGATTTCCAGCGACTATTTCGGGTTGTGCCCAGTCATACAGCAGCGGCAGCCCGGCGATGAGCGGCAGGAATAGCACGCCGGTGAGCGGCATGATCTGCGCGCCTGTCGCCATCAGGCGATGCGTGGCTTCTCCCCATGGGCCGCCGGTGATGTTGTAGGTCAGCAGCAGGGCCAGACATCCCAGACTGGCCGCGATCCAGAAGCTGAAACCCACCAGATAGGCCTGGAAGAATGCGGTCTGGTCGGTCAGCAGGCCGATGAACGCACCTGCAAGACCAACCAGACTCAGGATTATCAGAATGCGCCTGGTATTCATGCGTTATCCTGAAGCTGGCGCAGGTAAGCCACGATGGCCCAGCGCTCCTCGATGGTGGTTCGGTCTGCATAGCTAAACATTTGTCCGTATCCATGAGTGATGACATCGAAGATGAACCCTGCGGGCAATTGCTGCATTGCTTCGTCGTGCAGGTTCGGCGGGGCAGGGAAGCCGTGCTGGACGACCAGCCCATCCCCTTCGCCCGTATCGCCATGACAGGGTGTGCAGTAAATGCGATAGCGTTCTTCACCCTGTGCCAGCAGCGCGTCGGTGACTTCTACCGGGATTGACGTGACGAACTGGCCGGTTTCAGGATCGCGTCCGGTGCGCAGTTCTTCATGATTCACAATCGCATCGCGTGGGACAGTGCCGTCAATCAGCGGGCGGGCAGACGCACCATCGGCAAAGTCGGTGCTGGCTTCATACACCTCATAGCGTGGCTGATCGGCCATCGCCGGGCGACATGCGGCGGTAGCCAGCAGGGTAACCAGCAAAATCCACAATCTAGGTATCCACATGAGTCACCTCGAGTGGATCCAGCGTGTGCAGAAAATCGCGCGTCTGTTCGAGCTTAAAGTGTGGGTCGCGCGCTTCGATGCACAGGAAAAATCGGTCACGGCTGCTGTCTGCGAAATCCGGATGATTAAAGACCGGGTGATAGGGCATTGGCAGGCGGTTGAGCACGAACATGCCGATAACTCCGCAGACAGCAGCACCTAATACTGCCAGCTCAAAGATGATTGGCACAAAGGCTGGCAGGCTAAAGAAGGGCCGCCCGCCGATATTCATGGGGTAGTTGATGACCAGCGCATAATATTGCCCTGCAAATGCAATGAATGTGCCACCTGCTGCGCCGACCAGGACAAAGAGCCAGATGCGCGGTGGGTCCAGATCCATGACTTCCGGCAGCTCGTCAATTGCAAACGGGCTGTAGGCATCAAACCGGAAATAGCCTGCGCTGCGTGTTCGTTCCGCTGCTTTGACGAGATCATCCGCACTATCAAATTCAGCGATCAGGCCATAAAGCTCACTCATGGTTCAAGTTCCTCCGATACCATTTCCTGCATTTCTGCGATGGCGACACTGGGCAGGAATCGAATGAACAGGAAGAGCAGCAGCAGAAACAGCCCGATGGTTCCGGCCAGAGTCAGCCAGTCCCAGAATGTTGGGATAAACAGCCCCCAGGACGAAGGCAGGAAATCGCGCGACAGACTGTTGATGACAATTACGAATCGCTCCAGCCACATACCGACATTGACCAGGATGGCAATGATAAAAAGCAGAACATGATTCCGGCGCACCCAGCGGAACCATAAAAGCTGGACAATCACACAGTTGCAAATGAGCATGATCCAGTACGCCGGGGCATAAGGGCCGGTCAGATGGCTGCGCGTCAACGTTTCCTCGAACGGACTGCCGCTGTACCACGCCATGAATATTTCCAGCGTGTAGGTGTAGATGAGAAACCATGACATCGCCAGCAGCACCATTGCCATATTATTCAGATGGCGCTGCGTGATGAGGTCTTCGAGATGGAAAACACGGCGCAGGGGAATGGCAATTGTCAGAACCATCGCAAAGCCGGAGAAGACAGCACCGGCCACAAAATAGACGGGTGCCAGCGTGTTATGCCAGCCAGGGATCAGGCTGACGGCGAAATCGAGGCCGACGATGCTATGGACCGATATGACGAGCGGTGTCGCCAGCAGGGCCACCAAAAAATATGTCTGCTGATAGCGATGCCAGTGCCGGGCGGAACCACGCCAGCCCATCGCCAGAAATCCGTACATCTGCCGCACCCACTGCCGGCGGGCCCGGTCGCGCAGCTTGGCAATATCCGGAATGAGGCCGATATACCAGAACAACAGTGACACGGTAGCGTAGGTGATGACCGCGACCAGATCCCAGACCAGCGGACTCTGAAATTGTGGCAGTAGATCCGTCGTGGTAGGGGTGGGCATCATCCAGTAAAAATACTGGGGCCTGCCCAGGTGGATTAACGGAAAGATGGTGGCACAGATGACCGCGAATATCGTCATTGCTTCGGCGAACCGGTTGATCGATGTTCGCCACTTCTGGCGCAGCAGCAGCAGAATTGCAGAGATCAATGTCCCGGCATGACCGATGCCGATCCACCAGACAAAGTTGGTGATAGCAAACCCCCAGCCCGCAGGAATATCAATGCCCCAGATACCAACGCCCGCCAGGAACAAGTAGCCTAGCGCAATGGCCAGTCCAAATGTCAAAAGTAGGGCCAACCCGAAGCCGATGTACCAGCCCCGCGAGGTCGGCTGCTGCAGTACGATCGCGCTGATTCGGTCGCTGATAGACGCATAGGCCCGCGCCGGGGGAGACTTCTGAACAGCCATTAGCGCTCGTTCTCCACGATCAGGGCCGGATTGGGATTCTTAAATCGGCTGAGATAGCCTGTGCGTGGACGTGTGTTTAATTGTTCCAGCAGATCGTAATGGTGTGGCTGTGCCTTGAGCTGGGCGACCTGGCTTTCCGGGTCGTGTGTGTCCCCAAAAACAATGGCTTGGGCAGGACATGCCGCCTGACACGCGGTGACAATGTCGCCATCTGCCAAGGGGCGTTCTTCATTCTGGGCGTTGATGCGCGCCCGGTTGATGCGCTGGATGCAGTAGGTACATTTTTCCATTACCCCTTTGCTGCGTACCGAAACATCAGGGTTGTTCAGAATACGCAGGTCGGGGTCGGCATATTCGAGAAAATTGAACCGCCGCACTTTGTAAGGGCAGTTATTCGAGCAGTACCGTGTACCAACACACCGGTTATAAACCATCTGGTTGATGCCTTCGGCGCTGTGGGTGGTGGCGGATACCGGGCAGACCGGTTCGCACGGTGCGTTTTCGCAGTGCATACAGGTTACTGGCTGATGTACGTAGTCTGGCTGATCGAGCGCCCCCGCATAGTATCCATCCACGCGAATCCAGTGCATCTCCCGGCCCGCTGCGACTTCTTCGCGACCGACAACCGGAATATTATTTTCGGATTGGCACGCAATTACACAAGCGTTGCAGCCGATGCAGGCGTTCAGGTCAATGCTCATGCCCCATGCGTGGCCGTCATATTCATAGTCGGAATATAAAGAGGGGTGCTGGGCGGCTTCGGGTTCTTCGGCCAGTTGCAGAAATGCCTCGATTGGGCCAGAACGCACCAGATCACGACCTTCCATGCGATGATGGGATTGTGTGGTGGCAAAGTCATGGGTGCGACCGGTCGGCTGGACTTCGACGCCTGAGCCAAACCAAATTGGCGCTGTGGTATAGAGGGAATAGGCGTTAAAGCCGACCTGATTCCCGATATGACCGGCCTGCGTTCGGCCATAACCAAAATGCACACTGATACTTTCGTCCGTCTGGCCGGGCATAATCCATACCGGGGCTTCGACGGACTGATTACCATGCCGCAGCAGTACGACGTCGCCCTGGCTGAGCTGCAACGTTTCGGCTGTGCGCGGGCTGATGAGTGCTGCATTGTCCCACGTTAATTTGCTGAAAGGGCGTGGCAGCTCCTGTAACCAACCATTATTGCTGTACTGCCCATCCCATACGCTGGGGTCTGGTCGGAAAACCAGCTCCATGCCACCGGCGGCAGGGGTTGGGTCCGGCCAATCAATCGACTGACGTGCGACGGACACCGGTGGCAGGGCCGTATCCGGTATAACGCCGTCCCGTAGTGCGCGCCGCCAGAAGGACACAAACTCGGCTTCGCTCCGGTCACCGCGCCACTGCTGCTGCACAATCGTCAGCGAATCAGGTTCATCAGTCTGACCCAGTGCATGGGCCAGCAGCGTGTGCGCGGATATGCCATTGTAGAGTGGCTCGATTAACGGCTGGATAATGGTGACACTGCCGTCATAGGCTCGCGCATCGCTCCAACATTCCAGATCATGCGCCTGTGGGATATGCCAGTGACACTGGCTGGAGGTTTCATCGCGATAATGGCTCAGATTTACGCTGAATGCCACTTTGGACAGCGCCCCGGCAAAGTCAATATCTGGCCCTGTAGTGTACGCCGGGTTGCCGCCAATGATCAGAAGGCTGTCGACCTCACCAGCGTGTATGGCACAGCTCAATTCACGGATCGATTGCGTCTGACTGCCGGTATCGACCACCGGTGGTTCCGTATAGGTAACGGTTTCGCCGGAATTGTTCAGCTGTTGGTTGATAACATGGGCCAGTGCATGGACGACAGGCGGTTGACCCTGACCGGCCAGGACCAGTGACGAACCGGCATGGGCGTTCAAGTCGTCAGCCAGTGCGTCGAGCCGCCGTTGCCAGCCATCAGGCAAGGTATCGGACTGCGGTACATCAACGCCCAAACGGGCCGCCAATGCGCGGGCGAAAGTTTCAGCCTGGCTCGACCGCAGTTGCCAGCGATGATCCGCCATCGAGCCGGTAAGCGAGGGGGTGGATTCAACCACGTAAAGCCGATTCATCTCAGGGTTTGATGCACGTACCCGCCGTCGCTGTGAAAAATCGTGAATGTATCGCTGTCTGCCCGGCCCAATCGACAGAAAGTCATCCTCAAGGGACAGGATGATCTGGGCGCGGTCAAAACGATACTGGGGCATCAGGCGCTGGCCATACGCCAGCTCGGTCCCAGCCCAGACATTGTCGAGATTGATAGGCTCGTATTGATGCCAGCGCGCCTGGGGGAATAAATCGAGAAGCTGATTGATCTGGGCCGCCAGTGTCGGTGATGTGACGGTTTCGGTGAGAATGCGCAGCCCTGCGCCATCATCCTGCCGCGCAAGGGCCGTGTGCAAGGCTGTCAGAAAATCGTCCCAGGATGCGGCTTCATTCTCGTGAAGAATACTGGTGGAGCGTTCCGGGTCGTAAAGCGTGAGGAGCGAAGCCTGCGCGAAAATATCGGCTGCACCCAGACTGGCCGGGTGATCGGGATTGCCTTCAATATGCGTGGGTCTTCCGGTATGGCTTTCGGCGATGATGCCCTGTGCAAAGCCCCCCAGACGATGTGCGGTTGCGAAGTATTGTGGCACACCGGGAACCAGATTTTCTGGTTGTGTTGCGTAAGGGACAATTTTTTCGGGCGGCTGGGGCGCACAGGCTGCCAACCCGGCCAACGCCAGCGAGGCCGCAGACAAAGTCAGGAAGCGCCGTCGGCTTAACAATTGATTGGCGTTTTGAGGAAATTCCTGTTTCACAAACGCCTGAAATGCCGCAGAGTCGGCGACTTCCTCCAGGCTCTGCCAGTATGCTTGACCTTGCGCCGCAGCCAGGCGATCTCTGATTTGGCTCAGATCATCCGGCGCAATACTCATGGTTGCTTCCCAACGTTCTGATGATTGGTTTTAGCGGTGACAGACATAACAGTCATCCAGTCGTTCTATATCAATATTTTGTTCCATAACCAGTGTTTCGCCTGACCGGGTGTCCTCTAGCGGGCGCTGCCATCCCATCGTGTAAACCGCATCCGGTGGCCGGACATATTGCTGGGGGTTGCGATGACAATCGAGACACCAGCTCATGCTCAGGCTTTCTGTTTTGTAGACGAGGCCCATCTGGTCGACCCGGCCATGACACGTTTCACAAGCCACACCCTGATTAACATGTGCGCTGTGATCAAAGTAAGCGTGATCAGGCAGGTCATGAACGCGCGTCCAGGCCAATGGTTCCTGTGATTCAAAACTGCTTTCGACGATTGCCATAGATGCCACATCTTTCCACACCTGCGAGTGGCAGGTCATACACGTGGCACTGGTTGGCATGCCTGCAAATGCTGTTTTGTCGACAGTTGCATGGCAATAACGACAGTCCAAGCTGAGGTCTCTAACATGTACTTCATGGTTGAAGGGGACGGGTTGGTCGGGCACGATACCGACGCCGGTCAGGTAAGCGGCGTTATGGATGAACCACGCCCACAGCAGCAATGCACCACCCAGGAATGCTGCTGTACCCAGAATGCTGACTCTGGATATTGTGTTTGCGCGAGGGCCAAAAATCTGTGGCAAAACCAACTCCCGATCATCACTCATTCGATTTTAGGAGGCGGCCTACAGGCCTGCATCGGTCATGTGGGGGATATACCCGCTTGCTGTCCATTGGATGCCTGATGTATGCGGCATGGTATGAGCCAATTGGCCAGCGTCAATATAGGTCGTCTGTGGCTAGGGGGCTGGGCCGAAACTTTATAGACTTTGACAACATCACAACAGTTTACAAACAATGACATTGGAGCTCTCATGCAAATGCGAAAATCGGTTTCCCCAAAATCCGACCAATGGTCTGACCCGCCTCCCCGTTACTGGAGTTCTTTGTCCGAAGACTATGCCAGCGGCGATGTCTTATCCGGTTTTTTAAGTGAACGGTGGCAGGTCGTCGACAATAAAGTGCTCGTTGAAACGGTGGTCTTTGGGCAGGATCGCCGGACGCACGTCTATCACTTTGTTCTCCAGAAAGGGAATTGCCGTGTGCGACTGGCAGTTACTGAAAATCCATTTGTGAACAAAGTGGTGACCACAATGAATTTGACTGCTCAACACATCGATCTTTGTTCCAGCAACATGTTTGGGATGAACTCACCGGTTCAGCAGTTTCGTATCGAACGCGAAAATCAATAGTATTGTCCAATCATCCGATTCGATGATTTAACGTTTGTCGACGTGCGCATTCAGGAAAGGAAAATACCGTGGATACTGCGGCTGATATTCTGGTAGAAACCCTCATCCAGTGGGACGTCAAGGTGATCTTTGGTCTGCCGGGTGACGGCATTAACGGTATTATGGAATCCTTGCGGAAACGACAGGATGAGATTCGATTCGTACAGGTTCGTCATGAAGAAACAGCCGCCCTGATGGCCTGTGGTTACGCCAAATTTACCGGCAAATTAGGGGTCTGCCTGGCGACATCCGGCCCCGGGGGCATTCATCTGCTAAATGGCCTGTATGACGCGAAACTGGATAATCAGCCTGTGCTGGCGATCACGGGCCATCATTATCATGACCTGATTGGCACCCATGCTCAGCAGGACGTGGACCTTGACCGGGTCTTTATGGACGTGGCCATTTACAATGTGCGCGTGATGGGGCCGAACCACGTCGAGAATGTGACCCATCAGGCTTGCCGCTCGGCCATCAGCTGGCGCGGCGTTGCGCATATTAATTTCCCGGTCGATATTCAATCGATGGAGATTGAACTCAAGCAGGCTTCACCACGCAATGTGCCTGATCATTCCTCCGCGACAGCTGGTCATTGGGCCCCGCTGCCACCTGAAAGTGAGCTGAAGCGCGCAGCACAAATTCTGAACGAAGGGGAAAAAATTGCGGTGCTGGCCGGGGCAGGTGCGCTCGAGGCGACTGAAGCGCTGGAGCAGCTGGCAGAACGGCTCGGTGCCCCGATTATTAAGGCTCTGCTTGGTAAGGCCGCCGTTCCGGATGACAGCCCCTATACCACAGGTGGGATTGGTTTACTGGGTACCACAGCTTCGGCAGCGGTCATAGAGCAGTGTGACACGCTGTTGATCGTGGGCAGTTCATTTCCTTACCTCGAATTTTATCCGGAGCCGGGGAAGGCGCGTGCTATCCAGATCGACCTCAATGCCACGCGAATCGGATTGCGCTATCCGGTTGAAGTGGGTTTATCTGGCGACAGTCGCCGCACGCTGGAAGCATTGCTGCCTATGCTGGATTACCATACCAATCGAGATTTTCTAACGGATGCGCAGCAGAAAATGGAAACCTGGCGCGAACTGATGGAAGAACGGGGTACGCGGCAGGACAAGCCTATGAAGCCGCAGGTTGTCGCCTGGGAATTGGGCAAGCGGTTGCAAAGTAATGCAGTTGTTGCGGGCGATAGTGGCACCAACACCACCTGGTGGGCCCGCCAGATTCCGGTTAAGCGCGGCCAGAAACATTCTGTGTCCGGCATGCTGGCGACCATGGCTTGCGGGCTGCCTTATGCGCTCGCTGCCCAGATTGCCTATCCGGATCGGCAGTGTATTGCGTTTGTGGGCGACGGTGGTTTTTCGATGCTCATGGCTGATTTTGTGACAGCTGTGAAGTACAACCTGCCGGTCAAGGTAGTGGTAATCAAGAATGATACACTGGGTCAGATCAAGTGGGAGCAGATGGTTTTTCTGGGCAATCCGGAATATGGCGTGGAGCTGGCACCCATCGACTATGCGGCGGTAGCCCGTGCATGTGGGGGCAGCGGTTTTACGATTGACGATCCGGCGCGTTGTGGACAGATTCTGGATGAGGCGCTGGCGACACCTGGCCCCGTGCTCATCGAAGCGGTGGTTGATCCTTACGAACCCCCGATGCCAGCGAATATCACAGCGGATCAGGCACTTAAATTTGCTCAATCACTGGCAAAGGGTGAGCCGAACCGGATGAAGATTATCACGGCAATCGCGGAAGGGCGCATCAAGGAAATGATCTGATCGGGGCAGGTCAGCGACTGATCAGGCGTAGTAATGCTGCTTCCCAGATGGTTAATGTCTCTGGTGCATCCGTCGTGTTTTCATCCTCGAATACGGTGTTCAGGGTCTGCTTTTGATACGATTCAACAACGGCGGGGTGAACATAGTATTTGCGGCAGACGGCGGGCGTATTGCCCAGTTTTCTGGCAACTTCCTTGATTGCCTGAACAATCGCTTTCTCCGCTTCACGCTCGGTTTCGGGGGGCGGTAACTTGCTCAGAGCTTCGATCATATAGGCCGAGGCACCCCATGTCCGGAAATGTTTCGAGGTAAAGTCCTGGCCGGTGATGTTGCGCAGGTAATCGTTGACGTCGCCGGACTCGATGGTGCGGCGATCACCCGCTTCATCATAATACTGAAACAGGCGATACCCGGGGATGTCGCGACAGATACGCACCACGGAGGCCAACCGTTTGTCGGTCAGGTCAATTTCATGATCCTGTCCACTTTTGCCGGTGAACTCAAATGTGATCCGTTTGCCCGAGATGGCGACATGTTTATCCTGAAGGGTGGTCAGGCCATAAGAATCATTGTGCTGGGTATAGAACTCACCGCCGATACGGATGAGTGTCTTTTCCAGCAAGCAGACTATGACCGCCAAAACTTTTTCCCGCGTGAGAGACCGTTTGCGCAGGTTGGCTTCGGTCTGCTGGCGAATAACGGGTAAGCATTTGCCAAATTCTGCCAGCTGGTCAAATTTTGCTTCGTTGGTTTGCTGCTGCCAGTCCGGATGATAAATGTACTGTTTGCGGTTTTCGCTGTCTCGCCCTGTCGCGAGGATATGCCCCTGAGGGTCAGAGCAAATCCAGACATCTTCCCAGGCCGGTGGAATGCGGAGCGACTCAATCCACTCGCGCAGCGACTTATCCTTAATCGTGTCGCCGTTCTCGTCGAGATAGGTAAACCCGCGCCCCCACCGCTTGCGATGATAACCTGCCTCATCTGTGGAAACGTAATTCAGTTTGGCTTTTTTCAGGACGTCGGTTTTCATCAGCAGCGCCGGTCTATGATCAACATTAGCCGTTGATCCCTAATTCTGTGCGGATTCACCTTCGCTCAACTGCTCATAATCGGCTCGAATGCTTGGGTCGACAATGCTTTCAAACACGCGCATCGCCAGCAGCAGCAGTGCTACGTCATCGATCTGGCCGACGAGGGGGATCGCAAATGTAATGAGGTTGATGGGTGAGAAAATATAGACGAGCGAGAGGAACGGAATAGCCTTTTGCCAGCGTGGCACCCTCGCGTCTTTTAGCAGCAGCCACGTGATGCGCAGCTGTTTTCGGCTGTTTAACAATAGAGCAAGCAGTACTCGTGCCATTGGTGTTTACCCTTTCCTATCGATATTTATTCATGTGGTCAGATAGTGCTTTTATCATATCTTTTCGCATCATAGCGGCATGAACCACATTGCTTAAACATGGATAGGTCAACTGCTCTATTCACGGCTATGTCACCAGTGATCATTTGTTTACGTTTCGGGCTGAATACCTGCCTGTGTAGTATTGCGCTGAGGCCGTTTTTCTCTGTCGAACTGAATAAACCCCAGTGGTGGATGGGGTTTGGGGCAGGGCTATAAGCGACGAGTCACGAGACCCGCCGCGCTATTTTTGCAGCTAGAGATGGTGATCGGCAGTTTTTGCGTTAGGTGACCCGGTAGCGCGAGACATAATAGGTATCAATCTGGATACCAAAACCGGGGCGATCCGACAGCGTATAATGCCCGTTATCAATCGTGGGCGGCTCCACCTGCAAGTTCCAAAAGATGGGGTCGCGTTTGCGGTGAAAACACTCGACATATGAGCCATGTGCGATGCTGCCCATCAGGTGACTGGCGATCTGTGCTTCTTCATGGTGTGCCATGCGGACTCCGTTGGCTGCCGCGATGGCTGCTACGCGCCGCCAGATGGTTGGTCCGCCGCCCCATGACGAGTCAAAATTACAGAAATCGACTGCGTCAGAGATCAATAGGTCGCGGACTGTATCAATGCGATGCTCACTCTGGCCTGCGGTGACGGGCACACCAGTTATCAGGCGTACATCACGCAACCAGCGACGGTCGTTATACCAGCGTACCGGCTCCTCGAACCATCGCAGTTGAATGCCTGCTTCCTGTGCCAGCCGCACAAACTGAACCGCTTGCTGTAAGTCATAGCCCTGGTTGGCATCGACCATGAAATGAAAATCCGGACCAGCTACATCGAGCGCGACTTTGAGGCGTTCCAGGTCTTCTTGGGGTGTCTTGCCGCCGATTTTGAACTTCATCCCGATGACGCCATAATCCACGTAATTGGCAACTTCCTGAGCCAGTTCGTCGTGGGACTGTCCGTAATAACCACCGATGGCAATGATCGGCAGCTTTTGCGTGAAGCCGCCCCACAACCGGTACAACGGCATCTCCAGTGCCTTGCCGAATGCATCCCAGATGGCGCTGTCGACGGCGGCAATCGCCTGCATGACGACGGCGCGATCGCGCAGAATATCGTAGGTCGCCGGTTTCAGGGCTTCCCAGCAGCCTTCAATATTGAACACATCCATGCCGATCAGCGCTGGGGCGAGTTCTTCATGGATGATCTTGCGGATAATGGCTTGTTCGGCATCGGTGTCGCCGGTATAGACCTCGCCAACCACACCCTGATGCGTCAGGATGCGCGTGATGATCGTACAGCGGTTCTGCATGGCATATTTGCTGCCACGATAAATCTGATCAAGCGGGATACGGATGGCTTCGGTTTCGATACTTTGTATGGTGAGTGAGCCGGGTTGGTTCCAGTTCATGGATTATGCCTCAAAAGATAATCAAAAAATAAGGCTGTGTCATTTATTTGCCAGAAAGTGCGCGAGGGTTTTTTCGCCACTTTCGATATGCTGGCGCATGCGTTCACCCGCCAGTGTCGCGTCACCGGCGTCGATGGCTGCCAGAAGCTGATCGTGTTCGCCGATAGCCTCCTGCGGTCGGCTTGGCAGGACATGTAACGTATCCCAGGGAGATTTCAGCCACAGGTTTCGAATCATCTGCGCGAGATATGGCTTGCCAGGCGTGTTGTAGATCAGCCAGTGAAATTCATAGTTGTACTTGCGCAGTGTGGGAATATCACCGGCTTTGACGGTCTGGCGGATGTCGGCCTGCAACGCATGTAACCGTCGCACATCTGCTATACGCAGATTGGGCACGGCTTCACGCGTGGCGAGTTCTTCCAGCACGCTGCGGATGAGGTAGATTTCGTGCATATCATCCATCGTGACTTCGGCTACCTGCACCCCTCGGTATGGGCTGTGACTCAGCACCCCCTCGGCCACAAGCTGCTGGATCGCTTCGCGGATGGGGGTGGAACTGACGTCGAATCGTTCCGCCAGCTGGTCCTGTAGCAAACGATCGCCGGGTGCCAGCTCGCCGGAAAGAATCGTATCCCGCAGCAAATCCGCAATTTGCTCTTTCTTGGTTTTGGGCAGGTTGGGTTCAGTCGGCGACATCGTACGATAATCTCACTGGATGGTTGCGATTATGCATATTCCGAGTATATTATACATAACATAGTGGATTATGTAGAATATTTTGGCAATATCACTCTTGAAACAGGAGCCCGGTATGGGATTACTTGATCATCAGGTGGCAATTGTGACAGGCGCGGGGCAGGGATTAGGACGCGCCGTTGCGCTTGAATTTGCCGCTGAAGGGGCAAGCGTCGCTTTGCTGGAACGCAACCCCGAAACTGTCGAAGCCGTGCAGCAGGAGATCGTCAATAGTGGCGGCGAAGCCAAAGCCTTCTCGCTCGATATTACCGATTACGAGCGTTACGCCGCCGTGATTGACAGCATTATCGAGTGGAAGGGCAAAATCGATGTGCTGGTCAACAATGCGGCCATCGCCCTGTATGGCACCATCCTCAACGACTCGCTCGAAAACTGGCGCAAGCAGATTGCCGTCAATCTGGAAGCGGTATATATGGGGTCCAAGCTGGTCGCGCCACACATGGTCAAGCGCAATTATGGGCGCATTATCAGCGTCGCTTCTATTCAGGGCTTTGCGTCCAGTGGCGATGCGGGAGCCTATAACGCCGCCAAAGGTGGCATCATCGCCTATACCAAGTCGATGGCGGTTGAGCTGGGGCAGTACAACATTCTCGTCAATGCGGTGGCCCCCGGTTTCATGCGTACGCCGATGTCGTTTGTTGATGGTGTTGATGAAACCACAACCCCCGAATTTATTGAGTGGTATGTGGAAAAGGGCAAGGTCCCGCTGCGGCGTACCGGCCTGCCAGAAGATGTATCCGGTGCGGTGGTCTTTCTGGCATCGGATTACTGCCGCTACATGACTGGCCAGCTGTTGGTGGTTGATGGCGGCCTGATGAGTACCTTCTAAACGGACTTTGGCGATCGCAATACGCTAAATAAACCAATATTCACTTATTTATAAACGAGAGGACAATACTGATGAAGCGTTTAAACAGCTTTTCCCGGCGCGATTTTCTAAAAAGCTCCGGCGCGCTGGGGGCGGGGCTGGCACTCGGCCAAACGTTGCCATCACTGGCGCGTGCCCGGCGGCAGGATAATGAGCTGGTGATGTGGTGGTGGGGCGAACAGGAACTGCCTGGCCTGCAAGCCTGGGTTGACGATACCGTTGCCGCCTATACTGGTGCGAATGTCAGCGCAATGCTGCAAAATACGGATGTGGTGATCTCGCAGTTCCAGACCGCCGCTGCCTCGAATGAAGCACCAGACATCCAGTTTCTTTGGAATGGCATCTACCATATGGAAAGCGTCTGGTTTGGTTACCTGTCGCCTCTGAACGGACTGGTCGATCAATCTGTGCTGGATCGTTCCAGCGCAACCCCACTCAGCTTCTATCAAGGTGACCAGTATCGCGTCGGGTGGTATCCGCTGCCGATGATCTGGGAGTACAACAAGGACGTGTTTGATAATGCGGGCCTGGATGCTGATAACCCGCCCAAGACGTGGGACGAGCTGCTGGATGCCTGTGACAAGCTGAAGACATCGGGCGTTGATGCGATCGGCGGCGGTGTGCAGGATGGTTTCTGGGGCGAATGGTACCTGGGGCATGGCCTTGTGCAAAGCCTGGACACACCAAGCCAGGCGCTGGACCTGTTCATCGGTGATCTGGACTTCCGCGAACCGAAGTATCATGAATTCTGGGTACGGCTGGAAGAACTGAAAACTCTCGGCTTTTTGAATGACAGCATGAGTTCGCTGGAACTGTACCCCGGCATTGATCTGGTTGTGACTGGCCAACTGGGGATGAGCGAGTCGATTGGCACGCGTGTTCCGGCGGATAATGCCGCAACCGATGGTCGCATCGGGGTGATGGTGATGCCGGTGTTTGGTACGGGCGCCCTGGCGGGTAAGCCCATTGTCGATTCGCAGGGACTTGGTATTTCCAGCCAGACAGAGAATGCAGAACAGGCGGCGGACTTCCTCGAGTTTATGCATTCGCCGGAACGACTGGACAAATTCTGGGAACTGACAAGCTGGATGCCTGCGGACTCGAATTGGGACAGCAGCGTGATCGAAGACCCGGCGGCCCAGCAATTGTGGGACGGTTGGGTGACATCCGAAGAAAGTATCCCCTATATTCCCAATTTGATGCCGGGGCAGTTCTGGACCGATGCCATGTTTGTGGCCTCGCAGGAAATTATCGCCGGGACCATGACCGGGGAAGAAGCCGGCGATCTGGCTGCCCGCGTGGTTCAGGAATGGCGCGACTTCAACCCGGATCTGGTTGAAAATTACCAGACGTGGGCAGAAGATTTGCGCTAGGACTTTAACAGGCATTTGCAGGGGCACGGCAACGTCCATGCGGCATCCGCGCTGTGCCCCTTTCTGGAAATCACAACGCTTATGATTCGAACAAAAAATCCCCTCATTCCCTATCTGTTCGTCGCACCATTGGTCGTGCTGCTCCTGTTTATTTTTGGCTATCCACTGGTGCAGATTTTTGGCTTCAGCTTCCGTCGCATCCGGGGGATTGATGGTCCCTGGGTTGGGCTGGAAAATTACCAGTTGATCCTGAATCAACCCCTGTTCCGCGAATCCGTGCAGCACAACCTGCAACTGCTGATTGCTGTCCCCATTATTATCATCCTGTCCATTGTCGTTGCGGTCATCCTATATGATCGCGTCCCGGGCTGGCGCATCTACCGGACGATTGTGTTTATTCCTTATATTCTGGCGGTGCCGATTGTGGCGGTGGTGCTGAAGAAATTCTTCCAGTTCGACGGCCCGTTCAACGAAAGCCTGCGCGTGCTGGGGCTGGACCTGTTCGCCCTCGATTGGCTGGGGTCCCCCAATTTTGCCTTGTGGACGATTATGTCGGTGGTGATCTGGCGTGAAGTCGGGTTTGGCATTGTGCTGATGCTGGCGCGGTTGCTCAGCCTGGATGAGGAAATGCTTGAAGCGGCGCAGCTGGACGGGGCGACATGGTGGCAGCGTTTGTGGTACATCATCCTGCCGCAAATGGCCGGGGTGATCGAGTTCTATTTTGTCGTCAGCTTTATCACGATGATTGCGGCGGTATTTTCTTACATCTTCATGATCAGCAAGGGTGGGCCGGGCACATCGACCATGGTGCTGGAAATGTATATCTTTAATTTCCTCACGCGCAGTTCGCTGCCAGGGGTGGCATCGGCGGTGTCGGTGATGCTGTTTCTGGTTACGATGGTGTTGATTCTGCTGCTGTTCTGGCTGCGGCGCGGCGAGCATGAACAGGAACTGGCATGAACGAATCGGTCCATAACATCGAAAGCAGAGCGTCGCAGGCTGCTTCCAGACGGCAGCGCTGGCTGTCCCCGGGCATGATCGTACGGCAGGCTGTTTTGCTGTTCGGCGTGTTTCTGGCGCTGGCCCCGGCGGTATACATGTTGATTACAGCGTTCAAGACTAAAGAGGAATACCTCTTCGACAAGATTGGCCTGCCGGATCAACTGGTGCTAGTCAATTTTAGCGAGGCGCTGGTGCAGAATCCGTTTCTGTTGTGGATGCGCAACAGCACGATTCTGGCGTTGGGCGCGGTGCTGCTCAGTACGGTGGTGGCGGCGCTAGCAGCATTTGCGATAGCCCGGATGGATTTTCGCGGGCGCAACCTGCTGCTGTCGATCAGCACGTCGCTGATGGTCATTCCGCCGGTGGTGATGATCGTGCCGCTGTTTGTGCTGTACACGCGCCTGAGCCTGATGAGCACCTTTCATGGCACCATTCTGATTTACGCCGGTTTGATTACGCCGTTTTCGGTGTATCTGCTTGTGAGCTTTTTTCGAACGCTCCCGACCGAAATACTGGAAGCGGCCCTGATTGACGGGGCGACACCGCTGGGGGTGTTATGGCGTGTGGTGATTCCCTTGTCCGGGCCACCGCTGCTGACGCTGTTCGTTGTGAATGCACTCTATGTCTGGAATGATCTGTTGATTGCGCTGATCTTCCTGCAAAGCGACGACAGCCGTACGCTGATGGCCGGGTTGAGCGTTTTTCAGGGGCGCTACAATAATCAAATTCCGCTGACGATGGCCGGGATGGTGATGGCGAGTTTGCCTATGCTCATCCTGTATATCATTTTTCAACGTTACTTTATTCGTGGATTGACGGCTGGCGCGCTTAAGTAAGCGAACTGGCGCAGGGACGGAGTCATTTATGGGTGAGTTGGATGGGCGTATCGCCATCGTAACCGGCGGTGGGCGCGGCATTGGTTTTGGAATTGCGCAGCGTCTGTGTCAGGCTGGGGCACGGGTGGTAATCGCGGAGTTTAACCCGGACAGCGGCCATGAAGCAGTACGCCGTTTGACCGAACAGGGCTTTGAGGCGGAATTTCATGAAACCGATGTGCGCAAACCAGAGAGCGTCGAGGCGCTGGCGCAGGCGGTGCGAGCACATCATGGGCGTATCGATATTCTGGTTAACAATGCCGGGCTGGCGGAGATTGGCCCGACAGAGACATTCGCACTGGACGATTGGTATCGTCAGGTGGATGTCATGTACAACGGCGTCTTCCTGTGCATGCAGGCTGTGGGCCGGGTGATGCTGGAACAGGGTAAGGGTGTCATCCTCAACATCAGCTCGATTGGCGGTCTGGGAGCATGGCCGATGCGGTCGGCCTACAACAGTGCCAAAGCCGCGGTCATCAGCCTGACCGAGAATATTGGATGCGAGTGGGCACGACGCGGCGTTCGTGTCGTCAGCGTTGCGCCGGGTGTCACGCGCACGGCCATGCTGCAACAGATGGTGGATGAGGGCATTGCCACGCTGGAGCGTTACAACAAGCGAACACCAATGGGCCGTGTCGGTGAAGTCGATGAAATCGCCAGTGTGGTGCAATTTCTGGTGAGTGACCGGGCCAGTTATATCACTGCAACAACTGTCACGGTTGACGGCGGTTGGGTGGCGTGGGGCAATCTGCCACTGTGAGCACAGGAGCGAACAACATGAAATTTCAGGATCAGGTGGTGTGCATCACCGGGGCAGGGCGCGGCATCGGCTTGGAACTGGTGAAGGCCTTCGTGATGGAAGGGGCGCAGGTCGTCATTGCCGATATTAATGCAGACAGTGGCCAGGCTGCCGCCCGCGAAACCAGCGGTACATTTGTGCAGGTGGATGTCAGCGACGCGGCCAGTGTGAAGCAGGCTGTGCAGGCCATCGCGGAGCAGTTCGGGCGCATCGACGTGTGGATCAATAATGCCGGGGTCGCTCATAAAGGCCTCGCCGTTGATTTGAACCCTGAGGACTGGGACGCGGATATGGGCGTGATGCTGTCCGGTGCGTTTTACTGCGCCAATCAGGTGGGCCGGGTGATGATGAAGCAGGGCAGCGGCACGCTGATCAATATTGCTTCGGTGAATGGCTTGCTGGCCCAGAAAGGCCGCGCGCCCTATTGTGCCGCCAAAGCCGGGCTGATTATGCTGACCAAAGTGCTGGCGTCGGAATGGGCGGAGCATGGCGTGCGGGTGAACGCCGTCGCACCGGGTGTCGTCATGACGGATCTGGTGCAGGAAGGCATCGAACAGGGGGGCGTCACCGAGGACACGTATCTGGAGCGTATTCCGATGGGCCGGATGGGCGACCTGCGCGAAGTGGTGGATGCGGTGTTGTTCCTCGCTGACTCGTCCGAATCGTCGTTTATGACTGGTGAAGTGCTGCGGGTCGATGGTGGCTGGACAGCCTATCACCTGTTCCATCCATTCAGCGAGGCGTTTTAAGCTGTCGACAGTCATCAACCAACAGTGAACAGTGGTGACTCCGCTCAAACAGTAACCGGGTTCACGGTGGATTTTCTGAAAACGGGCAACCGCTTACTGAAAACTGAACTTTAGCGCAAAGGGTATTTTCATGACGGAAAATAAACTGACTTTGGATGTGATCGGCCATACGCTGGATCATCCGGAAGGCGTGGCCTGGGGACCGGATGGCAAGGCATATGCCGGGGGCGAAGCCGGGCAGGTTTACCGGCTCGACCTGGAAGCGGATACCTGCGAAACCTATGCCAACACCGGTGGATTTGTGCTGGGGATGGCGCATGATGCAGCCGGCAATGTGTACGCTTGCGACCAGAATTTGCAGTCTGTGGTTAAAGTGACGCCGCAGGGGCATGTATCGACCTACAGCAACGGCACAGCGGAACAGCCTATGCGCGTGCCGAATTACCCGGTGTTTGATGCGGCGGGCAATCTGTATGTCTCTGATTCGGGTGATTGGGGTGAAGGCAATGGTTTTATCTGGCGTGTTCAACCGGGTGGCCAGGCAGAGATCTGGGACCGGCAGGCGAGTGGTTTTACCAACGGCATGTGCCTGGGGCCGGACGGCGCGTCGCTCTATGTCGTTGAATCAACGCCGCCGCTGATTTCGCGTATTCCGATTCAGGCCGATGGTTCGGCAGGGCCGCGCTCTGTGGTGGTGGAACTGCCGCGCACGGTGCCGGATGGCGTTGCATTCGACGCGGCAGGCAACCTGTATATTTCGCTCTACAACCCGAATATCATTTACCGGTTTGATACGGGCGGCCAGTTGACCACCCTGTATGATGACTGGGAGCAGCTGATGTTAATCGCGCCTACCAACATCGCTTTTGGTGGCAGCGACCTCAAAACGCTGTTGATCGCCAACCTGTGCGGCTGGAATCTGATCACCGCGCGCGTCGAGGTCGCCGGTTTGTCGGTGCAGTACCCCAGTTTGGGGTAGCGTTACTTCTTGGGGGCCTGATACAGCTCCATGATAATGCCGTTGGGGTCTTTCATGTACAGCGCCCAACCGCCGATATTGGGCCCTTCATCGAGGTATACAGGTTCAGAAATAAACTCGACGCCCTCAAAGGTCTTGATCTTTTCGTAAAGGGACTGCAAGTCATCCACTAAATAGGCCACATGGCTGCTGCCCGGATTATTCGGGGTGGTGTCCTGCTGCTCACCCTGGGGGTGCTGATACTCGAATAATTCAAGATGATGGTTGGTGCCGGGGATCCTGAGGTACAGGTCGCGCACCACTGCGTCGGGGAAACCGATGATGTCGCGGAAATATTTATTGGTAATGTTCGGGCGGGCGTGCAAAATTTCGAAGCCCAGCAAGTCGCAATAAAATGCTTTGGCACGATCCAGATCGCGCACGGTATAACAGGTGTGATCTGCGCCAATAATGCCCATTTAGCAAGCCTTCCTTGAGAGTTTAAGTACATGCCTAGTGTACCCCATTCCCCTCTACTTGTCCCTTCTAAGGAGAACGAACCCATGACTTCTGGTTGCGAAGTTCAGGAGATTACCCTCGGTCGGACTGTTCGCGCACTGCACCTTGAAAATGACCTGCTGGCAACGACTATTTTGCTGGACAAGGGTGCGGATATTTATGAACTTACCTATAAACCAAAGCAGATGGATGTGCTTTGGAAAAGCCCCTGGGGGCTAAAAGAACCGGGTCGTGGACCTGCCGCATATGTGACGAATTCTGAAACCATCTGGCTGGAGCATTACGCTGGTGGGTGGCAGGAATTGTTCCCGAATGGCGGTGATCCGTGTGAGTATAAGGGTGTCGAACTGAGTTTT
Organism: Anaerolineaceae bacterium; assembly: GCA_002702065.1. Classification (GTDB taxonomy): domain Bacteria; phylum Chloroflexota; class Anaerolineae; order Aggregatilineales; family Phototrophicaceae. Next base: position 1,639,963 of record NZXX01000001.1, read on the forward strand.
CATGGCGAAGCCTCGATGATTCCCTGGGACTATGAAATCATCGAAAACAGCGCTGATGCTGCCGAGGTGCGGTTATCTGCACGTTTGCGCCGCAGCCCGTTTCGCATCGAGCGCCGGATGCGCGTGGAAGCCGGGCAACCTGTGCTGACGCTGCACGGCAAAATCACCAATGAAGCGGGGGAGCCGATGGCTTATATGTGGAGCCATCACCCGGCCTTTGGTGCGCCATTCCTCAGTGGTGCCTGCCGCATCGACACGGACGCTGCGGCATTGCAGGTTGATGATGGGTATGTCGGCACGCATAATCCGCTTGAACGCAATGCCCGTTACGATTGGCCGCGTACATCAGACGGTCTTGATCTGTCGCATGTACCGGATGAAACAGCGCAGCGTGATCTGCTGGCGTATTTCACAGACTTTAACTCAGGGTGGTATGCCATCACCAACGCGGAGCTTGGCTTTGGGGTCGGGCTGGTCTGGCCAAAAGCGGATTTTCCGTATGCGTGGTTCTGGCAGGAGATGAATGCCTCGCCGGGGTTCCCGTTCTATCAGAACTGCTACGTCATGGCGATTGAGCCGGCCAGCAGTATTCCCGGCCAGGGGTTGGCTGCTGTCATGGAAAAAACGGGCCTGCATCGTGAACTTGACCCCGGTGAATCAGCGGAGACGACGCTGCGGGCAGTCTTCTACGAGTCGACAACGGGCGTGGCGGCGCTGTCACCGGATGGTCAGGTGCAGTTCAGGTCTTCATGAGTGGTATGCGCTGTGAAAGTATTGAGGGGCCGAAACGTGGCTGGCCCCTCTGGATAGCTCATCATCAATGCATGGGTGTGTTCTGATGGCTTGGGATCATGACCGGCTTGAGAACACGGTGACGATAGCGGACCTGTAAGGCGCGCAGGGCGGCTTCTGCCTGAACACGGAAATCCATTTTGGATTGGCCGCGTTTGCGGTCTGGAAAATGGATGGGTATTTCGGCAATGCGGAAGCCCAGCCGGTGTGTGATATAGAGCATTTCGACCTGGAAAATGTAGCCATTGGAGCGAACGCGATCCAGATCATCCATGATGAGGGTATGCCGCCGCCACAGCCGATAGCCGCCGGTTGCATCGTGAAACGGGACATTCAGCACCAGGGGTAAGTAGAGCCGGTTGGCAAACCCACTGAGCAGTTTACGGAAATGGCTCCACGATTCGTCGACACTGCCGCCCGGCGCATAGCGCGACCCCAGTACGAGATCATGCGTTTTTGCCGCCTCGATCATGGCTGGAATATATTCCGGTTGGTGCGAGAAGTCTGCATCCATCTGGATAATATAGTCGGCTTGCATGGCGATCGCGCGTTTGAAGCCTGCCACATATGCCTGCCCAAGCCCGGCCTTTACCTGACGATGCAGGACAAACACCTGGCCCTTGTGCCGTGCAGCCAACTCATCTGCAAGTTCACCGGTGCCATCCGGAGAATTGTCGTCAACGACCAGAATTTTCAGATCCTCAACCGGTAAATTGAGCAGGACATCCACCATCAGTGGCAGATTTTCGATTTCATTGTACGTCGGAAGTACCACCATTGTCGTTGTCATTGGCTGGTTCCTCTACAATCTCATGTTGGTGAACGAAACGGGGTCTGCAATTCAGTCTGAGTTTTGGGCAATGGTAGTGGGCGATTCAACCCGCGTGTTGCATTGGGTTTTATCAACCTCACGGATTTCAATATCCCAACCGGAACCGGAATAGGATGTCATGATGGTCGAGTTTTGATACGCCTGATGGGTCAGCTCAAGCCCCACACGTTTGGCGTCATAACTCATCTGGGGGGTTACCAGCAGATAATCAATGTTGCACCAGTCGTTCTGCAAGACATCAACCGTGATTTCGGGGTCACGATCTGCTTTCCAATAGTAGTGTGCTTTCTCGATGATGGGCGTCAGTTCCATGTAGGCATACATGTCAATCAGAACGAACGAATCATGTGGGACATTTTCGACGATGTAATCCACCGCACGAACCTGATCAAACGTTTGATTTCGGGTGTAGATGGCCTGATGCTGCATATACTCGCCGACAAACGGTGCCGCAGACAAGAGGACGGTTGCGCTGAATACAAGGTGTCGAACAGGATGCTGCGGAAGGAGGTCACGCAGGAATTTGGCAAGCAAATAGACCACCGCGCCTATGCTCATTGCCAGTAACGGAATCAGCGGTACGACGTAGAATTCGATGACAACGCCACCCCGTGCCAGGAAAGCCCAGTAGACAAGCGTAAAGAGTGCGATCGGGCGCAGTGAAGGTTTGAATATTGCCAGCAGGCTGGCCACCACAGTTGCGGTAATCCCGGTCATGATCAGAGCAGGGTCGGCATAGAGGCCGAAGTCACCCGCCCAGCCTCTCAGGTTAAGCAGGAATCCACTGTTATGGTCGAGGAAAAAGCCGCCGCCGCGTGTCGCCTGATACGTGGCGGTTTCTAACAAACTCACGTGGGGTTGCGTGCCGCCCAGCGGGTGCCCTGTGGGGAAGAGCTCACCTTTAAGCAGGGCATATAATGGATAATAGGATACGACCATGATCACCAGCATACCCCACAGAAAGAGCCCGAATTTATTCGGCTGCCGTACCGTTCGTGCCAGCACGATCAGCCCAACAACCGGCATAAAATAGACTGCTGACTCCTTGGATAAAAAGGCCAGCGCGAGTGCGATGGCACTGCCGGCATAATGGACCAGCTGGCGCCGTTCGCCGAGTACCAGATACAGAGATAGAAACAGCCAGAAAACCATCAGGTTGTCCAGCAGGACACGGCGCTGAAAGTAGAGTCCAAGCGGCGAGAAGGAAAATATGAGCACCGCAATGATGCCCGGCCAGTGGCTTTGGAGCGTCTTTTTGCTGATGCCCAACAGCAGCAGGCTGGTCAGCACATGAGTTACCAGCATCAACATGCGCCCGGAATTGATTGAAAAGCCAAAGGTATCAAAGCCATTGGTCATGGTGGCCCAGAGGCCGAGCGTCATCCAGCCGACGGGGGCGTGATCGTACCAGTACGTATAGGGTGCCAGCTCGCCAGTGGTCAGGGTCGACCACGCCTGCGACATGTAGGTTCCCTCATCGTTCTCATAATAGGGATACTCGAACATATTGTAGGCGTGGGGCACACCGGCAAAGATAACGACGAACAGGAGAAGCAACAGGATGCGCACGGCTGGCTTTGTCCAGTTCAGGGATTGGCGTGACATCAATAGACTCCTGCTTCTGGCTGGAATTGACGGTGTGCATTGGCGTGTGCGGTCTTTTCCCAGTTGGTACGGTTCGCCGCAACCCGGAACACGGCCCGAAATGCAGAAAACGCCAGCACGATCTGATACGGATAGTAGGTGATGAAAAGCGCGAACGGCAGCCAGACCGGGAAGCGTAGGCGGTAGGCACGGGTGAATTCGACCAGGCCATACAGGTGAATCGCAAACTGAAGGAGCAACATGTAAAGCGGCGTAAACGAAATCAGCGCGATCCCGATATGCAGCCTGGTGGAAAGCGCAATCGACAGGCCGAATGGTAAGGCGACGATCAGCAGCGCCTGAATCATAGGCGAGAACAGGATATAGGCGGCGACCATTTGCTGCTTGAGCGTCGGCAGGCGTGCCCAGTCCCCTTTGAACAGAATCTGCAAAAACCCCTGATTCCAGCGCGCACGCTGTCGAATGAAACTGCCGGTTGTTTCCGGCGTTTCCTCGCGCGTTGTGTGCCGTTCATCATAGACGATGCGTATGTTGGCACCATGTCGCGCCAGTTGAATGCCAATGTCGGCATCTTCAGTCAGGCAGTCTTCGTCCCACCCGCCAATATGATTGAGGAAATCCTTCTTGATAAAGACGGTGTTTCCGCCCAGAGGGGTCACTTTGCCCAGTTTGGCGAAGAAATGCAGGCCGGACCGAAACCAGAAAAAATATTCCAGCACATTCAGAATCGAGAACCAGTGAGAACAGTGATTCATGAGCTGGACGCCGGACTGCACCGCGTCGGCATCATCGTGCAGCATGATGGTATTGACGATCTGGTAAAGGTCCGGGTGTGGTTCGTCCTCAGCATCAAAGATGGCGATAACGTCGTGCCGAGCTTTGTCGAGCCCGTGGTTGAGGCTGTGCGGTTTATTGATGGGCAATGTGTTGAATACCACCAGTTGGATATTGCTTTGCCCCATCTCAGCGATGATTTCCCGCGCCTTGGCAATCGTTGCCGTATCATCCTGCCGGCAGAGTACCAGGATCTCTTTTAGGGCATCCGGGTAATTGATTCGATTGACGGCTCGGATAGTGTCCTGAATGACGCGCTCCTCGTGCCGTGCCGGGATCAGCGCCGTAAAGGAAATTTCTGGTGGCTCGAAGGTTTGGGGCGACCGGTTTGGGTCCGACTCCACATCTTTGTTCCAGCCGTATAACATCCACGTGAGCGTGAACAGGCTGTGCAAAATGAATATGAGTGAGAAGATGAGCGTGAATACGTTGGGGAAGTCGGTTAGGGACAGGTTCGTCGCATCCAGAAGCAGAATGACCAGGGCAGGTACACCGACCGCGATGATGGCCCATTTGCTGATTTCTGCAAGTTGTGTAAATTTTCGAGGGAGGGAGAGGTGTTCGCGTAAGGTAAGTGTTGACTGGCCGATTTTTAGCGATTGACCATCTTTCCATAAGATGGGTTGGTAGGGCCGTACTGGCCGTCCATTAAGATACACGTTACGGGCAGCGCTGAAACTGGTAACCTGAAACTGGTTATTGTCAGTGCGTTCAATGCATAGATGTCGAGCAAGAACTGCCTGATCGAAGATAGCGATGTCACAGTCCTGGTGGCTGTGACCCACGACCACGTGATCTTTTGAAAATTTGTATGAGGTAGCAGACTTATCGGCAGACATGAGGTCAATTTCGTACGTTCTGGTATCCATGAGTGTCCTGTCGCTATCATATTCACCATCCTCAAACAAGCTTTTCCATTAATTTTTAGTTGTCGATTGCTGAAGAATTGCACGACTGTGAAAAATGTAAATGAAGCTGACTGAATAGGGAATAGGCCACATGACGAGTCTTTATATGAGACTGTCTCGTAGCTGTTAATAGACCCTTTGCGCGCACGTATCGGTCATGAACAGACCAACTGGCGCATAGAGCGCTGTCGAATTTCGGCTAGAATGAACTACAGCACGACCTCAGTTACGGCATCTGGAAAAACGAAGTCAAAGAGGGGGCACGAGACGATTATGAAATTGTTTGTGATGACCATGTATTTATTGCTCGCTCCCCTGGTGATCGGTATTCGTGCAGATGATGCGGATCAAGAGGCAAAAGGATTGCGCGATACATTAGGGGCGCAGATGGTCTCTATTGGCACTGCCGCCGAACCGAACCCAATCCGCACGGACCCGATGTATGCGGAAATTCTGGCGCGTGACTTCAATATGCTGGCAACGGAAAACGCGTTCAAGATGGGGTTGATGCGACCCACTGAAGATAGCTATCGTTTTGAAGATACTGATTTTCTGGTCGATTTTGCTGAGATGAACGGGATGGACGTGCGTGGGCATACCCTGATCTGGCATCAACAATTGCCCGACTGGTTATCAAATGGTACCTATACACGAGAAGAACTGCTGACCATCATGGAGGAACATGTCACCACTGTCGTCAGCCGCTATCGTGGCCGGGTGGATGCCTGGGATGTGGTGAATGAGGCGGTCGAGGGCGACGGGAGTTTGCGACAGAGCATATTTCTCCAGACGATTGGCCCGGAATATATTGAATATGCGTTTCGCTGGGCAGCAGCGGCGGACCCGGAGGCGCGCTTGTTCTACAATGATTTTGGCGCAGATGGGTTGGGAGTAAAATCGGAAGGCGTGTACCGGCTGATGGAGTCGCTGCTGGCGAAGCGTGTTCCGGTTCATGGGATTGGTTTGCAGATGCACACCACCATCGGCGATACACCGGACCCGGAAGATGTGCGGCGTAATATGGATCGTCTGGCACAGCTCGGACTAGAGATTCACGTCACCGAGATGGATGTTCGGCTCAATGATGAAATGGGCGATCTGGATACGCAGCTTCAATTGCAGGCCCAAACCTATCGTTCAATCGCTGAAGTCTGTATCCAGCACCCGGCATGCACCGCCTTTGTGACCTGGGGCTTTAGCGATAGCAATTATGCCCGCGCCGGACGACCGGACACGCCGCTGCTTTTTGACGCAAACTACGTGCCCAAACCGGCTTACTGGGCACTGGCAGACCTGTTTGCGAGTCCGGTCCTGATGCAGTGTTCCGGGCAGCCGTGCCGGTAACGCTTACTATTCGTTGCCGCCCTGAAGCTAAGTTTGTCACACGGGTCTCAACGTGATCAGGTCTTTTACGAATATAACTGCGTGTGGACCATGTTGGTCAAATGCCCCATTGCAGGTTCACCCGGCCTACCCATGTATCGCTTACAGCCTGCTGTTAAGCTCGAGTCACCCCACAGCGAGTCGATGAGGGAGGCATCCTTATGCATGAATTACATGAACAGCGGCGACGTTCTCTGGAGGAATTGCAGGATGTGAGCCACAGGCTGAGTCGGCAGATTATCGAAATTACGACGAAAGCTGGCTCTGGTCATCCATCAAGTTCCTTGTCCATGATCGATATTTTGACCTGCCTGTACTTTGGCGGGGTGATGCGCTATACCCCGGAACAACCTACCTGGCCGGATCGCGACCGGTTTATTCTGAGTAAAGGGCATGGTGCCCCTGGCCTCTACGTGTCATTGGCCGAAGCCGGTTTTTTTGACCCGGCGCTGCTGCCAACGCTGCGGCAAATGGGCAGCCCGCTCGAAGGACACCCGAACATGCGCGCACTGGCGGGTGTCGAAGCCTCGACCGGATCATTGGGGCAGGGTATTTCCATTGGTCTGGGTCATGCACTGGCCGCCCGCGTGGATGGACGTGACTACCGCGTGTATGTCCTGATTGGCGATGGCGAATCGGATGAGGGGCAGATCTGGGAGGCGGCTCTGGCTGCATCCAAATATCAGGTGAATAACCTCACCGTCATCCTCGACTACAACAAGTTTCAGCAAACGGGCCCCGTTGCCAAAGTGATGCCTGCGCTGGCCCCTGTTGTCGATAAATGGCGCGCATTTGGCTGGCACACACACGAAATTGATGGACATGATCTGGAAATGATTATGGAAGGTTTCGAAATCGCCAAAGGTATCGCCGATCAGCCACAGATTCTGATCGCTCACACCCTGAAGGGCAAAGGGCTTTCGCCATTCGAAGCGGATGAAACCAGCCGCAAGCATGGGAAACCGCTCGATGAGAACGAAGCTCGGATCGCATTGGAAGAACTGGATCGTCGGTATCAGCAAAGGCAGGAGGCATAGGCGAATGAATATCGGTAAAAGTATTGGATTAGCGTATGGCCTATCCGTGCGGAATGCGTTTGGTGAAGCGCTGCAATCATTGGGCCAGAAAAACACAAATATTGTGGTGGTTGATGGCGACGTCCATGATTCGACGCGGACAAAGTTTTTTGCTGATGCATACCCCGACCGGTTTTTTAACGTCGGCATTGCGGAAAGTAACCTGATCGGCGTTGCCAGCGGGCTGGCAGCCAGTGGTAAGGATGTGCTGGCTGCGAGTTTTGCCTGCTTCCTGTTGTGTAATGCGTATGATCAGATTCGGATGGGGATCGCCTATCCGCAGGCCAATGTCAAGCTTGTCGGCTCGCACAGCGGCATCAGTATTGGCGAGGATGGCCCCAGCCAGATGGCGATTGAGGATATTGCCCTGGCCTGTTCGCTGCCGAATTTTACCGTGCTCGTCCCAGCCGATGAGCAGTCTGCCCGCGCGGCGACACGGGTGATGTTTGACCATCCGGGACCGGTTTATCTGCGTACAGGCCGCCCGGAGGTTCCCAGGATTTATACGAACGGCGCAGACTTCACGATTGGCAAAGCGAACCAGCTGCGCGATGGTGGTGATCTGACGATTATCGCCTGTGGGTTGATGGTCGCGGCTGCGCTGGAAGCCGCACACGAACTGAGCGAAAAGGGCATCGAGGCACGAGTGCTGGATATGCACACCATCAAGCCGTTAGATGAACAGGCTGTCGAGCAGGCGGCTCGTGAAACCGGGGCGATTGTCACGGCGGAGGAACATCTCCTGGCGGGTGGCCTGGGTGCGGCAGTAGCACAGGTTGTTGCAGCGCGTTATCCGGTTCGTATGGGCTTTGTAGGCGTCGACGATCAGTATGCGGAGTCCGGTGCGCCAGATGATGTGTTGGAGAAATACGGGTTGATGCCTGCTGATATTGTCCGCGCGGCGGAGCAGGTCCTTCAATAGTCAATTTTACTGGCCGATAAGACCTTGCTGGCCGGTTGGCTTCGCTTGCGCGATAGGATTGCATGGGGAGACGGTTACATCTGTAACCTCTCCGCGATCTTTGTATGTGGCGAAATGCCTCGCTGGTATAATTGGACATCTATTGTCTGAGGTTCCAGCTGGCAAGGCATCGGCAAAACCCTATGAACTTTCAACTTCTTCACCCGCGCGATCAGTTGGTTGCCATCATGAATCGCATTTATCACAACGGGATGACCACACTCAGCGGGGGCAACTTATCCATTAAGGATGAAAATGGCGATATCTGGATTACACCATCAGGTATCGACAAGGGCAAGCTGACAGCCAGGGACATGATGTGCCTGAGAGCCGATGGAACCATCAACGGGCCACACAAACCGTCTTCTGAATTTCCTTTTCATCGGGCCATCTACAACCTGCGCCCGGACCTGAACGCGATTGTTCATGCGCATCCGCCTGCGTTGGTATCCTTCAGTATTGTGCGTAAAGTGCCGGATACGCGGATTATCCCGCAGGCAAACCGGCTGTGCGGACCGGTCGGCTATGCACCTTATGCGCTCCCCGGCAGCGAGCAGTTGGGCGAAACCATCGCGGCGACGTTCGCCGAAGGCTACAACATCGTCATTCTGGAAAATCACGGTATGGCGGCAGCCGGTGCCACGTTGCTTGAGGCATTCCATCGCCTGGAGACACTGGATTTTTGTGCCCGAACCCTTATTCGCGCGCAGGGCTTGGGTGATGTCAACTTACTCTCGGAGGCCGCGCTCAACCTCTTTGATCACCGGCGCAATTTCCTGCCGGAATTTGTCCCTACTACCCACAGCAGCCGCGAACGAGAACTGCGCCAGCAAATCGTGGAGCTGGTGGTACGGGCATATGACCGGCATCTGATGATCAGTACGGAAGGGGTGGTTTCGGCCCGGCTGGACGAGGATAGTTTTCTGATTACACCGACGGGCGTTGACCGGCGCACAATTACTGTGGAAGACATCGTGCTGATTCGTCAGGGTGTACGCGAAGCAGGCAAGCTGCCCAGCCGGTCTGTCGGGCTGCACGAAGCAATCTATGCCATACACCCGGACATCCATTGTGTCATGACGGCGCAATGCCCCAGCGCCACCGCCTACGCCATCACGAGCGTGCCTTTTCACTCGCGGACCATACCCGAAAGTTTTATTCTGCTGCGCGATATTCCCTTAGTGCCGTTTAAGATGTTGTATACCCAACCGGAAAAAGTCGCTGAAATGGTCTCGCTGAAGACACCGGTGGTATTGGTACAGAATGACTGTGTGCTGACGGTGGGGACAGATATACTCAATGCCTTTGATCGGCTGGAGGTAGCGGAGTACAGCGCACGGTCGTTGATTGATACGGCTGTACTCGGCCCCCTGGTGCCCATTGGCGATGCTGAGATCCATGATCTGGAAGAAGCCTTTGACTTGCCCTGATAGGGATCTGTATACGGCTTTGTGTCGCTATGCCAGTAACCTGATTAACGCTGAATGGTAATTTGACCGTTCGCCCATGCTTCCAGTTTGGTAAACAAATCACGGAAAATGGGATCACGGTGGAGATAGTAGGCGCTGCGAATCAAATGCCGGGATTGATCAAGACTCCACGTCACCTGGTCGGTGAGGATGGGGCTGTGGATCAGGTTGGATGGTGCCCAGGATTCGTTGATAAGATAGGCAATCGCCACCACGTCCCAGACCTCTTTTGACCACGCGAAATGGTCATCATGATACCCCTTGAATGTTTCCGCGAGGTAGCGCCCAATCTCCCCCTGGTTCTGAACATACTGTTCAATCTCGGAAACTGTGGTGCGCAGGTGGGTGGTGACGCCATTGCAAGGGATGTGCACCAGCGGCACGCCGCAATCAAAGATCAGCCGGGCAGACAGAACATCCTGCATCAGGTTAAATTCGCGGGTGTGCGGCCAGTGCAGCGCATGTCCGCCCAGCCAGACCACCACAATGCGGTTGATGATTTCCGGTTCAATTAAAATGGCCGATGCCACATTGGTGATGGCGCCAATCGCCACGACGTACAGCACCTCATCCTCTGATTGCATGGCGCGCTCGACCAGATCAAGGGCCGCCGCGCTGCGATAGGGTGACTCATAATCCTGAAGGTAGCCGGTTGACCCGCGAAAGACGTAACCATCCGACTCGACGTTTAACCGGTCGAGCAGCCGCAAAAGCTCTTCATAGCTTTTTTCCATGCCATCTGCCGGCCCGTTCGACCGCTTATTGAAAAATGGCGCGGCGTAGAGTGCTTCGACCTTGAGCCGCTCTGGTGACAGCAGCGCATGAACGACGGCAAACTGGTCGTCGATTTCATTGTAGGTGTCCGTATCCAGCACCATACGGAGGCGGCCTTTTGCTGGTGAGAGCCGTTCAAGGCGAGTGGCTTCAGAAATCTTGGGAAAGTCCACGTATATTCTCCAGATAATCTTAAGAATGAATGTTTTACTTGATGCGCTACCGCAGCAGCCGCTCCATCAGCAGGCTCTCGAACCGGTCGACATCAACATCAAGTGCGGCATGGACATTGACCGGCAGTTTTTCGGAAGGCGCGCGCATCAGGGTTGCGGCACGGGAATGCGTCCCGGCCAGCTCCACCGTCAGGTTTACCGGGGTGAGTGTCACAAGGTCAGGCTGAATGAGGGTGGCGACCGCCAGCGGATCGTGCATGTGGGTGTAGTCACGCTTTTGGCCGAACCACTGGGCCATTTGCTCCAGCCAGACGTCGATCTGCTGTGCAATGGCTTGATGATACGGGGTGCCTCGTTCGCGCAGGCGTTTGACATCATCTGTGGTGATTTTCACGCGCGTTGTTACGTCCAGCGGCACAAGCGTGATCGGTGCGCCGGAGCTGAACACCACATGGGCGGCTTCCGGGTCGCAGCGGATATTGTGCTCGGCGATCGGCATCAGCGGGTCGGCTGTACTGCGCAGCACACCCCCCATGATTGTCAGGTGCGCCAGGTTTTCGGCGAGTTTGGGCTCACGAAGAAAGGCCAGCGCCGCGTTGGTGAGCGGGCCGATACACACCAGATGAATCTGACCGGGATTCGCCATCACCGTGCGAACGATGTAATCGACGGCGTGTTCAGGCGCAGGCTCCAGGGCGGAATCTTCCGGTTCCAGCAAGCCTTTGCCTTCATGGCCCATCCAGAAAAGCGGGTCCAGCTTGAGCAGCGGGTCGCGGACGCCCTCCATTACGGGTGCGCCGCCGGTATAGCCGCGCAGCTGCATCAGCTTCAGGACCATACGGGCGCGTATAGCCACATCCGCATAAACGCAGGTGACGCCTTCAAGGGTTAATTCGGACGAACTGAGGACTAAAGCCAATGCGATCCAGTCATCAACATCGGTACCAATATCCGTATCCAGTATGACTCGTACGGGCATGTTGTACTCCTTGTGTGCTCAGTCTTTCAGGCCGCTGCTGGTAATGGCCTGAATGTAATAGCGCTGAAACGGCATAAGCACCAGAATGGGGACAATAGCCGCCAGCATCGAACCCGCCAGCAATTCATTCCATAGTGTCTGAAACTGGCCAACGGCGTTGGAAATTTCGACCTGCACCAGCCGCAGCTCTTGCCGGGGTGCCACCAGCAGGGGCCAGAAGAAGGCATCCCACTGCGACAGGAAGATTAATAAAGCCGCTGTAATCAGGACGGGTTTTGAGAGGGGCAGTATAACGTTGAAGAACAGCCGTGGCCAGGATGCGCCATCCACCCGGGCGGCGTCGATCAGGTCCTGCGGGATTTCCTCAAAAAACTGCCGGAACAGAAAGATCACCAGGCTGTTGGCAAGGCCGGGCACAATCAATGCCTGCCAGGTATTAATCCAGCCCAGGTCATTCACCAGAATGAAACGGGGAATAGCGGTCAGGTCCACCGGCACCAGAAACGTCAGCAAGATGATAAAAATGAAGATGAGCCGTTTGCCCCGGAAGTTGAAGCGCGCGAAAGCAAAACCGGCCATCGCGTTGATCGTGCCCCCAAAGACAACGGTCACACTGCCCAGCACAAAGGTGTTTACCAGTGCCCGGCCAAAACCCCGCGCAAAGATGTTTTCGTAGGCTTCCAGCGTGAAATCAACGGGCAGAAACGCCCGCCACGAAAATGGATAGGCGTATTCAAATACCTTTTCGTTCGGGGTGAAGGATGCGGCGAAAGCCCATAACAAGGGGACAACGATGACAACAGCGACGGTAATAAGCAGGCTATAGACAAGAATGCGTTCCAGCAGTGCCGCATAGTTGCGACGCTGTGCGAGCGGACTGGCCTGGGTGTTGGCGGCAACGGCATCGGTATAATCGGTCATTGGAATCTATCTTCCCTCAGTCTCGACTTCGCAACAGGGTGAATTCGACCCCGATGATGACAAACACAAACAGCAGCATGACCCACAGCATGGCCGACGATGCGCCGAGGTCGCCATAGACGAAGCCGCGCCGGTAAGTTTCGTACATGATCAGGTTGGTGCTGAGCTGGGGTCCGCCCTGTGTGAGGAGCAGGATGGGGGCAAACAGCAGGAAATTGGCGACGGTATCGGCCACCAGGACAAACACCATCACACTGCGCAGCAGCGGAAAGGTGATGTGGCGGAATATCTGCCAGCGGTTCGCACCATCGATTTTGGCCGCCTCGATGACGGATTCAGAGATTCCCTGCAAGCCTGCCAGAAAGAAAAGGGCCCACAGCGGAACGCCTTTCCAGGTTGCCAGAATAATGACGGACCAGAGGGCGTGGGTCGGGGAGGTCAGAAAGGGTTGTTTGGCAATGCCGAGCTGCGCCAGCATCCCGTTGACGAGACCGGCATTGCTATCCAGCATAAGCCCCCAGACGATGGTCGTCACGTTGATCGAGACAGCGACCGGAAGCAAATAGATGCTGCGGAAAATCGCGATCCCGCGCACTTTTTGATTGCCGAGTATGGCCAGCGCCAGCGCCATCACGACTTGAATGGGGTTCACCAGCAGGCTGAAGACAAGTGTGACTTCGACTGATTTCCAGAAGACGGGATCGTTGAAGATGCGCTGGAAATTTTCCAGACCGACAAAGATGCGCCCCCCGCTCATGATCGAATTGGCGTGAAGGCTTTCGTTCAATGTCGCAATGGTCGGGAACAGGTTGAAAACAACCAGTAAACCCAGCGCAGGCAATAAAAACAGGTAGGGGATCAATCGTTCACGAGCAGCCATAAGTGTGTCCTGAAAAGCTTTTTTAACAGAGGTCAGGGCTGCAAACGCGCGTGCAGCCCTGATCAAGGTATTCAGTCAACCGGATTACCGGCGATATTTCGCCATTTCACTCTCAATGCGCGAGACGGCGAGGTTGAGCGCTTCTTCCACATTGGCACCGTTACGGATGTCCTGGAAGGTATTCTGGAGGATTTGTTCATATTCCAGATACCCCGGTGTTACAGGACGCGGAACCGGATTGACGGTTGCTTCTTCTGCCGCGATACGGAAGAAGGACTGCGGTAATTCTTCGAATTCTTCGTCGGTAGCAAACAACGCCAGTACGGATTGCTGAGCAGGGAAGTCGCCGCTGCCCTGACGCCACCAGGTCTCGGCACCTTTACCCGTGCTGATCCAGTGGACGAACGTCTTGGCCGCTTCAGCTTTTTCGGTGTTTTTGTTCACGCCAATGTGCCAGCTGCCGGTTGGGGTGACCACTTCACCGTCGGCGAAGTAGGGGTGCAGCGAGACGCCCCAATTGAAATCGACTTCTTCACGGATGAGCGTATTGATGTTCCAGGGCCCCCCGATCATGAGCGCCAGCTTACCAGTGACGAACAGATCCTGTGCGGTAATGGTATCGTCTTTGGGGGCGACATTCAGTTCGTTGAAGATACTTGAATAGTACGTGAAAGCATCAATCCATGCCTGCGAGTTGATGACGCCATCGACTGTCAGACCGTCTTCACCAATGGCCGTGCCCCCCAACCCAACAGGCAAGGGCTGCAACTGGTAAATGCGGTTGGTCTGCTCCCACGTGAACCCCCAGGTATCGGTGGTTCCGTCGCTGTCTTCGTCGATGGTCAGCTGCGGGGCAACTTCGGCAATCTGTTCCATAGTCCAGCGTTCATCTTCGGCAGGGGGTGTGACACCGGCCTGTTCAAAAATGTCGGCATTGTAAAACAGCAGCTGCGTGGACGTGCTGATCGGCGCGGCGAGCAGTTCACCATTATATGAACCCGCTTCAACGGCGGCATTCAGCCAGTCCGCACGTTCTTCTTCGGTGAAGGCATCATCCAGCGGCAGCAGCCAGTTGCGGACGGCATAGCCTGCTACCAGCGGAACATCCACCGAGATTACATCCGGTTCTGTGCTGCCGGCCCCAAAGCGGACCTGAATCTGCTCAAAGAGGGCGTTAAATGGCACCTGCTCGAGTTCGACATTAATTTCGGGGTGGTCTGCCTCAAAGGCTGCGACCACGTCTTCAACATTGCCGCCCCATTCAGAAAGTGTCAGCCAGGTGATGGTCGTTGGTTCCTGAGCAGAGGTGATCGGAAGGACGGGCAAAATCAATAGTCCTACCAGAATAAACAATAGAAACCGTTGGTTTCTTGATCGCATCTGAAACTCCTTTATAAAAAGTATTCTAGCGTCCCTTTGTGCCGGGACGGACTTTCGTTAAAATCTATGTTAATTTCGGGTTGAACGCCCATCAATAGGATTTGTGTCGATTGTGTGCCAGACTGTGCCAGATAATCAATGTTCTCCTTAGAAGAGTTTATCGAGCTTGCTTCCAGTGCTTACCAGCATCTTTATGATTTTGTCTATCTGCGAAAACACCCCCTCACGGGTGCTCTGGACCCGGAAACAGCCGCCAGCGACAAAGAACGTGGCTGGCAGTTACATAATCTGCTGCTTGATCTGATCAAGGAATTGTACCCCGGGCCCCATGCCCCACCGTATTCGAAAGCGTGGCGGCGTCACCAGTTGATGATGCTGCGCTATGTGGACGGTTTGGAGCCGCAGCAGGTGGCCGATCAACTGGCGGTGAGCCGCCGGCAATATTACCGGGAACACGGGGCAGCCATTGAAGCGATCGCCAGCATTTTATGGAACAGCTATCAGGAAAAGGGCGACGAGGCAACGCGCACCTTGCTTCAGGATGAGATTGACCGGATTGACCGGCACGAAGCCTATGCGAACCTGAACCAGGTGGTCGAAGGGGTGGTTTCGCTGCTGAGTGTGACGCTGGCAGAACGACACATTCAGCTCGACGTTCAAATTCCGCACAGCATACCGCTGGTGATCATCGGCCATAACCTGCTGCGCCAGGTGCTGTTAGGGGTGCTCGGTTTTCTGATCGAAGACTTGAATCAGACCCGATTGGCCCTTCAGGCAACCATGACAAACGGTGAAATCCATCTGGATATTCGGGCTGAACCAGACCTTGCGTTAAGCCCTGATCTGGTTGCCGGGAGAATCGAACCATTTCAGAAAATGCTTCATCTGAGAAAGGCCGGTTTAGGCGCGCTAGAGGCTGACAGGCAGGTGGTGGGCTTTCGCCTGAAGCTGCCCGGTGATCAGCGTGCTTCGGTGCTGGTGGTGGATGATAATGAAGATATGCTGGCGCTTTATGATCGCTACCTGACCGCCAATCATTATCAGGTGCTGCGCGCCAACAGCGGCGAAGTGGCAATCGAGATGGCGATTCAACTGCAACCGTCGCTGGTAATCCTCGATCTGATGATGCCGGATCAGGATGGGTGGGAAGTGTTGCGCAGCTTATCAACCAATCCGGCAACCGGGCATATTCCAATCCTGATTTGTAGTGTCCTCAAGCAGCGCGAACTGGCGCTCACACTGGGTGCGACGGCATTTCTTGAAAAACCTGTGACCGAGGCTGGCCTGCTGGCTGTGCTAGATACCCTGGAACACGAATGATGTTCTTTCTTAAAACAGATCAAAACCGAATATGGGATAGTTTGATCGAGCTGCGTATCGGGGCGCTGCACAAAATTGTCTGGATAACGGCCATTTGCGGCTGGCTCACACTGACATGGGCGTTGTGGCCGCTGGGTGATCAGGCGGCGCTGCGCTTTCAGATGCGCTTCATCAGTTTTTTCCTGCTGCTGATCAGCGCGATCAGCTATTTTTTAATCACGCGTGATGTGATTCTGGCGGCGGTTGTTCACACATTGGGCGCCGTTCTGTACATTATGGGCGTCGTGGCAATCTTCAAGTCTACGGATGCGTTACATCTCTTTGTGGTGCCAGTGATTTTTGCCAGTGTGCTGTTGGGCCAGCGTGCAGTCATGGTCACAACCGGCATTGTCATCGGCTTTTGCCTGCTGGTGGCCCCGTCATGGATGGGACTGCCCTGGGAACATTTCGTAACGCCGACCAGTATCCTGAGCGTAATCGCCGTTGCGGTAATTATCTCTACGCGCAACCTTTACACGGCGTTGTGGTGGGCGCTGGATGGTTTCGAGACGGCGCGCCAGAATCAGAATGTCGCCCGGGAACGTAAAGCCGAGCTGGAGCAGGCCCTCAAGAGTCTGGATGTCGCAGCGCATAACCTGCGTCGAATGAATTATGCGTTGTCGCTCGCACAGAAACGCGCTGAGGAAGCACGTCAGTTGAAACAGCAGTTTGCCCAGACGATCAGCCATGAACTGCGCACGCCGCTGAATCTGATCGTTGGGTTTTCCGAAACCATGATTCAGTCACCGGAATATTATGGGCAGCCCATGCCAGCGGCCTATCTGCGAGACCTGAGCATTGTCTACCGCAACGCCAATCACCTGCAAAATCTGGTAAACGATGTGCTCGATCTGGCGCGGATCGAAGCGGCACAGATGACCCTTCAGATCGAACAGCACGTACTTGACGTTTTCCTGGATGAAGTTGTGAATATGGCGCGGAGCATGGTCGAATCACATGGGTTGAGCTTTGGTGTCGACATTGAAGATGATCTTCCGGACGTATGGCTGGACTCGATTCGCATCAAGCAGGTGATCTATAACCTGCTGAGCAATGCCGTGCGTTTTACAGACGTGGGCAGCATCACGCTGCGGGTTCGACAGCAGGCGGATTGCATTCAGTTTCAGGTGGCGGACACGGGGATTGGGATTGAAGCCAGTGATATTCCCCGCATATTCGAGCCATTTTGCCAGCTTGAAAATCCGATGCGGCGGCGCGTGGGCGGGGCCGGGCTGGGGTTGCCGATCAGCAGGCAACTTGTAAAGATGCACGGCGGTCATCTCGACGTGGAGAGCCAGCCGGGGGAGGGCAGTTGTTTTTATTTTCGTATTCCCATGCGCCCGCAAAACGGCGTCGACCCAACACATGACGCGAAGCCTGGGGTGCGACCGCTGCAAGTCAGTGATGAAAATGTTATGCTGATCATCACCCGCAACCCATCCGCAGCGGGGTTGCTAGGGCGGCATCTGGAGCGATGCCGGACGGTCGTGGCACAGGATCTGGAGCGTGCGCATAGTGCCATCAGTCAGCTTGTCCCGCAAACGGTTCTGGTAGATACGGCGACCGTTCAGATAGAGGTTGATGCGCTTGCGGATACCGATCATCTTGCGCAAAGCCTGTTGATCATGTGCCCACTGCCGGGTGAAACATTGCTGCGCCAGCATCTTGACGTCGAGGGCTACTTAACCAAGCCTGTATCGCGTGAAAGTTTGTGGACCACGCTGCGCCAGCTTGATATTCCTTTTAAGCGTGTGCTGATCGTGGATGATGATGCGGATTTTGTGCGAATGATCGAACGGATGCTGGATACGCCGCTGAAGCATTACCAGATTGACCGGGCGTACAACGGGCGCGAGGCTGTGATGGTGATGTCGCAGCGCCGTCCGGACCTGATTCTGCTGGATCTGCAAATGCCGAACTGGGATGGTTTTGAACTGGTCGAGCGGCTGCGTGCTTCGGCAGATTGGCAAGACATTCCCATTATTATTATTTCGGCCCAGGATGAGATTGACATGTCCAACGTGATAACGGGCTGCATGACGGTGACGCGTTCAAGGGGCATCAAGCCGCTAGAACTGATGCGCTGGGTTCAGGGGATTACGTTGATGTGAGGGCCGGTTACCAGCCGCGTCAACGATTAGTCGTCCAGCGAGATCAGGCCTTTGCGGATTGCGTACTTCACCAGTTCGGTGCGGGTATGCAGATTCAGCTTGCGCATGATATTTTCACGATGGCGCTCGACCGTGTTCACCGAAATTTCCAGTTCATTGGCAATCGCCTGGTTGGTCGCATCTTCAGCAATGAGTGTCAACACCTCGCGTTCGCGATCAGTCAGGACTCCGTAGCTGTTCAGTTCTGAGCCTTGCTGCACCTGCCTGAGATAGTCGGACACCAGCTCCTTGGCGATGGCCGGGTCCAGATAGACGTTGCCAGCGGCTACGACCCGCACGGCTTGCAGCAGGTCTTGCGGGGCAGCGCGCTTGGGTACATAGCCAGATGCGCCAGCGCGGATCATGTGAAAGAAATAGTCTTTGCCTTCATGGATCGTCAGCGCCAGTACCGGCGGTGGATTCGGCAGTTTTCTGATTTCCTGGGTCGCTTCGATCCCATCCATCTGCGGCATGGTGATATCCATCAGGATGATGTCAGGCTTGTGCTGCTTCGTCAGCCGAATGGCTTCATGACCGGTTTCGCCCTGACCAACAATTTTAAAGGTGGGATCGCTTTCCAGCATCATCTGAATACCGGCTCTGACAACGGCGTGGTCATCAACGATCAGGACGCGGATGGTCATTTCAAGTCTCCTCATCAGGTGCAAGCCGTACTTGCAGATGGGTGCCCACCCCAGGATGTGAGTCCAGAATCAAGGTGGCATTGATCAAATTGGCACGTTCCTGCATACCCATCAAACCCCATGCGGTACGCGGCTTCCGATTGTTGAAGATAACGGGAGGGTCATAACCCACGCCGTCATCACGCACGGTGAGCGATGGGCCATCGTCGTAATCCAGAACAATTGTCGCATGGCTGGCTCTGGCGTGTTTGGCAATATTGTTCAGCCCTTCCTGAGCAATGCGAAAGAGGGTGGTTTCAATCTCTGGGGCCAGCGGATGCACTTCACCCTTGATTGTCAGGTCTGCTTTGGTGCGGTTCTGCTCATTAAAACGCTCGGTTAACCAGCGCAACCCGGCGGCCAGGCCCAGGTCGTCGAGCTGCGGCGGACGCAGATCATTGATAAGCATTCGTAACTGGCTGAGGCCTGCGGTTGCCATCGCTTCGAGTATGGGCAGGCGTTCTTTTACCGCGTCAGGATTGGCCTGTACCTGCGCCGACAGACCTCGCAGCCCCAGTGCCAGCCCGGTCAGCGATTGTCCGGTTTCGTCGTGCAGCTCACGGGCAATGCGCTGTCGTTCGGCTTCCTGTGCGGCTGTGATGTTCTGGATCAGTTCACCGCGCAGATGGTCGCTGTGGCGGACTTCCTCCAGCAGTCGGGCGGTTTCTTCATTGGCCAGTTGCAGCTCCTGGTTCAGCTTGGCTAGTTCAGCATGACGCAGGCGGTCGGCTTCGTATCTGGCCTGTTCCGCTGTTTGCAGCCGCACTTCGTTTTCGACTTCCAGCGCGCGCAGGACACGGATCATTTCGATGGCCAGAATCGTCGCCATCACAGCGCGGAACAACTGAATGGGGAAGCCTGTCACTTGCAGGAAAACGTTCGTGTTCAGAATGTTTGCCGGAAAAATAAAACTGGGTCTGGTGATAAACTGACCGACAATGCCATAGAGCGCCAGCGCACTGGCGGCGATCGTCAGGTGCCGCCCAAACTGGCCCATCCCTTGCTGGCGGAATGTTTCGCGCTGTCGCCAGAGCGCCCAGAAAGCCAGTGCGCTACCGGGGATTCCAATATTGTAGCGGGCCAGCACATCCATCACGTTGATCCATTGATCTTCTTCAAGGCGGTAAATCACTTGTACGGCGACTGAAGAAAGCGCGAACCAAACGACCGCGGTCAAGGTTAGCCGCCAAGTTGGCATATTGCGGCCTTGCTCACGGGCCAGCAGATGTTCACCGAATGCGATTAAGGCGATAAATGACGCCACCAGCAGCGCCAGCCGAAACCAGCACATGCAAACCGGCAGGGGAATCTGATAGCAGACACCCATCCCTTGTTCCAACATGTCGAGCCATTCATGGATCCCGTGCAGCAGGCCAAAACCTGCCAGCAAGCGCAAGGAGCGTGCAAACCCTAATTCCGAAGCACGCCCGGATTCGACCAGCAGCGCCAGCCCCATGGAATAGAAAGCCAGCCCATAGAAGAAGTAAACGACGACGAAAGCATTTTGCCAGAACGATGACATGGAGCGATTTGCCACAATACCAGGTTCTTATAACTTCCATTGTAGCCGGGGGCTGGTTGCCGCCATATGACAGACGTATGGGACTGTGCCTCACAAAGCTCCCGGTTGCGCGGGTCCTTGCCTGGCAAGGCGGAAACTGTAGAAATGAAAACGGCCAGTTAACCTGTAACCGACCGTTTCTATGGCTGTACTGCATGTATCCAGACTAGCGAAGGTCAGTCGAGGATTTCTGCCCTTGCATAGTTGGCTACCGCTTCTTCACCGCCCATCGATTCCAGGCTGTCGTACAGCACCTGGATGATGTAGCGCGGATTGTGGGCGAATGCCCCCGGGTCTTTGGCGACATACTGATAGTTATAGGCCGCCCGAAGGAGATTCGGGGTCCATTCTGCATAACGCGTGTCGCCGCTGACTTCGCCTTCATCGACTTCGCCATTGCCGTTGCCGTCAACAAACCAGTACGGGTAGCTGGCCGGCGCATAGATGATCGGCGTACCGATGGTATTTGCTGCATAGCTCTGGATCGTCGCCAGCAGGTCGGTATGGAGCGCTTCGATCTCGGCGGCAATCGGTTCTTCGACATCGCCGTCGCCATCATAGTCTACCGGATCGTCATCGAGCAGGTCCTCGTCCGCTCGGATCAGGTGAACATCGGCTGCGGACTCAATGTCCACGTTTTCATGGCAATCGGCACAGTCTTCGAAACGAATTTCCAGCGTGTGTTCCTGATGGCAGTCGTTGCATTCATCGAAACGACGAACATGCTCGTTCTGACCACTGTATTCACGATCTGCGAACTCGTAGGCGCCCATCGCCTCCGTACCGAACAGCGTTGCGCCAGCCGCAAAGTAATGCGGATTGCGGAAGTTGAGTGCTTCCGAAACTTCATCTGGCCCGACTGCTGCTCGTTCGATGGCGGCATTGACACTGACTGTTGATTCGCGACCCTGATGACAGTTCAGGCACAGGTTGCTGGGTGCGCCCTCGTCGAAAGAGATTACCGCGCCGCTGGGGAAGGTGACTTCGTTTAGCTCCCGTACCAGGAATTCGCCCGTCTGGACGCCCTCATGGCAGGTTGCGCAGTTCAGCGAATCCGAAGGTTCGCGGGCGATCAGCGTATCGTGCTCAAGGAAGAACGGCAGCCCTTCAGCTGTATGACATTTGGTGCAGGTTGCGCTCACCTCGCCATCCACATCCCAGTGGCGGAATGCCTCGGCAGTGGAGTCAAAGTGGCCGGCATCGTCGCGGCGCAGCTGCATCACAACGTCCGCTTCATCTTCGCCGATTTCCTGACTGAGGAAACTGATCGAGTCGTACAGCAGTTCGATGTGATATTTGGCGTTATGCGCGAAATTGCCGGGGTCCTTCAGCGATACCTGATAGTTGTAGGTCGCCTTGAGCAGCAGCGGCGTAAACGAGGCATAGGCGTTATCGCGGTTGACCTCGTCTTCATCAGCCTCACCATTTTCGTTGGTATCGATGAAGAGGTATGGATAGCTGTGCTCGTCGTAGACGATAGACGTCCCGACAACTTCACTGGCATAGGTCTGGATTCTCTCGTAAAGAATTTCCTGAAGGGTTTCGATTTCTTCGGCAATACCTTCACGAACGTTGCCATCGCCATCATAGTCGATCATCGAGCCCGCCATACGAATGTCGCGCAGGTCGCCTGCGTCCGATACGTCTTCGTGGCAGGTGCTGCACGTTTCAACCTGCACTTCCAGCGTGTGCGGGTTGTGGCAGTCTGCACAGGTCTCGATGCCTTCGACATGCTCGAAGCGCATCTGGTAGTTCTGGCCTTCAAATTCATAGCCACCATGGACTTCCGACCCAAAGAGAGAGGCCGCTGCCGCATAGTAGTGTATGTTGATGAACGACAGATCCGCGCTGATCGCGTTGACATCATCACCCAACCCGGCTTCTTCGATGGCCGCATAGACCGAAACCGAGGAGGCACGCCCCTGATGACACACCATACAGCGTGTCGACGCGTCGAGGTTGGTTACCTCGGCGCCAGAGGGGAATGTCACAGACGTGAGATGTGATGCGACGGCATTGTGGCAGGCATCACAGTTGACGACGGAACCGAGTGGCGCAGCCGCATCGACGCTGCCATAGTCGGAACCATCAACACCGAGGAAATCCCGATAACCGGTTGTTGAATGGCAGCGCGCGCAGGATGTCGGTACTTCACCTTCGGCATCCCAGTGAACAAACGCTTCTGCCATTACATCGGCATGTGCGGAACCAACCCAGGCATCATAGATATCCTGGAGAAATGTTGGCGGCTCGCCTACACCAACCGCTTCAGGCGAGTCATCCTGTGCATAGGCCGGCAGCGCTGTCGCAAACAGCATCAGCCCCGCTATGACAAACAGGATACCTCCCCACACTAACAATCGTTCCAGTCTCATAACCCTCCCTTCACCATAAAATAAATTTACTTGCGGTTGTTGCAGGCCAGGTCGTGTATTGAGGAATAGCGGCCTGCGGTCTCTCGATTATTTTGATTGATTTCACCGATTATTCCATCTGACAAACATCACTAATTTTTGCTCTGATGAACTTGATTTCAGCGGCAAGTTAGTGATCTGAAGTTGTGGTTGGCAGACTGGCGCTTTCTTCTGCGCGCAGCGATGCAAACCACGCCCACAGGTCCGCAACCTGATCATCGGATAGTTTGGCAGTTGAATAACCGGGCATTTCCGCTGGGCCAAGCCGGATGGCCCGCACGAATTCTTCCAACCCGATCTGGCGCTCAACGATGGACACGCCAATCGGTGAGGTGCCACCATCGGCTTCGGGGCCATGACAGGATGCACATTCCGCCGTCTGCCATGCTGCTTCGCCTCGGTCAGCATCGCCAGCACTGGGATTAACGTTGACGGTAAAGACTGTCTCGCGCTGTGGCAGTGTCACGATGGCTGTTTCTTCATAGGTGATGAAGAAGATAAGACCACTCACAAGGATGATTGTGACGATAATGGCATATGGCCAGAACAGGCGCTTGCGGCGGGCAAATACGGTTGCAGGCAGTTCCGGTTCAACCTGGCCGCGTTCAATGGCTTCCAGTTCTTCGGCGTGTTCTTCTTGCATCGCTTCGCGCGACAGATTGCCGGTGAACATGCTGCGGTTGAAGCGGCGGACATGGACGTTGTACATATGCCAGACAATGATAGATAGCACCGCCAACAGGGCCTCGCCACTATGGGCAGCGCGTGCCGCCGGGATCACCTCGCCGGGCAGCAGGTTGGTGGTTGAAATGGGGTTCCACAGCATATAGCCGGTGATGATCATGATGACCGTGCCCCAAACCACCGCCAGGTATTCCGCCTTTTCGCCAAAATTATAGCGGGGCAGGTGGGGGTGTTCGCGGCGCAGCCCTAAATTAAACAGAACCCAGTGAATGGCATCGCGCAGGTCGCGGATGCCGGGCAGCATGGTGGCGCGCCTGCCCAGGACGAACAGTTTGTAGGTGATGACCCCGCCATGAAAAATCGCTTCGGCCATCAAAATGGTGGCCAGAATACGGTGAACAATGCGAATACTCTCGATGCCGCCCATGATACCGATCAGGCTTTGCGCCCACATCTGGTCGGCATAACGCTGTGGCAGACCGGTCAGTGCCAGCCCGGTGAACGTCACCAGCAGGATCATGTGTTCAAAACGCTGTACGGGCGAGAACCGCCGGTACGTATATGGCTGCGTTTGTGTGGTTGTCTGGCCCATACTTTATGTCCTGTGCCTGTTGCCACTAAGGCGTTGCCGAATGCGTCGGAAAATATCCGTCAAAACCAGCAAGACAAATGCACCGACGACCACTGGAATCAGGATGGTGTAAAACAAATTCACAAGGAACAGGAACGGATGGGTTTCCAGGGTGGGTGGGAAATGTCCGATCCAGGAATCCGGGAAGTCGGCAGTGGCGCCGGGGTGGCATTCCTGGCAGGTGCTCAGCAGATTCTGGCGGATTACATGGCTGTTGGACGCATCTGCCCGCGCAATATCATGGACGCCATGACAATCATAACATACTGCCTTGTTGGTGGCGACATTGGGCGCTTCCTGCTCGAACAAGGCGACGGTGGTGCCATGAAAGTCTGACAGATAGCTGTCGAACACGTTGGTTGTAATGTCGTATTCCGCCATCAACTGTTCGTCAGCATGGCAGTCGGCACACAGCTCTGGCGAACGGTTGCGGAACAAAGCTGTTGTGGGGTGCTGGATGCTGTGGACGCCGTGGCAGTCGATGCAGGT
Organism: Anaerolineaceae bacterium; assembly: GCA_002702065.1. GTDB lineage: Bacteria > Chloroflexota > Anaerolineae > Aggregatilineales > Phototrophicaceae. Next base: position 1,664,901 of record NZXX01000001.1, read on the forward strand.
GGGTACATTAGGGTCGCCAGCGGTCAGGGCTTCCCCGTGTACACTTTGCGAAAACTCGCTATAGACGATCTGATGACAGTCACCACAGGCCTGCGCAATATCCAGATCAGATCGCTGCGGCCCCTGCACGTCGTGCGCACCATGACAATCGACACAGGTTGCGGCGCGGTGGTTGCCTTCCACCAAAGCTGTGTAGTGGACATCATCGCCCAGACTATCCGCTTCTTCGCGGTGGCAATCGATACAGATGTTGGACTGCGTGATGCGGTACTCGCGAATACTGGCGGCGGGCGGTGCATCATGCGGGAAAATATCCTCACCATGGCAGTCTGTGCAGGCAAGTGGACCATCTTCCAAAGTCGTGCCGTGTACGGAGTTCAGCAGGGCGTCATGTTCTACCGCGATACTGAGTTGGCTGCCGTTGGCGAGTGTCATCTGCTGGGACGTATTTTCGGTATGGCAGACGAGACAGTCGCTGTCCGTTGGTGGGTGATCTACGGTAACGTCGGCGTCACCCTGGGCAGCGACCACTGGCGGAGTCGCAAATGCCAACAACCACATACCGGCACACAGGATTGCAGCCGTGAAAATGGCATACAGAATTTGTCCGCTGCGCTTGATCATTGGTTGCGCCCCCTTACCAGAAACAGGAAGCCTGCGAGCAGGATGATGCCGACGGCGACAGCCAGCAGCACCATCGAGGGGGGTGTCAGGCCCCGGCTTGTAATCTGCGCGGCTGTGGTCTGGACCTGTGGGGTGGGATGGAGCGGAACATCTGGCAGTTGTACGGTTGCTACACGCTCTTTAAGCCCAAGCTCACGTTCGGCATGGCTGAGCAGGGCAGTTGTGTAACCATAATTGTGGATGCCCCAGCTGCCATCGCCTTCGACGATTTGCAGGGTTTGTGCAATCCATGCCGGACTGGTCTCATCCATGGCCGTGCGCACCGCTTCATAGCGTACGCGGGTATCATTCTGAATGCTGTCTATCAGCTCCTGCATCGTCTGACCTTCGATTTGTGCCCCATGACAGCCAACACAGCTGTCCTCAATCGCATCAATTTCGGCTGCATCCGCCGGCAGAATGGGGGCGAGTGTATGGCTGATGCGGGTGGAATTTTCGACGGGTACCTGTGGCATATGACAGGTCGCACAGGTGGGGCCATTCTCGGCAGTGTAATGGGTACTGGGCATGCCGGTTACACCAGCAATGAGTGTTTGGCCTTCAAAAACCTGCTGTACCGGGTGATGCAGTCCGTATACCGGTTCGGCGCTGCGATGACAACCGGTGCACAGGGTGTCGGCTTCGATGGCGAGGGATGCCGGGTTGCCTGCGGTACTGTGCGGATCATGGCAGGTGGCGCACATAACGCCGAGTGCGCGGTTCGTATGGTCATCATTGGTCCCCTCGTTGCCGATGCGTACGACGTCGGCCATGCTGCGCGGCAATATCTGACCATCAATCAGGTTATTCTGGGCGTGCATTCGATCAATCAGCTGGGGCAGAATTTGCGGCAGGAACGGTTGATCTGCGTTGATTGATGCTTCCTGGAGTTCCAGCTCCGCCATTGTGAGCGACTTCAGCGTCTCCCAGTCGATCTGATAGACGTTGCCAATGTCGAGATCAGCCTCGTCGTACAGTATGTCGATCTGTTCGCGGTCATCGTTGGCCTCGATTTGTGCCACGATGTTTGCCGCACGCGAAAATGTCCCGTTGTGGCATGTCAGGCAGCCAGTCGAGAAATGTGGATGCTGTTCGACCGTCAGGAAGGATTCGGCATGCGAGGTGGTCAGCCATTCATTGAACTGCATGTTGGGCGATTTCGCTTGGCCGGTTTCCCACCAGTGTACTGCACTGCGCTCACCGACCAGACGGAAGACATCTTGATTCAGCAATTCGTCACCGGGTAGGTAATCCTGCGGGAAGGGGTAGCCATGAACAGGTTCTGTGCCCTGACTATGGCACTGGCCACAGATGGCCGGGTCCAAACCCAGTTCGATGGATGCTTCGAGGGCTGTGCGTTCGCGTGTGGTCAGTATCGGCTCAGTGGCTTCACCGGCGTCCAGATGGGCGCTGCCGGGGCCGTGACAGGCTTCACACTGTACGCCATCTTCCGCCCATAACCCTTCCGCAGCATTGAAGTTGGTGGTATGGCAGTAGGCGCACTGTGTTTCCCAATCATACGCGGTGTCGGGCCATGTTTCGCTCAGGACGAACGGCTGCCAGACCTGCGCCTGCGTGTCCCATTCAACAGGCAGCACGACGAAGTCGTTTTCGCCTATCTCATACAGGTAGCGCTGGACGTATATTCCCGAACCAATCGCGTAACGGATGTCGTCTGCTGTCAGCGGGCGTGGCGTTTCTTCACCCGGCAGCAGGATGGTACGAATATCCTCACCCTGTGAAAAATCTGCCAGCAGCTGAGTCGGGTCTTCGGCAATGTTCTGCAACGCCTGACTATGCGGCGTGCTGGTGTGGAAGTCAACGAGGTCGCGATGACAGGCTGCGCATTCGGCGGAGCCGACATATTGCCGGGCTATTTCCGTTTCTGGTTCGGACTGCGCAGATACCGGAGCAGGATAAAACAACCAGAACAAGCCGCCACTTACCACAAAAAGAAGTGTCAGGGCGTACGGTATCTGTCGGATCTTCATTTGCTGTTTGCCCAGATTTGATCGATGCAATTTCGTATCCAAAGCAAAAGAGAATTGCCGATTAACAGTTCAGTATATACCCATTGTTTCAGATCGTTTTAACCTGATGCAAGTCCAGTATAACGTGGTTGACTTTGGTTTTGCATTTTAGGCTGAATGATTGATTGAGATGGTGACAAATGTCCTGAATTTAGTTGTCATTTGTCACTAATTTTGAACCTGAAACTGCCGCCTTGCTGGCATGCTGATGCTGCTTTGTTGCCAGCAGATTTTTGATCTGAATAATAGCAGCAGGCATGGCGGTGGTCACTGCTGGCGATAGTTGATCGCTGAGTTCGAATTCAGCGCCGGCAATCGTCACGAGCAAGGCCGGAGGCGTATGGCCATACAGCGTTCGTGCCAAATAGAGAATGTCAGACGGTTGCAGGGTATGCGTATCACATAGATTGCTGGCTGGTTCGACGTGCCGGATCAGGACCTGGCCTGCGGGGCCGGTAGCGGAGGCATCGACAAAAATTACCTGTTCAGCCTGGGCAGCGAGTGCCGCGTATTCTGGCATCAATTGATGCGCTGCCTGAACCATAACATTGCTGTCCGCGTAGTCGGGGGCGAGCTGGCTGGCGATCAACCAACCAGCTCCGTCGTCCTGGCGCAGGGTGTTGCCATACCCAATCAAGAGTTTCATCCGCGCTGCACCGTGTCCAGTTGGCTGCCATCAGGTGCAAGCAGTTCGATGTGCAGCGGCATCTGCCCAACAGCATGGGTGGAACAGCTCAGGCACGGGTCAAAGGTGCGGATCACCGCTTCGACGCGGTTGAGCATCCCTTCCTGAATCGTATTGCCCCGCACAAAGTGCCTGGCCGTTTGCAGCACGCCCCGGTCCATCGCCAGATTGTTGTGACCGGTGGCAATGATCAGGTTTGCCCAGGTGATGAGACCGTGTTCATCAGCCCGGTAATGATGCAGCAGTGTACCGCGTGGCGCTTCCGAAATACCAATGCCCTCTTCACTGTTGATATTTGCTAGCGCCTGCACCCGCTTGTCGAGAATGTTCGGTGTGTGCAGCAGTTCTTCGATACGTTCGATGCCGTACAGGATTTCGATGAGCCGGGCATAGTGGAAATAGAATGAACTCTGGCGTTCTTTCCAGTCCAGTGTTTGATAGGCTTTGAGCGCTTCATCCGCCAATGGTGTTCCGGCATGAGTCGCCATATTGAGGCGGGCCAGTGGGCCAACCCGATAAATGCCAGCGGGATAACCCAGCGGTTTGTAAAACGGCGATTTCAAGTAAGAATGGTCTTCGACGGCTTCGCCAATGATGTCCATGTATCGGGTCGGGTCGACATCCGTCACATGCTTGCCGTCTGCGTCAATGATGCGCAGTATGCCATCATAGTGCTCTAGCGAACCATCCGGGTTGATCATACCCATATACATGGTTGGGAAGTTGGCGAAAACACGGATTTCCTCACGGAACTGGTCGAGCAAGGGTATGAACCAGTCGAGTGTCTGTCTGGCGATGCGCTTCACTTCGGGGATGTCCGCCAGGATGAGGTCGCGGGCGGTTTCACTCAGAGGTTCGTCCACACCACCGGCCACGACCCAGTTTGGATGGATGCGTTTGCCGCTGAGACGTTCGATAACCTGTTGGCCGAATTGGCGCAGACGGACACCATCGCGTGCCAGCTGTGGGTCAGCCGCCATCATGCCAAAGATATTGCGCTGGTTCGGGTCTGCATCCATCCCCAGTATGAGGTCCGGCGCGGATAGATAAAAGACGCTCAGTGCATGAGATTGAACCATCTGGGCCAGGTTGAGAATTTTGCGCAGGTTCACGGCGGTCGGTGGGATGCGCACGGCCAATATTTCGTCGCAGGCTTTTGCGGATGCCACCAGATGGCTGACCGGGCAAATGCCGCAGATGCGGGCCATAAGCCCCGGCATCTCGCGGAAGGGTCGGCCTTCCGAAAATTTCTCGAAGCCGCGCAGCTGGGTCACGTGAAAATGGGCGTCGGCGACTTCGCCCGCGTCGTTGAGTTGTAGGGTGATCTTGCCGTGCCCTTCGATACGAGTCACGGGGTCAATGGTAATCGTTTTGCTCATGCCTGCCTCCTAGCCGAAACGGGGTGAAATCTGGGGTGTCTGGCCGTTCAACAACGCCAGAAGCACATCGCGGATCAGCGGGGCCGGCGGCGGGCAGCCGGGCAGAAAATGATCGACCTTTACGACCGTATGTACGGGTTGAAGTTTGGTCAGCAGGTCGGGGACAATTTGCTGAGGTGGCTTCTGGTTGACATCTGCATTTTCGATGTAAGCGCGTGCCTGAATGGCTTCTACCGGATAGCGGTTGCGCATGGCGGGTACATTACCGGTGATCGCACAGTCCCCCAGACAGACCAGCAGGCGCGTGTGCTGCCGAATCTTGATAATTTTGTTGCGATCATCCACACTGCTGACGCCCCCTTCCACCAGCGTAAGATCAACCATGTCCGGGAAGATCTTGTTATCGACCAGCGGGCTGTAAACCAGGTCGATTTTGTCGGTGACATCGAGCAATGCCGCATCCATATCGAGAAACGACATATGACAGCCGGAACAACCGTCCAGCCAGACCGTTGCCAGGGTGATTTTATTGGCCATTGTCGACCTCCCGCATCGTCTTGAGATAGGGCAGGAAGCGATTGTCCTTCACCATCTCGCCGACCGCGCGCGACTTCTTGAACAGTGCACCTGTGGGGCATACCTGAACACACTTGCCACATTCGGTACAGGTTTCGGATTCTGCCCAGGGCGTGTTCAGGTCGGTGATGACCTTGGCGTTGATGCCGCGCCCGGATAAATCCCACGTGTGTGCGCCTTCGATTTCGCCACAAACCCGGACACAGCGCGTGCACAGTATGCAGCGGTTGTGGTCGATGCCATAGCGGTAGTGCGAAACATCGACGTCTTTGTCCGGGAAGCGATAGATCAACTGGGAATGGTCGACGCCCAGATGTTCCGCGAGCCATTGCAGCTCGCAGTGACCGTTGGCAACACACACTGCACAGACATGGTTGCCTTCGACGAACAGCATTTCGAGGATCATGCGACGATACTTTTGCAGTCGCTCGCTGTCGGTGTAGACCTCCATGCCTTCTTCGACACGGGTCACACAGGCTGACATGAGCTTGTTGGAACCAACCACTTCCACCAGACATAACCGGCAGGCGCCAACCCCGCTTAACCCCTCTATATGACACAATGTTGGGATAAAGATATTGTTTTCACGGGCGATTTCAAGGATGGTTTCGTCGGCTCGTGCGCTGACATCTTTGCCGTCTATTTTGAGTGTTTTTACTGACATTGAATGGATTCCCTTCACACGGGTTGAGCAGTTGCCAGACACTGCAAATATTCGTCGCGGAAATAGCGCAGTGTGCTCATGACAGGGTTGGGCGCAGACTGTCCCAGGCCGCACAGGCTGGTTTGGCTGACCATCTCGCACAGGTCTTCCAATTGCTTGAGATCGTCAAGGGTCGCTTCCTGGTTGAGGAACCGGCTGAGGAGCTGCACCATCTGATCGGTGCCGACACGACACGGAATACATTTGCCGCAGGACTCTTCTTTACAGAATTCCATGAAATAGTGGGCGACACTGACCATCGAGGATGTGTCATCCATGACAACCATGCCGCCCGAACCCATGATGGACCCTAAAGCGCGGAGCGATTCGTAATCGACGGGGATATCCAGGTGTGCCGCAGGGATGCAGCCGCCCGATGGCCCACCCGTCTGAACCGCTTTGAACTGATTCCCATTCGGGATTCCGCCACCGATGTCCTCAATGATTTCGCGCAGCGTGATTCCCATGGGCACTTCAATCAGCCCGACGCGGTTGATCTTGCCGGACAACGCAAAAACTTTGGTGCCTTTACTCTTTTCGGTGCCGATGTTGGCAAACCACTCGCTGCCGTTATTGATGATGGGGGCAGTGTTGGCAAATGTCTCGACATTGTTGATCAGGGTTGGGTGACCCCACAGGCCGCTTTCTGCCGGGTAGGGGGGGCGTGGCCGAGGGTTGCCCCGCTGACCTTCAATTGAGGCCATCAGCGCGGTTTCCTCCCCACAGACGAATGCACCAGCGCCGAGGCGCAGCTCTACCGAAAAGCTGAAGGGTGAATCAAAAATGTTTTTACCCAGGAACCCCATTTTTTCTGCCTGCGATATGGCGCGTTTGAGTCGTTTGATCCCCAGGCCATATTCGGCACGAACGTAGATGTAGCCTGCGCTGGCACCAACCGCGTATCCGGCAATTGCCATCCCTTCCAGGACACGATGCGGGTCACTTTCCATAATGCTGCGGTCCATAAAGGCACCGGGGTCGCCCTCATCGCCATTGCAAACGATATATTTGGTGCGGGACTCCATCTTGGCGACCGTGCCCCACTTCAGCCCAGTGGGGTAGCCGGCACCACCGCGCCCGCGCAGGCCACTGTCTGTAATCGTCTTGATGACATCCGCTGGGATCATTTCGGTTGTGACCTTGAGCAGCCCTGCATAGGCACCGGCCTCAAGCGATGATTCGATTTCTGACGGATCAATTTTGTCCGTGTTCTTCAAAACAATTTTGTGCTGGCGCGCGAAGAAGGGGTTCGCCTTGTTTAAGACAATGCGTTCAACCGGGCTGGTGCCTAAATGACTCAAAATGTCACCGGAGTCTTCTGGCCTGACTTTCTGATACATGATGTTGTCAGGTTCGACAGCCATGAGTGGCCCAGAGCCGCATAACCCCAGGCAGCCGACACCCTGGACTTTGCACCTGTGCTCCAGCCCACGCGCCTTGACCTCTGCTTCGAGCTGGCTTTTTACTTTTTCGCTGCCTAAAGCAATACATCCCAGTGCGTTGCAGATGTTGATATGAAAATCGAAGGCGGCGTTGGCCTTTTTCCTTTTTTGGACAATTCGCTCGAACTCCTCACGATCCATTGCTGATTTTCTCCCGTACAATTTCGGCAATGTTTTCCGGTGTCAGCCCACTGACGATTTCGCCATCAATGACCGCGACGGGTGCCTGGCCGCACCCACCAACACAGTGAGCGCTTAACAAGGCAAACTGCCCATCGGCTGTCATTTCACCCAGCGCAACGTTATAAGCCTGGCCCAATATGTCAGCCATTTGCTTGCTGCCCTTGATATAACAGGCAGTGCCCAGGCACACCACACAGTTGTGTTTGGCCGGGGGCTTCAGGCTAAAAAATTGGTAAAACGTGGCGACGCCATAGGCCTTGCTGAGAGGGACTTGCAGTCGATTGGCGACGAACCGGAGTGATGAATCATCCAGATAACCAAATGCTTCTTGAACGGCATGCAGCGATTCGATGAGCGCCTGCGATGTGTAACCGTAGCGGCGCATGGTCGCGTTCACGATGCGCCAGCGTTTGTCATCTGAGGGTGGTGGAATTTCGGCGTGTCTGATCATCTATGCTTCTATCCCCAATAGATTTTTCTTGCCTATATTGTGCATGAGAAGGCGTGCGGGGATTGATTACATATGACGTGAATTCTATTGTGACATTTTTCACAATAATTTGACATTTGGCACAGATCCGCGATTCACATGCATGGATTGCGCAGCAGGTGAACCGACGTGCGTGTATGCGCTGGAAGGTTTGGCGATGGCACCTTGCGAACCGTGTCGCCAAGTCGGGGAATGGTTTGAAAAACCATGCGGGAGTAGGGCGCAGCAAACCATCGACCTTCTACTAAAAGGTCGATTGATTCGCTGTGTAACACTCAGGCACTGATTCGGCTAGTGCGTCGGCAGGCCCGGTTGTCGATGCTGCTGTTCCGGCCTGATGCGCACGTTAAAGATGGCGCTTCATGACCTCGGATAAATGATAGGCGATTTGTTCCATACCCTGGGTGGCGGGATGTAACGCATCGGCTGTCAGACCATCAATTGCCGGCAGCATCAACTGTCCGTCAATGTGGATCAGCTTGGGCCGGTTGAAGCCCTCGACAGCATCGCGGACGATCCTGCGAAAGTTGCGTGGTCGTGGATTGGCAGGTTCAAAATCTCCCCGAAACGGAAACATGTCGATACAGAAAATCCATTTGTCAGGGTGTGCCGAGCTGATGGTATTGATAAAGTAATCCACACGGGCGGCGAATTCGTCCTCCCGGAGGTCGCGATTGACGAGGTTGATGCCCAGTTCCAGCGTGGCGAAGCCCCAATCATTGCGCCCGGCGATATAATCTGCGACTTCGGATTCGAGATGAGCCCCGCCGCCAAAGCCCAGATTGATCAGGTCAGCGCCGAGATATTGGGCCGTACGCATGGCATACGTGCCTGATGGGCGGATGCTGTTGCCACCCTGGGTGATGGATGACCCGTAGGCGAGATAGCGCTGTGCCGGGGTTTGCTCGCGCCTCGGTGGTGTTAGATCACCCTCAATGCCCAGCAGCCGGATCGCGGGTTTCCACGGCAGCATGACGCGGTACAGGTCCGGGTCGAAGGCCAATTCGCGTTGGGCGGCAATCGTTCGAAGGCTGGCGATTTGCTCTGGTGGGGCGACAACAATAGATGTCGGCTCGGTGGTGACCACATGCCACGACGCCATAAAGGAGCCGTTGTAGATTTCGACAATCGCTGGCTGATCTTCCGTCGCCAGCGTGATGACCGCCTGATCACCTTGAAGGTTGAATCGGATTTCGCTGCCTGTAGTAAACAGCGACCGTGCAAAGGCATTTTCGTTGAGATGTTGGCGCAGGTCTAATGGCACCCGGCATAGTTGCAGACCTTCTTCAGAGCTGCCCTCGATGAGCGCTTCGATGTTATGGAGTTCCACGTTTTTGTAAATCAAGCGAATGTCCTTTGTGTGATGATCGCGAGTGGTTGATGTAAGAGTGCTGTGTTTGCTTGATTGTGCCAACAGGGTTGGGCTTACATCTATGCCATCGTTGCCATCGCTTTAGCCTTTGACTGCGCCAGCAGATAACCCCTGCACGACAAAGCGTTGTGCCAGATAATACAGGACCATCACCGGTACAGCGGCTGCCACGGCCCCGGCCATGATCAACCCCCAGCGGAAGACATCACCAGTAATCAGATAACTGATCGCCACCGGGACGGTGCGCAGGTCCTGCGAGGTGATGAAGATCAGACCGAATAATAGTTCATTCCAGGCGGCGGTAAAGGTAAACACGCTGACCGCAACCAGCCCTGGCCCTGACAGCGGCAGCAGGATGCGCAAAAATGCCTGAAGGCGCGTTGCCCCATCGACCATCGCCTGTTCTTCCAGATCAACCGGGATACTCTTAAAGTAGCCCATCAGCAGCCATGTACTGAGCGGGGCGGCGAAGGTCAGATATACGAAGATAAGCCCGTGCAGTGTGTTGCCGAGCTGCATGCGCGCGATGATAACCGACAGGGGGATAAACAACATGGCGCTGGGTGTGAGATAGGTAAACAGGATCAGCCGGCCAAACCAGTCTCGATACAGGTAGCGCAGGCGCACCAGACTGTAGGCCGCCATGCTGCTGAAGAGCACCGATACCAAGGTTGACATGCCGGCGACGAGGATGCTGTTACGAATATTGATGAGGAATCCATCCTCAATCAAATCCTGATAATTCTGAAGCGTTGCGTTGATCGGCAGCAGGGATGGTGACCGGTAAATATCGCGCGGCAGCTTGAGCGAAATAATCAGCATGTAATAAATCGGAAACAGGATGACCACGGCCAGCAGCAGCAGCAGCCCGTAGTAGATAATCTTCTGGGTGAGTGTTGGCTTATCCAGCATCGGCTAATCCTCCCTTTGCAGCAGCGTGGCGACAATGACCGCCAGTACGCCGAATACCGGCAGCAGCGACACCGACACGGCTGCGGCTTCGCCAATGCGCAGACTTTGCAGGCCATAGTAGGCTAATACGGGGAATGTCATGGTTGCGTTTGATGGCCCGCCACCCGTCATGAGCCAGATGGCCTCGAAGCTGTTGGTGGTCCAGATGGTTGAGACGAGTACGACCACCAAAATGACATGCCGAATGCCGGGCAGTGTGACATGCCGGAAGCGCCCAAAGGCGTTGGCGCCGTCCAGTGCTGCGGATTCATACAACTCACGCGGGATTGCCTGCATACCAGCGAGGAAGGAGATAACCCAGAAGGGGAAACCGCGCCAGAAACTGGCGACAATGACACTGGGCATGGCCAGTTCCTTGGTACTCAGAAAATCCACATGCGTATTGACCAGCCCGCTGTTAATCAGGATGTAGTTAAAAGCGCCACCCTGTGGGGCAAAGAGCAGTTTCCAAGTAATGAACGCTACAAAGGCAGGCATGGCCCAGGGAATCAGAATGAGGCCGCGCCACACCTGACGAAAGCGAATCTGCTGGTTGAGCAAAACCGCGATGCCCATGCCCAGGACCAGTTTGAGCGACTGTACCGACGTGACCAGCACAACGGTATTCACAATGGTCGCCTGAAAACTGGGCTGACCAACCAGATAGGCATAATTGGCGAGGCCGACAAATGTGCCTTCGGTGCCAATCTGCCGGTCTGTAAAGCTGATAAAAATAGCAAAGAAAAATGGATAAACGACCAGCAGCAGAATGCACGTGATCAGCGGCGCGATAAGCAGATAGCCCATAAGGCTCTCGGATTGGCGCAGGTTGAGCCGAGAAAACAGTGTCCGCCCGCCGACCTGTGGGATGGCTGGTTGAGACATGGTCATAGCCTTTTATTTAAGTAAACAATACACCAGAGACAGTGAGGGGCGACACAGCGCCGCCCCTTTTTAACAGTGAACCGTTATTGATATTTATCGTAGATCGCCTGGCATGCCGCCTGCGTTTCCATGACGGCTTCGTCAATGCTCAGGCCGTCCACCACGACACGCTGCACCATCTTGGGTGTCAGGAAGTTGGTCTGGTACTCGGCAAAGGCCGCCGTGTCTTTGTCCGGGAACGCGCCGGGCGTACCGTTCACGATCAGGTCGAGCAGACCAGCATGAACCGGACTTTCCTCGAACACAGGTGCGCCAAGCTGGCTCTCAAGGGCTGGACCATAGATGGCTTCGTTGAAGTATTCGGCCATGAATTCATCATCGGCCAGATACGCCAGCAGGTCCGCCGCCAGTTCCTTATGATTGCTTGTGCTGGGGATGGAACGCACCACCGTGCTAAACGGCGAGACACGCATCACCGGGCCGCCGGGCAGCGCCGAATAGCGGGTGCCGTCGCCCAGTTCGGGGTCATTGTCGCGCATATACAGGTAGACGCTGCCGGGATTGGCAATGAACAGCGCTTGCCCGGATTGGTAGGCTGTGTTGTCGCCAGCGCCATCCCATGTGGTGGCACCCGGCGGGAAAGCGCCCTGTTCGTAAACGCCGGAAATCCAGGTCAGGAACTCGCGGGCTTCCGGGCTGTCAATCGTGCAGCTCGTACCTTCATCATTGGCGATGCGGCCACCATAGGAGTGCAGCATGGTGGTTGTGATATTGCCATCACCGACGTTAGACAGCGCAATACCCATGCCATAATGCTCCGGCGGATTCTGCGCGGCTATGGCCATCTCGGCCATTTCTGCCCATGTTTCGGGTGCGTCGGGGTAGCCAGCGGGTTCCAGAACGTCGTTGCGGCGGAAAAGCACGTTGCCATTGGCTGCATAGGGGATGCCATAGACCACGCCATCGAGTTCTTCTGCCTTGACGTGTTGTTCAACACCCGGCAGCCAGCCGCCATGTTCTTCACCAATCTGTTCGAACAACTCATCCAGCTGTTCGAGCTGGCCGTTTTGCGCCAGCAGCAGCATAAAGTCACGACCAAGATCAAGCGCATCCGGCAGCGTGCCCGCTTCTACGGCTGCCGATACGCGCTGAACGGTTTCGTTCTGGTTGATCATGACCACGTCAACGTTGATGCCGCGCTCTTCGCCCCATTCGCGGATCTTGTCTTCAAACATCGAATTGGCTGCGTCGGAGAAGATGAGGCCGCCCCAATAAACAAAGGTATCCTGCGCCAGTACCGGCTGAATGAGCAAAGTGCCCATCACCGCGACTGCCAGCAGCAGGATAATCTTATTCGCTCCACGGTTCATCGTATTTTCCCTTATGATATATATGCAAAAAATGTATTGATCGGATATTTTTCGCCGCTAAATAGTCAGCCAGCCTCCTTTCTGAACCGATAAATTATAACTTATAACCGAGCTATGACTTCAACATAACGTAATCCGAAGCCAGTGTCAAACAAGTGCTGTTGTGGCCTGTTGGGCGAACTGCTTTGGCGGTGTTTTCGTACGAATGATCGCCATTACCCCGCTTCACTACGGCGTGATTTTGAGCAGTCGTGCCAGATTATCGCCTTTGACAGCATCACGATCTGAAGCGGACAAATGGCTCAGATGCGCATCCACGATTTCGGGTGTGCCACTGCCCCAGACCATGCGCTGCGATCCAAATGCATCGACCAGCAGACGGGTGAAACGCCGTGCGCTCTCGTAAAGGGGCGCATCCGTTGCGAAGTGATCCAGCCCGGAAAGTTTCATGTAGACATTGTCGAACGCGGCCAGTGCCAGCATGTCAGCGTATTCGACGGCGTTGCCCATCTGGGGTTCGCCCACGTGGTCGATCAGCACTGTGCATTGCGGATACGCTTGGATGAGATCGATCACCTGTGCCGCATAATTGGGGCCGATGTGCAGTTCGACGATCAGGCCCAGCGCCGCCGCTTTTTCCCACAGTGCGATCACGCCGGGGTCGGCAAAACTGTTGAGATAAAATTCCTTGCCACGGTGCGCGTGGAAGCGGGTTGAGATGATGCGTGGCTCCTGTTCAACCAAAGCAGCGAGTTTTTGCGGAGCGTCTTCGTCATGCGGGTAAAACAGGCTGGTGCCAAACAATTTGTCCGGCTCTTGCTTGAGGCTGTCCAGGACCAGACGGTGATCGTCGCCATAGGGTTCCGGGTGGACGATGACGGCATAGTCGATATTCATGGCTGCCATTCGGTCCAGATAGCTGCCTAACGGGTCAGGCGAAAGCTGTGCAGTAGAAGGGGCATAAGCGGCCCTTGGGTGAAAAGGGTAGCGGGCGGTGTCCTGACTAAAAAGATGGGTGTTCCATTCAATAATCATAAGGCCTCGTTGTGTGGTTTCTGGTCCGGCAAGTAGGGGTGTGAACGTCGATTAGCGGGCTGACCATTGCGGCAGATCGTCTAATGGATAAATTGGCCGGGGCAGCTGCTGCCAGTCGAAGTCTTGCAGGCGCGACATGGTGGCCCCCGGCGTGTTGACCCGGATCACCTCAGACGTCATGTCGCGATAATACTGCCAGTTGCTGGCTGTTTTGACGACGAGCATTTTTGCTTCGGCGGGTTCTACCCCAAAATGGCGATACACAATCGGATGATTGCCACCAATCCCTCGCGCTTCGCAAACGACAATCTGAATGCTGCCCGCTTTGAGCAGCACGGCGCGCCCCAGGTCAAAGGATTCCAGGCCGATGACCACGGCTTCGATGCGCCCGCCACCGATTTTGACGACTTCGGCTGTGATCTCAACAGGTTGACCAAAGTTATGATCGAGCTTGCCGCCTAACTGAACGGTGATCTCGCTGCCCACACCCGCGTTTATGGCAATACCGACCACCTCCGGGTCAACGAGCGTGAGCAGGGCAGGCTGTGTAATTTGCTGGCGCAGCATTTCGGTCAGAATGGTCGTGCTGTCACCGGTCGCCCCACCAAAAACGGCATCGCCCGTATCGGAAAGGATGACGACGCCGTTTTCTGCTGCCACCGCGCGGCGAATGGCGACCTCCGGGGTAACGCTGTCCATGACCCAGAACTGGTCGCGCAGCTGCCACGCTTTGTCCGCCAGTTCTGCGGCCAGTTCTCGCGCCAGAGCCGGGTCGTTATTGGTGACGACTGCTGCTGCCCAACCGCCTTCGGGCACATCCAGCCACGGCTGCATGGGGAAGGTGGACGCCGAAACCACGCCGGGACGTGTCTCCATCTCGCGTGCCAGATCGAACCATTCTTTCATCGGCCCATGACTGGTTAAGAACTGTTCCTGATGGGTAATCATCGGGATTTTCTGCCACGCCATTGTCGGCGCAATTTCGCCGCGCAGTTGGGCGATAAGCATCCTGGCGGCCTGCTGCCCGGTGTCGAAGGGGTTATGCGGCTGGGTGCGGTGGGCGACCAGGCCGTTGGCATTTTCGACCATCATCTGCGTCAGGTTGGCGTGGTGGTCGAGCGCGATGATGATGGGTACATCGTCGCCCAATATCTCGCGGCTGATTGCCAGCAGGTGTCCTTCGGTATCCGGCTGGTTTTCCGCTTGCCCGGCGCCGTGCAGGTCAAAGAAAAAGGCGTCAACCGGCTTTGCGGCCTGCAACCCCGCGATGAGCTTGTCTTCAAAATACTTGAGCGTCTCGGCTGTGATGACACCGCTGGCCCCGGCCCACGCCCCGAACAGCGGGACGGGCGTCCAATCCAGTTCGCTCGATTCGGCGACATCCAGAAAACCGCCGACCGCGCCAACGCCTTTGGCTTTGTCGAGGACCTGCTGGCCTTCGTACAGGCCATAGAGTTTGAAGGTGTCGAGCGTGGTGGCAACCGGGCTGAAGGTACTGGTTTCCTGCCCAAACTTGGCGATTGCAATTCGCATCAGGTTTCTCCGTTTGCCCTGTAGGGCTGTTAAAATCTATTGCAATAAATGGCGCTTCACATCACAAAGGGTGTGTGGGTGCAAATTTACTCTATTCTGGTGGGCGGGGCCAATATTCGCCACTGGTCCAAAAAGCATTATACTCATTCAGGATACGCAGCAACCGAATTATCCTTTTGAAAAGACTTGGGAACTCATGGACAACAACAAACCCAAAATGCGCAGTCAGGAATGGTTTGGCCGGTTTGATACGCTGGGCTTTACCCATCGCAGCTGGATGAAGAATCAAGGGTATCCCGATCATGTTTTTGATGGCCGCCCGGTTATCGGCATCTGCAACACATGGTCAGAACTGACGCCCTGTAACGGGCATTTTCGCATTCTGGCGGAGTTTGTGCGGCGCGGGGTGTATGAGGCGGGTGGGCTGCCGCTGGAATTCCCGGCGATGTCGCTGGGCGAAATTTTGATGCGCCCGACGACCATGCTGTTTCGCAACCTGGCAAGCATGGAAATTGAGGAACTGATACGGGCGAACCCGCTGGATGGGGTGGTGTTGCTGACTGGCTGTGATAAAACGACACCATCGTGCCTGATGGGCGCTGCCAGCGTTGACCTGCCGACCATCGTCGTGAACGGCGGCCCGATGCTCAACGGTAAATTTCGCGGGCGCGATATTGGGTCCGGCACGGATGTATGGCGGCTGAGTGATGACCTGCGCGTCGGTGCCATTACCATGGACGATTATCTGGAAGCTGAATCGTGCATGTCGCGCAGCGATGGGCACTGTATGACGATGGGCACAGCGTCGACAATGGCCTGCATGGTGGAAGCGCTGGGTTTGACCCTGCCGGGCGCGGCGGCTATTCCGGCGGCGGATTCGCGGCGGCGCAAACTGGCACAACTATCCGGCCAGCGTATTGTCGAGATGGTCAAGGAAGACCTGCGCCTCTCTCATATTCTGACGCGGCCTGCGCTTGAAAACGCCATCAAGATCAACGCGGCTGTGGGCGGATCAACCAACTTTGTGCTGCACCTGCTGGCCATCGCGGGGCGGCTGGGCATCGACCTGACACTGGATGACTTTGACCAGCTGGGGAGTCGTATGCCACTGCTGGTGAACCTGATGCCATCGGGTGAATTCTTGATGGAAGATTTCTTTTACGCCGGGGGCTTGCCCGCTGTGATCCGCGAACTGCACGCCCATTTGCATCAGGATGCCATCACGGTGAATGGGCAGACCATTGCTCAGAATACCGAGAATGCCCCGAACTACAATGCGGAGGTGATTGCGGCGCTGGATAAGCCTTTTCAGGTTGATGTGGGCCTGACCGTGCTGCGCGGGAATCTGTGTGAGCAGGGCGCTATCATCAAGCCATCGGCGGCGACGCCGAAGTTACTCAGACATCGCGGGCGGGCGGTTGTTTTTTCGGATTATGAAGATTATGAGGCGCGGATTGATCTGCCTGACCTCGATGTCGATCCGGATTGTATTCTGGTCTTGCAAAACGTAGGCCCCAAAGGCTACCCCGGTATGCCGGAAGTCGGCAATTTTCATCTGCCTAAAAAGCTGCTGGCGCAGGGCGTGACCGACATGATCCGTATTTCGGATGCGCGCATGAGTGGCACGGCCTTCGGGACAGTGGTACTGCACACTGCGCCGGAAGCCGCGATTGGTGGCACATTGGCGCTGGTCCAGGATGGGGACATAATCGAGCTGGATGTGCCGGGACGGCGGCTGCATCTGGAAGTATCCGACGAAGAACTGGTCCGGCGGCGGGCGGCATGGCAACCCCGGCCACCCCATAGCGAGCGCGGTTACGTCAGCCTGTATCTAGAGCATGTGCAGCAGGCAGATCAGGGCGTGGATTTTGACTTTCTGGTCGGCAAGTCCGGCGCGGCAGTGGCTCATGGGAATCACTAGCCTTGTAGCCGGACAGTCTGCGCCGAACTCAGTGGCGTTACAGCTCTCGCAGGCTGTCTTCGACTGCTTGCAGTGTGCGGTCAATGAGTGCGTCGGTGTGGGCGGCACAGGTGAACCATGCGCCGCGTTCCAGTGTGCGAACACCCCGCTGGAGCAGGGCTGTTGTGAAGCGGCGGTACAGGGCTTTATCCGCGTGGAGTGACTCGCGGTAGTTCGTCATCCGTTGGGTGGTGCCCAGCGCGACATGAAATATTGTCGGCAGCCCCTGAATGCGCGCATCGACGCCGGTTGTTTCGAAGACGCGGGTCAGCCCCTGCATCAGGCGGTTGCCCCGTTGGTGCAGCTGCTCATAAAAGCCGGGCTGTTGTAATGCCTTCAGCGTGGTGACCGTCGCCGCCATGCATACCGCCTGGGCGTTATAGGTGCCGCCGTGCATAACCCCATCGGTGACCAGCTTATCCATTAAGTCTGCCCGCCCTGCCAAGCACGCTACCGGGAAGCCGTTGGCGATGGCTTTGCCAAATGTCGCCAGATCCGGGGTGACGCCGAGATATTGCTGGGCACCGCCGGGCGCGACACGAAAGCCGGTGATCACTTCATCGAAAATCAGGATGGTTCCGGTCTCGGTGCAGATTTCGCGAACGCCCTCCAGATAGCCTGGCTCTGGCAGGATCGCGCTGGTATTGCACATGATCGGTTCCATGATGACCGCCGCGACATCGCCCCGTGTCAGGCGTTCACGCAGCCTGTCCAGGACGTTCCACGTCATGACTTCGATATGGTCACCGGCGACAGTATCCTGACCATTGCTGCCGGGCAGGGCGTGCGGGGCTTCTGCCGGACCTGCGGCGTCCAGCCCCGGCGCGACACTCCACAGGATGTTATCCAGCCAGCCGTGATAGTGTCCCTCGAATTTGATAACGATGTTGCGTTGGGTGGCGGCACGAGCAATGCGCAGGGCGGCCTGCACAACCTCGGTGCCGGATGACCCGAAACGAATGCGCTGCGCACAGGGCACCATCTCGCAGACAAGCTGCGCCGCTTCATATTCAATCTCACTCTGGGCCGCGAACAACAGGCCGTTTCTGGCTTGATCGGCTATGGCTTCAGCAATCGCCGCTGGGTTGTGTCCCAGGATGATCGGGCCCATCCCCATGTAATAATCAATGAGTTCGTTGCCGTCGACATCGTAGAGCAGGGCGCCATCCCCGCGCTCGATAACCAGCGGTGTGGGCGATATGCCGAGGCGGAAATTACTGCTGACGCCGCCTGCCAGATACTGAGATGCCGCTTGCAGCCCTTGTTTGGACCGTTTGAAATCTGCCACTGTGACCTACCCCCCTGTGAACGCGGTCGATCATAGCCGATGGCGTGATGAACGTCAAAAATCCCAACAAGGCGGCGTGCTCGTGGGGTTCGCATCACAGGCATTACCTGGGCGCAGGCGGTGATTCGGTTGCGCCACGGAGCTTCACCACAACATGGTAGGTCTGGTGGTCGTCCATCAGCGGAATCTGGTTGTCTGTTCGTGCCTCACCATCGATCAGGATTTGTGGGTCGCTCAGTGAAGGGTCGACTTCCACCTTAATGTTGTAGACGGCGTTTTTGTAAGTGTAACGCACGTGGAATCCGTCCCAGTTGGGTGGCATAACTGGCTCTACGGTGAGGTGGTCGCCATGGCGCTGGATGCCGAGAATCATCTCAAGGATCAGTCGATACATCCAGCCGGCGGAACCGGTATACCATGTCCAGCCGCCGCGCCCCACATGAGGTTCTACGCTGTACACATCGGCAGCCACCACATACGGTTCCACCCGGTATTGCGCGATTTTTTCGGACGTATCGGCATGGCGCACCGGGTTAATCATTTCGATCAGACGAGCAACCTGTTCGTGTTGTTGCAGCAGGGCAAACGCCCAGATGGTCCACAATGCAGCGTGGGTATATTGCCCGCCATTTTCACGGATGCCGGGGACATACCCTTTGATGTAGCCGGGGTCCTGGGCTGATTTGTCGAAGGGTGGGGTAAACAGCATAATGAGCTGGTTCTCATCGCGCACCAGATAGTCGCTGACAGCTTGCATCGCCTGAGCAGCGCGGCCCGCATCTGCCGCGCCAGAGATAACACCCCAGGACTGAGCAATGGAATCAATTTTACATTCGAGATTTCTGGCAGAACCCATCGGCGTGCCATCGTCGTAATAGGCCCGCAGATACCAGTCACCATCCCAGGCCTGTTGTTCCAGCGCTGTGTGGACGGCGGTCATGTACTGCCGGAAAGACTCTATCCGCAAGCTGTCACCCTGCTGCTGGCAGATCGGGATGAAGTTTTGGATCGCGTCATAGAGGAACCAGCCCATCCAGACGCTTTCGCCCTTGCCTTCAATGCCGACCCGATTCATGCCATCGTTCCAGTCACCACTACCCATCAGTGGCAAGCCATGCGGCCCTTCAGTCATGCCACGGTCCAGCGCGCGCAGGCAGTGTTCATAAATCGAGACTGTTTCGCTGGTTGTGTCATACTGGCCGTAGCGCTCATCCTCACCGTCGCGCAGCGGCTCACCGCGCATAAATGGGGCCTGCTCAGTTAGGATGGTTGCATCGCCGGTGACTTCTACATAATGCGCAACGACATACGGCAGCCAGATCAAGTCGTCGGCAAAGCGCGTGCGCACGCCTCTGCCGGATGGCGGATGCCACCAATGCAGTACATCGCCTGTATCGAACTGGTGACTGGCCGCCCGCAGAATTTGTTCTCGTGCCAGATCGGGGCGCGTATGCAGAACCGCCATGACATCCTGAAGCTGGTCGCGGAAACCGAAGGCACCGCCAGACTGGTAAAATGCGGACCGACCCCACAAACGGCAGGCGATTGTCTGGTAAAGCAGCCAGGGCAAAATCACGTTGATGGCGGGGTCAGGTGTCTCGACAGCTACCTGATTCAGGATACCTTTCCACAGGCTTTGTGTCGCATCCCATAGGCGGTCAATCGCTTCAACAGTCTGGTGCTGGGCAGAACGTTCCAGCGCTTCGGCCCGTGTTGATGCTGCGCCGAGGATGAATACGACTTCATCGGTTTCACCCGGTGGCAGGTCGAGGTGATACTGGATAACGCCGCAGATATCGTTCCCCGCCTGCACCGTTCCCTTCAGGCCGATGCGTTGCAGGGCTGCGGGATAGGCCAGTGTGCCTGACCGCCCCAGAAATTCAATCCGGTCGGTGGTGAAACCGAAGAAAGGCCGGTCGCCACTCAGGAACGCGTATTGACCGCCAAACTCCAGGCTGTAGGGATTATGGACCAGCAGCGTATGTTGGGTGGCATCGTATTCAGGGATCAGATACTGGCTGGTAATGGCGCGGTTTGTGCCCAGCACCCACTCGGCATAGTAGGTGGCCGTGATGCGCCGGGGATGGTTCCATCTGTTTTTGACTCGCAGACGCACGATTTTGACCGGAGCGTCCGGCGCGATGTAAACAGTCATGGTTTGTTCGAGGCCGTGGCTGTGATGTTCGAAAACGGTGTATCCCGCCCCGTGACGAATCAGATACGGGGCATTTTCGGGCGCTGGTGATGGGGTTGGCGACCATATGGCGGCCGTTTCTTCATCACGCAGATAGAGTGCTTCTGCCGGTTGATCGCTGACCGGGTCATTGCGCCATGCTGTCAGCCGAAATTCGCTGCTGTTTTCGCCCCAGCTGTAACCCCCGCCGGATTCCGTTACAAGCGTCCCGAAATTCGGATTGGCAATCACATTGCTCCACGGCGCGGGTGTGCGCTGCCCCGGCTCCAGGAAAATCTGATATTCCTGTTTGTCGGCACAAAAGCCGCCCAGTCCATTATCGAACTGCCAGTCTGTTGGTCGCGACAACACGGGGGAAGGTTCATCAGAGGTGGTTCCGGTCGGGCGGAACAGCGGCAGATTGTTGATGCTGACATTGAGCTGCCTCACCTGCTGCGCGAGGCTGCCATCTCTCGAATCGAGCACCACGCGGGCGCTTGTCTCCAGCAGAATACGATCTGCCGTGCTGCTCAGTTGTTCCATGTTTAGAATGAAGATACCGTCATGACGGCCAATCCACAGTTCGCTGCCCATACGCACGATCAGACGATGGATCTGATGATAGAGTTCGCGCATGTAGCCGGTATCGTACTGATTCAGGATCACCAGCGTGACCTTGTAATTGCGGTTGCGCCAGTAGGTATGGGCCTGGATCAGGTCCTGTATCAGCGGAATATCATCCGTGCTGGTGACTCTGACCATCAGAATGGGGTAATCGCCGGAGATGCCATAGGACCAAAGCCCACTCTGACTTTTGCTGTTGGCCGCCAGCGTCTCTGCCTGGACGCGCATGGATGGCCGTGGATAGATGAGCGCAGAAAACAATTGCTGCATATGCTGGATCTGGTCGGGCTTTAGTTTCAGTTGGTACATTTCGCGGGCGCTTTGATAGCGGGCCGCATCAAAGGTCTGCTCAACCGCATTCCACCCTTGATACCGGGCTGCCAGATAATCAATTTGCTGCCGGGTCTCGCAGGCAATGGCGATGTAAGCGATCTGCACCGTCGCATAGGGTTGCAGTTGAATCTGCTGCCCAAGCGCGATGATGGGGTCGAGCGTGCTGCCGCTGGTGCCAGACAACCGGGCGGTCTTCGTATCAAATAGCTGTGGCGACTGCACGGTCCGGCCACGCCCGATAAACTGTGCCCGGTCTGTTTCGTAGGTCATTGTTTCATTAAAGGGCAGGTCACTGGTGTAGCCCGACGGATTATGGATGAGGCGGTGAAACAGGTATATCCCGCTTTCCTTCTGTGAACGTGGCCTGCGGCGGAACAAGACCCCCTGATGCTCCGGCAAAAACTCGCTCTGGATAAACAATTTGTTGAATGCCGGGTGGCGCTGGTGAGCCTCCTGCGGGCTGAGTATGACCTCGGCGTAATTTGTCAGGAACAGCCTGCGTGTTTCGCCGGTGTGATTGGTCAAGGATATACGCCGGATTTCAACGTCGTCATCAGGCGAGACAGTCACTTCCATTTTGAGTGAAATGTCCTGGTCACGCCGCGTAATTTCCGCCATGTAGGGATAAAAGCGGGTTGTGTAATCGACTGGGGTTTTCGCTGTCGGGGCATAACCGGCAGACCAGTATGCGCCGGTATCCATATCCTGAATGTAAACCCATGTGCCAGACTCATCGAGCGCCGGGTCCGGGGTAAATTGGGTCAGACTCGTCGCGCGCCACTGGCTGAACCCACCCCCTGTATTGGTCATCAGTACGCTGTAATGGCCATTCGAAAGCGTGTGCACGTAGGGAAAAGCGGTGTCCCACGAAACGTTCCACGGTGTCGTTGAATCGGAGTGAGTTGTCGGTGGCGTGGCATTCTCGTCACGTTCTGTTTCGGGATAACGTAGCACGGGGTAGGTCGGGATTTTCTCTTGCAACAACAGGTCCGCACTTTGTACCAGCGCATCGGCGTGGAAGCGTTGAACGATGATTTCGTCATTGATGGCGTTGTTCAGCGCAAGCAAAATCATGCCCTGATGATGCGCCATGTATTCTCGTACAACGGCATATGCCTCACCCAGGCTGAGGTGGCGGGTTGTGTAATCAATCGCTTCATAGAAGCCGTAGCTGCCGCGCGCATTCAGATTTTCAAGGACGGACATGTTACGCAGCACGGCCTTTGGGCGAACACCCAACCCAAGCATCGACGCATAAGGGGCGATGACAAGGTCGGTTTCCATGCCACGTTTGAAGGCCAGTTGGGGAATACCGAACGCCCGGTACTGATAATTCAGGTTGCTGTCGAGTACGTGATAGCCCGACTCTGAAATCCCCCAGGGGACATTATTTTCTTTGGCGTACGCAATCTGCTGATCCACCACCGTGCCATAGCTCTGGTGTAGCAAGGTGTTCGGATAGTCACGCATGAAAAGCGCCGGCATAAGGTATTCAAACATGGTGCCGCTCCACGAAAGCAAGGTGACGTTTTCGTGGAAGGCGGTCATCGGTCGTCCGAGCTGCAGCCAGTGTTCCTGCGGGACATCACGTTTGGCTACCGCGACATAGCTGGCAATGCGTGCTTCCGACGCGAGTAAGTCGTAGTAGCTGTTGTCCAGGCGTTCATCACTGGTGTTATAGCCGATGTGAAACAGGCAGCGTTCGCTGTCAAACAGAAAGCGAAAATCATGGTCGTCGATACATGTCTGGATCCATTGGCTGAGGTTTTCGTAGTTCTGTTGCAGGGCGGCTGCGGCGGTTCTGGCGGTATCCAGCGCCTCGATTAACGAGTCAATCCACTTTAGGGCCTCATCATCCTGTAACATGGCAGACTGGGCTAATGCGGCCAGATCATCAACGTTCTGATAATAGGTGGAAGCCCTCGCAATCTGCGGCAAATCAGCCAGTACGCCGCGAAGTTCCTCAACAGTCTGCTTCGCATCAGACGCGATTTCCGCTGGCGGCTGTGCGGCCAAAACAAGCCAGGGTGCTAGTGTGTCCAGGTCGCGCTGAATATTGACAACCTGCTGCCGAAGATGCGAGAGAACCAGACGTATTTCTGATACTTGCAGGACCGTGAGCTGATATTTCTGCTCTTCCAGTACGCTGACGACCATCTGACCCAGCTGGGGCAGCACATCCTCATGAAGCTCCTTGAGAAGCCCAGGCCATTGCATCGGATGATTCGAGGCGGCTTTGATCTGCTTGGCGATTGTATCAATATCGTCGTGGCGATCCACATCGATAGAGTCCAGCAAATCGTTCAGGATCTCCAACAGGTCCAGCAGCCCCTGCCAGCGTTGAGGCATAATGATCGGTTCGTCAGCAAGATTGATCAGGCCCTGTCGCAGCGCGATCAGACAGCCGACCAGATTGCCGCTGTCGACGGTTGAGACGTAGCGAGGCGGTAGCGGTTGCAATGTTTTTGCGTCGTACCAGTTGAGGAAATGGCCGCGATAGCGCTCGAGTTTGTCCAGCGTTTCGAATGTCAGCCGCAAGCGCAGGGCCACTTCCTGAGTACCGATGTAGCCAAAGTCATAGGCCGATAGCGTCGCTAGTGTCAACAGGCCGATGTTGGTTGGCGAGGTGGAATAAATGACGGTGGCGCGGGGTGCCTCGCGATAATGATCGGGCGGCAGCCAATGTGAAACGGGACCGACGAAGTCTTCAAAATAGAGCCATGTCCGCCTCGCCAGCTTGCGCAGTTCACGCCGCTGTTTCTCTGTTAATTCTGGCTTTTCCTCGACCAGTGTGCGGCTGATATATTTCGCCAGCATGGGCGACAACACCCACGCCGTTAACAGGGGGGTAGCAATAAGGATATTGTGGGGTTGCGTCAGCAGGATGGCGACCAGGATGACCACCACACCGATGAGCGCCAGCGACATACGGTGCCAGATGGGGGCGTCTTCGGCGGTGTCGCTGCCGAATAGCTGGTTAACGCGTGCGGCGGTTGTCCACTGCAACAGGTGGCGCTTGCGGACGAGTCGATAAAGGGTCAGAAAGATGGCATCCAGCGCCAGCATCGCTTCATAGAGCAGGAAGGATACGGATAATGCCCAACGGGTTAAATCATTGGTGAATGTCTTTTGAACCACATTTGAGGGTGGCGCCACCAGCACGCTCAGGGCGTGGTTGAGAAAGATGCCCAGAAATGGACCCGCCGACAGCAACAGGCCGAAGGCGGTCCACACCATTGCGGTCGATACATCATGTGAACCAGGTAACAGGCCAAGCCATGTGAAGATAAACAGCGCCGGTAGTGCCACAGGAACCAGACTGCGGCGCAGGTTATCCATCATTTTCCACAGGTTAATCACTGACAGTGTTTCCGCTGCGGGGTTGCGCAAGCGGGTTATAAAAGCCGTGAGCAGCCAGGGCAGAAGCTGCCAGTCCCCTCTAATCCAGCGGTGAATGCGCTGCTGGTGGGCCAGATAATGCGTTGGATAATCTTCAATGAGGGTGATGTCTGCGATCAGCCCAACACGGCCAAAAGACCCTTCCAGAAGGTCATGACTGAGCAGCGAATTTTCAGGTATGCCATCAGCCAAACTATGCTCGAAGGCTGCGACATCGTAAATGCCTTTGC
Source organism: Anaerolineaceae bacterium (assembly GCA_002702065.1). Classification (GTDB taxonomy): domain Bacteria; phylum Chloroflexota; class Anaerolineae; order Aggregatilineales; family Phototrophicaceae. The sequence goes on from NZXX01000001.1 coordinate 1,690,205, forward strand.
CCACATAGATTGCATCGCCAAACAAGTCCTGATACAGGTTCGAAACGGCAAGCGTGTACAGGTCAAGGCCGGTATCCCCGGCGTAGAGGCGTGTGAAGAGCGACTGCTGCGTGGCAATTTGCAGGATGTCGATTCGTGGTTGCAGGACGCTGTAACCACGTTGGATTATGCGGCTGTCGGTGGTGTAGACTGGACGATTCAGGGGATGCGCCAGAGTGCCAATTAACGCCTGAGCGCTGCCTGCCGGCAGGATGGTGTCCGCATCAAGCGTAATCACAAACCGTACTGTCGATAATAAACTCAGGTCACCCGCCTGAACGACATAGTCGGTATCGGCTGCGGGATTGAGTAGCAGTTGATTGAACATGGCCAGTTTGCCACGCTTTCGCTCCCAGCCCATCCACGTTCCTTCCTGAGGATTCCAGCGGCGGCGGCGCAGAAAAAAGTAGAAGGGTGTGCTGGCCCCACTGGCGCTGTAGCGTGAGTTCAATGCCTTGAGTCGTTCACGTGCATGTGCAATCAGCTTTTCATCAGCGGGCAGGTTTTCTTCAGGCGCATCGGTCAGGTCTGCCAGCAGGGCATAAAAAAGATTCTGGTCACCATTGCGCAGGTAGTGCATTTCGAGATGATTAAAATGCGTGTCGATGTCTTCGATGGTGCTGACCAGCACGGGCATGACGATAAAAGTCCGGTAGGCATCCGGGACCGATTGGCTGAAATCGAGGCGGGCCAGTAACCGAGGCGCAGTCAGATGTAAAACACACCAATCAATCACCTGGATAATGGCTGTGCTGATTGGCAGCGCGGCGATGGCAAGCGTTATCAGCGTGAACACGATGCCAGCATTGAGCCTTGATATGCTCATGCCAATGCTCAGCAGGGCAAGCAGGGTCAAACTGATTATCGCCCCCAGATAGAGCACGGTCCGGTGACGCTTGATTAGACGCTGGAATCGCTGTGATCGGGTTGGCTGATGCCCGACCTGTTGCTCAAGTGTCTGCAAACCTTCATCGATCAGGTAATAACCGACGTGTGCACGATACCCCGCGTAGTTGGGGCCGCCCGGTTGCGCATCGCGTAAGGACGATCTGTCAGGTTTTGCTACCCCCTCGCTCGCCAGACTGATAGCGGTCTTCGCAATGGCCCGCTCATCCTGCCGGGTGACCTGCGCGATTCGCTCCACTGCTTCGCGGTAGCGGTTGCGTGTGTGGCGGTCCATGCGGGCATAGATATTGGAGGGATCCGTACGGAGTTCCGCTTCGACCAGACTCACGGATTCGAAAAACGCGTTCCAGTCCTGATAACCGAGCATTTGTAGGCTACGCGTGTTATTTGCCACAATGTCGGTCGCATTTAATGGATGCTGCCGCAAGTCTGGTTTGGTGTCCGGCAGATCATGTTCAATTTCCGCGACTTCGTACAAGGCCTTCAACGTGCGTTCCAGCAGGCAAGCACGCAGCATCATAGGCAGCGCCCATAATTCCCCGATCTTGAGCGGCGTAATTTGCTGGTAGGCGTTACAGAACGTGGTTACTTCATCAATGGAAAGCGGGCCGGATGCGCTGTCGACTAACGCACAGGCCACGACGTAGATGCGCGGCAAGCCTTTCAAATCGGGTTCGAGCAGTTTTGGCAGGCTGCGATAGTAGCCGGGCGGCATATCCTCTTTGACGAATTGCAGCGCCTGCTGGATGATGTAATAATTATCCAGTAGCCATTCGCCGGCATAAGGCAGCAGCAGTTCATTTTGCGCAATCTCCGCAAAATGGCGTTGGATTTGGGCCAGGGCTGTCTTGTAATCCTTGAAGCGCCCCAGTATTGGTATCAGCGTCCCGCGGTTAATTTTCGTGTGATGATGCTTGTCGGCCAGTTGCTGTGCAACAATGGTGATCGGGTTATCGGTCTCGCGGATTAACCCTTGTTCTGATTCAATTCCTTCCATATCAATTAAGCGACATGGTTAGGGCGGGTGGCAACCGGGATTTCCGTCGGCCAGGTTTGCGTATGCGAATGGGCGACCCCTGCGTCGGGAACGATCAACAGCGGCAGGGTGCTCTGTGTGATAAAGCTGGTGGTGACACTGCCATACGGCCAATCACTGTTGCCGGACAGACCACGAGCGCTCAGGATGACCAAATCTACGGACCCCTGACTTGCAATTTCGTGGAGTGCCTGTCGGATATTGTTGTTGACGACAAGCCGTGTTTCCACCGTGCCTGCAAAAGAGGACTGCACCTGATTCAGGTATCGCTGTCCTTCAGTTTTCTTGTGGGCAACAACCTGCTGTACCAGGTCTAGTATATGCGAATCATGTTGTAAACGCGGCGGCATATCGGTGCATCCGACGACATGCGCCAGTAGCACGTCCGCCTGCATCAGCTGGGAGAAATGTCGCGCAAGTGGCAGTACACATTCAGCCCGTAGCGAACAATCCAGCGGAATCATCACCTTCTGAATGGGCGCCTGTTCCGGGTAGTCGCTCGGTCCATTACCCAGGACATTGATCGCGATACCTGCACCCGTTAACGCCGGATCAAGCAGTAACCCACGCGACGAACTACCGATGATAAGCAGGTCCGCATTAATGAGGCGGGCATGATGGGCGAGGGCATGGGCTGGTGACGCATATTCAGAGGCATCCAGCAGAATCCCTTGAACGTCAATGTTCTCATCGCGCAGTACCTGAACCATGCTGTCCAGTTCAATTTCGGCCTCTATTTTGCTGAGGTGCCACTCAATGGGATCTGCTGAGGCGTAGGCAGATTGAGTGTGACCAAGTATTGTCATGCAAGCGCGGGTATGCTGCGCAAGTGAAGCAATATATGGGAGTTGACCATCATCATAAGACTCATCGAGATACACTAAAATATTGGAAAACATCTCCCGGCTCCTGTCCGTTCTAATTGAACTCGCTCTAACGATAAGGATTACAACAAACGTGTTACTTGATCATAGGTTCAAACTGGGTGGTAACCATAGGTAATTGGATGGAATTGCGAGTAGGCAAAGTGGTCTATTTCATAGGGGCCGTTTACGAATTAGTGATAGCACATGTCAGGGCGCAATCAGCACGCCCTGCGGTGAACAACTTTGCAGAGAGGGCGGTAACGCAAACCTATCGGACAATCCGGTATGTCAAACTCATTTGAACCTGTACGGTGAGCTCACCTGTTTCGATCACTGTGCCGCCAGTATTAGCGGCGAAATTCTGCCCACCCAGCGGCGCAGCATTACCTTGAACTTCACTTACGATGAGCACTTCTCCCACTTCCACGCCGAGCAGCGCAGCGGTTTGTTCGGCTTTTTGCTGCGCATTTTCAACAGCGGTGGCCCGGGCTTCATTCTCCAAAGTTGTCCGATCATCAATGCCCAGGTTAAACCCAAAGATGTGGTTTGCCCCGGCATCGACGGCTGCGTTAATCACCTGTTCAATGCTGGACAGATCGCGAACAATGACATGCACCTGATTGGTTACGCGATATTCGACGGGCTGTTCAGACTCAATGGGTGGTTGTTGAGAATGGATATTGAGACCTGTGGTTCGGATGTTTTCGCGTGCCACGCCGGCCTCCGTCATGGCGCTGATGACCGCTTCCAGGGTGGTGTTGGTCTGGCTGAAGGCTTCGCCAACATCCTGATTCAGCGTTTCGACGCCGATGTCAATATTGGCAATGTCGGGCGAACCGGATGCACTGCCGGTGCCAACGACGGTGATCGTATCAAACAGATTGGGTGCACCACCTTGTGCACTTGCCATGCTCATGGGCAGCACAAGCAATAATGTGATCAGAAGAACCATACCGGAACGTTTCATTGAGTATCCTTTTCCCTACATGCGGACACACAGAATAGTCACCGGTATTGTACGGGCACTGGCGTTCCTCGGCATGGGTCCCCCAGGCTGATTCCGTTAACCAGAAGGGCCGGATCACTGTGGACAACCTGACCCGTTGCATAACTTGTATGTGTTGTGGAAACCTCTCTACTTACTCGTGGCAGGTGCGACTTCAATCACATCCGATTCGCTGCTGCGCCCCCAGTAATCGATGGTACGGATTTTATAGTACGTTGTCTGATGAACTGGCTCGCGCACGTGCAAGTAAACGGTGCAGATGGTGTCGACTTCATTCACGCGCTGGAAGGGGCCCGCGGCATTCTGTGCATACAGGACTTCAAAGGTGCGGATCACCCGCGAATCAGGCCCTTTCCAGATCAACATCACTTGCTCGTTGTCGGTCAATCCTGCGTAGCGTTCATAACGCAGGGCTCGAATGCTGCCGGGACCTGCGGCGGGGCGCGCGCTCACCACCAGCAGGCTGACTCCGTGCAGGGGTAAATCAAAGGTCAGCGTCAACTGTCCGTTTTCGACCCTGACTTCGTGGGGGGCTTCCAGCAAGGTGGGTTCCTGATGCTGGCGCAGATGGGCGTACTGGCTGGCTGACGGCCAACGGGGTGCGCCCATCGCTTCCCACACCTCATACGGGCTGCTGTGTGTTTCGTCGATGCGGTAGTGGGCCAGGGCTGCCTGCTCGAAGGGTAAACCGTCAAGACTTAATTCAATGGTTTCGGTTCCACATGAGATGATGCGATCCTGACTGTTGTACACCAGCACTGCGACCTGATCGTCATCGCGCCGCGTTGCCATCACCCCTACATTCGCCGCCGGATCATCACTACCCGTCACTTCACAGCGGCGATCACCGAGCAGGGCAAGCAGCGCCATCACGTTGAGCACCGGCTTTTTGAGCATCTCGAATTTTCGGCGGAGAGGGTTTTCCTGCAAATCTGTCACTTTTGTCCGATGTTCGGACTGGGCTTTCACATCCTCAAACTCGCTGAACCGTGCCAGCAGCGTGCGATGGCCCCATTCGCCCACAAAGCCATTGTCATTGCTCAACAGCTTGTAATCGACGCCCAGACCGTCGGTCAGGCGCATCTGATGCTGGTTGATCATCTTGCAGACAAAAGCTGCATAGTAGGGTCGCCCGCGCCAGGTGTGATAATCCAGCCAGCCCACCTGCGGATCGCACTCATTGTTCATGAGGGGCACATCAGCCAGCCGAGGGTGATGCTGCCGGATGTAATCGACGGCCTGAATTTCGCGGTCGCAGATGCCCATCGAACTTGGATTCAGGTCTTCCTTGCAACTGCGCACGCCTTTTTCATGCACCGAGATGAAGTCTACGCGCACGCCTTGTTCGCCCGTGAAGTAATTTTCGCCGCTGTCGCAATGAGCTACAAACGCCTTGAATATGTTCGACAGGGTACGGGCTGTACCCGGTCCACCCATGACAAGCTGCGGGTCGGCATCCTGCAACCCTTCCAGACAGGCATCATAATACACACAGAAAGCGGCTTCACTCTGCGTCCACCATCCGACATCCGGCTCGTTCCAGGTTTCAAATGACCAGCTTCGCACTTCATCCATACCATAGCGGTCGATGTAGTGCCGCGCCAGATCGCGTACCAGCCGACGCCATGCCCATGCCTGAGTGTCGTCTAGATAGTCTGTAAAGTAGCCTTCCGGGTTACCCATCAACTCGAAGAATGGCTTCAGCTCATTCTCGATCAGGACATCGAGCACGTTGTCGAGTATCGACCAGTTATAGACCGGATTGTCAGTTCCCAACCCGTCCGCCTTGACCAGTTCCAGCAGGTAGTGGATGCGCACAAAGGTGATGCCGCCGTGCGGAATCGACCCGGCATAAATCATGTTTTGGCGCATGTCCGCATTCAGCAGCAGGCTGGCCGGTGTCAGGCCGGTGCTTTGCCAGAAATGTTTCTGCTCACCGACATCATTGGCGCAATGAACTGCAATTTTCATGGTGACTCCATAATTTCATGAGAAGGGCGCTGTTTTGCAAGAAGCGATCTCTTCATACACCGACCTGCCTCAAACGCAAGCCAGCATGCCGCCGTCGACGTAAAGAATATGTCCATTGACATAGCTGGATGCCCGCGAGGCAAGGAATACCGCAGCACCAATCAGTTCTTCCGGGTCGCCCCAGCGGTTGGCGGGGGTCCGCGAGCGCAGCCACGAGTCAAATTGCTCGTCGTCGACCAGCGGCTGGGTCATCTCGGTGACGAAATAGCCTGGCCCTAACCCATTCACCTGAATGTTGTATTTGCCCCATTCTGTTGCCATGCCTTTGGTGAGCATCTTCAGCCCGCCTTTGGTCGCTGCATACGGCGCAATCGACGGACGGCCCAGCTCGCTCTGGATGGAGCAAATATTGACGATTTTCCCGGCGCGGCGTTCAATCATGCGCTGGACAACGGCCTTGGAGACCAGATAGGCACCGGTCAGGTTGACGTTGAGCAGACGCTGCCAGTCCGCATCGTCGTAGTTTTCCAGTGACTTGCGGATCTGAATACCCGCGTTGTTGAATAACACGTCAACAGGCCCGACTTCTGCCTCGATGCGGGCGATCTGTGCGTTAACCTGATTGGCGTCGGTCACATCAAAATTGGCCCCATAGGTGCGGATGCCTGCGTCGTTGAGTGCCTGAACAGCATTGTCCAGCCGTTCTGGGTGGTTACCGTTCAGAACCACAGTGGCGCCGGCGCGTCCCAGCCCCTGTGCTATGACGTTTCCCAGGCCGCGGCTGGAACCGGTGACCAGCGCGACCTTTCCGGTTAAGTCGAATAAATCCAGACTCACGTGAATTTCTCCTGCTGTGTTGATGATTGGTAAGATTGTGATCGTTGGCCCCAGGTCATAGCGGCGGCTGAAACGACGCCACACGGTCATCCCCCAAAAATAGCAGTGGCATCGTCCATTCAAACCGGAGCTTGGCGACCTGGCACCGTAATTAAAGCTCAAAATTGGGTGGTTTCGCAAAAATGCGGAAACAGATTACCGGCACTGAGTCTCACAGCGCCGCTTGATTGAGACTGTGGCATCTCTTAAGCGAATTCGGTTCGTATGGGTGTCGTGAAGGTGGGTTGCGAAAGACATTCCAGCATTTGCACAAAGCCCGTTAACGCGTCTGCGCCGGATGAATGCCCGTGTCGCGCGATAATTTTGATGGCAGTGCGGGTCTGCTCTGTTGTTTTTGCGTGAACCAGGGCGTGCCAGGGTTGCGAGCATTTGCGCTGACCGGCCATGTGCAGGATAGCACCGGAGAGGGGCGTGGTGCGGCTTGATGATTCCTGTGCCATCAACTGCGCCTGATCGTGCCTCTTGGTGAGGTGCAAAGCTACCAGGCAGCCCAGCAGCCAATCGTCACCGGAAGGGGTTAATCCGAATCCTTTGCCAGCCAGCCCGGTCACGGCGGCGACCAGCGCGACATCATCATAGTTTGCTATTGCCTTCAACACCAACGCAGCGGCTTCTGCGATGTGCCGGAGGACAGTGTTCTGAAAGCGGGATTCGCTAGCTGGCAGCAATAAATAGGGTTGAGCCAGGCTGTCCGGGTAGCCTCGCAGCACCTGTTTGGCAATCTGTATTATGGTCTGGAATTGGACGTTATCTGCCGGGGGCAGGGTTGCATCCCACAGTGCTGCTTTGTCTGTGTGAATGACCCATGATGGCGCGATCAGCTGTGCGTGGTCGCAGTGTACGACCGTCCCTTCTGTGATTGGCGGCAATGCGGGTACAGGCAGCACCATATTGAGCGGCCCATTTCCGATTTCTGCCGTGACGATGCTGATCACAGCACCGTGCTCATTGATCAGGTTGCAGGCTTTATCAAAGCGGTTCAGTACATGGACATGCTGTGACTGATTCAGCCAGTTTGCTACATCTTCGGCCATCGAAACAGTGTGGTAAACGGCCCGGTTTACCATGTGCTGATGTGTTCAAAGGCGTCGACAAAACACGGGTGCGGCGCTTCGACAATCCCGGCACCCACCATGCCGATACCGGGTTCCTTGTGTGCGATGCCAGTATTGAGGCGCGGCACGATGCCGGTTTCCATCACCAGCCGGACATCAATGCCAACCGGGGTGCCGCGAAATTCAAGCGCGGGAACGGTGAACTGGCTGTGCTCGGCGTAACAGATGTCGTACATCTGAAGCGTCGTCGCCAGCGCATCCTGTGCGGTGCCGCCTACGAAACGGGCGATTGCCGGGGCGGCGGCCATCGCAAATGCCCCGAACCCTGCTGTCTCCGTGATGGTGCTATCGCCAATGTCGGGATTGGCGTCGTCAGCGCTGAAGCCGGATAAGTACAATCCCTCGATAATGCCTGCCGGTGCCGTAAACCAGCGCGTCGGATCCCCGGAAATGTGGATGCCAAAATCGGTTCCATTGCGGGCCATCGTGGTGACGATGGTGGACCCTGCAACCCCCTCAGCAGCCAGTGCCATAGCTTTGGCGGCTGGCATGGCTACGTTCAGGAAAAAGTGATCATTGTCGTTGATAAAGGTCAATACCTGGGCCAGTCGTTCGTTATCCGGACATGTTCGGGCCAACGCGGGGCCAAGCGTGCGCAGCAGTAGGGATGTGGCCGCCCGGTTGCGATTGTGGCAATCGTCGCCCATGTGCAGCGCCTGTGTGATGAGGCTGCGGATATCCAGCGGACCGTTATGCGCCAGCGCGTCAGTGAGTGTGGGATACAAAACATCGGTCATCCAATGCAGGCGGTCGAAGACATCTTCCCCAAAGGCACCATAGCGCAGCACGCGGCCCAGCCCTTCATTTAAGGTGCTGAACGTCCTGATCGATTCACATTCGACTATCCATACGGGCATCGAAGGCGAAATGATTCCTGCCATTGGTCCAACGGCGTTGTGCGCATGGCAGGGGGCAAATGTGATAGCGCCATTGGCTGCCAATGACTCGGCTTGCTGGGGGGTCTTCGCCAGACCTTCATAGATCAGCGCGCCGATGACTGCGCCGCGCATCGGCCCGCACATGCGGTCCCATGTTATGGGCGGCCCTGCATGGAGGATGGTGTGGTCGGTAAAACCGGGAATAACATCGCGGGCAATGCCGAGGCTGCTGAGCAGGGGGCGGCTTTGCAGCATCCGTGTCACCGCTTCCTGATTGGCATCGTCAATCGAAAGACCATTTGATATGTGGGACAGGTGGGGTACGGCTGGCGGCGTCCAATCGACGTCGATGACTGTGACGTCTTGCTGGCGCAGTGCTTCCGCAAACGTGGATACGCCGACATTCATGATCTTCAGCGGCTGCTGGAACAGGTTATTGGCGGATGTTGTCACGGGCACCTCCTGTAAGGCAGGCCATGAAGTGTGAAGCCAGCGCGTTACTCTCCAGAACCAGCGCACCGGCAGCTTCGAACTGCGCTTTCTGGTGATCGAACTGCTGAATGTCGGCGTCTGTCCCGGTGATGGACAGGACGACCGGCATTTGCTGCGCTGCCAGAGCGATTACCGGCGCAAGCTCGGCGGCTGGGTCGGGATGGGCGCCATAGCCGATTACGATATCCATCTGAATAGCGGCGACGGTCGGGTCCGCCATCTCGGTACGCAGCCGTTGCATGCGCAATTCATTGTCGATCATCGGGTGTGGACGCCCGATGGTGAATTCTTCATCGCCCAGATCAACCGCGCTGTGTGCGCAGCTCCGATGCGAGTCTTGCAGTTGATAGGCCGGCTCCAGCGGGCCATTCGACCACACCGGGCCAACCGATTGTGACCAGATGCGCATGGCCTCTTCACACAGGGTGCCACCGCTGAACAACCCGCGCAGATAGATTCGTTGTGGAGACAGTTGACTGCGTATTTGGGCGGCACGTTCGGCCACAGCAGCGATCTTTTGTTGATGGTGATGCTGTGCCTGGGCGACATCACCGCCGGTTGCCAGCACGTGTGCCAGCATGGCCGCTTCGTGCAGCGTGGACGCGACTCGTACGTCTCCGATGGCGTCGGGTAAGGTGGGCGACATAAAAATGACCACCGCTGGTTTGTTGTTGGCTGCCAACTGCGCCATGATCTGGCTGGTCACGGATGGGGATGGCAGCTTCGAAATCGCGATAATAACGGCAGTTTCAGGGTCGGCTTGCAGCCAGTCAATCGCCTGGCGCGTCATGATGCCACCCACTTCGTCGGACAGGTCACGCCCGCCAACACCGATGGCCTGCGAGATGCCGGACCCCTGTTTTGCCAGCAAGGTGCTGACTTCCTGCAAGCCGGTGCCGGACGCAGACACGATGCCGATGTGGCCACGAGGCACCGCATTGGCAAAACCCACCCCAACCCCGTTGATGATAGCGGTCCCCGCGCCTGGCCCCATGACAAATAAGCCGTTTTCGAGCGCATAGGCTTTCAGGGCTCGCTCGTCCTGTACAGAGACGTTGTCGCTGAACAGGAATACATGCCTGCCCATGTGCAACGCTTGCCATGCTTCGGCAGCGGCATACTGCCCCGGTACGGAAATTAACGCCAGATTGGCATCCGGGTGTGTGCGGACGGCGCTGCGCAGACTGCGGGGTGGGGGAGACAGCGCGTCATGTTTCGCGGTGGGCCTGGCGACCAGCAGCCGATCCATCGTTTCGAGCGCTGTTGCCAGCATGTCTTCACCAGCATCAATCATGATGATCAGGTCAGATGCTTGAGCTGCTAGAACTGCCTGGTCCAGTGACCCGGATGGCGGCAGCAGGGCTTTATTGGCTTCGGTGCCCATGACCAACGCGGCGTCCGTAACGCCATCAAGCTGACGCAGTTCGCGGGCGATTGTCATCAGGAAGACGGAATCCGCATAGAAGCCGGGCCTTACGGTGAGATGAATGGTCACATTGCCTTCCCGGTGTCTGACTGAATAAATGCGCCAGCCCTGACTTGAATCACGCTGTCAGATGCCCTAGAAGCGCACAGAACTGATTATCCGCTGTTGTAATTGATGTGCCATTGGCCACATTTTGCCAGAAACCTCCGTCAAATCTTAGCGATTGTATACAATGTTTACCGATATTATGCTGTTCTATAATGACCTGCAAGTTCCCAGACATGATTTTTCATGCACGAAATGAGCAAAGAATGCCTTTTGAACTATTTGTAAACGGAACCCTGATGCGCGGACTGAAACTGCAAGCCAATATGGGCGACTCTGAATTGATTGGTGAGTTTCGCACCGAGCCGCGTTATCGCATCCACTCCATTGATGATATTCACCCGGGGATGTATCGCCTGAAGGATGACGAGGCGGGCGGTGTGGCGGTGGCTGGTGAATTATATCTGGTGGATGAAACGACGTGGCAAACCATCGAAGCCGGCGAACCGCCTAACCTGTATCGCGGTCGTGTCCTGCTGGAAGATGGACGTGAGGTTTACGGCATTCTGTATCCGCGCGAGCTGGCCGAACAGCACTATCCCGACATTTCTGAACATGGTGGCTGGCGCGAATATATGCAGAGCAAAGCCACGGAGTCTGAATAATGCCTGTTGTCAGCGCACTGCCATACGCCTTCAGCTTCGAGCCGGAAAAAACGGCGCTTCTCATTATTGACATGCAGCGTGATTTTCTGGAGCCGGGCGGATTTGGCGAGATGCTGGGCAATGACGTGTCGCAGCTTCGCACGACTATCGAGCCGATCCGTGAAGTGCTGGAACGCTTCCGGCAGCAGCAGTTGCTTGTGATCCATACGCGAGAAGGACACCGCCCGGACCTGACGGACCTGCCAGCCAGCAAACGCAGCCGTGGCAACCTGAGCTGTGGCATCGGTGACGTGGGGCCGATGGGGCGCATTCTGGTGCGCGGTGAGGCCGGGCACGCCATCATCGACGAATTGCAACCACTGCCCAACGAGCCGGTCATCGACAAGCCGGGCAAAGGCAGTTTTTACGCCACGGATCTGCAAACCATCCTGCAAAATCACGGTATCACAAGCCTGATCGTTACCGGTGTGACGACGGAAGTCTGCGTGCACACCACCGTGCGCGAGGCGAATGATCGCGGTTACGAATGCCTGGTGCTGACAGATTGTGTGGCGTCCTACTTCCCGGAATTTCAACGGGTTGCACTGGAGATGATTGCCGCGCAGGGCGGGATTTTCGGCTGGACAACTTCATCAGAAGCCCTGATAACGGCCTTTGAAAAGGAGCCCTCATGAGCGAGACGATGCCCGGCAAGCTGGTTGTCCCGGCGGATCCTTATGATTATGCCTTTGACATTGCAACGACGGCTCTGGTCATCATCGACATGCAGGCTGATTTCTGTGGTCCGGGTGGATATGTCGACGCCATGGGCTACGACCTGTCGCTGACGGCCTGTGCCGTCGAGCCGATCAAGCGTCTGCTGGATGTGGTACGCCAAACGGGTATGACCGTTATTCATACGCGGGAGGGGCATCGCCCGGATTTATCGGATTGTCCGCCGAACAAATTGTGGCGCAGCCAGCGTATCGGCGCGGGCATCGGCGACGAGGGACCGCTGGGGCGCATTCTGATTCGCGGACAGCAGGGCTGGGATATTATCCCTGAACTTGCGCCAGCCCCTGATGAAATCATCATTGATAAACCGGGTAAGGGCAGCTTCTACGCCACTGACCTTGAACTTATCCTGCACCGTAAGGGCATTACCCACCTGATTTTGACAGGTATCACCACTGATGTGTGCGTGCATACTACCATGCGCGAAGCCAACGACCGCGGCCTGGAATGTCTGCTGCTGGAAGACTGTACCGGCGCAACTGACTTTGATAACTACCGTCATGCGATCAAGATGGTCAAGATGCAGGGAGGTGTGTTTGGGACTGTGTCCGATTCACGTGCCCTGATCACCGTTTTGGAAGCCCAGTAAACCGTCCGCTAGACCGGGGATCATGATGATGGAAGACTTCGTTGTACTGAAAGGAATCACCAAGACATTCGGCAGTTTTGTCGCCAACAACAATGTCGATTTTGCCGTCAAGAAGCAGCAGGTCCACGCGCTGCTGGGCGAAAACGGCGCTGGCAAGAGCACGCTCATGAAGCTGCTTTACGGCGTGTACCAGCCGGATTCTGGCGATGTGTTTGTCGATGGCGAAAAGGTGGTCATCAATTCTCCGCACGATGCTCGTGCCGTCGGGATCGGCATGGTATTCCAGAGCTTTATGCTTATCCCGGCATTTACGGTGATTGAGAACGTGGCCCTCAGCCTGAAAGACCTGGGCCTGACCATTGACCAGCGCGACATTGAAAAGCGCATCCTGGAACTGTCTGACAAGTACGGCTTCGACATTGACCCTCACGCGAAAGTGTGGCAGCTGCCCATTGGTGCCCAGCAGAAAATCGAGATTATCAAGCTGGTGATGGCCGGGGCGCGTCTGCTGATTTTTGACGAACCAACCAGTGTGCTGGCCCCCCATGAAGCCGAATCGTTATTTCAGATTTTCGATTCGCTGCGGGCCAGTGGCTACACCATTATTTTTATCTCGCACAAACTCAACGAAGTGCTGCGCTGCTCGGACGAGATTACGGTGCTGCGGCGCGGTGCGGTCGTGGGCACGATCAATCGTTCGGAAGCGACTGAGGCTGTGCTGGTCGACATGATTATCGGCGAGAAATCGGCAAACAGTCAGTCATACGAACGCAAGCCGCTGCCCCCCCCAAACAAACCGCTGCTCGAAATGCGCGATGTGGTGGCATGCGACGACCGCGGGCGGCGGACGCTCGATGGCTTAAACCTGAACATCTTTCCCGGTGAAATTGTGGGCATTGCCGGGGTGTCTGGCAATGGACAAAAAGAAGCCGGTGAGGTTATCCAGAGTATTCGGGCTGTCGAAAGCGGGCACATCTTGCTGGATGGCACAGACATCAGCCACTGGTCGATTTTGGACGTGCGGCAGGCGGGTGTGGTTTGTATACCGGAAGACCCGCTGGCGTTCGGCGCTGTACCCACGCTGACCGTTGAGGAAAACCTGGCGCTGGGAGATGTCGAAGCGGACAGCGCCAAAGGCTGGAGGCCGGTCAATTGGGGACAGGCCAGAGCCAAACTCGATAAAGTTCAGAAGGAATTCGGCCTTCAGATGCCCCGCCTGAATGTGCCGATTCGGGCGCTTTCCGGTGGCAACGTGCAGCGGATTGTTTTTGCCCGCGAACTGGCGGCCAAATCAAAACTGCTACTGGCTTACTATCCCACACGTGGAACGGACATCAATGCTGCCGAAATTATCCGGACGGTACTGCTGCATTATCGCAATTTGGGCGGGGCGATTCTTTTAATCTCCGAAGATCTGGACGAGTTGTTCATGATCTCTGATCGCATTGTGGTGATGTATCACGGCAGAAATGTGGGTGAACGGGACCCGAAGACTGCCGACATCACCGAAATCGGCTACCTCATGACGGACGGCAAGTTCAGCCACAAAGATCGTCAGACCGTTACCCCTAACGTTCCCCCGATGCAAAAAGCCGGAGTAGAAAGCGTCGCTCATGTCAGCCACTAATGTTGATCCAAATGCAATCGAAACGCCGGTGCCGGTGCCGGGGCGCATCGGTATCCGCTTGCCGAATTCGCTGCGGGAAGTCTGGAATTATGTGTGGACGATTGGCCTCGCGCTGGTGCTGTTTGGCATTTTGCTGGCGCTGCTCGGCAAGGACCCGATCCGGGCCTATACCGCCATTTATGACGGTGCGCTGCGCGACAGTTATGGCTGGAGCGAAGTCGTCGTCAAGATGATTCCCTTCATTCTGACGGCGCTGGCTGTGGCAATTCCGGCACGGTTAGGCCTGATCAACGTGGGCGGCGAAGGGCAGATTTATATCGGTGCGGTGTTTGCGTCGTTTGTCGCGCTCAAGTTTGGCGCGCTGCCGCCGGTCATCCTGATTCCGCTGCTGGTGGCGGCGGGTGCGTTGGGTGGCGCATTGTGGGGCGGCGTAGTCGGCCTGACACGGGCGGTCGTCGGATTGAATGAGACGATCTCCTCACTGTTATTGAACTATCTTGCCATCCTGATGGTCGATATGCTGGTACATGGCCCCTGGAAAGACCCCGGTGGCCCCAACTGGGCTTATACCGCCGAGTTTCCGGTGAATGCGCATCTGGCAACTTTCGGTGGTTCACGCATCAGCCTGGGCATTGTTTTCGCGCTCGTATCGGTGGCGGTGTATTTCTGGTTGTTCAGGTACACCCGCTGGGGTTACAAGATGCGCGTGGTCGGGGGCAATGCCGAAGCGGCATCTCGGTCGGGCATTCGCGTCAACTGGTATGTGATCGGGGCGCTGATGCTGGGCGCAGCGTTTGCCGGTATCGCCGGGATGGTTGAGGTGACGGCCATTCAATGGCGGCTGCGGGCCGGTATCTCCAACGGTTACGGGTACATCGGCTTTCTGGTGGCGTGGCTGGCGATACAAAAGCCGGGACGCATCATCGTGATGGCCGCCATTGTCAGCATTGTGTCGGTCGGCGGCGATATGCTGCAAATCGGGGCGGGTCTGCCGTCCTCGACGGTCAATATCCTGATGGCCTTTATTTTGTTCCTCGTGCTGCGTAATCAGGGCCTCACCTCGGCAAAGGAGACCAGCTAACTATGGACCCCATCCTGTTTCTGCGATTTGTGTTCGCGGGTGCGATCCGCGCTGGTGCCCCGGTGATGTATGCCAGCCTGGGCGAAACAGTCACCGAACGTGCTGGCATCGTCAACCTGGGGGTCGAAGGGTCGATGCTGATGGGGGCCTGTATCGGCTTTATGACGACCGCCGAAACCGGCAGTGCCTGGCTGGGTTTTCTGGTCGGTGGTCTGGCCGGGGCAGTGGTCAGCCTGATGCACGCGTATCTGGTGGTGCATGCACGTGCCAACCAACTGGCGAGTGGGCTGGTGCTGTTGTTCTTCGCGCTGGGCTTTACCGCGCTGGTGGGGCGTCCGTACGTGAGCGTGCAGATCGGCGGCTTTGATGTGATCGCCATCCCGGTGCTGTCCGAAATTCCGTTTTTTGGGCCGGTTCTGTTTCGCCATGACATCCTGACCTATATCGCCTATCTGCTGGTGCCGTTGATCTGGTGGGTGATGTACCGGACGCGGTGGGGGCTGGCGCTGCGGGCGGTGGGGGAAAGCCGGGTCGTGGCATTTTCGACCGGGCGCAACCCCGCGTTGATCGCGTATGCTGCCGTTTTCTTCAGCGGCCTGATGGCGGGTTTTGGGGGCGCCCAGTTGTCGCTGGCTTATACCCATTTCTGGGTCGAGGGCATGACCAACGGGATCGGTTTTATCGCGGTGGCGCTCGTGATTTTCGGGATGTGGCACCCGGCCCGCGTCATGCTCGGCGTGCTGCTGTTCGGCGGCGCGACATCCCTGCAATTGCAGTTGCAGACGCTGGAAATTGGTATTTCACCGTTTTTGCTGCAAATGCTGCCTTACTTGCTCACGCTGTCGGTTTTGCTCCTTTGGGGGCAGGCCAGCAAGCGCGCGATGCCTGCTGAACTGGGCGTCACCTTTAGCCGCAACGGTTAGCACAGGGGGAAGGTCCAACCGCGAAACTCAGCTTTTTTGCAACCTGATTTATCGACAATATCGAAGGATAGAGCAATGATGACACCTCGCAAAACACGAAAACTACCCCTGTATCTGTCCCTTGTCCTCGCGCTGATTCTGACTCAGGCGCTTATGCTGGTTGCGCACGCACAGGAAGCGGAAACGCCGGACCCCTGTGGACCGATGGGCACCGAGGCCGTTGCGGAATCGCTGGGTGCGGATTTTGATCTGGCCAGTCTGGACGCCAAGATCGGTTTCCTGTATGTCGGGCCGGTCGATGACTTTGGCTACAATTACGCGGCTAATCAGGGCAAATTGTGCATGGAGGCGCTGTTTCCGAATGCGGAATTCCTCGTTGCCGAGAACGTGCCGGAGAACGCCGAAGCCGAGCGCGTGATGGAGCAAATGATCCGCAGCGGTGCGACGATTATCTTCCCAACCAGCTTCGGGCATCTTGACCCCGCCATTCGCGTTGGCCAGCGCTTCCCCGATGTGACGTTCTTCCACCTGGGTGGCCCGCAGACAACGGAGAATGTTGGCACCTTCTTTGGCGAGATCTGGCAGATGGAATATGCCTCTGGCGTGGCGGCAGGCCTGATGACCGAGACGAACAAGCTGGGCTTCATCGTCGCCTTTCCGATCCCGCAGGTGCTGCTCAATATCAATGCCTTCCACCTGGGGGCGCAGTCGGTGAACCCGGATGTGACCACGACGGTCATTTTCACCAGCAACTGGTGTGATCCCGGCACCCAGGCCGAAGCCGCAAACACCTTGATCGAGCAGGAAATTGACGTGATTACCCAGCATGAAGACTGCCCCAAGCCTATTATTGAGGCTGCTGATCGTAATGCGGTCTGGTCGGTGGGGTATCATGCGGATGCCAGCACGGTTGCGCCTGAAACATGGATTACGGGTGCCCGGTGGGTATGGGGGCCATCGATGGCGGCGCTGGCAATCGAAGCCTTTGAAGGCACCTACGAACCCAAGATTCAGCGCTTGGGCATAGCCGATGGCGTGGTTGATCTGTCCGTTTTTGGCCCGAATGTCCCCGATGAGGTGATCGAGCAGGTGGAAGCCGTTAAAGAGGCTATCATCGCGGATGAGTTGTTCCCCTTTGAAGGGCCGATTTATGACCAGGCAGGGAATGTGGTTATCGAGGAAGGGGTGCGGCCAGATACGCTCACACTGGAATCGATGAACTATCTGGTTGATGGCGTGGTTGGGACGATTCCCAACTAGGCTAGGGCTGCGTGTCATGAACCCGCTGTTGCTTTGCGGCGCAGCGGGTTTCGTCTTTACGATTATCGTGTATCATAAAGCATGGGGCTGCATACCATGTAATTGGCCTGTCACTGTGGGCCACAACCGTTGTTTGTCTGATCTTTCCGCCGCCAGAATATTTGCGAACGCATGGCCAAGTCAAACCTCAGCACGACCATTTACGAAACACTGAAGCAGCGCATTATTTTTCGCGAATACCCGGCAGACCATCATCTGACCGAGGATGCGATCAGTCAGGAATTTAACGTCAGCCGTATTCCGGCACGCGAAGCGCTGCGGATGTTGCAGGAAAAGAATCTGGTTCGCAAGATTCCACATCGCGGTTGTACGGTCATCCAACCTGATCTTGATGAAATCAAGGAAATCTACGCGGTTCGGCAAACGCTGGAACTCTATGTCGTTGAACAATTGGCGCGTCATGGCATGGCGGACGACTCCTGGCGGGCGATTCACGACCAGTGGCAAGAGATCGAAGATCGCCTGAGAGACCCCGATGCTGCCGCCACCGAAGTAAACAGTGAGGATATGGCAGAACTCGACCGCGATTTTCATGAAGGGCTGGCGCGGGCGGCTGGGAATCAGTTTTTGTGCGACATGCTGCGCACGGTGGATGAACGTCTGCACTTTATTCGCGTGATGGATATTACATCAACAGAACGTCTGCTGGAAACCTGCAAGCAGCATCTCACCATCCTCAGGCATATCAGGAACAATGATGTGGAAGCTGCGAAAGAGGCGCTGCGCAAAAATGTCGAATACGGGCATGGGAACGTACAATCGGCATTGCAGGCGGCGTTGAAAAAGCACGCCTCCAAACCGGTCATGCCATCCTTTACGCTCAAGTGGTAACCCCCCAAATCTCATCTGATTAGCTTCTCAATACGCACAAATAATTGGTTCGTTCTAAGGTGCTTGCCTGTCATCAGGTATGAAATGGTGACATGCCGCGCCGTTGTTCACGCATTGATTCCTGCCTGGGCTGTCGATTTAACAGTGACATTCTGCATCCTGATTCCTGAGCAATATCCCCTGACAGATTCCCCGTCTCGATAGAAAGTATATGTATTGGCTAATTGTAATTTGAATTCGTGCAGATCATTGATCGGAGCGCATGATGGGTTATGAAACTCTGGATGGCAACGAGGCAGTAGCACGCGTTGCCTATAAGACAAATGAGGTAATCGCCATCTACCCGATTACTCCGGCCTCCCCGATGGGCGAGTGGGCCGACGCATGGGCTGCGGCAGATCAGCCTAACTTGTGGGGAACAGTGCCCCATGTGGTAGAGATGCAAAGTGAAGCCGGTGCTGCCGGTGCGGTTCACGGTTCGCTCCAGACCGGATCGCTGACGACCACTTTTACCGCTTCTCAGGGTTTGTTGCTGATGCTGCCCAATATGTACAAGATCGCTGGTGAACTGACCCCGGCGGTTTTTCATATTGCAGCCCGGTCCGTCGCAGCGCAGGCGCTGTCAATTTTTGGCGATCATAGCGATGTGATGGCAGCTCGCTCGACAGGGTGGGTGATGCTGGCATCCGGGTCGGTACAGGAAGCACATGACTTCGCCCTGATTGCGCAGGCGGCCACACTCAAGTCGCGGGTGCCATTCCTGCACTTCTTTGATGGCTTCCGCACCTCACATGAGATCGCCAAGATCAAATTGTTGAGCGATGATGTCCTGCGGGCCATGCTCGATGATGATCTGATTTTTGAACATCGTGCCCGCGCTTTGTCGCCGGAGAACCCCTTCATTCGCGGGACGGCACAGAACCCGGATGTATTCTTCCAGGCACGCGAGACGGTCAACTCGTTTTATGCAGAATGTCCGTCGATTGTGCAGACCGTCATGGACAATTTCGCACGCCTGACCGGGCGGCAATACAAGCTGTTTGAATACTATGGCGCACCGGATGCGGAACGGGTTGTGGTATTGATGGGTTCTGGCGCAGAGACAGCGCACGAAACCGTTGATTATCTGACAGCGCAAGGCGAGAAGGTCGGTGTACTCAAAATTCGGTTGTACCGGCCATTTGATAGCCAGGGTTTTGTCGACGCACTACCTGCCACCACCAGGTCGATTGCCGTGCTTGACCGGACCAAAGAGCCGGGCAGCGGCGGTGAACCGCTTTATCTGGATTGTGTCAACGCGCTGGTCGAGGCACAGGGCAGCGGCTGGGGGCAGATGCAACGTATGCCGAAGGTTGTTGGCGGGCGTTATGGCCTGTCCTCGAAGGAATTCACGCCAGCGATGGTCAAAGCGGTGCTGGATAATCTGAGCGCCGCTGCACCCAAGAATCACTTTACCGTTGGCATCAACGACGATGTGACACACACCAGCCTGGATTATGACCCGGACTTCTCCACTGAACAGCAGAATGTCGTTCGGGCGCTGTTCTATGGACTAGGGTCGGACGGCACGGTTGGTGCGAACAAGAACTCGATCAAGATTATCGGCGAGAACACCGATAATTACGCGCAGGGCTATTTTGTCTACGACTCGAAGAAATCCGGCGCGATGACCGTATCGCACCTACGCTTCGGGCCAGACCCGATTCGCTCCAGCTACCTGCTCACCAAGTCTAACTTTGTCGCCTGCCACCAGCCGGTATTCCTCGAACGTTACGACATGCTGAAGTCGATCATCCCCGGCGGTACGTTCCTGCTCAATACCGCTTTTGGGCCGGATGAGGCGTGGGGTCAACTGCCGCGCTCTGTGCAGCAGCAAATTCTGGATAAAAACCTCAGATTTTACGTGATCGACGGCTATAGAGTTGCTGGCGATGCGGGGATGCGCGGGCGCATCAACACCGTGATGCAGGTCTGCTTCTTTGCCATTTCCGGTGTGCTGCCACGCGATCAGGCAATCGAGGAAATTAAGAAAGCCATCCGCAAAACGTACGGCAAGAAGGGCGAAAACATCGTCCAGATGAACTTGCAGGCGGTGGACAGCACGCTGGAACATCTGCATGAGGTGACGGTACCGGCTGCGATCACCAGTACGGTCGAACGCTGCGCCCCGGTTCCGGCAGAAGCCCCGGCGTTTGTACGCGATGTCCTGGGCGCGATGATCGCCAGCGAAGGTGACGCGCTGCCGGTGAGTGCTCTCCCCATCGACGGCACGTATCCGAGTGGCACCACGCAATGGGAGAAACGCAATCTGGCGGATGAAATCCCCGTGTGGGACCCGGATGTCTGCATCCAGTGCGGTAAGTGCGCGATGGTTTGCCCGCACGCGGTTATCCGCATCAAGGCGTACGAACCAGACCAGCTTGAAAATGCGCCGGAAACCTTCAAGTTTACCGATGCACGTGATCGTGAATGGCAGGACCTGAAATATACCATTCAGGTTTCGCCAGAAGACTGCACCGCCTGTGGTATCTGTGTCGATGTTTGCCCCGCCAAGAATAAATCGGCTGCTGGGCTGAAAGCCATCAACATGGAACCGCAGCCCCCCTTGCGTGAACAGGAACGCGAAAACTGGGACTTCTTCCGCAGCATTCCTGAGCTTGACCGGCGCAATATCAAGGTCAGCAGCATTCGCCAGCAGCAGGTGCAGCAGCCATTATTTGAATTCTCTGGCGCATGCGC
Source organism: Anaerolineaceae bacterium (assembly GCA_002702065.1). Classification (GTDB taxonomy): domain Bacteria; phylum Chloroflexota; class Anaerolineae; order Aggregatilineales; family Phototrophicaceae. The sequence goes on from NZXX01000001.1 coordinate 1,711,431, forward strand.
AGGTTGTGGTGAAACACCCTATATCAAACTGGTGACCCAACTGTTTGGCGACCGCACGGTCGTCGCCAACGCGACAGGCTGCTCATCCATCTACGGCGGTAATCTGCCAACGACACCCTGGAGCTTCAACGCTGAGGGACGTGGCCCGGCATGGGCGAACTCATTGTTTGAGGACAATGCCGAGTTTGGCCTTGGCATGCGGGTATCGCTGGATAAACAGGCATCCTATGCCAGAGAGCTGGTTGCCAAACTGGCCCCGCAAATCGGTGAGGAACTTGCCGCGGGCATCCTCAACGCGGAACAGAAGGATGAATCGGACTTTTACGAACAGCGGCAGCGGGTCGGCCTGCTGAAAGAACGGCTCCAGACAATCGACGCGGCGGATGCACGTCAGTTGCTGACCATCGCAGACGGGCTGGTCAAACGCAGCCTGTGGATTATCGGTGGTGATGGCTGGGCCTATGACATTGGCTACGGCGGCCTCGATCATGTCCTGGCGAGTGGCCGGAACGTCAATATTCTGGTGCTGGACACAGAAGTCTATTCCAACACCGGCGGTCAGATGTCGAAAGCAACACCACGGGCCGCGGTGGCCAAGTTTGCCGCTGGTGGTAAACCGATGGGTAAGAAAGACCTGGGCCTGATCGCCATGTCGTATGGCAATGTCTATGTGGCACATGTCGCGATGGGCGCACGGGACGAACATACCCTGCGGTCCTTCATCGAAGCGGAAGCCTATAACGGTCCTTCACTGATCATCGCTTACAGTCACTGCATTGCCCACGGCATCAACATGAAGACGGCCATGCAAAATCAGAAAGCAGCCGTCGATGCCGGTCAGTGGCCGCTGTATCGCTACAACCCGGACCGTATCGAACAAGGCGAAAATCCTTTCTCGCTGGACTCGCGCAAGCCGCGTATCCCGGTCGAGAAATATATGTACATGGAAAACCGCTTCAAGATGCTGACCCTGAGCAAACCAGAAACCGCCAAGGCTCTGCTGCAAGCGGCGCAGGAAGATGTGGATACGCGCTGGGCCATGTACGAATATCTGGCATCGCGCTCGTATGAAACCAATGGAAACAGCAACGGCCATGATGGCAAAACAGGGGAGGAGGCCTAAATAATGGATATTTCAACGCGCTATCTGGGGCTAGCGCTGCGGTCACCGCTGGTGGCGTCAGCATCCCCATTATCCGAGCAAATCTATAACCTCAAGCAGATGGAAGATGCGGGGGCAGGGGCTGTCGTACTGCACTCGCTGTTCCAGGAGCAGCTTGAACGAGAAGCTTCCGAGCTGCACTATCACATGACCGAAGGTACCGAGAGTTTTGCCGAGGCATTGAGCTACTTCCCTGAGCCTACGACGTTTCATCTGGGGCCGGATGCCTACCTGAAGCATATCCGCAAAGCCAAGGATTCGGTCGATATTCCGGTGATTGCCAGCCTCAACGGCTCGACGCTGGGCGGGTGGATTGATTTTGCTCGTCTGATTGAAGACGCCGGTGCCGACGCGCTGGAACTCAACCTGTATCACATCCCGACCGATTTGAACGAAACGGGTGGGGCGGTTGAAGCCCGGTATCTGGAGGTGGTGGCTGCGGTGCGTGCCGCCGTCTCCATTCCACTGGCGGTCAAGCTGAGCCCATTCTTCAGCAATATGGCGAACATGGCGAGGCAGTTGGACGAAAAAGGCGCGAATGCGCTGGTCCTGTTCAATCGCTTCTACCAGCCAGACATTGATCTGGAGAATCTGGAAGTTTATCCGCATGTGCTGCTGAGCACCCCCCAGGATTTACGGTTGCCACTGCGCTGGATCGCTATTTTGTATGGTCGAATTAACGCTGATCTGGCGGCGACCAGCGGCGTGCACACGGCTGAAGATGCACTCAAGATGCTGATGGCTGGTGCAAACGTCACGATGATGGCGTCGGCCCTGCTGAAAAATGGCATTGGTCACATCCGCACGGTAGAAGCCGACCTGCGTCGATGGATGGAAGAACACGAATATGAATCCGTGCAGCAGATGCGCGGCAGTATGAGCCAGCAGCACGCTGGTAATCCGGCAGCTTTTGAACGTGCGCAGTACATGCGTGCATTGACAACTTATCAAGTTTGAGGAGAAGCATGATGGCCGTCGCCAGTAAGACAACGAACGGCAGCAAGAAACGCGGTGCAAAAGACGCTGCCACCAAATGGGTCTATTTGTTTGATGAAGTCGCAACGGCGGAAGAAGCCGTTGGCGGGTCGTGGGATGGTGTGCGCGCCTTGCTGGGTGGCAAAGGGGCGAACCTGGCCGAAATGACCCGTATCGGTGTACCGGTGCCGCCGGGTTTCTCGATTACGACCGAGGCCTGCAATGCCTACAGCGTGGCGAGTGAATTTCCGGAAGGTATGTGGGAACAAACACTGACAGCACTCAAGGTGGTTGAGGAACGTACCGGCAAAACCTTTGGTGACGCCTCCAAGCCGCTGCTGGTTTCGGTACGGTCAGGCGCGAAGTTCTCGATGCCCGGCATGATGGACACAGTGCTGAACCTGGGTATGAATGACGCGACCGTTGAAGGTATGGTAAAGCTCACCAGCGACGAACGATTTGTCTATGACGCGTATCGCCGTCTGGTGCAGATGTTTGGTTCGGTGGTGATGAACATTGCTGACGAGGCATTTGAAGACTACCTGACCGAAATCAAGCGCAACCAGCACGTGAAAACCGATGCCGAATTGACCGCGGAAAGCTGGAAGAAGGTTACCGAAGAATTCAAGAAGATTTACAAGGAAGAGGTTGGGTCAGAGTTTCCGCAGGACCCCTTCGAACAACTGAAGCTGGCGACCGAAGCCGTTTTCAAGTCCTGGAATGGTAAACGCGCTGTCGATTATCGGAACGCCGCCGGGATCTCGCATGATCTGGGTACGGCAGTCAATGTTCAGACGATGGTCTTTGGCAATATGGGCAATAACTCCGGTACCGGCGTGGCCTTCACACGCGACCCATCGACGGGTGAGCGCAAGCTGTTCGGCGACTACCTGATGAATGCGCAGGGTGAAGATGTGGTGGCAGGTATCCGTACCCCCAGGCCAATCGCCAAACTGCGTGATGAATTGCCAGATGCCTTCGATGAATTTGCCAAGATTTGCGAGACGCTTGAACAGCACTACCACAACATGCAGGATGTCGAATTCACCATTGAGCAGGGCAAGTTGTGGATGCTCCAGACACGTGATGGCAAGCGTACCGCCCGTTCGGCAGTTCGCATTGCCGTCGAGATGGCCGAAGAAAAGCTGATCAGCCGTGAAGAAGCCGTATTGCGTGTGACGCCGGGTCAGGTGTCGCAGTTACTGCATCCGCAGTTCGATATGGGCCAGAAGCACGTCGCCGAAGCTGCCGGACGCTTGATTGCTACGGGCGTCAATGCATCGCCGGGCGCTGCGGTTGGTGTGGTCGCTTTTGACGCCGACCTCGCGGAGAAATGGGGAAAGGCGGGCAAGGCTGTTATTATGACCCGCCCCGAAACCAAGCCGGATGACGTTCACGGTATGTTGGCTTCCAAAGGCATCGTCACCAGTCGCGGTGGTGCCACCAGCCACGCCGCTGTGGTAGCGCGCCAGTTCGGTGTCCCATGTGTCGCTGGCGCGGAAGAATTGCAGATTGATGTCAACGCCCGCCAGATGCATGTTGGCGACGTTGTGATCTATGAAGGCGATACGATTTCCATTGATGGCGGCACCGGCGAGGTCTATGTCGGCACAATCGACATGGTCGAGCCTGAATTCGGGCGCGAGCATTTTCTCCAGAAGCTGCTTGGCTGGGCGGATGAGTTCCGTAAACTCGGCGTTTACGCCAATGCGGACTACCCGGCGGACGCCCGGCGTGCGCGTGAGTACGGTGCGCGCGGGATTGGTCTGTGCCGCACGGAGCACATGTTCTTCCAGGAAGAACGGCTGCCGGTTGTGCAAGCCATGATCCTGGCGGAGCCGAACAGCGAAGAAGAAGCGAAACAGCTCGAAAAACTGCTGCCGTTCCAGCATGACGATTTCTATGGCATTTTCCGCGCGATGGAAGGTCTGCCGGTCATCATCCGGTTGATCGACCCGCCGCTGCATGAATTCTTGCCGGACCATGAAACCCTGGCGCTACGGGCGGCCAGCCTGCGCGTCGTGGGCGACCGTCCTAATGAACTGGTGCGCATCGAAGAGATGATGCAGGCCGTTAAGTCGCTGCGTGAATTCAACCCGATGCTGGGGCTGCGCGGCGTGCGGCTGGGCATTATCCGGCCTGCGATCAACGCCATGCAGGTGCGGGCCATCTTCTCGGCGGCTTGCCAGTTGAAGAAGGAGGGCCTGGCCGTTAACCCGGAAATCATGATCCCGGTGACGAGCCATTTCAGCGAAGTCAAGTTCATCCGTGAGCTGGTCGAGCAGGTGGCTGATGAGGTCATGACCGAGATGGATGTGACGGTCGAGTACAAAGTCGGTACGATGATCGAACTGCCACGGGCGGCGATCACCGCGGACCAGATGGCCGAATACTCCGAGTTCTTCTCATTCGGCACCAACGACCTGACCCAGACAACCTTCGGCATTAGCCGTGATGACGCTGAAGGCAAGTTCCTGCTCGATTATGTGGAACGCGGCCTGCTGCCGAAGAATCCGTTCCAGGTGCTGGATGCGGACGGCGTCGGCTATCTGGTTGATCTGGCAACCCGCAAGGGGCGCGAGGTGCGACCCGATATCGAAGTCGGCATTTGCGGCGAGCATGGCGGCGACCCCGAAAGTGTGGCGTTCTGCCATCGGACTGGCCTGAACTATGTGAGCTGCTCACCGTTCCGTGTGCCGATTGCGCGGTTGGCTGCGGCTCAGGCGGCTCTGGCGGACAAAGCCAAATAGCCGGAACTATCCGGAACGCTTGATGGGTTCATCAGGCGTTTCACTCTCCTTTTGTCGTGATTGCTGGCGGGTATGGTGAAAGCCCTATCCGCCAGTTTTTTGATGTCTCCAGGCGCATTGGTGGTCGATGAAATAGCCTGTGACATGTATCGCGCATATAGCTGCGCTTTGCCATATGCCCTGACGCGTGATGTGTGACACCATGAAGGTGGAGAGGAGTGTTGTGTGTTTACAGATACAGCCTTGTTCCACCAGATGAGTCGCTTTGAAATGTGCCTCGCTGAAGCGCAACTTCCATCTAAAATGACACCCCCACATGATCCGCGCCAGTGGAGCGCCGGCCATGATTGCTGAACGCCAGGTAACGCGGATTGTGATTGAGGGAGCGGTGCAGGGCGTAGGCTTTCGGCCCTTTGTATTCCGGCTGGCTCACGAACTCGGTCTCAATGGTTTTGTCAGCAACACATCAAGCGGCGTGGTCATTGAGCTGGATGGCGACTCGGCCACGGTTGAGCATTTCATAAATCGCCTGTATCGCGAAAAACCACCGCTTGCCGTTATTGATAGCCTCACGAGTGAAGCGGCTTATGCCGCCGGGTATTCATCGTTCGAAATTTGCCTCAGCCAGGAACGTGGCTCCAAAACCGCGCTGGTGCTGCCGGACATCGCCACATGCCCGGACTGCCTGAACGATATTTCTGACCCCCATAACCGGCGCTATCGCTATCCGTTTACCAACTGCACCAATTGTGGGCCACGTTACAGCATTATCCGGGCGCTGCCCTATGACCGTGCCTGTACATCCATGCGGCAATTTGACATGTGTCCGGCGTGCCGCGCCGAATATGAGGACCCCCGCAACCGCCGTTTTCACGCGCAGCCGAATGCCTGCCCGGTTTGTGGGCCGCATCTGGAATTGTGGGACAGGCAGGGTCGCATCATTTCCACCCATGATGACGCGCTATTACAGGCAGCTGCGGCAATTCGTGCGGGACAGATTGTGGCGCTGAAGGGAATCGGCGGCTTTCAACTGCTGGTCGATGCGCGAAATGTCGATGCCGTACAGCAGTTGCGTGAACGCAAACATCGCCCGGCAAAGCCATTTGCCTTAATGTTTCCATCGCTTGCGATGATCCGTGAACAGTGCCTCATTTCGTCGCTGGAAGCAGATTTGCTAACGTCACCTGGTGCGCCGATTGTACTGCTGCGGGCCAAGAATGCGCTCGTTGCGCAGCATGTCGCACCTGGAAATCCGAACTTGGGGGTGATGCTGCCGTACACACCGCTGCATCATTTGTTCATGGCGGAACTGGATTTTCCGGTCGTGGCGACCAGCGGCAACCGCACCAGTGAGCCGATCTGCATTGATGAACATGAAGCGCTGGCCCGCCTGAGCGGCATCGCCGATCTGTTTTTGACTCATGATCGCCCGATTGTAAGGCAGGTGGATGACTCGGTTGTTCGGGTGGTCGCTGGTGAGTTGCAGATTTTGCGGCGGGCACGGGGTTATGCGCCGTTGCCGATCCACACTCGGCAGCCGCTACCTAAAATTCTGGCTGTGGGTGGGCATCTCAAAAACACCATCGCGGCGTCATCAGGCAGCAGAATTTTTGTCAGCCAACACATTGGTGACCTGGACAGCGAGCCAGCACTGGCTGCTTTTGAACGGACTATCCGGGACTTCAGGACACTGTACGACTGGTCACCGGACGTTATCGCGCACGATGCTCACCCTGACTACCGCTCGACCTACTATGCCGCTGCGCAATCTCGGCCAACGATCGCTGTGCAACATCATTACGCCCATCTGCTGGCGTGCATGGCAGAGCATCAGGTGGATGCGCCCATATTGGGTGTGTGCTGGGATGGCACCGGTTACGGAACAGACGGCACCATCTGGGGTGGGGAGTGGCTGCTCATCAATGACGCCGGGTTTGAGCGTGTGGCGCATTTGCGGTCATTTTGTCTTCCGGGTGGTGATCGCGCCGTCCAGGAGCCGCGTCGTGCTGCTCTCGGTCTGTTATATAAGGCCTTTGGCGAATCCTGCGTCGAAAGATTGCCAGCAGCCGTCCGTCAGAGCTTTTCGCCACAGGAGCGAACGGCGATGTTGCAGATGCTGCGTCACGGCGTGAATGCCCCGGTAACATCGAGTATGGGCCGCCTGTTCGACGCCGTCGCCGCACTGCTGAATCTGCATCAAACGGTCAGCTTTGAGGGTCAGGCAGCGATGGCGCTGGAAGCTGCTGCTGCCGATTCATCACGCCGTTACAGTTTTGGTTTTGATGATGGCATGCTGGATTGGGAGCCGATGCTGCGCCGCATTCTTGATGATCTGGACAATGGAATAGATAAGGGTGAAATCGCCGCGAAGTTCCATAACACACTCGTCGATATGGTTCTCGCGGTGGCACGGCGTATCGGTGAAAGGTTTGTCGTACTCAGTGGCGGATGTTTCCAGAACAAATACCTGCTTGAAGCCACAATTGATAGGCTGTGGGCTGAAGGGTTGACCCCCTATTGGCCCCAACAGGTGCCGCCAAATGATGGCGGAATTGCGCTGGGTCAGGTGATGGCCGCTGCGCGAGAATACAGGAGTGAATGATTATGTGTCTGGCGGTTCCGGGCCGGATTATCAGTATTGCGAATACCGACGACCCGATCATGCGCTCTGGTCGCGTGAGCTTTGGCGGTGTGGTGAAAGAAGTCAACCTGTCGTACGTGCCCGATGCCGTGGTCGATGATTACGTGATTGTGCATGTGGGTTTTGCCATCAACAAACTGGATCAGGCGGAGGCCGAAACGGTGTTTCAGTATCTGGAACAGCTTGGCGAACTGGATGAATTGAAGGCCAACGACGATGAAGTTTATTGATGAATATCGCGATCCGGCCAAAGCCAGGCAGTATGCGCAGGCAATCCGGCAGATGGCTACCCGTGAATGGACCATTATGGAAGTGTGCGGCGGGCAGACCCACGCCATTGTGAAATATGGCATTGATGAACTGCTGCCAGAAACGGTCACGCTGCTGCATGGGCCTGGCTGTCCCGTGTGCGTCACACCCGTCGAGCAGATCGACAAGGCGCTGGAAATCGCGGCACGTCCAGATGTGATCTTCACATCCTTTGGTGACATGCTGCGCGTGCCCGGCAGCCGAACCGACCTGTTGTCGATCAAAGCGCGTGGGGGCGATGTGCGCATGGTTTATTCGCCGCTGGATGCGCTCCGGATTGCGGCGGCCAACCCCGATAAACAGGTGGTGTTCTTCGCGGTGGGCTTCGAGACAACAGCCCCGGCCAACGCCATGGCGGTTTATCAGGCCTGCCAGCAGCAGATTGGGAATTTTTCGATACTGGTGTCGCACGTGCTGGTTCCCCCGGCGATTGAAGCTATCCTCTCGTCACCCAACAATCGCGTGAACGGATTCCTGGCGGCGGGCCATGTCTGCACGGTTGTGGGTTTCGAGGAATACGAACCGCTGGCGCAAAAATACCACGTGCCGTTCGTGGTAACCGGCTTCGAGCCGCTGGATATTCTTCAGGGTATTTACATGGTGCTGAGGCAGCTTGAAGAGGGCCGCGCCGATGTTGAAAATCAGTACAGCCGAGCCGTGCAGCGGGCGGGCAATATCCCGGCGCAGGACCTGATCCGCGAAGTGTTTGCGGTGGTCCCGCGCAAGTGGCGTGGTATCGGCTCGATTCCGCAAAGTGGACTCGGCCTGCGTGCGCCCTATGATGCCTTTGACGCCGAACAACGCTTTGATCTGGCGGTTGGTCAGGTCGAAGAATCTACGGCGTGTATCAGCGGCATGATTTTGCAAGGCATCAAAAAACCGTTTGAGTGTGCCGCGTTTGGGACACGCTGTACGCCGGAGCATCCGTTAGGCGCGACGATGGTGTCTGGTGAAGGGGCCTGCGCCGCTTATTTCCGCTATCGGAGAGAGCCTGCCCATGACAACTAAGGATTTTGCCCCGACTTGCCCAATACCGATTGCCCAGTATCCGCAGGTGCTGCTGGCACACGGCGGTGGTGGACGCCTGATGCACAGCCTGATTGACAAATTGTATGCCCCCACATTTGACCATCTGGAAGCGCAGCACGACGGTGCGGTCCTGCCATTGGGCGACGCGCGGATGGCGTTTACGACGGATTCGTATGTGGTGCGCCCCTTGTTTTTTCCGGGCGGAGACATCGGCCAGATGGCTGTTCATGGCACCGTCAATGACCTGGCCATGTGTGGGGCACGGCCTCTGTACATCAGCACCAGCCTGATTCTGGAAGAAGGCCTGCCGATGGAAACGCTGTGGCAGGTGGTGCAGTCAATGCAATCCGCCGCCGCAGCAGCGGGGGTCCACATCGTCACCGGCGATACGAAAGTCGTTGACAAAGGGAAGGGTGACGGCGTTTTTATCAATACCGCTGGCATCGGCATCATTGAGCATGATCTGAACATCGGCCCGCGCAGTATCCGGGCTGGCGACGCAATTATCCTCAGCGGCGATATTGGCAGGCACGGCATTGCGATCATGGCTTCGCGTGAGGGTCTGTCGTTCGAGAGCGACATCGAAAGTGACTTGGCCCCTGTTGCGGATCTGGTGATGAATTTACTCGACGCGGGCATCGAAGTGCACTGCCTGCGCGATCTCACACGTGGTGGGCTGGCGACGGCTCTGGTGGAAATCGCCCAGAGTTCCAACCTGCAACTTCAAATCGAAGAGGCGGCCATTCAGGTGCGGGAGGACGTGCGCGGAGCCTGCGAAATATTGGGGTTTGACCCGATGTATGTGGCGAATGAAGGACGTTTTGTCGCCATAATCGCGGCTGATGACGTACAGCGGGCGCTGGATCTGTTTCATCAGCACCCGTTGGGATGTGATGCTACTTTGCTTGGCCGAGTCACGGACCAGCGCACCGGCAGGGTCACGATGACCAGCCTGATCGGAGCCAACCGGATTGTTGATATGCTCAGCGGTGAACAGCTGCCGCGTATCTGTTGATGATAAGCGAAAGCATCATGCACGAACTGGCGGTTACCCAAAACGTTCTCGGCATTGCGCTCAGTCATGCGGAGGTGAACCACGCCACGCGGATCGTCACTATTAATCTGGTTGTGGGGCAGATGGCCTCGATTGTGGATGACTGCGTGCAATTTTATTGGGACATGATCAGCGATGGCACGATTGCACAGGGGGCGACGCTGCATTTTGAAAGAATAGCTGCGCAGATGCAGTGTGAAGCCTGTGGACAGTCGTATGACCTCGCAAATGGTGAACTGGCCTGCCCGCATTGCGGCAGCGCTGCCGTGCGGTTGACGCGCGGCGATGAGTTTTATGTTCGTTCGATAGAGGTGGAAACATGACAAAAACGGTCACCGTCCTTGAAAACATCCTGAATGCCAATGACCGGATTGCAGCCAGCAATCGTGCCCAACTTGACCAAGCTGATGTGTTTGGCCTGAATGTAATGGCTTCGCCGGGTGCTGGCAAGACGTCTGTCATTGAAAAGATGATTGCTGGCCTGAGCCAAGAACTGCGCATGGCAGTGATCGAGGGCGACCTCGCGACCAGCATTGACGCGGAACGAATCGAGGCGATGGGTGCGGAAGCGGTACAGATTAACACGGGGGGCAACTGTCATCTGGATGCCGTGATGCTGCAGGAGGCACTGCCACATCTGACACTGGAAGCCATTGATCTGCTTGTTGTGGAGAATGTCGGCAATCTGATCTGTCCATCCAATTTCACGTTGGGGACACACGCCAATGTGCTGATCGCCTCTGTGCCGGAAGGTGCGGACAAGCCCTATAAATATCCGGGGATGTATCGCGGTGTTGAGGTGGTTATTCTCAACAAGATTGACCTGCTGCCGTATGTGCCGTTTGATCTGGATTATTTCCGGCAGGGTGTTGAAATCCTCAATCCGGGCGTGGCGGTCTTTCCGCTGTCCTGCCGCACCGGGGAAGGGGTCCAGGCCTGGTTGGACTGGGTTCGGCTGCGTGTGACCGTTTCGGTCGCTGATAAAATCCCCGCCACAAGAGGGTAGGGTCGGAAGTTTCTTACAAACGTCAGTATGTTCCGCTACCGAATAGTACTGACGTTTCTGCCCTGAGCCAGCCCACAATTAAGTTGGAACAACAGGAAGGATTCGCAGTAAGAAAATGAACGGTCAGAAGCCCCCATGACCGGTTTTGATACCTCAATCCGCAGCAATGTAGCCTTCTAACAGACACATGATACCAGGGAGACATGCCACACCTGCGATGATAAACCCCCTCCTTCTGTTGCCTGTTATGGCCCTGTGATGGCAAAACTCACCATCGGTGCTCAATGAGTTTAATAAGCGATTGTTATTCAGGCCTCAGGTTGTGAGACCACAATGAAGGAAAAATATTATGCAAGCAATGAGAGGAATTCAGCCGTTTGAACAAGTGATGATCATGATTGTATTGGCGACCGCTGTAGTGGCGCTGTTGTACGCCTACTGGTTAGCGCGTCAGACTTTCGCTGCCGAAAAGGGAAGCGAGATGATGCAGCGCATCTGGGGGTTTATCCGCGATGGCGCAAACGCGTACCTGCGGACCCAACTGCGGACGATTGCCATTCTCATCGTCATCCTGACCGTCGCCATGTTTGCCAGTGTTGCACTGGTGAAACCTACTGGAGAGGCCAATGAACTGTTTTGCCCGGCAGCCGTTGAGGAAGTGTACGCCGCCGACATTGCGGCAGCAAGCGGCATGACCGAAGCGGAAGTCCTTACCGCCCTCACCACTTCCACCCAGACCCCCAAACAGATTGCAACCGGATATGGTTACATGGACTTCAACCCGGAACGTGTCGCTGGCGGTGTGACCTGCAGCAGCGCAGTAACCGGTGTCGCTATCGGGCGTGCACTGGCATTCGCGATGGGGGCGATTTTTTCTGCAACCGTCGGGTTCATTGGCATGAACATGGCCGTTCAAGGGAATGTTCGCGTCGCAGCCGCCTCTCGTAAGAGCTTCAAACGGGCTTTGACGATCGCCTATCGCTCCGGCACGATCACCGGTATGCTGACCGATGGTCTGGGCTTGTTGGGGGGGACACTCATTTTTATCGTTTTCGGCAAAGCTGCGCCGGATGTGCTGCTCGGCTTTGGGTTTGGCGGCACATTGCTGGCGCTGTTTATGCGCGTGGGTGGTGGCATCTATACCAAAGCGGCGGATGTAGGGGCGGACCTCGTCGGCAAAGTCGAGGCCGGTATGGAGGAAGATGACCCACGAAACGCTGCTGTAATCGCCGATCTGGTTGGCGACAATGTGGGCGACTGTGCCGGTATGGCTGCCGACATTTTCGAATCGTACGAAGTGACGATTGTGTCCAGCCTGATTCTTGGTCTGGCGTTAACCGCGCTGACTGGCCAATTGTTCTGGATCGTGCTGCCGTTGTTGGTGCGTGGCATCGGTGTCGTCAGTTCGATCGTTGGTACGTATATGGTTTCCATGTGGAAAGTGGATGACGCGGAAGAAGCCATGTACAAGAGTTACGAAATTTCGAGCGCCATCACCATTATCTCGACGTTTGCGCTGGCAGTCGTGTACGCTGGGTCGCAAGCGCCCGACGGTAACGCGCTGGCCTATCTGTCACTGGGGTCACTGGTGGCAGTGGGGGTGGCACTGGCGGTTGCATTTAATCCATTGACGTCTTACGCAACCAGCGCCAAAAGCAAACGGGTGCAGAACATCGCTAAAGCGACGGCGTTTGGCCCGGCCCTGGTCATCCTGGAAGGGGTGTCGCTCGGTTATCTGTCCAGTGTATGGTCCGTGTTGATGATCGTTTTCAGTCTGGGTGCCTCGGTCCTGGTTTACAGCGTCACCTTCCCTCAGAATTTGCACCTGCCCGTATTGTTGATCGGTGTGGTGCTGTCGCTGCTGGCGATTGGGCGTGGCTACACGCGCAAGAACCTTATTGGGGGTATTTTCCAGGCGTTGTGGATCATGGTCGCGGCTCTGTTCCTGATCAGTATGCGGGAAGTGCCAGCGGCGGATCGGTTCGTCTACACGCTGTTCGGTGTTTCGCTGATTGGTGTCGGAATGCTGTCGCACACCGGTAACAATGTCTCGATGGATACCTTTGGCCCGATCTCGGATAATGCCAATGGCATCGCGGAGCTGGCCGGTGAGCAGGATTTCTCGCCCGAAGCGCGTCAAATTCTGGCGGACCTCGATGCTGCCGGTAACACGACGAAGGCCATCACCAAAGGTATTGCGATTGGCTCGGCGGTGATAGCCGCTGTGTCGCTGTTTGGGTCATTTTTCATTGACATCAAACGGGTCGCCCCGGAAGGGATGGTGGTTGATGAAGTGATTAACCTCGCCAACCCGACGGTGTTTATCGGCCTGTTGATTGGTGGCGCGCTGCCGCTGCTGTTTGGTGGCCTGCTTATCAAAGCGGTGAATCGTGCTGCCGGGTATATCATGGCCGAAGTGCGGCGCCAGCTGCGCATCCCGGAAATTGCGAATGGCCAGCGGACACCGGAATATTCGCAGTGTGTCACCATCTCGACACGGTCTGCACAAGCGGAACTGATCCCGCTGGGGTTGATCGCCATTGTATCGCCGATTGTGGTCGGCTTGTTGCTCAAGGAACAGGCGCTTGGCGGCTTTCTGGCAGGTGTGATTTTGTCCGGTCAGCTTCAGGCGGTGTTCATGGCGAATTCGGGCGGTGCCTGGGACAATGCCAAGAAGTACATCGAGGACGGCAATTTTGGCGGCAAGGGGACGGAAAATCACAAGGCAAGTGTGGTTGGCGACACCGTTGGTGACCCGTTCAAGGACACGGCAGGCCCGGCACTCAACCCGATGATCAAAGTGATGAATCTGGTCGCGTTGATTATGGCCCCGATTGTTGTCCAGACACAGACGCCGGAAGCGACGGCTCCAACACTGGCAATCTGCATCATCGGTATCGCGTTGATTGTCTGGGCGGTGCGGCGCAGCGACCGTGAAGATACGGTCAGCGAAACGGCGCCAACCATCAAGACGGTTAAAAGCCATCAGCATGCCTAACGCATAGCGGCTTGATCACGAAAGGTTCTCAACGAATAGGGTCGAACAAAAGGCCCTATTCGTTCTGTGTTATCCGGTGCGTGTGACCGTTAATCGAGTACGAACTCAACTGTTGCGACGGGCAGCCATCCATCAGCACCAACTTCGCTGCTGGCAGACTGGGCTGGCAGTAAACTGCCGTTTGCATCGCTGGCCGCCATCAGGACCTGATAGGTGCCGGGCGGAGCGTCTGCTGGTATGGGCATTGGGCATTCATCAAAGTAGACCGTTTCGCCCGGCTGCCACTTCTCGAAGGGATAGGAATTCAGGCGGGGTGTGCCTTCACAGGTGTACTGCGCCAGACCATCAACGTGCTCCAGACGATACGCGCGCGAGACGGCACGCATGGACCGGGTGACATACCAGTTCACGGCGGGGAGATATAAATCACCGATGTGATGTTTGACTGGCGCTGTGTACTGGATGACCAACCCCCCATCAATCGCACCCAACAATGGTGGGCAGGTGGCTGAACGGGATACGGCTTGAGCCAGTTGTCCGAGCGATATAGCAGGCGACTCAAGCCCATCAGCGACCCATAGCAGGTCGAGCGTTGTGCCAGCCGGTAAATTCGACAGACACACGGGAATACGCGCCTCGGTTTTAATGGCTTCTTCGGGTTGCCAGACCATCGACGGGTAAACCCCGTTTGCCAATTGAAACTGACAGGCTACTTCATTCCCAGCCGGTGCGGTCAACCGTACGCGTGCAGCGTAGTTGGCCGGCATGGGACGGGCTGCCTGCGTGATCAGGGTCAAATCCAGCACCCCATCGGTGGCCGCGATATTCATTTGGTAACTTAATAGCTGTGGTAACGATTCATCAAAATGGGTGATTTCATTTGCTTGGGATGGGTCGGGGGACTGGACGATGACAGCCTCACGCGAGGGCTGGTCATAAACAGGCAAATTGAGCGCATTGACAGCCCCGGCAATAACCCAGCTAAACATTAAGACGACACCTGCAATCGCGGCAAAGCGAATTTGCGTCAGCCCGATGGCGATCAAGATTGCCGCGGGGGGCAGCGCTGGCAGATAATAGCGCAGCGGGGCATAGATCAGGGTGGAGCTGTCGGGCGTAGTAAGGCTGAATGCGGCGCTGTTACGCAGCAGCACCAGCAGGACGCCGGATGCAACCGCCGCCAGCAAGAACGTTGGGATTTTCCAGTGTACGGCTTTTCGCCGCCACCATAGGCCAAAGCCAACGAGTGCGACGACAATGGTCATCAGCGAAAACCAGCCAAAGGCGGTAATCAGACGAGGACGGTCCAGAAAACCCAGCGGTGACAGGTAAGAATAAACGCCGGTATGCTGCATGATGGCGGTCGTGCCATACCATAAAGCCTTTGGGGAAAGAAAATTGGGCAGTGCTGCTGCCAGCACTTCTTCCAGTTCGGCATAACGCCCGAATGGGGAGCCAATGGTCAGCCAGTTAATCGCCATGATGCCCAGAATGGTGACAATCATTGCGCCGCCGAGCAAGAAGATTCGTTTTCGTGTTTTGGGGCTGATAGATACGGACAGATAGGTGCGTATCGACGCCAGCAAGATCAACCCTGTCAGCAGAAGCAGTGCCCATCCATTCAGACGTGTCAGGATTGCCAACACAGACGTGGTCCCCAGCAGCGCCCAATCTCTGACATTGAGCGTACGTGAACCTGCAATGCGTACGGCAGCGTAGAGATGAACGGCTACGATCAACAAGAGTAATGCTTCGTTGCCGATGTAGGTCGTAAACATCAGCGTGGTTGGCTCAAACGCCATGATACCCGCTGCCAGCAAGGCGGCACCGCGTTTGTTGGGTATGATCCGTCTGACCGTGCTGTACAAGACAACAATCGCAAGGCTTGTGAGTACGATATTGAACCCACGCAGCAGCATTCGGATAGTCGCCGGACTCTGCCAGCTGTAGTCGTACCAGTAACGGTCGTTCACAGTGGGGTAAGTTTGATTGATCCCGGTCCAGCCAAAACAGATGTTGGCGGGTTGGTCCGGTGGTGGAACGGGTTGTTGGGTATCAAGGGGCAGGAGCAGAGGGGCCGTCAACAGATAGTATAAAGGGGGCTGCGTGGCCTGTATGGCGGCGCCGGGTTGATCGACAAAATCCTGTGCAGTGGGCATATGGCCGTAGCGCAGCAAGAAGTGCGTGACGTTAAAGAAGTCTGCCTCATGATCGACCCACGTTGGTTGTGTGATGACCGGCAGCAATATGAGGCCGCGTACTATCAGAATCGCGATCAGAACGGTAAAGGACCTGCGCTCAGTCAACTGCACAATGGGATGTAGCTTTTTAAGCATTGGAAGCGATTTCTTTGGTGGCACAACACATAGGACACGTCTACTGCTACAGCTAGTCAATTCTTTAGCCGATCATCTAGTGTAACGGTCCTTCCCACGAAAAACGATTCTGCTTAATAGGTTCCTGGCAGGTCATTGGTTAGAATTAACGGGTATAATGATGCCGCGCATGTCATTGCTGTGTGAAATCGCCTGAAAAGGCAAGACTACCCGTTTAGGGTTAGCGGGACTTTGGGATGGCATTTGGGACTAACTTTCGAGGGGAATCAATTGATGATGTCTGGCAGTGCAAAAACAGTGATGGTTACGGGTTCGGCAGGTTTTGTCGGCAGTCATCTTGTCGAGGAATTGGTCGACCGGGGGTATCGTGTAAAATGTTTTGTCCGGTACACCTCCACCAATGACCCCGGTTTTCTGAACCTGCTGCCAGAGGACAAGCGGTCATCTATCGAGATCATTGCGGGTGACCTGCGGGATCCGGATGCGGTTCAGAAAGCGGCCAATGGTGTGGATACGATCTTTCATCTGGCGGCATTGGTCGGCATTCCCTATTCATACGTCCATCCCTACGAAGTTATCGACACAAACGTCATGGGGACCGTCAATGTGCTTCAGGCTGCACGAGCGAACAATGTGGGCCGGCTAATCCACACATCGACCAGCGAGATTTATGGCACCGCACAGTATGTGCCGATTGATGAAGGTCATCCGGTGCAGGGCCAAAGCCCCTATTCCGCCAGCAAGATCGGGGCGGAAAAGATTGTCGAGAGTTATTATGCGTCCTTCAGCCTGCCATGTACGATTATCCGGCCCTTTAACATTTATGGTCCGCGCCAATCGACCCGCGCTGTGATCCCGACGATTATCACGCAGGCTCTGGTTCAGGATGAAATTAAACTGGGCAATACCCTGGCTACGCGCGATTTTACGTTTGTCAAAGACACCGTCAACGGTTTTATTATGGCTTCGGAGTCTGAAGCGGCTGTTGGCAAAACGGTGAATGTCGGCTCGAATTTTGAAGTTTCGATCAATGACCTTGTGAAAATGATCGTCCAGCTTGTCGGGCGCGACGTGAAAATTCATCAGGATGAGGTGCGCCTGCGCCCGGACAAAAGTGAAGTGCAGCGGCTGTGGGCAGATAACACCCTCGCCAAAGAGACGTTTGGTTGGGAACCGAAAGTATCACTGACCGAAGGTCTGCAACGAACCATCGAGTGGATTTCGGACAATATGGACCGATTTAAAGTAGGAGAATATTCCGTCTAAAATGAAAGCCGTTATTCTAGCCGGGGGCAAAGGGACCCGTTTGCGCCCCTATACGACCATCTTCCCCAAGCCGCTGGTTCCGGTTGGCGAACGTCCGATACTGGACATTGTTATTCAGCAGCTTGCGTATTATGGCTTTGATGAGGTCATCCTGACGGTCGGGCATCTGGCCGATCTGATTCAGGCTTATTTTCATGATGGGGCGCGCAGTGCGCCAAACATGAAAATTTCTTATGTGCGCGAAGAAGCACCGTTAGGGACGGCGGGGCCGGTGGCACAAATCACCGATTTAGGCGACGAACCATTTCTGGTAATGAACGGTGATGTGCTGACGACCCTTAACTTTCGTGACCTAATGACTTATCATCGTACACACAATGGAATCTTAACGGTCGGAACATACGAAAAGCGCCACAAAATAGAACTGGGCGTTATCGAAACAGATGAGCAGGGCAGAATCCTGCGTTATGTCGAAAAGCCCGAAAAGGTCTTTCCGGTCAGCATGGGCATTTATGTTTATGATCCTGCCGTGCTCAAGTACATTGGCACGGATGCCCCAACTGATTTTCCGGAACTGGTTCGACGACTGCTTGATGACGGCCAGGAAGTGATGAGCTATCGCTGTCAAGATTTCTGGCTGGATATTGGCAACCAGGATGATTACCTTGAGGCGCAGGCAATCTTCGAGGAAATGCACGATCAATTTTTGCCCGGCACATAGCTGCCGTTTTTGACCTCGGCCCCAAGCGATAGACAGCGTTTGTTGATGAGGTGATTTTGGATACTCTGGATAGTCAGAACAGAACATCAGAACCGATGCATAAATCCGCAATACAACCCAACACCACGCAGAATGATTTCAGTTATATCATCGGCCAACCTCATCGCTTTACGCACATACCGGTCAAGCAGATTTGGCAGTATCGCGAGTTGCTGGTTTATCTGGTCAGGCGCGACCTGAGGGTTCGCTATACACAATCTGTCATCGGGGTTGGGTGGGCCGTGATCAAACCACTGCTGATGATGCTGATGTTTGCACTGGTTTTCGGCATGATTATTCAGGTGCCTACGGGCCCGGTGCCTTATCAGATATTTGTCTATGCAGGGTTGCTGGCCTGGACCGCATTTTCCACCATCGTAACGATTGTTTCCGGCTCGATCATCTATAGTTCGACCCTCCTGAACAAAATATACTTTCCCAGGCTGCTTATTCCATTGAGCGCCTCGGTGTCGCCGGTCATCGACTTCCTGATTTCGATCCCCATTTTCATTGTGTTTATGATCGTATCAGATGTCCCGTTGTCGCCTCAGTTTATTCTGCTGCCGGTTTTTGTGGTGCTGGTTTACTTACTGGCGCTCGGTCTTGGCCTGTGGTTGGCTGCGCTGCATGTGCGCTATCACGACATTGGGCAGCTTGTGCCGATTCTGATGCAGCTATGGATGTATGCCTCACCGATTATCTATCCAATCGACATTGTCCCGGCGCACTGGTTAACCATTTACAGCCTGAACCCCTCGGTCGGGATTATTCGCGGCTTTCAGTGGGTGCTGCTGGATACGCCGCCGCCAACCGAATTGATGATGGCATCGACCATTGTCTGGATTTTGCTGCTGGTCACGACCGGGCTTTTCTTCTTTCAATATTCTGAAAGAAGCTTTGCGGATATTGTGTAATGCGTAACGTTGTCATTCATGCGGAAAATGTGTCCAAGAAATATCTGATCGGTTACACCCGTGAGACCACGCTGCGCGGGCGTGTCGATAGCATCGTTCAGAATTTCCTTCACCGGGACAAGCAGCGACCATCCCAGACCGTCGAACTGTGGGCGCTGGATAATGTATCGTTCGAGATCGCGGAAGGCGAGGTCATCGGGCTGGTTGGCCCAAATGGTTCTGGCAAGAGCACACTGCTGAAAATTCTTTCCCGCATTACCTTACCGACAAAAGGTTGGGTTGGCATCAAGGGGCGGGTGGGCAGCTTGCTGGAGATCGGCACCGGTTTTCACCCGGAGCTGACAGGTCGGGAAAATATCTATCTGAATGGGGCTGTACTGGGCCTGCGCAAAACAGAAATTGACCGTAAGTTTGACGAAATTGTCGCTTTTTCCGAGATCGACAAGTTTCTCGATACGCCGGTCAAACGCTATTCCAGTGGGATGTATACGCGTCTTGCGTTTTCTGTCGCGGCTCACACATCTGCGGACATTCTATTGATTGATGAGGTCCTGGCGGTGGGTGATGCGGCTTTCCAACAGAAATCACTCGCGCGCATGCGGCATCTTGTTCGCGAAGAAGGACGCACGGTCATCTTTGTCAGCCACAATACGGACAGTATTCGCTCTATTTGTCATCGCTGTGTATACCTGGAACGAGGCAAAGTTCAATCTATCGGCCCCACGGACGAAGTGCTGAATCACTATACCTCAACGATCAAGCCCTTGGCTCCCGTTCCTTCCATCGTACAAGTTACAGAATAAATGTTGGTCACACATGTGAAGCGTGTTGCGCCTTATGCGCTGAGTTGGGGGATATGACACGGTTCTCCGGGTTAGATCGGGAAACACTGGCTGCGTTAATTCGATCCTATATTGTGCCCGTCGATACAGCGGTTGAAATCAGCGCGCTGCCACAGCCACAGCCATATTTTCGTGCGTCGCACCATGTCTTTTGCCAGGTAGGCCGCCACCATAATCCCGATCCACAACAACAGCACAGCCAGCATCAATCGCCATATCAGCTTGTTGAGGAAGACGGGCTGGAATATTTGCGGATGCTGTCTTCGGATTCGGTCGACAGTATCTTTCTGATGAATGTCCTGCGTGGTCTGGATAGTGATGAGGGCAAAGCACTCCTGGATGAGAGTTTGCGGGTTGCCCGGTCGCAGATTGTGGTTTTTTCACTGCTGCCACCTGCCACCGATATTTCAGAAAATGACTTAAATGCGGTTGCGGCGTCGGCTTTTGACCAGAACTGGCATGTCTTTCAGAGTGCGGAACCCGTGCCGGATGCGTCAGGTGACGGTTCGTTCGTTCATTGCTGGGCTGTCTGCAATTGTGGCATGCCTGATGTCTTTCGGCTGGGGGTGTTATCCGGCTTTAGCGGGTTGCCACCTGCGCCGTCCGGGCAGGCAAACATGCTTGACCGGCTGTTTCGCCATTGGCTGCCTGATCGGTACCGCCTGTTTTATATTCTGTTATTTACGCCGCTAGTATTTCCGCTGGGTGAGGAGGGGCGACTGCCAGCAAAGTACATCGAACTTAATGACAACCGCGTTTTTAATGTGCCGAGGTTATATCGGCTGTTTGCCAAACACAAACTTGACCGGTTAACACGCCTGCTGGTCATCATTGCCAATATTTATTATGTGTCGCGGGAACTGGGCAAGCACTTGATTCAGGAAGACTGTGATTGGGTGGTGGCTTGTACCTACAGCCTGATAGAGATGCCAGTTGGGTTTATTGCCAGCCGAATAGCCAAGCGACCCTTTTGCGCCTATTACTTTGACTGGTATGCCTACCAATCGGTTGATCCGATGGAGAAACGAATTGCCTGGCTGGCGGAACATCTGATTCTACGCTTGGCTGACCTGGTTATTGTGCCAAATGAGACGCTTCAGGAAATACTTCGGCAAAGGTACGGTGTGGTGTCCACCGTGATTCATAACCCAAACGCGCCTGAGTTCTTAGAATTTGAACCATCCAGCGACTGGCCGACTAAAAAAAGTGAAATTCGCATCGTCTATACCGGTTCGGTTTATCATGCCAATGCCGATTCGCTGCGTAATCTGGCAAAGGCGATAGGCAAAATTGGCCGCCCAGAGCTGAAGCTGCATATTTATACGTCACAGGCACCGTCTAGTCTGGCGCTTGAACCGGCAGATGAAAATCATGTCATTTTTCATGAGTATCTGGACCGTGCCGAAGTTGCGCAGGTGCAGCGCAAGGCCGATATTCTGTATTTACCGCTTGGGTTTAACAGTGGCATAGACGAAATCATCCAGACATCCGCACCGGGCAAGATGGGTGAGTATCTGGCGAGTGGACGCCCCATACTGGTTCATGCGCCGCCATCATCCTTTCTGGCCGACTATATGCAACGCCATTGCTGTGCCGTTGTCGTGGATGAGGATAATGTTGCGGTATTGGCTGAGGCTATTATGAAGATCATGAATTCGGCGGACCTGCGCGAGACAATTTCGGAGCAAGCCCGACGCCGGGCGATTCTGGATTTTAACCCGGATATCGAGGGACAAAAATTTGTTCAACTGTTTCTTCAAAGTTAATATTAATAGCTCGGCTGACCATGACGTAGTGATCTTGCCACTAGATAGCCTATGAAGAATACAACGATATTTCTGCACATCCCCAAAACGGGTGGCAATACACTGAGCCAGATCTTGCGCCGCCTGTATAACAGCGAGCATACGCGGAGTATTTATTCGCTAAAAGATCTCGACACATTCTTGAACGCGCCCCTTGAAGATCGCTCGACGGTTGAGCTGCTTGAAGGGCATTTTAGCTATGGTATTCATGACTACCTGCCCCGACCAAGCTCGTATATCACCATGCTCCGCGACCCGGTCGAGCGCATTCTGTCACTTTACTATTATATTCTGCGGGAACCAGCCAATTATCTGCACCGGACTGTTGTTGACCAGCAGATGTCTCTCGAGGCCTTTGTTAACAGCAACCTCACCATTGAAGTGACCAACTTCCAAACGCGTGCGCTTGCTGGCATGACCCTGGACCCGGATAGTACACAGGTTGTGGGCGAGGAAGCCCTGATGCTTGCCCAGCGACGACTGAGAGAAAATTTCGCTGTGGCCGGTGTGCTCGACAAATTTGATGAATCACTGGTTTTGCTCAGTGATCATTTTGGCTGGAATTTATCCGATTCCAAATTGTCTTATACAAAAGGGAACGTCAGCCATGGACGCCCCACTCGACACGACATCAGCGACCATATCTATCGCGCCATTCTAAAAACGAATGAGCTGGATTATGAACTTTATCGCTACGCCACGAGTTTATTTGCTGTCCACACCCGGCTAAAGTTCTGGCGTATGGTACCGTACCGGGCTCAACAATTTCGGAAATTAAATGAAGCTCGTCAGGTCACGTCTCGGCGTGATGGATAACGTGCGCGGGGCAGGTGACATGGTCACAGTACATCGAGAGAGAACGCATGAAGATACTTTTTGTTGCATTTCCTCATAGCATTCATACCGCGCGTTGGATTATGCAGGTGACAGATCAGGGATGGGACGTTCATCTGTATCCATCCGATCAGTGGCCGCTGCATGAAAAGCTACAGGGCAAGGTGAATTTCCATAAACCCACCCTACGCCTCAGCTTTTTACGACGCGCTTTGATGCGCTTGCTGATGCACTGGCCGACGCATCGTGGCTCTGGGCACCTGCGACGCATGATTCATCGTCTGGAAAAGCGTGAGATCACGGATCTGGGCGACCTGATCCAGCATATTCAACCCGATATGGTCCATTCACTCGAAATTCAGCACGCCGGTTACCTGACTCATGCTGCCAAACGAAAACTTGGCGCGAAATTTCCCACATGGCTGGTGACCAACTGGGGCAGCGATGTCTATTTGTTTGGTCAGCTGGAAGAGCATCGCGAACAGGTGAAGGCGGTCTTGCGCGATTGTGATTATTACGCCTGTGAATGCGAACGAGATATTGCCATTGCCCAGGGGCTTGGCTTTTCCGGCAAGGTTCTGACGGTGCTGCCTGCGGGTGGTGGCTTTGATCTGGATGACCTGCTGCAATATCGGACGCCGGGAAAAGTATCGGAACGCAAGGTTATTATCCTGAAGGGCTATCAGCACTGGGCTGGACGCGCCATGGTTGGCCTGCGGGCAATCGAAATGTGCGCTGAGGAGATCAAGGCAGGCGGGTATCGTGTGCTTGTTCCGCTGGCGAACCCTGACATGCGCATCGCGGCTGAAGTCGTCGCCAACGCAACCGGGTTGCAATTCGAGTATCCGATCCATGGCCCGTATGAAGGCGCGCTTGAACGATTTGGATCGGCGCGTATTCATATCGGCCTGAGTATCTCGGATGGCATCAGCCAGTCGTTTCTGGAGTCGATGGTGCTGGGCGCATTCCCTATTCAGTCGGGCACGGCTTGCGCAGATGAATGGATTACGGACGGCGAGACCGGGTTTGTTGTGCCGCCGAATGATCCACACATTGTGGCGGACGCATTGCGTAAGGCGCTTGCGGATGACGCGTTGGTAGATGAGGCTGCTGCCAAAAACTGGCAGACGTGCCAGGAACGGCTGGCGTATCCGATCGTGAAAGCGCAAGCAGTTGCGCTTTATGAGCGTGTTTACTCAGAGACGCAGCAGCCTGCATGAAGACCCTGCTCTTATCAGACATACCACCGTCGAAGGAATATACCGCCGGATTGTTCCTCGACCAGTTAGTACGCCTGCTGCCACAGGGGTCTGTTTGTTGTTACACCATCGAAAGTGCTGAACTGACGTATACCCTGTCGTCCTACTTTGAGAGTATACCGTTCCAGCGTGAGCAGTTGCCAAATGAGAGCCAGTGGATATATAACAGCCCCTGGCGAATGCTGCCGTTTCGGGCAGCGCAGCTTGTATTTGAAGCATACATTCGCTGGTGGTGGTTGCCCTCCGTAGCCCTGCGTGTTGCTGACTATGCCTACGAAATGGAGGTTCAGCGCCTGTGGTGTGTTCTGGAGTCACCGGCGCTGCTTCAGGTTGCCTATCTGGTGGCCCGCATACTTGATATTCCGTATTTTTCGCAGGTGCTGGATCCGCCGCATACCCGAATCAGTGTGTACCATATCCGGCCATTTTTTGCCGAGCGCATACTGCGCGATTTTGACCGGTCGGTATCGATGAGTCTGAGCTGTGCGACTGGCTCATGGAATATGGCGGATGATTATCAGCTGCGGTATGGCGTCCGCACCACACCGGTTATTCCCAGCCTGAGCAAGGCTGATCTGCGTAAACCAGCCCGTGCCCCATCCTCTGATGATGAGCTGGTGATTGGCATGGCCGGGCAATTATATGCCCTGGATGCCTGGATTTCGCTTTTATGCGCCTTGGATCAGGTGAATTGGGTCATTGCCGGGCGGAAAGTTAAGATTCGGATTCTGAGCAACGAGGCGAATTTGCAGACGCGGCGACCTGCCTGTATAGAGTTTCTCGGCTGGCGCCCGCAGCAGGAAGCGCTTGAAATCCTCGCTCAGACGGACGTTCTTTATTTGCCGTACCGTTTCAGTCGTGAGTTTGATCAGGAAATCCGGCTGTCGTTTCCTTCCAAGCTGACATCATATCTGACGGTTGGTCGTCCGATTTTTTTCCACGGGCCGGAGATGGCTTCGCCCGGCCAGTTTCTTGCCAAGCATGAGGCTGGGATGCTGTGCTATTCGATTAGCGAGGAGGACATCCTTGCCAAACTGACCGAGCTGGTTGAAAATCAGGATCTTTATTGCAAGCTGTCCCATAATGCCGGGCAGGCGTTTGTCGAAAATCTCACCTTTGATGTTTTACGGCGACAGTTTGCACGGTTTCTGGGTGTGCATGAAGCCAGCTTGAATGCTATCGAATAGAGAGGAATTCTCCTCAATGAAAGTCCTTATTCTGGGCGGTGCCGGGATGCTGGGGCACAGGCTGTGGCTGAATTTGCGCGACAGGCACGATGTCTGGGTCACAGTCCGGGGTACAAGCCACGTTTTTGACGACAAGTTCAACTATGATTCGCAGCGTGTGATCACACAGGTTAATGCGCTGCGCTTTGATGATGTGGTGCGAACCATCGGCACTGTCCAGCCCGATGTTGTCGTTAACTGCATAGGTGTGATCAAACAGCATCCACTTGCCAAAGAAGCCATCCCGTCGCTGGAAATCAATTCGGTGTTGCCCCATCGTTTGGCCGAGCTATGTAAAGCGGCACGGTGTCGTCTTATTCATATCAGTACGGACTGCGTGTTTAGCGGGAAGACGGGTGGCTATACCGAGGACGATGTTTCTGACGCAGAAGACCTGTATGGACGGTCCAAGTTTCTGGGTGAAGTGCATTCAGAACGCCATGTTGTAACCCTGCGGACATCCATCATTGGCCCGGAGCTGCATACGCATTTTGGGCTGCTGGAATGGTTCCTCAGTCAGAGCGGGCCGGTATCTGGGTTTCAGAAAGCCATTTATACAGGTTTTACGACGGACGAATTGTCTCGTATCATCGACATGTACGTTTTGCCGAATGACGACCTTCATGGCTTATATCAGATTGCCAGTGAACCGATCAACAAGTACGAGCTGCTGCGATTGTTTAACCAGCACTATCACCGGGATTTGACCATAGGGGTCAATGATGAGTTTATGTGCGACCGCAGCCTCAATGCAGACCGTTTCAATGCGGCAACCGGCTATAATCCGCCGGGCTGGAGTGCGATGGTCGCTGCAATGGCAGCCAATAACCCCTATCTGAAAGACTGAATACGATGTATCTGCACGACAAACGAGTACTCATTACCGGAGGGACCGGTTCGCTGGGGAAGGTGCTGCTCAACCGTATTTTATCCGGCGAAATGGGCACACCACAGAAAATCACGATCTTTTCACGTGACGAAGCCAAACAGCATGATCTGCGATTGCAGTATTTGCAACAGACCGCCTCGACTGATGAAGTAATTTACGAGAATTTCCGGCGGCTAATCTCATTCCAGATTGGCGATGTGCGCGATTTTTCGAGCATCAGCACCGCGGTTTCCCGCGCGGATGTGGTGTTTAACGCGGCAGCCCTCAAGCAAGTGCCGACCTGCGAATATTATCCATATGAGGCGGTCAGAACAAACATCGCCGGCCCGGAAAATATTGTGCGCGCCATACGTGAACATAAACTGCCCGTCGACACGGTCATCGGTATATCCACCGACAAAGCCTGCAAGCCAGTGAATGTCATGGGGATGACCAAGGCCATTCAGGAACGGATTTTCATTCAGGCAAACGTCGACAGTCCGGCAACGCGCTTTGTCTGTGTGCGGTACGGGAATGTGCTGGCTTCGCGTGGGTCCGTGATTCCGCTGTTTCACAAGCAAATTCGGTCTGGCGGGCCGGTGACTATCACGGATGAGCGGATGACCCGTTTCCTGCTGAGTCTGGATCAGGCGGTGGATACCGTATTTGCGGCTCTGGCAGAGGCGAAACCGGGTGAAACCTATATCCCGCGTATTCCGGCGGCCCGTGTGGTCGATATCGCGGCGGTGTTGATCGGGGACAGACCCATTGACATCCAGTATACCGGTATTCGACCTGGCGAGAAGATGCACGAAATCCTCGTTTCGGAAGAAGAAATGCATCGTGTGGTTGATCGCGGTGCGTATTATGCGATTCAGGCGATATTGCCGGAGGTGGCCACCGAACCGGGCAGCCGGGTTGCGCTCAACAGCGAATATAGTTCGGCGGATGAAGTGATGTCCCGCGAAGCGCTGAAGGACCTCTTGAAGAGTCATAGACTGCTGATCGACGATGTGGACGCGCAGGAAGGTGAAATGCTGCGATGAGGATTATGACGATCCTCGGTACCCGACCCGAAATCATTCGCCTGAGCCGCATTATTCCAAAGCTGGACCAACTGGCTGAACATGTCCTGGTTCATACCGGCCAGAACTATGATCCCAACCTGAGTGACCTGTTCTTTTCGCAACTGGAGCTGCGCCAGCCGGATCATCATATGGGTATACAGGCGGCGAGCTTTGGCGAACAACTGGCCGCGATTATTCGGGCAAGCGAGGAAGTGTTTCACACGTTCAAGCCGGATCGCCTGCTGTTGCTCGGTGACACGAACAGCGCATTGTCCGCGATTGTGGCGCAGCGCATGGGGATACCGGTCTACCATATGGAGGCTGGCAATCGCAGCTTTGACAGCCGTGTGCCGGAAGAAGTCAACCGGCGTATTATTGATCATAGCAGCGATGTGTTGATGCCCTATACCGAACAGAGTCGTGCGAATCTGCTGCGCGAGGGAATTTCATCCAATCGTGTTTATGTCACCGGCAACCCGATTTATGAAATCTTGCAGCATTACAGCCCGCAGATTGCCAGCGCGAATGTTCTTGACACGCTGGGTATTGAGGCTGGGCAGTATTTTCTGGTCACGTTACATCGTGCTGAAAACGTTGATATTGAAGCGCGGCTTCGCAGTTTCATGACGGCGCTGGCGCAGCTTCAGGAGACTTATCAGTACCCGGTTGTCATCAGCACGCACCCACGTACCAAAGCCTTGATGGAAAAATTCGACCTTCACACCGATAATGAACATGTGCATTTTCTGCCGCCGTTTGGGTTATTTGACTTTGTCAAGCTGGAACAGAATGCGTTCTGTGTGCTGACCGACAGTGGAACCGTTCAGGAAGAATGCTGTATCTTCAATGTGCCGACAGTGACCATCCGCGATGTGACAGAGCGCCCGGAGACGTTGGAAGCTGGAAGTAACATCCTCAGCGGGGCAGACCCTGACAGCATTGCCCTGAGTGTGCGGGTGGTGGTCAATGGTGGTAAAAACTGGCAGCCGCCGGATGAATATCTCGTTGAAGATGTGAGCACGACGGTGACGAAAATTGTGCTTGGATACGATCATTGGCATATGGCCCTGAGAAAGCCGTAACCGATTGACTCTGGTCCAGCAAAACATCCCTTATCCATGACTGATCCCACCATAAGCGTTGTGATTCCGGTTTATAATGGTGAGGCTTATCTGGCTAAAGCAATTGACAGTGTGCTTCAGCAGACCTATACCGATTATGAGCTGGTAATCGTCGATGATGGTTCTACGGATACGACTCATAAAATTATCCAGCACTATACGGAAACGCACCCAGACGTCGTGCGGGCAATCCATCAGCCCAATGGCGGTACGGCCAGTGCGCTGAACACGGGTGTGCGGGCTGCTCGAGGCCATTATATTGCCTGGCTCAGTCATGATGACCGGTTTTTGCCGACGAAACTGGAACAGCAGATGGCTACGATCGCGGCCAATCCGCAAATCAATGGCGTTTATACGGATTACTCGCTGATCAATAGCAACGGTCGAGAAACAGGCCGGGTGTACGCGCCCTGGTATCCGCCGGAAAAGATGCTGCGGCATTTTTTGCAAAATGTGTTTATCAACGGCAGTACCTTGCTGATTGAACGGCGATGCCTAGAGGACGTGGGTCTGTTCGATGAAAGTGTGCGGTACGCCCACGATGCGTTAATGTGGGTGCACGTGCTGAAGCATTGTCAACTGGCGCACATCGCGCAACCGCTGACCCAGTACCGCGTACACAGCGCACAGGGTACACAAAAATCTAGCTTGATTCGTCGCGATAACCGGCTGTGGCTGGCAAAAGCCCTGAAGGCCTGTTCGATTTTGGATATATTCCCGGAGTTAAGCCATAATTCGCATAGTCAACCACAGAATTTCGCGGCGGCACATTTGTACCTGGGTGACATCTGCGCGCTGCGCTATCGCCAGCCGGGGTTGGCTTTCAGGCAATATGGCGCTGCTGTTCGCGTCTGGCCGCACTGGCATAACCCGGCACCGGGGCGTATGGCGATGAGTATGGCCCGGATGCTCCTGTCAAAAATCAAAGAGATGTTCAAAACCTTTTGGACGAGTAACAGGCAGTCGACCACTGAAGACAGCTATGCGGACGTGTACCTGCACACCTGGACGGAAAGCATTTCTGAAAGTGCCGTAACCAAAGATTATGGTTAATCGACGTAAAGCTGTAAACGATCTGCAAACATGAAAATTCTGCTGACAAACACGCTGGATCGAGAAGGGGGAGCCGAACAGGTCGCGCTGTCGCTGCTCGAAGGTTATCGTAAACGTGGGCACAGCGCATGGTTGGCGGTTGGTGCCAAGCGTACCCATGACCCGCACGTGATGATGATCCGCCACGGTCAGCAGGGGAACTTATGGCGGCGTTTCTGGTGGAAGACTTACGCTGCCTGTGCAGGCCTGTACACGCGTTTTGGCCCGGCAGGGGAGAAATTGCGGCGCATCCTGACGTTGATTGCCGAACCCACCGGCATTCTGGAAACCCTACAGGGGTATGAACATTCACATTTCCCTGGCACGTATCAGCTTCTTTCACAGGTTCCTGAAAGGCCGGATATTCTCCACCTGCACAGCCTTCAACGGGGCTATTTCGAGCTTGAAGCGTTGCCTTGGCTGACCGCGCAGGTGCCTACGGTGTTGACGCTGCATGATGCCTGGCTGTTGAGCGGACATTGTACGCATCCGTTTGGGTGCGACCGCTGGAAAACGGGTTGTGGTGCGTGCCCTGACCTGACTATTCCGCCCGCTGTGCTGCGTGATGAAACAGCCCGCAACTGGCGTAGAAAACGGCACATATTTGCGAGCAGTCGTCTCTGGCTGGCGGTTGATAGTCATTGGTTGCTGGAAAAAGCCAAAGCCTCGATGCTGACTTATGAAGATACACGCGTCATCTATCCCGGTGTTGATCTGGACCTGTTTCGTCCAGGTGACCAGGCGGCGGCCCGCAAACGACTTGGTCTGCCAGCGGACGCCAGAATCTTGCTCTTTGTGGCGACCCAGGCACGGGCTAACCGCTGGAAAGATTTCGCACTTCTGCAGGCCATGATGCAGCAATTTGCGGATCGTCCTGAAGAAAAAGTAATTTTGCTTGTCGTGGGTGATCCCCAGGGCAATAGCCTGTTTCGGGAAGGCAATATCTGGTTCGCGCCACTCGTTCCGGACTCACACCAGCTTGTCCCCTATTATCACGCGGCTGATCTGTACGTTCACGCGACGCACGTCGAGACTTTTGGCCTGTCCATTGTCGAGGCGATGGCATGTGGTTTGCCTGTGGTGGCATCGCGCGTTGGCGCCATACCGGAAACGGTCGTGGACGGGCAATGCGGTTATCTGACCCGGCATGGTGATATGCAGGACATGTTCGATAAAGTTGGGTTGTTGTTCCAGGATGAACAAAAGCGCCGGGCAATGGCAAACGCCGCCACCGTAAACGCCCAGCGCTTTGATCTGAACATGACAATTGACGCTTATCTCGCGTGGTATTCAGAGATTACCCAGCTTTGTGCCGCAGAAACTGACATCACTTGAGTATATGATGCCGCAACACGAGCCACATGAACCAGGGATTGTAGACCAGATAGCGCCGCCACAAGCGCGTCGGCTCTTGGGTGAGACGGAATAGCCATTCGAATCCGCTGTGCTGAATCCACCGGGGTGCCTGGGATACACGTCCACTAAAAAAGTCAAAGGCTGCGCCGACACCAATCAACAGCGAAGCGTTGAGCACGGGCCGGTAGCGCGCCATCCACAAATCCTGCTTGGGTGAACCCAGGCCAACCCAGATAATGTCTGCGCCGGATTCGTTCAGACGTTGGACAACTGCCGGGTCGGGTGGTGCATCCATCAGCAGGTTATCCGGCGGTGCTTCTGTGCCGGCGATGTGCAGACCCGGAAATTCGTGTTGCCATTTGGTTGCCACTCGCTCGGCAATATCACCGCGCCCGCCATAGAAATAATGACTGGCCGAACCATTGGCGGTGGCTCGGCAAAGTTCCGTCATGATATCCGGACCATAAACACGTTCAGCCGGGGGATAGCCCAGGCGGCGCTGAAGCCAGACAAGCGGCATCCCATCGGCGGTGATCATGTCTGCCTGCTCAATCGCTTTCTGTATGGCTGGGTTTTGTCGCCCTTGCATCAACGTATAAACAGCGCAAGTCACGACATATCGCGGCTGAGGCTCGGTTGCCCATCGGGCTAAACATGTAATCGCAGCATCAAAACGCTGAGCGTCTACAGGAACATCGAGAATAGAGATCCGCACCATCGGATCGGTATCAGAGAAGTTATCAAATTGCATTAAGCTGAGGGCTCCGTAATGCGGATGTAATGGGCATTTTTGATGGATTCTGCCCTAAGGGTAGTATGCCAATATTGTCTAAATATACCATGCTGTGTGATTGCAAAATCAATGCTCAAACCATAATCGCGTGGCCTGCCAATTCGTCCGCCGTCCCTGCTGAATCAAGCGGCGTTTGACACGCATTCTGGGTAGTAATCGAAGCAGGTCGATGAAGGCGTGGAGTGACGAGCGCTCGAAGAAAAGCAGGTACGCGATGATTTTGGCGTCATAGAATAAGATTGGGATGAGATCAACCAGAAAGTGGCGCCACTGCTCGTTCTTCAGCATGAGCAAGTAGCGATTGCGCACGGCGTGGCGTCGGATGGCGGGGTGAATGTTAGCCCTTTGGCCGGCGCGAAAGGTGCGGATATGATAGCCAACTGCATCCGGTACATACAGCGCAGACCATCCACGCAGCTGCGCCCGCCAGCAAATGTCCACGTCCTCTTTATGCATAAAAAAATCGTTATCGAAAACTTCGTCCATCACTTGAATGTCATCCAGCATCGCCCGCCGATAGAAAGCCGCAGCGCCATCGGGGCCAAATATCGGTTCCATCTGGCGGGGTGCAGCGTTTACCGGCTGGCCTTCGCAGCGCAGATATTGACGCCGGTTACGCTGCATCATCAAACCGGCTCCATCAATGCAGGATGGCTCGTCATCTGGTCCTTCGATGCGTAACAGACAGCCCGCGGCGGCACCGGCCTTTGGGTTCTGATCGAGCGCGTGAACCATATGATACAGAAAATCCGGCTGTAATATCGCGTCCGGGTTGAGTGTCAGGACATAGCGGCTGTTACCTTGTTCCAGAAGCTGATTGTGGGCCGCACTGTACCCAAGATTGTGCGGGCTGCAAAATACCTCGTACCCCAGCGTGCGGATATGCTCGACGGTGGAATCCGTTGACGCGTTGTCAAGCAGATGCACGGAATATGTAACGTGCTGCTGTGCGTTGACGGCGAGCAGACATGCCTGGATAGTCGGGGCATGATTATGGGTGACGATCTGGATAGCAACATCAAACATGTATTCGGTCTTGCGGTTCAGCCCTGACGAAAATAACGTTATCTGACGCACTTTCATCATACGCTGACAGGTGGCGCAATCAAGTGTCAAAAACTGAATTGGTCATTTATGAGTTGGCTTGGCCCCCGATCTGATTCAACCGGAGGCCAGTTGCGAGGTGTGTCTATTCAGGCGCGTTGACCGCGTAGAAGCCTACATCAATATACTGCGTGACCGGGCCCTGGGGTGGTGGAGCGAAAAAGGGTTGGCGCGCATGAACGGCCAGGACATTTTCACCCGTTTGGAGCAGGTCCAGGATGCGATCGGGCAGGGCGACATTGACATAACCAGGTGTCGAAAGCGGGAGCGCCGAAATTTGTTCCCCATTCAGGAAAATGGCGACATCTTCGACATGATGAACACGCAAATACAGTTGATCAAAGTCGAGATTATCCAGCGTGAACTCATGACGCAGCCAAATCTGGGGTTCGGTCCAATCGGTACGGACCATGTCTACCGGGCTTTGTGCTGCGCCGAAACCGCCGGGCCCTTCTGCCCAACCCGAATCATCAAACGTGCTCGACATCCATGTTTCGTCCGGTGCGTCGGTTGTGTAGCGCCACTGGACACCTTCAAACTCGGATGAGGGGACCAGCCTGTTGATTACCGGCAGGGGGGCATAGGCGATCTGATTGATGTCGCGTACAGCATCCGCACCCATCTTGATGATCTCGCGGTCATAGGTCATCATACCGTTGACCTCGATCTCGACATCTGTTGTCTGGGTGTAGATGGCGGCTGCCAGCCCTTGCTGTTCGATCAGGCCGCGTAAATCAGCAATCAGCTCGGCATAGGCGTCGAGCATCGTGCCCGCATCACTAAACTGCTGGTAACCCCAGTTGGCCTCATCCTGCCATGTGTGATCCGCCAGCGGCAGGCCCAGACCGCCGAACTCACCCAGTACGGAAGCACGATTTGGGTCCGGTTGGGGTGCACCGGGGCCGGGGTAGCTGTGGATGTCCAGCACATCGCCGACACCCGCATCCGTCCAGCCGCTGGCATTGTTGACCAGGCGGGTTGGGTCGAGTTCCTGAACCCACGCTGTCACGCGTTCGGTGTCATACTGGCCCCAGCCTTCGTTGAAGGGTACCCACATGACAATCGACGGGTGATTATCGAGCGCGTCTACCATACGCTGAAGCTCAGCCTCAAACTGTGCGGTGGATGCGGCGGTGTGGGTGCTTTCGCTGGCTTCACCTGTGAGGAAGCCGCTGGGCATGTCCTGCCACACCAGCACACCAAGCTGATCCGCCCAGTAGTACCAGCGTTGTGGCTCCACTTTGACGTGTTTGCGGATGGTGTTGAACCCAAGCTGTTTGGTGGCTTCAATGTCATAGCGCAGGGCTTCGTCAGTCGGGGCGGTGTAGAGGCCATCCGGCCAAAAGCCCTGATCGAGCAGGCCAAACTGGAACAGCGGTTCATTGTTCAGGAACAGCCGTAACACGCCGCTGCTATCGCGCCCTAACGCGATTTTTCGCATCCCGAAATAGCTGCCGACAGTGTCCACAGCCGTGTCATTCTGCATCAACTGGACATTCAGGTCGTACAGGAAGGGAGTATCCGGCGACCAGAGCTTGGGTGCATCGAGTGTCAGTACGACTGAGTCATGGGCGCTGCCGCTGGCGGTCGCAACACGGCTGCCCTGATCAAACGCTTCGGCCATGATGGTGTAGTCGCCATCGCCGATGATGTCTGCGGTGATTGTCAGCGTGCTGTTGTCGATGTCCGGCACAAGGTTCAGTTCGCCGATATACGCTTCGGCGACCGGCTCCAGCCAGACGGTCTGCCAAATACCGGTTGTTGGGGTGTACCAGATGCTTTCCGGATTGCGGATTTGCTTGCCGCGTGGCTGCGCTCCGGCGTCAGTGGGGTCCGTGACACGGAGTAGAATTTCCTGTGCGCCGGACTCGGTGAGGGCGTTCGTGATGTCGAATGAAAAGGCATCATAGCCGCCCCGGTGGTCGCCGACGGCTGTGCCATTGACCCACACCTGCGTTTCCCAATCGACGGCGCCGAAATGCAGCAATACGCGCTGATCCGCCCAATCCGCGGGCAGGTCGATGGTGTGGTGATACCACAGTGCTTGATCACCAACCCGCTGCTGAACACCTGAAAGGTGCGATTCGATGGGAAACGGCACCAGAATGTCGCCATCATAGTTATCGGGCTGGCTGGCATCCATATCCGTTATGGCATACTGCCACAGGCCGTTCAGGTTGATCCAGTCTGACCGCACCATTTGCGGACGGGGGTACTCCGGATGGACATTTTCCGGTGTGACCGATTCTGCCCAGCGTGTAACCAGATCTGTTTCCTGCGCATAAAGCTGCAAGCCAACAATCAATGTGGCTGCTGCGATCAAGAGTACCCTTACCGTCTGCTTTAACATGGTTTACCTTTTATTTCTCGTATTTCGGATATAGATGCCTGCCCGGATCAGTTTTTATTCAGCCACTTTTGCCACAGGTTGGCATCGTAAAGCAGCTTGATGAACACACCGCCAACGACCGAGCGGGCCTGAAAGCCAACCTGCCGGCCACTGTCGGTATGATACCAGTCGCTCATGGGCACACGGCTTTCTGTTTCATGCAGCCAAGTGTAGATCGGCTCGACCAGGGTGCGGAAGTCCTCGTCGCTTTCGCTCAAGGTCGCTGTCCACACAATCCAGTCCAGCTTGGTGTAGGTGCTGCGGATGTCCAGCGGCAGCCCATAGCGATTCTGTTTGGTCTTGTAGTAGGCGATCTCTTTTTGGGCGACTTCGGCAGGGAACAGGTCGAGGCCGAGAATCTGGTCCCAGACCAGATTATATTTCTGGCTCCATGTGTTCGGCTGATCAAACGTCAGGCGGTAGTGATCGCCGTCATCGGCCATCTGCTGCCACTCCTGGGCCATTTCCTCGGCCTGTGCGCGATATTTTTGTGCTTCGGCGTCGAGGCCACGCTGCTGGCAGAGCTGGGCAAACGCAGCGACTGCCACAATCGCTTTCATGGACAGGTTGATATTGTGCGCCAGATGCCCGGCAAAGTCGTCGGTGCAGAGCTGGTTTTCCGGGTCCAGGCCGTTATTGCTCAGGTAGTTGGCCCACTCACTGAGGACATCCCAGTATTTTTCGGCATAGCTGATGTCCGAGCGGGCTTTGCAGAGCGCTGCCACCATCAGCAGCATATTGCCGCATTCTTCGATGGGCATCTGGTTGCGTTCAGATTTTTCGCCGCCACCATAGACCTGACCATTACCCAGCGGATAGCGTCCGATGTCATGCGGCGCATACGGGAACGGCCAGCGGTCGGATGAGGCATAGTCCATGATGGGTGTCAGCTGCCCATCAAGCAGGGTCGGGTTGAACAGCAGGAAGAAGGGACTTGACGGGTAGGTCACATCGACGGTGTCCATGCAGCCATTGCTGAAGTTCTCTTTGGAGAAGAACAGTGGTGTGCCATCCAGATCCGCTGCGAGCTTGTGGGCGGCAATGCACTGGCGAAAAGCGAGTGCGGCCACTGATGCATAGGCCTCGCCACCGGATTGGGTCAGGTCATTCATGAGTTCGCTGTCGAACGCTTCGCATTCCTGGCTTAATGCTTCGTACTCTGCGACAGCGGCGTTGAGCAGCCCCGACGCGTTCATGCCATTGCGGCGCCAGTAGGGGCGCAGCTTGCGGTACATATATTCGACCGAGAAAATGTCATCATAGGCGATCACGAGCTGCCGGGAAACGGATTGCCCGCCGACAGAACCCAGATCGAAAGACCATGCAGAAATCGGCATTGGCGGACGGTTATCGACGGGACGGGGCATGTCGGTATTGTCCTGAGCCGGTATGGTGCCGGTCTGAGCGAATTGAGGGCGTATGTCTATATCGTTGCCCAGCACACTTTGATAGGATGCCGGGTCGCCTGTGGCCGCGGTATACAGAAAGCCCCAGTCAATCCGCAGGTCATCGCCAGATTTACCCAGAATATCCTGTTCGGATGTCCCCATCCAGAGGGCGTCACGGTCTTCCAGGCGGTGGCGGCCCCAGATCACCTTCTGGTCTGGCGTATTGACGACCCAGTCAGAGGCAACGTCCGTATACAGTTTCACCGTGTGGGCACTGCCGTCGATTGATTCGACCTGGTAGTCGACATATGTCACCGGGCGCGACATCACGTCCAGATTGTACGGCAGCAGTGGCGTCATGAAGGTGAGCGTCAGCCGAATGCCAGCCGCCTCGAACTGGTAGATTGTCCGGGTTGGCAGTACTTCGAGCGAAGTCTGCTGCATGGCGGTTATCTCAATGCCATAGTGGTGCCGATTCATCAGGCCCATAAAAAGATATGGCTTGCCATCGATATGAGCGATGCCCGACAAGGTTTGTCTTGTGCCGGTCCAGTGTGATGTCCACTTGTCCGTCAGCGTATCGCTGGTTGACCAGACACTCATGTAAGGGTCGTTGACCACCAGCGGAACAGCCGGGGGACGAAGTTGGGTTGTCATTTTTTATGTGTTCCTTTCACCCTAAGGCGACAAATTCAGGCTTAATCTTCAATAGCTGCTGGTTTTTGCTGGGCAGCCCGTACACGTTCCATATCAAACTTGGTGCTGCGGTCAAACTTGTAGATGCCATTCTGTTCCTGGAAAACATCCGTCAACTGTGTGTAGCAGTAGGCAAACATGTTGACGTCATCCAGCAGAATGGCGCACAGTTTTTCGAAGCGCTCGTAAAAGGCCTCGATACTGGTGGGACGGTCCCCATAGCCCCAGGACACTTCGCCTTCCTTGACGTCCGGGTTCCACCAGATACCGCCAAATTCGCTGACGAAGTACGGCTGGCCCTTGTAGGCGACTGACCAGACTGTATCTTTGGCCTGCCGGGACCAGTCACCGGGGCCGTTCAGATAGGGTTTGTCCTCAGCGAGACCGGCGTGACGCTGCGCGAAGGTTTCCGGGTTCTGGTCATAGTCGTGGCTGTCGTATACATCGGCGTTGATCACACGATGCGAATAACCCGATGTATCCAGCACCGGGCGTGTCAGATCCATCGCTTTGGTTGCCAGGTACATACCATGCGTCACGTCATCCAGCACGTGGATGCGATCCGTCATGGCTTCCCACGTTTCATTCAACGGGCACCAGCCAACAATCGCCGGATGTGAGTAATCGCGTTCCAGCACTTCCAGCCATTGTGTGATGTAGTCCGGGCCGGGTTTCTGATGCTCGCCATCCAGCGGACCCATGCGGCTGCATCCCCAGTCGCCAAACTCGCCCCATACGATGTAGCCCATCTTATCGGCGTAGTACAGGAAGCGCTCCTCAAACACCTTCTGGTGCAGGCGTGCCCCATTAAATCCAGCCTCCATGCTCAACTCAATGTCGCGTTTGAGGGCTTCGTCGCTGGGGGCGGTCATCATGCCGTCAGGGTAATACCCCTGGTCCAGCACCAGCCGCTGGAAGACGCTTTTACCGTTGATCTTGATCGCTTTGCCGTCAATCATGATGCTGCGCAAACCGGCATAACTGCTGGCCTCGTCGATGACGGCGCCATCGGCATCGAGCAGGGCAATGGCAATATCGTACAGATACGGGTCTTCAATCGACCACAGCCGGCGGCGGTCTTCCGGAATCGGCAGATCAAGCCGGGGCATAAAATCGACATCGGCGGGCACTTCGCTGGTGACGACCTCACCCTGGGTATCGGTCACAGTGGCTCGCAGGCGCAGGCCGGGTTTGGTACGGCTGAGAGGTTGCTCCAGCCGGAACATGCCATTCGCGACATCGGGGGTAATGCGCGGGCGCTTGAGCGAATAATCCGGCACAGGTTCCAGCCAGACAGTTTGCCAGATGCCGGTGGTACGGTGATAGATCGCGCCATGTGCACCAAACTCACGTCCCTGCTTCCCACGCGGCTGCGGCGGGACGGCGCTATCGCGGGCACGCACGACGATGGTTGCGGTTTCGCCCGCCTTAACCAGATCTTCGAGGTCAAAGCTGAAGGGTGAAAATCCGCCACGATGCCGGCCAATCTGCACATCATTGACCCAAACGGTTGTATCGTAATCGACTGCCTGAAAATGAAGCAGCACGCGTTTTCCGGTCCAGTCCTGCGGGATAGTCACTTCACGGCGATACCAGACGGCATTCAGATAATCGAGGTTTTCGACGCCAGAGAGCTTTGATTCCGGGCAAAAGGGAACGGTGATCTTGGCCGTGAGGTCGCGTTCGAGCAAGCCCCGTTCCAGCCCACTATCGCCCTGATCGATTTCAAACTGCCATTCGCCATTCAGACACAGCCAATCGGGACGGGTGAACTGTGGGCGGGGATATTCACTGCGAGGAATGGTCATGGAATACTCCTTATGAATTGAAACCACTGTAAAGATGCAAACCGTTAAAAAAGCGACGCTGGAAAATCAGAAACAGGATCATGAGCGGTAACCCGGCAAGCCATGCCGCCGCGACGCCGCCGACCATGCCGCTTGTCTGAACATATTTTTTGAGCGCAATGGTAATGGTCCACATATCCTGTTTGGTGGCTGATACCAGCGGCCAGAGATAACTATTCCAGTTGGCGAGAAATGCGTAGATCATGATGACCACTAAAATCGGGGCCGATAAGGGGATGATAATCCGTAAAAACGTGTACAGGCGTCCTGCACCATCCAGCTTTGCGGCCTCGTCCAGTTCGATGGGGATAGAGCGAAAGAACTGGGTCAGCAGGAAGACTGCCACGGGTGACGCGACCCCCGGCAGGATCAATGCCGTGTATGTGTTATGAAGCTGCATATCGGCAAATAATAGATAGATCGGAAGAAATATGGCCTGTTCAGGAACCATGAAGCCCGAAATAACGATCAGGTAAATGGATCGTCTGCCAAAAAATGGAATGCGGGCGAACGCGTAGGCAGCGCACGTACAGAGCGTCAGCTGAAGCAGGGTATGCGTTATCGAAACAAAGGCGCTGTTGAACAGCCATCGCTGGACGGTGGTGGATTTTAGAATCGAGGGCAGAGCAGGTAGGGCCACTCGCGTTGGCTCGATCAGTGGGCTGAGCCAGATGACAGCGATGACTGAAACGGCTGCCAGATAGGCAATGTCGCGGATGGCTTGTCGCTGAGTCAAGGTTGGGTGCTTTCCACCAGAAGTGCAGTAAAAAGGGACACAATCAAACTGACTGTGCCCCTTTACGATATGGCTTACAGATTACTGACCGAAGGCAGCAAAGTCATCAAAGCGCGACTGTGCATCTGCCAGAGCCTGTTCAGGGGATTTGTCGCCGAGGACCGCAGACTGGATTTCTTCATTCATGATGTCTTCGAATGCAGTGACCCAGTTCAGACGTGGCATCGGGACGGCAACATCCTGGAAGTTCAGGTATTCGGTACGGTGCGGGATCGATGTAAAGGCTTCCGATTCCGTGAAGCTCCTGTTGACCGGGAAGTGACCGGTATAAGCCCAGACTCCATTGTGCTCGTTCATCCAGGCCAGGAATTTCATAACGCGATCGATACGATCGGGATCAGGATTCAGGCCCAGCGGCACGATCATCGCGTGGGTGCTCGACCATGTGGCCGGCTGATCGAAGAACTGCGGGAACGCGGTGACATAGAAGCGTTCCAGCGGAATGTCGGGTGAAGCGGCCTGAGCGTCGATGTTGTTCACCTGCCAGGTACCTTCACGCGTGCTGCCTGCCTGGTTGTTGGCAAAGGTTTCGACACGGTTGGTAGAGCCGGTTTCGGATGACATGACGCCATCATAGACCGAAACAATCAACTCAAGCGCGGCCAAACCTTCTGGCGTGTTCATGGTCGGGTTACCGTCAGCATCCTGGATCGAACCACCCTGCTGATTGACGAGTGCCATCCAGTCACGGGACATGTCGGTACCACCGGCGGGGAACTCGAAGAACGGCACACCGGTCGCATCGAAGAACGTCTGGGCAGCTGCCTGCCATTCTTCTACGCTGGTGGGGATAATCGGCATACCATTTTCGTCCAGCATCCCGGCCTGTTCCCACAGATCGAGGTTGATGTAGTACAGGTGGCCGTGCAGGTCGAGCGGGATGCCATAGAGCTGGCCTTCGTAGCTGACATATTCGCGCGCAGCATCGGTGAAGTCGTTCGGGTCGATGCCGTATTGTTCAAAGTAGCTATCGAGGGGGGTCAGCAGACCGCGTGACGCATAGTTCGGGATACGAATACCGTGCAGAATCATGATGTCCGGGGCATCGCCAGCGGCCAGCCGTGTGTTCAGCTCGGTATAGCCGGGCCAATCGACGACGGTTGTCGTAACCGCATTGTCCGGATTTTCGGCATTGTAGGCATTGGTCATGATCTGGATGATCGAGCACTCGCCAGCGAAATTGCTGGTGTCGCTCAAATCGGTGATCGCGCCGTATTCGTCTTCGCATTCACCGAAGAAACGCATGAACTCGACCGGATCGTCTTGCGCTGCAATTGGGCTGATTGCAGCAAAAATCAGTACGAACAAAAGGGTTAAGGTGAGAAAACGAGATTTTTGCATGGAGTTATCCTTACATACTATAAAAATACTGGTCAATCGAAATGCGGAAATTGCTATTTTTCGTGATCCACCTCCTTAAACTGGTTATGATTTGATACCGCTTCCGATTGAGATACCGCTCAGGATGCGACGCTGGAAAGCGAAGAAGAAGAGGACAATCGGCATCGCACCCACCCAGGCTGCGGCCATTACCTTGCCGTAGCTATCTGAATAGCCCCATTGAGATGAAATCAGCCGAAGGCCAATGGTAATCGTGCGGACTTCATCTTTGGTGGCAGCTACGAGTGGCCACAGGTAGTTGTTCCAGTTGCCAAGAAATGTGAAGATTGCCAGTGTGGTCAGCGCCGGTAACGATAGCGGCAGAATAATCCTTCTGAACGCGGTCAATCGCGTGGCGCCATCCATATAGGCAGCTTCTTCAAACTCAACAGGTATTTCCTTGAAAAACTGCGTAAGCAGGAAAATCGCAAATGGGGAAGCAATGCCCGGTACGATCAGGGCAGTGTAGGTATTCAACAGGCCCCAATCGGAGAACATGAGATATACCGGTATAAACGTGGCCTGCCCAGGAACCATGAGCCCGGCCAGTACGATCGGGTAAACGATGCCGCGTCCCTTAAAGGGAATGCGCGCGAAACCGTAGGCGGCGGTCGCACAGATCACCAGTTGCAGGGCCGTATGTGTCACCGCGACAAAAGCGCTGTTGAACAGCCAGCGCGGAATCTTGCTGGAGCGCAGCACGTATTCCCAGTTTTCTGTGGTGAATGGTTCCGGAATAAACTTGGCCAGATTAGCCTGAATATGGATTTCTGGCCGGAAAGATGTGCTCAGGGTCCAGATGATGGGCAGCATCCAGAACAGGGTGAACAAACTGAGCGCAATCATGTAGATCAATTTGCCATGTTTCTGGAAGAACGACTTATCCTGAAACGTGACGGTGTTCGGTTGGGCTTTGATCTGCGTGGTCATGCGTCTTTCTCCTGAATCCGCAGCTGGACGATCGAGAGCACAAACAATAAGACAAACAGGACAAATGCCATCGCCGAGCCATAACCCAACTGCCAGTAGTCAAAGGAGCGTTCGTAGATGTAGTAAACAATCGTTCGTGTTGCACCCGAAGGACCGCCCTGCGTGATGACATCGACCTGGCCAAAAACCTGGAACGACCCAATGACCTGAAGCACGCTGACAAATGTCATTGGCCGGCGCAGGCTTGGCAGCGTAATGTGGCGGAAAATCTGCCAGTTGTTGGCGCCATCTACTTTGGCCGCGTCGTAAAGGTTTTCGTCGATGCCCTGTAGACCTGCCAGGAACACCAGGGTGTTAAACCCGACGGTCCACCAGAGTGTGGTCAGGGCGATAACCGGCATGGCGAGCGCCGTGTCCAGCGTCCACTGAATCGGGTCGATGCCGAGTGGGATGAGCAGGGCGTTGATCAGACCACGTTGATCGGAAGCGAAAACGCGCGCAAAGATTAGACCAACCACCGCGACGGAAAGGATGTTCGGCATATAAAACAGCGTGCGAAAAACGCCCATACCGCGTATTTTTCGGTTGAGCATCAGGGCAAAGAGCAGCCCGACCACCACCAGTACAGGACCGGAGAGGATGACAAAGACAATCGTATGTTCCAGCGAACTCCAGAACAACTTGTCGTTGAGCAGCCGCTGATAATTGCTCAGCCCAATAAACTGGATGTTGGTGCCAACCAGTTCCCAGTTGTGAAGTGAAATCCAGAACCCCTGAACAATCGGGTAGAGCGTAAAGATGGCAAACAAGATCAGGAATGGCAGGGTAAAAGCGTAGCCCGCCAGTGTGTCTTTCCACTCTTTTGTCAGTGGGGACTGGCCCTGTGAGGTAACTATTCCGGTACTTCGTTCCATTTTTCCCCTCCTTCCTAAACCGTAAGAGACGGCATGTTGGACCTTTTTTCTGATGGTAAGACGGTAATTCGGGTCAACATAAAGTTATAAATCTATAGGTGTTTTGCGTCTCCTTAATCATTATTCTTCAGTTTCATTGACATAATTGATACGCATGACAATGTCTTGCGGATAGTTGCCAAAGCCGTGCCCGAACAGATTCAGTCCACCGGCATAGGTGGCATTGGGTTTGATGCCGATGCGCATGGAAATGTAATTGCTCTGCGCCAAATTGAGTTCATCGAGGGTGATGTCGGAGATGCGGCTGCCATCCACATAACTGCCATTTTGAGCAATGCGCCACAGTTTGAGCAGGCCGTATTGCGAACTCCATTCGTTCCACCAATCCGGTGTCAGGGTTCCACGAACGACCCCAAAGTCGGCTGGGCTTGTCCAGGTGCCGATTTCG
Organism: Anaerolineaceae bacterium; assembly: GCA_002702065.1. Taxonomy (GTDB): domain Bacteria; phylum Chloroflexota; class Anaerolineae; order Aggregatilineales; family Phototrophicaceae. The sequence goes on from NZXX01000001.1 coordinate 1,754,786, forward strand.
ATCTGGTTGACCCACAGCGTAATATCGGAGGGCCAGTCATCGGCATGAGTGGGGGCTTCCGAACAAATCTCCATACTGAATTGCAGGCTCTCCAGTATGACGTCTTTGGGCAGGCTGTTTGGGAAGCGATATTCGAGATAGCCCGCTTTCAGCCATATGAGCTGGGCTTCCATGCGGTCCGGGTGATAGAACATAACAGGGTTGTCGACTTCGCCGATCACACGGTCGTAAGCGGCCAGGCCGCAGGTCGGTGTGACCTGGCAATCCGTGTAGGCACCAATGGGCATAGAAATCTCGATCGGCTGTTTGGCCGATGGCTTGGTGCGAGGCAGGATAACCACCAGTCGATCGTAGTGAATGCGCGAACACATCTTCTGCCGCCCTCGACTGGCCGATTGCAGCTCTGTGCGCACCAGCCCGGCTTCTTCCAGCACGCCAATGTGCATGGCGACTGTCGTAGGCGGCATTTCCAGGGCAGACGCTATATCGTTGATGCTGCGGACATTGCCATACAGATAACGAAGGATTTTCAGGCGGGGTTCAGAAGCAAGACCTTTAAAAATTGTTTCTGCTGCCGATAGATCATCGTTAACGTCGATAACATAGTAATCGCTAGAAATAATACCGTTCGCGTTTGAGTTTAACATTTCCTGCTCAATGCTATAAAACATAAAAATATGTTTAGGAGTAGGTTCATTCAACATAATTTAATGTAAATATCTTGAATTAAAACGTTATATTATGTTTGTATTCTAGCAGCGAATTTGAGATTGTCAATAAAACAGCTTGTTCAAGGCCATATATCATGTAACAAGTTGAATTTTGACCTGACAAATGGGTAGTTGAACAGCTTTTTCGTTGAATAACAGAATGTCTGTGGATACTTTTGAGGGAATATCGAGGGTATTTTTTGAATGGGACAGCCGCATATGTCTCAAACTTGACGATCTGTGACGGTTGTTTCGCTTTGCTGCCCCTTTAGAAGCGCACGTGGAATTGATGGCTTCGGCGTATTAGAGGGTGCCATATTCCTTGAGCAGTTTTCTGACCCCGGCATGGCTGCGTTCAGCATGAAAGTGCTGAGCAGCGCGGGCCTGTTCGACATCGCGGGCGGCGAATGCCTTGAGAATGGCCTCGTGCTCGTCGTGCCCTTCACGGCTTCGGTCAAGTGCCCTGAGTGAATAGGCGCGACCAATCTGGATGTGGCTGTTCAGCGAGCGATACATCTCGATGATGTGATCGTTACCGCAAAGCTGAATCAGTCGAAGGTGAAATTGCTGGTCCAGTTCGACAAAGTGACGGTAATCGAAAGTTTCGTTGTCCACATTGAGCAGTAAGTCCGCCGTGTGTTGGAGCAGGCTTTGCAGTTCCTGGATATCCACATCCCGTATATGCAGGATAGTTTGCGGGGTGACCCAGTATTCGATCATATTGCGGGCTTCAAATATTTCTTCAAAAATCGTTTCGTCCAGCGGTGTGACATAGGTTCCGACACGTGGTTTGCTACGGATCAGCCCCTCTGCTTTCAACCGCGTAATGGCATCCAGAATCGGCATTCTGCTAACACCCATTTGTTTGCTCAGTTCCTGGATATCGAGTTTTTTGCCTGGCCGAATTTGTCGCTCGATGATTTGCGCCTTGAGGGTTTTGTATACATTGTCGCTTAAATTACCGTTCTGAATGGACATGGATCAGTTCCTTGAAACTTCTGCTAATTCTAGTATACTACAGGAGTATGTAATATATCACAGGAGGTGCTGTATCCCAAACACTGCTGCCCCAGATAGATTGCACCAACGTCTATACAGGAGTAAAGGTCATATGCGCACAAAATCTATTCTTTTTCTATGTTTTACCTTAGTTTTTATGCTAACCCTTGGCGGCGTTGCGATGGCTCAGGACGATGTCGTGACCATCAATTTCTGGCGTCCGGATCGTTCGCCGGAAAGTGATCCCCCGGCCATCTGGGACGACACGGGTGATCTGATCACCGCATGGGCAGAAGAACATCCGAATATTCAGGTGAATATTAATCCCATACCCTTTAATGAACTGGATACGACGCAGTTGACAGCGCTGCGTGCCGGCAGCAGCGACGTTGATGTGCTGCTGGTGAACCATGTCACGATTGGTGCGGCGATCGGTACTGGTGGCCTGGAGCCGCTGGATGACTGTATTGCCAGCCAGGAATCTATGGTGGCTGAAGACTGGATTCCGGGGCTGTACGCTGCCGGCCAACGTGAAGGTGTTCAGTATACCGTGCCGTTCGACACCGACACGCGCGTGATGTATTACAACAAGGCGCTGCTTGAAGAAGCTGGCATCGAAACCGTGCCGGAAACCTGGGATGACCTGTACGCTGCGTTTGATGCGATCGAAGCATTGGGTGGCGATGCAGCACCGTTCTACTATCCCGGCCTGAATAAATGGTTTGTGCTGTATCACACCATCGGCCCATGGCTGGTCCAGAAGCAGACATCCTTCCTGAACCCGGATGGTAATGCTTCAACCACGCTCGACCAGGCGACTGTTGAAGCCTGGGAACATGCGATCAAGCTGGCGAGCTACGCGCCGGAAGCCTCGCTGACATACAATGGCGAAGAACTGGAACCGCTGTTTGCACAGGGCCGTATGGGCTTCCTGTTCAATGGCGTCTGGTCTGTACCGACCCTTGCCGAGATGACCGACGGCGAATGGAACCCCGGTGAGGAATATGGCCTGGCGTTGATCCCCGGACCAGAAGCTGGCATGACCGGTTCCGCCAATGGTGGTTTCCATATGGCGATGGCTGCCGCTTCCCAAAATAAGGAAGCTGCCTGTGAGTTTATCGCCTGGGCAACCTCGCCAGAGGTGATGGCGGTAGCGACAAAAGACCATATCCCGACCCGCGTTGGCGCGCAGGAAACAGAATTCTTCCAGGATTTCGTGGGCGATAACGAAGCCACGCTGCTGTCTCTGGATCAGTCGGTTTCTGGTGGCCTGCCGGTTCCGGCGGTTGTGGAACTCCCCGAAATTGCGGATCTGGTTCTGCGCCAGTATAACCGGGCTGCGATCGGCGAAGTGAGCGCGCAGCAGGCACTCGAAGAACTTGATCAGGAAATTACGGATTTGCTATCTCGTCGATAGTTGATCGTTGATGGACCCAGGGGCTGGACTCTTCCGGCCCCTTTTCTGCGGATTATAGTTTTGAGGATAAAGACTCTATGACCACGCCTACAAAATCATCATCCAGATTACAGTACGAAAATGATGGGTTCTACATTCATGCCGATTCATTGCTGCCCGAGGCGACGGTCAATGCGGCAGTGGCAGGTATGGATGCGGTACGGGCAGGGGAGTACGACACGGGCGTGCCACCGCAGCCTTCACCCTGGAACCCCGGCGATGACCCCGGCAAGTTATGCAAAATTGAAATGCCACAGCTTGCCAACCGGGCGATTATGGACCTGATCAGTCACCCGGCATTAGGTGCGCTGGCAGCCGAAATCACTGGCGCCTCGATGGTGCAGGTATGGTGGGTGCAGCTGCTGTACAAACCACCCGTCGATGAGAACAAGAACACCATCGTCGGCTATCATCAGGATCGCCAATACTGGAATGTCTGGGATGATGGCAGCGAATTGTTCACGGCATGGGTTGCGCTCAGCGATGTGCGTGAGGAAAGCGGCCCGATGAATTTTGTGCCAGGTTCGCATCGCTGGGGCCTCTTGAATCAGGGCGATTTCTTCCAAGACAAAAAAGGCGAAATTCAGGTGCCTGAAGGCGAGGAATGGAATGAAGTGACGGCAGTTCTGCCACCGGGCGGGGTCAGCTTTCATCACTGTCTGACATTTCATGGTTCTGGCCCCAATTATTCCAGCGAACCGCGTCGTAGTTTTGCCATCCACATGCGCACGGACAAATCAAAACCGCGTCATGACCCGCCCGAAGGGCTCAGCCGATTCATCCATGACCCGGCCTACTGCCCGATCATATTCGAAAAATAAGTTTAGATGAGTGAGAAGTCTACGATGACGCCGGAAACGCGCACAGAGTCTATTCGCGGGATACGGCCACAACGATTCAACTTGTCGCGCTCATGGCAGCGGTATCGCTTGCCGTATTTGCTGCTGGTACCAGCGATTACTATCTTTGTGGCGATTATCCTTTATCCTGCGCTCAGCACGATCTGGATCAGTTTTCATAAAGTGCAGCTGACATCCGTCGAAGAGCCGTTTGTCGGCCTCAACAATTACAACATCATTCTGTCGTCGAACCTGCTCCAGAAGGTGATCACCAATTCGTTTGTCTGGACAATCAGTTCGATTGTGTTTCAGTTTCTGATCGGGTTTACGACGGCGCTCATTCTTGATCGCATGGGTGGGGTGGGCAATTTTCTGCGTGGCATTTTGCTGCTGCCCTGGGTGATGCCGGGCATTGTGATCGCGTTTATCTGGCGGCTGATCCTGAGCCCGGATTGGGGCATTGCCAATCTGTTTCTGATGCAGGTGGGTATGCTGGAAGAAAGCGTTGCCTGGCTGGCGCGGCCCAGTACGGCCATGACGGCTGTGATTGTTGCCAACGTCTGGAAGGGGTTTCCGTTCTGGATGGTGACGATTTCTGCCGGGTTAAAAGGTATCGGCACCGAGATTTATGATGCGGCGGCGGTCGATGGGGCGTCTGGCTGGCGGCTGATCTGGTACATTACGCTGCCCTTGCTGCGGTTCCCGCTGTTTGTCACCTCGACGCTGGCCTTTATCTGGACATTTAACTATTTCGACCTGATCTTCGGTATGACGCGCGGCGGCCCCCTGGATGCTACCCGCACCGTGCCACTTTACATCTATGATACCGCCTTTACCAGCTTTCGTATGGGCGAGGCCTCGGCGGGGTCTGTGCTGCTGATGATTATGATGTGCGTCATCATCTTTATCTACGCCCGGCTGATGCGGGTTCAGAACGGGGGTGCCGCATGAAATATGCCGGGACAAATTTGTTTTCACCTGTGCGGATCATCTCTTACCTGTTTCTGGCAGTGATCGCTGTGTTTGCCATCTTCCCGTTTTACTGGATGCTCATCAATTCGCTGAAACCGTCGGATGAAGTCTTTGCTATACCGCCGACGTACTTTCCGTCAGAAATCAATGTGGAAAGCTACACCAATCTGTTCGCCTCGACCTCGATGTTTCCACGCAATATGCTGAACAGCCTGATAGTGGCTACTTGCACAGCGCTGCTGGCGACTCTGGTGGCGACGATGGCGGGTTACAGTTTTTCCAAGTTTCGCTTTCCCGGCAATCGCCCGTTGTCCTATTCGCTGTTTCTAACGCAGATGTTCCCGGTGGCGGCGATTCTGGTGCCGCTGTTCATCATCTTCCAACGGCTGGGGCTGTATAACACGCTGGGGGCGCTCATCGTAGCAGGTATGGCCTTTTCGGTGCCGGTAGCGATCTGGTTGATGATCGGCTTTTTTGACGCGATCCCCAGTGAACTGATTGATGCCGCCTTAATTGATGGAGCATCGCAGATCGGGGTGTTGTTTCGAATCATCCTGCCGATCTCGGTCAACGGGATTGTGGCGACCACCATGTACATCTTTATCAGCGCGTGGAGCGAACTGCTGTTTGCGGTGACATTTACCTCCAGTCGTGAACTGGCGACGCTGCCGGTTGCTTTGTCCAACTTCACCGGCCAGTACGGTACGGACTGGACAGGCATGATGGCGGCGTCGGTGCTGACGGCACTGCCGGTCGCCATTATTTTCCTGATACTGCAACGTTATTTTGTACAGGGCATTACGGCAGGCGCGGTTAAAAGCTAGCCGCCTGCGAGGAGACCTTATGACACGGGCAACACTGGCCTATATCCCTAGTTCACATCTGGACCTGTTCTGGCTGGGGAATTACAAAACCTGCCTGGATCGGGGCGTTCAGGTGATCAAGGGCTACCTTGAACGCTGCCTGGACAACCCTGAAGAAACATTTTTGCTGGAGACGGTCGTTTTTGCGGACTACTTTCTGGAGCAATGCCCCGAACATCGCGAGGACTTCCTGCGGCTGGTGGCGAATGGGCAGATCGAAGTCGGATCAGCTTATATCGACCGGTGGGAAACGCTGATTATGGGCGAGTCTCAGATTCGCAATATTCAAATCGGCAAGCGATGGTGCCAGGATGTGCTGGGCATCAACAACCCGCTGGTGACCCATCCAGACCTGCCAGCCATGATCCCGCAGATTGCGCAAATTTACGCGCAGGCGGACCTGAAATATTACGTAACGTCGCGAAAAGTTTTCAAGAATGGTCAGGTGTGGCGGCAGCAGGCGCCAGACGGCAACACGATCATCGTACTGAATTACCCCAGCCACTATATCTTCGTGGTCATGGATGCGGATGATGTGCCACCGGAGCTGCTGGATAAGCTATGGCAGCCGCCGATGGACGTTGAAGCCGTGTTGCCCGGTTTTCCCCAGGGCACAGTCATGATCGCTGGCGGTGCGGGCGACCTGGCCGGACGCGAGACCTTCCGCGAGCGTTATGGCCGCGATCTGGAAGCGTTCGTGGAACAGTATCGCAGCCAGTATGATGACTTCGCATTTGAGTACACCATACCCTCCCGGTCGCTGGCGGCCTATGACGGTTATGATGATTTGCCGGTGCTCTCTGGCGAGATCCCTTCGGTGTGGGGTGTCGCGCCGGATGAAGAAGTGAAGTTCTTCCAGCGTGACCGTCAGATCGAAGGTGCGCTGCTGACGGCGGAGTCGCTGGTTGTCGCCGCCGATCATCTCAAGGTTGAATGGCGTCCGCCGACGGCTGAAACGTGGCAGGGAACATTCTACGAACAGGCATTTTTCCGACGCGACGATCCGATTCCGGCAGGGAAGGAACTGGCGGAATTATGGCGGATGCACATTTTCACGCAGGATCATAACGGCGGCGGTCAGGAGGGTGCGCTCAGCGCCTTTCAGAAACGGGTGATTCAGGAACGCTGCCAGCAGTATATTCAGGAGCTGACGGATTATACGCTGGGGCAGATCGGCCAGCAGCTTAAATCGTCGGGTGAGGGCTTGCTGGTCTTTAATCCGCATGGTCAAGCGTGGTCAGGGCCACTGCCAATTGAGGCTGCGCAACTGCCATCTGATTCAACGCTGGTGGACGCGAATGGCCAGGACGTGCCCGCCCAGATTTCCGCGCCGGATGAGGTCGTGATTCAGGTTGATGACGTACCTGCTATGGGATACCGCTTTTATCCGCTTCGCCCCGGCAGTCCCATTGCTGCTGATAGCGCCATCAAGGTTGAGCAGGACGCCAATACGCTGTCGCTCGACAATGGCCAGCTTTCAGTCACGATTGATTTGCGGACCGGTGCGCTCACCCAAATTCGGGATATAATGCGCGATCAAGGGTGGGGGCATGATCGTGCTGGCCACCTGTACTCCATTGAAGAAAGCGGACGTGACATCCCGACAAAAGTAGCCGACGATGCCCCGGTGGTAGATGAAGTGCTGGTGCGTGTTGGTGATGTGGAAAGCGGCCCGTTATTTACGCAGCTTTACATTTACAAGCGGTTGCTCCATTGCGAAGTGCAACAGCGGGTGCGCTTGTGGGCGAATGAGGCACGGCTGGACCTGCAAACACGCCTGTACTGGTGGGGTGCGCGCAATCAGCAGGTGCGGCTGGGGCTGCCATGTGTTGTCGAAAAAAACGATATTGCATATGGGTCACCATTCTACGGCGTCGGCTGGACCGAAGTTGCCGAAGGGGCGGCACCGCGTAACCCGGATGAAGTTTCGCTGGAGGATTATGCCCGCTATCGTGAAGTGCAGGGTTGGCTGCATCTGCGTGGCGAACAGGGTGGGCTGTTGATCAGCACGCCGCACACCAGTTTTTATCATGATGGGGATTATCTGGAAGCGGTGCTGCTGCGGTCATCACCATCGTGCGGTGATCTGCGTTTCTATTGGGAAAATGCAGGTGAGCAGGTTTATGACTTTACTATCCGGCCCACCGAAGCCGACTGGCGGCACGCGGACGCGCAGCGTCTGGCATCCGCAGATTTTCGCAGTCCGGTCACACAGTTAGTTACCGCGCAGCAGGGCGAACTGCCGGCTACACAGAGTTTGCTGCGTGTTGATGGCGCAGTATTGTCTGCGCTATATCCCGGCCAAGAGGGTGGGCAGACGGTGGCGCGGTTCTACGAAACACAAGGGCGAAATACGGGCGTTGAATTATCCGGCCCACTGGCAGATGCGCAGGCCACAGCGGTCAATTTGCTGGAGGCGGGCGGCTCGCCGCTGGCGGGGCAGCCCGGTGACTGGCAGACTGACCTGCCAGCATGGCGTATTCAGACGGTTTTGTTTGAGAAATAATGGCTAGTTGATTAAAGGGATTACGATGAAACTCGGGTTGGGATTGTACCGGCACATGCTCACGCGGGAGAATTTTCAGTTCGCCCGCCAGGCAGGAGCCACACACATCGTCGCGCATTTGACGGAATATTTTCAGGGAGACCCAAACGTGCCTGCATCCGGCGATGATGGGTGGGGGCAGGTGGATGAGGACCGGCAAATATGGTCCTATGAAGGTCTGCGTGACCTGAAGGCTGCGATCAACGCCGAAGGGCTAGAGCTGGCCGCATTGGAGAATTTTAACCCGTCGCACTGGTATGATGTGCTGCTGGATGGACCGCGCCGCGATGAGCAGATGGCATACATCAAACAGGTCATCCGCGATATGGGCCGCGTGGGTATCCCGGTGATGGGCTACAACTTCAGTATTGCCGGGGTGTGGGGTCATGTGCAGGGGCCATACGCCCGTGGCGAAGCGGTTTCTGTCGGCTTCCTGGGTGCTGATGGTCCGGCAGAAACGCCTATCCCTCAGGGCATGGTGTGGAACATGGTCTATGATTCGGGCGCGGCAACCGGCACGGTGGGGGCGGTGACACCGGAACAGCTGTGGGACCGTTTGACTCGTTTTCTGGATGAAGTACTGCCGGTGGCGGAAGAAGCCGGGGTACGGATGGCCGCGCACCCGGACGATCCGCCCATGCCGACTCTGCGTAACACCGCCCGGCTCGTCTATCAGCCACGCTACTATCAGCAGCTGCTGGACCTGGCTCCAAGCCAGCATAATGCCCTGGAGTTCTGCATTGGCTCGTTGGCCGAAATGACGGAGGGCGACATCTATGAAGTGGTCGATCAATACAGCAAACAAAACGCCATCGGCTATATTCACTTCCGCAATGTGAAGGGCAAAGTGCCGAAATATCACGAAGTGTTTGTGGATGAAGGCGATGTCGACATGATCCGCGTGATGCGCATTCTGAAGAAGAATGGTTATGACGGGGTGTTGATCCCCGATCATACACCGCAGATGACGTGTGACGCCCCGTGGCACGCGGGTATGGCTTATGCAATGGGCTATATGCGCGCCATTATGAATATGCTCGACCGCGAGGATTAGGTCATGGCGCGGTTGGATGGCAAACGAGCGCTGGTCACGGGCGGGAGTCGAGGAATTGGTGCGGCTATCTGTCGTTATCTGGCGGCGGAGGGTGCCCATGTCGGCATTAACTATGTTGCGAGTGCTGACCGCGCCGAGGCGTTGGCTACAGAGATCAACACCGCTCACGGGCAGAAGGTGGCTTTTGCCGTTCAGGCGGATATTCAACAGGAAACAGCCATTCAGGCAATGGTTGCCGACGTGGTCGAACGTTTTGGCGGGATTGACATCCTCATCAACAACGCCGGTTACGAATCGACCGTCTCCGCTGTGGATTTGTCTATAGACGAATGGGATCGTGCGGTAAATACCAACCTGCGCGGCGCGTTTTTATGCGCTCAGGCTGCGGCCAGAGCCATGATTAAGCAGGGCACCGGCGGCGTGATCATTAACAATTCGTCGATTCACGACGCGATACCCCGGATGGGCCTGGCCCATTACTGCGCGTCGAAGGGTGGCCTGGAAATGCTCATGAAAACCCTGGCACTGGAATGGGCGGAGTTTAATATCCGGGTTCTGAATGTGTCGCCGGGTGCCATCGAAACCGAGATGAACCGTGATGAAATCGCCGCTTTTGGCCGCGAACGATTCGAAAGCTGGATACCATCCGGGCGCATTGGCAATGTGGATGAAGTGGCCGGCTTGTTCGCCTATCTGTGCAGTCCAGAAGCCGCATACATCAACGGCACAACCATCTATATTGATGGGGCCTATATGATCAACGTGGTGCGCTATGACCCGCGCAAGGGCGCTTCCTGAACGGTCTGCCTAAGTAAAAAGAAGGTATTCCCAATTACAGCGGCGTACCTTCTTTTTGTTTACCGATTACCCTCGCCAAACCACTTAATGTGTGGGCATTTCCTCTTGCAGCAATGTGGCCACATTTTCCAGGGCCGGCCGGTCGTAGTCATCAACTTTTTCTAGAAACCTTTCGTGCAACAGCGTATTCAGCCGGTTGTAGGCGGCGCTGGCCGGCATCATCATCCGCTTGCTGATTGTGGTCCAAGTTAATTGGGGTTCGTCGCATTAAACAGCTGCATTGTTTTGACAGCTTTAACGACTAAATTAATCACTTGTTGTATGAATTTCCATAAAGCAGAATTGATATTTATGATGATAATTAGTTTGTTAAATATAAGAATGATTTTGTGTATAAAGAAATTCGTTGCACGATAAAAGATTGTTTCTAGAATAAATGTGTCGCGAAATTGCTGTTTTCATGCAGATGTATTTAAGTGCATAGAGAGACGATTTATGAAACACAACATTGTTTTTAAAGAACAGGGACGTTTTGGCGGGTGGCCTGCCAATTATGGAATCTGGTCGTGGGGCGACGAGATCGTTGTCGGGTTCGCGGTGGGTTACCACAAAGATCGTGGCGAACACATCCACAGCATTGACCATGACCGCCCAACCGTAGGCATGCAGGCGCGCAGCCTCGATGGGGGACAGACATGGCAGGTTGGTCCTGTGCCTGCCAAAACACCGGGCAATAAGGGTATGTCTGCTGATGAACATATGAATGATGAATTGGGTATCGGTAGCCCGGATGGTCTGGAAAATGCGCCGCAACCGTGCCCCGGTGGCATTGATTTTACGCATCCGGACTTTGCGTTGATGGTGGCGCGCAATAGCCTGCATGAAGGGGCCCGATCCTGGTTTTACTACTCGTATGATCGCTGCCGGACCTGGGAAGGCCCATTCAGCCTGCCGATGTTTGACCAGACCGGCGTGGCTGGGCGTACGGATTATCAGGTTACAGACGCGAATACCTGCACATTGTTTCTTTGTGGGTCCAAGCCCAATGGCCGCGAAGGGCGTGTCTTTTGTTACCAGACAAACGACGGGGGCGCGACATGGGCGTTTCTGTCCTATATTGCGGAACCGGAGCCGCCCGGTTACAAGATCATGCCTGCCAGCGTTCAACTGCCCGATGGACGATTGCTGGCGGCGCTGCGCTGCCAGGGAGCACGCGACAGTGAAGGCCAGGCGCCCAACTGGATTGAACTGCATGAATCCGATGATTTGGGAAAAACATGGCAGTACATCAATACGCCAGTTTCAGTCACGGGTGGCGGGGGCAACCCACCGGTGATGATCCGGTTGCGGGATCGTCGTCTTTGCCTGGTATACGGGTATCGTGCAGAGCCATATGGCATTCGCGGTCGCCTGAGCGAAGATGATGGGCAGACCTGGAGCGATGAAGTTGTCCTGCGCGACGATGCAGGCAATCGGGATATTGGATATCCGCGAATCGCGCAGCGCAGTGATGGAACGGTGGTAGCAGTTTACTACTATAACGACGGTCCCCAAGCAAATCGTTACATCGCAGCGACTCTTTGGAAGCCCTAGACATGCCTGCAACAGAGTAGCAACCCAATATTCTGCTGATTATGACCGACCAGCAGCGCTACGATGCGATTGGCGCTCTGGGATACCCCCATATACTCCCGCGTATGACCCGCCTGAGAGTCTGATTCGGCAGTATGTGGGTCGGCCCTGGGGCGAATTGTATGATCTGGATAATGACCCGGCAGAGACACAAAACCCTGTTTACCAGACCGAAAGAGACCGCTACCGGCGCATGGGTGGATCCAAGTGACGCAGATGTCCATTACATGAAGAATCCCGCTAGCCTCAGCGGGATTCCAGTATTAAAAGATTCACTGCCTGCGGTTCGTGAAAGCTAGATGACCTCAAGTTTCTCAAAGTCCGGGATCGCCGGGTATGGTGCATGAGGTTCCGACTGATACCAATATACGGTCGAGGCAATGTCATCCTGCAATGGCAGATAGCCACGTGCGCCACGCCAGCCGAGTGCCTGAATCGTTACGCGCAAATCTTCCTCAAAGCGGATCGGGTCCATCACATGCCAGCGATACATGCCAAAACGCTGCTGGCTCTGGTACAGACCATCGGGCTTGATGACCTGCGGCAAACCACAGTAGGGCGATGAGAACACGCCGTATTCACCCTGCGGATGCTCGAAGTTCCATGCGCCGCCGAAATAATCTTCGGTGCCAGTGCCGCAGATGGTGGGGAATTGGTCGTCGCCATCCATGAAGAACTTAATTTCACCTTCGCCCCACCAGCCATTGTTGTTGACCCCCCAGGCGATGTAGGTGCCGATATACTGGCCCTTACCTTTGATGCCATCGACGAGCGTATGGTCCTGTTTATAGGGCAGGGGATTGCTGCGGCGCCATTGCGCATGGAAGTAGGCAGCGTTGTCTGGCACATCTGTCAGCGTATAGTTGATCTGATAATAAAATCCGCGAATTTCCTCATCAACGATATTTTCCAGGGTAATGCGGGCGCTTTTACGGAACGGCATTTCCCAGTAACAGTTGAAGCCACCGGCCGGGTTGACCGACACAGGGATCGAGCTGATGTTGCAGCGCACCCCCCAGCCATTGCAAAAGAAATCGCCAAGCGGCACTTCGACGGAGGGGTTGTCTTCGCCATCCCAGTAAAAGCGGATAATCAGCTTGCGCCAGAATTGTGGATGCACCGTCAGCCAGATCTGCTGGATCGCCCCTGGTCCTTCGATCTCTGCCAGGGTGACAGTGGTTTTGGGCTGCACATGAATGCTGGGCGAAACTTTCCACGTCTGGCCCAGGTTGCGCGCCGCATGGGACCCTGTCCCCTCGGTCGCCATGCCACCTTTGCCTTTTTCGCCCATGAAGTTTTCGGCGCTGATGGAACGGGTTTTGGCGTTGGACAGGAGCGAGAGGTTGCCCAGGTGCATATTGAGGCCGTTGAATGTTGTCATTGGGTGGTTTCCTTGTGTAGGTAGGCTAGATCACTTCGAGATATTCCGCTGCGGGTAATTCTGGAAATGGTGCATGTGGCTCAGTTTGATACCAAAAAGTGGTTGATGCAATATCATCCTGAAGCGGCAGGTAGCGCCATTCTTCGAAGGGGCGCTTGTTGAGTGAGGCGGATCGCCAACCCAGCGCCTGAATCGTCACACGCAGGTCCTGTTTGAAGCGGATTGGGTCCATAATATGCCAGCGATACAGGCCGAAACGCTGCTGGCTTTGGTAAAGCCCATCCGGTCGAATAACCTGTGGCATGCCGAGGTAGGGTGTGGAATATTCGCCATACTGCCCTTTGGGATGCTCGAAGCACCATGCACCGCCAAAGTAATCTTCTGTGCCCGTGCCGCAGATGGTGGGAAAGTCGGTATCGCCATCCATATAGAATTTGATTTCACCTTCACCCCACCAACCGGCGTTATTGCTGCCCCAGGCTATATAGGTGCCGACATAATGGCCCTGACCTTTGACCCCATCCACCAGTGTGTGCACATCCTTGTATGGAAGCGGATTATTGCGCCGCCACTGGGCATGCAGGTAGGCCACATCGTCCGGCACATCTGTCAGCGTATAGGTGAACTGGTAGAAGAAACCAAATATCTCCTGATCGGTCAGGTTTTCTACCGTGACCCGCGCACTTTTACGGAACGGCATTTCCCAGTATGAATTGAAACCACCCGCCGGATTCACGGATACGGGCAGCGAGTTGACGTTACAGCGCTCCGTCCAGCCGCTGCAGAAGAAGTCGCCAAGCGGAACCTCGATGGAAGGGGTGTCTTCGTTGTCCCAGTAGAAACGCAGCACCAGCGAACGCCAATACGTTGGAAAAACCGTGATCCAGATGTGCTGAATTGCGCCCGGCCCCTCAATATCGACCAGGGTCACAGTCTCGTTGGGTTGGAGATTGATACAGGGCGATACCTTCCACCCTTGTCCCAGTTCGCTGGCGGCAGTCTGCGACACGCCTTCCGTCGCCATTCCGCCTTTGCCCTTTTCTCCCTTGAAGTTTTCGGCGCTGATAGACCGGGTTTCGGCATTGGACAATCGCGAAAGATTGCCCATGTTCATATGTAAGCCATTGAAGCTCACTGCTTTACTCCTTTAGTTCCCCTAGTTAAGAAGTGAAAGTCACTCTGGTACGGCGATCTGTTCCGATTCCACCGTTGTCTTGCCCGGTTGGTAATCGACCGGTCTGTAACACAGGGCGCGTCGCGTTTCCGTGATTCGAACCTGAGGCGGCTTGATTTCGCGGCAAATCGGCTGGACATAGGGACAGCGTTCTGCAAACTTGCAGGCTGCGGCCTGATATTCCGCCAGTTCAAGCTCTGGTGGTTTTAGGTTGCGCTCCCATTTTTTGCCCACTGTCGGTACAGAATCGAGCAGGAGTTCGGTGTAGGGATGTGCAGCGTTGGTCAGAATTTCATCGGACGGCCCATACTCGACGACGTTACCCCGGTACATGATGGCAATGTAATCACTGACATAGTAGGCCGTTGACAGATCATGGGTGATGTAGATCAGGCTGACACCGTAGTTTTCCTTCAGCTCCAGGAACAGATTGACGATGTTCATGCGCAGCGATGCGTCAATCATGCTGACAGGTTCGTCGGCGACGATCAGCTTGGGACGGGGGATTAACCCGCGTGCGACGGAGATGCGCTGAAGCTCGCCCCCGGAAAACTGGTTGGGGTATTTACCCCGTACGGTGCTGATATCCAGCCCCACGGAGGTTAAGGCTTCGGCGACGACATCCTGGGCTTTGTTGCGCGATTTGGCGATGCCCAGCTGCAGGGCCGTGTCGAACAGGTAATTGTCGACCGTCTTGCGCATGCTGAAGGTTTCGAACGGATTCTGAAAAATCGGTTGAACAAAGCGGTAGTAATCCTTGCCGTGCAGCGCAGAGCGTGAGTCGAAAATGTCCTCCCCATCGATGAAGACATGGCCAGACGTGGGTTCGTGCAGCCGGAGCAGGATTTTGGCGAGCGTGGTTTTCCCGCTGCCGGATTCGCCGACGACACTCAGGATGCTTGGTTTATCCTTGGCCAGCGACAGGTTGACGTGGTCGACTGCGGTAAGTTGTGTGCCCCAAATAAGCCCGCCAATGCGAAATGTTTTGGTGACATCACGAAACTCCAGCAGATGATTACTCATTTTGGACCTTTCTCCCGGATGTGCAGCGGTTAATACAGATGACAGGCAACATAATGATCCGGTTCGATCTCTACCAGTTGCGGTTCTTTGGTACGGCAGACATCCATGACTTGTGGACAGCGTGCCGCAAACCGGCAGCCATCTGGTGGGTTGAGCAGGCTGGGCGGTCGCCCGGAGATTCCTTCTCGCTGCCGGCGATCACCCACTTTGGGCAAGGCTTCGATCAGTAGTTGGGTGTAGGGATGAAGAGGTTTATTGAAGATCGCTTCGGTTGGCCCCAGCTCGACCAGCTTGCCGGCATACATAATCGCCATGCGGTTGGTGATCTGATAATGCACGCCCATATCATGTGACACCATGACCAGGGTGTTTTTCATGCGGGCCTGCACTTCGGTCAGCATCATCAGAATGCCTTTTTGAACGACCACATCGAGTGCTGTAGTGGGTTCATCAGCCAGGACGATCTGCGGATGCAAGAAGGTGCCCAGGGCCACCAGGACTCGTTGTTTCATGCCCCCGCTGAGCTGATGGGGGTAGGATTTTAAAACTTCAACCGGTAGCTCCAGTTCTTTCAGATAGCCCGCGACGCGCTCCCGAATCACGTTCTTGTTCTGAATATCCTGGTTTTTGCCCACGGCATCGAAGAACTGCTTTTCGATGCGTACGACCGGGTTGAGTACGCTCATGGAGCCCTGTGGAATGTAGGAGATGTAGTCCCACCAGTGTTTACGGACTTCGCCCGGGCCAAGTATTTTAGGCTGGTTGCCATTGGTAGACATCTCCGCCTGGTATTCGCCGGACACGATCCTGAGCGGCGGCTGCACATAGTCGTACAGCACTTTAAGCAGGGTCGACTTGCCACAGCCAGACTCGCCTGCAATGCCGAGGATTTCATTCTCGCGAATGTCAAAGGTCACGCCATCAACCGCTTTGACCGTTCCTTTTGGGGTGTCGTAGTAAGCACGTAGGTCTCTCAGTTTAAGCATATTGGTGCCCTCGCTTTTCAGCGGACATGTCTGAAAAGCCTGTGGAAATCAGGAACAGTCCGAAAAAGAGCACGATGATCGCGACCACAGGCGAACCGATCCACCACCAGCGCTGACCCAACAGGGCCTGATGTTGCAGCGCCCAGTAGATCATGGTCCCCAGGGTTGCCTGTTCCAGACTGGACAGGCCAATCACCGCCAGACCGGATTCGGTCGCAATGGCAACCAGCACCGTGTTGACAAAGTTTGCCATCACCCAGGACAGAATGTAGGGGAGGATTTCCCGCGTGATGATAAAAAGCGTGCTGGAACCCGAAAACCGCGCTGTGTTGATGAACTCGCGTTCGCGCATACTGAGCGCAATTGAACGTGCCTGTCGGGCTGGCCACGGCCAGTTAAACAGGATGAGGATGATGCTGATGAGTAAAAGGGACGCGCGCCCCTGTAAGAGGGAGGCCATCAAAATCAGAATGGGTAGTGATGGTACGACGATAAATACGTCCATCAGCAGGGTCAGCACGCGGTCCACAATGCCGCCAATAAAGCCCGCCGTAAGGCCAGCCAGGACGCCGATGGCGGTCGCAAAAAACGCAACGACCACCCCAATGATGAGCGAGTTCTGGATAGCGAATGTGAGCAACCAGAACGTGTCCTGCCCAAGATTGGTGGTCCCAAGAAAATGCTCGGCACTGGGCGACAGATTGCGCGGTACGGCGTTCCATGAACGTACGTCATAAGGTGAGAAGAATGGCAGGATTCCGCCCAGTATGAGAAAGATGGCGAGCAGAAAAGTGCCGAATTTCAGTCTGTTATTCAACCGGGACATAGGTGTTTACCTGTGCTGAATGCGGGGATCAAACAACGGATAGACAATATCGACCACGAGGGTCGCGGTGGCGACAGCAATAATGGAGATGCTGATCGTCCCCATCAGGAGGTTGTAGTCGCTTTGCAGCACTGCGGTGTGCGTCAGCGTGCCCAGGCCAGGGTACCCAAACAGAATTTCCGTGATGAGCGCACCATTGAAGATCGTACCAATCTGCAACGCCAGTACGGTGATTTGTGGCAGCAGAGCATTGCGCATGACGTAACGAGTCATGATGCGCCCTTCGCCAACGCCTTTGAGTTTGGCAAAGTAAACAAAATCCTCTTCTGCCAAGCCGCTGGACAGCGCTTTCATGCTGAGCACCCACCATCCAAAACCGACGACAACGATTGACAGCGCGGGTAAAACCGAGTTGAAGATGGCGCTGGAAATGAATTCCCAGGTAAAGGGGGCGCCGCGCACACTAAACGACAGCGGAAAGATAGGATTGATGTGCACAAACAGGATAATCAGAATCAGCGCTGAGATGTAATAGGGTATGGGATAAACCAGAATCGCAATGGTTTCCATAATCTTGGAGTAACGCTTATTGCGTTGATACCCGGCGATCAGGCCAATCGCGTTCCCAATAATCCAGGCGATGATGGTGGAAAACAACAGCAGCCCCAGTGTCCAGGGCAGGGCACGCCCGATGAGGTCATTCACGGGTGTGGGGAACATTGCCAGCGACGGCCCAAAGTCACCCGTGACAAAGATTCGCTTAAAGAAACCCAGATATTGCTCGAGCAGGGTGCCTTCAAGCCCGAATGCCTGGGTGAGAGTCTCGCGCATTGCCTGAACCTGTTCAGGTTGCATATAAGCGCCCTGGGACATAATTCGCCCAAGCATGGCCTCGACCGGGTTCGATGGCAGGAAACGGGGTACGAAAAATACAATCGTAATGCCGATCCATATGACGAGGGCGTAGGTAATAAGTCGGGAGACCAAAAACCGCACAAAATGCATCTTAAGTCCTTTTCAAAATACAGGCCGGATGCAGCCGTCGTGCTCCACCCGGCCTGCCTTTTTTTTACTAACGAGGCGTTATTATTGCCCGCCCGTCGGCTGGAACTGGGGCGTCATGTATTTGAACAGTGACCACCACCACCACGGCCCTTCATAGGCGTTATCCGAAGTCGGCATATTGTCCCAGTAGTACGTGTCTACCGGCACAAACTTCGACGTGCCGAACATGGGCAGCCAGGGCATTTCAGCGATCCACGCCTTCATGAATTCGGTTGTCAATTCAATCGTCTGCGGATCGGTGCTGGTCAGCCCTTCGATCTGATCAAGATAGTTGCTGAGGACATCGCTGCTGTGCCGGTGCGGATTGCCCGGTGCCGGTTCGCCCACAGGAACAATGAACTTCTGATGCCAGGCACCGTTCATGCTATCGAACACGTCCGGGATAACACCACAGCCCGGCCAGTAAGAACCGGCATCGTAGGTCCCGTTTGCGTTGCTGGACCAGAACGTGCCGCTTTCCATCTGCTGAACATTGGCATCAATACCGAACTGACGCCAGGAGTCGGCGACGGCAAATGCCAAACGCCCGGACTGAACCTCGAAGTTGGCCGGTGCATTGATGGAAATCTGCCAGGGCGAACCATCCGGCAGCAGCCAGTTGCCACCGCCATCGCGGGAGAAGCCAGCGCCTTCCAGCATTTCCGTCGCTTTGTCGGGGTCATGTTTCCACCAGCCAACACCGAACAGGTCGATCAGTGCAGCTTCATCCGTGGGGATGCCCTCAATACCCTGACTGCGCAGGTTTTCGGCGATGCGAACGGCGAAATCCGGGTCGAATGGCTTGTAGCCATCTTCAAACTCAAAGTCGATCAGCCAGTCGCGCATGGGTTTGTGGTAGGTTTCTTGCAGGACCGAAATCGGCGGGACAGGCAGCGGCGAGACGCGCAGCATACCGGCGAATGTTGCCAGGGAGACACTCTCAATATCGGTTGCCAGTGCCAGTGCCCAGCGGACATCCTGCTGATCGTACGGTGGGTTAACATTGACGAAAGCAATGCCGCGTTCGCACGGATCATCGAGGTTGGCGTAGGGGAAGCTCTCGAACCAGGCGCGCGCATACTCGTTCTGGCCTTGCAGAATTTCCCAGCTTTCGGGCGTGATGTCGGTGAAAATGTCGAGGTTGTGCTGTACACCCGCGATGATACGACGTTCTTCTGGGCCATAGAAACGGAACAGAATATACTGCGGGCCTGGTTCACCAATCAACATACCTACGTCAGTGCGTTCCCAGTCTTCACGCTTTTCGTACAGGAACCACGCACCCTGAGGATCCGATTCCCGAAGGATGTATGGGCCGCTGGATACCGGCGGATAGTTGTTGAAGGTTGCCGGATCTTCGTTTTCCCAGATGTGCTTGGGCACCAGACGGAACCCGTCACCCCAAACGGTTACACCAAGGGTTTGGCTGAGGCGAGGTTCGGGCCGTTTGGTGGTCAGTTCCATCGTATAATTATCGACGATTTCATAGCTGTCGACGACCTGTGACAAAAAGCCGCTGTAAGGAAATTCGGGCGTATTCAGCACGGTGTCGATGGTATATGCCATATCGTCAATCGTGATTTCGACCCCATCGCTCCAGTACATCCCTTCACGCAGGGTGATGCGGAACTGCGTGTAGTCATCATTCAGGGGTTCCGGCATCTCGGCAGCTAACGCCGGGAACTGTTCACCGGTGATTGTGTTGATTTCCCACAAATTGGTGAACACGAGCTGATGCAGGCCCGATGAAAAGCGGGTGCCGCTTTGATAAGGATTGGTTTGCGTGGGATTGTCGATACGACCGTCGAGCTGATCGACGATGAGTGTTTCGGTACGGGGGGTGCCGGCTTCGGTCATTTCCTGGGCCGAAACCGATGTCACCATCAGCAGAAGCAGCACTGTCAGAATGACGGTGAAACGCCAAAAGCTATTCTGACTTCGCGTTTTCATTGCGTAATTCTCCTAATTAATAATAGATACATTTCGTAAAGCCGTGCGAATAGTTTGCTGTATGAGTAATTTCCCTCCTTTTTCCAACCTCGGTGTCGGTTTACTTCATGATCAAAGCTTGTTCATCAATGCCGAGATGGCTTCAAATTGTCCTCAAAATATGCGTGTACCACTGTGTACCCCTATGATGTGGTACACTATACTACAGATCAGTACTTGTGGCAAATGCAATCTCATGTAACATTATGGTGATGAAAGATCAGTTCAGTTCAGAAGACCACATCTACATTCAGCTCGCAGCGTTGCTCCGTTCGCAAATTGAGCACGGCCATCTTACCGGAAAAATCCCCGGTATTCGGGATCTAGCTCAGCAGTATTCCGTGAATGTCAAAACTGCGAATAAAGCCGTATCGCTGCTGGTTCAGGACGGGCACCTGTTTCGCTTGCGTGGTAAAGGGACCTTTGTCGCCGACGGGACCAGTGAACACGATACCCATGTGCTGGTTGGCTTTATCCTGACGGATATTGTTAATCCCTATTTCGCGCATCTGGCCCAGGCGTTGCAGGATATCGCTGGCGAACACAACATGACGGTGATCGTCAATACGACTCATGGCAGCCACGATGCGTTGTTACAGATCCTCGATTCTTATGAAAAACAGAATGCCCAATTGCTGATTGTGCAGGGTGGTGTGGCCCGCAACAAAACACACTTCGAAACCATTACGCGCACGGGCATTCCCGTGATTGGCATGCATACCCGCATTCAGAGTATTGACGATGTTTGGTCGGATATGCGGGCCGGCGCACAACTGGTGACCGATCATCTGATAAAAATGGGTGGTGCGCAGGTGGGCTATATTTCCGGGTCTGATGAGCCTGTTCATCAAACCGGGCGCTTTCAGGGGTACCGGGATGCATTGGTCAGCAAGGGTTTCAATGTCGACATGCGGTTTGTGGCAGAAACGGATCCCACTTATCGGGGTGGGCATAATGTCGTGCTGGACATGATCGACAGTGGCAATCTGCCAGCCGCGCTCCTGTTTTACAATCAGATTATGGCAATGGGGGGCGTGAGCGCCTTGCTCAGCCGTGGCTTGAAAGTGCCGGATGATGTCGCGATTGCCAGTATTGATGACAGCATCGACACATCGCAGATGCTGGTACCGACGACGACTATCGACTTTTCCGCAGAAGAGGCCGCCCGCCAGACACTTCAGTTGTGCCGACGCCGGTTGACTTCGCCGGGTGCGCCGACCATACATGCCCGCATTGCACCTTCGCTTATCACGCGCGAATCCTCCAGTGTGAAGTTGACAGCCGAGCCCCTGAACGCAGATGACAAAACGGGTTCGATCAATCCGGGTATGTCAGCTGACTGATCGCCTTGTGTCGCCGCAGTCTGTTCCCTAAGTTTCCAATTGCATACGAGATGACGTCTGCTGCCTGTGGGCGACAGCCTGTTAAACCAGGCAAATTCTTGTGAACCACGGAAAAGAGGGAGTATCATCTCCGGGTATTTGTGATCCGGTAACCGGACTACCGGATTGGACACCATGCAAAGGAGCTTTCTATGCGGCTACTGGTTGTTGGCGCCAGCGGATTTGTTGGTACGCTGGTGGTGCCATTCCTCGCCGAGCAGCATCAACTACGAGTTTTTGATCGCCAGCCACCGCAAATGAGTGAACTGGATTTTGTCCAGGGTGATGTGACCTGCTATCAGGACCTCGCTGGTGCGATGGATGGCATCGATGCGGTTGTTTATATGGCGATGGGCAGTCTGAACTGGCAGGAGGAAGCCGGCATTGTCTCGGCTTATGACGTCAATATCAAGGGGGTGCACCTGGCACTGCGGGCCGCGCACGAAGCCGGGGTTCAGCAGGCTGTTTACACCAGCTCGATGTCGGTTTATGGCGGCGATTTGATGCAGCGGACTTTCCCGGATGAAGGGATAACCCCTGACGCGACCAATCTTTATGGGTTTACCAAGCGTATGGGTGAGGAAGTCTGCCAGAACGCGGCCCGCGAGTGGGGCATGAATGTCAATGCTCTGCGCTTATGTCACCCGACGGCTGAGGAAAAGTGGCTGGAGGAGACGCGATCAGGCGTGCCGACGATTGCGACAATGGCCCGCGACGTTGCCAATGCACTGATGGCTGCGGCTGCTTATCAGGGCGGCTTTCAGGCATTCACGATCAGTGGGGATTATGAGCAAAAAGTGATGAATATGGCGAAGGCCAAACGCCTGCTGGGTTGGGAACCCCTGGCCCGGCCTGTGAAGTGAGCACAGAAGGAGCAAGCATGACATTTCAGGTCAAGAAGCGCGGCAAATTAACCTACTATTATGAAGGCGACGACCCGGTGCTGTCCAACATGGTGGTCGAAACGCTGCCTGATGGTGATCTCCGCATTTGTTTTTCCGGCCTGACGGGTGGCTATTCAGCCAGTGGCATTCTGAAGCTGGATGACGTGACATTCATGGAGCCGGAAATCGAGATTCCGCTGGTGTTCAAATGCTGGGAAATGTGGCTGCAAGAAGCCGGAATTTGCCAGTCCATCGCGGATGTCGATTTTGTTGAGATTCACGCGTTTGGCTGCCAGCCGAAAGCACCGAATCCGCTGGTTGACCCGGCAGGGTTTATCAAGGAACAGGAGCGCCTGCGGGAAGCCTATGCGCGCGCCTACCGCAAGTTCTTCAAGGAACAGTGCCCGGACAATGGGGTTCCGG
The DNA here is from genome assembly GCA_002702065.1 of Anaerolineaceae bacterium. Taxonomy (GTDB): domain Bacteria; phylum Chloroflexota; class Anaerolineae; order Aggregatilineales; family Phototrophicaceae. Next base: position 1,777,766 of record NZXX01000001.1, read on the forward strand.
CACGGTTTACGGTCCACGTCGTTGATGTGCCGGACAAGGCTGCATCCTACGAGTTTTACGGTACGGCATTGTATCAGCGTGCGCTGCACGATTCTTAACTTCTCGATTGAAAAGGACATTTATGGCTGACTCGTATGACTTATTGCTGAAAGGTGGTCACGTGATTGACCCGGCCAACCAGATTAACCGGGTTATGGATGTGGCTGTTCAGGGGGGTAAAATTGCGCAGGTTGCCGAGCAGATCGATTCTGCACGCGCGGCTAAGACAGTTGATGTTTCTGGCCTGGTCGTGACGCCCGGATTGATCGATATTCATGTTCACGTTTACCATACCCGTGAACCAGAGGGCCTGAGCATTATTGCTGATCACCATTCGTTTCGCTCTGGCGTAACCACGATGGTTGATACGGGAACGGCGGGGGCCAAACACTTCCTGCATTTTAAACGCACGGTCATTGACCGGGCCAAGACACGCATCTTCGCGTTTATCAACATTGTCAAATCCGGCATGGTGGGCGACTTCGAACAGGACATCCACGAGATGGACCCGGAACTGGCGGCCTCGATTGTGCTGGCATACCCGGAAGCCTGCGTGGGCATCAAGACGGCTCATTACTGGACGTATGGCGACTGGGACGAAGCTCATCCAGTATGGGCGGCGGTGGACCGGGCGTTGGAAGCGTCGGACATTTGCAAAAAGCCGCTGATGGTCGATTTCTGGCCGCGCCCACCAGAGCGCCCGTATGCTGAATTGCTGAGGAAAATGCAACCCGGCGATATTCATACGCACGTGTACGCGCAGCAGTTCGAGGTTGTGGACGAGAACAACCAGCCCTTTGACTTTATGCACGAGGCCCGGTCGCGCGGCATTATCTTTGATTTGGGGCATGGAGCTGGCAGCTTCTGGTTCCGCAAAGCGATTCCGGCGATGGAAAACGGCTTCGGTCCGGATTCGATCAGTACGGATTTGCATATCGGCAATGTCAATGGGCCGGTGTTCGATATGATTACCACCATGTCCAAGATTTACAGTATTGGCATGCCGCTGGAAGAAGTGATCTATCGCTCGACAGTGACCCCTGCCCGCGAAATCGGCCACCCTGAACTGGGCACACTCAGCGTGGGGGCGGAAGCCGACATTGCGGTGATTAAGGCGGAAGAAGGGCAGTTTGGTTATACCGACTGTGGTCGTGCGCATTATATCGGCAGCAAGCGCCTGACATGCCAGATGACCCTGCGTGCCGGTGAAGTCGTATACGACCTCAATGGGTTGAGTACGCCGTTTTGGGAGGACGCGCCGCCAGAATACTGGAAGCTCCGTTCGCCGGGAGGGGCCAAATGAGCGTCTACGATTCGCTAGGTGTTCGCCCGATCATCAACGCCAATGCGACGCTGACCAAGCTGGGGGGCAGCCTGATGCCACCGGAAGTTATTCAGGCGATGACCGAGGCGGCGCGATGCTTTATTGATTTGCACGAATTACAGCGTGCGGTTGGCAGTCGCATTGCGGAGCTGACCCGTAACGAGGCGGCGTATGTGTCATCGGGGGCGGCGTCGGCGCTTGCGCTATCCACCGCTGCCTGTATCACAGGCGCTGATCTGGACCTGATTACACGGTTCCCGCATCTCGAAGGTTTGCGCGCCGAAGTCATCATCCACAAGAGCCAGCGTAATGGCTATGACTATGCTATTCGCCAGACGGGTGCAACACTCATCGAGATCGGCACCGATGAAGGCGCTAGCGCGGCTGACCTTGAGAATGCCATTTCTGAACGAACCGCCGCCGTGTTCTGGTTTCATGGCCTGCTGAGCAAGCCCGGTGATTTACCGCTCTCGGAGGTTATCCGCATTGCGCATGAACATCGTATACCCGTCATCGTCGATGGCGCTGCTCAGCTGCCACCGGTCAGTAACCTATGGTACTTTACCGAGTTAGGTGCTGACCTGGCGATCTTCAGCGGTGGTAAGGATTTACGGGGACCGCAGTCGAGCGGGTTAATCCTGGGGCGCAAGGACTTGATCGAGGCCTGCCGCCTGCATGGCAATCCCAATCATGCATTTGGGCGGCCTATGAAGGTGGGCAAGGAAGAGATGGTCGGGCTGCTGGCCGCAGTCGAACGTTATGTCCATCTGGATCATGATGCCCGCGAACGCTACTGTGAAGAAACGGTTGAACAATGGTGCGCAGCCTTGAATCAGATCAGCGGTGTCCAGGCTGAACGCTCTTTCCCGAACGAAGCGGGACAACCCCTGCCGCGCTGTCGGGTGACGATTGATGCGGCAGTGGCTGGTATCGAGCGCGATGCGGTTGTTCAGGCATTGCTGGACGGCAACCCGGCCATTTCGGTCGCAACAAACCAGCAGGATGGTATCTACCTCAACCCGATGACGCTTGGTCAGGGGGAGGAGCTGGTGGTGCAGCAGCGCCTGATCGCGGTGTTGCAGGGCGAATAAGCCGCCGTGTTTTAGCTGACCAGATCGCCTTCGCTGTTGTAGAAAAATGCACGGGCGTAATCTGGTCGCAGCCATACTCTGGGGGGCAGGTCCGGCACTTCGTCGCCAAACGTGCGGACAGATAACAAATGCTCCCCAACCCGCACCATGATGAGCGATTCGCTGCCAAGCGGTTGGACCACATACAGTTGAGCTTCAATCGCGTCCGGCGAGGCCGTTGTTTCGATGTGAATGTGTTCTGGGCGCACGCCTAAAGAAAGTTTGGTATCCGTTATAGACGCTGGCAGCGAAAAAGCATCGGCTTTGATCGAGAACTTTTCGTCGATGATAATCGCACGTTCAGCCTTGTCATAACGGCAGGGGAGCAGGTTCATGGGTGGGTTGCCAATGAAGGTGGCGACAAAGGTATTGGCCGGACGCCGATAAATTTCGAGCGGCGTACCCGTCTGCATGATGCGACCGGCATTCATGATGACGATGCGGTCTGCCAGGGCCATCGCTTCGGACTGGTCATGTGTGACGTAGATGCCGGTGACGCCCACTTCGCGCTGAAGATGCTTCAAAAAGGCACGGGCTTCGAGCCGCAGCTTGGCATCCAGATTGCTGAGCGGTTCATCAAACAAATAGACCTGGGCACGATGGACAACGGCTCTGGCAACAGCGGTGCGCTGCTGCTGGCCACCCGAAAGCTGACCCGGCCTGCGGTCCAGCAGGTTACCGATTTGCAGATTCTCGGCAGCATCCCGTACTCGCTCGGACCGTTCCGCTTTCGAGACGCCTCGCACTTTGAGTGGATAGCCGATGTTGTCATCAATGGTCATGTGGGGGTAGAGGGCATAATCCTGAAAGACCATGGCAACATCGCGGTCGCGCGGCTGTAAGGTCGTGACATCCTGATCGCCAATATGAATGGAGCCACTGGTTGGGACCTCGAGGCCAGCAATCATGCGCAGAGTCGTGGTTTTGCCGCAGCCAGACGGACCGAGCAGCGCGACGAACTCGCCATTTGGAATATCAAGGTCAATGCCGGCAACCGCTTCGACCGCGCCGAATACTTTACGCAAATTGGAGAGTTTCACAGAAGCCATGTCTTTGCCTTATTGTTTGATGCCACCAAAGAAACGGAAGCCATAACGCCAGTTGATGAGCAGATACAGGATCAGGACCGGTAGGGTGTAGAGAACCGCATAGGCCGCGATTTGGGTGATCATGGGGAACCCTTCATCATCGTAAAAGCGGTAGAACGTGACCGCAGCGGGCAGCAGTTCCGGGCTGCGCAGCAGGATGAAAGGCGTCAGAAACGCGCCCCAGGCGTTGACCAGTACCCAGATGCCGACCACCATCAGCCCCGGACGAATAAGCGGGAAGGTGACATCCCGAAAAATTTGCAGGGAAGAAGCGCCGGCGACGCGTGCCGCTTCTTCGTAAGAACTGGGCACCCCATCAACAAAATCCTGCATGATAAATATTGCGGATGGGATCATACCGCCGGTCATTGCCAGAATGACACCCAGATGGGTGTTGATCAACCCCATGTCGTAAACAAGCCGGAAAATAGGGACCATGCTGGCGGTGCCCGTGACGACTGAAGAAAACAGGATCAGAATATAGGTCCATAACTGGCGGCCCGGCAGGTTGCTGCGCGATAACCCATACGCGGCGAGCGCCGCAATCAGGGTGGTCAGAACCATCGTGCCGATGCCGATGATCGGCGTATTTTGTAACAGGCCGCGCATCGCCAGGTCATTGCTGAAGACTTCCTGAAAATTTTCGAGCGATGGCTGTTCCGGCAGGCTGGCGGCCAGTGTTGCGCTTTCGTTAAACGGCGCAAAAATGAACCAGAGCAAGGGGAGGGCGAAAAACAGCCCGGCAATGGTGACGACAATAATGAGACTCAGGCGTCGTAGCGCGCTCATGCTTGCCTCCGTGAACGTGCAGCAATGAGGTAGATCCCGGCCAGCAGCAGGTTGATGGTCATGACAACCATCGCAATCGCACTACCTTTGCCGAATTCAAAAAATTGCAGCCCCGTGCGGTAGGTGTAAATGGAAATCAGGTCTGTCTGGAAGGTGGGGCCACCACCGGTTAGCAGGAATGGCGTAAAGGTGTTAAACGTCCACAGCGTAATGAGCAGCAGATCGGTGAGGATGTATGGCCCAAGCTGTGGTAACAGAATGTCCTTGAATTTCTGCCACGCACTGGCACCGATCACGTCGGCGGTTTCCAGTTGCGACGGCGGGATCGACGATATTGCCGAAGAAAACAACAGCATCGAGAACGCGGTTCCGCGCCAGGTATTAAATATGATGATGCTGAGCATGGGATAGTCAAACAACCAGTCTGCGCCTGAAAGACCAATCGCGTTCAGCACATTGTTGAGCGTACCGTCGGGGTCCAGGTAGGCAAACCACGCAAAAGCCACAACTACTTCGGGGATAATCCAGGCGGTGATGGCAACGGTATATATGGTTTCGCGCAGCAGGCCTTTGCGGTTTTGAAACAGCACCGCCAGCAGCAGCCCCAGCCCGGCCTGACCGATTAACGCCGAACCAACCACAAACTGGGCGGTGAGCAAGAGGCTGTAACCGAGTTCACCACGCCGCATCCAGCGATCAAAGTTAAACAGCTCGGCATAATTTTCCAGGCCGATGTACTGCGGATTTGCCGCCGCTGCGCCGAGCAGCGTTCGATTGGTGAAACTCATCATGAATATCGAGAAGAACGGGTAAATGAGGAAAACAACCACAAACAACACAGCAGGCAGCAGGAACATCAGTGCAACAGGGCGTGTCAGTAACGATTTTTGCATCGGATTCTCTATCGAAAAGTGCTGCCCGGCCAACAGATTCTGACCGGGCAACAATGGGTGACGTCAGATATTATTCGACCGGAATGCGGAGAACGTTTTCTTCACCCACGATTTCGGTCACGGCTTCGTCATAGGCCTGCATCGCTTCTTCCGGTGTCATTTCGCCGGATACGACGCGCTCGGTCATCAACTGGGCTTCGGTCGAGACACGGTTGTATTCCGGAAGCTGCGGGCGAATGGTCGTCATCGGCAGCACTTCTTCCGCAATACGGCTCATGGTTTCATCACCGGTCACCGGCACGTCGGTACGCGCACGGATACGCGGCTGAATTTCCTGCAAGCCTTCCAGCGCTTCTAGGCTGAACATGTAGGTGAGCAGTTCCCATGCTTCCTGCGGGTGGTCGGTATTCGGGTTGAGGACGTAACCGGTGCCGCCAGAGATGGTCACAAAGTCCTGGCCATTAAAGCCCGCACCTGGTTCTTCGGCCGGCATGAACGCGAATTTGACAACTTCATCGCGGTTGGCCATGGGGAAGTTACCGGTTTCGGGGGCCAGTGGGCCGCGCCAGAAATAGTCACCCTCAACCAGCATCGCAACTTCGCCATTGGAGAACGCTTCGAAGGACTGATCGCGACCATTCTGCGAAAGCTGGAAGCGGGGATCACCCAGTTCCTCATCGACGTAGATCGTTTTGTAGAGGTTGAGCGTGTCGAGGATACCCGGGCTGCTGACAATCCACTTACCCTCGTCAAAATCGTAGATATGATGCCCGGCACCGAGCAGCGCCATCAGGTAGCCCTGCATGGTGGTCGCTTCACCCATGGCGGTACCGGCGTTTAGCTGAAGCGGCGTGACGCCTTCCAGATTGTCTTTGACAGCGCGTGCAGCGTCGAGCAGTTCTGCCCAACTGGTTGGCTGCCAATCAGCAGGCAGGCCCGCTTGTTCTAGCAGATCGGCACGATACCAGATCACGCGTGCATCTGTACCGCGAGCGATACCATAAAGTTCACCATTGAAGCCAATGATCTCTTTCAGACCTTCGGGTGTGACATCCCAGCCGTCCCACTCAAGGACTTCTTCACCGACCACACTGGTCAGTGGCTGGAGCAACCCACCTTCGACAAATTCTGGCAGCCAGAAACCGTCGAACGACATGATATCCGGCCCTTCGCCAACACCAAGGTCGAGCACGTACTGCTGACGAAGATCATCACCGACAAATTCGACGACATTCACGGTAACGTTGGTGCCTTCTTCGGCCATCTTGGCTTCGAATTCGGGTTTGACAACTTCTTGCAGCCACGTGAGTTCATCACCGGAAGCGACGCCGCCAATGGTTAACTCGATGGTGTCCTGTGCCAGCACGCTGCCAGTCGTCAGAATCAGGAGTAAAACGAGAACGAGCGAAAAATGACGCTTAAACATATTTCCTCCTTAAAGCTAGTCAAAAGTGTGGGCAGCCTCATGATGAAGATCAATGAAGATGCCAACCGGAAACGTAAGATTGTCAGGCTGGAGGTGCTGTTGAACCGCGGACAACCAGCCTGGTTGGAACCAGTGTCAGGATGCTGTCTACCTGTTCGCCCTGGATGAGCGTGATCAGACGCCGGGCTGCCTCTGCGCCAATTAACGCGGCGTTCTGTGCAATCGTCGTCAACGGCGGTGTCTGGTACTGGGCGATATCGAGGTCATCAAAGCCGATCAGCGAAATGTCCTGTGGATTGCGCAGACCGGCCAGAGCAATGGCCCGTTGTGCCTTCAGCGCGATCCAGTCATTAACGGCAAAAATTGCGGTCGGACGGTCCGACGACTTGAGCAAGTCGATCAACGGTTGAATGTCACTGTCATCCGGGTGGAGATAAGCTTCATATGAACTTAGCTCACGGTTGCTGCCCATGAGGAAGGGCGGTCGCGCTTCGATCTGCATGCTGTTCATTGTGTCCTGGTAAGCTCGATACCGTTCCGAAACTGACCAGAGATCAAGATGGGGGCGGGCTAGAAACAGAATATCACGATGGCCCAACCCGGTCAGGTGTGTGACCGCCTGCAACCCACCGTCGTAGTTGTTGCTGCTGACACATGGCAGCACGATGCCGTTAATGGGCCGATCCATCAGGACGATGGGCAGCTTCAGGTCCGGCGAACCAAGCAGTCGACCATTCAGCCCGCTATGTGAAGGTACCATGATGCAGCCGCTTGCACCGTCGTTCTGCAACTGGCGCAGCAGCCGGTTTTCTTCGTCGAGGTTGCGGTCTGTGCTTGCGAAATGGACCCGGTAACCATGCTGGCGCATAACGCGCTCGGCGCCATTCAACATATGGACGGCGAAGGTTCCGCGATACTCTGGAATGAAAAAGCCAATTGTTTCTCGCTCTGTCGCGACAGGTGGCTCTGCGACAAACGTGCCTTTGCCTGTAACCCGGTAGATCAGGCCTTCGTCCTGCGCAGCTTGCCATGCACGTTGTATGGTCGCTCGACTAATGTTCAATGTCTCGACCAATTCCCATTCCCCCGGCAAACGATCATGCGGTTTGAGAAGATCATTTTTGATTTGGTGCCGAAGTTCATCCAGCAATTGCAGATGCAATGGCAGTGAACTGGCATGAGAAATGTTGAATTTCTTCATGTCTTAACCTGTCCGGACAAGTAGATTATACCAATGACAATATTAAGTGCAAACGAACCTGCGATTAAATTTAGCGGAAAAAGTGTGACGAATTCAAGAGGCGCTATTTTCCAGCCTGATGAGCAATTGTCAACGGACAAACGGGTATGTTCAATCCGATGTGTTGACTCGCCAGATGATGCTGTATTGATCGAGGTAGACAATTTGCATGTTCGGGTCATTGGCGGCCTGATCGGCGAACGCGTCGTGCTGTCGATCGCCGACGACGTAGGGTGCCCCATATGTGTTGAGGATGAAACCCGATGGCTGCTCCACCCGTCCCTGCGTGATGGAAACCCACAGATTCCACAGGTCCGGACTGGCAAGCTGGAGATAGGTAGGGTCGAGGCCAACCAGGTAAGCATTCTGTGTATTATGGAAAAACAGATAGGGGAAGTCATCCCAGTCCAGCTGAAAGATCATGGTTCCCGCTTCGGTATTTGCGTGCAGCCACGCTGCGGCCCCCTGCATGTAATCCGCACTTTTTGCATCCCTGATATCAGCGGCGGTGGACCGAACGGTTGCCACGGCTAACACGAGCACGGGGAGCAGGAAAAACACGCCATATAGCGGTTTTAGCGAACGTTGGCGTGGAATTGGGGGCGACAATGTACGCCAGCTAAACCTGCTTCTGCCCCAGGCTATGGCACAGAATAAGAGCGCAAAAGGCGGGTAATACTCGATGAAACGGCGTGATCGAAACACCATGTAGAGCGTCAGCAAGGCAATCAACAGAAGGGTGGTTTCAACGCGGTCACGCCTTTTGTGGCGAAAGCTGGGTGCCAGCACGCCAGCCGCCATCGCCAGCATCGCACCGAAGGCATTGCGCAGCAGCACGTTGGTGTCGTAAGGGTACCATTCATTACCGACCCGAATACTGCTGTTGATGTCGACTTTTTCGCCCAGATGCTCGATGATGAAGCTGATATTCTGCGGGAAATAGGGGTTCACGATCAGCCCCAGCGTCATACCCACCAGTGCATAGGCAATCGGTTTCCACGCCAGGTGCCGTTCAGTAATCGCTTCTGCGACGGTATACAGACCGATAATCACGGGGAGCAGAATGAAGCCGTTATAGAGCCAGGTAAACGCAAAGGTACACAGCGCCAGCCAGCGATAACGCCTTTGGAACAGCAGATACAACGTGATCAGGATAATGAGCACCGCCGCAGCCTGAGTCCGAATCATGAGCATTCTATAGAGGAATGTTGATGAGGTGGCCGCGATGCCGAGAGTCCAGATGAGCGCGAAGCGTACCTGAAGCAAGCGTAACAAAGCCCAGAATACCACGACGATGCTGCCAACAACCACAGCCTGCGCAAGTTTCGCCCCGGCAATGCCACCCCAATAGACCCAGGGGGCCAGGTAGAGGTGATAGAGCAGGTGATGATCGACAAAGTGCTGCGGTGCCAGAATGGTTAACGGCAGCCAGGGGAAATCCAGGCGAAGACTGCGCTGCGCAAGAATCTGTGATGCGATCCGGCTATGATAATAATCATCGGTGCCGACAAACCCGACGGTGGATGACAACAGGAAGGCAGCCAACAGGAAACCAGCGCCAAACAGAACCAATGGCACCAACCACCGTATGCGCGTTCGCCAAGTTTTGGTCATACTTCCCGTGTCCTGATTCAACCAGACGGATTGGCTCCGATGTTACCGTGATGCTGAAAACGTCTTTGCACGCCGGGAAAAGTTACGGTCAGTTTGCAGCTTTGCTGGTTGATGTGGATAACTCCTACGATAAATTCCGTGAAAAACTTGTGTTGAACAAAAAACGCGCTATAATGCTGTGCATCATTATAGAATGTATTCAGTATTATTGAATGTGTTCATTGTTTTTGAAAAGTTGGTTAGCAATGATTCAGGTTTTGGAACGTGCTTTTGCGGCACTGACCCTCCTCAGTAAGCAGGATCTGGGCTTAACAGAACTTGCCGATACTTTACAACTCCAAAAGAGTACCCTACATAATATCCTGAAATCGCTGGAAACTCTGGGGGCGGTTGCGCGTACAGAATCTGGTCTTTATGCACTTGGCCCCAAGCTTATTCAACTGACTGAACAGCAGACCAGAGATCTTACCCTCAATCTCATCGCGCAGCACGGCGTTGAACGCCTGGCAGGGCGTATCCGGCAGACGGTGGTGGTGTCTGTCCTGCGGGGTGAATATCGCTACCATATTGCCAACGCGGCTGCGAACCCCGATGTGCGTGTGAAGGTCAACCTCACCGAAAAGAAATCCCCCTACAACATGTGTACGGGGCGCATTCTTCTGGCGTACCTGGATGAAGAAGCGCTGGGTGCCGTCGTGGCGGCGCGCGGAATGCCGGGCGAAGAATGGCCAGGCATCGACAGTATGGGTGCGATGCATGCGGCTTTGGGGCACATTCGTGAAGAAGGCATTACCTTTGATCTGACGCCGGACAACCGCTGGCGCTCTATGGCGGTACCGGTTTTTGGCCCAGACAACGAGAACTGGGCCGCGATGGGTGTCGGGATGCCGGAAGCAGATTTTACTGATGATAACCGGGAACGGGTCATTCATGAACTGAGGAATTCATCCCAGTTTATGAGTGATTCGCTCAATGTGGCATATGGAAATTTTGGCCCGCAACTCAGTTTGTCCAATATTTGACGCAGGGGAGGTGCGCTGTTATTCAAGAAAACCGTTTGCACATGATTTACTGATTAATTCTTCAGGAGGTTACGACAAGAATGGTTGTCAAACATCATTTTTCTTTGAAACTCATCTTTACCTTGATTGTGCTGCTTTTGACCAGCATCGTTGGGGTAGCACAGGAGCAGTACACCGGCGCGCCGATGCTCGATGATCTGGTCGCCGACGGCACCCTGCCGCCTGTCGACGAGCGGCTGCCAGCCAATCCGCTGGTGGTTGAGCCAATTGAGGCTATCGGCCAGTATGGCGGTACATGGCGTACTGGTCTGCGCGGCGGGACGGATCACGTCTGGCTGCAACGCACCATCGGTTACGATCAACTGGTTCGTTGGGACATGAATTGGGAAAATGTGATCCCCAATGTCGCCGAAAGCTTCGAGTTTAACGACGAAGGGACCGAATTCACCTTCCACCTGCGTGAAGGTATGAAATGGTCGGATGGCGCGCCCTTTACCGCAGAAGATATTCGTTTTTATGTGGAAGACCTCATTCTGTATGAGGATGAGAACACAACGTCACCCGGTGTGCCGGGGCTGCTGCGCGTCGGGCCAGAAACATTTCAGTTTGAGGTGGTAGACGACTACACGGTCAAATTCATCTTTTCCGCGCCGAATGGTCTGTTCATGCAGCGCATGGCGCGCGGCGACGGTGCATCCTTCACCGCCTACCCGAAACATTATTTCGAGCAGTTCCACCCCTTGTATAACGAAAACGTCGATGACCTGGTGGCGGAAGCCGGTGTGGCGGATTGGCGCGAGCTGATGACGCTGCGCGGTGGCGCTGGTGCAGGTGTGGAATTCTGGCAGAACGCCGGTATCCCGACCCTGAACGCGTGGGTGATTACCACCCCATATGGTACCGGGACCCAGGTTGTGGCAGAACGCAACCCGTACTACTTCAAGGTGGATCCGGAAGGTCAGCAGCTGCCGTACCTGGATCGTGTGCAGTATACCCAGTTTGAAGACGTCGAAATCTTTACGCTGGCTGTGTTGAATGGCGAGATCGACATGCAGGATCGTCACATCAACACCATTACCAACCGGGCGGTGCTGTTCGATGGTCAGGAAGCGGGCGACTATCACTTCTACAGCCTGTCACCAGACATCATGAATACCACGACGATCATGTTCAATTTCACCCACCCCGATCCGATGAAGCGCGAAATCTTCCAGAACAAGGATTTCCGCGCCGGTCTGTCTCATGCCATTAACCGGCAGGAGATTATTGACCTGATCTACATCGGTCAGGGCGAACCCTGGCAGGCGGCGCCGCGGCCAGAGGCACCTTTCTATAATGAGGAATTCGGCAAGCAGTTTACGGAATACGACCCTGAACTGGCGAGCGAGTACCTGGACAAGGTGCTGCCGGAAAAGGATGCTGATGGCTATCGTCTGGGGCCGGATGGCAATCGCTTCTCATTTGTCATCACCGTGAGTGATGCGCCCTACACCGAGAACCCCAGTGTCATCGAGCAGGTGGTCCGTTACTTGCAGGAAGCGGGCGTGGATGCGCAGTTCGACGTGGTTGACCGTGCGCTGCTGACGGAGCGCCAGTCGAATAACCAGCACGATGCCTGGATCTGGGCTGGTGGTGGTGGCCTGGATAATATCCTGAACCCGAGCTGGTATGTGCCGGTTGAACCCGGTGGCGCGACGATTGGCCGTGCCTGGGAAGTCTGGTACGCCAACTCGAGTGACCCGCTGGCGGAGGAACCGCCCCAGTTCATCAAGGATCATCAGGCGATGTACGACGCACTGTCTGCTGAGCCAAACCCGGAACGGCAGGCCGAGATGATGCGCGAACTGCTGGAATACTCGAAAGATCAATTCTATGTGATCGGTATCAACTTGATGCCGATGACGTACGGGATTGTCAAGAACAATTTCCGCAACGTGCCGCCCCAGATGTTTGATGCGGTATCGGTGCTGAACCCAGGCTATACCAACACCTTTACCTACTTCTTTGACGACAGTATGTAATCGTGTCTTTCCGGGGCAGGTGACTATGCCTGCCCCGGTCATCATTATCGACCATCGAGCAGGGACATGAGCCTGATGAGTAAGAAACCATCCTTAATTGACGTAGACATTCATCCGGTTGCCAATCGCACACGTATGCTGGATTTTCTGGCGGAACCCTGGCGCACGCGGGTTGCCAGAGGCAATACCGGCCCCAGCAGCCTGGGATACTGGAACCCCAATGGCGTGAATCGGCCTGACGCCATTACCGAGGACGGCCAGCGGGTTGAAGCCAATCCACAGGCGCTTGCCAAGCATCTGTTTGATCTTTATGACCTGGAATACGGCATTTTTAATCCCGGTGGCTCACTGCATGCTGGCTTGTCGCCGGAGCCGGATTTTTCGGCTGCACTGGTCGGGGCGATCAACGATGTGTTCATTCATGACTGGCTGCCTGTCGACCCGCGCTTTCGCACATCACTGGTCATCTCGCCCGGCGACCCGAACCTGGCCGTCGAGCAAATTCACAAATATGGCGATCATCCGGGCGTGGTGCAGGTGTTGATGCCGAGCGGTTCCGTATTTCCCTACGGGCATCGCTACTATCACCCCATTTATGAGGCGGCTGTCGCACATGATCTGCCTTTGGCAATTCACCCTGGCAGTGAGGGCAACGGTGTAAGTGGCAAATCGACGTCCGCCGGTTATGCCGGGGGCTATTTTGAATGGCACACATCGCTTGCCAGCAATTATATTGCGCATCTGGTGAGCCTGATCGCAGAAGGCGTCTTCGTCAAATTCCCCACCATGAAGTTTGTACTGATTGAGGGTGGTGTGTCATGGGTGCCATCGATGTTATGGCGGCTGGACAAGAACTGGAAGTCGCTGCGTATGACCGTGCCGTGGCTGGACCGTCCCCCGAGTGAATTTGTCGCGGACCACATTCGCCTGACAACCCAGCCGATTGAGGAACCGGAAGACCCCGCGCATCTGCACGCCATTCTGGATATGTTCCCGGTCGAACGCATGCTGATGTTCTCGACCGATTTCCCGCACTGGGATGGTGATACACCGGACTTTTCGATGCGTTTGCTGCCGAAGAAACTGCACAGCCGGGTCATGTCCGAAAATGCACGCGAATTGTACAAACTGCCTGTGGTGGAACATGCCTAAGACAACAACTGAGCAGCGTTTCGCGGTGGCCTCGGTTGAAGAACTGCCGCTGGGAGCGCGAAAAATTGTCGAGATCAACAATCGTTCGATTGGCGTTTTTAACGTAAACGGCCAGTATGTTGCCGTGCTCAATCTATGCCCGCACGAGCTGGCCCCGGTGTGCAAAGGCCGGGTGAGCGGCACGACCGCAGTTTCGATGCCGGGTCAGTACAACTGGGGGCAGGAAGGCGAAATCCTCTATTGCCCCTGGCACGGGTGGGAGTTTAACCTGCTGACGGGCGACTGCCTGACCGATAAACGGCGCTTGTTTCATTATCCGGTCGAAGTGGAGGATGGCACCGTTTATTTGTTATGGAAAGGCAAAACCTAGCGTTTTTGTAAATCTACTGTTTCGGAATAAGCCAGTTTCAGGAATTCATTATGCTAGAGTTTGTCATACGTCGAATCTTTTACATCATCCCGACGATGTTCTTTATTTCCATCGTGTCATTTGTCATCATTCAGCTTCCGCCGGGTGATTACCTGACCACGATGGTGAGCACCATGAACGCGCAGGGTGATGAAGTTGATCCCCAGCTGTTGGAATATCTGGAAACCCGGTACGGGCTTAATCAGCCAGTCCATGTCCAGTATTTCAAATGGATGGCCGGGATCATTACACAGGGCGATTTTGGTACTTCGTTTGAATGGAATCGTCCGGTTTCAACCCTGATGTGGGATCGAATCGGACTGACATTTGTTATCTCGCTGACCACGCTGTTGTTCACCTGGATTGTGGCGTTCCCGGTGGGCATTTACTCCGCTGTTCGCAAGTACACCATCGGCGACTATATCCTGACAACGATTGGGTTTGTCGGACTTGCCATCCCCAATTTCCTGCTTGCGCTGGTGCTGATGTATGCCTCCTACCGTGTCTTCAATCAGAGCGTAGGCGGGTTGTTTTCGCCGGAATATGTGGATGCACCCTGGAGTTGGGGCCGGTTTATGGACCTGCTGGCTCACCTGTGGATTCCGGTCGTCATCATTGGAACTGCCGGTACAGCCGGGTTGATCCGTATCATGCGGGCCAACCTGATGGATGAACTGAAAAAGCCCTATGTCGAAGCAGCCCGCCTGAAAGGGCAAAAAGAGTGGCTGGTTATCGTGAAGTATCCGGTGCGGGTGGCGCTTAACCCATTTATCAGCACGGTTGGCTGGCTGCTGCCGACGCTGGTTTCCGGTTCTGCGATTGTGGCGATTGTGCTGAACCTGCCGACTTCCGGGCCGCTGCTGCTGCGGGCGCTGCGATCACAGGATATGTATCTAGCGGGCAGCTTTATTCTCGTGTTGAGCTTTCTGACGGTGATCGGCACGCTGATCTCTGATGTGCTGCTGGCCTGGCTTGATCCACGCGTAAGATATGGAAGGACGGGCAGCGCATGAGCGATTACTGGCGTTCAGAAGCAGCGACCGGCATGACGATTCCGGAAGCGACCAATAGTGACCCTGATCCACTGGAACATGAAAGCCGCATCGACGTTGCGCCGCAGTGGAAGCTGACCTGGTGGAAGTTTCGCCAGAATCGGCTGGCTGTGATTGGCGCAATCATCACCATTCTGATCTATTTTGTCGCCGGTACGGCAGAGTTTTTTGCGCCGTTTCCATCCGAAGTAGTCAGTGCGCAACATACCTATGCGCCACCACAACCCCTGCACTTATTCGATAACGGCCAGCTGCGCCCGTTTGTCAACGGGTACACGGTCGAGATCGAGCCGGAAGCCATGCGCCGGGTGTTTGTCGTAGACCCGGAAGTAAAATACTACGTGCGCTTTTTCGGCGCTGGCGAACCTTACAAGCTGCTTGGGTTGTTCGATACCGATATTCATCTGATCGTGCCGGAAGACCCGGATGCCACCATGTATCTGCTGGGTGCGGATAGCCTGGGACGCGATGTGCTGAGCCGGATGATTTACGGGGCACGGGTGTCGATGTCGGTTGGTCTGCTCGGCGTGGCGATCAGCTTTATTCTCGGCATCATCCTGGGCGGCATCTCCGGTTATTATGGCGGCTGGGTCGATAACCTGATTCAGCGCGTCATCGAGTTTTTACGCTCGATTCCGTCGATCCCGCTGTGGATGGGGTTGGCTGCTGCTTTGCCTGCGGGTATGCCGCCCCTACAGGTTTACTTTTTCATCACCATCATTTTGTCGTTCCTGGGTTGGACAAGTCTGGCGCGCGTGGTGCGCGGGCGTTTTCTGGCCCTGCGTACTGAAGACTTTGTTATCGCGGCGGAACTGGATGGCAACAGCCGCTTCCGCACCATCTGGCGGCACATGGTTCCCTCATTTATGAGTCATATCATTGCTTCGCTGACGCTGGCTATTCCGGGCATGATCCTAGCGGAAACATCGCTGAGCTTTCTGGGCCTCGGCCTGCGGTCTCCGGTGGTGAGCTGGGGCGTGCTGTTGCAGGATGCCCAGAATATCCGGGCGATTTCGTCGGCGCCCTGGTTGTTCTGGCCGGGGGTAGCGGTGGTGATTGCGGTGCTGGCGCTCAACTTCATGGGCGATGGCCTGCGCGATGCGGCGGACCCCTATGATTAAGCGGAGGTATTGATGGCGACTGAGAATGATATGTTACTGGATGTGCGCGGGTTAAAAGCGCACTTCTATACCCGCGAAGGCGTCGTGAAAGCGGTTGACGGCGTTGATTTTTCCATCCGGCGGAACGAGATTCTGGCGATTGTGGGTGAAAGTGGCTCTGGCAAGAGCATCACTGCACGCGCGATCATGAATGCGGTGCCTTCGCCCGGACACATCATCGACGGGCAAGTTATGTTCTATAACCCGCGTGAGGGCGGCAAGGGGGTTGACCTGGCACAGGTGGACCCGCGGGGCGAGCAGATCCGGCAGATTCGTGGTAACGATATTGCCATGATCTTTCAGGAACCGATGGCATCGCTCAGCCCGGTGCATACCATCGGGACGCAGATCACCGAGGCGATCCGGCTGCATATGCCATTGAGCAAGAAAGCGGCGCGCGACCGGGCCATCGAACTGCTTCAACGTGTAGGTATTCCGCGCCCGGAACAACGCATTGATAACTATGCCTTCCAGTTAAGCGGCGGAATGCGCCAGCGTGCGATGATCGCTATGGCGCTGTCGTGTAACCCGACGCTGCTTATCGCTGATGAACCCACGACGGCGCTGGATGTGACCACACAGGCGCAAATTCTGGACCTGATGCTGGAGCTTCAGGCGGAGTATGGCATGTCTGTGATCTTCATTACGCATGATCTGGGTGTGGTGGCAGAGATTGCTGATGATGTGGTGGTGATGTATCTGGGGCAGGTGGTCGAACGCGGCGACGTGTACTCGATCTTTAAGCAGCCAGAGCATCCCTACACACGTGCTTTGCTGCAATCGATCCCGCGGCTGGGGACCAAAGTGAAATCCCGTCTCGCCTCGATTCGCGGGATGGTGCCTTCACCTTTCAGCCGCCCGCACGGTTGTCAGTTTCACCCACGATGTGACATGCGTATCGCCGGGGTGTGCGACAAGATGGTGCCCGATTTGATCACGATTGGCGAAGACCGGGAAGTGCGCTGTCTGCTGCATCAGCCGGAAATCATGGAGGCGCAGGCTGCCAGCGTTGAAGGAGAAACTCAGAATGGCTGATGGTTCCACACAAAATGGCAAAAGCCAGACGCCGCTGCTCGAAGTTCAGAATCTGAAGATGCACTTTCCCATCAAGCGCGGTGTGTTCCAGCACGTCGTGGGGCATGTGAAAGCGGTTGATGATGTGAACTTCCATGTGAACGGCGGTGAGACATTAAGCCTTGTGGGCGAAAGCGGCTGCGGCAAGACGACGACCGGACGCTGTATTATGCGCATCTACAGCCCGACCAGCGGCAGTGTGCACTATCGGCAGCCGGACGGCAATATGGTTGATCTGACGACCCTTAACCGTGATGAACTGCGGCCCTATCGTCAAAAGATTCGCATGGTGTTTCAGGATCCATTTGCTTCGCTCAACCCGCGTATGTCGGTGCTGGAAGTGATCAGCGATCCGCTGCGGGTGAACAATCTGGTGCCCAATAGCGAACTGCAAGATCGTGTGGCGCTGCTGCTGCGGCGGGTGGGGCTGCGCCCGGAATATATGCGCCGGTATCCGCATGCTTTCAGTGGGGGCGAACGGCAGCGCATCGGTATCGCACGCGCGCTGGCAACGAACCCGGAACTCATCGTGCTCGATGAGGCGGTGTCTGCGCTGGATGTGTCGGTACGGGCGCAAATCCTTAATCTTCTGAAGGACTTGCAGGAAGAATTCCACCTGACGTACCTGTTTGTCGCGCATGATTTGAGTGTGGTCGAGCATGTCAGTGACCGGGTGGCCGTGATGTATGTCGGCAAGATCGTCGAGCTGGCACCGACGGTTGAACTGTACACGCGCCCGAAGCACCCGTATACGGAGGCACTGCTCTCGGCTGTTCCGAAGCCGGACCCGACGCTGCGGTCGCGCAAGAATCGGATTGCGCTGCAAGGCGAGGTGGCTGATCCATCGGACCCACCGAGTGGCTGCTATTTTCACCCGCGCTGCCCATACGCCAAGGACCGCTGCCGCACCGAGACGCCCGCCCTGCGCGAGATGGGCAACGGGCATCAGGTTGCCTGTCACTTTGCTGAGGAGCTTGAACTTCGCGGCGTGGTGGCCGAAGGCGTGGTTTCCTAATGAGCACAGCTCAGCAGTACGGCTTTGCCCGTGTCACCCACGCGCCTGAGGTCGAAGTCGCACCGGGTAAACGTCTGTCGTTTGGGTTTGATGCGGCGGCTGTTGCGCCCGATGGGACAGTTACAGCACTTCAGTGGGCGAATGGCGCGGCGGCTGCGGGGTCGCGCTTTCGATTGATGATTGCGCTGGATGTGCGTGAGGAAGTGCTCATCGATGTGCTGCTGCTGGAAAACGAGCAGGTGATTGGCACACTGGATATACGCTATGCCTACGTGTGCCAGCCATTCGAGATGATGCTCGATGCGGCACAAACGGAGGCGGCGATGCGCGGTGGCATCGGCTTGCGGATGATGCGTGGCACACAACCGCTGTGGTTTTTTCACGCCGATGTGCCCGGTACGGTGCTTTATCGACCCCATTTGCTCCTGACATCAGATTCTGATCCGGTGCAGGCGTTTTATGACCGGTTGGCTTCGCTGGATTCGGTTCAATCATTTGGCTGGATGGAAGGTTGTGTGCTGGATGCGCTGCTTGATCTGAGCGCAGTCCATCCAGAAGGGCCATATGCTGCTGCCCTAAAGGCGCATCTGAACCAGTTTCTGGATGACTCGCAGCGGTTGTACTATGAAGACCCGCGCAGCCAACCAGCCGATGATCGAGTGTACGGGATTGAAGGCACGCTGCCGTTTGCGGCGCTGGCCCAGACCTGGCCGGATCATCCGGTGGTGCAGCAGGTCGTCGATTTCTGGCTGGGCAAACAAAACGCTGACGGGGCGGTAAAAGATCACGGCTCGCTAACAGCAGAGGGTTCCTACACCATCGCGTATCCGATGGCTGTAATTGCCCGGCAGCGTGGAGACACGGCGCTGACCGCACTGGCTTTGCGCCAGCTTGAACTGCGCCGCCAGTTTCTGGTTCATGATGACGCTATCTGGCTGCGCTACCATGAGGATGGCAGTCGAACGTATCGCAACTGGGCGCGGGGCTGTGCGTGGTACTTGCTTGGGTTGGCCCGTACGCTTACCGTACTCAAGGATGATCCTGATAGTGAAAGCGCACGCGCGGAATTCCAGCGAGCTGCACAATGGGTGGCGACCCATGCCCGTAAAGATGGGCTGTGGGCCTGTTTTGTCGATGAACCAGATGTTGCGGTGGATACATCGGGCTCGGCAGGGATTGCGGCGGCGCTGGCGCTGGGCGTAAAAGAGGGCCAGATCGAGCGTGGTTACCAGCAGTTGGCAGCGACTACTTTTGAAACGCTGACCACTTATTTGACGCCAGACGGGTTGTTGATGGGTGTGGCCCAATCAAACCGCGGGGGAGAAGCCCTGCAGCGCAGCAACTACCGTGTTATCTCACAGATGGGCATGGGATTGATGGGGCAGTTAGCGGCTGCGCTGGCATGACTGGCTAACGATTGCTCACTGCGGAACAGACTCTGACACATGTTTTGTTCCGCAGTGAGATCATACTCCGCATATGAATCATGCTGGTTGATTTTCCAGCACCTCAAATTCCTCAATAACCTGATTAACCCATTCGGCGATCCGCGCAGGTGTCTTTTCGGACTGGCCTTCCTGATCCACACCCAGCGACAGGAAATGATCTTCCACCTGTGCGAGCGATTCTTCAAATTCGTAATTGCTGGTCGGCCAGAGACCCCATAACTGTGCGCCCAGCTTCATCACCTCATCCGCCAGCATCCCGACTGCGTCCAGAAAATTGAAGCCGTAACCATTCTGATCACCGAGGCCAAAGATAGCGACTCGTTTGCCAGACATATTCGCACCAGCGAGCTTCGGCAGGAAGAACTCCCAGTCGTCCTGAAGCTGCCCGGTGTTCCAGGTTGGGATGCCCAGAATCAAATAGTCGAATTGCAGGAACTGCTCGATTGATGTGCTGCCGATATTGAATACTTCGACCAGCGATGGGTCGCGTTTGTCAAATTCAGCTTTCATTTCATAGGCAACATACTCGGTATTGCCCGTGCTGCTGCCATAAAAGAGACCAATTTTTGCCATGTGATGCTTATCCTCTGTGTAATCAACTGGAACGCTGGGGCAAAAGCGCAGCGCACTGTCGAAGTATAGTATCTGAACCCCTTGCTTGTCCAGTTTTTTTAGGCCGGACAAGGTTTCTCCGATGGGCAATGTTCTTGATAGATAGTTTACCCCAAAATCGCGCCAATTGGTCGGCTGTCCATCCATTTAAAGACGACGGCTTATGAGTGCCATCATGGTGGATTCGTAACTTATGACATAGATTTCTTGACAAACGATCTGAAACTATATACTCTATTCGTGGTTATTGCGTTACCGCTAACATTTGTTTTTAGCTAAATTATATATGATATATTCTGAGTATAGATTGTGCCCAAGCAAAAAGATCGCATTACAATTGCAGATGTTGCCGAAAAGGCGAATGTTTCTGCAATGACCGTCTCCCGTGTCCTCAACAATAAAGGGAGCTTCAGCGAGGAAACCCGGCAGCATGTCCTCCATGTGATGCGTGAATTGGGTTATCGTCCCAATCGGGTTGCGCGCAGTCTTGCTACCGCCAAAACTCTGAAGATCGGTGTTGTGGTGCCCAGTATTTCCAGTGCCTATTTTGGTGAGGTGCTGGAAGGTACAGAACGGGTGCTGTGGGAGTGTGGTTATCACATGCTCTTATGTAACACCGCTGTCGATTCCCGTCGAGAACATGCCGTCATGGATCTTTTCGAGGAAGATCGCGTCGATGGTGTGGTGGTCCTCAGTTCGCATCTGCCCGGTGACGAACTCAGCAGTTACCTCAAAAAACAACGCGCCGCTGTGGTCATCAATTGCGACGTGGAACCCGGTATCGCTGGTCACATTTATACAGACGAATTAAAAAGTATGCGGATGGCAGTCAAGCACCTACAGCAGGCTGGTTGCAAGTGTTTGGGCTACATTGGCCTTGCCATCGAGACGTACGCTGGCCGCGAACGGCATGACATGTTTATTCGTGCCTGCGAAGAAGTGGGCCTCTCGGTGAGCAGCGATAACATCGTGATCTGTGATCGGCGAATGGGCGGGTTGGCGGCGCGTCGTTTGTTCAAGCGTGTGCCGGAAACCGATGGTTTGATCTGCTTTAACGATGAAATTGCTGCCGGGGCACTTCGTGTTTGTTTCGAATTACAGCGGCGGGTACCCGAAGATGTAGCCATTGTGGGTTTTGATGACATCTTCCTTGCCGAATTACTGGTGCCAGCTTTGACGACGCTCCGCCTGAAAACCACCAAGCAGGAAGTGGGGGCGATCGCGGCCCGGATGTTACTTGAGCGTATTGAGGGACGGTCTACGCGCGATGAAGTGGTTCTGGAACATGAACTCGTCGTGCGCGAGAGCGCGCCTTAAACGGTGTGATGGGGGATAGCAAAAAGGAGACACGAAGCCAACAAACTTATATCAAAAGCAGTGCACATTTAGTTGAATTAATTAGTAGAAAGTCATTCGAATGAAACGTGTAGTTCTACTTCTAACGATTTGTATGTTATTGATGATTTCTGTGTCGCTGACTGGCGCACAGGAAATGACCTACTCGCAGGCTCCGATGCTGGATGGCATGGACCTGCCGGAATTGTCGGAGCGCCTGCCTGCTGAACCGCTGGTCGTGGAACCTGCGGATCGCATCGGTGTCTACGGTGGTACATGGCACATGGGTCTGCGCGGCGGTAACGATGGCGCGCTGCTTGTCCGTACCATCGGTAATGAGGGCCTGGTTCGCTGGAACCTGGACTGGACAGGTGTGGTCCCCAACGTGGCTGCCAGCTACGAAGTGAACGAAGACGGCACCGAGTATACCTTCAACCTGCGCGAAGGTATGAAATGGTCGGATGGTATGCCATTCACGGCCAACGATATCGTTTTCTGGTACAACGCCCACGCTACGAACACCGAAGTCAGCCCGGCGCCCCCCAACTGGATGGTTGCTGGTGGTGAAATCGGCACAGTGGAAGCTGTTGACGACTATACGGTTAAGTTCAGCTTTGCTGCGCCGAATGGTCTGTTCCTGCAGCGTCTGGCGACCCCGGATGGCAATATCGTGAATCGTATGCCGCAGCATTATGCCGAGCAGTTCCATGCGGAATACAACCCGGATGGTATCGAAGCGCACCTGGAAGAATCTGGTCTGGAGACATGGGTTGACCTGTGGACTCAGAAAGTTTCGGATGAATGGTATACACCGAAGCCAACGATCAACGCCTGGGTGCTGGAGAACGGTCAGGGTGCAAGCGCTACCCAGGTGACCGCTGTCCGTAACCCGTACTACTGGAAAGTTGACCCTGAAGGCAATCAGTATCCTTATATCGACTACGTCCAGTTGGACGCCGGCAATGACACCGAAACACTGGTGCTGCGCGCGCTCAACGGCGAAATCGACATGATGGATCGCCACATTGCCACGCTGGCGAACAAAGCGGTCTTCTTTGACAATATGGAAGCAGGCGGTTATCACTTCTACGAAACCGTGCCTTCCAGCATGAACGGTATGATTATTGCCCTCAACCTGACGCATCTGGACCCGGTCAAACGCGAGATTTTCCAGAACAAGGATTTCCGTATTGGCCTGTCCCACGCTATCAATCGTCAGGAACTGATTGACCTGATCTGGGTGGGACAGGGTCAGCCGCATCAGCTGGCGCCACGCCCGACCTCACCGTTCTACAATGAACAGCTGGCGACCCAGTACACCGAGTACAATGTCGATCTGGCGAACGAGCATCTGGACGCTGCCGGTTATACCGAGCGCGACGCCGATGGCTACCGTCTGGGGCCGGATGGCAACCGTATTTCGTTCGTCGTCGATATTCAGACCGTAGGCACCGACCAGATCGACGCCATGGAACTGATTACTGGCTACTGGCAGGCAGTGGGTATTGATGGTCAGGCCAATGTGATTGACCGTTCGATCCTTTACCAGCGCAAGGAAGCCAACCAGGCTGACGCGACGGTGTGGGGTGGTGATGGTGGTCTGGACGTGATCCTGGAGCCACGCTGGTACTTCCCCTACAGCAACGAATCCAACTTCGCCCCGGCGTGGCAGTACTGGTACAACAACTCCAGTGACCCCCGCGCCGAAGAACCCAATGCGGGTGCACAGCGTCAGATGGAACTGTACAACGAACTAAAAGCCACGGCTGATCCCGATGGTCAGGCAGCGTTGATGAATGAAATTCTGGCGATCTCCGCTGAAGAATTCTACGCCATCGGTATTACCCTGCCTGCGCCGGGTTATGGTATCGTGCGTAACAATTTCTTCAACGTCCCCGAGTCGATGCCGGGTGCGTGGTTGTACCCCAACCCAAGCCCAAGCAATCCCTTCCAGTACTTCATCGAAGGTGAAGCCTAACATCGTATAAAAAGGGTTGTGCCGCGCTATGTGGCACAACCCGATCGTGCTTGGGGAGGTGTTTCGTGGCACAATTTATTGTTCGACGTTTGTTCTTAATGATTCCAACGATGTTTGCCGTTTCGATTGTGGCTTTCATCATCATACAACTTCCTCCTGGTGACTTTCTAAGCTCTTACATTGCGAATATTGCGGCGTCTGGCGAGAGCGTTGAACAGGACGTTATTGAAGCGCTGAATCAGCGGTTCGGGCTGGATCAGCCGATGCATGTGCAATACTTTAAGTGGATTTCAAATATTGTTCTTCGCGGCGATTTCGGTCAGTCATTCGAGTTCAATACCCCTGTTGACCAGTTGATCTGGGAACGATTGAACCTGACTGTGGTCTTGTCGCTGGCAACCTTGCTCTTTACATGGGCAATTGCCTTTCCCATTGGCATATTCTCAGCTGTCCGGCAGTATTCGCTCGGTGATTACGTGGCGACCTTCTTTGGTTTCCTCGGCCTGGCTATTCCCGACTTTTTGCTGGCGCTGGTGTTGATGTATATCGCATTTAAATTCTTTAATCAGAGTGTTGGTGGGTTGTTTTCACCGGAATACGTGAATGCCGCCTGGAGCGTCGACAAAGTAATTGACCTGATCAGCCACTTGTGGATCCCGATGATTATTCTGGGGACGTCGGGGGCTGCCAGTCTCATCCGTGTGATGCGGGCGAATTTGCTGGATGAACTACGCAAACCGTATGTGCGCACCGCACGCGCCAAAGGGCTGCCAGAATGGAAAGTGATCCTCAAGTATCCGGTCCGGGTCGCGCTGAATCCGTTCGTGAGTACAGCGGGTTGGTTGCTGCCGGGTCTGGTATCCGGTTCGATCATCGTGGCCGTGGTGCTGAGCCTGCCGACAACCGGGCCGCTGCTGCTACGTTCGCTCACTTCGCAAGATATGTATCTTGCCGGATCGTTTATCTTGATGCTGAGCGTACTTACGCTGTTTGGCACCCTGATTTCTGACGTCATTCTTGCCTGGCTTGATCCACGCATTCGCTACGAATAATTTTTACGGGAGTTATCTATGGAAACCGGCGTACCCAAACCCCAGCCGATAGACACCCCTGTTGCGGATAGCGCACAGGTGCGCGGCTTGCCAGAGGAAAAAGATGCCAGTGCATTTGTAGCGTCACAGTGGAAACTGATGTGGTGGCGTTTTCGCAAGCACCGGCTGGCGATGATCAGTGGGGTAATCATCATTTTTATTTACCTCGTGGCGATCTTTGCTGAGTTTTTTGCGCCCCTGCCGCCCGACCAGACCAGCACCCAGATGACGTATGCACCGCCGCAGACTCTGGTTCTGTTTGATGAAAGCGGTTTTAACCCGCATGTTTTCGGGTACAAGTCCGAAATTGATCCGGTGGCGCTGCGCCGTACCTTTACGATTGATCCGGAAACCAAGGTGCCGGTTCGGCTGTTTGTGCAGGGCTATGAATATAAGCTGCTTGGCTTGATCGACGCGAACCTGCATCTGGTTGGTCCGGCAGACCCAAGCCAGCCGATGTATTTGCTGGGTGCTGACCGGCTGGGACGTGACGTATTGAGCCGACTGGTTCATGGCACACGTATTTCGATGTCCATTGGTCTGGTCGGCGTCACCATCAGCCTGATGCTCGGCATTATTCTGGGTGGTATCTCCGGCTACTATGGTGGTGCGATGGATAACGTTATCCAGCGTGTCATCGAATTCATCCGTTCGCTGCCGACTATTCCGCTGTGGTTGGGCCTGGGCGCGGCGCTGCCGGTGGGGTGGGGGCCGCTGCAAATCTACTTTGCAATTACGGTGATCTTGTCCTTTATCGGCTGGACCGGGCTTGCCCGTGTGGTACGTGGCCGATTTTTGACTTTGCGTGAGGAAGATTTTGTCATTGCGGCGCGGCTCGATGGGGCCAGCCAGCGCAAGATCATGTTTCAGCACATGCTCCCCGCTTTTTACAGCCATATCATTGCTTCTGTGACGCTGGCTATTCCCGGCATGATTCTGGCGGAAACATCCCTGAGCTTTCTTGGCCTCGGCCTGCGTCCGCCAATCGTGAGCTGGGGGGTGCTGTTGCAAGAGGCACAGAATGTGCGGTCTGTGGCGACTGCGCCCTGGCTGCTGGTGCCCGCAGTGGCGGTCGTCGTTGCGGTGCTGGCACTGAATTTCCTGGGTGATGGCCTGCGTGACGCGGCTGACCCCTACGCATAGAGGCTTTACATGGAAAATCGAGATATCTTACTTGAAGTTAAAAATTTGCAGACGCATTTCTTGCTCGATGAAGGTACGGTAAAAGCCGTCGATGGCGTCGACTTTACGGTGCCACGCGGCATTACGGTCGGCATCGTGGGCGAAAGTGGCTGTGGCAAAAGCGTGACAGCGATGTCCATCCTCCAGTTGATCGACAAGCCGGGTCGCATCGTCGGTGGGCAAATCCTGTTGAATCGGGGCGATGGCAATGGTGCTGTCGACCTCGCCAGCCTGGAAGAACATAGTGCCGCGATGCGGGCTATTCGAGGCGATGCCATTGCGATGATTTTTCAGGAGCCGATGAATTCGCTCAGTCCCGTCCATACGATTGGCAACCAGATCATTGAAGCGATACGCCTGCACCGGCAAATGACGGAGGAAGAGGCGAGGGATCATGCGATTGAGGTTCTGCGGCTTGTGGGCATTCCGCGGCCCGAACAGCGCATCGACGCCTATACGTTTCAGTTGAGCGGTGGGATGCGCCAGCGGGCGATGATCGCGATGGCACTGGCGTGTAACCCGCTGCTGCTCATCGCCGATGAACCGACAACGGCGCTGGATGTCACCACACAGGCGCAGATTCTGGAATTGATGAAAGGCTTGCAGCGTCAGTTCGGCATGGCTGTGATGCTGATTACGCATGACCTCGGCGTGGTGGCAGAAACCTGTGACGAGGTGGTTGTCATGTATCTGGGCGAAGTGGTCGAACAATCGTCGGTCGATTCGTTGTTTCATGACCCCAAGCATCCGTATACGCAGGCGCTGCTGCGCTCGATCCCCCGTCTGGGTGCGGGCCGTACCCAGCAGCTGAACCCAATTGAAGGCGCGGTGCCGGATCCATTCAATCGACCAACAGGATGTCCTTTTCACCCCCGTTGTGATCAGTTTATGCCGGGCAAATGCGATGTCATTCACCCTGATCTGATCAAACTTGCAGATGGCCGGGCAGTGCGCTGCCTGCTCTATGAAGCGGAAGGTAGCGATCATGGCTGATACGACAAACGGCACCACTGGAAAGCCACTGCTGAGGGTCGATAATCTGAAGATGCACTTTCCGATCAAGAAGGGCTTTTTGCAGCGGCAGGTTGGCGCGGTTAAAGCTGTGGATGGTGTGAGCTTCGACATTCAACCCGGTGAAACGTTGGGGTTAGTGGGCGAAAGTGGCTGCGGCAAAACGACCATTGGCCGCTGCATTGTCCGCGCCTATCGACCGACCGGTGGCCAGCTATTGTATGAACATGCTGGCGGGGTCGATCTGGCTCATCTGAGTGAAGCTGAGCTGAAGGCCTATCGCCAGAAGATACGGATGATCTTCCAGGATCCGTATGCCTCGTTGAATTCTCGTATGACGGTGTTCGACATTGTGGCTGATCCGCTGCGTATCCATAATATTGCGTCCGGCTCAGAGCTTGAGGACCGCGTGATTGACCTGCTGCGCAAGGTTGGTTTGCGACCGGAACATATGCGCCGTTACCCCCATGCCTTCAGTGGCGGACAGCGCCAGCGCATCGGGATTGCTCGTGCCCTGGCACTGGAACCGGAACTGGTCGTCGCTGATGAGGCGGTTTCTGCGCTGGATGTATCTGTCCGGGCACAGATTCTGAACCTGATGATTGAGCTTCAGCGCGACTATAACCTGACCTATCTGTTTGTGTCGCATGACTTGAGCGTGGTGGAATATGTGGCGGACCGGGTGGCGGTGATGTATGTGGGCAAGCTGGTTGAACTGGCCCCCACGAACGGGTTATACAATAGCCCCCAGCATCCTTATACCGAGGCACTGCTGTCCGCTATTCCCGTGCCGGACCCTCGCCGTCGGGCAGAGCGAATTGTGCTGGAAGGCGACGTTGCCGACCCTGCTAACCCGCCGTCGGGTTGCTATTTCCACCCGCGCTGCCCCTACGCGAAAGAACGCTGCAAGGTAGAAACCCCGGAACTGCGGCAGGTGGCCCCCAATCATATTGCGGCCTGTCATTTTGCCGAGGAACTGAATCTGCGCGGCATTCCACCTTTACCTGCCTCACCGAACTAACTGACTTTGATCGGGCAAGTACAGCTGCTTGCCCGATGAATGCCTCCATATTCGCATGCAAAAGTGCAGACTATGTCTCGATTTTGCGTGCGGATTGCTATTTCCGCATACAATGCTGGCATCACGCAGATTGTTGGAAAGGGCACACCATGCCAATTTTGTCTGGATACGACTCATTCGCAGGGCGTCATTGGGAAACCGGCTCGATCGCCAACGCTTTGTCCTATCAGGGCGTGAAGACGCCACACACCGGTCAGCCGATCAGCGAGGCGTTGCTGCTGGGAATCAGCGGCGGGATTACCGTCGGCTATTTTCTGTTTCATTACGAGGGCTACGACCCGACGCTGAATTTGTTGACTCGGAACACCTTTGACCCGATGGCGACGATTTTCGACCGGCTCGCAATCGCACAGGATGTTCGTCAAACAAACAACGCTGCGAAGGCGGACGAGAATCTGCTGGCGATTCTGGAGAGCGGCCAGCCCGCGCTTGTCTGGACGGATAGTTTCAGCCTGCCGTATAACCATTACCCCTATGACGAACGGAACTGGGGCATGGCACCGGTCGTCGTCTATGGGTTTGAGGATGACGTTATCTATATTGCGGACCGATCATCGAAGCCGCTGCACGTGAGCCACGCGGACTTTCTGGCGGCGCGGGCGCGTGTGAAGCAGGACAAGTTTCGCGTGATGGCACTTGAGTATCCGGACCTTGACCGGCTGCCATTGGCGGTGCAAAAGGGTATCTGGCAGTGCATCAGCCTGTATACGGAAAATCCGCCCAAGGGGAAAAAAGATAACTGGGGGCTGGCGGCGCTGCTCAAGTGGGCCAACATGCTGACCAACACCCGCAACAAGCAAAGCTGGACCCGTTATTTCCCGCGCGGTGCAGGCCTGTATTCGGCGCTCCTCGGCACACCGTACCAGCCGGGTGCGCTTGGCTGGATTCAGGTATGGGGCGCGGCGGGCGGCGCCGAACGCGGGCTGTATGCTGACTTTCTGGATGAAGCGGCAGTTATTCTCAGCAAACCCGCCCTGAAAGAATCTGCCGAAATGTTTCGCCTGAGCTGTCAGGCGTGGGATGAGCTGGCGATGGCCCTGGTGCCTTCAGAGGCGACCTTGCTTGTCCAGGCGCGTGTTTTGCTGCTGGAACGTTATCGTCTGTTTGTGGAGTATGGCGATTCTCAACTCGACGCTATTCAGGCTGTTGACCGGCAGTTGACCGAACTTCGCCGGGCAGCTTCTGATGAATTTCCGCTGGATGAAAAACAGGTGACGGCGCTGTATCAGGACCTCGCTGAACAAGTGCTGAAGATCCACGATATTGAACGCGATGCCATCCATACGATGCAGGCGGCAATGGCCTAAGCCCAGCCTGCGCGTTATCCATTGCTCATCGTGTTGTTGATCAGTACGCGCAGCAGCCCGGCACGGCTGGCCATGCCGACAAGCTCACCATCCCGGTTGACCACAGGCAGTCGCTTGATGCGGTTGTCCATAAGAAGGTGTAATGCATTACGGGCGAAGTCGTCGGCGTTAACATAGACGACTGGCATCGTCATGATTTCACGGGCAAGCGACGGAAATGCGGCCCTGTCCGGCGACTGCTCGCCTGTCAGCACATCAAGCAACGCCTGTCTTTGTTTGACATCAACCCGTTGCAGTAAATCGCTCCGGGTGATGACGCCGATGGGATGCCCCGCATGATCGGTAACGATTACGCGAGGTGTATGGTGTTCCAGCATGACCTGAAGAACCCGCTGCACGTTGTCGGTAGCATGAACGGTCGGAATGGATTCGAGTGGGACATCTGCCAGTGTTGCCTGCCACTCGATGACATGGCGTGCTTCTTCCGGCTGAGTCATGGTGATGAGTTCACGGAGCATGTCTGACCGGGTGAGTATGCCCATTAGATGACCAGCATGATCGACAACGGGCAGGCGCTTCAGGTTGTTCGTATGCATTAATCTCATGGCTTCGGTCAGCAGGGCAGTATGCGAGATTGTGATTGGTGCCGGTGTCATGATGTCGGCGGCGGTGGTTTCATAATTGCGCAGGATGTGCTGACGCTCTTCCAGGCTGAGCTGGTGAAGCAATGACAAATTGACAGGCAGCCCGGCACGCTGTAGATCATTGTCTGTAACAATACCGGTGACGACATGGCTTTGATCGACAACGATCAGAGCGCGGACGCCTTCATCGACGCTGGTGGCGACAATTTCTGAAAGTGATGATGCTTCACCAACAGAAACGGTATGCCGCGACATCACTGAACCTACCAGCCGTGATTCGAACCGCGCACCGGGTAGGGGGGGCAGCCAACCTGCTTGCCGTGCTGCGATGGATTGGAGCGTATCGTCCTGTTGCAGTTCAAAGCCGAAGGACTTGGGGAAGGCAACCTGCTGGGTGGCGTAGATGCCGCGATGCCCGGATGCTATGTATGCGACCGCGCAGCCCAGGAACAGATAGAGGGCCGATCCGCCGCCGACCAATTCGATGCCCATAATAGCGGAGGCCAGCGGGGTGTTGCTGGCACCGGCAAAAACCGCGACCAGGCCGATGCACGCCATGAATGATGGGTCGACACCGAGGAGACGCCCCATTGTAAACCCCAGTGTGGAGCCAATGACCAGCAGCGGGGTGACTTCGCCGCCATAATAGCCGCTGCCCAGCGTCACGGTTGTGAACAGCAGTTTAAGCAGGAATGCAAATGCGATGACGCCGGTGCCATCGACGCTGCTGCTGATCAATGGCAGGCTCAGGCCGAGATAATCGGTCGTGCCGGTGAGCAGCGTCATCAAAATGATGGCTGCACCGCCGATCAGCGGATACAAGGGCGGCCAGCCCGTGACCCGTTGCAGGATATGCTTGATGCCATGAATCAGTTCGATGAACAACATGCTGGTCAGCCCGAAGGCAACGCCCGCAATAGCGACCTTAAGCATGATGACCGGGTCAACTTCGACGGCTGCCATAGTGAGATAATGCGAGTGGTATGCACCCAGTGCTCGGGTGACAAAGTCGCCAGTGAGTGAAGCGACGAGGCAGGGGAGTAAGCCTTCATAGCGAATGCGTCCAACATTCTGGACTTCCATGCCGAATACAAACCCGGCTGCGGGTACGCCAAATACGGAGCCAAAGCCACCGGCAATA
Source organism: Anaerolineaceae bacterium (assembly GCA_002702065.1). Taxonomy (GTDB): domain Bacteria; phylum Chloroflexota; class Anaerolineae; order Aggregatilineales; family Phototrophicaceae. The sequence goes on from NZXX01000001.1 coordinate 1,809,044, forward strand.
CCGGCCATAATCATCAGTCGGCGGTCATTCGCATTCAGGTGGAACAGGCGCTGGAGGCTGTCGGCCAGGCTGGCGCCCATCTGAATGGCGGTGCCTTCGCGCCCGGCAGACCCGCCGAACAGATGCGTGACGACGGTACCGGCCAGCACGAATGGGGCCATGCGCAAGGGGATGCGGGATTGATTGTTGTTGACCTCATCAATGACCAGATTGTTGCCCTTGACAGCCGTGCCCCCGAAGCGCCAATACACCCAGCCTGTCGCGAAACCAGCGAGTGGGAGCAGCAACAACAACCATTGATTGTCCAGGCGGATTTGGGTTGCATGGACCAGCGAAATGAGGAAGATTGCCGACGCTGTACCTGCCAGCGTGCCGACCAATGCACCCAATATCAGCCATTTGATGGCGAAGCGTAAAAACGCTGCAAATTCTGGTGTGTTGAAGTTGAAGAGCGCGTTGGCAGCCTGGTAGGTTTGACGAAACCTGGACCGGCGCCGCGCGCGAGTGGTGGCCTGCGCTGCGCGTGCTGCCCGATGCTCTGGTGTCGATGTATGACGTTGTTGGTTGCTACCCGAAAACATGCGCATGGTCTCCTTGTTGGTCGGGGTGGAGGCTGCGCGAAACAAAAACTCACCCGCAGGTGAGTTGTCATTACTTGCATGGACTCATGATTCCCACCGCGTGGCGCGCAGCAGGAGTCATCAGCACTTTGTCAGGCGGTTCGTGGCGGACTCCATCGCCTATACAATTGAAATCTAACTGTACTGCGGGCCAGTCCTGTCGTCAATGACCAACCCACAAATCACGGTACACCCTCTCAAAGCTCAGGCTGCATCCCCAGTATTTTCAGAAGTTTAATCACGGTAAAGCGCCTGCGCAGATAGTGCCCGTAATGAAGTGCCGCCTGCACTTTCTCGGCTTCCAGCCCCAGTGTCTGACGATCGGTCGGCCCGCCAACAGACTGTAAAAGGCGTTTGACTTCGTCTGGCGAGGGCACCGATTCAAGGGTTTGCCGGATCGCATCCCAGTTTTGCAACACGCGTTGTTTCACCTGATCGTACTGGTCCGGCGTTAAGTCAAGAAAAGGCTGCTGCATCGGAATCAGCTCGTCACCGACTGTACCATAAGCCTGCTGGATTTCAGCAATTTGGGTATCGCGGGACGGCCATTCTGCCCCTTCCAGCGCGTCCATCAGGTCCTCGCGTGTCATGCTGCCCAGGCGCGCATACTGTTGGGCAACCAGTATGGTGGCGAAGCCGACCTTTGCGCCATGCAGAATAGCAGGGCGATCTTCCTCCAGCAGCTTCATCTCCCAGTAATGGGAACAATGGTGCTCGGCCCCAGAAGCCGGACGCGAATTGCCGAATTCCAGCATGCCGATGCCGGATTGCAGTAGCGCTTCGATCAGGCTGCGGATTCCTTCCGGTGACCGGGCTGCGATAGCATCAGCTGAGTCAATACATTGTTGCAGGGCTTTGCGCACCCGTCCTTCTACGGCTTCATCAAACGGATCACCCCAGATGAGGTTTTCCAGCTTCCAGTCTGCAAGTGACGTGATTTTGCCGATGATGTCGCCAAAGCCAGCCGCAATTAGTGCTTTGGGCGCATTGGTGAGGGTAGTCAGGTCCGCGAAGACTGCCAGTGGTGCATGAGTGGGGTAGGTATCCTTCAGGCCACCGACAATCAGGGGGGCACCCAGCGAGATGAATCCGTCAACTGAAGGGGCGGTCGGCACGGAGACAAACCGGTTGCCGCTGCGATAACTGGTGTACCGTGTGATGTCCGTAATCGTACCGCTGCCGACGGCGATAAAGAGCTGCGGTTCGTAAGCGGCTTTGATAAATACCTGCATGAGATATTTCTCGTCTGCAACTACTTCCTCGCCACGCAGTACGATGGATCGAACATCCATCTGGGCCTGTTTGAACGCGTCCTCGACCTGCCTGCCCAAGACACCGTAGGTGTTTTCGTCGGCAATGAGCGTGAAGATAGTTTCTGGTTGTTTCGCGCAGAACTGAACAAGCTCCGTCGTTGTGTTTGTGCCGATGTAGGTATGGATATTCTCGATCATGGTTGTTTGCCTGTGATTGATTCGCAAAATCGCGTGTATACGCGTCTATAAGTATTTGTGAAGCTGATCCGGGATTTCGCCGATGTTGTTGAGGACAAAATCCGGCGGGACGTCTTGCTGTTCGGCTTGTTCGCGTGTCGATGCGCCCGTCAGGACAATGGCTGTCTTCATGCCTGCCTGCCGCCCCATCAATATATCTGTTTCGAGCCGGTCACCCGTCATCAGGCATTGCCCGGCAGGTACTCCCAGCCGTTGGAGTACCACATCCATGATCAGGTTGGATGGCTTGCCAGCCAGCAGTTCGAGCTTTCGCCCGGTGATGTGCTCCAGAGCGGTGATGGTTGCGCCTGCATCCGGGATGCCACCGCCGGGCATCGGGCACATTTTGTCGGCATTGGTCGCAAAAAAGCGAGCACCTGCCAGCAGGGCCTGATAAGCCGTGTTCAGCTTGCGGTAGTCAAGGGTACGATCAAAGGCGACCACGACCGCGTCAACATCGTGCGGCTGAATGACCTGCTGCGGGTCCTGATCCAGGAATTCCGCGACAAGATTCAAACCATGCTCCTTCAGTTCGTCATGCAGGGCTGGTTCGCCGATGACGTACAGCCTCAGATCGGGATAGTGTCTCGCAAGATGGTACCCAAGCACATAGCCTGATGTAATGACTTCGTCCGGCTCGGTCGGGATGCCCAAGTGGGTCAGCTTTTCGGCGTAGGCGGACCGGGGCTGAAGTGGTTTGTTGGTGACGTACAGGATACGTTTGCCCGCAGCTTTTAATGTGCGGATTGTTTCGACCGCGCCGGGCAAAGCGGCCTCGCCAAGATAGACGGTGCCGTCCAGATCAAAAACAAATCCTTCAATGGATTGCATGATGAATAACCTTTGCAGGGTAGGAAGGTCGCAGATTGGGGCTGTGTGCCGGTGTAGGCCTTGCAGCGTTCATTTGATCGTGATTTGCTGGTGGCTCGGTGCGTAAGTGGTCGACCCCCGTATCAGGAGCTGCGGTTGGATCAGTTGGGTATCGCTGCCCAGACTGGCTTGTTCATTGATCGCTTTGTCCAGTGCCGTGACCGCACCGTTGCATATGGCCTCAATATCCTGCGCTACGGTCGTCAAAGGCGGCACTGTGAGCGCGCTCCATTGGATGTTGTCGAAGCCGATCAGGGAAACATCTTCGGGAATGCGTAAACCGCGTGCCAGGCAGCTATGCCACACGCCCAGCGCAATAACGTCGTTGGTGGTGAAAACTGCGGTGGGGTACTCCGGCAGATCCCAGAATCGATGGGCCTCGATGCCGGTTTCAAGAGATTGTGTGCCTTCGATCCGATAATCGCCCGGCACTTCGATACCATGCTGATCGAGGACATCATAGGCGCCCTTCAACCGTTCCTGCACATTATCGACATGGGCGTCCCCGGCCATGATGGCAACTCGGACATGCCCCAGTGACAGCAGATGCTCTAACGATAACTTGCCACCCAGTTCGTTGTCAGAGACGATCGACGGCAGACCTTTCAAGTGCCGGTCCACAAATATGGTTGGAATCGACCAGTTTTCGACCAGCCGCCGCAACGATTTGTTGCCTGTATGAATGATGATGACACCATCGACACGGCGCTGGTACAGGGTTTCCAGATGGGCTTCTTCTCTTTCCTTGTCGCCATCAGAGTCGCAAAGAAATATCTGGTAGCCAGCTTCCCAGGCGTAACGCTCGATTAGGCGCGCAATTTCTGAGAAAAAAGGGTTGCTAATGTTGGGGACAAGCAATCCCAGACTCTGGGTTCGCTTCGAACGAAGGCTGCGCGCATTCATATTGGGGTGGTAATTGAGCTGATTGATAACCGTTTCGATTTGCTGACGAGTGTCTTCTGCGACATGGGCCGTGCCATTCAGGTAATTGGACACGGTGCCGACAGAGACTTTTGCCAACCTGGCAATATCTTTAATCGTCACTTTTTGATTATTCGACTGCGCTTTCTTTGCCATGGCCTCGTCTCGGAGAATGCTGCGTTTATGCTTGCCTGCACGCATATTGTAACGCTGATTTGCGCGTAGTGTCGATCATTGAAACGTTTCAATACACCTTCATGAAAATAACATAGCAATAATTTTCTGTCAAATAGATCGTACTGGACGGAAGGTTTATGCGACCGAGCCGGTGTAATGGAAGATTGTTGACAACGAATAATTTTCATGTTAAACATGTAACGATGGGTTGAAACGTTTCAAATTTATCTATGTGACTGATAATTAAATTAAATAAAAGATAATGCTTACAGAATCACTAACTAATCTTAAACATTTCATAAACCTTCCACTTTATCCTTTCGCCAGTTTGTCCTTCGATTTCGTCCATTCACGGGCAAATGTGCAAATTATGGTTGACCAAGTTCCGGGGTAAGACAATGAGTTTGTCCAGTACGACCCACCGAAAATTTAGCCTGCGTCTGTTATTGAACCGTTTCAACCTGAATTATCGTCGCAGAGAAAATCTTTGGTTTGTTATTCTTGTGTTCCCCAACTTGCTCCTGCTGGCTATCTGGACCTTCTGGCCTTTTATTCATTCACTCTATCTGAGCTTCACGGATTGGAACCTTCTGACACCGACATGGAATATTGTTGGTTTCGAAAATTATCTGAAGCTGCTGCGGACGCCGCTGTTCTGGCAGGTTACGCGCAACTCGATGCTTTTTGGTATCGGCACTGTCGCTGTGGGGCTGCCACTCGCGATGGGGCTAGCTCTGCTGCTGAACCAGCCGTTGTACCTGCGCAGCTTGTGGCGGTTCATTTTCTTTTCGCCGCACATCACGACCACCGCTGCGATGGCACTGGTGTGGAAAGCAATGTACGATCCGGATTTTGGTATCTTTAACACGTTGTTCGCTTTCTTCGGTGGCAAATTTCCGGATGTGCTGGGGGATACACGTTATGTGTTACCAGCTCTGGCTGTGGTGGCTATCTGGAAAAGCCTCGGGTTTTCGACGGTGGTCTTCCTGGCTGCCTTGCAGGGCGTGGATACAACTCTGAAAGAGGCGGCAGCGATTGATGGCGCCAACAATCGACAAATTTTTCGCTATGTCGTATTCCCATCCATTACCCCCATTACATACTTCTTGCTGGTGATCGGCATTGTCGGTGCCATTCGCACGTTCGATGTGGTATCGGTCATGACGGGGGGCGGTCCGGCGAATGCCAGCAACATGTTTGTGTATCAGATTTATACCGAGGCATTTACGAATTTGCGCATGGGTGTGGCCTCCGCGTTGGCAGGCATCATGCTGCTCATCATTCTGGTCATTACCGCTGTGCAGACCCGTCTGCGCGAGCGTTGGGTCAATTATTAATTGGTAGGGGCGTATTATGGCGAGTGTTCAAAGAATTGCATCTGGACGCCAGGATACAGAGAAACGTCGTGTTTCCACGCATGTGCTGGTTGTGATATTCGCGATCCTGATCGGCTTTCCTTTCCTGTTCATGGTGTCGACCAGTTTGAAGTCATTTGAGGAAGTGTTCGTTGTCCCGATGAAGTTGTTCCCCAGCGAACTGCGATGGGACAATTACACGCGGGTTTGGGAAATTGTGCCGTTTGCGCAGTTTACCATGAACAGCCTGATCTATACGCTGAGTATCACGATTGGCGAGTTTGTGATTGGTGCTGCTTCGGGTTTTGCCTTTGCGCGGCTCAACTTTCCCGGCAAACGGTTTCTGTTTTTCCTGGTGCTGATCTCGTTCATGATCCCCGGCGAAATTACGCTGGTGCCACGCTTCATCCTGCTCAGCAAGTTGCAATGGATTAATACCTACCCAGGGTTGATTGTCCCTGAGCTTTCCAGTGCTTTTACCACCTTCATGCTGGCTGAGCATTTCAGAAGCCTGTCCGATGAAATATTTGAGGCGGCCCGGGTGGATGGGGCAGGCTTTTTCCGCCAGTTATGGCAGATCGCCATACCCATATCGAAACCGATTGTTTCAACGCTGCTGCTGCTGGCATTTGTCGCCCACTGGAATGCGTACCTGTGGCCGCTAGTCGTGACCAATTCAGAAAGCATGCGGACCTTGCCGATTGGAATCCAGCAAATTCGGAGCGGCCTGACCTTACCCGAATGGCAGCTTGTTATGGCTGGTACAACCATTGTTGTTATCCCGCTGATCATCCTGTTTATTCTTGCGCAAAAGCAGTTTATTGAGGGGGCCACACAAGGGGCGCTCAAAGGATGACAGGCAGCAAACCGGTACAGATGGGGAAGGAGGTCTCTATGTGATGTGGGGTTGTGTGCTGCCAACATCCCTTCACGGGTTGATCGCTGTCTTTAAACCTTCAGGAAAGACCGAAGTATCAGTTATTTGCTTCTAGGAGGAGTATAAAACATGACTATTTCACGGCGTAACTTTATCAAATTGGCTGGCGCGACCAGTGCTGCCCTGAGTTTGCCGCTGGTGTCCAACGTTTCGCTGGCGGCCCAGGGTGATGTCAACGTGGTCTGGTGGCAGGCGCATGGTGGCGCTCTGGGTGAGCTGTTCACCACCTTTGCCCAGGAGTTCAGCGAGCTGGATAACGGCATTACCATTCAGGCTGAATATCAGGGTGGTTACACCGACACCATGAACAAGGTGATCACCTCGGCGGCGGCGAATGCGCTGCCCGATATGCTGCACGTCGGTGATGGGCAGTATCCGCCGCTGGCCCGCAACAACCTGCTGCTGCCGCTGGATGATCTTGTTTCTGGGCCGAATGGTATCAATCTGGACGAATACAGCGAGCCGGTCTATCGCGGTGTGCTGGATGGATCGATGTATCAACTGGCTTATGGTGTCAGCACCCCGATTTACTACTTCAATGTCGAGGCGCTGGAAGAAGCTGGCCTGGATGGTGCCCCGGAAACCTGGGACGAATTCTTTGAAGAGTACTTACCTGCACTGACAACTGAAGACCGTTTTGCCTTCGCTTACTCCCCCGGCTCCTGGTGGCAGCAGACTGCTTACTGGAGCAATGGCGTGATGGTCGATGACGAAAACTGGGAAATCGATCTGGCAAATCCGGCTGCGGTCAGCTGGTTCGAACGGATGCAGCAGGCGCGCATCAATGGTCAGGTGAAATTCCCGTCGCCCACGGACGAAGGTGGCGCCGCTGGTCTGTTCAGCAGTGGCAACGCAGCCATGACCATCGATTCCACCGGTTTGATCGGCAATGTTGACAGCCTGGTGGGTGGTGCGTTTACGGCTCAGGTTGGCTTCCTGCCGGGCGGTTCTGCCGGGCGGTTTGTCCCCAGCGGCGGTAATGGCCTGAGCATCACCACGGGTGTGAGCGACGAAGTGCGCGACGCCGCATGGGAGTTCATCAAATACCTGCATGCGCCGGAGCAGTATGCGCGGTATCTGGAACTGAGCGGCTATATCCCGATTACGGAATCCTCCGCTGCCGCAGTTGCTGACATACTGGAAGCGGATCCCCGCCGTCAGGTCGCCATTGACCAGTTTGAGTTCTCACGCTGGCACATGCGCTTCCACACGCTGGCGCGCGGTGAACAGGCACTTGCCAACGCCTGGAACGAATGTATCCAGACAGATGTGAATGTTCAGGAACGGCTTCAGCAATTGCAGGAAGAAGCGATTGAAATCGTGCGTGACGCTGGTTTCGAGCCCACCCTGCCCGAAAGCTAATCTACAGAACCATTGACAATAGGGTGTCTCGCCTCTGGGGCGAGGCATCCTATTTGTTGTTTATGCGGCAAACAACACACGTTAAGCGAATAGTCACCTCCCCTCAGCCAGAATTTATCCCACCTTCGTCCACTTGTTAAATCAACCTATGCCAGTCATGCTTGGCACGATTTGGAATTGACTACTATGTCATTGATATGTACTTAATCATGATGGGCCGCCAGTGATTTAGCGCACGCTTTGCGGTCATTTCGACAGCGGCGGCCAATGAATACGGCTCAGTCAATGGGCATATTGCGGTAAGGACGATAGAATGCTGGTATATATCGTAAAAGGAGGAAATGGTTCGATTGATGACTACTAAAAGCGACCCGATAACCAACATATACGTGCCATCTTCAAAGAATGAACTGCTGACGCAGGCATTGGAGCGCATAAACTCGAACGTTGAGGTGGTGACTCTGTGGAAGGTGATCAACGTTCATGCCATTGACCGCCTGGGGATGAGTGATCACGGCGTGACGCATTTTCAGATTGTGGCCAACATTGCCCTGCGCCTGACCCGGCTGCTGGAAAAACATCATGTTGAAATGTCCATCACCAAGCATTTTGGTTTGCACCGGAACTATGCGGAACTGGTGATTTTGCTAGCCAGCCTGTTTCATGATCTGGGGATGTCCATTCACCGGCAAGAACACGAAACCTACAGCCTGATCCTCGCCAATACGCTGCTGCGCGAGCTGCTCGATTTTTTGCCAGCTGATGAACGGACGATCGTCATCTCTGAAACATTGCATGCCATCATTGGTCATCGCAGCGGCGGCAGGCCCTATACCCTTGAGGCTGGCATCGTGCGCGTGGCGGATGCGCTCGACATGAGTAAAGGGCGATCTCGCATTCCCTTCGAGGCAGGGCAGATCAACATCCACTCGATATCTGCCACGGCCATTGATAATGTGCAAATTATGGCCGGCGAACAGAAACCCATTCAGATCAACATCGTGATGAACAATTCCGCCGGGTTGTTTCAGGTGGACGATTTACTGCAAAGCAAACTGCACGGTTCGGGAATCGAACAATACATTGCGGTTCGCGCTTATATCGAAGGCGAAGCTGAGAAAAGCCTGCTCAAGGAAGTGATCTTTGATTGATGGCTGTTAATAACCGTAAAATTCGTATAGTCATCGACACAGACGCAGGCATCGATGATGCCGAAGCTATACTGATGGCGCTGGGTCATCCCCATGTGATTGTGGAGGCGATCACAACCGTAACAGGCAATATCCAGGTTGAGCAGGTGAACCGCAATGTACAAACGGTTCTGGATGCTGCCGGGAAGGTCATCCCCGTTTATTCCGGCGCTGGGCTTCCACTGGTCGAGCCCTGGGTAGGGGCAGGGGAGTTTCATCTAAACGACGGACTGGGAGACTGGGAAGCGCGCCCGCCATGCTCACCCAAGCTTGAAGCACAGCCCGCCGCCGAGGCGTTGGTTCGGCTGGCACGAGAGAATCCCGGAGAACTGACACTGGTCGCGCTTGGTCCCATGACCAATCTGGCGCTGGCTATTCGGCTCGACCCGGCCTTTGCGCAAAATATCGGGCGGCTCGTCTTTATGGGTGGCGCGGCGCATGCAGTGGGGAATACAGACCGCATGGCTGTTGAGTTTAACATCGGCGCTGACCCGGAAGCGGCGCATATTGTGCTGAACAGCTTTCCGCGAGCGACGATGCTGGACTGGGAGGTCACCCTGTCACACCCCATACCCTGGGCGCAATATGACCGGTTGTGTGCGCTGCCGACCGCGCTAGCGGGGACATTTCGCGGCATTACCGGCAACGTAACCCGTCTATGGCGGGACAAACCCGGCTCAACAGGGCATTTACTGCCTGATCCGCTTGCGATGGCGGTGGCTCTGGAACCGGAACTGATTCTAGAACAGGAAAGCCGTTATGTGACGGTCGAGCTGGAAGGGCGGCACACACGCGGACAAACCGTCGTCAACTATACGCTGGTTGATCACGGTGACCCGAACGTGCAGGTTGTAAAACGGGTTCAGATGGACGGCGTCTTGCACCTCTATGAGCAGATGCTCTGTAGCGGAACTTCGTCCTAATTGTCATACGTCTGGATGCGTTTTTCAGGGTCCAGGAAAGAAAGCCGCTTCATTCTGGATTGGACCTGTGCAAAAACTTCGGCTTTATCAATCGTCAGCAACTGCCGATCCTGCATGATGACCTGACCGTCAATAATCACGGTGCGAACGTCCGGGGCCTGCATGTTGTAGACCAATGATGCTGGCGTGTTATACAGCGGTTGGTGATGTGTTCCGTTCAGGTCGATCAGGATCAGGTCTGCCAGATAGCCGGGTGCGATCGCCCCTAATTCGTCTGGCTGCCCATAGACACGGGCACTGCCGTGAGTGGCAATTGCTAACGCCTGCGCGATTGGCATAGCCTCGCCAATGCCTGCCTTTTCTTTCTGGGTCAGGGCCATCAGGCGCAGCGTCTCCCAGAGGTTTAAGGTGCTGTTGCTGACCACGCCGTCCGATGCCAGTCCGATGGGCAGGTTGGCGGCGATGAATTGGAGCAGAGGGGCGGTCGGGTGCCCCAGCTTGAGGTAGGTCTTGATTGCATGGGCGATGCCGACCGGATACTTCTCCATCAGGCGAATATCGGTGGGTGTCGCACCGCAGACATGGGCCAGAATGGTGGGGACATCGAGGATACCGGTTTGCTCTAGCACCTGGAGCGGCGTCTTGCCGCGTTTACGCAGGCTGGCAATGGTTTGCTGGGAGGTTTCCGAGACGTGAATATGGACGCCGACTCCGATCTTCTGCGCGGCCTGCGCGGCTGCTCGCAGAAAATCATCGTCGCAGGTATAGGGCGCGTGCGGGGCCATAATGGTGCGGATTCGCCCATTGGCGGCCCCCTGATACTGCCTCACGAAAGCTGCTGTTTCTTCTACCATCGGCAACCCCTGGCTGCCGAACATCGCATAACCAAGCAGTGCCCGCGCGCCGATTTTTTCGACGGCGTGTGCCGCATAGGTCATGTGGAAATAGTGATCAGCCACGGACGTGACACCGGACTCGATCTGTTCGATCAGGCCGAGTAACATGCCCCAGTAGACATCTTCGGGTTGCAGGTTATTTTCCAGCGGCCACATCAGGTCATTAAACCAGCGTTCGACCGAGGCGTCTTCCGCCAGGCCACGCCACAGCACCATCGGCACATGGGCATGACAATTAATCAGGCCGGGCATCAGCAGCCTGTCATTGGCGTCAATAACCGTGTCGAAATGGGACGTGTCCGCCGTTCCCGTTGGCTGAATCGCTTCAATTCGATTGCCGCTGATCAGCACATCCTGCCCTGTGCGCAGGTCGGTACGCTGACCTGCCGGGTCAATGTCGAGAATCCGGGTATTGGTGATTATCATGCGGCTCATCGTTGGCGGCTCCTACAGGGTAACTTGCAGTTCTTTGAGGCCATGAATAACAAAGGCAGGGTTGAATGTGGGGTCGGCAGCAAGCTGCATAGCGGGTAGATGGGCCAACAGCGTTTGGTAGGCAACCTGTAGCTCCATGCGGGCCAATGGCGCACCGAGGCAGTAATGTATACCACCGCCAAATGAAATGTGTGGGTTCGGGCTGCGCGTAATATCGAGGCTGGCTGGTTGCTGAAAAACGGCTGGGTCATGGTTAGCAGCGCCAAAGATCAGACCAACCTGCATTCCCTTTTTTAAGGGCAACCCATCGTATGTCATGTCTTCCAATATCCACCGGCGGAACATCTGTAACGGGCTGTCGTAACGCATGAATTCTTCGATAGCCGTCGGGACAAGTTCCGGGTTGGCGCGCAGCTTTTCGAGCTGTTGCGGGTGACGGAACAAAGCCAGCCACCCATTGCCTACGACATTGACCGTCGCCTCGTGCCCGGCGTTAAGCAGCAGCACGCAGGTGGACACATATTCGTCTTCACTGAGTTGATCGCCCGCTTCCTCGACCATTACCAGCGCGGTGATGAGGTCGTCACGTGGCTGTTCGCGGCGTTTACGCGCCAGAAATTTGAGATAGTCCGCAAATTCCTGCGACGCTTGAATCGCGTGATCTGCCTGCGCTGGCGTGTGATCGAGTTCATACAGTTTGACAATAGCGTTAGACCAAGGCCTCAGCCTGTGTTGATCGGCTTCCGGGATGCCAAGCAGTTCAGCAATGACCCGTACTGACAGGGGAGCGGCGTAATCTGCCAGCAAATCCACCTGTTCACGCTGCTGCATCGAGTCAACCAGGTTCTGCGCAATCGCTTCGATGCTGTGCTGCATATCCCGGATGCGCCGGGGGGTAAATGCCTTGTGGACCAGCGTGCGCAGCCGTGTGTGTTCCGGCGGTTCTTTGTCGAACATGGAATGCTGCCCCAGCTTATGAAAGGGTTCATAGGCGGCATTGGGCGGTGGTATATCCAGTTCTTCGCGGCTCATCAGATGCAGGATGGAACGCCCGAAACGACGATCTCTCAGAATGGCATCGACATCGTGATGGCGGGTAAAAAACCAGAGCTGGCTGTCTTCATGATAAAATGTGGGCGTTTCGGCCAGCAGGTGCTGATAAACCGGATACGGATTTTGCAAAAACGCCGGATCATCCGGTTCAAAAATACTCATGAGCCGCCGGATTCGCTTTTGGCCGCTTCGATCAGCCGGTCAAGATAGGTGAAGTCGCGGTTCTGCACTTCAGGAGCGACCTTTGAGGCTTCTGTCAGGAAGTGCAGATAATCCCGCCCCATCTCCTGCCCACGCTTGGTGTGCATGTCGAGCGCGTAGTCCGGTATTTCGGGCAGGTGTCCGCCGGCGACAGCGGCGAGACCCCAGTTTTTGAGATCGTCACTGCCGCGTTCCTTCTCGCTGGCGCACAGCACACGCACAGCATGAATCGCCATCAGATACCGGTCACCATGGGGGCGCGGGATGCGCTGGTGCATCTCATACAGGGTGTTGACCAGTACCGGTGCGTTCAGATTGCCGTAGCCAATGTCCTCGACAGAAATGACTTGCAGCCGAAACCAGAGAAACGCCTCCAGTTCCGGGCTGGTGAGCAGCATTTCGCAGGCGAGCAGGGCCGCGTTTTCGGTATGGCCGCGCCGGATTTCTTTTTGCAGGGCGGAAATAACTTCATCTGCCTGAAAATTATTGATGGTGCGGACGCGGGTCCAGGGGTCTTGTTGATGGGGTAATGCCATGTGACTAGTCTCCGGCAGTTTGTTCGGCGCGATCATTGTTGCCAACGACCGTGCGTTTCAGATTATCAATTTCCTTGCCGAATTCACGGGCAAAGGTTTGTCGCTTGATGATTTCTGACCCACGGATACGCAGCGCAACCAGAATCAGCGCGCCCAGCGTGGCCACCTGTGGGAACATCTGAAGCAGATTGGGCGGAATGGGCACGTTATCCAACCGGCCCATATACAGCGCCAATGCTTCGGCAAGGCCAAAAAACAGGGATGTTAGGAAGGCAGGCAGCGGGCGATTGAGGGCGAAGATCGCTACCGTTAACGCGATCCAGCCACGGCCAGCGGTCATGTTTTCGAGGAATTGACTGAGAACGCCCAGCGACAAAAATGCCCCCGCCATACCCGCTAACATACCACTGATGGTCAGCGCGAAGATTTGGACACGGGTGACATTGATGCCAACGCTTTCGGCAGCTTCCTTGTTCTCGCCAACGGCACGAATATGGCGGCCAAAGCGGGTACGGTACATGATGAGCCAGATGACGAACACCAGCACCCAACCCAGATAGACAATGATGTTATAGCCGCTGAGCAAACTCCCGATTACCGGGACGTCGTCAATGATCGGGATTTCAATCGTCGGCAGTCCGTTGATGCTGGGGTCTGCCAGCGTGCCAAAGGAATTAAACCAGACGCGCATGAAGTAGACGGTGCCTTCGGCGACAAACAGGTTCAGCGCCAGCGCCAGGATGATCAGGTTGATTCGTATGCGGAGGTAGAGCACGGCAAAGATAATGCCGAGGACGCCGCCGGACAAAGATGCCGCCAGCACACCCCATAATGGGTCTATGCTAGGCTCACCAGGGGGCAAACCGGGACGATACACCGCGACGACTGCGATAAACGCGCCCAGCAGCATTTTTCCCTCGATGGCAAGGTTAAGGACACCGGCCCGGCTGGCAAGCAGAGCTGCCAATGACCCCAGCACGAAGGGTGTCGACAGGCGAATGCTGCTCTGAATAACGGAGGCAGGCAGAAATGCCAGCAGAATAATGACCAGGATAACACCCCCGACAGCCAGTCCGATTTGTATCGGGCGCTGGTTTTTAGCAATCCACTGTAGCACGTTAATCGCCTCCTGAAGCGGGGGTATCGACAAGGCTGCTGTTTTTGCTGCCGACGGATTTCATGCGAATTTGAAGCCGCGTAATGGTCCTGCGGAAGAAGTCTTCCATCGCGGTAAACAGAATTGTCAGCGCAATGATGATGCCACCAAGCTGGCGCGGGATATTGCCAAACTGAAGATTAATGGACCCCAGTTGCAGACCAGAAAAGACGACCGCGACCAGGAAAAGCCCAACGACAGATTCACGCGCGAGGATAGCGACGAGCACGCCGTCGAAACCGGTCCCGCTCAGAACAAAACCATCAACAATGCGACGTTCGACCCCCAAAACCTGAATGGCACCGGCCAACCCGCTGAGGGCACCGCTGATCAACATGGCCCGCAGCACGGCACGCCCGGTGTTAATGCCGCCAAATCCGGCAAATAATCTGGCCCCCTGGGTCATACGTTGTTCATAGCCTGCGGTTGACCGCCACAGATAAAACCACACGAACAAGCCCGCCAGCAGCGCCAATACAATGCCAATCCCAAGCCGTGACCCGCTGAACCAGTCGACGTCGGCCAAGATGCCGCGCGTAAACGGGACCAGCCAGGCGGTGTCGTCAATGCGCTCGGTACGGGCGATGTTGTTCATATCTGCACGCATGGGCCCATTAATGAGATACGTCACGAACTGCACCGCAATGGCGTTCAGAATAATGGTGCTGATCAACTCGTTGACGTTCAGCTTGACTTTAAGAATGCCTGCAACCCATGAATAGACTGCGCCAACGATCATTGCCGCCCCGATGGCAATGGTTGGCATGGTCAGGTGCATGACCCACCACAACGGGCCGGAAAGCGTATCCGGGTCTTCGATGCCGAAAACGCCATAGACCTGTGCTGGCAGCCAGTAGCCGATGAAAACCGCGACCACAGCACCCAGCGCAAACTGACCATCCATGCCAATGCTGAACATGCCCGCCTTGAAAGCAACTGTGGCTGCCAGCGCCGTTAAAATGAGGGGGGTTGCCTGTTCCAGCACGATTGCCAGCGAATGACCTCTATCGCCGTAAAACAAGCCAATGTGATGTTCGATGGCGCCTGTGTCTTCGTTCTCAATATCAACCACCAGTAGGTCGCCAAATGTATCGCAACCGCGCGGTCCAAACCCCTCACAGAACAGGCGGGGGTAGGGATCAATGGGGCTGAGACCAGCTGGCGCGATGAAAAACGCACTGACCAGCAGCCCAAGCAAGATTGCGAACACGGGGATCGATAGATTTTCGAGGGCGGACTGGAACCGATTCATGATACCTTTACCTCTGTGATCGCTGCGCTCTCCAGTTCGCCAATCGTTCCGCCAGCCATGGCGATGCCAAGCGTTTCTTCTGTGGCTGTGTCCGGATCAAATACGGCGGTGATCTGCCCCTCGTACATCACGGCGATACGATCGCTGAGGGCCAGAATTTCATCCAGTTCCACCGAAACCAGCAAAATCGCGGCACCCGCGTCACGGGCTTCCACCAGCGTCTGGTGTACAAACTCGATGCTGCCCACATCGACACCGCGCGTGGGTTGGTTGGCGATGATAAAGCGTGGCGCGCCGTTCAACTCGCGCCCCAGGACGATCTTCTGGAGATTGCCGCCAGAGAGGGTTCTAATCTCCTCACCCACTCGTGCGGATTTAATGCTGAACCTGTCGACCAGTTTCTTGGCCAGATTGCGGATAGGCTGTCGCTGCAGGAAGCCCCGTTCCGCATAGGGTGGCTTGTCATAAACCGTGACAATCACGTTTTCGTCAAGGTTGGTTTGCAGGTTCAGCCCGGTCGACATGCGGTCTTCCGGGATATGGGCCATACCGGCGGTGCGCCGGTTGCGTACCGACTGGTGCGTAATATCCTCGCCCAGTAAATGAACCGCTCCGCCATCGATGGCGCGCAGCCCGGCGATTGCTTCGACCAGTTCTGTCTGCCCATTGCCGCTGACGCCCGCAATGCCGACGATTTCACCGGCGCGGACTTCGAGGCTGGCACCCAGCACGGCGGGCAGGCCGCTGTTGTCTGCGACCAGCAAATTCTCAACCGAAAGAACGACTTCGGCGGGTTGGGCGGCTTGCTTCTCGACTTTCAGGATGACCTCGCGCCCGACCATCTTGCTGGCGATGTCGGCCACCGTGACACTATTCACTTCATCTTTGCTGACCACGCGTCCGCGCCGCATCACCGTCAGGCGGTCGGCCACCGCCTTCACTTCGGGCAGCTTGTGTGTGATCAGGATCACGGCCCGGCCTTCGTTAGCCAGACGGCGGATAACACTGTAAAGCTCGTGAACCTCTTGTGGCGTGAGCACGGCAGTCGGTTCGTCCAGAATGAGAATACGCGCATTGCGTTGAAGCGTTTTCAGAATTTCGACGCGCTGCTGCATCCCGACCGATATATCCTGCACCTGCAAGTTGGGGTCAACGGGCAGACCAAAACTTTCTGCCAACTGGCGGACCGCCTCAGATTCGGCACGGCTGTCGATAAACCCGGCCTGGTTCGGCTCAATGCCAAGCATGATGTTTTCGGCAATCGTGAACGAGGGGACCAGCTTAAAATGCTGGTGTACCATGCCGATGCCGAGACGAATGGCGTCGTCCGGATGGGTAATGCGGGCCGGTTTGCCATGGATGAGTATTTCGCCGGAGTCTGGCGGGATAAGTCCGTAGAGAATGTTCATGAGGGTGGTTTTGCCTGCACCATTCTCCCCCACGAGGGCGTGAACCTCGCCCTGTTGGACTTCGAAATCCACGTTGTCAGTTGCCAGCGTTCTTGATGATGCGAAGTATTTACTGATATTTCGCATCTCAACGGCGGTTGTCATAAGCCTTCTCCGACTAGGGGACATGGGCAGACCCAATGATCTGCCCACGTGAGAAAACGGGTGTAACGGTGGTTAGCTCGCTTCGGCAAGCGCGTTGCGGACTTCGATCTCGCCAGCGAGAATTTGTTCACGGGCGGTCGCGATGGCGGCGCGCACTTCCGGCAGTTTCTCGACCATATCTTCTGGGCCATATTCGTCAAAGGTGCGAGAGCAAACCCCCACATCCCAGCTCAGGCCAGCAAAGCCTTCGGCCATACCACCGACGGTCTCACCAGTGGTGAAGCTGTCGTTGACAACTGATTCGACAAACGAGAACACCGCATTGTCGACCCGCTTCATCGCCGAGACGATGACCGTGCCGGGGTAGGTGTCATCCTGGTTGCTGTCGACGCCAATGGCGAAATTGCCGGTTTCGGACGCGGCTTCCAGCACGCCTTCACCACTGCGGCCTGCGACCTGATAGATGATGTCGACATCATCTTCATACATGCCCAGCGCGATTTCCTTTGCGCGAACCGGGTCGCTGAAGGGGTTCGAGCCGCCAATGTAGCTGACCACAACTTCGCAGTCCGGGCAGGCAGCCACAACGCCTTCTTCGTAGCCATAGACGAACTGATTGATGCCGGGGAAATCGCCCCCGCCGACGACGCCGACTTTACCGGTGCGCGACAGCATCCCGGCGGCGATACCGGCAAGGTAGCTGTTTTCATGTGTGTTGATGGTGAAGTAGGCCAGGTTGTCGTATTCCGGCGGCACCGGGAAGAAGGATTCCTGGGCAGCAAACATCTGGTCGGGGAATTCGTCGACGATTTCCTCAACAATGGCGGCATCAACCGCAATGGTGATAACCAGATTTGGTTCTTCCTGGACAGCACGGCGCACGGCGGCGTCATGTTCCTGAACACCGGCGGTTTCTACGATGAAACCCTCAACGCCGAGTTCGGCGATGGCACGCTCTGCGCCAGCGGCTGCCGAGTCGATGAAGGATCGGTCGCCACGGGCATTGGGCAGAATGATGTGGAAGCTGACATCGCTGTTGTCTGCTGCTTCGACAGCTTCTTCTGTTGCCATACTGCCTTCTGCCAGACATTCATCTTCTACACTGTCATCCTGGGCCATAACCAGTTGGACAGCACCGGCAAAAATGGTAATGAATAGAATTAAGGTGAGCAACTTCTTGTTCATAGAACCCCCATTACGAAAAGAGAAAACGACTCAAGAATTAAACCATACCGAGAGGCTTAGTTCTTTACACAAACCCGCTTACAATTTCTGTCGCAGATTGTGCGGAATCAACATAAAGATTATCAGCCTTCGGATAGTTTGCAAAAAATTGACCATAAAATTCTGCGTATTTTGCCCGTATATCGGTTACTCATAACGATTTCGTCTATTTGCACAACGAATCGCCCTGTTCTCCCTGTGAGTATATGGTTGGTTTGATGGTGCCGAAGCGGTATGATGACGTGATTTACGGCATGTTGCATAAGGGTTGGACTGTAAATGACGACGACGCTTCTCCATGATGCGCTGGTGCTGTGCCTCGGCGATGCGGATCAAATTTTCGACCGGGGCTATGTGCTGGTTGAGGATGACCGGATTGTCGAGGTGGGTGATGTAGCGACAGCGCCAGCAAGTGGGTTTGACGAACGAATTGATTGTTCCGGTAAATTGCTGATGCCGGGCCTGGTGAATGCGCACACGCACACCCCCATGACTCTGTTTCGCGGGTTGGCGGAGGGGATATCGCTGCTCACTCTGGATGGCTGGTTGACGGCGATCCGGTCGCTGGAAGCTGTGATGACGCCCGATATGGTGCCCGCAGCTGTCACCATTGCCTGTGCCGAGATGATCCGTACCGGCACCACGACCTTTGCTGACCAGTATTTTTTCACGGACCAGATTCTGCCGGTTGTGCAGCGGAGTGGGATGCGTGCGGCCATTGCTTATGGGATTGTCGAACTGGGCGACCCGGTGGCGCGGGACCGTGAACTGCAAAATCTGGAAGGCTTCCTCGAAGAAATCGGCGGTGATGCGAGTGGGCGATTGAAAGGGTGGGTTGGCCCGCACGCCTTTTTTGTCGATAACTCGCCAGAGATGATGCAGGCTGAGCGCGTGATTGCCGCCAAGTATGATACCGGCATGCATATTCATATCGCGACGACCGGTGAAGAGGATGCCTTTACGCAGCAGCAGTACGGTGTCAGCGCCGTGACGCAGATGTCGCGAATGGGCATGTTGGAAGCGCCGATTCTGGCGGCCCATGCGATTACGATTCCGTCTGAGGACTGGCCTGTGCTGGCGCAGCATGATTTCAGCGCGGTGGCGTGTGCCAGCGCCTGTATGCGTGCCGGTGCAGAAGCAGCGCCGGTGGTTGGCATGCGCGAGGCTGGGATCAATGTGGCAGTTGGAACCGATAATGTGTGCAATAACAATGACTACGACCTGTTTATCGAAATGCGTACACTTGCCAAGCTTGCCAGCTACCGCGAAAAGCGTCCCGGTGCGCTGCCTGCCCGTGAGGTGCTGGCGATGGCAACTGCTGGTGGCGCCAAAGCACTCGGCCTGGAAGCTGAAATTGGCTCACTGGAAGCCGGCAAAAAGGCTGACATGATCCTGCTCGACCGGGCCGCTACCGGCTGGACCCCGCTGCCCACCAATGATCCATTTACGGCGTTGGTTTACAGCGTGAATGGTCAGCATGTCAGCGACGTGATGGTCGATGGACAATGGCTGCTGCGCGATTGTCAATGGCAAACGCTGGATTATGTCGCAGCGGTGCGCCAGCAGGCATCGGATGTGGAGCGCCTGCTGGCGCTGCGTGACAAACAGCAGTGATCGATACTGCCCCCGCCGCAACCGTTGGCGAGGGCAGCAAACTGCTTATACAAACTGCAAGGAAAACAGCCGGGCGCGGCGCATCCAGAAACGCAGCCGGATCGGTTGACCTGCCCACTGTGATAAATCAGCGGTGCCATTCCACTTGACGATGTGTTCGAGCGAATCGCCTGTGAATGGTTCGCAGTCGTTGAGCGTATAGCCCTCGGCGGCATTCGAGTTGCTGTTGAAGTCCAGGTATTCGTTGCCAACATCAATGACGGAATAGACATCGGCCTCGGGGTCGATGACTTCCACGCGGATTTCACCGCCAAACCGGGTCCATGCGTTCAGCTTCAGCTGGCTGCCTTCAAAGACCATCGGCGCTGTGGTGAAACTGCCGAGCGATTCCGCTTCGAGTGCCATAAAGCCATCCTGCCGCCAGGTGGCAAGCGCCAGATGACCGCGATCGGGCGGCGGTTCCGGACGGCCTTCCGGATAATGGCCTTCGTTGTGGGTGTGCCATTTCGGGCCGACCAGCAGCGATACCTCGCCGGGATTCAGGCTGACCAACCCGCAGCCCGCATAGACGCCGCCTTCCCAGCCGGTGCCGGGTTCGCCAGCCGGGATGATGGGTTCATGCTGCGGACGGTCCCAATGGATGCCGTCGCGGCTGGTGTACATCAGGGTCTGGGTGACGTCGTAGGTGCGCTGATAAAAGGCCGGGAACATCAGATGCGCATTGTTGGTTCCGGGCCAGAGGGAATAGCCGTTGGTATAAATATCGACTTCTGGCGCATCACTCAGGTTGGGTTCAACAATGATCTCTGGTCGCGGCCAGTTGCGGAAATCCTCGGTTTCTGCATAGGCAATGGCGCGGCGGCCATGCCATTTACCCGCTTCGTAACCGCGCCACGCCCGGAAGTAGCCGACATATTTGCCTTTGTCCGCGTCGTAACGCACGATCGTTTGTGTATCGCTCATGTAGTTGTCGATCAGGTGTTTCTCGATGGCTGTCCAGCGGATGCCATCCGGCGAAGTCGCACCGAATACGCGCATCACGCCGTTTTCGCGGCCCATGTGGATGAGCTTGTAACGTTCTTCCGGCGGAGCGGAGGGGTCTTTGAAGACCGTGCCGCCATGCGACCCGCGCCCGCGTGAGACATCCAGCGCATAAACGATGTTATTGGCTGTCGACCCCTTAAATTCGACCTGACCCAACTCTGGCTTTACCCAGTTGACCCCATCGGTTGACTCGGCATAAGAGAGCATCGCCGTCAGATCACTCGGCTCGTCGCTCGGCTCGCGATAGTAACTTTCGTAGTAGAGCCGGTAGATGCCGTCGTCTTCGAACATGGTGGCATAGCAGTTGATGAAGGTTTCCCAGGGGCGATCGGACTGAATGATGGGCGTTTTATCCAGTCGGGGCGGTTTAACCCGCAGCTGGATGCCATAGGGCATTTCGCGGCTGGTGGGGCGTTCACCTTTCCAGGCAACGCCATAGCCCGGTTCGATCAGGTCCCAATTGATGAACACCTGCTTATTGCTGCCGACGTAATAAGTCATGGAGTACCTTTCCCAAAATTGACTGGTAAGTGATTAATGGCGTCGCTGAACGTGCGACGTACGGGTGTGTTTGTTTGTGTCGCCCGATGAAAACCGGGTGGGGGCGAACGTGTCGATGTTGATGCTGGTCGCTTGTCCCAAAGCCAGTTCGGCCAGCAGCAGACCGGCTACCGGGTTATAGGCGAATCCGCCGGAATGAAAACTGCCGGCAACGATCAGGCCGGGGGCCAGTTCGCCCAAGATGGGTTCCTCATCACCGGAGAACGACAGCAAGCCGACGCGCTCTGTGGCCCATGTTGTGTTTTTCAGGACGGGCAGCAGCGGTTCCAGGTTGGCTTTTAGTCGCTCACGGTAGACTGCTGGCGTTTCAACGGCGGTCATATCAAACTCAAGGGAGGGGACCGGATAGAGCGCTGGCTCTGGCGTTTCATAGCCAGCCAGTATGGCCCCTCCTTCGGCGGGACGGAAGTACGCGCCAAACGGGTTGGCGTTCACAACAGGCAGGTCTGGCGCCGTTGGCAGCGGCTCGGTGACGTAACGCTGATGGACGATGGCGCGCATCGGAAGCTGGTAACCGGCAGTTTGCAGCAGATGATTGGTCCAGATGTGCGTGGCGGTGATAGTGACGTCGGCGGTGACAAGACCGTCTTTCGTCAGTACACCGGTGAAGCGGTTGCCGCTGCGCTCGAAGCCGGTGACTATCTGCCCTTCGCGGATGTCGACGCCGAGTTCACGAGCTTTGGCCGCCAGCGCCGGCACATAACGATGCGGTTCGCTGTAGCCACCCAGTGGGTCAAAGAGGCCAACCAGGTCAGGCCGGTCTTTGGTCATCAGAGCGGGCCAGCGATTGGCGATTTCTGCTGCGTCCAGTATTTCATAGGGAACTTCGAGGCGATCATAAAGAGGTAACAGGGCTGCGCGTTCCGGCCAGCTGGTTTCATCAAACATGTTGAGCGTGCCGGGTGTCTGAAACGTATAACCATCCAGCTCATCCGAAAGTTCCCGGTATCGCTGCAAGCTGATCTTGCGGGCACGGACGCCAGTTTCTGACCACAGGTGCCCGGTAATGATCCCGGCGGCACGTGTACTGGAACCACTGCCGACGCTGCCTTTTTCCAGGACGATGATGTCTTTCGTGCCTTTGCGCGCCAGATGATAGGCAGCGCTGAGGCCGATGACACCACCACCGACGATGGCGATGCTCATAGCACCTCCTTTTGTCGTTCGGCAATCCGCCGGATACCGTTGATGAGACGGTCGCAATCGGCTTCATTGTTGAAGACGTGGGTCGAAATGCGAATACTCTGCGGGTTGAATTCCAGCGTGGATACCAGGACACGATCTTCTTCGAGCAGGATTCGGGAAATATCGCTGGCGGCCAGACCGGGAATATGAAAGACAACGGTGCCGGATGACTGCGCGTAAGCCAGTGGGGTTTCCAGCACCAGCCCCGGAATAGTCAGCAGCGCCTGCTTGATCTGGTCCGTATAGGCTTCCAGCCAGTCAAAGACATTTGCCCAGCCGATCTCACGCCACATGCGCAGGGCATAGCCGAAACCGGCCTGATCCGCCAGGTTGCGTGTGCCGAATTCAAACCGGCGTGCCGAATCCAGCAGCGTCAGTTTGCCGTGCATGTCCATTTCTTTTTGCGAATGGGAGCCAACCCAACTCGGAACCAGTGCTACAAGACGGTCTTTGCGGACATAGAAGCCGCCGGTTGCCTGCGGCCCCATGATGTATTTATGCCCGCTGAAGGTGTAGAAGTCGCAGTCGAGATCGCGCACATCGACGGGCACTGCGCCGAAGGCCTGCGCACCATCCAGCAGGACGGGTACGCCATGTTCGTGTGCACGTTGTACAATCGCTTTTGCGGGCAGGCGCAAACCGGACCGGCGCGATACATGACTGATGGCGATGAGACGCGGGTTTTCCGCGAGGAAAGTATCAAGTTCACCGAGTAGTTCGGCCTCGTCATTGGTCATCGACAGAAAACGCAGCTGAATGCCCCGTTGTTGGACAAGGTTGTACCAGGGGATGCGATTACCGGGATGCTCATGATCGCTGAGGATGACGATGTCACCCGGCTGCCAGTCGAACCCGGTCGCCACCACATTGATGCCGATAGTCGTGTTCTCGTTCAGCATGATCTCATCGGGGGTGGCATTGATCGACGCGGCTGCTTCGGCCCGTACATCTTCCAGCATCTTGCTCACCGGCTCGAAGACTTCCATGAGGGCAGGGCCGCGCGCCTGAAACTGCATCCAGCGAACCACTTCGTCGATGACGGGCTGCGGCTTGGGGGAAAAGCCCCCGGTCTGGAAATAGGCGTAGTCATCTGGTGATTGCAGCAGATTGCGAATATCAGCCAATTGCATGGATCACCTCAGAGTGTATCTGCCGGGTTGCGCCCGATATAAACCTGGCAGTCCAGGCGAATGGCGAAAATCTCGGCTTCGCGCATCTGGAATTCGAGCCGGATTGGGCGATCAACCAGTGCGGAAATGTCGCTGTGTTCCTTCCAGCGTGGCGCTGCAAAGAGATGATCACCGGTGATGAGTTCTGCTTCTTCCAGTGTGTAACCGGGGATTGGCTCTGCTGTTTCGCCATCCAGCACCTGAACTTTGATGCCGGTGTGGGCGGTGGTACGAACGTTCAAACGCAGGTTGCCATCTTTGGGAATGATGGTGCGGGTGCGCAGCCAGCCATCACGGCTCCATGTTTTCATCGAGCAGAAGCCATCGAGCCGCATTTCGTAGAGCAGCGGGGCGAAGAACCCGGCAGTGCTCATGTCCATTGCCTGCATGTCCTTGTAGGAGAAGTGTTCTCCCTTCGAGGCGCTGGCGATGAACAGCAGCTTATCTTCGTTCGTGCGGATCATCTCCTGCACGTAAACCTGTCCGCCGCCTTGCTGGCCATATTCCTGAATGCCGACAAAGGGCTCGCGCTTGGTGCGGTACCAGTTGAATCCGTTGTAACTATAGGCGAGTTCCGTTTCGGTGCGGCCCCCCATGCGGTAGCGGCGTGTTTCGAGGGTATCCGGAATGAACATATGCGGCAGGCCAAGAAACAGATCCTCATAGGGGAGGACTGGCATACTGTAAATTTCGGCTCCGATGCGATCCATCGCATCCGGCTGCAAGACGGTGCGCACCGGGGAGAAGGTCTTGAAGTCTGGCGTGGTGACAAATGCCACCCGGCGGTCCACATTCATGGGGCGTGTTGAAATCTGAAAGAGCTGCTCATTCTTGTTCCAGGTGACCCCGCTCCAGGTATCACTGCGGGAGTGATGCCAGGGGTTGTCATAGTCAATGGCAAAATGCAGGCCGTCATCAGAAAAAGCGGCATAGCTGTTGCGGTCCGTGTTTACGGATGGGATGCAGGTCGCAATATAGCCCAGGTCTGCCAGCGGTGTATCTGCCAGCGAACGCGTGACCAGCGGCCAGAAACGCTCGCCATTCTGGTCGACAACCACATCTTTGAACCCTTTCCACGCGGGTTTGGCATCGACATCGTAAGTGGGCGTCGGCCACTCGTACGGGTCATCCGTTTCCAGGCGCAGTACGAATGTGCCGGGGTCGGCTTCCGGCGGATAAACGGCCAGATACATAACATATTTGCCCAGATTTTCATCATAAAAGGCGGATAGATACCCCCCATAGCCCAGTGTTTCCGGGTGAAAATCTTCAATCAGTTGCTTCACGTATTTTGGTTTATACCACTGGCGGTCGACACAATCAGTTCGTTCAATCAGCCAGTTGTCAAGAAACAGGATTGCTTTCATGTTGAGACTGCCTTTCTGAAGGGTCAGGGATGAATGCTGAGGCGTGCCCAGTGAATATCGAGGTGTGTGCTGTCGCCAGCGTAGTAAAGGACAAGGACATCTCCATCCGGCAGGGCTTCGCAGAACGGGAGACCAAACGTCCAGCGGCCCATTTCGACAAGCATTTCACCGGTCGAGATGTCTTTACGGGCGGCTTGCTGATGGTCATAAACGACGATTTCCGTTACCGGATCAAAAATACCGTCGGCTGCTGGTGCGAGGCGTGCGCGGATAGATTGCGAGCCATAGCGGTCAACCCAGGCCAGCACAGTGGTTCCGTCAGGGAAGATGGCCGGATGTGATGGCTGATCGGCAAAGCCGAGGTCTTCCGCCTGCGTAAATGAGTGACCCCCATCCGTGCTCACACGGCGATGAATGTTCAGGTACTGCTGTGATTGGGTGTCATAAGTCCAGTTAAAAGTGACGACATCACCGCCCGGTGTCATGCCGACGCGTTGATCCCAATTGAAAATGCGTCCGCTGGGGTCGTAACCGGCATCGAATGGTTCGCCCCACGTTTGCCCGCCGTCTGTGGAGTGGAAGAAAACCACCCGCTGGAACCACTGGCTGGCGTCTTCATAGTGTTTATTGGTTTCGATGCTGAGAATAAGTGTGTTGTGTTCATCCGGCAGTTGAATGAGGCGGTCTGTCAGGCTGGGCGGGCCGATAAATTCGGGCATGGGGATGTGTCGCCAGTCGGTCCACGTGTGCCCGACATCGCTGGACTCGGCGATATAGATGCCCATCGGCAGGCAGCCTTCGGTATTGGGGTCGAAAAACGGTTTGCTGCCATAGGTTTCGCGGTCGATCCACATCGAAACTGCCAGCAACCGCCCCGGCTCGGTTTCGCTGATATAGGCTACTCGCAGCGAACTTTGCTGACCATCGACACGCGCCGCCGGGAAGGGCCTTTCCGGTTCGCTCCATGTTCGGCCCCCATCGGTCGAGCGATATAACTCAACCATCTCGTCAGCGGCATCTTTGTTGGTACCTGCACGGGCTGTTGCCAGCAGGGTGCCGTCGCTCAGTGCCGTCACGTTTGCATTGATTAGCATGGCGCGATCTGTACCGGGGACGCCCCGGCTGAGGATACCCTGTTCTGCAATGCGAAGTTGGGGAGGCATATTATTTGACCAATCTGCGGAATGGTTCTTTTTTAATGTCAACACTTAAAAGGGAGTCCATGTCACCGGATTCCAGCCCATTGCGGATAACCATAAGTGATTCCAGCGTGGCCTGTGCGGTGAGCCGGATATCTTCTTCGGTATGGGCGAGGGTGGCCTTAAAACTCATGTAGGTGTGGATGCCGCGTTTTGCCATTTCCTGGATGAACAGCGTATTGACTTTGGGTCGCAGCGTTTCATCCGGCAGTTGCAGGCTGACGGTGGGGTTGGTGTGCAGCCCGACACATTTGCCAGTCAGTCCGGATTCGTCGATGGCGTTGTTGAGGGCAGTGCGCAGGGCTTCGCCAATCTCCTGAAAGCGGCGTTCTGAGTCGCGGCGTTTCAGCTCATGGATGGTGGCCAGCGAGGCGACAAGGCCGATATTGTCGCTCCAATAGGAGCTGGAGATAAACATGCGCTTGGCTGGTTCCATGGCTGCGCGTGACCCGACGACTGCGCCCATCGGGTAGCCGTTCGACATGGCTTTGGCGACAACCGTCATGTCCGGGGTGACGCCGACATAGGCCTGTGCTCCGCCAACCGACAAGCGCCAGCCGGAAGACACTTCATCGAAGATCAATAGTGCGCCATGTTTATGGGCCAGGTCACGAACCGCTTCCAGATAACCGGGCGGAGGCAGTTCGGTACGCAGCGGCTCCATCATGATGGCGGCGACCTGACCGGCATGTTCTTCAAACAGGGATTCGAGCATGGGCAGGTTGCCATAGGAAAAGGGCAGGGCTGTGCCGGCCAGTGCGCGGGGTACCCCAATCGGTTCGATCCCGGCAAAGGGGAACTCTCCACTTTCCGGGTCCACGAGATAATTGGCCGCCTGATACCAGTCGTGCCAGCCGTGATAGCCACAGAACAGGATGATGTCGCGTCCGGTGGTTCCGCGTGCAATGCGGGCCGCTACCGCGCAGGCTTCACCACCGCCTTTGGTGTACCGCACCATTTCGGCGCTGGGGATGGTATCGGCCAGCAGCTCCGCCAGTTCGATTTCCAGCGGGCTGTTGAGCGTGTACAGACTGCCCCGGCTGATCTGGTCGACCACTGCCGCATCAACCACGTCATCTGCGTGGCCGAGGATGATCGCGCCGACGGCATTTACCCAATCGATATATTCGTTTTCATCAATATCGATGAAGTGTGAGCCTTTGGCGCGCTGGGCGTAAACCGGGCTGACTCCGTTGGCAAACTGATCAGCCCGACGACTGATCAGTTGCGTCCAGCCGGGGATCAAATCGCCTGCGCGTTCATAAAGGGCGACTGATTGAGAGACATCACGCATGGATGTTATCCTTTGGAACTGCGAGGGTTAAGAGCGTCGTTGAGACCGTCGCCAAACATATTGAAGGCAAATACGCAGATTGCCAGCACAATGCCGGGCATGGCAACCAAATGCGGGTGCATTCGCCAGCCGACCAGGCTTTCGTTAATCATCGAGCCCCAGCTTGCACCGGGCGGGCGGATGCCAACACCGAGATAGCTGAGTGATGATTCGGCGAGCATGGCGCCACCGAAGCCAGCCGTAAAGGCGACGATGATCGGTCCAACCGCATTAGGCATCAGGTGCCAGCGGATGATCTGCCAGCGGGTCGCGCCGAAAGCTCTGGCGGCGAGGACATAATCTTCTTCACGCAGCGACAATATCTGGCCGCGAATCAGGCGGGCGGCCCAGGGCCAGCTTGCCAGCGCCAGCGCCCCAAAAACGATGAGGTAATCGAGCATGACGGTATTGCGGAAAATTTCGATGCCCGTTTGCTGGTAAATCTCATAGGCTCCATCGGCAATGGGCCGGCGGATGGTCGCGCTGACAAAGACGGCCAGCAGCAGATGCGGGAAGGACATGAAAATATCGGCCATGCGCATGATAAACGAATCCAGCCATGTGCCACTGTAGGCCGATATGGCGCCCAGCAGTGCCCCGACACCATAGCTGATGCCCTGGCTGATGAGCGCGACGGCCAGGGCCGTGCGTGCGCCCCACATCAGGCGGCTGAGGATGTCTCGACCCAGTTCATCGGTGCCCAGCCAGTGTTCAGCACTAGGGGGCTGGCTTGTGTTGAAGATATCCTGCTTGGTGTAGTCATAGGGCGACAGCGCCGGGCCAAAGATGGCAATGACCAGCACCAGTACGACGATTACCAACGAGAACATTGACATTCGATTGCGGATCAACCGTCGAAACGCATCTCCCCACAGACTGCGCGGTTTCTGGGGTGGTGTAGCCAGGGTAGTGACTTTCCCCATTGCGGTAGCTGACATAACAATTTCCTCCACTTAACCCAGCCGCACGCGCGGATCGAGCACGGGGTACAACAGGTCCACAACAAAGTTTGAAAACATGATGATGAAAGACGCGACCAGCGTGGTTCCCAGGATGAGCGGGTAATCGAAGGAGCGCAAACCGTCATAAATAAGGTTGCCGAACCCCGGAATACCAAAGATGCTTTCGATGAACAGCGAACCGGTCAGCAGGCTGGCGACGACAAAACCCATACTGGTGACGACCGGCGCCAGTGCGTTTTTGAGGATGTGACGCGTCATCACGCGCCAATCGTTCAGACCTTTGGCCTGGGCTGTACGTACATAATCCTGTGGTAACGCTTCCAGAACGGCGCTGCGTGTCTGGCGGACGATGCCCAGCAATGGCCCAATAACCAGAATGAACAATGGCAGGACGGCGCGCGGGTCGAACAGACCTTCCCACCCGAACGAGTAGGGCAGCACTTTAAGCTGAAGCACCAGCAGGATCAACAACAGCGGTGCCAGCACAAATACCGGTACAGTGGGCAGCATGGCTGAGAATGAGACGATTACATAGTCCAGGATGGAGTTGTGGCGGTAGGCAGCCAGCATCCCCAGCGGTACGCCGATTGCGAAGATCAGGATAGCCGCGGCCCCGCCTAGCTGCATAGAGACGCCCAATCCGGTTCCGAGCATGTCGCGCACCGGGCGCCGGGACTGGACCGATATGGAGGTGCCCATGTCCCCCTGGAGTAAGCCCCCAACATAGCTGATCAGCTGTTCATGATAGGGACGATCCAGGCCGTAGAGTTCTCGCAGGCGTGCCAGCTGCTGCGGGTCTGGTGGGATTTGTTCGCCCAATTGATATTTTAATGGGTCGCCAGGCCCATAGAACCCTAGAGTAAACGTGATGATGATCACGCCAAGCAGAGTCGGGATCAGGTGGAGCAGGCGGCGGATTGTGTAAGTCGTCATGCTTCTGATTCCAGTAATTGTTCGATAGGGTGGGGTACCCCGGTTGGGATACCCCGATTTGTAGATGGATTAGTGTGCCAGAACGACGATGTCTTCCCAGTTGATGTCCTGATTCAGGCTGGTTTCAAAGCCCTGAATGTAGGGTTTCACCATCCAGTTATAAGGAACACCAATCTGCGGCCAGATCGCAGCTTCTTCGATGATCAGCTGTTCTTCGACTGCCTGGTACAGGGCGCATCGGCCTTCGTCATCCGCAGGCAGCGCATTGGCTTCTTCGATCATGGCGGACAGTTCTGCCGGTGGGGTGTAGTTGGCGACGGCGGCATAGCTGCCATCAGCGGCTGCAAAGCGGGTCAGAATGTCGGACGGATCGTTGATGGTTGGGCCACCGCTGAAGCGATAAACGTTACCAATCGCATCATCGTAGGTGTCCACGCCGTTAAGCTGCACTTCGATCCCCAGGTTTTCCTGCCACTGCTGCTGGTAGGCAGTCAGAATGCGGCCCCAGAAATCAATGCTGGTGTAGAAATAGACCTGAACAGGCGGTACATTTTCTGCACTGCCATATTCGGACATGGCGAGTTCTTCCTGCGCCAGTGCCGGGTCATAGGGGATAACCAGATCAGCGTTGTAGCAGGTGGTCGAGCTTTGAACGATTGTGCTGACGACCGGGTGATTCGGGAACAGCGCGCCAATGACCTGTTCGTGGTCGATTGCGTAAAGCAGCGCACGACGCAGATGCACATCGGTGGTTGGCTCTACATTGTTGCTCACGGCCAGGAAGAAGAAACCAAGCCCTGGGATCGGGACCATTTGTTCCGGGTACGATTCCGAAATCTGGTTGAGCAGTGTGCCCGTGTCCTTGAAGATCGCGACTTCGTCATTTTCGTAGGCGATCAGCTTGGTCTGGGCGTCGGGGATCAGGCGGTAGTGGATTTCTTCGACGGTAACAGGATCACCCCACCAGTTCGGGTTCTGTGTCATGTCCAGTTCGTTGGTGTCCGGGTTCCAGGTCAGCACATAGGGACCAGCGGTGGTCGGGTTGCGCCAGTAATCCGGATTGTCCAGGTCATCGTCGGCTTTGACAATGCCTGTCATGTAGCTGCCCAGTGCATCCTGAAAGCCGATGACCGGGCGTGAAAGGACGATGGTCAGTGTGTGGTCATCAACAACTACCAGACCTTCTGCATCATCCGATTCGCCAGAGCTGACTTCGGGAATGCCCACAATCGGCTGGAAGATCGTCATCAGACCACCCCAGCCCGGCAGGTTTTCTGCTTTGATGCCCCATTCCCACGCTTCCTTAAGTGATGTGGCGGTGATGGGCGTGCCATCAGAGAACATGGCGTCAGGATCAAGGGTGATGGTGTATTCCATACCGTCGTCGCTGACTTCGTAACCTGTGGCCAACCAGGGTTCCAGTTCACCCGAAGGTGTGCGAACGAATGGTGCGGCGAAGGTCACACGGGTCCAGTCGCGCTGGGCACCACCCACCGCGCTCGGATGGAGTGTGCTGACAGCAGATTCCATGATCGCAGTCACGACCTGTTCTTCTGCCAGATTGTCCTGTGCAGAGACAGGCAGCAGGCTGGCCAGCAGCAACACCACAAAAATAAGAGCCAGGCGGTGTTTTTTCATTGATACATCCCTTCTATGGTTCATAGATGAATCCGACAAGAAACTGGTTAAGAGGTTCATCGATTTTTTTCTATATCCCCCCTTTCCTTTCGGCCATCAAGTTAGGTATAATGGTACTATAACTGAACCAGTAATGCAAAAAAAAGTGACCAAAAAACCATGACTAAATTTCAGGGAATCATACCAGCGTTAATCACTCCGTTCGATTCGAAGGGCAATTTCAATCCCACAGCCTGCCGTGAGCTTGTTCAGTTCCTGCTTTCCACTGAAGTTGATGGGTTTTATGTGACCGGAGGGACGGGCGAAGGCTTGCTGCTCGAACCTGAAGAACGGCGCGCAGTCCTTGAGGTGACTCTTGACGAAGTGAATGGACGTGTACCCGTGATCGCTCACGTTGGGGCGGTATCCACCCGCACAGCGGCGGATCTGGCAGCGCACGCGGCGTCGGCAGGGGCAGCGGCTGTCGCAGCCATTCCGCCAATCTACGTCAACGCTGATCTGGCAGGTATTAAGGAACACTACCGGCAGATCGCAAAGGCAGCGAACGGCGTACCCACATGGCTCTACTATATCCCGCACGCGACCGGCGTCACGCTGACAGCCAAGACATTTGCCGAGTTGATGGAAATCGACAATGTGACCGGCGTCAAATATACCTCGCACAACCTCTATGAAATGCGCAATATCATTGAAGTGGCCCAGGGTCGGGACTTCACCGTTATATCCGGTCCGGATGAAATGTGTCTGCCCGCGCTATTGATGGGGGCAACCGGTGCGATTGGTACGACCTACAACATCATGCCAGGGCAGTTCCTTAAACTCTATCGCGCCTGGCAGCAGGGCGATATTGAAACGGCGCAGAAGCTGCAATTCCAGGCCAATCAGGTCATCAATGCCCTGCTGACCGTGCCAACGCTGTCTGCGGTTAAGTCTGTTCTGAAGCGCATGGGCATTGATTGTGGTGTGCCACGCGGCCCGCTGCGCGGCCTGACGCCAGAAGAAGAAGATCGCCTGCGGCAAGCGTTGGATGAGTCGCCCTTCGCCGAAATTGCTGATATTCCGATGAAGGCATAAACGATATGGAACTTCGCCAGTTAGGGCGCACAGGCCTGCAAATCTCCAGCCTGTCGTTGGGGACTGTCGGGCTGGGATTGAATTATGGCATTGCCGCCGGTTCGACGACGGGTGCACCGCCGCCGCAACGGTCCGAATCGGTTGCTCTGATTCATCGGGCACTGGATTCCGGCATCAACTTTCTCGATACAGCCCGCGCCTACGGGGATAGTGAAGCCGTCGTTGGCGAGGCGCTGCGCGGACGGCGTGAACAAGCGATTGTCACGACGAAAGTGAACTGCTTCGACGCGCAGGCTAAGCCATTGCGCGGGGCTGCTTTGCGCGAGCGCATTCACACGTCGATTCGTGAGAGCCTGAAGCTGCTGCAAACCGATTACGTGGATTTGCTGATGCTGCACAGCGCCCCGGTCGAGCTGCTGGATGGTGGCGAAGCGCTGGATATGCTGGCCACTGTGAAAGCTGAAGGCCTGACACGCAGTATCGGTGCCTCGACCTATGGCAGTGACGCGCCCCGACTGGCCATCGAGCAAGGTGCCGAAGCCCTTCAGGTGGCTTACAACGTGCTCGACCAGCGGATGGCCGATGAGATTTTCCCGCTGGCACAGGCACGCGGTGTAGGCATGATCGTGCGGTCGGTCTATTTGAAGGGCGTGCTTACTGATCGTGCCGAGGACTTGCCGGATCATCTCGATGCTTTGCGCCAGTTGTCGCGCCAGTATCGGCAGCTGACTGGCCAGTTTGGTATTGACCCGGCACAGGCGGCGCTGCGTTTTGTGTTGTCGAATCCTGATGTCTCGACGGCGCTTGTTGGTGTGATCAGGCAGCATGAACTTGACGTCGCGCTCGACGCGGCGGCGGTGGGTGTGCTGCCGGATGATTTGCTGCAACCGTTGACGGCAATGCGGATTGAAGAAGAAAAGCTCCTGAACCCTGGCTACTGGGGTATCCCATAACGTTCTATCCTTGAATAAGCTGTGAGGGGAATATGATGCGAATCGCTGTCGGCAGTATCTGTCATGAAACCAGCACATTTACCCCGGTTCCTGCTACATGGGATCGTTTTTACGCAAGAGGGGATGAAGTCCTCTCGACATTTACAGGGACGAATACCCCGGTTGGCGGTTTCATTGAAGCCAGCCAAGATTTTGAACTGGTGCCCCTCTTGTGCGCCGAAGCACACCCCGCTGGGCCACTTTCCCGCGAAGATTTTGATGCAGCACTTGATGAGCTGATTCAGAGACTGCGTGATGCGCTGCCGCTGGATGGCGTGCTGCTTTACCTGCATGGCTCGATGGTTGCCGGTCTTGGTACACAGCAGATTGATGACCCGGAAGGGCATATTCTGGAGGCGGTGCGGCAGGTGATCGGGCCGAAGGTGCCGCTGCTGGTGACTCTGGACATACACTCCAATGTGTCGCCGCAGATGGTGCGGCTGGCGGATGCGCTGGTCGTCCGCGAAACGTACCCCGAAGTGGATATGGCCGAACGAGGCCGCGAGTGTGTGGATATTCTGCGCCGGATGCTGTACGACGGTCTGAAGCCGACGATGGCGTTTTATCCGCTGCCGTTGATCTGGGGTATGAATCAGGTGACGGCACATGTGCCCATGCGTGATGCGATTGACTATCTGCATGACATCGAATCACGCCCCGGGGTGGTGACCGCTTCAATCAGTGTTGGCTATTTTCTGGCGGATGTGCCGGATATGGGGTCTTCCATTATTGTTGTGACCGACCAGAATCTGGAACAGGCACAGAATTACGCCGAGGAACTGGCCGCCTGGGTATGGAACCGGCGTGAAGACTGGTATTTCGAGCTGCCTTCTGCCAGAGAAGCCCTGGCGCTGGCCGAGCAAGCAGGGCAGTATCCGGTTATTCTGGCCGACATGCGCGACAACCCTGGCGGTGGGTCCCCCGGTGATAGCACCGGCATTCTTCGGACATTTCTGGAAGCGGATTTGCAGGATGCCTGTGTGCTCTACATTGTGGACCCGGAAGCGGCGCGGATTTGTCATGATGCCGGGGTTGGGGCACAGGTATCCCTGCTGGTCGGGGCGAAAGCATCCCCCTTACAAGGCGAGCCGGTGGCGATGGATGCCGAAGTGATTGCGCTGTCCGAGGCCGGCGAATTTGACTACGATGGCCCCATGTTTGCCGGGTTGCATGGCCGTATGGGGTTATCCGCGCATATTCGTCAGGGCGGGGTACATGTGCTGCTGGTATCGGTGCGCGAGCAGCCATTTGATACCGCCTTTGCCCGCAGTATGCTGCTCGACCCACAACAGATGCAGTACATCGCTGTCAAATCAACCGCTCATTTCCGCGCCGCTTTCGAACCCTGGGCCGGTGTGATCTACGTCGTAGCAGAGCCGAGTGTCCACGACTTTGGCAACTTGCCATTTCACCGTCTGGGCCGCAAACTTTATCCCTTTGATTCAACCGCCGAGTTTAATAATCCAACAGGAGTCTTGCCCGCATGAAAATTGCCATACTGCATGGGCCGCGTGACCTGCGGATCGAAGAACAATCACTGAATGTCAGCCAACTGGCACCGGATGAGATACACGTCAAGACGATTATCAGCGCTTTCAAGATCGGCACGGACCGCGGCAATTACGAAGGTGCGGAACAGGTTCCGGGTGCGCCGGGTTATCCGCGCTGGGTTGGGGATAGCAACCTGGGGGAAGTCCTGGCTGTAGGCAGCGCGGTGAAGCGGGTGCAGGTGGGGGACCGGATTGTCACCCGGCAGCCGCATCAGTCCGAATATGTCATGAAAGAAAGCGGCAGTCTGGCGCGCGTGCCGGAAGGTGTCGAACCGGAAGACGCCGTTTATGCGCATCTCTATGCCCTCAGCTCGCTGTGTTACCGCAAGGCTTTTTTCCAGCCCGGTGAAAACGTGGCGGTGGTCGGTGTTGGCGTGCTGGGTTTGGGCGCGGTGGCGCTGGGACCGCTGTTTGGTGCGCGCGTGGTGGCGCTGGCGAACAGTCCGGTGCGGCTGGACATGGCGGCACAGATGGGCGCACATGCCGGTTTGCTGTCGAACGACCCGGATCTGGCATTGAAGCTCGATACCTTTACGCGCGGTGCTGGTATTGATCTGGTGATCCTGACCGCCAATCCCTGGCCTGCCTATCGCACGGCGCTGGATATTGTTCGACCAAATGGACGGGTGTCGATTGTCAGCTTGCTGGGGCGGGGCGAGGACGCACTGGATTTTAACCCGCTGTCGATGGAACGTTTTTACACCAGAGGTATTTCGCTGATTGCTGTCAGTGGCGCAGCGGGCTATCTTTATCCGAAGAACAGCGTAACAGGTGAAACCGAGGATCGTTTCTCGGCGGACCGGGCAGCAGAGCATGTGCTTGATCTGATGGCGGATGGCAAACTGCACCCCAGCAGCCTGATTACGCATCGTTTCCATTACTCGCAAATGGTCGAGGCCTACGAAATGGCCTACCGGCGCGAAAAGTCGATGCTCGGTGTGATCTTCGAATGGCAGGATGCATAACTCATGTTGATTATTGATGCACATCTTGATTTGTCGTGGAACGCCCTTCAGTGGAACCGCGACCTGCAATTATCGGTAAACACGATCCGCACGCTCGAAGGTGGCATGCCGGGTAAGGGGCGGGCGCAAAACACCGTCGCTTTTCCGGAAATGCGCCAGGGCCAGATTGGGCTTTCGATTGCGACTGTGCTGGCGCGGTCGACCGGGCGCACAGTGCCGCACATTGACTACGCAACCCCCGCACAGGCTTATGGCGTGGCGCAAGGCCAGCTGGCCTACTACCGGGCGTTGGAAAGTCAGGGGGTGATCCGCATCATCACAGATGCTGCCGCGCTGGCCGAACATGTCGCCCAATGGACAGGTGACAGCATCGCGGATGACGTGCCGCTAGGGTTCGTGATCAGCATGGAAGGGGCGGACCCGATCCTCAAGCCGGACGATCTGGAAGCGTGGTATGAAGCCGGGTTGCGGCTGCTGGGGCCGACGCACTATGGGCCGGGCCGCTATGCTGGTGGCACCGGCACCGAACTGGGCCTGACGGATATTGGGCGCGAACTGGTGCGCGAGATGCAGCGTGTCGGCGTGCTGCTCGATCTGACACATTTGTCTGACCAGTCCTTCTGGCAAGCCCTTGAACTGTATGATGGGCCCGTGCTGGCGAGCCATCAGAATTGCCGGGCGCTGGTGCCCCATCAGCGGCAGTTCAGCGACGATCAACTGCGGGCGATTATCGAACGGGATGGTGTGATTGGGGCTGCGTTTGATGACTGGATGCTGTATCCCGGATGGTCGCCAGATACGGCGGATAACCGCCTCGTCTCGATGGATATGGTAGTTGATCATATGGACCATGTTTGCCAGCTTGCCGGGAATACGCGCCACGCCGCCATTGGTACGGACCTGGATGGTGGCTTTGGGCGTGAACAATCACCGCATGATCTGGACACCATTGCTGATTTGCAAAATCTTATTCCGCTGCTGGAAAAGCGCGGCTATTCTGCTGATGATATCGCCGCCATCTTTCATGGGAACTGGCTGCGTTTGCTCAATACAGCCTGGGGGAACAAATGATTGAATATGCATTGAATGAGGTCGAGCAAGATTTTGCTGACCGCTATGTCCGCCCCTTCCTGCCGGATCGTATCTTTGATGCCCACGCGCACTTGTTCGCCCATCGCCACTTTAATGAGGTGCCCGACACGTATGCCAGTACCCCGGCAGAGGTGGGTGTGTCTGCGTTCTATGATTACATCAAGGCGATTCACACCGGCGCAGACACCGTTGGCGGGCTGTTCTTTGGGTTGATCTTTCTGGGTGACTGGCAGGGCAATAACGCCTTTGTCGCCGAGGAAACAGCAGGGCAGCCGCTTGATCTGGGGCAGATGATCATCACGCCGGATATGGACCCGGAGCAGGTGCGCGAGGAAGTGCGGCGCGGTGGTTTTGTCGGGTTGAAATGTTATCACCTGCTGGCGAATGTGGATTACCCAACGTGGCAAGCGCCAATCGAGGCCTATTTGCCAGAGGCGCATATTCGCATTGCGCACGAAGAAAAGCTGTCGATTACCCTGCATATGGTGCGTGAACGGTCGCTGGCTGATCCGCAAAATCAGGCCACCATCCGCCGTTATTGCGAACAATATCCTGATATGCGGCTCATACTGGCACATGCCGGGCGGGCCTTTAATCCCTGGCATACGATTGAAGGGATCAGCAGTCTGGCGGGCCTCAAGAATGTCTGGTTCGACACCTCGGCGGTCACTGAAGCGGGAGCTTTCGAAGCGATTATCGAGACGATGGGACATGATCGCCTGATGTATGGCAGCGATTTCCCTGTCAGCCATATTCGTGGGCGCTGCGTGGCGGTTGGCGATTCGTTTCATTGGTTTTATGCGCATGACATGAACCTGAATGAAAAGCACACACAGCTTGAACCGGTGATGATTGGCCTGGAGTCGTTACGCAGCCTGAACCTTGCGTGCCACCGCATGAAACTGAGTGACTCGCAGGTTGAGGATATTTTCTATCACAACGCTGCCCGGCTCTATGGTTTTGAGGGATAGCGCATGAAGCGTCTGGAAGGCAAGATCGCGCTTGTTACCGGGGCTGCCCGCGGGATTGGCGCCGGGGTTGCCCGCTGCCTGGCGGCTGAGGGTGCCCATATCGCCATCAACGACGTGGGCAACCTCGAAGCGGCAGAAGCGACCGCTGACGAAATCCGCAAGTTAGGCGCGGAAGCGTTGATTTTGACCGGGGATGTTTCTGACCGGCAGGCTGTGTCTGATATGGTTGACGCGACCGTTGCCCATTTCGGCAGGCTGGATATTGCGGTTGCCAATGCAGCTATCAGCCGACGCGGGCCATTTCTGGACCTGGCGTGGGAGGATGTGCAGCGGACGCTTGAGGTCGCCCAGTTCGGCGTGTTTCACACCTGCCAGCTTGCCGCCCGGCAGATGGTCCGGCAGCCGGCACCGGAGGTCGGCGCACGGGGCAAGATTATTTTTATTGGTTCGGTCCATCAGGAACTTCCCGTTCCAGGCAGTGCCGCCTATAATATGGCAAAGGTTGCCATTAATCATCTGGCCCGGACTGTGGCTGCTGAGTTGGCCGGGCAGCGGATTAACGTCAATGTGATCAACCCGGGGTGGATCGACACGCCCGGCGAACGTGTTTACAGTACGGAAGAACAGATACAGGCTGGTGGTGCGCGCATTCCCTGGGGACGCATCGGCACACCAGACGACATTGGTAAGGCAGCCGTGTTTCTCGCCAGTAATGATGCGGACTATATCACCGGTACATCCCTGCGAGTAGACGGTGGGTATGTCTTAAATCGACCTTGAGGTGAAATCGAGTTGTTAAAGCCAGTATCGCGCGATACGCTCACGCGCCAGGTAAAAGAGACGATCAAACGGTTTATTGTTCAGGAAAATCTGGGTAACGGCGCTCGGTTGCCCAGCGAGCGTGAATTGAGTGACTCATTGAGTGTCAGCCGCAACATTGTTCGCGAAGCGCTGAGCGGCCTTGTTTCTGAAGGAATCATCGTTAAGGAAGTGGGACGCGGTAATTTTGTGGGCGATGTAGACCCGGATCAAATTACCGCCTCGCTGCCGGTAACGCTCGGTGAAAACGGCGCTTCGCCCCAGGCCCTGCGCGAGGCGCGGGTCGCTCTGGAGATCGGTTCTGTCGGGCTGATTGTTCAGCGCATTACCGATGAGGAAATTGAAAACCTGAAGGCGTTACTTGCCAGCTATGAGCAAAAACATCACGAAGGCAAAAGCACGGTCAAGGAAGACATCGACTTTCACCTTGGCCTGTTGAACGCCACCAAGAATCAGGTTATTCAGGATATGGCGCCGCTGGTGATGGAGGTCTTTCGCCAGACGCTGGTGGAAGGGCCGTCTGCCATGCGCCGGAACCCCGACCGCATCATCGCGGAGCATCGACGGATTCTGATCGCACTGGAAAACCGCGATATCGCTGAACTGCGCGAAGCCATGCAGGTGCATTTCCGGTTGCAGAATTTCCCGGTTTAACATCGCCTGCCAACGCATTTATCCAATCGCTTGAAAAGAGAGATTCGTATGTCATTTGAAGCTAAACTGAAAGAGATGGGGTACGCCGTTGAAACGCGCGACCTGAATGCCGGCAAGCTGATGCACGCGGTGCGCACTGGCAATCTGATTTACACATCCGGGCAGGTTTCCGCCTGGGGTGATAAAGCAATCAAGGGCAAAGTGGGCGCTGACGTAACGATTGAGCAGGGCTATGAAGCGGCCCAACTGGCGACGCTGAACTGCCTCAGCGCGATCAAGACACTGGCGGGCGGCAGCCTCGACAATGTGGTGCAGATCGTCAAGGTTTTTGGCATGGTGAATGTCGCCCCCAACTTTGACCAGACCCCGGATGTCATTCATGGGTGCAGTGATATGCTGCTCGAATTGTTTGGCGAAGCCGGCAAACATGCCCGGAGTGCCATTGGCCTGACGGTGCCGGTCAATTTCGCTGTTGAGATCGAGATGATTGCTGAAGTGAAATAGCTGCTCTGTAGCTTGTTTCATTGTCTAGAGCTTGTGGCTTGATTGGTCACAAGCTCTTTTTGTTTGGCTTGTTGTGCGAATGGTCCAGTTGAAGTACCATTGTACCAGATATGCAAGTCCTTTCATGATATTCCAACGGGGGAGATGCAAAGCATGAGAAAAAGTAAGGTACTGGCAAAATGGCGCAGTGGTGAATTTGCTCGTTTTTGTTCCATGGGGCATGTTTTGCCTTTTTTTGTTCGGTATGCTGCTCACTATGGCTATGATGGCATCTGGCTTGATCTTGAGCATCGCAACATGGATGAGCGGGAAGTCCAGCATTTGCTGGCGCTGTGCCAGATGTTTGACATCGACTGCATGGTGCGCCCACCCACTTTGCAGCGAACACGCCTTTACCGCTATCTCGAAGACGGTGCTACCGGTTTGATGATCCCCTTTACGTCAACGGCTGAGATTGCGCAGCAAATCGTTGAAGCGGTCAAGTTCCCGCCCATTGGCAATCGAGGGCTCGACGGTGCCGGGCTGGATTGTCAGTATGGCATTGACTCCTGGCGACCGGGAAGCACCTACATTGAGGATGCGAACCGCGAAACATTTATAGTCGCGCAGATCGAAACACCGGAAGCTGTCGCCAATGCTGGCGAAGTGGCGGCGGTTCCGGGGATTGATGCGTTGTTTGTGGGTCCGGGGGACCTGGGGCTGCGGTTGTCGATTGATGAGGCTGCGACGATGAGCCTGGACGAAGCGGTTGAACAGGTTGCGGAAGCGGCCCGCCAGCATGGGAAAGTATGGGCCAGAACGGCGGGGTCGATTGAGGAACTGGCGCGTTATCGCCAGATGGGGGCTTTGATGGTGCCCTGGGGCGGCGATTTTGCCCTTGCCAAAATACTCCAGACAGCAGGCCAGGAACTTGATCAACTGCTGTCCACACCGGCGAATTAAAGTCGTCAAGTTCTCGGATTCTACTCACTTTGACCGGCTGATGGATTGAATTCTGCCTATCCAGCTCTTGCCTGATTAAGATATGTACAGAGCTGGATAGGTTAGGTAATGACGATATCTGTTGCCTACGCAGGCATTACGTGAAGCGCAGGACGCCAAACTCGGTCGGCTTGTGGAAATTTGCCGGATTCGTCAGCGTCGGTGACCAGCAGCTAAACTCCGGTTCTGCCTTTCGCGGGCGTTCGATCCGCGTAAAGTTAGCACGCCAGATATGAGGCCGGGAATCGGCAGGGGCGATTGCCTCCCAGGGGATGATCACATCGGCTGACCATTGACTGTCCGAGTCCTGCCGCTTGGTTTGCCACTGGATGCCGGGACAGTCCCATTCGGTGATGACTTCAATTGGCCCCCGGTCCGACCCTGGATTGACGATTTTGGCATCGAACAGGACGCCATCCGGGCTGATTTCAAACTCGTAATAGTGGGTGGGGTTCTCGATGCCGGGTGCCAGAAAAATCTCAACGACCTCCTCGTTGTAGATTGGCTCATCGCGTTTGGTCATCGTCCCCCAGATATCCGGGTCCTCGCAGTGAAAGTGAATATACAGTGCCTGATTGTCGTAGCAGAGAGAGGTGGTGGTCTGGTAGATTGCCTGACGGCTGTTATCCGTCAGCACGAACGGAGACAGGGGTGCAATCTGGTTCCAGTGTGGGTTGTTCAGGGCGGTCCAGCCATCAGGAGCAGGTGGAACCGTATAATCATGGGTGGAAGCAGACATTATT
Organism: Anaerolineaceae bacterium; assembly: GCA_002702065.1. GTDB lineage: Bacteria > Chloroflexota > Anaerolineae > Aggregatilineales > Phototrophicaceae. Next base: position 1,850,545 of record NZXX01000001.1, read on the forward strand.
TCCTCGATTCACTATGCATCGCCAGATATATTGTAGCCAATAGGCGACTTTTGCCGGGAATATTGGTACTATTGTAGAACCAATCAAAAGTGTCCAATGATTTTTGTACAATGCAACTGAAACACACCATGTTGGCCTGCCTGTGATAATAATCTGTTATATATTATTAAATGCCGCGGCCCTGAATTACGCTACTTGCCAGCTAAGAACGACTGTTTGAATACCAACTGTGAAGGGAAGAAGTTTGAGCGCTTTATTGAAACCCGTATCACGTGACACATTGACCAGTCAGGCGACGGAAACCATCAAACGATTTATTCTGGAAGAAAGCATCGAGGCTGGGAGCCAACTGCCCAGCGAACGTGAACTGAGTGAGATGCTGGCGGTCAGTCGCAACATCGTCCGCGAAGCCTTAAGTGCGCTATCGGCTGAGGGGATTATCACCAAACAAATCGGACGCGGCACATTTGTCGAGGATTTTGACCGTGAGGCAGCTCTTGCCAATTTGTCCGGGATGAGCGGTGGTCATGCGAATGTGGTCACGGTTCAGGCGCTACGCGAGGCACGGGCCGCACTGGAGATCGGTGCTGCCGGTTTGATCGTGCAGCGCATCACACCTGAGGAAATAGACGCCCTCGAAGCTATCATCGAACGCCATGAGGCGAAAGGCAATGAAGGCAAGGGTACGATCAAGGAAGATATTGATTTTCATCTGGTGCTGTTGAAGGCATCCAAGAACCCGGTGATCGAAGAGATGGCGCCGCTTGTCGTAGAACTGTTCCGCAGGACGGTGGCGGAAGCCCCAATTGCGATGCGACTTCCGCCAGAACGTATTATTGCTGAACATCGAGCGATTCTTGCGGCGCTAAAAGATGGTGACCTGTTTGCCGTACGGGACGCCATGCGCCAGCATTATATGTTGCAGGACTCGCCGTTTTAATCCAGACCCAGCAGAGCGAGACTATCGCGGTGGATGATCTCCTCGATTTTGTCTTCGGGGATCCGTGGCAGATTGGTGCCTTCCACGATGCTGTTGACATTGCGCAGGGCGTTAATTGTCTCTTCCGCAGTCGTAACCGGGTAGTCTGAGCCGAGCATCAGTTTGTCCAGCACTTTCCATTCGGTGGCGCGGGTCAGTGCTTCGTAGAAGCCCCAGGGACGATAAATCAATGCGGATACGTCGGCATACAGGTTGGGATGTTTGCGGATAACAACCGAGCAATCCGCTGTCCATGGATGCCCCATGTGCGCCAGAATCATCTTCAGGTCCGGATAGCGCATGGCCACTTCGTCCATGATCAACGGGTGCGAATAGGTAATGGGCGCCATACGAACGGGCGATGTCCCCTGATGGAACAGAATGGGCATGTCGTAACGTTGGGCCAGCTCGTAGATTTTGAGGGCGCGCGTTTCCAGTGGATCGAAGTTCTGATAATTGGCGCCCAGTTTGATCCCTTTCATGCCCAGGTCGACTCGGCAGCGTTCGAACTCGTCGAGCAGATTGGGGTCGTGCGGATGCAGGGCCATAAAACCGATAAGCTTATCGGGGTAGGTGCTTACAAAGGCCGCCGTAGCATCATTGAAGTTGCCGGGCAGGTCGCCAACATTGTGGCGTGCCTCGAGACCGCCACTCGCTTCTGAGGAAGGCTTCCAGGCGATGTTAAATGTAATCGACTTATCGGCTATGCTCTGGCCTTTGAGGAAGTCATCCCAGTTGTAGACCGCTTTGACGCTACGATCCGGACGCCAGACATCGTTATAGACAATTTTGTCTTCCGGTATTTCCCCGCGATATTGGGGTGGGTGGGTATGGACATCGATGATCATGGGGTTTGCTCCAGCTTAATTGGATAGAACTTTGTCGACGATTTCGAGTGTGCGGTCCACATCCGCTTCGGTGTGTGCCAGGCTGATGTGATTACGCTTCAGGTTAACGGGCAGCTCGTAGATGCCTTCCTCGATCAATTTGCGCCGGTGCGAGACGAACATATCCACATCGTTGCGCAGCAGGTCGGTGAAATTATCGGCGGGGCCATCCATGAAGTAGGAGACAAATACAGAGCCAAAGCCAGCGACGGTGGCGGCGATGTCGTGCCGGGCGTAAATATCGCGCAGGCCATTACGCATCCGTTCGCCGAGCGTAAAGAGGTGTTCGTGGCTTGTTGGCTGCTCCAGAATTTCGACCGTCGCCAGAGATGCGGCGATGCCTACAGGATGCGCATTGAACGTGCCCGCGAAAAATACATCCCCACCGGGGCGGCAGTGCTGCATCAGGTCTTCGCGCCCGCACAAGGCGGCCAGCGGGTAACCATTGGCGATGGCTTTGCCGAGGGTGGTCAGGTCTGGTGTGATGCCGACAATGGACTGGTAGCCGCCCAGCGCGTGACGGAAACCGGTGATGACTTCATCAAAAATGAGCACCACACCGTGCCGGGTGGTCAGGTCTCGCAGCGCCTGTAAAAATTCCGGACGCGGCAAAACACAACCAATGTTGTGCGGAATTGGCTCCAGAATGACCGCGGCCAGCGTATCGCCTGCTTCTTCGAAGGTTGCGTTGACTGCCTCTACATCGTTGAAGGGCAGCACCAGCGTATCGTCGATTACCTCTGGTGTCATGCCAGCCGAAATGGGGTCTTTGTGGCCGATTTTATCCGGTGCGCTGATGACATTCATGAGCACCGCATCGTGCCAGCCGTGGTAGCAACCCTGGAACTTGACGATCTTACGTCGCCCGGTGACCGCGCGTGCCAGCCGCAGAGCCGCATACGTGGCTTCTGACCCCGAATTGCAGAACATGACTTTTTCGGCACAGGGAATGTGCCCCACGATTTTTTCGGCAAGCTGGGCTTCGCGCTGGCTGCTGCCCACGCCGATCAAATCCTGCCTGGATAATTCCTCATAGACACGCCGGTTGACATCAGGATGGCAGTGACCGAGCACCGGCGGCCCGAAAGCAGCATGGTAATCAATATACTGCTTGCCATCCTCATCATAAATATAGGCGCCTTCGGCCCGTGTAAACGAAATGTTCGGGTCAACCAGACGATTGGCGCTGCTGACTCCGCCCGGAATAAACTGCTGTGCATAGTCAAAGATTGTGTGAGATTGACTCATAATGCCCTTTGCCATGAGTATTTGCATTGTCAACTGGTTCTATTATAATACCACTGAACCTTTTCGGCAAATGATGAGCACGTGGAGATAGAACATGAGTGACTATAACCGCTATCGTGATCTGTTTGATGAACAGGGCTACATCCATATTTCAGGCTTTCTGACAGAGGAGGAGTGTCTGGCAGCAGAGCGTCATATCGACTCGTATGTGCGGGATATTGCCCCAACCCTGCCCAAAACGGAAGTCATGTATGACGACTACGAGCGGCCAGAAACCCTGAAACGTATCTCCCGTTTACAGCTGGACCCGTTTTTCGAAGAAATGCGGTCTCAGCCAAAATTCACGAAACTGGCCAAGGCGCTGCTTCAGGATGAGGTTGTGGTCCAGAGCCTGCAATATTTTAACAAGCCGCCGGAAGGGGACGCCACACCCGCGCATCAGGATGGCTACTACTTCTGTCTGGTCCCGAACGAAGCGATTACGTTCTGGGTGTCGCTGGACGATGTGGATGAAGAGAACGGCGCCTTGCACTACGTCGCGGGATCGCACAAGGTCGGCATCCTGCCGCACAAACCTTCGTCGGTGATCGGATTTTCCCAGGGCCTGGCGGCGGCTGATCTGAGTGAATTTGGTGAAGAACGCACGTGCCCGGTCAAACGCGGCGACGTACTCATTCATCACTCACGGCTGATCCATCTGGCCGGTCCCAACACCAGCAATCCTCAGCGTCGGGTAATGGGGCAGGTTTATTTTGCTGAGCGGGCGAAAATGGACCCGGCCATGAAAGAACAGTATGACTCGGCTTTGCAGGCACAGCGTAAAGCTGCGGGCCTGAACTGATACAAACGAAAATGTGACACATCGGAGTAAACGCAGATGCACATGGATTTGCTCGAAACGCCAGTTGCCGTTGTCGATCTGGACAAGCTGGAAGCGAATATCCAGCGTTTCCAGCAATATTTGGACGAGCACGGCATTGCCAATCGCCCACATATGAAGACCCATAAAATTCCGGCAATCGCCCAGATGCAGCTTGCAGCAGGGGCGGTTGGCATTACCTGCCAGAAGCTCGGTGAAGCCGAAATTATGGCAGACGCAGGTGTGACTGATATTTTCTTGCCGTACAACATTATGGGCGCGTCCAAGCTGGAACGGTTGGTTGCGCTGGCGAAACGGATCAACCTGAGTGTGACGGCTGACTCGGACTACACGGTCAAGGGGCTGTCGGACGCGGCGGATGAGGCCGGCATTGAACTAACGGTTCTGGTCGAGTGTGATACCGGCCTTGGCCGCTGTGGGGTTCAGTCTCCGGCAGCAGCAGCTGAGCTGGCACGTCACATAGAACAGGCACCGGGCTTGCACTTTGGTGGCCTGATGACGTATCCAAACTCTGAGGCAATGGATAAATTTGCCGCTGAGACCAGACACCTGCTGGCTGAGGATGGCATCGCGGTTGAGCGGGTCAGCGGTGGGGGCACGCCGCAGATGTGGTCGGCGCACACCCATCCAAGCCTGACGGAGCATCGGTCGGGGATGTATATCTTTGGCGACCGGTACACGTTGAATGCTGGCGCCATTGCGCTGGATGACTGCGCGTTTCAAGTGGTCGCCACCGTTGTCAGCCGCCCAACAGAGGACCGAGGTATTCTGGATGCTGGCAGCAAGACCTTGTCGTCGGATTTGCTGGGTTTGCAAGGGCACGGGTACATACTGGAATATCCGGATGCCTGCATCACCGGGTTGTCCGAAGAGCATGGGCTCGTTGATTTTTCGAAATGTGCGGCCAAACCAGCTATTGGCGAACGTGTGACCATTATTCCCAATCACTGCTGCGTGGTGACCAATCTGTTTAACGAGGTGGTTGGTGTGCGGCAGCAGCAGGTCGAAACGGTGTGGCCGGTCGCCTGTCGCGGTGCTTTGCAGTAAGCAAGCAACAGTCTGACTAAGGCATCAAGGCGTCGTCTGCATGGGTGGACGGCGTCTTTTTTGTTTCCTGCATTTTCAGACTTACCGCTTGGCGCAACAAGCCGATACAATCTGGTTTTTTAATCGTTAAGGAAACCCTATGTCTATCCGAGTCGGTATCATTGGCTGTGGGTTGATGGGCCGCCGTCATGCCGATGGCTATCTGCAACTTCCTGATCGGGCGGTGGTCGTTGCTTGCTGTGATTCGAATGTTGAAGCTGCTGCGGACCTGGCCCGACAGATTGATCAGCCGGACGTTCGGGTGCTACCTGAGTGGCAGGCTGTGATCGACGATGAGGCTGTAAATGCGGTGTCGATCTGCATGCCGCATCACCTCCATGCGCCGCTGGTGGTGGCTGCGCTGGAGGCAGGCAAACATGTTCTGCTGGAAAAACCGATGGCGATGAATCTGGCAGAGGCGCGTTTAATGGTGGATACGGCCACGCGCGTGGGCCGTGTTTTTATGGTTGCCCAGAATCAGCGATACATAGCCGCGCACGACTATATCAAAGCGCTGCTGGAGCAGGGCGCTATCGGCGACATCTTTGCGGTGCGCATCGACGGCAACCAGCTTCTGAGCCGGATTTACCCGCCGGGCCACTGGCTATTTTCCAAAGCGACGTCGGGCGGCGGTGTGATCCGTACAACAGCTATTCATAAAATCGACCTGCTGCGTTATCTGGTGGGTGAGGTGCGCCGCGTGTCCGCCTTCCAGAAGATTTCGGGTCTCAACCCCGGTATGGACTGTGAGGATGTGGCGGCCATTTCGATGGAATTTGTGGGCGGGGCGGTGGGTGAAGCCTTTTTTACCTTTGCGGCACGTCATGCGCCAATTTCGACAGCGACCGGCGAGCTAACAGTCCTTTATGGCACGCAGGGGATGATCCACAACGTCGGTGGCTGGCACGTGCATAGTGAAGTGATCGACGCGTATCGCGAGGGGCCGACCCCACTCAACCTGCCCAGGGAAGATGCTCAACAGTCATTCCAGCGCGAGGTGCGTCATTTTGTGGAATGTATCGAGTCCGGTCAAGAACCGCTGACCTCTGGCCGTGACAATCTGGGGACAATCGCGGTTGTTGACGCCATTTATGAGTCTATTGCCAGCGGACAGGCCACCGATGTCGCTAGAATAGAGTGAATTTAGATTCATTGCATGGTTTCCATAAGGATATTGAAATGCCAAATTTACGTTTTGCGGCGCCGAAAGAACGGCGAGTGGCGATTATCACCGGGGGGGCGCGTGGTATCGGACGCGCCACGGCGTTGCGCATTGCTGAAGAAGGACGCGATATTGTCATTGCGGATGTTCTGGATGACCACGGAGCCGACACAGTTGCGGCGATCGAAGCACTGGGCCAGCGTGCGCTTTACATCCGCACCGATGTAACTGATGAAGCGGCTGTACAAAGCATGGTGCAGCAAACCGTCGATGCGTTTGGGCGGCTCGATATTCTGGTGTGCTGCGCGGGGACACTGGGGCAGGAGGTGCCGTTTCTGGAACAAACTGCCGAGATGTTTGACCGGGTGATGCGGATTAACGTGTATGGTGTCTTTTACGCCCATCAGGCCGCGATCCCGCATATGCTGGAACAGGGCTGGGGACGCTGCGTGACGATCACATCCGGTGCGCGCCTGGGGGCGACCCATGTGGTGCCGTATGGTACATCTAAGGGCGCTATCTGGTCATTTGTCTCAGCATTAGGGAATGCTTACCCACGGCAGGGCGTGTTTGTGAATGGGGTGGAACCGGGCCGTGCCTTAACCGAGATGGTGGTACCCCGTTTTTCGCAGGAATTTCTGGCGAACCCGCCGGTGGCGATTGGGCGCTATTCCGACGCTGAGGAAGTGGCAGAAGTCATCGAGTTTCTCGCTTCGGAGCGCAATACCTATACCACCGGTTCTGTGTGGAGCGTGAAGGGCGCTACCGGTTAGTGGCACCGCAAGGGCCGGACTCTATGTGCGGGTACACAAATAAGCAGGGGGAATAGATGATTATCGATTCACACTGCCATGCGTGGGCATACTGGCCATATCAACCTGCTGTGCCGGACCTGGAATCACGGGGTACCGCAGCGCAGCTGGCATTTGAAATGAAGCTGAACGGTGTTGATCATGCGCTCATCGTCTGCGCGGAGATAGATCATAACCCGGATAACAACGCTTATGTGGCCGGGCAGGTCCGGCAAAACGAGGATACATTTTCGTTCGTGGTTGACGTGGATAGTAAATGGAAGGCCAGCTATCACACACCCGGAGCGGCAGACCGGTTGCAGGAAGCCATCAACCGGTGGCACCCAGCCGGTTTTACGCATTATCTGGCGGATGAAGCGGACGCGGGTGACTGGTTTCTGAGCGATGAGGGGCTGGCATTTCTTGAATGTGCCCACGCCCATCATCTGCTGGCCAGCATCCATTGTCGCCCGCAGCACCAATCCGCGATCCGGCAGGTTGCCAGGCAGTTTCCGGCGCTTCGTTTTCTGATCCACCACATGGGGCACCCACCTGTCCTCGAACCGGAAGGGCTGTCCGAAGTGTTACAGACCGCTGCCTGCGACAATGTGTTTATCAAAGTATCCGGCTTCTATTATGGCACCGCCTCACCCCGGTGGGACTATCCGCTGGTGGACATGCAACCGACGGTGCGGGCGCTGGTGCAGCGGTATGGAGCGAGCCGTTTATGCTGGGGGTCGGACTATCCCGTTGTGCGCCAGTGGTTCAATTATCGCCATGCGCTGGAAATTGTCCGCACCCACTGCCGGTTTATTGCCGCTGATGATATGGACCTGATCATGGGCGATACGCTGGCAGGTTTGCTCAGGGGTTGAACGGACGCGATGATTTATTTTCTGGATTTGTTCGGCGTGGCTGTTTTTGCGATTACCGGGGCACTGGTCGCGCGGGAAAAACAGATGGACCTTTTTGGCGTCGTGGTCATTGCCCTGGTGACAGCGCTGGGCGGCGGCACGCTGCGCGATATGATCCTGGGCAACACCCCCGTGTTCTGGGTGTTGAACCCGGTTTATATCATTGTTGTTTCCATTACCGCTTTGTTGACAGTTGTCGTCACGCGCATTTATGAACTGCCACGCCGCATTCTATCGGTGGCAGATGCTTTCGGGCTGGCCATCTTCACATTGATTGCAACTGATCTGGTCCTTAATCAGGGTTTGCAGCCGATCATTGCTGTCATGCTGGGCGTGGTGTCCAGCGTGGCAGGGGGCATGATTCGCGATTTGCTCTCGGATCGGATTCCGTTGATTCTGCGCAGCGAATTGTACGCGACCGCGTCTTTATGCGGAGCCGTCGTCTTTGTTGTGATCAGCCCCATAGCCCATGACGTGGCGTCGGTTTTGACGGTCGCGATCACCTTGGGACTCAGACTGGCAGCCATTCGCTGGGGATGGACCTTGCCAGCTTTCAAGATGCCGGATACCTGAACGCTTTTGCCCGCAAACAAATAGTCTCTTGATTGCAGGGGTTATCAGATGTAATACTGATCTCCGTTGGCATGTGATCAGGATGTTGTTATGTGGCGATGGCTTATTCTATTGATTGTCTTGTCTGTTGGCGTTCAGTTTTCTGCTGCTCAGGAAGAATTACCGGATATTCTGGCTGATCTTTCGCTGTTCTGGGAACAGGTGGCCGACCAGCCGGATGATTTCAGTGTGGCGTGTATGCCATTGGGCGACTCGGCCAGAGCGGTGATCTATAACAGTGAGCCGTTCCCGCTGGCATCGGTGTCGAAACTGTTGATTTTTATCGAGTATGCCCGGCGCCTGGACGCGGGGCTGATCTCGATGGGTGAAACCGTCAACGTCGTTGATCTGAACCGTTATAACCTGCCGCGAACGGACCGGGGCGCTCATGATCGTTTTATGGAACGTTATCCGGATAATGTGTCGTCAATCAGCCTATGGGATGTTGCCTCTGAGGGGATGATTCAGTACAGCTCGAACGCCGCTTCGGACTACTTGCTGGACCGCATGGCCCCCATCAATTGGGACAGCCTTTTTAGCCTGCTGGATATTGAAGATACCAGCATCCCGCACGCCCTGACGATGATCCCCTTATTGATGAACAATCATGAAACGGGGCTGGCGACGATGGCCGATATCGAAGACCTGTCGCGCGAGCAGGGTGAAAATTACCTGGATTTGTACATGATCAATGATGATTGGCGGCAAAAGGAAATTGCCTACCGGGAAGAACGGGGTCGCTCTTTCCCCGTATGGGATGTTCAGTCTGCGATCATGCAACAGCACACCGCCGTTGGCACGGTGGGTGATTTTCTGAAGATCATGGTGGCTGTGTACGATAGCGATGGACCGTTACCGGACAGCATAAAGTTCATTGTGCGGACAGGTCTGCGGTGGCGCGAGAGCGCGTTTATTGACGCCAACTATATCGAGTTTGGTTCCAAGCTGGGATTCTACTCTGGTGGGGTTTTGACTCTGGTGGCCTTCGGTCAGCCACTGGAGGGCGAGCCGGTCATATCGGTTACTTTCTTTCGAAACATCCCACAGCGTATGTACAGCGAAATGCTGCGCGAAGACTCTATTGGTTTCTTTGCACACTGGCTCAACCTGACTGCTTGTACCCAATTAGCGGAAGCCTTAACGTCATGATCGAACTTATTCCGGCCATGATCAGTGTTTTCGGGCTGGCTTTTTTCTGGTTCATCGGGGCTATTCCGGCAGGGATGGCGCTTAATCTATCGCCTGTGGTGGCAGCGGTGACAGCCTGGGCCGCTTATGCTGCTGGGGTATTGCTGATTGCGCTGGCCGGTGTCCCCTTGCGCGCTCGCATCATCAAGCGGTTTAACATTTCGCTGGAGCCTAACCCGGACAAGCTGCTGTGGAAGGTGTGGGATCGATACGCCATCGTTGGGTTGGCTCTCCTGGCACCCGTCACCGTCGGTTCGCAGATCGCGACATTGATCGGCCTGACAATGGGCGTACCCGTTCGCCGCCTGACCATCGCATTAATCGTCGGCGCTGCCGTCTGGTGTGCGGTGATCGCGCTGGTATCGGCCCTGGGGTTAACCGTCATCAGCTGAGTGTGTATGGTTATGTCATTAAGAACGCCAATAATCGGTCAGGTGACCCACTAAGTGCTGCGCCAATCGGCGTACGATGGTTCTAACTGCCTGTCTCATGCTATTGCTATGGATGCGTAATAAAATAGCTATACAGGAGGAAACATGACTTCAGAACTGCCGATTGAACTACATAACTCGACTGATGCCCGTGAAGACGAGCGGGCTTTATACATTATGGTCGAAGAGCAAATTCGAGACCTCGCGAAGGGGCACAGCGATATTACCGGCGCTGCTGTTAACCTGACCGAACCCTCCCAGGATACGGAAACCAATTACATATTTGAGGCGACTGTGGTTCTTTATACCCGCCCCAATAACATTGCTGCCACCGAAAAGGGAAGTGATTTGCAGCAGACCCTGCAGGGTGCCCTTGATGCCGCCCAGCGTCAGGTGCGCGAGAAGCGGGATCGGTTACGCAATTACTGATAAACCTGCATATCGTAGCTGTATCAGCCAGGAAGTTTTGTTCGGGAACTTTGGAAAGGCAGTATGGTATGGAACGACGAACCCTGATGGCAACCTATTCGAGCTTGCCAAAAGCGCGCTATGTGGTTCAGGATCTTGTGCGGAACAACTTTAAGAAGGACGAGATTGTGGTGGCGATTGATCACAATACAGGTGAGGCGCTGCTCTCGCTGACCACCTTCGCCGATTATCTGGACTATGCGCTGCACATTGTTCAGCATCAGAAACCGGGTTGGGTTGACGCCACGGGTCAGTCTCCAACCATCGAATATCTGGACCCGGAGCGTTTTCAGAAGGTTTCGACACTCGAATAACTATGTCTGATCAAGGTGCGACCAACCAGCTTGTGCAGCAGTTCCGCTTTGAGGATGATGGTCGGATTCCCAATAGTCCGACCTTACCACTTCTTGTTTATGCCGGTGTGGTGGATGTGGGTGATGATGGGGTGGCGGCCGTCCGGCGGCGGTTTAGCCAGGCAAACTGGCGCGGCATCTGGGTGAACGGAATCTATGATTACCACCATTACCACAGCACGGCGCATGAGGTGTTGGGTATTGCTCGTGGCTCGGCAGATGTTCAGTTTGGCGGCGAGCGCGGGCCGATCCTTCGCGTGTATACCGGAGATGTAGTGGTGATCCCGGCGGGGGTGGGCCATTGCAATCGCGGTTCATCTGCTGATTTGCAGGTGGTGGGTGCCTATCCTGCCGGTCAGGACTGGGACTTGTGCACAGGTCAGCCTGACGAACGCCCACAGGTCCTTCGAAACATCGAACAGGTGCCGCTGCCATCGACCGACCCTGTTTATGGCGAGTACGGTCCCTTGCTCGATTTGTGGCAGGCCTAGACTTCAAAGCTTTGCAATTTCAGTTTTTCCTCGCTGATGTGCCATACCCTGCGCCTTTTGGCGCTGTTTTGATACAATAGGCTGTGTAATTTATTCGATGCCGTTGCAGGCTTGCGTTTTGCTCCTCGCGCTGTCTGGGCTTTTAAATACAGGAAAAACTTATGACCGAAGTTGGGCTTGCAAAGGAACAGCTCGATACGCCCGTGCTGTGGGTTGATCTCAATATACTGGAAAGGAATATTGCTTTATTAGTTGAGCATTTTCGGCGTGCAGGGGTGAACTGGCGCCCGCATGTCAAAGGGGTGAAGGTGCCCGAACTGGCCCATATGCTGGTGGATGCGGGGGCTATCGGCGTGACCTGTGCCAAACTCGGTGAAGCGGAAGTGATGGCAGCGGCGGGAATTACTGACATATTGGTCGCCAATCAGGTCGTGGGACCGCGCAAGATCGAGCGTTTGGTGCGGCTGGCTCGTACGGCGGACATCAAGGTGGCTGTGGATAACGCCGAGAACGTCAACGCGCTGAGCCAGGCTGCGACCGAGCAGCAGGTCGAAATCGGTGTTCTTGTTGACGTCGATACGGGCATGAATCGGACCGGCGTGCAGCCTGGGCCAGCGGTGGTTGAATTGGCGCGGCAGGTTCACGCGGCGAGCGGACTGCGCTTTCTGGGGTTGATGGCATGGGAAGGGCATACCCTTGTCCATAAAGAGACAGATGTTAAACATGGGGCAATTGTACGCGCGGTCGAACTGCTGACCAAAATGGCAGCGGATTGCGAGGCTGCCGGACTGCCGGTTACGATTGTGAGTGGTGGCGGTAGTGGGACCTATAAAGTGACGCCCTTCCTGCCAAACATGACTGAGATCCAAGCGGGTGGAGCCATTTTCAGTGATGTGGCCTATTCCGGATGGGGGGTGGAAACTACACCATGTCTGTTTGTCCGGTCCATCGTTACCAGTCGGCCCGCTCCCGATCGTATGGTGTTTGACGCTGGCTACAAAGCACTGCCTGCCTGGATCGCTCAACCGAAGCCCATTGGTATCGATCATATCGTTAAGTATTCGACATCAGCCGAACATGGCGTCATCACCCTGTCTGAACCAAACCTTCAGATTAAGGTTGGTGATGTGTTTGATTTTGTGGTGGGCTACACGGATTCGACCCTGTTTTTGCACAATCAGCTTTATGGTATCCGGAATGATGTTGTCGAAAATGTGTGGACCGTCAGCGCCCGGGGCATGTTGACGTAGCGGGGCGTCATGGAAGAACCAACCGGGTATACAGCCTATCCTGAAATTAATGCTATGCTGGATGACCTGTCGGCGCGTTTGCAGGCGTTGCTAGGCGATCAACTGGTGGCATTGTATTTGCATGGGTCATTGGCATACGGGGATTTTAACCCGAATACCAGCGATATCGACTTTCTGGCAGTAACGGCCAGCCCACTGTCTGCTGAGCAGGTAGACGCTTTGCGAGTGATGCATCAGCAGCTTGCCGCGCCGGGTTACCGGTGGGTTGTGCGGCTGGAAGGCTCCTATATTCCGCAGGACCAGTTGCGATATTACAATCCAGCCCTGACAACCCATCCTGCGCTGCGGATGGATGGCAGTTTCGACATGGACCATCATGGTCAGGATTGGATCATTCAGCGTTACCTCATTCGTGAGCGTGCAGTTCCGCTTTTTGGTATCCCGGCATCCGAACTAATCGACCCGGTTCTGCCCGACGCCCTGCGGCAAGCGGCGCAGGCGACGCTCTATGAATGGTGGCGGCCCCAGCTTACGGATTCATTTCGGCTGACAACCGGTGAGTATCAGGCTTACGGGGTACTCACCATGTGTCGCATCCTCTATACGTTGCAGATGGGGCATGTCGTTTCAAAACCTGTGGCCGCGCGCTGGGCGTTGAAAAATGTGGATCCCCGCTGGCATCCACTGATTGAGGCGGCATTGGATTGGCGCCCTGATGGACCTGAACCCGGCTTTCAGGCGACGCTGGTGTTTATTCAGCATGTTGTTGATTTCAGCCAAACATCTTCGCCGCAAACATAATCCGGCACCTATTCCCTATTTTCTCAAAATACGCAACTGTGCTGTACGTCATCGCAGACTTCAGGATGTCTGCTCATCCACATTTTCTGTTGTTATGTTTAATAAATAGAATTTGAATTATTTAGTTTATAAAATTTGACAAAATCGAATCCTCGCTATAGAGTCACTGGAAATCGTAAAAATTGCATTGGTTTCAGGCCATTCTATACCTCGCTGCACCTGTCATGCAGACGAAACCAGATTTGCTTATAATGTGTTTATTAAACAGCGCGTCTGAAAAATTGAACTTATCCGTTTCATTGCCAAAGAGATATTCAAGAATGAATCACATTAAAATCGATCTGGACCGGCGTTTGGGCAACATTCACCCGCATATCTTCGGTGGATTTGCAGAACATCTGGGGCGCTGCTTTTACGGTGGCATTTACGAACCCGGTTCGCCGCTAGCCGATGATGAAGGCTTTCGGACTGACGTACTGGATGCTTTGCGGCGTTTACGTATGCCGATTATTCGCTATCCCGGCGGAAATTTTGTTTCCGGTTATCGATGGCTGGATGGTGTGGGGCCGCTTGAAGAGCGCCAGACTCGGATCGACATGGCCTGGGATACGCTGGAGCCGAACCACTTCGGCACCAATGAATTCATTCAGTTCTGCCGGAAGGTCGAGACAGAACCATATTTTGTGGTGAACTGCGGCGATGGCGACATGCGCGAGGCCCATGACTGGGTTGAATACTGCAACGGTACGCAGGACACCGCTCTCGTCAAGCTGCGTAAACAGCACGGCTTTGAAGCCCCCCATGAGGTGAAATACTGGGGCATTGGCAACGAAGTTGATGGCACGTGGCAGATTGGTTACAAGTCGCCTGCGGAATATGCGCGCGCGTATAAAGAGTTTGCCAAAGTGATGCGCTGGTCGGACCCGTCAATCAAACTGATCGCGTCGGTGACATCCAACTGGAGCGAACCCTTTGTCGAACGCACCCAACTGCTGCTCGAAGAAGCACCGGATCATGTCGATTATGTCTCGATCCACTGGTATGTCGGCAACCGGGAGGATGACTTCGCCCGCTACATGACCGTCTCGGAGTTCTTCGATGAACGCATTGGGGTCTTCGAAGGGTTAATCAAGGCGATGCGGCTCCAGCAGAAAATCCAAAAACCCATTGCGATTGCTGTCGATGAATGGAATGTCTGGTACCGCGCGCGTGGGGCTACGGCTGAAGAACGGAATAATCTGGAAGAAATCTATAACTTGGAAGACGCCTTGGTCGTGGCGATGCACTTTAATGCGTTTATTCGCCACGCTCAGATGGTCAAGATGGCCAACATCGCTCAGATCGTCAACGTCATCGCCCCCATCTTTACCAACCCTGACGGCCTTTTCTTGCAGACGATTTTCCATCCATTTGAAATTTACAGCCGCACCTGCGGCAATGTGGCACTGGATGTGTTTTGGAAGGGCGATACGTTCTCCGGCGGCGATTATTCGGCATTACGGACGTTGGATGTGTCGGCAACGCTGGATGAGCAGAAGAAGTCTCTGTCGCTTTACGTGGTTAACCGCAGCCAGACTGATGCGCTTGAAACGACGATAGCCCTTGATTCGGGATATTTCTCTGGGCCGGTGCAAGCCTATGTTGTCAACGGACCCGATATCAAATCCGAGAACTCGTTTGATAACCCTAACCAGGTAGGTGTAACCGACGCGGCCATCACCGCAGAAAGGAGCCATCTGACCTATACCTTTGAGCCACATTCGGTAACGGCGCTTGTTTGCCCGCTCGAGTGAAATTATTTGTTAATTTTGGAGGACCAAATGAATAAACGTATTTCTCTTCTGCTGATCGTTTCGATACTGATCGCAGTGTTGGGTGTCGGCGTTGTCAGCGCCCAGGATGCCACCGATTTATCCTTATGGGTATTCGTGGACCGTCATGGCCTGTTTATGCAGAATCAGGCGGAGCGTTGGAACGAAGCTAATCCGGATCGCCCGATTAACCTTACTTACGAACAAATCGAATACACCCAGATGCACGATAATCTGCTGGCATCGCTGCTGGTAGGTGTTGGTGCGCCTGATCTGGCTGATGTTGAGATTAAGAAATTTGCTACCTTTACCAAGGGTGACATTCAGTTTATCCCGCTGGATGATGCTATTGACCCTTACCGGGGGGATATCATCGAATCGCGGTTAGCGCCCTACACAGCCAACGGGCACAACTACGGTATCGACTATCACCTGGGTTCGTTTGTGATGTTTTACAACACGGCCATTCTCGAGGCCGCCGGTGTGGATGTCGACAGCATTGTGACATGGGACGACTATATCGAAGCTGGTAAGAAAGTCACCCAGGACACTGATGGGGATGGCACGCCAGATGTCTATATGGCGAGCATTGAAACCGCAGATGTCTTCTCCGGCTACCCATTGATGCTGATGAAGGGTGGCGGTGTTTACAATGCGGATGGCGAAATCATCCTGGATAGCCCGGAAAATGTGGAAGCGCTGCAATTCTTGCAGGACCTCGTTTACGAACACGGGATCGCCCGCGCTGTTTCCGGCGGCAACCACCACTCGCCGGATCACTACCTTGACCTGACCGAGGGGCGGATTGCGTCACTGTGGATGCCGCAGTGGTACATGACTCGGTTCCCGGACAACATGAGCAGCGAACTGGCTGACGTCGAGGTTGTTCGCCCGATGCCGATCTTTGAAGAGGGCGGCTATACGACCACTATGGGTGGCGGTACCGGTACGGTCATTACCAACCAGATCGACGAATCCAAGGTCGAACTGGCCAAAGAGTTCCTCGCGTTTGCCAAGCTGACCTACGATGCGAATGTCGCGCTCTGGACAGACCTGGGCTTCGACCCGATGCGCGTGGATGTCTATGACGATGAAGCTCTGCTGATCGCCATGGATGACTTCAGCGGCGAAGTACCCTTTACGTACATCAAGGCTGGGCTGGGCAATGTCGCGCCGGAATATACCGGGCCGTTCTATCCGGAAGTGGCAACCATCATGAACGCCACCGGATTCTATGATCTGATTGAAAATCAGAAACCACCGGAGGAAGTCCTTGCGGCAGCGATGGCTGAACTGCAAGCGATGGGTGCCGACGTGGGTGGCTGATCAACTCCGAATTTTGCAAGCGGACATCTTGAAAAAGGTGTCCGCTGCCTTTCACCCCTTCATTCCAAAGCATCTCATAAGAATTAATATATTTGAGGTAGCACAAAATTGTTTAGCCCAATAAGCTCAATCATCCACAACAAGCGCGTTGTGCCCGTTGTCTTCCTCGCTCCATTCATGATTGTCTTTCTGGTATTCAAAGTCTACCCGGTGATTCTGGCGGTCATCATGAGCTTTCAGAATTTCCAGGGTGTTCAGAGCCAGGAATGGGTGGGACTGGCAAATTACCAGAATGTGTTTCAACTGGTGAGGTTTAATCAGGCGGTGACCAATACAACGGTCTACACCGTTGGTACCCTGCTGATCCTCATCCCACTACCGCTTGTCCTGGCTGTGCTGCTGGATTCCGGGCGGGTGGTGCAGAGCACATTATTCAGAACGTTGATTTTCTTGCCGGCGCTCACGTCACTGGTTGTGGCCGGAACCGTTTTTCGTTTGATTCTGGCTGAAGATGGCTTTCTTAATCT
Organism: Anaerolineaceae bacterium; assembly: GCA_002702065.1. GTDB lineage: Bacteria > Chloroflexota > Anaerolineae > Aggregatilineales > Phototrophicaceae. The sequence goes on from NZXX01000001.1 coordinate 1,867,750, forward strand.
GTTCCTGTCCTCGACCTTGGGGATATCACATCCGCGATGGCTGGAAACTGCCGAGCTGGCCTTGCCTTCGCTCATTCTGGTGGCAACCTGGCGCTGGACGGGCATCAATATCCTGTACTTTAATTCGGGCCTGGTCAACATTCCGCGAGAGCTGTATGAAGCGGCGGCGATTGATGGTGCGACGCCCATTCAGATGTTCTGGCGTATTACGCTGCCGTTGCTTCGACCGACCACCTTATTTGTCGTGGTGCTCAGTATTATTGGCGGGTATCAGGTGTTTGTCGAACCGTTCATCCTGTATACGGGTGGGGGCGGCCCGGGTGATGGCGCGCTGACGATGGCTCTGCTTATCTACCGCACAGCATTCACATCGTTTAACTTCGGTACCGCCGCGGCTATGGGCGTGATTCTCGCGACCATTATTTTCGTCTTTTCGCTGATCCAGTTTCGGTTCTTTGGCGTATTTCGGAGCGAGGGTTAAGGGTCATGGCAGAGCAAGTTTCCGAATATCTTCAAGAAACCCGGCTGGGCACAAAGTCGCGTTTTCGGCTCAGCGGCATCGTGTTGACCGTGCTCTTTGTCGTTTTAGCCATTATTTTTATCTTCCCGCTGTACTGGATGGTGATCAGTTCGTTGCGGCCTGAGGGGCGCATTTTTGTTGATGCATTTGAGCTGTTTCCATCTGAACTATCGCTGGACAGCTATCACAACCTGTTTGCGGAAGAACCGTTTGGGCGCTGGATCCTCAACTCGATTGTGCAGACGGGCGGCTTTGCGATGATGGCGCTCTTTCTGTGTACCACCGGCGGCTATGCGCTGGCGAAGTTCAAGTTCCGGTTTCGGAATGTGCTGTTTATGCTGATTCTTGTTTCCCAGATGATACCCTTTCATCTGTTGATTGTGTCCTTGTTTTTGATGATTATTCAGTTCGGCATGGTCGAGACGTATTGGGGGGCGATTATCCCGTTGGCCGCCTCGCCAATAGGCATTTTCTTTGTCCGGCAGTATATGCTGTCCATTGATGATGAAATGCTGAATGCGGCGCGGGTTGATGGGGCGAATGAGTATCAGATATTTTTAACGGTCGTTTTGCCCAATGCGCGCCCGGCCATCGCGACCTTGTTTATCCTGTTCTCATTGGAATACTGGAACAATCTGCTGTGGCCGCTGATTGTCTTTCGTCAGGCGGAGAATATGCCGCTGGCTGTGGGCATCACACGGCTGGTGAATCAGTATCAGCAATCTTATGATCTGGTGATGGCCGGTTCCACGCTGGCGACGCTGCCGATCATTATCCTGTTTCTGTTCCTGCGGCGGCAGGTGATGGAAGGTCTCGCTTCGACTGGCACAGGCATGAAATAACATGCGGTTCAGCCGACGGCAATTTCTGCGTTCGACCCTGCTGCTGCTCGGTTATCGGGGTGGCAGTAATGCACTCGTTTTGCCTCAACCGGACGATGACCTGACCGGTCATATTCGCCCGGTCCATGATCCGTGCATTATCAGGGCTGGCGGCACCTATTATCTGTTCTGCACCGGGCCTGGTATTCCCATTCGGACATCAACCGATCTCATTCACTGGGAACTGCGGGGTGATGTCTTCGACCGTTTGCCGTCCTGGGCTGTCGAACAGGTGCCCGGCACGGAAGGATTCTGGGCGCCGGATATTTCCTACTTTAATGACCGCTATCACCTGTACTATTCCATATCGACCTTTGGCAGCAATCGCTCGCGTATTGGCCTTGCGACCACGCCGACCCTTGACCCAGCCGCAGACGATTACCAGTGGGTCGACCATGGACTCGTCATTGCATCTGAGCACAGCGACGATTGGAACGCAATTGATGCAAATCTGTTCATGGATGAAGATGGCTCTGTGTGGCTGCTGTACGGCAGTTTTTGGAGCGGCATCAAAATGCGTCGGCTGGATTATGCAACGGGCATGCTGTCGGCAGACGATACCACGCTGTATGATCTGGCAACCCGAACTGAAAATTCCGGTTCGGTCGAAGCACCCTTTCTTATCCGCCGGGGCGATTATTACTATCTGTTTGTTTCATTCGATTTTTGCTGTCGGGGCTATGGCAGCACGTATCGGGTCATGGTGGGGCGGGCCGACGCCGTGACTGGGCCTTATGTTGATCGAGAAGGTGTGGCGATGTTGCGCGGTGGCGGCACGCAAGTCACCTTTGCCACACCGCGCTGGCGTGGGCCGGGGCATAATGCCATCCTTCAGGAAGGTGACGAAACGTGGATTGTTTACCACAGCTATGACACAACCTACAACAGTATTCCGACGCTGCGGATTCAGCTGCTGGTCTGGGATGACGATGGATGGCCGTCTATTCCGGAAGACTCATGAGGTTTCAAGATACGTGAATAACTCCTCGCGTGTTGGTGATGTCGAGTAGCCACCGTGCCCCCGCAGCGACAGCCCGCCTGCGATGTTCCCCCATTGCAGGCACGTTTCGATCGCATTGCCTTCCAAAAATGCAGATAGAAATCCGGCATTAAATACGTCACCCGCGCCGGTCGTATCGACGACCGGCTCAATTTTGATGGCGGGGGCATGGGCATAGTGCCCGTTGACCCAGGCATGTACGCCATTGCGGCCATCCTTGATGATCAGGTGGGGCACCAGCTCACGCAGGATGCCGGCGGCGGCTTCGAGCGATGTGGTGCCGGTCAGGCGTTGGGCCTCGCTGACATTCGGCATGAACAGATCCAGGCCGGAGACAATCGATTTGACCAGTGGCGAGTCCAGCGTTTGTTCCCGGTGCTGGCAGTCCATGGATACGCGGATGCCGCGCTGGTGGCACGCCTGAATCAAATCCGGCATTTGCTCTACGATATGCAAGCCTGTGAAGTGCAGATGGCGAAAAGGTGTCGTTTCCAGTGCTTCATAGACACGTGGTAATAAATCCGGTACCGGGTCGACATACGTCACAAAAGCACGATCATCCGTGTAGGACAGGGCAACGGTAACGCGCTTGAGTGGGCGATCAACAAACTTCATTAGAGATAAATCGATGCCTTCTGCGCGGGCGGTATTTGCAGTGAACTGGCTAAAAAAGTCGTTACCGAGCGTGCTGAGCCAGCCCACGCGCGTATTTAACCGGGCCAGCGCCCCGACCGTGTTCATGATGCCGCCCGGGATAACGGTCAGGTCTTTGGTAAACAGCTCTGTGCCGAGCGTCGGAAAACCCGGGATTCCGCTAAAAATAATGTCGCAGAAATAATGTCCGGGAATCAGAATGTCGTACGGTTCTACGTCCACGCGCCAACCCACTCCTGGTGTGCGTCAATAAATGCGTCGACAAGTTTTTCGGCCAGTGGATAGGAACCGACCAGTGGGTGAACGGTCAGAGCCTGAGCAGCCAGCGCACGTGATTTCTGACGGATGGCCTGCGACGCGTAACGCTCGTACTGCTTGACATCCTGCATCAATTGCAACTGGTGGTCGGGGATGTCGCCAACTTGAATAGGGTGCACCCCATCCCCTTTGACCCAACAGGCGACCTCGATAATGTCATCATCGCGCATACCGTTTATGGAGCCATTATTGGGCACATTCAGGCCCGTGTAGCGCGGGTTGTCCGTCGCAATGGCTTCGATGCAGCCCAGTGCGACAGCCGCATAGCCTTCGTCGTCATCGCCCACCGCTTTCATCTGGACACGGTCAGCGCCACCGCGGGCGTGGGCCATATACGACTTGCTGCGGCGGTCCATGATGTCGCGATAGATCGCCAACCGCTGATCGATCGTATCCGCTTGCTTAAGCTGTTCAAGCATGTCACTGGTGAGGCGCAGCACTTCTTCGCCACGCGATTCCGATTTGTTCATCAACGAATGCAGCACTTCATCACGGTGATAGAAGTAGTGCAGATACTCATTCATGAAGGTCCCCTGCCAGTCGCGCAGGCCGGGCGCGAACATCTGCATGTGGGTTTTCTGGATAAAAGCGGGGTCTTTCAGAAGCGGTGGGAGAACCTCTTCACCGTTGCTGCCATCCGGCTCTGCGTCGATTTTGACGCTGCGAGTCCAGGACAGATGATTCAGGCCGTAGACTTCGTGCTGGAGGCGGCTCATGGGAATCTCCATGAACCGGCTGACCGCATGCTGGGCTTTGTTGGCACTGTCGCAGATGCCGATTATTCGCTGGATTCCGGCATCGTGCAGCACCTGTGCAACGAGACCAGCCGGATTGGTGAAGTTAAAGACCCAGGCCCCCGGCTTTGCGAGTTGATCCACCAGGCGGGCATAGTCGAGAATAGCCGGTGCGCTGCGCATCGCCATGGCGAAACCTGCTGCGCCGGTTGTCTCCTGTCCAAGCACGCCGTGACTAAAGCAGATTCGCTCATCAACTGCCCGGCCCCGTTCATAACCAGGACGAATAGAGGTGATGACATGATCGGCGTCCGTAACCGCTTCGCGAGCATCGGTGGTTAGAATAATCTCGAACGACGCGCCAGCTTCTTCGGCCATTGCCCGGCACAAACCGCCAATGAGTTCCAGCTTTTCGGGCTGAATATCCATCAACCAGAGTTCTTTCAGGCCAAGATTTTGTGTGCGACGGACCAGTGTAGGGATGAGGCGGGGGGTTCGGACACTGCCACCCCCGATTATGGTGAGTTTCATGAGGATGTATTCCCACAGTGATAACACGTGATTAATTGTAACACAGTGCTGATGCGGGTACACGAAAATTAAGGTCACTGATTGACCGTGTTATTAGTGACTTTTTCTAAAATAAAGCCCCATTAATAGTGGCAGAAATAAATTGGGCGAGTGTTCATTCTGTGGGTATAATCAGAAAAATCTTTATTCATATATTCTGAGATTCCTCATGTATCTGGACCTCGAAATCATCGACTTTCACACCCATTTTCCAACCAAGAGGCCCTGGTTTGCCGGGATGGCACCAGACCCCAGAGCAGAGTACGCGCGGCGGCGCGGCGAACGTCGGGCGGCAATCGCACGCGAACAGTCGATGGCCTATAGCAGAGACTGGCGACTGGCCTGGGATTTTGAACCGCCGGAAAGTAACCCACCGGATGATGAGACTCAGGCGGACCGTTGGGCGGATGAGGTGGACCGCTATGGACTGCGCGCCGTTGGCTTCGTGACTGGTGGTGGGAACGACCATCTGGCAAGCATGATTGCCCGGCACCCGGATAAATTTATCGGCTTTGCCCATCATTATCCGTTTGCCGATGACGCGGCTGATGAGCTGAAACGGGCCGTTACTGAACTGGGCATGAAGGGCTATAAATTGCTGGCGCCCATGCTCGACCGTCCCATTGAAGACGAAGCCGCTTACCCGGTCTGGGAGATGTGTGCCGAACTGGATATCCCGGTGCTGGTGCATTTCGGTATCCAGGGTGGTGGCGGTGGCATCGGCTGGCACGAGAACATCAACCCGCTCAAACTGCACAATGTGGCGAAAGACTTTCCGGAAGTGACGTTCGTTATCCCGCACTTTGGGTGCGCCTGGATTCGGGAAACGCTTCAACTCTGTTGGGCGTGCCGCAATGTCTCGATCGACACGTCCGGGTCGAACCAATGGGTGCGGTGGGTCGATGGCGACTGGACCGTGAAAAAACTCTTTCGTAAGTACTTGGAAACCATTGGGGCAGAGCGGATTATCTTCGGCACAGACTCCAGCTACTTTCCGCGAGGGTTTGCTATTCGCTATTTGCAGGATCAGATTCGGGATTGTCGTGAACTGGGTGTTCATCCAGAGCACTTACAGATGATTTTTGCCGGCAACGCTGCTCGTTTATTCAAGCTGGACCTGTGAGTAAATGAACCGCCGTATACATCTGGGAGGTGGTGGAAGCGATCCATGTTATAACGTTGAGCAACAAGCCCGTTTAGCCGATTGTCAACGAGGAGTTTCGAAATGCAAAAGATCAAAATAACGACCTTCTTGACTCTGCTGCTGCTGATTGTGCTGACCATTGGCGTCCAGGCGCAGGATGATGTCGTTACGATTGAGTACTGGCAGTACACGTTTGAACCGCGCAGCATCGCAATGGATATGCTGATCGAGCAGTTTGAAGCCGAGAATCCCGATATCGACGTCATTCATAATGCCGATATTGCTTATGAGAATTTCCGTGATGAAATAGCTGCGTCGGCCCCGGCGGGTGTCGGTCCTGATGTGGTCACGCTGTTTTATGGCTGGATTCCAGCGTTTGTCGACGCAGAATATCTGATCCCGCTGCCGCAGGACGAATTCCCGCACGACATGATTGAAAGCTCGTTCTCACCGATGGTGGCAGAATCCAAATTCCTGGATGAATATTGGGCGCTGCCGACTGCGGTCCGTTCGCTGGCCCTGTTCTATAACAAAGACCTGTTCACCGAAGCAGGTCTCGACCCAGAGTCACCACCGACTACCACCGAAGAATTTCTGGAAATGGCCCAGCAATTGACCCAATACGATGGTAATGGGACGGGCATCGAGAATCTGACGAAAATGGGCTACGCTGCCGAGATGACGGGGCAGGCCCACCACTGGTTCCGCGAAGTGCTGATAAGGCAGTATGGCGGTGTGCCCTACAGTGACGACAACCGCGAAGTGCTCTGGAACAGCCCGGAAGGTTGCGAAGCCTTCAGCTATCTCGCCAGTTTTGAAACAGAATTCAACACCGGGACGAGCGATGGCTTCCTCTACGAAAATGCAACCGACGCCTTTATCAATGGCGATCTGGCTCTGCACATCGACGGGTCGTTCCGTGTGGGGACGCTGGCGAACAACGCACCTGACCTGAATTATGGTGTTGCGGAGCTGCCCGCTGGACCGAATGGCGAGAAACATACCTTCGGTTCGTACTGGACACATGGTATCACGCGGCAGGCCGCTGCTGATGACGCCAAACTGGAAGCCTCGATTCGTTTCCTGAAATTCATTACCTCGCCGGAAGCCGGTACCCTGTGGGTGAATGAAGTTGGCGAACTCCCGGCACAACTGGAAGCCGCCTCTGACCCCGAACTGCTGTCGGACCCGATCCTTGGTCCGTTTGCCGCAGGCCTGGAATATGCTCACGCGACATTCTTTGTCGATGAGACCGCCCAGCGCCAGCACCTGATTGATGCGTATGACCAGATTCGGCTGGGTGGTGTTGATCCTTGCGAAGCGCTGAATGAGGCGGCTGCGCTGGAACAATCACTGCTGGATGATTTCTGGGCAAACCATTAATACGATTTGACCTCTCTGATGGATGCTGCGCCGGGGCAGTAGGTATCCGGCGCAGTGTTTATCCAATGATTCTGGACGACAGTTTGGTGCGATTTTCATCAGCGGTTAGTTTCTAGGGGCAAATATGGCAGGTGTGACATATGAGGCTGCGAACGATCAATCCCCCGGCGGGCGTGGTCGTTTTCAGATGACTCTGGCACGACAAAAGGTAATGTGGGCCTATATCTTTCTGGCGGTTCCGCTGCTGTTTTTTCTCGCCATTCGCATATATCCCACATTTTTTGCCTTTGGAATGAGTCTCTATAATTACAACCCCCTTGCGGCGGACCAGCAGTTTGTCGGCGCAGCCAATTACGAAAAGTTGTGGGCGGAGCTAAACAATTCTGGCTCAGTCACACAGGCCGCGTTTATCAATACGGCGCACTACATTATTGCCGGGATGCCGCTTCAGCTGATCGTGGGTTTGTTGATTGCACTGATGCTGAATGAAATCCGGTTCATGAGTACGCTTTACCGGGTTGCCTTCTTTCTGCCATTTGTCACATCAACCATTGCCATTTCCTGGGTGTTTCGCTGGTTGTATCAGCCGCGCATCGGGTTCTTTAACGTGGTCTTGCAGACCTTTTCGCTGCCGCAGCAGCCCTTCCTGCGCAGCCCGGACCAGGCCTTGTATGCGATTATGGCGGTGGTGATCTGGCAGGGGTTGGGGTTTGTGGTGGTAATTTTCCTGGCAGGTCTCAAGCAGATTCCCAGAACCTATTATGAAGCGGCGGAAGTGGACGGCGCCAGCCGGTGGCAGACATTCTGGAATATCACGCTGCCGCTGCTGAATCCCAGCATAGTTTATCTGGTGGTCTTGCAGACCATTAGCTTCCTGCGCATGTTTGCGCCGGTGCTGGCGATGACCAATCAGGGCGATGGTGGCCCGCTGAATTCGACCACGACGGTGGTGTTACGCGTTTATCGCGAGGCATTCCAGCGCCTGAACATGGGGTACGCATCAACGCTGACTGTGGCCCTGTTCGTGATTATTCTGGTTATAACGGTTATCCAGCTTCGGTTGACGACCCGCCGCATTGAGTAGGTGAAAAGGTTCGGTCACTATGGGTACTTATCAACAGCCTCAGGTAACGTTTGCAGATCAACCAACCAGCACCAGCGTGGGCCGTTCGTTTTCCGACTGGCCGTACAAACTTGTTTCATATGTCTTTCTCACGCTGATCGCTGTTACGATGGTAACGCCGTTTGTCTGGATGATTTCTACTTCGTTTAAAGGGGCAACCGAAATTCGTCAGCCGAACTTTTTCCCTCAGAATGCTATTCTGGATAATTACGAGGAAGTGCTGCTGGAAACGGAACTGCCGCGCTGGTATGTCAACTCCATTGTGGTGGCTGTCATCAGCACGATCAGCGTCGCCTTTTTCGACTCGCTGACGGGTTACGTATTCGCCAAATATCAGTTTCCCGGCAAGCGATTCATCTTCATCCTGTTCCTCAGTTCGCTGATGGTGCCGACAGAGATGTTAATTATTCCCTGGTACATTATGTCGGTGCATCCGCCGATTGGTCCAACGTGGGTGGACACGTACTGGGGCATTGCGTTTCCGGGCATGATTACCGCAGCGGGTATCTTCCTGATGCGGCAGTTTATGCAGGGCGTGCCGGACGAACTGCTGGATGCCGGGCGCATCGATGGCGTACACGAATTTGGTTTGTTCTGGCGCATCGCCGTACCGCTCAGCTTACCGGCAATCGGGGCGCTTTGTATCTTTAACTTCCTGGGTAACTGGAATGCGTTTATCTGGCCACTCATCGTGACATCTGACCGGGCTATGATGACGCTGCCCGTTGGTTTGCAGTTTTTCTCCAGCGAAGCCGGGGCAGACTGGCATCTGATCATGACCGGTGCGTCGCTTTCGGTGGTGCCGCTGCTGGCTATTGTCATTTTTTTCCAGCGTTATATCATCGAAGGCATTACCTTAACCGGCTTGAAAGGGTAGGCCAGCCCACCAACACAAGGCTTCTACGATCTCTTTCATTGGCCGGACTCCTGTGGAGATATATACACATGAATGTACTAGCAATCGGTGCGCACGGCGACGATATTGAAGTTCAGTGCGGAGGCACGCTGGCCAAGTATGCGGCACGCGGCGATAAGGTTTTTATGTGCGTTGTTACAGATGGGCGTGGCCGTCCAAAAGGCGACCCGGACCAGATTGCGGAAGTACGTCGGCAGGAATCGCTGGCATCGGCCCGTGTCATTGGCGCCGAACTGGTTTGGATGGGTATCCCTGATGGTGGATTGAAGGTTACTGACGAGACTCTGGCGCAGTTTGTTGAGGTGATTCGCGAGACAAAGCCCAATGTCATCATCACCCACCCACAGGAAGATTATCACCCGGACCACCGCTACACCAATCAGCTTGTCCTCGATGCGGCGCAGCTGGCACGTGTGCGCAATTTCCCCTCGGACCTGCCGCCCTATCGCGAGACGCTGCCGATCGCTTTTATGGATGGCGTTCTGGGCCTCAGTTTTCTGCCAGAAGAGTGGGTTGATATCTCGGATTATTACGAGAAAAAAGCCGAAATGCTGAGCCAGCACGTCAGCCAGATGATGCCGGATACCTACGATCCGAACTTTGTCATCCCGTCGCGCGACCAGAACCCGTTCCTGCGCATGATTGAAGTGCAAAGTGGGTTTCGGGGGATGCAGTGTGGCGCGCGCTACGGCGAAGCCTTTATCTGGTGGCGCTCATTGAATCGTGTTGTGCCTTACCGCGTGCTGCCCTGAACCATTTATTTTGATCGAAATCCAATTTGCTGGCGTTGTCCCCTCCGAGACGCTAGAGTTATGCTGCTGCCCGGTGACGCAGCCACATAAATTTATTGACGTCTAAGGATTCTTGATGACGCACCTCAACGTAGACTGGCGACCCAAACTTGGTCGCAAAACGGATTACGGGATTGGAAGTATCGGCTGTGGGGGAATTGTCCAGTACGCCCATATGCCAGCCTATCAAAAAGCAGGCTTCAAGCTTGTTGCCGCCTATGACCTGAACCGCGAAACCGCTGAGAAGCTGGCGGCGGATAACCAGATTCCCAATGTGTACGACACGCTCGATGAACTGCTCGCGGACCCGGCGGTCGAGGTCGTTGATATTGCCGTGCCACCCTGGACACAACTCGCCATTGTCGAAAAGGTTGCGGCGGCAGGGAAACATATGCTATGCCAGAAGCCGCTGTCCGATACCTTTTCTGAAGCCGTCAAAATCGTGGAACTGGGGCGTCAGGCGGGTATCAAGCAGGCAATCAATCATCAGATGCGCTGGGATGCCGGTATCGCAGCCAGCAAAGACATAATCGAGCAAGGGCTGATCGGCACACCAACCGACGCCCAAATTCAGGTGACCTGCGAAACGCCCTGGCATATGTGGCCCTGGCTGGCGGCAGTGCCGGGTCTGGAGATTATGTTCCATAGCATTCACTATCTTGATTCCATACGTTTCCTGTTTGGTGATCCTGAATGGGTGACGAGCCGGCATACCCGTTACCCGGAGCAGGGTGAGGTCAAAGGCGAAACCAAGACCGTCACGGTGCTGGACTACCAAAGCGGATTGCAGGCGCTGGTGGCTGTGAACCACTACAACCTGCACGGTGAGACATCCGCAGTATTCAAATTTATCGGCACCGAGGGGGCCATCGAGGGCACCATTGGCCTGATGTATGATTACCCGGCTGGCAGGCCGGATACACTGGTCTACCGCAAGCGGGGACAGGACCCGGTTCCGGTCGAGCTGGATGAGATGTGGATCCCTGACGCGTTTGTCGGCCCGATGGCCGGGTTGATGATGGCCATCGAACAGGATACGACCCCGCCGACGGATACACTGGACAACCTCAATACGCTGCGGGTTGTGAACGCTGCCTATCGCTCTGCTGCCGAAAATCGCTCTGTGCGCCCGTCCGACATTCAGGCCTGACTATTTCCCGATTTGGAGAGCTGCTTTGACTCAAAACACGAAAGATTTATTGCTCTATATTGCCAGTTCCAGCTTTCGGTTTGTGGATGATCCACAGGCCGGAGACGATACGGGTATTTTTGTCGTGCGCCTGTCGCTGGATAGCGGGGCAATGGAGATTGTCGATACGGTTCGGGATATTCCCAGTTCACAGTATATGACCATTAGCCCCAACCGAAACCACTTTTATGCGACCTATCTCGAACGACCGGCGGACAAGGGGAAAAGCAGCTGGATTTGCGCGTTTTCGCTGGATTCAACGACCGGGCAGGTACAGTATCTGAACCGGCAGGCAGGTGATGGGGATTCACCCTGTCATGTCAGCACCGATCAGACAGGGCGATGGGTGCTGTCGGTGAGCTATACCGGCGTGGATGATCGGGGGAGTGTCTGTGTGTTCCCTGTGCTGGCGGACGGCTCGTTGGGTGCGCGCACCACCTATCTGCAGCATGAAGGGTCAGGTGTGAACCCGGACCGTCAGCAGGCTTCGCACCCACATATGATCGTCACGGACCCCACCAACCAGCTTGTCCTTGTGCCGGATCTTGGCATTGATAAGGTGATGGTATATCGGCTTGATCATGAAACAGGAACTCTGACACCGCATGACGTCCCGTGGCTCAGGTTGGCTGATGGAGCCGGACCCCGGCATCTTGTATTTCATCCGAACGGGCAATTCCTGTATGTCATTAATGAGTTAAACAGTACGGTAACCAGTTTTCGATATGACGCGGCACAGGGTACGTTTGAGCCGCTGGAAACGGTGTCAACAATCCCGGATGACTTTACGGCGAACAACCAGTGTGCCAACATTCATATCGAACCGTCGGGTCGGTTTTTATACGGGTCGAATCGGGGGCATAACAGCATCGTCATCTATGCCATTGATTCTGAAACAGGTCGGCTTGAGCTGGTAGGGTTTGAATCGACTTTGGGCGAATGGCCGCGCGGGTTTGCGATTGATCCGACCGGGACCATGCTCATCGCGGCGAATCAGAACAGCGATGATGTGCGAACGTTTCGGATTGACCCGCTGCATGGCACCTTATCCGCGACCGGTTTCAAGCTGGATATCGGCGGGCCGATCTGTATCAAACCGCTGCTGCTGGATATCTAATTGTTCCGGCTGTTACAAACCATGAGTCCATCCACTTTGCCGGGAGATAAATCTTTAAGGTACAATTAAATAAACACACATCAATCCAATTTTGATGGTAGCAAACTGCTGAACGCGTGTCTCAGGGTATCCAGGACGCTGCTGCCGCACGATTGAATACAATGAAATTATTGGTATAAAGCGTTCGTTATGACTCATCATGCTCGTCAAGACTTTGCCAATTACCGTCCTCAGTCCGCGCCAACAACAGCAAACCGGCATGTGTTACTGCGTTGTTTTGGGTTTCTGCGCCCATACTGGCGTATAGCTGCCGGTGCCTATATTGCTGCGCTCGGCGTCAGCGCGTTGACCGTTGCCATTCCACAGGTGATTCGCTGGATTGTCGATGTAGGTATTGCCCAAAATCAGATTGATTTGCTGGGTTGGGCGATTATCGGCTTGCTTGTGCTGACCGCTGTTAAAGGGGTGATGGGGTTTTTGCTGGGCCGCTGGAGCGAGAGCGCTTCACAATACGTGGCCTATGATCTGCGCAATGCCATTCATCATAAACTGGGCGAACTATCCTTTTCTTATCATGATCAGGCACAGAGCGGGCAGCTGCTTTCACGCTCTATCCAGGATGTTGAACGTATCCGGTTTCTGACCGGGCGGGCTGTGCTGCGTTTGTTTCAGGCGGTGACGTTGCTGGTTGGCACCGTTATTGCGCTGCTGTGGATGAACCCGCGATTGGCGCTGCTGTCACTGGCGACGATGCCGGTGTTGGCCTGGGTCGCCTTTCGCTTTGGGCGCATCTACAGGCCCCTTTCCAGTGAGATACAGCAACAACTCGCGGTGTTAACGACTGTGCTGGAACAGAATTTGCGCGGCTCACGGATCGTCCGGGCTTTTTCGCAGGAAGATGCGGAGATCAGCAAATTCAGGCAGTCCAATGATCACTGGTTCAATCTGTCGGTGCTGGCAACCCGCGTGCAATCAATCAATGTGCCGCTGATCGATTTTATCGCCAACATCAGCACCGTGCTGATTGTGTGGTACGGCGGCTCACTCGTGATCAACAACCTGCTGACCCTTGGTGAACTGGTGGCATTCACCACTTATCTGAGCCAGTTGGTGCAGCCTGTGCGTCGGCTTGGGGTTATTATTCCGGCGATTGCGATGGCATCCGCCGCTGGCGAGCGCATTTTCGAGATTCTCGACTCCGAATCCGAAGTCTCTGAATCACCGGATGCTGTTGAGTTGCCACCGGTCAAAGGGCGCGTGACATTTGATGACGTCTCGTTTGCCTATTTTGGACGGCAGCAGGTTCTGAACCAGTTGAATCTTGAGGTCGAACCCGGCCAGGTGGTGGCGCTGTTGGGCAAAACGGGTTCGGGCAAGTCGACCATCATTAACCTGATTCCCCGATTTTACGATACCACCAGCGGTCGCATTCTGATCGACGGACATGATATCCGGGATGTGACGCTCAATTCGCTGCGCGATCAGATTGGGATTGTCTTGCAGGAGACCACGCTGTTTGCCGCGACGATTCACGAGAATATTGCGTTTGGCAGTGTCGATGCGAGTGAAGCTGAGGTGCGGGCGGCTGCTGAGGCGGCACAGGCACATGCGTTTATTATGGAAACCGTCAAGGGATACCAGACCGAGGTCGGTGAACGTGGCATTACGCTGTCCGGTGGGCAAAAACAACGTATTGCGATTGCCCGTGCGCTGCTCAAGAACCCGCGTATTTTGCTGCTCGATGATGCGACATCCAGTGTGGATACCGAAACGGAGCGTCTTATTCAAATCGCTTTCGAGCGTTTGATGGAAGGGCGCACGTCCTTTATTATCGCCCAGCGTCTGAGCACGGTCCGCATGGCTGATCTGGTGCTGGTGCTGGACGATGGTCAGATTGTGGCACGTGGTACCCATGAAGAACTGATCAAGTCTTCTGGCCTGTACGCCGATATTTGCCAGCGACAATTGCAACAATAGCGGAGAGGTAACCTGATATGGGTTTTTCGATTGGCACCGCCGGTGGCGATATGGGCGGGCCGCGCGGCGCTATTCGAGGATATGGCGACAAGGTCGAGGGCAGCACATTTAATCTGAAGGTTGTGCTGCGGTTGCTGAAGTTTATCCGACCGTACTGGCGGCAGATGGCTGTGGCTTTTGTCGCCATGATTATATCGTCGGGCCTGACGCTGCTTATTCCCTACTTCATCAAAGTTGCGATTGATCAACCGATAACCAACGGCGACCTCGATGGATTGAACCAGATCACACTCGTTATTCTGGCCTCTTTTGCGCTGTTGTATGTCACGTCTGTGCTTCAAAGCTATTGGCTGTCGTGGGTTGGGCAGCGCGCGCTGGCGGACCTGCGCGGCGAATTGTTCCGCCACTTACAGCGGCTGTCATTGGGTTATCATGACAAAAACATCATCGGTGTGACGATTTCGAGGGTTATCAGCGATGTCGCGGTCATCAATCAACTGCTTTCCGAGGGGTTGATTATGCTGATTGGTGACACCTTGCTGCTAGGCGGCATCATTGTCATTATGCTGTCGATGAGTGTGGAACTCGCGCTGCTGACCTTCAGCGTACTGCCGTTGATGGTCATCGCAACCGCGATTTTCGCCCGCCACGCGAAGGTTGCTTTCCGCAAAACTCGCGCACGGATCGCCGCCGTTGTTGGTGATCTCGCTGAAAATCTATCCGGGATGCGCGTGATTCAGGCATTTGCCCAGGAAGATACGTCGCTGGAACGGTTTGATGAGGCAAATCGGGCGAACAGGGACGCCAATATTGAGGCGGTGTCGCTGTCGTTTGTCTTTTTGCCAACGGTTGAGTTTCTGGGAATGCTGGCGACGGGGATCGTCCTGTGGTTTGGCGGTCTGGCGATTGTCGATGGGTCGCTGACGCTGGGTGTCGTGGTCGCGTTTCTGGCTTATGTCACGCGGTTTTTCCAGCCGATTCAGGAATTGAGCCAGTTATATACGACGATGCAGGCGGCAATGGCTGGTGGCGAACGTGTGCTGAATCTGCTGGACACGGTACCTGAAGTTGCCGATAAACCGGACGCACAGGCTATCCCCCCGTTGGAAGGGCGGGTTGAGATGCGGGATGTCTCGTTTGCCTACAAGGACGATGTCGAGGTCTTGCATGACATCAACATGGTGATTGAACCGGGCCAGACGGTCGCGTTGGTCGGGCCTACGGGCGCGGGCAAGTCGTCGATTGCTAACCTGATCGCGCGCTTCTACGAAGTGACCGACGGTGCGGTGCTCATTGATGGGCACGATGTGCGCGATGTGACCCAACATTCTTTGCGCCAGCAAATGGGCTTGGTTTCGCAGGACCCATTCCTGTTTTACGGAACCATTGCCGATAATATTCGTTTTGGTCAGCCGGATGCCGATGATGACGCTGTTGAAGCGGCTGCCAGGCTGGCGAATGTGCATGAATTTGTGGAGTCGCTGCCGGAGCAATACGAGACGCGTGTGCTGGAAGATGCTGCCAACCTGTCTGTGGGGCAGCGGCAGTTAATTTCGATTGCGCGGGCTGTGCTGGCTGACCCACGCATTCTGATTATGGATGAGGCAACGTCCAGTGTCGATATGGTCACGGAAGCCTTGATTCAAGACGCCTTGGATCAACTGCTGCATGATCGCACGGCGATTGTGATTGCGCACCGCCTGAGCACGATTATCAATGCGGATTTGATCTGTGTCATTCAGGATGGGCGCATTATCGAGCAGGGCAAGCATCAGGATTTGCTGGCGAACGAAGGGCTGTATTATCAGCTTTATCAGCGTCAGTTTGTAAACGCCATGAATTGATGTAAGGGTGGCGAACTTTGTGTTGGTGTTGCTTCTGATTTGTGCAACACAGCGTGTTGAAATTATTTCTTGATGCACCATTTGTTGCTATAATCCTGCCAGCACGATTGCAGCAGGATACATAGCCGATGATCATTTACCGTGAACTGCATTCTCCTGAAGAATTCGAACATCTGGTAGACCTTCAAGCCCATGTGTGGGCGACGACAGACCGCAACAGTACCCCGCATAACATGCTGATGGCGATCTCTCATGGCGGTGGTGTGAGCATTGCCGCGATCGATGGCGACCGCTACGTGGGTTTTAACTTCGCGTTTATTGCCCGTCGTGGCGATGAGTATATCCTGTGGTCGCATATGACGGGTGTACTGGCAGACTATCAGGGGCAGGGCATCGGAAAAGCCCTGAAACTGACCCAGCGTGATTGGGCACTGGCGCATGGCTATCAGCGTATCAATTGGACAACGGACCCGCTACAGCGGGGGAATGCCCGTTTCAATTTGCGGCTGCTGGGTGGGATGACCAATGCGTATCATGCCAACCACTACGGGCCTATGAACGACTCGATTAACGCCGGCATGGAGACGGATCGGTTCGAAATTACCTGGCCGCTTAATCACCCTCGAGTGGTGCAGGTCGCGGCTGGCGATGTGCTGCAACCCGTCACCAGCGACGACTGGCCATTCCTGCTCGAAGCGAATGCGGCAGGTCTGCCAGTTGAGACGCAACCTTCCGGTCTCGACGCAGCGTACTACTTTATTGAGATTCCGCGCAATATTGCTGCCATCAAACTATCGGACATCAATCTTGCCAAGCGGTGGCAGTTGGCGGTGCGTACCACATTCACCAACTGCTTCCGGCAGGGTTACCATCTGGTCGATTTTGTCGACCGTGATAACCGGGGCTGGTATGTGGTCGCTCGTAATTTCGCGGCAAGCTAGCTGGAAAACACGTTGGGATCCAGCGCATCGCGCAAGGCGTCGCCAACCACGTTGAGCGCCAGGACCACCAGCGTGATGGTCATGCCGGGGAAGACCGAAATCCACCAGGCGTTACGCAGAAAACCACGCCCGTCCGCCAACATGGAACCCCATTCCGGTGTCGGCGGGCTGACCCCCAACCCCAGGAAACTGAGGCTGGCCCCGGTGATGATGGCGCCGGAAACGCCCAGCGTGGTCAGGACGATGAGTGGCCCCATTACGCCGGGCAAGATATGGATGAACAGGATTCGAAGCGGCCCCGCACCCATGCTGCGCGCAGCGATGACATATTCCATCTCGCGAATCGAGAGGGTGACGCCGCGTGTCATACGGGCATAATTGGGCAGCGAAAAGAACGCTATCGCCAGGATGATGTTGATCAGGTCCGAGCCAAGCAACCCCACCAGCCAGATGATCAGAATGAGGCCAGGAAACGCGAGGATTACATCCATCACACGCATAATCACGTTATCGGCTTTGCCGCCTGCATAGCCAGCGATCAACCCCAGTGGCACACTTATCACGACCGAAATCGCTATCGACAAGAACCCAACTTGCAGCGAGATTTGACCCCCATGCAGCACCCGGCTGAGAATATCACGCCCAAGCGAGTCGGTTCCCATAGGGTGTAATTGCGATGGCCCCTGTAGCCGGACCTGCGCGTCGCGTTCCAGCGGGTCATAGGGTGTCAGCTGCGTTGCAAAAGCCGAACTCAGGATAATCAGAAAAATGCCGATCAATGCAATGACGGCGACCCGGTTGCTGGTGAATTCGCGGATCACCTTAGAATAGAGGCCATCCTTACGGACAGAAATTTCGGCAGTCTGTATGGCTACTGTATTGTTCGAGAGAGTGTTGGTGTTTTCTGCCATCATCAATCCTGAGTTACTCGTAACGAATACGGGGATCCACGTAGACGTAGATCACATCAACAACCAGATTCACGAAGATGAAGGCTGTTGCCACCAGCAGGACGGTTCCCTGAATCATGGGGTAATCGCGGTTGTGGATCGCTTCAATCGCCAGCCGCCCAACCCCCGGCAGTCCGAAGATGTTTTCCGTGATGACCGCACCGCCCAGCAGGCTGCCAATTGAAATGCCGACGACCGTGATAATCGGGATAAGGGTATTTCGCAGGGCGTGGCGCAGAATGACCCACCGTTCACGCAGGCCTTTGGCGCGTGCCGTCTGGACGTAGTGGGCGCCCAGAATTTCAATCATGCTGGAGCGTGTCAAACGGGCGATTAACGCGGCTTGCCCGATTCCCAGGGTGATTACCGGCATGACGAAATGCTGCCATGTACCGGTGCCCTGTACGGGTAACCAGCGCAGGCCCACCGCGAATATCAGGATGAGCATCAGCCCCAGCCAGAAAGTGGGTATCGAATAGAAAAACACGACAAACACAATGCTGATATTGTCAACCCAGGTGCCACGTTTAACGGCGGTGACAATGCCGACGATCAGCCCCAGGACAGTGCCAACGCTGACGCTCAGCAGGGTCAGCAGCACAGTAAACGGGAATGCCTTCGCAATAACCCCCAATACTGGCTCACGAAATTTCACCGACCGGCCAAGGTCACCCTGAACCGCGTTCAGCAAGAAGATCGCGTACTGTTCTGGCACGGGTCGATCCAGCCCCAGATTCTCCCGAATTTGTTCGATCAGCTCTGGTGAGGCTCGGTCACCCGCCAGGATTTTGGCCGGGTCGCCGGGCAGGGCCACCCGCAGCATGACGAAAACGATGGTCGCAATCGCCAGAATAAGTGGAATTGCTACTGCGGTGCGCCTGATAATGTATTTGCTCATGTGCCTGTCTCCATCCCGTTATTCATACAGCGTTCCAGCAAATCCGGATTAGGCAATTTCCCCGCTGGGGCGCGACAGCGGACTTTCACAGCCCCGTGATTTTGCGTGTGTGCTTCTGTGCACAACTTTCGCACAGCTACCGCTACGATGTACGATGAAGAGAGCCTCAGACACGAGGCCCTCCTCATGCAGTGTGTGGTCAATTATTCGGTTTCGAAGTACGCATTCCAGTAAAGGAAGCTCAGGTCAGGATTGATCTTCCAACCCTGAAGCTCGTTGCGCACACCGGCCAGATAGGGCGGCACCACCAGGAAGACCCAGGGTGACTCATTCATGATGTACTGGCTCAGTTCTGTGATCGTCTGGTAGCGGGTTTCCTGATTCAGGTCCGTATCAGCTTCGACCAGCAGGGCGGTCAGTTCATCGGTCGAGTACCACGCACGATTGCTGCCACCTTTACGGTCAGGATCAAAGAAGTAGGTCAGAATGCTCGGATCCTGATAGCCGTATTGCAGCAGGAACAGGTCGTGTGTGCCGGTGGTGGTCAGGTCGATGAGCGCCTGGAATTCCATCATCTCGATCTCGACCGGGATGCCCACATCGCGCCACTGCGCATCCAGAACTTCGGCCTGACGCCGCCATTCGTCAGTTGAGGCGGTGCTCAGACGAACGGCCCAGGGGTTGCCCTCCGGATCTTCGCGCATACCATCACCGTCCACGTCTACATAGCCAAGGTTGTCAAGAATTTCGGCGGCCATGTCGGGGTCATAGTGATAGGAGCCTTCATCCAGGTCCGGGTTGTGGCCCCAGATGGTGGGCGGCAGCGGTTGGTACAGCGGCAATGCCAGGCCATCCCACGCCAGCAGGTTGAATTCTTCACGGTTGGTGGCATAGGCAAAGGCACGGCGCAGTTCAGGGTCGCTCCATTCAGGCTTTGAGGTGTTAAAGCCGACATAGCGAATCTGGTCGAGCTGCGATTTGTGTACGGTGATGTCCGGGTTGGCTTCGACATCGGCGAGGTTCTGGGTCGGGATGCCGGCAAAGGTAATTTCACCGGTTTCCAGAGCCGACAGAATGGTCTGGTCTTCACCAAGGAACAGAATCTGAAGCTCATCCAGGTAGACCGGGCCGGGGTGATCGTAAAGTTCCGGCGGTGCCCAGGTGAAGTCCGGGTTTTTCTCGAACAGGACGTAATTGTCGGTGTTCAGTTCCTTGAGGATGAACGGCCCTGCGCCGACCGGGTTGGTGCCAAAGTTGTCGACGCCCAGTTCTTCATAAGCGGTGGGTGAAACAATTTCGATGCCCGACAGGGTGAAGAAAAGCGGCGCATAGGAGGAAGCCAGATGCAGCGTGAAGCTGTATTCATCCAGAACTTCGACTTCTTCCAGCAGGCCAATCAGGTCTGCACCTTGCGCGGCACCGGTATCCGGATTGGCATACTTTTCCAGGTTCCATTTGATGGCTTCAGCATTCACCGGTGTGCCATCTGTGAACGTGGCGAAGTCGATGAGATTGATCGTCATCTCCGTGCCATCTTCAGAGACTTCCCATGTGTCCGCCAGAAAGCCGACGTACTCCAGGTTCTCATCACGCGAGAACAGGGTGGGATAAAGTGCGTAGTGGGGCCAGCTATGCCAGGAAGAAACGAATGGATCCAGCGACACATTGGAGTTGGCGTCTGCCACCACCAGCCGACCGCCACGCCCGTCACCATCAGCATCCTGAGCCATAACGCCCAGGGTTCCCGAAAGCAGTACTGTGACGAGAAGTGCGATCAAAATACCCGATAATCTTTTATGCTTGTACATTGCCCTTCCTTTTCTGACTGTCAGATTGAACGATGAGGACGTCTGGCCTGCTTTCATCTTGATGTGTATTCCCCTCCCTCTGCGAATCGGATGCGTATGATCCGATAGAACAAACTAGGCTAGGCTGCTTTTGCTAACGTGCAATCACAGGTTGTTGTAATGGTCGTAAACCAATTTGCCGATCTTGCCCATGGCGGTTTCGACCTCGAAGATGCGCTGGTGCTCTGCTTCGGGCTGCTGCCAGACTGCCTGGTCATCCCACCAGACAAACAGGGTGACGATCACATGACTGTCGTCATTGATGTAGATGACGCCGCTGTCGTTGCGGATGCCGCCAATGGTGCCGGTCTTATGGGCAAAGGCGACATTGGGCGGTAGAAAGCGGGACAGGCGTACATTAAACTGCTGTTTGAGCAGAATGTTGAGTAATTCATCCCGGATGGCCCCATCGACAATTTCGCTCTGGAAGATCATATGGACCAATTGTGTCATCGCGTTGGCGGTGCTGACGTTGTTGTCTGGCCCTGTGCTGAAGGCTGTGCCGTCGCGCACAATATCGTTTTCCGCCGCCCAATCACGTATTTCCTCAAGCGGGCGCTCGGCAATATCAGCCGGGAACAGCGTTTTCAGCAGGTCCTTGCAGTTCATCTTGAAATAGATGTCGCCCAACCCAATCTCGTGCATATAGCTTTCGACGACTTGCGCACCGCCCAACAGTTCGACAGTCATATCCGTAGCGGTGTTGTCGCTGATGATTATCATCAACGTCAGCAGATCGCGCACGGTCGGGTTCAGACCTGCCTCGAAGTAAGGCAGGATGCCGCTGCCGGCGCTTTTGTCTGCATCCTTGAGTTCGATGCGCGTATCGAGGCTGATCCGGCCTTCCTTGAGCTGCTTACCCGCCGTCGCCAGAATAGGAATCTTGAATACGCTGGCCATCGGGAAGGGTTGATCGCCGTTGACGTCTGTTTGTTCGTCGCGCTCGATGTGCCACACCGAAACGCCGGCCTGAATGCCACTTTCATCAATGATGGTTTGAATGTCGCTTTGGAGTGTCATGAAATGGCCTCGCTCTGCTTGTAGGGGTAGGTGGCTTGCCAGCGGGCTTTGGCATCTGCCAGCCGGTCAGTTTGAACCTCGACACCGCTGCCTGCGCCATCCGGGACAGCCAGCGTGCTATCCGGACCCAGCACGAACGGTGGTTCGGTGATGTCCGGGTCAAAGTAACGGTCGGTGGCGGAAATATCACAGGGCAGCGTGACGCCGGGCAAGGACGCAAAGGCCGTGTTCGCCGCGCGGCCCACACCTGTTTCCAGCATGCCCCCGATCCAGAGGGGGGTGCCCGTTTCGACGCACAGATTGTAGATTTTCAGGCTTTCGACATAACCGCCGACACGGGCTGGCTTCAGGTTCAGGATTTTGCACGCGCCGATTTCAAGCGCCAGTTTCAGGTCATTCACGTTCTTGACGCTCTCGTCAAGGCAGATGGGCGTTTTGAGCTGCGCCTGTAGTTTGCTGTGCTCATAGATGTCGTTATACGCCAGAGGCTGCTCAATCATCAACAGATTAAAATCGTCCAGCTGCGCCAGATGATCGGCATCGGCCAGCGTGTAGTCGCTGTTGGCATCCAGCATGAGGGTAATATCTGGCAGCGCCGCCCGAATGCCACGCGCCAGTTCGACATCCCAGCCGCGTTTAATTTTGAGTTTGATCCGCTGATAACCCTGATTGAGCCGTTTCTGGATGATGGCGACTGTATCTTCAATGGTAGGCTGAATCCCGATGCTCACCCCAACCGTTGCGACGTTACGTGATTCATGGCCTGCGGGCAGATAGGCCGCGAAACAGTCTGCCAGACGCATATCGTTGGTACGTGCAAAGGCATCCCAGACGGCGGTCTCCATACCACACTTGGCAAAATTGTGGCCGCGGATGCTTTTCAGCAGGGCCGGAACCTCGAATGGTGACTCGATTGTCTGGCCATTGAGCCTGGGGATGATGAACTCATCCAGCACATGCATGGCGGTGATGACGGTTTCTGAGCCGTAACCGGGCCGTACTTCGATTGGTGCCTCGCCCCAGCCCGTTACGCCTGTGTCCGTGGTCAGCTCCACCAGGACGGCGGCTTTGTCCGGTTCCACGCCGAAGCTGGTGCGCAGCGGCTCGACATAGGGCAAAGACACAACATGCAACTGAATATCTTTAATCGTAATGGATTTCAATGGTCTGTTCCTTGTTGCCTGCCAAAAATAAGCGCATTCGCATGGACTATTCGGCTGCCTGTTCAGGTTGAGCCTGTACGCGTGTGAAGGCGATTGCATCGACAGCGGGTTCGAATTGCATCGTCAACTGAGTGATCGCCCCGTCGACACCTGTGGTAAAGGCAATGGGCATCGGTGGTGTGGTTTCGCCCAATTCGTGCTTTGTTTCGAAGATGTCGAAATGCAAATGCTCCATCTCAAACTTCAGATTGTTGTATTCAGCACGCAGCTTGCCATCGCCCCGCGTGATCGATAGCAGCCCATAACCCGGATGTTCGTAGGTGCCGGTATAGGCTTCCAGCGGGTGAGACAGGCTGGTGTCAGGGTGTTGGCTTTCTTTCAGTTTTTGGGTCTGTTCTTCGACCTGGGCTTTTGCCTGATCATGGACCTGCTTGTACCGACCACGCCAGTCAATCGGCTCCTGATCGAGCAGGCAGTCATACACATGCATGGCGATGGACATGGATAGAGAATCGCCACCATTGTTGTAAACAATGACACCGAGGTTTTCATTGGGCATGAACGAAACATCTGTGATGAAGCCGTCAATGCCCCCAGTATGCCGTATGCGCATGCGCCCGCGATAGATGTGCTGTGCCCAACCCAACCCATACGCATTGTGTTGAATTTCCACAAAATCGAACTGTGGCACGGGCGGGATGACGACCCAGGGCTGGTGCATTTGCTTCAGATTTTCCGGGCTGACGAATTGCTGCCCATTGTGTTGGCCGCCGTTCATGTGCATCATCAGCCACGTGGCGATCTCTGGCAGGTTGGAATGAATCGACCCGGCGGGACCGATGGCATCAATATTGCGGAACGGAATGCGCTTGGCGGCTTCATCTTCAATTTCATGGGGTTTCGCCGCATTGTCTGATTGTTCAGCCGTGATGACGGAGAATACGCTTTCCTTCATCCCCAGTGGATCGAAGATACGCTGCTGCACGAACGATTCCCATGTCTGCCCGGTGACTGATTCGATCAGACAGCCCGCGACCATGTACATCAGGTTTTGATATTGAAAGACGTAGCGGAATGGTTGCGAGGGCACCAGATATTGCAGGCGTTCGAACAATTCCCAACGTGACCGGGATGAGCCATACCACATCATGTCGTGCCGGGGCAGCCCGGAACGGTGGCTGACGAGGTCGCGTGCTGTCATCTGGTCGCTGGCTACCGAATCATGTAGTTTGAAGGATGGCATATAACGGCGGATCGGGGTATCCCAGTCGAGCTTGCCATCATCGACAAGCTGGGCGAGCGCCATCGTTGTGAATGCTTTGGTGCAGGAACCAATGGCAAACAGGGTTTCAGGCGTTACCCGATCATCCTTTTCGATGTCGCGCGTGCCATAGCCCTTTTGGTGGATGATGGTATCCCCATGAATGACGGCTACCGCAGCGCCAGGGACGTGCCATTTTTGCATTTCCGATTGAATGTATGTATCCAGATTCTTGAGTCGGCCTAAATAATCAGTCATGGAACGTCCGTTTCCGGCCTTGTGAGCCGTCATGAAGCATCTGACTAGAAGGTGGAAATGCACATCGGGTGTTGATTGGTGCATGATAGTAGCAACAAACCGTGTGAAATACAAAAATTCTGCACGTCATGTTGCAGGCGAATTTTTCGAACGTTATAATGCGGGTGAATTGGGTTCTGAGCAATTTGATTGGAATTATGCGCATGGCACAGCATGAGGGTGACCAAAAGGATGTTCTTCAGCACATCCGCACTTCATTCGATCGGATGAGCAAGAGCCAGCGGAAGGTCGCCGAGTTTTTGCTAACCTATGGGATTGACGTGGTTTACCTGTCTGCCAGCCGCATTGCCGAACTGATCGACGTCAATCGTTCGACGGTGGTTCGGACAGCGCAGGCATTGGGCTATGAGGGATTTGGTGATTTACAGGCAGATTTGCAGAAACAGCTGCTAAAGCGCTTTTCGACCGCCGACCGGGTGCGGATGGACCTGATGCGTTTGAGCGAGGACATTGAAGAATCGGTTGGGGATGGCCGCGATCTCGCTATTTTGCAATCAATGGCCCGTGCCGAGATCAAAGATCTGGAAAATATGGTAAGCCGGATTTCCGAGGCGGATTTTGCGCGGGCGGTGGATATGCTGGAAAAAGGGCAGAAGATCTTTGTTCTGGGGCTGCGTGGGTCGCTGCCGCTGGCAATGGGCTTCATTTTCCTGCTGCGACATGTGCGCACGAACTGCTTTCTGCTGGAACCCGGTGTCGATAATTTTGCCGATCAACTGATCAGCATGACATCCGATGATGTGCTGTTCACCATTTCATACAGTCGCTATGCCAACGAGACAATCCGCTGCATGGAATATGCGCATAAGCTGGGCACCCCTATCATTACATTGACCGATAGCCCCGTATCACCGGTTGCCAAACGGGCTGATCTGACGTTTGTGCTGCTGTTTCGGATGTATTTGTACCGCAATACCAGCACACCGATGATTTTGCTCAATTCGCTGGTTGCTGCATTGTCGGCCCGCCAGCACAAGGACTCACAGGCCAGGCTGGAACGCCTGGAAGAAATCTATGATCAATTCGATGTTTTTCGCCGCGATGATTAGTTGAACTGAGGGATTCAAACATGAAAGTGTTCGCTGGTGGTATCGAGACAGAAACAAACACTTTTTCCCCCATGCCGACGGGCCTGGCCGATTTCAGGGTGATGCGGGCAGCAGATTTGCCGGAGGATGGTAATGCTGGCGGGTTTGCCACACCAATTGATGTGTTTCGTAACCGCAGTCGGGAGCGCGGTTGGGAATTCGTCTTTGGCCTGTACGCGCTTGCCGAGCCAGCCGGGACCACGGTTCGGCCAGCGTATGAAAGTCTGCGCGATGAAATGCTCGAGTCGCTCAAGGCGGCGCTGCCGGTCGATATTGTATTTTTGCCCTTGCACGGGGCAATGGTGGCGCAGGGCTATGACGATTGCGAGACGGACATCATTCGCCGGGTGCGGGAGATTGTCGGACCGGATACAAAGATCGGCGTTGAGCTTGACCTGCATTGTGACGTGACACAGGACATGATTGATCTGGCGGACGCCATTGTCATCTATAAAGAGTATCCGCACATCGATATTGGTGAACGGGCTGAAGACCTGTTTCGTATCATTGCCGATGCCGCCGAGGGCAAAGTCTCGCCAACCATGGCCTTGTACGATTGCCGGATGATCGGCATGTATCTGACGCCATTTGAACCGACGCGCAGCTTCGTCGATGAAATGACCGCGCGCGAACAGGAAGATGGAGTGTTATCGCTGTCGCTGGCACATTGTTTTCCATGGGGTGATGTGCCGACCTGCGGAACGCAGATGCTGGTGATTACGGACAATGATTCGGTTAAAGCAGCAGCACTTGCCGAAGAAATGGGGCAGAAATTCTTTGGCATGCGCCATGAACTGGAAATGCCCTCCTTGCCAATGAACGAAGCATTGGACAAGGCACTGTCGATCAAGGCGTATCCCGTCGTGGTGGCGGACCAGTCGGACAACGCGGGCGGCGGCGCACCGAGCGATTCGACATTTGTGTTGCAGGAGCTGCTTGAGCGCGGCGTGGAGAATGCCGGGTTGGCGATGATCTGGGACCCCATCGCGGTTCAGGTCGCTATGTCTGCCGGAGAAGGCGCCACACTGGATTTGCGGCTGGGTGGCAAGATGGGGCCGATGTCTGGCGATCCGCTTGATCTGCGCGTCACTGTTACGCGCATCATCGAGGATATGACGCAGGAGTGGCCGCAAAAAGAAGGCACGTTGCGTGTGCCCTGCGGCGATGCGGTAGCCCTGCACTGTCAGGGTATCGACATCATCGTGAACAGCGAACGGGGCCAGGTGCTCAGTACGCAGGTATTCAGCAATTTTGGCATTGATCCATTGTGGAAACGGCTGCTGGTAGTCAAATCTACACAGCATTTTTATGCCGCGTTTGGTCCGATTGCATCACAGGTGATCTACATGGCGGCGCCGGGTGCCATCGCGCCGCTGTTTCGGGAAATCCCCTACGAACGCGTGGACATGAACAAATATCCCTGGGTGGATAACCCGTTTGCCTAAATTCGGTATCATCACACTTAATGCAAAGGATCGGTCTTGTGAGTAGGACCGATCTTTTAATTTCTGAATCAGCCTCATTGACAAAGAACGCGCTACTCGTTAGAACCTTTCAGGAACGCAGCTGTTCAATACGCCACTGCGAATACTTAAACCACAAAGGAAAATATGTTGAATAAGTTAAGTGAGAAAAATATGCTTGTTACCGGGGCCAGCAGTGGGTTTGGCTGGGCGATTGCGCTTGCAGCTGCGGCAGAAGGGGCGAATGTGGCGTTGGTTGCGCGGCGCGAAGATAAATTGCGCGAACTGGCGGCATTGGTTGAGGACATGGGTGTGCGTGCGTCCGTTTGTACGGCTGATGTGGCCGATGAAGCCCAGATTCTGGCAGCGGTGGATAAAGCTCGTCATGATCTGGGACCAATCGACGTGCTGGTGAATAATGCAGGCACGAACGTTACTGAACGCAGTATTGAAGATACAAGCAGCGACCAATGGCGTTATCTGCTGGAAGTGAACCTGACCAGTGCTTACGTGTTCACCAAAGCAGTTCTGCCCGAAATGAAAGCGCGGCAGGATGGTGTCATTATCAATCTGGCATCCCGTTCGGCGCTGCATCCGGGGCTTGGTGGGGGAGTCGCTTACAGCACATCGAAGATGGGAATGGATGCGCTGACTCAGATTACCAATCAGGAGGCGAACGCTGCCAATGTGCGTGCATGCCTGATTTGCCCCGGTAGTGCCAATACCCCGATTGTCATGCGCCGGCCCAGGCCACCGAGTCAGGAACAGCTTGAATTGATGTTGCAGTCTGAAGATGTGGCTGAAACGGTTGTGTTTGTCGCAGGGCTGCCACCGCGTGCTCATGTTGAACTAATCGCGATCAAACCAACCCATCTTTAGTTGGCTCCATGATGTAATTATTTATGTTGGTTTGGTGAACGAATGTCTAACACACATTTTTTGCCTAAGAGGTTAAACGTAAGCCAAGCGTAAAAATAGTGGCTAACCGTGTTGAACATCCGTGCGTCATGTGTTGAACAATTGTTGTACACCTTGAATCGGGCTGGTGAACAATATCCATTCAGAAATTGATCGATTGGGGCTGAATACAGTGTTTAAATATTTGCCGCTTGTCGACTTGTAGGATATGTTAAAGTAGTATATAAGCACAGGGAAAAACTTATGCCTACTTATGAACCCGTTCGCTTTGCTATGGTATCACCTGCCCGCTGGGGACGGTTGCTCCTCGATTCCGTGCGCGAGTCGGATAAATTAGAACTGACAGGTGTATTCAGCCGGAATCAGGCCAACGCTCAGGCCGTAGCCGATGAATATGGGGGCCGGACTTTCAGTAGTTATGAAGCTTTACTGGATGATGACAGTATCGAAGCGGTTATGCTGCCCACGCCCCATTTTCTGCACCATCCGCAAACGATGGCAGCACTGCAAGCGGGTAAACATGTGTTTGTCGAAAAGCCGATGGCTAACACGCTGGATGAAGCGCGGGAAATGCAACAGCTGGCCCAAGAAAAAGGGCTGGTGCTGGCAGTTGGTCTACAGGGCCGACGGGGTGGCGGCATCCTGAAAGCCAAAGCGATGATCGATAATGGCGAGCTAGGGCAGGTGGTGATGGCGGTGGGCACACATGGCGCACCATTAGCCATGAATTATACCGAAGCCGATTGGGAAACTTCTGCGGAGAAAATTCCGGGTGGACCGCTGGATAATCTGGGTGTGCATTATGCTGATGTACTGGAATTCTTGCTGGGTCCGGTCAAACGGGTTTCTGGATTTTATACGAATAAGATTACGCCATTTGATGTCATCGACGCGGGTACGGCCAATTTTGAGTTTGAAAGCGGTGCGGTTGGGGTTTATACCGTACAGCAGGTGTCGGCTTATGTTAGCCAGTTGAGTTTGTACGGCACCAAAGGCGCCCTGCACCTCAAGCGATTTGGGCAGGAACTTGAATGGCAGGATCTGGTGGATACGCAGGCGGCCAAACGTGAAGGGCCGACGCTGCGCAACATCGAGTTTGACGGTCCAAATCCGTTCACAACGGGGTTGCAGGAAGAACTGGAAGATTTGGCCGACTGCATCCGGTTGGGCGGACAGCCAAAAGTGGGCGCTGCGGAGGGAATTGCATCCCTGCGTTTGATTCGTGCCATCATGGAGTCGAATGACACGGGCAAAGCGGTAATGCTGTCATGAAGATTACAGGACTGACCGCACGCTTACTCGAGATTGATGCACGACCCCGGTTTGGGGATGAAGGTGTACCGCCGGGGCGACCCAGCGTATGGCATTATCCGCTGTTTGTGCTTCACACGGATGCGGGCATTGATGGCTATTCGATGGGGTACGGCAATCAGGGTGATGGCAAGGCACTGGCGCATCTGGTGCGGGATGTGTATCTTGCGGAACTCCTGGGTGAGAACCCGCTGTTTGTCGAAGCGATCTGGCATAAAATCCGGCGGCGCACGCGTCACATGTATGCTTTGATGGATTCGGTGGTGGGCATCATTGACGTCGCTTTATGGGACATCGTGGGCAAGCAGATGCAGCAGCCAATCGCTATGCTGCTCGGTGCCTATCGCACGAGGGTGCCGGGTTATGCCACCGGTTACAGCTTCCACCCGACGCCGGATATTGTCTTCAAAGAAGCGAGTCAGATGAAGCAGGCCGGGTATCACGGCTATAAGCTTCATTTCTGGAATGACCCCAAAACAGACATCCCCTGTATGTATGCGGCTCGTGAAGCGGTCGGCCCCGGCTTTCCGCTGATGCAGGACCTCAACAGCAAGTACAACCTGACTCAGGCATTGGAAGCAGGCCGTGTGCTGGATGAACTCAACTTCTACTGGTTTGAGGAACCCATCCCCGAACGACAGATGGCGAATGTGCGCAAGCTGGCCGATGAACTGAAGACGCCCATATTAGGTGGGGAAACGCTGCGGCTGGATGAAATGGCGGAACATATCCGTTACGGGGCGTTTGACATTGCGCGCGGCGACGTTTATTCAAAAGCAGGCATTACTGGCCTGTATAAGACGTATGCCATGTGCGAGTTGTTTGGCCTCAACCTGGAGGTACATACGATGGCAACGCCGCTGCTGGATGTGGCGAATTTGCATGTGGCGTGTGCGGTTCAAAATGGTGAGTTTATGGAAATTATTCATCCGGTTTATCGATTTGGCATGGTTGGCAATCCGCTGGACATTGATGCCGACGGTTATTTACACATGCCGCAAGGGCCCGGCCTCGGTATCGAACTCGACTGGGATTGGATTGAAGACCATACCATTGAGGTCATCACCGGCCCTTAGAAAAGGAATTATGATGGCAGATCAACCCAATATACTTGTTGTTCTTTCAGATCAGCATGCACCCATGTACAGCGGCCCGTATGGCCACCCGATTGTCCAGACACCGAATATGGATCGTCTGGCGCGTGAAGGCGCTGTTTTTGAGAATGCTTACTGCAACTCGCCTATCTGTGTGCCTTCGCGCATGACGTTGATGAGTGGGCTTCACCTGCATCACAGTGGCATCTGGGACAATGGCGTGCCTTTACCCTCGGACACGGTGACATGGGCCCATTATGCGCGGGCCGCCGGTTACGACGCGGTGCTGGCCGGTAAAATGCACTTTCGCGGGCTGGATCAGCTGCACGGTTTCAGGGAGCAGCTGGCGTACGACATCAACGCACAGAATCTACCCAAAATCCCCAATTGGGCCGCGCCACCACCGGTTCGTGAGACCCCCTGGCGCGAGATTCGGGCGGAAGCCGGGTCATCCAAAGAGATTGTCGCGGACGACGCGGTGGCCGAGGCAGCTCTGCAATATCTGCGCGACCCCGCCATAAAGGCGCAACCCTGGGCGCTGGTGGCCGGGTTTGTCGCTCCACATCCCCCTTTTGTTGTTCCACAGCGTTATATGGATATGTACCCGCCCGATGAGATGGATTTGCCGGACGTGCCTGCCGGGCATATGGCGGACCTGCATCCGGCATACCAGCGCATTTTGCAGTGGCGCGGGCTGGTGGAAGGTGGCATCAGCGAAGCAAATATCCGCCGCGCACGGTCGGTGTACTATGGGCTGGTGACGTATCTGGACGACAAGATCGGTCAGTTGATCACGGCACTGGAGGAAACGGGTCAATACGACAACACCATCATCATCTATCTGAGCGATCATGGCGAGATGCTCGGCGAGCATGGCCTGTGGTACAAATGCAATTTTTACGAACAGTCCGTGCGTATCCCGCTGATTATCGCTGGCCCTGGCATGCCTCAGAACCAGCGTATTCCGCAGGTTGCTTCAACGGTTGATGTCACCGCTACGTTGCTTGATTTGTTAAACGCTGACGTCTTCAGTCCACTGGATGGCGAGAGTTTACTGCCGCTGCTTCGGGGGGAGGCTGATGGCTGGAAAGATGAAGCCATTTCGGAGTTTTATGCGGATGGCAGCACAAGACCGTGGGCGATGCTGCGGCAGGGGCGCTATAAGTATGTTTACAGCCACAACGATCCGCTAGAGCTTTATGATCTGGAAGATGACCCCGGCGAGTTCCGCAATCTGGCAGCGGACCCGGCGCAGCAGCCTGTGCTTGAGCGCATGACGAACAGCTTGCTCTCGCGCTGGAACCCGGATGAAATCGACCGGCGTATTCAACAGAGCCAGCGCGAACGAACGCTGATTTATGATGATCTGTTTCGCTATTTGCTGGAGCCAACCTCATGACCATCAAGCTGGCCGATGATGGATTGAACGACGCAGTCCTGTTTGCCTTTGACGAGCAGGCGTTTCCGTTTCGTAATCACGTACAGATTCACCTGATACCGGGGCAAAAAGCGCAGATGGTGCTGCCACCCGGTCCGCCCGGCACGCATGACGAGGCTGTGTTGTATTACGGCACGGTGCTGCGCATCGGTGACACGTTTCATATGTGGTATTTCGGCAGTTATGGGGCGCAGCGCGAGGGTATCGGTCATGGGCATGGCCGACCCAGCAGCGTGTTGTGCTACGCCACCAGCGCCGATGGTATTCAGTGGGACCGGCCTGAACTTGGCCTTGTTGAATTTAATGGTTCGCGGCAGAACAACATTGTTGATCTGCCTGATCCGGGTTTGCGCCCGGCAGCGGCTATCCTGTATGAACCGGAAGATTCCGAGCGTCCCTATAAGCTGGCCTACGAAGCGACGGTCGACGGGCAGGCCCGGTTCTGCGTGGCTTTCAGCCGGGATGGGCTGCGCTGGCAGCCGTACGAAGCGAACCCGGTTGGGCCGTTTCTGGAAATGGCAGGTGTGACCCGATTTGATGGGATGTACTATGTGGTCGGGCAGGGGCCGCTGACGGCACATCGCCCGCAGCGCGCACGCCAGTTGATGGTCTTCGCCTCCAAGGATTTTGAGTATTGGTCGCCATGTGGTGCCGTTGGGCTGGACCGCAGCCCCGACTTGACCGGACCATCGGTTGAAACCAACTGGAATCACATTGAGGAAATTCATCTTGGGGCGGGTCTGTGGAACCGGGGAAATGTGATCCTCGGCATTTATGGGCAGTGGCATGGGCATTATTCCGGTGATCGCCGTTTTTTGACGATGGATCTGGGGCTGGCTATCTCGCACGACGCGATTCACTTTACCGAGCCGATTCCCGGTTTTGCGCTGATCCCCGCCCGTGAACAACCCGGCAGCCCGGCAGGCGAGTTTCCGGCGCTGATGCAGGGGCAGGGCATGGAAAATGTGGGGGATGAGACGTACTACTGGTATTCGCTGTGGAAAGGTACGAGTGGAACCGGCGTCCGGATGGTGAAATGGACGCGGGACCGGCTGGGTTCGCTGATTCCGTTTGCGCCGAAAGGTGCCCGCGTGCTTACCTGCCCGGTTGATATTGAGGGTGCGGCGCGCTTGTACGTGAATGCCAGCGGATTGGGCGAGTACAGTTCGCTGCAAATAAGCGTGCTGGACGAGGGGTTTCGACCTGTGCCGGGTTATGCGCCTGTCACGATTGATGAGGATGGCTTACGAGCACCTGTTCAATGGCCGGACCACGATGTCATCGCTGAAGGTCGATTCCGAATAGAAGTCCAGTTCAGCGGCATTCGCCCCGAAGATTGCCATTTGCACGCCTTGTATTTGGAGCGCGTGTTGTCATGAGAAAACAGACACTTGGGCGAACCGGGCTGGTTGTAACGGAATTGGGGTATGGCACCGGCCAGTTACGCGGGGACCGTATCTGGAATGGGCGATCAATCCAGCCGGAGCAGGCGGGGCGAATGCTCAACATGGTGCTGGACTCTGGCATCAACTTTATTGACACGGCGAATGTCTATGGCCGTGCCGAAGATTATATTGGCCAGTTTATCAGCCAGCGGCGATCGGAATATTATCTGGCGACCAAGTGCGGCTGCCAGTTGGTGAATATGGGCGATCATGACGAAACCCCGCGTAACTGGACCCGCGCCCACCTGGAAGAGTCGATACATAACAGCCTGAAACGCATGAAGACGGACTACGTGGACCTGCTGCAATTTCATAATCCCACGTTTGATGACCTCGAAAAATATGATCTGGTGCGCGTCATGGAAGATGCACGCCGCGCGGGAAAAACGCGATTTGTCGGCATCTCGACGACGGTGCCGGATTTACCGCGCATACGGGCACTCGGCGTATTTGATGTCTTCCAGATTCCGTATTCGGCGCTCGAACGGGAGCATGAGGCGTGGCTTCAAACCGTAGCTGATGCCCATATCGGCACCATCATTCGCGGTGGTGTTGCGAAAGGGGCACCGGCTAAAACCGGGTCGGATTTGTGGGAGCATGCCCGGCTGGATGACCTGCTGGATGGGATGTCGCGCATGGATTTTATGCTGCGGTTCACCCTCAGCCATCCTGCTGCCCACACCACCATTGTCGCGACCATCAATCCGGATCATTTGCAGGATAACCTCGCGGCGGCTGAAAAAGGACCGCTGCCCATAGAAACCTATGAAGAAGCCAAGCGGCGTCTCTCGCAGGCCGAACAGGAGCTTACATGAAATTACTCTTCTTTGATCCGTACCATCTCGAATCGTGGCGCAATGTCACGTTTGAGGCGCACCAGCCGGTGAAGGACGAATCGCCGGTTCTCGTGCCGGAACACCCCTGGGAAGCGTGGCGTGCTTTTCCAATATCGAACTGCGTGATGCGCGATGACGCTGGTTTTCGGATGTGGTACGAAACGGGCTATGATGAACGCTCGGTACCTGGTGATCGACTGAACCGGACGGCCTATGCCACTTCGGCAGACGGTATCCACTGGGAAAAGCCGGCGTTGGGCCAGTATGATTTTAAAGGCTCGACCGACAATAATATTCTGAATTTGGGGCCGTTTGGTGTGCATAACGTCAGTGTCGTGCACGATGACCATGACGGCAACCCGAACCGGCGCTACAAGATGACGTACTTTGCTATGCCGCCGCGCAAGAACTTCAGCCCGATACCGCCGGGGATCAATGTGGCTGTTTCGGAGGATGGGGTACGCTGGAAACTGGCCTGCCCGATGGAGGAACCAGCTTTTCGAGCATGGCGTGATGTCGTGCCGGGGCGACCCACGTCCAGTGACACCCACTCGCTGGTGGGTTGGATACCGGAGCGTCAGCGTTATGTCATCATGGCGCGTAATGTGTCGCTGGTGCCCTACATGTTTCGGACGATTGGTTACAGTGAGAGTGCGGATTTCATGCACTGGTCGGAACCGATCAATGTGCTGTCGCCAGATGAACATGATCCCTGGGGGACTGAATTTTACTATATGACTGTGTGCCGGTATGAAGACCTGTATCTGGGTCACTTGTGTGTGTTTCATAACTACAGCCGCCGCCTGACTGCTGGTCGACCGGATACGGCGCAGGTGCCGCCGGAACTGGCCTATATGAATCAGCGGTTGGATATGAAGCTGGTTTACAGCCGTGATTTGCAGGTCTGGCGGTATGCCGACGCTGACCGGGGCGCATTTCTGCCAGTGGGTGAGTCGGGTGCATGGGATAGCGGGATGGTCTTTGGCAGTTCGATACTGCCGGTGGATGATGAAGTATGGGTTTATTATGGCGGTACGCCAATGCGTCATATCGTCGAGGATTTGCAGCACGCTGGTTCGGATGCACACCACCGGATGTGCGGGGGGCTGGCCCGGATGCGGCGCGACGGGTTTGTCAGTTTGCGGGCTGGCACAGAGCCGGGTGAATTTGTGTCCCGGCCCTATGAGCTGACGAATGAGGCGTTAACCCTGAACTCGCATACGTGGGACGATGGCGAGATCAGTATTCAGGTGCTCGATGCCGAATCCGATACCCCGCGCAGTGCAGTGGTGACTGTGCGTGGTGATGATGTGCGGATGCCGGTCGACTTTGATCTGGCCGCCTTGTACGGTCAGAAGGTCCGGCTGCGCGTGACGGCCCGCAATGCGGACCTTTATGCAATTGACCTTTAGGCAGCGAGTCAGGTGATCGTTTGCCGGGTGACGCTGCCATCGTGTTTCCCCAGCAATATGGCACCAGACCCATTCAACCGTGCGAGAGCAGTTGCGCCGCTGGTTTGGCTCTGCTCTCGCCATGTATCGCCGTTATCATCCGACACATACACGACATCATCTGCCAGCACGATCAGAGATTGTGAACTCGCAGCGGGCAGAACAGCGTTGATCGCGCCGGATAGGGCATTTTGACCGATCTGAACCCACGAATCGAGAGTGGGGGATGCCTGGTACAGGCCTTGCGTTTCTGTGCCGACGAGTACGCTGCCATCTGCCCGGTACGCCACGCTCAGGACAGGGGGCAGGTTTTCCGGAAAATCAAGCCACTGCCACGACTGACCCTGATTGCTGCTGTGATACAGGCCGGTTTCTGTACCAGCCAGCAGTGACGAAAAATCCGCATTGGCTGCCAGACAGAGAATGCGCCGGTCGAGCAGGCCAAAGTTCCAGGGCTGCCATGAACTGCCACCATCGGTGGTGCGGTAAATGCCATCATCCAATGTGCTGAGAATGACGGTTCCATCCTGTTCGAAATCTGGCGAAAAGAGGATAGCCGATACGGCTGACGGCGGTT
Organism: Anaerolineaceae bacterium; assembly: GCA_002702065.1. Classification (GTDB taxonomy): domain Bacteria; phylum Chloroflexota; class Anaerolineae; order Aggregatilineales; family Phototrophicaceae. The sequence goes on from NZXX01000001.1 coordinate 1,903,930, forward strand.
CTGGCAGGCGAAACGCTGCCCATGTTTGCCCGCCGTCGTCGGAGCGCATGATGCCACCGACCACGCCGGCAAAGAGTGTTTGATCCTGCGTGTAATTTGGCGACAGGGCAACCGACAGCGTTGGTAAGGATGTGTCCAGTTCCAGCGTGTCGTAAACAGATTCCCACGAATCATCCTGCTGGCGAAACAATCCCACTTGTGTGGCCAGATAGATAGCATCATGAGAAGCTGCGATGGCGTAGATCGCCTCAAAATTTTGGTCTGACATATAAAAAATCCAATCAAGTGTTATGGCGCAGTAGACTGCGGTGGCTGGCGTTGTTGTATGAGCACGTCCGTTGTCAGGGCCAGCGCTGCGCTGGTGATGGCGGTGCGGGCAGCGGCTTTAATCACCATTGCACTGTCCAGGATGCCCGCTTCTTTCATGTTGACGATCTTTCCACGTACCACGTCAAAACCCTCACCGGAACCATTGATCTGCGCGAGAATCTCGCCGGGGTCATAGCCCGCGTTTTCCAGAATAGCTTGGGCAGGGGCACGCAGCGCCCGGCAAAGAATTCGATTGGCCGCTATGGCCTCGGGGGTGTTGCCGTGTGTACCCTGAAGCTTTTGCTGGCAGGCGAGAAGCGCCGTACCACCGCCCGGCAGCGCTCCCTCCAGCAACGCCCCACGCAGGCCAGCGGCGGTGCGTTCGGCGAGGTCTTTGCGCATGGTGCTTTCGGCTTTGGTGATGCCCGCGACCCGCAGAACGGCAGAACCACCCAGCAGGCGGCCAACTCGTCGCTGAATATCCTTGCGTTCATCCAGATCAGTGGAGGTGTGATAGATCCGTTGCAGACGCTCGATCTGCTGGCGCAGCACCGGGACATCGCCCTGGCCGCCAACGACGCCGAAGTATTCGCTGTCCGCCCAGGCACGCCGGGCATGGCCCAGATCCTCCCATTGGACAGTATGAAGAGAATCGCCAGCTGCCTGAATGAGTGGCCGACCGCCGACCAGAAACGCCAGGTCTTGCAGGTTGCTAGCTTGATCCGCAGCTTTTGACCCCAGCGGCTTGACGGCGATGATGTCAAAACGACCGGGCTTTTCGTTATTGATAATCAACGCTTTGATCTGATCCGAAATTTTCTTTGCGATGATGACCAGGCCATTGACGTCGTCACGGACGGCCAAGCGCATCAACGGAACCAGATCATGTGGATCCTGGATTTCAAGATCGCTGATGAGGACTGCTGCGTGGGTGAGGGTGCGGCGATCCAGCAGTTTGTCGCGGATCATCTGGTCCGAAAAAACGCCGCTTTTCCAATAGGTTCCATCCACATAATGGTGTTCGTAACCGCGTGCCCGGCCCGTGCGAATGTCCAGTTGACCAAAAGGCCCGATGACATCGAGAATCTCGCCCAGGCTGGCCGCCATCTCGGGTACCTGCGAAGTGGCTTCGGCCAGACGCGCAATATCGGTCCGGGTTTTGACGGGCAGAGTCATTGCATCGAGCATATCGAGAATGACATTGAGGCCCTGTTCGAGTTCACGCCGCAACTGCATGGCGTTGCCACCGGCTGCCAGATAGCGCAGACCTTCGTTATAAACTGTCTGGAATATGATCGCGGCGGTGGCGGTACCGTCGCCGGTGTTTTCGTGCAAGCGCCACAATAAATGCCGGATCCACATGGCTCCCGCGTTATCCGACCGGTCCGGCAGTTCGATGATGCGGCGCGCAATAACGCCGCCATTGTCGAGGATCTCCGGTGCCTGGCCGGGAAAATTGCGTTCGATGCTGACGTTGCGGGACAGCGGCCCTAGCGTCGGGGTCACGGCGTCCACGATCTGATTGATGCCGCGCTGAAAGGCGTTCTGGACGTCCGGTTGAAAGATAATTGCCGGTTTTGGCATGAAAATTTACTCCAAAAAAACTTGCATGTCTTGTTGACACATATCCTACAAGTGGATATTATAGTGCTAAATTGCTGGGTGTCACCAGGTGATTGTATGAACAACAAGGATTTTCAGCCGCTACAACGTCCTCCATCGCTACCCGAGACGGTTCAAACTGCCATTCGAAACTTCATTGCAGATAATAACCTAAGAACAGGCGATGCGCTCCCCCCGGAAACACAGTTAACGAAGCAGCTTGGGGTCAGCCGTAACGCCATTCGGGAAGCCGTAAAATCGCTCGAAATGGTTGGCATCGTCGAGGTGAGGCGCGGCAGCGGTTTGTTTGTGGGGGATTTCTCGCTGGATCCACTGCTGGATAACCTGCCTTATGGCCTGATGTCTGATTTACAGGAACTGCGTGAATTGCTGGAGATTCGCCAGATTCTTGAAGTGGGCATGATGGATCGGGTCATTGCCCAGCGTACCGACGACCAGATTAGCGGCTTAAAGCGGGTGGCTGATCAGATGCGCGTGCGCGCGGAACAAGGGAAACCGTTCCCGAATGAAGACCGCAAATTTCACCTGCTTCTCCTTGAAAACACGGACAATCGAACCTTGCTGAAACTGCTGGACATCTTCTGGCAGACCTATAATCGCGCGTCCCGGCTGGATGAAATTGAAGATTATGATCCGATGAAAACCTACCAGGATCATGCGGTGATTGTTCAGGCTGTGGAAGCGGGCGATGTTGACGGCGCGCGGCGGGCCTTGGAGCAGCATTACACGGGGTTGGGGTCATTGCAATTCCGGCTTCATAAGGTCAGCAATACCCAATTCAACGATCAAAATGACGGAACAAAATAAGCCAAGCACCTTATTGAAATATTCTTTTAGGAATACACGCGCATGCGGAACTTACTGATAATCATGGTTGATGAGATGCGGTCGGATATTGCCTATCACGAGGCATATGAGTATGTCCGCACGCCGCATATTGATCGGTTGCGGGCTGAAGGAATCACGTGCCGCAACGCATTCTCTGTATATCCCATCTGTGGTCCTTCGCGCGCATCCATTATGACAGGGCGCTATCCAAAGCAGATCGGCGTGCTGACGAACACCTGCCTGCTGCCGCCAGAAGAACGGACGATTGGGCATCATCTGCGGGACTGTGGTTATGAAACGGTCGCGTTTGGTAAAACACATGGTCAGAACCCTGGTTTTCGTGTGTTTCGAGAGCCATCTCATGCCGCGCATCTGGGCACTGATTCGGGTGGCTGGAACAATGCCGATGGCACACCTCTGGTGGGCGAATTGCCGGGTGAAACGGACAACCATTTCGATTTTGTGTTGACCAATGAGGTTGAAAAATACCTGAACAAACGCGATGAGTCGCAGCCTCTGGCGATGTACGTGGGCTTTCATACGCCGCATCCACCCTTTTACATGCCTCAAGAATTTTATGAGCTTTACGACCCGGCGGAGATCGACCCGCCATCCGAGGATGAAGCCATTTTTGCGACCAAACCCCAGGTTCAGCACAAAATGGCGAAGTCGACTCGCTATCTCTATTACGATCATGTCACGCGTCAGAAAGTGATTGCGGCGTATCTGGCACAGATTACGATGGTTGATGTGGCGATTGGTCGCTTGCTGGCGTCGTTTGAGCAACGCGGCTTGCTGGATAACACGGTTGTCGTGTTTATCTCGGATCATGGCGAACAGCTGGGTCAGCACAATATGCTGGGCAAACAGAATAACTTTTATGAGGGGTCGCTGCGGTCGCCCCTGGTGTTTCGGCTGCCGGACCAGGCGCATGCCGGTACAGACATCACGACACTGATTGAGTTTGTGGATGTGGTGCCGACGATTTGTGATGCTCTGGGCGTGTGTACGCCTTACAACGTTGCTGGCAAGAGTTTTCAACCGGCATTTGAGGACTCGTCTTATGTGCACCGGGACTACGTGCACAGCATGTCCGTGGAACACCGGGCTATCCCCGATACCAATGAAGATTTCACACGCGGCGAGATGGTGCGTACCAACCGCTGGAAGCTGGCTGTATATACCGATGGGGACGGCGAACTCTATGATCTGGAAACCGACCCGGATGAGTGCGTCAACCGTTTTCAGGACCCCGAACTGGCAAGTATAAAAATCGAGCTGCTGGAAGAGATGGTGAAACATCAATTGCAGTATACCCGCGATGCAACCCTGTGGGGATCGAACCGATTTCGTGGTTAGTTGTTTGCGGTCGCATGGCAGACCTGAACATTTTCGGAAATAGTGCTAATGAGGAGAACTTATGAGCAAGTCATCAAAGGTAAGCTTGTCCCGCCGCGACTTCCTGCGGTCGACCGGAACAGCCGCAGTACTGGCTGCTGTCCCTGGCGTGGCAATGGTGGCGGCGCAGGATAGCCCGGATGAAATTCCGCGTGTTCTGGAAGAAGTTACTTTTCTTTCCGGTTCACCCTTTCCTCCGCCCACGCCACGCGATCAGAACACCTACTGGCAGGAAATCGAGAGCAGACTGGGTGTTCGGATCAATTTCCAACTGGTGCCGCGCAGTGACTATGACGCGTTGCTCGGTACAACACTTGCTTCCGGTGACCTGCCGGACGCGTTGGGGGGTGGCCCCGGTGACCCGCTGATCCGTCAGGCGCTGCTGGACGGCGCGTTTGTCTGGCTGGATGATTTTGGTTTCCCCGGTGACTATCGCGGGCTGGATGGTTTCGCTGAAGTATCGGAAGCCGGATGGCGCAACAGTGCTTTTAATGGCCGCGTGAATGGCGTGCCGACCGGGTCGCATGATTTTGATGATGGCTCGTTCATTCGCACTGACTGGCTGGAAGCGACCGGCATGGAGAAACCCACCACGCTGGAAGAACTGACCGCGCTGATGCAGGCATTTGCCGAGAATGACCCGGATGGCAACGGCAATAACGACACATTCGCTTATTCAATTGCTTCGGCAAGCAGCCGTCATGATGATGGTGGTGGTTGGCGTGCGTTCACAGATGCATTCGGTATTCCGAATAACTGGGAATTGCAGGACGATGGGACGCTGCTGCACAAAGACGTCCATGAAACGACCCGCGCGGCCACCGAACACATGCGTTCTCTGGTCAGCCTGGGAATCTTCAATCCCGATTTCCTGAGCCTGAACAGCAACCAGGCCAATGAAGAATTCGCGTCCGGTATCTCCGGTGGTCTGGTACATAACCTGGCATCGGGCTACGACCTGTGGGGCGCGCGCGTGCGGGAACTGATCGACGGGGCGGACGTCACCCCGATTGATCCAGTCACCACCGAAGGCTTTGAACGGGCGAACTGGCTGCGGCCTGAATTCAACACCGTTACTCAAATCCGCTTTGATTATGCGGACGACGAAGACCGGCTGTGGGACCTGTTGCGGATCATTCACTTCTGGTTCGACCCGGCAACCAAAGACTTTGTCAACTTCGGGTTCGAGGGTGAGCACCATATCGTGACCGAGAGTGGCGCGCTGGAACAGACCGAGAAGGGCAGTCAGGATATTGCCTGGATCCGGGCATGGAACCCACGTCACGTGAACAAGCAGGTGGATGCGCCATATGTCGGTCCTGAAACATTCGAACAGATCACCGAGGATACGGCCCGCCTGAAACAATGGGGTTTGCCTGACCCAACATGGGGTCTTTTCCCGGAACTGGGTTTCGAAGACCCGTCCGCAACCCTGTCGGATTTCGCCAACAATACGATTGGTCGTATGGTGGTGGGCGAACAGTCGATGGACGAGTGGGACACCTACGTCGAGGAATGGTACAACCGGGGTGGACGCCTGCTCACCGATACAATGACAGCACTTTACCAGCAGTTCAAAGGTTAAGTGTGAGACAGCAATACGTTCGCAGGGGGTGCGCAGCCCCCTGCATTTGCGCCTGCCCGGTTGAGGCGATGAGGTTTTGACTATGATCGATAGTGATTATCGGGTGCAAGGCAATCAACAACGACTTGCACGCCTGGCAGCGATCCTGCCCCGCCAGACGATCGCGCAAATCTGGAAGCACCGGTGGATTTATATACTGCTGGCGCCGGGGCTGCTGTATTTTGTGATTTACGTTTACTGGCCGATGTGGGGCAACCTGATTGCGTTTCAGGATTTTAGCCCGTTTCGTGGTTTTTCTGGCAGCCCGTGGGTCGGCCTGAAGCATTTCCAGGCGCTGTTTACCGACCCGGATATACCGCGTGTGCTGGTAAACACGCTGGTGCTAAGCGGCCTGCAAATTATTCTGGCATTTCCGGTGCCCATTGTGTTGGCACTGCTGCTCAATGAAGTGCGCAGCGAGATCTACAAGCGAACCATTCAGAGCATTATCTACCTGCCACATTTTATTTCGTGGGTGGTGATTGTTGGTATCTGGTATCAGATGTTCGGGTCGCGCGGACTGATGAATCAGGTTCTAGGCGAGTTTGGTGTCGAGCCGATCAGTTTTCTGACGGACCCATTCTGGTTTCGCCTAAATTTTGTTGCTCAGAATATCTGGAAGAGTTCAGGGTGGGGCACCATTATCTTTCTGGCAGCGCTGACCAGCATTGACCAGGAACAATATGAAGCGGCTGCGATTGATGGGGCTTCGCGCTGGCAGCGGATGCGCTTCATTACCCTGCCCGGTATACGTCCCGTTATCCTGATTGTTCTGATTATCCAGCTTGGCAACGTGCTGAATCTCGGTTTTGAACATATCTTTCTGCTGCTCAACCCGGTCACCGAACCCTATGCGCAGGTGCTGGATACCTTTGTCTATACGCGCGGTATTCAACGCGGCAACTTCTCGTTTGCGACTGCCGTCGGGCTGGCAAAAGGTGTGGTCGGCATGGGTATGGTGATGACGGCGAACTGGTTGGCCAAACGCTTTGGTGATGGGGGGATCTTCTGATGCTGCATGTAAATAATCGCGGGAATCGAATTGCAGATACGATCATCCATGTGTCGCTGCTGGTGGTCGCCATGTTCATGCTGTTCCCCTTCATTTATGTCCTGCTTGGCAGTTTCACCTCGTTTCAGGACTTTGCAGGCGGCGGCGTGATTGTCATCCCGAAAGAACCATCGCTGGAAGCCTACCGTTATGTGCTGTCCAGCCCATCCCTGATGCAGTCGATTGGGGTGTCGATGTTTCTGGCGTCTGTGGGCACGCTCATCAAACTGGCGATGACGGCGACGATGGCCTACGCGCTGGCCAGCAAGCATCTGGTGTTCCGACGTTTTTTCCTGCTGATGGTGCTGATCCCGATGTTGTTCTGGCCGGGCATCATCCCCAGATTTCTGGTCGTGCGTGAAACCGGTCTGTTGAACACGCTATGGGCGTTGATCTTCCCCTCGGCAATCGACGCTTTTTATCTGCTGGTGATGCGCAACTTCTTTATGGACTTGCCCATTGAACTGTTCGAATCGGCGGAGCTGGACGGGGCTAACGACCTGACGATTTTTACGCGTATTGTACTGCCGCTTTCGAAGCCTATTCTGGCGGCTATCGGCCTGTTCTATGCCGTGCTGCAATGGAACCTGTATTTCGCCGCCATTTTGTATATTCGAACGCCGGAATTGTGGCCGGTGCAGGTGCTGCTGCGGCAAATCCTGATATTGGGCGAGGGCAATAATATCGAAGCAGACGTCGTGGCCCCGGCGTTTTCGATGCAGATGGCAACGGTAATGGTGGCGACAGTCCCGATCATCATTTTGTATCCCTTCTTGCAGCGCTACTTTGTCAAAGGCGTGCTGACCGGGGCGATCAAAGGTTGATGATGACGCAACCCAATATTGTCTTCATCACGACGGATACACAGGGGCGCAACATGGTCTCTGCCTACGGTGATCGCCCCGGTGTGTCGACCCCGAATATTGACCGGTTGGCGGCTGACGGCGTGCTGTTCGAAAATTGCTACGTGGCCTGCCCATTGTGTACGCCGTCCCGTGCCGCATGGTACACGGGCCGGCACCCGAACCGGGGTGGGGCGTGGGGCAATGAAATGACCGTCGGGCGGCATGTGCCGATGCTGGCGGAGCTTCTGGCGGAACGGGGTTACGACGTGATGCATGTTGGTAAGTGGCATCTCGACGGCGGTGGTTACAATGGCCTCGGTCATGCGGATGGCGGCTTTGACCCCGCGGTGTGGTACGACCTGAGCAACTTCTATGACGAGGTTGGGCGCGACGGCTACAATCGTTTTGGCGGTTGGAGCAAAGGTCTTGAGGACATTCAATACTGCTTTGGGCATCGCGTTGCGGATCAGGCTGTTGCCGTGCTCGAACAGCGCGCCAAGGCGGATCAACCCTTTTTCCTGGCGGTGGAGTTTGATGAGCCGCATGGCCCGTATATCTGCCCACCCCCTTACAGCGGCAGCCATACACTGGAAAGTATCGAGCAGCCCGCCACGTTTATGACGGATATGCACGATAAACCACGTTTGCAGCAGCAGTACGCGGCGTATCTGGCGGAGCTGCGGGCTTCACCAGACCAGTATCCGGCCTACTACACGCGTTACTACGATTGCAATTCCTACGTGGATTATGAAATTGGGCGGGTCATCGATGCGGTTGAGCGCTTCGCACCAGATGATACTGTCATCATTTGCACGTCAGATCATGGGGATCATCTGGGTGAATTCGGCCTGGGGGCCAAAGGGCCGACGATGTACGACAGCACGACGGCTGTGCCGCTGATTATCCGCGCTCCGCACCTGACCACCGCCAACCGCCGTGAAACGGGTCTGGTGAGTTCAGTGGATATTCCGGCAACGATTCTGGATGTGGCCGGGCTTGCTATTCGGGATGAAGCGCGTTTTTCCGCCCAGAATGGTTATTCATGGCAATCCCTGACGCCGGTGTTAGCGGGTCGAGTGGCGAAGGTCCGAGACGAAGTGTTTATGGAGTACAACCGCTTCGGCAAGCAGTTTGAGCAGGTGGACGGTTTGTATCCGATCCGGTGTATTGTCACGGAAGACTGGAAACTGAGCATCAATCTGTTTGATACGGACGAGCTGTACAGTCGTCAGGCTGACCCCCAGGAAGCGACCAACCGGATCAATGACGCAGGCTTGCAGGATGTACGGGCTGATCTGCATGATCGTTTGCTGGCATGGCAGCGCCAGATTCATGATGTGTTTCGCGGTCCACAATGGGGGTATCGGCCCTGGCGCCCAGACTATGAACATCGCTTTGAAGGGCTAACAACCACCGGCTATAAGGACGATTGGCCGTTTGGCCGTTTCGCCTGACGAATATGCGCCTGTGGCTGCGGGCTATCGCCATGATTTTGTGAATAGATTTAAGCGAGATGATTCATGACTGAAGACATGCGAGAGATCGAAGGGGTGAAAAAGACCCTTCTGGTGCCTTCGACCGACTTTGCCCCAAAGAACACCGAAGGCAGCATGATCCATCTTCAAAACGGCGACATTCTTTTTTTATGGACACAGTTTGTCGACATTGATCAGCTGCCGGAGGCTGAACGGCCACCGTTCTCCGGCAAACGCCGCGCACCCACATCGGACGATGGTTATGCCCGCGTGATGGGGATGACTTCTACGGATGGGGGATTCACGTGGTCAGAGCCGCGCGTGTATGTGGATGACGCGGATGCCGAAATCAACTGTATGTCGCCGGCACTGACCCGTATGGCCGATGGCAGATTGCTGCTGGCCTACAGCTGGCGGTCGGGTGGCAATCACGTCGACAATCACGGGCCGTGTGCCAAGCGCGTGCGGATTTCCGATGATGAGGGTGAGACATGGTCAGAACCGGTGCAGATCACCCCGCAGGATGGCCTGTACTATACCGGCTGCCACGACCGTGCCTACACGTTGCCATCCGGCAGGGTGCTGGTGCAGTGCCATACGCTGCATCCCGGCCCGGCCAAGAAGATGAGCAACTTTGTCGCCTATTCGGACGATAACGGCAGCACCTGGCAGCTATCCAACTTCGTGACGGAACCGATCGCACGTGGTTTCGAGGAAGCGAGCATCTCCCGCCGCAATGACGGCAGCTTGTTGATGATCATGCGGAGCTGGCGCGGGCACGCTTACTACACCGAATCATTTAACGATGGGGCGTCCTGGTCGGAAGCCTATAGTGCGGGTGTTGTCGCACCGGCTGCGCCATCGCTGCTGGCCAACCTGCCGGATTCTGACAATCTGCTGTTGATTTGGAACCCGGTTTATATCCCCGATGTGCCACACAACCTGACCCGCCATCCCCTGTTGTGTGCGATCAGCAACGATCAGGGTCGTAGCTGGGGGCCGCCAAAGGCACTGGAGGTCAGCCCGGACTATCAATGGGCCTACCCTGGCATCCTGTTTCATGATGGCATGGCACTGGTGCATTACTATCGCAGCCACGTGGCACGAAATGGCTGCCGGGAGATGGTGCTGGCCCACGTGCCGATCAACTGGTTTTATGACGAATTTGCAACCTAGCTGACACAGGAGCAATAGATTTCATGGAACGCCCACAACGGCAGATTATCCTACCTTCGACACCGGAATATCCGCGTCACTCCGAAGCAACAGCCGTCCAGTTGAACAATGGCGACATCCTGCTGGCATGGTCAAAGTTTCAGGTTGAACGCAGACCGGATGGCCGCCTGCTTTCCGGCGATAATGCCAGAGCGCATATTGCGGGCCTCATCTCGCGTGATGGGGGTTACACGTGGGAAGATGAACATGTGCTGGTGGAAAACACTGCTGGCCTCAATGTGATGGCGCCGGCCATACGTCGCCTGAAAGATGGCGGGCTGGGCATGATCTACAGCCATCGTGATTCAACCACAGAAGCCCACCGGCTTTTTATGCGGTCCGATGATGAAGGGCAAACCTGGTCAACACCTGTCAAGATGACCCATGACGCTTATAAAACTGGCTGTCATGATCGCCTGACGGTGCTGGATTCGGGGCGGCTGGCCGCACCCCTGCATTGCACCGATGACTGGCACGATCATCACCTGCATGTTCGGGTTGCCCTGTCAGATGATCACGGCGAGTCTTGGCGTTTGACAGACCCGATTGAACTGCCGCGTGTGTCGGATTCCGGCGAATCAGGTGGCATTGAACCGGGGATTGTACAGCGGGCAGATGGTTCGCTGCTGATGGTTATCCGCACGGCTATGGGCACTATCTTCCGGGTTGAATCGCACGATGGCGGTGACACGTGGGAGGAATTACGGTCGATGGAAGTCGTCGCGCCGGTGGCGCCGTCGCTGATTGATCGTATCCCCAACTCCAATGACCTGTTGTTGATCTGGAACTGGCGCTGGAACTGGCGGGAAAACCTGGCCGGTACGCGGCGTCCGCTGGCAATCGGCCTGAGCACGGATGGTGGGGATAGCTGGCCGTGGTCACGCCGCAAAATTCTGGAAGATGACCCGGCCTATACCTATGCGTATCCGAGCTGTCTCATGCTGGAAGATCGGGCGCTTGTCACCTATTTTGTGACAGACCCGAAAAATCCGATCGGCACCAACCGGGCGCTGGCGGTTATGCATGTCCCTTATGAATGGATTTATGCCTGATGCGTCCGAACCGCATGAAACACAAACTGGCTGCCGGGGAGATGGTGCTTGGCCCCAATTTGCAGATTGATCATCCCTGGTTGGTGGAGATGATCGGGCTGGCTGGTTTTGATTTTGTCATGCTGGATGCGGAACATGGGCTGGCCCTGAACAATCTGCCTGCGTTGATTGGAGCGGCGGACGCGGCAGACATTCCGGCGATTGTGCGCGTGCCCGATCATAGCCGTGCCTATCTCAACTGGGCGCTGGAAGCCGGGGCTGGCGGTGTACAGGTGCCGATGGTGGATACCCCGGATCAGGCGGCGGCGCTGGTACGTGAAACAAAGTTTGCGCCAGTCGGGGCACGCGGTTTTTCAAATGCGACACGGGCGGCTGATTTTGGCCGGATTGATGCGCTGGATTATGCCGAAATTGCCAACCGCGAAGTGCTGTTGTGTGTTCAGCTCGAAACCAAAACTTCGCTGGAAAACGCGCAGGAGATTGCGCAGGTTGCGGGTGTCGATATGGTGTTTATTGGCCCGGCGGATCTGGCGCAGTCGTTGGGGTATCCCGGTCAATCGAAAGCGCCGCCGGTTATCGACGCAATCGTTCGTGTAGTCAATACATTACATAATCATATGCCTGTGGGCATTTCTGCATTCTCTGCGGAGGACGTGCGCTTCTGGAAGGCACACGGGGTGCGCAGTATTCTGACGTCGAGTATGCATCCCATCCGGCAGGCATTCGAACAGTTACATTCTGATCTGAAAAGTGGATTGCAATAGAGGTTAAATGATGCTGAGTACATTACGAACCCAGGTTCTGGTAGTTGGCTCTGGTGCTGCCGGTTTGAATGCGGCGATTGCTGCGGCGCGCAACGGTGCCGAAACATTGCTGGTGGAGTATCAGGGCTTTTTGGGTGGCATTTCATCGACGCTGCCCTGGCTGGGCTTTCATGACCAGCAGTATCGTCAGATTATCAAAGGACTGCCATTGGAGATCGCCACCCGGCTCCAGCAGGCAGGTGCCGCCGCCGACTTTGAACTGGACCCCAAATGCGGTTCGGCATTCAGTCTGGATAACCACTATTTCAAATGTCTGGCGATGGAAATGGTTAAGGAAGCCGGTGTCAACCTGATGATGCACACGCAGGTAGTGGACACCTTGCGTGAGGGGGATCGCATCACCGGTGTGGTCGTGGAGCATAAATCCGGGCGGCAGGTTATTCTGGCGGATATTATCATTGATTGCAGCGGCGATGGCGATGTGGCCGCGCGGGGTGGGGCAGCATGGGAAAAAGGGCGTACTGGCGATGGCCTGGTGCAAGCGCCGACGCTGGTTTTCCGGCTCGGTGGCATTGACCGCGAGGGTTTCATCCGCGGCTGCAAAGACCCCAATATTATGTACCGTGAATGGCTGAAGCCGTACCCGGAGCTGTGGGACAAAATGATGAAACGCATCGATGATATGAATGTCATCGTTTGCGGCGGCTTTGCCGGGCTGGTGGAACAGGCAAGGCAGGCGGGCGATCATGATGTGCCGCAGTCTCGCGTCGTCGGGGTCAAGCTGCACAGGGCGGATCAGTTCCAGGTGGTGATGACTCGTATTCTGGGTCTTGACCCGACCAACGTGGAAAGCCTGACGGACGCCTATACGGCTGTATACGAGCAGATTCCGCAGTTGATTCGTTTCTTCCAGCGGTGGATGCCGGGCTGCGAGAATGCTTATCTGGTCGATATTGCGCCGATGCTCGGTATCCGCGAGAGCCGACGCATCATGGGCGATTATGTGCTGACGGCAGAAGATGTGACCAGCGGCGCAGAATTTGAAGACGGCGTCGCATTGGGTGGCTATCATATCGATATTCATCGTCCATCAGGGACATGGGTCGAGTCCAAAAATGTGAAGACGTACGATATCCCGTATCGCAGTCTGGTGGCGCGCGATGTCGAAGGCTTGATGATGGCGGGCAAGTGCCTGTCTGCAACCCATGAAGGTGTGGCGTCGACGCGTGTTATCCCGATCTGTATGGCGCAGGGGCAGGCGGTTGGTACCGCAGCAGCGATGGCGATCAAGCAGGGGATTACGCCCCGTGAGGTCCGCGCCAGTGATCTGAGGAATACGTTGATCGATCAGGGTGCAGAATTGCGCCAGTCACTGGAAAAGCCCGACCCTGCACTCATTGAACTGGTCGGCCAACTGCCAGAAGAAGAGCCACCGACAACCGGTGACCACGATGAAGTCAGCCAGGCCGCGACCGCCTGGATTCGCTGAAATGACACAACGGAATACAGACATGACATTCGAAACAACGGATTTATTTGAGGCACGTACAGGCGGCTATTACAACTACCGTGTGCCGGGGATCGTCACGGCGCCGGATGGGACGCTGCTGGTTTACTGCGATGCGCGCAAGGGCAAGGGTGGAGACTGGGACCCGATTGATATTCATTTGCGTCGCAGTCTGGATGGCGGCAAGACATGGGAACCCGCTCAGGTTGTGGTCGATCATGCACAATTTGAGCAGGGCGGTATCAACAACTTCGTACTGATTCCGGATCGCGTGTCCGGCGAAGTGCACGCGCTGTTTTGCTGCAACTATGAGTCGTTGTATGCGATGAAAAGCACCGACAGTGGTCAAACCTTTACGCCACCCGTAGAGATTACATCTGTGTTTGACGCTTTTCGCGCGGAATATAACTGGAAAGCTGGTGCGACCGGGCCAGGGCACGGTATTCAACTGCGCAGTGGTCGGTTAATTGTGCCGGTCTGGTTATCCACCGGGGAAGGGCATGGCGGTCATCGACCCTCAATCGTCTCGGTGATTTACAGTGATGATCACGGCGCCAACTGGCAGCGCGGTGACATCATTGTGCGGCATGACGAGATGGTGATCAACCCCAGCGAAACGGTCCCGGTTGAACTGAGCGATGGTCGGGTGTTGTTCAATATCCGCAATGAATCGCCACAGCTTCGCCGGTTGATCTCGATCAGCCCGAATGGCATTGACCAGTGGTCTGCACCGGTCTTCGACGATGCGCTGCTGGAACCGCAGTGTATGGGCAGCATTCTTCGGCTGAAACACACTGATGATGCCATTTTGTTTGCCAACCCGGATAATCTGGAACAGACTTTGCCAGGGCTGTGGCAGCGTGCCTATGATCGCAAGAATCTGACGCTCAAGCTCAGCCAGGATGATTGCCAGACGTGGGTGGCATCCAAAGTTATTGAGGTCGGGCCTTCGGGGTATTCCGATCTGGCAGAAGCGGACGATGGGTCGGTGGTGTGTGTCTATGAACGCGGCTTTGTGACGGGCATGGCAGACACCCAATACATCACGGTTGCGCGTTTTGATCCGGGCTGGATCGCGCATTCACAAGACGAATAATGACCAGGCAGATTTCTTAAAAGGACGATTGATGGCGACCATTACACAGACTACGCTAGACCAGCTCCGCCAGTTTGATACGCCGACTATCTGTAACGTGATCGAGCTGTTTGAGGTGCGACCCTATACGGAAGGCTATATGGATCGTACGATCAAAGCCGCATTTCCAGAGTTTCCACCGATGGTTGGGTTCGCTTCAACGGTAACTTGCCGCACGGCTGTAAAGCCACTGGGTGGGGGCGCCTACACGGCGCTGCCCGATCAGGTTGATCGATTCGCGGAACTGGCAGGTCCGCCTGTTGTCGTATTCCAGGACCTTGATGGCGCCTCGGCGGCGGCCACATTCGGGGAAATTATGTGTACAACCTATCAGGCCGCGGGTGCGGTCGGCCTGGTGACGAATGGCCCTGGGCGTGATTTGGAGCAAGTCAAGGCTATTTCGTTCCCTGTGTTTACGGATGGAGCTGTTTGCTCACACGGGCATATCCAGATTCTGGAAAGCCATGTGCCGGTTCTGGTGGGTGGGATCGTTATCTATGCTGGCGATTTGCTGCACGGCGATTGCAACGGTGTCACCACCATTCCGCTTGAAATTGCCGGTGAAGTGGCCGACGCTGCCGCCGAATTTGTCGCGGCGGAGCAGGTGATGCTGGATGTACTGCATAATGAGCCCTTTTCAACGACGCGCCTGCGGGAAGTCGCTGCTGAAAAGGATGTGCTGGTCGGCAAATTGAAGGCGCGCATTCGAGCACGCTAGGCGAGTTTATCACTAACAAGAGTGGTCTCAGCGGGGGTATAACTATCGCTGAGATCATTTGTTTTCCCAATCCATCAGGTTTCATAAAGCTGGTCAATGACGAGCTGCTTTGCTTGACGTAAACGGCCAGCGTGGTCAATTGTGTTCGCGCATTCTATATTGCTGTTTCATATTCTATAATATAGGAAACTGTGGTTGTAAAGGTGCTGGTCAGCGACGCCTCGCTTAACGAGGGCACCACACCTGAGTCGCCATTGCGAACACATCAACGGAGAATCACACCATGATTCGTTCTGTCCTGAAAGCTATTGACCTGATGAACGTATTTTCCATCGAAGAGCCGTATCTGACTCTGACGCAAATTAGTGATCGGCTCAAGATGCCGAAAAGTACCGCGCATAACCTGCTGAACACCTTAGCATCGCGTGGATTTATAGAGAAAGTAAATGATGAGTATTATGCACTGGGTACTGCCGTCATTTCGCTGACCCAGTCTGCCCGCGTGAACGCGGAACTGCGCGATCGTGCAGCGCCCCTGCTGCGCGAATTGGCCGATACCTCTAAGGAGTCTGTCTATCTCACGTATCTGGACGGAGACTATGTGCTGTATATCTACGCGATTGAAACCACAAACCGGCTGATGGCCCGCAGTGCAGTGGGTGACCGAGTACACACGCATTGTACGGGTGTTGGCAAGGCGATTCTGGCTGCGCTTGAACCCAAGCAGGTGGAGCAAATTATTGAGCGTACCAGCATGCCAGAGTTTACGCCTAATACACTGACTACACTGGATGCGCTTATGGCCGAACTGGAGGCAACCCGGAAACGTGGCTATTCTATCGATAATCAGGAACACGAACTGGGGACGTATTGTGTTGGTTCGGTGATTCGTGATGCACACGGGAAAGCCATTGGCGCGTGCAGTATCTCTGGCCGGGACCCCGAAATCATAGGTTCCCGTGAGGCCAATCTTACCGCTGATTTGTTGTATACGGCACAGGAAATCTCGCGTCATATGGGTTATGTACCGGCCTCTCCGTCGCTGCTGGTGCAGCGGTCACAAGTCCAACGCTGACAGGCTGCGGATTATTATCTTGCATTACATGACTTTATCTGTCATGATTTCGCCGTACGTGGGGCCGTAACCATTCACTACGGTGAACCTTTTCGCCCTCTGTGGTGTTCTACATTGTTGACTCTGTTTGTGCAATAATTCGCTATCATTCGATGCTGAAGGATGTTTAAAACGATGCGGGTTGGTTGCACGGGGATTGCATAGGGTCTTATAAAGAGAAAAACACCAACATTTTTCGTGGTGTATGACCCTACAATGACGTAGGTAACGCCCATCGTTCAGTCAGTAACAAGCCGAAGGATAATATTGACGTGACAGTAACTTCTCGCAAGCCAATGCCGCCCAAAGCAAAAGACATTCCGTGGAAACAGACCATCAAGAATTATCAGGACTCCGACCTCAAATTAAGTATCTGGCAGATTATCAATACCATTCCGCCATATTTCATTTTGTGGTATCTGGCGTATCGAAGCCTTGAGGTTTCCTACTGGCTGACACTGTTGTGTGCTTTTTTCGCGGCCTTGTTTGCCTTTCGCTCCTTTATCATTTTCCACGATTGTGGGCATGGATCGTTTTTCAAATCCAGAAAAGCCAACGATATCGTAGGTATCTTTACCGGTATCATGCTGTTTACGCCATACTATGCGTGGCGGCACAGTCATGCGGTTCATCACGCTACCTCGGGCGATCTGGATCGACGTGGCGTCGGGGATATCTGGACTTTGACCTACGAAGAATACCAGCAGATGCCACTCTGGAAGCGGATTGGCTACCGCATCTACCGGAATCCATTTTTCATTTTTGTCGTGGGGCCGACATTCGACTTTGCCGTATTGCAGCGACTGCCCTATATCAATGCGTCGGACAAAGCACGCGAGAAGAACAGCATCACCTACACGAATCTGGCGCTGCTGGCAATCCTTATCGTCATGGGCCTGACCATCGGTCTTGAAGCATATATTCTGGTGCAACTGCCCATTCTGGCGATTGCTTCTTCGCTCGGCGTGTGGTTCTTCTATGTGCAGCACCAGTATGAGAACGTCTACTGGGAACGGCATGAGGAATGGGATTATGCCACAGCCGCCCTGTATGGCAGTTCATTCTATAAACTGCCGAAGCTGCTCCAGTGGTTCTCCGGCAACATTGGTTTCCATCATATTCACCATCTCAGCCCGCGTATTCCGAACTACAAGCTTGAAGCCTGCCATTATGAAAACCCGATCTTTACCGAGATCGAACCGTTGACCTTTGGCAAGAGCCTGAAGTCAGTGAATATTCGCCTGTGGGATGAAGATCGGCATAAGATGATCGGTTATCGTAAAGCGGATGAGTCGCACGAACATCATGAAGCACATGATGCGCCGTTTATGCAACCGCATCCGGCAGAGACGAGTGCGGATTAACCCGTATCTGACCGTTGATTGTTGACTGCTAAGCACTAAAAAGCCCCGATGACCACTTCACCGGGGCTTTCGTTTTGAGTCAGGATGACGGATTATTCACCGCCGGGTCGCAGCTCGACTTCAATGCGTTCCCAGGCTTCGCCTGTAACGTCAATGTCCGGGTTTTCTTCCTGCAATTGCTCCAGTGCGGCCTGTGCCAGATCTGTCCGATAGGCGCCTTCGGTGGGTTCGTCTGCGATGACATTGCCTTCAATCGCAACGGCAACCGTCTGGTCCCACAACGCCTGATCCAGCATGCCAATACCATCGGGTGAAGGCCAGATAAGGGCGTTAATTTCGTTCAATTGCCACTGCTGATGGCTTTCGCCCAGGGTCGTTCCGTTATCCAGAACAATATCCACACAGGCGTCAAAATTGTCGCGGCAGAAGATCCAGCCTTTGAAGGATGCTTTCAAGAACTTGATCGCGACTTCCTCATTGCCTTCCTCGGCCAACCAGGATTCGGTCGTAAAAATATGATCCTGAAGCATGGCTGTGCCGACGTCGTTGAAGTCGATCACGCTCAGGTCTTCCGGCTGGTACAATTCGCCCGTTTCAGGATTAACCTGTTCCAGCACCTGCGCATATTCGTTATATGTCATCGCCTGGGCTGCGTCGAGGTCGCCATTAAGGAGCATGGACATATCGAATGGCTGGTTCGGGAAAACATCGACTTCTTCTGGGTTGTCGGGGTCCAGGCCGGCGGCACGAATAGCGGCAATCAGTTCATGCTCATTGCCGAAGCCCCACGTGCCGATCGTCATGCCCTCAAAATCTTCGACCGATTCGATGCCTGTTTCGACAAACGAAATTTCCAGCGTGCCGCTGCGCTGGAATACCTGAGCAATATTCACCAGGTCGGTGTCTTCTTCGCGCCAGTCGAGGACTTTCGGCACCCATGCGATACCAAACTCGGCGCCGCCGGATACCACGACCTGTTGCGGAACGATTTCGACAGCACCTTCCAGAATGGTGACGTCGAGTCCTTCTTCTTCGTAAAAACCCTGGTCCAGGGCTGCAAAATAGCCAGCAAACTGTGATTGTGCCACCCATTGCAGTTGCAGGCGTACAGGGATGAGTTCCTCCTGAGCACTCACACCCCCAAGCGCCAGCAGCGCCATCAGGGTAGTCAGGCAGACCAAACCAATAAGCCTTCGTGTATGACGGAACATAGGATTTCCTCCGGTTAAGTAAGATGTTTTTAGTCTCTGCCACCCAGACAGAGATGCCCCCGCCCATTGATTAGGCCAGATGGACTTGATGCGAGTATAGCTTATTTTTCAAAAACGGAATTGGTCATCCCGGACGAAAACGCGGTGCGCACTTTTGTCAGTTTGCCTGACGCCGCTTTGTCTGCCAGGGCATGACCCATCGTTCTGCCAGCAAAACCACGTTATAGAAAGCGATGCCGATGATTGATGAGATCAGAATTGCGGCCCATGCTTTCGTAAAATTTACACTGGCCGCCTGCTGCGTGATGTAGACACCGAGCGTCGTGCGGGGCGCACCAAAAAATTCGGCGACGACTGCACCAATCACGCTGAGGGAGCTGGCAACGCGCAAGGCGCTGAAGATAAAGGGGAGGGCATTGGGGATGCGTAATGCCCGTAGAATCTTGAAGCCCCCGGCGGCATATGACGTCATCAGGTCAAGCTGCCGTTTGTCGACCAGGGTTAACCCTCGAACCGTATTGATCATGGTGGGGAAAAACACGATGATGGCGACAATCGCCATTTTGGACGCAGGATTCAGTATGCCGAACCAGTTATTCATGATCGGCGCGAAAGCAATGATCGGTACGGAATTGGCAGCGATGGCAAAGGGCATGGTGGCTTCGCTGAGAACGGTCCAGCGTGCGGTGGCAAGGGCAACCAGTATGCCAGCCCCGCAGCCAATCACAAAACCCCCGAAAGCAGACCAGAACGTTGTTTTGGCGGCTTCAAACAAAATGGACTGACTGCCGGGTGTGACGAACAGGCGTAGTTCGTTCAGAAACTCAATGAGAATATCGCTCGGTTTTGGCAGAATGAAGGCGCGAATATCAAATACACGCACGGCCACTTCCCATAACAGCAGGACGACAACCGCGGTCAGGATGGCCGGCAGAGCCTGCGGGATGTTTCGACGCCAGCCTGCCCAGATCGCATCAGATTTCGATTGCATGGTTGCAGCTTCAGCCATTTTCCTTAAACCTCGTGCGCATCCCGCAGGAGTTCCCGGACTTCAGTGACCTTTTCATAGTAGCGCGGCTGTTCGCGTGTTTCGAAAACGCGCGGGTATGGCAGATCAATATCGACAATGGTAGTGATGCGCCCCGGACGGGGTGACATGACGACAACCCGATTGGAAAGAAAGACCGCTTCCGGAATACTGTGCGTCACAAAAACAATGGTCGTATCGGTTTCATCCCAGATGCGCAGCAGTTCCATATTCATGCGCTCGCGGGTGAATTCATCCAGCGCACCAAAGGGTTCATCCATGAGCAGCAGGGAGGGTTTGAATGCGAGTGCGCGGGCAATTGAAACACGCTGCTGCATGCCGCCAGAAAGCTGCCAGGGATAATGCTTGCCAAACTTCTCCAGCTCTACCAGTTGCAGCGCCGCTTGCGCCCGTGTGCGGCGTTCCTGCGATGAGAAGCCCATGATTTCAAGCGGAAGTTCGATGTTCTTTTGTACGGTTCGCCAGTCGAGCAGGGTGGCTGACTGAAACACCATGCCGTAGTCTTGATCGACGCGTGCATCGCGCGGCGTTTTGCCGTTGATTTTCAGGTCGCCCTGGGTGGGTTGAATTAAGTCCGCGATGAGCCGCAGCAGTGTCGATTTGCCGCAGCCGGAGGGGCCAATCAGCGATACAAATTCGCCAGCCTGCACATCAAGATGAATGTCTTGCAGGGCGATGACCTGTTCTTCGGAATCCGGATTGTAGATCTTGCTGACTTCGTGGGCAGCAATCACGGGTTGAGGCATTGCACGATCTGCCATGAGACGACGGTTCCCTATTTCTCCTGCGAATAACGACCGATAATCAGGTATTCGATCAGGCTGACGACGAGAAAGGACAAGATGCCCACCGAGGCGGCAATCAGGATGGTGGCCCACAGTTTTGGCGTCGAGATCAGGCTGTAATCCGAACTGAAGTCGAGGATAGCCCGGCCCAAGCCATCACCCATGCTGGATGGCAGCTCCCCGATGATCGCGCCCACGACGCTGGCAGTGGCAGACACTTTGAGCGCGGTAAAGATGTAAGGCAGGGCAGCGGGAAACCGTACTTTCCACATGATCGCCCACGGGCTGGCAGCATACGAACGCATGAGTTCGAGCGTGTTGGGGTGTGGCGAACGCAGCCCTCGCAGCGTATTGATCGTAACCGGAAAGAAGGTCAGGTAGGCAGAGATTACGGCGACTGCCTGTGGGCCTGCCCCCAACCAGATCACGACCATTGGTGCGATGGCGAGAATCGGGACCGTTTGCGAAGCAACGACATAGGGCAGCAGCCCGCGTTCCAGCGGCGCAAAATGTGCAAACAAGGTGCCAAGCACGAACCCCAGCAGCCCGCCCGATACAAAACCCAGAATCGCCTCGCCCCATGTAAAGAGCGCGGCATTGGACAGAATGCGCACCAGCAGAAAAGGGCCATTGCGCCGTGCCGGTTGCAGCAATGCCTCGGCAATATGCTGGAGATGCGGCAGATTAATGTCATTCAGGATTTTGAGGTCGAGCAGCATCGTTTCTCGGTTTTCAGCCAGGTAACGCTCATCCGCAAATTCCCCGGCAGGGGTACCGACGCGCACCGCGAATACTTCATCGAGTGTGGTCAGTGCGCTGGCGTGGGCGGCGGGCACGACAACCGCCAATCTCCCCGGAAACTCCGGCACAACCGGCAAGAACCCAAGTGTGGCCTGATGGGTATCCAGATCGGTGAGATAACGAAGGTCTGGATAAGTCAGGGATTCGGTATCTGTTTCCTCATCTGCTGGTAGTGGGAATGGCGGGGCGAGATCACGCACATCGTTTCGGTCCGTGATGACCGCATCTACCTCACCAGCCTGCAAGCCAGCCAGCGCCATGTCCAGCGTCTCATAGGTTTGATAGGCCCAGTTCTGGGCCGGCAGGGTGATGTCATACGCCTGTGACTGGGCAAGGGCCTTGCCAGTTTGCCATAGCAGCAGAATGATCGACAGAACAGCGAAAAAGCTGATAACTTTCGTCAGTGGACCGGGTGTGGTGACCAGCGCCACCACAAGTGCGCCGGTGGTCAGCATAATCAACGGAAGGTGATTGTCGATTGGTGGCACAACGAAGATCATGGCGAGCACGCTGATGAGCGCCAGCAACTGAACAACCCGCACCCACCGGGCCTGCGTCACAAGTCCCAAAATTGCGGCAATCATGAGCAGGGCATTGACTGTCGCCCAGCCAACCAGTATCTGCCGGGTTGCTGTGAACGCGAGTGTCTCATCCAGAATATCGTTATTGGTTTGTTCTGCCCAGGTTTTGGCATACTGCCCAAGCAGCGAGGGTGGCGCTTCTTCTTCACTCTGTTCAGCCATCCAGATCAACAATTCACCCAACGTAGAATCGGTCAGTACCAGATCATCAACGGCTAAATTGCTGAGGCTCATAATCAGAGTCAGATTGCTCAGCAGAGCCAGACCAATGAGCACGATGGGGATGATGAGGCGCACCATTATGCGGCGGTTGAGGGCGGGCGCAGTATGTAATGGGTTTTGTTGATAGGGAACGTCCGTCACGGATTACCAAACCTTTGATCAGGTGCTTGCTGTGACTATACCTGTTTCCTGTCAAGCACCCAAATGATTACGGTTGCTGATCTTAACACATCTGTGTTTGTAACACGCAATGGTGGAATGTTACGACGGTTAGTTGCAAATTATGGCAAAATCTGGCATCTTTTCATCATTGCAGTTGTGTAATTATAGCGATGGTTGTAATGCTCGCACCATGATTCGCGCGGGCTGATTACGGAAGGCAAATAGATTATTTTGAGTTTTGAGGGTGACAAGGAGGGTGTGAACAGTGTCAAGGATTGTACGTGGCGCGTTGATCCAGGCAACGTGGACCGGCGACAAGGACTCGATGATCGAGAAGCACATCAACTACGCTAAAAAAGCCGCCGAACAGGGCGCTCAGGTGATGTGTTTTCAGGAACTGTTTTACGGCCCATACTTTTGTCAGGTTCAGGATGCAAAATACTATAGCTATACCGAGAAGATTCCGGACGGTCCAACCACCAAATTGATGCAGGAAGTTGCCAAAGAGACCGGTATGGTGCTGGTGGTGCCGATGTACGAAGAAGACAACACAGGCATCTATTACAACACCGCAGCCGTGATTGACGCGGATGGCAAATATCTTGGCAAATATCGCAAGACCCATATCCCGCAGGTTGCAGGGTTCTGGGAGAAATTCTACTTCCGGCCCGGTAATCTGGGTTACCCGGTGTTCGAGACGGCGGTCGGTAAGGTCGGCGTGTATATCTGCTACGACCGGCACTTTCCGGAAGGCGCGCGTGCGTTGGGCCTCAATGGTGCGGAAATTGTGTTTATTCCATCGGCGACAAGCCGCGGCCTTTCACAGCATCTGTGGAAGATCGAGCAGACCAGCCACGCAATTGCCAATGGATACTTTGTGGGTACGATCAACCGCGTCGGTATCGAACCGCTGGGGGATGATGACTTTTACGGGCAGAGTTATTTCTGCACCCCACGCGGCGAGTTTGTGGGTGATGTCGGGGATGATCACGAAGAGGAACTTCTGGTGCGCGATCTGAATATGGACCTTGTTCAGGAAGTGCGCAACGTCTGGCAGTTTTACCGGGATCGCCGTCCGGATGCTTACGAGTCACTGGTTAATCCCTAATGAACCGCACGTTGGTACTGTATTCTCCAAATAATTTTTATTCAGCCATGCAAGGAGCGAGAGCCTATGGAATTTGCCATTACCTTCAAAGGCGATATTGACCCGAAGCGTACGATTGCCCTTTGTAAACAAGCGGAAGTCGCCGGGTTTACCTATGCCTGGTTTTACGACTCGCATATCCTGTGGCGCGACCCGTATGTCACTATGGCGATGTGCATGGAACATACCGACGACATGCGCTTTGGCCCCTGCGTCACCAACCCCGGTGTGCGGGACTGGTCTGTCGCGGCCAGTATTTTTACGACACTGGCGATCCAGAGTGGTGGCCGGGTTGACATGGGGCTGGGGCGCGGTGATAGTTCGATGCGTGTGATGGGTAAGCGCCCGAAAACGATTGATGAAATGGCCGAATTTGTCCGAGCCGTGAAGGGTATGGTGCGGGGGGATGCGGTGAAGTATGAAGATACCCCGGCTGAGGTGCAATTGCCCTGGGCGGAGGGTTATGAGCTGCCGATCTGGATTGCCGCTTATGGGCCTAAAGCCCTGGCTGCCGCCGGAACGGTGGGCGATGGCCTGATTATCCAGCTTGGCGAACCGATGCTGTGCAACTGGTTCCTGACCCAGGCGATTGATGCCGGGAGGGCTGCCGGGCGGGATATGTCGGGTTATAAAGTGATGTCGGCGGCGCCCGTGTGGGTTGGCGATATTGAGATGGGCCGGGCGCAAACCCGCTGGTTTCCGGCGATGGTGGGTAATCATGTAGCGGATATTGTCGAAAAATATGGGCAGGAAACCGCAGATATTCCGGCCAGCTTCACGCGCTACATCGAAGGCCGAAAAGGGTATGACTATAAGGAACATGCCGATAAAGACGCGGCACACCTCGACTTTATTACAGATGATGTGATTGACAGTTTTAGTATCCTGGGCCCGCCGGAAGCCCACGTCGAGAAAATCAAGCAGTTAGAGGCAGCCGGGGTCACACAGTTTAATATTTACCTGATGTGTGGTGAAGAAGAACGAATCGTCGCAGAATACGGTGAACATGTCATCCCACACTTTCAGTAAGCGGAGGCAGGTAATGGGTACATTATTCAAAAATGGGACGGTCGTCACTGCCAGCGATATGGTGCGTGCTGACGTGCTGGTAGAGGGCGAAATTATTTCGTTGATCGGCCAGAATATTGATGCCGCCAGTCATGAAGTGGTGGATTGCAGCGGCAAATATCTGATGCCGGGTGGTATTGATGTGCATACGCACCTTGAATTGTCATTTGGCGGCACCGTGAGTAATGACGATTTTGATACCGGGCACATGGCGATGGCGTTTGGCGGCACCACGTCGCACATTGATTTTGTGATTCAGCCGATTGGTGGCAGTCTGCACGACGGCCTGGCCGAGTGGCGTGCCAAATCGACGGACAAGGCTCAGATCGATTACGGCTTTCATATGGCGGTTACGGACCTGCGCGACGAGGTGATGGCCGAAATACCGTCACTGCTGGATGAAGGCATTACCAGCCTGAAGCTGTTTATGGCTTATAAAAACGTTTATCAGATTGACGATACGACGTTGTTTAAGGCCATGCAGGTTGCGGCTGACAACGGCATGATTGTGATGGTGCACGCCGAGAATGGCGACGTGGAGGCGGAGTTGACGCCGCGCCTGCTGGCGGAGGGCAAGACAGACCCGAAATATCATGCCAGTTCCCGACCCCCTGAGATTGAAGGTGAAGCCACCAACCGGGCCGTGGTGATGTCCGGGTTGACCAACTGCCCGCTGTATGTGGTGCATATGACGTGTGAACCGGCGATCGAAGCGCTGCGGCGCGGGCGGGCGCTCGGTTACCCGGTTATGGGGGAGACATGCGTACAATATTTCTTCCTCACAGTAGATGAACATCTGGCGGCGCCGGGGTTTGAAGGTGCGAAGTATGTTTGTTCGCCACCAATCCGCAGTACACACGATCATGGGGTGCTGTGGCAGGCCATCAAAGACGGGACGCTACAGCATGTCAGTACCGATCACTGCAATTTCTGGTTCGAGGGCGGACGTGGCCCTTGGCAGGAGTGGGCCAAGGCGCACAATAACAAGGGCTGGGTCGAATTTGAGGCGCAGGACCCCACTTACCGCCGCCCCGGCAAGGAACTGGGCCAGGGTAACTTTGCCAAAATTCCGAACGGGATGCCCGGTGTGGAAGATCGCCTGATGGTCATGTGGGAACATGGCGTGAACAGCGGGCGCATTGACCCGACTCGATTTGTGGAACTGACATCGACCAATCCGGCAAAAATATTTGGCATGTACCCCAAAAAGGGCACGCTTGCTGTCGGTTCCGACGCCGATATTGCCGTGTGGGACCCCGATAAAGAGCACGTCCTCAGCGTCGAGACCACGCACATGCGTACCGACTACAGCGTTTACGAAGGGATGCCGATCAAGGGTAAGCCCATACAGGTTTATCTGCGTGGCAAGAAGATTGTTGATGGCGACAATTGGCTGGGTTCAAACGGCTCTGGTCAGTATGTACCCCGGCAGGCGCACGCGCCCATCCTCTAGAGCAAAGTAACCAGTAGCTGGGTTGATGGCTTGGCCCAGCTACTTTGATTTATCAGGCCAGGTCGGTCAACGGTACGGCGTCCATGTCGTTGAATGACTGATTTTCGCCCCCCATAGCCCAGACAAAACAGTAATTTTCCGTGCCAGCGCCAGCGTGTATGGACCAGCTTGGCGAAATGACGGCTTCATGGTTGCGCATCACCAGATGCCGGGTTTCATTGCCTTCACCCATAAAATGAAAAACGATGTTGTCGTCGGCCAGGTTGAAATACAGGTATACCTCGCAGCGGCGGTCATGCGTATGCGGCGGCATGGTATTCCAGACACAACCGGTGTCCAATTCGGTGAACCCCATCACGAGCTGGCAGCTTTTTACGCCGCCTTCATGGATGTATTGGTAGATCACACGTTTGTTGGATTTTTCCACACTGCCAAGCGCGACCTGATTCGCCTGCGCCTTTGTGACGTGGGTGGTGGGGTAGGTGGTATGCGCAGGTAGACTGATGAGCAGAAAACTTGCCGGATTGGCGGCATCATCACTGCTGAATGCGATCTCACGGCTGCCACGGCCAATATAGACAACTTCGCAGTTGCCGGTCGCAAATGATTGGTCATCGACTTGAACAGTACCCGGACCGCCACAGTTAAATACACCGACTTCACGACGTTCCGCAAAGTAGTCGGCGGCAAGTTCCTTGCCTGCCTGCAGGTGCAGTTCCTGCGTAGTTGGCATTACACCACCGATGATCATCCGATCAGCATGTGAATAAACCAGTTTGATTTCGCCCGGCATGAAAAGACTTTGTACCTGAAAACTCTCTTTAATCTCTGGGGTTGTCATGGTTTTGAAATGGGCTGGGGATGGTAGATAACGAACATCCATGCGTATTGCTCTCCTATCAATGCACAGTTTGAATAACACCACGCCTGATATTTATAACGCCGCCCGGTTTATATCTCTAATATTTGGTACACAGACAGGCGAAGATTGGCTGTTTTCTCATTCAGTCGTGGGCATTCGCTCCCAACTGACATGATAGTTGGGCACCGCTGCACGATACAGACTATCGACGGGACAGTAGCGGGCGACTAGATCGGCCAGCCGTGCCATGCGCTGATCGCTTTCATCCGTTCGGATGCGCACTTTCAAACGCACCGTGTGATAATGAACCGGCACATCCGCTTCACCTTTTCGCCCGCGCGTATCCAGATCACCTTCGGCGAAGGTTTCCAGATCGTCATATTGAAAGCGTATCTTCTCTGCCATGCGCGACGTCGAGACGTTGATGCAGGCACAGAGTGCAACCAGCAAGTATTCCAGCGGGGAAGGGCCCGCATTATTGCCGCCGCGCGAGGGTGGCTCATCGGAGATTACCGGCGCAAAATCGCGCACATAGACCGTAGTCGCCGCGTGATCCTTCATTTGGCCATGGGCCTTGTTGGTCACGAGCGCTTGTGGAACGGGGCTGGTGTCCACCATATGCTAATCTCCCTTCATTGCCTTCGTTGAATTAATCAGCCGACTGAAATTCCTGCTCAGGATATTCGTCACGGTCGCGGCGGGCAGGCCAAGCGCACGGATATTTTGGACGGCATGATTATCACCCATATCAAACGGATAATCCGAACCGAGCAGGACATGGTCGTCGCCCACAAAATCAAGCAAGTCGTGTAACAGGCCAGCATCATGCGTGAGTGAGTCATAGTAAAAGCGGCGTAATGATTCGTCCGGGCTGTGCGTTAACTGCGCGCGGGCCTGGGGTTGGAAGGTATGCGCGTGCCGGAGCCGACCACGCAGTGCCATCAGCGCTCCGCCACCATGCGCCAGCACGACTTTAAGATTCGGATACTGCTCCATCAACCCCGACATGACCATGTGCGCCGCCGTGATCGCGGTTTCCAGTGGGTTGCCAGCCGTGTTCCACAGATAGTAATCGTTCAGCACCGGTAGATCAAAGCCGCGCGTAGTGGGGTGTACGAACACCACAGCACCGGTTTCGTCGGCTGCCGCCCAGAAGGGCCGCAAGCGTTCGTGCCCCAGGTAATCACCGTTGACACTGGCGGCTATTTCTACGCCGATTATGCCGGGTTCAGCCATCAAGCCGACCAGCACGTCAGCGGCAATATCCGGCGTTTGCAGCGGGACGGTCCCTAACACGCTGACTTGCTCCGGATACTGACCCGCTATCTGGAGCAGCCCCTCGTTTTGAATCTGGCTGATTTGCAGCCCTGCCGCTGCTGGCTGGTCGTAGCCCACAAGCGATACCCAGGGGGACAGCACGACATGGTCGACGCCTGCACCTGCCTGATTCTCCAAAATCTGCTCGATGTGAACAAAGTCGCGGACCGCCGAGCGAATCTGCTTACCAGCAAAGTCGATGATCTGCTGATCGTTTTGCCAGCGGACTGCGGGCCGCCAGTCGTCGCCCGGCGCGGTGCTGCGCAGTATTTCGGGCACGATGATATGGGTATGGCAATCAACAACCATCGCATCACCAGTCAGGTTATGGCAGAAACCTACTTTCCGGCTTCGGCCTGTGCCATGCGGTCTGTTTCGATGCCTGCCATCTTTGCCAGCACATCGAAGATAATGGAAAAGTCGTAATCGCCCACGCCCATCGCGCGTCCGGCGGTCAGATATTCGTTGGTGGCGGCTGTTGTAGGCAGGGGGACATCCAGATTTCGCCCCATCTCAAGTGCCAGCTGCATGTCCTTTTGCATCATCTGACAGTCGAACCACGCTTTGCCTTCGGGGTGTTGCAGCACAAACGGACCGCGGTATTTCACCATTGGCGAGGCTATGACGCTGTTGAGCAGGACGTCAACGGCCATTTCGCGCGGAATGCCACTTTTCTCGGCCAGCAAGACCGATTCGCTGAATGCCAGCATCTGTACGGCCAGGCCCAGGTTGATCGCAATCTTCATGCCGACTGCCATGCCATTGCTGCCAACGTGGTGCACAGTTGGGCCAATCGCCTGAAGCACCGGGAGCGCACGGTCAAAAGCGGCTTTGTCACCGCCAACCATGATCGACAGTTTGCCCGATTCCAGCGTGACAATGCTGCCGGAAACCGGGGCGTCCAGCATGATGGCACCGGTGCTCGCTGCCTGATCTGCCAACTCGCGGCTGTACTGCGGACTCATGGTGGACATGTCGACATAAATCTTCCCTGCCGTCAGCCCGGCCATGATGCCGTCGTCACCTTGCGTAACGGCCTCCACCGCCTGGGTATTGGTCACCATCGTAAACACGATGTCAGACGTTTCTGCGACCTGCCTGGGCGTGTCTGCCCATGCCATACCTGCATCCAGCAGCCACTGAGCTTTGCTACGGGTTCGATTCCAGCCGGTGACTAAGTAGCCAGCCTCCAACAGCCGCTTGACCATCCGGCTGCCCATGTCGCCCAGACCAACATAACCAATTCTTTCCATACTTGCCTCGCTTATTGGGGGTCTTCTTGATGTTCGGTGTCGTCGCGAACCTGCCGTAAATGCCGGGTCATCAGGTTGTGCGCCTGTTTGCTCTCCCGGTTGATTATTGCCGTCAGGATGTTGCGGTGATGCTGCTGGCCGCGTTCTGGCCCACCATTGCCCGCAAGAAATATAAGGCGTCGTTGCTGGGCCAACAGATCGACAATGGAATCAATCAGGTCAACGATGAGGGTATTCTGGGTGGCGCGGGCCAGTGCCAGATGAAACTCGTGGTCCGCCGTAATATAGCGATCAACGTCGGACATGGATTGATCCATTTCCCGGACGGCGGCTTCCATCGCCTGAATGTCTTTTGGGGTGGCGTTTTGAGCGGCAATGGCTGCGATTTCCGGCTCGAAAATTTCGCGCACCTGTGTCAAATTGTGCAGTCCGTGATGACGGTCGATCATGACCATACGCCCCAGTGACTGCCGCATGGTATTGGCCATGCCATCATGCACAAACGTGCCGACCCCAGGGCGTATTTCGACCAGTCCCTTTTCCTGAAGTGCCTTCACGGCTTCACGAATAACCGTGCGGCTGACATTGAATTGTTCGCTTAATTCACGTTCTGCCGGCAGACGGTCTCCGGGGTTAAGCTGGCCTTCGAAGACAAGCTTCTCAATACGTTCGACGACCTGTTCGTACAGTCTCGTCTGGTGGAACGGTTCAAACATGGTTATTCCTTGTAACATCAATCCCAATCCAGAAAGCCGGGCAGGCGTCGCATTTTGCGCAGCGATCCTACAATTCCGTCAGGGAAGAACAGGAGTACCAGAACCATCAGCAATCCGGTTCCAAAAATATTTAATTCCGTACCGCCAAACCGGCTCAGGAAGAATTCATTCATCAGAATAACCAGCACAGCGCCGACAATCGGCCCGGCGACCGTGCCCTTGCCACCCAGGATGCACATCAGAACCATTTGCGCACCAATGAGGATGAGCAAAAAGATGCTCGGCGAAATATAAGTGAGATATTGCCCCCAGATAGCCCCGGCGACTCCGATAAAAAACCCGCTCAGGGCAAATGCAATAATTTTGTAACGGCGCGTCGGGATACCGGCAGCTTCGGCTTTGATCTCATCCTGCGAGATAGCCCGCAGTCCCAGGCCTAATTTCGAATGCCGGATGCGGTACGACATAAAAACGGCAAGCACCGCGATAAGCAGCATGGCATAGTAAAACGGTATCTTGGACCAGGCTACGGGCAAATCGAGCAGCGGCAGGCTCATGCCATTAGCGCCGCCCACATAGCGCCAGTTATCCAGGATCAGGCGAACCACCAGCACCAATGCCACCGTTGAGATGATGAATGATGGGCCTCGAACGCGCAGTGTGATCAGACCGATGAGCAGGCCAACAAGCATGGTGAGCAGGCCAGCAAAAGGGGCACTGACAAACACAGAAATGTCATGATAAACCAGCAGGGTTCCGCCAAAGTAGCCGCCAATAGCGAAAAAGACATTGTGCCCCAGCGAGATATAACCCGTATAGCCGCCCATGATGTTCCAGCTGGATGAGAGCGCGATATACATGAACGCGAACAGCATGAGGTTCAGGTAAAAGTTGAGCGTGCCACCCAGAAGGAGATGAAGCCCTGGGAACAACAGCAGAACAATCAGAAGTCCGCCGACGCCGTAAACTTTGCTCGGCGTTTTTGTTCGCACGGCATCTGGCAAGCCGGGTTGCTTCTGATTGGTTGTGGACTGAGGGTCGAATAATTCGGATTCCATAATCTATTCGGCTTCCATCTTTTTTCCAAATAAACCTTGTGGCCGGATCAGCAAGATTACAAACAGTGAGAGATAAAATGTCAGCGGCGACCAGGTCGGCCCCAGGGTGTCCGAGACAAAGGCCGCTGCCACCGCCAGCGACAGCGCACCGACGACAGCTCCCATCAATTGGCCCATGCCGCCGAGCACCACCAGCGACAGCAGCAGCGCGACCCATTCCCAATGGCCGCTGGGGAAGAAGCTGAACAGGAAGCTCATCAACGCGCCGGACGCGCCAGCCAACGCGGCCCCGATGCCAAACGCAATGGTCGATACGCGTTCGACGTTGACGCCGACTGTTCTGGCAGCTGCCCGATTCTGCATCGTAGCGCGGATCGCATAGCCGATGCGGGTGTAACGCAGGACCAGCGCCAGCAATCCGATCAGAATCAGGCTGGTGATACCGGCATATAGCTGGGCCCTGGGGATAAAGATGTCACCGATGAAGATTGCCTGGACGGCATACGGCGGGTTGACGCTGCGGATAGTGCCGGTAAACAGAAAAGACAGAATACCCTCAATCATCAGCGCCAGGCCAAAGGTGATGAGAACGGTCATTTGTGTATAACGGGGGCTGTCTGCACCTTTGGCAAGCAGCAGTCGATAAATCCCCATCCCGAATACAAACATGATCGGCATGTTAAACAGCACGGCGACCAGAGGGTCGAGGCCCAGATTTTTGTTGAGGGTATAAGCGATGAAGGCGGCCAGGAAAATAAACGCCGGGTGTGCGATATTGACGATACGCATCACGCCGAAGACCAGTGTCAGGCCGCCAGCAAAAAGGGCATAGACTCCGCCCAGCATCAAACCCAGGATGAGTGTCTGAAGGAAGTCGGTCATTGGGCAGTGTCCTTATGTGTGCCGAGATACAATTCTCGAATACGAGGATCATCCAGAATCTGGTTGGCTGGTCCATCGAACCGGTTTTGTCCCAGGTCCAGCACACAGCCCCAGTCCGCAATCTCTAACCCTTTACGTGCATTTTGCTCCACGATCAGCACCGTCATGCCGTTTTGCCGGAATATCTGTACGATCTCAAATATCTGCTCGACAATGATGGGGGCGAGGCCCAGGGAGGGTTCATCCAGCAGCACAATAGCGGGCCTGAGGACCAGTGTTCGCCCCATTGCCAGCATTTGCTGCTGTCCGCCGGACAGTGTCTTTGCCGCGTGATGGCGTTTTTCTCCGAGGATGGGGAACAGCTCGAACACTTCGTTGATTCGCTGATCAATGGTATGGCGGTCACTCAGGACATACCCACCCATTTTCAGATTTTCCCGCACGCTCATATCCGGAAACAGGCTGCGCTCCTGCGGGACAAAACATATCCCTTTGGCAAGAATCTGGTCCGGACGCAGCTGATCGATGCGTTGGCCCTGATAATGGATCTGGCCGTTGCGGGGGTGCAGTAAGCCCGAAATGACCTTGAGCAGCGTGGACTTCCCGGCACCGTTCGGCCCGATAATGCACTGAACCTGCCCGCTTTGGACCTGAAGATTCACCCCCTTGAGAATGTCGGGGCCACTGCCATAACCGGCGACGACGTTGGTTACTTCCAAAAAGCTCATCGCTGCCCCTCTCCCAGATAAGCTTCCAGAACAGCCGGATTGCGTTGGATTCTTTCAGGATCACCCTCGGCCAGTACCTGACCATAAGCCATAACCACGACTTTTTTGCTGATGCTCATCACCAGATCCATGTTGTGTTCGACGATCAGAAACGTGATGCCCTGTTGATTCAGTTTTCGGATGTAGCTGATAATTTCTTCCAGCAGTGCAGGGTTCACCCCACCGGCCGGTTCGTCCAGCATGATAAGCCTGGGCTCTGCCATGAGTGCCGCTGCAAAGTCCAGCAGCTTCTTCTGACCGTAGGACAGGTTGCGTGTTTCCTCATTTGCCAGCCGGGCCAAGCCCACGAAATCCAGCAGCTCCATAGCACGCTGGCGCTCGTGGGGTGGAATGCCGTGACGGAAAAGGTCATGCCAGCCACGAACAGGTGCCTGAACCACCATATTTTCAAGCACGGTCATATCTTCGAGATTGCGGCTAATCTGAAACGTGCGGCTGATTCCCTGATGTGTGATCTGATGCGGGCGCAGGCGGTGTATCTCTTTCCCATCGAACAGGACCCTGCCAGAATCCGCTTTGAGAACGCCGCTGATCAGGTTAAAGGCTGTCGTTTTGCCAGCACCATTGGGGCCGATCAAAGCCGTGATTGACCCTGCCTCAACCTCGAAGGTACAGTCCTGGACAGCCTGGATTCCCCCAAAAGATTTATTTAATGTTTGAATAACTAAGTGTCCACTCATAAGCTCTCATTATTTTGAAAATGAGAGGGGCAGCAGCGAGGCCTCACCCCTCTCGTTGACGTATTAGTTGTGTCGGCGGCCTACCATTCCGGCTTTGGACTGAGAATATCCTCTGTGCCGGGGAACTCGCCCACAGGATAAATCAGTTTCAGTTCCTCGTCCTGCCACTGCAAGATCAGGAAGGACCGGTCAATCGGCAGCCCGCGCTCATCCCAGTAGAAGGTACCGAGAATGGTGCGCACGGGTTCTGTTTCTGTACGGGCAGCCAGCCAATCGCGCAGCATGACATTATCGGTCGAGCCGACCGCTTCAACAGCCTGGGTCATCCCCATGCAAAGTGAGAAGGGAATGGCCACGTCTTCGTCCGGTTCCTGACCATACTGCTCGGTATAGAGGTCAATGAAATCCTGGTTTGAGAAAGGCTGATCGACCAGGATGCCTTCGAAATTGGCGTTGGGGTGCCACGATGAATGGACCATAACGCCGTTGACGCCGGAGTCGACCGCTTCCAGATATTCGATCTGGGTGCCCTGGCTGAAGTAAGCGACCTTGGGCTGGTAGCCGACTGTTTGCAACGCACGCGTCAGTTGAATTACCTCATCTGGTGATGCGGTCAGACCGATGAGCATTTCGGCTTCGCTGCGTCGGATGCTGTTGGCCAGGTTCAGCCAATCGTTGAACCCTTCTGCCGGCCACTGCTCGACAAAGGTTGCTTCGATACCCGCTTCGGCCAGCGCACCCGGTGCCAGGTCCGCTACCAGACGGTCGCCATCGTAAACTTCCTGCCCGAGCAGCCCGGCGGCAATGCCATTGGCAAAGAAGTCATCGGCATGGACGACAGCTGCGGTTGTGGGGAAATTCTCGCTGTCCGGCCCGATCAGTTCGTTGAGGGTTTCCGTATATGAATAGCCGACCATCTCGCCCGCGTTTTGCTGGAAGTAGAACAGGAATTCAAAGCCCTGCTCATAGATCACCAGTGAACCACCCGCCGGGATTGGATCGACCATCTCGTTTTGTTCCGCAATCGCACTGGTAGGAAATGTAAGCCGGCTGGAGAACGTGCCGAAAATAAGATCCACGTTTTCTTCGTTGATAAAACGCTCGTATTGTGCAATGGCCTGGTCGACGTCGGAGCGATTGTCGCTGATGCGCATCTCGACTGGTCGTCCCAGCAGGCCGCCCATCGCGTTGATCTGGGCAGCACACAGTTCATAACCTTCGGCGTGTTTGGAGCCTGCAATCGAAAAGGTGCCCGTAAGCGGTAGTGATGCCCCAATGACGATGGGTTCGCCTTCTTGCGCGAGGAGGGATGTGGCGCCGAGCATGAGGCAGAGGACAAGAAGGATGGTAAAAAATCTTGAATGAAAAGTCATTATATTCTCCTAAATTCTAAAGACGAATCAGGTCTTGAGACTTCCCGTTTCCTGGTTCGTTGCCCCTCCTTTCATTTGAATCACGCCAGTCACAGATTAACTACTGACTGTGGTTGTAAGTCAATAGTTTCATCTCTGTCATTTCTTCAATCGCATAGCGCAGTCCTTCGCGTCCAAAACCGGAACGTTTGACACCCCCGTAAGGCATATGGTCGATGCGATAGGTGGATATATCGTTCACCATCAAACCGCCGACCTCCAGTTCGTGGAACGCTTCGTTGACGAGCTGCATATCGTTGGTGAACAGCCCGGCCTGCAAACCAAAACTGCTGCTATCGACGGCGCGGATCGCGTTGCCAGCGTCGGTATACGGAAACAAACTCACGACAGGGCCGAAAATTTCCTGGCAGGCTACTTTCATGTCTTCGTTGATCTCGGACAAGACCGTCGGTTGCCACAGATTGCCTTCGCGTTGGCCACCACTGAGGATGTGGGCACCTTCGTTGAGCGCTTCCTGAAGCCAGCTTTCAATGCGGTCGGCGGCGCCTGTGTCGATGACTGGACCAATATCGGTGGCGTCATCAAGCGGGTTGCCCACCTGAAGGGCTTCGACTTTCGGAATCAGCTGTTCAACAAAATCTTCGTAGCACTGCTGGTGGATATAAACCCGCTGGACAGAAATACACGATTGCCCGGCATAACTGAATGCGCCCCACGCCACACGCCCGGCGGCGTACTCAATGTCGGCATCGTGATGGATGATTGTGCCCGCATTCCCGCCCAATTCCAGCGCGACCGCTTTCATACCTGCCTGAGATTTGAGTTTCCAACCCACAGCCGGGCTACCTGTGAACGACAGCAGCTTAATCCGGTCATCCTCGACCAACGGGCTGGCATCCGGGATGCGCGTTGGGATAATGGCGATGCCCCCAGCAGGCCAACCCGCTTCGATCACCAGTTCGCCGAGCAGCAGCGCGCTGATGGGCGTTTGCGAATCCGGGCGCAGCAGGATGGGATTACCTGCCGCAATCGCGGGGGCGACTTTATGCGCGACGAGGTTGAGTGGGAAATTGAACGGCGTGATTCCGGCGATGGGGCCAAGTGCCACACGATGCACATGACCGACGCGGCCTTCGTTACCCGGCAGCCAGTCAAGCGGTATGATTTCACCGTAGATGCGTTTGGCTTCTTCGGCGGCCACCTTGAAGGTGAAGATAGCCCGGTCCACTTCGCCGCGTGCCGTACGGATTGGCTTCCCTGCTTCGAGGGCAATGGCGCGCGAGAATTTTTCGTGATTTGCCTGAATGCCAGCACTGATTTTTTCCAGCACATCGGCCCGTTTCCATGAAGGAAGTTTGCGCGTGGTCTGAAAGGCGCGGACAGCAGCCTGTATGGCCTGCTCGACGAGGTCTGGTCCGGCGTGATGGATGATCGCCACCACCGACTGATCGTACGGGCTGCGGACTTCAATCGGATCATGCGTGGTCCGCCATTGGCCGTCAACCAGAACACCAAATGTCCCGTATTCCGATTGTGTCTCCTCATTGGACGCGGCCTGAATTTTGCCCGCACGTAATCTTTCATCCGCCATGATTTCAGATTTCCTCTAGTCCGTTATGCTCAGTGGGTCTTCGATATATTGGGCGAGCGTGCTCAGAAACTGTGCCCCGCGTGCGCCATCGACGACACGATGGTCGCAGGAAAGGCTCAGCGTCAGCATGGGCTTAATCACCGCCTCGCCTTGCAGGGCGATCACCCGGTCGGCTATGCGCCCGACTGCCAGAATAGCGGCCTGCGGTGGGTTGACAATGGCACTGAATTCATCAACCGCATACATGCCCAGGTTGCTTATGGTAAAAGTGCCACTTTCCAGATCGCCAGGTCGTAACTTGCCCTGTTGTGCGCGTGTGACAATTTCTGTGCGTCGCTCGGCAATTGCCAGTATACCCAATTTATCGGCATCATGAATAACGGGGACTAACAAGCCACCTTCGACAGCAACCGCCAGCCCAATATGTATATATGGATGGACCCGTACCGCATCTCCCGTCCACTGGCCGTTCACTTGCGGATGTTTGCTCAAGGCGGCAGCGGTCAACTTCACCAGTAGATCTGTATACGTGATTTTCAGCTGGCTGCGGTTCTGGACGTTTTGTTTCCAACGGACCAGGTGTTCCGCATTGACCTCTCGTTTGAGATAAAAATGCGGGATTGTCTGCCAGCTTTCTGTCAGCCGCTGCGCCATCCGCTGCCATAACGGACTGGTTTGGGATTGCAATACGGGTTCGGATGCTCCGGGTTCTGATTGTGGCTGCGTATGCTGAAGAACATCAGCTGCCAGCACGGCATGATCTGGCCCGGTGCCGTTGACCTGTTCGAGATTGATGTTTCGCTCTGCTGCGAGACGCCTGGCCTTGGGCGATGCTGGCGTGAGTGCTGGTGTTACCGCCGGCTCTTTGACATACGCCTCCACATCTGCTTTTGTCACCCGCTTGCCTTGTGCCGGAACCTGTTCGACATTGACACCATGTTCAGCGGCTACCCGTTTGGCGATGGGGGTGGGCGCTTTGACCGCAGCGGTCTCCACCGCGTTCTCAGTTGGCCCTACGATCAAGGCGATGACCTGACCGACCGGAACATCTTCACCGGGGTGAGCGCTGACACCCGACAAAATGCCTGCTGCCGCTGCTTCTACCTCGACAGTGGTTTTGTCAGTTTCGATCTCCATAATGGGTTCGCCCTGTTGGACCGTGTCTCCTTCGTTCTTCAACCAGGCGACCAACCGTCCCGTGTCCTGCGACATACCCAGAGCTGGCATAATTACTTGTGTAGGCACCAGGCTCGCTCCTGTTTCGCTTTATTGAGTGCCGCCGCCGTTGACTGCGGCCCGGTCACCGGTTGGCTGTGTTCGTCCATTCGGGTGGATACGCGGGTTGTTCCAGTTCGACTCGGTATCGCGCACCGTATTTAATGGCCCGGTCGCGGCGTAATATTTGGCGCCGGTCACCAGCAGTTCTTCCGCCGGAAAACGAGAGATGACTTCGCAACCATCGGCGGTGACGACCAGTTCTTCTTCGATACGCGCTGCCGACCAGCCATCCGACGCAGGCCAGAAGGTTTCCAGGGCAAAAACCATCCCTTCTTTGATGACTTCCGGATGATCGAAGGATACCATGCGGCTGAACACCGGTTTTTCCCAGATCGCCAGCCCAAGCCCGTGCCCATATTGCAACGCAAAGGCGGCTTCTTCGTTGGGAAAACCAAAATCCTCCGCTTTGGGCCAGATGCTCACGACGTCCGCCGTTGTGATACCGGGCTTAATCAGGCTGATGGCGTGGTCCAGATAGTCCCGGCACCGCTTGTAAGCATCCACCTGTGCCTGCGAGGCGCTCCCCACGACGAAGGTTCGGTAGTAACAAGTCCGGTAGCCCATATAACTGTGCAGGATGTCAAAGTAAGCAGGGTCGCCTGGGCGCAGCATCCGGTCACTGAAGACGTGCGGATGCGGGCTGCATCGTTCGCCGGATATGGCGTTGACGCCCTCGACAAATTCACTGCCCATTTCGTACAGCACTTTACTGACAAGGGCTACCGCGTCGTTCTCGCGGAAACCTGGCACCATCGCCCGATACAGCTCGTCATAAGCGGCGTCCACCATCGCAGCGGCGGTGGCGAGCAGCGTGATTTCATCCTGGGTTTTGATGACGCGGGCATTTTGCATCATTTGCTGCCCGTCGATGATTTTGACGCCCAGTTCCTGAAGCGCAAACAAGATTGGCAGTTCGATAATATCCACTGCTACCGGTTCATTTTGCAGCCCATGCTCGACCAATTCATTGTATATCTTGCGGGCGACCGCTTCGGCGCGTCCGGTTTCGGGTGCAATGGCACCGCGAAGCAGGGTAGGGTCTGGTCGGGACCGGGAATCACCGCCCATCCAGGGCGCGTAGAGGGCATGATGTTTGGCCGCGGAACCAAAATCCCACAGAATCGGTTCGGCGCCTTGTGGCAGCAGTGTAAAACGGGACATCTTATCCTGTGCCCAGGTGCCAATATGGGTGGCCGTGATGTAACGAATGTTGGTCATGTCGAAGCACAACAAGGACCCGGCATCGGATTCTGACAGCAGATTTTTGATGCGGTTCAGGCGTTGGGTGCGCAGGCGTTCCCAGTCAACCCGCTGTTCCCAATCGACCCCCATGACCCCGTGCGTTTGTGTTGGCTTAGGCATAAATGCTCCTCACAATTTCCCAAGAAACTTTTTATTTATATTAATTTCGCCCACATAAGACCTTTGCTAGTTCAACCACCCCGGCTGCGTCAGGGACCGTCAGGTCTTCCAGTGGTGGCGAGAATGGGATGGGCACATTCATTGCCCCCATACGCTTGACCGGCGCGTCCAGATAATAGAATGCACCATCGCTGATGACGGACGCTATTTCAGCCGTAGCGCCATATTGTTCGTAACCCTCGTCAATAACAATGGCGCGGCTGGTCTTTTTGGCAGACTGGATAAGCGTTTCGCGGTCAAGCGGGGTGGTAGTGCGCGGGTCCACCACTTCCGCACTGATGTCGATTTCTGCCAGCTGGTTCGCAGCTTCCAGAGCGACAGCCACCATGCTGCTGGTCGCAACCAGCGTAATGTCTGAGCCAGTTCGTTTGATATCGGCTACGCCAAACGGGATGGTATATTCTTCGGACGGAACAGGACCTTTGAGCTGAAAACTGAGTTTGTCTTCGAAAAAGACGACGGGGTTGTTATCGCGGATAGCCGTCTTGAGCAGCCCTTTGGTGTCGTATGGCGTCGAAGGCAGCACCACCTTGAGACCGGGCACATGGCTGACCCATGCATGAAGGCTCTGGCTGTGCTGGGCCGCGCTGCGCCGGGTGGCCCCCAATGTGGTGCGCAGCACCATCGGGACGTGCAGTTTGCCACCAGACATATAATGAATCTTGGCCGCCTGGTTCACCATCTGGTCCATGGTCAGCGTGAGGAAATCCCCGAACATGATGTCCACGACCGGGCGCATACCAGTCATGGCGGCCCCCACACAAATGCCGGTGATGCCAGCTTCCGAAATGGGCGAATCAATGACTCGGGTTTTGCCGAATTCGTCCACCAGCCCGGCCAGCACCTTGAATGGCGTACCGGCTTCCGCCACATCCTCACCAATGACGAAGACGCGCTCATCGCGCCGCATTTCTTCGGCAAGGGCTTCGTTAACGGCCTGCGCGAAACTGATTTCGCGGGTGGCTGTATCAGCCATAATAGACATGCTGGGTTACCTCTTCGGCGGCAGGATAGGGCGCATCCAACGCAAAACGTACGGCAGCGGCAGCCTCAGTGAGGACCTCGGTCTGGATGCCGTCGAGCAGGTTCTGATCCGCAATACCCTCATCAATCATCCACTGACCGAAGTTCTGAATCGGGTCGCGCTCGGATTTCCACGACTCTTCTTCCTCTTTGGACCGATAGTAGGTACGGTTAATATCGCCGACGTGATGCCCATTAAACCGGTAGGTATGACACAGCAGGAACGCTGGCCCGCCGCCTTGCCGCGCACGCTCGACCAGGGCGCAGGCAGCTTTGTACACCGACTGTACATTCTGACCATCAACTTCTGTCGTGTGTATGCCAAACACTTTGGCGCGGTCCAGCAGTTCGCCGGCGGTGGTTTCCGAATAATGGGTGTATTCGTTGTAGAGGTTGTTTTCGCACACGTAGATCACGGGCAGCTGCCACAATTGAGCCATGTTCATGACTTCATAAATCAGACCCTGGCCGAGCGCGCCTTCACCAAAGAAACAGACGGCGACTTGATCTGTGCCGCGCATTTTGGCAGACATGGCGGCTCCGGTGGCGATGCCTGCGCTGCCGCCGACAATGGCATTGGCACCGAGATTGCCCATTGCCTGATCAGCAATGTGCATAGACCCACCTTTGCCCCGGCAGTATCCGGCCTCTTTGCCCAGAAGCTCCGCAAACATTGGTTTGTATTCCGCCCCTTTGGCCAGGCAGTGACCGTGGCCGCGATGTGTGCTGGTGATGTAATCATCGCGCCGCAGCGCTTCGCAGACCCCAACGGCGACAGCTTCCTGCCCGCTGTACATATGGGTGAGGCCGGGCATTTTGGCGGATAGATAAAGTTCGTTGGCGTTTTCCTCAAACGTGCGGATGCGAAACATTTGCTGGTACATATGGACCCATTGTTCGCGGTCAACATCTGAGGTGGAGGCAGGGGCAAAAGAGGACATTTTCATCCAAAAGAATAATTTCCGGTAAGGTGGTACGTCATCATACCACTACAGTTGATAACACAGCTGTCAACAGATGTCAAAATTGAGAAATTTTGTACAAAATAATTTCAGGTTTCAGGGTACTGCGATTGAATCGTGATTGGTGACGGGTGCCGTGCTTTCGCGGACAATCAACTCCGGCTTTAAAACATGCTGGACATGTTTCGCATCTGGGGCGGCCATCCGTTCAAACAGGTATTCGAATGCCAGCTTATCCTGTAGGTCAAAGTCAGTATGGATAACGGTGAGGGGGGGAGCCATATACTGCGCATGGGGGGTATCATCGAATGAGACAACGGACATATCCTCTGGCACGCGTACATGGTGTTCACGCAGCGCGTGTAGCGCACCGACCGCCATATAATCGTTGCCGAGCACAAGTGCGGTAAATGTGTCGCCACTGCGAATCAGTTCGCAGGTACCTTCGTACCCCGTTTTCATCGCCAGCTCGATTGTGATGTAGTCGCCTTCCACGCTGGGGCCGGGTTCCAGCCCGCGATCGATCAGGGCGGCTACGTAGGCTTCGTGACGCAATCTGGGGTTAATCAGGTCCATCGACCCTGATACTTCTGCAATATCCGTATGCCCCAGATCGAGGAGATGCTGCATGAGCAGGTCACTGCTGTGGCGCTGGTCAAAGCCGACCCACGTCAGCTGTGAGTCCGGCACGTAATCACGACGCACAAATGGGATGCCATGACTTAACCGGACCAGTTCATTATCTTCGATAAAGAGGCCAGGGGCGTAGAGATAAATGCCGTCCACCAGACGTGCTGCTGCAACATCAAAAGTTTCCGCCAGTGATTCTTTGGTGCATTCCACATAGATGGGCATGTAGCCGGCTTCTTTGGCGGTACGCGTCATCGCGTGAATGCTCATGGAAAACTTGGTATCGACCGCAATCACCTGGATGGTCTGGGACCGGTGGGTGGTGAGCATCTGGGCAGCGAGGTTGCGTTGATAACCCAGCTTGTCAATGGCAGCCAGCACCCGGCGACGTGTGTCTGCCGAAACCCTGGGCTGCTTATTCAGAACTCGAGACACGGTCTGGTAAGACACGCCAGCTTCGCGGGCAACATCACGGATAGTGGGGCGGTTAAATTTGGAGTTGATCATTCGACTCTGCTAAACCCTGGTTAAGTGACTCTTTTATACCACATGCTGTATTTCAGGTCGATTGAATGCTTTCAGTATGTTTTGCAGGTTTCAGGACATTTTGCAGATGGCGGGTATTGCGGCAATGCGCTTAAAAGGGTAGATTAGCCTGAAAGTTAACGGATATTGTCCTCTCAGGTTGTAATTCCTTATGCAGATGCCCAATTGGATGCCAGAGCCTGGCTCACCGCTGGACCGTGCCGCGACCTTTGTCATGGCTAATCTGGTGTTTATCGCGTGTTCGATGTTGGTGATTACGCTGCCGGCGGCTCTTGCGGCGCTGTTTGCGGTTATGGCACCGTGGGTGCGCGGTCGAGACGTGGAATTTTTCTCGACCTTTTTTTCGGCCATGCGGCGTCACTGGCTGAAGAGTACGATTATTGGGGTCGGGGACGCAGTGATTGCTGTAATTCTCTACGTGAACCTGAATGCCCTCAATCTAATGGGCATTGATAATCCGCTGACACTGGTGATTGGCAGCGTTAATTTCCTGGTCGGTCTGACCGTCTTATTGACCAATCTTTACATATGGCCGTTGCTGGTGCTATTTGATCTCCCGCTGAGGCGACTGCTGACGATCTCTGCCCGTATGGCGATTGGTCACTTATTCTGGTCGGCGCTGATTCTGGCGGTGGCAGTGGTCTTGCTCGGAATCAGTTTGTTCATTCCTCCCTTTATCAGCATTCTCACCGTCTTCTCGGCCATTGCCCTGCTGGTCAACTGGGGAACTTGGCGCATTATCCGGCGCTATGCCACACCTGAAGAGATCGCTGAGTTAGACTATCCGTAAGTTACCTCTAGGGCCTGGGTGCGGGTTCCAACCGAGTGACCGAATATTGCGGGTAGGCATAGGTCCGGTCATAACCCGTGGTTGAGATGGTTTCGATGCGGTCGGTAATTTCCACACGGGCATCATATACCTGTACTGTGTCTTGATGGGGATGCTTGAATTCCATCCGGATTTCGGCCCACGTCGCTTCGTCCGCTTCGTCCGCTTCATCCGCATCGGTGCTCAGGATGGTGCTGGATCGCGGATAGCTGAACCACTCCCAGCCTTCGCGCTGCCAGACTTCACGCTCTGCTGCCTGCACAAATGAATCTTTGAACCCGGCCCACCCCCGGTAATGCTTATACAGGTCTTCAACCGCGCCTGTGCGTTCGACAATCTGGCGAGCCTGTGGCTTATCGACATAGGCCCAGTAATGGCTGGTTGGCATATCCATGAGGGTTGGGGCAAAGATGTGTCCGCCGAAATGACTCACGCGCCACACACGCAGAGAATCGCTGGCATAGGTGTCACGCATGTGGCGATACAGCGGATACCCGAATTTTGCGCATGCCGCATCGACGGTGCCATGTGTGCATACCAGAATATCACGGACGGAATCAGCTTCTGGTGTACGGAATTGCTCAAAATTGGGCAGGGCATCGCGGTCTTCGTAAAGGGACCAGATTAACGCGCCATATTCTGAATCCGGAACGCGGTATTCCACCTTGTCGAACTGGCTGAACGGTCCGTCCTTGCGGGTATAGTACATTACACGGCGAAAGCCCGTCTGCGAATAGTCCGGGTCCGGGGCAATCATCAGCGGGCGATGCGGATAGCCTTGACCGTCATAATAACGTTGCAGCCAGAGGGCCAGCAAATCAATGATCTGCTGGGGCAGGGGGCCAGCTTCTTTGTACATATTGGGTTTCCAGGGCAGAGGCGTTTCGACGATGATCGCATCATCGAAGCTCCCGGCGTTACCAGCCGGATCCAACCCTTTCTGGATAGCCAGCTCGTTGCAATAGCATTTGGTCGAAGGCATTTCGGCGGTGGTCATGGGCAGTCAGTCTCCGCAGTTCGGTCTGTGACGCTTATCCGAAGAATAAAAAGGTGATTATCCGAAAGTTTCCACAGGTGCTTTAGACAGGCTCTGGCGCTGCGACCCGGACAGTGGCTTTGTTACCATTTGTTGATGATTGTCTGTTGAGGCGCTGGCCGACTTTCCCCACTGGCACGATAAGCGGG
The DNA here is from genome assembly GCA_002702065.1 of Anaerolineaceae bacterium. Taxonomy (GTDB): domain Bacteria; phylum Chloroflexota; class Anaerolineae; order Aggregatilineales; family Phototrophicaceae. Next base: position 1,948,825 of record NZXX01000001.1, read on the forward strand.
GTGTGGGTGACAGGGTCCGGGATGATGCGGCATTCAATGCCAAACACATCTTTAACCAGGGCTTCTGTGACGATCTCTGCCGGGTGCCCCTGGGCGGCAATAGCCCCCTTGCACACGGCCACCAGATAATCGGCGTAACGGCATGCGTGGTTAAGGTCATGCAATACCATCACGATGGTCTTTTGGCGTTCCACATTCAGGTGATGAAGCAGGTCCAGCACTTCGATCTGAAATGCCAGGTCAAGGAAAGTGGTTGGCTCATCAAGCAGAATCATGTTGCTATCCTGCGCGAGAGTCATGGCGATCCAGGCGCGCTGCCTTTGCCCGCCAGACAGCGTATCCACCGGGCGGTCTGAAAACTCAGTTACGCCGGTGATGTCCAGGGCGTCACGCGTCACCCGTTCGTCTTCGTCCGACCACTGCTGAAGCCAGCTTTGATGCGGGTAGCGCCCCTGAGCGACCAGTTCGTGAACCGTCAACCCTTCTGGGGCAACCGGACCCTGTGGCAGGATACCCAGCATTTTGGCCAGGTCCTTGGTGCGCAGTTTCCAGATGTCTTCGCTGTTGAGCGTGACGTTGCCGGTTTTTGGCCGTAACAGGCGTGACACGCCCCGCAGCAGGGTTGATTTGCCGCAGCCGTTGGGTCCAACCAGCGCGGTGATCTTGCCATCCGGAATATTCAGACTCAATTCCTCGATGATGGTGGCGTTCTCATAGGCCAGTGTCAGTTTATGGGCGTTTAGTTGACTCATGCCAAGCCTCATTGATTACGGTTTCGATAGAGTAAGTACATGAAATAGGGTGCGCCGATCATGGCTGTCACCACGCCAATCGGCAGTTCAGATGGCGCGATCACCCAGCGTCCGATCAGATCTGCCAGGACCAGCAGTGCACCCCCGAATAAAGCGCTGACCGGAATCAGCCCTTCATGGGACGGTCCAACCAGCCTGCGCGTGATGTGTGGGGCAACCAGCCCGACAAAGCCGATGGTCCCGGAAACGGCTACAGCGGCGGCAGCCAGCGCGACACTGACGACGAGCAGCAAGGCCCGCTGCCATTCAACACGCAGCCCCAGGCCCTTTGCCGTATCATCACCCAGACCGAGGGTGTTGAGCTGGCGCGCCATCAAAATCGCAATAGGCATAAAGACCAGCAGCCATCCCCCTAACGCATGAACATGTTCCCAGTTGCGGCCATACACACTGCCTGTTAGCCAGACGTAGGCCTGCTGCACCTGATTAATATCGCCGAACAGCATCATGATGGTGGTGACTGCGCCGATGGCGGAACCCAGCGCGATGCCGATCAGAATAAGGCGAATCGGGCTGCTGGTACCACGCTTCCAGGCGAGGATATAAATTGCCCCGGTTGTAATCAGGGCGCCGCCAAACGCTGCCCAGGGCAAAAGTGTGATGGAAACGTTGTCTAGCCAAACAATCAGCGTGACCGCGGCCAGGCCAGCGCCGCTGCTGACACCGAGCAGATAGGGGTCGGCGAGGGGATTACGGGTGATACCCTGCATGATCGTGCCGGATGTCGCCAGGGCGGCCCCGACCAGAAACGCGAGAATGATGCGCGGTAGACGGAAGGTGTGGACCACCAATGCATAATTGGCATAGTCCGGATGATCCTGATTGACGCGCAGAATGGTGCGGACGACTTCTACGGGCGAAATATCATATTCACCATAGCTGATGCTGAAAACCAGCGTCACCAGCGCAAAGGCCAGAATCGAGAACGCAATGAGTGGTACCCGCTTGTCGAATTTGTAGGAGAAGCGCAGGCCACGTGGCCGGATTGTAATCCAGGATGATTTCACCTCAGGATGAGAACTCATCAGCGTTTCACCTTCCAACGGGCCAGCCAGATGAAGAAAGGTGCGCCGAACAGTGCCATCATGACGCCGACCGGAAGTTCCTGCGGACGGATTATCACACGCGCCCCCACATCCGCAATGGTAACCAGCAGTGCGCCGCACAAGGCGGAATAGGGGACTACCCAACGGTAATCCACACCCACAATAAAGCGGACGATGTGAGGGACCACCAGCCCCACAAAGCCGATTGGCCCGGCCAGCGCCACCGAACCGCCCGCCAGCAGCACCACGACAATTGCGGCAATGATTTTGACCCAACCGGTGTTTTGGCCCAGCCCTTTAGCGACATCCTCGCCCAGGCTGATGGTCGTGACCTGACGGCTAATCAGCCAAGAAGCGATCAAACCGACCAGAATATAAGGGGCGGTTTGCATCAGCAGCTTCATATCGCGCCCGGCCAATGACCCTGCGGTCCAGAAGCGGATTTTGTCGAGTGTCTCCTGATCACTGATCAAGATGGCAGTTGTAAAGGATGACACAAACGCGGTAAGGATAACACCAGCTAAGGTCAGGCGCAGCGGTGTTGCGCCGCCACGCCCCATTGATCCGAGCGCATAGACCAGAATGGCCGCCAGCGTTGCGCCTATGAACCCAAACAGCGCATAGGTGGATAAGGGTGGATTGCCGAGAAGAAATACGGCCATGACAACTGCGAACGCAGCACCGCTGTTGATGCCGAGGATGCCGCTGTCGGCCAGCGGGTTACGCGTTAGCCCCTGCATGATTGCCCCGGCAACCGCCAGACCTGCACCGACAATCGCCCCGGCCAGGACGCGTGGCAGCCTGACGGTCTGGATGACCAGATGGTCGAAGCGGGTTTCGTCAAACTGGAAGAGTGCCTCGTACACCGTTTGAGGGGTGATATCTGCGGCACCCAGCGTGATGCTCCACAGCAAGCTGACAATAAGCAGCAGTACACAGAAGAACAAACCCGGCAGCAGCAAGCTGCGACTGCCGAGGATGCGTGAAGTATTCTTGGAAATTGCTTGTGCGGTCATGCGTTAACCTGCACGTTGGTTGCCACAACAGCGCCTGGAAATTCCGTTTGCTGTTGTGCTGGCAGTATGGATCGTTTCATGCGTGCTATTCTCAGCTAACTCGATGCTTCAACCGTTGCTTCGGGCGTCGCTTCCGGTGCAGGCAGTTCGATGCCCATGGCTTGCAGCACAGTGTCGACCAGTACCTGGGCGGATAACGGTCCCCCAAAAAGCCAAACATCGCCACCCATCCAGTAGGTGCGGCCAGAGGTAACAAAAGGCAGGCTGTTCCACAGCGGTGTCTCGGTCAGCGTGGCGTTGTAGTCATCCTGCGCAACATAGAAGAAATTGGTATCTTCAATATCGACGAATGCTTCCATATCAACTGTCGTAAAGCCATACAGTTCCGGCTCGGCGGTCCAGTCATTTTGCAGGCCCATCTGCTCCAGAACTTCGACCGCCATCGCATTGCTGGTGAACAGCCTGAACGTAGGCACTTCGCTGCTGAGGAAGCTCTGTGAAAGAATAAAACCTTCGCCACTGTGGCCGGCTTCTTCAATCAGGGTGCTGGCCTGGGCGAAGTAGTCCTGCATCTGCTCCAGCACGACAGCCGCTTCGGCTTCGCGGTTGACTGCTTTGGCGATGGTCTCGAAGGTGGTGATCATTTCGTCAAAGTGCGAAGCGCCATCAGCAGGGTAGGGGTTGAATACGATGGTTGGCGCGATCGCGCTCAGGTCGTCATAGTTTTCTGTCACACGGAAAAACACGCCGATAATAAGGTCCGGGTTGAGTTGGGTGATGACTTCGAGGTTTGGTTCGTTGCGGGTGCCGATGTCTTGTACATTTTCATCGAGGGTGATGGGGATTTTCAGCCAGTTGTTGTAACCTGCAATGTCGGCAATCGCGATTGGCTGGATGCCCAGTGCGAGCAAGTCCTCGGTATATGACCATTCAAGTGCAACAACTCGTTCCACGTCTTTCGGGACACAGGTTTCGCCCATAGCATGAACAATAAGTTGGGCATCATCTGCGCATTCTGTTTCTGTCTGAGCGTGAAGCACCGCGCCGAAACTGAGTGATAGCAGCATTGCGAGGCAAGCGGCAATTCTGTTCATTGAATTTCTTCCTTGCGATTGTGAATTAAATCTCGATAGCTGCCTGCTATACTAACGGAGCGCCCCCATCAGAGTCCACGCAGAAGGTTAAGCTGAGGATTGTGACCGGGCAAAGCAGTTGTTACCCTGCGGAAAGCAATGTCGTTAATTCTGAAAAATCAGCTGAGGCTTGATGGAAAATCAGAAATAACTTTGGTTAAACTGAAATTCACACAGCGAAATATTCATGCGCAACGTGAAGAAAACACTGTTCTATCTATGAAAAGTGAACAATAACTTCGTGTGCACTTTGTTTAGACTATATGGCACCGGGCGATTTTGCGCTTGAAAAAGTCTAAATTGTTGTTATCATCGCTATCGTCGGCTAACCTGTTCAAAAGGGCGTTGCAACGGTGAAAGAACAAACCTTTCGTTATGATGTCTGGTCACGCGAGGTCAGCGAGTATACCGTTGGCAACAATCGATGGGTTCACACTTCTCAACACATAGGGATAGACTCACTCACGGGCTGCTTTAGCGCCCGTGTTTTTTTTGTGCAGGGTACGCTCAGCAGCGAAGATGCGCAGCGGTTGGGGCGGCAGCTCCTGGCGGATCCGGTCACTGAAGATTGGACGTACACGGCGCTTCCGGATGATCTTTCAAGCGATGTAATCGCGCACGATCATGTCATTGAAGTAACCTTGCTGCCCGGTGTAACGGACCCGGTGGCGGATAACCTGCTGCGGGCTGCCCGGCAGCTTGGGCTAGAAGGCGTGAATCGCGTCGCGACCGGCCAGCGCTACCTGCTGCGCGGGGCGTTGACTGATGAAATCCTCGATGTATTGGCAAACACATTATTCTCAAACAACGTCATTCAACGCTATGTGGTCGACAGGCTGATCGAACCGCCGTTTGTCGATTATCGCGCAACTGATGACACGGTGGATCTGATCGCGGTCCGCGAGGCGGACGATGCTGAATTGCTTCGTATCAGCGCAGAACGGCGGCTGGCACTTGACCTGGCTGAAATGCAGGCCGTTCGCGATTATTTTCAACAAGAAGGTCGCGACACGACCGACGTTGAACTCGAGATGCTGGCGCAGACCTGGAGCGAGCACTGTATCCACAAAACATTTCGGGCCAGTATTACCTATACCGGACCCCAACCGGGGGATTCGGTTGATGCCCCGGCGGCGACTCAGAAGGTGGATGGCCTGCTGAAAACCTATATCCGTGCGGCGACAGACCAGATTAACAAGCCCTGGGTACGGTCCGCCTTTGTCGATAATGCGGGCATTATTGCGTTTGATGATCAGTACGATCTGGCTTTCAAAGTCGAGACGCACAATCACCCTTCAGCGATTGAGCCATTTGGCGGCGCCAATACCGGGGTAGGGGGTGTTGTCCGTGATGTGCTGGGGGTCAGCGCGCGCCCGATTGCCAATACGGATGTGCTGTGTTTCGGCCCGCAGGATTATCCCCAGGAAAAACTGCTGGCTGGGGCGCTGCATCCACGCCGGATTGCCGATGGCGTGGTTGACGGCATCGAAGATTACGGTAATAAGATGGGCATCCCGACGGTGAATGGCGCCATCCTTTATGATCAGGGATATGCGGCCAATCCTCTTGTGTTTTGCGGCTGCCTGGGGGTGCTGCCACATGGGACGCATCCGACCGGCGCACAGCCTGGCGACCTGATTGTTGTGCTGGGCGGTCGTACGGGACGCGATGGCCTGCGCGGCGCGACCTTCTCCAGCATGGAGATGGATGGCACCACCGGCAAGATCGCGGGCAGCGCCGTCCAGATCGGCAACCCGATTCAGGAAAAGCAGGTGCAGGAAGTGATCCTTCAGGCACGTGACGCGGGGCTTTACTCTGCGATTACGGATTGCGGTGCGGGTGGGTTATCATCGGCAGTGGGCGAGATGGGGCAGGACACCGGCGTACGTGTACAGCTAGCCGATGTGCCGCTCAAATATCCGGGGTTGCGGCCCTGGGAAATCTGGCTGAGTGAAGCGCAGGAACGGATGGTTGTGGCGGTGCCGCCGGAGAAATGGGAAGCGCTGCGCACGCTGTCTGCCGGGCAGGATGTGGAAGCTGTTTGTATCGGCACCTTCAACGATTCTGGACGTCTGACCTTATATTATGACGATAAGCTGGTCGGCGATATTGCAATGCAGTTTTTGCATGATGGCATCCCTACGCGGCAGCTTGAAGCCATCTGGCAGCCGGTTCTTGCAGACAGCGCGTCTGAAACCGATAACACGGTCGATTTTTCCGACAGCCTGCTGCAATTGCTGGCACATCCGAATATTCGCAGCAAGGAAGCGGTTGTGCGGCGTTATGACCACGAAGTGCAGGGTGGCACGGTGGTGAAGCCATTTGTCGGGGTTGAGGCGCATGGCCCTGGCGATGCGGCGGTGCTGGTTCCGCTGGATACGGAACATCGGGCAAGTGATGGCGATTATCCAAAAGGGGCGGCGATCTCGAACGGGGTGTGCCCCCAGTACGGCGAAATTGACCCGTATGCGATGGCCTGGGCAGCGATTGATGAGGCGGTACGCAATGCGGTCGCGGTCGGCGCAGACCCGGATCAGATCGCGATTTTGGACAACTTCTGCTGGGGCAACCCGAATTTGCCGGACCGCCTCGGTAGTTTGGTGCGATGCGTGCAGGGATGCTATGACGCGGCCATCGCTTACGGCACGCCATTTGTTTCCGGCAAGGACAGCCTGAATAACGAGTATGCCGACACAAACGGCCAGCGTCACGCGATCCCCGGTACGCTGCTTATTTCTGCTGTTGGCATCGTGCCGGATGTGCGTCAAACCGCGACGATGGACCTGAAAACCTCCGGCAATTTGCTGTATGTGATCGGCGAAACGTACGACGAGTTGGGCGGCAGCCACTTTTACCAGATTCATCAGCGGACTGGCGGCACGGTCCCGCAGCCGAATCGTCGCGCGCCGGCAATTATGAAAGCCGTCCATCAAGCCATCCGCGCCGGCATCGTTCAGGCTTGCCACGACCTGAGCGAAGGGGGTATGGCCGTGGCACTGGCGGAAATGTGTATCGCTGGGCGGCTTGGCGCAGCGATTGAGCTGCCGGAAGGCGTTTCGCCTACCAAACTGCTGTTTTCAGAATCGCAGGCGCGGTTTGTGCTGGAGATTGCGCCGGAACATGAAGCGGCGCTGCAAGACATGCTGGTCAATATCCCCTATGATTATATGGGAACCGTGAACAACACGGGCCGGTTGGCTATTCAGTCCGGCAGCGCTGTGGTACTCGATCTGCCAGTAGACCAATTGGAAGCCGCGTGGCGTGGCGAGTCTGTTTCCCACCCGGCTTCAACCGACAATTCATCTGGTACGCCTTCGTCACTTCAGGCACGCCGCCATTCTCACCCGGCAGGGCATAAATCTGTGCTGATTATGCACGCCAATGGCACCAACCGGGACCGCGAGGCGGCATTGGCCTGTCAGATGGCAGGCGGCGATACCGAAATCGTTCATGTCAATCAACTGCTCAACGGTGATCGGAATCTGCTGGATTACCATATGATCGTGTTCCCCGGCGGTTTTTCGTACGGGGATGACCTTGGGGCAGGGGTGTTGTGGGCACTTGATCTGCAAACCCGGTTTACCGAAGACATGTTGAAATTTGCCGAAAGCGGGCGTCCGGTACTGGGAATCTGTAATGGCTTTCAGACGTTGGTCAAAGCGGGCCTGTTACCCGGTGCTGATTATCTGGTCGGCCATCGACGCCCCGTAACCCTGACATATAATGAAGCTGAACAATTCGAATGCCGCTGGGTATATTTGCAGGCCAATCCTCAAAGTACCAGTTTGTTTACCCGCGGGCTGGATGAATTGATTTACTGCCCGGTTGCACATGGCGAAGGACGCATCGCCGTGCTGGATGATAAAGTGGAACGTAAACTGGCGGCAGATGGTTTGATTGCACTGACCTATGTCAATGCAGATGGCACCGCTGCCGATTACCCGGCGAACCCCAATGGTTCAGCCGCTGGAATAGCTGCCCTGACCAATCGGGCAGGTAACGTAATGGGACTGATGCCTCATCCCGAAGATCATATTTTCCCGTGGCAGCATCCACGCTGGCATCGCGGCGAAAGTGGTTTATCCGGGATGGCGCTGTTCGAGAATGCTCTTAAATTCGCATAGTCAAAATGAAAAGGAGTGTGAAGTGCTGACGCACCAGGAATTATTGCAGGCGGTGCCCCATGCATTGGCCTCTGTCGATTTGTCCGGGTGGGGCGAGAAGCAAACCGGCAAAGTGCGCGATATTTATAGTGTTGATGGTCAGCGCATTTTGATCACCACCGACCGGGTTTCTGCTTTTGACCGGGTGTTGGGGACGATTCCCTTCAAAGGGCAGGTGCTCAACCAGTTGAGTGCCTGGTGGTTCGAGCAGGTGAGCGGCGTGGTGGACAACCATGTCATCAATATTCCGGACCCGAACGTGACGGTGGCGCATGAAGCTGAGGTGCTGCCCGTTGAAGTCATCGTGCGTGGTTATATCACCGGTGTCACGTCAACATCACTGTGGACGCTTTACAATCAGGGCGAACGCAAGCCCTATGGTATTCCGCTGCCGGATGGCCTGAAGAAGAATGATGCGCTGCCAGAGCCGATCATCACCCCCACCACCAAAGCAACGGGCGGGGCCCATGATGAACGCCTCACACGCGATGAAATCATCGAACAGGAAATCATCGAGAAGGGCCTGTGGGAGCAGGTCGAGCAGGCTGCGCTGGCAGTCTTCAAGCGTGGGCAGGAAGTGGCGCGCGAGGCTGGCCTGATTCTGGTCGATACCAAGTATGAGTTTGGCTTGATCGACGGTAAACTGTCCCTGGTAGACGAAGTGCATACGCCGGATTCCAGCCGTTATTGGGTGGCCGAGAGCTACGATAAGGGTGAGGAACCGCAGAACTTTGATAAGGAATTCCTGCGACTCTGGTTTGTTGAGCAGGGGTATCGCGGTGAGGGTGCTATCCCGCCGATGCCTGCCGAGTTTGTTGCTCGTGCTGCCGAGCGTTATATCTCGGCGTACGAACGCCTGACCGGACTGACATTTAACCCTGGCGAGCAACCTGCTGCGCCACGCATTGCTGCTGCGCTTGACGCATATCGTTCCAAGGCATAGGGCGAGGACAATACAATGAAACCGATTGTTGTGATTTTGATGGGTTCCAAGTCAGATATGAGCCATGCGCAGGCCATTGCCGATGCGCTTGCTGAACTGGGTGTGGCGGCGGACCTGCGTATTGGGTCTGCCCACAAAACCCCGGCGCATGTGATGGATATCCTGAATCGTTATGAAGCAGACCCGCGCCCGAAAGTCTATATCACCATTGCGGGGCGCTCGAATGCGCTCAGCGGCTTTGTCGACGCGCAGGTTTCTGCACCGGTGATTGCCTGCCCGCCGTCATCATCGTCGTTTGGCGGTGCCGATATTTACTCATCTCTACGGATGCCGGGTGGTGTGGCCCCGGCGGTGGTGCTGGAACCAACGGGCGCGGCGTTGCTGGCGGCCAAGATTCTGGCACTTGGCGATGAAGAGATTCTGAAGCGCGTGCAGGCCCTTCAGAGTGCCAACCGATCGACCATTACACAGGATGACGCAGACCTTCGCTCGGTGAGTGACGGAGACAAGTAATGGTCACTGCGGATGCAAACCTGTTTCTGGAAGACAAACCGCGCGAAGAATGCGGCGTCATGGGCATTTACGCGCCCGGACGCGAGGTCGCACGGTTGACCTTCTTCGGCCTGTATGCCCTGCAACATCGTGGACAGGAAGGCGCAGGCATCGTCACCTGTGATGGCCGACGCGCTTACAGCCATAAAGGGGCCGGGCTGGTTTCTCAGGTGTTTAACGAACAAAATCTGTCGCCGCTGACCGGGCACCTGGCAATCGGTCATAATCGCTATTCGACAACGGGTGGCACCCACCTGCGCAATGTACAGCCTTACCTGATCGAGACGATTCATGGCCCGCTGGGACTGGCTCACAACGGCAACCTGACCAACGCGCTGCAACTGCGCGAGATGCTGCTGCGCCGGGGTGTGGGCCTGTCATCAACGACCGATACGGAGATGATGACGCAGATTCTGGCAGCGCCGGTTGAAATCTGGCAGCAGAATGGGCTGACGGTGATCGATGAGGAAGATGGCTGGATTCCGCGTATTCGCGCCATGATGCAGATTGTGGACGGGGCCTATTCGCTGACTATCCTGACGAACAATGCGATCTACGCCGTGCGCGACCCACGTGGTTTGCGTCCGCTGTCGCTGGGCAAGCTGCCGGAGGGCCATGTCATTGCATCGGAAACCTGTGCATTTGGTACGATTGGCGCGGAATACATCCGTTACGTCGAACCGGGTGAGATCGTGCGTATTGATGCCAACGGGGTGACGTCCTTTAAGGGGGCTGAACCTCAGCAGCGGGCACTCTGTGTGTTTGAGTACGTCTATTTTGCAAGGCCGGACTCCATGCTGGATGGGCAGGTGATTCATCGTGTGCGGCAGAACATGGGCCGCCGCCTGGCCGAAGAATCGCCAGCAGATGTGGATATTGTGGTGGGTGTGCCGGACTCGGCCACCCCCGCAGCCATCGGCTACAGCCTGCAATCCGGTATCCCGTTCAGCGAGGGTCTGACCAAGAATCGGTACATTGGACGCACGTTTATTCAGCCAGACGATGGCTTGCGCAAACAGGGTATTCATCTCAAATTCAACGCGCTCACCTCGAACCTGCAAGGCAAGCGGGTGGCGCTGGTCGATGATTCGATCGTGCGCGGCAATACGGCAGGCCCGCTGGTCCAGCTCATACGCGACGGTGGCGCGACGGAAGTCCATGTCCGGGTTTCATCACCCCCCGTGCGGCATCCGTGTTTTATGGGTGTGGACATGGCGACCTACCGGGAGTTGATAGCGCATAAGCTGGATGTGGATGCCATTTGCGAACGGATTGGGGCCGATAGTCTGGATTACCTGTCCTTACCCGGCATGTTGGGCGCGATCAGTGATACCACAGGCTTCTCGAATAGTTTCTGTACCGCCTGTTTTTCCGGTGAGTATCCATTGAATATCCCGGAATGGCTGTTCGAGTCTGATCGCAGTAAGCTCCAGTTTGAGGGAATCTGGGACGCATGACGGCGCATAACGTATTGGTCATTGGCTCAGGCGGGCGTGAACACGTGCTTGCCTGGGCGTTGTCTCGTTCCCGGCACGTAAAACAGGTTTTTGTGGCACCGGGGAATGCGGGTACGGCATGGCCTGCGCAGGCGCGAATCACGGGGCTGAACCCATGCGCAGGTTCCCGCAATGTTCCAGTGGACACGGGTGATTTTGAGGCCCTGATTGCATTTGCACGAGATAACGACGTAGCTCTGACCGTTGTTGGCCCGGAAGCGCCGCTGGCCGCTGGCGTGGTTGACGCATTTCAGGCGGCGGGATTCTCTGTTTTCGGCCCGACAAAAGCGGCGGCCCAGCTTGAAGCATCCAAAGCGTTCAGCAAGGATTTCATGCGTGACCATCAGATTGCGACGGCAGCATATGGCGTCTTCACCGATTTTGAGGATGCTTGCGAATTCGCGATGTCATTTGACGGACCGGTGGTGGTCAAGGCGGATGGGCTGGCGGCTGGCAAAGGGGTTCTGATCTGCGATTCGGTTGAGGAGGCCCATACCGCCTTGCAAACCGTGATGGTGGACCGGGCATTTGGCGCGGCTGGTGACCGGGTTGTGATTGAAGAACGCATGTCTGGCCGCGAAATATCGGTGCTGGCATTTGCCGATGGGCAGTCGGCTGTACCGTTGGTGGTCGCCCGCGATCACAAACGGGCGTTGGACGGCGACAAGGGGTTGAACACGGGCGGTATGGGCGCGTTTGCCCCGACAACCGATGTGCCCCAGAGCCTGATAGACGATATTCTTCGGACGGTCATTCAGCCTGTTATTGATGGTATGGCCGCACGAGGAACACCTTATGTCGGTGTGCTGTATGCCGGTTTGATGCTGACGGAAGCTGGCCCGAAGGTGCTGGAGTTCAACTGCCGATTGGGCGACCCTGAAGCGCAGGTGATATTGCCGCTGTTAGAAAGCGATTTATTCGAGGTGTTGCAGGCCTGTCTGGATGGACGACTGGCTGAAACGGAACTGCGCTGGCAGTCCAGAACCTGTGCCACTGTGGTGCTGGCCTCGCCGGGTTATCCGGAACAGTATCCGAAGGGGCTGCCTATCAGCGGCCTCGACCAGCTCGATTCCATGCCAGATGTGATCGCTTTTCACGCAGGAACCGCCGCCCACGACAACCAGATTGTCACCGCTGGGGGTCGGGTGCTGGCGATCACGGCTGTTGGCGATGACCTCGACTCGGCACTTGATCTCGCTTATCAAGGCGTGGCGCAAGTGCACTTTGATGGGATGCATTACCGCCGTGATATTGGCCGCACACACGAAAGTAGCCAATCATGACCAGCCAAAAGAGTTCATATGCACGCACGGGTGTCAATATTGATGCTGGTCAGCAGGCTGTGGCGTTGATGAAGGCTGCTGTGCAATCGACCTACGGACCACAGGTGCTGTCTGATACTGGAAGTTTCGGCGGACTGTATGATATTTCTGCCCTGAAGGGACTGAACCAACCGGTGCTGGTGGCGTCGACGGATGGCGTCGGCACCAAGACACGCGTCGCCGCGCGGATGGGGCAGTGGGATACCATTGGTCAGGATCTGGTTAATCATTGCATCAATGACATTCTGGTGCAGGGTGCGACACCGCTGTTCTTCCTCGACTATGTGGCATCCAGTCAGTTAGTGCCGGAACAGGTTGCCGACATCGTACGCGGGATGGCGACGGCGTGTAAGGCGGCGGGCTGTGCCCTGCTGGGTGGCGAAACGGCTGAGATGCCCGGTGTGTATGAAGCTGGGGAAGTCGACGTGGTGGGTACGGTTGTCGGCGTTGTGGACCGGTCGCTGCTGCTGGACGGTTCACGGATTCAACATGGTGATGTAGTGTTGGCGCTGCCTGCTACCGGATTGCACACCAATGGCTATTCACTGGCGCGCAGTGCGCTGGCGCGTCTGGACTGGAACGAGGTCCATCCTGAACTGAACCAGTCGCCGGGTGCGGCCATGCTGGCGGTGCACCGCTGTTACTTGCGCGATATTGGTACACTGCGTGAGGCGCAGATTGATATTCGCGGGTTGGCCCACATCACCGGCGGCGGCGTGATCGACAATCTGCCGCGCATCTTGCCCGAGGGGTTGGGCGCCGTGATTCAGGCTGGCTCGTGGCATATCCCACCCATCTTTCCACTGATCCAGCGACTGGGTGAAGTCGATGCGCTGGAAATGTATCGTGTCTTTAATATGGGTATGGGCATGCTGGTTGTGATCCCATCGGATCAGGTTGAACATGCACGATCTGCCTTGTCCGGTGATTGTTCTGTGGTGGGGAAAATTGTCGATGGCGGGCGCCAGGTGCGTATCGAGGGGCTGACGGACTGATGACCGCCCGTCTGGTTGTTTTGATTTCCGGCTCCGGCACCAATTTGCAGGCCATCATTGACGCGATTGCAGATGGCGTGCTCGACGCTCAGGTTGATCTGGTCATCTCAAACCGCAAAGCCGCCTACGGGCTTGTTCGTGCCGCAGAAGCCGGCATTCCCACAACCTATTTCCCGCTCAAACCGTATCTGGATGGCGGTCAGACCCGGGACCAATATGATCTGGATCTGGCCAGACTGATTGCGTCGTCTCAACCGGACTTGATCGTGCTGGCTGGCTGGATGCACATTCTGAGCGCGGGTTTTCTGGATCAGTTTCCTCACCGCGTCATCAATCTGCACCCAGCACTGCCCGGTGCTTTTGCGGGTACCAACGCGATTGAGCGTACGTATGAAGCCTATCGCGCGGGTGAAGTGGATACCGGCGGCTGCATGGTGCACGAAGTCATCCCTGAAGTGGATGCCGGGCGCGTGATCGTCGCGGAACGCGTGCCGATCTACCCACAGGACACCCTGGCTGATTTTGAGGCGCGGCTGCACGCTGTCGAACACCGGCTAATTGTGGATGCGATCAATAAACGCTTGCAGGCTGAGTAGGTTCAATGCCACTATAGATGGCAAGCGACCTCGGATACTGGCCCGGATCGCTTGCCTTTTTAATGTGGATTACCACTCTGCGATTGCACCGTCATCCAACCGCCAGACCGGGTTGCGCCAGCGGTGACCGGTGCGTGCTGCCTCGCGCACATACTCCTCGTTGATCTCGATGCCCAAACCCGGTGCTTTGGGTAGATCGATATGGCCGTCTTTGTAACTAAACACGGTCGGTTCCGTCAGGTAATCCAGCAGGTCATTGCCTTTGTTGTAATGGATACCCAGGCTTTGTTCCTGAATAAAGGCATTTCGGGAAACGCTGTCGACCTGAATACAGGCAGCCAGCGCAATCGGCCCAAGCGGGCAGTGGGGTGCGATGGCGACATCGTAGGCTTCAGCCATGGCCGCGATTTTGATTACTTCGGAGATGCCGCCGGCGTGAGATACATCCGGCTGGATAATGTCGACATAGCCGTCCTGTAGAAGCTGCTTGAAGTCCCAGCGCGAATACATCCGTTCGCCCGTGGCAATCGGGGTGGATGTGACCGACGCGATTTCGCGCAGCGCCTCATTGTTCTCTGGCAGAACCGGTTCCTCGATGAACATGAGGTGGAACGGGTCGAGTTCGCGGGCCAGGACCTTGGCCATGGGTTTGTGAACACGCCCGTGAAAATCCACAGCGATGCCAAAACTGCTGCCCGTTGCTTCGCGCACGGTGGCGACCCGTTCCACCACCGCCTCAATTTTGTCGAATGAATCGATGTAGTGCAGTTCTTCGGTGCCGTTCATTTTGATGGCGGTAAAGCCGAGTTCCTGCTTCTCGCGGGCAGCCGCTGCAACATCCGACGGGCGGTCGCCACCGATCCACGAGTAAATGCGAATCTTATCGCGCACCGGGCCGCCCAGCAGGTCGTAGACTGGGACGCCATGTATTTTGCCTTTGATGTCCCAAAGTGCCTGGTTGATGCCAGCAATGGCACTCATCATCACCGGACCGCCACGATAGAAACGCGCCCGGTACAGCGTTTGCCAGATATCTTCAATGTGGTTGGGATCACGGCCAATGAGGTAATCCTCAGCATCGCGCACGGCGGCCTCAACCGTAGCGGCATGGCTTTCAACAATCGGTTCACCCCAACCAACAATCCCTTCATCGGTCGAGATTTTGGCAAAGAGCCAGCGGGGGGGTACGGTGAATAATTCGATGGCTGTAATTTTCATGATGATTGCTGTACTTTCCGTTATTGTGTGAAATGGTTGAATGCTGGTTGATTGTATCAATTGCTCGATTTGGCGCAATCAGCGAAACTGGAGATGTCATTGGATACAAACTATATCTGCCGGTACGCGGCAGGTTTTGATCGTATTGGCGCCGTGAAAGGGAAACAGCATCGTGCAAATTCTAACGTTAACCATCAATCCGGCAATTGATACCAGCGTGGCAGTCGATCAGGTTGCGCCGGAAATCAAGCTGCGCTGTTCTCAGCCACATCGGGATGCGGGCGGGGGTGGCTTAAATGTATCGCGGGTGATTCGCCGGCTTGGCGGTGAGTCACTGGCTATTTATCCTGTGGGCGGACCAACCGGTACCATGCTGCAATCGCTGCTCGATGTGGAGGGCTTAACCTGCCAGACGGTGCAGACCGAGGGATGGACGCGTGAAAATCTGGTTGTGCTGGACCGGGGGACGCAGCAGCAGTACCGGTTTGGCATGCCGGGGCCGCAGATGAGCGAAGTCGAATGGCAGGCCTGCCTGGACGAAGTCATCAAAGCGGGTGACACGGCGCAGTATATCGTCGCCAGTGGCAGTCTGCCGCCGGGCGTGCCGGAGGACTTTTACGCCCGCGTTGCCAGGATCGCCGCCGAACGGGATATTCGGCTGATTCTGGATACATCAGGGCCGCCATTGCAGCACGGCATTGAGGTGGGAGCTTACCTCATCAAACCGAACATGCGCGAGCTGGGCAACATTGCCGGGGTCAAGATCGAAAGCGAGACTCAGCAGGAAGCAATAGCGATTGAACTGGTCGATAGTGGCCGATGTGAGATTGTGGTGGTGTCGCTCGGCGCTGCTGGCGCGTTTGTCGCAACCCGAGAGGCGCGCTTTCGGGTACGGGCACCAGTTGTGCCGATTCGCAGCGCGGTTGGTGCGGGCGACAGCATGGTGGCTGGCATCGTCACCAGCCTGGCCAAGGGTATGTCTGTCGAACAGTCGATTCGTTACGGTGTCGCGGCTGGCTCGGCAGCAGTGATGACACCGGGAACCGACCTGTGCCATCGTGATGATGTCGAT
Source organism: Anaerolineaceae bacterium (assembly GCA_002702065.1). Lineage (GTDB taxonomy): Bacteria > Chloroflexota > Anaerolineae > Aggregatilineales > Phototrophicaceae. The sequence goes on from NZXX01000001.1 coordinate 1,965,189, forward strand.
ATGCTGTATCAGGAAATGACGAATAAGGTGGGTTAGCTCACGGGATCGGTTGACTTGATGATTTGCAGGCCCTGCGCTTCGAATCCGGCATAGGCTTTGTTGGCCATCGCTTCGAAATCAATTTCGGGGTGGGTAACCGATGAGGTGCAGTCGATGAGCACATGCCACTTTGAGATGATCTTCGGTTGATCCCGAAAATAACGCATGAGCGAGGCCGTTGTTTCCAGCACACAATGGCTCTTTGCCTGCCCCGCGATATAGACCTGATCATACTTGGCCAGCGCTCCCAAAAAGTCCGTGTTGATTTCGCCCTGAGGATGACCCGGCACCTTGACCTCAGGTTCGAGCATGGAGTAGTGCTCGGTCTTTGGGATCGAGCCTTTGTTAATGAAAATAGGCTGCGATTGTCTGGCGGCTGTGTGGTAGGCGATTGCCTGATAGAGCGCCGGCATCAGGTTATGACCTTCAGTTCCGATCAGGGTGTGATATGGCCAGATCATCAACTCTTTTTTGGACTGCCGCTCGAGCCGCTGGACGTATTCTGTAGACCATTTTGGCTCATACACAGGTTGCCACCGTCCGGATTTGACGTCACTGCTGGTAATCGTGGTATAGGGCTGTGGATGTTGACCCTCACTGTCGACCCACCATGTCGAGTAGAAAATCTGAATGGGAATGTGGCTGTCGAGGGAAGCCGCAATGGTCGTTACCTGACTGACATTCCGGAACAGCCATTCAATAACCCGGCGTGTATCGTCCACCGCACCGGGCACACTCAGCGAACCATCCGGGTGAATAAAATCGATCTGGGCATCGACCAACAATAACAGAACGGTTTCTTTGTCCTCGGCTGCGGTTGGGAGCTGCGCATTGATTCCCGCCTGAATGGCACGTTGAACCTGGGGTTTGAAAATGTCACCGACTTGCTGCGGATCATAAAACTCAGGAAACGGATGTGCCATTGGTACAAGCTCCTGTGAGGTCTGGTTTTGTCGGGTTCGCTACCGTTAAGTGTATTGAGTTGTGGCGACATTTACAACCTGAACTTAGGGTAATTCTGTGTCTGTATGAACCCCCCACCTGCCCCTTGTGAAACAATAAATGGCTGTACTACCGTAAAGTATACGATTAAACATGTGCTTCGAGAGATGGTATGTCGATTAAACACTATGATGCTGTAATTATTGGTTCCGGACAGGCTGGTACGCCGCTTGCTTCTGCTCTGGCGAACGCAGGCTGGCGAACAGCGCTGGTCGAAAGAAAGTATGTTGGCGGTACGTGCGTTAACTGGGGCTGTACACCCACCAAGGCGATGATCGCCAGTGCTCAGGTTGCCCATATGGTGCGGCGGTCGGCGGAGTATGGTATTCATGCTGAATTTGACTCGACCGACATGGGACAGGTCCATGAACGCACACAGCGAATTGTCGAAAAGTCACGATCGGGCAATATGTCCCGTCTGGAGAAAGCCGACGGGCTGGATTTGTATATGGGGGAAGCCCATTTTACCGGTGTGCGTGAGCTGGAAATCGTCTTGAATGAGGGCGGCACGGTGCAATTGGCTGCAGACCGGGTATTTATTAACACCGGTGAGCGACCCCGAACACTGGATGTGCCCGGTTTTGCCGATATACCTGTTTTGTATTCCCACGATATGCTGGCGCTCGAAGAACTACCCAGCCACCTCGTGATCGTCGGCAGTGGTCCGGTTGGTCTGGAATTTGCGCAGATGTTTGCTCGGTTTGGCAGCCATGTGACGGTGATCGAGCGTGAGGGTCGATTGCTCAGCCGTGAAGACGCGGATATTGCGGATGCCATGTACGACATGTTATGTGATGAAGGGGTCGACATACGACTGTCGTCTGAAGTCAAGCAGGCGGAACGCGACGATGGGGGAATGATTCGTATTCAGCTGCATGATGCGGACCAAGATACCATCACATCGGTGACCGGTTCTCACGTACTGGTTGCGATTGGACGCGTGCCTAATACCGACATGCTTGATGTTGAAAAAACCGGCCTCAAACTGGACGATCGCGGCTATATTCAAACCAATGACCGGCTTGAAACAGACGTCGAGCAGATTTATGCGCTGGGTGATGTCCGCGGTGGACCGGCATTCACGCATATTTCGTATGATGACTTTCGCATTATCCGTGCCAACCTGCTTGAAGACGGTCAAGCTTCCATCCGTGATCGAATGGTGCCGTATGTGATCTTCACCGACCCGGAGCTGGGGCGGGTTGGAATTACCGAACATGCGGCAAAAGAGCAGGGGCTTGATGTTCAGATTGCCAAACTACCCATGAGCAGCGTTGCCCGTGCCATCGAACGGGGCAAGACTCAGGGGCTGATGAAAGCGGTGATCGACAAAAAAACACAGCACATTCTGGGTTGTGCTGTGTTGGGTATTGATGGCGGTGAACTGATGTCCGCTATCCAGATAGCCATGATGGGGCAGCTGCCCTATACCGCCCTGCAAAATGGTATATTTGCGCATCCAACGCTGATGGAGTCGCTGAATACGCTTTTTTCAAAATTCGAAGACGCGTGAGCAGGCTATTACCACGCGGGCGGGTCGCTGGCCGGGAAGGACTCATCTGAGGCTTCTTCCACTTCATCTTTTTCGCCGCTGATGAGATCCCAGCGGGCATAAATATCATCGGTATAGACGGCCATGATAAAGTCATTGCGATGCAGGCCGCCGATGTCTTTTGTCCACCAATCGACCAGCACCAGCCCCGGTTCAATAATCAGGCGTGGATGATGTTTCTGTGTGTTGGCCTGTTCGGCAACAGCATTGGCAAAGGCTGCCGCGCCGCTAAAGTCCGGAAATGCGAACTGTCGCTTGAGATGCTTGACGTTGTTCTCTGTCTCAACTTCCCAATGGGGGGCATTGCTTTGGAGTTCAGCAATCTCACTTTCGGAAAGCGGGTTGGTGGACTCATCAATGGGAGTACAGGTCTGGTTGCGTAAGGGGTTCATACGGCCTCTTTGATTGATTGGCATATATTCTCTATTTTAAACAACCGGGTTGCACAATATACAGGTGGTTTGTCCGGTTTGGGCGTAGGTCAGGTGGGTCATTGCCAGACACATCGAATGGCCGCCGCATCCTGGCATGATGTGGGTTGAGTGGGGATACTGCGCCGTAGTATACTCACTGCGGGTTTGCCAAATAACAGACAGGAGGTGTACGCATGTCTGAGGCATTAGACCTGTGGGAAAAACCGAAAGCTCAGGAAATCAACATGATCGTGGGCTGGCGTCAGTGGGCGGATGCAGGTTCCATGTCTTCTGGTCTGCCCCAATATCTGATTCAGCAAACAGGTGCCCATCAGATCGGCACGATCAAAAACGATGGCTTCTACCTGTTTCAGATTCCGGGCACGCACGATCTGGTGCGTCCGGTAGTCAAGTTTAGTGACGGCTACCCCGAGTCGATCAAGTCCCAGCGGAATGAATTTTACTACACGGGGGATGACCGTTTCGGGCTGGTCATTTTCTTGGGTGATGAGCCGCATCTGGATATTGAACGCTACTCGACGGCGCTGCTGGATGCTGCGCAGGCATTAAATGTCAAACGGATTGTGAGTCTGGGTGGCGTCTATGGCGAGCTGCCCTACGACAAGGAGCGTATCGTATCAGGCAGCTACAGCCTCAAATCGATGAAGGAAGAGATCAGTAATCTGGCCGTGACGTTCTCGGATTATCATGGTGGCGCCAGCATCGGCTCGTATATCTGCAAACGGGCAGGCGAGCGTGATATGGAGTTGGTCGGGCTGTATGCCTTTGTACCGACCTACGACTTTGCAAATCTGCGCGAACTGGGTAACAGCATTCGCATCGAGAATGACTTCATGGCGTGGCTGGGAGTCATGCGGCGGATCAACTATATGTTGAAGATGCGGTTTGATCTGGATGATCTTGAACAGAAGACGAAGCGACTGATCGAGACAGTGGAAGCCAAAGTCGATGAGCTGGACAGTGTCGCACCTCAGTTAGGTGTGCGTGAGTTCCTTCAGACCCTGTCTGACGAATTTGTCGAAACGACATTTGATCCGCTGGATGATGTCTGGGAGGATGAACTGCGCCGCCTGTTTGATGACAGCGATTCAACCGAGTCATGACATCGGTTTGTCGAACATGATCTTCTTCGACGCATCTTGAATGCCAACGCGTGCCAGAATCCGGTCAATTTCGGCGTGTGTGCCGGAATCAATGGGGCTGAATGGGTCGCGCGGCGTTGCGTTGGCAATCGCCTGACGACGGCGCAGCAGTTCCTTGCGGATCGTCAAATTAATGACGGGTTGGTTTTCGTAACGAATGAGCGGCAAATAGTGATCGAATATGGCTGCTGCGGCATCGGCCTGACCAGATTGGTGCAAGTCATACACGGCGACAAGGATTTCGCTGAAGGCAAAACCGGTCATTGTCCCGGACGCACCACTTTCCAGTTCTTCCAGCAGGAACATACCCCCTAACCCGCCGAAAATCTGATACTGGTCCGTGCGCTCACGAATGGCACGGATTTTTTGCATCAGCGGCGGGTCTTCCAACTTGAGGTAGCGCGCATTGGGAATCTGACCGGCGAGTTCAGCCAGCATATCGGGTGTCATGGTCACACCATTCACCGGTGGGAAATCCTGCACGACGATTGCGGTATCTACCGAATTGGCGACAGTGCTGTATAACGCAATAATCTCATCATCAGACGGATTATTCATGGGGGGTGGGGCGATCATGACACCGGCGGCACCGGCAGCGACGGCTGATTTGCTCAAATCAATACAGGTATGCAGGTCTTTATGGCTGGTGCCAACCACAATTGGGATGCGTCCATTCACCGTTTCAATGACGGTCTCCATCACGGCCTTGCGCTCGTCTACAGTTAACTTGGCTGCTTCACCTAAAACACCCAGGATGGTTAACCCATAGACGCCGAGATCAATCTGGAAATTCACCAGCTTGCGTAAACTCGGCAGGTCCACTTGTTGGCGGGCGTCAAAGGGTGTGGCAAGGATATTAAAGATGCCGGTGATGCGGTGTGTCATAAGGTTACTCCGGATGAATGGTTAAAGCGCATTTTTATCGTGTTCGACCCAGTTTACCCCGATGCCGAAATCAGCAAACGAGGGGTCTTTTAGCGGTAGGCCAAATAACTTGCAGGCGAGGATCTCAGCTGCTGCTGCGGAACTCATGATGCCGTGCCCGACATGCCCCACTGAGAGATAGAGTCCTTCTACAGCGGGGTGCGCATCAATAATCGCGCGTTCGCTGTCGTACGGTTGGATACTGCCATCAGGGTTGGTTACCCAGGCAGCGGTTTCATCTCGCTGAACATAGTAACCGATATTGTGCGAAATGCCGCGCAGATACCTTGAATCGGCAAACCCCTGCCCATCACTGTGACCGAATTGTTTGGCAAGCAGCATCAGCGTGATGGACGGAAAGCGCGGGTCTTTGAGCTGCCCAACAGGTTCAACAGGGTCATCTAAAGCGTCGACTCTGGTTGTTTCATTGCCCCCGGTTTTTACGCGTTTATTGTGCCAGTTGTATTCCCAGCCGAAGATCGCGCCGGATTGTGCTTCCGGGCGGACATGGGGGTAGGGATGCGCACCAATCAGCATAGGGCTGCCTTCTGGGAAATCGGCATGGCGCCAGCCGGTGGTGAAGCTCTGGCGTGGACGGAGCATCACTGGAATATCGACGCCCGCTGTCTTGCCAATGGCCCTTGATGATGCTCCCGCCGCAATGATGACCTGGCGGGTTGCGATGCGCCAGCCAGGGATTTGCACGGCTGCGATGTGATCCTGTTCCGTTTGAAGGTGAACCTCAGGGACGTTCAGGATAATCTGTGCCGAGTTTGTCGAGCGGGCATAGGCATGGATCAGAGCGTTCGAATCCAGCCAGCCTGCGACCGGGTCAAATTTGGCGGCGACGATATTTCGGCTGATGGGTCCAAACCGGTACCTCACCTCGCTGGCATCGAGGTACTCGATGTGCGGCAGACCAATGCTGTGCAGATGCCGCACATCATCGCGGAGACCTTCGGCCTGCTTTTCGGTGAAGGCACAAAACAGATAGCCCTGCTGCTTGAGCGCAATGGCCTGCCGCGCGCCTTCTCCCAGATAGTCATCAGCATGATGATAAATGTCGATGCTGCGCGTCATTTGTCGGGCGAGACAAACGGTGGGCCAGCACGAACGGTAATTCTCCAGCGAAGCGGTAGAACTGCCTGCGCCAAGGCGATCACTTTTCTCGATCAGTACCGCACGTGTGCCCGGTGCGTAGCGCTCGATGGCCCAAAGCGCGGCGGTGCCTGCCGGTCCACCCCCAATGATGACTACGTCGGCAGTATGGGGCATGTCTGTTTGATCAGGAAAGGTGATGAATTTGCGCGCCGCCAAGGACCATTCTCCCCGAATCGTATGGGGGCAATCATACCGCATTTTATGATTGCTACCGACGTGCGATTATGCCGATAAATGGGTGAGTTGGGTTAGCGGACTTTAGCTTTGATGGTCATCCTGTCGGGGGGTGGTGCTAGAAAGGCCCTGCGAGATCAGCAAGGCAATCAGGGCGAGGGCGATGAGTATCAGGCCGGTCCAGATGGCCGCATCTATGTCGCGCTCGATGACGTTGTAGATGAGCAAGGGCATTGTCTGGGTGCGCCCTTGCAGGCTGCCCGCGAACAAAATGGTCGCGCCAAACTCGCCGAGTGCCCGTGCCCAGCATAGGATAGTCCCGGCAGCTAAGGCGCGTGCCGCCAGTGGCATGGTGATATGCCGGAACAGCCGCCAACCGCTTGCGCCGTCCACCTGGGCGGCATCCTCGATTTCGCGCGAAATTGCCTGAAAGCCGATTTGCGCTGCCCGAATATAAAAAGGCGCCGCCACAAATGCCTGAGCCATGATCACGGCGTAAATAGAAAATGGCAGCGAAACACCGATGCTGCTGAGCAAGGGCCCTAGCAAGCCGCGCCTGCCAAATGTGATGAGCAGGGCCAACCCGGCGACGGCAGGTGGCAGGACAATGGGCAGCTCGATGAGGACATTGAGCAAACGCTTGAACCGAAACTGGTGGCGGGCAAACAAGTAGGCGAGGGGGGTGCCGAAACACAGCGTCAGCAAGACAGTCGCCGCTGTGGTGATGAAGCTAAGCCAGATCGCGTCCGGAATAGCGGAGTCTGGGGCCGAGCGCCAGGCCTGGCTTTCGATGGCGCGCAAGGCCAGCGCCAGAATGGGGAGACTCAAAAATGTCAGACTGAGGCTGCTTATAACAATAATGCCAACGCGACCAGGCGTTAGTTTGTTTCGGGAACTCCGCATGGCGTCGGACTGCTTTCTGGTGTGAGCAAGTTTTCCGGCGTGACTTCGGGCGTCGGTTCGGTTGCTTGCACAGAAACAAAATGCCATTCCACCAGAATAGCCTGTCCTTCGTCGGATTGCACAAAGTCGACAAAGGATTGCGCCAGCGCAGGGTCGGCAGCGCTGTTGATGATTGCAATTGGATAGGTTGCAATGGTGTTGAGATGATCGGGAATGTCAATGATCCTGACGTCGTCGACAACATCAGGGGTGACGTCGGACAAATAAACGATGCCAGCATCTGCCTCACCGAGGGCGACTTTGGCCGTGACCTGCCGCACGTTATCTTCTTCTGAAACGATGTTGTCAACCACGTGTTCGCGATAGATGTCGCCATACGCGCAATCGGCTGCCATTCGTTCCAGCATCAGATTGGTATACTCGCGGACGGGGACTGCTGGAGCAGCAACCACAAGCTGCACACCTTCGTTTGCCAGATCGTGCAAGTTCTGTATCTCGGCAGGGTTATCTGAAGGGATGATCAGAACCAGTCGATTCTGGGCAAAGATGTCGGGTGTGCCGATGACAAGGCCTTCATCCATGACCACCTGCATCTGGGTATTGTTGGCGCTGGCGAAGATGTCTACCGGCGCCCCCTCGACAAGCTGGGTTGCCAGTGTTGCTGACCCGGCAAAGCTGAACAGCACCTCTGCCCCTGGATTGGCGGCTTCAAAGGCGGTGCCAATCTCCTCGAAAGCGTCTGTCAGTGATGACGCTGCAAACACGGTTAACGTTTGTTCCTGCCGGGCTGGTGCCCCCGGGATAACAGCGGCTGCGAGTGTCAAGAGTATGGCGAACAGGAAAAGTGATCGAATCATATGTCAGCACTTCCTAGGTGAGTTGCGTCAGCGTCAATTGTCTTATCCAGGTCAAAACGGCTTCGACCTGAGCGATGTGCAGTTCCAGCGCCATCTGATTGATGCCCGGTTCGGCGTGTTGATGCTCCTGACGCAGATGCGCATAATGTTCGGCGCAGGTCGCTTGCTGCCGTTCGATGATCGGGTTTACTGAAATGCCCAGCTGCTGAGCGATATACAATCTGCTCAAGAACTCTACCCGGATATGCCGGATACTGGGTGAGGGGTGTTCGATATGCAGCCATTGCTCAAGTTGCGCTTCGCCGGCTTTAGTCAGCACATATTCAATGCGCGGCGGTGCGTTTTCAGAAATAACCTGCTGGCCGGTGATGAAGCCATTTTGCTCCAGTCGTTTCAGCACGGCATAGATCTGACTGTTGCTCAAGTTCCAAACACGGCCTAACTGGCTTGAATGGCGGAAACATTCAAGGAGTTCATAGCCGTGCCGTGCCTGGATTGCCAGCAAACCTAGGATCGTTTCATCAGGCGTCAGTGGTTTCATACCCCTATTCTATCGTGGAATAGGATCGCGTCAACAAACTGTTTGCACACAGTTTGCTGATTAGAGGTTACTCAATGATGGCGCCCCGAAGATCGAGTTCATCGCTGTAATGGCAAGCGGCGTAATGCCCCTCATCAGTGAGGCGCAAGAGGGGTTCTTCCTGTTTACAGCGGTCCTGAGCATACTGGCATCGGGGGTGAAAATAACAGCCGGACGGCGGGTTGGATGGGTCCGCAACCTCACCGGCCAGTCGGATACGCTCGCTCCGATTGCGCTGGCGCGGGTTCGAAATCGGCACAGATGACATCAATGCTTCGGTGTAAGGATGCTGGGGGTTTATGTAGAGGTCCAACCCTTCAGCGACTTCGGCAACCTTACCCACATACATAACGACCACCCGGTCACACACATGGCGGATGACGCTGAGATCATGCGAGATAAACAGATAGGTGAGATTAAAGTCTTCCTGAAGTTCCTGCATCAGATTGAGAATCTGCGCTCTAACCGATACATCGAGTGCGGACACCGCTTCATCCGCTACGATAAGGCGCGGATTTGTGACCAGTGCCCGTGCAATGACCACCCGCTGACGCTCACCGCCGCTAAAGGCGTGCGGATAGCGCCGCATGTATTCTGGCCGTAGCCCGACGCGACGCAGCAGATAGGCCACGCGGTCTTCCATTTCGGACCGGTTGGCCATCTGGTTCACCAGCAGCGCTTCGCTCACGTTTTCGAAAACGGTCATGCGGGGGTTGAGTGATGAATAGGGGTCCTGGAAGATCATGCGAATATCTTTGCGATAGGGGCGCAAGTCTTCGCCTTCGAGCGAGGCCAAATCAATAACGCTGTCATCCGCCTGGCGGTACAAAATCTGGCCGCTGGTTGGCTGGTAACCGCGTACCAGGCAGCGCCCGATCGTGGACTTGCCGCAGCCGCTTTCGCCCACCAGCCCCAGCGTCTCGCCCTGGCGAATGGAAAAGGTAACGTCATCAACGGCTTTGGTAAATCCCCGAACACGGGAGAAAATGCCCTCGGTGATCGGGAAATGCATTTTCAGATTGTTGACTTCCAGTATATTGTTGCTATCCATCATTGCCTGCGTGGTGTGACCATTGGGGCTGGCTTGTTTAATCATGATGCATGGCCTCTTTTTGGGTGACTTGCTCAGGCATATCTTCGTAGAGCAGGCAGCGTACCGTATGGTCCGGTTGGATTGCGGTGACATTTGGGGTGATGTGCTTGCATCTTTCCATCACCTGCGAACAGCGTGGGTGAAAAGCACACCCGGAAGGCCGCCGGTATGGATTTGGAATCATGCCCTTAATGGGGTCCAGTTCTTCACGTTTCATGGCAATTTTGGGTATCGAGTGCAGGAGGGCCTGGGTATAGGGATGCTTGGGTGCATTAAAGATCGTATCGACGTCCGCGCGCTCAACAATTTTGCCCAGGTACATGACGGCGACCTCATCCGCGATTTCCGCCACGACGCCCAGATCATGGGTGATGAACAGCAGCGCCATGTTGTAACGTTGTTGCAGTTCCAGCATCAGGTCAAGGATTTGCGCCTGCGTCGTAACATCCAGCGCCGTTGTGGGTTCGTCTGCGATGAGCATGGTGGGGTTACAGCACAGCGCCATCGCGATCATGGTCCGCTGGCGCATGCCACCGCTCAGGCGAAACGGATATTCGTCGATCAGGCGGGCTGGTTTCGGGATGCCAACGAGCCGCAGCATCTCGATCGCCCGGTCTCTGGCTTCCTGCTTGGAGACATTTTCGTGCAGGCGAATCGTTTCGGTAATCTGGTCGCCGACGGTGTGCATCATGCTGAGGGAAGTCATCGGCTCCTGGAAAATCATGGAAATTTCTTTACCACGAATCCGTCGTATATCCTTGCCTTTGGGGTCGAGTGCGGCCAGGTCGATAGTTGTGGTTGTCCCATCCGGCAGCTGCTGGCGATACAACATCTGCCCGGAGACGATCTTTCCGGGGCTGGGGATGATATTCAGAAATGAACGGCTGGTGACGCTCTTGCCGCAGCCGCTTTCTCCGACAAGGCATAAGGTTTTGCCGCGCTCAATGATCAGGTCGACACCATCGGCTGCCTTGACAACGCCTTCATCTGTAAAGAAATGAATATTGAGGTCTTTGACTTCGAGTAAAGGTTCAGACATAGGTTCTCTCATTCATAACATTAGTAAGGATCAGCAGCGTCGCGCAAGCCATCACCCAGAAAATTGAATGCCAGGACCACCACAATCACGGCAATGGCCGGATACAGCAGCCACGGATAGATGGCGATGACGGTTACCTTCTGGGTTTCCTGAAGCATAACCCCCCAGCTGACGACCGGGGGCCGCAAGCCGACCCCAAGGAAGCTCAGCGCTGTTTCGGCCAGAATCATGCCGGGAATCGCCAGGGTTATGGAGGCAATAATATGGCTGAAAAACGAGGGCAGCATGTGCCGGAAAATGAGGCGTCGGGGGCGTGTGCCATCAAGCCGGGCGGCCAGGATAAAGTCCTCTTCGCGCAGGGACAGGAACTTGCTGCGTACGACACGGGCTAACCCGGTCCACTGCGTCAAAGCCAGCAGCAGGGTAATGATGAAATAGACTCGCAGGGCAGGCCAATCTAACGGGACAACCGCCGCAATTGCCAGCAAGATCGGTAAGGTCGGAATCGACATCATGACCTCGATAATACGCTGGATCACGTTGTCTGCCCAACCGCCGACCAGCCCGGATATACCGCCTAACAGGATGCCCAGGGTCATGCTGAGCGCAACGCCGACCAGCCCGACACTGAGCGAGACGCGGCTGCTGTAAATGGATCGGCTAAAGACATCGCGCCCACTTTTATCAGCCCCCATCAGAAAGAAGGGGTCGGATGGTTCCAGCGGGCCGATCAGATGCAAATCTGTTGGCAAGATGCCCCACAGCTTGTATGGTTCACCTTTGACGAAAAAACCAACTGGAATCACCTTTTCCGTATCAATCGACCAGGTTTTCTTGAACGAAACAGGGTCACGTTCGAATTTGTACCCCTCTACATACGGGGCAAATTGACCATCGCGGAAGAGGTGGAGCTGCTGGGGTGGAGCATAAACATAATCCTGAAAGTAGGATGTCGACAGCTTGGGGGCAAAAAACTCGGCAAACATTGCGATAACGTAGAAGCAAATGACCACAACGCCGCCGGCCATTGCCAGCTTATGCCGCCGGAATTTCCACCACATCAGCTGCCATTGTGTTGCTACTTCTAACTTGAGCTCGTCGCTATCTTCAGCAGCCTGTTCGTCGAGTTTGATTACTGCCTCTTGTGATACTTCCATAGTAAAGTGCTCCGATCTCGCAAACTAACTCAGACGAATGCGCGGATCAAGCCACGCCAGCATCAGGTCGGATACAAAGGTGCCCACCACCGTCAGAACGCTGAGCACGAGGATAAAGCCCGATGCCACGTACATATCCTGTGATAAAAGTGAATTGAGGATAATCGGGCCGGAGGTGGGCAGGTTCAGCACGATGGAGACGATGACTTCACCCGCAATCAGGCTTGGCAGCACCCAGCCAATGGTACTGACAAACGGGTTCATGGCATGGCGTACCGGATACTTGACCAGCAGCCGAAGCTCGGACAGCCCTTTTGAACGCGCGGTATCGACATAGGGTTTGTTCAGCTCGTCGAGCAGGTTGGCGCGCATGGTGCGGATCAAGCCAGCAGTTCCGGCGGTTCCAATGATAATGACCGGAATCCAGAGGTGATTGAGCATGTCGAGGAATTTGCCCACGCTCCAGGGGGCATCTGCGTATTCCGGTGAAAATAACCCGATTAGCGCTTGTCCGAGATACTTGTAACTGATGAACATGAGAATCAGCGCCAGCAGGAAGTTCGGCACAGCCAGACCGATGAAGCCGATAAACGTGAATAGATAGTCCGCCAGAGAATATTTTTTCACCGCCGAATAGATGCCGATGGGCAGCGCAACCACCCAGATAAAGAGGACCGAGAAAAATGAAATCGCGAAGGTCATCGGCAGGCGCTCAATAATCAATTCCGATGCGTCGCGCTGGTAAATAAAGGAGTATCCAAATTTTCCTTTAAATAAGATATTTCCAATCCATTTGAAGTACTGCACATACATCGGTTGGTTGAGGCCATATTGTTCGCGCAGCTGCTGTTCAAAATCGGGGGGGAGGTCGCTGGCCCCGGAGGACATCATTTGTGATACAAGGCTGGTAACATAGTCGCCGGGGGGAAGCTGAATGACCGTGAATGAAATCAGCGTGATGACCCAGACTGTAAAGATCATATAAGCTAAACGGCGCGCGATAAACTGCCACATGATGCTTGATACCTCGTCGCTTGAACTACAAATATTTCTTTGGATAACTCGACTGTGTCAGCCACTGTGCTGTGGAACTTGAATGGGCAGGGTGTATGCCCCCTTAATTGCCACACACCCTGCCGCCCGAGTATTCTACGATTTAAGATACCATTGTTCCGGATAGAGGAGCTTCTGGACCCCTTCGATCCAGCCGTCGATCCAGGTTTCGGGGATATTGCCGAGGCGCTGATGATAGGGCTGATAGCCAGGGGCCGGGCGTGAGATGCCGATAACCCAGAACTCATCAGCCGCAATTTGCAGGACGTTGCTCATCAGCTCGATCTGTTCTTCCTGCGATGGGGCGGTAAGCACCTTCTGATATTCATCGCGGAGTGCTTTTATTTCATCTGGCGGTTCAACCTGCACGGAATCCTGCGCAGCATAGTACCAGGCAAACCAGCCGTTACCGTACATGCCGAAGTATTCAAAAGGCGTGTAGTAGCGGGGGTCAAGGATGGCGGTCAGGCCAGCGCCACCTTCACCCGTATACAGGGTGGCTTCCAGATTGTTGGCTTTCTTGTTTTCCACAAACTGCGTATCCGGCATCGAATTCAGTGTGACTTCGATACCAACCGCGCGCCACTGCTCGATCAGCAGTTCCGAAATCTGCACCCAGGTTGTGCCATAGGAAAGGTCATTGGCGATCGACATGATGATGGAGAAACGGTTACCATCCGAACCCAGACGATAGCCTTCAGCATCTTTTTGTGGCAGAACTTTGTCGAGATATTCATTCGCCAGATCGACATTGTATTCAAGATATTGGGTGGCAAGCTGTTCGTTATACAGCGGTGAGCTTTCCAGCGGTGCTGCCTGCGACGGTTCGCCCTGACCAAAATGGACGATTTCAATAATCTCGGCGCGGTTGACAGCGTGCGACATGCCGATGCGGAAGTCCTTGTTGGCAAACACCTCTGCCTTGACCGGGTCGTCAACGGTGCGGTTAAAGTGAATGGTGTTGGTGTTACCACCGTCCGAAACCGGTAGACCAATTGCCAGCGGTTTACCTTCTTCGATGGCCTCGAAGTAGATGATGCGATTTTCGCTGCCGGGGTCCTTGATGATGTCCAGATCACCGTTCAGCATAGCAAAGGTGCGGCTTTCAGCATCCTGGTAGGACGTGCCAATAATGGTGTCGATGTAGGGAAGCTGCTTGCCTGAAGAATCGACTTTCCAGTAATAAGGGTTACGTTCCAGCGTAATCGTGGTGCCGGTGCCCAGCGGCTGCGTGATGACCCACGGGAACAGCAGCGGACGCTCTGGCATATCATAGAAGAGTTGGATGTCTTCGGTCGGACCGGCAGCTTTTTTGTTGAACAGCGCCACCCAGTTTTCGACACCGTCTTCCTGCGAGACCAGCTCGTCAACGTTTTCGTTATAGTCGGCGTGGAACTGGGTCAGGTAATGCTTGGGGAACCATGTGATATGGCGCCCTGACCAGGTTGCCAGGTTAAACAGGAAGGTCCCGTACGGATTGGCAAAACTGAACTTGACGGTGTAGTCATCAATTTTTTCAGCCTGGAATTCGTCCGCGCCATCGGCTGGCAGCCAGTCCGCTACCGGGCCACCAGGCATAATTTCCTCATTGAACAAAATATCTTCAATGTAAAACATAATGTCATCGGCAGTGAAGGGGGTACCGTCTGACCACTTCATGCCTTCGCGCAGGTGGAAGGTGTATTCGCTGGTATCATCGCTAACATCCCAGCTTTCTGCGATGTTCGGGTCTACGCCGGAAAAGTCGTGTTTCCAGATAACCAGATTTTCCCACCCGGTCATGAACCACAAACCGCCCCAACCCGGGTTCGTACCGACAAAGCCAACGCGCAAGGTACCGCCGTACTCACCTTGTTCGACCAGCGGCTCGACCACAGCCGGGTTTAAAGGCAACCGCTGATCAAGTGATGGCAGGTCCAGGTCTGCAAACATGGGGGATTCGGTATAAGTCATGTCCTGGGCGAGCGTGAGGGGAGCAAGCGCCACCAGGAGGGTGAGGAGGAGCAATAATAAAAACGGTCTATATTTCAATTGTGGTGTAAGCATTTCTATTCTCCTAGTATAATTAATTGCTTACGCGGCGGGCCTTCAGGGAATTTGCCTCACCGTTCGGTACCTTTATTCACTAAAAATCGTCTTTTATTCGTTATTTTAGACAGTTCATTTCGCAATGTCAAATATTTGTTTACTAAACTTCAACATAGTTTACCTGTTGTGTACACTGTTTAGGCCGGTTTTAGATGTATTGCACTATGTTTCACGAACTAAATTGGGAGTCGTTTGCCAGATCGGGCCCATATTTGCAATCTGTGTACAGCCTGTGTACAATGAAGTTTACTAAACAATTGAAGGCGGCAACATGACGCAAAATAAACGTCCGACGATCCGCACAGTTGCCAAATATGTGGACCTGTCTCCGACAACCGTTTCCCTGGCTCTGCGTGGTGACGATAGCATTCCTGCCGAAACACGAAATAAGGTGTTGGCGGCTGCTAAAGAATTGAACTATGAGTTTGTCCCACGCAAACGAAAATCTGAACGCAAGCGGGTCAAACGCGTCGTTTATGTCATCAAAGACTACGGTGATCAGCCAGTGATCGCCAACCCGTTCTATGGCCAGATTTTGAATGGCGTAGAGCAGGCCTGCCGCGAAGCAGATGCCAATCTCAGTTTTGTGGTTATGCCGCATGAATATCCGGATACGACTGAACTGCCGGTCGCGATTACCGAAAATGTCGACGGGATCATTATGTCCAGCCCCTATCCCCGGTCGATAGTTGATCGGGTTGCCAGTATCAGTCACTGCCCGTTGGTGCTGGTGGATAATACATTTCCGGGGTCCCCTTACGATACCGTCATGGCCGATGACTACGGTGGGGGATACCGGGTGACGGAACATCTGTTGGAACAGGGTCACCGCAGAATTATGGTTGTGACCGGTCTGGCGCGCAGCCGTGAAATTCCCCCCAGCTTTCAGGAGCGCTATCGCGGTTACTGCGCGGCCTGTACCTATTGGGGCATCGACCTGCTGCCACCTGCTGTAGTACCGGAATACATTGATATTTCCCCATCGGACCGGCGTGAACCGTTTCAGGGATGGCTGGGTGGCATTCTGGCTGAGCATCCGCAGGTGACGGCCATTTTTGGTGTGGGGGACCTCTTTGCAATTGCTGCGCTGCAATCGCTGCAAAATCTGGGTTATCGCATCCCAGCCGATTTTTCGGTCGTGGGCTACGATAACTATGAAGAAATGGCGACGATTATTAAACCACCCCTCACGACGATTCACTCCTACAAGCGGGCCATGGGGCAGGTTGCTGTCCAGCGCTTGCTCAGCCGCATGGAAGGCGACGATACACCGCCACTCTACATCAGTGTCGGCGCGAACCTCGTCACACGAGCCTCGACCAATCTGGCGCCAGTACGAGAACCGTCGATGATGACAAACGACCGGAAATAGCCCGGCGCTGTTTTTGTTGTGCAATACTGACAAAACCTTACGTCAGGTTTCGGGTTAAACAGGCAAAAAGATTGACATAAGTCTATGCTGCGCTAATATGGTGAATGTTTTCACGGAGTGTCGGCAAGGATTTTTTGTTGATGATAAACGATCCCATTCTGGTCAATGACTGGCACGTGGTTGCGTGTTCCCAGGATCTCGCGGAAGGCGATGTGCTGTCTGTTCGTTTGCTGGATGAAGATCTGGTTCTTTGGCGAGCCGGTAGTCGGGTGCTCGCCTGGAAAGACCTCTGCATTCATCGCGGTGCCCGCCTTTCACTGGGCGAAATACGCGGCGAATCGCTGATGTGTGCCTATCATGGCTGGACGTATGATGCAGACGGGCGCTGTGTGAAGATGCCCGCACACGCAGACCAGACTCCGCCCGCCAAGGCAAGAACCATTCAATATCAAGCTCAGGATCGGTTTGGGTGGATCTGGGTGTGTCTGGGGGAACCTGCCTACGACATACCGTGCTTTGATGAATGGGACGACCCCAGTTTTCATAATGTTCATTGCGGACCCTATGTGGCCAAAGCGAGTGGACCGCGCATCATCGAGAATTTTCTGGATGTAGCGCATTTCCCCTTTGTCCACGCCGGCTATCTCGGTGATGAAGCCTATCCGGAGATTCTCGATTACGAAGTCGAGCGTACATCGCACGGGGTGGTTGCGAAAGACATCACCGTCTATCAACCGAATGCGGATGGCACGGGTATTGGACGCAACGTCACCTACACGTATAAGGTGCTTCGTCCGCTTACTGCTTACCTGATCAAAACGTCGGATGATCTCGCTTTTTCTATCTTCTTCGCCGTGACACCCGTAAGCGAGCTGGAGAGTATTGGCTGGATGTACGTGAACATGAACGATGTTCAAGGTATGTCCGACGAGCAAATCAGCGGATTTCAGGATACAATTTTTGGTCAGGACGTCCCGGTTGTAGAATCGCAGCGTCCAGAGCTGCTGCCGCTGGATTTGCAGGCTGAACTCCACTTGCGTTCGGATCGCCTATCGATTGGCTATCGACGCTGGCTCAACGATCTGGGCCTGAGTTTTGGAACTTCGTAACTGACGTAATCGACCATTTTGCGGATGCTATCAGTGAAGGGAGCTTAACCAGACAATCAGAAAGGACAGCAAGGTGGATGAAAGCGATCCCATACGGATCATGATCGTTGATGATCACGCTATGGTTCGCAGCGGGTTGGGGATCTTGCTAAGGCAGTACTCTGACTTGAAAGTCGTCGCTGAAGCTGCTGATGCGGAAGAAGCCATACGGCTTTGCGCCAATCTTCAACCAGATTTGTTGCTGATGGATATCATACTGCCGGGCATCAACGGGATTGAGGCAACACGCCAGATACGCCAGCAGTGGCCCCAGATGAAAGTCATCGTCATAACCGGGTTCGATGAGGAGGTATTTATTCAGGAATCCCTGCAAGCCGGGGCAATCAGCTATTTGCTTAAGGACATTTCCATACCTGATCTCGTAGAGGCCATCAAAGCGGGTCATGCCGGACGTTCGATACTCTCTCCACAGGCGACTGAAGCCCTGATTCGGGCGACAACAGAACCACCGCCTCTCGGCCATAATTTGACCCCACGTGAACGAGATGTCTTGATGGAATTGGCTCATGGATGCAGTAATCGAGAGATTGCAGAAATCCTGAGAATCAGCCGTTCGACCGTGAAACACCATGTCAGCCACATTCTTTCTAAGCTGGAAGCCAGCAGTCGGGCAGAAGCTGCCGCGCTCGCCATGCAACACCAAATTATTGAATCATAGAAATTAAATTTACAGGACCACACTGAAAAAGGGGTCCGGTGGGCTATTGATCTATCGGTCAATTGGGCTATATGGAAATCATCTTGGCACCCGTTGTCGCACCGGAAAGGTTGGTCTATAGTGGTTCACCGGAATGAGATGGGGAGGTACCTATGTTACCGCGAAAAGATTACCCTATGGTCATCAATACCGAATTGCAACAGCTCGATTTTGAGATCAGAAAACTACAACGGCGTCTCGAACAATCCGGTGATCGTGCGCGACATGAGTATGCTGAGTGGCTTGATGTGATGCGGGTAAAACTGCGTCAGGCGCGCAGCAAACTGAAAGCCCTGGAACAAGCTTCCGATGATAACTGGGACGCAATCAAAGCGGACCTGGATAACACACGTAATGCGTTGAAAACGATGCTGAGTAATACGCTTGCTCAGGTGTCGTAGGACAACTAGTCAATTATATAGGTCAATATTAGAAGGAGTGGCAATGACGGAGACGGAACACAGCATGCAGCCGGAGGAAAATCCTCTCATTGTAATTGTGTCGAACAGAGGGCCGTTCTCTTTTAGCGCAAACGATGATGGTTCATTCGATGTCGAGAGAGGGGCCGGTGGTTTGGTGACAGCCTTAGGTGCGCTGGCCGAGAAGCATGATGTGCTGTGGATTGCCGCGGCATTGAGTGCAGGCGACCAAAAATGGGCCGACCTGCATGGGAGTGAACCCCAGAATGTTCAGGGTATTCAGCTTCGGTTGATTCGGGCTGAAAACGATGAACAGTATGATCAGTATTACAACATCATCAGCAACCCGCTCCTGTGGTTCATTCAGCATCAACTATGGGACACGTCGCGTAAACCCAGTATTACAGCCGAAATGTGGGAGGCGTGGCAGAATGGCTACGTCGCCATGAATCGACTGTTGGCACAGGCAATTGCCGATACTGTGAAAGATGTAAACCGTCAGATCATTATCTTTCCGCAGGATTACCATCTCTATCTTGTGCCACGCTATTTACGCGAAGAACTGGGCAGTCGTGTCCATATTCAACCGTTCATCCATATACCATGGCCTGGCCCGGACGCATGGCGTGTCCTACCTCAACAGATGCGCGTGGCGTTGCTCGATAGCTTGATGCAGTCGGACCGAATTGGCTTCCAGACCAAGAAGGATGCCTTTAACTTCGTACAGACCTGCCGCTTCTATATGGATGATGCGCATTCGCATGGCAGTCGCGACTCGATCCACTACAAAGGCCGCCGGGTTGACGCCAGCGCGTATCCCATTTCCGTCGATGCCGAGAAGGTGCAGGAGATGGCAGGGCAGCCGTTGACGCTGGAACTGGAAGACCAGATCAAGGATTTTGCGGGTGGTCGACAGCTTATCCTGCGAACAGATCGTGTTGAACCCAGCAAGAATATTTTGCGCGGCCTGGAGGCATTTCAGGAATTACTGGAGATGCACCCGGAACATCAGGGCAAAGTCCAGATGATTGCGCTGCTGGTGCCATCACGTATGGAAGTGGATGAATACCACAGCTATTTGCAGGAAATCATGGCTTTGGCCGGGTTCATTAATGCCGAGTATAGCGATGGTTACTGGGAGCCAGTACGGATTCTGCTGGGTGACAATTATCAACGTGCGATCGCAGCCATGAAACTGTACGACGTGCTGCTGGTCAACCCGATTGCCGATGGTATGAACCTGGTTGCCAAAGAAGGGGTACTGGTTAACAAGAACGATGGTGTGCTGGTGCTCTCAGAATATGCTGGCGCATTTTATGAGTTGGGGGAGGACGCATTGACGGTTTCGCCCTTTGATACCTATGGCACGGCTGAAACGCTTCATAGCGCACTCGTCATGGCGCGTGATGAACGGCACAAGCGTGCCGAAAATCTTCGGGATTCGGTGCTGGCGGCTGATGTCAAGCGCTGGTTTTATCAGCAGGTCGATGATGCTTTACGCGATTTGAGCAGCCAGGAAAAAAGCGCTTCGACATCAGAAACACCAGAGGTCATGACGTCGGCTGCTTCGCCAACGACTTCGGGCATATCCGGTGACTGAACGCCGATGCCGACTGCGTGGCAGACGCCACTTTCGCGCAGCTGCCGTGCCGCATGCAGCGCATCGACATCGGTGGTATCATCACCTATGTAAATGGCAGCATCAAGCTGGAACTCCTCGACAAGGTTACGAAAAGCTGTACCCTTGTCAACTTCGATGGGGGGACGTAACTCGAAGACCATGCGCCCCTGAAACAGACGCAGACCTTGTGAATCAGCGATTTCCTGGATGATAGGGTGGAATTGTATGGCTGTTTCGTTTGGGTCAGAGACCTGTCGATAATGAACAGAAAGCGTAGCACCTTTGTCTTCGACAACCATGCCGGGGATTTTCCGGGCATTCAGGCTGGCGGTGGCGGCTTCAAGTTTTGGACGAAAGGGCGCTGCTTCGGGCGTCAGCGAGACAGCGTCATCAATCCAGCGCTCGAGACCATGATTGCCCACGTAGACAAGTTCGGGTAGACCAACACGGTGGCGTATATCCTCCGCCGCACGGCCAGAGACAATGGCCACAAGGGCGAGGCAGGGGTGGAGCGCTTTCAGAAGTTCGCGGCTGCGGGCGGTTATCTGGGCCTGGTCGGGCTGATCAACAATATGGCTGATAGTCCCGTCCATGTCCGTTATCAGGCCAGCGCGCGGCTGCTCAGCAACAGGTTTTAGCAGGTTAGACGTAGTGTTATGCCAGTGCATCGTGAACCAGTAGAAGTGAGATAAAAGCGATGAAAAACGGCAAAATTGTAACAGTGACTCTTCATCCGTCTTTGGATAAGACCCTGATTGTTCATCATCTGAACATAGGCTATCACAATCGTGTGGCAGATACAACCCATCTGGACGCCAGCGGACGCGGCATGAATGTGTCGCGTGCTGCGGCCCGGTTGGGCGTACCGACGCATGCTGTGGTCCTGCTGGGTGGTGACGCAGTTGGGCACGCCTATCGTGGGTTGATGGGCGAAGAATCGTTTCCGGCCACGATCATCGGCCAGGATGGCCAAACACGCAGCGATACCATTATTGTGCATCGCGGTAGCGAGGGCGAAACCCATATTATTGACGAGGGGGCTGGTGGTACGCCTGAAGACATTGAACGCGTCGCCGCCAAACTGAAAGAGATTATCCTGCCAGACGACATGGTGGTGCTGGCGGGTTTACTCCCGCGTGATGCATCCCCTGATGCTTTCATGCTGCTTGAAAATGTGGCGCACGAAGCGGGGGCGCATGTTACCCTGATGACGGCGAGCGAAGCGCTGAGCCGGGCGCTGAAGGCGACGCCAGAACTGGTGGTGCTGACCCGGTTAGAGGCTGAATCACTGTTTAACTATCCGGTCCGCACCGATGCGGATATGATCTCCGGCGGACACAAATTGCGTGAGCAAGGGACAGGCCGTGTAATCATCGTTGCTGATGACTTCAGCAGTGCAGTCCTCATTGATGAAGGTGAAACGTGGCTGGCGGAAATTGACGAAACGGGCCCCGGAACAGACAGCGGGGTGGTGGATGCTTTACTGGCCGGTTATCTGGCAGGTTTGATGCAGGGCCATGCACCGGAAGTTGCCTTCCGCTTGGGCGCCGCCGCCATGAACTTTGCCGATTCACAGATCGGTAACGAGTTTGGTACATTGGAACAACTGCATCAGTACGAGCGTCGCGTGCATGTCAGAAACCTTGAAGCGCATAATAGCGATCCTTCATTGACACAGCGCGGCGCCTGATGCTTCAATTTCAGCCGCAGATGCAGGAGCCTGGGGAATTTCTCAGGCTTTTTTATTACACACAAGACAAAACCGGGCCATCAAATGTTGCGCGTTGTTACTGGTCCAATTTCTGGATTTCGGTAGAATGAAATCATAAATTAGATTTATTGCGGGACTTGCTTTATGTCATTATCGGACGGTTTGTCATTTAGCCCCATTACCCTGAGCCTGCTCGAAGTTCGCACAGCCAGAGCCATATTTGACTGTATGTTCCCCGCAGATGCGTATAGCCCTGCTGCCAGCGCCATCGGCGTTGTGGATTACGTCGATCGCGCTTTAGGTGGTGCGTATGCTGCCCATCGAGAGGCGTACCGGCTTGGGCTGGCTGCGTTGAACCGGTCTGCTGAAATATTGTTTGACTCATTGTTTGCGGACATAACCTCTCGTCAGCAGCAGACATTAATGGCAGGGCTGGAAAACGGCACGCTGCCGGAATTTCATCATCCCCCGCAACAACTTTTTTTTGCGCTCCTGCGCGCACATTTGCAGGAAGGCCTGTTTGCGGACCCAGTCTATGGCGGCAACCGGGACAAACTTGGCTGGCGGTTTCTGAAGCACCCTGGCGTGTGGCTGGAAAACTCCGCTGAAGAAAATCTGACACCGGGCCCGGTTACCAAGGGCGGTGTCATTCAGTCGATGGCTGACCTGGGTTATGGTCTGGCGGGTGATACACAGCCAGCAGCAATACATGGTTATGACCCCCAGCGCGGTGCGAGGCCGCCAGATGGGGAGGTAGATGTGGTGCTGGTCGGGTTGGGCGCTGTCGGGGCTGTGATTGCGCCGATTTTGACCCGCGCCGGCCTAAAGGTGGTCGCTCTCGAAGCAGGGTCGTGGCGAACTCGGCACGATTTTTTGCCAGACGAATTGGGTGCAACCTATTATTGCCGCGCCAATATGAGCGCGAAATTTATGAGCGAGATCCCGCGCTGGCGTCGCAACAGGGTCGACGAGGTGACGGAGGAAAGCACCTTTTCGCTGGGGCGCATGATGAACGGCGTTGGCGGCTCCGTCATACACTATGGGGCCTGGCTGCGTCGTTTTCATCCGCATCATTTTCGGCCACTAAGCTGGGTGCATGCACGGTGGGGTAAAGATGCCCTGCCACCGGACGCAACATTGGCAGACTGGCCGGTCACGTATGCTGACCTTGAACCGTACTATACGCGGCTGGAGTACGAAATTGGCGTCGCGGGGGATGATACAAATCCGTTTATCCCACGTAATGCGCCGTTTCCGATGCCGCCGATGCGTCCGTTTCGGTTGGGGGAATTCTTCCGAGAAGCGACGGAAAGCCTGGGTTTACATCCGCATCCTGTTCCGGTCGGGATGAACAGCCTACCTTATCAGGGCCGACCCGCCAGCACGTATACGGCATGGAGTAATGGCTTCGGGTCGTTTACGGACGATAAATGGCATCCGGCATTGACGTCGGTTCCGGCAGCATTGGTAACGGGCAATCTGGATATTCGTACACACTGTCGGGTGTTGCGCATCCTCACTGACGCCGACGGTCGGGCCAGCGGTGTCGAATATGTGAATGCGAACGGGACTTGTTTTGTGCAAAAGGCGCGCACCGTCATTCTGTCCAGCTACACGTTTGAGAATGTACGGTTGCTGCTGCTCTCCGGCTCGGCGCGCCACCCAAATGGCCTGGGCAATCAACACGGACAGGTCGGTCAAAACTTTATGACCAAGATGTTTGCACATGTGGACGGGTATTTTCCTGACGTGATCTTTAACCGGCATACCGGACCGGCGGCGCAGGGCATAGTCGTGGACGATTTTCTTGCTGAGGATTTCGATTCGGTCGCGCACGGGTTTATCGGTGGGGCGACGCTGGGGGCGGAACAGCAGTTTTTACCGATTCAGATCAGCCGGGAGACTCTGCCACCGGATGTGCCGACATGGGGGCAGGAGTACAAGGATCACATTCGCCAATGGCAGCATTTCGGTGTTGTGCGCATTCAGCCGGATACATTACCCTATCGGACCAACTACCTTGATCTGGACCCGCGATACCGGGACCGCAGCGGATTGGGCTTGCCGGTTATACGCATTACCTACGATATGCGGCAAAATGAGCAGCGACTGGCCGCCTGGATGGAAGCCCGTGCCGCTGAGATTTTGTCCACGATGGGCGCTGCTAAAACCTGGGCCGGCCCACAATTTACGGGCGTAGGCAGCAGTCATGACCTGGGGGGCTGCCGGATGGGCCACGACCCGGCGCAGTCGGTTGTTAATGAGGAACTGCGGGTTCATGACGTGCCGGGATTGTATGTCTTTAGCGGTGCGGTCTTCCCGTCCTGCCCCGGCATCAACCCAACGTTGACCATCTGGGCCGTATGCTGTCGCGCTGCTGAACAGTTGGCGGAGCGACTGACAAGCGGCAATGAAGTCTAATATTTTGATGTTCTCATCGATGAAAGAGGTTAAAAGATGTACAAGAATTTAAGCCCCGGCGCAATTGGTATCCGCGATTTCGGCCTGGTGCAGACGTTGGAACTGGCACAGAAAACCGGCTTCTCCGGCATTGATTTCAATATTCGGGAAGCGGCGCAACTGGCCGATGAAAAGGGCGTGGATTACGTGCGCGGTTTGTTCAATGACGCAGGTGTCCGTCCGGGTATCTGGGGGTTGCCGGTCGCGTGGAATAAGGATGAATGGCACGATGGACTGGCTGATCTACCTCAGCTGGCGGCTGTCGGGCAGGCTATCGGCGCCATGCGCACGCAGACATGGGTGCCGCCTAGCTCAGATACGCGGGCATTTGATGACAATTTTAACTGGCATGTAGACCGCTTTGGGCCCATTGCGGAGGCGTTGAAGCCTTATGGTATTCGCTTTGGCCTGGAATTTATCGGCCCAAAGACCCTGCGCCCTGCGGACAAGGAAGCCTTCATTTATTCGATGGAAGGGATGCTCGATTTAGCAAAAGCGATCGGCACCGGGAATGTCGGCTTGCTGCTGGATGCCTGGCATCTGTACACTTCTGGTGGCAGTATGAGCGACCTCGACAAGATCACCAATGAGGATGTCGTATCCGTTCATGTGAATGATGCCCCGGAAGGCCTGACCATGGACGAATACAATGACCACGACCGGCGGCTGCCGATGGAAACAGGCGTGATTGACCTGGGCACCTTCATGCGCAAGCTGAGCGCCATGGGTTACGATGGCCCTGTGACGCCAGAACCATTCAGCAAACGCGTGAACAGCATTGAAGACCCGCATGAGGCTGCCCGGCTGACGGCCAGCTATATGGATAAGCTGTGGGAGGCGGGCGGCGTTGCGTGATGCAGCGTTTTCGATTATCCTCTGCTGCACACTGATACTGACACAGACTGGATGCATCAGAATTTGAAACTCATGAAGCGTAATGTTAGGAGTCTGGAATGGCTGAAAAGTTAAAAAACTATATTGGTGGGGAATGGGTAGAATCTACCGCTGCTGACTATATTCCCGTTGAAAATCCAGCAACATGCGAAGTGCTGGCGGAATGCCCGGAATCGACCGCAGAAGATGTCGATATGGCTGTGCAGGCTGCTGCTGAGGCTTTTGAGGAGTGGCGCAGCACGCCGGTGCTCAGCCGGGCGCAGTATATGCACCACTTCAAAAACCTGATCGAAGATCGGTTTGAAGAAATCGCGCGGATCGCGGTAGAAGAAAACGGCAAAACGCTGGACGAGGCACGTGGCGAAATCCGGCGGGGCATCGAAAGCATTGACTTTGCGATGGGCGTGCCGTTCCTGATGCGTAATGATGGCGTCGAGGATATCAGTTCCGGCATTGATGAAACAACGGTGCGGCAGCCCGTTGGGGTCTATGCGGCGATCACCCCGTTCAATTTCCCGGTGATGGTGCCGCTGTGGTTCCTGCCGACAGCGATCACTTGCGGCAATACGTTCATCGTCAAACCGTCACCGCAAACGCCTCTGAGTATGCAGATCGTTTATGAACTGCTGGATGAACTCGATATGCCTGAAGGGGTGGTTAATCTGGTGCAGGGTGGCATCGAAGCCGCGGATGCGATTCTGAAACACCCCGGTATTGCAGGGATTTCGTTTGTGGGGTCCAGCCCGGTTGCCAAGAAGATTTACGAAGTGGGCACAGCCCACGGCAAGCGGGTGCAGGCGCAGGGTGGGGCGAAGAATTACATCGCTGTCCTGCCGGACGCCAACATGGAATCCAGCGTGCGCAATATCCTCGGTGCCGCCTATGGGTGTGCCGGGCAGCGCTGCCTGGCGGCGGCGGTCGCGGTCGGTGTCGGGGATGCCTACGACCAACTGCGTGACGAATTGGTCAAGCAGGTCTCCAATCTTCGGGTGGGGTATGGCCTCGATGAAACCACGCAGATGGGCACGGTGGTCAGTGCTCAGGCAAAAGAACGTATCGAAAGTATGATTCAAAAAGGCGTCGATGAAGGCGCATCTGTGGTGGTGGATGGACGTAATAAAGCTGTTGACGGCTACGAAAATGGCATCTTTGTTGGCCCGACCATCCTCGAAAACGTCACCCCGGAGATGACTGTGGCCCGTGAAGAAATTTTCGGCCCGGTGTTGTCGCTGATGAAAGCGGACAGCTTTGATGAAGCGGTGGACATCATCAATGCCAGCCACTTCGGTAATGCGGCCAGTCTGTTCACCAGCAATGGCAAGTTCGCTCGTGAGTTTAAGTATCGCGTGCGTGCCGGGAACATTGGTATCAATATCGGCGTGGCGGCGCCGTCGGCCTCGTTCCCCTTCGGCGGGCAGAAGGATTCCTTCTTTGGTGACCTGCACGGGCAGGGATCGGATGCGATTGAATTTTATACAGATCGCAAAATTGTGATCGAGCGGTGGATTTAGGGGGCATAATGGCGTCACTGAATACCTTTGGGGCGATTATGACCCATGCAGTCAACCTGGAGGCTGGCCTGCACGAGTATTATCAGACAGTGGGCGACGATGCGCGGGCCAAAGATGCGGACAAGCGCCGCCGAACGATGGAGCGCATTCGCCGCGAGACTGTGCTGGAGATCACGCTAGAGCCGATCGACGGACTTGATGAAGCGGACTATGCCCTCAACCTGGATGATACATCGGCGGCGGGGCAGCAAGCAGTCGAAGCGACCGCTGCACGCTTTTACGCGGAAGTCGCGCCCAAAATCAATGTCCGCCAGGCGCAGCGTGCGCTGGAACGCGCGGGCAAAGCGCATCAGGAACTGGCGTAAATCTGGAAAATAGTGTCACGGAGGGGCCGATGCGCCCCTCTTTTTTTGCAACCAGAGTTGAGGGTGAAAAATGTTAACGCAAGAACAAATTGATTTTTATACCATCAATGGTTACCTCGGTGTCGAAAACGTCCTGTCGACTGAAGAAATTCAGGAACTGCGCCGGGTGACAGATGAATTTGTGGAACAGTCAAGGCAGTTCACGCAGCATACGGACATTTTTGACCTCGAACCGAGCCATACCCCAGAACAGCCGCGTCTGCGCCGCCTGAAAAACCCGGTTCAGCACCATGCCGTGTATGACGCCACGCTGCGGCATCCGGCAATTTACGAGATTGTCCGCCAGTTAATTGGGCCGGATATTCGCCAGAATGGTACCAAACTCAACATGAAACTGCCCGAAGTGGGCAGCCCGGTGGAATGGCACCAGGATTGGGCATTTTACCCGCACACGAATGATGATCTGCTGGCGGTAGGGGTGTGCATTGATGCGATGACGCAGGAGAATGGCTGCCTGCTGGTGGTGCCCGGTTCGCATCGCGGGCCGATCTATGACCATCACCATGAGGGTGCGTTCGCCGGGGCCATTACTGACCCGCAGTTCGAGCCTCAAAATGTCGCACCAATTGAGGTTGGAGCCGGGGGGATATCCATCCATCACGCCCGCATGCTCCACGCTTCCGCCCCAAATCGATCCAGCAAACCGCGCCGTTTTCTGTTGTTTCAATACTGCGCGGCGGATGCGTGGCCGCTGATGGGTGTCAAGGATATGGAAAGCTTCGACGCGACGATGGTACACGGGAAAACGACAATCGAACCCCGGCTGACAGCTGTGCCGGTGCGCATGCCTCTGCCGCCAGCCCAAAAACAGGGTTCGATTTATGAAAACCAGAGTGTGCTAAAGCGTTTTGTCGTGGGGTGAGCCGCTTACCACAAGCAGTAGCCGCCATCGACAACCATATCGTTGCCGGTCATGAAGTCTGACGCCTCGGACGCCATGTAGACGACTGCGCCTTGCAGGTCTGTGACGTCGGCCATGCGCCCCATAGGGGTCAGTGCCAGCCATTGGGGTGCCATTTCCTTGCCGATGGGGGTTTCCAGCAGATCATCCACGAGTTGGGTGCGCGTATAGCCCGGGCTGATACTGTTGACGCGCACACCACGCGCGGCCCACTCTGCGGCCAGGCTACGGGTGAGGTGCAGCACACCGGCTTTGGTCGTGTTGTAGACGACCTGTTTTTGCGGTGTGTTGACAATGCTGGCGGACATACTGGCAACGTTAATAATCTTGCCGTAGCCTGCTTCCAGCATCACCCGACCTTCGGCCTGGGCGCACAGGAACACGCCTTTGAGGTTGACCGCGTTGATGCTGTCCCAATTGCTTTCGCTGATGTCTTCGGCGGCAGTCCAGTCCGCAATCCCAGCATTGTTGATGCCGATCGTCAGGCCGCCCCATTTATCTGTAATAGATTTGACCATTGTTTCAACCTGCTGGGGTTGGGTGACATCGCATGCGATTGCAAACGAATCGACGCCTTTTTCGCGCAGCTCGTTGGCGACGCTTTCTGCGCGCTCGATGACCAGATCTGCAATGGCGACGGCGGCGCCCGCTTCGCCAAGCGCGTGGGCAAATGCGCGGCCAATGCCTTGTCCACCACCAGTCACCAGCGCTGTGCGACCAGTCAGGCCAAACCGTTCCAGGATGGGTTTTGCAGATAAAACACTATCAGCCATGAATAATCTCTTTCTTCGGGTGAGATAAAAATGCAACAGACTCTATGCGTCGATGGCGAACTGCACCTTCATACGTTTCGGGTCGTTTTCCGCCAGGGCAAAGCCATCGCAGAAATCCGATAGCGGGAGCCGGTGGGAAATCAGGGGTTCCACCTGAATGGCGCCACTCTGAATGAGGGCAATACTCTCGTGGAAGGTCCGGTTGACGGCGAAACTGCCGATAATGGTCAGATCACGGCGAAAGACGTCGTAGGGGATGAACGAAACCTGCTTGTCGGGTGGCACGACACCGAATACCCACAATTTGCCGCGTGCTCTCAACCACGAGAAGGCTTGTTCCAGCACGCGTGGGATGCCGGTGGCATCAGCCACGATGTCGAAGCCTGTTGGTGCAATGTTCTTGAGCTGATCGGCCTGCGATGAATCGGCCAAAACGATTTGTGGGATACCCACACTGTGCGCGATTTCCAGCCGGTAGGGAACTGTATCGGTGATGACCACCTGGGCGGCCCCGGCGTGGTGGAGTGCCTGTGCAACCAGACAACCCATTGGCCCCGCGCCAAATACCAGCGCCGAATCGCCGGGCTGAACCTGGACACGCTTGAGGCCCCAGACGACGCAGGCTAATGGTTCGACCAGCGCCGCTGCCGCGAAGGAGAGATCGCCAATTGAAAAGACATTGCTTTCTGGTGCGACGACGTACTGGGCGAAAGCCCCGTCTCGGGTGACACCGATAGCCGCCAGTTTTTCGCACTGGTTCGGTTCGTTGCGCTGGCATGCGGGACAGCGGTTGCATGGGATATTCGGGTCAGCCGTGACACGATCCCCAACTTTGAAACGCTGAACATTCTGCCCGACAGCGGTCACGACTCCGCTGAATTCATGCCCTGGAATAATGGGGTAACTTGCCTCGTACTCACCTTTGAGGATGTGCAGGTCGGTTCCGCAGATTCCGGCTGCGCGCACCTGAATCAATACCTCATCGGGTCCCGGCGCTGGCTGTGGTGCAGTGATGACATCGGCCTGGCCTGGGGATTGAATTTGCCCTGCTTGCATAGGACATCCTTGTCTGAAAATACCATTTTAATTGTACCGAATTGAGGTTGATTTTGCTGTCAATTGGTTTGATGGCATGGGTGCCAGCGTAATGAAGCCTGTATAATCGGCTGTTGTCAATCATTGAATCTTGTGGAGGAAGCATGACAAACGAAAACTGGCGTGGCATCTTTGCGATTCCGATGACCCCTTTTGATGATCAGGATCGCATCGACGAAGACGCATTACGCGCTGAAATTCAATTCTGCATTGAATCCGGCGTTGGCGGCTTATGTGTACCGGTGATGGTCAGCGAATTTCAACTGCTGTCCGAAGAAGAACGCCGCCTGATGATCCGGATTCCGGTGGAGATGTGCAAACCGGCGGGCGTGCCCGTTATTGCCAATTGTGCCGCGCTCAGCACCCCGCTGGCGGTCAGCTATGCGCGCTATGCCGAGGAAGTGGGGGCGGACTCGGTCATTGCTATGCCACCGTACATGCTCCAGACCGACTATGACAGCAATTTTGCCTACTACAAAGCGATTGCGGAGGCGGTGAATATCCCGGTGTGGATTCAGAATGCCAACGTTGCGCCGCTTTCGATTGACCAGATTGTGCGAATCTGCGAGGAAATCGAGAATATTAGCTGGGTCAAGCAGGAAGTGACGCCCAGCACGCACACGATCGGCGCACTCATGCAGCGGCAGTCCCCGGCCATCAAGGGGTCGATGGGTGGCGCTGGCGGCCTGTATATGATGAGCGAGCGCGAACGCGGTGCCTGTGGTGTGATTGTGGCATGCGAATATTGTGATGTGTTGCAACATATCTGGAATCTGCTGGATGAAGGTAAGCAGACTGAGGCCGAAGACCTGTTCGAGAAAGTGCTGCCAGGCATTGTGATCGAGCCGCTGATGGGTATGGCCTATGCCAAGGAGATCATGATTCGGCGCGGCGTGCTGAAGAATAACCGCATTCGTAATGTGGCGCACCCACTGGACGACAGTGACATGCGCGAGATTGACCGGGTTTATGCCCGCATCGAACCGCATCTGGTATGGAAGCAGCACTAGGCTGTGTGTGAAAAATGACTTTGAATTAGGAGTTTATGGCATGACCGAAAAAGATCACCAGCAGCAGGTTGGCCGGGCGCAGGATGCGG
The DNA here is from genome assembly GCA_002702065.1 of Anaerolineaceae bacterium. Lineage (GTDB taxonomy): Bacteria > Chloroflexota > Anaerolineae > Aggregatilineales > Phototrophicaceae. The sequence continues at coordinate 1,996,534 of NZXX01000001.1, forward strand.
TCAATACCTATTCCTATCCATCCGACCTCAAAATTACGGACATGCGGATGGCCGTTGTCTGCTCCAATTATGACTATCCCATCATCCGCATTGATACGAATCAGGGGATCAGCGGCATTGGCGAGGTGCGCGACGCCGGGCATAAGGAAAATGCGCTGCAATTCAAGCACCTGCTGTTAGGGCAAAATCCGTGCAACATCGACATGATTTTTCGCACCATCAAGAAGTTTGGCGCCTCTGCGCGTGAAGGGGGCGGTGTTTCCGGCATCGAAATCGCACTGTGGGATTTGATCGGCAAAGTCTACGGTGTTCCCTGTCATCAGTTTCTGGGGGGCAAATATCGCTCGCATATTCGCCTGTATGCCGATACCCCTCGTGCTGCCGAGCCTACGCCGGAAGCCTATGTTGAACGAGTGCTGGGCCGTAAGGCGATGGGCATGAGCTTTATCAAATTCGACGTGGGCCTGCACATACTGGAAGACTATGCCGATGGCACGGTGGGTGCGCCGACCAAATACGAACATCACATGCGCCATGGCCAGCCCATTGTAGGCACCAGGCAGGGCACACAGTTGACCGAAAAGGGTATCGCCCGGTTTGTAGAGATTGTGGCGGCAGTGCGCGACGCGGTTGGCTGGGATATGCCACTGGCGATTGATCATTTTGGACCGCTGTCGGTGAAGGATGGTATCCGGCTGGGCAAGGCGCTGGAACCCTTCGGACTGGCGTGGATGGAAGACATTATTCCCTGGTGGGATGTGGAGGGCAACCGCCGCGTGACCGAGGCGATCAATGTGCCGACGGCAAATGGTGAGGATATTTACCTGTTGGATGGCTTTCAGGAGCCGATTGAAAAACGGGCGTACGACATTATTCACCCCGACCTGCTGTCTGCCGGGGGAATGCTCGAAACCAAGCGTATTGCAGACTATGCGGAACGTCATGGTCTGCCAACCGCGCTGCACTTTGCTGGTTCGCCGATTGCGTTTATGGCGAATCTGCATTGCGGGGCCGCTATACCGAGCCTGGTTGCGCTGGAGATGCACGCGCTTGACCTGCCATTCTGGAAGAACCTGGTCACCGGGCTGGATGATCCACTGATCGAGGATGGCTATGCTAAAGTGCCGGACAAGCCGGGCCTTGGGGTGGAACTAAACTACGAGGGCATCGAGGCGAACCTGCGTTTCCCCGGTTTGTTCGAGCCAACGGATGAATGGAACACGCCCAAGCTGGGGTTCTGGCAACCCGACCGACGCTGGGATAAGTAAGTAAACATTGAGTCATCGCAGGTGATTCTTGCGCTGCGATGACTCAATCCTCAATCCGAAAACTGCTTGCTCAATTCGAAGGCGTCGTCCTGTGGTTCATAGCCGAGGATGGCACAGGTATCGGTGAGGTCCATCCGTTTGTAGAGATTGTCGGACAGGCCGTGAAAGATGCCGAATTTCAGATCATCGGGGGCGTCGATGCAGGCCACAATCAGACGTTGAATGTCTTCAAAGGTGATATAAATCGACAGTGCCCGCTGGGTAGTCAGCTTGTCGGCATCATCGCGACTGCCGACCCAACCGAAGCGCAGACACAGGCACGACACATTGTGATGATCGGCATATACCTGGGCAACCGCCTCGCCCCATACTTTTGTTGCGCCGTACAGGTTGCCAGGGTGGGTGGGCATATCCGTGCGGATCTGTACATCGACGGGGTAACCGCTGCTGGCGTTGATGCTGCTGGCATATATGACCCGTTTACAGCCCGCCCGCCGTGCAGCTTCAAAGGCATTGTAGACGCCGATCACATTTGCTGGCAGCAGACTCTCCCAGGGGGCCGTGGTGCGCGGGTCCGCCGCAAGATGTACGACTGTATCGACGCCTTCACACGCCGCCGTGAATTGATCGAGGTTGGCGATGTCCAGTTCGATAAAAGGCTGCGAGGGTTCGTAGTCCGGTTGGCGAATATCGGCGAGTACGAGGTCGTACTGCACGGCAGGCAGGTTGTGAACCAGATAGCTGCCAATGCCACCCGCTGCTCCGGTAATTAAGACTTTTTTTGCAGGCATGGAACGCTCCTCATGTCGTTAGTCAAAGTAAGTGTCGTTGTTCCACACAAGAGTTTTGGCAACCGCGTCGTTTAGCTCGACCCCGATGCCGGGTTTGTCGGACACGGTCATCCAGCCATCCTGAATGAAGGGTTTGTCCCCATCACACAGGTCTTCCCACCAGCTGATGTCGCGGCCATGAAACTCCAGGACGAGGAAGTTCGTCACAGCGGCCATCGCGTGGCAGGCAGCCATCATGCCCAGAGGGGAGGATACGTTGTGCGGGGCGATGGGTACATAGAAGGCATCGGCAATTTCCGCGATCCGTTTGGCCTCCATGATGCCCCCGGCCTTCGCCAGATCAGGCATGATAATGTCGGTGGCTTTGCGTTGGAGCAGCTCGACAAACTCGAATTTGGTGTATTGATTCTCGCCCGTGCAGATCACCGTGCTGGAGGTGGCCTTCACCTGAGCCATTGCGTCGATATTTTCTGCCGGGACAGGCTCTTCCAGCCACATCAGGCGCAGATGTTCGACAGCTTTTGCCAGTGTAATTGCGGATGGCAGGTCGAACTGCCCATGGCAATCAATGGCAAGGTCAATATCGTAGCCAATCGCTTCACGCGTCGCTTGAATCAGGCTGATGATATGGGTCATTTCCCTGGCGCTGGCGGTCCAGTTATAACGGTCAAGCTCACCGACGCCGCTGTGGTCGACATCAAACTTGACCGCACTGTAACCTTCCTCAATCACCTGCAACGCCTTTTCCGCATAGGCTTGTGGCTCGTTGGTTTCGCCGGCGTGGCAGTCGGCGTACAGGCGGATTTTGTCGCGGTATTTGCCACCGAGCAGTTGATAAACGGGCACGCCCAGCGCTTTCCCGGCAATATCGTACAGGGCGTTTTCGATGCCGGTGATAGCGAAGATGATGGGGGGAGCGCTCGTGCCGCCGTAGCGCCCACTGCGGCGCAGCATTTCATACAGCGGGCCGACGTTCAGCGGGTCCTGACCGATCAGGCGGGGTTTGAGGTGAAGAATTGACTCCTTGGTTGCAAAACCGGAACCTGCCGCACCGGCGGAATTACACTCGCCTGTCCCGACAATGCCCTCGTCCGTATAGATGCGGACAAAAGTCCACACGCTGCCGCCACTGTGCGGTTCATTACGCCCGATCACACAGGCCTGAACATCTGTAATTTTCATAAAGTATCTCCCTGGGCAAGCAAAATTTCGTCAAAAGTTCAATTATTTGAATGTGAATGGAGCCCAATGGGCTATGGAACTGTGCAACGCACATCCTGAACTATATCCACAAACCGGCTATGGCTGCAAGCAACATTTGGGGCCAGCGTGTATGTGTGCGGTACAATCGCCATGATAACCGCGTGTTGTAGAAAGGAACTTTTATATGACGGAAAAGATGCTGGTTTTTGTCGGAACCTACACCAACCAGCCAGCGGACGGGGCTGAGGCAAGTGAGGGTATTTACGTTTATCAACTCGATTTGGCCTCCGGGGCAATGCAGCGTGTTCAAACGGTGCCTGATATGGTTAACCCAACCTATCTGGCATTTGACCCACAGCAGCAGTACCTGTATGTCGCCAATGAAGTGGCCAGCTACCAGGGCGAGCCGGGTGGGGCTGTCAGCGCGTTTCGCGTTGACCGGGCCAGTGGCGAACTCACATTTTTGAATTATCAGCCGTCGCAGGGCAATGGGCCATGCCACGTCTGGGTGGATGCGGCTGGCAAATGGGTGTTGGTCGCCAATTATGGCTCCGGGTCCGTCGCGGCGTTTCCTGTTCTGGACGATGGCAGCCTCGGCCCGGCCAGTGATGCCATACAGCATGAAGGTTCCAGCGTGAACCCGTCCCGGCAGGAAGGCCCGCACGCACACTGCATTATGACCGACCCGACCAATCAATTCGCATTAGTCGCGGATCTGGGGCTTGATTCGTTGATTGTGTACGAACTGGATTCTGAGACAGGCAAGCTAACCCGCACGAGTGCGGCGCAGGCTCAACCGGGTGCCGGGCCGCGCCATCTGGAGTTTGATCCTTCCGGGCGCTATTGTTTTTTGATCAACGAGTTGGCAGCGACCATTACGGTGTATCGCTATGAAGCCGGTGACTTGCACGAAGTGCAGACGATATCGACCGAACCGGATTCGTTTAGCGGCGAAAACACAACGGCTGCGATTCATGTGTCGCCGGACGGGCGGTATGTGTACGGTTCCAACCGGGGACATGACAGCATTGCGATCTTTGCCTGTGATGCGGAAACCGGGATTCTTACGCTGGTAGGGCATCAGCCCACCCCGGGGCGTACCCCACGTGATTTTACAATCGACCCGACTGGCACCTATCTGATTACGGCCCAGCAGGACAGCCATAACATGGCCGTATTTCGGATCGACGCGGATACGGGTCTGCTGTCCGACACGGGGCATCGGGCTGAAGTTTCGATGCCGGTATGCCTGAAGGTGCTGCCGGTCTAAATAACGTCAACGTAAGCCGTCGAACAAATCGCTCTCGATCTGGCGCCCGCCGTTGACCATCGAGAATACGCGATAGAAATGCTGCTGTCCCCACAACTGCCGGTGAACGTCTTCCGGCAGTTTTTGTAATCCTTCATAGCCGGGCAATTGGGTGCGGTGACATTGAATCGCGTTCCACACCTGCTGCCAGTAGGCGGTTGTGTCGATATGGGTCGTGCTGGCCCATTGCGGCCATGCTGTTGCGCGCCGTTCCTGACCATCGATCGTCATAACCAGCTCACCAAAAGCACGCTGATAAATGTCGAAGATGGCCTGCGAATCCGTCAGGTAATACAGCTTGGAGACCTGGTGCGGCGCATGGTCGCTCTGAAGGTCTGTATGGGAGGCGGCGACAATGGCGGCTGTCGTAAACTGGCAGATTGCGATGTGATCCGGGTGACCGTAGGTGCCGTAGGGATCGAAAGTGACGACGACCTGTGGGCGCACGCGCTGGATATGATCCGCAATTTTGTCGATGATCTCCGGTGGATTCGCCTGATCCAGTTCGCCGTCAATGTAATCCAGAAACGAAACCTCACGGATGTTTAACTGGTTGGCTGCGTTGTGCAGTTCACCCTCTCGAATTTGACCCAGGGCTTGCGGCCCCGGGTTATCCGCTGCTGCGCCAAACCATCCTTGTTCCCCACGCGTTGCCGTGATGAGATGGGTTTCAACCCCTTCATCGGCATAGCGGGCGAGGATACCACCTGTGCCCAGCGACTCATCATCAGGGTGCGCCAGGATACACATCAGCTTGAGAGGTTGTTTCACAGGTGGTTCTCCTTCGATAGCCTGAGACTTCAGGTAGTCGGTTTAATGTTCTGATTGATGCGAAACAGGTTGGTCGGGTCGTATTTGTTCTTCAACGCCACCAACCGCTGGTAATTGGCGCCAAATGTCGTCTTCACCATCTGTTCCGCATCTTCGTACAGGCCCGGAAAATTCAGGTACTCGTTGCCATCCGAGAACGGCTGCAATTCACGGTAGACCTTGCGATTCCAGGCGATATTGCCGGCGTCATGCTCCGGATGAATCCAGTTGGATTCGATGCCGATGAGAAAGGGCGCAGATCGACTGCCGAATGCCGTTTCTTCAGGGCCAATGCGGCTCATCGCACCGCCAAGCTGCCAGACGTCGATAGTCGAAAACGGCGATGGGTCTTCGGCTTGCAAGGCGATTAGTTTGTCAATCACCGCATCGTCAAGCGCCCGGATATAAACGGACTTCCAATAATAACGCATCTCGCCCGATGGGTAATCCTCATCAAAAACGGTCTGCGCTTCGGCATACGGCATCACACCGCTCATGTCGACAATCGGTGTTGCGTAGTCCCGCAGCGGCTGGAGGACGCGCTGTCCTTCTTCTACCGGGCCGGCATAGAGTCCCGCAAACAGGACAAAGGGTTTTCCATGGGCAGCTTGCGGGAAGTGCTCGGTCGGTGGGACCGTGCCCAGAATGGCAAACGAACTGACTTCATCCGGACTCGATTCGGTGTATTGGCGGTAGAATCGCAGCGCGTCGTGGGCATTATCCGCTGGTTGGAAGACAAAGCAGAACATGACTTCCGGCCCAACCTCATGTAAGTGATATTCGAACGCGGTGACGATGCCGAAGTTACCGCCGCCGCCGCAAATGCCCCAGAACAGGTCGGCATTTTCGTCCTTGCTGGCAGTGATGATCTGACCGTCAGCCGTGACCATCTGAACGGATTTCAGGTTATCGCAGCTAAGACCATACTTACGGCGCAGCCAGCCCATGCCGCCGCCGAGGGTCAGGCCTGCGATGCCGGTTTCCGAGACAACACCACCCGGCGCAGCCAGCCCGTATTGCTGGGTTGCCTGATCGACATCGCCCCACGTCGCGCCCCCTTCAGCGCGGGCGAGTTTGTTAGTCGGGTCTACGGTCACCTGTTTCATACCGGACAGGTCAATAACCAGGCTGTCATCCCAGACGGCAGTCCCGGCGACATTATGACCGCCACCCCGTACAGCGATGACCAGATTATGCTGACGCGCAAAGTTAACAGCGGCAACGACATCATCGACATGCGCGCAGCGGGCGATCAGTGCTGGGTAACGGTCGATCATGCCGTTCCAGACGGCGCGTGCTTCATCATAGTTCCCGTCCTGGGGCCGGATCAATTGGCCTTTCAACTGCCCGGCAAAATTCTGGATGTCTGTTTCGTCCGGGGTAATCAATGATTGATGCGTTTTGAACGTTGTTTGGTTACTCATAAGGCCCTCTCTATGCATTTTCATATTGGTTGAATTCGGCACGGCTGACCAGGTGATCACGGAATAAGTTGATCTGGGCGCTGTGTTCCCGCTTATGGCCATAGAACGCGTACACAATAAAATCTTCTACGTCGTAGCCATCCCCGTACCAGGGCAGCAAACCCGTTTGTCGCAGTTCGTCCGGCGGAATGCGCAGGATCATGTTGATGACCTCGAAGTGCGCTTCCCGGTATTCGTTCAGGACATCCTGGGCAGATGCGTTGGCACGGGCTGCAACCTCATCGTGGTTGAACTGCTCCCCATCCTTGAGCCAGCGCTCCAGCAACGTGGACTGCGTATGGCAGAATGTTGTGTGCAGTACATCCAGCAGCAGCAGTTCAAACGACGCCATATGCGCAATCGTGTCTTTGACCGACCATCCACCGGGTACGATGGGATGTTCCCACTGGTCCGCTGGCACATCTTTGACAGCGTTCATAACGGTTTGATGGCCGTATTCGAGTATGTCGAGTGCGTTCATAGATACCTCCTGAAGCATGATGACGATCTTCAGAAGTCATCCTATGGATATAGCGCATTGAAAGCGCATACTGTGCGCATAGTGGCAAGTAGAGGGAAGAACAAAGGGCGCAGCCTGACATTGCGCTGCGCCCTTTTGAGGAAAAAGAATTACTCGTTTACATGTTGAACCAGTGCGGCCCAGTAACCTTCTTCCTGGGGTGTGACCAATCTCATAGTGCCCTCGGTGGGTTCAGCAGTGATAGTTTCTTCACTCACCCATTTGCTGTCGCGAATATCGAGCCAGCGCAGCGTGAATTCGCCGCCGGTGGCTGCTGATACGTCCAGTTGAATATCGCCGCCATCAGGGAAAAAGACGGCATATTCAACACCCGGGTTTGCCAGACAAAATGCCTCATTCCAACTCCGATGAGCCAATAAATCGTTGTGTGGCACACAAGTGGTAACATCCATCTGATCGGTCAGCATCCGCATAGACCGGATATGTGCCTGCGCGATGAGGCCGAGGCCGAGGCCGGATGGTGGGCGATGAAAACGGGATGAGGCCATACCGCCGAAGATATTCCGCCAGAACCGTTCTTGCGCATCGCGGGTACTGCCGTATCGCCCACTGTTCGCGCCGTAAATCTTGACGCTGTTCATGGGGCGAATATGACCGGAGTCAATCAGCCGCTGACGAACCAGCGCAATGTTGGTTGGATGTGTGAGAGCGGATTGGTGGTTGTTCTGCGAAATGTCGACGAATGAATAGGTTTCCGGATGATTAAAGGTGGCGTCGTGCTGCGGATCAGCCAGATTCCAGGCATCCCACATTTCGGTGATCTGGACGTTGACACCTTTTTGGCTGGCTTGCTGCCGGATATAAGCTGCCCAGTACTGACCCCAAGCCGGCGACTCATTCGTTTCGTTGTCAATGCAGTAGAGCACATTGCCATAGTTTAGGGACAACGACAGAAGCTGGTCAATTTGTGCCTGCTGATAGGGCAGGAGGATGGTGTTGTTTTCAAGTGCTGGTATGGAACGAAAGAAATTACTCTCTTTCTGGCCGGGATGCGTATCGATCACTTCCTTCAGTCCGGAATCTGCAGCGGTGTAATTGATGTTGTTTTTCGGATTATACGGGTTATCCTGCCAGGGAGCACGGGCAAAGTCAAACCGGTCCCAGAGTTCGATCTGAAGGATGATGTCGCGCTCTGAGGTGAGCTGGAGGAAACGCTCGAACCGCTGCCAGTAGGATTTGCCGGGCTGCCGCAGATCATACAAGCCGGTGGCGGTATCACGCTCAAACGGCCAAACATCGCCTTCATCCCGGCTGGACATGGTGCAGCGCACATAATTGCCGCCAACGGCATGGAGTAAATCCAGATGAGCCTCAATATCCGAAATCTGAAATAAATTATCTTCGATGCTGCCCCCCAGCAGGAGGACAGGTTCACCTTTATATTGCCAGTAGAACGGGTTTTTGCTGTAGGGACGGATACGGTTGTTGTTCATGTGTTTCTCCTTGCTCTATGCCGGTTGCGGGACCTGGAACCAGCCACTGCCTTGCCGGACGGCGTCGATGATTTCCTGAAAAATCCAGCCATCGGCAAAAGTCTGATAGCTGTCCGTTTCGCGGCCTTCGATATCTGCGACGAAATCACGGGCCAGCTGGGTCCAGTTGCGCTGCGTGTCATCCTGAATGTCCGGGAGAGTCTGGGTAATGTGGTCCGGCAGGGCGATCTGCTGCCATTGTTCGTCACGTGTCTTGAGATACAGCGGCCCCTGCGCATAGCTGCCATTGATGTGGATGGCTGCTTCGCTGCCATAAAAGGCGACATAGTCATTGTGATAGCGGGGTTGCAGGCCGCTGTGGTGGAACAGTGCGGAGACGGGTTTCGTGGCGTGCGCTGCGGGTTCGATTTGGGCCATGACGGTGTACGACCATTCTGCGTCACCTTCGCCCCATGTGACGTCATCCAGTGTGTCGGACGTCGGTGCGAAGTTCTCGCGTGTGCGGAAGTCGTGCACACCATCGACGATGGGCGCGCGAGGCATGTCATTGCGCGTCGAACCGTTGACAGCAGCAGCACGTCCGTCAAGCACATTGAGGACGATAGCCAGTTTATGGGTGAAGTTGTTGTTCAGCCGCCCGCCGCCTTCGCTGAGTTGATGGGACCAACCATAGGGGATGAGTGGGTTCAGATTGTAATGGGAAATGCACTCCACCTCGCGTGGTTCGCCGATGCGTCCTTCGCGGATGAGCTGCCGGGCCAGCAGGGCATGCGGTTGATAACGATAGGACGCGGCATAAGCGGTCTTGACGCCTGCCTGCTGCGCCTTCTGATACAGGGTTCTGGCCTCTGCTGCGGTGGCAGCCAACGGCTTGTCGCAGTAGACATGGCAGCCGTGTTCCAGTGCAGCCAGAATGGGCTGGAAGTGTGCGCCACCGGGCGTGCCAATGGCGACGATGTCCGGTTTTAGCTCTTGCAGCGCGGCTTCCCAATCGGTTGATGCGTAGGGAATAGCTAAATCTGCGGCCACTTGGCGAACCACGTCGGGTGTTCGGCTGACCATGCCGACAACTTCAACCCCGGCGTCGCGTAGAGCCATGGTGTGTCCCTGACCCGCAAAGCCAGAGCCTAAGATGAGGGCGCGTAGTGTTTGTGTCATGATGAGTCCTCTCCGGGAATATGCACACTTCGATGATAACGTGTTTGCTGCATGCTGTCGTCAAATGCGCTACCATTGCCGTGTGCCCAAAAAGAGAGGTGAACTTTGAAAAAAATATTGCTGACAGGCGCAAATGGTCGCATTGGTCGTGTGGTGGTCGAGGGCCTGCGCCAGACCGGAGATTATGAGGTTGTTGCCACAGATGTTCAGCCAGATGATGAACGAAATATTCAAGCACTGGATGTTCAGGATACCGCAGCACTCAACGCGATCATGCAGGGCGTCGATGCGGTGATTCACCTGGCTTGGTATATGAAGTCGGATGCTTTTTATGAACAAATCGTGCCGGTGAATGTTGTAGGCACATACAACGTTTATGAAGCCGCGCGGCTGAATGGTGTGAAGCGTGTGATTTTCGGTAGCTCGAATCATGTCACGGGCTATTACCGGATTGGCGAGCCGGTCATGCCGGACATGCCGATGCGCCCGGACTCGCTCTATGGGTTAAGCAAGTGCTGGGGGGAACTGGTCGGGCGGCTTTATACCGACAAATATGGTCTCTCCTCCATCAACATCCGCATCGGTAATTTCAGCGTAGAAAACGAACCTCAAAGCCTGCGGGCATCCCACATCTGGATCAGCCATCGCGATGTCGTTCAACTGCTGATCGCCTGTATCGAGGCCGGACCCGAAATCGATTTTCTGACGCTGTATGGAACATCCGCAAACAGCAAAAACTGGTATCAGATCGACTACCTGAGCGATGTGATCGGCTACCAGCCGATGGATGATGGTGGTCAGTATGAGGATAAACTGCGGGCAAAGAACCCGGATGACCGCAGCGACGATCATGAGTTCCAGGGAGGCGGGTTATCGCGCCGCGAACCACGCCAATAAACCAGACAGCAGGGCAGCTACAGGCCGTTTATCGTTGTTTGAGCTGCCCTGTCGTGTATGACTAGCGCCACTGGTCAAACAGGCTGCCTGTTTCGTATGCGCTTTGGATACGCCAGTTGAGTAATGCCTCCAGCAGTTCATGTTTCCTGGCGGCCATATCCGGTGCGCGCCAGAGATTGTGCACTTCCTGCGGGTCGTTTTCGAGATCGAACAACTGCCCCTCGTCGGAATCCAGAAAATGGACGAGCTTCCAGCGGCGGTCGCGGATCATCGTCATATATGGGCCTTCGTAAATGCCGTCGGGCGGATGCTCCGCGAAAACAACCTCTCGGCCCTGCCAGTTGTCGCCTTGCAGCGCAGGCAGCAGTGACTCGGCCTGCATGGTGTCTGGCGGGGTGATGCCAGCGAGATCGAGGATGGTCGCGCCGATGTCCATTAACTGGCACAGCCCTCCCTGCCGCTGGGCAGGCTGAAACCGCCCTGGTGACCACACGATCAACGGCACCCGGTTGATGATGTCGTACATCGTCCATTTCTGGATATGCCCATGATCGCCCAGACAGTCCCCATGATCTGATGTAAATATGACCACACTGTTTTCGAGATAGCCTTGCTGGTCCAGCGTGCTGAGAATCTCGCCAATCTTCTCATCAATCATCGTAACGTTGGCGAGGTAATAGGCGCGCAGCCGGTGGAGTTGGTCGCGGGTGGGCTGGTCGAGATGAACCACCGAGTCGTGGTCAATGCGGAAATTGTGCTCGCGCAGCTGGCGGAATGGTTGTGGCTGGTTATCGAGCTCGTCCTGCGTCACTTCGGGCAAGGGCAGGTCGTCGCGTTCGAGATATGGCTCCGCATATTCAGGCGTCGGGTCATAGGGTGGGTGCGGCCCTGGAAAACCGATCTGTAGGAACAGGGGTTCCGTTTGGGGATATGTCTCCAGCCACCACGATGCGAAATTACCGACAAACATGTCGGATTGCAGGTCTTCCGGCAGTTCCCACTCGAATGCGCCCATTCGCTCCTGATAGTCGTCGCGCTGCCGGTACAGTTCACGCTGTTGTTTGACGTGACCGCGCGCGCGAAGGGCCTTGTCCCACTCATCAAAATAGTAGCGACCTTCCAGATAGCGGTCCTTGTTTTCGACAACGTAGCGCTCGTGAAAGCCCAGCGGCGTTTCGAATGGGAATGTGTGCATTTTACCAATGTTGACGCAGTGATAACCGCTGTCTGCCAGACTTTCGACCCAGGAATGGCGCCATAGATCAGCGTTTTTGAGAACACCTGTGACATGTGGGTAGTAGCCGGTAAACAGGCTGGCACGTGACGGTGCACAGGAAGGGGCCGTGATAAAACAGTTGTCGAATGAAACGCCCTCATTTACAAGACGATCCAGGTTTGGGGTATCCATGTAGGGAAACCCCAGCGCATTGATCGTATCGTAGCGCTGCTGGTCGGTGATAATCAAAATAATATTGGGCCGCTGATTCGTCATTGCTTCGTAATCCCCGGTGAGTGTATTCATAATAAAAACAGCCATCTCATGGTTGAAATGGCTGTCTGAGTGTACCCTGTTTTTTAGTTACTCGGCGATTGCTTCTGTGGAATCAATATTCGCAAGCAGCGTTTCGACGTCGAATGTCCCGTTGGCTTTTAGACGAACGGTAAAGGGTTCCCGCGTGTCGCTGCTGACCGATTCGAGTGCAACCTGTGCTCCGGGATAGACACGGTCTGCAAACGCCTGAAGTTCACTGGTCAACGCGCTGAATGTGTCCGGTGTATTGGGCAGTGCCAGCCGATCAAAGAAATAGAGCTGAACTTCACTCAGGTCGAAGCTGATGCCTTGGAGCGTTGGTTCTCCCAGTAGTTTCTGAACAGCAATCAACGCCAGACGGGCATCGCGGTCCAGTTCCTGCGCCAGCGTATCCATCAACTGACGTTTACGCGTATACAGCAAACCGGGGCGACCCTCGCGCATGTCCATCGCATAGTCGGCTTCGTCACCGATGAGAATGACGCCCGGCCCATGATACACATGATCGTAGTTCGCCACGTCGATGAGCAAACCCTCAACCCACTCCCGCTGAATCCAGCGCTGGTAGATCGGCACGTATTTTGCCAGATCGACTTCTACGGACGGATCAACAAAATATTTGACACCTAAACGTTTGGGAAGCATGATCCTGTCCTCTCTAGCTCGTGATGACGCCGTTAATGCGCTGTTCGGCGGCGTGTGTTGCTTCGATGAATAACTGTGCTTCTTCAATCAGGCGATGCGCGGCGTTCTTGTCCGGGTTGGTCGGCGGGTTCTCATGCCGGTTGAAGAAATACTCGGCGAATTTGCCCCGTGCATAGCGGTCAAAAAACAGCTGGGTGTCGTAGAACCGGGTGCGGAATTCGCGGACAATGTCATTCGGTTCCATCGTGACGTCAGGGTATTGGGTGCGGATGAGCGCACGGGCTGCCAGCAGCATCGAGCGATAGGCGCCCTGTTCGGCGGCGGCAAACTTGCCTTCATCAAGGGCGACCAGCGAGTCAAAATGCTGTGACTCGGCTTTGATGATTTCGATGGAGAACAGCGAAACGACCTCACCAGCACATTCGCCAACGCCAATGTCGTCAATGGTGTAGGTGCGCGAATCACCCCAATCGCGGAAGAACAGCGGGTTTTCCTCGTAGTCGGGTATGCCCATGAACGGATCGAGCAGCGACTTGATTTCCTTGCGCCCAAGCCGCATCACCCATCCCTGGAAGGTTTCGGTGCGTTCCCGGTCGGCGACATAGCGGTTGGTGATGGTATCCAGCACATCGGGGATATTCTTGGCAGGCACAGCGCCAATTGCCAGCCCATAGCTCCCGGCGTTTTCTTTCCACTGGCCGCCCAACACGACCTGGAAGTGGGGCACTTTGTAATTGCCCGCCCGGCGGCTGTTGCCGAAGAAGCCAATATCCGCGACATGATGCTGACCGCAGGAATTAAAGCAGCCGCTGATCTTGATTTTGAGCTCTTTAATAGCTTCTGGCAGGGTGGCGTTTTTGGCGCTCAACTGGCGACGCAGTTCACCGGCCAGCCCGCGTGACGAAGCGATACCAAGCTTGCAGGTGTCGGTGCCGGGGCAGGAGGTGATGTCGACAATGGTGCCCGCACCGGGGTCACCCAGCGCAATGGCTTTCAGTTCCTGATAGACTGTTGGCAGGTCAGCATCGGCAATCCAGCGCAGCACCATGTTTTGTTCAACGGTGGTGCGGACATTGTCGCCGACATATTCACGGGCAATATCCGCCAACTTGTACATCTGCGTCGAAGTCAGATCGCCAAGTGGCAAATTGATGGTGACGACGTTGTATCCCGGCTGAATCTGCTGGTAGACGTTGGTCTCATACCATTCCTGATAACCGTCTGGCAGTGGTTTTCCGTTGAGAGGAACACTGGGTCGCGCGGGGGTTTCATCGTATTCATCGATGTGATCGATGTACGCTGTCCAGCGATCATCGTGGGGCAGGGTCTTAAGCTCTTCTTCAACCAGCCGCCGGAACTCATCAATACCGAGCTGCGCGACCAGAAACTTGATGCGCGCCCGGTTACGATTCTTCTTCTCGCCCAGCCGGGCAAACACGCGCGAAATAGCCTGCGACATCGGCATGATTTCGTCTTCGGGCACGAATTCATTCAGGACCTGTGCCTGATGCGGCACGGTGCCGAGTCCGCCGCCGACGAAGATCGCAAAACCGCGTTTCTGCTCACCATCGACTTCCTTCACCCGTGCCAGCAGGCCGAGGTCATGCATATTGACGAGCCCGCAGGCGTGATGCTCGCAGCCGGAAAAAGCGATCTTGAACTTGCGGCCAAAGTCCTGCACATCGTCATGGCCCAGCAGAAAGTTTGCCATGGCGTGCGAGTAAGGTGTGACGTCAAATGCCTGGTCACGGCAGACCCCGGCCAGCGGGCAGGCGGTGACGTTGCGTACTGAATTGCCGCAGGCTTCGCGGGTTGTCATGCCGACCGAGGCAAGACGCCGCATCAGGTCGGGTGTGTCTTCGATATGGATATAGTGAAGCTGGAAGTCCTGCCGGGTGGTGACATGCAGGATGCCATCCGAATACTCATCGGCAAGGTCGGCCAGCACTTCCATTTGCTCAATCGTCAGGCCGCCATACGGCACTTTGATGCGCTGCATACCAGGAGCGTCCCAGCTGGTATCTGGCCCTTTGGTCAGATCGCCCGAAGGAAAGTTGAGCTCACGGGTCTGGATACCATCGTGCCGCTGTCCATTGTCGTATCGTTGACCATAGACACCACGACGCAAGCGGGTTTCGGCAAATACCTTTTCGTCAATTTTCCCCTGCTTGCGCAGTTCCACTTGACCCTCGAATATGTCGGCTTCGTGGGCCAGATCTTCCGGCATTTTATTTTGTAACTTATCTTTCCATGTTTTATCAGTCATATTATTCCTCCCAGATTGCTGACTGTGTTGTTCTATTTTGAGACGCTAGTGTGGAGACGAGGTCGAACCATTGAACCCCCTGTGAACGCAACTGGACGACCTCACCGATTACCACTGTTGCGGGGGACTTGATCTCATGTTCGCGGGCGAGGTCGGACAATGTTTGTGCGGTACCTTCGACCACGCGCTGGAAGGGGGTTGACCCCCATTCGATGATGGCCGCCGGTCGATCTTGTGGCAGACCAGCCTGCACCAATCTTTCCAGGATTTGCGGAAGCTTGTTGACCCCCATCATGATAATGATAGTACCGCCCATCTGGGCGACCGCGTCATAGTTGATGCTGGTTTCGGGTTTGGTTGGGTCTTCATGCCCGGTGATGACGGTAAATCCGCTGCTCAAATGGCGGTGTGTCAGTGGGATGCCCGCATAAGCCGGCACCGCGTAGGAGCTGGATACGCCCGGCACAACTTCGAAGGGAACCCCTGCCTGCCGACACGCCAGCGCTTCTTCACTGCCGCGCCCGAAAACGAACGGATCGCCGCCCTTGAGCCGCACCACAGTTTTGCCAACCAGCGCCCGGTTTACAATAACTTCGTTGATGGATTCCTGGTCAAGCCGGTGCTTGGTGGGCGCCTTACCGGCGTTGATACACTCCGCATCCGAACGTGCTTCATCCATCAAGTCAAGCGGAATCAGCCGGTCAAAGACAATGACGTCCGCAGTCTGTATCAGGCGCAGCCCTTTACGTGTAATCAGGTCCGGATCGCCAGGACCCGCACCAACCAGATAGACAGTACCGATATTCATATAGCGACGGCCTCCATGACCCTGCTCAACCAGACGTTACAAGGCGACTGGCAGGGGATTGTTCCCTTCGGTGATGTTTGATGAAACCATGTTGCGTGCCGTGCGCAGCGCCCGCAGATGGATTCCACAACCTGTTCAATGGTATCGATTGGCGTATGGTGAACGCCGCGAAACATGCCCGTTTGTCGTTCGCTGACTTTCGCCAGTGATTCAGCCTGAAAGTGACCTGCCTGCAAAGCTGCCCAATCCGCAATGGCACCGGGATAAACTGTCTCGACAATCGCCGGCAGCCAGTCCGCATTCTCGACCGGGACCCGCCAATTATCGGGAAGGTCATCGGATGTAGCGAGCGGACGGAAAGGTTTTTCACGGACCCAACGGCGCAGGGGCATTGGGTCGGTAATGGTAACACATTCCGATTTGGCGGTCACTGGCTTAACTTCGTTTGGTGTCAGATAAAGCTGACCAAACTCAAGGCTTCCATTCTGCTGTATGGCCTCGACAAACGGATGGCCCCCGGCGAGTGGGAAGTGCTGCCATTGTGATGAGCCGGTTGTTGCGTGGGGCGTTAGCCCGGTATCTCGCGCCAATTCAAGGATGATCTGGCAGATGGATTCATCGGTGCCAACAGGGTCTGTGTAATAGATTGATCGCCCGTTCACACGCGAGTGCTGGCTGTCAGGTTCAATGCCGAGCGCTGCTGGAACATCAATGCTCACGTGTGAGCCGGGGGCGAGGAACATCGGGACGGCGATAATATTGGTGGCTGGGGTGCGCTGGAAAATGCTCGGTATGTCCGGCTCATCATCGAGATAGGCGACTATCACATCGGACACAAGACCGAGCGACCGTAGAAATGCTGCCTGTTGACGTGCAGCATCCTGACTGGATTGGTCGCGCCGGGTGCCGTGCCCAATGACCGCAATGGCTGTTTCGGCTGGTCGCAGCCCATATTTCAGCAGCATGTCCTCCGCCCGCTGCCGAACAATCTGCTGCACGTAAGGATGTTCGCCAATGGTTGGCGTGTAATGAATGGTTCGCTCGCCTCGACGGGTGACCGGACCGGTCAACTGCATTTCCGCAGGGATCACTGTTGATGAGAAATAACCCTGACTCGTGAACACGGGGACGACAATGACTTCTGTGGATTCGAGGGTGTTGAGAACCTGCGAAAAGGGTGGGGTTTCCTTCCAGAAGCAGGCCGTAACTTCATCTGCTGTGCCCCAACTGCGCAGTTGATCGACATATGTCCACACCAGCCCCGCCGTTTGAGGCGTGATATGCGAACCGTGCCCCGCCAGCACCAGCGCGGTCACGTCGACTGCCTCACTGCTTGGGTGAGGTGTTGGAATTGCGCATAAGCCTGGTCAATTTTCTGCTGACGAAGCAGCATCAGGATGTCGGAGGCGAGAATAGTTTCATACAATTTTTGACGATCTGGTTGCGTGTTAAGACGGACATTTGCCACAGGGCGCAGTTCCTGAAGCCATTGCGCAAGAACGGCATATTCATTGCCCACCACATTGTTGATGATCTGTTTGAGATGTTTCGCCAGCGCTGGCGACGCGCCGCCTGTGCTGATCATGATCTTGAGCGGTGAGCGATCAAGGGTAACGACATTCTGAAAATCGGCGCTGCTGGCGTCATCTGCCTGGTTGACCAACGCACCCAGTTGGTGCGCTTCGCTCGTGATCTGATTGTTGATGTCTGGGTCGTTGGTGGCTGCAAATACGAGAAACGGCTGATACGCTTCCAGCATGCCGGTTTGATAGACTGATTGAACCCATTTGATAGCATCGAGTCGGGAATGAATGGCAGGGGTGATCTGCGGGCTGATGATGGTGACATTCGCTTGCGCGTCCAGTAGCCCGCCAATTTTGCGTGCTGCAACATCGCCGCCGCCGATGACAACACACGCTTTCCCTTCGATATTCAACATAATGGGATAATTTTCTGCCATTTTATTGCCATCTACCGAATGACCGATACAACGACACTAAAATCACGCGTGGCGTGCAGGTCATTTAGTGCCTTACTTCGTCAGCCAGGTTGACATGAATGCCGCATTCTGTTTTCTGATGATTGACCCAACGCCCGCCGCGCAGGTCTGCACTGTCCGTCGTTGCCTGGGTGCAGTGCAAGCAGCCAATGCTGGGGTAGCCCTGATCATGCAAGTCATTGTACGGGAGATCATGGGCATGGATATATGTCCAGATCATATCCTCGGTCCAATTCGCAAACGGGCATAACTTCATCATATCGTTGCGCGCGTCTCTGGCAATGATAGGAATATTTGAGCGCGTGGGCGATTGGTCCCGCCGCAGCCCGGTGATCCATGCCTCAAAGCCACTCAGCGCTTGTTTGAGGGGGACCGTTTTCCGCATATGGCAGCATTGGTCAGGGTTACTTTCCCATAATTTGTCGCCATGTCGATCAGCTTGTTGGTTAACGGTGAGTTCGGGTTTGACGCGGGTGAGGTTGAGGTTAAAACGGGCTTCCATTTCATCGATGAGTACATACGTTTCGGGGAAGAGCAGGCCGGTGTCCAGTGTCATGACCGGGGTGTTGGGGGCAATCTCGCTGAGCATGTGCAGGGTGACGATGCCGGTGGGCTGAAAGCTGGTGACGACCGCCAAATCCTGCCCATATTCTTCGGCGGCCCATTGGAGGATTTCCTGTGGGTGGGCCGATTCAAAGCGCTGCTGCAAGTCTGCAACGTCATCATATTCGGTACGGTATGCTGCGGTCATGTGATTTCTCCAATGTGCAACGCGCGTATTCACAAGCATCATTCCATCCACCGTTTACTAACAACAAAAAACCCCGGAAGTTATCCGGGGCGAATGTTCGTACAGATCAGCCTAACGTAATCAGGCGTGTAGAACCGGATAACTCCGCTACTGGAGCATCTGACAACACAGACAACAACAAGTTGTATGGGCGAATGTGTCAAGCCGGTTCAGCATCATGTATCCTCAAAAACAAAACCCCGCTGCATTCGTTCGGGGTTTTGCTTGCATCTTACTTAAACGGAGTTTAGGCAGGTTAGCACAACTCCACCGAACGAAACGATTCCGGTGAAAACTGACAACAGAAACAACAGGTCTGGCAGGAGTTGTGAATTTGCATTTCAGGCTCAATATCTATGACAGTTCGCATCATAACGTAAGAACGAGTGACTGTCAACAGATTGGTTGCAATTTCGCAAAACCTTAAAGACCTCCGGTTAAATCATCGTCCAGTGACACCGGTTTATAGGGTTGTTTGTGGCTGAACATGCTGAGCGTGCTCCATCTCCCGCGTTATTCTTCGAGGATGTTGCTTTCTCGCCAGACAATGTTGCCATGCTGTCGATTAACGACAAACGTCTTGATTTCATGAGGTGCAAACACAATGACCTGTTTGCTGTCGCCCTCAAGTTGAATGTACGCCTCCGTTGCTTGTCCAAGTGTTTCGTGCAATCGAATAATCAACGCGTCTTCATGATCCGCCTTTTTGAGCGCGTCCAGCACAATGGTTGCTGGCTCGATGGTGACAAATGATTCGGGTTTTTCGGATGCGCTATCCGGCGGGGTGGGTGGATAATAAACAAAGAATCGTTCGAAGGGCTGGTTGAGCTCCAGCGCCGCTGGCACCAGCGATTTGGCGACTGCCTCATGATTCGGGCTTGCGAGCAAGCGGAATGAGGTATCGATCTGTGATTGATCCATCCAGGTGAATGACCGGCTGGTATCCAAGCCTTCGGTCTGCTCATCCCAGTGGCAGTGGACACCGCCGCGCGTAATACTAAGGTTGAGGGTGCCATCGGACGAAACATCGAACCCATTCTGGCCGTTGTTGGCAATGCCGACCGTCATCTGTGCTGTGTCCAGCCGGACCCAACGCGCATACGGGTGCTCGGTAGCATCGGTCGAGCGTTCTGCTGCTCCATAGGGCACTTCACAGATAGCGCGTGGTTGGGCCAGGTTGAAGGGCAGTTGCAGTTTGATCATTTTGCGGCGGGCCTGCATGTAAAGACGCGTCTGAATGTCAATATAGGGCAGGTCGGCATAAAGTTTGAACCGGAGCGCCGCCCGTGTGTGCTGCCAGCCGACGAGACATTCAACCTCAACAAATACGTCGCCTTTTGAAATAACGCGCAGTGCCGGGCCGGTCTTGCCTTCCATGCCCGCGAAGACGCCAACTTCCTCCGGGGTAAGGGCGGTGAGGACGGCGGCGGGTTCGTTGAAAACGGCGCGGGACATGCCGCCCCAGGCGTGGGCCGTATCGTGCATGGCAAAAAACTGAATTGGGTCTTTGAGGATATTGCGCCCGCTCGCTTGCTCTACCAGTTCGACCAGGGCTGCCTGTTGATGATCAAAGCGCAGTTTCCACCACTGGTTTTCAACCGTAACGCCGGTTTCGCTTTCCTGAACGGCAAGTTGATTATTCGAGTCGACAGCGGGTTTCTCAAAGCGGATCTCATAGCGCCGGGCCGAGAGTGCGGGAACATCTGCGGTGAAGCCTATAAACGGCTGCCATGTCCCATTACTCAGGACGGCGGATGATCCCCCAACGGATTGTGACGGAATCTGCTGCCCCTGATCGTCATAGAGCGTATAGGCCGGCTTGTCTTTGGGCGCACGATATTCGCTCAGGAAGTTGATGCCGATGGGCGCTTTCATGGCTGAGCTGTGCGGGTTGAACACATAAATGGGGATAGTGCCTGGGGTTGGGTCAACATTCGGTAGCAAGGCGTTCTGCTTGCGGGCGATGATGCGCCGCGCAATGTCGCCGGCATAACCATACATGTCGCTGACGCCGGGCAAGGCATCTTCCAGCAGCGAACCGCAGAGTACGTCGTGGAATGTGTTGAACATCAGGCGCTTCCACGCATCGCGCAGCTCGGCGGCAGGGTAGGGATGTCCAAACCGCCACCATGCCATGGCTGCCCACCGTTCAGCCGAAGCCAGCAGCGATTCGCCTTCGCGCATCTCGCGTTTGATGGGTGCGACGGAAGTGTATGTGCCCGCCAACACGCGTTGTAGTTCGCCCTTGTGAACAGGATAGCGTTCAAAGTTGCCTTTGATTCGTTCCAGATAGGCTTCCGGCGTGCTGTGTCGCACTTCGACATCGCTATCCTGCATCTCGTTGATGAGCTGACGAAACTGATCGAGCTCCTGTGCAGTTGCACCGCCGCCATGATCGCCCAGTCCCCACGTAACGAGCACATCGTCACCGGTTTCGCGGGCAATTTCGATGCCCTTTCGAGCCTGGTCGAGCGAGGTTCCATACTCGCCGGTCGGGGTGGTGTACCAACCGGAACTTGGGCGAACGGTCAAGACCTGGGTGCCGTCAATCCCTTCCCAGCGATAGGTCGGGTTGGGCAGATCCAGCTGGTCGCGGTCCGGACGACAATGAACGTACAGGGAAAAACCGCTTTGTTTCAGCAGCTGCGGCAAGGTGCCGGGATGCCCGAAAGAATCAAAGTTATACGAAACACTGGGCCGGACGCCAAACTTTTCGGCGAAGTAGCGCCGACCTTCCAGAATGACCCGCACGATTGTTTCACCGCCCGGTAGATTCACGTCCGGTTGCAGGTACCAGCCGCCGGTGATGTTCCAGCGTCCCGCTTTTACCAGTGCCTTGATTCGCTGGAATAGTGGCGGGTCGTATTCTTCGACCCATTCATAGAGCAGGCTTTCGTTATGATTAAAAATAAATTCCGGGTAGGCGTCGAGCAGGTTGGCTGCTGTATGAAAGGTCGAAATGGCCTCGCGCGCACCTTCTTCCCAGGCCCACATCCATACCGGATCAATGTGAGCGTTGCAAAACAGGTGAACGATCGGCTTTTGATCAGACATATAAATTTCTCCTCACAAGGTGTTCAATAATTAACCAGCAGGAATAAGCAGCGTTTTGACGCCCGATTTGGACTCGAATGTTTGAAATGCCTGCTCCCACTGCGTTACCGGGTAAATATCGGTAATGATCGGTTTGGTCCTGACAACACCCGCGGCCAGCAGCTTCAGGGCTTTATCCCACGAGGACGGCACACTGGCGTTGCTGCCGGTGACGACTAGTTCCTTGTAACAGACCTGATCCAGATCCCAGGCGATGGGCTTGCCAAACAGACCGATCTGGACATAGCGGCCACGTCGCCGAACCAGCTGAAGCAGTTGAGATGCTGCCGGGCCTGCGCCGGAACATTCGTAGACAACATCGGCGCCAAGTCCTTCCTGCGTGATGTCGGCAATCAGTTGATCGGGCGAGTCCTGCTGGACATTGATCACGTAGTCTGCACCAAGCTGCTGCGCCAGCTGGAGGCGATGTTCGTCGGCATCGGTGCCCAGCATGACCACCGTTGCCCCGGCGGACTTGACGACCTGCAACGTGAGTAGGCCAATGGCGCCAGGCCCCGCGATCACGGCGACGTCACCGGGGGCGACCGTTGGCGTGTTGAGGACGCCATGTACAACGCAGGCCAGTGGTTCGGTGAGCGCTCCGGCTTGAAAATCCACATTGTCTGGCAGCCGGTGAATATTTGTGGCTGGCACAATGACGTATTGTGTAAAGCCGCCATTGACACCGGAGCCAATCGAAAGGCGGTTGAGGCACAGATTGGATTGTCCACGTCGACAGTACATGCAGGTGCCACATGTCGAGTAGTATGTTTCGGTCGTCACCCGCATACCCGGTGCGACGTCTGCGACGTCGTCGGCTGCTTCAACCACTTCACCAGCGACTTCGTGCCCCAATACCACTGGCGGACGTGATCGAAACTCATCTTTGTAGATGTGCAGATCAGTGCCGCATATCCCGGCAGCCTGCACCTTAATCTTGACCTGACCGGCACCGGGTACTGGTTCATCAATGTCCCGCAATTCAATCTGGCCCACGCCGGGCGCAATTTTCATAACCGCTTTCATGGTTTATGGTCTCCTTTGTCCGGCGGAATCACACCGGTTGCATGGGAAAATGATCGTAGTTGATCAGGTCGACAATCCGTCCGGGCACGGCCCAGTCTACCTGATGACTCTCCGAGATCAGACAATTCGATTCATAGGCCTGCGTCATGATGCCTTCCAACCCGTCGACATAGGTTAACTGCGTGTCTGCGATGGCGAGTGTTTTGCAAAGGTGTGCCGGAAAATTGACGACTTCAGGTGCAGACTCTTGCGCGCCATTGATGCAGAGCGTGTGGGGGGTGGCTGCGCGGATGCCACAGGCGACCGGGTCACCGCCATGCAGCGCGTCGACACACTGCCAGATTTTGCCCATGCCCGTTGCGAATGGGTTACCATAAACTTTGGTGCGCCCATCATGGAAGTGTGCGACGATGTCGCTGTCTTCGTCCTGTTGATACGAAACCGTTGCGTTTTCAAATTCATAATCGAAGATCGGGTTGATATTGTTCTGGCTGGCGTGCGTGGTATAGAACAGGATTTCAACCCCATCAGTGGTCAGACAGCGCATCGACGCGGTGTCATAGTTCTCAATGGGATTGGCGCGGAATAGTTCGGCCTGCACGTTCGCCGGTGTGGCGCTGGTATCACGCGTGCTGCCCAGCACATAGAGCATGTTGTGTAAATAGTGTGCGGCGGCATTGGCTGCCGGGCTTTCCAGCACCCACGTACCATCATCCAGCGCGATGCGCCCCGCCCACTGGTTGCGTGCATAATAGAGTGCCGGACGTGGCCAGTAAACCCGCGATTTCAGCCGGATCGGTTTGCCCAGCACACCCTGCATCATGTCCTGCTTGAGGGCCTGAATCGCGTCTGAAAAAGACCACTGGTAGCCGATGGCGACGAAGCCCGGCGTCTGTTCCTCGGCCTGTGCCATGCGCTGTGCCTCCTGAATGGTGGCGCACAGCGGTTTTTCGCACAGGACGCTGATGCCCTGTTGCAGGCTGAGAATAGTCTGTTCGGCGTGGAATTGGATGGGGGATGCGATACAGATCAGGCCGGGTTTATGCGATGCAAACAGGGTATCCATATCCGGGTAGATCGGCACCTGAAGGTCATTCAGTTCGCCTAAGAACTGGCAGCGTTCGGGAAATGGGTCGACGACAGCAATCAAACGTCCTTTTTGGTCCGGGTTGTTGTGTAACAACTC
This sequence comes from Anaerolineaceae bacterium, assembly GCA_002702065.1. GTDB lineage: Bacteria > Chloroflexota > Anaerolineae > Aggregatilineales > Phototrophicaceae. The sequence continues at coordinate 2,020,751 of NZXX01000001.1, forward strand.
TCTCAGGTAACTTGTGCCGTAGCCGCCAGCCCCTACCAGCGCGATGTCAACAGTTTGGTGCATGGTGTATCTCCATAAAAGCCTCGTATCAAGTATAAATTATCTGCTATATTATGTGGCGGCTGACAGCGTGTAAATAGATAATGCATTGTTACATTTGTCATTGATGGCTGTCTGTTCAAAAATTCACAGGTTAAATTAATCTATTTCCGTTATAGTGAGGTTATTGCCAGCGACTTTATCAATTTGTGATTGGCGTTGTTATGCTGCGTTTTTTCCAGAATTTCAAAACCAATGGTCATTCGACCGATGAGCCGGAACACCTGATTGAACTGCGCAAGGTGGTAAAGGCCTATAAAACAGATGCCGGCGATTTTCTTGCCCTCAAAGGTATTGACCTCACAATCGGGGCGGGTGAGTTTGTCGGTATCATCGGCAAATCCGGCAGCGGTAAATCCACCCTCATTAACATGCTGACCGGCATCGACCGCCCAACCTCTGGTGAAATCTATATCAACAAGACAGGGATCCATCGCTTTGACGAGGGGCAGATGGCACGCTGGCGTGGACGCAATCAGGGTGTCATTTTTCAGTTCTTTCAACTGCTGCCGACGTTAACTGTGATTGAAAACGTGATGCTGCCGATGGATTTCTGCAATATGTATACACCGCGTCAGCGTCAGGAACGCGCCATGCACCTTCTCGATCTGGTCGATGTGGCGCAACAGGCGCACAAACTACCTTCGCAGATTTCCGGTGGACAGCAGCAGCGCGTGGCTATTGCGCGCGCATTGGCGAACGATCCGCCGATGATTATGGCGGACGAACCAACCGGTAACCTTGATTCCCGGACAGCGCGACAGGTGTTTAACCTGTTTGAGAAACTGGTTGCTGAGGGGAAGACGTTTCTAATGGTCACGCACGATGACGACCTGGCCCGCCGTGTGACGCGTACCATTGTGATCGCTGATGGCGAGATTGTAAACGAATGGCTGGTAAAGGCGCTGCCCACCCTCAGCCAGGAAATGCTGGTGAAGGTGACTCGTCAACTGCAAACGCAGACCTTCGGCCCCGGTGAGCCGATCATCCTGCAAGATACCGAGCCGGATAACTTCTATATCATCACCAAAGGGACCGTTCACGTTTATCTGGACAGGCCGAACGGACGCGAGATTTACGTCGAAGCGCTGGAGCCCGGTCAGTTTTTTGGTGAAATGGCATTGCTGACCGGCGGGACGCGACGCGCCAGTGTACGGGCGGCGCGGGAAAACTCGGTGGAAGTGGCGGCGCTGGGGCGCGAGGCATTCTTCGAGCTGATAAACGAGTCCGAAGAAACACACGAAGCGCTTCAGGACGTGGTTGCGCAGCGCAGCCAGAATATTGAGCAGTTGGTATGATCGCTCCACGATGGCGCAAGGTTATTCGGGATTTATGGGATAACAAGAGTCGAACCATACTCGTTATCCTCTCGATCGCGATCGGCGTTTTTGCCTTTGGCGGCCTGTTCATCGCGCGGGTGATTGGCGACGAAGAACTGAACGGTCAGTATCGCGAAACAAATTCATCCCACATTATTATGAATTTGTCGCCATTCGACGATCATTTTGTGAACTGGATGGCCCGACAACCCCATATCACCAGTGCCCAGGGGCGGGCAGTCTACAGCGTCAAGCTGGTCGAACCGGGCAAGAAGCATAACCTGACGTTGTATGCCTACGATGACTTTGAGGATATCCGCATCAGCCGGATTACGCCTCAGGAAGGTGAATGGCCCCCAGCGCGGGATCAGCTGTTGCTGGAACGCAGCGTGCTGGCACTCACGGATTTGGATATTGGGGAAAATTTAACCCTGGAAATGGTGGATGGGCGACAGTTTACGCTCTCTTTGGGGGGAACGGTACACGACTTGAACACGGTGCCGGGCACGGTCCAGAGCCAGCTGACCGGGTATGTATCCTTCCGAACCCTTAAGCGCCTGGGTTTGCCCGCCTCTTACAACCAGATCCAACTGCGGGTGGATGACGCCTATCTCGCCAGTGTGTCTGTTCCGGTACTGGATGCGCTTACCGCGATTGCCAACGATCTTCAGCATGATTTGCAGCGCAATGGTATACGGGCCGGCTCTGTGACGGTGCGCGAGGCGGACAAGCACTGGGCTTCCGACATCATGGAGGGTTTGGCCGCTATATTGATTATCGTGGGTCTGGGCGCGCTGCTGCTCAGCGGTTTTCTGGTTGTCAACACCATATCGGGCTTATTAACCCAGCAAAAGCGTCAAATCGGCATTATGAAGGTCATCGGTGCATCGCGGCCACAGATCATCGCTGTCTATCTGGTGATGATCGTTTTCCTGGGGCTGCTGGCATTGGTGATTGCGATCCCGGCGAGTTTGCTGCTGGGTTGGTTCTTGCTGGAATTTGCGGTTGCCCGTTTTCTAAACTTCGACATTCTGCATTTTTATATGCCGAGCGATGTGCTGTTTTTGCAGGTCGTTGTGGCGATTTTGTCGCCGGTCATATCTGCACTGGTGCCTATCTTGAATGGGACCAGCATGACGGCTGCGGCGGCCATCAGCGATTATTCGGCACAGGGGGGGAGTGGCTTCTTCGACCTGATGCTGGCACAGCTGCGCGGCCTTTCGCGTCCCATTCTGATTTCGGTGCGAAATACGTTTCGGCGTAAAGCCCGCCTGACGATGACCCTGATAACACTCACGGCTGCGGGCACTCTGTTTATCAGCATTATGAACGTGCGGGTTGCGCTGGTCGCCGATGTCAATGACCGGGTGCGCATGTCCGACTTTGACGTGCAGATTGCGCTGGATGGCTTATATGATCGTCCGGGGCTGGAACGTCGGATTGAACAACTGCCCGGCGTGACCGAATCTGAAGGTTGGCTGGTCGGCTCATTGCAGCGTATACGCGCGGGTGGTGGCAAGAGCGCGACCATAACGGTCTATGGCTTGCCTGCGGATTCGGCATTTATTGATCCGCCCATGTCGGAGGGGCGTTGGCTGGAACCCTCGGAGCGTGTTGGGCGCAATGAGATCGTGGTGACGACCGGGTTGCTGGACGATGAACCGGATATTGAAGTTGGCGATACCATTACCCTGGAACTGAATGGTGAAGATGATGACTGGCTGGTTGTCGGCATTCTGCTTTCGACCAACATTGGTGCCGGGTCGTCTGTATATGTCAATTTCGATGATCTGGCCCATTTCATGAAGATGCCGGATAGAACCTCGCTGCTGTTAATTGGTACCCTCAGCCGGGAAGCCGAATTTGAAGCGGCGGTGGCGGATACCGCGCTTGAGTTTCTTGACTTGCGAGGCATCGGTATTGTGCGCACCATTACGCATGCGCAGTTAATTGAAGATACCTTCGGCGGGTTTGATATTCTGATTTATGTGCTGATCGGTATGGCCGTGATTGTGGCTGCGGTCGGTGGCCTGGGCCTCGCCGGGACCATGAGCCTGAATGTACTGGAGCGCACACGCGAGATCGGCGTGATGCGGGCCGTTGGGGCCTCGACGGGCGCGGTACGGCGTATGTTCATCATTGAAGGTGTGCTTATTGGCCTACTGAGTGCGGTGATTTCACTACCGCTGAGCATTCCGGGAAGCATGGGGTTTGGCAATATTCTGGGCGAGGTTCTGGCGGGGCGTCCGCTGCCATACTTGCCGACAGTATCCGGTCCTGTCATCTGGTTTATTATCATTGCCTTTATTTCGACAGTGGCCAGCTTGATGCCCGCGCAGCGCGCTTCACAAATTAGCGTCCGCGAGGCATTGGCCTACGAATGATCGTCGGTGGCTTGCCGGAAAACCCGAAGGATTTGGCGGGCGGCGGTGGTTACCGGTAATTGGCCGGACAAGACGGCCTGTTCGATTTGTGGCAATTCGGCCTGTACAGCAGGGTGGTCAAAGAATGTCTGCTGCAACTGCTCAATTATCAATGTTTGCAGCCATTCCCTCGATTGATCCTGCCGCCTTTGAACCCACACGCCAGATGCAAGCATCTGCTGGCGAAATGTCTTTATGGTCGACCATAACTGATCGACCCAATCGCCTGTTAAAGCGGAGCAGGTGAAAGCCTTTGTGCGCCAGCCTGGTGTTGCCGGAGCAAGATAATGCAAGGCCCGATTGTATTCGCTGCGGGCAGCCTCAGCCCGGAGCTTGTTGTCGCCATCGGCTTTGTTGATGGCTATGGCATCCGCAATTTCGACAACACCTTTTTTAATACCCTGAAGTTCGTCACCGGCCCCTGTGATAAGCACCAGCAGGAAGAAGTCAACCATAGAGCGAACAACAATTTCGCTTTGCCCGGTGCCGACCGTTTCGATGAGGATGACATCAAAGCCGGCTGCTTCGCAGATCAGCATGGTCTCGCGCGTTTTTCGCGCGACGCCCCCCAATATGCCGCCGGTTGGGGAAGGGCGGATATACGCATTCTGATGCCTGGACAGATGATCCATGCGGGTTTTATCGCCGAGGATGCTGCCCCCGGTCACGCTGCTGGTCGGGTCGATAGCCAGCACCGCGACTCGATGCCCGGCTTCCACCAGCCTTACCCCCAGTGCTTCGATGAGGGTGCTTTTGCCCGCGCCCGGCACTCCGGTGATTCCCACACGAATTGACCTGCCGGTGTGTGGCAGCAGTTGTTTCAGAACTTCCTGCGCTTTTTCAAAATGGGCCGGTGCGTTGCTTTCGATCAGGGTAATGGTCTGGGCAAGCAAGGCACGGTTGCCTGCGAGCACACCTGATACGTAATCATCGACAGACAGGGTTCGGCGGCGCGGTTTATCCGGCATCGTCCTCAACCCGTTGCTGCTGGAGCTGCAACAAAATCTTGTGCGCGGCATCCGGTATGATGGTGCCAGGGCCAAAAATGGCATCAGCACCGGCCTGATACAGAAATTCATAATCCTGTGCCGGGATCACCCCGCCAATGACGACGATCATATCGCCGCGACCATGACTTTCCAGCTCCTGCACGATCTGTGGCAGCAGTGTTTTGTGCCCGCCTGCCAGCGAACTGATGCCTACAATATGCACATCATTTTCGATAGCCTGCCGGGCGACTTCTTCCGGTGTCTGAAACAAGGGCCCTATATCGACATCGAAGCCGAGGTCTGCAAAAGCCGTTGCGATGACTTTCACGCCCCGATCATGCCCATCCTGCCCGACCTTGGCGACCAGAATGCGCGGGCGGCGACCTTCGGTTTTCGCAAATGCCTGAATGAGTTGTCGTACCATGTCCATACTGCCGTTCTGGCCGAATTCGGCACTGTATACGCCTGCGATTGAACGTGTCTGGGCCTGATGACGCCCCCATGCCTGTTCCAGCGCATCGGATATTTCGCCGAGTGTGGCACGCGCGCGGGCAGCCTGGACCGCCAGATCGAGCAGGTTACCCTGTTTGGTCGTGGCGCATTGGGTCAGCGCCGATAAAGCAGCCTCGACCTGTGCGTTATCGCGGTTACGGCGCAATTGTTCAAGGCGGGCAACCTGTGCCTGACGCACGGCTGTGTTATCCACCTCGCGGATTTCCAGCGGTTGCTCTGTAGGCAAGCGGTATTTGTTGACCCCTACAATAATTTCTTGTCCGGAGTCGATGTGTGCCTGCCTGCGGGCTGCGGATTCTTCGATGCGCATTTTGGGCAGCCCGGTTTCGAGCGCTTTGGCCATACCACCAAGCGACTCAATTTCCTGAATGTGCGCCCATGCCCGGTGAACCAGGTTGTGTGTCAGAGTTTCAACATAGTACGAGCCTGCCCAGGGGTCAACGACGTTGGTGACGCCGGTTTCGTGCTGGAGAAATAGCTGGGTGTTGCGGGCAATCCGCGCTGAAAAATCGGTGGGGAGGGCGATGGCTTCATCCAGTGCGTTCGTATGCAGCGACTGCGTGCCGCCCATGACCGCTGCAAATGCCTCGATACAGGTACGGGTGATGTTGTTAAATGGGTCCTGTTCGGTCAGGCTCCAGCCGGATGTCTGACAATGGGTGCGCAGCGCCATTGATTTTGTGTCCTGCGGGTCGAACTGTCTGATGAGCTTGGACCACAGCAACCGGGCTGCGCGCAGCTTGGCGATCTCCATGAAATAATTCATGCCGATGGCCCAGAAGAACGAGAGGCGGGGCGCAAATTCATCAATCTGCATGCCCGCTTTCAGCCCGGTGCGGACATATTCCAGCCCATCGGCCAGCGTGTAGGCCAGTTCAATATCTGCCGACGCCCCCGCTTCCTGCATATGATAGCCGGAAATGCTGATGCTGTTGAACCTGGGCATCTGCTTGGCGGTGTAGGCGAAAATATCGGCGATGATGCGCATAGATGGCTCTGGCGGATAGATATAGGTATTGCGGACCATGTACTCTTTAAGGATGTCGTTCTGAATCGTGCCGGAAAGTTGATGGGGTTGCACGCCCTGTTCCTCAGCGGCGACGATATAAAAAGCCAGCACCGGTAGCACAGCGCCATTCATCGTCATGGATACAGACATCTGATCCAGGGGAATACCATCGAACAGGATTTTCATGTCCAGCACCGAGTCGATCGCCACCCCGGCTTTACCCACATCACCGACTACGCGTGGATGATCGGAGTCGTAGCCGCGATGGGTGGCAAGGTCGAAGGCGACTGACAATCCTTTTTGCCCGGCGGCCAGATTCCGGCGATAAAATGCGTTGCTTTCCTGTGCCGTAGAGAAGCCCGCATACTGCCGGATAGTCCACGGACGTTGGGCATACATGGCGGGGTAGGGGCCGCGCAGGTAAGGTGGCAGCCCGGCTGAAAAACCTAAATGCTGCATGGGTTTGAGATCGGCGCTGGTGTGCAACGGGAATATGTCGATCTGCTCCATCGACTGCCTGACAGCATCTTCGGGTGCTGTGCCGGTCTCTTGGATGAATTGATCCCGCCACGCCTGCATGTCCTGATCCGACATCTGCGGTTGGTAGTTGATCTGTGTGAAATCAGGGAAATTCATCATGCAGACATTCCGATCCGCTGCTGGAGCCAGTGGTTTATTGCGTAGCTATTGGCCCGGAAATGGATAAATTCATCGACCCCCGCCGCCCGATGGGCTTCAACCTGTTCTTGCGGATACCCGGCCAGAATGACGATCATGTCGGGCTTTTCGGCTCGGACGTGGCGGATAAGGGGTTCAACGATCTGAGGGTACATATCATCGGTGGAGCAAATCACTATGGCTTCTACGCCGGATGCGATGGCCGCGTTAGCCGCTTCGGCTTCTGACTGGAATATGCCCTGGTCAATGATCTCAAAGCCGCCGACCTCGAAAAAACCGGTGGTGAATTCTGCCCGTGCCCGGTAGTTGCCCATATTTGCCAGAAAGATCTGCGGTGATTTGCTATTGCTCGAATGAAACTGGACAGCATTCTGGCGCAGAGCCTCGAACGGTTCGGCGAGCCGGATGGGTTGCAGCGGCGTAATATGCAGTGCTTCGCTGCTGGAACCACTACGCATTGCCTGTAAAATTTCATCCACCGTTGCCCCTGCCAATATAGCCTGTATGGCAGACTCAAAGCGATCACCGCTATTTGTAACCTGAGCCAGCAATTGTTCGACTCGCATGTTTTGTTCTGACTGACGCCGCTCGACTTGCTGTTCAGCAGGTGTATCTACACTCGTTGTGGTATCGGGTGCGGCATACATGTTGACGCCAATCAACACGTCTTTGCGCTGCTGAATATTGGCAAGGCGCTGCGTCGCTATGGTCGCTATCTGATCCTGCAGCCAGCCAGTTTTTAGCACTTCCACGATGCCGCCATGCTGTTCAATTTCCTGAAACACCTGCCATGCCTGACGCGCTAACCAGTCTGTCAGATATTCCAGATACCACGACCCCCCAGCCGGATCAATCACATGAGCGAGGTTGCATTCATGGTGCAAGATAAGCTGTTGATTGCGGGCGATGCGACTGGCGAAGGCATCCTGGTCGTTGGTGAGCTGGTTGAATGGGGTCACGCGCAGGCTATCGACAGCGCCGAGCACCCCGGAAAAGGCTTCCAGCGTCGTGCGCAGGACATTGTTGTAGGGGTCAAGCGTGGATTTGTTCAGGTTACCCGTATGACCATGCAGGTTCATCTGTTGTGCTGCTGTGCTGCCGCCGAACGCGTGGACGACTTGTGACCAGAGCATCCGGGCCGCACGGAGCTTGGCGACTTCCGTAAAGAACTGACTGCCAATGGCCAGGTCAAAGTGAATATGCGGGGTAAGCTGATCAATGTTGAAGCCATGCCGGAGCAGCGCGCGGAGATATGCCGCGCCGGTTGCAATGGCTATGGCCAATTCCTGCACCGCAGTCGCCCCCGCCTGATGGTAGCAGGCTGTGTTGACCAGTATTGTGCCTAACCGTGGTGAATGTGCGATCGCCCAGTCAGTAACCTGCGCAATCTCAAGATAGCTGTCAGTTATCGCATGGGGCAAGGCTCCGCGTTTCGCAAGCTCACCAACGGGATCGCTGCCAATGTATCCATGCAATGATGTGGGTGATGCACCCTGTTCACGCCGATGCGCCGCCAGCAGCCCCAGAACCGGTAAACTGTGTGCGCCAGCATTTACGAACAGCGGTACTGCGTTCAGGTCAATCTCTTTCAATGCGCTGGCGACCGCTTCCAAACTTGAAATGGGCGATTTAAAACCAGATTGGCCCCAATCACTCAAGTCGAGAGCGAGAGCAGTTTGTCCATTTTCGAGTGCCTGCCGCAGAGCATGATTAAAGGCCTCTGGGCTGCTGTAATCAAGCGCCTGAGCAATGTGGGTTCGTTTGCCGGATGCTGCCGTGCCGCGCACAAAGGGTGGTGAGCCTGGCCATGAATGAATGTGTTCAATTTCGGCAATATCGTTGCGATGATAAATCGGTTGCGTATGCAGGCCTTCATAGGTAGCTGTCACAAGCCGTCGCTCAAACGAAGCGCCTTTTAGCGATTCAAGCGCGGTCTGATACCAAAGGTCATAGGTTGGTATGGGAAACTCATCGAATGTAATTTTATTCATCGGTTGATGCTTGTCGGACATCAGTCACTCCAAAAGGCATGCCGGTGTATAACATCGCCAGTGGCGGGATCTATTTACAGTAATGCTAACACCTGATGCGCGAAGACGATGCACCTGTGAGGAAGGATCGCATCGGGCCACAAATGGACATCATGTTTCTTGCACACGGCAATCGGGTGCAATATAGTTAGTCGAACTTCGCGCTTACCCAATATTGACTCTTGATTAAGGACACATCATCGCATGATATACCAACAATTATTTGAAAAAAACGGCTCCAAAACCAGGGTGCGAGCCGGGGTGATTGGGACCGGCCATTATGCTACAGCCGTGATCACACAGGCACAGGCAATTCCACAACTGGACGTACCGGTTGTGTGCGACCGAGACGTGGAAGCTGCCTGTCAGGCACTGAACCACGCCGGGCTTGATGATGAGGCATTTGTCATTTGCGAAAACCGCCAGCAGGCCTTAACCGCAATTGAGCAGGGGAAACGGGCAATTGTGGCGGACGCCATGCTGCTGATGGACCTGCCGATTGATGTGGTGGTCGAAGCGACGGGTTCGCCGGAATACTCAGCTTTACATGCTGCCGAAGCCTTGAAGCATGGTAAACATGTCGCCATGGTGAGCAAGGAAGCGGACGCTGTTGTTGGGCCGATTTTGAAATATCGCGCAGACCAGGCCGGGTTGGTGTATACCGCGGTTGATGGTGACCAGCACGGGCTGCTGATTGGTCTAGTGCAATGGGCGCGTGATCTGGGGCTGGAAGTCGTTTGTGGCGGCAAAGCCCTGGATTCGGAGCTTGTGTTTGATGACACCTCTATTTCACGCCGCAACACAGAAATTTATGTCGACCCCGCTGACCGGCCTGTTTTTGCTGCTGCCCCGCCCGCACAGACCCGGCAGTACATCGAGCGACGCCATGTCCTGGCTGGTGAGTTTGGCGGCATTGGTGGATTTGACGTGGTGGAAATGACGATTGCTGCCAACGCAACCGGTTTAGCCCCCGATGTCCCCGAACTGCATTGCCCGATTGTGAGAGTTCCCGAAATCCCGGAAGTGCTGGCCCCGGTGGATGATGGCGGTATTTTGAGCCAGCGCGGGGTCATTGATTCGGTCATCTGCTTGCGACAGCCCTATGAAGCCGGGTTGGGTGGGGGTGTATTTATTGTCGTCAGCTGTGAAAATGACTATTCGCGCCATATCCTGGTGACCAAGGGATTGATCCCTAACAGCAAGGACAACATGGCATTGATTTACCGGCCGTATCATCTTTGTGGCGTGGAAACGCCTATTTCAATTTTGACCGCGGCGCTGCTCAATGTCGCAACCGGGACGATGCACTATCGACAAAATTACGACGCGACGGCGCGGGCGGTTGAAGATTTGAAAGCCGGTGATCGAGTGGGTGGGGATCACAGCAAGAACCTGCGGGTGTTGATGCAGCCGGCCCAACCTGTCGCGCCCGGTAACCGGTTACCGCTGCACATGGCGAACGGCAATGTGCTGACGCAGGACGTTCCGGCAGGGACGATACTGACGGCTGATATGGTTCAAGCGCCGGAAAACTCGACATTGTGGCGTCTGCGTGCCGAGCAGGATCAGATGTTCGCGAAGGCGTAATGGAAGATTGCGGTAAACAAAAACACCTTCGATTGTTCAGGTCGAAGGTGTCATGTTTGATTGCGACAGGTGATTGGTCTAGACAATGTCTTTGACCGTAAGCCCCTGCTGCTTCAGAAAACCATTCAGGCCAATTTTATCAATGGTGCGCAGTTCACCAGCAGTGACTTTGACGCGCACAAACTGACCCAGTTCCGAAACCCACAGCCGCTTGCTCTGATAGTTAGGCTTGAATTGGCGGCGTGTAGCTTTCAACGAATGGCTACGGTTGTTACCAAATTGTGGGGTAACCGTCGAAATTTTCCGTTTGCTCGCCATTTCATTTACACCCTTTGCTGTCCGAAAATCGCGCGAGTTTGACATCGCACCAGTTGCAAATGATATACAATGTCAACCGAATTCGTCAAGCCCCGACCTGTGTTTTACTCGATGCCGAGATATGCTCTTTGCACCATTGCGTCGGCCTGGAGCGCCGTGCACGAATCACACAGGACAATCTCGCCCGTTTGCAGCACATAGCCCTTATGGGCGATTTGAAGGGCCATATGGGCGTTTTGCTCGACCAGAAGGATCGTTGTGCCTTCGCGGTTGATCTTCTCGATGGTATCGAAGATGGTTTCCACCAGCACCGGCGCCAGCCCCATTGATGGCTCATCCAGAAGCAGAAGTTTTGGCCGCGCCATAAGCGCACGGGCCATCGCCAGCATTTGCTGTTCGCCACCACTCATGGTCCCGGCAAACTGACTTTTTCGTTCGCTGAGCCGCGGAAACAACTCGAATGCATTTTCCACATCGTGGCGGATCTCGGCGGCATTGCTTCGATGAAAAGCCCCCAGTTCAAGGTTCTCGGTGACGGTCAGCTTGGAAAAAACGCCACGCCCTTCAGGGACCATCGCGATCCCTTTCGAGACCAGCTGGTTCGCCCGGTATGGATACAGATCTTCACCCCTGAAATGGATTGAACCGCTACGTGGCTTCATCAGCCCGCAAATGGTGCGCAATGTCGTGGTCTTGCCCGCACCATTACCACCAATGAGGGTGACGATTTCACCTTCTTCAACACTGAGGGTGATGCCTTTTAACGCATGGATATTGCCATAGTAGGCATGGATATTGTCGACTTCTAAAAGTGCCATTGTTACCTCAATCAGCGGTTTGCGCCGCTGCCCCACGGCCCAGATAGGCTTCGATCACGAGCGGATTGTTCTGAATGTCTGCCGGCGACCCTTCGGCGATTTTTCTGCCATGATCCAGAACGGTGATATGTTCCGATATGTCCATGACGACACGCATGTCGTGTTCGATCAGGACAACCGTGACGCCAAGTTCATCGCGCAGCCGCCGAATGAACTGTGTCGTGGCGGCAGTTTCGCTTGGATTCATGCCAGCTGTTGGTTCATCAAGCAGGATTAACTTGGGTTTACTGGCGAGCGCTCTGGCGATTTCCAACCGTCGCTGATCGCCATAAGGCAGATTTTTGGCAAGCAGATCGCCTTTGCCCTGTAGCCCAACAAAACGCAGCAGACGGCGCCCCTCTTGTTCAGATTCTGCATTTTCTTTGCGCGTGCCGGGGGTGTTCAATATCACACCGAGCCACGATGATTTGAGATGCGCTTCTTGCCCGACCATGATATTTTCGATCACGGTCATATTGTTGAACAGCCGGATATTCTGGAAGGTGCGGGCGATGCCGGCGCGGGTAATTTTGTCAGCGCTCTTGCCGTTCAGCAGTTGATTGTTAAAGAGAAGTTCACCTTCATCAATCTGGTAGAACCCGGTGATGCAGTTAAAGAAGGTGGTTTTGCCGGCGCCATTGGGTCCGATAATGCTGGCAATGGAACCACGCGGAATACTGAAATCCAACTTATCGACAGCAACCAGGCCACCGAAACGTTTGGTCATTCCCTGTGCGGAAAGAATGTTGTCTGTCATTTCATTTGCCTTCTGCTCAGTCACCGGTTACGACAACAGTCTGGTCGCGCGGTGGTTCGGCAACTGTATCGGGATCATCTTCTGCCCGGTGCATTTCACGCCTGTGAACTGCGGACGGCCACAGCCCTTCCGGACGGGCCAGCATCATGACGATGAGGAGGGCACCGTACAGCAGTAGTCGAAACTCATCAAATTCGCGCAGCAGTTCGGGCAGGCCGATCAGCACCAGCGCGCCCACAATGACACCGGGGATACTGCCCATGCCCCCGACGATGATCAGACTCAGCACGTTAATCGACACCAGCAGACCGAAGCTGTTGGGGAAGATCGTGCCCAGCTTGCTGGCGAAGATTGCGCCTGCCAGCCCGCCGGTCGCAGCGCTGAGCGTGAAAGCCAGCAGTTTGGCTCTGGCGGTGTTGATGCCCATCGCTGCTGCCACATCCTCATCTTCACGTATGGCCATCCATTGACGCCCGGTGCGGGAATTGTTCAGCCGGGTTGAAACATAAATGGCAAACAGACAGGCGACCAGCAGAACATAATAGAGCTGTTGTGGGTCGTTGAGGACGACGCCAAAAATTTCCGGCTTGGGGATAAACAAGATACCTTGTGCCCCGCCAATGACCGGTTTCAGCCAGTCGGAAATTGCCAGCAAACGGATAATCTCGCCGAAACCAAGCGTCGCAATGGCGAGGTAATCACCGCGCATGCGCAGGACAGGCACCGCAAAGAGAAAACCGGTAAGCATGGCGCAAAGCAGACTGACAGGCAGCACCAGCCAGAAATTGAAGATTTCGACCCCGGCTTTGGCATCAACGCCCAGCGGACCGGTGGAGGTGAGCACGCCCATGACGTAGGCACCCACCGCAAAGTTGGTGACATAACCCAGATCAAGCAGGCCAGCCAGCCCGACGGCAATATTCAGGCCCAGACCCATGAGAATGTACAGGCCCACATTGGTTAATACATCGCTGGCGGCGGTGCCGACCAGCCAGGGCAGGACGAGCAGCAAGACGCCAAGCATGCTGAACCCACCCCGCTGTAAATTTTTCTGCTGTTTGGTGGGCAGTTCTCTGATCCGCTGACGAGCGACTATCCCTTGATTCGACCAGAGCAGGGACAAACCAAACGTGATCACAAACAGGATCACGGCTGTTGAGGTGTTCAGGGCATCACGGGTGTAAATCGTGCGTAAGGCGTCACGATCAAACACCTGCTGCAGAATCTGCTGGATCAGCTCGCTCAGCGCACCGGCCATGACCACAACAACGATACTGATCACCAGGGCGTTGCGGATGCGCTGCGGAATCAGGTAGAGGCCTGCGCCACTTACCGCCGATAGGATAAAGGTCAAGAGCAGCAGAACGCTGCCCGTAATCTGACTTTCCTGTTCGAACGTGAGAATCTCAATCAGATCACGTGTCACATTAACCAGCACACCGCGCAGGTCGATCTGGTTGGCAAGAAAGATAAATAGCAGGAGAGGTATCCCGGTAATCAGCCCGATAAGCCCGCCCGTAACCAGCTTCTGAAGCGGGCTGCCCGCGCCTTGCAATTGCCGTGCCCCCCAGTACCCGGCAATGACAAGCGGCGCGATCAGCATAATATCGCCGAGGGTAATGACTTCTCGGATAATTTCGCGGTCGCTGAAGGACTCCATCATCCCGATTACGGAAATGTAAATCAGGACAATCCCGGCAATCAGGCCCGCCCGTACATGCTTGTTTTGGAGTATTGTCATCTCAGGCCTTCTTTTCTGCCAGGCGTTCGCCCAGAATGCCTTGTGGACGAAAGATCAATACAAGCACAAGCATTGTAAACGCAATGACATCTTTCAATTGGTTGGCGGCAGGAATACCCAGGCCGGACAGGACAAGGTTTGGCCCAATCGCCTCGATCACGCCGAGAAACAGGCCGCCCAGCATCGCGCCAGGGATATTGCCGATGCCCCCCAGAACAGCCGCCGTGAAAGCCTTAATGCCGGGTATGAAACCCATATAAAAGTTCACACCCTGAGGACGGTACAAGCCGTTGATGACACCGGCAGCGCCAGCCAGTGCGCCACCAATGGCAAAGGTGAAAATAATAATCCTGTCGATGTCGATTCCCATCAGCGCCGCAACTTCCTTGTTTTCGGAAACCGCGCGCATGGCCTTACCGATCTTGGTGCGTTCTACCAGCCAGTAAAGGCCAAGCATCAGCAGCAGGGCAGAGAAGAACACCACGATCTGGCTGACTGGAATATTGATGGAACCCGCGCTGACAGACCCGCGCAAAATATCGACAGTCGGGTAAGACTTGAACCCGGAGCCATATAACCCGCGAAATGTATATTGCAAAAAGAATGATGCACCAATAGCTGTAATTAATGGGACCAGCCTGGGTGAATTGCGCAGGGGGCGATAGGCAATGCGCTCCAGCAGAACCGCAACCGTCATGGATACAAGTGCGGCGAACAAGATCAGCAGCGGAATGGCCAGCAGGGGCGCGCTATTTAAGAACCCACTGCGATTGAAGGCGTCGGCCAGAAATACCGCGGTGAATGCACCGGACATAAAAACTTCGCCGTGCGCAAAGTTGATCATGAGCAAAATGCCATAAACCAGCGTATAGCCAAGCGCAATAAGGGCATAGATGCTGCCCTGAGCAAGCCCGGAGATAAACAAACTAATCCACTGGTCCAGTGTGAAGCGACCGGAGGAAAGGGTATTCCATGATCCGATAATGATCAGCACGATGATAATGACGCGCAAGACACCAATGATGAAATCCACCCAGGAAAATTCGCCAATGGCACGTTGATTGAGGACGAGTCTCATAATTAATTTCCGATAGTTAAGGAACGAGCCAGTGACGTGGTGATAACGACGCCCTGGCTCGTTCAGCTAATCACATACGTGTCAAGAGATAGAGATCAACTACATATCTTCTTCAGCTTGGGCTGGCGTCCAGACCACTTCTGGCGGCCAGTTGCCATCGAGTTCTGCCTGGCTGAGGATGAAAATACCCAGTGCTTCACCGGTTGCGCAGTCACCTGTCGCATTGCAGGTTAGCGTACCGGTCAGGCCGGGGTAATCCGCGGTGGCAGAGAGTGCATCACGCAACGCCTGCCGCCCGACCAGGATTGTTCCGTCGTCACCAACCTGCGCCACTTCTTCAACAGCATCGAGCAGCATGTTGGTTGCATCATACGCATGGGCATGGAAGCCACTCGGCGGAACGCCGCCAATTTCCTCATCCCAGGCGGCGAGGAATTCTTCGTACGCTTCACCAGCGATGTACGGGCCAGACAGATACATGTCGATTGCCGCGTCACCGGTTGCTTCCGGGAAGCTGTCGGACAGCAAACCATCCGCACCCATCAGGGTCACATCTTCCAGACCAGGGGTGTCGGCAGACTGCGCTGCAATGAAGTTACCTTCCGGCTCGAAGATCGGGAAGTAAATGATGTCCGGGCCAGCAGCGGCAATTTCAGTCAAGATCGCGGACATGTCGGTGTCGCCAACATTGACGGCACCCTGGAAAACGACCTCGCCACCCAGTTCGATGAAGGTGTCTGCCATAACCGCCTGCAAACCTTCGGCGTAGGGGCTGCCATCGTGGATCGTTGCCAGTTTGGTCAGGCCCAGTTCGTTGTAGGCAAATTCTGCTGCAACGGCGCCCTGGAACAGATCGTTATGGGCGGTGCGGTAGTAGCCGGGCTGCCAGGTGCCACCAGACTCGGTGTCATCGTTGGTCAGGCTGGGGGCTGTGTTGGACGGCGAAATCATCAGCATTCCTGCTGAGCTGATGATCGGCAGAGCCGCAACACCGGCGCTGGAGCAGTTGGTGCCGATAACGCCGAGGACCTGTTCGTCAGCAGCAATATTCTGCGCAGCCGTCTGGCCGCCTTCTGCGCTACAGAGCGAGTCTTCGGAGCGAACTTCAATATCATGGTCCAGCAGCATGCCATCCCGCTGGGCAACGGCAATCTGAATACCACCGGCCGAGTCTTCACCCAGGAACGAAGTTGCACCAGAAATAGTGAGCATGGAACCAATCGTGATTGGATCATCCGGCCCAATCTCGACACAGCCGATTTCATCCATACATTCCAGTTGCGCGCCCTGTACACCAGTGGCAATCACAAACAGGAACAGCAGGAACAGGATGGGGAAGATTCGTTTCATGGCTATTCTCCTGTATAAAAAGATGCAATCATTTACTTTTTCCAGTCATGAGTGATGATGTAAGTATCCTGTAGTGATCATGTGGATAATCGCCCATGAAACTGGTAATAAGTCATTTTACCCGCAATTTTGTCTTTGACAAATTTGTAACTGCATAATTTTCGGGACGTATCATTTGTACGGCATCTACATAAAAGGTCTATGATGAGCATAAAGCTGGGAATCATTGCGGATGATCTTTCCGGGGGGATGAATAT
The DNA here is from genome assembly GCA_002702065.1 of Anaerolineaceae bacterium. GTDB lineage: Bacteria > Chloroflexota > Anaerolineae > Aggregatilineales > Phototrophicaceae. The sequence continues at coordinate 2,037,756 of NZXX01000001.1, forward strand.
TGGGGTTGAATTCTCCAGTTCGGGATTGCGAACGACTTTGATGCAGCAGTTGCAGGTATCGGCAATCGACACGGATGTCCTTATTTTCGATACTGCCACCCGTATCGCAGCACCCGAAATGGCAGTCCGCAGCGTACAAGAGGCGGCAGCCATACTTAAAGCGTATGACCCGCTTATGGTAGTCAAAAAGATTGACTCCTTGCTGCGCGGTGCGGTGGGCTACGAACTTGAGGCCGTCCAAAAAGTATTCGGGTTTCAAAAATGTCTGCTGGTTGCGGCTTCACCGAAGTTGGGACGTACCACTGTTGCAGGTAATCAACTGGTAGACGGTCAACTGCTGGAACAGGTTCGGCAGCGGGTCGATCCGTCCAGCACCACCGAGGGGTCTTATATTCCATCGATTCTGGCTGCGCAGACGCAGTTGCCTGTGGATGTGTTGAAACTTGAGGAACTCGAGGCTGATACTGAGGCTGTTGTCAGTCGTATACGGCAATCGACCGCATCTGTGCTGGTGGCTGACTGTCAGGAACAGGCCGGGCTTAATCATGTCGTGCGTGCCGCCTATTCCGCCGGGGTAAGGTATTACGCAGGCACCTACGGTCTGGGCGAAGCACTGGCTTTGTTATTGCGGCCAGTGCTGCCTCCGGTCCTGCTCGTCGTCGGCTCGCTCAGTGCCGCCGCCTATGAACAGGTTGCATATCTGAAACGTGCGCTGCGGTGTCCACACATTCAGGTACGTTACGATGAATCGTTTTTGAACGCCGATGTCGAGGCGTATGCGCGTGACTATCAGGCGTCGCTACAGGCTGCGCTTGAGGATGCGCCGTTTGTTATCCTGCAAGTATCTGGCGCGCTGCCAGAGGTCGAGTTGTTATGGCGCACGGCGGATAGACTGGGCATGGAACGGTCAACTATTAGTGCCAGAGTCGATGCGATGCTGCAAGCCATCGTGAAGCCACTGCTGCCGGAGATTGGCGCTGTAGTGGCGACAGGTGGCTCGACAGCCCATAGCATCTTTTCCCTGACCCAAGCCGATGCGCTGCAGCTGGCGACACACGAAATTCTGCCCGGAACGCCAGCAGCCCGCTTGATGGGTGGCGCTTATACGGGGATGCCATTTGTCGCCAAGCCTGGTTCTCAGGGTGACCGGGATGCGCTGGTCAGGCTTGCTCAACACGTTCGTGAAATGCTTTCAGCGCCGTGACTCGCGCGTGAAGGCCGTAGCGAGGCCGCAGCGTCAGGAGCGGGTCCAGCACGACAGGGTGATTGTCGAGCAACTCAAAGTCGCGTTGCTGAAGAATGATGGCGAGCGAAAGCTGCATGGCCAGCAATGCAAAGTTGTTGCCGACACAGTAGCGTGGCCCACTGCCAAAGGGCAGATACACATGGCGTGGGAAATGTCGCTCGGCGTTGTCTGCAAAGCGTTCCGGACAGAATTGATCGGGATTGTCGAAGAAACGTGCGTCGCGTTGTATGAGATAGGGGATACCGAGGACAACACTGCCTTTCTCGATATGATAGCCGCCGATTTCGGTATCTTCGACAGGTTCGCGGGGCAGCGCCCAGGCAGGCGGGTACAGTCTCAGGGCTTCCTTGACGACCATCGCGTTATAAGGCAGATTCTTCAGATCTTCGACTGTCGGAGGCCGGTCTGCAACCACGCGGTCCAGTTCATCCCGCAGGATGTTAGTGGCTGCCGGATTTTGCATGAGCAGGTACCACATCCACGAGATAGCGTTGGCGGTTGATTCATGCCCTGCGAGTAGAACCGTCATAACTTCATCGCGTACCTGCTCATCAGTAAGGGGAATGCCGTGTTGATCCGTAGCCGTTAGCAGCATTCCCAATAGATCGTCATATGACTTGCCGGATTGACGACGCTGGTGGATGATGCGCATGACAATATTGTCCAGCAGGTCAATGGCGCGACGCTTGGTGCGCTGCATCGGCAGTGGTGCTGATGCGGGCAGCCAAATGGGGGACTGCCCTTGCTGGTATGAAATGCGCTGCAATGTTTTGACTGCTTCCGCAGCTTCATCAAGGTTGCCCCCGGCGCTGCTGCTGAAAAGCGCTCTGGTCACCATTTGCATGGCCATTTTCATGAATTCATGATCGATGTCGTAGACCGCACCGGCTCGCCAAGTTCGCAGCATTTCCGAGATGCAGTCGGCCATGACGGCCCCATAGCCAATGGACCGGCTTGAATGAAACGATGGCTGGATTTGCCGGCGCTGGTAACGCCAGTAATCGCCATGACTGACCAGCAGCCCATTACCCAGAAACTCGGCAATCGGGCGGGACAAGGTGCGCGGCTTGCACATCAAGCTTGCTTTGGTAACCAGCAGTTCATGCAGATAATCCGGGTGGTTGAGTAAATAGATGTGGTAGGGGCCCAGCCCGATATGGACGATATCACCATAGTGGTTGACCAGGCTGCTCATAGCTGCCAGAGGATGCCTGCGAATATGCTGCACGGTGGATATGCGAGACAGACCCGTAGGTCCTGGAGGAAAGCCCTTACTCATAATATGGCTATGTACCTTTATGTCAAATGGCTGCACAGAATCAAGAAAGTATTTTTCGAACTTCAGTAACGTTGTAATCAGCCTCTAGTTTGGTGAACTGTTCCAGAGCCTCGCGCAGCTGCGTCTCTCGGGCTGCACCGCTGTTGTGGCGGCCCATTTCGAACTTCAGAATTGCTTCGTCGTAGGGCATGCCGAGTTGTTTCGCCGTTTGCAGGCTTTTTTGCCAGAGGGTATGTGCTTTTTGTGTTTTGCCATCGACCCAGGCAGTCCATCCCTCATAAAGGCCATAGCGGGGTTGACCAATTGGAAATGAACGGGCGAACTGCTTAAGGACTTTGGTGATCTGCTGCATGCTTTGCTGTAGATCCGCCAGATCATCTTTGAACTGGTTTTGCTCAAATTCGTACAGTGAAAAGAAAATCTCGGCAATCGCGCCATAGTGGGGCAGCAGCCAGCTTGACGTCGGTGGTGATTCCTGCATGAGCTGGAGCGTGGTTTTGGCGGTTTCCAGCGCCTGGGCGTAGCGGCCTGTCCGATAGTCAATTAATGCATTAAGCGCATTCGTCCGGATTTCGGAGTCGCGGCCAAACTTGTGCAGCGGAACGACGCTGGTTTCGTCGAGAAAGGCCCGTGCTTCATCGTGCAGGCCAGCGGGCAGCAGATTTTCGGCCTGGCCCAGCATACCCCATAGGTACGTTTGTGTGTTGCCACTCCGCTGGGATGAGACATAAACCGATCTGAAAACATCCCTGGCTTGCTGAAACCGACCTTCGAAACCATGTACCAGCGCCAGTACCCCCGTGACTGATTCCCATAATCGCCGGTCACCCGTCTGGTCCGCGACGGTGGCGGACAGGTTGATATGTTGCAGGGCGGTTTCCCACTGGCCGATGCCGAGGTAGTAGAGGCTGACAACCGACGCCACCTGACCCACGGTGTGGCTATCGTTAAGCGTTTGTGCGACCTCAAGCCCGCGTTTTTCGTAGGTGCGCGCCAGTTTGTGGATAGGGATCAGCCCGGTAACCAGGCACATGTTGGCGTAGGCTTCCGCCAGTTCGGCTGATGGCGGGATGCGCTCGGCGAGGTTGAGCTGTTCCAGCGTGACATAGACAGTGGGGTTGGCCCGGTTCTGGAAGAAATAGGCCTGACCTAACAGCTTGTAGGCACGCACGATTTCCAACAGCTTTTCCTGATCGTCGTGCGCCGCGCCGGTGGCGTAGATCCGGCGTTTTGATTGGATGCCGACCTGCTTGAGAATGCTGATTGAAAGTGCGTTGGCACTATCGGGCATTGGTCGACGGTGGAGTTTCAGGGCTTGTTCAACGTGCTCACACAGCGCTTCCAGGTTGCCGAGTCCCCAGTATGCATGCCCTATTTGCCGTTCCCATTGAGCGCGTCGGTAGCGGCTGATCTCGTAACCCGTTTGGGAAACTGTCTGGAGGGCTTTGTCGAAATACTGGAGGGCTTCCTTATTGGCAAAACTGCGCAGGGCCTGTTCGCCCGCTTTTTCCAGATAATAAACGGCTTTGTCCGTGATGTCGGCCTCGCTCCAATGATGGGCGAGGATGGGATAGTATGCAGGCAGGTCGTCCTGATAGACCGTTTCTATGGCTTCCGCGATCTGGCGATGATGATTCTTTCGTTCTTCATCGGGCATATCCCGGATCAACGCTTCGCGGAATTTATCGTGCGTAAAACGCCACATGTCGTCTTTGACTTCGAGCACCGCCGCCGCCGCACAGACCGCGAGCCAGGTCGTTTCATCCGTTGTGGAATCAACCTGTTTGAGCAGGCGAATGTCGATATTTCGTCCGATAACCGCCGCATATTGAAGCAGGGGGTACGCGTTTTCAGGAATGCGCTGAAGGCGGCGCTGAATCAGATTCTGGATGCCACCAGCCAGAACCGTTTCTGGCAAGGACACCGTACCAATCATTTCCAACTCGCCCGCTTCTTCGGCCAGGGTGCGCACCACTTCAACGATAAAGAAGACGTTGCCTTCTGTCTCACGCTGTAACAGCTCAACCACTTCGGGCTGGCTGCCCACTTCACCCAGCATGGATTCGCTGAGCCTTTGAATACTGCTGGGTGCCAACCGGTTCAGCTTTAACTTCTGAGCGTGCGGCAATTCGGACGCAATATTGGATACTTCGTCATCACGATAATTTGCCACAATGAGAACGGGGGAATCGGATAACTGACTCAAGCGAGCCAGCATGAGGATGCTTTCGCTGCCGGCCCAATGCAGGTCTTCCAGGAAAATCGCGACGGGTTGTGTTTGCCGCCGCAGAATAGTTTCGACTGTTGTGAACAAACGATCCTGGGCAGCCTGTGGCTCGATCTTGACGGGATCACCAACAGGGCGTTCCAGCAGTTTGCTGATGTCTGGAATCAACGGCTTGAGGATGGCGGCTTCGGTGTCGGTCAGGTCTGTTTCCAGCACGAGACGGCGGAGCGGCTCTTGCCACACCTGAAAGGGTTTGCCACCGTTGCTAATCGCACCACCATGAAGCGAGAGTGTGCCCAGCACCAGAGCCTGCGTGCGCAGCTCATCGGTGAGACGTGATTTGCCGACACCGCTTTCTCCGCCAATCAGCCAGGTGCTGCCGCGCCCGTCGCGCGCATCCTGAAGCGCACCCATGAGCAGCGCAAGTTCCTCTTCCCGGCCTACAAAACGCGCTGCCTGAAGATAGCTCTCCCGAATATCAATGGAGTCGTACTTGATCTGCTGGCTGGTGACTTCACTGTACAGGGTGATGAGTTCATGGGCGTTGGCGAATCGATCCGCCGGATTTTTCGCCAGCAGGCGTTTGAGGACATTTTCCAGGACTGGCCCCAGACCAAGCTCGCCAATGTCCGGCTCTGTAAACATGATGTCATTGATAAGCTGCGTAACATCAGTGACTTCATAAGGATATTTTTCGGCAAAAAGCTCGTAAGCCATCACCCCAACCGCATAAAGGTCAGAAGTGATACTGGCAGGTTCGCCCTGCAGCACTTCGGGTGCCATGTACCCCAGCGTCCCGGCAACAACTTCCTCCGATGACTTGAGGTATTCCTGGGCAATAGCCAGCCCGAAGTCGAGGACTTTGACCTGACCATTCATCACGACGACGTTGTCCGGCTTGAGATCACGGTGAATGATCCCATGCCTGTGGAGATAGGCAAGCGCCTGAAGCACCTGGACCAGCATGGCAATCTGCTCATCCTGAGTGCAGAGGCTGCCGGCAGTTATGATTTCCTGCGCGCCTTCGAGGAGTTCCATTGTAAAAAAGGGTTGCAGGTTGTCATCAAAACCGTAGTCCAGCACGCTGATGATATACGGATGGCGCAGGGATGCCAGTGTTTTGAACTCTTGCGCCAGCGCGAATTCCACATCCATACCTGTGATTCGCGTGGCGAACTGTAAATTTTCTTTTTGCAGGGTGACGTGCTTAAGGGCGACTGTTTGACTGGTCAAACGATCGTAGGCACGGTAGACAGTTCCCATGCCACCTTGCCCAAGTTTCTCTTGAAGTACATAGCGTCTGCCGATGTTTTGCACAGAAGCGCGCGGGTCAACCATATCAGCCCTTTCTGAGCGGGCGAGATCGCGCCAGTTTATTGCATGTCGATGCCAGGATGTCTGAGGCTGTCATGCTTACCACAGATGTTTGTCAAACCACTTTAGTTTAGATAAACAAATTATGCAATTCAACTGTGTAATAAAACAAAAAGGGTTGCTTCCGAGATGGAGGCAACCCCTGGTAGAACGGTTAACTTAAGCGGCACGACTGGTGAGTGTTTCGCTCACGGCTCGGTTGCGCCCCGCGTATTCCCTGCGATAGCGATCCCAGAGGATAGGGAGCTGGTCGTTGAGTTCGTGCAGCCTGCGTGTTTCATCAGGGGTCAGGCCGTGGTTGGCAGCCGACCGATATAGCATGTGACGCTCGTTTGCGAACTTGTGGATTTGATTCATCGTTTCCTGGTACATCGCAGCGCCTTTCATACCGATGCCTGTTTTCTTTGTTACACCAATATCGACGCTGCCATGCGAAACCTTTCTTACACGCCATGTGTCAGAACTTTGTTAGATTGTTATCCCCTCGTGGGTGAATGGCGTAGGTTCCATGCGCAGTTGGGTGTGCTTGTTGAAAAAGGTCAACCGGTGGCGTGGGACGGTAAATTCATGGGTGCTGCCAGCACCTACACCGCCATCTCCGGCTGGCAGCGTCGCGGTAACTTCGACAGAGCCGGAAATGCTTTGAACGGTTCCGTACAATACTCTCTTGGCGCCCAAATATTCGGTTCTTTCGACGCGGAAAGCGAATGAAACGGAGTCATCTCCAGGCGGATAGAGCGACGCCGGTACAAAGTCTTCAGGATGAAAACCGAGAATGCAGCTGTCTTTTTCGACGAGGTTCATCGGCGGCGATCCTAAAAACGTGGCCACAAACGTATCTGCTGGCCGGTTGTAGAGTTCCTGCGGGGTGCCGACCTGGCGGATGCGGCCTTCGGACATGACGGCAATGCGTTCGCCCATACTCATCGCGTCCACCTGATCGTGGGTAACAAAGATGGTCGTGATTCCGAGTTTACGCTGGAATTGCTTGAGTTCGGCACGGGCGATGCTACGGAGTGCCACATCCAGGTTGGATAACGGTTCGTCGAGTAAGAATACATCTGGTTCACGCACAATGGCACGGGCCAACGCGACGCGCTGACGTTCGCCGCCAGATAGCTGACGGGGTCTGCGATCCAAAAATCGTTCGATATTGAACAGGCTAGCCGCGTTTTCCACCTTTTGCTGAACTTCCTGTGCCGACAAATTATCGTTGTTCAGCGGAAAAGCAATGTTCTTGCGGACCGTCATGTGCGGGTACAGGGCGTAACTCTGGAACACCATCGAGATGCGACGCTGGTTTGGGGGGAGATTGTTCACGATCTGATCGCCGATGCGGATGATGCCATCGGTTGGATAGTCCAGGCCCGCAATCATACGAAGCAGGGTGGTCTTGCCCGAACCGGATGGCCCGACCAGGACCATCAGCTCGCCATCGCGTACAGACAGGGTGGCATCCTCGACTGCGCATATATCGTCGTAATACTTTTTTAGATCGATTGTCTCAAGTATCGCCATACAATACGGACCTCATCTTACGATCTAGCATAGTTTGGTGTCTTTAAATATAACCCAGACCGAATATGCAATCGACATCCGGCCAGTGAAAGGAGAAATACTTATGGAAAAACTTTACAATTTCTTAGACTGATTTTAGACTTGGCATGCTATACCAGCACTTCACATCGCACAAAAGGCTAATTCACAATGAGTATCTCACCGTTCGACCTGCCGGGGCAATTTTACCGTGGAAACCTGCACACCCATTCAACCCTTTCCGATGGCAAGCTTTCTCCCGAAGCGGTCTGTGACCTGTACAAAGATGCTGGCTATGACTTTATTGCGCTAACTGATCATTTTATGAAGCAGTTTAACTATCCGGTCGCCGATACGCTGGCCTATCGCTCGGATACATTTACAACAATATTCGGGGCAGAACTGCACGCTGGTCGAACCGAACTTGACGAACTCTGGCATATATTGGCAGTGGGTCTCCCGCTGGATTTTGCGCCGCCCACCGCTGACGAGACAGGCCCACAGATTGCTGCACGGGCCGTGGCGGCTGGTGCGTTTGTTGCGGCGGCACATCCGCAGTGGTATGGGTTGACCGAGACTGACGTTTTGTCGTTGGGCGATATTCATGCCATTGAAGTGTTTAATGGGACATCCGTCGATCACAATGATCGCGCAGACAGCTGGTACATTGCCGACCTGTTGCTGCGCCGTGGTCACCGCTATTCGGCTTGCGCGACAGACGATGCCCATTTTAACCCGGCGCGCGCTGATTTCGCGATTGGATGGGTGTGGGTGAAAAGTGAATCGCGGACGCCGGATGCTCTGCTGGCAGCCTTAAAAGACGGCTACTATTATTCGTCAACCGGGCCGCAGATTTTCGATATTGATATGATCCCTGGTGAAAAGCTGACGGTGCGTTGCTCGCCGGCGGAACGGGTTTTTATTACCGGCACTGGTCCGATGGCTGACAGTGTCTATGGACCTGGTATCTGCACTGCCGAATTCAACTTACAGCGCTTTCGCGGTTCGTACCTGCGCGTTACCGTGCGGGACCGCAATGGCAAGACGGCCTGGTCCAACCCTATATGGCTGGATTAGCGGATAGGACAGATTCTGACAAGTCTTCTGCAATGACCAACTTTGAGGCGCTGATATTTGACCTGGACGGCGTGCTGGCAGACACGGTGGATTATCACTTTGCAGCGTGGCAGCGTATCGCCGACATCCTTGATGTTCCCTTTGACCGGGCGATGATGAACCGCTTTCGCGGGCGTCAACGCCGGGATTGTCTGCTTGAGCTGGCCGGGGAAGATCTGGCATGTGATGCGGCTGAACTCGATCGGCTGATGGTCTTGAAGGATTCCTATTATCTTGAAGACCTTCAGCGGATGACCCGGGATGACCTTTTACCCGGCGTCTGGTCGTTTATTCAGGCGGCAACAGCGGCCCAATTAAAGCTGGCTGTCGCTTCATCAAGTATGAGTGCTATTCCCGTACTGGAACGGACCGGCATTCTGCCATACATGGACGTGGTTGCTGATGGTAGTACCGTCAGCCGGTCAAAACCAGCGCCGGATATTTTTGTATGGGCTGCGGGGGCGCTGCGTACGCGCCCGGTGCATACGATCGTATTCGAGGATTCATCGGCGGGGGTGGAAGCTGCTCGGGTTGCGGGTATGGGTGTGGTCGGCGTTGGCAACCAGAATCTGACGCAGGGCGCACACCTCCACATCCCGAATTTTGAACACATCACTGTCTCAGAATTACTTGAATCGATGGCACGTGCTGTGCGCTAGACCTAATCTGACACGCTAGCATAAGCTCATATATCCCAAATTTGGGATATATATCGCAAGTATCCCAATGTATTTCCCGCTTAGCACCATTGTTTGGGATAAGTGTTCTGCTAGGCGGCTATGCGAGATTGTTAGTCATCATCGTCGTTGGCCGCACCGTTGCCACGACCGTTGTTGCCATTATTCCCATTCTTGCCGTTGTTGCCATTATTCCCATTCTTGCCGTTGTTTCCATTGTTCCCGTTGTTGGGATTGTTGTTACCAGCGTTGCCGTTGCCAGGATTGTTGTTGCCTGCGTTTGAGGCGCTGCTGCCTGGGTTTTCGCAGCGTGCACGCCACCCATGAGCGGGTGCCCAGGGGGGTGGGGGATTGCCGCAACTCCCGGAATCACGCCAGATTGTGGCTCCGTCCTCGCTGATGGCAATATTTGAGTCGGCGGATTCGGCTTCGACGCTGGTAATCGTGACCGTGCTATCGACCGTTTCTGCGATATTTCCGTTGACAAGAATCCAGTCCCCGACCTGAAGTACGAGAAGAATCGGATCATTCGGATCGAATGTCACGTCGAAACCATAAATAGTCACAATGTTGCCATTGATTGCCTCGACAGGCCCCTCGATAATCAGATTCACGATGATTGTCGCTGTCGGGGTTGGCGGCATGATGGTCGGTAGCTGGGTTGCGGTTGGCAGCGCAGTTGACGACGGTGCAAGGGTTGCCGTTGTTTCCGTTGCGGGTACAGCGGTAGGGGTTTCCGTAAAAGCCGGCGATGCGGTCTCGGTGAGCGTGCGTGAAGGGGTGACCGTTGATGGTAATAACAGCATGCCGCTATTCTGCGTGGGGGCAATTTCACTTATCAGCGGCACGACGGTGGCGGCCAATGGTTGACCCGGCTGGCTGGCGACAATCAGCAGGTTATTCATGGCCGAGTTTATGGCCAGAGTTTGTAGTTGCAGGCTGTTCTTCAGGTTGCTGTCAAAGCTTGGTTTCATACTCACAATGGATGCAGCCTGACCCATGTTTTCATAGGCCGCGCGAATCAAGTCTGCATTCCATTGACCGCGCCCGAAGAGTACTGCGGCTTCATCGCTGCGCCGCTGGGCATGCTGAACAAGCAGCGCCGCCTGCGTTTCTGGCGTTGTGGCAAGGGTGGTCTCTATCGTTTCAATCAGCTTCTTGGCCGGGTAAAGCACATCGCCGGGCACGCTGGCAAGCGTAACCTGCGCTGTTGGAACGAGCAGCAGCACCAGGATTATCGCTGCGGCGACCGCCCATCTGAGTAAGGGCTGAAAATTGTAACGATGAACGGTGGGTGCAGGGGCGTGCTGCTGAATCTGCTCCAGGATTCTTGCTTTTGCATCAGCCGACAGTTGCGGCTTTGGCGCGTTCGCCATGCGCATGGCAGCATCGACCAAAGGATCACCTTCACTGGCGTGCTGTTGAGGGTCGCCCTGTGTCAGCGCCTGATCAAGCTTATCTGCGAGCGAGTCTGGTGTATGTTTAAACTTCGTCATGGTCGCCTCGCAGATAGTGGCGGGCTTTTTCTTCGGAACCCAGGATGGCAGCCAGTTGTATTAACGCGCGATGCTGGGCCGCCTTGACCGCATTGGCCGTCTTTCCCAGAATGCTGCCGACCTCCTTGTGGCTTTTTCGTTCCAGAAAACGCAGGATCAAGATGGTCTGCTCTTCGTCGCTAAACTGCTGGAGCGCCTGGCGGAGGGTTTCGATCTCTTCGTTTTGCTGGATCTGTTCTTCGGGCAGCGCTTCCTGATCCCTTAGCATGTCGCTCAGTTCGGTTTGTGGACGTCGCTTGGTCCGTCGGTAGAAGTCTGCAATGCGCGCGGCGGAGATGCGATACAGCCAGGCCTCGAATGGAATACCCTTGTAGTTGTATTGCGGCAGGCCTTCGACCATGCGCAGGAAAACCTCGGCAGTCAGGTCTTCGGCGTCCTCGGTAGTTGGCACACGGTAGAAGATATACCGGTAGATTGCGTCCGCATGCATTTCGTACAGCGTTGAGATGGCTTCGGATTTGCCCTGCTGCGCCTGACGAATGATGCGCTCGATGTTGGACGACATCAAATACGGGCCTCCGCAGGGTGGTGTGCTGCGAGAGAATAAGAAATGCGTAGCTTGTGGTATGGAAAGCCCCACAGTTGAAATACCATGATTGTTATCGTTTTCAAAAACTTAACCGATATTTCCTGTCAGATGTCACACGGTAACTGGTAATCCATACGCTGTTAATGCTGAACTGCCCATTTGAGGCGTGCTTTTGGGGAATGAAAAGGTGCATGGCTTGCCGGAATGGGGAAGTTAACGGTCGATTGTTTTGATCAGGACTGAAATCAGAAAAGTTATCTGTCTGGTACATTATTCATCGAAAACCCACTCAGTTAGCCGAATTTTCCAATAAGGCATGGGCCATATCCTCAATCGATTGGCCGCTTATTTCAGCCTGGATGTGATCGAGCATGTCAGGGGGCAGATGGGTAGCGGTGTTGTCGAGCGTGCGCTGCGCTGCCTGCCGTGTTTCAAACTCGCTGACGGGCTGGTTCACGACAAATGCTGCGCTTCTGGCGGCCTGTTCCGGGTATTCCTGGGCCTGGATATCTGCGATACCAGCGATGGCATCCATCGCCAGGGGGAGCGCTTTGATTTCGAGGGCAATCCGTAACGAATCAAGGAGGTTTTTGCGCGCTTCGGCTTCGTTGCCAAGCAGCCTATTCACCTGCGCAAGCTGGCGCATGGTGGCCGACGTCAACCAGGGGCTGCCGACTTCATCCGCAATTTCCAGCCCGGTTCGGTATTGGTGCTTGGCTTCGGCGTGGTTGCCAAGTTTGTGATTGATCTTGCCGAGGTGCAGCAGGGCGAAGGCCCGGCCCCATTTGTTGTGGATAGTTTCGAACATACTGATGCTTTGTCGACAGAGCTCTGCCGCTTCTTCGTAATTGCCCACCGCAAATGCGGTCCGGGCCAGACTGACATAAGCAACCGCGCCGCTGTTGGTGGCTTCCAAATCAATGCTGATCTGCCTTGCCTCTTCAAAATTCTTGCGGGCTTCATCGAAGTCACCAAGTTTCAGGTTGATATCACCCAAGGTGAGCAAAAAGCGCATCTGGCTTTGTTTGCCGCTGCTGTCTTTCAAAAAGTTCAGGGCATCTTCAAGGATAGAACGCGCACGTTGATACTCACCCAATACGGTCGCAATATCGCTGAGGCGCAGGAGCATGATCACAGGATCGCCGCCCGTTTTTCGGATAAGTGCATAAGCCTCTTCGAACAGGGCCTGGGCCTGACGGTACTCCCCACGGGCATAGACAATTGCCCCCAGACTAGCCAGGGCAATGCGCAGCTCCCACGGTGATTCGTGCGACCTGAAGGTGGGCAGCGCAACATTAACAAGGTGTTCTGCTTCGTCATAGCGGGCGATGGTTTGCAGACAGGAGGCTCGTAGCAGCAGGGCACGCGCCTGAATCACATTGTTGCCACCATCCAGGCTGGCACCCAACCGTTCTGCGGCGGATTTAAAAATTTGCTCACCATCCAGATACCGGCTCTGAATATCGAGCAGCCGGTAGATCGGGCGCATGAAACGGCCAATGGTTTCATGATCGCTGTTTTCGAGGGCAAACTGCCAGCCCGCCACCACATTGTCAACTTCCTGAATGACTTCGCTGTAGGTGCTGTCGGTCCGGTTGTTCGTCAGGCGGGTTTCGCGCGCCTCCATGTATCCGGCGAAGTAGATGCTGTGTGCGGCCCGCACGGCACGGAGCTCTTCTGAATTGTCAGCCAGCTTACGATGCGCATATTGGCGCAACAGTTCATGGATCTGATAACGGCCATTTACCAGCGTGAGCAGGGATTTGTCCACCAGGCCGGACAGGGTTAGCAGTGACACAGCCGTCACTTTGCGGGCTGCATCCGGGTGGAATCCACCCCGAAAAATGGAAAGCTGACGCAGAACGCGCTGTTCTTCATCTTCAAGCATGTGCCAGGATGAGTCGAAGACGGCCCGCAAACTGCGATGGCGTTCCGGTATGTTCCGCAGGGTAGTGCTCAAAAAGTCGAGGCTCTGGGTAATTTCGTCAACAATCTGGTCACAGGTCATCACCCGCGCCCATGACGCGGCCAGTTCGATGGCAAGCGGCATGCCATCGACCAGCTGACAAATCTGGATAATGGGCTGTACTTCTGCCTCAGCGTCAAAATCTGGCTGGACGCGCTGCACAGATTGAACAAACAGTTTGATTGATGGATAGCGCAATGCGTTAGGGTCTTTGAGGGATTCCGGACAGCTAAGGGCTTCGACCTGATACAACCATTCTTCCTGAAGGTTAAGGCGTTCGCGCGATGTCACCAGCAATTTGAGGCCCGGTGTGCCGTCAAGAAGCTGGCTAAGAATATCCGCGCCGTCAACCAGGTGTTCAAAGTTGTCCAGGATGAGCAGGATTTCCTGATTGCGCAGGTAGTGAATGAGTTCGTCAAGCAGGGGGCTATCGCCCTTGGCACTGATATTCAGGGTGTTGGCGATGGCTCGAATGACTGCCTGGGCACGATCCAGCGGCGCGCATGAAACAAAGTATATCCCCTGTGGATAGTCTGGCAGGAGTTGGTGGGCCGCTTCAACCGCTAACCGGGTCTTGCCGATGCCGCCTGTACCGACAATCGTGAGCAGTCGACATTCGACCCGGTCCAGTTGCTCGGTGATCTGTCGAAGCTCGGTCGGACGATCTATGAAAGGCGTGACCGGGGTGGGCAGATTATGCGGTGTGGATGACGGGGTTTCGGTACTGACTTCACCTGCCAGGATCTTTTCGTATAGTTCAATCGTTTCCTGTTCAGGTTCGACACCGAGTTCGTCTTCGAGAATTTGGCGACCATGTTCGAACTGGGCGATAGCGGCGCTCCGCTGCCCGCTTTGTGCCAACATCTGCATCAGGAGGCGATGCGCCTGTTCCGACAGGGGGTCGAGTTGCAGCATCCGGGTCATGGTGGCGATACCCGTGCTGTGTTGAGCGCGCTCCAGGTAATATTCACCGAGGCGGTACATGGCTTCGAGTGTCCGGTTGCGCAGGCGTTCCTGCTCCAGGATCATCCACCCCTCAAAGCCCCTGGCATCGCGGATATGGAAGCCTTCAAGGAAGGTCCCCTGATACAGATTGATAGCCTGTTCCAGGTTCTTGGCAGTCAAGCGCGAAAACCCGTTACGCTGTTCCCACTCGGCGTCACTGGCATCCATCACCGATTCCAGCTCCTGGATATCCAGCCAGTAATTACTTTCCGGATCAATCGAGATTGTCTGACGTGTCACGATCAGATAGGGTGACAGCTGCTGTTGCAGGCTGGAGAGCGCTGTACGCAAGTACGACATCGTGCGGTTCTGGGGCAAATCATCCCAAAGCATTTCGCCCAGCACCTCGCGTGGGTGCTCGCGCGGGTTCGCTGCCAGATAGACCAGCAGCGCATCGACTTTGCGCGAAACGAAGCCACGGATCGGTTCCCCTGAGCATTGCAAGCTAAGGCCGCCAAGTGTCGTAATTTTCAACAGGTCACTCATGCTTTGCTTCTCGCAAAATCTTCTGCCTGATCAAGATATCGAGATTGTGGGAACGGTGAATCATAATGGACTATACCCGTATCATGTGCTATTCACCAGTTATAGCCAGGTTGAAACGGCGGTATTGTCAAGGTAGCGTATAACAAGAGGGGGATTGCGGCCAGTATGGGCCTGACCGCATCATGGTGTTGTATCAGGCGGGCAGGCAGCACCCTGCGCCGCATATGTCGTGGTTTGGACCGCGTTCGCCAAGGGCCTGCCGAACAGGGTTGGCCTGGGTTCGCTCAAGTATCAATTCGCGAATCATGCTGATAAACTGCGGATGAGTGCCAACCGTTGCCGCACGAACCATATTCAGGCCGAGTTTGCGGGCGGCCTGGGCGGCCTCGGTATCCAGATCATACATGACTTCCATGTGGTCAGAGATGAAGCCGATGGGCATGACGATCACATCCGTCGTGCCTTCAGCCTTGATCTGTTCAAGATGATCGACAATATCTGGTTCCAGCCAGGGTTGATGAGGTGGTCCGCTGCGGCTCTGATAAACCAGTTTCCAGTGGTCATGCTTTGTTGCACGGGCGACCAGCCGGCAGACTTCCTGAAGCTGGGCTTCATAGGCGCAATTGTCGGCCATGCGCTGGGGCAGGCTGTGCGCGGTGAAGGCGATATGTGCATGGGTGCGCCGTTCAGCGGGTATCTGTTCCAACGCTTCCTGCAAATTCTCGACGTTAGGTTCGACAAAACCCGGATGATTATAAAACGCACGAATTTTGTCAATCTCCGGTGCGGTAGGGCCTACCTCTGCCTGGGCACGTAGAATGTCCTCGCGATACTGGCGGCAGCTTGAGTAACTGCTGTAAGCTGTGGTGAACAGCGCCAGAGCGCGCTTGACACCATCGGCAGCCATCTGACGCACCGTGTCGGTGAGATAGGGCTGCCAGTTTCGGTTCCCCCAGTAAATAGGCAGGTCCGGTCCGTTGGCTTTCAGTTCCTTTTCAAGCGCGGCAATCAGCGCCCGATTCTGTTCGTTGAGCGGGCTGACACCCCCGAACAGGCGGTAGTGTTCGCCCACTTCTTCCAACCGGGCACGCGGGATATTGCGCCCCCGCAGTACGTTCTCCATAAACGGGATCACATCATCCATGCCTTCCGGGCCGCCAAATGAGACGATCAGCAAGGCGTCATAGGTGCGTGCTTCATCATCAAACTGATTTTGTGCCGCGTCCTGAGGGCTTTTGTAGTCAAGGTTCATCATCATCAATGGCTGCCGTTTCAACCGGCGGGTTCTGTAACGGCGGGCTGTGTGCCGACCCAGATGACGCCGTCCCGCACTTCCACCTGATAGGCTTCGACGGGCGCGCTGGCTATACCGTCGACAACCTGCCCGGAGGCAAGGTCAAACTTGGCATAGTGCCAGGGGCACGTAACGGTGCAAGCATCATGGCTCACCTCAATTTCGCCTTCGCTGAGTGGTCCACGAGCATGGGTGCATCGGTTGCTCAGGGCGTAAAGATTGCCATCAATGTTGAACAGAGCAATTTGCTTGCCATCCAGATAAACGACCCGCGTTGAGCCCGGCTCAAACTCGCTGAGTGGTTCGACTTCTGTCCAGGCTTCCGTTTGTTCTTCGTGGGTGACGGGTTCTGCCACTGCTGGCCCGCCCAGTGCATCAAGGGCTTCAATCAGCCGCATATTGATGCAGGTGAATAGGGGGGTGTCTTGCAGGGTATAGCGGCTCGATTCAGTCTCGCGCAGGCGCTGCACCAGATCCAGAAAGTCGGATGGTTCGTCGGTCTCGAAGGCGACGATGAACTCATAATCATCAATGCCAAAGGAGTAGGTGGTGTTCAGCTTCACGGATGGATACTCGCGCCCGACGACGATATGCTCGTCCATGATGCCCTGACGCGCGTGAAGCGAGAGTTGGTACCAGTCACGGGTCTTGATGAATGGGTAGACGAACAGATATTTGGCTTCAGTCGGCTGAATAACCAGCCGTTCTTCATCTTCTTCAGGATTATCGCGTATCTGGTAGATGGAGCGCTTGGTTTGTGAAAAATAGGAATAGACCAGCTCCAGATAGGCCCCCATGCGCGTATTGATGATAGCGGTGGCCAGCTCCTGAAAGGGTATTGGCGATTCGGCAATCTGCCATAGCAGCAGTTCAGCATCGGCGCGTGTGCCCATCAGACTGTAGGGGCGCAGCAGCATACGCTTGTTAAAGCCTTCGATAGTGTCGCGTAGTTCGCGCTTGTGCTCGGCCTGTTTGTCGGGTGGCAGTCTGCGCCAGGCCGGGTCAACTTTATAAAAGGCAAAGCGCACGTACTGGCGTTTGGTCAGCTTGGAGGAGCGATCCTGTTCACTGGACCCATTGGTGTGACGTGGTCTCATCATCCGGTAAACCTGTAAATTGTCATTGGAAAACTTACCAGAAGATACACAAATCTATAGAAATTTGCAACCATTGTTGTGCCATTCATAACTTTCAGGAACTTATGAAAATCATGAGAATCATCGGCTGCTGGATGTATGCGCAGGAAAACTATGCTAAACTACAGACTGACCAGTCGGTTTGTAGATTGGACAGGACGGATGAAGACGGAAACTACCGGGCGTGACCCGGATGCGACGCGCGAGCGCATTCTTGATGCGGCGCTCGATAAGTTTGCGGGGAAAGGCTATCACGATACACGCCTTGACGAGATTGCTGTAGAATCTGGCACCTCTAAAGGGGCAATCTATTTCCACTTCCCGAACAAGGAACGCTTGTTTCTGGCGCTGGTCGATCAGTTTGCGGATTTGCTGGAGCGGCGAGTAACCGAATCGATTGTCCAGGAAGATGAAGGCATCAACCGGGTGCGGGCGGCTCTGGTGGCGTGTCTGGATACGTTCGGCAAATATCGCCGTCCGGCCAAGCTGCTGCTGGTACAGGCGGTCGGTTTGGGCAGCGCGTTTGAAAAGAAACGCATGGAGGTCAATGACCGCTTTGCGGGTCTGATTCGGACCTATCTGGATGAAGCGGTTGCGGTGGGCGATATTGCGCCGGTAGATACCGAAGTCGTATCGCACGCCTGGATGGGGGCCATCTATGGCGTCGTCATCCGATGGGTGTATACCGGTGAACCCACTTCTGAGCGTATTCTGGATGCATTGCTGCCGATGCTGCTAAAGAGCGTGGGCTATGACCAGTAAGACATCTTTATTCGATCAGCCAGTTCTGAACCCAAATGGGCGGCTTATCAGCATCAGCCAGCCATGTGCCGGGCTGACAGCGCGGGCATTGATCCGTCTGGCACGCGGTGAAGAACGGTTCTTCTGGGAGAACCAGCGCGATAGCTATGCATTGGCCGGTTTTGGCGTGGCCGCTGAATTGATCGCCTGGGGGGAGGACCGGTTTGAAACCATCCAGCGGCAGGCCGAACGATTATTTGCCGGTTCGATGATCGTGAATGATGTTTCGTCGCGGGTGGGGCCACGCCTGTTCGGGGGTTTTTCGTTTCAGGATGACTTTGTACCGGATAACACCTGGACGATCTATGCACCGGCCTACTTTGTGCTGCCGCATTATCAACTGCAGCAGCAGGGGGGTGCGGCGTGGTTGACGATGAATGTGCATATCCCGGCGGATGAAGACCCGGACAGCATTATTCCGGAATTGCGAGAGGCGCTGGCGCTGCGCGGCGATCAACTGCTGGCGGCTCAGGCCCGGTTGGCTGACACGGACACGAGTCCAAAACCCATTGAAGTGAATTATCCCATGCCCTATGCGGTTTGGGCGCAAAACATCACTGATGCAACACAGCGTATCCAGTCGACTGAACTGCAAAAGGTGGTGCTGTCGAGGGTTGCGGAAATCCGGTTTGAGCAGAACGTGGCTATTGAACGGGCGCTCGATTATCTGGGCGAGCATTATCCGGATTGCTACCGTTTTTTGTTCGAGCCGCGTCCCCATCATGCATTTTATGGCGCCACCCCAGAACTGTTGGCGAGTGTGCAGCAACGGCAGCTGCGGACGATGGGGCTGGCGGGGTCGATCCGCCGGGGTGGCGATGATCGCGAAGATGAGGCACTTGCTCAGACGCTGCTGACCGACCCGAAGGAACGCCATGAACATGCGTTGGTGGTCGAGGCGCTGCGTGAACGCTTGCAGCCGATGACACCCGATCTGCAAATACCGGACGTGCCCGGTGTGCTGAAGTTGAGCAACATTCAGCATTTGTACACGCCGGTTGAGGGAACAACCAACGATGATTCGGGCGTGCTGCCGGTGATTGAACGACTGCATCCGACCCCGGCACTGGGCGGCAAGCCGCGTGACCTGGCGATCCGTTTTATTAGCCAGGCGGAGCCGGTGCCGCGCGGGTGGTATGGCGCGCCGATCGGCTGGATTGACGCCAATCTTGATGGGATGTTCGGTGTCGCCATTCGTTCAGCGGTGAGTCAGGATAAGCGGGTGTGGCTGTACGCGGGGGCAGGCATTGTGGGCGACAGTGTGCCGCAGAAAGAATGGGACGAAACGGCGCTGAAGTTCCGCCCGATGCTGGATGCGCTGGGGATCAGGGATAAAGTCCATGTCTAATCGAAATGTGTTGTGGACCGATGTATTTGTCGATGAACTGGCGCGTGCCGGGCTAAGAGCGGTGTGCATCGCGCCGGGGTCCCGGTCGACACCGCTGACGCTGGCCTTTGCGCGGCACGGTGGGGTGAAAATCTATACCCATCTGGACGAACGTAGCGCAGCCTTCTTTGCGCTGGGGCTGGCGCTTGCGAGTGATGAACCGGTGGCGCTGGTATGTACATCCGGCACGGCGGCAGCGAATTTCTTCCCGGCGATTGTCGAGGCGCATATGTCGCGTGTGCCGCTGATTGTCCTGACGGCAGATCGTCCGCCGGAGCTGCGCCACAGCGGGGCGAACCAGACGATTGACCAGATCAAGATGTACGGCGCTTATGCGCTGTGGTCAGTGGATGCGCCGCTGCCGGAAGCCAACCCCTCCGCCCTGACGATTCGGAGCCTGCGCACGCTGGCGAATCGGGCGTATGCCAAAGCCAACGGCATTCGCAAAGGCGTGGTGCATATCAACATGCCTTTCCGCAAGCCGTTAGAGCCCATTCCAGTAGCGGGAGATGTGCTAGAAGTTCCGGTTGGGGCAGAAGCTCGAGAAGGCAACTATACCCGGATTCACGCGACCCAGCGTGTGTTGGCAGCCAATGACGAGATAACGTGGCTGAGGCAGCTTGTTCGCGAACACGAACGGGGGATTATTATCTGTGGTGGTGGCTTATCCCCTGCGGATGGTTGCATGATCGCCGCGGCAGGACTTGCCACAGGGTATCCTGTACTGGCGGAATCATACTCGCATGTGCGGCATGATCACCAGATGTACGGAGGCTATGAATTCTACGCGGGTAACGTGCCTGCACCCGATATTATTCTCCGTTTTGGTAACGTGCCAATTTCGAAGCCACTGAACGATTTGATCGTATCGAGTCAGGCGAAAGCGGTGATCCACATCAGCCCAGATGGAGTATGGTCAGACGACAACCATCTGGTAACCGATTTGCTTCCGTTGGCTGCTGCCAACGCGGCGCGGGCGCTGGAGGATATAGGGCGCGGTGAAACAGCCTTTACCCGACAGTACGCAGCACTTGAAGCTGCTACATGGCAGGTTGTCGACTCTAAAATGGAATCTGTCGACTACTTCGACGGCGCAGCGGTGTATGATGTGGTCGATCTGATTCCGCCGGAATCGACTCTGTTTGTCGGCAACAGCCTGCCGGTGCGCCTGCTGGATCAGTTCGGCAAGCCGAGTGATAAACGCATCTATGTCTACGCCAATCGGGGGGCCAGTGGGATTGATGGCAATATCTCGTCGGCGCTGGGGGCCGGGGCCGCGCGACCGGACAAGCCGCTGGTGGCAATTGTCGGCGACATCACGTTTTATCACGATATGAACGGTCTGCTGGCAGTTCATCGTAACGGCATCCCCATCACAATAGTGCTGCTGAACAACGACGGCGGCGGCATCTTCCACCGGCTGCCGATCAAGGATTTTGATCCGGCCTTTACCGATCTGTTTGTGATGCCGCACGGGCTGGAATTCGAGCACACCGCCAGGATGTATGGGTTAGATTATGTCCGTGCCGATGACCGGGAATCGTTCCGGCAGGCATTCAGCGAGAGTGTGAACAACCGGCTGTCGCGTGTGATCGAAGTACGAACGGATGTCCAGCACGATCTGAAACGGCGGCAGGAAATCATGGAGGCGGTGCAGCAGCGCATTGCCGGGTTAGGTCTCTAGCCAGTTAGCCTTTTAGCTGATCAGCGGTCAACCCTGAACAGGTATGTCTGCTGAAAATAATTCGAAACACGGAAGGAGAAATCGTCATGACAGAGTGGGTACAGGTTAAAGAATTCGAGGACATCACCTATCACAAAGCTGATGGCATGGCGCGGATCGCGTTTGATCGACCAGAAGTGCGCAATGCGTTTCGCCCCAAGACAATTGACGAAATGATCGAGGCGTTCAAGGATGCCTGGATGGACAGCGACGTGGGCGTGGTGCTGCTGACCGGTAACGGACCATCGCCTAAAGATGGTGTGTATTCGTTTTGTGCCGGTGGTGACCAGAAGGTGCGCGGCGAAGCGGGGTATGTCGATGATCAGGGTGTGGCGCGGCTGAATGTGCTGGAGTTGCAGCGTATTATCCGCACGATGCCCAAGCCGGTAATCGCGCTGGTGGCCGGGTTTGCGATCGGCGGCGGGCACGTGCTGCACGTCATCTGCGACCTGACGATTGCGGCGGATAACGCTATTTTCGGGCAGACCGGGCCAATCGTCGGCAGCTTCGATGGTGGCTTTGGGGCAAGTTATCTGGCGAGTATTGTCGGCCAGAAAAAGGCGCGTGAGATCTGGTATCTGTGCCGCAAATATAACGCGATGGAAGCGCTGGATATGGGGTTGGTCAATGTGGTCGTCCCCGTCGAAAAGCTTGAAGATGAAGGCGTGCAGTGGGCGCAGGAAATTTTGGAGAAAAGCCCGATTGCAATCCGCTTCCTGAAAGCTGGCTTTAACGCTGACCTCGATGGTCAGACCGGGTTGCAGGTACTGGCGGGTGATGCAACGATGCTGTTCTATATGACCGACGAAGGCAGCGAAGGCAAGAACGCGTTTATTGAGAAGCGCAAGCCGGACTTCAGCAAGTTCCCGCGCAGGCCATAGCCTCACCGTCATACAAGCCCCTTTCCATGAATAGCGTCGCAATGGGGAGGGGTTCCCTCTTTTTTGCAATGGAGCTGCCTCAATGCAAGACTGGCTGGAAGCGCGGGCGAAAGCCACCCCACACAAAACAGCGTTGAACTTTGATGGGCAATCCCTCACATTCAGGATGCTTCACGAGCAAGTGTCTCTGATGAGTGAGCAGTGGCACGCTGCCGGGATTGTTCCGGGGCAGGTGGTTGGACTGCTTGCTTTCAGCCATCCCTTGGTTGTCGTTCAGATTTTCACAGCGATGCGTGTTGGCGCGATTCTGGTCCCGCTCAATCTACGTTTGACGATAGCGGAAATGGCTGCTCAACTGCGGCAAGCCGACGCAGCCGGGCTGCTGCCTTACGGTGACGCTGAACAGCTGCGCGCATTGCGAGGAGCGGGTATTAGGGTGATCACGTTTAATACTCGTCTGCCACAACCGAATCAGCGCAACCCCCATATTAAAGAGCACATCGACCTTGATGCGGCATTTGCCATCATCCATACGTCCGGTACGAGCGGCAAACCCAAAGGCGCGGTGCTGACCTACGGCAATTTCTTCTACAGCGCGATGGCCTCGGCATACCGGTTGGGGCATTCGCCGGATGATCGCTGGTTGTGCGTGCTGCCACTGTATCACGTCGGCGGCCTGAGTATTCTCATGCGGGCGGTGCTGTATGGCATCACGGTTGATTTGCATGAACGCTTCGATCTGGATGCCATTAACCATGCGTTGGATACGCAGCCGATCACGCTGATCTCGCTCGTGCCGACGATGCTGCATCGCCTTTTGGAGTCGCGCACGCACTGGCCGCAATCGCTGCGCCTGATTTTGTTGGGCGGGGCAGCCGCCTCACCAGAACTGCTGACGCGCTGTCGGGAATTGAGTCTGCCGGTAGCGACAACCTACGGCCTGACGGAAGCGTGTTCTCAGGTAGCAACGATGCTGCCACAGGATGCGCTGCATAAACCCGGCAGTGTGGGCAAGCCGCTGCTGCTTATGAATATTCGCATAGTCAATAACAATAGCGAGCCTGTCACCGCTGGCGAATATGGCGAAATTGTGGTCAGCGGGCCGACCATAATGCGGGGCTATTTCAACGACGCGGAATCGACGGCCCAGGTGCTGCGGGATGGTTGGCTGCATACCGGCGATATTGGCTATCTGGATGATGACGATGATCTGTGGGTGGTGCAGCGCCGCAGTGATCTGATCGTCACAGGGGGTGAGAATGTCTACCCGGCTGAAGTGGAGCAGGTTATGCGACAGCATCCGGCTGTGGAGGATGTCTGTGTGGTCGGGGTTGATGACCCGGAGTGGGGGCAGCAGGTTGCCGCCGCAGTCGTGCTGGCAGACGCGGGTTTATCTGAGGCGGAGCTGCTTGCCTTTTGTCGTGAACATCTCGCGGGATACAAGCTGCCACGTCGATTGTTGTTCGTGAATGCGCTGCCACAAACGGCATCCGGTAAGGTCCAACGGGTAGCCGTCAAAGACCTGTTTACGAGTAAACCGTAATGCCATTCATTGAGATGAATAACGTCCGGTATCATTACGAACTGGCAGGGCGTGGTGCGCCGCTGCTGCTGCTGCATGGCTTCACAGGTTCGGGGGCCAACTGGCAGGCACATACGCCAGTTCTGGCGGCGCAATTTCAGGTGATGGGTGTTGACTTGATGGGGCACGGTCAGACCGATGCACCGGAGGACCTGAACCGATATAGCATGGAACATACAGCGCACGATCTAATAAAACTTTGCGACGCAGTTTTTACGCAACCCATCCATCTGCTTGGCTATTCTATGGGGGGGCGGCTGGCCTTATATCTGGCTTTGCATTACCCACAGCATGTGCGTTCGCTTATCCTTGAGAGCACTTCACCGGGGTTAGCCGATGCGGGTGCGCGACAGGCGCGTATGCAGCAGGATGAGCAGTTAGCAAACCGCATTGAACATGACGGCATTGAAGCGTTTGTCGATTACTGGGAACGCATTCCGCTCTTTGCCAGTCAGCGAAATCTGCCGGATGCGATTCGCCAGCGACTGCGCGAACAGCGCCTGCAAAACAGTCCTCGCGGCCTTGCCAACAGCCTGCGGGGGATGGGAACCGGCGTTCAGCCGCCTTTGTGGGGGCAGTTGCCAAATTTGGGCATGCCAACGTTATTGATGGCTGGCGAGCTGGACACGAAATTTGTTGAGATAGCCCGTCAAATGCAGGCTGCTATCCCCAGTGTTCAGCTTGCACTGGTACCCAGCGCTGGTCACACGATTCACCTCGAAGCGCCAGATGTCTATCAACACCTCTTGTTGCAATTTCTGACCGGCATCGCTTAGCCACTCAGACCGCTCAGCAGCAGATTGACGCTGGCCCACAATAACAAGACCATCATCGCGCGTTCAAACCACAGGCGGTTAATCTTGCCAATCGCGAATCTGCCAATCCACACCCCAACTGGAATCAGCGGGATGACCCAGGCGATACTGATCAGCGTGGGGATGTCGATAAAGCCGGCGCTCAAAAAGCCGGGAACTTTGAGCAGGTTGACGATGAAAAAGAAAAGGGTCATCGTTCCGACAAAGGCCGTCGGTTTCAGCTTTTGCAACAGCAGATAAGCGGTAATGGGCGGGCCGCCGAGGTTCGCCAGCGCAGAAGTCAGGCCAGATGCAAACCCTGCCAGATAGCCATGCCAGTTCTTGTGTTGATATTCGACCTTGGTCAAGGTGTCGCCCACGAACTTGTAAATAATAATCAGGATAGTGAAGATTCCTAGCAGGACACGCAGTGCGTTGTCGGGTAGGGCGACCAGTAAACTGATGCCGATCACGATGCCGACGATGGCGGCAGGCAGCAGCAGCTTCACCAGCCTGATGTCCCATTCTCGCCAGTAAAACCGCATGGCAAAAATATCCCCTACGATGAGCAGGGGAAGGGTGATGCCGGCTGCCTGGGGAACACTCATGGTCTGGCTGAGCAAGGGGAGGATGACCGCGCCGCCGATTGGGCCGGTGAGGCCGCCTTTGACAAGGCCGATGAAAATGCCAATGAAAATGATAAGCAGCGTGGAATCCATAACATGATTGTCCAATACGTTGAGTAAGCAGGCCAGATTGTAAGCGGATTGACCCGTGCAGCTATCACCAGTCCATACCAATCGTCATAATCGGCTGAGTATGGTATCGCGCCTGAAGATACGCGCCCCAAACCACAGAATGGCAAGATCAATCAGCCAGATCACCAGGCCCACGCCAAAAACAAAGGGAACGCTGAAGAAGATCAGACCGCCGATCTGCCCGAACACCAGCAGCAGCACCGGCAGGACAATGACACTGCCTAACTGATAGGCTTCCTGAAACGAACTGACGCGCGATGACACCATGACGATCACCCCCAGACCAAGCCCGGCTGCTGCGGGTGCGACCCATACGCCCAGCACGATCCACATCAGGTTGGGGAAGAAAATGTAGCCCACCATTTGCCCGGCGACGATGTTGACAACCACCGAGTAGCCGACCAGCGACAGCAGCGTGATAACGACAGCGGCCAGCCAGGGTGATAGCACTTTGGCGACGTACAGTTCCAGATCCGATGTCGGGGTATAAAGCAGGGCTTCAAGTGTCTTGCGCTCTTTTTCACCGGCAAAGCTGTCGGCGGCGATGACGCTGGCCGTCATGAGTGGCAAAATCAAAAACAACGGTGCGAAAAAATACGTCAGGAAGTAGATCAACGCCTGATTGACCGCCGAAAGATCGCCAAACGCATCCATCGTGCCGCTTGGCATCTGTTCCATCAGGGCCACCATTTCCGCGATGTCAGGATTGGAAAGGACGGCGTCTCGCATCGTGAGCCCCAATATCAACGGCAGGAGAACGATCAGGATCAGGGGGACGAGCAGCATTGGCAAGACGACTGCCCGGCTGCGGAGCACCAGCTTTAAGTCGCGCCGTATCATGGCCCATATCACACGTCTATTCATGATGGCTGCACTTTCTCGTGGAGTGCGAAGTAGATATCTTCCAATGAGGCGTCCTGAGGCGACACCCGGTAAATGCGGACATTGGCCTGTACCAGTTGGGCGATCATTTCAGGTATCAAGTTGGGTTTTGCGCCTGAAATCGACAACTGTTTGTGCTGCGAATCTATGGTGATATTGCGGTAATGAGTGCGCAAGGTGGCCGCAGCGACTTCGCGATCTTCTTCTGCAACTTCAATTTCCAGGCCGACGGTCAACCCGGCCTCGTGTGCTAGTTCTTCAGTTTTCCCCAGCGCGATCAGGCGGCCATGCTCCATTACCCCGATCCGGTCACACAACCGCTGGGCCTCTGGCAGATTATGGGTGCATAAAAATATGGTGCGGCCTTCCTCGTGGCTAAGGCGCAGGATCATATCGTGTACCTGCCTTGCACCGACCGGGTCAAGAGCGGCGGTTGGCTCGTCCAGAAAGAGGATTTCCGGATTGTGGAGCATGGACCGGGCAAGAGCCAGCCGCTGCTTCATCCCTTTGCTATATCCGGCTGCCTTGTCCTGAGCACGATCGGCCAATGCAAACACATCCAACAGATACGCAATCCGTTCGGCTTTCGTATTTTGAGGGACGTTGTATAAATCGGCGTAAATCGCCAGATTCTCGTAACCGCTCAGGCGCTCATCCAGCGCGGGGGTTTCGGTAAGAACCCCGGTCCGCTGCCGCAGATCATGCCCCTGTGTGTCGGGCTTCATGCCGAGCACAATCGCTGACCCGCTGGTTGGCGCGAGAACGCCATTCAGCAGCCGTACAGTTGTTGTTTTTCCGGCACCGTTGTGCCCCAGGAAGCCGAAAATCTCGCCCTGGTGGATTTCAAGGGTTAGTTCATTGACTGCGCGCTGGTCGCCAAAGTTACGGCTTAGCCCCACTGTTTTGATGACAGGTTCCATCGATTGTTCCTCAAATTGGTACGCAGCATTGTAGCCACGTGGTTTTGATTATGCTGCAAAATGCGTTAAATTTCCGTGACATACGCTCTCAAGCACCATGAATAAGGACATCCATTTGAACTCTATCATCGTTGTTTGTCCAATGGCTCTCACAGATGAGCAGATGGACAGGTTACATCGTGTTTCGTCTCGTCTTGAATTTCACGTGCTGCCTGATGTAAAGCGTGAAGAACTCTCTCAATCCATACATGATTCGGCTGAAGTCGTGTTTGGTAACGGCGCATTTTTGTACAATGCGCAGCAGATGCCCAGTTTGAACTGGATTCAGGTGACATCCGCCGGTGTTGACCGCTTGCAGGGGCAACCCATCTGGAACAGTGACGTTGCCATTACGACAGCCAGCGGAATTCATGGTGTGCCAATTGCTGAACGTACCATGGCGATGATGCTGGCGTTTCGCGCCAAGCTGCCGGAATTATGGCATTATAAACAGCAGAAACAGTGGCCGGCTGCACCCAAGAGCATGTTCGCCAACCCGGGTGTGCGTGGCAGTACGCTGGGAATCATCGGATACGGTGCGATTGGAGGCGAAATTGCCCGGCAGGCGGATGCGCTGGGTATGCGCGTTTTGGGACTCAACACCGATGGAACGCGTCGCGTGCTGGAAAGCTACGTCGAACCCGGCACCGGCGACCCGGAGATGCGCATTCCGGAACAGATGTATGCGCGCGATGACCTGACGGCAATGCTGGCTGAGTGCGATCATGTGGTTGCGCTTGCGCCACTGACTCCTGCAACGCGTCATATGATTGATGCACAGGCATTTGCCAGTATGAAACAAACTGCTTATTTTTATAACTTTGGGCGTGGCCCCATTGTGGATGAGACGGCTTTGGTCAGCGCGTTAGAACAGGGTGACATCGCAGGCGCTGGACTGGATGTTTTTGAGCAGGAACCACTGCCTGCGGACAGCCCCTTGTGGGGCATGCCCAACGTGATTATTTCGCCACATGTGGGCGGTTCGAGAAGCGACTATACGGACCGGGCGATTGATGTGTTCGCCCATAATCTGCAACGCTATCTGGACAATGAGCCCCTTGTCAACGCTGTTGACCGCAAACGTGGCTACTAAGCACTTCTGTTATTTCATCAACAACACCAAACAGGGAGAACAAAATGAAAATCGAGCACTTTGCACTGAATGTCGAGAAGCCTGTCGAATTGGTGCAATGGTATGTGGAGCATTTGGGTATGCGTGTGGTTCGGGCGGCAAACGACGCCAACCAGATGCACTTTATTGTCGACGAAGCTGACCGTGTGGTCATTGAGTTTTATAACAACCCGGCGTCGCCGATGCCGGATTATTATGGCATGAATCCGCTCATGTTTCATATCGCGTTTGCTGTTGACGATCTGGAAGCGGAACACGCCCGCCTGATTGCGGCAGGCGCAACCGCGGAGGGGGACATCAACGGGACGCCAGCGGGCGATAAACTGGCTTTCCTGCGCGATCCGTGGGGTGTGCCTTTGCAGCTTGTCCGGCGTGCCACGCCTCTGATGTAGGGGTGAGATATGTCCACCATCCGTTGGGGCATTATTGGCGTTGGCGACGTGACCGAGGTTAAAAGCGGCCCCGGTTTTCAGAAGGCAAGTAATTCTCAGCTCGTGGCCGTTATGAGGCGTACGGGTCATCTGGCAGAAGACTATGCGCGTCGTCATAATGTCCCCAAATGGTACGACAATGCCGAAGCACTGGTGAATGATGGCGACGTAGACGCGATTTACGTCGCCACGCCACCCAGCTCGCATAAAGAATATACCCTGCTGGCAGCTGCGGCTGGCAAACCTGTCTATGTTGAGAAGCCGATGGCGCTGAATTTCGCAGAATGTCAGGCCATGATCGAAGCCTGTGAGCAAGCAGGTGTGCCCTTGTTTGTGGCGTACTACCGGCGGATGCTGCCACGCTTTTTAAAAGTCAAAGAACTGATTGATTCCGGTGTGATCGGCGATGTGCGGAGTGTCACCATCACTTTGCATAAACGGCCCGACCCGGTTCAACTCAATCGTGAAACTCCGGCATGGCGGGTCGAACCGGCCATCGCTGGTGGTGGGAACTTTGTCGACTTGGGCGCGCACATGTTCGATTTTCTGGATTATGTGCTTGGCCCGATCCGGTCGGCACGAGGCTATGCGGTGAATCAGGCCGGGGCGTATCCGGCAGAAGATCATGTCGCGGCCAGCTTTGCGTTTGAATCCGGTGTGGTGGGCAGCGGTGACTGGTGTTTCTCGACCTTTCAGGAATATGACCGGACGGAAATTGTCGGCACAGAGGGGAAGGTCGCTTACGCCACGTTTGCGGAAGCGCCTGTAGAACTTACAACCCAGTCTGAGACAACCACATTTGATATTCCTCATCCGCCTCATGTCCAACAACCGCTGATTCAGACGATTGTTGATGAGCTAAATGGCCGTGGCCGGTGCCCAAGCCGGGGCGACAGCGGTGCGAGATCGACCCGAATCATGGATCAGCTGCTGGCAGACTATCGCGCTGCACACGAATAACAGTACGGAGAACGATATGACAGTTCTGGATATGTTTCGGCTGGATGGTCAGGTTGCGCTTGTGACCGGTGTTGGACGTGGTCTGGGGCAGGCGATGGCGGTGGCGCTGGCCGAAGCCGGGGCGGATATTGCCGGGTTATATAACACCCGTTATCAGGACACGCAGACGCAAATCGAGACACTCGGCAGACAGTTCCTGCCAATCCAGGCTGATTTGCAGCAAGCAGGGCCAGATGAGTTGAACAAGGTGGTCGAGCAGGTTGTTGATCAGTTTGACCGGTTGGACATTCTGGTCAACAATGCCGGGATCATCCTGCGATCACCGGCTATGGAATACCCGGCAGACGACTGGAACGCGGTCCTGAACGTGAACCTGAACGCGGCTTTCTACCTGTCGCAGGCAGCGGCGCGAGTCATGCAGGGGCAGGGTAAGGGTAAGATTATTCAGATTGCGTCGCTACTATCGTTCCAGGGTGGCATCTTTGTCCCGGCTTATGCAGCGGCCAAGAGTGGACTGGCCGGACTAACCAAAGCCCTCGCCAACGAATGGGCACCGCTTGGTATCAACGTGAACGCGATCGCGCCGGGCTATATTGCGACGGACAACACAGCCGCGTTGCAGGCGGACGCGACCCGTAATGCCGCAATCCTGGGCCGAATTCCTGTGGGGCGCTGGGGACAACCGGAAGATCTGAAGGGATTGACACTCTATCTGGCATCCTCGGCTTCGGACTATATGCATGGTTCGATTATCAACATTGATGGTGGATGGTTGGGGCGCTAGCGTTCGGCGAACTGAATGACGATGGTTCAACGAGGGCGCTATTCATGCTCTCGTTTTATTTACGGTATAAATACATTAGAAGTTTGAAACTTAGCAGACTGCCGCAGAATATGAAATAATAATGGGCTGTGCAGCATGCCTGGATTCACATGGCACAAGCTCATACATTCGCAGCCAGTCGTCTCTCAAACTAGCGTGTAGTCGGGTGATACCTAGAAACTTCATTCTTGGGTTCGTTACATTCCTCATCTTGCTCCTGTTTGCCGATCCCTTCAGTGCGCAAACAACCCTGACGGTCAATTCTGATGTTGATGGACCCGGCACGTGCCCCGGCGTATGTACATTACGTGCAGCATTACAAGCGGTTGGCGATGGCGATACCATTACATTCGCAGGTGATTTAACGATCAATGTCAATGAAGCAGGTGGTCTGGGTGAGCTGCC
Source organism: Anaerolineaceae bacterium (assembly GCA_002702065.1). Taxonomy (GTDB): domain Bacteria; phylum Chloroflexota; class Anaerolineae; order Aggregatilineales; family Phototrophicaceae. Next base: position 2,068,701 of record NZXX01000001.1, read on the forward strand.
CGTTGTAATCAGCAGCAACATAACGATTGATGCGGGTGGCAATGCCATCGTGCTGGATGGCAGCCAGTCAGACACGAACGACCCTGCGCTGGCTTATGGTCTTCGCATTGAAGGCGATGACGTTACCGTGTTCGGGCTTGAGATTACGGGATTTGCCAGTGATGGCATTGTCATCGACAGCACCACCGGTGTTCAGATCGGCGGTGATGGGGCGGGGGAAGGCAACCTCATTCATCTGAATGGCGGGAATGGCATCGTGTTGTCCAATGCCGGTTCCGACAGTTCGCCAAATACCATTCTGGGTAATCTGATCGGCACTGACGCTGTGGGAACCTCAGTCGAGGTTAACGGCGGTGCAGGCATCTTGATCAACAGCGGCTCCTCCTATAACGTGATCGGTGGAGCTTCGTCGACTTCAGCGAACATCATTTCGGGCAATGCCAATGGCGGCATCATCATCTCCGGCAGCAGCAATAACACAATCGAAGGCAACCGCATTGGGCTTGATGCAGGGGCTGGCCTGACCGGATTGGGTAACGGCACCAGCGCAGATGACGCTGGAATCCGAATTGCGGCAAACGGCACCGATAACCAGGTGATTGATAATGCGGTCGCGGCCAGTACGGGTTCCGGCATTATTATCGTGAACAGTGATGATAATTCGCTGACGGGAAACTTTATTGGCCTTGATGCCCTTTTGGGGCAGTTTGGCGTTGGCAATGCTGCCAATGGTATCGAGATTCAGGACTCTAATGGCACGGTTATTTCCGACAATAGCATCGGCGCGAATGGCAGCAGCGGGGTGCTGATCACTGGCACATCCAGCAATAATACGGTTTCCTCGAATCGTATCGGGGTCGGTGCGAATGGAACCAGTGTGCTTCCAAACCTCGATGATGGAATCAAACTGGATGGTGTAGACGATAACGAGATAACTGGCAACACCATTGCATCGAACGCCAGTGATGGGGTCGAGATTATTGGCGGGAGTGGCAACACACTGGCTGACAATCGTGTTGGCGTGGATGCCAATCTTGACGCGAGTGGCAATGTCAATCATGGTGTTTTTCTGACCGGGAACGCCGACTCGAATACCATCCGTGATAACCATATTGCCGAAAACGGCAGTGATGGTATTTCCATGGAGTCTGGTAATGGCAACACGTTTGCTGGTAACACCCTACTGAACAACATGGGCCTCGGTATTGACCTGACGCCTGATGGGGTGACCGACAATGATGCAGGGGATGTGGATACCGGGCCCAACAGCCTGCAAAATTTCCCGGAGTTTGGCTCCGCATTGTTTGATGGCACCACAACTACGGTCACGGGGTCATTGAACAGTGTGGCTGGCAGCACATTCGTGATCGAATTTTTTTCGAATACGCAGTGCGATCCGACAGATCATGGAGAAGCCGAAACCGTTCTAACGACGATCAATGTAACGACCAACGGTGCGGGTAATGCGATCTTCACAACGGACCTCAGTGGTCTGACCGGGGGAGACTTTGTCACAGCGACCGCTACGAATAGCACTACCGGCGATACATCCGAGTTGGCGTTATGTGAGGAGGTTGAGTTTGCTGCACCTATCGCAGATTTTAGCGCAGCCCCCTTATCCGGTGAAGCACCGTTAACAGTCAACTTTACTGACGAATCGAGAGGCGTGATTGATAGTTACCTGTGGGACTTTGGCGATGGCAACACAAGTACTGTGGCAAACCCAAGCAATGAATTTGCATCTGCGGGCAATTATCTGGTTGCGTTGACGGTCAACGGCCCGGGCGGGAGTGATGCGTCATCGCTGACGATTGATGTGTCAGTACCTGCGCCGGATACGGATACGCCGGTGCCATCGACATCTGAACCACAGGAAGCGTCAACCCCGGTTCCACAACCTACCACAACAGTGACGCCGACGAATTCGCCAACACCGCCTGCACTTACGGCAACTTCTACAGCCACTTTTACTGCAACGGCTTCTTTAACGTCGGTTCCTACTCAGACAAGCACGGCCACGCTTACTGCGACTGCAACGGCAACCGAGACGCCACGCCCGTCGGTTACACTGACATCGACCGCGACGCAGACCATGACGCTGACTTTGCGACCCTCTGCCACGCAGACACCGACCGCTACATCCACGTTGATGCCAACTGCGACGGCTACCCCAACCATCACCCCTGATCTGGGCGTGACCAAAGAGGTTGTTGACGATGGCGTGCGCATAGTCGTTGAGAACAATAGCCCCGCTGCCGTCAATAATGTGCGTGTGGTGGAATCGCTGCGCTCCGGTGTGCGCTATATTTCATCGCGCCCCGGTTCCCCGGTGTGTATCGAGGATGAGGGGGTTGTCTACTGCGCGTTGGGGACTATTGGTGGCGGGGCTTCGTCCGCTGTGGATATTGGCATCAGTACGGATGGGACATCACCAACTTCAGGCGAAACGATCATAACCAGCGATGGTGTCCATCTGGTTGTCATTGACGAACCTTATCTCCTCAAGATTGGCGAACCGCCTGTCGCCGGGCCGGGCACAATCGTTACCTATACGCTGCGCGTGATTAATCCTACGGATAGGCCTGCGGTACAGGTGCGGGTTGTCGATCAGATGCCGGATACGCTGCAAGTTGTATCGGGCAGTGCGACGGAGGGTGTTGTCACCGTTGATGGTCAGCGTGTCGACTATCGTCTGGCCCGCCTCGGCCCCGGTGAAAGGGTGACGATTCGGCTGGTAACGCGTGTGCGCGAAAGTGATCTCGGCAGCGATGAAATCCGCAATCGGGCTTGCCTGACCAGCCAGCTGAACCGGACACCGAGTTGTGCCGAGATGCGCTTTTTGCGCGCGGGTGCGCTGCCTGTAACCGGGCAGAAGTCTGGTGCGTCCCAATGGCTCGTCTATGCGTTGTTTGGACTGGCAGGTGTGACCCTCATCAGTGCATTTATTCTTCTACACCGGCGACGCTCGCTAATTGGAGTTGAAAGCCCACATTCAGGGTGCAAACCGGACTAATCAAATCAAGTACTTTTTCCCCGATGATGCGATCTGCCGCAATAACCTGAAGCGTATCCTGATGAAGATTGCCGCTGGAATCCACATAACTTGCGCGGTAGATGCCGGGGGTGGACCGTGTATAGCGGGCCGCATTCCAGGTCAGCGATTCACTTTCGACGGTGAGCGCACTAGGCGCGCCGGTACTCTCAAACGGGACATGGGTTCCATCCGGGCACGTTAATTGTGCCGTATCCCAGGCAAAATTCCATTGTCCAGCCAGCGGCACACCAGCAGGTTCCGCGCGGGGTGCAGGGGCATCAACCGGACGGTCAAGCAGCTCCAGGGGCAGGGATTGCAATACTTCAACGTCATACGGCGAAGGGTCTGATGGAACATCTGTGGCTGCCAGATCACTGTCGAGTGGCACATTGATCTGCATTCCACTGACGACGGTTCGGGTGTCATCATTGGCGGTCACCCGTGCTTCACCCTCCAGGACATTTATTGTGAGTTCGCCGTCCGGCTGCGCCTGCACATAAGCGGTCGCCTGCATTTCAATCACCACTTCATCCAGCCAGATCGAAATGGCGGCGACGCCTTCAGGGGTTTGAATGAGCAACCCGCTGTTTGGGGCCTGCGCACATGGTGCATCATTAGCCCCTGCGCGAAAGTAGAACGCCTGCATGGGGCCGAATTGGGCCAGTACATCATCTTCCAGGCTGGCTGGCGTGACGGCTGCAAGGGATTCTATGTCGCCGTCGAGTATGACCAGATCGGACCTTACCCATCCGTTGTGGTCGGATAGATTGATGCGAAGCCAGCTATTATCTTGCAGGCGGCCATTCGCAGTGATCTCATCGTCTGCACTTAGCGAAGTCAGCATGCGGCTGCTGGTCGAGGGCTGCGCACGGACAATCGCGGGTTCATTGGCCTGACCGGGTAAGAATCGGGTGGCGTCGTTCAATTCTGCGTCGCCGAACAGGAGAATCTGTACTTCAGGATTATTGTCTGCCTGCTGGGCCAACTTAGCTTCTATCTGCATCATGACAACACCCCAGCGCCCTGCATCGGCGTCAAAGGCGCTCAGGCGCAGGCTCTGAACCTCGACGACATCCACAATGTCGCCCGGTTCGTCAAAGCCAAAGTTGACGAGGCCTGTGCGGGGTTGCGCATCCAGCACCAGATGTCCGTAGCAAATCTGATTCAGATCCGTATCTTCGCATCGCTGGCCCGTTAGTGTAATCGCCGTTCGGACCACTGTCGGGCAGTCATTTGGCTGTTCGGTGGTTTGTGCCATTGTTGTCTGGCTGATCGCCATGAGCACGATAATCAACAGAAGTGGCTTCCAGTAAGTCATTTAACTTCCCTTCAGGACCGGGCACGTTGTAAGTGGGGTGGGTGGTTGGTCTGTGAAATACTGCCGCTGCTCGTCGGAGCGCAGGTTGCGATTCGCAATTTGGCAGGCGCGATTTTTCCACGCTCTCAGGCTGGTGGCCCACGCTATCACGTTCCCATCGCGTCCACCGGAATACAGGTGGCTACCATCGATGTTGAATGCCAGCGTATTTACCCAGTCTGTGTGCCCGACAAAGGGTTGGCCTATTGGGGCGCGCTGCTGGACATCCCACAGAATAATGGATTGATCGCCGCTGGCCGATGCCAGCATGGTGCCATCCGGACTGAATTTTACATCCATCACCCAGTTTTCATGTCCTGTTAGCGGCTCGCCGGACTGCTGCCAGCCGGTAGCTGCCTCTGACCATAAGCGGATCGTCGCATCTCGGCTTGAACTGGCCAGTAGTGTACCGTCTGGACTGAAGGCCACACTGCGGACGCCATCGGTGTGACCGATGAGATTGTCGACAAGCGCACCCGTGCTGACATCCAATAAATGAATGCTCCGGTCGCGGCTGCCAGTCGCCAGTAACTGACCGTCCGGATGATAGGCAAGGCTCAGAACGCGGTCGGTATGGCCCGTGAGCAAGGTTGGTTCTTGTTGCCAGTCGGACGATTCCGCGACCGCCCACAAATACACCGTTCCGGTATTATCCCCTATAGCGATCTCCTGCCCATCCGGGCGGAACGTGACTGAGAACACACTGTCGCGTATCTGGAAAGTATGCAGTATTTCGCCTGTTTCCACATGCCAGATGATGACCGTTTGATCCAGACTGCCAGATGCCAGCCAGGGCTTTGTAGGATGAAAGGCCAGCGCGGTGACCTGATTCGTATGTCCATTTAGTATTTGAAACTCGGATTGATCTTCCTGCAACTGAACATGGATCGAAAAGTCGGTTTGTAATCCCCCCGCTGTGGCCATGAATTTGCCCTGATGATCGCTGGTGCTCGCCAGCACTTGCTCGTCCTGTTGGTCGATTATCTGGCCCAGACCCGGTTGTGGCTGTAGATCCCACAGGTAAACCGATGCATCTGTGCCGCCGGATGCGACCGTTTGCTGATCGGGGCTGATCGCAATATCCCAGATGGTCTGGCCACCAGGTGTCTGCCAGCCATCGAGCAGGGTCCCACCGGCAGCGTCCCAGAGGAGTATAAGTCCGTCAGCTCCACCGGAAACAAGCATCGATGATTGCGGCAAGAACTGTAATGAGCGTACCCAGGTTGTATGACCCAGAAGGGGCCTTGTTAATGGCTGGCGGGTTTGCATATCCCATACACGGATGGCGTTATCGGCACTGCCGGACGCCAGCCAGCGGCCATCTGACGAGAAAGCCAGCGAGAATATCCAGTTGGTATGGCCTTCCAGACTGCCGAGCGGGTCCAGGGTCTGACTATCCCACAATCTGATGGAGTTATCGGCGCTACCCGTTGCCAATATAGTTCCATCCGGGGTATAGGCGATCGTGTAGATGGTGTCATCGTGTGCTTGTGTGGTCGCTACCGGTTCGCCCGTTTCAGCGTCCCAAAGGCGCAATATGCCGCCGGCGCCGGCGGATGCTATAAAGTCTCCATCCGGGCTGAAAACAGCAGACCAGACTGTGTCGGAATGCCCGGTTAGCGGCTGGCTCTCGATCGAATCTTGACCCATTTTCCACAAGATAAGGCTGCCATCTTCTGCGCCACTGACCAGATATGGACTGTCCGGATGAAAAGAAACCGTGTTGACCCATGCCCGATGACCCGTGAGCGGTGGATAAGCTTCCTGTTTTGTCAGGGTATCCCATATATGGATACTGCCATCTCTGCTGGCCGACGCAATCTGATCACCATGTGGGCTATAGGCAACGTCGCGAATCCAGTCTGTGGGGCCACTGAGGATCGTATTTAGGCGAGGGACATTTTGCAGCAGCGTTAACAAGCTGTTGCGCGCTTGAAAGGTATCGGCGGTGTTGAAGGATTCCAGGGCAAGCAGCAAGGATAAATCGACTTTGTCGGCAACCATGAGCGCTGAAGCCGCCAGTTCTCGGGAGCGTGCGATCTGTGCTGCGTGATCCGCTCTTGACTGTTCGGCAATGGCGGTCGCCTCTGAATAGGCTGCTGCCTCGCGGGCTCTTTCGGCTTCGTTGCGTTGGATAGTCGCATTCAGCGTCGCAAAGGCAAATAACAGGCAAAGCAAAATCAGTGTCGATACAAAAATACGATTTCGCCAGCGGGCACGTGTGCGTCGTCTGATGCTGGCCTCGATATACGCTTGTTCCGTGTCGTCCAGCGCCAGGGTGGTAGCCCGGGGAAGTGCTTCGAACTGTGCAAGGCGTGCGCCTTCAGCCAGAAAGCTGGTATCCCGGTTGGCATTGGTCCACATGGTTGTTGCTGCCGTCAACTGCTGCAAAGCGCGAAGATTGTCAATGTTCTCTTCCAGCCACGCATGAAGCTTATCCCATTTTCGGATCAGGGCCTCATGCGCAAGCTCAATCGTCGGTTCGCGTGTAGTCGGGTCACGATCAAATGTCAGCAGACGGGATGCGCCAAACGTATCAATGACCGATTGAACAACGGCTTCCTGTGTATTTGCAGACACCAGCTCAGATTGTTTCGCCCGGCGTCGCGTATAGTCCATGTCTTCAGTCAGGTTTACCAAACGGAGGAAAATCTGTTGTGCGACGGATTGATGCTGTGCATCCAGCTGATCGTAGAGCTGGTTTGCCCGCCGGGCCAATGCCCCCGATATGCCGCCGGTTGTTTCATACGCATGCCGCGTGAGCTGACTTTTCTCGCGACGCTCAAACAGCTCTGTCAGCATGAATTGAAGCTGGGGCAAAGCGCCGGGTTGGTCACGGATATCGGCAATGATGCGTTGAACCAGTCCCTCTTCCAGACTGAGCCCGGCTTGCTGCGCAGGTCTGACAATGGCTGCCTCCAGTTCAGCGGACGACAGGGGCAGGACAACCTCCGTATGTTTGCGAATCAGCTCGCCGAAGCCTGCATAGAGCAAAGGACGATCATAAAAATCAGCACGCAGGGCAATGATGAGCCGCAGTCGACTGTTCGGATCGTTGAGTGTTTCGTAGAGCATCGTCAAAAAATGGGACCGTGTATGCTCGTCAGTGGTTAATGTGAAAAGCTCTTCAAACTGGTCAACAAACAGAATAACGCCGGTGTCATGATTGGGCAGGATATTCTGAAGGGTCTGAGTCAGGGATGATGAGTTGGACAACTGATCGGTGAGGTTCTCGACCGGTTTGCTGGCGACCTTGAGCAGGGCGTTTTTCAGTTCCTCCAGTGGATTTGTTCCAGGAGTCATATCTGTAATAAACCACTGCTTCCAGTGGGGAACACGCCCACTGCGGATTGCAGGAATCACACCGGCGCGGATTACGCTCGATTTACCGCTGCCACTTGGTCCTACGACAGCGACGAATTTGCCAGCATTGTCGGTGTCGGTAAAACGGCTCAGAATGGAGTCGACAAGTGATTCCCTGCCAAAGAAATCGCTGGCATCCGCTTCCTGAAATGCACGCAGGCCCTTGTACGGGTTGAGTGGTCCGGCCAGCAAGAGATCAATAGCATCCAGGTCGATGATACGCGTGATGGTTGGCGGTGGGCTGGATACATTACCTGCGGTGTCCGGATCGGCCTGCGCATCATACATATCATCAACGACCGTATGCAGTGCTTCCATCATCTCGACTATTGACGCGTAACGCACATCAGGGTCTTTGGCGGTGGCTTTCCACAAAACAATATTCAACTTGTCCGGCAGTTCTGGGCGTATCTTTTGTAAGTCCGGAAGCTGGGTGCTGAGTTGATGCCGCAGCAGTTCGATGACACTGCCTGCGCCAAAAGGCTGCTGACCGCACAACATTTCGTAGATGACGATACCCAGGCTGTAGATATCTGTTTTGGGTGTGATGGTGCTCCGCTTGATCTGCTCTGGCGAAATATAGGCTGGAGACCCTCTTACGCTTGTGGAGACGGTCGATTCGGATAAATCCACACCTTTTTCAAGGTCTTTCGCCAGACCAAAATCGGTCAGGTACGCGTTGCCTTCCTCATCCAGCAGTATATTGGCAGGCTTAATGTCCTGATGAATGATGTTCTTCTGATGGGCTGCCGCGAGTCCACTGGCAATCTGGTCGATGGTTTTTAGAGCCATGTCCAGCGGCCAGGGTTTGTTGAGCACCGGCATCAGGCTGCCGCCGCGTAACCAGCGCATGACCAGAAAAGCGCCTTCCGGGTCGCGCCAGTAGTCATACAGCGGCACGATGTGCAGGTGTTCAAGGCGTGCGATGAGTTGGGCTTCTGCTTCAAAACTACGGATAAAGTCCGGGTTATTTGCGTAAACCGGGAGGATGGCTTTGATGACGACATCACGTTTGACGATGGGTTGGTGGGCGCGGTAGACGATGCCAAACCCGCCTTCGCCAATGCGCTCCTGAATCTGGTAGCCTCTTACCGATTTACCACTGAATTCTTCCACAATCTCTGCCTGATCCTCGCCAAGATGGGACACTAGCCTTTTGTTACCGCAGTTATGTCAAATCTCGACGAAATGTGTTAAAGTTACGTAATCGTTTGTTTTTCGACTGATTTTTGCTTGATTTGAATAAGTCCGGCCATTACATTCACGTCGAGAATGTACCGGCGAATGGATAGTCCGTTCATGAAATCCACGCAGCAATCCAAACATATTTTCATAAAACGCGTACTGAATATTGTTGCCTGGGTTTGTGTATCCAGCATGCTGTTTCAAAGCCCGATGGTGCAGAGTGCAGTCAATAGTGATGAAGCACCACCTGCCCAAGACCAGCCTGAGATCGACGGGTTATCTGACACGCAGGAAAATGTAACCTCAAGCGATGAGGAGATCAAGATACCTGTTTGTCTGTGCCCGCCCGACAACCCGGACGTCTGGCATGAACTGGAGGTTGATAAGGCGGAGTTTGATCGCTACGCCAGCCTCGGCTATATCAAAGGGTATTGCCCACCGTTTCGGCCCAGTAAAACGCCGAAGCCAACATCCACCCCAGAACCGACTCATGCACCAACAAGCACACCGACCCCCAAGCCCCCTAAAACGCCGACATTTACGCCAACCGTGACGTTCACTGCGACAGCGGCTGCCACCCTGACGTGGACCCCAACGGCCACGCCTACTGAAACTGCAACGGTCACACCGTCAGAGACGCTTACTGCCACACCAACCGAGACCCAGACCGCCACGGTAACTGCCAGTGCGACTGAAACGGCGACACCGTCGCTGACTTATACAGCGACAGCCACCGAGAGTTTAACACCAACCGCAACGCTCACAAATACGCTTACGCCGACCGCGACAGCCACCGCGACACAAAGTCCAACAATGACTTCCACGCTAACCCCTACGCTGACCGCGACTGCCACGTCAACAGGCACCGTGACCCCAACGGATACATTGACGCCAACAGCTACCCCCACCGCGACATTAACGCCGTCGCAAACCTTGACCGCTACAGCAACGGCGACGCCTACTCTGACGCAGACACCAAGTGTTACGGCCAGCCCAAGCCCAACCCTGACACCTACACCAACCAGTTTGCCAACAAGCACGAATACACCAACCGCGACAAACACGCCGACGCTCACCCCGACGAGCACACCAGAGGGATGCGATTTCAGTGTTTCAGCAGGTGATGTTTACGGTCCTGCCGGATTGGTCGCTGCCATCAATCAGGCCAATCAGGACGCTGCGGCAGATACGATTTGCCTGGCCCCCGGCGCCTATGTGCTGTCAGTGGTCGATTCAATGAATACGGGGCTGCCTGCTATTACGACACCCATCGAGATTCAGGGGAACGGCGCGGCATTGATTCGTGAACAGAGTGCGCCGGCATTTCGTATATTCCGCGTTACTGCCGGTGGGCAACTGGTGCTGAATACGGTATCTGTGAGTGGTGGTAGTCTGAGTGGCGCTGATGGGGGGGCTATCCATAATGCATCAGGAACGGTGGTCCTTGTAAACAGCCTGATTACGGGGAATGCAGCGCGCAGCGGCGGGGCGATTTATAACGAGAATGGCGCTGTCTCCGTAAATAACTCGGATATTTTGTCGAACAGCGCGTCCACCGCCAGTGGGGGTGGCATCCTCAATATCGGCCTGAACAGTGTGCTGATTCTCACGGACAGCACCATCGGCGATAATAACGCGAGTACAGGCGGCGGCATTTATAATTCGAATGGTGCCATATCCGCCACCGGCAGCTCGATTAGCGATAATAGTGCGACCAGTGCTGGTGGCCTGTTTAACAGCGACTTCGGCGTCGTCGAGATCACGGGCAGCGCGGTTGCAAACAATACCTCGCTGGTGTTTGGGGGTGGGGTGGCAGCTACAGGGGCATCGCTGACCATCAATAACAGCTGCCTCGTGAACAACGTATCTCCGATGGGCAGTGGCATCGTTAATCTGAATACGGAGCCGGGTTCGGCGCCGATCAACGCAGAAATGGATTGGTGGGGGGCAGCGAACGGCCCCTCCGGGGATGGTCCCGGCAGTGGGGACGCTGTATCCGGCAATATTGATTACACGCCGTTCCTTACGGCGCCGCCTGCTTTTTGCCCGCCAGCAAGCCCAGGCCTGTTTAGTTTGATCATGAGCCTGTTTCGCATGAACTGATGTGCGCTTGCATAAAAAAGACATGCCGTAAACTGAATCTGCGTTTTGGCATGTCTCCTGTCCGTTATTGGTGGATTACTGTTGCCTAGCTGTTTTGCTTCAGCCAATCCTGGTAATCCGCTTCGATGTGTTCTTCCCAGGCGCGATCAATTTCGCCCGGCGTGTACTTGCCTTCATCCAGACGCTGCTTGCCAAAGCGGTCACGGGTGCGGATATCTTCGGACCGTTCGACGACTTCCTGCGCAAGATGAGCCGGGATAAAGATGACACCTGTAGGGGTGCCCAGTACGACATCACCGGGCAGGACTGTCGTGTTGGCAATCCGAATCGGGATATTGATACCGGCCAGCGTCGTATCCAAAATGGCTGTTGGATCCAGGCCGCGGCAGAAGATCACGCATTCTTCCAGAGTCATAATGCCCTGATAATCGCGAATGCCGCCATCGATCACGGCGCCAGCACGGGTGCGGGCCTGCAATGATGTCGACAGATTGTCCCCGACAAAGGTGCCATCCTTGATTTTGCCAAACATGTCTACGACCATCACGTCGCCATGTTCCAGCGTGTCGATGGCCCATGAATTCTGCCCACCAATACGACCGTCCTGCTGACCCTGTTCGGCAACCACCTCATGCAAATCCGGTCGGTGGGGCAGCATCATCGCCGTGACAGCTCTACCCACCAGAATCTTTTCTGGATGAGTTACGAACCAGTTGCCTTCAAACTGCCGGTCATAACCGTGCTTGCGCAGCACGCCCCATGCTTCTTCGGTGGTGACAAGTCGCATACGGTCGAGCAGGTCATCCGAGACCAGTGGTCTGCCCTTGTTGTCGCGTTCCCCCTGCCATAAACGGGTAAGTTCGCGTACTGCCTCCGGGAGATTCTCGATGTGCATAAAGTTCCTTTTCTGTAATATTGAGGTATTAGTCAAAATGGGCGGTGATGCCGCCGTCTACCAGCACATCACTGCCTGTCATGTAGGACGATTCGTCCGATGCCAGAAACTGGACAACGCGTGCGATCTCGTCCGGCTGACCAACGCGACCCAGCGGGATTCGCGGAACAAGCGGGTGCTGATCTTCGGGTACATCGCCCCAGTTTTCCATCAGCATCGGGGTGGCAATGGCACCTGGCAAGATGCAGTTCACGCGGATGCCATGTGGGGCGCATTCCAGCGCCATTGCGCGGGTGAGCGACACGACCGCCCCTTTGGTTGCGACATAGGGGGTGTTGCCCGGTGCGGTTACGCGGGCATGGGCCGACGCGATATGGATGATGCTGCCGCTGCCGTGCTCCGTCATGATTGGGATACAGCGACGTGATGTCAGGTACAGGCTGCGCAGGTTCACGGCGATCACCTGATCCCATTCAGCGTGATCATATTCGTGCAGCAGCTTGTAGATCGCCATCGCAGCATTGTTGACGAGCACATCAACGGTGCCGAAACGGTCAACAGCTTGTTCGACGACGCTGTCGACGTCGGTTTGCGACGCGACATCGCAGCGAACAAAGTAGGCGTCTTTCCCCTCTGAAGTGATTTCGTCGGCGACGGCTTGCCCGGTTTCATCGTTGATGTCCGCGAGGACAACTTGGGCGCCTTGCCGAGCGAAACGCAGCGCCGTTGCTTTGCCAATCCCCTGGGCAGCGCCAGTGATGATGGCAACTTTGCCTTCCAGTACAGTCATATTCAATAATCCTTTATGTTTATTCAGGCTTCGCGGCGCAGCAACCCGCGGCTGCGATAGGCGTTGGCCGCTTCGCGAACAAATTGGCTTGTTGTTGATGCGTGGTAAACGGTTTCGAGCCTGTCAGCCAGGGCAAGCAATGTGTCATAACTGGCGCGGCCCGGACGCAATAAGTCGTACATCTTCAACAGTTCATCGTTGGGAACTGCGGTCAGTTCCGCCGCACGTGTGAGGTTCGCCGCAAGCTGGGTGTACCCGGCCTCACGGGCAACCTGCGCCTGGGCGCGCAAGGTATCGGCGCTGATACGTAAGTCGGCATCCGCTAGTTCATCAGCGTTCTCCAGTGTAATTTCCTCGATCGCACGGCCACTGCCTGCATACAGCGAATCCGGCTCGTTTTGCAGCAGGGGGTATTTGCTCATCACGCAGGCTCCCAATTAAAGTAAAGTTCTATGGGTGGGCAGTTGGGGTCGACTTCATCCGTCTCGCGCCGGTGGAGCAGGGCGGTTTTGACAATCAGCCGGAGGCGGGCGCTGTTGTCGATCTTTACCGATACAGGCGTCGTGGGCTGATTGCGGGCATAGCGCGCTGCGTTTTCCCCAATGGCTTCGTACGTTTCCAGCGTCAGGCTGGGTGATTGCGGAAAGAGTTCGAGATTGTTCAATGGGGCCAGACCACGCTTCTGGATTACGGCGGTGCCGCGCGATTGCAGCCCAATGCCAATGCCGCTGCCACTCAGACGGGCAGCCACATGCCCGATTGCGGCGCAATCCGAGCTGTGATAGACCTTGACGACGCGGGCAACCAGACCAGTCCGGGCGATGCCGGTGAGTATGGCCTTCAATACATCTTCATGACTCAGGCCGTTGATGGTGCTGGTGAGGGCCGTGCCGAATGCCGGGCCGACGCCGACGACAACTTCAGCCTGTGTTCCGGCTGCGGCTGGCCCAATCTCGGCAAGGTTTTCAAGTGCTGTCCCTTCATTGGCTTCGATGAATTCCTGCGGTGACTTCGCCTGTGGTATGGCCTGAACTTCCTGCCAGCGTGCGCCATCCATATGATAGCCTGTGCCGGGACCAGCGTAGTCGTTGGGGTCGTTGATCGCACTCTGGACCTGAAAATTGCGATCAAAAATCGCTGAGGGTTGGAGATAGTCACCGGCCACACGCTGACGCCCCATTTCCAGAACATTACGCGCAGTTTCCGTAAAACCATGTTTTTCAAGCGCCTGGACGATATGCAACAGCGTAACATCGCTTTCCAGAAATGCATCTGCCGCAGCCAGATCAGCCACCAGATCGCGGGCTGGCATGTCGTCGCTGCTATGGGCTGTTACGGCGGCTTCGATCTCTTCATCCGTGATGGGGGGAAACCCAAGTTCGTCATAGACGGCACGCATGGCATTGGCGGCTGTACGGCGTACTTCGAGCGCTTCGGCTTCGCTGATCGGACGTAAGCCGCCATCCACCTGCATATCCCGTTGCAGCACGTTGTAATCATCAAAGTCTTCAGCATCGAAGTTGCCGCCGCCGAACAGGTTATCCCGCTTGGGTACGGCGCTGTAGCCAGAGAAAATAAAATCGGTGCCGGGTATAAACTGAAGCATCAGCTTGGCTGATTTGCGGATAGCAGAGTGAGAGGCGAGTGCGTCGTTGCCCGACGCGACTTCGAGACCGAGCATGGATGCCAGCAGATTTTCAGCCAGCACGGCCCGCACTCCACCAGGCAAAGCTTCGGGAAGCGCAATGCAGGAGATTGATCCGTTCTGCACGCCCTGGCTGCCGGCGCCGCGTGTGACCAGCAGACACCGCGCTTCGAGATAGAGCATGGATTTTTGCTCGGCCTGGCCCATCAAGGCTTCGGAACCAGTGCCGGATGTAAAGCGCACCTTGATGCCACGTGAGGCATAGGCGGAGGCTAGAAACGCCTTCGACCAGGGGGTGTCGTCCCCATCGACAAAAACCTGCTCCGTGCCATAGACGGAGAGGGTTTCGGCGTACGATGTCAGCCCCTTGATCGCAAGCCGCAAGCCAAGCGCCTCTTCGACAGCACATTGAGTCAGGACACCGCCGCGTCCGGTTTGCGTGCCGATGAGTATCGCCAGCGCATTGAGTGGGGCGTTGCGCGCGACCCGGACGGTGGTTTCGACCTCGGCAAAGCCACGCCGCGCCGCTTCTGCCGCGTCCGCTGCGAGCAGGGCAGGGTGTTCGCGCCAGTTGGTGACATGAGCCTGATTCGCTGGTGTACGACGAATGCGCATTTTAGCCAGCGCCATCATCATTTCCAGCACGGTCATGTGACGGATGATGTCGCACAATTTGGCAGGTGTGCAGCCGGAAACAAGACGATGAACATCGGTACGGCTGTACTGAATATCCACCAGCATTCGCGCGATCGACTGTGAATCGGTCCGCATGGCCTCTTCGGCAACTGCGAGGTCAAGGCTGTGATGCGCAATAAACCAATCAATGGAGTCAAAGTCTGCGAGCGCCTTGCCATCCATTTCAATGACCCGGCCCTGTTCCAGTTTGAGACTGGGCTGCGGGTCGTAGGGGCTATCGGTGACAGTCAGACCTGCCTCAGGCCAGGGGTCTACAAATGTCTCGCGATTAATGTCGCGTTCGGCCAGAAGCGCAAAACGGCGTGATGGGTTCATTGTATTCTCGAAAAAGCTTAACTTTGTGTCGGCTATTTTAACCAGACATACAACCGTTAGCCAATGGCCTTGAGTGGACTCGAATGTTTCGTGTAAACTTGGACTTATTTCATAGAAAAGCCCAACTTCATGCCTGTGTACCTCCAACGTGCTGCCAGCGTGCTGCGGCACCCACTTGTGTTTGCCTTTTATCTGCCATCGCTGTTGTTTAGCATCTCCATGGGGCTGATCAAGCCGATCCTGCCTTTGTACGCGCTGGATTTCACATCTTCGTACGGCATTATCGGTATTATTCTGGCAGGTGACGCGCTGGGTACGGTGCTGGGGGATATCCCAGCGGGCATTTTGTTGCGGCGCATGCGCGACAAGCAGGTCATGGTCATTGGTCTGGGGATCGTTGTGTTTTCGATGATCATGCTCTATTGGGCAGATACCGTCCTGCTGGTGATTTTGTTGTTGTTTTTGTTTGGGGTGGGGCGCGCCCTGTTTAATGTCTCGACCCATATGTATCTGGCAGCCGGGGTTCAGTTCGGCAATCGGGGCAAGGCGATTGCCTCCTACGGGGGTATTGGCCGCATTGGTAACGCGATTGGTCCGGTGATTGGCGGCTCGGTGGCTACCGCATTCAACCTGCGTGCTCCGTTCCTCGTCTTTGCCTTTTTAGGCCTGGCTGCTATCACGCTCGTTATCCTGAGACTGCGCAGTCAGGACATTGATCTGAAAGGACAAGATCAACATCATTTCTCCCTGCGGTCAACCGTGAAGTCAAACTCACGGACGTTTGCGGTGGCTGGTGCCGGGCAATTATTCGCGCAGATGATTCGGGCTGGACGCAACGTCATCATCCCGCTTTACGCCGCAGACGTGCTAGGGCTGGACGCTCAGACAATCGGCATTCTGATCAGCATTTCGTGGGGGCTGGATATGCTGTTGTTCTACCCTGCCGGCTGGATTATGGATAACCTGGGCCGGAAATACGCCATTGTTCCCAGTTTCGTCATTCAGACAGTCGCTATGGTGATGGTGGCTTTCTCAACAGATTTCGCCAGTTTGCTCATCGCTTCGGGCCTGATGGGGCTGGGGAATGGCATCAGCAGCGGTACGATGATGACATTAGGTTCTGATCTCGCCCCGCCGGATTCCCGCGGTGACTTCCTGGGTGTCTGGCGTCTGATTGGTGATGTGGGGGCGACCGGTGCGCCGTTGGTGGTCGGGTGGGTTGCTGGTTTGGTGGTGCTGCCTGCTGCTGCCGGTGCCTTGTCTGGCGCAGGTATCCTGGCTGCCCTGATATTTGCGTTTTTAGTGCCTGAGCCGCTCAAGAAAAATCCTCGCAAACGAATATAATTTGTGTGTCCTGTTTTTGCTGGGTAGTATTTACCGTTGCCGCTACAAGCATGGACACCGGAGGCCACGATGCTAACTGAGACCACTATTCAAGCCTTCATGCAGGAGCTTGATGCACGCACGTTCGGTGATGTCCGGACGGACGCGTATAGCAAGATGCTGTATAGTACGGATGCCAGCATGTATCAGATCATGCCGCATGGTGTCCTGATCCCGAAAAACAATGATGATGTTCATGCCGCTGTCGAGCTTGCCGCCAAGCACAAAATGCCGATTCTGCCGCGTACGGCGGGCAGCAGCCTGGCCGGGCAGGCGGTAAATGAAGCACTGGTAATTGATTTCACGACCCATTTGGATGAAATCCTTGAGGTGAACACGGATGAACACTGGGTACGGCTGCAACCGGGCCGTGTTCTGGATGAGCTGAATCTGCACCTCAAACCGATGCATCTGCAATTTGGTCCGGACCCTGCCAGCAGTAATCGAGCAGCGATGGGCGGCATTGTTTCGAATAACTCCACAGGCAGCCATTCGATTGTCTACGGCATGACGGCGGATCATATTCTGGAAGCAACCGTCATTTTGGCAGATGGGACGATTACGACCTTTAAGCCACTTTCAGACGACGAACTGCGACAGCATCAGCAGCGCCCCGGGCTTGAAGGCCAGATTTACCAGCGGATTGACGCCCTGACCCGTGATAATGCGTCGATTATCGCCAACGGCACCCCCCGTCATTGGCGGCGCTGCGGGGGTTATAACCTGGACCGCTTTGTTACGGAAGGTGTGCACTTCCATCACGAACGCGACACACGCTTTAATCTGGCGAATCTGATTTGTGGTGGTGAAGGTACGCTCGGTGTGATCACCGAACTGAAGCTCAATCTGGTGCCAACACCCACCCGCACAGCGGTCGCTGTCGTCCATTTTGATGACCTGTTCACCGCCCTTAAGGCAGTGCCTGTCATGCTGGAGGTTGACCCCACGACGGTTGAACTCATTGATCAGCTTGGCTTGCGGTTGTGCCGGGACGTGCCGGAATATGCCCGGTTGCTCAACCGGATCATCGATGGCAGCCCGAACTGCGTGTTGATCACCGAGTTTTACGGTGAATCTGAGGCAGAGCTGAGAGCCAAGATCGACCGCCTGCAAAGGCATCTGGAGCAGCAAAGCGCCGGTGCAACCAACATTGTTGCGGCTATCGACCGCGATCATGTGGATGACGTGTGGTTTGTGCGCAAGGCGGCTTTTGGCCTGATGATGGGGGTTAAGGGTGACCATAAACCGCTGTCGTTTATCGAAGATTCGGCAGTACCGGTCGAACATCTGGCGGAATACGTGATCAAGGTTGAGGAGTTTTGCCACAGCATCGGCACCGAAGTGTCGTACTATGCTCACGCGAGCGCAGGCTGTGTCCACATCCATCCGCTGGTCAACACCAAAGCCGCTACCGAAATCGCCAAAATGCCGGACATCCTCGATTTTTCGGTTGATCTGCTGCATGGCTACGGAGGGTCACTGTCGAGCGAACACGGTGATGGCAAGGCCCGCAGCTGGCTGAACAAGCGTTTCTTTGGGCCAGAGCTTTACAGCCTGTATCAGGACGTCAAGCACACATTTGACCCGGAGAATATCCTGAACCCCGGCAATGTCGTGGATGCGCCGTCGATGGAAGGCAGCCAGCGATTTGGTGAGGCGTACCATGTGATCCCCATTCAGCCTAAGCTGGACTTCAGCGGCGAACTCGGTTTTGATCGAGCCGTCGAAATGTGCAGTGGCATGGGTGTGTGTCGCAAGATGACCGGCGGGACGATGTGCCCCAGCTTTATGGTGACGCGTGACGAGGAGCACAGTACGCGCGGGCGCGCCAATGCATTACGGGCGGCGATGGCTGGGGTTCTGCCCCCCGGCGAATTTACCAGCAAGCGTATGTATGACGTGATGGATTTGTGCGTGTCCTGCAAGGCTTGTAAAGCGGAATGCCCGTCTGCCGTGGACATGGGGAAGATCAAAGTCGAATTTCTGGCACAATACCATGAAGCGAATGGGACGCCGCTGCGCACCCGTATGTTCGGTCATATTGCTTCGCTCAGCCGCCTTAGCAGCGGTGTGCTGGCCCCGCTGGCGAACATGGGCATTCGTAATCCGATCGTGCGGAATGCGATGGAACGGTTTATGGGAATCAGCAGCAAGCGAACGCTGCCGACTTTTGCATGGGAACCTTTTACCGAGTGGTTTGAGAAGCACCGTGAAGCCCATAAGGCAGCGGCGACAGCAAAACCAGTCGTTTTGTTTAATGACACCTTCAACACGTACAACTACCCGAACATTGCTATTGCGGCTACTGAGGTATTGGAAAAGCTGGGTTACGCCATCACGCTGCCGGGACATGGGTGCTGCGGCAGGCCAATGATCTCGAAGGGGCTGGTTGACGATGCGCGAGCAGCCGCACAGGATGTGGTGGACAAGTTGGCTCCTTATGCGCGGCAGGGGATCCCGATTGTGGGTCTGGAACCAAGCTGCCTGCTGACCTTGCGCGAGGAATACCTGTACCTGCTGCCTGATGACCCGGATGTTCAGCTGGTCGCCGACCATGCGTTCACGTTTGAGGAATTTATCGTGAAACTGGCTGATGAAGGGGAGTTGAACGTCAAATTTACTGAGGACCAGCGGGAAATCTTGCTGCACGGGCACTGCCACCAGAAGGCGCTGGTCGGCACGGTTCCCAGTAAAAGATTGCTCTCGCTGCCGCCGAACTATACTGTGAAAGAAGTGGATTCGGGCTGCTGTGGCATGGCGGGTTCGTTTGGCTACGAAGCGGAGCATTACGATATTTCGATTAAAATGGCGGAGCGCCGTTTGCTACCAGCCGTACGCGAGGCCGGGTCACAGACTATCGTAGTTGCTGCCGGGGTGAGCTGTCGCCAGCAGATCAAACACGGCACGGATCAGCAAGCACTGCATCCGGCGGAAGTGCTGCGGGATGCCATTCTAAATTAAATTCTCATTCGACAGGAGTTTTTAGATGACCGATATCTCAAGACCGGAAGACAATATCAATACGCATTCGCGACCTTCGGAACTGCGTATTACGGATATGCGGATTGCCAACCTGACCGGGATGCCGATGGATTGCTCGATCATCCGGCTCGATACCAATCAGGGGATTTCCGGCTACGGCGAGGTGCGAGACTGGGCATCACCAACCTTTGCCCTGCTGCTGAAGCGGCTCGTTATCGGTGAAAACCCGTGCAATGTGGATAAGGTTTTCCGCAAGATTAAGCAGTTTGGTCATCATGCGCGTCAGGCTGGTGGGGTTTGCGGCATCGAAATGGCGCTGATGGACCTGGCAGGCAAGGCGTATGGTGTACCGGCATATATGCTAGCCGGCGGTAAATTCCGGGATAAGGTGCTGTGCTACTGCGATACACCCAGTGTCGCGGATGGTACCCAAATGGGGCAGTTATTGAAGCAGCGCATGGAGATGGGCTTCCGTTTCCTCAAGATGGATGTCGGTATCAGCCTGCTGCGCGACATCCCCGGCACGCTCATCGCCCCCCCAGGAATGATCGAATCCCGCGACGTTATGCATCCTTTCACCGGTATTCAGATTACGGAAAAGGGTATTGAAGTTCTGGTGGAATATGTCCGGGCAGTGCGCGAGGTGATTGGATACGAAGTGCCACTGGCGGTTGATCACTTCGGCCATATCGGTCTGGAATCCTGTATCCGGTTGGGGCAGGCGCTCGATCAGTTTACGCTGGCGTGGTACGAGGATATGATCCCCTGGCAATTTACGGATCAGTATGTACGGCTGTCGCAGTCTGTCACGACGCCCATTTGTACCGGTGAGGATATTTATCTGAAAGAAGGCTTCAAGCCGCTTCTTGAATCACGCGGGGTGGCGATCATTCATCCGGACCTGGCGACATCGGGCGGTATCCTGGAAACCAAGAAAATTGGTGATATGGCGCAGGATTATGGCGTGGCGATGGCGATGCACATGGCCGGTTCACCGATTTCGGCACTGGCAAATGTCCATTGCGCCGCGGCGACCCAGAATTTCCTCGTGCTGGAAAATCATTCGGTAGATCTACCGTGGTGGAGTGGTATGGTCGCAGGGCTGCCCAATCCACTCATTCGTGATGGTTATATCGACGTGCCCGAAACGCCCGGATTGGGTTTTACAGATGTCGACGAAGACGTGTGCCGCACGCAGCTTGATCCGCGCATACCGGTCTATTTTGATGAACCGACAGAAATTTGGGATAAAGAGCGATCCAACGATCGCCTTTGGAGCTAAAGCCAAAAAAGGAAAATTTGATGCCTGTTACTATTAAAGACGTGCAGGTGATCGCCACTCAACCGGGGCGGTCGCATCTGATTATTGTGAAAGTGATTACCTCGGAGCCGGGTTTGTATGGCCTGGGCTGTGCCACGTTTACACAACGCTGGCACGCGGTCGTCGCTGCCATCGAAAAGCACCTGAAGCCATTTGTGCTGGGGCGGGATGTTTCGCGCATTGAAGAGATGTTTCGCATGGCGATGGTACACAGTTACTGGCGCAATGGCCCGGTGCTGAATAACGCGATTTCCGGCATTGATCAGGCCCTGTGGGACATCAAAGGCAAAATGGCCGGGATGCCCGTGTACGATCTGCTGGGCGGCAAGGTGCGGGAAGCGGCTGCCGTCTACGTTCATGCCGATGGCACATCACCGGAAGAAGTCGCGTCGAATGTTCAGAAATACATGGACCAGGGGTTTCGCTTTATCCGGGTGCAGATGGGCGGCTATGGCGGTAAAAGCAGCCTGATGACCAAACCGGAGGGAGCACCGGATGGCGCATATTATGACCCGCGGGAATACTGCCGCAATATGCTCAAAATGATCGCGCATGTGCGTAAGACGGTGGGCGATGAAGTCGAGCTGCTGCATGACATCCACGAGCGTCTGATGCCGATTGATGCGGTGCGGTTTGCCAAAGACGTGGAACCCTACAATCTATTTTTCCTGGAGGACTCGCTGGCGCCGGAAGATATTGACTATTTCCGCCATATCCGCCAGCAGTGCTCAACCCGGATTGCGATGGGTGAGTTATTTAACAACCCGCGTGAGTGGCAACCCTTGATCGAGGAACGGCTGATTGATTTCATTCGTATGCACGTCAGCCAGATGGGCGGGATCACCCCGGCGCGGGACGTCGCCCTGTTTGCGAACATGTACGGCGCGAAAACCGCGTGGCATGGACCAGGAGATACGTCGCCAGTGGGTCATGCGGCTAACCTGCATCTTGATGTGTGGGCGCCCAATTTTGGCATTCAGGAATGGTACCGCGCTTCCGAACTGGAATACGAGATGTTCCCTGGTCTGCCGGAGGTTCGTGACGGCTATATGTACCCAAATGACAAACCGGGTTTGGGTATCGACATTGATGAAGAACTGGCAGCGAAATACCCGTGTGAAGATGAAATCGAGATGTGGACACAGACGCGCTGGCCAGACGGTACACCGGCCCGGCCCTAGCCTCAACGCTGATTGAGCAAAAAGTGTTGTACTTCTGACAGGGGTCGGGCACCAGCCATCGGCCCCTGTTTTGTTACCGCCAATGCCCCACATGCGTTGGCGAACCGCGCAGCTTCAACCGGCGTTGCACCGGATAGCCACTGCGACAGGAACCCCGCGTCAAAGCAATCACCAGCGCCTGTTGGATCAACTTCTTCCACCTGAAAACCGGGTACGTGCGCTTGCTGACCCGACGTGTAGACCGTGCAACCGGCTGCCCCTTGCGTGACGACAATGATTCGGTCTGGGTTATTGGCCAGTAACGCGTCGATCGCATCTGGCAGATTGGCCTGCCCGGTCAGAATACACGCTTCTTCGGCAGTGGGGATAATGATACCCGCAGCATCCAGAAAGGGCTGAAATGCAATTCTGGCCTGCTGGTTTGCCAGTAGTTGTGGGCGCAGGTTTGGGTCGAAGCAGAATTTTGCGCCGTTGCGCTTTGCCAGTTCCAGCGCCCGCAAGCCGGTTTGTCGGGCCGCATTGTGGATCGACAGAGTTGAACCCATGAGATGCAAGCATTTTAACTGCGCGAACAGCGATTCGCTGAGCATATCCGGGTGAAGCTGCCCGGCAGCGGCGCCGCTGATATGGAAAACAAAATCGCGGGAACCGTCGCCGTTGTAGGCGACAAAGGCAACGCCGGTGGTGTGGGTGTTCAGTATTTGAACACCAGTGGATTGAATGCCATCCTGCTCAAGTTGATCAAGCAGGCAGCGTCCAAAGGCATCATTTCCCACTGACCCAACCGCAGCTACCTTCATGCCTAGTCGTGCCGCCTGCGCCGCAAAGATAAAGGGGGCGCCACTGGGGTAGGGGCCGGTAAATGGGCCGGTCCTGTCAAGCGGTTGATTGATGCCGGTACGCATCACTTCGACCAGTGCTTCGCCAATTGTCAGTATATCTATACTCATCGGTTATCTCGGAGCAAAATCGGGGGTTATGCATGTGATGTAATCCCCCAATTATTAAGGTAATGGTGCGTACAGAGGATACCGTTTGTTCCCTAAATTGCCCAAAAGCATTATAATTATGTTACACATTGGATAAAGCGTGGAAATCCTTGATGCGTACGAATTTTTACACTGCCGGGCTGTTATTTAGTCTTATGTTGCTGTTCATCACTGCCCCTGTCAGTGGTCAGTCAGTCTGGGATGGTGGAGATAATTTGCCGGTGAACCCGCTGACTTGCCCCGGCGAAAATACTGAAAATGGCTTAGATGCAGAGCCAGTGGAATATAACGGCGCTCAGCCGACCAATCCGCCTGATCTCGTTGGACAGAGTATTGTCGTTGTGAATATTCCGCAGGCCATTAGCCCGGCCTATGATCGCGCCATTGAGCAGGGCATGGTACGGGCGGCGGGTGAGCTGGGTAACGTGGAAGTCCTGTCCAGCCCATCAAGTGTCGTCAGCGTCAGCCAGCAGGCAGCGCTGGATGAATATATGTTTGGTGGTGTACACGGTATCCTGTTCGCAGCTGACGATCAGGAGAATATTGCGCCCAATTTGCGTGCAGCACTGGATGCTGGTATTCATGTGATCGGGTACGACTCGGATACGCGCAACAATGCCCGTGAGTGGTTTGTTCAGCCCGTGGCTTACAATGCCATGGCAAAAGCGTTAGTTGATAACCTGGTCGAACAGGCCGGGCCGGAAACTGGTTTTGCGATCCTCACCAGCAATTTTGACTCGCCGCAGGCAGGGCGCTGGATTGCGGAGATGAGTGCGTACGCGGCACAGTGTTATCCACAACTAGAATGGCTGGAAACGGTTGAGACACAGAGTGATGGTGTACTGGCGTACAATCAGGCATCCCTGATGCTCGGTGAATATGCCGGGGACCTCGGCGGCATTATCAGCGTGACCACCACTGCGACCCCACAGTTGGCAGAAGCCATTTCTCAAAATGGTGCCTGTAACCGCGTGGCTGTCGTGGGTGTTGCCACGCCGACCGAGATGCGCCCTTATATCAGTAACGGGTGTGTGCAAGCGGCGGTGCTGTGGGACCCGGCAGAACTGGGCTACGCTGCGATTCATGTGATGCGGGCTGCGATAGACGGCGCATTAGAACCGGGCGCAACATCCGTAGAGCTTGGTCGATTGGGCGCGGTTGCTGTGATGGACGGCAGCAATGTCCTGCTTGGCGAACCGCTGATCATTACTGCCGGTAATATCAATAATCTGGACTTTTAGTGTGCCGGTTGCCCCGGTGGATTAATCTTTGCCAACATAGGCGACGACATCAATCTCAACCAGCATGTTCATGAGCTGGCTGCCGACCGTGGTGCGGACCGGGCGTGGCTCATTGAAGTAGGTCGCATACACACTGTTAAAACGGGCGAAGAATTCCAGATCGCTAAGATGAACGGTGCTTTTCACTACATCGTCCATACTGGCGCCGCCAGCTTCCAGTATCTCTTTGATATTATCCAGAACCTGCCGTGTTTGATCCTCGATGGTTTCTGGCATGGTGCCGGTTTCTGGATTCGTGGGCGTTGTGCCAGAAACAAAGATAAAGTCCCCCACGCGCAGTGCCTGTGAGTATGGGCTGGTGGGGATCGGCGATTTATCTGTTTGAATAGCTTGTTTGGGCATGTTTGTCTCCATATTTTTGTCGCCGCACGGGCGATAATTAAGCTCTGGTAAGGCCGCGTTCAGCCAGCCATTTGTCGCGGTTGGCAGCGCGGGCGATTTTGCCACTGGATGTCTTGATTAACCATCCGCGTTCGACCAAATGGACATAACTGGCTGTCGCCATGCTTTGTTTAACAACCTGCTGGCGAATCTGTTGCGAAATCCGGCGGCGTTCATCCGCATCATCCGCGTCCACTTCGGCGACAATGGCGATAAGTTCGGTGCCTTCTTTTTCGTCAGGCACGCCAAAGACGACAGCTCGCCCAGGATGAATACCCGATACGGTGTTAACAATCGCTTCAATATCCTGCGGATAGATATTTTTCCCGGCGTTGATGATGAGGTCTTTGGAGCGACCAATGACGTAGATTTCCCCATCTGCCATATAGCCCATGTCGCCAGTTTTGTACCAGCCAGTCGCTGTAAATGGGTTGAGGTCATCGCGGTGGTAGTAGCCTGTGAGCATACTATTGCTCTTGATGGCGAGTTCACCAACGGTACGTTCGGGCAGCGGGGTATCATTCGCGCCGAGCACCTGAACATCAACACCTGTGATTGGTGGACCACATGAGACCTGAGGCGCTGCGTTTGGGTCATCCGCAGGGAGCGGACTGGCGTGCTGCTGGGTGATGAGCATTTGCCGGTCAATCCAGTCCACCGATGCGCTTTGCCCGGTGGGGGTCTGTGTGACCGCAAAGACATTTTCGGCCATCGCATAGCTAACACCCAGCTTGTCATCGGTGACGCCTAAATCATTAAAACGGTCTAGAAACAGCTTGTGACTGGCGTAGTGTACCGGTTCGGAGCAGTTAATAAAGCTGCGCATGGAATGAAGCGATAGTCCCTCAAGGTCGGCTGAACGAATGCGGCGGGCGCAGTGATTGTAGGCAAAATTGGGCAGCCAGCACAGCGTACCCCCATAACGATCAATGGCTTTAAAGAGCAGGGCGGGGTTGCTGACCCAGTCGAAGGGCGACATGATAACCAGCGGAACACCCTGGAAAATGGGCAGCAGAAAACCCGCGATCAGCCCCATGTCGTGATAAAGGGGCAGCCAGCTGACGACAACATCAGTCGTGCTGAGTTGCAGATCCTCGCTATAACTGGCGATTTGATTAAGGACCGCCGTATGCGACAGGGCGACGCCTTTTTGTAACCCGGTTGTACCACTGGAATGCTGTAAAAACGCAATGGATTCTGTCGCTGGTCCCTGTGGTTGAGGAGCAGTGCCGGGCGCGAACTGGCTAATGGCGAATTCTGACCAAACTGGACAGGTTACATGCTCGGTCAGTGTTGGCGCAAAATCTGCGGATGTGAAGATGGCACGTACGTCCGACAGCGACACAAGCTGGGCCATGCGCTCCATGTAAATATCCGGGTCGAGTTTTTCGGTCAGCGTCGGGAAGATCGACGGCACAACGCCCGCGATCAAGGCACCCCAAAAGGCATACATCGTTTTGAGTATGTCATCGTGTGCAATGATGAGTAGATCGCCGGGTCGTAGGCCCTCAGCCTGGATGGCCGCAGCCGCCGCGTAGGACTGGCGCTGAAACTCAGCACGGGATACGTGAATCGCCTCTTGCCCGGTCTGGACAAATATGACTGCCGGTAGCGAGTCCGATGGCTCCGCCAGTGATGCGGCGTCCAGCAGGCTCGCATATTGGTTGCGATTGCTGATGGTCAACACAAGTGGTTACCCCTGTTGAACACGGGCCACAATCTGATTGAGCGTGTCCATCTTGGCGACTGTCAGGTCTGTGTCGGGGATATAAACCCCAAAGGTCTGCTCAATGTAGACGGCGAGTTCGGCCAGCGAGAAGGAGTCCATCAACCCGCCGGTAATAATGCCTTCATCATCAGCCAGCGGATAGCTTTCGTCCCGAATAAGTTCGCTCGTGATGTAGGTTCGCAATGTTTCACGTATTTCTGTCATTCATCTGCCTCATCGTTGGCAAGGGTTAAAATGGCTTCGCTAAGTATGTCGGCAAGCTGGCTTGTACCTTCGGGCGTCAGGTGAACCGGGCTGTCTGTAAATTCTGACCCTGCGATGCGATCCCACAGATCGACATAATGCCACTTGTTGGTGTCCGCCATTTGCGCGAATGTGTCCCGATAATTGTCATAGGCCCAGCGTGGATACCAGAAATTATAGCGCAGGTGGCTGTTTTCGCCGTCGCTGATAAAGATCGGCTCGTTGACCAGCAAGACAGGTATACGGCCGCTGCGTTCTTGCGCCGCTGCGATGATGTCAAAGGCAAGATCATCGCCTGTCAACGTCTGAGGCTCTGTGTAGTCATCCCAGGAAATGTCGACTTCAAAGTCCGAGGAACGCAGGTCGTACGTGTCCGGGTAAAACTGATCAATGCCCGTGGCTGCCCACACGAAACCATACAGTTGTAGCCGCAGCCAATCTGCCAGTGGACGCCGTTGACCGATGATGGTCTGTTCCAGAAAGGTTGGGTCTGCCAGCTGTGGGTCGGATAAGTCGTAATCCAGTTGATACTGCTTGAATAAACGGTGGATCGCGGGACTGTTGTTCTGGACAAGCGGCGGGAAAAACTGCTTGTTGCGCGGGAAGGACCGGAGCGTTGTTAGCCAGACAATCATATCCGGCTCATAAGCCAGCGCATGATCGAGGATCAGGAAATCCTTGCTAAGCGCCAGGATCGGATGGCCGAGGTTATAGGCACGGATTTGCTGCCCACTGTCGAGCGTCAGGTCGGCGACGTTGATGTTGGCAGTAAGCGTCTCATCGGGCTTCAGCAATATCCCCCATGTACTTGAATCACCGATGAAGACAATACGATACTCATTCGCAGCCTTTGGCTGAACAATTTCATGCGACGCGAACATCGCTTCCAGGTTATCCAGGCTTAAGTTGTAAGCCTGGGGGTTTTCACCGTAGGGCAGGCGGGTTCTGCCGGGTACAAGCCAGTTGTAGACCGAGAGCTTGCCAATCAGCGGCAATGGCTGAAACAGTGCAAAAAGCAGGTTCAGCAGCATGAACAGCGCCAATGCCTTGACGATGATACGCAATATGAGGGCGCGGTTGATGGTGGATTCTGTCTCATTCATAGGCCGAATAACCTACCCATCACCTGAAGTGCGCTGCTGAGGTCCGGCAGGGCGAACCACACCCATCCGAGCAGGACAAAATAGAACGTCAGAATTGTCCCGGCGATATGCCATAGCCGCAAGCGGCGTGGATGCTTGCGCAGCTGGATGTACCATTTCCGCGTTCGATCACTCCACATTTTATGGATGAACAAACCCATCCCATGCCACAGGCCCCAGATGAAAAAGGCCCACGTGATACCATGCCATAAACCGATAATGATCATGGTGGATAAATGGCAGACGAGCAAGATAGCGATCATAGGGGGGCGATTGGCGCGCCCCAGCAGCCAGCGCGACAGGGGTGAAAAAACGTAAAAACGAACCCAGTTGCTGAGCGTCATGTGCCAGCTTTGCCAGAATGCGTTGATATTATTTTTCAGGTAGGGGCGGTTGAAGTTTTCCGGCAGGCGCACTCCATAGAGTATGCCGATGCCAATCGCAATATCGGAATAGCCGCTGAAATCGAAGAACAGCCGGAAAGCATACATGTGCAGTAGCAGCCACAGACCACCCGCTGAGGTGGCTTGCGATGCATTCGTGGCATCCAGCGCGATGAGAGCCAGCGAATCAGCAATCACAAACTTTTTGAACAGGCCGGTGACAATCCGTCCTGCGCCGTCGAGCAACCGGGCTGCGGTCAAGGTGGGCAGCGAGCCATAGTCCGGGATGAAGCGTTCCACCCGATCAATGGGGCCGGCTGTGTAGGATGGAAAAAAGATGATGTATGTCAAATAGGCTTTGAGTGTCAGCGGTGGTAGCTGCCCGGTCTGGCGATCACGCAGGGTATGAATCAGGCGGAAGGCGACATAGGAAAACCCCAACCAGCCAATGTCGATGTGGCTGGCCAGACGAATGTCCTGCCCCTGCCAGTGACGGAAAACCCGGCTCAGTTCGGTTGCCAGATATGTTTGCTTGGCGCCAACAAAGATAAGGATCAGCGCCACGATCAGCATGGTTAGGCTGGATTGGCGACCGTGTAAGATGCGCCACAACAACAGAACAATGGTAGCAAAGATGATTAGCGCAAGGAGGACATCTGGTACGTCTGGCGGGCGTGAGGTCAGCCTCAGTTCGGGGATGAGATAGCGTGTACCGGAAATACACAGGACGACGCCCGCTGTAATGCCTAACGCGATCCGGTCTTCTGTTGTGATGGCGCCCGTTGGCCGTACAAAGAGCCAGCATGTCACCGTTATGAGCAAGGTTGCTGTCGGTAGAACGAAATCGAGCTGGCGGACGGGCAGGGCAGGTTGCAGCCAATAAATCGCGATGAGGCTACCGATCATCAACAGCCAACCGCGCCAGCGCTGAGGGGTAAGCCAGTTATAGATCAGGGCAGCAAAACCAAAGACCGCGATGTGCGTCAGCGTCATCTGACTAGAAGCCCTGGTAGATCCATTGCGGCGACGAGTCGGTGGTCACGATAATCAGGAGAATTATCGTCAGGCATAGACCGACGGCCAGCAAGTTTTCACGTGAGAATAACCGCTGCATCATTTAGCTGGCTTCACCACACCACTTCCACTCGCCATCTTCCTGTACCACGCGGTAGCTGGATAGCGGGAATGACGTGTCTTCTGCGCCATAATTGGCGACGATCTGACCGGTACACTGGACAATATCGCTGCCTTCTGTACTGGTGCAGGCCATATCTTCGATGCTTACATCGGTGACGCTGGTAAAGGCGGCGGCCTCCCGCTGAAGGTCAACCTCCATGGGGCTGCAAAGTAACTGCTGCATGGCCCGCGAGTCCCCGGCGACTTTGGCTTCCAGATAGCCTTCAACCACGTCAGCCGGGTCGGTTGATTCTGAGGCGCATGCTGCCAGTAGCAGTCCGCAAGCGACCACCATCATCAATATTCGCATAGTCATTATCCTAAGTCGAGTGTACGGCGAATTTCATCAAGCATTCGGATTGATAGGAGATTTTGCAAGCTGGTACCATAATAGGCGTCATGCCCGGTGGAAAACTTCAGGTTCGGAAAACCGCTGTTTGCCATGTGAATATCGTCTTCATCAAGGCCATACTCCGGCAGAACGCGGGCGGCGGCCCACAAATTGATCAGCGGTACCTCGTATTCCGCTGCAATCTCGCTCAGACGCAAGTTAAAGTTGATTGACTGCCACCAGAGCGTATCGTCAGGATGGACACTGAACGTCGACAAAACCGGAATCACACCCTGCTCAATGCTGATTTCGACAATCTGTCGCATTTGCTCGGCAAATTCCGCATCGGTCATGTGACGAACATCATTGGGGCCAAACATAACCATAGCGATGCTGGGCTGGTTCAGGCGATACTCGCAGGCAAGGGGCGTTTCGCCCGGTTCGCAGCGTTCCTTGTCCGCCCACAGCGGATCAAAGATCACGTAAGTGGTCATCCCGATGCGTGATGCAACGCTGTTGGTCGCAACGGATGGACCAAAAAAGCGAATGGTGTCTTCCAGAAAATCGTATGGCCCAAGGTCGTAGTCTGAACGATTCATGGGATTCAGGTAGAGGGAGTTGGCACTGACGCTATCACCGACCTTGGTGACCACATTGCTG
This sequence comes from Anaerolineaceae bacterium, assembly GCA_002702065.1. Taxonomy (GTDB): domain Bacteria; phylum Chloroflexota; class Anaerolineae; order Aggregatilineales; family Phototrophicaceae. The sequence goes on from NZXX01000001.1 coordinate 2,099,286, forward strand.
TGTCTGCCCAATGCCTGCCCATAACGATAAACACCTTCCATCGCACGACTGACCTGCGAGATGACTGGAACAGCGTATAGATCCGCTGTTGACTGATATTGAGCATTGGCAGGCTCGGCGTCGGCCACAGCTTCATTTACCGGAATTGCACTCAGCGCAAAGTTGCCATCATAGTTGAGGTAACCGGTCATGACCCAGCCATCGAGGACAACCGTATTATCTTCGGTTGTGCGGGTGACCCGTACCCAGTTGCCCACCCGATTGCGCTCAATGATATTGACGGGAAGACCGGGATTCAGGCTGGCGACGTCATGAAAGGTGTGACCGGGGCCACGGTGAACAAAAATTTTTTGATAGGCCGTTGTCTGTGGCGCTTCAAATGAGGATGCACCCAGGAGCAATAGCAGGCTGAGCAGCAGATAGTGGATACCCATATTGAACCATGATTATCACGGACAGAACTTATGCTTCACCACAAACGCGCCACTGCTGATCTTGCTGGAGCAGACGATAGCTGCCCAGTTCAAATGTGCGCTCCTCGCCCTGGTAAAGCACGACAATTCTACCCTGACACGTGACGATCTGATAGTCTCCATCTGCGCCGGTAGCTACACACGTCATATCCTCCAGTTGTGCGCCTGTCCCCCGAAATGATGAGGCTGTTGTCAGTGCATTTGCTTCCCAATCCTCGCAGGTAAGGTCAGCCAGTTTTTCGGGCTGATCGTCGACAATCGCTTGCAGATATGCTTCAACGGTCTGCGCTGGCGAGCTGGTTGTACATGCCGCAGGCCAGAGGACAGCGATGAACAACAGGCATGCGAGTCTGCTCATCGGGCTAACCAACGCTGCGGCGGATCGTATCCAGCATCTGAAGGGTCAACAAGTCTCGCAATGTCAGCCCCCACTGATGCTCGTCAAGATTCAGAATCATTTGATCACTGTCTTTCTGGGAGAGGTGGAACTTATCTGGGCCAACGCCGTTATCGGGCAGCGCCAGAGCAGGGTCCCGTAGTTCGATGAGCGGCATCTGTTCATTGCTCGCAATGCGTCGAAGGATGTCGTTGAATACAACAGATTCGTGCCAGTGGAAATCCTCTCGATTAGGGAAGGTTGTCAGAACCGGAATGACGCCCGCGCTCATCGTCTGCTGGACAATATCGGTCATGTAGGCTTCAAACTCCGTGTCGCTGTACAGCTGCATATCGACCGAACCGAGCATGATGATGGCGATGCTGGGTCGATGAATGCGGAATTCGCACTCCAGCGGAGACTCGTTTGGTTGACATGCATTGGGGTCCGCCCAGATGGAAGACAGCACTGCCGCGGCGTTAAACGCGTTGGAGGCGGCCAGGCTGGTCCGACCAAATGATGCCTGATAATACTCGATGGTGGATTGCAAGTAGCCGTATGACGCCAGATCGTACTTGCCAGATGCGAAGGCGGCCAGAAACGGCTGATTCGCCGTGATGCTATCCCCGACTTTTGAAAATGCAGCCGGGTTATTCCCACGCTGAATCCCTTGACGGTATATCTGGATAGCTCGTTGGCTGATGCTGCCCGCAACAGGGGGTGCGTCATCAATTGGCGGTATATCCACAATGGCTGGCGCCGGAGATGTTGGGGTGGCGATATTACGTACCGCCAGGTTGTCTGGATCAATTCGCAGCTCAATCAAGTCCGAATAGACCCAACCCGTACGCCCATCGAATGTCTGCACTTCGAACCACTGAGAATTGGCCGTGCGTGCGGTCAGGATCAACTCGAGGTCTGTTTCCAGTAATGCAATTGCTGGTGTAAAACGTGTGCTGGGTCCCGTGCGCAAATTGACGCCTTTTTCACCAGAGACACGCGCATCACCCATTGGCGTCGCGGTCAGGCTGGCGGTCGGGGTGAGTGTAATCGTCGGTGTGTGGGTGACAGTGGGCGTGCTGGTCGGTGTTGTGGTTGGGGTATCTGTCGGCGTCCAGGTCGCAGGCAACGGTGTTGGCGACAGGGTTGCAGTTTCGGTAGTGATAGGGGTAACGGGCAGCGCTGCGAGGGTTGGTAATTGACTCATGCTCATTCGCGTTTGGCACGCGGCGCTCAGCAAAAAAAGCGTAACCGTGAAGATAGATCGCAATAACATCAGAAATTTGTGCTAGCCGTTTATCCTATTCTCTTTTATTGTAAATGGTATGGTTGCTGAAGTAAATCAGGCCGTTAGTCCCGGCTCGGGTGCGGATTGATGACCAAGTTTATTTTGATGGTGTTCATGGCGGGTATGGGGCTGGTGTGTGGTTGTCAGCCAACACAAACCGGTTCATCGCCTACATCCACCCCCATGCAGGTCATCCGTCAAGTCCTGAGTCAGCCAACACGCGCTGCGACGATTGCGCACACACCTGACGTTACGCTGGTGTCTACCGTAGCACTGAGCCAAATGGATGATGTGACAGACTACCCAACTGCCGTATCCACTACCATGCCCGTTCCGTCTCGTGTCGTCCTTGATCCTAATTCTATTCGCAGCACGGCATTCCCCACCGAACCAGCCCCAACAAGCGCCTCTGGCCCGTATGGTTGGTCTGTTGACTTATCCGAAGCCGTCCATGCGATTTTCAACCGCGGGCAACAACTCGGAAATCACTCGGATCTGTTTGTAAAAGTGGGCGATAGTTTGACCGTTGCAACCTATGTCTTTTACCCGATAGGGTGGGGGACCTATGATTTACATGGGTTTGTTTATCTGGAGCCGACGATTCAGTTTTTTTCTGCCCGACGCATCGGTAATGACAACGCTTTTTCCCGTATTTCGCTGGCGGCAGATAATGGCTGGACCACGAACAGTGTCCTTGATCCCGCGCGTGCCAACCCTGAGCTGTGCAGACCTGCCGAGCCTCCGCTGGTGTGCGAGTATCGTATTGTGAAACCAACCATTGCGCTTATTCTGCTGGGAACCAACGATGTCGCTGAAATCGATCAGGCACAATTTGAAAGCAACATGCGTTTTATTCTGTCGACGTCTATCGCTCGGGGGATTATCCCGGTGATGACCACAATACCTGAACGAAGCGGGTTCGAGGGTCAGGTTGCGGCGTTCAATAAGACAATAATCGAATTGGCAAACGAGTATGAGTTGCCTTTGTTGGATTACCACCGGGCGATGTCCGGCCTACCCAATGATGGATTGTCCTCAGACGGTGTGCATCCGTCCTGGCCGCCGGGTGATTTTGTCGAAGCCGGGAATTTCGCTACGCAAAATCTGCAATATGGCTACACAATGCGCAACCTCACCGGGGTGATGATTTTGGATGCCATACGTACTCAATTACCATTAACTGGCGAGTGATCTTTCTGGTGTAACCATTCTTTCGCGTAGTCATATGCATGAGAAGTCGAGTCAAAAATGACATCACCTGCATAAAACACACTATCTGACCCAAACCGCCTTAACTCACCCGTACGTACCAACTGTAACCGAATATCATCCTCAACACCCGCAAGCACCAATTTCCCACCATGCGACTCAAGCAAACGAGCATAATTATCCAGCGACCGAATGCCCGTACTACCCAAAAAATGATGATCACGTAATCGCAAAACCACAACAGGGGAGTCCGCATCGCCCGGAGAGGGCAACAACTCCTCCAGTTTAGAGATCGCGGCAAAATATAGATTGCCTGAAACAGACAGAATAACCGGGTCTGATGAGGGCAACACACCCGGAACAACATCTTCACGAAACAGACCGTTACCCAGTGGTATCAACCGCACCAACTCGACAAACCGAACCGAGGAATAGACATACAGCAGCAACGAAATAATCACACCCACATAAATGCTATATTCCAGCGACAGAAACTGAGTCGATAGAAACGTCACCACCATCGCTACACGCGCAGAAAAACCAACACGCCATACCAGACGCAGCACATCAAAACGAATTAACGAAAATGCTGCAATAACCAGATGTGCAGCCAATGCCGCTAGTGGAATACGCTCGATGTAGCGACCCAAAAACAGCAAGACTACCGCCACCAACAGGCCCGCAATCACATTCGATAAACGCGTACGCCCACCTGCACTCACATTCACCGCTGTACGGGACAGCGAACCACCTGCTGGCATACACTGAAAAAAGCTACCGCCCATGTTCGCCAAACCCTGACCCATCAAATCACGGCGAACGCTTGCCACCCTTCCATCTGGCTGCGGCACACTGCGCGTTATGCCAGCTGCTTGCAGCGAAGCCAGAAGCGCCACCGCCAGCCCTGCTACAGCCAAGTCAGGAATATAAGCGAAATTGGGCAAAGTAACTTGTGGTAAGCCCGACGCAATGACCGACATATCCTGAACCAGTGGTACATTCTGCCAGTCAAATACCAGCACCATGATGCTCGTAATCACCATCGCGATCAGTGTCGCCAGTCCGCGCAGCCGCGTATGATGCAGTGTGTAAATAATCACCAGTGACAACACACCTACGATCATGGTCTGATACTGTGCATGTGGTAACTGATTGGCCCAATCCCATACTTTGAGCAAGCTGTTGCCACCACCATGCTCATCCACACCAACCAGATGAAACAGCTGACCCAGTACAATCAGGACAGCAGCCCCCGTCACAAACCCGGTCATCACAGCATTTGATACGAATCGCATCAATCCATCGAGCCGCAGAACCGCAAACAGCAACTGAAAGAGCCCAACCAACAGCGTGAGGGTAAACAGATGCCCAATTGGATCGTTATCTGCATATGAGAGGAGCACACTACCCGCGACCAGCGCCACCGCATTTGTCGGCCCAACGGTCATGAAAACAGATCCCGTTGTCAAGGCGCCAACGATAGTCGGGACAACCGCTGTGTACAAGCCATATAAGGGGCTTATGCCCGCTACAATCGCAAACCCCATTGCTTGCGGCGCACCTGCAACCGCACCTGTAATACCCGCCAGAATATCAGCAACCACGTGATTACGATGTCTTCTGAGGAATTGCATATGAAAAATGTTGCCTTGTTCAAAAGCAGAGTTATGTATTCAATTTACACCTGAATGGTCGCTACTGCTACTCCTATCACAATGAATCGCGGATTTAATTACCACAGGCTAAACTTACGCTGAGATAGAACTCGCAAAACAAAGGCTTTTTTATGAAGATCACAAAAATAACGCCGATGATCCTCGGTACACGCTGGCGCAATCTGACATTCATCAAAGTCGATACGGATGAAGGCATCAGCGGAGTTGGTGAAGCCCGGGTGCTCAATCGTACAGACGCCGTATTGGGTTATCTCTCCGAAGCAGCGCCTCGGTATGTCATCGGGAGCGACCCCTTTGAGATTGAGCGACTTGTCCAGCGCATGTTCCGCGAAGATTTCGGGCGTGCTGGCGAGATCATTATGACTGCAACCGCACTCATCGAGATCGCCTGCTGGGATATTATCGGCAAGGCACTTGGGCAGCCGGTTTACCGCCTCCTAGGTGGCGCGGTCCGCGACAAAATCAAGGCCTACGCCAATGGCTGGTACACTGTCGAGCGAACACCTGAAGAATTCCATGCAGCTGCAAAACGCGTGGTCGACAAAGGGTATCGTGCACTGAAGTTTGACCCATTTGGCGCAGGTTTTTACGAACTGGAACGCAGCGAAAAGAATCACATTGTCAGCATGGTCGAAGCAGTTCGCGATGCTGTCGGACCGAATACAGATATTCTGATCGAGATGCACGGACGTTTTAACCCGGTCACTGCGGCAGAACTGGCCCGTGACCTGGCGCCGTTCAAACCGGGCTGGGTGGAGGAACCTGTTCCGCCGGAGAATCTTGCGGCGCTGAAAAAAGCCAGTGATGCTATCAGCGCTACGGGTATCCCTGTTGCTACCGGTGAACGCATGCATACCATGTATGAATTTCGAGAGCTTTTTGAGCTTCAGGCAGCCGACATCATTCAGCCTGATATCACCCACTTCGGCGGCTTGCTCAACACCAAGAAACTGGCCGCATGGGCAGAAACGTATTACATGCTGATCGCACCGCATAACGTCGGCGGGCCAGTCTCAACAGCTGCTGCTTTGCATCTGGCAGCCTGTACACCCAATTTCAAAATTCAGGAGCATTTTAACGATTTTGCGGACTCCCACGTGAAGGATGCAGCACCCGGCGTTCCGGAGGTAGTTGATGGCTATTTTTCGCTGCCCAATGGGCCGGGCTTAGGTGTAACGCTGGATGAAGATTTCATCGAGGCGCATCCCCGGCAAAAAGTCCATTTCAATCTCTTTGCCGAGGACTGGCATAAGCGTGATGTCGCCGATTAGGTGGTTACGTTGAGCCAACCGCCATCAATATAATACGTTGAGCCAACGCAGTAGCTGGCGCGTGGGGAACAAAGAAACACAAACAAATCCGCAATTTCTGAGGGTTCTGCAAATCGACCAATGGGGGCATTATCTTTGGCAATCTTATCGAGATACTGTTCCCATGTCGTTTCAGTGCCCTCAGTCAGTATTTTGGCTGTTTTTTGCCAGTCTGGAGTCATGACCAGACCCGGATTTACGGCGTTTACCCGAATGTTGTCCCCGATCATCTCAGCAGCCAGACACTTGGAGAACATCACCAGCGCCGCCTTGGTGACGTTATAGATTGGCTCGTAATACAGCGGCTGCGTGGCACAGATCGAGGCATTATTCAGGATCACACCGCCACCGCGCTGCTTCATCATGGGCGCAATCAGCCGCGACAAACGGACTGCAGCCATCAGGTGCAAATCCCAGTAATGCTGCCAGCGATCATCCGATGCATCCATGATCTTTTCTTCACTGCCGGTGCCCGCATTGTTGATCAGAATGTCTGCGCCGCCAAACTCCTGTTGAACCTTTGCTACAAAAGCGTCGATTGCACTGGCATCGGTAACGTCTGCCTGTACGCCAATCGCACGAACCCCATGCTGATCCGCAATCTCGTGTGCCCTTTCTTGGACACGTTCTTCATTTCGGGCACACAACGCCAGGTGAACACCCTCAGCAGCCAACCCTTCCGCCACGGCCAGCCCAATCCCGACACTTCCACCCGTTATGACGGCCACTTTATCTTTCAGTTGCAAATCCATATTTAGCTCCTGTACAAATATAATCACACACCAATTATGACCGCGCTGTAAAAAATCTCCACAGTAAGACCCGCTGTTCGCATGGACTGAGTGAACAATCACAACCCGCAATATTTCGTGCTTTTTGGCACTTGCCTGAATTTAATGAGACGTTAAACTCATGTGCTGGTGCAAGTCAATGCATGATACACAGAGGAAGCCGCAATGAATCGAAAACTAACTCTTTGCCTGGTGGTTCTGTCACTTCTGATGCTTTCACTTCTGACAGTGAGCGCACAGGATGAAGAATTCGTATTTGGCGTTATTCTGGTTGGCCCCCAGAGCGATCGAGGCTGGAGCCAATCCCATTACGAAGCTGGCGTGTACGTTGAAGAAAAAATGCCTGGCGCCAGGATGCTGTTGTTTGAAAGCCTGAATGAAGCTGATGCTCCGGAAACCACCCTGAATGACGTCGTCACTGAAATGGTTGACAGCGGTGCGCAGGTGATTTTCACTACATCTGCATCCTTTGAACAGGACACAGACGCTGCCGCTGCCGCCTTCCCGGATGTAAAATTTGTCAACATTACCGGTAGCAATGCGCTGGCAGAAGATGCACCCACGAACGTAAGCAACTTTAACGGTCTGATGGAAGCCCCGCGTATGCTGGCCGGTTGTGCCGCTGCGTTGACCACCGAAACAGGGCAGATCGGTTACCTGGGCGCGTTGATTGACCCCGAAACCCGGCGTTTGGCTGCTTCTTCATACCTGGGGGCACGCTATTGCTACGAGAATTATCGCGGCATGGACCCCAATGAACTTGAATTTACCGTTACCTGGATTGGTTTCTGGTTCAATATCCCCGGTGTCACGCTGGACCCGGTGGAAGTGGCCAACGAATTTTTCGACAACGGTGCAGATGTGATCATCTCCGGTATTGATACGCCGGAAGCCATTCAGGTTGCAGGCACCCGCATGGCCGAAGGTGAGCGCGTGTTTGCCATTCCTTACGGCAACATCAATGGCTGCAATATCGATGACAATACGCCGCCCGCATGCCTGGGTGCGGCTTACTATAACTGGGGCCCGGCGTACCTGAACACCATTCAGGAAATCAAGGATGGTACGTGGGAAGCGGAATGGGAATGGCTGCCGCCCGACTGGTCAGACATCAACAGCCCAGACACGTCGATTATTGGGTTTATTCGCGGTGAAGGCCTGCCGGAAGAAGTATCCGCTGATCTGGACAGCTTCTATCAGGAAATGGCTACTTATTCAACCGACGCAGCCAATGAAGGCAGCATCTTCCTGTGGCAAGGTCCAATCAACCTGCAGGATGGCACCGAACTGGCACCGGAAGGGGAATCTGTCGAGGTGCTCGACGTCTGGTTCCTGCCGCAACTGCTTGAAGGCATGACTGGCGCCAGCGAGTAAACCTCCTTAACCCGATTATCTGTGGGGTGTCCTAACCAGGGCACCCCGCTGCTTTTGCGATCAATGAATATCACACTCAACAACATTCACAAACGTTTTGGGCCTGTCCACGCCAATAAAGGGATTACAGCAGCCTTTGGTGAAGGGCAAATTGTCGGCATTCTCGGCGAAAATGGCGCCGGGAAATCGACCCTGATGAAAATCCTCTCTGGTTTTCAGCCTGCGGACAGCGGTGAAATTTTGCTGGATAACAACCATATCCGGTATGACGGCCCGCAAAGCGCGCTGGCATACGGCATTGGCATGTTGCAGCAGGACCCACTCGATGTGGGGGCATTTACCGTACTGGAAAATTATGTGTTTGGCCGTTCCGACAGGTTCTTGCCCAAGTGGCGCGATGCGGAGCAGGAACTGCTGCAGCTGGTCCAGCGTTTTGGCTTCGATCTTGACCCTGATACCCCTATTGAAAATCTGAGTATCGCGCAGCGACAGCAGCTTGAAATCATCCGTCTGCTGGGCCTGGGTGTGCAGGCGCTTATCCTTGATGAACCGACAACGGGTATCTCCGCCGAACAGAAAGCGACGCTCTTTGACGCGCTGCGGCGACTGGCGCATCAGGACAAACTCGTTGTGCTGCTGGTTTCGCACAAACTCGAAGATGTGATCGACCTGTGCGATTCGGTCATTGTGCTGCGCAGCGGCGAAAACGTCGGCAGCATGCTCATGCCGGAGACACATACGTTGTCGCCCGCGCTAATGAACGAAACAAAAGCACGCCTCGTTCAGATGATGTTTGGGCAGGAATTACCACAACAGAAGCGTCAATCGGCTGCAACAAGCCGGGCAATCATGCAGCTGAACAATCTACATGTCCAGGACAAGCGACTTCATATCGCCGGCGTTAGCTTGACGGTGCACGCAGGGGAGGTCATTGGTCTGGCCGGGCTTGATGGAAGCGGTCAGGAATTATTTATGCGCGCCGTGTGCGGTTTAACGCGAACCGCAGAAGGCAAAATTCACGTGGGCAATCAGGACCTTACCGGTAAACCTTATCGCCAGTTCATGACAAACGGTGTGGTTTTCGGGGCTGCGGGACGCCTGGAGGAAGGCCTGATTGCGGGGTTAACCCTGACGGAACATATCGCACTGGTTGACGACACGCAGGCATTTATCGACTGGCAAACACTCAGTAAAGCGACGCAGGAAAAGATCGCCCATTATAACGTGCGCGGGCGACCCTCCGATGAGATCCAGCAGCTTTCGGGGGGCAACCAGCAGCGTGTTCTGATGGCGCTGCTGCCGGAACAACCAGAGTTGCTTATCCTCGAACAGCCAACACGTGGTCTGGATGTGGACTCGGCCCACTGGATCTGGGAACAGCTTTTATTCCGCCGACAGCATGGTACAGCGATTATCTTCAGCTCACCGGAACTGGATGAACTGGTGGCCTACAGTGATCGAATTCTGGTATTCTATTCCGGACGTATCCACGAAGTAACCGATGTTTCGGGAACGACTATTGATCAACTGGGACATCTCATCGGTGGCGAATTTAGCCAGTAGGTAAGTACAGTGCAAAACCCATCTCGAACCAATCCATTTCTGTTTACCCTGCTATCAGTCATCCTCGCGCTGGTCATTGCTGCATTGCTCGTACTGTCTATTGGCAAGAACCCTCTCGATGTCCTGACCAACATCCTCGAAGGCGCTTTCAGGAACACAAACGCATTTACCGGTGTCCTCAATTTCTGGATACCACTTTCGCTGGCGTGTGTCGCACTCATCGTTACGTTTCGTGCCGGACTATGGAATATCGGCATTGAAGGTCAGATTCTGATGGGGGCCATCTTCGCCAGCTGGGGCGCACTCAATATCAATTTGCCGCCAGAATTATCCCCGATATTGATTCTGATTGAGATCGGCTTAGCCATTATCGGCGGTATGTTATGGGCTGGCATTGTCGGCGTGCTCAAAGTCTGGCTGGGTGTCAATGAAATTTTTGGTGGTATGGCGCTGAATTCATTGGCGAGCGTATGGGCTATTTATCTGGTCGCAGGTCCCTGGTATCCGGAAGGGGGCAGTGCACAATCATCCGCTCCGTTTCCCAGTCATGCCGTATTACCGGGCATTTCAAGCGAATGGCCTGTCAGCCTGTTTGCATTGATCATTACCGGGCTGGCGCTGATCGTCGTCCCATTTTTGCTTGACCGAACCCGCTGGGGCCTACAGTTAAAAGCGACCGGCAAGAATCCGCGTTCGGCTTTGTTGCTGGGCGTCGCCACCGACCGCATTGCAATGAGCGCTTTTCTGGTGTGCGGGGCATTGGCAGGCGTAGCAGGCGCGTATCGGGTTTTGTTTACCTACGGCAGTTTTCGGCCACTTGCTTCGGGGAGCATCGGGTTCTTAGGGCTGCTTGTCGTGCTGCTAGCATCGTCACGGGCGGTCTGGGTGCCATTGATCACCTTTGCCTTTTCGGCCATTCTGGCAGGCAGCACACGCCTGCGCGTGTCGATGCAGTTAGATGCTTCACTGGCGGGTGTCTTACAGGGCACCGTGGTGTTACTCTTCCTGCTGCTTGGTGGTGTGCGTCAGCGAATCGAGCAAAACAGCAAAGCAGCACAGTCGACTCATAAAACAAACGCTATACCGGATACCACCAGTGAGGTCATCAGCCGATGAATGAGGAATTCATCAGCACCCTAAATCGTATCGTCGCCAACGCAACACCGCTGGTGATTGCCAGCATTGGCGAAACGATCACGGAAAGAGCGGGTGTCATTAATCTGTCGCTGGATGGCAGTATTATCCTGGCGGCCATGGTTGGATTTGTAGCGGCGCTTGTCAGTAACAGTATCCTGATCGGCGTTCTGGCAGCGATGATGGCCGGTGGGCTGGTCGCCCTCATCATTGCGCTTGCCAGCATTGAACTCAAACAGGATCAGGTGGCCATCGGCTTCGTGTTGACATTACTGTGTGCAGACCTGGCTCAGTTCCTGGGGCAAGAGTACACTCGCGTGCCGGGTCCTCAGATTTCGAGCTGGTCCTTTCCGCTGCTCGACCAGATTCCGCTGGTGGGGCCGATTTTTTTCCAACAGAATATCCTTGTCTACATCAGCTATGCGCTGGTCATCTTAGTGTGGTTCTGGCTGTTCCGCACGCGCCCCGGGCTGGCGCATCGTGCGATTGGCGAACGTCCCGAATCAGCATTTGCTCGCGGAACGAAGGTCAACCGCCTACGCTACGTCTATACTGTGCTGGGTGGGGCATTGGTGGGTCTCGCTGGCGCAGCCTATTCGCTGCATTTTAAGCCAGGCTGGGCGACACCGCCATCCATGCGTGGGGATGGCTGGATAGCGCTGGTGATTGTGATCTTTGGGGGGTGGCATCCATTCCGCGTCGTGCTTGGCGCCTATCTGTTCGCGGCATTGCGGGCCGTATCGTCGGATATTCAACGGAATGGGCTGACCCTGTTTGGCCAGACAATCGAATTTAACTTTATTCTGCTCAACGGGCTGCCCTGGATCCTGTTGATCATCACGCTTCTACTGGTGAGCAGCGGGTCCATTGAGCGTCTGTTACGTGTCATGCCTCGTCCATTGCAAAAACGCATGCGTTCATTCCTGCGTTCGGATTCCCCCAAGGCATTAGGCACGCGATTCGACCCATAATGAACCTCTGTCATGCGTAATCGGATGACTACCGCCTCGACAAGGCATCTCCTCGTTCTGACACTGATTATTCTGTGTGGCTTTGGGGTACGTGCTGCTCTGCATAACTATCATGGGCTGGAAGGCGATGACGGCTTCAGCCTATCGCTCGCACGTCTCGACATTGATACCTTATTGCGTGGGCTGGCTGCGCTCGAACTGGACATTCATCCGCCGGGGCACTTTCTCGCGCTGAAAGCCTGGATCGCTGTCGCCGGTGAAAGCCTGCTTTCGCTGCGATTGATGAACATTCTGGCAGATGTGGCAACCGGCGCTTTGATGATGCGGGTGGCCGGGCGCATCTTGTCCAATCGAGCAGCTGTTATCGCTGGTTTGCTTTGGCTGGCTTCACCGTTGTTGATCTACAGCGACAACCTGATTCGTATGTATACGCTGCTCAGCCTGTTCGCAGCTGCCGGAACCGCCTGTGTGGTCGAGGCGCGTTATCATCGTCAGCGTTGGGTGTGGTATGTCGGTGCTGCGATCGCCGGATTTCTGGCTGCCTTTACGCACATTGTGGGCGCACTAATACTGGTCTGCCTGGCACTTGGTGTTGCTGTTGGCTGGCTGATGGACTCCACCCGACGCCTGTATTCACTCCTGATAGCGATTATCGCATTTGTCATAGCCGGGTTTCTCTACTTGCCGTACGGTTATGCCGTCTGGCAGGTGTATCAGTCCGGGCGACCCCTTGGCGCTGAGATCAGCGAGGCCAAGTTTGACGAGCCATTTACCGCGCTGTTTCATGTCATCGCTGCTACTTTAACGCACCGGCTCGGTGCTGTGGGTGTCGGAGTTGCAATGACCATTCTATTGGTTGCTGCTGCAATATGGCTCTGGCAACGGCGACCCAGGCAGTCTACATCGTTGTTGGTCATGGTTTGGGCCGGTTTAGCTGGCATGGCCATCCTGGGGTGGGTGGCCGGGTTTTATAAAGCACGCTATCTCGCGCCTTTTGCACCGATGCTGCTGGCATTGATGGCGGTGATAATCGCCTCATTGCCGGGCAGGTACTGGCGCGGGATTGTGACCGCAGGATTGGTGCTGATACTGGCTAGCGGCGTCGTTCGTGATCTTGATCATCGCTTTCGAGATGACTGGGTTGCGGCGGCCAGTTTTATCCGGCGGCACGAACGGCAGAATGATCGCATCATCGTGATACCCGATTGGGGGCAGGAGGCATTTCGCTTTCACTATCAAGGGAATGCACCGGTCGTAGGGTTGTTCCCGCAGGTTTCGCCGAACATCCCTTACGCAGAAATACTTGAAGAACAATCCGCAAATGCGAATGGTGTCTGGTTGGTTCATTATCAACCTGAAGTGTCTGATCCTGATCGACTGGCGACAAGTTGGTTCCAAAGCCATGCCAGCATCGTGACGGAAGTATTTCCGGCAGGGATGCACATTCGATATTATGATTTTGTGTTATCTGTTGACGCGCTGCCGGAAGATGCAATCCCGCTTGATGCACGCTTCGGCAATATGATGCAGCTACACGGTTATTTTTTGCCGGTGACGCAAGGGAGTGCTGTTGATAGCTGGTTGCATCCGCCCAGCAATTGGGTACAGGTGGTGCTGTACTGGGAAGCATTGACGCCCAACAGCAATGTGACCCCACGTGTACGGCTCACCAGCCCATATGCGCAGGTTTATGGCGAAGTACTGGACCGCAGCAACGACTTACTCGACCGAGTGCCAATCAGCACGTGGCAGCCGGGGGAAATATGGGAAGTGGCTTACGACATTAACCTGAATCCGGAGACGCCACCAGGCGTTTATAATATCGAAGTGATGGTACTGGATACCGACGGACAGCCGCTTTCCACTGAAGGGGCTGATGCCGGTGAATTCTGGGTCATCGCTGGACAATTTATAATCCAATAGAACAGGCAAATCTGATTATGACCACTCATCCACATATTATTATTTTTAATCCGGATCAATGGCGCAGCGATGTCCTTGGTCATATGGGGAATACAGCCGCCAGCACACCCAACCTGGATAAAGCCGTACAGGAAGATATGGTGTCGTTCCGCAATGCGTTCTGCCAGAACCCGGTTTGTACACCGAGCCGCTGTTCATTTATGACGGGGTGGTATCCACACACGCGTGGACATCGCACGATGTATCATATGCTCAAGCCGGACGAACCCATGCTGCTCAAAACGCTGAAAGATGCGGGTTACCGGGTGTGGTGGGGTGGTAAGAATGACGTTGTGCCAGCGCAAAATGGATATGATGACTATTGTGACGTCAAATATACAGCACCGGATACGCCCGAACGTCCGCTGCGCCGCAACCTGCACGCCGACCAGTCATGGCGCGGCGAGAAGGGTGGAGACAATTACTACTCCTTCTATGTCGGTCGCATTCCGAAATCGGATGATGAACCCTACATTTATGACAATGACTGGGCGATGGTTGAGGGAGCGATTGCGGAGATCAGCAACGCATCCTCCGATCAACCCTTATGTATCTATCTCCCGTTAACCTACCCGCACCCGCCGTACGGCGTTGAAGATCCCTGGTACAGTCGGATTAATCGAGATGCGCTGCCACCGCGCATTCCTGCGCCGGATGACTGGTCGAGCAAACCTGGCCTGCTAAAAGCGATCTATCACAATCAAGGGCTGGAGGACTGGACAGAATCACGCTGGACGGAACTGCGGGCGACTTATTACGGTATGTGCGCGCGCGTTGACCATCAATTTGGCATGGTCATGGATGCGCTGCGACAGGCAGGTATTTATGACGATACGGCGGTTTTTTTCTTTTCCGATCATGGTGACTTTACCGGTGATTATGGATTGGTCGAAAAAACCCAGAATACCTTTGAAGACTGTCTGACCAATGTGCCGTTCGCCGTCAAGCTGCCAGCCAATTACCCGACAAAGCCGGGTGTGCGCGACGCCCTGGTCGAATTGATTGACTTCCCGGCAACGGTCGAGGCTATCACAGGAATCGGCCCACAGCACACCCATTTTGGTCGTTCGCTGCTGCCTCTGATTGCTGGTGAAACTGATGAACATCGTGATGCAGTGTTCTGCCAGGGGGGTCGGTTAGCAGTAGAAGCACATGCCAAAGAACTTGAAAGTTCCAGTTCGGTCAACATGGCGGACCCGACCACATCCCTGTACTGGCCAAGGCTGATCGTGCAGCAGGGTGATGGCCCGGAACATACCAAAGCCGTGATGTGCCGGACCCAAGACTACAAATATGTTTACCGGTTATATGAACAGGATGAGCTGTACGACCTGGCCGCTGATCCCGGTGAGCAGGTGAATCGCATTGATGATCCTGAACTGAGCGATGTGCAGCTTGAGCTGCGGAATCGGCTTATGCGGTTCCTGGTCGAAACCAGCGATTGTGTGCCCTGGCAGCCTGATCGACGGAGTTAAGACCATTCGATTGGACTCATATGGGCTGTGCTACAATGCGCTGTAACTTGCCAGCAACGACCAATGCACACAATGAAATCAACCACAAAGCAGCATCCACTCAAGCGCCTGCTGAGCTATACACGCC
This sequence comes from Anaerolineaceae bacterium, assembly GCA_002702065.1. Classification (GTDB taxonomy): domain Bacteria; phylum Chloroflexota; class Anaerolineae; order Aggregatilineales; family Phototrophicaceae. The sequence goes on from NZXX01000001.1 coordinate 2,115,015, forward strand.
GCTATCGGGGCCGTGTGATTACAGCAACCGTGTTTTCCATTCTGAACAAGATATTCGACATCATGCCGCCCATGCTGATCGGCGCGGCGGTCGATGTCATTGTCCGTCAAGATGATTCTTTTTTGGCGGCTCTGGGCTTTCGAGAGATTCACGTCCAGTTGATCGTGCTTTCCATACTGACACTCATTATCTGGGTGCTCGAATCGCTGTTTGATTACATCCGAACGGTTTACTGGCGCAATCTGTCCCAGCTTATTGAACATGATCTGCGCATCGAAGCCTATGAGCAGGTTCAAAAACTGGAGCTGGCTTACTTTGAAGATCGCAGTACGGGCGGTCTGATGTCGATTCTGAACGACGATATTAACCAGCTTGAACGTTTTCTGGATATCGGGGCCAATGACATTATCCAGATCGTTACGACCGTTCTGGTCATCGGCGGCCTGTATTTTGCGGTTGCGCCGGAAATCGCCTGGCTGGCAATCGTGCCGATGCCGTTCATCGTTTGGGGGTCTGTGTGGTTTCAGCGCAAACTGGCGCCACGCTATATGGCCGTGCGGCAGCAGGTAGGCCTGCTCAATAGTCAGCTATCCAACAACCTCGGTGGCATTGCGACCGTCAAGAGCTTCACCGCAGAAGCGCATGAAGTTGAACGCATTGGTAGAGAAAGCAACCTGTACCGCGAATATAACCGGCGCGCCATTCAACTAAGCGCAGCGTTTGTGCCGCTTATCCGCATGGCGATTGTCGGCGGGTTTATCGCCATCATGTATTTTGGTGGCTTGGCTGTTCTGGAAGGCACGCTCAATATCGGCCTATACAGCATTATGGTGTTTATGACGCAGCGTCTGCTGTGGCCGTTGACTCGAATGGGGGAGACCTTCGATGTCTACCAGCGGGCGATGGCATCGACAACGCGCATTCTGGATTTGCTGGACACCGAGCCCCGAATCGTTGATGGCGGGGGCACGCTGCCGGTCGAAAAGGTTCGCGGTGAGGTGGTGTTTGACAATGTACACTTCACCTATGCGGATGGCCAGAAAGTCGTCAAAGGCCTGTCACTTAACATTCCGGCGGGTGATACTGTGGCGATCGTCGGGGCGACCGGGGCTGGCAAGAGCACCGTGGTCAAGCTGCTGCTGCGCTTTTATGATGTTCAGGAAGGGCGCATTCTCCTCGATGGGCATGACCTGCGCGATCTCAATCTGGTAGATCTGCGCAAGGCTATCGGGTTTGTGAGCCAGGATGTGTTCCTGTTTCATGGCACGGCACGGGAAAATATCGCTTATGGGACCTTCGATGCCAGTGATGAGCAGGTGGCCGAAGCCGCCCAGACAGCCGAGGCACACGAGTTTATCGGCGAGCTATCCAAAGGGTACGAAACCATCGTGGGCGAGCGCGGACAAAAGCTATCTGGTGGACAGCGGCAGCGTGTCTCGATTGCGCGTGCGGTGCTGAAAGACCCGCCCATCCTTATTCTGGATGAGGCCACATCATCCGTTGATAATGAAACCGAAGCCGCGATTCAGCGCTCTTTGGAACGTATCGCTGTCGGACGTACGACGATTATCATCGCGCATCGCCTGTCGACGGTGCGCAATGCCGATTGCATTTTTGTGCTTGAAGATGGTGTTGTGAGTGAACAGGGCCGTCACGAAGAATTGATCGCCCGCGACGGCCTGTATGCAGCGTTGTGGCGGGTGCAGATGGGGGAGCGCGAACAATTACGCGCCGCGGGAGATTAAGCCTCGCGCACGCGCTGGACAATCTCGCGTAACTGCACCTCGAAGTTCGGATCAGCCGCTTTGAATTCTGTACCGCTGATGACAAGTGGCGCACCGAAAACAACAATCTGTGCGCCCAGTTTCAGCGTTTCAATAGCCTGATCAACCGACAGGCCACCGACTGCCTGCACCGGGATGGTCACGGCTTCCAGTACAGATGGCAGATCATCCAATGGGCTGAGGCCCTGAATCATATTGCGTTCGTCAAAACCGGTGTGCACGATGATATAATCCACGCCCATTTCCTGTGCTTCACGTGCGCGTCCGGGTTTGTCCGGGCATAACATGACGTCACACATCACCCGTCCGCCATATTGTTTCGCCATTTTAACCTGTTCGATGATGCTGGCATCGTGCGCCTGGCCCATGACGACGACCATGTTGCCGCCAGCTTTGAACATCATCTCCGCTTCGAGACCAGCGCCATCCATCGTCTTGAGATCAACCACGATAGGGGTATCGGGGAAGGCGGAACGGAAAGCGCGGACTGCGTGCAGCCCCTCGGCCAGAATAAGCGGTGTGCCAACCTCCAGCCAATCCACACCAGCGGCTACACTGGCGCGGGCCAGCGCCAACGCTTCCTCAAGATCAATCACATCAATTGAAATCTGAATGGTAGCATCCATGTAATTATTCCTAATTCAGTACCAAAACTGATTTTACGTTCTCGCCTTCATCCATCTTCGTAAAGGCTTTTTCCCAATCGTTGAGGGCATACTCGCCCCCAATCACCGGATCGAGATTGATCTGCCGGGAACTGAGCAGACCCAACACACGCTCCCAGGTGCTGTACGTATGGCTAAAGGTGCCTTGCAGCGTCACCGCTTTGGCAACCAGTGGGTCGAGATTGAAATTTAACGGCTGCGGCCCCCAGCCAATTTTGGTGATCGTGCCATTGGGACGGACCAGCTCCATGGATTGTTTCAGGGCGGCACTGACGCCGCTGCAATCCACGATCAGATCTGCGCCGAAACCGTCACCCAATGAACGAACGACTTCTACCGGGTCCTGCTGCTGGATATTGATGACGTGATGGGCTCCAAGCTCTGCCGCCACATCCAATCGATGCTTGTCTCGATCTGTACCCAGCATGATGATGGTGCTGGCGCCGCGCAGCCGGGTTACGAGCAGTGCCATGATGCCAATTGGGCCCGGCCCCTGAATCACGACCGTATCGCCCGGTTTCATCGACGATGTTTTTTCCACCAGTGCGTTATAGGCCACGCATATGGGTTCGGTCAGTGCAGCGTGTGCAAAAGGGACGTTATCGGGAATATGATGCAGGATTTGCGGGCGGGCTGTGACATAGCGGGTGAATGCGCCGTCCGCCAACGCCCCATACCCCTGACGGTTCGGACAAAGATTATAGTTGCCGGTCAGGCAGTAAATACACTGGTTGCAAACCGAAGCCGCTGTTTCGCAAGCGACACGATCGCCCACTTTGAAGCCTGTGACATTCGCACCGACATCAGCAATGACTCCGCAAAACTCATGCCCCAGAACCAACGGCAGTTTAATTTGCCAGCTATGATTTTCATGCCACATGTGCAGGTCACTTCCGCACACACCAGCGGCTTTCACTTCGAGTATGACCTCATTGGGGCCAGGGGAGGGCGGCTCGGGAATGTCGCGCACTTCAACCGCGTGGTCGCGGCTGTCATATTTGACCAGGGCTTCCATAAATTCAATTCTCCTTAAAGTATTTGGCGGTCATGTGCCGCAAAAAAGTCAGCGATTCCTGCATTTCATCGAGGCCGTTCACGCCGTCCTCGATACTGATCCACCCGTCATACTGGTGTTCAGCCAGAATCTGGAAGATCATGTCATAGTCATTCAGACCTTTACCGGTTACCCCATGCCGCAGGTTTGGCGAATACCCCAGCGTGCCATCAGCCTGACGCAGTTCTTCAATGGTGGTGCCCTCAGCCAGATAACGATCACTGGCGTGCATACTGACCATACGATCCGCCACCTGCCGCAGTAGTTCAATGGGATCATCGCCAGCGACGATCGCGTTGGATGGGTCGAACTGCACCCCAAAATGCTGGCGTTCCGGTATCGCATTGACGATTGCCAGAAAAACATCCATCTTCTGTGCAAATTCCGGGTACTTCCAGAATCCATCCTTGTAATGATTTTCCATGCCCAGTACCACGTCATATTCACGGGCAACCGGGATAACCTGATTGATACATTCTACGACCCACTCCACACCCTGTTCCGGGTCAAGGTTGGGGTAGCGCTGACCGCTCAGCACGCGGCATACAGCCCCCGGGCCACCCAGATAGCGTGTCACACGAAGCATCTCGACTTCACGTTCGATTTCCCGCTTGCGTTCATCGGGGTCGGGATTGGTAAAGTTCGGGGAACAACAGATCATGGGCATTTCAAAACCAGCCTGTTGCAAGGCTTCGCCAACCCGATCAAGGTAGTCATTCTCGAGGCTGTCAAAAAAATCGACGTACATTTCAAGGCCATCAGCATCAAGCTGCTTCGCCATTTCGATCCATTCAAACAACGACATGGTTCGATTGCCAGCGATGACCTGCTCAAAGGCTTTTGGATAGGCGGCAAGTTTGATCATAAGTATCCAATCGTGGAGAATAAAAACTGTATAGACTGTAACCCTGCATCAGGTTACGCGCTAGCACCAGGTCTTGTAAAAATGGCAAAAAAAAGCAGGATTCGTGTAAATCCTGCTTGAATGAACATACATGTCAGTCCAGATACTATCGAATCGGCACAGTGTGGGTTTGCCCACGTTCCAGATAGGCGGGTATCCAGCCGACTTGATCGCCATAGCGTACCTGATACCAGAAATCCCCGTTGTTTTGTCGTGTGCGCCCGATGATGGACACCTGCGCATTCGCCGGAATCTGGCCTAAAGCCAATGCTCGCCCACTGGGGCGGCGGCGCAGATCAGTAATCGCCAGTGTTTTACCGTAGGCACCAATATCTGGCACACCATCGAGATGGTCAAATATCGAACCGTGCACGGGCAGCAAGTCATTCAGGCCAGCGGGGACAACGAAGAAACGGCCCGATACCCAGCCAGACACCTGCTCGTTAACCTGCACCAGATACCACCAGAATTCGCCACCTTCATCGTTGCTGCGGGCCAGAATGTCGTACTGGAACCCTTGAACGATGCTGCCGTTCAGCGTGGCCCCCAGATAGGGACCGGTACGCACGGCCAGTGCCTCGACCTCTGTTGAAACATTGCCAACTCTGGGTATCGGCGTGGCTGTCGGGATGGGTGTTGACGTGGGTGGCACCGGCGTGGGGGTGGGGGATGGGCCAGGTGTTGGGCTGGGCCCGGGCGTATTCGTCGGCTGACCATCATTGTCTGTGATATTGCCGATAATATCGGGCACCGCCAGGCCGTTAAAGCGCGGGTCACTGCTCTGGGCGCTGCTGGTGATAATGGTGCAGCTGTGATTGCCTTCATTGTCACTATCATTTACAGCACTGATATTTATTGTTACACCGGAGTCCCAATTGCCCGTATTCAGGAGCACGGTGGTTGGCGTCACCGCGCATTCGCTGTTTGACAATGACAAATCGATCAGCACATCATTGGACGGATCAAGGCTGAGGGTAAAAATCACGCTTCGGGAGCTGCCGCCTTCTGTCAGGTTGACGGTTGTTCGACTCAACAGCACTTCAGGCGCAGCCGTCGTATCATCGTTGAGGATAGCGCCCTGGGCTGTATCCTGATTAATCGTCGCGTTGACCGGATTAAATATGCGGACGGTAAATAACTCGCCAGCCTCCACCTTGGTGTCACCAATCACCGCAACGAAGATACTTTGCGCGTTTACGTCATCCGCCGGGAATGTGCGCGTGCCTGTTTGCGCCTCATAATCATTGTCCGCGACAGTTGCCGTGCCATCCAAGGTTTCAAACTGGACAGAACTTTCGACAGACATATCACCCGTCCGCGTGATCACAAACTCGAAAACCGTTGTGCCAGCGTTTCCTTCCGCCTGACTAACACCGCTAATTGATAGGGTGGGCAGGACTTGAGCCGCGTGACTTGCCAGCGAAAATTGCAGCGGAATGATGCTGAGCAGCGTGAGGGCGAACAAATGCAAAATGAGGGCACGTGGAAATTGTCGCACAGAACGGCCTTTCCCCAGAATAAAGCTGTTTTCCTAAGACAATGATATATCAATAGCGCATTTGCTGTTGTCTGAAAATAGTCAATACGGGCTGGTTAATGCGCGACATCAATGAATCTCAGCTGGTTCCTGCACGTCAGGGATAGTCTGTGGGCCGTCCGGCAGGATGCCAATACGGGCGTTCGCACCATACTTTTCGCGCAGGCTGGCGACTGTCGCAGCGATGTCGCGGCAGGGCAGCAGCAGCGCATCGCGGATTTGCTGATCGGTGAGGTTTTCGGAGTAGACATAGACATCTGCCCGCTGCTGGATACGCGCCTGAATCTGTGCCTGCCACTGATCCTGACGTGCCTCAGCAGCGTTGAGAATGCTGTCAAACAAGGCCTTCGGGGTATCAGCCTCGCGCAGCATCTGACCGTACAGACCGTGATCGGGGATGCCATCCGAACATTCAGCAGCGATGATAATGCTGCCACCAGGCCGCACAATACGTTCGGCAGCGCTCATGCCTTTCACCGCCTGATAGAGGTTCATATCGAGCGGATAACCCGAATTGGTCGTGATGACAATATCAAAAGGTTCTGTTACAGGCACCATTGACGATTCGCGGACAAAGGCGATGCCCGCATCATGTGCCGCAGCCAGTTGACCGGCGAACACGCCTGTGATTTCTTTGTCGCTGTTCAAGGTGACATTCAGTAGCAAGTCCGGCCTGGCACGCAGGGCCACTTCGCGGGCTTCTTCCCAGATGGGGTTGCCATGAGTCACGCCCCAGGTCGCGTTCGGGTTGGCGATCATACCCGCGTCGTGATTACCAAAGACGGTTTGTTCACCCGCCATACCGGGCATCACCGCTTTGCCACCGCCGGAAAAACCCGCGAAAAAGTGAGGTTCGATAAAGCCCGTCAGAATCTTGACGTCAGCCTGCATCAATACTCGATTGAGCCAGATTTCGTGCCCAAACGATGATGAACCTATATGCACCTGGGTGCTCTGGTCCGCTGAGTTATTTTGTTCAATACGATACGTGTCAACCAATGCGTCGCCCAGCATCTGACGCAGTTCTGCATCGGTGTTGGGGCGATGGGTCCCTAACGCATTGCACAAAATGATCTGATCATTCGGCACATGCTGCAATTCGCCCAGAATGACCGGCAGAATCAGATGGTTGGGGGTAGGGCGGGTAATGTCACTGAAGATAATCGCAACCGTCTGATGCGGCTGAACAAGCTCGCGCAGCGACGATGTTTCAAGCGGGTGACGCAGCGCGTGGCGTAGGGCTTCAACCGGGTCGGGCAGGGCAGCGGTGTGCAAATTTTCGACCACGGTTATGTATGGGTCGTTGTCTAATTCAAGATCAAGGCCTTTTTTACCATAAGCGAGTTTCACACGCATCGCTGCTCACCTGCATTCTATGTGGATAACCAATATCGATTATAGCCATAAAAAAAGACTCCCCATGTGGTGGGGAGTCTCGGATTTTACTCAGCTTCCGCCGTTGCTTCTTCCGTTGGCTCTGGCTCAATTTCAGCAGGGACTTCTTCGGTTGCTTCGAGTGTTTCTTCAACCTCAGGTGTCATGGCTTCTGTCGCTTCTTCGGTGGGTTCAACCACCTCTGTTGCGTCCGCTTCGGCGGTCATTTCTGGAGTGGCTTCATCAGCGGCATCCGGCTCAGCAGTCGCTTCACTCTGAATATCCGCTGCCTGCGCCTGATTGACCGCTTCGAGCAGCGCGACGCGCCAGTCTTCAAGATCGCTCGCACGAATGCCAATGTAGCCAGCATTTTCGTAGAGAGGCAGGTTCTCATCGCTGAAGAGGTGCCACAGCACGGACTGAACTTCGATACGGGCAAGCTGGCTGGTGTTGACCAGTAGTTTGCCGACGCGGGTGATCGGGTACTCACCACTCATGATGGTGTTCAGATCCGGCGTGACGCAGCCCGAACCGCCATCTACTGCCACAAGCTGGATATTGGCCTGATTGTTTGCCAGCACACGCTGATATTCTGCCCAGTCCATGTAGGTCAACGCACCTTCGACGTTGGCGGTCGCGGCGGCCCGGTATAGGGGATCATCATCCAGCTGAACGTCTACACGCCCAATCAGGCTTTCGCCGGATGCTGCCAGCAGCAGCAAGTCCGTGTTGAAGCTGCCTTCTGTCGGCGCAAACAGGGTCATCGGCTGATCCGAGAAACTATCGTCGACCTGGTTCCAGTTGGTGACTGCTTCGGCAGAACCAGCACGCCACACAGTTGCCAGAGCATCAGTCGTCAGGCAGGCTAATTCATCGCTGCCCCCGTTGGCAAGTAATACGACCGCCTGTGTACCCACATCGAAGGTCGTCAACTCAATGTTGTTTGCGGCACAATTGCCCGCTTCTTCGTCGGTGAGGTCGCGGTAGGAATAGATGAAGTCTGTCTCGCCATTGCAGAGGCGGCGCGCACTCGCAGGCAATCCTTCCAGATTCAGATTAATGGTGACGCCCGGTGCAATCTCGCTGAAATCGGTCGTGATCCCTTGCAGCAGGTTGACGCCTTCACCGGCACCGCCAATATTGACCGCGCCTGTCAAACCGAGCGGTATCTCAAAATCAGCGTCGGCCTGTACGGAGATATCACCCGCAAGCGCCGCTTCAAGATTTTCCTGATTGGTTTGACGTGCCACATCTGTTGATGGGGTAAAACCGGCACTTTCGACAACCGGGGTTAAAGCTTCGCTGGTCACAAATTCAAGCACGGTAACGAGGTCTGTGTTGTCGAGGCTTGCCGCATTGACGTAGAGATAAAGCTGCTCGGCTGCCGCGTACAGGCCATCCTCAACCGCTGCTGCCGACGGCGCCTGACATCCCTGAACTGCGGCGGCGTCAAGCTCAACAATGTGAACGGCATCACCCGCCGCTAGCGCCTGGGGCAGTGTAACCACGCCAACGGTGCCGGGTGTCTCACTCACCGTGCTGATGATTTCGTCGGCACTGGCGGTGGTAGTCACATCGCTGCGCAATCCATCACCCTCAATCACCGTGTCCAGAATGGCAAACTCGGGTGTGATTGATCCCGGAGCCAAAACTATAAGCGCGAGGTCTGGACCTTCTTCGAGCACCTGATTCCAGTTGGTGATTTCACCTTCGGCGCTGGGTGCGAAGATCGTGTTGATCTCATCTTCAGTCAGGCAGGTCGCGAATGATGTGTCTTCAGGATTGGCAACCAGGGCCAGCACCGTCTGCCCGATAACCAGTTCAAACGGCACAATTTCGTTTTCGGCGCAGGCGGATCGCTCGGCCTGTGTCAGCGGGCGGGTTGATGTGGTGGCATCGGCTTCACCGCTACAAAAGCGTTCAAACCCGGTGGATGTACCGGTTATTTCAATATCAAAATTCGCCTCAACCGGGCTGGCATCGACGATGGCCTGCATCAAAGGTTCGACAATGCCGGAACCCACCACGCGGACTTCATCCTGCGCGTGCAAAGTGCCCGTTATCAGCGCAAATAATAGTACGAGAATAATCCCGATGCGGCGTGGGTCAAAGCGCATTTTTGGACTCCTCAGAGTAGGAATTTTAAAGAGACTCTAGCCAACAGATTGTACATTTATGCCTACAATTGTCCAGCCACACTTTTCCGTAAGGACGAAGCGGGTTATCATAGCTGCATGACCAATCAAGAAGAAACCATCTACCAATTTGTAGGGGGCGACCCCACTTTTCAAAAGCTCGTCGACATCTTCTACGCAAAAGTCGAGGCAGACGAACGGCTGCGCGCCATCTTTCCGGCTGATCTTGGACCCGGCAAACACTGGCAGTTTCTGTTCCTGACTCAGTTTTTTGGCGGTCCGGATCGCTATGGAGCAGAACGTGGGCACCCTCGATTGAGAATGCGTCACTTTCCGTTTCCGATCGACAACAAAGCCCGTGACAGTTGGCTGCAATATATGCTGGAAGCTATCGACGAAGTTGGTATCGAGGAGCCTGCCCGAAGCGTTATGCGTGATTATTTTGAGCGCGGCTCGACCATGATGATTAATGTCCACAGTCCGCACACCACCTGACGCGGTTTGGTATGGCACGCAAACAGGCACAATCCAGCAAACGGCAGTCACGAGAATCCACCGTCCCGCAGCGGGTAACGCGATTTATTGCAGATTTGCCGCGTTTGATACGCGTTTTGATGGTGGGCGTGTTCGCGCTGGCGGTCACGCTGTCGCTTAGCCCATTTGTGGACTACGTGTATGATCGTTATTTTTTCTCACTTGAGACGGTTCTCTTGCCAGCACTCATCTCGTCTGCGTTTGGTTTGGTGATGTATATGGTGGGGTGGTGGCTTATTGTGGGCACAGTCGGTGAGAAACCAGAATCGCGCGCGGCGATGTTATGGTATGTTGGCATTGGTCTGGTGGCCGTTATCGTGGTTGCCTATTTACTGGTTATCGGCGTCAGCTTGCTCAATTTCGGAGAGTGAGGAACACTGTCATGCAAAGGTACCTCTTGATTATCATCACTTTTGCGTTTCTGGCAGGTTGTGCGCCCCAGCCAGCACAACAATCCAACCCGACAGAATCACCCGATGCGGACTTGCCTGCCGCAGCAACTGATACCCCGGATGTAACTGCAACCGCGACCGCAACCGTCGCACAGCGTTCTACCTTGCCGCCAACCTGGACACCCGGCGTACAACCAACGGTAACCGTCGCTGCGGTGAACACATCGAGCGGGCCGACACAGGTGCCGCCAACCACCGTACCACAGCCTACACTTCCCGAGGCCTGCAATAGCTTCGCCGTTGACATTGAACAGACACCACGCAATTATCAGGCCGGCCAGGATGTGACCGTCTACTGGACGCCGGTTGATGGCTCAGAATTCTTCTTTGTTGCCCTGACAGACAATACGGCGCAGGTCATCTTTGAAGACTATACCGACGACACCAGTTATACGTTCCCAGCCGACCAGTTTGAAGCCGGGGAATTTTATGGTTGGCAAGCCTATCCCATTAACGCGATTGGCAACCAGATGTGCCTGAGCATTGGCGCCGAACTGCTGCCGGAATTCTAGTCCGCATTCAGGATGTACTGCTCGAAAGCCTCTGCGGTCCAGGGGAGGGCAGGCTTGAAAAAGTGCTCGTAAATAGCCTGCGCATAAACACGAATCTCGTACTGCGCATCCGACGCCATCCGCAGGCGTAGAAAGTGCAGCAGATTATGTGCATCGGTTTTGATCACCCAGGTGTAATAGACGCTGAAGCCCGGTAGAAACAGGCGGGCCATTTCTTTGGCGACACCGGCTGCCAGCGCTTCCTGATAAAGCTGGAAACCTTGCTGGTAGTGTGCGGCCAGTTTTTCAGTCAGCTGGGCCGCAGTCTGAGCATCGACTTCGCCTTCGCTGGCCTGCTTATTACTGACAGCCTGCAAGCGCCAGATATCCGGCACATAAAAGTCATCTTCTTCGAAGGGTGTATAGCGGCCTGACTGAGCGTTCATGTTCCACGTGCGATGCCGCACCCACTGCCACCATGTCACCAATGGTGCATGACACCGAAATTTAAATTCGACCATCTCGAAGGGCGACGTGTGGCGATTGCGCATGAGGTAAAAGAGCAGCCGCTTGTCTTTTTCTTCCCCTTTGCTCTCCCCCAGGAAGGAAACACGAGCTGCGTTCACGATAGCGAGATCACCCGATATACCTGTATCGGGGTGGGGGAGCATATCCACAAGTTCAATATAGCCCTTATCCAGCACTTCAACGCGTTTACCGATCAGGCTGCTTTCCGGCATTGAGTTCATTCCTTTGGTGATAGGGAGTAGGTTGTTTCAGGTTTATTGATTCAGCCAACCGGCAGCAACCATGCTGGCAAGCATTCGATCCAGATCCTGGTCTTCCTGGGGTATTTGCAGATGATAGGGCAGGGTTTCCGGCGTATTGCTGGAATACAGTATACCCTCGCTGTTCATCAGCACCGCCAGAATCGACGCTGTCTGGTACATCACGTCGATGGGCACATTGCCGAGAACGGCAATATCTCTGGCAATATCGCGCAAGGATGTTTCGCCATCCGCCCGTAGCCAGATTTCACTGGCAACTCGATCCAGCATCCGCACACGATCCTGATAACGATCATGCACAGCCACAGCATCCGGCATAATCCGGTATAAACCGTCACGCTGGGGAAACTGATCAAGCGTCGCCATTCGAGTAACCTAGATAAAATACTGCAACGCCAGCCGAATGCGCTCTTCAACGTCGTCCGGCGCATTTTTGGGCAGCGATTGTATCGCGGTCTGCGCTTCTACAATACTGTAACCCAGCGAAACGAGCGCGTCCATGACCTCGCTGTTAGCGTCATTGAGCGCCACCATTGGGGCATCCCCCAAGCCTATTGTCAGCTTGTCCTTCAGTTCGAACACGATCTTCTGTGCCGTTTTCTTGCCGACACCGGGCACCCGCGTCAGTATTTCGGCACGTTCGCTTATGACGGCGTTACGCAGATTATCAATGGTGATCGAACTGAGAATGGCCAGCGCCAGACGTGGCCCGACACCGTTGACTTTCAGCAGCGTCTCGAATACTTCACGTTCATCGACCGTGTGAAAGCCATACAGTGTCATCGCGTCTTCACGAACAATCAGCAAGGTGTGCAGAAAAGAGTCTGCATTGCTTGCCTCATCAAAGCTGGCCGGTTCAGGGACGAACACCTTATAGCCGACACCATTGACGACAATGATCAGATGGTCAGAATGTGTTGAAGCAATCCGCCCTTGCAGGCTGGCAATCATAAATCGATTCCTTTAGCCCATTAAACCTGTATAGCGTGAGCTGTGAATATCGGTGATGGCTACGGCCAGTGCGTCCGCTGCATCGTCCGGCTTGGGCATTTCTTCGAGGCCCAAGAGCATCCGGACCATCTCCTGCATCTGACGTTTGTCTGCGCCGCCGTAACCAGAAATGGACTGCTTGATCATATTGGGTTTGTATTCTGCGATCGGCAGATCGGCGTTGGTCAGTGCTAGCAAGATCACGCCTCGACCCTGCGCGACTGTAATCGCCGTCGTGACATTACGTGCAAAGAACAACTCTTCGACCCCGGCATGGTCTGGCTGATACGTTTCGATCAGCTGCGTCAGCTCATCGTAAATCTGCTTCAGACGCTCATGCATCGGAATGCCCGGTGGGGTGGTGATCACCCCATAATGCACGGCTTCGAGCGAGCTATCGGACAGTTCGCGAACCAGCCCAAAGCCAACCGTGGCCGTTCCGGGGTCAATCCCTAATGACAGCATCAGGATGCTGTCTCGTAGGCGGTCGCCAGTTCTTCCGTGATCATCAGATTGGATGATACCGACTGAACATCGTCCAGTTCTTCCAGACGTTCCAGCAGCCGCATGTTCTGCATCGCCTTGTCGACCGGCAGTTCAGAATCGTTGGTCGGCTCCCAGCGCAGTTCTGAGTCTGTGATTTTATAGCCGGCATCGTTGAGCGCATCTTCAACCGCGCTGAACAATTCCCTAGGGGTATAAACCGCAATCGCATCCCCTTCATCGACGACATCATCAGCGCCGGCCTCTGCCGCCACCAGAAAAACCTCGTCGAAGTCCGCGCCACCTGCTTCAAGGGCGATGTATCCCTTACGCTCGAACTGCCAGGTTACCGCGCCGGCTGACGCCAGACTGCCACCTGCCTTGTTGAAAGCATGCTTCACTTCGGCCAAAGCGCGGTTTTTGTTGTCTGTCAAAACATCCACCAGATAGGCAACGCCGTCAGGGCCATAGCCTTCGTAGGTGATTTCGACCATATCTTCGCCGTCAAGACCCCCGGTCGCACGCTGAATAGCACGCTCGATGTTGTCTTTCGGCATATTGGCTGATCGGGCTTTGGCGATGGCCAGCTTCAGCTTTGGATTCGCGTCTTCGTCGCCACCGCCTTCGCGGGCTGCGATGGTAATTTCGCGGGCCAGCCGGGTAAATATCTTGCCACGCTTGGCGTCTTCCGCGCCCTTCTTGCGTTTAATGGTTGACCACTTACTATGTCCAGACACAGTTTCTCTCTCCATAAACTATTGCGTGATTTACGAGAATTATTATACATAACGGCTAACTGTGCGTCGAGATGAGCAACCTATGATATAATGTCGGCCTGTTTGTTGGTAGGCTGTAGAGGAAAGTCTTGAGCCATCCTGCTGTAATGTCAAAAGGTCGCAGAATGACCGATCGGGCGCTGGACCCACACCGGCTGGCATGGGGGATTCTGCTGCTCTCGTTTGCCATTTTCTGCGTGCTGGCTGTGACCGTTATCCTGGCTGTCGACTACTTTCTCTTTCAATCACCGGTACCCGTGCGCCCAACACTGAGTATCGGACGGGAAACCATTGCTGTAATGGAATCGACCGGTTCGTCGGAGCGCGTCGGCTATAATGGCGAAACCGTCACAGTCGGTACAAGAATCAGCTCTTATCCGCAGTCACAGGCGACGTTACGGTTTACCGACCCGCAGGCCAACGACAGTCTGATTGCCGCCATCACGTTGCACAACAGCTCTGTACTAACCCTGCGGCAGGCGTCACGCCCACGCTTTGAATGGAGCCGCAACAGCCACTTAATTGAACTGGGCAATGTGAGCGGCAGGCTGTCAATCACGGTTCCAGACACGGCGGACCCGAACCTGCTGATCAATATCGAAACGGCAGCCGGTGCTATTGTGAATCTGGAAGGTGCGGGACGGTACACGGTGAATGCTTCGGCAGACCAGCTGAGCGTTTTTAACCGTCATGGAAATGCCACCTTTATCCCGCCGGACCTGCGCCAGGGTCACAGTATTCCAACCAATGGTCTTGGCACAATCAACTATGCGGATAATTCTGTCAGCCAGAAACCGGGCTATGTTAATCTGCTTCGAGATAGTACGTTTGATGCTCTGGAAGCGGATGGTTCTGCCAAAACGCAGGGCTGGGTATGCAGCAGTGACCCGAACGATAGTCCTGTTGGTGAATACGATTTTGTACCGATGGATGACGTCACCGTACTACGTTTTGTACGTGGCGACGACGCAACCACACACGGCATCACATCCTGTGTTCAGAGTTTCGGGCAGACTGGCGCTGAAATTCGGGCGGATGTCTACAATTATCTGGCTTTACGAGCGACCTTCTATGTTGAGTATCAATCGCTAAACGCGTGTGGCTTTGACGGTAGCGAGTGCCCCTTGATGGTGCGCATGGATTATATCGACCAGAATGGCGAAGGGCAGCACTGGTATCATGGCTTCTATGCGCGTGAAGCCGATTCGCAGTCCAATTATCGCCTGCGATGTGCTTCCTGTATCCAGGACCATGACCAGATCAGTGAGAAGGCATGGTTCACATACGAAAGCCCGAATCTTTTGACTCTGCTTGAAGAAACGCCGCCTGCTTCAATAGTGGGGCTGTTTATTTATGCGTCCGGACACCAGTATGATGTTCGGTTGGACGAAGTTACTTTAACGGCTGCGCGATTGGATAACCCCGAAATTGTACCCGGCGATGTTGAATTAGCCGGGGAGTCTTAGTCGGAAAAGCCCAGGCCAGATTGTCTGAGGGAGGTCCACCCGTGTCGACCAATAATCAGATGATCGACGAGATGAATGTCCATCAACTGTGCTGCTGCATGGAGCGTGCGCGTAAGTTCGATGTCTTCGGGTGAGGGGGTAGGATCGCCCGAAGGATGATTATGGACCACAATGACTGCCGGGCTGTTCCGGATAACCGCTTCTCGGAGCACCTCGGACACACGCAGCACCGATGCGTTCACGGTGCCAATATAGACCGTCGGTACAGCCATGACGTATCGGGCAAGGTCAAGCAAAATGATGCGGACATGCTCCTGCTGTAGATAACACATATCCGCCACAACTTTCACGGCATCTTCCGCCCGATGAACCGATGTACGGGTATTGGGTTGAGTGGTCATCAACCGTTTTGCCAGCTCCAGTGCTGCCCCAATCTGCGCCACTTTGGCTTCGCCCAGGCCTTTTATGCCAACCAGATCAGAAAGCGGCGCTTCGGCGAGGCCGGGTAACCCGTCGTAATGGGCGAGAATCCGCTGGGCGAGGTTTACCGCGTTTTCCTGAGATGTCCCAGTCCGCAGTATGATTGCTAACAATTCCGCATTCGACAACGCGCCTGCGCCATGCTGAAACAGCCTTTCACGCGGGCGTTCTGTATCCGGAAGTTCGTGGATCGACAGATGCGGCGACATACGTGGTTGATCATCCCTGGAATTACTGAGGGCATTTTAGCACAGGCTGTCGCATTGCGCCGGGCAAGGGGGACTGTTATACTGACCGCATGCCAAAACAGGCTGGCATTATGGAGTATTCTGAATGATTGAACTAAACACAGAAGATCTTTTACTGGGTTTGTCCATCTATGGTGGGCTTGTCATTCTGGCCTTGTGGCTGGCAATCATTATCTGGTCTTACAACGATATGAAAGCGCGCTCTCGTGATTCATTGAGTCGCTTGTTTGTGGCGCTGTTTGTGGCCGTGTTGAATATCCCCGGTTTGTTGATCTACCTGTTTTTACGCCCGCGCGAAACATTGGCCGAAGCCTACGAACGGTCCCTTGAGGAAGAAGCGCTGTTGCAGGAGATCGAGGAAAAGCCCGTTTGCCCGACTTGTGCTATCCGTACACGTGAAGACTGGCAGGTGTGTCCTTCCTGCCATACCCGCCTCAAAAAAGTGTGTACCAACTGTCATCAGTTGCTGGAGTTATCCTGGAATATTTGCCCGCATTGCGCTGCCAGCCAGGTGAAACAGGAGGCTGCCGAATGGATGACCGTCGAACAGCCTTACGCGCCACTGCCTGCCTACGAAGAACGTCCAGCCAGCCGAGGGCATGTGCGCCAGAAAACAGAGTCTCTGGAATTCGTCGATGGCGAAGAGTTCTAGATCACTGAAGTAATTAAGGGTGAATCAGGTTAAAGTTCACCTGATTCACCAACAATGTGCAGCTTGAGAAAATTGGTTTGCCCGCCAACCCCAAAGGGCACACCCGCAATAATCACCAGACTATCGCCCCTCACCACCAGGCCAGAGTTATTGGCCGTCTGAACAACCATCGTGATCATTTCGTCAATGGTATGAAACTGTGGGGTCATCATTGGGATAACACCCCAAACCAGCGCCATGCGCCGGAAGGTAATCTCGCTCGGCGTGACACAGATGATGGGCGTGCGAGGACGTTCTTTCGCCACGCGCCGCGCCGTATAACCGGTCAGTGTTGATGTGACAATTGCCTTGCATTGCAGCACTTCGGCGATCTGGCTGGTGGCCTGGCTGATCGCATCGGAAATGACTTCACGGCCTTTGGCATTGGGCTGGTAGATCCGGCGAATATCGCGTTCGCCCAGCAGGTTTTGTTCGGCAATAACGGCTATCGTCGCCATTGTTTCGACCGCCACCACCGGGAAATTACCCATCGCTGTTTCGTTGCTCAGCATCACGGCGTCGGTGCCATCCATGATCGCATTGTAGACATCGCTTGCTTCAGCACGTGTCGGACGCGCGTTGTCCACCATCGAATTCAGCATCTGCGTTGCTGTGATAACTGGCTTGCTGGCGATGTTGCACAGCCGGATGATGCGCTTCTGGTGAACCGGCACTTCCTCTGCTGGCGTTTCGACACCCAGGTCACCGCGTGCCACCATAATGGCGTCGGATGACTCGATGATCGCTTCAATGTTTTCGAGTGCTTCGTGTTTCTCAATTTTGGATACAATGGCCGGTGGATTATCACCACCCAGATGCCGCATCAGCCAGCGCAGCTCGCGCAAGTCCTCTTCGGACCGCACGAACGACATCGCGATGTAATCCGCATTCTTTTTCAGGGCAAATTCAACGTCCGTACGATCTTTTTCAGTAATGGCCGAAAGGGTCAGTTTCGCGGTCGGGGCGGTGACACCTTTACGCGAGGTCAGATTGCCACCGATAATCACCTCACAGACCAACGTTTCGCTATCTACTTCGCGAACCACAAATTCGAGATTACCATCATCCAGCAGTAACGACATGCCTGCTTCGATGTCTCGGACAAACTCCGGATGAGGCAGCAGAACCGTATAAGGATCGTCATTATTTGCCAGTTTTTCGTTCAGCGTGAGACGGATGGTATCACCCGGTGCAAGTTCCAACGGTTCCTTGGCGATCTTGCCAATTCGAATCTTGGGCCCCTGTAAATCGCACATAATGGCGATGACTGCGTTTTCCTCAGCGGCAATACGACGAATTCTGTCAATGGTTTCGCCATGGGTTTCATGATCGCCGTGCGAAAAATTGATTCGCGCAACATTCATACCCTTGCGAATAATCTGGCGCAAGACTTCCTCATCGCTTGAAGCTGGTCCAATGGTAGCGACGATCTTCGTGCGTTTGCCGTCGACTCGGTTTTGAGACAATTGAATCCCTTTCCTCTTGTCAGGTTAAATACCTGAAAAGGGGGAAGCTTTCACTTCCCCCATGTATGGTTACAGACTGAGATTGGTAAAGGCTGCTTTCCCCGGGTAAACAGCCGCACTGCCAAGCGCTTCTTCGATGCGCAGGAGTTGATTGTATTTGGCAACACGGTCTGACCGGGCTGGTGCGCCGGTTTTGATCTGGCCGGAATTCATGGCAACGGCAAGGTCTGCAATGGTTGCATCTTCGGTTTCACCGCTGCGATGGCTGGTGACAACTGTCCATCCGTGACGCTGGCTGAGCTGGCTGGCAGCCATTGATTCGGTCAGCGAGCCGATTTGATTCACTTTGCATAACAGCGAATTGGCCGCCTTTTCGCGGATTGCGCGTTCAACGCGTTCGACATTGGTGACCAGAAGATCGTCACCGACGATCTGCACGCGGTCGCCAATGCGCGCCACCAACTTTGACCAGTTCTCCCAGTCATTTTCGGCAAGGCCGTCCTCAACCGAGATAATCGGGTAGCGCCGGGTCCAGTCGTCCCAGAAATCGACCATTTCCTCACCCGTCAAGGTGCGACCTTCGATGGCGAGTTCATACTTGCCGTCTTTATACAACTCTGAAGTGGCGGGGTCCAGCGCGATAAAGATTTGTTCGCCAGGCTTATAGCCAGCCGATTCAATCGCCTTCATGATGACATCCAGCGCCGCCTGATTAGAGCCGAGGCTGGGGGCGAACCCACCTTCGTCACCCACCGAGGTGCTGTGCCCCATATCATGAATGACTTTCTTAAGCTGCTGGTAAATCTCGACACCCCAGCGCAGCCCTTCGCGGAATGTTTCCGCGCCAACGGGCATGATCATGAATTCCTGAAAATCGGTGCTGTTCACCGCGTGCTTGCCGCCGTTCATGATATTCATCATCGGCACTGGCAGCATGTGCGCATGGACTCCACCGAGGTAAGCGTAAAGCGGCAGACCAACACTCTCTGCGGCGGCATGGGCCACAGCCAGGGACACCCCCAGAACCGCATTCGCGCCCAGTTTGGACTTGGTTGGCGTGCCATCCAGCGCAATCATCTGCTCGTCGATGGCTTTCTGGTCGGTTGCATCTTCTCCAATAAGCGCATCAGCAATCGCTGTATTGACCGACTCAACCGCTTTCAGGACGCCCTTGCCACCGTAGCGAGATTTATCTCCATCCCGCAGTTCAAGGGCCTCATGCTCACCGGTTGAAGCACCACTTGGGACAATCGCGCGACCAACAACCCCATCAATCAAGGTAACGTCGACTTCGACGGTTGGATTACCGCGCGAATCAAGTACTTCACGAGCGCGTATATCTTCAATGATTGTCATTCGATTTTCTCCTAATTACGGCAACCGTCCATGCAGTATGGCCGGATTAATGACATCTCGTGGAAAGTCGTCGCCAATTATAATACATCTGGCATCGATTTTCGATTATGTAGGATGCGAATGTTCCTTTAAGAATGTTAAAAATGGCATGCATCTATCAGATTCCAGCCATGACAAACGTCCCCGATTCAGTTATTATGATAATAATCAGCATTATTATTTGTGGAACCCTGCATGACCGCTCGTCACAGTGTCTATCTTGACCACTCCGCCTCAACGCCGACAGACCCTCAGGTCGTCGAGGCGATGCTCCCTTACTTTACGGATGTTTATGGCAACGCATCGGCCTCTCATCAGGCTGGCCGGAAAGCTGAAAGGGCCATCGAACAGGCACGGGAGACTGTTGCTCGTATCCTGAACTGCCAGCCATCCGAGATTATTTTTACCAGTGGCGGCTCAGAAAGCGATAACCTGGCGATTAAGGGGGCAGCCTGGGCAGCACGCCAGCAGGGCAGGGACCATCACCTGATGACGACGCCAATCGAGCATGAAGCTGTCGGGCGCACCATTGAGCAGCTTGCCAGTGTGATGGATTTTGAACGCACCATAGTACCGGTTGATGGCTACGGGCAGGTTGATGTAACCGAATTTGAACGCGCCTGTCAACCAAACACCTGCATTGCCAGCGTCATGTATGCCAGCAATGAAGTCGGCACTGTGCAGCCGATCCACAATATTACGCAGGTCGCCCGCGATCACAACATTCTGCTCCATACGGATGCGGTCCAGGCTGGCGGACAGTTGCCGCTGGATGTGCAGGCCCTGGGCGTCGATATGCTCAGCTTGTCCGCCCATAAGTTTTATGGTCCCAAGGGCGTTGGCGCATTGTACGTTCGCGATGGCATTGAATTGATGCCGCATCAGACGGGCGGCAGTCATGAAAACGCACGCCGGGCCGGGACATCCAATACGCCGCTGATCGTGGGGCTGGCAACTGCACTCGAAATGGCTTATGACAACATAGATCATTATGTCACACATTATCGGGCCATGCGTGATCTGCTGATCGAAAGTGTGCTGGAGCGCGTGCCACAGGCGCAGCTCACGGGTCATCCACATGACAGGCTGCCCAGCCATGCCAGTTTTATCATTGAGGGAATTGAAAGCACCACGCTGCTGATGCATCTCGATATGAATGGCGTTGCGGCGAGCAGTGGCTCTGCGTGCAAAACGGGCAATCCGGAACCATCCGACGTGCTACTGGCGATGGGCTACGACCGGCAGCAGGCATTGAGCGGGCTGCGTCTGACGGTTGGTCGATACACGACCGAGGCCGATATTGAGTATGCAGTAAGTGCACTGGCCCGCACCGTCCAAAAGTTGAGCAGGCTGCAAACCGTATGACAGAGAAGGCAAATACGCGCGTCGTCGTGGCGATGAGCGGCGGCGTGGATAGTTCGGTCGCGGCGGCCTTGCTGGTCGAGCAGGGCTATGAGGTCATCGGCATGATGATGCGCCTGTGGTCGGAAGAAACAGTCAGCGGCAAGGTGTTTAATCGCTGCTGCACCCCGGACCAGATGGCAGATGCACGCCGGATCGCGGATAAACTGGATATCCCATTCTACGTACTGGATACCAGAGACGTGTTTCGCAGCAATGTGGTCGACTTTTTTATCGATCAGCATCGCGCTGGTTATACACCTAATCCGTGCATCGAATGCAACCGGCATATCCGCTTCGAATGGCTGCTGAATAACGCGTTGGCGCTGGATGCAGATTATCTGGCGACCGGCCATTACGCACAGGTTCAGCGCGCCAGCAGCGGCGACTACCAACTGCTGAAAGCGGTCGATGATCGCAAGGATCAGAGCTATGTCCTGAGCGTGATGGGGCAGGACGAACTCAAGCACGTTCTGTTCCCGGTTGGCGGCTATGCCAAAACGGAAATTCGCCAAATTGCCGAGCGTTTTGGTCTGCCAACAGCCAGCAAACATGATAGCCAGGATTTATGCTTTCTGGGTGATGGCGATTACCGGCGCTTTCTGCGGCAGCACGCACCGGATGTCATGATGGCTGGTCCCATTGTACGGAAGGACGGCACGGTTATTGGCGAACATGAGGGGCTGGCAAATTATACGATTGGCCAGCGTAAGGGCCTCGGCATTCAGAGCAGTGAGCCGCTTTACGTCCTTGATGTCAACCCGTATCGTAACGCCCTGATTGTCGGCACAAGAGCAGAACTGGGGACGGCCACCATCAGCGCCGGGCGTGTGAACTGGATTGCCGGGCAGCCACCCTCAGCAACGTTTCAGGCCGGGGTCAAAGTGCGATACAAAGCGCAACCGCTGCCGGCTACCGTCGAAGTTGATGGCCCAGATCGGGTTCGTGTGCACTTCGATGAACCTGTACGCGATGCCACCCCGGGACAGGGGGCCGTGTTCTATGACGGTGATGTTTGTCTGGGCGGGGGCATCATCGAACGGATGCCTACGCCACAGTCCAGATAAATGTCCGAACATTATCTGCGAACAGCAGCAGAATAAGGGTGCCCGCCACAATGTAAGGCCCGTAGGGGAGTGGGGTAAACATATTGTAATTGCCAGTTATACCCCGTATGACCAGATAGATCACAGCACCTGCTGCCCCTAAAAACACAGCCAGAAAGATGGCGATAATCATTGGCTGCCAACCCAGGATGATGCCGCAGAGCGTAGACAGCATTACGTCCCCATAGCCGAATGCCACCTCCGGCAGATCGTATCCACGCGCTTTTGCCACGACATACGAAAACAGAATGCCGCCCAGATACATCACAAAGAAGACACCAAAACCGAGCAAGCCACCGATCAGAGCGGTGCTCAGGTCCGGGCGATGGCTAACCGGCGTCAGGATCGCGTCGAGAATGGCGATGGCGCATGATGGGATGATCACCACAAACAAAATAAGGCGATGTTCCAGGTCGATCACGGTAATCAGCACAAAGATAGGCATGTAGATCAAGTAGAAGATCATCTGTAGGTTGCTGACTTCGGGGTCTTCAGCCGTTACCAATACCGTTAGCATCATCAACGCAGCTGTGCCAAGTTCAGTCAGTGGATAGCGCCAGCCCAGTTTTGCGCCGGACGGTGAGGTCTGCTGCCCGGTGATGAATGCGACAATGGTTACCCATGCGGTCAAGGGGCGCGGTATTCGGTCAGGATAATGGGGTACCGACACGCGCCGCCTGTGGGGCAGGTCATCAGCCAGCACGTTTACGACAGCTCCAGCCAGTAATCCAATAAACCCAACAATAAGTACGTTCAAAAGCATAATCGCCTCGTTACGGTATTTCCGGCGCAGGTGGAAGCAAAGACAAAGACAGTACAATCATAAACACAAATGCGAAGATTGCACTGACAATTATTGCGAATTTGTGGTTGCCCGATAGCCCGGTATCTTGCGTAACAGGCATCGAGTCGCCAACATGCAGCTGGAGACGTTCCACCTCATGGCGGCGGATTCGCCAGGCCGCCAGCTTTGGAGCATCCCCCGCAAAACCAACAATCAGGTAGGCCGCATCCGGGTAATTCGCCTGAGCCACATCCGTCGAAGAGGGGATAGGGTCGCCATTGGGGTGCGAATGATAAAAGCCCAATAGTTCCAGGCCATGCTTTTGCGCGCTGGTTATGGTTTCCACCAGCGTATGATGCGCGATTTCGTAATGGCGTTGTG
This sequence comes from Anaerolineaceae bacterium, assembly GCA_002702065.1. Taxonomy (GTDB): domain Bacteria; phylum Chloroflexota; class Anaerolineae; order Aggregatilineales; family Phototrophicaceae. The sequence goes on from NZXX01000001.1 coordinate 2,138,400, forward strand.
GGTGTTGGGCAACGTTCTTTGCCGGAATGACCTCAATGACCTGACCATCTTCAGAGCCGATGAGCAGGCCGCAGCCCTCTTGATGGCGTTCTTCCTGCAGGTGACGAATAATCGTCTGTGCCTGCTGGTCAGTCAGCCAGAGAATCATCGTCATCCTGCAAACCAGGCACGGTAAAGGCCTGGATGCGCCTGTCATGGGGTGGCTGGCGGGTTTCGTAGAACAGGTCAGCCGTGAGCGTATACAGCCCGGCAGGCTCGTCCAGGCCGCGAAGATGCATCGTGAATTCCATGTCGTGGTGCATGGTTTCGATGACATTCAACTCACTGACCAACCGGTCGTTCTCGTCGTGCGCAACCAATAACAAATTAGGACGCTCCTGAAAAGGTGTCACAACCAGGTGGATGTGAATGCGAAAGCGGTCCGGATAGACATTCACTTCAAGGTCTTCGATCTTGACCTGATCTCTGGGCTGCGGGTTGCCGTTCGTCGGGAATATTGGAATATCCATAGTACCTTTTATGTGCTCGTGGATGATGAATACTGTGATTTTAACGTTTCCAGCGCCTGAAGCGCCAGATTAAACTGATCGACTGGCACGAGAAAATGGTCCCGGCTAAAAGCTGCATAAGTCAGAATGCTGATTTGAGCATCCGCCAACGCTCGGCTGATCAGCGCCATAAAGCCGACCAGGTCAGGTTCCAGAACAACGTCAAACGTAATCAAGCGGTATTGGGTTGAACCGGCCTGGCTGCCGGGCAAGCGTCCTTGAAAATCGTCCCACGCCTCAGCGGGAATGATCAGGCTGACTTCATCCTTGTCCACAATGAGCGCGCCAAATGGCTCGCCAATTTCCGCCATGACTCCGGCTGCTGCCATGATCGCTTTGGCGGGGAGTTGTATCAAATCATACAACTGATCATCTGAGTAAAAAACGGCCTGTGCAAGTACCTGTTCAACCGACTGGGTCATAAACGATCCTTATTCATCAAACTGATAGGTCGCCTCAGCATAATAGCGAATTTGCCGGTGTGCCAGTTTTTCGCGCATCCAGTGTTTTAGCGCTTCATTCTTATCTTGCAGGCTGACTTGCTCGTCCTTGAGCAGTGTCATTGGATAATTTACCCGCAGCGCCCGGCCATGTACAATATGACGGCTGATACCAGGGGGCAGCCAGGCCTGGTATTTCGCTGCGGCAACGATGTCGGCTGGCTGATAATGACGAAAAAACAGGACCGCTGCTGAATCAGGAAACATCGGCCAGATTTCTTCCGGCTCTGACAGGGTCGTTCGATGCAGCGCCGCGTTCTTCTGGTAGATGTCGACCACTTTACACAGCGCCTCGTTGCGCTCGTGAGCATTGTCGACAGCCGCGCACAGGGCCAGAATGTCCTGTGACCGGGTCAGCACGTGGGCGATGGCGCGGGCATGTTGCCCTTGCAGAATTTCAATATCCGGCAGCTGGTTGAGTTGTGCAATTAAAATAGATTCACTCCAGCGCCCAATCACATGATTCCAGGTTTCCAGTTCGACAAGGCCGCTTTCGTAGGTCACGACCTGAACCAGCATGTGAGGATAGTCCAGTGCCTGAAACGCGTGACAGCGGTTGGCACCGTCTAGAATGATGAACTGGTCGCCTTCAAGGGGTGCCACAACGGGTGGGTTAATCATATAGGATTCAGATTGCAAACGCTCAATCAACGGCAGTGCGCGCTGCGAATCATGTATTTCGTGAGGAAGGAGCGAGGCTGTGTTGACAATGCGCAAATCGGGAGTCGGCGCATAGAGACGGTCCGATGACATGATGCAGGTTCCTTGAGATATCGTTGCCCAATAGCGTAGCACGAACTACAGGCCTGAACAATTGTTTAAGAAGGAGATATAAACCTATGGGCGCCAACGAACAGGGAGCCGACGCGACACATGGCCGGTGGTTGACGATTCCCCGTACCCTTTGCTTTGTACTGAATGGGGATGATGTGCTGCTGATGAAACGGGCAGCCAACCGGCGTGTTTTCCCGAATCAGTACAATGGGGTAGGGGGTCATATCGAACGTGACGAAGACCCCTGGTCCAGCGCAAAGCGGGAAATTCTAGAGGAAACAGGGTTGCAGGTTCGCGATCTTAGCCTGTGCGCGATCTATAACATTGATGCGGGGCAAGCTACGGGCATTTTCCTGTTGGTGTTTACCTGTTACAGCGATAGTCGGGAAGTGCAGTCTGATACACGAGAGGGGACTTTACACTGGGTACCGCGCGATACCGTGCATCAACTGGACCTGGTAGAAGACTTGCCTCATATTCTGCCGCGCATCCTTGACCGTGGGGATACGCAGCCACCTTTGTACGTGCATGCCAGTTATGACCAAGATGACCAGCTGCTCATGCGATTTGCAGAAGCGTGAGTGTCGGGGCTACTATTGAGCGATTGCCGCAGACAGGAAACATCATGGAAAATGAAGGACATGCTCGCCCCACACCGCAATACCGTCATCCGCTGCGAAGGCCGGGGTGCATCCTCGCGCTGGTCATATGGTTGATGGTGATGCTGACCCCGTGCCTGATGCTGTATCTGGCGGTCAGAGGGGAGATTTCGCTAACAACCGGCTCTGCACCTGACCAGCGGACCCGAATCTGGTTGATCCAGGAAGCGCGCCAAAGCGGTATCGGTTTTTCCAACGCCAGTGTTTCACGAAACGACGACCTTGTTTGCGTCCAAACAGACGTCCGTTTCCTCTTGTGGCGTGGCGAGGCAGTTCCAACCCAATATTGTGAATGTTACAGCGGTACCGAAGAAAATTGGGTTTTAAGCAGCCTGGAACAAACGGCCTGTGAAGCGCCGTAAATGTGATAAGGAGTAGAGCGTTTGGATTTATCACAGTTCATCGATCCGAATAATACCCTTCTGGTGGTGTTGGGATGTGTCTGCCTGTGCGGCGTAGGTATCATCCTGGTCGCCGGGTTAAACTTCATAGGTGGCTTTATCGACATCTTTACCTCGATCATTGGTGTCTTCTTCGATATTGTCACCGGTGGCCCCGTCTCATGGTGCGGCTGCTTCGTGTTCATATTCTTTTGCGCCGGTGCCGCCGTCATGGTCTATCTCCTGCTGCAAGCGCTTGCCACCTGCGGCACCCCACAAGCCATCAACTTGTGTTCATTTTTTGGGCAGTAACCTCATTCCCGGACGATCAGACGCATCACCGGTAGTCGCCCATCATCCATAATGCTATCGCCCTGATAAGCGGCCAACCGTTCCCCGGTTTGCCAGAAGTAAGTACCCAGCAGCAGATCGTAGGTGCCAGCGGCTAAGTCATCCGGCACTGCCAGCGTCAGGGTGTCGTAGATTTCATCCTCTACGCGCCAGGCTCCTGTCGGGAAATTGCCGCCCATCTGTACGTCTGCCTGGGCAACCGGTGGTGCGCTGGCGTCACCGCTCAAATGCAGAAACGCCGAGTAATCCTTATCGGGGCGTTCGGTTGCTTCCCACACCAGTTCCACGGTAATCTGATCGCCGGGGCGCACCTCCACCTCATCCGCACTGGCAACAACCGTATCGTTGACCTGAATGGTGTAGCTATCAACCTTGAAAAAATCACCAAACTGCATGGTCCGGGCAGGGGTCTGGCTGAGTGCAGCAGGTGCAGGGGGCGCAAGCCGCAGGTCCGGCGCAACGACCGCCCGGTGTTCTGGCTGCGTATCGGCCCCCGTGACAGGTAAACGTTCGTTGTGCAGCAGCCGATAAAGCCCTGTGGCGATAGCATATCGACCGATGGGCAAGTCAGCGGGTACTTCGACCCAGTGATGTGTGGTCACAACTTCGTCGGTTTGCCAGATGCGGCTCCGGTACATGCCACCATAAGGGAAATCATGGGCACCACCAAACGATGTCTGTTCGTCGTTCCACAGTTGAACAAATACTTCGTAATCTTCCTGAATGGGCTTGAGCGGCAGCCAGTACAGTGACACAAACAGAATACTGCCCGGTTGAAGATTCTGGTCTGTAACCGAGTAGCCCAGCAACCTCACTTCATCGTTGATGACGGCGTCCACCGGGTAATCCACCACCGAACGCTGGTTGAGCAATGCCGCTGGTGCATCAACCGCATAGAGGCGCGCAATCTCCGTCTGGCTGCGATCGATGACTGTGTCGGCAGGGATGTCATCCCGACTGTTCAAAATTTGTTGCGTCTGTTGATCAGTCAACGGCGGCAGCAACCAGACCTGATCGTTGTGGAGCAATACCCACAGCCGAGGGTCAAAATGGGCGGGAAAGCCATCATGCCGGGGGCGTTCCGGGCTGGTTGGAAAAACAACTTGGAGCTCCTGTGGTAATTCGGGAATACTGAGCATGCCGCCTGCATCGACGGCACTGGCGCGCTGGCGAAATCCTTCGGCAAGAAACCACGCGACATCAGACCGATTGTATTCGGAATAGGGCAGCAGGAAAGCCTCATCAGCGCGATCGACGAGGTAACGCGCCAGATCGACATCCGTCTGGGCGCGGTTCCAGCCTGCCTCCGGGTCAGCGTATTGCGCCGGAATCACCACGTTGAGATATTCAGCCATGCCCAATACTGCTGGAACAACGGCAAGCAGACTGATAATCACCACAGTAGCCAAACGCAATGTCCGAGATGCCAGATAGGGACGGCCCAACTGCCAGGCATGAGCCAACCCAATGCCGCTCAGGATAAAGACAAATGGCAGCACGCCCATTTGATGCAGAGCATGAATTTCTAGTACCGCACCGCTGATCAGATCCGTAAACAACATGACCGGAATCGCCAGTAGGGGCCAGCCATAGGCGATGTGACGGAAACGCCGCAGCCCCATGACGACGGCAATCACAAAGCCGACAAAAAACAGCGGACCGAGCATCGGCAACTGCATGATGTTGTACGGGCCTTCCCAACGTATGCCCAGCGCCAGCAGGGTAAGGCCAATCTTCTGCGCAATGAGGCCAACTATGCCACCATAGGCAGATGTATCAAATTCCCAGATCCAGCCACCGGTTTGCGCGGTACCTGCATCTGCCCGTGCCGAAAATGCTTCGGGCGTCGTCACAAACAGAATCAACGCCGGGAGGGTCAGGATAAAAGATACTGCTGCCATGACCAACCAACCACGCCATTGTGCTTTCAGTCGAGCGCGGTCTGCCCACCAGACGTGCAGTATCCACAGGGCGAGTACAATGGGCAGCAAGCGGGCGGCCAAAAAAACATACTGTGCCAACGCCAATGCGGCACCGGCGGCAGCCCATTTTCCGTATCCGCCGCGGTTCCAGGCACGCGCCGTCAACCAGATCAGCAGCATCACAACGGTTAGAAAGGGGGGCGATTCCATGCCGAGGCGATTCAATGCCACAACATGCAGACTAACGGCGGTGCTGAGGCTGGCGAGAAGACCCGCGCTGGCACGAAAGGTCACGGACTTGCCATCCAGCAGCGCCCAGGTGGCCGGAAATGCAAACCCGACCAGCAGTACGCCAGCCGCAGCCGTGATGATGCGTTGCGGCAGGAAAGACACACCGGTAAATGGCAGCAGCAGGCCAGTGAGGTAAACCGGGAATGGCTCTGGCGCATAAAGCTCGCGCACGTAGAAGGGCCAGATACCTCTGTCCACCCAATCCAGCGCGTTGATGCCAATCCACGAAACATCGCCATGCCCCCCGGAGGGCGCATATTCCAACTGGATAAATCGCAAACCTGCCGCCAGAACCAGAATGACGGCAAGTAAAATCCATGCCAGGCGCGGCACGCGGTCAGGGGTATTTTGCATCAGGGCCTCAATGAATAATTGTGGTTAAGCAGGGCTGGGGTTTGGTCCCAGCGATGACTTTCGGTTCTGGCTACTTGCTGATTCCGCATTATTGTTTGCGGTATCGGTATTGGCCTGTTGCGTATGCGTATCTTCAACAGCGGACTCATCACCCATCAATGCCAGAAACTGACGGTCATCTATCGTTTCAACTTCGATCAGACGCTCGGCAACGATATCCAGCTTGTCGCGGTTCTCACGCAGCAGGCGGCGGGCTTCATCGTAGGCCCAATGGACAATCGCATGAACTTCTTCGTCAATTTTCTCGGCAACGGCTTCGCTGTAATCGCGCTGCTCGCCAATTTCTCGCCCCAGAAAAACCATCTCGTCTTTTTGCCCAAACATCATGGGCCCAAGTTTCTCGCTCATGCCGAACCGCGTGACCATGTCGCGTGCAAGTTTGGACACGCGCTCCAGATCACTGGATGCGCCCGTGGTAACTTCATCGAATACGAGTTCTTCAGCAGCCCGACCGCCCAAAGCCACCACAACCTGCACCTTGAGGCGAGAGCGCGTGATATAAGCGGTGTCATGTTCGGGCAGAAACAGAGTCGAACCTCCACTCATACCGCGCGGCATGATCGTGACCTTGCGAACAGGATCGGCGTGCGGCAGCAGGTAACTGACCACCGCATGCCCTGCTTCGTGAAAAGCTGTGATGCGTTTTTCTTCCTGGCTGATGACACGGCTGCGCCGTTCCGGGCCGAGGATGACACGCTCAATCGCTTCCTGAAAATCGTGCTTTTCGATGACTTTCTTGTTCTGTCGCCCGGCGAGGATTGCTGCCTCATTCACCAGATTTTCAATATCGGCACCCACAAAACCGGGCGTGGATTTGGCCAGCGTCTTAAGGTCGACACCGCTTGCCAGCGGCTTGCCCCGTACGTGCACTTTCAGGATTGCTTCGCGACCTTTGACATCTGGCCGATCCAGAATGACACGCCGGTCAAAGCGACCGGGCCGCGTGAGGGCAGGGTCCAGAATATCCGGGCGATTGGTGGCTGCAACCACGATCACATTGGTATCCGTGTCGAAGCCATCCATTTCCACCAGAATCTGGTTCAGGGTCTGTTCGCGCTCATCATGGCTGCCACCCAGCCCAGCGCCACGATGGCGGCCTACGGCATCAATTTCGTCGATAAAGATAATACAGGGACTGTGTCGCTTGGCCTGCTCGAATAAATCACGCACCCGGCTGGCCCCAACGCCAACAAACATTTCCACAAACTCTGAACCGGAAATGCTGAAGAAGGGCACACCCGCTTCGCCGGCGACAGCTTTGGCCAGCAGAGTTTTACCGGTGCCGGGGCTGCCGATCAGCAAAACACCCTTGGGGATACGCGCCCCAAGCTGGACAAATTTTTCCGGTTCGCGCAGAAATTCAACAACTTCGGCCAGCTCTTCTTTTGATTCATCGGCGCCCGCGACATCGGTGAAGGTCACGGTTGGATGATCGCTGGCAAACAGACGCGCCCGACTTTTCCCAAACGACATCGCCTGATTGTTGCTGCCCTGGGCCTGACGGAACATGAAAAAGATCAGCCCGCCAATGATTAGAATGGGTAAAAATGCCAGCACCAGATTAAAGCCAATGCTGGGAAGATTACTCGGTTCCTGAAAATCCCAATCGATTTGTTCAATCTGTGTGGGCGTGACGCCAAATTGGGCTAATTGTTCCTGAGCGGTTGACTCCGGGCTTTTGTAGGTTGAGGCTTTATGGTTATCATCAAATGTAATAATGATTTGATTGCCGATAACTTCAAGGTCATGAACGACGCCTGCTTTCACATAACCCACCAGGTCGGTAAAGCCAATTTCCTGTGCGCTTTGGCCGGTGTTGCTCAAACCAATGAAGATAATAAAGATGATGAAACCTATGCTGGCATAGATGAGAATCGTTTTAGGTCGGGGAATACTCACAAGGTTCTCCACAAATTTTTCGATGTGGAAGTATATACTCTATGAGGAATTTTAACATATTTAATTGGGTCGGTATATACTCCCTGAGCAGCTTCACCCGAGTACAATGGTTCAGGTAACAGGTTTGAAGAGGTTCCATGAATTCAGTTCGCGAACTCAATGAGCGCATCCAGCAAGAAGCGGTCTTTGTTCAAGATATTTTGCAGGAAACCGGACGAATCATTGTCGGGCAGGAGCGCTTGCTTCAACGGCTGATGATCGCCTTGCTGACAAACGGGCACATTCTCATCGAAGGTGTCCCGGGGCTGGCAAAAACGCTGGCTGTGCGAACACTGGCTGCCACACTCAGTGCCACCTTCCAGCGGATTCAGTTTACGCCGGATCTGCTGCCCGCAGACCTGATCGGCACCCAGATATACAACCCCAAAACGGGGGACTTTACACCCCGTCCCGGGCCGGTCTTCAACAATATTGTGCTGGCAGATGAAATCAATCGTGCCCCGGCCAAAGTGCAATCTGCCTTGCTGGAAGCAATGGAGGAGCGCCAGGTCACGCTGGGAGATCGCACCCATATCCTGGACGATCCGTTCATGGTGCTGGCGACACAAAACCCAATCGAGCAGGAAGGGACTTATCCCTTGCCCGAAGCGCAGCTAGACCGTTTTATGCTCAAAGTGGTTGTGGGCTATCCAACCCGTGAGGAAGAACGCGCTATTCTGGAACGTATGGCCGGGGCACCGCCCGCACCCGCACAGCCCGTCATTGACGTATCCATGATCCGCCACGCAAGGCAGGTGGTAAATGGCATATATCTCGACAACCGGATTAAAGATTATGTGCTGGATATTGTGTTCGCCACCCGCGAACCTGCCGCCAACAAATTGAAAGAGCTGGAACCCTATATCGAAATGGGCGTTTCACCACGCGCTACTATCGCACTCACGCGGGCGGCCAGAGCCAGCGCGTTCATTCGTGGCCGGGGATATGTCACACCGGACGATGTGAAGCATGTCGCTGCCGACGTGCTGCGCCATCGTGTCGTCACGACATTTGAGGCAGAAGCGGAAGGTATTACAGCCGAGCATATCATTCACCAGATTCTGGGGCGTGTTGAGGTGCCGTGATGCTGACTGCGGAGGTGATGCGACAGATACAGCATATTGAACTGCGAACGCGGCGGTTGGTGGATGATTCGTTCGCCGGTTCCTATCATGCGGTTTTTAAGGGACGGGGCATCACCTTTGATAGCGTTCGGGCCTATGAACCGGGTGATGATGTGCGCACGATTGACTGGAATGTCACCGCCCGGACAGGGGAGCCGTTTGTCAAGCAATTTGTAGAAGAACGCGAACTGACGGTCATGCTGGTGGTGGATACCAGCGCATCCGTGCTGTTTGGAACCTCAAAGCGCATGAAGCGTGATCTCGCCGCCGAGCTTGGTGCCGTGCTTGCCTTTTCTGCCATGCGCAACAATGACAAGGTCGGGTTGGTCGTCTTCAGTGAGCAGGTCGAGCGATTTATTCCGCCACGAAAAGGGCGGAATCATGGCTTACGTTTAATTCGCGACCTGATGGCTACCGCCCCAAGCGGCAAACAAACGAACCTCGCTGTAGCACTGAAGGCGATAAACCGCAGCCTCAAGCGCCACGCTATCGTATTCGTCATCTCTGACTTTCTGCTCTCGAGCGACGAATATCTGCGCGAACTCATGCTGACCAGCCAGCGCCATGATGTCATCGCTATCACGCTGACAGACCGGTTGGAGGAGACCTGGCCGGACGTGGGTCTGGTCCGAGTAAAAGATGCCGAAACGGATGAGACCATGTGGGTCGATACCGGATCAGGCGTGTGGCGCCGCCGCTTCGCCGCACAGACCAAGCGCTTTCAGCAGATGCGCGATACCGCCCTTGTGAAAGCCAAAGTGGATCGTATTGACCTGACATCCAATGGTGATTATGTGCGCGCACTGACGGAATTTTTCAGACGACGGGAGCATCGCGCGCGTCTATGACACGGCTTCTGACAAGCCTGATCGTGGTTGTTGCCGCCTACCAGACGTTATGGGCACAGGATGCCCGCACGATCACGGCTCAGTTTTCAGCAGACAATCAAAGCCCATTAGTGGGTGAACCAATCGAACTGGTACTTTCCGCAACACTGGATGCGGACACCACCCTGGTAGAATGGCCGGAATTCCCTGAACAATGGTCCGTGTTCGAGGTCAACGACGTGCAGGCACTTGATATCGTTGAGCACGATAACCAGACTGATTATCAACAGCGCATGACGGTGACACTATGGGAACCGGGCAGTTACGAAACCCCGGAAACAATCATCACCTATCAGCAGCCTGATGGCACGATTGAGGAAATGATCGTTGTATCACAACGGTTTTCGGTGCCAAGCGTCTTGACTGATGATCTCACGTTACATCCATTCAAACCGCAGATCTGGCTGCCCTATCTGCCGCCCGCGCTGATCATAGCGATGCTGGGGGTGATATGCACCGCTTTCATCTGGATTTTTCAGCGCCGTGCAGGTCGCACCAACGAAGCTTCGGCAGGCAAAACTACACAATTTGAGCGCCAGATTCTGGCTCAATTGAAGAAAATAAGCCGTACGTCGCAAGAACCAGAGATTGTTTATGCGTTTGTCGCAGCCTGCCTGCGTGACTATATTGCCAATCAGTTCCAGCTGACAACACAGGAGATGACCACCAGCGAACTGCTCGATCGTGTGCAGCCGCACCTCTCAAAGGCAACTTTCAGCCGGTTAGGGCATCTGCTCGGTCAGGCAGACCTGGTGAAATTTGCCCGCCAATTGCCCGACCAGCAATCTGCGCGACGCTATGCTGAAGCCGCCACGCAATGGATACAATTGGCCACCAAAGAAGTGAACACCCCGGCTCAGCGTTCTTCAGGGGGTGTGGCTTGATTGTTCGGCTCGCACACCCGGTGGCCTTACTGCTGTTTCTGCTGCCCATTCTTTACTGGTTGCTGCTGCGATCTCGAGCGCAATCCGTCGTTCAGTATTCCGATACACGCCTCATGGCTGGTCTGCCCGTAACATGGCGGGTGAGATTTTGTCGACTGCCGGATATCCTGCGGGCGATTGCGTGGGTGCTGTTGGTCATTGCGCTGGCACGCCCCCAAAGCGGACGCACACAGGAAGTCATTCGCGGGCAAGGCATTGACATCGTCCTGGCGATTGATATTTCCGAAAGCATGAACACGCAGGACTTTGCCGGGCTAAATCGGCTGGATGCCGCCAAAGCCGTGATCAAGGACTTTATTGCCGCCCGTGATTTTGACCGGATTGGCCTGGTGGTTTTTGCGCGACAAGCCTTTCATCAGTCGCCGCCAACACTGGATTACCGCGTCCTGAATGAACTACTCGATGAAATTCAGCTCGCATCTCGTATCGGGGTGGAGCAGGGGACTGCCATCGGTCTGGGGCTGGCATCAGCCGCCAACATGCTGCGAGACACCCAGGCACCTTCGCGGGTCGTCATCTTGCTGACGGATGGCGCGCACAATGCGGAAGGGATATCTCCGGTCGATGCCGCACTCAGCCTGGCGACGTTAGGGATTCGGGTTTATACCATTGGGGTCGGTGGCACAGAACCAGTGGCAGTCGCCGTTTCACCGGATGGTGGTACGCAGTATGTTGAAAACGGACTGGACGAGGCGACTCTGATGCGCGTTGCCGAGATCGCCAATGGGCGGTATTTCCGCGCCAATGAGCTGGATGATTTACGCGCCGTTTATGATCAGATCAACATCCTTGAAAAATCGGATATTGAACGGCAAACGTTTGTCAATTGGCAGGACCATATGGTATGGATTCTGCTGCCTGTTGGATTGCTTCTGCTGGTGCTTGAACGCTTACTTCGTTATTCAGTATTTCAGATATTTCCATGAACCTGACCTTCCTTAATGCCGGACTGTTATCACTTTTGCTGCTGGTGCCACTTTTCGCAATTTTCTTATTGTGGCGGCGCAGCACCTACGAACAGCGGTTTAAGCGTTTGGGCGACCTTGATCTGGTCAGGCAATTGACCATACGCCAGAATGCACGCTTTGCCTGGCGGTCTGGCCTGTGGCTGACGTGCCTGGCGGCGTTGATCATTGCACTTGCGCGACCGGTGTGGGGTGTGAACACCGATGTCATTGAAGTAACTGGTGTCAGCGTCGTCGTCGTGCTGGATGTGAGCAACAGCATGCTGGCGCAGGATTTGCTGCCCAGCCGTCTGGAACGCGCCAAACTGGGCATTCATGATGTGCTGGAAGAACTGCGCGGCAATGAGGTCGCACTGGTCGTGTTTGCCGGCACTGCATTTGCCCAGTTCCCGCTGACCAATGATATTGACTCCGCCCAGTCGTTTGTCAGGGCGGTCGATACAGCGATGATTACCCAGCAAGGCACCGTCATCGAAGACGCGCTGCGACAAGCGATGAACCTGTTTGATACCCAGCGGCCTTCCGCGAAAATTATCGTGCTGGCAACTGACGGTGAAGCACATGAAGGCGATATTGAGGCGATTGTTCAGGAAATCATAGCACGGGGGATCACGGTTTACTCGCTGGGGTATGGTGACGAAGATGGTGCGCCTGTACCCATACTGAGCGATGATGGCGAAGTCGTCGCCTACAAAGCTGATCCATCAGGCCAGATGGTGTTATCTCGACTTGATGAGACAACATTGCAAACCATTGCTCGTGAAACGGGTGGAATCTATCAGCGAGCCAGTGCCAGTGGCACCGAAATTACGAACCTCATTCGATTGATCAATGACGCAGAAACCGGGTTGCTGGATAATCGCATTGAATCGCGCAGTGTCGAACGTTTTGGTATTTTCGTGCTGGTAGCGGTAATCGCGCTGTCTTTGGAAATGCTCTTGCCAATGTTCAACAGGACTCGGTCGTGAAGATTATTCTCGTCAGCGTCGCGCTCTGGACCATCGCTGCACTCGCCATCAGCTTGCATCCTCAGGCCGGAGAACGCAACAATACCGGCAATGCGTTGTATATGAATGGCGACAATACAACAGCGCTGGAAGCCTATTACAACGCACAGGTCCGAGCGCCCGATGCGCCACAAGCTTATTACAATGCCGCCAGTGCACTCGCCGGTGCGGGGCGGTTGCGTGACGCGGCAGACGCACTCGAACAAGCCCTGAACACCGCGAATCCGGACATGCTGCTGGAAATTTACTTCAATCTCGGTAACGTGTACTTCGAAATGGCCCGTTACGATGATGCGGTTACGACCTATCGTCAAGCCCTGCAACTGGACCCCAATGACCAAGATGTTCGCTACAATTACGAACTGGCGTTGCTGAGGCGGATACCCACACCCACGCCGACACCCCAGGAGCAAAAGACAAACCCTGAGGAGGATGATTCCGATGAGGCACCGACCCCCACGCCCAATCCCTCCGGTCAGGATGCCTCAACGCCGACACCACCACCGATCAGCCCGCCAGATGAGACGGCAACACCTGAAGGGGGAATCTCTGGCGATAGAGAGGATAATCTGCCATCCACACCGACACCCTCTGCCGGTGGCCCACTTTCGGTTGAAGATGTCGAGCGCCAGCTGGACGCCATCAAGGAAAATCAGCAGACGCTGCGTGAATTTCTCAATCACGCCGCAACACCGTCGCGGCCCAATATCCGGGATTGGTGATGATGATCCGCCTCACTGCCTATTTCGTCATGGTATGCCTGTGCAGTTTGTTCATTCAGCCCGCACAGGCGCAGGCTGATTATTTTGTGGAAGCCGCTGTCAGCCATTCTGCGCCCTATGTCGGCCAGCAGATCGAGTACAGTTTTCGCCTGTATTCACGTGTTTCCCGCACAAACCGCGGGGCGATTGTTGATCCACCATTTGATGGCTTCTGGAAGCAGGAATTCGGCGGCATTCGGCAGTATCAGGCGTCGGTTGAAGGGCAATTTTACGAAGTAAAAGAGCGTCGCTTCGCTTTATTCCCAACCTATGCCGGTACCGTCACGATTGAACCCACGGCTTTTGTCATCGAAGCGGAACCGGACCGCCCCAGTGAAGTGCTCTTGACGGAGCCTGTTTTGATAGACGTTCAGCCCGTGCCGGAAACGGAGGCATCAACGACATTTGATGGGGCTGTCGGTTCTCTTGAAATCGAGCCGACTCTGGATCGACTAACCACGACGACTGGTGAACCGGTACAACTGCGGCTGACAGTACGTGGAAATGGCAATATCGAGCAGCTTCCTGCGCCGGATATGCCAGCATCCGACATCTGGCGCATCTACAACAATCCGGGCACCTATGGTGCCTACGAAACAGAAGATGAGCTTGTGGGCGAAAAGACATTCGAGTGGCTGCTCACACCCCTGGTATCAGGCCAGCAGACATTGCCAACGATTGCCATTACCTATTTTGATCCCGCCGCTCAGGTCTTCCAGACATTGAGCACGTCCTCGCTGGTCATTGATGTACAACCCGCCGAAGCGTCGTCTTTAGCAACGGCTGTGCCCGCTGTCGCAGAAGCCCTGCCTTTGAAAACGGTATCGACGAACCCGGCCCTGCAAAATGTGTTGACTGGTCCTTTGTTCTGGTTGTTCTGGCTGGTACCGCCGATGCTCTTTATCGCAATGTGGTATCGCCAGCGCCAACACCGGCGTGCGCTTGCTCAGTCGGGTGCGTTCCGGCGCTCTGAGGCGTTAATATACGCTCGCAAAACGTTGAATGCTGCACAGAAAGCATCGCCCGATTCTGCACGCAAACTGCTGCGTAAGGCCATCATCGAGTATTTTGCCGATAAGACGAATCGTGCGCCCCTGAATATGGAACACGACACCATCCTGTCGATCCTCGAAACGCAGGCAATCGACCCGGACTTGAAAACGCGTGTCCTCGAATGTCTTCATCAGGCTGACGCCGGGTTGTATGCACCTATACAAGACGAGAACGTTAAGGCACTCGCGAATCAGATAACGGCTGCATTGACTGCACTAGATGCACAATGGCGGTAACGATGAAAACCATGCTGACTCTCTGCCTGTTGCTCCTTATCATAGCAGCGCCCCTGGCCGCGCAGACATCATCACATGAAGTTGCAGAACAGGCGAACGCCTTGTACGCAGCAGGGGATTATGAAGGCGCTAAAGACCTGTACGAAACGCTTATTTCAAACGGCGTTGCTCAAAGTGCTGTTTATTACAATTTGGGGCATGCCTATCTCAGGCTGGATGACCTCGGTCGGGGGCTGCTCAATTACCGCCGCGCACACAGCCTGACACCGCGTGACGATGAGATTCGTACGGCTTTGGCCAGGGCGCGTGCCAGCCGCGTAGATATTGAGGGTGATGAGACTTTTCCGACTGACAGCCTGGCAGCATTAACCGCGTCTCTGCTGACTATTCATGAATTAAACTGGCTGGTATTGGGCCTATGGGTCGTGTTTTTTGGGCTTGGCAGCATCTATGTGATTCAGCGAAGTCCTGTGGCTCGGGGGATGCTTGTGGCTGTCGGTGCTGTGCTCTTATTCACCTTGATGCTATGGCTAAGCCGACTCCATTCGAGCAGCTTTCGCCCGCCGGCTGTGGTGCTTGCTCCCGTCACACCGGTCATGAGCGGACCGGGTGAAGCCTATCTCCAGATTTATGAACTGCATGCGGCGGCGGAAATTCACATGCTTTCTGAGCAGGGCAGTTGGGGGCATTTTGCGCTGCCATCGGGGCAGGAAGGATGGATTCAACTTCAGGCCGTTGAAAAAGTGTAAGGCACGCCACATAAGCGACGTGCCCTGGTTGACAGTCTTATTTCAGCAATTCGGGGATTTGCTCTGGATTTTCAGCCACGCGCACACCCGCCGCGCGCAATGCTTCAATCTTCTCGGCGGCTGTTCCTTCACCACCTTCAACAATCGCGCCCGCATGGCCCATACGCGTTCCTTCGGGGGCACTGGCACCCGCGATAAAGGCGGCCACCGGCTTGGTCATGTTGGCTTTGATAAACTCAGCCGCGTCGATTTCTGCGCGACCGCCGATTTCACCCAGCAGCGCAATCTTCTCGGTTTGGGGGTCATCTTCGAACATTTGCAGCACATCCACAAATGTCGTCCCGATAATAGGATCGCCGCCAATACCGACACAAGTGGTCTGTCCCATGCCTGCCTGCGTCAGCGCATAGACCACTTCATAGGTTAAGGTACCGCTCTTCGAGACAACGCCAACGTTGCCGGGCGTGGTGATGTAACCAGGCATAATGCCAACGCTGCCGATTCCGGGGGCCAGAATGCCGGGGCAGTTGGGGCCGATCAGACGGCTGCCCGATTTTTTGACGTGATGATAAACCTTCATCATGTCATGAACCGGGATGTATTCGGGCAGGCAGATAATCAGTTCGATGCCTGCGTTCGCCGCTTCATAGATCGCGTCTGGCGCAAATGGGGCCGGTACCGCAATCCAGCTGACATTGGCGCCGGTTACTTCAACCGCTTTTTCCACCGTGTCAAAAACCGGTTTGCCGTCGAACCACTCGCCGCCTTTGCCGGGTGTGACACCACCGACAATATTCGTGCCGTATTCGATCATCTTGCGGGTGTGAAAACTGCCTTCACGCCCGGTAATACCCTGAATGATGACTTTGGAGTTTTCGTTCAAGAGTATCGCCATGTCTACATTGCTCCCTTCACCGCGTCAACGGCTTTTTGTGCCGCTTCGGTGAGTGTTGCGGCTGTAATGACATTTGGAATCTGTGCGGAATCGAGGATCGCACGGCCTTCTTCAGCGTTGGTACCTTGCAGGCGCACAATCATGGGCACGTCCGGCTGCACTTCCTTATACGCTTCGATAACACCACGTGCCACTTCATCGCCACGGGTGATACCACCGAAGATATTCAGCAGCACGGATTTGACATTGGGGTCCGACAAAATAATCCGCAGTGCGGCAGATACCTGCTCGGCCTTTGCGCCGCCGCCAATGTCGAGGAAATTGGCCGGGCCGATGCCGAATTCCTTGCCGTAGAGCTGGGTCATATCCATCGTCGTCATTGCCAGACCAGCGCCATTTACCATGCAGCCGATCTGACCATCGAGCTTGACATAGCTGATGCCCGCCTCGCGGGCCATGGTTTCCGCTTCCGGTTCGGCATCTGTATCGCGCTGTGCGGCCAGCTTCTTCTGGCGAGCGAGGGCGTTGTCGTCAATCGACATCTTCCCGTCAAGGGCGATCAGTTCACCTTCTTCGGTAATCACAAGGGGGTTAATTTCGGCGAGAACAGCATCGCTCTCGATAAAGCACTGGTACAGGCCCTGTGCAATTTTCGAAAACGCGCGCCAGTGTTCACGGGGCAGGTCGATGCCCAGAGCTACCTGGACCAGTTGATAGCTATACAGGCCCATGAACGGATCGATATGTTCGCGGATAATGGCTTCGGGGTTCGTACGGTTGACTTCCTCAATCTCGACGCC
Source organism: Anaerolineaceae bacterium (assembly GCA_002702065.1). Lineage (GTDB taxonomy): Bacteria > Chloroflexota > Anaerolineae > Aggregatilineales > Phototrophicaceae. The sequence continues at coordinate 2,155,598 of NZXX01000001.1, forward strand.
GCCTTCGGACGATGCCATCAGAACCGGTTTGGCGGCTCCGCGATCGTTGGTGATCCCCAGGTAAATTTCTTTGGCGATGTTGGCTGCTGGATCGACCAGAACCTTATGCACCTCATGGCCTTTGATATCCATCCCCAGAATTTCCTGGGCGAGGTCACGTGCTTCTTCAGGCGATTTCGCCAGCTTGATGCCGCCAGCCTTGCCACGGCCACCCACCAGGACCTGCGATTTAACAACGACCTTGCCGCCCAATTCCTGAGCGATCTGAAAAACCTCTTCGGGCGTACTGGCGACCTTGCCCTGCGGTATCGGAATACCGTACAAGGCAAAATGCGCCTTTGATTGATACTCGTGCAGATTCAATGCTTACCTCTCTTGACTGACTTTGACGGATAAGATCCCATGCAGTATAACGCCGTTTCACGCATACGTGTACCAGGACTAGCTGATGATTTCACTTGTATGATTGACAATCATCAATTGAGGGTAATTGTCTTCAATCCAGTGTATGGCGTTGTTCATAATCTGGTCTGCGTGCCTGGTCGAGTTGGTGACCGTCGCAACACCAATGACCGCAGATTGCCACACATCCTGCTTGTCGACTTCGGCAGCAGCCACATTAAATGTGTTCCTCAGACGTGCAAGCAGCGATTTGAGGACGCTCCGTTTTTCCTTTAACGATCGAACTTCGGGCAGATACAGATCGAGTTCCAGTGCGCCAATGATCATGATTTTATTATGGTGATGTGTTTTGAGATTATATGGACAGAGACAGCGTCCAGTATACCGCAATCCTGACGAAGTTTGGACAATTAAGATCGTGTGAAAGTATGGTAGAGTTAAAGTTAGTTTCGACTAATGGAGAAGGTGGATGGACAACCCTCGTACCCGTGTGTTGTACGTAGAGGATGAGCCGGATATTGCCGACCTTATTCGCTTCATCTTGGGACGCCAGGGTTTCGAAGTTTTGGGTGCTTCCAGCGGAGAGGAGGCGCTGCATCTGATCGAACGTTTCATGCCAGATATCATCCTGCTGGACCTGATGATGCCGGATATGGATGGCTGGAATGTTTATCAGCTGATGAAGGCCAACCCGGACACCTGTCACATTCCTGTGATTGTCGTCACGTCCAAGGTTCGCAGCGTCGACAAGATGCTCGCATTGGATGTCGCTGGCGTTCAGGGATACATTGCCAAGCCTTTTCATCCGGCCACGCTGATTAGCAGCATTCACGATGTGCTGGTCAAAGACGTCGAACAATAGCCTGATGTGCCTGTTTTAGGGGGATTTGCTGAAACAAGTACCATTTCATTTGGCTTGTGGAAAGAAGCAGCATATACTCTAAAACTAGTTAGCGGCACAAACCTGACATTCGGGAGTCCTGATGAAAAAATATCCTATTCATCATGCAGTGTTGTTGCTCTGTGCATTGCTGCTTGTTGTCTTTCCGGCAAATGCGCAAAGCGAAAATCTACTCCAAAACCCGGGGTTCGAAGCGCCATTCCAAACACTTGATGGCGACCCGCCACGTCAGGTGGCTGAAGGCTGGACCCCCTGGCATGTCCCGGCAGCGCCAGATGCACCCAGCTATGCCAATCGACAGCCAGAATATGAGCCTGCCGCGCCGGATACATCCCGCATTCTGGAAGGCGAGAATGCACAACTGCTCCGATCATTTTTTGCCACGCATGAGGGTGGCGTCTATCAGCAGGTGAGTGGTGTCAGTGCTGGTACGACGCTGACTTTCCGTGTTTCGGCCTACGTGTGGTCCAACACATTCGACAATGTGGACGCCAGCGAGGAAGATGGTGATGTGTTTGTCCAGGTCGGCATTGACCCGACTGGTGGCACGGATCCTCAAAGCTCGGACATTGTCTGGTCAGAGGCCGGTATCGAACAATACGACGCGTATAACGAATATGCGGTAGAAGCCGAAGCGACCGGCGACACAGTTACGGTGTTCGTGCGGACGACAATCGGTGTGCCAGTCAAAAATAGTCACATCTATCTGGATGCGGCTTCGTTAGCTGCGGGTGATGTCGTCATGACAGAAGAACCCGCTGAAACCGAAACACTTGAGCCCACCGTAGAAACTGAAGAACCAACAGAAACCGAAGTGGTCGCGACTGAAGAAACCGATGAACCAGTTGAGACTGAGGTTGTGGTGCCGACTGTCGAAGAAGCGACCGAAGGGCCGGACGAGTTCGAACAGACAGCGACGGCCATCATTGCCGAGGCAACGCAGACGGCTGTGGCCAATGAGACAGCGACTGCGGATGTTCCGACAGAAACTGAGACCAGCGAGCCAACCGCTACAGAAACAGAAACCGCTACGGAACCGGCTGAAACGGATACCGTCGAGCCTGCGACCGAAACACCAACAGGCCCTGATCCATTACAGCAGACAGCGACAGCCTTGATTTCGATCGCTACAGAAACGGCCAGCGCTGCTCTGACGTCGACAGCGGATGTTCCGTCAGCCACCGAGACAGACGACCCGATTTTCCTCACGGCGACAGCCATTATCGACGCCCAGACAGCGACTGCTCAGGTAACAGTCACAGCGACCGTGGAAGAATCCGAGATTACCGCCACACCAACTACCTCGTCCATCGATGAGATGTTCCCGTACACCATCACCCATACCGTGCAAAGCGGAGAGACTGTAGCCATTCTGGCGCAACGTTATGGCAGCACGATCGAGGCCATTGATGAGGCCAATAGTCTGAATGGGGACTATCTGTTGCAGGTGGGGCAGGAGTTGATCATCCCGGTTCGCGAACTGACGACGCCAGAGCCAACCGGCACGTCTGCACCGGTGGTCACGGCTACACCTATTCCGACCACACCGGTACCTGTTACGCAGACCATCTACATTGTCCAGCGTGGTGATTCCTTGTCCCGGATTGCGCGGCAGTTTGATACTACCGTCAATGCGTTGGCGCAGTTAAACGGCATTGTTAATATCAACCGCATTCAGGTGGGGCAGCGTCTGCGTATTCCGGGCGTGCCAACACCGGTACCGCCAGCGCCACAGCCGACGGTCGCACCGCCGCAACAGGGTGGCAGTAATCCGCCACCCCAGGCCACTTATATTGTGCGTCCGGGAGACTCGCTGTATCGTATTTCGCTGCTTTATGGCGTGTCAATTGCCCGCATCGCACAGGCGAATAACCTGGTCAATCTTAACCGGATTTATGTTGGGCAATCACTGGTCATACCATGAGTGCGGACTGGCGAATTTTGCGAAATGCCGGCACAGGTGAAGTCGTTCTGGAACGTGTCAAATGGTGTGCCAGCTACTGGTGTCACCTGAAGGGGTTGCAATTTGTCCCGAGATTGCCAGAAAATGAGGGCCTGCTCTTCGTGACATCAAGCGAAGGGCGGGTCCATACAACCATCCACATGTTCTTTATGTTTTTTAGCATTGCAGTTGTCTGGCTGGATCAGTCCGGCAAGGTTGTGGACAAGCAGTTTGCCAAACCTTGGCGGCCCGCCTATGCACCCTCAGCCCCAGCTCAATATTATATTGAGGCCAATCCGTCGCTGCTTGAGCGAGTTCATGTTGGCGACATACTTCGCTTTGATGAGGCCTGAAAATGAAGTATGTGCGGTACGCCAGATATGTGCTGCTGGCTCTTGTTATCGCGATGTATGTTCGCGGTGTCGCTCAGGAAACGCCAGAGGGCGTCACCATTCACGTCATCCAGCGCGGCGAAACGCTCTATTCGATTGCAATCAGTTATGGTGTGCGGGTCAATGACCTGGCACGCCTGAACGGTATCGTCAACGTCGGCAATATTCAGATCGGACAGCGGTTATTGGTGCCAACGGGTGAGGTGGACCGACCCTCTGTCCCCGATACCCACGTGGTTCAGCCCGGCGAAACGCTCCGCAGCATTGCGAATTTCTATGGCCTGTCCATGGAAGACGTGGCTGTGATGAACGAAATAGCCAATCCGAACACGATCTATGTGGGGCAGAAGATTCGCTTGCTGGCAGATTCTACACCACAAGCGACGGCGGAAGTCGTCGAAACAGCCAACGCCCCCGCAGAAACGGTACCACCGGCGACCCCAGACACACAAATCGTACCTACGCCGACGACCGAACCAGTCATCCCTACGGAAACTCCACCAACCGCAGCGCCCGAAGAAAGCAGCAATCTGGTCCATGTGGTCCAGCGCGGCGAGACGTTGTTTCGCATTGCTCAGCAATATGGACAGACGGTGAATGACTTGACGCGCGCCAACAGTATCGGCGACCCGACTTTGATTTATGCCGGGCAGCGCCTGATTATTCCGGGGTATGAAGCGCCAGAAGTGGCGGTGGACCTGCCGACGCCGTTCACCAGTATTGATGTCACGCCGCAGACCCTGGTCGAAGGCAAAACGGTCCGATTCCGGGTTTCAACGGCTGTTCCCACCTTGATCAGCGGTGTATTTCTGGGGCGCGAACTTTCGATCGGCTCTGATGAAACCCACACACTGCACACGATTCTTCAGGGTATACCGTTATTTACCGAGCCTGGTGTTTACCCGCTTGAACTGGTTGCCGTCGGCATGGATAATGGCGAAACAGCAGGCTATTCGCTCAACGTGCAGATTGTCGCCGGGCCGTATGGCAGGGAGTATATTCGACTGCTGGCCGGGCGCGACGGGCTGCTTGATCCGGCAGTGGAGCAGGCTGAACTGACATTGCTGGAGAATGTAACCCGACCATTTACCGAACCCCGTTATTTTGAGGGGCAAATGGGGCTGCCAGCCGCAGCGACGATCATTTCGCCATTCGGCACACGCCGCAGCTACAATGGCGGACCATTCGACCGATTTCACAGCGGTACAGACTTCGCTGGTGCACCGGGGACACCGATCATCGCAACTGCGCCCGGACGCGTGGTTCTGGCAGATACCCTGAATGTGCGCGGCCTCGCAACCGTTATTGATCATGGTTGGGGCATATACACCGGATACTGGCACCAGTCTCAGCAGAATGTTCAGGTAGGTGACGTGGTCACGACCGGGCAGGTCATTGGCACCATTGGCTCTACGGGGCGCGTCACGGGCGCACATTTGCACTGGGAACTGTGGGTTGGCGGCGTACCGGTGGACCCTATGCAATGGGTACAGTTCGCATTTCTCTAAAGGCAAATTATGGAAACACCATCCGAAAAACTGGAATTTTTCAGGCGGCTGGGTGGTCAAGCACTGGTCGATGACATCCATGCCACGGCCAGACAGTTCCAGCAGGCAGATCAGCGTTTTATGACCCCTAACGCGGATGCCTCAACCAAATGGCGCATTCCCGGCGCGGTGGAATCCGTGCAGCTTACTGAGGAAGGCATCCGGCTGAAGTGTGAACAGGGATGGCTGGACCTGCGCTGGTTGGCCCCCAATTGCCTGCACTTACGATTTGCCAGTTCACCAAACGACTTTGATTCTTATTTTTCATACGCGATCCACAAGCAGCACTGGACGACGGTATCCCTCGAAATAAAGGAAGAGCGGGACCAGATTCTTGTTGCCACATCTGCTTATGTTTATCGCATCACCACACGCCCCTTTGGTTTGACCGTTGAGACAATAAAAGGGCGGGTGATCTGCCGGGATTCTCCGGGCATACAAAAAAACGAGCGTGGGGCTGTTCGCTTGACCATGCGGCTGCGTCCCGAAGAAGCGTGTTATGGAATGGGGGAACGTGCAGCGGGTTTGAACCTGCGCGGGGCGCAGTATCAACTTTGGAATACGGACCCACCAAACCCATACCAGCGTGGCACTGACCCGCTTTATTATTCAATCCCGTTTTGCCTGAATATTCACGATGATGGTGCTTATGGGGTTTTGTGGGATAACAGCCATCGCGGCCATGCTGACTTCGGTCAGGAGACACCCGACGAATTTTCGTTCGAAGCGGAAGCGGGCGGTTTAAGTTACTATCTGTTTGCTGGGGCAGATATGAATGTGGTGCTGTCGCGCTATACGGAACTGACCGGACGTATCATGCTGCCGCCGTTGTGGTTTCTGGGCTATCAGCAATGCCGCTGGAGTTACTTCCCGCAGGATGAAGTGCTCAAAATTGCCGGGGGGTTTCGGCAGCGGGGTATTCCCTGTGATGTCATCTATCTGGACATTCATTATATGCAGGGTTACCGCGACTTTATCTGGGACCACGAACGATTCCCGGACCCTGCTCAATTAATCCAAACACTGCATGAATCCGGCTTTCATGTGGTTGTCATCCTGGACCCCGGCATTAAGATCGATCCTGCTTATACCACCTATCAAAGCGGCATAGAATCTGGCGTTTTCCTGCGCTATCCCGATGATGAACATTTGGCGGCGGCTGTCTGGCCGGGGCTGTGTCATTTCCCGGATTTCACCCATGCAGCAGCACGTCAATGGTGGGCGCAGCAGTGCCAGCCTCTGCTGAACATGGGCATCGACGGTCTGTGGAATGATATGTGCGAACCGGCTGTCTTCCTGCCGGATGGCCCGGGTACACTGCCAGACTATGTGCCGCATGAACAGGAGGGCAGGGGCGGCAGCCATCGTGAGATTCATAACGTCTATGGTATGCAGATGGCTCGTGCCTCATTCGAGGCCCTACAGCAGCACAAACCCGCCGATCGACCCGTAAATATGCTGCGGGCAGGCTATGCCGGGGCACAGCGTTATGCCGCTTCGTGGACCGGGGACAATACCGCTTCATGGGATCATTTGCGCCTCAGCATCAGCATGGCACTCAATATGGGGTTATCCGGTGCACCGATGACCGGCCCGGATATTGGTGGCTTTTTTGGGAATGCGGATGGGGAATTATTCACACGCTGGCTTCAGGCCACCTGTTTGATGCCTTACTTCCGCGGGCACAGCGCTCTGGATACGGCGCCGCATGAACCCTGGGTTTTTGACCAGCCCTACGAAGTCATCAACCGCGTGACGATCCAGCTGCGTTACAATCTGATGCCCTATCTTTATAGTATTGTTGCTCAGGCTGCCGAATATGGCTGGCCGGTGATCCGTCCCTTGTTTTCCATTGAACCGCAAAATCCTGCGCTGCGCTCGATTGATGATTGTTACCTGCTGGGAGATGCTTTGCTGGTGGCGCCGATCGTCGAGAAAGGCGCTCTAAAACGAGACGTGTATCTGCCGGATACCGGCGACTGGTACGATTACTGGACGAATGAACGGCTGGCCGGTGGCCGCAAGATTGAGGTGACCGCACCGTTGGAACGTCTGCCGCTGTTTGTGCGGGCAGGCTCCGTCATACCGACATGGCCGGATATGCAGTATGTGAATGAAAAGCCGTTGGAAACAATGACTATGCGTTGCTATCCCGGTAATCATGAAACGGTCATTTATGAGGATGCAGGCGAGGGGCTGGGGTATCAACAGGGGCACTATCGCTGGGTTTATATCACGGTCACCGAGGATCATGATAAATTGACGATTAACCGGCGTGTTGCCGGAAAATTCACGCCAGCCTATGCCGCCACGAATATTGAGATTATTGCCATCACCGATGAGCCGGATGCTATTCGGATCGACCGGCGCGGGGCACCGTTATGGTTTTACGATGATGGCCTGCTGGAAGTCAAAGCGGATTCGTTCCAAAGCGTCGAAATCGATCGTAAACCGACCTCCTCTGACCCGACCCTTCCAAAACCACCCTGGTAACAAAAAGAGCAAGGGATAATCCCTTGCTCTGATGTACCGCAGGTTACGTTTGTTTAGGCAGTCTTCTCGTCCAATGCCTCAAAATCCGTGAATAGAAAATGATCATGGTAGTAGTGAATCCACAGGAACGAGAGAATTGCCGTGTAGTACGCGATATCGAAGTGTCGATTGGGTTCGATGTCCGGGATAATCGCGCCAGCCAGCAGATAAACAATGGCGAAGATGGCCAGCGAACCACCCAGCATCAGCGTGCTGAGCGCGTACAGGCCACGGGTATTTTCTGACTTGCTGAAGCGGGCCACCAGCGGCGCTTTCGCATCGTAGCTGGAATCCCCTTTTTGGCGCAGCTTGACGATGTAGAACGTCAGCGGTAGATACTGGAACGAATGCCACGTGTTGGCGCCCTGAAACGCGGTATCCAGGTTTTCGAATGCAGCCAGCGGGAAGAAGACCACAACGGTTAGCGAAATAAAGATGGTCTTCGGCCAGTTGATGGTTCCTGCGCGGTATTCACCAATCGTCTTGAGCCCATAAGCCGCAAGCGCGATGAAAAAGACACCTGACATCATGACGAAAAACCAGGAATCTTGAAACAGATTCGGGATTACGGCGGTCAGATCATTGGTGCCCACCTGGAATGAGCCCTGGCTAATCTTGTAAGCCGCCATCGGGAACAGGCATGTCAGAATGACCGCATAGTCAATCGCCCGCGATTTGAGCGGGATAGCAGGGCGCTTCAGAACTTTGTGCTCTTTGTGATTATAAAGTTCTGTCACATAGGTGGCCTGATGCAGAACATGCAGCATGGCCCAGAAGAAAAAGATCGTGAGCAGCAGATTGAGATTGAGGAATGCCAGAGATACGACAATAATGGGAATAATAATGGATGACCGAATCAGCATCGGGTAACGCTTTTTGAAGTCTTTATCCAGCCCTGTGCGCAGGAAAGTCGACATCATATGCGGCCCACCAACTGCAACAGCAACCACACCGTTGATCACATTGCGGCTGACATCAGGATGGATCCCTAACTGGTTGACGCCCAGTAAGTAAAGCAGATAGGGAACCGGCACTAGCAAGACACTGAGAACAATATAGGTCATGTCCCAGCGACGATTCTTTAACCACGAATCCGATTGTTGCTTGGTAACAGTCGAAGCACCAGGTAAGCGAGCGCTCGTAACAGCCAAAGTAGTACTCCTTTCAAACTTTGAACATGCCCACTCACACTATAGCAAATTTATTTAGCGTTGCAAAGTATTTTGTTCAACCAATTTCAGATTCGGCCTTTGGGCTGAGCGAATCGCGTGCACCCTGGCGGATAATATGATGCTGGCGACAGCGTGCTTCATAGCTCTCTTCAGCGCCAACAAGAATGATAGGGTCGTCGTAATGTGCTGGTTCGCCGTTCACAAGCCGCTGGGTACGGCTGGCAGGTTCGCCACAGACCACGCAAATCGCACGTAATTTAGTGACTTCTTCAGCCAGACAGAGGATTTCTGGCATCGTACCGAATGGTTCACCACGAAAGTCCAGGTCGAGCCCGGCGACGATAACCCGAATCTCACGGCTGGCCAGTTCCTGAATGACATCAATGATGTTGTCGTCGAAAAACTGAACTTCATCGACGGCGACAACGGTGGTTTCCGGGGCAACAAGGGGGAGTAATTCGCTGGAATGGCTGATATGCTGGGCTTCGAGGTGCTGCCCTGTATGACTGGTCACTTTGGCGACACCTTCATATCGGTTGTCCAACCGGTGCTTGAACACCTGGACCTTTTGCTTAGCAATCGTAGCACGGCGAATGCGGCGAATAAGCTCTTCTGTTTTGCCACAAAACATGCTGCCACAAATCACTTCGATATAGCCGGTATGATGCCTCATGAACAGCCCCCGTTCCATTGGATAGTGAAAAACTGGATGGTGAAAAACAAAAAGAAAGGCAGTCATGTCAACGGACATGCTGCCTTTTTCATTCTCAGACTGAGAAACTAGCTCGCGGACTCTGGTACTTCGTAGCCGCGATTACGCAGTTCGCGCTTCACGTCTGCCAGAACCTTGCGGCCAATGCCCGGAATCTCGAGCAATGCCTCATCGCCACCTTCTTCGAGCTTGGCGATAAACTCACCCACGATTTCGATGCCGCTCTCGGAAAAGAGGTTGACATAGCGCTTGGCAAGGCCGAGTTCCGACATTGCCAGATTGGGGGAGGTGCGGGCCGCGACACGTTCTTCTTCAGCAACGCGGATTGCGTCACGCTGCTGCAGACGCTTCATAAAGCGATCAACCTGACCTTCGGTGTCGACAATACGCTGCTCACCCGTAAAGAATGGGTGGCATGCAGAGCAAATGTCGGTACGGATCTCCGGTACGGTTGCGCCAGTCTTCCAGGTATTGCCACAGGCACAGACCACCGTCGCCTCAGCATACCATTCAGGATGAATAGCTTCCTTCATGATGAACTCCTCAACTAAGCCTGCTGTGGCTTTTCAGGATAGACGCTGATTTGTTTGCGCCCGTTCTTGCCACGCATCCGCTCGAAGGTGACATAACCTTCAACCGTTGCGAACAGGGTATGATCTCTACCAATGCCAACGTTTGTGCCCGGATGAAACTTCGTACCGCGTTGCCGCACGATGATGTTACCGGGGACAACAAATTCGCCACCAAAGCATTTCACGCCAAGGCGTTTTGCTTCACTCTCGCGACCGTTACTACTGGAACCGCCACCTTTTTTGTGTGCCATTAGACTTGTCCCTGTGCCCTAAACGACGATTTCATCCACACGCAAACGTGTGAAATACTGACGATGCCCACGTTTGCGGCGGTAGTTGGTACGCTGCCGATACTTGAAGACGATGATCTTCTTGTCACGTCCCTGATCAACAACCGTAGCCTTGACTTTTGCACCCTCGACGACGGGCTGGCCGATAACGGTGTTATCGCCATCACCAATCAGCAGGATGTCTTCCAATTCGATATTGTCATTTACTTCATGGGGAAGGCGTTCGACGTCAATGGTTTTGCCGACTTCGGCACGGTACTGACGCCCGCCGGTGCGGATAATTGCATACATGGAAGTGTCTCCAACCTTCGCTTGCCGCCGCTGGTATCCCGAACAAGTTGGGGAGCCAACGGGGAAAATTGGTCAATAACGAAAAAATTGCCCCGGGTAGGTGGGGCATGTGGGAAGAATTATAGCGATGTAACACCCCAACGTCAACGTGCAATTTAACGAATGAACATGGCATCGCCAAACGAAAAGAAGCGATAGTGATGCTGCTTTGCCTGCTCGTAGGCATGGAGCACGTTCTCGCGCCCAGCGAATGAACTGATCATCATCAGCAGGGTAGAGCGGGGCAGATGAAAATTGGTGATAAGCGCGTCCACAGCCCGCCAGCGATAGCCCGGGTAGATGAACAGCCGTGTGTCCTGCTCGAAAGCGATCACCGGCCTCCACGGGCAGAAATCGGGCGCGACAAGTGGTTTGGCCGGGTCGCCACCCGCGCTCAGAATGGCGGCGGTTTCAAGCGTGCGCGCGGCTGTAGTGCCGACTGCAATAATACGTCCACCTGCCAGCTTGGCTTCGTTAATAATATGAGCATTCTCAGACGTTAACAGAGCGCGTTCGCTGTGAATTTGATGGTCTTCAACCGCATCTTCGCGAACCGGCTGAAATGTATCCAGACCGATGTGCAGGGTGCAATACGCAATCTGCACACCTTTATCGCGCAGGCTGATCAACAAATCACCTGTGAAGTGCAGGCCTGCGGTTGGCGCCGCCGCTGAGCCTTTTTCGCGGCTGTAAATGGTTTGATAACGTTCCGCGTCCTCTAGCCGGTTGTGGATATAAGGTGGCAAGGGCATCTCACCCAGGTCTTCCAGCAGCTGGTTAACAGGCTGGCTGAAACGGATTACCCGTTCCGGTCCGTCCAGCGCCTCAATTACCTGCGCCGTGATGTCCGAATCGGGAAAAGCAATTCGTGTATCCGGCCCAACCCGCTTGCCGCCCACCAGTACCCGCCAGGTGGTGTCATCGAGCTGGCGCAGCAGCAGAATTTCTATCACACCGCCTGTCTCCGCCTTGATGGCTTTCAGCCGCGCAGGGATAACGCGTGTATTGTTGAGAACAAGGACATCGCCGGGGTTGATCTCGCTGCCAATATCCCGGAAGGTGCGATGTTCGATTGAACCGGACTGCCGGCCCAGAAGCATCAGCTTGGATGAATCACGGGGTTCAAGCGGTGTTTGCGCGATATAGGATTCGGGAAGGTCGTAATCAAAATCGGATACGTTCATGGACGATTGATAATCCTGATGAGAATATTCAGTACGATCGTCAAAATTACACTCAGCAACAGCATGCTCACGATGGGGACGAAGCAGGAAAAGCCTGGCCCGTCAATCCGAATGTCGCCGGGCAGATTGCCGAAGCCAAAAAATCGACCTGCCGCCAGCAGCAGGACCCCGATTACGATGATCGCCGCACCTATTGCAATCAGGATTTTGGCAGCCGACTGAACGTCCATACGGATAACTCAGAATAACGATTGCTGGCGATTGCTGTTTTCGTTGGTATAAGGGATGCCCAAATGCTCGTAGGCGTTGCGCGTCGCTTGCCGCCCACGCGGTGTCCGTTCGAGAAAACCCAGTTGTAATAAGTAAGGTTCGTAAACATCCATGATCGTGCTGCTGTCTTCGCTGATCGACGCGGCGATGGTATCTAGCCCAACCGGGCCGCCATCAAATTTTTCGATGATCGCGCCAAGAATACGACGATCCACGTCGTCGAGGCCCAGCGGGTCAATCTCCATCAGCGCCAATGCCTCAGCAGCCACCGCCGCCGTGATGATGCCATCGGCACGCACCTGCGAGTAATCGCGCACCCGGCGCAGAATACGCAGGGCGACACGCGGCGTACCCCGCGAACGGCGGGCAATTTCGGCGGTTCCCTCGGTGTCAATATCGACGTCGAGCATCGCTGCGGCGCGGTCGATAATATGTGCCATGGCACCCTCATCGTAGAAATCAAGACGAAAGCGCGCGCCAAAACGGTCCCTCAGCGGACCAGCCAGCAGAGCCAGGCGGGTGGTTGCACCGATCACCGTAAAGCGCGGCAGCTTGAGGCGAACATTTTTCGCAGCTGGCCCTTTACCGATCACAATATCCAGCGCGAAATCTTCCATCGCCGGATAAAGCACTTCCTCGACGGCCCGACCCAGGCGGTGAACTTCGTCGATAAAAAGGATGTCACCTTGCTTCATATGTGTCAGAATAGCAGCAAGATCACCGGCACGTTCGATTGATGGACCAGCCGTGACGCGAATCGTGCTGCCCATTTCGTTGGCAACCACGTGCGCCAGTGAGGTTTTGCCGAGACCCGGCGGGCCATAAAACAGGATATGATCGGCAGGTTCCTCGCGTGCGCGGGCTGCTTCGATAATAATCTGCAAGTTTTCACGAACGCGATCCTGACCGATAATATCGCTGAGGAATTTTGGCCGCAGAGCGATGTTATCGCGCTCATCACGCTGGCGTGCGCCACCTACCAACCGTCCATCATCGGACATACATGTTGCTCCGGCTATGACTTATATGTTCTAGTATAGCGGACGCACTCGCCATTGAACAGTTGCTTATGAGCAGAAAGCAGGATCATATCATGAAGCAGGTCTACATCTCGCAACATCCGCTGGTACAGCACAAGCTGACTGTGCTGCGATCCGTGGACACCGATCATCGTTCATTTCGGGAACTGGTGCGTGAACTGGCACTTTTGCTCTGCTATGAGGCGACACAGGATCTGTCGTTGTCGCCGCAGCAGGTGACGACGCCAATGGGCAAGGCCGAAGGTTTCAAGACGGAAGACACCATCGGGCTGGTGCCGGTTCTGCGGGCTGGCCTGGGCCTGGTCGATGGGGTGATGGAACTGCTGCCAAGTGTGCAGGTATGGCATATCGGCCTGTACCGTGATGAAGAGACACTACGCCCCGTGGAGTACTATAACAAGCTGCCAACCGAGCCAACCGTCAACGTGTGCCTTGTGCTGGACCCGATGCTGGCAACAGGGGGGTCTGCCGTGGCTACCGTCGATATTCTTAAAAAATGGGGGGTCAAGCGAATCAAGTATTTGGGGTTGATCGCTGCGCCAGAAGGGGTCGAGCGCCTCTCGACGGCACACCCGGATGTGCCTATCCACGTTGCAGCCGTTGACGAGAAGTTGAACGAGGTTGGGTTTATTGTGCCCGGGCTTGGTGATGCCGGTGATCGGCAGTTTGGCACCTAGTTGTCATCTTCCATTTCGTCTTCATCGTCATCGCTCATTTCGATGATGTCATCTTCAGATTCGGTGGGTTCCGGAGTTGAATGAAGTGCCGGGCTTTCGCCTTCATCTTCATCCTCTTTATCAGGCTCTGGCGGAGCGATGAGGGCAGGGGTTGCCATTGATGAGCGGTTAGCCGTCGCCGAGCCGGTGATCATATCCGGGCCGCGTCGATCGTCCGGGCGCGTGCCAGTTTGCAGGGCAGGCTGTTCATCTGGCTCAACAATGACCGACGAACTCTGGGTGACCGGTTCCTCACCGGGTGGACCAGGGATGGCCAGCGGGCGGCTGTATATCGACGGCTTTCGGGATTCTTTGGCTGCGTTTCGGCTTTGCAGGGCACGTGTTTCGCGGCGGCTTTGACGCTGCCGCATTTCACGGATTTCCTGCCGTGTCATGGCAACCAGCTTGCCACGCCGGAACATCGCGCTATCACCGGTAACCCGTTCAATGGCCGCTTCAATGCTGCCTAAAAGGACCACGAATATGAGATCAATGAAGATAATGACGGCAAATGTGCCAGCCAGCAGAAAGAGCGCATCCGCTACAGGTCCGACAAGCACCTGCACCACCACTTCATTGCCGACCCCGATGAATATGAGGGCGGCAGCGGCAACCGCAATGAGTATCAGGACAATGCGCAGGCCCTTCAAATCCTGCAACCGGGGGATCATCGTGTTGCTGATGGTGAACAGAATATAGGTCCACAACCAGAAGTCTGTTGTTGAGGTTAGCTGACCTATGGCTGCGGATACGTCGGACAGACCGCCACTGCGAATCAAAGCGAAAAAGCTGTTGAAGTCCAGCAGGTTATTGGCGATCAGCCAGACAACGGTGACACCTGTGATCAGGGGGGCGAGGGTGATCAGGGCAAGCCGAAATGGGCCGGCATCTCGCGACAGTTCAACAAAGCTGAGCTTCAGTTCGGCGATTTCCTGAGCTTCCGGCCATTGTATCGAGCTTTTGGCATGCACATTGAGGATACCCGCGACAAACCAGAAACTGAGTTCGTGCAGGAACACGCCGGGCAGGAAGAACGTATAATACAGAATGGTCGTGGTCTGGAAGCTTTTTGTTACTAACCAACCGACTTTAAAGATATGCTGGTGCAGCCAGTGTTCTAACTGACGCAGCAGCACAAACAGCCCGCCAACGAGCAACCATGGGAAAATCGCTTCCAGACCAGACAGTGCTATCCACCTTTTTGCTGAGCCGCGACCTCAACCAGCTTCTTGAAATCATCAACCTTGAGCGACGCACCGCCAACCAGCGCGCCATCAATATCTGGCTGAGACATGTATTCGGCCATATTATCCGGTTTGACGCTGCCGCCATATTGAATGCGAATGGTCTGGGCAATCGCGTCACCATAGAGCGATGCTAACGTCGCCCGAATCGTGCCGCCGATAACCTGATTGGCGATCTCGCCGCTGGCGTTCTTGCCAGTACCAATCGCCCAGATGGGTTCGTAGGCGAATATGATATTTTGCATGTTCGCGGCGTCAATGCCATCGAGGGCGGCGCGCACCTGACCGCTGACGAAGCTCTCTGTTTCGCCAGCCTCATTCTGTTCCAGGCTTTCGCCGACAGCAACAATCGGCTTCAGACCGTAAGCCAACGCCGCTTTGATCTTCTTGTTTACGCGCTCATCCGTTTCATTCAGATACGCCCGCACTTCGGAATGACCGATGATTACATACTGGGCGATGCCTTCGAGCATGGCGGCTGATACTTCGGATGTGTAAGCGCCCTGGGCTTCCCAGTGGGCATCCTGCGCTCCAACAGCGATGGAAGTGCCTTTTAACGCGTCCGCTACCGCAGCAAGCGCGAGAAAGGTCGGGCAGACGACCTGCTCTACGCCGGCGACATTCGCCAGATGAGTGGCAAGCTCCTGCGCAAATGCGACCGATTCTTGCAGGCTCTTATTCATTTTCCAGTTACCAGCAATAATGGGTGTTCGCTGCATATGATTCCTCATAGTTGATATGTAGTGTAGACAAATTAGCCGGGTTTATCAATTCGTTACTTGTCCTGTAACGCCACCACGCCGGGCAGCGCCTTGCCTTCAAGCATTTCTAGGCTCGCACCACCACCCGTTGAAATGTGGGTTACTTTATCCGCGAAGCCTGCATTTTCTACCGCCGATGCGGAATCACCGCCACCAATAATGGTGATCGCGCCCTTTTCGGTCGCGTCTGCCAGCAGTTGGGCAACGGCGTTGGTGCCTTCGGCAAACTTGGCAATTTCAAACACACCCATCGGGCCATTCCAGACCACTGTTTTGGCATCATCGAGGTGCTGTTTAAAGGTATCCAGGGATTTGGGTCCAATATCATAAATGGCCCAACCATCCGGCACACCATCCGTGACATCAATCGTCTGGGTGGATGCACTTTCCTCGAACTTGTCGCCGATGATGGCATCGACCGGCAGAACCAGCTTATCCCCACCTCTGGAAAGCAGATCTTTGGCTGTATCAACCGCCTCATCTTCAACCAGCGAATTGCCCATTTCGTAGCCTTTCGCTTTGAAAAAGGTATTTGCCATACCGCCACCAATCAGCAAGCTGTCCACTTTGCTCAGCAGCGCGTCGATGACTTCAATTTTATCCGAGACTTTGGCCCCGCCCAGAATCGCGACAAACGGACGTTTCGGGTCTTCGAGCGCTGTCGCCAGATAATCGAGTTCCTTTTCCATCAGGAACCCTGCAACAGCCGGCAGATAGTCGGTCACACCGACCGTCGATGAATGTGCGCGGTGGGCCGAACCAAAAGCATCCATCACAAACACATCGCCAAGTTTTGCCAGTTGCTCCGCCATTTCGGCGTCGTTCTTGGTTTCGCCTTTATGGAAGCGGGTATTCTCAAGGATCAGCACGCCGCCATCCGGCAAACTGGCAACCGCTTCTTCAGCCGCTGGCCCGATACAATCCTCGGCAAACTGAACATCCTGACCGAGCAGTTCAGCCAGCGCCGGGGCGGTAGGCGCCATCGAATACTTGGGGTCTGGTCCATCTTTGGGCCGCCCCAGATGCGACATCAGAATCACGGCTTTGGGGTTTTGTTCCAGAATGTAACGAATGGTCGGGATTGACTCACGGATACGTTTATCATTGGTAATCGTATCGCCATCCAGCGGTACGTTAAAATCCACGCGTACCAGGACACGCTTTCCAGTCAGATCGACATCACGAATCGTTTTCTTGTTCATGAATTAACCTCCATCAATTGTATAGGGCAGGGCAGTTCATTCGCCTGCGCCATCGTTCGCAAATTTGTCAGGATGCAGCAGCAGCTAATTACCGGCAAATACAGTTCTGGGCGCGGAGACAGCCGCTTGCTGCATAAGGAGTTCCCTTGCCAGTTTCTTTGGATCATGCCGCCAGGGTCGATCATCATCCGTCAAGTCGGTATAGCGAATCTCGTAGCGTTGTTCAACGGGATGATTCTCTGGCGCAGGCATCACATAATGCGTATTCTCTCCGGCATTTTCAAGTGGATAGGCATTGTTTGCCAGAACGATCTGAAAAACATTTTCGCCCACATGATCTTCCAATGCCAGAATATGGTCTGCAACGGTATAGCCTTCCGTCTCACCAGGTTGAGTTGCCACGTTGCAGACGTAGATTTTTCGCGCCTGTGTTTCCTTCAGCGCGTTGACAATGCCGGGCACCAGCAGATTTGGCAGGATGCTGGTATACAGGCTGCCCGGTCCAATCACGACTAAGTCGGCATCGAGTATGGCAGTGACGCTTTCGCCATAGGCTTGGACATTGAGCGGGCTTAGCTCCACACGAGCGATGCGGCCACCGCTGCGGCCAATCTGCGACTCGCCTTTGATGCGGATCGCCTGTGCCATGCCGTTCAGGTGTACCATCGCAACCAGTTGAACATCTTCCAATGTGGCTGGCAAGACTCGTCCCTGAATATTGAGCACACGCTCTGTCTCCACCAGTGCCGTTTCGATACTGCCGGTCACACCAGCCAGGGCGGTGATAAACAGGTTGCCAAATGAGTGACCACCCAGATCGCCGTTATCAAAGCGGTACTGAAAGAGTTGTGTCATCAGGCTTTCGTCGTCAGCCAGGGCTGCAATGTTGTTGCGTAAATCACCTGGCGGCAAAACACCCAGATCACGCCGCAAACGCCCGGAACTGCCCCCATCATCGGCGACGGTGACGACAGCCGTAATATTGCTCGTGTGTAACTTTAAAGCCCTCAAAATTGATGGCAGGCCTGTGCCACCGCCCAGGGCGACGACCTTTGGGCCTTTCTCGCGTTTACGATGGGCATAGACAATATCCACCACACGCCCGTGCTGATGTTTTCGATACGGTGCCAGGATCGTGCGAGTCACTTTGTCCAGCGCAATCAGCAAGAAAATGGAACCGATAATCATGTAGATAAGCGGTTGCAGCCATGTTTGCGTGATCAAGGGAATAAAGGTGTACAGGACGTAGGCAAAGCCGAGGGCGATGAGAAACACCCCCAACATCATTAACAACAGCCAGCGCTTGACACCGATACCGACTGTGAACCATTTCCTCAGGGCACGAATTCTATACATGTGCAATCCTGTACAAGCGTACCACCTGGCCGGACCAATCGACGACGATTTTTATCGCCAGAGCCATGTGACTAATATCACAAAGAGTGCCTCAACCCCTGTCAGACCACCAATGACGAGGGCGGCATCAAACCAGAATTGCTCCGGAAAAAGTCGGATTAACGTATCCGAATAAGCAAAGTACCATGTTCCACCTTCAAAAAACATTTGATGAAACCCGGTAAAGAAGGTCTCCCAGCTCAGGGCTGCCGCGACAATAATCGTCACAATCAGACCAATGGTCAGTATACCGCCGCGAAATAATGCTATCTTTAAGCGACCATTGCGTTTGAGAAAGTAGCCGCAGACGATGGCCAGTAGACCAGCCGCAACCGTAACGGCAAATGCGATCTGTGTCAGGTCTTTGACATCGCGCATGTGACGCAGTTCGCGGGCATTAAACAGGTTGGTACCGTCCGGGAAGGTCAGGTCTGCCAGAAAAACAATGCTCTCGCCATTCAATAGATAGTTCACGGCTGAAGGTGCATAGTGCAGGCGATCTTCGATTGTCAGGCCATAAATGTCCTGCGGAAAGCCCGGACGTGTATATTCCAGTTGCAGAAAAACCGGTGTCATAATCAAGCGCACATTGATCATGACCAGCAAAAATGGCAGCACTATCGTCAGGAATGCACCGGCAATCCGGAGAGGTAACCGCAGCGGTGTTGCCAGCGTATCTTCTGTAGCAGGCCTCACGATCTTTCCTTAGGTAAGCATATCACATCTAGTTCTCTGAGTTTAATTGTTCTGCGCCGCCAGCGAGGAGAAAGTTCAAAACCAGCGAGTCGACTAAAGTCTCGACCGGGGCATGGTCATCTGTAAAGACCAAGTCTGACGCCTGAGCTGGCACAATATGTTGAATACCTAATGTCAATGCATCCCGGAGAACAGGGGATGCATCAGCGGGCAGCAGTGCCAGATTAGCAGCCAGGTTGGAGGCTTCGGTTGGCTGATCCGTTGCCACCAGAATGGTGTTGAACGACAGCGGCACATCCATCGCGTGAACGCTGGGGAATACTTCCAGCATGGTTGCAGTCAGCGCATCGACCAGCCGGCGGTCCGTGTCGGTGCGTCCCACATTAATCGCGACGACGCCATCGTCCGGCAGATGTTGTTTCAACTCCTGAAAGAATTCGACCGTTGTCAGGTGCCAGGGAATATAGGGGGGGCGGTAAGCATCAACCGCAATCAGGCTGTATTTCTTGCTTAATTGATTAAGTACAAGACGACCATCTTCGGCGTAAGTCGTCAGTTTCGGCAGCTCATCCATACCAAAAAACTGCTTGCTGACTTCAATGATATCGGGGTCAATCTCGATCCCGTCGATGGGAATATCACCGTAGATATGGCTGTACTGCCGGGCGATCGTCCCCCCGGCAAGGCCAACAATCGCCAGGGACTCAACCTCATCTGGGCGATAGGGTGGGTTGTTGAAATAGGGGGCCGTCAGGAAAAAGCTCCAGGTACGCTGGTAGCTATAAATATCCGGGTGCCACTGGCTGTGAATGCCCTGACCTTCATTCAAATAAAGATAGCGGTAGCCATTGGCGTCCTGCTGGACCTGAATGTAATTGTAGGCGCTGTCGTCATCGTACAGGATTTCCGCCCCGGCAGCTGCCGCGCGGAGTGGACCGTTCAGCACCAACCCAATCAGCAGGCCGATAACGACGGGCATCCAAAGGGTAACGAGCGCTGACCGGGGCTGCTGCTGCCATAAACCAAAGAATGCCACCAGGTAGAGCAGGGCAGCAAAAACGATGAAGGTCATAAACGTGCCCACTTGTGGAATGAGCACCAGCACCGGGAGGAAGGTGCCGACTAAACTGCCGATTGTGCTGAGGGCGTAAATCTGCCCGGCAGTTTTGCCCGTGCTGCTGACGTTGGATACGGCGAGGCGAATCGCGAATGGCGATACACAACCCAAGAGCGTCACGGGAATAGAAAACAATACCAGCACCGAAACAAACGAGCCAAGCGCGACACCGGCTTCGGCGCCAAAAACCGCACTGGCTGCTGTCCGCAATACGGGCCGAGCCAGCAAAGGAATCAGCGCACTGAGAAAAGACGCCCACAGGATAATGCGAAAAAGCGTGTTGAATTGAGGCGAACGATCTGCCCAGCGACCGCCGATAAAATAGCCAACCGACAGGTACAGCAGCATCAACCCGATGACATTAGCCCAGATCAGATTACTGGTGCCGAATACGTTCCCCAGCAGACGGGACGCGGAAAGTTCCAGCGCAAGCGTGCTCATGCCGCATATGAATACCGTGAGGTAGAGGTAACGCTGTGAAGTTTTAGACGCCATGTTTACTCACATTGTTAGATGAGACGCTGCGCGAGGGCCGCCGATAAGTCATCGCCCATGCGTACGATCATTGCCGGGATTTTTGCCAGGCGGAGCATCGCAGCCAGCTCATCTGAGGATTGCTCCCCGCCAAACGATTGCGGATCAATCAAGACACAAACCGGACGAATGCCCCGGCGCATCAGAATCTGGGCTTCCTGAACCCAGGCCGTGTCCAGTGACGCGGTTACAATCACCAGGGTGGTGCCACGCGTGAGGTAGGGGGTTTCCAGGGTTAGCATCTGCGCCAGCGAGTAATCGGACAAGCTGCGACCAACGGCCAGAGCCTGCAAGATGCGAGTCAGCTGGCGATTGCCGCGTTCGGGTTGATACACTTCGCGGTAGGGGGTATAGGCGGCAAAACCAACCGCCCGTTCCAGCTTCTCGATAAAATACTGTGCCAGTGACGCCGCTGCTACAACGCCATACTCTTCGGTTGAACGCGGAATCCCCATGCCGCTGGCAATCACCGGGCCTACGCGATTAACCCGCTGCACCGACGGATGTTCGACCAAAGAATGGGCCGAAAAATCGACCAGCATCCAGATATCAACCAGTGGGTCAATCTCAAACTCCTTGACCATCATCCGGTCTTTACGGGCCGTGGTTGCCCAATGAATGCGGTTAAAGCTGTCTCCGGGCGCATAATCGCGCACACCTGCCGCGTTGGTTGTAATGAAGTGAGCGCGCCGCCTGCGTGCTTCGCCACCGGACAATGAACCAATAGGCAAGTCAAAGTAGCTAATATCGACTGTGGCGGGGTAAACCACCACGCTGGATATGGCCGCCAAGCGGCGTGGTGACAGGAAAAGGCCAAATGGGTCACCACTGACCAGTGTCAGAGGGCCTAACCGAAATTCACCTCTTACCAGACAGGGGGTTTCGACATGCCAGCGATAGCGACCGCGAATACCAAGGGGGGGTACCACATGGCTGGCACGGTGTCCAGGCAGGTCCGAATGATCGCGGACTTCAAGCCAGAGCTTGGGCAAGAGCGCATGATTGCGCACTTCAAAGACTTCGTTGAGATTGCGCCCGACCTGTGCACGACGAGCACGGGTTCGCCGCCCAATGCTGATCCAGCGAACGGACAGCCATGACCAGATAAACGAAATAATGAGCAGGCCGACGAACAGATAAGCAAGGTTGAAGAAGAACGCGCGCCCGGTAAAGAGGCCCGTCAGCAGCGAGACAGCCAGCAAGACATAAACAGCATTGCGTCTGTTTTGCATGGCCTACTGCATAGAAGCGCCCGGAACCGGGGTATTAATCAGAATGTCCTGAACAATCGTCCGGGAGGAGATGTCTTTGATGCGCGCAGCCGGCCCCACAATAATGCGGTGGGCCAGGGTAACTTCTGCCAGTGCCTTGACATCATCCGGGATCACGTAGTCACGCCCGGCCATCGCGGCACGCGCCTGTGCCGTACGAAACAGCGAGAGCGAACCACGCGGGCTGCTGCCGAGGTACACATCAGGATGTTGGCGGGAAGCGTTGACCATATCAATGATGTAGCGCTTCACTTCATCGGCCACGTAAATTTCCCGTACAGCCTGTTGCGCAGCCATTAACTGCTGCACGCTGACTACCTGGGCCAGATTATTAATGGGGTGCTGATACTGCTGGGCAGATAAAACGGTGAGTTCCTCTGCGGCAGTTGGATAGCCCAGTTGGATACGCATCATAAAACGATCCAGCTGTGCTTCTGGTAGTGGAAAGGTGCCTTCGTACTCGATTGGGTTCTGGGTTGCCAGAATCAGAAACGGGCTATCAATGGGGTAGGTGACACCATCAACCGTGATCTGGCGTTCTTCCATGGCTTCCAGCAAGGCAGCCTGCGTTTTCGGGGTGGCACGGTTGATCTCATCGGCCAGCACAATCTGTGCCATGATTGGCCCCGCCCGAAACTCGAACTCGCGCGTTTTCTGGTTAAACAGCGACACACCCGTGACATCGGATGGCAGCATGTCCGGCGTAAACTGGATGCGGCTGAAGGTGCAGCCAATCGAACGGGCCAATGCTTTTGCCAGCATCGTTTTACCGACACCCGGAATATCTTCGATCAGGATATGTCCCTGGCTCAGTAACCCGAGCACGGTCAGGCGGATTTCGTTGCGCTTGCCAATGATGACCTGCCCAACGCTTTGCACGATGTTCTGGGCTACATCCTGAACAAGTCCAACGGGGTCGCTCGACTGCCGGTCTACAGATCGCTGTGTTTGCGTTTCCTGTGGGTAATTTGCCATAACTACCTGTATACCTTTAATTAGGCCGACGTGTATGCCATCAAACATTACAACTGGTACAAGCATCAGTATAGCGGAAGATGGGTGATTGAAAAGTCCCGATGACCAATCGTCAGGGTAACGCCGACTTGCCGTTTGACCTGTCTACAGTATAATAAGCGATATCAGAGCGCTTTGACATCTTTGACATAATCAGCGATACACAGGCTTCTGGCTAAGGAGTATAATATGGCAAAATCGCGGACAGAATTGATGGTTGATCGTCTGCGTGATCTACAGGCCACAACCCCGGAAATTGAAGGCGCGGGCGTTGTGAGCGTAGATGGCCTGATTATGGCATCTTCCTTACCTGCTGGCATCGAAGAAGATCGTGTATCTGCTATGTCTGCCGCGATGATCTCGCTGGGCGAGCGCATTGCGGGTGAACTGGGGCGTGGGTCTCTCGACCAGGTCCACATTAAAGGGAATGATGGCTACGTCATTCTGATGCATGTCGGCGAAGAAGCGGTTCTGACAACACTCGTCCGCGAAGGCGCAAAGCTGGGGCTCATTTTCCTGGATATGCGCCGAACCGTCAGCGATCTTGAGAAGTTGATTTAGTCGCAAAATAGCTGCGACAGTTGAAGCTGCCAAGTTCAACGGCGGGGAGCATACATCGCACCTGTAGACTCCCCGCCGCTGTTTTTTTGTTGTGTCAATGAAGTGGTGAGCGCACAGAATGCCAAAACCTAAGTACATTTTCTGCACAGGTGGTGTCGTTAGCTCGGTTGGGAAGGGCGTGACCGCAGCCGCAATCGGGCGCATCCTGAAAGCCCGCGGCCTCAAAGTGGCGGTTCAGAAACTTGATCCGTACCTGAATGTGGACCCCGGCACCATGAGTCCCTATCAGCATGGTGAAGTCTTTGTCACGGCGGATGGCGCAGAGACCGACCTGGACCTGGGCCACTATGAACGTTTTATTGATGAGGAACTCAGCAAAGCCTCGAACGTCACCGCTGGTCAGGTCTACAGCCGTGTCATTGATAAAGAACGGCGCGGTGATTTTCTGGGCGGAACCATCCAGGTTGTGCCACACATCACCAACGAAATTAAACGGCAGATTGCCAGTGTTGGCAAAGTGAACAACGCGGATGTTGTGCTTGTGGAAGTGGGCGGGACAGTCGGTGATATTGAGGGCCTGCCATTTCTGGAAGCGATCCGCCAGATGCGCATGAATCTTCATCGCAACGATACGCTGTCGGTACACGTCACCTATTTGCCCTACATCGGCGCGACCAAAGAACTCAAAACCAAGCCTACACAGCACAGCGTGCGTGAGCTTCGTGGTATCGGCATCAACCCGCAGGTCATTATTGCCCGCACGGATTACGAGGTTAGCCCGGAAGTTACCGAGAAAATTGCCCTTTTCTGCGATGTTGACACCGAAGCGGTCATCCCGCTTGTGACAACTGACTTGCTTTACGAGGTACCGTTGGTCCTGGAGGACGCAGGGTTGGGCGATTACCTCATCCAGCAGCTTGATCTGGAAGCCAGCAAACCGGCGCTGGATGACTGGCGCAATATGATTTCGCGCATGCGGAAGGCGACCCGGCCTTTGCGCGTGGCAATTGTAGGCAAGTATGTTGAACTGCACGACGCATACATGAGCGTGCGTGAAGCGCTGTTTCATGCAGCCAGCAATCAGGGCCGCAGCCTGGAAATTGAGTGGGTTTATTCTGGTGACCTGGAACGTGAAAAAGCATTCGACAAGCTCGATCAGGTCGATGGGATTGTGGTGCCCGGCGGCTTCGGCGAGCGCGGGGTTGAAGGCAAGATCATGGCGGCCCGCTATGCCCGCGAGAAGCACATTCCCTATCTTGGCTTATGCCTGGGCATGCAGGTGATGTGTATCGACTTTGCGCGTAACGTCCTCAATCTGGAAGATGCCAGCAGCGCCGAACTGAACCTGCATTCGCCGCATCCTGTCATTGACCTGATGCTGGAGCAACGCGACATTGCCGATATGGGCGGCACCATGCGGCTGGGTGTGTATCCGTGCAAGCTGGAACCGGGGTCCCTGGCGGCGAAATTGTACCAGCCAGCAGCGTCGGTGGATGAACGGCACCGTCACCGCTTTGAATTCAATAACCTGTATCGCGGTCAGTTCCAACAGCAGGGCATGGTCTTCAGCGGCCTTAGCCCCGATGGGAACCTGGTCGAAATTGCGGAGATCAAAGACCATCCCTTTATGGTCGGCAGCCAGTTTCACCCGGAATTCCGCAGCCGCCCGAACCAACCACATCCCCTGTTCATAGGTCTGATCGAAGCTGCCGTCCAACATGAACAGAATCGCACCCATCAAGCGCCCAATGGATACAGTCGACAGGATGTCTCCGCAAAACACCCTGAAGATGAATCACTGAATTGAGGAAATAGAGGCATGTCTGTCGAGAGCTTTGTCCATGCTATGCCCAAAGTGGAACTGCACGTTCATCTTGAAGGAGCGATTCACAAGGAACGCCTGCTTATTATCGCGGAACAAAACGAAATTGCTGAGGCGAACAAGCGGTTTCAGAGTTGGGTAGATTTGCTGGACAACCCCGACTATGATCATTTAACGGAGCTGGTCACGACAACCATGACCTGGTTGGAACACCCTGACGACCTGACGCATGTTACCTATGAGCTGGGGGTCGCGCTGGCAAAGCAGAATATCCGTTATGCGGAAGTGAGCGTCAATCCCATTAATTTTACAGAGCATGGTTGGACATTCGACCAGTTTCTGTCTGCGCTGAATGATGGACGCGACCGGGCCGAGCGCGGTTGGGGTGTCCAGATGCGATGGAACTTAACCGTTGAGCGTGACCAACCGCGCCATGCGGACGAAATCGTGCGGTGGGCCAGCAGCGCCACTGCCCAGAATGGTGGCGTTGTCGGTGTGAATCTGAACGGGTCGGAACGCGTTCAGCCAGTGGGGCAGTTTGAACGGGCATTCCGTACCGCAGCCAAGAAACATATTCCAACAGCCGTCCACGCGGGTGCACAGATGGGCCTTGAGGGCATTCGCGAGGCACTGGAACATCTTGAACCAGCCCGGATTATCGACGGATGGGGCCTTGCAGAATCCCCCGACGTCCAGGAAATGCTGATTGAAAATCAAATCGCGCTGGAAATTTCCCAGAAGCGTGCCCGGAGTCATGGCTGGGTTGAGGCGGATACGGAATATCCGCTGCGCCAGCTTGTCGACGCGGGCTTAACGATTATCCTGGGCTCGGATATGCCAACGTATTATCATAGCAACCTGAATGACGAGTATCTTGCTGCTGTCCAGCAGGGGGGTTTGTCGGTTGACGAACTCGAAGCCATCGCCCTGAACGCGGTAGAATGCAGCCAACAATCGCCGCAAGATAAAGCAGCCATGATCGACGCGTTTAAACAAGCGTACGAGCAGCTTCGAGAGGAACACCTCGACGAAGAAGTCACCTAAACGAAAAAAGGAGCATCCGGTTGGATAGCTCCTTTTCATTTCAACTGATTTGGCTGAAGGCTTAAACTTCGGTGAAGTCGCCTTCGACAACATCCTCATCGCTGCGATCATCGCGGTTACCCTGGGCCTGACGCGTACTGCCGCCATCGGCAGCACTGGCCGCCGCATTTGCCTGTTGGGTAAGGGCGTAGGTCGCGTTACGCAGATTTTCGACACCTGACTGTATCGCTGCCAGATCATCCTGCGCCAGCGCATTCCGAAGGTCTTCGATCTGCCGTTCAATAACCGCACGATCTTCCGCAGACACCTGATCACCCAGATCACGCAGCGCACGGTCCGCCTGATAAACCAGATTGTCGGCTTCGTTACGCGCCTGAGCAAGCTGATGACGGCGTTCGTCGTCTGCCTGGTGCTGTTTGGCTTCATTCACCAATTTCTCGACCTCATCCTGGGCCAGATTGGTTGAAGCAGTAACCGTGATCTTCTGCGATTTGCCGGTCGCACGATCCTGCGCCGTGACATTGAGAATACCATTGGCATCAATGTCAAATGTCACTTCAACCTGCGGTGTTCCGCGTGGCGCCGGTGGGATACCTTCAAGCTGGAAGTGCCCCAGCGTCATATTGTCAGCGGCCATCGGGCGTTCACCCTGCAAAATGTGAATGGGAACCACCGTCTGGTTATCCGACGCGGTCGAAAAGACTTCCGACTTCGACACCGGAATGGTCGTGTTGCGGTCGATGAGCTTGGTCATCACACCGCCCATGGTTTCAACACCCAGGCTAAGCGGTGTCACATCGAGCAGCAGAACATCACTCACTTCGCCGGACAGCACACCCGCCTGAATAGCGGCACCAACGGCAACCACTTCATCAGGATTGACGCTTCGATTCGGCGTTTTGTCCAACGAGGACCGGATGTAATCCTGCACCATTGGCATACGGGTCGCACCACCAACCAGGATGACTTCGTTGATGTCCGACTTGCTGATTTCGGCATCTGCCAAAGCCTGCTCCAGTGGTGCTGCCAGCCGTTTCATCAAATCACTGCTCAACTGCTCGAACTTCGCCCGTGTCAGATTCATCTGAAGATGACGCGGCCCGTTCGCATCCGCTGTAATAAACGGCAGGTTGATTTCTGTCTGAACGGTGCTGGAAAGTTCGACCTTTGCCTTTTCAGCTGCCTCTTTCAGCCGCTGCAACGCCTGACGATCATCACGCAGTTCGATGCCAGTGTCCTTGCGGAATTCATCGGCAATCCAGTCAACGATCACCTGATCCCAGTCATCACCACCCAAATGTGTGTCACCACTGGTGGCCTTGACCTCGATGACGCCATCACCAACTTCCAGAATTGAGACGTCGAAGGTCCCACCACCCAGGTCGAACACCAGAATGGTTTCGGCTTCCTGCTTATCAAGACCGTAAGCCAGAGCCGCAGCTGTCGGTTCGTTCACAATACGCAGCACTTCCAGACCGGCGATCTTACCAGCATCTTTGGTTGCCTGACGCTGGCTGTCATTAAAATAGGCCGGGACCGTAATCACGGCTTTGGTGACTGTTTCGCCAAGATAGGCCTCAGCATCTTTCTTCAATTTGCCGAGAATCATGGCGCTGACTTCCTGAGGCGAGTACTTCCGTCCGGTGACCGGGATTTTCACCTGTGCATCACCTGATGGCCCCTCCGTGATTTGATAGGGGACACGCTCTTCCTCAGTTTTTACTTCGCTGCGGGATTTACCCATCAGTCGTTTAACGGAAAAGATCGTATTCTCCGGATTGATGACAGCCTGTCGCTTGGCAGCCTGCCCAACCAACCGTTCACCTTCTTTTGCAAAACCGACAATCGAAGGGGTGGTACGGTTGCCTTCGGCATTTGTAATAACGACTGGTTCGCCGCCTTCAAGAACAGCAACGACCGAATTGGTTGTACCCAGGTCGATACCAACTATTTTACTCATACATTAAACCCTCACGTTTACGAGTTTTTTGATAGTTACAGTCTAGTACACGGACGTCAGAGAAATATCAGCGCAATGTATGAGCTGTATAAAACATATGTGGGTGAGAGGGAAAATATTCGGCGGGTCGACCAGCTATCCGCGGTTGTGGAGCAGTTCGACAACCTGGAGCAGAACCTGCCGCACGCTCGATTTCTGGGTAGCGACAGCTGGCATCACAGTAATATCAGAAGGCATGTTTGTCCCGCGTCGTACATCCTGAAGTCTGGCTGCACCCGCGATGTCGGATTTGTTGGCAACAACCAGATAAGGAACTGGGGAAATGCCTGAAAACAGGCTGATGAGATCGGCAACATCGGGGAATGAGGGCGGGTCTGTGCTATCGGCCAGCACGATGAAGGCATTCATTTCACCGGACAGAATTTCCCACATGAAGTCGAAGCGGGCCTGCCCGGGCGTTCCATAGAGATAGAGGGTATCACCACCTAGTGCGACGCGGCCATAGTCCATGGCTACGGTTGTCACGGCTTTGATACCCCGATCTTCGGTCGTGATTTTCTTCTCGGTCGAGACGACAGGAATATCAGAAATCGTCTTGATAAACTCTGTTTTACCAGAGTTGAACGGGCCGGTGACAACAACCTTAAATGAGGCCACTGAACCCTCCCTGAGGGCAACCTTCAACAGACGATTTCATTGTACGTTGAAACAAATGGGGGTGCAAGAATAGTGAAACCGGCTACTGCACACCATTCCTGAAATCCACGAACCGATACCCGACACCACGTTCCGTCAGGATGTACTTCGGGTGTGAGGGGTCTTCTTCAATTTTCTCGCGCAGATAATTGACGTACAGGCGAACATAATGGGCTTCGTCGCGATACTCGTAACCCCACACTTTCGCCAGCAGCTGATCGTGTGGCACAGTCCAGCCCGCGTTCTGTATCAAATGATAGAGCAGGCGATATTCGGTAGGGCGCAGTTTGATATGCTCGCCATTGACGATCACTTCTCGGCGATTGAAATCCACACTCAGGCGATCATCGACCCGAAGCACGGCTTCTTCAGGTGATTTGGTTGACGTATCGTAGCGCCGCAGCACCGCTTTGATGCGGCTGGAAAGTTCGCGTGGGCCAAAAGGCTTGGTAATGTAATCGTCTGCCCCCAGTTCAAGCCCATACACGCGATCATTCTCCTCGCCCTTGGCTGTCAGCATGATCACCGGGATGTCTGAGAACTCACGCAGCATACGCAAGGTTTCAAAGCCATCCATATCCGGCAGCATCACATCGAGCAGGACAATATCCGGTAATTTCGTGCGAACCGCTTCCAGGGCTTCCAGGCTCGTATGGGCTTCAATCACCTGATGCCCTTCGAGTTCAAGGTTCATTCGGATAAAGCCAATGATGCGTGGTTCATCATCAACGACAAGAACGCGTTTACTTTCGCGTTGTGTGCTTTTCGGTACATTTGTAGACATGATTCAGCCTTAATCGTTTCGGAAGGGTAGCGGGAATTCGTCGATCGCTTCCTGATCGGGCAGAACTTGGATAAAGTTAATTCGCGACCAGGGTATGACGATTGTATTGACTCCATCATCAACCCAACTTAACTCCCGTTCCTGGCGATCGCGTGGGTTTGCCCCGATGATCGCGATATCAGACATACTGGGCATTTCTTCAACATCGACTTTGATGGGTTCAGAATTCGCGATGTGAATTTGCAATGTGATCATAGCTTCTCCGTTCACATGCAACGTGCAATTGTTATCGAAAATAAATATGGGCCACCAGCTTGCCCAATCGAATCTCATCCCCATCCCGCAGCACGCGGGCCTGATTTGGAATCAAGCGCTGGCCATTGAGATAGGTGCCATTTACACTGCCCAGATCCATCAGCATTAACGTGTCTTCACTACGGGATATCGCAGCGTGCAGGCGCGAAACACCTTTTTCGAAGCCACCCATTGATGTCAGGTCGAGATCAGGCTGTTTCGGGCTGTCGCTATCACTTCTGCCAAGCACCGTCTGCCGCGTCGGGTGCAGCATGATCGCTTCTGCCACATCGCGAATACGCAGCGTCACAATGGCATCCTCGCCGAAACGGGCTGTGCCCCACGTGGCTTTGGCAACTACTTCACCAGATGTGTTATTAAGATGCTTGGTTGAAGCTGCGACTTTACTGCTGGTCTGCAACATGCTGCCGCATTCCGCGCACAGTAAAGCACCTTCTATATTTTGATGCGCACATTCCGGGCACGCAACCATTGTACTACTAATCCTCAATCAACGTGCTGGCTAGAAGATGTCGCGTGTGATACTTCAGCGTTTTTCGGCCTGTGTCAGAAAAGGCGCTGGTATGAGCGACGCGACGCGCTTCTGAAATGGCTTCATTAGCCAGTTCCTGTTCGCCCATCGCCAGCAACCGGGTAGCCAGGTTTTCCAGCCGACGGGTCGCCTCTTCGACATTCCCATCATTCAGTGCGGCCTGGGCACGCTCCTGCATTCGATAAAGAGTCAGCTTACCCAATGCGTCCAGAATTGCCACTGGAGGATCTTCAACCGGCGGATTATCGCCCACTTCGAGGGATACATCGCTGAGTGTTTGATATTTCTGGTAGCTGTTATCCAGCACATCGCCTACGACTGTTAATCTGGCGAAAGACCGGAATCCGTTCTTGATATCAGCAGGAATTTGAATCTGAAACAGAACCGATGCAATCCGATTGGCCTGCAAAGTGCCAAGGGGAATGTATCCCTGATCAATCGGCAGCGGCTGTGGTTGTGGGGATAACTTGAAGGCTGATTCAAGCTGGATGTCTGGGTCGGGTGCAATGGAGATATGCAAACGCTCGGCAAAAGCGTCGGACAAATTGCGCACATGATCGTTCAGGAATTTGACCACTGCGCTGGCCGACTTAATATAGTCTGAGTTGCCGCCGGTAATTGACGCGATTTCATCCAGAAACTGATCGTTCCATTCCTGACCAAGCCCCATCGCGCTGATACCGATGCCTTGTTTGGCCGCTTCTCTGGCTAGTTCAAGACAGGCTTCGTCGTCGCCATAGGTGTAACCATCCGTCAAAAGGATAATGTGGTTTACCAGTTTCGGGGCCAGATAACGTCGATTCTGCTCGACACCGGCGGACAGACCTTTATAAATCTCTGTTCCGCCCGATGCGATCATCATACTGACTTTGGCTTTCAGTGCCGCTTTATCCTGAACCGATGTCGCCGGGATAATGACTTCGGCCCGATCATTAAAACCGATAACAGACAGGACATCCTTTTCGGTCATATGATCGATGATCTGATGGGCGGCAACCTTGACTTTTTCAAGCCGCGTACCGTTCATCGAGTTGCTATGATCGAGGACCAGTGTCAGGTTAACGCGGGTTTCGCGCTGTTGACCACTCGTTCGTGCTCGTGCGTCTGGTAGAACCTCTGCCAGCAGGTAAATCACCTGCGGCTCTGATAATCGCGCGACAGCACGCTTGCTGGGGGTCACACGCAACAAAAAGTGAAATTCACTATCCTGCTTGATTTTTCGCTTGGCAAACTGCTGATCAAAGGTCCGCCGGCGTTCAGGGTCTATAAGGGTATCGTGAGCCGTAACAATATCCTGAAACTGGAGGCCAGCTCCAGGACTGGTGTTGACATCCGGGTGCAGGCGGCGTGCCGCACGCCGATAGGCAGCTTTTATTTCCTCCGTCGAAGCATCAGCAGCAACGCCTAATACACTGTAGGGATCAATGTCCATTGGACTCATGAAAGACCTTAACGTTTCCTCAGGTGGGTATTTGTAACAGAATGGTCGTTATGTTATCAGTTCCCCCACGGGTATTCGCCAGTGCGACCAGCTTGTCGCAGGCCTCCTGGGGGTTCTCGTGACTCATCACGATCTCACCGATTTCTTTATCATCGACCTGATTCCATAAACCATCGCTGCACATCAGCAACCGCGAGTTGGGTGGCAGTCGCCGGGTAATCGCATCCACTTCCAAGGTTTCGCTTTGTCCAATTGCACGATACAGAACGTTCTTCTGAGGGTGATCTACGGCTTCTTCAATGGTGAGCTGGTCAAGCTCGATAAGGCGCTGAACAAGAGAATGATCCCGTGTAATCTGTTCCAAGCCATCCTTTGTTATCAGGTAGACGCGACTGTCGCCAACGTGGACGATATAGGCCAGATCACCAATAATGGCGACTGCTGTCAGGGTAGTGCCACCCTCTGGCACCCGAACGAATACATCAGCATTCGCTTTCTGAACAGCCTGAACCAGCGTTTCGGTTATGGGTGCATGGTCACCATCATTGCCATCGGCCATCATCGGCAGATGAA
Organism: Anaerolineaceae bacterium; assembly: GCA_002702065.1. Lineage (GTDB taxonomy): Bacteria > Chloroflexota > Anaerolineae > Aggregatilineales > Phototrophicaceae. Next base: position 2,188,562 of record NZXX01000001.1, read on the forward strand.
TCTGCTTGGCAACCTGAGCCGCCAGAATACGCGCCGCCATCGCTGAGGCCTTTTCGCCATCATGATGACCACCCATACCATCGGCAACCACAAACAGGCCAAAATCTGGCTGCTCTTCTGCGCTGCGACTTGAGTAAAAATAGGACAAGACCGCATCCTGATTGTTGTTGCGCACCATACCCACGTCCGTTGACTGACCGAAACGCAGGTGGCTGTTTTTTGTCGAAATGACTGATTCTAGTGGCAGCGGTCGAGTGGCACCATCACTGGGAATATACTCTGCTTCGACTGGCTTGCCTTGTTCCTGATCATCAAGTGCAATGGGTTCAGTGATTTTCTCAGTAGCCGGTGCATCATCTTTGTGATCAGCAACTTTATTCGTTCCTTCTGTTTCAGAAGACTGTTGGCTGAAGAGCCGTCGAAAGAGATCCATTTCAGAGACTCCAGTACATAATACGCATGGTCGTACTTAACTTACCAGGGGCAGCGCGTATAACGTTCTGTCCATTGATCCAACCAACAGAATGTCACCGACAATATGTGGTTTTGACGTAATTGGGCCATTCGTCTTGTATTTCCAGCGCTCTTTGCCCGTATTGACATCTATGCAATACAGATATTCGTCTGTACCCCCAATGTAAACCGTATCCCGATGCACAATTGGCGACCCGACGATCGGTTTGTCTGTGGTAAATTTCCACTTTTCTCTGGATGTTTGGGCGTTTATTGCATACAGGCTGCCGTCAGTTGATCCAAAATACAGCATGCCATCCGCCACTATAGGCGACGAAATAATCGCGCCGCGGGTGCGGAAACGCCAGGATGTAAATCCGCCGCTGGCATCGACCGCATAAACATGATTATCTGAAGACCCAAAATAGCAGATGTCTTCGTTCAGGTCAACATACGGAGATGAAAGGACACCGCGTTTTGCACGCACGCCCCATTTCCGCTTGCCACCGGACAGATCTACCGCCGCTACCTCGCCAGAGGCAGAGCCGACAATGATAATCTCGTTGGTTACAAATGGCGAGCTTTGCACTTCTGAGCCAAGATCATAGCGCCAGAGAAAGCGCCCGGTCGCCGCCATCAAAGCGTAGAGGTAACCGTCGTCACTCCCGAAGAAGACGCGTCCGTGCGCGATCTGGGCCGTGCTGCGAATGCGGCCTTCGGTTCGATAAGACCAGTTGATCTTGCCGCTGCGAATATCGACCGAGTAGAACGAGTAGTCCTCAGAACCAAACAGCACGGCTTTGCTATCATCATCAATGATAGGGGAGGAGGCAATGCCACCATTGGTCGCATACTTCCAGGCCATTTCACCGGTCTGCAACTTTAAGGCCCAGACGTTCGTATCGTACGAGCCGATAAACGCCAGGTCCTTGTAGGAAGTCGGGTTACAGCGGATTTCATCTTCGGTCTTGAACTTCCAGCGCGGTTCCGGCTGGCCGGTCAGTTCGCCAGAGAAAAACTTCGAAACCTCACCATCCCGCGATGCGATATGATTCCCGTTACCGGCAAATGCTGGATTGAGGGGACGATAACGCAATTCTTCAAGCGATTGCTTCATCTCCAGGCACGACTGGAAACGTTTTGCGGATTCGAACTCTACCGCCTTTTCAACCACAGTCGCCAATGGGGGAGGTACCGATTCGTTAAAGTCCTGGATTGGGCGTTCGGAAAAGCTGAATGGCGGCTCGAGACGCGGGTCGCGCCTCGTCAACACATGATGCAGGGTTGCCCCCAGGCTGTAAATATCGCTCAGCGGTGTGACATTGCCTTTGTATTGTTCCGGGGCGGAGTAGCCCTCGGTACCGATCATCGTGTGTTTGATGTTCGGCTGAAAAGTCTTGGCAATGCCAAAGTCAATGAGGCGAACCTTGCCCAGGTTATCAATCATAACGTTGGCAGGCTTCATATCACGGAAGATGATCGGCTCCGGTTGATGGTTATGGAGATATTCCAGCACATCACACAGGTCGATAGCCCATTCGATGACTTTTTCCACAGGCAATGATTTTGTTTTTGACAATAACTCTTCAAGGTCATTGCCATTGATATATTCCATCACCAGATAGGCGCGATCATTCCAGTCGAAGAAGTCATAAATTTTAGGGATTGCCGGATGGCTGAGTGTAGCAAGGATATTCGCCTCGCGCTGAAAAGTCTTGATTGTGGATGCGCGGAGGCTCGGATCAGTTGCCGGATTAAGCATCTCCTTTACTGCCACAAGCTTCTTGACATCGGGGAAATTCAGGTCGCGTGCCTGATAAACAGCACCCTGACCACCCCCACCAAGGACACCAAGAATTTTGTAGCGCGCCAGCAGCACGGTGCCAACCTGAAGCGAGTTATAGCCGCCGGTTGTGCCATCCATTCCGGCAAATTGAGTTGTCTCAGGCATAGTCTGGCCTTTGAACTTACGCTATTTGCAGATAATTCCAACGAGCTCAGTAATGAAAAGCTGTCTTGAATAATTATATTTGACCTGCAACAATACTGCAATTAACGTATTTGTCCGATAAATATTGAGACTTTCGGTCTATATGGGTGTCCCACTCTCAATTTACCTGCATATCCCGTTCTGCCGTACGAAATGCACGTACTGTGCTTTTAACACCTACACGCGCTCCGAGCATCTGATTGACCACTTTGTCGAAGCCCTCATAACAGAAATCAACATCGTTGGCTCAAGTAAACCCGGTCAGAGGGTGCATACGATCTTCTTTGGCGGTGGCACACCGAGCCTGCTCTCTGCTGCACAAATCCAGCAGATTCTGGATGCCATACGCCAGCAATTCGACCTTATGGCTGATGCCGAGATCACTATTGAAGCAAACCCCAACGATCTTGAGCGCACCTATCTGACTAAAGTTCGCGCAACAGGGGTCAACCGGCTGAGCATCGGCGTTCAGTCAACCAATGACCACGAACTGAAACTTTTCGCCAGACGCCATGACAACGACGAAATCGTGAGTGCCATGTCAGCTGCGCGACTGGCTGGCTTTGATAACGTCAACCTGGATTTAATTTACGGTATTCCGCATCAAACCCTGGATAACTGGCAGTGGACGCTTCAGCAGACGTTGATGTTGAAGCCGGATCATCTGTCGCTGTATGCCCTTGGCCTGGAAGAAGGCACCCCCATGTATGACTGGGTTCAGCAGGGGCGACTGCCTGCGCCAGATGATGAACTGGCCGCAGATATGTATGAACTGGCGACGCAGGTTCTGGGTGAGAATGGCTTCGAGCAGTACGAGATCAGCAATTGGGCCAAGCCCGGACTTGCTTGCCGCCATAACCTGCAATACTGGCATAATGATCCATACGTGGGTTTGGGCCCCGGCGCACATGGCTACGCCGATAACGTACGGTACTCGACGATTTTGTCTCCGCAGCGCTACATTGATGCCATGCGCTCGGCGCCGTTACCGCATGCTTATGAATATCCTCGCACGCCTGCCACCGATGAAGCCACAATGGTCGATAGAGCCAATGAAATCAGCGAAACGCTGATCATGAGCTTGCGCCTGACCCAAGAAGGAGTTCGGTGGACTCAATTCAAAGAGCGTTTCGGGGAGGATCTGCGCGATATTCACGGATCCACCATCGACCATTATGCAAAACATCACTTGCTGGAATGTTCTCACGACCGGGTGCGGCTCACGGAACAGGGCCGCCTGCTGAGCAACGTTATTTTCCGAGACCTTGTTTAGTAGTTACGCCTGAACAATACAGCGACAAACTGGCGTAACCACTGGCCGGCTTGCCCCTGCGGGTCCGCTTGATCGAGCGATTGCAACGCCCTGTCGTAGTAAAGCTGCTCTTTTTCCATCGCGAATTGTTTGGCGTCAATCGAATCCAGTAACTCGACGGCAGCCTGAACATCAGCCTCATTCAGCTCATCTTTGCTGTAAATATCAACGAGCTGCTGGCTTTGCTGCAAGCCATAGAGCACCGGCAATGACTTCTTCTTGGAGAGAATGTCGGTTGCTGCCGATTTGCCAATGACCGCTTCCTCGCCCCAAATACCTAAAATATCGTCCCGGATCTGGAACGCAATGCCCATATTGAGCGCAAACTGCGCATAGGGCAGCGACCGGTCGTAATCCCCGGTTGCGATCAATGCTCCGATTTGAGCACAGGCGGACAGCAGCGCTGCGGATTTGCCACTAATCATGGATATATATTCATCGACCGTGACATTGCTCTGGCCCTCAAAGCGCATGTCAAGATGCTGGCCGCGTGTCAGTTCAAGGTTGGTTTGGTTGAACACACGCCATATCGCCATGATTGTCTCTGGCGGCACGCCAGCTTCATCTAGCCGATTTAATGCCGCATAGGAGAGGGCAAACAGCAAATCGCCGGCATTGATGGCGTTCGGGCGTCCCCAGACTCTCCAGACTGTAGGGCGGCTGTGCCGAATCGAGCTGTCATCCTGAATATCATCATGCACCAGGGAGAAATTGTGCAGCAGTTCGACACTGGCCGCAGCATACAACGCCTGATGCCAATCGCCGCCCGCCGCTTCGTTGCATAGCAGCAAGAACATCGGGCGTATCCGCTTTCCAGTGGACTTGGGGTAGGGCTGGTTTTGTTCGTCAACCCAACCTAATGGATAGCGAACCATAACCGACAAACCCGGCGCAGTATCTGGAACCGCATCAACTACACGGCGCATCGTCTCGTCAAGGTCAGCAGCGTAACGCCGCATAAATTCTTCAAACAATAGATTACCTACCTATACTTTGTAGAGAGGTGTTTGCCTCAGCGTATCCAGATTTTTTGCACCACTGCAAAGCATTGCAATTTGTAGCTGTGCTTTCAATTCACGTACAAGCTGGTCAACTGCTTCAGGAGATTGGTCCGCAGCTTTTAGGAACGGGGCCGCCAAACCGCCCATTGTTGCACCCAATGCAATGCACTTCGCCACATCAATTCCGTCTCGCAGGCCCCCACTGGCTATTATTTTAACATCTGGCGCGCCAGCGGCAACATATTGGATCGAATCGGCGGTTGGAATGCCCCAATCGGCAAAGCTCGCTGCTACGCGCGCATGAAAGCTGGTTGGCGCCCGATGATATTCAACCTCGCTCCACGATGTCCCCCCCGCACCGGCCACATCAATCGCAGCCACCCCGGCATTTGCAAGGTCGCGTGCCGTCGCTTCAGAGAATCCCCAGCCTACTTCTTTCGCAATGACCGGCACCGGGAGCTGTTTGCAGACTGCTTCAACTTTTTTCAGCAATCCGGCAAAACGCGTGTCGCCCTCTGGTTGGACAGCTTCCTGCAAGACATTGAAATGCAGAATGAGCGCGTCCGCCTCAATCATATCGACGGCGCGCTGGCAGTGCGCAAGATCGTAACCATAGTTCAATTGAACAGCGCCTACATTGGCAAAGAGTAAAATATCCGGTGCGAGATCGCGGACCTGAAGCGTATACGCCAACTCTGATTTTTCAATCGCTGCTCGCTGCGAACCAACGCCCATTGCGATGCTGTGTTCCTGAGCCACTTGCGCCAGGTTCTGATTGATTCGGTGGGCCATATCCGTGCCCCCCGTCATCGAAGATATGAGCAGCGGGGCAGATAGCGTTTTGCCAAAAAGCTCCAGGTGCATATCAATATCTTCAAGATCCAGTTCTGGCAGGGCCTGATGAAGGAACCGATAACGCTCCAGACCGGTCGTTAAGTGGGGAAACTGTACATCTTTATCAAGGTTGATCCGTATATGATCGACTTTACGACTTTCTACTTGGGAATTTTCCGTGACTTCAGTCATGTGATGGTGTTCCTAAGATTTAGTGGTAGAAATCCTACTGATAATTCTTCCGTGTGTCAACGTTATTGCAACAGCACACTGGTAAGCCGTATTATTATCGGTATAATCTTGCATTATTATCTGGCCCTGCACACCCTAATATTGGAGGTAACCCAATGGCATCTACCGAAGATCGCGTGAAAAATATCGTCGTGGAACTGCTTGGCGTTGACGAAGATCGTGTTGTACCCGAAGCACGGTTCCGCGAAGATTTGGAAGCTGATTCGCTGGATCTGGTTGAATTGATTATGGCTTTTGAAGAAGAATTCGGCGGCGAAATCACCGACGAAGACGCCCAATCGATTACAACTGTTGGCGAAGCGGTGACCTATATCGAACAGCAGATGGGCGGCTAGTTTCGATATCTATCGAACAACCCAGAAGTGGCGAATCCTCACGAGGTAACTTATGCAAAGTTACCTCGTTTGATTACTACAACCCCACAAACCACTACCGAAACAACAAATATGATAACGCCTGATCCTATCTGCCTGGCCAGATCAAAACCAGCAAGTAAACTGTAACTCGACATTATGGCACCAATGCTCAAGATTAGCCCCACGCCCAGCGCCGCCAGCTGCACAAAGACACGCAGCCGCATCAGGCGGTTAATCAATGCAATCGCGCCCACACCCAACATCGCCACGCTCAAGCTGAATTGCTGGCGGTAATTCGGGTCGTTCAAACCAGCGCTAAAAAATTCAAATGGCGGTAGAAGCGCAGCCGCGATAAGCAAGGCCAGCGCCACCCGTAACCAGCGCGACACAAGGGTAGGGGAGAACACAATCACCGTGCCGATGCATACCAGCAGCACACGCAGCGCAAATGTGGTCAGCAATGTAGGCGCAGACGCTCGAACATCCGGGTGAAGGCTGCTCCACTCGGCCAAGTCATATGCATTCATGGTCATGCTTGCACCCGTACTCACCACCCAGGGCAGGCAATAACCCGCTAAAGCAAGCAGGATCAGCGCCAGATCAGCGGAAATTTTACGCATCGAGTTAGCCCGCCATATTGTCTGTTATCTGGTCAATGCGTGTGCGTATCTGCTCATCCTCTGTCTGCTGACTGTGGAAGAAATTCACCATAAACTCGCTGCGGCGCTGGCGCAATGCCATCGGTGCCACGGCTCGAATATCCGCTACGGTCGCCAGGTCGCGTCCATCTGCTGCGGCATGAGCACGAGCAGCCTCGAACATCGTATACTCTGCACGATGAGAGTCGATGTCCAGCTCCTGCACCAGCGATAATCCCACTTCGACGGCATCATCCGCCAACTGTGTTTCCTTCAGCAGATCGCGGGCAGCGATAACATCTTCACGGGTTGCCGCCGTCGCGACTTCCCATTGGCGCACAAACGCTGCCGGGTAACTGCGATAGGCGCGGCTGCGTTTATAGATTTCCAGACGGTCTTCCTTATCCATGAGGCCGCGCACATTCACCCGTAAACCGAAGCGATCCAGAATTTGTGGGCGCAGGCGGCCTTCCTCCGGGTTCATGGACCCAATCAACACAAACCGGGAGCGATAGGTACCCGACATCGCGCCACGCCGTACGGTATAAGCCCCTTGCGCAGCCGCATCCAGAATGGCGTCGACAATCTGGTCATCCAGCAAATTCACTTCGTCAATGTAAAGCAGATTGTTATCCGCCCGCGCGAGGATGCCACGCTCGACACGCACCCGATTTTGCTGCACGGCGATTCGCTCATTGATGCCGCCGACGACATCATCCAGCCGGGCGTTGAGGGGTAGTTCGACCAACCTGACCGATTCATAATGCGAGATTGCTTCGCCAGCATGATACTTTTCGTAGCAGTCCGGGTAGAGCAGGTGAGCATTGTCGATGGTCAGGTCTTCCGGCAAAGCGCCTTCGTCACAATCGCTCACTTCGACATCTGGCAGGATATCGGCCAGGCTGCGGACAGCGGTGGTTTTGCCCGTGCCTCGTGGACCAATAAGCAGCACGCCACCAATCGCCGGATTAATGACCGTGAGCATGAGTGCAATGCGCATCTCAAACTGGCCGACAATGGCGAGAAAGGGATAAGGTTGATGTTCGGCTAATCCAAGATCGGCGGATTCTTCGGCCAGAACCCCGTGCGCTCCGGCGCGGCTCAGCATCCGCAGAAGCGTGGATGATCCTTCGTGGTTCTCCAAATCGGAAAAGGAATCACTCATAAGCGGATCGCATCTTGCTGGCGTTGTTGTTTTCGGTAATTCTGCCGTTCCTGCGCTTGCTGCGCACGCGTTTGTTGTTCCGGTGTTTCATAAATGAGTTCAGGGACTGTGGTCGGGTTGCCATCATCGGATAAAGCGACATATACGAGGTATGCGGTGTTGGTGAAGCTGCGCTCGCCAGTACGGGGATTCTCGGTTTTGACCTCGACACGCACTTCCATTGACGTGCGCCCAACGTAGGTGAGTTCGGCCTCACACATCACAAGACTGCCCACAAATATGGGTTTTATGAACGACATGGAATCGACTGCAACGGTCACCACTGGTGTTCGGGCATGACGCATGGCCACCAACGCGCCGGCCTCGTCGACCATTTTCATGATCACGCCACCGTGAACGTTACCATAGCTATTTGCATTTTGTGGTCCCATCAAAGCGCTGAGTGTGAAGCGAGATTCTTCGATACGCTTTTTTGTACGCTGCATCTCAGTGCATGTCCGATTTGAGTTCGGGTACGCTTCTAAATGCGTTGGGGTCCCATTCCAGAACGTCGATGTAGTGGTAACCCAAATCTGCCGTCATCGGGGGCAGCGGCGCACGCGCTGGCAGTTTAGTTGGCTTTTGTGGTGCCAGTTTGCGCACTTTGAGTACCGTTTGACGGTCTGTCATACGCCGACGGACGATGCGACCATCAGCGGTCAGGTTGCCGATCCACTGCCCATATGCTGTATAAACATCGTAGTTCTGGCCGCGTACAAATCCGATGTACTCGCCACGGGCATCCCACAGGCAGTTGTTCAGCAATGTGGCGTGCCACTCGCCATGGGTGTCAAAAACAAAGAACGGTTCGTCAGAATTAATGGCAAACTTTTTGCCCGGCTCCACCATGATGACGCCTCCGCTTTACAAAGTTTATAATTGGATTATAACAGTATATTCGCGTATTTATATCATTTGGCTGTAAATTTGCCGGAGATTTTCTGCGGCGGACTGCCACGTGAAGTGGGTTGCCTGCTCATTACCGCGTTGCACCAATGTAGCTGCAAGCTGGCTATCCGCAATCACACGCTCCAATGCGTCTGTGATTGCATCGACATCGAGCGGGTCGACCATCAAGGCTGCGTTGCCGGCGACCTCTGGCAGCGAAGAGATATTCGAGGTGACCACCGGCGTGCCACACGCCATTGATTCCAGAACCGGCAGCCCAAAACCTTCATAAAGCGAGGGAAACGCGAAACAGGCCGCCCCTGAATACAACGCAGGCAAATCCGCTTCATCCACGAAACCGATGAAGTGTACGTATGCTTCCATGCCGGTTTCCGCAATCATGGCGTAGATTGGGTCTTCGAGCCAACCACGCCCACCAGCAATGACCAGATGAATATCATGTCCACTTTGGCGCAAATTGGCCAGAGCCTGAATGAGCCGGCCATAGTTTTTGCGCGGCTGAACGGTACCGACAGAAAGGATATACGGTACATTGCCCAGCTTATAGCGATTGCGCACAGCCTGCTGGTTTTCGACGGAGGCGGGGTGAAAATGATCATCCACCCCTCCATAGAGAACCGTCACTTTGTCAGATGGAACGTTATACAACTCAATGAGGTCATCTTTGGTCGCTTGTGAATCTGCAAGGACATGGTCCGCCCGGTTGACAGAAGCCGGAACCACGCGATCCAGATAACGCTTCAGATTGGGCGCAGCGGCTTCGGCGACACGTACAAACGACAGATCATGAACCTGAACAATGGTGCGCGTCCCTGGTCGTGTCGGGGGCAGCACAAAATCTGTGGCGTGATATAACCCAAGCGGGCCGGTAAAAAACTCTACCGGAACCGGGACATGCATGCGATGCCACAGCCGTGCCAACCAGCGCGGCGATAGCCGGGTTGACCGCCAGTGAAAATTCTTGCCGGGGGAGGGCGGTAATCCGGCTGATGTCGCACCAGCCACAAATAAACGATACGGCGTGGTATCGTCACAATCAGCCAGCGCCGCGACCATCTCTCGCACGTAGCGCCCGATTCCGGCACCCTGCTCATAGGCAGGGGTGTAATCAATGCCTATGTTAGTCAACTTATTTGACGTCGTTGTAGGTCCAGTAGCGGTTGGCGAAGAAGTTCCAGAACATCACGATAATAACGCCGACGAACCAAGCCGCAAACGTACCGGCTTTGGCTGTTGCGGTTGCCGAGGGAACGTAATTCGCCCGAAACATATGGATGATGGGCAATATACGAGGCATCAGGAAATCTCCCAACGGAGCATAAGCCGCTGAAATCCATATAGTGCGTCCAAGCCAGCCAATCACACTGAGAAATGTAAAGGTAAATAGCTGTCTTCTGACGGACTTGGAGCGCGAATCCGGGTAAGTCCACAACCGGTTCCAGGTGAAGTTACTGGCAATAGCTGCGCAAAATGCAATGCTTGTGGCAACCGCTACGCTGAACGTATCCACCGGAGGCAAAACAGTTGCCTGAAGGATAAACAGCGTGCCAAAATCGACAATTGCGCCAATCGTGCCAACCACCGCAAATCTTAAAAAGCGTTCCACTTCCTTTGATTTACTTCCGAAGCGATCTGCAACAGAGATGATCATATGATCCAGTGGATTACGTGTTCTGCGTGTGTTGTCAACAGCGTTGATCTGTGTCATGACGACCTCATACTGACATACGAACTGATCTGATTATAAAGCACCCCAAGGATGCCCAGCATCAAGCCTAGATGAAGAAATAAGTTATTGACATAAAGGTTGTCGAACAAGCTATGTACCGCAAGATATATCCAAGAACCGAGCAGTCCGATGGCCGCCACGCGAGAAAGCATATCAGGATGCCGACGAACTTTCCAGGTGAACCATGCGATCAGCAACCAGGCTGTACCGTAGCCTGCCAGTCCGATTATGCCACCTTCTGCGAACATATTCAGGTAGTAATTATGCGCATGACCCAGCGGTTCATCCCAGTTGATCAGGCGATGGGCTGGGTAAGCGACCTCATAGTTGCCAAACCCCACACCCAACCAGGGGTTACTGCGCGCCATATTCAGAGCCGCTTGCCAATGTGCCAGCCGTTCCGCCACAGGGTAATTTTCCGGCGTAATATCGATGGCGCGTACATCTTCAAACGCAAAAAACTCGGCGGTAGAACTGCTGATACGGGCAACGATTGACGCCGGTAACAGATTACCAAACCATAACAGTGCCCCGACACCCAGCACCAGCAGCGCCAGCCCGATGCCGTATCCGGTTTTACGGGGCAGGGCCATCATCACCACAGTTAGTGATGCGACCAGCCCCAACCACGCGCCCCGGCTCCAGGAAATGACAATGCCGCCCAGCAGAGCAAAACTGCCGATTGCGTAAAACATGAACGCGAGAAAATCTGCCTGTTGACGCGTTATCCACCACCGGCGTCCATAAGCAAGCATCATCAGCAACGAGAGCGGGGCAAGCAGCCCCATAAAACCACCGAACGGATTTGGCTGGCCGAATGTGCCAAAAGCCCGAAAGAATCGATCGTTTATGAGTAAGTGAAGGGCACCGCTGCCGCCTACAAATTCATAGAGCCCAATCGCAGCATTTGCGACACCTGCCAGCACCAGCGCAAAAATGAGCCATTGCCAGCGCCTGGCCGGTAGGAGGATCATCACAACCCCCACCAGCACCAGCATTTGCAGCCATTTGAGCCATTCTGACAACCAGGCACTCATGGATTGGGCGGGAAATGCGCTAAGCCCGGTGGCGACGAGCATGATGATTAGGGGTATGTAGAGCGGATTCCAGTCGACATGCAGGCGTTTTCGCCGGAGCACAAACCCGTGCACGAAAACGGCGCTCAGAAATGCCAGCAAGATCAACTGTCCAATGTCCAGAGGAAGTTGAATGGCAGCCTCTGTTGCAATTAACGTGCGCAGCGGCGCCAGCACAACAAGAACCGTCAGGGCAGCCAGTGGTGTAATCGCAATCAGCAGAATGAACAGGAGTGCGGAGCCACCAAAGACAACCACAGGCAGCGGTAGGACAGAGGCTAACGCACCCCCGGCTACCGCCGCGCTGAGCCAGATGCTTCGTTTGATGCTCACAGAACCTTGCTGAAAAATTCGATCGTTTGCTGCAAGCCCTGGCGCAATTCCACGGCAGGTTCCCACTTCAGGATGGTGCGGGCCCGGGTAATGTCTGGCTGGCGTGTTTGCGGGTCACCTTTGATGCGTTCCTGTTCTTTGAAGATGATGCCGGCGGGGTTCCCGGTCAGCTCATTGACCAGCTCGGCAAATTGGAGAATGGTCATCTCGTGCGGATTACCAATATTTACCGGTTGGTTGTAGTCCGACATCAGCAGGCGGTAAATACCTTCGATCAGATCAGAAACAAACTGGAAACTGCGTGTCTGCGAACCATCACCGTAGACGGTCAGCGGTTCGTGGCGCAGGGCCTGGGCGATAAAATTAGGCACCACGCGGCCATCGGCCAGCCGCATCCGGGGGCCATAGGTATTGAAGATGCGGACAATTCGCGTATCGACACCGTGCGCCCGATGATAGGCCATGGTCAGGGCTTCTGCGTAGCGCTTGGCTTCATCATAAACACCGCGCGGACCGATTGCGTCAACGTTGCCGACATATTCTTCGCGCTGCGGATGTTCGAGCGGATCACCATAAATTTCCGAAGTTGATGCCAGCAGAAAGCGTGACTTTTTCGCCAGGGCGACGCCCAGCGCGTTGTGCGTACCTAATGCGCCCACCTTCAGGGTCTGGATGGGGTAGCGCAAATAATCAATGGGGCTAGCCGGGGAGGCAAAGTGCAAAATGGCATCTACCGGACCGGCGAGATAGATATAGTTGGTGACATCCTGATGAATAAACTGAAAGTTACGGTTCCCGGCCAGGTGTGCCAGGTTGTCAATGTTGCCCGTTATCAGATTGTCCATGGCGACAACCTGATGATCTTCTGCAAGGAAACGGTCACACAGATGTGACCCCAAAAAACCTGCACCACCAGTGACCAAAACGCGCACAGCGAAACTCCCGGGAGCATGTCAGTAATATGGGCAGTGTATCACAGGTTATTGAGCAGGACGTATAGGAAAAATCAAACTTTGACTTTCGCTTCACCGGAGGATTGAAGCTCGCGGACCATGCGGCCAAAGGTGTCGTCGAAAACTTCCAATGCTATCGCGCTATCGAGGCAAAGATAGACAGTCCTCAGATGCTGCAATTCTTCAAATGTATAGTCCACGATGGCTTCGAGCATGATGCGCGCGCTGCTTTCGATAGGATAACCCAGCGTACCTGTTGAGATAGCGGGCAGCGCAATGGATTTAAGACGATTTTCTTCGGCTAATTCCAGGCACTTGACCGTCAGCTTGGAGAGCTTGCCGCGTTCACCGCCTTCACCCCAGCGCGGTGCGACTGCATGAATGACACGATCAAAAGGAAGGTTACCAGCCGTGGTGATTACCGCAGAACCAATATCGCACCAGCCAATTTCGAAACATTCTTGCTCGATGGCCGGGCCAGCATGTTGGCTCATCGCCGGGTCAATGGACAGGTTTGGATCGGTCACCACCACAAGGCCGCTCACATTCAGATCATAGGGGCTGTCATCGAGAATCTGAATGGTAACCTTGTTGATTTTCGCTTTCATGAGGTGGCCCCGCCAACATTGTTGTGTTTGGCACATTACACCATTATCTTCTGCGGTTCGTCAATAGATCGTGCGTTCGATAAATTGGCGATCAGCCCAAGAAGCAGCACAAACACGAAGGCAAGGTCGTTGACATAAACACTATTATCGACAAGGCCATGACTCAGGAGGTTGATCATGCTGCCCATCGTTCCAACCACCAGCGCAAACAAGTATGGGTCGCGTGTTCTGAAATAAGTATAAGTCCGGTAAGCCGTGCTCCAGAATGCAAGCTGAAGCCACACAAAAATGAATACGCCACCGATGCCAAGTCTCACCCAAAAATCGAGGATTACGTTGTGCGGGTGAGACAGATTTGGCTCCTGCCAGGCATCCGGCAGAATGTACGCGCCACGAAATGCGTATAAGAACTGGTCCAGCCCAAGGCCAGTGAGGGGGTGGTCCTCAATAATGTGCCATGCACTTTCCCAGACGCGAAGTCGCGCAAAATTTGTACCACTGGTGAAGTCCAGTAACCGCGCAAACCGTGCTGACCGCAAGGCGACAGCGAACAGACCCGCACCTACAACACCCATTCCAACCAGAGGCAACCATGCGCGGCGTCGCCAGACCAACCACAGCACCGCCGCTGCTGAAACGGGAATACCTATAAAGAGGGCGCCCGCGCTCTGGCTCAGGCTAACTGCCGCCAGCATAAAGATGATGGCAGCTACCGCAAACAGCCGCCGCCGCCGATCTACCGGAACCAGGATGAAAGCCAATGCAAAGGGTATGCAACGCCCCAGAAACAAGCCGAGATTATTGGGTGAGCCATAGACGCTGGCAAGTCGAGGGATGCCACTCTCGGCAGCGATGATGGATTCACCTTGAAAAAACATGACTAAGCCGATCACTGAAACCAGCAGGCCGGCCACAAGAAGCGCATCAACCAGCATCAGCTGCACCGCGCGCCCGGAGCAGCGCGTTCTGAGGATGGCGTAAAACAGAGCAGGCTCAATAAACATCACCCGCAGGTCGGTCATTGCATTTCCAAGTAACGCGGACCAGCTCAATGATATTACGCCCAGCACCACCCACGCGAGGATTGCCCAATCCAGCCATGAAAAGCGAGGGAGGGGTAGACGGTAAGCGGGCACAACCGTTTGCCGCGCCATTGCCCAATCACCCAAAAGGCGAAGTAGCCAGGCGGCTGTGGTTATAAGAATGACCACTTCGGCAACGGGAAACGCGAAGTGCAGCAGCTCGACAGGAAAGAGAAAAAATGGTGCCCACAGAATGGTTAACAACAGACCCAGCTCTAAGCGGCGAAAGATCATGATGAACAATGCCAGTGATGCTACGAGTGTCAGCACCAGGCCGGGTTCGAGATAGATCAAACCTGCCGTCAGAATTGCCAGGGCCAACTGCACGGAGTCGCGGCGGAACAGGGCAGGGGTTTCGCTGCCCCATGTCAGCAGCATACCCACCATCAGTGCAATCGACGTAACAACGCTGATTGCCAGCTGACCCGCGTGACTCAACCCGCGCCAGAAGCGACCTGCAAGCCTGAAATAACGCCCCCAGGGCACTTGCGTACCGGTCACGACCGATGCTGCCGCTGTCACCACTACCGCAATCCAGGCTACAGCGATCTGCCGATCATAGGGCGCACGCAGATTGCCGGAACTGACTGCGTAACCCACCAATGACCATCGATCTTTCGCTTCATCCGGGACCAGATCATCCGCCACAGCGCGCAAGGTGTGTTCCGATAATGGGAGTTGTCGCGCGACCGTAACCATGTCAACTTGTGGTTCAAGGGTGTCGCTGGTCAGCAGCAGATAGGCATTGCCATCTGCATCTGTCGGTAGGGCATTGGCCTGTTCATTGTCGATTGTGATATATAAATAGGCGACGTAATCATCTTCGCGCACCAGCAGAGCTACATCGCGTCCGGCAAAGTCGAACGCCAGCGCGCTGTCATTCACCCAACCAATGTCAGCACCCAATTCGCCAAAGGTCCAGACACCGCTGTAGCGTGCGTAGGGATTTTGAGCCGGATATAAGCCATCGGTCGCGGCCTGTGGCACGGTGCGACCAGCCAAAAACTCCCACAGAGGGGCAGGATTGCTTTGCGGATCAAGGAGTGAAAATCCCCATACCGGGTTATCCAGTGGCGCATCAGGTTGCCAGTGTTGCAAGTTCATGCCACCGAGCCAGGGCCATTCCCGTTCTGCCCGCGCTAATCCTTGATGCACGTGCTGAACCTGATTTTCCGCGCTGACCTGCCCCCAGATGGATGGCGGGCCATTCCAGTCTTCCGGTAAGCTGTTCCAGCCCCATTCGCTGGCCCACAGTTGTTTTTGCCCATCGCCATTACGCACCATCTCTTCGCGCAGCAGGACGATCCGCGAAAAATTCAGGACGTCTTCCGAGACGGTTCGGTCTGCCGGTGACAAACTAAAACCGTAAGGTTTGGCGGCAATGCCATCCGTAAAAGCCTGTGCCCCAAGCGCATACAGGTCGCGCAGGTATTGCAGATCGCTGATATTTTGCGGGCCCTGCTCAACAGTTGGAGCGAGGGCAGCGGCGATAACGTGTGAGTCCGAATCGGCGCTATGAATAGCTGAGTAGGCTGCTTCCAGTAATGCTGCATAGTGTGCCGGGCGTGGGTTGTTGCCACCCCAGGCATCAATCAGGTTAGGTTCATCCCATATCTGGTAATAGTCAATTGCCGCCCCATAGCGCTGGGCAAACGCACGGGCGAACTGTGCAAATAAAGCCGGGTCATCTGGTGGGGCAGTTGGATCACCACCCGACCGTGCCCACGCTGGCGTATTCATCAATACCACTATTAACTTCAAATCGGGGTAATCCGCCAACTGTGCGACCAGCGCATCCCACCGTTGCCAGTCATACTGACCTGAGGTTGGTTCGATATCATCCCAATAGGCAAACTGCCGTATCCAGACAATTTGTGCTTGCTGCATGAGTTCAAGCTGGTGCGGCAATTGGTCAGGGGTATATTGCAGCAGATCAGCGTTGACACCGAGGCGCGGAACACGAAAGGGCAGGTTCGCATCTATCGTTGCATCCACGTAGCCACGCAGATGATTATCAAGCTCGGCTGTTGTGGCGAACACTGCTGTCAGGCTGCCAGCCAGTACCGCCAACGCAATTCCAAACAGGAGGACACGCCGGATCATAATGTCCAGTCAGGGTTTGAAGCACCAGCATCTAATGTGAGTTGATTCGCCACCAGCGTTTCCACATCGACAATCCACAGATTCCCCTGATAAATAAAGGCAATCTGGCGGGCATCGGGGCTCCACGCCAGCGTTTGCTGGGCTGTTAAGCCGGGCTGCCCATTTTGCGGAAACACTTTGCGTGCATTGCTGCCATCCCGGTCTGCGACAATCAGGTCGTATTCTGCCTGCTGATTGATGCTGTTGGTTATATCCCTGGCCTGCAAATACGCCATGCGACCCGACACAAATTCACTGTCTGCTGACCCGGACACAGGCGAAAAACTGGGCAAAGCCCAAATCCCTGTATTCTCGAAGATATTAGCCTGAAAGCTGCCGCCGGCATCGGTCACGGCTACGTGAAAGATAGGGCTGAATTCCGCCGGAATCTGCGGATTCGGCGATGGCACATGAACGGACGTCAACAGCAATGCGTTGTCCGGGGACCATGACAGCGAAGCGCGCCATGACCAGTCGGACCGGGTATTGAACAGGGGGAATTGCAGGAGCGGCTGCATCTCACCGGATTCCAGATCAACAAGCCCGATAGAATCGGCGCGTGCCCAACTGAGTAATTGGCCATTGGGTGACCATTCGTAATTCGTCCCCCACCAACCATAAAGGCCACCGGAGGATGGTTCGAGCACCTCAGTAATGCTGAGCGCCGAGCCATTTTGCGGATCCACGCGCATCAACCAGAGATCATTGAAGGCCTGCCAGCCGGGCGCACTTTCCCGCGCTTCGCCGGTGGTGTAGCTGATGAAGTTATCACGGCCCGGCACCCAGGTCGCCCACAGCACATCTTCCGGCACCAATTGCACCGGTTCGCCATCGCTGCTGGTATTGGCGATCATCCAGAGCTGGTTGAGGAAATTCTCGCGATCACTGTTGCGGGTATCGCGGGTGAAGATCAACTGGCGACCTTCAGGCGACAAGCTAAAAACACGACCGTCGAGGTCACTGCTGGTTGTGACCGGCCGTTTCGAGCTGCTGCTGCCACTCATGACCCAGGCATTCCGGTTGTTGATATACGCCAGGGTTCCAACGATGGGCACCGGGTCAAGCTGGCCGGTTGGTCCGACGTAAATGACTTCATCTTGTGCTTCGGTCAATACCACACGGCTGGTTTCAACCGGGTTACGGCGTGTGCCATCCTCGATCAGCACACGATAGCAGATCTCCTCAACGCCGTTGAGACCGGCTTGGCCGAGCAGTTCCTCGCCGGGGTCCAGCCCTTCATTCAGCACACGGCGTGTCTGATAGGCGATTTCCTGTTCCTGGCATTCTGTCTGCTCGACGACGCGAACCACCGTAACGCGCATGCCATCCCGGATTTGCGTAAACGGGGGCGGATCTACACGATCCAGTTCACCAACCTCGATTTCCGCATCACGCAAGAACTCGGCCACAGTAAACGGCGTGGTGTACTCGAATGTCATTTCGCGACCATCTGCCACCAAAGACACCAGATACTGCGGCTGCTCTTCGGCGGGCGTGCACGCAAACAAGGTCATAATGCTGACGAGGAGAAACGGAAAGATGACTTTTTTCTGCATAGGCCCAGAATAATACCATGATTAAAACGATGTGCAACCAGTGGAGGCTCTGGTCGCCCATAAGCCTCCACTGGTGATTTTTTACGGTGCAGCGTCGGGGAAGATCTGGCTGTGAAGCTGCTCCAGAAGTGTGAGCACGTCACGGTTACGGGTATTGGTGGCATACGTCCCCACCGTATCCGGGGAAAGTAGACCTGGACCGCCGGGTGCAACAGTGGGTGTGGTATTGTCGCCTTCCAAACCGTTGTTAGGCAACTGGTTGGTGTACTTCCGCCACAGATTATAGATCGGAACAGTCGTGTTATTTGCCGCCTCAACGTTTTGCACGGCTTCAACCAAAGCGTTGTTGATGGCCGTCACCTGGCTTTCGTTTGCCGGGTTGGGTTGAACCGTCGTTACGACCGGGATCACGCCGTTATTGAGCAAGGTCTGGATAATCTGCTCCATACTGGCGCGATAGGTCTGTGGATCGGTACCACTGGCGATATCACCCATACCGACGCTGATGATTGCCACGGCTGGTTGAACCAGGCGAATCTCGCAATCGAGCGGGGTTTCGCCCGGGTTACAGTTGCCGCCACTGCTCAGGCTTGGGTCCAGCAGGTCCTGTGCCCGCCAGTTGACGCCAGCCGCAAGGCTATCCCGGTCAAAACTGCTGCGACCATCACCCAGATCGACCTGATTAAACCAATCAATTGTCGACTGTAGCTCTGGCGCACCGGTGTTGATGCCTGGGTCGGCAAATGGTTCCAGGTAGCCGGACTGAACGGCCATGGTGCCGCCGATGACGGTAAAAACATTGGCCCGCTTGCCCTGATTAACGCCGCTATCAAAGATCGCACGGATCTGATTGCGAACCTGCTGCGGGCTGAGGTCGGGCAGATTAGGAATCTGTTCAACCAGATTCGGCGCACTCTGGGCCGCATCGGCCACGGTGTAGGTGATCTGAGCGGTATTTTCGCCGCCCGGTCCCACCGCCCGCAGCGTCACGGTGTATTCGCCTGCGGCACCGTAGGTGTGCGTTGGGCTTTGTTCACCGCTGGTAGCGCCATCACCAAACTGCCATTCATAGCTGGTGACCTCGCCGGTCGTCTCGTTGATGAACTGCACCGGCTCGTTGGTCGTCCCGCTGGTTGGTTCGGCGCGGAAGGCCGCGACCGGTGGTTGGGCCGCATCGGCCACGGTGTAGGTGATCTGGGCGGTATTTTCGCCGCCCGGTCCCACTGCCCGCAGCGATACCGTGTACTCGCCTGCCGCGCCATAGGTGTGCGTTGGGCTTTGTTCGCCGCTGGTGGCACCGTCGCCGAACTGCCATTCGTAGCTGGTGACCTCGCCAGTGGTCTCGTTGATGAACTGCACCGGCTCGTTGGTCGTCCCGCTGGCCGGTTCGGCGTGGAAAGCCGCGACCGGCGGTTGGGCGGCATCGGCCACCGAGTAGGTGATCTGAGCCGTGTTCTCACCGCCCGGTCCCACCGCCCGCAGCGATACCGTGTACTCGCCTGCCGCGCCGTAGGTGTGCGTTGGGCTTTGTTCGCCGCTGGTAGCACCGTCGCCAAACTGCCATTCGTAGCTGGTGACCTCGCCGGTTGTCTCGTTGATGAACTGCACCGGCTCGTTGGTCGTCCCGCTGGCCGGTTCGGCGCGGAAAGCCGCGACCGGCGGTTGGGCCGCATCCGTCACCGAGTAGGTGATCTGAGCGGTATTTTCGCCGCCCGGTCCCACTGCCCGCAGCGTCACGGTGTATTCGCCTGCCGGGCCATAGGTGTGCGTTGGGCTTTGTTCACCGCTGGTAGCACCGTCGCCAAACTGCCATTCGTAGCTGGTGACCTCGCCGGTCGTCTCGTTGACGAACTGCACCGGCTCGTTGGTTGTGCCACTGGCCGGTTCAGCGCGGAAAGCGGCTACCGGTGGTTGGGCCGCATCGGCCACGGTGTAGCTGATCTGAGCGGTATTTTCCCCACCCGGTCCCACTGCCCGCAGCGATACCGTGTACTCGCCCGCGGCGCCGTAGGTGTGCGTCGGACTTTGTTCGCCGCTGGTGGCACCGTCGCCGAACTGCCATTCGTAGCTGGTGACCTCGCCGGTTGTCTCGTTGACGAACTGCACCGGCTCGTTGGTCGTCCCGTTGGCTGGTTCGGCGCGGAAAGCCACTGCTGGCGGTGCGATAACCACTGCCTCGCTGACCGCGATCTGCACTTCAGAGAAAGCAGACCGTCCATTTACACCGGTTACCGTCAAACGGGCGGTGTAGTTGCCCTGCTGAGAATAGATGTGCTGGGGATCAGCTGTGTTGCTGATGCCACCATCACCAAACTCCCAGAAGTAGCTGGAAATATTGTTTGGATCACCCGTAGAGTCAAAGTTGACGGTGAGCGGTGCTTCACCACTGGTCGGGTCTGCTGTAAATGCGGGATCAGCATCCGGGATCGGTGCGGTCACGGAAACCACTTTTTCCGCAGAACTGCTGCCGCCCGGACCTGTTACGGTTAACCTGACCGTGTACTCGCCGGCACTCTGATATGTGTGCAGCGGGTCGCGTGCTGTGCTAACGTCGGTCGCATCACCAAAGTTCCATTCGAAGGTAAGTTCCTCACCAGCCGCCTGATTGGTGAACTGGACTTCCAATGGGGCAGGACCACTCTGTGGGAAGACATCGAAAGCTGCTACAGGCGGCTCATCTGGCTGAATGACTGTGATGGTACCCTGTGCCTCATCGGTTCCACCGGGGCCTGACACTATTAATGTGACCGTGTATTCGCCAGCGTTTTCATAGATGTGTAGTGGGTCGCGATCAGAGCTGGGCTCGGAGCCATCACCGAAGTTCCACTCGAAGGTAAGCTCATCACCTTCGGACTGGTTGGTGAACTGGACTTCCAACGGGGCAGGGCCGCTTGATGGTGAGCTTTCAAAAGCCGCAGTTGGCGGTTCGATCGGTTCTACCGCACTGATCTGGACAGTCTCTTTGTCCGAACCACCTGGCCCCTGAACAAACAGCTCGACCGTGTAAGTACCGGCGGCATTGTAGGTATGCTGTACCTGAGCGCCTTCGCCGATCTCACCATCACCAAAGTTCCAGGTATAACTATCGATTGGCCCGGTAGAGCTTGACGCGTTGAACTGAACGGTGAGCGACACCTCGCCAGACATGGGGTTAGCCGCGATCGCAGCAACCGGCGCATCGGGTGGTTGAACCACGTTGATTTCGACACGCGCTTCAGATTGCCCGCCGGGCCCCACGACGACCAGCAGTACTTCGTACAAACCCGGATCATCAAACGTATGGGTGACAATTCGCCCGCCACCCAGTTGGCCATCACCAAAGTTCCAGTTGTAGCTGTCAATCTGGCCGGATGAGTCGGTCGCATCAAACTGAACGGTCAGCGGCGCTTCGCCTTCCGTTTGTGAAGGCACCAACGCGGCAATTGGTTCCGGAATGGTGGGGTTTTCGACCGTGATTTGCCGGGTAACCGACGATGATCCGCCGGAGCCGGTGACTGTCAGAATGACGTTGTAAGTGCCAACCGCATCAAACGTATGGGTTGGATTGGTTTGATTACTGGTGGTGTTGTCGCCAAAATTCCATACGCGCTGTGTGATGTTGCCCTGCGATTGGTCCGTAAATTGAATCGTCAGGGGTGAAGCGCCGCTGGTTCGGTCCTGCGTAAAGGCCGCGACCGGTGGCGTCGCACTCTGGACGCTGATTTGCCTGGACACATTGGACGACCCGCCTGGGCCTTTTACCCGCAGCGTCACATTGTAGACACCTGGGTTGCGGAAAGTGTGCGTCGGATTGACAGCTGAGCTGCTGCCACCGTCACCAAAGTTCCAGCTATAGCTGGTGATATTTCCGCTGGATTGATTGAAGAAACGGACTACCAGCGGCGATATACCGCTGACACGGTCCTGACTGAAGGCGGCAATGGGCCGCGATACGGTTGTCGCGGTCGGGGCAATTGTTGGGACCCGATTCTGCACCCGAACATTATTGACGACCGTTGCCAGATTTGTGCCATCCCGCAGGAACACTTTCAAGCGCAGCTGGTACTGCCCATCCTGAATGCCGGACGTATTCCAGATTCCCAGCAGGCCGTTAAAGACCGGATTTTGAACGATGCCACTGGCCAGGAACCATAGATCACCGGGGTTCGGGTCTGGCCCCCATTCCAGTTGATATTGTAAGAAGCTGGGATGTGAAGCGGCGCCGATTACCTGTACGTTACCGGCAACAACGCTCCCCGGCCCTGGCGAGAGAATCGCAATGTTCACGGGCATTGGGCTGGGCGTCGGGAAGGGGAGTACAGGGGGTGGCAGCACGGCTGTCGGCCTTTGGCCAATCTGGGTTGGCAGAGGCAGCGATGTGACGGTGACCGGGGTTGGTGCAGAGCCGGTCGTAATTAAGGTACGGGTTGGAAGTACAGTATTTGTTGGTACATCGGTTAAGTCAAGTTGTTGTTGTGGTTCACTGGTGAGGTTACACGCCGCAATGATAAATACCAATATGACCCATATAGTTGTAAGCCAGATCCTGTTTCTTCCAAACATCCCATTCACCTTCCAAAAGGTCCATTTCGGTGCGTGCCAATTATACCGTTTGTTCGACGCGCAAACCCGACGCTTTCTGCACGTTACCTCAATCATTATGGTACTTGTAGCAAAAATAAGCTAGTGATACACTGAAAATTATGAAAGTATTGATTGTTGATGACGAACAAGCTATACGTGATGCCTTAGGCCGCAAGCTCCGGCGCGAGGGGTTCGACGTGATGTTGAGCGCCAATGGTCTGGAGGGGTTACGGACCTTCCATAGTGAGCGTCCGGACCTGATTGTGTTGGACATTGTTATGCCCGGCGGCATGGATGGCCTCACCGTCTGCCAGCGTATCCGCGAAGTTGCCGATACGCCCATCATGATGCTGTCTGCACAGGTCATCACCGAAGAAGACATTATTCATGGGCTGAACGCCGGTGCGGATGAGTATCTGATCAAGCCGGTTCGTCTCAACGAATTTGTCGCACGGGTTCAGGCGCTGCTGCGCCGCGCTCAAATATCAACCTCTGAGCCGGAGCAGGGTTATAACGACGGCTACCTCAATATCGACCTTCACCGCCGCCATGTCTACGTCAACAGCCGGAAAATACACCTCACCCCGACCGAATTTAAATTGCTGGCTGTGTTGATGGAAAATGCGGGCAGGGTAGTCTCGCAGCGAGACCTGCTCGAACAGGTATGGGGCCATGAGTATATAGATGATATTTATTATCCCCGAGTCTATATCAGCCAGCTTCGCCGCAAAATAGAACCGGACGCCGCTAACCCCGTTTATATCCTCACTGAACATCGCATTGGGTATCGCTTCGAAAAACAACAGCCGACCGTCCACAAGCCCGACTAACCCAGGCAAGTCAGACGCATGTTGCCACTGAACTCGGTTACGTTGCTCCTCAACGGGTTGACACTGGCACTGTCACTCAGCTTTCTGCTGATCACGCTCTGGCAAGATACCCGCAAAGAACTCAGTCAATTTTTCGCTATTTTCCTCATTATGGTGACGCTCTGGAACGGCGGGTCGCTGCTCTTTCAGGCTGGTTCGCTCATTAGCGGTGAACCCGGTTTATCGGCAATCGCCATTGGTTTGATGGAGTTTGGATTTGCGGGTTCCAGCGCCGCTATTTATGTGTTGACTGCGGTGATTGTTGGTTTGCATACCCGCCGCTTCAGGATCGTGGCGATTGCAGGGCTGCTCATCGTACTGGGGTATCAATTTCTACTGATTGTGCTGAATGCGCCTGCGCGGTTAAGCCAGATCGAAAGCAGCGCGACCATCTACCAACTACAGCCATTATCCGGCCTGTTTTACCTCATCTTTGACACGATGGCGTTTTACCTTGTGTGGCGGCACCGGCGCAAAATTCGGTCGCAGGCTTTGTTTTTTGGCGTCATTGCTTTTGTATCCGGTCAGGCGTTTAGCCTCCTCAACCCTGAACTTCGAGCAATCTCCATATCCATCAACGTTAGTTCTATCTCTGCGCTGATCATCAGCTTTGCCATTCTGCGACAGGAAATCATCACGCCGCTGGCAGAGCGCGTGCGGCAGGTCGAGGCGATGCACCAGGTCAGCCTGGCGATCACCAGCCAGATATCCCTCGACACCGTGCTTAAGGAGATTGCATCGCAGGCTGTGCGATGGCTCGATGCGGATGGGTCGGGCATTTTTCTGAACATGGGGGAAGAACTGGAACTGGCAACGGTTTACAACCTGCCGAAGCAGTTTGTCAAAATGCGCATCCCACTGGGGAAGGGGATGGCCGGCACGGTTGCGAAAAACACACAGTCGATCTTCGTCGAACAATATCGCCGGGACTGGAAGGGCGATGCCGATCTGCCCCTCGCGCGTGAGACGTTTGGTTCGGTCATCTGTGTGCCGTTAATCTACGGCGGTCATGCCATTGGCGCCTTGCTGGTTATCGCCAGCCAACATGGACGCCTGTTCAGCGCGGAAGATGTGTATTTGCTGGAGTTACTTGGTTCACAGGCCGCCGTGGCGATTGCACACAGCCAGCTCTTTGCCGATCAGCAAGCACTGGTGCATGAAGTCGAAGCCGCACGTGGGCAACTTGAAACAGTACTGAGCAGTACGCAAAACCCCGTTATCGCTGTCGACCGGCAGTTCCATCTCATCTTCGCGAACCCTGCTGCAAAAACACTTTTTCTTTCCAGTGAAGGTTATCAAATTACTGATCTGGTGCCCGAACTGGCTTTCCCAGCAGATGCCCAACATGTTCTGGCCGATTTGCGATACAAAGGGTCACATATTTACGAAATCACGCTCAACAATAAAGTCTATCAATGCCATCTTGCATCCCTGGGGCGACCACGTGCAGCCGGGTGGGTGGCCATCCTCAATGACGTGACTCAACTGAAGGAACTGGATCGCCTGAAAAGCGAAATGGTCCGCATGACCAGCCATGATCTGAAAAATCCCTTGCAGGCGGCAATGGCAAACCTTGATCTATTGGGGGATGATCTGGCAGACAGTGACAACCCTGAAATTAAAGTTTCGTTGGCTGCTATTGATAAGCAGCTTGAGCGCATGAATCGGATCATTGGTGGCATTCTCGATTTGGAGCGGGTAAAATCCGGCATTCCTGCATTTGAGATTTGCTACCCGGACAAAGCTGTTCAACGCGCTGTGGATGACATGCAGGATCTGGCCCATGACAAAAGTATTGCGCTGGTCAATAGCATCGCAGACCAGTTACCGAATTTCCTGGGTGATGCTGAGCAATTTGAGCGTGCGCTCACAAACTTGGTGGAAAACGCGATCAAGTTTACACCTGCCGGTGGCACAGTGACGGTCAATGTCATGGCAAAAGACAATGATATCCTGTTTGAGATATCTGACACCGGCATTGGTATTCCCGAAGAAATCCATGCCAAGATTTTTGAACGTTTCTTTCGAGGAAGGCAAAAAGGCGCCGACCATATTACAGGGTCGGGCCTTGGTCTGAGCCTGGTGAAAACCATAGTGGATAACCATAATGGGCGCATCTGGCTACAGAGTGAAGAACATGTCGGTACCACATTTTTTGTTTCGATACCGGCATTAAGTGTGGAGCGCGTATTATCTTAGTTGGTTTGAGGACTCTATGCGGAATTCATTTATCGTTTCGATGCTCACAGTTGTTGTGTTACTTGCAGTCATTCAGGTTACACTAGCTCAGACATCTATTACGCCAACACCGGCTCCTTCAAAAACCCCAACCGAAGATCCAGCAGCAGAGCAGGCAGAAGCAACCGAGGCTGTCAGTAATGCGAGCCCAATTACGGAACCCTGGACACAAGATGATTTGCAAATTGTGACCGGGAATGTTCAGCGGCCAAACGGTATTCAATGGTTCAATAACCAGCTTTACACCGTGTGCAATGGCGACTCCACAATATACGAAGTCAATGCTTCCACCGGTGCGACCCGAACTTATATCTGGGGCGTATACAACGCGCATACGCTGCATGTCGAAACCAACGAGAGCGGTGAACTGAACCTGTGGATACCCGATTTTCAGACAAATCGATTCCTGCGGGTAGACCGCAGCGGTGTACAACAACTGAGTGCTGATCTATCAGGCCCGTGGGGCATTGAATTGTATAACGAGACAGAATTTCTCATTACCAACCTGCAGGCGAACAATGTGATCGTGATGACACGCGACGGACAGACGCGTGAGGTTGTCACCGGTCTTCGGGCGCCGACCGGTATCGCTGCGGATGATGAGAATATTTATGTCGCCAACACCGGCAGCTCCCGGCGGGGTATTGAGTGGATCAGCAGGAGCCAGATTGCTGACAGCAGCACAGAGGAGACGCAGCCGCTGGTGACGGGGCTGCAAAACACCACCGGTCTTGACCTGGCAGCAGATGGTTACCTGTATTTTGCATACTCGCTAGGGACACGTGGCGTGGTCGGCCGCGTCAACCCTGATGTTTGTATCGAAAATGGTGGGTGCACCAACAGCGAAATCGAAATTGTTGTCTATACCGAATTGGCAGCGCCCCTGGCTGGTCTCACAATTTCACCGGATATGCGATTGTTTATGCACACCATGTTCAGCCCGGATATTTATTGGATTCAGCTAGGGAATGAGCAGCCCGAAGCAGAGACCGAAAGCAGTTAGCTGTGACGGTTTACGCGGCGCTCTACGTACCGCACAAACAATGAGCCGACAATCGTCATGGAGAGATAGATCAACGCGACGGTTGTGTACGTTTCCAGATAGCGGAACGAAGCCCCAGACGAGATTTTCGCGATCTGGGTCAGATCGTTGACGCCTAAAATGGCGACCAGCGAAGAGTCTTTGATAATAGCGACAAAGTCATTTCCCAGAGGTGGCAAAACACGCCGGATTGCCTGGGGCAGCACAATGTAGCGCAACGTAAGGGGATAATTCATCCCAAGCGACCGGGCTGCCTCTATCTGGCCTTTATCAATGGATTGAATGCCCGCACGAACCGTTTCGGAAAGAAACGCCCCATAGGTAAACGCCAGCGCCACAATTGCGGATTCCGGTGAACTGCCACGAATATTCAGTTCGATCCCAAAGTTGGTAGCCAGATACGTCCGCACTGCCGGTACGATGACGAACGCAAAAATCAACAGCACAATCAGGATAGGCAGGCCACGCATGATCATGACGAACAGCGTAGCCAGGTTATACAGCGCCAGATGAACAAGGCTTAAAACTGAGCCAGCGAAGCCTGGTGCGGGTTTCGGAACACTGGAACGAATGATGCCCACAAGTAAACCGATGAAAAACGCAAAAATGTACGACAGGGCAGAGACACGCAGTGTCATGGCAATGCCCTCTTGCAGTTGTACAAATATGTTGGAGTAGATTTCGTTCGCCGCAATACCGAAGGCAATCCATATGCCTGCGAGTATGAGGAACAAGGCCCACCAGGGGAAACGATAAAGAAAATTTCGCCTCAGTAGATTATGGGGTTGCTCATCTATCTCTGTGAGTGTTTTTTCCGGCGACTCGCCAGTGTTTGTTGTTGGCGCAGCCATTCTCTATCCTGACCGATAATTGGTTATATGAGAGAAGAGGGGATACCCCTGTTCGGATATCCCCTCACTTCGAATTATTCTTCTTCGGGTTCCTGGCCGTTATAGACGAACCACTTGTTGTTGAGGCGCTCCAGCGTCCCATCGGCACGCATGCTGTCCAGCGCAGCATCAACCGCAGCAACAAGCTCGGACCCCGGCGGGAAGATGAAGCCCAGTTCTTCTGTCGCCGTCAGCGGTTCACCCACGATCTTGACCGCGTCCGCCTGTACGCCGACGTAGCCTTGCCCGGCCACATCGTCCATGACCACCGCGTCCACATCACCTGCGATCAACGCCAGCACGGCTACCTGGAAGGTGTCGTAGGCGACGATCCGTTCCTCGCCAACCAGATCAACAGCAGTGAAGTAGTTGGTGGTACCCGGCTGCACGCCGACCACAAAGCTCTCATCCGCCACCAGTTCGTCGGCATTGGTGAAACGTTCTTCGTCTGCCCGTGCCAGCAGCACCTGCTGCAACGTCACGTAGCCCTGTGAAAAGTCAACCACCTCAGCGCGATCGGGCAGGATGGTAATCCCGTCGGCGGCCATGTCGTACTCGCCGTTGGCCACAGCCAGAATCATGCCGTCCCAGGCGGTTGTCACGAATTCCGGTTCGCAGTTGAGCCGGGCGCAAATCTCGGCAATGGTGTCGTAGTCCCAGCCAATGGCCTCGCCATCAACAATGGAGTTGAAGGGCGGGTAGGCATTCTCGACCGCAACCGTAACTGTCTGTCCTTCCAGATCCGGCAGTTCATCCTGGGCCATCACACCCGTAATCGACATCAGGAGCAACAAAACGACCAGGAGGAAGCGATAACTACACCTCAGTTTGTCCATACAAAGGTCTCCCAATATGCTGTTCACGCGTTAAAGAATATGTAATGTGTGCGATTGTACCATCTGAACGAGGCGTGGCCAATTCAAGTTACGACATTTTTCAGGCGGATTTTGGCGACATTATGCACAATAGAGTCTTAGAGGTTGCCGTGAATAAATTCCCCATCGCGGAAACTGTCCTGAGATTTGAGGCGCATCAGTTTCTGATTTCGGGAATGCTTCTTGAAAGCCAATTCAGCTTTAAGCGCATCGCTTTGGTTGGCATATCGCCACAGTGCAACCAACCTTACCGGACGCCGAGAAGCCGTATATGACGCGCCTTTACCAGCATTGTGTTGCTTGATGCGACGATCAATATCCAGTGTGACCCCGGTATAGAATGACCCATCGGCACATTCCACAACATACATATACCAAGGTACAGGTGCGGTCAAAACATAAGCATGGCGTCCATTGACATGCACAAAATCCACCAGAGTATAACCCTGTGCGAACAACCCTTGCATTGCCTCGCGCAATGCCAGACGCCACGCGAGTGCCAGCCCCATATCGTGCTGCTTTAGCTGGGCAAGGTTGGCGGGAATCTCAAGGTATATTGCTTGGCAATCGAGTACCTGAAGTTGTGGTCGCTGATGAGTGTCTACTATCAAACTAAAAGATTCATCATCAATTACAGTGGGTTCAATAATAGGTGGCCGGGCACCTTTTAGCTTCCATGTAACCTCGAGGCGATCCGACGGCAACCCTGCATTGATGCCATCGTCCATTTCGCCATAGTAGTTCACATGATAAATGTTTGCCGTCGCGCCCAGCAAGTGCACGTTGAAATTGGCATTGCCACGTTGCAAGGGGTCGAAGGTCCAGCCGATTTTTCTGTAACCGTTTTTCAACGCCCATTCGCGCTGCAACAGTTTAAGTTGCAGTCCGATTCCTTTACCCTGATGCTCAGGATGCACGCCGGTCATATGCGACCACAGGTAAGTTTCCTTACCCCGCCGCGCTGGAAAGGCCAATGACAAACCAACCGTCTGATCAGCGCATTCCGCTACAAGAAGCAGGGTGCCATTTTCAATCATGGCGTGGAGGATATTGGTGGGGACGGCGTCTCGCGGGTCCAGGTCCCAGACTATCATTTCCAGGTCAACGACGCGTTGAAGTATCTCAGGGTCAGAAACAGCGCGGTAGGTAATTGACAACCGGTTTCTTCCTTCACCCGCCTAGCGCTTCGGCAATCAACAGACCGATCAAGGCCATCAGAATACCGATGTGCAGCATCACCACACCGATCAATTCCAGAGCCACATTGTCTGCAAAAACGTTAACAGTTTGTACGCCAAAGCTGATGAGGACGCACAGGATGCCGATCAAAACAGGCAAACCACGCTGTCGCGTTACGGCATTCGAGACACTTTCCAGAAGCCTTGCCAGAACGGGTGATTGATCAAGCCACTTCATCCTGCACCTCAAACCTGATACTGTTTATAACGGTCGTACATCTCCGGTGATAACAGGGCCGTAATCAGGACACCATTCTCCTGATGTTCGACATGCTCAACGGTCGTTGATTCATGTAGGTATGAAATCAGATCGCCACGCTGATGAGGGATCGAAAGGGTGACCATATAAGCGTTATGCGCAATCGCCTGTTCGATGGCTTCTAATAGCGCATCCAGCCCCTGTTTCTTGAGGGCGGACACCTGCGCAGCACCGGCGTAAAGTTCACTATCCAGATCGTACTGGGGGAGGGGGCCATCCAGCGCGTCCATTTTGTTCCAGACCAGCACCCGAGGTACTTCCGGCATTTCAATCTCGTCTAATGTTTCTTCCACCGATTCGATGTGCTCAATCACATTTGGATGGGCGGCATCAACGACATGGAGAATCACATTGGCCGAGACAACTTCCTCCAGCGTTGCCCGAAAAGCGGCAATCAACGTCGTCGGCAGTTTCTGAATAAAACCAACCGTATCAGTTAGCAATACCTGCCGGCCCGAAGGCAGATCAACGCGCCTTGTCGTGGGGTCCAGCGTCGCAAATAACTGGTCCGCCACATAGACATTCGATCCGGTTAATGCACGAAACAGGGTGGACTTACCGGCATTGGTGTAACCCACCAGCGACACCACCGGGATTTTCGCTTTTGTACGTTGCGACCGGTGGCGGCCCCGATGTGCGCGTACCAATTCCAGTTCATCTTTCAGTTTGCTGATCTTGCGGCTAATTTCGCGGCGATCCACTTCAAGCTGCGTTTCACCCGGGCCACGCAAGCCCACGCCGCCAGTACCGCCTCTGGCCGAACCGCCGCCAGCCTGCCGCGCCAGATGGGTCCACTGACGGGTCAAGCGAGGTAAGCGATATTCGTATTGGGCCAGCTCGACTTGCAGGGCGCCTTCGCGGGTGCTGGCATGCTGTGCAAATATATCCAGAATCAAAGCTGACCGATCTAAGACGCGTATGGAGTCACCAAAGCGCTTTTCCAGTTCACGCTGATGCCGGGGCGATAATTCATCGTCGAAGATGATCACCTGAGCCTCGGATGCCACAGCCTGTTCACGGATTTCTTCCACTTTGCCTGCGCCAATAAACGTCGCCGGGTCGATGCGGTCGACCTGCTGGCTGTCCTGTCCGACAACGTCAATGCCAGCCGTCCCAGCCAGCAACGCAAGTTCAGCAAGTGAATCGTCCATCCCAAGTAATGGATTCTCACCCTTTATGGCAGCTCCAACCAGAAAAGCACGTTCCTGCTGTGAATTTATGACCTGATGGTTTGTCATAGGTATCTATCTACTATTTTGACTATGCCAACGTTTTAATCGTTCTAAAGCAAGCTGCATCTGTTCATCCGGGGTACACAAACTGATGCGGACATATTGTGTGCCGCCGGGTCCGAAAGCATCACCGGGCGTCAGCGAAACATGTGCCTGTTCCAGCGCGTCATGAGCATATGTTGCGCCATCACCGTTATGAACGCGCGCCCAGATATAAATCGCGCCTTTGGGGGGTATAGGGTCCAGACCGGCGTCAGGCAACGTTGCGAGCATCAAATCTCGTCGTCTTTGATACACCTGATTTCTTTGCGCACCCCAATCAGCTGATGTTTCTTCCAATGCCGCAATGCCAGCTTCGTATATCGGTAGAAAATGCCCGGTATCTATGTTACTCTTCATTTGAAGCAAAATACGCAAGATTTCTTCATTGCCGACTGCCGCGCCGAGCCGCCAGCCACCCATGTTATAGGTTTTCGAAAACGACATCATTTCGATTGCGCAGGAATCTGCCAGCGATGGCTGCAAAGCGCTGACTGCCTGTTCGCCATCGAATGTAATCTCAAAATAAGGGTTGTCGGATAGAAGCAGAATATCATGCGCCCGGCAGAATTCCACAGCCTGTTCAAAAAAGTCGAGGCGGGCAACAGCGCCGGTCGGGTTATTGGGGTAATTGAGCCAGAGCATCCGGGCGCGCTGAGCCACATCTGTGGGAATTGATGTCAGGTCTGGCAAAAAACCGTTATTTTCGCGCAGCGGCAGCCAGCATATTTCGGCACCCGCCAACAAAATACCGCGTGCATAGGCAGGGTATCCGATATCTGGCACCAGCACCATATCGCCCGGATTCAAATATGCCAGGCAGAGATTGACCAGACCTTCTTTGGACCCAATCAGCGGCAGCACCTGGGTATCAGGGTTTAACGTGACCCCAAAACGTGATTGGTAAAAACCCGCAACTGCACGGCGAAAGGCCGGGGTGCCATTGTAACTGGTATAGCCATGATTGTCCGGTAGGGCGATAGAACGTTGTACCGTTTCGATCACTGCCAGTGGTGGCGCACCATCCGGGCTGCCGATGTCGAGCCGGATAATATCATGACCTTGTGCTTTGAGCTTCTGAATTTGCTTAGCAATCGAGGTAAAGACGTAAGGTGGAAGGTGTTTTAGTCGATCAGCAGGTTCTGGCATCAGTCATCATGTTCATTATCAAGTAGGCTCATCATTTTATCATCAGCAACGGTATTACGCATTGGAATCATGATATGAAATGTACTGCCCGGACATGCGACCTCGTCGTAGCCAGGGCTTTCTGCCCAGATATTGCCCCCATGCGCCTCGATAATGCCTTTTGAAATGAACAGGCCTAACCCCGGCCCGCCACCGCGAAATTTCGCTTTCCCACTCGAATGCAATGAGGTATCGCCCAGCGTTGAAAACATACCAAAGATCCGGGTCAGGTTGTCTGCATCAATGCCGATACCATTATCAATGACCATGATGTCGGTAAAACTGGTTAAATCCCGGGCAGCTACCACAACCTCGCCGCCGTCTGGCGTATATTTGATCGCATTTGAGACGATTTTCTGAAAGACTTGCAGCAGGCGTTCCGGATCGCTGTACAAGGGCTGGCGGGGTATCGAGTCGTAGTCGATTTTTAAAGCAACCTGCCGCTCCGCTAACATCGTTTCAAGAGTGTTTTCGAGCGCCGACATCAGGTGGTTCAGCCAGACAGGCTGTAGATGAAGTTCGATCATGCCCAGTGAGATCAGGGAAACATCCAGCATGTCGCGGATGATCTCGCGCAAGCGGTAAACGCCACCGTTGATGCCATCCAGCAGCGGCCCAACCATCGGATCGTCTACCAGCGCCGGCACGCTGGTACTGAGCATATTGGTATAGCCTTCGACAAGGGTGATCGGCGTTCGCAGTTCGTGAGCAGCGACTTCGACAAAAGCGGATTTGCTTTTTTCAAGCCGATCCAGCTCAGCTTGTGCTTCGTCCAGCTGGCGCCGCATCTCCTGTAATGACGCATCTGCCTCAAGATTGGTCAGATAAATGATGGCTGGATCGTAAACCTGTTCCATCTCGATGAGCAATGCCACCGTATCGGCTTCCGGGCTGGTTTCATAAATCTGAAAAGCCGTGACCTGCTTAAACTTAATCACAACTGGAAGCAACCGGGCAAGTTCATCATCGGTCGGTGCACTCTGGGCTGCTACCCAGGCGTCGAGTACGTTATACAGCGGTTGAGGGGTTTGCAGCTGCACGGCATCTAGCATACCGTAAAAGAACGCTGCTACCGACTGCTCGGCCTGGGTTTGCTGGGTTTCATCCTGGGTAAGCTCGGCAAGGGCTGCTTTAACAAGTGTGCTCACATGTTGTTCAAGCCAGTTTGCAAAGTTCGCCACGTCGAGCCCCCATTGTAATACTCGTTGTATTCCCTTAATGATACTCAATTTCCAGCACAGCAGGGTTGAGGTGCGGGTCGCCAATGCTCACGGCTGCGTTGCGCAGATTGTCCAGGGCGCGCGCAGCGTAGGCTTGATAGCGTTCACGCTTATTCTTGATCCGGTTATCGAGTGGTGGCAGGATGCCAAAGTTCGCCTTCATAGGCTGAAACTGATCCGGATCGGCGTGGGTAACGTAGTAGCACAGGGCACCGAGCATCGATGTCTGTGGCAGAGTCCAGGGCTGCTGACCGTTACAATGCCGGGCCAGGTTGATTGCCGCCAGCAGTCCGGTGGCGATATTGCCAACATACCCTTCGACACCCGTGATCTGACCAGCGAAGTACAGGTCATCGCGCTGGCGAAACTGCATG
This sequence comes from Anaerolineaceae bacterium, assembly GCA_002702065.1. Lineage (GTDB taxonomy): Bacteria > Chloroflexota > Anaerolineae > Aggregatilineales > Phototrophicaceae. The sequence continues at coordinate 2,223,017 of NZXX01000001.1, forward strand.
GTGGGTTCGAGCAGAGCAGGGGAGTTCATAAACGTATTGCGATGCATCTGGCCCATTCGGACAAATTCCGCGTTTTCCAAACCCGGAATCAGGCGCAAAATTTCCGCTTGCTGTCCCCACCGGATGTTGGTCTGAAAGCCAACCAGATTATACAGGGTGCCGATCAGGTTATCCTGCCGGAGCTGCACTAACGCAAACGGGCGTCTGCCTGTCCGGGGGTCACGCAGACCAACCGGTCGCATGGGGCCGAATGCCAGTGTCTCTCGTCCGCGTTCCGCCAGATGCTCAATCGGTATGCAGCGTTCGAAAAACTGCGGGTCTTCTCGCTCAAAATCGCGCAGTTCAATGCGCTCGGCGGCGAGAAGGGCATCCACGAAGCGGTGATATTCCTCTTCATCCATCGGGCAATTGATATAATCTCCTTCTTCGTCGTCGCCTCGATCATAGCGGCTTGCGCGGAAAGCAATCGACATATCGATGCTGTCCACCGTCACAATGGGCGCAATGGCATCATAAAAATGCAGATGCGCTTGCCCGGTCATAGCGACGATCTTTTCCGTCAGGGCAGGGGATGTCAGCGGCCCGGTCGCAATAATTGAAGGTGTAGCCGGTACTTCCGTCACCTCTTCACGGATAACGGTGATGTTTGGGTGAGTCTGGATGGCCTGGGATACCGCTGCGGAAAATGCCTCGCGGTCGACGGCCAGCGCGCCACCTGCCGGTACTGCCGATTCTTCGGCACACCGTATTAAAAGCGAACCGAGCATCTTCAATTCCGTTTGCAGCAGCCCAGAGGCCCGATCAACTAATTTCGAACCGAGAGAATTGCTGCACACCAACTCGGCCAACCGGTCTGAAACGTGCGCGCCAGTCGTCCGCTGCGGGCGCATTTCATACAGATCAACATGAAAGCCGCGCTCGGCTAACTGCCAGGCGGCTTCTGTCCCGGCAAGACCTCCGCCAACGACGATTACCTTATCTGCCATTTTATCCATTATTCTCTACACTTGAGATTCAGGGCTTAGTTTACAACAGAACCTAGCTCAATTCCTGAGCAAATTGATAGTACTTTCGAATTTTCTCTACCCCATCAGCCGTACCTGGCGCTATTTCCAGGGCCGTTCGGTACGATTCTTGCGCGTCATGATATTGCCCAAGCGCGAAGTGCGCATTCCCTAAAATGTCGTATATGTGGTAATCATTCACGGGCTCGCCTTCGGCTTCGGCGGCCTGCATCAGACGCTGAATGGCTATAATCGTGTTTGCATAATCGTTTCGATGATAATAACTGCGTGCAATTCGATAATGGAGCGAGATTTCCCAGGGATGGTAGGGGTTATATTGGAGTGCCGCTTCGTATGATTCCAGGGCCATTTCAAACTGGCTGAGCTTAAAGTAGGCATCGCCTAACAGTTCATGCACGCGCGACCATGTCACATCTACGCCCAGCGGTTTGCGGCTGGCCTGCAAAAACTGGTGCAGATAATCCAGCGTGTCTCGTTCGCGGCCTTCGAATCCGGCACTCATTTCGCCAGCAGTGAGCAACGCCTCCGCCAGACTGGCACGATTTTCCGACCCAGCATTGGCCGCGATCGTAATGGCCGTTTCGGCGGACCTGAGCGCTTGTTTGTAATCGCGCTGTTCGCGCAAGACTCGGCTGCGGAGGATGTGTACCTGTGCCAGCCACGCCTGATTTTCAGTCGAAGGGTATGTGTCGACCGCTTTATCCAGAAGCCCTAAAGCCAGTTCGAGGTCACGGCGTTCATAAAATGTGAGAAAACCTAATCGCTCAAAGCAGAATGCGGTAAGCGCCCGTGTGGTGCTGGGTGTCAGCAAAGCCTGTTGAAAATAGTGCTCGGCACGATCGACGACATTCTCTGTTAAGGCGACGCGTCCAAGCTGATAATTGATCCAGCCACGATTGGGGTATTTGGGGTAATCATTCAGAACGCGTTGGAAATTTTCCTGTGCCTGCACAATATCAGCGCGATCTGCAAAACCCACACTGGCTGTTTCAAAACGTGCCAGATATGCATCCCCCAGCAATTCCATCAGTTCGGGCTTATCGGCTTGCTGCGGGGCCATGCTACAAATCGTGAGTAAGTCGTTGATCGAGTCATCTGGCCGGCCACCACGCAACCGAACTCTGGCGCGATAAAGCAGAAGTTTAGTCCGCTCATGATCGCCTGGGTCTGAGCGAAGTTGTTTTGCAATGACCTGTTCCGCTTTTTTAATGTCATTGCGCGCCAACAAATTCTCAATTTCTTGCATAGATCCCCTGCGAATAATGAACAGCGCAATTCCATTATAGCCTGACCAGCCCAAAGTGCTATTCAGAAAATAAAAGAGTGTGACGCTATACTCGCATCACACTCGTGGATTGACGTTGCTGGGGAAGAATCCGTGTAGAGCTAAATGGCACCCAAGATAATGGATGCATTCTGCCCGCCCAACCCAAAACTGTTCGACATGAGGTATTTCAGGTCAGGAAAATCGCGCGCGACATTGGGTACATAGTCGAGGTCGCATTCCGGGTCGGGTGTTTCATAATTGATGGTGGGGTGAATGACCTTCTCGAACAGGCTTAAGGCACAGGCAATCGCTTCTATAGCACCTGAACCGCCCAACGCGTGCCCCAACATACTCTTGGTCGAGCTGACGGCCAGATTATAGGCATATTCGCCAAAAATCGTCTTGATGGCCAGTGTCTCCATTTTGTCGTTGGCCTGCGTCGAGGTGCCATGCGCATTGATATACTGAATGTCCTCCGGGTTGAGGTGAGCATCTTCCAGTGCCCACTTCATCGAGCGCATCGCGCCTTTCGCTTCTGGGTCGAGTGCCGCAATGTGGAATGCATCCGATGAGGATGCGTGCCCCAGAACTTCAGCGTAGATTCTTGCATTTCGCTTAAGCGCGTGTGCAAGACTCTCGATAATGACTACGCCGCAACCTTCACTCAGCACAAAACCAGACCGGTTGGCATCGAACGGTTTGCTGGCCCCAGCCGGGTTATCTTCATAGCCGACGGCCAAAGCCTGCATCGCCTCGAAACCTGCCAGCGTGTAATCCTGAAGGACGGCTTCTACACCACCCGTGATAATCATGTCTGCACGACCTGATTTGATCAGCTCGCTGGCTTCACCGATAGATTGTGTTCCTGCCGCACACGCGGTCGATGGTGCGCTTAACGTACCGAAAGCACGCATGAAGCGGCTGACATAATGTGCGGGCATATTGGGTAATGCATTGATCAATGCCAACGGATTCGGCTTGCGATAACCGGTCGTCTTGTACTTAAACGTGCTTGTTTCCGCCATTTCATGGGCACCAAGCGACGTACCGATCACCACGCCAACCCGTTCACCTTCTGACTCAACCTGATCAATCGTTAAGCCAGCATCTTCAATTGCCATGTTTGCCGCCGCGACAGCAAACTGAGAAGCACGCCCCATGCGTCGAGCTTCTTTCCGGTCAATATACTGTTCCGGATCAAAGTTACGCACTTCACCCCCGATTTTCACCGGTACATGAGCGACTTCGATTGTCTCAATACACCTGATACCGGATTTACCGGCCTTCAGGTCCTCCCATAATGATTTTACCGGCCCGAGAGCAGTTAAAGCGCCCAGACCGGTGATTACGACTCTGGGTCGACCATTGCGCAGCAGTTCCATAGACTGGCTTTTCTCCTACTTGTCACACCACTAAAAGCTTATATTTCTCGCAGTCCCTGCCTGATGGTGTCGATCACACGACCTTCAACAGCGATCGCTGCCTGATGAATAGCGTTTTTGACTGCGACAGCATTGGAACGACCATGCCCAATAATTACAACACCATTCACACCCAAAAGGGGCGCACCACCGACTTCAAATGTGTCAGTTCGTTTTCGGACCCGGCCAAAAGCCGGTTTGAGCATCAAACCACCAAGCATAGAAGGTAGATCCGCTTTGATTTCTTCACGTATGGTCTGAACCAGCAATGTAACGGACGATTCGAAAGTCTTGACAAAGATATTGCCCAGAAAACCATCGGCAACAATCACTTCTGCCTTGCCGTGCATCACTTCCTTTGGCTCAACGTTGCCCACATAATTCAATGTCGACTGTCTGTACAACTGGTCTGCGTCACGAATGAGCTGATTGCCTTTGCCTTCTTCTTCGCCGTTTGAGAGCAGCCCGATACGCGGCGATGCCAGGTTCAGGGCGTTACTCGCATAAATGCTGCCCATTAAACCAAACTGCAGCAACCAATCTGGTTTCGAGTCGGCATTGGCACCTAAATCTAGCATCACGATGTAGTTCCCGGCAACCGGGAAGATTCCGCTTAGGGCAGGCCGCTTGACGCCTTCAATGCGCTTAAGGGTAAATAGTGTGGCGATAGCGTGGGCTGCGCCTGTATTGCCCATGGTCACAAACGCGTCTGCTTCGCCATCTTTTACCAGATTCATGCCAATATGCATCGAAGACTGGGGTTTACCCTTGCCAACGGCGCTGGGCTTATCGGTTGGCAATATCGTATCGGCAGCGGGGACAACCTCCAGGGGGAGGCCGGCTATGGTGTGCTGCTTCAATTCCTGTTCAATTTTCTGCTGGTCACCAACCATATAGATCTTGTATCCATAGGTTTTGGCCGCGAGGATTGCACCTGCAATGTCCGGCGTTGGGCATTGATCGGTCCCCATCACATCAAGTGCGATTCGCATACATCTTTTCCTTCGTAGATGGTGAACAAAGTATCATTGACAGTGAATATTCCATCAGTATAATACGTTACCAGATGCCCCGGTGGCGGAACAGGCAGACGCGCACGGTTGAGGGCTGTGTCCTTTCGGGGGTGGAGGTTCAAATCCTCTCCGGGGCAACTGACGAGACTCATTCCAGCAATTGGGATGGGTCTTATTTTTTAGCTGGCTTGCACACGAACCTACTTGGTTGTAAACTCCGTCTTAGGTGTGTTTTGGCGCCCTCAGGAGAAGACAGAATGACCGACAGCAATGACCAGGCATTAATGCGAGCCTATGAACTAATTGAGGACGATAGACTTTCTGATGCTGAAGCGCTGCTGAAGCCCATCCTCGAACAGGAACCCGACAATATCGATGCCTGGTGGCTCTACGCTCATGCTGTGTCTGATCCGGAAACAGCACGAATGGCGCTCAGTCAGGTTCTCAAACTGGATCATAACTACGAAGGCGCACAGGACCTGCTCAATCAACTGGATGAAGGTTATCCCGCTGCAAGAGAAGATGCAGCTGTTACGCCAGTAACACCGCCGCCCACGCTGCCAAGTTTACCAGATGATGAAGATATTGAAGACGCGGATTTCCTGGCAGATTTTGAGAGCGTCGAACGCACAAGCAGCGGTCTTGACGAAGAATTCAGCCTTGATGATATGGCTGATACGGAAGATGAAACCCCCGAAAGACAACGTAACCGGTCACCACTGTTATTGATTTTGTTTGCCGTGCTGCTGGTTGTCATTGTCGTAATCGTTATGCTTCTTGCAAATCCATTCCAGCAGGAACCAGCCGTTACGCCCACGCAGCAGGCAGCGGCACCAACCGCGATGGCAACCGAGGACGCTGAAGTGATTAGTGGCGATGCTGTTTCGGCTGATGTACAGGCTGCGGTTTTGGAAGCCCTTGCAGATCAAGTCATAGCGGATAACTCTGTAGAAGTCATGGATACCAGCCTCGGCAATACGCTGCTTGTCGGTGTTTGCACAACCGCTGGCGAGCCGATGCGAAGCGCGTTGACAGAATCAATGGCTGCATTTGCGGGTCTGAGCGACGACGCTGGCGCAGAGTACGCGGCAATCGGCGTAAAACTTGTCGATTGCGAAACAAACAGCGTTCTCCGCGTTATCGCTGTGCCGGTTGCCGACGCCAGCGCATTTACGGCTGGTGACCTGGATGACGCCGGCTTTGAGGCAAGGTGGGTCGCTGCTGCCTGATGCTGTCAGGTGTTGTTCACCTCGGTAATCGGCAGCCGGATGGTAAACGTCGTACCCATGTTGAGCTTGCTTTCAACCTCGATGTTACCATGATGATTCTGAATGATGCCGTAGGACACGAACAACCCTAAACCTGTACCATTATCCTTCGTGGAGAAGAACGGATCAAATATCCGATTTATCTGATCGGGTGCTATGCCATGTCCTGTATCAGCAAAGCGTATGACGATCTGTTTTTCTTCAACGATGGCCTCTATTTTGAGCTGATCGCCTTTCTCCATCGCTGCCTGAGCGTTCAGAACGAGATTCATGAATACCTGCTCAAGTTGATCTTTGTTCCCATAGAACAGGGGAAGGGTATCGATTTGCGCAGCAAGCTCAATTTCTTTTTGCTCGAACAACTTTCGATTTAATTGAATAACGCCGTCCAGGGTGCGCTTGAGATCAATAAAGTCAACATCCGCATCCATTGAACGTTTACCGGCAAATTCAAGCAGCTGGCTGACAATACGGGTGATTCGCTCGATACTTTGCTGGATACTCTCCACGGCAATCGCATCAACCGGGTCGCCATGCTGAATATCCTCGATTAAATGTTCCAGATGAATACGAATAGGTTGTAGTGGGTTGTTGATCTCATGCGCAATACTTGCTGCGAGATGCCCAATCGACGCGAGTTTTTCAGATCGCACGAGCAACTGTTGTGCGGATTTCAACTCTGCGGTTCGATCTGCAACCACATCTTCAAGATGCTCGGCATGATTGGACAACATCTCATACAGTTCGGCATTACGGAGTGCAAGCGATGCCTGCCGGCTAATCCCCTTAAACAATCTGAAATGATTCTCATCGTATTCATTTGATTGCAGAGATACGATGACGAGCACACCCAGCGTTGTTGTTCCATGCTTCAACAACACCGACATACCACTGGGAAATTCGGCAATGACCGGCGCGTCACCCGGCCACATTGCTGATCGTGGTACTTTAAGAATATTCTCTATGACATTGGCTTCCGCATACGTGAGCGGCTCTGTGATCCGAATGGTTTGCGTTTGCTGACCAACAACATTCCCATCCGTGTCCAGACGATACAGCGCCGCCAGATTGCCTGGAAGCAGGTCCAGTGTCAGGAATAGAATGATATCCAGCAGATCGCCCATTTCGACAGAATGATTCAGCTCTTCGCTGATGCGCAGCAGTGCCTGAAGCTCCTGCGTCCGCCGCTGCAAATTTTCTTCAAGCTGCCGCGCTTTCATCTTGCTTTCGGCACGAGCAAGTAGTTCGCGCGGATCAAAGGGTTTGTATATATAGTCATCGGCTCCCAGATTCAAGCCGTGCGCAACGTCATCTGGCTTTCGTGCTTTAGCTGTAATCAGAATAGTGGGGATATTAGAAGTGCTGGGGTTTTCTCGAAGTGAGCTCAGAACATCAAATCCATTGAGTCCCGGCATCTGAATATCCAGCAAGATGAGATCCGGGCTCAGCTGAATGGCAGCTTCAAGGGCCGAAATACCATCATGGACACTTTTTACCTGATAGCCTTCACGCTCAAATATTCGTTCAAGCATGAGGGTTGTATGGACTTCGTCGTCTGCAACGAGAACCAGCGGCAGGTTGTAATTAGTATTCATCGATTTGTCCAGGCGTTGATCGACCACGTATGTTCAGCTTAATAATCAATTCACTCACGGTTGGACCGAGTCTTGGGGTTTGACTTTGATAATGTTACAATTTCACCATCAGATGTCGATTCTTGCAAGTGAGTGATCATAGGAATCTCAGTGAAAAAGCAGCGACAATTTGGATACTCATTGGCAATTGGCGTGCTCTTTGGGCTGAGCGCTGCATTGATATTCACAGCCGGCTTCTTCTTCCGCGATGCGGTGCACCTGGCTTTCCCAACTGCGTTCGCTGCGAATACTGCTTCTAATATAGACGGTTATCCTCTGGTTGATGAGGTTCAAAATCTGCTGAACCAGCATTACTTGAGAGACCAGCCCGGGTATACACAGCGGCAATACGCGGCAATTCGTGGGATTATGGCAACGCTCGAAGACCGGTACACATTCTTTGTGGATCCGCCGGTTGCCCAAAGTGAGTCCGACGCACTGGCAGGAACCTATGGTGGGGTAGGTGTCCAATTAACCCGCAATGAAAAGGGTGAGTTTGTGCTGTTCCCCTATGATGATTCGCCGGCAGCAGCGGCAGGAATAGAAGATGGCGACATCCTGCTCGCGGTAAATGGTGAAGCTGTTGATGGCACATCTCAACAGGACGCTATTGATCAACGGTTGCGTGGTGAGGTTAAGGATGGCAACGGGGTAGAGCTCACCGTCTTGAAGTCCAATGCTGAGGAAGTCACCCAGTTTATTGAATTCGCCGTTATCAATATTCCGTCGGTGGTCTGGCGCTTGCTGGTCGAGGATAGCAGCATTGGCTATCTTCAAATTTTGCGATTTACAAGTCGAACACCTGAAGAAGTGGTGTCCGCCCTTGAGTCATTACAAGAGAATGATATTCAGGCGTTGATTGTCGACATGCGCAATAACAGCGGGGGGCTGCTTCAGGAGTCTGTTGATGTTGCCAGTCAGTTCCTGGATGAAAACATGGTTATCGTGTATGAAAACAGCAACAATACAGAACGCATCCTCACTGCATCGAATGGTGGATTAGCGACAGACATCCCCCTGGTTGTACTGGTTAATCAAGGAACGGCGAGTGCGTCAGAATTGGTTGCTGGGGCGATACAGGATCACGGACGTGGAACTCTGATAGGCCAACGGACCTTCGGAAAAGGAACAGTACAACAGATATTTCGTCTCTCAGACGACTCATCAGTTCATATCACGTCAGCCGAGTGGCTAACACCCGATCAAAGGCGATTGGAGAGTGTAGGGCTGGAGCCTGATATAACCATGATCCCTGACGTAAATGGTCGTGATGTCGAACTTGGAGAAGCAATACGATATTTGCAGCAACAACCCGAAACAATAAGGTAATGGAATGGCTGATCATATTAAGATAGTCGCCAAGAATCGTAAGGCACATCACGATTATCATATCGAGGAAACGTTTGAGGCCGGCGTTGTGCTGATGGGGTCGGAGATCAAGTCGATTCGCGCCAACAAAGTCAGCTTGCGGGAAGGCTTCGTTCAGGAGCGTGATGGCGAAATGTGGCTTATGAATGTTCATATCGCTACCTATGATGAAGCAGGCATCTTCGGTCATAGTGACCCACTGCGCCCCAGAAAGCTTTTATTGCACAAGCGCCAGATCGACCAACTTTCATCGCGTACCCGTGAACGAGGCTATACGATTGTCCCGACGATGATTTACTTGTCGAAAGGACGTGCCAAAGTTGAAATCGCTATCGCACGAGGCAAGAAACAATACGACAAGCGTGAAACAATTGCCAAACGCGACGCTGAGCGGCAAATTCGACGCGCCCTAAAAGAGCGTTAACTGTCTGAACAGTGCAAAAGCAGGCGTTTATCAGTCAAGATAGTGTGCGGGCTGCTTATGATTCACTGCTCTATGGGCATGAGGCCAACGAGAATCCACTGGAATGGCTGGTTCTGGTCGAAGAGTATCTCAAGTCCGCAGATATCCCCGCCTTTGAAAATCGCCGGCGTTTTGCGCTTCAAGAAATACTGGTCGCGCTAACCCGGACAGAACTCGACACGATCCGCCAAATGTTGAGGTTTGCAACTACAGGCCAACAAGAGACGCTAGAGCAGGCGCAGGCTGCAATTAAAGCTGCCGCCAGCACAGGAAATCCCCAACTCATTGGACTGAGTCTGCTATATTACCGTTATATCCGCTCCGACTTCAATATCAGTGCAAGTGAATTCAGCACGTATAGCTTTGTGGACAATCGGACGCTGCGCCGGTATCAGGGCAGGGCGCTTGACCATATGCGAAGTATCCTCATCCACGAAGAAACGCTGGCCAGACAAAAGCACCATCGCTTGCTACTGTATCGCGCCTTACCGTCGGGTCAATCACCGCCGCACATGATTGGGCGGGAAACCGCACTTAACCATGCGGAACGTATACTGCGGCTGAAGCCAACACACCTGCAAATTACCGGTCCACCCGGCATTGGTAAAACGCGCTTCATACAGGCACTGCTTCACCGCCAAATCGATTCAGACAGCATTGATCATCTTGTCTGGATTAGCGAACCGCGTTCAACAGAGCATATTTACCAGACCCTTTACGAACATCTGCTGGTTGACCTCAACGTTGATCTGAAGTCATATTTGTTAACACGGAGGGTTGTGGTGGTGATTGATGGGTTATCTGGTTTTAGCTCACCGGTTGAAAGCCTTGCCGCTCTGATGGCAGAACTGACTGATGCGATGGTGTATATCTCACACATTGTGTATTTACCGCTTGGCTCTGACGTGAAACATCTTGTACTTGGCGAGCTATCCAGAGATGACTTGATCTATTTTGTGAAAACAGCCCGGACTCATGAGCTGATCGACATGGATAGCTATATCGAGCATGTATGGCAATTGGCCGGTGGTAACCCGCTGGCGATTAAACTCGCTGTAAACAACTTGGGCAATCTCCCGTTACAGCATCCATTACTGGCAAGCCAGGGTAGTGTTCATGAAAGTTTCCTTCGTGTTTTTCATTCACTGTCGACAGAAGCCAAATACGGGTTAGCGGTATTGGTGTTGCAACGCTCCGGCGTGTTTCATCAGGGTCGTATCTGGCCGGTCGGTGACGGAGCCATGCTGGAGTTGGTGAGCACGGGGTTGGTCAACCATCACGTAAAAGACAATAATGACATATATGAACTGGCAAATGCGTTCCAATTGTGGTGTCGTACTGCGTTCGAGTCTGATACGGTTCCTGAGTTAGCGGCAGTTGTCAACGAGCTTCTTGGTCACGTTGACAACCAAATTGCGGAAGATGCTTATGCCTGCATAGGCATTGTCGAAAGCGTTTTATTGCATCAATGGCCACCCATAGATAGTGAAACAGCGTTGCGATGGATAGGTCACACGGCAGAAATTGGGCTGGAATACGGGCATTATGCCGTCTGGTCACACATATTAAGCGAACAGCCGGAATTGCCCGTGGAAATACGCCTGAGATTGGCATATTGTTGGAGAAAACTGGCCAGATGGGATGAATTTGGGCCAATCATTCAGAACATTATTGAGAACACAGGATTAGCCGGTCATTTTGACTGGCAGGGTAGGGCGCTTTATGAATTGGGCGCAGCGCTCCATCAGCAGGGTTTATTTCAACAGGCTTATAAAGCATTGCTGCGTGCCTATGAAGCAGCTGATCGGCTGAGAATTCAAGACCTGCGAGATAAGATCAACATGGAATTGGCTCGAATGTCCCTTGATGAGGGGAATACAGAGCAGGCTTGGCGGTGTATATCACTAATAGACCAATCCGATGTCGTGACATTGGCACTCAAAGCTGAGGTTGCCTTAAAAATGAGTGACATGACAACAGCATATGCATCCGTGAATGCAGCTTTGGCGTCCTGCGCCGACGAAACGGTTCAACACGGCAGTTTGCTGGCGCTGCTGGGCCGGATTCAATTTCAGGATCAGCAGACAGAGCAAGCCGAAAGACAGCTGATAAAAGCGATCACGATTTTAGAACGCGCCGAGAATCCACTGGTGTTAGCGCGGGCACGTTGCAATCTTGCCGTTGTGTGGATGCGTATGCAGCATGATCTACAGGAAATTATGCCATTATTGCAGCAGGCACAGGAAGTGCAGCTTTCGCTGCGAGATCGGCACGGGCTGCTTTACACGCAGGAAAATTTAGCGAACTTGTATCGATTGATGGTTGACGGCCAATAACTTCTGATTACAATCCTTAGTACGCGCCCATAGCTCAGTGGATAGAGCATCGGTCTTCGGAACCGAGTGTCGGGGGTTCGAATCCCTCTGGGCGTATTTTTAGTTATACGATTTACTCCCGATAAGCGTACTTATCACTAACTAAAGGCCAGAATTGTAACTAAAACCACAAATGTATTAAAATAACCACATCGTTTACGACCTATCAGAGAGCTCATGTATGGCCAAATCATCGCGCACACGCATTCAACCCCTGGATTACCGCCAGGAAGAGGTGGGGCGGATTATGGAGCGCTGGCGGGCATCAGAATCATGCTCGCTGGTCGGTGTTGGCAGCATCGGCAAATCTAACCTGATGCAGCATTTATCCAATGCCCAGGTGCAGCAAGCCTACATGAAAGAAACAAATATCGAGCAATTTCGCGCGATTATCATTGACCCGAGTATGCTTGGCCCTATACCCCGTAATCATGATGATGCCGAACAGATCGGGTCGTGGGTTGGCTATGAGCTGATGATGCACCGTCTGTTTCTGGCGTTTTATCAATCAGATGCCCTGTCTGAAAAGGAAATGGCACGTTTTGCGGAGGTTTATGAGACCCTGCAGGACGGCTCAAACCCGCTGTATGCCTACATGGGTTTGCGTTATTTCGAACTTGGTTTGGATATTCTGATGAATAAAGGTATCCAGATCGTGTTTATGTTCGATGAATTTGAGGAGATGCTTCGGAATTTGCCAATCAAGTTTTTCCTGACCTTACGAGGACTTCGTGATGCAAATAAACGGCAGCTTTCGTATTTGACGTTTACCAGAACGCCTTTGGCATCCGTTATTGAGAAAGAGAACATTGACGCCCTTCAAATTGAAGAGTTTATAGAGTTGTTTACGGATAACGTGTTTTTTATCGGGCCCTATAATGCGCGCGATGCTCAGCGTATGTTTGATGATCTCTGCCGGCGTAATCATAAGTCTTATGATGAGTACGTGAAAGATTTTCTGGTGTGGTCCACGGGTGGTTTCGCCGGTTTACTTCGTGCTTCATTTCGTATGCTGGATATGATGTCAGAGTTAAATCTGTCGTCTGTAATGACGAATGGTCCGGCATTGGCGAAGGAATTATCGAAAAAGCAGTCTGTTCAAACCGAATGTAAAACCATATGGCTTAGTCTGTCTGATTCAGAGCAGTATGTTGTGCGTGCTGCAGCTGGGCTGGTTAATTTTCATCGGGATACGAGGAATGATCAGGCTGTGGAATATTTAGTTCGTAAACAATTGCTTCGAAGTGATAATGGTAAGCTTTCTATTCAGCCTCCCCTGTTTCATTATTATGTTCTTCATCATCTTGGATCTGTTAGTGGTTAATGACTACGCGAAATAATAAATGACTGGTTATCTAATCCCTACAAACGCCTGCACCGTCAAATATGAGATCGCAAAATCAAGGTTTATTGCAACCTTACTCTATGTCGAGTCGGTAGATGATGTACAGCGTGAACTGGCGCGTATTCGTGCTGAGATGAGCACGGCATCGCATCATGTCTATGCGTTTCGTATTGGCTATGACACAGTTACAGAAGGTATGAGCGATGATGGAGAGCCTTCGGGAACAGCCGGACCACCTGTCCTTGCCATCCTCCGAGGCAGCAAATTAGGCGACACCCTGATCATTGTGACACGCTACTTTGGCGGTACTAAGCTAGGAACCGGCGGCCTCGTTCGTGCCTATAGCGAAGCAGCCCGTCAGGCGCTGGCAGCCGCTAAAACGACGGAAAAGATCGAGAAAACCCAGTTAGAAATGGTGTTTTCTTACTCACTATACGAAAGAATCAAACGATTAATTGCTGAACATACGGGTGAAATTGATGATGAACAGTTCACCGAACAGGTCCGCGTAACAGCGACTTTCCCGACTGCACGGCTGGCTGAGTTTCAGGATGACTTACAAGAGCTCACTGCGGGCCAGGTGACACCCAACATATTGGGAGATAGCACATAATTTCTACGTAATTCCCCTACCCCTACCCTGCCGGCGGCAGTACGTCACGCGTACAAGCATAATAATTGGCACCCAGGATAACCTCATAGTCAGCGATTCGGTCTGGATCTGGCAGAACTTCAATCGCCTGCGCAGGCACATGAAAAATGGCCCGCAATGCTTCAAGATCGCTCCCTTTCACACGCCCCGTATGATCCACAATACTCGTATATTGCTTAAAAATGCGGCTGACATCCGGGTCAACGGATACGTTGTACCCCTCCCATGCCAGCCTCTCTGCCGCAACCTGCGCCAAATCTGTTCTGCCGGTAGCGTTGACGATCTGGACAGAGGTCATCGTTTTACCAGCCTGTGACGCAACCGGCGGAGCCATGTAATCTCTAATCAGCCTTACGAGTGCCTCGCGCTGTGGGATAAGCACCGAAGCACCGTCAGGCGCCCGCCAGTGCTTCACTTCCCGGTCCATTTTGAAGGTGAAAGTTGAAAACTGGCTGGTATCAAGGCGCACTGCAAAAGGTATCAGTGTGAGGGCATCTTCCAGCGTAATATCTGTCTCAACAAGCTCAACGGCTTGCGGCCATATATCGACTGCCTGATCATAAACGCCAAGCTTAAGCAGTTCACGCCAGAGTGCCCGGATAAGTTGCTGCTGTCGATGTCCGCGGTCAAAGTCACTACTGGTACGCCGGCTGCGTGCGTACCACAAGGCAAGGTTGCCATCCATTCGATGCACACCAACGGGCAATGTAAACATTTCCCAGTTATCTTCGTCCGTTGGGTCAAGGTCCGGTTCACGCAGACGCCAGTCTTCTATCGCACAGTCGACAGCGATATCTACCCCACCAACAGAGTCGATAATCTGCCGAAAGTCGTTAAAGTCCACCCGAGCATAAAAATCAATTTCTAATCCCAGATTGTAGTGGATGGTTTCAATCAGCAGGTCCGGCCCAAAACCGGCTTCGATCATCTCGCCGTGCGCATAAGCAGTGTTAATGCGCTGTTGTTCCCACTCCGGGATATATACATACAGGTCCCTCGGCACAGAGAGCATTGAAACAGTGCCATGCGTATGATTAAGCGAAACAATCAAAATAACATCTGTACGGCCCGAATTAGCCGAATTGGTGGTATCGCTGCCAAGCAGTAGAAAATGCGTGATATCTGATGTATCAACAATGGGCATCGGTTCAGGAATCTCACCTACCCCATCATCTTGTTGAGCGATAACCCTTGAGACGCTGCCGAGGAGAAGTAGAAATAATACTATGCGTGCGGCCATCATGAACCTGTTATAGAAGCGCACGCACAGTATAAACCCACTCCACCGTGATGCCGGATCACAAAGGCCATTCGTCATGGAGTCGCAGGTTGTTATTGGTTTAACAGGCGACCAATGTATTGGCGCACTTGTATGAGTACAGGGTGGCGTGGCGCAATCGCTTCTGCACGGGCCAGATACGCTCTCGCTGCCGCTTCCTGCTCGTCCTCGAAAAGATATTGACCGGCCAGTGCCAGCAGCGGCACATGATTAGGATTGTGCGTAATGCCTTCATTCAAATAGCGAAATGCGAGATCACGTTCGCCAGACTCCCATAGCACCTGCCCTAACAAGGCCAGCAGATCCGCATCATGCGGCGAATGTTTATATCCGTCCAGCAGCGTCTCCAATGCGGAAGCAGGCTCTTCCCATCCCAGGTACGCTCTGGCAAGCAGCACATGGATTTCCTCATAACCGGGTGTGCGCTCAAGGACCGACTCCAAGAATTCGACATCCTCGGACTGAATCATATTCCCAGCCCCCAGAATATCCGTGATCTCACCAATTTTCATATCAAATTCCGGATATTCGGCCATCAATGTTAAGCGCTCAATGTCCGAAATAAGGGCATCTTCCTGCGTGAGACTGCGCGCCCTTTCCAGTACAGCCAGGGCAACCTGCTCATTCTCATCAAAAATTTGAAGGACAGCCAGGTCGAGAAGCAAATCCACACGGTCCGGATAGTCCGCAATTGCACGCTCCAGCGCATCAATCGCCGGTGTAAGACCGTCCAGGCTTTCCATATCGTCAACGATCACACGCAGATATTCACTGGACTCATCCAGCCTGACCAACCGGGCAAACTTCTCCCAAAACGCTTCATGGGTTTCTCCCAATTCCATGAACTGCGTCAGTTGCTGGCTCAACAATACAACGCTGTCTGGCTCTAACGTTAAAGCCGCTTCATAGGCTGCCACAGCTTCTTGCAGCAGTTCCTCTTGTGGGTCGTCTGTCGGGTCCGTCAGAATGAGTGCCTCAGCTTGCAGGCCACTATATTCCATCGCCACCAGCAATTCTGCGTACCGGCGGTATAAAGCGGCATCTACCTGGCCAGTCTCAATCGCTCGCTGCATCGTATCGACTGCTTCCGGTATCATTCCACCACGTCGATAAAGCTCCGCAGCAGCCAGATAAGTGATCGCTGATGCCTGGTCAGCTTCAATTTCACTTTCCAGCAGCTGATAAGCATCCTGGGCAAGTTCCTGATCGTAAAACGCCCCTGCAAGTATGACCGGAAGGACCTGATTGCCATTAAAAGCCTCAACAGCTTCCTCAGCCTGCGGAACAAAATCCTCCACGTCATCTTCAGAAAACCTGATGGAGCGCGCCAGTGCATTGGCGGCCAGCCACGCGCCAAAGTTACCTATGGCTTGACAGGTTTCAATCAAGCGCTCGTAATGTTCGCTATGCGCCAGCCCATCCTGTTGTTGCCATAAAGCAAGATACTGCTGCAATTCCCACCGAAACACTTCAGCGAGTGCCGCGTGCAGTTTTCTATCCTCAAGCATTTCAAATTCCGCCACTGGCGCTATTAGCCGCTTTTCAGTGGCATCCACTTTTGAGGCAACATCGTCGGCAATTTGTGGCAGCTTGTTCACCAATTCTGACAATGAGCCAGCTTCGTAGACCAATGTCTCTACTTCAGCATCATTATCATCTGCCGTCAGTGCATCATTTTCGATGGATAGGGTTAACGACCAGCCATCAAGCGAACCCCAGATCGCTACATTTTCATCCAGCTCATCAAGCTGCCAGTCGTCTACATCAAACTGGGAATCAGCGATTGTCCATTCAAAAGCCGCCGGGTCGCCCTCAACCTGAGCAAGCAGGTAATAAACCCGTACACCCTGGTAACGCTGCAACAGATAACCAAGCGATAACAGAATACCCGTAGCAACTTCAGGGTCTGATGCACTTATAATGGGCCACATGCCGATCCGAACCGGCATTATTTCCGTCTGAAGTGAATGTCTTACTGTGCCCGCCGTGCCAAAAATTGCGGTCGGCACCGCTGTCCCAGAGTCGCGCCCATACATCATCAAACGGGCAGCCAATTCAGTCATCGTTCCTCCAAAAATAAGCGCCCTATCAACCGTGACAGGGCGCATCTATTCATCAACTGTGTAGATACCTAGCCAACAATAGGCAGCAGGCTCAAATCGCCACGCAGAATGACCTGTGACGCAAGCAGCCACCCAAAGCCAGATGGCGTATTAACCTGTACCCACGTTCCATCAGCAGTACGGGCGACAATCGGCAGTTCCGCCGGGTTGATAGTGCCTACAGCGCCAAAGTTGGTTCCGGGTGCGGCATACAACGTCAGCGGGGCCGAAACAACAGCCAGAGGTTGTGAAAGCTGCCCGACTACGATATCCGTGTTAATCACGGGCACATTTTCATAAACACCGCG
Source organism: Anaerolineaceae bacterium (assembly GCA_002702065.1). Lineage (GTDB taxonomy): Bacteria > Chloroflexota > Anaerolineae > Aggregatilineales > Phototrophicaceae. Next base: position 2,240,537 of record NZXX01000001.1, read on the forward strand.
GAAAATCACAAATTCGTTATTGAGCCACCCACGTCCAAAGCTGCCCTGAACCAGATACCATACCTGATCTTTGGCAACACCAAGTACCGGCAGTTCGGTACCACCACCGAGTGTGGCGACGGTCGAATACTGCGCACCAGGGCCGCTGCGAACATTGAGGTAGCCGGTATTGATAATGACTCGTGGAACACTCAGGCCCATCGACGGAACAGGTGCCACACCGCCACCACCGCTGCCGGGATCCGCTACCGGGATTGTATTGGGATCAAGCTGTAAACCATCTGTAGGTGTTCCCTGACGTACTTGCGCAGAGTCAAACGGAATCCAGCCGCGCTCACCGCCGCCCAATTCAATCTGGATAAATCGACCATCTTTGCTGATATCAACCAGAAAACCTTCCGTGCCCCGCGTAATAATCGGCAGCGTCGAGCTTCCGGTGCCGGGCCCATCACCCATACCGATGGTATCCGCATTGACGACCATCACCGTACGGAATGCGCCGGAGAGCCGGATCTGAAGCTTAGGCGTATCCAGCCAGCCAGTCCCAAACTGAGGCGTTACCACCGCCAGCCACTCAATATTGCCTGAATCGCGTCCACGATTGACAATGGGATAGTCTGTGCCTTCGTCACTGAACAGCGTGCCCAGTGATGGGGATGAGTCGCCTGGCGCAGTGCGCTGTTCGACAGCCGGCACCGCCAGTGCTGCGCGGAAGCGTTCGTTAGCCGCGACGACAATCGGGTTACCGTTTGCATCAGTCCCTGCAACAAATGTACCACCCACAGTGTTCGCCGCGGCTGGCGCGCCACCGCCACCCCCCTGCCCGGTAGTCACAAGTCCAACTGCCGCCGGACCAGCTGCGATAGGCAGTGTAGCGATAATATTGGTGGTATCAATGACGGGGATATTTGAAAAACTTCCTCGTGGAATAACAAATTCCGAATTGACCCACCCGACACCAACGACGGTGGATACCTGATACCAGACACCATCTCCGGCAACCCCGAGAACCGGTAATTGTGTCCCACCCACAACCGTCAAAAGAACTTCATACTTTACGGCAGGGCCTGTGCGAATATTCAAAAAGCTCGTATTCACCACCATAATGGGGGTGCTGAACTGCACCTGTTGTTCTGCATCAGACGCTGTCGCTACCCCAGTGCTAAATATGAGTACAAATGCCAGTAAGATTGCTGAAAAGATGGCCTTGGATGCGAGTTTCATCGCCTCTCTCCTGTCGATAGCCCATTCCCTGAACAGAACAATTAGGCAAGCCAATATTACAGCAAGTATAGAGTGAAAATGGAATGAGGGCAATTTATTAGAATTGACATTTTCTATTCGCCTTTGTCTCAATCTCAATAATGACTATGCGAATTATTAACAATCAACCATTGAAGTTCAATTAAAGCACGCTATCATCATGAAATCACTATTCCATCACCTTGAGGAGCATCGCGGCGTGTCATTTCATGCATCGAGCGATCATCATGATTCCGCTGCCATCAGCCAATTCTTGGATGCGCTCAGCCAAGAAATGACGCTGTACGGATACCAAATCATCGAAACACCGATAATTGCACCAGCTGACTTGTTTCTGACACGTGCTGGTGATGAGCTGATTGAACGACTATTCACTTTTGAGCGTCATGGTCAGCAGCTTGCGCTACGCCCGGAGTTCACCGCCGCGGCTGCCGACCGCTATAACAAACTGGGTACGACTGAAGTGGTCCGCTGGCAGTTTGCTGGGCCTATTTTCGAAGATGATTCGCTGCGCCATGGCTATCAGCATCTCAGCGTAGGAGCCGAACTGCTCGGTATGAGCGGTTCCGTTGCGGATGCAGAAATCATCAGTTTGGCGGTCAAAGGTGTTGCCCGGGCCGTCCCCAATTACACGCTCATCATCGGCAATATAGGGCTTCTAAAGCACTTGCTAAAGCCGTTCTATCTGGATAGCCGCACCGAACGGTTTCTGCTCACCCATTTGCCGGACCTGAAAAATACAGACCGCGGCATACCCTATATACTTGACATCTTTGATCGTACATTGGCCGCTAACCCGGACCAGATTGCCAGACGCTCAAGCAGCAGCAAAATAATGGATGCGCTTGATGTGGCCGAAATCAATACGCATCAGATGTTGGGTATGCTTCTGGATGCAAGCCAGCGTGGCATGACCATGGGCGGCAGAACGCGCGAAGACATTGTCCGACGCCTGTTACAAAAGCACCAACGATTTACGGAACGTGAACAGGTCACCGAGGCCCTTGCCTTCCTTGAGCAATGGGTCGCGATTGACGCCTCTGTTTCAGAAGCGCTGCCCGCGCTCAAAGCGCTGATCGACGCCAGTGACACCGAAGCACAAATGCTGTTTGCGGAATGGGAACAATCGATTGCGCTCGTAGAGCAATATGATATTAGCCTGGATCAAATCGTTATCCGGCCCCACATTGCCCGCAACTGGGACTACTACACCGGCATGGTCTTTGAAGTGGTTGCGGATGATCGGACGCGCCTGGCAGGTGGAGGACGCTATGATGAGCTGGTGTCGCTGATTGGTGGCCAGCCTGTTCCAGCGGTAGGCTTTGCTTACTATATCGATCAGATTTTGCCCCACCTTCCCTCTTCGCGGACCACACAAAAACAACCCCTGATCATCCTGGCTGACGATACCAATCAACTGGCAGCGTCTCAGCTTGCCCATAAGCTACGCCAGCATGAGCTGCCAGCGGTATTGTTAACACAGTCGCCTTCGGAACAGGACAAGCTGGTTATACGAATAGAAAACAGTGGTCAGGTCACGTTCCAGGCCAGAAGCTATACCGCAGCGGAACAGACACAATTGATTGCAGACATCCAGCAGGCACTTGAATGACTGAACGAATTACACTTGCACTACCGAGCAAAGGTGCTTTAGCCGAGCCAACCACCAGCTTCTTGAGAGATTGTGGCCTCCGTGTACACCAGCCCAACCCGCGCCAGTACACCGGCACCTTACCCGCGATTCCCGAATTTGAGGTGCTTTTCCAGCGCGTCAAAGATGTGGTCTACAAAGTGTCCGATGGGTCGGCACAACTGGGTATCACGGGTTACGATGTCGTCTGCGAACAACCCCACGAAGATATGATTGTGATTCATAACCGGCTGGGTTATGGGCATTGTCAATTACTCGTCGCCGTGCCAGAAGCCTGGGTCGATGTCCAGAACGTGGCCGATTTGGCTGAGGTTGCGCTCGATTTTCGGGAATACAAGCAGCGCAATTTGCGCGTCGCGACCACGTACACCAATCTGGCGCGAAAGTTTCTGCATGCAAATGGTATCCATCATTTCACGCTGGTTCGGGCCGAAGGCGCGATCGAAGCCGCACCAACGCTCGGCTATGCGGATGTCGTGGTGGACCTGACTCAGACGGGCACGACGCTGCGGGAAAATCACCTGAGGCCGTTAACTGGTGGCGTAATCGTCGAATCTCAGGCCAGCCTCATTGGTAATCGCCGTTACTTGAAGAATAATCCTTCTTTGCTGAACGCTGTCCGGCAGTTCATGGAGTATATCGACGCGGCACTGCAAGGCAAACAATACTATCAACTGACCGTCAACATCCAGGGGATGGATGCTGAAGAACTGGCACAGCAAATCATCAGCAACCCCATCACCAGAGGGTTACAGGGCCCGACGCTGTCACCGATCTACGGATCGCCAGACGGCAAATCACAGTGGCACACACTGACGATTATTATTGAAAGCGGTCAGATGCTGCCGGCTATAGAACACCTGCGCAAAATTGGAGCCACTCAAACCAGCGCCGTTCCAATCCGCTATGTTTTCCTTGAGGAATCACCCACATTCAAGCGGCTGGAACACCTGCTTCAGGAATAACACTATTGCCCTAACCCGGTTTCAACCTGATCAAATAGCTGGTCAATGCGGCTGCGCTTGTCCATACTGTCGGCACCCATCTCCACAGCCATACTCAGGCCCAACAGGCTGATCTCTGGTGGAAACTTATTGGCATCTGCCAGATTCATGGTGAGAAAGGGGCAACAAAATAAAGCGGACTTCAAAAAGCGTCGCCAATCAGACCGCAACCAACCCCGGCGCACCAGTTCAGACAGCAGTGGAACCAACACCCGGTCCGTTTTACTGGTCAGGAACATTTCGCGAATAGGATGCAGATTGTAATTGTGATCAACAATCCAGGTATCCCCTTGCTGATCCCACGAAATATTCAACGCCTGCGCCTTCTCTTGAGGGAAATACATCCACATAGCAAATACATTGTGGAACAGCGGCTTGGTCAAATCCAGTAGTGGATCATGGCGGCCAGCAAAAGCGGGGTCGAAGTACGTCAGCGATCGGGATTCCTGATTATAAAAGACATTGCCGTTATGCGCGTCACCATGCCCAATGACAGATGGCCCCTCCTGCGCTGGATTCAAATCCTCGATAGCATTTTGAATCAAGTTATCTAGTGTAACTTCATAGCGCTGCCCGTTGATCACCCACTGTTTGCGCCGCACCGCACTCATGGGCATGGTTGTGCCCGGCAACTGTATGGAGACATCTTCGCCTTGTTGACCGGGCAGCGAACCATAAAATTTCACCAGACGGCCACCGGTCAGGCGGTGATAAAACAACTGATGCACACCGGCCTGTGCCGCTTGTTCAGCCGGTTGTATGGCAAGCCTATTGAAGTAGAACTGCCGCAGCTCATCGTCAGCCGCATGCTGAGCCGCAGATAACCCCTCGGCCTCGCTGGATTGTCCGCATTCAATCTGCCACGCCACATCAAACACCGATGGGTCGTTGATCACTTCGTAAATCAGCAGTTGTTTACCGGATTCCGTTGAACTCATCACCGGCCTGATCACCGGATAGCCCGCTTCAGCCAACACCGCAGAGTTATAATACTCGCCGACAACGCTGTCCGGCTCCGTGTGGGTCTTGAAAAATAAACGCCGGTTATCGGCCAGAGTCACAAAGCCGTTGAATGAGTTCAAGGATACAGCCAGCGGGCGCAGCTCAACGGCCACCACATCTAGCGAAAACACCTCACCAATCAGCGTCTTCAGCATCGCCTCAGCTTTCGGCTTGTCCAAAAACTGAAGCGTCTGAATGTCCTGTAGCAAGTCGTTACTCATAACCCGATAATTTCATTGCGTTTGCGAATCGCCATCGCATGCGCCGGGAAGCCTTCATAATCAGCCAACGTCGCCGTAACGGCCTGCAAACTGGCATAGCCCTCGCGCGATAGATAGCCAATGCCGCTGCGTTTCAGGAAATCATGAATGCTGACGGACGAGAAACTGCGGGCGAAACCACCTGTCGGCAGGATCGCATTCAAACCCAGATTATAATTCGCAGTCGGGATCGGCGTCATCGAGCCGAGCAAAATCTCGCCGGCATTCTTGATCTTTTGCAGTGAGACAAACGGTTCCTCAGTCAACACTTCAAGATGCTCAGGGGCGTACGCGTTGACAAAATCAATCGACTCATCCAGGCTGTTGGTCAACATGATGCCGCCATAGTTGCTCAGCACTTTTGTGACAAACCGCTGACGCCATTCAGGAAGTTCAGCAATGTAATCAGGCAGCACTTGCTGCACACTGTCGGCCACCTCACGGCTGTGAGTCACCAGAATCGCCGCCGAGTCGGGGCCATGTTCCGCCTCAACCAGCAAATCCAGCGCCGCCAACCGCGGATCAACGTGTTCGTCAGTCAGAATGATCGACTCGCTGGGTCCCGCAGGCAAGCCAACATCCACCGTCCCAAACAGGAAACGCTTGGCAGCTGATACATAGGCATTGCCGGGGCCAATAATCTTGCTGACCCGGGGGATGGTCTCCGTGCCGAAGGCCAACGCGGCAACGGCCTGAATACCGCCCACGACGTAAACCTCATCTACACCGCAAATCTCAGCCGCGACCAGCGATGCCGCGTCTGCACGACCATCCGCAGTCGGCGGCGTAACAACAACAATCTTGGGTACATTGGCAACTTTGGCTGGTGTTGCCAGCATCAACATCACCGAGGGAAAAGCGCCTTTACCACGCGGCACGTATAACCCCGCGCTTGCCACCGGGGTGATCTTTTCACCCGCCATCACACCGGGCTGAACTTCCGTAAACCACATCGGCTCCGGCATTTGTTCTTCATGGAATCGTTGAATATTCGCGTGGGCTTGTTCAATAGCCGATATAATCTCAGGGCTTACCGACAAGCGCGCTGCCTCAAAGTCTGCCGCCGTAGCCCGCAGCATAGAATGTTCGAAAACATCCGTGTCAAACTTACGTGCATATTCGATGACTGCCGCATCGCCTTCATTACGCACGCGGTCCGAGACTTCCTGCGCCAGCGGCAGCAGCGAACGAATATCCGCTTCGGCACGCCGCATAATCTTGGCTAATGTCTCGGATTCTAGCTGGTCGAGTTGCCAGACTTGTATCATGGTGTCTCCTTCGTTGATGAAACCACGGGTGGTATCGTGGTTCGCAAAATCTGTGATTGGCGGCGCGTGCCATCCCATCGAATATCAGGAACCACAGCATTCAAATGTGCGGCAATTCGATCCCGATAATCCCGCAAATCCGACAGCATGATCCGAATTTCCAACATCACATCATGGGTTGGCCGGTAGCCCAGATCAACCAGTTTTTGCCGGTCCGGATTATAATAGTGTGATTCGGCTTCCTGACGCGGGTTGTCATAGCGTTCAATCTGAACGTCCATACTTAATTCACCCGCAGCAAGCTGCACCTGCTGGGCCAGTTCATCAATCGAGTAGCAGGTGTCGAACTGGTTAAAAACACGATATTCCCCGATTTCTGCCGGGTTCTCGATGGCTAACGCCAGGCATTGCATAGAATCACGCAGCGGCAAAAAACTGCGCTTCTGCGACCCCTGTCCGTACAACGTCAGCGGATGCCCGGTTACGGCCTGACAGCAAAACCGGTTGATCGCCGTACCAAAACACTGATCAAAATCCAGCCGGGTTCGCATACGCCGGTCGTCACCCATCTCATCAATATAGGTCCCAAATACGACTCCCTGCATAATATCCGTTGCCCGCAGCCCCCAGATTTTGCAGGCAAACATCGTATTATGAGAATCGTGAACCTTGCTCAGATGATAAAAACTGCCCGCCTGTCTGGGAAAGGGCAGCCGGTCCTTCCGCCCGCGATATTCAACCTCAAAGAATCCTTCGGGAATATCCACGTTCGGCGTCCCATATTCACCCATCGTACCCAGTTTGATGAGATGGGTGTCGGGACAAACCTCCTGAATAGCCCAGAGGATGTTCAGATTGCCAACCACGTTGTTTTGCTGGGTCAACACGGTATGCTGCTGGTCAATCATCGAAAAAGGTGCTGAGGGAATCTCCGCCAGATGAACGATCGCGTCTGGCTGAAACTCGCGAAAGCAGGTTTTGACGAAGTCATAGTCCAGCAGGGTGCCTTGCCGGAAATGCAGTGGCGAACCGTAACGCTCCTCAAATGCAGTCAAACGTTCGTGCATCGTCGCAACCGGAATCGCGCTGACACCGCCAACTTCACTCACCCATTGGCGTCGAAACAAACCATCGATTCCAGCGACCTCGTGACCACGCGCAACCAGATATTGCGCCAGAGGCCAACCAAGATACCCATCAATACCAGCAATAAGGACTTTCACGACCTGGGCTCACTTCCCGATCTGAACGGATGCAGATGCAATTTGAATGTTGATCGCCAGAACGAGATGCTATAACACCGCTACAGAGCTGTAAGCCGGTTCGAATGAACCCAGATAGCCTTTTACGGCCAGCAATTCGGCATTCAGAATGCTGCATCCAGCCGCGCCACGAATGGTATTATGCGACAACGCCGCGAACTTGTAGCCAAGAATCGGACACTCGCGCAGCCGCCCAATCGATGTCGACATCCCCTGCCCTGCGTTCCGATCCCGCCGTATCTGCGGGCGGTCGATCTGCGGCAAATAGTAGACCGGCTGTGCCGGGGCGCTGGGCAATTGTGGTACAGGGTCCGGCCCGACAAAGGACTCCCACGCCGCGATGATTTCGTCAAGCGATGGCTGTTCGGCCAGTTCGACGGATATGTTCACCAGATGCCCGTCAATGACCGGAACGCGTGTGCAGGTCGCGCCAGCCACCACATCGAGCCACTCAATCGCCTCATTCTTCAACGCACCGAGCATTTTGCGCGGTTCGGTTTCCATCTTGCCTTCGTCACCACTCACATACGGAATGACGTTGTCCAGAATATCCAGCGAAGCAACACCCGGATACCCGGCACCGCTGATCGCCTGTTCACTGACCATATGGATCTTGCGAATACCAAAGCGCCGTAGCGGGGCCATCGCCATGACGACCGGCATGCTTGTGCAATTGGAGTTCGCAACCAGCGCACCAGTTGTCCAGCCGCGTCGTGCCCGTTGCACATCAATCAAGCCCACATGATCCGCATTCGCTTCGGGCAGTAACAGCGGTACATCCTCAACCATACGGTTTGCCGACGCATTGGTGCAGACAACATGACCTGCCGCCGCAAGTTCAAATTCACGGGGGTCAGCTGCCTCTTTCGGCAAAGCCGAAAACACCAGCGGTGAGCTCAGTTCGTCATCAAGTGCCTTGACTTGCAGCGCAGAGACCGCTTCCGGTGGGCCGCCATCCAGCACCCAGTTCACCGCATCACTGTAAGTCTGCCCGGCGCTCCGGCTCGAACCGATCACCTCGGACACCCGAAACCAGGGATGGTTTTCTAGTAGTTGAACAAACCGCTGACCTACTGCACCCGTCGCGCCAAGGACGGCAACATCAATTTTGTCCATTTCTGCCTCGATCCGCCTTAAATGCCAACCCACTGTCGCTCTGTCTTGATAGCCGGGTACGAACCCAGCATTTTGACGAATGATGCCCGCTGCAAAAGCCGGGTCAATGCTTCCTGCACATTCATATCCTGCCAGTGCCCTTCGAAGTCCAGATAAAACACAGGCTCCCAGGGGCGGTTCCGGCGCGGACGCGATTCAATCTTGGTCAGATTGATACTCTGCTTGGCAAACTCACCTAAACAATCGTACAAAGCAGCCGGGTGATTCCGCGTCGCAAACACGAGCGACGTTTTGTTGTACTCGCCCGGTTCAGGGTCATCATTGCCGATCACGAAAAAGCGGGTGAAGTTATATTCGACATCTTCGATTTGGGTATCCAGCACGTCCAGGCCGTAAAGTTCGCCAGCCAGCTGCGTGGCGATCACCCCAACATGCGGTTCCGGCTTCTCGCCCAGATCCTTCGCTGCACCAGCCGTATCGTACCAGGGCACACTCTCAAGATTGTTTCGCTTCAAATAGCGTTCGCACTGGGCCAACGCCTGCGGGTGCGATCGAACACACTTCAGATCTTCCAGTTTGGTGCCAGGTGGCACCAGCAAAGCATGATGCACGTGCAAGATCACTTCTGCCTGAATGCGCAGGTCCGAATCCATCAGCAGCTCATACGCCTTGCTCACGGCTCCCGCCAGTGCGTTCTCGACCGGCAGCATACCGTAGATAACATCGCCATTGCGATAAATAGTTTCAAACAGATCGGTCAATGTGCGGCATGGAAACAACTCGACCGAATCAGCAAAATGCTGCCGGATTGCAAGCTCGGAATTGGCCCCATGAACGCCCTGAAATGCGACAACTTTGCGCAACTCAATTCCTTCCCCGAAAACAAAAATGGCGTGCTGACAAGCGTCTACAACGCAGAGCGAAATCGTAACATACACCCAAAGCGCAAGTCAACCGCTGCAACACCGATATACGCATTTGACAATCGTTTGGCACTAATGATAAACTTTTTTATGATGGACACAAGAAATATTCTGGGGTAACACCTCCATGCAGCAGACCCGGCGACACATTCTCGACATTTTGAAAGCGCGTGGCGAGGCCACCGTTGATGAGATTGTTGAAGACCTCCACCAGCGTCGGGGGAGGGATATTACAGCCGTCACGGTTCGCCACCACATCACCTGCCTGCAAAAAGATAATCTGATCGATACCCCACAGCTGAGGCATCGCAATTCTCCCGGCAGGCCGCAGCACGTCTACGCGCTGACTGAAAATGCTGTCGCCCAGTTTCCCAACAACTACCAGCAGCTTGCAGCAGGCCTGCTGCAAGAGATTCAGGAGCATGTTTCACCCGATGGCATCAACGTCATTCTGGAGGGTGTCGCGCATCAAATGGCGAATGAGGCCGGTATCCCGGATGTCCCCCTTCAGGAACGTCTGAAAATGGCCGTTGAATACCTAAATACACGCGGGTATCAGGCCCGCTGGGAGAAAAAAGCGAAAGACTTTATCCTGCACACCAACAACTGCCCCTACCATCAGATCGCCAAAGACAATGACGCCCTCTGCGAAGTCGACATCCGGCTGGTGGCTTCCTTGCTCGGCGTCGTCCCACGGCGGCTTACACATGTCATGTCCGGTGACGAATCCTGTGCCTACTATATCCCCGGCCAACAGACAGCAGCCGAATAATAATGATATTAATCTATTAAATTGACGTATTCTCGCTGCCATGCTAGAATTTAAACAGGCCGAGAAGTATTTTGGATGTTGAGGAGATTTTTATGGCTGTCAATGATCCCGTACAAACCGAAACCCCCGTACTGACAGTTACACCTGCAGCCGTCAGTACCATCCGTACATTGCTTGAGCAGCGCCAGATTCCGAATCATGCGCTGCGCGTCTTTGTGAGCGGTGGTGGGTGTTCCGGGATGCAGTATGGCATGGCGTTTGAAGAAAACCCGCAGGAGTTCGACCGCGTGGTTGAGACCGACGGTGTACGTTTGATCGTGGATCCAACGAGCCTCATGTACCTCGAAGGTGCAATTATCGATTTCGTGGACAGCCTGATGGGTGGTGGTTTCCGCATTGATAATCCGAATGCGGTTTCATCCTGCGGCTGTGGTCACTCATTCCGGACCGCCGATGGTGAATCGGGTGGTGCGGAAGGTTGTGGCACCTGCAGCCACTAAGCTGCATTTAGCGTCGCAATGTACTGACAACCAGCCCTAGCAACCCGCCGGCGCCCAACAGAACAATTGGGAAGATCGGCGGCACATTGTTGGGTACCGTAAAAGGCGGTTCCTCGGGGCTGGTTGTTGGCGTTACACTAACTTCAGTGGGTGCCTCCGCCACAACGTTGGGCGGATAAGTAAATGTCGGCAGCACATCCACATTGCCTGCGCTGTCCTGTGCAATTTCAGATGAGCCGGATGAATCGGGCAACGAAAGCACACGCGACTCTGCGGTAATCGTGAGCATCCCCCCCGGCGTTTGCGTCACGGCTGCCTGTGTCTGGGTTGCGGCCAAAATCACCGGATCATCGGTCGGCAGCACCTCCTCGTTCAAATTCGGGATCGCGCTCTCGTTGCCAATAATCGTCACCAATTCATCGAACACCCAGGCCCGTCCCGTCGGTGATGCGTCAAACTGGAACTGTATCCAGCGGAAATAACGCCCCAGCACCGGGTAATAGTCCCCGGCGCGGATTGTCCCCAAACGCTCGGATTCAATGTCAGCATCAGCCCGTACATTAACTTCACCAGCATCAGCCTTGGCCTCTAGCATGACCGCGCCCTGGGTTGGCGTGCGTGTCACCGTAGCAGTCGTCACAACTTCAATCACCGGGGCAGCTTCGGTGGGTATGTTGACCCGCACCGGCGTTGAGGTAATCAGTTCCTGGCCCCATACACGGCCAACACCGCCCGACGAAACTACCATCCAAACACATAACAGCAGAAGATAACGCTTCATCCAATCCCCGATATACTTCCCATCAGCAAGGCGGGTATTATACCATCATCACCACGACACCAGGTTATCGGCTGTAAGCCGGCCCTGCTCAGCAACCCGGCTTTCCGGACCGCGCACCAGGAACCCCTGATACTCCTGACCGGCTAATCCATCGACCGTCCAGCCACCCAGCGTCAATGTGGGCACCCGCTGTTCCGGTGCGCAGACGTCGCAATCGGCGGGTATCCATTCCCCGTTATAGCGCCGCGCCAGATGCAAGTGTGTTCCATTGGAAAAACCACCTTCACACGAGGGCCGTCCGATTCGGTCCCCTTCGCGCACCGTCGTTCCCTCGGTGACACGGCCATCCGCTGCCAGATGAAGGTACAGAATACTCCACCCGGTCGTTTCGTCGCCATCACCGTCGAGGTCAAGCACCGCGACACCGTCGTCCGTGCGGGCGATAACCCCGGATGCGACCGCCGTGGCCCAATAATCCGATACATAACACGACGAAGACACGCCTGTCAGATCATCCGGCGGTGCAAAGTCGACTGCTGACCACGCACTGCCACTCCCCCACCCGCCATGCGGTCCGCCCGTATAAAACCAGATCTGGTCTTCATCAAATGGTAGCGTCAGACTGGGTTGTTCAAGGTTGGGCGGCACCAGCGGGTCCACCGCATTTTCAAACGGATCCCCAAATAAGCTGACATATGTGCGGTAGAGTCCGTCCGGACCGGTCTCGCGCTGCCAGGTCGCATAATCGTTAAACAGACTCAGCATGTACTGCACACCAATCGTGCCCGCATTCAACCCGGCGGCGAAACGCAGGCGATCGCCAGCCTCAAACTCAACACCCGTCAGCTGACGATATTTCCAGCCGTAGTACCCCATGTTGAGTTGATCAGCCGCCCATGATAACTGCCGGTACAAACCATCACGATCAAACCCCAGCGGCGAAGGTTCGGCACCCAGTGGGCGTGTCTCCAGTTCTTCCGGCGGATTCGGGTTGCTTAACCAGCCCGCCCGATATTCAAGCAGCGCCAGCAGCAGGCGCGCATCGACGCTGAACTCCAGCGAAACCCGTTTGACGATCTGTTCTGCGTCGAGGATATCGCCGTTCACCTCGTCCAAAGCACGGCGCACATAGCCCGGTTGTTGTCGAATAAACGTACTCACATCAAACGTATTACTGCCCGGACCACGCACCAGCCTACTATCCGGTATGATCTTAAAATACCGCGATTCCTGGTCTGGCGGTTCCGGCAGTTGAATGACCTGCCCCACAGCAATCACATCAGGGTTCGGTAAATCATTTACAGCCAGCAGCGTGTCCAGCGAAACGCCGTGAGCAGCTGCAACAATCGACAGTGTATCACCGGGTTTGACCACATATTCCTGCGCAAGCGCCGCAACATCTGTGGATAATGTCGAATCCGGTGTCGGCACAATCAGGTCAGCGGGCAATGGTGCGGGCGTAGCCGTGAAGATGTCAGTCATCGCAGCAGGGGCCTCCGGTGTGGAGGTCTGGGTGACAATGATGATTTCTGGTCGAGAGCGAAGGCAGCCACTCAGCACAAGCATTATCGTCAACAGGCAAGTGCGTTTGGCTATCATAGACAGCGATTTTTCCAACCTACTCAAAACTCCAGATACCAATCACACCGTCAGCGATTGAAAACGGCACACTCCCCACCTGTGAGGTATCCAGCAAATTGACGACAGGCCCACCCGGTGTAAATTCGCTGTAAAGCAGATGGGTACCATCCGGCGACCAGATACGGTGGCTCTGCGCAAACTGATCCGCATACTGGATCAGATATACCGTTTCCTGGGTTGGAATAAATGCGCCGAATTGTTTCACTTCAGCCGTGGAAACATCAAGGACGGACCAGGCGATACCAACCGGCTGCTGACCCTGCGCCGCAAGATGTTGGTTGCTATGCACATCAAATGAACCGGGCGCAGCCGCAAGGGTGAGGTAAGCAATCTGGCGGCTGTCGGGTGACCAGAAAAATGCAATCACGCCATTGGTTGGGCTGCGCGATATATCATCACCCGTAAAGGCGTCAACCACATGCAGTATCCCAAAGCCCTGTTCCGTCTGTTCCCGATACGCAATAAGATTGCCATCCGGTGACCAGTTGTAGGACACAAGCCCAGAGAATCCGTCAGCGATGCTATGCGTTTCATCATCACCAATGACCATCAAGTCGGTTGTGTTTGCTTCGCTGCTGACACCCAACAGCAGCCGATCATCCACTGGTGACCATGCAGGGGACAGGATAAAACCCGGCACCTGTTCCAGCGTTTCAATGACCCGATCCTGATTAGCGTCATAGATATCAAAACGCTGATTATTTCGCTGCCAGATCATGCGGGCACCATCCGGGCTCCAGCTGTAATAAAATGGCGGCCCGCCCAGCCCAGCGGTCACGTTGGTTTCTGCCTCCATCCCATCCCGAACCAGCTCAACGAACATGCCGCGCGAAGCACTGCTGAACAACACAGCCAGGTCACGGCACTGTTCGCTGGCGTCGCAGTTGCCAGGTGCCCAATAGGCATAATTAAACAATTCAGGGCCGCTATAAAAGACGCTGCCGGGCTCACTGCCATCCGCAGAGATATGCACATCCCCTCGCAGGTTCCCGTCTTCGACATACTGGCTGAAGTAAGCTAAACGGCCATCCGTAGACCAGGTCGGCCACTGATAGCGCCGGGTTTCCCCTGCATCATCTGTAAGCTGGGTATGCTCGTAAGTATCCAGATCAAGTCGGTAGATATTAAAATCTGCCCCGACATAAGCGATAGAACCAGGCAGTTCAGGTCGCTGGTTCGTTTCCTGGGCCAGAATAAGATTCGGGGACAATAACAGAAGAAAAACGACAATAATTCGGGCCTTCATAACGCGCTCCCAATCTACTTGGTGCTGTTGTATTTGATTGTATACTATTCCCCAAACTGATGATATAACAGTCTATCATGTTCAAAAAACGGCATTCTCAAGGAGCATAGCGCACCATGCCAAGCCAACAAGAACTTTCCGAAATGTTCCAGCAAATGGCGAACAACTTTGATGCCTCCAGAGCTGACGGCATTGACGCAACCATTCAGTTCGATCTGAGCGGCGAAAATGGCGGGCTTTATTGGGTCAAAATGGCCAATGGGCAGGCCGAAAGCGGCGAAGGTCGGGTCGAAAGCCCTAATATGACGCTCAAGGCAGCAGCCGATGACTGGGCATCCGTTGTCAAAGGCGACCTCAACCCCATGCAGGCTTTTATGAGTGGCAAGCTGAAAATCCAGGGTGATATGGGTCTTGCCATGAAACTGCAATCCCTCCTGAACTAAAGACCAGAAATAAAAATGCCCGGACCAATACCGGGCATTCCGTTTACGTAGTTTACTCGTCGAAATCGAAGTCGAGATCTTTGCCGGCTAGGCTCGCACTGGCAATCGCTTCCTCAATCGCCTCGATCAAATCGACGTCTTCATCGCGCTCCGCTTCATCCGCCAGCGCACCAAGCGTTTTCATCGCCTGATTACCACCAATTTCACCAAGCGCCCAGATCGCAACTTCCTTGATCTCCCGATCATGCCCTTGCACCATATGAGTCAGATAAGGCACGGCTTCATCAATTTCCAGTTCGCCACTGGCACGGACCGCCTCAAAGCGAATCGCCGGGTCCGGGTTGCTGATCTCGCGCAGCACAGTATCATTCCAGCGATTATCATAAGAGCGTCCCATCGCATACAGAGCGCTGGCCTGCATCCGGGGGTCATCACTTTCATACGCCGCTTCAATAGCTTCCGGCACAATCTCATGGCTGCAATTAGCAATTGCTTCCAGCGCACGTCGCTGCACTTCGGAATCTTCGTCCGCATCACTGAGCATATTCACGACAACGTCCTGTGCGCGAACGGTTTCCGTTTCCGGCAAATCACCCAGTTCGCCCAGCAGGATAAAACGGCCCAGTGCCCCGGCAGCCGTCGCCCGCACCAGAACCGACTCATCCCATTGAGCAATGTCGATCAGGCGATTCATGAGTTCCAGTGACTCGTCTTCCCAGAGCAGGTCGATAGAAGCTGCCCGTACCAAAGAAGACTCGTCCGTCAGCGCCATAAAACCAACAGCGCGATAATCCAGATCAAAGTTTGCTTCGCTGACATCGACCAGTTGGTGCAGCAGTTTCGGGCGATATTCGTCCGAAAGCCCCCGCCAAACTTCCTGAACACGCCCAATTTCGTCCGCGTTCAGATCGGACAAACCGTAGAAGATGGTCGCGTTCGCCGCACCATCCACATTACTTTGCAGCGTTTGCAATGTCGTATCCAGATCAGGCTTCTCCTGTAGTGACCCCTGATCTTCGTCGTCATTCAGCATATTGAAATAGTCTGACACGTATCCCTCCGTCAGGGAATAAGATTGGTTATCGGATTGAGAATGTCGTTGAGGAAGGCAATCGCCATCAACGACAGGAGCAGCGCCATACCAACCAGGTGAACAATACTCTCACGTTCCGGTGCAATCGGACGCCCACGGATGATTTCAAGCACCACGAAAACAATCCGCCCACCATCCAGCGCGGGCAACGGCAGCAGATTGGTAATGCCCAGAGCGATACTGATAATCGCGATGAAATTGAGCAGCACCACCGGCTCGTTCTGCTCGATGCTCTGCTGCAAAAACATCCCGCCGAACTGACTGATCGCCAACGGGCTCATCACACGGGCTTCTTCAGCGCTCAGATCACCCGCAATAAGCTGACCGGGCAGCCGAATTAGGGTATCGAAAAACGAAACGATCTGGCCCAGGCCAAACTGTATGGACTCACCCAGAGTCAGCGGCACCAGGTCCTGTTGCAAACCGCCTTCGACAAGAATGATACCATCACCAGACTGATCGTACGCCGGTACAATGCCGATGCCGATGGCCCCCTGCCCTTCTGGTGGATTCTGGCGTGGCGTAACCGTCACATCACGCAGCTCACCGTCATTCAACAGCGTAAGTGTCACCGGTTCACCCAGGTTTTCCTGCGTGCGCTCGGGCAGCTCTTCAAAGGAGGCAAATGGTTCGCCATTAAAAGCGACGATCAGGTCATCCACTTGCAGGCCAGCGGCTTCTGCCGGAGAATCCGCCGCAATGCTGGACACAAAAACATAAGTCTGCGCAGGTGTCTCAGCCGCCGGAACATAGGCAATATCCAGCACCTCATCCTGCCGCTGAACACTGAGCGACACAGTTTCGCCAGCATGCTCGTTTAATAGCTGCGAGAACTCAGCCGCAGACTCAAAGTATTCACCGTTGACAGTTTCAATCAGGTCACCCGTCTGCAAACCCGCCGCAGCCAGCTCCGAATCAGGGTCAACCGCAATCACCCCGGCGCTGCCGCCGACAATCGTAGGCAAACCGGACAGGCCAATGATCGTAAACAGGATAACGGCGGTCAACAGGTTGGCGGTGGATCCAGCCCCTAAAAAGAGAATGCGCGCCAGCGGCTTGGCTTCACCCACAGATGTGAACTTTCGCCCCTGTTTCGCGCGATACTGGCCCACATCCGCGTTGAGCCGTTCTGCCAATGCCGCGTTGTCTTCGGATACGGTACCCATTCGCTCTTCCAGCTTTTTACGTTCGCGAAGGGTCTCTTCATCCTGAACCGGGCGCACAAAATCCTCACCCAGAGGCCGCACAAAGCCGCCAATCGGCAGCCAATTGAGCGTATATTCCGTCTCGCCTCGCGTGAAAAGGGTCAGCATGCGGGGCGGAAAACCAATTCCGAATTCCAGAATGGTGATGCCGACCGCTTTGGCTGCCAGAAAGTGGCCCATCTCGTGGATAAATATCGCTGGAATCAGAACAAGCGCAAACGCAAATACAGCTGCCAGCGCATCATTGCCTACAATAAAATCCAACATCAAACTGTGTCCTTAACTGCCCGTTCAGTCTATCCTGCATTATACTGGCGTGGTTTGTACGCAGGCAAGCCCCCTGCATCTTCACTCATCGTTCGTTCACATCGGCGCATGACTATAGATCGGTCTGCAGGCGAACAACTTACCCGCTGCGCGCATTATCTAACACAAATATGATGCAGACGATGAGCGCAATCGGCCATCCCATACTTTTATTCAAATCGGCTGACGCTATAATCAGCAAAGAATATGCAGCTATCGGAGTTCATTGTGCAGGCATTGATCGGCTTAATTCGTACCATGCGGCCACGCCAGTGGACAAAAAACGCGGTCATTTTCGCAGGCATTGTTTTTGACGGACAGCTTTTTAATTCTGCCGCACTCCTTCAGGTGATCATTGCGTTCTTTTTGCTCTGTCTGGTAGCCAGTACCATCTATATCATCAATGACCTGGTCGACATCGAAGCAGACCGGCTCCACCCACGCAAACGCTATCGACCCCTCCCGTCCGGGCAGCTGCCACAACAACTAGCCATCGCGGCGGCCATCGTCATCCCTGTTCTGGCTTTGGGTGGTGCCATCGCCATGAGTCCGCAATTTGCGGTTGTCCTGATTGCCTACTTCGGAATCCATATCCTTTATTCCTTCTGGCTGAAGAATGTGGTCATCATCGATATTCTGGCCATCACCGCCGGGTTTGTCCTGCGAGTCGCGGCGGGTGTGGTCGTCGTTCAGGTGGCGAATTTTTCGCCCTGGCTGTATGCCTGCACCGGCTTGCTGGCCCTGTTTCTGGCCATCGGCAAGCGCAGGCAAGAGCTGCTGCTGCTGGCAGAAAACGCTCAAAATGTTCGCGTCACCTACAAAGACTATAATCTGCCGCTGCTGGATGAAATGCTGCGACTCGTCATCACCAGCACGTTTGTCGCCTACCTGCTTTACACGGTCGAAGCGGACACCATCCGCGTTGCCAACACCAATCTGGCATTGATTACCGTTCCCTTCGTGCTCTATGCCCTGTTTCGGTATATGTATTTGATTTATGTGCTGAATGAAGGCAGTGCGCCCGACGAAGTGCTGCTACAGGATCGCCCGCTGCTGTTTTCGATCTTGCTGTGGGGCCTGAGCTTTATCATCATCATCTATCTACCCGCATTGGTATAACAAACACGATGTCAACGTTCAGTGCTCCCGCAAAAATCATTCTCTTTGGCGAACATGCAGTGGTTTATGGCTACCCGGCCATAGCCGTTCCGTTCTCCAGCCTGAGGGCAACCGCCACCCTCAAGCCAAACGCACGACACGAGTCCGGGCTGTTCATCACCGCCGATGACCCGAACATCAAATTACAACTCAATGATCAAAACTTGTCTCATCCACTTATTTTTATGGCACACGCGTTACTGAAAGCCGTCGACTGCGACACACCACCCAATGTGACGGTCGCACTGAACTCACATATTCCAATTGCTAGCGGGTTGGGCAGCGGAGCCGCAATCGCTGCTGTTCTGGGCCGTGCGCTGTATGCTGCCATCAATCACCCACTGAGTGACGCAGAGCTGAACCAGATCGTGTTCGAGATTGAAAAACAGCATCATGGGACACCCAGCGGCATCGACAACACGGTTATCGTCCACGAACAGGCTGTCTACTTTGTGCGGGACCAGCCTATCCAACCCGTGGAAGTTCACCAGCCTGTTCATCTGCTGGTGGCCGACACGGGCGAACAATCACCGACCCGATTGGCTGTGGGCGATGTCAGAAAGCTCTACGACAGCAATCCAGAAAAAACAACCATCGTTTTTCAGGAGATTGGCCGGCTGGTCGAACACGCCAGACAAATCCTGAAACATGGGCCTGTCGCAGACCTGGGCCCCCTCATGGTCGAGAATCACAGGCTGCTTGACGAGCTTACAGTCTCGTCACCTTCACTCGATCATCTGGTATCTGCTGCCATTAATGCCGGCGCACTGGGCGCAAAATTGTCCGGTGGTGGCAGAGGCGGCAACATGATTGCGCTGGTGACACCGGCAACTGCTGCTGAAGTCGAAAAAGCCCTGTTGACAGTTGGGGCTGTCCGTGTCCATCATACCGTTGTGGACGACACACATTCATAATATCTAGCGCACTGTCCGCTTGTTGGATAATAGAATCTGGTTCGCCAAGTCGTTGACTGCCCACACCGTTACCGTGATCGCCACGCCGGGAGCAAAACTCACCCAAGGCGCAGACCGAAATGCGGCGCGCCCTTCCGCCAGCATTACGCCCCAATCGGGCGTTCCCGGTTCATTGCCAACACCCAGAAAACTCAGCGCTGCGCCGTTGAGGAGCACGTAACTGAAAATGACGCAGACATAGCTGAACAGCGTTGGCCGGATATTCGGCAGCACATGCCGCCACAGGGTCGTCAACGGTCTGGCCCCCATGCTGACCGCCGCCTCAATATAGCCAGCGTGACGCACAGTTTGCACAGCAGATCGTATAACCAGCGCAACCGGCGCAATCTGTGACAGACTGAGGGCCAGAATCATGGGCAAGATGCCCCGCCCGGTCAAAGTCAGCACCACCAGGGCGATAACTAATCCGGGGATAGCCAACATGGCATTGACGACAACCATCACCACCCGGTTCAGCCATGTCGCTTTAACAAAACCGGCGACACTACCAATCAGGGCACCCAGGCTGGTCGCCACCAGCGTCGCCATTACGGTAATCAACAACGTCTGACGCCCGCCGTAGACGAGCCGGCTCAGCACATCACGCCCCAACAAATCCGTACCCAACGGATGGCGCGCATTGGGTGGCTGAAACTGTGCTTCGGCATCCGTCGCCATAGGGTCCGCTGAAAGCAGGATTGGGCCAAGCAGTATCATAACGATAACTGCGCCAAGGGTGATTGACGATAAGAACGCTTTCAAAGAGTCACTCGTGGGTCCAGAAACCGAAGTGCCATATCCGCAACAAGACTGGCAGTCACATAGAGCATACCCGCCAGGATCACAATGCCTAACACAACCGGGTAATCCTGCTGAATTACGGAATCCAGCAGCAAACGTCCAATTCCGGGCCGCACAAACAGGCTTTCCGTAATCACGGCCCCACTGAACAAAAACCCGGCCTGCAAGCCAATCACACTGATGACCGGCAGCATCGCCAGGCGCAGCACGTGCACACCGAGCACATGTCGTTCGCTCAAGCCTTTGGCCCGTGCAGTCCGGACAAAATCCTCACTCATCGCCTCGCGTATATTGCTTTGCAGCACACGTGCAATCGCGCCGGTGGTGTGATAACCGAGGACCAACACCGGCAAAACAAGCTGGCTCAACCGCCCTGCCCCGGCAGACGGCAGCAAGCCCAGTTGGACGGTAAACAGGAAGATTGCCAGCGTCCCTGTCCAGTAAATCGGCATACTCAGTGATAGCTGAAGGAGGATGTTTGCAGACGCTGAAACAACCGGTATGGCCAGTGCGGCTGCTACACCAAGCAGTATACCCAGCACGCACGCCACCACAAGTGCCCCGACAGCCAGAGTCGCGGTTGGCAGCAGGTTGCGTGCAATAGCCTGTGTCACATCCTCGCCACTTAACCACGACTCGCCCAGGTCACCGCGCACAACCGCCAGCAAGAAGCGCACGTAACGCTCGCCAGCCGATGCCGTTAAGCCCAGCTCGGCGCGACGTTCCGCGATTGTGTCCGCATCGACACCGCTCAGGCGCAGTTGTGTCTCGATGGCGTCACCAGGGAGCAAATTCAGCGCCACAAACCCCAGCGTGGCCGCAGCCCATATTACAGCCAGCGCCGAACCAAGCCGCCCCAGTAACGCCAGAATCATCCTGTCACCAACTGAACATTATTCAGCAGTGGAAACCATCCGTACGGATCAAATGCCAGACCGGATACCGCTGCGCTGCTGGCATTCAGATTAACCTGATCCCGTATTGGAACCAGCAAAGCCTCGTCCATAATCATGTTCTGCGCACGGGCATAGTACGCGGCACGCACACCCGGGTCTGTCTGCCTGATTGCTTCCAGAAGCGCATTGTCCAGTTCTTCACTGGCAAAGCCCGTAAAGTTATTCACCCCATCACTCAGGTAAAAGTCGTTGAGGAATGCCGGGTCAAGCCCATAGGTATTGAATGCGACCAGGTTATATTCGCCGGAATCAACGGCTTCCAACAGCGCGCCAAATGTCGGCACTGGTACCAGCACAGCCTGAATACCGATGGTCCGCCATTGGTCTTGCAGCAGTTGGGCAACCTCCGGCGCAAGCCCCCACGGCGGCACGATGACATCCACCGATAGCGTCACCCCGGCCACATCCCGAAAGCCATCGTTATCCGTGTCCTCATACCCCTCGGCATCCAGCAGGGCCTGGGCCTGACCAATATCATGCGCATAAAGGCCTTGCACGCTTCGATCATAGTACAGGGTGTTGGCGGCCAGCGGCCCCCACGCAACCGGCGAAAACTGCTGGAAAACGGCATCCACAATCGCGTTCCGGTTCGCCCCAAAGATCAGAGCCTGCCGCACCCCCCGGCTGTCCGTCGGAAAACGCTGCGTATTCATCAGAAATTGCAGTGGCTGCCCCGGCACAGCCTGCGGTACCAGCTGAATCGAGCTGTTGCCAGTTAGCGCGCGACCGTCGGTTGGCAGCAGTTCACCCATGACCTGGGCTTCACCACTTTCCAGCGCCAGGGTGCGGGTTGGCGGGTCCGTAAAGAAGCGAAATTCAATCTCGCCAACAGAATTTTCTGTGGACGGCTGGTAGAATGCGGGCCCCCAGGCATAATCTGGATTGCGTTGCAGAAGGATGTGATCGCCCGGCACATATTCCACAAACCGGAACGGCCCGGTCCCGACCTGATGGAATTGATAGCGATTATCAGAATATTCGTTAAGCGCCGTTGGGCTGGCAATCCCCAGATAGACCTGCGCCAGCGAGTCCAGTAATGGGCTGTATGGTTGCGTGAGCAGCAGCCGGATCGAATAGTCGCTCACGATTTCGTACCCGGCATAGGGGCCAAGAAGAAATGCAGCCAGTTGAGAGCCGGTTTCCGGCGCGACGATACGATCCAGGTTCACCCCTACTGCCTGGGCATTAAATGGTGTGCCATCGTGGAACACCACATCCTGTCGCAGGTTGAACGTATAAATCAGACCATCTTCAGAGATAGCCCAGTCTGTTGCAAGCCCGCCAACAAACGCGTTACTTTCCGGGTCGCGATAGACAAGCGTATCGTATACCTGCCGCAGCGGAATCCCCAGTTCGGACGACCGGTTAATGTGGGGGTCAAACCCGCTTGGTTGCAAAGTGAGGCCGTATACAATACGATTCGCGATCTCGTTGGCCGATGTGCGACTATCCAAATTCGGAAGACAGGCACAGAGTACAAAGATGTTCGTGACAAGCAGTATGAACAATGAGCGCAGCAGCATTCCCAGCCTTTCCGGTTTAAGCCTACTCCCCCTATAATATAGCGATCATAAGCCTGAACAGGTATGGTGAAATGGCACGATATAATTCACGGTTGATTACACCTCCTGCTGAAGAGGAGGAGATCTATCCGTATCGCAGAGTTTGGCCCAGCCTGACATTCGAGATTAGCATTCTTTTTGCGGTTGTCCTTGTTATCTATCTGCTGACACGCTTTGTCAACATCCCAACCCAGCTCTACCAGCCCATCAATGTGGTTCTAGCCCTGGTCCCGATGGGCTTGTGGCTTGCCTTTTCATGGTGGCGAGAACGTTCAGCCGTACAGCCGCGCAGCAATTTGGTCACACTGGCTTTAGTCACCGGGCTGGTTGCCCAGGCGATTGCGACACCCTTCATTCAGGACATCATTCAGCCAGAACGCTGGCTATCCATCGAAAGCGCGATTAATCGCATCGTGGGTTACACCTTCACTGTCGGAATCGTCCAGGCCATATCCATTTATCTGGTCATGCGTTATACAGTGTCTAGCGACCAGTACCGTGTCCGGCTCGATGGCGTGGCCTATGGCATTGCCAGTGCAGTCGGCTATGCAACCGTGGCAAACCTGCAATACGCGCTGGCCGCGCCGGTTGCCCCGTCAAACGCAGCCATGCATCTTTTTAATCAGGTCGCCATCCTGATGTGCAACGCCATCATCATTGGCTACGGGCTGTCCGAAGTGATCATGAATAGCCGCCCTTTCCCGTTGATCCTGGCAGCCGCAATCGGACTGTCAGCGTTTGTAACCGGTGTCGCCCTACCCCTGATTGCCGGTTTTACCAACGCGGGACTTAGTGTCGAATTTCCTATCAGCAGCGCCAGTCCCATCAGAGGTTTTCTGTTCGCGGCGGGCCTGCTGTTCGTGCTTGCCAATGTGTTTTCATTTTTATTTAACGTCGCAGACCGGCAGGAGGCCGAACTGCGAATTGAAGAAACCGAAAGTTTGAGTACATGACAATTATCGAGATTGGTCGCGCGACGCCGCAGCTTACTTTTCGTCAGCGCTGGAGCCACTATCTCGCGCTCATCTTTGCCGCAATAGGTCTGTTCATCGGTTTTAATCTGCGAGAGAGCATCCTTTTCGCTACAACCCAGTATGTCAACCCGCAGGCCGGCATCACAGCAGAATACCCGCAGAACTGGCTCCTTCAGGAAGGTAGTGGCGAGTACATTTTTCGCGTCAGCGACGTCATTGCCGATGGTTTTAAAACCCGCATTCAAGTCGCGGTTCGACCTGTGAGTGCCGAAACAACCACCCGCAACATTTTCGATTCCCTGACCCTAACCCGTGCCCAGACGTTGGCTGCCTATAATGTCGTTGCAGAGACGCCTTTTGTACTGCCGGACGGAACCACCACTAGCGCTATGACCTATTCGTATGTCGCTGCACAGACAAATCCATTTCTACAAACCATCCCGATTGTCGTTGAAGGCATTGATGTGCTGATTATCGAGCGTGGTCAGGCGATTATTGTGTCCTTTCTCTCCGACGCCAATACATTTGATGCCAATTTCCCGACCCTCGAACGGTTTCTGAGGAGTATTGAATTTTGATGCGTTACATTACTTTATTGTTTGCTGCCTTCGCCCTTTCATTCACCTACACATCAACACAGGCGCAGGATTCTACCTTTGATCTTGAGCGCATTCGGGATGCAACAGTGTTCGTGATGCAGGCTCAGATTGTTAGCGACGATATGCTCGTCACCTGTGTCGGCTCCGGGACAATCGTCAACCGGTCTGGTCTCGTCCTGACCAATGCCCACAACACGCTAAGTAACGAAGCCTGCCCCGGTGATGTCCTCATCATTGCTTTTGCAGCGCAGGCGGGCGAAGCGCCAATCCCGCGCTACAGGGCAGAAATCGTACAGGTAAATGCGGGTCTGGACTTGGCATTACTACGGATCAACCGGCAGTTTGATGGGCGACTCATCGAAGAAGGGGCGCTCGCTTTGCCCTTTGTCGAACTGGCCGAATCCACCCAGATCAACCTCGATGACACGATTTCTATTGTGGGCTATCCTGGCATCGGCGACGACCCGGTTGCCATCGAACGCGGCACAGTCAGCGGTTTGGCGTTCGAACCGAGCGGCACAGGACCAGCATGGATACGCACCAGAGCCGAGATACCGGGCACGATGACCGGGGGCGGCGCCTATAATCAGGCGGGTCAGCTGATCGGTATCCCAACCACGGCCCCCAGCCGCAATCCGGAAACCGGCGTCAATTGCCTGCCGATCCAGGACACAAATAACGATGGATTGGTCAACACAATTGACAATTGCATCCCCACAGGCACCTTTATCAATTCATTACGCCCCGCCACGTACGCACGCCCGTTACTGCGCGCGGCCTCTCTTGGCCTGACAGTGGACACACCGACTCAACCGCAGACGCGCTCGCAAATCAGCGGCAGCCCAACTTTTCGCCGTTTGTATTTCGCGCCATCGGTCAATGAAGCCGGGATGCCGACGACGGTCATCAGCCAACTGCCAACCGGCAGCAACAGTCTCTACCTTTTCTTTGACTACGACAACATGACCCCAGAGACTGTGTACGAGCTTCGCGTCACCACCGATGGTATCCCGAACCAGACATTCAGCCTGGCCCCGGTGCGCTGGAGTGGTGGCGAACGGGGGCTGTGGTATATCGGCAGCGAGGACCAGACGTGGCCAAACGGGGTTTATGATTTCACCTTGTTCGCAGATGGACGCACGGCAGGGAATGCCCGGTTGGTCATTGGCGGCGCCGCAGAACCGATCCCCACGTTTAGCAATATCGTCTTCGGTATCGTCAACAATCAGGGTACGCCACTCGGCAACGGCTTTGTGCTGCCCGCCGGCAATATTGCCAACGCCCGTTTCATCTTTCGCAACATCGAGGTCGGCACGCCATGGACCGCGATCTGGTACTTCAACGGCACCGAACTTGCCCGCACCCAGAACAACTGGTCAGAAATTGATGGGACGAGCGGCGCGAAAACCATCCAGATTGAAGACCCCGGTGGCCTGCCCCCCGGAACCTACCGGCTTGAACTTTACATTGACGGGCGTTTATCTGCGACATCAGACTTCATCATCGGCGGTGCGCAACTGGGCGTGTTCCCGGAAATATTCACCGATGTCCATTTTGTCTCCGCCAGTTCACCCTCCGAAGCCAGCACAGCTGTCGCCGTTAGCAGCTTCCCAAGTTCGATTGACACGCTTTACGGTGTCTTTGGCTGGCAGCAGCTTGCGCCGGGCACGTTGTGGACCTTACGCCTAACGGTTGACAACAACATATTCTTCGAGCAGACAACCCCATGGAGTAACGTTGATTCCGGGATTAACTATCTGGTGCGGGTCAACAGTACGGATGGCATTCCCGATGGCACCTATGATCTCGACCTGCTCATCAACAATGTCCCCCTCGCCAGCACAACGGCTCAGGTCGGCATCGGCCAGCTCCCGATTGATCGATTTGCAGTGGTCGAAGGGCTGCAACTGCGCGGCCAAATCTACGACTCCGCAACTGGCATGGGCATACCGGAAATCTCCATCGTGCTGCTTACCGAAGATTATTCCGTCGGCGATTTTGAATGGCGACAGGATCAGATTTACGCCACAGCTCAGACAGATCGCAATGGATTCTTCCATCTCGATCGCCTGCTGGAGTTTGAAACGCCCTACAGCGTGATCATCGCTGCACAGGGCTACCTGCCCATCACTGCCGATGGCTTCGAAGTGCTGCCCGACACGCCCAACCCGCTTGACCTGGTTATCCCTTTGACGCGAGGTTGATGATGGCAGAACGTAAACGGCTGGATATTGTCCTGGTTGAGCGTGGCCTTGCCCCGACCCGCGCAAAGGCACGCGGAATGATCATGGCGGCGGAAGTAATGGTGGATGGTCAGGTCACCAGCAAGCCCGGGATGCCCGTGTCATCAGAGGCAAAGGTTGAACTCAAACGGAAGCCGCGCTTTGTCAGCCGGGGTGGTGAAAAACTGGCTGGTGCCCTCGCTGATTTTCAACTGCGTGTTGAGAATCGAATCTGTGCCGATGTCGGGGCCAGTACAGGCGGCTTCACAGACTGTCTTCTCCAGAATGGAGCCGCACGGGTTTATGCCATTGATGTCGGCTACGGGCAACTGGATTATGGCCTCCGGCAAGATGACCGGGTTGTGGTGATGGAGCGAACCAATGCGCGGCACGTTGAGCAATTGTCGGAAAAAGTTGATCTGGTGGTCATTGACGCATCATTTATCTCGTTGCGGCTGTTGCTGCCGGTAGTCAAGAACTGGCTCGACAATGAAGCCGATATCATCACGTTGATTAAACCGCAGTTTGAAGCCGGTAAAAAGGATGTCGGCAAAGGTGGCGTCGTCCGTGACCCGGATATTCACCGGCGTGTTTTGTCTGAAATCCTGACCTTCGCCGTAGAACAGTCATTTGCAGTGCATGGGTTAACCCGTTCGCCCATCACCGGGCCAGCCGGAAATATTGAGTTTCTGGCCTGGCTGGGCTGGGCAAGCGAATCGGCTGCACCACCCATAGAAATTGCCGATCTCATCGAAGCAATAATCTGACCGTCCGCTATATACTTCTGTTCCGCAAGCCCTTATAATGGGCACACTGATTAGACATCACCCAATGAATCCATGAAACGCGAAAATATCCGCAATTTTTCAATTATCGCCCATGTTGATCATGGTAAAAGTACACTGGCAGACCGTCTGCTGCAACAGACCCACACTGTGTCTGACCGGGAAATGCAGGAGCAGCTGCTTGACGGCATGGAGCTGGAGCGCGAACGCGGCGTAACCATCAAAGCGTCAGCCGTCCGCATGAATTACCTGGCCCAGAACGGCGAACAATTCATCATCAATCTGATCGACACACCCGGTCATGTTGATTTCACCTACGAGGTCAGCCGGGCGCTCCAGGCATGCGAAGGTGCGGTTCTGGTGGTGGATGCCAGCCAGGGCATCGAGGCGCAAACCCTGTCCAATATTTATCTGGCATTGGAACAGGACCTCGAAATCATTCCGGTCGTGAACAAGATTGACCTGCCCGCAGCCCAGCCGGATGATGTCTCAAAAGAGATGGAAGACCTGCTGGGGATCGCAGCCGAAGATGTCTTGCGCATCTCTGCCAAAAGCGGCCTGGGCATCGAAAAAGTCCTGGAACGTGTTATTCAGGATGTGCCGCCGCCCGGTGGCGATGAAAACGCGCCGCTGCGAGCCCTGGTGTTTGATTCCCACTACGACTCATACAAGGGCGTCATTGCCTATGTCCGTGTCGTCGATGGCAGTTTCAAGAAGCAGGACCTGCTGCACCTGATGGCCACCCGAACCACATTCGAACCCATTGAAATTGGCGTTTTTTCGCCAAACATGAAACCGATTGATACGCTATCGGCTGGTGAAGTCGGTTACATCGCCACAGGACTCAAGACGATCCGCGAGTGTCGCGTTGGTGACACCATCACGGCTGCGCAGCAAAAAGCGGACGCGCCCCTGCCCGGCTATGCCCAGGTCAAACCGATGGTCTTCGCTGGCGTCTACCCAACCGATAATGATGATTATGATGACCTGCGCGATGCAATGGAGAAATTACAACTCAACGACGCATCGCTGACCTACGAGCCGGAAACGTCTCAGGCACTCAATTTCGGCTTCCGCGTGGGCTTCCTTGGTCTGTTCCACATGGAGATCGTTCAGGAGCGCCTCGAACGTGAATACGATCTCGACATTCTGGCGACGGCTCCCAGCGTGGAATATCAGATCATCAAGCGCGACGGTACCATGCTGACCATCGACAGCCCGGCGCATCTGCCCGACGAGAGTGTCGTTGAAGAAATCCGCGAACCCTGGATGAAAATCCAGATTTACAGCCCGCAGGATTTTATCGGCCCGATCATGGATCTATGTATCAAGAAGCGTGGCGAATACATTACCACCGAATACCTCGACGCCACCCGGGTCATCCTGCACTATCAGATTCCGCTGTCCGAACTGATTGTTGATTTTTACGACCGGCTCAAGAGTGTGTCACGGGGTTATGCCAGCCTCGACTACCAGTTTGAGGAATATCGCGCGGGCGACCTGATCAAGCTAGACCTGCTGGTCAATAACGAACCCGTCGACGCACTGGCGCTCATCGTCCACCGTGATGATGCCTATCACAAAGGGCAGAAGCTGGTCAGCAAGCTGAAAGACCTGATTCCGCAGCAGATGTTCCCCGTGCCCATTCAGGCCGCTACCGGCAAGCGCGTCATCTCACGTGCTAACGTCAAGGCGCTGCGCAAGGACGTGCTGGCAAAGTGCTACGGTGGCGATATTACCCGCAAGAAAAAGCTGCTGGAAAAGCAGAAAAAGGGTAAAAAGCGGATGAAGATGATTGGTCAGGTCGAGGTGCCCCAGGAAGCATTTATGGCCCTGCTCAGCCTTGGTGATGAAGACTGAGCCACTCGCGCACGACCCGGCCATGACCCGGAGGCAGGCTGCCTGATTCCTCCAGGGCATCCAGTATGTTTGAAAGCGGTAGGATGGCGACAGTTTCCAAATCCGAATAGGCTGAATTGCCCTCATCGACAAGCGTCAGCACGCGGTTAATTTCGAGCCCAACCTGATGCGCCTGTCTGACGATCTGGGCAATACCATCTGCATCGCGGAGACTGTTGGTAATCAGCAGAGCCGGATGCCCGATGTCATAAGCACCCACCAGATTATCGACCGGTGCGCCAGCTAGAATACCCCGGCTGTACACCAGGGGTATTTCTGTTTTTAGACTCAATGCTGTGCCCAAAGGCAGCGCATCATGCATGCAAACCAGATGATCAATCGCCTCCCCCACCAGCGACACGGCTTGCTTCGTGATTTGTTCCAGAACGTCCGGGTAGGATGGCAGCAGTTCCAGATGAAGCTGGTAGGGTTGTTGGTGATCGAAACGTCCAAACTGGATCAGCCCGCAGTCGGCTAGCAGAGTTGCCAGATCAGCCATTATTCTTCCAGCATCCGCCAGGCGCGCGACAGCGCCCATGTGCTGGTCCACAAACGCGATTCCGCAGCCTGTGCGCCAAAACCATAAACCCGCGAACTCGTCTGGCCGTCCAGGTAAACCGCCACTGCCGTCCCGACATCACTATCCGCCTGATCGCGATTCTGTTCCGGGTTGCTCAACACAGCGATGCCAACGGTGGCACCTGCCTCCAGGCTAATGCGTTCAGCCACCCGTTGGGCCAGGTCGCGCAAATCAGTTGAAGCCTCGATGTCCTGCGGAGACTGGTATTGATCCAGCCGCACCAGCAAACCGTCGCTTTCAGGCACAGCTTTAAATCGGCTGCTGACCGGATCACCTATGCCAGCCTCGCAAATTGCAAGGGATGCGTCGTGCTGCCGTAAACGCTCGACCAAAGCGGCCTCGATCGTGTCGAGATCAGTCCCAAATATGTAGGAGCCAACCCGCTCGCGCAGCAGTGTCGCAACCTCTGCAATCATTTCATCAGCGAGGGCTTCCGTATCCGCCTTGGCGGTAACGCGTATATCGATGACCCCACTGTGTGCCGCCAACCCGACAGTCGGATTGTTATTTTCAAGTAACTCCGCACCGATCACGTCATCCAGCGCACTTTCGCCAATACCTGCAGCACGCAGGTTGAGTGCCTTGATAATGCCAAGCTGATAACGGCTCTGCAAAAACGGTATGATGCGTTCCACCATCAGGTATTTCATCTCGCGCGGCACACCGGGCAGGCTGATGACAATGGAGTCCTCATGTTCGACGACAAAGCTGGGTGCCGTCCCGACCGGATTTTCAATAAGGATAGCCTGATCAGGCAGATAGGCCTGCCGTCGATTATTTTCTGTCATCGCCGATCTGAAGCCGGAAAAACGTTCCGCGATCTTATCCAGCAAATCCTGATGGAAAACGAGTTCCCGGTTCGTCGCATTCGCCACACCCTGCCGCGTCATATCATCGACAGTCGGCCCCAGCCCCCCGGTCGTGATGACAATCTGCGCGCGTCTCAGTGCGCTTTGGATCGCGTCTGTAATACGATTCTCGTTATCACCCACAGAGGTCATATAAAAAACATTCACGCCGATATCGCGCAGCGAACGGGCGATATAGACCGAATTGGTATCGGTGATTTCGCCCAGCAAAATCTCGGTTCCAATACTGATAATTTCCGCATTGACGTTTTGAGCCATGGATCCTCATATTCGATTGAGTGAATTTTTGCAAAATCCAAAGAAGTAATTATAATCCCTGCTTAGAAAAACAGGAATTTGCAACATGCAATATTCTTGTGCAGATTCTATAATTAGCACCTAAATTACTATTCTTTCAGAAGCTGCCTAACGATGATGGAGGAATTCCAGTGGCAAGTGTGACCTATAGAAACGTTCATAAGAGTTTTGGCAACACAGTTGTCATCAAAGATATGAACTTGCACGTCGAAGACAAAGAATTTTTGGTCTTTGTAGGCCCATCGGGCTGTGGCAAGTCAACCAGCCTGCGTATGCTAGCCGGGTTGGAAGAAGTGACATCAGGTGAAATCCTGATTGGTGACCGTGTTGTCAACAATGTGGCCCCGAAAGACCGTGACGTTGCCATGGTGTTCCAAAGTTACGCGCTGTATCCGCATATGACCGTCTATGACAACATGGCTTTTGGTCTGCGCCTGCGTAAAACACCAAAACACGAAATTGATCGTCGCGTCAACGAAGCCGCCCGCAGCCTGGGTCTGGTTGATGAGGCCAAGGGCATTAACCTGCTCGACCGTCGCCCGCGTCAACTGTCCGGTGGTCAGCGCCAGCGCGTTGCGGTGGGTCGTGCCATCGTGCGTGAGCCAGCCGTTTTCCTTCTGGATGAACCGCTGTCCAACCTCGACGCCAAATTGCGTGTACAGTCCCGCGCGGAAATTGCCAAGCTCCATCAGCGGCTTGGTACCACCTTCATTTATGTGACCCACGATCAGGTAGAAGCCATGACGATGGGGACCCGCATCTGTGTGTTGAATGAAGGCGAAATTCAGCAGGTTGACACGCCCAACACACTCTACAACAATCCTGCCAATGTGTTTGTCGGTGGCTTCATCGGCAGCCCGTCGATGAATTTCTTCGATGCTCATGTCACTGCTGACGGCGAGAGCCTGGTTGTGGACGCGCACGCGTTCAAAGTCACCATTGACCCGCGCCATGCCGAACCATTCCGTCCCTATGCGGGTAAAGAAGTCATTCTGGGCATCCGTCCCGAAGATATCCATGATGTAAACTTCACACCGCCTGGCATCACCCCCTCGCCGCTCGAAGCGATGGTCGATGTCGTGGAGCAAATGGGTAATGAAGTCGTCCTGTACCTGACTGAAAAGGGCGTCACCTTTACCGCCCGTGTTGACCCGCGCACCAGCGCCGCCATTGGTGAACCGCTGAGCACGGTCGTCAACATCGACAATCTGCACCTGTTCGATGCCAATACCAAGAAGTCGATTGCCTACGAATACAAGGCAGCACGCGAAAAGAAAGCTACTGCATAGGCATTCGCCAAACAACTGACATAATAATGGGCTGTCCCACTAATACAAATGGGCAGCCCATTTTTTATGCCGGACCTTATGACCAGCGCACAAAAACAGTCACCTGACGGGTGCGAACACCCGGTGTGCTCATCTATAATTTCCTGAAATAACCATTGCAATGCCATATAGATCCAAAATGACAATTGGATACATACCAAATTGTCAGTGACGTATGCGCCGTCTATAATCTATTGGTCATGCTTACCCGGTCACGTATGTAACCCAAAAAAGGAATCAGATTCTGTTGAAGCTCGAAATTCATAGTCAACCCGACTTATTCACTGAACTGGCACCGGAGTGGAACAAGCTGGTTGAGCGCAGCACCGCCAATCAGATATTTAATACCTGGGAATGGCAATCAACCTGGTGGCAGGCCTATCAACCCGGCGATCTGTGGGTGATCACCTGCCGTACCGATGCGGATCAGCTGATTGGTCTGGCACCCTGGTTCATTGGGACAACCGAGGATCAGAAGCGTTTTGTTGCAACCATCGGCTGCAAAGAGGTTACCGATTACCTGGACCTGATTGTCGATGCAGATCATGTTGATGCCGTCCTCGATCAGTTCGCAGGTTTCCTTGCCGAAAACCACGATCGTTTCGATGAAATTCAATTGTGTAACATCTCTGAACATTCAATCAGCCACAGCAATTTTCCATCGGCGTTAGAGAAGCATGGTTTTACGACAGAGCTGGAACCGGAGGATGTTTGTCCGGTCGTCGAACTGCCGGAAAGCTGGTCGGACTATCTTGCCATGCTCGACAAAAAACAGCGGCATGAACTGCGGCGTAAATTTCGCCGGGCGCACGGGGAAAACAGCGGTATCGACTGGTACATTGTTGGGCAGGATGACGACATCGAAGAGGCCATGCAGCAGTTTCTGGAGCTGATGGCGAGCAGTGATCCGGATAAAGCCCGGTTTTTATCCGACCCGCAGAATGTGACATTTTTCAAAAGCATTGCGGCGGTCATGCAGCAGTGTGGCTGGCTTCACCTCTGTTTCCTGACGGTTGAGGGCGAACGCGCAGCAGCCTATTTCAACTTTGACTACAATCAGCAGATTCTGGTCTACAATTCCGGGCTTAACCCTGAAAGTCACGGTCACCTCAGCCCGGGTATAGTCTTGCTGGCATTCATTATCCAACATGCGATTGAAACCAAACACAGGGTATTTGATTTCCTTCAGGGCAACGAAACCTACAAGTATCACATGGGTGGCAAAGACATTGCCGTGCTGAACCTCAACGCGAGGTACACAGGAAACTAGGTCTATGTCGACACTGCGTATCGCTTTAATCAGCGTTCATGCCAGTCCATTAGCGGCGATGGGCGGCAAAAAGACCGGCGGCATGAATGTCTACATCCAGCAGTTAGCGCGGGAATTTGGAAGGCGCGACTTACAGGTCGACATCTACACCCGGCGCCTCCCGTCCGATACTGCCATATTTGATGAATCACTCGGCAATGGTATACGAGTCATCCCAATCACTGCCGGTGGCCTGCAACCCCTCAGCCCCGACGAGATTTTCCCGCACCTGCCAGAATTTACGTCCGGTGTGATCGCGTTTGCGACGCGCCATAACATGGCTTATGACCTCATCTACAGCCATTACTGGCTCAGCGGCTGGGTAGCCAATCGCCTGAAAGCAGTCTGGGGCATCCCCTTTGTGCAAATGTTTCATACGCTGGGGCATATGAAGAATCGCATCGCGACTGACTCGACGTCATCCAACCAGCGCGTCAACGTCGAAACCCAGATCATTCAGTGGGCAGATCGAATCATTGCTGCTACACCGGCGGAGTATACGCAATTGCGTTGGCTCTACCGCGCCAGCCGTCGCAAAATCGCTATTGTTTCACCCGGCGTCGATCTGAACCAATTTTATCCGATCCCCGAACAGGAAGCCAAACAACGGCTGTCGATCCCTGCTGAAACACATGTCTTGTTATTCGTTGGGCGCATTGAACGGTTGAAGGGTGTGGATACGGCGATTGATGCTCTCGCCCTGCTTCGTGAACATCAGCCCCAACTCTACGCTGGTATGAAGTTTATCATTGTTGGCGGCAACCCAGCCGACCCCCAGGACGTTGAACTGGCGGGACTTCGGGCGCGGGTAAACGCCTTGAAACTGGTGGATCATGTCGAATTTGCCGGGGCGCGGGAGCAGTGGCAGCTGCCGGATTATTACGCGGCAGCTTCGGCGGTGGTCATGCCATCGGATTATGAATCATTTGGCATGGTCGCACTCGAAGCAATGGCGACGGGGACGCCTGTCATTGCATCCGAAGTCGGCGGGCTGGCGTTTCTGGTACGGGAAGGCGAAACCGGTTTTCTGATTCCTGTGCGTGATGCGGCGGCATTGGCGCAGCGGATGATCACATTACTGCGAAATCCACAGCAGCTCGCCAAGATGCGTACCGCCGCAACATCAATCGCACAACAATACACCTGGTCAACGATTGCTGATCAATTACTTGATGTTTTCGAAGACCTGACCGCAAATCCCAGCTTTAGCCGCCATAAGCATTAGGTATGTCCGCAACATCAGCCACAATCCAGGGTTCCTGTTGCTGAAGTGCGTAAACTTCATCTTCGGTCGCCAGATTCTGACCTTTGTGATACAGCACGTCGTTAAAAGAATCATAGCGATAGCGGCGGTTTACCCAACCATACAGATGGTGCTGGAAGATAACATTAAACTGAACGGCTTCGTCGTCCGGGAAAATCTTCTGGTCAACCAGCCACACCGGTGCATACTGCTCAAGATGAGGCAGGGCCTTTGTATCGCGGTTTTGAAGGATTTGTTCCGTAATATCCATGAATCAACCTCAGGTGGATTGCCCAATAACTGAATGTAGCTATTCTATCGAATGACAACCACTTCGCACAATTCAAAAGTTTACCACTTTGCTCAGCGACATCAAAGGAGAGCAGTGTTTGAACTGCTCCCCCACCAGACTGATGACCCACACTATTGGGTTTCGGGCAGATTCGCCGGTATATGGCGTGTGGTATTTTCGAGAATGATCCGCACCGAGCGATCATACGTCAGGTAATTCCAGATCCACCCCACCAGCACGCTGGCTCGGTTACGAAAACCGATCAGCCAGACCAGGTGCAAACCAAGCCATACCACCCACGCGATAAACCCGGTCAGTGGCACGCGGTTCCCCAGCCATGCAACGGCCCGGCTGCGCCCAACGGTTGCCATAATGCCTAGATCGCGGTATTGGAAAGCATTTTCAGCGGCATTCTCAGTTCGCCTCAGCACATTGTGTGCAGCGCGCTTTCCTTGCTGAATCGCAACCTGAGCGACCTGCGGATACGGTGTTCCACTTTCGTCTTCCAGATAGGCGAGGTCCCCGACTACATAGATATGCTCACGGCCGTGCACTTCGAGTGTATCCAGAACCGGAACACGACCCCCAAGTGCCAGCGGCACATCCAGCATCCTGCCCAGCGGCGAACCGGCAACGCCTGTTGACCAGACCACCGTATGAGCCGGAATGACGCGACCATTCGCCAGCCGGATGATCCCTGCATCCACATGTTCAACCGCGCTGCCGAGCACAATCTCCACACCCAGCGATTCTAACTGCTGACGGGCAGAGTCGCGTAACGGTGCGGGGAAAGCTGCCAGCAGGCGATCCGAAGCCTCTACCAGAATCACGTGCGGCGTCAGATCATTCATCTCAGGATACTCATGCCGCAAAACATAGTGATACAGCTCATGCAAGGCGCCTGCCGTTTCGATGCCCGTTGGTCCACCGCCGACAACTACCATCGTCGTCAAAGCCCGCTTGTGGTCAATATCGTCGGTCCATGCCGCCTGTTCAAATTGCGACAGAATATGATTACGCAGCACAACGGCATCCTTCAGGTC
Organism: Anaerolineaceae bacterium; assembly: GCA_002702065.1. Taxonomy (GTDB): domain Bacteria; phylum Chloroflexota; class Anaerolineae; order Aggregatilineales; family Phototrophicaceae. The sequence goes on from NZXX01000001.1 coordinate 2,277,143, forward strand.
TTTTAGGCCAAAGGCATTTCGGGCAATAGCCTCGTTGCCATAATACTGCGTGACACTCCCTGCCGCGATGATGAGGTAATCGTAGGGCTCGGTTCGCTCCCCCGCGCGCGTTCGAACCTGCACCTGCTGCGCCGTATGATCAATGCTGACCACCTCCCCCATCAGAAAGTCGATATTGGATGCTTTCTGCAAGATTTGACGAACCGGGTAGACCACTTCGCTGGGGTCAAGTCCACTTGTTGCCACCTGATACAGTAATGGCGTAAATGTGTGGAAGTTGTTGCGGTCAATCACCAACACATCGACCGCCTGCCCTGCCAGCGTCTGGGCAGCGTTGAGCCCACCGAACCCGGCGCCGATAATGATGACACGTGCCTTCTGCGCAGTCATGACGATATACCCCCTTCATTTGTGACATTTATCACTAGTATATATCAGTTTGTGAAATTTTTTACAATAAACATGGATTTCTTATGAAAGTTTAACAACCTTCCCGTTTTTGAATTGGTAATGCACACTCAAAAGCGAGGCGTTATAATCCCCCTGCTATTCACTGGATCGACAAAGGACTCTCAATCATGCCCCGTGCGCTGCTCAGTGTTTATGACCGTACCGGTCTTATAGAATTTGCCTCTGCCCTCGTTGAACTGGGATGGGATCTCGTTGCCAGCGGTGGCACGGGTAAGGCCCTCAGCGAAGGCGGATTGCCCGTTACCTCGATTACCCAGGTTACGGGCGTTCCGGAGATGTTAGGCGGTCGCGTCAAAACACTGCATCCGGCAATTCATGCTGGCATCCTGGCCCGCAACACCGAAGACGATATCGCCGCCCTTGCTGAACAGGGTTTTGCGCCAATCAATATGGTCATCTGCAACCTGTATCCCTTTCAGCAGACGGTCGCCAAAAAAGGAGTCACCCTTCAGGACGCAATCGAACAGATCGACATTGGCGGCGTGACATTGCTCAGAGCAGCCGCCAAGAACTTTTTCCATGTTGTATCTGTCTGTGATCCTAATGACTATGCGAATATAACAGCCGAACTCAAGGCCAATGCCGAGGTTGAGCTGGCGACTCGGCGGAAGCTGGCAGTCAAGGCATTTGCCCATACGCGCGATTACGATACCGCCATCCATGCCTATCTCAGTACGGATTTTGCTCCCAGCCTGGAAGCAGACAACTTGCCGCAGCGCCTGTCGCTCGGCCTGCATCAGATTGAAACCCTGCGCTATGGCGAAAACCCGCATCAGGCCGGGGCGTTCTACAGCCGAACCAGCGGTACAGGCCCATTAGGCGGCCAGTTTGTGGGTGGCCAGAAACAGCTTTCCTACAACAATTACCTTGACCTCGATGCGGCCTGGCGCGCCGTCAGCAGCTTTGAAGAACCGACAGTCGTCATCGTCAAACATCTGACGCCAATTGGCATTGCCAGTGCAGCAACCCTCACCGAAGCTTACCCAATGGCACTCTCAGGCGATCCCGTCTCCGCTTATGGTGGCGTTGTCGCTGTCAATCGAGAGGTCGATGAGCCATTTATCGAGGCGCTCGGCTCTGTATTTACCGAAGCAATCGCGGCTCCGGGCTTCACAGATGATGCTCTCAGCATCCTGTCAGAAAAACGCAAGAACTGCCGTCTGGTCCAGATGCCACACCCGTTTGATGGACTGGGTTACGAAGTACGTACCGTTCAAGGAGGCATGCTCGTTCAACGGCCCGATATGGGCGACCCGGAAGGCACCGCCTTCAAGACCGTAACCGAGCGTAAACCCACCCCAGAAGAATATGCCGCCATGCAGTACGCCTGGAAAGCAGTTCAGCACGTCAAATCCAACGCCATCGTCATCGCGCAATCCGATCATATTGTCGGCGTTGGCGGCGGTCTGCCCAGCCGTGTCGATGCCGTGAAACTGGCGGTGACCAAAGCAGGTGAAAATGCTGCCGGGGCGGCTCTTGCTTCTGACGCATTCTTTCCGTTTGCCGATGGGATCGAAGCCGCAATTGAGGCGGGTGTCACCGCTGTTATTCAGCCCGGCGGGTCGATCCGCGACTCTGAAGTCATCGAGGCCGCCAACAAAGCCAACGTGGCCATGATTTTCACCGGGACACGGCACTTCCGGCATTAGTGAATCGCAGGACAAAAGACTTGCCTGGACAATGGTCGCCTGCTATAATGCGACCAGATTGCCACCCTAGCTCAATGGCAGAGCATACGCTTCGTAAGCGTGAGGTTGAGGGTTCAAGTCCCTCGGGTGGCTATCCAGCCCGTAGACGTCTTGTCTGGCGGGCATTTTTGTTGAATCCCAGGTGGAGGTCATCATGACCGAGATACAGCGTCCGGTCACAATCGGGGTTGCTGGGGGCACAGGCTCCGGCAAAACGACTATCTCCAATGCACTGCTCACCCGCATTGGCGAACATCATATTGCCTATCTCCCGCATGATACCTACTACAAGGACATCAACCACATCCCGCTGCACGAGCGCCGCATCCGCAACTTCGATCATCCGGAGTCGCTGGATACGCACTTGATGATTGCCAACATCAAGGAACTTCAGGAAGGCAAATCGACGGAAGTCCCGATATATGACTTCCGTGAACACAAGCGCCTGCCCCAGACGCGTACCATCGGCCCACAGCCAATTATTCTGGTAGAAGGAATCCTGATTTTTGCCGAGCCGGAGCTGGTCCCGCTGTTTGATGTCAAAATATTTGTCGATACCGATGCCGATGTCCGCTTCATCCGGCGCTTGCAACGCGACATCACCGAACGCGGGCGCACCGTCGATTCGGTGATCGACCAGTATCTGAAGACAGTTCGGCCCATGCACCTTCAGCTTGTCGAACCCAGCAAGCGTTACGCCGACATCATTGTGCCGGAGGGGGGCTTCAACACAGTCGCCATTGATTTACTGGCCGACCGCATCCGCAATATGCTCCACTCCCCTAACACTTAGGGCATTGACGCCCGTTTCGCAGACATGCTATACTGCCGCCAGAGATGTTGACCGGGAAGAGTAGACAAATCTCCTCACTGCCAGAGAGTGCAGGTCACCGGCTGAAAGCCTGCACGTGAACATTTGTTGAAGGTCGCCCGCGAGTTACCAGACTGAAGACAGACACCCCAGGTGCACAGTAAGTCTGGTCGGGAACGCCCGTTATCGCGTAAGAGTGTGTCACTGGAAACAGTGATGAAACAAGGTGGTACCGCGGAAGCTATCCTTTCGTCCTTGTGTGATGAAGGGACTTTTTGTTTTAAAGGTACAGAGTGCATGACAACAAGCAACGACACCACTCACTTCTATGACGCCATTGCCGAATATTATCCTCTGTTCTATCGCGACTGGCAGACTCAGCTCGAACGCGAAGGCTTAGGGCTGCGCGCAATCTTTCGCAACAAGGGTGTTACGCGTGTTCTCGACCCCTCCTGCGGCGCAGGCACACAGGCCATCGCCCTGGCACAGCTGGGCTTTCAGGTTGTCGCCACAGACCCCAGCCCCGGCATGCTGCGTAAGGCTCAGGAAATTGCTGCTCAGTTTGAACTGCGCGGTGAACTTGAATTTCATCGTGCCGATTTTATCAGCCTTGAAGACGTGGTTTCTGGCCCATTTGATGCCGTTGTCACCAAGGGGAACGCCCTGCCCCACTTGCTGACCGATGATGAAATTGAACTCACGCTGCACACGTTTTACGAACTACTGCGGCCCGGTGGCGTACTGGTCATCGGCATGCGCGATTTCGGCCCATTTATGGAAGCTAGGCCGCGGTTCATCCCCGGCTTCACCCACACACTCGATGATGACCGCGAGTTCATCACATTCGACATCTGGGAATGGCAGGAAGGGCCGCCCGTAATCGCCACACAAAATTTGTACATCGTACAGGGCAAGGACGATGACTACGACACCACCAGGCGGCAGGTCATCTTTCGGCCACTGTCGACCGATGAAGTTAAGGTAGCCCTGCTCGAAGCGGGGTTCGATGAAATTTCCGATCAGCCAGATCGATCAGAACGTGTCTTAGTTGCACGCAAGCCCCTGGGGGCGGGATAAGGAGAGAAAGATGCAGCAAGCCAATCGAAAGCAGATGCCCAAGAATTTCGACTTTGCCGAGTCGGAAACCCAACTCTATCAGTGGTGGGAGGAAAATGGCTGGTTCAAGCCGGAGGTCGCCGCGCCAGATGCTGAACCATTCGTCATCAGTATCCCCCCACCCAATGTGACGGGTGCCCTGCATATCGGCCATGCGCTGTTTGCCAGCCTGGAAGACCTTATGATTCGCTACGAGCGCATGCGTGGCAAGGCAGCCCTATGGGTGCCCGGCACCGACCATGCCAGCATTGGCACCCATCTACAGGTCGAGAAAATGCTGGCCGACGAAGGCACCACACGCTTCGAAATTGGCCGTGAGGAATTCCTGCGGCGCAGTTGGGAATGGAAGGAAAAATACGGCGGCACGATTATCCACCAGCTTCGCCGCCTGGGCGCTACCTGCGACTGGGACCGTGAACGGTTTACCATGGACGAGGGGCTGTCTGATGCCGTTGAGTACGTGTTCCTGGAACTGTACAAGCAGGGGTTGATTTATCGTGGTCCCCGGCTGGTGAACTGGAGTCCCGGCCTTCAGACGGCGGTGTCCGACATCGAGGTGGAGCGCGAAGAAGAAGCGGGTAAGATGTACTACTTCAAATACCCGGTCAAAGATGGCGACCATATCCCGGTTGCCACCACCCGCCCCGAAACCATTCTGGGCGATACAGCGGTTGCCGTTCACCCGGAAGATGACCGCTACAAACATCTGATCGGTCAGTCTGCACTTGTCCCGATTCTGAACCGCGAAATCCCCATCATTGCCGATGAATATGTGGATCGCGAGGTGGGCACTGGTGCGCTGAAAGTGACGCCCGGCCACGACCCGAACGACTATGAAATCGGCCAGCGCCACAACCTGCCGATCATCAGCATCATGAACCGTGATGCGACCATGAACGAGAGTGCCGGCCCCTATGCCGGGCAGGATCGTTTTGAATGCCGCAAAAATCTGTGGGCGGATATGGAAGCGGCGGGCCTGACCATCAAGGTGGCCGACATCATGCACACCGTGCCGCGCAGCCAGCGCGGTGGCGAAATCATCGAACCGCTGATGAGTACCCAGTGGTTCCTGAAGATTCAGCCGCTGGCCGACAAAGCGATGGCAGCCGTGCGCGATGGCAGCGTCAAGATCGTGCCCGAACGCTTTGAAAAGGTGTTCTTCAACTGGATGGAAAATATCGAAGACTGGTGCATCAGCCGCCAGCTCTGGTGGGGTCACCGCATCCCGGCATGGCATGGGCCAAATGGCGAACTCTATGTCGGCAGCGAAGCACCCGCCGGCGAAGGCTGGCGACCGGAAGAAGACATTCTCGATACGTGGTTCAGCAGTGGTTTATGGCCGTTCAGCACGCTTGGCTGGCCGGAAGAAACGCCGGATTATGAGCGCTATTATCCGACATCGGTGCTGGAAACTGGCTACGACATCATCTTCTTCTGGGTGGCCCGCATGATCATGATGGGCCTGTGGTTCACGGACAAGCCGCCGTTTCACACGGTGTATCTGCATGGTCTCGTCCGCGATGCCCAGGGGCGCAAGATTAGTAAAACACTGGGCAACGTCATCGACCCATTGGAACTGATGGATAAGTATGGCACGGACCCGCTGCGCTTTACGCTGGTGGTCAGCGGTACGCCGGGTAACGACGTGAACCTGGATGAAAACCGGATTGAAGGCAACTGGCGCTTTGTCAACAAACTGTGGCAGATGACCAATTTTGTGACCAGCAATATCGAAGGTGACCTGCCGTTGGGCCTGCCGCCGGTTGACGAGCTAGATCTGCCTTCACGCTGGATATTGTCCCGGTTGAACACGCTGATTCAGAACACGCAGCGTCTGTTCGACAGCTATCTGTTTGGTGAACCGGGACGTCAAATCTACGATTTTCTGTGGAGCGAGTACGCCGATTGGTTTATCGAGATCAGCAAACATCCGCTTTATGCCGGCACGCCAGCAGAAAAAGAACGCGCTCAGCGCGTGCTGGTCTACGTGCTCGATACAACGCTGCGTCTGCTGCACCCGTATATGCCCTTCGTGACAGAATCTGCTTGGCAGTATCTTCCCCACGAAGGCGAAACGCTGATGCTGGCAAAATGGCCCGAAACTGATGAAAAACTGATCGATAACAGCGTTGAAGAAAAGATGAATGCGCTTATCGAGATGGTGCGCGGCATCCGCAATGTCCGCTCAGAATACAATGTGGATCCGGGTCGGCGTATCACCGCCCTGATCGCGCCGGGCAGTTATCAGACGGAGCTGGAGCAATACAGCTACATCTTTGCGCGCCTGTGCAATATCGAAAACATCGAAATCCTGGGCAGCAATGCAGAAGCACCCGACAATAGTGCCTCTGTCATCGTCAGCGATGCCACGATCTATCTGCCATTAGCGGGTATGGTTGACGTGGAAGCCGAATGTCAGCGGCTGGCAAAGGAACAGGAAAAACTGGCCCAGCAAATTCAGCGATCAGAAAACCTGCTTGGCAACGAGAAGTTTGTCAACCGCGCGAACCCGGATGTGGTGGAGCGCGAACGCAAGACTCTGGCCGATCTTCAGGCGGGCGCTGCGCAGCTGGCAGAACGCCTCGCCCAGTTGTGCGGTTAAGGCATCAAAAAAGCCCCTGCTCATTAACCAGCGGGGGCTTTCCACTTTTTGAATTTGCTAGCTTGCGCTGCTTTGTTCGCGTTGCTTCAGAAAAATGGCGCGCCCGGCATCCTGTGCAGCTTTGCGCACCTCCGCATCAGGGTCATTCTTGAAGATAACCTGCAAAGGCTCCAGTGTGGCAGGATCACCCAGCAAACCCAATTCGCGGATCGCCTTAATACGGGCCGCGGGGCTTCGGTCATGAAGCCGTGAAAGATGATACTCAATGACGCGTTTATCCGGCATGTAACCATTTATCCCGGCACAACCAAGCATATACAAGATTCCCTAAAACCCATTATAGCAAACAAATCAATCTGAATATTTGAGGTTCTTGATTTGTAATACCGTTGTTCAATGAACTTGCTGATGCTATATAACACTTATATAATGACCTTAGAGTTATTGTGATTGATCTGCACCGGGCTGTCAATTTAGTCGTCAATGGTACAGGCTGGCGCAGGACCTATTTCCTACCCCCCGTAGATTGCCATCTCTTCGAAAGACGAGGCAAACATGTCGGTCAATACCAACCCTCAGACTCTGATCCAGCAATTCTTGCGTCAAGCCGTTTCAGGCACCGCTTCAGAGTCGCAATTCACGCACATGATGCAGACCTTACCCACCTTGTTCCCCACCCTGTCGGGTGCAGCCTGTGTGATCTTCGAGCCATTGAATAAGGTTGCCGCATTCGGCAGTTTGACAGATCAAGTTGATACCCTAAAAACGACGTCTGCCTCACTGTCACCCGGCATTCACATCAACCCTTCAGTCGCTAAAGCTCAAAGCTCTGGCATAAATCATCAGTACACACTCGCTGCGACCTTCCCATCAAATACGCCCGCACCCATGGGCGTACTCTGGCTGGACGATACAGAATCACCCGATGCCTTGGCAGCGGACGATGTGTTCACCTCTATGCTGGATGTATTGGCACTTCTGGCGAAAAACGCTGCGGCTCAGTCAGCGCAGCAGCAGGCAGAACACCAGGTCGAAGCCTTGATCGAGAGCACGGTTGATCCGGTCATCATCGTCAACCCGAACCAGGGCATTAGCTACATCAACCCGGCTGCCGAGACGTTATTTCAGGTGCAGGCGGACACTATCCGCAACCAGCCCTTGAGCACAATGATTCAATCAGACGAACTGCTGGCGCTGATAGAGACACATAACCGTCATCAAGGAGAGTGGAGTACGCACAACGGACAGACCTATCTGCCGCGTATCAGCATGGTTCACAATCACGATAACAGCTTCGCCGGTCTGGTTATTACCCTGCAAAACATCACGCGATACAAAAAGCTCAGCCGTAATCAGTCCGAATTTACCCGCATTGTCTCGCACGATTTGCGCTCCCCACTCACAGCCATGCAGGGTTTTGCAGATATGCTGGACCTGCAACTGGTGGGGGAACTCAATGAGCGTCAGGCCCACTTTGTCGACAAAATCCTGTCCGGTATCACCCAGATGACAGCCCTGGTCGAGAACATTCAGGATGCCGGGCGATACGATCCGGAGACCGGATTTTATGAACTGTCTCGCTCCCATTGTGACCTGACCGAAATCATCAAAAAGGTTGTTGACAATCATCTGGTGCCCGCCGAAAAACAGGATCTGCATGTCGACTGGGAAGTTGCAGACAACGTCCCCATCATCTATGCCGATAAACACATGCTGGACCGCGCCATTACCAACCTGGTTGATAACGCTATCAAGTACACACCCAATGGTGGCACCATCAACGTACACGTTACCGCAGATGACGCCGAAGTGAGAATCAGTGTTCGGGATTCGGGCCTGGGGATCAGCCCGGAGAATCAGCAGCGCATGTTCGAACGCCACCACCGCATCGCACGCGAAGAACATAAGAAGGTCAAAGGCAGCGGGCTTGGCCTGTTTATCGTACGCAGCGTCGCCCAGCGGCATGGGGGTCGGGCGTGGGTCGAAAGCACCGAAGGCCAGGGCAGCACCTTCTACCTGAGCATTCCCCTCTCAGGCGCCAATGTCGTTGGGGCGCAGGACACAGAGTAGACGCATCATCGATTCGGGCTATAATAGAATACGTGTTCTTTCAGGACTACCCCGCCCATTGGGGTCTTTTTACGACCGGATCAAAAGCCATGCCGATACAAATTCTGGCAGATCATGTCATCGCACAAATCGCTGCTGGCGAAGTCATCGAGCGACCGGCTTCCGTCATTAAAGAACTGATCGAAAATGCGCTGGATGCCGACGCATCGACTGTACACATCATGGTAAATAGTGGCGGCAGGCGCCTCATGCGCATCAGCGATGATGGCATGGGTATTCCCGCTGCGGAGGTCGAAACGGCCTTTGCCCGGCATGCCACCAGCAAGCTCACATCCGCCGATGATCTCTCGCATATCAGAACGCTTGGCTTTCGTGGCGAAGCCCTCGCCAGCATTGCCTCCATCAGCCGAATGACCATGACTACGCGGGCAGATGCTGAAACCGTGGGCACACGCATCCAACTGGAAGGTGGAAGTCTCCTCCAGCGTCAGACCATTGGTGCACCAGCCGGTACCATCGTGAGTGTGGAAAATCTGTTTTATAACACCCCTGCCCGCCTCAAATTTCTGAAGGCCGAAAACACCGAAAAACGTCAGATCGCGCAGGTCGTGACGCGCTATGCGATCGCCTACCCGCATGTGCGTTTCATCCTTGAGCAGGACAACCGCGAGGCATTTCGGTCCAGTGGCAGCGGTCAGCTTGCCGATGTCATGGTCACGGCTCTGGGCGTCGACACCTTTCGGGACATGATCGAATTTGACAGTGCGGATACAGATCGTCGAGGCTCGATTACGGTGCGCGGGTTCACGTCATTGCCCAGCCTCAACCGGGCCGACCGATCCAGAATCATGTTGTTCGTCAATGGCCGCTGGGTCCAGGATTCCAGCCTCAGCTATGCCGTCATCCAGGCATATCACACCCTGCTGATGAAAGGGCGTTTCCCGGTCAGCATCGTGATGATCGAATTGCCGTCTGATGAAGTCGATGTCAACGTACACCCCACCAAGGCCGAAGTCCGTTTTCAGAACGCCAACGACGTCTTTGCCATCGTGCAGCGCACCATCCGCCGCGCCTTGATCGACATGGCACAGGCACCAGCCTACAGCCACCGGCAAGGCTTTATCCTGCCCGACCAGTCTCCTGGCAATCAGCAAATAGGCATGGACCTCGATCTGGATTCACCCGGCTGGTTTCCGCACCAGTACGAGCGTGTGCAGTCTCACCAGAACAGCGATGATTTAGAATCAATCCCGACCGGGCCAGAAGCGCCCCGCCGCCCCAGAACCCTCCCCCTGCTGCGTGTGGTGGGTCAGGTCGGTGCCAGCTACATTGTGGCGGAAGGTCCGGCAGGCATGTATCTCATCGACCAGCACGCGGCCCACGAGCGCATTCTGTATGAACAATTCATGGCTGAACACGCCAGCCACCAGCAGCAGGCGCAGTATACGCTTTCTGCTCAGACGATTGAACTACCCGCACCCGAAGCCCGCTTGATTGAGTCAAATCTGGAGGCCTTGCAAGCCACCGGCTTCGACCTCGAAGTCTTCGGTCAGAACACATTCCTTATTCGCAGTATCCCTGCCATGCTGGCCGATAAAGATCCCGTTGAAGTCGTGGCTGGCATTCTCGAAGAGTTGGAACAGGACAAAACACCTGGGCAGGCCTCTATTGAGGAGAAGATCGTCCAGCGTGTCTGCAAACAGGCCGCCGTCAAAGCCGGGACCATCCTCAGCCTTGAAGAAATGCAGGCCATTATTCGTCAGCTCGAACGCACGCAATCACCGCTCACCTGCCCGCATGGCCGCCCGACCATGCTGCACATGACCAGCGACCAGCTCGCGCGCGAATTTGGACGCAAGTAAAAATCAGCGACTCAACCAGTTAAAACGTCGTATTTCCGGCGCACCGCTTATCACGCGGTAGACACCTGCTTCGTTTGGTTTGGCAACGGTCACGGTCCAGTTGATGATATGGACCTGCCCATCGGTAGGGATCATCGACTCTGGCAGCAAGATCGACGTACTACGGGTAATGTCGTTGAAGACCTCGCCGCTGGTCGTATCGCTCACCTGAACCAGATACACTTCATCAGGTCGCAGCACCCCCACACTCACCCACTCCAGCAAAAACACACTCGGAGGCACGTTGCCGCCCTGCGGCGGTGAAATCACTATCGGAGCCGCATAGGTAGGCGTAGCGGTGGGTGTTTCATTACCGGAAGGAGTCGGCGAAAGCGTTGGGGTTGGCGTCGGTGCCGGTACCATCATCACCTGCCCCACACGCAGCAGCGGGCCACAATTCGGGCCACCACTCTGCACCTCGAAGTTACACCCCGCAAATGAAATATCCGGGTTCAAAACTGCCAGAACCTCCAGCGTGGTGTGATAATTCACCGCAATATCAACAACGGTCTGGCCTTCAACAATCGTATGTTCAATAATGGGCGCATCAATGTTCAGCCCGGTTGCCGGCGAGGTAGGCGCAACACCATTCCCCAGAACCTGCGCAATATCCGGTGCGGGCGTGAAATCTTCCGGTGTGGGGGTCGCGGTCTGACGTGGAATAAGGATGGTCGCCCCCGCCCCCGGCAGCGAATCGGCATCGCGAATGTTTTCGTTCAGTGCCACGACTTCACTGATAACACCAAAATCTCGATAGCCGTACAACTGAATGATATACCCCAGCGTTTCCCCCTGTTGGATCACGTGCTCATATGGTCCCGGTGTTGGAGTGGCCGTCGGCGGCATGGTAGGCGGTCCCGGCGTAGCCGTCGGCGTCGCCGTTTCCACCAGCGGTTCAGTCGGCACTGTCTCCGGGTCTGTGGGGGATGGTGAAGGAGACGGGCTTAGCGCCTGAGTCAGTGGTATCTGTTCTACCGTTGGGCTGGCGTCACCTTGGGGTGAAGGGGCAAAATTACATGCTGCCAGCGCCGCCACCAGCAGCCCACCGAGAATGAGTCGATATATCATCTCTATTCCTCTGCTGTCCCTTCCCAGACAAAGATGCGCGGTTCAGTAGTGTAATGTGGGTCATTGGGCACATCGGCATCGACGACGCTTACCGTCCAGCGATACTCATGTCGTCGGCTGTCGCGCCCCTGCCACTCAACTGGCACAATCAGAAAGAGTTCAGTGGTATCCATTGAATAAGACGTTGATGTGGTAATGTCCTCAACATCAACCCGATAAACCTGTCCCTCAGCCAGCGAGGCCGAAGCAGCCCAGCGCAGGGTCACCAGTTCCTGCCGGCGAAATAAAGCGCGGTCACCCGGACTGCGCGCACTCGGCGCATTGAACGTTGGCGTAGCGGTTGGTGTGGGTGTTTCGCTGCCAGAAGGGGTTACCGACAACGTAGGTGTGGGTGTCGGTGCAGGCACGCGTATCTGCTGGCCCTCAATCAGGTTGACCACACATGACGGGCCGCCACCAAACTCGCCAAAGTCACACTGCGAAAACGCAATTTCCGGGTTTAACTCCGAAAGAATTTTGACATTCGCGCCATATTGAAACGCGATTGAAATGACATTTTCGTTTCGCACAATCCGATGCCACATCACGCCCGGTTGCAGGGTCGCAGTGGGCACAGCGATAATCCCGGTAAAGTCTTCATCCGCCACCGCGACAACAGCCGCAGCTGAACTTGCTTCATCGCCCGCCGGTTCTACGCCCTCGGTTACTTCCAGATTTGGGCCTGGCGTCGCTGTCGGCCAGGGAATTTCCAGCGTTTGCCCAACCTGAATGACTTCGGCTGAGCTTAAATTATTCAAATCAAGAACCAGATCAATCACATCCAGGTCTTTGTGACCACACCGGGATACCAGCGCAATCAGGCTGTCCCCGGACTGAACTTGCTGCATACAGGGCCCCGGCGTTTCGGTCGGTGCGGGTGAAGGTGTTACCGTGCGCGTCGGCGGCGCATCAGCCGTCACCGTCGGCAAAAACAGAGTGGGCTGTACGGTATTTGTCACCAGGTCAACCGCATTCTCCATCGTCGCCACCACGGTCTGTGTCGTGATGCTCTCCACAGAAGTCCCAACACCAAGAAATGCCATCAGGCGGGAAGCACCAAACAGCGTGACGCCACCACAGACCAGGACAGCGAGCAGCAACGTTCCCCCAAGAATATAGGAGCCACCCCGCCATTTCAGTTGACTTTCGACGAGGTCCGTTTCGCCATAATGAAAATCGTAGTTCTTTGGCTGCGTGCTGCTGGATTGCTCGTATTGATCAATAACAGCAACACCTTGCAGGCTGGCACCACAAGCGCTGCATTCCTTGGCCTGCTCTGGGGCTGGTGTGTTGCAAATCGGACAAATCTTATAGCGCAATACAGAACCTCATTACATCTTCTGTTTCTGTCGCGCTCAACATTATACTCCTGACAGCATCATACGCGAGGGTTTTCTCGGCGTTGTCCCCATAGCGACAGATACTTGAGTTGCAGTGCAGATTCTTTCATGCTAGACTGTGAAAAATCAAGAGATAGCATTTACCCGGGCGTGGCGCACAATGTCGGAAAAAATTCTTATCGTCGATGACGATATTGATAGTTTAAAACTCATTGGTCTGATGCTTCAACGACATGGCTACGAAGTCATGGCCGCCAACGCCGGGATGCAGGCGTTAAGCAAGGCGGGTACAGACCGCCCAGATTTGATCATTCTTGATGTCATGATGCCAGACATGGATGGTTACGAAGTCTGTCGCAGACTGCGCGCCAACCAGGCAACACGCGGCATTCCGATCATCATGTTCACCGCGAAAACGTTGGTAGACGATAAGGTCGCTGGCTTCGAGGCTGGCGCTGATGATTACCTGACCAAGCCCACGCATCCGGCAGAATTGGCGTCACGCGTCAAAGCCATCCTGGCCCGCAGCGCCGGTCAGCGGAGTCAGGTGCCGTCACGCGGCATGACGATGGGTTTTATCGGCGCGAAGGGCGGGGTTGGCACAACCACCCTGGCGCTCAACGCCACAGCCGCGCTGGTCCTCGGTGGTGAAACACCCATCGTGGCAGATTTTCGACTGGGGTCCGGCAGCCTTAGCCTGTTGTTGGGGATGCCGCACACAGCGTCGCTGGCCAACGTATTGACGAAGCCAGTCGCCGATATTACGCCCGCTACGCTGGAAAAAGAACTCTACACCCATGCGTCGAACATCCGGGCGCTGCTGTCATCCATCAACCCCCAGGAAGCCCAGCTTCAATTCGCGCAGGAAGCCGCAGCAGCAGTGATCAGCAACTTGCGTTTGCTCTCCCACCATGTCATCGTCGATCTGGGCAGCCAGTATAACGCCACCGTTCAGCATCTACAGCATGAAATGGATCAGATCGTTCTGGTGGTTGATCCATTTCGTATCACTCTGGCGATGGCAAGAGAGTTGATTCAGGAACTGGAAGATACCACAAGCCTGACGGACCGGATTCATGTCGTGGCCGTCAACCGCACACCCCACAACCTGCCCTGGAGCGAGATCGAACAAACGCTTGGCAGAGAATTACGGGCAGTCATCACGGATGCGCCGGACCTTGCCCAAGAAGCCGCCAGGACCACGACGCCGATGACGATGCTTCAGCCCAATGCCATTGTGTCCAACCAGATCGTAAAGCTCACGGAAGATCTTAATACGCGCACACGGGCAATGGCTGGTAGCCGCTTGCTCACCTGACCATGTTGCATCTGCGATTGCTGGCTACACCTGACAGCAACCATCTTTTTAACCAACCGGTGGTCAGTCAATTTGCGTCTGCTCCCAGGCTTGCGTATCATGCTTATAATACAGTGAGTTTTCGTTATCCATTGGCAGATCGGTATCGCATTCAATCCAAATGCTGTACAGCCAACCAATAATGTAAATTTGATCAGGAACGCAAGGGGCTGGCACCCGTTCAAGGGAACAAGGTTGAACGTCTCTGCCATTTCAGTATCACAAATGGGCTAAGGGATGACCATAACACTCACCTTATTGCCATAATCATGCGCCTTCTGGAGACGTTGAGATGAGTGCCGAAACACGAGACCCGCAATCGCTGCTGTCCCATTATGAATATCTGATCGAAATCAGTCAGCAGTTAACCTCCACGCTTGACCTGACCGAACTCCTGCGCAAGATTACCGCCGGAGCCGAACAACTGACAGACACCGAAGCGTCGTCCATTATGCTCTACGATTCACAGGTGGGGGCGCTGCGTTTTGAAGTCACATCAAACCTGAATCCGGATCAGACAGAATCAATCATCATTCCCATCGAAGGCAGCATTGCCGGGTGGATATTTCAGCACGGCGAACCACGCGTGATCGAGGATGTCACCACCGAACCCAGCTACTTTGGTCAGGTGGCGGATACGGTCGACCTGCAAACCCGAAATTTGCTCGGCGTGCCGATGCGCGCTCATGATAAAGTTATCGGTGTGCTGGAAGCCCTCAACAAGCGCGATGGGCAGAAGTTCAACGAACAGGATATTCGCACCTTAACCACACTCGCCAGTCAGGCGGCTATCGCCATTGAAAATGCCCGCTTGTTCCAGCAAAGTGACTTTATTGCAGAGATGGTTCATGAACTGCGCACCCCTCTGGTCGCCCTTAAGGCAAGCACATCGCTGCTGCTGCGGCCAGACCTGCCGGAGGACAAACGAGAGGATACGATCCTCACCATGCGGGCAGAAACGGAACGCCTCATTCGTATGACAAGCGAATTTCTGGACCTGGCCCGGCTCGAATCCGGTCGGGCGCATCTCAATGTCGCCCCGTTCGAGCTAGACAAGTTGATTGACGAATGTGTCGAGATTGTAAAACATCAGGCAGCCAGTAAGGATGTCACCATCGACATGGGTGATCTTGACTTTCTGCTGAAGGGGGACCGTGCCAAAGTCAAACAGGTCTTGCTCAACTTGCTGACGAATGCGATCAAGTACAATCGTGAAGGCGGAACAATTACGGTAACCGCCCAGAGCAGCAACGATTACGATACCACCTATACGGAGATCGCCGTAGCGGATACGGGCCTGGGAATATCACCTGAACACCAAAAGAATATGTTCCAGAAGTTTTTCCGTGTGGCCGATGCGGAAGGCTACGCCCATGGCACGGGGCTTGGCCTGGCGATCGCCCGGCACATCATCGAAGCCCACAGCGGACGAATCTGGCTGGAAAGTGAGCAGGGCGTTGGCTCAACCTTTTATATCACCCTGCCCTGCGCTTAAATCTCAAGCAGCACCTTGAGTACCCCATGCTGCCGGGCATGAGCGACAGCGTCCTGTGCCCGCTCCAATGGATAACGCGCCTCAATCATCGAACGAACATCAACCAGTTGTTTGTCAAACAGCCGTAAAGCGGCGTCAAATGGCCCACAGCGACTGCCAACGACGCGTATCTCACGAACCGCGACCTGCGTAAGATCGGCCTGCGGGGTACCTCGATATGTGCTCTTAAGCACGATGGTCCCGCGTGAGCGCACCAACCGCAGCGCATCCGCAAACCCACTCGCCTGTCCCGTACAATCCACCACAATGTCTGCCTGTTCCGCAGCAAGCTCATCAATCGAATAGGCAGGGATATGCCAGCGGTCCAGCAGGTCAGCCTGCTTTTGATGCCGCACCACCCCGGCAACATCGGCGCCCGTCAGCTTCAACACCTGAGCCGCCAGCATCCCCAACTTGCCAACGCCCACAACCAGCACACGATGTCGTGGCGCAATCCACACGGCTTCAGGGATTTGCAACACGGCAGCCAGAGGTTCGGTGAATACAGCCACATCATCGTCAATCCCTGACGGAACCACATGCAAATTGGCAACATCCAGCGTCAGGAAATCCGCAAAGGCACCCGCGTGGCCATGTATGCCAATCGCCGCACGGTTGCGACACTGGCTGACAATACCCTGCCGGCAAAAATCGCACACTTTACAACCAACATTGATTTCCCCGACCACGCGTTTCCCTACGAGGTGGGCGGGGCCTTCAGCCACATCAGCGACAAATTCGTGCCCCAGAATACCGGAAAAATCGTACATCCCATCGATCAATTCCAGATCTGTATTACAGATGCCTGCCAGGCGAATTTTCAGCAGCGCTTCGTCTGCGTCCGGCACAGGCTGAGTAACCTCATGTTCCAGACGCAAGTCGCCGTCATAACGCAAGGCACGCATCATCGCGGTTTAGGCTTCAACACTGGCAGGTCGGGCGTGCACCGCCGACCGTAAGAACGGAATTTCCCCCTGCTCCCACGCCACAAGCAGCGGAACCGCCGTGAAGATAGACGAGTAGGTACCGGAAAGTAACCCGGCAAACAGAATGAAGATAAACTGTTTGATGGTATCGCCACCAAATAACAAGATGGCCGCCATAATGAAGAAGGCGTTTAGCTGAGTCGCCAGCGAACGATGAATCGATTCGAGGATACTCCGGTTCACAATCGTTTCGTATGGCTCACCCAGGTATTTCGGAATATTCTCGCGAATACGATCAAACAACACAATCGTATCCTGAATCGAGAAGCCCACAATCGTAAGCAAGGCGGTCAAGAACAGAGCATCCGCCTCCCATCCGAAAATCAGCCCGGTCAGCGACATCACACTGCACACAACCAGCACGTCATGGATCATCGCCGCGACAGCACATACGCCATAGCGCCATGCATTCGGAACCTGACGAAAGGCAACCACAATAAAGCCGATCACCACCAGCGCCGCCACAAAAACGGCAATCACTGCCGACCGTGTCACTTCCTGCCCAATGGTGGCGGATACACTTTCCGTCCGAGACAGTTCCGTGTTGACCGGTGCCAGACTGTTTAATTCCGCCAGAATCTGGTCTGATAGAGATGGGTCCTGAATAGAAGACCGCACAGACCAGCGATTTTGCGACGAATCACCCAGGGCCTGCACCACAACGTTTTCGTCGCCAAATTGCTCGAAAACATCCCGAATACTGGCTTCGGTTGCCCCGCCTTCGGTGTAGGTCAGCTCATAGAGGCTGCCACCCACAAAGTCGATACTTAACCGAAAGGGCGACCCCAGGGTGATCGTTGAATAGATCATGAGCAGAATGCCGGGGATAATCACGGCAGCAGAAATCAGAAAGAAGTAACGTCGTTTCTCAATCAGCGTAAACATCAATTGCTCTCCTCAGCCCGGACTATACGCCCAACAACCATTTGCGCTCAACCAGTGGCTGATGCAGCAACTTAACAAAGATATGGAGGAAGGTACGGGTAACCGTCACCGCCGTAAACAGATTCAGAACCAGACCTAAGCCCAGCGTAACCGCGAAACCACTCACGATGCTGGCTCCCGGCGTCTGCCCAAACAGGAACAAAATGACGCAGATGATAATGGTCGAAAAGTTCGAATCGCGGATAGAACCCCACGCCCGGTCGAAACCCGCATTCAGCGCATCATCGAGATCGCGCCCGGCACGTATTTCTTCCTTGATACGCTCGAAAATCAGGATATTACCATCCACCGCCGTTCCGATACTGATCAAAAAGCCGGTGATCGCTGGCAATGTCAGGGTAACCGGTACGAGCTTGAACACGGCCACGTTGAGGACGATAAAGACCAGCAGCGCAAGGTCTGCCGCGAGGCCCGGCACACGATAATACACCGCCATAAAGACCAGCACTGTCACCACACCGATGATACCGGCACGAACACTCAGCGTAATCGATTCCTGCCCCAGCGACGCGCCAACCTGCTCGGTCGTTTCTACGCTCAGCGGAATGGGCAGCGCGCCGGACCGAAGCTGCAAGGCCAGCGTCTTGGCTTCCTCTTCGGTAAAATTACCCTCAATCACCCCACCTGTCGTCAGCTCTGCCTGAATAATCGGCGCAGAGAGCACCTCACTATCCAGCACAATGGCCATGGGTTCCTGTATATGGCTGGCCGTATAGGGTCCAAATACCTCGGCGCCTTCGGTATTCAATTCAAACTGGATAAACCAGCGATTACTGTTTGGGTCATACTGCGCAGCCGCAGCCTGCAAGCCTGCCCCGGTCATCACCGTTTCAAAGGGCTGGCGTGTGTTTGGATTGACCATGCCTTCGGGTGCAGCTTCCGTAACCGGCGTATCGCCATCGACTTCGGCTGTTGCTTCGGCGCTTGCCGCTTCCTGACGCTGCTGCTGGATCAAAATCTGCTCGGTCGTCAGAATCTGCTGGCCTTCCAGCTGCGCCGCCTGCCCGCGCAATCCGCTGAAATCGACAAATTCCAGCAGCGCCGTTTGCTGGATCGCTTCAATCGCCTGGTCCGGGTCGGTGACACCGGGCAGTTCGACCAGAATACGCCCGCTGCTCTCCAGCACCTGTATCGTCGCTTCGCCCACGCCCAGGGCGTCAATACGTTTCGAGACATTATCGCGTGTCTGAATCAGGTCTGCCGTTGTGTATTGGCTGGGTGGCAGGTCGGCCCGCAGCAAAACACGCAGTCCCCCAACCAGGTCCAGCCCCAGACTTTCCGTCACATTCAAACCGGTATCGGGTTCGCAATCACCATCCGTATCGAGGTGAATCCCTTCCAGGTTATTCACTTCATCATAATTCGGACAATCTTCGGCAATGTTGATCAGATTGGTATCTGGCAAACTGACCCATAATGCAAAACCCGACAAAATCAGAATAAAGATCAACCAACGAAATGGATTGCCCACGTCTCACCCTTCTTCCCGCAATTCAGCCGAAGCAGAATCCTGCCCCAGTCCACGACGCACATTTTTTGCCAGTTCCTCAGGGTCGAATGCCGACAGCAATGAAGCGGCGATCATACGAACGACCAGGCCATCCGCAATCTCCACATAGGCAACACCTTGTTCCGCTTCCAGATTCACAATCCGTCCGATCAGGCCGCCAGCGGTAATCACTTCGTCGCCTTCGGCCAGTTCGCGCACAAATCGCTGTCGCTTCTGGAAATCTCGCTGCTTGGGGAAAATCACCATCGACCAGTAAGCGCCCATCCCTAATAACAGAATGACCGCTACGATAATTATCTCCTGCATGTATGCGTATCCCATCTCCCGAGAAAACAGGAGCCTATTATAAGCCCTAAACTTGACCCAAGACTATACTCCTGTTTAGAATATCGCCACAAAAGTGGTATTATTGCCGAACGCGCATAATTTGAAGCGAGATGGAAAGTATGCTGAAAACGAAAATGTTATGGCTCCTCAGCCTGATTCTGCTGCTTGGCATCCTCAGTGCGGCGCCTGCAAGCGCTGGTGACCTGATCCTGAACATCAACTCCGGGGCAGACAGCACGGTTTGGTTTGTTTCGGGTGAAGCCTCGTTGGTGATGAATGGCTTCGATCTGACGCCACTCAATATTAACTTGCCAGCTGTCATCGACCGCGTCAGCCTCGCCGTCAACACACCCGTCCCTGGGGCTTCCATTGATCTGTTAATCTACGAAGACAGCAATGGCCGCTCGCCGGTCGATGCGCGTCTCGTCAGCCAGACACAGGTTAATATTACGCAGTCCGGTACTTTCACACATGTATTCTCCAGCCCCATCACCGTGACACAGCCGGTCGTCTGGATCGGCTTCTATCTGCCGGTCGACTTCCGCTTTCTGGCGGATACATCCGGCTCCTCGGTGCTCACCTACTGGGGCTGGACCAACGGCGGACGGTTCAACGTCAATGATCTGTCCAGTGCCCAGGTGCTTGGCCCGGCGGATGGCTCTGCTCCGGTTAACATCAACATGAATGGCAAGGCCCGCATCACAGCCGAGATCAGCAGCGTCGGGGGTGGTTCCGCCATCCCGATTGACCCCAACGCACCGACCGAACTGAGTGATGGTCCGATTGTGCAGCGACCCGGTGGCCCCGATGTGAACACGAACATCATGCAGGCCTTCAGTGCCAACCAGTGCGACACGCTTTACCGGGATGTCGATGATATGACGATCACCTATTCCGGTGGTGTCGTGGTTGAGTGTAAACGTTTGTGGGCCGGTTATGCCCCGCCAGACCCGCTGGGCTACACGCGCCAACAAATTCTGTACGAAATCACCATCTACAACGATCAGGGCTTTGTCGTAACAGAGTGGCTGCCTGCTGGCATCACGCACTGCATCGAACCATACCCGGACGATGTAAATGATGCGGTCGTCGGTCTGGCATTCGGTGCCCCCCAGCAATGGGAGATTCGCCCCACCCTGCGCTATGGCAACCTGGTCTGTGCAGAAATTGGTCGCAGTGGTTTGCTTTCTTACTTCCTGCCAACTGATGAAACCAAACAGGCGGCAGGCGTCTCGTAACAAAGGACAATAAGGTTAGATGAGGACCGAAACCAACACCAAGCTTGTCACACGCAATCGTCGGTTTGCGCAGTACCTGTTCTTTTTCAGTCTGGCTGTGTTGATCGGAGCGTTTGTTTTCACCAATCAACAGGCCCTTAGCGCCACTCCTGCATCGCCCGATTCGCTGGAGGGCACCCTGCTTCTGCTGCTGCCGGCGATTGTTCTGCCAGTCGGTGTCATCGCTTCGATGGTTTCGGTCCGCATGACCAATACGTGGATCCGCCAGCCACGTCCCGAAAATGCCCTTCGGGACGGCTTGAAGGGCCTGAGCAACAAGAGCGTCCTGTACAACTATTACCATATGCCTGCCCGCCACGTCCTGATCTGTCCGCAGGGCGTGTTTGCGGTTGTCACGCGGTTTCAGGATGGGCACTACAAAGTTGACGGTGACAAATGGCAAACGTTTGGCGGAGCATTCAATACCTTTCTGCGCTTTTTTCGCCGCGATGGCATTGGTAACCCCAATGAAGAAGCCCAGCGGGCCGCAGCGCACGTCCAGTCGCTGATCGACCCCATCGCGCCCGGCGTCCGCGTCCAACCGGTCATCGTCTTTATCGACCCACGTGCGACTGTCGAAATCAATGACCCGGCCATTCCGGTGCTGTTTCCGGACGCGAAGCACGAACACAGCATCACGAATTACCTGCGGGATATTCCCAAAGACCAGCGCCAAAGCCTGACACCCAACCAAATTCAGGAATTTGAGAACGCCACCCTGAATCAATGACACGGAATACGTCTCTGGCAATCGTCATCGGGCTGGTACTGGTCGGCTTTGGGCTGCGTGTCTATCAGATAGATGCTGTTTCGTTTCGCGGTGATGAAGCATTCACCGTGCTGAATTGGGTCAGTCACCCGTTACTGGAAACGTTGCGCGGTGAAATCCCGCTTGCAGACCCGCAGCCGCCGCTGGCCTTTGCCCTTTTCCGCGCCTGGTCGCTCATTTTTGGCACCAGCGAGTTCAGCATGCGCATCCTGCCGGCCTTGTTCAGTTTGCCCGGCATCGCCGCGCTGTATGTTCTGGGACGTCGTTTAGGCGGGAATGTCACTGGCCTGCTGGCGGCACTCCTATGGGCCCTTCATCCATTCCTGATCTGGCACGCACAGGATGCCAAAGCCTATGCGATCTGGGCATCTTTCAGCGCGATTTCGTTGTGGCTGGCCATGCGCGCGCTTGACCGCAAACGACCTGTCGACTGGCTGCTGTACATTTTTTCCGCAGCCATCACAGCCTATCTTTACTATCTGGAATTGCTGGCGCTGCTGGCATTGAATCTGTACGTGCTGATCCGCTATCGTCGTGATCGGGCCGCGCTTAAACCCTGGCTGCTCAGCCAGATCACTATCGGGTTCGCACTGGCCCCCTGGTTTCTGCAAAGCCGTCTCTTGTTCGACAGTGGGTATGGCGGCACCACATTCCCCTTCGAGCCGGTTCAGATCATCACGTGGCTCATACCATCACTGAACTTTGGCAGCCGCACCCTCACCGACAGTTTGCTGGCGACAGTCGGCCCCATCGTGCTGATCCTCCTCATCGCTGGGTTGGTGCTGCTGTGGCGTACCAATCGCCATCATGCGCTGCTGCTTGGTTTGGTGGGCTTTCTTCCGGTCATTGCACTCAGCGTCGTATCGTTGCGCATGAATGTTTTCACGCCGCGCTACGTCCTGTCAGTGGTTCCGGCGTATGTCCTGCTAGCGGCAACTGCCATCCGTGCCCCGGCAGCGATGGTCAAGCGCAAGGCAGCAGGCTACAGCATCAGCACGATACTGGCTGCCGGTTGGTTCGCCATAGTTGTGCTTAGTCTGGGCAATTATTATTTTGAACCCCTTCAACCCGGCATCTACCCCAAAGCGCCCGACTGGCGCGCCCTTATGACTTACTTGAAAGCCAGCGCCACGCCAGATGATCTGGTTATTCAGGCGGCTGCCGACGAAGCGTTCACTTACTACTTCGCCGATTATTCGGCCTCAGAGCGTTTACCCGCCAATCCTCGCCAGTCGTCAGATGAGATTATTCAAACTGTTCAGGATGGGTTGACAGCCTATCGCAGTATCTGGCTGGTCGCCCGCACGCCGGATGACTGGCCCAATCGGGGCGTTGTCCCGGACTGGCTGCACGATCATGCCCAGCTTATTCGCGATACATCCATTGGCGACCTGCCTGTCCAGCAGTTCATGGCGTGGGATGTGAGCGACGGGGAAATCGAAAAGACGCCGCTGGCTACGTTTGAGAACGTCGCCCATGTCGTCGGCGTCAATACAAGCTCTGAATCGTCAGATTCGTTGACTGTACTGGTCTACTGGCAGCCGATCAACCAGACCGATCAGGCACTCAAGGCATTTGTTCACCTCACAGGCCCGATCAATCCAGCGACCGGCACGCCGTTGTGGAGCCAGGATGACCATTACCTGCAGTACCAGCGCATCAGTACGACCGACTGGCACCCAGAAAGCCGCTATCGGGATGTCTTTACGCTGCCGCTGTCTGACATTCCGGCGGGTACCTATACGCTGAGCATCGGGCTGTATGACCCCGAAACCGGCACCAGAATCCCGGTAGCGGATAGTGACCACTACACGGCAAAGACGATCACCCTACCCTGATATAATCTAACTGCCCAGTTCTTTCAGCCGGGCCTGCCACTTTTCCAGCAGTCGTTGGTAGGTCGCTTCGCTGAGTTCACCATTCATCAGCTTCATGTCCAGGCTGTCAATCATGGCCTGAATTTCTTCTTTGGTCTGGGGCACGCTGCCGGTTGATGGGTTCGCAGCGGCGGGCTGATTCCCCTGCTGGTTCGCCTGATTTTGCATCATCTGCTGCATCATCTGGTTCATCATCATTTGCTGCTGCATCAACTGCTGTTGCATGGAAGCCGCATCAGGGTTCATGGCATTGCCCATCTGCTGGCCCAGCCCTAACCCCAAACCGGCGCTGGCAAGTGTACCGCCAGCCCCTTCGTTGGCGGCAGCCGTCTGCGCAATCGACATCCGCTTGACGCGCTCCCACTGGTCCAGGCTGACATAATCACGCAGTTCATCCTCGCTGACCGCTTTGGCCTGAAACGGCTTTGCTTCGAAGGCTTTGATCCGCAGGCCCATTGCCTGGAATTCCTCGTTCAGCATCGCCAGGGCAGCGCCTTCCAGTTCGCCCAGGATGCGGTTGACATCGGGCACACTCTGCGCACCAGACTTCATTAAGATCGACGCCAGTTGCCCCAGCAGCATCGACTGAATGCGATCCCGAATATCCTGCAAATAAGTAGATGGCGAATTGATGGCATACTGGCGCACAAACCGGGCCGCGTCATCCACGCCAATATCAACCACACCATGCCCCTGCAACAGCGCCACACCCAGGCCCTTGCCCGGCGTTTCCAGCACAATCGGCGGATTGGTGCCCCAACCAACCTGCGGCATATCACGCAGATTGACAAAATACAGATCGGCCGTAAATGGCGTCCGGCCACTCGTCGCCAGTCCAATCACACTCGCTAAAATCGGTAGGTTCATGGTGGAAAGCGTATGTGCGCCTTCGCGCAGCACGTCCTGCACCTGGCCGCGATAAACAAAAACTGCCGCCTGGCTTGGTCCGACAATAACCTGTGAACCCATGCGCCAATCGCCATTGCCAGCCTGTGGTTCGCGCCATGCCAGTTCTTCCGGCCCGACATTCGGGTGGCTTACAACATCAATCAAACGTGGCATTTACAGCTTCTCCTTCTGAGCTAAAGAGACTTGTCAAGGTTAGTCAGCACATCGTCGCGCAGCATAAAAGCACTGTTGGCTTCTATCGCCAGCGCATCGACGGCGGCAATGGCGGCTTCAATATCGCCCTCTGTGTTAACGGCTTCTTCCAACTGGTTCAGCACATCGTCCAGTTTATCCACATACCGGATCTGCGCCTCATCAAAGCTGTACAGTCGTTCCAGCGCCTCGCTATCAATTTTGATTGCGGCGAAAAATCCGGAATAGCCAGGGGGCGCGGCTTTCACCCGGTCATGATACGTCTGCAACTTGGTCTTGGCACTGCGCGTCTTGCTCATATACATCAAGCCGCCGTTATCGACGAGCGATTTCTCGATTTGGGCAAATCGAGCGATACGAGCAGCAATTTCCCCTGCAATAAAATCCCGCAGCATTCGATCTGCGGTGCGGCGGCTGGCCCGGTCAGAATAACCACCAAACCCTGGCAGGCGTGCAACCAGCCGTTCAACAGACCCGCGCTGGCCGACAATCTGATCATACAAATCGGACATGTGTTGTTACCTCTTCTAAAAGCATAACTTCATTGTAGCGCATGAAGTGCACCAGAATCCCCTAATAAGTGGCTGTGTCCGCGCTATTTATTGCATTAATCATTATACATGACCTTGAAAAATAGGCGGCATAAGGCTGGTTCGCACAAGCGGGTTGATCAGTGTATATTCAGGACATCACAAGAAATGACCAATCAAGGACGTGCAATGCATCGAAACCACTTCATTCTGGCCTGCCTGTTTGCCTTACTGACGAGCATGTTCAGCATCGCGTACGGGCAGCCTTCGCCCACCCCGGAACCCGAAACCTACGTCATTCAACCCGGTGATACCCTCAGCAGCATCGCCAGCCGGTACAATACGACGGTGCGCGCACTGGCCGCCGAGAATGGTATTACCAATACCGAACAGATCTATTGGGGGCAGCGCATCCGCATTCCCGCGGCCCAGCCACAAGATGACAGCCCCACCCCGGAACCTACAGGGTCAGCAGCGCCAACCGAGGCTGCCACAGTCATTCCGGCAACATCAACCGAAACACAGGTGCCCACCTCAGAATCCAGCCCAACAGCCATCGAAACGCTTGAAGCCGCAGCCACGCAAGCAGCCCCGATAGCGACGTTCAGCTATGGCATCGAGGCGAATCTACTCGGCCAGAATAAAGAAGCAGTCGCGACGATGGTCCGGGAACTCGGCGTCGGCTGGGTCAAGCAGGTCGTCCATTGGCGGGATATGGAATTCGTACCCGGCGACATCAGCTTTGCTGAACTGGACAGCGTCGTCGACGCGCTCGAAGCGGAAGAGGTCAACATTCTGCTAACGATCACGTCCGCGCCAGACTGGGCCCGTTCCATACAGGAAGAAGAAGGCCCGCCAGATGACTTTGCCGATTTTGGCCGCTTCATGACAGCGGTTGCCAATCGCTATGCCGGGCGCATGCACGCCTATCAAATCTGGAATGAACCCAATATCCGCAATCGCTGGCGCAGCAATGAACACGCCATCGGCGCGGCACCCTACGTAGAGCTGCTCCAGCAAGGATACAACGCCGTCAAAGCGGCGGATCCTGACGCGCAGATTGTCACGGCGGGGCTGGCCGTCACAGGTTTTAACGATGCCCTGAACGCCCAACCCGGTGCAGCCGTCAACGCAGTCGACGATCGTGTTTTTCTGGCGGGCATGTATGCGGCTGGCGTCACGAACTACGCCGATGCCATTGGTGCTCATCCCATCGGTTGGGCCAATCCACCGGACGCACGCTGCTGTGAACCCGCCGAAGGCGTCGAAACCCACTACGAAAACCACAGCTTTTATTTTCTCCACACCATCGAAGACTATCGTCAGGTGCAAACAGCGAATAACGATTTGACGACACCGCTATGGGTGACACGGTTTGCATGGGGAACCAGTGAGGATATCGGACAGGTCGATGAAGCCAATATCTTTGTCAGCTATACGGACTTGATTGAGCAGGCCCATTACACAACCCGCGCCTTTGAGATCGGACGTGAACTAGGTTACATCGGCCCCATGTTCGCCTACAACCTGAATGGGTGTCAGGCGTCCGGGCGTGATGGCTTCTCCAGCTGCTACTACAGCTTTATCAGCATTACCGGGTCACCACGACCGGTTTTCGGCGCTGTTCAGGCAGCCATCACAGACTCATTGGTACCAGATCAAACAGAAGTGACTGAGCCAGTGAATTTAACGTCCACGCCCCAGGCTGAAGCCACAGCAGAAGTTAGCCAGTAGTTCGTTCAGGCGAGTCGGTCAGCCTATCGGCTCGCCTGTTTATGTTACGAGAGCATGCGGGAGCTTCCATAAACAGCCGCCAGTTTCAGCGCTTCCGCTGTGATTTCATCACGCAGGGCTTTTGGTTCCAGAACTTCAACCTTCGTGCCCCACGAGCGAATCCAGGGTAACAATTCTCGCCAGTCCGAAACCTGCAAACTGACCAGGCAGCGATTGTTATCCAGCATCTTCAAGGCATGAACCGTTTCGCGCAGCCGTTCCTTAACCGCAGGGACAACATCCGGCGCAAACGACAACACCACGTTGATAGACTGCACATCAATGCTGTTATGGATCACGCCCCAGGCCCCCGCCAGATACCGCTGACGATCAAACCGGGATGGAATCTCGTAGGTGCCCGACAGCAGCTGCACCCGCTTGATCCATTGCAACCGGATCGCGCCCACATACTGCGAAAGATAATCATAACCCACAGCATACAACCCGCCATTTGCCGCCGGTTCGATGAAATACACGGCAAATTCACGCACCGAACCGGTCGTCGCCCCTGGCTTCCGATACCAGATTTTCAGCTTGCGATTCTCCGCCCAGGCCCGCGTCACCGTTTCCAGTACGGTAACAAAGCCACGATCAACCGGGCTGCTCCGCATCATCTCAATGACATGGCGCATATGACGCACCAGCGAATCCGGCAGCGTTTTGCTCAACTTCTTCAGGGCAGAGATCAGGTGCGGATTCTCCTGCTCCATCACATAGGCCTGCCCACGCGAGGCGATATAAAGTGCAACCAGTTCATTCACGTTGAGGCGAACGGTCGCCACATAATATTCCTGATTCAAAAAATAGCGGCCATCTTTTTGATAAATCGGCAGTCCAATCTCATTCAGCAGATTGAGATCGCGATAAACAGTGCGCCGGTCAACCCCACAGGCAGCCGCAATATCGACCACCCGCATCCCTGATGGCGCGCGAAATAACATCTTTTCAATCGTTGCCAACCGTTCAGTCCGGTTAATTAACTGCGTTGACATTCTGAATGCAAATCCTACGCATCATTAATTGACTGGAATCTCAGTATAGCAGTTTTCGTTTTTGCGCGCTGAAGGGCCGCTATTCGGGTGTTTCGGTGATTTCGCTGTCCGAATCGGACGTAGGCGACACACCGGGGCGTGGTGTATTCGTACCCGGCACAAACGGCACTAGCGTTGCTAGCGACGTCGCACGGGCGGTCGTGGTCACAGCTGGACGTGTTCGTGTTGGGCTTGATGTGCTGGCTGGCGTCACCGTGGCTTCTGGTTCGGTGGCAGAAGGTTCTTCCGTTGGTTCGGGTGTCACAGTAAAGGTGCTGGAAGGCGCCACTGTTGGCGAAGGCGTGCTGGTATCCGTTTCCAGCGGAGTTGGCGTCGCCGTGGGCAGGTCTGGCTGTCGGATCGCCCGAACAGCCAGTTGTCGATCCAGCGGCAGCAGCTCGAAGCGCAATATGCCATCATCCCCCACGCGCAGGATTTCCTCGCCCAGAACCGTACCATTCAGCGGGTCCCAGATTTCGGCGACATATCGTCCAGCGGCCATCCCACCCAATTGATAATCAAAGAGAATTGGGGTTATTTCCACGCCATCTGCCACATTTTCCCACGTGTAATCGCGGTGCTGTAGCCAGGCTAGCGCCACACCGGCTTCACCATCGCGGAGCGTCAGAGCACGGGCTGGTGCCACCAACTGCCCCACCTCAATGTATTCCAGTTCCAGCCAGTCATCGCCCATATTATCCAGCGTAATCAGATGTTCGCCCGCTAGCAGCGGCACCCGAACGGCAAAATTCCGGTTACCCGCTTGCGCGGCTACCTCAATAGCCATCTCGTTATCAATTTGGACAACTAACCGGGCATCGGCCTGTGTCGAGATCGCCCGAATACCCACTTCGAGATAGGTATCAACCGGTGGCGCCACGCGATAGCGCTGTGCCTGGCTGAATTGCGTGTTGTACAACTGCCCATACAAAAAACTGGGGACGTCGTCTAGAGCCGGGAAGACACCATCCGCCGTGATCGTGCGCGTCACTACCGTTTCGGGGCCAACCGCAAACTGGCGTCGGAAACCGTTCAGCCGAACAGGCAGATACTCATTGACCTGATCCGTCAGAAGGCCAGCCTCCGCCGGTTGAAGTTTCAGGTTCGGCCAGTCAATGCCAGCAGTAAAAGCTGCCAGTGGCGCATAATACCGCATCAAACCCTGTGGGATGATATAGCTGTCCCACCAATCGCTCATCGCACCGCCGGATGCCCCCGAAAGCGCGGCAGCCCACAAGGTATTCTGAACATGGATACCTTCAGGGTCGTCACCAGTCGGCTCGAACCAGGGGTTCAACGAATAATCCACCAGCATCACCGGCGCGAAATCGCCTGCGATATGTCGCTGAATCAACCCCAGGACGGAGGTAACCTGATCACCCACGCTCTCAATCGGTCGGCGTTGATAAAACTGGGCACTGGCAAAATCCAGCAGCGGATTCTCCGCAATCACCGGATCATATTCCCGGCTGCTCGCCGTGATTAAATGGCCGTGCTGGTCAATCTGCCGGATATAACTGATCGTACTCCGCAGCCAGCTGGCGGCAATATCCGGATTGTAATTCGCGGTCCGGTCAATTTCGTCAATAATTTCCCAGGCAAAAACCTGCGGGCTGTAGCCCCAGCGCGCCACAATGTAGCGCAAACGCCGGCGAAACAGGTTGGTCGCATCTTCGTTGAAAAAGAATACGGATGGGCCACTCAAAGGGCCGCCATTCAACACGTTATAGGGATGATTATCCCAATCCGGGCTGACATCCGGTCGGGACACATCTTCGGGTAGATTGACCGGGGGGCTGGTATAAGTACGCAATGATTGATGCCAGAGCAAAACCAGCTGGAGGCTGACACCATAATCCGCTGCCCGTTGCAGGACCAAATCCAGTTCTGCCGCAGACCGCTGCGCCGTCCGGTAATCCCCTGCCGAGCCTGTCCATTCCAGGTTAATGAACCAGGGCACGTCGATATACAAACGGGCATAATTACCGCCTGCGTCGCTCAACTCGCGCAGCCAGGTATCGTAGGTTTCCAGGCCACCCGCTTCGGTCCAGGACCATTTGAGGTTTTGCCCAATCGGGAAATATGCCTCACCATTTTCGTACTGAAAATAGCGTCTGTTTTCACCCCGCCGGATAAAGCCGCGCCGGTCAGATTCCGTCACCACAAATTCGCCATCCCGCACCGCCACGACCGAACCGTTATCGCGTACCTGTAGCGTGTAGGACCAGTCGCCCACCTGCTGTGGCGTGAAGCGCACCTCCCAAACCGGTTCACCCTCGGTCTGCAAGTCATAGCCATCGCACGGGCTTTCACAGGCGTTGACATATGGCTGCATCCAAAAGCCGGGGATGACCTGCTGATCGCCGGTGGGCGATTGGAAGATGCCAATTAACTCGATATCTGACGTATCAAACGGATTCCGGTAGGTTGATGTATCGACGGGTATGCGAAAGGTCATCGGGGCAAACAGTTCGCCTTCAGTCGGCATGCCCGCTTCCGCGTCAGGCTCATCAACCTGCCCGGCAGCCAGCTGAATCCCCAACACCAGCAGCAGGATGACCAGCAATATCAGCCATCGTGCGTGACGAGATTGTCTAGATAACCGGGTCATCAACCGCCGTTCCAGGCCCGAAAGACCAGAATATAAAGTGGGATTAATCCAAATACAGCAATTAAGGCCAGTATAGCCAGCGCAATCGTAATGAAATCCAGTCCACCCGAAGTCTCTGGTTCCTGATAGGATTGGGGCGGCACATACGCGCTGCTATCCCCTGCCGGACGCTCCCAGGGGGGCGTGGACAAGTCACCGGCGATGGTCGGCGCAGCGGGCCTTACGCCATAGTTAACTGGCTGCGGGGCCAGGCCATAATGCTCCGTGGACGAAGTATCCGTTAATCCGCGCTCCTCACGCTCCTCCGGCGACCAGGCATAGGTGGATGCCTGCGGCACGTTGGGTGGTCGCGAAAACGACCGTTGCGGTACCGGTGGCGGTGTGGATTGCAGCGGCGGTGGTGGCGGAATAGACGGTGTTGAGGCCGGCGGTCGGCTGACGGGCGGAGTCGATGAAGTCATGGCGCGGCTGCGGTCCCGATAGCTGCGCAGAATATGCCCAAGCTGGTCAGCCATGCGATACCGCGCGGCTGGCTCCTTGCTCATGACTTTATAGACAATCTTCGCCAGGTTATCCGGCACCGCCGGGTTTAATTCGGTCACCAGCGGCACACGCTCACGCAAATGCGCAATCGCCAGGTCCTGCTGGCTGGCCCCGGCATAGGGCAAATGCCCGCACAACATCTCAAACAGGACAATCCCAATTGCGTATACATCAGATGCCGGCGTTGGTTTTTCACCACGCGCCTGTTCCGGGGCAAAATAATGGGGGCTGCCCCACACGACATCCTGCCGCTGGTTGGTCTGGGTATCGGTGAGCGCCTGCGCAATACCAAAGTCCGTCACCTTGACCCGGTAATCTTCCGTAACCAGAATATTCTGTGGTTTG
Source organism: Anaerolineaceae bacterium (assembly GCA_002702065.1). Lineage (GTDB taxonomy): Bacteria > Chloroflexota > Anaerolineae > Aggregatilineales > Phototrophicaceae. The sequence continues at coordinate 2,308,765 of NZXX01000001.1, forward strand.
ACATCGGCATGGACAATACCGGCACGATGAGCAAAGCCAATACCGGCGCAAATCTGTATAGCCAGATCAACCGCCAGATTGACCGACAGCACCCCTTCACGCCGGATAATCTTTTTGAGGTCCTGCCCCTCGATATACTCCATAACAATGTAATGCGTCTGACCGTCGCTGCCGACGTCATGGACGGTTACGATGTTCGGGTGAGACAGGTTAGCAACAGAGCGCGCTTCGTTCCGAAAACGTGCGATAAAACTGGGGTCAGTTGTCAAACTGGGACGCAGCACCTTAACCGCCACGGTCCGCCCCAGATACTGGTCGACAGACTTGTAGATGACGGCCATCCCGCCGGAACCTTGTTGCGCGACGAGCCGATAGCGTCCGTTTAAGAGGGTTTCGCCCATACCGTTAAATCTCTCATAGCACCATCCAACTTCATCAGGGCAAAGTCAATGGATCAAACAGACGCCGATATTCTAACAGAGCGCTGCGATCTGTCATACTGGCAATGTAATCCACCACCACCCGTCCCCTGTTCATATGTTCCAGCATCGCCTGATAATCTTCCGGCAGTTGCTGCGGTTCGTCCATATAACTCTTGTAAATCTCATCAAGAAACTGCTCGGCCCGTTTTGCCATCCGCACAACCCGGAAATGACGATACATGTGTTCGCGCAGGAAATCCTTCAGTGCCCGGTTCATCTGCGCAACAGGTGCCGAGTGCCCGACGATATTGGCTGGCTGCCGCTGCACATCCATCGGTGACTGCGCGTTGATGGCGGCCAGTTGTTGTTCCGTATGGGCCAGCACATCACTCACTTCCAGACCGACCAGTTCGCGGATAATGTGATGCCGTGTAATCTCATCCAGCGTTTCGCCTTGCCAGTTCAGCCGCGCCCGCAATTCCCGCCAGATCGCCAGTTCATCCAATGCCGACGGCGTAAACAAGCTGGCTTGCAAAGCATCGTCCAGATCATGGGCATTGTACGCCAGTTCATCGGCGACGTTCGCAATCTGCGCTTCGAGGCTGCCGCGTGTTGTCCCGTCGAAACCAGCGATATTGCTCAGATCATACTCGGTTTCGTGCTTGGCGATCCCCTCTAGTGTTTCGTATGTGAGGTTCAGGCCCGGCCAGTTAGGATAACGCCGTTCCAGCTTGGTCACAATGCGATAACTCTGGTGATTGTGGTTAAACCCCTCACCATCTTCCAGCAGGTTGTTGAGGATCGTCTCCCCGGCATGACCAAAGGGCGCGTGTCCGAGGTCATGCGCCAGGCAGATCGCCTCCACCAGGTCTTCGTTGACCGCCAGTGCCCGTGCAATCGTGCGCCCAATCTGGGCCACTTCAAGGGTATGGGTCAGCCGCGTGCGATAATAATCGCCCTCATCGTTGACGAACACCTGCGTCTTGTATTCCAGACGTCGAAACGCCGCGGAGTGAAGAATACGATCCCGGTCCCGCTGGAAAGCCGTGCGATATTCCGGCTCATGTTCGTGATGCTGCCGCCCTCGGCTGTTCTGGCTGAGCAGCGCATAAGGAGCCAGGGTGTCTGATTCGATTTGTTCAAGCCGATTTCGGTTGACGAGCATAGAAATACCTGCAAAAATGAAGGTTCAAGAATATACTTCCCATTCTATGAGCAAAAGAAGCTCAGCGAAAGCCACCACAAAGAAACACCGTCCGTATGTTATAATAGCCCCAGTTTCGATCAAATATGATACCTCTCCGGTTTAATGGAGGATTTGTATGGATATCAATCAAGCCGCGCGAATGATTGAATGGCTCGACGAAGAACGTCGTAAAGATAAGGCCATCATCGCGACGCTGGAAGAACGGCTAGCCCAGCAGCAAGAAACCATCGGGACCATGCTTAAACGCGTGAACACCGTTGAATCCGACCAGTCGTCCATGCGCAGCCAGTTTGTACCCAGTGGGCGCGATGCTGAACTGATGGACCAGCTTCGTAAAGAATTCCAGCAGCTTCTCGAAACGACGGAGGCCAAACGCCTGACCGCCGAACGGGAAGCCGAGCGACGGGCAGAGCTGTCTCGCGAGAACGTCACCCGCCCGGTTCGGGAGCTGACTGAACGTATCAATCGTCTGGAACGCCAGCAAACCGAACTGCCGGCTATCCAGGTGGAAAGCGACCGCGTGTCCGGGGGCGTCGCCGCTTTGCAGCAGCGGGTCGATGATCTCTACAAGAAGCTGGAAGAACCGGATCGCCGCCTCGCATTTCTTGAGGAACAACGTCGCCAGGACACACGCCGCATCTCCGAAGCGCAGTCCGAAATGCCGGAGCTTCAAAAGCAAATCGACTCAATCAAGCCCAAGCTGGAACTGCTCGAAGACCTCGCCCTGCGGACCGAACGCCGCGTCCAGGAAGTCCAGAATGGCGATCGTGAACGCCGCGAACAAATCCAGCAGTTCATCGACCAGCAGAACCTCGTCCTGCACGAACGCGACCAGCAGATTCACCAACTGGTCGAAAAATTTGGTGAGCAGGACAGCGTGATGCAGCGCAACATCGACCGCTTTGAAACCTGGTCCGAAGCCTACCGCGACATGAAAAAAATTGTCGAAGACTTCGAACGCATTGGTGACCGGCTGGAACGACGCATCAACGAAGTTGCCGAGATGCAGCGCCTTAGTGAAGAACGCTTCCGGCAAGAGTGGAACGACTGGACATCCGAAGACCAGAAACGCTGGAAACAGTTTACCCTCTCCAACGACGAAGTCTGGCGCAGCCACGACAAGGAATTCGAACGCTTTGTTCAGGAACTTGCCGAAATCAAGCAGAAATTCCCGCCCATTCAGGACTCGCTGGAACGCATCTGGAAAATGGAACGTGAGCGCACCCGCCTCTATCGCGAAACATACCAGTCCCTGCTGCTTGAATACGACACGGGCAATTCGAACACCACCCCGCTCAAGTCATCGGTCGGTAATGGCACGAATGGCCAGAATTCAGAGTAGGTAGCAAACGCACAGCGTAATCGAAAACATCCACACAAGTCCGGGGAGGTCATTCAGGGCACGTGTTTGACCAGTTCAAGTTCGTCCGAAGCCACCGCCGGGCTCACATTGACTCGCTCGATATGGGCGCCAAGAGCAGCCAACCGCTGTTCGACGCGTTCGTAGCCACGGTCAATTTGCTGAATGTTTGAGATGCGCGTTTCACCCTTCGCGGCCAGCGCAGCCAGCAGCATAGCCATGCCTGCGCGAATATCCGGGCTTGAAATATGCCCGCCCCCTCTGAACACGGTCGGGCCCTGCACCAGCACGCGGTGAGGGTCCAGCAGTGTGATGCGTGCGCCCATGCGGACCAGGTTGTCCGTAAAGAAGAAGCGGCTTTCGTACATCCAGTCATGAAACAGCACGGCGCCAGCGCTGCGCGTCGCAACCACCAGCGCGATGCTCATCAGGTCCGGCGGAAACCCCGGCCACGGATGCGCCTTGATCACCGGGATACGCCCGCCCAGATCCGGCATGATCGTCAGTTTCTGGCAGGCAGGCACAAAAATATCATTATCCCGTACTTCCCAACCGACACCCAATCGTTCGAACATCAGCGCCACCATGTCCAGATGCTGCGGGTCTGCTTCGCGGATGAGCAGTTCACCGCCGGTCACCACCGCGGCCCCGATGAGACTCCCCACCTCCATAAAATCCGCCCCAACACGTGCTTCACCCCCGTGCAGTCGGCTGACCCCCGTAATGGTGATCTGATTCGAACCAACCCCTTCGATCTGACCGCCCAGAGCATTCAACATCTGGCACAGATCCTGCACGTGCGGTTCGGAAGCTGCGTTGCGAATGACCGTCGTTCCTTCAGCCAGTACCGCCGCCATCACGGCGTTTTCAGTCGCTGTCACGCTGGCTTCACTCAGCAGAATATTCGCCCCGCGCAGCCCATCAGACTGGATTTGCAGGGCACGGCCATCAAAATCAATCACAGCGCCCAGCTTGCGGAACACCGCCACATGCGCATCCAAACGCCGTTCACCAATGGAATCACCGCCCGGCAGCGGCAGTTCCACCATGCCGGTTCGACCCAGCAATGGGCCGGCAAACACCACACTGGCGCGGATTTTTGTGGCCAGCTCGGCGTCCAGCACCGAATGTTTGATTTCTTTGGCATGAACGTGCAGGGTCGTTTCGTCCTGCCATTCAACCGCAGCGCCCAGTTTTCGCATCAGATCTACTACCACACGCACATCACCAATGTTTGGCATATTGTGCAGCACAACCGGTTCATCGGTCAGCAGGCAGGCAGGCAGCATCTTGATGGCCGCATTCTTATTGCCGCTGGCCCGAATCTCACCGCTTAAGGGGTGTCCGCCTTCAATCAGAAATTGCTGCATCTTGCATCCTCAATTCAATTCGGTCACCAATTCGGGCGTCCAGTTTTTCAGCACCGCTTCCCTGGTTGACAGCCAGTTCCAGAAACCCGCCGCTGCCAATGAGTGCCAGCACCTGCCCCGGTTCGACAGCACCATACGTGCGCGCTACCCCTTGAACGGGAGCATCGCCCAGCTGCACCGTTACCTGACCTGCCATGAACGACACCGCCTTCTGACTCCCGAAGCGCGGTTCCAGGCAGAGCCGGTCAGATTCCACCCACCGGCATTGGCCGATACTGGTGACGACATTGCCGAAATGATCAATATAAATCACCTCACCCTCGATCACATCATCATCAACCACCAGCCGGGGTGCAGGGAATGTTTGCAGCACGCTGATAGCCTCGCCCAGTGAAGGCAGTGTCACCCCTGCCGAGAGATGAGCAGCCGCCGGCGCAAAAATATCGCGCCCATGAAATGTCTGACTGACCACAGGCAGTTGAAATTCCGCATTAGATAACGTCACAGTCCGGCGGACATCCATACTTTGCAGCACATAGCTCAGCACGCCATTGTCCGGCCCGACAAACATATAATCCGGTGTCTCGACCGCGATCGGCTGGCGGGCCGTACCCACGCCGGGGTCCACGACAACAAGAAACACGGTCCCGGCTGGAAAATATGGCACGGCGCCCATCAATGTCAGTGCTGCCGCCCGCACATTCTGAGGTTCGATGAGGTGGGTAATGTCGATAAAGCCTGCCGTCGGGTTGATGCGACGCATAACCCCTTTCATCACCCCGACATAAGAATCTGTCACACCAAAATCAGTTAATAACGCAATTGTTCGGCTCATATTTCTCCTCATCGGTCATTGTAACACCACACTCGCCGCCAAACCCAATTCTCGCCAGAAGCGTTGACAAGCCGTATATCGCCCGTTATACTGCACGTCAGTTGTTTTTTGGAGATCATTTCGACGTGACACATCACCATTCCAACCCATATCCACGCTATTCGGTGTTGGTTTAACCGTCACGTTCTGCCAGTCTGGCAATTGCGAACCCCGCACCGAGCGGGGTTTTTTGTTTTCAGCCGAAAGGACACTTCTATGCTCGCGGTCATCGACTATGGGGCCAGCAATCTGCGCAGTGTTGTTCACGCCCTGAACTACCTGCATGTCAGCGATATGCGCATCGTCCATAACCCCCATGAACTGCGACATGCCGACAAGATCATTCTGCCCGGCGTCGGCGCATTCGGTGCCGGCATGCAGCAGCTTCGGGCGCAGGGTCTCGCCGCCGCGATCAAGGATGCGGTCTATGGTGGTGTCCCCTATCTGGGCATCTGCCTCGGCATGCAGTTTTTGTTCGAACGCAGCGATGAAATGGGCGATCACGAAGGCTTCGGGCTGCTGCCGGGCCATGTCACCCGCTTCCCGCACAATCCCGACCTGAAGGTTCCGCACATGGGCTGGAATCAATTGCAGCAAAAACGAGCCTGCCCTCTGCTGGAGCACATCGACCCAGATAATTCCGCCTATTTTGTGCACAGCTATTATTGTGCCCCGGCGAACCCGGATGACGTGGTCGCGACGGTCGATTATGGTATTCCGTTCACCGCCGTTGTCCAGCGCGATCATATCTATGGGGTACAATTCCACCCGGAAAAAAGCCAGCGTACCGGCCTACAACTGCTCACCAACTTCCTGGAGATGTAACCATGTTTATCATTTACCCGGCAATAGACCTGCGCGGCGGTAAGGTTGTCCGGCTGAAAGAAGGCGACCCCAAACGGCAAACCATCTTCAGTACAGACCCGGTCGAAACAGCCCGCCAATGGATTGAACAAGGCGCACAATGGATTCACATGGTCAATCTCGATGGAGCCTTTGCCAGCGCCAACGATAACCGCAGCATTCTGGAAAAAGTGGCGCAGCTGGGCATCCCGGTGCAGTTCGGCGGCGGCATGCGCGCCATAAGCGATATTGAAGACGCTTTCAACCGGGGTGCGGCACGAGTCGTGCTGGGCACCGTCGCCATCCAGCAGCCCAAAGTCGTGACTCAGGCGATCGCCAAATGGGGCGCAGAAGCCATCTGCGTCGGGTTGGACGCCCGTGACGGCAAGATCACCACGCATGGGTGGACACAAATCGAACAGACCACCCCTGCAGAATTAGGGAAAACAATGGCTGATGCCGGTGTCCGCCACGCCCTTTTCACGGATGTCAACCGTGACGGAGGATTGGGCGGCAGCAACGTCGAAGCCACAATCGCGCTGGGGCAATCCACCGGCCTGCAAGTGATTGCATCCGGTGGGGTCAGCACAACAACGGAAATCGAGCAGCTTGCCAGCAGCGGGGCCGTCGCCGGGGCGGTCATTGGCATGGCGTTATACGAGGGTAAAATCAAACTGGATCAGGCGCTGGAGGCGGCAAACCAATATGCTAACTAAACGCATCATCCCCTGTCTTGATGTTCTGAATGGCCGTGTCGTCAAAGGCATCAACTTCCTCAATCTGCGCGACGCGGGTGATCCGGTCGAACAGGCCGCCATTTATGACCGTGAAGGTGCGGACGAGCTGGTCTTTCTGGACATCACGGCCTCGCATGAAAACCGCAATACCACACTGGATATGGTGCGGCATGTAGCCGATAGCGTCTTTATCCCCTTCTGTGTAGGTGGTGGCATCCGCACGATTGAAGACATCCGGGCGACTTTGCTTGCCGGGGCAGATAAGGTCTCCGTCAACAGCGCTGCCATCAAGAATCCGGAACTCATCAATCAGGGGGCGTGGGGGTTCGGCAGCCAGTGCATCGTCGTCGCCATCGACCCGAAACGTATCGATGACAAATGGGAAGTGTTTATCAATGGGGGTCGCGTGCCCACAGGTCGTGACGCCATCGACTGGGCCAAAGAGGTGGAAGACCGGGGCGCAGGCGAAATCCTGCTGACCAGCATGGATCGCGATGGCACCAAAGATGGCTATAATATCGAGCTGACTCACGCAGTCGCAGAAGCCGTGTCCATCCCGGTGATTGCATCCGGCGGCGCAGGCACAATGGAACATTTCTATGAAGCGCTCACCGCTGGCAAAGCGGACGCTGCGCTTGCGGCCAGTGTGTTTCATTACAATGAAATGCGCCTCAGCGATCTCAAGGGTTATCTTAACGAACGCAATGTGCCCGTACGGACACGAGGATGGGAATATGACCAGCTTGGCATCAATTAAGTGGGATGATCAGGGTCTGATCCCGGCCATCGTGCAGGATGCCAGCACCAGACAAGTGCTGATGATGGCGTACATGAATGCCGAATCGCTGCGGCAAACTCTGGAGCTTGGCGAAACGGTCTTCTGGAGCCGCAGCCGGAGCGAAATCTGGCACAAGGGCGCCACATCCGGCAATACGCAGAAGGTCCGCGATATTTACGTCGATTGCGATGCCGATACGTTACTCATCACAGTTGACCCGGCTGGCCCGGCCTGCCACACCGGCGAAGTCTCCTGTTTCTATCGAACCATCTCCGAATTTACGGCCCACACCGAGGATACTCATGCCTGATATGCTGGATCAACTCGAAGCGATTATTCAGGATCGCAAGTCAAACCCGAAGCCGGGCAGCTACACCAATACACTGTTCGACAAAGGGCCGAATAAAATCGCGCAGAAAGTCGGCGAGGAAGCCACCGAAGTCATTGTGGCGGCACTGGGTCAGGGCCGGGAGGAGCAAATCGGCGAACTATCGGATTTGTTCTATCACACGCTGGTGCTGATGGCGCAGCTTGACCTGTCTTTGGCAGATGTTTGCGCCGAACTTGAACGACGCCACAAACCGGAATAACCACCGTGCCGATCCCCAAACCTGTTCATATCGAAACGCAGGATCTGAAGTATTTTGCTTTCCGCCGCGAAACCTACCTTGCCTGGACCATCTGGGCGATTCTATCCGTCCTCGCCGGATTGTTTCTCGGCGCGTTTGGGGTCGCCGCATCCCTGATCATTCTGGCCTATCTGCTGCTGTCAACCATGCTGAAAATCTACCACAAGTTGCAGGTTGAGCAGGTACAGCATTACTGGCAAACAGAAGCGCTATTCTCGCTGTATTCCTCCCTCAAGATCGAACACCCGCTACCGCCGATGCGCCTGTGGGCCGCGTCGCCAGATTTTGTCATACTGGCGGTCTCGTTAATCCGCGAACATCAGCCAGCTATCGTGCTGGAAGTGGGCAGCGGAGTCTCGACGATAGTCTCGGCTTACGCCCTCAAGGAAAATGGCAGCGGCCAGCTCATCTCGCTGGAACATGAGGAAAATTTTTCGCAGGTGACGGCTGCAAACCTCGCGACACATCAGTTGGATGGCATCGCCAGCGTGCGTTACGCACCGCTGAAGCCACTTGCCATCAGTGGCCAAACACAACCCTGGTACGATACCGCCGCCATCGACAGCCTGCCGGGGCCTATCAACCTGCTGGTCGTTGATGGTCCGCCCTCTGGCACGGCGACACAGGCGCGTTACCCCGCCCTGCCCATGCTGTTTGACCAGTTAGCACCGGGGGCTTATGTCCTTGTGGACGACTTCATGCGTGATGATGAGTACACGATGGTCAATCGCTGGCTGGATGATTATAACCTCAAAGTGGTGCGCACTTTCGCCAACGAAAAAGGCGCCGCCATCTTGCAGAAAACACGCTAGGAGATGGCATTTTGTCTCAAGAAGATCGCTATGTAGCGGAAACTACCTTTTATGTCCGCTATGCAGAAACCGATGCGATGGGCATCGTCCATCACGGTAGCTATATTACTTATATGGAAGAAGGCCGCACCAATTACGCCCGCCAGCGCGGTAGTGATTATGCCAGTTTCGAGCGATCCGGCTTTTACCTCACGGTGACAGAAATTCATACGCGGTATCTGAAACCAGCGCGTTATGGTCTACGCCTCACCGTGCGCTGCTGGATCGAAGACATGAAAAGTCGCTCCATCGTCTTTGCCTATGAAATCATCGACACTGACACAAAAGAATTGTTCGTAACCGGCCAGAGCAAACATGTCTGCATCACTCATGACGGCCACGTCACCCGTCTGCCCGAAAGCTGGCGCGCATGGCGTAATTGACACCACCAACGCATCCTCCCTATAATTGGCCTAAAATATCGTTATTAAAAATTGGTTTGGAGAAAATGGAATATGGTGACATATGCGGACAAACCGTGGCTTCAGCATTATGATTCCGGCGTTCCATCCTCCCTGCAACCGTATCCTGCCATACCGCTCCATAACTTTCTGCGTGATACCGCCCGCACCAAACCCAACCATACGGCCCTGATCACCAGCATTCACGTGCCGGTTCTGGGCCGCATCCACAGCGAACTCAGTTATCGCGAACTCGACTCCCTTACTGATGCGCTGGCTGCCGGTCTGATCAGCCGCGGCCTGCAAAAAGGAGACCGAGTCGCGATCATCATGCCCAATTGTGCGGCTTTCGCCATCAGCTTTTATGGCATCCTGAAGGCAGGTGGCGTCGTCGTTGCCACCAACCCGACCTACCCCGCCGCCAGGATGCAGCACCAGATCAACGACAGCGGCGCAACAGTTGCCATCACGCTCAGCCTCTTTTATCAGACAGTCAAGCAGATCCAACCAGATACCAGCGTCCAGACAGTTATTGTCACCAACATTAAAGAATACTTCCCAGCCACTGGCAAAATCCTCTTCACCCTGGTTCGTGAGAAAAAAGATGGGCACCGCATCGACGATTTAGCCGCAGGTGATCTTTGGTTACAGGACGCCCTGTCCGAACACCACGGCCAAAAACCGGCTGTCGATGTGATATCAGATGACATGTGCATCTATCAATACACTGGCGGCACCACTGGCACACCGAAAGCCGCCATGTCCACCCATCAGGCGCTTGTCGCCAACACCTTGCAGATGTCTGCGGTCTTGCAGCCACAGGAAGATGAAATCTTTCTCGGTGCGATACCCCTGTTTCACGTGTTCGGCATGGTCGCTGTGCTCAGCAAAGCCGTTTATGTAGGCGCCAAAATCGCGCTCGTCATCAATGCGCGCGACATTGAAGATTTACTGGGTGTTTTGCATAAATTCAAGCCCACCATCTTTCACGGGGTTCCCGCGCTGTACAACCGGCTCAACGAGCACCCCAGGATCAGAAGCGGCGAAATCAGCCTGAAGTCGATCCGCGCTTGTGTCAGCGGTTCCACCCCACTGCCGCCAGCCGTCAAACGAGAATTTGAACGGTTAAGCGGCGGCAAGCTGCTCGAAGGCTTTGGCATGAGTGAAGCGCCAACCGCTTCTCATGTGAACCCACTGAATGGCGAGAACCGCGAAGGATCGGTAGGTATGCCCATACCGGATATGGAGATACGAATCGTCAGCCTGGAAGATGAAGTAACCGATGTGCCCGTCGGCGAAACGGGCGAACTGGTCATGAGCGGCCCCCAACTGATGCAGGGGTATCACAATATGCCAGATGAAACAGCCCTGGCCCTGCGCCCGAAGAATGGCAAAACCTGGCTGTATACGGGTGACATCGCCTACATGGATGAAGACGGCTACTTTTACATTGTGGACCGCAAAAAAGACATGGTGCCGATTGGCGGTTTCAATGTCTACCCGGCCAATGTGGAAAAGGTCTTGAAGGAACACCCCGCTGTGCTGGAAGTCGGGGTCGCCGGTATTCCGCATCCGACCAAGACCGGCCAGCAGGCCCTCAAAGCGTGGATCGTCCTCAAAGATGGTGCCAGCGTTACCCAGCAGGAATTAATTGAGCATTGCACAATTTATCTGGCGCGTTTCGAAGTGCCCAATCGCTACGCCTTCATTGATGCCCTGCCAAAATCTGACGTGCTCAAAACGCTGCGGCGCGAACTGCTCCAAATGGAGATGGCCGAACGCGCACGTGCCAATGCCGAAAGTACCTGATTGTTAAACGGCTACCGGTCGGGCTAATTTTGGAGGTAATGCCCTCGAAAGAATGCCCGCGCGGGGCCACGATTGACGTACCAGATCACATACAAAGCGACCAGCACGCTGACCAGCACACGGGCACTCATCAGCGAACTTGTCAATTGCATCCCGGAGTCAATGCCCTGCGAGACATCAGCCGGCTGTGCAACACCAGCCGTACTCAGGGCAATTGTCACCAGCGTAACAATGATCACCGCAGCCACAAACACAAATCGTATTTGAGGCGGTCTGCCGCGCCATGCCAGAATCGCAATCAGCAGAAACAAGATGCCAAGAATAACCGGAACAATCAGATTGGTCTGACTCACCTGTAAGCTGCCACCTACAGCGCCACCGCCTTCCAGAAACTCAATCGACTCAAATTGCCGTTGCAGGCTGAGGACAAAAATGACCTGTCCTATCGGCAGCAGCGAAAAAAGCACGACGCTGATGAGAATAGCAAGTGATAATCCCAGAGGCCGTCCGGGTTTTTCCATAACAACAACCTTTTGTTGTGAGCGTCTACATAGTGACTTGTAAGTCTAGAATAACATTGCATTAGCATGGCGCTTATATTCATGCTAAAATCATAGTCGTATGTATATGTAACCAGCAATTGGAGGTCATGAAACCTGTGAAATTACATGATCTAATTGAGCAATCTTACCAGAATTTTCAGGAGCAAGCTGAAGATGCCAGAGTAATTTTGCTTCATCCGCGCAGCCGCTACCGGTCGGTTCTGGTGGCCCGGCTCATTAATTCCCCCGACATAAAAACGTTCTATTATGCGCTCGGCCCGGACGACATCAATCTCAATTCATTCTTGTCCGGCATTACTCATGACCTCGCCAATCAGCACCCAACATTTGGTCGCCACATCAACATTTTACCCCCAAATGACAACGAGAACTTTGACCTTTTACTTGAGACTTTTGCACGCGACCTGTCTGAGATGAGCGAGGAACCTTTCATGCTCATCCTTGATGAGTATGACCGAAGCGACAGTGCGGACGATGTGCAAATGTTCGTCGAAAAGCTGGTCGATGTACTGCCCCAAAACTGCAAGCTGGTCATCAACAGCCGAACCCTGCCCCGCCTGCCCTGGGTGTCACTGATTGCCCAGAAACAGGCCGTCTTGTTGCAGGACGAAAAGCTGATCAGCCAGAATTACTATGACATTGCCACCACCGGTCAGAACGAACTTGAAGTTTTCGCACTCGGCCCCGGTTACATTCTGCTGAACGGACAGGCAATCGACACATGGGAAGGGCATCTCCCGCGCCTGCTTTTCTTCTTTGCGCTGGACAAACCGAGCATCACCCGATCCGAAATTTGCCAGGCGTTCTGGCCCGAGCTGGTCACCGATCAAGCCGTAAATGTCTTCCACGTGACCAAGCGTCGCCTTCATAAAGCGCTGGATATGGACGTACTGGTTCATGATGACGGCTATTATCGGGTCAATCCTGACTTGGCCATCAAATATGACGTCATGGATTTTGTCAGTACCCTGATGTCTGGACGCAACGAAGATAACCCCAGGCGTATCGAATCGTGGGCCAAAGCCATCGAGCTGTATCGCGGGCCGTTCCTGCAAGGGCACAATGACAGCTGGATTACAGAACGGCGCAAGGATTTCCAGGTCGGCTATATGGAAGCCCTGACGGAAATGGCACGGGTGCGGCTGGCTGAAGAACGCCCAGAACATGCCCTGGCCATGTTCCAGAAAGCGCTGGCCGAAGACAGCACCCGCGAAGATATTCATCGCGAAGTCATGCAACTCTACGCCAAGCTGGGCCGACGCAGCGAAGCCGCAGCCCATTACCAAAAGCTGTTTGAGGAAATGGAACGTCACAACGGCGAGCCGGAAGCCGATACACAGGCCCTCTACCAGACGATCATGTCCTGACAGAGAATGCCCGCGACGATGCGGGCATCTCCCCTGCATTCTCAACCAACCCAGATAACAATTGCTGTGCCCATGCCATTTGTCTTGAGCAGGAAGTATTCGGTATGCTCATGTCCGAATAGATTTGTTCGGATAAGGAATTTCTATGCTGAGCCAATACAATCCTGTTGACATCGAGTATGCCTTGCGCACCGAAAACCCACCCCCGCCCTTCCCCCCGGCTGCGGACCGCGCGGCATGGCACGCCGTGCGGCAAACAATGGGCGAAGATGCCGCCAGCCAGTTGATTCAACAAGCTGAAACTGCCGCCAAAGCAGAGATCCCAACGCTGCCAGCCAGCCTGTATCTTGAATTCAAACGCATTGGGGAACGAGCTGGTTATCAAATCCCCCGTTCGATCCGGCGACGCAACCATACGGTTCTGACACTGGCGGAATGCCTCGAATACAAAGGGCGTTTCCTCGACCCACTGATGGACTTGACCTGGGCCATTTGCGAGGAAAGCAGCTGGGCGCAACCCGCACACCAGGGCAACCTCACGGATCTGGATTTCCCGATCATCGACCTGAATTCATCTTTGACGGGCACACACCTGGCGGAGATGGATCTGTTGCTGGGGGCAGAGCTTGATCCGCTCATCGGCAAACGCATCCGCGACGAAGTGGATCGGCGTCTGTTCACCCCTTTTCTAACACGGCATGAACACTGGTGGATGTATAACACCTGGATGCGCAGCGTGAACAACTGGTCCGGTGTATGTAACGGCAATGTCGTCATGACCGCCATCTATCTGGAGCATGATCTGGCGCGCCTGGCGGAAATTATCGCCCGTGCCGCCCGTTCGCTCGATGACTATCTGGCAACTTACGATGTCGATGGCGGTTCATCAGAGGGACCGGGCCCCTGGGTGTTTGGTTTCAGCAACTACACCATTATGGCCCAGCTCATTGAACATCGCAGCAATGGCCGTCTCCGCTTTATGGATGGCGACTTCATCCACAAAATTGCCCAGTTTCCGCTCAAAACGATCATGGGGCCAGGCCAATGGGTCAACTTTGCCGATACAGAATCCAAAACCACCTTCCCCGATGGTTTCCTGATCTACGCGGCAGAACGATTGAATCTGCCCGACCTCATGACGCTGTATCATGAGCAGCGGCAGCGCCATGTTGAGGTTGACCGCGAATCAGAACTGCCGTGGATGCTGCGCCGCTTGTTCTGGCGTCCGAAAGACACGCCGCAACAGCCCGTTCGTTTTATCCCGAACAAGCATGACTGGTACAGCGGCATGCACTGGATGTTCGCGCGCGTCAATCCAGCAGACCCCGATGCGCTGGTATTGGCAGCCAAAGGCGGGCACAATGGCGAAATGCATAATCAAAATGATGTAGGCAGTTTCATTGTCCAGCTTAATGGGGAACAACTTATCGCGGATATTGGCCGGGGCCGTTTCACCCGCTTTTATTTCAGCGATCAACGCTATCAGGATTTTTCATGTCAATCACTGGGCCATTCCTGCCCGGTCCCCAATGGTCAGATGCAGGGCCCGCTGATCGCCCCTGAACGCCTGCCCGATGGAAACTGGAACGAAATGACGGAAGCGATGCGCGGCTCCAACTTCTACGCGTCTCTGCTGGAACATCACGCCGATGATGAACTCGACCTGATGAAAATTGAGATGCAGCATGCCTATCCGCCTGAAGCTGATCTCGCGTCGCTAACGCGGACCATTGCTCTGCACCGCGATCAACCTGATGGTTGGGTCGAGCTTATTGACGAAGTCGCGTTTGCCACTCAGCCCGGCACCTATGAAAGCGTGCTGACGACCTTCGGCGATGTCCGCATCGAACAAGACAACGTGGTTATTCAGGGTGAAAGGGGCGGTCTGGTTATCCAATTTGATAGCAGTCAGGTGCAGGCACGAGTCGATCTGGTCGCCAACGTTCCCCTCACAGACGGCCTGCGCGATGTGCGCCGTCTGATTTTTGAGTGGCCGCAGCCTCAGCAGGCAGGCACCATTAGGCTGGCGATCACACCGGAAGCGCGTTCTTAATCGGCTAACGGTAATCCACTGTGAGAGCACCTGACGTTATGGGGTGCTCTCGCGAACCACCAGTTCCGGGGTAAAAACAAGCTCGGTGGTGGTCGGTTCGCCGCTGATCTGACTCAGCAGCATCTCTGCGGCGCTGATGCCAACTTCCAGCCAGGGGATATTTACGGTCGTCAGCGGACACTTGAACAGGTCCGTAAACGGGATGTTGTCGAAACCGGTGACCGCCACTTGCTCCGGAATCGGGACATTCAAGTCAAGACACGCTTTGAGGACCGTCGCAGCCATCAGGTCGTTATAGCAAACGAATGCGTCAATCTGCGAACCATTTTTGAGATGCTCCTGAACGATGTGGTAGACCGCGTCCAGACTATCTTCACACACAATGATCAGATCATCGTCAATCGGCATATCGAACCGGGTCATAGCTTGTTTATAACCGCGCAGGCGCTCGGTCGCGCTGTAATTGATTTTGGGATAGGTCAACAGTGCGATGCGACGTTTGCCCGCCTCGAGCAAATGCTGGACCAGCAGTTCTATGCCACGCACCACGTCAATGCGGACCACCCCGGCATCGCTGCCCGGCAGAACGGTATTCACGAGCACAGCAGAGCGCTGTCGGCTGATAAGCTGCTGAAGTTCATCGTCCGAGATGTGATTCACCGTAAACACCATCACCCCGTCGACCTGGTTTTCTTCCAGGAGTTCTAGCCCCTTACGTGTTCGCTCCGGGGCGACTTCGGTGTTGTACACCAGCACCTCATAATTGTGCGCGTGCATCACCTTTTCAACACCGAGGATAATCATCGGGAAAATGGGATAATCGATCGAAGGCACCAGCATACCAATCACATGACTGCGTTTCGACGCCAGCCGCCGCGCTGCCCGGTTGGGATGGTAGTTTAATTCCTGAATGGCCTGGGCCACGCGTTCGCGCGTTGCGGTTCCAACATAGGGTTCATTATTGATGACACGAGAGACCGTTTTGATGGAGACATTGGCTCTGGCAGCAACATCCGCCAGGGTAAACTGTTTGTCCTCATGGTTCACAGGCATGGTGTGCTCTTCGTTCTGGCAACATTCTCAAAACATACCATGCGGCCATATGTACTGTCAATTTGACAGCCTATGCGATGTTCGCTAGACTATCTGACAACGCTGTCAGAAACTCTTTTTTATATAAAAGTTGATAAAGAGAGGTGTTCCGTGTCAGAGAAAAGTAAGCTTTCGCGACGACGTTTTTTGCAGTTGGCAGCCGGTGCGACGAGCGCAGTCGCGTTACACGCCCCCATTGTCAATGCAGCGCCGGCTCGCAAGCCGACCGTGCAGGAAATGACCTATACCGAAGCCCCTGAGCTGGAAGAAATGGTCGCCAACGGCACCCTGCCCCCGGTGGCCGAACGTCTACCCAAGAACCCGCGTGTTGTACCCGTACGCGATGAGATTGGGCAATATGGCGGGACATGGCGTCGCGGCTATTCGGGCGTCTCGGATATGCAGGGCCCGGCCAAGCTCATTTATGCATTTGGGCTGCACTTCGATATCTCCGCTGATCTGGAAACGACCGAAATTGTACCGGGCCTGTACGACGAGTGGACCCAGAACGAAGACGCGACCGAATTCACCTTCCACATGCGCGAAGGATTGCGCTGGTCGGATGGCGAATTGTTTACTACACGTGACGTGCAGTTCTGGTATGACTATTATCAGAATGGGGATTTAGGGTCAACTCGTGAGGTGCTCAATATTGGTGATGTCCCTATGGAGTTGGAAGTCATAGATGACAATACCTTCACCCTCCGCTTTGGCGCGCCGAACCCCCTGCTCCCATTCAAGATCGCACGCGATGATACCGAGGGGCAGCACGGTGGGCCAACGATGGGCGCACCGGCCCACTATCTTGGCAAATACATTCCCGATCATGAACTGGGCGACCAGGAACTGATCGATGCCGCCATGGCCGAACACGAAGTATCGACGTGGCAAGAACTGTTTGGCGATGGGGGCACACCACGCGGGCCGATTGCATGGTGGGCGCGTAATCCCGAACTGCCGGTTATCCATACGTGGATGATTCAAGACCCCCTCCCCTTCAACGACCCAATCACGATGGTCCGCAATCCATATTTCTACTGTGTGGATGAAGAAGGCAAGCAGCTGCCCTACATTGACCGTATCGAGCACCGCCTGTTCGAGGATGCGTCTGTCTTCGATCTGTGGGTTGTTCAGGGCAATATCGATATGCACGAACGCCATGTCGCTGCTGCGAACTTCTCGCTCTACAAGGAAAATGAAGAAGCCGGCAACTACCGCGTGTTCCTGTGGAAAGGCGCAACAACCAGCGCATATCATCCCAACACCAGCCATGATGATCCGGTACTGCGCGAACTGTTCAGCAACCCGAAATTCCGGCAGGCCATGTCCATCGCCATCAACCGGGACGAGATCAATAACCTGATCTACAATGGCTTGTATGAACCCCGGCAGGCATCACCCGTCACCGGCTCACCCGAATTCGATGCCGAATTCGAACAGAAATGGACCGAGTACGACCCTGAAACGGCCATGGCATTACTGGATGAAATCGGCCTGGAAGTGAATGACAGCGGAACCCGCCTGCGGCCCGATGGTGAAGTACTCGCCTTCCGTCTGATGCACTCGCAGCAGGGTAATCAGGCAGCATCGGATGAGATTACGCTGGTGGTGGACTACTGGAATGCAATCGGCCTCAGCGTGTCGGAAGACCCGGTCGAACGTTCCCTGTACGAAGAACGCGTGACCAACAATCAGGTGGATGTCGGCTACTGGGGCTTTGATCGAAGCCTGTTGCTTCAGGCGGACCCACAGGCGTATATCGGCGGCTCTGGCCAGCAAACCTACGCGGTACGCTATCGTCAGTGGTACGACAATGACCCTGCCGGTGTGGAACCGCCGGAGGATCATCCCATCCGCCAGCTGCGTGCCCTGTGGGAGCAGGCAGCCACAGAACCCGATCCGGTGGAGCGTCAGGCTTTGATGCAGGCGTTAATCGACGTTCACAAAGAAGCGCCGCTGGCGATCGGCACTGTTGGCGAACCACCCGCCCCGGTTATCGTATCCAACCAGATGCGCAACGTACCAGATGGCATTATGTCGGATACCACCCTGCGCAATGTTCGTGTCGCGAACCCGGAGCAATTCTTCTTCGTGGAATAATCGCAGCCTGAACAAAACTATTGAACGCACAATGGCACGTCCGGCAGAAGCTGATGACTTTTCCGGGCGTGTCCTTTTGTGAGGCATATTCCCGCGCCTAAGCCAGTCAGTTACTCCGCCGCACCACCGCAGGACTCGCGAATGACCAGATGCGTCGGCGTCTGAATATGCAGGGGAATCTCCTGATCATTCTCAATTCGTTTGACCGCCCTCTCAGCGGCCAGTTCCCCGATCAGCTCTTTATAAACGTGCACGGTCGTCAGCGGCGGGACCGTAAAGGCCGATTCGACAATGTCATCGAAACCGGTCACGGCGACATCATTAGGCACCTGATAGTGGTGCCGGTGCAGCCACTGAATCGCGCCAATCGCAATGCGATCCGAAGCGCAAACAATGGCATCGGGCGGGTCAGATAACTGCATCAACTGGCTCGTACCAATGTGCCCCAGTTCTGGTGTCCAGCCATCCAATCCATAGGGGATGGTCAGGCACAACTCCTTGGCAGTTGGCAGATCATGGGCACGAACACCGTCGAGGAATCCTTTCTGGCGCGAATCGCTATCCCCGGCTATATAGCCCAGACGACGGTAGCCGCGTTTGAACAGGTGGCTGACGACCTGACGAATGCCACGATAGCCATCAAAAGAGATCGCATCAATCTCCGCGCTAATCGAATTGATCGTCTGGACAACGGCGCGAACATTAGCCTTCAGGTATTCGATGCTCGCCGCGCCCACGAAACCAACCAGAATTAATCCCTCAATAGGATACGACTCAAGCAACTCTCGTGCCTGGTCCACGGTGTTGATCTCGGCCCGTGTATTGATATACGCAATGCGGTAACCCAGCTCATTCAATTTGCGATCCACACCTTCCAGAATCGCATTAAAAAACGGGTCCCGATATTTGCCGGTTTCAGAAACGAGAATAATGCCGATTTCCCTTGACCGCGCAGCGCGGCGCAGCCGGGTGGCCCCACCATGCTGGCGCAGCAGCAGACCGTTATCCGAGAGTTCCTGTAAATCGCGGCGAACAGTCATCTCAGAAACCCCAAAGCGATGAGCAAGTTCGCGGGTGGCCAGCATATGCTCCCCATTTGTCTGGCTGACCAGGCGGATAATCTGATCTTGTCGCTGCTCTTTGTTCATAATGTTCATAAATTCGCTCGTGTTATGTTCTGATGAACACTCACTTTGTGCGTTTTGTCGGTTAATAACTTGACAGTCATAAGTAATGGTGATTAAATATGCACCGAATTTATTATTCTACATCTTGTTTTTTGAGTAAAGATACATCTTAGGTTCGCTTCAAAATGTTTTGCTTGGACAGGCTGACTTGCTCAGCACGCCGAACGGTCAGTTCGAACATCGTCTCAGCATTCCTCCCCTACCCGTGTTCGTCTGACAAATCAAGCAGTCAGGTTATTGCACACCTACCGCAGCCCAGTAATTGTTTTGCCAGTGTCCATCTGTTTCAACAGCACCCCAGGGGATACGGCATAACCCACCTGCTACTGCAAACGGCTTTCAAGTTGGCAAATACGTATTTGACGCAGCGTTGTAAATAGATTTTCATTTGAAAGAAAAAGCGATGCTTGAAAAGCACAGCAATGATGCCTCTCCCATTCTGGAAATCAGGAATCTAAAGACGCATTTCTTTCTGGAAGACCACGTCTTGCGGGCGCTTGACGGTGTGAACTTAACGCTCGCGCGCAAAAGCACACTTGGTTTGGTTGGCGAAAGTGGCTGCGGCAAGAGTGTGATGGCGATGTCCGTCATGCGGCTGATTCAGTCGCCCCCCGGCAAGATCGTCGAAGGCGAAATTAATCTGCATCGCAAGTCGACCGGTGAAGTCATCGACATCGCCAAAATAGACCCGCTTGGCCCAATCATGCGCGACATTCGCGGTGGCGAAATCGCCATCGTATTTCAGGAACCGATGATGTCGCTCAATCCCCTCTACACCATCGGCAATCAGATTGCCGAAGTCGTCGAAATCCATCAAAAGGTGGGGCACAAACAGGCGTTGGACCGGGCTTATGAAATGCTGACCAAAGTACAGATCAGCGCCCCCAAGCAGCGCCTTCACGAGTATCCGCATCAGCTTAGTGGTGGGATGCGCCAGCGCGTCATGATTGCGCTGGCACTGTCCTGCAACCCCTCCATACTCATCGCAGACGAGCCAACTACGGCCCTTGATGTAACCGTTCAGTCGCAGATTCTGGACCTGATGAATGAACTACAGTCCGATTTTGATACCTCTATCATCATCATCACACATAACCTGGGCGTGGTTTCGCAAATGGCGGATCATGTAGCGGTCATGTATCTGGGCAAGATCGTCGAGTTTGCCGAAACACGTGAACTGTTCCATAACCCTTTGCATCCCTATACCGAGGGTCTACTCAATTCTGTTCCGGTGCTGGGGCGCAAGGCAAAAGCCCTGGTGCCGATCAAAGGGATGGTTCCCACCCCTACAGACGTGATCCCAGGTTGTGCATTTGCCCCGCGCTGTCCTCACGCGATGGCGATCTGTCATGAACAACAACCCCCATTACGTGAAGTGCATCCCGGACATCAGACTGCGTGCTGGTTGTACGAAGATGCATAACACAACGGACTGACAGGGCCGCGGTATTCTGCCCTGATGGCGACGAAGGAGGTGAGGCATATTCAGATAACACTTGCAGCAGAACTAAAACGTTATACCCAAAGAATTCGATTTTTTGAACAGATCTAGGAGGAGTCACAATGAAGCTCCGTCAAAAAAACTGGCGCACTGTCTTACTGCTTGGCAGTATGCTGATGCTGCTGGTGGTGGCCGGACTGGGTTCCGTCACCGCACAGGATTCTGTTGCGCCGCCTATTCCTTACCCTGAACCACCTGAGCTTGGCCTTGGTGGTGGCGAAGTCAACCGGATGGCTATTGATCAGATTGTCACCTACCAGGCTCTGCCAGAATATCATCAGCCTGAATGGATGGATGAGCTGGTGGCGTCCGGTGAACTGCCACCCGTCGAAGAGCGTCTGCCCAGAGAACCTCAGGTTTATATGGCCGAGGCCATGCAGGACGGTATCGGGGTTTATGGCGATCTGTGGCGCGGGTTTTCTGCCTGCCCAACAGCCGGTTACAACGATATGGCCGGGACAACTATGGGTTGGTTTGGCATTGAGTCCTACACATCGCGTTACCAGGGCCTGATCAAGACCGGCCCGCTGTTCCGTGCAGATCAGGACATCGAGCCATTCCCGAATCTCGCCATGAGATGGGAATGGTCCGAAGATGGCAAGCAGCTCACGATGCACCTGATCGAAGAAGCAAAATGGTCAGACGGTCATCCATTCACTGCTGACGATGTCATGTTCACCTGGGAAGGCTATGTCCTTGACCCGAACGTGAACGCGCCGCGCAAGATCGATTCGTGGACATGGAACGACGAAGAAGCCACCCTGGAAAAGGTCGACGATTACACCATTATGTTCACGTTCCCGGTCGAGCGACCGCTGGACATGTGGTACCTGCTGGCCGAAGATGTTTTCCACGTCATGCCTGCCCACCAGTTGCAACAGTATCATCCGAAGTGGAGCGAGGCTGATCCGGCGCCGACATATGTCGATTTTGCCAACGCGCTCGACCCGCAGGCGCTGCCGCTGGTGACCATGGGGCCATGGGCTATCACCGAGTACCAGACTGATGAACTGATGATTATGCGGCGGAACCCGTACTATTGGAAAGTCGATGAAGCCGGTAATCAACTGCCCTACATGGATGAAGTGCAGTATCGCAAAGGCCCAACCGGTATCGGGCGTGATCTGTGCACCATCGCAGGCGATTGTGACCACATGAATCTGGAAAATCCAAGCACCTTTGTCGAAGCCATGACACAGGCGCAGGAAGACGATGCCCCATTTGAAGTAACCTGGGGACCAGAGACGTTGGGCTACTTCATTGCGTTCAACTACTCGCTGCAACTGGGTGTCGAGGGTGAACGTGATCAGGCTGTGCGCGAGCTGTTCCGCGATGTCCGTTTCCGTAAGGCCCTTAGCTACGCCGCCGACCGCGAAGGTATTGCTCAATCGGTCATGCGCGGGCCGTTCCTGCGCGGCTGGGCTGGTGGTCTGTATCCGGGATCGCCCGAATTTAGCCGTGACTCTGTGGTTTACTACCCCTTCGATATGGCTTCAGCCAATGCCTTGCTCGACGAGATCGGCCTGATTGACACCAATGGTGATGGCGTCCGCGAATGGACCGAAGGCCCGATGGCAGGTGAGCCAGTGGTCATTCAACTGACCTCTACTCAGGATCAGGCGGAATCGCAGAGTATCGCCGAAGCGCTGGTCAACCAGTGGGGCGAGATTGGTCTTCAGATCAACGCGCGCCTTGTCGACAGTGCCACTCGCTCGTCCGTCGAAGAAGCTGGCACGTGGGATATGCACGTACTGCGCGGTCCACAGGAATTCGCGCTGCCATTCAAGAATGTGACCGGCCTTGCACCAATCGCCGACAACCATCCTTATCACCGTGTCGCGCCGGGTCAGGAACGCGAGTTGATGGATTTCGAACAGCAACTTATCGACATCGTGACCGAGTACCGTTCGACCTTTGATACCGAAGGACGTCAGGCGCTGATGGCTGAGTACAATCAGATCTTCACCGAAAACGTCTACAATCTCGGCGTCTTTGTCGGGCGCTACGGGCTCGGCCTTGCCACGCGTTCGATGAACGTACCGGATGGTACGCCCGTGTTCATGTATCAGTGGGTCGAAGATGCAATTCTGCTGGACACCATCTGGACACCAGAGGATCAGCAGCTGCCGCAGAATCGTCCCAACACCATCCCGGTGTACGACGAAATGTAGGTCCTATTGGGATGGAGGGCCACCCTCCATCCCATCACTTCGTAAATTTATTTTCTGAAGTAAGGTCATACTGCCGCGTCGTCAGGGCCTGGCGGGACAGCGGAGGTGAGATGCTCAATTATATTATTCGCCGCTTGATTATTGGTGTTTTTTTGCTCATCGGAATCGGTGTTGTTTCGTTTATTGTCATCAAGTTGCCCCCCGGCGACTTTGCCAGCCGCTACCGGCAGTTCCTGCTGGATCGCGGTACGCCCTACGAGGAAGCCGAGCGCGCTGCCCAACTTGTGCGGGAACAATATGACCTCGACAGACCTGTCGGCGAACAATTCGTGCTGTGGATCAAGGGGATGGTAACCGAGGGCAAGTTTGGCTACTCGTTTGCCTATCGCAAGGATGTCGGCGAGTTAATCGCCGAGCGCCTGCCCAAAACGCTGCTGATTGCGGTGCTGGCCCATACGATTTCGACGGTCGTAGGCGTCGGCCTGGGTATTTTTGTCGCACCCAGAAAGTATGGCATCTGGGACAACATCTCGGCGATATTTGCCTTCCTGTTCACCTCCGTGCCGCGCTTTTCACTGGCGATCATATTTTTATATGTTCTGGTCATCGAGCTGGATCAACCCAGCATCGGCAATTTTTATTCGCCGCAATATGTGTTCGCACCCTGGAGTCTGGCAAAAGTACTGGACATGTTCAGCCATATTTGGCCCGTGCTGGTGATTGCCGGGCTGGGTGGTGTGGCCTATAACATGCGCGTGATGCGCGGCAACCTGCTGGATGTGTTGAGCGCACAGTATGTACAGACAGCGCGCTCCAAAGGCCTGCGCGAAAGAATCGTAATCGTGCGCCACGCGGTGCCCAATGCACTTCATACGATTGTCGCCTACCAGGGTACGGTGCTGCCTTACATGGTGGCTGGCGAGCTGGAGGTGGCAGTTGTTCTGGGGCTGCCAACGCTTGGGCCGCTGTTCTACGACTCGCTGGTCAATCAGGACATTTACATTTCCGGGTCATTACTCCTTATTTACGGTGCTTTGATCTTGATAGGCAGTCTGCTGGCCGACATCCTGTTGTCTGTTCTGGATCCACGTATCCGTTATACGTAATGTAGGGAGCAAAGAATATGACGGACGAACTATCAAACCAAACACCATTCGATCCGGGTGCCTATGCACCAACAGATGTGGCCTCCCTCAGCGAAACAGCCAGTGGCGGGCACGAAAGTGAGAGCTATTTTCATCTGGTGTGGCGACGCTTCCGCCGCAGCCGGGTTTCCATTATCGGCGGATTCATGGTCGCAACACTTTTTATGCTGGCCATTTTTGCCGATTTCCTCAGCCCCACACCGCTCAACAAAATCGACCTGCAAAACGCATTTGTGCCGCCGCAGCGTATTCATTTCTTTAATGATGAAAACGGCAATTTTCATCTGGGCCCCTTTGTCTATAACTATTCCTACGAACTGGACCCGACCACATTTCAGGTCCATTGGGTAGAAGACACCAGCAAAGCCTACCCAATTCACTTTTTTGTCCAGGGTTCAGAATACAAACTGCTGGGGTTAATCCCGATGAATTTGCATCTGTATGGGGTGGAGGAAGGCGGCAGCATCTATATTTTGGGTACGGACAAGCTGGGGCGCGATCTGTGGGGCAAAGCGTGCGAGGCTGGCCGAATCTCACTCAGCATGGGCGTCATCGGCACGCTGATCAGCATTATCTTCGGTTCGGTGCTTGGCGTTGCATCCGGTTATTACGGCGGCTGGGTCGACAATGCCTTGCAGCGATTTACCGAATTTGTAGCAGCGTTCCCTGGCCTGCCATTGTGGATGGCCTTGGCAGCACTCGTCCCCAAAACCGCCGACTCATTTACTGTGTTTGTCATCATGGCATGCATTTTTGCGCTGCTGTCGTGGACTGTTCTGGCACGCGAAGTGCGGGCCAAGGTACTCTCGCTGCGCGCAACGGATTTTATTCTGGCGGCCAAGGAAATGGGCGCGTCAGATCGGCGGATTATTTTCCGGCATTTGTACCCCAATGTCCTCAGCCATGTCATTGTCATCCTCACGCTGTCGATTCCCGGTGTCATCCTGGCGGAGTCATTTCTAAGTTTTCTGGGCATTGGCATCGCTGAACCCCTGATTAGCTGGGGCCTGATGATGCGCAACACGCAGGACATTCAAACACTGGGTCAGCATCCATGGATTCTCGCACCAATTGCATTTATCGTCGCAGCCGTATTGGGCTTTAATTTTATGGGCGATGGGCTGCGAGATGCCGCCGATCCTTATGCAGGCAAGTAATGATTGAAGGTTCGATTATTCTGATGAACAGGCTTGGATGGTATCTTTTTTCTGTTGTAACCACTGTATTGATTTTATTGATATTTATGGTTGCGACCGTTTTATCCCAGGACAATACACAACCCCTGCCCGCAGCAATCTCGGGTGTGGTCATCGATTCTGGCGGCCCGGCAGCCGGTGCCATTGTCCAGATTCAAGGCACGCCCAACACGACCGAAACGGCGGCAGATGGAACATTCACCCTCACCGATATTGAAGGGACGGGGCCCCTGGTGATCACGGCCTGGTCCTATGGCCACTATATTGGCTGGACGACATTCGATCCTGAAACGGCAGCTACGCCGGACGATCTCAGGATCGAGCTGGCTCTGCTGCCGCAGGTGGACAATCACAAATACGACTGGTTCTCTTTCGAGGGGGTAGATGGTTCGGCAGCCTGTGGTTTGTGTCACCGCGAGTTTGAAGAATGGCAGGCAGACCAGCACTCGCAGTCCGCCGTAAATCACCGGTTCCTGTCCATCTACAGTGGCACAGACATCAACGGGGAGATGGGACAGCCGATCCGCTGGGGAAGCGACGGTCAAGCCCTGCCCCCAGACCCTGACCAACCCTATACCGGGCCGGGTTTCGTGCCGGACAATCCGGGCGGACGCGTAGGCAACTGTACGACCTGTCACATGCCGATGGTCAGTAAACTCCCCACGAATCAGAATTGCAGTTGGTCCGGCTGCCATACCTCACTAACGATTGAACGAGCAACCGATTATCTGAGCTTCCCCGGTACGCCGATGTCCGCACGCGGTGATGCACTGGAAGGGATTAGCTGCGAGTTCTGTCACAGTATCGGCGAGGTGTTCATTGACCCGGAAACCAACCTACCCAGGCCAGATATGCCGGGCATTCTGTCTATGCGCCTGCACCGCCCCATGGAGGGTGAAACGCCGGCATTCTTCGGAACGCTGGTCGATGTCAACCGCAAGGACAGTTATCTCCCCCTGCTCTCCGAAAGCGAGTTTTGTGCCTCCTGCCATTTTGGCGTGTTTGGCGGAGTCATGGGCGTGGGCACGATGACCGGCGGGCTGCCTGTGTACAACTCATATGGCGAATGGCTCGAAAGTCCGTACAGCGACCCGGACACCGGCCAGACCTGCCAGCAGTGCCACATGCCAGAAGCGGAACAGAACTGGTTTGTGTTTGAAGAACGCGGCGGCCTCGAACGCGATTACGCCACCCTGCACAATCACACCATGCTGGGCGCAGCGAGCGAGGACCTGCTGCAAAACACCATTGCCATGACCAACCGGGTCGAGCGTACCACCGGTCAGCTTGAGGTTGAAGTCAGCCTGACGAACGTCGGCGCCGGCCATCATGTCCCAACCGACCAGCCGATGCGATCCATGATTTTGGTGGTCGAAGCGCTGGATGCAAACGACCAGCCGCTAGCACTCATCGGCGGCCCCCTCAACCCGGACTTTTCGGGTGATTATGCTGGACAACCAGGCAAGACGTTTGCGCTGGTGCTGCGCGACGAATGGACCGGCGATGTGCCAACTGTAGCGTTCTGGCGGGAGATCTCGCTGGTGGAAGACACGCGCATTCCAGCACTGGCAACAGACACCACCCAATATGTTTTCAACGTCCCGGAAGACGAACCAATCACCGTGAATATCCGGCTGCTGTACCGGCGTGCTTTCTATGACCTGATGCAGCAAAAAGGATGGGATGACCCGGACATCCTGATGGAATCTGAGACTCTGCACGTACCGGCCAATTAATGGAACTGGATATGATGACTAACAACAACGTTATCCTGGAAGTTAAAGACCTCAAGCTTCACTTTCCCCTCCATTATGGCATTTTGCAGCGGGTCGTTGGCCACGTCAAAGCAGTGGATGGGGTGAGCTTCAAGCTTAATGATGGCGAAGTGCTGGGTCTGGTTGGCGAAAGTGGCTGTGGAAAAACCACTGTTGGCCGGACACTTCTGCGACTGTACAACCCCACAGCCGGCGAAATCTGGTATCACCGCACGACGGGCGAACGCATCAACCTGGCAGAGTTAAAGCAGAAAGAGATGAAGCGACTGCGACGCGAGTTGCGAATGATCTTTCAGGACCCGTTCAGTTCGCTCAACCCGCGCCTGACCGTACGCGATATCATCGCCGAACCGCTTGAAATTCATGGTGTCGCACGTGGCCAGAAGGCTGATGAACGGGTGGCTGAATTGATGCAGAAAGTGGGGCTTAACCCGGCCCTCATGCGCCGTTACCCACATGAATTTTCGGGCGGCCAGCGGCAGCGGATCGGTCTGGCACGTACACTCTCGCTCAACCCGCGCCTGATCGTCGCGGATGAACCCGTCTCGGCGCTCGACGTTTCGGTTCAGGCGCAGGTGCTTAATCTGTTACAGGAACTTCAGGCTCAGCTCGGCCTGACTCTCATTTTCATTGCACACGACCTGTCGGTTGTCGAACACATTTCAGACCGCATCGCCGTGATGTATGTAGGCAAAATTGTGGAGATGACCGAGACGGATACCCTGCTGCGGCATCCACTCCACCCTTATACCGAAGCCCTGCTGTCTGCCGTGCCACCCGCAGACCCGGATGTACGGGCCGAGCGCATTCAGTTACAGGGCGAAGTGCCCAGCCCGGCAGCCCCACCCCCAGGCTGTGTCTTTCACCCCCGCTGTCGTTATGCCCAGCAGGTTTGCGCCGAACAAGTGCCCCAGCTGGAAGAAGTTGAACCCGGCCATTTTGTCAGTTGTCATTTTGCCAGAGAATTGCAGCTAAAGGGTATCCCTGCATGAGCATGAGCCAATCGTCCCGGTTTCCGGCTGTTGTGGTCTATCTGTTGCCGTTTATAGGTTGGCTGTACGTGTACCTTTTTCAACGCCACAACCCCTTTGCGCTTTATCATCTCAAGCAGGCAATTGGCCTGTTCCTGTTCTTGCTAGCCGCTCTCATCGGGTGGGCAGTTATTGCCTGGGTGCTCGCCTGGGTACCTTTGCTGGCGACGCTCAGTATAGGCCTGTTTATGATGGTTATCCTCGCTTACGCTTTTGGTTGCATAGCCTGGCTCATCGGGTTGGTTCACGCTTACAGATACCAGATGACCCCGCTGCCGTGGGTGGGGAAATGGGCTGACCAGCTGCGATTGTGATAGCTGCCGCCGATGCGCAATTTTTGGCTCTGGATGGCAGTGTTTGCAACGTCGTTTTTTACGGTCGTGATAAACGCCATTCGCATACAGCCTTACACCAATCGGGTAATGCTGGCACTGCTGCGGGATGAATGTAACCCACCGTGCTTTATGGGCATTCATCCGGGTAGCACTCGAATGCGTGATGCCTATTTCAAGCTCATCGATCATGAATGGGTTGCAAATCAGGCTGATGATTTTCCATCTCTGATCCGGGAAGCATCGCACATCGGTGCCTGGGTACCCAGAACCGTGGTGGACTGGGTTTGGGATGAACCGAGCCCCAGCTGGATTGACCAGCAGCAGCCCGGGTTTATCATCGTTGAGGATCAGACCGTGCGCAGTCTGGGCATCGCAACACACCTCTTGATCGGGGAGTTTTACCTCGCCTTCGGAAAGCCGGACATGTGGCAGGTTCAAGCTGTAGACCGTTCGCCGAACCGGCAGTTCGAATGGACAGGATGGTATTTTAACCAAGGCATAGCAATTATCGCCCAGGGCACCTGCCCTGCCCGCTCCTATTTCGCGCGACCCGTGCAGATACGGTTTCACCCCACAGCGGAAATCACCACGATTCCGGAATCACTCGACCAGCCTTCGTCGCAGTTGGAGGCAGCGTGTTGACAACTGGCTATGGCAATGGATGCCAGAGCATCGACAAGGTGATGCCGATCATAGCCAGCGCCAGACCAATGGCTGTAAACAGCACGCTGATCTCGGTCACCTCGTGGTTAAAGATAATATTGGTTGGCAAACTCTGGAAAACGCTTTGCAGCTCGCTGCCGCTTTCCGCCGAGTAATACATCCCGCCCGTCATATCGGCAATTTGCTGCAACGTCACTTCATCAATCCCCCGCCGGAAACGCCCGCCACCACCACCGGGTCCACCACCAAACGATGAGCCACCACCGAAGGGTTCATTGCCCCGAAACCGAGGTCCACATTCGACAAATTCCCCCCCATAAGCCGTACCAAAGCCAATGGTATACACCCGCACACCGCGATCAACCGCTTGCTGCGCGGCAGCCAGGGGCTCCGGCCCGGCATTGCTGGCCCCATCGGTGAGGAGCACAATAATACTGGGGGCATAAGCTCCATTGGGCACAGGCGGCGGCTGCACCGGCGATGAACCTGCCGTTACGCTCGGCCATACATTCTCGTCAATTTCCGCAATGGCATCAATCGACTTGAGAATAGCACTGCCGATAGCGGTCCAGCGGCCTGTCAGCAAACTGTTGATGGCCGTTTCCAAAGCCCGCTGATCGGTGGTCGGCGTTTGAATAACCTCGGCAAAACCTGAAAACGCAACCACGCCAATATGCGTGCTGGTTTCCTGACTCTCGATAAAGGATACCGCCGCCGCCTCAGCAGCCCGCAGGCGGTTGGGTTCAATATCCCCGGAGCA
Organism: Anaerolineaceae bacterium; assembly: GCA_002702065.1. GTDB lineage: Bacteria > Chloroflexota > Anaerolineae > Aggregatilineales > Phototrophicaceae. The sequence goes on from NZXX01000001.1 coordinate 2,338,985, forward strand.
CATGCTGCCGGACACATCGATCGCCAGAATAATAGTCGTTTGATTGCTGGGCACAGCAACCACCGCTACCGGACGCCCGAAAGCAATAATCAGGCTGGCCAGTGCCGCCAGAAACAGCCCAAACGGCAGATGACGGCGCAGTCGGGAGAAACGTGGCAGCGCAGCACGCACCAGGGATAAACTCGAATAGCGCACAGCCACCTTGCGCCGCCGCAGGCCCCAGATATAAATGGCAATCGCTATCGGAATAAGGGCTAAGAACAATAAAATTCCGGGCCAGAGCATAGCCATTGGCTGTTTGCCTCCCTAACCACTACGGCACGCGGCCAAACCAGAGCAGCGACAACGCCCCGCCGATCAGCAGGGACAACACGCTGAAGCCAGCAAATAACGGCGTGACTTCCATCGGCTCCGGTCGAACCACAAGCTGACGGTCGAGATTTTCGTAAATATCGAGCAGCTCCTCGCGGTTCTCAGCATGAAAATAGAGTCCGCCCGTAAGCTGCGAGATTTGCTGTAACAGCGCTTCATCAAGTCGGGTAAACACATTAAACCCTTCGATATTCAGCACCGTTCCAGCCACACTCCCGATGCCAATGGTATAAACACGCACACCGCGATCTGCCGCTGCCTGAGCCGATTCCAGTGGATTCGGCTCGTCGGTGTTTTCGCCATCCGTCAGCAGGACGACGACACCTGAGGTATACACGCCGGCGGGAACGGGCGTCGGGGTTGGCGTAGGTTCCGGGGTCAGGTTGCTATAATAATTCGTGTCTTCTGCCCCACCCGCATCAATAATGTTGAGCGCCGCCAGCATCCCGTTGCCCAGCGATGTGCCGCGTGCCGGGTTCAATCGCCGGATCGCACCGAGTATTTCCGACTGGTCATACGTTGGCTGCTGGACAGCGAGGCCGCTGTCGCTAAACGCGACGACGCCGATCCGCACCGTGGGGGGCTGGCGTTCGACAAATGCCTGTGCCGCATCCTTCGCCACGTCGATCCGCGATGGGTCCAGATCATCCGCCGCCATGCTGCCCGACATATCAAAGGCCAGGATAACAGTCCCCTCAATACGCGGGACATCCACAACCGCTTCAGGCCGGGCCAGTGCAATAACCAGAATAATGAGTGCAATCAGGAAAAAAGCCGGGGGAATATGGCGCCGCATACCAGGACCACTTCGACCCGGCATCGCCATCATGCTGCCGTAACGGACCACCATCAGCCGCCGACGCCGCTGCATGTGCACGTAAAGCCCAACCATGACCGGAATCAGCAACAACAGCAGCAGCAGCGGTGGCCAGATAAACGTCATCAGCTGACCTACGTCATGCGCCGGCGCTGTCGCAGCGCGGCAAAGCGGACAACAGAGCGAACCAGATCGTCTTCAGTCGACAGCGATAATACGTCGACCCCGGCGTGCTTCAGGGTTTGCGCCAGCTCAGCTTCCCGTTGCCGGGCGGCATCCGCAAAACGTTTGCGGAAGTTGGCATCATGCGTATCGACATATAACTGTTCACCCGTCTCGGCATCTTCCATCACCACCAGGCCAATATCCGGCAGCTCAATCTCACGCGGATCCCACAGACGAACAGCCATCACCTCATGACGTTGATTCAGCAAACTCAGCGGACGTTCCCAACCCGGCGCGCAGATAAAGTCGGAAATGATAAAAACCAGCGACCGCTGCTTGATGGTGGCTAGCGCTCGATTGAGCAGCGGCGATAAATCGGTAAATGGGGCGTGGGGCAAATGAGGCTGTTTGAGCAGTTCGTTGACCAAACGCAGCACCTGAATGCGCCCACCCCGCGCCGGAATAGTCCGGTCAACCTGACTGCCGTAGAAGATGGCGCCCACCCGGTTACCGTGCCGGGTCATAAGCCGGGCGAATGTCGTCACAAAATCAATGAGCACTGTTCGCTTCAACACATCAGCACCGCCAAAATCAACCGATGGGCTGAGATCAAGCAGGAACCACGCTGTCACTTCGCGATCTTCGACATACTTGCGCACATAAGGCGTATCCATCCGCGCGGTGACATTCCAGTCGATATAGCGCACGTCATCTTCCGGCTGATATTCACGCAGGTCCGCGAAATCAATGCCATAGCCATAAAACAGGCTGCGATAGTCGCCCTGAAAGAGGCCATCCAGTCGCCGGATAACCTGCCAGTCCAGTCGCTGCAAGATCCGTTCAGGCGTGTTGGCGGCTGTTGGCATATTCATGTAAAGGCACCGTTGGTAGAGGAACATGGTCAACAATCTGTTTCACGAGGTTGGCAGCACTCACATTGTCGGACAGCGCTTCATACGAGAGCACCAGCCGGTGCTGGATGACATCCACCGCCATATCCAGCACATCTTGTGGCAGCGCATAATGGCGTCCGCGCACAAACGCCAGCGCACGCGCCGTCAGAATCAGGTTGATCGAGGCACGCGGGCTGGCCCCATACATGATATAGGAGGCAAGATCCTTCGCGCCGTATTCCTGTGGCTTGCGCGTCGCCGTCACCATGCGCACAGCATACTCAATCAACGAGGGGTCCACGTACACTTTGTCCGTTTCCTGCTGCAAATCGAGCAGTTGATCGGTCGTCAATACTCGCTGGACAGCCTGCAACGCCCCTGTCATGCGCTCAACAATGACAAATTCCTCGGTGGCAGTTGGATAACCAACCAGCACTTTGAGCATGAAGCGGTCTATCTGTGCTTCCGGCAGCGCATAGGTTCCTTCCGCTTCAATCGGGTTTTGCGTCGCCAGCACCAGAAATGGGCTTGGCACTTTGAACGTATCATGGCCGATGGTAACCTGTCGCTCCTGCATCACTTCGAGCAGCGCACTTTGCACCTTCGCCGGAGCACGGTTGATTTCATCCGCCAGCAGCAGATTGGTAAACACAGGTCCCAATGACGTGGTGAACTCGCCGGTCTTCTGGTTATAGATGCGCGTCCCAACCAGGTCCGCAGGGACCAGATCCGGCGTAAACTGAATACGATTAAAGTTACCGCCAATGGCTTCCGCCAGCGTCTTGATCGCCATCGTTTTTGCCAGACCGGGCACGCCTTCAACCAGAATGTGGCCGCGTGCCAGCAGCGCAATAATCAAGCGCTCCAGCAGATGGTCCTGTCCAACGATGACTTTCTTGACTTCATACAGGACTTTTTCCAATGTCGTGCCGTTCTCAACTTGATTCATTGGCGCATCCTTTATGCTGTTCTGGCTTTGTAATCGTCATCTACTGAGGCGGTAAACCAGCGGCACCACCTGCCGTTGTGATCGGTACGGCAAATCCAATACCAATAAACACATCCTGGCCGGTCGGATTCATCAACATGGTGACAATGCCAACCACCTGACCATAACGGTTCAACAGTGGTCCCCCCGATGTGCCCGGATTGGTCGCTGCGTCGAACTGAATCAAACCCTGAAGATTCTGCATACCATCCGGCGTTTCAAAGGTGCGCTCAAAACCGGAGATCACACCAACACTCATGGAACCATACAGGCCAAAGGGATGCCCCACCACAAATGCCTCGTCACCGATGCGCATGGCATTCGGATTCCCCAGCGTTGCCGCGACAGCTTGCTCTGGCAACCGGTCTGGCCGCAGCACGGCAATATCGTTCTCCGGCATGGCTCCCACAATTTCAGCATTGGCAAGGGAGCCATCTGCAAAAGTAATCTGAAGATTCGTGGCATTACCGAGGACATGCAGGCTCGTCAGAATATCGCCACTATCATTTACAATGACTCCGCTGGCTACGTCAGCGATTTCATCCTGAACAAAGTGCAGATTCTGATGGGTTTCGTATCGGATGTTACTGTTGCCGCCAATAGAAGGTTGAGTTTCGATGAGGACCAGCGAGGGTTGAATAATCTGATAGACCTGGGCCGATAACGCAGGTGGCGGTGTAGCAGATGCCATCGCAGCCGCAATCGCATCTTCAACATCCCGCTCATTCAACAGCTGCGGTTCAGGCGTCATGAGGTTGTAGATCAGTAAAATCAGGAGTGCGGCAGCAGCCCCGGAAGCAAACGGAAACAAACGCCGCCCAATCATGCGGATTTTCGTCAGGCGGAACGGCCACCTTTCAGCGTTTGTAATCGGTGTTTCCGTCATTCGATAAGTATGTATTTGCCTGAACAAAAATTTCTGATTGGTCCATCATAGTGCTTTTTTCTGAGAATTACATGAGACGCAGATCAGAATGTTAGCCTGAGGACAAACGGAACAAACACTTCCCATATTTCATCGCGGAAAGCATGCCGTGTTGTCAGGTAAATTTGCGTTGGGGTAAAAGTTAGACCAGCCGATCAGGTAGTCAGGAGGAGTTTTCTCGCGCAGCCCCGATGATCGCTTCACCAATCTCATCAATGCGGGCGGTTTTGAAAAGATAATCGGTAGCGCCCGCTTCTAAAGCCACATTGATTCGGTCGTAATCGACCGTTCCGGTTAGTATAAGAACGCGAAGTCTGGGATTCTGTGAACAAAGGATTTGCGTCGTCTCGGCTCCGTCAATGCCGGGCATATCCAGATCCATCAATACAACATCCGGCTGAAGCTCGTTCACCAGCTCAACAGCTTGCATGCCGTTGCTGGCTTCACCTACAATAATCAGATCATCCCATAGGTCCAGGCCCAGTCGCAGGCTCATACGAACTTGCGGGTGATCATCTACAATTAGTACACGCACAGAAACCATACCCATTATTTCCAGAGTAACCCACAATTCTATTTTACAGGCAACGGACAACCGATGTTACACACAGATGGCCCATTTTTCATTGCCGCTGTTGACCACCATGAAGCGGGCTAACTTGAGGGTTTTGCCCATCGGACTTCTAACCGTGTCCCCTGCTGAGGCGCACTCACCACATTCAGATGAGCGCCAATGCCGTCAGCCCGTTCGCGCATAGAGCCTAACCCAAAACCAGCCTGAACCTCGTCCTGACTAAAGCCGCGACCATTGTCCACGATTGCCACTTCAATGTCATCCTCACCATAGTTTACTTCGATATGAAATTTGGTGGCACCACTATGCTTGAGGACATTGTTCACGGCTTCCTGGACGATCCGGTAAAATGCGAAGTGCACATCCGGTGGAAGCGTCAGGGCTTCACCATGAATGATGAGGTCGCCCTCGATCTCCACCCGGACCGGCGCCGCAGCCACAAGCTGCTGAAACAGGTTCGCTAACGTATTGTTCAGGATAGCCTCTGGCCGCAGCTCCAGCAGCAGCGCGCGCATCTCGGCCATGGCACCCCGGTTCAGCAGAATAACCTGCTTCAGATGCTCCATACCCGTAGCCGGATTCTTTTCCCACAATCGAGGGATCAGCTCTGCGCGTGACGTTGCCGCAAACATCGCCTGTGTCACCGAATCATGCAGTTCACGGGCCAGTCGCTGGCGTTCTTCCAGTGTCGCAGCGTCTTTGGCCTGCTCGGCCAGCCGGTCATTTTCGATCGCTGCGCCCAGGACATTCGCCATCGATTGCACAAAATAGATGTCATCATGGCTGAAGGTGCGTTTCTCGGTCGTATAAACGCCCAACACACCAAATGGGCGATCATACCCTTGAATGATCACACTCATACCGCTGACAACATCGTGTTCATGGAGCAATGGCGGATCATTAAACCGGGTTTCAGTACGCAGGTCTTCTACGATCATTGGCTCCTGGATTTTGAGGGTATAGCCAGCGGGCGAGTCCAGGTCTGTTCCTTCGGTCGCATGACCCACATACCCGTCTTTCCACCCAATTCCGGCTCGTAGCAGCAGATGAGAATCATCTTCCTGCAATTCCAGGATTTTGACAAATTCCACGTCAAGCGTCCGCGCTACCAATCCGGCGGCTGAGTCCATCAGCGCTGTCAGGTCGCGACTAATCAGTGCCTGCTGCCCAATCTCGGCAATGATCGATTGCTGACGAATCCGAGTCTGGAGGATTTCGCGTACTTGCTGTTCCGCCTCATACAAACGTGCCCGTTCAATAGACTGAGCACAGTAATCGGCAATCGTTTCCAGAAACCCTCTTTCGTCAGCCGAAATGGCCCTCGGCTCAGGGAAACTGATCATGATGCTGCCAATGATTTGCGAACGAATGCGCAGTGGCAAAGCCGCAGCCGCCTGAGTTTTCGTGACATTTTGGACAATCTCACGATAGTGAGGATACTGCTCCAGGTACTGTGTCTGGCTTTCAATCCAGATCGGCGCTTTGATTCGAATCGAATCGGTCATTGGCCCAGAATCATCAATATCTGTATAACGGTAATGCTCAAAGTCTTCATCGGACAGATTGGTGAGCCGCAGCAGTTCAAGCGTCCGACCAGCATCTGTCACAAGCCCTACAGCCCCATGATGAGCATCCAACACACCCAGCGCCTCATCAATAATGACCGAAACCACTTCCTGAAGTGTGACAGCTTTCGCTAGTGCCGCACTGATATTGTGTAACGTCAGGATACGTCGCTCGGTTTCTTTCCGCAGGGTGATATCGCGGGCTATGCCTTCCACACCCCACACGTCACCCTCTCTAGTTAGCTGGCTGCTAACTTCCAGCGTGCGTCGCTGCCGATTTTTGGTAATGATGTCGAGCTCATAGACGGTTTTCTCTTCGCCAGCCAGTTTGCGCTCGCGCATCGCTTCGCTGCGTTTGAGGTCCTCCCCCGTGATGAGCTTGTCCAGTGACATGTTGATAAGTTCGGATTGGCTATAGCCTGTAATCTGTTCTGCCACAGGATTAATGGATGTGATGTGCCCTTCCATATCGAGTGTGTAGATAATGTCAGTCGCATTGTCAACCAAATTTCTGTAGCGTTCTTCACTGGCTTCCAGTTGGCGCTGATAATGTCGCTCATCACTCACATCGCGAAACACAATCACCGCACCGATAATCTGATTGTTGGTATCGCGGATCGGCGCACCACTGTCGCTGATCGGCCATTCTTCGCCTGTCCGAGAGATCAACACCGTATGATTTGCCAGGCCTACTACCACACCCTGCTTCAGGGCTTCAATAAGCGGATTGGCAGTTGGTTCTCGCGTGTCTTCATTGACGATGTGAAAAACCGACTCGATCTGTTGGTTCAATGCGTCTGCCTGAGGCCAACCAGTCAGGCGTTCGGCGACTGAATTAATAAAGGTGATGCAACCGAATGCATCGGTGACGATGACGCCGTCCCCAATGCTCGACAGGGTGATCTGCATCTCAAGCTGCTGCTGGCGGATGAGCGCCTGCGCACGTTGCTCACGCTGGCGCAACCAGCTCATAAAAACAGTGATCGCGGCAAACAACAGCAGCAATACAAAATCGATGGCTCTGGCCGTAAATGTAAATCGCGTTGGCAGGATAAAATAGTTGGTTGATATGATGGCGAGGATCGCCGCAAACAACCCGGCGCCGAGGCCGCCGATCCAGCCAGCCAGGATTACCACAGGCCAATAAAAAAAGAGGGGAAATCCCTCAAAAACATCAATAAAGACCATCTGCACGATGGTCACAGCGGTAATCCCAACAAACGGGAAAATATATGATTTCAACTGTTCCAGGGGACCTGTTCGTCTATCTCGGATCTGACCATGACCACCCAGCTTCTTCAGCAGCGACCATTTCATATATGGATCTCAGCCACCTAACCATTCAAGTAATACGACATTTGTAAGGATGCTACAGATGCGCGACGTTAAAGCCACTACATGTTGTGGTAGTCCTAGTTCTGCGACAGGATTTTATCAGCGCAAAAACGAAAGATCAAACTCCCCTGCTTCCGCCGTTGCAGAATTATTCACATACCTGAGCCACATCATCAAAGTTCACAGCATCGAGCTGCACGACTAACCACTGGCCAGCGTGGGTCCCTCATGCTCTATCAAGCATATAATAAAATGTTGCTCGTTTCTGAAAAGAATGGAAAGGCGATCAATTTGCCTGCTTTGAGGGATCTTTTTTTCAGGCAATCGGGATGATCGGTTCACAAACTGACTAGACAAATGTATCTATTTCATAAACCTCTATGGGCAAATAAGATTAACAATTTTATACTGTAAGGACGAAGCCGCATTGCGATAGGAAAACGCCATGAGTCGATCCGCTGCCCCACCACGCGTCAAGAGCTATCCCGGACTAAGAGCGTTAGGGATGCTGTTTAAGATCCTCGCACTCATCAGTCTCATCATCACCGTGATAACCATCGCCGCCGCAATTGTTGAGCTGTTGACCAACCCGGGAAGTGGGATCGGTGCTGCATCCACAAGCACAACACAGGGTACCATAGGCGCAATCGTCATCACATTCGACAGCAGCAGCAGCACGCAACTCCTGTTACAGGCTGTGCCATTTTTGCTCTGGTCGCTTCTGACATATGCCACTGCGCAAGTGATTGATGTAACACTTTCGATCAACGACAATCTCCGGCGTTTGGCCCAGCCGGGACAGGAGTATTCGAAAGAACTCCAGCAGACTGCCGAAGAAATGACAGCACAAACGAAGAAAATCACCGCGCTACTCGAGCAACACCACCGCCGCCTCAACAGCCTGGAAAACAAATCGTAACGGTTGCTAAACTCTGGCGTCGAGTACAACCGGTTCCCGGCTAGTTCTCGATGGCCTCGCCAGACAGCGGCCCATATTGTTCACCGAGCGTGGGCGAGGCTGAACGACGTGCGAGCCGACTGCCGTACCGGTTTGCCACGTAAGCCATGCTGGTTTTTTTGCCGAGCGGCACCCATTTGCTGAGCAACAATACAGTTGTCACCGCAGGCGGGCCTCGCTGCTCAAGTTCATCTTTGATTGGCCGTGTAAAATCGTTGATCGCGCCTTTGCCGTAACACAGCGGGCATGTGACGGTGAGTTGATGTGCGCGCTGCACACTCCCGCTGCCCTGACAATGTGAGCAAACTTGCTGATGGTAGCGGATCATAACTGCCTCCTGAAACAAAACAAAAACCGAATAAGCATATTCGGCAGCTACGATCACAGTGTGAGGTTGTCTTCCGCCGCTTCATAGGATTGCAGCGACGTATCTACCTGAATTATAGCATATTTTCTCCGCATATTGACGGATTCCCGAGGGTGACAGACAGCGTCCGCACCACGTCAGCCACGCTATTTTGTACCGCTGGCGACAGGACCGCACCGAGGGTCATTTGCGCAGGCTGAATCCCCAGCAACCAGATCGAACATCCAATGCTGGCCCGTAAATATTCCACCAGCAAATGAACGGAAAGGGCATGCGTAGTCGGGCTGTTGCGTTGAATCTCATCCACGTCAAACAGGCACACAGTACCCGGATGTGAATCGAAGTGAACCGCATCCACAAACAGAATCAGTTCCGGCGCATACCGGATCAACTCGCCACCCACATTTTCTGGCGCGCAGCCCGCGTCGACAACATGCACATGACGGTGATTCATGGTTTGCAAACCACGCGCCACCATCACACCGGCAGCGTCATCACCGCATAATTCATGGCCCAGACCTACGAGCGCAACCCGCAGCCGTGCGTCATTCGTCTGATTGATCACCCGCTTCAGGGCGTTGTTCCAGAATGGATTGCACATCTTCTTCGCTGCCATAATAAACGGTAAATTGGGCTTTATTAGTCGCCGCCAGTTCCCAGTCATCATTGGACATACCCAGGCAGTTAAACCGGCAGTTTTGCACGCACTGGGCACAATAGGTACAGCGACCAACATCATAGCGCATCACAAAACGCTTGTTTGCCCGGTCAATGGTGATCAGTTCAATAGCGTCACACGGGCAGTCTTTGACACACAAACAGCAGCCCGTACAATTTTCAGGGTTCCAGGTCAATTTGCCACGCAGACGTTCCGGTGCAGGCTGGCGTTGAAAGGGATAGAGTTCGGTTACCGGTTTGCGCAACAACGACTGCCAGATATCACGAAGCATTGTCTCAATCTTCATAGGCCAACCCCTTGCCATGCGAGCAGGAGCAGCCATTGGGCCAGCACCAATAGCGCCCCATACCGCCACCACAGGCCCACGCTTTGATCAATACGTAGACGCGTCATCAGCGTCTGAATGCTGGCCACCACCAGCAAAAGGCCGCCTGTCTTGAGGGCGTAATCCAGCGGATTATGTAGCCCGCCCAGATACAGCGCCGCGATAATGGTCAGGCCGCCGACCAGTTCCACCTCACGGCCCAGCAGGAAAAGTGCCAGACCGCGCCCGCTATACTCCGTAAGTGCGCCGGCGACGATTTCGGTTTCGGCTTCCGGTGCGTCAAACGGCGCCATTTCAAGCTTCCCCATCAAGCCGATCAGGGCAACGCCGAACCCAATTGGCTGTGTCAGAAGCAGCCATTGCCCGCCTGCATGGGCCATAATCTCATCGATCTGCCAGCTCCCGGCGACAAAGGCAGGTCCCAGCAGTGCTAACAAGAATGGGGCTTCATATGAAAACAACTGCGTTAAAGCGCGCGTCGCCCCGATAAGCGAAAAGCGGTCGCGAGAGATGGCACCCGCCAGCCCGGTACACAGTGTCAGCATACTGAGCAAGTACACCGTTACGATAAGGTCTCCGGGGAAGTTGTACAGCGGCTTTAGCCCGGCAATTGGGAGGTACAACATAGCGGTCATGGCCCCGGCTAATGCGACGACCGGTAGCGCGTGGAAAAGACGCCCGTTGACACCATCGGGGATGACTTCTTCATTGGCCAGCAGCTTGAGTATGTCAGCAGCAGGCTGGAACCAACGCGGACCAAGCCGGTTCTGCAAACGGGCCATCAGCTTACGGTCAACCCACTGGTAGAACAGACCATTGGCCAGAACAAATAAGCCTGCGGGAAAGATCAGCATTGCAAACAACTGCCCAAGCATGTCATTCGCGCTTTCGATAATACTCGATACCGTAATGTCGCAGTTTCTCCCACGTCCATATGCTAGATTCGCCGGTGTTCCGCACAGTCATCAGCCGATCATTGCACGAGAAACATGGGTCAACACCGGTAAGCAGCATCGGCATATCTGCCAGATGAAGCCCTACCGCCAGCGCTGTGACCGAAGCCATATTGCTCAGGGTCGGCGTGCGAACTTTGATCCGCGCCGGTTGGTCACCCCCATTGCTTGCGATGAAATAGAACAATTCGCCCCGCGGTGCTTCGACTCGACTGATCGTCTCGCCGGCGTGGATTCGTCGTGGCATTCGGGATTTGAGTTCGCCGTCCGGCAGACTATCCAGCAGCAGTCGAATGAGTCGGATCGTTTCCAGCAGTTCCTTAAGGCGGACTTTAAAACGCGCTTCCAGGTCACCTTCCTGTTCGGTGACAATGCGTATCGGATAATCCAGATATGCGGCATAGGGCGCGTCGGCACGCAGGTCCCGACCAATGCCCGATGCCCTGGTTGTAGGCCCTGTTAACCCCAGTCGTTCGGCCTGCGCCTGGGTGGCGATGCCAATACCGCGTGTGCGCTGTAAAAAGACCTGATCACCACTGACAAGTTCAAGATAGAAGTGGATACGCCCCTCCAGAAACGTCAGTCCATGCAGGATTGTTTCGATAATCTGCTGGTCAAGATCGACCTTTACCCCACCGAGGATATTGGCCGAATAGTTGACGCGGTTGCCGGTGAGCGTTTCCAGAATTTCCATAACCGTCTCACGATCTCGCCAGGAATACATAAACAACGTCTCGAACCCCGCCTGATGCGCGGCTACGCCCAGCCAGAGCAAATGACTATGAATACGTTCCAGTTCCGCAACGAGCACGCGTATGGCCTGGGCACGCGGCGGAGCCGTCACGCCAGCCAGTTTTTCGACCCCCAGGCAATAAGCCATCGCATGTATGTGCGAACAGATACCGCAGATGCGTTCGAGCAGATAAAGGTTCTGCACCCAGTTACGGCTCTCTACGGCCTTCTCAATGCCGCGATGCGCATACCCCAGTCGCACAGAGGCCCCGGTCACGATCTCGCCATCAACAGTAAAGATGAAGTGACCCGGCTCCTTCAAGGCTGGGTGCTGTGGACCAATCGGTATGGTAAAGCGTTCTTGCTCCATAACACCCTCAATCCAGCCGCGTATCTTTACGCAGCGGGTACACAGCCTCCGGCCAGTCATCCGGCAGGAACAGGCGCGACGCATCGGGAGCATGACGCACATCAATCCCGAACATCTCTGCCAGTTCGCGCTCGAACACGCTGCCATACGGGATCACCCCGCAGACACTGCTGATCATCGGTCGATTACGTGGTAACGTCACTCTCAATGTCAGAACATGAGGCCCCGAACAGAAATGATAGAGCACCTGCATCGTGCCTGCTTCTGCACCACCGTCCAGACCAGTGATCGCCACCAGATAACCCCAGGTAGGGTTGGCCAGCGCAGTAACGGCCGCCAGCAAATTTTCAGGGGAGACCTCTGCGTCCAGCCGATCCGTCTCCGGTTCAGTCCAGGCTAAAACCTGCCCTTCCAGTAATGTGCGGGCTTGTTCCAGTGCGTTCATCCTGCCGCCTCCTCATGCTGCAAGTGGGTCAGCAGCTTGATCACACCGTCAATGATTGCTTCTGGGCGCGGCGGGCAGCCCGGCACATAAACATCCACCGGAATAACCTCATCAATATGCCCAATGACGTTATAGCAACCGTCAAATACACCACCGGAGATCGCACACGACCCAACGGCAATAACAAATTTCGGATCGGGCATTTGCTCATAGATCCGTCGGAGGCGATCTTTCGCCTGCCGCGTCACAGGCCCCGTACAAACCAGAATATCGGCATGGCGCGGGCTGCCCTGCAAACGAATGCCGAATCGTTCGACATCGTAATGCGGCGTCAGAGTCGCAAGGATTTCAATATCACATCCATTGCATGACCCACTGTTAAAGTGAATCAACCAGGGCGAGTTCAGGCGCGCCCACAACCGGAGTTTTTCCAGGGCCTTCGACCAGGGTAAACGTTTCAGAACTTGCTCCATACTCGCTCCTCACCCCAGAATGAGCGCCACCAGCGCCAACATCAGCCCGACCAGATACAGCATGGACCCGGTTGATACGCCGCCGCTCGCCAAAACCACCACCCCCAGATGCAAGACAGCAAAAAACAGGGCGCCTTTGAAGAAGGGACGGTAACCAGGCGACTGCATATTTGGCGCGGACTCTTCGCCACTCGCGTAGGTGCTGGACTTCGCCGCGTTGGGGTGCGACGGTCCAGCCAGAATGCGCCCGGCAGCAGCCAGAACCGAGACGAGAACCAGGTATAGGAGAAAAGCCAGCGGCGGGACGTACAGAACCTCCATCTCAATGACCTCCAAACAACGCACCGAATATCCGGGCTGCCGGGCCTACCACCGGGTCCAGAAGTGTCGGGTAGATACCCACCACAAGGACAGCACCCGTCAGAATAATGATCGGCAGGCGCATTGCAGCAGGCACCGCACGATTTCGTGGCTGACGCTCCGGTTGGAACAGGGCATTGATTATCGGGAAATAGTAAGCCAGCGAAAACACACTGTTCAGCGCAGCGAAGCCAACCAGTAACAACATCGTTGTGCCGCCCACCCGCAAGCCAGCGTCAAAGATCATCCACTTTGACATAAACCCGGCTAACGGGGGCATCCCCGCGAGGCTGAGACAAGCAATCACAAGAGCACTCGCCAGCAGCGGTTCACGCCCGAAAACACCTGACAGATCACTCACATGCAGCGAGGAATCCACTTGATGGCGGGTATGGGACAGCGCACCAATGACCAGAAAGGCCGACGCCTTCATCAGAGCATGAACAAATAGATGGAGGCTGCCACCGATGTAACCGGTTTGCTGACCACCATAAATCCCGATACCGATTGCCAGCAGCACAAAACCGATATGGCTGATACTGGAATAAGCAAAAATGCGTTTGACGACGGTCTGCTGCAAGGCCAACAGATTGCCAACAACGATATTCACCGTGCCAAAACCAATCAAGACGGCTCCCCACAGCGGTGACTGACCATCCATCACCGCCAGAACCCGCAGCAGCGCGACCAATCCGCTGATCGTGACGATGCCGGACAACAAGGCGCTAACGCCGGTGGGGGCCTGTGTATAAGCATCAGGCAGCCAGGTATAAGTCGGTACAAGCGCAGTCTTGACGCCGAAACCAATCACAAACAACACGCCAGCGACCAATATCAGAGGCGATGCTGCAATCTGAAGCTCAGTGAAATCGAGCGAACCGGATTCGGCAAATATGAGGGCGATGCCAAACAATACAAGAACCGAACCGGTTGCGGTCTGGATGAGATACTTGATACAGGCTGCCAGTGGGTCAATGCGGTCCTGATAAAAGGCGACCAGCAGGTAAGAAGAAACAGCCGTTAACTCGAACCACACCCACAGATTGAACAGATCACGCGCACTCGCCAGCCCGATCACCGCCCCGGCCAGCAGCAGCAGCATGGCATAATACTTTTCTTCGCCATCGCAGCCCTGCACATCCGACCCGGAGAATATAATCACAAGTGTGCTCAGAAGCAGCACCGCAACGGTGATCAGTTGACTCAGGCCATCATACTGGAAAACAATATCGCCCTGCACATATCGCAGGACTTGAGACGTGTTCAGAGCATGTGCTGCCAGCCCCCACAGTACCCACAGCACAGCCAGACCCATTAGTGTCAGGGAGCGCGCCGCAACCGTTCGCCAGCGCCCCGTGAGGTAGATCACGGGTGACATCACCAGCGAGACGATCAGAACGGGCGGCATCGTTATCCCTCCAGGTTAATCACCTCATCTACGTCCAGCGTGCCACGGCGCTGCTGAATACGGATCGCCAGCCCCAACCCAATAATGACGACGATGGTATCAGCGGTAATAACGGTCAGTGCCAGACTCTGCCCCACATTCAATTGGCCGTTGAGTTTGCCCGCAACCACCAGCGCCAGCATGGCACCTTTCACCATGATCTGAATCGCAATCACAATCTTAATCATGTTGCGGATAACGAGCAGCCCGTACAAGCCGATGCCCAGCAGTATAAATGCGCCGGCCAGGGCGATCTGGAGCGCGTTCATAGACGCTCCAATTCTGGTTCAGGCGTTGGCAAATCTGCATCCAGGCGGACCTCGGTTGATGGTGTGGTCATGCGTGTCGGTTGCTTGCGTGCTACCCTGCCCCCCTCTGCCAGCAGCCCAAGCACACCGAGCACGCCAGCAAAAATGAGGCTGATCTGGGCAATGACATCCGACTCGCGGTGCTGCCAGAAGGTGGCTGAAAAGGAGTCTGCCGGTGCAGGTTCCTGCGGTATGAGCAAGGGCACAGACAGCCCTGCCACCAGCAGCACCATAGCGACCACTAATGGTACATTGATCAGTCGTCTTACAGGTTGATCCGGCGAATCCGCACCAACCATACTGATGGCGAAAACCAGCAGTATGGTTATCAGACCGACGCTCAGGCTGAGTTCAATGACAGCCATCACGACTGCGCCTAGCTGGTAAAGCATGAGCGCCACCGCTATGCTGACCCCAGCCAGCCATAATGCTGCACCTAGCAAACGCGTCGCCCGAACAGCCATGATCGCACAGCATGCAGCCAGCAACACCAGCCCGAATGTTACGCTCACAATAGAGTCCCTCCTATTTAAAGCGTACAGGGATACAGGTCCGGCAAGTAGTGCCAAAGTCATCATCAGGGCCTGACGTTCGTCGTAACCGGGTATCGCCTCTTCCAGCGCCTGCCCATGCCCACACGCCACCACAATAGAAGTTGCACCGCATCCTCTGCAAACAAAAAGAGGCATCAGCAAACTGACACCTCTATTGCATCCACTGGTGATGCCCCCGGAGAGATTCGAACTCCCGACCAATTGTTTAGAAGACAACTGCTCTATCCCCTGAGCTACGGGGGCTCGCTAGGCATTGTAGATTGGACCAGCCCGTGCTGTCAAGCACTATTCGTTACACGTATGATTTATAGCAAGCTTGTTCTAATACATATTGTCTAAAAAGCTAAAATGCAGTATAATTAACTCTATGCAAATGTTCTTTTAAGTAAGGGATTCCCCACCAACCCGGCCAGTGTGGTAGGTATTGTTTTCCCCATCGGAAAGAGGGGTTGGTTACGTGCGGTTGGGTGATAAAGGAGAAACTATGGCGGATCGAGCTAACGCTCCAGCTTATAACGAAGAAAGTATTCAGGCACTTAAGCCGATGGAGCATATCCGTTTGCGGCCCGGTATGTATGTCGGTGGCACCGACCTGCGGGCACTGCACCATCTCATTTATGAAGTAGTGGACAATGCTATCGACGAAGCGCTGGCAGGGCGCTGTGACCGGATCACAATCACACTCCATGATGATAATATGGTTACAGTGGCAGACAACGGCGTTGGCATTCCGGTCGGTGTTCATAAAAAAGAAGGTATCTCAACCCTGCAAATGGTGATGACACAGGTCGGCACCGGCGCCAAGTTTGATGGTCAGGCCTATAAGGTAAGTGGCGGTCTGCACGGTGTAGGTGTATCTGCTGTTAATGCGTTGTCATCATATTTCCGGTCGCAGGTATATCGGGATGGATTCGTCTGGGAGCAGACTTACGCGGCTGGCGTGCCCACATCGGATGTCCACAAGGTGCGTCCGCTCGAACCCGGCGAAGCCACGGGCACAGTGCAAACCTTCGTCCCCGACTTTACCATCATGGACAAAAACGAGTTTGACTACGACATTCTGGTCAAGCGTTTCCGTGAAATGGCATTCGTCACACGCAAAGTCAGCATTACCCTGCGCGACGAGCGTGTGCGCCCCATCCCCAAAGAACGCACCTTCTATTTTGAAGGCGGTTTGCGCTCGTTCGTCCGTTACCTGAACGGCAATCGTGTCGGGCTGCATGAGCCGATTCATGCTGAACGGGATATTGAAATCGCTCCTGAAGAAAAAGAACCGTTCATGGTCGGCGTCGAACTCGCCTTCCAGTATACAGACACATCCACCCGGACCGAACTGGCTTTTGCCAACACGATTCTGACCCCGGATGGCGGCGCCCACCTGACCGGCCTTCGGTCCGCTATCACCAGCGTGATCAACCGGTATGCCCGTAAAGAAAATCTGCTCAAGGAAAAAGACGGAAACTTTTCCGGCGAGCACACGCTTGAAGGTATCACCGCAATCGTGAGTGTGAAACACCCGCAGCCTCAGTTTGAAAGCCAGACAAAAGTCAAGCTGCTCAACCCAGAGGTGCAAGGCGCTGTTTCGCAGGTCGTGTCCGAAAGTTTCATGGAGTTTCTCGAGGTCAATCCCCGTGAAGCCCGCCGCATTGTCGAGAAATGTTTGACCAGCAAACGCGCCAGCGAAGCCGCCCGTAAAGCCCGTGATCTGGTGCGCAGTGGTCCCAGCCTGCTGGAAAGCAGCACCTTGCCGGGTAAACTCGCCGATTGTTCATCGCATGGCCCGGAAGCCGAAATTTACATCGTTGAGGGTGATAGCGCCGGTGGCAGCGCCAAACAAGGCCGCGACCGCCATTTCCAGGCGATCTTGCCGCTGCGTGGTAAGATCCTCAACACAGAACGTGCCCGGCTGGACAAAGTCCTGGATAACAACGAAATCAAGGCCATGATCTCGGCACTGGGTACCGGCATCAGCGAAGATTTCCGTGTAGAGAGGCTGCGCTACGGACGAGTCATCATTATGACTGACGCGGATGTCGACGGCAGCCACATTCGCACCCTGCTGCTGACCTTCTTCTTCCGCCATATGCAGCCATTGATCCAGGAAGGCCATTTGTATATTGCACAGCCACCCATCTACCGGCTGCAACAGGGCAAGAACATCGAGTACCTGTACGCGATTGCCGGGATGAATGAAGCCGAACTGTTAAACCGGTCGCTCAACAAATACAACAGCCCAGACAAGGTGCGCGTTAACCGCTATAAAGGTCTTGGCGAAATGAACCCGGACCAGTTGTGGGAAACCACGATGGATCCGTCTACTCGTACGCTGCTTCAGGTCACGATTGAAGATGCCGCCGAAGCCGACCGCGTCTTTGATATGCTCATGGGGAGCAGCGTGCCGCCGCGCAAACGCTTCATCCAGACGCACGCGAAGAACGTCCGCAATCTGGATGTCTAGTTGTCGAACTCAAAATCAGTGGCGATAAATACGAATAAGCACCCGGTTGGGTGCTTTTCTTTTGCCCGTTAATCACAGGCGACGATAGCATCAATTTCAACCTCAGCCATTAAACCCAACCCCGTTACTTCGACCGTTGCACGTGCAGGCAGGGGTTCGCTGAAATATTCACGATAGATGGCATTCAGTTCCCCCATTTTGGAGATGTCCGTCACATAGATGTTGACCTTGACGACATCATCCATCGAGGAACCGGCGGCAGTGATGATCGCTTTCAGGTTTTCCATCGCCTGCCGGGTCTGCGCGGCAAACCCCTCTTTGACCTTGCCGTCGATGCCCTTCCCAATCTGGCCGGATACAAACGCAAAACCTTTCATCTTGACGGCCAGCGAAAACGGATTGGTCGGCGTCGGCACAAGTGGGGTCGTCACAGATTCTTTTTGCATTCAGGTTTCTCCTAATTTGATTCAACCGGGGTATTGGTTTCCCAGAGCGGTTCAAGCTGGGGATGAATACAGCGTACATAGTGCCCGCCCTCCTGTTGGGCCAGTGCCGGTTCGGGGTCCAGGCATTCTGGCGTGGCAAACTGGCAGCGCGGCGCAAAACGACAGCCGGACGGGATATTCATGGCATTTGGCAATTCGCCATCGAGGTCTGGTCGTTCGCGCACAACATCCGGGTCAACCACTGGCACCGCGTTTAGCAGCGCACGTGTATACGGATGGTTGGCGTTGTGCATCACTTTTGAGGTCGGTCCAATCTCGACCACCTTGCCCAGATACATGATCGCTGTCCGGTCGCACAGATACTGCACCGTCGACAGATCATGCGAAATAAAAATGATCGTGACACCCAGGTTCCGCCGCAGTTCATCGAGCAAGTTGAGAATGCCGCTGCGGATGGAGACATCCAGCATTGACACCGGCTCGTCGGCTACCAGCACGCGTGGTTCCAGCACAATGGCGCGGGCGATGGATACACGCTGCCGCTGACCACCGCTCAGTTTCTGAGGATGACTGTCGAGCAGCGTGTCGTCGGCATTGAGGCCGGAGAGTATCAGGGCGCGGCGCACCCGTTCGCGCAGCTCCCGCTTATCACGAATGCCATTGACCATGAGGGGTTCGGCGACGGTACGATAGATGGTGAAGTGCGGGTTCAGTGTCGAATACGGGTCCTGAAAGATAATTTGCACCCCGCGACGAAACTGCGGCATCTCCTGCTTGCTCATATGGGCGATATCCTTGCCCTCAAACAGGATTTTGCCGCTGGTAGGCGTTTGCAGGCGCACGATCAATTCGCCGAGGGTACTCTTGCCCGAGCCACTTTCCCCCACCAGACCCAATATCTCGCCGGAAGCCACGCTCAGGTCGACCCCATCTACCGCTTTAACGTACTTGCGATCACGATCCAGAATATCCGCCAGCAAGCCACGACGCACCTGATACCATTTGTGAACATCTTGCAATTCAAGGATCGGTGCCGGATTTATTTCAGCCATGAGGAGATGTTCCGTTCATTGGTGACGCGAAGGTATCCCGTGTCGCGCTTTCCGGGTTCCATGTGGCTTCATTGCCAGCCAGGTTCAGCATTTCTTCCGCTTTATCGACATAATGACAGGCCGCATAATGCCCAGGCCGTACTTGAACCAGCGGTGGTTCTTCGGATGTGCAGCGTTCGGTTGCAAACGGACAACGAGATGCAAAACGACAACCCGTCGGCGGCGGTGCCAGCTTCGGTGGATGACCGGGTATCGAGATCAGTCGATGTGGATGGCGTATATCCGGAAAGGCATTCTTCAACCCCATCGTGTAGGGATGCGCGGGCCGTTTCAGGACGTCGCCAATCGGGCCGAATTCAGCAAATTTCCCGGCATACATCACCGCCACCAGATCACAGGTTTCGGCAATCACGCCGATGTCGTGCGAGATGTACACCATCGCAAATCCGAACTGCTTTTGCAGCTCGATAATCTGCTTGAGAATGCGGTCCTGAACAATGACGTCCAGCGCGGTAGTCGGCTCATCCGCAATAATCAGGCGCGGGTTCAACGCCAGCGCCATCGCTATGACCAGCCGCTGTTTCATGCCGCCGCTGAGCTGATGCGGGTAATCGTTCAGCCGCTGCGGGGCGATCCCGACCAGTTGACACAGACTTTCGGCGCGTGTTTCAGCTTCCTTCTTCGACATGGGGTCATGTGCCTGTATCGCCTCGACGATCTGATCACGCAGGCGATAGACCGGGTCCAGGCTGTTCATGGCACTCTGGGGCACCAGCGCGATGTCTTTCCAGCGCACGGCGTTCAGTGCCTCCGGGCTCAGGTCCAGCAGCTCGGTGCCGTCCCAGCGGATGCTCCCCCCCGCGATCCGCGCAGGCCGCGGCAGCAGTTTCATCAGCGTCTTGGCAACGGTGGTCTTGCCACAGCCGGACTCCCCCACAATGCCCAGATTCTGCCCGATGTCCAGTTTGAAACTGACCCCGTCGACAGCCTGCACCGGTGGGGACCCGGCATACGTAACTTTCAGATCATTGACTTCTAATAGCGACATCGACTATTCCACAAGATTAGGATTGGCGATTGGTTCGAGCGCACGCGTGATAAAGTAGCTGGAAATCACCACCAGGACAATTGACAGGCCCGGCGCCATCATCCACCACCACGCCTGCCGCATCGCGCCGCTGGCAAAGGCGGTCTGTAAAATGATGCCCCAGCTCATCGCCTGCGGTGGCCCAAAGCCGAGAAAACTGATGCTGGCTTCGGCAATAATGGCCCAGCCAATCGTGATAGGCACGTACATTAAGATGACTGGAAAAATATTGGGCGCGATGTGCTGGTAGAGAATGCGGGCGTCGGACGCACCGGCGACCCTGGCCGCCTTGACAAATGGTCGCTGCGACAGCGATAGCACCAGTGCCCGGATGACACGCGCAGGCGACCGCCACATAATCAGTGTCATGACCAGCACCAGGTTGAACACGCTGGGCCCCAACAGGCCGACAAGCAGAATCGCAAACGGTTCAAACGGAATCGAATAACTGATATCCACCAGCCGCATCAGAAAATCGTCGACCCGCCCCCCGAAATAACCGGCAATCAGCCCGACATTGGCGCCGATCAGCGCGACGGAAAGCGCCGACAAAAATCCGACCAGCAGCGCAACCCGGCTGCCATAAACCACCTGGCTAAAAATATCGCGGGCGAGGTTGTTGGTGCCAAACAGGAAACGGGTCGAGGGCGGTTCGTACTTCAGCGCAACATCCGTCTCCGCATCAGTGATAATCTCATCCGGGTCATAAGGGGCGATCTGTGGCGCAAACAGGGCAACGACCGCAAACAACACGATCACGACCAGGCCAAACAAAGCCATTTTGTCAGCCAGAATTGCGCGAAAGATGAGGTTCATATTGGAAAACATGGGCGGCCTCAGTGATAACTAATGCGCGGATCGAGATAGGCATAGGCGAGATCGGCAAGCAGATTCATGAGCAGAACCATGACCGCCAGTAACAGAAATGCACCCTGCGCGACCGGAAAATCCTGCCGGGTGACCGCCTGTACGATCTCGCGCCCCAACCCCGGCCAGGAGAACACCACCTCGATCACTGTCATACCGCCCAGCGCCATGCCGATATTGACAGCAGCGGCGGTCACAACCGGCAAAATACTGTTACGGACGGCGTGGCGGTAGATGACCTGACGTTCCGGCAGGCCTTTCGCGCGCGCCATTTCGATGTAATCTTCGTTGAGGGTCTCCAGCACAGTATTACGCAACAGCAATAGCGGCAGCGTCATGGTGTACAACCCGGAGACCACCACCGGCAAAATCAGGTGATGCAGGAAGTCGATATTGAAGTACTTCTCAAAATCGTTCGCCGCGATATACCCAACAGAGCGCATCCCGGAATGCGGAAACCAGCCCAGATAGAACGAAAAGATCGTTACAGCCAGCATCCCGGTCCAGAACTGCGGTGCAGAACGAAAGAACAGTGTAAAAGAGAGGCCGACACTTTCGCTCAGTCTGCCACGACGGGTGGCGAGAAAGGCCCCGCACACGATGCCAATGGGATAGGCAAACAGAAAGGAGGCCAGCGCCAGGACTATGGTGTTGCCAACCCGGCTGCCCAGATGCTCCAGCACCGGTTCGCGCGAAAAGAACGAAATCCCGAAGTCGCCACGCAGCAGATTACCGATGTAATGAAGGTACTGTTCGCCAATAGGACGATCCAGCCCAAAGCTTTGCAGCAGCGCTGCCCGCGTCTCAGCCGGGAATGTCGGGTCCACAACCATCGTGGTCGGGTCGCCCGGCAACAGCCGAAACAGCACAAACACCATAGTCGCAATGACCCAGATGGTGATGATTGTCTGAAAGATGCGGCGAAACAAATACCCACGTATATTGACCATTTCAACCCCTCAAGTGTGCAGGCAGGTTGATTATCCCGATTGCGGCGGGGCGGGCAGCCGTGTCGCGCTGGCTCCCCATCCCAAAGTGCGCACCTATAGTGAATGTGCTGTACAGGCCCAACTCGGCTAGCTCGATAGGTCGATGCGCTCCACATCCCCTTCGCGATACTTACTCAAGCGGGACTCGTCAAGTTCAAAGCCCAAACCAGGTCCGGTCGGGACGACAAAGCCACCATCCTTCATGGCAATCGGTTCCACGCCCAGGTCTTCGCTTAACAATGCCTGTCCGCTCATCTCGCAGCCGAGGTCAATGCTGGGGCTGGAACCCGCCAGATGCAAACCCGCCGATGCGCCGATGACACTCTCCAGCGCCCCGCCGACATAGCCGCGCATCCCAAAAGCCTGCGCCAACCCAGCCATTTTCTTCGAGTTCAACAGCCCGCCGGGGCCAATGATATAGATGCTCACATAGTCTGCGGCGCGGTTCTTGGCGATGTTCGCCAACGCTTCGAGCGACTTCGCCGCTTCATCGGCCATGATCGGAATCGGCGACTGGCGCGTAATTTCGATCATGCCCTCGATGTCATTCATGTGAATCGGCTGTTCGAGGAAGTCGAGCCGGTAGGGGGCCAGCATCTGTGTCACCCGAATGGCCGTTTTGAGGTCATAGGCCTGGTTCGCGTCCGCCCGAATGCTGATGTCATCACCCAGCTCCTGGCGCAGCGCCTTGACCATCTCGACATCGTCTTCGGCAGCCTGCCGTCCGGTCTTCACCTTAAGGATGCGCCAGCCACGCTCGACCATACGAACCGCCTCATCGACTGCCGTTTTGGTGTCGACAATCGGCAGCGACCAACTAATCGGCACCGCGTCGCGCACCTTGCCTCCCAGCAGGTTATAGACCGGCGTGTTCAGGGCTTTACCGGCAATATCGTAGGCCGCCATGATGAGGGCACCCTTCGCGCGCTGGTTGCCCGGCACAGCCCGGTTGAGCGCGGTAGTCAGGGCTTCCTGATTGAAAGGGTCGTGCCCCAGTATGGCCGGGACAAGCTTCGTGCGAAGAACGACGCGTACAGTCCCAGGTGTCTCGCCAAGCTGCGAATGACCCACCATATGGGGTGCCTCGCCAACCCCAATGATGCCTTCATCGGTATACAACTTGACCACGACATTTTCCTGGTTGGTCGTCGTACCAATTGCCATTTGATGTGGGCGCACGACAGGGATCTTGAGCGATTGAATCTCAACCGCGGTGATTTTCATACTTCTCTCCTGTAGAGTTTAGCCATCAAGAGTTGTTCGTCTCAGTACACTGGCCCGGTCTTGCACCCTATCCTCAATCGTGCCCAACAACCGAGTGCGATGGTGAGAAATTGTTATACGCATTGCCAAGCGACCACTCACGATTAAATGCGATGTTGGATAAAGGAGGCCAGTTGATCAGCGTGATGCTCACAACAGGCCCCCTTCCCTGTTCAGAACTTATTCCGCCGGGAACAGCAGTCGCCCGCTGTCATCCCAGCTGTAACCAGCATCGGTCAGAATCTGCCGCGCAGCTTCCAGGTCGAAGCTGGGGAACGTCAGGTCCGGGTCATGCCAGGCGGCATTGGCCGGGGCGATAAATCCGGCACCGGGAACCGCGTAGCCATCCAGCAGCGTGTTGACAATGGTGTCATAGTCGATGGTGTGGGCGATGGCCTGACGGAACGCTGGATCATCGAAGGGCGGAATACGCAGGTTGAAGCCCACGTAGTACACGCCGAAGTCCTGCTCCTCGATACGTGTCAGATAGTCATACTGCTCCAGTTCCTCGATCTGCGTCGGCAGCAGACGACGATCCGGCATCTGGACATCACCGCTGACCAGACCCTGGAACAACGCATCCGGGGTGGCATACACCACGCTGGAGAAGCTGTCGATTTCGGGTGCCTGGAAGTGGTCCTTGTAAGCCATCAGCGTCAGCACTTCACCACGCTGCCAGCCACCCCAACTGAAGGGGCCGCTGCCAATCGGGTTGTCCACCTGGGCTTCGGCCAGCACACCATCCACGTTTTCCCAGATGTGCTTGGGAACGATCAGAATCTGGGAGAAGGTCGCCTGAAACAGCGCCGGATAGGGCTGGCTGAGGTGGAAGATCAGCGTGTAATCATCGACCTGTTCCACTTCTTCAATCGGGTCCAGGAACGGGGCGTAAATCGCCGCACCTTCTGCCTTCTGGATGTCGTAGCTGTACTTCACATCTTCGGCGGTAACCGGCTCGCCATCGTGGAAGGTCATGCCCTGCCGCACATTGACCTGCACGGTGGTATCGTCGATCACTTCCCAGCTCTCGGCAGCCCACGGTTCGACCGTGCCGTCAGGCCGGACGCGCCCCAGCATGTCGTAGATCAGACGCAGGATGTCGGTGTTGGCACCACCTGTCACCGGCGCAAACAGGTTGACCGTATCGATGTCACCGGCTTTACCCATCGCCAGCATCCGCTGATCGGTAATGGGTGTCATGCTCAGCAGGTTCCAGATGTTGAACAGGCCCTGCCCCATCATCGGTGTTGGGTTTTCGAATAGCGTGTTGTTGTAGGCCGTTACTTCTGTGACGTGATACAGCGCAATCGCTGGTAAATCTTCCGCCAGCTTCTGCTGGGTCTGATAAACCAGATCCTGCCGCAGCGCCTCATCCATTGTGGTTCGCTGCGCTTCGATCAGGGCATCATATTCTTCGCTGCAATACCCCTGATAATTGACGCCGGTATCGACACCTGGGCAGGTAAACGGACGATTCAAAAGCACGTCAGGGTCCAGCCGTTCCGGTCGGCTGACGTAGCCGGAGATAAAGGCATGGAAGTCATCATTCGGCGGGCTGTTTAAGCGTTGCGACAAGGCCTGGAAGTCCATACCTGTCACCTCGACACTGAGACCAAGCTCTTCCCACGCCTGAGTCAGCAACAAACCTGCTTCGTAACGAATGGGGTCATAGCTGGCGGTGGGAATAATAAACTGGAGCGTGGAGATTTCAGAACCTTCCTGTAAAGCGGGTTTTGCAAACGCGTTGAACCCCCCTAAAGACAAGAAGCCGACAACGAGAAACAGCTTGAAAAGGAAACGTTGACGCATGTTGACCATCCTCCTGCTAACGTGCTTTGACTGCGAGATATACCACTGGTCCGACAAGCAGACGAGGTGCCTTAGTGCACTAATTATGGTGCCATTTTTTACCTTGTCAACTATTCCCAACGATTAGAATAGCTATTTCGCCCTAAACACTTGTCATATGTCAACAAGATGAAAAGAGGTTGATTGGCGATTATTGACGAACTTTTGCTCGGTTTCAGGCTGATTCAAGCAGGCTGAGGAAAAAACTTGATTGCATATCGAATAATCCTGTGATACCATACCACTGGTATGACCACAGAACACAGCAGCTTTACAAATGTCAAATTTTTACCGTTCATGAGCCTGTACTTAACATGCATGTAAGGGTACGGGCAAAGTCGCCCAAGTATAGTACTATGAATACTGGGCGAACCAGTCGAAGCGGCTGGTGGCTGCATCAACAACAACGTTTGACAAGTGTTTTTTGGTCATGCAAGGAGGTCCATTCATGGACAATAATGAGCTTTTTCAGGCAGTTAAGAAGGTCCGCGTCTCGGACGGTGTGGTCGAGCAAATTCTCGGTTTGATTGAACAGGGCCGACTGAAACCCGGCGATCAACTGCCCAGTGAACGCGAACTCGTGGAACTGCTGCGGGTTGGCCGGGCCACCGTGCGCGAGGCCCTGCGCATGCTCGAAGTTCAGGGCATGATTACGGTTCGTCCGGGCAAAGGCGCTTTTGTCGCCGACGATATCAACCGGATTTCCGGGCACGAGGCTATTCGTATCTGGCAGATGGAACATGCCAACGAAATTCTCGACCTGCTGGAAATTCGCGAAGCACTCGAGCGACGTGCCGCCTATCATGCTGCCCAGCGCGCCAGCAAGAATATCATCAAGGAACTCCAGGAAGTATTCGACGAGGCCGAACAATGTGTCGAAAAAGGCGATATCGCCCGCCTCGGCTATGTGGATCATCGGTTCCACAGCCTGCTGGGCAAGGCTAGCGGTAACCCTGCCCTATCCCAGATTATTGATGCTCTTGGCGAAACAATGCCCAGTCCGATCCGCTCCATTCAGCGGCTGCCAGGGCGCGGGAAACAATCCCTAGAGGAACATCGTGCCATTCTCCACGCCATTATGAACGGCGATGCCGAAGGTGCGGAGGTGGCCGTTTCGGAGCATATTCGCAGCTTATGCGAACTGCTCAAGTCACTCAGTAACGAAAGCAGCGTTGTACCAGAGGTCAAGTGAACATAACGTGTGTTCACCTTTCAATCAGGGAGTGAAAACGAATGGGTTCTATTGAGCGAATTCTCGTCATGGGTGCCGGCCCCGGTGGTTTGGCAAATGCCGCTGTTCTAGGCAGTCAGGGTAGTCATGTTACACTGTTCAACCGCTCACTTGACCGCCTTCAAGGGACTATCCGGCGCGGCGGTGTCGAAATCGAAGGTTCGCTTGGCGAGGCGTTTGTGCCCGTTCCGAAGATCACAGATGATATCGAAGACGCGATGAAGGATGCCCAGCTCATCCTCATCGTTGTCCCGGCCTATGGGCAAATGTCCATGCTCGATCTGATCATCCCCCATCTGCGCCCCGGCCAGATTATCTTTTTCCTGTGCGGCTCGGTCGGCTCACTGGAAGGCGCGCTGCGCATGAAGGCCGCCGGTATCGACCTGAACAAAGTCTTTATTGGCGAAACCGCCACCCTACCCCAGTCGGCCCGCGTGGTTGGCGAAAGCAAGGTCCGCATTCTGGCGCGGGCAAAGGCCATGGTCCGGCTCTCCGTATTCCCCGGACACAACATTGACCACGTCGTTGAGACTCTGGGCGATACCTTCAAACTCAATGCGAAACGCAACGTGCTGGAACCCGGCCTCAACAACCCCAATTTTCTCGTTCACCCGGCACCCATGCTGCTCAACTACGCGGCCATTGAGCGTGCTGAAGGCATGTTCTCGCTGATGAACGAAGGCATGACTGACGGTGTGCTGCGCTGCCTCGACGCAGCGGATGCCGAACGGACCAGCATTCAGGCCGCACTCGGTCTGGAAGTACTGCCGGTTGATGACATGTATATCGAACAGGGCAGCAGCCCGGATGTCTACCGGACCAAGGGCGAACCCTTTAAGCTGCGGGACCGCATCTGGTCTCGATACATTGATGAAGATGTCCCCTACGGCTCCGTTATGCTGTCCTCGCTGGGCCGCATGATCGGCGTGCCAACGCCTGTTTACGACAGCATCAACACCATTATGTCGGTTGTGGAGCAAAAAGACTTCGTGTCAATGGGCCGTACCGTCGACAAACTGGGCATAGCCGGGCTGGATCGTGAGCAGTTGATGCACTATCTGGAAACCGGCGAGCGTCCCTGACCAACGCCGGTTCATCGCATCATCGTGAACATTGTGCCGGATATTGCATCTGGCAATAACGCTGCAAGCTAATCGTCGCAACTGGATAGAATGGGGTAATCCATGGCGCAGGTAGAGTTCGGCCTCGGTTTTTCACACACATTGTCTCTCGATGAAGGGTTACGCATCACCCAGCGGGCGGAGGAATTGGGTTTTGCTGCAGTCTATGTGGCAGACCAGACCTTCTTCCAGGACCCGTTTGTCATCATGGCGTACTGGGCAATGCAGACCCAGCGCATCAAGCTGGTGCTGGCCGTGACCAATCCCTACACGCGACACCCGGCCCAAGTTGCACGGTCCATTGGGGTCCTCAGTGACATCACAAAGGGACGCGTTGAACTCGGCATTGGCGCGGGCAACCGGCGCGAACTGCTGCTGCCAATGGGCCACGAACAGACTGCCGCTGCCGACCGATCGCGGGAGATGGCGGCGATTGTACGCGATCTGCTGCATGGCAAAACCGTCCATTATCGCAGCGATTATGTCGTCGCCGATGAGATCAAACTCGACTGGGAACCAGCCTACCCCGATGTGCCCATCATTATCGGGGCGCGCGGTGGAAAGATGCTGGAAGTCGCGGGTGAGCTGGCAGATGGTGCGATTATCGGCGCATTGATCTCGGATGGCGGTCTGGATTATGCCCTGGGCGCGGTCGAACGCGGCGCTCAGCGGGCAGGACGTTCACTGGATGATGTCGCCATCACCAGTTGGGTGACCACTGTCCTCGCGGATGACTACGAAACCGCAGCAGGCCGCATCACCAATTCGGTTGCTCACATCATCGGCGGTGCGCCCATTTCACTGCTGAAAGCCATCGGTCTCGAAGACGACTACATTAACCAGATCAAAGCCACCTATGCGGAAGGCGGACAGGAAGCCGCCAAACAGCACGTCACCCGGCGCGAGATCGACATGCTGGCACTGGTGGGAACTGCCGATGACATCAGCGAAAAGATCGAGCGACTGACGCAGCGCGGGATTCATCAGGTCAGCCTGCGCGTCCTGGCCGCCGACTGTGATACGACGATTGCGCAGATCGAGCGTTTGGCCCGCGAGGTTCTGCCGAACTTCAAATAATTCAAAATCTCTCTCACCGACGAGCAAACAGGCGATTCACCTTAGTGAAAAACGATCCGCCAGCTACGCCTATGATTGGCGGATAACCTTATCCAACCGTTAATAAAGGGGACTAGTATGAGTGCCAGTACATCTACAGGCCTGAGACAGCCTGAATATGCCATGTTTCCGACCGAGGAATATCTGGAGCGCGTGCGCAAAGCACGGCTGTTGATGGAAGAACGCGGCGTGGACGCGCTCTTGCTGACGGCAAAAGAAAATGTCGTCTATTTTTCGGGTATCCGCACCATTGGCTGGACCTCCAAACATCGCCCGGTGGGGGTCATCGTGCCACGTGAAAGCGATAAACCCGTCATCAGCGTCATTCCGGAAACGCTGTATGACGTCTCCTTTCATTCCTCATGGGTCGATGAAATTCGCCCCTGGGGTGGCTGGCGCCGCAGCGACGCCGTGCCGGACCCGATTATCGGCATCGAAAACGCGATCAAGGAACTGGGCCTCGAAAGCGGCACCATCGGCCTGGAACTGGGTTACGGGCAGCGAATCGCCATGTCGCAGGAAGATTTCGCCGACCTGCAAAGCCGGCTAAAAGGCACGACCATCGTCGATGCTTCGGGCATCATCTGGGACCTGCGCATGATTAAATCTGACCGCGAAGTCGAGGCACTGCGCAAAGCCTGCGACGCCACCAACAAAGCCTTCGAACGTGGCTTCAGCAGTATCTACCCCGGTATGCTGGAGCGCGAACTGGCCGCCAACATCATGTCCGAACTGGCGCTGGAAACCCAGGAAATCCCTGGCTTTCTCATGATCCGCTCCGGTCCGATGAAATATGGCATGGTCAATGTACTGCCGTTCGAGAAACCTATGCAGCCCGGCGACATCGTGGTGGTGGATGTCGGCGCCAATTACAACTACTACTGGTCCGATTTTATGCGCATGGCCTGCATCGGCGAACCCAGTGCCGAACAGCGCCGCTTTTTTGAAGCGGAAAGCAAATCACAGCAGGCGGGTGTGGATGTAATCCGGCCCGGCATTAAACTGCATGAAATCTTTGATGCCTGTTACGACTCACTCATGGACAGTCATATGAAGGAGCACGTTCCGGGGCTGGAGCGTGTGGGGCATGGTGTCGGGCTGGACCCGCACGAGCCGCCCAGCATTTCCAAAACCAGCCAGGTCATCGCCCAACCCAATATGATCCTCACCGTCGAGCCGATCTTCTGGGACAAGCCAGACCATGTCATCGGCAACTTTGCGCTCGAAGATCAAGTGGTGGTAACGGAAACCGGACACGAAATTCTGAGCACCTTTTCCAAAGAACTGTACATCGTCGATTAACGCAACCCAATGGTCTCCAAAGCCAGTCTCGGTTGGCCGGCTTTGGAGACACTGACGGTTCGTCGAACATTTGGCGAGCCAGATCTCCCGGTACTGGCCACCGGGTTCCCGCGCCCAGTCACCTCAATTTATCGTCGGGCAAATCATATCTTGCAGAAATAATTCCCCATCATGAACATACGTCAATTGTCGTTTTCGTAGATCGACCTCAGTTTATTAAGCACGTTGAGAATTCGCTCACTGCCTGCGCAATCATTGATTTAGACGCCTGCGTAGATATTCCTGGCTGGTTTCATTACCCTCGTGGTTGCTTGTTCTTAATCGGAGAGAAGGGTCTATATGAAAACCAGACAGCGGGCTGCGCAGGGCAGTCTATTATTGGCATTGCTCCTCATGCTGAACATCGTATCAATCATCCCCGCCGCGGGGCAGGAAAATACGCAATGCGACGCCGGTTTTCGCCTGTTCGATCATGAATATCTGGCGACAGAACCGGTCTGTATCCCGGAGAATCCGCAGAAAGTCGTGGTCGCATGGGCCTTTAATGCCACGGCGCTGCTGCGCGCAGATGTGCCTATCATCGGCACGAACAGCATTGCATTCAATCAGGGGCAGTTCCCGGAATGGGCCGATGACCTTGGACAGATCACCGATGTCGGACGGCCTCTCAACCTTGAGGTAATACTGGGGCTATCCCCTGACCTGATTATTACATCTGATTTCGATGCAGAAGGCAATGAGGATGCCCTGTCCAGCATTGCGCCGACCGTCTTGTTTACCTGGGAAGGCACCCATATCTGGCGTGATGTCGCCCAGCTGATGTTTGATGCTGCGGGACGGCTGAAGGAATATGACGCGTTGATGATCGAACAGGAAACACGCGCTGCCGAGCTGGGTGCCCTGATTGATGATCCGCAGGCCATTGAGCTTTCAATTGTCAATGTTCGTGCAGACCGCATATTGTTGTATACACAATACTCGCCCGGCGGCATGATCGTCGAGGAGGTTGGGTTCAGTCGGCCAGAGGTCCAGTTGTGGCCCGATGCTGAATCACCTGCTTATCTACGAGACATTTCGTTTGAGGAATTACAGCAGGCCGATGGCGATTACATCCTCATATTCGGCGGATTTGCGCTGGACGAAGATGCACAGGTAACACTCGATGAATTGCTGGAAAGTCCACTCTGGCAATCACTGGGTGCTGTACAGGCTGATCGAGTCTACATCTCCAATGTGAACTTCGCCGGCGGTGATATTGGCAATGCTCATGCCATGTTGGATGAACTGGCAGCCGCCTTTGGTGTGGCCGACGACTTCAGCCCCAACCCCTATATCACTCGGGCCGAAATCCCGGCTCGCGCACCCGAAGCGACCGAGGAAGCCGCTGGCTGATAAACCAAACCCACTGTGTGCAGCCCGTCTGTTGCGATGGGCTGCACCATATTCGTGGACAGCTGATGTGTCAGTCTATTTCAGTCGGATACAGGTGTGGCCTGGGCCTGCATCGCAGCAACCCCCGTTAAATTCAGTTCTTCCGCAAAGTGGCAGGCAGCTAACCTCCCCGGCTGAATCTCGCGCAGCGGCGGTGTATCGGTTTTGCAGACTGCCTCGGCGTACGGGCAGCGCGGGTGGAAATAACAGCCAGATGGCGGATTGGCAGGGTCGGCGACATCGCCTTGCAGCACGATCCGTTTTTTCTGGGACTTCGCGCTGGGGTCGGTGATGTGCACGGCAGAAAGCAGCGCTTCGGTATAGGGGTGTAACGGACGCTGGTAAAGCTGTTTCGTGGGGGCGATTTCAACGATTTTGCCCACATACATCACCGCAACGCGCGTGCTGATATGTTTGACCACGCTGAGATCATGCGAAATAAACAGGTAGGTCAGGTCCAGCCGCTGTTGCAGGTGTTTGAGCAAATTCAGAATCTGAGCCTGTACCGAGACGTCGAGCGCGGAGACAGGTTCATCAGCAATGATCAACTGCGGGTTGAGCGCCAAAGCACGCGCCACACCGAGCCGCTGCCGCTGCCCGCCACTAAACGCATTCGGATAGCGGGAAAGATATTCCGGACGCAGGCCCACCAGCCGCAGCAGTTCGGCAACACGTCCTTCCAGGTCCTTACCTTTGGCGACATTGTTCAGGCGCAGCGGCTCCCCCACAATCTCGAGGACCGTCTTGCGCGGGTTGAGCGAGGTAAATGGGTCCTGAAACACCATCTGCATGTGCTGGCGCATCGGGCGCAGTTCATTGTTGTTTAACGGTGCCAGATCAGTGGGCGACGTGTCCGGGCCATCCGGGCGAAAAAGAATCTGTCCTGAGGTGGGGTTCAGCAAGCGGATGATCAGTCGTCCGGTGGTGGTCTTGCCACAGCCACTTTCGCCCACCAGGGCCAGCGTCTCACCGTGATACAGATCGAAGGAGACGTCATCCACCGCTTTGACATAACCCGTTGTACGCGATAAAAAGCCGGATGACAGTGGAAAGTATTTTTTTAATCCCTTTACGTCAAGCAGTTTGTAGGCAGCTTTGTCAGTCATCGGGTTACTTCCTCAGATGGCGCATTCGGCTTTTCGATGGCAGGGTCATAGAGCACACAGCGAACCTGCTGCCCGTTTTCCAGCGTGATGAGGGGTGGTTCGATCTGGTCGCAGACACCCACTATCGCATGATCGCAGCGCGGGTGAAACGGGCAACCGGTCAAGCGGGTATAAGGATCAGGCACCATACCGCGCACTGTTTGCAGCCATTCCCGGTCCTGCTCGATGCGCGGCAGCGACTCCAGCAGGCTGACCGTATAGGGATGACGGGGATTACTGAAAATATCCTCGACCCGGCCACGCTCGACTTCGCGCCCCAGGTACATGACGACCACCTCATCCGCCATTTCCGCAATCACGCCCAGGCTGTGCGTGATAAAAATAATCGCCATGTTGAAATCGTTCTGAAGCTGCTGCATCAGTTCCAGAATCTGGGCTTCGGTCGTCACGTCCAGCGCAGTCGTCGGTTCATCCGCAATCAGCAGGTTAGGCCGGCAGGACAGCGCCATGGCAATCATCACACGCTGGCACATGCCGCCGCTCAGTTGATGCGGATATTTGTCAAGCTGGCTTTCCGGCTTGGGCAGATGCACCTGCTGCAGCATTTCAAGCGTGCGGATTCGCGCTTCCTGCTTGCTCACATTCTGATGCAGCAGAATATTCTCCGCGATCTGATCGCCCACCGTGTGAACCGGGCTGAGCGAGGCACGCGGCTCCTGAAAAATCATCGAGATTTCGGCACCGCGAATCCGGCGCATTTCATCACTCATGGGCGGCAGCGTCATCAGGTCGATGGTTTCGGCATTTGTACGGTGATACAGAATCTGCCCGCCGACGACGCGCCCCGGTGGTCGGACAATGTTGAGGATGGAGCGCGCGGTCATGCTTTTGCCACAGCCACTTTCGCCGACCACGCCAACCACCTGACCGCGTTTGACGCTGAAGTTGGCCCCATCAACAGCGCGCACCATGCCCTCGGGGGTATTGAACTGCACCTGAATATCCTTCACTTCGATGAGTGTATCGGTGGTGGATACCATACCGTTATATCCTCCCGGAGTAGGGATCAGCTGCATCGCGCAGGCCATCACCCACAAAATTGAACGCCAGTACCGCCACGATCACAAAAGCCGCCGGGGCCAGCAGCCAGGGGTAAAGCGCAATGACCTGAACCTGCTGCGCGTCTTTCAGCAGCACCCCCCAGCTAATCGTCGGCGCTGTCAGGCCCAGGCCGAGAAAGCTCAGGGCGGTTTCACCCAGGATCATGCCCGGAATGGCCAGTGTCAGATAGACAAGCACGTAGCTCATAAAGGAAGGAATCAGGTGCGACCAGATCAAATACCATTCACTGGCCCCGGCCTGCCGCGCCGCCAACACAAAATCCTCATTTCGCAGCGACAGGAATTTCCCGCGGACGACACGTGCCAGCGTCGTCCAGCCCACAAACGAGAGGATGAGAGTCACGCCGAAGTACATCTGCACCTGCGGCCAGTTCGGGGGTAGCGCGGCGGCCAGCGCCATCCACAACGGAATCGTCGGCATGGAACGAATAAACTCGATCATGCGCTGGATCAGCAGGTCCGGCATACCGCCATACAAACCGGAAACACCACCCAGCATCAGCCCGAACACCAGACTGAGCATCACCCCCACCAGGCCAACCGTCAGCGAAATGCGCGCGCCGTGTAGAACGCGCGAAAACAGATCACGCCCAAAATTATCCGACCCCAGCGGATATAAGGGGCCGATTTCGGATGGGTCCGCACCGACAATACCAAAAAGGTGCACATCCGTATCGATGATGCCCCACAAACGATAGGGTTCACCCCGCACGAACAACCCAACCGGGTAGCGCGGTCCTTCGACATCCTCGACGAAAATTCGCTCGAAATTGACGCGGTCAACCTCGCTCTTGAGTTCGTAGACGAACGGCAGGCTAAAGTTGCCATCCGCATCGACCAAATGAATCGTGCGTGGCGGCGCATACACATAGCGGTTAAAACGCGCCTGTGGGTCGTAGGGGCTCACAAAGTCTGCAAACAGCATTGCCAGATACATCACAATCAGAACAAAAGCACCAAGCAACGCCAGCTTGTTTTTGCGAAAACGCAGAATCATCAACTCTCGTGGCGAGAGAAAGTCGACGGTCTGTTCCTCAGCGCTTTGAATAGTGCTGTCGACCCAGCCTTGCTCCTCCCAGACAGTGACTGCCGGGGAGTCTCGGTTCACGGAATTGTCTGTAGTCACTCTGAATGATCTCCGAAACGTATACGTGGATCTACCCAAGCAAGCAGGATGTCCGACAACAGCGTGCCGACCACCGTAAGTGCGCTCAGGATCATAAGAAAACTGGCGGCCAGAAACATGTCCTGGGTAATGAGTGCCGACCACAGCAGGGGGCCAGCCGTCGGCAACCCCAGCACCAGCGACACCAGCACGGACCCGGATACAATCGCGGGCAGCTGCCAACCCACAGTGCTCAAAATCGGGTTGAGGGCCACGCGCACCGGATACTTCCAGACCATGCGGCCTTCTTTCAGCCCTTTCGCCCGTGCCGTTTCGACATAGGGTTTGCCCAGCTCATCGAGCGTCGTTGCCCGCATGATGCGCATGATCTCGGCAACACTGGCTGTACCCAGCACCAGCACCGGCAGCCACAGATGCTTCGCCATATCCCAGACGCGCAGCAATGACCAGGGCGCGTCCTGAAATTCCGGCGAAAACAGCCCGCCTGCGCTCATGCCAAAATACTTGATGCCCACATACATCAGGATAAGCGCCAGCAGAAAGCCGGGTGTCGCAACACCGATGAAACCAAAAATTGTCAGCACATAATCGAGAAAGGTGTACTGACGGGTTGCAGAAAAAATGCCCATGGGAATAGCCAGGCCATAGCCCACGATGAGCGTCAGGACCGAAATAAACATAGTAATCATAATGCGCTCACCAATCAGTTCTGCCACAGGCCGGTTCCAATAGAAGGACTGGCCCATATCGCCCTGTAGAAAATTGGTGACCCACTTGAAATACTGCGAAATCATGGATTCGTCGAGGCCATACTGCACGCGCAGCGCTTCGATTTCATTCTGGTCAACAATCTGGCCGCTGGCGGACAGGTTGGCCACATAAGTCGTCAGGAAGTCACCCGGGGGGAGCTGAATCACAATAAAACTGAAAATCGATATTGCCACAAGAGTCGGAACAGCCTGTAGGGTTCGTCGGATAATGTAAGCACGCATAAACACCTCTAACCTGTGAATGGGGGTGCCCGCGCGACACCCCCACCGACAAAAAGCGTGAGTTACGATTGTTTGAAGAAGAATTGTTCAGGATGTACCGGGATGGTCCGGATGAGCGCAAAGCCCCAGATCCCTTCAGCGGGGAAATTAATGAGGTTCTGCTTCAGCACGACTGGCTTGGGCACACCCACCGCCGAGAAGGCCGGCAGGTAATCGTAGTACCAGTCCCACATTTCGCGGGCGATCGCCAGATGCTCTGCTTCGTCAGCCGTCGTACGCATGGCATTCCAGCGGTCATACTGTTCGCGGACTTCAGCCGGCGGCTCTTCCTCAATTTCGCTGGTGCCGGGGTTGAACAGCGCCAGCTCCCACGGCCTGCCCCACTTGGCATTGGTCAGGCCAGGTAGCATCACACGCGGGAAGTTCGGCCAGGTGATATCGGAAATATCCCCTTCCCAGGCCGTCATATCAAGATCATTGGCCGCGATCAGTTCTTCAAGCAGCGTACGGCTGATCGGGCGAATAGTCACATCCAGGCCAATATCACGCCAGTAGTCACGTGCCAGCTCGAAAGTCGGCCCCATATCCGGCTGCACCGTATCGTACTGGATCACCCAGGACGCCCGGCTGCCATCCGGGAAGAGGCGGAAGCCCTCGCCATCCCGGTCGGCATAACCGGCAGCGTCGAGCAGTTCGTTCGCTTGATCCACATCATAAGCAGCCCAGTGGTCAGCATCCCCCTCCTGGTAATACTTGGAGTTGGGCCACATCGCCCACTGCCGCACCTCGCCCAGCCCAAAATGGACCAGTTCGTTGATCTCATCGCGATTCAACGCCAGCGACAGCGCATGACGAACGTCTTTGTTCTGGAAGAACTCGCGCAGTTGTGGTTCTTTCGCCGTCAGGTTCGGGTAGAAAATGACCTTGCCCGGTGTTGTCGACTGCCACAGGAAAATGCGTAAATTGGCCGAATCTGTACTTGCCTGATAAAGCGGCAGGTCCTGCAACGAGGAAAAGTGCCCATACAGGTCCAGTTCCCCGGCGATGAGCCGCGCCGTTTGGGTTTCACCATCAGCCACAATGTCGACTTCTACGCGGTCAATATAGGGAAGCTGTTTACCCTCGGTGTCAACTTTCCAGTAGTACGGGTTGCGCTCGTATGAATGGCGTTCCGGGCTATCCCCCACGCGAACGTAGGCGGTCATGGCTGGCAGGTCGATTTGCGCCGGCAGCGTCGACCCGACACGCATCTTATCCTGGAAGAACTGAATCCAGGTCTCGAAACCGGCTTCTTCGACCATTCCCTGCAATTCATCCGCATCGGCATAGTCGGCGTGGAACTGCTCACCATAATGCCGCGGTGACCACAGACCACCCTGGCTGCCCGCATAGAAGCACTGAGACAGGATAATCAATGGATAAGGCGCTGCAAATGTCAGCTTCAGGGTTGTGTCATCAATGGCTTCCATACTCAACGGCGTGCGGTCCGGACCAATGCGCCAGTCGCTGGCCGGCCCGGCGGGGAAGAGTTCGTCATTCATCTGCATATCTTCCCAGCCGAAAATGAAGTCAGCGGTCGTGAACGGTGCGCCGTCCGACCACTTCAACCCAGGGCGAAGATGCAGCGTTTGTTCGGTGGCATCATCGTTAAATTCCCAGCTTTCGGCCAACCCGCCGACAACGCTGGAGAAATCGGAATCGATGCGCAGGATCAGTTCGGTACCCATCACGGCCTGCGGATCACCAAACAGGTTATTGGGGTTGGCGATCACAACACGGGCTGTCCCCCCATATGTGCCCACTTCTTCCAGCGGGGTGATCACTTCCGGTTCCGGTGGCAGGCGCTCATCGACCATCGGCAGTTCACCGGCATCGACGCGTTCCCGCAGCATCGGCGCTTCTTGATACTGGCTCTGTCTGGCCGGGGCTGTACCCGGACGTGGTGAAGCTGCTGCACTGGCGAGCGCAGCAGTAATCCCCTGGGCCTGGAGCAGACCCGCAGTGGCGCTGAATGCAGACAGTTTCAGCATATCTCGACGTGACAGAAGCTGTTTTGTCATGTTTTCCTCCAATAATTATTTCGCAATGACTATTTCAAAAACAGGTTGTGGTGTGATGGTGCTCCTTTCCCGACCCCTCTATTATGCAGAGATTTGCCGCTGCCAGCCAAAACCACACAGCGACAACCTATCTGTTGGATTCAGCCTGCGCGTCACGCGCCGCCATCCATTCAACAGCGTTAAAGGTGGCCCCGGTGCTGGTCATCAGAATGAAATTCAGCATCGGCAGCCAGTAATGATAATCCTCAACGGTTGCCCCCTGGCAGCTCAGGCTGTACTGCCAATGGTCCCGGTAATACAGCACGGTATGCCGTTTGCGCACCTGATGATCGACGATAAAAGTATACAAAAAATCGAACCCAAAACGATGTTTCTCATCGAAGGGTTCGAAATTTAGCAGTTGATAGTCAGTCAATTCTTTCAACCCGGCTTCGATGCCTTCCCGCAGGAGTGAGCGATCATCGCGGGTTATCGGGGTTTCGAGGTCGCGCACCTCGACCATGAAGCTGGTGCTGATGTCATCCTGTTGCGGCGTGACCGCTACTTGATGCGCAGCGTCATCAAATTGGAGAATATGCCAGTCGGAAGGATACCAGAAGGAAAATCGTTGCTTTGGATGGTTGTAGAGAGCAGCCCCACGAAAACTGGGGCGGGCATGTGTTGCCATGCAGCGCCAATACCTTTCAAATAAATTTACTTGACGTCATAAATTATCGATGCTAGCATAATCAATGCCTGTAAGTTTGTCAAGCTGTCAGACAGGTGGACCATTGAAACTGGAGCGAGCTACCCTTGCCGAGCAGATTGCTGCCAATTTGCTTGAATATATCCGCGATGCCGGCTTGAACCCCGGCGAGACGCTGCCATCGGAAGCCGATCTGGTGGCCGATTTTGATGTGAGCCGCCCCATCGTGCGCGAGGCGCTCAAATATCTGGAAGGCCGCGGCGTCATCGAAATTGAGAATGGCAAGGGGGCGATTATTCGCCCAATTGACGATAAACCCCTCAGTCATTATTTCCAGATTGCGTTGATCCTGCACCAGCAAACCCTGATGGAGCTGCTGGAGGTACGGCAGGCGCTTGAAGTACAGGGCGTCATGCTGGCAGCCGAGCGACGGACAGATGAACAGCTTGCTGCCCTACGGGCCATCGTTGATGAAATGAAAGACGCGATGTGGGACCTGGAGCGTTATGTGGAGCTGGATGCCCGCTTCCATGAACAGATCGCCGAAGCCAGCCACAATAAAATGCTGTTTCATGTCATCAAGTCGATTCGTCGGGCTGCCAAAGACCTCATGTTCGAGGTGCAGCAGCGCCGCCTGGAATCCGCCGAGGAATTACAGCGGGTGCAGTGGTTACATGCACAAATAGCCGAGACAGTCGCCGCGGGTGATCCGGAAGCGGCTGCCAACGCCATGCGTCAACATTTTGCCGAGGCCGTGACCAAGCTGATTGACCCGGAATAATTATTGCATTTACGGTGAATAACTTTATGCCGACAACAACCCCCATCAATTTGCACGATGCGGCGGTGCGCGTTCGCCGCTGGTGCGACGCCGTCGCGGTACCTGACCAGCCATACGGCACGTACCGCTTCCGAATGGATGATCCCGCCAACTTTTACGCCTCCTGTGATGTCGCCATCATGCGCTGGATGACCGGTGAAAACCTCCGCGAAACACTCAGCGCCACGCAGCGCCAGCAGTGGGTTGCGGTAATCAACAGCTATCAGCAACCCCACGACGGCCATTATGGGCCAGAGATGAATCATCACATTGCCCATGCCAACGGCACCGCCTCGAAGGCGCTCAGTGCACTGGGCGGGTCTTACCGGTATCCGGTCGGGTTTTTCCGCCTGTTCAACACCCCTGAGAAAGTCGGCCCGTGGCTGACACAAATACAGTGGACCAACTCATGGAGCGCATCCCATCTGGTGATTGGCGGTCCTGTTCTGTGGATGAACTATCGCCTGGCGACGGACGAATGGAAAGCCGCCTGCTTCGCCTGGTTTGATGCCGAAGTGGATCAGTTCGGGACCTGGCCGCGCACCATCCCCTACGACAACACCAACCCGCTCACACCGATTGGCTGTGGTGTGCACATGTGGCCGCTGTATCGTCACGCGGGTCGCCCGGTTCCGCAGCTGGAATATCTGGCAGACCTCGCGCTGGACACACAACAACCCGCTGGCTACTGGGACCGGGTCGGTGGTTACGGCACGCTGGATGCTTTGTATGTGCTGGCGGT
This sequence comes from Anaerolineaceae bacterium, assembly GCA_002702065.1. Taxonomy (GTDB): domain Bacteria; phylum Chloroflexota; class Anaerolineae; order Aggregatilineales; family Phototrophicaceae. The sequence continues at coordinate 2,379,453 of NZXX01000001.1, forward strand.
CGCTGTCGAGCAGGACTTGCCACGCAGCCCGGCCTACCGAGATGCGGTCGCCCGCTATGTACCCACTCATTTTGCAGCGATGAACACGGCGTGGCGCACCAGGAATGCGCACGAAGTGCAGGGCTGGACCGGCTGCATCGGTTATATGCAGCGAACCCTGCCCGATCGATTCGCCGGTGATATGCGCTGGGGCGACATTTTTGACCTGAAGGAATTATTTGATCTGGATACCGTGCTGGGGGAACACATTATCTGAAACCAACCACTCGTTCAAAACAGTCTTTCGCCTGAATATTCGCCTTATTTACAGCAGTGATTCCAATTCACGCCACGATCAGGGAAATCTCATGTCCGAAAAAATTGATTTGAACCAGACAGCCGAACGCATTGCGCGGTGGTGCGAAGACCGGCGCGTGCCGGACGCACCCTATGGCACCTACAAATTCACCGCCCACGACGACCCCAATTTTTACGCCTCGGCAGATATTGCCATCATTCGCTGGATCATTGGCGAAGACCTGAAAACCGCGCTCACACCTACCCAGCGGGCAGAATGGGCCGGCGTCATCAACAGCTATCAGAACCCGATTGATGGGCGCTTTGGCCCGGAGATGGGGCATCATGTGCTGCACGCCAACGGATCAGCCACCAATGCGCTGTGCATCCTGGGCGAGCGCTACAAATACCCGGTCCGGTTTTATGACCTGTTCAATACCCCGGAAACCATCGGCCCCTGGCTGTCAAACATCAATTGGAACAACGCCTGGGGCGCGTCGCATCTTATCTGGGGTGGCCCTGCCCTGTGGATCAATTCCGCCAAAGCGACACCGGAATGGAAAGAAGCCTGCTTCGCCTGGTTCGAACAGCAACTAAATCAATTCGGATCATGGCCCAAGGATTTTGCCTACTCGCTGACTCCGCCGATTAGCCCCCTGGGCTGCGCCGTGCATGTGTGGCCGCTGTATCGACACACGGGGCGTCCGGTGCTGGGGCTGGAGGTGCTGGCCGATTATGTCACCGACTGGCAGAACCCTGAAGGTTACTGGGATGGGGTAAGCAAGTACGGGACGATGGACGCGCTCTATGTGCTGGCTGTGGCAATTGAGGAAGGTTTGCCCAATCAGAGCAGCTACCGCGATGCGCTCTATCGCTACATGAAGGTTCATTTCCCGGCAGGGCGTGCATCCTGGGTTTCCGTCAATGCCCATTACGTGCTGTGCTGGTCAAGCTGCATCGGCTATCTGCAACGCGCGCTGCCAGACGAATTCAGCGGTGACATCCGCTGGGGGGACATATTCGATCTGAGCGAAATCTACCAGTTAGATGCGGTCCAGATATGAGTTTACCGCTTTCATTAACGCATTCGCATCCGGCGGTGTGGCAAATGCCGGTGCTGGAGGCGTTTCGCAAGAATGTGCTGGCACGTGCCTACGCCGACATCAACACCGGCTGGGAAGACACGTTGATTCCGCTCGGCCTTGTGCTGGCGGGCCGCGCATTCGATGACGCAGCAATGGTGAACTGGGCCGCTGAGTGGTCAGCCTATCATCTGGCCGTAGAACCACAGTCACCCTCAACCGAAGCATTTCGCAATCAGAATTCCGGCGACCCTCTGCGCGGCCTGTACCTCACGCCCTATTGCGGGGAATGGGGCAGCGCGATGGTATTTGCCGAGCTGCACGACCACCAGGCGGATGACCAACTGCTCAAGGCGGTTCGGCTGCTGGCGGATCACATTATCGACGGCAGCATCCGGGTTGGCGACGGCATCATTGCGCATGGGCACTGGTCGCAAATTCCCTGGGTGGATACGCTGTACTACAGCGCAGCGCCCCTCGCACGAGCCTTTCGCCTGACCGGTGAGGCACGCTATGCGCGTGAAGCCGTCGATCAGTGCCTGCTGCACGCCCGCTACCTGCGCGATCCGCAAAGCGGGTGCTTCTTCCATGAAGTGCATATCGATACGGGTGAACGTACCAACTGGCTGTGGTCGCGCGGGAATGGCTGGATCATCATGGCGCTGGCCGACACACTGCGGCACTGCCCTGCCGATATGCAAGGCTGGAGCGAGGTACTGGATATTTACCGATCAATGGTCGTCGGCTTGCTGCGTTTGCAGCATCCATGTGGCCTGTGGCGCATCGTGCCGGAAAATGAGGAAGCGCATCTGGAAACCAGCGGCGCGATCATGATTGCCACCGGCCTGACAGTAGGCATCGCGGAAGGCTACATCAACCGGACCACAGCCGCCAATGTCTTGCGGACATGGTATGAAGTGCTGACATGGATCACCCCAGACGGCCGTCTGATGGGTTGCCAGACACCAGCCGGGGCCGGAGGTTGGGAGACACACAAACGCTCTGTGATTGGTGAACGCACCTATGGAACCGGCAGTTTATTACGATTGGCAGCAGAGATGCATAAAGGTGGATTGATATGACGACATTGTGGCAGGATGATGCAGACCTGTTCGCACTGATGAAGCGGGAATTGTTCACGGCGGTGGTCGGCGACGTGATGGACGTGGTCGGACTGACCCGGCAATTTCTGCCCCCAGAGATTAAACCCCTGTCTGATGACATGGTGCTAGTCGGTCGTGCCATGCCGGTGCTCGAAGCCGATTGCAGTGGAAACCTGATCGGACACAGTGGCGAGAAACAGCCATTTGGCCTGATGTTCCGTGCGCTGGACGATCTGAAACCGGGTGAGGTTTATCTGTGTACCGGTGCCTCCCCCACCTACGCCCTGTGGGGCGAATTGATGAGCACCCGTGCCATGCAGCTAGGGGCGACCGGCGCGGTCGTCAACGGCAGTTCGCGCGACACACGGGCGATTCTGCAACTTGGCTTCCCAACGTTTTCGCAGGGGCGCTATGCTCAGGATCAGGGTGTGCGGGGCCGCGTTATCGACTTTCGCTGCCCGCTGGAGTTTGCCTCCGGTGTGAAGGTGCAGCCGGGTGACATCGTGTTTGGCGACATTGACGGTGTCGTCATCATCCCGCAGGAGCAGGAAACCGATGTGATTATGGCAGCGCTGGAAAAAGTGCGCGGCGAGAACAAAGTACGGCAGGCGATCCTGGGTGGCATGTCTGCTACCGACGCCTATGAAACATTTGGAATCATGTAACAGCCCACAGCACGTGGTCTTGCAAGCCACGTGCTTCACCTTGCCCCATTACCGCGCTTTTATAGTGCCTAACGGGCCACGCGATAATAGAGCCAGCCCATGCTTCGCCGGATGAGCTTGTTTTCGTAATAGCGAACCATGGCCGGTACATACATGCGGTTGAACAACCAGCTCAGCCACCGCCCACCCGGCAGCTGCGGCAGGCTGTTTTCGACCAGCTTTACCTTCTTGCGCCGGGGTTCCACACGCTGTACCGGCTGTATTTGTTCGAACCGGAGATTATGCCATACACGCTTGGTCGTGTATTCACTCGCCTTGTAGCACGGCACATAACCAAGCATCTGACTTTCAGAATAGACGGCATCAAAATCAGCCTGCGAGTAATGCTTTTCGCGGCCAATACCTTTGTTGTAGCTCACGACAAAAACGGGGGTCGATGATGGCCGGACCAGGGGTTTCAGGTACGCATTGGAATGATTCGTGGATGGCAGCGAATGATTCTCAAACAGCAGGTAATCCTGAAGCGCGGCCAACTGCGGCATATCCGTACCATAAAACAGGCGGGTGTCGAAGCGCGGGTCGAAACTGTTGGTGCCAAAAACCTTCCCGGCAGCATGGACCTGATCCGCAAGTTCGCCCACCAGATTCATCAGCCTGCGAACGCGAAAGTCCGCATAAGCTTCAAATAGGTCGGTCTGCCGATGAAACAGGCCAGGAATGCCGGAGCCGACTTCCTGCCGGAACAGCTGCTGGCAATAGTCGCAGCGGCACCCAAAAAAGGTGGATCGGCTTTTGCCCAACATGACCGGGAACAACCCGAAATGCATGTTGTCGACAAACACGCCGTCAACGTCTTCTTGCAGCGCCAGCGCCACCTTGCTGTGAATGTATTCGCGAAATGCCGGGTTGTTGGGACAAGTCAGTTTGCGCCCCCGATGATACGGGATCAGGTAACCGCGATGGTCCCGGCAGTAATAATCATGATCCTGATTATCCGCCCAGACCAGATTCGTGCCCTGCACATAGGCATGCGTTCGGATGCCCAGCCGCCGAAAATGAACCAGCCGTTCGCGCAGAAACTGATAGTCATCCTGCTCAGTCGCCTCAGAAAAGCCCCACGAATAACTCACCCAGGCATCCGTAATGCCGAGTTTGTCCTTCGCCTGTTGAAGCTGATCGTAGTCGTAGGACTGCCACAAACTGGAACGATCAATCTTGTGAAAGGGATACTTAAGCCGAATCATCCTTTCTGTGCCTGGTCCTGCCCAGCAATACATGCCAGCACGCGGTGATTGACTCATAACCTGATGATTCATCTATGCTTCTACCTACCCTACCCTAACGACCGTCTGTTTGTTTGAATGACAACTCACGACTGCGCGGTGTCTTTACAGCTTACCGCCGCTTCAGCGGATCATGTATTAAGTTTCCTCAGATGATTCAGGCGTTAATCTGGATGAACGAACAGTCATGCGCACAAAATGCTGCATGTTCATCACGTGCAGAGCCAGCCGCGCCAGCCGCGGAAAAGCCATCCGGCCTGTTTCAGCGTCCAGTGGTTCCATGTGGTCAATCTGGTAGACCCGGCCATGCCAGAGGATTGCACAGCCACCGGCAGCCTGAACGTTCTTGTACCAGTCAACATCGGGGCCATAGGTCAATTCAACGACAAAGCTATTTTCAGCCACACCCAGAATAATCGGCGTTTCATAGTGTTTGCCACTGCGCCGCCCCACATGCTGGACAATCGCGAATGGGCCAACGTTAGTTCGCGCCATCCGCCGAGTCAGCGGATTCAAGGTGTGTTTCAGTATGATGAGAAAGCGACTACGGATTTGCTGCCGAAGCGTCATAATGCGGCCTGCATGTCGATGACTGAGCAACCCCGGCGCCATACCATCGCGTCTGCGATTGACGTACTGTGGTCCAGAGTTGATCGAGCCGAAGACCCTATCATCGCTCAATTGGGTATGATTTACCACAAAGTCGGCCAAAGATGTGCTGGGTACAGCAGCGAAAGCCACCTAAGCTGGTGATTCACGCAGCGGCAAAATCATCTCACGGTCGATCTTGATGGCGATGGTTTCGCCTTCAGCTGGCACAAGCGCAGCAAAAGAGGGGATGTGAAAAGTAAAACGGACCCCGGATTCGTGGCGCATCCGCATCCGGTAAGAATCACCCTGAAACACGCGCTCCTCAATTTCCCCATCGAGCATGCCTCTGCCCGAATCAACCACGTGTATCCCCAGCGGATGGACCAGCAATGCCTCGCTTTTTTCTGGCACCTCGAATGTACCAACCGGGGTGTGCGCCACACCGTTTTGAGAGCGTTCAACCGGCACAATGTTATTCAGCCCCAGAAACCGAGCGACAAAAGTCGTCCGCGGCCTGCGGTAAATATCTTCCGGTATCGTAACCTGCTCGATCTGACCTGCGTTCATTATCGCGATGCGATCTGCAATGGCAAACGCTTCTTCCTGATCGTGTGTAACATAAATAGCGGTCAGACCAATCTGCTTGATAATCTGACGCAGTTCAACCACCAACCGGGTCCGCAGCGCCGCATCCAGCGAACCCAATGGTTCGTCCAGCATCAGCAAACGTGGTCGCGGCGCAAGGCTGCGGGCAAGCGCCACCCGCTGCCGTTCGCCGCCGGAAAGCTCCCCGACATCACGCTGTTCAAAACCTGCCAGCCCGACAAGGCGGATCACCTCATCCACGCGCTGCTGATCATCCGCAACCGGGCGCATGCGCAGACCAAACCCGACATTCTCCGCCACATTCATGTGCGGGAACAGCGCAAAATCCTGAAACATCAGACCAAAATCGCGCTGGTGTACGGGCGTTGCCATGATGGAATTCCCGTTAATGCGCACGTCGCCGCCGTCCGCGTGTTCCAGCCCGGCCACAATCCGCAGCATGGTGGTTTTGCCGCAGCCGCTGGGCCCCAGCAAACACACGATCTCACCCTGATCAACGGGCAGGTTGATGCCACGCAGCACAGCCTGCCCGTCAAACGCGCGCGTGACATTGATAATATCCAGCATCAAAATTCCCCAATTCCAGCGGTGCGCACGCGCTCGATAACAATGAAGCTGATCGCGCATACAGTCATCAACAGCACACTCATGGCCATTGCCTGCCCCAGATTCAACGCCCCCGGCTGCCCCAGCAGGCGAAAGATGACGACCGGCATTGTCGGGATATTGGGACGGGTCACAAACAAGGAGGCGCCAAATTCGCCCATGCTGATGGTAAACGCAAATGTCGCCCCCACCACAATGCCCCGACTGATCAATGGCACATCTATCCAGCGCCACACCTGAAACGGCGACGCCCCCAGTGTCCGGGCGGAATCACGAATATTCGGGGCGATGCGGTTCAGCGCAGGCAATACGCTGCGCACGACAAACGGCATTGCTACCAGCGTATGCGCAATGGGAATCAACGCCGGCGAGGCGCGCAAATTCAGCGGCGGTTCATCCAGCGCAATAATAAACCCGAACCCCAGCGTCACCGCACTGGTCGCCAGCGGCAGCATGAACAACGGGTCCAGCCATCGGGTCCATCGGGACTGTCGCTGCCCCAGCAGGTAAGCTGTCAGAACGCCCATCGAAACCGCCAGCGCAACCGTCACCAGCGCAAAAGCGACCGAATTACCGATGGATTGCAGCGGTGGCACGAACAGCACCGATGAACGCGCATTGACGCTCAACTCCTGATAGTAACGCAGGGACCAGCCCTCCGCTGTTGACAGCGAACGGACGACCAGCGCCAGCAGCGGTGTAAACAACAAAACGACCATCAGCAGCACGATGGCGATAACACTCAGCTTTTCGCGCCAGCCGCGCGGCGCACGAGCCACCTGCTGGACCGCCTGCAAATCAACGGCGGTTTGGCGCTGCAACCGCGTATAAACCACCATCATGGCGAACATCAGGCCGATCTGCGCCAATGACAGCCCGGCAGCCACCGGCAGGTTAAACAGGTTGACCGCCTGCTGGTAAATCTCAACTTCCAGCGTCGCGAACCGGGGGCCACCCAGAATGATGATGATGCCGAAGCTGGTAAAAGTAAAAATAAACACGAGCAAACTGGCGGCCAGAAGCGCAGGTCGGAGTACCGGCAGGCGGATCGACCACCACAGCCGCCAGCCGTTCGCCCCCAGCACACGTGCCGCTTCTTCCATGCGCGGGCTTTGATTCATCCAGAAGCTGGTGAGAATGCGCAGCGCCACAGCAAAGTTATAAAACACGTGCACGATCAATATAATCGTCAGCGTTCGTTCCAACTGAATGGGCGGCGAGTCGAACCCCCACGTCGACACCAGCCAGTTATTGATAATACCGTTATCGCCGATGAGTGCCTTAAATGCAGTGGCAACCACGACCGTCGGCAGCACAAATGCCAGCGTCGACAGCGACAGCAGCAGCAGCTTGCCGGGGAAACGGTAGCGCACAAACACATAAGCCGTCGGCAGTGCCAGCGCCAGCGTCAACACGGTGGACAGAGCCGCCTGCCAGATCGTGAACCACAACGTATCCGTAAAGGCAGAAAGCTGCCCAATCACGCTCAGGTCGAGCGTGCCTTCGGGCGCAAAGCTGACATCCAGAATGGACGCCAGCGGATAGAAGAAAAAGAGCGCCAGAAAGAGGAGCGGCACCAGCAACAGCCCGCGCCGCCCCCAAACCGCCGCGTTGGCTAACGCAGAACGGTGTCTGTCCACGCCTGAATCCAATCTGCACGGTTCGCTTCAAGCTCAGCGGCATCGATGACTACCGGTTCTTCCACAACCTGCGCATGATCCAGGAAAATCTGCGGCAGTTCGGCTTCCTGGTTCACCGGGAAGACAAACATTTGCAACGGAACATCCTCCTGAAATTCAACCCCAAGCATGAAGTCGATCAACTGCTGCGCTTCCTCAACCTTGTCGGTCCCTGCCAGTATCCCGGCGAATTCAATCTGCCGGAAGCACGTCTGCGGCGCAACAACAGACGCTGTCGGTGCGGTTTCTGGCGGCGTTTCCATAAAGTACACTTCTACCGGCGGGCTGCTGGCATAACTGACCACCAGCGGATAGGTTCCCTCACCACCAGACGCGCCGCTGAACTCGCCGTAATAGGCTGTTTCCCAGCCATCCACCACCCGCACCTCATTCTCGACCAGATCCGTCCAGTAATCGAGGTACGTATAATCCCCTTCGGTGCCAAACACACCAATCGTCGTCAGCAGGAAAGCCAACCCCGGTGACGATGTGGCCGGATTCTCGACAACCAGCAGCCCTTCATAGGCCGGGTCGGTCAGGTCGGTCAGGCTTTGCGGCACAGCCAGTTCGTTTTCTTCAAAATAGGCCACATCATAATTGAGGCACACATCGCCATAGTCAATCGGTGTAACCCGGTGTTCCTCATCAAGCACGAAATCTTCCGGTACATTTTCCAGCATCGGTGATTCGTATGGCACAAACAACTCATTTTCCAGCCCGCGGCTCAGAAATGTATTATCAATGCCAAACATGACATCCGCCAGCGGATTGCCCTTGCTCAAAATCGACTGATTGACCATTTGCCCGGCATCGCCACCCGGCAGGATTTCAAGCGTGATGCCGGTTTCCGCTTCAAAAGCAGCCTGCACATCCTCACTGATGTTGAAACTGTCATGGGTTATTAAGGTCAACACATTGTCCTGCGCCGTTGCCGGTGCCACCACCAGCAGCAGCAAGACCACCACACCGATAAGTTGCTTCATTGCAGCCTCCATGATAATAAAAACCACCCCTGCCGGTGTCATGCAAGGGTGGCGAAATGCTATCACTGGAAGCACTCCCTACGCCGGCATGATCCGGATCAGGTTAAGGGTCGATGCGGCATTACGCATCCTCTCAGCCCGCTTGCGCGAACTCCCCTGGTTCACATATACAGTTGCGATTAGTATAACCAGCGTCGCATAGAGACGCAATAGTTAACCCGCATCGGAGCGCGTATCTGCCAGAAACCCGGCCAGATAATCGTCAAATTTTCCGGCATTACAGGCGTCGACATAGCGCATGAATTCACCCCCGCCTACGGGATACAGCGGATAGCAGCTGGTGGGCCACGCCCCCTGCGGCGCATGGATAATATAATCTGTCGCCGGTGCAGGCAGCATCTGCCCATCGACGGAGGGTTCGACCTGCTCTACGATCCGTTCTACTGTGACAATCACGGTCCGGGCGATATAGGCCAGTTCCATGTCGATACCGAGGTTATTATTCAGCTTGACGTTCCCATGCCGGTCTGCCTCAAGCCCGTGCAGCACCGCGATATCCAGCGGAATCGCCGGGAAGGCCATTAATTCCTCACCAGAGTATGGGTCCGCAATCGTTCGAACATCGGGCCGCAGTGCGGGCAGATCCGTGCCAACCCAGGCATTCGACGGCATGAACCCAATCGCACTCATAGTCGCCCGCATGCCCATCACGATACTGGCTTCGGTTTCTTCCATGATGTGGATGCTGCCTTTTTGCGCCGCTTCGGTGAACATCGGGGCCAGGCCGAACGATTCCAGCCCGAAGTAGACGCTGCGCACCGTGCCGACGCAGCCCGCCCCCACCAGCAAATCGGATTCGATCCCGGCGGTAAAGCACAGCAGCGTCAAATCTTTCGGACGATGGTCGCGCCGCAGCAGCGCCCGTACAAACGCCAGTGGCCGCCGGTAGACTGTCATCCCACCGAGCGCAATCGTCTGCGCATCCTGCACCAATTCTGCCGCATCGGACAGGGAAATCATTTCATAAAGCGGTTTCATCAATCGTATTATCCTGACTTCAGCAATTTCTCTCGGTCTGCCTTCTTCAATCCCTTGACCACCAGCTCATAGGATTGGTCGATCATTTCGAGCACTTCATCGTCGGGGACACTGCCATCCACCGTAATCGTGTTCCAGTGTTTCTTGTTCAAATGATACCCTGGTTTGACCGCCGGATACGTCTGCCGCAGTATTTCCGCCAGAACCGGGTCACACTTCAGGCTGATCGTCGGCGGGTTGGCCCCTACGGGAATCAGCGCAAACATTTTCCCCATTACCTTGAACACTTCAGCGTCCGGCCCAAACGGAAATTCCGCTACAGCGCCGTTTTTGCTCAGGCAGTAATCGCGCAGCATCGCTCGATTCATGCAAGTCCCCCTGTCAGACATCAGCAGTCTTGCGATTCTACCATCAAATATCACATTTACAGGACTCTCACATCGCGTTCAGGGTGCCGCCAAATGATGATGCTATAATGTGCACAACGAAACACTTCTGGAGTATGGGTTCCATGAAATTGACCACCAATCTGCTCGAACGCGCGCGCCAGATACCGCCATCGATTGTCATGGTGGTGATCTTTATAACGGGTTTTGCGCTCGGCAGCCAAACGACCGCAACCTTCGCTCATCACCCGGACCAGCAGTACGCGCAACCGGCGGGGTCAGATGAGTTGTTTGAAGCCTTCTGGCAGGTCTATGACCTGATCGAGGAAGAATTTGTGTCGCCGCACAACCAACCCATCGAGCCACAGATACTCGTCGATGGCGCCATTCAGGGCATGGTCGAAGCCCTTGAGGATGAAAACAGCGGTTACATGAACCCCGAACTCTATCCGGTGCTGTTCGATGACCTGTCCGGCGCAATTGAAGGCATTGGTGTGGTCATCCGCGACAATGAAGAACTGGGCGGCATTGAGGTCGTCAACATTCTGGAAGGCACGCCGGCGGCGCAGGCCGGAATCCAGATCGGCGATATATTCGCAACGGTCAACGGTGAGGACGCCTTCGACTTCAACCAGATGGAGCTGGCTGCGCGGGTACGTGGCGCTGCCGGAACAACAGTCGAAATTACCATGCTGCGCAACGGCGAGCGCGTGGAATTCACCCTCACCCGTGCGCGTATCGAAATCCCGAATATTGAATCACATGTGATCGAAGATACCCATATCGGCTATATCAAGCTGCACGAGTTCACGTCGGAGGCGCGCACCGAGATCGACGCCGCCATCGACTCGTTGAATCCGGAAATGCTCGACGGACTGGTGCTGGATTTCCGTGGAAACCCCGGGGGGCTGCTCACCAGCGCCATTGATGTCGCCAGCGCGTTTATCGAAGAAGGCCCGATACTGGTCGAAGACTTTGGCAGCGACCGGGAGCAAATTTTTCAGGCGAATGGCACCTATCGCGATCTAACCATCCCCCTCGTCATACTCGTTGACGAACGCAGTGCCAGCGCGTCCGAGCTGGTCGCCGGTGCGCTGCAAGATACCGGCGCTGCGACAATCATCGGCGAAACCACCTTTGGCAAAGGCACCGTCCAGAGTGTGCAGAAGCTGGTCAATGGCGGCGGCCTTCGGCTCACAATTGCCCGCTGGCTGACACCCAACCGTCACTGGATACATGGTGCGGGCATTACACCAGACATCATCGTCGATTGGGACCCGGAGACCTTTGACGAGATAGAAGACCCGCAGCTGGACAGGGCCATCAGCCATCTTCAGGAGGTGTTATTCACACCGATTGAATAGCTGCGAAATCCATAAATTTGCGTTAGCATCAGGCACCGCATGAACCAGCAACAAGGATGAAACCAGCATGGAAATACTTGGCATTGATATTGGCGGCTCAGGGATCAAGGGCGCGCCCGTCGATACGGACAAAGGCGAACTCAGCGCCGACCGCCATCGCATCCCAACGCCCCAGCCATCGACGCCAGAAGCGGTCGTCAACGTGGTTGCTCAGATTGTCGAACATTTCGAATGGAACGGTCTGATCGGGTGCACCTTCCCCGCCATCATCAAGAACGGCGTCACCCACAGCGCGGCCAATGTCGACAATGCCTGGATCGGCTTTGAAGCGGAAAAAATGCTGCGCCAGCAAACGGGTTGCTCACTGCTGCTTATCAATGATGCCGACGCCGCCGGGATTGCCGAAATGAAGTTTGGCGCAGGCCGCGAAGCCGAGGGCGTCACCATTGTACTGACGCTCGGCACCGGCATTGGCAGTGCCATCTTTGTTGACGGTGAGTTGCTGCCCAACACCGAACTCGGCCATCTGGAGATCAAAGGCAAGGAAGCCGAAAAATGGACAGCGGACAGCATCCGCAAGAAAAAAGACCTGGCCTGGAATGAATGGGGCGAGCGGTTGAACACCTACCTCAGCCACCTGGAATTTCTTTTTTCACCAGACCTGATTATCCTGGGCGGCGGGGTCAGCAAGAAGTTCAACAAGTATGAATCGTATCTTACGACCCACGCCCCCTGTGTGCCGGCCAAGCTGCGCAACGAAGCGGGTATTGTCGGTGCCGCGATGGCAGCCCAGCGGATGGCGCATTAAACGTCCTGATACAGAATGGCAGAAAATGCCAGTTCGCCCCCGGCGTAGCGGATAATGCGCCCGGCGGCCATATCAATCGCATTCTGCACCGCGTCAACCGGTGTCACCCCGCAGCCATCAACAAATAGCAGCACGTTGATGGTTGCGTCAGTAATTTTGGTATAGTCCGCGTCGCGGTGGTTGAAGTCCCAGCAAACCACCCGCGCCTGATCCGCATAAATCAGTTCACCCGCGTCAATCGCCTGCGGCCCATCGCTGCCCATGGTTTCGATGGATTCGCCTTCATGCGCAAACCGCAGTTCAACCGGGAACTGCAAACAATCGGCATCATAGGCTGCAATCGGGATCAAGGTTTCGACCGACGCCAGATTATAGGCATCGACGACATTGTTGATATCCGGCAGGCCCCGCCCCCGCGTGATCCGCCGCAGCAAGGCTTCTGCGCTGGGGTTGCGTTTACCGGGGTCGGCCCCGAATGCCCGGTAGATTTCCCGGTATGCTTTAACCGCATCCAGCGAACCGAGGTTAATCCCCTGATATTCCTGCATCAATGTTTCGGCGGTCTTGGCTTTGAGCGCATTCAACTCTGCGCTGCTGCTGGCAACCTGAACCCCTCGGATCAAGGCGACACCAATACGCAGATCGGAGAACTTCTCCATGACATCATCGTGAATGTGCAGCGTATTGCCATAGACCGCGTCTGACCGGCGTTCCATCACCCGAAAACGGGCCGACGCCTGATACTGAATATTCTCCACCTGCTGCAACCGGCGCAGCGCAAACTCATGGTCGAGCGCAGCCAGCAGTTCACCGGCACGCGGCCCACTGGTGCGCCCCAGAAACGCCAGATAAACCACCTGAAACGCCTGCCCCGGCTTCATCCCCGACTCGGTCGCGATGTCATAGATGGCTTTGTGAATAGCTTCGCCGGATGGTGAATCCTGCCGGCGGAACCAATCCACAAATTCAGAAAGGAAAGCACGCTGCGGCTCAGACAGATTGCGGGCGACCTGTGGCACTTTATCCTGCACGACGATAACCGCATTCTCCGGCGCGAAGCGCTGCAACCAGACCTGCACATAGTTCACGCGCTTGCCGATTTCTTCCAATTCCTGCGGCAGCAGCGGCCCGCCCTTGTGTCCCTCAAAGTGCGCATGAATATCAATACCCGGAATCTGGGCGACTGTGACCACATGGGTGAAGCGCGGCCTGTACAGGGAGACGATGGGGTCATCTGCCGAGATTTGAGCCAGTTCAAAAATCCGCTTCTGCCAGGCCTCGTCCGGCTCATTCGTCTCCTGGAAGTAGTTTTCCGCAGCTGTGTCATACTCGTCGAACAACCGGGGCACGGCGTCTTTGTCCAGGTTGAAGTTGATCGCAGTACGGGGGCGCGTGCGCACCAGCAAATAACGCAGCAGTTCCGCCGGGAGCGCGTCGATCACTTCCTTGGCGGTGAATCCAATCCCCTTGGACGAACTCATTTTGCCGCCTTCCAGCAGCAGGAATTCATAAGGCATATTCGCCGGGGGTTCGGCCTGGAATACACGCCGCGCCACCGCTTCGGCCACATCGCGTGAGCCACCCTCAATCGAATGATCCATGCCCGCGCCTTCGACATTGACGCCCAGCACCTGCCAGCGCGCTGCCCACTCCAGTTTCCAGGGGAGTTTACCGTTGCCGTCAAATGGGCTGACCGCCCCTTCATGGCCGCAGCCCTGCGCATAATCCATCGAGTCCGGCTCGCAGCGATAGTAAACCTTTTCGCCGTCAAACTTGTAGACGCGCGTCATGGCGATGCGACCGCAGTTTTCGCAGATGGGGTTGAACGGAAACCAGTCGTCGGCGCGTTCAGAATTGCTGACTTCCAGATAAATCTGGCGAACGGTGGCGGCATGTTCCAGCACCTGACGGATCACATCGTTCATGCGGCCAGAGCGATATAGTTCGCTCATGCGATACGGTGTTGGGAAAATGCCCAGTGCGTTCTGCGCCGCCATAAATTCATCGTAGAAATATTCGGCGTAGCTGCGCGCGCTGCCATCCGGCGCGGGAATCACACACAGGGGTTTACCCAGATAGGGCTTATAGAGGTCATAAGAAAGGCTTGGCGGCACCGCGTCCAGGGCATCATAATCGTCGCTGCCATAAAAGAACGTCGCTTCGCGGCCAGCAGCTTTGGCGGCCCGGTAAATGACGTCATGAATCACCGGCCCTCGCAACGACCCCACATGTGCACTGCCGGAATATGTTTTCGAGTCGTTGAGCACGATGGATTCATAGTCAAGCTCAGCGACGAATTGATCTGCCCAGTATGGTACAGCCATGACAACCCCTGTATAACACAAATAAAAAGGCACGGATGTGTGCGCAAGCCGTGCCCATTATATTATTCCGTGCGCATACAATCCAGCACGGAATTGATTACATTTTTTCCGGCATGTCCTCTGCCATCAGCACGGCTTCGATGCGTTCCAGCGCCCAGTCCAGTTCTTCGCGGTTGACGACCAGCGGCGGCGCGAACCGAATGACGTGTTCATGCGATTCTTTGCAAAGGACTCCATTCGCCAGCAGCCGCAAGCAGAATGGCCGGGCACCGCCCAGTTCCGGCTTCAGTTCCACACCGATGAGCAGCCCTTTACCCCGCACTTCCTTGACGAAGGGGCTTTCAATCGATTGCAGGCGATGCAGCAGATAGGCGCCCATCTCGGCAGACCGTTCCGCCAGCTGCTCATCTTCTATGACATGCAGGGCTTCGCTGGCAATCGCACACGCCAACGGGTTTGCCCCAAACGTGCTGCCATGCTCACCCGGTACAAACAACCCCAGCAAATCCGCTTTGGTGGCAATGGCCGATACAGGGAAGATGCCACCGCCCAGGGCTTTCCCCAGAATCAGAATATCGGGTTCGATCCCATCATGCTGGTAACAGAAGCGCTTCCCCGTGCGTCCCAGCCCAACCTGAATTTCATCCAGCAGCAGCAGTACTTTGTGGCGGTTACAAATATCACGCACCGCCGCTAGATACCCGTCCGGTGGCACATTAATGCCGCCTTCGCCCTGAATCGGCTCGACCAGGAAGCCAACTGTATTGGGCGTAATGGCCGCTTCCAGCGCTGCCACATCACCAAATGGCACAAAGCGGAAACCCGGCGTCAGCGGGCCGAAATCGTGCTTGTACAATTCTTCGGACGAAAAGCTGATCACGGTCGTGGTTCGCCCATGAAAGTTGCCGTCACAGACGATAATCTCCGCCTGATCGTGCGGCACACCCTTGACCCGATACCCCCATTTGCGCGCCAGCTTGACCGCTGTTTCGACCGCCTCGGCGCCCGTGTTCATCAGAAGCGCCTTGTCCATGCCACAAAATTCGGACAGTTGTTGCAGCAGCGGCCCAACCTGATCATTGTGAAAAGCGCGGGCTGTCAACGTCACCCGATCCATCTGCCGTTTGGCAGCCTCAAGCAGACGCGGGTGCCGGTGACCGTGGCTGACCGCTGAATAGCCACTGAGCATATCGATATAACGCTGGCCTTCAACATCCGTGACCCAGACACCCTCTGCTTCAGCGATGACCACCGGCAGGGGCTTGTAATGCTGGGCGCCATACTGTTCTGTCTGTGCGATGATCTGCTCCGAAATCGTCATATCGAGGCTCCTTGACCTTCAGGCTAAGTTTTGGACAATCTGCATAATTTTTTCTATCGAAATTATACAATATTTTGCCTGAAGCTTATATGATGTCCCTCAAGGTTTCATCGCTGATCCTGCACAAAAAAGTGCCGCTTATTTCATACTGAGGCCACGTTAATCTTCTGTCGACACCGTGCGCAAATATTGGTCGATGACAACGCGCAATTTTTCCTCATCCAAACTGTTGACAGCCCGCGCCTCCGGGTAAATCATCAGGTTCGGCCCAGCGCCGCACATACTCAGACAATTGGCGATTTCCAGCTTGAGCGGCCCCGGAAACTGATCGCCGTTGATGTCGAAAACCGCCGTTTCGAGCTGTTGATACAGCCGCTTGGCACGCCGCCCGGCATTGCAGTACTGCCCCATGCACAGGACGACGCGCTTGCGTTTTGGCGTCTCGCTGGACATCAGAACGCCGCGACCACGCCATCAGCCCGCGGTTCCGTACCACCAAACAGGACGCCGGTATACGGGTCACGCCGGATAATCTGCCCTCGTCCGAACGCCTTGCGGCCACGTCCACTCATCGGTCGCACCTGATGCCCCATCTCGGCGAGCCGCGCCATCGTCTGCACCGGAATGCCTTCTTCCAGCAGCACAGTGCCATCCGGTTTGCCATCTTCGATGTACCAGCGCGGGCGGTTGAGCGCAGCCTGCGGGTTCAGGTCATCATCCACCATCGCGCTCATCACCTGAAAATGGCCCTGCGGCTGCATGAAACCACCCATCACACCGAAGCAGCCCCAGAACTCGCCATCGCGCAGCGCCATACCAGGGATAATCGTATGATACGGACGTTTGCCCCCTTCGAGCGAATTGGCGTGGCCCGCTTCCAGCACAAAACCAGCACCCCGGTTTTGCAGCCAGACGCCGGTATCTTTTGCCACAATGCCCACACCAAAACCCATATACAGGCTCTTGATAAATGAACAGGCATTGCCGTCACCATCGACCACGCACAGATAAATCGTATCCGACCCCTTCGGCAGTTTGCCGTAGGTCGGTGGCGGCGTCATGGTTTTATCCGCCGCGATCAACCGGGCGCGTTCCTCGGCATACCGCTGGTTGAGCAGATCATCAACCGGCACCTGCGACCTGGACATGTCCGCGATATACTGCCGCGCATCGGCCCATGCCAGCCGCATACACTCAATCATCAGGTGAAGGCGCTCCGGTGAATCCCACGCCAGCGAGCGCAGATCAAACACCGAGGCAATATTCATGGCCTGCAACGCCGCCAGCCCCTGACCATTCGGTGGACATTCGTAAACCGTCACGCCGCGATAATTCGTCAGAATCGGTTCGTCCCAGGTTGAGTGATGATTTTTCAGGTCGTCCTGTGTCATCACGCTGCCCTGCTGCTGCAACGATGAAACAATCGCTTCGGCCACCGGGCCGCTGTAAAAAGCATCCGGCCCACCTTCCGCAATCGCCCGCAGAGTCTTCGCCAGCGATGTTAACTGCACCACCTGCCCCACCTGCGGTGCCCGTCCATGCGGCAGATATTCTTCGGCGTTGACCGCATTCTTGATAAATGTTTCGCCCGCCTGCCAGCTGGTGCCAAACGACGGTGCTACCGGATACCCCTCGCTGGCGTAATGAATGGCGTCCACCAGCACATCAGCCAAAGTCATGGTCCCGTGCCGCCGCAGCAAATCATCCCACCCGCGCACCGCCCCCGGCACCGTCACCGCGTGGGCATGAAACGGGTTCATCTGCGACCAGCCCTGCGCGACCAGATCATCCCGGTTCAGGGCCGCCGGCGCACGCCCGCTTCCGTTCAATGCGCTGACGCGTTTGGTCTTCGCATCAAAAAACAGGGCGAAACAATCGCCGCCAATGCCACATGCGCCCGGTTCGGTTACGTTCATGACCGCAGACATGGCGACCGCCGCATCGGCTGCGTTGCCACCCTGCCGTAATATATTCAACCCTGCCTGCGCGGCCAGTGGATTACTCGCTGCGGCCATCCCTCTGCGAGCCATGACCATTGCCCGCCGCGAGTCAAAATCATATGATGTCGGTTGCATGAGGCATCACTTTCCTGTCGTCGTTGATTAGGCGATGGGAAGATTATAGGGTCAAACCCAGGGGCTTTCAAAATCCACTGGTATACTTAGGTTGCAATCATGGAGAACAGAACGATGCAGGCGGCAAACCACATCCTGATTATCGAAGATGACCCCGCCGTTGCCAGCAGCCTGCAAGATGGCCTGCAACGGGATTCATACCGTGTCGCCTGGAAATCCACCGGCTCGGATGGGTTGCACTATGCCCGCCAGCACAACCCGCATCTGATCATTCTCGACGTCCGTTTGCCCGATGGCTCTGGCTTCGATTACTGCCGTCAGATGCGCCAGAATGGTATTCGCCAACCGATTATTATGCTGACCGTGCAGCGCGATGAAATGGACAAAATCCTTGGGCTGGAAATGGGGGCTGATGATTATGTCACCAAGCCCTACAGCCTGCGCGAACTGCGGTCGCGGGTTCGGGCTCAACTGCGCCGGGCCTATGGCGAACTCTCCAACGCAGACGCCGACCAGTTCTATGTGGGCGATCTCATTATTGACCGGAGTCGCGGCCTGGTTCAGCGAGATAACCAGCCGATATACCTGACACCAACCGAGTTTCGCCTGCTGGTCTTTCTCGCGCGCCATCGCGGTCAGGCGCTGACCCGCACACAATTACTCGACGAGGTGTGGGGCTACGACAGCGATGTTGAAAGCGAACGCATCGTCAACGTGCATATCCGCCGCCTGCGCGAAAAGATCGAGGTTGATCCCGGCCAGCCTGCCCTTATCCTCACCGTACCCGGTGTCGGCTACCGGTTGGCCGAGCAGGTTACGAGATTGTAACCAGATAGCAATCCACACGAAATTTTCCGGCGTAAACTTAAGCGAACAACATAACGATCACAGGTTCAACTCATGTCCATACGATGGAGATTACCACTGACCTATGCCGCAATCGCACTGATTGCCGCGCTGGTGCTGGGCGCGGTGCTGCTGACCACCCTGCGCAGTTATTACGCCCAGCAAGAGTGGGATTATCTGCACAGCAACGCCATCGCCCTGCAAGCAATCGTCAACCGTCTGACCGACCAGCGAGTCCCCCAGGCCACGATTGATGCGCAGCTCAACACCATGGCGTTTCTGTCGCAACTGCGCGTCCAGCTGCTGGATTCAGACAAGAACGTTCTTAGCGACTCCGGCCTGCCACAAGACAACATCCTGACGGTTGAGGGTCGCGCCGGCATTCGGGTGCTGACACGCGAAGCAGAATTAACGACGACTGCCGCAGAGGGCACAACCTCCCAACTCTGGTTCTATTCCCCCAACGGCACAGAACGCATCGACGAACAGGCGAACCATCTACCCTTGCTTAGTCCCACACAGGCCGATCCGGAAACCATCCCCCAGTTCGATATCCTGATCGCAGACGGGACGACAGAGGCCGTCCAGTTTGCGATGCCTGCTCGCCGCACGCTGTTTGGTTTTAACCTCAACGATACCAGCGACCTGCATATCGGCCAGTTTTCCGACCAGGCGGTTGAACTGCCGGTTGCGTTCGGCAGCGCAGGCCTCAGCTACCTGCGTCTGTCTCAGGGTCCCGCCTATGGCCTCGAAATTCTGGATGGCGTCGCCCGCGCCTGGTTTGTCGCCAGCGTTGTCGCCGTCATCCTGGCCGCGCTGGCAGGTCTGTACATCAGCCAACATATCAGCGCCCCGCTGTTGGCGCTCACCCAGGTTACTTCGAAAATGTCAGTCGGTGACCTGTCCGCCCGTGCGCAAATCAACGGCAAAGACGAGGTTGGCGTGCTGGCCCATTCGTTTAACGACATGGCCAACCGTGTCGAGGAAACCATTCTGACGCTGCGCCGGTTTGTGGCCGATGCTGCCCACGAACTGCACACGCCCCTCACTGCCCTGCGGACCAATATCGAACTGATTGCTGATGAGCAACAGGCTGATGAACAGCAGCGGTTTATTGATCAGGCGCTCGCCCAGATCAGCCGGTTGGAAAGCCTGACCAATGACCTGCTGGAACTCTCCCGCCTGGAGTCGAACGAAGATGCCCCCAGCTTGGGCCGCGTCAATCTCAGCGCATTGGTCCGCGAAACCAGCGAAATTTACGCGTCCCAGGCAGAACAGAAGGACATCAATTTCCACATCACCCTGCCCGCGCAAGACGTCTTCATCCCGGCGCATGAACATCAACTGCAACACGCCCTTACCAACATGCTGGAAAATGCCATCAAGTTCACACCCGCCGACGGCAGCATCCTGGTTGCGCTGAATGAGCACAACGCCACCGAAGTCGAATTGACCGTTCAGGACACCGGCATCGGCATCCTCGATGAAGACCTGCCCCAGCTATTCAGCCGCTTCCACCGGGGCCGCAATGCCGCCGCGTACCCCGGCAGCGGGCTCGGTCTGGCAATTGTGCGCGCCATTGCTCAGGGACACAACGGCAGCATCACTGTCCGCCAGTGCAGACCGGGTACGCGTTTCATCTTTACCCTGCCGATTCAACCAGATTCGGCACCTTCAGATCACGCACTGGTTCAGCTTGACAGAGCAAAGTCCGCACTTATATAGTAAGGCTATGATTAACCCGAAGGCAGTCATCGAGCATACCGAATGGGTCTGGAGCGTCGCAGTCGATGTCGTGATTTTCACGCTGCGCAATCGCGATCTTCAGGTCCATGTGATCCAGCGGCAGGATCACCCGGGTTACTGGTCGCTGCCCGGCGGCATTGTGGGGGCGACGGAAGCGCTGGAAGAAGCTGCCATGCGTCAGTTGCGAGAGCAAACAACCGTTGATGACGTGTATTTGCAGCAACTTTTCACATATGGCGACCCCCAGCGCGATTCGCGCCGGCGCGTGATCAGCGTGGCGTACTTTGCGCTTTTGGCTGCGGACCGAATCAAACCGGACGGTGATGAAAACCGTGCCTGGTGCAGCGTTTATGACCTGCCGCCAATGGCATTCGATCATGCCCGCATGGTGGATGATGCCCTCACACGACTGCGCTACAAGATCGAATATTCCGCCGCCGCCTTCGAGCTGATGCCAGAGGAATTTACATTGCGCGAACTTCAGGAAGCGTACATGACGATCCTCAACGATCACCGGCTGGACAAGGCGAATTTTCGCAAAAAGATTCATGAAGCACGCATCGTCGAACCGGTTAATCGCTATCAGAAAACTGCCGGACGCCCGGCCCGGCTCTATCGTTTCCGCAAGGATGCACGTCTGGAAAGCAAGGCACGCCGGTTCTTTCCCTAATCGAACGTTTAAATTTCTGAGCAATGCACCTGAACAGGACTAACCATGCGTACAGTCGAATGGCACAACGGGCAGGTTCGTATGATCGACCAGCGGGAAATCCCCTGGAAGCTTGTCACCGTTGATTTACCCGATTATCAAGCTGTTGCCGAAGCCATCAGCAACATGACCGTGCGCGGCGCACCCGCGATCGGCGCATCAGCCGCGTTTGGCATGGCGCTGGCGGCGCGCAATAGTTCAGCCACCGACCTGGCCGGGTTGCTGGCTGATCTGGAACAAGCGGCACAGGTATTGAAGGCATCGCGCCCCACTGCCGTAAACCTGGCCTGGGCTGTCGACAGGCTCATGGACATCGCCCGCAGCGGTGAATTTTCCAACCCCGATGACCTGCGTGAAGCGCTGCTCAAGATCGCCCAGCAAATTGCCGACGAAGATGTCGCGATCAACAAGCGTATGGGCCAGCACGGTGCCGCGTTAATCAAGGACGGCGACACCATCCTGCATCACTGCAACACCGGCGCGCTGGCGGCGGTGGATTGGGGCACCGCGTTGGGGGTTATCCGCGCCGCCCACGAACAGGGCAAACAAATTCATGTCCTGCTCGACGAAACACGACCGCGCCTGCAAGGGGCACGGCTGAGCGCGTGGGAACTGGAACAATACGGCATCAGCTACGATATTCTGCCGGATACCGCCGCCGGTTATTACATGCAAAAAGGCGAAATCAGCATCGCCATGGTGGGGGCAGATCGCATTGCGGCCAATGGCGACGTCGCCAACAAGATCGGCACCTATCAGATTGCGGTGCTGGCAAAGGAGAATAACATTCCGTTTTATACGGTGGCACCTACATCGACTGTCGACCTATCGCTGGCATCCGGTACAGACATCCCGATTGAGCAGCGAGACCCCGGCGAAGTTCGCGCACCCTACGGCAACGCCATCGTGCCCGACCATTACAAGGCACGCAACCCAGCCTTCGATGTCACGCCGAACCGCTATGTGGCAGGCATTGTCACCGAGAATGGCATCGCCCGCCCACCGTTTGAAGACAGCCTGCGCCGTGCTGTTGCGGGGGAAAGCCTGTGACGGATAACCACTGGAGCAAATTACCGCCCGGCCCGCAACTGCGCCGCATCATTGCCGAACGGCTGGGCTGGCACATGCGCAAAATCCCGGTTGGGCATGAAGGCATCGCTTATGATTATCTGATCTATGACAATAATGACCGGTTCATTTACCAGCGCGAGGCGAAACCCGATGAACTGGAAAATGAGGCCACCATCATCGACCAGACATGGATGGCCGCCGTTCAGGACGACGAATGTCCACCCTGGGATGAAGACCTGAGCGAAGCGCTCGACCTTGCCTATGGCATGGAACGGGAAATCTGGCAGGAAAACGGCACTGTCTACGCCTGGGTCAAATCAACCGACTACACCGCCGAAGCCGATACCGAGCCGCTGGCCGTCGTTCGGGCGTGGCTGGCCGCCACGGCAGACGACCCGGCCTATTTTCATTAACGGTTCCAGAACGATTCTGGCAGCGCCAGCGTGTTTGACGGACGCTCGCCCGTCAGCCGTAGTTGACCATCACGCGTGTGCAGCAGCAGCACAAAATCCGGATAATCCGAAGTGCGATACTGCCACTCGCCGATGCTGTACAAACTCAGCTTGCCATGTGCCCGCCACACGGTGATGACATACGGCAAGCGATGGTACAGCGCATCCACCATGGCTTCCGTCTGGCTCATATCCGCCCGGCGCGCCAGCATACTGAGCGCGTTGCGCAGCCGCTTCGAATCAAAAGGCCCGCGAAACGACCAGATTTGCCGCGGCGCGTCCGCATTTTGCAGCAGCGGCGCAATCGTCTCCGGCTCGTCCGATCGCACTTCATCCAGCACCAGACACTGCGGCTCCTTGGCCAGCGCCGCTCCGATTTGTTCGCCAAACGTCACCCCGCGTGTGGTTTCGTCCGGCCACTGCGTCGTTAACCGTTCGATTCCGTCTGGCAGACGCAGCTCACTGGCCCGTTCCACCGCGACCGCGCGGTCCGCGTTGGGCAGCGTCTGTAACAGAACACTCAGCAGCGTTGTTTTGCCGGATTCCGCATCCCCCACCACCACAAACCCGTGCGGCGACTGGACAATCGCGTTCAGTAACGCCGCTGCCGGTTCAGACAGAAAGCCAGTATCAATCAATGTCTCAACAGATGGCAGCTGCCGGGGATGCACCCGTATATCGGCGTGATAGCCAAAGGACATCAGCGGCGTAATGACGGTCATACAAACCGGACGACCGTCGATCATCAGGCCGGTTTCGATAAAAGGCTGGCTATCATCCAGGTCCGCCCCGGCGTCCATCAGCAAGCGCCGCAGAATACGCCGGAAATGACTCTCGTCGTCAAACAAGGGCCCAACCGGCTCCAGATCACCATGTCCATAACGCACCGCAGCCCGGTCCACCCCTTCCAGCGAGATCGTGGTCACCCGGTCATCCAGAAACAGCGCATCCAGCGGTCCATAACCAAACAGCGCACTATACGCCGCGTTCATCAACGCTGCCTTGTCCTGCTGGCTCAGGTGAACAGACTCAACAGCCAGCACGTAATCGACCGTGGGCAGCAGCAGCTTGAGCCGTTTGGCCGCCGTATCAGCCTCTTTGAGCAATGGTGATTCGGCGTACTCCTCGATAAACTCCCGTTCGACGCGTTCCACCAGCGCCCGCTGCGATACGTGCCGCTGTCCCAGCTGAGCCGATAGCAACTGCGGTTCGCGTCCCCGGTCCGCGTCACGCCGCAACTGTTCCCACGAACTTTTTAACTCGTCATCATGGCTCACAATACATCACTCCAACATACTCAGGTCAACGGGTTCCAGATCAGAATTATCGCATGGCTGCCGCCCCACCTTGGCCATCTTGATCCACTGATCACCCGGTTTAACCCGGACAATATCCATCGAATAATCCGTACTGGTTGACGAATCATTTTGAAAGAAGCGGGACCCCACGCCATACATATCAACCGGGACGTTTTCGCGTTCGTAATTTTCAATACGTGCCCGGTCAAAACCACCGGATGCTACGATTTTCACCTGTCGACAAAAGGCTTTTGCTTCGTCAACCCATGCCTGCGGGACATTCCAGCGCTCCCAGGCGGCGTCCATCGAATCCCGAACCAGATGAATTAGTTGCGGGTTGATGCCATACGGCCCATCCGGCTCCAGCGACACATCACGCACGTTGCTGCTGGTGTCGATGCGCACCCCATGCAGTGTCCAACGCCCCCTGGATTCCGCATCACCGGATTCCAGTGCTGCGCGATAATAAGGCCAGTATGCATCCAGAATTGCCAGCGACGCCGCGACCGTATCATTATTAAAATCAACCAGCGCGATACGCGGAACCTCAACCGGAACATGCCGCGCATAGGCGACCATCGCGTCAGCAGTATCACCCAGAAAGCTGGAAATCAGCGCGTGAGGCACAGTACCGCCACCTTCACCACCCCACCATGCGCCTTGAGCATCCGTGCTGACCAGCGCGTTCATCTGCTGGTTGAAGTCATGGTTGTAGCGCTGAACAGCCAGCCAGTAGGCGTAGCCGTCGATGGCCTGCACATCGGGCAGGTCGAAACGTGCCGGAAAGAATAATATGGGCTTTCCGTTGGATACTTCGAGCACATGGTAGACATTCGTCGCCACGCGTGAGGCCCGTGTGAGTACGCCCAGCATTGCCGTTTCAAGCAGGGCGAAATCCCGATAGCGCCCGCGCACCTTGATCACCGGCTGCACCTCCATCGGGTTACCGGCATAGGTGGTAAACACGCCATCAGCAACGGCTTCCACATCGAGCTGCGCGCTGGTATCCACAAACTGGTTTCCCTCAAAATAGCCGGTTGCGTGTTTCAAAATCGCCAGCGCCACATCGACCCCCGCCACCAGTGTCCGTGGCTGGCGGCGATTGAAATACTGCGCCTCGACAGGCATATCGCCCAGATCAGACGACACGCCCTCAAGAATCTGGACCACATTGGCAAAATACTGATCACTGTAAACGCCGCGTCGCAAACCCTTTACGTCCAGTTTGATCTGTTGATTTGTGATTCGTTTATGGTCAAAAACGGTCATTGGGTTTACCCTTTTACTTGAATTCGAGCGTGTCCACATGACTGTGGTATACTGCACGACGGTCTTCCGCAAGCCAGCTCAGGAACAGTTCATGAACATTATCATAACCGGATCAATCGCCTATGACTATTTGATGCGTTTCCCCGGTCGCTTTACCGACCACCTGATTGGGGAACAACTTCATCAAATCAGCCTCAGCTTTCTGGTCGACGACATGACCAAACACTGGGGGGGGGTTGCTGCCAATATCGCTTTCAACACAGCCATGCTCGGCCTCAGAACCCACCTGATGGGCACCACTGGCCGCGACTTCCCGGATTACCGCCGTTGGCTGGATAATGTCGGTGTCGATACCAGCACCGTTCGGCAAATTGATGAAGTCTTCACCGCATCATTCTTCGTCAACACTGATCTGGACAACAACCAGATCGCGTCCTTTTATACCGGTGCGATGGCCTATGCCAAAAATTATTCGATTGCGGATGTCTACGAAGGCCAACCGGACCTCGTCGTTATCTCACCGAACGACCCGGACGCGATGATCAAGCTCGCCCGCGAATGCCGCCAGCGCGCTATTCCGTTCATGGCCGACCCCAGCCAGCAAATCCCGCGGTTTACCAGCGACCAGCTTCTCGAAACAACCGAAGGCGCCAGAATTCTGATCGTCAATGCCTACGAGGCCGGTGTCCTGTGTAAACAACTTGGGCAAACTATTGACGATTTACAAGCGCAGCACGAAATTCTGGTTGTCACGCAGGGGGCCAGCGGCGCGCTCATCTATCATCAGGGCCAAAAAATCGATGTACCAGCCTTTCCCGTGGATGCTATCCTCGACCCAACCGGGGCAGGCGACGCATTCAGAGCAGGCTTTCTGCGCGGGATGGCAGCCGATTTCCCCCTCCAGTTGTGCGGCATGATGGGTTCATTGTGCGCCTGTTACGTACTGGAACAGGTGGGAACCCAGAATCACAATTTCACCGTATCCGAGTTTGTTCAGCGTTTCCGTCAACATGCCGACGACGAAGGTTTGCTCGATTCGCTGCTGGTCGAGGCCAGCGTATCCGGTTGAGGGATGCCCCCAAGATACTGGCGACAAGTCCACAATCGTGTGCTACAATCGCCGCATTCTCGGCATGAAACAGGAGTAATGAATGACCGTTGAACATGATGTAAAGAGTCTGGAGCAGGCGCCGGGTGGGCGCTATCGAATCGAATGGGCGGAGCTGGAAATGCCAGTGCTGCGTTCCATCCGCGAACGGTTCGAGAAAGAAAAACCACTCGCAGGCATCCGGGTATCGGCCTGCCTCCACGTCACCACCGAAACAGCGAACCTGATGCATACCTTGCAGGCAGGCGGCGCAGACATCGTGCTGTGCGCGTCCAACCCCCTGTCCACACAGGATGACGTCGCCGCTTCGCTGGTGTCCCACTATGAAATCCCTGTGTTTGCGGTAAAGGGTGAAGACAACAACACCTACTACGATCACATCACCGCCGCGCTCGATCATAAACCGCACATCACGATGGACGATGGTGCTGACCTCGTCGGCACGATCCACAAGAACCGGCGCGAAGTGCTGGAAACCATTATCGGCGGCACAGAAGAAACCACCACCGGGGTCATTCGGCTGCGGGCAATGTCCAAAGATGGCGCCCTGGAATTCCCGGTCGTCGCGGTGAACGACAGCAACACCAAGCACCTGTTCGACAACCGCTACGGTACCGGCCAGAGCACGCTCGATGGCATCATCCGCGCGACCAATATCCTTCTTGCCGGGCGCACCGTCGTCGTGGCGGGTTATGGCTGGTGCAGCCGTGGCATCGCCAACCGCGCCAAAGGCATGGGGTCGAACGTCGTCGTTACGGAAGTCGATCCGCTCAAGGCGCTGGAAGCCGTGATGGATGGTTTCCGGGTTATGCCGATGATGGAAGCCGCTGCGATCGGTGATATCTTCATTACCGCCACCGGCGACATCAATGTGATCGACGTGCATCACTTCGAACGCATGAAGCACGGCGCGATGGTCTGCAACAGCGGTCATTTCAATGTCGAGATCAACCTGACCGGCCTGGCGAAACTCGCCAGTGGCGAACCCCGCCGCGTCCGCCCCTTTGTGGACGAATACAAGGTCAACGGGAAAGCCATCTACATTCTCGGCGAAGGTCGCCTGATCAACCTGGCATCGGCGGAAGGTCATCCGGCCAGCGTTATGGACATGAGCTTTGCGAACCAGGCCCTGGCCGCCGAGTTCATGGTCAAAAACGCCGAATCCCTCAAACCCGGCGTTTACGTCGTTCCTGAAGAAATCGACGCGGAAATCGCCCGTCTCAAACTGGAAGCCATGGGCGTTGCGATTGATACACTTACCCCGGAACAGGATCACTACCTGAACCAGTGGGAGGAAGGCACCTGATCGGGTGCCTTTCGATCGTTTGCGCTATACCAACTTATCTGTGACAAACTTCAAGGGAGGAAGGATGATACACAGACATTTGCGAGTGTTCCTCAGCGTACTGGTGTTGGGGCTGCTTCTGGCAGTCGGTACCGGTGTATTTGCCCAGGACAATGCGATGGTGCGCTTTGTGCACGCTATCCCTGGCGCAGCAACCGTTGACATCTATGTCGATGGTGAGCTAACCGCGACCAACGTGGAATTTGGCGGCGCAACCGCCTATATCAACATTCCGGCGGCACAGCATCAGATCACCGTGACACCGGTCGGCGCAACCACATCTCTGTGGGAGCAGAATTTTACGCCTGGTGCGGCAAAAGCCTATACCCTGGTCGCTTCATCATTCGATGAGCCGGTCGAGTTTACCGTCTACGAAGACCTGCTCGAAGCGCTGCCACTGGGCGAAGCCCGCTTTACCACCATTCACGCCATTGCCGACGGCCCTGCTGTTGACGTGGTGCTGGACGATGGGCGCCCGCTGGTGCTGGAACAGACTTATGACCAGCCATTTGGCACGCTCGATGTCCCGGTATTCAGCTACAATCTGGCTGTGGTCCCCACGGGTGAAAGTGTCGATAACGCTATCCTGACCCTGGATGATGTCGCACTCAACACCGGCACGTCGTACATGCTGCTGCTCTATGGCACAGCCGCCAACCCGCAATCGACCCTGCTCTCCGCCACTACCCAACCAGAATCCGCTGATAGTGGCTTCCTGCGGCTGGTTCACGCCGTACCGGATGCCCCGGCTGTGGATGTCTATATCGGTGATGCCGGCATCCTTGCCGCCACACTGTCGAACCCGGCAGATGGCAGCAACAGCACAGGCTATATCGCGGTTCCGGCAGGCGATTACAGCGTGGAACTGCGCGCCGCTGGCACTGAAGATACGCTGCTCACCACCGATGTGTCGGTTAACAGCGGTGAATATACAAGCGCTGTTGTCCTCGGCACCGCCGATGATCTGACGATCAGTGTCCTGAACGACAACGTCGCCAGTTTGTCCGCGAATGAAGCACTCTTGCGCGTGATCAATGCAGGCACCGGCGCGATTTCAACCGCGTTGTCTGACGGCACAACCGTTGCCACAGACGTAGCCGCCGGCGAGGACAGCGGCTTCACGGCCCTTGCACCCGCCCTGCTGAGTGTGGAAGTATCCGGTGAAGGTGGAAACAACGCCCTGACCGATCAGCCATTCTACGGCGGCGTCTTCTATGACCTGCTGGCACTGGACGACTCGGTTGTTGTCAATCAGGCTGCGCTGGCGCAGGGCATTGGCAGCGCACCGGGCGCCAGCTCCGCGACACTGGTCGCCGCTGAACCCACCCTGCCAGCTCCGGTAGTCGAACCGACCGCCGCCCCGGCAGCGGTGGAACCGACTGCTGCACCTGCGCAACCACCCACGCCCGCACCCATCGCGGTGCCGACTGAGGCCGCCCCAACCGGACGCGTGTTTAACCTGAACGTGGATGCCAACCTGCAACTGCGTCAGTACCCCAGTTCGGATGCGCTTTCACTGGGTGTTGTACCATTTGGTACGATCTTCACAGTGAATGGTCGTGAAGGTGAGCTGGCCGAAATCTTCATCAGCGCCACGCAGATTCCGCCCGACTACGAATATGTCGATCCGGTATCACTGCTGCCGGATGAAGATACCGACCTGAACCCTGAAGAAACCTGGCTTAATGTGACCTACAACACGCCCGATGGCGGCACCATCGACGCCTGGGTCCGCGCAGATTTCATTGATGTACGCGATACCGATGGCGATCAACTGCCACTGCGTGAACTGGAAACGGTGCCCGGCAACCGCCCCGGCGAGTCGCGCAATACCGATATTCAGTCACCGCAGGCGCAGGAAGATGTCGTCACCGTTCGCGTGATCAACCTGGATGCCAGCGCCAACCTGAACGTGCGCCGTACACCGGAAACCACAGGTGAGGTGCTTGCCCAACTGCCGCTCAACACGGTTGCAGAATACGTCGGCAGCAGCGAAGATGGCGAATGGATTTACCTGCGTTACGCGGCACCGGAAGGTGTCACGACCGCCGGGTGGTCCAGCACCGCTTTCCTGGAGCTTATGCTCAATGGCGAGGCGACCGACGTGGAAACGCTCGAAATGGAAGGGCTGTACAACATCACCGACCTCAGCCAGCGAGGTTCGCAGACAGTGGGCGCGGCCCCGGTCGCAGCCCCCACCGTTGACCCGACTATCGACGCTGTGGTCGCCGAAGTGGCGCTGGACCCGGGTGCGAACCTGAACCTGCGTCGTAACCCCGAAGTGAATGCGGAAGTTCTGGCGCAGATCCCCAGCGGCACCCAGCTGATCGTCAGCGAACGAACAGAAGATGCCCAGTGGCTGAACGTCACCTATGAAGGGGTCGAAGGCTGGATTGCGGCCCAGACGGACGATGCCGTGTTTGTGCGGCTGTCCTTCAACGGTGCACCCTTTACCATCGAAGAGGTGCCAGTTACCGCATCTGCCGGTTAACCACACCTGATCTTTACAGTGAAATACAGAGTCCCGCAGCCCAACTGCGGGACTTTTGCTTAGTTTCTCGGTTCAACATACAATGAGAATCGTGGTCAGTAACTGTTGAGGTCGTCCATGCGCCGTATCTGCTTGTTTGCCTTCCTGATGATCTTTGCTGCTGCCTGTGCCAGCACCCCAGAGCCAACGGCCACGCCGACCGAAACCCCGCTGCCCACGCTCACACCGACCGCCACCCTGCCGCCAGAGCCCACCCCCCTGCCCAGCGTGCAGGAATTAACCCGTGCCACAGATCCGTCCCAGCAGGCATTTTTGAGCGTCGTTCACGCTGCCGCCGGAGCACCCATCTTCGACATCTATGTCGAACGTCTGGCAATTGCGGCAAACCTGAACTTTGGCGGTTCGACCCAACCATCCGGTATCGTCGCCGGCGACTATTTCCTGCGCGTCGTGCCCAACGGCGTTCGTCCCGATGCAGGCGAAGTCCTGTATGAAACTCAGCTCTCACTGGAGGGGGGCGATTCGCTGCTGCTGTTGTTCACGGGCTCGGTGGATAACCTCTCAATGGCTTATTTCCCGCAGCCGCTGGACCCGCTCGAAGCCAATCAAAGCCGGGTCACCGTCATCCATGCCATTCCTGATGGGCCACCCCTGACCATGCAGCAAAACGGCGCCGATCTTACAGTGCCCATGTCGTTCGGCAATGCCGCCTTCCCGGTGGTGCTGCCCGCTGGTGAAACGACGCTGGATTTTGCCGTCGATGGTGTCAATCGCCTGAGCTATCCCATCAACCTGCGGGAACAATTTAGTTATGTCCTGGTGATCGCAGGCGATGCTGCCAGTATCGAAAATGCCACCATCATCCAGACGCGCAATTCGGTGCCGGGCCTTGTGCAGATCCGTGCCGTTCATGCATCACCCGACATCGGGCCGGTGGATATTTTCCTGAACGATGAACCTCTCGCCACCAATCTGGAATATACACGCGCCAGTGACCGCCAACCCCGCGCAGCGCAGGTTTATCAAGTCGATGTTTTTGCGCCCGGTGTCGACCGGCGCGCCGTCGAACCCCTGCTTCGCAGTCAGGTAATCGCCAACAGCGGCGAAAGTCTGTCGATCATCCTGATAGGCTCGACGCAGCGGTTACAACTGCTACCCTACCGTGAAGACACATCCCCAACCGTGCCAGACGAAGCGCGCATTGCCTTCATCAACACTATCGAGCAGGCGCCCAGAGTCCGCATCGACTTGCAGTATCGCGTCCTGATGGAAGCCGGCGAGTTGGGTTATGGGCAGCCGCCCAGCGTTGTGGACCTGCCAGCGATAGTACACCGTTTTTCGATCCTCGAAGTAGAAAACGGCAGCCCGTCGGAACTGGTCGAGCTGGCTGAAGACGTTCAGCTGGAAGCAGGCCGCAGTTATCTCTATCTCATCACTGGCCGCATCAATGACCCTCCCGTTATCCTCAGCGAGAATCTGGGTATCAACGAAGCATTCATCGACACGGAAGACAGTGACGCCCCGTTGACCCCGACCCCGGAGATTCCAACCAGCATTCGCTTTATCAATGCCGTTAATGGAGGCTTGCCGCTGGATGTGCTGGTGGACGGACAGAGTTTCGCCAGTAACCTGACTTATGGGCAGTCCAGCACCGTCAGCATGATTGGCTCAGGCGACCACACGCTGGAGGTCCGTCAAGTCAACAACGGTCAAAGCGTGCTGAGCTTCGACACACCACTCGAAGTTTCGACGCCGTATACGGTTGTTCTTTTTGGCTTCGGCACCGAGGTTGAATATCTGCTCCTCGATGACTCGGAGCGCATAACCGAGGGGGATGCACCGCTGGTGCGGCTGATCAACCTGACGACCTTTGGCGAGTTTACCGCTGCTCTGGCCGAATCCAGAGCCGAAACGGTGACTGACGGCCCGACAATCTTCAGCGAGTCCCCCGGTTCGGAGAACTTCCGTCGGTCGATGGCCTTTGGTGTCGATCGCCTGCGAACCGTCACCGAGGTCGAAGGGCGTGTGTCCTCAAACGTCGGACTGGCGCCACTCGGCCCGCACGATCTCCACATCATTGACGTCGGCATCAATATGATCGCGGCCTCCATTCGTGGTGTGGATTTCAGCCCCGGTGCCTATTACGATGTCCTGATTTATCAGAACCGCGATTCCGCCCAGGTCGAGGGCTTTGCCGTGCGCTATCCCGCTGGTTAAGGCTGGCATACAGCGACCAATCCGCTATAATCCTGCGGACTATCCAGGCAAATCAACGGGAAGATCAGCGTGAGGGTTCTCATCACGGGCGCAACCGGATTCGTCGGCGGCCATCTGGTTCAATATCTGTCGCAAGCTGCCGAAACCACAGAGATACACGGGACAACCCTTTCGGCAGATCAATTGACGCCCGGTGTTCAGCTGCATCAGGTCAACCTGACGGACGAAGAAGCCGTCCACACCCTGCTGCAAAGCATTCAGCCGGACCAGATCTATCATCTGGCAGCACAGGCCTCCCCACGGCAATCATTCGCCGATCCCTGGAACACCTTGAAGAACAATATTCAGGCCCAGTTAAACATTATTCTGGCCTGTATCAACCTGAGCATCGCACCGCGCATACTGGTTATCAGCTCCGCCGAGATTTACCAGGCTGGCAACCAGCCCATTGACGAAGCCACGCCCTTAAACCCAACAAGCCCCTATGGAGTCAGCAAGATCGCACAGGACATGCTGGCGTTGCAATATGCGCAATCGAACCGCCTGCCGATCATGCGCGCGCGTCCGTTTAATCACATCGGCCCCGGCCAGAGCGAAGGCTTTGTCGCACCGGATTTTGCGACCCAAATCGCACGCATTGAAGCCGGG
Organism: Anaerolineaceae bacterium; assembly: GCA_002702065.1. Classification (GTDB taxonomy): domain Bacteria; phylum Chloroflexota; class Anaerolineae; order Aggregatilineales; family Phototrophicaceae. Next base: position 2,412,843 of record NZXX01000001.1, read on the forward strand.
ATGCAGGAGCCAGTCCTGGAGGTCGGCAATCTGGCGGCGCAGCGCGATTTTACGGATGTCCGAGATGTGGTCCGCGCCTATCACCTGATTGTCGAACAGGGTCAACCAGCGGACGTGTACAACGTCGCCTCCGGCAAGGCGATCAGCATTCAGAATATACTCGATATTTTGCTGAGCTACAGCACCCGCGACATTGAGGTGCGGGTTGACCCGGCCCGGTTTTTGCCCATTGATGTCCCCATCAAACAGGGCAATGCAGACCGCTTGCGTCAGGCGATGGGCTGGCAGCCCACGATCAGTCTCGAACAAAGCCTGCTGGACATCCTCAATGAATGCCGCCAGCGCATTCAAACAACCTAATCTCACCGGAGGTTTCAATCTCATATGAAAAAACGTGCCCTCATCACTGGCATTACAGGACAGGATGGCTCTTACCTTGCCGAGTTTCTGCTCACGCAGGGATACGATGTTTACGGTTTGGTCCGGCGGACCAGCACCCTGAACTTCGAGCGTATCCGCCACATTCAGGAACAGATTACGCTCGTTCCCGGCGACATGCTCGACCAGACCAGCCTGACCGTCACCCTCAGCCAGGTACAGCCGGACGAAGTATACAATCTTGCCGCGCAAAGCTTTGTCCAGACCTCGTGGAACCAGCCCGTCTTTACGGGTGATGTCACCGCACTGGGGGTCACGCGTTTGCTGGATGCCATCCGCACCGTCAACCCGGAAATCCGCTTTTATCAGGCGTCCAGCAGCGAGATGTTCGGCAAGGTGCGTGAGGTTCCACAAAAGGAAACAACGCCCTTCTACCCGCGCAGCCCGTACGGTGTCGCCAAAGTCTACGGCCACTGGATTACCGTGAATTACCGGGAAAGCTATAACATGCACGCGACCAGCGGCATTCTGTTTAATCACGAATCGCCCCGCCGGGGTCTGGAATTTGTCACGCGTAAAGTGACCTATCATGCAGCCCGCATCAAGCTCGGCCTCGATCAGGAGCTGCGCATCGGCAATACGGACGCGCGCCGCGACTGGGGCTTTGCAGGCGATTACGTCCGCGCCATGTGGCTGATGCTCCAGCAGGATACGCCGGATGATTACGTCGTCGCCACCGGTGAAACGCATGCCGTTTCGGAACTGCTCGACGTCGCCTTTAGCTGCCTCGATCTCGACTGGCGCAAATATACCGTACAGGATGAGAAGTTCATGCGTCCGGCAGAAGTTGATCTGCTGGTGGGTGATCCGAGCAAAGCGGGCCGTGCCCTCGGTTGGGAGCCAGAAGTGACGTTTGAGAAGCTTGTTCAGATGATGGTAGAATCTGATTTGCAGACGCTCAAGAATACGCTCAAAGCATGATGATTGATACCCACTGCCACCTGAATTTTGAAGCTTACGACGACGACCGGGAGCAGGTTATCCAGCGGGCGCTTCAGGCCGGGGTAACGCACATCATTAATCCAGGCGTTGATCTGCCCAGCAGCCGCGCCGGACTCGACCTGTCACAGCAGTACGATGGTGTGTATGCAGCAGTCGGCATTCACCCCAACAGCACGGCGGATTTCGCCCCGCCCGACCTCGATACCATTCGGGAACTTGCCGCCGAAAACAAGGTCGTCGCTATCGGCGAAATTGGGCTGGATTATTACTGGGACAAGAGTCCGAAAGATCAGCAGTTCGCAGCCTTCGAGGCGCAGCTTGAGCTGGCAGCCGAGCTTGAACTGCCGGTGATTATCCACAACCGCGAAGCCAGTAATGACGTGCTGCGTGTGCTTGAAAGCTGGGTCACAGACCTGCCCGTGTCTCTGAAAGATCGCCTCGGTGTCCTGCATTCTTTTTCCGCACCGCCAGAGATCGCCGAACGCGCTTTGAGCATCGGTTTTTATCTGGGGTTTACCGGGCCGCTCACATTCAAGAAAGCGGACGAACTACGGTCTATCGCCCGCAGCATGCCGCAGGACCGTATCCTGGTTGAAACGGATGGCCCCTTCCTGACGCCAGTGCCCTATCGCGGCAAACGCAACGAACCAGCCTATATCCCCCACATCGTGGACCGTCTCGCCAGCCTCAGGCAGCGATCGACCGACGAGATGAGCACCATCACGACCGAAAATGCATTCCGGCTGTTTCATCGTATGCAGTGGTGAAAAACGAGGGATTATTCTGTACAATGGCGGCGAAAGGGATTCTTGAGCCGTGACCGACTTGTCCATCATCATCGTCAGCTGGAACGTCGCCGCCCTGCTGGCTGCCTGCCTGGATAGTATTGCACAGAGCCTGTCGCAGTCAGCTCTACAGGTTGAAATGATTGTGGTGGATTCCGCCAGCAGCGATCATAGCGTGACGCTGGTGCGGGAAAACTACCCGCATGTAACGCTGATACCACAGAATGAAAACTCCGGTTTCGTCGTCTCCAACAATATCGGCTTGCGCCAGGCCAATGGCCGGTATGTGCTGCTGCTCAACCCGGATACGGAAGTCATCGGCGATGCACTGGACCAGATGGTCAGCTACCTGGACAATCACCCTTCTGTGGGGATCGTTGGCCCGCACACGCTCAACACAGATGGCACCACCCAGTCCACACGCCGTCGCTTCCCCACCATGATGACCGCGCTCTTTGAAAGTACCTGGCTGCAAGCCTATGCGCCGCGCCACGTTCTGGACCAGTATTACGTGACCGACCAGCCCGATGATGGCGTTTTTGACGTGGATTGGGTGCAGGGTTCGGCGTTGATGGCCCGGTGTGCCGTCTACGATGAAATCGGCGGGCTGGACCCCGGTTATACCATGTTCTCCGAAGAACTCGACTGGTGTCATCGTGCCAAAGCGGCAGGCTGGCAGGTGGTTTATCTCGGCACCGCGCAGGTCATCCATCACGGCGGCAAGAGCACCGAACAGGTCGTCGCCCGCCGCCACATTCACTTTCAGGAGAGCAAGCTGCGCTACTTCCGCAAATTTCACGGGCCGTTTTCCGCCCAATGCCTGCGCATCTTTCTGCTGCTGAACTACGCCATCCAACTGCTGCTGGAAGCGGGCAAAGCTCTTGTCGGCCACAAGCGAGCGTTGCGCCAGGAGCGCGTGAAGCAGTACTGGCAGGTCCTGCGCTCCGGCCTGAAGGTCAGTTAATGCGCATCGGCATCGTCACCGGAGAATACCCACCGATGCAGGGTGGCGTGGGCGCCTATACGGCCATCCTCGCCCGGCATCTGAGCGCAACCGAGGATGTACGGATCTTCAGCACCGAGGCGGCCCACAGCGCAGATATTCCGCTGACCAATACCCTGCGTTCATGGGGCTACGGCAGTCTGCGGGCCGTCGCGGATTGGGCGCAAACAAACCAATTGGATGTCCTCAATCTGCAATTTCAGACAGCTGCGTTCAATATGTCGCCCTGGGTCCATTTCCTGCCCGATGTGGTACATCAGGTGCCAGTTGTCACAACCTTTCATGACCTCCGCTATCCCTACCTGTTCCCCAAAGCCGGGCCGCTGCGCGACTGGATTGTCCATCATCTGGCGGGCGCATCAACCGGGGTCATTGTCACCAACCATGAAGACGCCATCCAGGTCAACTATCTGCCGCGTCATCAGTTGATTCCCATCGGCAGCAATATCACGAACGCCCTGCCAGCGGATTATCAGCCGGGTGAATGGCGCACGCGCGCTGGCGCAACCGAGTCTGACTTTTTGCTGGGCTACTTCGGGCTGATCAACCGCAGCAAAGGGCTTGATACCCTGCTCAACAGCCTGGCGCAGTTGCGGACGAACGGTGTTCCGGCACGCCTGCTCATCATCGGTGGCACAACCGGCAGCAACGACCCGACCAACGCCGCTTATCTCAAGGAGATTGAACAGGCCATCAACACGCTCAAGTTGAATGACTACATCCATCGCACCGGCTACATCGAGGATGAAATGACGGTCGGCAGCTACCTCAGCGCGTGTGATGCGGTTGTCCTGCCATTCACCGATGGCGCATCATTCCGGCGTGGCAGTCTGATGGCAGCGATTCATTACGGCTGTCCGGTGGTCACCACGACACCCTATGTGCCCATTCCCGAATTTGTGCCCGGTGAGAATATGATGTTTGTCCCGGCATCTGACCCCGAAGCCCTGACCCGCGCCCTGATCGATCTGCACGCAAATCCGACCCTTCGTGCCCGGCTGCACACAGGCGCGGCGAGCTTGGCGCAACATTTCGACTGGCAGGCGATCAGCGACGCGTACATCGCGTTCTTTCATCGTGTGCTTGAGGCATCGGCATGATGGCTGAAAAGCGCATTCTGACCGTTATCCTCGCGGCGTATCTGCTGCTGGCGATTATCTATAGTGTCATGACGCCCATTTTCGAGGCATCCGACGAGCTGTGGCATTATCCGATGGTGCAGCACATTGCGACCACCGGGCAGCTTCCGGTGCAGGACCCTTCTAACATCGGCCCGTGGCGACAGGAGGGCAGCCAGCCACCCCTTTATTACATGTTGGCCGCGCTGCTCACCGCTGGCATCGACACATCCGACATGACCCATATCCGGCGCCAGAATCCCCATGCCGATATCGGCGTTGTGCTGCCCGATCACAATATCAACATGATGACCCATCGCACCGTAGCGGAGGCCTTCCCCTGGCGCGGGACCGTACTGGCCGTGCATGTGGCGCGGCTGTTTTCAGTCATGCTCGGGCTGGGCACGGTTTATGTCACCTACCGGCTGGCAGCGGCAGTCTTCCCGGCAGAACCCACCATACGACTGGGGGCGGCAGCGCTGGTCGCCTTCCTGCCCATGTTCCTGTTCATCAGCGGGTCCGTCAACAATGACAACCTCTCCAACCTGCTCGGCAATTGGCTGCTCCTGCTGATCGTGCGTCTGGTCACCATGCAGCGGCCACCCCACTGGCGAGATTACGTGCTGATCGGCCTGGTTACGGGCGCGGGTTTGCTAGCCAAGTTCAATATCGGGTTCCTGACGCTGCTGGTCGCCGTGGCGTTGATCGTCGTCAGTATGCGCCAGCGCGATTGGCGGCCTCTGGTGATCGGCGGATTGGTTTCCGGTACGCTCACCATCCTGATTGCAGGCTGGTGGTATGTGCGCAACCAGCAGCTTTACGGTGACCCCACCGGGCTGAACGTCTTCCTCGACATCGTCGGCCGGCGGTTGGTGGTGGCAAATCCAGCACAATTATGGAGCGAACGGCAGAGCTTTCTGCAAGCTTTCTGGGGCTTCTTCGGCGGCGTTAACTTGCCCTTGCCCCAACTGGTTTATCTGATCTTCAACCTGATCGGCGCAGTCGGGTTGATCGGCGCGGGCCTGTTTTTGCTCCTGAAGCTGACGCGCAGACCATTAAGTTTGCCAGCTTTCAGTGGCTGGATTCCGGCGCTGTTTACCCTCATCTGGCCGCTGGTGACCTTTATCTCTTACCTGCGCTGGACAGCTGAAACGCCCGCATCACAGGGGCGGCTGGTGTTTGGGGCGCTGTCGGCCATCAGTCTGTGGCTGGTGGTCGGTCTGGTGTGGTGGCTGCCCCGCCATTTCCGGCCAGTGATTATGAGCGTTACAGCGGGCTATTTTTTTATCGTTGCGGCAGCAGCACCCTTTCTGGTCATCGCGCCAGCCTACCGCGTACACGCTGTGTCTGAGCAAGCCGACAGCCCACTTGCGGTATTCGCAGCGCCGGAGCAAGGCAGCGTTCAACTGCTGAGTGCCAATATTCAGCCCGGCAGCGAACAGGTCCGGCCAGAGCAATACGTCATGCTCGATACCCTGTGGGCCATCGACCAGCCGTTCGAGCGCGACTGGAGCCTGTTTGTTCATCTGGTGACACCCGATGAAGTCATCCTCAGCCAGCGCGACGTCTACCCGGCGCAGGGTCTGCTGGCCACATCGGACCTAGCCGCCGGTCAGCAGTGGCGCAGCCCGATCGCCGTCTGGGTACCGCCAGCAGCTTACACGCCCATGTCGCTCGAAGTCCGCGTTGGGTGGTATCATCTGCCCACTGGCGAGCGACTCATGCTGGAAAACGGCAGTGAATTTGTCTCAATTGGGCAGGTTGACCTGCTGCCGCGTGAAAGCACGCTGAATGTCCCTAACCCGATCCGCATCAACTTTGGTGGGTCGATCGAACTCGTCGGTTATGACATTACGGACCTGAGCCCTGCCGCCGGAGAAACTATCAACCTGACGTTGTACTGGCGGGCGCAGCAGCCGGTCGAAGAAGATTACAAGGTCTTTACCAGCATCATCGATATGACCACCCTGACCAAGTACGCCGCCAGCGACGCCATGCCAGCTGAATGGACCCGCCCCACCTCGACATGGGAAGCAGGCGAAATCATTGCTGATACACATACACTGGCCGTCACACCCGATGCTGTACCCGGCATTTACGAACTGCAAATTGGCCTGTACAAAGAAACCGATGCCGGGCTTGAGCGACTGCGCATATTCACGCCGGATGGTGGTCAGGCTTTTGATGTGACGTATCTGAGCCGGGTGCGCATTGAACCTGCGGAGCGTTAAATTGACTACGCGAAGACAAGACCTACGGGCAATCGTCCTGCTGCTCATGCTGTGGGTGCTGTTCTTCTGGCGACTGCTGACCCCTATCGCTGGCGATCAGGCGTCCGTTACGCGGGGCGATTTTTCGGGCCAGTTTTTCACCTTCGCGTCCTATCAGTATGACCGGCTCACGGCGGGCGAAGTGCCGCTCTGGAACCCGTACAACAACAGCGGTTTGCCCTTCCTGGCCGATACACAGGCTGCCGTCTTTTATCCACCGCGCCTGCTGACCATCGCCCTCAGCAATCTGTCAGGCGGCTGGCATTACCACGCGCTCGAACTGGAAATGGCCGTTCATGTGCTGGTGTTTTCCCTGCTGATGTACCTTCTGGTCCGCCGCATGACGCTCAAGCAGACAGGCAGCAGCATCGGCGCATTGGCCGCCGCCATCATCGCCAGCTATGGCGGTTTTCTCAGCGGGTATCCGGTTCAGCAGCTTGCCATCCTCGAAGCAGCGATCTGGCTGCCGATGGCTGTGTTAGGTGTTTTCGAAGCGACTCGTTCGCCAAAGCTGCAATGGCATTGGCTAGTGCTGGCTGGCGTGGCGCTCGGTCTGTCATGGATGGCGGGGCACCCGCAAACGTCATGGTTCCTCACCTATCTGATCACCGCCTATCTGGCCTATCGCGTTGCCAGTGCCAGACTGCGCTGGACGTATTTTGCAGGCGGAATCCTGCTCGTCGGTCTGATTACGGGTGGCATGGCAGCCGTGCAATTGCTGCCGGGCTTTGAGTATCTCGCGCATACGGCCAGAGTCGACCTGACGTATGAGGCCAAGGGCAACGGTTTCCCATTTAGAGATGTGCTGCAAATGTTGTTCCCCGGCGAGTTGAGTCTGTTTTCACCGCTGTACATGGGCATCGGCGGGCTGGCACTGGTCCTGTGCAGCCTCTGGATACGACGCCGCATTCAGGACAGCACGTTCTGGCTGCTTGTCGCATTCATCAGCCTCGGCCTCAGCTTCGGAGCCAACAGCGCCATCTTCCCAACGCTCTATAATCTGTTGCCGGGACTGCGCTTCTTCCGCGGGCAGGAACGCGCCGCCTATTTGGTGGTGAACAGCCTTGCGATTCTGGCCGGACTCACCCTCACGGCGCTTATTCAAAATAATCTGGGCGACAATCACCCGCGCCGTGCCATCCGTTTCACACTCACGGGCATGGTCGCCTTTGCAGCAGCGGGCATTTTCCTGTCCAGTTCCGGTTGGCTCAACCCGGATTCCGATACCACGCTCAACACCGCCGTTTTCAGCACCGGGATCGCCATAGGCGTCCTGGTCATCCTGTGGGGGTTAATCCGTAATCCCCGGCAGCGCGTATGGCCGTGGCTGTTCATCGGCCTGCTGGTGTTTGATCTGTTTACCATCAATATGGACGCCGATCACAGCTATGATCCCGTACCCCCAGCCGAGCAAATTAGCCTGACTCCGCCACCGGTGGTCGCCGCGGCGCAGGCAGATCAGGAAGGGTTCTTCCGCGTCGACGGTTTTCGCGGGTTGACGGACAATTATGGCAGCCTCTATCAGGTCATGGATATGCGCGGTATCAGTCCGCTGTTCCTTGATGGCCCCTTCCAGCTTATCGAGCCAGAGAAGATCAATCCGCTGGCGTGGGAACTGTTCGCCGTACGCGATGTCTTCACGGATTGGGATGCACTCCCGGTGCCCAGTCAGATCATCACAACCGGCGAAGATCGTTACGGCCCGGTCAATCTGCACCGGCTGGATAACCCGCGCCCCTTTGCGCATCTGGTCTACGCCGCCGACATCATCGATAGTGACGCCTTCGCCCGTGAATTGCTGCGCAACCCGGACTTTGACCCGCGCCGCACTATCATCCTGAATCGGGAGCCAGGACTTGAACTGGACGGTGAAAGCACGGAGCCAGGAACAGCCGAGGTTGTTTCATTCGAACCAGAGCAAATTAACCTCACTGTCGACACCCCCACCAATGCGATTCTGTCGCTGGCACACCCGCATTACCCCAACTGGCAGGCCACCATCGACGGCAGCCCAACCGAGATTATCCGAGCCTATGGCGCGCTGAGCGCTATCCCGGTGCCCACTGGTGAACATGAAATTGTGATGACTTACGATCCAATCAGCTATCGCATCGGCGCCATCTTGAGTCTGGTCACATGGGCTGGTCTGGGTATACTCGGCATCTTCTGGTTGTTCAACAGCAGGAAACGTGATGCACACCTCGAATAGTCTTCAGAACTGGTATGCACGCCAGAATCACATCACCCATGCCATCCTGATTGGTCTGACGATTGGCATGACCGGCGGCCTGCTCGGTCTGCTGCTGGCGGTGGCGGGTCCCGTTCTGGCAATCGGTGCCGTAATCGGCCTGCTGGCGGGCCTGTACATCATGACCGATATTTCCGCCGCGCTGTACGGCCTCATCGCGGCGATGGCGCTGCTACCATTTGGCACGCTGCCCTTCAAAGTGGTCATCACCCCGACCCTGCTCGATATGGCGGTTGGGGCGTTTATCCTGGTTTACCTGTTCCAGTGGATGACCGGCAAGCGCACTCGCCTTCAACTGACACCGGTGCATATTCTGCTGTTGGCCTATATGCTGTGGCTGCTGCTCAGCTTTGCGCTGGGCCTGCGCTATGGCCCACCCACATCCAACAAGCTGCGCCAGTTTGCCGAAACACTCATGAGTATCAGCTTGGCGTTTATTCTGGTTGATTTGCTGCGCAGCCCCCAGATGCTGCGGCGCGCCGTCATGGTCGTGATGGCCTTCGTCGGCGTGCAGGCGGTCGTGACACTGCTGCTCTATTTCCTGCCGGATGATCTGGCAGAACGGACGCTGGTGCGGCTGGCGCGCATCGGCTATCCCAATGGCGGCGTCATCCGGTATATCGAGGACAACCCGGCGTTACCGGAACGCGCTATCGGCACCTGGGTGGACCCGAACAGCCTGGGCGGCACTATGGCGATCTCGGCCACACTCATCGCTTCGCAGCTTTTCGCCTTGAAGCCGGTCCTGCGCTGGCGCTGGCTCACCGTTGTGACCTTTGGCATTGTCGCCGCAGCACTGGTATTGTCGTTCTCGCGCGCATCAATGCTTGGCATGGCCGCTGGCCTGTTTATCATCGGGCTGGCACGCTACCGGCGCTATCTGCCGATCCTGCTGGTCGGCGGTGTGCTATTGCTGTTTCTGCCGCAAACCCAATATCTTGTCGACCGCTTTGTTCAGGCATTCACAGGCGCAGACCTCGCGACCCAAATGCGCATTGGCGAGTATACAGACTCGCTGCGTCTCATCAGCCGCTATCCAATATTCGGGGTTGGCTTCACCGGCACACCGGATATTGACCTGTACACGGATGTCGCCAGCATGTATCTCATCATGGCGAACCAGATCGGGCTGGTTGGCGTGTTCATTTTCCTTAGCTCCATGACCGCTATTTTTGTCTATGGCCTGCGCGCGTGGCGTGCTGCCAAACATAACCCTCTGCTCGATGCCACCCATCTGGGGCTGCACGCGGCTTTGTTCGTGCTGCTGGTGAACGCGGTCGCCGATCTTTACTTCTTCAGATTCGATTTTCAGGGGTCCATCACTCTGCTGTGGCTGTTGGTTGGCCTCGCGCTGGCGAGTTCACACATTGCCCTGAACAGCGCCCCTTCGAATCAACCGTTGTCAAATACGGGGCCATCAAGTAATATAGCGTCGCTATAAAACTCAAATGCTTTCCGTTCTGTTTCATCACCCGGATGCAAACAGGGCAAACCCGTGGGAAGGAGATTAAACCACACAGCCATGAAAAGGCCATATGAAATCGCATTTGTCGTGCGGATTGAATCGTCTGGCGATGAAGCCATTAACGATCAGATCTCGCAGGTGCAGGCTTGGGTCGAAGCGGACGAACACGGTCAGGTAACCAAAATTGACCGCTGGGGCCGCCGTAAACTCGCCTATGAAATTGACCGCCAGCGCGATGGTTACTATGTCATCATGGAAGCCAACGTCGATCCGGTTGGGTTGCCAGAGCTCGAACGCAACATGAAGTTGTCGTCAGCCATTTTACGGTATCTGGTTATTCGGGCAGACGAATAATCGGGTTTGAGGAGTACAAAATTCTATGGGCCGTGGGTTAAATAAAGTTATGATCATCGGTCATCTGGGGCGCGATCCTGAAATGCGTTATACGCCAAACGGACGTCCTGTAACCAGCTTCAGCGTAGCCACCACCCGAACCTGGACTTCTGCCGAAGGCGAGCGCCGTGAGGAAACGGAGTGGTTCAACGTTGTTGCCTGGGGTAATCTGGCCGAGATCTGCAAAGCCCACCTGACAAAAGGCCAACAGGTCTATGTCGAGGGGCGGCTGCAAACCCGTGGCTGGGAAGACGACGACGGCAAGAAGCACTTTCGCACCGAGCTGGTCGCCAACGAAATGATCCTGCTGGGCGACCGTCGCCAATCCATCGATTATTATGAAGACGAAGCCGACAGTGGTGACTACGCCTTCTGAACACCGATTTTGAGGAGTTTACACCTGTGAGCAACCGAGAAAACCCACGTGATGATTCACGTGAGGATACAGAAAAGAACGAAGAACGGCAATCATCGGAATCGTCTCAGCCAGAGCGCCGCAGACAATCCAATTCGCAGTCACGCAGGCCACGTCCGAGTGGGCGTCGTCGGCGCAGCCGCCAGACAGAGTACTGCCCGGATGGCAAATGCTTCGACTACAAGGACGTCGACACGTTGCAGCGGTTCATCACCGAAGCCGGGAAGATCCGTCCACGCCGCCAGACCGGCAATTGTGCGCGCTGCCAGCGCAACCTCGCCCGCGAAATCAAGCGTGCGCGGCACCTGGCGCTGCTGCCATTTATCAACGTCACCGACTAGAGCGACTGACATATAAATGACTTAGACCATAGGGCATGGTGCAATCACACTATGCCCTGTTTTATGGTTATTTCAGGACGAGGAGCGTACGAACATGGCAAAACGAAGGCAAACTACCGGCCTTCCTAAACAAAAACCCGCTGCGCCGAGCGATCCGGAACAGGGTCGTGTGCGGAAATCGCGGGCCGAGCGCGAATCTGAAGTTCAGCGCTATATCCTGATTGGGACCGGTGTCGCGGTTGGCGTGGTGATCCTGATTCTGGCATTGGCCATTATTGTCGAACTATTCGTTAACCCGAACCAGGTCGTGGCAACCGTGAATGACGATACCATCACCGTTTCGGAGTTTCAGGATCGTGTTCGTCTGGAGCGTGCGCTGCTCAACCTTCAGATCAATAATTTTGTTGCCAATCTCTCTGCCAGCGGGCTGGACCCGAATCAGTTTGCCGGGCAGGAGCCGCTGCGCACGTGGTTGTCGCAGGTCCAAATTCCGGATCAGCTAGGCAATTCGGTCGTCAATACGATGGTCGACAACCTGCTTGTCCGGCAGCAGGCCGAAGCCATGGACATTAGCGTCAGCCAGGAAGATATTGATCGGGTGATTGAGGATTTCCTCGGTTATAACCCGGACTTGCAGGCCGATGCAACTGCCGAAGAAACAGCAACAGTTGAGCCAACCATCACGCCGACCCCGTTTGTTTCGCCGACGCCCTCGCCTGCCCCAACCCTCACACCAACCAGCGAGGCGACCGAAGAAGCGACTGAGGAAGCCACCGCCGAAGCGACCGACGAAACCGATGCGGTCCCGACATTCACGCCTGTGCCCCCCACCCCCACATTGACGGCGGAGGAGCAGGCGGAAGAATTCACCACGCTGCGCGAAGACTTCTATAGCCGCATCACCAGCAGCGCCCGCATCAGCCGCCAGCAGCTCACCAGCTATTTTGAAACCCTGGCACTGCGCGAAGCACTGGCCGAAGAAGTGAGTGACCTCACCAACGAACTGCCGCATGTGAATGCACGTCATATTCTGGTCAACACCGAGGAAGAAGCGCAGGAAATCATGGCAGCGCTCGAAGCCGGCGAATCCTTTGTGGCGCTGGCCGCCGCAGAATCGACGGATACAGGCAGCGGCGCGAATGGTGGCGAACTGGGCTGGGCCGCAGTGACAGATTTCGTTGGCCCCTTCTCCGAAGCGGCTGCCAATGCCGAAATTGGCACGCTGACAGGCCCTGTGGAATCCGAGTTTGGCTGGCACATCATTCAGGTGCATGCCCGCGAAAACCGCACCGTGACCGACCAGCAGCTTGATACCGCCAAAACGCGTGCGTTTACACAATGGCTGGACAATCTGCGGGATTCGGAAGATGTGACCGTCGAAATCTCGTCAATCTGGGCGGATCACGTCCCGGATGATCCGGCATTCGTCTTGAGTGCTGGCGTCTAAACGCTAATCTGAACCCCATCAATCCCTAACTGACTGTCAGGCACCGCTTACCCAACGCGGTGTCTGATTTTTATGTTTGCGCATTGAAGGGGTTTTGCGGGTGGGCTATAATGCGCCAGATGAACGAAAGAATGATGGCACAACTCGAAACGCGCCTCGAGACGATTACAGAGGGACTTTTCGCCCACTTTTTCGGGAAGCGGCTTCAGGCGCACGACATCGCTCTGCAACTCGTTCGGGCTGTCGAGGATGGCCTTGAATTAGCAGATGATGGGGATACCCGTCCCCTCGCCCCTGATAACTACGTCATCCAGCTCAACACGCAGGTTCTACAGCAATTAAACGAACGTTACCCGGCCCTGGCGCAAATCCTGGCCGATCAGATTGTCGAACTCGCCGCCAGCGCAGACTACCGGCTCAAAAACCGGCCACAGGTTCAGTTTTTACCAGCGCGACAGCTCAGCCCGGCGCAAGTTATCGTCACCGCCAATCACTTGCAATCATCCAGCGCACAGACCGCAGCGCTCCATCCGATTGAGCCAGCCGACCATCACCCGCGCCCACTCAACCCGCAGTTGATTATCAGTGGGCATCGGGCTATTCCTCTGGACAAAGACATTGTCTATATCGGGCGTGCCGGAACCAACGATCTTGTTCTGGATGACGCCTATGTTTCGCGGGCCCACGCTCAGATCAGACTGCGGTTCGGACATTACGCCATCTTTGATACGGATAGCAACAGCGGGACCTACGTCAATGAGGTGCGCATCCGCGAACATCAACTCCGCGCAGGGGACGTCATCCGCATAGGTGAAACAGCCATTGTCTATATGGAAGATGACCCAGATCAGCTCGATGAAACCGACGCCATTAACCGCGTTTAGGCGCTGACGCCATGGATACTGAGATCATTCTGCTTGCCTTGCGCGTTATATCAGGTATTGTCCTCCTCCTGTTACTGGCCGCGATTTTTGTCATCCTGTGGCGTGACTATCGCCACACCGTTATTGACCTTGAAGCCAGCCGCCGCATCTATGGGCAGCTGGTCGCCCTGCACGAAGTCGACGGCGGTTATGTCGCCACCGGCGCGCAGTTCCCGCTGGTTCAACTGACGAGCCTGGGACGTTCCCCAACCAATACAATCACCCTTGATGATTCATTTGCCAGCAGCGAACACGCGATCGTGGCACTGCGCAACAGCCAGTGGTGGCTCGAAGACCGGAACAGCCGCAACGGTACCACCCTGAACGAAGTGATGATTTCGCAGCCGGTGATCGTGACGGATGGTGATATTATTGGTATTGGAAGTCTGCGTTTCCGCCTGGAACTCGAACGTTAGGAGTAAGAGCCATGACCGAACAAGTGAGTATTGGGGTAATCGGCGGAACCGGCCTGTACGAGATGCAGGAAATTAGTGACCGGACAACGGTGTCGATTAATACGCCATTTGGCGCACCAAGTGCCGATATTGTTATTGGCACCTTGCGCGGCAAGCGGGTTGCCTTCTTGCCCAGGCACGGCGTCGGCCATGTCCACAGCCCCAGCACGGTGCCCTACCGCGCCAATATTTACGCGCTCAAGTCACTTGGTGTACGCTTCATCGTATCCGTGAACGCGTGCGGGTCGCTCAAGGAAGACTATGCCCCCGGCCATATTGTCGTTCCAGACCAGATTTTCGATCATACGCGGCTGGACAGAGGCCTGTCGTTTTTTGATCAGGGGTTGGTGGCCCATGTTTCCGTCGCGGACCCGTTCTGCAATGCCCTGCGCGACCTGCTGGCGACCGCTGTAGAGACCGTCGGCGGCACTATCCACAAAACGGGCACCTTCATCATTATCGAAGGACCACGCTTTAGCACACGCGGCGAAAGCCATATTTACCGCCAGTGGGGATGCAGCATCATCGGCATGACGGCCTGCCCCGAAGCGTTTCTGGCGCGTGAAGCCGAAATCGCCTATGCCAGTCTGGCGCACATCACAGACTATGATGTCTGGCACACGACAGAAAAACCGGTGACAGCCGAAGCAGTCATCGCAACCATGCACCACAACGTCGCGGTGGTCCAGCAGGCACTGGCCGAAGCCATCGAAAAACTTGACGTCAACATGACCAGCGAAGCCCACACCGTACTGGATTCAGCAATCATGGCGGAGCGCGCTCAGGTGCCGGACGAGGTATTCGAGCGCATTGGCCTCATTATCCAGCGCCGCTTTGCCGAATAATCGTGATAGCTGTCCATAACGCCCAACAACCCCGGCAGACCACCAGCCTGACCGAACGTGTTTTGCTGCTGATTGGGGCCGTTTTTTTGGTGGCAAACTTTCTGGCACTGGCGGTCATTAACAATCGCTGGAATTTCACCCACTGGACCCACATGCTGGTCTGGCTGGCCTGCGCCTGGGTTGGTCATCGCTGGCTGAACCGCAGCTTGCCCGACCGCGACCCCATCATCTTTCCAATCACCATGTTCCTGTCCGGCTGGGGACTAGTCATCATCGACCGGCTTGCCCCCGGCTTTGCCGACCGTCAATCACTCTGGCTCATCGCAGGTACCATCGCCTTGCTGCTGACCGCCTGCCTGCCCTACGGCATCCGCTGGCTCAGGACGTATCGCTATATTCTGCTGTTCGCCGGGCTGCTGCTGCTCATCGCCACGATTATTCTGGGCCGCAATCCATCGGGCCTCAGCGGTGCGCCACAGCTCTGGCTCGGCGCAGGCTCGATCTACTTTCAACCATCCGAGGCACTCAAAATTATTCTGGTTGGCTTTCTGGCCAGCTATCTGGCGGAGCAGTACCCAGCGCTGCGTGCCGAAGGTCTCAGCATCCGGCAGCGCATTCTGATATTGTCGCCGCGCGTTTTTGGCCCTATCCTGTTGATGTGGGGAATCTCCATTGTGATCCTCATCTGGCAGCGGGATCTGGGCACCGCCATCCTGTTTTTTGTCGTTTTCCTCATCCTGCTGTATGTCGCCAGCGGTTCGGTTTGGATCCTTCTTAGCGGAGCCGTACTCATCGCTGTGGCGGGTTTCGCCGCCTATCACCTGTTCAGTGTTGTACAACTGCGAGTCGACATCTGGCTGAACCCCTGGCCAGAATCCGATGGTCGCGCTTACCAGATCGTACAAAGCCTGATGGCTTTCGCTGCCGGGGGCATCTTTGGGCAAGGTCTGGGTCAGGGGCTGCCCAATTACATACCCGTCGTACATTCCGACTTCATCCTGGCTGCACTTGCGGAGGAATGGGGCCTGCTCGGTATCGTTAGCCTGATCGCCTGCATCGTCACACTGGTCATTCGCGGCCTGCAAATCGCCATCACCCGGCACGCACAGCCGTTTCAGGCCATGCTCGCCGTTGGCCTCAGCATGTTGATCGCCACCCAGAGCATCCTGATCATGGCTGGCGTCCTCAAGCTTATCCCGCTCACCGGCGTTACCCTGCCCTTCATGAGTTATGGCGGCAGTTCGCTGCTTATCACGTTTATCATGGTCGGCATCCTGCTGCGGTTGTCCAGCACCGAGGACAAAACGCGATGATGCTTACGCGCGAAATCAACCGTTTAGTCACCGCGGTATTCATCATATTTGGCATCATTACCCTTGCAGCCGCCTACTGGGCAACGATTGGACCCGGCACCATCCTGGAGCGTGAAGACAACCCCCGTCTGGTCGAAGCCGAAGCAGCCATCCGGCGCGGCGGCATCTTCGACCGCAGCGGTGACCAGCTCGCCATCTCAGTGGTTGATGAGAATAACCGTGTCACCCGTGAATATTTTTACCCGGAAACCAGCAGTATTCTGGGTTATAGCAGCTTGCGTTACGGTGTCAGCGGTGCAGAATCGGCTTATAATCCGATTATTCGCGGCGACAACGCAGAACAGAGTGTGGTCGAGCAGTTGCTCCAGAATGCGCTGCATCAGCCCCAGGTCGGTTCGGATATTCAGCTCAGCCTTGATCTTCAGATCCAGCAGGCGCTGCAAGCCAGCATGGACGGCTATGTCGGCGCGGCGGTGGTGCTGGCAGTACCCAGCGGCGAGGTTCTCGGCCTCATCAGCCTGCCAACATTCGATCCCAACACACTCGATCAGAACTGGGAATTGCTCGTTGCCTCGGCAGACAAGCCATTCTTCAATCGTGTGCTGCAAGGTCAGTACCAGCCCGGCGGCACCCTGGAAACGCCGCTGATGGCGCTGGCGCTGGCAACCGACAGCAACCTCCTCGCCAGCACGACCGCCAATGCCACGGCCCCGGTAACCATCAACGACCTGACGATCACCTGCGCGCTGCGGCTGCCAGCGCTCGAACTGTCCCTGCGTGATGCTTACGCCTTTGCCTGCCCGGCTCCATTTGTCCAACTAACCCAGGACCTGCCAGAGCAATCTGTCCAGGATTCGCTGCGTTTCTTTTCGACCAGCAATCGGGTAACCCTGCCCGGCTTCGAGAGCGCACCATTGAACCCACCGGTCAACCTGCCAGCTGGCGTCGAACCGCATTCATTGGCGGAGGTCGCACTCGGTCAGGCCCAGCTGACAGTGACCCCGCTGCAAATGGCGGTCATGGCGGCTGGCATCATCAATGACGGCAATGCCCCGCAGCCGCGTGCCCTGCTCGCCACCCGCCCACCAGACGCCAGCAACTGGACACCCAACCAGACCACGTATCCGACCATTCCTTTTACCACGGAACAAACCGCCCGCCAGCTTCAGGACCTGATGCGCAACACGGTCGTGAACGGGGCCGCACTAAACGCTGCCCGACCCGGCATCGATATCGGTGGGCATGTCACATTGTCTTATTCAGGGGATGAAACCCAGTCGTGGTTTATCGGCTTTGCGACGCTGCCCGGCAGACGCGGCATCGCCACAGCCGTGATCATTGAAAATAACGATGATCCGGGTCTGGCCGCAGACATCGGCGGCACGATCCTCGCCGCAGCCCATGACGAGCTGATTCAGGCGGCCAGATAAGCCCCTACTCAGCCCCTATCCACCGGGCCACATGCGTTTTTGCAGACCCAGTTTTTTCGCCCACTTGGCGGCTTTGCTGCCGAAATGAACATAATGTCCGCTCAGGCGCTGAATATAGGTTGCGCTTTGCAGGGCATCGAGGAAATCTTCCGGGTCATTGGCAAAGGGCCGCAGCTGCGTCATGGCACGGCCATATTCGGGGCGAATATGTGCGTCGGACCCGGTGGTGCCCGTTAACCCGTGCTGGCGGGCAAAATCAATGGCTTTGTCATTGTCTGACGCGAACATACAGCGGGCATTAAAAATTTCAATCGCGTCCACCTTGTCCATAATCCGCGACAAATCATCCGGCTGCCATGCCCCCTTGCGCAGACGGTCAAACGGATGTGACACACTGATGACCGCCCCCTGATTGCGCAACTGGCGAATCGTTTCTTCCGGTGTCAGACCAGCGGGGATCGTCTCGCGCACAAAATACGCCAGCAGTTCACCCTGTGTCGTCATAATCTCTTCACCCACAATCACCCGGTCCGGCGCAAGCGCTTGCATCGCCAGGGCGCCGTCCGCCGTGTTGTGATCGGTGATCGCGATACGATCGATGCCGCGCTGCTCACACAGCCGCAGGATCGTCTCAAAGCGTGTCACGCAGTCCTTCGACCACAGCGTATGGCTGTGCAGGTCGACTTTCCACTTGGTTTCATTCATGCGTTGCTGACCTCGGTGTTCAGTTCCGCCCGGCTCTGCTGGCGCGCCCGTTCCACTTCTGCGATAGTCGCCTCGATTTCTGGCGTGAATAGCCGGTCACGGAAAACCGCCGCTACCAACAGGCCCACCAACACGCGGAACCACTTGTGGATAAACCCTTCCACCACAGCGGCAGCCGCAGCAACCGCAGGGGTTACAACCGGGTTGTAAGGAGCGACGATAATTAATAGCATGGCACTGACCGAAATTTCGGTGATGCCCGCCCCGTTCGGAACCCCACTCAAAGCGCCGATAGCCGATGCCAGGCAGATAATCACCAGTGCTTGCAGAAACAGCAGCCATGTCACTTCCATGCCAAACCCAGCCAGAATAACCACAAAGCCGATGCTATCCGCAAACGAGGCAATTACACCAAGCCCTGTTGTCGGAATGATGTGTTTCAGCTTGAAAATTTCGTAGCTGCTTTCGTAGAAATTCGCCAGCCAGCCATGCACCCGCGAGACAAGCGGCAGCCGCCCAATGAGATCAAGCGCAAAATGGGCCAGCGGACGTACCTGCACCACGATCAACCCCACGCCGAGCAGCCCGGCAGACAGCAGCACCAGCGAACGATACGGCCCCAGTTCGATCTGATCACCGGCGATCAATAGTGCAATCACCGCCAGGATAATCACCGCCAGGCCATCCACCACTCGTTCCGCGATCACAACCGGCGCGCTGGTCGCAATCGCCACACCGGTTTTGGCCTTCAGCACAACCGTCTTCAGCATTTCCGCCACTTTGCCGGGGCTGACCGCCATCGAAAAGCCAGCGACAAATAGCACTGCGCTGTCAAACATGCTGATTTTGTCGCGGGCACCGATGACACCGAGAAAATACTGCCATTCCAGAAACCGAAAAAACCAGGAAACGAACTTCTGTAAAATCACAGGCACAATCAACAGCCAGGGATATGCCTGCAGCTGACCGATCATATCCTCGGTCAACCCCTCGGCATCAGCAAACAGCAAAAGTGCCACATAAATGACAAAACCAATGGCAAAACCAGCGATGATTCGATTGCGATACTTGCGCATAAGGACGATTTACTCCGAAACATACCCCATGAGTATGTTAACCACTATAACCCTGATATACCCTGCAAAACGCTAAACATTCTATCAACATGCCCTATCGCAATCCAGAGCCTGCCCGCTATAATGCCCTTCAATCGTTGGGTAATCGTAAGTTAACTCCCGTGCATTGTCACTCATGATGTGGCAAACTAATCGCTTTATTGTTAGGTGTGGTTGGAGTAGTTGATTAATGTCTGAACAATTCACACGCCCGGAACCCGATGTCGAACCCCGACACGAAGGGGTTGCGCCGCCACCCAAAATTCTGCTGTGGATCATACTCGGCCTGTTCGTTATGGCGATTGTCGGCAGCATCGGCGCAGTCGTTGTCTTCCGCAGCGTGTTATTGCCAGCCCAGCAGCAGCGTGTCATCGACCAGTTACCGTTTATGCGTGCCTTTATGGCCCCAACGCCGCAGGGTGGCACCCTGCCCACCGCGATGCCGGCGGATAGTGACATCTCGCCCGACGACCTGCTTTCCGCACCACTCGAACTGCCTACAAGCACGACCGTTCCAACCAGCGAACCCACAGAGGCCGCTGCGATTATTCAGGTTGAACCCAGCGCCACCATCACGCAAACCGCAACACCGACGGTGGCACCCTCCGCGACACCGACCCAATTACCGCCGACAGCAACGCCGGTCGTTGAATCCACCCCTGAAACGACAAACAATGCGTCAGTCAACAGCGATGCGCAGGCCATCTCGATTCCGAGCTTACCAGCTTCTGCGCGCATGTTCGGTTTCGTGCACACCCAACAAAGCTGGAACAACTGCGGCCCCGCCAATATCACGATGGCCCTCAGCTATTATGGCTGGCAGCGCGACCAGAGTTATGCCGCCCAACTGCTGAAGCCGGATCGTGAAGACAAAAATGTGAGCCCGCACGAAATGGTCGGGTTTGTGAACGAAAACAGCGACCTGCGCGCGATCAACCGGCTGGGGGGCGACCTCACCATGCTCAAGCAGTTTATCGCCGCCGAAATCCCGGTCATTATCGAAACCGGTTATATGCCCGAAGGTTATGATTGGCTGGGCCACTATCAGACGGTGGTCGCTTATGATGATCTTCAGGACGTCATGTACCTGTATGACAGCTACCTCGGCATTGGCGGCGGTGAAGGTCTCGCCGAAACCTATGTCGATCTGGACCGCAACTGGAAACACTTCAATCGCACATTCATCGTGATCTACCCGCCCGACCGCGAAGGGGATGTTCGCGAAATTCTGGGCGAACGGGCAGACCCGGAACGCGCCGCTAAACTGGCGCTGGAAGTGGCACAAAAAGAAGCCCGCGCCAACCCGCGTGATACATTTGCCCTGTTCAACATGGGTACATCCCTCACCCGGTTGGGGCGTTATGAAGAAGCCGCCGATGCCTATGACCTGGCCCGGCGCGATGGCACCCTGCCCTGGCGCATCATCTGGTATCAGTTCGGCCCGTTCGAGGCTTACTTCAACGCCGGGCGCTACGATGACGTGATGGCACTGGTCGACATCAACCTGACCAACGGCGCTCAATACGTCGAAGAAACATATTACTGGCAGGGGCGCGTCCTCGAAGCCAGAGGCGATCTTTCCGGCGCGCGTCAGGCATTCAACCGGGCGCTGCAACATAACTATCTGTATGCCGATGCCCGTGAAGCACTGGATTCGCTCAACGCATAGGGGTCAACCTATCGATGGCAAACCCATCAGTCGATGCAGATCGCAATAGCAAGCTGGCCCGGTCCACCCTGGTGGTGATGATCGCGTTTGGCATCGCCAAAGCAATCAGCCTGGTACAGACTGTCGTCATTGCGCAGGTATTCGGGCTCAGCCAGGAATGGGACGCGTTCGTCGTCGCCAACAGCATCCCCGAACTGATCTTCACCCTGATTGCCGGGGGTGCACTGGCCCACGCCTTCATCCCGATCTTCAGCGGCTTTCTGGCCCGCAGCGATCTTGAGGGTGCATGGCGCACAGCGACCCATGTGATTAACACCATCTTTCTGGCCACTCTGACGGTTAGCATCATTGCCTTCATCGCTGCCCCATGGCTGGTAGCCAATGTCGCCGCCCCGGGCTTCGACGTGGCGAGTCAGGCGCAGACGGTCGAGCTTATGCGCATCCTGCTGCTGACCACGCTGATCTTCTCCGTCAGCGGCATTTCGATGGGCATCCTGCAAAGCCACAATCATTTTCTGTTACCGGCGCTGGCCCCCATCATGTTTGATGTCGGCATCCTGATCGGAGTCATCTTCCTGATTGGCCCGTTCGGCGTCAACGGCATTGCTCTCGGCGCGGTGTTGGGCGCAGCGATGCACTTTGGCATTCAGGTTCCTGGCCTCATTCGCTTTCGCGCCCGCTGGTGGCCCAAAGCGGGTTTCCGAGACCCCACGCTCTGGCGCATTATCCGCCTGATGCTGCCCCGCATCGCCGGTCTGGGCGTTTTCAGCATCAACTTCATCGTGATGAACAACATCGCTTCCCGTATGGGTGCGGGTTCAGTCAGCGCGCTGAACTGGGGCTGGCGGCTGATGCAGATTCCGCAAACGCTCATCGGTACAGCGATGGGCACCGTCATCTTCCCGACACTGGCGGCGCTCAGCGAACTGGATGACCGTGATGGCAAGCGGGACGCCATGTCCGGCGCGTTGCGCTTTATCATGATTGCCAGTATCCCGTCGGCCATCGGCTTAATCTTCGTCGGTCAGCCGCTCATCAAGCTGCTGGAACGCGGCGCTTTCGACGCATCGGCGTCTGCGCTGGTCTACAGCACGCTGCAATTCTTCGCGCTGGGGCTGGTCGTCCATTCCGCGCTGGAGGTCGTCGCCCGCAGCTTCTATGCCGACAAAGACACCCTCACCCCTCTGTGGGCCGCGCTGGGTGGTGCCACCATCAACCTGATTGGCTCGTTTGTCCTCAGCGATTTTCAGGCTGCCGAATCTGCCGGATTTTATAATCTGATCGCCGCGCAATATCCCTTCCTGAGTCTGCAACCGGTCACCGGGAATGTCGGCGGACTGGCGCTGGCAAATTCGCTCGGCGTCGCTTTTGAGGTAACCAGCCTGCTGTGGATTTTGCGCCGGCGCTGGCAAGGCATCAATGAGGATATGCTGACCCGTACTACACTCAAGACCCTGGCTGCCAGTCTAGCGATGATCCCGGCCTTTTTGATCGTCAACATGGCGTGGGACAGGCTCGGTTTGGCCAACAGGGGCATCATCTTCGATGTCGCACTGGTTACGCTCGAAGCTGCTGCGGGTCTCGCTGTCTTCCTCATTGTCGCCATCCTGCTGAAAATGCACGAGCTGCGCACAATGGTGGACCTGATCCTGCGTCGCCAGAAAGCCACCCCGGAGGTCATCGCATCGTGACCATTGAAATCAAGGTTCTGACCCTCGGTGTCGCCAGCACCAACGCTTACATTGTCGGCGATACCGACACCCAATTGGCGGTCGTCATCGACCCGGTAGACAATGCCGATTTGCTCCTGCAAACCGCGGATGAAGCCGGCTGGCAGATCAAAGCCATCATGGCGACGCACGGCCATTACGACCATGTGCTGGCGTGTGGGGCGCTTAAACAGCAGACGGGCGCGCCATTTGCCATTCACGAGGCCACGCCGCAGATCGCCGGGACCGCGGACGATTATATCGAGCAGTTGTTCCCCCCTATTCCGCAGCCCGACCAGTTGTTGACAGACAAGTCAACCACCATCGAAATCGGCAATATCCGGCTGGAAACGTTATTTACACCCGGTCATGCGCCGGATCATGTCTGCTTTTTCATGCGTGAGCAGCAGATATTGTTCGGCGGCGACTGTTTGTTTCAAAGCAGCGTAGGCCGCAGCGATCTGCCGTTTGGAGATCACGAGACGCTCATGCAATCAATCTTCGACGTCATTATGCCGTTGGGTGATTCTGTCCATGTGTTGCCCGGCCACATGCAGCCGACGACCATCGGACGCGAACGCACCACCAATCCCTTTCTGCTGCACCACCTCAGGTCGCGCTAACGACTCCGCATTATCACTCACTTTACGCCCCTGACCTTTCGGGGTATGCTGTGTGCTATGGAGGACGGTACGATGGAGAACCTGTTTAACCAGTATTCATACGTCATCATCAGCCTGAGTGTGCTGGTTGCCAGCCTCATTCTTTTGCGACGCTATAATGCAGACCGGCGCGTGATGGCAAGCGCAATGGTGCTGCTGCTGGTTCTGGTGGTCGCCGGTAATTTCCTGCTGCGCCCCGGCAAAAGCGACATCGACTCCGTCGATGCGGCGCAGATGGCTTTACAAAACGGACGCCCCACGTTCATCGAATTCTTCAGCAATTATTGTGCCAGTTGCCTGGCCCTGCGCCCGGCAGTCGATTTGCTGGTATCCGAAATCGAGGAAGACTACAACATCCTCCGCATCGACATCCATACAGAATTTGGCCGTGAACTGCGGCAGAACTTTGAGTTTGATTTCACGCCGGAATTTGTCCTGTTCGATCGGAGCGGGCAGGAAGTCTGGCGTTCTCATTCGCTACCCCCGCGTGATAAGATATTTGCCCTTTTACCCGGACCTAACACGGCTTCCTGATGCACATTCTCATGATTTTTCTGGACGGCATTGGCCTGGGTGCCAATGATCCGACGGTCAATCCATTTGCTGCTGCCCATACACCCACGCTGTTTGAGCTTGCCAACGGGCATCACTGGCTGGCTGAAACAGGCTGCCAGATCAGCGAGCGCGCACTGTTCGTGCCGACTGACCCGCGCATGGGTATTCCGGGCAGGCCGCAAAGTGGCAGCGGACAAGCCGCCATCCTGACCGGCCAAAACATCCCGCACATCATCGGCGAACACTACGGCCCCAAGCCCAATCAGGCAATCCGCGATTTGCTGGCAGAAGATAACTTTTTCAAGCAGGTGGTTGCGCATGGCAAAACTGCCGCCCTGCTCGAAGCCTATCCACCGGGCTGGCATCGCGCCACCAATCGCGGCAAGAATCTGCGCTCCAGCTACCAGCAGGCCGCTTATGAAGCGGGTGTCACCATTTTTGATGATCAGGCGGTTTACAAAGGGCAGGCACTGGCAGGCGACTGGACCGGTGAAGCATGGCGATCACAGCTTGGCTATGATGACACCCCGGTCTACAGTCGTCACGAGGCCGGTGTCAAACTGGTCGAATTGTCGCGCCAGTACGATTTTGCGTTCTTCTCGCACTGGTTTACCGACATCACCGGGCATCGCGGCACGGTCGAAGAAGGGGTTGCCCTGCTGGAGCTGTTCGACGGGGTCATGACGGGGGTTCTTGATACATGGGACGATGACGAGGGGTTGGTCATTATCACCAGCGATCATGGCAACATGGAAGAAATCGGCAACCGCAAACACACCGAAAATGATGTCCCGACGGTTATTATTGGCAAACAAAAAATGTCGTTTGCGCACGATTTCCGCACCCTGGCCGACATCGTGCCTCTTATGGCGTCACTGCTCCTGGGATCAGGCTGAACCGGAGTAGC
Organism: Anaerolineaceae bacterium; assembly: GCA_002702065.1. Taxonomy (GTDB): domain Bacteria; phylum Chloroflexota; class Anaerolineae; order Aggregatilineales; family Phototrophicaceae. Next base: position 2,437,996 of record NZXX01000001.1, read on the forward strand.
TAAGCGTGTGCGGATTCACGTAACCGCGACACATCGAGCAACATCAGCAGGCGTTCGCCCGTGCGCGCTGTCCCCCATATAAAAGGTGATTCCCGCGTCGCCTGCTTCGACACATCAATCGCCGTCTGCACGTCGTCCACATCATCGACGACAACCCCAACTGGCCCCTGTTCGGTGGTAGTCGCGATGATCGGCGTATCCAGACCGTACGATGGTTGGTCGACCGCAAACAGGATGCGCAGGTCGATGACAGGCATCACCACATCGCGCAAGGTCATCAGCCCAAGCACGTGTGGGCTGGCGACCGGTACATCATGGAGCGCCACAAAATGCAGGACTTCCACCACGTTTGCCACCGCCAGGCCATACCATTCGCGGCCAACCCGGCAGCATAAAAACTGGTCATCACGCGTTGCCATAACGACCTACTTCACATCCAAACGGGCAGAAATCTCGACATTACCGGCAGTTTCGTACAGGTCCAGATGATCACTTGCCCGGCGCATACGCTGAATAATAGCTTCCACCTGCGGCGTATGAATGTGCGGCAAGTACAGGTGGCAGGTCATTTGAATATTCGGGTCCTGCCCAGTGTTGTGGATGGTCAGGTTCACAGCAACCAGATCGCTTGACCGAGAACTCAGGATCAGGTCACCCATGGCAGTCAGGATAGCGGTCCCACGTGCCGCTATAGCAGGCTTCCAGTGCTGCGAGGCGACGTGTGTCCGCAGCATTTTACAACCGCGCGCGATGTCAAACTCGGCGTGTACCAGGATAACGGTCGAAATCATCTTACTTCCGTGATTAGGTGATCAGGCCCAATGCCCGCAGGGTAGCAGTGAGATTATCCGGCGCATAAGCATCTTTGGGGATGTAATCCGTCGCCCCCATGTCCAAGCCCTGTAAAATATCTTCCGACCCGTCAGACGAGGTCAGCATAATGACCGGAATGTGGGCCAGGGTTTCGTCACGTTTCAGGCGTCTGCATACCTGAAAGCCGTTCATCGTTGGTAAATTCACATCCAGCACAATCGCGCTTGGTGTCACGTCGTCAACCAGTTGCAGACCTTCGGGCCCATCGTATGCGACGTGCACCTCCAGTCCCAGGCCGGTCAATTGAATAGCGATTTGCTGCGCCTGAGTAGGGCTGTCTTCAATAACAACTATCGAATTCACAAATACTTTTCCTCCACTCGCGTTAATTTCATTAGCGCGTCGGCAATTTCAGTGACCGGCAGTACCTTACAGGCAGCACCGCGTGTAACAGCTTCACAGGGCATCCCATAAACCGCCGAAGATTCTTCATCCTGGGCGATAGTGAATGCACCCGTATCATACATCATTCGTAAGCCGCGTGCGCCATCATCTCCCATACCGGTTAGCACAACCCCAATGGCTTTCGCCCCATAACATTTGGCAACGGATTCAAACAGAACGTCGCCAGAAGGCACATGACGTCCGGGGGTTTCGGTATCCAGCACAAATCGCCGCATCGAATCCACACACAAGTGCGCGTGCCCCGGCGCTACATAGACTGTTCCAGGCACTGGCCTGGTCCCGGGTTCAGCCGCGTGGACGGCCAACGATGAGATACTGCCCAACCACTTGATGAGCGAAGGCAGGAAGTCCGGCGCAATATGCTGCACCACAACTACCGGCAGCGGGAAATGTGCGGGCAGACGGCTAAGAATCTCGCTGAGTGCCGCCGGGCCGCCCGTTGAGGAAACAATCCCGACAATTTCTGGCCGGGTATGCGCGTGCATCGTCTCTTTGGACGATTTCGGCGTGGGTGTGCGCTTTCGCCAGTGATGGATCACCGATACCCCTGCCATAGCCCGCACCGTATTGATAAGCTTCGTCGCCTCAGCATCAAACCGCGCCGTTCCTGGCCCCGATGGTTTCGGCAGCACGGTCAGAGCGCCAGCCCGGATAGCCTGAAACGCAATTTCGGTTTCCCGGCCATCCAGTGACCCGCTAACCACAACAATCGGCGTCGGCGCCAGATGCATGATCTCGCCGGTCGCCTGTAAACCATCCATTTCCGGCATGGTGATGTCCATCAGTATGACATCGGGCCGCAGTTCTTCGGTGAGCCGAACAGCCTCACGCCCGCTAGCAGCTTCGCCCACAACCTGCATATCACCCGCGCGGCGTAAAATAAGGGACAGCGCCTGCCGGGCTGTGGGGCTATCATCCGCAATAAGAACTTTATACATCGATACCATCTTCCTACAGTAACTGCTGAACCGTCGTCAATAATTCGGCCTGATCAAAACCGCGCTTGATAATATAGGCATTCGCCCCAGCCGCCATACCCCGTTCACGATCGGCCTTGCTTTCCAGTGATGTGACCAGAATGATCGGCAGACGGCGAAAATTCGGCGACCGCCGCACTGATTTCACCAGCGCAATGCCATCCATCTGCGGCATTTCCACATCCGCCACAATCATACGAATATCATCCCAATCCGCCAGCCGTTTGAGCGCCTCTTTGCCGTGGGTCGCGGTCGTCACGCGATAGCCTGCCGCCTCCAGAATACTTTTCTCAAGGGTGCGCGTGGTAATGGAATCATCCACCACCAGCACATGCACTGGTTGGACTTCGCGTGGCGCGGCCTGTTTTAGTTGTACCGGCACGTCATCGGATCGCACCTGCTGGGCCGCATTGACCAGATCAGCGGGATTCAAAATGACCAGCGGTTCGCCAGAGCCGAGGAGCGCCGCCCCGATGACATTAGGCACCTGATTCAAGGGGTATCCCAGCGACTTCACGGCCAGCTCCTGCTCGGTCAGGACATCGTCAACCAGCAGCGCCAGTCTCTGGTCCGCCACATTGAGGATCAATGCCAGCGGATCATTCGTGCCGTCAAGTACGGCACGCTGCAATAACTGCGCCAGAGAAACCACCGGCAAAGGGTGCGCATCAACACGTATCATGCGCCGCCCTGCGACCGTAAACACCGACTCAGGCTCGACAATCTTCTCAATCGATAACAGCGGCAGGGCATACTTCTCCTCACCCACCTGCACCAGCAGCCCGCGCATCATCGCCAGCGAGGTCGGCACCACCAGATGAATCGTCGTGCCCTCCCCCGGCACACTACTGACGGAAATCCGCCCCTGAATACTGCCCAGCGCTTGCCGTACCACATCCAGCCCAACCCCGCGTCCGGCAATGGAAGTCACTTCCGGCGCCGTGGTCACACCCGGCAGAAAAGCCAGACTGGTCAGGTCAGAAACACCGGTATGTTCGTCCGGTTGGTGACCCGTACGCTTCACATAGGCTTCGCGCAGCGCCGCCACATCGAATCCGCGTCCATCATCGCAAACCAGCAAATGCACTTCGCTGCCGCGCTGTAGCAGCTCAACGCGAATGTGTCCATCAGCGGGTTTACCAGCCGCAGACCGGGCCGCCGCCGGTTCTATGCCATGCGCCACCGCATTGCGCACGAGATGCAGCAAGGGGTCTTTCAGGGCTTCGAGAACTTTCTTGTCCAGCTCGACATGCCCGCCGTCGACGCTAAAGCGCACGGACTTTTGTTCGCTGCGGGCGGCATCCCGAACGGCCCGTTCCAGTGAAAACACCAGCGTTTGAAACGGAATCATGCGCACACTGCGCACCCGATCCTGCAAGTTCGTCGTGACGATACCCAGCCGCACGGCATCACGCGCAATACCTTCATCCAGCTGACGGAATACCTCAATCAACCCGCTGGTCTGTTCGGTATGGCGGGCAAATGCCTGGGCCAGACGCCCATCCATCTGATCACCCATCTGGGTTTGAATGTCGCGCCAGGATTTCATCCACTGCTCAAGCCGCTGGCTCACAGCGTCGGCATCCACCAATCGCTGGTCCGTGCTGATCTTCGCAACGAGCAGCTCACCCACCTGTGCCATCAGGTCATCAAGCTTGTGAATAGACACGCGAATGGTTTCGCCACTGGCGGCAGTAGTCGGTGGCTGGCTTTCATCTACGACCGGGGCAGGTTTGGGAGGGGCCGAATGAACATCACCGTTAACCGTATGCGTCAGCCGCATATGCAGCGGGCTGATATCTACCTGCTGGCCACGCAGCAGTTGTTCGATCATGTCGAGGCTGTCGTACAACACATCGCAAATTTCGGGGGTCAACGCCAATCCAGCATCACGGGCCTGCTGGAAAACACTTTCCAGCCCGTGTGCCAGCATTTCAATCTCTTCCTGACCGACAGCGCGCGCCGCCCCTTTCAGGCTGTGGGCGGATCGAAACGCATCCTGCAAGATCGTGGCCCGAAGCGTTTCATCCGGCACACGTTCCAGTTTTAGGATCGACTGATTAATCGTCTGTAAATGATCTGCTGCCTCCGCCCGAAAAGTGCGCAGCAGTTCTTGGAGCAAATCATCATCCAGGCTGGACATGCATACCCCTTCACGCTCTCATGCCATACAAGCCCGTCGTCTAACAATATTCATTATCATATGAATTATCGACTTTATACCTTAACAATTCATTCACAACGCAACCTCAATTATTGCTGCGCGTTAACGGCCAGCATCGGGTCTTCCAGCAGCGCCACCACGTTGATTAATACAGCGCCATCTTCTAATATGCCCTGTATATATCTAGCCTGAGCGTCGCCCTGCCCAAATGGTGCGGCAACCAACTGATGTTTGGCCACCGCCGTCACATCGCCCACCTGGTCAACCTGAAACGCCAGGGTTATATCTTGATGGCGCACAACGATCAGGGCAGCAGCCTGCGCCCCCGCACTCACGGGCATTTGAAGCAGAGCCCCCAGGTCCACGACCGGGACAATGTGACCACGTATGTTAGCAATACCGCGAACATAATCCGGCGTACAGGGGACAGGCACGACCGGCGTCTGTTCATAGATGGCCGCCAGTGTTTCAATCGGCAGCACATACGTCTCGTCATTTACCGAAACCGAAAGACCATTGATGGTATCCAGCGCCTGATCATCCCCTGCCGCATGCGCAATGCGTTCAGCCCGAACTTTCAGGATTTCGATTTCCGCTTCCGAAAACCGGTCATAAATTGACATGGCGCCTCTCCTCGCTTAGCAGTATTTGCGCAGTTGATAACTGAGCAGTCCATTCAGCATTTCAACGGTCAGATCATCAGCAAAGGGTAATGTTTGTTCCGGATCAAGTCCCACCAAAATGCGCTGCGCAGTCTGCCAATGCTGGCAAGCCATCAATTGTTCACCCGCTTTGTCATGCAGTTCGCCCAGCGTATAATGCGCCAGCACAAAATCCGGGTCATAGTGAATACTCAATCGCAGCGCGACAGCGGCTTCTTCCACGAAACCCTGGTGCATAAAAATCAAACCCCGCAGATACTGCACCTGTTTCTGATACGTCACATCATCTTCGATCATCTTCAATAATCGAATAGCTGTGTCCCATTCTTCGTTGTTTGCCGCATGATACGCATCCGTCCAGATGCTGAAATGGTCCTTTTCTTCCAGCACTGGAGGTTTAACGGGCAAGCGCACAATATCCGGTTCTTTTGAACGAGGCATTGTAACCGGGGCGGCCCGCACCGGTTTCTGATACAGGATTGCATTCTGGATATGGTGGGTCACAAAACAGTCATAAACGCCAGCCTGCGGCTCAGAATGCCCCACAATCAGCCATCCACCCGGAATCAACGTCTGAAAAAACCGTTCTGCTACCGCCTTGGTTTGTACCCGGTCAAAATAGATGGTGACATTGCGGCATAACACCAGATCAAGATCAGTGGTGTTGTTATCGCGCGATGGGTAGCTGTCCTGCACCAGATTAAGCGGCATGAAAGTCACCATGCTGCGCAGCGACGCATCAATGACAAAGCCATCGCCGCTTTTGCGAAACCAGCGCGACTGCACCCAGGGCGGTGTTTCGCCGCGAAATGAGTGTGGGCGATAGTGGCCGATGCGCGCCTGCTGCAAATAGCGCTCGTTAATATCGGTTGCCAGAATGGTAATTGACCAATCCTTAAAGTCTGGTAGGACATCGTGCAGAATCATCGCCAGGGTATAGGGTTCTTCACCGGTGGCGCAGCCCGCACTCCATAGCCGCAGCCGCTTGTCCCCTGCCAACCGCCGCGCCTTGATCAATGCCGGCAGCACATGAAGCGATAACGCATTGACGTGCGCGCTGTTGCGATAAAAATAGGTTTCACCAACCGTCAGTGCCTGGACAATTTGCTGCCAGACAACTGTAGAAATATCCGCAGTCTCCAATTGTTGGTAAAGCTGGTTTACCGATAGAGACACACTGGATGACACAAGCCCATCTACCACCTTCGTCAGCGACGCAAGGCGGTGATCATTTAATTGAAGGCCCAGACGCTGGAGTATTAAATCAACAAGCTTCTGGTAGGCCATATTTGGACTTGTAGGATCCATACAGGCAATTCACTCGTCGGCGTGAAACTCTGTGGCTACCCCATTTTATATCATGTCTGAAGCAACGAAACGAAATGAATCCAATATCTGCCCGAAATTGGCCCGTTATCCGGCATTCAGGTAATATTGATCCTGCGCCTAGTCCTATCAGGTTCACAAGTTATGTTTTCAGATCATCCCCCTATCAATTTGCTGGATTATGAACAGCTTGCCCGTGACAAGCTCACCCGTACCATATTTGACTATTTCGCCGGTGGATCAGACGACAGTATCACCCTCCGCGAAAACAGCGCCGCCTATGATCGCATCCGGCTGCGACCTCGCATCCTTGTGGATGTCGATCAACGCAATATGGAGACAACGCTGCTGGGCAAGACCTTGTCAAGCCCGTTCATCGTCGCACCAATGGCACTCGCCGGTATGGCGCACCCGGACGCCGATATTGCCATCGCACGCGGCGCCGATAACACCCCGGTGACCATCAGCACGCTGAGTTCCTATTCTCTCGAAGAAATCGCAGAAGCAGCTCAGTCGCCATTGTGGTTTCAGCTTTATGTGTACCGGGATCGCAGCATCACCCAAAAACTGGTCGAACGTGCCGAAGCTGCCGGGTATCAGGCGCTGGTGGTCACGGTGGATGGCGTCGTGGCAGGTAATCGGGAACGTGACCGCCGCAACGAATTCAAACTTCCCGAAAATGTGACACTCAAGAACCTGTATGATGCCAAACTGGACCGGGTGATTGCCCTGCCGGGCGCATCATCCGTAGCAGCCTACTTCAGTTCCCAGATCGACCCCTCGTTTTCGTGGAAGGACCTGGAATGGTTGCGGTCGATCACGAAGCTGCCCATCATCCTGAAGGGTATTCTGCGCGCCGATGATGCCCGCCGTGCCCACAATCATGGCGCAGCAGCCATCGTGGTTTCCAATCATGGGGGCCGCCAGCTCGATACCGTGCCTGCGTCCATTGATGTCCTTCCGGAGATTGCCGCTGAAATCGGCGACGCCATGCCGATCCTGTTAGATAGCGGTATCCGGCGTGGTACGGATGTGCTCAAAGCGCTGGCGCTCGGTGCGAATGCCGTCATGATCGGACGTCCAGTGATGTGGGGGCTGGCCGTGGATGGCGAAGAAGGCGTGCGCCGAGTCCTTGAGATCATACAGGAAGAACTGGACACGGCGATGGCGTTATGCGGCTGCCCCAGCCTCAAAGACATCGACGCCGACCTGATCTGGAACTCGATCAGGGAGCAATAGCGATGACAGCTGCTGCGGGTTTCCAATCACTCACGTTTGAACGCCTGTCCGAGTCCGAGCAGATTAATCGTTCGCGCACCTTTCTGGCACAAATCCGGACCCGGCGTACGGTACGAGATTTTTCGCCAGAGCCGGTCCCGTTTGAATTGATTGAAAACGCGATTGCGGCGGCGGCTACTGCTCCATCCGGCGCGAACCAGCAGCCCTGGACCTTTGTCCTCGTCAGCGACGCGGATGTCAAACAGCGCATCCGAGCAGCAGCGGAAGCCGAAGAAAAGCTGAGTTACGAACAGCGCATGAGCCAGGAATGGTTAGATGCGCTGGCACCCCTGGGCACAGACTGGCACAAACCGCACCTTGAACTTGCTCCCTACCTGATCGTCGTCTTTCGGCAGGCCTATAGCGAACACACAGACCCGAATACGGGTGAAACAGCCCGCATAAAACATTACTACACCGAAGAATCAGTCGGCATCGCGGTTGGCATTCTGCTGGCAGCGCTCCATCTTTCGGGCCTGGCGACCCTGACCCACACCCCAAGCCCGATGAAATTTCTGACGGAAATACTCAATCGCCCGGTCAATGAACGACCTTATCTGGTCATACCCGTCGGCTACCCGGCAGAAGATGCCCAGGTCCCGATCATTACCAAAAAATCGCTCGATGAAGTCCTCGTTCATGTTGGCAGTTCAACCTGACACCCTTAATTAACCAGGAGCAATTACGTGGCCGCTGTCTATACGTACAGTGAAGAATCAACGCACGTCCGGCGATCTGTCCTGCGCGAACTGCTCGCCCACGCCGTAGACCCGAACATCATTTCACTGGCAACAGGCCTGCCATCCAGCCAGTTGCTGCCGGTTGAGCGCTTTAACGAATGTGTCAATACAGTGGTCAGCCGCGACGGTGCCCGTGCTTTGCAATACAGCCCGCAGTTCGTCCCGCTGCGCGAATGGATTGCGGACTACATGACACGACGCGGAGTCAAATCCACACCAGATAACATCCTCATCACCAATGGCTGCCAGCACGGCCTTACCCTGATGTCGCGGCTGTTCCTCAACCCCGGCGATACAGCGGTGGTCGAGCAGGTCACGTTCATCGGCATCGAACATGCCACCGGTGGGAGGGGTGCAACATTACGCCCGATCCCCAGCGACCTGGACACCGGTGCGGATATGGATGCCCTCGAAGCCGCGTTCAAACAGGAGCCACATCCCAAGCTGGCGATTATCATCCCGGATTTTCACAACCCATTGGGCATCAGCATCACACCGGAAAAACGCCAGCGTGCCGCGCAGCTTGCCAATACCTATGGTATTCCGCTGGTCGAGGATGATCCTTACTCACCGCTGCGTTTCATCGGCGACATACCGCAGCCCATCAAGAGCTACGACACAGATGGTTTTGTGTTTTATCTGGGGTCGTTCTCGAAAATACTTGCGCCGGGTGTCCGTTGTGGCTGGATCGTCGGGCCAAGCGAGGTCATCCGGAATCTGGAACGCCTGCGCGAAGCCCACGACCTCGAAACCTCTACGTTGATTCAGCGCAGCATCACCGAGTTTCTAAGTCGTGGCTGGCTGGAAGAGCATCTCACGCAGCTCAACGCAGCCAACCATCTGCGGCGGGATACACTGTTGGCTGCGTTGGATAATCACCTCGGCCAGTATGCCACCTGGACCGAACCGGAAGGCGGTATCTTTATCTGGGTCACGCTGCCGGAACAGATCGACACCTGGGATATGATCAAGGAAGCCATTGATAACAAAGTCGTCTATATCCCCGGTGGCGAATTTTCAGTCGTCGGTGGCTACCGGAACACGATGCGGCTGAACTTCAGCAACGTCGCCAATGACAAGATCGCCGAAGGCATTCAACGGCTGGCCGCTGTCATCGAAAAACGGCTGTAGCAAGCGCGATCAGGCTTCAACCAGATGCGCACCCGGCGCTGGACGGCTGATGAGCAGCTGCCAGTCTTCGTCAGCAACAGACCGGACAGCGTCGACCACCGCCGATTCCTGGCTGGCAGGGCACATCAGATGCACCGTGGGTCCGGCATCCAGCGTGAAATACACGTCGAGGCCATCTTCGCGCCACTGCTGCGCCGCCATCAGCAAACGCAGTGTGCCGGGCGTCCAGTAGAAAATGCCGGGGTGCCAGGCGCGTTCACTCTCAAATTCGGACGTCAGCATAATCGCGTGCATCGACATGGCTTCCGCCTCGATCTCGCGCCCGAATGTGGCAAAGTCACGCTCCAGAATGGCGCGGCGCACCCGGTCCAGGCGCTGCGGCAGAATCCCGGCGCGTGCTTCCCAGAAGGGGCTGTTCAACGCCAGAATGTGCCCGTCACTGGACGACACCGATTTTTCTTCGGCTGTCACCAGCACCGCCACGTCGACAATCGCCCAGTGATCTGCCGGCGCAACCTGCACCGCAAACGAATCGTCGGTCTGGGTGCCGGCCTGCCATTCAACAAAGCCAGCAGGGATCGAACGACATGCCGACCCGGAACCGCGCCGCGCCAGAATGGACAGTTCCCGTTCGGTCAGATCCAGCCCCAGTGCTGCGGCTGCCGCCAGAGACAGGGCCGCAAAGCCGGATGCGGATGACGCAAAACCGGTGCTGGCCGGAAACGTATTCGCGGTTTCGACCTGCGCAAATGTCTGAACCCCGGCAACCGTGCGTACCCGGTCCAGATGCTGGCTGACACGTGCGCTGAATTTGTCCGAAACGGGCTGCCCTTCCAGCAGGACGCGGTCTTGCTGAAAGTCCCGATCAAAAGTAATGGTGGTGCGGGTACTGGCCGCGCTCAGGTTCATGGAGATAGAATTGTTCAGGGGGATGTTCATAGAAGCATCCCGTTTGCCCCAATATTTCACAAATGCGAGATTAGAATGGGCTACTGCCGTTGCTTTTTGCATAAACCAGCCTGTCGTGCATCCAAGAATATCTCTAAAATACCACAGGATACGCTGCCAGAGGGAGACCCGCCACAACCATGAAAATAACTGCTTCAGCACCCGGAAAGCTGGTTCTGTTCGGAGACCACGCAGCCGTCTATGGCAAACCATGCCTGGTCACGGCGGTTGACCTGCGCTTTAGCACGACTGTCGAACCGCTGGATGAACCCGTTGTCGAGATCAGCACGCCCCAACTGCGCGAACAGGGCGAAACCTACCGCGTTCAACGGGATGCCGTCAGCGCACGCAACCGGCGCGAAACCGCCTTTGTCGAGGCAGCGCTCAGACAGCTCATTGATCGTTATAAAGTGACCAGTGGCTTTCACGTCGATACCGAAGGGCCACAAGTCACCTTTGGTCTGGGCAGTTCGTCGGCCATTGCCGCCGCTACCCTGGTCGCCGCCGCCCAGCAGCTCAAGCTGGAAATCGACAAGCGCGAAATCTTTGATCTGGTCTACGCGGCTGTACTGGATGTACAGGGTACTGGCTCCGGTGTCGATGTCGCCGCAGCCGTTTATGGCGGCACCGTTTATTATGTCAACCGGGGCGATATGATTGAACGCCTGCCCGATAGTCATCTGCCGATTGTCATTGGCTACAGCGGGTCCAAAGTCAGCACCACCAACCTGATCGGTGACGTCGCCAGGCTTCGTGATCGCCAGCCAGACTTTATGCACACTTTGCTGCATATGCTCGGCGATATGAGCGTACAGGCACGCGACCACATCCTGCACGAAAACTGGCAGGCGTTTGGCGATCTGATGAACATCCATCAGGGCATTCTCGATGGCTTCGGCGTTAATACCCTTCAGCTTGCGCGTTTGATTTTTGCTGCCCGTGAAGCGGGCGCGACCGGCGCCAAAATTTCCGGGGCAGGTGGCGGGGACTGTATGTTCGCACTGGCCGTCGAATCCACACGCTCGTCTGTAACAGAGGCGATACAACAGGCCGACGGCACGCCCGTCGACATCGCAACCGGGGCGGATGGGGTGCGCCTGGAGACAACTTCGCACAAAGCCTGACGCTCGTTTATACTATTTTGAGTAACTCACATCCGGCAGAAGCAGCCATGAATGACGAATCCCGCGTCCGCGCGGCAGCATTTCGAATTACCGCCCATTTCGAGGGCAGCGGTTACGCGTCTTACCAGAATATCGACAGCGGCATTGTCAGCTACGGGCGCTTCCAGTTTACCCTGGCATCCGGCATGCTGCGCCAGATTGTCGACCAGTTCGTCGCTCAATCGACCACACTCACCGCCAGCCAGCTCAGAGCCTATCAGGGGCGGATCGTGGCACGTGATGCCAGCCTGCGCCGTGACCAGACATTTCGTGACTTGCTCATCGCCGCTGCCGACGAGCCTGTGATGCAGCACATTCAGGATGAAGTCGCCACCACCCACTACTGGGAGCCTATCAAACGTGTCGCGATCGAGCCACGCGGCCTGACCACCCCACTGGCATGGGCGCTGCTGTTTGACATCGGCATTCATTTTGGCGTGGGTGATGGGTTCCTGCGCATCGCCGAACGGCAGTTTGGGGTGCCGGAGCGCTCCTATGTGAGCGTCAATGGTCTCAGCGAAGCGGAATTAATCACGCGGGTGGCCGAGCTGCGCAAACAGTCGCATGACCGGCAGGCCATCCGCGACAATCTGCCCGGTCTGCGAGTGCGCGGCGATTTCTGGCTGAACCTCGTGCAGCGTGGCGACTGGCACCTGCAAGGCGACCTGAACGGCAATATCATCGTCAAAGGCACCCCCATTCCGGTGCGCACACCCAACGGCAAAGCGCCCGATTCCGGCGAACTCGACCCCAACAAATTTTACATCATGGCAACCGCAGACCGCATCCGCCTTCGTCAGCAACCGGTCAGCGGTGAGACCATAGGCGTGATCTCTGAAGGCCAGATTCTGGAGGTGATCGAGCCTTACTCGACAGCCGTTGGCAAACTGGGAATCAAAAACCAGTGGTTGCAGGTGCAGCAGGCCGATGGCGCACGAGGCTATACCGCGGCCTGGTTTTATACGATCTACCAGAAGCCCACCGTTCCCGAAGCCCCACCAGACACGAAAACATACTTTGTCACGCCGACGTCGGACCGCATTCGCATTCGTGCGCAGGCGGTGGATGGCGCTATTCTCGGCTTCGCTTCGCGTGGCGATGTCCTTCAGGTGCTTGATTCAGCGGCGGAGCTCCAGAGCAAAATAGGCATTCAGGGCCAATGGCTGCGCGTCCGGCTGGCAAATGGCACCGAAGGCTACACGGCAGCATGGTTCTACACCATCTACCAGAATGACACTGCTCCCGGTAACACCCCACCCAAACCGGACTCCCTGCTGTTCATCACACCTACGGCGGACCGCATTCGCGTTCGTGCCCAACCCGTTAACGGCGAATCGCTCGGTTTTGTCTCACGGGGGGACGTCATTCAGGCACTCGACCCGGCAGATGAAGTACGGCGCAAGATCGGCGTTCATGGTCAGTGGCTGCATGTCCGGCTGACCGATCAGGTTGAAGGCCATACCGCCGCCTGGTTTTATACGATCTATGACGCCTCTGCGCACATCGCTGGCGAGTCTCAGGCACAAACGGCAGACCAGCCTGTCCATGATGACACGACGCTTCCGCAGCAAGCCGAAACAGCCCTCATCGTTTCGCCAACCGAGGACCGGGTACGGGTACGGGCCAAACCGGATGACGGAGAACCGATCAGCCTGGTGTCGCGTGGGGATGTGCTGCGCAGCCTGGAACCCTGCCAGAGTGCGCTGAAGAAGCTGGGCAAACAGGGCCAGTGGCTTTATGTCCGCACCCGTGACGGCGAAGAAGGGTATGCGGCAGCTCACTTTTTTACACCTGTGCGTCATGCTCTGCCGGAACGAACCATCGAAGCCAACATAACTGGCGTCAACCTTGATCGTTTTCATCCATTGGGCACGCCGCCGCCAACGCTGCTGGGGCAAACCGGATGGGTACGCCTGAAATATGATGTTGCATTCAACCCGGAAAAAGCTGACGATGACCCGGCCCGCTATCAAAACACCGACCTCGACTTCACCTACGGCTTGTACCAGCCGGTGCTGGAAGAATATGCACAAGCCGGAATCAAGGTGATCCTGGCGTTGAATCATCAGACCTATGCTGGAAGCGACGTCACCGGCTGGAACGAACTGACGCTGCGCTTTAGCCAGATTGCTGGGCGAATCGCGGCCCAGTACCGGGCACAGAATATTGTATGCGCCTATCAAATCTGGGATGGCATGGACGACTCGAACAACCCGACCACCGCTATCCCGCCGGAAGCCTATGCCAGTCTGCTGACGCAGTCTATTCGGGCCATTCGCGCGTCCGACCCCGAACCATTTGTCATCACTGGCGGACATGTCAGCGATATTGCAGTCGGGGTACAGTATATCCGGCGGGCGCTGCAATTGATGCCTGCCGATACCCGCCCCGATGGGCTAGCCATCCATGCTTACGGACGCGGCGCGGCACAATCCAACCCGCGTTTTCGTTCGAGGGGTTCCATTGACGATCAGATCAACGCCTTTGCCGCCGTTATGCCGGGCTGGCCGGTCTGGATCACCGAATGGGGCATTCAGAACGCGGCAGATGAATCGCCCGAAGCCGTCGCCCGCTATACGCGTGAGTTTGTCGGGCGCATCAACGAGCTGTACAACCACAAAGTTGCTGCGGCCCTGTGGAACCCCTGGCAGCAGTCGCCCGGCGCTAACGGCTATGGGCTGGTGGATGAACAGGGGAAACCACGATCAGCGCTGCTCAACACCTTCGTTAATCTGTAGCGGTGGCAGTATCCACCCAGGTGATGGCGCCTTCGCTGGTCACAGTTGACAGGCGATAATATTGTCCATCGACCACCACGAACACCCCCTCGGCAGACAGCACCGCCATGTGCTGCCCATCGGGCGACCAGTCGATCAACGGGCCATCGAGCGTCGTCGGCGTCAATGGGGACAGCGACACCTCATCAACTGAAACAGCCCAGAGATTCCACGGTTCGCCATGCGCCCGCACCATACCGCCGCCGGTCTGCGCAGCAGCCTTGCCCTGCAATTCGCCGGACCCGCCAACGATCACCATATCACCTTCAGGCGTAAATCGCGGACCAGCCAGGGCAGCAAACGAGGCGCTTGGCACCAGTTCAACCGCATTGCCACCATCCAGATCAGAAAGCCACAAGCCGGACCGGTACGTGCGTGCATCAAATTTCAGAAAGGTCACCTGCGCCCCATCCGGTGACAAAGCCGGTTGTTCAGCAGCGCTGAGAATTACTTCGGGTGCGGTATCGGCTTCGCCAGAGAGGGCCAGCCTCTCGACCTGTAACTGCAACCCGGCGCCGCCCGGCCCTGGCTGGAGGTGAGAATAGTAGAGCCAGTCGCCATCCGGTGACCACGCTGGATTGCGAAACGATTCGCTGCGATTGGCGCGAATCAGCAGCGGTTGCAGGTCCGGCTGCGCGACATCTGAAAGGTAAAGATCGGTCGTCCCGCTCTGGATTCCCCCTTCAGCCGGAGGCGCATAAGCAATTGCCAGCTGCGTCTGATCGGGTGAGGCAGCGATGCCGGTGGCCAGACCGCCGTCGGGTGGCAGCCACCACCGACGCGCGATACCGGTGCTCAGGTCAAGCTGCCACACGCCATCAAATTCCTGCGTGTAATACAGCATGCCGCTCAGTTCAACCTCAGTTGGCAGGCCATCCCGGTAAAATGGGCTGTTGGTCAGACGCTCGATCAACTGAGGCCCAACCGCCAGCCACATCACCAGCAGCACCGCCAGTATCAGCGTGAAACGGTACTTCCTGACCCATCTCACCAGCAGAGATCCCCGCCTTTTCTTGCTGGCAACCGCCAACCGATACACCCCAAAAACAACACCTTACAGGTCCAGGCTGCGCAGATACTGGCGGTTGTGTTCGGCGCTGCGCTTGGGTGCTTCCAGATCATCGGTCAGCACATCCTGCTCGACAATGGCCCAGCCGTCATAACCCAGCTTTTCCATCTCTGCGATGACGGTCGGGAAATCAACCTCACCGTCACCCAGTTCGCAGAACACACCGGCTTTGGTGGCTTCAAAATAATCCAGCTTATCGTGCCGGGCACGTTGGGCAATTGCCTGGCTGCAATCCTTCAGATGCAGATAACGCACCCGCTCGCCAAAATCGCGGATACACTGCACCGCGTCGCCGCCGCCATAATGCCAATGGCCGGTGTCCAGACACAACCCGACCAGATCGTGATCGGCGCGGTCCAGCAGCTGCTTCGATTCTTCCGGAGTCTCGACATACCCGGCGCAGTGATGGTGGAAAACAATCTTCAGGCCCAGGTCGTCGTTGATGCGGCGGGCGATGCGATTGACACCTTCGGCAAACACATCCCATTCATCCGCTGTCAGCTTGGAGCCGCTGCGCTGCCCGGCCTGCGCCACCAGTTCGGGCACACTGCCGTTGTCATCGGCCAGCACAATATAGGGCGCACCCAGCGCCGCCAGCAGCTTGCCCACCTGAAGCGCGTGCTGTTCCCCCGCTTCATGCGCTGCGCGGTCGACCAGCTTGACCGGCACAAACGACGACAGCAGCTTGAGGTTACGCGATTCCAGTTCATCACGCAGCTTTTCCGGGTCAGTCGGCAGGAACCCCCAGGGGCCTAGCTCGATGCCGGTATAGCCTGCTTCGACGATTTCATCCAGCACCTGCTGGTAGGTAAACTTTTGAGCAGCCCCTTCAAATTCGTAGATACCCCACGACACCGGGGCGTTTGCAATGCGAATAGTCATGTCTCATCCTCAATTCTTGAGAGATACGCACTACAGGTAATATTTTTCACGCGCTTTGGCGGTTTCGTAGTCGCTGCGGGCTTGCTCCACCGCCGGGTTATCCGACACCTCGGCCACGGCCACATCCCACCACGATTCATAACCACTCACCCGCTGGCTGCGATCCACTTCAATCACGATGCAAACCGGGCCACCTTCATGCTGCTGAGCCTTGCGCAGCGCATCCGCCAGATCATCCCGATTGCTGGCTTTGATCACATGCGCGCCCAGGCTGGCGCAGTTGGCAGCAAAGTCAATGGGGAGTGTCTCGCCGTCGAGGTGCTGCGATTCTGTGCGATAACGGTACTTCGTGCCGAAGCCATCGCTCCCGACCGACTTGGACAGACCGCCGATGCTCGAATAGCCGTGATTGTCCAGCACCAGGATAATGACCTTCAGCTGCTCCTGCACCATCGTCACGATTTCGGTGTGCATCATCAGGAACGAGCCATCACCAACCATGACGTAAACATCACGTTCCGGCGCGGCCATTTTGACGCCCAAACCACCCGCAATCTCATACCCCATCGTCGAAAAGCCATATTCGAGATGGTAGCCTTTGGGGTCACGCGTGCGCCAGAGTTTGTGCAGGTCACCCGGCAGGCTGCCCGCAGCACACAACACCACATCCTGCGGCCTCGACAGCATGTTGACCGCGCCGATGACTTCGCCCTGGCTAATCAGCGGGCCATGTTCCAGGTTGTAAATTCGTTCAACTTCGGCGTCCCACTGCTGATTGAGTTCCTGCGCCCGTGACCGGTAGGCCGCATTCACCTGATAATCGCCCAACGCGGCGGTTAATTCTTCCAGCGTCACCTGCGCGTCCCCGACCAGGGGCAGCGCATGGTGCTTGTAAGCATCAAACTCCATAACGTTGATGTTGATAAAACGCACGTCCGGGTTCTGGAACGCCGTTTTCGAAGCCGATGTAAAGTCACTGTAGCGCGTGCCAATGCCGATAATCAGGTCAGCTTCCCGTGCCACGATATTCGCCCCTTCGGTCCCGGTTGCGCCAAGCGCCCCCAGGTTCAGCGGATGATCGTAAGGCAGCGCCCCTTTCCCGGCCTGGCTCTCGCCAACGGGTATACCCGTTTTTTCAACAAAAGCCCCCAGCGCCGCCGTTGCTTCGCTGTAATGCACGCCGCCCCCGGCGACGATCAGCGGTTTCTGGCTGGCGCGAATCCATTCGACGGCCCTCTCGCGCATGGCAATGTCGGGTCGATTGCGCGGAATGTGCCACACCCGTTTCTCGAACATGGATGCCGGGTAATCATAGGCTTCGGTCTGAACGTCCTGCGGCAGCGCCAGCGTCACCGCCCCGGTATCTGCCGGTGAAGTCAGCACGCGCATCGCTTCCGGCAAGGACAGAATCAATTGTTCAGGCCGGTAGATACGATCCCAGTAGCGGGATACCGGCTTAAAGCAGTCATTGACCGACACGTCCTGCGAATGCTCGGATTCCAACTGCTGCAACACCGGGGCCTGAAGGCGTTCCGCAAATATATCGCCCGGCAGCAGCAGCACCGGAATCCGGTTGACAGTCGCCACCGCCGCGCCGGTTATCATGTTCGTCGCGCCGGGGCCAATGGACGAAGTACAGGCGAAGGTTTGCAGCCGGTTCTTCATCTTGGCGTAAGCCACCGCCGCATGAACCTGTGCCTGTTCATTACGAGACTGGTAGTAGCGAAAATGATCCGCAAATTGCTGGAGGGCCTGCCCCATCCCGGCCACGTTGCCGTGTCCGAAGATGCCCCACGCGCCCGCGAAAAACGGATTTTCCTTGCCGTCACGCGCCACATACTGGTTTGCCAGATACAGCACCAGCGCCTGTGCCATCGTTAAACGTTTTGTACTCGACATCGGTATCTCTCTTTCAACAAAATTAATCAGATTTGCAGCCGATCAGCCCCTTAGCTTTTTGATAAACGGCCCCAGCATCATCTTGATTTCAACAATGGCCCGGTGGAGTTTTTGATGATCGTCAGGTTGCAGGTAGCCGAGGTCTTTCGCCAACAGCAGTTGGTATTCAAGCTCACTGGCCGACCCCATCGAGATTTGCATGAACCGCGCCAGTTCCGCATCCGAACCTTTGCCACATCCCTCGGCAATATTCGTCGGAATGGATGTTGATGAGCGCCGCATCTGGCTAACCAGGCCGTATAACTCATCGCGCGGGAACGTCTTCGTCACCTGATAAATCATCAGGGTAAGCTGATGCCCTTTTCCCCAGACTTTGATCTCACGAAAATCTCGAACAACCGCCACGCATATCGCCTTTGTTATTGGCTAAAAAGCGAACCCGCTAAAATGCTATTTTCTCGGTTCCATGCCCATATCGACAATCGGCAGGCGCGGGTCCTTGAACGTCCAGGTATCCTTCACCCACGCATAATCCGGATCATCACTGTTCGCCAGCGACTGCGCCGACCCGGCCAGAAAGTTCAGGTAGTAGGTCGTAAAACCGTGCGCACTCGCTACCGGATGATACCCTTCTGGCACAATCACCGCATCATGCTGCTGAGCCATCATCACCGCATCAATGCTGCGGTCATCGTTGTACACTCGCTGGTAGGCGTAACCGCGTGGACGATCAAACTTGTAAAAGTAAATCTCTTCCAAGTCCGCTTCCAGCACATTGCCCTGCTCATCTTCCCGATGGACATCATGCTTATGGCCCGGATAGCTCGACCAGTTACCGCTGGGCGTGTACACCTCGACCGCGACAATGCGATGGCAGTTAAAACCCGGCGGAATAATGCCGTTGATCTGGCGCGACGCATTGCCGCCGCCGCGCAGCTCGATGGGACAATCGGCTGGAGTCACCAACTGCGCCGGGAAATCCTGATCCGTCGGCACCCAGCACGACGCCACCTCAAAGCCATCGGTCACGGCCTCAATCTCAAAGTCCGTGCATCGTGGCAGATAAACCGCATACGGCATCCCGCTGAATACGTTGGGCCGGCGCCCCACGTTCATAAAATCACCCTTGCTGCTGCGCACATGACACACCCCGCCCAGGATGACCAGCGCATTTTCGTGTTCGCCCGTGTTATCCGCGAATTTCTGGCCGCGGTTCAGGCGCAGCGCCGCCATGTTGAGGTATTCCCATCCGGCATCTTGGGGGCGTACCCGCGCAAATTCACCGGTCCCGCCGCTGTCCTGCGCCCGAATGAGCATCGTTTCGGCTGTGTAATTCATTGTTTCCTCCTAAAAACAGTTTAAAGCAATCAGCATTTCAGCCAGTCAGCAATCACCCCGCACCGGAGCGAATTCGCCTGATGAATGGCGCCAGCATTCGCTTAATTTCAACAACGGCATCATCGAGACCACGATAGGTTTCATGATCGAGAAACCCCAAATCATGCGCCAACAAGAGGTGGTATTCCAGTTCGCTTGCGGATCCCATCGCAATCTCAAGAAAACGCGCCAGTTCATTTTCGCTGTCACGGCCACATCCCTCAGCAATATTAGCCGGAATAGAGGCTGCTGCACGGCGTGCCTGGCTTGTCAACCCATAGCGTTCATCTGTTGGGAATGATTGCGTGACACGGTAAACCGCTAAGGTCAATTGATGACTTTTACCCCACACGGCTAATTGTCTAAAGTCACGCATCAAAGTTCCTGACGATTATCCTGATCGCTGAAATGCTGACTGGCTGATCCCTATAACCCGCCATACGGCTGGACAAACGCCTCGATCTCCGGCATCGTCGGCATGAAGTTGGCGCAGCCGTGCTTGGTCACGACAATCGCGCCACAGGCATTACCCAACCGGGCCGCGCGATACCAGTCCCAACCCTGCACCAGCCCATAAACAAAGCCCGCACCGAACGCGTCACCCGCGCCCAACACATTGTAAATATCGACCGGAAAACCGGGCGCTTCGATCACCTCACCGCTTTTAAGGTGAATGCGCGCGCCTTGCGACCCCACTTTCTCAGCAACGGCTTCCGGCCCCAGTTGCAGCATCCCCTCAATCGCAGCCCGCGAATCACCGCTGACTTTGGTGTCCGAAATCTGTGAATGAGTCAGCTTCATCTGCTCCAGATCGCGGATCAGGGTGGCGTTGATCTCATCTTCGGTGCCGATGACCACATCCACCAGCGGCATGACGGAACGGGCCACCACGCCAAATGCGCGCACGTCATGCCATTGATCCGGCCTGAAATCAATGTCAAACACGACCTTCGCCCCGGCCTGCCGGGCCTGCTCGGCGGCGAACATGGTTGCGCTGCGGCTGGGCTCTTTGCTCAGGTTGGTCCCGGCGAACTGAAACACGGTGCAATCATCCACCGGCGCGGCCAGCACGTCGCTGATCGTCAGGTTGATGTCGGCACAATTGTCGCGATAATAAACCAGCGGGAACTTATCCGGCGGTTCGATGCCCAGCACCACCGCGCTGCTGCGATGGGCCGCTTTGCGTGGGATAAACTGCGTATCCACACCTTCATTGTTCAGAAAACTCAGGATAAAGTCGCCCACCGGGTCTTCACCCACAGCCGTCAGCAGCGTGGTATTTAAACCCAACCGGCGCCCACCCACGCTGATATTGGTCGGTGAACCACCCACATAGGCGGCAAAGCTGGTAATTTCGGGGAATGGCGCGCCGACATCATTCGAATACAAATCAATCGAACTGCGCCCCATGTGCAGCGAATCGTATGTTTTACTCACGATCATTTTCCTTACTGGTCAAAACCGTACTATTGAAACTCGGTTAAGCGTACAGGCCGGTTTTCGATGTAGGACTGACGCGCCGCCAGGCCCATCACAACCGGAATACGCCCCTCAATACCCGGCACCGGGCTCGGCTTGTCGTTGACGACGGCGTCAATGAACGCCTGCATCTCGGCGACGTAACTGTCTGTATACCGATCCATGAAGAAGTTCAATGGCAAATCGCGACGGACACTATTCGAATCGCTGATCGTTACGGCATTCGGATACCAGTTGCCGGTGCTGGCGCTGCCTTTGCTGCCAAAGACCTCCACCCGCTGGTCATAGCCATAGACTGCCTGGCGGCTGTTATCAATCACACCGATGACGCCATTGGCGAACTTCAGCGTAATTATGGCCGTATCGACGTCACCAGCCTCGCCAATCGCCGGGTCCACCCGCACGCCCGCTGCCGCGTAAATTTCCTCGACTTCCGACCCGATCAGAAAACGCGCCATGTCAAAATCATGAATGGTCATGTCGAGGAAGATGCCACCCGACACGCGAATATACGCCAGTGGCGGTGGCGCAGGATCGCGGCTAATAATGTGCAGCAGATGCGGCGTGCCAATCTCACCGTCAACAATCGCCTGCCGCACGCGGGCATGATTCGGGTCAAAGCGGCGGTTGAAGCCAATCTGTAGTTTGACCCCAGCTGCGTTGACTGCGGCGAGGGCGCTATCAATCCGGCCCAGATCAAAGTCAACCGGCTTCTCACAGAAAATATGTTTACCCGCCTGGGCTGCATCGGTAATAAACTGCGAATGCGTATCGGTCGACGAGCAGATAATCACCGCATCAATTGCGCCATTGGACAGGATAGTCGTGTGATCGCTGGTCGCCTGTGGAATCCCATACTCAGCAGCAGCAGCCTGGGCCGCCTCCAAATTGACATCTGCAATGGCCAGGACATGCGCATCACTAATGCGACGGCACAGCGCATCTGCATGCACCCGGCCAATCCGCCCTGCACCGATAATCCCTACGTTGACTGGCATAGCTGATTCTCCAGAGAAGAATAATTTAGGGCATATTATAACGCTCGTTTGCATCTCGCATCAGACTCATTGCAGGAGTGCAACCAGCCTGATAATATGCGTGCCATCTATTGAAAAAGATTTTTATGTTTGAAGGAGATTTTCCAATGTCTGACCTTTTACGCGTGGGGCTGATCGGCTGTGGCAATGTGGTCAGCTATGGGCATAAACCGGCCCTGACGACCCTGCCCGATGCCCAACTGGTCGCCCTGGCCGACATCACACCGGCCCGCCGTCAGATCGGCAAGACATGGTTTGGGATGAACGATGCCGACCTGTATGCCGATTATCAGGATGTCATCGCCCGCGACGATGTTGACGCCGTCGCCATCACCGTGCCACAGCAGTTTCGCCGCCAGATCGTCCTCGATGCACTGGCCGCCGGCAAACATGTGCTCAGCGAAAAACCGCTGGCCACTGTCCCCGCAGTCGCCGCCGAGATGATTCATGCTGCGGATGCCGCCGGGCTGACATTTGGCATCGTCCATAACTACCACTATCTTCCCGAATACCGCCAGATCAAAAACCTGATCGACAACGGCACTATCGGCCAGCTGCGCGTTTTGACGATGCACTATCTCGGTGTGATCGACAACCCCGGTGCCGCCGAATATCAAAGCGACTGGCGGCACACCTTAGCAGCAGGCGGTGGCGTGCTGATGGACATGATTCATGCGGTCTACCTGGCGGAATGGCTGTTTGGCGCACCACCGCAGCAGGTGATGGCGTTTGTCGACGCCCCGACCTATGCGGCACGTCATCCACAGGTCGAAGACCTGGCCCTGGTCCAGATTGCCTTCCCCACCGGCTACGCCACCATCCATATGGGTTGGGGACAGGGTGTCGGCGGGGTCGACGCCAGCGGCAGCGAAGGCCATCTGCGGATGCGTTACAACCAGTATCAGACCAGCGGCTTTAACCAACCGGCAGAACTGTATACCGTGCGCAACTGGGAACGCACCGATCACCCGCTGGATAACCTGCCTACCCATATGGATAACATTGCCCGGTCTTTCACCCAGCTCTGGCAGGAGTTCCACAGCGCGATCCGGGAACATCGTGCGCCACTGGCTTCTGCGGCTGCCGGGGGCCGTGCCCTGGAAACCGCGCTGGCTGCCTATCAGTCTGGCGTAACCGGGCAAGTGGTGACATTGCCCCTGCAATCTACGAACCCGGTATTCCAAAAAGGCATTGACGGCTTGGCAGATGTGCAGGCCTGGGCACAGAGTCGTACACAATCGGCTGGCATATTTGGTCTAAAATAACCAAGCAGTGAATATCTGATTCCGGACTCTATACGCTATAATGGGAACATTGCAAATATGGCGATCCGGTGAGCAAATCGCAATGAGCAAGCATGAAAATGATAAATTCCAGATGACCGAACCCCAGGCAATCGGCACCCGAACCCGCTACGCCTTCTGGCTGACCGCACACGAAGATCGCTTCTTCGAGATTGTCCGTAGCATGGGGTGTGTGGCTTTCGTTTCTCAGCCGGACAACAATTGCGCCCTGGTGGAAATCAGCAACCAGCACGACGCGGATGAAGCCTGGCACTGGATTCGGACCGAGCTAGAAGAAGAGAGCAAGTTCGTGAAGCTCGATAAAATCTGGGAAGACGCAATCTCTTGGCTTCTGTAAGTATGGAACTGGAAACCAGACCGGCTTCAGACGTTTCGACTGATGCGCTCGTCGACGCGTTCAACAACGGCTACAGCGGCTATACGATACCGGTCCATGTGAACGAACATGAACTGCGTCACCACATCGAGCAGAACGACATTGATCTGAACCAGTCGAGAGTCGCCGTTCATCAGGGTAAAATAGTCGGCGTGGTGCTGCTCGGCCTGCGGGATACCACCGGGTGGATCGGTGGATTAGGGGTTCACCCGGATTACAGGCGACATGGCATCGGAACCGTGCTAATGAAGGCCGCACTCGAAACCGCCCAAGCACTCAAACTAAGTACGGTTCAGCTCGAAGTCATCGACAGCAATACTGCAGCCTACGTCCTCTACCAGCAACTGGGCTTTGCCGCCACACGAAAACTGCTTGTCCTCAGTAGCCCGCCTCAACTGCCTGCAGCGGCTGAAGCAATGAACGCTGCACCCACCACCCTGGCAGACGCGCTCCAACTTCATCAACGCTTTCATACATCGCCGCCGCCCTGGCAGCGTGCCCATCGTTCTCTCAGTCAGGTCAGCGAAACGGTTCGCGCATGGGTATCGCCGGACGTGAATCAACCGCAGGCATATGCGTTAGGGTATGTCACCGGCAGCAGCATTCATTTTCTGGACATGGCGTGTGCATCGGATCAAACCGCGACACTCCAGACTCTCATCCAGCATATCATGGCCCAGCATGACGGATCGACCGCGCGTATCATCAATGTGGGCGAAGATGAGCCTGCCGCGTCAGCGCTCTTGAACCTCGGTTGGCAGACCATCCTGGCTCAGTACGAGATGCACCATCCACTGGTCTCATTTCCGCATTCAGGCTGATGTGGTAAAGTCCCTCCACAAACGAATTCCTTTCGGAGGTTTTATGGTTTATATCGCATCATCCGACCGCTACGACTCGATGGTTTACCGGCGCAGCGGGCGTTCCGGGTTGCGCCTGCCTGCCGTCTCATTAGGTCTCTGGCACAATTTCGGTGGGGTCGATTCACTCGAAAATGCCCGTGCCATGCTTCGACGCGCATTTGATCTGGGCATTACACACTTCGATCTGGCAAACAATTATGGCCCACCACCCGGTTCTGCCGAAGCAGCCTTCGGACAGATCATGGCGCAGGATTTGCGCCCCCACCGCGACGAACTGATCATTTCAACCAAAGCGGGTCACCTGATGTGGCCTGGCCCTTACGGTGAATGGGGATCACGCAAATATCTCATTGCCAGCCTCGACCAAAGCCTGAAACGCATGGGGCTGGAATACGTCGATATTTTCTACAGCCATCGTCCCGACCCGGATACACCGTTGGAAGAAACGATGATGGCGCTCGATCAGGTCGTTCGCCAGGGCAAGGCACTCTACGTCGGCATTTCGTCATACTCGCCGGAACAAACCCGGCAGGCAGCCGCGATCCTGCGCGATCTGGGAACACCCTGCCTTATTCACCAACCGGCCTACAGCATGTTCAGGCGCTGGGTTGAAGACGGCTTGCTGACCGCACTGGAAGATGAAGGCATGGGCTGCATCTGCTTTTCGCCACTGGCTCAGGGCTTGCTGACGAACAAGTATCTGCATGGCATCCCCGAAGACTCCCGTGCAGGCCGCGACCCGCGCTTCCTCAAACCGGACTCGATCACCGAGGAAAAGGTCAGCCAGATCCGCGATCTGAACGAAATGGCACAGGCTCGCGGTCAGTCCCTTGCCCAGATGGCCATCGCCTGGACACTGCGCCACCCGGTCATGACGTCCGCCCTTATCGGCGCCAGCAAGGTCAGCCAGGTCGAGGACAGCGCTGCCGCCATCAACAACCTCGATTTCGCTGACGAAGAACTCCAGAAAATCGAAGACATCCTCGCACGCTAATAAAAATCAGGGCACAGATCATCATACTGTGCCCTGCTCTCTGGTCTTTGAGTTACCAGTTGGTCAACCCGCCATCGGGCCGGTGCAGGATAATCCGCTTCATATCCTGCATCGGGTGCTTTTTCGCCGCTTCCCGGTCAAACTCAATGCCCAGGCCGGGGCCCTTCGGTGGCAGCAGATAACCATCCTCCCACTCAATCTGAACGGGTACCACATCTTGCAGCCAGCTGCCCGGCATGCGCGGCTGTTCCATCACACCCACATTCGGGCAGGACAGGTTCAGATGCAGACATACCGCCGACGACACCGGCCCCAGCGGGTTGTGGGTCGCCAGATTGATGTAATGGGTCTCGCACCATCCGGCGATCTTTTTTGCTTCGGTCAGGCCACCGGCAATGCACAGGTCAATACGGGCATAATCAATCCATTCCTCCTCGATCAACTGGCGGAATTCCCACTTGGAACTGAACTGTTCGCCAGCCGCCAGCGGAACCGTCGTGCGCGGACGCAGAGTCTTGAATGAATCCGGGTTTTCGCAGCGCAGCGGGTCTTCAATAAAGTACGGGCGGAACTGTTCAAACTCCTGACACAGCCAGACAGCATCTGGCAGGTCCAGCCGCGTATGCACGTCGAATGTGATTTCGATCTCATCCCCCACCGCTTCACGCACTGCCTGCGCCTGTTTGATAGACGTCAGCACCGATTTACGCGGTTCCAATGTGGTACCCTCATGGGGCAGCCCCCAGCGCACAAATTTCCAGCCTTCTTCCTTGGTCTTCAGGCAGGATTCCACCAGCGGTTCGATCTCCATCTGATGGCCGACATTGTGCGGGTAGCACACCACCTTATCACGTGCCAGCCCACCCAGCAGATCGTAAACCGGGACATTCAGCGCCTTGCCTTTAATATCCCACAGGGCCATATCAATCGCGGCCATAGCCGATGTCTGGATGCGCTGGGCCGGGAAGAAACCGCCGCGAAACAGCACCTGCCACAGGTATTCTGTCCGGAATGGATTCTGGCCGATGAGCATCGGTTTGAAGTGCTCAATCGCGCCAATAATTGCCAGTTCACGCCCGGCAATGCCGCACTCCCCCACACCATAGATACCTTCATCAGTATCCACGACCACAAACATATAATTTCGGGTACCGGACCACACGGGATACGTTTCAATATTGCTAATTTTCATCAGGCAGCCTTTTCGCAAAACTCATTAAGCCTTTCAAGCATACCCCGTATCGTCTGCGAAATCAGCGGAACAGCGTTATGATTGGTCTACTCAAAACCTCTTATTCAATGGGATACCGGTTTTATGCAAACAAATTTAGCTAAAAAGAAATTAAAGGACGGCGGTGTCATCACAGGCAGCATGGTCCGCATACCAGACCCGGCGCTGGTGGAGTTTCTGGCGCTTCAAGGGTGGGATTTCCTCACGTTTGACGCGGAACATGGCACGCTTGACCCCGGTCGATGTGAAGACCTGGTCCGTGCGGCGCAACTCTATAACGTGACTCCGCTGGTCCGGGTAACGACCAACGAGCCGCCCACCATCCTGCGCTTTCTGGATACCGGCGCGCAAGGGCTGCATGTGCCGTGGGTCAACACCGGTGAGGAAGCAGAACGTGCGGTCCAGTCCGTAAAATATCATCCTCGTGGCATACGCGGGCTGGCGGGGGTACGGGCGTCAACCTATCTTCAGACGATGACATATGATGAATATGTGCGAAAAGCCAACGCTGAAACTCTGACAATTATCCAGGTAGAAACGATCGAAGCCGTCCACAACCTGAGCGACATTCTGGCCGTGCCGGACATCGACGTGATTTTTATCGGACGTACCGACCTGTCACACTCGCTTGGGCATCCGGGGCAGACCGATCATCCGGACGTGGTAAAGGCCGTTGATACCGTCGTCGATGCGGTGCTGGCCACCCCGGCGGCACTTGGTGTGATGGTTGGCTCCGCCGAGGAAGCCGTCAACTGGAAAAAACGCGGCGCCCGTTACATCATCACATCGGTCGAGGCCATGCTGGGGCCAGGCTGCCGCACCTACCTGAACACCGTTCGTCAGGCCTAAGACAAGGAGCAAAGTATGATTATTGATGCCGATTGCCACATTTCACCCCATGATGAGGGCGCAACAACCATCACGATTGACGAGCTGCTGCGCCGCATGGATCGCTCCGGTGTGGACAAAGCCATTGTCTGGCTGAAGCCACCCTATATGCGCGAGGTCGCCCCGTCCAATGCCTACATCGCCAAAGCCATGCGCGACCATCCTGATCGCATACTGGGATTCGGATGGGTTGACCCCTGGCTGGGTGTCGAAAAAATGAAGGATGAAGTTAAGCGATGTGTCGACGAATATGGCTTTTACGGCGTGAAACTGAACGGCGCGCAAAACAGTTATTTTATTGATGATCCCAAAAAATCAATGCCGCTGGTCGAAGCGATTGCTGCCACCGGCAAGATGCTGGCATTTCATATTGGCGCGGATGCCTTCGATGCGACCAACCCCTATCGTATGGGGAAAATCGCCAGGATGTTCCCGCAAACCCAGATGTTCATGATTCACATGGGTGGGGTCGGCCATCACGATGTCTCCGCCGCGGCCCTCGAAGTGATCGAGGACAACCCGAATATCACAGGCATCGGCAGCGCCATCAAATACAGCAATCTCTTAAAGTCGCTCAAACAGCTTGGAGCAAGTCGCGTCTGCTTCGGCAGCGATACACCATTCAATCTGATGCGTGTGGAGCTGGCCGCCTATCGCGCCATGATGGATGGGGAATTATCCGAGGCAGAGCAGGCACTTGTCTTCAGCGGTAATGTCAAGCGCCTGCTCAACCTGAACGATTAGCGTAAATTATCCAGTGACACAACAGCGGTCAGGCTCTGGGGTTGATCCGGATTCTGACCGTTCATCAAGGCGCGATAATAGGCCATCAACTGCAACACCGGCAGATAAAGTACAGGACGACCCCATTCTGGCAGGTCCACACCAAAAGTGATGGCATTCGGCCACTCAAGGCGATGCTGGTTCGCAACTGCCAGCACCTGGGCGTTGCGGGCCTGCATTTCCTGTAAGACAGCCGCTTCGTGCGTATAGGTGTTGTCGCCCAGCAAGCCGATCATCAGCGTTTGATCATTCACCATCGACATTGGCCCGTGCCGGAATTCCAGCACGTGGAACGCTTCGCCATAGGATAGCGACATTTCTTTCAGTTTCAGCATCGATTCACAGGCGATGCCGTAGCGCATGTGCGAGCCGAGGAAAAAGAAACGTTCGATCGCACGATCCTCACCGAGCTGGCGTGCCACCTCATGATAAGTCGTCAACAGATGTTCGCCCGCTTCCGGCACGGCTGAAAGGGTCGAGGCATCCCCTTTACCACCCAGATAGGCGGCCAGCAGCTGCACCAGCAGCAGCATACTGCTGAACGAACGCGTCTGGGCAACGCTTTCCTCGCGTGCGCTATCAGCCACCAGCGCAAAGTCCGCCAGCTGCATCAACGTACTGTCACTGTCACAGCCCACGCCGATACTTTGCCCGGCACCCATCTCCTGAAACACGCGTGCCGCCTCGACCGTTTCCGTCGTGGTGCCAGACCGCGATACCATGACCAGCAGATATTTTTTGTCTGGGCGATATGGGGGGTAAAACACCAGCTCTGATGCCGGATACGCCCGCGTGGGCATACCGGTCAGGTGTTGAAACAAGGTGGCGCCCACCAGCGATAGATAGTGGGTCGAACCACAGCCGGTAAAGATCACCTCGTCAAATGCCCCATCCTCCCAGAATGTCTGCAAATCTGCGGCGCGGGCCTGAAACACACCCAGCGTGTCCTGCCAAACGGCTGGCTGGCTCATAATTTCTTCAAACGTGTGGATTCCCTTTTGGGTCATCGCTGTGTCACTCCTGGTGTACATCAACCAACCGGCAGGTGCCGGTCAGTCCAGTCCATTAATGGCTGCATAAAGCTGCGCGTCCGGTTTGCGCGGCACAAAATTGGTGATCAGCATTTCGCACAGGTTAACCTGCCCGTTCTGAACCACGACCGTTCCCACCTCAATGTTGTCATGCAGGGCTGCAAAAGCGGTATCCACCATCCGCACGGCTAATGCACGATCGCGGAATGTCGGGCTGACGCCGCGCTGCCCATGACCGAGCCGTGTATCCCGAATCCGCAGATCAAATTTATCCTGCATATCCTCGACAATCGTGCGGCTGCCGGCTGCACCTTCAGACAGGATCAGCAGCGCTGCCCGGCGTTCGTGCGCCACCTGTTTCAATCGATCCGCCAGCCACTGCGCATCATAATCAAATTCGGGGATAATCACCGCATCCGCGCCGCACGTATAGGCAATCTCCAGCGCCAGGAAACCGGTATGGCCGCCAAGTGTCTCGACAGAGAACACACGACCGGGCAAGGCGCGTGCAGTCGCCATCAAGCCGTCAATCACCTGATGAGCGGTGTTACAGGCCGAATCAAAGCCGATGGTTTCTTCTGTACCGGGAACATCATTATCAATGGTGGTGGGCAGCCCCACGCAGGCCAGCCCCATTTCCTGCAGGATCGGCGGGATATGTTGAAGCGAGCCATCGCCCCCGAACACAATAATGCGGTCAATCCGCTGCCGCGAAATCGTTTCGATCAGACGAACCCGATTCAACGGGTTCCCCAACACAGGTTCACGACTTGATGCCAGAAAAGACCCACCCAATGCCTTCACCGGCGCCAGCATATCTGGCCGCAGGTCAATCAGATGTCCGTCGACTGCGCCAGCCACCCCGCCCACCGCGCCGACGATCTCATCGCCATGTCGCTGGGCCAGTTCAGCAAAGCGATACAGCGCCGCGTTAATCCCTGGCGCATCACCCCCGCTTACTATCAATAATGTTCTCATCAGCGACTACCTGTGAATATTTCGCGCAATTATTATACAAACAAACCAAAATAATCACATACAGTTCATCAAAAAATCATGTTATGATACAGGGTAGCGCATGCAGGGGGTAATATTTAATGTCACAAATGCTCACACCCGGACGGTGGCGCAGCCTTCAAGCCACCAGTACGGACAATCATGTCTTTACCATTATGGCATTTGATCAACGCGGCACTTACGCACGTATGCTGCCCGATAATGCCGGCTACGACACGGCTGTAAAGATCAAAACAGAAGTGGTATCTGCCCTATCACCCCACACCAGCGCAGTCTTGCTCGATGCGACATATGGCATGTCCGCTGCGCTCAGCCTGAGCCGCACCAGTGGTCTGCTGCTCGCCCTGGAAAAAACAGGCTATTCGGGTACGTCGACTTATCGCCGCACCGACTTTGATCCGGACTGGTCAATTGAAAAGATCAAGCAAGTTGGTGCGTCGGCTGTAAAGCTGCTCGTTTATTATCACCCGGAGGCTGGTGAACTCGCAACTGAAATCGAGGAATTGGTCCGTAGTATCGCCACAGACTGTCATGCCAGCGACATCCCACTTTTTGTCGAACCGGTGTCATACAGTCTGGATGCAGCAGTATCCAAGAGCAGCGCCGAGTTTGCGGCGCAGCGGCCCGCGATTGTCCGCGAAACTGCCCGGCGCATTGGCGGTCTGGGTGCTGATGTACTCAAGCTGGAATTCCCGGTCGATGCCGCCTTCGATGACGATGCTGCGCATTGGCGCACAGCCTGCGAGGCGATCTCAGAAGTCGCACCCGTGCCCTGGGTACTGCTGAGTGCCGGCGTGGATTTTCCGGTATTTGCTCGTCAGGTTGAAATCGCGTGCCAGTCGGGTGCCAGCGGCTTTCTGGGTGGCCGGGCGATCTGGAAAGAATGTGTCACCATGACTCCGGCAGAACGCCAGCAGTTCCTGCAAACCACAGGCGCAGACCGGCTTCACCAATTAAGTGCGGTTACTGTCGAACACGGCAGGCCCTGGACAGATTTTTACAAGCCGCCCACATTCCCTGAAAACTGGTATCTTGCTTACGACTAAAGAGATAACTCGCCATGACCCTGAAAGATGAACGATTACGGATTATTGTCAACCGCGTCCGGGAAAGCGGACGGTCAACGGTCATCGAGTTAAGTAACTACTTCGATGTGAGCGACATTACCATCCGTCGTGACCTCAAGGAACTGGCCGAGAAAGGGTTAATTCGCAGGGAACATGGCGGCGCCATTTACCCGGTTGACATGCCGGATGAACCGCCGGTGATCCAACGCATGCTCCAAAACAAAACCAATAAGGAGCGCATCGCCCGTGCCGCCGCATCGCTGATTAAAGATAACGAAACCGTGTTTATCGGTTCAGGGTCAACTGCAACCTATGTCGCCCGCCACCTGACCACGCGCCAGAACCTGACCGTGATCACCAACGCGGTCAATATTGCGCATGAACTGGCATCTACAGATGGCGTCACGATCATCGTATTGGGCGGCATGCTGCGCGCATCCGAGCTGTCGATGGTGGGGCACATTACGGAGCAGGCGCTGCAAGAAGTGCGCATGGACAAAGTGATCATCGGCGTCAAGGCGCTCAGCATCAAAGCGGGTATCACCAATGACTATCTGCCCGAAGTGGTGACAGACCGCAAAATTCTGGAAATGGGTTCCGAACTGATTCTGGTGGCTGATTACACCAAATTTGGCAAGGTCGCTTCTGCCTATATTGCGCCCGTCAATCGAATCACAACACTGGTGACGGACCGGCAAGCCGACACGACCATGCTGGATGAGATGCGCACCATGGGAATCGAGGTCATCGTCACGTAAAGGGGTGAAACAATTCAACCACTGCGCCAACCACCCCGGTTTCGCCGCGCATTTCGCCGTACACAATATCCACTTCGGAATAATACGCTCCGGCCATCCGCGCCAGTGTGCGATGATAATTGCCCACCAGCGAATCAAATCGTTCGCGGCAGGCATCCAGCAGCACATCCCCGGCTTCCGTTGTGCCGCCGGTCACCGCGATTTTGTTCGGCAGAAACACCGGGCTGAGCAATGCCAGTGTGTGCCCCAGATAGGCCCCCACCTGCCTCATAATCTCAGCCGCGATGGGGTCCGCCCCCTCCCGTGCTGCGCGGATGACTTCATGCGCCGCGACATCTCTGCCATACCGGTCCCGCGCCATACGCTCGATCCCGCGCACGCCACACAATGCCTCGACCGTGCCCGGCACGCCATACACATCCGGCGGGCCATCGGGTTCCAGCACAATCCGTCCGGAATCGCCCGGTGTGCCCTCGATATAGCGCAGCGGCGTACCATTAATCACCACCCCAACACCCAGCCCGGTTCCAATCGCCAGCACCATCAGGCGGCGCACGCCACGCCCGCTGCCATAATAATATTCTGCCAGCGCATGGGCCGTCAGGTCATTGTTAACGGTTACCGGCAGACCAAAAGTTGTTTCCAGCAGGCCATACAAATCCACGCCAGTCAGGGCCGGGGTGTTGCCGCAAAGCACCGGGCTGCGTCTGGCGTCATCCAGATGCCCGTGAGTCGACAGGCCAACACCGACCAACGGCTCCCCCGCCTCGTCCTGAACCTGACGCGCATGCAGGATCAGATTGTTTAGATAAGGCTGTGGGTCGTCACCGCGCGCCTCGGTCGCAATCCGCCGGAAAGCCCGCATCTCCCCGGTTTCGTTGACCAGCCCCATCTTGGTGTGTGTACCGCCAATATCAATGCCTAGCGCCCATGCCATGCTGTGTTCCCCTGCGGCAAAATTAGACCCTGATTGTCCAATATCCTGTCCAAACGGGCAATGCCGTATCCGGATGCAGTACACTATACTTGCTCTACCTTGTTTTATTGTGTACTTGAGGAATACGTCAGATGAGCATGGACTCCGAAGCAATGCGCAGAACCATGCGGTTATGGTCATGTGGGGTCACAGTCGTGACAACCAGCGACGGCAGCACGCGTGAGGGCATGACAGCCAGTTCATTCACTTCCATCTCCCTGGAGCCGCCCTTGATACTGGTATGCCTGCACAAACAAGCCAGAACCGCACAGCTAATTCAGGAAACCGGGTTCTACGCTGTTTCCATTCTCGGAGCCGGTCAGCAGGAAATATCCGCCCAGTTTGCAGGGTATACCGAACTCCCCGAAGATGCAGACCGTTTCTATAATGTAGCGACCTTTACTGCCGAAACCGGCGCGCCTATCCTGCAAGATGCCATCGCCTGGCTGGATTGCAAGATGTATGGCGTCCACGATGGTGGCACCCATGCTATTCTGGTTGGCGAAGTTGTGGCCACCGGGCAAAAAGAAGGATCCGTCCTCCCACTTGTGTACCATAACCGCGCCTATCGGGCGTTTGTTGCCGATGAATAGCCAGTCAACGGCTTGACGAATGTATAGCCCACAGCGTAAAATGCATGCGCTTGATGTTTAGAAAGACACATGGCATATGTTTGAAAGCCTTACCAACCGGTTGCAGGAAACCTTTGACCGACTAGGTAGTGCCGGGCGTCTGACCGAAAAGGATGTTGATGTCGTCATGCGCGAAGTGCGTATGGCGCTGTTGGAAGCCGACGTCGCCCTGCCCGTGGTCAAAGACTTCATCAAACGGGTTAAGGAACGCGCCATCGGCGCAGAAGTCCTCAAAAGTCTGAAGCCAGGCCAGATGGTTGTCAAGATCGTTCATGAAGAACTGATTGACACGCTGGGCGAACCAGGACGACTGAGCTTCTCCGGCAGCACCAAGCCGCATGTGATTATGCTGATTGGGTTGCAGGGCGCTGGTAAAACGACCACGGCGGCCAAGCTGGCGACCTATCTGCGGCGTGATGGCCGTTCGCCGTTCATGATTGCGGCGGATACCTATCGTCCGGCAGCGGTCGACCAATTGGTGACGCTCGCCAAGCAGATCAATGTCCCCTACTACGAAGAAGGGGTCAGCGCGCGCCCGGTCGATATTGCGACCAGAGGGGTCAAAGCGGCCAAAGACGCCGATGCCTCCGTCGTCATCATCGATACGGCAGGCCGTTTGCAGATCAACGATGATCTGATGACCGAGCTGGAGCAGATTAAACAGCGCACCAACCCGGCGGAAGTCCTGCTGGTCGCGGACTCCATGACCGGTCAGGAAGCTGTGAACATCGCGCAGGGCTTCAACGAACGTGTTGGCATCACCGGTCTGATTCTGACCAAGGTCGATGGTGATGCGCGTGGTGGTGCCGCTATTTCGATGCGCGCCGTCACCGGCATGCCGATCAAGTTCCTGGCAACCGGCGAAAAGCTGGACGGTTTCGAGGTTTTCCACCCGGACCGCCTTGCGTCACGCATCCTCGGCATGGGCGACGTGATGAGCCTGATCGAAAAAGCCGAGGCCAGCTTCGACGAAGAAGAAGCGATGAAGCTGCAAAAGAAGCTCATGCAGAATGACTTCACGTTGCAGGACTTCCTCGACCAACTGCGGAAAGTCCGCACGATGGGGCCACTCGGCCAGCTCATGAACATGATTCCCGGTATGAACCGCCTTCAGGATCAGATCAACCAGGAAGATATGGAGCGCAATCTGAAAAAGGTGGAAGCGATCATTTGCTCGATGACACCTGCCGAACGGATAAACCCCAAAGTGCTGGATGCCAGCCGCAAGAAGCGCATTGCTCAGGGCAGTGGCGTTCAGGTGAGCGATGTAAATCAAGTCATCAAGCAGTTTCGTGACATGAAGAAAATGATGAATCAGATCCGCAAGGGCCGCTTTAACTTACCGGGCGGCATGCGCGGGTTTCCGGGCTAGTGGATAAGGCTTAATCCCTTCCCCAACTGTCGGCATGTCACAGACAGTTTATTCGACAGTGGCTCCCCATCATGTGGATGCATGGGAGCGCAAATAAGGAGTAGTAAAACAATGGTTCGTATTCGTTTACGTCGTGTCGGGTTGAAGAAGCAGCCCAGCTACCGTATCATCGTTGCCGACCAGCGCAGCCCGCGTGATGGTCGCTTCATCGAGATCATCGGGCAGTACAACCCGCGCACCCGCCCCAACACCGCCATCGTGGATGAGGCCCGCGCCCTGTACTGGCTGGGGACCGGCGCACAGCCGACCGAGACCGTTCAGAAAATTCTGGTCCAGACCGGTACATGGGCTCGTTTCGAGCGTATGCGCAAAGGTGAGACCGTCGAAGCATTGGTCGCAGAAGCGGAAGCTGCGCAGGCCAGCGCCGAGCCAGTCAGCCCCAAGACCAAATATCCTTCCCCGGCGCCTGGCAAATCCAAGCAGAAAGCCGCCGAAATGGCTGCTGTCGAGGAAACCGAGCCAGAAGCAGAAGAGGCAGAAAGCTAGTGTCTTCCCGGAATCATTCGCCGCACGAGGCACCAATGGAAGACCTGGTGGGTTACATCGCCAAGAGTCTGGTGAATGACCCGTCACAGGTCAAGGTTCGGCGGCGTGTGACCAACTCGGCAGTGATCCTTGAGCTTCAGGTGGCCCCCGAAGATGTCGGCAGGGTCATCGGCAAGGACGGGCGGGTGGCAAACGCCATACGCGCCCTGCTGCGAGTTGCGGACCACAGCCGTCAGAATCGCAAGCGTATCATTCTTGAGATCCTCTAGGCCATGACAGAGCCGCGCTATCTGATGTTGGGGGAGATTCTCCGTCCGCATGGTGTGCGCGGCGAACTGCGGATGCGTATCCTGACCGATTATCCGGAACGCATTCCGCAGCTTGATCATGTCTTTGTCGCCGAAAGCATCGATGCTGCCGCCCCCAAAACCTACAAAATCGAGCATATGCGGATGCACAAGGAATATGGTCTGCTCAAGCTGAAGGGCATCAACAGCCGAGAGCAAGCCGATTTGCTGCGCCAGCTGGTCGTGATGGTCGCCATTGAAGACGCCATCCCGTTGGAGGAAGGCGAATTCTACCTCTACCAGCTTATCGGCCTGACTGTGCGCACGGTTGAAGGCACCGCCCTTGGCACCATTACCGACATTCTCGAAACCGGTGCCAACGATGTTTATATCGTCGATTCGGACATCTATGGCGAATTACTCATCCCCGTTACCGAAGAAACCATCCTCGAAACCAGCATCGAGCAAGGCACCGTAGTAGTCAGCCTGCCCGATGGTCTTCTACCTGAATAAAGTTTGTCCGCTTGACAAGCGAGAGTATCGCTTGCTATGCTGTTTGCGGATAATGAGCAACCATTGAGCTTCTGTGAGCGACCATAAATTCTGGCTTGGCTTCAGTCTGGTATCCGGTATTGGCCCCCGACGTCTAACCAATCTGCTCAATTATTTCGGCGATTTGTCGGCTGCCTGGCGTGCATCGGATGCGCAATTACATCAGGCGGGGCTGGAATCCGGTGTACGCGCCAACCTGCTCCACCTGCGTGCAACGCTCGATCTGGAGCGCGAACTGGAACGTGTACAGAGCAGTGGCGCTCAAATGGTAACGCTGGGCGACAACGACTATCCGGCACCGTTAAAAACCGTACCAGATCCGCCCATCCTCCTTTATATCAGAGGAGTCTTGCTGCCCAGTGACCAGAATGCGCTGGCAGTTGTGGGCACACGCAAGCCAACACATTATGGTCTGGAAGCGGCAAACAAGCTGTCGGGTGCGCTGGCAAAACAAGGCACCACCATTATCAGCGGGCTGGCACATGGGATCGACACCGCCGCGCATCAGGGCGCGTTGGCAGCAAACGGAAGGACAATCGCCGTACTGGGCACAGGCATCGACCAGGTCTATCCGGCGGATAACCGGAAACTGGCCCAGGAAATCGTGGCGAATGGCGCGCTGATCAGCGAGTTCCCGTTGGGGACGCCGCCGGAGGGACGCAATTTTCCACGTCGCAACCGGATTATCAGCGGTATGGCGTTGGGCGTGCTGGTCGTCGAAGCACCGGAAAACAGCGGCGCGCTCATTACAGCGGATATGGCGGCTGAACAGGGACGGGATGTCTTTGCAGTACCGGGTAACATCTTTAACGTCGCCAGTCGGGGGGCTAACCGGTTGATTCAGGAAGGCGCAAAGCTCGTAACCAGCGCTGCCGATATTCTCGATGAACTGAGCATTGCTTACACTCGGGTTGAAGCACGGACGATAACGGAAACGGTCGCCCCTGCCAATGGCGCGGAAGCAAGTATTCTGGCATTACTGAGCAGCGACCCGCTGCATGTAGACGATCTGGCCCGTGCCAGCAACCTGCCGATTGCCGAAATCACAAGTACCCTGACGATTTTGGAACTGAAGGGACTTGCGCGAAAAGTTGGACCTATGCAATATTGCCTGATAGCGGCACATTAACCTAACTGACGGAGCATCAAACGATGGAACACTTCTATGCCATGATCATGGCTGGTGGCGGTGGAACACGGCTGTGGCCCATGAGTCGGCAGGACACCCCGAAGCAGCTTTTACCACTTGTCGAAGACGATTCCATGTTTAAAGTAAGCGTGAGCCGGCTGGCGCCGTTGTTCAAGCCAGAGCAGATCTACGTCGTAACCGGGCGTATGTATTTCGACAAAATGCATAATGACGTGCCCGAAATTCCGCTGGAAAACTTCATTATCGAACCGTATGGACGTGATACGGCACCCGCTGCTGCACTCGGGCTGACCGTTATCCACGAACGTGACCCGCAGGCTGTCGTCGCAATTTTGACAGCGGATCACCATATCACCAAGAAAGAGAAGTTCCGCGATGTGCTGGCCGCCTCCTATGAACTGGCGAACAGCGATTGCATTGTGACACTCGGCCTGGCCCCCACCTACCCGGCTACCGGCTTCGGCTACATCCGGCAGGGTGAATCGTTGACAGAGGTTAACGGGTTTTCGGCCTATCATTCGCTCGGTTTTACCGAAAAACCGGATGAAGCCACCGCAACAAGCTTTATTGAATCCGGCCAGTACAGCTGGAACTCTGGTATGTTTATCTGGAAAACCAGTACGGCGCTGAATGAATTCCAACGCCAGCAGCCGGAGATGTACGACCAGTTTCAGGAGATCGCCAAAGTCGTCGATACAGCCCACTTCGAAGATACGCTGGAGTCCATCTGGGATAACATCCGTAAGATTTCGCTGGACTTTGCCGTCATGGAACATGCACAAAACATCGTGGTTATCCCAACCGACATTGGCTGGAACGATGTGGGCAGCTGGGGCGCGTTGTTCGAAGTGCTGAAACTGGACAAGCACGGCAACCACTACAAAGGCAAATCGCCTGTCAATGTCATCATTGATACGCAGAACACTCTGGTTTATAGTGACAAACTTACCGTTACGATTGGCATAGAAAACCTTATCATTGTCGAAACGCAAGATGCGCTGCTGCTATGCCACAAAGATCGCACGCAAGATGTCAAAGAAGTCGTAAACAAGCTGCTGACAAACAAGAATTACAAATATCTGTAAACACACGGATACCGTTACATTGGGGAAATTCTATGAGCGAAGAACTTCAGGCGTATTGTGTCTCTTGCAAGACCAAACGCACAATGACCGACACGGAGGCTGTCTATACTAAAACGGGTACACCTGGAACACGCGGCACCTGCTCTGTCTGTGGCACCAAGCTGTTCCGTATGGGCGCAACACCCGCGCATGACAGCCTGCCAAAACCGGAAAATATAGAAAAACCGGCCCGGTCAAAAAAGAAAGCCAAGACGACCAAGAGCAAAGGTGGCAAGAAGACGAAAAGCAAATCCCAGACCGCCAAAAAGAAAAACATTGGCAAACTGGTCATCGTTGAATCACCCGCCAAAGCGCGCACCGTCGGCAATTTTCTGGGCAAGGGCTACACCGTCAAGGCCTCGAAAGGCCACGTGCGCGACCTGCTCGTTTCGCAGTTATCGGTGGATGTCGAAAACAACTTCGAACCGCGCTACCGCGTCATGAATGACAAACGTGACGTCGTCAAGGAACTAAAAGGGGATGTCGCAGGCGCTGAAGTCGTTTATCTGGCGACGGACCCGGACCGCGAAGGCGAAGCGATTGCGTGGCATCTGATCGCCGCTGCTGGCATGGACGAAGACAAAATCAAGCGCGTGGTGTTTCACGAGATCACCGACTCCGCTGTGCAGGAAGCCTTCGCCCACCCGCGCGATATTAATATGGAAGTGGTCGATGCGTATCAGGCCCGGCGTATTCTGGACCGGCTGGTCGGCTACAACATCACCGAACTCTTGTGGCAGAAGGTCCGCAACCAGCTGACAGCGGGCCGTGTTCAGAGTATTGCGGTGCGGCTGGTAGTTGATCGCGAACGCGAGATCGAGAGCTTCGTCCCCGAAGAATACTGGACACTCGATGCACGGTTGCAGAAGCAGCAGGCCAATGGTAACGGGCCCAATGCATTCACCGCGCGGCTGGTCAAGATCAACAATGAGGACGTGAAGTTCGGCTCTGAGGGTGAGGTCACACCACATCTGGATGTCCTCGAAAAGAGTTTGTATCGCGTCTCGGACGTCAAGCTGGGCACCCGGCAGCGTAGGCCTTCGGCGCCGTTTACGACCAGCACGTTGCAGCAGGAAGCCTCGCGGCGTTTTGGGTTCAATGCGCAGCGTACCATGAGCCTCGCCCAGCAGCTTTACGAGGGCATCAGCATTGGCTCTGAGGGCACGGTCGGCCTCATCACCTATATGCGTACCGACAGTACCAATATCTCGAAACAGGCGCAGACAGAGGCACGTGATTATGTCCGCAATCGCTATGGCGCGGACTTCATTCCGTCGAAACCACCGACCTATCGCACCCGCTCCAAAAGCGCGCAGGAAGCGCATGAAGCGATTCGGCCAACCGGCGTGCGGCGCGAACCCGGCAAGCTGGCGGACCGGCTCAACCGCGATCAGCTGCGTCTATACACATTGATCTGGGAGCGCTTCGTCGCCAGCCAGATGTCCAATGCGGTCTACAACACTATTCGCGTCGAAATCGCCGCTGGGCCATCCGAGCAGGACCTGCCCTATCTGTTCCGCACCTCTGGCAGCACCATCAAATTCATGGGTTTCCTCGCACTTTACGAAGACTCCCGCGATGAGGATGTCCTGCCCGATGATGACGAAGGGCGTATCCTGCCGAACCTGAGCGCAGATGATTTGCTGCAACTGTTGCAGCTGCTGCCCGAACAGCATTTCACGCAGCCACCACCGCGCTACACCGAAGCCAGCCTGGTGCGCACACTCGAAGAATATGGGATTGGCCGACCCAGTACCTACGCGCCCACAGTCGCCGCGATCCAGGGACGTGAGTACATCACGCGCAAGGACAAGCGGCTGTATCCCACCGAGATCGGCAAGACCGTCAATGACTTGCTGGTTCAGTTCTTCCCGGATGTCATGAATTATCAGTTCACAGCTCATCTCGAAGAAGAGCTGGACGACATCGCCGAAGGCAATGTTCAGTGGCAGCCGATGCTCAGCGAGTTTTATCAGCCGTTCGAGCAACAGCTGGCCGATGCCCGCAAGAATATGCCCCAGATCGCCCAGGAAGAACGCATTGGGCGCGACTGTCCCTCATGTGGTGACCACGATTCGCTGGTGATCCGTTATGGGCGCTACGGCAAGTTCATCGGTTGTGCCAACTATCCGGAGTGCCGCTATACGGAACCCTGGCTGGAACGTCTGGGCATTGCGTGCCCGGTATGCGGCGAGGAACACGGCGGCGAAATTGTGGAACGCAAGTCACGCCGGGGCCGCACGTTCTTCGGCTGCTCTCGCTTCCCGGATTGCGACTTCACCAGTTGGAAACGGCCTTTGCCCGCACCCTGCCCCAACTGCGGTGGGCTGCTGGTCGAGCAGAATCGTACGACGGCACAGTGTACGGAATGTGAACGAACGTACAAGATCGAGGAAGTTACTGAGGTGCGGGCCGAACCGGCCTGATTTTGCAGCCTCAGCGCGAGAAATGTCAGGAATGCGACGGTAATTTTTGCAATCCTGACATTTCCAGTAAAATACAGAAACTATATCGGCTTCGCTTGTTGAAAGGCCGCAGCTTATGCAGAAACTCCGCGAATGGTTGGTTGGCACTTACAATGGTGTATACAAAGTCGTGCTGCAGCCATCCATGCCCAGCCGGTCAACCGTGCTGCTGGTGGTGCTTGTTTTCTTTATCGGCTTGTTATGGGCCTACCTGATCTCGCCAATCATTTACTACAATGGTGACCCCAGTCAGCTTGAGCAAAGCTGGCAGAATGAATGGGTTCGCCTGTTGGCAGACCGGTACGCAGCCGTTACAAACACATCCGCCACCGGACCAGAGTTTGACCAGAGCATCGTCAATCTATTGAGCGCAGTCGATGACCCATTGGGTATTGTAGAAGCGCAGGGCATTTCAGACCCTGGTTTCCGTGATCTGGCTCAACAGGCACAGCCCGGCACCGCTGCACCGCCTACCCCGACATTGCTTGGTAATCTGATGCCCTTCATTATCGGTGGCATCGTGATGGTAGTGATCACCGTCGTGGTATCACTGCTCGGCAAAATCCTGATTTACCCCAATCTCATTGAACCCATTCTGCGCAGGCGCAGTGGTGGGGTCGCCGCCTCTGATGAAGCGACCCAGCGAACCATCGACGCCATGCGAGCGGCCCGTGCCGCCGAAGCGAAAGCCAAGGAATCCGCCTCACCGGTCGATGCAGAACTTGGCCCACCCGTCACGCGCAAGATGTCGGTTTACCTGATGGGGCGCGGACAATATGACGATTCGTTCGAGGTGGAAGATTCAAACGGCATGTTCCTCGGCGAATGTGGCGCGGCGATCTCCGAAACGCTGGGCGATGGTGAACCCGCCAAAGTCACGGCGATCGAAGTCTGGTTGTTCGACAAGGATGACTTCGTTCGCACCCTGACCGGCGTTTTTGCCACCGAACACGCCTACAACGACCCGGCCTTGCGCAGCAAGCTGGAAACCAAAGGTAATATCGTCCTGATGCAGCCGGGCGCGGTCGTTACGCTGGATACCAACACGCTCCGCTTGCAGGCGCGCATTGTCGAAATGGAATACGGTCAGGGCCCGCTGCCACCCAACAGCTTCCTCCAGAAAGCCACCATCGAAGTGGCCGTCTGGCAAAAAGCCGGAGCTGCGGTGCCCGCCGGGCAGACCGCTGCTGCGCCCAAGCCAGCTGCGCAGGAAGCGGATTATGGCAACTTCCCGACGCCACCAACTCGACCGGCGACTCCGG
The DNA here is from genome assembly GCA_002702065.1 of Anaerolineaceae bacterium. Lineage (GTDB taxonomy): Bacteria > Chloroflexota > Anaerolineae > Aggregatilineales > Phototrophicaceae. The sequence goes on from NZXX01000001.1 coordinate 2,480,861, forward strand.
CAATGCCCCCGGCGTACAACCCGCCACCGGCGAATTTACCGGGCGCACAACCGGCTCAACAACCCAGCCCACCCCGGCAGCAACCACCACCGCCCGAAGACGATCCATTTGGCGGAACTGGTGACTTTACCCCCATTGGTTAAAACACAAACGCCCCGGCTAGCTTCGGGGCGTTTTCTATTGAGTTTCTTGAAGACTGGCGACGTCGTCAGCCAATCTTTCGAATCTTGAATTTGGTTACCCCGCCGGGTGTTTCAACCTGTACCGTAGCGCCCTTCTTCTGGCCCAGCAAAGCGGAGCCGATGGGGCTTTCGTGCGAAATCTTGCCTTCACGGGGGTTGGCTTCGGCAGCGCCTACAATCATGTAGGTTTCGTCATCGTCCGTCCCCTCTTCGCGGATGGTGACTTCGCTGCCCAAAGAGACGACGTCTTTTGCGCCGCCCGTTTGAATGATAACGGCAGATCGCAACACATTCTCCAGGTACTGAATCCGCCCTTCGACGAAAGCCTGTTGCTCTCGCGTATCATGATAATCCGCATTTTCCTTCAGATCACCCTGAGCTACCGCTTCTTTCAGTTTCTGGGCCAATTCCGGGCGTTTGACCTGGATCAGTCGATCCAGTTCCTGCTGCAATTCCGCGGCACCTTCTTGCGTCAAATAGGATGATTCTGTCATAGTGTCACCTCATTACTCAATGATGCGGATCAAAAGCATAGACGATGCTGCTAGGGCTGCTGCACGAGTTCCCGCCGCTGTTGGGCCAGCATCCGTACATTCTGGCGATGAAGCTGCTCCGCTTCCCCGTTGAGAAGAATACGGCTTTTGCCACATTTTTCAATATGCACCCCTTCGAGCGGTGTACCGGACATCAATGCTTTGTCCACCGATTGTTGTAAGCGCTCCAGATAATCGAGATCACTCTTGATCTTCTCGTCAATCTCGCCCCGCAGAATCACTTCGCCATGCCCTTGCACAATGTTCTCGTACTGATTATTTTGTAGGCTGCGCAGCGACTCGACAAAGTCATCAAAGCTGCCATCGACAAAATATGGCAGGGGCATCAGCGTGTCAGCCGCCAGCAAGACGCGATCTTCGGGAATGTAACAAACAATTGAATCCGGGCTGTGGCCGGGTGAGTGTCGCAATTGAAAAGTCTTATTGCCCACATACATCGTCATCTCGCCGGATTCAAAAACAATATCCGGCAGCACGAGTTCGACATCGCGCAGTTCGTCGGAACTGGCTTTGGCTTTTTCCAGGCTCACACGTCCACGCTGGTCCAGCAGGGTCCGACACAAAGCATGACTGACCACATGTGCGCCACTCAGAAAACAGGTACCCATCGTATGATCAGCGTGAAAATGGGTATTGATAACGTAAATAATCTCTTTTCCCAGGCGATTTTCGACGAAGCGTTTGATCTGACGGGTTTCCTCCGGATACACAAGGGTATCGACCAGAACCGCCCCGTCCGTCGTAATCACGACACTGGCTGTGACCTGGGCATAAAGATCACTCGTAAACACATATATGTCATCTGCGACGCGTTCTCGCTGCACGAGTTAGCTATTACCTCATGACCAACTCAGGCTCAATTGTCGTGCAAGTATAGTCTGTCGCAGGGTGAAATTCAAGTCAACACGCCGGACTACGTGTAAAATAGAGCTAGCTAATGATTTATCGGCAACAGCTAACGGCAAGAGGAGTTTAGTTATGCGACGAATACGATTTATCTCATTTTATCTAATGGTTATGGTTTTACTGGTGATTCCTACGGTCCGGGCACAGCAGCCCGTCTTTCGGATCGGTGTACTCGATGATGAGCTGGGCCCCATCACAAAAGGCGCCCGACTAGCCGTGCAGGAAATTAACGCAGCCGGCGGCGTCCGCGGGGCGGATGGCACCTTTTTTACGCTGGAATTGATCGTCCAGCCGACCGATAACGGGCTGACGATGGCATCGGCTGTGGAGAATCTCAACCAGGCCAACATCATCGCAGCACTTGGCCCGGCCACCAGTGCTGAGGTCCTCAACAATCTGGCCTTGCTGCAAAACCTGAGTGTGCCCGTGTTTACCCCGGCCACCAACGACAGCATTCTCATCAATGACACCACCGACCGGCTGTTCCGTTCGCGGGCGGCCCAGGTGCTTCAGGGGCAGGCACTCGCCTCGTATCTGGTCAACGACCGTAACCTCAGTTCAATCACGGTGGTTCAGCTTGATGTCGAGAGCACCGACAATGTCGTCAGCTTTTCCAGTGCCTTGCAAGGGCTGGGTGTTTCACCACAGATGTTACTGCTGGAATCGCAGGTGACCGAGCTGGCAACCACGATCATTCAAAACAACCCGCAGGTGGCGGCCATATATGGCACCCCGGAACTCGCCAACGAGCTGATCAACACACTGCGACAGAGCGGATGGGCGGGGGTCATCACCTACGATCAGGCAACCAGCGCGCAAGCCGTTGAAGAAATCCCCATCAGTCTGCGTGTCGGGATGCTGACAACCACGACATGGCCCTATACGGCTGTCGATGCCAGCAGCGATACGTTCCTGGGCAACTATGTTCGCAACTTTGGCGAAGTACCGTCACCGCTGGCCGCTGCGACTTATGATGCCGTCAATCTGCTGGCCGTTGCCATCGGGCAGCCCGGCGATCTGCTGAGCAACCTGCCCCGCCTGGACAATATTCAAGGCGTACAGGGTGTCCTGCGCCCTGCGCAGCTCAGCCCCGGCGAGACCAGCAATACCGTCGCAGTGGTTCAGTTGAATGAATATGGTGTCCCGCGCGTGGCAGCACGCTATGCGGGTGGCGTCCGGCTACCGGACGAAGGCCCCGCGCTGGCGACGCCCACCCCGATTGCAACAGCAACACCCGATGGTGTCGTGGCAACCGTGACGGGTCGTCCATTCCAGAATGTCCGCAGCGGCCCCAGCACGCAGTTCGAGGTCCTCGGCGAACTCAACGAGAATGAAACTGTCCGCGTCATTGGCACCAACCGGGGCAACACCTGGATTGTCATCGACTATCGTGGCCGCCAGGGCTGGATGTCAGCCGGAATCATGGAAATCTTTGGCGACCTGGATACCGTGCCGATCATTGATTCGCCACCCACCCCAACCCCGGTGGCCACCGCCACCGACACACCGCCGCAGGAAGCGGATATTGTGATCGAAGCCGCATCATCGTCGCCATCACCGATTATTGCCGGGCAGAACTTCAGCGTGAATGTCGTGGTTCGCAATCAGGGTAATTCCAATGCCGGCGCATTCGCGATTGCTGCCACCTTCCCGCCCAATAACCTCTATGCATCCGCCAATATTCCGGGGCTGGCTGCTGGGCAGGCAATAACCGCAACACTCAGCGGCACCCTCAATAACACAGGCTTCTACAGTGTCATCGTTGTTGCAGACCTGAACAACACCGTTGCCGAAGGACCGGGCGAAGCCAACAATTCAGCTTTTTCGTTCACCTACTCTGTTGACAAGCCGATCATTCGTCAGACAACGGCCTCGCTCAATTCCGGCGATACGCTGGACCTCGAAGGCAATGCGGTGCAGGGTGATGTCAACTGGAACGGCAGCGGGTCTGGCGCCAAGCTGGATGCGCTTTTTGGGGCAAAACTGGGGATCATCAACAATGTCACGCTCAGCAGCGTCCATTGGGACCTGATCAATCCATCCATCGTCAATCAGAACAGCATTCCACGCACGTCCATGAACTCAGGCACCATCATCGGCGTCATCACAGCTGACGGCAACCGCGGTGTGCTGCGCGTGGATGATATTCCGGGTGACCAGCTTCAGGTCACATTACGCGTTTACCAGAACTAAGACGTTATCGACAACAGGGGTGCAGCTGCTGGCTGTGCCCCTTACGGCTTGAGTTGAACGTCGATCCAGGTGGTCTGGTCCGGATAAATGTAAATCGTCTCGCGAAAGCGCACACGACCGTTGTCCGTCACCGACACTTCATAATAATTGGCGGGCAGATCGCCGAGCGTGAAGTTCTCGCCAAATGCAGGGTCGGCGTTCACGGTGTCACCAGCATAGGTGAAGGCATACCGCTGAATATCGGTAGAGCGAACCTGAAGCGTGGCTTCGCGCAGGATATTGCCGCTGGCATCAGTCACCAGACCGGCTAAGGTGCCAAACTTGAAAAACGGATAAATCCACAGTTCAGGGTTACGCGTCGCACCAAAGTCAAATTGATTGCCGACCCGCACTTCGAAATGCAGGTGCGGCCCCTGTGCAATACCACTATCGCCGACCTTGCCGATCTGCGTGCCACGCTCAATCCGCTGCCCATTCTCCACCTCAACCCGATCCATATGCCCGTATAACGTGAAAACGGGCTGCCCTTCTGGCGACTGGAAATCGTGCTGGATAACCACCAGGTTGCCATAATAATTGAGGGTCGGACCAAATTGCGAAGACGCGTCGGTTCCGGCATGTACGACAGTCCCGGTGGCTGCCGCCAGAATAGGTGTGCCGCGCGGATTCACAAACTCGACCCCGTGATGAACCTGCAAGCGCCCACCGGACGTGCCGCCGTAGGGATACGTTCGATCCACCCAATTGACTCCCCCATCAGCAATGGGCCGGTAAAGCCGGTAATGATCGTCAATCTCCGCAGCCGGGTTTGCCGGGGGTGGTGTCCAGGTCGGTGGCCCTTCGGTGACAGTGCTGTCGTTGGTGGGCAAGGTGCCGATGACAAGCGTTGGACTTGGCGTGAACGTTGTCGTTGGGGTTGGCGTCCGGGACGGCGTGACGGTCAGCGTTGCCGTCGGCGTGCGGGTCTGGGTGGGCGTCGATGTCGGCGTCGGCGTCAGCGTGGACATATCGGCAGTCGGCACGGCTGTGCCCTGCTGCGCCACTTTGACCGGCTCATCAGCAGGCAATGTTACCGCAAACGGGGTGACACGATTAGAAGTCTGGCAGGCGGCTAAACTCATCAGCCCTGCCAGACACAGAAACTTCAATTTACTGATCGTCATGGTCGATAAATGTCGGTGGTTGTACAGGCGGTTTTGGCGGAAGATTCTTTGGCAGCGGCTGGCGGCTCAATTCGACCAGCACATCCTCATCAATTTCGCGGCCATTGTAGCGTTCAAACAAAGGCATATTTTCGGCAGGGTCCACCGCATAACGCCAGCGGCGGTTGCCGGTTTCGCGCAGCATCGAACGGCACGAATCGCAGCGGACAATCCGCCGGGGTCGTGGAATACCCAGCAAGCGCGATTGTCTGTTTTCCACATGCAGGTTGCCACGCTGGCAAACCGGGCATTGGTCCACCACAAACCCTGCGGCGTAGCGATCCACAGCGGCGAGGCCGCGCAGATAAAGCGCAATATAGCTGATAACCGCCAATACCCCCATGCCACCAATGATCGCTTCCAGCGGCAGGCGTCCACCAGCATCGCCCGAAGGTTCAACCACATCCGGAATCAGCGTTGGCGGGGGCGGTGTTACCGCGCCAATAGCCGCCGCCGGTGTCTCCGTCGCGGGCACCGCAGTCGGTTCTGACTCCGTGCTGGTGGGGGCCGGTGTGCGGGTCAATGTCTCGGTGGCTGTCGCGGCACGGGTGGCCGTCATCGTCGCTGTCGCTGTCTGCGTTGGCGAAGCGGTGGCAGTCACCGTCGAGGTATCCGTTGCCGTAGCGGTGCTGGTCAAACTCGGTGTAGGTGTCGGTGTATTGCTCGGTCTACGAGTGGGTACGGGTGTCCGGCTGGCGCGCGGCGTTGAGGACAACGTGGGAGCAGCCAGTATGCTCTGCTGAACAAATGTTGCAGTTATATCCGGCGTATCGGTCGACAATGGCGTCAAGGTTGGTTCAGCCGTATCCGTCATGATCTCCGTTGGTGTTGAGGTCATCGTCACCGTGTTTGTCGGCGTGTCCGACGGTGTAGACGTCAAGGTCGATGTCGGCTCATCGGTTGCTGTCGGCGCGGGTGTGTCTGAATCAGTCGCCGTAGGCTGGGGCGTCTCCGACGGTGTGGCCGTAGATGTCAAAGTCGACGTCGGTTCATCCGTCGCCGAGGGGGTTATGGTCTGGGTTGCGGTCGGCGTTTCCGTATGGGTTGCGGTCGGTGTTGAGGTATTTGTCGCCGTAGCAGTCGCCGTTTCGGTGGGCAGTGGCGTATCCGTCGCCGATGCCGTTGGCGTCACAGTGACGGTCGCTGTTTGCGTTGGCGTGCTGGTCTCTGTTGGAGCCTCAGTCGCGGTAACCGTTGCCGTGTCCGTTGGCAAAGGTGTGAGCGTGTTGGTAAGGGTCGCTGTGGGCGTATCCGTTGGCATGAACGTCGAGGTGGCGGTTTCGGTCGCGGTCGACGTAGGCGTTGCGGTACGGGTGGCTGTGGCCGTCATGGTCGGCGTATCGGACGGTGTCAACGTAGGCGTATAGGTCGATGTTGGCGTCGCTGTGGCTGTCGGAGTCGGCGTCAGAGTCGGGGTGTCACTGGGTGTATAGGTTGCGGACGGCGTCAGTGCATCTTCTTCCAGCACCGGCAGGTCATCCAGGTCATCCACCCATCGAACCAGATTGGTCGCAATCCAGCCGAAGCCATCACCAAACCGAAACATAATCCATGAGCCATCGCTGTTCTGGCCCACCGGTTCTTCGATAACCGTGCCGCTTTCCAGGGTATCCAAACGCAGATAACTGCGCCCCGGTCCGGCACGGACAAATGCACCCTGCGGGCCAACCTCCACCCAGTTACCTGCGGGCGTGGGCGTCGGAAAAAACGGCGTGGCAGTTTCGGGGCCAGGGATGGGGCTTGGGGTCAGGTTATCCGCATCAACCACCGGCAGCGAGTCGATGTCCTCCACCCAGAACGCCAGATCGCGCCGAATCCAGCCAAAGCCGGTGTAATAAGCGATCATCACCCAGCTGCTGTCCGCGTTGCGTCCGACCGGGCGAACCACATCGCCTTCAACCAGACTGCCTACCGGGATATACAAACGGCCCGGCCCGCCGCGCACATAAATGTCCGCCACAATCACCGTGCTGTTCACCGGCAAAGGCGATGCTTCCGGCGTAATCGTGGTCTGCGCATCGGCGTACGCTGTCACCAATAACAGGCTCAGAATCAGCAGCCAGGGTGCGAGCTTCAAGAGTCAGTGTCCCCGTCAGAAATTTGCGGCAATATAGTACCATGCCGGGAATATTCTACCAAATAGGCTTTTAGCACCCCCACCCCTTACGCCCCCGCCTCGACGACCGTAAACGTGAAGGGCGATTCAAGCTGCGCCCCATTGGCAAACAACCGCACCGACCAGTTACCGGGAACCAGGTCTGTATCCGCCTGTGTAATCGAAAACCAGAGGCAGATTTCGGATGCGCCCTGTTGCAAAACAAAACTATCCCGGTAAACCTCGATGCCTTCTCGCTCCCACTGCGCGCTGAACTGAATCTGCGGTTCGAGATTAAAGGCACGCAGTGTGGCATAAATCGCGGCGACGTCTGATGAAAATGTAATCTGCGGGGAAACCACGCAGCCGTCCGCCTCGTTGACCCCTTGCGACAGGCCTGTTTTCATAAACCAGCGCTGGCCTGCTTCTGGCACACCCGCCCGCGTATCAGAGCCAACGACGACGCGCTGCTCTGGCGGGTCGCCCGCCCGCACCGTTGCCAAGAGCACCTGATTGGACTGCCGCAGATTCGCTACTTCCGTCATGGCCGCCGCTGCCGTGACTGCGACCCGCTCACGGTCGGACTGGGCACTGGCGGCGATTTGGGTGGCTTCCAGGATAATTTGCTGATTTTCAGCCTGCAAGGTCGCAGGCATATCGGGTGCCGTGAACGATTGGCAGCCAGCAACCACCATCGCCACCACGCTCATAAAAATGCAGATCTTCACCGTTTTACTCCACTATGCACAAGCTATTATACAAATTTCAATTCGATTAACGACACTTGTCGCAGCACTCAAAATCTGCTACTATGAGCGTCAAATGCCCCCGTAGCTCAGAGGATAGAGCGTTGCCCTCCGGAGGCAGAAGCACAGGTTCGAGTCCTGTCGGGGGTATACTGGCGAACCAGCAAAGCTTGTTGGTTCGCTTTTCATTTCATTGGGCAGCAACATGATTGAGCGATTTAGAAACTCCTCGGCCTTTACCAGATTCTGGGATATAGCAGGTGGCGCGAGCATCCGCGTCAAAGTGCTCGGCATCGTCATTGGTGTGATCCTGCTGCTCAGCCTGTTTGTAACCCTCCAGATGCGCCATGTCTTTTTTGAAACCCTGCACCATGACCTCGAAACACAGGCCATCGCCCTCACCCTGCACATGGCCGATACCGTCAATGTGGCGCTGACCGAAGAGAATGCCAGCCTGCTTTCGCTGGTACTTGCCGAATTACAAACCCACTACTCGAACGACAGCCACAATACAAAGGTTGCCTACATCGTGGTTTTTGACCTCAACGGGGCCGTGGTCGCCAGCACGCTGCCGGCAGACAATATGCCAGACGCGTTGTTACCGCGCAACCTGGATGTGCCTGCTGCGAACCTGCATCACCGCGTCACCCGCCTGACCGTTGATCAGCATGCGATTCTGGATGTCGCGACCACCCTGCCATCCAATCGGGGGATCGTCCGGCTGGGTTTGTCCGAAGACCGTATCAATCAGGCCGTCACAGACATCACCCTGCAATTTGTCTCAATTACCCTGTTGATGATCGCCGTCGGTTTCGCAGCGGCATTTTTTCTGACCTGGATCCTCACGCGCCCCATCACCAGCCTGGTTGCTGCCACACGGGCCGTGTCGCAGGGCGATTTCAGCCGGCGGGTGCCACGCTGGGCCAATGACGAAATCGGAGAGCTGGCCTCGGCGTTCAACGAAATGACCGAGTCGCTGGCCCAGGCAGAGCAGGAGCGCACCGAGCGTGATGCGCTGCGCGCCCGCTATGTCAGCGGCGTGATCATCGCACAGGAAGAAGAACGAAAGCGCATTGCCCGCGAACTGCACGACAGCACCGGCCAATCGCTAACGTCGCTGCTGGTTGGGCTTCAGAACCTGAAGTCAGAAACGGAAGCCACCCCTATTCTGCATGACATCGAATCGCTGCAACAAACAGTGACCGCATCAATTGACGAGGTCCGCAATCTGGCGCGTCAGCTTCGCCCCAGTGCCCTCGACGATCTCGGCCTGTTGAGCGCGTTGAATCACCTGATCGAAGAGTATCAGAAGCGCAATCAGATTGCCGTCGATTTTGCAGCCAACGGGCTGACCGAACGGTTGCCAGTCGAACTGGAAACCACCATTTACCGCATCATTCAGGAAGCACTGACGAATGTCGCCCGCCATGCCCGTGCCGACCAGGTCAGCGTACTGATCGACAAACGACGCGATACTATCCGCCTGATCGTTGAAGATAACGGAATTGGCATGGACGCTGACAGTCAGAAAACGAACCATCTCGGCTTGCAGGGCATTCATGAACGCGCAGCCTTGTTTGGGGGAACCCTCACCATCGAATCGCAGCCCGGACAGGGCACGAGCCTGTTTATCATCATTCCTTATCCCGCACCGGAGGCAAACCCATGACCACACGCATATTTCTCGCAGATGATCATGCCGTTCTGCGTGCAGGGTTGCGTCTGCTCATCGAAAATCAGCCCGACCTGACCGTAATTGGCGAAGCGGATGACGGCTCGGAAACACTCGCGCAGGCACGCCAGCTCAAACCAGACCTTATCCTGCTCGATATTAACATGCCCGGTCTGGACGGATTGGCCGCGCTGCCGCTTCTCCGCAAGGATGTTCCCGAAGCCCGTGTCCTGATCCTGACCATGCACGATGACGCCAGCTATTTGCAGGAAGCGCTACGCGCCGGGGCATCCGGTTATGTCCTCAAAAAAGCGGTGGACAGTGAACTGCTGATGGCAATCCGGGCGGTGATGCGCGGCGAAACCTATGTGCATTCCGCCATGACCAACAAACTGCTTCAGACGATCATTCCGGACTCCGCCATACCTGCCGATGACAGCAATCCCTGGCAGACGTTGTCCGAACGTGAACACGACGTCTTGCGGCTGGTGGCGCTTGGCTATACCAATGCCGAAGTTGCCGAGGCCCTTTACCTCAGCGTCAAAACCGTCGAAACGTACCGCGCCAGAGGCATGGAAAAACTCGATCTGCAAACGCGTGCCCAGCTGGTCAAGTCCGCCCTCAAACACAACATTCTGGATGATTCCACGTAGGGGAAACCCCGACAAGAAACATGCTGCAAACCCTGACAATTCCCGCAACGGATGCGGGTTTTGCCTGCTACAGTGCCAGACCAAAATCGCGTAACCTATAGTCATCAAGGTAAACGAAACGCAATCAATCAGGAGGCACTGAAATGGCAGTCACACTGAAAAATCGGGTCATCGAAGAACCGGGTATCGTCAAAGATCTGTTCAACAATCCGCGCTATGCCATCATCTGGCTGGTGGTCCGGGTTTGGCTCGGCTGGCAGTGGATCGAAGCGGCCAGTCACAAGATCGGCAACCCGGCCTGGACAGAAACCGGTGACGCGCTGAAGGGTTACTGGACGAACGCAGTCGTTGTCCCGGAATCGGGTCGTGCAGCCATTTCCTTTGACTGGTATCGGAGCTTTATTCAGGGCATGCTCGACGCCGAAGCCTACACCTGGTTCGCCAAGGTCGTTGCTTACGGTGAACTGCTGATCGGTATCGCGCTGATTGTGGGTATGTTCGTCGGTATCGCTGCCTTCTTCGGTGGGTTCATGAACTGGAACTTCATGATGGCCGGTTCCGCCAGCACCAACCCGCTTCTATTCGTCGCGGCGGTCGCGCTCATTCTGGCCTGGAAGGTCGCTGGCTACATCGGTGCGGATTACTTCCTGCTGTCCGCGCTGGGGACCCCCTGGGGCCGCAAGAAAGTGCAGCCTCAAGCCATACCCGTCCTCAGTCGAGAGCCAGCAGGCGACTGACCCAACAAATTGAACAGCATTAAACCAGGTCGTGAGAATTCTCACGGCCTTTTTGTTGCTTTGGCGTCGCCATCCACACCAGCCCAAACCCCACCAGAATAATCAGCAGCATGATGAGCAGGGAAATCAGCTTAAAAGAGCGGCTTTCCAGCACCAGAGTCAGGCTGCCAAAAAATGTACAGAAGACGTAATAGCCCAATACGATCTGGCGCTGGCTGAAGCCCAGATCAAGCAGCCGGTGATGGATATGTCCGCGATCCCCTTTGAAGGGACTGCGCCCGGTCATCAGGCGATTGATAATCTGCCACGCCGTGTCCATAATCGGCAGCGCCATCACCATCAGCACCGTCGCCATCTTGGCCCCGCCAATAATGCTGAGGCAGGCGATGATATAGCCCAGCAGCATCGCCCCGCCCCCAGCGAAGATGCGCGCCGGATAAAAGTTGTACAGCAAAAACCCCAGCGTACTCCCCATCAATGCCAGTGGCAGCAGGCTAACGCTTTTCTGTGGTGGCACCAGCACAAACGCACTGTTGATAAACAGCACAACCGCCACAATGAACACCACACCGGACGACAACCCGTCCAGGCCATCCAGCCAGTTGACGGTGTTAATCATGCCCAGAATCCAGAACAGCGTCAGGCCGACCGTAAACGCGAATGGCCAGGTGCTGGTCACGTCACCGGTCAGGGGGTTGTTAAAGCCTTCGATGAATATCTCGAAGTGAACCGCCACCGCCGCCGCCACAAACTGGGCCGCCAGCAATGGCAGCGGGCGCAGCTCGATCCAGTCATCCACCACGCCCACGACAAACATAATGCAGCTGCCCAGCAGCAGACCAATAAGCCGGTTGGGTTCGTTCGGGTCAAAGCGTGGCACATCCAGTAACTGCGCCAGCAGCACAGTCAGCACAAAACTGACAAATAATGTCCCGCCACCGAGTTTCGATAAACTGCGGGCATCCCCTTCGTTTACGCGGCGTGGTGTCACGCGTGTCACAATCCCCAGCCGCACGCCCATGCGGATCATCAGCGGAGTTATCAGCAGCGACAGGCCAAGCGCCAGAAAAAAGGTAATCGCAAATGCACTTAGTTCCACCATGTACAGCCACCGCCCCTTGTATACCGAATGCACAAGTATACCGGGTGACGCCCATTTATGGGATTGAAAAACGTGCGCGTGTGATGTCTCATTAGGGTTCTTGTTCGGGAGAAAGGCATAACTCGATGGTGCTGCGGTTTCTTCTGCGTGGCGGTATCTACATTCTGTTTCTTGTAAGCGTGATCGTGGGTTGGCTGCTGCGCCGCCGCAGCCAGAAGAACAAACCCGATTCAGTCAGGCCGGTTATCATTCCGGAGCAGCCGTCCGAAGCGCTCCAGCATAGACAGTGGCAGGTGCGGCTTCAGGCCGTGCAAAATCTCGCACAACAGCCGCTTCAGACAGCGTTACCGGCGCTCCTGACTGCGCTATGCGACCCCGACAGCGACGTGCGGGAAGCAGCCATTCACATCGTTAGTGGTTATGGTCAAGCCGCTGTCGTGCCCTTGCTGAACCTACTCGAAACCGGAACACGCGACGCGCGCGAAGCCGCTGCGCAAGCCCTGCGAGAAATTGCCGATCCATCCGCCATCCCCGGCCTGACTGCCGCATTGCACGATGAAAGCGCCTGGGTTCGGCAGCAGGCTGCTCGTGCGTTGGGCGTCATCCAGCAGGATGAAGCCGCCGAAGCGCTGTCGCAGGCCCTGGAAATGGAACAGGACGCCGACGTAAAGCATGTCATCCAGGCGTCATTGAGCCAGATGAGTAACACACATTCATAAAAACAGGGGAGTTCAACCTCCCCTGCTCGTTTCACATAATTATCAGGCTTTGTAGCTGCTGGCCGTGACGGCCCCGCCATGCCCGGTCCAGTCGGTATGGAAATACTCACCGCGCGGTTTATCGACGCGCTCATAGGTGTGCGCGCCAAAGTAGTCACGCTGGGCTTGCAGCAGATTGGCCGGTAATTGTTCGTGCCGGTAGCCATCGTAAAAAGCCAGCGCACTGGACATCGCCGGAACCGGGATACCCGCTTCGACAGCTTTCGCAACCACCCGGCGCCATGCACCCTGCGCCGCATCCACCAGATCACGGAAGTAGTCATCCAGCAGCAGATTGACCAGCTCCGGGTTTTTCTCGTAGGCAGCCGTAATCTTGTCCAGGAATACGGAGCGAATAATGCAGCCCTCACGCCACATCAAGGCGACACCGCCATAATTCAGGTCCCAGCCGTACTGCATATCGGCGGCACGCATGAGCATGTAGCCCTGCGTGTACGACACGATCTTGGAGGCGTACAACGCGTTAGCGATGTCATCCAGAAACGAGTCGTCCGCTTCTATTCTGGATTCCGGCCCAGACAGAATTTTCGATGCAGCCACGCGTTCGTCCTTCAGCGCCGATAAAAACCGGGAGAATACGGCTTCACCGATCAGCGTCAGGGGAATACCTTCTTCAAGCGAGGTGGATACCGTCCACTTGCCCGTGCCTTTTTGCCCGGCGCTGTCAAGGATTTTCTCGACCATCGGTTCGCCATCTTCGGCATCCCGGTAGGCCAGAATGTTCCCTGTGATTTCGATCAGGTATGAGTCCAGCGGGCCACGATTCCATGCTTTGAACACTTCGCTCATCGCTTCATGGCTCATGCCTAACCCGACTTTCATCAGGTGGAAGGCCTCGCAGATCAACTGCATATCACCGTACTCGATGCCATTATGCACCATCTTGACGAAGTGCCCGGCACCGTTCTTGCCTACCCAGTCGCAGCACGGCGTCCCATCAGCGACTTTCGCCGCGATCGACTGAAAAATGGGTTTCAGATGCGGCCAGGCGTCGGGTGAACCACCCGGCATAATGGACGGGCCGTGCCGCGCCCCTTCTTCACCGCCCGATACGCCGACCCCGGCAAACAGCAGTCCTTTGCCTTCCAGGTATTCTGTCCGGCGGGCCGTGTCATGATAGTTGGAGTTGCCACCATCAATGATGATATCGCCCTTATCCAGATGCGGAATCAACTGTTCGATTACGGCGTCAACCGGCTTGCCCGCCTGCACCATAATCATGACCCGGCGCGGCGACTTGAGCGTACCAACCAGTTCTTCAACCGAGTGCGTGCCGATGATGGTGCTGCCCTTAGCCTCACCATTGATGAAATCATCCACTTTGGAGGTGGTACGATTATAAACCGCCACCACAAAGCCGTGATCGTTCATATTAAGGACAAGGTTCTGTCCCATCACGGCCAGGCCAATGAGGCCGATGTCGGCTTTTTCAGTCATGTCTTACTCCCTTGTTGTTTAGAATATGCATCATTGTGTTTGAAGCGCCGGTTTTCAATCCAGGCCATGCGCAGCGGCACCAGCCTTGAGGAAGGCCAGCCCTTGCGTCGACAATACTTCCGGGCCTTCGTTCGGTGGCCGCCACAAACAGGTTGCTGCTGCCAGATCAGGGTTGATGGCGGCAAAGGATTCCAGCACCAGCCGCCCCTTAAAACCGGCATCGGCCAGCCCGCGCCAGACATCATCCCAGATCACCGTACCCGTACCGACCAATCCCCGATGGCTCTCGCTCATATGAATAAGATCGAGTACGTCCGCCGTATTCACCAGCGGCTGGTAAAAACCTTCTTCCTCAATATTCATATGATAGGTATCGGCGTGCAGCTTCAGATTGTCTGCTCCCACCGCCAGAATCGCCTCGCGGCCATCCGCCAGCGTATTATACATATAAGTTTCATAGCGATTGCAGCATTCCAGCGCCAGCGTGATGCCGCGTCGTTTCGCATCGGCGGCCAGTTCTTTCAGACAATCCACGACTGTCTGCCGTTCCTGTGCAGTCGGTGCGGCACCCGTGAGCGTACCCAGCGAATAGGCGATGCAGCCGCCGAGATAATCACTGCCCAACTGCTCCATCTTGTCAAACACAGCCGTCAGAAACGTCACCGCTTTTTCGGGTTCGTGGGGCATGTGGGCGTCCTTCGGCAGCACCAGCGACACCACCGCACCAATCCCGGCGGACTTCAACGCCGCCCGATGGCTGGCCGCGTCAAATTCATGCGGCTTGAGCATGGGTATCTCGATAAAGTCAAAGCCCGCTTTACCGGCGGACGCGATCGCATGGTTGCCATTCTCCGTGTTCCAGTCGCCAATCCAGACAAATGCATGTGCGCCAAACGTCGTCATATGTACTCCTGACACTTGATCAACCGTTCACAGTGCCCCTGATTGTATAGTGGCACGGTGCACCCCGCTACCATCCGCTATAATGGTATGCAAACTGCGCTTGTACAACGTTTGTTTGAGGTGAAAATGTTTAAGATTGACACGCACCAACATGCCTGGAACCTATCCGAAGTTGAATATGGCTGGCTCAAGCCAGAATATACCGCGTTTTATGGCAACTTCACGCCGGACCTGCTGGGACCACAGGTCAAGGCAGCAGGTGTTGACTACACGGTGATGGTGCAAGCGGCCAATTCCTATGAAGACACAGCTTCGATGCTGCTGCATGCCAGCTACAATGACTGGATTGCAGGGGTTGTCGGCTGGGTCAACTTGCTCGACCCGCAGGAAGCCGGCAAGCGGCTGGACATGTATAGCAAGGGGCCCTATTTCAAGGGGATGCGCCATCTCATCCACGACGAACCCGATCCCGATTGGGTCATTCAGCCAATCGTGATCGAATCGCTCAAAATCCTCGCCGGGCACAATCTGCCGTTTGATGTCGTCGCGGTCTACCCCAACCACATCAAACACGTGCCCACACTGGCAGAAAAAGTGCCGAATCTGCGCATGGTCATTGATCATCTGGGCAAGCCGCCAATCGGCAAAGATGATACCGTCTGGTTCGATCAGATGAAGGCGGCTGCGCAATCACCCAACGTGTATGCCAAATTGTCCGGCCAGTTCGACAACCCGGCGTGGTCCGTCAGTGATATTCAGCCCTATGCGGATCATGTCCTGGAACAATTCGGCGCAGACCGCGTGTTGTTCGGCAGCGACTGGCCGGTGGCGCTGATGGGCGGCACTTACGCGTCCGTGTGGGCCAACACCCAGGCCCTGATCGCCAACTGCACGCCAGCAGAAAAAGAGGCGATCCTCGGTGGAACAGCCATCCGGTTTTATGATCTGAAGGTTTAGGCCAGCACCAGCCAGGGCGCAGAAGTTTACTGCGCCCTGATTATTTTCAGCCCAGCGCCTGAGCCACCAGCTCGACCGGGTGCCAGACGCGGTGGCCAGCCTCGTCAATCTGGGTCCGGCACGATGTCCCCGGTGCGGCGACCAGCGCATCAGGCCGGGCGGCAATCGCCGGCAGCAGCCGCTGATTGGCAATCTTCAACGACAGCTCATAGTGTTCGTAGCCGAAGCTGCCCGCCACGCCACAACAGCCAGAATCAATCTCGCTCACCGTTGCGTTCGGGATCGCTTGTAACAGCGCTTTGGTCGAGGTGGTCCCCCACAATGCCTTTTGATGGCAATGACCGTGCAGCAGTATTTCGCGGGGCTGCTCGTCCCATGTGATCTGTGCGCGGTTTTCCGCAAGCTGCTCGACTAACCAGCTTTCTGCACTCATGCACACCGACGCCACCAACGCCGCGTCCGATTGCAACGGCTCATCGACCAAACCGGGATAATCATCGACGAAGGCCGACTGGCAGCTTGGTTCCAGAAAAATGAATGGGCCGTCAGCTGTCCGTTTACTCAGATGCTGGACATTCGCCGTCGCCATCTGCTTGGCCTGATCCAGCAACCCCTTGGAGATGGCAGGTCGACCACAACAGCCCTGATCCGGCAAGCGCATCACCCCCAGCCGCACGCCCAGCGCGTCCGCCACCCGCAGCAAGGCATGCCCCACTTCCGGGTGATTAAACTCGGTAAACGTGTCGATAACCAGCGTCGCATCGACCTCGCCCGAGGCGGCAGAGGAGGTTGCCCAACGCGAAAATCGCCGGTTCGTGAGTGCGGGCAATGGGCGCTCGGTTGGCAAACCCGCGACCCGTGCCAGCGCCTGCCCCACTGAACTGGTCAGCATCAGGTTGCTGATACCCGGCATCAGGCTGCCCAGCGCGTTGAGCCGGTGGATGTTGGCAAAAATGCGCGAGGTCAGCGGTGTGCCATGAACATCATGGTAGGCAGCCAGAAACTCAGCTTTCATGCGGGCCACGTCCACCGATGATGGGCATTCCGCTTTACAGGCTTTGCACGACAGGCACAGATCAAAAACCCCATGTACCGCTTCACTGCCCAGATGATCGGGCCGCAGATGACCGGACATCGCCAGCCTTAGCGCATTGGCGCGCCCGCGTGTCGCATGAGCTTCGTCCAGCGTGCCCATGTACGACGGACACATGGTGCCATCGCCTTCCTTACGGCATACCCCGGCCCCATTGCACATCTCTGCTGCACCGCTCAGCCCGCCATCCGCCGACCAGTCAAAGCGTGTGTCCAACTCGATCACACTGTATTCCGGTGTGTAGCGCAGCGTCGACGGATCGTCCATCAGGGTGGCATCCACGATCTTGCCGGGGTTCATCAGGTTATCCGGGTCGAATGCCGTTTTGATCGCCTTGAAAGCGCCCATCAACGGCTTGCCAAATAATTTTTCACCGAACTCGCTGCGCGAAAGACCTTTGCCGTGCTCGCCGGTAATGGTGCCGCTGTACTTGATGGCAGCGTCGGTGGCGGCTTCAGCGATCTGGCGATACTGCTGGCGGCCTTTGATAGACTTCAGGTTGACCAGTGGCCGAACGTGGAGGCAGCCAGCACTGGCGTGGGCGTAAATCGAATACGTCGTCCCTGCCTCACGCACAATGCGGTCAATATCGTCGATATAATCCGCCAGATTTTCAACCGGCACCGCCGCATCCTCAACAAATGCAATGGGCTTGGCTTCGCTGCGTTCGCTCATCAACAGGCCCAAACCTGCCTTGCGCACCGCCCACACGTTGGCCTGCTCCTGCGCGGTCGTCGCCAGCGTGATCACCCCCTTGTGCCCGATGCGTGCCATCAACGCCTTAAGCGAGTCCACGTGGGCGGATAACTCGGCATCACTCTCGCCATAGAACTCAACGGCCAGCAAGGAAGCCGGGTCACCCTCGACAAACTGCACCAGACGCGGCGCAAATTCCGGGTTGAGCCGGGTACGGTCCATCAACATGCGGTCCATCATTTCAACCGCCGTTGGATTCAACTCCAGAATGCGCGGCGTCGCTTCCAGTGATTCACGCACTGTATCAAAATGGAGCAGCGCCAGCCGCCGCATCTTCGGCACCGGCACCAGATTCAGCTCGGCCTGAACAATTGTGCCCAGCGTGCCTTCAGAACCGGCAAACAACCAGTTCAGGTCGACATCATCCGGGTCGATCTTGTTGAGTGCATAACCGGCCACGGTGCGGAATGTCTTGGGGAAACGCGCCGCAATCTCATCCTGATGATCGCGGGCCAGCGACGCGACTTTTTGCCGCAGCGCATTCAGGCTGGCCTGGCTGTCGTCCAGCCACACCCGTTCGCCCGACGCCAGCACCACCTCAAGGCGCTTGACATGATCCGCCGTCATCCCATACAGGATGCTGTGTGAACCGGACGCGTTATTCCCGATGCAACCGCCAACCGTCGCGCGTTCGGCGCTGGCGGGGTCCGGCCCGACCATCATGCCCATGCCGCGCAGTTGTTTGTTCAGATGCCCCAGCACCAGCCCCGGCTCCACCGTGACTGACGAGGTATCGGCATTCACACCACGCACCCGGCGCATGTGCCGGCTGAAATCCATCACCACGGCCTTGCCAACCGTCTGCCCGGCGAGGCTGCTCCCACCCCCGCGCGGCAGCAGCGGCGCATGATGCTTGCGGGCGACTTCATGGATCGCTACCACATCATCCGCGTTGCGGGGGAAAGTGACCCCAATCGGCATGATCTGGTAATTGCTGGCGTCCGTGCTGTAAAGCAGCCGTGTCATATAATCGAATTTGACTTGGCCTTCGCCAATTGCTGTTTGCAAATCAGCAACCAGTTCTCTTGCTGCGTTGTCCTGCTGTATTGCCGCCATGTCTGACCTTACAAACTAATAGGTTGCCCGACCACCGGACAAATCAAAAATGAACCCTGTGTTGAAGCTGGCCTCCTCAGACACAATCCAGCAGGCCAGCGCTGCTACCTCGTCGACTGTTCCCAGTCGCTTCATCGGAATTTTAGCGATCATGTAATCCAGCATCGTCTGCGACGTGTCTTCATTCATCGGTGTGCGAATCACCGCCGGGGCGATCCCGTTGACAGTAATGCCGGACTCCGCATATTCCTTGCCGACCCCCTTCACCAGTCCCATCAGCCCAGCTTTGGACGAGGCATAGCCCACCATACCGGGGTTGCCTTCCTTACCACCCATCGACGCCATATGCAGGATACGCCCGTAATTGCGGGGCAGCATGTGCTGCACGGCATATTTGGTGGTCAGGTAAGCGCCGCGTAGATTAACCCGAATCACACGGTCGAATTCTTCCGCCGGAAAATCGAGGATTGGCACACCGGTCGGCCCGGCAATACCCGCGCAGTTGACCATGATATCAACCTGCCCGTACTGATCCGCCACCTGCTGGAAAGCGCCACGAACGGACTCTTCATCGCCAATATCTACCTGGAACGTCCCGGCTGCGTTTATCTGGGCTGCAGTCTGATCAAGGCTGTCCTGGTTAATATCGAACAGGATAACCTGCCCGCCCTCCGCCGCGATGCGTCCGGCGATACCTGCGCCAATGCCACTCGCGCCGCCCGTAACCACGGCCACGCGATCTTTAAAACGGTCTGCAACAATCATCTTTATGAACTCCGTTTTTCAATAGTAAGCGGCGGATACTGTAAATGATAGTCCGTCGCATCCTGATAAGCTTTTGCTACTGTCAGCGTTTCGGCTTCTTTGTACAGGCCGCCGATAAACGAAATGCTGGTTGGTGTGCCTTTTTCCGTAAAGCCATTCGGCACCACCACCGCCGGGTGCCCGGTCAGGTTGGTCAGCGCCAGCACATCGCCCCCGAACGAAGGCGAGACAAATACGTCCACTGTTTTCATGATTGCGGCCATGTCCTGCATCAGCAACCGGCGGACACGATTGGCCTGAATATATTCAACAGCCGGAATCAACCGCGCTGCCCGGAACAGATTGGGCCAGGCGTCGTCATCTTGCCGGGTCAGTAAATCATCCTGATCACTGCGAGTCAAGTCATCGAATGCCGCAGCAGCCTCGGCAAAGAGGGTGATCTTCAGCACGTCGACATCATATTCCGGCAAGGTGATGGGCATCAGTTCAACCCCTAGTCCTCGCAGCACATCCAGCACTGCCCCATCGTGCGGGTTTGTTTCCTCGTCCGCTTCGGCAAACGCCTCTGCGACATAACCAATCCGCAAGTCCGCCAGCCGCTGGTCCGGCTCCCATACGAAGGGGGCGTCAGACACTGTCCGGTCCAGGCCATCCGGCCCATAAATTGCCGTCAGCACCAGCGCGCAGTCCTCCACCGTCCGGCAGATGGGGCCAATTTTATCCATCGTCCAGCTAAGCGCCATCGCCCCCTGCCGGCTGACACGTCCAAAAGTCGGGCGCAGCCCGGTTGCGCCACACCGGGTCGAAGGCGACACAATCGAACCCAGCGTCTCCGTCCCAATTGCAAACCCAACCAGCCCGGCAGCCGTTGCGGCAGAGGACCCGGCTGACGACCCGCTGGACCCTTCGCTGATGTCCCAGGGGTTTTTGGTCACGCCACCAAACCACACATCCCCATAAGCCAGCGCACCCAGCGTCAGTTTGGCGACCAGCACCGCACCGGCCTCCTCCAACCGCCGGACCACGGTAGCATCTTCATCAATCATCTGGTCACGGAATGGCGCTGCACCCCATGTCGTTTTATAGCCACGAGTCGCCAGCAGGTCCTTTGCACCCCAGGGGATACCGTGCAATGGTCCGCGATAACGCCCGGCGGCAATTTCGGCATCCGCTCGTTTGGCCTGCGTCAGAGCCAGGTCTTCCGTGAGCGTGACCACACACTGCAAAACGGGATCGTAGCGGCGCAAACGGTCAAGGTACAACGCCGTCAGTTCAACCGACGAGACCTGACGCGTGCGCACCAATTGCGCCAGATGCGTCACCGGGTAAAACGCGACATCTTCCAGATGGTCAGGACGTTTCAGATTCGGTATATCGCGCACAACAAACTGCCGGGGACAGTCGGCCGCAGGGGTTGCTTGTTCGACAACCGGGTTAAAATAAAACGATGGGCTGACGTCATTTTCCAGCTTGATGCGCCGCAGCGAGTCGTAGTGCTGGCGTCGTTCCTGAACAATTGCCAGCATCTGCTGACATTCTTCAGGCGTAAAGCCAAGCCCCAGAAGCTGCGCTGCCTTTGCCAGCATGTCGGAATTCACTGAACGATCATCACTGGCGAATTGGTTTTCTTCAGTCATTTCTGGTAAAGTACTCGTAAAAAAGAACACTTCATCGGTGAAGATGGGTATAATCAGGTCAAGTTAATCCAAATTTGGCACAAAAAGCAAATGATCACTTTAAGACGGTTGATGTTGTTTACAATTAACAAACATAACCTCAACCAAACTTTTTATTAGCGAAGTTGTATCATATACTCAAGTAACTTTTGTGGAGTTATTTAACAAAAACGTCGGTAGTCTCGGTATACTTAGACTATATTCGTCACACGCAGTTATCTGGTCGGGGCCTAGAGTATGTCTTCGGCGCATCAAAACAGCAGTACACAGGGAAGCTCAGGGCCTGGCCTCATTGAACGTTCGCGCCTGATTGAAAAGCTCAAACAGGCTGTAGATCACCGGCTCACACTCATCAGTGCGCCGCCAGGCTATGGCAAAACAACACTGGCGAATCAGTTCATGCGCCAGTCGCCCCTGCCGGTGGTCTGGCACACGATCGAACCCGGACAGCGCGATGTTCCGATTCTGCATCAGCGCGCGTTGTCTGTGCTTGAACCACTGGTTCCCGGCATCCAGCATTTGCCCACGGCTTATGGTAACCCACCCGTCGAATTGGCGACGCATATTGGTGATTACCTGCGGGAATATTTAACCGGGCCGATCTTCTATATTATTGATGATGCACACCATCTGGCCGGTTCACCCACAGCCGAGTTATGGCTGCGCACATTAGTCACGCAAATCCCGGCCTCCTGTCGTATCATCATCATCAGTCGCATTTTGCCGGACCTCCCCCTGACGGAGATGATCGCCCGGCGTGAAGTACTCGCCGTCGGCCAGGAAGAACTTAAGTTCCGGCGCGACGAGATTCATGCGCTGGCGACTCGCATTCGCGGCCGGCCACCTACACATATCGAAGTTGAAGATTGGGAAGTCCGCCTGGAAGGGTGGCCTGCCGGTACGATACTGGCCCTGCAACCTCTTCCGGAAGAACTCGAACGGGTCATGCTGCGCGGTGGTGTTGGACCAGAAGCCCTGTTCAGCGATCTCGCACGTTCCATGCTTCAGGCCCAACCACCCGGTCTGCGCAATTTTCTGCTCGCGACATCCACCCTTTCTCGCCTGACACCCGAACTGTGCAGCGAAGCCCTGCAACTGCCCGATGCAACCTCGCTGCTGGTGCAGGCGCTCAACCGCAATATGTTTCTGGCCCGCGTCACCGGTGGCCTGGCCTATCACACCCTGTTTCGGGGCTTTCTACAGAGTCAGCTCTACGATACCGATCCATCCTTCTTTCTTGAATTACATAACAAAGCCGCCAAATGGTTCGAGAAACAGGATCAAGTCGTTGAAGCAGTCGAACACTATCTCATCGCCGGGCAGACCCATCGGGCAGTCGTGCTGGTCGAACGCGTCGCCGATACCTTTTTCGTACAGGGCAGAAATGAAGCGCTGCTCGATTGGTGGGATAACCTCAAGGGGTCACGGCAGGATACACCGCACCTGCTCTGCGCCTGCGCCAAGATTCATATCGAGCATTACAATTACGATGTGGCGCAGAACGAATTACACACTGCGGAAAAATCATTTCTGCGGGTGAAAAATCGGGCTGGTGCCGCCGAAACCCGCATTCTTCGAGCGATGCTGCACCTGCAAAAAGGTGACTATGGGCAAGCCGCGGAATTATCGCAGCACTTTCTGGAAGAATCGCCCGATATTGCGCACTTGCACGGACGCGCCTTAATGATTCTGGGCACGGCGCAGCTCAACATGGGTAATATTGCAGAAGCGACAGATTATCTCGAAAGAGCCCTGCCGTTATATCGTGCCGATGGTGACGCCTACGCCATTTCAAGCGTGCTCCAAAACCTCGAAGTTGCCTATAACAGCCTGGGGCGTTTAGAAGAATCTGCCGCCTGTTTGCAGGAAGTTGTCGCCCTCCGCCGTCAGTTAGGTAATACGGGTGCGTTGGCCCTTGCCCTCAACAATCTTGGTGTGCATTACCACCAGTACAGCGATTATGATGCGGCCCTCAACACATTTCAGGAAGGCCTGAGCGTGGTGGCGCGGGTGCCGAACCAGCGTGCCGAGAGCTACCTGCTCTGGAGTATGGGGGACTTGCAGCGCGACCGCGGCGCTTGTAACGACGCACGCCAGCTTTACAACAAATCGCTTGAATTGATCGACGTGGGCGAGCCGTATCTGACCAGCTCGGTATTGATCAGCGTTTCCGTTCTGGAGCGCTGGCAGGGCAACCTGCGTGAAGCGGCATCGCTGGCGACAGAAGCGACCATGCTGGCGGAAAAACATCAATTTGGCGTGCTGAAAGCCCAGGCACAGGCCGCCATCTGGGCCGCACGCATCCCCAATGATCCGCACCAGGCGTATACCAAGCTGATTGCCGTTGCGGAGCAACTGCGGACCAGTGGCGTGCAGATTGAATTAATGCAGGTGCTGGCCCTGTGTATCCACGCCGCGCAACAAAAATCGGACCACAAAGCAGCCAGCAATCACCTGGAGGAAGCGCTGGAAATTGCCGGCACGCTGGGCAGTGCGCAGGCCCTCGCCGCTGAAATGATGAGCGCACCCGCCATGGAGACACTCATCAAACCGCGAAGCGCCAGCCATCAAATGCTGGTTCGTGCGCTGAAACAGCTGCGCGAGGTTCGTTATGTGCCGCCAACCGTTGGGCCACAGCCGACCATCGAAACCATCCACAAGGACACATTCAAATTACGCGTGCTGACGCTGGGGCAGGAAATGGTCGAGCGCGACAACCAGCGCATTACCACGTCAGACTGGCGCGCCAATGCTGCGCGGGAATTGTTCTACTATATTCTGTTTTGTGGGCCGGTCAGCCGCGAGGAGATCAACCTCGAATTCTGGCCGGACAGCCCGGCCAGCCGTGCGCGCTCACGTTTTCATACGACCCTGTATCGCGCGCGCCATGCGCTGGGCGAAAATGTCATCATCTTCCAGGATGACGTTGAAATCTACCAGTTAAGCCCCGAAACCGAAATCTGGTGCGATGCTCAGGAACTGGAGTCACTGACAACCCAGGCACGCTTACTGTCTCCGCGTGATGCCCGCACCGAAGATTTGTGGCAAAAAGCGGCGTCACTCTATCAGGGCGATTTTTTGCCGGGCATTGACCGTGAGTGGGTGATTGCACGCCGCGAAGCCCTGCACGACGCTTATATCGAGGCACTCATCGGCGTGGGCGAATGTGCACGTGCCCGCAATGACCTGCGCGCAGCCATTAACTCGTTCAAGCAGGCGCTGGATATCGAACCCTATCGCGAAGACATCAACCGCGCCATTATGATTTGTTACGCCAACCTCGGCGAAAAACATCAGATCCTTACCCATCTCCACAAGCTGCGCGAACTCCTGCGCGAAGACCTGGCGGTCGAGCCATCACCGGAAACAATCGAGCTGGCTAACCGGCTACTCGCCTAGAAGGCAGCCCGCTCCACCAGAAATCGCCTCTTTTTCGGGCGATTTTTTATTTTCCCCATATTCCTGCGTTTTGGTAAGCACTTTGTTCAGCACCCCCTGTTATCTTGTCAGCATACAGGAAAACGATCAAGACAACAGGAGCCATGATCATGAAGACCTCATCCATTCTGCTGACAAGCTGGTTCAATGCTGATCCTCACCGCGCCAAAATGGTGTTTGCCGGTGTAGCCGCTATCCTCATGCTCGTGGGGCTGGGCACCGGCTACGAAGAAGCACTGGCTGGCAAAGCAACCACCGGGCCACACTGATTCAGCAGGCCATTGTTACCAACGTTTATGAATGACTTTTTCGTCAAAGCAGCACCGAAGAACCCCATCGCTCACAATGGCGAGTCGTTCGGCAAAGGAGATTACAAAATGGCAAGCCTGAAAGAAACACCGACAATGGACGTCCTGCCCTGGCCCAATGGTCATGGCTTTAAAGGTACGGAAACCTGGTGGGACTATGTCCGCGGTAAAGAAGAAAGCAAACGACTGGACAACCTGATGGGTCTGGCACTGCTTGATGAAGATATCCGCAACAGGCTCGTGAAAGAGCGTGACGCCTCATTGTTTGCCGCGTTTGAACTCTCGTCTCAGACACAGGCATGGCTCCGCTCGATCAAAGCCACCTCATTAACCGAATTCGCGGCGGCTGTCGTAGCCGGTCCGAAGGCCGATCAATACCTGGAGGAAGCTTCTTGAGATTGCGACAATCCGAATTGGTTGGGCAGGCTTACCCCCCATGCCAGCCCAACCAAACTCCACGCAATCTCAAAGGCGACACACTTGCAAACGATCACGCTTAGGACGGTTGCCATGTATAAAAAAGTTCTGGTTGTTGATGACGAAATGGTGATGCGGTCGCTCGTGACGATCGCCATTCAGCGCAACGGTTTCGTTGTGGCCGATGCCGACAATTCCGCCCAGGCACTCAGCTATCTGGAAAAAACCACACCGGACGTCATCGTTCTGGATATCATGATGCCTGGCATGAACGGCATTGACCTTTGCCGTCGCATCCGCAAACGTCCAGATACCAAGAACACGCCCATTATCGTATTCTCCGCCCTGGGTGACGACTCAACCATTGCCAGCGCCTATGCTGCCGGGGCTAATCGATACGTCCACAAACTCAACCGGTTTGGTGATCTCATCAACCAGATTCAGGACACACTCGCCAGCGCCAACCTGACCCATTAATCACGAGTCGCGCGGCAGCAGCAGCTCCGGTTCATCCGAGCAGATGCCATTGACTCCGCGCTGTTGCAGTTCATAAATAACCGCTGGTCTTTCTTCGTGCCAGCAAATAATCCCCAATCCTGCGCCACGCACCGCCCCAAGCCATTCCTCAGTCAGCAGTTCGTGCGGCTGATCAAAACGTTCCCAACATGGATGCACATAATCACACCCCACAGATTGCGCCAGGGCAACCGGTTCCACGTGCGTTGAGCTAAACAGAATAGATGTTTGGGCTTTCGGTTCCAGCGCCTTGATCTCTGCCAGAATATCCGGTCGGAACGAGCCAAAGATAGCCGCATTCAGCATACCCTTTTCACGCAGCGTCGTTACCATCCGGGGCAATGACTGCGGGCTGACCTGCTTAATATCGAGATACAGGCCAATATGCAGGGACCGGCAGGCATCAATCAAGGCTTCCAGCGACATGATAGGTTCCAGTCCATCCGGTGTCATGGCAATCAGTTCATCCAGCGTAAAATCGGACACCGAACCGCTGACACCAAAAACCCGCTGTAAATTCTCGTCGTGAATAATCACGGGCACATGGTCAACCGTAATTCGCACGTCCACTTCAACCATATCCGAACCCATTTCGGCGGCTTTGCGAATCGCCGTCAGCGAATTCTCCTGCGCATAGGCCGACGCGCCCCGATGGGCAATACGAATGACCCGACGCTGGCTGGCTGGTGTCTGTTCGTTCAGAAATTGGGCCCACCAGGTCACGCGACCGGGTATCCATTCAAACAGGTTGTTCCAGGGCACATGCGGCACCTGCGACAGATCAAAAATTCTCGAAAATGTAAACGCTGGCTCAAAGGTACGCCGTTCCAGATAGGTCCAGACAACCTGATTGTTAATCGGATTCCGATCGTCGATGTAGCCCTCAAACAGGTCCGTGACCAGTACCCCGCCCTTCCCTGCATGAATGCCACAGCCGCCGCGCGTAATCGGCTCACGTTCAGCCAGCCAGTCAGCAACCGGCGCGAAAGCATGTTTCCCCGGTTCGGAATAAAGGATGACGCGACCATCCTGGAGAGGCACGTTGCCGCTGGCATCAACCATCTGGTGATAGCCACCGTGCCAGCTCGCATCCGCCGCGATAACCTGTTCGGCATCATCGAGATAAACCCAGATGTGTTCCAGCTCGTACAGGTGCTGAATATCCCAGTCCCACCATACCGCATACTCGATACCACACACAGCGCCCTCCGGCAGAGTCAACGTGCGCGGGAAAGAGGGCGACTCAATTTCTTCATTGCGAAAAACGGTGTAGCCAACGACCGATGGCAGGAAAGGTTCGCGTGCATCAAATCGAATGAGCGGCGCGTGACGAAGGGCCATCTCATGGTCGTCAGCGGATTCTTGCTCTAAACTGAGCGTTTCAAAATGCTCATCAGACATCATCATCTCCCGTTCAACACGAAAAGGCGCAGCAGACGCTGCGCCAGAAGTAGACATTCATCAATTGGATTGCGGCGCACTGAGGACAGCGGCTCAAGTGTGGCTGTTGTGACCATTCCTGGCTTTCAACGCCCGATAGATGTCCGGCGCAGTCATCGGAATATCCGTCATGCGCACCCCGGTTGCATGGGCGATGGCATTCGCCACAGCCGCAGCAGTCGGCGTGACCGGTGGTTCGCCCACCCCGCGTGCGCCAAATGGACCGTGCTCGGACGGAATTTCCAGTAGAATGGTTTCCATCTCCGGGGCTGCCTGAAGCGTGTCCGGCAGGGCGTAGTCCATAAAGGAGCCGGTCAGCAGCTGACCATCATCCCCATAGACCATTTCTTCATAGAGCGCCCAGCCAAGGCCCTGGGTGGCCCCACCCGTGATCTGTCCCTCGATCGCCATCGGGTTGATGGCGCGCCCCACATCCTGGGCCGTGATGAGGCGCAGAACTTTGACCTCACCCGTTTCGTCGTCAACTTCAACTTCCACCATCTGTGCGCTGAAAGCTGGTGATTGATCGGTAACGACAGCCCGCCCATGCGCGAAGATGGTAGGATGATCGCCGCCAAACTTCATGCCTTCGTTCGCGATCTTGCCCAACGAGATCGACTTGGTCGGCAGACCCTTCACCCGAACACGCCCATCGACGATTTCCATGTCTTCGACAGCCGCCTCGAATTCTTCCGCGGCAATGGCGAGGACCTGCTGGCGCACTTCTTCCGCCGCTTTGGCGACCGCTACACCGCTGGTATACGTCATCTTGCTGCCGCCGGTGCCGGTTGCAAACGGCGACACCGCTGTATCGCTGGGAACAATCCGGATTTTATCGGGGGTTACACCCAGCACTTCGGCAGCAATCAGCGTAAAGCCGGTGGTCGACCCACTGATGTCCATCGCGCCGACATTAATGCTGACCATCCCATCCCGGTCAATGGTGCAGGCTGCGGCTGCAGGGGACGTGCCCCCCATCCAGCCACCCACCGCAATGCCGACCCCTCTACCCTTGGCGCGGGCTTGTTCACGGTTCTGCCAGACGGGGTGTGCTTGCAGAGCCTCCAATGTTTCACGCATCCCCATGCCCGGCCAGACGTCATCGTCGGCCATCAGGTCACCGGGACGCGCAGCATTTTTCAGTTTGACCTCAAGTGGGTCGAGGCCGAGTTTTTCGGCCATTTCATCAAGCGCCGTGTCGATAGCGAAGAAAGCGGTTGGCGCGCCGGGTGCGCGATAGGCCCCCGTAGACTGCTTGAACGTGACCACATCGACTGCGTAGATATCCAGATTGGGGGTGGGATAGTAACTGCCGATCTGGAACCCAACAAATTTCGCCATGTTGGCCGGGTAGCAGCCGCCATCCAGGTAAATCTGCGCCTGAATCGCCAGCAGGGTACCGTCGGATTTTGCCCCAATTTTGAGATGCACGCGCAGCGGCGGCGCCGGGTTGGTCGCCAGCAGTTCTTCGCTGCGCGTCAGCACCAGTTTGACGGGCCGCCCCAGTTTGTCAGCGACGAGTGCAATCAGCGGTTCGTACAACGGGAACTTGGCACCAAAGCCACCCCCGATGACAGCGCCTTTGGAACGGACCAGCGATTCTGGCAGTCCCAGCGCGCTCGCAACTTCCTTGCGCACCCCAAACGGGTCCTGCGTGCTGGACCAGATCGCCATGCCATCCGTGAGCGGGTCTGGCTGCGCAATCACGCCCTGCGTTTCGAGTGAACTCTGATGCACCATCGGCGATGTATAGGTATGCTCGATAATCACATCCGCTTCGGCAAAACCCGCTTCGACATCACCGCGTTTGTAGAACCCTTCCTTGGCGACGTTCGTGCCAACCTTGAAGTCGTCGTCCTCATCATCATCGTCTTCGTCGACATCCGCGCCATGAGCGCCCGCATCCTCAGACCCTTTGGGCACACCGGTCGGCCAGACAAGCGGCGCGCCTTCGGCCATTGCCTCATCAATCGACATGGCCGTCGGCAGCGGTTCATAATCCACCATCACCCGTTCCGCACCATCCGCGGCGGCAGCTTCGGTTGATGCAAGCACCAGCGCCACTGGCTGACCCACAAAGATGACGCGGCCCCGCGCCAGCAGCAGCTTATTGCGCGAGCTTGGCACAATATTGGGCAAATCCTCATGCGTCAGAACGGCAGCCACACCCGGAACAGCCAATGCTTCCGACGCATCAATACTGCGAATATTGGCATGCGCATATGAACTGGGCACAAAACGAGCGTGCAACATGCCCGGTAGCTGCATGTCCGGCAAATATTGTGCACCACCAATGACTTTGGCTTTACCGTCGATAATTGGTTTGGGCTGACCAATCGCAGAAAAATCGCTCATAGTATCTCCCAGAATTTTTACTTTTCAGGCCGGTTCATATTGGGTATCTAGCTGATATGCGGCGATTATACCTTGTAATGCAACGGCTGCCACACGCTAGTCCGATCCACCTGCAATCCACGTCTTTTGCACACCGTCTGATTCAGGCTATACTCTTGTCTGCAACACCCCCTTGACTGATATTACAGTGTGAGAATGCACATGGATCTTTCGGGAACATACACCTTTGACACAAATCAGGAAGCAGTATGGAACATCTTGATGGACCCCGATGCCATTGCGAAGGCAATTCCCGGCGTTGATCAGTTTGTCCCCATTGAGGGAGAAACCGATAGCTGGCGCGTCCAGATGAAGGTGAGCGTATCCGCCATTAATGGCAAGTATGGCGGTACCATTCAACTGAGCGACAAGGAACCCCCCAATCAATACCGTCTGAACGTCACCGGCGAGGGTCAACAAAGTATTATCGGTGGTAGTGCGCTCATCCACCTCGACTACAATGAGGCCGAGCAGCAGACCATCTTGCATTGGGATGCTGAAGCCAATATTTCTGGCAAGCTCGCCCGAATCGGCCAGCGCGTCGTAAAAGCCGCCGCCAACATGATGGCCAACCGCTTCTTTGGTAGTCTGGCAGATCAGATTCAAGAAGCTGAAGGTCGCAAGGAAAACCAATAAATTTATCATCCTTTCGCCACAACTTTTCCTGGGAGGTATGCCATTCATGAAAGTGAAAATCACCGTTAATGGCACAGTGCACGAGCGCGACGTAGAACCGCGCACGCTGCTGGTGCAATTTCTGCGCGACGAGCTGGGCCTGACAGGCACGAAGATTGGCTGCGACACCAGCCAGTGCGGCGCGTGTACCGTCCTGGTGGATGGCCGCGCGCTCAAGTCCTGTACCAGCCTGGCGGTTCAGGTCGATGGTAGCGAAATCACCACAATCGAAGGGATGGCCGACGGGCGCGAACTGCATCCATTGCAACAGAGCATCTGGGAAAATCATGGGTTGCAATGCGGTTTCTGCACGCCGGGTATCATCCTGACGACAGCCGCCATGCTCAAACACAATCCGTCCCCGACCGATGATGAGATCCGTCATGGGCTGGAAGGCAATATCTGCCGCTGCACCGGCTACCAGAACATCGTCAAAGCCGTCAAAGCGGTGTCTGCTGTCCGTGCCGGAGCTGACTGATGTCCATTCTGTATCGCCCTTTTAACCTGGATAACCCGCGAGTAATGGAAGGACAAACGACCTATGTGGCCCAGTGCATTTGAATATGAGCGCCCGGAAACACTGGCCGATGCCCTGCAAGTGCTGGCCGCCGATGACGATGCAAAGGCACTGGCTGGCGGGCACAGCCTGCTGCCTGCGATGAAGCTGCGCCTTGCGGAACATGGCAATCTGATCGACCTGGGACGCTTGCAGGAACTTAAGGGGATCACCACGATCCGCGATGGCGGCCTGAAAATCGGCGCGTTAACCACCCATGCGGAGATCGCTGCATCGCCAGAAATTCGTGGCACCTGCCGTGCCCTGTCGATGGCGGCGGGTCTGGTCGGTGATCAGCAGGTGCGCAACTGGGGGACCATTGGCGGCAATCTGGCCCATGCCGACCCGGCGTCTGACCCAACCACCGTCATCCTCGCCAGCGAAGGCACCATCAATCTCGCCAGCACCGATGGTGAACGCTCGGTCGCCGCTGAAGACTTTTTCATCGACCTGTTTACCGTCGACCTGATGCCCGGTGAACTGATCACCAGCATCGAGCTGCCAAACCTGAGCACCTACCAATCCGCCTACGTCAAGATGGCACACCCGGCCTCGCGCTATGCCATTGTCGGCGTGTGCGCGGTGCTGCAACGCGACGGTGATACCTGCACCCGCGCCCGCATCGCCGTGGGTGGCGCAACTGTCAAACCAGTCCGTGCCACCGGGGCCGAAGAAGCGCTGGTAGGTTCGTCGCTGGATGCGGCTGCGTTAGACACGGCTGCCGACGCCTTAAAAGCCGATATCGAAGAATGGCTTATAGGTGACATGAGCTACAGCGAAGAATACCGGCAGGACATGGCCGGGGTCTATCTGAAGCGCGCTGTTCGCGCAGCACTTGGTTAATGCCGCCCGGCATCTCTCCTCACATTCCGACTTATCTAAACAATTCATCAGAATTCATGCCAATCCCCCTTTCTGCGGTAGAGAGGGGGATAGCTGGTGCGGTAAAATATGAGGTGCACAAGCTCTGCAATCAAAGGCTCACCCACATGTACGCAACCGTTGACTCCATCCAGCAAGAACTTTTTCAGAACGACTATATCGCCGAACGTGGTCTCGCGACGGCGATTTTTCTCTCGCTCAAACTCGGCAAACCCCTGTTTCTCGAAGGTGAAGCCGGCGTCGGCAAGACCGAAATCGCCAAAGTCCTCTCGCGGATGCTGCAAACGGACCTGATCCGTCTGCAATGCTACGAGGGCCTCAACGCCAGCAGCGCCCTGTATGAGTGGAACTACGCCGCGCAAATGCTGCACCTGCGGCTGCTCGAAGCCAGCGGTGCTAACCGTGACGCCATGGAACATGAGTTGTTCACGCGCCAGTTCCTGCAATCACGCCCACTGCTCCAAGCCATCGAAACCAGCCAGTCCGGCCATCCACCCGTCCTGCTCATCGACGAGATAGACCGGGCCGACGAGGAATTTGAGGCGTTCCTGCTCGAACTGCTGTCCGATTTTCAGGTGACAATCCCGGAATTGGGCACCATCAGCACAGACACGCCGCCAGTAGTGATTATCACCTCCAACCGCACCCGCGAAGTACACGACGCCCTCAAGCGCCGCTGCCTGTACTACTGGATCGACTATCCCACGTTCGAGAAAGAACTGCGGATCGTGCGGGCCAAAGCGCCAGAGGTCGAACCCGAACTTGCGCGCCAGATCACGGCGTTCATTCAGGAAATGCGCGAAATGGACTTGTTCAAAGCGCCCGGGGTGGCCGAAACACTCGACTGGACAGCGGCGCTCATCGCCCTCGACCAGCGTGCCCTGACCCTCGATGTGATTACGGAGACGCTCGGTGTCATCCTCAAATATCAGGATGATATTGATCTGTTGACGACTGACGCCCTGACCGCCCTCAACAACCGGGCCATCCTGCAAGCGCAAACCGAGTCTATGACAGGCTGATCATCGTGACAGACCGCGCAAACAACCCTCTCGAATCCGGCGGGCAGCTTTTGCATAACCTGCTGCTCTTCGGGCGCGTCTGCAAAACGCTCGGCATGGATGTGACCCCCAACCGTATGATCGAGGTCGCCCAGGCGCTCAATTACGTCGACCTGCGCAACCGGCTCGATGTGTACCACACGATGCGTGCCATGATTGTCACCCGCCATCGTGATCTGGAATTATTTGACCAGGCCTTCGATCTGTTCTGGCAGCGGCCAACCGATGACTGGCGCGTGCTCGATTTGCCAGCTGCGGGGGATGAACGGCAAGGCGGCCTCAAAGCGCTGCTGCCACCGGGGGCCAGCCCTTCAGGCGAATCCGAAAACAGCCAGCCTGCACCGGAAATGACTCTGACTGCGGTGGTGCCAACTTACAGCCAGCATGAAGCCCTGCGCCGCAAAGACTTTGCCGAGATGACCGCCGAGGAACTGTCCGCCGCCAAGCAGGTCATGGAGCGTTTGCCCAACACACTCGGCTTTCGCCGGACACGCCGCTTCAAACCCGGCAAAGGCCAGCAAATTGACCTGCGCCGCACGCTGCGCGACAACATGCGCTACAATGGCGAAATTCTGGTGCTGCCCACCGTCGCACCGCGCACCAAACCGCGCCCTGTGGTGCTGATCTGCGATATTAGCGGCAGCATGGAACGTTACACACGTATCTTCCTGCACTTCATGCACACCTTTGCCAGCAGCGCCGATCAGGTGGAATCCTTTGTATTCAGCGTGCACCTGACCCGCATCACCCATGCCATCCGCCACAAGTCAATTGACCGGGCCTTGCAGGAAGTGGGCACCGCTGTTCGTGACTGGGGCGGCGGTACACGCACAGGGGATGCCCTGCGCGAGTTTAATTATCGCTGGTCGCGACGCGTGCTGGGCCGGGGGGCTATCGTCATGCTGATTACCGATGGCTGGGACCGCGGCGACCCGGACTTACTGCGGCAGGAAGCAGCCCGTTTGCAGCGCAGTTGCCATCGCTTTATCTGGCTTAACCCGCTGCTCGATATTCCCGACTACGAACCCTTAACGCGTGGGGCACAGGCGCTGTTACCCAACACCGACGATTTTCTGCCCCTGCGCAATCTGGCCAATCTGGAAATGATTATGAAGGCCTTGCAGCAGCTCAACCCGCGCGCGTCCGGCAGGCCCGCTTACCGTCAATTGAGTATGAACCGGTAGATCATCATGTTAGACATTCTCGATACCGTTAATCATTGGCTTGAACAAAAACGCCCGGTCGCGCTGGCCACAGTGGTGGAAACCTGGGGGTCCGCGCCACGCGGTGTCGGCTCGAAGATGGCTGTTACCGACGACATGGCGATGGTCGGCTCGGTCAGCGGTGGCTGTGTCGAAACTGCTGTCATTGAACAGGCCCTCGAAATTCTGGTGGACGGCAAGCCCCGACTGCTGCATTTTGGCGTCAGCGATGATACTGCCTGGGATGTTGGTCTAACTTGTGGCGGCAGCATCAGCATTTATGTTGAACAACTTGACCAACAATGGTGGCAGATGGTGTCCGACAATGTACGACAGGACTACCCTGCTGCGACTGTGACGATTCTCGAAGGCGAACAGGTGGGCCAAAAGGTTCTGGTCAACAATGACGGTCATCCGGTTTACACTTCGCCGGAACTGGCGACTGACACGTGTGCCGCATTGGTACAGGTAGCAACATCCCAAAACCGGTCCGGGCGTGCAACGGTTGCTGAACAATCAGTGATGGTTGATCTGCACTATCCGCGCCCGCATCTGATCCTGATCGGTGGCGTACACGTGGCCATGCCGTTACAGACGTTTGCCCAACAGATCGGCTTTCGCGTATCGGTGGTTGACCCGCGACAGGTTTTTGCAACAACCGAGCGCTTCCCGGATGTCGCCAATATCCTGCATAGTTATCCGGACAAAGCCTTGCCGCAAATCGGGCTGGACCGTAATACGTATATCGCCGTGCTGACACACGACCCGAAGATTGACGATAAAGCCCTCATCACAGCACTTGCCAGCCCCGCCCCTTATGTGGGGGTTCTCAGCAGCAAGCGCACCCACGAAAAACGTCTTGAGCGCCTGCGCGAAGCTGGCTTATCGGATGAACAACTCGACCGCATCCGCACCCCGATAGGCCTGAACATCAACGCGCAGACGCCCGAAGAAATCGCTCTGTGCATCATGGCGGAGATCGTCGCCGTCCGTAACGGGGCACCGCTATGAAGTTTGGTCCAATGCCGGTGGCGGAAGCAGTCGGCCATGTATTGGCCCACAATCTGCTGGACGAACGAGGCCACAAAATCCTCAGCAAGGGTCGTGTCCTGACCACACCTGATGCCGACAAGCTGCGGGCATTGAATTATGAAACCGTCATTGTGGCGGCGCTGGACCCAACCGACCTCAGCGAAAATGACGGCGCGCGACGTGTCGGTGAAGCGGTAGCCGGGCCGGGTATCAAAGTTATCACCCCCGGTGTTGGCCGTGCCAACCTGATCAGCGACGTGTATGGCCCCGCCTATATCAATGTGCCTGCGCTGGAGCGATTGAATAACATTGACGCGGGCATCACCATAGCGACTCTGCGCACACATACGCTGGTGCAGCCGGGCGAACTGGTTGCGCTGGTCAAGATTATCCCGTTTGCGATTCCTGAAGCCCGGGTAATCGATATTGAACGCAAGGCCGGTGAAGACACGCCTGTGCTGGCGGTGCATCCCCTTCAGCCCCACAGCGCCGCGCTCATCCTCACCGGGCCAGAAAGCGCCCGCCCGCGCCTGACCCGCGATTTCGAAAAACCAACCCGCACCCGGCTGGAAAAGCTGGGCAGCCAGCTCGAAAATGTACATTGCGTCGAACATCAATCACCTGAAATTGCCGCTGGCATCCGCGCCATGATCGACGCCGGGCGTAACCTGCTCATCATCGCGGGCATATCGGCCATCATTGACCAGGACGATGTCGTCCCCAGTGCACTGCGCGCCGCCGGTGGCGACGTCGCCCATTTCGGCGTACCGGTCGACCCCGGCAGCCTTCTCATGCTCGGCTATGTAGACGATGTGCCTGTGCTAGGGGCACCGGGCTGCATCAAATCCCTGAAAACCAATGTCATCGACTGGCTGCTGCCGCGCCTGCTGGCAGGTGAACGGTTGACGCGGGCCGATCTGGTGGCAATGGGGCACGGCGGTCTGCTGGACGACATCAGCGAACGCCCCATGCCCCGCAGCAAAAGTACAGGATAACCGGAGCAAATTCATGGATACCCTTATTCGTCTGGGAACGCGCGGCTCCGACCTTGCGCTCTGGCAGACGACCTATGTTCAAGGGCTGCTGCAAAATATGTGGCCTCAAAATCAGTTTCAGATGCAGATTTTCACCACGCGAGGTGACGTCGTCCTCGATACACCGCTGCCAGCTATCGGCGGCAAAGGCTTGTTTACGGCGGAACTGGAAGCGGCACTTCATGAGCACAGCATCGATCTGGCCGTGCACAGCCTGAAAGACCTGCCCACCGAACCGCCGGAAGGGCTTGTGGTCGGCGCAGTGCCGGTGCGGGCCAACACGATCGATGTACTGATCAGCCGTGACGGACACACGCTGGACTCGCTGCCGCACGGGGCCGTGATCGGCACCAGCAGTCACCGTCGTGCTGCCCAGCTACGCCAGTACCGGGCAGACTTCCAGACGCACGATATTCGCGGTAATGTCCCCACGCGTATCCAGAAGGCACTCGACCCGGACGGGCCATACGACGCGGTTGTGCTGGCCTACGCCGGACTGGAACGACTAGGCCTGCTGGATAACGTCTCGCAGGAAATTCCGCTGGACATCATGCTGCCCGCGCCGGGTCAGGGCGCGCTGGGGGTCCAATGCCGCAATGATGTCGATTCGCTTGCCCTGCTCCAACCGTTGAATCACCCCGAAACATGGGCGGCGGTTACCGCCGAAAGGGCTTTTCTGGCGGGGTTAGGCGGCGGCTGTTCGCTCCCCATTGCGGCCTACGCCACCATTGAGGGCAAACAACTGCTGCTGCATGGGCGTGTGCTGGCGGTCGATGCCAGCGCCCAGATCGAAGTCACAGGCACAACCGATTATACCGGTCAGCTCAGCGCAGATAGCAAAGCAGCCGAACAGCTTGGGGCTGATCTCGCCCGTGATGCACTGGCACAAGGAGCAGCAGGGCTTCTGTCATGACACTCGCAGACAGGCGCGTTGTCGTGACGCGTGCGCCCCATCAGGCCGACGAGCTGGCCGACAAGCTGCGACAACACGGCGCAGAGCCGCTGCTCTTCCCCTGCATCGATATTTGCCCACCGGATGACACCACTGGTCTGGACGACGCTTTGCAACGTGCAGCCGATGGCGGTTTCGACTGGATTGTGATCACCAGCAGCAACACCGTCGAGGCCATCCGCCAGCGCGCCGCGACATTGGGTCTAAATCTGGCGGGTCAACAAGCCGCCGTCGTCGGCCCAGCAACAGCGACAGCCGCCCGCGATGCGCTGGACCTGAATATAAAAGCGGTGCCGGATAATTACGTTGCCGAAGCACTCGCCCAAACCCTCGACCTGGCCCCTGACAAGCGCGTCTGGCTGCCGCAGGGTGATCTGGCCCGTTCCACACTGGCAGACCAGCTAACCAGTATGAGGGCGCAGGTAACTGTGGTCACGGCCTACCATACGGTGATAGGGCACGGTGGCATTGATTTACCCGCTGCGCTGCGATCCGACACAGTGGATGCGATGACATTTACCAGTTCATCGACCGTTGAAAACTGCCTGCGTCGTGTCGAACAGGAGGATGGCGACGTGACAGCCCTGCAAGCGCTGTGCGCAGTCTGCATCGGCCCGAAAACTGCCGATACCGCCCACCACGCCGGTTTTCAACAAGTCCTGACGCCAGATACATATACGCTGGATGGCATGATTGACCTTCTCGAACGGCACTTCAATCAAACTGGAACATAGACCATGAATAATCAAGCAAATTTCCCCGTGCTGCGCCCGCGCCGTCTGCGCCGGAGCGCCCTGCTGCGCCAGATGGTGAAAGAGACGATCCTCACCCCGGCGGACTTCATCTATCCGCTGTTCGTGCGGCATGGCAGTGGGGTCAAACAGCCGATCAGTTCCATGCCCGGCCAGTATCAACTGACGGTCGACAAGTTGGCTGACGAAGTCCGTGAGATCGCCGCCCTGGGCATCCCCGCCGTTATTCTGTTTGGTATCCCGGAAACCAAAGATGCGCACGGCAGCGACAATTACAACCCCGATGGCATCATCGCCCGCGCCATTCGGGAAATCAAGAACACGGTGCCGGACCTGATCGTTATCTCGGACATGTGCTTCTGCGAATATACCGATCATGGACATTGCGGCATCATCAACCTGCCGGACGACAGCCATTACCGCAGCAGCCTGCCCGAAGGTTATCTGCTTAATGATCCCACGTTGGAACTGCTGGGTCGGGCCTCGGTTGTACATGCTGAAGCCGGGGCGGACATCATCGCCCCATCCGGCATGATTGACGGCATGGTCGGCGCCATCCGAAGCGGGCTGGACAGCAACGGGCTGGATCATGTCATCATCATGAGTTATGCCGCCAAGTATGCCAGCGCGTTTTATGGGCCATTCCGCGAAGCTGCCGAAAGCCCGCCCGGTTTTGGCGACCGCAGTCAGTACCAGATGGACCCGGCCAACCGGCGCGAAGCCCTCAAAGAAGTGGCGCTTGATGTGGCAGAAGGGGCCGATATGCTGATGGTCAAGCCAGCACTCCCCTATCTGGATGTTTTGAGCGACCTGCGACGCGACTACAACCTGCCCACAGCCGCTTATCAGGTCAGCGGTGAATACGCCATGATCCACGCGGCTGCCGCTAATGGCTGGCTCGACCTTCAGCGCGCCGCACTGGAAAGCCTGACCAGCATCAAACGGGCAGGAGCCGATCTCATCCTGACGTACTTCGCCAAAGATGCCTCGCGCTGGCTGATGGAACAGGCTTAATCACGCGTTAAATCAGGAATCAACGTTTCTATGCGATTTCTCGGCGCTTTTCGCCTAATCTGAGATCAAACAAACACGGCGACAAAATGTGTTTGATCAGGCAAGCAATGGGGGATAAGAAATGGTTAGCGTAGAGCATTTTAGTAATTCAGAAAACACCCTGGCTTTCCCGGCGAACAGCGTCGTTTTCCGCCAGGGCGAACCCGGTGAAACCATGTACGCCGTACAGAGCGGGCAAATACAGATCGAGCATGATGGCAAAACCATTGCCCTGCTTGGCCCAGGCAGCATCTTCGGTGAAATGGCGCTGATTGACGGTTCGCCACGCAGCGCAACCGCCATCGCCGTCACCAACAGCGAACTGGTTCAGGTGGATAAATACCACTTCCAGTTTCTGGTACATGAAGCGCCAACCTTTGCCACACGCGTTATGCAGACACTCAGCGAACGGCTGAGAAGCGCTGATGAGTTAATCGACTAAGCAGAGCACTGTAGCAGCCATCACAAACGGAACCCTGGTGAACAACCGGGGTTTTTTGTTTGGTGAACTTTCTTCCGGGGTTTGATCGTGCCATAATCAGGTTACTGCGGCGGCTGCCGTTGATTATTGACTACGCGAATGACAGGCTCTCATGATGAAAAGCTATCTGACCCACCTTGAATGTGCATGGTGCCATCAGACCTACGATGCCGACCAGTTGATTAACCTGTGTCCTGATTGTGGCAAACCGCTGCTCGCCCGCTATGACATCGACAGCGCCCGGCAAACATTCTCCCGCGCCAGCCTGGGGGGTCGCCCCGCCAATCTCTGGCGCTATGGGGAGATGCTGCCGGTCCGCGACCCTGCATACCGCTACACGCTGAACGAAGGTTATACGCCGCTGATTAAGCTGGATCGTTTGGGCCAAGCGCTGGGCCTGACCAATCTGTACGCCAAAGACGAATCGCTCAACCCAACGGCCTCTTTCAAAGCGCGGGGTCTGGTCATGGCTGTCAGCCGCGCCGCCGAACTGGGCGCCAAAGCCATCGCTATCCCAACAGCCGGGAACGCAGGCAGCGCCATGGCTGCTTATGCCGCCCGCGCCGGACTCCCCGCCCATATCTACACCCCACAGGACGTCCCATCCATCTTCGTCGCCGAGATGAAAGCGCTTGGCGCACAGGTGACGCTGGTCGATGGGTTGATTACGGATTGTGCCCGCTATGTGCGCGAGGGCGTCGAAGAAGGGCACTGGTTTGATGTCTCCACGCTGAAGGAGCCTTACCGGGTCGAAGGCAAGAAAACGATGGGCTATGAACTGGCCGAACACTTTGACGGGGAACTGCCCGATGTCGTCATCTATCCCACAGGCGGCGGCACCGGCATCATCGGCATGTGGAAGGCCTTTGACGAAATGGAACAGCTCGGCTGGATCAGCGCAGATCGCCCGCGCATGATCAGTGTCCAGAGTGCCGGGTGCGCGCCTATAGTCCGTGCCTATGAACAGGGCGTCGAACTGGCTGAACCCTGGCAGAACGCCAAGACCATCGCCGATGGGTTGCGCGTCCCTGCGGCTGTGGGTGATTTCCTGATTCTGCGGGCGGTGCGCGACAGTGGTGGAACCGCCATCGCCGTGCCGGATGAGGAAACCAGTGCTGCCCTGCACGAAATCGGCCCGGCAGAAGGTCTGTTCGTCGCGCCGGAGGCCGCCGCAACGCTGGCTGCCCTGCGCCAACTGGTGGCAGACGGTCTGGTCCAGCGCGACGAACGTATTGTGCTATTTTTTACCGGCAGCGGCCTGAAATACAGCCACCTGATTCACTAAACCCGGCGCTTGTCCCACACTTCGGGGTTGACCAGCCCGCTCGGCTGTTGGCCCTTCAGGACCATCAGCACCTGACGCGCCGCACTGGACCGGCTGCGAGACTGGCACTCATAGGTCTTGGTCGCCATGTGCGGCGTCGCCACCACATTGTCCATATGCAGCAGCGGATTATCCGGTGCGGGCGGTTCCGGGTCCCAGACATCCAGCGCCGCTGCGGACAATTTCTCGCTGCGCAATGCCTCGACCAGCGCCGCTTCGACCAGCACCGGGCCACGCGCACAATTGACCAGCACCGCCCCATCTTTCATCTGACTGATTTGGGGCGTGTCCATCATGCCGCGCGTTTCTTCGGTCAGGGGCACATGCAGCGTCACCACGTCCGATTGTGCCAGCAGACTGTTCAGATCAGGCACGAGCTGGGTCCGCAGTGAAATCGCCCGGCCTTCATCAATGTACGGGTCATAGGCGATCACCCGCATCCCCAGCACATGCGCGATTTCTGCCACACGCCCACCGATGCGCCCCAGCCCAACAATGCCCAATGTGCTGCCGTTTACATCAAACGTGTTCAGTTCCGGCAGCGGCAGCCACTGCCCGGCGCTGAGCAGATTGTTGCCCATCTTGATGCGCCGCATCGCGTTCAGCATCATGGAAATGCTGTAGACAGCGGTCGTTTCGGTGTTGGAGTCCGGCGTCCGCAGCACACAAATTCCGTTGGCAGTCGCTTCCGGCACATTCACATTGTCATAACCTGCGCCAGATCGGGCCACTACTTTTAAACGTGGGAAGCGCTCGAACACAGATCCTACACCAGGGAAGCCGGGGCAGATAATGGCTGCGTCCGCGTCTTCAAGTCCGTCAATGCTGTCGAGTGGTGTCGGATCACTCAACGGCCCGATAATCTCATCTTCAGCGTCCAGAATCGCCAGCGCTTCCGGCGGCATATTCACGCCCACCCAGACTTTAGACATGAACACCTCGCTCCGGCACGGCAACCTGATAGTCAGACGCGAGGGTCGTCAAATCCTGCCACACACTATCCGGCAGCGGAATCCCCTTCTCACTGCGCTCCGCAACGGATTTCGCCTCTTTTTCGCCGGGAAGCAGCACTTCGTCGAACCCGACCGCCGGCGGCACCCGCTTGACCCGCTGGAGCAGTTCATCCGTCAGGCGGTTGAACCGGTCGCGATCCGTAAACACCTCGACGTTCAATGCCAGCATGAGTGTCGGATTGCCAGACCGGAATTCTGGCGATGAAACCGGCGCAAACCCAGCCAGAAGTGTCGGCACAATCTCCATCATGAGCGCCAGCC
Organism: Anaerolineaceae bacterium; assembly: GCA_002702065.1. Classification (GTDB taxonomy): domain Bacteria; phylum Chloroflexota; class Anaerolineae; order Aggregatilineales; family Phototrophicaceae. Next base: position 2,523,116 of record NZXX01000001.1, read on the forward strand.
CGGACCCCTTGTATGTGCCAAAAGGCAGCAGCATCCCGCCATCATAGAATGTGTTCGGGTCGGTGGTTGGGTTGCCATCGCGATCCAGCAGCATCCCTTCCGGGAAGGGTTCGCCTTTACTCACCGCCACCAGCACCTTGCCATTGGCCACCGCAGCCGTGGCAAAATCCAGCAGGAACGGCGCATCGTCGGTCGGCACCGCCCACGCCATCGGGTTGGTCCCGAAGATCGGCTCGCGCCCGCCATACGGTGTCACCGAAACCTGAAGAAACGTCCCGGCGGTCATGATAATGCCCACCAGCCCGGCCTGCGCGATGATCTCTGCATATTCACCCAACCGGCCAATGTGGTTGACATTCGACAACGCCACGCAGCCGATGCCAAATTCCTGACCAATGTCGCGCGCCAGTTCCGCGCCGAACCGTGCCCCTACCTGTCCAAAACCCTGCTGGCAATCCACAATGGCTGTTGCACCGAATTTGCGTTCGATCTGCGGGCGGGCATCCGGCTTGAGGTGTCCGCTGCGGGCCTGGTTCAGATACCCCTTCACGCGAATAACACCGTGCGAGTCGTGCCCCATGAGGTTCGTGCGCACCAGCGAGCGTGACACGATTTCGGCGATGTCATCAGACGCACCCGCTGCCGCTGTAATAGCTTTGCAAAAGTCAATTAAAGTCTCTGCCTCAACGTTTGGCATCAAATAAACTCCGTTCTGTTCGAAAAAGGCTGACGGCGATTGTACCGCGAGAGACAAAAAAACACCTGCGGCGAAGGCAGGCGTCAGGCACGATTGGTTATAAGACCGGCGCAGCAATCTAGGCGGACGTCACACCCGCCATCATCAGGCCCAGCATTTCGACATCGGCATTCTCGCGGTCCACAATATCAACCACGCGTCCCTCATACAGCACGGCGATCCGATCTGACAAAGCCAGAATTTCGTCGAGGTCTTCCGAAATCAGCAGAATGGCGACCCCGCTGCTGCGCTGCTGCATCAACACGCTGCGGATATATTCCGAAGCACCAATATCGACGCCGCGCGTTGGCTGGGCAGCGATCAACACCACTGGCTGCCGCGATAACTCCCGCGCCAGAATCAGCTTCTGAACATTCCCGCCGGACAAATTTTTAATCGCGGTATCGTGGCTGGGTGTCTTGATATTAAACCGCTGAATCAGGTCGTATGTGTAACGCCGGATCGAATCAAAATTGTAGAAGACGCCGTTCAAATATTGTGACGCACTGTTCGTCTGTAAAATAGCATTCTCGGCCACACTGAAATTGCCGATGGTGCCGTGCCGGTTACGTTCCTCCGGGATAAACGCCAGCCCTGCCTGCAAACGATCCTGCACCGGCATCGCCAGCAGTGGCTGCCCCGCCAGCAGGACCTCACCATCGCTTGCTGAACGCAGCCCGGCGATACATTCAGCCAGTTCGCGCTGCCCGTTACCACTCACGCCCGCAATGCCGAGGATTTCCCCGCCGTGCAGATTCAGCGACACCTGATCGAGCGCCAGCAGGTCGCGGTCGTTGCGCACCGACAGACTGCGAATCTCCAGCTTCACCGTACCCGCCTCGACCTCCGGGCGATCCGGCTGAAGTTTGACATCGCGGCCCACCATCATGCGCGCCAGTGTCCGCTGGTCAACACCGTCATTATGGATGGTATCCACCACATGCCCGTCACGCATCACGGTGATGCGTCCACACAATTCCTGCACTTCGTACAGCTTGTGCGAGATAAAAATGAGTGCATGCCCCTGATCGCGCATCTGCTGCAAGATCACAAACAACTCACTGACTTCCTGCGGCGTCAGCACGGCGGTTGGTTCGTCCAGGATAATCAGCGCACCACCACGATACAGCGCTTTTACGATCTCGACGCGCTGCTGCTCCCCGACCGATAGCTGCCACACATAAGCATCCGGGTCGATCTTCAGGCCGTAAGCCTCCGCCAGTTCAACCAGCCGCTTGCGCACCTGCTTCAGGTCGAGCAGCGGGCCGCTTTTCATACCCAGCGCGACATTCTCCGTCACCGTTAGTGTCGGCACAAGCATAAAGTGCTGATGAATCATGCCAATGCCCTGGGTCAGCGCATCCGCCGGCGAATGAAACTGCACCGTCTCCCCATTCAAGCGGATTTCACCTTCATCCGGTTGATACAGGCCATACAGAATCTTCATTAACGTGCTTTTGCCAGCCCCATTCTCGCCAAGCAAAGCATGAATTTCGCCAGCCTGCACATCAAAGTTCACCTGATCATTGGCCAGTACACCGGGAAACCGCTTGCTGACTCCGCGCAATTCTGCGGAATCGATCCGTGTGTGGCCGGAAGGGAGTGTGTTCGTCTGAACCATGCGACATCTCGATCTGAGAAAATGTCCCCTCACCACACGGCAAGGGGACTTCCTGTCAATATCAGAACTACTCGGACAGCTCTCTGGCGACGGTGATCTCACCGGACAGTATACCGGCGGCGGCTTCCCCGGCGGCGGCCAGCACATCCGCTGGAATAGTGACATTGCCAAACACAAAGGTCTGGCCACCATTTTCCAGGGTCAGGTTGTAGGCCACACCACCCAGCTCACCGCCCTGAATCCGCTCGATCATGTCGGTCAGTACGGGTGCCCAGTTGTAAACCTGCGAAACGACCACCGCATCCGGCCATTCGGGGCTCTGGTCGCTCTGCGTGCCGAACCAGTAACCACCTTCAGTCTGAATCGCTTCAATCGCGCCGACCACCATCTGCGACGTACCGGTCAGAACATCCGCGCCTGCTGCAATGTGTGTATTGGCGACATCCGTACCCGCAGCAACATCACTGAATGAACCGGTATAGGCAACCAGCAACTCCACATCGGGATTGGTCGCTTCCACACCCTGAATAAAGCCATTGATGTACAGCAGGGCATCGCCAGCTTCCACCGGGCCAACCACACCGATCACATTGGCGTCAGTCATCAATGCAGCCATCACACCATTGACGTAGCCGCCTTCTTCAGCCGACGCTTCATAGGCGTAGATGTTGGTCAGGCCAGCGTCCACACCGGTATCGGTCGCGGTGCCCCAGGCAAAGGAGGTTTCCGGGAAATCGGCTGCCATATCAAACAACGATGTCCCGTACTGCGTACCATGTGCAATCACCAGATCGTAACCATCTTCGGCATAACCGCGCAGCGTTTCGGCAGCGGCGGCCACATCGAACATGCCTTCGGTGTAGGCAATTTCCAGCGCGCCTTCGCCACCCATCGCGGTCTGCACTTCAACCAGACCATCATAAATTGCCTGGCTCCACGAAATATCGGTAATACTGCTAGGCATGACGATTGCAACGCGGAAGGGGCCATCCTGGGCAAGCGTCATCCCACCCATCGACAACAGTGCCACCACCAGGATCAACAAAACAAGCTTCTTCATTGGCTCTTCACTCCTTTGCGTGTCTTCGGACACTCGCTTCTAAAATCAATTCTCGCCGCGCTCAAACGGTTTGGTTAAGGCAGCCGGCTCTCGCTTCTGCCGTTCGCGCGCGAAAATCAGCACCACAATCGTCAGGACATACGGCATCATAATGAGCAGGTTTGGCGGTATCGACGCGTCATTGATGCGGACATCGAGCACCTGCACCCAGATTTGCAGGTTATTGGCCGCGCTGAACAGTAACGCACCGGCCATCACCTTCCAGGGCGACCAGCCGCCAAAGTAGACCAACGCCACCGCGATGAACCCCCGGCCCGCGGTCATGTTTTCCTGAAACACACCGGTCAGCGCCATCGACAGCGTCGCCCCGGCGACACCTGCCAGCACCCCGCCCAGAATTACTGTCTGATAGCGCACCCGTGCCACATTAACGCCCATCGCATCGGCGGCACGTGGATTCTGTCCGACAGCGCGCACCTGCAATCCCCATGATGTGCGGTTCAAAATCCACACGGAGATAGGCACCAGCGCAAATGCTCCATACGTCAGGATGTCCTGACGGAAAAATACGGACCCCACAATGGGCAGCTCACTGAGCAGCGGAATACTCAGCTTCTCGACACCGCCCGCGACGATCACCCCACCGGCCAGCACACGAAACAGCAGCGTCGACATGCCCTGGCCAAACAATGTCAGGCCAATACCGCTGATCCCCTGCTCCGCCTGAAGGGTGACGCTCACGACGGCCATCAGCAACCCCAGCAAGCCGCCGACCAGCATAGCCACCAGCAGGCCAACCAGCGGATGCGCGCCGAAGCCTTTATCCGAGATCACGTAGACGGAGGTAAATGCCCCCATCAGCATAATGCCTTCGACACCCAGGTTCAGCACACCGGATCGCTGTGCAAACAACTCGCCGAGTGCCGCATACAAGAATGGCGCTGCCGCCGCCAGAGTCAGGCCGGATGCAGCGACCAGAATATCGAGGAGTGTTCTTCCCTCTTCCATGATTATTTCACCTCGGAGGGAATGGGTTCCATGCTCATCTCAATCGGCGCTGGCTGGCTAACCGCCCGTGCTGCCCGCTTCGATGCACGCCGCCGCACCCAGATATCGCTGCTCACGACAAAAATGACCACCAGTCCCTGCAAAGCAATCATGGTGGCGGACGGCACCTGAATCGTACGCTGCATCTGTTCGGCCCCGGTCAGCAGCGCGCCAAAGAAAAATGCTGACGGAATGGCACCCAGCGGATGCAAACGACCAAACAGCGCGACCACAATCCCGGAAAAGCCATAGCCAACCGCAAAGCCTTCGACCATGCGCCGGGTGACACCGGTTAATTCCACCCCGCCAGCCAACCCGGCCAGCCCCCCACTGAGCGCCAGCGCCAGCACCGTATAGAGTGGCACGTTGATACCGGCGTACCGCGAGGCGTCTTTATTTTGCCCCACCGCCCGCACCCGATAGCCCAGCGGCGTCCGCCACAACAGCAGATAAACCACTACTGCGGCAATCAACGCCACGAACAACCCGGCGTGAATGCGCGATGGCGGTGCCAACCGCAGCAAAGCAACGGCTTCCGGCAGCCGGGCAGACTGTGGGATACGCGTCCCAAGTTCGATCTCACGCGGGTCAATCATCGGTCCGCTGAGCAAAAACAGCACCAGCTGGATGGCAATCTGATTCATCATCACGGTGCTGAGGATTTCATTGACGTCGAAGTAGGCCTTCAGATAACCAGGGATTGCCCCCCACAGGGCCCCGGCCAGAAACCCGATGAGCAGCGCCAGCGGAATAAAAATCAGTGGGGGCAGATTTTCGCCCACAGCGACCGAAAACGCGGTGACAGAAATGGCACCGATGAACAACTGCCCTTCCGCGCCGATGTTAATGACCCCGCCCCGGAATGCGATGCAGATACCAACCGCCACCAGCAGCAGCGGGATTGCGCGGGTAATGGTGTTGAACAGCCGTCCCGTATCCCCAAATGCACCGTTGAGCATCGCGCCATAGGCTTCAATCGGATTTTTACCCAGTGCCAGCAAAACGCCAGCGCCGACAACAAGAGCAAGCGCAACCGCCAGCACCGGAGCCAAAATCGATACCGGGTCGCGCTCGATCAAATCTTTGCGTAGCTTCATCTAACTCTCTGTACCAGCTTTTCCAGTCCATGTCACCAATTAAACCGTGCAAGTGTAGAATTTGCCACAAGTATTACATAGTTTACGTTGGTAAATTATGACAAAAACGCTTTTCACGTTATGGATACTCTCACTACAAGGTCAAGTTCCATATGGTAGATTTCAACAACTGTGCACACTGGACGACAAAAACCGACAGGAATTCTGCTTGTCAGGGGGTATCATCAATGTTAAATTATAAACATCGTTTCTTTAATGCAGTCGGCACGTGTTATCTGTCGGCGTGGGGTGGCATTCCCCTCGAAAAGTGCTGCACGGACCTTGTTCTGAGCAGGAGGTTGTGCGATGCCCCTCTGGCATGATTACCACACTCCGGCCACCGTCGAAGAAGCCATTCAAACCCTCGCCCGCTATGATGGCGAAGCACGGATTATCGCCGGTGGAACGGATTTACTGATCGACCTGCAACATACCATGCAGGGTCGGCACACGCTGGCCGCGCTGGTCGATGTGACAGCGATCTCCGAAATGACCCAAATTGAAGAACAGGATGACCTGATCTATGTGGGGGCGGGCGTCACCCACACCGGCATCGTGGATTCGCCGCTGATCGAGCAGAAAGCGACCTGTCTGGTCGAAAGCTGTGGCGTCGTGGGCGGCCCCCAGGTGCGTAATGTCGGCACACTGGGCGGTAATGTCGCCCATGCCCTGCCAGCCGGTGATGGCACCACCTCGCTCACTGCACTGAACGCGGAGGCGGAAGTTGCCTGGCATACAGGGCAACGAGAATGGCTGCCACTGCTCCAGTTGTTTAAAGGGCCAGGTCTGTCTGCAGTTGATTCCACCAGAGACGTACTCATCCGCTTTCGGTTTAAGGCCAGCCAGCAGCAGGAAGGCACCGCCTTCAAACGCATCATGCGGCCACAGGGAGTTGCCCTGCCGGTGTTGGGCTGCGCGGTGTGGGTTAAACTGAATGACAGTGGCGACACCTATGCCGATGCCCATATCTGCATTGGCCCGGTGGCATCAATCCCGGCGCGCGCGTCAGAAGCCGAACAGGCGCTGATCGGTCAGCCAACCACCGAAACCACACTGGATGCGGTGTCACACACCGCCCGCGAGACGCTCCACCCCCGCACCAGCAAGTATCGTTCGACGGCTGCCTATCGCGATTACATGATCGAAACCCTGCTGCGGCAGGCCTTACCGCTGGCGGTTGAGCGTGCGCGAACCGGCGTCGCCCAGGCCGAAGGCGTCGGAATGGGATAGTGAGAAAAGGATTATTGTGATGACCCAGTTAAATCTGACCGTCAACGGACAAAGCCACGAGCTGGATGTACCCCAATCCCGCACCCTGGCCGAAGTCCTGCGCTACGACCTCGGCCTGACCGGTACCAAAATTGGCTGTGAAGAAGCGGAATGTGGAATCTGCACTGTCCATGTCGACGGCGTCCCGGTCGATTCGTGCATTTATCCCGCCTTCAAGGCCCAGGGCAAATCCGTCAAAACTATTGAAGGACTGGCCGCTGTGGGCGCAGATGGTGCCGAACAACTGCACCCGGTCCAGCAGGAATTTATTAATCACTGCGCGGTTCAGTGCGGTTTTTGCACCCCCGGCCTCATCATGACCGCAGCCGCCATGCTCGAAAATAACACGTCGCCGTCCCAAAAAGACATCAAAATTGCGCTGAAAGACACCTACTGCCGCTGCACTGGCTACACCAGCGTGATGAATGCCATCCAGTCGGCGGGCGGAATCATGCGCGGCGATGGTCCGCTGCCAGTCAACAACCCGGCAGTTGAGGAAGCTACCGCCAATATCAGCCAGAGCCATAAAGTGCAGGATATTGTCGACCGGGTGACCGGACGCGCCAAATACACCGATGACTACAAATTTCCGGGCATGTTATTCGCCCGCACGCTGCGCTCGGCCTATCCGCATGCCATCGTCAAACACATCAACACGGCCCATGCCAAAGCCCTGCCCGGCGTTCAGGCGGTGCTGACTGCTGCGGACATCCCCGGCGAGAATATTCACGGGTTGGTGCATCTCGACTGGCCGGTTATGGTTGGCGAGGGGCAGAAAGCCCGCTACATGGGCGACGCTATCGCCATCGTTGCCGCCGATTCGCAGGACATCGCCGATCAGGCCATGCGGCTCATTGAAGTCGAATACGACGTCCTGCCGGTGGTCGACAGCCCGGTGTTTGCCCACACGCCCGAAGCGGCCCACGTGCATGAAAATCGCGAAGATGGCAACCTGCTCAAGCATATCAAGGTGCGGCACGGCGACATGGAGCAGGGTTTTGCCGAGGCCGATGTCATTATCGAACGCACCTACCGCACCCCCACCACCGAACATGCTTTTCTGGAGCCGGAATGCGCTATCGGGATTCCGTCCGGCTTTGACGAAGCGCATCAGAAGCTGACCATTTATGTTGGGTCGCAGATTCCGTATCAGGATCGCAACCAGATCGCCCGTGCCATGAACCTGCCCGATGAAGCGGTGCGCGTGCGCGGTGTGCTCATCGGCGGCGGCTTTGGCGGCAAAGAAGACATCGCCGGGCAAATTCATGTCGCGCTGCTGGCCGAGGCGACGCAGAAGCCCGTCAAGATGCTGTACACGCGCCAGGAATCGCTGTTGTTCCACCCAAAGCGCCATGCAACCGTTATCCGCATCAAAACCGGCGCCAAAAACGATGGCACGCTTACGGCGGTGGAGGCCGAACTGTATGGCGACGCAGGGGCTTATGCCAGCCTGAGCGACAAGGTGATGACACGAGCCACCACCCACGCGACCGGGCCGTATAACGTGCCAAACGCCAAGATCGACTGCTTCGCCATGTATACCAACAACCCGCCGTCGGGCGCCTTCCGCGGCTTCGGTGTGACGCAGAGCGCCTTCGCGGTCGAACAGAATATGGACCTGATCGCCGAAGCAATCGGCATGGACCCCACCGAGCTGCGCCTGAAAAACGCGCAGAAAGTGGGCGTCACGACTGCAACCGGTCAGCTCCTGCGCGAGAGCGTCGGCCTGATCGAAACGATTGACCGGGTGAACATCGATATGCGCGGCGGTCTGAATGGCAGTTTCCGCTGGGGCTGGCGCGAAGGCGACAAAGCCTATGGCTGGGGCATCGCCTGTGCCTACAAGAATACAGGCCTGGGCGGCGGCGCGCCGGATAAATCCGCGGCGGAAGTCGAGGCATTTGACGACGGCCATGTCGAGGTGCGCACCTCATCCGCCGATATGGGTCAGGGGTTGGTCGCGGTGCTGGCGCAATGTGCCGCCGAAGAACTGGGCCTGCCCTATGCCAATGTCCGCGTGCTGCTTTCCGACACCGACCTGACCCCCGATGGTGGCCCGACCACCGCCAGCCGCCAGACCTATATGAGTGGTAATGCGGTGCGCCACGCCGCGGCCAACCTGCGCGACGCCCTCAGCACCATCGTCGCCGAAGAATACGACCAGCCACCGGCGCAGCTGCGGTTTGAAGAAGGGCTGGTCCGCGTCAACGGTCACAGCATCCAGTTTGGCGAAGCGGTCCGGCTGGCGAAGAAACATGGCCTTGCCACACGTATCATGCACGAGTATTGGGGACCACAGACCCAGCCGTTGGGCACGGGTGGCGACATGCACTTTGCCTTCTCGTACGCAACCCAGGCCGCACTCGTCTGTGTGGACCTGAATACAGGCGATGTCCATGTCGAAAAGGTGCTTTCTGCGACGGACATTGGCCGCGCCATCAACCCGCTGCTGCTGCAAGGCCAGATCGAAGGCGGCATTGTGATGGCAATGGGCAACTGCCTGACCGAAAGCTACATCGTCGAAAAAGGTGTGCCCTGGTCAACACTGCTGGCGCGCTACAAAATGCCGAGTATCAAGCATACGCCGGAGATTATCAGCCGGTTGGTCGAACACCGGGCGGCTGATGGCCCGTATGGTGCCAAAGGTGTCGGCGAAATTCCGTCTATCAACACCAGCCCGGCGATCGCCAATGCCATCTACAACGCCGTCGGTGTGCGGGTGTTCAGTATCCCGGTCGATCAGGATGCGCTGCTGCGTGCCATGCGCACCAACGAAACCGAAGTCCATACCGCCTGGCACGACGTCATTTAACCCCGAATCAAAAGCGCGTCTGACCAACAGCAATTGACCAGACGCGCTGCATTTTACGGCTGATTACGTTCAGACTTTCAAGCGAATGAGCCGAATACCGATGGAGCTGTAGCGGCATTCCGGTTTGAGCGCATAGTAAAATGAAGATTGCGCCCGCTGGTAGGTCCCGATGTACGAACCGCCTTTGATCACCCGATAATCCTCGCCGGTCCCATTGGCGTTCTGACTGCCATCATTGTTGTTGATACACCATTCCCAGACATTGCCACACATATCCACCACACCATAAGGGCTGGCAGATTGCGCGTATTCGGTTACGGGTGTCGTGCCCATCTTTCTGGCTTCCCGCGTATTCCCGTATGATGGGTTAAAGTCATTCCCCCAGGGGAACAACCGGTCGTCATCGCCCTGCGCCGCCCGCTGCCACTGTTGCTCGGATGGCAGCGTAATGGTCGTCCCGGTACGATCGCTCAACCAGCGCGAGAACGCGACCGCCTCATACCAGCAGGCGTTCACACACGGATGATTATGCAGTTCTGGCTTGGGCCGAATTGGGTCCGGATGCTCCTCACGCCAGAGCTTTGCCTGGGGGGAGAAATCCCACCATTTTTCATTCACATAGCCATCCGGCGCATCCAGAAAATAGGTATACTGCGCGTTCGTCACCGGATATTTGGCGATTTCAAAAGCGCCGACATAATGGGTTTTGGACCGGCCATTGCGTTTGAGCTTGACATGGCCCGCCGGAACACTGACCCATTCCAGCTGAGGGGCGCGCAGCGGCATACAGATCGACACAAGGTTATCCGGGTCATAGTCCGGAAAGGTATTGTGAAACGCCCGAAATGCCTGACAACCGAGCTTGCGCGTTCGATCATGTTTGACCAGTGCAGCAATCGGCATATACTCGCGCTCGGCCTCTCGCTGGTAAGCCTGCATTTCGAGCGCATCCTCCGCTTCGTTCAGCATGGCATCCAGGTCAATGTAACGCGATTTGTAGCCGCTGGCTTTTGCCTGCTTCAGCAGAAAGACCGCCCGGTCATACTCCTCGCCGTCCAGGGCCTGCGCCGCTTCGCTGATCGTCATCTCGGCTTCGTGGGTCGTTGCCGGCTGATCCAGCACAGCCACATCCCCTATACTATGATGCCCGTTGGGATAACTCAGCGCCGCTACCTGCTGAGTGCTGCCTTCACGCTCCGCAATGTAAATCGAATTGAGGATGAGCTTGACGCATTCGGTCGTAATACCGCTGCTCAAATCAACATACTGAATATGCGCCATGTCCGGCGGAATCTGGGTGCGGCTCTGAATCAGAATAGGGAAGATGGCCTTGCCCAACGACATGGCAATCTCGTATTCCTTGCGGCAGTATTTGGATGCTACCGAATCCGGCGACAGCAGGTACACAAAACCGTCGCACCACTCCAGCCGCCGTTTAATTTGATCCCACCACTGCTGCCCGGCGTGCAGACGATTATCAAACCACACATCGTGGACATCGAGCATATCCACAATCTGCGTGCAGTAGTACTTGTCAACACGGGCATAACTGATGAACAGGCGCATAGATTAGCCTAACATATGAGGATCGTTTGTTTATTGTTTGGATTATATCATGTCAATATAACAGTTTACTTTTCATTTGCCAACAAATCCGAGCATAACATATTTGTAGCACGTCACCATGCCCATTCATCATGACATGCGGTATGATAACCGTCAATGATTGCAGCAGACTCCTGGCTTCCCGCTTCCCTTCGCAAGGGATGGCGCTGGTATATCCGGCTCGCGATCGGCCTGTATGCGCTCAGCTTGCTGGGGGCGATTGGCCCGCGTGCACCGCTTGGCCCCCAACAGACCGTCACCACCCAACATCCCCAGGTTTGTGTCCACACCCGCCTGATTGATGAAGTCTGGGAGTGGAAAATTCAACGGACCTTGCAACTCGTCCGCGAGATGGGCGCAACCACCATTGTTGAATTTTTTCCCTGGGCGTATATCGAAAGCACGGAAGACTATTATGACTGGGAACCGGCAGATCGTATTATTCGTCATGCCGACAACCAGGGGCTAAAAGTGATCGCTCGCATGGGTCTGGTGCCGGGCTGGGCACGCCCCAGAGAATCCACCCTGAACTACCTGCCTGTCGAAGCCTATGACGACTTCGCCACCTTTGTGGCGGATTTCGCAGCCCGGTACGCGGGTGTTGTCGACCAGATTATCATCTGGAATGAACCGAATCTCGCCTTCGAGTGGGGGTATCAGCAGGTGGACCCGGCTGGTTATGCGCGTTTGCTGCAAGCCGTCTATGCGCCTGCCCATCAAGCCAACCCAAATATTCAGATTCTGGCCGCAGGGCTGGCGCCCACGCTCGAACCCGCTAGCAGCCCCAATGGCCTCAACGACCTGCTCTACCTTGAACAACTTTTCGAGGCCGGGGCAGCAGACTTTTTCGATGGTTTAGCCCTGCATACCTATGGCTTTACCGATGAGCCATCGGCAGAACCGGGCTTCGAGACGCTCAATTTCCGGCGTGCCGAGCTGCTCCATGCCATCAGCATCGAATATGGTGCAGCCGACAAACCGATGTTTATCACCGAAACCGGCTGGAACGATCATCCACGCTGGACCAAAGCCGTTCGCCCGGCGCAGCGGATACAGTACACCCTCGATGCTTTCCGTTATGCCGAAAATAACTGGCCCTGGCTGGAGAACCTGTGCCTGTGGGCTTTCCGCTATCCGGGGCCAACCTACAGCTATCCCGACAATTTTGAAATCGTCACCTCAGACTTCCAGATCAAGCCGATCTATTACGCGATCCAGGACTATGCGCTTGGCCGCGACACAGGGACAAGTTTATGGCTACCCGCCCCCGAACCCGCCGATTCCTGATCGCCACAGGGCTGGGTGTGGCACTGGTGCTGGCCGTGTTCGCGCTGCTGCCCCGCCCGGCCCCGACCCCGCAGGACCTGTTTCCCTATGGCGAAATACGTATCGCCGTCGATGCCAGCAACCCGCCGTTTGCGGTCGCCACTGCGAACGATCTTTTCGGACTGGAGATCGACCTGGGCAATGCGCTGGGCGATTACTTCGGTCTGCCAGTACGTTTTGTCAACATGAGCTTTGATGGCCTGTACGACTCGCTCAAAGCGGATCAGGCTGATATGGTGATCGCGGCCCTGACGATTGATCCACTGCGCACGGGTGATGTCCTCTATACCCGGCACTACTTTGATGCCGGCCTTGTCCTGGTCAGCCCTGACGATCAGCCGTTAACGGCTATGGAAGACCTCTCCGGTCAGGCGCTGGCGTATGAATTTGGCTCTGACGCCGATGCGCTGGCCCGCCGGTGGCTTCATCGCATCGCACCTTTTGCCACCCGGCCCTACGAATTACCGGCCCATGCGCTCGAAGCGGTGCGTCTCGGCCAGGCCGATGCGGCATTGGTCGACAGGATCAGCGCGCGCCTGCACCAACGCGACCATGACTGGCAGCCGCACTTCACGACCATCACCCACAACTGGTATCCTGTAGCAGTGCCCAAGGATGAAGTCGCCCGCTGGCAGGCTGTGAACCAAGCCGTGCGTGAACTGGATCAGAACGGCACACTCGACCGGATCATCAACACGTGGTTATAACAATGCACATCACAAATTCTGAACAGGTAACACCTATCCACAGCCCACATGGTGAAGTTGTCCGCGAATTGATCGGCAAGGCAGCCGGTGGTGGCGACCAGCACAGCGTGGCCCATATCACCCTGCCCCCTGGCACAACCTCGCTCAAGCATTATCACCCGGTGGTGGAAGAAAGTTACTATATTCTGGCCGGTCGCGGCAGCCTCACACTCGGTGCTGAAAAACAAACCCTTGCCGCTGGTGATGCCGTTGCCATACCCATCAATGTGGTTCATCAGATCATCAACGATGGCCCGCAGCCGTTAACCTTCATTGCGGTCTGTGCGCCGCCCTGGACACCGGATTGCAGCGTCTTCGTTGACTGACGCTGCCGCTGGTATGTTCCCGACCGACCCGCTATACTGGCTTCCATGAATCAGATTGGCTTCGACGCCCGACTGACCTATTATCGCAAAGGTGGAATCAGCACCTATATGCGGCGTTTGATTCTGGCCCTTGAGCAGTTGGATACTGAAAATCATTACACCGTCTTCAACAGTCGCAAGGCCAGCGAAACGCTGACGCGGCGCTTTCGCGAAGCACGGCTGTGGACGCCCTGCCACCACCGGCTGGAGAATATCGCCCTGTCGGTTGAACTGGCCCGTTTCGGGCTGGATATCCTCCATAGTCCGGATTTTATTCCGCCACTGCGCGGGGCGCGCCATCATGTGATTACCGTCCACGACCTGAATTTTCTGTATTATCCCCAGTACCTGACCGCCGAAAGCCGACGTTACTACAACAATCAGATTGAACGCGCCGTCCTACAGGCAGATCATATACTGGCGGATAGCACAGCCACCAAGCACGATCTCGTCAACATGCTGGCTGTTCCCGCGGAAAAAGTGACGGTGCATTTACTGGGCGTCGATGAGAGTTTTGAGTGCCTGCCAGCCGAGACGTTAGAGGCCTATCGTCAGCAGCTTGACCTGCCCGATACGTTCTTGCTGTTCGTCGGCACCTTCGAGCCGCGCAAAAACATTGCCGGCCTGTTGAAAGCCTACCAACTGCTGCTTGAACAGCTGCCAGATGCGCCACCGCTGGTGCTGGCGGGTCAGCGGGGCTGGTTGTTCGACGAAACCATGCAGCAGATCGAAGACATGCAGCTGAAGGACCGCATCCTCTGGCGCGAGAATGTGCCACAGCAGGCGCTTCCGGCACTCTACAATCTGGCAACCGCGCTGATCCTCCCGTCGTTTTACGAAGGCTTTGGTTTCCCCCCGCTCGAAGCCATGGCCTGCGGAACCGTACCCATCGTCAGTGATCGTGCCTCGCTGCCCGAAGTCGTCGGCGATGTTGGCCTGATGGTCGACCCGGACGATACAGCAGCAATCGCGGCGGCCATGTCCCGCGTGCTGACCGATACCGCGTGGCGAACGAATCAGGAGGAAGCAGGTCTACAGCGTGCGGCGACATTTACATGGGACAGCACGGCCCAGATTGCTTTATCGGTTTACAACACACTTCTATGAGGCATTATGCGTATTCTGATGCTTACCCCGGCTTTACCCTATCCACCCCACCAGGGGGGCGCACTGCGCAATTTTGGCCTTATTCATGGTCTGCATGCTGCCGGGCATCAGGTAACCCTGCTCAGTTTTGTCACAGATGAAGACATTTACCAGCCCACCCCGCTGCATGATATTTGCCAGCACGTCGAAACCGTACCGGCACCAGCGCGTTCAGTGTCACGCCGGTTGGCCGACATGATCACATCGCCACAGCCAGACCTGATCCGCCGCCTCGCCAGTCCTGCATTCCGGCAGTGCCTGGTCGAGTTGCTCCAGCAGCAGTCGTTTGATCTGGTCCAGTTTGAGGGCCTCGAAATGACCGGGTATCTGGCCGATGTACGCCAGCACCAGCCGAATGCCCGCCTGTGTTACGACGCACATAATGCAGAATATCGCTTGCAGCAGGTGATCTACGATATTGATCGCAGCCAGCCAGAACGTTGGCCCTCAGCCGCCTATTCGTTTATTCAGGCCCGGCGCATCGCCCATTTCGAGCGTATGGTCTGCCAGACAGTTGATTGTGTGCTGGCCGTTTCAGAAGAAGACGCCGCCGCACTCCGTCCGTTTCGTACCGACCAATGCATCGCAGTGATCGCCAATGGCATCTTCGTTGACCACTACAACGGCAACGCCGAAGAACTCGACCTCGGTACACACGTGCTGACCTTTACGGGCAAGATGGATTATCGGCCCAATGTCGACGCAATGCTGTGGTTCACCACCGACATTTTCCCGCAGGTGCAGGCCGCAGTGCCGGATGCGCATCTCTACATCGTCGGCCAGAAACCACATGCCAGACTGGAATCACTGCGCGATAACGATCATATCGCGCTGACCGGCTGGGTGAATGAAATCACACCGTTTCTGCACGCGACCGATGTCTATGTGGCACCGCTGCGGATGGGCAGCGGCACCCGCCTGAAAATTCTGGAAGCGATGGCCGCTGGTTGTGCCATCGTGGCGACCACGTTAGCAGCGGCTGGTTTGCCGGATGAAGCTCGCAGCGCTCTGGTTCTGGCAGATGATGCGACCGAGATGGCGCAGGCCATCGTGACTTTGCTTCAGGATGAATCACAGCGAAACAGGCTTGGCGAGTCGGCTAAAGCGCTCGTTCAACAACATTATGACTGGTCCGTGCTGATCCCGCGCCTGCTGGCAGTTTACAAGGAAATCGGCCTTGGATAGAGAAGCGCTCGTCCTTCGCAACCGCAGCATGACGGTCGCATTCCATACCACGCCGCTGAAGCACAATATCAGGCGGGCGCTTTTGCATAGCATGTCGGTTATCCCACGCCTGCCACCGCGCCGCATTCCGGGACAGCGCATCCTACTGATTCGCCCTGATCATCTGGGGGATGTCCTACTAACGACCCCCGCTATTCGGGCGCTGCGAGAGGCCCTGCCGCACGCCGAATTGCACGCTCTCGTTGGCCCCTGGTCAGCTCGTGTGCTCACCGGTTACAGCGAAATCGATACCATTCTCACGCTGCCTTTCCCCGGTTTTAGCCGCCAACCGAACGAAAACCTGCGCTCACCCTACCAGATGGGCGTTAATGCGGCCCGTCATCTGCGCCGGGTGGCCTACGATGCGGCCATCATTTTCCGGCCTGACCACTGGTGGGGCGCGATGATTACGCACCTTGCGAACATCCCGGAACGCATCGGCTACGACTTACCCGATACCGCACCGTTCCTGACTAAAGCCCTCGAGCACCGGCACCAGCACGTCGTGGTACAGAATTTGCGCCTTGTCGAACGCTGGACGGGCACGCTGAATGCGGATACGGTCGATTTCAACTTCCCCTTCACCGAGGTTGACCAGTTTTATATTGATGGCTATCTTGAAGAATGGCGCATCGATAAACAGCAGCCCATCTTCTGCATCCATCCCGGTTCGGGCACCTGGGTGAAACAATGGCCCGAAGCCCGCTGGGCAGAGGTAGCCGATACGCTGACGGAACAGCTGAATGCACGCGTCGTCTTTACTGGCGGCGAACACGAAGTTCACATGATCAAACGCATTGTGCAGCACATGAGTCAGCCCGCCTGTATCATCGCCGGCGAAACACACATTGGCCAGCTGGCGGCGTTGTACGCCCGCGCGCTCGTTGTTCTGGGGCCAGACAGCGGGCCGCTCCACTTGGCCGCTGCCGTCGACACCCCTACCGTTACCCTCTATGGCCCGGCAGACCCGGTCGAGTTCGGCCCGTGGGGACCGCCCAAGCAGCACATAGTACTCGCCTCAGATATCGGCTGCCGGCCCTGCCGCATCCTGGACTGGGCCGACGACAACCCGGATTTCCATCCCTGTATGCGCGACATCTCCATTGCGCAGGTCTTATCGGCGGCGCGGCATGCGGCGGCTTATTCGCCAGATTCATAACGGCGGGTTAACATTATTGAAGCGAGTTAGTTTTTACGGACAATCTGATGACAAAATCAATTGGCATTCTTACAGCTGGGGGTGATAGTCCGGGGCTGAACGCTGCCATTCGTGCAGTGGGTAAAGCAGCCATGAATAACTATGGGATGCGCGTGATCGGCTTCCGGCAAGGCTTCCGCGGGCTGATGCAAAACCGCACCATCGTACTGGACGCCAGCGCCCTGTCCGGCATTCTGACTATTGGCGGGACCATTCTGGGAACCAGCCGCGACAAACCCCACAAAATGCCGGTTGGCGACCAGATCATGGACATGACCGACGCCATGGTCGAAACCTATAACCTGCATCATCTGGATGCGCTGGTTTGCCTGGGCGGCGGCGGCACAGCCAAGAATGCTTACCGCCTGATGGAAAAAGGGCTGAATATCCTGACGCTGCCCAAGACCATCGACAATGATGTTTTTGGTACCGACGTCACCTTCGGCTATGACACTGCCTTGACGATCGCCGCCGAAGCGATTGACCGCCTGCACAGCACTGCCCACAGCCATCATCGCATTATTGTCGTCGAAATCATGGGCCATAACACCGGCTGGCTGGCACTTGGGGCCGGTATCGCCGGGGGTGCGGACGCCATCCTGATTCCGGAAATTCCGTACGATGTTGAGATCGTCGCCGAAGCGATTCTGCACCGCAGCCGCGCCGGGAAACCGTTTAGCATCGTCGCCGTATCTGAGGGCGCGCTGTCGAAAGAAGCCGCCAATAAACGCGGCCAGCTTGAAAAACAGATCGTGGAAGCCAAAAACAAAAAAGAAAAGAAAAAAGCCAAAGCTGCGCTGGCCGAGTTTGAAGCCAACGAGATGGAAAGCACCAGTAAACTGACCGTAAAGCTCGAGGAGTTAACCGGTCTGGAGTCCCGCGTAACGATACTTGGGCATGTTCAGCGAGGCGGCACACCGTCCCCAGCAGATCGGTTATTAGCAACGCGGTTGGGCACGGCATGCGCGCAATATATCAATGACGGCGTTTTTGGCGTTATGGTGGCGGCATGCGGCGACGGCACACAGGCGGTTCCGCTGGAACAGGTTGTCGGCAAGCGGAAAACGGTGCCCCTTAATCACCCCTGGATCAACACGGCGCGCGCCCTGCATGTATGTATGGGCGACGACTAATCCGGAATCACAATCTGATCCAAATCCGGCTCCGCTGGGGGGAATTGTGGATTCATAGCCTCCAGCGTCCGGACAATGGTGCGCGTAATCACCAGGTTGCGATACCATTTGCGATTGGCCGGGACGATATGCCACGGGGCATAGTCCGTATTGCAGCGCGTAAGGGCGTCCTCATAGGCGCTCATATAATCATCCCACTTTTCCCGCACGGGCAGGTCGCCGCGTGAGAATTTCCAGTGCTTGTCCGGTTTGTTCAGGCGTTCCAGAAAACGCTCTTTTTGTTCTTCCCGGCTGATGTGCAGAAAGAACTTGAGAATACGCGTGCCGCTTTCTGCCAGCAAGCGCTCGAAGGCATTAATCTGGTCGTAGCGTTTCTCCCACACCGGACGCGGCACATATTCATTCACCCGCACCACCAACACGTCTTCGTAATGACTGCGATTAAAAATGCCAATGTAGCCTTTGGCGGGGGCCTTCTGGTGGACACGCCATAAAAAGTCGTGGGCCAGTTCCTCCGCCGTGGGCACTTTAAAGCTGGTGACACGAACACCCTGCGGATTCACCTGATCAAAAACATGCTTGATCGTGCTGTCCTTGCCACCGGCATCCATCGCCTGAAGCACAATCAGCAGGCTTTGTTTGCCTTCGGCGTACAATCGCTCCTGAAGATCGGCCAATTTGTCTTCAAGCTCGCGCTCTTCCTCACGGGCCATGCCCTTGTCGTAATCGCCTTTATAATCCGGGTCGAACTTGCTCAGATTGACCTTTTTGCCCGGTGTTGGATGAAGCGGCTGCTCGGCCATCACTGCTCCTTACTTGACATTTTGGGGCACCTCGCCTAGCATCTCGCCCGTATGACGTACGATCGATCAGCAAGGGCAACTGCCACGATGCGAGTCCTGTGTGCGGTCATTATGGCCTGTCTGCTACAGATCAGCAACCAGGCGCAGGCTTCTCCGCCATATCAGCAAACAAACCCCGATGCTTATGTCGCAACCGGTGATGGACCGCTGCGGCTGCGGGCTGGACCGGGCCTCAACCACGCAGTACTGGACCTGCTGGATGATGGCACGCCGCTGGCGATTCTTGGACGCACGTCAGATTCGATCTGGCTTGAGGTGCGCACGCTCGACCAGCTGCGTAATGGCTGGGTATTCGGCGAATACGTAGACGTGCGCATTAACCTGAATCGACTGGATACCAGCAGCGGTCCCCTCAACTTTCGGGCGCTCATCTCCAATATATCGCCCAATGCGCATCACATTTACCAGCAAGGGCAACAGCTCGGCAACCGGGCCAATGTATTCGCCAAAGTCGGCGACAGCATCACCGTGTCCTACCATATGCTGCAACCCATTGGCGAAGGCCACTATGATCTCGGCGATTATGATTACCTTCAGCCAGCAATTGACTTTTTCTCAGAAGCAGATGTGCACGGCACCAACGCCTTCGCAGCGACATCGGTAGCAGCACAGGTTGGCTGGACCGCCGCCGCCGTCCTGATGCCAAAATTTGCGGATCCATCACAATGCCAGTTGAATGAATCGCCGCTAGTCTGCGAGTATCGTCTCACACAGCCGGCCTTTGCGCTCATCATGCTCGGTACCAATGACACCGGTTATGTCCCCGCGGTTGACTACCAGCACAATCTGGAGCGCATTATCGACATATCCATCGAAATGGGGGTTGTGCCGGTCCTCAGCACCATACCCCCGCGAACCGGCTATGAGGACACGGTGCTGCGCTTCAATCAGATCGTGCGCGACGTTGCCCGGCGCTACGATATCCCGCTGTGGGATTACCACTATGCGATGGCCTATTTCGAGAACACCAGTTTGACGTATGATGGGGTTCACCCGTCGCTGCCGCCGCGAGGGCACGATGATGTCGCCATCTTTAAACAGGCGAATCTGCCTTATGGCTATGTGCTGCGGAACCTGAGTGCGCTCCACGTGCTGGACGCGTTGTGGCAGCAGATTGTTCTGGAAGCTGAGTAAGCGAGGCTGGTTAGCGGGTTTATTCCGGCTTTTCCGGGCGCACGGTGCGGGTGGTTTCATTGCGATAGGTAACCATCCCCGGCCCGCCGCCTTTAATCTTTTTGACATACTTGCGCGGGGTCACATCGACAATGACGCTGCTTTCGTCCTTGCTGGCGCTGAAATAGGCCGCCACCTCTGCCGCCTGCTCAATCACCGACTCCGGAATCTCGCGCCCATCAAACTTGATAATCACGTGCGCGCCGGGCACATCACGAGCATGAACCCACAGGTCCGCCCCGCTGCCTTTGTCAAACGTCACAATCTCGTTCTGGCGGCTGTTGCGTCCGACCCACATCACGAAGCCATCCGGTGAGACGAGGCGCATGGGCGCACTTTTACCCCCACCGATTCGCCCGGCGCGTTTGCCCTGCCAGTAACCCCGGCTCTGCAAGGCTTGCTGAACTTCGTCAATGTCCGGCCAGTTCGAAGCCATTTCCAGATCAACCGCCAGTTGATTGAGGTAGGCCAGTTCGTTTTCGGCCTCTTCGATCAGCTCCGGCACACCGGTGAGGGCACGTTTCGCCTTCTCGTAGCGCGCAAAATATTGCTGGGCATTTTCCAGCGGCGACACCTTGGGGTCCAACGCAATCACTAACTCCGGCTGATCCGGCTCATATTGCGCCCGCAGTTCTGTCTGACCTTTTTCGATGCCATACTGATACGCCAGAATCAACTCACCACTCTGGCGCAGGACTTCGCGCTGGCTTTCATCCGTCATCGAGCGCTGCAACGAACGGCGTTTGGCTTCCAGTTTGGCCTGTGCTTCCCGGATCGCCGCTGCTACCGGTTCTTTCGCCGCCTGATAAGCATCCTCGCCGAGAATAGCGCCATAATACGCGGCCAGCGCCTCGCTCACCGTTTCCACCGGATGCCAGCCCGCTATGCTTTGCAGCGGGTACACGCTGAAGGCTTCCATGCCGTTTTCGTTTTCAGCAATCCCCGGCTGCCATTGCCGGTCTGCCAGCGGCGCAATCACACCTTGCAATGCTTCATACACCGCGTCCACGTCGGCATCAACGGCTTTCAAATTGGTCTGCCCACTCATCCGGTAGACAATCTCCCGCGCCAGCAGCGGGCTCATGCCGAGCAAACGCCCGGAAAGCAGCCGTTGAACCTGTTGCTTGGCATCGGTGTTCTGGTCAAAAATGCCATACAGATCTTGCAGCGTCACCCTGGTTGGGTCGAGCTTGCCGGTCTGAGGCGGTGGCGGCACATACTCATGCGCGGGCAGGCTCAGGCGGTAACGGTTTTCCTCCGGCCCGACCCGCCGGATACACTCAAGAATCATGCCATCCTGAACCAGCAGAATATTGCTGCGCCGTTCCATCGGCTCAACAATAATCGTCACCGCGCCTTCGGGTCCATCCACATCAATATGGACGATTCGCTCCCATTTTGGCTGGCTGATGTGCGCAATCGTGCCGCCTTCCACATAGCGGCGAAACAGCAGGCCAATGGGCTTGGGTTTGGGCAGCCCGCGACGTAATTTGTCTTCAACCAGATGCAGGCGCGGCGACTGATGATCGGCGCTCAGGTAGAGATAGCGCCGCTGGCGATGGGCATAAATTTCCAGCCCCAGGCCGGTTTCATCAACGTCGATGGAATCCTGCACGCGCCCGCCGACGAGTGTGTCCATAAACTCATCAACCAGCGCCGAAAGGGTAAACGCATCCAGATACATAATCGTTTCAGGGGTCTAATGAAGTGTGAGTAAATAAGCCATCAGGTCGCCGAGTTGTTCATCACTCAGGCGTTCGTCATAATTTTGCGGCATCGAACCGGCATAGCCCTCAACCACGTAAGCGACGGGGTCCACAATCGACTCGTAGATATATTGCGCCGCCGACAGCGGAGGCCGCCGTGTTTCAGCACGTTCGGCCACACCCTCGAATGGCGGTGCGATGCCGACACCCGCAGCAGAGATATGGCAGGCAAAACAATCGAACTGGGTGATCAGGGCTTCACCCCGCGCCGGGTCAGCCGCAGCCAACAGGGCGTCCACCCGTTCCGCATCGGGGTGCGGGGTTGTGCTTTCCATGCCATAGTCCAAACTCGCCATGACAAAGACAGCTACAAACGCCAGCGTAAACAGAGCCAGCAGTACAACGACGACAATAACCGGCCACCGAGTAGAACGTGCAGCGTTCACAGCCCGGCCTAACGCACAGCCACATCAACCAGCATCGCCAGGAACAGCAACGCCAGATAAAAAGTCGAGTATTTGTAGGCGGTGCGGGCCATCGCTTTGGTCGATACCCGCATCAGCCGGATCGTCATAGCCACCAGACCCAGACCCAGGACCAGCGCCGACACCCCATACACCATGCCCAGGC
Source organism: Anaerolineaceae bacterium (assembly GCA_002702065.1). GTDB lineage: Bacteria > Chloroflexota > Anaerolineae > Aggregatilineales > Phototrophicaceae. Next base: position 2,545,912 of record NZXX01000001.1, read on the forward strand.
TGCCGCCCATCAGGGCTGGCACCAGGCTAAGGAGCAGCAGCAGAATTGAATACAGCAGAATCTGCCAATACGTGGATTTCAGGCCGCGTGCGACGGGCATCATGGGCACACCAGCCCGCGCATAATCGGTATTGACCAGAATAGCCAGTGTCCAGCTGTGCGGCGGTGTCCAGTAGAAGACAATGCCAAACAGCAGCCATGCCTCGATACTCAGCGAACCCGTCACAGCAGCCCAGCCAACCAGCACCGGAATCGCACCCGCGCCACCACCGATGACAATATTCACCGACGTATTGCGCTTCAGCACCAGCGTATACAGCACAACGTAATACAGCGACCCGGCCAGCGCCAGCCCGGCAGTCAGCCAGTTCACCCAGAAGCCGAGGATCATCACGCCCACGGCAATCAGCGTCAGCCCATACAGCAGCGCATTCTGTGGCGTCACCCGGCCAGATGGAATGGGGCGGCGGGCGGTGCGGGCCATACGGGCATCAAGATCACGATCCAGATACTGGTTGATGGCACCGGACCCTGCCGGGGCGAGAATACCGCCGATGAGGGTCGGTAACAGAATCGACAGCGGCGGCACCCCATCGGCTGCGATCACCATTGCGGTTACTGTGGTGAAGATCAGGAGGAGAACAATCCTGACTTTCGTCAATTCCAGATAGGCGCGGAGCGTATTGGCTAGTTCGCTGCGATTTTGGATTGTGACTGCCATGCCATCGTATCTTGTCTACTCGTTGACGACCTCAAATATTCCATAATGCTCAGAACCACAAGCAGTGCCCACGTAGTCGCGGCCAGCCCGACATGTGTTGCCCCCCACACACGCCCGGCCTGGGTCAGCACAAAGATTGCGCCAACGCCAGCCTGTGCCAGATAAATAACAAATGCCCAGATTGCAACCCGACGCAACGCACGATCACGCCCGGCCTGGATAATCTGCCAGATCATCAGCACCAGTGCAACGCCCAGCGCAACGACGGCAAACCGGTGCAGCATATGAATTAATGCCGCATGTCCCTGCCCTGTCGGCAAAATCGTACCATTGCACAACGGCCAGTCCGTACAGGCCAGCGTTGCGCCGCTGCCGCGCACCAGCGCACCCGTCAGAATAATCACGAATGATAATGCTGTGGTGATATAGATCAGCATGGTGACATGATCCATTGCCTGGCCGCGTGCTTCCGGCTTAAAGCGAACGACCACCACCGGCACCAGCAGCGCCGCCAGCAGCAGCATCGCCGTACCCAGGTGCAGCGCAACCATCGTCGGCGGCAGTTCCAGAACCACCACCAGCGCGCCCAGTGAACTTTGGATCATGAACAGCACCGCAGCCGCCACGACCGCACCAAATGCGACCCGCTGCAACCGCCGTACCCGCCACGCCGCGACCAGCGTCGCCAAACCCAGAACGCCGATCAGCGCCGCAAACAAACGGTGCGTCCATTCAATCCACGCCGTCAGGTTGTCCAGCGGCGGCAAAATTCTACCATCGCAAAGGGGCCAGCTATCGCCACACCCCAGCCCGGAATCAGTAACGCGAACGATCGCGCCAAAGACAATCAGGCCAAGTGTGAGCAGCGCCGTCGTCAGCGCCAGCCCGGAAAACAAACGCGGCGGTTGTGTCCGTACTTGTGACATCAACAATACTCGTTTACTCAGTACCGCCTGTGGTGACAGCGGTTTCAGATGACCGGGCCTGCTTAACGCCACGATGCAGCAGCCACAGCACGATCGCAATCGTTGCCGCCATACCGATCAGGTTAAACAGAATAAAACCAACAAACATAACCAGCTGCTCGGCCTGCCAGGGGGCCGTTTCCAATGTCGAAGCATCCGGAACATTCGTTTGGGTGATAAATGGCAGCAGTGCTTCGCCACCACTGGACATCAACTGCGAGGTCAATCCACCGCCAATCAGCAGCAAGACGACTGCACCAATTACAAATGCGAGTTTTCTCACGATGACCTCCGCGCGTCAGTTCTCAAATAAGGGGAATAATTGCCAGCCCACAAACCCAGATTGTACCTTTTATCACAACCTGTGGCAAGTCCACTTTCAGACCACATCGCTGCTCGAATCCGTCTCTCTGCTGCCATTCGACTCCTGCGTGTTGTCGTCGATATCATCTGCTTCTTCAATCGAAAACTCATCCTGCTGCCGGTGGCGCATGTCGTTCCCCTCACCCGCACTGTGCAGATCACTCATAAAAGGGTCGGCACCATCCGACGCATGGTTCTGGCGCGGGATCGTAAAGCTGAATGTACTGCCCTCACCCAACGCGCTTTTCAGCCAGATATATCCTTCGTGCTTCTGAACGATCAGCCGGGCAATCGCCAGCCCCAGCCCACTGCCGGAGGCTCGTGTTTCGGCGCTGTTGGATGCACGGAAGAATTGTTCAAATACATGGGGCTGATCATCTTCCGGGATGCCGACGCCGCTGTCACGCACGTCGACCCGCACAAAATCCGGCTGATTGGTGGCCGACACCCAGACGGTACCCTGCTTCTGATTATACTTGATGGCATTGACCAGCAGGTTATTGATGACCAGACCGAGCAACCGGCGCTCACCGCTCACAATACCCAGGTCATCATCGACCTGAACCACCAGGTCAACCTGGCGTTCTTCAGCCGCCGCTTCAACCATATCGAGGGCATTGTGCACCAGTTCGCGCAGGTCACAGTCCTCAAATGTCAGGTCTGCCCCCTGCTCCAGACGTGCCAGCTCCAGCAGCGCCTCGATCAGATTTTCCATTCGTTCCAACCCTGCCAGCGCACGCCCGCAATAGCGGACCTGAGCCGCGGTCAGATTATCGCCCTGCTGAATCAATTCGATAAAGCCCTGTACAGCGCTAATCGGTGCTTTCAGTTCATGACCGACAACTGCCAGCACATCTTTACCGAGAATATCGTCCTTAGCCATCACCTCTTACCCTGTCAACAATTGCGGAAGCAGATTCAAGGCATGAGCAATGCGTGTTCCGTGCCATGTGAGCAACGAGCCATCGACAAGATGGATTCTACCACTGTGTGCTGCCGGGACATCCAGGTCAGCAAACACCGGCACATGCGCCTCTGTAAACGCATACGGTTCACCCGGCAGCAGAATGACCTGCGGCTGGGCCTTGACCACTTCGTCCAGCGTGATTCGCGGGTAGCGCGTATCCAGATCAGCCGTCTTTTCCGGCGGATACGGCGCTGCTTCACCCAGGTCTGCCTGCAAAGGATACTGCCGCTGCCGGTCGGCAAACACATTATGGCCACCGCATATTCGCAGCAAATCATGACAATACGTATCCGCATTAAATGTCATCAACGGATCAAACCAGATCGGCACAAAGACCGATACCAGCTGATCGTCCGGTGACTGGTTCATGCTCTTTATCCAGTCTACCGTCTGCTCGATCAGACGAACACGCGGGACCATAGAGGTTTCATCAAAAACGTGCATGATGTTCCAGAGCAAATTCAGGACATCGCTCACGGTTTTGGGAAATGTCACCCAAACCGGAATACCAGCCTCAGCGAGTGCTTCAACATCTGCCTTGCGATTTTCTTCCATGTTGGCGATCACAAGGTCAGGCTTCAGAGCAATGATGCGGCTGGTATCCGGATTTTTGGTTCCGCCAATGCGGGGTAAGCCCGTCACGCCCGCTTCAGGATAAATGCAGTAATCCGTAATGCCAACGACACGACTGCCAAGCCCCAGATCAAACAGGGACTCCGTCACACTCGGCACCAGAGATACCACGCGCTGCGGCGGTTCGATAACCGGGGCTTCCATCTGGTACGAATAAGTTGTCATACCATCCCAATACGTATTCCGGTTCAGGCTAGCGGGATGACCTGTTCACGCTTTGGCCCCACGCTCACCGCACCTACCAGTGTATCGCAAATCTCGCCGATTCGCTGAACATAGTCACGCGCGGCCTGTGGCAAATCATCTGGACTGCGCACCGCGCTGATGTCTTCCTGCCAGCCGGGCAGCGTCTCATAAACCGGCTTTGCCCGCTGCAAGTCATGGATCGTGCTCGGCGGATACGATACCTGCTGACCGTCGACTTCATAAGCAACGGCGATCTTCAGTTCTTCGAAGCCACTCAAGACATCCAGCTTGGTCAGGAACAATTCGGTAAAACCGCTGACCTGTGACGAATAGCGCAGGATAACGCCATCCAGCCAGCCACAACGCCGGGGCCGCCCGGTGGTGGTGCCAAATTCGTCCCAGAAGCGTTCGCCGCTGCCACGCAGCCGGTTCGCCAGTTCGCCATCCAGTTCGGTGGGCATCGGGCCGGACCCCACGCGGGTGGCAAAACACTTCGCCACACCGACAACGCGGTCCACATACAGGGGGCCAAAACCCAGACCTGTCAGCGCACCGCCCGCCGTCGGCGACGAGCTGGTGACAAATGGATAATCGCCATGATCAATGTCCAGCATCGTGCCCTGTGCGCCTTCACACAGCACCCGTGCGCCATCACGCAGCTGGTCATTGATATAGACCGCAGTCTCGGTCAGGTAGGGCTGCAACCGTTTCGCCGCGGTGATGTAGGCTTCGGCAGTGGCCTGGGCATCCAGCGGGTCGAACCCCTGTGCGGTCAGAGTCTGGTTGGCCTGTTCGATGGCATTGTGAACCGTATCGGCGAATTCTTCATCATCCAGCATCAACCCAGCACGAATGCCCTGTCGGCCAGTTTTATCCAGATAAGCCGGGCCAATACCGCGCAGGGTCGTCCCGATCGCGCCTTCGCCCCGTGCTTTTTCGCTGGCGCGGTCCAGTGCGATGTGCGCCGGGGTAATAATGTGCGCCCGCGTGCTGATCATCAGGCGGGTTGGCGACACGTCAATGCCCTGCTCGACCAGTTCGTCGATTTCTTTCAGCATATTCACCGGGTTAATGACGGTGCCATTCCCCAGTACACAGGCGACCCCATCATACAGAATCCCCGATGGAACCAGATGCAGCTTATAAACTTTATCGTCCACAGCGACGGTGTGACCGGCATTGTCACCCCCTGCAAAGCGGGCAACAACATCGGCGTTGGCAGTCAATCTGTCGGTTACGCCGCCCTTTCCTTCGTCACCCCACTGCGCGCCGACAATGATTGTTGCAGGCATAACCTATTTTCCCTTTTGATTGTGATATGGCATGTAAAACGTCAAGTGCAGAGGGAATTATGCGCCGAAGTCCGGCCCAAGCGCAATACTGACTTGCTGATCTCCCCAGGGTTCGACCTCGCCATCCGGACCCAGGGCGAGTGCGGAGCCATCCCCAACGCCGATGGCAATAGCCGCCGGTTGGTTCCGCATGACGACAGCTGCCGCCTCGGTATCGGCGACACCAGGGACGCCGGGCACGACCAGGGCACCTTCGAGCCAGCTCATGCCGGTGCCAATCTGCCCATCATCCAGCATCACCCATTCACCAAAAGCCATCGCTGCCGGGCCTTCTGCCAGCACCACCGCCCCGTTCTCATAGGCGATCTGTATGCCTTCTATGGCGGCGCCAACCAGCGCGGAACGAACATTGGTCACGCTCGGATCACCACCAATGACAATCAAGCCAGCGTCCGCCAGCTTGTCATGAATCACCACGTCATCTTCGGTCAGCACATCCACCAGATAGCCCGCGCCCGCGCCTATCGCCTCCATGTCGTTGAGGATTTGCTCAGCCGCCGCGTCAACTCCCTGTGTCGCCAGATAGGCCACGCCGCCATCAGCCGCTGCAATCGCCAGCGCCCGCGCCCGGACCGTATCGCTGGCGGGGGTATCGCCTGCCAGTATCAACCAGCCACGGCCATCAATCCAGCGTAGAACGGCATTACTGGGCATCGGGCATCACATAATGCGCAACGGCTGCCGACATGAGGCCTACGCTCAGCGGCAGTACATCTTCGTCAAAATCAAAGCGCGGGTGGTGGTGATCGTAAGTCAGGCCACGCGCCGCATTCGATGCGCCAACCAGCACATACATCCCCGGCACGGCGTCCAGCATATAGGCGACGTCCTCCGCCGCCATCGTCCGCACCTGCGCATCCAGATTCGCTTCACCCACCATGCCTGCAAACAGCTGTCGCATCTGCGCCGTGACCCGCGAATCATTGACCACCGGAATGGTCTGGTGGTTCACGTTCACATCAACCGTGCAGCCCATCGACCCACATACCGCTTCGCTGATAGCGCGGATATGGTCTTCAAGCTGGCGGCTGGTGTCGGCATTCATCGTGCGGAAGGTCCCGCGAATCTCGACATCTTCCGGAATGACGTTATAGGCCTTGCTGCTGGTTTCAACACTGGTGACAGACAGCACCACCGCACCCGCCATCATATCCACCTTGCGCCCGACCATAGTGTGCAGAGCCGTAATCAACTGCGCCGCACAGGTTACCGGGTCAATGGCTGTCGATGGCAGCGCCGCGTGCCCACCCTGCCCGTGCACGATGATCTGAAAGACGGATGCGCCGGACATAATCGCACCTTCGGCGACACCCACTGTACCCAGCGGTACAGGGTTCCACAGGTGCATGCCCAGCACCACATCCGGGGTTGGCTGGTGCATGACGCCATCAGCGATCATGGCCTGTGCGCCCCCAGCCGTCTCCTCCGCCGGTTGAAAGACAAATTTCACGCGCCCTGCCAGCCGGTCGCGGTGCGCAGCCAGCAACTTGGCGACCCCCAGCGCAATAGTGACATGCCCATCGTGGCCGCAAGCGTGCATTTTTCCGGGGGTGGTCGAAACGTAATCCACCTCGTTTTCTTCCAGAATGGGCAGCGCATCCATATCCGCCCGGTAGAGCACAGTCGGGCCGTCATGTTCCCCTTCGAGGACGCCGACAACGCCGGTCTTACCTACACCGGTCTGCACTTCGAGCCCCAGTTGTCCCAATTCTTCGGCGATAATAGACGCCGTGCGCACTTCCTCAAACGCCAGTTCCGGGTGCCTGTGCAGATCACGACGACGCGCAACCAGTTCGTCGCGCATCGCCTGTGCTTCGGATCGAAAATCAATCGTGCTCATCGCATCGTCACAACATGAAAGGACTCAATGTGTCGCGGGAATTCATCCGGCGATTCCGGGTCGCGTTTGCGTTCACGCAGCCGCTTCGCCATCTCGTCCATGTCTGAAATCTGGCTTTTGTGTTCGCGCAGGGCGTTAATCTGCGTCTCGATGTAATTCGTCACATCCACCTTCTTGTTCGGCCTGGGTGTCCCGGCGATATACAGCTGCTTTGTCTTGTGGACATCCAGCTTTTCGTCCCGTTCCAGCTCCAGGAAATTCAACCGGTCACGCGCCGTCGGGTAAACCGCTGCCAGCGTCGCCGCCCCAATCGCCCGATGGTCCGGATGATTGATCGACGTTTCGCTGTACCACATCGTTGGGTCGGTGGTCACCACGATATCCGGTTTCTTCTGGCGGATCGTACGCACGATGTCCCGCCGCAGTTCCAGCGACGGTTCCAGTTCGCCATCCCGATACCGCAGAAAGATCACTTCCTTCACACCCAGCGCTGCTGCCGCCCGGCGTTCTTCCTCCTCACGAATCTCGACCAATCGTTCATGGGTCATTTCCGGGTCAGCACTGCCTTTATCGCCGCTGGTCGCCATCAAAAACGTAATTTCTGCGCCTTCTGCCGCCCAGCGTGCGAATGTAGCACCCGCGAAAAACTCCGGGTCATCCGGATGCGCAAACACCCCCAGCACGCGCTGAATGCCATTCCCGTTTTCTGCATTGCTCATTGAATTTATTCCTCTGCGTTTTGGTCGCTGCGTCGCTCGCCGGGTTTTTTACCACAATCACAGGGTTCATCACCATGCTTGCTGCACGGCTCCTTTGCCTTTTTCTCAAGGGCTCGCAGTTCATCCAGCGGCACAATATCCTCCCGGTTGACCAGCCGCCGCCCCTCTTCGGTAATGACGGTCACAGCATCCTGCAAGGGGTGCACGTCAATCACCTTGGCTTCACCAAACGGCGTGCCAACGCGCTTGTTGCGTTTCGGCAGCTTTTGCCGTGCTTCCACATACTGCTCGTACTCGTAAACCAGGCAGCAGCGCAAACGCCCGCACATACCAGTAATTTCCGACGGATTCAGGGAAATCCCCTGAGCCTTCGCCATCTTGATCGAAATCGGGCTGAAGTCCGTCAGGAATGTACTGCAACAGCGCAGTTCACCACATGCGCCATATCCCCCCAGCAGCTTGGCGACATCGCGCGGCCCAACCTGGCGCATTTCAACTTTTGCGTCAAAGGTCCGGCCCAGTTCATTCCACAGCTTGCCGGGGTTCACCCGGTCCTCGGCGGTAAACATGAACGTGAGCATACTGCCATCGTAGTTATACTGCGCCGCCACGAACTTGACCTGTTCGTACCCGCCCAGTTCGCTTGCTTTCTCCTGACACACGCGCAGCGCATCGTCCTGCTGGGCTTCCCAGTGCTGCTTGAGCACCAGATCGCGCGGAGTTGCGGGGCGCATGATCGGCAGGTACGTCCGGTCTGCGTCCTTCTCTGGCTCGACAAAGCCCATGACCTGCCCCATTTGCCGGCCACGTGTCGTTTCAACAATGACATGATCACCGACTTTGAGTTCCGGGTAATGGCTGTAATCAAAGTGATAAAGCTTGCCGACTTTCGTAAAACGGACGCCGGCTACCGTATTGAGTGTCGTTGTTTCCATCATACAATTTTGCTTCCACATACTCCGACAATAAAGCTGATAATGACCTATTTTATACCACAGACGGGCGATCCCCAATATATTGACAAATATATGACATGATGCTAAGTTTCAGTGATCATACTTTGTGCACATTGTATCACGCCACCACATCGCGCGACATCAGGCGCGTCACCGTGTCTTCATCGAGGTTAACATGGCAATCTTAGTCATGAAGTTTGGCGGAGCGTCGGTTGGAACAACCACAGCGCTCACGCAGGTTTTGAGCATCGTGCTTCAGGAACATGAACGGTGGGATCATCTCTTGCTGGTCGTTTCCGCGCTGGACGGTGTCACCGACGCACTTATTGAAGCAGCCCAGCTTGCACAGCTCAGCAACCGGCGCGGTTATCGTCGCATTGTCGCTACCCTGCGCACACGCCACATGGCCCTGGTCGAGCAGCTCCCGCTCGGCATCAACGAACGTCACGCGCTTCAGGCAGATATTGACCGCCTGCTGTTTGACATGCTCGGCGTCTGCCAGGACCTCGCCAGCCATACCCTCGACAGACCCGTTACGGCGGCATTCGACGAAATTATCGGCGTGGGCGAACGTCTGTCGGCCCGTATCGTCGCCACCCTGCTGCGCCAGAATCAACTGCGCGGCGTCGCCATCGACGCCACCGACATTATCGTCACCGATGCGGAATACGGCCATGCCCGCCCGCACATCAACCTCACGCGCGAACGCATTCGGCAGAACCTGATCCCGATGTTAACGCGCGCGATCGTCCCCGTCGTCACCGGCTTTATCGGTGCTACTGAAACGGGTCGACCAACCACCCTCGGACGTGGTGGTAGCGACTATACCGCCTCGATTCTGGCGGTATGTGCGGATGCCAAGGAAGTCTGGATGTGGACCGATGTGGATGGCCTGATGACGGCTGACCCACAGGAAGTGCCATCGGCGCGCAATATCCCGGAATTGTCTTACGACGAGGTGGCAGAGCTGGCCTACTTTGGCGCGCGCATTCTCCATGCCCGCATGATTGGCCCGCTGCGCGACCATCAGATCGTGCTGCGCATCAAAAACATCTTCAAGCCACGCGACACCGGCACACTGGTCCATGCCATTTCGCCTGATGATCCTAACACCATCAAAGCAGCGACATCGATTCAGGGAATCAGCCTGACCGCCAGATACAGCGGCCCGCTAATGCAGATCAACAGCCTGATCGACCAGGCCCTGCAATCTGCCACCAACAGCCGCACCGAAGTGATGATTACGTCGCAGTCATCCACCCAGACCTTCGTTTGTTTTATCATCCCCACAACCATCGGCCCGGAAGCGCTGCGTGCGACCCAGGCAGACCTGCTCCGCTGCCTGCAAGAAGCCGGCCTTCACGACATCTGGGCAATCAGTCCGGTCAGCGTCATCACCATGGTTGGTTCTCATCTGGGTTATATGAATCGTCACATCACCAGCGCCCTTCAAGCACTCGATCAGATCGAGATACTGGCGCTGGCGGAAGGTCCCTCGCGTCACAAATTGTCAGTGGTCGTGGATTTTGCGGATGGTGAGGACGCGCTCAACCATATTCACGATGTCATCCTCAATAGCGATTGAGGTAATTCTCCAGTTCCCACGCCGTGATCTGCCGGTTGTAGTCATCAACCTCTTTCCGCTTGACCTGCATAAAGCTGTCGCTGATATGCGGCCCCAGCGCCGACAGAATAATCTCATCCTGCTCCAGTGCCGTCAACGCTTCTTCCAGCGAGTTTGGCAGCACTTCCGCATGACGCAGGCGGATGCGATCCTGACCAAGCAGGGTTTCCTCCAGTGGCTCCGGCAAGGGCAGCCGCTGCCGTATGCCATCCAGCCCCGCCCGCAGCATCACCGCCGCTGCCAGGTAGGGATTGCTGCTGGGGTCCGGGCAGCGTAATTCCAGGCGCGTGTGTTCTTCATGCCCCGGCGTAATGCTCGGTACACGAATCAATGCGGACCGGTTGATATTGGCCCAGGTCACATAGACTGGCGCTTCAAAACTGGTGCCAAGGCGTTTGTACGAATTGACCAATGGCGCCAGAACCGCGACCATGCCTCGTGCGTGATGCAGCTGCCCGGCCAGGAAGTAACGCCCGATTTCCGACAGACCATATTCGTTATCGGCGTCGGCAAACGCGTTCTTACCTGTTTCCAGATCGTGCAGGCTCTGATGTGTGTGCATGCCCGAACCGGGCAGATCGCGTCGGGGGCGCGGCATAAAGGTGCAATGCAGCCCGTTATGCTGGGCGATGGACTTGAGTGCCACACGTGCCGTCAAAACATGATCCGCCGATGTCAGCGCATGATCGTAATCAAAGTCAATCTCGTGCTGGCCGGAGCCAATTTCATGATGACCCGAATTGACACAAACGCCCAGTGCGTTCAGCGTCGCAATCATTTTACGCCGGATCGATTGTGTGAAATTGGTGGACAGATCAAAATAGCTGACATCGTCATGCGGCAGCAACTGCGTCAGCGAATCGCGCTGGAACAGGAAAAACTCCAGTTCAACGCCGGTTTTGTACGAAAAACCCATCTCACGGGCTTCATCTATCGCCTGCAACAGCACCGTGCGCGGATCACCCAGGAACGGGTCGCCCTGCGGAGTCTGGACATTACAAATCAGGCGAGCCACCCGCTCGTCCGGCTTATCCCAGGGCAAGATGGTAAACGTCGCCAGGTCGGGCACCAGCCGCATGTCACTCTCGACAGCCCGCACCCCACCTTCGATGGATGACCCATCAAACAGCACATGACCATCAAAGACCGTATCAATGCGGCTCGCGGGGACAATAATGCTTTTTACACCACCGGTAATATCCGTAAACCACAGATTGATAAACTGAATCTCTGCTTCATCAAGTGCAGCCAGTATCGATTCTTTGCTTGCCATTGTGTTACGCCTGTGTTTCTAGTTTTCACGTTAAGTATAGGCTTTTGCCGCCGTTGTGTACCCGGTGTACCCGCACAAATCGCCAGCAAGCCCATTGTGCATTCTTCACAAGGTTGGTTCGGTCTTCACGCCCAAATGCCCAAGCAGTGCGTCGATACCAAGTACATAGCTGCGCCAGCCAAAACCACTGATCTGCCCCACGCAAACCGGCGCCAGATACGAATGATGACGGAACGCCTCGCGCGCATGAACGTTCGACAAGTGGACTTCAATTACGGGCATTTCAATCGCGCTGATCGCATCGCGCAGGGCAACCGATGTATGGGTGTACGCCCCGGCATTAAACACAACGCCATCCGCCCAGTTACGAGCGATATGCAAAATATCGACCAGATCACCTTCATGATTGGACTGGTCTGCCCGCAGGTCCACCCCGTACTGCCGGGCATAGCGCTCGGCCATATCGTTGATCTGTTCCAGCGAGACTTTGCCATAAATATCTGGTTGTCGTGTACCCAGCAGGTTCAGATTTGGCCCATGCAATAACAATATTTTTTTGCTCATGTGTCTTATTCCTGTGCAGAACGCAGTGCCCGGTCACAATCGGCACAGCCCATCACATTCGGGGCATACGTCAGGTCGCAATCCGGACAGGTCTTGCGCTGTTTGCCGATTGCCATCTCGATTGTGTTTCGCGCCACATCCAGGTCGAGTCCATCATCCGTCAGATCACGGACCATGTACTCCACCGGGTACCCGTTTTCCAGGCGCGTTTTGACATTTTGTAGCAGTCTGGCAACATCCGGCTGCGGCTTCGACAATTTCTGTTTGAGCACTTCGGGGTTATAACTGCGGCCACAGTGCTGGCATTCGATAAATTCGCCGGCCTCGTTCAGCGGAAACAACGCTACAAAATAAAGCGCGAAATAATTCTTGGCGCGCTTACGGGTGAATTTGCGTCTGGTCTGGCAAGACGGACAATAAAACTCGCCACCACCCACATCTTCGGTTTTTGTCTTGGTACCAAAAACGATGAATAACATCTATTGTAACCGCCTCAGCACTTCAATCACGGTCGACTTCGGAACATCCTCGACAATTTCTACGTGCGCGATCCCCCGCAGCAGGATAAATCGTGAATGGCCATTCTGCCACTTTTTATCCGTCGACATCGCTGCGTAAATCGCGTCTGCATCCAGCCCGTTCAAACGACGCGGCAGACCGGCAGTCGCCAACACATCCTCGACCTGCTCCGGCACGTCCGAATCGCACATAGCCAGTGCATATGATAACTGCGCTGCCGCCAACAACCCAAAACCCACCGCTGCGCCATGCGGCCATTGATATTGCGTCACCTGTTCGATGGCGTGGGCGAACGTGTGCCCCAGATTCAGATGCGCGCGGATCCCTTTTTCGTATGGGTCCTGTTCCACCACATCGACTTTCACCTGCACTGCGCGCCGCACCAGTTCGGCGGCCTGTTCAGGGGCATGCAGCGCCGGGTCAAGCAGTGCCGGGTCCGCCAGCAAACCGTGCTTGAGCACCTCCGCCATGCCGTTGCGCCATTCCTGCGGCGGCAAGGTGCCAATCACATCCGGGTCTATCATTACAGCGTCCGGCTGTTTGAACGCCCCCACCAGATTTTTCCCCTCTGGCAGATCGACGCCCACTTTGCCGCCCACGCTCGAATCGACCATCGACAGCAGACTGGTCGGAATCTGTACCAGGCGCACACCACGCATATATGTCGCCGCCGCGAAGCCCGCCGTATCCCCAACCACGCCCCCGCCCAGCGCCACCACCGTGCTGCCCCGGTCCAGCTTCGCCCGCACCAGATCACCGTAGAGTTGGGTCACCGTTGCCAGCGTTTTATGCTGCTCGCCATCCGGCATGGTAATCAGTGCGGCGTTCGGCAGCCGTTCAACCAGCGCCTGACCATACAGCGGGGCCAGTGTGGTATTTGTCACGACTGCCACGCGCCTGCCCAGGCCAAATTCATCAACCAGCCGGTCTGCCTGTTGCATCAAACCGCTTTCAATCACAATGTCATAGGTACTATCCGGCGCATTTACCGGGATTCGTTCTGCCATATCGCCAGTACTTCCTGAACAATTTCATCCGGCTGTTTGTTGGTGGTGTCGATGCGATACGGAATCGCCATATAAGCCTCTGTGCGCCGGTCATACAGGGCTTCCCAATCCCCCGAAAACAACGGCCTGCCCGTATCCCCGGCCAGTCGTTGACGTATCGCATCCTTGCTTGCCAGCAGACAGATCACAAGGCCAGAGGCAGACATCACGCGGCGGTTATCCGGGTCAACCAGCATGCCGCCGCCCGTCGCCAGCACATAACCCGTCTGCCCGGCATAAAAGCGGCATACCCGCCGTTCATGATGCCGGAAAACCACCTCGCCATCCTGCGCAAAAATGTCGGGTATGGACTTGCCCGCCTGCTGGACGATCACCGCGTCGGTATCGACAAACGGGCGTTCCAGACAATCCGCCACCTTTTGCCCGATGGTGGACTTGCCGGTGCCCATAAACCCGGTGATGACGATATTTCGGTCAGACATCGTAGCCAAAACGCCACTCGACATTATCCATCGGCAGGTCTTCCAACCGTGCCTGACGCAGTGACTCGAAGCGAGGTTTGATCTCCTCCAGGCTGTCGCCGCCCACTTTTTCCAGCAGCGAATCAGTCAGCGTAATCGCCATCACTGCTTCGCCAATCGGCACGGCGCGCGGCAGCGCACAGAAATCGCTGCGTTCATAGGTGGTTGGCTCTGCTTCGCCCGTCGCCAGATTAACCGAGTTCAACGCCTTCAGCACCGTCGAAATCGGTTTCATCGCCACCCGCGCCACGATGGGTTCGCCAGTGGAGATGCCACCCTCGATGCCACCAGCACGGTTGGTCTTGCGGCTCAGGCCGCCGTCCTCGCCCGCCAGGATAATTTCGTCATGCACTTCGGTGCCGCGCTTACCCGCATTCTCAAAAGCCGGGCCGATCTCTGCGCCCTTCATCGCCTGAATGCCGACCATCGCAGCGATAATTTTGGCGTCCAGTCGGCGGTCATGCTGCACATACGACCCCAACCCCGGCGGCACATGCAGCGCGACAATTTCCATGATCCCGCCAAGCGTATCCTTGTCGATGATGGTCTGTCGGATTTCCTGGTGCATCTGCTCGGTATAGGCGGGGTCCGGGCAGCGCACATCACTTTCCTCGCCGCGCACAAACCGTTCTTCATAGGAGAGATCATCCGGCAGTTCGGCTTTCACACTGCCGATCTGCACCACATAGCCGCCAATCACAATGCCCAGTTCGTCCAGCAGTGCCCGGCAGATGGCACCAACCGCGACGCGCATGGTTGTCTCCCGCGCGCTGGCCCGTTCCAGCGACAGGCGCAGTTCCCGGTAACCATACTTGATCGCACCTGTCAGGTCGGCATGACCGGGGCGCGGCGTCGTGATCGGCTTGATGTCCTTTTCCTGCCAGTTGCGCCAGTCACGGTTGTAAACCGTCAGGGCGATGGGTCCGCCAGTGGTCTTGCCATTCATCACCCCGGCAGAAATCTGCACGTTGTCGCGCTCGATGCTCATGCGGCCACCCGCACCGTAACCCTTCTGGCGACGTTCCAGTTCTTTGTTAATGTAGTCCGCCGTCACCGGCACACCGGCGGGCACTCCATCCACAATCGCCGTAAGCTGCGGCCCATGACTCTCGCCAGCGGTTAAAAATCGAATCATTGAAGTGTCCTTAATCGATTAGCTTAAATACTGCCGGAACCAATCGAGGGTACGGTTCCACGCGCGGGTGGCCGCCTGTTCTCGATAGGATGCCCGTTCATTGTTAAAAAAGGCGTGGGGCGCATCAGAAAACACATGAAAGTCGCAGGTTTTGCGGTGCTGCTTCAGCTTCTGCTCGGCTTCGCGCACCAGTTCCGGTGGGATCCCGGCATCCGTCTCGCCGAAGTTCCCCAGCAGCGGCACACGCACCTCTCGCGCCACCTCATCACGGGTCAGATCACGCACATTGCCATAGAACACCACCGCCGCGCCGACATCCATTCCCAGGTGCGACATGCTGGCGGCCAATCCACCGCCCATGCAAAAACCGACCACACCCGCTTTTTTCGGTGCGACGTTCGGCTGCGCCACCAGATAGTTGACCGCGCCCTGTATATCCTTGATCGCTCTCGGACGGTCCAGTTCCATCGCCAGCTTGCGCGCATCGTCTGGCTCCTCAGCCACCGCCCCGCGATACAGGTCCGGCGACAATGCCACAAACCCGGCCTGCGCGAATCGCTCCGCCACGTCCTTGATATGGGCGTTCAGTCCCCACCATTCCTGAATGACCACCACTGCCGGGAATGGGCCCGCACCATCCGGTGTTGCCAGATAACCCGGCACCGTATCCCCATGACCGGAAAACTCGATCATCTGCGTGTGCATGATCTGTGTTTCCTTCCTTCTTAGCTTGTTACTGCTTTTCGGCCAGTGATGCCTCTGCCGCTTCGAACATGACGTCAACCGGCGGTTCGACACCCGTCCAGATCACAAACGAAGCCGCCCCCTGCCGCACCAGCATCCCCAGCCCACCAATCGCCCGTCCGCCATTGGCTTCGGCCTTCGCCATTAACCGGGTAAAACGCGGCCTGTAGATCATATCGTAAACGGTCGCGCCAGAGGGAAATGGCACCGCATCCGGCCAGGGGCAGGCGTCTTCATGCGGCCACATCCCGACCGGTGTGCAGTTGACAACAAGGGCAATATCATCCTGTGCGGCTTCTTCCAGCGAACGCACATTGACATTGCGTATCCCTGCCGAGAGCGTGAGATCAGCCAGCATCACCTGCGCTTTGTCTGGGGTGCGGTTCACCACCGTCACATGCGCCCCGGCCTGCACCAGCCCATAAACGGCAGCCCGCGCCGCGCCACCCGCGCCCAATACCAGCACGTTCTCGCCGGATAAAGATACATCGTTGGCAACAAGGTCATCAATCAACCCGGCGACATCCGTATTGGTGGCCGTGTTATCCCGAAAGTCGATGGTGTTGGCGGCACCGAGCGCGGTCGCCCGTTCGTCAGGCCGGACATATCGCATCACCGCCTGTTTGTGCGGAACGGTCACGTTCAGGCCGACATAACCCCCTTCACCGCTGAGCGTTCGCAGGCTGTTGCCGACAATATCCGGAGGAATAGCAATGCGGTCATACAGCCAGTCGGTCAGCCCCAGTGCCGCAAATGCCGCATTATGCATCTGCGGGCTGATGCTGTGCTCCACCGGCCAGCCGATCACCCCTACCTTATGCGTAATTGCCATGAACTTATACAGCTTTCTGTTGTCCCGTAGACAGTGTGCATGAATTTGCGGATCGGCGCAACATATCCAATAGGATCTAGGCGAGCTGCCCTTGCGCCGCCAGTTGACCACCCAGGCGGGCCACTGTTTCCGCAAAACCGGGGAAAGAATCGCCTGCACACCTGGCGTCATCCACGATGGTCTGCTCATCCGCAACCAGCCCGGCAATGCTCAGGCTCATGGCGATACGATGGTCGTCATGACCATCCACGCGTCCGCCTTCCAGACTCTGCGGCCCATCAATGATGAACCCGTCCTCTGTTTCGGTGATCTCGGCGCCCATCTTGCGCAGTTCCGCCGTCATCACTGCCAGCCGGTCCGTCTCCTTGACTCGCAGCTCCTGCGCATCCCGCACGACGGTGCGCCCTTCCGCACGGAGCGCCGCTACCATCAACACCGGGAATTCGTCGATCATGCGCACGACGGTTTCCCCACCAACTTCGACACCCTTCAGCGCGCCGTAACGCACCCGAATATCGCCCGCGGGTTCACCCGCTTCCAGGCCCTTGTCAGTCACCTTGATGTCTGCGCCCATTTCCAGCAGCACATCCAGCAGGCCGGTGCGGGTCTCATTCAGGTTAATGCCGGTCAGGGTCAGGTCGCTGTCGGGCACGATCGCCCCGGCCACCAGCAGAAACGCCGCTGAGGAGAAATCACCCGGCACGCTGAAATCCATCGGCTTGAGCGTATTGCCGGGCCGTAGCGTGATCACGTTGCCCTCGGTCACGACATCGACGCCCGCCGCGCTCAACATACGTTCCGTGTGGTCGCGGGCCGGGCCGGGCTGCACCACGACGGTTTCGCCGTCGGCAAATAACCCCGCCAGCAGCACCGCACTTTTGACCTGAGCGCTGGCCATCGGCAGTTCATAGCGAATCCCCTGCAACTGAGCCGGGGTAACCGTCAACGGCGCACGATCATTGTCCCCCTCAATCGCCGCACCCATCAACCGCAGCGGCGCTATAATGCGTTTCATCGGACGGCGGCGCAGTTGTTCGCTGCCATCGAGGATGCTGCCAAACGGCTGACCGGCCATGATGCCCGCCATCAGCCGAATGCCGGTACCAGCATTGACAAAATCCAGCGGGCCCGCCGCCGGACGCAGTTCGCCCCTGCCATGAATGGTCAGTTCGCTTTCGCTGTGGCGCTCGATGTGGACACCCAGCGTCTGCACGCAGCGCAGCGACGCTTCGGTATCACCCGCTGCCAGCCAGCCGCGCACATGCGAATCACCATGCGCCAGCGCCCCGAACATCACCGCCCGGTGCGACAGCGATTTATCGCCCGGCACTGTCGCTGTGCCCTTCAGGGTCTGTGTTGGCCTTACGACCAGACTATCCTCATGATTGTTTGCCATTGTTCATCCCATTCCCGTATCGATCTGCCCATTTCAAGCGTGCTTCACGTGTTGGCAGCAGTGCATCCGCCAGATGCTGGTCATCATGCGAGATCAGCATGGCTTCCAGCTGTGCAAGCTGCATCCGAAACATGGCCAGCAGCGTGGCCACGGCCTGCGTATTCGTGCTCAGAATATCGCCCATCATCTTGACATCACTGCCAGCCAGCCGCGACATATCGCGGAACCCGCCGGCGGCAAGCTGCCACACCGCATCATCCGACTGCCCCTCGCGCGCCACCGTCGCCACCAGCGCCGCACTCAACAGATAGGGCAGATGGCTGATAGCCGCCACGACCCGATCATGCCGTTCGGCTTCCATCTCGATCGGCACCGCCCGCAGCGCCTCGACCATCGCCAGTGCGCGTCCCCGTCCGGCAGGTGTGGTGCGCCGGGTCGGGCACAGCACAAAGGGCCGCCCCACATATAAGTCACCGTCACTCGCCTCAATCCCGCTGGATTCTTTCCCCGTCATCGGGTGCCCACCGACGGCCAGAATACCGATAGGCAGTTCAGACATCGCCCGGCAAATATCCTGTTTGGTGCTGCCAATGTCGATCAGCAGTGTGTTGGAGCGCATGTACGAACCGATGCGCAGCTTCAGCATCGCGTTAATCGCCCGCACCGGAGCCGCCAGAATGACGACATCCGCTTCGCTCACCCCCGCGCGCAAATCATCCGTTACGTGATCAACGATCTGACGTTTCAGCGCATAATCCCGCGTTGCCGGGTCAGAATCCACCCCGGTGATTGTATCCGCCACCCCGCGCAGCGCCAGCGCCAGCGATCCGCCCATCAAACCCAGGCCGACCACCGCGAGATGGCGGCAGCTAAAGCCACCCGTTGTCATACCGTTCCTGCTTCCCTCTCGTCCTGCCACTCCAGATGCATCGTATGTTTGTACATCTGAAAGCCCAATCGTTCATAAAACATTATGGCACCCGTATTAAAAGCCATCGTATCCAGCGCCACCCGGCGGATGCCTGCCGCCTGCGCCATCTCGCGTACAGCGTCCATTAATGCCCGCCCACAGCCGCTGTTGCGATACGCTGGGCGGACCGAAATCTGGTCGAGGTAAATATATTCGTGCTCATACACATAGACATGTTCCGGTCGTCGCATCACTCTGGCACACGCGTAGCCTGCCGGGTCACCATCCACCTCGACAATATAGGTGCGCCATGCCGGGTCGCCCAGTATCCGGCTGCGAAAATCCTCCGTCACCAGAGTCAGGTCCGCAACCGGCTTGTAGATTTCTGGCAGAGCATCGGCGTGTAACTGCTGCACATCGCGGTTGAGTTCCGCCAGAGTGCGCGCGTCATCCATTGTCGCCATACGCACGTGCATCACGACATCCTTCTGCTTATGCTGTCCGGCCCACAGCCTGCGCCACACGCCGAACATTTTCCATCAAGACTTTGAAGTCATCCAGGGCCACACTCTGCCGCCCATCAGACAGCGCCGCTTCCGGGTCCGGGTGCACTTCCAGAATCAACCCATCGGCACCCGCCGCCACAGCCGCCATTGACACGGCTTCGACATGCTCTCGCAAGCCAATCGCGTGGCTGGGGTCAGCGATCACCGGCAGATGTGTCTGACTCTTGAGCACCGGAATCGCATTTAGGTCGAACGTGAAACGAGTCGCCGTCTCGAAGGTGCGGATACCGCGTTCGCAGATCATGACGCGCTGATTGCCATGCGCCAGCACATATTCTGCCGCCATCAGCAAATCGGTAATCGTACTGCTCATGCCACGCTTGAGCAAGACAGTGTGCTGGCTTTCCCCGGCGGCGTTCAGCAGGGTGAAGTTCTGCATGTTGCGCGCGCCGATTTGCAACACATCAGCATACTGGCACACCATCGGCACCAGACCGGGGTCCATCACTTCGGTGACAACCGGCAGCCCGGTTACTTCCCGCGCCTCGGCCAGCCATTGCAGGCCCTTCTCGCCATGCCCCTGGAAACTGTAAGGCGATGTTCGCGGCTTGAACGCCCCGCCCCGCAGCGCCGTTGCCCCGGCTTCCTTGACCGCACAGGCGATCTCGATGATCTGCGTCCGGCTCTCGACGGAACACGGCCCGGCGATCACCAGCACCTTGTCCGCCCCCATGTGCGACCCGTTCAGCGGCACTCTGGAATCACGCGGATGAAAGGCGCGGCTGGCCAGCTTGTAACCGGCCTTCACCCGTTCGGCGCGTGCTACCCCCGGCATCGACGTATAATCATCCACATTCAGCGGCGTGTCGCTCTCGCCGACCAACCCGATAATGGTGCCCTCGTCGCTTTCTGCCAGATGCGCTACATAACCACTGCTGCGCACTTTGGCGATCACATCCGATATTTCTTTTGCCTTCGCGTCCGCCTTCATGACGACGATCATTGTTTGGATCTCCCATTTAAATTATTTTTTTGTTCCAGCGATAAATCTGGCCGCAGCACCACTGCCCCCCGCAGAAAAACATGCTGCAATTCGCTCTGCTGTTTGGTGGTATTCCAATGGATCAGGATGCGGATACACTGGGCCAGCCCGCCCTCGACATCCATCTCCTGCACACCCATTAACGCGGTTTGTGTCCAGCCCATGTCACGCGCCGCCTTCGCCGGGAAAGCCGACCGCAGATCCGGCGTGGTGCTGAAAAACACGCTAGCCACGTCGTCCTCGACCATCCCGTTGGCCTCGATCAGTGCTTGCAGAAGCTCCTGCGTCGCCTGCCAGATGGCCGCTGCGGAATCCTCCTCGACAGTGATCGCACCCCGTACCCCACGAATCATCATGTGTTCTTCCTCCTCCAGACAAATAAAAAAGCGCAGAGCGTTTGCTCTGCGCCTCGGTATTCCTCATCAACCAGGAATTATCGGACGATCTGCCCAGCAGGCAACGCTCCACCCTCTTCTATGTGGCTCTTAAAATAATAAGCGTAGAGGAAAGCGTTGAAAGACCTGGACACCGTTATTGCCCCGAATATTCCCGTATTCTAGCGCAAAGCATAGCCGCTCTGATGGAAGATGTCAACAAATTGGTTCATACCACATTATCCAACATGAATACCCACTTATCCCGCAGCGATCATCGCCTGCAACTCCGCCTCGGAAATGGTTGGGATATTCAACTGCCGTGCCTTTTCCGCTTTGCTGCCCGGCGAATCCCCTACCAGAACATAGCTGGTTTTCTTGCTGACGCTGCCTGTCACCTTGCCGCCATTTGCTTCAATCAGCGCAGTGGCTTCGTCGCGGGTCAGTGTGGGCAATGTCCCGGTCAGCACAAACGTCTGCCCTTCCAGCACATTGCTGGCAGCCACTTTCTGCTCGGCGTGCATCTTCACCCCGGCCTGCTGCATCTTATGGATCACCTGCCGGTTATGCTCATCCGCAAACCAGTTGATGATATTCTCCACCAGCACCGGGCCTAATCCATCAATGCGCAACAACGGCGCTGCCACATCCACCAGATTTTTCAGTGGCGTCGCAATATCATCCGCTTCTGCGCCAATCGTTTCGTAAAGCGGCTTGAGCAAACGCTGCAACCGCACATCTATATCTTGCACATCCACATAACGCGGGGCTAGCTCCACCAGCGGGTCACGCAGCCGGGCCACATTCCGCGTAACCGAATCGGCTTCGTCCGACAGGTCTTCGGGCAATGCCTGAAGCAGCGAAGCTGCCGCCTGCCGGAATGCCGCTTCCGCTGCTTTGGCCTGTCGAGCAATCTCAATCAGCGCATCGACTGAGTCAAAATGATCCACCAGCAAAGTGGCAACGGTGCTGCCCACGCCATCAATCCCCAGCGACGCCAGAAACTGGGACAACGGGCGATCCTTGGCGCGCTCGATCGACTCCATCAGATTCTGGACCTTCTTCTCGGCGAAGCGTTCCAGTTCCAGCAGGGGTTCCGCCTGAAGGTAAAAAATATCCGCTTCATCGTGGATCAACTGCTGGTCGATCAGCGTCTTGATTGTCTCCGGCCCCATGCCTTCGATGTCCATGGCTCCGCGTGAGACGAAAAATTCCAACTGACGGAAGACACGTTCCGGGCACAGCGGGTTCGAGCAGTAATAATCGACCGCACCGGGCGGTTGAATCACCGGGTCACCACTGAAAGGACAAAGTTCAGGCGGGCGGATGGGTTCTTCCGTCCCATCACGCGCCCCGGTCACCGGCCCGACCACATAGGGGATGACATCGCCGGAGCGTTTGATGATGATCGTATCCCCCACCCGAACATCCAGCTTTTCAATCTGATCGTAATTGTGCAGGCTGGCGTTGGATACGGTGACCCCGCCGACAAACACCGGTTCCAACTGGGCAGTCGGCGTGATTTTGCCAGTACGCCCGACGCTGGCTGTGACGCCGATCAGCTTGGTGGTCGCTTCCTGCGAGGGGAACTTGAAGGCAATCGCGCCGCGCGGGTCTTTTCCCACAACGCCGAGTTCAATCGCCAACCGCATATCGTTGACTTTCACCACCAGACCGTCGATTTCATAGGCCAGGCTGTCTCTGCGGGATTCCCATGCGGGTAATTGCTGGATAATGTCGGATAGTGTGGGATAGTATTGGGATTCCTGTGGGATTTGGAATCCCATTTCCCGCAAGTATTCCAGCATATCCCACTGCTTATCCAGCTTATCCAGCACAATTCCCACACTATCCAACACCGAGTAAATATAGGCGGTCAGCGGACGTGTGGCGGTGATGCGGGAATCTTTTTGTTTGAGCGTGCCGGATGCGGTATTGCGGGCGTTGACGTAGCGCGGCAGTTCGGCGGCTTCCTGCTGACGATTCACCGCCTCGAAGTCTTCCTTGTGGAATAACACCTCACCGCGCACGACGAGCCGTTCCGGCGCTGGTGGGCCATCCGCCCGAACTGGAATGCGCAGCGGCACCGTGCGAATCGTCTTGACGTTGGCGGTCACGTCATCACCGATCTCGCCGTTGCCACGCGTCGCCGCTTTGGTCAGCAGGCCGTTCTCATAGGTGATGACAATGGTCAACCCGTCGAATTTCGGCTCCAGCACATAATCCAGTTCCGTGCCCGCAGGCAGCAAACGCAGGTTCCGTTCTTCCCAGGCACGCAGACCTGCTTCATCAAAGGCATTGGCCAGGCTGAGGACCGGGGCCGGATGCCGCACTTTTGGGAAATCTTCGGACAAGTCGCTGCCCGCACGCTGCGTCGGCGAATCGACAGCGATCAGTTCGGGGTGTTCTTCCTCCAACTGGCGCAGCTCATGATACAGCCGGTCATACTCCGCATCGGTGATGATCGGGTCGCCAAGCACGTTATAGCGATAAATATGAAAATGAAGCTGGTCGCGCAGTTCCGCCGCACGGCGGGCGAGATCGTCGGCCATTATCCACTCCTATGGCACATAGACCTGAATCAAATCCGAAAGCCCATCATTTTCCGCCACCCAACCGCTGTTGCCGTTGGCAATATCGCGGATCTGCCACCAACGCAGCCCATCCACCACTTCTGGACCGCCAATCACAGAAAATGTCTGGTTGTTGTTCGCCGTAAAGACAACCGCACTGCCGGTACCCGGTGCATTGCGCACATTGATACCGCCCTGACTGATGACGATCACCTGTGCCCCTACGTCAATCGCAATGGGCGTTGACGTCGCAGTGGCCGATGGCGCCAGCGTTGGGCCGGAAAGCTGGATACTCTGATCGGTTTGCGGCTGCGGTGTCCCACCGATTTCAATCGTCGCCGTCGGTTCCACCAGACCATCCAGCACGGTAGTCGGCAGCGGCGCATGGGTAATCAAAATAACTGGCTGGCTGGCCTCCTGCTGGCTGCTGCGTCCGCCCAGCATGATTAATGCGCCAATCAGACAACCGGCCACGGACAGCGCCAGGAAAAAGGTCAGCGCGACCGACCAGAACGGCGGCAGCGGTCCCCCGCGTGAAGGTTTGGGTTTGCGAGGCGGCAGATCATCGAAGGCTTCTTCCGGCAGGGTCGGCGGTGGTGTGCTACGAGACATCCGTGATTACCCCCGACTGCTGACCCATTCGACAAAACGCTCGACCGGCCAGGTGTTGATGACACTGTCTGCCTCCACCCAACCGCGCCGCGCCGTCAACACGCCAAAATGCAGCAGATCCATCTGCTCGGCGCTGTGCGCGTCCGTGTTGATCGACAGCAGAACGCCCATGTCGACGGCATGCCGGGCATACTGCGCTTCCAGGTCCAGCCGCATCGGGTTCGCGTTAATTTCCAGCGCCGTGCCATGCTTCAACGCGGCCTCAAAAACCACATCCATGTCCAGGTCAGCTGGTTCGCGTTGTTCGATCAACTGCCCGCGTGGATGCCCGATGAGGTCAACATGCGGGTTTTCGATGGCATTCAGCAACCGGCGCGTAATCACGCTGCGTTCCTGCGTCAGGCTGAAGTGCAGCGAGGCAATCACAAAATCCAGCTGAGCCAGCACCTCATCGGGGTAATCCAGCGTGCCATCCGAACGAATATCCATTTCGATGCCATGAAACACGCGAAAATCCGGTCCCATCTCAGCCGCCACCTGCTGCACTTCGGCGTGCTGCTCCATCAGGCGTTCGACCGTCAGACCATTGGCGATGGTCGAATAATGCGAATGATCAGTGATGACGATGTATTGTCGCCCGCGTGACCGTGCTGCCTCCGCCATTTCGCGTACGCTCAGCTTGCCATCGCTCCAGGTCGTGTGCATGTGCAGGTCGGCCCGCAGGTCATCGAGCACGATCAGATTGGGCAGCTTACCCGCCCTGGCCGCCTCAAATTCCCCGCTGTCTTCGCGCAGTTCCGGCGGGATGTACGGCAGATCAACCGCCGCATAAACCGCTTCTTCGGTCGCGCACAGCACATACTGCGATTCATCCTCAATCATGTTGCCATCGGCGTCGAGCGGACGCAGCGCATGTTCGTTGAGGCTGTAACCTTTCGCCAGCATGAGTTCACGCATCTGAATATTGTGCGCTTGGCTGCCGGTGAAATAATTCAGCGCCGTGCCCCAGCGGGCTTTTTCCAGCACCCGCAGGTCGACCTGCAAGCCGTTGAGCAGTTCAATCGAGCTTTTGGTCGGGCCATGCCCCAGCACCCGCGCGATATTCGGCAGATTGACAAAGACATCCATGATCGGCGCGGCGTCATCACTGGCGACCAGCAAATCCACATCGCCAATCGTCGGCCTGCCCCGGCGGATGCTCCCGGCAATCGCCCCTTCAATCGCCTGTGGCAGCGCCATCAACTGATCGAGAATGGACTGCGCTGCCGGCAGCGCCACACCAATGGACGTGCGCCCGGTTCGTCGTGAGAGCGCCTCGATTCCGTCGAGGATCTTCTGCTCACTTTTGGCCCCCATGCGCGGCAGATCCCGCAGCTTGCCTTCTTCGGCAGCGGTCTTGAGCGCCTCAACCGTGGTGATGTCAAGCTCATCCCAGAACAGCTTGGCTTTTTTGGGGCCGACCCCATTGATGTGCATGATGTCCACCAATGACGGCGGAATCTCCTGCGCCAGACGGTTGTAGAATTCGAGTTCGCCGGTGTTCAGCATTTCCTCGATCTTTTCCGCCAGCGTCTTGCCGATGTTGGGCAGTTCGGTCAGCGTGCCCTCGGCGGCAATCGCCCGCAGATCACGCGGCAGGTCGCGGATCGTCTCGCTGGCACGCCGGTACGACAGCACCCGATGGATGATGTCCCCCCGGATTTCCAGCATATCCGACACGCGCTCGAAAATATCAGCTATGTCACGGTTGGTCAGGGCCAATGCAGCACCATCCTAACTTCATTCACCAATCAACTTGAGAGAAAACCCACGCAAGAAAACCATACGCATTTGATACAAGAATAATCGGGATAACGATCACCGACCATTTCTGCCATTGCCAGAGCGTTATACCCAATTTGCCTACCCCAAACCCAACCAAAGCAAGCACCACAAGGTACACCAGCGGTTGAGGGCTTAAGAGATTGATAAACCCGATGGGAACGAACACACATAACAAACTGAACATGTCATATACTTGCCCACTCAGGATATTCGCAATACCAAAGCATAGAAATGCAGTTGCCGAAACAATCGGGATCAAATATTTTCGTGAACTGTTTGGCACTTGCATTTCGGCTGACATAGGCATTATTTTAGAACATTTGAACTACGATATTATACACGATACCAAGCGATCAGAAAAGACGCTGTCATAAGGACTTAAACGTATTCGTACAGCGGAGCAATAATCTATATTTGCCAATTCCTTGACAAGCCCGGCAAATGCCGTTACGATTTTTCGCAGTTGAATAATCCAGCAAAAACGTTGATCTGGAAGAGTACACATCAAAGCGGGTTTCAGAGAGTCGCCGGGAGCTGTGAAGGCGGCAGCAGCGCAGATGGGGAATGGGCCAGGGAGTTGTACAGGCGAATAACAGTAGCCTGCACCGGAGCGCGCACCGTTATCACAGCGCAGGGTATCGGCCTAACAGCCTGTACCTGACAAGAGTGCCTGCTACTTGCAGCAGGAACCAGGGTGGCACCGCGGGAATCCCTTCTCGTCCTTGAACAGGCGAAGGGATTCTTTTTATTCGGTGAGTTGTCGAGGGATTTTGAAGATGGCTTTTTCACCCGCAGTTCCGCGCACCCGGGCCGACGTTCAGCCGAGCCGCGAGGAAGTCTACCAGTTGTTTGGTCAGGGCGACCTCGTGCCGGTTTACCGCACCTTACTGGCCGATCTGGAAACACCGGTTTCCGTCTACATGAAACTGGCCCAGGCAGGCAACATTTCATTTCTGCTCGAAAGTGTCGAGGGTGGCGAACAGGTCGGGCGCTACTCCTTCCTCGGCGTCAACCCCAAGGGTCTCATCACCATCAAAGGTGAACAGGTCATCCGCACCCATCATGGCAAAACCACCACGCGCGAGCTGCGCCCCGGTGAAAACCCGCTGCTGGCGATCAAACAGGAATTCAGCCGCGTTAAACCGGTCAAGATCGAAGGCCTGCCCCGTTTTGTCGGCGGCGCCGTCGGCTTCATGGGCTACGACATCGTGCGTTATTTCGAACGCCTGCCGGATACCGCCGAGAAGCAGCTCGACGTACCCGATGCCGCCTTCCTGCTGCCGGACACATTGGTCATTTTCGACCACGCCAAGCATCAGTTGATTCTGCTGGCGAATGCGCACAACACCGGCGACCCCGACGAAGCCTATGATGAAGCCGTCCAGCGCATCGACGAACTGGCCGCCGCCCTGCGCAAACCTCTGCCCCAACCCGCCAAAGCGGGTGAGCCAAGCGGCTCTGAGATGGTTTCCAATGTGAGTAAGGAAAAATTCGAGGATAACGTCCGCGCCGCCAAGGAATATATCGCCGCCGGCGATGCCTTCCAGATCGTGCTGTCGCAGCGTTTCAGCCGCAAGACCACAGCCGAACCCTTCAGCATTTACCGCGCGCTGCGGGCGCTCAACCCCTCGCCCTACATGTTCTTCCTGCGTTTTGGCGATGAATACACGCTGATGGGTGCCTCGCCGGAAATGATGGTGCGGCTGGAAGATGGCACCGCCATGGTGCGGCCCATCGCTGGCACCAAACCACGTGGCAAAACTGCGGAAGAAGATGCCAAGTACGAGCATGAACTCATCAACGACCCCAAGGAACGCGCCGAGCATGTCATGCTGGTTGATCTGGGCCGCAATGACCTGGGGCGGGTGTGCACCTATGGCACGGTCAAGGTGCCGGACATGATGTACATCGAACGCTATTCGCATGTGATGCATATCGTCAGCCAGGTCGAGGGCCAGTTGAACGCCGACATGGATGCGTTTGATCTTTTGGCGGCCACTTTCCCCGCCGGTACGCTCAGCGGTGCACCCAAAGTCCGGGCCATGGAGATCATTGAGGAGCTGGAAGGCACGCGCAGGGGGCCATACGGCGGCGCGGTCGGCTACTTCAGCTTCGACGGATCTATGGATACCTGCATTACGATACGGGCGCTGCTCATGCAGGGCGATACGATATACTTGCAGGCTGGGGCTGGCATTGTCGCAGACAGCGACCCGGCCACCGAACATCAGGAAACCATCAACAAAGCACGAGCAGTCGCCGTTGCCATCCAGCAAGCAGAAGAAGGACTCATGTAAATGACGGTTAATCGGGTAATTTTGATCCGCCCCGGCGAAACCGAGTGGAATCGGCAGGGCCGCTGGCAGGGTTGGGTAGCCAATCCGCTGAGCGACTATGGCCGGGCACAGGCCAAATCACTGGCCCGCTACATCCGTAATATCGGCCTCAGTGCGTTGTATGCCAGCGACACCCGCCGCGCAGTCGAAACCGCTGAAATTCTGGCGGAGACACTCGGCTTCACGCCGATTTATGACCAGCGCTGGCGCGAGCGCGATATCGGCGCGTGGCAGGGCATGACCCTTGAAGAAATCCGCAGCTGGAACGTGGAAGAATACAAGCAGCTTCAGGCAGATATCGAGAATTACCGGGTGCCAGAGGGTGAATCCCGCGCCGATGTCCGCCAGCGCGTGAACGAAGCATTTAATGAAATACTGGCAGCCGACAAGGGAAGCACCGTCGGCATCCTGACGCACACCACATCGACCCACATGCTGCTGCACTCGCTGGTCCCGGATTACAACATCTACAGCGGGGTGCTCGGCAATACGGCTGTGACCACAATCCACCGAGAAGACGATCAATGGAAGCTGGTCGCCCTGAATGACGTTTCGCATCTGGAAGGTTTGAGAAGCCGCTACGTGCAGGAACTGGAGCAAAACAATGATTCTGGTAATTGATAATTACGACAGCTTTACCTACAACCTCGTCCAGCAGCTTGGCGAGATGGGCACACAGATCGAGGTTTACCGCAACGATCAGATCACTGTCGACCAGATTCGGCAGATCAACCCGGACCAGATTCTGATTTCGCCAGGGCCGGGCACACCGGATGATGGCGGCATCTCACTGGATGTGATTCGCGAGTTAGGCGCTACCACCCCGATTCTCGGCGTGTGCCTCGGCAACCAGTGTATCGGACAGGCCTATGGCGGGCTGGTCGTGCGGGCAGGGCGTCTGATGCACGGCAAAACCAGCATGATCTACCATAAGGAAGACAAACTGTTTACCGGCATCCCCTCCCCCTTCGAGGCAACCCGCTATCACAGCCTGATTGTGGAAGAAGATTCACTGCCGGATGTACTGGCCGTGACCGCCTTCACCGATCAGGGTGAAATTATGGGCCTGCGCCATAAGGAGCACCCGGTATTTGGCGTCCAGTTCCATCCGGAGAGCATCCTGACACCCTATGGGCCGCGCATTCTGAAAAATTTCCTGGAGATCCAGCAGCCAGTCGTGCTCACCCGGTAGCTCAATGCCGGTGGCACCACAGAAAGGTATATGACGATGGATATTCAAAAAGCGATTGACGTACTCAGCCGCTTTGGTCACCTGCAAGCCGAAGAAGCCGAAACCGTGATGAACCAGATCATGCGCGGCGAAGCCACCGAAGCCCAGATCGGGGCTTACCTGATGGCGCTGCGGATGAAAGGCGAAACCCAGGACGAAATCGTCGGCAGCGCACGGGCCATGCGGGCCAACGCAACCAAAGTGCCAATCAACGTTGACGGTGCCAATCTGCTGGATACATGCGGCACCGGGGGCGACAAATCCGGCACGTTCAATATCAGCACCACAGTGGCGTTTGTCGCTGCCGGGGCGGGCATGAAGGTCGCCAAACATGGCAACCGCGCCGCCAGCAGCAAATGTGGCAGCGCCGATGTCCTCGGTGAACTAGGCGTGAACCTGGACCTGACACCGGAGCAGGTCGGCAAATGTGTCGAGGAAGTCGGCATCGGATTTCTGTACGCCATCAAGCTGCACCCGGCCATGAAACACGCGATTGGTCCGCGCCGTCAGATGGGCGTGCGCACCATCTTCAATATTCTGGGGCCGCTGACCAACCCGGCGGGCGCGCAGCGACAATTGATGGGCGTGTTTGTCGGCGACCTGACCGATATGCTGGCGCACGTGCTGGGCGAACTCGGTGCCAAGTCGGCCATCATTGTCAGCGGCTATGGCGGCATGGATGAACTGACCACCACCGGGCCGAACCGCGTCAGCCATTACGAAAATGGCTCGGTCGAAACGTATGATCTCAACCCGGTAGAACTGGGATTTGAAGGCGCTCACATTTCCGACCTGTTGGGCGATGATGCCCCCACCAATGCCCGCATCCTGCAAGGTATCCTCCAGGGCACACTCGATGGACCAAAGCGCGACGTGGTCCTGCTCAACGCGGCAGCGGCTTTGCAGGCAGCCGGCAAAGCAAGCAGCGTGAAGGATGGCATCGACATGGCCAAGGAGTCGATCGGCAGCGGTGCCGCCTATAAAAAAGTAGAAGAACTGGTCGATTTCAGCCGCAGCATGGTCCAGTAAAAAGGTCCGTCATGCAAAAAACATTTGTCAAAACAGATACGGTACTGGACAAAATCCTGGCGCACAAAGTCGAGGAAGTAGCCGCGCAGGAGGCCAAAATCCCGCTGTGTGATGTCATCAGCCGGGCCGCCGATGCCAGCCCGCCGCGCGATTTCGCAGCGGCCCTGCGGCGCGATACGGTGGCGCTCATCGCGGAGGTGAAAAAAGCGTCACCATCCAAAGGGGTATTGATCGAGGATTTTGACCCGGTTCGCATCGGAACGGCCTATGCCGCCAATGGCGCAGCAGCCATTTCCGTACTCACTGACGAACAGTTTTTTCAGGGCAGCCTGAGCTATATGCAGGCCGTACGGGCGGCAGTCGATGTACCGGTGCTGCGCAAGGAATTTGTCATCGACCCGTATCAGGTCTATGAAGCACGTGCCGCCGCAGCGGATGCCGTGCTGCTCATCGTGGCGGCGCTGGCCGATGCACAGCTTGCCGACCTGCACCGTCTGATCCTCGAATTGGGCATGACGCCGCTGGTCGAAGTTCATAATGAAGATGAGATGGCGCGTGCGCTCGACCTGGGCGCGTCGGTCATCGGCATCAATAACCGTGACCTGAAAACCTTCCATGTTGACCTGGGTGTGACGGAACGGTTGGCAAAGCGGGTGCCTGCACAGGTGACCCTGGTCGCCGAAAGCGGCATCATGAACGCGCAGGACGTCTATCAGTTGGGGCAGCTTGGCGCCCATGCCGTGCTGGTCGGCGAGTCGCTCGTCAAATCTGGTGACATCGCCAGCAGCGTTCGGGCCTACAGCAGCCAGCAGCGGGAGCCGCTGACATGACGGCGTTTCAATACGACGCGGCGATCATCGACGCCTTTCCCGACGTTACCGGTGGCATCATCCTGGCACGCGGGATGCAAAATGGGCCGTCGCCGGACACGCTGCAAGCGGCCTTCGTCGCCGAGCAGCAGGCTGTGCTCACCCGCATTGGCGAGACACCTCTCAGCGAGATTCCGGCAATCGCGGCATGGCGGCGCACATTCTCGAAGTTTGGTGTTAAGCCCACCCAGTATCGCAGCGCCTGCGAAGCGCTTTTGCGGCGGCTGACCAAAAAGGGCGACATCCCCAGCATCAACACGCTGGTGGACATCGGCAATCTGGTCAGCATCCGCTATGCGCTGCCGGTTGCGGTTGTGGACACACGTGCCATACAGGGTGCGATTACGGTTCATTTTGCCGATGGCTCCGAGCCATTCACCGAACTGGACTCTGAGGAGCCTGTTCACCCAGAACCGGGCGAGGTGGTATTCACAGACGAGAATAAAACCGTCGTCGCCCGCCGCTGGTGCTGGCGACAGAGCGCCGAAAGCGCGGCCCGCGAAGACACGACCGACGCTCTCATTACCTTCGAAGCTCAACACGAAACCGGGCGTACCGATGTCGAACAGGCTGGGGAAGATTTGCTGGCCCTGCTGCGCGAGTACGCTGGTGGGGACTATTCAATGGCGATTCTCAGCCGCGAAAAGCCTGCCGTATAATGAAAGCACTCACCAGATTGTACCGACAAAGAGAGGTGCGATGACGAAGGTTAAAATCTGCGGCATCACAAGGCTGGATGATGCGCTGGCGGCAGCAAAAACAGGCGCCGATATGCTGGGTCTGAATTTCTATAAACAAAGCCCGCGCTACGTCACACCGGCGGATGCGACTGCCCTCTGCGATGCGCTGCGCCAGGAACTCGGCGACGATTGTCCCGTACTGGTGGGCGTCTTTGTCAACGAACTGGTCAGCCGAATCTCGGCGATCACGGCGCAGGTCGGGTTGAATTTCGCGCAGCTCAGCGGCGATGAATCAGACGCCATGCTGGCTGAACTACACGGCATTGGCTTCAAGGCGATCCGCCCGATGAACCTGCAAATGGCACTGGACGATGTGCAGTACTTCAGCAAAATGATGCCAGCCAACGAGCAAGCACCGTCGCTGCTGCTGGATGCCTATCATCCGAAACTCTACGGCGGCACCGGTGACGAAGCCAGTGTCGAAGTCGCCTTGGCGGTTAAGGAACGGGTTCCGCGATTGATGCTGGCCGGGGGCTTGAACCCGGACAACATCGCAGAACGAGTCGCGGCGGTGCTGCCCTGGGGTGTCGATGTCGCCAGCGGCGTTGAATTACCAGATCAGCCCGGAATCAAGGATGCAGGCAAGATGCAGGCATTCGTCGCGGCGGCCAAAGGAGCCTGAATTGGCTGAACAACTCGACATCTACAATGAAAACATGCAGCACCTCGGTATCAAGGACCGGGACGCGGTGCACCGGGATGGCGACTGGCATCGGACCTTTCACTGCTGGCTCTGCTACCGTGATGCACAGGGACAGGATTTTGTCATCTTCCAGAAACGTGGCCCGGATAAAGAGTTTCATGCCAACCTGCTCGATGTCAGCGCGGCGGGTCATTACGAATCCGGTGAAGCACTGGCTGATGGCGTACGCGAAGTAGAGGAAGAACTGGGCATCAGAGTGGATTTTGACGATCTACTGCCCGTCGGAATCCGCTATTCCGTGTATCGGGAAAACGCGCTGGTCGATTACGAATTCAATGAGGTGTTTTTGCTAAGGGATGATCGACCCCTCGCCGCCTATCAACCACAACCCAACGAAGTCAGCGATTTGGTGCGGGTCAACATCGATGCAGCCCTGGCCCTATTTCATGGCGACTGCACAGCCATCCCCGCCATGTCGCGTGCCGCTGGCACCATTGATGTTCAACAGGCGGATTTCGTTTATCCGCTGGACCAATACACGTACCGCGTCCTGATCCTGGCAAAGCGTTTTCTCGACGGTGAAAAACATCTGGTGATATGAGCATGATCAACCTGAATATCATCATTGACGCTATGCAACCTGAAGACTGGCCTGCGGTCCGCGCTATTTACCTGGAAGGGATCGCCACCAAAAATGCCACATTCGAGACCGCAGCGCCGGAGTGGGAAAAGTGGGATTCCAGACACCTGAAAACCTGCCGTCTGGTCGCACGCGCTGGCAATCAGGTGCTGGGCTGGAGTGCGCTCGGCCCGGTGTCGAGCCGCCGAGTCTATGCCGGGGTCGCTGAGGAAAGTATCTATATCAGCGCAGCAGCCCGCGGCCAGGGGGTGGGCAAAAAACTGCTGGGGGCGCTGGTCGAAGCCTCTGAGCAGGCCGGTATCTGGACCCTGCAAACCGGCATCTTCCCGGAAAATACAATCAGCATTCACCTGCACGAATCCTGCGGCTTTCGGGTACTCGGCGTGCGCGAAAAAATCGGTCAGATGGATGGCATATGGCGCGATGTGGTGCTGATGGAACGACGCAGTCAGGTGGTTGGGGTGTAGGATGTCAAAAGCACTATATCTCAATGTGCCTGCGCATGGTCACGTAAACCCCAGCCTACCCGTGGTGACTTCGTTGATCGCACGGGGCGAAGAAATCGTCTATGTGAATAATGCGGAATTCCGTGAAGCGGTAACAGAAACTGGCGCACGATTTATCCCCTATCCTTCCGGGGATGGCCTCAAACACTTGATCGCTAATGCCAGCGGTGGGCATCTGGCACAAAATGCACTGGCGCTGTTTCAGATTGGCGAACCCCTGATTGACTTTGTCCAGCAGGTAATAGACGATGAGCGCCCCGACTATCTGATCTATGATTCGCTGGCATGCTGGGGACCGATGAGTGCCCAGATGCGTGAGCTGCCGACTATCGCCACGATTTCGACTTTTGCAATATCGCGCAATGCCATGCCACCCATTGGTCTGGCTGCAATGGCGCATATGCTGGCCGGTCTGGTGCGCGTTTTTCCAGCATACTGGCAAACTGCCCGGCGCATCCGCCAGCAGCATCCTATCCAACCGACGGCGCTCCCCGATGTATTGATGAACCTGGGCGACCTGAACATCGTGTTTACATCACAAGAATTCCAGCCAAACAGCACACGCTTTGATGATTCGTTCCGGTTTGTGGGGCCCTCTATCGGTAAGCGTGCGAACCAGGCAGATTTCCCCTTCAAGTTACTCACCAGGGAACAGCTGGTGATTTATATCTCGCTGGGCACGATCAACAACCAGAATATTACGTTTTATCAGCAGTGTTTCGAAGCACTGGGCGATTACCCGGCACAGGTCATTCTTTCTATTGGCAGGCAAACCAAACTTGAATCACTTGGTTCAACACCCACTAACTTCATCGTGCGTGATTTTGTGCCGCAGTTGGATGTGCTGCAACATGCCCACGTCTTTGTCACCCATGGCGGCCTGAACAGCGCTCACGAAGGGCTGCTGGCGGGTGTGCCGCTGGTAGTGATTCCGCAGCAAATCGAGCAATCGATTGTCGCCCAGCAGATTGCCAGCAAGGGTGCCGGTATCGCAGTGGGGGTTCAACCACCGTTTGGTCAGGTGACCAGCAGTCAGATCCGGCAGGCAGTCGAACGCGTGCTCGGACCCGAAGGCGCATCATTTCGACAGCAGGCACAGCGATTGGGCGACTCGCTCCGGCAGGCTGGTGGCAGTGCCAGAGCCGTCGATGAAATTCTGGCATTTGTAGGGCGAGCAAAATGAAACCGCTGCTGATTCACACCTCTGAGTTTGTACCTGTTACGCTCGAATTCCTGGCAAACGACCTTGTTAACCGGTTTGCGCTGAAAAATAACAAAACGCTGCGGCAGACTATTGCAACCCGTCGTTATCAACATCTTGCCAGTCAGGTATACGACGCTTATAAGCAATGTTTGGATATGCAATTGGGCGACTACCTCCTCACGCTCAAACAATCGGGAGATGATTTTTACAAGCGGTTTCTGAATGCGTATGGTGATGATACGTATTGCTGGTTTCGCATTAAAGATCATCTCAAAGACAAAGGGATTTATAGCTATGTTATCGCCAATTCGGCGCTATACATTGGTCGCTGCACAGATTATTTTTCGAAGCGAATAAATCAGGGATATGGGCAAATCCATCCAAAAAACTGTTACATCGACGGACAATCAACAAATTGTCGACTAAACAGTCTGATAAACGCGAACCACGACAAAATCCAATTCTATGTATGTTGCATGGAAGACAGGGCCCAGATCATCGAAAGTGAAAGAAATTTCATTCACGACTTGCAGCCACAGTGGAACATCTCTTTAAGACAACGGACAATCCTATGAATCAGACATATATCAAAACAGGCACAACCAATGTCCCGGACGAGCGCGGCTATTATGGCGAGTTCGGCGGGCGCTTCGTCCCGGAAACGCTCATCCCGGCGCTGGACGAGTTAACCGAAGCTTATCAGGATGCCATGAACGACCCGGCATTCCAGGAGCAGTTGGCGGAGCTACAAACCAACTACACCGGACGGCCTACCCCCATCACCTACGCCAGACGCCTGTCAGAAGCACTCGGCGGCGCACAGATTTATCTCAAGCGTGAAGATCTGGCGCACACAGGCGCACACAAGATCAACAACGCCTTGGGGCAGGCTTTGCTGGCACAGCGTATGGGCAAAAAACGCATTGTTGCTGAAACCGGCGCAGGCCAGCACGGGGTCGCCAGTGCGACATCGTCCGCATTGCTGGGGCTGGACTGTCACGTGTATATGGGCAGCGTCGATATTGCCCGCCAGCAGCCCAACGTCTTCCGCATGAAACTGCTCGGCGCTGAAGTCATCCCGGTTGAAAGCGGCAGCAAGACGCTCAAGGACGCCATCAACGAAGCGATCCGCGACTGGGTGACCAACGTGCGCGACACCTTCTACCTGCTCGGTTCCGCACTGGGGCCGCACCCCTACCCGATGATGGTGCGTGATTTTCAGAGTGTCATCGGTGTCGAAGCGCGCCAGCAAATCGTAGATCAGGCCGGACGACTGCCCGATGTGTGTGTCGCCTGCGTCGGCGGCGGCAGCAACGCCATTGGCCTGTTTCATGCGTTCCGCGATGATGACGATGTTGACCTGATCGGCGTCGAAGCAGGCGGGCGTGGCATCGAAGGCGGTGAACACGCCGCCCGGTTTGCCGACCCGCGCCTGGGGCGTCCCGGTGTGCTGCACGGCACGCGCTCGTTTGTCCTCCAGACCGAAGACGGACAAATCATGAACACGCATAGCGTCTCCGCCGGGCTGGATTACGCATCCATCGGGCCGGAACATGCTTACCTGCGTTCGCTGGAACGGGCTTACTACACGCTGGCCACCGACGACGAAGCGCTCGACGCTTTTCAGAAACTGAGCCAGTTCGAGGGCATTATCCCGGCGCTGGAAAGCTCACACGCGGTTGCCGAAGCGATCAAACGCGCACCGACCATGCCAAAGGATTCGATACTGCTGGTCAACCTGTCCGGGCGCGGCGACAAAGACCTTGACACGGTCATCAAGGAACTTGGGCAGATCGACGAATGAGCGCCGATGTCGTGTGTGTAGGGGCACTACTTGTCAACGCACAGGGGGAAGTTCTGCTCCAGCAGCGCGATGACAAGCCGCACCTGAATTATCCCGGCCACTGGACGACGCTCGGCGGCAAGGTTGAGACAGGTGAAACACCCGATGAAGCCATGCGTCGCGAACTGCTGGAAGAAATCGAGCTTGAACCGGAAATGCGCCTGTGGAAGGTTTTCGACAACCCGGTTGGTCATGGGGGCATCATCGTCGAGCAGCATTTTTATGTGGGGCACATTGACTTACCCGCCAGCGAAATCACCCTCAATGAGGGGCAGGCGTTGGCGTTCTTCGGGCTGGATGATCTGGCCGCGATGCCGATAGCCTTTGGCTTTGAACCGGTCTTCCGGGAATTTTTCATGCAGCAGGCAAACCGCATATGACCGTTGCCCTCGCGTCTCCCTGGAACCCACGAGGCGAGTTCAGCCGGTTCGAACGTCTGCAACCGTTGTTGGCTTCGGCCTACAGCCATCTGGTCATCACGCTGCCGCCGCAGGCAGACCCGGAAATTGTGGCGGTGCTGGAAGCCATGCCACAGGTGAAGCCCATCGTCACGCCGCAGTGGCCTGTCGGGCGTTATCTGGCGCTCAAAGCAGCGTTGGAAACCGGGGTCGATTTCATTCATTATGTCGACTTTGACCGGCTGCTGCGCTGGTCAGAAACCCGCCCGGACGAATGGCGGCAAACGGTTCAGATTGTGACACAGCATGATTATCTGGTGATTGGCCGAACGTCCCAGGCCTGGGCGACACACCCACGCGCCCTGCAAGAAACGGAAGCGGTATCCAACAGCGTCTTTTCAAACTTACTGGGTCAGGAGCTGGACTTGAGCGCAGGCTCAAAAGGGTTCAGCCGGGCAGCCGCCAGCGCCATCATCGCCAATGCCCTGCCGGATCGCCCGATGGGTGCCGATTCGGAATGGACCGTACTGGCGCATCGCACCGGTTTTGTGGTTGACATGCTGCGCGTGGATGGCCTCGACTGGGAGAGCGCCGACCGTTACCAGACGACTGCCGCCAATGGCGATGCCCAGAAGGCCGCCGCCGCCCGTTACGACGAAGACCCGGCTAACTGGTCGATGCGCGTGGGCGTTGCCGCAGAAATCGTAGAGGCCGGTTTCGCGGCCCTGCACCGAGAACTGATTGGAGAGCACTAATGCAATATCTGGAAGTACGGCGGCATTCGATGCGGGTCAAACCGGGCCAGCATCTTTCGCAGGAAGGCGTTGACCTCGCCCGGCGCATTGGCGGCGATATTGGCCCATTTGAATTTGTCATCACCAGCACCCTGCACCGGGCCTACGAGACGGCCATCGCCATGGGGTTTGCCGTCAATGACCAGCTTGAAGAACTTGCCCAGTTGGGTCATGGTGTCGAAGCGGACGTCGGCGGGTGGGATGCCGGATTTGCGGCCTATGGGCAGGCGTATCACCGCAACGGAGTCACCACGGACTACGCCGATCAGCAGATGGCATTGTGGGAAATGATCGCCGGGTCGATCACCGAAGGCGGTTCCGCACTGCTGATCTCACACGGCGGCATCATCGAAGCCGGCGCGATTGGCTGCCTGCCGCATGGGGATCACATCGCCTGGGGTTCGGCCATTTCTTATTGTGAAGGTGTCCGACTGCATTTTGACGGCAGTCGCTTTGTACAGGCAGATATTTTGAGGATTGATTGATCATGACCGGGCTGAACGCAGTAAACAATATTTTTGATGCGGCAAAGGCACAGGGGCGTGCTGCCTTCATGCCCTACTTCCCCATCGGGTATCCGACCTACGATGCCTCGCTGGACGCGATTCAGGCAATGGCCGAAACCGGCGTCGATGGGTTTGAAATCGGGATTCCTTTCAGCGACCCGCTGGCCGATGGGCCAACCATTCAGGCGGCAACACAGGTGGCGCTGGAAAACGGCACCACCGTCCGCGATTGTCTGCGCGCGGTGAAAGAACTGCGCGAACGCGGTGTCACACAGCCCATGCTGCTGATGGGTTACCTCAACCCGATGATCGCCTATGGTGTGGAGCAGTTTGTATGTGATGCCAAAGCCGCCGGCGCGGATGGGTTCATCGTGCCGGATTTGCCGCCGGACGAAGCCGGTCTGGTCGCACAAGTCTGTGACCGCGAAGGTATGGCACTGGTATTCTTCCTGGCACCCACCAGCAACGACCAGCGTATTGATCTCGTTTCGCAGCAGGCACGCGGTTTCATCTACTGCGTATCGTTTACCGGCGTGACCGGCACGCAGGCCGTACCGACCGACGTCCGCGAATTTATCAATCGGGTGCGCGCCCGAACCGATCAGCGGTTGGTGATGGGCTTCGGCATCAGCACGCCTGATCAGGCCCGCATGATGAACGAATTCATGGATGGCTTCATCGTCGGCACCGCTATGGTTAAAGCCGGTCAGAATGGCACCGAAGCGGTACGATCACTATCTGCCAGCCTGCGCAGCGCATTGGACTAAAAGATTAGACGCAAAGGCGCAAAGTACGCAGAGAAACGCAAAGAAAATGGATGAGAATGAGATCAGCAGGTACATCGTATCTGCGGCAATTGAAGCACATCGCACATTGGGTGGCCCAGGGCTGCTCGAAAGTGTATATGAAGAAGCGCTTGCCTTTGAGCTAATTCAGCAGGGCATCAAGGTCGAAAGGCAAAAGCTTCTGCCAATTGTTTATAAAGGAATACAGCTTGCGACACCGCTGCGAATGGACATAGTTGTTGGCGAGTTGGTCATTGTAGAATGCAAAGCGGTTGAAGGCGATCACAAGCTGTTTGTTGCACAAGCTCTCACCTATTTGCGCTTGACGGGCCTGAAACTGGCCCTTATCATCAACTTCAATGAACGTTTGGTGAAGAACGGAATTCGTCGCATTGTCAACAATTTATAAACCCATCCTTTGCGTTTCTCTGCGCCCTTCGCGCCTTTGCGTCAAGCTATTTCCCTATGTCTGAAGGCATTATTACCATCCGAGCCGGGCGAGAAAAGCCCATCCTCCAGCAGCACCCCTGGATTTTCAGCGGTGCCATAGCCAGCGCCAAAGATGCCGCCCCCGGCGACATCGTGACGGTCGTATCCAGCAAGGGCGATTTTCTGGCACGCGGCTACTGGAACGCGAAGTCGCAGATTCAGGTCCGCATCCTGACGTGGCAGGACGAATCCATCGACGATGACTGGTGGCGGCGGATGCTCAGGCGAGCAATCGAGGCACGCTATCACGCGCCGCAGTCGGGGGTTGGCAGCCGGATCATCAATGCCGAAAATGATTTTCTGCCGGGCCTGATTGTTGACCGCTATGCGGACTATCTGGTGTTGCAAGCACTGACGTTACACATCGACCAGAACAAAACCCATATCGCCCAACTGCTGGCAGAATGCTTTGAAGAAGCGCACATGCCTGTGGCGGGTGTTTACGAGCGCAGCGATGTCGATGTGCGGGGCAAAGAGGGCTTAAAACAAAGTTCGGGGCGTCTGTGGGGTGAGGAACCCCCGCTTTATGTGCGCTTCGGGCAGGAGAATCTAATCCGGCTGGTTGATGTACGCAATGGGCACAAAACCGGATACTACCTCGACCAGATGGACAACCATGCCATCCTGAGCCAACTGACCGCGTCTCAATCCGCAGAAAAATTGCGCATCCTCAATCTGTTTAGTTATACGGGCAGCTTTGGCCTGACAGCCGCTGGTCATGTCGTCAATGTCGATTCATCCGGGGACGCGCTGGCACTGGCAGAAAAAACCTATCAGCTCAACGAACGACCCAGCAACGACGCGGAATTTATTCAGGCTGATGTGTTCGAGTATCTGCGGGATGCGGTGGCAGCCGGTGAACAATTCGACGTCATCGTGTGCGACCCACCCAAGTTCGCCCACAACAAACAGCAGGTCGACCGGGCAACGCGGGGTTACAAAGACCTCAACCTGCACTGCTTCCGGCTCATCAAACCCGGCGGCTATCTGATGACATTCTCGTGCAGCGGGGCCATCAGCGCCGATTTGTTCCAGAAAGTAGTGTTTGGCGCTTTAGCCGACAGCGGCAGACAGGCGCAGATCATCCAACATCTCGGCCCATCCGCCGATCATCCGGTCGCGCTCACCTTCCCGGAAGGGGCCTATCTCAAGGGGCTGCTGCTGCGCGTTTATTAGCGGCTATGCTTTGCGCCGACGTCCCAGGAAATGCCAGGCGGTCCAACCCGCGCCTGCCGCGACCAGCACAAACAGTGAGGCGAAAGTCAGCTGGATTGATCTCGACTCCGATGTCAGGATAGGGCTGCGGGGGGGCAGCACCAGCTCCGCCTGAAAGATCGTCCACAGCATGAACAGGGTGGCGAACACATGCAGCACACCGCTCAGCCGAACCGACCGGAGCCATGTGCAAAGAATCTGTACGATCAGTGCAAATGCGACAATACGCATCGCGGCCTGTGCGCGTGGTTCCGCCCAGAATACGCCGCCCCAGTTGACCTTAGCTGCAATCATGCTCATCGCCAGACCAGCGCCAAAAAAACCAATCGCCACCCAGCCAGCCATCTGTGCCCAGCGGGATAACCGACCGCCATTCGTGATCGCTGCGCCAATCCCCAGCAGACCGGCAATCGTCAAACCCGTCATGCCAGTCCACGTCAGCGCCACATGCACGTAAACCGATTTAATACCCGGCCCAAGCGTTTTCTCCTCCGGCGCTAGCCAGACAATTGCGGCTACAGCCGCCAGAATGAACACCGGAACACCATATCTGAGCCAGGGTCGCGCTTTCATCCGTCACCCTCATCCTTACTTTGCTGATCCACCAGCCGCTTGATCTTGCTGTGCGTTTCGACCCAGCTTGCTTCGCTCAGTCCGAGCTTGCCGCGCAAGGCGTCCGGGTCCATACCGCTGCGATAGTCACGTACCGCGCACGTCCAGCGCATCATCTCGAACGAAACCTTGGGCAAATCCGCCCGTTCCGCCAGATCTGCCAGCACATACTCAAGATTGCGTGCCGTACAATCAAAGATTAAATCATTTTTGGGCGCGTATTGCGCCAGATATTCGTCCAGAAGTGGCAGCCAATCGTCATCAATAGCGATCTTGCGCTCCTTGTAGACGTTGCGCACCTTATGTTTGATAATCAACGTAGGATGTTCCGGCGCGCTGCGGTCGATATGCTCGCGTTTGAGCGCGACCGTTTCCCCTTTTTTGATGCCCGTATCCAGCAGCAGCCGAAACAGGACTTCAGGCCGTGCATCCGGTTTATCACGCCGGCGCAGGCTGCTTGCTTCTGACAGTGCGTGCTGGATATCGTCCGGGGACAGAATGTGTGCCAGCGGAGCCGGACCAGACCGCTGCAACACGGCCTTGGCCGGATCATGCCCGATTACATTGGCCGCATGCAGCCATTTAAAATAAACTTTAAGCGTTGTCACGCGGCGCGCATACGATTTACGGCTGCACGGTACGCCACGCCCGTTTTCCAGCCAATCGAGAAAACCATTCAGCGTGTCCGTTGTAAAGTCGCCCACAGCGGTGTTTTCGCCATCATGTTCGGCCAGCAGTTGCAGGTCCGATGTAAATGCTTTGACGGTGTGCTCAGACTTACCTTCATTCAGCAAATAATCCTGAAACAGCGAGATGGTGTAGCGCAGTTCAGTATGAGGATTGAGGTCTTCCACAGAGGAAGGTTGAAACATGGGTATCTGGCGTTCGGCCATTGTCGTACACCTCATATTCGCCCAAATGTGCTAATACAAAATATAACACTTCGCACACAACTGTGCAAAACGTTACAATGAAGATTCACGACGTTTATCAACCACGAGGCTTGCATGATTCATCATGTGTTGGTTCCACTGGACGGTTCTCAACTCGCAGAGAAAGCGCTGCCCATCGCGCGG
Organism: Anaerolineaceae bacterium; assembly: GCA_002702065.1. Lineage (GTDB taxonomy): Bacteria > Chloroflexota > Anaerolineae > Aggregatilineales > Phototrophicaceae. The sequence goes on from NZXX01000001.1 coordinate 2,588,986, forward strand.
CAGGTGGTGCGTTCGGGTGGCGAAATCACGCTGCTAACGGTGGTCCACAGCCCGGCACCGTTGATTAACATCGACCCCGACGAGCCAATTCATGTGGGCGATGACGCGGAATATGTGCAGGCCAGAGTAGAAAACGCCCGCGAATATCTGGAACACACCGGCAAAAACCTCCAGCTCAATGGCTATGATGTTCACCTTGAAATTGCCGGGGGCGACCCTGCCGACGCCATCATCAAGGCCTCTGAGGAGATGCACGTCGGTTTGATCGTCATGTCCACTCATGGACGGTCTGGTCTCAGCCGCGTTCTGTTTGGCAGCATCACCCTCAAAGTGCTGGAAGCATCCTCTATACCCGTATTGGTCGTCCCTAATCGGGAGCGTGAGGAAGTGAAGCAGCCCGCCACCGCGCCTGACCTGGGACCTGATCTGGCGACTTAGTCAGCGCCGGAACGTCCAGGCATCGCTGCCATAAACATCGTTTTCCAGCCAGTTCGCGGTTTCCTGTTCGGCGTCGGTCAGCGTGCCGGGCACCCATTCAATGCCAAATGTCGACGCAAAGCCGCGCGCAATTGAGTCGGCAACGGATTCCCAGTTGACTCGCTGGTGGCGCAGCGCCTCGCCGAGAGTCGTAGCCCGTTGACGCACATGCTGGCGGGCGGTCTCTCGATCTGCCTCGTTCGTATAAGCCAGCACATCACAAATACGCCCGATATCCCCATGCAGCGGAATAGTCCCGTGCTGCAAAATACCGGATTTACGCCGAACCTGCGCACTGCCCACCAGCTTGCGGCCCTGCACTGTCAGTTCATAATGCGATGGCACATCGAAACACACTGGCCCACTGGCTGTGTTGTTGTCCTGTTGACTGGCATCCAGTTCCGTCACCATTTCCCGCAGGCTGCGCACCAGGGCCTCGCTAATGCGCTGATACGAGGGCAACACACCACCCGCCGCCAGTGGATGATCAGCGGGTAAAACCAGGCTGTAGGTCAGTTCATCGCCATGCAAGATCGCCCGCCCACCAGTTGGACGACGTACCAGGTCCCAGCCTCTATCGGCAAGGCGCTGCCGGTCCGCTTCACGGCTGCGCTGACCATAGCCCAATGACAGACAAAACGGCATCCAGCGATACAAACGCAGGACCGGCTGGACCGGATTTGTCATCAGCAGCGCCTCGTCAATCGCCATATTGCGTGTGCCGGGGGTGGGTAAATCGTAGATGAGACGCCATTGACGCATATTTCTTCCAAAACTATACTGAGAAAATTCGGATTGTTTAGAGGCACCTGCATGACGCGTGATCAGTCTATAACCAACAGCAGCAATACAACGACAGCCCGTCACCAGACTGTGCCCCCAGCGGCTACCAGTTTATCGAACCCGGCTTACAATAAACAGGATCGCCTGCCTCCTCCACCGCCAGCGCGTGATTCGGCTGCACGTGACCGTGTACGCCGACGACGGGTGCGTTCGCGGCGCGGTGGCGAATGGGCATGGGTGGTGATCGCCGGTGCGATGCTGGGCATTGTGGTGATTGTGAGCATGGGCATTTCGCTGCTCATTCGCACGTCGCAGGAGCAGCAGGAAGTGATCCCGACTGCCGCCGCTATTCTGCCAACCCCTATGGACGCCCGCACCAACTTCGCCGCCAGCGTCAGCAGTGATGGCGAATCCGTCATACTGGCCGATGGGCGCAGTCTCGCGCTGACACCCTGGAACGGGGTATCCCGCTTTACGGTGCTGGTCGCCGGGCTGGATCGTCGACCCGGTGAGAGTGGCCTCGCCTATCGCACCGACACCATGATGCTGATCAGCGTCGACCCGACAAACAACAGTTTGGGTATCCTGAGCATCCCGCGCGACCTGTACGTCGAAGTGCCGGGCTACAGCCAGCTTCAGCGTGTGAATACGGCGATGGTCCTCGGCGAGCTGCGCCAGCCAGATTTCGGCCCTCAGCTTGCGATGCAGACAGTACAATACAATCTTGGCATCCGTGTGCATGATTTTGTCGCAGTCGATTTTCAGGCGTTTATCCAGTTTGTCGATGCTATCGGCGGGCTGGAAATCGATATCCCATACAATATCAGCGATCCGCTCTACCCGGATATGAACTATGGCTACGACCCGTTCTATATCCGTGCCGGACTGCAAACCCTGGACGGCATCACCGCGCTTAAGTATGCACGTACACGCCACGGCGACAGCGACTTTCAACGTGCGCAGCGGCAGCAGCTGGTGCTGTATGCCATCCGCGATCGCCTGCTGGATGCGGACAATCTGCCGCAGTTGATCATCCAGTCGCCCAGCCTGTGGGCAGCCCTGCAAGACAATGTATTCACGGGCCTCACGCTCGACCAGATTATTCAGCTTGGCCTGTTTCTGAAAGATGTGCCATCCGAGAATATCCATACGGGGGTCATCAATGAGGCCTACACCGTTGGCTACACCACTGAACAGGGTGGGCAGGTACTGGTGCCGGATCGCAGCCGCATTGGTCAGTTGATGGTCGAAACATTCGGGCCGGATTATTCTCAATAAACCAGCCGCAACCTGGCAGAATCAAAACAGCACACGCAAACTGGTGTGCTGTTTTTTGTTTAAGGTAGCCCGCCATGCCGTGTGATCGCGTAGTGTTGAGCCTGCTTTCGCAGGTTGGGCATCTCTCCTGATGTTTTTGCCTTGGCTCAGGCCTATCGCATCCACACCGGTCTTCGACGCCCCTCAAATGGGTGTTGGCTCAAAACGGTTGGCGCCATCACGCGCACGGCAGGACTGACGTTTGTTATACCATGCGGTTCAACCGAGTGTAAAGGCTAATTTACGTACAGACGCAGGGTACATTCGTGCTATTGGCCGGAATATAAACCCTTTTTGAACCGCCATCAACTAGGGAAGCTAGTGCCCGGCCAAAGCATACAGACGAGCACCTGATAGTGTCTGTCTGGCGAAATCAAAAACCGGCCCACATTGAGCCGGTTCGTTGTTATTGATGTCAGAAAACGACTATTCTTCGTCTTCTTCTGGCAGGTCGAGCTTGATATGCAGTTCGGCAAGCTGGCCCGGTTCCGCAGCCGACGGTGTGCCAGACATGACGTCTGCCCCGGTCTGCGATTTGGGGAAAGCAATCACCTCGCGGATATTCGGTTCGCCCGCCAGCAGGGCGACAATGCGGTCAATCCCCCAGGCGATACCCCCATGCGGCGGCACACCATACTCAAAGGCTTCGAGGATATGCCCAAACTGTTCGCGCGCGCTTTCCATATTCTGACCGATCAGCGGGAAAATTTTCTCCTGAAGCGCCCGGTCATGAATACGAATACTGCCCCCGGCTACTTCAAAACCGTTGCAGACCATATCGTACTGCGAACCGCGTGCGGCACCAGGGTCCGTATCTAGCAGCGTTACATCTTCCGGCATGGGCATGGTGAACAGATGCTGTGACGGGTCCCAGCGCTGTTCGTCCTCATTCCATAGGAATTCCGGGAAGTCGATCACCCAGCAGAACGCCAGAAGGCTGGTATCAAGCAGGCCTAGTTCCTGCGCCAGATGCCGCCGCAGCACATCGGTCACATCCCACACCACTTCCTTGCGATCCGACATGAACAGCAGCAGATCGCCCGGTTGGGCGCCGGTACGTTCGAACAGTTCCACCTTCTGGTCAACCGTGAAGAACTTGCTGATCGGCCCTTTGGCCTCGCCATTCGGGTCGCTGGACAGGGCAATATAGGCCAGACCTTTCGCGCCCGCCGCCTTTGCCATATCTTCCAGTTCCGCCGCGACCTGCCGCAGCTTCGTGCCGCTCAGTTCGCCAGCCATCCCCGGCGCACGCAGCACCCGGACCGGATGCCCGGCTTCGACATTGTTGACAAACACCGGGAAACCGCTTTTGCCGGCGAGGTCGCTGATGTCGATAGCGCGCAAATCATAACGAATATCCGGCTTGTCGCTGCCATACCAGTCCATCGCGTCCTTATACAGCAGGCGCGGGAATGGTTCCTCCATAATGCGCTTGTCCGGCGTGACCTTCTTGACCAGCTCTCGCATCATGGTTTCGTTCAACTGCATCACGTCTTCGCGCTCGACAAAGCTCATTTCAAGGTCGAGCTGCGTGAATTCCGGCTGGCGCTGGCCGCGCAAATCCTCGTCGCGGAAACAGCGGGCAATCTGGAAATAGCGTTCGTAACCACCCACCATCAGCAGCTGCTTCAACTGCTGTGGGCTTTGGGGCAGCGCATAGAACTTGCCCGGCTGCAACCGGCTCGGCACCAGAAAATCGCGGGCGCCTTCGGGCGTGGTCTTAAAGAGGATCGGCGTCTCGACCTCGACAAAGCCCCGCTCATCCAGCCAGTCGCGGATAAACTTGACGGCTTTGTGGCGCAGCACGATATTGTTCTGCATTTTCGGGCGGCGCAGGTCGAGATAACGATACTTCATGCGCACCGCTTCCTCGATGTTGTCTTCTTTATTGATGTAAAACGGTGGTGTCTTGGCCGGGTTCAGGACATTGATTTCACTGGCAACCACTTCGACCTCACCAGTAGCCAGGTCAGGGTTCGACGTCCCTTCCGGACGCATACGGACTTTACCCTTTACCTGCAAGACATACTCATTGCGGGCATTATTGGCATTCGCGTGGGCATCCGGCGCATTTTCTTCATCCACCACAATCTGGCAGATTCCCCAACGGTCGCGCAGATCAATGAAGATCAACCCACCCTGGTCCCGGCGGCGGTTCACCCAGCCAGCCAGCACCACGTCCTGACCGGCATGCTCCGGTCGCAAGTCCCCGCAAAAAAGTGTCTTTAACATAGCTCCTGTCTGCTCCTGTGAGGTAGAGGTGAAACAAAGCACCGCTGGCAAAGGATAGCACGTTACGGCCCAGAAATAAATGGCGGGCAAATAAAAACAGCGCCGACCATGCGACGCTGTTTGAAGGCAATTGTCAACTGCCGATACTAAACCACGTTCAGCAGTCCACCGGCAAGCTGCCGGTCTACCCAGCGCGCGATATAGGGGTAGCGATAATCACGCCCGTTATAGGTCTGTATCGCCGCAATGGTGCCGAGCAGCAGCATGGCGAACGGCATCAGGCACACCACAACCAGCAGCGCAATGCCCACCAAACCCCACAGCGGTGCCAGTATGAAACCGATCACCACCAGCATCAGCAGCAGCGCCACAACCAGACCGATCATCCAGGCAATGCCGCCGATCACCAGCAGCGCCAGCGCCCCGACCGTGCCCACCAGTTGCAGCACAAACGCTTGCAGCGCATGAAACGTCACATAGTCCGACTTGTTGCGGAACAGGAAGTAAATCACCAGCGGCACAAACATGCTCAGGGGCAGGCTGAACCCAGCCGTCGCAAAGGCCGTCAAAAAGGTGATCCACACGCTGGCATGGGCCACCGCGGCCCAGATACGTTCGTCATCGCTCACATGCATCGTGCTATAACTGCGTGGAATATCCTTGCCTTTGCGCGGGCCATAGTAACGCTGCTCATATTCGCGCACCACATCCCGTTTGGGCATTTCCTCCATTGGCGGGGGTGGCGCAGACGACAAGCGAGACACCCGCTCTTCATTATCCGTATCAGCATTCGTAACCTGATTTAGTTCTTCCGTCATACCCGTAGAGACCCCTGTGTTACATCGTATTTGATTCCTATACGTGAACCGCGCGGCATCGGTTTCACATATTGGCAAACCGGACGTAAATTCGACTGTCCCAAAAGCAGAATGCCCTTCCCGCCCAACGGACCTATGGTATACTCTTGCCTCATGTTCGACAAATCACTCACCAAACGACAGCTTGGCCTGTTGATGATCATCGTCGGCACGCTGGGGTTTCTGGCCATTATCGGCATCGACCTCATTGATGTTGGACGCGAAGGCGGCATCGGCCCGGCACAACGCATCGCCCTCGGCCTGATGATGGCAACGGCCCTGCTCGGCCTCACGCTGCTCCCGCTCAAGAACACACCGGCATAACGCATGACCCGAACTGCCACGACTCAGACCGACCGTGCTGCCCCATCGCTGATCACGCTAAATCGCATTTTGATGGCTGCCGCGCTGGTGATTCTGATCGGCCTGCTGGGCGTCTATGTCGTCTATGCCAGCAACCTGATACAGTTCCCATTCGACTATGACCAGGGCGAAGGCTTTGAACTGGTCGACACGATCCTGTTTAGTCAGGGTCAATGGCCGTATCTGGATACCGAAATTTATCCCTTTTATTCCAGCAATTATCCACCCCTGTTCCACGTCATTGCTGCGCCCTTTGTCTGGCTGTTCGGGCCCGGCTACGCGTATGGCCGGCTGCTTGGGTTCCTCGGCACGCTGGTCACGGCAACCGCCATCGGCTATGCCGTTTACCGGGATGGCCAACAACGCTTGATCGCCATTTTATCCGGGCTGGCTTTTCTCGCATCCAACACGATTTATCACATCGGCCCGCTGTTTCGCCAGCACATGACGATGGTGATGTTCGAGATGCTGGCCGTACTGGTGCTGGCCCATGCCAACGAACTGGGCAACCCGCAGCAGCGCCGCAGCAGGCTTGTGCTCGGCCTGGTGCTGATCCTCGCGGCTGGCTACACCAAACAACTGGCTTATGCCACCGCCATCGCCGCGCTGGCGTTCCTGTTCATCCGCAATCCACGCCGGGGCATCCTGTACGGCCTGGGCTTTGGGCTGGTGGGCGCTGCCATTTTTGTGGGAATCAACGTGGCAACCAATGGCCAATGGTGGTTGCAAACCATTACCGCCAACGTCAATACGTTTTATCCACACCAGACGGTGGGCCTGTTTCAGTTATGGTTTGGCCTGCATGGGTTTCTGATCGTGCCCGCCGTACTGTACATCGTGTACGAATTCTATTTTGACCGCATTTCGATTTACAGCCTGTGGTGGATGGTCGCTGTTGCCAACAGCATCCTGTCCGGCAAATGGGGCGCAGGCGACAGCTATTTCGCCACTGCCATTGCCGCAACCTGTGTCCTTAGCGGCTTGTTTGCAGCACGCACCCTCAACCGGCGCTGGCAGTTCCCGCCCAATTACCTGACCCGGCGCGTTATCGACCCACTGCGCCCGCTGGCTCCGGCGCTGGCATCTGCTGCGCTCATCATTATCCCGCTGCTTTACGTGGGCTATGGACGCGCGGTGCTGCACATGCCCACTACTGGCCCGGTCTTCGAGCCGCTGGCAAATGCGCTCAATATTCACCCCAACGCACAAAACGGCTTTTATGATTCGGCCCGGCAGCAGGACGGCAGCTTTTCCGGTGGATACGCCGACATCGGCCACCTGACCACCCAGGGGGACATCGAAGCCGGTTATGCCATTGTCGATCTGATTAAAGCAGTCGATGGCCCGGTACTCAGCGAGGAAGCCGGATTTAACCTGTTGGCGGGCAAGGACGTTATCACCAACCCGACGCAGCTGCTCAACCTCGCCAACAACAGCCTGTATGACGGTGATGCTCTGCTGAGCATGATCGAAGATCGTACATTCGGCCTGATCGTTCTGCGGGCCCAGTTTTACCCGGTGCCGGTTCTTCAGGCGATTGGACGCAACTATACCCAGACAGAATCCATCCGCATGAATGGGTTTGAATATCTGATGCTACGGCCACAGCCCCCACAATCGATGGACAGCGACACCGAAGACTCTAACGGCGGGGGTTAAACGGCGGCTTGCCAGCACTCTTGCTGCCCGTGTTCAGGCCGATGGGCTGGCGGCGGGCGAGAAATTCGTTATTCGATCGGATTTGCCGCAGCAAGCTGTCCACCGACGCCTGCAAGAAATCCAGCGTGACCTGGGTGCTGTGGGCATGGGCCGCCAGCATCCGGGCGTGCAGCGCCGATTCACGCACGAACGCGCCCGGCTGCCCCACGAGCTGGCTCACCACCGCCTGATGCTCATCACTCCATTGCTCAGCCATGTAATGCCGCAGCATCTGTTCGGCATGATGCTCATCTTCAATAGTGGGGATGACAAAGATGCGATCCAGACGACCGGGCCGCCGGGCAATCCGCTCGTCGATGACTTCGGGGTAATTGGTCGTCGCCAGCAGCAGCGCGCCCTGCGGGTTGTTCGGCGATTCCACGCCATCCAGCACATTCAAGACGCGGGCTTTATCGTCTTCGTGCAGGTACGCATCCAGTTCTTCGACGATCAGCAGCACCGGATAATGGGCGGCGGTGACTGCCTGCAAAGCACGCTGGATCTTCTCGAACGACGCACCATCGCGGTCCGAGCCAGAGACATAAACCACAATGCGCCCCTGATCAATTGCAATTTTCGCCATCGCCGCGCACAGCATGGTCTTGCCAGTCCCTGGCACACCGGCCAGCAGCAGCTTACGGAAAGGTGCCAGCTTCAACTGCTGGTAAATTTCGACGCCTTCATTGAAGAACGCCTCCATATCTTCCAGCAAATTCTGCTTCAGGTCCGGCGGCAGAATAACATCATCCCAGGAGACGGTCGGGTCGAAGAACGAATCGGTCCCGCCGATAATGTAGACATCGCGGCGACGGCGGATGCGCGGGCGTACCGCACGGGCGCAGGCATACTCAAATGCCGCCCATGTGTCCAGCCGGTCTTCGGGCAGCAGCGCAATTGCCGTCAGGTCGCGGGCGTCGTCATCGAAGTACGAACTGGCGTAAATTACTTCGAATGAGTCGCCATCTTCAACGGAAAACTGGAACGCATAGGCCCCGGCGGACCCCATCAGCACCGCCGACCGACCGCGCGAGCCATAATCGCTGATCGGCACGACCACCGAACAGTCGAGTTGTTCCAGGCCTTCATAACGGGCCTTACCCCGCAGACGACGCCCTGGCTTGATCTGATGCTGGGCGATCCGATTGCTGCATTCGGCGGAAGCCCAGACAGCCACATAGGGGCGATCCGGCCAACGCTGCTGCCAGGTCTCAGAAGCCCAATTTACCAGGCGTTCATATTGCATATCACAGCCTCTGCTATGCTTCTGTTTCAGGCCCAGGTTCTTATACACAGACCGGGCCATCGATCGTGAGATCGCACGCTGCTTCCCTCGCTGCCGAGAGCTTTCCATCAGGTCAGAATTCATTATAGTGCCCTTTCAACTGGCTGATAAGGGACTTGCACAACGCTACGTTTATGTTCACAATCTACGTTATTCATTATACAAAATTGGGAAATGACGGTGACAACAGCCTACATCACCCACCCTCGTTATGCAGACCATACTTACGCAGGCCACCCGGAACATGCCGGGCGCATACAAGCTGTCTGGCAAGAGCTGGATTCAGCCGGGCTGACAGCGCGCATGAAAGCAGTTACCCCTCAACCAGCGGATCAGGACCTGATTCTGACGGTACATACCCGGCATTATCTCGATAAACTGCAATGGGTGACGCAATCGCACCCCGAAACGGTGTTGTTGAATCCGGATACTTACTTTGGCCCCCACTCGCTGGACATCGCCCGACTGGCTGTGGGCGGTGTCGTCACTGCTGTCAATGAAGTCCTCAGCAACCGGGCCGATAATGCGCTGGCGGTCGTGCGCCCCCCCGGCCATCACGCTCTGGCGGACAATGCGATGGGTTTCTGCCTGTTCGGCAATGTGGCGATAGCGGCAAAATATGCTCAGCAGGCCCATCATCTGGAGCGTGTCATGATTGTGGACTTTGATGTGCATCACGGCAATGGTACTCAGGACATGCTCTATGATGATCCCAAAGCCCTGTTCGTTTCGACCCACCAATCGCCGTTTTATCCTGGCACAGGCAGCTTGCAGGAAACAGGCCGTGGCACGGGCACTGGCTTTACGGTCAATATTCCACTGCGGGCCGGGCATGGCGATACCAGCTACAACTCAATTTATGAGGATGCCATCTGGCCGCTGGCCCGCCGCTATCAGCCACAGCTGATGCTGGTTTCAGCCGGGTTCGATGCCCATTGGGATGACCCTCTGGCGCATATGCAGCTCTCGCTGGCCGGTTACGCCAACCTGACCCGGCAGCTGATGGCGATGGCACAGGAAGTGTGTGACGGCAAAATCGTTTTTGTGCTCGAAGGGGGATATAACCTCGACGTGCTGGCACACGGCGTCCGCAATGTTGCGCATGCCTTGCTTGGCGACAGCGATGTCAGCGACCCAATCGGCCCGGCACCCGACCCGCACGAGCCCGCGATTGACCCGCTCATCGCGACGGTGCGGCGCATTCATGGCCTATAAGTCGGGTTTGTCGGTTGGTTTTCGGACCTTGTAGGGTTCCATCCGCCGGATCAACCGCAAGACGACCCACATCAGCAGCGTCGCAAAAATCGCCAGGAACCATATTCCAGCGCCAACCGCCATACCAACGGCTGCGGTCGCCCAGATACTGGCGGCTGTCGTCAGATGATGCACATCCCCTTTGCGCTGCATGATCGTTCCCGCGCCGAGGAAGCCGATGCCGGATACGATCTGGGCAGCAACACGGGCGGGGTCGCCCCCGGGGAACGCATGAATCGACAGCACCGTGAACAGACAGGCGCCAATTCCCACCAGCATATGAGTCCGCAAACCAGCCGGGGCACGCTCTTCGCGGTCCAGCCCAATGGCTGCACTTAACGCAGCGGCCAAAATCAATAACAGACCAATCTCGGCCTGGGTTTGCAGACTCATACGACTATGTCTCTTATTTCACGGCTGAAATGCCATCGCGCAGCGACTTGATCTGATCCAGATGGTCGCGCAAATCATTCTGCTGGGCCGTGTAGCGCAGGCTCAAAACTTCGAGGCGGCTGAAGATCGGCGTCAGCACCTGCTTGCCATACTGAGTCAGGCGGTTGCGTTCCTTCTGTGTCAGGTCATCCAGCGCCTGATGATACGTGCTTTCAAGCTGATCAATGCGTGCGTTAAAGTCACGCTTCAGTTCGGAAGTGATGCGGCGATAATAGCGGACGGCGTACCAACCGCCAATCAGCGCCGCCGGTGCGCCGATCACCACCGCAGGCAGCGCCAACGCCGCCGCCCCTGCCCCCACTAGCGGTCCCGGCGCGCCGATCCCCAGCAGGGCGACAACCAGCCCGATCACTGCCGTTGCCGACCAGGTGGTGAAGTTGTTCATATTGGTTTCGAACATGCTTTGAATATCGCCCACAACCTTGCCGGTTGAATACGACTTCAGCTCGCTCTCCGCAATGCGAATCGCTTCCTGCAAGCTTTCCCGCTGTTCGGCATACACCCCGGCGTCCAGCCCGCTCAATTCCTGTTCGACCAATTCAGCAAGCTGGTTCAGGCGGTCGATGATGCTGCGCCAGTAGCGGCGGCTCTGGTCGACCACCGCGTTAATATAAGCGCCCGTTGCCTCGTCAATATCACGAACCGAGCGGCCAATCACCTTTTCCTGAAACTCGACCTGCAAGGCCTCGCGCCGCGGGACACGTCCAATCTTTTTGACAGACAGGTTGGCATCCACAAAATCAATGCCGCGCTGGCGGATTCCCTCGAAGACCCGGTCAACCTCGGCCCGCGCTTCGGCCAGTTGATTATCCAGCCCCAGGGCCTGCTGCGACAATTCCTGCTGTACGTCCCGCACTTTGCCGGTGTCGGCGCTGACCAGATCAGCCCGGCCCTGAATGTGGCTCTGGTAATGACGCACGATATGCTCCGCCATTTCCAGCTGCGACAGCAGTTTCTGTTTGGCTGGTGGCGCTTCACTGAACACGCCGCGCAGATGTGCCCGCACCGCATCAATACCACTCTCAGCAGATGTCGTGCCGTCTTGAGTTGACGCGGCCAGTCCCTGCCGGGCAGATACCATAAAGATCAGCGGACGCAGATCGAGCATTTCCTCGGCCTGCCGTTCGATAAACCGGCGCACCTCGACCTGTTCGCCGGGTTCCAGCAGATCCGCCTGATTCACTACGAGGATAATCTTCTTACCGTAATTCTTTGCCAGCTCAAGGTAGAGGCGTTCGGTTTCGGCAAAGGCACGTTTCGCCGAAATAATAAAGATTACGAGATCGCTGCGATGTAGAAATTCCTTGGCAATACGCTCATGTTTCTGGAAAACCGACCCCGTCCCCGGTGTGTCCACAATGGCGACACCCTGCGCGCCGGTATTCGGATGTGCCCACTCCCGAACGCCTGCCGGAGTCATGACTGGCTTGCGATCTGGCGTTTCACCATACCGAATCAGTTCAATGGCTTCGGTGGTTGGCGTAATGCCCATCGGCAGCATCGGTTCACCCAGCAGCGCGTTGACAAAAGTCGATTTGCCGGCGTTGAACTCGCCAATAATCACCACCATAAAAAAGGCGTTGCGCAAATCCTCCGCCACGTCCTGCAAACGCCGCCGGTCGGATTCCGTGTCATCCCCCATTTCGGCCAGCGTTTCCGCAATATCAGTCAGCAGGCGAATTTCCGAATCGCGCAGCGCCGCTAATGGGCCTTCCAGGGTTAATGCGTTTCTACTCTGTACACTATCCATTATCCAAGTCCCAGAATTTTCTTCTTGCCCAGCGATGTCAGCGACGATTCTATACTAGCCAGTTCGCGTTCTGCTTCCTGAAGCTTCTGCCCCTGTTCCCTCTGAATGGTCGTCTGGGCTTCAATTAATCGGGTGAGCGGGCCAATCACATCGCGGCGCTGTTGCAGGCCATATTCCATCTGTTTCTGCGCAGCATCGCGCACCACGTCAATATAACGCTTTTGCAGCGCCAGCATCTGGTTGGTGTAGGCCGACTCCACCATGCGCCCACGCAGCGGAATAAACACCAGCCCCAGAACCGCCAGCCCGATCACCAGAATAATCAACAAAGGCAGCGACTCAATCTGCGTCACATAAACCTGACCGATGAACAAGCCTGCCAGCAGCAGCAAAATTTCATATACAACCAGGTACAGTGTGGTGTTCCGCAGGATACGGTCCAGCTTCTCAGTCTCGACGGTGCGTGCCTCATTTTCAATAGCTTCCAACGGCGGTCGAGTTTGCTGAAGAATGCGCCGGTCATATTGCAGCGGGGCACGGACCTCGCCAATGACCTTTTCGCGAATCGCCGGTGGCAGGTCTTTGATCTCGCGCTGCGCATACTTCACCAGATCATCCATGTCCTGAATGTCTTTGCCTTCCATGCGCGGGCCGAGTTTGTCCACAATGGACGACAAATCGTTGATCGGCTCGAATGCCTGATGTCGCTGGAACATCAACTGCGTGTAGCCTGCCCCACCGCGCCCGCGTTTGAGTACGCCGGACAAACCCAGTAATTCAAACAGACCGCGCCACAACGTCCCTAAAGCCCTCGAAAAAGCAAAGACGTCCCGGATTGCTTCGGAGCCGTTCAAAGCGGCCTCGCCAAATTTGGTGCCGATTTCGTCCGTCGTTTCGCGGATGATGCGCTCCTGTTCGCGTTTCTGGGCGGCAAGCTGCTGCTCGATATTGTCCGCGATGTTCTGGTAATGATCGAGCGACGCCTGATTTTTGCGGATGACGCTCAGCGCCGATCGGGTCACGTTCTGCGTAATCTGAAGCGGCGTGCGCAGTTTCTGCCGCATCCGATCCACATCACTAAGCTGCTGATCGACATAATTGACAATCTTGTCGAGGCCGCTGTCATGCCACAGACCTTCATCCAGCGTGCCATCGCGCTGCGCCTGTAACCCCTTTTTGGCCGATACCATCCACACGTCCGGCTCGGTCCCCAACCGCGATTTGGCCTCTGCCCGTACATACTCGTACACGGTGCTGGCTTCTTCATCAGACAGCAGATCGACCTGATTGATCAGGATGATCACCTTCGTGCCGTACTCTTTCAGGCGCTGTAAATATTCCAGATTGCGCGCGGTCATAGCCTGTGTCGCCAGCATTACCAGAAAAACAACGTCGCTGCGATGCAGGAAATTGGTCGTCGTTTCTTCATGTTTCTGGAAGACGGATTCCAGGCCTGGCGTGTCGACAAAGCTGACTTTGCGCAAAAGCGATGAGGGATAAAAAACAGACTCAACCTCTGCACCCGATGTAATACGATCCGGTTCGTCGCCCCAGCGCAAAATACTGATATGGTCGGTTGTCGGTGTGACGCCCACAGACATCAGGTCTGGTTTACCCATCAGGGCGTTAATAATACTCGACTTGCCCGAACTAAATGGTCCGACAAATACCATCAAGTAGGGATTATCTGCATGAAAGAGCGCATCGCGCATACGGGCCAGTTGATCTTCGCCCAGATTATCGACACGGGGCAGCACTTCCAACAGATTGGTAATCAGCTCATACTCCCGGCGGCGTAACGTTTCATAATCCGTCGCCAGTTTCGTACCTGTCTGATCAAGATTCTCGGCAACCACCTGCACAGTTCCTTAAGGTAAATGATTTGATAAGAGCATACCGCGCCTTTGTGCCCGGCACAATCCTCACTAGACCTATCTAGTTTACCAAAATTACGTATGATAAATACAAGTTTATGGGTCAAACTCATCATGCCTGACTCATAATCTGGTACAATTCATGCCGCTGGTTCAGGCAAAATTCACCCGCTTGACGGGGCGATGCGCTCGCCCGAGCCAGCGAATTTGCGACCCTACCGGTAAAGATACAGCATGCTCAACGACTCCATTCACTATATTAACGGCAGCCTCCACTGTGACGCGGTTCCCGTTCAGGAAATTCTGGCGCAGGTCGGCAGCCCGGTTTACGTCTACAGCCTCAAACGGGCACTGCACAATCTCAAACGCATCCAGACGGCCTTCGCTGGTTATGATGCTCACATCCATTACAGCGCCAAAGCCAACGCCAACTTGACTCTGCTGCGTCATCTGGTTCAAGGTGGGGCAGGCATCGACGCCGTTAGCGCGGGCGAGATTCACCGGGCATTGTTGGCGGGAACAGCGCCGAGCAATATCGTCTTTGCGGGCGTCGGTAAAACCCCGGACGAGCTTGCCTATGCGCTGGAAAAGAACGTGGGCTGGTTCAATGTCGAGAATGTGGCCGAATGCGGGTTAATCGACAGCATCGCCTCACAGGTCGACTGTCTGCCGCCGCACATTGCGCTGCGCTTTAACCCGGATATCAGCGCCAGTACCCACCCCTACATTGCCACCGGGCATGGTGGCGCCAAATTCGGCCTGACCGCCGATGTCATTGCTGATCTGCTGGCGCGCCAATCTGATTTTCCAAACGTCGTTTTTGCGGGCATTCACCTGCATATCGGCAGCCAGCTCCATGACACAGATGCTACCCGACAAGCCGTCAGTGCCGCTCTGGATTTAATCAAGCCCTACCCCAATATCCGCACGGTCAATATCGGCGGTGGTTTACCGGTTGCTTATAAAGCGGATGATCCCGTACCGGATTTTGACGCCTTCGCCCAGACGCTGGCTCCACTCTTGAAAGATTACACCGTCCTGCTGGAGCCGGGCCGTTCGATCATCGCGGATGCAGGCATACTGGTGGCCAACACGCTGTATGTCAAGAAACAAGCTGGACAGACCTTTGTCATCACGGATGCCAGCATGTCGGAACTGATCCGTCCGGCGCTGTATCAGGCGCATCATGAGATTGTCCCATTGATCGAACCGGCGGATGACACCCGCTATGCCACCCAGGTGGTTGGTCCGGTGTGCGAAACCGCCGATGTGCTGGGCCGCAACATCCTGCTGCCGGATATGTCGCCGGGTGAACCGCTGGCGATCCTCAACGCCGGGGCTTATGGGATGGTCATGGCCAGTAATTACAATCAGCGCCTGCGCCCGCCGGAAGTTGCCGTCATGCCGGATGGTCAAACCTGGCAGATTACCCGCCGTCGGGAAACCTGGGACGATCTGCTGCGAATGGAAGCCATCCTCTAAAACAGCCACGCTGGATTATCAAACCCGCCATATTCCTGTATCGCGCCATAGATATGGTGGGTTAATTCGGTATTGAATACGCGCAAACTACAGATTCCATTGGGGAGAATATTTTTTCGTGTGTGGCTACCTTGCTTGATCTGAGTCTTGTTCAGCGCCGATGCAGGCAACTGAAGTAAACTCAGCCAATAATTTTCGATCCGGTGAATTTCGGTTTTATTATCGGTGTGACAATGAATGAGCAGCCGGATATCTGCTTCGACAACCCGTAATTCTTCACAAAGAAACCGTTTGAACAACAGCATCATGTCAGGGTCGGAATTGGCAAAGTAAACAGCGTTTCGTGCCTTCGCTCCCTCTGCCCAATAAAGCATACAACCGGACAAATGAAGTCGGCTCCCTGTGCGCGCATGCAAACGTCCAGCCTCCTGGTAAGCCAGCCGCTTCGCTCTGGCCCGCTGTTGGATAATCTTTGCACCCGAATTTTGCGCGCCGTAGCCTCGCTGATTGGCCTTTAATGTCTCGATCTGAGCTTCGGTTAATTCGATATTTCGAACCCAGTTGCTAACAGAGCTTTTCGATACACCCAGTATTTTGGTAATTTCTCTTATCGACTTTCCCTCGCGACGCAATGACCGCGCACGTTCTCGTGTTTCGCGTGTAATCATACGAACCTCCGATCTATAGTACCATAACTATAGCAAGTGGTTCGTTTCGCAACAACAAAAAAGCCCACTATTCTTAGCAGGCCTTTTACTGTGGTGATAGGTAGACTCGAACTACCGACCTGTGCATTATGAGTGCACCGCTCTAACCGGCTGAGCTATATCACCACGAAAAATAGCGGGGGCCAGATTCGAACTGACGACCTCCGGGTTATGAGCCCGACGAGCTACCTCTGCTCTACCCCGCAATGTGTGGAACATCTTATCAGTGCGGTTTGGCTATGTCAATACGTAATCGAAGACATTTCATAAGAGAAAGATAAAACTCCTTAAACATTGCGATTAAGCCACGCGACCAGTATAGTTCTGTCTATGCCAGACTGGATAATCGACCTCAACCAGATCAACCAGCTTGCAGCCGCGCGTCATGACGACTTCGAAGTCATGCGTTACATGCTCGAAGCTGACGACGATATTGACGACTCCCGCCTGGACACATATGTGGATCAGATTGCGGCCCCCATTATTGAAGCGATCGACTGTACACAGTGTGCCAACTGCTGCCGGTCGCTCGATGTTTACCTGACCCAAGCGGATGCGCAGCGGCTGGCCACCGGTGTCCACATCCCTGTAGAGCATATAACGACCCAATATATCGACCGTCAGGCAGGTGCTGAAGCCGGTGAATGGGGCAAATTCCGCAGCCAGCCATGTGCGTTTCTGTCAGGCAAGCTTTGTTCCATCTATGACCAGCGCCCGGAATCGTGCCGCATCTACCCGGTCTTCACGCCCGATTTTCGCTGGACATTGGCCGATACCATCGAGGGCGCTTCGCTGTGCCCCATCATCTATAATGTACTCGTTGCCATGCTTGATGAAGTCGACAAAATCATCCGTCCAGACACAGAATGAGCCTGTGCCCGGCACGGGAAATCCGCTATAATAAACCTCCCATCCGAACTGACGTTCTGATACAGGAGATGTCATGCCCCCATTTGAAATCGTCTCCGAGTTCCAACCCACAGGCGACCAACCAAAAGCCATCACCGGGCTGGTCGAAGGCCTCGATAAAGGTCTGCATCATCAAACCTTGCTTGGCGCCACCGGCACCGGCAAAACCTTTACCATTGCACAGGTCATCCAGAAGGTGCAGAAGCCCACGCTGGTGATGGCCCATAACAAGACACTTGCCGCCCAGCTCTATTCGGAATTTAAAGAGTTGTTCCCGCGCAACGCCGTTGAATACTTCGTCAGCTACTACGACTACTATCAGCCAGAGGCCTATGTGCCGAAGCATGACCTGTATATCGAGAAGCAGACCGAAATCAACGACCATATCGAACGACTGCGACTTTCGGCGTCAGCGGCGCTCAATTACCGGCGCGATGTGATCGTCGTGGCTTCTGTCTCGTGTATCTACGGTATTGGTGATCCGTCGGCATGGAAAAAGTCCATTGTCGAATTAAAGGTTGGCGATACGATCCGGCGCGACACCATCCTGCGCAAGCTGGTTACCATCCAGTACAGCCGCAACGACATGGACCTGCGACGCGGCACCTTTCGGGCGCGGGGCGACACACTGGAGATTGTTCCGGCGTACGCGGAAACAGCTTATCGTATTACCCTCTTTGGCGATGAGATCGAACGAATTGTCGAGTTCGATCCGCTGACCGGTGAGATTCTGGCCGAACATCCGATGGCCGTCATCTATCCGGCGCGTGAGTACGTCACCGATGAAGCAAAGACGCGTCAGGCCCTGACAGACATCCAGAAAGAACTGGATGAGCAGCTGGCGTTCTTACGCTCTCAGGAGAAATTGGTGGAAGCGCAGCGGCTCGAACAGCGGGTCAACTACGATATTGAGATGATCCGTGAAGTGGGCTTTACCAGCGGCATCGAAAATTACTCGCGGCATCTCGATCAGCGTGCGCCCGGCAGCCCGCCATTTACGCTGATCGATTATTTCCCGGATGACTACATGCTGGTCATCGACGAAAGCCACATGACCGTCCCGCAGGTTCGCGGCATGTATAACGGTGATCGGGCGCGTAAGGTCACGCTGGTGGATTTTGGCTTCCGCCTGCCCAGTGCGTTTGACAACCGCCCCCTCAAGTTCGAGGAATTTGAGAAGCGGATGGGCCAGACCATCTACACGTCCGCGACCCCCGGCCCCTACGAGCGTGAGATCAGCGAGGCGGTTGTGCAGCAGATTATCCGCCCGACCGGTATTCTCGACCCCGAAGTCGAGGTGCGCCCGGTCGAAGGTCAGATCGACGACCTGTTGCAAGAAGTGACGCAGCGCGTGAAGAAAGGCCAGCGTGCGCTCATCACCACCCTGACCCAGCGTATGTCCGAAGACCTGTCGCAGTATCTGATCGAAATGGGTGTGCGCGCCCATTACCTGCACGCCGAGATCGAGACCATCGAACGAGTCGAAATCCTGCGTGATCTGCGCATGGGCATATATGACGTGATCGTCGGCATTAACCTGCTGCGCGAAGGCATTGACCTGCCGGAAGTCTCGCTGGTTGCCATCCTCGATGCGGATAAAGAAGGCTTCCTGCGCTCCGAACAGGCGCTGATCCAGAACATTGGCCGCGCCGCCCGCCATGTCGAAGGCAAGGTCATCATGTATGCCAACAAGATGACACCATCGATGGAACGGGCGATCAGCGAAACCAACCGCCGCCGCGCCGTCCAGGAAGCGCATAACACCGCGCATGGCATCGAACCTCGGTCGATTGTCAAACAGGTACGTGACCTGACCGACCGTGTACGCACCATGGTCCACGAGGACCAGAAAGTCGAAGCAGGCATTGCCGACGGGGTTGCGCTGGCCGATCTGCCCAAAGATGAGGTACATCGCCTGATCAAGGAGCTGGAGCAGGAGATGAAGACCGCTGCCCAGCAGTTAGAGTTCGAGAAAGCGGCGGTGCTGCGTGACCAGATCATGGAACTGCGCGGCTCACTTGTCGACCGCGAAGGGCAGGAAAGCCTGCTGTTCAACTAGGGTATAATACGCTTAACCGATACGTGCAGGGGCGCATGACGGTGCGCCCTATTGGTAAAGTCATATGCCCATTCATCTACGGAATAACCTCTATAAAGGTATCAACGCCCATTTGCACAGCGCCTTACAAAGCCCGGGTGGTGGATGGGAAAGTTTTCATGCAGCCCACATCACTCACCTGATGGAAGCCATCGATACGCTGCTGCCCGATGGCTACTACGTGCTCAATGAAAAATCACTCCAATTAAGTACGTTCAACATCGAAACTGAAGAGAAAAGTATCAGCCGAACCCGACCTGATCTCAGCATTTATCAGGATCGCCCTTCACGGACACTGGAATCTGGAATTACAGCTGATGCGCCTGCCCTGACGCTGCCGATTGTCAAAACGGTATTTGAAGAGGATCCCCTTACCGCCCTGGTAATTTACCACGCTGAAGTCCATAACAGCGAGATCCCGGTCACACGCATCGAGCTGCTGTCACCGGGCAACAAACCCGGCGGTTCCCACTATCCACAGTACATCGCCAAGCGGAACGAAACGCTGGACAGCGGCATCAACCTCGTCGAGATTGATTATCTGCACGAATCGCGTTCGCCAGTCTGGGGATTAAAGAGCTACCCTGACCACGAAACAGGCGCGTATGCCTATACAATTCTGGTCAGCAATCCGCACCCGAACGTATCAGAAGGCGAAACCGAGGTGTACGGTTTTTACGTCAATGATCCGATTCCACGTGTGCGTATTCCGCTTGCCAAAAGCGACGCCATAACGCTTGATTTTGGAGCCGCCTATAACATCACCTTCTCACGCAACCGCTACTACAGCACACGTCTGGTCGATTATGAACAGGTTCCGGTACGCTTTGAAACCTATTCTGCTGACGATCAGCAGCGTATTCACGAGCGGATGCAGATTGCTGCACATGAATAATTTCGCTTGATGATTTCTGGCGACTTTGCGTTGAATCAGCCCTAAACCACGAACTCCCCGTTGCGGTAGAACAGTTCATCATCGACATGGATTTCGCTGTCATTGCGCATGTCGCAGATCATGTCCCAGTGTACGGCGCTGCGATTCTTGCTGCCGGTTTCGGGATAACCGGTGCCAATCGCGACATGAACCGTCCCGCCGATTTTTTCATCAAACAGGATGCTGCCGGTAAACTGCTGGATACCGAAGTTCGTGCCTATGGCAAATTCGCCGAGATAACGTGACCCGGCATCCGTGTCGAGCTGTGCCTGAAGCAGTTCGTCGTTTTCCTCGGCGCTGGCTTCCACCACTTTGCCATTCTCGAAGCGCAGTTCAATGCCCTTCACCGCCCGCCCGCTGACAATCGACGGATAATCGAAGCGAATCCAGCCATTGACCGACTCTTCCACCGGGCCGGTGAAAATCTCGCCGCTGGGCATGTTCTTGTGGCCGTCGCTGTTGATGAACGTCCGGCCATCAATCGACAGTTGCAGATCGACATTCGGACCTTGTAGCTTCACATGCTTCTTCCCCGCCAGCCAATCGACCTTTTTCTGCTGCATCGCACTGATCTTGCGCCACTCCGCCACCGGGTCTTCCTGATCGCAGAATGTCGCGCCAAAGACAAATGCTTCGTATTCCTCAAGGCTCATGTTGGCTTCCTGTGCGCTGGCTTCGGATGGCACCTGTGTGCCCACCCATTTCATCTTGCCCTCTGCCGCACGGGACAGGCGCGTATCCAGCCAGCTGCGATGAGCCGAGCTATACCGCTGCGTTCGCTTGCCCGAGATGCCGGTCATGGCGCGGGTATTGCTGGTCGCATTCACACGAATATAGACATCTGCCTGTTCGTAGTACAGCGTGTGCGACGGGTCCAGCCATTCAAGCTGGTCATCGCTGCCTTCGCGCAGCAGCAGACGCGACATGTACTCATCGCTCAGCATCAGGCTGGGGTAGCCTCCGGCTTTGATCACGGCGGCATACACCTCGCGCAGTGCCGGCAGCGCCGCCACATCACCCAGAACGCCGACCCACTCGCCCGGCTGCACTTCCGTCGAATAATTGACCAGCACATTCGCTAGCCGCTGCAATCTCACATCTGCCATGTTATGCCTCCTCGATTACAAAAGCGCCATTTTCATAAAACAAGTCGCCATCCACGCGAATGGTACTGTCCTGGCGCATATCACAAATCATATCCCAGTGTACAGCGCTCGTGTTCTGGCTGCCGGTTTCGGCGTAACCGCTGCCGATTGCCATGTGCACGGTGCCGCCAATTTTCTCGTCAAACAGGATATTGCCCGTAAACTGCTGAATGCCAAAGTTCGTGCTGATGGCAAACTCACCCAGCGTCCGCGATCCTTCGTCGGCGTCAAGCTGCGCATACAACAGGTCTTCGTTTTGTTCGGCGCTGGCCTCGACGACCTTGCCGTTCTCGAACCGCAGTTCAATACCCGATACGGCGCGTCCACCCACAATCGACGGATAACTAAAGCGCACCCAGCCATTAACGGAGTCCTCTACCGGTCCGGTGAAAATCTCGCCGTCCGGGAAATTCTTGGTGCCATCGGCATTGATGAACACCCGTCCGTCAATCGACAGGCTCAGGTCGATGTTCGGCCCTTGCAGCGTCACCTGCTGCTTGCCTTTCAGCCAGTCGATTTTCTTTTGCTGCATGGCCGCCAGCTTACGCCACTCGGCTACCGGGTCATCCTGATCCAGCAGCATCGCACCATAGACAAAATCCTCATATTCTTCCAGACTCATGTTGGCTTCCTGCGCGTCGGCGTGGGTCGGATACTGCGTAACCGTCCACTTCAGGCTGCCTTCACCATCACGCTGCCGGAAAATTTCACTCAACTCGCGATTAGCTCGCTGGCGCTGCTGCAACCGCTTGGGGTCAATGCCCGTCATCGAGCGCGTGTTGTGGCTGCCGAGCACATTGATCAGCGTGTCCACTTTTTCATAGGTCAGCTTCTGCATGGGATTAACCCACGTCAGTTGATCATCATTCGCGCCGCGCAGATAGGACCGCGTCATCGCCTCATCGCTCAACATCAGCGTTGGGTTGCCACCGGCCTTCAGCACCGCCGCAAAGATCGCCTGCATGGCTGGCAGGGCCACCGCATCGCCGCGTAATGCCACCCACTCCCCTGGCTGCACCGCCACCGAGTAATTCACCAGCACATCGGCCATACGCTCCAAACGAGAATCCGCCATCGCTTTCATGCTCCTCTCTTGCCAAATAAAAAGACGGCGCTGCTGCCGTCTCCATTGTACCGCTGATTATCTGACCATCCGATGCCGGGCCGCAGAACAACATCCGCTATGTTTATAGCAGAAGACCATAGCGCCACTGCCCGCCAACCATCGTACCGAGAATCTGCGTATCCAGAATTTCATCCGGCGCGATCTTGTACAGGTTGCGATCCAGCAGGACCAGATCAGCCAGATAGCCGGGGGCCAGT
Source organism: Anaerolineaceae bacterium (assembly GCA_002702065.1). Taxonomy (GTDB): domain Bacteria; phylum Chloroflexota; class Anaerolineae; order Aggregatilineales; family Phototrophicaceae. The sequence continues at coordinate 2,611,924 of NZXX01000001.1, forward strand.
TTGCCCAGTCGATTTTCCATACTGGCGGCATAGGCCGGGCCTGCCGTAAAACCACGCAGCGTTTCGTCCATCGTCAGCCGCAGTTCCGGATACCAGCCATCCGGTCCCGGCGAACCATCCGGTCTGCGACGCGTGACCGCCGCATAAATACTGTTCATGGGCTGGAAGGGTTCGACCGGCGAGTCCGTGCCTAGCGCAATACGTGCTCCCTGGTCGATTTGCAGGCGAATATTGTACGCCCAGCGGCTGCGCGCACCCCAACTACGCTCGGATGCCAGATAGTCGGACGTGGCGTGAATCGGCTGCATCGACGCAATAACATCCAGCTGCGCCAACCGGTGGATATCGTCCGGATGAATAATCTGTACATGCTCAATACGATGGCGACGGGTCGTTCGCGCTTCACCGCGCTCCGCTTCTTCGCGTCGAGCCGCTTCAAACACATCGAGCACGTCATGCACCGCACGGTCACCGATCGCGTGGATGGTCGACGGCATCCCCGCAGCGCTGGCGCGGCTGACCAGTTCCTGCATTTCCTCTTTATCGACTACAGAAATGCCGTAGTTATCGGGTTCACCTTCATAGGGGTCGATCATATAGGCCGTCCGCGGCCCTAACGCGCCATCGGCAAAAATCTTTTGCGCGCCAATGCGAATCCAGTCGTCGCCAAAGCCGTGTCGCAGCCCGGTCGTCAGCAGCGCGTCGATCCATTCCTTGTTCACATTTTTGACAACGCGCAGCCCCAGCCCGCCCCGTTCGCGCAGGATTTGCAGCGCCCGCAAGCAATCTGGTCCGTCAAAGTCATGAATACCTGTCAGGCCGGATTTTAATGCCAGCTTCTGCGCTTCCGCCATTTGATCGGCCAGTTGCTCTGGCGTTGGGTCCGGCACCTGACTACGCACCAGATCAATCGCAGTTTCGAACAGAATCCCGGTCGGCTGACCACTGGCATCCCGCTGAATCTGCCCACCTTTGGGATCAGGCGTGTTGCTGTTGACGCCGCAGCGTTTCAGCGCCGCACTGTTCACCCACGCCGCGTGACCACTTTTGGCCCGCAGCAGCACCGGATTGTGTGGAGCAACTGCATCCAGGTCCGCTGCCGTTGGGAAGACAGGTTCCGGCCAGAAATCCTGCGACCAGCCCGACCCACGAATCCATTCGCCCGGCTCGGTACTGCTCGCACGCTCCGCAACTCGCTCCAGCACGATCGACTTCGAGGGCACTTCGAACACATCCACCCACTGAAGTTCCTGTGCCGTCATCGCCCAATGAATGTGCGCATCCGTCAGGCCAGGGATAACAACATGACCTTCAAGGTTTTCGCGCCTCGTGCCCGGCCCCGCCAGCGCCAGCACATCCTCGTCAGCGCCAAGTGCGACAATGCGTTCGCCCACGATTGCCAGCGCCGACACCACCGGTTGTGCCGGGTCCAGGGTGATGATATGACCGTTATACAGGATACGCTCAATCACGCTCATATTTTTGTTTTCCGCACCAATGTCAGCGCTGTTTGCACTTCTTCAGGCGTGGGCACGCCTTCCAGCCAGGGGCGTGTGATGGCTGTTGCTCCCAGATACGCCGCCACCTGCGCCACCGCCAGCATGTCGCCATCCAGCTGGGTCATGGCAGACAACACCGCTCCGGCAAAAACATCGCCAGCGCCAGTCGAATTGACTTCCTCGAACTGCGGGGTGGTATACGCATGCGGCTGGCCTTTGTAATAGTAAGTGCCACCACGCTCTGCCCGTGTCACAAACAAATGCGGCACTGCACCTGCAAATGCCGCTTCGAGGTCCGGCGCTTCAGCGATATCTTCCTCGCTGAACACCACAATATCGATGTCCTTCAGCACGTCCGCATCGAACCAGCGCTTAAAGTACACCCGTCCGTCCGCGCCCCAGCGCCGCAGCCAGCCTTGCAAGGTCAGCAGCACGGTGGAATTTTTGAACAAGTGCGCCAGATTCGGGTCCACTTCGCCAGTCAGCGGGGCAAGATGCACCAGCGGCGTATCTTTCCAGTCGTCTGGCACATCGGCAACTGTAATCGGCGCAGCCACACCCCGAATATACTGGGTGCGGTGGCCGTGATTATCATACAGATTTTCAAAGGTACTGGTCGACTCTGCTGGCAGAACAACCTTTTCATTGATGAAAGGCTCAATGCCCGCCAGCAGCGGTTCGTTTTCAGCGGCACTGGTTAACACGCGCACATCATGGCCAAAAGCATGAGCCACAGGTGTCGCGTACGATACCGTCCCGCCCAACCGCCTGCCTCCTTCGGGTGTGAGGTCTGCGGTGATATGTCCAATGAGAAGATAACTCAGGGTCATTGGCTACTTCGGCACGATGGTGACTTTGCGCCCTGAGCCCTCGCCTACACTACGGGTGGTAACGTCTTCCCGGTTGCGCAGGGCCAGATGAACGATGCGTCGCTCATAGGGGGGCATCGGCTCTAGCGTCACCGTACGCTGCTGTTCCGCAGCCTGGTTCGCCATCCGCTGAGCCAGTTCGTTCAGCTTACTGGTGCGCCGGGCCTTATACCCCGACACATCCACAATGATGTTGGCGCGCCGTTGCAGTTCGCGGCTGGTGATCAACCGCGTCACATATTGCAGCGACGCCAGGGTTTCGCCACGCCGTCCGATCAGCATACTCAAGTCATTGTTGCCAGCCACATCCAGCAGCCACGGCACATTTTCACCGTCCTCACCGCTCTGGGCACGCCGGACGATAACCATAGCGCGAACCGACATTTTTTCCAGCAGCTCCGTCAGAACGACCTTGCCCACTTCGGCATCTTCGTCCAGCGGGCCATCATATTCTTCCGCCACGTCCCCCAAAAAGACATCATCGTCTTCGTCATCATCCGGTTCTACCACCGGCTTCGGGGCAGCCTTTGTCTCTTGAGGAGCAGGTTTGGCCTCTACCGGGGCAGGTGCAGGCGGGGCTGGTTCTTCGCTGGGGGGTGCAGACACCACCAGCAGTTGCAAGCGAACACGGGCCGGACGCGAGCCCAGACCAAACATCCCCCGCGATGGTTCTTCCAGCACTTCAACAATCACATCACCAGGGCCAGCACCCAGTTCGGCCAGCCCGGCTGCAATTGCTTTTTCGACGTCTTCCCCCGTCGCCTCTATCGAACGTCCCGAGTTCATAGGCATATCCTTAACTTGAATAAATCGCGCACCCACTGCGCGCTTACTTATTTTTTTCTTTCGTCTTCGTCTTGGTCCGGGGCTTATCGGTGCTCTTGCCATTCTGAGACGATTGCGCGGCGTCCCGCGTATCTTTTACCACGCTGGTACGCGCTGTCGCTGGTTTTTCCTCATCCCCACCTCGGCCAATGAGTTTACCCAATTTCAGCTTTGACTGCCCCATCATGCTGTACTGCACAATACCAATCAGGTTGGACACGACAAAGTAAATCGACAGGCCCACCGAAAACTGGAGCGAGAAGAACCCGAACATAAGCGGCATGATCGTCGTCATCGACTGTGTCATGGCCTGCGCCTGATTAGGCTTGCCATCATCGTTGGTTGATGGTGGCGTCGCGGGAACCGTAAGCTTCGACTGCGCCCAGGTCGTCACCAGCACCAGTGCTGGCAGCACCAAAGCCCAGGTTGGGTTGGCGGTCGGCGCTTTGGTCAGGTCCATCCCCAGCCACATATTGTTCAGTGGCACCATCGCGTCCAAACCAGGGATCAGGAAACGGCCCGACAGATCCAGCAGTTGAAACGGCGTGGCAGCCAGGGTATGGATAATGGCCTGATACAGCCCGATCAAAATCGGAAACTGAATCAGCAGCGGCAAACACCCGCCAAACGGGTTGACGCCGTGCTCTTTGTAGAGCGCCATTTGCTCCTGCGCCAGCTTCTCCCGGTCATTCTTGTGCTTCTCTTGCAGTTTCTTCAGTTCCGGCTGCAATTCCTGCATGCGCTTCGATGAGCGCTGCTGCTGTGCCGTAAGCGGCAGAATCGCTACACGAATGAGGATCGTGAAGACAACAATCGCCAGCACGACATTCTGACCCAGTATTGAATATAACAGGGTGAGCAGCGTAATAAATGGATTGAGAATTAGATCCCACATGAACGATTACTCCTCGACTCTCCCTGCTTACTCATTCGGATACGTCCAGACCCGCTCGCCATTTTGCAGGCCAAAAGCCACCAGCAGTTCATCATGGGTCGGTGTGCCCACAACAACCAGTGACTCAGCGGTATCATCCGTATCGCCGGGTTCAATCAGGAGTGGCCCCGAAAGCACTTCTCCCCCAACTTCGCGCGAGAAGAAGGTACTGCCATCTTCGCGGCTCAGCCAATAGACTTTCTGATCGCGCGACCCCACAATCACATACTCATTGACCACCAGCGGCGTCGTACGAACAGCCCGGTCCGAGGCCTTTGCCTGCCAGATCGGATTCAAACCACCATCACCAATGTCAATTGCATAGACCATGCCGCTCAGGTCGCCAGCGTAAAGCACACCATCAACAATCCGAGGTGTACTCCACACCCAGTCGTCGGTGGCATATTCTGACAGGATTTCGCCATCCGTCGAAATTTCGAATATCTTGCGGGCAAAAGAGCCAATGTAAAGCCGACCCTCATGATACACCGGTGCTTCGGCGGCAGCGCCGCCCAGGTCCAGCTTCCAGATCAGATCCCCATTAACCGGATCAACCGCATAGAGGAAATGATCCAGCGAGGTGAAATACAGCACGTCGTCAATAATCAACGGCTCTGACCACACCCCCTGACTGGTTTCAACACGCCAGCGTTCCAGCCGGTCATCCCTGCCCAACGCCACCAGGTCACGCTCACCAAACCCGACATATAACAGATCGTCCGCGATGACCGGATTGGCAATAATCTGACCCTGCACTTCTTCGCCATCGACATCCCCGTCGGCACGTGCCGTCGCCAGACCAACTTCAAACAGCCGCTCGTTGTACGAGGCGATCAGCAGTTTGTCAGTTGATAGTTCTACGGGGGATGAATAAAACTGGGTCATGGTCCCTTCGGGGCCGGTGAACTGCCAGACACGTGGACGGCCTTCTTCATCAACCCGAATCTCGCCATCCGCGTTCCGTAATTTTACAGGGGTTCCATCGTCGGGGTCCACCATGACGACACGATCATTATATGCAATCACAATGTTTTGATCGTCGCCGATAAGACTGAGTGCGGGCCAGGAGGCTTCCTGTCGAATCGGCACACAGGCCGCTGCCAGTACACCCGCCAGAATCGCAGCGCCCGCCAGCCGGTGCCGTGCGAGCATCCGTATACTATTCAATCACTTACTCCTCTAGATCGGGGACAGGGTCATAGCCGCCCGGATGAAACGGATGGCAGCGCGCAATCCGCTTGGCTCCCATCCAGCCACCCCGTATCACCCCGTATCTCTCAATTGCTTCATAGGTATACACTGAACATGTTGGATGAAAGCGACACCCCGTGGGCAAAGCTGGCGATAAAAATCGCTTGTAAAATCGAATCATCCCTAACGCCAGAGCCTTCACACCTGATCACTTTCCAATTTAAGCAGGCCAGCCTGCGCTATCAACTCATTCATTATACGTTGAACAGCCCAAAATGGTTGCCCCACAATGGCGGGTCGTGCAATCACTACAACGTCATAACCGGGTTTCAGGTCAGGATGAAATGATCTTAACACTTCACGCAGAAGGCGGCGAGAGCGATTCCGCACCACCGCCTTACCAATTCTTTTGCTGGTTACAATGCCATAGCGGTTATGCGCCAGGTCATTGGGCAATACACTGAGCATGAACAACGCATGTTGGAACTTTCTGCCCTGCCGCCGCATCCGCTCGAAATCTGCCGGCGCGCGCAGGCGCAAACGACGTTCCATACCGGGGCTCAGGCTTTCCAGTTCACCTTCTTGACGTGATTCGGCGTAACCGTAAGCTGATGACGGCCGCGCTTGCGCCGGGTCTGCAAAACCTTACGTCCGTTTTTGGTTTGCATACGCGCACGAAAGCCGTGTACACGCTTACGTCGCCTGATCTTCGGCTGCCAGGTACGCTTGGTTGACATTCTCTTTTCACCTCATACAAGTCGAGTTTTATTGCCGAATATTAGGAGAGGCTAGTATACATGACGCATGATAGGCGGTCAACCCGACGCTTGAACGGCGCCTGGAATTAAAGTATAATTTTTATTCAGTTTGCAATAATCTGACTGCATTTTTTCTCCCCTGACTTTGTTATTCTTAAGCTGGAGGCGTAATGCCAGCTCATCATTGGGTGCGCAATTTTCAAGTTGATCAGGATGATATCGAGTTTATCACCAGTCTCTTAATCGAAAACGAGAAACCCCTCAGTACGGAACAGATTGCCCATCACCTCATCGAGGAACAACTTGCCCAGGAAGCGGCGGCGATGCAGGAACAATATAAGGATGCCCGCTTCTATAACCCGCCTGAGAATTATGAGGTTGGGCAGCGCATCATCTTCCCTGCCCTCGACTTTGCGTCCGGTATCGTCGTCGATACCCGACCGGGCAGCAACCCGGACTACGAACCGTTTGCGGTGATCCAGGTTGAATTTGAAGATGATAACGGTAGTGTCGGCGCAAAAAAGGTGCGCGAGTTCGCCGCCGAACTGACCGCGCCGCACGCGCTCAGCCGGACCGAAGAAGAAGACGAAGCGGCAACCTTCTACGGCAATAACCTGACCGTCGACGAGGTGATGGCTAGCGGGGCGGACGATATTCTCTACACGCTCGAAAGTAAGCTCTACGAATCCGATTCGCTGGTCCAGGTCAGCGGAAAGTGGTTTCTCATCGATCTGATCGTTGAGGTGAATGTCGGCCACCTGCATCTGGCCGAGGCGATTCTCGACATCAATGGCGGTGGTCCACTTTCGACCCGTGCCATTCTGGATGAAATTGGCGGGCTGGATTCCGGTTCGCCAGAACTTCAGGAATTTTCGCTCAACTACGTATTAAATGAAGACAGCCGTTTTGATGAAGTTGGACCAAAAGGCGTTGTCTTGTGGTATCTCGCCCGGCTGGAACCGGCTGAAGTTCAGCAGACACCGATGCTGCTGGCATATGACCCCATTCCATACGAACCGGCTTTGCTGGATGAAGAGATGCTTCAGCTTGAACGCGAGATCGACGACGAACTCTCGCCTGCCGAACTCTTTGAGGATGATGAAATAAGGCCCGTAATCACACTGACCTACCCGCACCGGCGGGTCGGCACGCTGCCACTTAATGCAGCCATGCGTCAGGTGTTCCCGACTGCCCAGCAGACGCTGCGCACCTACGTCACGCTGGTCGATGGTCAGGACGGCGAGGAATATCCGGGTTGGGTCGTCCGCAAAGATCGCTATATCTTTGGGCTAAACAAGTTCTATCGTAAACACCGCCTGCCCGTCGGCGCATTTATCACCGCGACAGCCGGCGAAGAACCGGGCAAGATTGTCATCGACTTCAACGCCTACCGGCCCCGTACCGAATGGGTACGCCTGATCGTGCCGGTTAAGAACCAGGTCACCTTCGAAGAAGATCGCCGGTCGATTGGTGCGGATTATGATGATCTGATGCTGCTCGGTGCTGATGATCTCGATGCGGTTGACGCGCTTTTCGAAACCACCCGTCAACACAAGAAACCGCTTGCATCCATTATCCAGAACATTATTTCTGCCCTGGCCCGCATGTCCCCACAGGGCACCGTCCATGCCAAAACGATTTACAGCGCGGTCAATGTCATCCGCCGCTCTCCACCGGGCCCCATCCTGGGCACCCTGGTTGCTAATCTGGACTTTCAGAATGTGGGTGGACATTACTGGAAACTCAGGGACAATTAGGAGAAGCTCATATGGTTGGCAACAAACCCAGCATTCTCATCAAACCCACACTGGATACACAGTTTTATATTGATTATTCGTGGTGGGACCGCAGCGATGAAGACCTGCGCACCTACCTGCTCAGCCACGTCTTGCCCGAACAGCGTGACCGTTTGAGCGTGACCGAAGCCGGCAGTGTGATCGACTATATCGACCCCGAAACCGGCGAGGTTTCGCAGCTTGATGAACTGCGCGTCGCCATCCGCAGGGCTGCCGAAGATCCGAATTTCATTAACCCGCAAACTTCGCTGGTCGACAGCGTGTTTCGTGTCTTTCTGGCAAACGGCAACGTACCGCTCAGCCCCAGAGAACTGGCCGAAAAGACGGGGCGCAGCGCGGGTACTATCTTGAAGACCTTTAGCAGCAGCCGAATCTACAAGGGCATCCGCCCCTATACACCGTAAGCTGACAGACAGGAACGAGATTTCGCATGAGTCGAGTAATCAACACGGATAGCTCCGGCAAAAAGCGGTCCCAGCACATGCGTACCTGCGCCGAAGTGCTGCGCCGCCTCAGCCAGCAGGACAGCGTCACCGATGAAACCCGTGATATGGTCGCCCTTCTGGTCTACTGCCTCCGCGAAATAGACGAGGGGATCGACTCGTCGGCCCAAGCCTGGGAAAAGCGTGACTACTGGATGAAAGCCGAGGAGTTTCGCCAGCGCTGGCATTGGACCGGCGATATGGCGGATGAGTTGCAGAGCCTGGTGTTTGACGATGAATGGCAGCGTTTGCCCGATATGATGGTACGCCTGTTCCCCTATTTCAGCGACATCACCATCAACAAATTCATGCGCAAACCGAGCTTGTGGGAAGGTTGCTACAATCGGCTGATGCAGGAGAAGCCGCCGGTACGCTAGACCGCTATTCGAAATACGCGTCGAGCCACGGGCCAATTAGCTCGTAATCCGGAACCGCCACCCCATTGGCCGTCGTGGTGATGTAACCCCGGTCAATCACCAGACGCTCGCCCCGCGAACCGCCAATCAGGATGGGCGGTGCCAGCGTAACAATATCCCACAGGTTCAGGTCCGTGTCGACGGTCTGGGCCAATGCCCCGGCAACCGCCGGCCAATACACCGGGACGATCATCTTGCCCAGCAGCGCAGACACCACCTGCTGCTGGCGCGATGCCCGCATATAATCATCATCGGCATGACGGGTGCGTGCATAGATCAGCGCCCGTTCGCCATCCATGTGCTGCGAACCGGTCTGAAACTCAACCGTCATGGTGCCGCCATCTGCTGTCGGATAGGCATAATCCACAATCGCCCGCTCCACGTTGATCGTGACCCCGCCAACAGCATCAATCAAGCGGACAAATCCGTTAAAGTCCAGCCGCACATAACGTTCGGGGGTGACGCCAAAACTCTGGGCAATCCCGGCTTTCGTCAGATCAGGCCCATACCCCGGTTCTTCCATCTCGCCAAGCATATTGACGGTGTTAACGCGCTGGATGCCGTAGCCCGGCACGTCGATGGACAGGTCGCGGGGGATCGACATCATCGTGACGCCGAACCGTCGCGGATCAACCCCGACCAACATTACGCTGTCCGCCCGCGCAACCCAGCCTTCACCGTCGCGGCTGTCTACACCCAGCACCAGAATATCCGTATGCGGCGCAAACAGAAACGACAGCCCGCAGCACAACATCATCGGGAACAGAATGACGAACAACAGAGGCAGCAGTCGCCCACGCCGCCCACGGCGCACCGGTCGCAGATGTGGTTTGGTCTTCACGTGAGCAGTCATCCAAATACTATCCCCAGGTCACGAGCCATTTGCACCATATCCCCTTCCGGGTCTACTTTCTTGGTATGCAGCGCTTCCTCCATCGGGACGTTGACCATCTGTGTGCCCTGCAAGGCAACCATGTGCCCCCATCGCTCCTGTGCCACCAGATGGACCGCAGCCGAGCCGAAACGGGTTGCCAACCAGCGATCACGCGAGGTCGGCTGACCGCCCCGCTGCACATGCCCCAGCACTGTGACGCGCACCTCGGCACCCACACAATCCGCCAGCAGGTTACCGACCAGATGCCCCATACCGCCCAACCGGCCCTCACGGCCCATTTCGCTTTGAATGTAGTACAACTGCTCGCCATCGACCGGTGCCGCGCCTTCCGCGACCACAATCAGGCTGTAGTGCCGCCCTGATGCCTGCAGGCTGCGTATTTTCTGGCAAACTACTTCAATATCAAATGGAATTTCCGGGATCAGGATCGCGTCTGCGCCACCGGCCACCCCGGCAACAAGCGCAATCCACCCGGCATGACGGCCCATCACTTCCAGTACCATCGCCCGGTGATGACTTTCCGCCGTCGTTTGTAATTTGTCCAGTGCTTCGGTGGCTGTATCAATCGCGGTATCGAAACCAAATGTCACATCAGTTTCGCTCAGGTCATTATCAATCGTCTTTGGCACACCCACAATCGGTGCGCCCAGTTGAACCAGACGCTGCGCAATCGCCATCGTGCCATCACCACCGGCCACGATCAGGGCATCCAGTTCAAACGCCGCCATCCGTTCCAGTGCATCCTGCGATACATCTTCGATGGTCACCGTTCCGTCAGGCGCGGTCACCCGTGAAGCGAATGGATTACCCCGATTGGCGGCCCCGAGGATCGTCCCACCACGGACCAGCAGGTCTCGTACGTTCTCTTCTTTTAAAGGGACCGCAGGCAGCCCGGCATACAGACCGTCAAACCCCTGCAAGATACCCACCACATCCCATCCATAGCGTCGCGTAGCTGTCAGAACCACGCCGCGAATCACAGCATTGAGACCGGGGGCATCGCCTCCCCCGGTTAATATTCCGATGCGCTTTGTCATACAGCCTCGCCAGCCTTATTTGTGGGATATAAGATCAATCGACAGCGCGAGCGCATGTTCAGGAGCCGGTATAACGATCCCAGTCACGGCCCCCAGGTTGCAGGGCAATGATACCACCCCGCGGTTCAGCAAGAAAGATGCTGCCGTCAGCGCCAATCTGTACCCTGGCATCGTAAGGTTCTTCCCACTCGCGCACGGCCCAGCCCAGACGTTCGCGCACGGTCGGGTTTTCCCGCCAGATCAGGCCAAAACCACGCCGTGGCTGCCAGGTGTAGGGCGGCGCCAGCATCGACAGTGCGTGGTCGATCTCCATCATGCCATCTTCGTAATCGTCCTTGAACACCTGCCAGCGCGGTTGTTCGGCGCTGTCATAAACGGTGTAGATTGAGTCTTGCTGGCCAACCCAGATCATGAACCCCTGTTGATACTGCTGATAGGCTGCTGCGCTGGACAGCGCTTCATTAAAGGGGCAGGTTGATGTCACGACTGGCTGAGCGAAAAACCAGCCCGATGTACAGGCCTGATTGTTCACCACCGGGTTCACAGCCGGGCCAACCACACCGGGAGTCGCCACCACATACGTTGGGAACAGGGGCGGCGGAACCGTGCGCGTCGGGGGCGGGGTACGGGTGGGCGTTGGTGAAATGGTCGCCGTTGGCGTCGGTGTCTTGCTGGGCGGCAGCGTAGGCGTAATCAACACAAAATCTGGAATGCTGCCTTCGATGGTCCCCACTTCCAGTGGTGAAATTGATTCCGATGTCACAACCGGAATAACCACCGGCGTCGATGTGGCAATGCGCGTGGGCATCACGGCGGTTGGGTTGAGCGTCGCTTCGCCAACCAGTCGTGGCCGGGCGTTAATGGCTGGATCGGACGTGCAGGCTGCCAGTAAAACCAGTAACAGGAGTAAAAATGGGCGTTGGCCCATACGGTTTCCTCACGCTGTTTATTTCTCAAGTGATTATAGTCTTCAGCCATAATCCTGCAATTGCCCAAAGTGGCTATTGCCTGTATGATGGAGTCACTCATAATCTAAGTTAAGAATAAGTTCACAAGTTGGTTGAACAATATGGCCCGAAAGAAATCGCGTGATGAAGCGCGTGTGGAACGCCTGACCTGGGGATTACTCGTCCTCATATTTGCACTGCTTTACTTTGCGTCAGACAGTTTTCTACAGGCCATGCCCAACTGGCTGGTGCCGCTGGCAGGTGGCGTGGTGCTGCTCGGTTCCGGCATGTACCAGTATGGCCGCCGGTGGCGAGTCAGCCCGGTCACGTGGATTACAGGCGTGATCCTGATTGTGCTGGCCATTGTCGGCCTGTATATTGCGCCGAGCCGCCCCTTTATCGTGGAGTCGCTCCTCATCACGCTGATTGTGATCGTGTTTGGTACATTTACTGGCGAAACTTGAGAGCTTGCTTATAATACACTTTCTGCTTTGTTTTTGACCCGAAAGTTGTGATCTGGCGGCGATGACTGATTCCACCGAGCGCATTACAGTCGAAGATGTACGCAAACAAGCATTGCCATTAGGCACCCGCGTGGTGGCTGGTGACGGCATGCTGGGCCAGCAGGTCTCGTGGACAACCGTCATCTATCCGGAAGACGGGACCAGTGCCAAGTCGTTACAGCAGGGTGAAATCATCCTCGTAGCCCCGGCGGCGAAAAACAGTAAACAGGTCACCAGCGATATTGATGTTGTCCGCTGGGCCTCTGACATTCAGGCAGCAGCGGTTGTGCTCAGCGATACGCCCTCCCCCACAGCCATTGCCGAAGCCAATGCCTACAATATCCCGGTGCTGGCGTTACCCAGTGGCAGCCGCATCCGGCTGGTCGAAAAAGCTGTTGTCAGCTTGCTGGTCGACCGCAAAGGCCAGCTCGAACGCCGCGGCACGCAGATCTATCGGCAGCTGACGCAAATCTCCTCGCGCAATGAGGGCATGGCCGAGCTGATCAGCGCGATGGCACGGCTGACCAACAAATCAGTCGTTGTGCAGGACAAACGCCTGCGGATTTTATACAGTTCGGTACAACCTCAGTTTGTCGCCCATTGGGAGGAAATCGAGCAATTTCTGCGCAAGCTCGACAACCTGCCTGTTGAATTACAGGATCGTCACCGGGTCTACGAAATCGAAAATCCGGTGCTGATGCAGGCGCTCCCCACACCGGGGCTGGCGCGGCTCGTGTCGCCCATCGTGACCAAGGACATCGGGCGCGGTCATCTGTCGATCATCGGCTGGGACAACGACATCGACGACATTGACTCGCTGGTGGTCGAACATGGCGCCGCCGCCTGTGCGCTGGAGATGGCAAAAGCGAAAGCCATCAGCGACACGGAAAAACGGCTGCGCGGCACCTTTCTGGACCGCGTGCTGATTGGCGATGTCAGCCAGCAAGAGGCTGTGCGTCAGGGTGAGCGTTTCGAACACGACATGACTCTGGCCCACATCGCCATTGTGCTGGCGTGGCAAAGCGAAAAAACGCTGTCGACGCGCCGGCTGGAGACACTCGTCAATGGCGTCGTCAGCACCCAGCGCGCCAGTGCGCTGGTCTGGCAGCGGGAACGCGAGGAAGAAGTCCTGGTGTTCTTCGCCCCGGATACGGAAAATCCGATTGATTCCAGCCTGTCGCTGGCACGCGCACTAACCCAGGAAGCCCAGAAACAGTACCCTCAGGCACGGGTGGCAGTTGGCATTGGGCAAGTCGCACGAGAGATCAGCGCGTGGCGGACCAGTTATCGCGACGCAGTACAGGCACTCGACCTGGCGCGCCGCCTGCAAACCGACACCCCACTGTACATTGGCGACCTCGGCGTTTACCAGCTCATCCTGAGTTTGTCGGACCGGGAAAAGCTGCTGGAATTTTGCGACCGCACGCTTGGCCCGTTAATGGAATACGATCATCGTCAGCATGCCGATCTGATTAAGACTCTCGAAGCCTTCTTTGCATGTCATGGCAACCTCAGCCAGACCGCCGAAATGCTGATCGTTCATCGAAATACGCTGCTGTATCGCATGAATCGGATCAACGAAATCGCCCAGATTGATTTGAATCGTCCCGAAACCCGGCTGGCCCTGCACCTCGCCCTCACCGTTCGACGCCTGCTGACTATGAAATAAGTTCGTGTGCTGCACACCTTGTCGCAGCATCATTTTTAAGCACTTTGTACATTACATAACATTACAATTGGGCAAATTTTGTACGGAGTGCCACGAAAACTGCCGCATTTTTTGACGGTTTTAGCTGATTCTTTATGCAGTTTACCCTAATCATGCACGTCAGGAATCTGGTAGTTTTATTGCTGAAATTTGTCATAATTATTACAAAGGGCAATTGACCCTCTCTGTATGAAAATTAGGAGGAACGCGATGACCTCAGACAACATTCAAAACATTCACGACGTTCCCGATCTGCATCCAATCGATAAGAACGAACATGACGCCTGCGCCTTGATCTGCGCTGTGCGCAAGGGCGGTGAAGCAACCCACGGCAATGTCAAGCGCACGATTGAGGCGCTCACCCGCATGGGTCATCGTACCGGCTACATCGATGGTGAAGGTGACGGTGTTGGCATCATGACGGATATTCCCCGTCAGTTGTGGTCGAAAAAACTGGCACGGGCCGGGCTGCGCTCGTCACTGGCGTCCAGCCGCAATTTCTGGGTGGCACACGTCTTTATTCCGTCGGATGCCCGCAACCGGGCGGATCGACTGATTGAGCAGATTTGCCTGCACCTGACCAACGCCGGTCTGGATGTGCTGCTCGACCACCCCGGCAAGGTTGACCCGCACGTGCTGGGCCGCAACGCCGAAAAGAACGCGCCGACCTTCTGGCAGATTGCCGGCACCAACGGGCAGGTGCCTCCGGAACAGCTTGAAAGCACCCTGTTTGTCCTGCAAATGCGGATGGAACGCGACCTGGGTGTACACTTCCCTTCCCTGTCCTCGCACAGTGTGGTTTATAAGGTACAGGGTACTGTCGAAATTCTGCGGCGCTACTACCCGGAACTGCGTGACCCGGATTACGCGTCAACCGTCACGCTGGGCCACGCCCGCTACAGCACCAACACCAATTCAATCTTTGAACGCGTCCAGCCGTTCAGTCTGCTTGGGCATAACGGTGAGTTCAACACCGTCTCGCGCTTCCGTATCGAGTCCAACATGCTGGGTGCTGATCTGGACCCGAGCAACTCGGACTCGCAGGACATCGACCGGATGCTGGCCTACCTGTGCCATGAGTATGATCTGGACCTGATCGAGGCGATGGAACTGATCTTCCCGCCCTTCGAACATGACCTGATCGCCAACTCGCCCGAAATTCACAAGATGTACGAGCAGATGCGCTTTGCTTTTGGGCCGTTCGCTCAGGGGCCAGCCGCCGTTGTTTCGCGCATGGGCGACGAGGTGGTCTTCAGCGTGGATGCGCTTGGCCTGCGTCCGCTGTGGTTTGGCGAAACCGAAAAAGAATACTTCGCCAGTTCGGAACGGGGCGTGTATCCACTGGATGCCATGTCCACCGATCCCAAGCCATTGGCCCCCGGCGAGAAAATCGCCCTTGAGATTAAGCCCGGGCGCGCCATCCGCGTGCTGGATTACCCGGCTATCCAACGTTATGTGCTGGACCGCTACCGCGAACGCGGTATCCACTTTTCCGATATGGTTGGCGGCAGCTGGTCGCTCCGTGATCTGGGTCTGGATCATTCCGGTCCGCTCCCGGCGGGTGGCATCGGCGGTGGTGGCGACCCGAAAGTGGAATACAGCAACCAGCCCGGCACAGCCAGCAGCACACATAATGAAGCCGCCGAAATGGTGATGCCCGCGCCCAGGTCCATGCCCTGGCATGAACAGGAAACCGGCATTAATACTACCACCATGGCTGCTCTCGGTTGGGAACGTTACCACGTCAGCCTCATTGAAACCGTCTCCGATTCCAAAAAGGAGCAGATTGGATCGCTGGGCTGGGATGGTCCGCTAGCCGCGATGGCGCATACCCGCAGCAACCTGACAGATTTCTTTAAGGAAACGGTTGCTGTTGTCACCAACCCGTCGATTGACCGCGAACGCGAACGCGCCCAGTTCTCGACAGAGGTCGTGGTCGGCGTACGGCCAGATATTGGCGCGGTTTCTGATCCGAACAAAGTTCAGATCAAGCTGGAAACCCCCCTGCTGCTGGGCGGGCATCCGGCTTTAGGCACGCCGGAAGATATGCAGCTGGTCGCCAGCCAGCACGGCACGATGACCATTGAAAACGTGATCCAGACGTTTGGTGATCACGTCGCGTTCCTATCGCTGAGCGCCACACCGGAAGAAGATATCGAGCCAGCGCTAAAACGCTTGCAGACGGAAGCAATCGAAGCCGTCATAAACGGCGCGCAGTGTATCGTCCTCGATGACACCGACACCTTCACAGGCGAACGGCTGTGGCTGGACCCAGCCCTGGCAACGGCGGCGATTGACCGGGCCTTGCGCGAAGCCGAGTTCACGCCAAATCTGCGGCGGCAGGTGGGCATAGTCCTGCGCTCAGGCGCGGTGCGGACCCTGCACGATCTGGCGCTGTGCATCAGCCTGGGCGCGAATGCGATCGCCCCTTATGCGATGTATGCCGTTGCCCTGAAGATCGCACCCCGCCCGGCAAAAGAGACGCCGGATTCGGAGCAGACGGTCGAGATGTTGTCGGCCCTGGTCGAAACGATGACGTCGGGCCTGCAAAAAGTAACGTCCACCATTGGCTGCCATGAACTGCGCGGCTATGGGCACTCCTTCAGCTCGGTAGGTCTGGCAACAGGTATCGCCACCTACTTTGGCACCCCCAACTACTTCGGCTCTGAAGCACGCGGCCTGACATGGACCGCCCTGCGCGCCGATGCTGACGAACGGGCTGCCGAGCTGCGCGGCGAGAAAGTCGGCAAACTGGCCAACCCGGACCGCTTCTACCCGAAGATGTGGAAAAAAGCGGAAAGTGTCGCGCATGGCGAGATGTCGCTGGAAGAATATACCGACACGCTGCTCAATCTTGAGGATCAGATTCCGATTGCCATCCGGCATCTGCTGGGGCTAAAAGAAAGCTCGACCCCGATTGAGCCATCCGACGTCGATACGACGATTACCGCCAACGGTCACACCCACGATATGCCCGCCCTCATCAGTGCGATGTCGTTCGGGTCGCAGGGTGAGCTGGCTTACAAGGCCTATGCTGAAGCCGCCTATCGTCTGAATATTCTCTGTGTGAACGGTGAAGGTGGCGAACTGCCGGACATTATGGGCCTGTACCCCAAACATCGCGGCCAGCAGGTTGCCTCGGCGCGTTTCGGCGTCAACATTGGCTTCCTGAATTCGACCAACCTGATCGAGATCAAGATCGGCCAGGGTGCCAAGCCCGGTGAAGGCGGCCATCTGCCCGGCTTCAAAGTCACCGAACAGGTGGCAGCAGCCCGGCAGACCACACCCGGTGTCGGCCTGATCTCGCCAAGCAACAACCATGACCTCTACTCCATCGAAGACCTGGCACAGCTCATCGACGAGTTAAAGACGGCTAATCCAAAAGCGCGGGTCTCGGTCAAAGTGCCAGTGGTGCCGGGTGTTGGCATCATCGCTGTCGGCATCGCCAAAGCCGGCGCCGACATCATTACCCTGACCGGCTACGAAGGCGGCACCGGCGCGGCCAGAGCCCATGCCCTGCGTTATGTCGGCCTGCCCACCGAGATCGGTCTGATGTTGTCGCACCGTGCCCTCATCGAAAGCGGCCTGCGTGACCGCGTGGAACTGTGGGCGGACGGCGGTATGAAGAGCGGGCGCGATGTCGTCAAGATGTTGTGTCTGGGTGCCAACCGGGTCGGTTTTGGCACGATGGCAATGGTAGCCGTAGGCTGTACCATCTGCCGTAAATGCCACGAAGGCACCTGCCATGTTGGCATCACCACCCATATCAAGACCAAAGAAGAAGCCAAGCTGAAGGGCCCGCCCTCCTTTGAGCCGCGCGATTACGACAAAGCCGTCGAATCGATCTACAATGTCTTCAAGATGATCAAAGAAGATATTCAGAAGTGGACCGCAAAACTTGGCGTATCCCGTACCCAGGATCTGGTTGGCCGTGCAGACCTGCTTGAACAGATTGGCATGAAGGACCAGATTGACCTCGACGTTCTGACACGCCCGGTGCCACCCATCCAGAAACGCAAACTGCAACCGGGAGTCGGTCGCCTCGTGACCCGCCCCCGCAACACACTCAGCAAGCAGATCACGGAAGTCATCGCAGCCTACGCCGCTGAAGGCGAAACCGAGATGACCTACGACGACGAAGACGTGATGGCCGCCGACCGCGCGCTGGCAACCCATTTGTGCGGTGCGCTCAAACGGCCCGGCTTCCCCAATGTGGACCGGCTGGATGCCATTCATCTCACCTTTAGCAACTCGGCTATCCCCGGCAACGGTCTGGGGGCCTTCCTCGACAGCCCGGTCAGCATTCTGACGGAGGGTGGTGCGCAGGATGGCGTCGCCAAATGTGCACGTGGCGGCAAGGTGACGATCCTGAAAGGGTTAAATCACAATGGGCGCCGGCTTGACGGTTCGGTTGGCAAGAGCTTTGCCTACGGCGCACAGGGCGGTTTGTTCATCGTCCAGGGCAACGCGGATACCCGCGCCTGCATCCGCCTGAGTGGTGCGGACATCATCTTCGGTGGTGAAGTGCAGGAACCCCTTCAGGACGAACTCGGCGGCATCGGTGCACGCGCCAACCTCAAGGGCTATGCCTTTGAATACATGACGTCGGGCCGAGTCCTTGTGCTGGGTGACCCCGGCCCCTGGATCTGTGCCGGTATGACTGGCGGCACCGTCTACCAGCGCATTCAGCCGGAAATGAACCTCACCGTCGATGCCATCCGCCGCCGTATCGCGCTGGGTGCACCGGTCGACATCTTCCCGCTGAATGAGCAGGATGGGCAGCAGGTACACGAGATGCTCAGCAAATACATCGAAACGCTGGAAAACAACAATCAGCCCGAAGCGGTTGAACATCTCTACAATCTGCTGGGTCGCCCGCAGGACTACTTCATCAAAATCACGCCCCTCAAGAGCTAATTCGCTCGCTGAGGATCGCTCAACAATCGAAAGACCGCTGGCCTATGCTGGCGGTTTTTATTGACAGTGCGCTGCCACAATCCTATAATCGAACATAATTTCTACCAAAAACCATGAGGTGACGAACCGTCAATGGCGATGATAGGTCCGGGCCATGTTTGAAATTGCACGTCGGCTGACACTTGCAGAGCAGGCCGAGATTCTGTCTGCTTGCCGCCATGTCATCCAGCAAGCACCCTTATTTACCAAAACCATGCCTCCCACCGGGGCAGCCTTCCGTTACCAGTGTACGTCAGCAGGCCGCTATGGCTGGATCAGTGACCGAACCGGCTTTCGCTATGTGGGGCAGCATCCGGTTACACAGCATCCATTTCCCCCCCTGCCACCGATCATCCACCAGCTTGCGACCGATATTGCCAGCCAGTACGACCTCGCGCTGCGACCAGAAACCGCCTTGATCAACTGGTATGCGGCGGATGGCAAGCTCGGCCTGCATCAGGACAAAACGGAGGTCAGCCGCGCCCCGGTGATCAGCATTAGCGTTGGCGACGATTGTGTGTTTATCATGGGTGGCATGAAGCGCACCGACAAAAAGCAGGACATGATTCTGCAATCCGGCGATGTGCTGATTATGGGGGCCGAAGACCGCCTGCGTTTTCATGGAGTCAAAAAGATCATCAGCGGGACTGCCCCACCGGAACTCAACCTGAAACAGCCAGGCCGCCTGAATATCACCGTCAGACAAGTCTACCGGTAGAGGTTCACTATATGGATGCTGACCATGAGCGAAAGGCATTGATCGAGCAGCTTCGCCAGCGCGCCGACCCGAAACGGGCAACCGGCGAAAAAGCCTACCTCAAAAGCCCGCAGCAGTTTCATGGGGTCCACATGCCGGGGCTGCGCACCATCAGCAAAGCCTGGCACAAATCCCACAAGAACGAGCCGATTGCCGCCATCGCACAGGTGTCAGAAATACTATGGGACAGCGACTGGCACGAAGAACGCAGCCTCGCCATCCTCATTCTGGAGCACCGGCAGAAAGACCTCACCCGGCAGCAGATGCCCCTGATCGAAAAGATGATTCACGAAGCGGTCGGTTGGGCACATCTCGACGCCATCGCCACCGGGCTTGTCGGCGCATTGATCGATACGGATGCGACTGTGCTCGATGACCTGCCGCGTTGGGCGAAGTCTGAAAATTTCTGGGTGCGGCGGGCGGCGGGGCTGGCACAGATCAAGCAGTTCCGGCGTGGCGAAGGCGACTTTGACCTGTTTACGCAGATCGCTGCCCCCATGTTTAACGAAGGCAAGGACTGGGGCAAAGAGGAGCGGTTCTTTATCCGCAAGGCAATCGGCTGGACCCTGCGTGAACTCGCCCCCAGGCAACCGGGCTGGGTGGTGAACTTCGTCCAGCGCTACCGGCATGACATGGCCGGGTTGACGTATCGCGAAGCAACGCGCAAACTACCCGCTGAATACCAGCAGCAGTTGTCAGAGGGTGCCAATTGAAACTTTTCGCGTATCAACGCGTATAGTAAGTAGTGACGCACAATCAAATGAAGGAGAGAGGATTTTATGACTAAACGACTGCAACGTTCCCGGGCTGACCGTCAGATTGCAGGTGTATGTGGGGGACTGGCGGAATATTTTCAGATTGACCCCACCATCGTGCGGCTGGCATTTGTCGTCGCGACGCTGATGGGCGGCCCCGGTCTGATCCTGTACATCATTCTGGCGCTGGTGCTCCCAGAAGCAGGTGATGAGAAACCGAAAAACGTCACGGTTACATCCGACGACGAACCCGACACCGTCTGAATGAACACCCTGATCTCAAAAAAGCGGCCAGTCCTTACCGGAAACTGGCTGTTTTTATTTTCCCCTATGGCTTAACTGCCCGGCATGGTCGCCAGCACACGCTGAATCTTGAGGGCCAGATGCAGGATCAGGCGGTTGTCAGCATCATCCAGGTCCAGCTCCGTCAGCTCGCTGATACGTTCCAGCCGGTAAACGAGCGTGTTCCGGTGCACATCCAGGTCCTGGGCAGCTTTTGCCAGATTGCCATTCGCCTGAAAAAACCCGTTAAGCGTCCGCAGCAGATCACCCTGCTTGCGGTCATCATGCTCCACCAGCGGCCCCAGCGTCGCCTCGTAAAAGCGGCGCAGATGGTCCAGATTGTGTTCCTTCAGCGCCAGCAGCAGTTGATACAGCTTCAGATCGCCGTAATATGTCGCCCGTTCCAGATCGCCCAGTTCATTGGCAATACTCAGCGCGTCTTTCGCTTCGCGGTAGGCTTCACGCATCGCCGTCAGACCTTCGGTAGGTCGGCTGATACCCGCCCCGACCAAGCCACTCGGCGCGCGCATCGCCAGTTGGTCGCGCACTTCTTCGATCATGCGCCGGATACGGGCGGCATGGGTCGCGTCTTCCAACGGATACAGGCCCACAATCACGTCGACATACTGGCCGACCGCGCCATCCAGTTGACGCCGGGTCATGTCATCCCGTACCAGCGGCGTCAGCGATTCCAGTGGCAGCGGCGTACCAGATGCCGTAATCGCCCGGAAAACGGCGACCATGCACAAGCCATCCGGGTCGAAGCCAGCCTGCTGCGCCCGC
Organism: Anaerolineaceae bacterium; assembly: GCA_002702065.1. Lineage (GTDB taxonomy): Bacteria > Chloroflexota > Anaerolineae > Aggregatilineales > Phototrophicaceae. The sequence goes on from NZXX01000001.1 coordinate 2,633,317, forward strand.
GTCGCCATCAGGTCATCGTCGGCAGGGGTGCCGCTCAGCCACATCTGCACCCAATCACCCCGCGTCTGTTCGACGGCAAAGGCAATCGCGCGGCTTTTTGCCATCTCGATCGCGCAGACATCCGCACCATAACTCAGCACCAGACGGTCAAAGTCGTCAAGATGCTCATCGTTGTTCACAATCGACAAATAGCCAGCGACGCGCTTTTCCACCTTGAGCACGGTGGTATACCCCAGCGGGCTGGAGACGATGCTGCCTTCGCTGTTGGGTGCATCACGCCCTAGCCAGTTCTGAAACGCCCCATACGGCAGACTTTGCAGCAGCGCCCGGCCACCACTGCGGCGGGCCATGTTCGGGTAGACCTGCGCCATCAATACCCCGGCGTCATCATGCACCACAATCGGTTTGGCCGTCGCCCGCGCAATGATCTGAAGCAGGCTGTTGAGGTCCCGATTTTCGGCAGCCAACCGTGTCAACTGACGCTGGATTTCCATAGCGCGCTGGGTGAGCTGCGCAGACTGATTGACGATGAGGGTGTTCACGCCGCGTTCGACACTGGCGAGGTTGCTATCCGCCGACAACGATAACAAACTCACATCGCGGTTGCTGGCCGTCGAAATCGCCACATCCGAGATTTCGTCCTTGACGGCAATGGCCTGCACCCCGGCGTCCGCCAGGCTTTCAATCACTTCTGACAAAGTGATACGGCTGTTGTACGAACGTAACAGTTCCATTGAAAGCAAGGCCAGTTCACCACCATAAATCTCCGGGAAAGCAGGTGGCTGTGCACGGATTGTCACCGACCATGTGATGGTTGTCTCGGGTGATCCCACCATGAGAGTGGTCCCCAGAGGCAATGCGAATTGGAGTAATGCTTGCAGTGTTACGGAATTATTGGTAGTCATGTACGAATCCCTAGAATATGGATTATTCTAGTTTTTGGTCGGTTCAGGCACTATGTATATTTAAGACAACAGGATAGGCCAAGTTTCGGTGAATTCTACCAATATATAGCAAAAGCGTACAAAACAAAACAGGGTAGCCAGCCGAATGCCAGTCTACCCTGTGAGGCTATATAGTAAATTCGCACAAATGACTATTGTGCGCGCCGAACCCCTACCGACAGCGTTTCACCCTCAATCTCGAAGTCTTCGCTATGATAGCCGTTGGTTGTGCTGTCGCTATGTAGTGTTTCGCCCAACGTTTCTGTGCGAATGTAATCGCCATAGGCCTCGATTGCCTGTGCAAGTTTGTCACTCGCCTGATAGCGAATGTCGATGCGATCACTGATATTGAAGTCCGCATCGCGCCGCATTTTCTGGACACGTCGCACCACTTCACGCGCCATACCTTCGTGGATCAGGTCTTCGGTCAGGGTGGTATCGAGCACCGCCATGTAGCCATTGTCTTCGGCCACTGCATAGCCTTCACTCACTTCCTGCGTCACCTTGACCTCGACTTCTTCCGGCGTCACCTCGAAGGAGTCGCCATCCAGTTCAACAGTGGCGTTCTCGCCCGCCAGCAGTTTCTCGGCATACGGACGAACTGCATCCTGTTCGCCATCGCGCAGCGCAGATTGCAGCCGTTTGAAATCGCTGCCGTACTTCTTGCCCAGCAAACGCGGGATCGGGTTGAGGAAGTAATTCACCTGCACCAGACCGCGGGCCGCATCGCCAGACACCACGCCGATGTCTTTGACATTCAGTTCGCTCTTGATGAGATCCGCATATTCGGTGACAACATCCGCCTCAGCAGCGTCGCGCATGGCGAACCGCACCTGCGCCAGCGGCTGACGAACCTTGATGCCCGAATCGCCGGCGCTGTTGCGTGCCGCCAACCCCAGGCTGACCAGATCCTGCACCAACCGCATATCACGGATCACCTTGCTGTCGATCAGCGCATTGTCATATTCCGGCCACGTCGCCAGATGCACACTCATCGGCGACTCTGCATCAATTTCAACCACGAGGTTGCGATACAGCGCTTCGCTGAGATACGGCATGGCCGGGGCCAGCAGCTTCGATACCGTCACGAGACATTCGTAAAGGGTCGCGTAGGCCCCCAGCTTTTCCTGATCACTCTCGCTTTTCCAGAAACGGCGGCGGCTCAGGCGTACATACCAGTTGCTCAATGCCTCGACAAAGACCTGGATCGGGCGTGTCGCATTGGGCACATCATATTCTTCATACGCTTCCGTGACGGTTTTAACCAGCTGGTGCAGTTCCGCCAGCACCCACTGGTCCAGCAAGTCACGTTCCGCCACCGGCGGCGCATCACTGTCGGGCGTCCAGCCGTCGAGATTGGCATAGGTCACGAAGAAGCTGTACGTGTTCCACAGGGTCGACCAGAATTTCTTGACGACCTCCCCCACCAGTTCCACCGAGAAACGGCGCGAATCACCGGGCGGGCCCGACGTGTACAGATACCAGCGGAAAGCATCCGCCCCGTGCGCATCCAGCACCGACCAGGGGTCGACGATGTTGCCCTTACTCTTGGACATCTTCTTGCCTTCGCCATCGAGAATATGGCCGAGGCAAATGACGTTTTTGTAGGCGACACTTTGATTGACCATCGTGCTGATGGCGTGCAGCGTGTAGAACCATCCGCGTGTCTGGTCAATGGCTTCGCAGATGTAATCCGCCGGGAACTGCTGTTCGAACATTTCCTGATTGTGCTGCGGATACCCCCACTGGGCCATCGGCATCGCGCCACTGTCGAACCAGACATCGATCACTTCCGGCGTCCGGCGCATGGTGCCGCCCTTGCCGCTCGGGTTCGGGAACGTGATGTCGTCCACATACGGGCGATGGAGTTCCAGGTCGGACAAATCCCGCCCGGTTAATTCACTCAGTTCCTCGATGCTGCCCACACACAGCATATCCCCGGTCTCATCATCCATCCAGACCGGCAGCGGCGTCCCCCAGTAACGTTCACGGCCCAATGACCAGTCTTTCAGATCATCCAGCCAGTTCCCGAAGCGCCCATCCTTAATATGATCCGGCACCCAGTTGATCGTCTGATTCAGGTCGATCATCTGCTGCTTGTATTCCGTCGCGCGGATAAACCAGGTTTCGCGTGCGTAGTACATCAATGGAGTGTCGTCACGCCAGTTGTGCGGGTAGCTGTGTTCGTACTCCGCGACCTTGTACATCAGGCCACGATCCTGCAAATCGCGGATAATCTCGCGGTCGGCGTCCTTGAACCACATGCCGCGAAATTCTGTAGCCTGTTCGACAAATCGCCCATCTTCCACTACCGTGCGGAAGATCGGCAGATCATGTTTGTCGCCCACTTCCATATCGTCCGCGCCATAAGCCGGTGCGATATGCACAATGCCAGTACCATCATCGGTACTCACGAAATCGCCTGCGACGACAAAAGCATGATCCTTGTCCGTCGGCAGGAAGGTGTACAGCGGGTTATAGCGTTCGCCCAGCAGGTCCTTGCCTTTGAACCGCTTCACCACGCGATAGGCTTCCGGGTTACGCAGCACTGACATCCGTTTTTCGGCGAGGATCAGTTGTTCCTTACCTTCACCGTCCGGCAGCGGGCCTTCGACCTGCACATAGTCGATCTTCTCGCCAACGGCCAGCGCGGCATTGCCCGGCAGAGTCCAGGGCGTCGTCGTCCAGGCCAGGAACGAAACGCCAGGCCGTGACTTCATCGGGAAACGCACGAACACGCTGGGGTCCTTGATGACTTTATAACCCAGCGACACTTCATGGCTGCTCAGCGGTGTGCCGGAGCTGGGGCTGTAGGGGACCACTTTGTATCCCCGGTATAACAACCCTTGATCCCACATCTGCTTCAGGATCCACCACACGCTTTCGATATATTCATTGGTGAACGTCACATATGCCGAGTCGAGATCGGCCCAGAAGGCGATACGTTCGGTCAGTTTTTCCCAGTCTGTAATGTGGCGCAGCACACTGGTCTTGCAGCGTTCGTTAAACGCCGCGACGCCATATTCCTCAATTTCCTGCTTGCTGGTAAGGCCAAGCTCTTTCTGCACGGCGATTTCGACTGGCAGGCCGTGCGTGTCCCAACCGCTGCGACGCAGTGAATAAAACCCGCGCATGGTTTTGTAACGCGGAAACATATCCTTAAACGCGCGCGCCAGCACATGATGGCTGCCGGGCTTGCCATTCGCTGTTGGCGGGCCTTCATAAAAGACATATGATGGGCCGCCTTTGCGCTCTTCCATGGTGCGCTCAAAAATTCGGTTGAGCTGCCAGAAACTCAGCTGTTCGCGTTCCAGCTTCTGGATATCAACCTGTGGGTTTGCTGCCTTGAACATGGTTCATCTCCGAGTTGTTCGTCTGATTGAATAAGGATGGGGATGATTGTGCCGTTAGCGCACATTCAAATCAGACTGGCAATGACCCGCGATGTGAGCCAGCGTTCCCGTCTCACCACCACGTGCGCACCTCCTGCCATACCTGTATTACCGAACTGATTTTACTACTCTAAGGATAAGGCAATTATTCCTCAGAATGCAGAATTCCGGTAGGGGCAATCAACGACTGGCCGGCGGCAGATCACCGGTCCAGAAGATCTCGCGGGACAGATCAAAGCGGGGTCGCTGCGGCGATATGCTGCGGACCGGAATCGCGAACTGCCAGCGCATCGCAAAAACAGAAAACTCCATATCGCCCACACATTGAGCGATCAGGTCAGGTGACGACTGCGGGACCGAGTCGGTTTTTGTGGCGCAGCGCGGGGGGAAGATCGGGCAATCGCCGCCCTGCTCCTTAAAAAACAGGACAAGGTCGCAGATATCCTGTGTGGTATCGTAGGTCCACACATCGACCCCATAAGCCTCGCGGGAATACGTCAGCAACCGCGCATTGGGCGGCACCGGTGGTTCTGGCGGGGCCATAATGCCAAACAAAACCCCGACCACACGCGGGCCAACCAGAACCACAAAAATTAACGCCAGCCCCCCCAGCAGCAATGCCACCCACGGGATGCCCCCGGTGGGTTCAGTTTCGGGATCGTTAGGGTTGCCAGCGTTGACTGTGCTCAATGACGACCATTCCCTCTGTATTCTGATCCGGGTCTTCGTTAGACACGCCGGGTTGTATCGTAATCGTGGTTTGCTGGCTCACGCCAAAGCCAGTCCGCTGGAACAAACACGTATACCAGAACGGCACCTGTGATGGGTTATTCTCTGACCCCCGAATCACACCGGCAGCCGGAATACGTTCGCAGCCGGTTTCGGTGCGGTCCAATTCCCGCAGTTTCTGATCGTAATATGCCGCCACATCGGCTGGCTGCGCATCGCTGACCAAATACAACGAGCGCCGGGTTACGTTGGACTCATTCACCATGCCCCAGGGCTGAGCGCTGGGATACGGATCGACATCCAGTGGGGTACGAAATGAATTCTGATCGAGGAAATATGCGGCGACCCCGCCGACCACCAGCAAGATGCCGACGATGGCAATGAGTGTGCCCACACGAAACAGGGAGATGCTGCCATCTCGCCCTACAAAAACAGACATGCCTATACCTCCTGCATGAGTCGTTCCATAGCCCGCACATCATCTGCCAGCAGCGTGCCATAAGGCGTGTCCGCAAACCGGTCGGCTTCGGCCTGCCAGTATGCCAACCCTGCTGCAATCCATGAACGCTCCGGTGCGGCGCCTTTTTCCATCCGAAAAAGCAGATAGGCACCCATCAGTTGGCGATGCGGCTCGACACCGTCCTGCATGGCGTCGCTGGCCTGCTGCGCCGCAGCATCGACCTGCCCGCTGTGAAAAAGTGCCTCAGCCAGATCGAGCCGTACAACGGGCGGAGAACCCGCAGCCAGTGCCCGCTCGATGATGTCTGCCGCCTCGCGGTAGCGTCCCTGTATAAGCAGTGTACGACCAAAACCATAAAGGGGATAATGGTGATTTGGCTGAATGTCAAGCGCTTCTAACAAAACAGCTTCGCTATGGTCAATCATGCCCTGCTGGCGATAGGTATTCCCCAGCAGCGTCAGGGCTCGGAAATCGGCTTTGTCTGCTGCCCGCAGGCCTTCGAGCAGATCGCTGGCCTGTGCGAACTCACCATCCAGGTACAGGCGCTGCGCCTGCGTCAGGGGTGTCACCATCGTCCGGTTGGCCCACATGAAAATGACCTGCGCCACAATTACCAGGCCAATCACACCGATCAGCGCCGGCTGCCGCAGTTCAAACGGGCCGAAGATAACCATCAGGAGCGAAGGCACCAGCAGCAGCACCGCCAACCCAAAAGCCAGTTTTGCGAGGCGGTCCCAATGACGAAATTGGCGCCACAGATGCGCGGTCAGCCTGCCCATGGTCATTAACCCAGGTTACCCGCGTCCGCGTCCGCCAGCGCCTGCTCAATGGCTGCGATTTCGTTGCGCAGCGCCAGACCGTAAGCCGTGCCTTCCATCGCGCTCAGGCCAGACCGCCAGACCTTGAGTCCGTCCCGCGCACTCATCATCTTGGCCGTGGCCCGCACTGCCTTTTTCGTTTCATCCGTCTTCTGATAGACCTGTGCCAGATGGTAATAAACCCGCACCCCATACATGGCTGGCATCGCATGGGTCGCTGCCCGTTCAAATGCCACAATCGCCGTTGCTTCATCACCCGCAAAATGCTGCAAAAAGCCAAGTTCCGCCCATACAATCGGTTGATCCGGTGCCAGTTCCGTCGCTTTACGCAAGGCGCTGGCCGCTTCATCATAGGCCGCCTGCATCCGGTAACCATTCGCCAGCGTAATATAGGCGCTGGGGTCATTCGGGAATAGCTGGACAGAACGGTCCGCCGTCGCCTGCGCCTTGGCAAGCTGACCCGTGTGCGCATAGGCGCTGGTCAGCAGCATCAACACGTCTGCGGTTTCCTTGCCTTCGTTGATGGAACGCTGTAACAGGGGTATCGCCTCGCGGAAACGGAATGACTCGATCAGCCGGTAAGCCTCGGCATAACCCGAACCCTGCTGACGCGCCTGCCGCACCAGCAGCAGCCCAACCAGCACGAACCACAGCAAGAACATGACTGCCGCCAGGCACAGCCCGGAGACCGCCAATTGCACCACCGGCGACATACCATTGATCATCCGCTGTGGGCCAGCCACCATTTCGGTGATCAGTGCGCCGACGAAGATCACCATGCCGGCCAGCGCCAGCCCCAGCGACCCAAAAACAGCCAGCCATTGCAGTCGTCGGCTCATCACGCTAGCTTGACCTTGCCTTCAACCAGATCCGTCGCCAGTTGAATATCATCCGCCAGCACCGCCCGCAGCGAAACGGCCTGCTCGTGTGTGAGCAGATTCTGCCATTCTTCCAGCCCGTTTTTTTCCTTGCGCATCTGCGCGACATGCTTCTCAACCGATGTCTCGTCGCCCAGCCGGCTGTAGGCACGGGCCAGATACAGTTGAATCAGCAGCCGGTGACGCGCATCCGGCACCCGATGCTGCAAGGCTTGCTGCAAATGCGTCACCGCTTCGGATGCCATCTCCAGACGATCCTCAATCATGCCCAGGTTATATGCGGCCACCCATTCTTCCGGTGCCAGCTCCAGCGCCCGCAGGCCCGCCTCACGCGCTTCAGCATATCGTCCGGACTGCAACTGCACTTCCGCCAGCCCATTATAGCCAACTGCCGAATCCGGCGTCAGCGCAACCATTTTTTCGTAGTCCTTGCGCGCCCGGTCCAGCTTGCCCCACAACCGGAACACCTCCGCCCGGAAGCGATAGTAATTTTCATTATCCGGGTCATCCTTGATGACCGCATTCATGCTCTCAACGGCGTCTTCATACTCGCCTTTACGCAGGTGACGCACCGCCGCCTGAAATGTGTTGGGTACGCGTGGACGAAAGACAAAGCCCCCCGCGATAATCCACCCCACAGCCGCGCCAGATAACGGGAGCAGAAGATGTGGGACAAACAGCACACCCAGCAAGATCGCCCCAACGGCTGGCGCCAGAATGGCTAACCAGCGCAAGCGGGTCTGCCGGTCCATTCGCCCACCAATAATAATCACGGTCCCCACCAAAAAGATGAGGAGCAGCATGGTCTGGGCGGTCGTCATCCAATCCTCACGCGGTTCCAGCGCGTTCAGAATCAGGCTGATCAACCCGGTCAGGCCAAGCAGAATAACCAATGCCCGTGTGCGTGCCGGGCCAAGAAACAAATGAAACTGATCAAGCATGATGTTTGGGTGCTGGCCTCCGGGCATAGCGCGTGAGTTGGGTGACATGATCGCCCTGCTCACGGCGTAAGAGAATTTTATAGGCATCGACCCACATGCGGGCTGTGCCGATGGCTGTTTCATAGGTGTACAGAGAAGCATCCACCGCCTTCCCTGCGATTTCAATTCGGGCTGGCTGACTTTGCATCGCTAACGGCCCTGCCGCGTCCATGACCACATGAAAAGCGCCATCCACATCATCAAACAAGGGCACAATATTCAGCCGGGGCAATGGCACATCAGGTGCGTCGGCCTGTGCATGCAGCGAATAGCCCGTAAAAATGTCGACTGCGGCAGCAACGATGAACGGCTGCGATAAAGCCACTGTTTCCTCAAAGGCCATTTCCCGATTGACTACACGAATGATTTCCGCGTGGTCATCGTAGAAGATGAAACTGGCTTTCACCTGCTGGACCAGGTCTGTAGCGCTCCCATAGGCGCGCAGGTTAATCCGCTCGAACTGGCCGTCGGGATTGTACAGAGCTTCGTAGAGCACGCTTCGCCCGTCATCGTCCCGGCCATCCCGATCAACCCGGATAAAATGGGCGCCATCAACATCGTGCATACTCCAGTGTTCTTGCACCCCGGCAGGTTCATCATGGCGCAGGCAGGCGTACACCCCACTGGCGAGGAAAATTTCGTGTTTGCCGACAACATGAAGGCGGCGCATAACGCAATTACAATTCTTTCAGGCCGACAGTGATACGCTTGTTGATCCGACCCTTGCTCTTGTAATCAACAATGGTCAACGGTCCGACTTCGCGCGTGTTGGCGACATGCGTGCCACCATCGGCTTGCAGGTCCAGGCCCTTGATATCGATGGTACGCACTTCGGGAATGCCTTCGGGCAGCAGGTTGATCTTGGTCCGAATCAAATCCGGTATTTTGAACGCCTCGTCGCGTGGCAGGATATTCACGGTGACGTCGCGGCCAGCTTCCACTTCAGCGATAATGGCCGCTTCGATTTCGGCGACCAGTTCCTTTTCCATCCGCTCGAACTCAAAGTCCAGCCGCCCCTTCAGCGGTTCCATATTGCCACCGGTCACGCTGGCCTGATAATCGCGCCACACCACCCCACACAGGATATGCATGGCAGTATGGGTGCGCATGAGCTGGTAGCGCCGTGACCAATCCAGCACGCCATGAACGACAGCATCCAGCGGCGGGCACTCCCCTTCGATGACGTGCAAATTGCCGCGCAACACTTTGGTGACCGGGTAAACACGGTCGTTGACGATCAATTGTCCAACGTCATTCGGCTGACCGCCACCACCAGGATAAAACGCGGTTCGATCCAGCACGACGGCGTTATTTTCGGGGTCAATCTTTGTGACACGGGCGTCGAATTCCTTGACATAGCTGTCTGTCTGATAGATCAGTTCCGTCATGAATCAGAGTCTCCAATATCCGCGCGCATCCGTATTTGCCAGGGACGCCCCCCCAGCTGTTCCCAGAAGGCAATGGCTGACCCATTGGTGGCCGCCACATGCCATTCGTAATGTTTTAGACCCTTTTCGCGGAACCAATCAATCAGCCCTTCGACCAGCGCCCGCCCGACACCCTGCCCGCGATAGGCTTCTTCGACAAAGATATCCGCCAGAAAGCCACCCGCTTCCTGCTCGAACATCTCCGGCATCAGGTCGACCATTACACCCAGAACATAGCCGACGATGCGGCCATCTTCTTCGGCAACCAGCACTCTTGTATGGCTGTCATTCAGCCGATCACTCAGGCTGCGGGCATACAGGCTGGCCCCTTGCAGGGTGGACCGGGGCATATCCGCATCAATCTCGCGGTGGAATGCCACCAGCTTTTCCCATAATTTACCAATTGCGACAGCGTCGCTTGCTACGGCTGATCGAATCATAGGTTCATCCATAAAACGTCGGTCAGTTCAGTCGCACCCATCGCCCGCCAGAATGCCTGATCCACCGGTTGACGACGCGGAACGCGCGCGACAAATGCAGTAATCCCCTGGCAGGCAAACCACTCGCGCAGCGGCTCCAGCAGCCGGCGGCCCAGCCCACTCTGATAACTGTGCAGCCCCACCGCCAGGTCAATCACCGAGCCGATACGCGCCGGACGCATCCCCGGCGGACCATCTTCAATCCGCCCGATAATATAGCCCACAATTTCATGATCACGATCGGCCACTAGCACCGTGCAGCATGGGTCTTTCAGCCAGTCTGCCGCGGCAACTGACCATTCGGCCTGTCCTGTAGCCGACAACCGAAAACGGCGATCGGACTGCTGCTGAACGGTCATCTTTTCGTGCCACAGCGCAGCCATCGCGGCAATATCCATTTCATTCGCGGGTCGAATAGTTGAGTCTGACATCAAATCTCACTCGCCAGAGGGACAGGATAGCACCCTCCATCTTACAAATCAAGCACATCGGCTACAATAATAACATGGCTCAAACGATAGATATACCTGTTGAATCGCTTCCCTACTGGATGCAGCGTGCCCGCCGCGGTTGGGACTGGGGCCTGCTGCTGGCAATTGCCTTTGGTATCCTGATGGCCTGGCCATTTATTGTGCGTCCTGGCCTGCCCCGCACCAACGCCAGCGAAAATTTTGTCTTCCTGACGACCGACTACAGCCATGCCCTGCGCGAAGGGCGCCTGTACCCGCGCTGGTCGCCCAACGTACTCGGTGGTTTTGGCGCCCCGGTGCCCCATTATTTTCCGCCCGGCGCACCGTATACCGCCGCATTGATCGAGTTCCTGTTTACCAATGACCCGGTTCGCGCCGTTCGCATCACATTTGTGCTAGGGTTCCTGGCCGCCGCGGTCGCCACCTATACCTTTACCAAACGGCACACATCCGCCGCCGCCAGTCTGCTTGCGACTGTCCTCTTTATCTTTGGCCCCTACTTCGGCCAGACTGCTCCCTATCTGCGCGGTGATCTGGCGGAATTTCTGGCGCTGGCGCTGCTGCCGCTGCTATTGTGGAGCGTCGATCATCTGGCGACAGACAACCGGCCTACCGATTTCCTGGTAACCACGATCGTAACCGCCGCCCTCATTTTCTGTCATCCCCCAACCGCAGCCATCGGCCTGGCTCTGTCCGCTCTCACGCTCATCTGGCTGACATTGAAAGCCCGTGCCACCTGGGTGCCCGCCGTGATGGCACTTGCAGCAGGGGTCGGGCTGTCGACCGTGTACTGGCTGCCAGCGCTGCTGGAATACAACGCTGTCCAGTGGGTACAACAAGCCGCTAATCCACAGCAGATTACTCTGTTATCGTTGTTTGCGCCCTTGCAACCGGTCGACCTCAACGAACTGATTCCCAGACCGGTCTGGACATTGGGCCTTGCTGCTTTCCTGTTCGGTCTGGCCGCCCTGGTCGTGCTTGTCATCCGTAAACGCATTGATATTCACGGGATTTTCCTGCTGGCTGGCATCAGCTTGACCGTGCTGTGTTTGCTGCTGCTGCCCGATCAAGTCTGGTTGTTAGGGCCGATCAGCCTGTGCATTGCCATCGGTAACAGTGTCCTCATCGAAATCCGCGCCTATCTGGAACCGCGCTGGCAGCGGATATGGACAGCGGGCTTGTTAACCTTTGCGCTGATCATCGCCCTACCCGTCATTCAGGCTCCACAGTGGCCGCCATCCTTCGGCGATAGTCAGCCGGTCGACCAGATCCGCTACGAGCAGCAAGGCGCTGGCATTGCGGTCCTGCCGCCCGATTATCCGCTGCCCCTTTCACTTACAGAAATTCCCACCACCAACCGGTTGTTATTATCCGGCTTTGAAGCAGACAGTGTGAACAAAATTGCGCCGCTTCAGGGGACAGTCCGCCCGCAAATTACGCTCATTCGACACGAAACTCACCGCGATATTTTTCAGGTGCAGGCCAGTGGGCCAACCACGCTCACTTACCTGAATGCGTGGTTTCCCGGCTGGCAGGCAGCGGCGGCTGGCACCAGTGTGCCACTGTATCGCGACGAACAAACCGGTCTGTCCGTACTGGAAATCCCCTCGATGAATGGGGAACTGGTCATCAGCCTGGGCCCCACCGCACCGCGCCGCACCGGCTCATGGCTGACGGTAGTCGTGTTGATCGTCATACTGATTTACACCGGACGCCGCCTCCGCGACACCTCGGAATATCTACCCGCTTCGTCACTGCTTGACATCGCCGAAGCCCGACTTCTGGCGTTCATTGTCGGTGCGTTTGGCCTCATCGTCATTCTGGTCATGACGCCTTCATCACCGCTGATGCTCTATGCCCAACCGGGTCACCGGCTCGACCAGGCAACCCTGCTGCGCACCAGCACCAGCGCCGGGCTTGAGGCACTGGCCTATGACCTCCAGACGCCGCAGGTTCGCCCCGGCGATGACCTTCGCTTCACACTATACTGGCAGGCGCGTCGCACCCTGCCCACCAATTATCAGATCCAGACAGCGCTCATCCATACCGGCAGCGGCGACGTGCTCTATCGCACACCGCATCGAGCGCCGGGTTATTACCCCACCAGCCGCTGGCGCAGGTCACTCTACGTGCAGGATCAATACACCATCCCGCTTCCGCCCGACACCCCATCCGGTGATTACGAAATTCGTATCGCCGTTGTTGATTGCAACCCCACCTGCAACAACGCCGCCGAACTGACATTCTTCCAGTTAAACGGGCAGAATATCGGCCAAAGCATGACGCTGCCGGAAATCGTCCATGTCGTGGAATAACTTCGTTTCGCTGACTTATTGGGTCAAAATGTACGGTGAAAATGGCCTGCATCTGACCTAAAGTAGCACCTCGTTTAAGACTCGCTTGTCTTAACGCGACGCTCTAAGTACAATCAGCGCATTCAGCAGTTCACATTTCTAGATGATTGGAGCAGACCCACATGGCTACCCGAAATACGGCCACTGATCTTGTAAGTCAGGCTTGGAACCAACTGCGTACCGGGCGCGCCGATGCCGCCGTGACCGAATTCCAGAAAATCGTACAGCAGTATCCGAAGGATATTGACGCCAACTATGGACTCGGCCTTGCCCAGCGGGCGGCCCACCAGGATGAAGCCGCCTACCAGACATTTCAGAAGACGCTGGAACTGGTGGAAGAAAACAAAACCGCCTACGAAAGCGAACGTATCCCCAGTACAGAAACTGATGCGATCAAGACTCCGGAAGACGACCGCTTCATGATGCTCACGCGCATGGTGAGCCAGCGCCTGTCCGAACTCAAGGGGCAAGCCTAGTTCTCACTTATGAATAAACGCGAGCGACTCGAAAAAACATTCGCCGGCGAGGCAACCGACCGGGTTCCGGCGGCCCTGTGGCGTCAATGGCCGGGGGATGACCAGCGAGCCGCAGACCTCGCGCGGTCATGTGTGGATTATCAAAACACGTATGACTGGGATTTCCTCAAGGTGACACCCAATCACAATTACTGTGTGACTGATTATGGGGTGCAGGATGAGTGGGAAGGCAACCTTGAGGGCACACGCAAGACCACCCGCTATTTCGTTAGCCGTTCGCTGGACTGGACAGACTTGCGCCCCCTTGACCCGCTGCGTGGCGCGCTTGGCCGTCATCTGGAATGTCTGCGTCTCATTCCCAATGGACTGAAGGATGCAGACACGCCGGTTCTCATGACGATCTTCAGTCCGCTGTCACAGGCGAAGTTTCTGGCGGGCGATCAGCGTCTTCTGCGGCATATGCGCACCAACCCGGACCGCGTGCATACCGCACTCAATGTGTTAACCGAGAGCACGCTGCGATTTTTCGACGAGCTGCGCCGCACCCCCATCGCCGGCATTTTTTACGCCATGCAGCATGCCAGCTATGACGTCATGTCGGTGGACGAGTACCAGACATTTGGCTGGCCCTACGACCGCAAAATTCTGGAGTCAATCGCCAGTACATGGTGGTTCAACATGGCACATTTTCACGGTTTGTCCCCCATGTTCCAGTTCGCACCGCAGCTGCCAGTTCAGGCGATCAACTGGCACGACCGCGACACCGACCCGGACCTGGCACACGGGCGTTCGCAGATCAACGTGGCGGCATGTGGGGGCCTGTCCCAATGGGATCACGTCCATTACGGCACGCCAACCACCATCAAGGATGCTGTGCGCGAAGCCATTACCGTGACGAACGCACGCCGCCTCATCATCTCGACAGGCTGCGTCACGATGGTGACATCACCACAATCGAACCTGCGAGCAGTACGCGAAGCAGTCGAAGCGACAGGGAGCAGCTAATGCCATTGCGGGTAATCGCAGGTACAGCCAAAGGGCGACGCTTAAAGCTTGTCCCCGGTGATACGACACGCCCGGTAATGGACCGGGTAAAGGAAGCTTTTTTCAGTATTCTGGGACGTCAGATATTCGACGCCACCTTTCTCGACCTGTTCGCCGGGACCGGCAGCGTCGGCATCGAAGCCCTCAGCCGGGGTGCAAAGCGCGCGGTCTTCGTGGAAATGGACAAACTGGCGGTGCAGACGATTCAGGCCAATTTGGAAATCACGGGCCTGGGCGACAGCGCCACGATCCGCCGCAGCGATGTCCTCAGCTTTCTCAAAAAACCATCCGGCACCGCCTACGACTTTATCTATATCGCCCCGCCGCAGTATAAAGACCTGTGGAAGAAAACCCTCGAAACGCTCGACGCCAATCCGGGTTGGATCGGGCCAGATACGGTCGTCATCGTCCAGATCGACCCATCCGAACAGCAGCCCATCGAACTGAGCCAGCTCGTGCCTTATGATGAACGCCGCTATGGCAAAACGCTGTTGTGGTTTTTTGAAGCATCCGACACCGAGGCAACCGAGGACTAGCTGCGATGGCCGAATTACCGCCGCTTGAAACCATCGTCTGCGAGGTCATCCGCACATTTGAGATTCAAGCGCCGCCCGTACCTGTCGAGAGCATGTTGCAGCATCCCCTGCCCGGCATGTGGAGCGAGGTGGATATTGGCAAGCTGTCCATCGGATTTCTGAAAGTGAAAAGTCCTTATTCACCGCGTATGTCGCTGACGCGCCTGCTGGCCCGGCATATCATTGAAAGCGACTGGGGCCACGCCCGCCAGCTGCATGTGCTGGCAACCACCGATGCCGATATTCACGCCTGCGCGCGGATGCTGGTTATGCCCTACACCATGATTTCCGCGCTTAGCCCAGCTACGCGCACAGCCAGTGCCATCAGCTCCCATTTTGAAGTCCCGGTCGAGGATGCTGAATTACGCCTGACCGAGCTGGCCGATTATTTGTGATGGTTTGTATCGGGTAAATGCCTGCGTGCCAGCGCCAGTGCATCCTCCAGCGAGGTCACATCACCGGTGACCTGCCCCTCTCGAATTCGTTCCAGCAGCACACCAATTAGCGGTCCGCGTTCAAGGCCCAGCTCGGCCATTAACTGATTGCCGTCCAACACCGGCGTCGGTTCAACCACTTCATAAAACTGATCATAATAGGCGGCCAGCATCGTGAGCAGCCGTTCCACCATCACCAGCCATTGATCCTGTTCCAGTGCGCTGCCCGCCCGCCCCAAATAAGTTGCCGCAGCCAGCAGACACACATCAACCCCGGCGCTGCCAGTTTGCCGCCAGAAACGGTGCAGCACCAGCGGTGACCAGTCATCTTCTTGGAGAGGCACACGTATAGCGCCGATCACGGTCATCAGCCAATCGCGTTCTGCGTTGCTCAGCCTGAGGGCCTGCGCCCGCGCCCCGGCTTCCTGAGGCGACTCTTCGCTGAGCAGCACAGCCAGAATCAGCAGCGCCGCGTGCGACCGCTCGTTGGGCCACGTCTGCGCAATATGGACTTGCAGACGCTGGCGATAGCGGTCAAGCTGCATAATCCACATCCCGATGCCAAAGGTTGCCCCGGTATAATCGGTTCGATGTGGGCTGATCGCTGAGACAAGGTGCGCCATCTTTTCGACGACCGCCAGCGTTTCCTGCCACAAGTTTGTATAATCATCGCCCTGTGCGGGTCGATCACGCAGCATGGCAATCTCCGGCACAATGCTGTCCAGCAAACCCAGATTTTCCGCCACACGTACCGCCACACGTGGCCGGTTGACCGCAAGCATCTTCATAAATTCATCGCGCA
This sequence comes from Anaerolineaceae bacterium, assembly GCA_002702065.1. Taxonomy (GTDB): domain Bacteria; phylum Chloroflexota; class Anaerolineae; order Aggregatilineales; family Phototrophicaceae. The sequence goes on from NZXX01000001.1 coordinate 2,649,579, forward strand.
GGCGTTCCGGCGAAATGGTGGGCAGCATGGCCCTGGCCGCCCGCACATCCTTTGCGGTCTGCGGTTCCAGCCTCATCTCCAGTTGAACACTTTGCCGCACTGCCCGCAGCGCCCGCAGCGGATCATCCGGCAGCGCTTGTGGCCCACAGCGGCGGATCACCTTGCTTCGAACATCCTGTTCGCCATCCAGCGGGTCGATCAGCATATCGACATCCACCGTCAGGTCGACAGCCATAGAATTGATCGTAAAGTCCCGGTCAGACAAATCGGCCAGCAGATCGTCGCCGCGAAAACGTGCGACATCAATCACAAAGCTGCCTTCCGCCGTTTTGACCAAAGCCCGCCCGACATCGCGGTCCGCGTCCAGCACGAAAAAATCACCCTTAAACGCGTTGGCAATGCGCCGGGCCAGCGCGGTGCCACCCTGCGCAACCGCCAGGTCAATGTCCGTCAGTGGGCGTTGCAGCAGCGCATCGCGCACCGCACCGCCGACTACGTACACCGCCTGTTTTGTATCGACAAGCATGTCCTGTAGGGAGAAGATGATGTCCGGCCAGTACAGGGGGCGATACGGCTGGCGCGGTGTCAAATCAGCCATTGGCCAGCGCATCCAGATTGACGACGCCGACAAATGGCAGATTGCGGAACTTCTCATCCAGATCAAGGCCATAACCAAAGACAAACTTGTCCTCGATCTCGAAGCCCGTATAGTCTATCTGAATATCGACTGTGCGGCGCGAGGCTTTGTCCAGCAGCGCACACAGCTTCAGGCTGGCCGGGTGGCGCGCCTGCAAGAAATCCATCACAAAGCGCAGGGTATGCCCACTGTCGATAATGTCTTCCACCAGCAGCAGATGCCGCCCTTCCACCTGTGCCTTCAGGTCCATATCAATCCGAACCTGTCCACCAGATTCCCGCACACCAACCCCATAGCTGGACACAGCCAGAAAGTCGATCGCATGCGGCACATGCACATGCCGCATCAAATCCGTCAGAAACATGACCCCGCCCTTGAGGATGCAGATCAGCAGCAAGTCCGGACAGTCCGCATAGTCCGCCGAAATGGTTTCGCCCAGTTCCCGAACCCGCTGTTGGAGCGTCTGTTCATCAATCAAGGTTTCCTTGAGATATTGCTCGTAAGGATGAGACACGGATACCTCGCAATCCAGATCAACCATTAGTCGACGCATTATAGCAAATCATCCGGCGACGTTCCTCAGTCGAAGAGAATCTGTATTGCCAGCCGCCCCAAGACCACTTCATCCCCACTGCGAAGCTGTACCGGCGTATAGGGGTATAACCGTTCGTTGTTCAGTCGCGAACCATTGGAACTGTTCAGGTCGGTAATGTACAGGTGATCATCCTGCAAATGCAGGCGGGCATGCTTGCGCGAGACACCGCGTTCCGCTGCCCCCAGGTGGCTTAGGTCGATGTCCGGGCGCGCGGCGGTAGTGTGGTCAATCCGCCCCAGAACATAAGTCGACCGGACGCCGCCGAAGTTCACAATTTCCGTCATGCCCCGAATAACCAGCTTGACGTTGTAGCGGTCTGTAACGAGCGTATCGTCATCAACGGGCTTATCATTACGTTTAACACGGTTGATGCCATCCGGCACGATGGCGGTCTCATTATTGGATAGTGATGGCGATTTTGGCGATTCCAGCGGAGCAGTACCCTTTTCAATAGAATCAGATTCATCGTTCATTTTGTAATCAGCAGGCTGTACACTTACAATTAATTCAGCAATTGTTACAGTATAGCACAACTAAGGGTGCAACTATGACGACAATCACCCGCGCCCAGCCACGAAACACGATCCGGGTGACATTTGATAATGACCTCGTTCTTGAGGGACCGGTCGGCGCAACTGCCGAATCGTTTCTCAAAGCAGCGGCAGATATCACGCCAGACCACTATGACAGCCCCATCATGGGCGCGATCATCGACGGCAGGCTGCGCGAACTCGCTTACCCGCTGTATCGCGATGCCCAGATTCAGCCGGTTCTGCTGTCCAGCAGCGACGGTGGCCGCATCTACCGGCGCTCGCTGGTCATGCTGCTGACAACCGCTGTGGAAGAATTGTGGCCCGGCACCAAAGTTGCGGTCAGTTACGCGGTGCCCGATGGCGGTTTTTACTGCCGCGTGATGAACCGCGACCCCTTGACCAAAGATGAACTGGCAGAGCTGTACAGCCACATGCGCCATATCGTGGAGCAGGACGAACCCATCAGCAAGCGGCTGGCCTCCATGGAAGAAGCCAATGCGTTGTTTCAGGCGCGGGAAGACCACGACAAGGTGCGTCTGCTGGAACAGCGCACCCGCGATGAACTGGTACTCTACCGGCTGCGCGACCGCGAAGATTATTATTATGGCTATATGGTGCCATCCACCGCTTATCTGCAATTATTCCGGCTGATCGTGGTGGATGCCGGCTTTATCCTGCAATATCCGCGCAAGGAAACAACCGGTACGCTCGGCAATATCGCCGCTTATAACAAGCTCACACAGGTTTTTCAGGAAGCCGACCACTGGTTGCAGCGCATGGGTGTCGAAGACATCGGGCGGCTCAACAGCATCGTCCGGGCCGATCAGGTGCATGAACTGATCCTCGTGGCCGAAGCCCTGCACGAACAGCGGGTGGCGCGTATCGCCAGCGAAATTCGCCGCCAGCATGAGGATCAGGGTGTTCGCATTGTGCTGATCGCCGGGCCGTCGTCTTCCGGCAAGACCACCTTTTCCAAGCGCCTCGCCATCCAACTGTTGGCAAACGGCCTGCGCCCATTCACGCTGGAGATGGACAACTATTTCGTAGACCGTGAGCTAACCCCGCGTGATGAATCCGGCGACTACGACTTTGAGTCGCTGTATGCCATCAACCTGAAGCTGTTCAACGAGCAACTGCTCCAGTTAATCGCAGGGCAGGAAGTGCAGCTGCCGCGTTTTGACTTTATGACGGGCCAGAGTGTGCCGGGGCGCATCGCCCGCCTGAATGACGGACAAATCATCATCATCGAAGGTATTCATGGCCTGAACCCGGCGCTGGTGCCGGATATCCCTAAAGAGGTGATTCATCGCGTTTATGTGTCCGCACTCACCCAGTTGAATATCGACTGGCACAACCGCGTGCCCACCACCGATGTGCGCCTGCTGCGCCGCATTGTCCGTGATGCCCAGCACCGGGGCTACAACGCTGCCGATACGCTCAAACGCTGGGGCAGCGTGCGCCGGGGTGAAAAACACAACATTTTCCCGTTTCAGGAAAACGCCGATGTCATGTTCAATTCAGCCCTCACCTATGAGCTGGCTGCCCTGCGCCCGATGGCGGAACCCCTGCTGCTTCAGGTCAGGTTCGGCACGCCAGAACATATCGAGGCCAACCGGCTGCTCTCGTTCCTGAATTGGGTTCAACCATTGACACAGGCACAAATGGACCACATACCGGATACATCCCTGCTGCGGGAGTTTATCGGGGGTTCCAGCCTGCAAGATTATCATCCCTACCGACCAGCTGAATAGTGGACAGCATCAGCGCTCAGATGCCAATAAACCTTGAGCTTATCCGCTGGAAACAACGGGTATACTAAAAAAGTTAGCCACCTCGCCTGCGCCATTCGCGCGCTGACCGCAACGGAGGCACGCAGAATCAATGGGTCAGAAACTTGCCATCGATCTGGGCACCACCAACAGTGTGGTCGCCCGCTGGAATCCTGAAACCGATCAGGCAGAAATTGTCCGCATCCCCAAAATCAGCATCCCCGCCGACGATGAACGGCCACCGCTGGTGCCCTCGCTGGCCTACATCCATGATGGACACGGTAATAATGTCACCATTGGGCAGAGCGTAATCGACTCTGCGCTCCATCTTCAACGTGATAACCGCCTGTTTCGCAACTTCAAACGCGGCATCGTCTCATTACCAGCACCCGACCCCCGCCTCATTGATGGGCACAACTGGACCGACCGTGACGCGGGCAGCAGCTTTGTACGCAGCCTGATTGACGTGCTGCCCTACCGCAAAGCCGACATCGACCAGCTTGTCCTCACCGCCCCGGTCGCTTCGTTTGAAGGTTACCTGGCATGGCTGAATCAGGTGATGGAAGGGCTCAGCGACGAGACAATCCGCATTGTCGACGAATCAACCGCCGCGGCGCTCGGCTACGCTGTCACCAAACCCGGCGCGGTGGTGCTGGTTTTTGACTTCGGCGGCGGCACGCTGGATCTGTCCCTGGTCCAACTGCCAGAACATCGCGAAAAGGTCGGCGGGTTCCTGCGCAAGCTGCTGAAATCGCACGCCGCCCAACATTCAGCACGGGTGATCGCCAAAGCCGGGCGCGTCATCGGTGGCAGCGACATTGACCAGTGGATGCTGGCGGATGTATTGCGCCGTACCAACCTGACGACCAAAGACCTGGGCGATGGCTATCCGCGTTTGCTGGCAGCATGCGAACAGGCGAAGATTGCCCTCTCAATGGATGAAAGCACGCTGATCACATTTGAGGATGGAACCGGCAAAGCGCACACCGTCACCTATCAGCGCGAAGAACTGGAAGCCCTGCTCGATGAAAAAGGCTTCTTCAGTGCCCTGCGGCGGGTCGTCGATAAAGTCATGCACGTTGCCCGCCAGCGCGGCATCTTCAAGGAAGACATTCATTATGTGCTGATGGTCGGCGGTACGTCGCTGATGCCCTCGGTCCAGCGCACGCTCGGCCAGTATTTTACGGATATGGCGGTACGGGCCGACAAACCCTTTACCGCTGTTGCAGAAGGGGCGCTTCAGATCGCGGCGGGCTACGGCCTTGAAGATTACCTGATTCACAGCTATGGCCTGCGCCATCTCGACGAAGCAACCAACACACACCAGTATGACGAAATTATCCCGATGGGCAGCCATTATCCCACTGAGGAACCCATCGAAGTGCTGCTGGGGCCAGCGCACGACGGCCAGCAAAGCATCGAATTTGTCATCGGCGAAATCGACTCCGACGCGGTCTCCATGATCGAAGTTAAATACGAGAACGGCCAGGCGGTGTTCGTGGCACAGGCCAATGACGGCGCCCAGCAGATCGTCGCGCTCAACGAAGCCGAAGCCCTGAATATACTGGCCACACTCGAACCGGCAGGTAAACCCGGCGAAGATCGACTCCGCGCCATCTTTCGCGTGGACGACCGGCGGCGACTGCGTGTTTCTGTCACAGACACCCACACCAGCCAGCTGCTGCTGGAAGATGTCGTTGTCACCACACTGCGCTAGAGGAACAGAATAATGACCGCACCCCAAACCGCAATTACCGGGCGTGAACCCCGGCTGTCCGCAGGCACCAGCAAAGGTGGGCAGCAGAAGCTCTCGCTGCGGCGGCTGGCAACAATGGTCAATATGCTGCCGCCCGAAGCCATCTCGCTGGAAGCCGCGCAGGAAATGCTGCGCAACGATGAATTTTTTGTGCGCTACAATGCCGCCAAGATGCTCGGTCGGCGCGGTGACCGGGCGGCACGTCTCATCATGGAAGCGGTGCTCAGCGACGGCAAAGCCCCATCGCGCGCCAGTGTTGCCCGGCATCTCTACGGGTTTTCATGGTTCACGGGCGAAGCGCTCATTCGCAAGGCACTGCAAGACGACGACCCGCGCGTCCGTGAAGGCGCCATTTATGCGCTGTGCGACCTGCGCGAACTGAATGCGTTCCAGCTGCTGATCGAAGTGCTGGCAGACGAGACGGATGATGTACGAGCGGCTGCCGCATGGGGCCTGCGCGATTGTCAGGACGCCGCCGCCGTGCCGGTGCTGAAGGCCGTCCTCCAGGCAGAAGACCCTGATGTCCGCATCAAGGCGTTGGAAGCGCTGGGGGCCAATGACACGCCGCAGGCCATGCCGGTCGTACGCGAAGCGATGAACGACCCCGACCCGGAAGTCAAATACGCCGCCACCCTCAGTCTGCTGGAACTGGCGGGCGAAAGCTGGCTAAGTGAACTCTCCGGTATTATCGGGCGCACCAGCGGGGTAACACTGCAACAGGTGCTGCGCGGTTTCTTTCATGCCACCAATTATCTCAAGATTGATGTCGCCCACAGCAAAGCAGCTGATCTGCTCATCGACTCGCTGGAAACGGCCCTGCTCGATGACATGCCGGATGTGCGGATGGCCGTTGTCTGGCCGCTGGCGTGGATGCGTCATGCTCGCACCCCGATCGTGCTGCGACAGGCTTACTTCCGCGAAACCGACAGCACCGTCAAAGCGCAGATGGTGCGGGTGATCGCCAACCTGATGCGTGATAATACCGGCGCGGGTGATGCTGCACAGGTCGCCGAGCAAATCCTCAAAAATGCGCTCGAAAGCCCGGACGCCAAAGTGCGCCACGTCGCCGAACAAATCGTTGAACAGCGCCGTACCACGTCTGTCGCCAACTAAAAGGGAACCATTTTGCGGGATTGAACGTCATTTGCTCAAGCACATTGTCTGACAGGAGCATCTGATGAACACCTTACGCGCACTTCCGATACTGTGGCTTTTCGCACTGATTGTCGCAGCATGCAGTCCCAATCAGCAGGCACTCAATACCAGCGCCAGTGTCAGCCAACCCTTGGCTTATATGGCCGACGAGAGGGGCGCAGACGATGGTTTCATCGCTCCTGAAGAAGCCGAAGCCGCACCGCAGCCCTCAGACAGCAATCAATCCTTTGGTCAGCGTGTCATCCTCAAAAACGCGTCCCTCACCCTCACGGTCGAAACGCCTGCCACGCGCATCAATGACATTGCGGCCATGGCAGAAGCAATGGGCGGCTGGGTGGTGTCTTCAAACAGCTACACCGCCACCAACAGCAATGGCGAGGAAACCACCAGCGGCACGATTGTCGTCCGCGTCCCGGCTGAACGCCTCGATGAAGCACTGGCCCAGATCAAAACCGATGCACTGAAAGTTGATAATGAAAGCATCACCGGCGATGATGTCACGCAGGACTATGTCGATCTGTCCAGCCGCCTCGACAATTTACAATCGACCGAACAGCAGCTTCGCACAATCATGGATACCGCCCGCAAGGTCGAGGATGTGCTAGCCGTACAGCGCGAACTAACTACTATACGCGGTGAGATCGAAGTGATTCAGGGCCGCCTGAATTACTTTGACGAAGCCGCCGCCTTTTCATCCATCAGTGTGACGGTCCGCCCGCAAGCCCCCGGTCCGGTGGCCGCGCAGACGATTGGCTGGAACCCCGGCACAACGGCGGAAAATGCGCTCGGCGCGCTGGTGAGCGTGCTGCAATCCCTGCTCGACGCGGCGATCACGATTGCGATTGTGGGCGTGCCGCTGGCGCTGCTGGTCGGCCTTCCGCTCTGGCTGGTGTGGCGCAGCAGAAGACGAATCATGCAGCCTGCACAAAACTAAAGTTGGTTGACATCCACTCAACGCTTCAGGATGCGCACATTCCACACATCACCCTAAAATAAAAATGCCTCACGGAATCAACGAATCCATGAGGCGTTTTTGCTTATATTCTGCGTTACCCGACCTGATGATGCACCTGTAGGCTGCGCACGCTCAGCGGTTTGTCACGCAGCGCACGGATACCCTGTACCGCCGCCATCGCCGCACTGAGCGTCGTCAGGATCGGGACGCCATACTGATACGCCGCGCTCCGCATCTGCGCCCCGTCGAGGTGCGCCTGTTTACCATGCGGCGTATTGATGATCAGGTCAATCTCGCCGTTCCGCAGCGCATCCAGAATATCCGGTGAGCCTTCGCTGACCTTGTTGATTACCGTCGCCGGCAAACCGACCAGTTCCAGCACGCGCGCCGTCCCTGCCGTTGCCACCAGCTTGAAGCCCAGGCTGTGCAGGTCACGGGCGATCTTGATCACCGCGCCCTTGTCAAAGTCGTTGACCGTAATCAGCACCGCGCCGCTTTCCGGCAGAGTTGAACTGGCCGCCACCTGTGATTTGATAAAGGCATGACCAAAGCTGCTGGCATGGCCCATGACTTCCCCGGTCGAGCGCATTTCCGGTGTCAGGCGCGCATCCACACCGGGGAACTTCTGGAATGGCAGCACCGCCTCCTTGACGAAAAAGCCGTTGATGTGTGGCTCTTCGAGAAAATCAAGCTCGGCCAGCGTTTTCCCGGCAGCGATCTGTGCCGCATAGCTGGCGAGCGGACGCCCGGTCGCCTTGCTGACGAACGGCACGGTCCGGCTGGCGCGCGGGTTCACTTCCAGCACATAGACCACGTCGTCCTTGATAGCGTACTGAATGTTGAAGCAGCCCTTGACGCCCATCGCCAGACCAATGCGCCGCGTCTGTTCGCGGATAATCTCGATATGGTACATGCTGATCTTGTACGGCGGCAGCACACTGGCGGAGTCGCCACTGTGGACGCCCGCTTCCTCGATATGCTGCATAATGCCGCCGATGGTCACGTCCTCACCATCGCACAGCGCATCCACATCCACCTCGAAGGCATCATCCAGGAATTGGTCGATCAGCACCGGATGCCCGGTCCACTCGACGTGTTCATCCAGCCATTCCGTCAGCCCATCGTCGTCAAAGACAATCGCCATCCCACGCCCGCCGAGCACATAGCTGGGACGCACCAGCACCGGGTAGCCAATGTTTGCCGCCGCTTCCAGCGCAGCGTCCCGGCTCATGACCGTCGCACCGTCCGGCTGGCGAATATCCAGCTCACGCATGAGCGCATTAAAGCGTTCGCGGTCTTCGGCCAGATCAATGGTTTCAACCGATGTTCCCCAGATCGGCGCACCAGCGTCGGCCAGGGCTTTGGCGATATTCAGCGGAGTCTGTCCGCCGAACTGCACCAGCACCCCTTCGGGCTTCTCTTTCTCGATGATGTTCAGCACATCTTCCGCCGTCAGCGGCTCGAAGTACAGCCGGTCCGCCGTGTCATAGTCCGTGCTGACCGTTTCCGGATTGCAGTTGACCATGATGGTTTCATAGCCCATCTTCTTGAGCGAGAAACAGGCATGCACACAGCAGTAATCGAACTCAATCCCCTGCCCGATACGGTTGGGTCCGCCGCCCAGCACAATCACTTTGGGGCGATCTGTCACCTGAGTTTCGTCGTCTTCTTCATAGGTGGAGTACATGTACGGTGTGTGCGCTTCGAACTCCGCCGCGCAGGTGTCCACGCGATAGTAATTCGGCAGCACACCCAGCGCCTTACGATGTGCCCGTACCGTCATTTCATCCACACCCAGCAGTTGCGCCACATGTGCGTCACTAAACCCATAACGCTTCAGCTTGAGGAAATCGGCGTGATCCAGCCGATCGAGCGTCAGTTTCTTGCCGATGATCGTCTGTTGAATCCGCATCATGTCCATCATCTGGCGCACAAACCAGGGGTCAAAGCCCGTGTTTTCGACGATTTCCTCAGCTGGCGTGTCCTTGTACATGGCCGCTGCGACCTGAAACAGTCGCTGCGCAGTCGGCACACGCAGGGCCTCTGGTGGCACGTCTTCCATTTTGGTGCCGAAGCCCATCACACCAATATCCAGCGCGCGTACCCCCTTTTGCAATGCTTCGGGGAAGGTGCGGCCAATTGCCATCACTTCGCCAACGGCCTTCATCTGCGGCCCCAGCACTTTATCGACACCGCCAAACTTCTCGAAGTTCCAGCGTGGAATTTTGACCACCACATAATCCAGTGATGGTTCAAAGCTGGCCGGGGTCACGCGGGTGATGTCGTTGGAAATCTCATCCAGACGGAAGCCGACCGCCAGCAGCGCGGCAATTTTCGCAATCGGGAAGCCCGTCGCTTTACTCGCCAGCGCCGAAGACCGTGACACACGCGGGTTCATTTCAATGACATACACGTCGCCATCGTCCGGGTTGATGGCAAACTGCACATTCGCGCCGCCTGTCGCCAGCCCGACGCGATCCAGCACCGCCTTCGCCATATCCCGCAGCCGCTGCATTTCCTTGTCTGTCAGCGTCTGCACCGGCGCAACCGTGATGCTATCGCCGGTGTGCACGCCCATCGGGTCGAGGTTCTCAATCGAGCAGACCACGACAAAGTTGCCGCTGGTGTCGCGCATCACTTCCAGCTCATATTCTTTCCAGCCGAGCAGACTCATATCGACCAGAATTTCGTGGATCGGACTCAGCTTCAGGCCGCGTTCCGCCACCTTACGCAGTTCGTCCTCGTTATAGGCCACCCCGCCGCCAGAGCCGCCCAGCGTGAATGAGGGCCGCACCAGCACCGGGTAGTTGAGCTTTTCCGCCGCTTTCAGGGCATCATCAATCGACTTGACCACTTCACTTTGTGGCGACTTCAGGCCAATCTCCGTCATCGCGTCCTTGAACAACTGGCGATCTTCGGCCAGTTCGATGCTGCTCACCGACGCGCCGATCAGCTCGATATTGTATTTGTCGATGATGCCTTGTTCGCGCAGCGCCAGCGCCAGGTTCAGCGCCGTCTGCCCGCCCACCGTCGGCAGGATCGCATCGGGCTTTTCAATCTGGATAATACGCTCGCAGATTTCCGGCGTCAGCGGTTCGACATAGGTGGCGTCGGCAAATTCCGGGTCGGTCATAATCGTCGCCGGGTTGGAATTCACCAGCACAATGCGATAGCCTTCGCGCCGCAGCACCTTACAGGCCTGCACGCCGCTGTAATCAAATTCGCAGCCCTGCCCAATCACAATCGGGCCGGAGCCAATTACCATAATCGTGTGGATGTCAGTTCGTTTCGGCATGGAGTATCTCACTGGCTTTCAGTAAACTGTCGATCAAACACAAAAATAAAAATTGTAAATATCTGTGAAGGAAATATTCTAATTTACCTGCTTCACCCCTGCTCACTTGATCTCTGAAAGCTCCAGCCAAGCCAATTAAGTTGCCCTTGCTTACTTGGGATTCTGAAGGGTGAACTGTTTTTTAGATTCGCCAAACGCCAGCTATAACCGCAAGCCGCGCATGCAAGACAAGGCATTCATCTGATCGGGGTTCACCGTAATTCGTTGAAATTTCATCTACGCTTCCTCAAACACGGTTGCGACGGCCAACTCAAAACCAGGAAGCACATCACTGCCGGAAATTGTATCGCCGATGCCATACGTCTTGGCGCTGCCATCGGGTAGATTCACCACAATCTGCTGGTTATCAGGGAACACTTGCCAGACTTGCTTCACACCATACGCCAGATAAGTACTGAGTTTCTCTCGAATAGCGCCGGGTCGTGCAGTGGGTGAAATAATCTCAACCGCCAGATCAGGTGCCAGATACAAGTAACCTTTGGAAGGCTGAAGCCGGTTTTCGCGGACAAGCGCCACATCGGGTTTACGGCTTTGACGAATGTCTCCAAGTTTACCTTCTAATACAAAATCTGTATCACCCGAATAAACCCGGCCCAGCTTATGCTTCAACGCCCAATCCGTAAGCGCGTGAATGATGATTGACTCTATCCAGCCGTGTTCCTCACCAGCCATATATTCATCCTTCTCGAAGCCAATCCACTGGCCGCCGCTGATCTCAAGATGCTCAAAACCGGGTGTTTCCATCACCCGCATGGCAATTTCTTCTGTGATCGGGCGTGTCATCAGGAGAAAGACGATTTCTCGGACTCGTTCCTGAATTTCATCTGAGACAGGCGTTATCATACCGTAACCTCACCACACTTGATCGAGATGATCTTATGTTATTCAACACCTTATTTGCGACGCAGAAGCGGAATCAGAAAAACAAAACAAGCCACCAGAAAAATCAGGCTTCCGATCAGGCTGGTGATACTGCCACTCTCGATACTGGCGACGATATACAGCAGGGCACAGAGGATAAACAACCCCCAGCCCCACAGTTGAAATTCGGATTCCGCCTGAGTCCATGATTCACCCAATTACAATCGTTACCGTCGCCGCACCGACCAGAAAATGACCCCAACCATCACCAGTGCCGAGCCAATGCCGAGCAAGCCCTGAAATGTGTCACCGCTGATCGGAAGTGAAATCGCCATCCCGAACAGGAAGATCCACACCCATATCGCGATGAAAGCCTGATAAAACCGGGTTGTGCGTGTATGACGGCCCCTGCGCGTGACCCACTGCCAGAACAATGCGGTTCCTATGGTCGGGAACAGAATCACGAAAAGCCCATACATGCCGCCCAACCTCCACGATTATTACTCGGCGACTTTGTCTCCGGTGTGCACCGCACGCACAAATTCATCGAACAGGTACAGCGAGTCATGCGGGCCGGGCGCGGCTTCCGGGTGATACTGCACGCTGAAGACCCCTTTTTCGACATCGCGGATACCCTCGATAGTATGGTCGTTCAGGTTGATGTGCGTCACTTCCGCGCCGTTGAGCTGGCTGTCTTCACTGACGGCAAACCCATGATTATGCGAACTGATCTCCACCACCCCGGTCAGCAGATTGCGCACCGGCTGGTTACCACCGCGATGGCCAAAGCGCATCTTTTCCGTTTTACCACCCAGCGCCAACCCCAGGATCTGGTGGCCCAGGCAGATACCAAAGATCGGCGTCTCGCCAACCAGCTGGCGCACGTTGTCAATCGCATACGTCACCGCAGCCGGGTCGCCGGGACCATTGCTCAGGAATACCCCTGCCGGGTTCATCGCCTTCACTTCGGAAGCGGGCATGTGGGCCGGAACAACCGTCACCCGCAGGCCACGATCTGTCAGCATACGCAGGATATTGTGTTTGATACCGAAGTCATAGGCGACGATCAGCGGGCCGGATTCGTCGGCATGATTGTCCCGATACCACTGCGGGTCGCTGCGGGCCGTCCAGTTGTACGGCTCAGGCGTCGTCACCGCATCGACCAGATTCGCGCCCGACATGTCCATCGACTGGCGAGCCGTTACGACCAGTGCTGCCGTGTCGTAAGCCGCCTCGCCATGCGCAATCGCCGCCCGCATCACACCTTTTTCGCGGATATGCCGCACCAGCGCGCGCGTCGCAATCTCGGACAGGCCGATGACCCCCTGTGCCTTCAGATATTCATCCAGCGTGCCCCGTTCGCGCCAGTTGCTGACAACCGGGCTGAGCGAACGCACGATAAAACCGGACACCCATACACGCGCCGATTCAATGTCTTCCGGGTTCACACCCGTGTTGCCGACATGCGACACCGTCATGGTGACGATCTGCTTGTAGTAGGATGGGTCGGTCAGGATTTCCTGATACCCGGTCATCGATGTGTTAAAGACGACTTCCCCGGTTTCGACCCCTTCTGCGCCGAATCCAACCCCTTCGAAAGTTCGTCCATCTTCCAGCGCCAGTACACCCCGCATAAATCGCTTTCCTTATTACTCTGATTTGTCGCCATTATAAATGAAAACTACGTGCGGTAATCCGCATTGATCGATACATACTCGTGGCTCAGGTCGCACGTCCAAACCGTTGCTGCGCCATCGCCCATGCCAATATCCAGCAGCACACCCACACTCGGTTCGCTAATGATTGCGGTTGCCTTGTCTTCGCCATAATCCAGCGGCATCCCATTGGCGACCAGTTGCAGTGGGTTTTCGAAGTGCTCGCCCGGCGCAAACCACAGGCTGAGCTTCTCCTGCTCGAACGGCACGCCCGCCCGCCCGGCGGCCATCATGATCCGGCCCCAGTTGGCGTCATTGCCATAAAAAGCGGTTTTCACCAGCGGCGAAATGGCAATCGTGTTGGCAATCTGCCGGGCCGACGCATAGTCTGCCGCACCCTGCACGCGCACCGTGATAAATTTCGATACGCCTTCGCCGTCGCGCACGATGTCCTGTGACAGTTTGATGCAGACCGCATCCAGTGCCCGCTGGAACTGCTCGCGGTCTTCCGCTGTTTCCAGTTGTGCGCCACTGGCTCCGTTGGCCAGCAGCAGGACAGTATCATTCGTGCTGGTGTCGCCGTCAACCACGATGCAATTGTAACTGATTTCCGACGTGACTTGGAGTGCCTGCTGTGCCTGTTCCGGCGATAGTTCGGCATCCGTCACCACCACACTCAGCATGGTGGCCATATTCGGCGCGATCATCCCCGCACCTTTACTGATTCCGGCGATACGATACGTCTGGCCGCTGCTGGTCGTCATCTCGACCATTGCCTGCTTGGGTCGTGTATCGGTCGTCATGATCGCCTGCGCCGCGGTTTCCCAGTCATCGGCTGGTGCTTCACAGGCCAGACGAATCCCCTGCTCGATTTTGTCCATCGCCAGTTGAACGCCGATCACGCCGGTCGAAAGCACCAGAATATCGTCCGCCGCACAGCCAATCTGTGCCGCTGCCAGCTGCGCCGTGCGTTCGGCATTCGCCATGCCCTGCTGCCCGGTGCAGGCGTTGGCGCAGCCGCTGTTCGTCACCACCGCGCGGATACCGCCAGCATTGGTTTGCAGGCGCTGAATATCCACCAGAACCGGCGCGGCCTTGACCTGGCTGGTCGTAAACACACCGCCGGTCGCACAGGGGCGATCACTGACGATAAGCGCGAAATCCAGTTTGCCATTTTTCTTCAGGCCGCTGCGGACACCCACTGCCCGAAAACCGGCCACCCCTCCGATTGATGCCTGAACCTCAAGCATTGGCTGCTTCCTCCAGCATGACCGTCAGTTTTTCGATGAGTGTGTCGATATGTTGTTTTTCCATTACCAGCGGCGGCACAAACCGCAGGACATTGTCCCCCGCGTTCACCGTCAGCAGGCCATGCTCAAAGCCAGCCTTGACCAGATTCACCGCCGGGATTGTCAGTTCGATACCGGCCATCAACCCGCGTCCGCGCACTTGCTTAATCAGTGGACTGTTGATCTCTGCCAGCCGTTCCATCAGGTAATCACCAACTTCCCGCACATTCGCCAGAAATTCCGGCTGGCTGACTTTCTCCAGCACGACTTTGGCCGCGCCCGTCACCAGCAGCCCCCCGGCAAAGGTGGAGCCATGATCGCCCGGTTTGATCGCGCTGGCCACCGCCTCGGTACACAGCACTGCACCAATCGGCAGACCGCCCGCCAGCGGCTTTGCCAGCGTCATAATATCCGGCGTCACGTTATATTGCTCGTAGGCCCACAGCGTACCCGTGCGCCCAACACCGCACTGAATCTCATCGAAGATCAGTACCGCATCATGTTCGTCACACAAGGCCCGCAGCGCTTGCAGGAATTCCGGTGTCGCCGGGTTGATACCGCCTTCACCCTGAAGCGGTTCGACAATCACGCCGGCTGTTTTGGGGCCAATGGCCGCCTTCGCGCTATCAATGTTATTGAACTCCGCCAGCACCGCCCCCGGCATCAGCGGCGCAAAGGGCTTCTGATACTTTTCCTTGGGCGTTACCGCCAGCGACCCCATGGTTCGTCCATGAAAGGCATTGGTAAAAGTCACAATTTCCGTCTTGTCCGTCTTGCCTTTTTCGTAAGCCACTTTACGGGCAAATTTAATCGCCCCCTCGTTGGCTTCGGCACCGCTGTTGCAGAACAGCACCCGGTCCGCAAACGACTTTTCACACAGCATCGTCGCCAGTTCGGCATGAGGGGCCGTGTGATACAGGTTGCTGACGTGGATCACCCCTGTGCTCAGGGTGCCATTTATCGCGGCAGTCAGTTCCGGGTCGCCATAGCCCAGTGCGTTGACTGCAATCCCTGCGACAAAGTCGAGGTAGGCATTGCCGTCCGTGTCGTACAGCGTCACCCCTTCGCCGCGGGTCAGGACAAAGGGTGGGCGTACATAACTCTGCACCACATGGGCCTGTTCCAGATCAATAATATTTTGCGCTTTATTCGGCATGTTCAAACCTCTTTTTTTGCAGGAGTAGATTCAAAGCTAAACACCGTACCACCATGCGACCCCAACCCCGTCAGGTTGGTAATCACCGCCTGGGGCACGCCACGACCCAATGCAGCCAGCGCCGTCTGTACCTTCGGGATCATCCCGCCGAAGATCGTCCCATCGGCAATCAGCGCTTCCGCCGCGTCCACCGTCAGCGAAGGCTGCACCTGTCCGTCGACCAGCACCCCTTCGACATTCGTCAGAAAAACGACCTTCGCCGCCTCAATCGCCCCGGCCACTGCCCCCGCCACGTGATCAGCGTTGACGTTATAGGAGCTATCCGGCCCCAGGCAAATCGGCGCGAGAACCGGCGTAATCCCCTGTTCCAGCATCGACAGCAGGATGTCGCCGCGTACCGCTGTGACTTCGCCGGTAAAGCCCATATCGACGTCGCCGTTTTGCATTTTTTCAGCACGGATCAGGCCCCGGTCCAGGCCACTTATCCCCTGTGCTTCAACACCGCCCATCACCAGGTAGCGCACCAGCCGCCGGTTGGCCGTGCCGCACAGCACCATTTCGACCAGCGTCAGCGATTCGCGGTCCGTCACCCGCACGCCGTTCAGGTAGCGCGGCTCGATACCCATTTTGGCTTGCAGGTTGCTGATTTCCTTGCCGCCGCCATGCACAATGACTACCGGCTGATCCAGGCCCTGGATCACATCTGCCAGCGCCACCAGAAAGGTTTCATCATCCAGTTCGTGGCCGCCAATTTTGATAACTATCGGTTGCATCATCTCCCCCTACAGCAGCGCCTGCGTTTCCGGCAGGTCAAACATCAGGTTGAAGTCCTGCACCGCCTGCCCCGCCGCGCCTTTGCGCAGGTTATCGGTCACGCTGGTGATATGCAGATACTTGTCTGTGACCGGTGTCAGGCTGATCGCACAGCCGTTGGTGCGGACCACATGCTTCAACGTCGCTTGCTGGCCTGCTGGCAGCACCGTCACCAGTGGTTCAGAGCCGTAAACTTCTTCGTACAGCCCCTGCGCCTGATCGCTGGTGAAGTCATCATTTAATGTCACATAGATGCTTGCCATCAACCCACGATCGACTGGCAGCAGATGCGGCGTAAAGATGAGCGTGCCGACATTGCCATTGACCTTGTGGATTTCCTGTTCAATCTCGCCCACATGCCGGTGCACCCGCCCCGGATTATAAGGCGACAGGTTGCCAAACACCTCGACAAAGTGGGTCGTCGGCTTAGGTTCGCGCCCGGCGCCGGATACGCCGGATTTCGCATCGACGATAATCGGCGCGTGTTCATCCAGCACATGAGCCTTCAGCAGCGGATACAAACCGAGCAGCGTCGTTGTAGGGTAACAGCCCGGCACCGCCACCAGGTCGATATTCGACAGCGCCCCCCGGTTCATCTCTGGCAGCCCATAGGGGACAGGCAGCAGTTCCGGGTGAGGATGCTCCCCACCATACCACTTGGCATAGCTTTCAGCCGTGTTCAGCCGAAAGTCCGCCGACAGGTCGATTACCTTGACGCCAACCGCCAGCGCTTTGCCCGCCATCTGCGCCGATGCTTTATGCGGCAGCGCCAGAAAGACCGCATCAACCCCGCCCAGGTCCGCGTCATCGGAAGGGATATACTGCAATGCCGTACCGGGAATCGGCGTACCGCTGTACGTATTCGATGTGCCGAAAACCAGTTCGACATTCGGGTGATGGCTGAGAATCTCGATCAGATCCTGCCCGGCGTAGCCCGACGCGCCATAAACCCCAACACGAATTTTGTCCTGTAACTGAGACATCGCTCCTCCATAAAAACAAAAACCCCGTCCTCGCTGTTCTGAGGTCGGGGTCTGCGTTTGCTCTGGTCAAACCGGCGGTGTTAATCCACCAGCAGCCACCAGCACAAAACGCCCACCATGACCTCAGAGGTCTGCGGGCGACGGCTACGGCGGCGACGGATAATGCCGAGTGGTTGTGCAGGTAAGCTTGATAACATCGGTATTGCTTCGCGTTTTTAGTGAACACGTGAAAGTGTATGCAATCATATCCACCGAGTCAACTCGTGCAACAAAGACTGTGCAGATTTGCGTGATTTTTGTACGAACTGCACAATTGAACCCGTCATGGTACTATAGTCTTCTCATCAAACGGGATAATAAGTCGCTATAATAACAGCATACAGAAGAAGAAGCGCTATCGGCTGTGACCATGACCAACAAAAATAACATCCCTGCCCTGATCCGCCAGCTCGAAATAATCTACCAGGATTTCCAGTCTCGGTCCCGACAGGCGAAACAGATCGAGAAAGAGTTGCAGTTTCTGTATGATGATTTGTGCGAAAGTTACCTCACAGCGACATCGGAACAACGCGCTGATGTGTGTATCGCGCTGGAATTTCGCGAACGACTGATCAACCAGCTGCTGGTTTACTATCGTCATATTGCCAACCAGACCGAAAAGTCCGTTGCCAAAAAGCGACAGGAATCGGCCGTTCGCCAGCTGGTGCAGCAGGGCGTCGCCGCCCGCGCGCTGATTGGCCGGCGTGTCCCCGAAGAAGATCTTGAAGTCGCGACCCGGCAGATTGCCGAAGCAGCCGAAGCCATTCATTTCGACCATGAAACACTGGCCGAAGACCTCGATGTCTCCTATAAGTATTTTGTCCAGCGCGCGATCCAGTATCACAAAGGCAAGGACCGCATCCGCGCCCTCAAGGCATTGGGCATGGCCCTCCAGCAGCACCCCACACTGGAACGTAACGACCATGTGCTGGCGCTCGCCTCCACGCTGACTGGCGAAACCGAACTCTCCGCCGTGCTCACCCTCAGCGACCGCTATGTCCTGTACAAATTTGTTCAGGAACTGGAGGAAGCCGAGGCCCGCAGCCACGCCGCTGCTGCACCACCGCAGCGTTCGACCCTGGCAACCATCCGGTCGTGGTTCACCAATTAATCTCATCATAAGCCATCATCAATTGTGCAGGGGCGTAGCGTGCTGCGCCCTGTTTTGCCGCCATGTAGTGTGGGCTGCTTCATCATAGCCTAAGCATTCCGATCAGCGTTTATCTGCGGATAATCCGGTCTGATTCACCGCACATATTCCTTGAATGTCAGCAAACGTTTACGCTTGCTTGACGCAGCCAGACGCTGGCAGTAACATGCAAGTGTGTATTCATGCTGTAAAGACCCATGATCGAAGTCAACCAACTGACCAAAGTTTTTGGCACCTATCCCGCAGTTGACCATATCAGCTTTGACGCCAGTCACGGCGAAATCGTCGGCTTCCTTGGCCCCAACGGTGCTGGCAAAACCACGACCATGCGCATGTTGACCGGCTTTATCCCACCGACCAGCGGTGAAGCTAAAGTCGCCGGTTTTGACGTGCTGAAAGATTCGTTCGAGGTGCGCAAGCGTGTGGGCTACCTGCCCGAAACCGTGCCCGTTTACCCGGATATGACCGTCTACGGCTACATCAAGTTCTGGGCAGAGCTGCGCGGCCTTCGGCGACCCAAACGGCGCGTTGACGAAGTCATCGATATGGTCCAGCTCACGAGCCGCCGTAACAGCCTCATTCGCAATTTATCCAAGGGGATGCGGCAGCGGCTTGGTCTGGCACAGGCCGTTGTTCACAACCCCGAAGTCATCATTCTGGATGAGCCAACCATCGGCATAGACCCACAGCAGGTCATTGAAGTGCGGGAAAGTGTCCGGGCGCTGCGGCAAAACCACACCGTGCTGTTCAGCACCCACATTTTGTCCGAAGCCGAACAGGTCTGTGACCGCGTCCTGATCATTCATCAGGGGCGGATCGTGGCCGAAGGCACCCCGGCCAATCTGCGGCGCAAGTTACAGCCGGACCCGCGGCTTTACGTCCTCATCGGCGGCGCCAGCCATGAGAAGGCCATCACCGTACTCATGGGTGTGCAGGGTGTCGAATCCGTCGAACCCAACGGCGAAGGCCTGACCGTCCACGTCCGCGCCGGGCTGGATTTACGGGGCGAGATCGCCGCCCGAATCACCCAGGCAGGCTATCAACTACTGGAACTGCGCCCGGTTGCCATGACACTCGAAGATATTTTCCTGGACATTGTAGGGAGAATGCCCTAGTTTATGCGCGGCACATGGATCATCTTCCGGCGCGAAGTCGGACAGTATTTCGTTTCGCCGGTCGCCTACATGATCGCGGCGGCGTTTCTCTTGCTGACCGGGTTTTTGTTCAACAACGACCTCGTCGTCAGCGCGACTGTCAAAGCAGCGTCACCGTCGGTGGTGCCGCAATTCCTGTCGATGGCGCTGGTGTTTTTTTCGCCCGTGCTGACTATGCGGGCACTGGCTGAGGAAAGCCGCGAGGGGACGCTGGAACTGCTGCTGACCGCCCCGGTGCGCGATAGCGACATTGTGCTCGGCAAATTTTTCGGCGCATGGTTTTACTACAGCCTGCTGTTGGCCCTTACGCTCGTTTATCAGGTCATCTTGCTTGCCATCACCACGCCTGATCTCGGCCACGCCATCAGCGCCTATGTGGGCATCTGGCTGTATGGAGGCGCGACTCTGGCGGTCGGGCTGTTCTTTTCCGCTGTGACGGAAAACCAGATTGTCGCTGCTTTTCTGAGCACGGCGGCGCTGCTGGTGTTGTACCTGGGCGGGCTGGCCGGGCAGATCGTGGCCAATGTCGATCTCGCCCGCATCATCAATCAACTGACATTACAGGGTCACTTCATCACCTCATTTGCTTATGGTCTGGTACGCGCAGAAGACATCGTCTATTACGCAGGCATGATCGTCATCATGCTTTATATTACGATGCGGGTGGTCGAAGCCCACCGGTGGCGCGCATGAGAAATGATCCTATTCTGATCAACCGGCGGCAGATCGGCCAATGGGCCAGCTACATCGCCGGAGTTTCGCTGGTACTGGGTGTCATCGGCTGGTTGTGGCAGGGCGGCTTTACCTCGCCGATCATGGCCCTGCTGGTTACGGCAGTCGTCAGCATTCTGGTGTGGGTGATCGCTGCTCCACGTGATTTCGTCAACTTTATTACCGGGCGACAAATCCGCTACAGTACCGGCGCCGTGTTCAGCAGTCTGCTCTTGATCGGCATCGTGGCGCTGACCTATATCGCTGTCCAGCGGGCCACCATCACACTTGATATGACCGAGGGGCGGCGCTTTACGCTCAGCAGCGAGAGTCTCGAAGTCTTGCAAGAGGTCAACCGCAAAATCCGCATCACCGGTTTTTATGACTCAACAGCCGTCGCCCAACGCGAAGTTGATGATCAGTTTTTCCGGCTGTACGAAACCGCAACCAACGGCCTCATCAGCCGGCGTTACATTGACCCCAACGAAGAACCAGCCCTGGCCCAGCGTTTCGGCGCTTATAGCAATGGTGCGGTTTTCCTGTCTTACATCACCACAGATGACGCCGGGAACGAAAATGTCGACTTTGGTTCGCTGGCCCGCGTACCCCGTCAGGCAGGCGGCGCGCAGGAACGCGAAATGACGCAGGCGATTCTGCGATTGCTGCGGGCGGGTACACTAAAAGTGTATTTCGAGACCGGTCATGGCGGCCTTGACCCGCTGGATACGAGTTCGCAGGGGCTGTCGGGGGTTCACCTCGGCATGCAGGAAAGCGGCATCATCACCGATTCGCTCAACCTGCCCGCGCTGGCCGCTGCCGGTCAGCCCATACCCCAGGATGCGGCAACGATCATCATGGCACGACCCACAACCGCCCTGGCGCAGCCAGAAATTGACGTGCTGGATGCCTATCTTGAGCAAGGTGGATCGCTGTTTATTCTGGCCGATGCGCTCTTTAATGAGAATGCGTTTCTCTCTGGCGAGACGCCCTTCAATCTGTATCTGTGGGAACACTTTGGCGTCAGTGCGCTCAACGCCGTGATTGTCGATTACAACAGCAACCTGCGCACACCGCTCGATATTATCGGTTATCAGGTCTATACAAACACAGATGTCAGTGCACGGCTGGACCCGGCAGCTGCGCCCACGCTGTTTCGGGTGGCGCGGGCGGTCAATGTGGATGACGACCCACCTGTGGATAATGGCCGCATTATCGTTTCGTCGCCCAACAGTTACGGCGAAACCAATTTCCGTGACCTGGCCGAACTCAACAGTTTCGAGCCTGAAGCGCCGGATGATCTGCCCGGCCCACTGGCCAGCGCTGTTTGGGCATGGAACCAGGACACAGGCGCGAAAGTCCTGCTGGTCGGCGATGCCGACTTTGTCACCAATGGCTTTGTCGGCGGGTCACTGGGTAATGCGGTGCTCTTTACAAATGGCGTCGCCTGGCTGAGTGGTTTCAACGAGCAGGTGAACTTCAACCCACAGGCCTTTTTCACCGCCCCACCGTTGATCTTCATCAGCACCCAGACGCTGGATGTTATCGCGTTTGTCACAGTGATCCTGATGCCGGGGCTGATGCTGGTCATTGGTCTGGGCATCTGGTCGCGGCGGGTGCGTCGATGAGAAACCGGCTGACTCTGATGATTCTGCTCGTGATCTTCATTGCGCTGGTTATCGTGGTTGCTTCTACCGGCAATCCCGACGTTGTCGTCACGCCGGTTTTGATGCCCACGGCTACCGCGACAACGGTGCTTGATCAGGGCACGTTGCTGCGTGTGTTTCCGGAGCTGCGTACACTCGATATTCAGGCGATGCGGCTGGAAGATCTGGATAATGGCCTCCAGCTAACCCTCGTTCGTGATGAGGAAGGCCTGTGGACCGCGCCCGACCTTGACGGCGAACTTGACGAGGAAGCCGTTTCGAATATTGCGCGTACCTTTGTGTTATTCCCATATGGTCGCAGCATGAACATTGTTGAAGAGACGAACTTTGAAGCTTATGGCCTTGCCCCTGCCCCGCACCTGCTGTTCCAGATCCTGCGGACGGATGGCGAAAGCCACGTCGTCGCTGTGGGCGACCTGACCAACACCGAGGCTAACTACTTTACGCTGGTTGATGAACGCGACGAAATCTTCCTGGTGGAGCGTGGCCCGGTGGACTTCCTTAAGAATCTCATCAGTTCTCCACCGATTCGCTTGACAAATTAAAAGATTAGGGTTATTTTGATAGGACGTTTGCTCATTGAGCATTGCTTTTGATTGCACGAGTGGTATAATTTATCGTTTCGGTCACTCTACCCCATCCTGACACTAATCTGTGAATTACCTTAATTAAGGTAATTCTTTATCCGCCATCGGCTAACTAAGACCTTGTCTTGTTTAAGTCCGCAAGCAAGTCCTATATATGTGTGTGTGATAACTATGGTAATGGTACGCGAAAGAACAAACGACGAAATTCGAGCACAGATTCTCGAAACGGCCCAGCGTCAGGGATCTATTTCCTATGACGCGATTCTGGCTGCCGTGCCCGAAGCAGAACGCAACCTCCGGCTGCTCGATGACATTATGGACGACCTCCTCGAGGCCGGCATTGATGTCACGACTGAAAAAGAGCAGGAAGACCCGGACATCGAACGGGAATCCGCCGATCTGCCTGACGACAAGCTGGGCCTGACCGACGGTGACGACGATGACGACGATGACGAGTGGATGCTGGAAAACCCGGATGTCGCCACAGACCTGGGTTATCAGCAGGCCATCGACACCGATGATGTGGTCGGCCTCTACCTGAAGGAAGCCGGGCGTGTGCCCCTGCTCAGTGCTGAGCAGGAGGTTGACCTGGCCAAACGGATGGAAGCTGCTGTCAACGCGCAGGAAACGCTCGAACGCCAGGGGGAGACTCTTCCGCTGGACGATGTTTACACGCTGCGCGAGGTTATTGCCGACGGCGAAGCGGCTCAGGAACATCTGATCCGGGCTAACGCGCGTCTGGTAATCAGCGTCGCCAAGAAGTACATCGGACGTGGTGTGCCCTTCCTCGATCTTATTCAGGAAGGCAACATCGGGCTGATCCGTGCGACCAACAAGTTCGAATACCAGCGCGGGCACAAGTTCAGCACCTACGCCACGTGGTGGATTCGCCAGGCGGTCAGCCGTGCAGTGGCAGACCAGGGCCGGACCATCCGCGTGCCGGTGCACATGGGCGATCAACTGAACCGGATGCGCCGCATTCAGCTTCAGATGACCCAGGAACTGGGCCGCGAACCTTCGATTGACGAGCTGGCGCACGGTATGGAAACCACGCCGGACAAGATCGAAGACCTGATGGAAATTTCACGTCGGCCTGTCAGTCTGGAAACCCCGATTGATGAAGAAGGGGATTCAACGTTCGGCGACTTTGTTGAAGACGCCAACAGCCCGGCCCCGGCAGAAGAAGTGGCAACGCATTTGCTGCAAGAGCAGCTCGGCGAAGCCCTCAACCGCCTGCCACCGCGCGAGGCCCAGATTCTGCGCCTGCGCTACGGGCTTGAGGATGGCCGTGTCTACACCCTTGAGGAAGTCGGGCAGACCATCGGCGTCACCCGTGAACGTGTCCGTCAGCTAGAGGCACAGGCCCTCAACCGTCTGCGGCAGTCTTCTGCCCACGTAAAACTGCGCGATTACCTGTACGAGGAGTAATCCGACATGCAGGCCCGCCAATCACGCGGCCCATGGCTCTGGCCTCTGCTGCTGGCAGGGGTCGGCGTTGTCCTGCTGCTGGATAATTTCCTGCTGCTGGGTGATTTTGATGCCAGTTTGTTATGGCCGCTGATTCTGGTGGTCCTGGGCGCACAGATCCTGCTTCAGGGCGATCTGCTGCCTATTCGCCACGGCAAGACATTCGGCATCACACGCGGTAGTGTCGAAGCTGCCGCCATCGAAATCAGCGCCGGCGAGATTGACGTGAATGTTCGCGCTTTGCGCCGCGAAGGTCGGTTAATCGCCGGACAATTCGCTGCCGATTCCCGGCCTCAGATGCAGGTACAGGATACACAGGCCAACATCCGTATGGATCGAGCGGCCACCCCCTGGCTGTCATTTGTGGATTGGGAACTGGGCCTTGCGCAGGACCTACCCTGGCAAATGTATATCAGCACCTCACTCGGACAGGTTCAACTCGACCTGTCCGAGATTATTGTTCAGAACATCGTTACGGCCACCGGGTTTGGTGACATTCGGCTGACCTGTCCGTACGAAGCCCTCGGCAGCATTCAGTTGCACTCGACCCTCGGTACGATTCAGGTCATCACCCCACACGGTTACAATGTACGGGTCGTCACGCGTGAAAGCACCTTCTTTGGGGTTCATGTCGATCCAAACCGATATGTGCAGGTCGAACCCGACGTTTATCTGGCCCACGATGCCTATGAAGATGCGCCGCTGGTCGAAGTTCACCTCACAGGGACCTTTGGAGACGCGTATCTTGCTTGAGATATGGTGATGTCAACCACACTCAGTTTTCTCATCCGTGATGGCCTTCCTTCGGATATTCCGGCCTGTCTGGCCCTTGAGCACCAATACGAAACAGAATTTGTCTGGCAGATGCGCCTGTATGAAGATGGCGATCAGCGGCATGTAGTGTTTCAGACCGAACGGCTGCCGCGCAAAATGGAAGCAACCTTTCCGGCAGACGAAGATCGCATCCGGCTGGCGCTCCCCCCGGAACACTGCTTTCTGGTTATTGAAAGCCGCGATCATGGCGAACTGCTGGGTTACCTGACGATGCACAGCAATCCGGTGCAGCGCATCGCACATTTGCAGGACCTGGTTATCTCGCAGCCTTTTCGCCGCCGCCGGGTTGGGTCGCGCCTGCTGCAAGTCGCCCGCCAATGGGCCAGGAATCATGATCTGATCCGCCTGACTGCAGAACTGGAAACGCGGAACTATCCCGGTATTTTGTTCTGCCAGCATGCCGGTCTTGCATTTTGCGGGTTTAACGACCATTATTTTCCGAGCAGAGACATCGCCGTCTTTTTCACCGAATCACTTCGTTAGGTTTGACCAGTGGACCAATTACTAAATACCTTTCTCGAACTGGTCAACGAGACCCTGACCGCAGCGATTGTCGTTATTGCCGCCTCCCTTTTGCTCTACAACCTCAGCCGTAACCTCGCAGACCGCGTCACACGCAGTTCCAGTGTGGTTCTGGCCTGTGTCACCATCGCCTTTGTAACTGATGTATTCGTTTCCCTCGAGCCCAGTCTGGGGGTCTACGAGGTCATTTTACGATTGCAATGGCTCGGCATTGCAGTTGTGCCTGCTGCCCTGTTTCATCTGTCCGATGCCCTGCTTGCCACCACCGGGCAACCATCCAGGGGGCGCCGCCGCCGCATCATCCGTATTCTGTACGCCAATGGTTTTGTGTTTTTCATTGCTGCTGCGCTCACGGACATCCTGGTGGACCCGGTCTATCTGGTTGAGTTTGTCAGCCTGCGGGCGGGGCCATTGTTCCCGATTTATGTCATCTACTTTGTGATGTCAACCGCCATCGCGCTGATTAATGTCCACCGCGCGCGCAACCGCTGCCTGACCCGCGACACGCGCCGCCGCATGAGCTACTTGCAGATCGCCCTGCTCACCCCCGCGCTGGGCACGTTTCCGTTCTCGGTCCTGTTGGGCCCCGGTACAGAGTTCACATTCAATGCCTTGCTGGTCGTGAACGCGTCCAACGTGGTCGTTATCCTGATGCTGCTGTTTCTGGCCTATCCGCTCAGCTTCTTTGGCTCGAATGTCCCCGACCGGGTCGTAAAGACAGAGCTGCTCCGCTTCGTGCTGCGTGGCCCGGCGACGGGTCTGCTAGCGTTGGTGGTCATCATTTTTACGACGCCTGCCACCCGTGTTCTGGGGCTGCCCGGCCAGGTTTTCATGCCGTTTGCGGTGGTTGCCGTCGTGCTGTTCTGGCAGTGGCTGGTCGCACTGGCCCTGCCCTGGCTGGAAACACGCCTCATTTATCCCGATGAAGACGACGACCAACTGGGCAAATTACAGAATCTGAGCGATCAGCTGCTGACACGTAATGATCTGCTGCAACTGCTTGAAGCGATTCTGGCATCTACCTGCGACTACCTGCGAGTGAACACCGCGTTCGTGGCTTACCTGGGCGATATGCAGCCCGAAGTCATCGCCAAAATTGGCCCGACGCTGCCGAATAACGCCCTGCTGGCCGAAGAAGCCGATGATCTCAAGGCTAGCCTGAGTGCCGCAAACCAGTCAGAAAATTCGCTGACCGTTCACCAATGGCACAATTACTGGCTCGCCGCCCTCCACAGCCGCCGCACCAACTCTATCAGCAACGGCCTGATCGGTCTGATTGGCATTCAGGCGCGGTCCCCCGAACTTAATCTCACACAGGATGAACAGGACATGTTCGGCTCGCTGGTGCATCGCGCGGCGCAGGCGCTTGATGACCTGACGCTTCAGGCAGAAATCTATGCTGCGCTGGAAGGGCTGCTGCCGCAGATCCACATGACGCGAATCCGGGCCGCGGAAGTAGAATATCGCATTGGTCCGATGGTTAACACGGCTGCCGAAAGTCCCATCAAGGATCGCGCACAATTTAATGAACAGGTACGGGCGGCTCTGCGCCATTACTGGGGCGGCCCGGGCCTGACTCACAGCAGCCTGCTTGAACTTTCGATTGTGCATCAGGCGCTTGAGGATAATGACAGCAATCCGGTGAAGGCCCTCCGTGCGGTGCTGACGCAGGCCATCGAGCGGCAGCGCCCGGAGGGTGAACGCAAAATGCTCAGCCCGGAATGGATGATCTACAACATTCTTGATCTGCGTTTTATTGAGAAACTCAAGGTCCGGGACGTGGCTGTTCGGCTGGCGCTGAGTGAACCGGATTTATATCGTAAGCAGCGTGTGGCGATTGAAGCCGTCGCCAACACCCTGATGAATATGGAAAGTGAGGCTTTAACGACATAGCCAACTTTGTTGACAAGGCAAATCCAAAATTCTATAATTTCGACTGTACGATCATCCTGATATAAGTTCACCCAACATGTCATTTTAACAATTGATTAGGATTATGTGTAAGTTTTTTAGGGGGAAGCAGGAATGTCCACTAATTTGCAGCGGCATGAATTAACGCCGCCGCCTCTTGAAGAAGCCTACTGGCAGGCTTTACTTCAGGAAGGTGAATTCGCGGAGCCCGTTCAGACACATTCGGATATTGACCCATCCGGGGACGAGCTATTTGAAAACGGCCACAGTCATGATGCAGACATCAGCGAAGGCGAACAGGACGACTGGGATACCATTACCGAACTTATGGAGCGCGACGAGGTTGTGACACTCCCTGTCACCGGCTACAACCGCGGCGGGCTACTGGTCGAGTGGCGGTCGTTGAGAGGGTTTGTTCCTGCCAGCCAACTGGTCAATTTCCCGGCGACTGCACCGCTCAATCACCGGCGCAACGCACTCGCAGAGCGCATCGGCCAATCGCTCAGCCTGCGGGTGATCGAGCTGAACCCGGACCAGAATCGCTTCATTCTGTCTGAACGGGCCGCGCGGGTCGAAGCTGGTGAACGTGCTCAAATCCTGACACGGCTGCGTTCCGGCGACCGCGTCACCGGTTCAATCACCAATCTGTGTGACTTTGGGGCCTTCGTTGATCTGGGTGGACTGGAAGGGCTCATCCACATCAGCGAACTGAGCTGGGGCCGTGTTGGCCACCCGGCGGATATGCTGCGTCGTGGTCAGGAAGTCGACGTCTACGTGTTGAGTGTCGATCGCGACAACTCACGCATTGCCCTCAGCCTCAAGCGCCTGTTCCCGGACCCATGGAAAACCGTCAACGACCGGTACATCATTGGGCAAACAGTGCAGGGCACCATTACCAATGTGGTGGATTTTGGCGCCTTCGCCTGCATCGAAGATGGACTGGAGGGTCTGATTCACGTCTCTGAACTGGCCGAAGGGCATTTTCTGCATCCGCGCAATGTCGTATCCGAAGGGCAAGACATTCAGGCCCGTATCCTGAGCATCGACAGCGAAGCCCGCCGGTTGGGTCTGAGCCTGCGCCTGAGCAACTAAATCCTCTTTTCACACGATCCGCAATTATACGCACAGGGCCGCGATGATGACCCTGTGCGCTTTATTTGTTGTAGAACCCGACTATAATAGAGGGGCATGTAAGCGTAGTTTACAGGATAGCTGGTGGCACAATCTCGCAAACCTGCAAAGCCCCAAACCCCACCTTCGAAAGAACCTTCACCAGAGGTGACGACCACACCGCCGGGTGAACGGCCCCCGCTGGAAGGGCGGCTGGTTGTCCGGCCAGAATTCTGGGACAGGGTTCTCGACAGTATTCCACCCTGGGGCGATGAAATCGCCGCCATCGTGTTGATCGTCTTCGGGGTTGTCTCGTTTCTCTCCCTGTTCGACGTATCCTCCGATGCGACCATTTCGACCGCCTGGTCGAATGCCCTCACCAGCCTGTTTGGCTATGGCAGCATTCTGGTTGCGGGCGGCATTCTGGGCATCGGTGTTCTTATCCTGCTGCCCAAAGTCGGAATCCTGATCAAGCTGCCACCCCGGCGCATCCTGGCGATTGAGATTGCATTTCTGGCGCTGCTGGCGATCCTGCATCTGACCACTGGCGATACGGAATGGCGCGCCATTGCCCGTGCCGGTTATGGGGGCGGCATTGTCGGTTGGGGCCTCAGCACAGCCGTTGGTGGCTTGCTCAGTTCAGCATTTGCCCTGTTCATCTACAGCCTGCTGTTCGTCATATGTGTTGGCTACGTCTTCGGTGTTCGCTTTTCACATGTGGCCCACGTCCTCAAAGCTATCAGCAGCCGGGCACGCCGCTTTGGCAGCAAAACCGCCGATAAGCTGCCGCAAATTCAGACGCCGGACCCCGTCGCAGCGGCCAACCCCCTGCCCCCCGTTGCACCAGAGATCAGCCGTCTGAGTATTGTGCGTATCAAGCCCGACCCGGAGAATATCCCGCCGTCGCAGCGCGAACAGGCACGCAAAGCCGCCAGCCCGGACGATGAGCAGCCCGAAAATATTGAAAGCCTGACATCGCGCAACCTGGGTGAAGATCATCACATCATTACCGAGTTTAACGCCATCGGTACCCCCATCCCCAAAAAGCGGAAATCCGACCCGCAAATGGTGGAACGTCCCGATGGTCGTATCAAACGCCTGTTTGAAGTCGAAAACCTGCAAGAGACGCGCCGGGTTGGCAAGCGCGACAAGGACCTGCCGCCGCTCGATATGCTGGACGATATCGACACGGTTCCCCCCAGCGAAGAAGAAATCAACACCAATGTGGTGCTGATTGAAAACACGCTGCTCGAATTTGAAATTGACGTGGATGTCGTCGGGGTCAAGGTTGGCCCGACAGTGACCCAGTATGCCGTACAACCCTTTAAGGAAAATGCAGACGAAGCCGGCGACATCACCCTGCGACGCACGCGCATCACCAAAATCGCTTCGCTGGCAAACGACCTGGCACTCTCGCTGGCTGCGCGGCGGCTGCGCCTCGAAACACCTGTGCCGGGCCAGAGCTATATTGGCGTCGAAGTACCAAACAAAAAGCCGAGCATCGTCACGCTGCGCTCGGTATACGAGAGCGAATATTTTTACGATATGATGCGCAAAAAGCAGGCCCCCCTGCTCACACCGCTGGGCCGCGATGTCGCCGGGCAGCCGGTTGCCGTCGATATTGCGCAGATGCCGCACCTGCTGATTGCAGGCACCACGGGCTCTGGCAAGTCAGTCGCGATGGCCGCCATTGCCACCTCACTCATCCTCAACAACGGGCCGGATACGCTCAGGCTGGTGATGCTTGATCCGAAGATGGTCGAGCTCAGCCGGTTCAACGGCATTCCGCATCTGGCTGGTCCGGTCGAAACCGAACTGGAACGCATCATCGGCGTGCTGCGCTGGTGTACACGCGAGATGGACCGGCGCTACAAGCTGCTGGAAGAACATTCGGTGCGCAATATCGCCACCTATAATGATAAGCTGGGCCGGCGCCGCCAGAATGAACGCCTGCCGTACATGGTCATCATGGTCGACGAGGTTGGCGATCTGATGATGAACCAGCCAGAGGAAACCGAGCGCCACCTGACCCGTCTGGCGCAGATGGCCCGTGCCGTCGGGATGCACCTGATTGTCGCAACCCAGCGGCCCAGCGTGGATGTCATCACCGGCCTGATTAAAGCCAACTTCCCCACCCGCATGTCCTTCGCCGTCGCTTCCGGCATCGATTCACGTGTTATTCTGGATACCGTCGGCGCGGAAAGCCTGCTTGGTCAGGGGGATATGCTCTACCTCGCCAGTGATGCCGCTGGCCCCCGACGTTTGCAGGGCTGCTTTGTCTCTGACGAAGAAGTGCGGCGCATTGTCAACCACTGGAAGTCCTGGCATGATGAACAGATCGAGGCGGGGCGCATGGACCCGGTGCGCGTTGGTCCCTGGCAGCGCGGCCTGACCCGGCGCGAATTACTGGCCGAAACCGATCCCATGCTCGAAGAAGCAATTGAATTGGTCATCGAAGAAGGTGAAGCATCCGCCTCGCTGATCCAGCGTAAACTGGCGCTTGGTTATCCGCGTGCAGCCCGCATCATTGATCTGCTGTACGAACTGCGCGTTATCGGCCCGCAGGAACCCGGTGGCCGCAGCCGCAAGGTTCTGATCAAACCCGGCGAGGACCCGTTCAAGGAAGAAATTGAACGCCGCACCCGCGACCAACTGCGATAAGGAGTCGTTGTGACTGAACAACCCGCCGAAACTCGGCGCACCATCAATCAGGTCAATAATCTGGTGCGTGCACTGGTCGAGCAGGAAACGCTCGGCTATCCCTTCTGGATCAGCGGCATTGTGACCCGTTATTATATTTCCAACTTCGGTCATGTCTATTTTGATCTGACCGACGAGGATTATACGATCAATTGTATGCTGCACGAACGGCGGCGCGGTCTGCTCGATTTTGAAATTGCCAAAGGCATGGAGGTCGAGGTTTTTGGCAGCGTGCGGGTGTATGACAAGCAGGCCAAAGTCCAGATCGATGTGGAACAGGCGCGGCTGGTCAACCACGACGCCTATGTCATGGATATCAGTGTGCAGGAGCAGCTGGCACAGCTTGGCTGCTGGCCCCCGCAGAAACGCCCCTTACCCCAGACTATTCAGCGCATCGGGCTGGTGACCAGCAAACACGCCGAAGCCATGCGCGACTTTGAAGCCACCTATCGCGACGAAAGCGGCCCCGGTGCGGCGGCCATACAGGTATATGATGTGCGCTTGCAGGGTGATATAGCGCCCGGTCATATTGCCGAGACCATCGAACGTCTCAACCGGGAAAACAGCGTCGATGTGATTGCATTGGTGCGCGGCGGTGGCCGGGAGGATGAACTGGCCGTTTTTAACGACATCGCCATTGCCCGCGCTATCTGCCTGTCAACCATCCCCATCATAACCGGCATCGGCCACCAGCGCGACGATACGCTGGCCGACCAGATGGCCGACATCAAGACCATCACCCCGACTGCCGCCGCGCTCGAACTGGCAAAACGCGCACCACAAGTCGCCGCACCGGTTCAACCCACAACGACCAGCTCCAACCGGCAGCTGATCGTGATCGCCGTAATTGTCATCATCGCGATTGTGATTGTCGCTGTATTGCTCTCTGGTGGACCACAATAGCCCCACGCTTTGTCGTTAGCCATATATCAATTGTCTCAACACGTTATAATTCGTAAAATAACTTAATGTTGATTATTCTATGAGCACAGTGATATGAAAAAAGTATTCTGCATTACACTATTTGGTCTGTTAATCATCATCCAAGCATCCATAACCTCGGCGCAAGACAGTTCAGCTCAGTGTGATACAGACGCTGTAATTGACTGGATTCATAGGCGATACGAGTTTGAGCAACGTTTTGAACAAACCGACCAATTTATTACTCACAATCTGACTGATTGGCGACGCCAACCTCGACTCGACCAAATTGTAATTATCCAAAATATCCGACGAGGTTTTGAATGGTTACAGCATCCACCTTGTACTGAAGAAGTTTACCGACTTACCAGCCTATACTGGTCCCAACGAATTGATATGTTGACATTAGGCATGGCTCGTAACGAAACGCCTAACAGCAAAAAAGAAACTGCAGTTTTGTATAGTGATATTCTCCTCCCGGCCATTTATCGGCTTGAAGCTGCGGCAAACATTGATTATTTTGCTGAGCTTGGGCTCGAACGACCAGCGGATGCACCCGGAAACATTCAATTCGGAGACATCACAATCAATAACACAGCATTGGAAAAAGTCATTGCGGTTGACCCAATTACGTTGCCGAATTGTAACGGGTCAAGTGAATTAGTTATCAGCCGTGAATTTTCCAAGAGCACAGAACGACAGGTTTCGCTTCAAGGAACAACAGGGTTAGCAACCAGTCCTATCGGAGCTTATGCCTATATCGAAGCCTCAATCACCCAGGCAGACAGTAATATCCTTACTGAAACTCTGGAAGTGGAAATGCATGCGGCACCCGGTAGCACAGTTACTTACGAAATCGAGTGGGTTGAAATTTCAACAAGTGGCATACTGGAAATCATCTCACATGACATAGTGCAATTCGTCGAATTCTCGGTGCCAGAGCGACTACGCGCTAATATTCGCCAGCCAGTGCAGACGCCCTGCGATTCCCTGGAGGCGACACAGGATATTACCCCGCCAACCATGCAGCCTTAGGAACTGCGATTACGAAGCGACCGGTTCGATGGCTTCCGGCGAGTCGTTGGCGGGGCTGTTGACATAGGTCGACACCGCATAGGCGCCCATATTGGATGAATCAAACGGCTTCAACAGCGGCATCAGATCGGATGCTTTCTGGTCATCAGGCGACAGCCACTGTGCATAGTCCTTGCGTTCCAGAATGACGGGCATCCGGTTATGAATCTCCGCCATCAGGTCATTAGGTTCTGTGGTCAGGATGGTGGCTGTCCGCAGTTCATCGCCTTCGGGGCTGTACCAGATTTCCCATAAACCGGCGAACGCAAACGGGCTGTAATCCTTCATATGGATGAACATTGGCACTTTGCCACCCGCCCGTTTCTGCCACTCAAAGAACCCATCCGCCGGGATCAAACAGCGCCGGCGCTTGAATGCTGCGCGAAAGGCCGGTTTTTCGGCTGCTGTCTCCGCCCGGGCGTTGATCATCTTGTTGCCCATCTTCGGGTCTTTGGCCCATGATGGCAGCAGACCCCACTTATGAAAGGTCAGCACCTTCGAGTTTTCATTGGTAATCACGGCAATGGGCTGCGACGGCGCAATGTTGAAGCGCGGCGCGTGCTGGTCCGGCATGGTGGTCAGGTCGAAGGCCAGTTGAATCGTGTCTGTATCCGCAGTCAGAACAAATCGCCCACACATTTGATTGAACCTCTTGCCTATTTATTCGGCTTTCCTGCTTCGGAAATCTGGCGCACCAATGCCAGCGCCGACAACAGCAAACCGATGACCGTACCTGTCGGAATCTGCGGGGGCTGCCCGCCTCTTTCGGCTTCTTCCTGTGCGGCACGTGTGTACAACAATGCAGCGATCAAGCCAAAGAGCGCTCCGCCAGCCACACCAATGAGATAGGTTCTCGTTTTCCAGTTCGTGCTATGAGGATTCTCATTGCTCATGTTGTCCATCTTCCTCTTTATCTGTCGGGTCTTCAAACGTACCCAGGAATCGGTAAATAAATCCGAGCCGCGCACTGGTATTAATCGTTTGCCGGTTGATACGATCGGTGATGCTGCTGGTCCGGTCGGCAGCAGTCAGGGAATAACCACTTACCTTCCGCAGCGGCTGCACCAGCATGTCATGAACGCGGTTGAGCCCAAAGACACTCACAACCATCAGGATGGCCAGCGGCAGCAAACACAGCAGCATCGGGCAAAGAATAATGACCATCAGCATCAGGTCGGAGATAATCCGCAGCTGAGCACCTTCCAGGTCACGCGGTACCCAGATGGCAATCGCAACCGCTGCCACAATAAGCAGGACCAGTGCCGCCATCGGCAGTACGATCCAGAGCAGGGTATCCCGACGGTGATGATTCTTGGCGCTTTGTATTTGCTGCTGCGTCATATGTTCTAATCCTCTGATGGTATTTTACCGCATAGCGTACCATTGCGGTAGGAACGATCGACAGGCATAATACCGGATATGTTCAACGAAACGCCCATCAAACAACGATTACTGATCACCTTCGGCAAGTCCGGCGCGCTCAAGTACACCAGCAACCTGGATATTGCCAAAATATGGGAGCGCGTTCTGCGGCGGGCCAACCTGCCGCTGCTCTACTCTCAGGGATTCAACACCCGCCCGCGCATCCAGCTCGCATCGGCGCTGCCACTCGGCATCACCAGCGAATGCGAACTGCTGGACGTATCGCTCAAGGAACCCATCGACCTGACCGACGTTCAGGAACAACTCCGCTCTGTCAGCCCGGCAGGACTGGACATCTATGCCATCGAGCCGATTGATGTTCGCTACCCGGCGCTGCAAACCCTCGTCACAGGTACAGAATACCGCATTCACTTCCTCGATGACATCAGCCATCAGGACCTGAATCAGCGCGTCGAGGCCCTTCTGGCACGGGATACAATCATCAAGGAAGAGATTCGCAAGGGTCGCCGGAACGTCACAGACTTACGCCCACTGATTCATGACCTGACCATTGATGATCAGGGGGACCTGATCGCGCATGTATCTGTCGGCAGCCGCGGCAATGTCCGCCCCGAAGATGTGCTGCGCGAACTTGGCCTTGAATCGACCCCCTATACCGTCCACCGGCAAAAGCTTGAACTCGCTCCCCCTGCCAAACTCTGACAACTTTTTCACAAAACTGCCAAACTGACCCGTAACGTCTCCAAGGATTGAGCGGTAATTAAGGTGTAAAACCTTGACAGTTACGCGGCAAGGGTCACTGTATAATAAACAGAGTGTGGATCATCACACTCTTCATAATTAGACCACGACAAGCACCCACCGCCTGCACTATACGAAGTGGATGTTCGGAGGCCCGAATGAATTATCAAAAAAAGGCGATCGTCATTATTAACAGCATCATGCTCTGCGCGATGCTCTTTGGGCTGGTCGCGCCTGCTGCCCAAATGGCATCAGTCTATGCGCAGGAGGCGACCGAAGAAGCCACTGCGACCGTGACCGAAGCGCCAGTCGAAACCGCAACGGTCGCGCCAACAGCGACATCGGCACCGCCAACGCAGACACCGCCACCAACAGCGACGACCGTCGTAACGCAAGAACCGGCCCCGCAGTCCACGGAAACGGTCGCGCCGGAAGCCACTGCCGAAGTAACCCAGGAAGCGGTGGTTACGGAAACAATTGAACCGGAAGCGACCGCTGAGGTCACGACAGAACCTGACGTGACTTCAACGCCGGCGGAAGTAACACCGGCGGCTATGCCAACCACGGACCCGGCAGCCACTATTTTTGAAGATGATTTTGAAGACGGCGATACCAGCGAATGGACGCTGTCACCCGGCTGGGGCCTGACCGCCGATGGCGACAACATGCTCCTGCGTGGCGTCATTCCCGATGCCGAAGCCGCCATCACGGACCTCGATTGGCCGCATCTGAACATGAGCGCTCGCCTTCGCGTGCAGGCAGGCAGCAGCGTCGATGTTATCATCCGCAAATCGGATGACGAGGGTTACCGCGTCACACTGAACGCCGACGGCCTCACCACGCTCTCTCGTGGCGACACGGTGCTCGCCGAAGGGACAGCCCCTGAAACCACAGACGACGACCAGGCGGTCTGGCGCAAACTGATCGTACAGGCGCTGGGCAATCAGGTGATTGTCAGCCTGGATGATGTCATTCAATTTACCTATGACGATCCGACTCCGCTGGAAGCGGGTGAGGTCGCCTTTGTGACCGGCACAGACAACACCGGGGCCGTTGATATTGATGATGTCGTCATCAATAAACTGGAAGCCTCCGTCATTGTCACGCCACCCGCACCACAACCGGAGATTACGCCGGAAGTGACCGCCGAGATCACCGAAGAACCTGAGGCGACGGCTGAAGTCACTGCCGAGCCAGAAGCCACCGCCGAAGTCACGGAAGAACCGGCCAGTGTCGAACTGGTACCAGTGCCTGTACTCAGCGCCGATTTTGAAGATGGCATGGGCGGGCTGGCAGCCAGTGAAGGCGCCATGACCGTGGCTGTTGACGACGCCAATCATGCGCTGCTGATCAACCCCGGCAGCAGCGTCGCGCCTGCAACCGAAATTCAAGTCCACAATCTAAAGCTGGATTCACGCGTCAATTTCGTGAACGCCGCTGGTGGTGGGTTGAGCGTGATGTTCCGCACCAGCGAGCGCAGCAGCTACGTTCTGGACTTTGCTGCGGACCAGACCACCCTCATGCGCAGCGACAGCAATGGCGTTACACCGCTGGTCGGCATGCCAGCCGAACGCACCACGAATGTATGGTATAATCTCAGTCTGGACGCCATTGACGGCCAGATCAGCCTGACTGTCGACGGTGCCGAAGTCTTCAGCTTTGCCGACGATGTATCCTTTGAGGCCGGCAGCATCGCATTGGTCGCCAACGGCGAAACAAGCGTTTTTGTCGATGATGTAGCACTTTATGAGATGATCCCGCAGGATCAATTAACCACGCCCACGCCCCTGCCCGTCTACACCCTGACCGACGAAACCGCTATCAAACTGCCAAGCGCGCTGCATCAGGTACTCAGCCTCTATGAAGCAGGCGATCAGGAAGCAGCCTTTGCGCTGGCCGCAGAGACCAATATCGCTTTCCTGGATGAGGCCCTGAATGTGGATGTGGTGATCTGGCCAACGCCGGAAAGCCAGACTATTTCATCCGTGATTGAGTCAAATGGCGGCGTGATTACCGCCATTCATGAAAAGACGCTTGATGTTCGAATCCCACTTCCGGACCTGATCGCGCTCATTGCCTCGGACGAGGTCGCCGCGGTCCGTCTGCCGGAAGTCGTCACATCGACATCGGCCAGCCTGTCCACAGCATTGTCCCCAGCCGAACAAGGCGGTTCGCTGCTGCATACACTCGCCATCATCGGCTGGAACGACTGGAATCAAAGTTCCATCACAGGTTCCGGGGTTAAAGTGGCGGTCATCGACAAAGCCGGGAGTCACCGGAACGCAGTTGTAGAACTGCTGCAAACGGTCGCACCCGGTGCCAATGTCAAGACCTATAATGCCGAAAACACCAACCAGCTGCGCAGCGCCATTCAAAGCGCCCGTAATGACAACAACAAGGTCATCCTCATCACGCTTGACCTCGGCGCGCATGTCAGCCCGGGGGATGGCACCAGCGGCGGTCTGAGTGGCAGCAACAACGTCTACAGCCAGATTCAATCGGCACGGCAGGAAGGCCGTCTGGTCATCGCCAGCGCCGGGAACAATACAGGCCGCTACGTCAGTTTCAGTCATACGACCGCCACCACCGTCACCATGACCGTTGATCCTGGCCCATACGTGGTCAATGTCAGTTGGAATGGTTGGTCGGATAACGGGCAGCTGCCGTCAACCCTGAATGTCAGCACGGGCGGCAACTTCAACAGCCCCAACCGTGCATCAGGCGAAGCGCCGGGCTACCAGTTTTCCGGCAACTGTAACAGCGGCTGTACGCTGACCCTCAACATCAGCGGCAGCAGTGGCAAGTACGTGCAGGTGCAATTGAACTCGCCCGGTGCGATTACCAACGTCACCGGTTCTACCGTCAACGAAGATGCCGGTAACATTGCCCGCCCTGCCGACTCGCCCTATGCGCTGGCCGTTGGCGCAGTCTGTTCTGTCTATGGCGAATACCCGCCGCTGACCGACAGCTCACACGGCCCGATCTTTGCCACTGGCGGTTCCAACGCTGGCCCCAGCGCGATCACGAACACCCGCGAGGATTACAAACCGGACCTGGTTGCCCCGTCGCACGTCTACAGTTCTGTTTATGGCGATCCGGATTATAACTGCGATCTCGGCCCGGCCACCGGCGGGTTCAACGGCACCTCCGCGGCGGCGGCTCATGTCGCGGGTATGGCGGCGCTGCTGCTGTCCAACAGCTCGATGAATGCGCATATCGCCAATGCCAGCAACCCGGCCAATGCGCTGGAGAATTATTTACAGACACACACCGTTGATCTGTTTGAATCAACCGCTGATTTTGACGGCGATTACGGCTTCGACAACCTGTACGGTGCGGGCCTGACCCAACTTGGCGACCCATCTTACAACCTGGCACAGGTGTCGAATCCCTTAAACGAGGGCGGGAACGCGATTTATGTCGGCCAGGGAGCACCTGGTTCGGCACAAACCGGTGAATTCGATAAGCCGTTCCTGCATATTAGCAAGGCGATCGACGAAGCCATCAACCAAACCAAAAATCGGGTGGTGCTGCTGCCGGGCGAGTATCTCTCTGGTCTCGGCATCATCGGCGTCAACGATATGTCCATCGAAGGCTACAATGGTCAGGCCACTATCTGGGTCAATGACCATTACAAGGGCCAGGCCGGTATCCACATTGAGAACAGCACGGCGATCACCATTGACGGTCTGCAATTTGAAGCAGCCGACCCGGTCAAGGTGGAAGGCATCCCATATATCTTTCCGCGCCCGGTCGCGCTTCAGTTCTTTAACAACACACTGACCGACGCCGGCAA
This sequence comes from Anaerolineaceae bacterium, assembly GCA_002702065.1. Classification (GTDB taxonomy): domain Bacteria; phylum Chloroflexota; class Anaerolineae; order Aggregatilineales; family Phototrophicaceae. The sequence continues at coordinate 2,688,855 of NZXX01000001.1, forward strand.
CAGTATTATCCGCAGCAGCACATTCAGCGGGTTTGTCAACAAAGAGCCGGTCATCATCAACGCCACCTACAACATCAGCATCTTCAACAGCATCTTTGAAGACATCACCACATCCGGCGTTCAACTGAACCGGGCGGCAATGCTGATCATGAATTCGAATTCCAGCACCGACCGCATCATGCTGCAAGGCAACACCTTCCGCAATATTGCGGGTACGGTGCAGGCCAGCAATAATTCCACCTACCCCGGCATTCCGATGCACGAATCCATTATCCGCATCGAAAACAGCGCGGTCGATATCTTCAGCAATTATTTTCTCAATACCAATGCCGAGTCGATCTTCGCCATTGTCAACAGTGCGTCGGACGGCACCAACCTCGTCAACATCGTCAGCAACCTGTTTGTCTACAACAACAACCTGATCGCTCACCTGAACCCGGCACCAGAAGTCCGCTTTGTCAACAACACGGTAGCCGAGCAAAACACGCCTGATCTCAACAGTATGGGCGCTGTGCTGAAACGCACCACCGGCACCAGCACGGATATGCCGTGGGACGTGCACAACAACCTGTTTTATAACAATCCGGGTTATCGCATTACGTGGCATGAAGGTGTCTTTTCGTTGTGTAACACCCTCGATAGCGCTGGGGCCGAGATGGGTGCCCGCCACAACTGGGTTGTCAACACGCGAACAACGCTTGAGTTCAGTACCGCTACCTGTGATAAGTCGTTCTACGACAACAACACATTGCAACCACAGAACAACAACATCATTGTCGATACCCCGGTTGACCCGGCCACGATCTTTGTCGGCGCGGACCCGGCTTTCAACCTGGACCCGACGAGCGATGCGCTTTACTACCAGCTGCGTCAGGACGCTACCGGTATCGACGCCGGTGATGTCAACCTGACCGTCGAGCCGTACATCGACTTTGCCCAGCACATCCGCAGCAGCGACGCCAACGGCGACGAAGTGGATGATCCTGACATCGGCGCGTTCGAGCTGGTGCCGCTGTCCGCTGGCCCGATTGAACTGGTCCGCCAGGAAGACATTTTCGACCAGCCAAATGATCGCTCGACCGCATTTGGCATTGACCTGAGCCAGGGCGTCGAAGGCGGTTTTGCGCCTTACGTCTTCAAGATCAAGTCTCTGCCCGACAACTTCAGCACCGACCCATCCGACTACTGTCTGGGTAAAGGGCTGCGCTTTGAGGGGAATTTTGCCTTCTACTGCCCGCCGCAGCATTTCTACACGGATGATGGCAATCCGAATTTGCCAGACAATGTCGTGTTCGAATACTATGCGTTCGACAAGATTTCCGACCAGAACAATCTGGAAGAAGCTGCCTTCAGCACCGTGACCATCGACATCGCGTCGCAGGTTGGAACGGACATTGGGCTGATCACACCCATCAACTACCAGATGATCGCAGAGGCCGGAACCGCCTTTAAGTTCCGTCTGCGCCCGTTTGTGCGCTTCGACAACTTCCGGTTCTCGGAATGGGGCACGCCCCGCAACAACGAAGCCCAATACCCCTTCATCTACAACACCGACATTCAGATTGTCGACTACGAAAATCCCTCGATCCTGCAATCCGGCGGCTCGACCATCGAAGCCCTCGAAGCGTATATCGAGACGCAGTTGAACAACCCGAACGCTGACGGCACAATCACGCTCCAGAGCACCAACGGCGAACGCGGCTTTGTCGAGTTCACCTATGGTGTCAGCGATTCGCACACGCCGCAGGGCAGCATCATCAACAGCGTATACTTGCAGGTCGTCGGCACACTGCCAGACAGAGGCCTGCACGATGACAGCAGTTTCAGCTTCCGCTATGCCAATATAAATGGCGGCAGCGATGGCTGGCAGCCCATCTCCAGCCCGGCAAATATCAACAACACCCTGCACCAGACCAAGAAGCTCGATGATGTCGCCACGTTCGACTTCGTCGGTGAAAGCTTCGTCATCTACATGCAGGCTATCAATCGCGGCTCGCAGTGGGAGCTGCGCATCGACGACAAGGAAGGCGTAAACCCACCGCTGGAATGGGCACAGCAGCCCGATGGCAGCTATATTGCCCAGGCCGACGGTTACAACTGTATCACGCGCGCCAAGGTCTCGAACAACCTGATCTCGAACAATGGCAAGAACCTGTACACTGTGTCCTGCGACGGTCTGCGCGACGGCGAATCGCATGCCGCCCAGATCATCAACCGGCAGAACAAAAACCTGGCTGTCGACGCCTTCGCCATCCTGTTTGACGCCGATCCGCTGCTGCCCGGCTTCCACGAAGTCACAGAGCATGACCTGGCGAGTGTGTTCGCCGGTTGGCCGGTCATCACCGACAAGAAAGCTTCCAGCCAGGTCGCTGTTGCAGCACCATCTGCGCTGGTCGATGACGCCAACTTCACCTTCACAGGCACGGGTGTCGCTATCGGCACCACGCTTCAGCGAGTCAAAGGACCGGGCGGCGTGTATGTCGGTGTTGATTACGACATCTGCATTACGCCGCAGGTCGATGGCGCAGCGGGCGAAGAAGTCTGCCAGAACTTTAACAATGCCAACGGTGCCGGCAAGGGCGTGACGTGGGGCGTTTTCCGGCCATTCTTCGGCTACAGCTACGACGCCACCTCGACCAGCCCGGATGTCCATGAAGTCCGCATTCACATCAACGATCTGCCGGACGGCGCACAGCTCATCATCGATTCCATCGTCGTCTTTGGCGATATGCCGACAGAAACGCTCAGCCTCATTGAACGCATCTATGAAGATGACAACCTGGGGCCAATCGTCCTGGGCAATGGCGATGCGGATAGCTGGCTGCTCAACACACGCAACCGCAATGCATCCAACAAGAGCCTGACTGGCCTCGCCAAGAAAGTGGTCGCCGCCGGGCCGTTCATCAGCTTCAACGTGCCAGATGCCACCGACACGATTCACTGGTATCGTCAGACCGGCAAACGGGACAGCCAGAGTATTCTGGTGTGTGTCGACCGGGCGCAGGGCGAGACCGGTATCGCGCAGCACTGCCGCACATATAACCTGCGTGCCACCACAAACCCGTTGATCATCAACGAGACAGACTTTGTCAACTGGGGTGACGCCTGGGGTGACGACACGATTCATTCCGTCGAAATCTTCAGCCTGACCGACGAAACCTTCAATTTCGACAAGATCGAAATATACGACAACGCCGCCCCCTTCGCAGCAGGCTGGTACGAAGGCCTTGTCCTGAAGTCGCAGAACATCGCTTATGGTTTCTTCGACGAAACAGTCGGCAACCCGCGCAACGGCGGATCGTTCAGGATCGTACAGGACAAATCCGCTTCGAAAGCGTCTGCAAAGTCGGTCGTGTCAACCAGCACAGCCGGTGAAGGCGCCTGGTTCGAGATGACAGGGACCGGTTTCACCGTCTACTTCACCCAGAACAAGCAAGCGGGCGACGTCAAAATCTGCTGGCTGGAGAGCGCCTCGGCAACTGACATCGCCAGTGTTGAAACCCTGGGCAGCTGCCAGACCCACACCAACTACAACGGCACGACCAAGTACAAGGTTGGTCACACGGTCGTTGGCTTGCCCGAAAATGACTACACCGTCACCGTGCGCAATGTGACGTATGCCCCCAAAGGCACGAGCCAGATGATTCTGGATGCCATCGAGGTGCTCAACGACGCGCTGCCGGGTGCGGCGCTCTCAATCGCCAACGCACGTTATGAACCGAGCTTCGAGCAGCAGGCGACACAAGATCTGTTCCTCTACTATGGCGACTGGAGTACCACCGAGGGCCAGAAGGCCAGAGGCTTCTCGGCAGAAAACTACGACTCGGTCAATAACGCACCGGGTGCCGCCATTGTCTTCCAGACAGACGGCATCGACATCCTGCAAATCATCAATACAGCCAAAAGCAGTTTTGCCGATTTCCAGGTTTGTATCGACGGCACCAATGACTGTACACCGTTTACCGGTAACAGCGACCCGGTGGTCGTCCATCTGCCGGATACCGACCCGCACGTGGTTTCGCTCATCGTGACCAGTGATGGCAATTTCCAACTGGATGCCATCGACACGTATGACGGCACCACGCCGCTTCCGCCCGGCCTGTACGAAGCCGATAATCCGCTGCTGCAATACGAAAGTGAATGGAACAACAAGTCTTCGGCCACCTACACCAACCTTCGCGCTCAGCGCACGACCACAGCCGGCACAGACCTGCTGTTCCATATGCAAGGCTCAATCCTGGAACTGGGTGCCTTCGTCTCATCCTACGACCAGGTTGAAATCTGCTACCAGACAGGCATCGAAACGAACCCCGACAACGTAACCAGCAACTGTGCGACCTACCCTGCCAACAGCGGGCAGTCGCTGAATGACCGTCAACTGCCGACAACCGGCGTCATGAGTGATGATGTCGCCATCTACACGGTGCGGGTGCGCAACCTCGCCAACAGCGAACTGCTGATCGACTATGTCAAAGTGCTCGACAGCTTTAACCCGCTGGCGGAAGGGCGCTACGAAAACACCCATCCGGTGGTGACAGCCGGCCTGAACGGTTCGTGGATCAACGAAGTCAGCAAGAACTCGTCGGCTGGCGGCTATGCCCGCACCCACGTCCCGAACGATGTGGTTCAGTTCGAGATTGAAGGGACAGGTTTCGGCATCGGCACCTTCGCCGATCAATCTGGCAGCGACATGAACGTCTGCTATCTCCCATCCAGCGAGACTTTCGACGGCACCTGGGATGGCGTGGGCGAAACATGTGTCGTATACCAGAACGAAACAGCCAGCAATAGTGTCAAGATCACGCGTGCCATCACCGGCCTGCCCTATGACATCTATACAGTCGGCGTGGTCAACTTCAGCGACGGCCTGTCTGCGGTAACTGGTCAACCACGCGATGCCAGTGCCAATCCGCCCACCCTCGTACTCGACTTTGTCGAAGTCTACGACGGGGCACCGGAAGTGCTGACAATCGCGGATGCTGGCACGTACAATGAAGGCGCTGAAGGCAATCAGGCCTATATGCAGCTGCTCCCGGCAGACCGCTGGACGCTGGATACGAGCCGGGATGCCAGGGACGCGACCGAAAACAGCTATGTGGGTGTGATCGATGACAGCGAACGCGTCACCGACAGTTATGCCGGTCAGTCCGCCACCTTCGCCATCGAGCTGCCACCAAACAGTGTCAGCACGCTGGTCGTCGACCTGCTGGAAGCGCATAGCAAGAACAGTGACCAGCTTCAGTACTGTGTCATCCGCGAAGAGAGCGAAACAAGCATCGACTGTGAAGTGCTGACAACCGCCCAATCACAGCGGTATCAGGCGATCACGGTTGAGAACACGACGGAATCAACGGTTACCCGCACCATCAGCCTGAGCAACCTGACACCGGGTTTCTTCCGCATCGACAGCTTCCAGTACATCCCCGGCGACACACTCGGCGGTGGTGTCTATGAAGACGTGCTGATGGACACGACAACGACCATCTTTGATACCGGTGCGAGCACGGGCTGGAACTTCAGCACCAGCGACAAGTTCAGCAATGGCAGTATCTACCAGTCCACAGTGGCCGATGACTCCGTACAATTCGAGGTTACCGGCACCGGCTTCGCCATTGGCACGCACACCGGTCCCAACGCAGGCGACGTTGAAATCTGCTATCAGGACGCAAGTGTCTTCGATGGGGACTTTGAAGACCCCGAAGACCAGTGCCTGACCTTTGCAAATCGTGACAGCAGCGGCAGCACCACCATCAGCCGCAGCGTCGTTGGCTTGCCAGCAAGCACCTATGTCGTCGGCGTATTCAACCGCAACGACGGTCTGGCCACGCCGGAAAATCCATCAACGCTCATCATCGACTATGTGGAAGTCTTCGATACCGCGCTGCCACCGGTACTGGGCGTCAACGCCAGCGGTGACTATAACGAGGATGCCGCCGACGCGACTGACCCGTACCTGCAACTGCTGCCTGCCAGCCGCTGGGAGACGATCACCGACAAGTCCGCAAACGACGCGACTTCCGGCAGTTACGCGGGTATCGTCGATGGTCAGGGCAAGGTTTCATCCAGTTTTGCCGGGCCGACCGCCACACTTCGCATCAACGTCGAAGCTGGCAGCCGGTCGATCCTGACGATGGATACCCTGACAACAGGCAAAGGTACCAGCGATCAACTGCTGTACTGTGTCCTCGATGGCATGACTCTGGTTGATGAATGTGACGTCCTTCAGACGATGCCCAACAGCAATTTCCAGGTTGTTGCCATCGATAACACCGGCGGCGCTGAGGACACCGTTTATACGGTCTTCTTCCAGACGCTGACACCCGGCTACTTCCGCATCGACAATTTCCAACTGTTGCAGAAGGACACACTGGGCGCTGGCATCTTCGAAGATATGTATATCTCGGAAGGCGGCTTGATCCAGGCCAACGGGGCCAGCTGGGCGCAGATAACCAGCAGCAAGTACACCAATGGCAGCGCCGTTCAGACGACCGGGGCCGCCGGCATGCCGCCATCCACACCGGCAGACTTCGTAGAGTTCGAGTTCACCGGCACGGGCTTTGCCATTGGCACGCATACTGGCAAAACCGGCAGCGAAATGCGCGTGTGTTACTATCTCGTCGGCGAATCACATGTCAGCTTCTTCGACGGTATTGATGATGAAGAATGTGTAGACTTCCAGAACGAGACCAAATCAACAAACCTGAAAGTCATGCGCAGTATCACCGGGCTGCCGCAGGATACGTACATGGTGGGTGTGCTGCACCTCGACGATGGTTTCTCCAATCTGGGCAACGTGCCAGAACCACGTTCGGCCAGCAATCCGGCAACCCTGGTGATTGACTACATTCAGATCTACGATGAGCCAGATCTCAGCTACTTCGAGACAGGCGGCACCTGGAATGAAGATGCCACCGAGTTGGGCGTCCCGTACATCCAGTTGCTACCGGCGGATCGCTGGGGACCGATCACCGGCAAAGCAGCCAAGAATGCGACTGAACAAAGCTATGTCAGCCTGGTGGATAACCGCGGTCGCGTCGACAAATCGTCAACCGGGCCAACCGCGACCATCGGCGTTCGCGTGGACCCGGACAGCAGCATGACGATTGCCCTCAACACCTTCGCATCCGGCAGCGGGCACAGCAACCAACTGCAATACTGTGTCCTGTTCGGTTACGAAATCGTTGAATGTAACGTCAGCAGCTCGATGTCATACAGCACGAACCAGGTAGTGACAGTCCAGAACGAAAGCGGCGAAACGCGTGAGTACACGATCTTCTTCCAGACGCTGACACCGGGGTACTTCCGTATCGACGGTATTCAAGCGGTCGATGCTGGCGTGCTGACCGAAGGGTTGTACGATAACCACTTCATGAGCGACGGCGGGCTGATTGACCTCGATGGTGTGTGGGAGCTGCCGCCAAGCAAGGCTACAAAAGTCAAGAAAGCCATTGGCGGGGATATCATCCGCACGCAGACGCAAAACTCCGCCATGACCTTCACCTTTACAGGCAGCGGGTTCTCCGTCATCACGATTGAAGACAGCAGTCGTCTGGGCATCGAAGCCTGTTTCGTCAAGAAAACAGACTATGATCTCACGGGCTTCGACACCGAAATCTGCCGTCTCAACAGCGCGGAAGTCAACAAGGGCAAGTTCGAGCAGTATGGCCTCAGTTTCTATGGTCTGCAGCCCGATACCTACGTGGCACGTGTGACGGTCACGGAGCTGGCAACCAACCTGAAGAAACAGTGGTTTACGGTGGATGCCCTCGTCATTTTCGGCGACATCACGGCTGGCGGTGCCTTGCAACCGGGGATGTATGATGACAGTGAGCTGCTCGAAAACAGCGCTGTCCGCTTTGCCCCGGCCCTCTTCTGGGAAACCAACCCGAAGGTGAAGAATGGCCCGCCGAAAGGCCCGTGGCAGCTGACCGAGCAGCAGGCGAAGAACAGCGGTGCGGTGTTGCAGGTGTTTGTCCAGGGTAACACGCTGACGCTGTACCAGCAGATTTCGAACAAGAACACCAATGACGTGCTGGCCTGCCTGGTCGTCTTCGGGACACAGGCCAACGAACTGCAATGTAACAACTTCAGCCAGAAGGGTAAAGGCGGCTATCTGACCCCGATCGCGTTCTTTGGTCTGGGCGATGGTTCACACGAGATCGTTCTGGAAAACAAGACACCCAAGAAACGCTTCAACATTGATGCCATCAGGGTCACACCCTGACATCATCGACCCAAGTAAGTGGCTGGCCCGGACGAAACCTGTCCGGGTCAGTTTATTTCCGGCATGGTACAATACCGTCCATGCTCATTCATCAGAAAACAAGCGAGTAACGTATGTCCGTTGACCTGCGCATTTCATCTGAAGTCGCGGCAGCCCTCGAAGCCAACCAGCCGGTTGTTGCCCTCGAATCTACCGTTATTACACATGGTCTGGCGTACCCCGGCAATGTCGAAACCGCGCTGGCGATGGAAGCCGCCATTCGCGACAACCACGCCATCCCGGCCACCATTGCCGTGTTGCAGGGCCAGATCACCGTCGGACTGACTCAGGATGAAATCACGTATCTGGGCACGCGACCGCCCAACAGCGTGCGCAAATGCAGCCGACGCGACCTGCCCATCGCAGTCGGATTGGGGGAGGATGCCGCGACAACCGTCGCAGGAACCATGATTGTCGCTGCCATGGCGGGTATTCCGGTGTTTGCAACGGGTGGCATTGGGGGCGTTCACCGGGGCCAGCCGTTCGATGTCTCGGCTGATCTGATGGAGTTGGGTCGTACGCCGGTTGCGGTGGTATGCTCCGGGGCCAAGTCGATCCTCGACCTGCCGCTGACCCTCGAAGTTCTCGAAACGCAGGGGGTGCCAATTATTGGCCTGGGTACGTCGACCTTACCGGCTTTTTACTCGCGCAGCAGCGGCCTGCCGTTGGATGCGTGCATCGAAACGCCGCAGGAAGCAGCCCGTATTATCGCTGCGGCCCACCGTTTGCAAGCCAGCCACGGCATCCTGATTACCGTGCCGGTACCGCACGAAGACGCGCTGGCCGAAGCCGTCGCCGAGCAGGCCATCGAACAGGCCACCGCCGAAGCCGCCGAACGCCATATCCATGGTAAGGATGTGACGCCTTTCGTGCTTGGTCGCGTCGTTGAACTGACCGATGGCGAATCGAAACGCGCCAACATGGCCCTGTTGGTGAACAATGCCCGTGTTGCAGCCGCCATTGCCGCAGAACTGACAAAGTTCTAAGCCAGTGTCCGAAAGTCCCGTGAATCGGTTTTTATATGTACAAGTGACGTACGCTGGTTAAAAAAGGTAAAAGCTTCTACACCTCACCCCCCCGTCTCGCTGCGCGATCCACCCCCTCTCCATCGATGGAGTACCAAAGGCAGGCTTCGCACAGGGGAAAGACAACCGTAGGTTGGCAGGGGTGAGGTAAA
>NZXX01000008.1 GCA_002702065.1 Anaerolineaceae bacterium
TGAGCCGTGCCACAGTCCATGTGCAATTGCCTTTTCGCTGATTTTTTGGTCTCCCTATCGCAGCATGACCATATGATAGAATCACGGTGTCGGAAACATACAGAGGGCGTTGTTATGCTGAACTTCCGCACCCTGGTTACATGCGCCATCCTGTTCGTCGCTGCGGCTGGCCTCGCACCGGTTCATGCTGCTCCGGCTATGGCGAAGGGACATCCCGATTGTGCAGGCATCACCTACCAGACTCCCCAAACAGCAGCCTGTGATGCGGTCATGGCCGCGCAGCCCTACCCGGATGTGTCGCCCGTTCCTTTCGATCTGGGTGTGATCGAGGGACAGGATTTTGTCTACTTTGATGCCGACGAAGTGCCGCTGTATAACGCGCCCAATGGCAAAGTGATCGAAACCTTCACGGCGGGTCGCAGCAGCTACGTTAATGTGCTTCAGATGTCAGAAGATGGCGAATGGGCCGAAGTTCGTTATGGCCGCTGGGCCTCGCTGGAAAATGCAAATTTTGCCGAACCATCCACCTACACAGGTGTCATCATCAACCGCATGGATATGCCCTTCGCCTGGGCCATTTACGATGTTTGTACGTCACTGAGGCCGGATGGCCCGCGCAACTGCCAGCAGTCGGGCTCGTATCAGCGCTTTGACCTGATGAACATCTACGCGACGGTGACGGTTGATGAATGGGACTGGCATCTTGTCGGCCCCAGACAATGGGTGCAGCAGACCAACCTCAGCATTGTGTATCCCACCCCGCCGACGGTGTTTAGCTGGCGTTGGGTCGGGGTGAGCACCTACGAGCAGAACCTCGTCGCCTACGAGGGCGAGCGCCCCGCAATGGCCACCCTGGTCTCGACCGGCGACATGGAGGAAGACCGCTGGCGCACGGACCCCGGCACATGGAAAGTCGAATTGTTCTGGGAAGTGGGGCCGATGGAAGGCGCGGCAGGCAGCAGCGATTTCTACGCGCTCGATCAGGTGCCGTATCACATGTACTTCAACTGGCGCGAGGCGCTGCACGGCGTCTACTGGCACGAAAACTTTGGCTATTACTGGTCACACGGCTGTATCAACCTCAGCGTCAGTGACGCCAAGTGGCTGTGGGACAACTGGATTGTGATGGACACCCGCGTCTACGTGTACGACGAAAAACGGGAGTAACGCACACACCGTCCAGCGCACATGCGTTTACCTGCTGTCCTCAAAATGGCCCGGTTGTTTTGGGCTGCCCAAGTCCAGATTTGAAGATGGATAACGGATAAACGCATCCTCCTCATTCTGAAAACTGCTCCTCAGAATTGGCCAACTGACCTACCCCTAAATCCCTCTCTAGCTCCATTCAGTACGACGTCCCATCATATCTAATCGTCACTATGATGGCTGGACTCCATTCATAGCGATTATGGCTGTCCAATGTCTAAAGGTCTGTGGTGTTCTGGATGAGGTTTGATCAAATGTTTAATGAGAACAGACGACATAACCGAGGCGTCATGATATTTGTCGTGGGTCTCATGATTTTTCTGGTGGCCGGCGGTGTGGCCGCCCAGAGTGGGGACTCCAACGTCGAAATGGCGGTTCTGCCATCCGCTCTCGAGCGCATCTCGTGGAGTGCGATTGTAGCAGGAACGGTACTCGCGCTTGTGATCCAGCTCGCTGGTAATCTGCTGGCGCTGGGCGTTGGTATGGGCCGGGTGAACCCGAACCCCGAACGTGGTGAGGACGTGCCGTCGCCTGAATCTGTAGGCATGACGACCCTGGCAATGATCGGCGTCACGATGTTGATCGCCCTCTTTATCGGCGGCTATGCGGCGGCCCGTTTGGCTGGTAGTGCATACCATGCCGATGCCTTGCTGCATGGTCTGTTGGTATGGGGACTCAGCACCATTGTCACCGTGCTCCTGCTCAGAACAACGCTGGGCAGCGTCCTGAGCGGGTTATCAGGGCTTTTGCAGCAGGGATTGCATTTGCTTGGTTCGGCGACATCGGGTCTGGCGCATGGCGCAGCAACCCTTGGTCAGGGTGCGCTCAACGCGGCAGGCAAAGCGACAGATGCGGCCAGCGAAACAGCGAGAGACATCACGGAGAATGCCCAGCGTGAGGCTCAAAAGGTTATTCAGAATAATCCAGAACTCCAGCGCCTGACCCATGAGCGTGATGCGCTTTTACAACGGGTCCAGAACGAGGCGATGCAACTCATACGCGAAGCAGGCGTTGACCCGGATGAAGTGCAACACGATGCGCAGGACCTGGTTGAGGAAGGGAAAGATATTGCAAAGTCGGCTGCGAGAGACGTTCAGCAAAACCCGACCGATGCCCAACACATTGTTACACAGGCAATCGACAGATTTTTCGCCCGTGGTCAGCATCTGGCCGATAAAGTTGAAGGGCAAGTTGAAACCGTCGACCGGGACCGGATGGTAGCCTTGTTAGCCGATCATGGAAATATGAGCCGTCAGGAAGCTGAGCAGCAAGTTGCAAAGTGGGAATCAGAATACGGCCAGATCCGCCAGCAGGGTCAACAGGCACTCCAGCAAGCGCGCCAGGAAGCCGAGCGACTGCGGGCCGAAGCTGAAGCTCGCCTTGAAGAAGCACGGGAAGAAGCCGAGCACAAAGCGCGTGAAACAGCAGAAGCAGCGGCAAAAACACTCCAGCGTTTGCTCCTGGCATCGTTTGCCGCTCTGGTAATTGGCGCCGTCGCCAGCGGGATAGGCGGCATCGCTGGCGTGTCGACCACCATTCCGACACTCGAGATCGAGGACAGCAACAACGTATCATCCGATATCGAAGTAGAACCAGTCATCACACCGTCAGCCGAACCGACTGCCCTTCCATAAGCAGCCGTTCAAATCTACTCATTCAGCTAACGTATAGAGAAGATAATCGACAATGGCAAAGTCAAAGCGTAACAAATCTGAGAATGGCAACCGTGTCAAGTTTGACGATCAAACCGTTAATCAGGCACAAGGTGGTGAAACTCACCAGCTTGCCAGTGACGACCAACCTGTCCTGACGACCCAGCAAGGAACGCCGGTTTCCGATGATCAGAACACCCTGCGAATCGGCGAACGTGGACCGATTGCGCTTGAGGATTTTCATTTTCGGGAAAAGATATTCCACTTTGACCACGAGCGTATTCCGGAACGGGTCGTTCATGCGCGTGGTTATGGTGCGCACGGCTATTTTGAGAACTACGAATCATTGGCCGACGTGACAGCTGCCGATATTTTCCAGCGTGCGGGCGAACAAACACCGGTCTTCGTTCGGTTTTCGACCGTCGCCGGGAACAAAGGCTCGTTCGATCTCGCGCGCGATGTACGCGGCTTCGCGGTCAAGTTTTACACCAAACAGGGCAACTGGGACTTGGTCGGCAACAATATCCCGGTGTTCTTCATCCAGGACCCGATCAAGTTTCCCGATATCATTCATGCCGCTAAACAGGAACCGGACCGCGCATTCCCCCAGGCACAAACTGCCCATGATAATTTCTGGGACTTCATTTCACTGATGCCTGAGAGCATGCATATGGTGATGTGGATTATGTCAGACAGGACGATTCCGCGATCGTTCCGGTTTATGGAAGGTTTTGGCGTTCACTCGTTCAGGCTGGTGAATGCTGAGGGCGAATCCACGTTTGTCAAGTTTCACTGGAAGCCGAAGCTTGGCTTGCAGTCGGTCGTCTGGAATGAGGCGGTAAAGATCAATGGCGCAGACCCTGATTTTCACCGGCGTGATCTGTGGGATGCCATTCAGATGGGCGATTACCCGGAATGGGAACTGGGCATGCAGCTGTTTGACGAAGAATTTGCCAGGAAGTTCGATTTTGACATCCTGGACCCCACCAAGATCATCCCGGAAGAAGTAATACCCGTCCGTCGTGTTGGGCGCCTGGTGCTGAACCGCTGTGTCGACAACTTCTTTGCCGAGACTGAACAGGTTGCATTTTGCACGCAGAATATCGTTCCAGGGATTGATTTCACGAATGATCCGCTTTTGCAGGGGCGCAACTTCTCGTACCTGGATACGCAGATCAAGCGGTTGGGCGGGCCAAACTTTACCCACCTGCCGATTAATGCGCCCAAGTGCCCGATGCACCATTTTCAGCAGGACGGCCACATGGCGATGATGAATCCCCAGGGGCGCGTCAACTATGAACCCAACTCGTGGGATACCGAGACCGGCCCGCGGGAATCAGCAGAAAATGGCTTTCGTAGTTACCCGGCGGAAGAAGCTGGCCCCAAACTGCGCATACGGCCCGAAAGTTTTGCCGATCATTACAGTCAGGCGCGCCAGTTTTATATCAGCCAAACAGACGTTGAGCAGAACCATATCGCCAACGCACTGGTTTTTGAACTGAGCAAGGTCGAAAAGCCAGCAATCCGCAGCCGGATGGTTGCCCACCTGCTGAACATTGATGAGGACCTGGCGAATATGGTGGCGGCTGGATTGGGGCTGAAATCAATCCCCGAAGCTGCGCAGGCTGCACAACCAACCCGCCAGGACCTCAAGGCCTCCGATGCGTTAAGTATTCTGAAGAACGCGCCGCAAAGCTTCAAAGGGCGTAAGTTGGGTGTGCTTGTCACCGATGGTGTTGATGCCGACCTGTTTAATGCGCTCAAAGAGGCAGCAGAGGCTGAAGGCGCGGTCCTTGAAGTGATTGCGCCCGTGATCAGCGGTGTGGAAGCAAGTGACGGCACGTGGATTGAGGCGGCGCAAAAGGTCGATGGCGGCCCCTCTGTGCTGTATGACGCCGTGGCGTTGTTAATCTCTGAAAGTGGCGCCGAGGCCCTTCTGGCTGAACCCACCGCGCGAGACTTCGTCGCCGACGCGTTCGCGCATATGAAATTCATCGGCTATACCGAGGCCGCGGAGCCACTGTTGGAAAAAGCCGGGGTCAGCCTTGATGAAGCCTGCGTGAAACTTGGTGAAAAGGCGGATGCCGAGAAGTTTGTTGAAACGTGCCGCGCCCTCCGTTTTTGGGACCGGCGCAGTAAAATGAAGGCTAAGCCTTAAGCATCCAGTTGGGTTGGGCAGGTTGAAGTCTGGTGCGTTAACACTGCCCGGCTTCGCTACCAACGTTTAAGCACCTATTGACACGTGGCAAGTGATGACTTGTCACGTGTCTTGTTTTAAGCCAGTATTCAGGTACGGGTCACGATCAGCCAGATGAAGGCCGCCATTTCCACAAGCGCTGTAGCCATCAGCAGCACAATTGTATACAGAGACAGTGCGTTCCAGCGGGTCGGCTTCTGCCAGTCGCCCCGATACACACACCACGCCTGATACAGGGCCAGCGGTGACAACGCCGCAACTCCCGCGATGACCACTGGCGGTAACCCTGCCAGCCACAGCAGCGGCAGCACGGCATAGGCAGCCAGCAGCGCGATGCTGTAGAGCTTCGCTGCGACTTCCGGGCCCAGCCGCACGACCAATGTCCGCTTCCCGGCGAATCGATCCCCAGCCGCATCCGGGAACTCGATGACGAGCAGCATGGCGAATTGCATGCAGCATAACGGCAGCACCGCCAGTACAGGCAGGCGCGTGATCGCCCCCATCTGGAGATAGAAACCGACCAGCGGCGTCAGCAGCGTGACCGTCACGGCGGTAGAAAGTTCCCCGATGCCCCGCGAATGCAGTCTGACCGGCGGCGCACTGTAGAACCACGCCAGAAGCTGGGCCAGCAGGAGCAAGCCGAACGTACCAGCGCCGGGCTGTATCTGCGTGCTGAGAATGAGGTTAGCCACAAAGACGAACCCGGCCAGCGCCAACGCAATAGACAAGGCAATCCGGGCGGGTACACGACCATTCACCAGCACGCGGCTGCCACCGGACCAGACGGTCGGCGTGCGGTTGGCCTGATCCGCACCCAGGTCGAAGTAGTCGTTGGCGTAGTGCGTCATCAGCTGCGTCGCCGTGACGACAAGCTGCCCCCAGAACAAGGCAGACACGTTCAGGGCCGCACCGCTGTACAGCGCCATACTGACACCCAGCAGGTACAGAATCACCCCACCGGCGAGAAAGTGAGGCCGACCCAGCCGGATCAATGCCCAGATGTACCGGAGCCATTTCATAAAGGCATTGTAGCGCAGATTGTAGAGCTGCCGTTACAGTCCAGAGTCGTATGAGGAGATCAGGTCACCAAGCCCCTGTGACTACCCTTCATTACGGGTTGACCGTCATGCACGCGCCTCTATCCAGATTGGTGAGCTCCATGCCCATTGGTTGTTGTGCTGCCGGACACGCACGTAATACCAGTCCCGCTGGTGCCCTGTTCCGTGATGGGTCAGCTGAAAGTTCGCTGTGTAGCGGTTGACATCCACAGCGCGATGAAAATAACAGGCTGGCGTACGGAAGGCACCCAGATAGACGCTGCGGGGTTTGACCAGCAAATCCGTCACGTCCACTTTAACCGGCGTCCCATTGATAGAACCCTCGATGGTCGTTCGCTCGTTACAGTCGATCTCCAGACAGATACCCTGTGTGCTGGCCGTGGTCGTGGTGGCATTGCCCCATGTTTGCGTCTGGAACATGACCCGGTTGCTGTGTCGCTGCCATGCGCTAAATGCGTAGGACTCTTCCTCAACGTCCTGCGGGGCGACAATTTCATGCCCGCGAAAGCGCGGTTCGACGCTGACCAGTTCGCCGTCGCAGACTTCCAGTGCAGCATCCCAGTCGATCGTCTGATTCTTGCCGGCCCAACCCACTTCAATGTGGACCTTCACACACCGGGGTGTTCCATCAGCGGGTGTCTGCAAGCCATTCCAGCGATGAATCACCTGATTGTTATGCAGCACATCGACGTAATCAATGCTGCCGCCGCCCACAACATCCACATCAATCACGCGCTCCTCGGCATAGGGCAGCACCGAACCAAGCGGCGCGTCATTCAGCCCGAACTTGAGCGCAATATTATCGCCCGTAAGCGCCACTGTACGCCGCTGCGATATCGCTTCCCAGATACCATTTCGTGTCAGATCAGTTGACCAGGCGGCCAGGCGGCCATGTCCATAACTGCCCGGATGGCCGCTATGATGATCGGTAGACCCCATCACGCCGACGACATGCCCCTGAGACAGCGCGTGCTGATACAAGCTGTTGCCATCGCGCGGCCCCATCGTGTGCAAATATGGGTAGGGGGCTTCGGCGCTTTCGGATGCGCCATGCATCGACATAATCTCGACAATCGGGCTAAACTCCGGCGTATAGGTATCCCAGTTAGCACCGCGATAACCCGTCTTGTAACCGATATGATGCGGCAGCAGCAGGCAGTCGTTGCCAGCCGCCTGGATCCGGCGCAGTTCCTGGCGCAGTTCCTCCAGCTCACGGACGCGAATCACATCACCTTCGGGCTTCTTGTAATAAATACAGTGATCGCCATATGTTAGCGAATGCCATTCAAAGCCGAGGAACGTGACAAACTCATCCGGGACATGATTCGCATTCACAGCAGACACCAGCTGCGGCCACATCGCGCGTGTCCGCTCGAAGCCCATTTCATGAAAATCGACAATCGGGGCCAAATGTGCCTCGCCATCGGGCAAATCTCCCCAATGGCCATGAACGGTTACACAGGCAAAGTCAAGCTGCATGCGGGCGTTGCGAAACGCATCTTCAATCGAGCCATGACCGTAGCCAATATTGCAGTGATTATGGATGTCTCCATAATAGACCTGCAAGTTGTCGTAGGCACCCATGTTTACTCCACTTCTTGTAACGGCAGCGTGACAACGCGTCCCTGCCGAGCTGATTGATAAATAGCCTGGACAATCTCGACAGATTGACGCGCTTCTTGGCCTGAGACTAACGGTTCACGATCCTCAATAATCGCCTGCACAAAGTCAGCAATCTGGTCGCGGTGCGATTCGTGA
The DNA here is from genome assembly GCA_002702065.1 of Anaerolineaceae bacterium. Classification (GTDB taxonomy): domain Bacteria; phylum Chloroflexota; class Anaerolineae; order Aggregatilineales; family Phototrophicaceae. Next base: position 7,872 of record NZXX01000008.1, read on the forward strand.
GAAGCGTTCGACACCGGGTCCTGCGCACCGGTTAGCTTGACGGCCTCCATCTGGAGCATATGCGCCTTTTCTTCTTCGGTCGCATCCGCCAGGTCCCAGCGATGCAAGCGCCCTTCGAGCAAGACAATACTGCCCTCGCTGCCATGCAGCTCAATCCGCGCAGGCTGGCCGAACTTCAGGCTGGTCGCCCCCTGTATCGCGCCAAACGTCCCACTGGCGAACTGCACAAAAGCCGCTGCGGTATCCTCGCCTTCAATATTCCGCACATGCGTCGCGATGTTGGCATAGACGGATTCGACCGGGCCAGCCAGCCAGCGCAGCAAATCAATGCTGTGGATCGACTGGTTCATCAACACGCCGCCCCCATCCAGTTGAAACGTCCCGCGCCAGCCATTCGCGTAATATGCGTCAGAACGATGCCAATGGATAAAGGCATTGGCCAACAAGAGCTTCCCCAGGCGGCCTTGCTGCAAAGCCTGCTTCGCCATCCGTGCGCCCTGCCGTGTCCGGCTCTGGAAGATGCAACCCAGTTTCCCTTTAGACGCTTCAGCCGCGCTGAGCAGCGCATCAATGCGTGCGAGTGTCACATCAACCGGCTTCTCAATCATCACATGCTTACCGGCTTTAAAAGCAGCAATGGCAATTTCCATATGGGTACCGCTCGGCGTACATATCGAAACCGCATCCACGTCATCCCGGTTCACCGCTTCAAGATAGTCGCTGACCCACACACCGCCAACGTCTGCGGCTAAACGCTTGCCTTCGTCCCCATGACGGTTGCAAATCACAGTGACCTGGGATTCATCAATGTCCTGAATTGCTTTGATGTGAAACTTGCCTATATTGCCCGTGCCAATGACGGCAAATCGCACTTTTTCCACGTAAACTTTCCTTACTCCTGAGATAAATGGCCTCAATATTTGCGCTGAGCTGCGTAGCGCCGCTGCGTGCATTTCTTTTGTTCTGGGTGCTGATCAAACGCAGGTCATCCGGCGAGTACGTCGCAAACTCAGGTGCAAAACCACAAAGAATTATCTTCAAAATTTCAGCCTTTTATAACGACTATACAACTGTTAAGGCCCTTTTTTAGACTTATTGCACCAATAAAAATGAATTTGGAAATTGGCTAAATGGAATTTATTGACAACGTGAAAACTGCACGTTAGTATACATTCTATCTGAAAGAAACTCAAAAAAATGGTAGCAGACAATGTCCCAAACAACAACCATGTCACCTCTTGCTTTGCTCGGTGGAACACCTGCCATCCAATCTGACGCTGGCGATCTTTTTTCCTGGCCCATCATTACCGAAGCCGATGAACAAGCCGTGCTGGACGTGCTGCGGCGCGGCGCGATGTCCGGCTTCGACATCACGGATAAATTCGAAAAAGAGTTCGCAGAATGGCAAGGCAGTCGTTACGCCCTGGCCCACAGCAGTGGCACGAGTTCCCTACAAGCGGCGATGTTCGGTTGCAAGATCGGCATTGGTGATGAAATTATCGGCCCCAGTATAACCTACTGGGCGAGCGTGGCCCCGGCGTTCACCCTGGGTGCCACCGTCAACTTTGCCGATATTGACCCGATGACGCTGTGTATCGACCCGAACGACATCGAACATCGCATCAATGACCGCACCAAAGCCATTGTGGTTGTGCATTACTGTGGGCATCCCTGCGACATGGACCCCATTATGGACATCGCCCGCCGCCATAACCTCAAGGTGATCGAGGACGTGTCGCATGCTCAGGGCGGTATCTACAAGGGTAAAAAACTGGGAACCATCGGTGATGTCGCCGGCATTTCGCTGATGACAGGCAAACCGCTGGCCATCGGCGAAGGCGGCATGTTGATCACGGACGATCTCGAAATTTACGAACGTGCCCTCGCCTGGGGTTTTTATCGCCGCTTCGACGACAGTGTGCAGACCAGCTACCTCAAGCCCTACGCGCACCTGCCATTGGGCGGCTACAAGTACCGGATGCACCAGCTGTCTGCGGCTGTGGGCCGAGCGCAGTTGAACGTATACGACGAGCGCATGGCAGAAATTCAGAAAGCCGTCAATTACTTCTGGGATTTGCTGGAAGGCGTTCCCGGCATACGCGCACACCGTGTTGCCAAGGACTCCGGCAGCACGATGGGCGGCTGGTATAACGCTCGCGGGCACTTCGTCAGCGAAGAAGTCGGCGGGTTGTCTGTCACGACATTTATCGACGCCCTGAAAGCGGAAGGTGTGACCGGGGTGCGACCGGGGACAAACATTCCTTTGCACCTGCACCCCCTCTTTAATACAGCGGACGTCTATGGGCATGGCAAACCGACCCGCATCGCCAATATCGACGATGACATCCGCCAGCCCAAGGGCAGCCTGCCCCACAGCGAACGCACTGGCGAAGCGGCGTACAGCATTCCCTGGTTCAAGCATTATCGACCAGCACAAATCGAAGCGTATGCAGATGCTTTCAAGAAAGTCACCCAGAACTACGAACAGCTTCTGCCACACGACAAAGGTAATCCTGAAGTTATCGGCACATGGGGGTTAACTGCTCTATGACCTCAGGGCACGAAGAAGATGAGGTCGCAGTTGCTCTAGTGCGTCGGGAGACAAGATGCAAGATCAAAAGATAGGTCGCGTACAACTATTAAGAGATTTGAATTACCGTGCTGTCTTTGAATTGATTGCACAAACCGGGGCTATATCGCGGGTTGAGGTCGCCAACCAACTGACGCTGAGCCAGCCCTCTGTCTCGCGCATTGTAGACACGCTGCTGCAAGCCAACCTGGTATTGGAAGGCAATCGGGTGGCGTCCAAAGCTGGCCGCCGCCAGACATTGCTGGACATTAACCCGGAGGCGGCGCTGGTGGCAGGGTTAAGCATCCGCCGCAAGTATATCCGCATCCTCATTGCCGATCTCAAGGGCAACCCGATCATGCAGGAACAGGTCGAGCGTGACACCACCAGCCTGCAAGCCCTTATCACACAAATCCGGCAATTGCTTGATGAAAAGACCCAACTTTTCGCTTCACCGTTGGTCGCCGTGTGTGTCGGTATTCTGGGGTCGTGGGATTCCAACACCCACAAGGCTCGCTCTATCCCGCTGGGTTATCTCGATGGGGTCAATTTGGAGCAGCTGTTGAAAGAAGCCTTGACCGATGACATTCTCGACGATGCCATCGGCGTGGAAAACGACGTCAACTACGCCGCTTTAGGGGAATACATGTATGGCGCCGCCCAGGAAACCAACAGCTTTTTCTACACAAGTGTCGGTTCTGGTGTGGGTGGCGGCCTCGTCGTTCATGGGAAATTGCACACCGGTTTCCAGGGTTTTGCCGGGGAGATCAGCTTCCTGCCCATTACCAGTGAATGGAAAGCGCTGGAAGAACTGATCTCGTTTCCCGGCATCGAACGCCACGCCAGGTCCCATGGGCTGGATGCCAGCGCCGAACAGGTGCTTGAACTTGCACGGTCGGGCGATGCTGTTGCGCAAGACATTATTCAAACCATCTGCAACTACTTTGCCCTGGCGATGTGCTCCATTATCACAGTGGTCAATCCGGAGATTATCGTTATCGGTGGCATGATCGGGCGTTACAACGATGTGCTGATCCCGCATATTGAAAAACGGCTGGTCGACTTCGTACCCAGAGTTCCCAGGATTGTGGGCACGGCACTGGAAGATAACGCGGCGCAACGAGGCGCTGTCGCCCGTGCGTTAGAGCTTGCCAGAGCCGGGCTGATCACCAGACATCTGTCCTGATCTAACAGTCATTGTTCACAGATGTTGCTGGCGCAACATCGCTCGATTGAAGAAGGTTAACTGTCATGGCTTATGTTGCTCGTCGCAGCTTGATGCTCGTACCGACGATTTTCATTATTTCAATTTTAACCTTCCTGATTATGCAAGCACCCCCAGGGGATTTTATGACAGCGTACATCGCCACGCGCGAAGCGACGGGCGAACAAGTCGACATCGAGCAAGTCGAGGCGCTGCGGGCGGCTTATGGGCTGGATCAACCCTGGTACGAACAATACCGGATCTGGATAACCAGCTTTATCCAGGGCGACCTGGGCGTCTCTTTCGAGTGGAACCGACCGGTCACCGAACTGATCGGGCAGCGGCTGGCACTGACCATATTCATATCAATTCTGACGATCCTGTTCACATGGTTTTTGGCCGTCGCCATCGGCATTTACTCGGCGGTATACCAGTACTCGCCATTCGATTATCTGTTTACCACGATCGGCTTTTTAGGCTTAGCCGTACCCAACTTCATGCTGGCGCTGATACTCATGTTCTTCGCCTTCAAGTATTTGGGCGTCAGTGTGGGCGGCCTGTTCTCGTCGGAATATGTGAACGCCCCATGGAGTGTCGAGAAGTTCATCGATTTACTCCATCACATCTGGATTCCCATCATCGTCATCGGCACATCCGGCACAGCCAGCCTTATTCGGGTGATGCGCGCCAACCTGCTTGATGAACTGAAAAAACCCTATGTGGTGACTGCTCAGGCCAAAGGCGTTCCCCGCTGGAAAGCGATCTTCAAATATCCGGTGCGGATGGCGCTGAACCCATTGCTCAGCACGATTGGCTGGCTGCTACCCGCCATCATATCCGGGGACATCATTGTATCGGTTGTGCTAAGCCTCCAGACCATTGGCCCACTCTATCTGAGAGCCTTACAGAACCAGGACATGTTTTTAGCAGGTTCCATCTTGATGATATTAACCGTACTCACCGTATTCGGCACGCTCATTTCTGACCTGCTTTTAGCGTGGATTGACCCAAGAATTCAGTACAGGTAAATAAACAAATGGAAACCTTAGAGACTGCTCAGACCACACAGTTGAGCCACGACACTCACTCTGAAACAATCGCCGATAACGATTTTGCCGTAGCGTCGCAACGTCAGCTCATCTGGCGTAAATTCCGCCGCCACCGGCTCGCGCTGATCAGCCTGGGGGTGCTGGTGCTGATGTATATGGGGGCCATGTGCGCGCCATTTTTGGCCCCATCGGACCCATACGAGTTTAATCAGAAACTCATTGGTGCGCCGCCCATGCAGATATTTTTTATTGAAGATGGGCAGTTTCAGGCGCCGTTCGTTTATGGTTACACCAATGAAGTCGATCTGGAAACCATGCAGCGCTTCTATGCCGTCGATACCAGCCAGAAATTCACCATTCATCTGTTTGTCGAAGGCCCAACTTATACAGTTATCGGCCCGATTGAATCGAACATCCATTTATTCGGTAGTGAAGATGGCTATGTGCATTTGCTGGGCACAGACCGTCTGGGGCGCGACATGCTCTCGCGCATCCTGTACGGGGCCAGAGTATCCCTGTCCATTGGCTTGGTCGGCGTGATGATCAGCTTTGTACTGGGCCTGATCATCGGCGGCATCTCTGGCCTGGCGGGTGGTCTGGTCGATGACCTGATTCAACGGTTGATTGAGATTATCCGGTCCTTCCCAACCATCCCGATCTGGATGGCGCTTGCGGCGGCGCTGCCCAAAGACTGGCCTCAGTTATGGGTTTACTTCGGCATTACGGTCATCCTGTCGTTTATCGGCTGGACCAGTCTCGCCCGCGTGGTTCGAGGGCGTTTTCTCTCATTACGCAATGAAGATTACGTCATCGCCTCGCGGTTATCCGGCGGCAACAACATCTGGATCATCTACAAGCATCTGCTGCCTGCTTTTTCCAGCCATATTATCGCGTCGCTCACGCTTTCTATTCCGTCGATGATCCTCGCAGAAACCGCGCTCAGCTTTCTGGGGCTGGGGCTTAAGCAGCCGCTGATCAGCTGGGGGGTCCTGCTGCAAGAAGCCCAGAATATTCGCAGTGTTTCGGAAATGCCCTGGGTCTTCTCGCCAGTCTTGTTTGTGGTGGTCACCGTGCTGGCATTCAATTTCGTCGGTGATGGTTTGCGCGATGCTGCCGACCCTTATGCATAGTAACAGGTATAGCAGATGATGACGCAGATAATGAATCAAAATTCTCCCGCAGCGACCAGCACCGATGTCTTGCTGGAACTGCGCGATCTCAAGACGCATTTTCATACCCATGATGGTATCGTGCGGGCGGTGGATGGCGTCAACCTCAAGCTCAACCGTGGGCGTATTCTGGGGATCGTGGGCGAAAGCGGCTGCGGCAAAACGATGCTGACCCGCACAGTCATGCGGATAGCCCCAGAACCTGCCGCCAAAATCAGCGGGGACATTCTGTGGCACCGGCCAGACGGCCAGACGACAAACCTCGCCCAATATCCGGTTCATTCAAAGAGCCTGCGCAACATTCGCGGCAAAGAGATCGGCATGATCTTTCAGGAGCCGATGAGTTCCTTTAGCCCGATACACACCATTGGAAATCAAATTACCGAAGCGCTGCGCACGCATTACCGCATCTCCAAAAAAGAAGCCAAAGAGCGTGTGATCAACATGCTGTATCAGGTCGGCATCCCCAAACCGTCAGAGCGTTACGAGGCCTACCCTTTCGAGCTTTCCGGAGGGATGCGGCAGCGGGCGATGATCGCGATGGCGTTGATCTGTGAGCCGACTCTGCTGATCGCGGATGAACCTACCACCGCGCTCGATGTCACCGTCGAAGCATCCATTCTGAAGCTCATGAAGTCGCTCCAGGTTCAACTCAACATGACCATCATGATTATCACGCACGATCTGGGTGTGATCGCCAAACTGGCCGATGACGTGGCCGTGATGTACCTCGGCAATATCGTTGAGCAGGGACCCGTCAGCCAGATATTCGACAACCCGCAGCACCCCTACACCCAGGCGCTGTTGACGTCCATGCCGCGCATAAAGACCGCATTCAAACGGCTGGAAACCATCCAGGGCAGTGTGCCCGGCCCCTATGAAGTCTTACCGGGATGTCCCTTTGCACCACGCTGCGCCGAAGCTGTCGATCATATCTGTACAGCCGCTATGCCAGCATTATTGCCGATCCCGGATGCTGGTGAACATCTGGTGCGCTGCTTCATGCGAGAGGAGGTTGTATGACCGACATTGCCGTAACCCAAACCGAACAACCGGTTGTCCTTCGCGTCAAAGGCCTGAAGAAGTATTTCCCGGTGCGCTCTGGTTTCTTCAACCGGTCTCGTAAATGGATCAAAGCCGTCGATAATGTCAGCTTCGAGGTCTATGCGGGCGAAACACTTGCACTCGTTGGCGAAAGCGGCTGTGGCAAAACCACCACCGGACGTCTGATCCTGCGTGCGCACATGCCGACCGACGGCGAAATCGAAATTCATGACGGCGATCAGGTCTGGATGATGCAGGCACTTAACCACAAAGACCTGCAAAAATCGCGGCGCAGCGCGCAGATGATCTTTCAGGATCCATTTATGTCGCTCAGCCCACGGATGACCGTTCTGGAAATTATCAGCGAGCCACTCATCCTCAATGGCATGTCGGATCGCAATCAGCGGGAAAAGCGCGTACGGGAACTGCTGACTCTGGTGGGCCTGCCGCAGATGTACCTCAACCGCTATCCGCACGCATTCTCCGGCGGGCAGCGCCAGCGCATCAGCATTGCCCGCGCACTGGCACTCAACCCCCGGTTGATTGTCGCCGATGAGCCGGTTTCCGCGCTGGATGTTTCTATTCAGGCGCAAATCCTGAACTTGCTGAAGGACCTCCAGCAGGCCCTGGGAATCAGCTATCTGTTTATCTCGCATGATCTGCGGGTGGTCGCCCATATCAGCGACCGTGTGGCTGTGATGTACGTCGGCAAGATCGCTGAGATTGGCGCAACCTACGACATTTTCTCCCGCCCCATGCATCCATACACCGAGGCCCTGCTGTCCGCCATTCCCGAACCCGATCCACATCTGGAATCCGATGAAATCATACTCGAAGGTGAAGTCGCCGATCCATCCGACCCGCCTTCGGGCTGCCTGTTCCACCCAAGATGTCGTTATGCCCAGGATGTCTGTAAGACTGACGTGCCTGAACTCCGGCAGGTCGCTGGCGATGGTCAACAACCGCGCTGGGTTGCCTGCCACTTTGCGGAGGACTTACAGCTTCGCGGAACGCAAATTCAGAGTAGAGAGGAGTTATGACCGAACCGATGCCCAAATAGACCCTGTTCAAAGGACACACCGGCTCTCGAAGCAGCAGCACCGAATTCATCTGTTCGACTTAGGAGTAACAATATGAAAGAGGTTCATAAGTTCGTTGTCTTCATCCTTCTACTGATCTTGGGGAGCTTTGCCCTGCCGGCATTTGCTCAGGAAACCACCTATCAAGAAGCGCCTATGCTGGCCGAGATGGTCGCTGCGGGCGATCTCGTCCCTGTTGACGAACGCCTGCCGGTTAACCCGATGGTGATTGAACCCATCGAGCAGATCGGCAACTATGGCGGCACACTCCATCGCGCGCTGACCGGCGCATCCGACAACCAGGGCTGGCGCACCATTGCCTACGAATCCTTGTTCGAATGGGGCGTTGGCGAAGCGGTTGCCGTGCCATCGCTGGCCGACTCCTATGAAATCAGCGAGGATGGTTCCGTCTACACCATCACCTTGCGCGAGGGACTTAAGTGGTCGGATGGCGCGCCCTTCACCGCCGATGACATCGTGTTCTTCTATGAAGCGGTCATGCTCAATGACGAACTCAGCTCGGCCCTGATCTGGTTAAACGTCGCCGGTGAAGACACCGAAATCGTGAAAGTCGACGATCTGACTGTCGAATTCCGCTTTGGGGGCCCCTATTCGCTGCTGCCTTTGTCGCTTTGCTTCAACGGTGATGAAATCATCATCCCCAAGCACTACATGAGCAAGTACCATCCAGACTTCACGACCGAGGAAGAACTGCAAGCGGAAATTGAAGCTGCCGGCGTCGATAACTGGACCCAGCTCTGGCTGCAAAAGTTCGATGAGTTCCTCAACCCGGACCTGCCGGTGATGGGCCCGTGGAAAGTGGACATCGCCTTCCCGGCCAATCAGATGGTTGCCACGCGTAACCCGTATTACTGGAAGGTCGACACCGAAGGTAACCAACTACCCTATATCGACACCGTGGTGAGCGACCTGATCGAAGACCAGAGCACCATCATGTTACGTGCCGCGGCTGGCGAGATTGACTTCCAGTACCGTCACATGGGTTTTGGCGATGTGGGTCTGCTGCTTCAGAATGAAGAGGCTGGTGACTATCGCGTGCTGCGCTGGGCGGATAGCACCGGCTGGTTCACCCTTATCCCCAACCAAACGCACGAAGACCCTGTCCTGCGCGAGCTGCTGCAAAATGTCGACCTCCGCGCGGCGCTGTCTTATGCGCTTGACCGCGACACCATGAATGAAATTCTGTTCCTGGGTACAGGTGAAATCAGCCATCCTGTCGGTATCGCGGGTGACCCCTACTTCGTTGATGGCTACGGTCAGAAGTATCTGGAATATGACGTGGATCTGGCCAATGAGCTGCTGGATGGCCTGGGGCTGACCGAGCGTGACTCGGAAGGCTATCGCCTGCGCTCCGATGGCGAACGGCTGTCGCTGTCCATCTCATTCCGTCCGTTTGAAACAGGCGCTTCGGCAGTGGATGCGTATGAACTGGTTGCCAGCTACTGGGAAGCTGTTGGCATTCAGGCCATTATCGACTTCCAGGAACGTGCGCTGTGGCAGGAATATGTCCTGACCAATCAGGCCACCATTGTGGGCAACACAGCCACCAGCTTCATGTGGGCGCTCGACCCGCGCTGGTATGTGCCGACCCAGGTGAACACATTCTGGGCGCCGCTGTACGGGACGTACTACTCGTCCGGGGGGACAGCCGGCGAAGAACCCACCGAGATCATGAAGCAGTTGCAGGACCTCTACGATCAGCTGACGGTGACAATTGACCCAGAAGAAAACACCGCCATCGGGCAGGAGATTCTGCGCATCAACAATGAAAACCTGTTCATGATCGGCACGGTAAAAGTACCGTTCCAGCCAGTGGTCGTCAGCAACAACATTGTGAACGCGCTGGAAGACGGTCTCGCAAACTTCATCCTGGCGCATGAAGGTCAGTCGAAGTTCTACCAGTTGGCTTTCATTAACCCGGAAGAGTAACAGCAGTTTAGTTCTACAAAACACACATGCGGCTGTCGGAGTGACGCACACAGATGTCTGCCCACTCCGGCAGCCACACCCAACATCAATTTTACTCAATAACAACAGAAGTGGTATGGGTCATATGTTAAAGATCGGCATCGTTGGTTCTGATAATTCGCACGCCATCGCCTATTCAAAGCTCATCAACGTGATGAAAGTCACCGCAGACAAATGCCGTGTGGTGGGTCTGTGGGGACAGGAAGATGCCCGCACCCAGGAAGTTGCGGCAGAAGGCCAGATCGAAACCATCGTCGACCAACCGGAAGACCTCGTTGATCTGGTGGACGTCGCCATTGTGGTCGACCGTCATGGCGGCCTGCATATGGAGCACGCACTGCCGTTTATCGAAAAAGGGATGCCGGTTTACGTCGACAAGCCTTTCGCTGTCAGCCTGGCGGACTGCCGCACCATGCTGGCTGCATCAGAAAAATCCGGCTCGCTGCTCTTATCAGGCTCCCCCTTACGTTATGCACCGGCGACCACTGGCGCGCGTGCCGCCATCGAAAATATTGGCGATATCAAAATCGCACATTTTGCAGGTCCATGCGATTTCGACAGCCAGTATGGCGGCGCCTTCTTTTATGCGACGCACGTGGTCGAGGTGGCCACCCGCCTGCTGGACGATACCGTAGAAAGTCTGCGCGCGATCCGGCATGGCAAAAATGTCGCCGTCCAGCTGATCTGGAAAAAGGGCACCCTGGCCAGCTTCAGCTATCTCGGCGAAGCGCAGCGTCACTACCATGTCAGCCTGTTTGGGACAGAGGGGATGGTCGAACAGGAGATCATGCCCGGCTACAGCAACTATATTGAGGTCCTCAAAGCCCTGTTGTTCATGATTGAAACGGGGGTCAGACCTGTTTCCGAGGAACTGCTTTTACACCCTGTCGCCGTTGTAGAAGCGATTGTCCAGTCGCTGGCGAACGATGGCGCCCTGATCAACCTCTCGGATGTACTAGACGCATAAGGAGCGCCGTTATGGAAACACTGGCTGTTCATGGCGGTAAAAAAGTACGTGATACGGCCTTTGACAAACCCAACCGCTATGGCGCGGAAGAACTGGCCGAGCTGAAAGAAGCGCTGGAACAAGGCACCCTCTTTCACTGGCACGGGCAGAAGGTCAAGAAGTTCCAGTCCATGCTGGCGGAAATGCTGGACGTGCCCTACTGTACGGCCACGAGTTCTGGCACGGCCTCGCTGCACACCGCACTGGGGGCAATGGGCATCGGCATTGGCGACGAAGTGATCACCAGTCCCATTACAGATATGGGGACGGTCATCGGCATCCTTTTCCAGAATGCGATCCCGGTCTTTGCCGATCTGGACATGAGGACCTATACCCTTGACCCCGCCTCGGTTGAGGAAAAAATCACAGAACGTACAAAAGCCATCATCCTGGTTCATCAGGCTGGCAACCCCGGTCATCTGGATGAAATCCTCGCAATTGGCAAACGGCACAACATCTATGTGATCGAAGATTGTGCGCAGGCGTGGATGGCACAGTACAAAGGCCAGTATGTCGGGTCGCTGGGTGATATGGGCGGCTTCAGCCTGAATGAGTTCAAGCATATCTCAGCCGGGGATGGCGGCGCAGTCGTGACACGCAATCCTGAACTGGCTGAAACGGCCCGCATATTCGCCGATAAATATGCAGATCGCGTCACCGGAAATCGAGAAGCGCCCTACCTCGGCCCCAACTATCGCATGACGGAACTTCAGGGCGCGGTCGCCGTCGCCCAGCTGCGGAAAGTCCATGCCATTTGCGAACGCCGCACCATTATCGGCGATAGCATCAATGCTGGCATCCAGGACCTGCCGGGCATGCTGCCGCCCCGCGTGCCAGAAGGTGGCACATCGGTGTACTGGCACTATATGTTCCGCGTCGATGAAGCCGCTTTAGGGACCACGCGCGACCAGTTCGCGGCGGCACTCGCTGCCGAAGGCATTCCGTGCCAAGCCGGTTACAAGGACAAATGTATCTACGAATATCCGTTATTTACCAATCAATCAATTTATCCGAATTCGCCGTTTCCACTGAAATCCATGGAACTGGAAATTGATTACACGTACGGGGCTGGTATGTGCCCCCAGGCGGAGGCTGTCCTCGCGTCCAGCGTCGTCATTCCCTGCAAGGAATTCTATTCAGATCAGGACGTACAGGACATTATTGCAGCGATTGGCAAAGTCGCCACCTACTACCATCAGCATCCAGTCGGCATTTAACCAGCGAACAGGATGATGCTATGCCAGATTTCCCCCTGATCGACAGCCACCAACACGTCTTCTGGAACGGGCGTGATGATGTCGGGCTGATCGCGGACCTTGATGAACAAAATATCGAAAAAGCGTGGCTGCTCACATGGGATGAACCCAAGTATGAAGCGATGGGCCGCATCCATCATCTGGACCCACGTTTCAAGCTGAATGGCAGTGAAGAAACACTGATGCCGCTGCATACGCTCATCGATGTATGCCGTCGCTATCCGGACCGGTTTATCGCCGGATACTGCCCAAACCCACTGGATCCGCAGGCAGTCGATAAACTTCAAGCGGCGGTCGATATTCTCGGTGTGCAGGTGTGCGGCGAGTGGGAATTTACGCTGCCGTTCGAAGACCCGCGCTGCATTGAACTCTATCGCTTTGCAGGATCGCGTCATTTGCCGGTCGTGCTGCATCTCGACGTGGCCTATCTGCCGCCAAACAATGGCCGGTTTGTGGGGCATCCGCGCTGGAAAGGCGGCGGCATCGACAACCTCATTCGTGCGCTCGAAGCCTGCCCCAATACCAACTTTATCGGCCATGCACCGGGCTTCTGGCGCGAGATGGCTGCCGATGCGGATAACTATCCGGGACAATACCTCAATCGGGATGCCATAATCGGAGGACGCCTGCCGGATGCATTCGACACCTATCCCAACCTGTATGCGGATCTGTCGGCTGCCAGTGCCCTGAAAGCCCTGATGGTGGACCCGGAACAAACCTACGCGTTCATCACCCGCTTTGAAGACCGTCTGCTTTTCGGGCGTGACTATTATGGCGGCGAACTGATCGCCTTTCTGGACAGCCTGAACCTGCCGGATTCCACCTGGCGCAAGCTGGGCCGGGAGAACGCCGAAAAGTTAATTGCAGACACCGCCCCACCCAATTCTGTGCCGCTGCGCAAGCTCGGCCTGTGAATTGGCTTGATTGAACAAAAGGTAATGTTCTTTGCAAGCATCGTCTACCACGCTTCACCTGGCCTACTTACACCGAAGGAAGAAAACCCATGCCAGATTTTCCGCTGATTGATAGTCATCAACACGTCTTTTGGAACGGGCGCGACGATTACGGTCTGGTCGCCGACCTGGATGAACACCGCATCGAAAAAGCATGGCTGCTGACCTGGGATGAACCCAAGAGCGAAGCCACCGGAACCTATATGCAGCGCATGGACCCCCGTCATAAGCTGAACGGCAGCGTCGAAACGATGATCCCACTGCATAACATCATCGACGTGGCCCGCCGTTTCCCGGACCGCTTTATCGCTGGCTACTGCCCGCACCCGATGGACCCGCACGCCGTCGACAAACTTCAAGCCGCTGTCGATATTCATGGCGTACAGGTATGCGGCGAATGGAAGTTCACCATGATGTTTGATGACCCGCGCTGCCTCGAGATTTACCGCTATGCGGGCACACGCAATCTGCCGGTTGTCCTGCACCTTGATGTCGCCTACCTGCCCCCCAACGGTGGTGCTTTCGTCGGGCATGGCCAGTGGAAAGGCGGCGGCATCGACACCCTGATTCGCGCACTCGAAGCCTGCCCCGATACCAATTTTATCGGTCATGCGCCGGGCTTCTGGCGCGAGATGGCTGCCGATGCGGACAACTATCCCGAACAGTATCTGAAACCCCCGATGAAGATTGGTGGTCGCCTGCCGGACGTGTTCGACACCTATCCCAATCTCTACGCCGACCTGTCTGCTGGCAGCGCGTTGAAGACGCTGATGGCTGACCCGGAAAACGCCTATGCTTTCCTCACCCGCTTTGAGGACCGTCTGCTGTTCGCGCGTGACTATTACGGCGGCGAACTGATCGCGTTTCTGGACAGCCTGAACCTGCCCGATTCCACCTGGCGCAAAATCGGCAGGGAAAATGCTGAAAAACTGATTGCGAACACCGCCCCGCCCAATTCCGCACCGCTGCGCAAGCTGGGCCTCTAACGTACCAACAGCAATCAAGATGAGGAGACACCATGTTTAAACTGGGTATCATAAGCGATGAAATTTCCCCCGACTTTGAGGAAGCGTGTCGCTATATCAGCGAGTGGGGGCTTACCCATGTCGAGCTGCGCACGATGTGGGGGCAGAATGTTATGCAGCTTTCCGAGCCACAACTCGATGAACTGGGGCAGATCATCGACAAATATCAACTGACCGTCAGCGCGATTGCATCACCCGTATTCAAATCACCCCGCAGCGGCGAAGCGGTTGATGTAGCCGGCGACTTTCAGGTTGAAGGTTACGAAACCTTCGAAGCCCAGCTCGATCTGGTGCGTCAAGCGGCTGTACTGTGCAAACGCTTCGGCACCGATAAAATCCGCGTGTTTACATTCTGGCGGGAGGCATGGACGGACGAGGTCGTTGACGATATTGCGGACAAAATGATCGAAGCCACCCGCCTCGCCAAAGCGCTGAATGTCGTCCTCGCCGTCGAAAATGAGCCGGTTTGCATGGTCGGCAATGGTGCGGAGATGGCGCGTCTGTTTGAAGCGATCCATAAAAAGCTGACACCCGACCTGAAGCCCCATATCGGCATTTTGTGGGACCCCGGCAATGCCAGCGATGGCGGGCGCGAAGTCCCCTTCCCGGATGGTTACAACGCCATCAAAGCATATGACATCGTGCATGTTCATCTCAAAGACGGCATCCTCGATGAAGATGGCAACCGGACGCGCGTACCAATGGGACAGGGCGTTGTGAATTATATCGGTCAGCTCCAGCAGCTGGAAAAAGACGCCTATAAGGGTGTGCTAATTCTGGAACCCCATTATCGCCCGGAAGGCAAGAGCATCCGCGAGGCGGCTTATGCCTGTGTGCAGGCTGCTAAAGAGCATCTCCATGCTGCTTTTGCCTGACCAATAACACCGGTAACTTCCCGGTCAATCACCGCGACAAGCACGAAAGAAATGAGCATGACGCCAATCCAGCCCACAACAACCATGCAGGTTGACCATCTGCCGGTTGAAACTTACGAAACGAACGAAGTCATGGGGGCCGCCGCTGCGCAGGCCGCCCGTCGATGTATCCTGGACGCCATTGATCAGAAGGGTCAGGCCAATATCATCCTGGCAACGGGCAACTCGCAGCTCACCTTCTTTAAGGCGTTACGCGCGTTCGAGGATATGGACTGGTCTCGGGTCTTTATCTTCCACATGGATGAGTTTTTAGGCATTGACCCGGACCATCCGGCCAGTTTCCCCAAATTCCTGCGCACACACTTTCTGCATTATGTCGACTACGGGGCATTCTTCCCGA
Source organism: Anaerolineaceae bacterium (assembly GCA_002702065.1). Taxonomy (GTDB): domain Bacteria; phylum Chloroflexota; class Anaerolineae; order Aggregatilineales; family Phototrophicaceae. Next base: position 23,490 of record NZXX01000008.1, read on the forward strand.
TCTCTGGTGATACGAGCAGAATACAGGCAACATGTGACGAATATACCGAACTGCTCAAAAAATACCCGATTGATATGGTCGCCCTGGGGTATGGCGAAAATGGGCATATCGCCTTTAACGACCCACCCTATGCGCTGTTTGACGACCCGGCATGGGTGAAAGTTGTCAAGCTCGACGAAGTCAGCCGGCAACAGCAGTACAAAGAAGGGCTTTTCAAGTCACTGGAGGAAACACCTTCTCAGGCTATCACACTGACGATCCCTGCGCTGCTGGCCGCAAAACAGATGCTGTGTATTGTGCCAGAATCGCGCAAAGCGGAGGCGGTGCGGGCCTGCCTCCGCGAACCGATTGACGAGTCGCGCCCTGGTTCCATTCTCCGGCGGGTCAAACATGCCCGGCTGTTTTTGGATATGGATTCCGCCCAGAGGCTCTGACCGTTGTTGCGCTGTGTCGATGGCTTGCTCTGTTCGCAGTTCATGCGGGTGTAGCATTGGCACAGGCTGTCGTTGACTATGCCAGGAATATACTGTTCGCAACCGTCATAGCGCGTGATGCATGGCGGTTGCGACTCCCAATCACGCATTACCGCATTGCCACCAACTCAGCATCAACGCCGTGACTGGACATCTGGTCGAACGAGTGGCCGGATGTCAACAGCGGTGAGTGAACACAATATCCCCGGTGGTCGTTGAGTACCTTCAGACTCCCAATAAAAGTTCGTAAGACCCTCTTGATATAATGACGCGTACTCAATCTCGAAGGTCAGGAACTTTTTTATGCCTGCTATCCTTTTCGTCGAAGATGATGCCACTATTGCGATGGGGGTCGAATACTCGCTTAGGCAGGACGGTTTCCAGGTCAGCCTGGTTTACCGTCTGGAGGAAGCCCGCGACCTGCTTAAGCGCAGCCCCTTTGATCTGGTATTGCTGGATCTGGGTCTGCCGGATGGCAGTGGCTACGAACTGTGCAAAGAAATCCGCGCCGCCGGGGATACGCCCATCATCATCCTCTCGGCCCGCGACGAAGAGGCCAGCATCGTTCTGGGCCTTGATCTGGGGGCGGATGACTACCTCACCAAACCCTTCCGCCTGCGTGAACTGATCTCGCGCATGAAGGCGGTGCTGCGCCGGCGTGGGCCGGTTGAAGCGGAGGATCGCACCCTAAGCTGCGGGGACGTGATGGTGGTTGCCAACCAGGCAAAGGTCTACAAGAATGGGGGCGAAGTACTCCTGACAGCACTGGAATACCGGCTGCTGCTGGCGCTGGTCGCCAACCAGGGACGGGTGCTCACCCGTGCCCAGATCCTGGCCCAGATCTGGGATGTGGACGAGGATTTCGTCAACGACAACACCCTGACCGTCTATATCAAGCGGCTGCGCGAGAAGCTTGAAGATGACCCGCAGAACCCGGTACTGATCAAGACCGTGCGTGGTCTGGGCTACAAGGCAGGTGACTGACATGGACTTTCTCGCCCGCACCGAAGACCGGCGTTTGCTGTTTCGTATGGCAGCCCTGTCGCTGGTCGCGCTCCTCCTGACCGCCGCCCTCGGTCTGACGATGACCGCATATGTAAACCGCGCACTGGTGGATACCTACGCCGGCATCATGGGTACGGTGGTGCAGAAATATCCCCAGGCCGAGGCGCAGGTGGTGCAGGACCTCAGCGCGCCGGATGCCGCCTCTGTCAGCCTGGGCCATCAGGTGTTGGGGCGATATGGACTCCAGGACCTGGGTGCCGCGCAACGCGGTGTCGGGGCCGGGCTGTTGGCGCGCCTGCTGCCGGGTGGGTTGGCGCTGACCGGACTGACCTGCGCCGGGTTCGCCCTGCTGCTGGCAGGATACCGGCGGTCCATCGCCGCACAGGTGGTCGGGCTATCGGCCTACCTGCGCCAGATCGAAGCTGGCGATTATGCCCTGGATGTGCGTGATAACGGCGAGGGTAACTTTAGCCTGCTGAAGAACGACGTCTACAAGGTCACCGTGCGTCTGCGCGAACAGGCCGAGCATCTGCAAAAGGATAAGACGGCACTCGCCAACCTGATCACCGATATCTCGCACCAGATCAAGACTCCCCTCACCTCGCTGGGCGTGCTGGCCGATCTGCTGGCCGAAGACCCACCTGATGAAGACCGGCGCGCCTTTGTCGAACGGCTGCGCACACAGCTTTGGCGCATTCAATGGCTGGTCACGGCGCTGCTCAAGCTGGCCCGTCTGGATGCTGGCACGGCGGCGTTCAAGAGCGAGACGGTTGTGCTGCGGGAGCTGGTGCGACATGCGCTGGAACCACTGGAAATTCCGCTTGAGATCAAGCGACAGCGCCTCGACGTTCATGGGGATGACGGCGCCAGCTTTACCGGTGACTTCAACTGGAGCGCGGAAGCCCTGACCAACGTCATCAAAAACTGCGTGGAGCACACGCCGGAAGGTGGGAAGATCGAGATCGCTTATGCCGCCAATGCCCTGTATGCCGAGATCACCGTCAGCGATGACGGCGAAGGCATCGCCGACTCGGACCTGCCCAACCTCTTCAACCGCTTTTATCGCGGCGCAAACGCGGGCGAGAACAGCGTCGGCGTCGGGTTGGCGCTGGCTAAAGCCATCTTTAATGCTCAAGGCGGGGATATCGCCGTCCACAGCCAGCGCGGCCTGGGGACCAGCTTCGAGATCCGCTTTTTTCGCGGGGTGGTTTAGGCTGCGTTAACGTCAGTTCGGGAAAATTTCCTCAGGTATTTTCATGCAAACTGATGTTAATTTAGGCTGTCCATCTCTTCAAGCATCTCTAGCAACCTTGTTGTCGTATTCCAGTTGCGGATGGTCATGGACTTATAGGCAGGTGTCGTCATGATTCTATTGAGTCGGCTTTTGGTACGTTGCGAACTGAGACGTTGTGAGTAGATCACCCCATCGCCCGGCCAGACCGTGTCGACTCCTTCCCGGGGATTGAATACAGACATCGCCTCAGCCGCATCAATGCCTATCAAAAAGATTGCATCGCTGTGATATGTTTCGGGTTGTTCACCGAAACCTTCGGGCTTGTTGTCGATAATGGCCCGGAACTGATGGCGAGTGAGCACCAAAACCTTAATAAGTTCGTCGTCGAGTTTGAAGCGTTCAGGCAGCACCGCTTCAATCTGAGACCTTATCTCATCAGCGTGTTTGTCGGATTCTAAAATCACGTTGCCACTGGCAATATAAGTTGACACATTGGCAAATCCCAGTTCTTCCAGGCACTTCTTCAAATCTGCCATCGGCACTTTATTTTTGCCGCCGACGTTGATACCACGTATAAGGATTATATAGGTATCCGTCATCTTTCGTTTCACCTTCAATATTCTGAGATGCGACTTGAGATAGGCCCAGCCTTTCAAGGGGAGCGTCATGAAACGTTGTGGAAACCGAACCAAACCTGAAAGGCATTCATGACAAGTCTACTGGAAATGTTCTGCTACGTCGATGATTTCTGCGAAGCGACCTAATTTGGTCAGCTACAACCACTTAATAGCACTCATGCTGGCAATTCTTATACCCCTGGGTGCTTACTTGCGGCACGACTACGGCAACTGCACCGTGATCTGTTAAGTGAATAAATTGTCACAATTGCAGTCACCGAACAGTCACGTGTCGTCCGTATGCTGTGAAGATCGGTACGATAAAAATCCTGGAGGCATGTCTTGGAAATTCTCAAGGTGAACAACCTTTCAAAGCTATATGGCAAAGGCGACACGCAGATCAAGGCCATTGATGATGTCAGCTTCAGCGTCGAAAAGGGTGAATTCGTCGCCATCGTTGGGCCATCCGGCTCTGGCAAATCGACCCTGCTGCATATCCTGGGCGGGGTAGACACGCCTACGTCCGGTCAGGTGTTGGTGGATGGCACAGACATCTTCGGCCTCGACCCGACCCAACTGGCAATCTTCCGCCGTCGACAGATCGGGCTGATCTACCAGTTCTACAACCTGATCCCCATCCTCAACATGGAGGAGAACATCACCCTGCCACTGCTGCTGGACGGACGCAGCCTGGACGAAGCGCGCCTCAAGGAGATCGTCGCCACGCTTGGGTTGGCTGACCGAACCCGGCACCTGCCGAATCAGCTATCGGGCGGGCAGCAGCAGCGTGTCTCGATTGGCCGTGCGCTGATCAATAATCCGGCGCTGGTGCTGGCGGATGAGCCAACCGGCAATCTGGATAGCGCCAATTCCAAGGAGATCATCGCGCTGCTCAAGCTGTCCAACCAGCGCTATCACCAGACGCTGATCATCGTGACGCACGACCGCGACATCGCCCTGCAGGCCGACCGCATCATCACCTTCGGCGACGGGCATATCCTGCGCGATGAGGTGGTGCGGGCATGAACATCCTGACGACCTATACCCTGAAGTATCTGCGGCTGAACAAAAAGCGGACAGCGGTGACGATCCTGGGGGTGGTGCTATCCTCCGCCCTGATCTGTGGCGTGCTGCTGCTGGGTGTCAGCTTCCAGCAGGTGATGATCGAGCACGAGATCTTCATGACCGGGAACTGGCACGCCCAATTCCACGCTGTGCCCTATGGACAGGCGAAATACATCACCGAAAACAGCGCCGTCCGGGCATCCATGTTCAGTGCTTCGCTCGGCAGCGCCACCAACGGCAGCCAAAACACCGTGCGGCCCTACCTGTATGTCACGGCCTACGACGCGCTTTCCTTCCAAAATCATTCCATCAAGCTGCTTTCCGGGCGTTTCCCCCAAAACGCGGATGAGCTGCTCGTCTCGCGGGTGATGATCGCGGATTCTGGCCTGGGCCTGAAACCCGGCAGTACGCTGAACGTGACTTTTGGCCAGCGGAATATCCCCGACTATGATGAAATGGTCAGGGCGTGGGGCGGAGAAGAATATGTCGCGCTACACGACGCGGAAACTTTTACCCCATCCGTTTCCAAAACCTATACAGTGGTCGGCGTGATGGCGCCGCTGCCCGACGAGACCGGCATGCCCGCCGCTTTCCCGGCCCTCACCTACCTCGACCCGGCGCAGCTGGCAGCCACAGACGCGGTGGATATCTCGATTTTGGCCCACAACCCGCGCAGCATTCACACCAGCGCGCCGGAGACGGCGAGGAGCGCCGGGCTGGAAGTGACCACCGGGCCGAGTGGCAAGCTGGAAAACATCACTTACAATGAGGAGCTGCTGCCCTGGTTGGGTGCCAGCGGTCGTTCCAACTATGTGCAATCTTTCCTGCTGATTATGATCGTCCTCATTGGGCTGATCGTGGGCGGCTCGGCATTGTTGATTTACAATGCGTTCGCCATCTCGATTAGCGAGCGCAAGAAGCAGTTCGGCATGTTTGCCAGCGTGGGCGCCACCTCGGCGCAAGTCCGCCGCATCGTACTCACCGAAGCCGGGGTCATCGCGGCAGTCGGCATCCCGCTGGGCATTCTGGGCGCCATCATCGGGGTAGCGATTCTGGTGAAACTCACTCAGGGGATCGTCTCGCAGTTAATTATTGACGCCGAACAGGGGCTGCCGCTGGTAATCTCGCCTCCGGTCATCGCACTGACCATATTGTTCTCCGCAGCGACTATCCTGCTCTCCGCCTGGGTCCCGGCCCGCCGCGCCGCCCGTGTTTCGCCCATCGATGCCATCCGCCAGAGCGATGAAATTCATGAGGGCAAGCCGCTTAACCTGCGCGCCAACCCACTGATCCGGCGTGTGTTCGGGTTCGAGGGTGAGCTGGCGCTCAAATCCCTCCAGCGTGACCGCAAGCGGTACCTCACGACACTGCTCTCGCTCATGATCAGCATCATCCTGTTTGTGGCGTTTAACGCGCTGCGGCTGTACACCGACACCACTACCCGGCTGGCGGTCCAGTCGATGAACTACGATTTACAGATCGACCTGGACTACCGCCAGACCCATGCCAGGGGTTTTGCCGAACGGGTCAGCCAGCTGCCAGAAGTGCAGCAGGTTTCCTATATCCGTTGCTCCCATGAGGGATACGTCCCACCGCGTGCAGGCATCACCGACCCGGCGTACGCGGCCTTGCAGGAGCTAACCAACCTGCAATTTGAAAATCTACCCAGTGTAGAAGGCGACACCTACGCGTTTGTGCTCAAGGTGTGTACCGTAGGCACAGCCGAGTTTAACCGCTACGCCACGCAGCTTGGTCTGGATGTGCAGCAGTATTCCGACCCAGCCACGCCGACGGGCATTCTGCTCAACCACACCACCCTGCGCCAGGGCGGCAAGCTGTATGATTTCAACCTGCTCAACCTGCAACCGGGTGATACGATGACTGCCACCCGAATGACGGGCTGGACCGCCCCCCAGGGTGAGGATGAAGCCGCGGACAGTCTGACGTGGACGGTCGGCACGATCACCGACGAGACGCCGCTGGGCTTCAGGGGAACCGGGCTGGTTCCAGAATTGATTGTCTCGGACGCCGTCTTCGACGCTCTGAACGACCGGATGCTGCAACTGGGGCCGACCGCACTTGGGCACATGACCGTCAAGAGCGACGACCCGGACGCAGCGTTGACAGCCATCAAACGGCTCTACAAGGCGACGGTGGGGGGCAACTTCTCGTACTATTCGATGAAGGAGTTCAACCGCAGCAACGACCTACAAACCATGATGACCAATCTGTTCTTCTACGGCTTTCTGGCGCTGATCACGCTGATCGGGGTGACCAACATCATCAACACCCTGGATACCAACATCAAGCTGCGTCGACGCGAGATCGCCATGCTCAAGTCGGTCGGGCTGACGCCGGGCGGCTTCCGGCGTATGCTGCGCTACGAGAGCCTGTTCTACGGGCTGACCGCCCTGCTCTATGGGCTGCCCATCGGGATCGCGCTCTCCTTCTTGATCTATAAACAATTCGGCGGAGTCATTTATTTCGCCTTCAGTCTGCCGTGGGAAGCAATCCTGGCGTGCGTGCTGGGTATCCTGGCCATCGTCTTCATCACCATGATGATCTCCGGCGCGACCATCCGCAACGACAACATCGTCGATACGATCAAGCAAGAGAATCTGTAGACCCAGCGTTTTACCGTCAACTTGAACGAGGAGATTACAATGTCAAAGCGACGTTGTTCTGTTCTGTCCGTCATCTTAACTGCCGCAATGCTGCTCGCCGCATGTGCGCCTGCCGCGACTTCAACCGTCGCGACCGATGTACCCGCCCTACCCACGACCGTGCCGACTGTGCCCGCCGCAAATCCCACAACGGTTCCGGCTGCAAGCACGGCAACACCGCTGCCAGCTCCGGCTCAGCCCGATGACGCATCGATCAAAGTCGGACTGGTCACCAATACCGGCGGCGTGAACGATCATGCCTTCAACCAGTTGGCGTGGGAAGGGATACAGCAAGCTGCCCAGGAGATGGGTTTCCAGACGAAATTTGTCGAATCCCAACAACCCAGCGACTATGAAAATCAGATTGATACGCTGGCAACCGAAGGCTACACGGTCATCATCACTGTCGGTTCCACGATGGCCGATGCGACCGCCCGGAAAGCCAGGCAGTATCCAATGGTCCAATTCGCCATCGTCGACCACGCCTATATGCCCACCAGCGGGCCATATTGCGCCGACACCGTCACCGATTGTTACGTCGATGGCGGTCTGACCAACGTCACCAGCCTGATGTTTGCCGAAGGACAGGTCAGTTTTCTGGCGGGCGTCCTGGCAGGTGGCATGTCCAGATCGGGCTTTGTCTGCTCGGTCTCCAGTGTGCCGCCGCCAGCAAGTAATGGCTACGTCATCAATTTCCGCGCGGGTGCCGTCTGGCAAGGCGGGGAGAATATGCGGGGTATGAATAATTACATCAATGTTCAGAGTTCAAACGCGAACATACCCACCTTCGCGGACTCCACCGAGGGCAAGGAAACCGCTCAGGGGCTGATCGACAACGGCTGCGATGTGGTGTTTGGTGTTGCCGCCGACGGTGCGCTGCTGGCAGCCAGCGAAAACAACCTGATGGCCATCGGCGCTGATGTCGACCTGTACGACACCGACCCCGCTGTTCAGCCGGCGCTGCTCTCCACCGCCATGAAGCATGTGGATGTCGCCGTCTACAACTACCTGAAGTCGGTTATTGACGGTTCGGTGACAGCCGGAATCCGCATGGGCACCCTGCAAAACGGCGGCGTCGGTCTGGCGCCCTTTCATGATTGGAACAGCCGGATACCCGCTGAGTTAAAGTCCGATATTCAGCAAGCAGGCGCCGGGATCGTGGAGGGTACCATTACGATTGAACTACCCTGAGTAACCCCAGCTACTCAGCACAGGGCGCTGTACCCGGTTGAATACAGCGCCCTGTTATGGAGTAGAACTCAGGAATAAAGATGCAGCGAAAAACAGGTCGTGATTCGGCTGCACCCCTACCCCAACCTGTCGAGTATGACGCTATCAGCCATCTGGCTATCTTGCCATAAATGACCGCTTAGTCTTCCGCGTTCAGCAGCGGGAGCGCCGGATTCAGGATGTCCGCCAGACCCTGTGCAGGATCGGCAACATCGATGTTGTAGAGCATCACCACCACTGTATCGGACTCAGGCGCATATTCAAGCAGCGTTCGAAAACCGGCAATCGCGCCTGCATGCCCCATATAATCCTCTTGAAGCATGACACCCAGACCATAGAAAGTTCCGGGGGTGGCTGTTGTCATGGCGACCAGCGACTCCGGGTCGTCAAACAGTGCTCCGCCAAACAACCCACGCGCGAAAGTGATCAGGTCCGTTGCGGTCGAGACCAGCCCCCCCGCCGACCATCCGATCGATTCATGCAGTTCAGTGACATCCGAGACGGTGTCGCCAAAGCCCGAATAGCCGTGCACCACATCCGTTATGGGGTCCTCGTAGCAATCCAGGAAGGTTGACTCCATGCCCAGGGGTTCATAGATGTAGGTGTGATACGCCTCGGCCAGCGGCATAGATGTTGCCTCTTCGATCACCATGCCGAGCAGCGTGTAATTGGTGTTGCTGTAATACCAGCTTGTCCCCGGCTCGAACAGGGCATCTTTTTCATAGACGTAACGGCTGAGCGTGTCGTGGGGGTCGCGCTGGGCGCAGGCCAGTGTCACGCTCCCTGTCTCCGCATCAATGACCGCTTCCGTAAACAGATCAGCGTAGTACAACTCGTGTTCGACGTAGTGAAACAGGCCGGACGTGTGTGCCAGCAGATGGCGCAGCGTGATCTGGTCGCCATTCGGCAATTGATCGGCAACTTCCGGCAGCCACAGCGCCAATGGGTCGTCCAATGTCAGCACACCATCCTCAGCCAGCTGCATAATCACCGTCGCGGTGAACATCTTGGTGATACTGCCAATCCGAAATGCCCCTTCGGCTGGCATCGGGCTGTCGTCCGTGAGGTCTGCGAAACCACTTGCCCCCGCGAATCGATATGCCGGCGCATCAATCCACACAATCATACCGGGTGGCAAACCGCCCGCCGTCAGATCGTCCATTTCCGCCTGGATTGCCGCAGCGACGTCCGGCGGGAAGGCCTGCGGGTCGTCCTGAGCGGTAGCGATGAAGCTGGTGGTCAGCAGCACCAGCAGCAGTAAAAAGTTCAATGTCGTGCGGAAACGCATGAGAATGCTCCTCAGAAAAAATAATCGGTTGCTAAATTGTCGATACCTTTGCCATAAACAAGGGTACACAGGGATTTTGAGATCATCGACCAAGACGAATAACTCAAACCGGGCAAAGCACAGGCGGGGTATTGTAGCACTTTTACCCCGTAAACATCGAAGACAACGCAGTGGCAGCTAAAATTGATCGTTTTCGCCGGGATTATTGAACGGCTCGAATCATCACGTCACGGCGCGACGCGTTTTTGAAATATACTCAATTCGCTTTGACGCAGAGGCCAGCAACATGAAGAAACAGGAGCCAGTCTTGCGTCGACATAACAAACGCGAACTGGCTCCCTGTGTCCATCTCGCCAACTGTAGCGAAAATTTCAGTTCATCAAGCGGTCAGCTGCCGGGTTGGTGGCGGCTAACGGTGACGTACAGCACAGACAGGCGGCTGCCATCCGGGTTGGTGGACCACCCCTCGATCTGATGCGAGCCGGATTCGATCTCTACACCTTCAAAAACACAATCCTGCCCGGCTGCAAGCACCTGTTCGCGCACGACTTCATCAATCTTGAGGAAAACCGGCTGGTCCGTCAGCGCGTGACTGAAACGCAGCGTGATCTGATAAGTCGCGTCTTCCGGTGCCTTCACTTCCCAGTGGCCATAATGCTCATCACCCCAGCCATCTTCCCCATGAATGCGCCAGTCATTGCGGGTGAGCAGGGTCGGGTTTTCGTGCGCGGTGCCGATGTAGATGCGCGGCGGGGCATAATTATCCGGTCGGGTGCTGGATACATCTGCAAACCAGTCCAGATACTGCTGGCGCAGGCTGGCGACCAGTTCCGGTTTGTCAGCAGCCAGATCCGTCGTCTCTGATGGGTCATTGATGATGTCGTAGAGTTCGTCGGGAACGTCATCCGTCGGGCGATAGAGCTTGTACTGCTGTGTGATGGTCGCACTGTTGCGGTGAGCGACCGGCACGTCACCGCGATGCCACTGCATGAAGATCGAACGCGCCGGCCAGTCCTGCGGCTCCTGCTGCCCGGTCAGCAGCGGCGACAGATCAACCCCGTCAATCGTCCGGTCATCGGGCAACTGGAGGCCACACAGCGCTGCCAGCGTCGGGGCCACATCAATCGGGCTGGCAATGCGGTCGATGTCATGTTCAGAGGCGAAATGCCCCGGCCACATCCAGAAGTGCGGCACGCGGATACCGCCTTCGTACAGGCTGCCTTTGGCATCGCGCAGCCCGGCGTTGAAGCGAATACGCTTTTCCGCTGGGGCGTCTTTGTTATCCGCGCTGCGGCAGGGGCCATGATCGCTGGTGTAAATGACGATGGTGTTCTCGCGCAGGCCAAGTTCGTCCAGCTTGTTCAGCAGCCGCCCGATATTCCAGTCGATATTCTCCACCATGCCATAAATGCGGGCATGAGCTTCGTTGATACCAAGCTGGCGGTAGCGCTCGACCCATTCGTCGGCAATCTGCAACGGCGTATGCGGCGCGTTGGTGGCGAGATAGGTGAAGAACGGCGCGTCACGGTGCTGCTCGATAAAGCTCATGGCCCCTTCGGTGAAGATGTCGGTGCAATAGCCGCTGTGCTGTTCATCATGGCCGTTGTGGTTCAGCACCGGGTCAAAGTAGCTCTCCCGACCATAATTGTCCGGGTGATCGCCCGGCTGAGCAATGCCGCCAGAGCGATGCACCAGCGCGGTTTCAAACCCCATGTCGATAGGCCGGTTCGGGTAGCAATCACCCAGATGCCATTTGCCGAAGATTCCGGTCCGGTAGCCGGCAGCCGCGAACATGCGCGGCAGCGTGACCTCATCGGGGTCGATCATGGCGCGGCCCAGATAGGTGTCGATGGCGCGCGTGCGCAGGTGGTAGCGTCCGGTCATCAGGCTGGCGCGTGCTGGCGTACACAACGGCCCGCTGCAATAGCGTGTCATGTGTGTGCTGTGGGCGTGAAAGGCATCGAGATTGGGGGTGTGCGTATAGGGGTTACCATGACAGGCCAGATCGCCATAGGCCAGGTCATCCATAATGATCAGTATCACATTGGGCTGTGAAGATGCAGTCATGTCGTCTCGCTCAGTTCACTTCGTCCGTTAATAAGAAGCAGGCAGCCTGATGCTCAGGCGCGATTTCAACCAGCGGTGGGCGGCTCTCGCGGCAGCGGTCCATCACAAACGGGCAGCGCGAGGCAAAGGCACAGCCACGCGGCGGGTTGATCGGGCTGGGAATTTCGCCCTTGAGCGTCTTTCGCTCCTCGCCCACCGTCTCCCAGCGCGGTTTAGGGACGGATTGCAGCAGCGCTTTGGTATACGGATGCTGCGGATCACGAAAGATGACTTCCGTTGGCGCGGTTTCGACCACCCGCCCCAGGTACATCACTGCCACCTGATCGCTAATATAGCGTACCACGCGCAAATCGTGCGAAATAAACAGGTACGACAGGTTCAGCCGTTCCTGCAAACCGCGCATCAGGTTGATGACCTGCGCCTGAATCGACACATCAAGCGCGGAAACCGGCTCATCCGCCACGATAAAGATGGGATCGGTTGCCAGGGCACGGGCGATGTTCACACGCTGGCGCTGCCCGCCGCTGAATTCATGCGGATAGCGGTTTTCGTAGGCGGGGTTCAGACCGACCAGCCGCAGCAGTTCGTGCACCCGGTCCCGGCGCGCCCGTGCATCGGTTGTGCCGCTTAGCAGCAGCGGTTCGCCGATGGTGTAGCCGATGGAACGACGCGGGTCGAGCGAGGCATACGAATCCTGAAAGATGATCTGTGCCCGGCGGCGGATAGTGCGCATATCCTTGCGGCTGAGCTGGCACAGGTCGCGGTCCTCAAAGAGCACCTGCCCGGCGGTTGGCTTGTGCAGTTGCAGCACCGCCCGCCCCAGCGTGGATTTACCACTGCCGGATTCACCGACGAGGCCAAGCGTTTTGCCATACGGCACCTGAAGGTTGACACCATCGACCGCCTTGATGCTGGCACGCCCCTGCCAGGGCAGCATCCCCTTGCGTGGGCCGGGGAAGTGCATCTTCAGGTCGCGGACATCGAGCACATGGCCCGGTTGCGGGCTGGAATTACTGGGTAAATTCTGCATAGACTTCCTCTTTATGCCAGCAGGCCGCTGCATGATCCGCCCTGACCATTTCAAGCGGCGGCATCTGGCGGCACTGATCCGTCGCGTGGCGGCAGCGCGGTGCAAACCGGCAGCCTTCGGGCAGATGTACCAGACTGGGCGGCAATCCCGGAATAGCTTGCAGCGGCTGCGTGCGGTCATCGTTCAAACCAAGCGACGAATTCAGCAGGCCAATGGTATAGGGGTGGCGCGGGCGCATAAAAATTTCCTCGGTCGGGCCGCTTTCCACTTCCTTACCCGCATACATGACCACCACCCGGTCACACACTTCCGCCACCACGCCGACATCATGCGTAATCAGCACAATGCCCGCGCCGGTTTCATCGCGCAGCCGCAGGATCAGGTCCATAATCTGCCGTTGAATCGTCACGTCCAGCGCGGTGGTCGGCTCGTCGGCAATCAGCAGCTTCGGGTCGCACGACAAAGCCATGGCGATCATCACGCGCTGGCGCATCCCGCCGGACAGCTCGTGCGGGTAGGTTTCCATCCGGGCTGCCGGGTCCGGGATTCCGACGTGGTCCAGCAGTTCGATGGCGTAGGCTCTGGCGGCGCGCTCATCCATTTTGCGATGAATTTGCAATGGCTGGATGAGATGCCGCCCCACCTTCATGGTTGGGTTCAGGGTCGTCAGGGCGTCCTGAAAGATCATGGCGATATCGTTGCCGCGCACCTTCTGCATCTGCGGTTCGGTCAGCGGCACGAGGTCGCGCCCACCCACGCGGATTTGCCCATCGACGATCTGGCCCTGCCGGGGCAGCAGCCGCATGATCGACATGGCGACGGTGGACTTGCCACAGCCGGACTCCCCCACCAGCCCGACAATCTGCCCGGCGACGACATCGAACGACAGGCCATCGACAGCATAGACGGTGCCGTCCTGCGTGGAAAACTGCGTCTTGAGGTTGTTGATGGAAAGGACATTTTCTGCCATCGCTTAACGCTCCCGGATGCGCGGGTTCAGCGCGTCATTGAGCGCGTCGCCGACAAAGACAAATGCCAGAATGATCAGCGCCAGCACCAGACCGGGCATGGCGACCAGGTGCGGGTCGGACCGCCATGATTCCATGCCGATTGAGATGAGGTTGCCCAGGCTGGCCCCTGGCGGTTGAATGCCGATGCCGAGAAAACTGAGGGCGGATTCGGCCAGCATGATGCCGCCAATACCGATGGAAAGCTGCACGATCACCTGCCCCAGCACATTGGGCACCAGATGCCGCGTCGTGATCCACCAGTACGACGCACCGATGGCGACCTGCGCCTCGATGAATTCCTTCTCGCGCAGCGACAATACCTGGCCGCGAACGACACGCCCCAGCGGTGCCCACGAAACAAACGCCAGCACGGTAAACACCACCATATAATCCAGCACGACCGTATCTTGCCAGACAGCCCAACCGGTGAGTTCATAGGCGGACAGCGCCAGCTGCTGGATCGGCGGTCGGGCAACAACGGTCACAAACGCCGCCAGCCACAACACCGGAAAATTGAGCAGCGCATCCATAATCCACACGCTGACGGTATCAACCATGCCACCCATCAGCGCCGCCAGCGCACCGGTGAGGGTACCCACGACACCGACAATCAGGGAAACAATCACCCCGACCAGCACAGCGGTCTGAATGCTCATCAGCACGCGACTGAACATATCGCGGCCAACAGCGTCCGTCCCCATCCAATGATCGGGGCTAGGCGGCTGGCGCAGGCTCATCCAGTCCTGTTCGGCATAATCATACGGGGCGATCCATTGTGCAGTCAGGGCAATGAATACCACCACGACGATCACCGCCAGCCCGAACATGCCTGTCCGGCTGCGGCGGAACTCGCGGGCGGCATCGCTCCACAGGCTGCGCGGCTTTTCGGATTGAAAGTCGCCTTCTGCATTGGTGATAAGGGTAGAAGCCTGTTCGGCCATCGTTAGCCTCCTCCTTATGTCGCCAACCGCACACGCGGGTCAAGCAAGCCATACATCAGGTCAACCACCAGATTGACCAGAATAATAATAATCATGCTGACCAGCGTCGTCGCGGCCACCGTCTGGATGTCGCCACCCTGAAACGCCGTGACCGCCACGCTGCCAAAACCGGGCAGGCCGAAGACAATTTCAACAAAGATCGACCCACTCAGCAGCCGCCCCACCGAAATGCCCAGCCAGGTCAGCACCGGGGTCATGGCGTTTTTGAAAACATAACCGGCGACAATGCCCAACCCGGCCACACCGCGCGCACGCGCCGCCACGATGTAATCCTGAGACAGCACTTCAATGACCGAGGCGCGGGTATAGCGCAGCACACCGGCCATCGGTGCCGCCGCCAGCACCGCCGCCGGTAACAATGTTTCGAGGCTGAACAGACCGTGCCAGCCGAAGCCCATCACCGGCAGCAAGCGGAACCGCGCCACGATCAGCCACAGGGCCAGCGGGGCCAGCACAAACGGCGGTATGGCCGAAAAGATGGTCGAGACAGTGACGATTGCCTGGTCAATGGCTGAATTGCGCGTAAAGGCCGCCAGCGTCCCCAACGGCACCGCCACCAGTATGAGGATGGCGATGCCCGCCAGCCCCAGTTGCAGCGAAATCGGCAGCGTCGTGGCGATCAGGCTGCTGATTTTCGGCGTGCCGGGCAGCACGTAAGAAATGCCGAAATCACCGCGCAGCGCCCCGCCAATAAACTGGGCATAGCGCACCAGCACCGGCTGATCGAGGCCCATTTGCTCGCGCAGGGTTTCGTACATTTCGGGGTCAAAATCGCCATTATTGGTTTGCAGCGTCAGCGACAACGCCAGATCACGCGCGCCGTACTGCCCCAAGATGAACACCATCGCGGTGACAATGACGATCAAGGGAATCACGGCCAGCAAACGCTGAAGGATATACCGTAACATGATGATCCTTAGTCAATAAACGAAAAACGGGGCGCTGCGTAGGGGCGACTCATGAGCCACCCCTACAGCACACAATTTGTTTATGGTCAGGCGCAGGATGATTCGCACCCTGCAAAGCAGATTTACGACTGAACGGTTACGTCTTCGATGTTCACCGGCTTGCCCTGACCGGCGTTGGCGTACCACTCGATACCCTGCACACTCGGCGCGACCAGATAGTATGCCACCGGGGTCGCGTAATCGAGCGAGAAAGCCACGTCGTTCCACACCTGCCCAGCCTGCTGCACCAGCTCGCAGCGCGCCGCCGCGTCATTTTCGGCAATCGCGCCCTGCACCAGTTCGCGCAGTTCCGGTTCGTAACCCACCGTCACATACGAGCGCGGCTGATCGGGCTGCCAGGGTTCATCCCGCATCAGGAAGACCATGTTTTGCAGCGTATCCGTGATATCGGCATACCAGGGCTGCTGGGTGTTGTACCACAGATGCAGCGGGAACGGCGGGGTGGTCAGGTCCGGCACCGCCTCGGTATGCACCGTGACGTTGGTCAGGCCGAGGTTATCTTCCAGCATCTTCTTCAGGACTTCGCACTGCACCAGATCCTGCGGGTTTTGCGACAGGATGTGAATCTCGGTGTTCAGCACATCCGGATAGTAGGCAGACATCTCCAGTTCGGCTTTTGCCATTTCCGGGTCAAAAGGCAGCGGTTCGACCGTCGCGGTTTCATCGACGCAGTGCGGCACATTTGGATTGCGGTGCATGTTGACACGGCGATGCAGCGGCAGATCGACACCGGAATTCAGGATACCGATCAGCGCGTCCCGGTCAAAAGCCATCGAAAAGGCGCGGCGTACATGCACGTCGTCCAGCGGGACATTAGGTGTCATCCAGAACTGCTCCACGCGCCAGTCCGGCACCTCGACGAGATGTTCGCTCAAGGCCGGGTCACTAAGGGCCTGCCGGGCCACACTGCCGGTCAGGCTGACGGTAACGACGTCCAGTTGCTGGTTGGCGAAAGCGATCAGCACGGTGTTAATGTCCTGGCTGACCGCGAGGCAGGTGATACGCGGGATATTCGGCTGCGGGCCAAAGTAGTTTTCATTGGGTTCCATGACGTAGCGCTCGCCGGGGACCGCCTCGACCAGCTTGTAGGGGCCGGATGCCGACGCGCTGGATGTCCAGAAATCGGACGGGCCATAGTCCACGGTCGCGCCTGCCAGCATATCGTTGACGTTGAACACACTGAAGGCTGCCGCCAGCCGGGGCAGGAAGGAGAGCGACGGCTGTTTGAGCGTGATCTGCACGGTATGCTCGTCCACCGCCTGAATGCCATCAACCGCACCAGTGGCAAAGGGTTCATACGGTACCTGATCGACAAATTCCAGCATCCCGACAATGTCGAACAGCAGCCGCCGGGCCGACCCGAAGTTGTCGCGCAGGCCGCGGACTTCGGCATGATTCAACATGGCGAGGTAACCCAGGCCATCGACCACCTGCTGGGCGGTGATGGGCGTGCCATCGGAAAAGAGGGCATCCGGGCGCAGGTTGAAGGTGTAGACGGTGCCGTCTTCGCTTGTCTCCCATGATTCGGCCAGACTTTTATCGGGGATGGTGTTGCCTGCCGCATCGACCGCCACAATCGGCGACCACAGCAGCGAGTGGAACGACCATGTACCGCGCCGGCCCGGGTCCAGCGACGCGAGGTCACCGGCTGTGTTGGAACCGGCGAAGTATGCCGGGGCCACCCGCAGTTCGCCGCTTTCGGTCTGCGCGCCATAGACGAATGGCAGCGGACTGAGCGCCCCCCAGGAAGCCAGCAGCGAACCACCAGCCGCCCCTGCCCCCATCTTCAGAAAATCTCTCCGTGAAAATTGCTTTGCCATTTGGTTCTCCTCAAAAGTTCAAAAGTATATTGGTGAGGCGGATCAACCAGCCTCGGAAAAATACCTGTTTTGCAATATCCAATCAGTCAACAAGCATGGGGCTTCAGCCAAGCGACCCGCCTTGTCCCCCTATGTTCTGGCTGTTGACTGTTCATTGCTCAATGCAATCCCCAGCGATCCGTCACGGGTATCACCTCATGATCGCGGCGCAGCTGGTGGAAATGCTGCCAGTCGCGCACGACATCCGCCGGGTGCTGCTGGCTGCGAATGAGAAAGTCCGCTTCCGGTGGATAGCAGGCGATTGGCCCGTCGTCCTCCGGCTCGTGGAACAGCGCGCCGGTCTCGGTGCGATAATTGGTCGGCAGGTTCGCACTCTGATAGCGCAGGTCCATACTCCAGCGAATCACGTCGGTGAGGTTTTCAATCGAACGATGCGGCGTCCGGTTGGTCAGCAGCAGCGCCCCACCCTTCATCACAGGCGTTGTGACGACTTCAGCCTGCGGCAGATGGTCCGGCACGATTTCAAGCAGACCACTGTGCGAATCGGCGGGCAGGTGATGCGGCACCACCTCGCCGCTGTGCACGCGGGGCAGCACCTGCATGCAGCCGCGCTCCGGTGTGGCATCGACCAGCGGAATCCACACGGTGACGATCAGCGATTTGTCGCAGTATGGCTCGAAGAACGCCGAGTCCTGGTGCCAGGGCACAACGCCGCGTGCCAGACCCGGCATTTTCGGGCGCAGACGATAGACCGACGACGCGATAATCTCCGGCCCAACCAACGACTCGATGGCATCCAGCAGTTTGGGGTTGCTGAGCAGGCTGAAGATGCCCGGCAGCGACAGCTTGCCTGCCATGATCGAGCGATAGACCTGGTCCGTCTCGGTGCTGATCCGCGTCAGCCGCGTTTCGAAGCCTTCATGTGCATACGTCTGGCTCAATTCACCGGTCGCCACCAGCTCCTGCGCCTGCCGGTCGATCTCTGCGCTGAGGTCATCAATCGCCGGTTGCAGGTCCGCGTCGTCAAACAGGTCAGCGACAACCAGATAGCCTTCTTGATGAAACGTGTTGATTTGTTCTTCGGTCAGCCTCATGAAGCCTTACTCCTTTTCTCAAATCTTCTTTTGATGAAAATTTATATGGGTGTCGTCACCGGCAGCGACAAAGCCTGCATCAACTCAGACAGATGGCTGCGCTGATCAGCAGGCAGGCGCAGCACCGGGCGCACATCCGTTTTAATGGTCGATGGATCAGGGAACATGATCTGCGGTTGAATGCCTTGCTGGCTGCCGCATGAGGCCCGCACAATCAGCTGCGTTGGCAGAATTTCATGCCGGGGCTGCCACTCGTCACCATTGCCGAGCTGGTCAAACAGCATATCCGCTGCCAGCACCCCCAACCGGTAGGCAGGTTCCAGAATCAATGTGAAAAAAGGAA
Source organism: Anaerolineaceae bacterium (assembly GCA_002702065.1). Lineage (GTDB taxonomy): Bacteria > Chloroflexota > Anaerolineae > Aggregatilineales > Phototrophicaceae. The sequence continues at coordinate 42,398 of NZXX01000008.1, forward strand.
AATATGCTTCGGGGAACTCGCCAAAGCAGACCAGCGCCATGTCTTCGGGAATGCGCACTTTGCGCCGCAGCAGCGCGTCCATGATATGTTTGGCGATGGAGTTGGTCGTCGCAAAAATGGCCGTCGGTGGCTGATCGAGCGCCAGCAGTTCGTCGACGACCACCTCGGCATTGTGGTTTTGATCTTCGGTAAACCGGATCAGGCGTTCATCGTAAGAGATGTTGGCTTCGTTCAGGGCCAGGCAGTAGCCGGCGATACGGTCCTGCAATGGTGGGATATGCCGGAGGCCGCTGACGATGCCAATCCGTTGATGCCCCGCCCCGATCAGGTGCGACACCAGCGCATATGCCCCCGACACGCAGTCGCTGTAAACCATGTCCCCTTCCCACCCTTCCACACGGCGGTTGATGACAATCGTCGGGATGCCGCGTTCGCGCAGGGGTTCGAGTTTTTCGGGGTTGGAATCGCACGGGGCGATGATGACGCCATCCACGTGCTGGCTGATAACCATATCCAGATAGTGCTGCTGAATGGTGTCGTCTTCGCGGGTGCTGCACAGCAAAACCACATAGTTGCGCTGTTTGGCGACATCTTCAATGGCCTGAATAATGCCATGCCAGTGAGGGCTGGCGATCACCGGCACGATTACCGCCAGCGACCGAGTCTGTTTGGAGCGCAGGCTGCGGGCAACCGCGTTCGGCACATAGCCCAGCTCTTCGATGGCCTTTTCAACTTTGGCGCGTAAGGCGGGCCGGACGGTATCAACGTTATTGAGCACCCGCGAGGCGGTGACCACCGATACACCCGCGTGTTTGGCAACATCATTAATTGTCGTCAAAATCAGTCTCGAAAATATAATCGATTAAATTTAAAGTATAAACGTTTATACTTTAGAGCAATATGGCAGAATTTGTCAACAAATTGGTGGGGTCAATTTCGAAACGGTGCAGCGCGCATCTTTTCGCAGCAGGGGTGCGGAAGTTGTCGTGTGGGGAAAGCCAACGTTGTCCGATTGGTCATGCGCCCAATGGAAAATCGGTAGTCAGCAGAAACGTTTATTCCTGTCAAACAGCGCTGTTGCTTCCCGTTCATAGAGAATCCAGACCATTCCCACCCCAAAAACTACATAAAGAACGAAACGAGACTCAACAGGCGATAAATACGTTATAATCAGCCGCCACAATTACTTTAGCAATACAGTCTTACTCAGGCATACCGCTCGAAGGTTATCGCTTCACACAAAGATTGAGTTCGTGATGGTGCCAGTCTCACGGTACATGAGGTGGTTCAAGCACCTATGGCAGCTTGCCGTCGAACCCTCACCTACAATAGCTGACCCAGTAATACGGCACCGAATCCGAATCCTGAACAGCATTCTGGTCGTCTTCATTCCGCTGTCTACGCTGACATTGCTCATCTATCTGCTGACATTGCCATCGAGGTTCATCGGGTTACCCACGACAATTTTGGCTGTCTTGATGGGCATAAGCGTGGCTGCGCTCATCTATGTGGTCAACCACACCCGCCATTACCTGTTTGCACGCTATCTGACGGTGGGGGTCGGACTATTGGCGGTGCTGGCGAATGCGGTAGCTTCACAGCCACCCCATCTGGAAATCGCCTATATCATCATGCTCCCGCTGGTGAGCACCCTGCTTTTCTCCTTCAAAGACACGCTCATTATTTGCCTGCTATCTGTCATAAGTTTTCTCGGTTTCGCACACATGATGGGGGATATACCTGCCGATATTTTTAAAGACCTGCTCACATTTATTATGTTCATCCAGGTCTTTATTCTCTTTCTCAGTCAGCAGCGCAATCGCCTGGAAACAGACCGGCAGAAGCTCGCCATCGAGCAAGAGCGCAACACCCTCTTAAAAAAGCTCATCGCCAGCATCTCCCACGACTTTCGGACCCCACTCACCATCATTATCACCAACACCTATTTGTTAGGTCGCACGACCGATCTCCGGCAGCAGCAGGAAAAACGCGACCAGATTCATAAGCAGGCCCTGCGTCTCAACCAGTTTATAGAGGACATCCTGACGATGTCCACGCTGGACCAGAATACGCAGATTGAGCTCGAACAGGCCGACCTCAACCACTTGCTTCGCAGGCTGTATGAGGAATTTATTCCCCAGGCGAAAGCAAAGAATATCCGGCTAGAGCTCGATTTAGCGCCGGACATACAATCGGTTCAGCTCAACACCGACCATTTCGACCGAGCTTGCAACAATCTGGTTCAGAATGCGATCAACTATACCCCTGCCGGCGGTCAGGTAATCATCCGTTCCATGATCCAGCGTGACGCGCTTGTCATTGAATGTATCGATACCGGCATCGGTATCAGTCCTCAGGATTTACCGCAGGTGTTCACCGCCTTCTTTCGTGCTGATCATGCCCGGTCGACCGAGACAGGCGGTATGGGGCTTGGGTTGGCGATTACCAGGCAGATTGTCGAACAGCACGGCGGTAGCATCACCGTTGAAAGTGTCGTGGGTCGAGGCAGTACGTTCCGGATTCAACTACCTTATCTTCAGAACATTTAATCAGTGTTTGGTTGCGCGCTGAGGGAAACACCAAAAAGTGTCAACATCGCACCTGATAGATAACTGACTTATGGAGTAAACGATGTATTCAAAAAAATGGTTTATCCCCATATTCATTTTATCCCTACCGTTGCTTTCAAGCATTTTCATATACGGAAATAAATTGGTTGCCGCACAATTCAATGGAGGGCTTGCGATAATAACTGCTGAAAATGTCAATCAGTTACAGCGATTGGAGGTGGTTGCCAATTTAGTATCATCAGGGCAGATCGTCTATTCGCCGTCCGGTGATTATCTGGCAGTAGGAACCGAATCGGGTGTACAGATATACGCAGAAACACTGAACTCTGAGTTTCAGCTTATGGAAACGGATGCACCCGTATACAGTGTAACTTTTAGCTCCGATGGACTTCAACTAGCCGGAGGCGATTATGAGGGCAATATCTACCTTTGGGATATGGCCAATCATCAGGCTATAGGGATTTTCAACGCCTATGAGAACGATGTTATTGTTTGGAAACTTGCTTTTTTTGATAATAACGACCTGCTCATGTCACTCGGAGGAAGCTCGGTAAAAGTCTGGGATTTGGCATCGAGAACCAACATTACAACAATTAGAAATCCAGAATATCCGATATCTGCTGCCATCCCGGATACTTTTGGTAGCTTTATTATTATCGTTGATAGCAATGGTTCGTTACATATCTTCGATAGTGATAGTGGAAAAAACCAACTATCTCTGCAAAGGAATTTAGGTGGGTTTGACCTTCAGTTAAGCCCTGACCAATCAATACTCGCATCAGCCGGAGTCCGTCAGGTAACCCTCTTGGATTGGGAAACCAGCGATCTCATTACGAAATTAGAGGCTTCTTCAGAAGCCATCTCAGACATCGCTTTCAATGCAGATGGAACACTGATGGCGACAGGCGATACAAAGGGGAAGATTCGCATTTGGGACGTACAAAACTTAACCGAATTGATTAATCTTGCCAACGGAGATAGCGAAATTCTCAGTTTAGCGTTTAGCCCAGATGGACTAACTTTGATCTCAAACGACATTGATGGGATAGTTCATGTGTGGGGAATACCAGCCGATGATTAACTTGATTGAGGAATTGATGTAGTTCACGATGTGTCAGCTATACCACTTGCCAAGCCACTACACACATGCGACGAGGAATAACAAAGTGTTTAGCGTCTGAACTACTCGGACACAAGCAGAGAGTAATCAGAGAGGCTTACATAGCGTCTCAGGGGTGGAAAAGAAAACTGCCGCAGCTGGCTATGGCGCACCAACTACGGCAGTCGTGTTCTGAAATGGCCTGTGCTGCGGAGGGCAGCGAACTAGATGCCGGAGATTTTCAGGCTGTGGGCGGGCATGTCCGGCAGGTTGGTCAGGTCAATGCGGACATCCGACCCCACCCGCTGCCACGTGAGCGGATCGGACTGCCCCAGCAGATGAATGGTGCTGTCGGCGGGCACATCCAACCCTTCGATGGTGATCTGGCTTTCCGCCGGTGTGCCCATCAGGGTGGCATACAGGTTGTTATCCGTTTTGGTGAAGCGCACACCCACCCCCTGCGAGGTTTTGCCCTCGGCGCGGGACCAGGGCCGGGTGCTGAAGATTGCTTCGCCGTTGATCGCCAGCCAATCCCCCAATGTTTCCAGCCGCTGCTGCTGATTCTGCGGGATGGTGCCGTCCGCCATCGGGCCGACATTGAGCAGAAGATTGCCATTCTTGCTGACCACATCGACAAACATGTGGACCAGTGCATCCGGCGCGATCAGTTGTTCATCGCCTTCGTTGCGGTTGTAGCCAAACGAATGCCCGATACCGCGGCAGGTCTCCCATTTCTTCTCCTGAATTTCGCTGAATGTGCGATATTCCGGCGTGACAAAGTCATAGTGCTGCTTCTTGGGCAGGGTGAAGGATGGCCCGCGCTGCCCCGGCGGCAGGTCACGCACCTGGGTAAAGCGGTCGTTGATGACGCCATCGGTCACGTTGTTGTAGTAATAAGCGAACAACTCCGGCAAATCGGCATCTGACGGATAGCCAATGTCGTTCCACAGGATGGCCGGTTGGTACACGTCGATCAGTTCGCGCCAGTGGGCCAGCGAATAGTCGACAAACTCGGGTTCCTCGACGATGGTCCCGCGTACATCTTCCATGTCTTCGATGCGCGTTTCGTTGAACGCCCAATCGAGGCCGCCGGAATAATACAGGCCCATTTTCATGTTGTGCTGGCGCACCGCATCAGTCAGTTCGCCGACCAGATCGCGCTGGGTGAAGTAATTGTCCTTGCGTGGGCAGGGATATTTCGTCGGCCACAGCGTGAAGCCGTCATGATGCTTGGTCGTCAGGACCACGTAACGCGCCCCCACCTTTTCGAACAACCGCGCCATGTCATTGGGATTCCAGTTCGCCACCGCCTCGTTGAACATCGGCGCAAACTGATCGTAATCGAAGTCCGCGCCATAGGTCTGGTTGTGATATTCGCGGGTCGGGCCATCCTCAAACTTGAGCGTATTCAGGTACCATTCGGCATACGAGTTGTTCTTGAACCACTCGCGCCAGCCGCCGGTCTCCTGAATGGTGCCCAGGTCGCCGCCATGCGCGGCCCAGGCCGGTACGGAATACAGCCCCCAGTGGATGAAAATGCCGAGTTTGGCGTCGTGATACCACTGCGGCACCTGATGCGATTTGACAGATTGTAGGGTCGGTTCAAAGGTCATTGTTCAATACTTTCCAATCTCTGCAAAAACTCATTTACACCTTTGTGGTAAGCATAACACACCCTGCCCGGCCAGTGTATGCCATTGGTGAGCTTTGACAGGCACGTCCTCGAAGCAGCTTCCTCTAAGGGGGTCGCTAATGCCGTTCGCCCGCTTCAATCGAGACAGGCAGCACATTGTCCTGCGGCGGACGCGGGCAGGTGGCATAAGGCGTGAAGGCGCACGGCGGGTGATAAGCCTTGTTAAAATCCAGCGTGACCATGCCATCGGGCGTCACCGGCGCATACATAAAGCGCCCTGCCCCATAGGTGGATTGCCCGCTGGTCTGGTCCTTAAAGACAAACCACACTTCGTCCCCCGCTGCACCGGCTGCAAAGGCTTCCAGCGCGAACGACTGGCCGTTCAGTTCAAATTCCACCCGGCCCGGATTGCCCATCGGCGCAATCTGCCCGACGGAATTAATCACCTGAAGGACGCGCGCCGGCGTATGCAGAATCAGTTTGCCAGTCACGCAGTAAGCCGGATCAATTGCGAACCAGTGCCGCCCCTCAAATTCCAGCCGCGCCGGGTTCGTCGTGTCCCGCGCACGCACCCCATACTGATCGCCCCGTTTGATCACATAAAAAGTAATCGTGCCGACCTTCACCAGAGACGGCCCTGCTTTATCATGGTCATCACGCAGCAGCGTGGTCGCTATCGGCGCATCATCCACCGTGACGGCCACATCCGGCTCGGCTGCAAACGACGCTGTACCATCCTGCAACGTAATCACGCCGATCCGTCCGGGCGCATTCGGCAGCGGAATATCAGACCCCGGGTCCGACCCCACCGTGTTGCGGCCTTCACTCAGCCAGTAGAGGCCGATCAGCGCGAGCCAGCCATCTTCAGCCCGCAGCCGTTCCTCTATGGTCTGCCGCCACTGGTTGATTTCAGCCGTATAGGCGGGTGATTGCGTGTCCGTTCCAGACGTCATCCGTATATCTCCGGGGGTATGTACGTTCAAAGCTGACAGAAGGGTACGTCAAATATACGGGTTGGTCAATGCAGCCATGTCTGGCGCTTGACGAACAGCCCAAAAGCTGTAGAATTCGCAGCATGAACGCATTTCGTATGCTCATCACCCACCCGAACCAAAGCTGTTGTCCTGTTACAACCTGTCGTTGTGAAGGGATTTCGTGTCGTCTGCCTCTGGTGTGTAGCGTTCGCTAATTTGAAACCAGTTCCGGTTGAAGAAGCCCCTTCGAGGGGTTTTTTGTTTGCTGTCGCATAACCATTGATAACCGGTCAGACCGCTTGGAGTAGATTTGAGGGCAGCGAGTGTTTATACTTGACGCGCCCTGAGTATTTTGCGCGAAGGATTCATGTGATTCGTTTCATCATCCGTCGTCTCTTGCAGGCCATCCCGCTGTTACTGGTCATCTCGCTGCTGACGTTTGCGATTATCGAAATCGCGCCCGGCGACGCAGCCCAGATGTACATCGACCCGGAAAAAGGGACCGACCCGGCCTACATCGAGCAGATACGCCAGAACCTCGGCCTCGACCAGCCGGTGCATGTGCGCTATCTATCCTGGCTCGGTCAGACATTGTCCGGTGATTGGGGCTTTTCGTTCCGCAGCCGGCGCGCTGTCACGCTGGAGGTCGGGGACCGTTTGCCCAATACGCTGCTGCTGGGCGGCACGGCGCTGGCGCTGTCGTTTGTGCTGGCCGTGCCGATTGGCGCGCTGTCGGCCCTCAAACGCTATACATTCATCGACTACACGGTGACGACACTGTCGCTGGTGGGCATCTCGATACCGATTTTCTGGGTGGCCCTGCTGTTCGTTCAGATCTTTGCCATCCAGCTGGATTGGTTCCCGGCGTCGGGGATGCGGTCCGTACGGCAGCAGTATGAGGGGTGGCAGTCCGTGATGGATGTGCTGCATCATATGATCTTGCCGACAACGGTGCTGGCCCTCGCCCAGATCGCCAGCTGGTCGCGCTATCAACGCTCGGCACTTCTGGACGTACTGGGGCAGGATTACATCCGCACCGCGCGGGGTAAGGGGATGCGTGAACGGCGCGTCATCGTACTGCATGCGCTGCGCAACGCGCTCATTCCCATGATTACGATTGTCGGCATTTCCGTGCCCGGTGTGGTGACGGGTGCCTTCCTGACAGAGACGATTTTTAGCTGGCCGGGCATTGGCAGGCTGGGTGTAGAAGCCGTCAGCGGGCGCGATTATCCGGTGATTATGGCGGTGACCATGCTGTCGGCCCTGCTCATCATTATCAGCAGCCTGCTGGCCGATATTACCTACGCCTGGGCCGACCCAAGGATTCGCTATGAGCAGCGCTAATTCCACCATGCCCCGCTCCCTCAACGCGGACCAACGCCGTGATGAAGCCCGCAGCTGGCGATTGTTCCGGCGTCACCGGCTGGCGTTTTTCAGTGCGCTGCTGCTGATCGTGTTCATCGGTGCTGCCCTCTTTGCCGACCAGATCACGCCCTACGACCCCAACGCAACCAATACGAGCTATGCCGGGGGTAAACCCCAACCGCCATCCTACGAATATGCGCTGGGGACGGATAACTACGGGCGCGATTACCTGTCGCGCACCATCAGCGGCGTGCGCGTATCGCTGTTTGTGGGCATCAGCGCGGTCGCTTTTCAACTGCTCGTCGGCGTGACACTCGGCGCGGTGGCCGGTTACTTCGGTGGCTGGCTGGATAACCTGTTGATGCGCATTACCGATATTTTTCTGGCGGTGCCGGCGTTCATGCTGCTGCTGATCCTGGCTGGCATTCTGGGCGGGTCGCTGCTGGCGCTGATCTTTGCCATTGGCGTCCTGAACTGGATGACAGTGGCGCGGCTGGTACGCGGTCAGTTTTTATACCTGCGCGAACAGGAATTTGTGCTGGCCGGGCGCTGCATCGGCGCGTCGGACTGGCGGCTGATCACGCAGTATTTACTGCCCAACACGCTGTCACCCATTATTGTGGCGGCGACCCTTTCTGTTCCCAGTGCCATCCTGACCGAATCCGCGCTCAGCTTTTTGGGGCTGGGTGTGCCGCCCCCCAACGCCAGCCTGGGCAATATGCTGGGCGGCGCGCAGCAGTGGATTCGCTCGGCATGGTGGATGTGGATCGTGCCCGGCGCGACCATTTCGCTGATCGTGCTGGCATTCAACTTTCTTGGCGATGGCTTGCGGGATGCACTTGACCCGCAGTTACGATAGGGATAAACGATGGCATTGTGTCGTTACCGTCATCATTCCCATTTCGCGTTCGATTGGCTCATCCTTAAGGAGGAACCTACATGCGTAAACTGAGCCTGTTATTGATTTTACTGGTGGTTCTTGGTCTGTCATCCCTGACCGTGATGGCACAGGACGACAGCACTTTCATTGTGCAGTCCAACGGCGACCCACAGACCCTCAGCGGCCTGTATGCCAACGACGGCAACAGCCTGTCGGTGGTCACCTACATCGTCGAACCGCTGATTCTCGGCGGCGAAAACTGGGGTGATTCCATCGAACCCGCCCTGGCCGAAAGCTGGGAAGTTTCCGACGACGGGTTGGAATACACCTTCAACCTGCGTCATGGTGTGAAGTGGCATGACGGCGAGGAATTCACCGCCGAAGACGTGCTGTTCACGTATGAAGCGGTGCTGCTGGAAGAAAACGCCATCGACTGGCGCTCCAACCTGATTCAGAATGGCGAGCCGTTCCAGTTTGAAGTCGTGGATGACTACACCTTCAAGGTGATCCTGTCGCAGCCGGACGCCACCGTGCTGACCGCGCTGAGCATCCCGATTGTGCCGGCGCACGCCTTCGACAGCCTGAACATGATTGATGCGCCGTTCAACACCGCCCCCATCGGCACTGGCCCCTACCGCTTTGTCGAATGGAACACCGGTGAGAACGTGATTCTGGAAGCCCACACCGACTACTGGCGTGGCGCACCGAACATTGGCCGTCTGGTCGTCAGCTTCATCAGCGGTGTCGAAAACATCGCCAATGCCCTGCTGGCCGGTGAGGTCGACTTCGCCCGCATCGACGGCGCGGATCTGTCCCCATTCCAGGACAACCCGGATTTCAGCATCGTCGAGGCCCCGCGCGACCTGATGCGCTATGTCGGCTTCAACGTCCAGAGCGAACAGTACAGCGACCCGGCCCTGCGGCGTGCCCTGGCAACCGGGCTGGACCGTCAGGCCGTGATTGATGCGGTGGCCGGTGGTTATGGTATCCTGCCGGATTCCGTGTTCAACCGTTCCGTCTTCATCTACGAAGAAGGCCGCAACGAACAGTATCCGTTCGACCCCGAAGCCGCCCGGCAGCAGCTGGCCGACCTGGGTTGGACCGACAGCGACGGCAATGGTTTCCTGGATAAAGACGGTCAGGAACTGACGATGGACCTGGCCTACCTGGGCACATGGTCACTGATGCAGGGCATCTCGCCCATCGTCTATGACAACTGGCGTGCGCTGGGTGTGAACGTCACACTGGTGCCGCTGGATGATGCCGCCGCCAACACCGAAATCTACGACAACCAGAGTACGGAAAAGTCGTATGATGCCATCCTGGGTGGCTGGGGCCTGTTCGGGCCGGAACCGGATCACTACCGCAATTACCTGGCCAGTGAAACCGGCTTCTTCGCCTACAACAACCAGGAAGTGATCGACATGTTCGCCCAGGGCCGTTCCATCGCCGACCCGGATGAGCGTTACGCGCTGTATTCCGAGGTGGACGCGCTGCTGTGGCAGGATCTGCCGCTGATCCCGATCTTCCAGCCGATTGGTGTGTTCGTCTTCCGGTCGGACCTGAACCTGGAAGAAGCGGAAATCAATGGGACCTTCCTGACCGGGTTGAAGCTGCCCGGCAACGCCTACTTCACCGAGTAGTCGCATCTTCACCGGGGGTCACTCTCCAACGGGTGGCCCCTGTTTTTTATCCGGCCCGCAGCCGATGCATAGTCAAGCCGAGCGCTCTCCATTGAACGTTTCTGCTTCAGTTGAAACTGGGCATCAGCTAAACAGTTACATCTTGATCTGAGCACATTGGATACAGCCATCACACTAGCGGTTCGTAACCAAAACACCCCAGGACACCAAAGTAGTCTCGGTTTGAAGGATCATTTTCGGTTAGTTGCCTAAATACCTTCGGAATCCGGATTAGAGGGTCTATATCTATGAATGCAAGGCAACTCTTTGAACAAGGTGAAGAGAAACTGGATAAGGGTGATACGCTGGGTGCTATAGCTGCCTATCGCCAGTCAGCTACATTAATGGAAACTCCGTGGTCTCTTGAAGGGTTCAAGAGCGCTCAAGACTATGAACGCTTACAATTTTTGCGCGAGCTAAAGACAAGACATCCAGAATCCCTGATAGTCTGGATTGCTTATGCCAAATACTTCGAGGATACCAATTTGTATCCCCGTGCCGTTCAGATTTACACTGAAATACTCGACCTGTTTGGTAGTGATTTGGAAAACGAATTGAATATACGCGGTCGGCGACTAGTTGCTGCGTGCCATTTGCATCATAGCCGGGCGAAACGGTCCTGCATAATTGAGGACTTACGACGATTATGGCTGTTGGGAGAGAGCTTTGAAGTTGCTCGCAGGCCGCGTTTCGCTTTTGTGGCTCGATTACTCGGAAATTTACTTAAGCCCGAAGACGCCGATGTACTGCAAAAGCTATCACAGGATGAACTGTTTCCAGATTCAGTTCGGGAATTGTTCAGGCTCAGATCTCGTGAACTACAAATGCTGGGCACGGTTTTGGATGAGTTAAAAATTCCCCTTGAATCAGGCTAGCCAGTTGCTTAGCGGCTGGCAGCGATTCACAGGTTGATGAGGCCCTGCTGGGCGGCGATGCGGACGGCTTCGGTGCGGTTGCCAGCGCCCAGCTTGCCGAGGATGGAACTGACGTGAAACTTGACGGTGCGCTCGCTGATGACCAGATCGGCGGCGATCTCCTTGTTTTGCAACCCTTGCGCCAGCAAGCGCAGCACATCCAGTTCGCGAGCCGTCAGGCCTTCGGAGAGGTCCGGTTCGGCGCGGCCCTCGTTCACCCGGCGCATCAACCGCGAGGCGACAATCGGCTGCAACAATGACCCACCGGACTGCACAACGCGCACAGCATTGAACAGTTCATCACGCGGCGCACCCTTCAGCAGATAGCCCTGCGCCCCGGCCTGCACCGCATCGAGGATACGGTCATCGGTGTCGAAGGCGGTGAACACCAGTACACGGGCGCGCACTCCCTCCTGTCGCAGCCGCTTGAGCACCGCCACACCGTCGAGTTCCGGCATTTCGAGGTCGAGCAGCAGCACATCCGGGTTGAGCGCCCTGGCCTGCGCGACCGCCTGTGCGCCATCGGCGGCTTCGCCCACCACCTCAAAATCCGCCTGGGTGCTGAGGATCGCCACCAGACCATCACGCACCACCGGGTGATCGTCGGCTACCAGTATCTGGATAGGTTTGGTCATGGTCGCCTCTCCAAAGGCAAGTGAATTTCCAGGCTCGTCCCCTCCCCCGGGTACGAGTTGACGCGCACCTGCCCCCCCAGCAGCCGGACACGTTCGTTAATGCCGATCAGCCCATAATGGCCGTCGGGAATATTCATGGGGTCGAAACCCACGCCATCATCGGTGATGGTCAGCTCGATCTGCTGCGGCATGACGATGAGCTGGACACTGGCCTCACCGGCTTTGGCATGGCGCACCACGTTGGCGAGTGCCTCCTGCACGATGCGGTAAACACCGATCTCGATGCGCGCAGGCAACGGATGACTCGCGTCCACATGGTCGAACTTCACGCTCAGTTTGCCACGCCGGGCACAATCCGCCACCAGTTCATGCAAAGCGGTGTCGAGCGTCTTGCCTTCCAGTGGCGCGGCCCGCAGGTCCAGCACCGACCGCCGCGCTTCTTCCAGATTGGTCCGTGCCGCCCACAATGCCTGCTGCACCGTTTCGCGCACCTTGTCACGGCTGGTCCCGGCTTCGAGCAGCGCGTCCGCCGTTTCCAGCTTAAGCGCGATGGCGGCCAGTCCCTGCGCCAGCGTGTCATGCAGTTCGCGCGCCAGCCGGTTGCGTTCCTCGACTGCGCCCAGTTCGACACTTTTATCAAACAAACGGGCACGCTCTACCGCGATACTGACCAGATCGCCGACGGTGTATAGCAGTTCGAGGTCGCCCTCTCCCAGCTCCTCCCAGTCCGTGCTGGCAACATTGAGCACGCCCAGCGGCTTGCCATGGGCCTCCAGCGGGATGCTGGCATGGAAGCGCAGCCCCGCCGTGCCCACCACCAGATTTTCGAGGCGGCTGCACGTGATGTTGCGCGGGTCCTTCAGGTCACGAGCTTTATAGTTATCGAGGCAGGTGCAGGTCCCGCCCATACGCCGGGGATGCTCCGCCAGCGCCGGGGGCAGGCTCTGGGCCGCCGCGAGATAGGTCTTGCCCTCATCATCCAGCAGGAACACCCAGCCGGTTTGCAGCCCGAACAGGTCGGCCACATGCACCAGCGCCGTGTTGAGCGCCCGCGTCAGGTCCACTTCATGATTCAGCGCCTGCGCGATCGTGTTGAGAATCGACAGTTCACGATTGCGCCGCCGCAGTTTTTCAGTATCGGTTTCCAGTCCGTGCCGGTAACTCACGGGATGCCCTTCATTTGCGCTGACAGTTTTCAGTCGCCAGTTGACAGTGTGATCGCAGAATGCGCTGCCAGCAGATATTTTTACTGAGCACTGTGCACTGATTACTTTTCCACTGAATCTAGGATAGCGTAGAACCGAGCTGTACCCAACTGGACTTTCGCACAGATTGGGTATAGTTACTTCGTACATCCGACCAGACAGGAGGAGCAGCGCGATGACTTCAGCCGATAAGTTTGATGCGAACATGGCGCAGTGGCTCAGCAGCCTTGACCAACCCTGGAACCGGCTGCGCTATTCGGTTTTTCAGGCCAATCTGAAGCGTCACCTGCCGGGTCATGCCCTGCGGGTGCTGGATGCGGGGGGCGGCAGTGGCAGCGACGCCATTCCGCTGGCGCAGCAGGGGCATCATGTTACCCTGGCGGATTTTTCGGGCGCGATGCTGGACGAGGCGCGGAGTCAGGCGAAAGCGCTGGACGTGGCCGAACGAATGCAGTTTGTGCAGGCGGATTTACTCGAACTACCCGCGCATTTCCTGGAACCGGTGTTTGACGTGGTGTTGTGCCACAATGTGCTTCAGTACCTGGATGATGCGCAGGCGGGGATGCATGCCATTTGCGGGCCGCTGAAACCGGACGGCATCGTCTCGGTGATCAATATCAACCGCTATTCGGACCTGCTTCAGGCGGCGCTGCTGCGGCATGACCTGAGTGAAGCGCTGGCCAATCTGGATACCCATGAAAGTTTCACGCCGTTGTTTGATACGCCGCTGCGCCATTATGCCGGTGAGGAATTGATCCCGGTGCTGGAGGCTGCTGGCTGCACGCTGCTGGGGCATTATGGCGTGCGCTGCATTAATGACTACATCACAGATAACGCGCTGAAAACCGACCCGACATTCTATGCCAGGCTCGAAGCGCTGGAAATGACCCTCAGCGACCGTTACCCCTACTACCTGATGGCCCGCTTTTTCCAGTTGATCGGGCGCAAGAACTGATTGCCCAACCCGATCAGAAACGCACAGTTCTGTAGGGGCCGATCCACGTGTCGGCCCATGACGGGCACACTGACTCGCCCCTGCAAATGGACGCTCCGCCTATGAGCAACCGGGAAGGGTTTGAACGCCCTCCCCTGCGCGCTTCAATCAACGCACGAACGTTACGGAATGTACAGCACCTGCCCGGCGTAGATGCGGTTGATGTTGGTGATGTTGTTGTAGTTCGCCAGTGTCCAGATGCTGACCCCATAGCGACGGGCGATCTTGTAGAGCGTGTCGCCCCACTGCACCGTATAGGTGGTCCCGCCGACGCTGCCCGTACTGACACACAGCAGCTGACCGGCGTAAATGCGGTTGGCGTTGGGAATGCCATTCAGCGATTGCAGATAAGACACGGTGGTCCCATAACGGAGTCCGATACGAAACAGATTTTCGCCGCGCTGCACGGTGTGCCACTGCGTACAGTAGGTGCTGGCCTGCGCTATGGGCACCACGCTGAACCCGGTAACCAGAGTCAATAACACAACCGCCGCAAGCCATTTGCGCCAGCGTTTCGAACCTTGCGTGAGCATCTTCTATTCCCCCTGTGTGGTCCTTGTGATCATCATTGTAATAGGAAAGATGTGCCAATAATGGACGCGATCACTACGCTGAGGTTGGAGGATTGTTGGAAATCGTATGTTTTCGGCAATAAGGGTGATATTCAGCAACGGTGCATCGAATCGACCGCAGTAAACAAAGCGCAATGAACATTTTTATCGGGTTGGTCGATTACCTTGCGATCCGTGCGGCGACGCAATAGAATTTCTGTTCAGTGCACGCACACATAGCAGCTGGAAAAAAGACGATGAGCGCATTTCAACACGTGATCCAGAGCGAAGCCGAACTGCGGGAAATTCTGGGGTATGCCGGCCAGGCTGCCCAGGATAAGGTCATCCCCGAAATTGATGAATTTTGCCGCGCCTTTATTGAGAAATCGCCGTTTGTGCTGCTCGGCTCGACCGACGCCAGCGGCAACATGGATGTCTCACCAAAGGGCGACCCACCCGGTTTCGTGCAGGTCATGGACGATAAAACCCTGTTGATCCCCGACCGCCCCGGCAATCGTCGTGGCGATACGCTGTCGAACATCCTGCAAAATCCCCATATCGGGCTGCTGTTTCTTGTACCGGGCCGCCGCGAGACCCTGCGCGTCAACGGCACCGCGCAGATTGTGCGCGACGAGGCGATCCGCCAACGCTTCGTCATGCAGGGCAAAGCGCCTGTTTTTGTCATCGCGGTGACGGTTGGGGAAGCGTTCTTCCACTGCACCAAATGTGTTGTGCGGTCGGGCCTGTGGACATCGGAGCAGGAGCCGGATGCACTGGCATCGCTGGGCGAAGCCATCATCAAGCACGCCAACCTCGACATCAGCGTTGAGGAAGCGGACGCAATGGTCGTTGAGGATGAGCAAACCGGCCTGTATTAAGCGCAGGTGATCCAGAATTTGACTATGCCGTTTAATGCTGATTATGTTATGGCAATCGGGCTGAATATTTCCTGCGGCGCGATTGCGGATGAAGCCAGTCACGAACCTCGGTCGCGGCGCATCCCCCCATATCCGCGACTGAGGTCCATAACAAGGTGACTGTCGTGCTGCGGGTGTCAGTCGTCAAAACTGACATTGACGATGTGCAGCTGGCGGGTGCGGTCCGGGGCCTGCGCGTCCACGCAAATGGCGGTGCCATCCCGATTCCAGCGCGGGTGCAGGTCGCAGCGCAGGTCACCCCCCAGGAAGCGGCGTTCGTACATCGGGAACTTTTCCAGCACTTCGAGTTGTTCATCGGCCACACGGCACAACAACAGCCATTTTTCCAGTGAATCCAGGACATTTTTATCGGTCACAAACCACTGGCTGTCCGGCGAAAATGAGGGGTGTCCGTCAAAGTTCAGCAGGCCATCGCCGATGACGCGGTATTCGGGCGAGCCATCGACATGCAGCACATGCTCACGTCCGCGCCCGCGCAGATCATAGGTCACCAGAATTTCGGTGTCGTTGCGCCAGTCGAAGTGAGACACACTCTTGCCGAACGGCACCACTTCGCGCAGTTCGCTGCCATCCAGATTGGCTGTGTACATACCGGTCTGCAAATGGTCATCTTCCCAGCAGCGGGCCAGGAAGAAAAAGCGGTTGTCGCTGCGATTGAAGGCGACATGGTTAAACCACATGTGCTGTTCACGCAGGATGGGGTTGGCGTCCACCAGCAGGTCATACACCTGCTGAATCGACACGGCCAGCTTGCAATCGCCAGTCCGCAGATCCATCAGGAAGATGCCATCATTGGCCGGGTGCGGATCGTGGGCATTCGGGTCGGACGCGCCGCCATAACCCACCACCTTGCGCATCCGCTGCAAGCGGCCATAGGTCAGACTGAGGGCATAGTGCCCGTTGTGGCTGACAGCACTGACCGGGCGCGGCAGCACGCGGCTGTTCCCGCTGTGAATGTTCAGAATGCGCGAGACGATGTCACCGTCCACGCGGTCGTTGTGGATAAGCTCGGTATCTGGCGCAAGCGGATTCCAGTGGAGCATCGCCCCCTGCTGCAAATTCCACGCGCCAGTCTCGGCCACCCGCTCGAACTGGCCGGTCTGCGCATCGACCACGCCGATGCCCGCCATTTCGCCGGGTTCGGGCAGATGATCCTGAAAACTGCTTTCCAGGCACACCAGGTAAGTCTGCGCCGCATTCCAGGGGCAGATGCTGTAATAACCAAAGAAGTGATGTGCAGGGCCAGAGGTCAGGGTTCGGGTTTCAGATTGGATTTTCACAATGTCCTCCTCTTTACAAGAGAGAGGGGCACTGGATGGTGCCCCCTCGTCGGTCAAGATCGTCCGGTAGATTATGACTGCCGGATAAAGAACTGCTCCGGGCGTGCCAGCAGAATATCGCGGAGTGTGGTATCGCTCGCCATTTCTTCCGGCACATTGCGGAAGTTATTTTTGGTGATGGCAAGGGCTGGTGGCTCGCCGACCGTGCCAATGGCAAGCGGCGCTTCTTTGTGCACAGCCAGCATTTCCATTACCAGCGCATGCCGCTTGGTGGCATCAGCTTCGCGCGAGGCCTGCTCCCAGAAACCCCAGATGAGGCGGATGGGGTGATCTGCGGGCGGTTCGACGCCAACCGGATTGCCGACATACCACTTGGCATACAGGTTGACATAGGGCTGCTGGGACACCGTCCCGATATACGAATCCGGGTTCCCTTCGATAATCAGGCTGCGATCATGTTCCCAGTGTCCGACATCGACCTGCCCGTTCGCCAACCGTTCTTCATACAAAGACCGCTCGACGGAGTCAATCGACACACCCAGGCCAATCGCGTTCCAGTACTGCGCCACCAGGTCGATTTCATCCAACCGGGGCTGGTCACCCGCTTTGGAGTGCATCAACTGGAAGTTCAGCGGCGCACCGTCGGGACGCAGGCGCTTGCCATCCGGGCCGACTTCCAGCCCGATTTCATCCAGCAGGGCGCGTGCCCGGTCGGGGTCATATTCGGTCCAGCGCTGTTCAAATTCCGGGTCAAATTCGGGGGAGCCGCTGACGGGTGATGCCTGCCGGGGTTCGTAGAAGCCATCATACACCAGGTTGTTGATCTCGTCGCGGTTGATGGCGATGGACATGGCTTCGCGCATTTTCGGGTTCGTGAACAGGTCCCGCAAAACGGGGTCCGTGTGGCTGGTGTTGGGATAGTAGGCGTGGGTCCACGTCTGGGTCCAGATAATGACGCGATAATCGCCGGATGCTTCATGTTCCTTGTACAGCGGAAAGTTGGCTGCGGCCACATGGCGCTGGTGCATGTCGATCAACCCCTGCGTGATCCACAGGTCGAAGATGCTGTTGTCCTCGAACAACCGGAAATCAATGCGGTCGATGTAAGGCAGCTGCTGGCCTTCGGGATCGACGGAGTAATAGTACGGGTTGCGTACCATCACGATCGGGTCGTTCAGCGGCGGCGGCACCTCGATGCGCCAGGGAATCATCACCGGCAGTTCGGGGTTCAGGAACCACCATGAGATCGGGCCTTCGCGGTTGCCGGCATCACCAAACAACTGCTGCCAGGTCGTCAGCTGGTGCGCGGCCAGCGCCTCGTCAATTTTGGCCTGATTGGTGTAATCCGTACCCGGTATGAACTGGCTGAGGTAGTGAGCTGGCGCACCAAAAGTTGGTCCGCCAATGCTGCCTTCCGTCGCGGAGTTGGCAATGCGACTGGGCAGCAGTGGGTTTGGCTCCGGGAAGCGGACGATAAAGGTGTACGCGTCGACAACTTCCAGCTCCATCGGTGTGTCGTTGATCGTCAGCAGCGAGTACCCCGGCCCCAGGTCACCCTGATAATACCAGTCGTACCAGAACTGAATGTCTTCGGTATCGAAAAATTCACCGTCCGACCAGCGCATCCCCTCGCGCAGATGGAAGGTAAACTCCGTCGAATCCTCGTTCTGCGTCCATTCATCGAACAGACCGGGTACGATCTCGATGGTATCCGGGTCCGGGCTGAAATAATGCAGGCCAAAGGTGTGGATGAGCTTGATCTGATTGGAACTGTCGGACATGCCCTTGTAGGCACGCCGCCAGGTTCCCCCATATTCACCGATTTCTTCCTGAACCGGGACCACACGTGGCGAGAGCGGCAGACGCTCATCGACCGCAGGCAGCGTACCCGCTTCGACCATTTCGGCCAGCATGGGGGCTTCCTTATAGGTCATGGTTTGCGCAGCCGGTTTCGCGGCGGGCGCAGCCAGGGCTGTAACCGGAGTGAGTGCAGCCGCAGTGGAAGCAGCCGCCACTTTAAGAAACGTACGCCGATCTATTCCCCGAAGTTGGTGCGACATCCCTAAATCCTCTTTTTCCAAAGACTATTTCAAGTAGGATAAATCGCTGGTTTTGGTGACAGCGCTGTCACAAATTTATCGGTTTTCGAGAAGCCTGTCAAGCAGACCAACACCAGTTTGCCATTGTTGACAGCCTTAATCTGAACTGTTATCCTGTGACAGCGTTGTCAAGAGGAAGGGGGCAAAAGTGGCGCCAAACAAGAATAAGCGGCAGCAATCCGTAACCCTGGTCGATGTCGCCACCAGAGCACACGTCTCGATCAAAACGGTTTCACGGGTGATCAATAATGAAGGCCCGGTGAGCACGGCGACCCGCGAGCGTGTGCTGAAGGCGATTAAGGAACTGAACTACTACCCCAACCGGGCAGCCCGCAGCCTGGCCTCCAGCCGCAGCCGGGTGATCGGCCTGCTAGTGCCTTCCATTGCTAACCCGTTCTTCCCGTTCATCATCCTGGGGGTAACACGGGTGATGCACGAACACAGCTATGATGTGCTGGTGTATAACACCGATATTGCGCCGGACCGTTCGCGCAAGGGCCTTAAATTACTGGCGGAAAATCATGTAGACGGGGTCATCGTGTGCTCTGTGCCCGGCATCCCGGACGATGAACTGGGCGCGCTGATCAACAAACATCAGGCGGCGGTTTTGATCAATATGGTGCTGCCGGGCAACAATGCAGGTGTGGTGCGGGTGGACGACGCGCACGGGGTCAAAGCTCTGGTGGAGCACGTGGTCGCCGCTGGCCGGAAGACGCTGGCGTTTGTCACCAACCCGACCGACAAATTCAGCACGCGGGAGCGCCTGAACGCCTTCCGCGAAGCCTTGCGCAGCCATCATCTGCCCGTTGATGAAGCGCTGATTGTGCGGACGCCCAACGAAAGCGAAAAAGTCTATGCGGCCACACAAGCCCTGCTGCAAGCAAGACCGGATGTCGACGCCATCATCTGTTATAACGATATGATGGCTGCCAGTGTGCTGCGTGTCTGCATGGAAATGGGCATCAACGTGCCGGAACAAGTGGCGGTAACCGGTTTTGATAATATTCCGCTGACGGATCTCCTCAAACAATCCCTGACGACCATGCACGTCCCCAAACTGGAACTGGGCATTAAGGCGGCTGAGCTGCTGCTGGACCGTCTGAACGGTGATTCGACGGTTGGTGAAATCGTGATTACGCCAGAACTGGTTATCCGCGAGAGCACGCCGAACGCGCCCGGTCCCAGAGGGCCGCAACCGTCCAGCGGGTGGTGACAAGGGGGTCAGTCACCGCCACTATAGACGCCTGCCCAGACATCGTTACTGATCCACTTCGCTGTTCCAGTGGCACTCCCACGCCCACGTGATCACCTGAAAACCGTGTTTTTCCAGGATCGGGCGGCTCATGGGGCTGGCATCCACCGTCAGAAAACGACGTCCATGCTGAACGGCATCCTGCAAGCGCGCCGCCAGCAGCGCCGAATAATGCCCCTGCCCCCGGTAATCTGGCAGCGTGGTGCCGCCCCACAGGCTGGCAAACTGACTGTTCGGAGTATAGCGCGCCCAGGCGGAACTGACAGGCTGGTTATCGACATAAGCCGCGTACACGCTCAACTGATCGGGGCGATCACGCAGCGTTTCGGCCATCTCTCGCGTCAGACGTTCAAATTCGCTGCTCCAGACCTCGCGCTGTACAGCCAGGATATCGCCAACCTGTTCCGGTGTCGTGATCTGGCGGATGGCGGTTGACTGATTCTCGCGCAAGGCAGCCGGGGCTTGCTCCGCATCGAGCACCATCACCGCGTCCGGCGGTACACTCATGTCGAACCCGGCCTGCTCCAGACGCTGGCGCAAGTCCGCCGGTGCATCATGCTCAAATACCTTCCATTCAAGATGATGCCCCATTGCGACAAACAGGTCCTGCTCCTGCCTGATCACCGCATCGGCGTTTTCGGCCTTGAGGTCGCTATAAATAATAAAGCTGTGTACCCCTGACCGGCTGATATGCCGGATCACCTGTTCGGTGACTTCGCGCCTTTCGCCGGGCCAGTGAATATTAATGCGCTGATCTTCATCATATAATGCCAGCAGTTCGGTTTGGTCCATATGGCCTCGGCATCTGTGCCATGCAAAACGGGTCAGGAAGGTTCAGCAATATTAGCGTGCAGGCTGGCAGCGTGTAAAGGGTTTTTATCCGCCAAAAGCCGCCCGTCGCAGCACCGCCGTCAGTTCCTCCGCCGTAAGCCGGATGGGATTACCCTGCATGGAGCTGGCCATCATGCTTTTGTCCACAATGGCCGGAAAATCCGCTTCGTTCACGCCATAGGTGTCCAGCGGCGGAATCTGCAAATTCACCAGCAGATCATGCAGCCAGCGCACCAGGTCATCCGCCGTCGACGCTGTATCACTGGTCAGCCACTGAGCGACCTCATCATAGCGGCGCAAAGCCGGGTGATGGGGCTGGCGGGTGCGCAGCGCACGAACATTGGCTTCGGTCACATACGGCAGCAGCCGGGCACACACAGCCCCATGCGGCGCATCAAACATCCCACCCAGCACGCCCGCAAACCCATGGACCGCGCCCAGCTTGGCATTCGCCAGCGCCAGCCCGCCAAACAGACTGGCAAGCGCCATATCTTCGCGTGCCGCCGCGTCATCGACATGATGATAAACCCGCTGCAATGATCGCGCGGCCCGTTGAATACCTTCGCGACAGATAGCATCGGTCAGAGGATTGGCCTTGTTGGAGACATAGGGTTCGATACACTGCGTCAGGGCATCCATGCCCGTAGCGGCAGTCACGTCTGGCGGCACCGTATGGGTCAGCTCAGGGTCGACCAGTGCGACACGCGGCAGCATATACGGGCTGCGCAGGCTCACTTTCTGACGATGTTCCGGGGATGCCAGCACGGCGTTGCGCGTGACTTCGGCCCCGGTTCCGGCAGTCGTCGGGATGGCAATGTAGGGCGCGGCGGGCTGCTGCAATGCCTGACCCCGACCAATCACTTCGAGATAATCCAGCGGGTCGCCGCCATTGGTCAGCAGGATCGCAATCGCCTTGCCCGCGTCGATAACGCTGCCGCCGCCAAAACCAATGACCACATCGCACCCGGCCTCACGCGCCCGCTGCATCCCTTGACGCGCATCAGCGGTGGTGGGTTCGCCAGCAATGGTGAACGGTGTCAGCTGCATGCCCTGCTCCACCAGCGCCTGCCGCAATGGTTCCGCACGAGTGGTGCCGTTGGTCGTCACCAGCAACACATGCGTGCCCATCTCTGCTGCCAGCGGTGCCGCCTGTTTCGACACCCCCGCACCAAACACAATCCGCGTGGCCGTCGCAAACTCAAACATGGTTGTTAGCCCCACCCTGCTTCATCCGGAAAGACGTTGCTGAATTTCTGACTGCTGCGCGGTTCCGCCATCATCGGGGCCACTGTCTCGCGCCAGGTGTGGTAATGCGCCGTTTCCTTATGGGCGGCTGGGGCGTTAGCGTCGCGATAGACCTCGACCAGCACAAAACGCGCCGGGTCATCATCCTGCTGGATAAGATCGAAGCGGGCGATGCCGGGCTCCTTGATGCTCTGGCTGGCATTGGCGATCGTGGCCTCGCAGAAGGCGTCGATAAATTCTGGTTTGACGTGAACATGAACGTGAACAATCAGCATAAAGCCCTCCACTATTCAACCTGACAAGTGCCGCAAGTTTACTGCGTCGCGACCTGATGCGCATCTGGTTTCGATTTTTCGACAGCCTGCGCCGTACCCTGTAGACTTGACGCAGATTCGCTTATTTCCCCTCCAGGAGAACCCATGATTTTTGAACTGCGCCAGTATCAGATCCAGCCCGGTAAACGCGAGGAATGGATCCGCTTTATGGACGAGGTGATTATCCCCTTTCAGTTGTCAAAGGGTATGGTCATCCTCGGCAGTTTTGCCGAGGTGGACACCGACCAGTACATCTGGATTCGCCGGTTTGACGACGAAGACGACCGCACCCGGCTGTATGATGCCGTTTACCAGAGCGACCACTGGCGCGAGACGATCAGCCCGCAGGTCGGGAATCTGATTGATCGCAGCCAGATCAAAGTGACGCTGATGGCAGCCACCCCACACTCATTTATTCAGTAAATGCGGCAGGGCTGCTCATACGAATTTCTGATAAAACGCCGATGTGATTTTTACATTTGCGCCGTAAATAAAACAGCAGAAGTACCAAGTCATTTCGATCAAGTTTTCTGGAGGACACATCATGAGTACCGTTGTTCGCTGGAATCCGTTCCGTGAAATGGCTGCTATGCAAAGCGCCCTGGATCGTATGTTTGAGGACTCGTGGCAGAGCACCGGCTATGGCTTTAATGCCAGCTTGCCCCTCGACGTGCAAGAAACCGATCAGGCATACACCGTTGTTGCTGCTGTCCCGGGGCTGGATTCCGATCAGATTCAAATCAAGCTGCATCGCGATACCCTGACTATCAGCGCCGAGTGGCCCAAACCGGAAGTCCCGGAAGGCACACGCGTGCTGATCCAGGAACGGGCTTTCGGGACCCGCAGCCGCAGCATCAACCTGCCGCAGCCAATCGACAGCGACAATGTCGAAGCGACCTACCATAACGGGCTGCTGACCCTGACGCTGCCGAAATCGCCAGAGGCCCAGCCGCGCACCATCCCGGTCAAGGCCAACGGCCACCTGATCGCCAGCAGTAACTGATCATAATCTCATTTCATTCACCGGCGGTGGGTCCCAGGGCTCACCGCTTTTGTTTTAGGGCATTGCCGCTTGCCGATGCTGTGATGACCGTATTACAATGCGGCGTCATTTGCGTGCAGGAACCGTGTATGTCGCAGAGTCTGGCCCAGCGCAGCATCTCATCCGTAAAATGGAACGCCGTCAGCAGCATCGTTCAGGTTATCGTCGGTTTTATCCAGACTATTGTGCTGGCACGGCTGCTGCCAATCGAAGTATTTGGTGTTTATGCGGCGGCCAAATCCGTCATCGGCCTGACAATCGGTTTGCCTGCCTTCGGTATGGCCAGCTCGTTTCTTTATCGCTCTGAACATAATCTGGATATCGAGCAGTCAGCCGCCATTCATTTCACCATCAAATCCGCCCTCACCGTGCTCTGGTTCGCGCTGATGCTGGGGGGAACCCTCCTGCTGGTTGACCCGGACCAGCCAGACCTCAAACTGGCTTTTGTCGTTATCACCATGACTGCCGCCCTGACGAGCATGACGCAAACCCCGCGTCTCATTCTCAGCCGCAAGGTCTTGCACAAACGCCTTGCCACGCTTCAGGTTATCGATACGATTGTGACCACGATTGTGACAATTGGTCTGGCCCTGGGTGGGGTGACCCTGTGGGCCTTGCTGATGAGCGATGTGGTCACAACCGTCGTCGCCATCTTCATGTTGTATATCTGGCGTCCCGTCTGGCGACCGCGCTTCACCTGGCACCCGGCAGGAATGCGCTACTTTTTGACGTTTGGGGCCAGCAATGTGGGCATCCGGTTGCTGACGGACGCGCTCGACCGGCTGGATGATGTCTGGACGGGGGCGTTTCTGGGTAAAACACCGTTGGGTTTTTACTCCAAAGCTTATAGCTTTGCCAAATACCCCAGTATTATTCTCGCATCTCCACTGGAGCCAGTTTCTGCCGGCATGTATGCTGAAGTCGGCCATGACCGCAAGCGGTTGTCTTCCGCATTTTTTATGACCAATGCTTTGCTGGTACGCAGCGGGTTCCTGCTGGCCGGGCTGCTGGCGCTGGTCGCGCCGGAGTTTATCATCCTGGCTATTGGCGAGCGCTGGCTGCCCATGCTGGACGCCTTCCGCCTTATGCTCATTTTCACGCTGTTTGACCCAATGAAACGGACCATCGCAAATATGTTTGTGGGTGTCGGCAAACCGCGCATTGTCCTGCATGCCCGCATCCTGCAACTGGTCATCATGGGGATCGGGCTGTTTACGCTGGGCCCGGCACTGGGCATCGCAGGCGTTGCACTGGCGGTGGACATAATGCTGGTAATCGGGATTGGCTATGTCCTGTGGCGGGCAAAAGAATTCGTCGACTATTCGCTGGTGGCCCTCATGGCATGGCCGGGGATTGCGCTGACCATCGGACTGATCGGCGCCAATCTCGCATTTAGTGCCGCAGCACCGGAATCGCCCTGGATAAGCGGTATCATTAAGGTGGTCTGTTTTACCGGTCTCTACGGTCTCATTTTGCTGCTGTTCGAGCGCCAACAGCTTATGCAAACCATTAAAATGGTCCGAAAACACCGGTAACCTCGAGGAAATGTTTTAATGCACGTCTACTTCAGTACGGTTTTTCGTTATGCGCCCCCGGATCAAAGTGGCGAATTTATCTGCTTGAATTGGGACACCAAAACCGTTGAACAGCGCGTTCCGGTGCTGCTCGATAATTTCCCAGTTGATGACCCCAACCCGCGTGGCAACAGCCGTGGCGGGCGCGGCATCGCGTTGATCAACAATCAGATTTTCGCCAGTACCTATCATTCGCTCAAGGTCTTTGACCGCGACCTGAATTTTGTGCGTAACATTTCTCATCCCCTGATGTCAGGCTTGCACGAAGTTCACGCCCATGATGACAAGCATATCTGGGTAACTTCCACCAGTATTGATGCGGTTCTGCTGATCAATGTCGAAACCGGTGAGGCGGTACGCACTTACTGGCCGCGCGAGATGCCGGAACTGCAAAAACACTGGGGGCTGGAACCGTTGGCCATTGATAAAGAGGCAGACAACCGCAACCTTTTTCTGGCGGAGCATCACGGCAAACACCCGAGTCACCTGCATCTCAATGCCGTCACGACCTGGCGCGGTGAAGTTTATGCCTTCTTCAGACGTTTCGGGGCGATTGTCAATCTGGATACGGGTGAGGTCCTGATCGAAGAGCCACAACTGCGAGGCGGACATAATCTGATTATCCGTGACGATGGGCTAACGTTCATCAACGACACCAAAGGTCACGGAGTCTATGTTTATGACTTGCCCAGGCGAAAACTGGTTCGCCGTATCAACTTATTGCCGTTTCACCCGATTGGGCTTTATACGCGATTTTACGATTTTTCGATGCCAGCACGCCACTTCCTACGAAAACACAACTTATACAACCCGCTTGTCGCCAATCCATTCTTTGTACGCGGTATGGACCTTGTCAACAACTGTCTGTTTATTGGCTTGTCGCCTGCCTCGATCTTGCATCTGGACTGGGAGCAAGGCAAACTCATAGACCGCTTTATCTATACCGATAATTCGCAATTGACTGTTCACGGTATTAAGGTTGTTGAGGATTAACTCGATTTGAAATCAGTAAACCCGATGAACTTGCGCGAAAAGCAGCAGCGTTATACACAAGTCCCTTTCTGGGTCAAACGTCTACAATATATTCTCAGAAATCGTTGGCGTGCGCTGCCGACGAGCCACCGTTATCCACTGACAAATCGTGCTAGCGCTTCCCGCTGCAAGCCACTTTTTATCATCAGCGCCGGGCGATCCGGCACAACGCTGCTGCGCAGTATGCTGGTTGCCGGCGGGCAGATTGCCATACCCCAGGAAACCCAAATCATTCACGGCGTTGCGGTCAAGTTTGCGACCTTGCAGCATCTGCAATGGGAAGACCTGAGCAGCCTTGTTATCGCCAGCTTCGAGCGCCATCATCACTTCAAGCTGTGGGAAACTAATCTGGCACCGGCTTATGAAACCGTCATCAACCTGCCGGAAAATGAACGGTCGCTGGCGCGGGTCATCGAAGAAGTGTTCATGACCTATGCCGCGCAGCGCTTTCCGGATGCGGTCACATGGGGCGATCAATCGCCTATTCACACGTTTTACCTGCCGTGGATCTATCGCGTCTTTCCCGAAGGCCGCTACCTGCATCTGCTGCGCGATGGCCGGGATGTCATCTCATCCATGGTGGTGCGGCGCGGAGCGGATTATCTGCAACATGGCACCCACCGGTGGCTGACAAGCATTGACCGCGTGACCCAATTTCGCAAACAGGCAAAACCGGAACAGTTTCTGGAAGTGCGCTACGAAGACCTGGTTTCCCAGCCGGAGGCCACCCTCCAGCAGATCAGCCAGTTCGCCGGGATCGAATATACGGCGGCCATGCTGGACTACTGGAAACTGCCCTCAACCGTTGAACACAAGCATCTGGAATTTCACCGGAACATCGGCAAACCCGTCAGCACGGACTCGATTGGCAAATGGAAGGAACGCCTGACAGCCGAACAGCAAGCCTATATTCTGGCAGCCATCACGCCCCAACTGCAACAGCTTGGGTATCTAGAGAGCTGAAGTTCTGTGGAAAAGCCGGTTTTTATCCTGGGGAGTCATAAATCGGGCACATCGCTGGTGCGCAATCTGTTTGACGGCGTACCGGGTTTATTTGTCATCCCCAATGAGATTCACTTTTTCCAGTACACCGGCTACGGCGTTGATTACGCCCTGCGGCACGCCAAACCGCGCAAGCTGGATTTTGACACGGTGGTTGGCAAGGTCCGCCGCGCCATTGAACATGCGAACAGCAAGCCGGAGTCACTCCGCAAGCATGGTGACAGCTATCTGCCGGGCCGCTGGGATGTCGAGGCGCTGGTCGATTATCTGCAACAACATGGCGCAGACGCTTTCCGGCAAGGCGATATGCGGGCATTGTTCGACTGCTATGTAACCGCCTTGTATGTCGGCCTGTATGGTCAGCCGCCGACAGCAACCCGTTTTGTTGAAAAGTCCGTGGAGAATGCCGAATTCGCCGCTGTCCTCAAGGTACTGTATCCCGATGCGCGGTTTATCCACGTCGTACGCAATCCGTATGCGACACTGGTCTCGCTGCGCAAGTTCAAGACGCGTCAGGGCCGCTACCCCTACCTGGGCCAGATGATCGATTCGCTGCGCAACTCGTACTATTATCTATACCAGAATCCGCGTCATGTGGCGGATTACAAAATCGTGCGCTATGAAGATTTGCTGACGGATACGCACGCTCAGATGCAAGCCCTTGCCGCCTTCACCGAGATACCATTCAGCGAGCGACTGCTGGAACCCACAACGCTGGATGCGGCCTGGTCGGGTAACAGCATGAGTGGGCGTGATTTTCAGGGTCTGTCCACCTACCCCATTTCGGCATGGCAGAAAGATATTGCCCCCCACGAGATCGCGTGCGTCAACCTGCTGTTCGACCACGTGCTGACCGATTACGGTTACGAGCGCCAGCCGGTGCCGTCCGGCGTGTATCGTCCGGTACGTGGCGAAGGTCCCAAAACATATGTGGCCAACCGCTTTCTGCTGCAACAGTATCGCAATCTACAAGGCATCGAACAGCATGGAATCTGACGCACCACGAGTCGCTATTTGCCAGCCCTATGTCATATTTGGCGGGCGGCTGCAAGTGATTCTGCACATGGTCGAGGTGCTCAATGATCTGGGTATTGTGCCGGACATCGTGACGCTGCGGCTGCGCTTTGAGCCTGAACGGATCGAGGCACATTATGGCCGCACCTATCAGATGCGTTTCCGGCAGCTGGCCCCCAACATGCGCATCATACCCGACGACACATCCATTCTGGTCTTCAACAGCCTGCTGCACCGCATTGGCAGGGATTATGATCTGCTGATCAATTCCAGTAACAGCCTGATGCCGCTGCCGGGGAACCAGCATATCCTGCATTACATCCACTTCCCGCGCGAACGCCGTCTGGCGGACCCGTCTCCGGATATTCACCGCCCCGATTTCCGTTACCAACCGTTCTCGCTGCGCTGGCTGCACCGGCTGGCCATCCAGCAGGTCTATCGTTTTCGCCGTTTGCACCCACAGCATCACTTTGTGTTTAATTCGGCATTCACGGCAGCCGCGTTGCGTGAGATGTATGGCAATGTTCCAGCCGATACGCATATCGTCTATCCGCCGGTAGATTTCAGCGATTACGAAAGCGACAACCGCGACCGCCAGCCCGCCATCGTTTCGGTCGCTCGCTTCGGGCCATCGAAAGGCCAACTGGAGCAGATCAAGCTGGCCGCGCGGCAGCCGGACGTGCATTTTCATCTGGTGGGGTTTGCGCACAACCCGGCCTATGTCGAAACCTGCCAGGCGTATATTCAGTCTCATGGGTTAAAGAATGTGCACCTGCACCTGGACGCGCCGTTTGACGAGATGATCGCCCTCATGCACCAGTCGAAGTATTTTTTGCATACGATGATCAACGAACCATTCGGACTGACGGCGGTACAGGCTATTGCCGCCGGGTGCGTGCCGCTGGTCCATGACTCCGGGGGTCAGCGCGAAGTCGTGCCCCTGCCCCAACTGCGCTATCAGTCACTGGATGACGTACCGGCCATACTGGAAACACTGGAAGCGCTGCCTGCCAGCGACATTGATGCGATGGTGCGTGAGCTACAGGCGCATGCCCACGCGCATTACGACGAAGCGGTGTTCCACCAGCAGATACACGACATCCTTCTGCCCATCCTCGATGAACTTCAGGGAAAAACAAAAACGGGGGCCTGAACCCCCGTCGCGTTTTCGAACAGACAGCATTAACTTTCCAGCGTACTCAGGTCGCCTTCGGGCTGGCCGAGCGCACGTGCCTTCAGCACCCGGCGCATGATCTTGCCGGAGCGTGTCTTGGGCAGCTTGTCGACAAACTCGATCTTGGCGGGTACGGCAATCGGTCCGACTTCGTGGCGAACATGATTTTTGAGTTCGTCCACCAGCCCATCGGTTGCCTCGACGCCGCTGACCAGAATGCAGTAGGCATAAATGATGTTGCCTTTCAGGTCGTCCGGCACACCGATGACCGCTGCTTCGGCGACCGCTGAATGGCTGACCAGGCCGGATTCGACTTCTGCCGTGCCGAGCCGGTAGCCGCTGACCTTGAGCACATCGTCAATACGCCCGATGACCCAGATATAGCCGTCTTCATCCTTACGAGCAGAATCGCCCGCCAGATACCAGCCCTGCTTCTCATACTCCGTCCAGTACTGCGCCACGAAGCGGTCCGGATCGCCGTAGACGGTGCGCAGCATGCTCGGCCACGGCTGTTTGATGACCAGTTTGCCATCTTCGTTGGGGCCGCAGGAATTGCCATCTTCGTCCACCACATCGACATCGATGCCGGGGAACGGACGAGTCGCGCTGCCGGGCTTGAGCGAGACCGATGGCAGAGGCGTAATCATGAAGCCGCCGGTTTCAGTCTGCCACCATGTATCCATGATCGGGCATTTTTCCTTGCCGATAATCTTGTGATACCAGCGCCACGCCTCCGGGTTGATCGGTTCGCCAACAGAACCGAGCAGGCGCAGGCTGCTGAGATTATGGCGATTCGGCCAGGCATCGCCGAA
>NZXX01000009.1 GCA_002702065.1 Anaerolineaceae bacterium
CAGTCAGGCACATGCGACCTGTTTCCAGTTCACACTTGCCTTCCGTCTGCACGCTTCCCTTGTTAAACTGCACCCCCTATTCCCTAGGGGTTTGTTAAGAATACCAACCCGTATTTTAACTGTCAACACCTTTTTGGCTTTTTGCCCAAACTCACTTGGGATATTTGGGATAACTTGCCTAATCGATGTTGTGGTTGTTATTCTGCGCGAGACAAAAAGCCATTTTGGTGGCCGTCTCTGGTCACTTGATCGTTCAACTTATTGAACTGTTTTCTCAGTGAGCGTGGGGAAGGATATCAAAGCGGTATAGCGATGTCAAGGCCATTTTCAAACCAAATTGAAAATTGCCTAAAACTCGCTGCGTCCCTGCAATGCACGGGTGAGGGTAACCGGGTCCACATATTCCAGATCACTGCCAACCGGCAGGCCACGCGCCAGCCGTGTCGTCTTCACACCCTTGGGCTTTAGCTCGCGCTCGATGAACATCGCGGTTGCATCGCCTTCCATACCTGGGTTAGTGGCGATAATGACTTCCAGAATATTGTCTTTCTCGACCCGTTCCACCAGTTCGCGGATACGCAGTTCATCCGGTCCGATGTTGTTCACCGGCGAGATCGCCCCGTGCAGCACATGATACTTGCCCGTGAAAACACCCGTCCGTTCCAGCGCCAGCACATCCAGCGGTTCTTCAACCACCGCCACCATATTGGCGTCGCGCCGGTCATCATTGCAGATATCACACGGGTCATTGACGGTAATGTTGTAGCAGACCGAACAGAAACGGGTTTCCGCTTTCAGGTTCTCCAGCGCTTCGGCCAGGCTGAGGCTCAGTTCGTCCGGCGCACGCAGCAGAAAATAGGTCAGCCGCGCCGCCGTCTTTGGCCCAACCCCGGGCAACCGTGCGAACGCTTCGGTCAGTTTGATGACAGGTTCCGGTACTGCATTGCTCATTTCAGGTAACCTTGCTGTGCTCGCTGCAACGCATCATCAGCGGCCAACGACTTACATACATAATCGATAAAACACGGCCCACCCGTGCAGGCCGTGCTCAAACGCTTTGCCGACACTGGTAGCCTTAGCCGAGCAAACCGCCCAGGCCCGGGATGTTCCCCAAACCACCGGTAATGGATTCCATTTTCTCGGCAGCCATCACCTGACTTTG
This sequence comes from Anaerolineaceae bacterium, assembly GCA_002702065.1. GTDB lineage: Bacteria > Chloroflexota > Anaerolineae > Aggregatilineales > Phototrophicaceae. The sequence goes on from NZXX01000009.1 coordinate 1,163, forward strand.
CTCAACGGCCTGATTCATGGCGACGACCAGCAGGTCTTGCAGGTCATTCAGCCATTCTTCGTCGTCCAGGTCAATCACGTCCTTATTCACCGTGATGGACTGCACCCGCTGATGCCCGGTCATCACCACCGTGACAGCCCCACCGCCAACCGAAACTTCAACGGTTTCGGTTTCCAGCGATTGCTGCGCCGCCGCCATATCTTCCTGCATCTTCTGAATCTGGCGCATCATCTGCATCTGATTGGGTCGCTTTGCCATTGCGATAGACTCCTTCTTTCGCCTGTGGATGGGATACTTAATTTAATCGGACTGTTTCTTCTTATAGGGGCTGACTTCGCCGCCCAGTTCGCGCGCACGGGCAATGACCGGATCGTCCGTATCGACAGGCTGACCCGCCGCATCGGCCAGCACAATCTGCACCCGCAGCGGCACCTGATGAACGGCAAACAGGGCTTTCTCCAGCGCTTCGCGTTTATCCGTCGCCGTCAGCTTCTCTCGAAAAACATCGTTCGGCACGCCGACAACCACGACATTACCCTCAACCCCTTGAACCTGTGCATGTTCCATCAATGCTGGCAGCACAGAATTATACTGCTTGGCGGTGCGCTGCACCTCAAGCCATTTCTGACGCACGGCTGATGGCGGAATGACCGCGGGCGCATTCGGATTAGCCGGCACATCCGGCGCCGGTTGGGACGGGGCAGGGGTGGGCGCAGCAGCAGCCGGTGCAGGCGCTGTCGCATACACGGTTTCCTGCGGCACTGTCAAGCTTTCGATCAGCGCCAGTTCCAGCGCCAGTTGGGGCTGCCACCCGCCGCGATAATCATTGACCGCATCGTTAAAGGCTCGCAGCCCTCGCAGCAGCGCCGACCGTCCGATCGCGCCAGCCTGATGCGCGTACAAATCGCGGTCTTCTGCCGATGCTTCCACCAGGTCAATGCCCGCCGTCTGGGTCAACAGAATCGCCCGCAAATGCTCGATCACCTGCTGGCCGAACTGACGCGGATCGCTGCCCGCATCCACCGCCGTGTTAATCACTTCCAGGCCGGTGGCGGCGTCCTGCTGAATCAGACACTCAACCAGTTCGCGTACAGCTTCGGTGCTGGCCGTCCCCAGAACGCGCTGGGTCAGTTCCAGCGTAATATGCTCCTCCGGGTCGGTGACGATCTGGTCAAGCAGGCTGATGCTGTCGCGCACACTGCCGGTGCCATGCCGGGCGATCATCTCCAGCGCGGGGCGGTCCACTTGCAGGCCTTCGTTTTCCGCGATCATCTGCAAGCGATCCGCCACCTGTTGCAGCGAGACACGCCGGAACTCGAAAGGCAGGCAGCGGCTCTTGATCGTCGCCGGCACCTTGTCAATCTCGGTCGTCGCCAGCACAAACACGGCATGGGGCGGGGGTTCTTCGAGCGTTTTCAGCAGCGCATCGAAGGCATTGCCGGTAAAACGATGGACCTCATCAATAATGTAGACCTTGTAGCGGCCCTCACCCGGCGAGAACGCAATCTTGTCGCGCAGGTCGCGCACATCGTCCACGCCCGTATGGGTCGCCGCGTCGATCTCGATCAGATCCAGATAGCGGCCTTCATTGACAGCCAGGCACGCCGCACATTCGTTGCAGGGGCGGTGATCGGCATCCGCGTGGGTACAGTTAATGGCCTTGGCCAGCAACCGCGCCGTGGTGGTTTTGCCAGTACCGCGCGGCCCGCTGAACAGATAGGCATGACGGATACGTCCCGACCGGAGCGAGTTCCGCAGCGTGCGGGTGATATGTTCCTGACCAATGACATCCTCGAAGCGCATCGGGCGCCACGCCAGATACAGGGCTTGCTTGGGCACGAATTCAGAACTCCTCTAAACCTATGGGCTAGAGTTTAGCACCCTTACAGGGGGGCGGCAACCGTCGCTTAAAGCCCCGCCACAAACTGAAGCGCATCCTCGAACAGTGGCATATCCTGCTCATAAGCGGCGGATTCTTCGCGTTGAATCGACACCCATTCGCGCCAGACCACACCATCGGCCACTTCAGCCGGGTGCATCGGCGGACCCTGGGCCACCAACTGCCTGACCTGCGCTTCCGGTAGTTTGATGATGACGCCGCTGCCACCGACAAAAGCGAATATCTTGCCTTTCACGCGATAGGCCGGATAACCAAAAGCTTTGCCACCGGTCACACCGGGGATGCCCAGTAACATGGAGTCCAGTATGTCTTTGTGACCAGCAAGATAATTCTGGCTCATGGGCAATCTCCTGAAGGGCAGCGAACGAAAAACAGAATACTTGTTCTAATACAATAGCGTCAAAGTTCTTTCTCGTCAATCGTTCCGCATGAGTGATCATCTACCGGCGAAAAATCAAACCCTGTTTCTCATGAGAAATGACAATAAAAGTTGACCCATCCCGGATTGATGGTGGTATAATGGGCAGGCAAATTAGAAAGTAAAGGATTACAAATGCCGAGTCTTGGGCCAACCGAACTGATTATTATCCTTGTGATCGTGCTGCTGCTGTTTGGTGTCGGGCGTGTCTCGCGCATCGGTGGTGAACTGGGTTCCGCGGTTGCCAACTTCCGCAAAGGCTTGGAAGACGGCTCCAAAAAGAACAACACCGACGAGGTGAAGGAAGCAAAAGAAGAAAGCTAACGAATCATCGCATTCGTTTGTCGATAGCGCCGTTGTGGGCGGCGCTATCTGTTGTTATGTCAGGTTCATCAGGCGTTGCAGTTCCCGCTCGACATCGAATAATGCTTTATGCGGGAAACCCGGTGGCACTTTGAGGTTATAGGTCATAATCTCGCGGTTGAGACGAAGGGCAGTTGTCCGGTAGGTTTCCTGGGTCCGCTGCCAGGTTGATTCGTTGCGCTTGCGGTTGTGCAGCGGCATATTGCTGCGATCCGCATCGGCCTGTGCCCCCTGAAACAGCCGCCAACCCTTACGCATATCCGCCAGCAGACGCTCACGCAGCGCGTCGATGTCCTTCCCCTGCATGATCCATTCCGGTGTAAGGTCGTGTTCCTTCAGCATTTTATGCGCCAGCTTCATCTCGGATGGAACGTGGGAATCATCTTCCAGATGAAGTGGCTTGCCATTGCCCGGCAGATTGTCAAATGTACCTGCGTCACGGGCGTTATCCAGCATCTGATCAACCAGGGATTTCCAGTCTCGTGCCATATCACAACTCCCGATTGTGAAATTTATTACATTCTATCCGGGAACCGCCTCCATGTCAACGAAACAGCGCGTGTAGTTTCATGAGCATTTCAGATTTCCTTGACACTGTATGACATCAGACAATGATACACTCCAATTAGATATGTCGTAAGAAACGAAATAATCGTCATAAAGGATGGCACAATGATTTCGACCAAGGAATTGGGGCCCCGTCTGGGTACCCCGGCAGCAAACTTCTGTGTACTCAACCACGAAAATCATGTGACAACTTTGGATGACCTGATGGGCGAGCGCGGGCTGGTGCTCGGCTTTACCAGCGACATCTGGGAACCCGCCAGTATCCGGCGAGTCCTGTGGTTCCAGCGTCACGATGTCCAGTTTGCCCGCATGAATGTGAAGCTGGCGCTGGTCGTCTGTAACGAACCGCATACCCTGTATGGCTACTCGGTGGCCAGCGTCGAACCGGTGAACTTTCCCCTGCTGGCGGATGTCCGCCGCGATATTCATGGCGCTTTCAATATGGAGGGTTACGCCGGGCTGGTTGTCATTGATCGCAGTTACACCATGCGCGACAAGTGGATTATGCCTGCGGAGCGTGTCTGGCCCAAGCCGGGCGAACTGATCCAAACCCTCGAAGCGCTGTAATCCTGGTGCCAGCAAAGACACGATCACCTCGTGTCTTTTGATTCTGCGGCTATTTGGGTAAACTCTGGGTTGTGGGCTGTACAAAGAGGCAAGAATAAAACGTGGATTCCGGGCTGGAGCAAGACATCTCCGCTTTCTGGTCGATTCTATTTGAAATGTTGGGCGATGTCGAAAAGCGGCTGGCAGCACACATGGCCGAACATGGTCTGACCCCACCTCAGTTTTTTGTGCTCAAAACCCTCATCGAACAGGGTGGCGCCTGTCCCATTGGGCAGATTGCCCGCCAGCATCACCTGACGAATGCCACCATGACCGGGCTGGTCAAACGGCTCGAAGGCATGGACCCGCCGCTGGTGGTGCGCGAGCGCAGCGAGGAGGACGCACGCTCGGTTAACGTCGTCCTCACACAGGAAGGTCAGGACCGTTTCGACGCGATCAAGGATGCGATTATTGCCCAGCTGCAATTGATCCTCAGCCTGATCAGCCAGGAAGAACGCGAGACGCTGCTCCACTTCCTGTCACGTTATCGGGATGTGGTCGCCCAGATATTCCCGCTGGAACGCAGCCCCTGAAATCCTTCGCCTATGGCTTTTTTCCGGTACAATGGTGTGCAAGTTAGGGAACCGGAACGCTTATGGCAAACCGCTTTGTACTATCGCACATCCGCAATCTGCCGCTGCTGGCGAAGCTGCTGCCCGGCCAGTTGGAGCTGCTCACCGATATCGTAGAGGTGGTGCAGTTACCAGCGAACGCCCTGGTCTTCCAGCAGGGGCAGGCGGCACAGGGGTTGTACCTGCTCGTCAGCGGTCATGCAGTTCTGTACACCGGTCAGTCGGGCAGCGAGACCGTCCTGGGTGAAGTGCAGGAAAATCAGTACGTTGGGGAAACCGCGCTGTTCCGCATCGCCAATGAACGGATGTCGATGCGCGTCACCCGGCCCAGTGTGCTGCTGCTGCTGCCTCGCCTCCGTTTTCAGCAATTGCTGCTGGAAAAACCCGAACTGCGTCAGGCCTTCAGCCACGAACAGGTCCGCCTGGACCCACAATCCGGTCGCAATTTTCAGGGTCAGCGCGTCGGCGAAAACCGGCTGCTCCACCAGCACCGCCACCGCTGGGCCTTCATTCGCTCGGCCATCCTGCCGGTGGTGATCGGGCTGGTCCTGATCGTGATTGCCTTTCTGCTGAGCAATACCGGCCTGACCCTTCCGCTGCTGATGCTGGCGCTGATTATCCCGGGCCTCTGGATTTTTTACGCCTATCTGGAGTGGAAAAACGATTATCTGATCATCACCGATCAACGCGTCATGCTGCACCAGCAGACGATCCTGACCCTGACCAGCAGCATACGCGAAGTGCTCATCAGCAGCGTCCATGAGGTCAGCTACAAAATCCCTTCGGTTGATCCATTCGCCCGTGTCTTTAATTACGGGACCATCTATATCAAAACAGCTGGCGAGGCGGGCAACATGGAAATCAGCCTGATGCCCAACCCGGAGCAAATCCAGAAAGTGCTGATCACTACGCTGCATGCCTACCGCAATGTCAGCGATCAGCAGGATATTGACGCTATCGGTGCCGTTATCGACCGTGTTGTATTGTCCGAAACGGACGCCGCGCCGCCCGAGCCTCAAACACAGTCGACATCTCATATCCCGCCGCTGGCCGGGCAAAGACGCGGCCTGCTCAACGAACGGCACGTCGATGAACACAACAACGTTATTTTCCGCAAACATCTTTCGGTGTGGCTGGCGCACGTCATGCTGCCTGGCCTGTTCGTGCTGGGTGGGATGGCGCTGGTTGGCGTCGGCCTGCTGAGCCTGTCGCCACTCGGTGGCATCGAGGCGCTGATCGGCCTGTTTATTGCGCTGATCGGGTCGGTCTGGTTTTACTGGTCCGACTGGGACTGGCGCAACGACCTGTTGATTCTGGGAACAAGCACAATCCGTATCATCCACCGCCGCCCCCTGTGGTTGCAGGATGTGGCCGAAGAAGTGCTGCTGGAACAGGTCGACGATGCCAGCGTCATCCGCAACGGCCTGCTCAACACTGTGCTGAACCGGGGTGATCTGAGCATCTCGCTGGTGGGTGATGACCGACCCAAGCGCTTTACCGGCGTTGGCAGCCCGGACGCCGTCAAGAATGCCATCTTTGAGCGCCGGGCCGTGCTGGAGCGCAGAACGCAGGAATCCGAGTTGATGCAGCAGCGGCAGGAAATCGCGCGCTATCTGGACGTCTATCACCAGCGGGTCAATGGACAGGCCGCCCAGCAACCGCCCCAAAACCCGCCTCCGAATTATGCGCCACCCGCTTATCCACCACAGGCATCGCCGCCACCGCCACCTGCTCAACCGCCGGATAACCGTCAGGGATCGCGTCCACCGCGCATCCCGCGCACACGCAACGATCAGTCATAACGTGATTGAAAGCGAAACTGCTATGCCCGTCGACATCTACCCCGCCGAACAACCCGCGACCCTGACTGTGTACTGCCGCGACATCATCACCGTTGAGGATGCACGCTATATACTGGACCAATGCCGGGCAGCAGTTCGATCACATCCGATCCATTTTCTGATTGACTGCACCGAAATGCGCAATCTGGCGCCTGGTGTGCTGAATGTGCTGACGAGTTATGGTGAATTTTTGCGGCACCCGAACACAGGCATTCTGGCCTGTGTCACCCAAAGCGCACTGCTCCGGTTCTCCATGGAAGTGCTGTTCGGGCATAGTGCGTTCCGCTTTTTCGAGGACCGCGAGACAGCGGATCAGTTCCTGGCTGATGCCGGAAACTAATAGCTTTCTGACTTGACGGTCCTATCCGTCATTACTATGATCGTTCTAAACAGTCGCTCGTTCAGGAATAAACAATGGCAATACTTCCTATCATCCAGCCCGATAACCCGATTCTCCGTAAAAAAGCCCATAAGGTTCAGACATTCGACGACAAGTTTCAGACACTGGTCGATGACATGATCGAAACACTGATCGACGCGCCGGGTGTTGGCCTGGCCGCGCCCCAGGTCGCCGTCAGCCAGCGCCTGATCATTGTGCGCCTGCCGGACGACGAAGAAAGCCAGCAGGAATTTGGCGAAGAAGCGGGCAAACTCTATGTCGTTGCCAACCCGGAGATTGTCAAAGCCAGCAAGGACATGGTCGAGGGCGTCGAAGCCTGCCTGTCGATTCCCGGTTATTTCGGCAAGGTCGACCGCCATGAAAAAATTACCATCAAGGGTCTGGACCGCGAAGGCAAGCCTATTCGCATCAAAGCACAGGACTGGCAAGCGCGTGTGTTCCAGCACGAAATCGACCATCTCGACGGCAGATTGTATATCGACATTGCCAGCGAAGTCTGGCGCGGTGAACCTCAGGAGGATGAGGAAACGGAGGTGAGCTGATGCGCCGATGGATCGGCAACGCCGCACTGGCCCTGACCTGGGTGATCGTGTTTTATATTCTGCTGATTGCGACCGAACTGGTGCTGGTCCCCTGGGATACGGCCATCACTCGCCCCGAAACAGGCACGTGGCAGCGCACCCTCAACGACTTTTTCGAAGTCGCACCGGGCAGTTACAGCGTTGCGGTCGTGCTCATCGCGGGCACTGTGCTGCTGGCATACCGGGCGCTGCGCAATGACCCGGAGGCCGGTCTTCGGCTGGCAGTGCTTAACCTGGTCTTTCTGCTGGTGCTGGTGGTGACTTTTTTCACAGCAGCGTTGATCAACAACAACATCCTGTTTCCCTACCCACCTGTGCTGTATGATCCCACATATCGCGGCTTTCACCGGTCGATTCTGCCGGGGACGGCCATCATGCTGGTCTGTGCCGGCTGGCTGATTATTCAGCGAAGGGTGGCACACCCCACACATACACCGAACCGGTTGCGCCAAAAAGGTTGATCAACAACCCATCTTCCGTCCAGTTCACCGCATAAACAAAATTGCTGCGCGTATCCAGATTGGCGCGGTTCACGGAGCTCTCGGTGATTGTCGTCATATTCCACAACGACACATCACCGCCCAGTTCCGATGTGAGCAGCAGGTCCCCATCGGGCGAAAAGGTTGCGGACAGGCGATCCTGACCCACATCAGGCAGCCGCGCCACCGAGGCGCCGTCCTGCACCTGCCAGACCTGCATATCCGGTGTCTCGCCACCATTAACCAGATAGGTGCCATCCGGCGAAAAGAGCATGATCTCGGTGGCGCCTTCTCCCGTTGGCAGCGTATGCTGGAGCGCGGCATCCGGCAACGTCCACAGCCGAATATCCTGCCGCGTCCCCACCGCCAGCAGCGAGTCATCCGGTGCGAACGCCAGTGCTAGCGCAGGCAGCCCATTCGCAATCGACGCGACTTCCGTCTGGGCACGCCAGTCCCACACACGGACTTCGCCGGAAGGGTCCGCCGTTGCCAGCCAATCGCCATTATCGGAAAAAACCAGCCGGGATACAGCCTGATCGTGGGCCTGAAATGTGGCTAATGCCTGCCGCTCCATAGGGTCCCAGACCTTGACCATACCCGCACTGTTGCCCAGCGCCAACCAGCCAGCCTCCGCGTCATAATCTACCACCCCGGTATACTGGTCGATACCGTCAAACGTGTTGGTAGTGCCGCCGGTTTCCGCATCATAAATATCCACCAGGCCGCTTACTTCGACCGTGTAAGCCTCGGTTTTGTCTGCCGAAAAGAACACCCGCGTTGCGTCTTCCTGCCGCCCAGTGCTGAACACCGTTTCGCCGGTGACCAGATCCCAGACAATCAACTGCTGGTTATCCAACCCGGCCAGGCGGGTCCCATCCGGGGACAGCGCATGATCAAAAATGGTGCTGGGCGCAACGGGGTTATCGAGCCGTCCCAGCAGCGCAATATTCGGGACCGTTTCCAGTGTGATCGGCTCGGCAGGCTGAATCCATGCTGCTGGTGGCAGAGTCGGCAGCTCACGCGGCTGGTCGAGGATAGATGGTCTGTTTACAGATTCCGGTGCGCAGGCAGCAGCCACCCACAGCAACAACAGCATGGCGCGTTTAAGCATCAGGGCCAGCACCTTCGTGGATGTCCATCACCGCAGCCAGAATACCAAACGTCTCGATCTGCTCCAGGCTGCACTCATTCTCAAACGGATCAACCCGGCCATTACCGTCAAAGTCAGTCCCGCCCATCAGCACATCCAGACTATCCGTAAACTGTTCCAGCTGCGCTTCGATGGATGCCACGTCCTCGGCGGCCAGCAGTGCCGGCGTGATACCTGTGACTTCATCCATGAACAGCCGGGCATTGATCACGCATACCCGCATCAATTCCGCTTCATTCTGTACATCCACCGAGACCCCCGGCGCACTGACAGCCGAATCAAGCTGTGCTTCAATCAATGCCAGGAAATGTTCCACACCCAGTTTGGTTGGGCTGGGGTTTTCGCCCCGGTCATTACCGTTATAATCTTCTTCCGTACCCTGCAAAATATTAATCGTATGTTCCGTATGCAGCCGTATCCCGGCGGTATTCGATGACCCTGCTGCGAGGTTGCCATGCTGCCGGGCCAGACGACCTTCGGCCAATGCGCCATCCACAAGGCTGTTCCCATCTTCTGTTACCGATAGAATTGCCGTCAGGGCATTCGACAGTTCCAGCGGATACCTGCCGTTAAACAGCACGTCCCCGGCGGGCACATCCTCTATGGCTACTTCGCTGGTGATAGCGACCTCGTTGTACAAGCCAGGCAGGAAGCGTCCTTCACTATCGGTATAGGTCAGCGTGCCATTGCCGATGGCGTTGATGGGCAAAATACCAGCGTTCAGCACATCATCAGTAGACGAATTTTTTAACCAGACGACATAGCTCTCGCCCGGCGCTGTGGGGGGCAGTTCATCAGCACGCACATTCAGCGTATCGCCCACCGCATTGGCGGTACTGAACGTCACTGTGCCCAACGAGGGTTCGACCATCACCGTTGGTACAACCGCCGCCCGTGTGGGTGGGTCCGTTGCGGCTGCCGTCGGGTTGCCGCTGACCGCCGCGGGATTATTCTGATTGACGGAGAAAATAACGAGCGCAACAATCGCAATCACGACCAAAGCGACAATGGTCAGGCCGCCCAGAATCAGCAACGTGTTATTGGTGCCAGATGTCGTCGGCATCGTCTGGGTGGTACGCTCGCGCCCGGATTGCGTGGTGGGCGATAACTGGATGGTGTTCGACGCGTCATTGGCAACCGATGTATTCGATGGATCGAATGTCGCATATTGGGTAGCCGTCCCACCAATTGCTCGGCTGAAATCCTCTACAAATTCGGTCGCCCTTGCATACCGGTCCGCAGGGTTTTTTGCCAGTACGCGCAGCATCACATTTTCCAGCGCCACAGGCAGATCATGTTTCACTTCCGTGATGTGCGGGACAGGATCGGTGACATGCTTCATCATCACTTGCAGGGGGGTGTCTGCCGCGTAGGGCTGTTTGCCGGTGATCATTTCGTAGACCACCACACCCAGCGCATAAATATCGGATGCAGGCCCAACAGTCCCGCCCTGCGCCTGTTCCGGGGCCATGTATGCCGGGGTGCCCACCAGTCCGCCGGTGGCTGTCAGCCGCGAATCGCTGACGAGCAGTTTGGCGATGCCAAAATCCCCCAGCAGCGTATAGCCTTCGCTATTGAGCAAAATGTTATCCGGCTTGACATCGCGGTGAATAATGCCCTGCCGGTGCGCGTAATCCAGCGCCGACGCGATCTCACGCAGATAGGTTTCGACAGTCTTTAAGGGCATCGGCCCGTTGTCGATTTTATCGCCAAGCGAACCGCCTTCGAGGTAAGCCACCGCCAGATAGAGGATGTCGCCCTGCGTACCATAATCATAAACGGGCAAAATATGCGGGTGCTGAAGGCGGGCAATGGTGCGTGCCTCCAACCGGAACCGCTCGACAAATTCCGTATCCTGGCCGGGATGCGGGGGCAGGACCTTAATCGCCACGTAGCGGTCGATTTCTTCGTGGTAACCTTTATAAACGGTCGCCATCCCACCCCGACCGAGCAACTCGATAATTTTGTATTTGCCGCCGAGTGTCTGGCCGATCAACGAAGAAGAACTCACGCCCGCACCTCTTTGCCTCTAGCTGGTTAAGCCAATAGCTGAGTAAAGTAATTCACATTATATCGGAGGTCGGCATGCTGTGCCGATAATCCTCAGCAAGTTTTCAGGCTTTTCATGCAGCAATAAAAAGCTGCTTTGGTCTGGTGACCGCAGCAGCTCGTTAAATCAGATGTTCGAGCATGATAACTGCTCCCGTTATAAAAGCGAATTCCGTTCCAGATCAGGAGTAGGCGTAAGCGGCCTCCAGTTCATCCCGCAGTTGTAAATAGCTCCGGTAACGATCCTGGCTGATCTTGCCATCATCAACGGCCTGCCGCACCGCGCATCCCGGCTCATTTACATGGGCACAATCTCCAAAACGGCATTGTTCCACATACGGCGCGATCTCCACAAAATAGGCATCCAGCTCTTCCGGTTCCACATCCCACAGGTTGAGCGTACGAATACCGGGGGTATCGGCGATGTAGCCGCCGGATTCCAGCTTGATGAGCGCACTATCGCGGGTGGTATGCAGCCCTTCGTCACGCGAACCAACCGATTTGACCGAACGCGCCAGCCCCGGCTGAATAGCATTCAGCAGGCTGGTTTTGCCCACGCCGGATGGTCCGGTAAAAACGGAAATATGGCCGGAAAGCCTTTCGCGCAGCGCATCCACGCCAATTCCTTCGAGCGCACAGGTGTACAGAATGGGGTATCCGAGCTGTTCGTACACGGCAAAACGTGCCCGTACCTGGCTGGGATCTTCGAGGTCGATTTTGTTGACCACCAGCACCAGTTCTTCAATCCCTGATATTTCCCCGGCAACGAGAAAACGATCCAGCACCTTGAAGTTGGGCAGTGGGCTGGCCGCCGCAAACACAAACAACGCCTGATCAGCATTGGCAATGATCACCTGTTCGCGTTCCGCTTGACCGGCCCCGCGATTGCCTTCGGTGCGGGCCGCACGCGACAGGGCGCTGGTGCGTTCTGCCACCTCTTCGATGATGCCCGTTTCCTCATCCACAACCTGAATCGTCACCCGGTCGCCGACCGCCGCAATGTCGGACGACTGGGCCTCCTCCATAAGTTTGCCACGTAAACGACAGACATATATCTTTCCGTTGTTCACCTCCACCCAGAAAAAACCACTCTGGTCTTTGACCACAAGCCCGTTCAAAATTTCACTCAAAGGCAGTCTCCTGTTACTCGCCGACGATTGCGCAAGCCGCGCAGATTAATGGTATATGATTATCGCCAGTTGAACAAACCTGAATTAAGTAATATCCACAGCGCTGACCCTATCCTATGATAAGCTTGTGTATATAAGAGCACTTGTAGCGAAGGCTAAAGAATCGGTGAGCATGAACCAGGAACAAATTCCCGTAAAAGACACCACGGGCAATGACCCAGAACAAACTGAAGATGTGTATATCGCAGATCCTCAGACCCGCGCCCGCGATACACAGGATGAGTTATCACCCGTCATTGTAGTGGCACGCACCACCTTCAACTACATTTTGATTGCTGTTGTTTTCCTCATCCTCGGCATTTTTATCGGCGGGTTTTCCGCTTTTAAAATTGAGCGTGAACGACGCAGCTGGATCAACGAGGCCATCGCCGACGCCATCGCGGAACAGGATTTCGCGGGGATCATCGCGGCGGCACAGCCACCCGACCTCGAAAACCCGGACAGCCGTTTCGAAATATCGGCGACCAGTGATCATGTACTCGGTCCTGACGATGCGCCAATTGTTATGATCGAGTTTGGTGATTTCAACTGCGGCTTCTGTGGCCGCTTCCACAGCGAAACCTTCCCCCGCCTGATCGAAAACTACGGCGACCAGATACAGTTCATTTATCGTGACTATCCCATCCTGGCGGAATCGTCACTCACCGCTGCGCTGGCGGCACGCTGCGCGGGTGAACAGGGCGAGTTCTGGCCGTATCATGACCTGTTATTCGAGAATCAAAGCAGCTTCAACCAGACTGGTGGCTTTGCGTCGCTGGCCGAGCAGGCTGGGTTGGATGTCGATGCGTTTAACACCTGTGTCGAAGAACAACGATTCCTCAGCAGTGTCCTGACCGAGTATCAGGAAGGGCAGTCGCTGGGCATTCGGGGGACTCCGGCCTTTTTCATCAATGGTCGCCCGATCAGTGGTGCCCAGCCCTATGATGTCTTCGCCGAAGTCATCGAGGAAGAACTCGCCGCTGCCGAGAACATGAACACGCCAGAGGATAGCAGCATCAGCTAAATCAGGCTCATTCGTCAAGCTGCTGCCACGTTCGCCCCAGCTTGATATCCATGATGGTATAGTGGCTAACTTCATAATTGGCTGCAATAACGCTTGGTCGTTCACCTTTTTGCAGCCGATTTTTGATTTCGATCACCTGCTGTGCAGTCAGTTTGGACTGGTTATTTTTCTCGCCTCGCTGATCCGGCATTTTGAAGGATGCCAACGCCCGGTCGATCTGGCCTTGACGCCGTTGCCCCATCAGTGGATGAAGTCTGCTCATATAGTCCGCGGCCCGTTTTCCACGAAGCAGCACCTGAAATGATGGTTTATGATTCGGGTTGGTACGCTGCCAGCGGTGATACTTCACGCCAAACAGATCCGCCACACGCGCGATCACATCTTCATCGGTCATGGAGACCTGTATTCCAGGTCGGTTAGGCGCTGAAGGTGGTCCCGGTAAAAATGAACCTTCCCCTTCGAGCAATCCAGCCAGCCAATAAAGCGCCTTATCAGTGGGCGCTGTATCAGGCACTATTTGGATTGGATGAACATCGACTGGTGCCAAGCACACATCGTCAACTGAAACATGCGACCATGTTTTGCCGCTTCGAATAGCCCAGATTGCATAATGGGTAACGCTATAATCTTTAGCAATTGATTTTGCAGTTTCGCCCCGGGCTAAACGTCGTTTTATTTGACGTACTTGTAACTCGTCTAGTTTGGCACTCTCGTTATTCGAACCAACATGGTTAGGCACATAACGATAACCGGCTAAAACAGACTGAATTTGCTCACGGCGACGCGTACCCATCAACGGTTGAAGCATCTCCATAAGAAAATAGGCGCTTGCACCTTTTGACTGAGTCAACCAGGTTGTACTCCAGTTCGACTGACGGGGTGATATTTCGATGAGGCCTACGCCAAAAATATCCGCGACTTGCTGTACAACATCCACATCACTCATGACTAAGCGGATGATCGGTTGCGGGCCATTGCGCTGATTGGGACGGGTTAAAATAAAAGAGGCTTCACCTTCCAGCAACCCTGCCAGCCAGTGAAACCTGCTTTCGTTGAGATTCATCATCATTTGTTTGTGCAGAGAATGTGGGACTGCCTGGACTCGAACCAGGAACCAATCAGTTATGAGCCGACAGCTCTGCCATTGAGCTACAGTCCCTTAGAAGAAGCGGGTAATGGGATTCGAACCCATGCCAGGACCTTGGAAGGGTCATGTGCTACCACTACACCATACCCGCATGTGACTATGTAGCTTGTCGGGGTGCCCGGATTCGAACCGGGGACCTCTCGGACCCAAACCGAGCACGCTGCCAGGCTGCGCTACACCCCGAAAATGTATTACCACTGCAATTTGACGTAATCCATCCAGGCCTGCAATCTGGCCCTCAGATAGGTATCCGATGTTCGGATAGTGAATACGCCATACTTTGAACGAAACTGCCGACCGCTGAGGGCTCCGCTGTTGGACTTTCGGATTGTCTTAATGCCATCCGGTTCAATGTCCAGCAAAGCAGCCCAATATGCTTTTAACGCCGTCTCATCATGATCGACATGGCACTGGAGCAAAAATTCCAGCTTGCGATCCGCCAATTCATTGATCCAGCGATACGCAAGGCTGATCATCTGTGCATCCGAATTTACAAACGAAATCATATTTCTGCTTCGCTTGTAGCCCTCGGCCATATAGAGCACGACAAAATCCCTGAAAGACAGGTCTTCCAGCAGCGCGGGTGCTTCGTTCCATCCTTGCTGGTAAGCTGCATCGCGCAAAGCGGCAAATTTTGCCTGCATCGCCTGCGTGCCTTTACGCTGCGCATCACTCTGCCGGTCTGTCCGGGGGATCGGTACATCCTTGATCCAGTAGTAAACCGTTGACTTCGGCAGGCTTAAACACTCGACAATTTCATCCAGTGTCAGCCCTTTATCGGTGCGCAGCGCAATAGCCTTGATTCGCAAATGATCATGCTTTCGCGCCATATGTTGGGAGTATAGCACCATTCAGGGAAAGCGTAAACGGTTAGTTGTCGTCGCCCGTCTGGAAAAAATTGAGCCATTCGTCCACTTCATCAGACGACAGCTTGACATCCGCCTGTTCGCCCACATCAATGACGGGCCTGGGTGGCGATTGCATCAAATCAGCGAATTCCGGGCTGGAAAGAGTCTGCATTTTACGTGATCGCGCCGTCTCCAGCACGTCGTTATCCGATGAAACAATCGTCCAGTTGCGCGGGTCCTTGATCTTGCCAATACGCTCCATCATCACGCGGTCCGCGCTGGAGCGCTGCGACGCAAAAACAACCTGCACCACCCGCGTAGACATGCGTGATTTGCCACCGGGCAGACCATAGTCAAAAACCACCACACAGGTTTTGCTGGTGCGCGCCGTAAAGCCGATTAGTTTTTGAACCAGCAGAGCTTCATCGTTGGGGTCGTCCAGCGAGATGTCAGGCAACTGGCCGATAAGATTGTGTCCGTCGATCATATATGGCATGAGAAACGGCCTCTTGGGTTGGGATAATCCAGTATACCATCAGCCATTATCGCTGGCGTGACTGAATTTAAAATTTATTGAGATTCTAATAACGCCTCGAACTGCTGCACCCGTTGGTCGTAGGTGTGATGCGCATAAACATGCTCACGGGCACGTTGGGCCATCGTTTCACGTTCAGCATCATGCTTGAGATAATGGGCTGCTTTGCGATACAGGTCAGCGTCATCGGTAAACGTTACGATATTCTCGCCCGGTGTGAACCACTGATGTACCCCCGGCAAGTCCTCGGTCAGTTGCAGCACCCCGACCCCCGCCGCCTCGAACAGCCGCATATTGCCACCATAATGCATGAAGTTGCCATGCGCGTTGATCGTCAGCTTCGAGCCGGATAACGCCCGCAGCATGGTTTCGCCCAACGCTGGCCCGCGCATGTACGGGCGCAGCTCCGCCGGGACATCGTGCACGCTCCAGATGCCGAGGTCAAATTCTGTCAGGGATAACAACGACTGCACCCGGTGGCTGTAGAGGGAGGCCGGAACCAGCGTGCCAACAAATGAAATATCACAGACAGCGGCGGACGCGGGTTCGTAAGGATGATGAAACGCCGGGTCAACGGCAGTCAGGGGCAGACACGCCATGCGCGGTGCCCCCAGTTCCAGCCATTGAATGCCGTGATAATAATCGTTCACCAGTACCAGATCATACAGGGGTGCGGCACGGCGTTCGATCGGTCGTGAGAAGACAATCGGGGATGTACCACTGGCATAGATCAGCTTGCAGCCAGTGGCCTGTTTGATGTGCGCCAGCGTATCGGGGTAGATCACCGTGTTATCCCCCACCAGCCACAAAATATCCGGCTGGAAGTCCAACGCCTGTCGAATGAGACGCTGGTTGCGGCGGTGATATTCCGGGTTGGCTTCGGGCGGCAGCCGATGCGCAATAGCTGCCATCACCTTGCCGGGCGTAATGCCCTCGCGGTGATGATGCGCCTGTACCCGCCCCGATGCCGGTAGATTGCGATAGAAAATATCCAGCGTGTAACCCCGGCGGCGCAGGGCATGTTCCCAGAAATGCTGTAAAACACTGGGCGGAAAAAGTGGTTTGGGGGTATCTGGCGGTGTGTGGTCTACCGCAGCCTGCAATGCGTCGGGGTGATGCAAGGAAGCAACAAACAGAATTTTGCGGGACATAGGTTAATCGGGCAGATCGACCAGAATACAGGCGGCCACGTTATGGCCGATAATGCGTGTTGCACCGGCAACGCGGACCGTCAGCGGCCCCTCAAAAGGGTCACGGTCGATCACCTCCACCTCGGCGCGCAGCTTCAGGTCACGCTCGACGATGTGCTGCAACATATCATCGCTGGTGGCGCGTATCCGCGAAATCATGGCGCGCTGCTTCAGCGGCCATTCGCTGAGGGGGGTCAGTTCGCGGCGTTCGATCAGACCATCGGCTGTTGGGATGGGGTCGCCGTGCGGGTCGACATCCGGGTGTCCCAGACGCTCGGCGATCGCCTCGATAAACCGGTCCGAAACAGCATGTTCCAGACGTTCGGCTTCGGCATGGACTTCGTGCAACTCGTAACCCAGCTCCTCAACCAGATAGAGTTCGATCAGCCGGTGGCGGCGCAGAATCTTGAGCGCTTCTTCCTCACCTGCCGGGGTGAGCATCACACCGCGATATTTCTGATAATCGACGAGCCCTGCCGATTCCAGCCGCTGCGCCATATCCGTGACGGAAGGGGCCTGCACGCCCAGCAGTTCGGCCATGGCGTTGGTGGATACGCGATCACTACCATGTTGCAGGGCGTAGATCGACTTGAGGAAATTCTGGACGGATTCGGATTGCAGCGGATCAGATTTATCGGTCATAGCAGTCTTAGACAAATGACGTCTCGCTTGCGCCAATCATAGCATAAATTTGCAGGCACACGATAGCAGGAATGGCATCGCCTTCAAACAGGCAAGCACACCCGTTAACAGGGCCACCCAGGGCTAAACCAGCATCCACAAAGCAGCGCTAAGTAGGAGCCGCTGATTGTGACAAGATAACGCGTCGGTTATCCGGGTCTAGCACTGTGCAGTGTCGTCCCCACGCAGCGTCTTTGGGCGGCGAGAGCAGATCAATCCCTAATTGCTTCAAGTCCGCCAGCACCGCGTCGAGCGTCTCTACCTGAAAACCGGACGTGGTAGAACCGCTTGCCGTCGCATTCGGAGCACTGCCCGCTTCACCGGGGTAAATTTCGATTACGATATTGCCTAACTCACAGGCATAATGGATGGGTCCGCTACTGTGCTGTTCTTCAACGAACACCAATCCAAGCGCTGAATAGAACCTCAGCATAGCGTCAATATTTGAAGTACGCATGACCAGCAGGTTAAGACTTACCATCCGCGACGCCTTAAAAGGGAATCGTCGCCGTCGGGTTTTGCGGCTGGTCGAGATAGCGAATCTCGAAGTGCAGATGTGGCCCGGACGAGTTGCCCGTGTTACCCACACCGCCGATCACCTGCCCGGCGTTGACGATCTGACCGCAGCCGACATTGATTGAACTGAGATGGCCGTAGAGCGTGGTGAATGGTCCGTGCGACAGCACGATCGTATTGCCATAGCCCCAGCTGTTCCAACCGGCGAAGATAACGACACCGCCATTCGCCGCTTTTACGGGCGTTCCCGGCGAAGCGGACAAATCAACACCGGTATGCCACGAGGTAAAGCCACGTACAAACGAATAGGCATCGATGGGGCTGGACCAGAACGAACCGCCCACATTGGATACACGCCCACAACTGCCCGCCTCGCCAGGGGCAAAGGACACGAAACTACCACCACTCTGGTTGACATCACCGCCTTCGCGCTCGACAGTCGGGTTCCAGCTAATCTGCTCGGCTTCGCCGCCGGGGATGACAATCTGCGTGCCGCTGGGCAGCACGGTCTCCGGTGTGACGCCAAACAGGTTGTTGTATTCAGAGTCAATGACGATATACGGATCGCTGATCCCATAGGAGGCCGCGATCTCCCCCACTGTCCGGCTGCCAATCGTCGTGTGATAGACGCCATCCACCGGCAGCACGTTGATCACCTGACCCGGTCGCAGGTTGCCGATGATCGAGCGATCATTGGACCAGGCGATGGTTTCCGGCGTAAGTCCGTAGCGCTCCGCAATCGAGAAGATCGTATCCCCCTCGACAATCGTATACCCGATCACGTTGCGCCGGGGCCGGTCCGGGATGAGGGTGAAGGGGTCATAATTGTTGCGGACAACCTGAATGGAATCTTGGGAGGAATTATCTGTGCGGACCGGACCACTGAGTATAGCCATCATCTGGTCCGGGCTGAGGGTCGGGAAAACAGCGGCCTGTATGGCTGCCCCGCCACCCCCACTTGCCGGGTTGACATCAGCTTCGGGCGGCGCCTCAGTCGGCAGCAGCGTAATCTGGGTCGATTCCATGGCCTGTTCCGGCACATCGGTCGCCGTCGCTGGTTGCGGTGCAGGTGGCTCACTTTCCGGCAGAATCAGCAGCACCGTTGTGCCAGCCGTCAACAAGACCGCCAGCAGCAGGCTGATCAACCCGGCAGCGCGCCGCCACCCAGGCAGCGACTCATCTCTTACCGGTTGGATCGGGTTCGTGTCGTCAAGATGCGACGGTGGTTCGATGAAACTCATGGCTTACCTCGGTATCAGTTCCCAACACATCGCCCCCCATTGCGCGGGGAATCCTATACCCGTTGGCCCGATTCGACAAGTGTACGCCTGTAACGGTTCGCCATATGGCCCGGTGGATATACCGCTGCGACGGTCCCGTGCTATGATAAAAGGATGTGGCTACAAAGATATTTTTGAGAGGCATCCCGATGAACGAGCAGGATATTGCATTTTACAAAGACAGCGGTTACGTAATAGCCAAAGGGTTGTTTAACGAAGCCGAAACGACGGCCCTGCGCGATCACTATATGACATTTCGACCAGCCAAACCGACCGATAGCGACAGCCGCAACAAGAATATTCAAGAGGAAACAGACCCGCTCAAACTGTACTCACGCTTGATGCAGCCGCATCGCAGTGATGCGGTGTCCTTGCGCTGGCTGCTGGACGATCGCATCAATGCCTGTATCACGGCGCTGGAAGGCCTCGAACCGTATGCGGTACAAACGATGGTGTATTATAAGCCAGCCGGCTCTCGCGGGCAGGCGCTGCACCAGGATCAGTTCTATCTGCAAGCACAGCCCGGCACCTGCGTCGCTGCCTGGATGGCGCTCGACCGCTGCGACGAGGAAAACGGCTGTCTGGAAGTTGTGCCAGGCACACACGACATTCCCGTGTTATGCACCAAGGATGCGGACCTGACCCAGAGCTTCACCGGCGATACTGTTGATCTGCCGGAAGGCTACGAGCCGGTGCCCGTAATTATGGAAGCCGGGGACGTCTTGTTTTTTAACGGGCAGGTCGTGCATGGCAGTTTCCCCAATACCAGTAAGGACCGTTTCCGCCGGGCACTGATCGGCCACTACATTGTGGGCGAGGCCACCGCCGTCGCCGAATGGTATCATCCCGTCCTGCGCATGGATGGTACGGTGGCGGACCTCGGCATCAGCCAGCGCGGCGGCTCGTGCGGCGTGTGGGTCGACAAAGATGGCACGCCCGTAGCGGAACCGATTGGCGTCGAAACCCGCGTCTAGTCGACCGGAAGTGTACCTATCAAGGGCCGGAATATCCGGCTCTTTTTGATTCCCATAAAGAAATAGGACAGGCAGTCCATCCCGAATCCTTCCCATGACCCATCATGGCAGTATAAGACAGGACTATAGTGAACTTATCGTAGTGAGAGGAACAAGAGACTATGAAATTCGGTAATTTACACGAACTGTTTATCGGTGAACTCAAAGACATCTATGATGCTGAGCATCAGATCACGAAGGCACTGCCCAAGATGAAAAAAGCAGCGTCCTCCAGTGACCTGCAGAAAGCCTTTGATGAACACCTGAAGGAAACCGAGACCCACATCAAGCGTCTGGAAAAAGTCTTCGATATGATCGAGGAAGAAGCCGAGCGCGAAACGTGTGACGCGATGGAAGGCCTCATCAGTGAAGGTGAGGAAATCATCGAGGAGAACAAGAAGTCCGATGCACGTGACGCCGCCCTGATCGCGGCTGCACAGCGGGTCGAGCATTACGAAATTGCGGGTTACGGCACCCTGCGCACCTATGCGCAACTGCTGGATTACCCGGAAGCGGCGGAACTGCTCCAGCAAACGCTGGACGAAGAAGGTGAAGCCGACAAGAAGCTGACCGGTCTGGCAGAAGCCATCAACCCTGAAGCAGTCTGATTCAGCATGTGATCGATGAATAATAAAAACGGGGCCCGTTCGCAAGAATCGCCCCGTTTTTTTATTGCAATCAACGCCGCGAAACAGGTTGTTGCAGACGCTTCCGCCGGTTTTCCAGGTCCAGGCTTCGCTGCTCAGCGGTGGTGGCTGCGGCCTGCTGGCGAATGAATAAGACGATATTCCGCAGGCGCGTGTAAACGAACCGCACCAGCGGGATCAGATATTCCCAGGGTGGGACAGCATACTGTCGCCGTTTCGCAGCCTCCAACATTTCCTGCTGACGAATACGTCCGCCGTGCAAAATGAGGTTTGGATCCATTGGTGATTCCCTCCGCGATTGTGCTGGCACCGGACAGCATGAACCCGCCCTTGTGCCAGATGGCCCAAAGTTGTTTGAGAAGTTTGTTGTCAGGGGTTGATTAGGACGAGAGCGATCAGGTGGTTTCGGCGGTCTGTTCGTCCACCACAGCCTGATAGTATTCGATCTTGCTGCGGATAATGCGCAGATTTTCGCGCAGTTCGGCCATGTGCGCTTCGACCTGTTTGCCGTGCTCTCTGAGCATATCCACGCGTTCCGGCAGGGTCATATCCCCTTCGCGCTGAAGTTCGGCGTAGTCCTGCATTTGCTGGATGGACATCCCCGTTGCCCGCAGCTTGGTCAGAAAATCAATCCACCAGATATCATCTTCGGTGTAGCGGCGGTGGGTATTGTGCGCCCGGTCAATCGAGTGGATGAGGCCAATTCGCTCGTAGTAGCGCAGGGTATGGACACTCAGCCCAGTGGCTTCGGCGACCTGCTGAATAGTGAGTCGTTCCATTTCTGTGTTCATGATCCATGTCTACCCGTGTGTATGCACTTAAAATTTTACCATCACTTGACGCATCATTTACCGAGTACAGCCACAGTCTACAACTTAGAGCGCACTCAAAGTCAAGCCCCCAAAAACAACGAAAATTGAAACTCGCCAGCGCCGGGGGTATAGTGGAATAATTTAACCCGAAAAGTGACGATTCATGAGTATCGACTATTTCCAAACGCTGGTTGACTATAATTTTGGCGAAAATCGCAAGGTATGGGATGAGTGTGTGATGCGGCTTTCTGACGAGCAGTTCATGCACGATTCCGGTTATTCGCACGGCAGCATCCACGCCGAAGTGGTCCATATGATGAGCGGGGACTGGTGGTGGATCTCGCGGGCGCAGGGCAAATCGCCGCAGCAGGGCCTGAAGGCAGCCGATTACCCCACGCGTGAGATCACCCGCGCCAAATGGGACGAGATCGAGGCCGAGGTGCGCGGTTTTGTCGATGGGCTGGACGATGCAGGGCTGGCGGCGCCTGTTCAGTACACCAACCCTCGCGGCGAAGTCATCGACAACCACGTGTGGCGGATTCTGCTGCATCTATGCAATCATGGCCTGATCCACCGGGCGGAGATTCTGGCGATTGCGGCGCCGATGGGCGGCAATACGTTCGACCTGAGCATGATGCGCTATTTATATGGCGGGCGCTATTGAGTCAGTTTTCAGCGATCAGTGAACAATGGCACACAACGGATTATTTGAGCAGACAATTGATAAGGGGTCGTCATGGACAGGCAGGCATTGATCAACGAGTTTCTGGAACGGGGCGTGGTGGTGGTGCCGGGCGTGTTCGCGCGGGATGAAGTCGAGGTTATCAAGCGGCACTTCATGAGCCTGAACGCCCGGAAGATCGGCGGCTACGAAGGCGACAATATCACCGATAAAGCCGATCCGCTGGCGAAATATCCGCGCATGGTTCACCCGCATCGCTGGGATGACCTCAGTCTGCGCTGGCTGCTGGATGATCGCCTGCGCCAGTGGACCACGGCGCTGCTGGGCAAGGAACCGTATGCCGCGCAGACAATGTTTTACTTCAAACCGGCGGGGGCGCGGGGTCAGGCCTTGCATCAGGATCAGCGGTCGCTGGAAGTGCAGCCGGGCACCTGT
Organism: Anaerolineaceae bacterium; assembly: GCA_002702065.1. Classification (GTDB taxonomy): domain Bacteria; phylum Chloroflexota; class Anaerolineae; order Aggregatilineales; family Phototrophicaceae. Next base: position 24,068 of record NZXX01000009.1, read on the forward strand.
CTGGCGGCATGGATGGCGGTGGACCCATGCGACGAGGAAAACGGCTGTATGCAGGTGGTGCCCAACACGCAGAGTCTGCCCAAATTGTGCATGGTCGATGCCGATACCCGCACCAGCTTCTCCGGCTCAACCGTGCCGCTGGCGGACTGGATGCAGCCGGAACCGGTCATCATGCAGCCGGGCGATGTCCTGTTCTTTAACGGACAGGTCATTCATGGCAGCGGCCCCAACACCAGCGCCGATCGTTTCCGGCGGTCACTCATCGCCCATTACGTTGCGGGCGAGGCGGAAAAAGTCGCCAAGTTCTACCACCCGCTGCTCAACTTCGATGGCGATGAAGTCGAGGTTGGGGCCAGCGAACATGGCGGACCGTGTGGCGTCTGGGTCGAGCGCGATGACCATGACGTGCTGGAAATTGTGGGCAAGGGCGATGGACAAGGAGCTATACAATACGATTAGCAAAGCGTGTCGCGCTCATCACCGGCGGTAATTCGGGTATCGGACAGGCAGCGGCCAATCTGTTTGCGCAGGAAGGCGCGCAGGTCGTCATCGCTGCCCGCGACACCGCCAAAGCGCAGGCCACCATTGCTCGAATCACCGCAGCAGGCGGCGCGGCGACGTTTGTGCCATGCGATGTGCGCCAGCCAGCGGATTGTGCCCGCGCTGTGCAATTCGCCATTGAACAGTACGGGCAGCTCGATATTCTGTTTAACAACGCGGGTATTGTCCCCTTTGGCACGGTGCTGGAAACGACGCCAGAAACCTGGCATAACGTGCTGGAAACCAATATCAGCAGTGTGTTCTATATGTGCCGGGCGGCGCTGCCCCACATGATCGCACGGGGTTCCGGCGTGATTATCAATAACACGTCGGATAATGGCATTGTGGGGGCGCAGCAGCTGGCGGCTTACAGTGCCAGCAAAGGGGCCGTTAACCTGATGACCCAATCAATGGCGCTGGACCATGCCCGGCAGGGAATCCGCATCAACGCCGTTTGTCCCGGCGACACCTATGTCCCGCGCTGGGATTCACGCTCGGACGATATGGCGACCTACCTGCGCGAGTCCGGCGACCGTTTGCCGATGGGCCGCGTCGCCACACCGGATGAGATCGCACAGGCGGTGCTGTTCCTCGCTTCGGACGACGCCAGCTATATCAACGGGCATCTGCTGGTGGTGGATGGCGGCAACACCGCCGGCGGCACCAGTGAACGCTACTCCTCCTGAGCAACTGGTCGATCTATAGATGTTGGCGGCGCACCAGTACGCTGAAGACTGCCCGGTGCCAACCTGCTGCTCATCTCACCCCTGCTCACTCTGATGGCGATATATGCCACGAATCAAACAGCCTACCCGATCAGTAAGGCCGTTTATAACTGTAATGCGGCACTTCGTCGGGGTCGTCGGTGTAATACGTGATGGTTGATACGGACGCGGTTGCCGGGTACATATCGCTGAGGCCCAGCTCGGTAAAGCTGATTTTCTTGCCTGCTGTCGGCACCACACCCTTGGCGAACATAAACATGAAGGCGATCACATCTCCGTGCGTAACAGCGGTGACTTCCTGCCCGACATAATCACCGCGAACAAAACTGATGAAATCGTGGGTACGGCGCAGCACATCTTCGGGCTGCTCGAAGTCTGCGGCGATGTCGGAGTACAGGTCCCACCCCATTGCCTCCAGCTTGTGCAGCGGCTCACCCTGATACGGGCTGTGAATTTCGTCAATGCGTTCGTCGATCTTCACGTCCAGCTGCGGATGTTTGCCGACGATGTACCGGGCCGTCTCCTGCGCGCGCTGCTGCGGGCTGCTGAAGATGTGGGCCAGCGGTCGATTACTCAGGTAGTCGGCGGCGGCCTGTGCCTGCCGCTGCCCCAGATCACTGAGTCTGAAATTCGGGATCCGGCCATAAAGAATTTGATCCGGATTATGAACGTCGCCATGCCGTGTGAAGTGAATAATGGTTGGCTGTGCCATGCGATTCTCCTGTTTGCGCCATTGGAATGCGCCTATTATAAGGCAGGATAACCGTCGGTTGTAGCGCAGATCAGGCAAATTTTGGGTACACTCCGGTTATGAGAAGCATCCGAACTGAATTGTCTCTGTCGCATTTAAGCCGGCGTATCCGCAACATGCTGGCTGACCCGGTGCGTGGGCTGGAAATCTCGCTGCTCCTGCTGCTGGCGCTGGTCGGCGGGGGTACGCTGGGCTACATGTGGCTGGAAGACATGGAACCGGTGGATGCGCTCTATATGACCATCATCACCATCACGACCGTCGGCTTTGGCGAGGTGACCCCGCTATCCACAACCGGGCGCATGTTCACCTCCGTGCTGATCCTGATGGGCGTGGCTATTGTCACCAGCGCCCTGAGTAACGCGGCCAGCATCATCCTGGGGCAGCGATTGTGGCTATCAATACGGGAAAGACGTATGGAAGAAAACATTGCCAATCTGGAGCATCATTACATCGTGTGCGGCTATGGGCGCATGGGCCAGCGCATCGTGCGTGATCTGCAAATCCGCAAGGAACCCTTTGTCGTCATCGAGTCCGATGATAACCTGCGCGAAGAAATGCTGGAAGCGAATGTCCCCCATATCATCGGCGATGCCACCCAGGATGACACGCTGGAAAAGGCCCGTATCAAGCATGCCGACGGGCTGGTGGCTGCGCTAAACAGCGACGCCGATAATGTAATGACGGTGCTGTCTGCCCGCGAGATCAACCCCAGAATGTTTATCGTCGCACGGGCGGCAGAGGCCAGCACGGAAAGCAAGCTGCGCCGCGCCGGGGCCAACCGCGTCGTCAGCCCCTACCAGATCGGCGGGCACCGGATGGCGGTGGCGCTGCTGCGGCCTGCTGTTCACGACTTTATGGACATCATCTTCAGCACCGGCTACGACACGGACATGGACCTGGGCCAGGCGACGATCGAAGCCGATTCGAATCTGGTGGGCAAGTCAATCGCAGAAGCCGACCTGCGCCGCACCCGCAACGTCAATATCCTCGCGATTCAAAAAAACAACGGCGAAATCGTCATCAACCCGAACACACACCATGTCATCCAACCGGGGGAAACGCTGATCTTTATCGGCCCGGCACAGGCGATTTTCCGCATCGAAGCCGAGTTCGAGCCGGAACGCCCCGCCGCCTCCGACTAATGGCGGATGTGTTGGCACAGTAACAAGCCGTTATAATTGATCTGTCCGAACATGAAGGAAAAACGGAATGTCGCCGTTAAGTTTCGAGCAGGCTACGCGCCGCATCCTACTGCTGACATTCGTGGCAAACCTGTGGGCTGCGCTGGCCATCTGGTTCTACGTGGCCTTTATTGGACCACTTCCGGGCACAGAGCTGGCCTTTAGCGGGCAGATCAACAAATCGCTGGTGTTTCTGGTGTTTGTTGTCACATTGCCGCTGGCCGCAACCTGGCTGACATGGTGGCACTTGTTACCGATTGTCCGCTGGGAAGAAGGGCTGCGACGAGGCGGCACCATGCCATCCCGGCTGCCCGACGATCTGGCCAGTCGGGTGCTGAACTGGGTTCGCACCTATTCGGTCGGCACCTTTATCGGTTGGCTAGCTGTGGGGGTGCTGCTGATGCTGGTAGGGGTCATCAGTTTTCGCACCCTGCTGGGCGTGCTCCTGGCGGCCATCATCGCCACATCACTCGTTTTTCTCGGTTCGGAACTGATCTGGCGCAACCAGATGCCGCTGTTCTTCCCGGCAGGTAACCTCAGCCAGCACGAAGGCTTCCGCTTACCTGTTTTCAACCGGCTGCTGATCGTCCTGTCGCTGCTGACGCTGGTGCCGCTTGTGCTGTTCTTCCTGTCGATTGACCGTTCGATGGCGCTGCTGGCGACCGCCCAAGGCGAAGGGGTCGCGGCGGTTGTCCGCAACCTGATCGCGCTGCAAATCCTGATTCTGCTGGTCGGGCTGACGGCTGGCGGCACACTGGCGATCTTTTTTGCGCGGTCGATCCTCGGCCCGCTGAAGGCGCTGGAACAGGCCATGCTGGATGTCGAACAAAACAAGCTCAATGTGCATGTCCCGGTAATCAGCAAGGATGAACTGGGGTATCTGGGCGAACGCTTCAACCAGATGATTGACGGCCTGCGCCGTGCCGAGCAGCTCCGCCAGCTTCTGGGGCTGTATGCCAGCCCGGAAGTCGCTCAGGCAGCGCTGGAAGGCGGCACCGCCCTGAGTGGCACGCTGTGTCATTGCAGTATGATGTTTACCGACGTGCGCGAATTTACCGCTTTGGCAGAGAAGCTCGAACCGGAAGCGCTGGTGGACCTGGTCAACCGGTACATGACGGCCATGATTCCGCCGATTATTTCGCATGGCGGTGTCATTACGCGCTTTGGTGGCGATTCAATTCTGGCGGTGTTTGGCTCACCGCTCAACCCGTCCGACACCCACAGCAGCCAGGCAGTGCGGGCGGCATGGGCCATGCGGACGGCCCTGGCACACTTCAACGCCGACCAGCGGCGCAATGGCGGCCCCCAGATCAGCCACGGCATCGGCATCGCTTCGGGCGCGGTGGTCATCGGCAATGTCGGCGGCAAGGAACGGGTTGAATATACCGTCATGGGCGAAGCCGCCAACCTGGCCGCACGGCTCGAAGCCGGGACCAAGTATTTCGAGCGTCCGATGCTGATCAGCGCAGCGACCTATGCTGCCCTGGAACCCTCGCAGCAACCCAAATTTACCGAGATTCCGGATGTGATAATCCGGGGCAAGGCAACCCCGGTGACCATCTACGCCTATGAAGAAGGGTTCTCCGCCCGCACGCAGGTGCACGAACGGCTCCAGCTGTAGGGTTGTCTCAGTTGGTTAGGCGTCACCCAGGCGAACATTGAGGACACGCGGCCCGGTGCGGCCATTCGGGTTGGGGCTGCCGCCAGCGGCTTCCAGCGAAACGCCAAACCCGTTGTACTGCTCAAGCGGTTGTTCCAGGGGCAGAATAATGCAGGTGTCGCTGCCTGTACCCCGGAACAAACCACCACTCACGGTCTGGTCCGGCGCGGCCAACCACAACTGGAAGACCTGTTCCGCTGGTACATCCGGCAGGTTGCGCATGTGCATAATCGCGGCATTGGCCTGCGGGTCTGCCACCAGTTCGCCACTGACGACACCGGCAAAGTCCTCACCGGGGTTTAGATCAACCCGGACATAATTGTCGGCAGCGATGATCTGCTGGTAGAGCGCCTGTGTATTCGGGCATACGGCCTGTTCTGATTGTTGCATGAAGAAAATGGTCCAGGCCGCAACCACGACGACCAGCACCGAGGCCGCCAGCGCCAGCCAGCGCCAGCCGGGAAACCTGCGTGTGGCCGGTGAAGGCGGTGGTGCCAGTACGGCAGGTGATTGTGCCGCCTGAACCCGCTTGCGCAGGTCATCGGCCAGATGTGCCGGAGCCGTACGAGCAGGTGTCGTGAGCGACAGGGTTTGCGTCACCGCGCGATAGTCTGCCAGCAGCGCCTGCGCTTCCGGGTCATCGGCCAGGCGTGCCTCAACTTCGGCCTGTTCCGCTTCATCGAGCGCGCCGAGTGCATAGGCAGGAATCAATTCCAGTAAAGTTTGTCTGTCCATTACGACGCTGTACGCACTTTCTCAATCGACTTTTCGACCATTCCTGTAAAGACTGTGTCTCTCATCACTTACTCTTACGCACCGGAATCCTGATTTGGATTTACCGGTTGTTCAGCCAACCAGATCGACCGCAAGCGCTGCATCCCCTGCCGGATACGGGTTTTGACGGTGCCCAGAGGAATGTTGCGATAGGCTGCGATATCCGAATGCGATAACCCGTAAAAATATGCCAGGCCAATGGCGTCCTGCTGCTCTGACGGAAGCTGCTGCAAGATATTCAGCAGGCTGCGACGCAGGTCACTGGTTTCCGTTGACAGTATATTTTCCCATAATTCCGGGTTTTCATCGATAAAGAGCGTATGCTGTCGAGGATCGCGCCGCTGGCGTTTGCGCAGCACGTCAATGGCCAGCCGCCGCGTAATCGTCAACAGCCAGGTAACAAATTCCCCTTTGGCGGTGTCGAAGGTAGCCGCTTTTTCCCACAACCGCATGAATGTATCCTGCGTGACCTCTTCAGCAGCCATCTGATCTTCGAGAATCTGATAGGCGACCGAGAAGACCAGGTTTACATAGCGTGCGTGCAGATTAAAGAGTGCCTCTTCATCACCGGCCTGAATACGCTGTAAAAGCTGGTCAACAGATGGTTGACTGGTCATAAATCTCGCGTGTCATTGTTTCGTTCGTGCAGCCTGTATTGTAATCAATTGTGCTGGTTTACCCAAGTTAGGGTCCGATAATAGACCTGTCAGGCAGGTTGGGCATGGTGCAGGGACAAAACAAAAGGGGCGACACACTGCCGCCCCTCATCATCATCGTTTGTTATCGTGAAGCCGGTTATCAGCCGCCGGGGCACAGATTCGGGCATGGAATGCCGTTGCCATCCGGGTCGAGGCTGGTGTTGCCGGCTGCCAGACACGCCTGCGCGAACTCACAGGTAACCAGGAATTCGCAGGTCAGGGTCAGGGATGGGCAAACAACAACCGGCGTCGGTATGCCGGGCAGCGGCGTCGCCACTGGTGGCACAAACGGATCGGTGCGCGTCACATCACCTGTATTCGGGTCGATAAACAGAGTCGGCCCGGCAACGGTGGCACCGGTGACATCAGAAATCAGCAGCGCGAAATCGCTGGTCAGCGGTTCGTTGAGGAAATCATCGTCATGGCTGATGATCAGCAGGTAGCGCCCGGTGGTGTTGATGATGATCGGCCCAACGCTCAGATAATCTTCACCAGCGACGGCCAGCCCGTTGGCGATAAACGCCGTCGGATTATCAAACAGCGTCACCGACATGCGCGGGGTTGCATTGCCAGAGACTTGTAAGAACTCGAAACGCAGCGTCTGCCCCGCATTGGCATCAAAACAGAAGCCAACCACTGGCGTCGAAGGCTCGAATGTGGAGCGCACAATCTGGTTGAAACCGATGACCGGCAGCACATCGCTGGCACCCTGATAGGTGAACAGGCATTGATCCGGCCCAATTTCGAGCGCGGGCGGCAGCAGTTCGTTCAGGCGCTGGCGCAGTTCGGCCACTTGCTGGTCGGCCAGATTGACCGCTTCCAGTGCGCCGGTGACCGTCGCCTGCCCGACCACGCCCCGCTGTGGCTGCGGCTGCTGGCAGACTTCCAGCCACAGATCAATCGACGTGCGAATGTTCGCCATCGCATCGTTGAACAGGCGCTGGATTGGGTCGAGGGTAGGGAAGTAAGCGGCGAACAGCGGATTGGGAATGTTGTAATCCGTCGGGCGCGCCGGGAACGGCCCACAGGTCGCCAGATCACCGAGCGCAATCGTTGTCCAGATGCCGCGAATCGCATCCAGCGACGGCTGTGCCAGATCAACACGGTCGAGCAAAAAGCGCAGGGTCGCTTCGTAATCCTCGGCGGTCGCATCCGAAATGGCCGCCTGATCCGCCACAACGCCATCAACTGGCAGTTCGAGGATGCTGGCCCCGTTCTGAATTTCGACATACTGGGTCGCTACCCAGCCGAGCGTGCCTTCAAAATTAACCTGAATCCAGGCATTGTTGATCGTGCGCCCGGTTAAGGAAAAGATCGTGTAACGCGGCGCGTTCGCCAGCACCGGGTAGGCGCGGCTGGGGCCGCCACGCACGCGCAGGCCGCTTAGTTGCAGCTTGCCCGAAACAGGGCTGCTGGCGCTGCTTATGCCGGAACGCGGCGCTTCGAAGCCGCCATAGGGAATACTGCGCGGGTCCGCCACCGGCAGCGCGTTGATATCGCCAAACAGGTTGATGACCGGAAATCCGATCCAGCCTTCTTCGCCGTTGAAATCAATCCGAATCCACTGGTTATCCGGGCTGCGTCCGGTCGCGGGGGCACGCCAGCCAGCGTCAACAAACCCCAGCACTTCCGCGCCGATGGCCGGGAACAGACGCACGTTAACGCCATCCCGATTGACGAGAATCTCTGCGCCGGTGGACTGTGCGCTGACCAGCCCAACCGCCAGCCCCAGCGTCGCCAGTCCGATTACGAACCAGAATGCCGTCCTGCGCATGGAAAACCCTCCCAGTGGTGTGCATGATTTGGGCGTACCGGGTGTACTGTACGCCTGACCCCAATGTGGGCACCGCATACCGTGCCCTGACTAGGTGTAGTATAGCAACAATTGTCCCATCGCACGATTCATGCCACCGGGTTCATTCCGTTTGGCGGCGGTGCAGGCGAGGATGAACCATCGGGCATCCACCACTGAACCTCGCTGACGTGCGGGTTGGCAGCCAGACAATCCTGCACGGCACGGGCGATCACGAGCAGGTCGCCGGGTTGGGGCCGTTTGCGCAGCCGCCACATCCACAGGCAGCCGGGGTCATCATCCATGCTGACCGACCAGACCGGCGCTTTGTCCGTTTCGGGCGGTTCGTACTGCGCATGGCTGATCCAGTAATGGGCGTCGTGCAGCGTCAACCAGAAGCCGTAGCCATAATCTTCCGCGATCACGTCGCCCGTTTCAAAGCCTGCCGCCGCCATTTGATCGCGCATCCAGTGGGCCAGGTCTTTACCAAGCATCGCATTGATCGCATCCGGCGCAGGGGTGCTGCTGAATTGTGAAGATCGGAACGTCACATGCGGCATGGCAACCTGCAATCTTTTCGTAAGATTCGTGGGCTAGGCTTAACCTGACGGGGGTGTATCCGTTTCCGAAGTTTCAGGTATGGATTTAAGCGCAGGCGACTCCTGCGTTTTGGCCTGATCGGGCGGCACCGCGGCAGCTTTGCGTTTACGGCGGGCCTGCTGGCGGGCAAATGCCTCCAGCACCCGTATCGCCTGGGGCGTGCCGATTCGCTTGAGGGCTGCGCGGGCGGTACGCTGGACCTGCGGGTGTTCATCCTGCAACCGGTCCGCCAGCCGCGCCACTGCCCAATCCGCCTGAAGCTGGCCGAGTATCGCAGCCGCGTTACGGCGGGTCTGCCAGGAATCGCTTTTGAGGGCCGCCAGCAGGGTGACAACTGCCGGCGGGCTTTGCAGTTCGATCAAGGCTTCGGCAGCAGTCAGGCGCACCTGTGGGGGCATGGCCGCATCGTTAAAAATGAGGATGAGCGCCTCCACAGCAGTTTTGTCGCTCAACCGCCCCAGCGCGTGGGCTGCCTTGATGACGACTGCGGGATCGCTGCTTTTCAGCTGGGCGACAAGCTGGCGGGTATGGCGGGCCTGTTCCGTCCGGGCCTGCTGCTGGTCATGCTGCAAAGCTGCCAGCGCCAGTTCCAGATGGGCGCGCGTCTCATCATCCAGTTCGGCTTCGATGGCACGGCGCAAGGCAGGAATCGACTCCACTGCACCGAGGATTCGCAGGGCCGCCGCTGCGCGCTTGCGGGTTTCGGCATCGGGGTTTTGCAGCGCGTGGGTTAGTCCCTTAGAATCGCCCTGGGCCTGTAACTGCCAGATAATGGGGCTTCGATCATTCACGGGTGGTTGAACGGCTTCTACGAATGAATAGCATAAGCATAGCATCAATTGCGGAGGGCGAAAAGTATGCCGAAATTTCTCGGTGGCGAACGATGGCGGGTGCTGCAACTGCTGCTCAGCATCTGGGCGTTTGATTTCCTGCTGGTGATGCTGATGGCCCCGCCGATGCTCAACCCACCGCCGGAGGCCGTGCAGGAGTTATTTATGCTGATGGGCATCTCCGGCAGTTTCAGCCTGCTGGTGGCGTGGCTGGTGTTCCGGCTCGGCCTCATCCGCTGGTTCCGCAGTTTGCGCTATGGCCTGCTGCTGCTGACCGTGCTGATCATCGGCGTCGTCTTTTTTAATGTCTGGTTTCTGGCACAGGCGATGTTCTTCGAATCGCACGACCTCAACCTGACGGCGATTGTGCTGATCTTCGCGGCGTGGACCGCGCTCGGCTGCGGCTATTTTATTTCAGTGGCTTTTACCCGGCGCATCATGACCGTAGCCCAGGGGGCAGACCGGCTGGCAGCGGGCGATCTGGGGGCACGGGTGCCGGTGGATGGCAATGACGAAGTCGCCAGCCTGTCGCAAACCTTCAACATGATGGCGCAGCGGTTGCAGGATGCCGCCGAACAAAAGGAGCGCCTCGAACAGAGCCGCCGCGACCTGATCGCATGGGCCAGCCACGACCTGCGCACGCCGCTGGCATCACTGCAACTGGTGACGGATGCGCTGGTGGATGGCGTCGTTGATGACACAGCCACGCAGCAGCGCTACCTGCAAACGGCCCAGAAGGAAGTCGCCAATCTCAAGGAACTTATCAACGACCTGTTTGAGCTATCGCAGTTGGAAAGCGGCCATATCGACCTGAAGTTGCAGCAGACCTCGCTCAGTGATCTGCTCTCGGACACATTGAGTGCGATGCGGGCGATGGCGGAACGGCGCGGTGTGCGCCTCGACGGGCATGTCAGCCGCGATATTGACCCGGTGCTGATCGACCCCGAAAAAATCCAGCGCGTGCTGTATAACCTGCTGTCCAACGCCATCCGTCACACACCTGCCGGCGGAGAAGTGCTGCTGATGGCGGAAGTCACCGGCAGTGGGGTGCGCGTGACCGTGCGCGACAGCGGTGAAGGCATCGCCGTCGAAGACCTGCCGCACATCTTCGACCGCTTTTACCGGGGGGAACGTGCCCGCACGCGTGACAAGGAGGGCCTGCGCGGCGCGGGTCTGGGGCTGGCGATTGCCCGCGGCCTGATCGAAGCACATCGCGGCACTATCGAAGTCGACAGCCTGCCGGGCCAGGGGGCGCGGTTTAGTTTTACGCTGCCCCGTACAGCACCGGTATAGACCAGTTACGGGCAAACACGCTGGTTTGCCCCTACGACCATCTATGGCACGAGGTCAGCAGTGCATGAGCGTCAGGACGGTAATCTCCGGGCGGACGCCGAAGCGCACAAATGGCGGAATCATGCCGATGCCCGCATTGACGTACACCTGCATATCACCTGCCCGGTTCAGCCCGGATACAAAATGCAGCCCATACGACGGCAGCACCGGCGTCCCGATGATGGGCAGGCGTACCTGACCGCCATGCGTGTGGCCGGAAAGCTGTAAGGCGAATCGTCCGGTCGGGGCGCTGAGGTGAGCAAAATCCGGCTCGTGTACCAGCAGAATAGCTGTGCCGTCATCCGGCAGCTGGTCGAGTACGGCGTCGAGGCAGTCATGCCCCTGCGCCACATCATCCACCCCGGTGAGGTGCAGGCTGGCCTCGCCCCGCCGCACCGTATGCACCCGGTTGCTGACATCAATCATGCCGGTTGCGCGCAGCACGCGCCGTACCCCATTGACCCCGTGATAGTAGTCATGATTGCCCATGACCGCGACGGTAGCATCACGCGGTTGCAACTGGCTCAGTGGCTCGATCAAATCCTCGCTGGCTTCGCCGGCAATGCGGTCGATAAAGTCCCCGGTAATGGCGATCAGATCAGGCCGGAGTATGTTGATCCACTTGACCGCCCGGTGCAGTTGTGGCCGGGTCATCCAGGACCCCATGTGCAGGTCACTGACATGGACGATGCGATAACCATAAAAAGCCGGGGGCAGGTTCGGCAGCCGGACCGCGACATGCCGGACCACCAGCCGTTTTGGTTCGATCAAGTGGGCATAGGCCAGCGCACTGGCGGCGATCAACCCGGCCATGACGATGATGCGATTACGAGAGAGCAATGGCATGAAGCCGCCTGACTATTGATAAGTGTGCTATGTAGGGCGCTATTCGGGTGCGTCGCTGCCAGCCAGTGTGACCGTTGGCGCGGGTGGGCTGGTCGCCGCCGTTTCGGTCTGTGGTGTATTGCTGAGGCTGATGAGCAGCACCAGCGCCACCACCACAATCACCACCGCCGCGATAATCACCGGCAGGCGCACCGGCAGTTCCGGCACCGCCACCGCGCGCGCCGTACCCCGTATCGTGTTTTCCAGCAGCCAGGTTTGCAGCATGTGGCAGGTCAGCTCGATACCGCTGCTGCGCAGGACCACCACTTCCCGATATTCCAGGCCGCGCAGGGCCGCATTCACGGCGGTCTGATCCAACGGGTAATCACTATCCAGCAGCCATGCCGCAATCACATCCGCCGTAATCGCCTTGAGTGGATCGTTATAGCGGATCTGGCTGAAGGCCACCAGCACAAACTGCTCAACATCCGTTGATTCTGCCCAGATGTTGGCGAGTTCCTCGATGCTGGCATGATACACGCCGGGCGTCAGGGTGCGGATGATCTGCGGCGTGATGGTGCGTTCGCCGGGGTGGGTGCCGTAATACTGGTAGATGTGATGGGCAAAGCGCTGTAACAACTGTGGATGCCCACCGGTCGAGCGCTGCACCGCCATAACGCTTTCATCCGGCACCACATACAAACCGGGATAGCGCAGCAGCCAGCCTGTCGCCTCGGTTGTCAGATACCCCAACCGCTGAATGTGGGCCGGGCTTACCAGTGGGTTGAGCTTGGTCAGATGATCTTCGCGTTCGGCAGCAAAAGTCAGCACGATGCGAAGCTGCGGATGCTGTTGCAGCAGGTCGTGGAAAAAGTCGAAGGTCGCGCCGTGCCAGCCCTCGCCGCTCTCTGCATCCAGCCAGACATGCGCATCATCCATCAGCAGCACCAGCTTGCGATGGCTGCGAATAATCTGAAAGATGCCGGGCAGCCACGTCCCGGAAAACCAGTCTCGCAGAATCGGCGCGTCCGGGTCCGGCGATGGAATCCGCGAAATGGTAATATCCCGCTCGGCCAGCAGGTCGGCAACCGCATCGGTGATGGCTTGCAGCAGGGCGTTCTCGCTGCTCAGATCAACCAGCTTTAGCGGCAGATGCGCATGCACAAACTGATCATCAAACACCGAGTCGAATCGCTGGAGCAAGGCTGTTTTGCCCAGCCAGCGGCGGCCCATAAACACCAGCGCGGCGTTTGCTGCCGGGTCCTTCAGATACTGGTCGAGGCGTGCCAGTTCGTCCTGCCGCCCGGCAAACGGAGCCAGCGGGTCGCCAGGGTGATAGGGGTTGGGGTTGGCGGGTGTTGTCGCGTCCATGCAATCCAGTTTAATCGATATGCTTCACGCACGGCAAGCTTGGGGTTATACTTTCTGGGGTTTAATCAACACATCGAGGTTTCATGCAGAAAAATTCATCCTCACCACGCGCGCTGGCGCTGGTTGGTATGCCCGGTTCGGGCAAGACATCCTGTGCGGTTCACCTGCGAGCGCGGGGTTTTGCGCATTTTCGATTCGGCAGCATCATTGTGAACGAAGTAATCCGGCGCGGGCTGGAAGTCAACCCGGCCAATGAACGGCTGGTGCGCGAAGAGCTGCGTGCCAATGAAGGCATGAACGCGATCGCCCAGCGGGCACTGCCGCACCTGAAAGAAGCCCTGGCCACGCACGGCAGTCTGGTAATCGACGGCCTGTATGGCTTTGGCGAGTACAAGCTGCTGCAACGTGAACTGGGCGCAGCCATGACCGTCGTCGCCATTGTCAGCGCCCGCAACCAGCGTTACGAACGGCTGGCACAGCGGCCAGAGCGCCCCCTGACAGCTGATGAGGCTGAACAGCGGGATTACGATGAAATCGAAAAGCTGGAAAAAGGTGGCCCGATCGCGCTGGCGGACTATACCCTGCTCAACAACTCCACGTCCGAAGACCTGCTGCGGGCGCTGGATGAACTGACGGACCAGCTTGGCTTTTATCCCTGAAGGCTGTCCAACTGCGCCTGAACAAGCGTTGCGAACGTCGCAACCGTCATATCGCTAAGGTCTGAAATGCGCGCTTCCGGCTTGAGTGCTTCGGCAATCGACTGCGCCGCCGCCCAGGCGCGTTGTGCGCGCAGCAAGTCACCGGTACGGGCGTACACGCTGCCGATCAGGAAGGTCGCCAGTGGATGATCGCGCTGGCAGTACAGCGCCGCCCGCAGCGCCTGTTCCGCCATTTTGTCCTCCCCGGCTTCGAGGTAAAGCGTCGCCCGCAGATAATGGGCATCGCTGAGCAGGCTGTTGCTGCGCAATGCCGCATCGAGGTGAGCATGGGCTTCGGGCAGGGCCTGCCGGCTGGCGAAAATGAAGGCCAGCAGCGTGCGAGCCTGCGCATGATCCGGCTGATTGCTGAGCAGCTCGACCAGCAGGCGTTCGGCCTCATCCGGCTGATCATTGTGCACCGCCGTTAGGGCCTTGTGATACTGCTCGGCTGCGGCCCGCAGCGCATCATCAGCCGCCCTGGCCGGGGCGTGGGGCGTGTGCCGGCGCGTCACAGGTGTTGGCTGGGGCCGGGGGGATTTCTGGTAGAAAATCGCGTCATTAAAAACGTGCGTAATCCAGCGCTCTCGATGGGTACGCATTGCCTCCGACGGGCCGAGTATCAGCCAGCCACCGGGCGCCAGGACGTTATACATACTGGTTTCAACCTGCCCCATATAACCACGCGCCACGTAGATCAATACATTGCGGCACAGAATCAGGTCACAATTGGGCAGCGGCGGCTGGTCGAGCAGGTTGGCCTGCTGGAATGTGACCATGCGGCACACTTCTGGCCGGATGCGCCATTCGCCCTGGTTGATCTCGAAATAACGCTGGCGAATATGGGCCGGGCAGTGACGAAAAGCCCAGTCGCGATACAGGCCCGCCTGTGCCTGTTCGAGCGCCGCCGCGTTGATGTCCGTGCCGATCAGCCGGATGGTCCAGCGATTGAGATCCGGCAGTGTTTCGAGCAGGGTGATGGCGAGGGAATAGGGTTCCTCACCAGTCGCGCAGCCCGCACACCAGATATTGATCTCCAGCGAATGCGCTTCGCGGCGTTGTTTGATCAGCGGCAGCAGCACTTGGGATCGCAGCAGACGAAACATGCTGGCATCCCGAAAAAAGTAAGTCTCGCCAATGGTCAGCGCCTGAACAACCGCCTGCCATTGCGGTGAGGAAACCGGACTTTGGCGCAGGGCCATACACAGCCCGGCCAGATCATTCCCGGCAACTTCATTCAGGATATGCTGCAAATCATTGCGGAAGCGCGTGGCAACTGACAAGCCGGTGCGCTGCTCAATGAGGGCGCTTACTTCATCAAGCGGTGAAATCATCGCAGGCTAGAGCAGTTCATCAAGTTGTGATTTGGCAATTTTGTAGGCGTAATTATCGCGCGCGGCAGCCAGTTTGCCCTCTTCGATGAGTTGAAGCACTTCGTCTTCGCTGACCTTCAAATAGCGGGCCGCCTGCTTGAGGTTCATGACACTGGGGAATGTCTCGCGGCTGGGGGACGGACGAAAACCGGTCGTCGGAATCGTCACCGTGCGGGAGCGGCGCGGTTTGGCCGGGCTGTCTTTGCGGGCTTCGGCCTGAAGCTCCCCCAGGAAACCGGGCAAATGCGGCGCGCCGGGTGGGTCCGCGATGAGAATATAGGCAATGCCAGCGGCAGCCACGATACCGATCAATTCGAGAATGGTGACCAGCCCCACCGCCGAAAACGCAGCGCTACCATTCGAACCGAACACCAGCGGGACGATAAAATTCAAGAGCAGCAGCGTCACCACCGCCGGTAACGTCAGGATAACCCCCGCCGCCTTGACGTGGCGTCCTTCCGCTTTGACAGCACCGATTTCGATACGCCCCAGATAAAACAGAATAATACCGGCAATCATCAGGATTAAAGACATGTTGCGATCCCCTTCCCTCATTTCATGGGACCATTCTATTATCGCATGATGAGGCCCTGATGAAAACTGTAGACTAAAGCGTAAACTCCGGGAAAATGCAGGCGTCAGACAAACAGAGAAAAGGAGGGTCTTTGATGAAACGAACTATCTCTCTATATCTTTTCGCATTATTGACCAGCATGCTGTTGACGTCGGTACCCGTCATGGCACAGCCAGACACCGATCTGGAAACCGCGCTGGAGGCGATTCACTTTCGCCCGATTGACGACATCGTGGATACCGAACTGATCGTCCAGAATTTCGCCAGCGATGGCACCGCCACCCTGCCCATTGAAACCCGCGTGCCGGTTGCCTGCACCCTGGTCTACGGCACCACCGAGGCATTCGGCCAGCTGACGCTCGATCAGGATATGGCCGGCGGCACCCACTCAGAGCATAATCCGCTGCTCACAGGCTTGGAGCCGGAAACGACTTATTACTTCCGCGTTCAGGGCGTCGATGAAGAAGGCACCATTTACATCTCGGAAACCATGACGTTTACCACCCCGGCTATGGACGCCGAGCCGGTTGAAAATCTACTCTCGCCAGAACGGGGCGCTGAAGTCGTGGGCGTCAGCAGCAACTGGAATGGTCAGGCGGATGATGGCAGTTTTGGTGTGCTGCGGGCGCTGGATGGCAGCCCGAACACCGCCTGGTCGACCGATGGCGACGGCAATGAAGCGTGGGTGGAGATCAGGCTGGGGCAGCGGTCGGTTATCCAGCAGGTCGAGTTCTGGACACGTTACATGAGCGATGGCACCGCCCAGATTTATGAATTCACGGTAACCACCGACAGCGGCGACACGTATGGCCCCTTCAGCCTGCCAGACCCGAACCAGCCCTATACCTTTGATGTGGCATTCGAGGCGGAAACGCTGCGCTTCGATGTCACCGACAGCAGCGGCGGCAATGTCGGCGCGGTGGAGATCGCTGTTTATGGGGAGCCGGTTGAATAGGGGTTTCAATCACATTGGCAGAATCAAAAAGGGCGACGTGCTGTCGCCCTTTTGTGTGTTATGGATGTATTACGCGGCTGAATACTGCCGACGCCGCACGACGAAGGCCGCGCCCAGCGCCAGACCGCCCATGCTGAAGGCGATTGCCGGGCCGCGCCACCAGGGTGTTTCACCCGTACGCACCAGTACAGCCGCCAGCACCACCCGCGCCGTATCCGAAACACCGTTCATGAAGGCGGTGTTATCGATGATCAGCGAGTCGGGGTTGGCATTGATCTGCGTCACAATCGTGATCGTCACGCCATCGCCCGGGCCAAGGCTGCCGATACTGAAGCTGATGTTCTGACCATTGACCGAGACGTTCCCTGCCGATGCCGAAGCAGACACGATAGACAAGCTGCCGGGCACACTGTCTGTCACCACAATGCCTGTCACCGTTTCACCGCTGTTGTTTTCAACGTTGATCGTCCAGGTCACGGTGTCGCCGGGTTGGGCGAATGGCCGGTCCACCGACTTGTCCAGACGCAGCCCACCGGATACCACAAAGCTGCCGTTCGGGTCATCACTAGTCGGAACGGTGGGTGTGCCTGGTGGGGGCGGCGTCCCATCGTCGTCATCGTCGACCACAGGATCCTGCGCGAAGCCAAAGTCATACGTGTGATTGTTCGCGCCCGGTCCACCGGTCGTCATGGCAATAGTCGGAAAACCATCGACCATTTCCCCGTCCGAGTCGCGCAGGTCTTCGCTGTTGTTGTCATCGGTGAGGAACCAGTCTGCCAGCGGCCCGCCCGGCGCGTAATCTGCCGGGTTATCCAGCCGGATAACATAATCCGTATTAAACAGGATGCTGTCCGTCACACTGGTGAACAGGTATTCACCTGCCGCATTGGTCACGGTCGATGCAACCAGATTACCGGAAGCATCATACAGATTGACCGTCACACCCGCAGCAGGATCTTCACCGGGGTCCTGGATACCATTCTGGTTCAGGTCAAACCACACCCGGTTACCAATCTCGACGGGTGCCGGCGGGCACAACGCCTCGATACCGCCCAGGCCGTTGGCTTTGGCGAAGGTCTCGATACCCTGCAAGGTGCCGTTGTAAATGCGGTAAGCCTGTTCGACGGTACCGGCCTGATTACTCATCCAGCGCAAACCGGCGTCCGCCAGTTCGGTGTTGATCGGAATAGGATCGAAGAACGTTCCCACCACGTTGGGCTGACCGGGCACCTGAAGCAGCGCCCCCATCGCATCCTCATCGTGGAAATCGACCAGATTATCCTCGAAGTAATACTCGCCGCCGGGGCTGCCGGGGCCTTCACCTGTGTTGCTGACACCACCGGTGGTGATGCCGCCGCACGAGCCGTTGGATTCCAGAACCCAGTTGTTCGGTCCGTTCAGGCACGCGCGCAAAATGTCGCCAGGGCCAAAACCGATATAGTTGATCGGGCCGCCCGTTGTGGGGGCATAGGTCGCGTTACCGGTCTGATCGCCAAAACGGTCACGCAGGCCGAGGATCATATCGCCGTTGTTATCAAACTGAATCGATGTTAACCAGGGTTGCGGGTAGGTGACAAAGGAGATATCGCCACTCACCACCGAATAGGTCGTGATAAAGTCTGATGTCCAGGGATTCCAGTCTGCCGGAAAGTCGGTTTCGCAATTCGGATCGTCAGATTCATCCGCACAACCACGTGGATAATCCAAACCGATATTCAGTTCCAGGTTGAACCCGCCGCCTGCGGGGTTGAGGCTGTAGACGTAAGCACGCAGGTTACCCGGATTATTGGGTGTGGACTCTGCTGTACAGGTCACGCCGACATAGACCAAACCATCATAAAACTCGACCGCAAAGGGCCGGGCATCCCCCGCGGCAGGGCAGCCGGGCGGAGATGTCGGAATATTGTAGGTTGTGGGACTCCCCGGATTATCCACCGGGATACCGTAGAGCTGACGATTGGCCAGGTTAACCGCATACAACGTATTGTCATCGTCCGACATGGTCAGGTCACCGAGCGAACGCTTACCCACCAGATCATAGGCCTCGGCATCGACCAGCCAGGAATCGAGGTCTGTGTTCGGGGTGTGCAGGTCTTCACCTGCGTTTGATGCTGGCAGCGTGGTAAAGAGGCTGACCGCATTGCCATTGGCCGTATCAATCTGGTAGATCGCGCCGGGCCCTTCTGGGCCAAAGCCGACATGCCGCTTCAAAAAGGACGCAACGTAAATGACCCCGGTCTGCCGCCGGTGCGCAGCACCCCAGATCGCACCCACTTCCTGAGTCACAGCCAGGGTCGAGCCACCACCGTCAAAACGCGCGGTGCTGGGCGGCGTCAAATCCGTGCTGCCTGCCGTGTACGGCACCGACAACAGGGTCAAATTACCTGCATTTGGCCCAACAAACTGATCCCCCAGGCGGAAGCAAGTGGTGATGACGTCTGGCGTCCCGGAGCAATGCTGGCCGGGGTTAGCCACCGCCAGATCAATTGTACCGGCGTTCTCACCGCAGGTGACAAACACCACGCTGGTGCTCGAACCCGTACCGTCCGGGCCATATTCCAAATAGGAAGGCAGTCCAGCGAATTCAATACGGACCTCGGCGTCTGCTGGCAGCTGCGAAAACTGGTAGTCGCCATCGGCGTTGGTGGTTGTGTTTTCGACGACACCCCCATTCGCACCATAAGCCGTTACCTGAATACCGGCGACCCCGGGTTCTAGCGCATCCCGATCCCCACTGGCATTAAAGTCACGATAGGCCGACCCGGTCACACCACAGGTCCCCTGGAAGGCGGGGGCAGCAAAGGCGGGAATCGCAAACACGCCTAACAGCAGGCTCAACAGACAAAACAATGTTAGCAAACGTTTTTTCATAGGTTTCAATCCCTTGTTAACAGGGCTGGATTGCCTTAGTAATAATAGGAATTATATAAATTAAACTAAAGATTAACTTGCAACGCCACCTTGCATACGTTTTTGGATGTTACCAATTTGTAATTATAACGAACCGCTCGCCAAAGGCGCAATAAACTCCCCGTAACTTCCATTAACGTTCCGTTGACGCTGCATACTGCTCATGTTAACCTTACAATAAGCGCATAATGCTTATAGCGCGTCATAAGCTGTTCATACAATATGTCAGGCAGTTTACGCCCCCTTATTCTGTAGGCTGTCATTATCGGGAGTTCAGGCATGTTATCGTCGGAGTTTGCCTTCCGTATTGCTGGAATGTTCATTTTTACACTGGTGGGGGCACGAATTGGCATTGATGCATCCGCTTCATTTGCACTGCCAGCTATCGTGACCTCCTTCACCTTTGCGCTGGTCGGCCTGTTGTTCGGGTTAATTATCACCCCCTGGATCACGGTGCGACCGGTTCGCTTCATCAGCAAAATCATTAACGAAATGTCGATCGACGTCCTGTTCATGGCATTAATAGGCCTGCTGCTGGGCTTGCTGATCGGGCTGCTGGCGACTTATCCGCTGTCCTTGATAGAAGGTCCCCTCGGCCATACGCTGCCAATCGCAGTCACGATTGCCGCCTCGTACCTGGGGCTGACGATTTGCTCGGTTCGGTCGCGCGAAATCTGGACTTTTCTGCGCGATCAGTGGGGCCTGAAAACCGCCCGGCGCAGCCTGGTCATGAGTGGAGACCGCGAACTGCTGCTGGATACGAGCGTGCTGATTGACGGGCGCATCGTTGAAATTGCCGAAACAGGCTTTCTGGGCGGGTCACTGATCGTACCTCGTTTTGTACTGTCCGAACTGCATCAGGTTGCCGATTCATCCGACCCGCTGCGCCGTAATCGCGGACGACGCGGGCTGGCCAAACTGAACGAGCTACAGCGCAATGACGACATTCCCCTGCGTATTGTCGAGGATGATTTCGACGGCGTCAACGAAGTCGATGACAAACTGGTGATGCTGGCGATTCAGATGGATGCGCCCATTATCACCAACGATTATAACCTAAACCGGGTGGCCGAAGCCCAGAACGTGACCGTACTGAACATCAACCTGCTGTCAAATGCCGTACGGTCAGTGTACATCCCCGGCGAAACCTTCCCCATTCACATCATTCAGGAAGGCAAGGACCCGGATCAGGGCGTGGGCTATCTCGAAGACGGCACGATGGTCGTGATCGCCGGTGGCAAACGGCATATGGACCGCACCGTCAACGTCACGGTCACCCGCCTGATCAACAAGCCGACCGGACGTATGATCTTCGCGGAACTGGCCGAAGGCAGCTAAACACCGTCGAGTGTCTTTCGGCTAGGTCGCTGACGGAACTTCAAAGATTTCGTAGCCTGCCGCATCATAAACACGGGTGAGATCTGCCTGCCAATCCGCCGCGTCCCCGGCCAGTGCGCGTTCCGTTTCGCCATAAAAGATGTAGCGGATGTTCATGGCGTCGTACAGCGCCCGGCGTTCTGTGGCGGTCATTTCGCCGTTGTAAAACCGTACCGTCTCGGCAGTCTTGGCAACCGCGTGAAGCGTCTCCGGCCCGTGCCCGACATAAACCCGCAAGTGCGTATAAGCCGGGATTCGATTGCCGGTTTCGAACGCACCGAGCACCACCTCCCCCGGTGACGCATGCGCATTGAGCCAGTCGAACGCCATCACCTGCGCGGCGGGATAGACAACCGACGACGGACCAGCCAGCGCCGTGACATAGCCCCCCATGAGCAGGATGAGGCTGGCAGGGAGCGTGGCCGCCAGCGTGACGCCGATCAGTACACGCCGCGAGATGCGCTGGGCCAGGACGTTGAGGCCCATAACCGCCAGAATGGTCAGGGGTACAATGACCGCCTCCGCCAGACGCCGCTGGACATTGATCGGCAGATAGACCAGTACCGGCACAATCAGCGGCCAGCCGATCAGCAGCACATGATTAAAGCTGGCCCGGCGCCATAAGCCGCGTGCACCGATGAGCGCCAGCAATGCCAGTGGTAGATAAGCCAGCCCATAATGCAGCGGCGGCGGCGACTGAAGGATGTTCTGCGCTGACCACTGGGCAAACACCGGGTTGGCGCTGAAGACCAGAAAATTGTACAGAAACAGCGGCAGAGTCAGGGCAGCAGCCAACACAGCACTGCGCAGCAGCATCAACGGAAAGCGCCGCCAGCGCACCCATGCCGCCAGCCCCCACGCGCCCAGAATGGCGTAAATAATCACCAGATAGAAGGGCACCGCCACGCCGACGATTAGCCAGCAAACACCGGCCAGTAATGCCCGCTGCCGCCAGCGCGCCGAACCCAGGCTGGCCATCAGCAGTAGCAAACCGCCCAGCAACGCTGAACGCGCCAACGCCAGATGCGGCAGACCGAGCAGAATTTGCAGCGTGAATCCTTCGGGGATAAAAAACTCTGGCGGCGGGTCTGCAGAACCGGTCACCAGCAGCAGCCAGCCCAATCCGCCGGCAAGCGTCGCCAGCACCAGCGCCAGAAAACGCGATCCCACATCTTCAATAAATGCCGCGATAAACCGGTAAAGCACGAGGATCAGCAGCCCGCCGAAGACAATCCGCATCAGATGAAACACGCCGAGCAGCACCCCGGTCAGCGCGGGATCGGTTTCGTCCATGAACAGGCCGACGATCTGCCCCGGTATGATGTATGGCAGGAACAACAGCGGCGCACCCTCATGGTCCTCGGCGGTGTAGAACAGGCTGAAGTTCCACTCGCCCTGCGCCCCCAGCCGCATCTTGCCAAGATAGGAATTGCCGTCATCCGCGCCGAACAAAAAACCGCTGAAGACGCTTTCATCACCTGCCTGTGACCATGCCAGTGCATAAGGCAACGACACGATGAGCAGCAGCAGCGCCGCGTATACAAACACGCGAGTCCATTCACGCGTGGAAATGTTCGTCAAGGTAACCTGTCCCTGAGTGATCCCGATATGCTCTTATTATTATGCGCTCAGATCACGACACGTGGGCTAGAGATTTCGATAGTGAGGATTAAAAAGGCAGATAGCGAATTTCGCCTATCCAGTCTGTATCATCGCTTGCAAGCACAATCAATTCAAGTGTTTCGATAACCGCGCCCACAGATTTGATTTCATGGACCAGAAAAAGGCCGGGCACAGGCAGTTCAGCATTTAAGCGTTCGTAAAAGTAACCCCGCATGGTATTGACATCATGCGAGAGAACAATGTAATTATGCTGTGCGACCCACTCCAAAATCAGCGTATCCGGTTTACCCGCAAGTTCTGTGTCCTGAATTCGCGTCAGATCAATATCCGGCACGCGCCGTCGCAGCCCCCGCAGAATTTCATTGTTAAAATTCTCATCGGCGAGGAACCGCATCAGCCTTCACTTTGTATTCGTTTGGCAGCCAGGCGGGCCAGTAAAATTTCACGCGTTAACGCGGGCGGATGTTGTGCCTCATCCATCTGACGAGCAGATTCTGCTTCTAATTCCTGTTGACTGAGATACGCATCCACTTCTTCACGGTGACGCAGGTAATAACCAAGGGCCAGATAAACATCATCTAGCGAAAGCGAAGGATATTGCTCCGTAATCGTCTCCGGCGTATGACCAAGCCTAAATGCGTAGATAAGCAGATCCAGCAAGACATTGCTGTCACCGACGCGTAGACGACCATGTTGATCTGTGCGAATAGGTATTTGTTCGGTGATTGATGCAGGAATCATCCTATAACCCTCACGTGATCTTAAGCCAGTCAGCCATTTTCGTGATCTTAAGCCAGTCAGCCATTTTGTAGAGCATTTATCGCTTCACAGTATCCAATTTCATTATACGAATAATATTGTATCAAAATAACCTTTGCCATGTCACCTGATTGAGCACGATTCAGATTCAATTAGACTTGACAGTCTAGACCTATTGGTCTAAAATATATTCTGTAGATTGAGAGGGGAGAATGCACCAAGCAAATCCATCCGAAACACCCGGTTTCGCCCGGTCCTTCGACCATAGTCAGGAACTGTTCGAGGCAGCATTGGCGGAGTTTACCGACAAGGGTTACGAGCAGGCGTCGATTAACGTGATTCTGAACGCGGCCAGCATGAGCAAAGGCCAGTTCTATTATCACTTCACCAATAAAGAAGGGCTGTATCTGGCGCTGATCGGCGTACTGATCGAACAGAAAAAAGCGTTTCTGACGTCGGTGATGCAGCCGGAGGATTTTCAGCAGGATATTTTCGGCATCTTCAAAACCCAGATGCGCTATGGGCTGGCGTTCGCCCGGCAGTACCCGGCGATCAACCGGTTTTCGGAGAGCTTCCTGCGGGAAAAAGGCAACGCCATCTACAAAAAGGCGCTGGCGGCCTACAACTTCGAGGACAACACGGTCATCGATCAACTGATCGAGCGCGGATACCAGAACGGCGATTTCCGTGACGACCTGCCGCTGCCCTTTATCAAGAAGGTCATCGGTTACCTGTTCACCCACGCCGCCGATATCACCGACCTGAACGCGGCGGACGCATTTGAAGAAGAGTTGAATTACCTGATCGACTTTATCAAGTCGGGTTTGGCAAACGGCAAATAAATTTTCGTCCTGCCGTGACTGTCAGTAAGGAGTGGTGGGTCATGAAGACATTCGAATTTCCCGTCGGCTATCACACGATGCACAAAACCAAGATCATCGACTATCAGCTGAACCGCTGGTATTCGCTGGGCTACTCGCGGCTGGAAGATATGCGTGAAGCAGGCCGGAACATCAAGGGCATGCGTGACTGGAAAGCCGAGATGGTACGGCAGGCGGACAAAGCGCTGGCGGAAGGTCGCCTGATGAACGGCACGTTCTTCTACCGGGCGGCAGAGTTCTTCACGCACCCCACCGACCCGGACAAGCTGGCGCTGTACCGCACGTTCAGCGACCTGTTCTACAACCAGCTGTTCGTGGATGAACCCTTCGAGCGCTTTACGGTGCCGTATGGCGATGTGTCGCTGCCCGGCCTGCGCCTGCCTGCCCAGACCGAAGCGCCGCGCGGCACGATTGTCCTGCATGGCGGGTTCGACTCGTTCATCGAGGAGCTGTACTCGCTGGGGACCTATTTTGCGCATCGCGGCTACGAAGTCATCATGTTCGATGGACCGGGTCAGGGTGGCGCGTTGAAAGAGCACCAGCTGCCGATGGACTTCCGCTGGGAGAAACCGGCCAAGGCCATCCTCGACTACTTCAACCTGAACGATGTCACCTGGATCGGAATTTCGATGGGCGGCTGGTTATGCTTCCGGGCGGCGGCTTACGAACCGCGTATCAGCCGGGTGATTGCATCGAGCATCGCCTACGATTACATGAAGATTCCGCCGCCAGCAGTCGAGAACTTTGCCCGTTGGCTGATGAAACATCGCACATTAATGAACGTCATGTCCGAGTGGAAGATGAAGATGCGCCCGCAGGAAAAATGGGGCATCGATAATCTGATGTACATGACCAAGACACATTCGGTCAGCGAGGCGTCGGATAAACTGCTTGAGTTCAACGCGGACAATCTCAAGTCCGGGCTGGTGACGCAGGACGTGTTGATCCTGACTGGTGCGGAAGATCATTTTATCCCGCTGAAAATGCACCGGCTTCAGGTCGAGGCGCTCACCCATGCCCGGTCCATCACCGAGCGCATCTTCACCCGCGCCGACCAGGCCCAGAATCATTGTCAGGTAGGCAATATGGGGCTGGCGCTGGATACGATGGCGGCATGGATCGAGACAAAAGAAACCGAATCGGCACCGGCTCGCTAAAGCATCAGCAGAAGATCGACAGGGGCGATGCGTGAATCGCCCCAACATGGGTCAAGGTTGAGCTTCTTCGGTAACCTGGGCCTGCCGGGTCTGGGTCGCGTATACAGCTGCCTGTGTATCCCGGTAGCGCACCGTCGGGTTGAGCGCGGGTGGTTCAGGGGTGGCTGACGGGCGGATAATCGAAGAGGAGCCTTCTTCGGCTTCCTGAACCGTTGGCAGCACAGGCAGCGGCAGCGCTGTCCAGGTGGCGGTTGGCGTCCTGGTGGGTGTGATGGTGGGCCGGCGGGTGGGTGAAGGAATCGGCGTATCCGTCGCGGTTGCCGGAACACGCGAGGTGGCTGTCGGCGAAGGCGGTTGAGTGACCGGCTGTGGCTCATTGAACAGGCGCGTCGATGTATGCGTCGCCGTTGCCGTCGGAATTAGCGTGGGGGTCGCCGTTGATGTCGGCGTGGGCGACGATGTTAAGGTCATCACCACCCCATCGAGGCTGGGTGGCCGATTGGCGGCAGGCAGGCGCAGGACGTGATCCGGCGGCGGCACCACCAGCATCAGCAAATCACGACGCACAGGCTCGGTTGCGGCAGTCGTCGGCAAATTGAGCAAGCGCGTTTCGGCGGTGGTCAGGAATGCCAGTACCTGCGGGGCGGTCTGTTCATCGGCCAGCACCATCGCCTTGGCGGTCGATTCGTACAGGTCGATCAACACATTGCGATACAGCAGCCCCTGTTCGGCCAGGTCTTCGGCTTCTTCCAGCCGCATCTGCGCCAGATGCAGCCAGACATCATCGGCACTATCAAACAAGGACGACAGCGCCAGGATGATCGTCTCCCACAGGCGCTTGACTCCGTATAAGGTGTCACCGGGCAGGCTGTTGGCCGATGCCGCCACCGCCGTACCACCAGTCCCCAATGCCAGCAGAAACACAAGCGCCAGCATCGCCGCCACCCGGCTGAGGGGCGCATACCAGGCCGGCGTTACCGGTTTACGCGCTGCCTGCATCTGTCCGCGCAGCCGCATTTCCAGCGCGTCCACGCTGCCGCTGCTCATAGCCGGTTTTTTCAGTTTGCTCGTCAGCAGGCCGACTTGCAGGGCAGGCTGCAATTCATCAGCCGCATCCGGGTAGAGGGCCAGACAATCGGCAATCGTGCGTTCGCCAGACAGCACCGCATCAAGGCATTCATCGAGGATGTTTTGGAACGTGCTGTCGTCCATCAGATTCCCGTCAGTATCGACTCAATGTCGAACCCGGTCCGTGCCAACCGGCTCGCCAGCGTGCGCAGCGCCCGATGCTGCAACTGCTTGACCGCATTCGGCTGCTTGCCCATCAGCCCCGCAATCGTCTCGATACGATGCCCTTCAATAAACCGCAGGATAATCACCTGCTGCTGGTCATCGGTCAGTTCCGCAATGGCTGCACGTAGGGTTCTGGCTGCTTCGCGCCGCAGCATGGGGGCATCCATATCCGGGATCACAGGCAGCGGTTCCGCTTCCAGATCGCTTTCGGCGGGCCGTCGCCCGATACGCCGGTAGTGGTCGATCACACGCGCGTGTGCGATACGATACAGCCAGGCGACGAACGGTTTCCCCTGATCCTGATAGCGGTCCAACCCCTGCAAGGCTTTCGTAAAAACATCGCCCGTCAGGTCTTCGGCCAGATGCGCATCGTTGACGCGGTGCGCCACATACCGGTAGATCGCCTGTACATGCGCTCGATACAGCGCAGCAAATGCGTCGGTGTCGCCGCGCTGCGCCTGCTGCAACAAGCGCTGTTCTTCAACGCGCTCCACCGGTGCGTCTCCTGTTCGTCATGCCCTGGGCTGCACACGTTACCATAATTATCGCTGGGGTCTCAAAAAGGTTACGGTTTAGTTTTAGCATAAGTTGGCGCCAGAGTCAGGTGGTCCCTGATGTTCATCCAGATACTTGTGAGTTCGTGATACCTTATTTAGTAAATCTATCATCAACGTATATACAAATTGTGACAAGTTTAGCAGTATAATGCGCGTAACAAACACATTATCATGTTGTGGGGGTGGCCTGTCTTCGGACAGGTCTTGTTATTTGGAGGAATGCAAACCACATGTACTCCCGTTCACGGGGTTTAGCCCTCTTTTTATGCTGCCTTTTATTCGTCGGCCTGTTTTCTGGTGTGTTTGCTCAGGAAGACTCTGAAGCAGAGACCACACCCGAAGTCCAGGTCGAGCCGACTATCGAACCAACCGCGACACCACTGCCGCCCACCGCTGTTCCCACCGAACAGCCTACGAGCACCCCTGTTGTCGAACCATCGCACACACCCGTTGTGCCGACCGAGACGCCTGTGGCGGAAACCACAGCGGAGGTCACACCGGAAGTGACGGACGAGGTCACCGTCCCCACTGAAACACCCCTCGCTACCGCAACGGCCACTGTAGAGCCAACGGCGACGGATTATCCGTCAGAACCGGAACTGGCGCTGGCCCTGAGCAGCACATTTGATGGCCCGGACAATTACTGGACACTCGACCCCGGCTGGGTGCTGACCACTGCCGATGATGGCAGCGGAGTGGTCTCCATTGGCGCCGTCCAAACCAATGCGCTGGCCGCCTATATCCCCGTTATGAATGCAGCAGTCGAAGCCCGTTTCAGCCTGGACAGCGGCATATTCGTCGTTGGCGTCCAGAAAAGCAGTGTCGCCAGCTACGAGGCGCGCGTCACGGCTGACGGTGATGTCACGCTGTACCGGGGCGCACTCGCTTTCGGGTCAGCCAAAATCGAGCCGTTTGCGCTTGACGAATGGCATACCGTGCGCCTGTCGGCCATGAACGGGGTGCTGCGCGTGGCTGTCGACGGTGCCACCCTCATCACCACCCATGATGACGTGACGCTGCCGCCCGGTGCCGTCTATTTTGGCAGCGCCGGTGACAACCCACTCGCCCAAATTCTGGTCGATTCCATTGAAATCCGTGTCCCGGTTGGGGAACTGTTCCTGCTGCCGACACCACAACCGACAGCCGCACCAACCGAAATCGAAGTCACGGAAGAAGCAACCCCCGAAGTGACGGAAGAACCGGTTGTCACCTCACCGGAAAAACTGGCGCTGCTGGCCTCGCAGGAAAACGCAGGTGCGCTGACCGATTTATGGGCGGTCATTCTCGAACCGGGCGTCAACCCGCAGGCTTTCGCAGCGACACTGGGCTTCGAATATATCGGCCCGGTTGGCGAACTGCCCAATACCTACCTGCTGCGCAAGCCGGAAACAGACCTGTCACTGGCGGCGGCGCAAAGTGCATCATCCACCCTCAGCGATAGCAGCGCGGTGGTGTGGTACGAACAACAATATGGCGTCGAACCTGCCAAACGTATCAGCGTCAACGCCGCGCAGGATGAAGAAGAAACACCCGAGCTGGAAGGCGGACCAGAACCAGCAGCCATTTTCGAGGCTGAAGACATTCTGGAGCCGGACATCAACGCGCAGGCCGAGGTCATCCGCGAAACAGGCACCGGACCCGGTAGCGCGGGTGCTATCACCAACCCAACCATCGCCACGATCTACCGCAACGGTAATGGCACCCTGGGCCAGTCGCTGCTGATTGCCCTGAATGGCGATGTGGTCGCTGCCGGTGTCGGCACACGTAACCGGGGTTCGGGCGAGATCAACCTGAAGGGTATCCCATCCGACGCGACCGTCAGGCAGGCATTTCTGTACTGGGCCAATATCGGCTACACCAACGGCTACTCGACTGCCCTGCTCAATAATACGGCGGTTGCGGGGACGCTGATCGGCACCGGCGGCACGACCTGCTGGGGGACCGAAGAAAACGAAGAAAACTACGTCTACCGTGCCGATGTCACCAGCCTCATCAGCGGCAATGGCAAGTACGTCGTGGGCGGCCTGCCCAACTTTGCACCACCCGGCGGTTACCTGTGGGGCAGCCCATTCACTGACAGCCAGGGCGCAACGCTGGTGGTCATCTACGAATCGCCCAAGCTGCCCTACAAGCAGATTGTGATCAACGATGGTGCGGTCACGGCACCGGGCTTCAATACCGTCATAACCAACACCTTCAGCAACTTCATCGCCAGCGACCCGCTGAAAAACGCCAAGCTGATTATGCTGGTGGGTGATGGCCAGTCATTCCAGGATGGCGTCAGTACCTTCAACGGCAAGAATCTGGGCAAGAATATCTGGAAAGGTGCGCTCGGCAACTACTGGGACACGCGTACCTATAATGTAACCTCCTTCAAACCTATCGTCGCCCCCAGCACCGTGACCATCGACTCTGGAAACGACTGTCTGCTGTGGGCCGCCAATATCCTGTCAGTGACATCGCCCTGGCACCCGAACGAACCCACATTCCCATCGCAGTGGCATCTGGCCAACACCGGCCAGTTCGGCAGTAAGAAGGGTCTGGACACGCAGGTCGCCCAGGCATGGGGGTTGGGCTATGACGGGGATGGCGTGCAGATCGCCATCGTCGATGATGGCTTGCAGTACACGCACCCGGATATTGCGACCAACTACGCATCCAGCGGCAGCTACGACTTTGTGAGCAATGACACCGATCCGCTGCCGACCATCGGCAATGGACACGGCACATCAGCGGGTGGTGTCGCGGCGGCGGGCGTGAACGGCGTATGCGGCGTGGGTGCGGCTTTCAACGCCGACCTCGCCGGTATTCGCCTGCTAAGCGGCCTGACAACCGACGCCAACGAAGCCAGCGCGCTCAACTACCTGCCGAACACCAACGACATCTACAGCAACAGCTGGGGCCCCATCGACAGCGGCAACTGGCTGGGCTTCGATAGTCCGGGCACACCGGGCCTCGATCCTGGCTGGAACCGGCCCCTGGCGCTGGCAGCCCTGCTGAATGGCGTGACCAACGGACGTGGCGGCCTGGGCAATGTCTATGTCTGGGCGGGCGGCAATGGCCGGGAATACTTCGATAACGTCAACGCCGACAACTACGCCAACTCCCGCTATGTGATCGCGGTGGCTGCGCTGACCAACAAGGGCAAATACTCGTGGTACAGCGAACCCGGTGCGCCGCTGCTCGTCACTGCTCTGAGTAATGGTGGCACATCCGGCATCTATACGACCGACTTGCTGGGCGGCGATGGCTACAGCGCCAGTGACTGCACGGGCGATTTCGGCGGCACGTCATCTGCGACGCCGCTGGTATCCGGCGTGGTCGCCATGATTCTGGAAGCCAACCCGAATCTGGGCTGGCGTGATGTCCAGCACATTCTGGTCAACACCGCGGTCAAAGTGGACAACGGCAACAGCGACTGGAAGAAAAATAAAGCGGGCTACAACATCAACCACAACTATGGTTTCGGCCATGTGAACGCATCCGCAGCGGTTGATCTGGCACGCCACTGGGTCAATGTCCCGGCAGAGCAGTCTTACAGTTCGCCGGTCACGGTGGTCAACACAGCGATCCCCGACAACACCAAGAAGGGTATCACCACCACCCTCAACCTGAACGTGCCCGACCCGAACTTCGTCATCGAGCATGTTGAGGTCGTCTTCAATGCCACCCACACCTGGCGCGGCGATATTGAAGTCATCCTGACCGCACCATCCGGCACCAGCAGCACCCTGATGGCGCCACGTTTCTACGACAACAGCGTCAACGGCTATGTGAACTGGCGCTTCATGACGGTGCGCAACTGGGGTGAGAGCGCCAGCGGCAACTGGAAAATTCAGGTCAATGACCGTTTCCAGGGCGATACCGGCATCTTCCAGAACTGGCAGGTGGTGGTGTATGGCTACAGCGGCACCCCGAAGGTCACCGCCAAACCACAGCTTGTGCAGCCCGGCAACAAAGTCACCTCCATCAACCCGCTGCTGACTTACGAATGGACCGCCGTTGCCAACGCGACCGCCTACGATATTCAGTTTGATACCGAGGCTGGTTTCAAAAATCCGCCGTTCTACTTTACTGAAAACGGCACGTCCACCGCGCTTTCGCTGCCGAATGGCAAGTGGTACTGGCGGGTTCGTCCGCGCAGTGGCAACCAGCTCGGCAAGTGGAGCGCGGCCCGCACCATCACCATTGACACGGCAGGCCCGCCCGCCCCGCTGGTAACGGCACCGAAATATGAGTCCATTACGACCAACCCGCGGCCAACCATCAAATGGAAATCCGTACCTGGTGCATCCAACTATGTGGTTCAGGTGGATACGGACAGCGGCTTTGGCAGCCCGGATGTCGACGCGATGACGAACAAGACCAGCTATAAAGTGCCAATGGATCTGGCACCTGGTACCTACTATATACGTGTCATGTCGATCGACAAATTCGGCAACACAGGGTCATTTGGTTCGCCCATGTGGTACTTCGAGATTCAGTAAGCACCACACCATCACAGCCTTTACCCGCAGGAGCGCACACCCCGTGCGCTCTTGCTGTTTTTAGACTTCTGTTCGGGCGCGTGGTATGGTTGATGGGTCCGGCGAAATTCCAGAGAGGTGTTATGGTCAGGTGCGTGCTGCTCATCATGCTATTGGTCAGTGCCATGACGGTCAGGGCACAGGATGCTTTGCGGCTCGGCCAGCCCACATCGGTGACGATCAACGCCGACGCGCAGGCCCCCAGCCTGGTGTTTGACGCCAGCGCTGGCCAGCGGCTCAACCTGCAACTGGCCAGCATTACGCCGGGCTTATTCCCGATCTTTACCATCTACACCGCAGATGGGGAGATTCTTCAGTACATGGGCAATCCGGCGCATGGCCTGACACTCGAAGCCGTCGCCGTTATCCCGATTGATGGCCAGTACCGTCTGGAACTATGGAGCACGGACAGCGTCAGCGGACAGATTATCCTGTTGGTGGATGTTCTCGAACCGGCAGGCGGACCCGCGCCAGCAACATCACCTGCACAGACGCCGCCACCACCTGCCTTGAGCACCCCAACCATCGCCGTGCCCGGCGCAACCGAAACAACCTGCATCATCACGCCGGATACACCGCTGCCCGTCAACGTGCGCGAGGGGCCATCCGCCGTGTTCCACCCGTTTGCGGCGCTCGAACCGGGGCAGCGTTTCAACGTCAGCGGGCGCGACAATCCATCGGACTGGTATCGGGTTGAAGTGGGTGGCCGGGTTGGTTGGGTCGCGGCCAGCGTCACCCGGCTGGAAGGTAGCTGCGATAATCTGGAAGTGTTTGCGATTCGCGTGCCGTCCCGCACACCTACGCCGACCAATACGCCGACGCCCACAAACACACCGACCCATACACCGATCCCGACGCATACCAACACACCCACCCCGGCCTTTAGCCTGGGAACCGCAGCAGCAGACAATTAAACGGAGGCGATTTCACCATGCAGCAAATTGTCCCGAATGTCTACACGTTTACCGGCCTCATCATGGGGCGCGTCTACCTCCTGCAAGACGATGAGGGTCTGACCATTGTCGACAGCGGCATGAGTGGGGCAGGTGAAAAAATCCTGGCGCAACTGCAAGCCGCCGGGCACCAGCCCACCAACGTCAAACGCATCCTGCTCACCCATGTGCATCCGGACCATGTCGGCGGGTTAAAGCCGCTGCACGAGGCCACCGGTGCCGAAGTCTGGTGTCACCCGAAGGAAAAGCCGGTCATGGAAGGCGATATACCTGTGCCGGGCAAACCCGATGGCCTGCGATTCCCGACCCCATCTGTTGTGCCGGTGCCGGTCAGCCACACCACCGCCGAAGGCGACACCTTGCCCGTGCTGGGTGGCTTGCAGGTGATCGACACCCCCGGCCATGCTCCCGGTCACATCTCGTTCTGGCAGCCAGAGCAGCGCCTGCTGATCGTGGGCGATGTCATTTTTAACGTGTTTAACCGCATGACCCTGCCGCTGCCGATGGCAACCGTCGATATGGAAGAAAACAAACGCTCCGTCAAAAAACTGCAAGGGCTGCAACCGCAGATGATGCTGTTCGGTCATGGTCCGGTCGTGGTTGGGCAAGCATCTGCCCGGCTGGATGCGTTTATCCAGCGGCTGGGCCTGTAAACCCTCCGGATTGCCGATTATAGACAAGTCTTTACCTTGTCGTCACTGAGTCACGGGGTATAATCCTGACAGGAAATACCCCATTCATTCGGGCAGGCAATCAGTGGCGGAAAAAGAACGCGAGCAACAACCAGTCCCTTCAACGCTTTATACGGAAGAATACTTTCGCACAGCCTGTGAAGGTTACGACGAATTTAATACCAGTGAAGGTGAGCATCTTTCGCGGCGGCTGGCAGCGGCTTTCGAGCTGGCCGAGGTAACACCCGGTATGCAGGTGCTGGATGTGGGTTGCGGGCGCGGCGAAATCCTGCGGCATTGTGCCCAGCTCGGCGCTGATGCATACGGCATCGATTACGCGGCGGTCGCGGTCAATATGTCGCAGCGGGTCATTCAGCCGCTGGCCGGCATCACCCCCGGCAGAACCGCCGTAGCACAGGCCGACGCGAAAAAGCTGCCCTTCCCAACCGGCGCATTTGACCGCGTGCTCATGTTCGATGTGGTCGAGCATCTGCACCCGTGGGAACTGCACCAAGCCATGCTGGAAGTTCACCGCGTGCTCAAGCCTGATGGCCGTTTTATCATCCACACCGCCCCCAATATCTGGTATGACCGCTACGCTTACCCGGTCGTGCGCCTGTTCCGCACCATCATGGGCGAAGGCGATAAATACCCCAAAGACCCCCGCCAGTTTCTGGTCAACGTCAACGAGCACGTTCACGTCAACGAACAATCGCTTCTCAGTATGAATCAGGCATTGCGCAAAGCCGGGTTTAAAGGCAAGGTCTGGCTCGATAGTCCGCCGCAAAACCGGTCTGAATCATCGGTGCTGGCCGCGCTGCGCAAAGTGGCGTTCGATCTGCCACCATTCCGCTGGTTCTTCGAGCGCGAAGTTTTCGCTGTCGCCGCCAAAGCCGATTTCTAACGCCAACCCATTCATCTAAAACCAGCATCCGTCTAAGCTGATCTGTATAGCTGACAATGCGTGTCAGGTATTGCCGCTATAGTGAATGCTCGATGTGCATATCAGGAGGATACGATGGGCAATGTGGTGCTGTATATTGCAACGAGTCTGGATGGGTATATCGCGACCGAAGATGGCGGCGTTGCATGGCTGGACCAGTTTAACGATGGTGGTGGTGAGGACTTTGGCTACAGCGCCTTTCAGGACACCGTCGGCGCGGTCATCATGGGCGGCAAGACGTACCGGCAGGTACTGGGCTTCGGCGAATGGTCTTACCAGAATCTGCCATCCTACGTCGTGACCAGCCAGCCGCTGGCCGAACACCCCGACGCCGATGTACGCCGGGTTGAGGGCGATTTCGGCGCGCTGGTGCAGACCATCAAGGCGGAAACGGACAAGGACATTTTCTTCGTGGGCGGGGCACAGCTCATCAAAGCATTTGTCGAACAGGACCTGATCGACAGCTATCGCATTTTTGTCATGCCGGTGATGCTGGGCAAGGGTATTCCGCTGTTCGCCGAACTGAATAGCATCCAGGCTGTCACCCTCACCGACACCCGGACCTTTCCGCAAGGGGTGGTTGAACTGCGGTATACTGTGCAGCATATTTCGTAAAGCAAACCACACAGGGCAAGAGTCATGACCGTCCGGGCAGGATTTGATGTCATCGGCGTCGGCGTGGGCGCGATGGTCTTTAATGAACGGGGGGAAGTCTTCCTCTCGCAGCGCGGCCCGAAGGCCAAAAACGAACGCGGCACGTGGGAGTTCCCCGGCGGCGGCGTGGACTATGGCGAAAAGCTGGTCGATGCTATCCGGCGGGAATTTCTCGAAGAATATGGCATGGTCATCGAAGTGACAGAACTGCTGGGCGTCGATGACCATATCCTGCCCGACGAAGGCCAGCACTGGATATCGCCCACCTATCTGGCCCGCCACATCAGCGGCGAACCGCAAATCATGGAACCCGGCAAATGTTCCGCCATTGGCTGGTTTACGCTGGACAACCTGCCCGCACCGCTGTCGGTCATCACGCAGCACGACATCATCACCTACCAGGCCCGCCGCACATGAAAGCCATTCTGTTTGACCTTGATGACACGCTGGTCGATCATCAGCACTGCTACCGCACCAGCATCGCCGCCCTTCAGACACAGTACCCGGCCTTGCAACACAAGTCCTTTGCCGACATCGAAAAGCTGTATGTCCAGTGGCTCGACGTGCTGCACGCGCAGGTGCTGGCGGGCACACTGTCGCTGCCAGAGGCCCGGCGCGAACGCTTCCGGCAGATTTTCCTCGCCTGCGATGCCCCGTTACCGGATGACCAGTTGGATGAGGTGGCCCAGTTTCAGGCGGAGGCTTACCGCACGGCCCAGCGACCGGTCGACGGTGTCATCCCGCTGCTGGACTATCTGCGTGCCGCGCACCTGCAAATCGGCGTGCTCACCAATCATCTGCTGGCCGAACAGGTCGCCAAGCTGAAACAGTGTGACCTGGAAGCCTATGTCGATGTGATGATTTCATCGGAAGAAGCAGGCGTCCCCAAGCCGGACCCGACGATGTTTCATATGGCCCTGAACCGCCTGAACTGCGAACCACAGGACACGGTGATGGTCGGCGATTCATGGCAATCAGATGTGATCGGAGCGACCGCATTAGGCATCCGGGCATTGTGGTTGAACCGCTATGAACACACCTGCCCGGACCCCACGCTGGCGACCGAATTTGAAAGCTATGTGCCGCTGGAAGCAATGCTTGAACGCCTGGGTGTATAAGCTACGCGTCCGCCTGCCACGCTGCCAGCAGGTCCGCCTCGCGCTGCGGTTTCAGCCCGGCCTTGAGAGGTTCGGGGCCACGTTCATGATGTACCCAATTCAGCGTATCGTGGATGATCTGTTCCAGCGGGCGATAGCGCAAACCGGCAGCCTGTGCCCGGCTGACATCCGCCGTCCCCCACAGCGTATCCGGCAGCCACAGCGGCAGGTCTGACCAGGGCGACACCGCTTGTTCGCGCAGAAAGTCCGCACCCGCCCACACAAAACGGGCATCGCTGCCCGTGACGATGCGGCAGGTTTCCAGCAGCGTACCAAAGGACACCGGTTGCTCCGGCCCGGTCGCGTTAAAGACACCCCCTGTGTCCACTTCGATCAGCTTCACCGTCCACGCCGCCAGATCACGCACGTCAATCACCTGCACCGGGTAATCCGGGCTAGCCGGGGCCAGCACATCGCCGCCCTGTTCCACACGCACTGGCCAGTAGGTAAAGCGGTCGGTCGGGTCGTGCGGGCCAACGATGATGCCGGGGCGAATGATGGTGGCGCGCTCGCCGAACACTTCCTGCACAGCGCGTTCGCACAGCACCTTCAGGCCGCCATAGGCGCTGGCAATATCCTCGGTGGTTTCATCCTCCAGGGCGATCAGTGGCGCATCTTCCGCCGCGCCTGCCGGGTCCTCATAAACCGAAATGGAGGAGATAAACACATAGCGCCCCACGGCATCTGCCAGCAGGTCGGCAGTCTGGCGCACCACGCGGGGCAGATAACCGCTGGTATCGACGACGGCATCCCACGTGCGGCCCTTGAGTGCATCCAGCTGGCCATCACGATCACCGCGCAATTTCTCGACCTGCGGGTACAGATCCGGGTTGGTCTGGCCCCGGTTGAACATCGTCAGCGTGTGGCCGGCAGCCAGCGCCGCGTCGATCAGGCCGCGCCCGACAAACTTCGGCCCGCCAATCAGCAAAATATCCATGTTCATCTCCCTTACTTGATAACCTAGACATTGTAGAGAGAGACAGAGGAATATGGCAATTGTTTACACCATTACCAGTTAAAAGCAAATTGCACTACTTCCCTTAACTTAGGCGCATGATCCATATTCTTATAGCCATCGCAAAGCTCCTTAATTCTGCACCACGCATTATATGGTTTTCCACTTCCGCTTGAAGCTGGTATGGATGATATATCATTCCACAATAAATGCTCGAAGCAATCGTCGACTACGTAAATTGCTGCGCCATTCGCAGCTTCGGAAATGCACTTGTTAGCACGAAAAGGGTGTAAACTACGCGTGCTAGCTAGCTCCTCATCGCTTAACTCCTTACGATCACAATCATGGAGTATGCGAAATGGTACGCCAAAACTCGCCAGCAACCTCGCCATAGCAGGTATAGTCCACTTACCACCGCAAGAAACAATTGTCGTAAGGTCACTTTTTCTTTTGTCAATACCTGTTAGTTCTAGTAATTGATCGTGATGGCGAAAAACTGCCATTTCCGTATCACCCTCAACAAGAACAACACGTTCTGCAAAAAATGCTTCAGCAACCGTCGGATGGAAATCGAGCGCAGCGCGTAAAGCAGATCTTTCATCGTATTCAAGACCCGCTAAAAAGGGATCCTTCTTGAGTTGATTACCTTTATTTGTTCTACATTCCTCATCTTTCCTCATAATTATGAGTGATGTCGGATCGCTAGCAACATCTAATAGAAAAGGAGAATGTGTACTGAGAATGACTTGCCAGTTATCACTATTAGAAATACTTTTTAAGGCATTTTTTAGTCGGCGCATTAAGTGCGGATGCATATAAAGTTCAGGTTCTTCAAAAAGAAGTACCGTTGACCTTTGTTGTGGGGGTGTACCATCTTCTTTAAGTATTTGCGCCTCCCGTTTTGCCAATACCTCTAATAGCGCAAATACTAAGGAACGCTGTACTCCATGGCCTTGCATCGAAATTGGTGTTTCAATTCCATCATCCAAACGAATTGAAGTACTAGACCCCAAGAATTTATTTGTGTCAGGAGGTTCTAAATTTACAATTACTTGGGCTTCAATAATAGAGGACATACGATGTGATAACTCTTCCATGAGTTCCTTTACTTGCTCAAGTTGTTGGTCGTCCTCTCCTCGAATACGTGCGGATAATGCATTAACAGCTTGTTTCAGGTTGGTAAATTCTGTCGAGGCCTCAATTGCAGGTACTATAACTTGTGAAAGAAGAAGACCAAAAGATGATCTAGCAGTAGGCTTAGTATCATCGGTTGCGTCTTTAACTGCAGGGATTAGAACAGCTTTAGGAAGAGCCTGTTTTAATGCAGCATCTATACTAATGTGTTCGCTAGACCATTTCTCATCTCCAAGTTGAATCATCTCGGGATAATTATCCCGTATATGTTGTTTTACAGTTTCTTTATTTGCTTCATTTCTCCATTTGGTTCCATCTATTCCTGCTTCGGCAGCAATTTTTTTGATTTCAGGACTAAGCTGTCCCCAATTCTTTTCCCATCCGGTAATATGCTCCTCTTTTGAAAATGCTTCGTATTTTATATGAACCTTTTCTTCACCGGATTTGTCATCGCTTTTTCGTTCCGCTACTAAACGCAAACGAACTTGA
Organism: Anaerolineaceae bacterium; assembly: GCA_002702065.1. GTDB lineage: Bacteria > Chloroflexota > Anaerolineae > Aggregatilineales > Phototrophicaceae. The sequence continues at coordinate 62,786 of NZXX01000009.1, forward strand.
TTGTTATAAACAATTCCCGCTATACCGGAAACATTTCGTTCCCAGGATTGTATATCTAGAAATATGCCCTCGATAATAATAGGTTTCTCGATCGATTTAACTTTATCTACCTTATGCCAGTCATCTAGTTCTGGCTTTATTTGGTTAAGAAATATCTCAATTGCCCGCAAAATTGTTGATTTGCCTGAATTATTTGGACCAATTAATGACGTAAAATCTGGCAACTTTATTTCACATTTCCGTATCGATCGAAAGTTCTCTACAGAAACCGAAGCAAGGCGCATGCTATCCCTTTCAATTTAGTAATTATTTATATTAATTAGATGTATAGATATTTAGATAACATAAGTCAAGTAAAATACAATTTATTCACAGTAATTTCACAATTTTATCTCCAAAGAACTACGACACCCCGTATGCTGTTCGTCAGGCAGTCACCTTACATTCACAGGCCATGATGTACACCAAATCGCATTATGATGAATACGGGAAAGTATTTGCATTCAGGGGGAATAACGATGCGCACGTTTTTATGCGTTTTCTTGATCTTATGCATGGTGACGATTCCGGCAGCAGCCCAGGACTCGGCAGCCTGTGGCAATGCCCTGCCACCGCGACTGATCGCAGGCCAGCAGGGACGCGTGACGATCGACACCGGGTTTTTCCTCAACCTGCGCGCCACACCGGGCCTGAACGGTGACGAGATCATTCAACTGGCCAATGGCGAGGGTTTTCATGTGGTCGAGGGGCCGCAGTGTGTGGATAACCTCAACTGGTGGCAGATTGAACAGTTCGGCCTGAGTGGGTGGATTGCCGAAAGCACGAACCGCGATTACCTCGTCGAACCGGTTGATCTGGCCGCCGTGCCCACGCTGGCACCGCTGCCCGCTATCGATTTGTCGCCGGTGCTGCTGGCGGATAACCCCGAAACGCTGGCAACCGACTTCATCCAGTGGGATTGGGACGCATTTCTGACGGATATGGGGAGTTATTACACCCCGCCCGATCCGCTGCCGATCACCCTGCCGGAAACCTATCAGGGGACAGATTTCCCCGCCGGGCCATTTGACCTGAGCGAAGTGCGGTTTGTCGATGAACTGAACCTGAGCGAGGCCCAGCTGGACCTGCTGGCACAAAATGGCTTTGTCGTCGTGCCCGGTGGCATGGACCAGTTTGAGGATGCCTACCGGTGGGACAACAACTGGGACCCGGAAAGCGGACACAGCTACTGGGTGACGACCGACGCGCTGCTGCACGCGCTGTATGTCTCGTTCGATAACCTGCTGCAATTTCTCGAAAACGACGCCCTGCACGCGCAGCTTGGCGAGGTGCTGACGGGCAGCTACACCGCCGCAGTTGACCAACTGGCCGACGCCGCTGGCACAGACCTGGAACCGGCAGCGCAAGCCGCCGTGACGTATTATGCGGTGACGCTCGGCCTGCTCAACCCCGCTGCCTACGACGAAACCGTCAGCAATGCCGCTCGCACCGAAGCCGACCCGCTCATCGAGGCGGCGCTGAACGGGCAGGGGCGGCTGGAAATCCCCTTCCTGCCAGCGTATCAGGAAGATTTTAGCCAGTACAAACCACGCGGTCACTACACCGTCAGCCCAGAACAGGAACGTTACTTCCGCGCCATGAGCTGGCTGGGACGCATCACATTTCTGGCCAAAGACGATGACCAGCTTCGCGCCAGCCTGATGGTGCTGCGGGCGCTGGAAACCGGCAATCAGGCCGATGGCTGGCACAGCATCAGCGACCTGATGACGTTCCTCGTCGGCCCGACTGATAATCTGGGTCCGGCGGAATATTTGCCGCTGGCGCAGGCGATCTTCGGCCCTGACCTGTCCTTTGGCCCCATCGGCGATGACGAAACACTAGCCCAGTTCCGCGCCGAAGTGCAGGCCCTGCCCGGCCCGCGCATCCATAACGTGGTGCGGCCCATCGGCACCGAGGTCGACGAACTGGACGACGCCACACGCGGCTTCCGGCTTTTCGGGCAGCGGTTCACCTTCGATGGTTATGTCATGCAGCAGTTGATTTACCCCGAAGTGGGGTCCCAGGGCAATGAGCGCACCCTGCCTTCCGGGCTGGATGTCGCCGCCGCCCTTGGCTCAAACATTGCCTACCAGCTTCTCGAGGCTCAGGGCGATACCGCGTACGCCAACTATACCGGCAACCTCATCGACCTGCGCAGCCTGGTCAGCCAGATGAACCCGCCGGACTGGTTACAGAATGCTTATGGCGGCTGGCTGTGGGCCTTGCAACCCTTGTGGGCGCGCCATGCCGAAACCTACCCGCCGCTGATGAACACCGAGGCGTGGCTGCTGCGTGATTTGCAGGCCGGGCTGGGCAGTTGGGCAGAGCTGAAACACGCGACCCTGCTCTACACCGCGCAGCCGATGGGTGGTCTGGGCGGCGGTGGTGAACGCACGGTGACAACCCACAGCCTGATCGAGCCAAATCCGCTGGTGTTCTCCCGCATTGCCATCGTGTCGGCGGCGGTGGTGAATGGGCTGGACGCGCGGGATCTGGGTGGCTTTGACCGTTCGTCCGACCCAATGCCCTCTGGCCTGAACTCGGTACGCGGCGCCTTCCGTAATCTGGCGGTACTCAGCGCCATGCTGACCGATATGGCCCAGAAGGAGTTGTGGGGCGAACCCCTGACCGACGACGAGCAGCTTTATCTCAAGTATGACTTTGGCACCCATTTGTGGAGCATCCGGTATGAAGCGGAGCTGTCGCTGGCGGAGCCGCCGGAGATGGCCGCGATTGTGGCCGATGTCGCCAGCAACCCGGACGCAGGGACCATCCTCGAAGTGGCAACCGGCTATGTCGACTATATCTATGTGATTACCGACAGCCCCAATGGCCTACAGGTGACACGCGGCACAGTCTACAGCTTCTACGAGTTCGTCAACCCCATCGACAACCGCCTCAACGATGACGAATGGCGCACCGCACTGAAAGCCGGGCAGGTGCCGCCGCGTCCGGACTGGATTGGTGCATTCTACGCTGAGTAAGCCGCCGGGATAACCGTGAACGATCAAAGCGAGTAATGTCTATATGGGAGGACCGCTGAGAGTAGGTGTCCTCCCTTTCACGATCTCATAGATCGACCGATACCGATGTATGCGTTTTTGACTCAGTTGGTCGCTTAGCCGGTCGCCGGGAGGGTAAACAAGAACGTGGTGCCTTTCCCGGCTTCCGATTCAACCCAGATGCGCCCACCATGCAGTTCGACCACTTTTTTGCAGATCGCCAGGCCAATGCCGGTGCCGGGATATTCGGTCTGCAAGTGCAACCGCTGGAAAATCACGAAGATTCGTTCCATGTACTGCGGCTCGATGCCAATGCCATTATCCTGTACTGAAAAGCGCCAGAAATTTTTGTCACGCACCGCGCTAACCTGAATCTTCGGTTTCTCGGTCCCGTGATATTTGATGGCGTTACTGATCAGATTCTGGAACAGCTGCACCAATAGCTGCTCATCCGCCCGAATTTTTGGCATGTTGTCGATCGTGATGTCCGCTTCGGCTTCCTTGATGGTGGCTTCGAGCAGCCGCTGCACTTCATCCACCACTTTCTGACAGTCGACCAACGTAATCTTGCGTTCGCGGGAATCAATGCGCGAGTAGGTCAGCAGGGCATTAATCAGGTTTTTCATGCGCACCGCACCGTCAACCGCGAAAGCAATAAACTCGCGGCCTGCGTCATCCAGCTTGTCGGGGTAGCGGCTTTCGATCAATTGCAGATAATTGCTGACCGTGCGCAGCGGTTCCTGTAAATCGTGCGAGGCGATATAGGCAAACTGCCGCAGTTCGTCGTTCGAGCGCTGCAAGGCTTTCGTGCGCTCCTGCACCTTCAGTTCCAGCGCTTCAGCCTGATGGTGCAGTTTTTCGACCATCTCAAAATTTTCCAGCATAGTCACCGTCTGCTGGGCGTAAATTTCCAGCAAGCGCAGGTCATCGTCGACAAACAACGAACCAAAGCGCAGAAACACCATCACCAGACCAATGGCTCGGTCACTGGTGATCAGGGGGACGACGAACAACGTCTCCGCGTCGAGCTTCTGCATCACCTGTGCATCCGCGCCAGTCAGGTAACGCTGCTGTCTGGCTATTGGCGTACGATCACGCCAGGCCTGCCACACCACACCTTCCGCGTCAAAATCGGCGGGTGATACGTTCTTGATAGTCCTTTGCGGCTCCAGCACCTGAGCAGTGTCATCCCACAAGGCAATCACAATCATGTCCGTATCCATCGCGCGTGCGACGGATTGATGCAGCAGGTCGACCATACCAGCCACAGTACGGTTCTCCAGCGATCGAATCTCCTCCAGATATCGCTTGAGTTCCAGCATCTGCCACATCTGCCGCAGCCAGCGTGGGGAAGCAAACGCCAGATAGTATGCCAGCGTAGACAGAATAGCAGCGAGCTGAATCAGAGAAGTCAGAATGGTTCGAGCGAAAGACGGGTCAGGCAGTACCAGCCGCACCCCCACCAGAAATAGGGCGACCACCAACAGGCCGGACCCTGCCGCGGCATAGGTGAGGCGGTGCCGCACAACCCCGGTACTGGCAGATCCACCCCGGAAAAATGCCAGCACAGTATAGCCATCAATGGCGACAAAATACGCAATAATCAACAACAGCACCGGCGGTGGAAATTCGCCCTGGAAAATCAGCACCAGCACCCACGAGGCGATCATGGCGAGCACCGCCCCCCGGTACAGCAGGCGCGGCACCGGTCTTAAATAACGCACCAGCCGCAGCAAAAGATAAGGCTGGGCCAGCACAGCGACCGCGCCGAGCCGCAACAGCCAGGGCAGTTGTAACCCGGTTGCCTGAACGAAAATGATAATAATAATGTTGACGGAAAGTGACACAAATACCAGCGCGACATCCCGGCGCACCCGGTCGCGATAGCGCAGGTAATCGACCAGGGTGATGACCATCAGCAGGACGAAAAAAATGCGGGTGAGTTGTGTCAAAAATTCTTCAATCGTCATGGTGCAATCTCCAACAACACCCTTTTTCGTGTGTCGCATTTTATCAGTTCAATGCGTGTTCATCCCATAGCATAAATCCAGCTCCCGCGGCTGACAGGGTCGATTGATCTATTTTCGGTCATGCAGCGGGTAAATTGCCTGCCGGGTATAGCGCGCACCCTGGGGCGTCAGCTCGCTGGCGTACAACACAAAGTCAGATACAGCCACCGGCCCCGCTTCAAATTCATGATGCTGCCGCAGAAAGGCCGCGACCTGCTGCTGATGGTCTGCTGGTTTCAGCCGGGCCAGCGTCACGTGTGGGTTGAAGGGCCGTTTATCCGGCGTATAACCCTCGTTGACCAACACTTCGCTCACCCGCTGTTGCAGCACCCGCAGCGCAGGCGGCGCTTCCAGCCCTACCCACAATACACTGGGGGGTCGTCCATCACCCGACGGGAAGGTGCCCACCCCCTTAAGGACGAGTGGAAAGGGCTGCGCCTGAACACCGGCTAACGCATGCTGAACGGAATCCACACGATCCGTTTCGCCAATAAAAAACAGCGTCAGATGCAGTTGGTGATGGCCCGACCAGCGCGCGCCGGGAATACGTGCCTGCATCGCGGCCAGTCGGTCTTTGATGGAGTCTGGAAAGTCGATGGCAACAAACAAGCGCATGATGGCCTACCGCAAGGCATCTGGCCGCATCTGGTCATCCAGCGCCCGGCCCGCCCGAACAATAATTTCTGGCAACGCATGAATATCGGCGCTTGACGTGCGGAAGTTGACCACACACGCGCGCAGCAGAAAACGCCCACCAACCACCGCATTGGAAAGAAAGACCTCGCCGCCATTTTGCAGGTTGGTCAACAGCGCTTCATTCAGATTGTTGAGGTATTCGCCCACCGCCTCGGTTCCCGGCTGAAGCCCGGCAGGCACATAGCGCAGGGTGGTGATGCTCAGGTTGTGGGTCGCTGCTTCCAGTTCCGGGTGTTCATCAGCCAGCCGGTACAGCGCCTGCATCAGCCGAATATCTTCAGTCATCATCTGCACGTAGCCATTCCGGCCCACCTGACGCAGGGCCAACCATACCTTGAGCGCCCGAAAGCCACGCGAGTTTTGCAGCCCATATTCGTAGTAGTTGATAAACGATTCCTGTTCACTGTCAAAATGATAATAAATCGGGTGATAACTGAAGGCGTCGAGCAGTTTGCTGGCGTCACGCACCAGAATGCAGCCTGCTTCCAGCGGCGCGTACAACCATTTATGCGGATCAACCGCCAGCGAATCCGCCTCGCGCAACCCTTTCAGGTCATCGGGTGCATCCGGCAAGGCGGCGGCAGGTGCGCCATAGGCCCCATCGACATGAAACCACAGGTTGCTCTCCCGGCAAATAGCGGCGATCTCCGGCAGTGGATCAACCGCACCCGTACTCACGGACCCGGCTGTCCCCACAACCATAAACGGTTCGTCGCCATTGGCACGGTCCTGCGCAATCGCCTGCCGCAGCGCCGCCGTGTCCATGCGCTGCCCGGCATCGGTCGGCAGCCAGCGAATCGCGTCGGTGCCCAGCCCGAACAGGTCCGCCGCTTTTTGAATCCAGGTATGCGTTTCGTTAGAGGCATAAACCCGCAGGCGCGAATCTCGCATGCCAGCCTTACGCACATCCCACGAAGCTCTGGCCTTGCGTGCCGCCAGAAAGCCGGTGAAATTCGCCATATTGCCACCACTCACCATCAGCCCGCCGCCATCCACCGGATACCCCAGCAATTCCGCAATCCAGCGTACCGTCTGGGCTTCAATCTCGGTTGCCATTGGCGACAACCCGCCCGCGCCCACATTCGGGTTCACACTGGCTGCCAGCAGATCGCCCAATGCACCGATCGGCGCAGCCGACGAGGTGATGTAGCCCAGAAAGCGGGGATGCCCATTGAACGTAGAATTCTCGAACAGCAGCTTTGCGGTTTCGCCCAGCAAGCGTTCGGCATCGGCGCCATCTTCCGGTAATGGGTCCTGGCTGTGCAGCAGGTTGCGAATCTCTGATGGCGTTTTACCGGGAGCGACCGGGCGCTGCGGCAGCGAAGCCAGAAAATCCGCAATGGCATCCACCATCTGATACCCTAACGTCCGAAAGTCATCCGCCTGAAGCTCAAGCGGTGCTGCGCGATGATGCTGATCTGCAAAAGCCATCACATTGTCCTTTCCATTTACCCATCCATAGAAACCACCATACTACACCGCCAACGACCCCGCTTTACCGGCCCATCCCACAACACCCGGCTCTGCGTCAGCATGATTCAAAGGGCTGCTCCTGCCCGTGCGCCAAATGTTACAATTATTATATGTGGTACTGGACAGCGACATGCGGTCATTGCCACCCACTCTGACGCGTATTATGCTAGTTTTGTTACGAGATTACAGGGATTACATCGATGCTGCTCGAAAATTCAAGTTGGATGGATATCGAACGCTATCTGCAAAATGATGATCGTATCATCCTGATTACAGGGGCTACCGAACAGCACGCCTACCTCAGCCTGCTGACCGATGTCCGAATCCCGCAACATATGGCTGAGATCGCCGGTTATCAGGAGCAGGTGCTGGTCGCGCCGCCGCTCAACTTCGGCATCAGCCCCATGTTCACCACTTTTCCCGGTACCATCAGCCTCAATCAGGACACATTTAACGGGGTCCTGACGGAGGTCGTACAAAGCCTGCTTGGGCAGGGTTTTGCCGGGTTCTTCATCCTCAACGGGCACAGCGGCAACCACCTGCCCCCGCAGCTCGACGACATCCGCATGGACGGTCATGCGCGGATTGTCTGGTATGACTGGTGGCGCAGTGCTGCCGTCCGTTCGTTTGAAGCCGAACACAACCTCAGGCTGGACCATGCGAACTGGGGCGAAAATTTCCCGTTCACCCGGTTGGGTCCTGTTCCAGCTGATGAAAAACCAATGGTCAACCTGGGTTATGTTGAAACCGGGCAATCCATACGTGCCGTGCTGGGCGATGGCAACTTTGGCGGCCCGTATCAGATTGACGACAACCGCATGAACGAGCTGCTGACACGCTGTGTCAACGATATTGCCGAACACTTGCGGGCCCTCAAGCGTTGATGGGGCTGCCCTCAAACCCGATACGATCCTGCCGCCATATGTATGGACGTTAGAACATTTGTTATAATAGGACTGCTGTAAATAACTGAATCTGTGTAGAGCGCACATGTTGCACTGATGGGTTGGTATTCAGGTTAAGGGAAAGATGCTTGATCATGCATGATGATATGCCCGCCAATTACGAACAGCAGCTCCATAAATCACGCCAAATCTGGAATACGGAAGCAGCTTCATTCGATGCCCAACCCGATCATGGGCTGCACAACCCGGTCGTTCTCACCGCATGGGTAGAGTTACTGAGAAGTGCCTTACCTTTCAGTAAGGGCCAGATACTGGACATCGGATGTGGAACCGGATCACTGAGTGTGGTGCTGGCGGAATTTGGTAACAATGTGACCGGGATCGATTTCTCACCCGAAATGATCGCACTGGCTGAAGTAAAAGCAAAAACCGCTCGGCAGGCAGTCCAATTTCATATCATGGATGCGGCCTATCCTCAGATTCCCCCGCATCAGTTTGATATCATCATTTGCCGTCACGTATTGTGGGCTCTACCCGACATTCATCAGGTCCTTCAGCGATGGAGCCAGCTACTAAGACCTGGCGGACGGATTCTCCTGATTGAAGGCTTTTGGCACACGGGTGCAGGTCTTCATTCTCAGGACATTATTGATGCGCTGCCTGCTTCATTGACGAATATTGTTGTTCAAAATCTGAGTGATCAACCAGCTTTGTGGGGTAATCCCGTTGATGATGAGCGTTATATGATCATGGCTGATCTTCCATCATATGGCGCAGAGTCAGTTTCGTGATGACTGAAGGATAAGCCGGACCTGATTTCTTCTGATTGTGCTGATAGTGGCGAAAGTCCAGCAAGATTTTCGCCTAAAGGTCCGAACCCAGATGGACAGTGGTCGCACAGACTGAGCAGGCAGCAAGAACAAGGGCATCACGATGTCCTGATGCCCATAGCTTTATTACACAGTGAACAGGGTTTAAACGGTGGCGCTGTGCTGGAACGTGACCACCATAATCATATTCCCCAACCGCAGTTCGTCGTTATGGCGCAGCACACGGACTTCATGCGGGTGCAGGCGCTGCCCGTTGACAAACGTGCCGTTGGCGCTGCCCAGGTCAAAAATCGTGAGTGTGTGATACTGGGTATCGTAGCGCACGCTCAGGTGCAGACGCGATACCCCCAGCCGGTTACCATCCGAATCCGACAGATCAATATCCGGCATCATCGGGCCCCGATTGGTGCTGCGGCCAAGAACCAGTTCGCGCTCGCTGTGCTGTGGGTGAATTCTGTAGACTTGCGAGGAATTACGAGCTGTGAGGATCAACACGGAATCCTGACCAAAATAATCGTCACGGGCCGCTTCATCCTCATCCCCCAGGATGCGCGTCTGATAGGTATCATCCGGGCCTAAGAGCAGTTGCCCACAGGCATAACAAAGGCGATCATCAGCGCGGTTGCGTTTGCCGCAATGCGGGCACACGGGCCGGTCATCATTGGTGTGTGCCATTTCCGTTTTGTCGATCCGGCGCATCGACCCGGACGACTTGGCTGATGAAGTTTCCTGTGCGCGGATGCGATGGGCCAGGTCAAGACGATCCCCCTCGTCTAGCACGTCGATAATCGTTCGTAATGAGTCGAGCGCGGTCCGGACATCCATGCCTTGGTGGCGCAGTTCGCCATACTGCACCAAGATTTCTTGTATATCCCCCATAATCATTTATCCCACTTTTTGGATAATGGCAGAAAATATAACATAAGAACATTTCGTCCAACTTGCATAGCCTGCTCAATTTGTGAGATTTTGGTAGTCAGCGGCCTGTTTGCTATATTCGTACTGTATTCTTTTTATGATCACATGGACAATGTGATTTATGGCCTATACCAAATCTGCCGCATTTCATCGAGCAGGGTTCATCGAGTGACCCTTGCAGACTCGGCGGAAGATTGGTGGGCGACGTGGCCTTTGTGTTGCGCGGCATTCAAATGACGCGTACTATGATTCGGAAGACTTCGACTACACTGCGGAATTGGCAAAAGTAATGATGCTCAAAAGACTGTTGCTGTTACTACCTTTGATCATAAGTGCCGGGGCGCTGCCCCTCGCGGCACAAACGGAAACACCAGACACCATCATCAGCCCGACCCTGAGCGCGATCGAGGCACGCGGCGAACTTGTCTGCGGAATCGATGAGGAGGTATTCGGGTTTGGTTTCCTCAACCCCAATACGGGTGAAATCTCCGGCATTCAGGTTGAGTTCTGCCGGGCGCTGGCGGCGGCCCCCCTGGGCGAAGCCTCAGCCGTTAACTATCGCCTTTACCCACTGGAGGCCGAGCCAGCGGCAATCATCGACGATGATCTCGACGTCCTCTTTCATCATACCTATATCCCGACACTGGCCCGGACGACACCATCCAATCTGGCTGTCGGGCGCGCAGCGGTGTTCTATGATGGCGCATCGGTCATGGTAGAGGCGGGCGGTACAGCCGCAGACTGGGCCGACCTGGATAGCGCGACGATCTGCGCGGTTGCCAACACACCAGCCACCGAGGACTTTGCCGCCGAAATGGCGCTGCGTGAGCTTTCTTATGATGAAGTCCTGTTCAGCACGCCGACGGAAATGGGCGCCGCCTTTGTCAACGGGCAGTGTGCGGCACAGGTACTGGATCGCTCGCTGCTGGAAATCATTCGCGCCAGCACCGATTCACCCGGCAACTATGTGGTCTGGTCACCGCCCTTTACGCGCCGCACCATCACCCCTCTGTATCAATATGGCGATCCAGTGTGGGGTGATATTGTCGACTGGACGTTATGGGGCTTGATTCAGGCCGAGAAACTGGGGATCAGCAGCCAGACCATCGACCAGTTTACGCGCCGGCCTGCTGAAAATGCCGAAGATTATGTCGAGCGGGTGGGCAAACCCGCTGCCCTGCTGCTTGATGCCGAGGTGGGCCTGGGTGGCAGCCTGGGGTTGAGCAACGACTACATGGCAAGGGTGATCGGGCAGGTCGGCAATTATGGCGAGATTTATGACCGCTATCTTGGGCCGGAAAGTCCGCTGCCACTCGATCGAGATGTGAATAATCTGTGGGCAGATGGCGGGCTGCTGGACGCCCCCGTTTGGCGCTAGCAGCTATACCCGCAGAACAACCCTGCGTTATCCCCCTGCAAAACCTGTGAATGAGTGGGCCTTCCACTTATTCATAGGCATAGATCTCCGGACACGATAGTCTGCCTCACCCATCAGGCAGACTCTTCATGCTACATAGCGTTCCACTGATTTGTCGCATTTGGACAACAGATTAACTTGAGATTGGTGAAAAGCAATCGGCGTTTCTTTGTCGCTGTTGCGCTAATATCAACAAGTCTGTTGAATTTTGACAGATCGTATCTATTTACGGTAGACTGCTAGCAGAATGTATAGTCCCACCCTATACCAATTCCGGCTGGTTCAGACTACTTTACAGTTTCATAAGGAGAATATGTATGCTTAAACGTTTCGTTATTGTCATGCTGCTAGCGGCAATGATGAGTACCGTAGGGCTGGTTAGTTTAACTGCACAGGATAGCATTGAAGTCGGGCCAATTACCCAGGCCATTATCGATCGTGATGAACTGATTTGCGGTGTGAACGCGAGTCTGACCGGATTTGGTGTGGTCAACGACGCGGGCGAGTACGTCGGCTTTGATGTTGATTTCTGCCGTGCTATTGCCGCCGCCATTCTGGGCGATGCGACCAAAGTGTCCTTCCGCCCCCTGACCGGCGCCGAACGTCAGGCCGCCATTCAGGGTGGTGAAATTGATATGATGTCGCGCAATACCACCTGGACCCTCAGCCGCGATACCGAATGGGGCGTGATTTACGCACCGACCACCTTCTTCGATGGTCAGGGTATCGGCGTGCGGGCTGAGTCCGGCATCACCAGCATTGAAGAACTCGATGGGGCAGCCGTTTGTGTCCAGCGCGGGACAACCACCGAACTGAACATTGCGGACGCGTTCGCCAGCCGTGGCCTGGACTACGAACCAGTGCCGGGTGACGATGGCCCAAGCACCTTCCAGGCTTACCTCGACAACCGCTGCGATGCCTGGACAACCGACAAGAGTGGTATCGTGTCGTATCACGCAACCTCACCGAACCCCGGTGAACATGCGATCCTTGACATCAACCTCAGCAAGGAGCCGCTCGGCCCGCTGTCGCCCCAGTCTGACCCGCAGTTTGCCGAAATCATCGCCTGGACCATCTACGGCATGATGAACGCCGAAGAATTTGGTATCACCAGCGAAAACGTGGGTGAATACCTGGAAAGCGATAACCCCGAAATTCAGCGCCTGCTGGGTATCGGTGACAATGCTTCCGGTTCTTACCTGGGCATCGCCAACGACTTCATGGTGACGGTGCTGGAGCAGGTGGGGAATTATGGTGAAGTATACGAACGTAACCTCGGCGAACTGGTGCCAGAGCGAGGCCTGAATGCTCTCTACATCGACGGTGGCCTGCTCTACCCCATGCCATTTCGTTAACCTGATCGTTCGTTAATCGACTTGTTCGCAGCGGGATGTGTGTCTGCATCCCGCTGTTGACACCAAGTTACAGGAGTTTGCCCCGATGGCCGAAACGGCCCCCTCACAAACAAATAGCGTTTTGCCCAGCGTCTTGCGTGATATACGGGTGCTTCAGGCTATCGGGCAGATCGTTTTCGTCATCCTTGTCCTGCTGATTTTCTCGCAACTGATTTCCACCGCGTCGACCGAACTGCGAGCACGCAACCTCACGCCCAATTTTGCGTTCCTGGACCTGCGCGCGGGTTTTGATATTAGCGAAAGTCCGGACTGGTACACCAGCAACAGCAAGTTTGGTGAAGCGATTCTGGTCGGCATTATCAATACACTGCGCATTGTCAGTATCGGGCTGGTGCTGACGACGATACTGGGCGTGCTGGTGGGTGTTCTACTCCTCAGTTCCAATTACCTCATACGCACCATCTCGCGGGCCTATGTGGAACTGCTGCGCAATACCCCGCTGCTGGTTCAGATATTTGTCTGGTATTTCATCATTTTTTTCAGCTTGCCACCGGTGAGCGAAGCCTTAACCCTGCCAGCTGAAGGGGTCTTTTTTGTTTCGCTGCGGCTGCCTTTTTATCTGCTGCTATATCTGTTCATCCGGTCGCTCTATTTACGCAAGATGCCGTCGGATTCACCCTACCGCGTGGGCGTCCAAACGGCATTTCTGGCAGCAGTCGTCCTCATCGAACTGGCCTTTTACCTCCATTATCATGCACCCGGTTGGCCGCTTCGTTACGGCAGCGGGCAGTTGTCGCACCCCGGTTTTCTGGCGTATGCCGGCCTCAGCGCGCTGTTGATCGCAGCCGCCTGGTTCGCACCCTCAAAGTGGCGCGCACTGGCGTTTGGGCTGACCATCGGGCAGTTGGTGGGCGGTGTGCTGTTTTACTTCGGCGTCATTTTTGACGCGGCTATCCGGCTGGAACTGTATCCGGTCGCATTCCTGAGCATTCGCGGCGCTGCTTTCCCCGAACTGCTGGTGACGACTCGGCTGGCCGAATGGCTGGCGTTTCTGGGGCTGGGCGTGGTGCTGTCGATTGGCATGTGGGTCTGGTTTGGGCGCATCACCGAAAATACAGGGCGCACCATCCCGCGTGAGCTTTACGTGGCGGCCACGATTATCGGTTTCGCTGTGATTGGCTGGCTGCTGGTGGGCATCGAACCCCTGCCCCAGACCATCTCGGTCGAGCAGGATGGCGAAATGGTGGTAATACCGCTGGATGAAGCTGCGGCGGAAAATCTGCTGACTGAGGAAGACTTGCAGCAGTACAGCCGCACACCGCTGGTGGTTCGCATGCCGGAGCAAAACCGCTTCGGGCGCTTCGTGGTAGGGACAGAAATTTCACCGGAATACATGGCCCTGCTGCTGGCGCTGGTGGTGTATACATCGGCCTTCATTGCCGAAATCGTGCGTGCTGGTATCCAGGCTGTACCCCACGGACAGATCGAGGCAGCCCGCGCACTGGGCCTCAACCAACGGCAGTTACTCAGTATGGTCATTCTGCCGCAAGCACTGCGCGTCATTGTTCCACCGATGGGCAACCAGTATCTCAACCTGTCGAAGAATTCCAGTCTGGCGGTTGGCATCGGTTTTGCCGATATTTTCACAACCTCGACAACAGTTATGAATCAATCGGGGCAAACCATAACCGGTTTCTTGATTGTGATGACATTCTATCTCACTGTCAGCCTGTTTATTTCGGCGGTTATGAACTGGGTCAACAGCCGCTTCCAGTTAGTCACAAGGTAAGGTTGCATGACGACGATACAGGATAGCCGCCCCGGTGTAGTCAATCAGGCCTATTACGACGAACCGGCTGTAAAGCCACCCCCTTTGCTGGCGGTTGGTCCTCTGGCATGGGTGCGGGAGAATCTGTTCGGGTCGGTGATGGATGCCATCCTGACAATCGTCGGTGCCATCATTATTGTAGGTGTAGTCTCGTCATTTCTGGCATGGGGCATCAGTCAGGCCAACTGGCTGGCCGTCACCTTTAACCTGCGCTTGTTCATGATCGGTCGCATCAACGATCCGTTGATCGAGTCCCGCATTCAGCTGCTGGCGCTGTTCGTGATGTTCATTATCGGCGTGAACCTGGCGGCATGGGCGCGGGTTTCGCTGCGAATCTGGATTACGCTGGCGGTGGTGGTCGTGCTCATGTTTGTGCTGCCGGTCGTGATTGATGCGCTGGTCCCGTTGCCACCCACCTACCTGGCTGCCGGGCAGGCCGAAATTGTATCCGGTTCCGTCACCGAAACGCCCCTGCCGCAGATCGGTTTTATCGCTGCTGAAGGCGAAACCATCACCATCCAGGCCACCGACTCAACCATCACCGAAACAGACGGCAGGCTGGCCCGCATCCGCAGCTATACCGACCGGGCGACCAACGCCGTACGCAATGCGGCGATCACGCGGCTTGATAATCAGGCGCGTATTGGCGAGTTGGAAACCCTGCTGGCGGGCGACGCCATTACCACACGCCAGCGTCAAGCCTACACCGACGAACTCGAATCCATCGAAGTGCCACCAGCTGTCACAGAAACGTTGGCGATTAATCAGAGTGCCATCGAAGTCCGCATTCTGGACGCCAACCTGGAGCCACTTCTTGCCGATACCCTGACGCCGGACAGCGAACCGCTGGTGTTTACCGTACCGGACAGCGGCTGGTATGTGCTGGAAAAATCCATAACCGGCAGTGACGATACCATCGGCCTGCTATCGATTGACGGTATCTACCCGATTTTCGAGCGCAACTTCCTGCGTTCGGTGGAAGACGGCCCACCCCAGCGTGTGTTTGAGTACAACCGGGCCACCGATAATTTTCTGGTGGAAGGCGGACAGCCTCGCATCGATGGGACCGATGTGGCCACCATCAGCATTATTGACCATCAGTACCGCGGGGTTCGCCCATTCAGCGACTACCTGACCCTGATGCTTGTACCTTTTCTCAATCAGATCAAGGTGGCGGCGGCATTGTTTCTGGCGCTGGCGGCTGCCGGTTATTATGCGGCGCGTCTGGTGGATCAGCGCTTATCAACGCGCGAGAAACCGCACCAGGCGTCGCGCCGCGGTGCAACCTGGCTGTGGATTGCCCTGCCAGTGGTGGCTTTTATCCTCATTGCCGGGGTGATGCCATCCGGCCCGCTGCGGTTCAGTGACCCACAGCTCTGGGGTGGTTTCCTGCTGACAATGATGCTCACCGCCGTCGGCATCGTGGCAGCCTTCCCGATTGGGGTTGCGCTGGCGCTGGGCCGTCGCAGTTCGCTGCCGATTGTCAGCACATTCAGCACCCTGTATATCGAGGTGGTGCGCGGGGTGCCGCTGGTGACCGTGCTGTTTATGTCCATGCTGCTGGTGCCATTTGTGCTGCCGTCGCTGGCCGGGCCGGATACCGCGCCTTTCCGGGCGATGGTGGCGGTGACACTGTTCAGCGCGGCCTATCTGGCGGAGAACGTGCGCGGCGGGTTGCAGTCGCTGCCACCGGGACAGGAAGAAGCAGCCAAGGCACTGGGGCTGGCCGGCTGGCAGATCACGCTGTACATCACCCTGCCGCAAGCGCTGCGGGCCGTGATTCCGGCGCTGGTCGGGCAGTTTATCTCACTTTACAAAGACACATCGCTGGTGGCAATCGTCGGGTTGATCGACCTGACCGGTATCACCAAGACGGTAGCCGCGCAAACAGAATTTCAGGGTATTCTGCGCGAAACCTATGTCTTCATTTCGATCATCTACTTTATCTTCAGCTACGTCATTTCGATTGTCAGCCGCCGTATCGAGGCCAGTGGTTCCGGCGCGGCCCGGCGGATATAAACACGTCGCGCACACCATAAACAGTTAACAGGATTTGGGTTATGAGCGTACAGGAAATTGAACAGGCAAAACCAGGGGCCATTGCCGGGGACGAGCCGATCATCATCTGCAATAATCTCAACAAGTGGTTTGGTGAGTTTCATGTGCTGCGGGATGTCAGTGTGGATGTAGCACCACGCGAGGTGGTAGTAGTAATCGGGCCATCCGGGTCCGGCAAATCGACATTCATCCGCTGCATCAACCGGCTGGAAGAACATCAGGAAGGCCAGATCATCGTTGATGGCATCGAATTGAGCCATGATGTGCGCAATATCGCCACCATCCGGCGCGAGATTGGCATGGTGTTCCAGCAGTTCAACCTGTTCCCGCACCTGACCGTTCTGCAAAATATCACCCTGGCTCCGATGAAAGTACGCCGTCGTTCGCGTGCCGAAGCCGAGGCAAAAGCGATGCAGCTTCTGGAACGGGTTGGCATCCCCGAACAGGCCAACAAATACCCCGGTCAGCTTTCCGGCGGCCAACAGCAGCGTGTCGCGATTGCGCGGGCCCTGGCAATGGAACCCAAAATCATGCTGTTCGACGAGCCGACATCGGCGCTCGACCCCGAAATGATCAAGGAAGTGCTGGATGTCATGAAGGAGCTGGCCCTCAGCGGCATGACGATGATCGTCGTCACCCATGAGATGGGCTTCGCGCGCGAAGTGGCGGACCGCGTCCTGTTCTTTGATCAGGGCCGCATTGTGGAGCAGGGCACGCCGGAATATTTCTTCACCAGCGCCCAGCATCCGCGCACCAAACTGTTCCTCTCGCAGATTTTGTAGCGTGCGGCCAGACATGGTCTTGCAGGCAGCCAGCGACACCAATGATTCATAGGCGATTGGCTGCCAACGGTTACGAATGCCTCTGGGGCTGCTGCAATCGCCAGCGCTAAAATGGGCCAATCGCACACTCAGGGGAGGAACCATCATGTTGACTGCTGCTGAACGACAGCAAAAGATCGATACGATTCGGCGTTTTCCGGCGGAACTCGAAGCACTGGTGAGTCACCTCAGCGAGGCCGACCTGTACACGCCCTACCTCGATGGTGAATGGACGGTGGCCCAAAACGTCCATCATGTCGCCGATTCGCACATGAACTCGGTTATCCGGCTCAAGCTGGCGCTGACGGAAGATCAGCCGACGATCAAAGCGTATCATCAGGATGACTGGGCAGAACTGCCCGACGCGAAAAACGCCCCCATCGAAAGTTCGCTGCTGCTCATCAAAGGGCTGCACGCGCGCTGGTGTATCCTGTGGGACAGCCTGGACGAAGCGGCATGGGCCCGCACCTGGCATCATCCCGAAGCGGGAAAAATCCTGACGGTTGAAGATTTGCTCAATACCTACGACAATCATTGTAAAGCGCATATCGACCAGATTCAGCGCACACTGGCAGCAAAAAAACCACAGTAAGTTAGAGATGACTCAATGACAACGCATCACTGGCCGGTTTTCGGGCATGATTGGGCAGTGGCCCAACTGCGAAAAAGTATGGACTTCGGGCGCGTGCGACATGCCTACCTGATCACGGGCACGGACAATATCGGCAAAAACACACTGGCGCATTCGTTTGCGATGGCGCTCAACTGCACCCATCCGGATGCCGCCAACCGCCCCTGTATGGAATGCCGGGCCTGCCGCCTCGTGCTCAGCGGCAATCACCCGGACCTGCTGTATTCCGAGCAGGACGCGAACACCGGGGCGCTCAAAATCGACGCCATCCGTACCGTCATGCGCGGGTTGTCGATGAAACCGTTTGAAGCCCGCCATCGCATCGCCATCATGGAACATTTCGACGAAGCCCAGCCCCGCGCGCAGGATGCACTGCTCAAAACGCTGGAAGAACCACCGCCCTCCGCGCTGCTCATTCTGACCGCCACCCGGGTCGAGGCGCTGCTGCAAACCATCCTCAGCCGCAGCCAGATCATTAACCTGCGTCCGATACCACTGACGACTATCCGCGACGTACTGGTGCAGCATTATGGCACCGATGCCGATCATGCCGAACTGCTGGCCCGCCTGAGTGGGGGCCGCATTGGCTGGGCGATTGACGCGTCGCAGAATGCAGCGCTGCTGGAAGAACGGGAACGGGCGCTCGAAGCGCTGGAAACCTGCATCGAAATGAACCGCGCCGGTCGCTTTGATATGGCGCAGGAACTGGGCAAGGACAAATTGCGGCTGGGGCCGCTGCTGGAATTGTGGCAAACCTACTGGCGCGACCTGCTGCTGCTCACACGCGGCAGCCATGTCCCCCCCGCCAACAGCGACCACCTCATCAGCTTGCAGCAGTTGGCGATCCGGCTGACCCCCGACGAAGTGGTCGAAGCGCTGCGGGCAACCCGCACCCTGATCAATACGCTGCAATACAACGTCAACCTGCGGCTGGCGGTCGAGGTCATGCTGCTGGACTACCCCGGTTTGCGCCGAGAATAAGATGCTGGATTTACTCGATTACCGGCGGCGGGTGTCTGAACTGTATGCAACCGTGCGGCAGGCGAATGGTGATCAGGCCGCGTGGCAGACATGGCGACAGGTGCGTGACGACCTGTTCCAGAATCACCCGCAGTCCGCGCTGGATGACACCCAGCGGCAGACGTTTGAGGGACTGCCTTATTTCGATTATGACGCGGCCTTCCGGGTGGTCGTCCCGGTTGATTATGCTGTGGAATCATTCACTCATCAGGGGGAGATCGGTGCGGACGGGCATCTGGCCTACACCCGTTTCGCACAGGTGACCTTTACCGTACCCACTGGCACTGGCACCCTCAGCCTGTTCTGGATCAACGGCTATGGCGGCGGGGTGTTTATCCCTTTCCGCGATGCCACCAACAGCACGACCACTTATGGTGCCGGACGCTACCTTTACGACACCATCAAAGGCGCGGATCTGGGCGCGAGTAGCGACGAAATCATCCTGGATTTCAACTACGCCTACCATCCTTCCTGCGCCTATCACCCGCGCTGGGTCTGCCCGCTGGCACCACCAGAAAACCGGCTCAGTATTCCTATTCCAGTGGGCGAACGCCTGACCGCCGAATCAGCATCAGACACCATCACCAGGTAAACGGCACCGTCCCGGTTTCGTCGAGGGGATAGCCCCAGCGGTTGATGTAGGTCATCCCATCCAGAAATTCATCATCGAGTTCCGCCAGCAACTGCTGAAGCCGCTGTTCCAGCGCCGCCCGGATGTCGGCATAAGCCGGGTCATCGACGCGGTTGCTCATCTGAAAAGGGTCGTTCTGGTTGTCGTAAAGCTGCCAGGGGCCATCGAGCGTGCGCGTGTAGGTGTAGCGAGGGGTGCGCACGCCGCGATATTCCCGGCCTCCATTTGCCTGCGCCCATTCCCCAAAAGGATGAAAGCAGGCGAGCAAAGCCGCCCCACCAGAAGGGTCGCCACCCCCGGTCAGCACGGGCGAAAAATCACGCCCCTGAACGGTCGATGGCACCGGCAGGCCACACAGACCGAGCAGCGTCGGCATGATGTCGTGCGCGTTGATCATGGCGTCTACCTGCTGGCCGTGACGCTGCGGTGTCCGCACCAGAAAAGGCACCCGAATCGATTCTTCCCACGGGCGCTGTTTCCGTTCATTCCCCTGCGAACCCAGCATATCGCCATGATCTGAAGCAAATACCACAATCGTATGATCGGCCTTGCCAGATTCGTCAATCGTGCGCAGGATGCGCCCAACGGCATCGTCAATGGCCGAGCAGTGTGCGTAATAACCAGCGATCCATTTCCGCGCCGTGTCGGCCATATCCGGCGGCACATTTGGGCGCAGTTCAATCTCGTCGGCATCATACATCGCCTGATATTCGTCGGGTGCGGTCTCATACGGGTTATGTGGCGGGCCCCACGACAGCACCAGCAGGAAGGGCTTTTCGTCATCATGCTGCCGGATGTACGCCTCGGCATCGGTGGTCTGCGCGAAGACATCGTAGCCATCCCACAAACGCTTCTCGGCAGAATCCCCGGCGTAATAAGCAGAGTGGTTGTAATCGTGCGTACATTCCAGCGCCTTGAAATAGTCGAAACCCAGACGCCGTTCTGGAGGAATATAGTTGGACCGGCCACGGCCATCGACATGCCACTTGCCAATATAGGCCGTATCATAGCCGCCCTGTTTGAACGCGTCGCCCAGGCCGATGGCGTCGCTGCCAATGGGCACATCGTTGACAATGATGCCGTGTGTGAGCGGATACTGTCCGGTCAAAAAGCTGCCACGCCAGGGGCAACAAACCGGCCAGCCAGCGATAGCGTGAGTAAAGTTGGTACTTTCAGCTGCAAACTGATCAATATTGGGGGTGCGGACCTGATGGTTGCCTGCATAGCCAAGAGCCTGCACACGCCACTGGTCCGTCAGTAAGAAGACAATATTCGGTTTTTCCATGAAGGTCTGCTCTTTAAATCCGTCGATCATCAGCGGCTACTATGACCGCGAACGCCTGCCCTGTCAACGGATTAGCCGCCTGCGACGCCAATCGCCCGCGTACCGGTAAAGAAGCGGAATGTCTCGATGACACCGGCTTCACCCAGGCCGTTTCCGCCCCAGCCACTGCGCGGCGCCTGTGGGTGCAAACCAAACAAACTCACGCCGTTGATCGCTATACTGGCGACTTCGATCTCGCGGGCAAGGTTGCGCGCCTGGTCTTCATCGCCGCTGTAGATATAGGCGATGGAACCCCGATTGGGCTGGTTGGCGAGTTCAACCGCTTCGGCAGCATCCCTAAACATATGCACCGGCACAACTGGCCCGAGGATGAGGTTGCGTGTGTCATCCGGCTGGCAGTTGGTCACCAGCGTCGGCTCGAGAAAATAACCGGGCAGGTCCGGCATTTTACTGTTGACATGCATCACACCGCCCTGCACCAGCAATTCATCGCGCACACGTTGAATATCCTGAAAATGCCCCAAATGGATAAGCGGCCCCATATCGCTTTCCGGCGACAGCGAGTCGCCAATCGTCACCGATTCGAGGCGTTCCAGCACGCGGCTGAGCAACCCGTGATACAGGCTGCGATGCACCAGCAAGCGGCTTAAACCGCGGTTCCACTGGCCGTTCAGTGCCGTCAGCGCCGTTACAACCCCTTCAGCGGCCAGATCAAGGTCGGCATCTTGCAGCACCAGCATAGGGTTCGCGCCATACAGCTCCAGCTGAACCGGTTTAAGATCGACCGCGCAGGCCTGGGCGACCGCTTGCCCACCGACCACGCCGCCAGAGAAGGACACGACCTTGCAGCGCGGGTCCTGCACCAGGTAGGCACCCACATCCGCCCCGCCATGCACCAGTTGAAAAACCCCGGCTGGCAGATCTGACCCTGTAATGACTTCTGCCAGAATACCCGCCGCATGCGGTGACCATTCCGACGCCTTGAGGATGACGGGGCAGCCCGCAGCCAGCGCACTGGCAACCTTGTGCGCAGCCGATACCGCCGACGCGCTCCAGGGGGTCAGCAGCACTGCCGGTCCCCAGGGCGGACGCTGGACATCGACTTTGGCGGACAGGGACAACGACTTGCCACCCTGCCGGGCCTGCCGGGCTGCCTGACGAAACTCCATTGGAATCAGCCGCGCCAGCGCACGTGTCTGCCGGATGACAATACCGGTCGTCAATGCTTCGACAACAGCTATGTCTTCCAGCCGTTTTTCCAGTTCATCGGCTATCTGCTCCAACCGGTCGGCGCGTTCATCGGCGGCAATCGTACGCCACACACCGGTACGATGCACCCGTTCGGCAGCGGCCAACGCATTATCGAGGAAGTTTTCTGCTGTCGCCCGCTGCTGTTGCAAGGGTTCATGGGTATTGGGGTTGCTGATCGAGGCGTGCAGTTTGACCATAGGCGTCAGCGTTTGGCCGTCGATATAATCGACCTGGGGGTCAAGGTGGAGGCTGTTGACGTCGCGGATCATGATCCCGCTCCTATGCTACCGTTCTGGCACACTTCAGCACTTGAACCGGTCTTACACCGTCATTTGTATTGCAAATTCGTTATAAAGCACAAACCTTGTCTGGAGCTTGCACACATTGTCACAATTTACGACAAATGAACGGTCCATCTACTGGAGGAAGAGCGTTGCAGTTGTTACACCAACATCATTATTGTCAATGTCGCAACCGGTAAATAAACTGCTGAAGGCTTTCCACACTACAAAGGTCCAACGCTTATAATTATGGACGATTGATACCCTTCAGATCAACTGACTTTTACGGCTTTTTTATATATCTCGCAGCAAACAGCAAATCTGCACTGCACACGATGCCTTTCATCGTAATTCTTTCGTTTACAGTCGATAGCCAAAGCCTGTTTCGCCGCCTGCATCCGACAGACTAAAACGAATTATGAGGTGTCAATAAGGTAAATACCGATCAAAAGGATTTACCAGCAGTTGCATGCGCTTGCTGCGACTGTCTACACGCCGGACTACCGCCCATCAGCTAACGACTGTTGGTTTAGGATTGAGTCAAAGTATCCAGGACAAGCTGCAAGGCAGCATCTGCGCTGGCGCTTTTGACGGCCTCGCGGTCGCCATCCCAGATATGGCGCTGCACCATGACCTCATCATCTGGCCCGGCCAACCCAATATAGGTCAGACCCACGGGTTTCTCGGTCGTGCCGCCGCCTGGGCCGGCAATCCCGGTAATGCTCACAGCTATGTCTGCCTTCAGAATCTGGCGTGCGCCCACGGCCATTTCCTGTGCTGTCTGCTCGCTGACTGCGCCATAGGCCAGCAGCGTACCCTGCTTCACCCGCAACAGCGCCTGTTTGATAGCGTTGGAGTAGGCGACAATGCCCCCCAGGACATACGTCGAGCTGCCCGGAATGTTAGTCAGGCGGTGCAGCACCAACCCACCCGTACACGATTCTGCGGTTCCGATTGTCCAGCCCTTGTCGCGCAAGGCCGCGCCGACCTGCGCTTCGAGTGTCTGTTCTGCCATGCTGTCCCCTTCTGATGGTGTGATAAAGGATACGTCGAAATTCGTCTGATCAGTTTCGTGCTATTCTGTGCTGTTGCCGTTATAATGTGGGATAGCGGCTGATCTGTTTGGGATAATGAGGGATAATTCCGCCGCGATGGGCTTCTGGGGCTGGCGTCCACTGATGAGTACCCTGTTTATCTGTGTATGGGTAACAGGCTGTAATCTTACCAGTTATTCAGCGCCAATGGCATCCCCCACTCAGTTACCCCAGATCACCCTGACCCTGCGCCTTCGAGAAACGCGCGCACCAACACCTACCCCGACACCACCAGCGACCACCACCGTTCAGCCGGAAGCATCTGCTCACACATCCGGTGAAAAGTATGTTGTGCGTCCCGGCGACACCCTGCTCGGCATCGCCATTGACCTTGGCCTGAACACTGCCGATCTGCAAGCGGCTAATCCGGAACTTGACCCGCTGGCGTTACAGGTGGGCCAGGCGATAAACGTCCCACCGGCTGCGCTGCCTGTGGCCTCGGCCCCCACATTGATGCCACTGGAGGTTGCGCCGCCGACCTGTCTCGATCTGGTCACTGACCGGCTGTTGTGTCTGGGGCAGGTCACCAATTCGCTGGATCAGGCCGTCACCGGGGTGCGGGTTCAGGTTAACCTGACCAACATAGATGGGCAGTCCATCGCAGAGACGACTGCCGGGGTGGAACAGGTCATTATTCCACCCGGCCAGAGCGCCCCCTACAGCGCCATGTTTGACCTGGCAGAAGCCACAGAAGCCAACGCCGTGCTGCTGGTTGCCGCCCCCGCCTCCACCAGCAATCTACTGCCGCTGGATGTCGTCAACGATCAGGGCCGGCAAAATGGCAGGCGTTATGCTGTGACCGCCACCATTGTCAACAACACCCTGGTTGCCGTTACACCGCCCCGTATCGTGCTGACCTTATATGATACGGACCAGCAGGTCACCGGCTATCGGGTCGTACAGTTTGCCCGTGGGCTGGAACCCGGTGACAGTGAGACGATTGAGATCGAAGCGGTGGCACAAACCGGCGACGGCGAACTCAGCCATCAACTGTATGTCGAAGCATCCCCGCTATGAGATGAGCGTACCGACGCCGGATTCACCCTGCACGGCGCGCAGCAGGTCATCATCGTTCCAGAAATCGAGCACCAGAATAGGCATCTGATTTTCTTCGCACAGGGTAAACGCAGTCATGTCCATCACCTGCAATTTATCCTTCAGCACCTGCTGGTACGTCAGCTTGTCATAGCGTTGGGCTGTCGGGTCTTTCTTCGGGTCCGCGGTATAAACGCCGTTGACTTTGGTTGCCTTGATCACAATGTCGGCTTTGATTTCGGAGGCACGCAGCGCAGCAGCCGTATCGGTGGTGAAGTAGGGCGTGCCCAGGCCGCCGGTAATAATGACGACACGACCTTTTTCCAGATGGCGGATGGCACGTAGGCGAATATACGGCTCGGCAACAGCGTTCATCTGTACGGCAGTCTGCACACGGGTAACAACCCCCGCCCGTTCCAGCGCGTCCTGCAAGGCCAGCCCGTTCATGACCGTGCCAATCATGCCGATATGATGCGACGTTGGCTCGTCCATCCCCCGCGCCGCGCCGGCTGCGCCACGCCACAGATTGCCACCACCGATCACTACGGCAGTCTGCACCCCCAGGTCATGAATCTGTTTGATCTTGCGGGCAATCTTCTCGGCTTCTTCCGGGTCTATGCCCATGCCTGCTGGCCCGCCTAATGCTTCGCCACTAAGTTTGAGGATGATACGCTTATATATTGGATTGGTTGTGTCCATTTGATGATCCTCTTGTTTCTAGACAAAGTGATGTGTTGCCCGGCTGTGGGCAAAAAAAGAGGGATTAGCAAATGCCAATCCCTCTGAATCATGCGTGATCAGTAAGTCGCCGAAATCGCCAGATCGGGACGCGATCAGGCATCGTCGCTGCCGCCATCCTCACCGAGTGCGTACCGTGCAAAGCGGCGGATTTCGCAGCTTTCGCCGACCTTGGCCACCACTTCGGACAGGGCTTCGCTGACCGTCTTGGAGTCGTCGAGCAGGAATTCCTGCTCCATCAAGACCAGCTCCTCGAAGAATTTGTCCATGCGGCCTTCGATAATCTTCTGAAGGATGTCATCCGGCTTGCTGGCGTTCTTCGGGTCTTCCTTCAGGATGCGCAGTTGCAGGCTGCGTTCCGCGCTGATGACCGCTTCCGGCACATCTTCGCGCCGGACATATTCCGGAGCCATGTTGGCGATATGCAGCGCGACATTGCGCGAGAATTCCTGAAACGGTTCCGAATTCGCCACAAAGTCCGTTTCGCAGTTCACCTCAACCATCACGCCAAGGCGCTGGTTAAAGTGCTGGTAGGTCTGGATAACCCCTTCATTCATGGTACGGCCAGCGCCAAGCTTCTTGGCAGCCTTCGCCAGCCCTTTTTCGCGCAGGTATTCGACAGCCTTGTCGAAATCGCCGCCATTGGCTTCCAGCGCCTTCTTACAATCCAGCGGACCGGCACCAGTCGCGGCCCGCAAGTCCTTTACCATTTGTGCAGTAATTTCTGCCATACGGTTTAGTCCTCGCTATCCTCGTCTTCGTCTTCGTCAAACAAACGCGAGTCGCGCAGTTTCGCCAGGGTTGCTTCACCCAGATACTGCTCGTCGTCTTCTTCCTCGTCTCCGTCGTAGTCGTCGTAAGCGGAGTAATCCGGCGTGGATTCATCATCATCGCCACCTTCCTGATCCGCTTTACGAGCAGCCTGACCTTCGAGAACCGCGTCCGCAAAAGCAGCAACGATCAGTTTGATCGCGCGCACAGCATCGTCATTGGCCGGGACGATATAATCAATGTCATCGGGATTACTGTTGGTATCGGCCAGCGCGATCAGCGGGATATTGAGGGTGTTGGCTTCGTTCACCGCGGTCGATTCGCGCACGGTGTCGACCACCAGCAGCATATCGGGCAGGCGGCGCATATCGCGGATACCGCCCAGACGCAGCTGCAATTTCTCGATCTTGCGCTGCATGATCAGCGCTTCTTTTTTAGTCAGCAGTTCGAACTCACCCGCATCGCGGCGGCGTTCTAGCTTCTTGAGCGTATCAATCCGGTCGCGGATGGTGCGCCAGTTGGTGAGCGTACCGCCCAGCCAGCGATGATTGACATAGGGCATCCGGCAGCGTTCGGCCTCACGACGGATCGATTCCTGCGCCTGACGCTTGGTGCCGACAAACAGCAGGCTCCCACCATCGGCCACCATCTGGCTGACCATATCATGGTACTGGTTCAGATTCTGAATGGTTTGCTGAAGGTCAATGATGTGGATGCCATTGCGTTCGGCGAAGATATAGGGCTTCATCTTGGGGTTCCACTTCTGGGTGCGATGCCCGAAGTGTACGCCTGTTTCGAGAAGCGCCTTCATGCTAACTGACGAAGGCATAAGGTTACTCCTGTTCCATTGTGTTTGAGCGATCATGCCCTTCATCCTGCGGCGGAATCTCGCTTTTGAAAGGGAGACAACACCTGCCGTAGTCCAGGCATGTGATATTTGTCCGGCTTCTTTTACCGGGCCGCGCGCATTGTAGCATACGGGTTTGCACGCGACAAGATCGAGGCTACGAATACAATATGAATCGCATATATTTTTGGAGAGTGGTTAAGCGGTAAGCGATGAATCTGAACACTATCCATATACACAAGAAACCACAACGTATTTTCTAACACAAATTGAATCTTATATTCCTTGACTGTTATATAACCAGTATGGTATATAATAAGCATGGTAACGACGTTCGATGCGGTAGCCAACCCAACAAACCGGCAAATCCTGGACTTGGTCCGAGTGCGCCCCCATATGGTCAACGAACGGTAGAGCTTCTGGAGATCAGCCAACGCGGGGTTTCCAAACAGCACAAAGTTCTGCGCGATGTAGGACTGGTACAAGTACGCCAGGAGGCGCAAAAGCACGGGCATGAACTGCACCCGGAGCCTCTGGCGGAAGACTTCAACGGGTTGGTGAGCTATTGCAGTCTAATCGAAGAACGTTATGAACGCTTGTACGAGCTGTTAAAAAATGGAAGAAGAGGAACAAAGCCATGACGAAGCATACCCTAGTTGCCGAACCTGGAAGCCAGATGATTACGTTGACTCGCGAATTCAACGCGCCCCGTGAATTAGTCTTCAAAGCGATGACGGACCCCAAACTCGTTACCCAATGGTGGGGATTCCGCAGTACAACCACGACGATAGACAAACTGGAAGCGAAAGCGGGTGGCGTTTGGCGCTTCGTTGACCATGATGCGGATGGCAATGAATTCGCCTTCCGTGGCGTCTATCATGATGTCATCAGCCCCGAACGCCTTGTGTACACCTTTGAATTTGAAGGTATGCCAGGGCATGTTCTGCTGGAAACCATTGTCCTGGAAGACCGAGACGGCAAAACCTTCGTGACAGATTCCTCTGTTTTCCAATCGGTGGAAGCTCGCGATGGCATGTTGGAAGCAGGCCTGGAAAGCGGCGCGGTTGAAAGCTGGGCGATGATGGACGAACTGCTGGAAGCCATGAAAGTCTAGGCGACAATCAAAGGGGACATGCACAATGTCCCCAAAAGGAAAACTCAGGAGCAATGACGCAAAAACAATTCAAACAGCGGACCACTATTGGCTGACTTTATGGTTTATCATTGCTTACAACTTGCAGCGCGTATCACTGACTCTCTAACCACGACCGTTTTTTGAACCACCCGCATGTGTACTTAAAAACACACCGCTATGGCACGGGCAGCCTGCCAGCCGCCTTCAGGACGATCAGCGCATCGGTCGTCACAAACGGATTTAGATGCTGCTGGCTGGTGCCGCCCCAATCCACCAGCGACCGCCCACTCACGGGCTGATCCGTCACGCGGTAATACTTCTTTTCCGCCGGGAATCCGCCATCCGGCAGGCGCTTGGATTCAAGCAGATCGAGGGCGTCGGCACAGCGCGGGTCCGTGATGAATCCGGCCTCCGCCATTACTTTCAGGCCAAACAGGATGTCGTAATGCCAGTAACAGGGATAATGCAGGCAGATAAAACTGGCATCCATGACCTGACCGTCGCGCACCCGTTTATATAAACGCCGCTTCAGGAAAACCTCGGCGGCTTGCTCCACGCCGACTCTGGCCTGCGCACTACCCGTGTGGCGCGCATAAGCCGCCAACCCACGCAGCGGAATAAGCGTCTCCATGAATGACGAGGTATGCTGTACGTCGGGGCGTTTGTCGCAGTTCCAGCCGCCATCCGGCCACTGCCAATCGAGCAACCGCTGCACCAGTTGATTCACCCGGTCATCCGCCAGCCCAAGTGAAAGCAGATAATAGATGGCATTGCCTTCCATCGAGGCGCACATACGGACGCGATCAGCAATCGTCACCCGTTTAATCCGCTTGATGTGCTTGTCGGAGAACAACCAACTGTAAACCTGTTCCGCCAGCGGGCGCAGGCTTTCATCACCCGGTGGGTAACCCATCTCAGCCAGCATCGTCAGTACCCAGTGTGGCCCATCCCACTTGTGATAGGCTCCATACGGGAGTCTGCCATTGGCGTCGCGTTCCGCTAGCAAGGCCTGTATGCGGGGTGATTGGCGGATCGCCTGCCGCGCCTCGCGCATATCCTGCGAGTCCGGATGGCAGCCCATGACATGTGCCAGCATCCGGTAGCGTATGGCCGGTTCATCCGACTGCAAAAGCGTTTTCAACAAGGCATCCATCGCCCACCTGCTCATAACCTTTTGACCCATTGTAAGCCGAGTCAGAACAGATGTTGCAGTGATAGATGACACTATTCATACAACGCTTTCAAATAATGCCGCAGGTGGCTGGCTTCGCGCAGGTCGGTGCTGTCGCTGAACTGGTCAATGGAGCCAATCAGTCGGCCCGCCGCTATCTGTGATACGGCTGCATCTTTGATCTGCGCCCGGATCGCTTCGGCAAACTGGTCGCCATGAATGACCCGGTAGGGGCGGCCATGATAGCGCGACACGTCAGCAGGCAGTGGATCCGTGATGCCCAATGCGTTGTGCATGGCGGCGACAATCGTATAGGCACCGGAGAGATGGCGTTCGCGCGTCTGCCAGTCCGTCGCGGCCAGTGCGGCATCGAACAGCGGTAGCAGCCTGTCGCTGCACGCCAACCGGGCAAAGGCTGTGCCAAACCACTTGGCATAGGGCGCATACTGGCGTTCCATCAAAAAGCATAACTGCATCAGATCGCGCACCAGCCGCGCCGCGATCAGCCGTGAGCCAATGTCGTCACCCACGTCGCCGGTACGCCCGACAAAGGCCTCCTCCTGCGAAATGCGCATCCAGCCTGCGGCCAGCAAATAAAGCCAGACATCATGCGGATACCAGTTAAACATCGTGCGCATGGCCTGCACATGGCCCAGGCCATCATGATAACTGCCCCCACTGACCAGTGTCCGCAGTTTCTGCTGCGGGATGGTCAGCCAATCCACAGGGTCAACCGAAAGGTCAGGGTGCCAGTCGAGACCGAGGTAAGGACGCAGATATTCGCGCAAGGTCGTCACTTCGATGCGATGATTAACCGGGCCGCTGGTTTTCGGCTCGAAGCGCAGCACACCCGGTTCGCCGGGGATCGCCTCAAAGCTGGTGGGATACCCCTCATACTCGTAGGGCAGGCTGTGGCGAAAAACGTCACGGACCGGCGCTGCATAACCAGCAAGGTCCTCATCAGCCACGAACAGGCTGACTCGCGGCCCCCAGTGATGATCGCGCGACATGGGCGTATCAAAGCCCAGCACCTCCGACCCACTGCCGATCACCGCCGCATCATAGCGCAGGTCCGGGAACTGTGTGTCGAGCACAGGTTTCACCAGCTCCTCGTAAAAGCGCTGCGACAATTCAAGTCCGGGGATAAATAGCGGCATGGCGTTCTCCTGCAATCCATAAACAGACGGTCATTTTATCGGTTCACAACAGATCGTGATAGGTCATTCTGGCTTCGAGTTGCCAAGATCAGTAATCCTGACTTGGCAGGAAAGTCAGGAATAGGTCAAAATAGCGACCGTGCATGAATTACGAGGACAGGATTATGGCTCACATTCAAGCAAGCCGACCCGATATGGATATTGAAGCCGATGTAGAGGATATTATCGTCCATTATCCGCCGCTCATGAACGACCGTCATCATTTGAATGTTCATGTGGAAGACGGGGCGGTCACCGTAACAGGCCACACCCGATCCGCCATCACCCGTGAATACCTGGTGGATGCCGTGAACAAAATCGCGGGTGTCATACGAGCCAACACCGATCTGCTGTTCTGCGATGACGATATCCGGCGGGATGTGGGCCATCTTATTCCGGAAGGGGTGTATGCCAATGTCCAGCGGGGCGTGGTGGTTCTGACGGGTCAGCCAGCAAGTGGTGTGAATACGGTTGATCTGACGACAAAGCTCACCGCGGTACCGGGCGTACGGGCGGTACGGACCCAGTTCTCGGCGTGATCTATTCGTCGTCGCTGTAATAAGTCCAGCGGGTGCGGCTGTCGTTGGGGTCAGGATACTGATAATCAGCAATCAGGCGGTCAAGCTTAATCTCTTTGGCTTCCTGCTGAAAACCCAGCAGCAGGTCAGACAGGACAATATCGACCACCAGCAGCAAACGGCCAAATGAGCCAAACTGCCCCTGCAAAGCTGTGAACAACACCGCGAAGACGCGCTCACGCAGTTCGACATCGACGATGCCGCTGCCCGGCCAGCTGACCGGCCATTGATCCTGATAGGTGCCGATGCGCAGCACATCGTGCCGCAGCGAGACAAGCTGGCTGATGGCGGCTTTGCGGTCATGGGCATCAATCAGGCGGCTCGTCCCCCGGTACGGGGCATTGGGAAGCTGCTTGTACAATTCACCCGGCGCGGTATTTTCCACCAGGCGATAGACGCTGCGATCATGAATACTCAAGGCTGTTGCCAGTGCTTTGGCACACTGGCGGTAATATTTTACGCGGACCGGACTGCTGGCGTGCTGGTCCAACCGCCATAATATAGACAGATAATCCCCAAAATCCAGCGCCAGGCGCGGTGGCTCATCCGGGCCATAGGTCGAAGTCAACTGAGAAATCCGGTTTTGCTCGAAGCGACTTTGCATGGTCCCTGTTTCGCTACGATACAACAATGGGCGAAATTATACCCTATTATCGCCAGGCCGAAAGAACCACTAGCTATAGGCTTCCGTGCGGCGCATATCCGGCTTCAGGCTGTGATGGCGGAACATCACCTGCCACGTGCGCAGCGCCGCCTCGACCGCGATATTGGCATCCATTTTCGAATGCCCGCGCTCCCGGTCCGGAAAATAGATGGCCACCTCGCGCACAGAGAAACCCAGACGACAGGCAATGTACGTCATTTCAACCTGAAACACATAGCC
This sequence comes from Anaerolineaceae bacterium, assembly GCA_002702065.1. GTDB lineage: Bacteria > Chloroflexota > Anaerolineae > Aggregatilineales > Phototrophicaceae. Next base: position 94,684 of record NZXX01000009.1, read on the forward strand.
ATTTGACCGCACGCGGTCCAGGTCCAGGCCGATCAGCGTCTGCCGCCGCCACAGCTTAAAACCACCCGTCGCGTCATTCACAGGAATGCCCAGCAGCGTCCGCACATAGATGCGATTCGCAAACCAGCTCAGGGCTTTGCGGTAAAAGCTCCATGATTCGTCGACCCCACCGCCTTTGATATACCGTGACCCCAGCACCAGATCAGCCTGCGCGGCAGCTTCGACCATCGCCGGAACATACTGCGGCTGGTGCGAAAAATCGCAGTCCATCTGGATGATATAATCGGCATCGGTTTCGAGTGCGCGTTTGAAACCCGCCCGGTATGCGGCCCCAAGCCCTTCCTTGTTCTTCCGATGTAACACGAAGATACGTCCGGGGTGGGCCTGTGCCAGCGAATCCGCAAGCTGGCCGGTGCCATCCGGCGAACTGTCATCCACAATCAGGATGCTCAACGCAGTGGGTAAGGCCAGTAACGCATCAACCATTAACGGTAAATTTTCGGCCTCGTTGTAGGTCGGCAAAACGACCATCGTTTTTGGTGCAGAATCATGACCCGATGATTCCGTTTCTAGCTTCACCAACAGACTACTCCTGTGATTATGCCAGCGCCACTGCTCTCGCACAATCCGGCGCAGGCAGGCTACAATAGTTATGAATTCATGTTATACAGCTCACCAGCCAGAACGTTTCGCTTTAAAGAAATGTGAACTGCTTAACAATCGTTCATATTCATTATACAGGGAATTGGATGCAGAGCGACTTTGAAAATACGCGGCGATGGCGCGACGAACTGCGGGCCAGCGGGCAAACGCTGGTCTTTACCAACGGCCATTTTGACCTGCTGCACGTCGGCCATCTTGATTATCTGGAGAAAGCGCGCGCGCTGGGCGATGCCCTGTGTGTTGGGTTAAACGGCGATGCCAGCACCCGCCGGCTGAAAGGCGAGGGCCGCCCGCTGGTGCCTGCGGTTGAACGGGCACGCCTGCTGCTGGCGCTGCGACCCGTATCCGCCGTGGTCATTTTTGACGACGATGAAGCACACGGGCTCATCCAGTCACTGGAACCGGACATCTATGTCAAAGGTGGCGATTACGCCCATAAGCCGCTGCCCGAACGCCCAACGGTGGAAGCCTATGGCGGGCGTGTGGTGCTGATCGACTATCTGCCGGACCACAGCACCAGCGGGTTAATCCGTCGGATTCAGGCGCTGCCATAGAAATAATTATGGTTAACAACGCGTTTTTGCTATTACAATCAAGATAGCGACTAATGATTAAAGATCAGGTACATTCATGAGCGAAACAGCACCCTGGGTAATCGAAATCCGCGCTGAAGGGATGCAGGAATCGCTGAAGCTGCGCCTCGAAACATCCGTCGTGATGGGTCGGTCCGACATCAACGGCGATATTCAGCCGGACCTCGACTTGCAACCCTATGGTGCTGAGGAACACGGAGTCTCTCGCCGCCATGTTTCGCTGCATGCCGACGACAGCACCATGTATGTGACCGACCTGCAAAGCCATAACGGGACGTATCTGAATGGGGCGCGCCTGGAGCCTGATAAGCCGTACATGCTGCGCTACAACGACGAGCTGCGTCTGGGGCGGATGAAACTGGATGTACGCGCCATCGTTTCGCCCAATCACGGCAGCGGGCTGCACAAGCAGGACAACCTGCACCTGGACGAGCAAGCTCAGCCGGGCAATGGCGAGGCGATCCTCATTGTCGAAGATGACGTCGAAGTGGCCAATATCCTGTCCCTGATCATGACACGGGCGGGCTACACACCGCACATCTCGCATGACGTGATCGGCGCGATCCGCATCTTCAATCAGAAACGCCCGGCCGCGGTGATCCTCGACCTGATGCTGCCCGATTTGAACGGGCTGGAATTCTGCCGCTATGTGCGCCGTGATGTCGAGCGCAACAGCACCCCGGTTCTGGTGGTCAGCGCTGTAAAAGCCAAGTCGCATGTGGCGCAGGCGATGGAAGCTGGGGCTGATGTCTTTCTTGGGAAGCCCGTCAGCGCCAAGGAATTGCAGAACGCCATTTCATCAATCATCCACCGTCGCAAAAGCGGTACTGACCCCTACATGACACGCCACCTGCCCGGCACCGCGCCGCTGCAAGCCATCGCACCGGAGACACGACACGATGCGGCTGTGCTGTTCGTCGCCGGACACAGCGAAACCCCCATCACGCTGACGGTGAAGGACCAGGTATCGCTGGGCCGCACCTCAACGGCCACCATCCGCACCCATATCGACCTGACTCGCTATCATGCAGCGGAAAACGGCGTCTCGCGCATTCATGCGTTTATCCACCATAAGGATAATGCATTTCATGTCGAAGACGCCGATAGTGTGAATGGCACATTTCTGAATGGACAGCCGTTACAACCACGAACGCTGGTTGCGCTCAACAACGCCGATGAAATCCGCCTGGGGCAGCTGCGGCTGTATATTTACTTTCTGGTGGACGGCGCACCAAAGCCCAAAGATGTAACTTAACCCTCAACCACCGTGATACTGACCTCATCACGATACTGATCACCTTCGAGTGCGCGGTGAGCCCCGTCGGCAAATTGCAGCCGCAGCGTATAGGGTCCCGGTTCCAGCGTCAGCTCCGTACTCAGCGACCCATCGCCAAAATGGAGATGTGTCTCATCATTCGGGATAACCTCGCCCGGTTCTACAAATGGCTCGTCAATGAGGATGTGAAAGTGGCCGGAATCATCATGGATTTCACCGGCGGGTTCCACCGTCAGGCCTTCAGCCGCGAAGCTTACTTCAAACGTGGTGCTCACTTCGGCACCATCGTCCGGCGTGACAAATGTGACCCGTGCGCCGCCTTCTTGCTTGTCTGCAACCGTCAGATCATCCGGGGCGGCAACCGGCCCACCAGACATCACCAGCAGCAAGATCAGCAGGAAGCCCCCAAAAAATACCAGAATCGGCAGCATCCAGCCGCCGTTACCCTGTTCGGGTGAAGGTAGTTGTTTCGTCTCTTCGGCCATGTATTCCCTCTCCGCAGAAGTGGCATGCACCCAATGTAAGAACACCTGAAGTATGCCATGCCAGCCGCGAAAACACCATAATGCAGTCGGTCAGGCCCTGGCTTTTGAGCGAATACCGTCGATAACTTCCGCCGCCAGATCATAACGTCCATACGCCGGGATGATGTAAGCGCCCTGCACCAGCCCACTCATGCTTGCCAGCAGTTCCCCGGCAATCGCGACCCCCTCCTGCGCCGCGTGATCACCGGCATCTTCCAGCCGTTTGAAGATGCTATCCGGGATGTGGATACCGGGCACTTCGTTATGCAGGAAGCGGGCATGCTTCACGCTGTACAGCGGCATCACCCCCAGCAGCACCGGCAGATCAAACGGCTTGCCTTCCAGTTCTTCGTAGCGTTTGTGGAACTGTTCGATGCGTTCCGGCTCGAACACGCCCTGGCTCAAGGCAAAGTCGGCGCCGCCCGCCAGCTTTTTGCGCAGCACCCGAATCTCGCGGTCAATGTCCGACGCGCACATGTTCAGCGCACAGGCGACATTGAACGACGTCGGCTGCCCAATCGAGTTACCGGCCTGATCAACGCCCTGGTTCAGCCCATGTTTGATCAGCCCGATCAGATCGGACGGCGCCACGTCATACGTGTCATTGGCATTGGGATAATCGCCGATGTGGGTTGGGTCGCCCATGACGACAAACAGGTTGCGCAGCCCCAGTGTATGCGACGCCAGCAGATCACCCTGCACCCGCAGCAGATTGCGCCCACGCGTGGGGAAGTGCAGCACCGTTTCGATGCCCAGCCGCGATTGCAGCAGATGACAGATCGCCCAGGGACTCATCCGCATCCGGGCGGTGGGACTGTCGGCCACGTTGATCACATCCGCCCCGGCGTCCTGCAACAACTGTGCCGCGGCCAGCAACGTCTGCGGGGTATGGCTGCGCGGTGGGGCCATCTCCACGCTGACGACGAAGTTACCGTTGTGCAGCTTATAAGCCAGTTCGGTCGGCGCTTCCGGCTGGTCGGTGATTTCCTCACGCACTTCTTCACGAACAGAAACCTGCGGCAGCGCGTGATTGGGGTCTGCCAGTGCGCGGTGCATGGCGGCGATATGTTCGGGCCGTGTGCCGCAGCAGCCGCCGATAATCGACGCGCCAATCGCCTTGAACGTCAGCGCGTAATCCGCAAAGTACCCTTCCGTCGCCGGGTACATCACGCGCCCGCCCACCGACTCCGGATACCCCGCATTGGGCATGGCGGAAAATATCAGTTCGGGCGCAGCCTGCCGCATCGCCTGCAAGACACGAGCAATCTGGGCCGGGCCAGTGCTGCAATTCACGCCGATGATGCGCGCACCGGCATCTCGCAGTTCACGTGCCACGCTGGCAGGCAGATACCCCAACAGCGTGCGGTCATCGGGCGCAAAAGTCATCTGGCAGATAACTGGCAAATCCGGGTCAAGTTCGCGGGCTGCGGTGAGCGCCTCAATGATTTCAGAGACATCGCTGAAGGTTTCCAGCACAACCGCGTCGATTCCGGCTGCGATCTGCGCGCCAATCTGCTCCTTAAACGCCGCCCGTGCTTCCTCATGCGTGATTCGTCCATACGGCTTGAGGCGCACCCCCAGCGGCCCCACCGAGCCGGCAACGTAAATGTCGTCGCGTCCAGTCGCGGCAATCGCTTGCTGCACCAGTTCCACCCCTGCCTGATTGATGCGCGCGACCTGATCGCCCAGACCATGCTCGGTCAGCTTGAAGCGGTTGGCGCCAAACGTATTGGCTTCGACCAACCCGGCCCCGGCTTCGATGTAGGCCTGATGAATGCGCAGCACTTGCTCTGGATGAGTCAGATTGAGTTCGTCAAAGCTGGCGTTGATCGGCACGCCGCTCTGATGCAGCATGGTCGCCATGGCGCCATCCATCAGCAGCGGATCGGCCTGTTGTAGACGTTCGAAAAACGGAACCTTTGCCATAGGTTTTCCTTACCGTACTAAAAGCTTCAATTCATCCAGATTGGCGGGGTCGATGTGGCGCGTACCGGCCTCAATCTCCCCGATCATGCGGGTTACAGCGGCATTCACCGGCACCGAGATACCAGCGGCCTGGGCCTGCTCCACCACGTACCCGTTCAAAAACGCGGTTTCGGTCTGGCGGCCCCGTTCCAGGCTTTGCAGGCTCGATGGTTTGACATCGCTGTAGGGAATCGCCAGGTCAGCCACGATCTGTCGCTGGGCTGCCTGCGCCGTTGAGTCCAGTTGCGCGTCCAGATAAAACGGTTGATAGTCCACGACTGCCGCTTCCAGCGTAATGCCCTGCGCCGCCGCCGTGTCGATCACTTCGGTGTAGATGTGCAGGAAAAGGATCTGGCCCGTTTCGGTCGCCACCAGTTCGCCCAGAGTCCAGCCTGCCAGCGCGCACAGGCCAGAAACCGCGCAATTCCACATCAGCTTGCCCCACAGAATACCGGTGATGTTGGTCGACAGCGTAACCGGCACGACATGTTCCAGGGTGTGGCCCAGCGCCTGTAACCGGGGGGTGATGCGGCCATCGAGTTCACCGATATACAGCATGTTGCGGCTGGTCGTGCGGCGGTAGACCCCCGGCGCTTCCATATTGCTGCCGAACGCCACGCTGACACTGAGAATGCGCGACCGGTCGATCACCTTCGCGATAGCATCCTCGACCAAGCCGTTCTGAAACGAAACGACATAGCCATCCGGTTTCAGATGCGGCAGCGTTGCAGCGGCGGCCTCGATCACCCCATTGGCTTTCATCACCAGATACGCCGCGTCGTACACCCGCCCCGCCGGTACTTCGTCGAGCGACGTAAACACCTCAGCCGGCACATTTTCGCTGTAGTCCGGGGTGTGCAGACACAGACCGTTTCGCCGGATAGCGTCCGTAATCGCCGGATTGGAGGTAATCAGCGTCGGCTGCAAACCGGCGCGAATCAATTCCGCCGCGATCACACCGCCGATGCCGCCAATGCCTTCAATGAGGATGTGTTGTGAGTCTCGCATTGCATCCAACATCATTCATAATCGGGTGCATCACCCTGCACCCATCCCTACAGCCGATGATTGCGCTAGGGCGTAACCAGATATTCCCGCCGCAACCGCGCAAAATCCGCATAAAATTCACGTTCCATATTGGCCTTGACACTGCGCGGCAAAAACGACGCCCGCAGCGCATTCAGGACCAGCTGTTCAACCTGGCCCACATCCCACCCGAACGTCTGCGCCGACTTCAGATATTCATCCGTCAGCGTGGTATTGAACATAGGCGGGTCATCCGAGTTGAGCGTCACGTACAGGCCCTCGGATAACAACCGGGGCAGCGCGTGCGTCTCCAACGAGTCAAATACGCCCAGACAGACATTGCTGGTCGGCGACACTTCCAGCGGAATCTGGCGGTCGCGCAATTCCGTCACCAGCGCCGGGTCTTCCAGACAGCGCACCCCATGCCCGATGCGCACGCTTTGTCCGGTTTGCAGGGCATCCCAGATGCTGTCTGCGCCGCCAGTTTCACCCGCATGCAGCACGCAGGGCATGCCGGCCTCATGCGCCCGCTGGAAAGCCGGTGCAAATTTGCCTGCCGGATACCCCGGTTCGTAGCCACCCAGCCCCAGCGCCACCACGCCGTTGCCATGCCCGCTCACCGCCCAGTCGGCCACCATCATGGCCGTTTCGAGCGTGCTGTTGCTGCGGTCAATATCCGTAATCAACGCCATGCTGACGCCCAGTTCGGCCTCTGCCCAGTCACGTGCCCGATTAATGGCCGCCAGCTGATCCCCGAACGCCAGCCCCTTTTGTTTGTAGTGGGTCGATGGTGTGTAGGTCACCTCGCTGTAACGGATATTCTGTGCCGCCTGCCCCTGCAAAAACTCGCGGGCCAGCAGTTCGATATCGTCCGGCGTGCGGATACAATCCGAAATTTGCAGGTAAATCTCGACAAAGTGCGGAAAGTCGGTAAACGCATACCACTGGCGAATCCCGTCAACGGTATCCGCCGGCAGTTGAATGCCATTTTTGCGCGCCAGCCGCAGCAGCGTTTGTGGTTGAACCGCCCCCTCAAAATGAACGTGCAGTTCGACTTTGGGCATGGCCCGGATGAATTCAGTCAATCCTGGTTGCATTACATTTTCTCCACCCACTGGCTGCGCCAATCCGGAGCAGCGAAGGGTTCCGGCCAATATTCGCGCAGGTAAACGATCTTGCCTTCGCGCAGCTTGAAAAAGGACACGGCCCGGTCCTGCCGCACCGCACCATTGTCGCTGGTCAGTTCGACCTCGACTTCGGAGACCACTTCGTCTTCACCCGCCACGACCTTCAGCACATAGATGCGCCACACGCCGGGATAATGCTGGTTGATCGCGATATAGTTTTCCGGCCCGCGGATGCGCTCGCGTGATTGCGGCCACTCGCAGACAAAGTCAGCGTGCAGCACCTCGCGCACCAGATCAAAGTCCTGTTCATCCAAGGCTTTCCACAGCGCCCGCACCACCTCGTCATTTGGCATCTCAGGACCCTTTGACCGTGAACAGCTGAACATTGCTGCATGATTGGCATTTGCGGGTAAACAATGCTTCGCCCTCACCCCAGCCCGCACCATTCGCACGCGCATATAACCGCTGGCCGGGGCCATCCCCAACGCTCAGCCCCCATTGGAACGACCGTGCCCCGCAGATCGGGCAGGGAAACGTATCTGGATGAACCTTCATCGGACGTTGTGCTTCAACCACTGTCACGGCCCCCCTTAAACGACACACCGGCTGTAGAGCAAAATCAGACTCCCATCAGCATCCGGGTTTTCCTGCGCGGAAAAATCGGTTCCACCCATCCCTCGCGGGACACCCCGGCTGACCAGTTCCTCAAAGTGATCGTAGTAAAACGCTTCTACCGTCTCCGGGTCGTCCGGTGTCTGCTGCACCATCAACGTTGAACCCATCGCGCGCGGGCGAATAAAGCTGTAGTCCACGCTGACCGTCTCCGCGCCCGGATACAACGGTAACCAGGTTTCAATGCTGGTGTTGCAGGCGACATCCACAACCACCGTCGCCGTGACCGGACACCCAAAGATCACCACGATCAGCAGCACCAGCACCCGCCCGCGTTTGAACCACTTGCGGGATATCATGTTGGCAATCCCAACCTGGCAACTGCCTCTTGTGCTGCGGCGGCAATCTGTAAATCAGGATGAGAACAAAGCTCCCGAATAGCTGGAAGTGCCGCATCAGCACGCAGCACACCGAGGGACCAGATTGCAGCCCGAAGTGTTTCTTCGTCATCTTCGGTCTGTACAAGCGCAATAAGCGGGTTGACTGCTTCGCTTACGTGTCTGCGTCCCATATACCACGCACCAATACACCGAACTGCTGATGACGGATCTTGAAGTGCCTGGATCAACCCAAGATGGTTATCTTCCTTTTCGAGTTTCGTGGCAGCAGCATGACGTACTTTTTCTGATTGATCGTTCAGCGCATACACCGTTTCAGTCTCATGAAGTAAACCTACAGCCTCATACCGCACAAGTTCCGATTCGTCAGCCAGAGCTTGTACTGGCTCCGTGTATTGCGTGATTACAATCCCCCAGGCACCCTCACTCTGAAGATACTTCCTTTCGGAATCGAGCATCCTGCGAAATAGTGGTATAGCTTGCTGACCACCAGTGCGGCTCAGCTCACGTGTGATAATTCTTGTGTACGAACTGATCGGTATTTCATCGAGCAAGTTGAGCAGGAAACTGAGCAATTCAAAACTGTCAACTTCCTGCCATTCAACAACCCGATCCACGATCAGGCAGACAATGTCATCAGCGATGCACAGACCCATACCCTTGGTCTGCAAATGCCTGAGATCAACGAACAAAGATCGTATCGCGTCGGTATCTAACGTTTCCAGCGCGTGACGTAGACTGTTTACATCCAGCTCTAAGGCAGGTGGTTCAAGAATCATTTCCACCATCTCATCAATCGACAGATCAGAATGCGTCACCGTCAAATACCCTTACTCGCCCAGAATCTGCGCGGTGCGGTCCAGGCTGCCGACGCTGTAGTACTTGGCGTCGGGGTGATGGACGACAATGGCAGCGGTGCTCTGTTCCGGCACCCACTGGTACGACTCGGTCAGGCTCAAACCCAGTTCACGCGCCTGCGGCATCAGCTTGAGCACCAGCGTATGGTCTTCCAGGTCCGGGCAGGCCGGATACCCCCAGCTATAGCGTTTGCCCTGCTCGGTGGGGATGCCCAGTTCGCGCGTTACATGCCGGTGGACATACGTGGCCGTCGCTTCGGCAGCCTGCACCGCCAGCCCATGAAAGAAATAGGCTTCGCTGTAATTGTCGGCTCCCTGCATCTCGTCGAACTTCTGCGAGGCGGCTTCACCCACCGTCACGATTTGCAGGGCGACGGTATCCACCTGACCACTGTCCACCGGCGCAAAGTAATCGCTGATGCACAGGTATTCGCCCTGTGGCTGACGCGGGAAACTGAAGCGTGCCACCTCGATTTTTTCCGGCGCTTTGCCATTGGCACTGGCGAACTGCCGCCAATCCCAGATCACCAGATCGTCGCCATCGCTGTTGGCCGGGAAGTACCCGTACACCGCCTGCGGCTTCAGCGATTTGTCGCGGATCGCCTGCTTGCTCATACGGTCCAGCCGTGCCTCGAATTCCGCTTCCAACTTGGTCCACTCGTCGCCGTGGCTGTTCTTCGCACCCCACGACAGGCGGAACAATTCCGGCTTGTGGATGTGCTTGAGGACGATTTCCAGCGGCATGTATTCAATCAGCTTCGGCCCCCAGAACGGCGGCGTGGGGAGATGCGGCACGGGCTGAACTGTTTTCCGGCTGGCATCGCTGCTGGCCTGTTTTTTGCCGCGGGCCGGTTTGCCCATTTCGGCATAGGCATCGTTGATGGCCTGCGCCAGAAATTCCTCGCGTGCCACCGGGTTGATCAGCTGGTCCATGACGGACAGCCCCTCGAAGGCGTCCTTGCAATAGAACACCCCCGGCTCGTACGGCTGGCCGCCATCGTCCAGAAACAGGATACGCCGCCCGAATTTGCGGTTGATCGCCGCACCGCCGATCAGCACCGGGTAGTTCAGTTTGCGCCGCGCCAGTTCGTTGATGATCAGCGGCATCTGCTTGGAGGTGCTCACCAGCAGCGCACTGAGACCAATGGCGTCGGCTTTGTGCTCCTGCGCCTTTTCGATGATCGTATTGGCCGGGACCTGTTTACCCAGATCATGGACGGTGTAGCCGTTGTTGCTCAGGATGGTCTTGACCAGATTCTTACCGATGTCGTGTACGTCACCATAGACCGTCGCCAGCACCACCGTGCCCTTGGTCGAGCCTTCGACCTTCTCCATAAACTGTTCGAGATAGGCCACCGCCTTTTTCATGGCTTCGGCACTTTGCAGCACAAATGGCAGGATCAACTCGCCTGCGCCGAACTTGTCCCCGACTTCCTTCATCGCTGGCAGCAGCACATTGTTCAGCACACCAACCGCGTCCTGCCGCGTCAGGCTGTCGTCAATCAGGCGTTCCAGCCCATCCTTCTTGCGGTGGACGATCTGCCAGTGCAGCGCTTCCTCGCTGGTCATATCTTTGGTCGGGTCTTCGACTTCCGCCCCGGCGACCTTGACCTCGTTTTCCTCGAAGTACTGGATGAAACGCGGCAGGGCGTTTTCGTCGCTGTTGAAGATCAGGTCTTCGGCCAGTTTGCGCTGGTCTTCAGGTATTTCGGCATAGGGCGTGATATGAACCGGGTTGACAATTGCCATATCCAACCCCGCCTTGACCGCATGAAACAAAAACACGCTGTTCAGCACGCCGCGTGCTGCCGGGCTGACGCCAAAGCTGACATTACTGACGCCCAGCGCGGTCATCACACCGGGGATATTCTCCTTAATCAGCCGAATTCCCTCGATGGTTTCCACCGCGTCATTGCGCAGTTCGGCCTGTCCGGTCGTCAGCGGGAACGTCAGCGTGTCGTAGATCAGGTCTTCAGGCTTCATGCCATATTCTTCGACGGCAATATCCGTGATGCGCTTGGCGATGGCGAATTTCTTCAGCCGGTCATGAGCCATGCCTTCTTCGTCAATCGTCATCGACAGCACACCGGCGCCGTGCTTTTTGGCAATCGGCAGAATGTTGTCGATGCGTTCGCGCCCGTTTTCGAGGTTGTTGCCGTTGATGATCGCGCGGCCCGGGTACAGCGACAGCGCCGCCTCGGCGACATCGGCCTCGGTGGTGTCAATAATCAGCGGGACATCAACCGCCATCGCCAGCTTTTTGACCAGCTTTTCCATCTGTTCTTTTTCGTCGTCACGCTCTGTCAGCGCCACCGCTACATCCAGCATGTGCGCGCCGCGTTCGACCTGCTGCACGGCAATATCGACAATGCTGTCGTAATCATCGGCCAGCAAAAGCTGCTTGACCTTGCGGCTCCCCTGACTGTTGACCCGCTCCCCGATCATGGTTGGGCCGGGGTTCTGGATCATGGGCGTGGCCTTCATGTTGCTGGACGCCTTGGCCTCGTGCTGCGGCTGGCGGCGTTTGGGCCTGCGCCGGACAAAGTGAGTCTCCTGCGCGTCATATTCCGCCGTGTTCAGCAGCGCCTTGAACGGATGGCCGTGTACCTTACGGTACAACTGCGCCAGATGGTCCGGCGTGGTGCCGCAGCAACCCCCAACCACGTTCACCCCCCACGAGGCGAACTCGGCCACCATGTCGCTGAACGGCTCCGGCTCCATCGGGTAGACCGCTTCACCATCCACATTGATGGGCAGCCCGGCGTTGGGCAATACACTGATTGGCAGCCGGCTGTTTTCGACCAGATGCTGAATCGGCTCGCGCATGAATTCCGGCCCGGTGGAGCAGTTCATGCCGATAATGTCGATGGGCAGCGCTTCGAGCGTGGTCAGGGCGCTGTCGATGTCGGTGCCGAACAGCATCTTGCCGGTGGTATCGAGCGTCACCTGCACCTGAAGCGGGATGCGCACCCCGGCATCCTCGAAATAGCGATTAATGCCGACAACCGCCGCCTTGACTTCGAGAATATCCTGGCTGGTTTCGATCAGCAGCACATCCGCCCCGCCTTCGACCAGCCCCTGCGCCTGTTCGTAGAAAATATCCGCTAGTTCATCAAACGTGATATTGCTCAGGTCAGGGTCGTTGCCGCTGGGCAGTTTGCCGCTGGGGCCGATGCTGCCTGCCACAAAACGCGGAATACCGCTTTCGGCTTCAGCCTTGTCGCAGGCCCGCCGCGCTACCTGTGCCGCCGTTTTGTTGATCTCGATGGTGCGGTCACCCAACCCATATTCACCCAGCGTCAGCCGGTTGGATCGGAATGTATCGGTCTCGACGGCTTCGCTGCCGACCGCCAGAAACGAGGTATGGATGGCTTCGATCACATCCGGGCGGGTGATGACCAGATAGTCGTTGCAGCCTTCATACTGCGGCCCGCCGAAATCTTCCGCGGTCAGGTTGTACTTCTGGATGCTGGTGCCCATCGCGCCATCGAAGATGACCACGTGGTCTTCCACCGCGTCCAGATAGCGCCGGTTGGTGAATATCCGTTCATTGGTTTTTGTCATGTCGGCTGCCTTTCATTACCAGCTTTCGAGTGCCAGGTCATCGACTGCTTCAAAATGTTTGTCGCGAGTAATTACCGTGAGATTATGCTGACGAGCAATCGCCGCTATCCACATGTCATTTTCAGGTATCATTTGGCCTTTAACGCGTTGTTCGTAAACGACTCTCCCAAACTCTTGAGCTGTATCAACATCACAATTCAGAATGACTACGTTTCTTCGGAAGCTTTCAACTTGCTCCAGATTATGCTGAACTTTCGCTGAGTTTTCTGCGCCGTAATACAATTCACCTAAAACAATCACAGGGACAAATACCTCGCTAGCACCCTGCAAAAGCTGCTCTAACACCTGATTACCCTTAATCCGGGCAATGGCAGCGTTGGTATCGAGCAGGACCTGTTCAGTCATTGAAGCGAACCTCTGGTACGTCACTGACCCCCTCAAAGGTTTCTTCAATAGCCTGTTCCATGCGCTCTAAATCACCCACGTCAATGTGGATATCTTTGGTACGCTCCAGAAACACACTGCCGGATAAACCTTTTGGCCGTGTATGCAGTGCCCGCGCATAAGCCATCACACGTCGTTGTTGGTCGCGGTCAAGTTTGCGCACCTGTTCCAGCAGTTCCTGTTCAAGTGTCATCGTTGAATCGGCCATCGTATTACCTCAACTTTTTAACTGACGAGCCAGAGTATCCACCGCATCTTTGGACTCTTTCAGGCCCAGCCCGGTGCGTTCGCGATAGAGCTTGACCGCCCCAATCGTGTTACCTCGCGCCAGCAGATCGCGCAGTTCAGTCTCATCGGCGGCGGACAGAGCAGGGTTGCCCGGTTGATCCGCAAGGCGCATGGTCCGTTCGATCTCATCCACCGCGTCTTTTGCCGTGTACAGGTCCACCCCGGCGAACTTCTGGTACACCTCAACCGCCTCGTCCTTGCGGCCTTCTTCCAGCATATCGCGGATTCCGGCGGCCAGTTCCATGGCGGGTGATTGTTTCGGTTTACGCACGGCACCAGCGTCATCACGATCATCCACTGAATAGACCTGTGCCACGCCATGCAGCGCTGCATCGAACCTGATCAGGTGTGCTCAAACGGTCCAGCCAGTCCGGCGGCGGCGGCGGCGTTTGCAAATATTCCACCGCATCTTTCGCGTCTTTCAGGCCCAGGCCAGTGCGCTCCCGGTAGATTTTGATGGCCTCGATCTTTTTGCCCCGTTCCAGCGCCGCCAGAAATTCCACATCCTGCAAAGCGCCCCAATCAATACCGACCGGCTGGGGCGGGATCACGTCCCGCGTCCGGGTACCCTGCGCAATGATGAGGGCGAGCACCACAAGCACCAGCACCGCCAGCACAACCAGCATGACTGTCATCCGGCAATCTCCTCCAGCACACTTGCCCATTCCACCGGCAGATTGATGACCCCATCTGCGTATGACTCTAATGATACGCGAAATTGAGGGAAACAATCACAGGTGCGAGTGTCGATGAGCGCGAGTGTCTGCACCGCCAGCGCTGGCAATTGCTGCTGCACATCGTCGAGCAGCAGGAATAATACATCCGGCGGGACTGTCTCACTGGCGGCGAAGATCACCACGTCACTGGTCAGGTTTTCCAGCGTAGACAGCAGAACCGGGGCCGGATCATCCTCGATGCGCACCTGCTGCACCGCTTCGACAGGGGGCATCGGTGTCCGGCTGACGTTGTCGATCAGCGTGACTGTCTGACCACGGCGCACAAAATACTGCGCCAACATCACCGCCAGTTCAGTTTTTTCGACGGAGACAAGCCCCGCCAGCACGATCAGTCGCATATATCCCAATTTATCCCAGGTATATCCCAATCTTGGGATATAACCCTATATAACCCAAATTTATCCCAAGCGTTCGTTCAGCTTTGCCTCAACTGCATCGACGACGTCCAGCCAGATCCGTGTATCCTGTTGCGCGACGGCGGCATCTGTCCAGAACTTCATGTACAGTTCCTGCCGCACCGTCAGGCCGGTTTCCGGGTTCGTTTCGTCTGCCGCCTCGTTCAATCGCTGCCATTCATCCATGTGCTGGCTGTAATACAGGTCCATCAATTGTGCCAGCGTGACGTTGGCCAGCGCATTGGTGATGAAGCTGTAGCGCTCGAACGGCGACGCGCCCATTTGTACCACCCGCGCCAGATCAAAAACCGCACTGACATAGTTGCCACAGCCGGGGCTGGGGAACTGGTTCACCGCATGTTCCGGCAGTTGATCCGGCGCAGACGCATACGAGATCACGGTCAACAGCAGCTGCCGCACCCAACCCGCCTCCGGATAATAATGCTCGAAGCGTGCCAGATGCTGATGCGCTCGCACGGCGGCCACTTCCAGCGCCACCAGCGGTTCGAGCCGGGCCAGCAGTCGCTTGAGCGTGTCCTGCAAGGTGTTCCACTCACGCTGGTGCGCCGCATTGCGCAGAGTCTGAAGATCAGGCGCAAAACCGGTCATAAGCGCAGCGCCGCCTCGACTGACAGCCAGAACAGGTTTTGACGCGTCGACGTTTGCTTGCCCCAGTTGCGTGAACCCCATTCCGGGCCGCTCAGGTCATCGCCGCTGTACAGAATCTGGGCAAACGTAACCCCCCGAAACTGCGCCACCGCAAAGAATGCCGCCGCTTCCATCTCCACTGTCAGGCAGCCTTCGTTGCGCCGCCGCGCCATTCTGGCGGGTGTTTCTCGATAGATCGCGTCGGTGGTCCAGGTCTTACCGGTCACATAGGGCGCTTGATGCGCGGACAGGGTGGCCTCAATCGCGGCGATGCCCTCTGGCGATGGCCCGACCTCGCGCCCGGCAGGCAGATAATGATAGGATGTCCCCTCGTCGCGCACCGCACTGGTCGGCACCACCAGATGCCCCACGACCAGATCGCCATTCAGTACACCCGCGCCGCCACAGGCGATAAATTTGGTACAGCCCAGCGCGATCATCTCCTCCAGAAAAGCGGCGGCCAGTGGTGCGCCCACACCAGGAT
The DNA here is from genome assembly GCA_002702065.1 of Anaerolineaceae bacterium. Classification (GTDB taxonomy): domain Bacteria; phylum Chloroflexota; class Anaerolineae; order Aggregatilineales; family Phototrophicaceae. The sequence continues at coordinate 110,285 of NZXX01000009.1, forward strand.
GCACCACCGTGCAGGGCTGCCCCTGATAATCGACGACGTAAACCGGCACCTTGCCAATCTCGCTGCCAATATGATGGACAATTTCGGTACGGATGGTTTCGCTGGCGTCCACCTGCCCGATCACTTCGTTGAAGAAGCACAGGACACACTGTTGGGGCAGATCAATGCGCGAGATCAGATGATGCGGCTCGATGATCGCCTCACGGCTGCTGTCAAATTCCAGAATGGGGTAGTCCATTGCACCTCCCGAATGTCCGCGCCCACATCCATCCAGTGCCCGTAAATAAAAAAGCCCCTTCCGGTACATCAAGAGAAGGAGCGCAGCGTCACAGCTTATAGACTCATCATCTCTCAGGTTTCCCTGACGGACTTGGCACCTTCCCGACGCTTCGGGGGTTGCCGCGAGTTCACAGGGCCGATCCCTCCCTCGCTCTGGATGAATGTATGAAGTTTGGCGATCATCGTATCACGACCGAACAGGTGTGTCAAGCCATGCGCGAGCAGCACGCAGGGCACACCCGCCGGAAAGCAAAGAGGCGCACTCGCATGCGCCCCTGTATCTGATCGTACGGCAAAGACTAGATATCGAAGTACAGCAGGAATTCGTGCGGATGCGGGCGCATATTGACCTGATCGGCCTCGCCCGTCCACTTGTAATCGATAAAGGTCTCGATGATGTCCTTGCTGAAGACGCCGCCTTCCAGCAGGAAGTCATGATCGTCGGCCAGCGCCTGAAGCACGGCATGCAGGCTGCCGGGCACGGTTGGGGTTTCGAGATCCGTTTCGTACAGATCGACATCCACCGGATCGCCGGGTTCGATCTTGTTCTTGATACCGTCGAGGCCAGCCATGAGCAGCGCGGGCAGCGCATAGTAACCATTGGCCGACGGATCGGGGAAGCGGGTCTCGATACGCTTGGCTTTCGGGCTGTTGCTGTAAACCGGGATACGGATGGCAGCCGAACGGTTACGGTTCGAGTACACCAGGTTCACCGGTGCTTCGTAACCGGGCACCAGACGACGGTAGCTGTTGGTGGTCGGGTTGGTGAACGCCAGAAGAGCCGGGGCGTGCTTGAGGATACCACCCATGTACCACAGGGCTGTCTGGCTCAGGTTGGCATAGCCATCGCCGAAGAACAGCGGTTCGCTGCCTTTCCACAGGCTCTGATGCACGTGCATACCGGAGCCATTCTCCTGGAACAGCGGCTTTGGCATGAAGGTGGCGATCAGGCCATGCTTCATGGCGACGTTCTTGACAATGTGCTTGTAAAGCTTCATCGTGTCGGCCATCTTCAGCAGCGGCTTGTATTTCAGGTCGATTTCTGCCTGACCACCGCCGGCTACCTCGTGGTGATGAACTTCCACGTCGATGCCACATTTGACCATAATATCGACCATATCGGCGCGCACGTCGTGGGTTTTGTCCAGCGGCGGCAGCGGGAAGTAACCTTCCTTGATACGGTTCAGGTACGCCATCGTCGGCGCCGGGTTCGACGTGTTCCAGAAGCCTTCGTGCGAATCGACTTCGTAGTAGCTTTTGTACTGGGTAGATTCGTAACGGATGTTGCTGAAGATAAAGAATTCCAGTTCCGGGCCGAAGAACGCTGTGTCCGCAATGCCACTGTCCGCCAGATAGGCTTCGGCACGTTTGGCGACACCGCGCGGGTCGCGGCCATACGGTTCGCGGTTGATGGGGTCATATACATCGCAGAAGAAGGTGAGTGTTTTGCGCGCATAGAATGGATCAATCATGGCTGTTTCAAGATCAGCCATCAGGATCAGGTCCGATTGATCGATGCTCTGGAAGCCGCGCACGCTCGACCCATCAAAGCCGAAACCGTCCTCGAACAGCCCTTCATCTGCGCTTTCGAGGCGGAGACTAAAGTGCTGTACCATACCGCGAATGTCGGTGAAACGAATGTCGAGTTCTTCCACCCCATTGGCTTTTGCCCACTTGAGCAGCTCTGAGGGCGATGATTTCGCCTCGGCTGGTACAATAAAGTCCGTCATAGATCTACTCCGTTTGTACGATCTAACTAAATTTTCGAAGGATCGGGAAGATTATAAGTTGCTTTCATAGCCGGGTCTGCTGTAAAAGTCGACAAAAACTTTGGGCTTTCGCTGTGAATAATCACTAAATGATTGTCAGAAATAGACAGAGGCTTTAACTTCTTTTGGCAGTTTTGTCAGGAACTGACAATGTTTTTGCGTGAACAGGCCCTTTATCATCATTATTTGTTCGTTCAATCCATCAGCAGGCGACACAGCCAGCGAACATCCCACACATAAAAGACAAACTGCCGGACCATGCCGTTTCGGTGAAGCGCCACCGCAGACGACCGATAACCGAGAAGCGTGCAAATGCTCCGGTGAAACCCGGTGTCAAGCGCAGAGCAAACGTTAAGCAAGCGCACATGTCTTTGCGGTATTATATTAGGGAATCGGAAGCGAGGTTGTCCATGGTACGGGAATGCTGGGCACAAAATGGCGAGGTTCGCCTGCATTATCTGGATAATGGCGGCATGGCCCCCGGCGTCCCTGCGATTTTCATCCCCGGTCTGCATGGTCAGGCCAGCGATTTTGAGGCTGTCATCACCGCCATGCTGCCCCGCCGTGCCGTTGCCGTCAGCCTGCGCGGGCGCGGCAAGAGCGATGTCCCCGAAGTTGGGTATCGTTTTGAAAATCATGTCGCCGACATTGCCGCGTTGATAAACGCCCTGGATGCTGGCCCGGTCTGTCTGGTCGGACATTCCGTCGGCGTCCCCTACGCTATTGGCTACGCGCTGGAACACCCCAAAAAGGTTGCGGCACTGGTGCTGGCCGGGTATCCGGCGCGTTTTCCTGATCTCTCAGCCGATTGGGGCCTGCGCACCATGATGCGCTACCCCGGCAAAATGCCGATGTTCGCTATCCTTGGCTTGCAGCATGATTCGGCTGAAATCTCCCTGTGGGAATCGCTGGGGGAGCTCACCTGCCCCATACTGGTGCTGCGTGGTGGCCGACCGAGCACCCGCCTGCCGGAAGAACTGGCGGACCAATATCAGCGCTGGGCCCCCAACGCCCAGATCGTCGTCTTCCGCGAATCCGGCCACCGGTTGTGGGTGCCCGATATGAAGCGCTTCGTCAAAACCATCGAAGCATTCATCCAGTCGGATGCGCCCCCCCATTCATAACGCCACGAATTTGTGACAAATAGCACAATCGAAAATGACCTCTCTCAGTAAGCCAGCGACAAAGCCCATTCTAAGATAAAGTGACTCTGGAAAGGGGACATCTTTATGACCGCAGAAATGGGTATCGTGCTGGCGATACTGGCAATTGCTATTGCACTATTTGTAACCGAAAAACTGAGAGTGGACATTGTGGCAATCGGGGTGGTGATCGCCCTGATGTTGTCTGGCACCCTGACCGCTGAAGAAGCGCTGGCCGGGTTTTCCAGTACAACGGTGCTGACGATTGCCTCGCTGTTTATTGTGGGCGGCGCTGTGTTCCAGACGGGCCTCGCCTCGCAGATCGCCAACCGAATCCTGAAGATCGCCGGGACCAATGAAACCAAGTTGATCATCGTGGTGATGATTACCGTTGCGCTGCTGTCGGGCATCATGAGCGATACGGGCGTGGTCGCGGTGATGCTGCCGGCCATCGTCGCACTCGCGGTCAGTGCCAAACTCAGCGTCTCCAAGCTGCTCATTCCGCTGGCCTATGGCGCTTTGTTGGGTGGCGCGACCACGCTGATCGGAACCCCGCCCAACATTATCGTCTCCGAAGTGCTGACCGAAAACGGGCTGGCGACGTTCACCTTCTTTAGCTATACCCCCATCGGCCTGATCATGATTGTCGTCGGTATTGTGTTCATGCTGCTCATTGGCAAACGGCTGTTGCCCGATCATAAACCCGCCAAAGCCATGAGCCAGATGGAAACACCTGCCGAATTGTTCGAGCTGTATCGCCTGCCGGATAACCTGTTTCGGGTACGCGTGCGTGGTGTATCGCCGCTGGCCGGGCAGCCCATTGCCACATCCAGGCTGCGGCAGGATTTTGGCGTCAACATCATCGAGATCAAACGCGCTGCTCAACCAGCCGGGGTGATGCCTGCGATTGGCCGCCAACGTCTGGCCCGCAACGGCAATGGCGATGTCCCGGTTCTGCACCATCCCGGTCCGGATACGATCTTGCAGCCGGAAGATATTCTGATTGTGCAGGGCGAAGGCAATGATGTGGGCCGCGCCGCCGGTTACTGGAACCTCGCTATTCAGGCCAACGACAAGATCAGCCGGGATGATTTTATTAATCATGAAGTCGGCATTGCCGAAGTGCTGCTGCGGCCCCGGTCTACCCTGTTAGGCAAGAGCCTGTCCGAAATCCGTTTCGGTTCCACCTATCATCTGACCGTGCTCGACATCAAACGTCCCGGTGTCGACGAACGCCTGAACCTGAAATCGACCCCGTTGAAGATGGGCGATACGCTGCTGGTTCAGGGCACATGGCAGGATATTTTCGCGCTCAAACGACTGCGGCATGATTTTATTGTCATGGGCGAACCCGAAGCCATCAACGTGGGCGCGTTCACACGGCAGGAAAAAGCCCCGATTGCCCTGTTTATCCTGCTGGCGATGGTGGTGCTGCTGGTGCTGGATGTGCTGCCGCTGGTGATTGTGGGGATGGTCGCCGCGCTGGCCGCCGTGCTTACCGGGTGCCTGACGATGGATGATGCGTATGAAGCCATCGACTGGCGCAGTATCGTGCTGATCGCCGGGATGCTGCCCATGAGTACGGCATTGGTCAAAGTAGGGCTGGTGGACCTGATCTCTAGCGGGTTTATTCAGGCATTGGGCACACTCGGCCCGCTGGCGGTTATGGGCGGCCTGTTCCTGCTGACCTCCGCTTTTACGCAGGTGCTGTCGAACACCGCCACCGCCGTACTGGTCGCACCGATTGCGCTGGCGACGGCGCAGGGGATTGGCGTTCAGCCGCAGGCATTTCTGATGGCGGTCGCGCTGGCCGCGTCGATGGCCTTCGCTTCGCCAGTTGCTTCGCCGGTCAATACGTTGGTGATGGGCGCGGGGCGCTACCGGTTCTTCGATTACATCCGGATTGGTGTGCCGATGATCGTGATGAACTTCGTCATCGTCATGATTGTACTGCCGCTGCTGTTCCCATTCTGAGCATGTTCGTCGCTTCTTCAGAGGTTGAGCGTTGGGTAAGCCGGGGCTGGATAGGTGTATGGTAGACGCCATGATGAATATTGACCTGCACCCTCACCCGGCTTTGCGCTGGTTTTGCACCCTGGCATGGACCGCACTCGTACTCGTTACCCTGCTGCAATCAAGCAGCCAGCCGGTCATTGGCCCGGCGGCACCGCCCGGCGAACCGCCGCTGGAACGTGAAATTCTGCTGACCGTTGGTCATGTCGTCGCTTTTGCCGGGCTGACGTTGCTATGGTGGTGGGGGTTATCGGCGCATACCACCAGCCCATCAGCGCTGCTCATGGCGGTGCTGATCGCGCTGTTGATCGGGATATTCAGTGAACTGGCGCAGGCCAATGTGCCAGACCGCGCCGCATCGTGGTTTGATCTGCTGGTGAACGGCCTCACCATCGGGGCGACTGCGTGGTGGATTCGGCAGCGATTCTTCTAAAGCAGGTCCATCAAAAGTTTGGTGTTTCGTAGGGGCAATTCGCGAATCACCCCTAAAACGCTTTCCCGTCGGGCAACCACATTGGGTTGCCCCTACGCACAGCGGTACCCAGTCTGATAACTGATGACTGTCGACTGAAAACGGATAACGCTTAGGTATCCTCCGCCTCACTGACCGGGACAAACTGCACCTCAAACAAGCGCGGCCACAATTTGCCGGTGAGCAGGAACGTATCGCTTTCGGGCAGGTAGGCAATGCCGTTGAGCACATCCGCCCCGGCGCGATCTTCTGCTGGCAGCAGGCCCGCTGCGTCAATCCAGCCTGTGACGGCGCCGGTTTCGCGGTCGATGCGCAAGATGTAATCCGTCTGCCACACATTGGCATAGATCGACTCATCCACGCATTCAAGTTCGTTCAGCCGGTCCATGCGCTGGCCTGTATAAACCGTCATATCCGGTGTGGCGTTGGCAGCAGGCGTGGCGATCATTTCCCCCTCAGACGTCATCTGGCCGAGTGGCACACCATCCAGCGTGACCTGCCGTGTTTCGGCCACTTCGAAGGTGTCCGGGTCACGCAATACCAGCGTGTCGGTGCCATCGCTCATCCACAGGTGTTCATCGTCAAAGCACAGCCCCCAGCCCTCGCCCTCATAGGCGAATGTTTCGGGTTCCAGCGGTTCCCCCTCGGTAAAGGCGGACAGGTTAAACCGAAACGCCGTTCCCTCGCGCCATGTAATCTGATACAGGTAATCCCCTGCCAGCGCCAGCCCTTCGGCAAAGAAGGCATCCGGAATCGGCAGATACAACAGCACTTCGCCGGTTTCCGGGTCGACCTGCCGCAGCGAGGACTGGCCATAGCGGCCTGCGCTTTCGTACAGCAAGCCATCATGCACCAGCAGCCCCTGCGTAAAGGCGTTGGGGTCATGATCGCGCACATCCAGAATTTCGGGCACAAGCTGCTCCACCGGCTCGGTCTGTGCCTGGAGCAATGAACCACTGGCCAGCACCAGCAGCAAAGCGATGAAAATGCGACGGATCGGGGACACGTTAATCGGATTCCTCCGGAAAGACTAAGGGGTCAGGCAGGTTGGTCAGGGCGGTTGCATCCACCCGCTGGTCATCAATCGTCAGCGTGTTCAGCAGCTCCGGCAGCAGCGAACGAATACGCGCCGCCTGATCTTTTGGCACACTGACATGGCAGACGATCAGATTATGCCCATCCGGCATCCCCAGCGCCAGCAGCATGGTGACACTGTTATTTCGATTATTGAGTAGATAATAGGCCGCATCGTAGATATCCCACTGAAAAGCAACCGGCTCGCTCACCAGCGCATCACCGACATACTCGCGGTTATGCACCACCTGCTTGAGGACATACCAGGCCATATTCATGTCATCCGTGAGGGGCATTCTGAAGTTATCGGCGTAGGGGACAAAAATATGGATGAGAAAACCACGCAGGGGAGTATCCGGCGCGCTGCTGCCTACATGTTCATTCAACACGATGCCTGCTTCGGTGTTGTACGTTTCCCAACCTTCCGGCACCACAATGCTCAGTTTGAAGTCACCTTCATCGTGGCGGGTCCAGTATTTGGCACTCGCAGAGGCCTTATCCGCTAGTTGCGGTGTTGGACGTGGGGGAGCAGATGAGAATGCCTGACATGAGACGGCGAATAATGTCAATAGAATGATGAGCCTGATATGCATAAAAAGCCGGGTGCCGGTCCAGCACCTTTTCTCCGCAGATTGCGAACTGCCAGACCGCTCTATGCTAACATGTGCACCCGCGTAAGTCACGGTTTCTCATCAGACTTTTAGCCGCTGCCGGATCAGCCCGGTCAACCAGCGCAGCTCCTCGATCCGCAGGAAAAAAGCCAGCCCCAGATAGGCCAGCACACTGACAGCGCCGCTGATGGTCACCAGCAGCACCTCGTTGAGCAGCCCACTCGTTCCCAGACGCGAAACCAGCAGCGGCAGCAGCCAGGCGGTCACCGCGCCCATAGCCAGCGCCGCGAACCCGGCTTTGCCAAATGTCAGCCACAAACGCTGCCGCCCCAAACCGTTCATCCGTCGCGCTAGCAGATAACCGGATACGAGCGCATGGACGATATGCTTGATACTGTCAGCGATCATCAGGCTGAACAGATTAAACAGGGGGAATAAAGCAATCGCCACCACCATGTAGATCGTCAGACTCAGCAGGCCGATCAGCGCCGGGGTCAGCGTATCCTGCCGGGCATAAAACCCGTAAACCAGCAGCAGATCGAGCGCCGCAAACGGCAGCCCAACCAGATACAGTCGCAGCGCCAGCACCGTCACCAGCGTATCCGACGCGGTAAACGCGCCATGTTCAAACAGCAGGTCGATGATGGGATGCGCCAGCACAAACAGACCAATCGTCGCTGGCAGAATGAGCGTGGTTGCCAGCCGCAGCCCCAGCCCCAGCGTATCGCGGAACGCGGTTTGCCCACTTTCGGTGGTCAGAGCCGCCTGCCGGGACAGGGTCGGCAAAATGGCAATGCTGATCGCTGTTGCCACCAACCCCTGCGGAAACTGGATGAGCGTCGTCGCCCAGTTCATATAGCCCGTGCTGCCTTCGAAGCTCTGGCTGGCGAGGTTGTAGCTAAAGGTGCGGATCACGAGCGTATCGAGAACCAGCGAAAACATCACCGGCGTGTACAGGCGGACGATCCGCCGCAGGGCCGGGTGGTTCCACCGGAGGGTGAGGTGCAAATGTGCGCCACGCAACCCCGGCATTTGCAATACCAACTGCACCAGTGACCCGATCAGCCAACCCAGCGCCGCTGCCGTGATTGCATCGGACGGGCGCGCCTGCTTCCAGATGGCTCCCGTCAATGAGAGGGTGACGGTGGCCTGTACCGGCGGAACCAGAAAAATTGTCACCAGCACAATAGCCGCGTTGAACCCCGCCCCGGCAAAAGCAGGCCAGGTAAACACGCGCAGCGCATACAACGTCCCGCTGAGCACGCTAAACCAGCTGAGGAAAATGAGGGCAGGCGCGGTCAGGCGCAGCAAATCGGCAGCCAGCTGTAGGGTGGGCACGTCGAAGCCACTGCCGACAAAACCCACGATTTGGGGCGCGAACAGTTCCAGCCCAATCACAAGCAGCGCCAGTGCTGCCGTCACCAAACTGAGCAGCACGGACACCAGCTGCCACAGGGCACGGCGGCCATCACGCGAAGCCACTTCACTGAGAACGGGGATAATCGCGCTGTTCACATGCCCGGCGATCAGCAGGTCGTACAGCGCCTTGGGAACAATCACCGCCACATTGAAGGCGTCAATCGCGGCGGTTGCGCCAAATAAATTGGTGAGCGCAACTTCACGCAGCAGCCCCAACACACGGCTGGCAATATTGCCCAACGCCAGTACACCAGTCGCGCGTGCCACCCCGGCATTGGTTTCAACTTGAGTTTCCGCAGATGGCACAGTATCGACAGCAGGCGAATCGGATGACATAGACGAGGCCTGTTTTGGCGGACAAAAACCTTAAGAAGACGCCAGGATTATAAGGTCTGCCTGCCGAACTATCCATACAGATTATTCGGCATGTATTTTAGGTTAACCGAAATACTTGACAGCCAAAAAACTTCTGTTTATACTGTGGTCAATATTAAAAATTTATGAAAAAATGTGGCTTGTTCTAAAAAACTTTTAACAGAGACCCGCCAGATGTGCGGGTTCTTTGTTTTAAAGGGATTAGTCAGCGCCCACCGTGACAGCATCCGGTTGCAGGCTGTCTGGCAGCAGCAGGGTAAAAGTGGTGCCTTTGCCGGGCTCGCTGTACACGCGGATCGTACCCCCATCCGCTTCCACAATCATTTTGGCAATGCTGAGCCCCAGACCAATGCCGCCGGACTCGATTGACCGGGCTTCATCCGCACGGAAAAAGAAATCAAAGATGTGCGGCAAATCCTCAGGTTCGATGCCCACGCCGGTATCGCGTACCATCACGGTAGCCACATCATCATCGTGGTCCACGCTGACGGTAATTGTGCCGCCCGCTTCCGTAAAACTGATCGCGTTTTCGAGCAGATAGCCGATGGCATATTGGAGTTGTTCGGTGTTGGTTCGCACGACAGGTTGTGTGGGGTCCGTGTGCACATTGATATTCAGCTTTTTGTTCTCGATATCATACCGCTGCGACGAAACCACACTCTCGACCAACTGATTAAGGTTGCTGGCTTCTTTAATGGGGCTGGTGAGTGACGACGCGACTTTCAAGTTTTCGAGCTGGCGCGTCAAGCGGATCACCTGTTTGGAGATCTGGTCCAGCCGGGCCGCAGCGCTTTCCATGTTACCAATCTCAATCATGCGATGCACCAGATAACGATTGGTTTCGATGATCGACAGCGATGTCCGGAAATCGTGCGACACCGCCCGCACGAACTGATTGACCAGATCAAAACGTGCTTCGGCCAATCGCATGATAAGGCGCTGTTCTTCAGCATACCGCTGATCGGTGATGTCCTGCGCAACGCCATAAATGCGGACAACACGGTTGAGTTCAGGGTCCCATACCGGGCGGCGCGACAATCGAAACCAGCGTTCATTACCCTCTTTGGTCACCATGCGATACTCACCGCTGCGGTCCGTCCCCTTGAGCACAATCTCCAGATCATGCTCGGCTGTTTCCATATCTTCTGGATGAAACAGCGACATGTTGGGACCACTCATGAATTCTATCGGGTCATGGCCGGTGATACGGCTGAACGATTCGGTCAGCCATTCCGTGACCTGGGTGCCATCCGGTTCAACCCGAAAAGAAAATGCATAGTCCGAAATCATCTCGGAGATAATACGATAACGCTCCTCGCTTTTGGCAATCTCGGATCGCAAGACCGCATCCAGCCGCCTGCGATAGGCACCAAACAGCATCGCAAGTGTACTGATCGACAGAATGAACAGCAGCGGCCCGCCGATCACCTCGATCAGTGAAACTTCAGGATCAAGCCAGGGATACAATAGCAAAATCAGCATTTGCAACCCAAAGTAAAGCAGGGTCGCCCGCACACCGAGGAACAGGCTGGACAGCACCAGCACCATCGCCAGGTAATACAGGATATGCATGCCGAGTTCACCACCCGTCAGCATGCCTCTGGAAGCGATGGTGATGCTGCCAAAGAACACCAGCAGATGGACCGCTAACCGGTAATTACCCCGCCGGCTGGTGTAGTAACCAATCAGAAAGGTCACCAGGTCCACGCATGACACGAGAAAATGGATCTGGATCCAGGGGGAAACGCTGATCAGACTCAGAGGAATTAAAAGCACCGTAAACAATGCACCAACAACAATCATGATCAGCAGCATGGAAGTAATCAATCTGGATTGTTGTCTCTGCTCAACCCCCTGTACATCCGGTGTCGGATCTGTCCAGGCTGTCAGGCCTGCTTGCAGGCGCGAGACTATGGCTTGGATAACATGAGACATGGTTTTATGTCAGTTGTGACTTGATCGACTTTTATCTTCATTGTAATACGATTCCGGTACATCGTTCCGTAACGGATTACGAATACTTAAGATGCACGCTGGTGAGAATGCGCAACCGTGTATTAAAATGCAGATTATGACCATCATTCTCGAAACAATCAATCTCACCAAACATTATCCGGGCAAGCTCGCCCTCGATCACCTGAATCTGGCCGTCCAGCAAGGCGAGATTTTTGGCTATCTCGGACCAAATGGCGCAGGCAAAAGCACAACCATCCGTCTGCTGCTGGATCTCATTCGCCCGACAGAGGGGCAGGCGCAGATTCTGGGCATGGACACACGCCGTCATTCCGTCGCGATCAAGCGGCATGTGGGTAACCTGCCAGCCGAAGTACGCCTGTGGGATCATCTGACCGGGGTACAGGTCCTGCGATACCTGTGCGGGCTGCGGCCCGGCTGCGATTGGGACTATGCGTGCTCACTGGCGGAACGGCTGCAACTGGACCTGAGCACGCTGGTAAGCGATTATTCGACGGGCAACCGGCGCAAACTCGGTCTTATTCAGGCACTCATGCACCGGCCCGCACTGCTCATTCTGGACGAGCCAACCACCGGCCTCGACCCACTTGTCCAGCAAACCTTCTACGACCTGATGCGCGAGATTCGAAATGAAGGGCGCACCGTCTTTTTGTCCTCGCACGTCCTGTCGGAAGTGGAGACCATCTGTGATCGCGTCGGCATCCTGCGAGAGGGGCGTTTGCAGGCCATCGAACGCATCGCGAACCTGAAGCAGGTGCATTATCGCTGGATCATGCTGCGTACCACGTCGCCATTTAACGCGGCGGACTGGACCGCTCTGCCGGGGGTCAGCGATGTCAAGGCCGTGACCGGCGGCATTCGGATGCGCGTAACGGGTTCGCTCGACCCGCTGTTCAAACAGGCGGCACAGATCACAGTCCAGGATATTCGCATCGACGAACCAGGGCTGGAAGACATCTTTCTCACCTACTATGGGGATCAACATGGCTGACACGGCACACGACTTGTCGACGGTGACGCTGCTGCCTGTGCCGGATACGCGCCCCGGAGGCGTCTTTTGGCGTACGCTGCGCGATAATCTGCCCGGCGCACTGAGCTGGGGGCTGGGCTATGGCGTACTGATTGCGGTTGCGACGGTGCTTTATCCACTGCTGAACGAAAGCAATACTGTATTCACGGTCCTGAATGGCCTGGGGCTGATGAATTTTCTATCTGCCGGGCGCGATGTCGATATCCTGACCAGTTATCCGGGATACCTGGCGCTGCAAGTAATGAACTTCGGGCCGCTCATTCTGGCGGTCTACGTCATCCCGCAGGCGCTGCGGGCGGTCAATCACGAAGAACGACAGGGAACGCTCGACATTTTGCTCAGCACACCGATCTCCCGCTGGCGTTTTGTCACCGAGAAAGTGCTGGCCATCGTCGCTTCTATCGGCATTATCCTGCTGCTGGCATGGCTGAGCATGATGATCAGCCCGGTGTTGTTGATTGATACCTCGCTCGACGCCACCCATGCAACCGCCAGCGTCTGGCATCTGCTGCCGATCTCACTGGTGGTGTTTATGGCGACGCTGATGCTCTCGGTGGCGATGCGCGATGGTCGCCATGCCGGACCGGTGGCGGCGACCCTGCTCATGATCAGCTACTTCGTGCGCATCATGTCGGACATGACCCCCAACCCCGTGCTGGATGCGATCAAGCCGTTTTCCATCTTCTCGTATTATCGCAGTGTGGCGGCCATTGGCGAGGGTTTCCAGTGGTCCTATGATGCCGTCCTGCTGATCGCGGTGGCGGTCCTGCTGGGGCTGGCGCTGGCAGCCTTTCAGCGGCGTGACCTGGGGGTTTAACGCGAGCTGTCCAGGTTGCGGAACTGATACAGCTTGCCGTCGACAAAACCACGCTTGCGATAATATTCGCGGGTGCCGATTGCCGAAATCACCGCCAGCCGGGCGTATCCCCGTGCCTGCGCAATTTCAGCGGCCCGTTCGATCAGCTGCCTGCCGAGGCCCAGGTGCTGGGCAAGGCCGGGTGACGAATCGCCAATTTCGAGCGATTGCCCATAGACATGCACTTCGCGAATCATGGCCGCGCCTTCCAGTTCGGGGGTGATGGCCGCGCCAGTCGGCAGCGACAGCCGCAGGAAGGCGGCGATATCGCGGTCAGCCGTGATATATTGCAGGAAAATCTCCTCGCTGCATCCGCCATCATAGTGGTGTTCATCCAGATGCAGATCATCCGCACGCACCTGCTGGTGGCGAATCTCACGGGCGCGGATGTCCGGGCTGCGCATCCCCTGCCGCTTCAGTTCATCTTCGACAATCTGGCGAAAGTTGGTCAGCTGATTGCCGCTGACAATATCCGTTGAGGGAATATCGCGGATAACGCGTGTCAGACGGCAGTATTCCGGTGTCAGCTTGAATGTTTCGGTCAGCACGCCCAGCAGTTCGTCGTGCGTATAGGGCTGCCAGGACCCATCTTCATAGCGCTGCATCAGCTCCGCGCTCTCGATCAACGAGCAGGGATAAACCTTAAGCTCGTCGGGCCGGAAGTCAGGATCGTCAAACATGCGCCGGTAATCGTCTACGTCAGCTGCCGGTGATGACCCGTACAGATTTGGCATCCAGTGCGCATGAATCTTGAACCCCGACTGACGCAGCAACCGGACGGCGCGCCGCGTCGCCGCGACAACATGGCCGCGCTTGTTCAGCCGCAGCACATCATCGTTCAGGCTCTGGAAGCCGATTTGCACCTTCGTACACCCCAACCGCCGCACGCGCAGCACCTCGGCCTCGCTGATATGGTCCGGGCGGGTTTCGACCACCAGGCCCACACACCGGCAGGCTGCGGTCTCATTCTCCTGATGCACAGCCTCCAGTTCATCCCATGTGGCATACTCATCCACCGGGGAACGCGGCTGCTCGCCCCGCGCAATGGCCTGCGCCATTTCGTAGGAGCGGTGCATTTCATCCCGGTAAAGCGCCTGTACCGTCTGGTTATAACTGCTGGCACCCACATCCACGCCCATCAACTGCACATTGCTCGTGTTGCGCGACGGGTGCAGCTGGGAACCCACCTGCAACGCGGCTTCAACCGCAGCGCGCTGGTCAACCCCATTGCCAAAATCGTGCAGCGCATCAAAGGCCCGTTTGATAAACCAGATCTGATAACTTTCCGGGTAGAACGACCACGTCCCACCCAGAATAATGAGTTCGATTTTGTCGGTAGGGTGGCCGGTATTGTAATACGTCAGCAGCCGCGTGTAGGTTTGCAGATACGGGTCGAAGCCGTTCTGCTCGGCACGCTGCGCCCCCGGTTCATCCGACAGATAACTCTTAGGCATGCGGACATCGTTGGGGCAGAAGATGCAGGTGCCGGGGCACGGGAACGGTTTGGTCAGGATAGTGACCGGCGTCACACCGGAGCTGGTGCGCACCGGTTTGCGGCGCAGACGCAGCAGCACCGAATCGTCATGCGGCGGCAAGCCATAGGAGCCAGCCAATTCGCGATAGGCCTGAATCAACTGGCTGCGGCTGTACATGCCCCCATCAGGTTGCGGATAGCGGCGCTGAAGTTTGTTGAGTTGCTCGGGTGAAAGTACATCCAGCTCGATGACCGCACTCAGGAGAGGAATCAATTGCTGGCGATGGCGATCATCCAATTCAAGGGTCGTGCTGTGTCGCATGACAATCCATCATTCAATAACCGGTTGCTGGTTATTTTATCAGATGTGGATTGTAGAAAATACCGTCATTCAGTTATCCGACTCGTGTACTTCATGTTCCTTCAACGTCTGACCAATGACGCGCGTCAGATCGTCTGCTGCAATTTCCAACCCCAGCATGTAGCCATCATAGGTGCCGTTGGGGTGCGACTGCGCACGCACACGCGCCTGATGCGCCAGTTCGTGCCAGCGCGCGAGTAGTTCAGTTAATTCCTTCAACAGGTCCGGGTCCATTGCCCACCTCGTTATATTTTATATTGCATACCAAAACAATACGAACAAATCATTCGTATTCTGTCAGCCACGGATTACCATTACTCGAAAATGTCGTCTTCGCCTACAGACACACGCTTGCGCTTGCCAGCTTCTTCATCAAATTCCAGTTCCAGCCCGCCCACCCAGCGAGCCCCCTGGTTATAGGCAAACGCCCAGATAATGCCGCTGATGCCACCGACAATGGTCGAGATCACCACGTAGACCACGATAAAAATGCACAGACCAACCAGCCCAAAAGCGGCTGTCATATCTGCAAAATCGGCAGGAGAGGGGCTGTTTAGCGTGGTGTTGCTGGCACTCATGGAAACCAAACCGGCAAACGCGCTCAGAAAAACGGCCTGCATAGCGGCAAGCAGCACACCGGAAATGACGGCAGTAATCAGCCCGATCATGGCGCCGATTTTGAATGCCGAATTGATGCCCACCCGTTTCAGTGTAACCATAATCCCCTCAATGGTTTGCGACAGGTTATAGTTTTTAATATAAAGCTTGTCCGCGCCACAAAACCATAAGACCTTGTGAATCATATATCAATTACGAGATGTGCCCTAGTTACAATTTGGTCAAATGGACTCATGTTTAGGACAAAATGGCGATTGGAATATGAATTTCCGGTTATAAAAATGGGATAAAAGCTGTTTGTGTGTCCATTTGCCACATATGCGGGTCTGCCTCTGGCAGAGATCACCAGCCTTTTTTGTTGACAAATATCAAAATGCGCTAAACTTCTGGCTCATGGATCAGAATACCATTCGCCATCTGAATCAAATCAACCGCGATTTTTACCAGACCAGTGCCGCCTCGTTCGATGAAACCCGACGCACTCCCTGGCCTGGTTGGCTGCATCTGCTGCCCTATTTGCAAGCCCCGACCAGTGTGCTGGATGTTGGCTGCGGCAACGGACGATTGGGGGTTTTCCTCGCCCAGCACTGCCAGCCCCTGGTCTATCATGGCGTCGACAACAATCAGCCGCTGCTGGATCGTGCGCGCGAAGCACTGGCAGAGATGGAGCACGTCACGCTGGAAGAACGGGACATCGTCGAGAATCCTCCCGACAGCGGCGCGTATGATCTGGTCACCCTGTTTGGTGTCATACACCATATACCGGGTTCAGCCAGGCGGCAGGCATTACTGAGCCAACTGGCACAACACGTCAAACCCGGCGGAATCCTGGCCTTTGCCTGCTGGCGCTTCTGGGAGAACGAACGCTTCCGCCAGCGCATTATCCCCTGGCCGGAGACCATCAAGGTAGAATCGAATGACTTCCTGCTGGATTGGCGACTGGGCGAAACCGCCATGCGCTACTGCCACTATGTCGATGACGCGGAACATCGCTTGCTGGTAGCCGCTACTGGTCTGACGGAAGTGGAAACATTCCGGGCGGATGGTTCCGACAATCAGTCGAATAAGTACAGCATTCTGCGCCGCGAACCGACATAGGCCCTCCCCATCCCCACGGCTCATCCGGTACAATAACCCGGCTATGAGTCATCACACATTTACATTACCCAAACTGAACAGCCGCAATCTGCCCTGGCCCGTCCATTGGCCGGACCTTTTTGGTGCAGATCGTCCGCTAATTCTCGAAATCGGATTTGGGCAGGGACATATGCTGCTGCATCTGGCCCAGCAGCACCCGGACTCCAACATCGTCGGCCTGGAAATATCCAACCGGTGTCTGGTGCGGGCGGAAGAACGCATTGTCAAACGCAGCCTGCACAATGTCCGCGTCATTCATGCCCCTGCGGAAACAGCGCTGAATCATCTGTTCGCACCGGACAGCCTCAGCGAAGTGCACATCAATTTCCCGGACCCCTGGTTTAAGTCACGACACGAGCACCGCCGCCTGATGCAGCGCAGTACGGTGGATGTGATAATCAACCGCCTGAAGCCGGGCGCGCGGCTGTATCTGGCGACCGATATTATTGAATATGCGGAGATGTCCGCCGAGCTGCTGGCCGAAACCCCGCAGCTGGACAATGTGCTGGATACGCCGTGGACCAGTGCTGTACCGGGCCGCACCCCCACCAAATACGAACAAAAAGCCCGCCGCGAAGGTCGCGACTGCTACTTTTTTATCTACCAGCGCAACGACCAGCCCGGGCCAGCAATACCGGTCATCAAGGAGATGGTGATGCCGCACGTCGTTCTCGAAAGTCCCCTCAGTTTTGAAGCGATCCAGGATGCGTTCGAACCGATCGAGCACAATGAACCCGACCTGCATATCAACGTGCAGTATGTGTATCAGGGGAAGCGCGCGCTGCTGTTCGAAACGCACGTCAAGGAGCCGACCATCGATCAGCGCGTGGCTTTAAACCTGCTCACCCGCGACACACCGGGCGAACTAACGCTGCAATTGAGTATGCTGGGGCACCCACGCCCGACCGCCGGGGTTCATGCCGCTGCCAACCTGAT
The DNA here is from genome assembly GCA_002702065.1 of Anaerolineaceae bacterium. Classification (GTDB taxonomy): domain Bacteria; phylum Chloroflexota; class Anaerolineae; order Aggregatilineales; family Phototrophicaceae. The sequence goes on from NZXX01000009.1 coordinate 127,825, forward strand.
CGCGGACTGGCTGCTCAGCCTGCACCCGGATACAAGAATCATCAAGCGGAAAACCCGTTCCACCGAGGATTAAGGTTCACGCATATTCGCGGGTTCGGCCAAGCACAACGCCGGCTCAAAGGGGTTGCAGACCGCACACACCGGCTCTGCCAACGGGCTGTCGATACACAACCGTGCTGCGTAGTTGTCGATCTTCGGGCGAAAACCGGCTGAACCGGAGGCGGGTAAATCCGTCTCCATGTGCCAGCCGCCGGGATGGAAAAACCCTTGTTCGTCGATAGCACCAGACTCAAGTCGAATATCACCGATGCCGCGTGTCACCCACGTAAAGGTCGCGCAGCCTTCGTTCATGCAGGGTTGCAGCTCGGCGCTGAACGACACAATTTCGGGACGTGCCAGCCCCGGCACTACCGAAGCCGGGCACATCAGCAGCAGCCAGCAACCGATCAGCCAGCGCATGGTTAACTGGCAATGGCCTGTTTCTGGTGGAAATTCTGGACGATGCCGTCATAGACCGTCAGCAGCTCGCCCATGACTTCATCCCACGACATTTTGCACATCGCTTCACGCGCAGCCACACCCATCGCCTGCCGCTTGAAGGGGTCCGCTGCCAGTTCGCGCACCTGCTCCACCATCGTTCGCGTATCACCCGGCTCGAACATGTATCCATTGACGCCGGGGGTGATGATCTCCGGCACACCGCCGACATTGCTGCTGACCACCGGGATACCCGATGCCAGTGCTTCAGCGGCGACGAGGCCAAATGTCTCGATGGTGGACGAGGGGAACAGAAACATATCGGCGGACGCGTAGGCCCGGCTGAGTTCTTCGCCGGATTTGTAGCCGGTAAACGTGACCGGGCGACCGGCGAAAATTTCTTCCAGCTTCTCGCGGTGGGGGCCATCGCCGACAATCGCCAGATGCGCGTTGGGCACGCTGTCCAGCACCGGCAAAATCTGCTCAACCTGTTTTTCGGCTGCCAACCGCCCCACAGACAGCAGCAGCACCTTATCAGGATTACCGCCGCTCAATTCATAACGCATGGCTTCGTCGACATAATCCGGCGAGAAGCGTTCCACATCGACACCGCGCCGCCACAGGCCCACCTGCCCAAAACCACGCCCTTCCAGTTCAGATACGACCCGGCGCGAGGGCGCGAGACAGTAGTCGGCATGTTGATAGACGTAGCGGTGGATGGACCACAACGGTTCCTGCAGCGCGCCAAAGCCATAAAACCGCACCATCTCCATCAGATGCGCCTGAAACGACGCCACCAGCGGTTTGTTCAGGTCGCGGGCGAACATCATGCCGCGCAGCCCGGTCAGCACCGGGTTCATCACATGGATAATGGTCGGGTCGAATTCTTCGAGAATTTCCATCGACCGTTTACCCGGCACCGCCATCGTTACTTCCGGGTAAATGGGGAAGGGCACGCCGGGCACCGAGACAATGCGATAACCCGCATAGCTTTCCGGGTGTGGGCCGGGCGCAAAGATGATCGCTTCCGCCCCGACCTTGCGCAGGTAATCGAGCAGGATGCAGGTGACGGTGACGATACCATCTACTTTGGGCAAAAATGTTTCTGTGAAGATCGCAAGACGTAGATTATTCGACATGTGTCCTCGCAGCAGAATCATGCAAAGATACACAACCAAACCCGCCAACCGGTTTGCGCCTGTATCTTCGAGTTTTGAGCAATCGATTTGTCGGATCGCCTGCGCGTGGGAATGTGTTCTAACCGTTACGCACCGCTAAACTGCATTCACACCCGCAGATGAAGCCCCTAAATCTGAACGCGCTCCCCGATGCGCCGTTCATTCCCAGCCAGCAGCCGCTTGATATTATCCCGGAACCGGTAAAAAATCATCGCGCCCACCAGATAGTACACCAGATACACTGTCTCCAGCTGATTGAGCAGCACCAGCACACCGATAAGCACGACAGCCGTTATCACGCTGAGCAGTACCCCCAGCGACATATAGCGCGTGCGATGCACCGTGATCAGCATGACAATCACCGGAATAAAGAGAAATTGTATCGGCATCAGGATGAGCCATGTACCGGCAGCGGTCGCCGCGCCCTTGCCACCGCGAATGGTCCCGGTTAGCAGCGAGGCAAACAGCGACCAGTTATGCCCAACCACGACGGCCACGGCGCTGATGACGCTGGCCGACGTCGCCGATAACACGGCGGGGTCTGTCAGCCGGGCACACACAAATACGGCCAGAATCCCCTTGCCGAGATCAGCCAGCAGCACCGCCAGCCCCCACCGCCAACCTAATGTGCGCAGGACATTCGTAGCGCCCATGTTGCCGCTGCCCAGATCAAAGATGTTAATCCCGTTCAGGCGACCAGCAACATAGGCACTGGGGAAAGAGCCAATGACATAGCTAAACACAATGACGCACAACACCATTAACCAATCCATAATGCCTCCTTACAGATACAGAGATGAGGCCGGTTCGTGGCGTGTGCGTTCATTCTGATCAGGCTAGTTAGCGAATTGTTCCTCAACGCGTTTAACATCATTCTCCGCGTCACGCCAGTTCACCGTCGGCAGAATCATGCGCCGGTCGATACGGTCCCGATTTTCCAGCGCGATTTTGATCATATACTCGATTTCAGCATCATCCAGCAGATGCGGCTGCAAGCCCAGGTCGAGCAGCTTGGTATGCACCACGTTGTAGTAGTGGTCTTCCGCTTCGACACGCGGGTTGGGCAGGTGATTGCTCTGGACATTGAGGCCCAGTTTGCTGCCAACACGGGTGACTTTCTCGGCAATGTCGTTGATGGAGAACCACTCGGTAATCTGGTTGAACACGCGGAACTCACCGGCCTGTGGCTGCGATTCAATCGCCAGCTCAATGCAGCGAACCGTGTCCTTGATGTTGATATAACCGCGCGTCTGCCCACCGCTGCCATACACCGTCAGGGGGTAGCCGACTGCTGCCTGAATACAGAAACGATTGAGCGCCGTCCCGTAAATCTGGTCGTAGTCAAAGCGGGTCGCCAGTTCCGGGTCGAGCGCCGTTTCGTACGTATCCGCCCCGTAGACAATGCCCTGATTCAGATCTGTCGAGCGCAGGCCCCAGATCTTGCAGGCAAACTGGATATTGTGTGAGTCGTGAACTTTGCTGAGGTGATAGAACGACCCCGGCTGCTTGGGGAACGGCAGCACATCGGTGCGGCCATTGTGCTTGATTTCGATGAATCCTTCTTCAATATCGATGTTGGGGGTGCCATATTCGCCCATCGTTCCCAGCTTGACCAGATGGCAGTCTGGCGTAATTTCCTTGATCGCGTACAACACATTCAGGGTACCGAGTACATTGTTGTACTGGGTGTAGAAGGCGTGTTCGCGGTCAATCATGGAGTATGGCGCGGCCCGCTGTTCGGCAAAATGGACAACGGCTTCCGGCTGGAAGTCGCTAAATGCTGCCGCCAGCGACTCAAAGTTCACCGTGTCGCCATTGTAAATCCGAATTGTTTTGCCAGTCAGCTCCGTCCAGCGTTCTGTACGGCGGTGCAGCATTTTGATGGGCACCAGGCTGTCAAAACCATGTTTGAGGTCAAACTGACGACGCGCCTGATTATCCAGAACGGCGACATCATAGCCTTGTTTAGACAAATACAATGCCTGAGGCCAACCGAGGTATCCATCCCCCCCCAGTACAAGAATCCGCATTGTTGCTCTCTCCTGCTAAATCTGGTAGCGTACAATGAAGTATAACAGCGATACCTCATAGAAGTTACGGTTGTTCAAGCCTCTCATAATGATCTTTAACATAATGTGATGGCTGTTTCATGATACCGCCAATCGAGAAACGACAGCACCGCCCGGTGGCTATAGATTTTGTCGCCGCCTATTCACTGGAAGACTGTGCCTACCGGCTGGGCCAGCTTCATGACCGGCGCGCTTTGCCATTCGTGCCACCGGTTCAGGTGCGGCTGATTTGCCTGGACGACAATACGTGGGCGTTCCAGCTGCGCGAGACTCAATCCGCACCGGTCACCATTCATGGCTTTCTCAATCGCCTGCACCACGATTCGACCTATATCAGCGGTGTAGCTGTCATCAACCGGTACCGCCTGTATGCCGATGCGGTCATTGGTCTGGCGATTATCAGCGGCCTGGCCCTGATCGTCGGGCTGGTGGTGGCCGTGCTGTATGTCCCGATTCTGCTGTATTTGATCCAGCGTTACTGGCGCGCTAGCCGGGCAGAACTGCTGCGACTCACGCGCCTGATCGGTGATGTGCTGGTACCCTGATGTCAGATCGTCAAAAACTCGCGCCATGAATGCTGTGGATCGTAACCGATCATGGCCTTGGCCTTTTCGTTGCTCAGCAGCGTGCCATACTCATGCGTGAGATCGCGCACCGGCACACCCGGATACACCTCGGCCATGAGGTCACGACTGGGGCGATTCATGACTGTATCCCCGGCAGCGATGACAAAAGCCTCTGCGCCCTCAAAGTCCGCTTCGACCCCCCGGCGGCAGGACTGCCCCACATCCCGGTCATCGACATAGCCCCACAGATTCCATTTGCGCTTGTGGGCATCATCCCAGAAGGACGGGAAACGCTGGTAGGCTTCGGCCCCGTTCATGATGTTCGAGAAGCGCAGGCCGACAAAATTCGTCCCGCTCCAGCGGTGGAACTGGCGGGCCATTTCTTCGCTGATGACTTTGGACAGCGCATAGCTGGAATTGGGGTAGAGCGTGTGGGTTTCGTCCACCGGTGCAAATTCCGGCGGCGGCTCGACAAATGGCAAACCAAGCGTCGTCTCGCTGGATGCCCACACCACCCGCTTGATGCCCAGCAGGCAGGCCGCATTAAAAATATTGTAGGTGCTCATGGTGTTGCCATAAAACCGGCCCGCGCCCTCGACCAGCGTGTCATCCGGTTTGGGGTTGGCGGCCATGTGGACCACCGCATCCGCCCCGACCAGCGCAGCCACCGTCATCCCGTAATCGGTCAGGTCGACCTGCTCGAATGGCGCCAGACGCTCGGCGGGCGGTTTCATATCGATATTCACGACATCGTAATCATGCTGAAGCAGCTCACGGATCGCGGCTGCCCCGGCTTTGCCGCTCCCACCGGTTACAACAATTTTCTTCATCTGAACAACCTCCTCGAATCAGGCAGATGCACGCGCCCACAGCAGGCGCTGCTCTGTGATTGAATATACTGGCGAACACACAGGGTTATAACACAGGCGGGGCCGTTCACCCACCAGCATTCATGGAATAATCAGGTTCACCAGCGGCGTATAATCTGGCAGGAAAATCATGTTACGCTGGCGCGGGCCATCAAACTGACCAAGCTGAACCGATGTCGTACCGGCAGGCAAGGTCATGTTGTGGACATGCACATCGCCTTCGCGCCATTCCTGGCCCGGCACAACCGCCCCTTCCACCACGCCGATCTGATCACCACTGGCGTCGTAAGCCTGCGCAAACGGGGCAAAAAACCAGTCGCCGGTGTCATGTGATTGAGCGTCCACGCGCCAGTAGGTGATGAGCGTCGGCTGCATGGCATTGGGGGTGGCATCAGGCCGCACAAGGTCGTAACCCAGCAATGTCAAGCCTTCCTCGCTGGCAAGGTTCAGCGGCTGCTGCGGGCGGACCTGCTGGGCCGCGGACGGCGGATACGCGTCGACCGTCAGAGTCACACCGTCGGGCAGATGCAGCTGTTCATGGATGGTCGTGTAGGCCGGTCCGTTCCAGTTCGCGGGCAGCTCGGCAAATGGGAAAACATAAACGCCGCCATCACGGGGGATGATATGAAAAGCGGGGGCACGCGTATCGCGCACCAGCGGGAAGGTTGTCCCGGCCAGGCTGTTGAGTGTCCACTCATCGACTTCGGCATAGACAACGCCACCGGGGAATAAGTGCGCCGTAACCAACTGCCCCAGTTCAACGCCGTAATCGAGGGGCAGCGCCCCCAGATCATGTGCGCCGGGGTTGGCGGCGGTCTCCTGTGCGAACCGCTGGCTGTTGACGATCATCAGGGCGGCAAAGGGCACCAGCAGCACCAGCCCGGCCTGCGCGATCCGTTTGGGCAGAACCGCAAACACCCAGCCGACCAGCGCGTAACCAGCAGGCAGAGACAGCAGCAGGTAAAACGGGTGCACCCGCTGGCTGACATAACTCATCAGCAGCACCGGCAGCCCAAACCAGATCAGCAAAATCAACGCCTGATCGCGCTGCTGCCTGCGGCAGATCGCACGCAGTGCCAGCCCGATGCCGGCCAGCAGCAAAACCGCAATAACCACGTGCGCGACTTGCGTCAGGTCCTGCCGAATCTGCCAGTCCATAACCGGGGCCGCCTGACCGCGGGCCAGCGGATAATCGCCGCCGCTGATGAGGCGCACCGCGTGATTCCAGGCTTCCAGCGAGAGCTGCGCCGTGCTCGATGTAAACGCGCGCACATCCTGCCCGACGGTGTCCGCCTGGGCCAGCAGCCCCGCGCCATAGACGAGAGTCGCCGCCGCGAAGATGACGCCGCCGACCAGCAGCGCGCGCCGGTTCAGCCTGCGCCAGAAGATCAGCAGCAAAGCACCCACCGGCACGATCATGAAGTAGGCCAGCAGGTAAGTCTGCGCCAGCAGCGTGAGTGTCATCAGCGCCAGCAGCAGGCGCCGCCCCGGTTTGCGGCTGTGACCGAGCAGCACCGGCCATAAGAGCCACGCCAGCAGGCTGAGGAAAAATGGCAATAGACTCTGTACCCACGTCGCCCGGCTGTACTCGATCACCCAGGGGTTCACCGCCATCAGCACACCCGCCACCAGCGCCGCCCGTTGGCCCAGCAGCCCGCGTACCGCCCCATACGCCAGCGGCACCGCCACGCTGTTGAGCAAAATGACCAGCAGATAGGCCCCCAGCAGCGAACGACTCAGCGCGACAAAAGGCAGATAGAGGTAGCCGGTCAGCGCCGGGTTGGCGAACAGGACCGATGTGCCCTGCCCGACCACCGGCAGCGTGCCATGCTCCAGCGTATCCAGCGCCTGCCAGATCGGGTAAGCATGATCGACATTGTGTTCAATTTCGCTGAGGTAGCTCAGACGCAGAAACGCCGCAATCACCAGCAGGGCCAGCGGCCAGAGGTCACTGCGGCGTAAAATTCGGGCAGACATCACATTACTGCGGTTCGGCGGCGACCTGCGACCTGCGCCAGAACAGGCTGAACAGGGGGTTGCTGCCGGATTGCAGATGATCGAGGAAGCTCACCAACACAAAGCCAAGCAGCATCAGCCCAATGGCAATGATGACGTTAGAATCGACCGCCGGCAGGTAGTTGGTGTCGTACAGGCAGACGGCCTCGCCATGCCGGTCCACGCCTTCAATCGTGCAGATTTTCCAGGGGAAAACTTTCCACAGCGAGCCAACCATAAAACCGACCAGCGCGGCCACGGTCGGCTGATAATAATGTTTCAGCAGCCAGCTCAGCACGCGGGAGAAAATGACGATGCCGACGACACAGCCCACACCGACAATGCCCACCGTCACAAAATCACGATTACTGACCGCCGACAAGACGTTGTTGTACTGCCCCATAATGAGCAGGATGAACGACCCGGAGATGCCGGGCAGGATCATGGCGCAAATGGCGATCATGCCAGCGATAAACAGGTTCACCGGCGTCGGTTCGACAACGGCGGGGACCGCGTTCACGATGGCAAAGGCGACCACTGTGCCCACCACCAGCGCAACCCCGGTCAGCAAAGACCACTTGACCTTGGTGCCAATGGCGACAATCGAGGCGATCACCAGCCCGAAGAAAAAGGCGAACAGCAGCACCCGTCCATCCGGATCATCCAGCGTCGCACTCAGCGCGCTCGCCAGCAGCAGAATCGCCGTACCGATACCCAGCCCCAGCGCGATCAGAAATCGCAGCGGGACATGCTCCAACAGAGCGCCGAATTTCAGCCCCAGCGCCAACCGCACGGCTTCGAGATTGAATGACTTGATCCCGTCGATCAAATCTTCGTAAATGCCCAGAATAAATGCCATCGTACCGCCGGACACACCGGGGACAAGATCGGCAGCGCCCATCGCAAAGCCGGTGAAAAACAGGCGTAAATATTGCAGCGGGGTTTTCGGATGCGAATGATCTTTCCTGTCGAGCATGGTGTCTTTCTTTCTGAATCAGACTGGTGAATGAGCCGGAGATATTGTCTGTATGTGGCCTTACACGAGACTATCATCATGCCCGACAAACAAATAGGCGTCAATAGGGAGTCATCGGGGCCGGTTCTGACCTTATTCTTATGCATAACAACTATAATTACAGTCAATCTGATGACTCAACTTCACGCCTTTCAGAGCTGTTATGACGATAGAAATGGCAATTCTGCCGGACAAATTCTGACCTGATCACAAACCCGAAAGGAGAGGAAACACAATGTTGGCAACCATGTCGAAAAACTGGTGGCTCTTTCTGATACGCGGTATCGCGTCCATTATCTTTGGTCTACTGGCATTATTGATGCCCGGCCTGACGTTGTTCGTGCTGCTGGCATTCTTTGCCGCCTATGCCATTATCGACGGCGCGGCGACGGCGTTTGCGTCTTTTCAAAGCCGCGACACCGACAGCCGTTGGGTATGGGGTCTGCTTGAGGGCGGGATCGGTATCCTCGCGGGGATTGCGGTGCTGCTCTGGCCCAATATCGCCGCCATCACGCTGCTGATCGTGATCGCGGTGTGGGCGGTACTGACCGGTATTTTGCAGATCGCTGCGGCCATCCGGCTGCGTAAAGAAATCGACAACGAATTCTGGCTCGGCCTCAGCGGTGTGATCTCGATCATCTTCGGCGTCTACATCTTCCTGTTCCCCGGCGCGGGTGCGGTCACGCTGGCCTGGCTGATCGGCATTTATGCCATCATGTTCGGCATCTTCTTTGTCGCGCTGGCCCTGCGGCTTCGCGGGATGAACACATCCGGCCAGAGCAACCAGCCGACAGCCGCCTGATCGCACGCGGAACAAGCCGATGCACGCATAATCCGTGACGTTGAGCAGCGCAAGTCACCAACAGGGCACCGTGAAGATCACGCGTGCCCTATTTATTTGTCTCGTGTCAGCGCGAAGCCACTCATAAACTGCTTTTGCAGGGCGATAAACACGATCAGCGGCGGAATACTGGCGATCACCGCGCCCAGCATCAGCGGCCCGAAACTGTCCCCGGTTTCCACCCCGGCCACTAGCGTGCGCAAACCGACCTGCACCGGCTTGAGCGCGGTATCCTGAATGATCATCAGCGGCCACAGGTACTGGTTCCAGGCATACAGGAACTGAATGACGAACAGGGCGGCAATCGCATTCCAGCTGATCGGAATCAGCACCCGGAACAGAAACTGAATCGGGGTTGCGCCGTCCATCTGTGCCGCTTCGGACAGCTCCGCCGGGATATTGGAAAAATGCTGCCGGAACAGAAAGACGCCGGTCGCGCTGGCAATAAACGGCACGATCATCGCGGCGTAGGTATCGCCCCATTGCAGTTGAATACCCACCAGCCGGAACAGCGCAATCGCCATCACTTCCGTCGGCATCATCAGGGTGAGCAGCACAAACCCGAACACCAGCCATTTGAAGGGAAAGCGGAAAAAGACAAACGCCAGCCCCGCCAGCAGCGATAACACCGCTTTGCCGGTGGTCATCACCAGCGCGACGAACACGCTGTTGAGCATGAACTGAAACAGGTTGCGCTGGTTAACGACGACATCCCAGTTACGCGCCAGATCATTGCCCGGCGTAAAGCGGTAGTTGAACACATCGGCGTTGGTCTGGGTGGAGACGATGATCGCATAAAACATGGGGAAGCCCATCGCCACCACAGCAAACAGCAAGATCGCGTGCGCATACCAGCGCTTGGGCAGCCAGGCCTTCAGGCGACGGACAATCGCCTGTGAGCTGGACTGCGCTTGCAAAGTCTGTTCTTGCGAGAGTCCGGTCATGATTAGGCTCCGTAGCTGACCCGGCCACGACTGGCCCGGAATTGCAGAATAGTCACACCGATGACGACCAGAAACAGCACGAGCGATTGCGATGCCGCTTTGCCCAGATCGCGCGCCTGCACCCCGACGACGTAGACTTCGTACATCATGGTCGACGTGGAATTGACAGGCCCACCGCCGGTCAGGAAGTCGATGAGGCCAAAGGTGTCGAAGAACGCATAAGTCGTCGTGGTCACCACCAGAAAGAAGGTGATGGGCGACAGCAGCGGAAACGTAATGCGGAAAAAGCGCTGGAACACATTGGCGCCGTCAATCGCGGCAGCTTCTTCCAGGTCCTTGGGCACGCTCTGCAAACCGGCGATATAAAACAGGATGCAGAAGCCCATAATGTTCCATGTGCTCGACAGGATCACGGTCCAGGGGGCAATGGCAGGGTCCAGCAGCCAGGGCACACGGATTCCGAACAACGAATCCAGAATATGGTTGAGCACGCCCGCCGTCGGGTTGAACATCAGGCGAAAGATGATGCCCGCAATAACCGGCGACAGCGCATAGGGCCAAACCAGCAGCGTTCGATAAATGCTGCCGCCGCGAATGGGCTGGTAGGCCATGGTCGCAATCAGCAGCGACAGGCTGAGCGACAGAATGACAATCGCGATTGCCAGCGTGAAGCTGATGACCACGCTGTTAATGTAGCCCGTGTTGGTCATCAGACGCGTAAAGTTATCCAGGCAGATAAAGGCGCTCCGTGGCGCACCCAGCCGGGCCAGCAGCGTCGACAGGCGAAATGTTTCCAGCATGGGGTAGTAGAGAAACACCGCCAGAATCAGGAGCGTGGGCAGCAGCAGCACGAAAGCTGTCACACTGGCACTGCGCCCCTTGAATGCGCCGGGCTGGGTTTCGCCGGAAGCCAGCAGCCCCTTACTACCGACGACCCGCTGGGTCAGATCGTGAAGCACGGCCAGGCTGAGGCTGGTCGCAACAAGCATCAGAGCGATGCCCAACGCCAGATCGAGCGTGGTGCGTTCCTGCTCAAAGGTACAGAATTCCAGCGGCACCATCGTCACCAGCGCGCCAATGATCCCGGCGCCAGCGCCCACCGCCGCCCCCAGCGCAATCGAATGGGCCCGTGATTGGTAGCGGTAGGCCATAAAACCAGCGCCGATCAAAGCCGTCACAATCACAATGACGGGTGGTGGCAGAATAAACATATCCCCATCCTTGTTAACTCAAACGGGGGGAGGGCAAACGCCCGCCCCCCATTGAATCCGGTCATGCTGTGCGGTGATGACTATTCGACGTAGAGCAGATTGTACTCTTCCAGCAGCGTGGTGGCTTCGGTCTGAGCAGCGCTCATGATTTCCGACACATCGCCACCCAGCAGCATCGCATCTTCGATGGCCTGCGTGATGATGTCGCGGGTTTCCACGAAGGTACCGAAGACGGCGCCCTGGGTTGCCGGTGTCACCTGCGATTCGCCCAGCTGGATGCTGGCGGTCAGGAAGTTCGGGTTTTCATCGTACCAGCCCTCTGACTGAAGCAGTTCGACCGAGCTGTTGCGCACCGGCACGTAGCCACTGACCTTGTGCCAGTCTGCCGAATTTTCGGTGTTGGAGAAGAAGAGCAGGAAAGCCAGCGCACCTTCTTCGATTTCAGCGTCCAGCCCATCGGTGATCCACATGGTCGCGCCACCGAGAATGTTGCCGGTCCAGCCAATTTCGTCGTCATAGACCATCGTGCCGGTCTTGACCTCGAAACCAGTTTCTTCAGCGCTGGAAACAATGCCGCCGGCGCTGGCGCTGCTGGTCATGATGAGCGGAACCTGCTGGCTGCTGAAGGACTGCACGGTGCCGGTCCAGTCGCGCTGGACACCGCTGTAGACGTAGTAGCCACTGTCGTACATGTCCTGATGCCACTGCACGATATTCAGCGCGGAATCGCTGGTCAGGTTGACCTCGGTCGGGCGATCATCGCGGCCATTGCCATTGTTGACCAGCAGTTCGTTCTGCTGTGCCAGCCACTGCTCGAAGAACCAGCCATGATTCGGCCAGGTCACGCAGCCAGCAATGGTGCCCGCGTCCACCAGCGGCTGAAGCTGTTCGCAGACGGCTTCCATTTCCTGCCAGGTGGTCGGCAGCGTATCGATACCGGCTTCGGCCAGCAGCGTCATGTTGCCGTAAAGGATGGGGGTGGAGGTGTTCCAGGCCACGGATGACCAGTCGCCGCCGATGGTGTAGTAGCTGGATACCACCGGGATGATGTCGTCAAAACCCACTGGCTGGCCGAGGACTTCTTCGCGGCCATTGATGATTTCGCTGACGGGTTTGAACCAGTTGCTGTCGATGGCGAACTGGGTACCCACCTCGAACAACTGAATGATCTCCGGCGGATTGCCCTGTTCCTGCGCCAGTGTGTAGGCGTCCAGCAGCGGCTCGTAATCTGTGTATTCGGAAATAACCACGTTGAACTGCGGGTTCATTTCGGTGAACTCGGCGGCACGTTCTTTCGCCCAGTCCAGGCGGAAATCGGTAAACGCAATCCAGGTCCTGATGTCGCAGGGGCTGTCTGCGGTACAGGATTGGGCCTGTGCAGGCACGACAAACAGCGTCAGTACCAGCACGATCAGGAAAAGAAAAGTTATACGACGACTCATTGAACAAATCTCCTCTCAAGCAAATGGTCGGTGGGCAGTGTAATCCACCTTTATTAAGTAAAAAAGCGAGATTTATTAAGCGAAGTTAATGACGTACAGCGATGCCCTTAATATGATTAAGAGTCTTAACACAAATTTAAAAAATTTGCACGCCAGTTCGGTGTTATGCACAAAAAGGGAAAGCCTGTACGGCTGCGAAAAGCCCGCTAGAAAATAAGCACGCTGACCAAAATCAGGGCGATTTCGATGCCCAGGGTCCAGGCAAAAATGCGCCAGGAACGGCGTTCACCCACATGGCGGAAGTGATATTCCATGCCGCCGACCACCACACCCAGCCAGAACAACCCGCCCACAATGGTACTGATATTGCGTGCGGTTGTGATCCAGCCACGAGTCTCGACAATACCCACTTCAATGGTGGTAGAAAGCAGCAAGGCAATCAGCGTTGTCACAATATCCTGAAAAGAAAGTATTGCCAGAAAGCCGACCCCTGCTGTTGCCAGCCAGAGTATCGCCGTTAAAAGCCATAAGATTATTTTCCTGGACTGCGGGATTTGTTCCTGATCCGACGTTGTCATCATGAGTCCCACCTTCTATTTGTTGCATCGATTGTAGCGCATTATCTCGCCGACTTGCAGAGACAAATTTCGGTTTGATATGGCGCGCAATAGAAGAGGGTGACTGCCGCTAAGCGAAAGCCACCCTCTTTTGAGCCAGTTCAATAAATACAGCGTTGCAGCTATTCAGCCATGCCCATCGCCGTTGCCAGCGCATCACAGGCCAGACAGGTCACCGATTGCCCATCGGGCCGGATGATGGCATAACCAGCCTGCGGGTCTGCACCATATTCGGTCGCGTCCACATTCCATACGATCAGCAAGGGGATAAACCCGGAGTCACGGGCGAGCGTCACCGCACGCGCCAGCCATGCCGCCTGATCCTGCACGGTGACGTCGTCGGCCCAGCTAAAGGCATCCGGCAGCGGGCCATACCCTTCTGGCGAGAGATAACCCAGTTCGGTGAAACACAGCGGCGTATCCGGGAAGATGGCGCGGTAGGTATCCACCATTGTGCCGTAGTAGCGCGTGTAATGGTCCGGGTTCTCGCGCGGGTCGTCGCTGGTCGCATCCGGGCTGAGGACACCCTCATTGTAGTGAATGCCGACGCAATCCATAAACGTCGCGGCCCCGGCAGATTTCATGCCCTCCAGATAGGGTTGGTCATCACAGCCAGCGCCCGTGCATTCCCCCTCAAAGAAGCCAGTCGGGGCAGGCGCGCCGCTGATGACGAACACCTCGTTGTTCCGGTTCTTGATGGCATTATAGGCGGTTGCCAGCATCTGGGTGTAAGCCTGCGGGTTGATTTCGCCGGCGGGCCACTCGCGGTCGATATTCTGCTCATTCCAGACTTCAATCGCATCCGGCCCCAGTTCGGCCACATCTGCCAGAAAACCGGCGAACTGCTGATAATACTGGGTCGGGTTATCGCCAAACTGCTCTTTATTGCCTTTGATGCTCAGCAGAATCTTGAAGCCCCGGTCATGGGCTTCGGTGATGATGCCCTGCACGCCGCTGGCTGCATCACCGGCATTCCATACTACCTGGCGCTTGACCCACGTCATGCCCGCATCCTGCATTTGTTGCGCATACTGGAAGCCAAAAACCTGGCCGCCCAGTTCAAAGCCGGACATGACCGGGCCGGTATCCTCAAGTGTTGGCGTGATGGTCACCGTTGGCGTTTGTGTGCCGGTGGCGGTTGGCTGCGACGTGGGAGTCGCGGAAGGTTGTCCGGGAACTGTGGTAGCGGTTGGCTGAATCGGGCTGCTGCCGGGCACCGGGATAATCAGCAGCTGACCCCGGTAGATCAGGTTCGGGTTGACGATGCCGTTGCGCCGGGCAATGGCGCTGACGGTCGTACCAAAACGCCGCGCGATAATGCCGAGTGTATCGCCCCAGACCACGCGATATTCCTGCTCGCCTGCCGGGGCCGGTGTGAGGCTGGGCACCGGTGTCGCTGTGGGCACTGGTGTGGCGGATGGCGCACTCGTCGCCGTTGGCTGCCCTGGCTCGGCTGTCAACTCCTCGGTTGGCGACGCGGCATCCGTCGCGGTCGCGGTCGGGGCCACCGGTGTCGGCGGGGTTTGCGGAATCCGCAGCGTCGTACCGGCATAAATCAGGTTACGGTTGGTGATGCTTGGGTTGGCGGTGAGGATGCTCGAAATAGAAACGCGATATTGCAGGGAAATACGAAACAGATTTTCACCCGGGCGCACAACATGCTGGATATAATTCTCCTGCGCACCCAGGGAAGTTAGGGGCAGCACCGCCAGCAAGAGCAGCGTCACAATAAGAAAACGGCGCATAAAAACTCCTTTTCTGTATGAAGGCAAACCCCGGCTTTTGAACTGCCGGATCCAGTGTCTGTTATGCGGCTGCAAAAGCTGCCGATGATGCCACAGTGTAACATGAAAATGGGGGGCGTGCTGGCCTAACGTCAAGCCTGACACGATGAGCGTGTGCTATAATAAACAGGTAAGACAGCGACGGTATTTGAGGTAGGGATAATGCAGTTACTTATCGAAGGCGAATTGCGCCAGTTTGTCCCGATCAAGAACTTCCGCCAGCAGTTCGATCTGCCAGATGCTTTTGGCATTTCGATGTTTGAACCCAAGGATTATACCGGCCTGGGACAGATCGACAGCGCAGGCCCGGAACTGAATGTCGTCCGGCGCGCCGTGCTGGATGCCATCCCTACAGAGATGCCGCTGCAAGAGTGGCTGGCCTACCTGCCCCACCTGACTCGCCTGTTCGAAAGCAAGCTGCACGAAGTGAACCCGGAAATTGGCCTGAAACAGGTCGAGGTGGAATTCGCGGTTTCCGGCTTTCAAAATATCTGCCAGGGCCTCATCTATGCCATGATTCAGGCGCGGGCGGCGGGTGAACCCATGCCGGAATTTCAGCGAGTGTATGCCGACTGGCTCAACAGCACCGTGCGCATCTCATCAACCGTGCATTCCTACGTCCACAAAGGTGAAACCTGGGCGGTGCAGATAGTCAACACGGCTTACGGGCGCAACGGATTAATCGTCTGGACCGAGGCGCAAACCCACTATCTGCATGATTCCAGCCTGGCCTGCCCGGCAGAAGGTTTTATGCAAACGCTGCTGAATGAAGTGGCCACGCGCATTTTACTGGCGACGGATGCAGCCCCGCCAGAAACCGCCAATGGCTAAGCATTCTCGATAAGTTGCACAAGGCTTAATAGACGAAGTGGTGCACTCTGTCCGGCAGGAACAGGTCTTTTTGCGTTTTTAGATACAAACTATAAAATATGTAAACATTTTTTGGTGATTGTAAGGCACAATTCTTAAAATACCGGCATCAATGAAGCATTTCAAGCAATCATCCGGCAGGATCTGTTTGAATAGATTCTTATCAAATTATTGGCACAGCAGCACAACATGGAGACTCATTATGTCTGGTTACTGCAAACATTGTCACCGCGATCATTCCGCCTGGGCACGTTTTAACGACGGTGCGATTTGCGGGCTGTGTGGCGCACGCAGCCGCGACTTGCGCGTGGTCCCGGTGGATACCATGATCCATCATGCCAGCGGTAAAAAGGCCACAATCGAAGCACGGATTGCCCGAACGACGTCCTGATTACGGGACGGTTACTCAGTTTAAACGGCACCTCAGGAGCGCAGCAGGGTGTTGAGATACTGCTGAGCGTCGTCTGTATACCACGTCGCGATCTGCCCCCTGCCCATGACCAACAGGCATCCTGGTGGCAGGTTCGTCATTGCCTCATGCTCGACAACCGGCGGCAGACCAAAAGCATCGACCGCGGCGTGCAGTGCGTCACGGCTCAGATAAAGGTCAACCGTCCGAGCCTGCGATGGATGCGCCCATACTTCGATCGCGGCGGGTTCCGCCTGATGCCACCAGCTATCGGGCCGGTTCAGAAACTACGATAACCCGGCGAGAAATGCCGCACAGTCGCTGGTATCGGCAAACTTCACCCGCTGATAGTGTGGGGGCGGTTCAGATGCGGGCAAACGATCATCTGATTGCAGAGCCATGTATCCACTTCCCCGGTCATCGCTCGCAGGACAATACCGCCAGTATACCGTGATTACTTTTGCAAAAGTGTTTCTTAAGCACAGCGAATCCGCCTGCCCAGAGCCGAAGCAGACGGATTTTTGAATCACATGATTGGTTCAATAACTAGGGGGCGCAGTTTTGCAACGCGGGTAGGTGGCTGTATTCCGAAGCATTGCGCAGAGCTGTCGCCACTTGCAGCAGGTCCGGGTAATCCGCAAACGTCACGATCATATTGTCGTACAAGCCCGCATTAGTGATCTCCGCATCCACAGCGATCTGGCACGCTTCCGCAACCGAGGTAAAAGCCGGTATGTCGACGGTGGGTTCGGCAGGCAGTTCAAGGCCATAGCGGGCAAACATGAATTCCCAGGACGCCAGGTGACGGGCTTCAGCCTCACGAATATTGACAAAGGGGCGAATCTCGCCGAACTGTTCGATGATCGCATCATAGACAACCAGCGCCATCCGCTCGTCGTTGATACCGTCCGTCATCGCCGCGACGACCGTTTCCGGCAGTGGACCCTCGACGGCTGGCGGCAGAGTCGCGTAGATGCCCATCTGACCGCGTGACGCCTGCTGCTGCCGATTCCAGGGCTGGCCGGTGTCGGCTTCCACAATGTCGACGGTGCCCAAGCCATAGCGATACCCATTGCCGCGCGGCGAACCTGCCTCCGCGTTGGGGCCACCAGCGCCGTTACCATTGCCATTCCCGTTGCCTTGGGCTGCTGCTATGCCAGCCGTCAACAGGAGTGCTGCCAGTAACGTGAGTGTGATCAATCGCTTGTTCATGAAAAGCCTTCCCTTGTGCATTCCTTCACAAATTTATTGTACACAGCATCGCATGTAATCATGACCAAACTGTGTCGGGGATGTAACCGATGTGTAAATTCGGTTTTGGCCGAAATAAGCAGCCGCGGGGGTTGACTTGCGGAATCGAAACGATCTATACTCAACGGCATGAAGACCAATTGTGCAACCACCTTCAGCATGATGATGGTCATGCGTAACCCACGTCGGGATAGACGGAGGGCGCTGGCCCCTGCCTGAAGGTCGTTGAGTAACATCAGCAAACAGGCCGTCTGTCCCGATGTGGGGGCAGGCGGTTTTTTGTTGTGGAGCTGTCAGTTGTCAGCCATCAGTTATCAGCAAAAGAGGTTCAAGAAGCCTATTGTCACAGGCATCAGGATAAGCAAATGATCCGCCGCCAGCAGCTTAAGCAACTGGGTAACCAAAGACCTTGAGCCTTGCTGAAGCAGGCGGGTTGAGCAGGCAGCGGCAAAAGACCCTAACGTGATGTATATGGCGATTAGAAGCTTGTTTTTCTGGCAGCTGACAACTGACGACTGAAAGCTGAAGACTGTGTTATTATTCGCACCATGATGCACTACTGATCAGGAGAGCATATGACTACTGAACCCGAAACGATTCACGTATCCGTCGCGTGGCCCTATGCCAATGGCGACCTGCATGTCGGCCATCTCGCCGGGGCATACCTGCCGTCGGATATTTTCGCGCGGTATCACCGGCTGAAGGGCAACCGGGTCCTGATGGTGTCCGGTTCGGATACGCATGGCACGCCTATTTCGGTCGAGGCGGACAAACGCGGCATCCCGGCGCGGCAGGTGTTCGAACATTATCACGAACGCTTCCTGCTGACCCAGCAAAAGCTCGGCATCAGCTACGACCTGTTCACGCACACGGATACGGAAAATCATCACAAGATCGCACAGGATATTTTCCTGCTGCTGCTGGAACGCGGCTACCTGTACAAAGAGGAACAGGAACTGCTCTACAGCGAACTGGAAGACCGCTTCCTGCCGGATCGCTATGTCGAGGGCACATGCTATATCTGCGGCTACGACAGTGCGCGCGGCGACCAGTGCGACAACTGTGGCAATCTGATGGACGCGACCAAGCTGATCGATCCGCATAACCGCAGCAACCCGGATGACAAGCTGATCGTGCGCAAGAGCGAGCATTATTTCCTCGACCTGAGCCAGACATCCGATGCGCTGCTGCAATATCTCGAAACGCATCAGGATCACTGGCGGCCCAACGTCCTCAGCTTCACCCGCAACCTCATCAAGCAGGGGGTTGAGGAAGGGCTGCGCGGGCGGGCCTACACCCGTGATCTGGACTGGGGCGTGCCGGTTCCGCTGGAGGGCTGGGATAACAAGCGTATCTACGTCTGGTTCGAGGCGGTCAACGGCTACTTTACCGCCAGCGTCGAATGGGCTAAAAACAACGGCCAGCCGGCAGCGTGGAAAGACTGGTGGTACAACCCGGACGCCAAAATCTACAACTTTATCGGCAAGGACAATATCCCCTTTCACACCGTCATCTGGCCCGCCATGCTCATCGGCATCGACGGCATCTACAGCGAAGACAGCGACCGCAAGCTCAACCTGCCCTATGATGTGCCCGCCAATGAGTTCATGAACATCGAAGGCAAGCAGTTCAGCAAAAGCCGCAACTGGGCGATCTGGCTGCCGGATATTCTGGAGCGTTATCAGGCCGATGCGATCCGCTACTATGTCGCCATGAGCTTTCCCGAATCGCGCGATTCAGATTTTGACTGGGATGGCTTCCTCAGCCGCGTCAACAACGAACTGGTGGCAGCGTGGGGTAATTTGGTCAACCGCGTGCTGGGATTTGCCTACAAACGCTTTGATGGCAAAGTGCCAGCGTATGACGAACTGACCGACGCCGACCAAGCGATCATCGCCCGTGCCGAAGCCGGGTTCGACCAGATTGGCGAGCTGCTGGCACAGGTCAAGCTGCGGGACGCGCTCATCGCCGCGATGGACATTGTGCGCGACGCCAATGCCTACCTGACCGAGCACGAACCCTGGAAGCGCATCAAGGACGACCCGGCATCCGCCGCCCGCACGGTCTATACCACGCTGCGGGTGATCGACAACCTGAAGATTCTGCTGGCACCGTTTCTGCCCTTCAGCGCACAGGACCTGCACGAATATCTGGGCTACGACGGCCAGTTGTTCGGCGAACTGAACATCGAGGATTATCAGGAATCGACCCGCGACCATAAGGCCCTGGTCTACGATGGCAGCACCGCGACCGGCACATGGACCCGCAGTGACTTGCAGCCCGGTCAGGCCCTGCGCGAACCATCGGCCCTGTTCACCAAGCTCGACCCGGAAATTGTCGAGCAGGAACGGGCTTACCTCGGTGCGCCGCGCGATGAACATGAAATTGTGGTGGAATAACGTTAGACAGTGTTCAGCATAGGATTGGGGGCATGGTCCGCCGTGCCCCTTCAACCGACAAGGGGGATGCGATGAAAACCATTCAACGACCACAGCCCGGCGAATATGCCGACTACGGCATTGTGTACGTCAACGAGGTGCCTGATGGCGGTCAGGTGTTGCAGATGATGCAGGATAACCTGACGGTGATAGACGACCTGGTGCGGTCATTCCCTGACGAACGCCTGACCACGCCGCACGCACCGGGCGAATGGACCATTCAGGAAATTCTCGTTCACATCATCGACGTGGAGCGCGTCTTTGCCTATCGCGGCCTGCGTTTCGCACGCAATGACCAGACCAATCTGCCGGGGTTTGAACATAACGACTATGTTGCCTCATCGAGCGCAAACAAACGGATAATCGACGATATTCTGGCGGAATACCGGGCTGTGCGCATGGCGTCGATCACGCTGTTCGACAACCTGACGGACGAAGCGCTGGCGTATGTCGGTCGTGCCAACAACACCCCGACGACCGCGCGGGCCATGGCCTATTTCATCGCTGGCCACGAACAGCATCACATCCACAGCATCCGCGAAAATTACGGCTGATCACATGCTTTTTGCCGAATGATGACATTTAACACTACTGCCGGGCCGCGAATCCGGGCTATGATAGATTCAGATCAGAACATTTGATCTACCTTCACGATCTGTCAGGTATCAAGGAGGTTCGTTATGTTCCCGTGCGAGATCAAGCATTTCCCGGCCCGGCCCACGCTGTCGATTCGTTTCCGTGCGCCGGCGCAGGATCTGTCCAAACATTTCGGCAGGGCCTACACCACCATCCTGAACTATGTTGAAGAACTGGGGGGAAGCTGCGCCGGGCCAGCTTTTGCCATCTATCACAACCTGGACATGCAGAACATGGATATTGAAGCCGGTTTCCCGGTGGCCCATCCCCTGCCACCCAGAAGCGAAATCCGGGCGGGCGAGATCGCGGGCGGCACTTTCGCCGTCTGCCACTACACTGGCCCCTACGACCAGCTCGCACCAGCCTACGACGCGCTGTCACAATTTGCAGTCAAACAAGGCTATCAACCGGGCAATATCGCCTACGAATGGTACCTCAACGGCCCGGAGACGCCGGTTGAGGAACTGAAAACCGATATCAGCTTCCCGGTGACTCGGCTGGTGACAGAGAAAGCCTGATGCGGCTGTAGGCCAAACACTCGAATACAGGGGAGAAAGGCTGTTTTCTCCCCGATATCAACTTGTGCGCATCCCAACCGACTGCTATGCTCACTGATGATTCCCAGCATCGCGTCGCAGCTAAACACGCGTTACAAGAAACGACTCATTGTGAACATTGTGAATGGCTAATCAATTCCCCCTCAACACCATCCTGACCGGCGATACGCTGGACATTCTGCCGACGCTGCCGGAACAGTGTGTCGATCTGGTATTTGCCGACCCGCCGTATAACCTGCAACTGAAAGAGGATTTGTGGCGGCCCAACCTGACCAAAGTCGACGCCGTGACCGACGGGTGGGATCAGTTTGGCAGCTTTGCCGAGTACGATGAATTTACCCGCGCCTGGCTGACGGGCTGCCGCCGCATCATGAAGGACACCGCGACCATCTGGGTCAGCGGCACCTACCACAACATCTTTCGTGTCGGCACCATCATGCAGGACCTTGGCTTCTGGGTGCTCAACACCGTTTCGTGGTTCAAGCCCAACGCCACCCCCAACTTCAACGGCACGCGCCTGAAAAATGACGTGGAGTTCGTCATCTGGGCCAAAAAGTCCGAGAGCAGCCGCTATACATTTCACCATCACCGCATGAAGCCCTTCAACGACTTTAACCCCGGCAAGCAGTTGGGGTCGGTGTGGAAGATCACGGCGACAGGCGGTGCGGAACGGCTGCGCGATGACAATGGCGACAAACTGCATCCGACGCAGAAGCCCAAAGAACTGCTGAAGCGCATTATCCTCGCCAGCAGTAACCCGGATGATGTGGTATTTGATCCGTTTCTGGGCAGTGGCACCACCGCTGCGGTCGCCAAACAGTTACGTCGTCAGTGGCTGGGCATCGAGCGCGATGCAACCTATCAGGCGGCGGCCCAGGAACGCATCGATAAAGTAACGCCCCTGTCGCTGGATGATCCGCTGCTGGCGGAACCGGTCAAGCCGCCGCGAGTGGCTTTCCGGCAGTTGGTGGAAGCGGGCTATTTGCAGGTTGGAGAACGGCTCTATCTCGACCAGCCGGACTGCGAGGCAGCAATCATGGCCGATGGTCGTTTGCAGGCGGGCGAACTGAGCGGCTCGATTCACCGGCTGGGGGCACGGCTCAAGGAAACGCCGACCTGCAACGGCTGGATGCATTGGCGTTATGCGGATGATGAAGGAAATTTACACCCGATTGATGCGCTGCGGCAGCAGTACCGCGCCGACATGGCTGATTAACAGGTCAGAGCAATGCCCTAGCTGGCCAGTTCTTCGAGCGACCGGCCACAGCGAATGCCGTTGAAATCAAACTCGCAGTGACATTCCTGGTGCGCACGGGCCGTCGTCCGCACCTGACGGCTGGTTGATTTCCACGAACCGCCGCGCAGCACGCGTGAAATGCCATTCTCATCCAGCTTGCCTTCGCGCCCATCATCGGGGTCATAGGGATAGTCCACGTATTCGCTGCTGACCCATTCCGCGGCGTTGCCACTCATGTCGAAGGCGCCAACCCACGATACACCCGCCGGGTGCATGCCGACCACCCGTGTCTGAGACGTGTTGTCATCGTTCCAGACCACTTTCTGTGGCTGCCAGTCATTGCCCCAGGGGTAAGTCAGGTTATCCGGGCCGCGCGCCGCATATTCCCATTCCGCTTCGGTCAGCAGGCGTGCCCCCCGGCTTTCGCAGTAGGCCTTGGCAGCAAACCAGTCCACACTGTCACGTGGCAGGTCGTCTCCGGACCAGGCACCTTCGGACCCATACTGCGCGTTGGTGACTTCGTAGCGGTCGACCCAGAACGGTTCATCAAAACATACCTGATTCAGCGGCTGTTCATCGTCCGAGCCATCTTCACTGCCCATCATGAAGCAGCCGGCTGGCACCAGCACCATTTCGGTTTGTGTTTCGTCGTCCGGGAAGACGTGTACAAATGGTCGCCAACTGGCATTCGTGACCGAGTATTCAGAAGCACGCCGTATCGCCGCCCCGTACGGGTCAGCAATGTCAGTCAACGCCATATCGGTCGCCACAATCCGGGCTTCGATGGTCGCGTTCAGGTCCGGCGTGATCGACGGGGTAAGCGTGGGGATCGACGCCTGCGTGGCCTGGGCATTCTGGGTCTGGCGGGCGCGCACCGTCGCGTCAATATCCGGGGTACTGTTATCAACAATCGCGGGGGGTGCTTCGGTCAGGCTTTCGGCAGAAGCGCTGCCATTCACCAGCCGTAAAATTTCGGGCCAGGTTTGAGCCAGGGCCGAAATCAGCGCGATAAACAGGGGGATGACCAGCAGTGCCACCACCTGATTCCAGTTGATGCGCCGGCGACCGCGTACCGGCAGCGGTTTTTGTGCCGGGATAGGGGCCTGTTCAGCGGTTGCGATCGGTTCAAGGTCAAACCGCAGCCGCCGGAGTTCGGTATGCAGCTGGGCAAAAGCGGTCGCATAATCCTGATTCTGAAAATCGACATACTGAAGGGACGCGAGCTGGTAATGGACTTCGGCAGGCTTGTACAAAACAGGGATAATCGGTTTCTGTTTATCCCTGAAATAGCGCCATTCGTCTTCCACATTTTGCGATTCCATGGATTCCGGCGTCACAATGAGCAGCAGCACTTCACATTGCTTCAGCCCATCCTGAATCGCGTTATGCCACTTTGCGCCAGCGGGGATATGTTCAATATCGATCCAGACATCTGCGCCGACATCCGACAAAGACTGAGCAAGCCGGGTCGCAAACAGATGATACTTGCGTGCGTAAGCAATGAAGATACGTGCCATAGGGTTATCGATGCGCAAGCTGATGACGAATGCGATCCATTATGTCACTTTAAAATAGGCGCTGCAAGTTTCGCCAGCAACCGCACCAGCGACAGCATGAGGCCAATTACCCATCAAAGTCATTGCAGGATCACTTGCTTGAGCAGATAATAGAATACGATCAGCAATTTATATTTCTGGAGCAACCCCCAATGGTACAGGCTGACATTCAATTTGATGAAAAAAATACGTCTCATACCTATCCGTCGATCACCGACGATCATGCAGCATTCTTTCAGGAAAACGGATACCTGATTATCGAGGATGCGCTGTCCTCGGATGAGATTGAGGAACTGCGCCGCGAAACGGCATCGATTTGCCGGGGTGATCGCGGGACGCTGCGCAATGGCTTTACGCATACGCCCGACGAAACGGACGATGAGGTTATCCAGCGTTACCTGTGCGTCCATTTCCCCCACAAAATTTCCGATATCATGTATCGTTATCTGGCGCACCCCACTATTGTGGATGTCCTGACGCGAATCATCGGCCCGAATGTCAAATGCATGCAGTCGATGCTGTTCGTCAAATCCGCCGGTAAACCGGGGCAGGCGTGGCACCAGGATGAAGATTTTATCCCCACCCGTGACCGTTCGCTGACCGGGGCGTGGATGGCGCTGGATGATGCGACGGTGGAGAATGGCACGCTGTGGGTCATCCCTGGCTCGCACAAACACGGGGTGCTGTGGCCGCAGGAACAGCAGATGGACGAGCGTTTCGACTGCACGGTCGAGTCCTACGGTTTCCCCTACAAGGACGAAGACGCCATCCCGGTCAACGTCAAAGCCGGGGCGATTGTCTTTTTCAACGGCTATCTGCTGCACCGGTCGCTGCCCAATTATGCCAAAACCGGCTACCGGCGCGTCCTCGTCAATCATTACATGAGCGCCCAGTCGCTGCTGCCCTGGAGCAAGTACGAGGAAGGCATGCGGATCGCCATTGCGGATTACCGCGACATTGTCATGATTGCCGGGAAAGACCCTTATGGTTATAAAGGTACCGAAGACATTGCCGGACCATCCGTGCGCCCGACCAAAGAGGGCGGCTGTATGTGGTAGCCACCGCCGGAGCATGTATTGAGTTATCTGAATCTGAACCCTATCAGCCGGGATACAGGTTATAAAGTTGTTGATATCGCGACGCCCGCCAGCCAGCTGACCTGCTGGGAAGCCGGGCAGGGCCATGATGACATTGTCCGCTGTGCGATTGAAGACAACCTGACCTATATCCCGGTGCGAAATGAGGGCCGAATTACGGGGATCATCAGCCGCAAAGCCCTGGAAGCGGGTGAAACCCCTTGCAACCTCACCTCGGACTGGCTGATCGCGACCGACACCACCATTCTGGAAATCATCGAATTATTTGCCGAACAGCCAGACCGTGTTTTTCTGGTTCTCAAGGCCAGCAATATTGTCGGGCTGGTCGCCCCGGCAGACCTCAACAAGATTCCGGCGCGAGCCAGTGTCTACCTGCTCATCGCGCACTTCGAAGCGGAACTTGCCCGTCTGATACGCCGCATCCTGCCCGCCGATGAGGATTACCAGCCGTTCCTGACGGCGGACCGCTGGCAGAAGCTGCAAACCGAAAAAGCCAATGCCGCGCAGAAGGATATTGAACTCGACCTGCTGCATCACATGCACATCTACGATCTGGCGCTGATCGCCCGCCAGAATGACCAGGTGCGCGAACTGCTCGGCTTCGAAACCGCCAGCAAAGCCCGGCGCGCACTCGATTTTCAAAGCTGGCGCAACCGGGTCAGCCACCCCACCCGCCCCCTGATCACCTCGCGTGCCGAACTGGTCAAGCTCAATGAAGCCTGCCACCGGCTGATCGACCTGAACCAGCGCATCACGCAGGCCAGCCGCCAGCTTTAGGCCAACGCTGCGCCCAACCGGCAAGCCCATTCATCACCCGCTTGAATCCAGCCGTCTGTTGAACTGCTGATAACCTCGCGTAGTGCGAGATTTGACCAATTTGCATTTTGGGGTATTGACAAGTTATATTAATTATATTATATATATATTCAATAAGTGAGGCATATAAGAAATGGCACGTACCTACAACTCCCGCCGCCGGACAGAAAGCGCCGAACGTACCCGGCAGGCCATCGTCGAAGCCGCCGTCAGGATGCACAATCAGGGTATCACGACGATGTCGGCAGTCGCTGAGGAAGCCGGTGTATCGCTGCCAACGGTGAACAAATACTTTCCCACTCGCGAAGACCTGTTCACCGCCTGCACCGGGCATGTCACCACGACGGTGGACTATCCATCGCCGCAGGCCATCGCCGCGATACCGGATTGTAAAGCGCGCGTTCAGGCCGCCGTCGCAGCGACATTCCGTCTGCATGAGGACATGCTCGGTGTATCGTGGACTGGCTATAAGCTGGAAGACGAATCGCCGGTCATGGCCAAGACGATGAGCGACTATGAAGCGTTCGTTGGCATGATGGTCGACGCGTTGCAGGTTGAGCGAACAGACCCCCGGCACGCGTTTGCACAGGCATTGCTCAGTCCGCTGACGTACCGGGTACTGCGCGTGAAAAAGGGTATGGATCTGGATGATGCCGTGCACTATACCACGCAGGCACTAACCAGCCTCATCGACGCCTAAACCGCAGCACACCCTCTACTTACATTTGTTTGAGGCGAATAAATCGCACAACCGGGCATCCGGCACAGGACGCACGCTGTTCAATGCGCCCCGCCGCAGCGAGGCAGATGCCCCGGCTTAACTTCGACTTGCCTCGCACAAACAGGAGGAATCACCATGTTGGCTGTTCATCTCAATGAAGTGTCGTTTGAAGAACCATGGGTCGAAGGTGCGCCCCACCAGCGTCTCCGGTTCGTCTTTCCGCTGCTGGGCCGGGGGCCAGAAAACGAACACAGTTCGCTGGTCTACTTTGAACTGGAACCGGGCAATGAACTCGTGCGGCACACCGACAGCGCCGAGGAACTGTTGTTTATCGTTCAGGGTCGCCTGGAAGTAAGCGTCGGCGACGAAACCGGCGTCGTCGAAGGGCCGAGCTTTGCGCTGGTGCCGGCACTGGCACCGCACAGCATCCGCAACATCGGCACAGAAACCGCCAAGGTCGCCGGGTTCTTTGCGGCACGCCATGTCGTCTCGCATTTCGACAGCGTGTGGCAGCCGATCAATACGAGTGTCGTCGATACCGCACAGATCGAGCAGCAGTTGGTCGCTCAGTAAATATGAACCAGGCAGAGGAGAGAGGTCCACAAAAAGCGCCTCTCTCCTGAACCATACTCACACCACCATGCACGTGACACATCAAGGGGGACACGATGAGCGAGCAAGTTGTGATTATCGGGGGCGGGTTTGGCGGCCTGTATGCCGCGCACAGCCTCAAGGACGCACCGGTCGAGGTCACATTGATTGACCGGCGCAATCATCACTTATTTCAGCCGCTGCTGTATCAGGTAGCGACCGGCGCCCTTTCGCCAGCGGATATTGCCACACCGCTGCGGCATCTGCTGAAGAAACAGAAGAATGCCCGCGTGCTGCTGGGCGATGTCGTCGGGTTCGATGTGGCGAACAAACAGGTCTTGCTGCGCGACGGCGCGGTCCGTTACGACAAGCTGATCGTCGCTGCCGGGTCTGGCAAGCATTATTTTGGCAACGACCAGTGGGAGAAAGCCGCCCCCGGGCTGAAGACCATCGAAGACGCCACCGAGATTCGACGGCGCATTCTGAGCGCGTTCGAGGCCGCCGAACTGGCGCACACGCCAGAGGAAGTGCGGGCATGGCTGACATTTGTGGTGATCGGCGGCGGTCCAACCGGGGTGGAGATGGCCGGGGCGCTGGCCGAAGTCGCGTTTGAGACATTGTGCAACGAATTTCGCAACATCAACCCCGGCGATGCCCGCATTATTCTGGTGCAAAGCGGCGACCGGGTGCTGCCCATGTATCACGAAGCGTTGTCTGCACGGGCGATGGCTGCGCTGGAACGCCTGGGGGTCGAGGTAAAGACCAGCGCACGCGTGACGGATGTCAGCCGCCGTGGGGTCACTGTCTCGACCAGCGAGGCAGAAACCTTTATCCCGGCACAGACTGTCATGTGGACCGCCGGCGTGAAGGCATCACCGCTGGGTCAGGCATTGGCCCAAGCCACCGGCGCACAAACGGACCGCGGCGGACGGGTGATGGTCGAACCTGATCTGAGTGTGCCCGGTCATCCCGACATCTTTGTGATCGGTGATCTGGCGCACTTCGCCCACCAGAACGGCCAGCCACTGCCCGGCGTGGCGCAGGTCGCTATCCAGCAGGGGCATTATGCAGGCAAACTGATCCGGCAGCAGCTGCGCGGCAAAAGCATGCGCTCGTTCCGCTATTTCGACCGGGGCAATATGGCAACCATCGGACGCGGCGCTGCCATTGCCGAAATTGGCAAACTGCGTTTGTCCGGCTGGCTGGCCTGGCCGCTGTGGCTCGCCATCCACCTGATATACCAGATGGATCGCGAAAATCGGGTGCTGGTTTTCGTCCAGTGGTTGTGGAACTATACGACACGCGGGCGCTCCGCCCTGCTCATTACCGAGCGGGAACAGCGCTTCACGGGCACCTACCCGGCCATCAAGCTCATCACCGACACTGGCACATTCCCGCGTGTGGGTTGATCACTGATGCGCACCGGCACAATCGCAGGCATAATAAGAGGATGTAACTGTTCAGGGGCATCCTCTTTTATTTTGAGCAGCGAAAGCCATGACACCCACGCCGCCCGATATTCTGACAACCACCAGCCTGATTGACGCCTTCCGCAGCAGCGGCTTCTTCGCCGGGCAGGTGGTCATCGTCCATACGTCCATGAAGGCGTTCGGGCGCTATATTATCGGCGCCGAGCAAGCCATCATCGATGCGCTGATGACGGTTCTCACACCTGCCGGCACATTAGTCATGCCCACGCACAGCACCGATAACAGCGATCCCTCGACGTGGCGCAAACCACCGCTGCCGCCGGAGCAATGGGACGTGATCCGCCAGCACATGCCGCCCTATCGCCCCGAAAGCACGCCGACCAACCGCATGGGCCGCATTAACGAGTGCTTTCGCAGCTATCCCGGTGTGCTGCGCAGTGCGCACCCGGCCTTCTCGTTCGCGGCGTGGGGCCAGCATGCCGACTTTATCATCGCCAATCAATCGCTGAATAACAGCGTGGCGGAGCAATCGCCTATCGGGCGCATTTATGATCTGGATGGCTGGGTATGCCTGATGGGCGTGGGCCACTCCAATAACACCTCGCTGCATCTGGCAGACTACCGGGCAAACTGGGCCGGTAAAACGCCGGAGCATAACGGTTCCGCCATGCTGGTGAATGGTCAGCGGCAGTGGGTGACATATTATGATGAATCCGTCGCAGCGGAGGATTTTGAGCAGTTGGGCACGGACTTTGAAAGCGATACCGGCGCGGTCACAATCAGCCAGATTGGCGACGCCACCCTGCGGCTGATGCGGCAGCGCACGCTGGTCGATTATGCCGTGCCGTGGATGGAGCAGCATCGCCCGGCCAGTCTGAAGCGAACACCATTAAATCCATGATGTTTGCCCACACCCTCCATGCCGGGTATGATGCCCCCTGAAAAGGAGCGCATCACCATGAAATTTCGCCGTCTGCCCAACAACCCGATCATCACCGCTGCCACACCGGGCGCGGATCCGGACATGTCCAATAACATCAACGGCCCGTCACTCATCCGCGTGCCGCACTGGGTCACCAATCCATTGGGCCAATATTACCTGTACTTCGCCCATCATCACGGCCAGCATATCCGCATGGCTTACGCCGACAACCTCAGCGGCCCGTGGCAGATCCACGAACCGGGCGTGCTGCATCTGGAAGAAACGCGTTTTATCAAACATATTGCCTCGCCAGACGCTTACATCGACCACGAACGGCAGCAGATTCGGCTGTATTATCACGGACCGGTCACACCCGAAGAACGGGCACAGGTCGACGCCGAAATTGATTCGCCCGGGTTCCGCCAGCAGCGCAGCCGCATGGCAGTCTCTGCGGATGGCCTGCACTTCACCGAACAGCCGCCGCTGATCGCCTTTGCCTATCTGCGGGTATTTGACTTCAAGGGCATGATCTACGGCATGACGATGCCGGGCCTGCTGTACCGGTCGCCGGATGGTTTTGGCCCGTTCGAGGCGGGGCCGCTGGTGCTGGGCGACGACGCGAACCGCGAGGCGTTTTATTTCTCCCCCGGCCAGCCCTCAATCCGGCATCTGGCGGTGCAGGTGGATGGTGACACCTTGCGCGTGTTCTACTCGCGTGCGGGTGATGAACCGGAATGTATCCTCATGACGGAGATCGACGCCCATTCGGATAACTGGCATGACTGGCGGCCCAGCCCGGCCCAGGTCATCTTCACGCCGGATGAACCCTGGGAAGGCGCGGACCTGCCGCTAAAACCCTCGGTGCGCGGGTCGAGCCTGGTCCCTGTGCGCGAACTGCGCGACCCGGCCATTTATGCGGAAGATGGACGCACTTATCTGCTGTACAGTGTCGCCGGTGAGCAGGGCATCGCCATCGCAGAAGTAGTCTAATCCGATGGCACGACACTGATCAAATAGGTCGTGCCATCATTCAATATAAAACTGTATCTTTATTTAATTATTCGCCTGTTGAGAGTTCGACAACACGTCGTCTGAAGATATCAGCGTTCGCTACGTTGCGAAAGCTTTGCTTTGTCCCTCCGGAGCCCGTTACGTGAAGATTCTTGTAACCTAATACTCGCCCCAGTATTGACTCCCTGATTTGAAAACTTTCAAGTTTGTTTAAATTGAGTTCCAAAGTTTTACGACGAATAAGACCGGTTTTAATAAGAACTCGGCGATTTGTAACGCCAAACTCACTGGACTGAAAATTGAGGTATCCACCAATTAGACTAATGACAGCCATTAATATAGCAAATGTCATGATGGCTGCACTCATACCACTACTACCTGTGCTTGACGAACTACCAATCACACAGAATCCTAAGATAAACACAACAGCAAACCCACTGATGGCTGGTCCAATGATAGCCCACCAATGTAGCTTGGTTACAAATATAATTTCTTCACCTTTCACGAGATTATTCTCAATATAGCTCATTTTTACTATCTCCTTGTACATAAATTGTATTAGCAATAATTCTACTATAAAATACTTTAAATCCAATAATCACATAAGGTTTAATTTAATAATAGTGGCTTAATTCATTATTCGTTCGTAGTGCGCGATGACCTCGTCCATCATGGCGGGCCAGGTCTGAGTCTCGGCGAAGGCACGGGCGGCTAGGCCCATCTGCTCGATGCAGGCGCGGTTCTGTACGATGTGGCGAACGCCCGCGACTAACCCGGCCACGTCTCCCGGCTCAAACGTGTAGCCGGTGCGCCCCTCGTCAATCATATCCATCACGCCACCGACGCGCGACGCCACCACCGGCAGCCCCGCCGCCATTGCCTCGACCACCACCAGCCCGAACGACTCCAGCGCCGAGGGGAAGACAAAAATATCGCCGCTGGCATAGGCCTGCGACAGCGCCTCGCCCTGCATATAACCGGCAAATGTCACCGGCAGCCCGGCGAAATGGCGTTGCAGCGCGGCACGCTCCGGGCCATCCCCCACCAGCGCCAGCCGCGTACCGGGCACCTGTTCCAGCACCGCTTTCAGGTCACCCAGCCGCTTCTCAGCGGACAGCCGCCCCACATACAGCAGCAGCACATCATCCGGGTGACCGCCGGAAAGCTGATCGCGCATGGCTGCATCGGCAAAACGGGGGTGAAACTTCTCCGCATCCACGCCGCGCTTCCACAACCCCACCTCTGCCGTCACGCCGATGTCGCGTACCCGCTGCTGAATCAACCTGGAAGGCGCCAGATTGTAGTCCGCCTGGTTCATTATCCAGCGCGTCAGGAAGTTGATGGTCGGCTCGATAAAACGGGCATTGAATGGCCCGACATAAAAGTGCTGGGCGATCCGTCCATAATCGATATGATAGGACACCAGTGCGGGGTAGGTCATGCGCTGGCGCACAATGGCATAGGCCGCCAGCCCGAACACCGACGGATGAATAAAATGAATCACATCCGGCTGAAAGGCGTGCAGATCCTGGAAAGTACGCCGCCCCGGCAGCGCCATGCGCAGGTCCGGGTAAAACGGGAATGGAATGCTGCGCGCTGTGATAACGGGGGTCTTGTTGTAATGGTCGATCGGGCCGGTATCGGGCGAAAAGATAATTGTCTCCACGCCGCGTTCCGCCAGATGATCGAGCAGCAGACAAATCACCGTCGTAATGCCATCGACTTTGGGCAGGAAGGTATCGGTAAACAGCGCCACCCGCAAGGGCCGCGTCTTAAGGGTCACTGGCTTGCTCCCCACTCACTTGCACCGTAAAATAACCATACAGATAACTATAACCCACAACGGCACGCACAACAGGGCAGCAGAATGAGCAACCAATCGGACGTAATCGTGAAAATCGATGATCGTCTGCGGCTAATGTCGGCGGTACTGGCAGCAACCAACTGGCCGGACCAAGCACAGAAGCGGCAGCCGCACGGAACCCATGCCCACGCGCGTGCCACCCGCAAATTCCTGCACGAACACACCCAGCACCCCGCCGTCCAGAGCCTGCAAAAGCTGCTGGATAGCGGCGCGCCCCTAGAAGCCTTATTCACATTTGCCTTGTGCCTGGGGTGGCCGGGGCTGGAATTGCAGATCGACATCCTGCCGGACTGGGTACCGCCGCGCTGGATTATGGAGCTGCGCGATTTCTACCGCGTCACGAACCTGGCCGACTGGTGGCAGGACGAAGATGCCGCCTGGCAAAAAAGCCTGCACGAATCGCGCCTGATGTTGCAGAACACCGCGTTCAAATCATTTTTGCGCCCGTTCATTGGCGAGGTGCATGAAGACCTGGTCTTCGTGCCCAATATCTCCTACCCGACCGACCGGGAGATCGGCCTGCGCATCGGCCATGAGCTGTTATGCATCACTGCGCCGCGCCTGGCCTGGGGCGACAGCCCGCCCTGGCCGTTTGATGAAGACCCGGCCCATGTCTATCGCGCCGCATTATCACAATTCGGACGGCTGTTGATCGTGGGCTACCTGCGCCGGCATGCCGATGCAATGGCAACAATCACGCAAAATCCCATTCCGGTCAGCGAAGAATTCGGGACGCAGTATACTACCTGGGAGGAGCAGTTCGCGGCACTGTGGGTCGCGGCGGCGGTCGCCATCTACCTTGAGGATTACGTCAGCCAGGCCGAAGCCAAGGCCTATGTCCTAATGGCGCGCAAAGCACAAGGTATGACCATCCTGCCGGGAACGATCAGTGTGTTGCGGCGTTACATCAACGAACGTGAAGCCGGACGTTACCAGGATCTACTCGATTTTCTGCCGATCTTCCCCAAACAACTGCGCATCGCCAAACGCATCATGACGCTGTAGGTTGGGGGATCGGGATGGGTTTTACGCGCCAGACCGGATCACATTGCTGGCTTGTTTGCCCTTTTGGCCATCGGTAATTTCGAATTCGACGGCTTCGCCCTCTTCGAGGGTCCGAAAGCCCGCCCCCTGAATGGCCGAATAGTGGACAAACACATCCGGCCCGGCATCCTGCCGGATAAACCCGTAGCCCTTGTCAGCGTTGAACCATTTCACAACGCCGTTTAAACGTTCAGGCATTACCTATCACTCCCCAAAACACGCACATTGCCCAATAACGTGCAGGAATGTTACAGCCAACATTCTTGCACAGCCTAAACGATACAAGGTTTCGAATCGCCAAACAATGGGCCTAGTGCATAGTCTTTAGGCAGGAATTTCTCGTCTACTTTTCACAATTTTCAGTCAGGTAGAAAATTTGGACAGCGCCTGTTTCAGATGGGCTTCTCGCGCTTCCGGGGCAGCGGCGGCCATGTCTTCGCCCAAGCGCATCACCTCGATCACGGTGGGTATCTGACCAAGCTGGTGGCGTTCTTCGGCGGTCAGGCTGCGGCCCAGCAGGGTGCCCAACATCCCGGCCAGCCCGGCCACCATCTCAACCAGGCGGCTTTCCAGATCATCCGCCGCGTCGGTCAGCACCAGCGCGATGGTGTCCGCGTCATCGGCCAACCGCATCGGCACCTGCACGCGCATCTCCAGCCATGTGAGCGTTCCTGCACCCCAGATGGCATTCTTTTCGCGCTCGGTCAGGTCACGACCCATCAGACGGGCGGCATACGCCTCGGTTTCTTCACATTCTCGCACGTAATTTTCCGAATACCGCATGATTACGTCTACCTCTCAAAATTGGTTTGCAGCACGCCGCGGCGGCCATTCACGCGCCACTGGTCATCAACCGTATCCAGCTTATCCGCCAGCCCGGCAGGCAGGCCCACCACCGGATCACTCTTGAGGGTGCGCATGGCCAGCAGGGGACACGGGAAAAAATCCGCCACATCCTGCAACGAGGTTTCCGGCGGCCAGATCGCGTCACCCACCATACGCCGGTAGTTGGCATCCCCCTTGATGATCGCCAGCTGCGAATTGGTAAAGAGGCGGACCAGCCGGGGCGGTAGATCCCACAGGAAACGCGTGCTGTTCCAGTAGGCATCGGGGGCCAGCCGCAGCCGTCCTTCTTCCAGATACGCCCGCAGTCGATCACCAAAAGCCGACGCCGCCGGGCCATGATCGCGGGTCATGTCGATGAATTTGAGGACATCCGGCACCATCGCGTCGCTGACAAAGGTGGGGTGCAGCTTGAGGTGGAGCACGGCACGGTGGGCAATCTGATCCGTCAGCAGTGTGTCCAACAGCGCCAGATCCATCGCCAGTTCGGTCCCGGCGTTATCGGCGATAACATGCACGGTGCCGCGCCGGCTCAGCAGGCGTTCAACCACCCGTTCATGCTCATCAGCCAGCAGGTCGTCATCGGCAATGTGGTTGCCATGCGAGGCCGCCAGCGCATAGCTGAGATCGACCCGGTTGCCCCACAACGCAAATTCCAGCATCGCTGCCAGCTTGTCTTCAGGTTGTCCGTCGACCGCCAGCGCGGTTTCGAGCAGCTCCCACAACTGTACCCCGGCGTATTCTTCGTTCTTCTTCGGCAGAAATGGGTCACGCCCGGTTTCCCACCAGCGCACAGCCTGGGTCAGCAGCCGATAAAAGTAAACCTCGGCAAAAAACCAGGCGGTGTTCTGCCAGCTTTCGCCGCGATACGGCGTCCACAGCGGCAACCAGTCGTCATAGTCCGGCGCGGGCAGGTCCAGCATGGCAATCGGCGCATCGGATACCAGCGCGTCGCGCAGTTGATCGAGCGCCGACTGTACGGGCTGCGGAAAGTCCGGGTTGAGGGATTGTGTTTCACGGATGATCGCCGGAACACGTTCACGAATGGTCCGGTGCGCGAAGGCATTGCTGGCGTCTGTGCGGATCGGGGCTGGCCGTCGGATCATCATGATTGGCTGCTTCGCTCCGCTGCATTGACCTGTGCCCGTAAATCCTGCTTGATGTCTTCAGGAATTTGATTCCAGGGGAGGTCCATCAGCGCACCCTGCAACCCCCACAGAGCGTTGAGCGATACCCGGTCCGGAAACGCCGCTTTGAGGCGCAGGTAACACTCGACCACGCCAAGCTGTTCGATGTCTTGCAGGGAATGTATGTCAATGGCAGCCAGCCAGCCAGCCGTTTTGGGACCAATGTTTTTCGTTAATGGCAATGCGTTCATGTTTTTCTGTCTGATCGATGCGATGAGTCGAAAGACCAGAAGCCCATGATTATTGACTTCATGGACGGTCCGGTTCCGACCCGGCAATTATGCCGTGCGCATCACTGATCAGCAAATGTCACCAGCTGGATGCCCTGGGCGGCGACCAGTTCGCGCATCGACGGATCGGTCAGCACTGCCAGTTCGCGCTCACGCTGGGCGGCGTAATACATGCGGAATCCATCGTAATGGCCCGGATGACACATCAGCTCGGTAACGCCTTCCGGCAGGTTGATCAGGATCGCCCGCAAATTGTCGACATTGGCGTCCGTATCATAAAATCCGGTCTCGAAATAATCCGTCCAGCGTGGGGCTGGTCCATCCGCCAGAATCTGCCGCAGCGCGACATTGCGGGGACCCGTCAATGCGGTATCCGTCTGCCATGTTGCCGCATTGCGAATCGGCAGATCATGCGCTTTCGCCATGTCGAGCAGCACCCGAAAAGCCGCGGGGATATGATAGGCAGCGTGATGATGCGAATCCAGATGATCGGGTTTGCGCCCGGCCAGCTGAACAAAACGCTCGAACTGCGCCTGAAATTCCGCTGCAATTTCGTCGGCCTGCATCATGTCGGCATGGTGCAGGGGATCACCGGCCACATAGGGGAAAGTGCCCGTGTCGTCTACCAGCGACGGCACCTGCGCTGGCGGCAAAACCGGCTGGCCCGTAGTTAATGTAAGATGCAGCCCGATACCCATCTGAGGGGCTTCGCGGTGCAGCAGACGTATGCCTGCTTCGGCGTCCGGCATATTGACCATCGCAGTGGTCGAGGTCAGAATGCCCTGCTGGTGTGCTTCCAGAATGCCCTGGTTCGTACCCGGCGACAGGCCCAGATCATCGGCGTTGATAATGAGGTATCGGTTCATAGGATGGGCAGTGTCAGTGTAAAGGTTGTCCCTTGATTTAACTCGCTGGTGACCTCAATGCGGCCCCCATGCAACTCTACACAATCTTTGACAATTTTCAAGCCGAGGCCTGTGCCGCGGATAGTGCCGACGTTACTGGCCCGGTGATAGGGTTCGAACAGACGCACCTGGTCTTCCGGCGGAATGCCGATGCCTTCATCCTGTATAACGAGGGTGATATCCCGGCGATCTGAGGTCAGCCGCAGGGCAATCTCGCCGCCCTCCGGAGAGTACTTGATGGCATTGGACAGCAGATTGCGCAGGATGTAACCAAGCAGCAACCGGTCTCCATGAATCTCGTCGATCTGATCACTGCTCTCAAAGATCAGTTGATGGTGTTCGTTAAGGCTCATTTCGAATTCTTCGAAAATTTCGCGGCAGAACAGCTCAATATTCATCGTCGCCGGCTGAAAGGTTAGGTGCCCGTTTTCGGCGCGAATGGCCAGAGCGAAATCCTCAATCAAACCATCCAGGCGACTGACCTGCGCGCGCATCCGCCGCACATGCATCTGGCGCTTGTCCGAGGTCATACGATCCCAGTAATAATCGATCAATTCGGTAGAGGACTGAATGACGGACAGGGGCGTGCGGAATTCATGCGACACCATCGACATAAACCGGTTCCGGGTGGCAAGCAGGTCTTTCTGCTGCTGCAATTCCATTTCCAACTGCTGCTGATTCAACACTGCTTCCCGCATTTGCTTCTGGCTCGTGATGTCGCGATTCACAGAAATAACGCTGGTGATCTTCCCGTCGCTGTCGCGCAGGACGGTCGCGGCAACCTGAACATACATGGTCTTACCGGTATGGGTGGTCTGGGTAATTTCACCCCACCATTCACCCTGTTCGAAAATTTGCTTGACCACTTCTTCGCGGGTCTGACCATGATACTCTGTCTGCGTGAGCTCAGAAATTCGCCTGCCAATGGCTTTCATCGCCGGTATCTCGTACATGGCTTCAGCGGCTTTGTTCCAGCTTAAAACCACCAGGTCCGTACTGGTCGAGACAATGGCATCAGAGGTGTTTTCAATCAAACTGGCATGATAGCGCAGCTCCTGCTCCATGCGAATGCGATCCGTAATATCATGTCCAATGCCCAGCAGCCCGATCGGTTCATTCTGTGCATTCAACAAAGGCAGCTGATTCATCAAAAGCCAGCGTTTTTCACCGGTATCGTGGCGAACGGTTTCCACTTCCCGGTCGACCAGGACATTACCCTGCCGCATATTTTCCATATCAAACGCGTGAAGATACTGCGCTTCCGCAGAAGGGAACAGGTCCAGAGCCGTCTTGCCGATAATCGCCTCCTGTTCGTGGTTGGCATATTCGGCATACAGCTTATTGACCAGCGTATAGCGGCCTTCCGTATCCTTCATGAAAATGATATGGGGGATGTTGTCGATCAATGTGCGCAGCAACCGGTGGCGCTCGGCCAGATCTTCCGTCACTTCTTCATGCTCAGACCGGATGCGCAGCACGCTAATACCAAATGCCAGATCATCCGCCAGTTCCTTCAGCAGGGCAATTTCCTCGGTACCGAAGACCTCGCGGGCATAAACACTTAGCGTACCAATCACGCTATTGTCAACAATCAGGGGGCTAGCGAATATCGAACTCCATGTGATTTTTTCCGGAACGGAACATTGGGTTTGGTCGATAACATTGAGCACCTGCATTTCAGCCCGCTCGACGGCGGTCAGTGTCGGATCACAATCGCGGCCAACGCTGGTGATCGAATCAAGATAACTACCCGCGTCGCCGGCAGCCGTCATCGGGCGCAGTGACTGCGAGCCATCCCCCTGCAGAAACCCCACCCACGCCAGCGAATAGCCCCCTCTTTCCACAATGACGCGGCAGACATCCCGCAGTAAGGTTGCTTCATCCTTCGCACGAATCAGCGTCTGGTTGCAATCGCTCAGTACCCGGTAGGCGCGGTTGACCCGCTGCAAGGCGGATTCGCTGCGGCGGGCACGGTCCAGGGTTTTATAGATACTCCCCAGGGAAAGTTGCAACAATACGGCGGCCATTGCAAAAAGGATGGCGTTCGTCAGCCATGTGGTAACCAGCATGCGTTCGGTGGGGAACAGCGGTAGGACGCCATTGGTCTGCCCGACAAATATCAACGTTGCAACCAGAATACCGAATATCGCAAGCGCTCTGGCGGCCCGGA
The DNA here is from genome assembly GCA_002702065.1 of Anaerolineaceae bacterium. Classification (GTDB taxonomy): domain Bacteria; phylum Chloroflexota; class Anaerolineae; order Aggregatilineales; family Phototrophicaceae. The sequence goes on from NZXX01000009.1 coordinate 166,618, forward strand.
CCCCTAACAACAATCCGGCCATGATAATAACCAGCATCAGGCTGGTGAAACCGGGCGTTTCCAGGCCGTTCAGCAGGAACCCTGCGCCAACTACCAGAAAGACCAACACCCCGATTGCTATTTTGCTGGCGAGACGGATTGCACCGCGCTTCATAAAAGCAAAAGCCGCGGCTAAGATCGAGAACAGGCCCAAGGCTCCAAAAAAACGAACGGTACTAAAAGGGCGTATCACCAATGCCGCCACAAAAACCAGAGTCACCGCGCCTAGTGACGTGAGCAAAACGACATAAAGCAAATTGCCTATCCGTGTTTTTTCTTCATCGTAAAACACAGGCGGCATTAAAAGCTGCTTAAAATTGAATAACATAGCTGTAACCCCACTACCGACAGCCAAGCCATAACCGAACTTGCTCAGATCAAAGTGACATACAAATATTCATAGAGCATTAAAATGGTATAGGCAGTAGATGTGGGCGTGAAACAGCAGCGATGTAGGCGTTATTGCTGCCCAATCATCAATTCATCGATGAAGGCATAAATATCGTTTTCATAAGGTACTTTCTCGATCCGGTCTTCGTCAAACGGCGGCAGTTCCGGAATCGGGGCATTCAGGTTCTTCAGCACCTGCCGGGCGCGTTCCAACCGCCACCACCAGACAAACGGCAGACCATCTGCCCAGGCGGATTCATAGGCCAGCATCGCGTAATGGACGGCCTGCTCCTGATCACCCATCGCGTGATAGATCTCGGCAGCGCTATTATACAGGTCGTGCAGACGGCCAGCTTCTTCGTCGGCTAGTGCCTCGGTCAGAAGCTGCTGCGCTTCGTCGAACAGTTCTTCGCGTACCCGCACATAAGCCAGCCGCCCCAGCAGACCGGATACCGGAATACCGGATTTGTGCCCCAGCGTAATCGTATCGAGAAAGAAACCAGCAGCGGTGCCAAACTGCCCTTGTTGAATGGCGCTCTCCGCGCGCAAACGATAAATCTCGCGGATATGTACCTGGTTCTTGTTCGGGCTTTTTTGCGCATCGCGCCAGATTTTGTTGAGCAGGTTCGTGGCGTCATGCTGCTGGAAGATCAGCATTTCGGCGTAGAAACGGTCCGCTGTCGGCTGCCATTTGCGCAGCGCCGAGCGTGACTTCAGCAGGTCGTTGAACTGATCATACGCATTCTTGGCTTCGATCCACCAGCCCATATCGCGGTACAGGCTGAGCAGATACATATGCGAAATACCCGCGTTATCCAGGTCGTCGCTGGCTTCGGCCACTTCCAGGGCCAGCTTGCAGGCTTTCAGCGAGGTTGCCAGTTTGTTGTGGTCGAGCCGCAGCGAACTTGAATAAGTCCGCAGGCCGACGCCCATACTGCTGTAACTTTTCTGCTTCAGCGCCAGCTTGATCTTCAGACCGCGCAGGATCATGGCTTTGTCGGTCTGGCCCAGGTAAGAAAACGCTGTCGCCATGTCCGTCAGGCAGATGTTCTGCCCACGATAGGAGGAGACGCGCGGCAGTTCATCCAGCCCATCCGGGAACAGCGGCATGAGCAGATCGACAATGGTGTCGTAGGTCGCCAGCTTGTAGGTCAGCGCGTACTTGAGATGCTTGTCATAGACATCTATGGCGTCATCCCAGCGGTTCAGCCGCACCAGCACTTCATACAGCTCCAGTGACCGCTTGAGATCATCCAACTTTTCGACTTTATCCAGGTCTTCCGGCGGCAGGTTGGCAAAATAATTGTGCATCTGCCGGAAGGTCATGCGCTTGTCCTGCTCCTCCATCTGTTCGTAGGCATAGCCACGAACAATCGGATGCAGGTCATAGCGGTTCTTGATGCGATCCCACAGCAGCAGGCCCCGGTCTTCCAGTTCCTTCAGGCCGTTGTGCAGCTTGACGCGCACATTGACCATATCCGCCCGTGACCCACCATTGCCCGCCACGTCCGGCACAAACGGGTTGACGTCGTTGAGCGTGCGGTAATCGACCGGGTAGCGGAACGTCGAGATCTGCCCCAGCAGCTTGCGCAGTTCCGGCGTCAGGCCATCGAGCGCATATTGCAGCACATGGGTGCGGCGCTGTTCCAGCTCGAAATCCGACAGTTTGAGGTCGCGGCCTTCCTCGGCATACCAGTCGTCAAAGCTGCCCGGTGCCGGACGATAATTGATAATGCGACCGGCAATGATGCTGAGCAGCAGGCTGTGATTGCCAAACTGCGACATAAAGCGGGTCATATTCTCTGGCGTACCGGTCACACCCAGCTGGTTCATCAGTGCCAGCGCGTCTTCATCCGCCAGCCCCAGCAGGTCAATGCTGCGCACCCCGCGCATCAGGTCACCCTGCCGTCCCGTCAGCGATTGGGGGATCAACCGGGTACTGACTAAAAACTTCGTCCCCTTGCAGCTGACCAGCCGCGCCAGAAATTCATCGTCGCGCGGGTCGGCACAGCCACGCAGCTGACGCTCCTTGACCAGTTCGTCGCTGTCGAGATGCGAGGCGTCGATGCGCTGGTAAGCCACCAGAATGCGTTCGATGCCATCAAACGCGATCAGATAGGGTTTGGCTTGCAGCAGTTCAATCAACTGCTGTTCGTTTTCGGCCCGTGTGCGGCTGGCAAACGTATCTTCGTCTTCCCCGGTCAGGTAGGTCAGTGCTCTGGGGATAAAATTCTCCAGCGCGGAGTGGCTTTCGTAAAAGCTCCACCACATAATGCCGTTGAACTTGCCGCGCGTTTCTGTCTGGCGGCGCACCCACTCCCAGGTCAGGGCACTTTTGCCCACGCCGCCAATCGCCTTGACCAGCAGCACCACATCATTGGATTCGGACCATTCGTCCAGCGCGTTCAGTTCAGTCCGGCGGCCCACAAAATCGTGCGGCTGAATATAGGCATGGGCGAAATAGGGCTGCAAACTGCCGTTGGCATCCCGCCCGTTGGCCGATGACTCCTGCCCTTCGAGCCGGGCAATATAATGCTGAATCTTGTGGCTCTGCAACGCCTGAAACACCTGATTGCTCAGGTCGTCGGTGGACTTGAAGAAGCCAACCACATGATGGGCTTTGAGTTCTTCTTTCAGGCGGTTGAGTTTGCTGACTTTATCCGGTTCGGATTCGACGTGCCCGGCCTTCACCAGATGCTCATCATCCATGATGAAGATCAGCGCGGGGATATCCTGTTTGACAGCGTGCCGATATTCCAGCTCGGTGATGGACAGGCCCAGCGGATTGCGCACCGGGTCTTCGGGGATATAGCCATAGCGCAGCGCAAAAATACCGATGTAGATTTCGGCGTCCTCTACCAGGCCGAGCGAGTATTGAATGGGGTCTTCCATCGTAGCAACATCCCGTTCCATCATCAACGGGAAAAGGTTCGCGCGCCAGATCGCGTCACGAGTTACCTGACGGTGTTGTTCAAGATCGCGTGTCGTGCTGCTGACAAACACGTCACGATGGCTGGTATTTGGCATAATAATCAGGTCAGTGGCTGGTGTGAGCCTGTACAGGATTCGAATTTTTAGCGCGTGGCCAGATACGCTTCGGTGATGCGCGCACGTTTAAGTATAAAGGACTCGCGGTCAGGATTCAATTCAAGTTCTGTATGAGGAATAAGACAAACAGGAGTCATGCGGTTATTCAGTGAAAACGGGGATAGCACAGAAGCTATCCCCGATGCGTCATTCATCTGTCTGTGATTGATCAGGCAGGCGTTTTGCTGCTGATCACCTGAAGGGCTTCGCGGATCATCTGGTTGGTGTAGCCCCATTCGTTGTCGTACCAGCTCATGATCTTGACCAGATCGCCGTCGACAACCATCGTCTGGGTCAGGTCCACGATGGACGCACGCGCATCCTGCACGATGTCGGACGAAACAATCGGCTCGTCGCTGACACCGAGAATACCGTCATACCGCTCGGTCTTGGATTCCTCGCGGAAAATATCGTTCAGTTCTTCGACGCTGGTGTCGCGGTTAACCACCAGCACGATGTCGGCAATCGAACCAACCGGGGTTGGCACGCGCAGCGACAGACCATCAAACTTGCCTTCAAGTTCCGGCAGGGCTTTGGCCGTTGCGACCGCTGCACCGGTGGAAGACGGAATAATGTTGATGGCGGCAGCCCGACCACGCAGGAAGTCTTTGCCGCCCGGCCCATCAACCAGAAGCTGGGTCGCGGTGTAGGCATGGACAGTGGTCATGATGGCTTTCTTGATCCCCAGGCGGCGTTCCATCACTTCCATCACCGGGGTGATGCAGTTGGTGGTGCAGCTTGCGCAGGAAATAATGTGCGAATCGCCACCGGGCTTATTCACACCATGCACCACGGTGGGCACACCGGCACTCTTGGTCGGGCCGGAGATAATCACCCATTCCGCGCCAGCCTCAATGTGCTTGCCTGCGTCTTCTTCCTTGGTGAAAATGCCGGTGCATTCAAACACCAGGTCCACATTCATCTCACCCCAGGGCAGTTCAGCCGGGTTCCGTTCGCTCAGGTAAGCCACGTTCTGCCCGTCAATGACCAGGCTGCCGTCGGCTACCTCAACAGTTTTGCCGAAGCGTCCATACACGCTGTCGTATTTGAGCAGATAGGCCATATTGTCGACATCGGCAATGTCGTTCACAGCCACCAGTTCGAGCTGGGGCGTATCGAAGATAACTTTCAATGCAGCGCGGCCAATTCGTCCGAGGCCGTTGATCGCTACTCGTGCCATGGTTTCCTCCACAGACTATTTATCAGAACACACCAGCAAATCATAACGCAGAATAAAGCCCGGCGCATGGTGCAATCATCCTAAAAACAAGAGGCAGGTGTCACAAATACAAAATTCACCTACAATGCTAGGTGACGTAAAATAATTCATCGTCTACAGAGATTTCTTATTATGCCGATTACCCACCAGTGGGACGACGACGCGGCAACCATCTACCGCATTGAGCTGGCCGGTGAGGACTGGACATGGCCGCAGTTCAGCGCCGCTGTCCGCCAAGTCTATGACTATCTGGGGGAAACCGGGCGCATCGTGCATGTCATCATGTGGTTTCAGGGGCCGCTTCCCCCCGGTGATGCCCTGAGCAACCTGCGGGCTGGCGGTATGCAGCCATCCAATATCCGCCATACCGTGCTGGTCAACGACGCGGGCCGGTTTCTTGAAGCCCTGATCGACAGCGTCGTGCGTGTACGCGGCTGGGACGGCCCCAAATTCGTCAAATCGCTGGACGACGCCCGCGACCGCGTCGCCGCCCTGATCGCCCAGGATGAACGCGACGGCTCAGGTTGATGGGCCAAACAGCAGTCGCAGCCCGCGCCCGATATTCTGAACAAAACTGCCAGCAACCACAACCACCAGCAAGATAATCACCGCACCCGTTGCCAGCATCAGCAGCGTGGCATAATTCGCAGCCACCTGATTGAGTGAATCGATCATCCGTGTGGTGGAATCCATCATGCGGTTGACATTGCCCGGCAAGGTGCGGATCGTCTGGCCGAAGGTGCTGATCTCGCTGAAGACCCGGTCAAACGAGTCAAAGATGTCGTCAAAGGTCGAGAACACACCTTCCAGCTGATTCGACAGCGTATTAAAAAACGCAGGCATCGGGACCGTGAAGCTGGGGATCGCCGGAAAGTCGATGGTGTAGCTGGTTGTCCCGAATGTCAGGCCGGATGGATAGCTGAAGTTCAATGGCTCCGTAACGGTACGCGCCGCCTCGCAGATGGTCGAGGGAATACCAAAGAAATTCAGTACCGTGCTGCACGCGCCTTCAATCACATTCGTGATACTGCCGGTGACACTGGTGAACCGAACGCTGAGGGTCGGCACAATCGGCACGGTCACATCCGGGATATTGAGGGACGGTAAGGTGAGGTTGGCGGGCAGGCTCGGCAGCAGATTCGGCACCTGAAAGCCCTGGATGACAGCAATCGCATCTTCGGCGTGGGTGCGGGCGGTATCAAACTGAGCCTGGGCGGTTTCAAGCGTGTCATTCAATGCCGCCATTTCGCTCTCGATAGCCGCCATCGGACGCAGCACGACGCGCAGATCATCCACGATCTGGGTATAGGCCCAGTAAATCACCAGCACGATCAGAATCGGCACCAGCGCGCGAACGATCAACAAGAAGCCCAATAGACGCTGAGACATGTCAGACCCCACTCGCAGACAGGCCGCGCAGCATACGCCAGCCACGGCGGAAGTCGTCCAGGATGGGCACGCCAAAATACAGCAGCACCAGCCCAAGCACCGCCAGTACCGCGATCATTAGCGTCGCCTGCCACCGGCCCATGACCCGCCGCAGGCTCTGTGTCATCTGGTCGGTCTGCTCCGTGATGGCTGACACATGGTCCGTGACCTGCCCCAGTGTGCCAACCAGGTCGCCTACGCTGTCAAACACCGCATCGAAAGTATCGAACACACCTGTGACGCCCGAAAGCGCAGCACGCAGGTCGTTATCCAGCTGGCTGAGGCCGGGCAGTGGCACCGAAAAGGATGGAATATTGGGGATGTTCAGGCTGAAGGTGGTGCTGCCAATGTTCAGCCCCGATGGGTAGGTGATGGATACGCCGGCAATCGTGGTCGTGGTGGTGCGCATACTCACCGATGGCACCGGGATATTGACCGAAGGCAGGTCGAGGCTGGGGAAGCTCAGGTTGGCCGGGATGTTCGGAATCACAATCTGGAGATTGAAGCTGCCGAGCACACTCACCAGATCCGTGACTTCGTCGCTGACAGCCTCGATGTTTTCGCCAGCGGCTTCCACCGTATCGCGGACTTCTGCCATCTCGGTGCGGATGACCGTCAGCGGCGGGTCGACAGCGGCCTGAACATCACCCAGCACCACCGCCACCGTACCGCCAATGATCAACACAATCAGGACCGGCGCCAGCGCGCGTAAAATGAGTAACAGCCCAATCAGGCGTCCCATAATCTATTCCCCCTTGGTTGCGAAAGGCTCCCACCCTCCATTGTAGGGGCGAGCGGCAAACAGGGCAAAGCGCGCTGTTTTGTGTCAGAATAGCCTCAACAACACGATGATGAGTACAAGGAGAACGCAATGGACATCTGGCAGGGAATTCGCTCCAAACACACAGTACGGCAGTTTACCGACCAGCCGATTGACGACGAGGCCGCACGACGTATTCTCGACGCCGGTCGGCGGGCACCCAGCGGGTACAATTCGCAGCCGTGGTATTTTATTGCCGTACGGGACCGGGCCATGCTGCAAGAGCTGGCGACGATTGGCCGGTCAACCAAACATGTCGCCGGGGCCGCGATGTGCGTGGTGATGCTCAGCCCGGACCGCGAAACCCGTTTTTTCCAGAACATGTTCGACATCGGGCAGGCGGCCACGTATATGATGCTGGCCGCCCATGAAATCGGCATTGGTTCGGCGCAGGGCAATGTCTACGAACCGGACCGGGCGCGTGATCTGCTCGGCTTCCCGGCGGACTGGAAACCGTACCTGCTGATTTCCTTCGGTTACCCGGACCATGACGCCGTGAAACCGGGCAAAGGGAAGGGGGGCCGCCGTCCCTTTGATGACGTGGTGCGCTGGGAGCACTTTTAGGGCCTATGCGGGCTGCACTTCCTGCTGGCGGTGCCAGTCAATGGTGGCGTGCAGCGCATCAGGCAGCGGCGTAGCGTGGTCGCCAAAAGCTTTGTCGTATTTGCCATGATCCACCACGAAAGGCTGTTCGAACTCGTACAGCATCTCCCAGATTTCACCTAGCGTGCGGTCGAACCGACCCATCAGCCACAACAGCGGCTTCGGTGCAACCTGAATTCGCACCGGCTGGCCGACGGCTTCATAAATGCGCTCGATGATGGCACGGGTCGTCAGAACCGGCGAGTTGGGAATATGCCATGCTTCACCAAAAGCTTCGTCATGTTCGCCCAGCGTTACCAGCGCGCGACCTATATCAGGGATGTAGGTATAGGTATGCAGCATATCGATATTGCCGATCATCTGGGCAGACTTACCCGCCAGCGCCCGGCCAATCACCAGATCGCCCAGTGGCGATTGTACGCCTCCACCCGGCCCAAAGTAATCGGATGCCCGCCCTATCGTCACCTGCAAGCGCCCTTTCTCATGAGCATCAATCAAGTCCCGTGACATCTGGGCACGGACTTGCCCCTTTTTCGTATGTGCTGCATAAGGCATATCCTCTGTAAGCGGCTGGCCTTTTGGGTCGCCGTACATGTAAACGTTCTCCATCACCACCAATTTTGCCCCGGCAGCCGCGGCCCCTTCTACGACACTCGCCTGCAATTCCGGAAATAGCTCCGGCCACTGATGATAGGGTGGGTTGAGCACGTTATAAACGACGCTAGCCCCCTCTGCTGCCTGCCGGGCAAAAGATGGGTCAGCAGCATCACCGCTTAACAATTTAACGCCAGCGGGCAGTTTACCACGACCGCTGCGGTTGACCATGCGCACCTGCTTGCCCCGGCTGAGCAGGGTTTCCATGACCGCCCGACCAATTGCGCCGGTTCCAAAGACCACATGTAATTCACTCATTGTTCGCTCCCCCTCTGATTGACATGATCTACAATCGGCTGACACGCCCATCTTGCGGGCAGGTCGAACCGGTTTCCAGCAGTTCTTTCAGCTTGCCCAGGTTGACTGCCACCGCTCCCGCACCCGGCCCTATACAGACGCATCAAACAGAGCCTTCAGCGTGGGCAGCAATAAAAAGCGATGACGATGAAATAAGAATGAAGCTCAGTAACACTTATTCGAGCAGATGAATAAGGGTATCGATCTGGTGTTGGTAGAACGCTTCGGTGTCCCCCACCACCGGTTGTAATGAGTTGTATATTTCCAGTGAGATCAGCCCCTGCGCGCGCGTCCAGCCAATCACAGCAAGATAAATCGCCTCAACTGGCATGTGTTTGTAGCCACGCTCCTCTGCGATCTGTCGGAAAGCCACGCAGACCGATTCGGGCAGTTGTGCCGCTTCCACTGGCACGTGAAAAACGCCTTTCCCCAGGCCATCGGCAATGATGCCTGCCGACACCGACAGCGCCCGCGAAGCAGCCGGGACGGTCAGGTCACCCGGTGCTTCATAACCGGGGATGGGGTTGCCGTAAATCAGCTGAAAATCAATGGGATGTTCGAGCGCCCAGCGGCGATATGCCTGCATCACAGCAACAAGCTGCTGGCGGTGAGCCTGATCCGCATGGGCATCACGCGCAGATTCCATCGCGTCGGCCAGATGATGATAATCCTCGACGATCAGCGTTGTGATAAGGCTGTCGAGGTTATCGTAGTAGTAATAGAGCGCCGGGGCAGTCATTCCCAGTTCACGGGCGATGCCCCGTAGCGAAAGACCGGCTGTACCCTGGTCTGCCATCAGCTTGCGGGCAGCAGTCTTGATGTCTTCATAGGTTGCTTCACGCAGGTCGTCTCGTCGTTTGCGGGGCATTTCCACTCCATGCGGATTTACTTAACGCTGTTTATTTTACATCGTTAAAATAAATAAGTCAAGTCATAGAATCAAAAAGGGCAGCGTTATACGCCGCCCCGACTTCGGTTGAACAGTTTCAATCATTCAGACTGCTAAACGGAATAGTACAATTTGGCAGCCACGCCACCGCCAGCCTCACGAAGTTTGTCTGCCGCTTTATCATGCACGACTTCGATCTCGCTGTTTAACAACAACGCCCGGTAAGCCAGGTCATTGGCTTGATTGATGTCCGCTGGCGGCCACACCAGCAGCAGCGCCGCCACCTGCGACATATTGAGGGCGTGATCCACCGCTTCCTGACCCAGCACCGCCCGGCCACCCGCACGCGCAGAATCAATCACCTCTTTGACCATGCGGGATTCTTCTTCGCGCTCATAATCAAGAGCCAGCGGCTGGACATGTTTGAATATCTCGTGTTTGCTGTAATGGCGTGGAATGCTGACCACATCCACCACCTGTTTCTGAGCCGTTTCGGCAAGCTGTTTACGAACGGTATTCCCGGCTTTTTCGTCACCGCCAATGATGATCCGGTGCAGGCCATCCCTGGTGGCAATATGCTCCGTATGCTCGGCCACCTCACGGTAGAAGCGCATGCGGTGCTCCTCGATCATATCCTCGAATGCATCTCGCTGGTTGACCTGCAACCCGCCATAACCGCCGGTGCGGGCTGCGGTCGGGGGCATGCCGGATTTTTCGGCAAAATCGTACTCGTCCAGGTCAATCTCGATGCTGTCGCGGAACTCCGCCGCGCCCAGGTAACTCTCGTAAAAATGGGCTTCTTCCTGATCAACCATCACCACCAGATACGGCTGGTATTCATCGAGGGCACGCAGCAATGGCCCCACCAGCGGTTTGCCGTAGGCGGCGTGATTGTCGACAGGTACGGGCAGCGGGTGAATGTTCTCCCAGTCCGGGCCAAAAAATGCCACCAGCCCTTTGCTGGACGGTGTATAGTCGCGGAAAAAAGCCTCGGCGCGCTCCTGTATGGTCGCCCACTGATCATTATTCTGGGTGTCATTTTCATTTTCAAACTGGCGCAAATGCTGCTTGAGCCAGATACGCCAGGCAGGGTTGTTGGCCTGATTCTCCCTGACTGAATTGTCCACATTCAGATAGAGGCTCAGGATATCCTGACCATCGCGTTCGTTTAACAGGTCTTTTACATCGGATACAGTAAGCATAAAACTTCCTTTCGATTGAAAGGTCAATACTGCCACTATATCGGATGAATATTGGAAGCAGATTAGATCACCGGTTGGGCATCTGGAAACCTTCACCAAATGCCGTATGTCCCTGACCAATGACGAGGAAGGCCTGCGGGTCCACCGAAAAAACCAACCGGCGCAGATCGCTGACCTGGGGGCGGCTGATGGTCACAAACAGAATGGCGCGCGGCTGATGGGTGTACATGCCTTCGCCCTCCCACCTGGTGACACCGCGCTCCAATTGGTGCATCAACACATCGGCAACCGCGTCTGGCTGGTTGGTGATGATGGTTGCCGTGCGAATCCGGCTTGGTCCCTCCAGCACATAATCGGAGGTCGAGCCATCAACAAAAATGGTGAGGATGGCGTACAGCGCTCCCGGCCAGCCGAACACCACACCAGCCAGCAGCACCGTGACCGCATCGGTATACAGGTAGGTGCTGCCCAACGGGGTGCCAATGCGCCGCTGGAGGATACGCGCCAGCGTAGATGTCCCGCCGAAGGTCCCCCCGGCGCGATAAACAAGGCCGCCCCCGATGCCACCCAGAATGCCGCCGAACAAGGCACTCAGCAGCCGATCATCGGAAATGGTGGACATCGAGAGATAAGGCCCCAGCAGATCAATGGCGAAGGAATAAATCACCAGCACATAGATGGTGCGCGCCACCACCCGCCACCCACCCAGCATCCGCAGCGCCAGTACCTGAATAGGAATATTGCCGAGCAGCACCACCAGGCCAATGGGCGTACCAATCAGGTGATTGAGGATGATGGCAATGCCGGAGATACCGCTGGGGGCAATATCTGCCGGGGTATAAAAGACGTTGACGGCGACCGCACCCAGCAGCGCGCCAATCGTCAATAAAACAAGCCGCCCCGCCACTGCACGCCAGCTGTTATCCATTGCCATGTCAGCCACAGACAAATCACCTCGTTATTTTCCCGACCCCCGAAACATGCGCATATGGTAGCGTGTGCCCGCTTGACGGACCAGTAGCAAAACATCATCCGGCGGGTCAACTGGTGGGGGCAATTTGTGACAAAGATAATGCGCGCAAACCCCGACTATAGAGTATACTGACTCTTGTCGGGTGGGTCAGTTTCAGGTCTATAGTCCTCTTGTGAAATCTGTCGCAATCTGTTATGGTCTATAAGAAGACTCACCACGTTATTCAAGCCACGCACACAATAAACCACATGTTTTCAAGGAGACCTCTGAATGCCTGGAAATCCTCCCGTTGATGTCCAGACACACGGCCAGAGTATCTGGTACGACAATATTCAGCGCAGCCTGCTGCAAAGCGGCGGCCTGAAACAGTTGATTGATGACTACGGCGTCCTGGGTGTGACCTCAAACCCATCCATTTTCCAAAAAGCCATTGGAGAATCCGAAGATTACGATGTGGGCATGATGCGCCTGCTTGATCTGGAAGCCTACGATATTTATGAAAATTTGGCGATTGAGGACATCCAGCGGGCAGCTGACCTGCTGGCCGGTGTTTATGAACGGACAGGCGGGCGCGACGGTTACGTCAGCCTGGAAGTCTCGCCGCTGATCGCCAATGATACCGAAACCACCGTTGCCGAAGCGCAGCGATTGTTCGCCGCAGTGGACCGCCCCAATACCATGATCAAGATTCCGGCGACCGCGGCAGGCATCCCGGCCATTGAAGAAACCATTGCCGCCGGGATCAACGTGAATGTAACGCTGATTTTCGCCGTCCATAATTATCTGGAAGTGGCAGAAGCCTATATTCGCGGGCTGGAACGCCGTCTCGAAGCCGGTGAAGATGTCACGCAGATCGCCTCGGTCGCCAGCTTTTTCCTCAGCCGAATCGACACGATTGTGGACCGGATGCTGGAGAACAATATCCGCGCTGCCCAGGGTCGCGACCTCGACCGTGTGGCGGCCAACCGCAAGCTGCTGGGCAAGGCAGCCATCGCCAACGCCAAGCTGGCCTACAAACGTTTCCGCGATCTGTTTTATGGCGAACGCTTCGCCCGGTTGCGCGAGGCCGGTGCCCATGTACAGCGCCCGTTATGGGCCTCGACCAGCACCAAAAACCCGGCCTACCCGGACACGATGTATGTCGACGGGCTGATCGCCAAAGACACGGTCAATACGGTGCCGCCCAAAACGCTGATGCAGTTTGCCGATCATGGCAAAACCGACCGGCTGATGACGGAAGACCTGGAACAGGCCGAAGAAACTCTCGATATGCTGGCCGAAGTGGGGGTCGATCTCGACCAGATTACGCACACACTTCAGGTGGATGGGGTCGAAGCCTTTGCCGACGCCTTTGAAAATCTGCTGGCTCAGGTGGATGCCAAACGCAATGTGCTGCGCACCGGCATTATCCGCCAGCAGGAACTGGTGCTCAGCATCTATGCCGACAGCATCCGCGAAGCCATCGACGACCTGGATCACCGATTTATCAATACGCGCATCTGGGAAAAAGACGGCACGGTCTGGAAAACCCAGAACCCGGTTATCCAGCAGATCAAGGAACGGCTTGGCTGGCTGGACGTGAGCCAGACTATCGACCGGGCGCGGCTGAAGGCGTTGCAGACAAAAGCGGCGGACTGGAGCCATGTCGTCCTGCTGGGGATCGGGTCGAACACCCTGATCGCCAATGTTTTTGCCGAGTCGTTTGACGCGCAGGCCGGGTACCCGACGCTGCATGTCCTCGATACCACCGACGTGGCCGGTATCCGCGCGGTCGAAACAGCAATCGAACTGCCCAAAACGCTGTTTGTCGTCGCCAGCAAATCCGGCACGACGGTTGAAACGCAGGCGCTGTTCAATTATTTCTACGACCGCACCAGCAGCAATGGGCAGCAGTTTCTGGCGATTACCGACCCCGGCACACCGCTGGCGCAGCAGGCCGAGCAAAATGATTTTTACGACCTGTTCCTCAACCCGCCGGACGTGATGGGTGTCTATACGCCGCTGACATATTTCGGGCTGGTCCCGGCAGCCTTGATGGGGCTGGACCTCGATGCGTTGTGGTCGAGCGCCGAAAACATGATGATGGCCTGTGGTCCAAAAGTCGCCGGAATCGATCACCCCGGTATCTGGCTGGGGGCGATCATGGGCGTGCTGGCGGCGGAAGGGCGCGACAAAATCAGCATTTTCGCCAGCCCCTCGATCGAAGGACTTTCGGGCTGGTTGGAACAAGTCATCGCGGAAACCACCGGCAAGGAAGAACGCGGCCTGATCCCGGTGGTAGGCGCGACGATTGGCAACCCGCACGACTACGTCACGGACCGGCTGTTCATTTACCTGCGCGTTGAAGGCGATGACAACGAAGCGCTCGATCAGGGCCTGACGGCCTTACAGCAGGCCAGCCAGCCTTCAGTCACGCTGCATCTGCCCGACCGGTATGCGGTCGCCGGAGAATTTTTCCGCTGGCAGTATGCCACCGCCATTACGGCCAACCTGTTAAACGTCAATCCGTTCGACGCGCCGGATGTTGAGCAGAGCAAACAGAGCACCGTCAACCTGCTGGCCCATTACACCGGACACGGCAGTCTGCCAGAATTAAAGCCAGCCCTGTCCGAAGGTGGCGTGCATCTGTACGCCGATGAAAAAATCCTGCGGGTACTCAGCGAACTGAGTATCGAACAGGAGTACAGCAGTACGGACCTGATCGGGCTGCTGGCCTCGCAGATCAATTCCACACGGGCGGGTGACTACTTTGTCCTGCTGAATTATCTGCCGCACACGCCGGTCGTCCGCGAAAGCTTGGACAATATCCGCCGCCGCCTGCGCCACACCACCCATCGCGCCGTCATCGTTGGGGATGGGCCGGGCTATCTGCACAGCACCGGGCAGCTGCACAAAGGCGGTCCCAATAACGGGATTTTCTTCCTGGTCACCGCCGAAGCACAGCCGGATTTACCCATTCCGGGGCAGCCGTATACCTTCAATACGCTGACTCTGGCCGAAGCACTGGGCGACCTCGAAGCGCTTCAGGCACGCCGCCGCCGGGTGCTGCGCCTGCATGTCAGCGGTGACCCGGCAGCCGGGCTTGAGAAAATCCTGGACGCCATTGACTGTGTGAGCGAACGCCGCCATTAAACATTGTGACCTTCGGCAAAGCTGCCTTCAGCATATGAAAATGCTGGGGAAAGCCATCCGATACAGTTTATATTCAGCACTGAGCACCGTAGAACTGAGCACTTGATCCTGAGTGCTCAGTTTTCTCGACGGGCTCTAAACTTAATGATGAAGATAATGCAGCGGTACAATTTATCCGGTCCCTGTCACACTTATTGAGAGAAATCATGCAAGATCCCCGACCTTTTACGTACCAAGAAGCACAAAACCTGTGGGCGCGGCTGGTCGCTGGCTGGGCGCATACCCTCGACAACGATGGCGCACGCAGCCTGATGGATGGCTACCCTAACCGGGCCGATGTGGGCGGCTCCTATGAAGGCGTGACGCGCATGCTGTGGGGTCTCGGCGGCTGGTTGTCGCAGCCCCAACGCAACCCGCTGGTCCAGTGGCGCGGCGTCAGCTATGATGTCGAAGCCCTGACACTGCGGGCGGTCATCAATGGCTGTAACCCGGACTCGCCCTCGTTCTGGGGCGTGGACTATCATCATGGCCGCGATCACGATCAGCGTACCGTCGAAACCGGGCAGGTCGCCTTCGCCCTGTGGCAAAGCCGCAGCCGGGTCTGGGATCAGATGAATGAGGCTGAGCGCACGCACGTTTATGACTGGCTGGAACGCTGGGGGCGGCGGCCCGCAAAATGGCAAAGTAACTGGGCGCTGTTCTGGGTGGTCAACCATGCCTGCCGCAAAGCCCTGGGGATGCCCTACGATCAGGCGATTATCGACGACGTGATGACGAATTACCTCAACGGCGTGTACTGTGGGGATGGCTGGTATGACGACGCGGCGGTGCGCGGGGCTAGCTACTTTGACGATTACAACACATGGGTGTTCGCCTCGCATGTGCTGGCGTGGGCACAGGTGGACGGCCACACCATGCCGCAGCGCCGCGACGAACTGCTGGAACGTGTGCGCCAGTGGATGGTGAATTATCCGTATTTCTTCGCGGCGGATGGCGCTTACTGTGAGTTTGGCCGCAGCCTGGCCTATAAATTCGCCCGGTTGGGGGCACCCTTGTGGGCCTATAAAATGGGCGCGTGGCCGCATTCGACCGGGATGCTGCGACGGCTGGTGGGGCGGCATCTGCGCTGGTATGCGGACCGGGGTGCGATTCGGGCGGATGGCACGCTGCGCCAGTCGCTGACCGCCGGGGGCAGCGTTGAAATCTGCGAGCCATATATCTCCACCGGGGCGACGTACTGGGCGATGCAGGCATTTGGCGGTCTGTGGAGCCTGCCGGATGATGACCCGTTCTGGAGCGCCGAGGAAGAACCCCTCCCGGCGGAAGCAGGCGACTACATCAAGGTGTTCCCGCAGCCCGGCTGGGTGGTCACGGCGACCAACGGCGAAGTCCAGCGCTTCAACGCCGGCAGTGTCAAGTACCCCGTCAAATACAACAAACTGGTTTACAGCACGCTGCACCCGTTCAACGTCGGCCTCAGCGGTGGCTTTCCCGCGCCGGATAGCAGCCTGTGCCTGTTTGACGGCGAGATGCGCGGCGAACGTACCAAGAACCGCGCCTATGCTGTCGGCGAACCCGGCTGGCTGCGCATCGAGTGGGAACAGACGCTCAACGGCTATACCCATGTCATAGATACGGTGATCGTCACACGCGGGGCCTATCATGTCCGCGCCCATCGCCTGACGCTCGACCCAAACTGCCCGCATCACCCGGTGGTTATGGAGGGCAGCGCGCCATGTGGTTACATTCAGGGCGAGATGCCGCATGTCGTGCGCGGCGATGACTGGCTGGCCGCCGCCACTATGCGGGGGGCAACCGGCATTCGCGGCCTCGCGGGTTACAATGGGGCGCATCTGTGGTCCGGTGACACAGGGATCAACAGCGTTTATCCCTTTTCGGTGACTCCAGTCCTGTCCGCCAATCTGACGCAGCCGCAGCACGAACTGCTGTGTCTGGTGTATGCTGGCGGGGTGGCTGAACCGGATGCATTACTGGGCCACAACATCAGCGGCGAATGGCAGGCGGATGGCAGTTTCCACCTGACATGGGATGGCGAAACGCTTGTGGTGCCACCAAGTCAATAGCCATCAGTCGACAGTTGCCAGTTATCAGTCAACAGAACAGGCACCTACAATCCATTTAGCACTTGGCACTTAGAACCCAGCACTTCAGAAAGGCGAAACCACATGCGTGCTTACATTGCAGGGCCTTTATTCAACGAGGGTGAACGCTGGTTCGATGAGCAGATCGACGCCATCGCACGACAGGCCGGGCTGGACACATTCCTGCCACACCGGGATGGTGGCGAAGCGGTCAAAGACGGCGACACCAATGAAATTTTTAAAGTGGATGTAGCCGAAATCGACCGGGCCGATCTGGTCATCGCTAACCTGAATGGCGCGGCTATTGACGACGGCACCGCGTGGGAAATGGGCTATGCCTATGCGAAGGGGAAGCAGCTGATCGGCGTGTATACCGATGCGCGCCTGTCGTTTCGCGGGCAGGTCGTCAACCTGATGCTGGAAAAATCCTGTGCCGCCGTGGTGCGTTCACTGGATGAACTGGAAGCCGTGCTCAAAGCCCTGTCCGCCGGGGGCTAGGCGAACGCTCAAAAGTCGGCTCAGGCAGTGGCGTCCTTATCATCACGCGGCAGATCATCCTCGTCTTCCGTCAAGGGTGTTTCCTGCCCGCTGATGGCGTCCGGCGAGTCATTCGGCACATCTTCCAGCAGCAGTTCACCTTCCGGTGTCTCGCGGATATGGGGCACCCGACCCCGTTTACCCAGTGCATCGAACACAATCAGTTCGCGCACCAGCGTCGAGATAATCGCCAGAATCGGCACCGCCAGCAGCACACCCCAGAAGCCCAGCAGCGTCGCCGCGATGCCCTGCGACAACAGGATCAACGCCGCTGGCAGTTTGAGGCTGTTACCCAGGTTGGCGGGGAGGATGATGTTGGCCTCGACAATGCCGATGACAAAGTAGAAGACAAACGACAAAATAGCCGTGAGCGGCCCGCCTACCGCCGCTGCGAAAATCACAATCGGGATCAGCGCGGCCCAGTAGCCCACATAGGGCACGATATTCCCCAACCCGGCCAGCACGCCCAGCGCAATCGCATTGGGCACCCGCAGAATAACGCCCAGTGCGAACGCCACCAGCACCGCCGTAATCGTCACCTCAAGCACCATCGACCCGACCCACAGCACCACCGTCTGCCGGATCTGTTCCAGCACTTCCAGCGCCCGTTTTTCTCGCTCCGCCGGGATCACCGCGATAATCATGCGGTAGTAGACCAGCGGATCCAGCGTGAAGTACAGTGTCAGGAAAAAGATCAGGAACAGGTTGAGCAGGATATTGGCGAGGAAGCCGCCCACGTCGGCAATAAGCGGCAGCGCGGACCCGGCCACCGCCGTAAAGTTGATTGACGAGCGATCAATCGTCGTATCGAGCAGCTCCCGGTAGTCTTCTACCGTGAATTCCGGCAGCAAACTGGCCAGAGCTTCGCTGCTGGTACGCAGACTATCATAACTTTCAACCGCCAGTTCGCCTGCGGAAGGCAGCTGCGAGATCAGATCATCGACCTGAACCACCAGTGCAGGCAGTAGCAGCCGGATAAACAGGCCGAGCGCAACCAGGCTGAGGGCAAAGGTCACCAACGTAGCGACCCCACGCCCCAGCCCCTTGCGCCGCAGGTAATTAATGGGCGTGCTCAGCCCAACCGCAATAATCCAGCTCAGCAAACCGAGGATCAGAATCGGGTAAATGCGCGTGACCAGCAGCACCGCCGCGATAACGGCCAGTGCAATCAGCACAAAGGAAACAGAACGCCGCACAAATTCAGGATAGGTGGTCATCGGGTCGATTCTTCAGTTCGCCAGCAATCAGCTTTCAGCTTAGCAGGGTGTCTGCTTTTCAGCAAAAACCATGGCCCGGCGTGTCACACCCGGACCACGTGTACCTCCGTGCGGCCACGCCGCGCCGTGTTGAACGAAATCCAGCGACCATCCGGCGAGCTTAACTGATGTGGGTGGGCGGCCTGCCCCAGCACCGTGTTCCACTCCGAATTGTGCGCGGCGATCACTTCGAGGCGCGGCTGATCGCCATCGTAATACAGCCATGTCAGCAGATTATCACTCACGTTGCCATCGAGGATGATCGCAGGACGCCCGGCCATCGCGGCCACATGCCCGTAATGACCGGCCCCCGTGAAGTCCCATTCGCGGATGGTGTTGCCCTGTTTATCGCACAGGCCGATGTAATAGCCGCCGTTGGCGCTGCGGCCATGATAAATCACGTTTTCGCCATCGAACGTCCAGACCGCGTGCACCTGATGCGGCTGGGCATTTTGCGACGCCAGTTCGGTCAGTTCGCCGGTGGATAGTTTCAGCACCCAGATTCGCGTACGGGTGCCATCGCTGCCGCTCCAGTAACGAGGCGGAAAATCGCGGTCGAGCAGCACCAGGTCCGGGTCTACCGGCGAGTGCGGGCAGTGGAACGACCGGCAGCCTTCCTCCTCATAGACGACTTCGGCCTCGCCCCCGGCCAGCGGTACATGCACCAGTTTCAGGCGCAACCCTTCGCCACTGGCAAAATGCTCATAATAATGTTTCGAGACGCGCTTCCCGGCGGCAACTTCAGGGTGCATGGGCGACAGCGGCAGAATCACCTGCTTTTCATCGGCGGAGATGGTGGGATAGCCCACTTCGTACTCGCGGCCCACATCGGCGATCAGCGTCTTTTCTTCCAGTGTGTCGAGATGGACCGCCTTCAAGGCGCGATTCTCGGTGTAAGCCAGCCAGCGGCTTTGCGGCGCGAGGCACATGCGCGGGTAGGGCCCGCCCTGAATATGCGGCTCGAAGCCATAATCCGGCGTAGGTTCGGTCAGCTGGGTAATATCACCGGTGGACACATGCACCTTGCAGACCGCGCCCTGACCTTCGCGCAGCGTCCAGAATGTCAGAAACTCGCTGTCGGCGGTAAAACCGATATTGGTGTGATAGTTCGGTGTCTGGTTGATCTCACCATAGGGTGTAAGCCGGCGGCAGTCGCGCAGCGTCCAGGCATCTTTGTAGGCTTCGGATTCGTTCCAGGTTTCACCTTTGCGGGGCGGCATAATCATGTCCTTTGGCGTTGAGAATAAATTCTTGTCAATGCAATTTTAAAAAAAGCGATTGCTTATCCGAGTGTAACGCACATAGCCCATCGCCACAGCAGACCGTAGACCATTGCCAGCATTTCTAGGGCTGCCACGCCGGGTACACACTGATGCGGTCAGACAATTTATCGACGGCACCAGTCGCGACATCGACCACATACAACCCCGGCTGATTGCGGCGGGAATAAACGATGAACCGGCTGTCCGGCGACCACATATGCCAGCGTTCGGCGTAGGCGTAAAACACATCATCCACCAGCTTGCGCGGGGCCTGATCCTGCTGGCTGTCCAGCACAAAGATCGTATCCGAACGGTCGATCGCGGTTTGCCCCACAAATGCCACGTAGCGGCCATCGGGTGACCACTGCGGCATGCCCTGAAAGCGAAAACCGGGATAGGGCATGTACGGCTCACATGGGGCAGCCTCCATACAGGCGGTGTCGATCATGAAAATAAAATGCCCGCTGCCGCTGTTGGTCAAGCCGACAAAGGCGACATGCCGACCATCCGGCGACCAGACCGCATTCCGGTCGTTGCGCGGCCCGGCGGTGATACGGCGCAGGCTGCTGCCATCCGCATTCATCAGGTACAGATTGCGCCTGCCCGTAGCAGTGAACATGATCTGCGACCCATCCGGCGACCACGTCGGCAGCATCGCTTCTTCGGTGGTCATGCGCGTCAGATCGCTGCCATCCGGGTTGATGCCATACACCTCGAACTGGCCGCTGCGGTCACTGTAAAACAAAAGCCGAGAGCCATCCGGTGACCACGTCGGGTAACGGTCACCCGCGAATGAACGGGTCAGGTTCAGCGTACTGCCGGTATTCAGTTCGTAGATGTAGATGTCACTCTGGGAAGAAACCGTCGCATAGGCCAGGCGGCTGCCATCGGGCGACCATTCCAGCGGCAGCGCGATACGCCAGCCATAACTGCCTGCGCGGTAGATCACCCGGGTCCGCACATCCAGCAGCATAATATCCCATTCGTTGCGCGGGTCCGACGGGGAGGAAAAAGCCAGCACGCCCCCAGCCGGCAGCACCGGCCCTGCTGCAACCGCCAGCGCCGTCAGGCTGGTGAACACAATCGCAGCCAGCGCAGCGATGATAGAAATGTGATGAACGTAGGGGTAGCGAATGACCATCATATCCCGCAGGAACCACCGGCCATCATCTAACAGCATTATATCGAGGTTGACGCTGTAACGCATCCACCTTCAAAGCGGCATCATGTACCCGGCAGCCGTCAGCAGCACCACCAGCAGCCCGAAGCAAATCTCCTGAATGCCGATCTGTTTGGGCAGGGCCGGGCGGCGATAGCGCGACAGGCCGTAGAGCGCCCGCAGCAGCAGCACCAGCACAGCAATCACCGATAGCACCGGAGCCAGCCGGAGCCAGACCAGCAACGCGATCACCAAAATTGCCAGTACATGGGCCAGCGTAGCGGGTGCGGCCTGAACAGTCTGCCCTTTTTCCAACCGCAGCCGGGCCCGCACGTAGATAATAGTTGGCACCGCGCGGCAGATCAGCACGGCAGACAGCGCCAGCGCCGGGGCCAGCGACCAGCCACCCGCCAACGCCATACTGGCCGCCACCGCCGTCAGGGTAACAGCGGCGAACACTTCAGGCAGCGCATGGCGGCTGTCATGGCGCAGGTCAAAATACAGGATGGCAGCGGCCAGCGGACTGACCAGCAGCACAGGCAGCAGAAACGCCAGCGACGGCGCCGTGAGGATCGACAGGGCCAGCGCGACAACCGCACCCAACCCATAGATCAGCACCATGCGGCCTGCCAGCCGGGTACGCTGGTAAATGCGCCCGCGCTGACGGTCGATGACGTAGATTTTCAACGGCTGATGCACCAGAAACACGCCGAAAGAAGCCAGCGCCAGCCACAAACCCGGCACCGACACCGCGACCAGCGCGCCGAGCAGAACCGGTTCCAGCCAGAAGCTCCAGCTGCCATGCTCGGCAGGCAAAGCGACCGCCCGCCACTGCCGCGCCGTAACCGTCGGAGCCGTTGTCTGTTCTCGTGCCGACATTGTTATCCACCCCTTGCATGGTTTAGATCGGCGGCGTCTGTGTGCATCCACATCTGGCCGGCAGACGAACCCATCTGATTATGACGGGCTGGCATCCACGTGTCTATGATACTGTACAACTCGTTCAATTCTGTGTTGTGCCGCAGCAGCAACAGCCAAACGCGCCAAGCAACTTCACGCACGTTCCTGCGTATAGAATCACAGAAAACACTGAATCTTTAGGGGAGCGCGCTGCTGTTTGCCCCGATAATGGTAAAATGAGGGCGTTAACGATCAGCAGTTAATCGACAGGAGTGCGCCTCATGGCAGCATGGTGGGGATCACGCAGCAATGTATCCTCGCGTTTGCGGTTAGAAGTCGAAGCGATGCGTGCGGCGTTTGGGAATACGTTCAAACTGGTCGTACCGCAGTTCGGGTTGTTGCACTGGGAAGGCATTGTGGAAGTGAACCTGTCCACCATCACCCAGCCAGAACATCGCCTGAAAATCGTGTACCCGAATGAATATCCCAACCGCCCGGCAGAAGCCTATATCCTGAAGCCGCGCATCTACAGCGAGAAGCACCAGTATGAAGACGGTCAGCTGTGCCTGTTTAACCCCAAAGATGGTGAACAGTATGGCTGGAATCCGGGTCGCTCTACCGCGGTGACGGTCACAGGATGGGCGGTGCAGTGGTTGTACGCCTATTACACCTGGCGGTCAACCGGTGACTGGCCGGGCATCGAAGAACGTGTGCGGGCGGATACACCCCTCCCGCGCCGACGGAGACGATAACGTCATGATACGAAGTTTGAATTTCACCCGCAGTGGTGTGCCCAACCTGGTGGTGGCACGGCGGGGTCTGGAAAAGATGGCGGCAGCCGCCAGCCACTTTATCGAAGACGAAACCGGCGAAGCGATGGTCGGGCTGGTCGTGCCCGGTGAGCGTACCGGCATCGACACGATTTATATCCTGGACACCATCTCACCGGACGACAGCGCCGTGCGCATGCTGCATACCTTCCAGCAGGGCGATGAACGGCAGGATGAAATTATCTGGTGGTTGCAGGAAAACTGGCGCGCCGCCCGTGAAAAACAGCGTGGCAGCGCGGCAGCACCGGCCAAATGGGATGTGCCGCTGCGTTATCTGGGTGACTGGCACAAGCAGCCCGGTTACATGATCGCCCCCAGCAGCGGCGACCAGCGAACTGCGCTGGACTGGCTGGACGACGAAGAAAACGGCATGGCAGCCCTGCTGGCCCCGATTGTCACGCTGGGGCATCCGTCGACCACCGTCAACGCCGGGTCGAGCGCCAATTTTGTCACGATGCCGCAAAGCGACGGTCAATACCTGCGAGTTGATTTCTGGTACATCAGCCGCGAGGTACGCCTGTTCCAGCCCATCATCCCGGCTATTTACCCGGACGATCAACTGCCAGCGTTATCCGCCTATCCCTGGCATCTGGTCAACCAGCAGCGGGTGAATGAGGAATTTGCCCGGCTACGTGAGGACGAACTGTTTACCTCGATTGTGTTGTGGGACGCGACCGAGCAGCCACCGCTGGAAATCTGCCTGATGACCGCGCGGATGGGGTCCGACCGGGTGTTACTGATCGTCACGCCCTGGAATTACCCGGAAGCACCGCCAAGTGCGCGGGTCGCACCATTTACCCAGTTGGATGCCGGCGACGATATGTATGAAGTCTTCGAGGATATGTGGGCAGAATCCACCCCGGTAGACGACCCGCCCGGCTGGACATGGTCGGCGGACAAGTACCTGACCGACTATATCCGGGCACTGGAAAACGCCCTGGGCATGACGCCAGCATCCCAACCCAGCAGCACGGATGATGAACCGGTGCTTTCGCCTGCGCCATCAGAAGAGGAAGAAGTATGAGCTGGGATCGCGTCGAGAATTTGATCGGCAGCGAGAATCTGGCCTTGCTGGCCCACAAACGCGTTGCCATCGTTGGTCTGGGGTCCGGCGGGGGGCAGGTCGCCATCAGCCTGGCGATGAGCGGCGTTGGCAATTTTGTGCTGATCGACGATGATGTGCTGGAAGAAGGCAATGTCGTACGCCATGTTGCCGACCGGCGGTACATCGGCCAGCCCAAAGCCGAAGTCGTGGCCGAACTGATCCGCCTGCGCAACCCGAACGCCCAGGTCGAAACGCATGTCGGGCGCATCGAACAGCACATGGACACGCTCGACCATGTCGATATGCTGGTCGTGGCGGTCGATGGCGAAAATGCCAAGTACGTGCTTAATCAGGCGGCGCTGGACCGCAACCTGCCAGCGGTGTACGCCGGGGTGTACGAACGCGGCGAGGGCGGCGACGTCGTAATGATCTACCCGTATGACGGGCCCTGTTATGCCTGCTGGGCTGCCGAACTGCGCGACGAACAGGCGGTCACGGCCAACCCCGGCGAGGAACTGGACTATGGCATGATTGGGGCCGATGGTACACTGGAAGCAGAACCGGGCCTGTGGCTGCATGTCACGCGTGTCGCATCGGTTCAGGCGCATCTCGTGCTGAACGAACTGCTGAAAGGGACAGATGTCTACGAACCGATGCCGGGCAACACGGTTATTCTGGCCAACAGTGCGCTGGAGATTATCACCGGGCAGGTGACGCCCCCGCACAGCGCCGTGTGGGTCACCATCGAACGCGACCCGGATTGTCTGGTATGTGGCAGCAAGCTGCGTCACGAACAGGCGCTAAAGGACGCGCCGCTGTCGCTGGATGACCTGATGGATGCCACAGGGATTGTGATGCAGGACGAGAACGAGGATAAAGCGTAATGGAAGAGAATCAGAACCCGGTGGAAAACAACGTCGACAACCATACCGCATCCACGCCGGACGAAACACGCCAGCCCCCCACACCACCGGAGGATGAAAGCATGGAAGATCGACTCGAACGTCTGGGCGGCGAACCAGCCCCGGTCATCACACCGGAGGAATTCGCCCGGTTGCAACAGGCCGGGCAGGTACACATTGATTCGCGCGGACGCGTACGCACCACCCGCCGCAGCGATGCCGAAGCTGGTGTCTCGCTGCGCAAGCGCCGGGCATGGTATGACACCGAATGACGAAACGATAGGGCTGCGGGCGGACATGGTTCGCAGTCTGAAAGAAAAAGGCGAACTGAAGGACCCACGCCTCGAAGCGGCCTTTCTGAGCGTGCCCCGTCATCACTTCCTGCCGGAACTCACGCCGGAACAGGCCTATATGGATGAAGCCCTGCCGGTCAAACAGGACGAGGCAGGCAACGCGATCAGCTCATCCAGCCAGCCCACCATGATGGCGATGATGCTGCGCCAGCTCGACCTGAAGCCCGGCCATAATGTGCTGGAGATCGGCACGGGCACGGGTTATAACGCGGCCATTATGCAGCATGTCGTCGGCGATAACGGCAAGGTCACGACGCTGGAACTCGACCATGATCTGGCACAGTCCGCCGAAAAAGCCCTGCAACGGCTGAGCTTGGGCAGTATCCGCGTGGTCCAGGCCGATGCCGCCGGGGGTTACGCGCCCCGCGCCGCCTATGATCGGATTATCGCCACCGCAGGCATGTGGGATATACCGGCTATCTGGAAGCGGCAGCTCAAGCCACGCGGGTTAATCGTCGCCCCGATCTGGCTGGACGCGATGCAGGTCAGCGCCACGCTGCGCCCGGAAAAAGGCGATACCCTGTATAGCAACGTGAACCTTCCTTGCGGCTTTATTCGCCTGCGCGGCGTCAATGCCGGTCCCATCGTCACCCAGCGCGTCGGTCACTCCGGCCTGATACTGACCTCCAACGAAGTGCCGGCCCTGGACAGCGCGGCGCTTCATGCCCTGTTGTCCGAGGAAGAAGACCATACGCTGCTGGATATTCGGCTGGCTGGCTCGGATTATTTCCACAGCTTCCTGACTTATTTGATCCTCAATTTGCCGCCGGGGTTCACCTTCGCGGCCTGGCAGGTCAGCGCCAATCAACAGCTCTATGGCCTGGGTGGCGCCGGGTTTGCGTTGATTGGAACCGGAAGCGCCTGTTTTGTGCCGTTTCACGGTCACGGCGAAGCCCATGCCTATGGTTCATCTGATGCTTTTATGACGTTACAGAGTATACTGGCTGCATGGGATGCTGCCGGACGGCCTGACTGGCGCGTGCTGCGACTGCGGATGCACCCGAAAACAGGGCCGCCCCCCACCATCAACAAAGGCTTGCTCTATACACGTCAGGATCATTATATTCACGCATGGCTGAAAGATTAATCACCCTCAACACCATACAGGCAGCGCTCGACCTGCGACACTTTGACGCCGCTGCCGCGCAGGAACCGATGATGCCCGGCAGTCGTTCGCGCAATCTGCCCTCCAACGGTAAAAATTCGCGGCAGGCAGGGGTGCTGCTGCTGTTGTATCCCCTGGCGGACGAACTGCATTTTGTCCTCACCCGCCGCACCGAAACGCTGCGCGGCCACAGCGGTCAGGTCAGCTTCCCCGGCGGCAGGCGCGACCCGGAGGACGATACACTGATCGACACGGCGCTGCGTGAAACCCACGAAGAACTGGGCATCTGGAACCCGGACATGCATATTCTGGGCAACCTGACACCGATCTATATTCCCCCCAGCAACTTTGAAGTGTTCCCGACCGTCGCCGCGCTCGATGAAGTCCCCGAATTTCAGCCTAACCCGGCAGAAGTGGCCCAGGTCTTCAGTGTGCCGGTGGGTGCGCTGCTGGATGATGATTTTAAGCGGGTTGAACACTGGCCGTTTAATGGCAACCAGGTGCGTATCCCGTTTTATGCCTTCAACGACCATAAAGTATGGGGGGCAACCGCCATTATGCTCAGCGAGTTCGAGGGCCGCCTGCGGGCCGTTCTGCCACAGGACATGCCGCAAAAATGAAAACAAGCACAATCGGATACGGGCTGATCAGCCTGCTCGTGGTCGCCGTGTTCACCAGCGCGGCGTTGGCGCAGGATGCCGATCAACAATCGTTCAGCTTCGAGTTTGAGGGTCACCAGCGCACATACAGCCTGCATATCCCGGATGATGTACAAGGCGCGGCCCCACTGGTGTTCGTGCTGCATGGACGCGGCGGCACCGGCCAGCAGATGCGCGCTTACACGGGCTTCGATGCGGTGGCGGATGAAGCGGGATTTATAGTCGCCTACCCGGATGGCATCAACGGCGAATGGAATTATGTGCGTGGCATCCCCGGCTATCCCAACACCCATGACGATACCGCGTTTCTGGTGGCCCTGACCAACGAGATCGCGCTCACACAGCCGGTTGACCTGAGCCGCGTTTATATCACCGGTTTTTCCAACGGCGGCTTTATGGCCCAGCGGGCCGCCTGCGACGACCCGGCCCGGTTTGCGGCGTTCGCGTCAGTAGGGGCGGCGGGCTTCGGTGGCATGCCGCGCATTTGCCCGGCGATCGGCGAGATACCCTCGCCCATGCTGCTGATGCATGGCACCGATGACCGTATTGTCCCGTGGGATGGCGAGAGTGTAACGCGTGGCGACCAGACCGTTTTTATCACCTACCCGGTGCCAGAGACATTCGGCTTCTGGGCGGCTCATAATGGCTGCGCCGCCAATGCGGAAACCACCGATTTACCGCAGCTTGGCCTCTCGCCCCAGACCAGCGTGCGCACCCTCGAAGTCGACTGTCCGGACAACGCCTCCGTCGTGCTGTACGCCATCATTGGCGGCGGACACAACTGGCCGGGTCAGCCGGATGGCATTCCCGCGCAGATTGCCGGAAACGTCAGCCTGGATATCGACGCCTCGCGGGTGATCTGGGCATTCTTCGAGCCGCATCACAGCGCCCAGCCTGAAACTGAAACCACCCCCGAAGCAGCCGGATAAAGCAGAAAGGGGCACAGTATCATGCCCCATATGCGATCAATAAATTTTATGCCAGTGCCGCCGGCAGCCAATCCCGCAGCAGCGGCACTACCGCGTTCGCCTGCATCGCCTGCATGTGATCGAGTCCGTCGAGCACCCGCACGTCCCAGCCAAGCGCTTCGAGTTCCGCCTGACCCTGCACGACTGGCCCGGCCAGACTGACCAGCACATCGCCCCACTTCTTGTCATACGTAATCTCATCCGCCGACCCGACAAAGCAGAGGCGCGGGCAGGTGATCTGCGACTGAACTGCCCGGTCATTGAAGGTTTGCAGCGTCTGGTAGAGAGTCTTGTATTGTTTCGTCTGGTCTTTGGACAAGCGGGCTGTTGACCACTCATCGTCGTCTGTGTCTACTACCGCTTGATCAGCACCCGACTGCTCGTAAGCGGCGGTCGTCACGCGCATTAGGGCCGCGTATGGCCCATCAATCGGTGGAAAGCCGCCCATGACGAGCGCGGCAAGTCGATCCGTGCGCATAGCAAGTTGCAACCCGATCATCGCCAGCCACGAATAGCCGTAATAAGCGAATTGGTCCGCCCCAACAGCGTCGGCAATCGTCAGCAGGTCATCGACCACGTTATCCGGCGTGAGTGTATCCGCCCTCGGTGACTGCCACAAATGCCCTTCATAGTCGAACGCGACGACGCGAACAATGTCACTGAGACCATTGATCAGATTCTGTCCCAATGCCGGGTCAGCGCCATACTGACGGATTTGTTCGGCCTGGGGCCCTTCAATGGGTTTAGGATTCACCGGCAGCAGCAGGGTCGGCCCATCGCCAACGATGTCGACGGTCAGGCGGCTGCCGTCCACTAAGGTCACGTCATTGATTTGATGCGGTTTGGCTGGTGAATGGCTCACTGGTTTCTCTCCCTGATTGGGTAGTAAAAATGGCGGTGTGAACGCCATCTCTATTCATCATAGGCGGTTGGTGAGCAAGTGGAGGGTTTGTCTCACTCGAGCGCGGCATCAATCATGGCCGCAATCTGCCGGATAATCGCCTGAGCGCGGGTTTCCTGCTCGGCCAGATGCGCCTGCCAGCGATCCGCCACGGTTTCCAGCATTTCATCAGCGCCGGGGGTATCCAGCACCTCTCGCAAACGCTCGGTCTGCCCGGCATCGAACTGGCGCAGCATCCGCAGAATAGCCATCAGGCTGTAGCCAGACTGCCGCAGCATCCGAATCACGCGCAGCCGCCCGATTTCGGCAGCGCCATACTGGCGATAACCGGTGACCGGGTCGCGGGGTACATCCAGCAAACCGCTGCGGTCCCAGTTGCGCAGTTGATCGGCAGACACGCCCAGACGATCAGCCGCCTGCCCAATGCTCAATAAATGCCGGGTCGTGTCCAGAACCTGCCCCTGCGCCCAGCGTTCAAGAAATTCCACAGCGGCTTCGGCGCGGGTGATTTCCACACGCACTATTGTGAGGTATTCATACGCCAGTTCCAGCGCCATGCCCAGGTCACCGTCCGCCGCACATGTCACCAGATCCTGCACCACCTGCCGCCCAATGAGGTAAGCCCCACCTAATGCCAGCAGCGCCAGCCGCATTTCCACCACATGGCGGGGCGTAAACATGCGATAGCCATTTTTGCTGCGCGGCACCGGCGACAAGTAACCCCTGGCCTCGTACAGACGCACCGTGTTCGGGTGTACCCCAAACAGGGTCGCCATATCGGATGTTCTCAGATGCGATGGCATGACAATAGCCTTGTTTCAGCGGTCACAGGCAGGTCGACAAGCGCCCAGGCCTCCATAAGCATACCAGGGCATTTTACAAGCGGTTCGAGGAAAATGCGGCGAACACAAAATAAAAACAGGTGAGCAGCCTGATGGGTTACTCACCTGTCGCAAGAGCCAGTATGGGTTTTGCGGTGGTTTAGAACGGAATATCGCCTACATCGTCCGGCGGTGCGCCATAATCGCCGCCGTAATCGCCACCCTGCGAACCACCATCACGCCCGCCAATGAAGCGAACATCACGCGCCCGCAGTTCGAGGCTGGCCGCTGATTCGCCGGCGTTGTTCACATAGCCGCGCGCCTCAACGGTGCCAACGACCATCACCTGACGTCCTTTTGCCAGATACTGGTTGCAGGTTTCGCCAAGCTGGTTCCAGGCCGAGACGCGGTACCAGGTCGTCTTATCCCGACGTTCATTGGACTGCCGGTCGGTCCAGGTTTCGTTGACCGCCACGTTAAACGAGCAAACAGCCGCCCCGCTCTGCAAATAGCGCAGTTCCGGGTCGCTTCCCAGATTGCCGACGATGATTGTCTGATGCCAGGTCATACTCTACGTCACTCCTCACTCTGCATATTTATGCGCCTGTTATAACACGTTGTGAGATTTTCTGCTTTTGGCTGGTCTGTGCCAGTGGCTTGCCTCATGTTAGAACATATATTCTACCCCAGAATACACGAAAAAGCCAGACCCAGACCGATATGAGCCACCCCACTCATGCGGGGTTTATACGTCCTCCCGTACAATGCGCAAAACAGGAGCATGAACCTATGTTGAAGGAACAACTGCGTCGCCCCAGCGGTCTGATCGGTCGGCTGGTCGGCCTCTTTCTGGCACACGAAAATGATGAGCGCATTGAATGGGCTATTCAACAACTGCGTATCCGGCCCGAAGACCGGGTACTGGAAATTGGATTTGGACCCGGCGATTGTATCGAGGAGGTTGCCGCGCTGGCATCCTGCGGCTATGTTGCCGGAGTCGAAGTGTCCGACGTGATGATTGAGCAGGCGCACAGCCGCAACGCCACCGCCATTGAGGCCGGGCGGGTTGATCTGCGCAAGGGCGATGTGTGTGATCTGCCTTTCGAAGCGGCGCAGTTCGATAAAGTATTTACCATCAACTCGATCAACATCTGGGATGATGAGCAGCAGGGTTTGCAGGAAATCCGCCGGGTGCTTTGTGAACATGGCACCATCGCCATTATCGAGCATCCCCCCAGCCATATCACCGAAAGAGCTGAAATAAGAGAGCGCGGCGAAGCCATAGTGCAGGCGGTCAAGCAAGCCGGGTTTCGGGCTGTGCGGCCTGTGTATGGCGATCTCGATCAGGGTCTGGCGGTGTGCGTCCACGCGCGCAAATAAGGGTCGACCATCTCCGGGGAAGTCGTGTCAAAAAAAAGCAGGGACACATCGCTGCATCCCTGCTTGGTGGTCTTTCGTAAAGGCTGGTTCAGAGCAGCATGGATTTGTCGATGTCGGCATAATCGCAGGCCAGTTCACGCCAGGCGCGCCCCAGCCGCTTAAATCCTTCTTCGATTTCCGCCGGGCCATGCGTGCTGTAATTAAGGCGGATTCGATAGCTGCCACAGCCATTGGTATAAAAGACATTGCCGATAGCATAAGCCACGCCCATATGCACCGCCGTAATATACAGTTCAGCCGCGTTGGGGCCAGATTTGGGCAGTTGCACCCACAGATACATACCCCCTTCCGGCGAATTCCAGCGACTGCCGGGCGGCAGGTAACGCTTGGCTGCTTCGATAGCCACGTCGCGGCGACGGCGCAGTTCGCGGTTGTTGCGTTCGAGCTGCTGGGCCAGCACTCCGCGTTCCAGCAAGATATGAATCGCCCGCTGATTCAGGCCAGGGGTTGCCACGTCAGCAGCCTGTTTGACCCGCACCAGCCGTTCGTAATGACGCGGATCGGTAATCACATAGCCGATGCGCAGGCCGGGCAGCATCATCTTGGTAAAAGCACTCACATGAATCACAATGCCGGTATCGTCGAGTGCCTTCAGCGGTGGTTCGTTTTCGCCTTCAAACCGGAACTCATGATAAACGCCATCTTCCAGAATCGGCACTTTATAATCGTTCGCCAGATTCAGCAGCTGCCGACGACGATGTAACGGCATCACCGCGCCGGTCGGGTTATGAAATGTGGGCATGACGTAGATCAGCTTGGGGTTGTTATCGATAATGAAGTTTTCCAGATGATCCAGTCGTATGCCTTCAGAGTCCATGTCGATGCCATGAATCTGAACACGGCGCGTCCGGGCGGTGTCGATAATGCCGAGATAGGTCGGGTTCTCCGTGACGATCACTTCGCCTTCGGTCAACAGCGCCTGCACCACCAGGTCCAGCCCCTGCTGCGCGCCACCGGTCACCAGCACCTGATCACTGCTGCACCGAATGCCGAGCGCACTGACATAATCGCGCACCGCCGCCCGCAGCGGCCCATAACCTTCAGGCGGTTCGTAGCCGAGCGCTTTCGCGCCATCGCGATCCAGCACCATATTCAGCGCATCGCGCAGATGATGGACCGGGAAAAAATCTGACGAGAGCGAGCCATGACTGAAGCTGATGACACCCGGTTTGCGCCCCAGCCGCATCATTTCCCGAATCGAGCGATCCGGCGTGGTGGGGGTTTCCTCAATATTGGGGGCATGATGCCCATTGGATGCCGGTGTCGTGGCCGTATCCCCTGCCACAAAGGTCCCGCGGCCAGCATGAGCACTCAGGAAGCCCTGCGAGCGCAGTTCAGCATAAGCGTTGACCACGCTGATGCGGCTGATGTTGAGCTGCCGCGCAAGGTCACGGCTGGCCGGCAGGCGTACACCCGCAGCCAGATTGCCGCTTTCGATCTGCATCCGAATATGCCGGATCAGTTGTCGATAGATGGGCTCTTCCCCATCACGGTCCAGCGGGATACTGAGATTTACCTGATTCATTGCCCAAATGGCTCCTGGCTGTTTGCTGTGAATTTTAAACAGCACCACCTCGAAATTATACCATATAGTACCAAATTGGTTCGATAAATTGTGCCCCGGATTACCACTGAAAAACCAACTTTTGTTCTCCGCTATGTTGGCATATCATTGAAATAGCGGTTTGTACCTTAGATGCCGGAGTCCCGTTTATGTCTGAGCTTGATGCCTTTGAAGCGAAAGTCCGCCAGAATATCAAATTACTGTCGTCGTCCGATGCGCAGATTCGCCGGCAGGCAGCGACATGGCTGGGTGAATCCGGAGAGCCAAGCGCTATCACCCGGCTGAAACAGGTCTACGAGAATGACCCGGATGCCAAGGTGCGCCAGGCCGCCGCCTACTCCCTCAGCATGTTCCGGGCGCTGGAACGTGATATGAACGGCCCCAACAGCGAACGGGTGTACGAACTGCTGGAAGATGTGCAGATGCGAGGCAAAATGGGCCGCCGCGTGCCGGTGCCAGTGGGTTGTCTGGCGCGGCTGGTTATGGGGCTGCTGGTGTCGCTGCTGATTCTGATCGCCTTCAATTTTGTGATCTGGCCGCAGTATGGCGACCAGATTTCATCCATGCTTGGGCTGGCCCCGGCAGCACCGGCGGAGGCTGCCCCTATGTCGCGCGACGAGATTGTGGATGAATTAGACGCCAAACTGACAGCAGTACGCGCCGATACGACCACGTTGCAAACGGTTTATAGCAGCCCATCGGCCATTGACTGCCAGGCCGATTTCAGCAACCCCACCTCGTTCACGGACTTTGGTGCCCTCGACCCGTATGAGGGCCTGCTCGACATTGCCAGCCGCCTCAACCTTCAGATTGTACAGCTCGTCACGGCCAAAGCCCCCTTCAACGAAGCCTGTGCCGCCGGTAATACATCACTGCCAGAAGATCGACTGGTCGCGCCGTTAGCCACCCTCGAAACCATGCAAGGGGAGCTCGACACCCTCGCCAATGATCTCGCGGCGCTGGAAGGCTGAGGATGAATATCGACTATTTTCGCCGGATGTTTGCGTATAATGACTGGGCGCACCGCAAGGTGTGGGCCTGCGCCCGTGCGCTAACCGACGAACAATATTATCGCCCCTGCGATTATTCCGTCGGCTCGGTACACGATCAGCTGGTGCATACCTACGGTGCCGAGCGATTGTGGCTGGGCCGGGTGCGCGAAGAAGCCAACCCTGTTTTCCCATCGAGCCAGGATTACCCGAATCCGGCAGCCCTGCGCCCCGCGTGGGACGAACTCACCACCGAGTGGCAGGCCTTTGTTGCGGGACTCAACGACGCAGATTTAAGCCGGGACATCACCTATACCAGCATCAATGGCAACGCCCGCCGGGTCACGCCGATATGGCAGGCGCTGGCGCAAATCCTCAATCACGGCACCGACCATCGCGCACAAACCCTGTCGCTCATCCATCAGGTCGGTGGCGAAACCGTTGCTCAGGACTTTATCTTCTATAACTGGGAGCAGTAACGCATGACAGGGAAAATTGTCGGACAGGCAGGCGTGCTGCTGGTGGCCGATGTGGTCAAAGCAGCAAACTACTATCGTGACAAACTGGGCTTTCAGTATGACCGGCTGTGGGGCGATCCGCCGAACTTTGCCATTGTGCAGCGTGATGGCTGCTCAGTCATGCTCAGCCAGGTAGAGGACGCGGCCAAAGTGGTCCCGAACTGGACCGTCGTCGACAAAATGTGGGACCTTTACTTCTGGGTCGATGATGTGGACGCCATCTATGCGGAAATGCAGGCCAGCGGCGCGATCATCGACTACACGCTGGGAGTCAAGAATTACGGCGTTAAGGAATTCGGCGTGCAGGACCTTGACGATCACGACATCGCCTTTGGGCAGATTCTCGAATAGCGCCGCTGGCAAGGAACCATCTGTCAGACGCCTTGCCAGCAACGCCAGATGCTACCGTTATGGGACGGTGATCGTGCAGGTGCCACCGTCGTTGATGGTCGAGGTGCCGATGACCGTGTGTGTCCCGGAGGACGCAACCCAGTTCGCCTGCACCTTTACGCCCCAGTCGTTTTCGCCCCACTGATGCTGCCCCGCAAATGTCGACAACGCGGTGCCATTGACCGTAATCGTGCCAGAATGATTGCTGGCGTTCTGGCGCGCTTCGGCCTGGGTGGGCCAGGTTCCGCCCGCCATGTACACATTCACCACGTCGCCCGCTTCGATTCCGCGACCGGGGCTGCCGCACTGGTCAATCCGGTAACTGATCGTCGCCACCTGAGCAGCAGCCGGGGCCGATGGTGCCTCGACAACCGGGACCGATTCGCAGCCTTCACGGCTGGTGACAATATCGGACCGCACCCACGATGCATCCGCAAGCTGCCACCAGGTGATCTGGTCCGTACCGAGTGCCTGCCCGATGACACTGGCGGTCGCGTCGGCTTCGAGATTACCGGCCAGTGCAAAGTTCGTGCCCGGCCCTTGCCGCAGGTTGACATTGGTGTTTGTCGTCACGGTACAGGTGCCAATATTCGCCAGCGCTTCCTCAGTCAGCGCCGGGACAATCGTCACAGACCGCCCCAGCAGATTCAGCGGCAGGGCATGCAGCAGGTCTTCGTCGTATGCTTCCGGTGCGCCGGGAACATCCGCAACCGAACCATCATCGTCCAATGGCACCCTGACCTGACTGCCGGGGAACAGCGGCTGTGTTTCATCCGCCGCCAAGATCGAGCCGGTGCCTTCCAGCATCTGAATCGTCAGTTGATCGCCCGACTGAGCAAAAACAGTACCATCCAGCGTCAGCACCGCACCGTTAATCACCAGGGTGATCGGGTCTGCATCCGGCGGCGACTGGACGAGAATACCGTTTGCCTGGGCCTCAGCGCAGTCGAGGTCGCTGCCCGCAGTATTCAGGAAAACATTTTGCAGCGAAACCTGAGAATCAGTTTCGAGTTCGGTCACGACGTCCAGGCCCATCACATCCTCGTCCGTGGTCGCCAGTTCGGCAAACAGCCAACCGCTGTCCCCATCTTCCGGCTGGACGCGCAGCCATGTCCCGTCGTCGCTGCGGCCATTGGCCAGAACCGTCTGCCCGGCAGCTAAACCACCGACAATGGCATCCTGCGTCGAAGGGCCAGAACGCAGATTCGCGCCACCAGCTACCGAGACTTCAAAGCCGGAACCATCAGCCCCAAATGCCTCATTGCGCAGCACGGTGTCGCCAAAAACAAGGACCTGTGTCTGTTCCATTGAGGCAGGGTCCAGCTGCAAGCGAATCACCGCTATCCCCCAGGTGCCGTTTTCAGGATCGAATGCGCCAGTGCTGACCAGTTCAACCTCGCCGGTGTCGGCCATCATGCCGGGCGACACAAAATCGAGATTACTGCTTGTGATCGCCGTAACGTCCTCGTGCCCATAACAAAGCTGGCTCTCGCCCATCATCGCGCACGATGTCCGCACGCTTTGCGCCGCCTGCTCCGCTAATGCCGGACACGTCAGCGTATCCTCCTGTGCAAAAGCCGGGGCCACGATTACCAGCAATAAGCCGATCAGAATCAAAGCAAGGCTTCTCGTCATAATTTTCTCCAATTCTATTTGTGTTGATTCTACCAGAAAGCGCAAACGCCGGCGGTTTGGCCGACGTTTGCATAGTGGAGGGTTGGTAATCTCAGTGAGCAGCGTTGGGGAACAAGGCCCAGCGTGCCTGTTGAAAGCCGATGTTGAGCAGCGATTTGATCGAGGCCACGTTGGTCATCGAACGGGCGAACGTGAGGATAGGACCGGGTCGGAACATCCATTCGCGGGTTGCGCGTTGAGCCTCTTTCTGGAGGTCTTCGGCACTGAGATTCGCGTATTGCAAAACGGTTGATTTGTCCATATCGACCTGTTCCCACTTCGTGCCCGGCTTGAACCAGTTGTTCTCCATCACCTGGAAGAAGAACGGTGTACCGGGATACGGCGCAGCGATATGGAAGATAGCCAGATCAAGCGGCAGCTGCTTGCTGAAGGTGATCGTCTCCTGGATTGATTCACGGGTTTCGCCGGGCAGCCCAATGATGAAGTAGCCGAAGTTACGAATGCCGTACTTCTTCGACCAGGACAGGCTGCGGCGAGCGCGTTCTGCGGTAGTCCCCTTGCGCGCATTTTTGAGGATTTCCTCGTTCGCGCTTTCGATACCCCAGGAGATCGTATCGCAACCAGCCTGCGCCATCTTTTTCAGCAGTTCTTCGTCGACGTAATCGACGCGGCTGTTGCAGGTGAACTTCAGGCCCAGGTCGGCCTTGATCATCTCATCGCAGATACCCATCACCTGATCGCGGTTGATGGTGAACAGGTCGGCATACATGTGAATATCGCGGACGCCGAGTTCGTGCAGCATCCGAATTTCCGCCATGATGTTTTCCGGGCTGCGCAGACGCAGGGCATGCTGATAACTCACATGCTTGATGCAGTAGATGCAGCCTGCCGAGCAGCCCCGGCTGGTGACGATAAACTGGTAGGAGCCACGCAGCACCGGCGTACGGTACTGGTCCAGCGGCAGCAGGTGATGCATGGGCAGTGGCAGATCATCAAGGTTGGGAATAAACGGGCGGTCCGGGTTGCGGATAATTTCGCCCTTATGACGCCACACCAGCCCCTTGACATGATGCATGTCGTAATGGCCGGTCCCCAGGTCGATCTCCGCGGCTTTGGGTTCCCATTCCGGGTCGGTGCTGCGGTACAGATGCTCAATTTCTGCGCTGAATTCCGTCCGGCCATTGGTGGTATCGACCACTTCACGCAGGGTCAGGTCTGGCTCGCCACGCAGGATATAATCCAGCGCCGGATGCGGGCGCATGGTTTCGACCGCCAGCGGCGTCACGTGGGTCCCGAACGTAATTGTCGTCGCCCCAAGCGACTTGGCCAGAAAGCAGCCAAACATATCGTTGGTCAGCGTTGGCGCGGTGACGTGCGTCACGTAAAAGCGCGGTTTCAGCTCGTTGAGCTTGGCCTCGAATTCGGCCCAGGTCATGCGCTCGGCAATGGCGTCGATAATCGCCACTTCGTAATCCGGGTACAGGATCGCGGCCATCTGCGCCAGTTCAACCTGACCCCAGATCATGTTCTCGCGGCTGCGGCGGCCCACCCGGTGCTGAGTCCGGATCCAGATGCTGCGGCCATCCGGCGCTGGCGGGTTCACCAGCAGAACATCTACCTTATGTTTTTCGTTTTCCTCGATGAAGCGCCCCACAATGGGGTCCGCATCCGGAAAGCGCACATTGGATACTTTGGGTACGCGGCGCGTCCCCAGGTTTTCGCGAAGCGGCTCCGGCAGTTCTTTGCTGCCAGTCATCTCGCCGCCAGCGTAGCCACCGGGATTGCGGAAAGCGGCTTTACGGGCAGCGTCATACATCGAATTGGTGAACTTACTTGTGTCAGCCATGATTCCTCCTCAGAAGGCGCCTAGACCAGCGCCTTGTCGCCTACCGGCATGATAAGCGTTTCGTCTTCAATAATGTTGTTGTTCATGCCCAGGTCGGCCTCGGCTTTTAATTCACGCTTGCTCAGTTCAGTCAGCAGGTATACCAGCAGCCAGCTTGTCAGCAGTTGAATACCAGTCATGACAAACATTGCGCTCGGTACGAGCAGGAACCAGGCCGGTTCCGCCCCACCCACAGACGCGGCGACACCGAACATCACCACACCGACCACCAGCAGCGCCACACCAAATGAGCCAAAACGATGTTCCAGCGGCTGCCGGAAGACCGGGCGACCAAACAACCCCTGCCGGATCGGGCGGCGGTGGAACAACGACACGATGTAATTAAAGACCGTACCAATACTGAACAGGTTGACCGCCACGATCGAGAGCGTCATCGCTACAAACAGCAGGTTGGCATAGCCGCTGCGATCATCAATACCGTTCGAAACAGCCAGCAGCCAGGGCAGGATTGCCAGACCAGCCAGCGCCACCGCGCCCAGCGAAAGCGCACCCAACAGGCGAACCGGGTTGTAAACAGCTGCCGTGCCCAGAATGCTGAACAGGAAACGCAGCCCGTCGTTCACAACGCTCAGCTTGCTCTCGCCATCGCGTTCTTCATACTTGATCGGCACTTCGATCATTTTGATGTCTTCGTGCAGCGCACGGGTGCTCATCACCGGCGTGAAGTTCAGACCATCCGGCAGCGGATAGAGCTTTTCCAGCACCTGCCGCTTGAGAATACGCTGGCCGCTGGCGCTGTCGGTGATGCGGGTGTGCGCAATCGCGCTGATGAGGCCAGCAAAAATGGTGTTGCCCACGCGGCGGGTCAGGGGCATCTGACTTTCGATGCCTGCCATACGCGACCCAATCACCAGGTCGGCGTTCTGAGCCTTCAGCGCGCTGAACATCTGCGGATAATATTCGGGAGGATAAGTACCATCGGCATCCATGAATGCCAGATAATCGCCCTTTGCGTGCTGGAACCCGGTTTTCAGTGCGCCACCATAGTTGCGATTCACTTTATGGCGGATCAGGCGTACGCCCCTATCAGCGTAGCTGGCGACAATTTCGGCGGTACGATCTTTGGAGCAATCGTCCACAATGATAAGTTCGAGCCCATCCAGACCGGCTTTTTTCAGTTCCGGTTCGACAGTCAGCACGCGCTCGATGACCTCGGCAACGCCTGACTCCTCGTTATAAGCGGGGATAACCACCGACAGGACATTCATGTTGTTCCAACCCTCATACTTGTGTTGCGAAGTGTTTCTACCTTGCCATGCACGCCTAACGCAGTCCTAAACCCCGGCCTAACAGAATTTCGTTGATACGGATTTATTTAATTGAGGGGATTTGATGTTTGTAAGGTGAGCTTGCAGAGGTATGGCAATGTAAAAGTTCAAAACGCCCGTTAGGCGACTTACGAGCGCATCTGCTCCAGATCACCATAATGGACCTGGGCGGCGACCTGCTGTTTCACGGCATCGGCATTCTGCCGGTTCTTGATGACCCGGGCCGGCATTCCAACAGCCACGCTGTAGGGCGGCAGATTTTTGGTGACCACGGCGCCCGCGCCGACTACACAACCTTTGCCAATGGTGACACCGTCGACGACGACCACATTGGAGCCGAGCCATACATCATCTTCGATGGTGATGCCTTCAGCCGTGATGCCCTGATCCTTGATCATTTTGTCCGGGTCGCTGTAGACATGGTTCACAGCCGCGATCTGAACCTGCGTGCCGGTATAGACACCATCACCAATGGAGACTCCGCCTTGCCCACGAATGCAGGTGTACTCGCCAAAAAAGCAGTTTTTGCCGACACGAATGCCAGCCTGGG
Organism: Anaerolineaceae bacterium; assembly: GCA_002702065.1. Taxonomy (GTDB): domain Bacteria; phylum Chloroflexota; class Anaerolineae; order Aggregatilineales; family Phototrophicaceae. Next base: position 206,411 of record NZXX01000009.1, read on the forward strand.
GCATATTGCGATAATTGAATACATGAAAGATGGTGCCGTGCATCAGGCTGGTGCCTTCGCCAATGCTGATGCCAGAAGGGAGCGCGTGCAGATACACATGGCTGTCGAGATAAACCTGCTTCCCCAGCCGGATATTGGCCGGGCACAACAAACGCACGTTATGCTCGATCAGCGGCACACCATCGGCTTTCAGCAGCAGCTTGTAGGCGATACCCCGCAGCCCCACACCAATCAGGCTCGGCAGCCCACCCAGCAGCGTCATTACACTCTGCTCCAGGATGTAACGCGGCAGGCTGGTGGACTGGCTTTTGAGGTAATAGTTTAATTCGCGGAGCATCGACTTAATCCCGATTGAAAGCGAGCAGATGAGGTGTGACTGTCAACGTTATAGCACGGTCAGTTCGTTGGGCGAGAGCGCCATATGGAAGGCACGCCGCAAACGCGGTGTCGCCGTCATGGGTTCGCCGTTGAGCACATTCAGGATAATGGTCGTGGCGTCTGCCAGATCACAGGCCGCGCCGATGCGTACCGCAGCATGCGCGAGAAGGCGCGCAAAATTGCCCTGCCCACGCCCGCGCCCGGTCATCACCAGAATACCCGTCGCCCCCACAGCAAGCCCGGCTTCCATATCCGTCCAGGCATCGCCCACGATAAAGCTTTTCGTCAGGTCGATGTTATGTTCTTCGGCGGCCAGCTTCAACATGCCCGGCTGCGGCTTGCGGCACGTGCAGTTTTCTTGCTTGTCGTGTGGGCAATAGTAAACTTTTTCGATATGTCCACCGGCCTGATTCACCAGCGACAGCATCCGGGTATGAATGTCGTACAGCGTCATTTCGGAGATTGTGCCGCGATTGACGATGGCCTGATTGGTCACTACGAAGATCGGCAGCCCGGTTTCGGTGAGCTGGCGAATACTCGTCAGCACATTCGGCAGCCAGTCAAATTCTTCCCAGCATTTGACGTGATCAGGGCGATTTTCATTAATCACCCCGTCACGATCCAGAAAAATCGCCCCGGTTGCGGCCACGGCCATCGCACTATCCTTAAGCGTTTAATTCGGCAACGACCGGCATTTCGGCTGCTGCCAGACGCAGCGCCCGCAGCTTCTCGCAAATGGCGTGTTCCAGCATCAGGTGGATATCTTCCACCATGGCCATATCGTTGTGGTTCACATGTACTGGCAGGTCCACCATTGCATCCAGCTTGCCACCGTCAAAACCGCTGAAGCCAACGGTCACAGCACCGGCATCATGCGCGACGGTGATGGCATTGAGGACATTGCGGCTGTTACCGCTGCCGCTGATGCCGATCACCACATCGCCAGCACGGACCAACGGCTCAAGCTGTTCGGCAAAAACCTGGTCGTAGCTGATGTCATTGCTGAGGGCGGTCATCAGCGCGTTGTTATCCGTCAGGCTGATCACACGGAAACGCGGCTGACCATCGACATTGGTGCGCTTCGCCAGATCACAGCCGAAATGGGTGGCGGTTGCAGCGCCGCCGCCATTGCCGAAAATGTAAACGGTATTCCCCGACTGCGCGGCTTGCATCAGTGCGTCGACAACAGCATCGACGGCTGCATAAGGAACCGTATCAATAACGGCCTGAACAGTGGCAAAGTATTGACGAATATCCATTAGCGAAAACGACTCCTGAATAATGTCTGCAATGAAAACAAACCGCACTCGGTTCGATGCTATTACCATAGCGTTCGCGCCTTGCGCAGTCCAAACATGAGCCTAACAAGCCGTTTTCTATGAGATTTTCACGAAAAATTCACAAACGATGTTAGCGGTTATGCAACAAAATCTGTGGCCCTTCGAAGTCAAACCGGAAATCCATGCGACTGAGGCCCATCGCCTGCAAGGTTTCGGTGACCACAGGCTGCTTGTCTTCATGACAGTAAAGCATCATAAAGCCACCCCCGCCCGCCCCGGCGATCTTGCCACCCAGCGCCCCATGATCGCGCGCAGCGGCGTAGGCCTGGTCGATCAGATCGTTGCTGATGCTGTTGACGACACCGCGTTTTTGCAGCCACGATTGGTGCAGCAGATCGCCAAAGGAATCCAGATCATGCCGCTGGAGGGCCTCGACCATTTGCTGGCCAAGGGCCTTGATCTGGTGCATGCGCTCCAGCGTAGCGGGGTCCTTATCCTGGCTGGCGTTCGATTGTTTTTTCAGGATGTCGCCAGAATTGCGGGATTTGCCGGTGAAGAAAAGCATCACCCGCTGCTGAAGGCTTTCCATAACCGTTGAAGGCAGGTCAAGCGGATGGACGCGGGTTTCGTCTTTGGTAAACACAATCTGGTTCAGCCCGCCCATCGCCGAGCCATACTCATCCTGTTTGCCGCTGGGGAGCTTCATCTTATTGATGCCAATATCACACGCCATCTCGGCCATATCAATCTTGGACAGGGTACGCCCCTGCCACGCCGCCAGCGCCGCCACCATACAGACTGCGACCGCGCCCGACGACCCCAGCCCGGTTCCCGGCGGCACCTGGGACGACAGGAACAAATCAATGCCTTCATAGTCGCCAAATTCTCGCAGCACGGCTTTCGCCAAACCCAACTCACCGTCGGCTGTCATCTCTGCCGCGCCGGTGTGGCGATAAAAAACACGAAAGTCCGACGAGATCACTTGCAGGGCTTCAGTTGCGCCGCTGGACATGATGGCATATACGTAACGATTGATTGCGGTGTTGAGGACAGCACCACCAAATTGATTGAAGTAGGCGGGGAGGTCGGTACCGCCGCCGCCAAAGCTGATCCGAACGGGTGCACGGGCAATTAAGAGCAAAATGCGTCTCCTGACTTTTTCTGTATCATAGCGTATGAGTCATTAAAATGTTGGAAAAAAGACCTTGCAATTCCCTTGTATGACAATTGAAGAATTGACAGCTTTAGGAATTGTGTTCAGAATGATGGGGCAGTGCAACCTGTGAGATAAGGCATGTATCGACTCTATTATCGTTTGCGCATTCTGTTAACCATTGCTGTCGCCCTGGGCATCGCCGCCGCGATTTTCTATTACATCAGCTACCGCGATTATGAATCCAATGTGGAGCATTATCATTTACAGATAACTGCTGCTGTAGCCACGGCGGTACAAAGCGCCGTTTTTGATGTTACACGCACCGCCGAAGCGCCGGGTAACGTCTTTCGCATTGTTCGACTCGGTCAAAACGAGGACCTGGAAGCGCTGGCAGCGCAACACGGCACCACGCTCGAAATTCTTCAGGTGGTCAACAGCCTGGGCGCTGATGTCGTGACGGGCAATGGCGAAACGATTGTCGTGCCAGTTGGCTTGCAAGAGCTGGAGCCACTGCGGACGATTGTCGTCTATACCGCCGAGCAAGGCGATACTTTGGAAAGCCTTGCTGACCGTAACCGGGTGCCCCTGGAACAGCTTCAGGCAGATAATCCGATGTTGGCCCAACGCGGCCTGCGCCCTGGTGATACCGTGTTTATCGGGCTTCAAATATTGTAGGAATTGCATCTTGAGAACAAAAACAGGACTGTTGTTAACGCTGTTAGTTGGGTTGGTCAGTTTCGCCTGTGTGCCTACCGTACCCGTTTCTCCTCAGGTACAGGTCGCCGTTACCGTCATCGATGCCGATATGATGAACAATGCGGTTGCGGATGCACTGACAGGCACAGCGTCTTCCAGCGTGGCGCTCACCGAGACAGCGTTGGCTGACGCCGGAATCACGCTCACCCCAACGGCAAGCCCGACGATCACACCAACGCCACTACCGCCCACGGCGACGACTTACGTTTCGCCCACTTCGACCCCCACGCCCCTGCCTACTTTTACGCCATCGCCCACCCTGTTCCCAACCAACACGCCTTCCAGCGATGTCGAGCAAGTGGACGGGCAGATCCGGGTTGTCCATGCGTGGCGCACGAATAACTCTGTACCGGTCGATGTCTTTATCGACGACATGCCGATTGCATTCGGGCTGAACCTGGGCGAATCGACGCCGTTCATTGCCGTCAGCGGGGCGCGGACCGTACGAGTCATGCTGGTCCCACCGGCAACCCGCCAGAATGACCCCATCAATAATACCGAGCTTGTCAACATGCAGGCGCCACTTATTGATCAACTGGTCGAAGTGACGCCGGGCAGCAGCATTACACTGGCCCTTATTCACACGGGTGAGGATCTGGAAGGGATGGTGATTGAAGAAGATATCTCCTCCCTGGAAACCGGGCAGGCACGTTTCACGATCGCGCATGCCAACGGCAACCTGATCCGGGTCGATGCCCTTGAACCGGGCCGCGATATGACCCTTGCCCGTAACTTTGCGCCCGGTGACACAATCGGACCATTTGACATGCCGGTGGGCAGCCTGAATATCGAACTGGTCGACACGGAGTCCCCTGAACAGGTGGTGGTACCAGCCGTCAATGTGGAACTGACCAGCCACACCAACTACCTGCTTCTCTTTATCCCAAGCGTCAACTACCAGCTTCAGACCTTCGCGACCGAGTTGCTGGTTTTTGAAAGTGGCACGCGCATGTCGCGTACAGATACGCCAATTCAGTTTATCAACGCGGCACCACGTGCTGGCGCGATCAGCATTCTGTATAACAACGTTCGCTTTGCGTTGAATCTGCCAGTTGGCGAATCAACCGTTGCACTGCCGATTTCGCGGCAAAGCGGCAGCCTGGTCGTGCTCGATACGCAGGACCGCGACATCCTGGTCACCAGCCTGGGGCCATGGAACGAAAATGAAGTTCGCGCCGACAAATATGTGGTGATATCCGACCTGCCAGAAGAGCAGATCGACCTGCAAGCCGCTCGGCCCACCACTGTCGAAGCGCTCCTGTATGTGAAAGATGCGCCGTCATCGCCGGTTTTGTCCAATATCCGCCTCATTCACGCGCTGACCGGGGCGACCCAGACACTTGACCTTGAAATTCGGGCGACCAATCCGCGCCAGATCGATAATCCTATTGGCGTACCGCAAGTTGCCGAGACAGACCTGAGCTGGTCGCGCATCATCCGCAATGTCAGCTTCGGCGAAGCGTCGAATTATGTCACGCGGGCGGCCAATATTTTTGACCTGAGAGTGGTCTTGTCATCCAGCGGCGGTGTACAGGCGACCTTGCAGCGGCAGGCCATGCTGCCCGGCGGGGTTTATGACCTGCTGGTTGTGCCGGGAACGGGCGTTGGGGCGACCCGTCTGCTGATGATGGAACCCAGCCCGCAGATCTCTATTCTCGGCTCGCGGCAGGGTGATCCGGAAATCGTCCAGGCAATCGTCAATGCTACCCTGACTGCGGCGGCACCAGATGAAACCGCAACAGTGAGTGCGCCGCGCTCGCCCACGCCCACGATCTCGCCCGTGCCGACCAATACGCCGCGCCCAACGAATACGCCGCGAGTCAAACTGCCGTCGGTGCAAGTGGACCCGGCACCACCGGCCACTGTGCGCGAATCATTCATCCTGTTTGGCGAGAATTTCGCGCCAGATTCACGCTATACCATCAACCTGGACTCCGAGCCAACGATGTTAAGTGGGCAGGTCAATACACGGGGCGAAATCGCATTGACGGTACAACTGCCATCGAACATTTCACCCGGCCCCCATGTCGTGCGTGTCTGCGTCGACTGCCGGAGTGGTGGCGCCCAGCAAGAAGCGGTTGCGGCTTTCATTGTGGCTGATCCGCAGATTGCGCCATCGTCAACGCCACAGCCGTAATGAAGGATAAGAAACCCATGCGCAAGGCTTTATTGCTGCTTACGCTGTTTACCATAATCGCTGCTGGCACCGTGCTGGCGCAGGTCGATCCGCAGGACAACACGCTGGAACTCAGCGGGGAACTGCGGGTGATCAACGCACTGGTCGGGATTGGCCCGGTCGATGTTTATCTGAATGACCGCCTCATTGGCACACAACTGGCGCCAGAAACCGCAACGCCCTATCTGGCGCTGCCACCGGGGCGCTATATGATTACCGTGTACCCTGCCGGTGCCGACCCGCTGATCGTGCCAATCGCTGATTTCCTGATAGATTTGCCGACCAATCACAGCAAAACGGCGGTCGTGTATCAGACCCAGTTTGCCACACCGGGCGCAGACACCGCCAATGATGTCGTCAACGCGCGTCGTCCGGCGCTGGCGCAGTCCGGCCAGATCATGGTGCTGGATGATAATCGCAGTCCGGTGCAGCTGGGTAAAACCCGCCTGACCGCGCTGCATCTGGCGCCCGGCACCCCCGGCAACCTGAGCATTGCGTATCCATCGCGGGCTTCATTGCTGCACGAAATCAGCCTTGAACAGCCGTATGGCGATATTGACATCAATGCGGGTGTCTACTCGCTGACGGTGGTTGATGCTGATAGCCCGGAACTGCCGCGTCTGGCATTCGCCGGAGAACAGGTCTTTCAGGGGAATGTACACTACACCCTCATCATCGTGCCCGATATTCGGCCTTTGCCGGGCGTCACGGTGCCGCTGGTGCGGGAACTGACCAGCCGCCCGCGCATGTTCGTCGTCAGCGCGCCTGTCCAGCCGACTGATGACAGCATCGAACTGCGGCTGATCCATACCGCGCACAGCACCGCCGTCGTGGATGTGTACATCGATAACCGTTTGATCGTGCCGCGCCTGAGTTATGGTCAGTACACCGAATATATCGGTCTGCCCACCTACAGCCACCTGATCGAACTGCGCCGCCGTGATGCCGCGCCCGATTCGGAACCGTTGGTGACAGCCGAATTCGACATCACCCAGCGGAACCGCACCCAGCCACACTGGTCGCTGCTGCTGATGAATGCCACCGGTCAGGAAGTGGCATCGCTGGAGCTGACACAGGTGCAGGAACAGGCGGTAGTCAACACGGGTCCAGCCACCGGCCCTGCCCGGACCTTTAATCTGGGAGACAACACGGCCACGCTGGTGCTGCTGCCGGACAACATCGCCCAGACACCGCGCGGTGCGGCACGGGTACGGGTGCTGCATACCATCGACGGCGCGCTGGAAATCAGCATGTTCGCCTCCAGCTACCCGCCGGACCCAAGCCTGCCGACACCCACACCGGGTACGGGGCCAACACCGGCACCACAGCCCCCCGTTCGTCTGGTTGAGCCGGTCCTTTACGGCGCAGAGGCCAACGAAAATGAAGTACCGGCAGGCTTGTATGAAGAACTTGAATTTGTCGCCGGCACCAGCAGCGATATTGTCAGCCTGACCAACCATCAACTGCTGCCCGGCATGGTTCACACCTTCGTGCTGATCGGCCAGCCATCCGGCGAGCCGCCTATCCGGGCATTGGAAATCCGCGATTTTGGCCGGGGGCTGCCGCAGGAACGCCTGTATGTCGGAACCATCACCATTATTTCCGATGTCAGCATTGCCAATGTGCGCCGCCAACCCTCCAACGGGGCTAATGTCGTGATGCAGATCGAAAACGGCACCGAAGTGGAAGTGCTGGGCCGCAACTTTGATGGCACCTGGGTGAAAATCCGGGTTGCGCCACCGGGCAGCAATATCCCGCAGGATGGGTGGATTTTTGCCCCGCTGATCAATGTCACGCGCCTGGGTGATCCGGTCAACCAGCTTTCGCTGCCACAGGTGAGCTAGGCGCGAGATGATGTCAACCATAGTCGTGAAGCCCGTCGAAAACCGGGAAGAGTATTTTGCTGCCCGAGAACTGGCTGCGCATATCTTTTCGCGCGGCAATCTTCCCGATGAAGCGGCGCGTATGGATCGCGCCAACCGTTACCTGAGTCTGCCCGGCTTTGCCTTTGACTGGCATCGTATCGCTCTAAAAGGTGATCAGGTTGCCGCCCATGTGGTGGCGCTGCCACTGCGGCTGCGTTACGGCAGTGTCGAACTGCGTGTCGGCGGCCTTGGGGCTGTCTGTACCGACCCGGCATGGCGCAAACAGGGGCTGGCTGCTGCTGTGTTGCAGGACGCGATCCACTATATGCAGGCACGTGGCGATCACATTTCGCTGCTCGACGGTATCCCCGGTTTTTATCACCAGTTTGGTTACCATACGGTATGGCCGGGGTCATCGCTGGAATTTTCCGCCGAAGCAGCGGCAGCGTTGGATGCTCCGCTGCAATCGCGTCCGGCATCCATTGCGGATGCGCAGGCGATGGGCGACCTGTATGACCGGTGCTGGGGTCATCGTGTGGCCATCGTCCGCAGCCATGCCCTCTGGCACTGGCGGTTGGAAACCATGCCGCTGCCCAGTATGCGCGTGATTGAGGACCGCACCGGGTGCATGGTGGGTTATTATGTCGGCGCGGATGAAGTCCTGGAGGTTGTGGCCGAAACCGAGGCCGCTGCCCTGACGGCGATTGCCGAAATTGGGCGGGCCTATCTGGCGCACAATCGAGAAACGGTCTCGCTGGTGGTGCCGCCGGACGACCGGTTGGTCTTTACGGCACGCCGCTGGTTAACCACAACCCTGCACACGCGCTATGTCCCAAATGGGCACTGGATGGGGCGTATCGTGGACCCGGTCGGCTTGCGCGACATCATGCTGCCGGAGATGATGCAGCGGGCCGGGCTGGACGGGCGTGGCCTGATCTTTGATATTCAGCCGGATGCGGTCCATATCGGGCTGCGCGGGCAGGATTCAACCAACGTCCAGATCGAACCGGGCGATTTTCTGCGGCTGATGTTCGGCACGCTGCCTGCCAGTCAACTGGATTTTCATGCCGACGCCACCCACCTGCTGGAGCGTTTGTTTCCGCCTCGCACAGCGATGATCGCCCCCTGGGACTGGTTCTAGGACACCACCTTACAGCCACTTACTTCGCTCGCATGAGTCTGCGTAAGCGACTGACTCACCCCCACAGAGAGGGTAGGTTATCGATCTGCGCCCAGCCCTCGCCGGATGTGACGGTTTGGGTGGTCAGGTCGGTAAAGTGCTCATCCAGCACGCTGCGTTCCTGCTTGAGAGGTGGTGTGCAGTAGCAGGTTTCTTCCCACATCGCCCAGCCATCCGGCGTAATGCGCGCATCCAGCAGCACGCGGTTCATCTCGTGGCCGAAGGGTTGCAAGGCGTTAATTTCGCCGCTGTCGAGGCGCTGGCGCAGGGCCTCCAGATTTTCCGGCGGGCGCGCCTTCACAAGATAATGGGCCATCACAACAACTCCTGACTTGCTGTCGGATGCCCACATCCTAACACAGGGCAATACCCGGTCGATACTGGTCACAGGGACAGGTTTAACGCGCCGTATTGGTAAACCACTGCAACAACGCGGCGGCTTCGGTGCGCGATGGGGCCTGTACCGGCGTGCTTCCAGCCGGTTCCAGCACAATGCCATAAGGTGCTGCGGCGGCAAACAACGATGCGGTTTCATCCGGCTCGCTGGTTGGGGGTCGCAAACCATGCGCCACAGCACGGTTCTGCTGTTCCGGCTGCGCCAGCCAGTCCGCCAGCGCCTGCACTGCCAGCGGCTCGATCTCACTCGCCGGGCTGCGCCATCTTGCCAGCGGAAAATCAAGCTCGAACTGATAAGCGGGATAACTGAAAATGAAGCTGTCACCCCCCTCGTCGATCAGACCACGCAGGTTATTGAGCCATTGGCTTTCGGGCAGCAGGGCCATCTCCGCTGTCGAAGGGCCACGTGTCATCGCGGCGGCGGGGTCTGTGCCCAGTGTCTGAAAATTGGGAACCGCATCGATCATGGGCGCCATCCAGTTACGAAAGGCGCCATCGCGCGTTGCCCCGCCAGAAATATCGCCGTTTTCGGCATAGGTGGCCGTACCGCTGAACAGCACCGCCAGCCCACTCATGTTCATGTCAGCCTTGGGGAACGCCAGCTTGAGGAACTGCCAGTTGCGCGGACCACCGGCGCTCGACCAGGCTTCAGCGTCAGCCACCTGCTGCACGGCCTGCCAATCGAACGGCATAGCGCCTTCATCCGTCGCTACATCGACCCGACTGGTGTAACCACCCCATACCAGCGGTGTACGTGCCAGCGATGGAATCAGCGGATCAAACCGTTCGGCGTAGGTAACAGATGCGCCAGACGACGCCAGCCACGCAGCCGGGTGATTTTCCAATGTAAAATTCGGCGTGTTTTGCCAGATCGCTATATCATCCATCACCGTGACGTTAAAACGAATGCGCTGGGTAGCGTTGACCACCGGCTGCGAATCGTTAAAGCGGGCCACCGCATCGCGCAACCAGTCCTCTGCCAGCGGGTTGACCACGACCGTAAATTCGGCAGGCGGCTGGTTTTGCAGGAACTGGCTCACGCCGACAACAGCGGCAGCGACCAGCACAAAAATAATCACGATGATGGTTCCGGCTCTCATAGGATTCTTCCATGTGGATAGCGTACTAATCTCTAGTTTACCCCGACCTTCAGCACCACGCTCCCCTAATGATTGAGGATTCCACCAGCGACCATTGCGGTTGACATCCGGCAGGCGTTATAGCATCATTCCTCATGCAAATAGATGTTAAAGGCACACTCCTCATATGATGCACATCCCCCGTAACCGGCTGTTCTGGGCGGTCTCGCTGGGACACTTTATCAACGACACCTTCATGAGCATGGCGACCGTTCTGCTGGCATTCATCAGTGTCAATATTCTGCCGCTGAGCAAAGGGCAGATCGGCGTCATTCTGGGCATTTCGGCGCTGGTGGGTTCGCTCACGCAGCCGGTGTTTGGCCTGCTGGCAGACCGCAATGGCGGGCGCTGGCTGGGGGCCGGGGGTGTAACCTGGACCGTGGGCGTGTTTACCCTGGCGATGCTGGCGGCAGAAAGTGGCATCCTGCCCCTGATGGTCCTCGCCTTTGTGGTGCCGGCAGTGGGCAGCGGCGCGTTCCACCCTGTTGGGTCGAAATATGCCGCCGAAAGTGACAAAACCCATGCGGCCAGCAACATGTCCTACTTTTTCCTGATGGGGCAGCTGGGGCTGGCGCTGGGCCCGGCGCTGGCAGGCCGCCTGCTGGACCATGCCGCGACGTTTAACTATGTCTTTACCGACCCGCTCGGCCCGGCCTTCAAGGGAACGCTGACCGAACATGGCACCCTGTCGCCTGTGCTGCTCGTCGGGCTGGTGGCGCTGCCGGTCATCGGGTTGATGTTCCTCAGCATTCCGGGCAACCGCAAACACCGGCAGCAAAAAGCCATCGAAGACGCCCTGCCCAAATCCGCTTCGCCATCCGCCACCATTCCGCTGCTGGCCTTCGCCGTTCTGATCTCGATGGTGACACTGCGCAGCCTCGCCCAGCCCGGCGTGGTCAATTTTATTCCCGTGTTGTTCCAGGACAAAGGCTGGAGCCCGGCGGAATATGGCCTGATCACCAGTTCATTCTGGGTCGGGTCGGGCATCGCGGGCGTGTTGTTCGGCAACCTTGCCGATCACTTTGACCGCCGCTGGATTATCGGCATCAGCATGATGGCGTCTGCCCCGGCGTTTTTCTTCCTGCCGGCGGTTGATGGCGCGCTGGCATTCGTGCTGGCGATTGCTGCGGGGGCACTCAGCGGTGCCTCGCACAGCATCATCGTGGTGCTGGCGCAGGACCTGCTGCCGGGCAGCCGGGCGTTGGCCTCCGGCCTGATTCTGGGCCTCATCTTTGGCATGGGGGCGCTCGGCAATTTCCTGATCGGCTGGATGGCGGAAACCATCGGACTGCCGGTCGCGTTTCAGGTGGTGGCCGGGGCGATCGTGGTCGCCAGTCTGCTGGCACTGGCCCTGCCCAAACAGCAGCGCGAAACGGTTGAACTGGTTTCCGAACCCATGCCAACACGCGCCTGACCATTAAGATAATTCACACAATTTGGTTTGCCGTTTGAAATAAATTCAGGCTACAATAAGAAATAATAGTCTGAACTCATTGTCCATTATTCGGGCAGTACATTATCTGGAGGTGCCACCGTGAGTCGTTGGCCCAACAAATACGTGATTGGCCTCACGGGAAACATTGCTGTCGGCAAAAGTGTCGTGCGGCAAATGCTGCAACACCTCGGCGCATATACAATTGATGCCGACGGATTAACCCATCAGGCGATGCAGCCGGGCGCACCTGCATACAAACCTGTTGTCGAAACCTTCGGGCAGTTTATCCTGGGGCCAGACAAACGTATTAACCGGGCATTACTGGGGCAGATCGTATTTTCCAACCCGGTGGCGCTGGAAAAGCTGGAATCGATTGTGCACCCCATTGTACGGCAGGCGATTGGCACCCTGGTGTCACGTTCCAAGCAACGCGTGGTCGTCATCGAGGCCATCAAGCTGCTGGAAGGCGGACTGGCAGAGACGGTGGATGCGGTGTGGGTTGTCGACGCGACGCCCGAAACGCAGATCAAACGGCTGATGCAAAAACGCAAATTAGCCGAAGCCGACGCACGTCAGCGCGTGACGGTGCAAAACCCACAGGCGGACAAGCTCGCGCGGGCCACTGTGATCATCAACAATGACGGCAATGTTGAGGAAACCTGGAAGCAGGTACAGGACGCCTGGAGCCAGGTGCGTCAGGCCGTAACCAACCAGCCTGCTGCTGCCGCCGCACCAGCACCCGCCACGCCCAAACCCGCCGGTGCGCCACTCGCCAAAGATATTCAGGTACAGGTTAAACGCGGCATGCCGGGCAACGCCGAAGCCATTGCCAATTTCATCAGCAGCGTCAGCGACCATCAGGTATCGCGCATGGATATCATGCTGGCATTCGGCCAGAAAAGTTACCTGCTGGCCCAGGATCAAAACGGCAATCAGGTTGGCGTCATCGGCTGGCAGGTCGAAAACCTGATCACCCGTACCGACGAGTTCTACCTGCGGCCCGATGCCCCGCCCAAACCCATCATCGCAGCGCTGATCGCGGCGATTGAGGAAGCGTCGACGGACCTGCAAAGTGAGGTAAGTTTTATCTTCCTGCCCACCAACACCACCGATGCGGTTGTCCAGCCGTTTCTCAATCACGGCTACGAAGTGACGACCGTCAAGGACATCAAGATCCCTGCCTGGCGGGAAGCCGTGCAGGAAATCGTCAACACATCCAATGAAGCCGGGTTCCGCATTCTGACCCGTAAACTGCGTGAAGACCGCGTATTACAACCGCTTTAGCCCTTCAGGCTCAGCCTTGTAAGTTACCAGCAGGCGCTTTATCATGTTGCCTGCTGGTTTTGTTGCAGGTAGAAAACTATGTTGAGTCAGCTTAAAAACATTCCTCCGGTACAGTGGGCCATGCGCCATCCCCGGTTGGCTGCCTGGATTGTCCTTGCCGCAGGCATGGTGATCTTACTGGCAATCGAGGCACGGGACGTCGGTTTGCTGCCGTCACAGTGGATCGCCCTGATGGTCGCTGCGGTCCTGGTGGCGGGTGCCTGTGTCTGGATCATCAGCTGGGAAGACGAGGACGAAATCGAGGACACAGACTCCACAGAGACACCCCCACCGTCAACCAGCCAGACCAAAGAATAGCCAAAACCAGCGCTCAAGCACACACAATCAAAAAGGGTCTGCCCGCAACATACACAGGCAGACCCTTTTGTTTCCTTACAGATTATCGTAACAACTGATTCGCTTACATCCCGGCATGAAACAGCGTGACCGATTCGGCCTTGGGCGCTTCGATGCTCATCGTCGCAGCCCCATCCATCATGCCCATTGTGTCGAGCAGATCGGCATAGTACAGCACCATGTCGTTCGCTTTCTCTGCCACGTAAATGCCGCTGCCATCCCACACAACGTCGACCGGATTACCAAGCATTGATTCCGGTCCGCCGATTGCGAGATCAACGGGCACGTTGCCATTCGCCATGCTTACCCCGGAGATGGTGAAAAGTTGCCCGTCGGTGGCGTCATCAGCCAGACCGACGTCACTCAGGATAACCGTGTCGCTGGCGGCATCGTAGTCCACACCATGCAGATTCACAGAAATCTGGTTGCCGTCCATATCGCTGGGGATAATCTGGCTGGTGGGGCCGCTGGCGCCCAGATCTTCGGAGAAGCCGGCATACAGCAGCAGGGTTCCACCGGTGTTGGCAACAAACAGCGTATCGGTTTCGGCATCGTAATGCACGTCCCAGATACTGCCACTCACGCCGCCAAAGTCATCAATGAAGACAGTTGGTTCGACATCACCCTCAGCGCTCAGACTGAAGCCCTTGATATTGGTCGCACCAAAGTTGGCAACCAGCACGAGGTCCAGGTCTTCGATGATGTCCAGACCTTTCGGAGCCACCAGACCAGCTGCCATCGTGCCGCCAATCATACGGGTACCCATGCCCACACGCATGCTGTCGGCCATACCCAGACCCTCGACAACGAGAATACTGCCCATATCTTCACCCGTATCAACTGTGATATAGGCGTCGCCATTGCTGGCAAATTTGATACTCTCGACGCTGGTAATGCCGTCAAAACCGTCAAACGTGCTGGTCATCTCGCTCAGGTCGCCGGTCAGGGTCACGACGGCATCGTCAGCCAGTTCAGCAGGGTTGAGGCTGGTGAACAGCGTCGCATCCATCATCATATCGCCGTCCATCATCATGCTTTCCTCGAGCATGGCGGCGATCTCCGGCGGCACAAGCACGCTGTCGATCACATGAATAACCCCGTTGCTGGCCAGAATATCCGCCGTTACAACGGTCGCGTCGTTGACCATCACGGTGCCGTCATCACCAACCGTCACGTCCAGTTCGCTGCCCATCAGCGGCGCACCGGGCGCGGTCATTTCCATCGACGGAGCCATCATGCTCGTCAGCATATCCGATGTAACCGTGCCCTCCACCACATGGTAGGTCAGCACACGAGTCAGCAGTTCGGTATCTGCCAGCAGCATATCCAGCACACCTTCCGGCAGTGCTTCGAATGCGGCGTTGGTCGGCGCAAAAACGGTCCATTCAGCATCCGGATCGGCCAGAACATCCACCAGCCCGGCGGCCTCAACAGCAGTGACCAGTGTGGAAAAATCGTCGTTGCTGGCTGCAATCTCGACAATCGTTTGATCCTGTGCCTGTACACCACCCAGGCTGAGTGTTAACAGCCATAGTAGTCCCAATAGAATACTCAAATACTTTTTCATACGTTATGTCTCCAATTTGCATCTTATCCGTTAAGTCAATCGCACACAGTTGCCGGCAGTGTGTCTCGATTTCTCTTTCGCGGGTTATGCCGACATTGGATGGGTAGTCTCATGCGACACTCATCAAACGGATAAAGCGATGCAATGGAAGGGGTGGATGCAGCCAGCGGCTAACGGCGCTGGGCGATATACATATTGAGGAACACCAAAGCTTCTTCGATATTGCCCAGCCGGTAGAGCGAGATACCCAGATTGCGCAGCATCAGCCGATGGATGCGGGGTGGTAAATCCGTCCTGTGATAGAGCTGGCGAAACAGCGCCGCAGCCTCGCCAAAATTTTCGGAATCATGGGCCTGCTGTGCCCGCCGGAACAAAGCACGCGCCTCTGCCTCGCCGGCTGCATCATCGCTGGCTGTGTCGGGGTCCGTTTCAGCGGCTTCGCTGCGGTCGAGCCGGCTGTACAAATCCGCCAGCGTGGCGATGGCATTGGGCGGCACCGGTATACCCGCCCCCTGTGCCCGTATCAAAAATTCTTCCAGATAATGAATCGCCATCGGGCGCTGACCCAGGTGAAAGTGGCACTGGCCGATGTTATACAGCATCATAATGTGCGTGCGCGGCGGCAGGCCACCCATCGCGGCGACCTGCTGGTAACCGGCCAGCGCTTCCGTATAGGCTTCCTGGTCGAAATGCTCGCGTGCCTGGTCGAAAAGCTGCTGCGCGTTCTGATCCTGCGCTTCGGCCACGGCTTGTTCAGCGGCATCCGGCGGCCCGTCCGCTTCGACCTGTTCGCCCATCCGTGCCTGCACATTCTCCAGCCCGCGCAGCACCTGGGCATGAGCCTGTGTCTCACCCTGTTCTTCAGCCATCCGCACCGCGTTGCGCAGATAGGTCTGGGCGGCGATCAGGTTATTGAGGTGAAGCTGCGACATGCCCATGTTGTACAGCATAAACAGATACTGCCGGTCGTTGAGGCCGGGCATCTGGGCGACACGCTGAAATGCCTGAAACGCACCCGCATAATCATGGCTGTCATACAGTGTTTGTGCTTCGCGGAAAGCGGACTGCGCTGGTGAGGTTGTGGTGTCGTCATCCCGCTGGATCAAACGAGCCACTGCCTGGTTACCGATGAGGCTTTGCAAACGCAGAATGCCGCTGTGCTGCGGGGCCCGCCCGCTTGACGGGTTCGCGCGTACTGCCTGTCGATTCGGGCTTCGTCGTTTTTCTGGCGGCGTCATGTTCCATAGCGCTCTCCGCTTGCCTGACCTGACCAACATAGCATATTTCGAGCGACGCTGTCGAGTATTCGGCGTTTGACCTGCGCTCGCGTGACGCAGCCCGAAGCCATGTTATGATGCGCCTGTGCGATAGACACGATGAGGTGGGCCATGCGAAAGTACATCGTCCTGCTGGGGCTGTTGATCGTCAACATGGGATTAACCGGACCAGCATTTGCGTGCAGTGGCGGCGTCACATCGACAGTAGATATGCTGGTCGAAAACGCCGAGGTGATCGTCTATGGCGAGTTGCTGAACGTCGATGACGCGGGACAAAATGCCGTCATGCGCGCCGATTCCTATGTGGCAGGTGGGCCGGGGCCGCAGCATATCGTCCTGTCGTTGTATGAGCCAGCGCGGGTACACCACAGCCGCGAGCGTTTTTCCGGCGGTGGTTGTTTCTATGGTGTCAGCCCGCTGCTGGAACCCGCGCAGGAAATCCTGATCTTTCTGACACGCAAGCTGGACGGCGGTTATCAACTCGCGCCGCGCCATTTTTCCAACCCGGATTATTATCCTTTCCCGACCGATCAATCGACAGTTACGGTGCATGTTGACACCAACCCGACCGACGACACGCCCGCCGAAGCCCGCGATGTAACCCTGGACCAGTTCACAGCCCTGATCCGGGATGCTGCCGGAACCGGCCCGACCGAGCCGCATACTGATGCAACTTATCCGCTGCTGGCCCCGCTGCTGATCACAACCGAATCTGGCACCCACTATCTACTCCCGGTGGATGGCGCCGACCCGGTGATCGTCACGGATGAAGACTGGCTTTTTCGGCTGCGGCGGCACAAACCGGCCTGCTGGCAGACCGACTGCAAGGCATGGTCGCCCAACGGCATCGATCAGGCGGCGTTGAGCACAGACGGCATCATTACCATGACATACGGCGCACCCATCCCCGGTGAAGCCCTGCTGTTTTCGGCCACCAGCGACGCGATGGCGATCTGGCAACGCACACCAGACGGCATCCAGCTCCAGATTCACACGCTGATGTACCGCCGCCTGAATGCTATGCAGGATGACAACGTGGCGCTGTTCCAGACGTTTGACCTCGAACTGGAACAGATCGCACCTGAGAGCGCAGCCTGGAGTCCCGATGGAAGAATGCTGGCCTTTCGGGATGATCGCGGGGTGTGGCTGTGGGATGCGCTCAACCCGGATGCGGAACCGGAGTTACTGACTGATGTACCGCAGCCAATTCGCGGTTTTTCGCCAATGGGACGCTATCTGGTGTTGGGTGAGGGGAGCGCGGGGTACTCGCTTGATCTGGTGACGGGGGAGCACCTGCCACCGGGTTTATTTTCTGCGGATGACCGGCTGCTGCTGACGTATGAGCCAGCATTCCAGTTGATTCAACTGACCCCATATTTCGCTAATGATAACCAACCACCAGTAGGCGATCAGGTCCTGAAAGCGGCGTGGAAAGACAGCCATACCTACATCACCCTCATCTGTCCGGATGCAACGGATCAGACCAGGTGCCGTGTGCTGAGTCAGGGGCAGATCATGATTGAAGGCAACGGCATTTATCCGGGCTACGATTTCGCTTACGAAGCACAGACAAATATGCTGGCAATCGTCAAGGACCCGCAGACCATCACGTTGCAGATTAATCGTCCGTATGGGGTTTATGATCGGGAGTTGGGGGATATTCTTGACGGGCCTATTCGCACGGTCGAGTGGCTGCCAGCGCTGTTTTGGGAAAAACCGTAATCTTCGCTTTAAAAACCGAAACTCGTAGGGGCGCAGCGTGCTGCGCCCTTTACGATGTCATATTTTGCGCGTTAGTCCCTGCCGCCACCGACCAGACGAAGGATGAACAGGAACAGGTTGATGAAGTCCAGGTAGAGTGTCAGCGCACCGATGATCGACAGCTTGGTCAGCAGCGTGGCTTCCTGGCCTTGAATAGTCGGGTCCGCCGCCATGCGGTGCAGCTTCTGCGTGTCATAGGCCGTCAGCGCGGTGAAGATAATCACCCCAGCGAAGCTGATGAGGTAATCCAGCGGGCCGCTGCCGATGAACATGTTCAGCACCATCGCAATCACCAGCCCGATCAGCCCCATCATAAAATAGGTGCTGTACTTCATCAGGTCGATCTTGGTTGTCAGGCCGATCATTGTCATCACGAAGAAGAGAATGACCGTTGTGCCGAACGCCAGAAAGATGCTGCCCAGTTCATAGCCCATGAAGATAAGCGACAAGGTAAAACCATTCAGCCCGGCATAGGCGAAGAAACCTGCCGTCGCTACGCCTGCCGACATCCGCCGGATACCGAGGCTGAGCGCGAACACCAGCACCAGTTCGCCAATGATAGCGGCGATGAAAATGGCCGGGTTGAGCGCCAGTTGCAACAGAGCGGGAATATTATAAACGGCAATGCTGACACCAGTAGTCAGCAGCAGACCGAGCGTCATCCACATATAGACCTGCCGCAACAGGGGACGAATCTCGACACGTGGCTCGGCGGCCACCTGCGGTAAAGTCCGTGAAGCATTGAACATGGGGATATTCCTCCGCACCGTAATTTTCAAGACGATATTTTACTTTATTATACGCTGAATTGCACTGAAAGTTCCCCATTTCCCGGGTTTCTATGCAATAATTTACGTTGTTGACCAGGCAGTCGTGAAAGGGCCATCATGTACGAAGATGCCTTGCCATCCAAACGGAAGCATGACGACTATGGCGACGCATGGGTCGTCGCACTGATGAAGTTTCTGGGCCGGGTGCTGGCGTTCTGCTTTCGCATCTTCGTCAAGGTGCCGCTGCGCGGGTTGTGGCGGCCGACCCTCTGGACGGTCAAAGCGCCGTTTCGCCTGCTGCGCTGGACATGGCGCGGCCTGAACCACTTGATGAATGGACGCGTGCCGGAGTTCGAGACGGTGCGTGAGCGCGAAATCTACCGGCGCATCAAGCGGCGTTTTCGGCGGCGCAACCGGCTGATCACGCACCTGTTTATCTTTGTGCTGGTTATGGGCACGACCTGGGTAAGCTGGCTCACGAGCTTGAATGACTGGGATTATCGCTGGCGTGGTCCTTATACCGGCCAGATTATCGCGTTTACGCTGCTGTGGCTCTTTTTCCTGATCTTCCATTATGTGCGTTATCGCATGGGCGAGAGCGAAGACAACGCGCTGGAAGCGGCGCTCGAACGGGAATATGAACGCGAAGCCCGCAGCCAGCCACTTTACTATGAAGAAGTCGATGAATACTACGACCCGGCAGCTTACGATCATCTGGCCGATGCCGGGCACGCGCGTAACCCTGAACCGTCAAAGGCCAAGCGCCGCCAGCGGTATACATGAGCAACACAGCAATACTGTCACTGAATCAGTGGCGAGAAACGGGCACATGGGTTGATGTTGACGGCCAGCGCATTTTTGTGTCGGTGCAGGGCGAGGGCCCGCCACTGCTGGTGCTGCATGGCTTCCCGACGGCCAGCTACGATTACGCCCGCCTCGCGCCGCTTCTCAGTTCGCATTACCGGCTGATCCTGTTCGACTACCTCGGCTTCGGCTTTTCCGACAAACCCGTAACGCACCATTATTCCCTGTTCGAGCAGGCCGACATCGCACAGGCCATCTGCAAGCACTATGGCGTCGAGCAGGTGAGTATTCTCACGCACGATATGGGCAACTCGATTTCGCTGGAACTGCTGCGACGGGGCAGCCCGGTTGTTGATCAGGTGTTCATGCTCAATGGCAGCGTGCTCTTAAAATACTACCGCCCG
Source organism: Anaerolineaceae bacterium (assembly GCA_002702065.1). Taxonomy (GTDB): domain Bacteria; phylum Chloroflexota; class Anaerolineae; order Aggregatilineales; family Phototrophicaceae. The sequence continues at coordinate 226,435 of NZXX01000009.1, forward strand.
CTCATCACCCAGCGCCTGCTGCTTAATCCCGTAATCGGCCCGCTGATGACCCGACTGCGGCTCGTCAATCGGCGCGCCTTCGGCCAGCAGTTCGGCAGCCTGTTCGCGCAGCGTCCACCCGATGCCGAGATGGATGATTTCTGGGCGCTCATCAACCACCATGATGGCGCACGCATCTATCACCGGCTGATCCGCTACCTGAATGAGCGCAAGGTACATGAATACGCGTGGCTCGACGCGCTGCAAGCGCATTCCGCGCCGCTGACCGTCATCTGGGGTCAGCGTGACCCGGTGTCTGTGCGGCAGATCGCGCAGGCCGTGCTCGAACGCCGCCCCGATGCCGCTTACTTCCCGCTGGAAAACATCGGCCATTACCCGCAGTGGGAAGCCCCGGAGCAGGTTGCGGAAATTCTGCTGAACCAACAGTGATCTTACACAGACAGTGGTAAAATGGCACCTAGTCACTTTAACGGGTAGTAAGGATAAGTTCATGACGACGATTCATGGTTTCGAGTTGATCCGCGAACAGGACATCCCGGAAATCAATACCCGTGCGCGCATCTTCCGTCACGTGCGCACCGGCGCAGAACTGGTCTCGATGGAAAACGACGACACCAACAAGGTTTTTGGCATCACCTTCGCCACCCCGCCGACCGATTCCACCGGCCTGCCGCACATTCTGGAACATTCGGTCCTGTGCGGGTCGCGCAAGTACCCGGTCAAAGACCCGTTTATCCAGCTGGCCAAGGGTTCGCTCAACACCTTTCTGAACGCCTTTACGTTTTCGGATAAAACCTGCTACCCGGTCGCCAGCCAGAACTTGCAGGACTTCTACAACCTGATCGACGTGTATCTGGATGCGGTCTTTTACCCGCGCATCACGCCGGACATCCTGCAACAGGAAGGCTGGCATTACGAACTGGAACAGGCGGACCAACCGCTGGCCTATAAGGGTGTGGTCTTCAACGAGATGAAAGGGGCCTTCAGTTCGCCGGATAGTGTGCTGTCGCGCTGGTCGCAGCAGTCGCTGTTCCCGGATACGGTCTACGGGGTCGAATCCGGCGGCGACCCGAAATTTATCCCGGACCTGACCTACGAGCAGTTCAAGCAGTTCCACGACACCTACTATCATCCCTCCAACGCCAAAATCTGGTTCTACGGTGACGATGACCCGGACGAACGCCTGCGCATCGTCGATGAATTCATCGCTGATTTTGACCGTCTGGATGTGCAGCCGGAAATGGCCCTGCAACCGCGCTTCAGCGAACCGCAGGTGATCCGCCGGGGTTATGCTGGTGAAGAAGACGAGGAAGGCGGCAACCGGGGCATGGTCACGGTCAACTGGCTGCTGACCGAAAACACCGACCCAGAGCTGACGCTGGGCCTGAACATGCTGGAACATATCCTGCTGGATACGCCGGCCTCACCGCTGCGCAAAGCGTTGATCGACTCCGGTTTGGGCGAAGACCTGACCGGCGGCGGCATCGACGAACAGGTGCGCGAAATGTACTTCACCGCCGGGCTGAAAGGCATCGACGCCGACGACGCGCCCAAAGTCGAAGCACTGATCTTCGATACGCTGACCAAACTGGCGGAAGAGGGCATCGAGCCAGAGATGATCGAAGCGGCGGTCAACACCGTCGAGTTCAGCATGCGCGAGTACAATACCGGCGGCTTCCCGCGTGGTCTGGCAATGATGGTCAGTTCGCTGACAACCTGGATTTACGGCCACGACCCGCTGGCACCGCTGGCCTTTGAAGCGCCGCTGAATGCGATCAAGACGCGGCTGGAAAATGGCGATCGCTACTTTGAAGACCTGATCGGCAAGTTCCTGCTGGATAACCCGCACCGGACAACCGTCATTCTGGAGCCGGACCCGACAGTGCGCGAACAGGACGAAGCTGAAGAACGTGCCCGTCTGGACGCCGTCGCATCTACACTGAGCGAGGCGGATGTACAGGCCTTCATCGAGAACACCGAAAAACTGCGCATCATGCAGGAAACGCCGGATACGCCGGAAGACCTGGCGAAAATCCCGATGCTGACGCTGGACGACCTCGACAAAGAGAGCCAGACCATCCCCATTGACCTCAACGAGGCGCATGGCAGCCAGCTCCTGTATCACGATTTGTTCACCAACGGCATCACCTATCTCGATCTCGGCATGAACCTGCACGCCCTGCCGCAGCACTATCTGCCGTATGTCGGTTTGTTCAGCCGCGCCCTGCTGGAAATGGGCACCGAAACGGAGGATTATGTCAAATTGTCGCAGCGCATCGGGCGTAAAACCGGCGGCATTCGCCCTTCATCGCTGACCAGCACGATCAGCGACGGCGTGAACACGACCGCGTGGCTGTTCCTGCGCGGCAAAGGCACCATGACGCAGACGCAGGACGTGCTCGACATCCTGCGCGATATTCTGCTGACGGTCAATTTTGATGACCGAGAACGGTTCCTGCAAATCGTGCTGGAGGCCAAAGCCGGTAAAGAAGCGGGGCTGGTGCCCGGCGGGCATGGCGTGGTCAATTCACGGCTGCGGGCACAGTTCAGCGAAGCCGACTGGGTAGCGGAGCAGATGGGCGGGGTCAGCTACCTGTTCTTCCTGCGCAACCTGATCAAGCAAATCGAAACCGACTGGCCATCGGTGCTGGATGTGTTGCAGCAAATGCGGTATCTGCTGGTCAACCGCAACACCATGATCGCCAATGTCACGCTCGACCAGGACAACTGGGCCGCCTTCCAGCCGCAGCTCGATGGCTTCCTCGAGTCCCTGCCGACAGGCTCCGGTGATCTGGCGATGTGGACGCCGGAATATGGCGCGGACAACGAAGGCCTGACCATCCCGGCACAGGTGAACTATGTGGGCAAGGGCGCGCCGCTGTACGATCACGGCTACACCATGCACGGCTCGGTGCAGGTGATTCGCGGCTTCCTCAACACGGCTTACCTGTGGGAGAAAGTGCGTGTTCAGGGCGGTGCATATGGCGGGTTTGCCACGTTTGACCGGCATACCGGCGTGTTTAATTTCCTCAGCTACCGTGACCCGAACCTGCTCGGTACGCTGAAGAATTATGACGCCGCCGCACAGTATCTGCGCAACCTCGACCTGCACCCGGACGAGCTGACTAAGAGCATCATCGGCACCATCGGCAGCATCGATTCGTATCAACTGCCGGACGCCAAGGGCTACACCTCGATGGTGCGGCATTTGGTCGGCGTCAGCGATGAAGAACGGCAGCAGCTGCGCGAAGAGGTGCTGGGCACGACCGCCGCGCACTTCCGCCAGTTCGCCGATGCGCTGGACGCTGTCCGGGATAACGGCCATGTCGTCGTGCTTGGTTCGGCGGATGCCATCAACAAGGCCAACCCCGAACTGAACAATGCACTGAAAGTGACCAAAGTGCTGTAAGCCTCACGAATCATCAGGGGCGATTCCGCTGCAACCAGCGAGAATCGCCCCTACTCCGCAGGCGGCGTCACCGTCGGCAGCAGGCCCTCGGCATCGCAGGGCGGGTTGACGTTATACTGGTCACGCTCGGCGCAGGATAATTCCGGCACATAGCGGTTGGCGTGTGCCCACGCGACCAGACCATCCAGCGAACTTTCCACACGCCACAGCCGCACCGTATTATCCTCGGCACCAGAGATGGCAAAGCGCCCGTCCGAGCTAAACGCCACGCTCAATGCCCAGTTGGTGTGCCCCAGAAAACGCCGAATCTCCTGCCCGGCCTCGACATCCCACAAGCGCAGGGTCAGGTCGGACGATGCAGTCAGCGCATTCAATCCGTCGGGGCTGAAGGCCACGCCAAACACCGCCCCGGTATGCCCCACAAACTGGCGGATTTCCTCGCCGGTTGTCACGTCCCACAAGCGCACGCTGGTATCCCACGACGTAGACAGCATCTGTGTGCCATCCGGGCTGAAGGCGACGTTGTTCACGCGGTCGCTGTGGCCGATGAACTGACGCACTTCCGTCCCGGCGGCAATATCCCACAACCGCACCGTGCGATCATCCGATGCCGTCAGCAGATACTGGCCATCCGGGCTGACCGCCACATAGTTCACGGCTGCCGTATGGCCCTCAAACCGCTTGATCTCCTGCCCGCTTGTCACGTCCCATTGATGCACCGTTTTATCGCGCGAGGTCGAAAAAGCCGTCTCACCATCCGGGCTAAACGCGACGCTCAGCACCCGGTCGGTATGGCCGTCATAGGCAACATGGCCTTCCCATGTCTCGACATCCCAGAAGCGCACGGTGCCATCCCAACTGGCCGACGCAATCGTCTGGCCATCCGGGCTGAAAACCACCGTTTGCACCGTATCGGTATGGCCTTCCAGTTTGCGCAGCTGCTGGCCGGTCGCCACATCCCAAATGCGGATGCTGGTATCCAGCGCCGGGGGGCGCAGCGGGCCCGCACCAGACGCCGCCAGCGTGTCATCGGGGCTGAGCACGGCACTCCATACCCAATCGTCATGCCCCTCCATCAACCGGATTTGCGCCCGGCTCTTGAGGTCCCAAAGCCAGACCACCGGGTCCGCCGCACGGTCGATCTGCGGGTCGGGGACATCGTTGCCCGCATTGCCCGTGCCCGTCATCACATATTCACCATCAGGGCTGAGGGCCATCGCCAGTACGCGGTCTTCATGGCCGACAAACCGCTGCACCTCCAGCGCGGTACCGACATTCCACACGCGCAGCGTCCGGTCCCACGAGGCCGAATAAAGCTGACGACCATCGGCGCTGAAATCAACGGCGGTGACAATGTCCGTATGGCCGTAGAACGTGTTGACGACCTCGCCCGTTTCGGCGTTCCACAGATGCAGCCGTCCGCCACTATCCTGATTCCAGGTGCCCGCCACCACTTGACGCGCATCCGGGCTGAAGGCCACCGCCCGCACAAAACCGGAATTCGGTTCAAATCGCTGCAACTCGTCGCCGGTCTCCAAGTCCCAGATGCGCACCGTGCGGTCGATAATCAGGGGGTCGGTGCGTCCGGTCAGGTCGCTGTCGCCCGAACTGGAAACCGCCCGCAGGCCATCCGGCGACACATCAAGGTTCAGGATCGCGCCGGGGCTGCTGATATGCAGCACCTGTTCACTGCTGGCAACGTCCCATAAGCGCAGCGTCCGGTCCAGCGAACCAGACAGCAGTTGGGTGCCATCCGGCGTGTAACGCAGCCGGGTCACCAGCCCTTCATGGCCGGTCAGTTCCGCCTCAGTTGCGCCAGTTGCCGCGTTGAGCAGCCGTACCGAGCCATCGAACATCCCAACCGCCACCTGACGACCATCTGGGCTGACCGCCACACTACCCGCAATGGCGTTCTCAAACGTCCACTGCTCGGCCTGGGTGCCATTCAGCGTATTCCATGTGATCAGCGTGCCATCCGACGACACCGAATAGGCGCGTGTTCCACCGGGGTCAAAAGCGACATCCAGCACAGATTTGCCGTGTCCTTCCAGCCGGTAGCGCGCACCGGGGCCATAGATCGCCCGTGCCAGCGTCTGCTGCACATCAGCCAGCGGGTCATCATTGGCGTCATAGGCCGCAATCGCCAGCGCCAGCCCCAGATTGGTCTGGGCATCGTTGATCAGGTTACGGGCATTCGCCGCCAGCGCCAGACTGTTCGATTCCTGACCGCGTTCCTCAGCAACCAGCCGCAGCCGTTCTGCTTCCTGACGACGTGTTTCGGAAAGCTGATACAAAAACAGCGACACAATAGCCAGCCCTACCGCCACCACCAGTGCCACCGATACCCCGGCCAGAATGCGACGCTGGCGGGTGGTTTCGGCATTGCGGCTGGCGATGATGTACTGCGTGTGCAGGTCGGTCGGCTCCGGGTGCAGGTCCATGCTGCCGGTCAGCCACGCTTCTGCCCGCGTGATCTCGTTACCGTTCAGCAGCAGGCTGGAATCCCGCCCGGACTGGTCCCATTCCAGCGCACGCAGCAGCAGCCGTGTGTGTTCGCGGGTGTGGTCCAGGTCGGTGTCCAGTGACTCGCGCAGGCTGTCAAACGCCCGGTCAAAATCGTCATGCTTTCTGAAAAAAATCCAGTTATGGGAACTGATGGTCGGATGCAGCGCGTCTTTGTCGGGGGTCTCGACCAGCTCGCGGAACAGGATCGGCACAATGCGCTTGTTGTTGGCGACCGCATAGTTGATCTCGTCCCGGCAAATCTCGGATCGCACCGAATCCGGGCTGATCACAAAGATGAAGGAATCCGCCTTGTTGATGCCTTCCTGAATTTCGCGCCACCAGTCGGCGGTCAGCGGGATATCTTCCCAATCCACCCAGATGTCACGCTCAAGGCCGATCAGCCGTTCGTGCAGACGGCGAACAAATTCAATATCAACACGAGAATAAGATATAAATTCAGTCAAGATGGCCTCCTGATTATGGGCCGTTCTGCTGTCAGACCGTTTAAATAACAGCCGGTGCTATCTTCGAGCTTAATACGATAACCTCTCTAGCACCAAAAAAGATCACTCCACCGCCGCCAGCGCACACAACCGGCTGTATGTCGCCTGAATGGTCAGCGCGTCCGACGTATGAAACGGAACTGGCGCTTCAATGGCACAGGTCCCGGCTACATCAAAATCGACCCACGCCTGCAACAGGTCCCGGTAGCGAATATCGGCTTCGTTCAGCGGCAGATGGGCCCTCTCGCCTTTCGGGCTGTAATCAATGCCGCTCATATGAAAATGCAGCCGGTGCAAACCAGGGTCGCCCAGCATATCCCGCACGAGAGTCAGCGCGGCGGCAAATTCGTCATAGCTGTTAAAGGTGCCATCGCCTGCGCGGGCATGCAGGTGCGCCCAGTCGATGCAGGGGGCGACCCCCGGCACGTCACGGCTGAGGGCCACGACCTCGTCCAGATTGCCGAACATGGCCCCTTTGCCCATCGTTTCCGGGCGCAGCATCACGTCGACGCCTTCCTCACGCAGTATCCCCGTCAGTTCAAGCAGCTTCTGGCGGGCACGTTCGTATACCTGTTCCGGTGGCTGCCCATGATAGCTGCCGGGATGAAAGATGATGTCCTTCGCCCCGGCCAGCCAGCCTTTGCGGGCCGCCATCAACAGGCGTTCATCGCTCTTTTCCATCAGTTCGGCGGTCTGGCTGTTCAGATTGATGAAGTAAGGCGCATGCACGCTCAGCGACACGTTGAACTTTTCCGCCGCTGCTTTAATATCGGCACACGACTGATCACTGACGCGGACACTGCGCACCCATGCGATCTCCAGATGATCCAGCCCTAACTGGCGGATATGCTCAATCGCCGCCACAGTGCCGCTGCCGGGTGTGGTTTGGGGTACCCCTACGGTGCCAAACCGAATCTGCGTATTGTTAGTCAAGACTGCTCCCTAGAAATGCTCTTGTTAGTTGCGATCTCTATACTATACTGAACCTAAACATCCTTGCGAGGTGTTTCGTTCAGGTCTCATCGGGGTTATTAGAGATAGCGGACATCTCAATCAAACTTTTTGAAAGATACAACTACGTATTATGGAACACGTAAACGACACCACACATCGCCCGACTATTTCCACCCGGACTCGTCAAAGCGGGCTGCCCTATCCGGCTGGCCTGTCACGCTCGCTGGTGCGCCTGCCGATCTGGCTGTACCGGCTGGGCTTTGGCTGGCTGATGGGCAGGCTGGGCCTGATGGTACTGACGACATGGGGCCGAAACAGTGGTCTGCCCCGCCATACCGCCATCGAATACCGGGTGCATGGCAGTAAAATCTATATTGTATCCGCCTGGGGCCGCAGACCAAACTGGTATCGCAACCTGATCGAACAGCCAGTGGTGCGGGTGCGCATGGGCGGGCGGGTGTGCAGCGGTCGGGCCGAGGTCATCAGCGATGCCGGGGAAGCGCTGCGGGTACTGTATCTGTTTCGCAAGCGCGCGCCTTTCATCTACGATCCGATACTGGCCTATCTCAGCGATCACCAGTCGGTCAACTCGCGCACGCTGCCGAACGTCTCGCACAAATTCACCATTGTCCGCATCAGCCCTTCGGATAACGTCGTGGGTCCCCCCACGGTTCAGCCCGACCTGCGCTGGATCTGGCCGCTGGGCGCGCTGATGCTGACCGGGATGTGGGGTATCGGGCGGCTGATTGGGTCGCGGAAATAACCCCCATGTCGGATGCCGTTCAGTTGCACCGGCGGCTGCGGGTGGCGCTGCAAAACAACGACCACCAGGAAGCCATCGCCTGCCTGAAAGAAGCGGCGGCACTGGCCCGAACAGAAGGCGACCACGCCGCGGAAGGCCGTCATCTGGGCAACCTGGCCCTGATCTACAACCGGCTGGGCAAGCCCGACCAGGCCCTGCGCTGTTTCGAAAAGGCGCTGCGGCTGGTGCGCGCCGAAGGAGACCGGGTCAGCGAGGATGGCCTGCTGGGCAACATGGGCAATATCCTGCGTGAACAGGGACGCTACGATGAAGCACAGGAGTACCTCAACGCCGCGCTGCGCATCGCCGGGGAGATCGGCGACAGCCGCGGGCGGGGAATCTGGCTGAGCAATCTGGGTCTGGTGTACGACGATCTCAAACAGTCGGAGCGCGCCATCGAATGTCACAGCCAGTCGATCACCGTGGCCCGCCAACTGCGCGACCAGCGTGGCCTGGCAGCCCGTCTGCGCAAACTGAGCGACTCGTTTCTGAGCGCCGGTAACCCCACCGAAGCACTGAAATGTTTGGGCGAGGCCCTGACGATCTATACCGAAATCGGCGACCAGCAAGAGCTGCTGGCCGGGTTGATGGCCGGAGCGGGTGTGCATACGGCGCTGGCGCAAGCGGCAGCGTCACCGGGCGAAAGTCATCTGTATTATCACAATGCACTGGAATATGATCGACATGCGCTGGTGCTGGCTCGTGCGGAGGCGAACCACACCGCCGAAGCGGACTTGCTGGCGCATGTGGGTGAAGTGCTGGTGAAAACGGGCCGCCTGCCGGACGCGCAGGATTATCTGCGGGCTGCCCATCAGCTTTACGGCATGCTCAACCGGCCCGACGGACAGGCAGCCGTCAACCGGTATCTGAAGTATCTGGCGGAGACAGACTGATCTATGTACAGACAACAGCGTTCGGGTGGCATACTGACGATTGTGTTTATCGGCTTGCTGGGGCTGGCGATAGGGGTCGGCTATCTGGCCTATGATAACGGCTGGTTTTCGCCACAGGCGGCCCCCACCCCAACAGCCGTACCGACACAGGCCCAGGCACCCGACGTCACTGCCGAGGCCATTGCCAGTCCCACCGTGCCACCTGTACAAGAGATCACGCATGGTGCACGCTTTTACGCGCCAACCGCCGGCATCGCCGGGGACATCGTGCAGAGCTACCTCGATGGCACCAGCTGGGATGTATCGCAGTTAGGGCCGAATGTGGGCCATCTTCAGGGCACGGCCTGGATGAACGACACCGGAAACATTGTGCTGGCCGGGCATGTTGAGTTATCCGACGGGCGACAGGGAATCTTCGCCCGGTTGTCCGAGCTGCAAATTGGCGACTCGATTTCGCTCAGCCAGGACGGGCAGGAGCATCTGTATCAGGTCAAGCAAAAGTTCACCACAGAACCAACGGATATGTCGGTGGTGTATCCGTCTGAGACGAACCGGCTGACGCTCATCACCTGCTCGGACTACGATTTCTTTCAGGACACCTATCTGGAGCGTCTCGTCGTCATTGCAGACCGCGTGAGCTAACGTATCGTTCCGGCGTCACTTCAATCTGTGCGGCTGAAGCAGTCTCGTATAAAGCGTTAAAGCCCCGGCGCGAAAAAATCGTCGTACAGGCGCTGAGCCACATGCCGGTTGAAGGCCGCGCTGGGGTGGGCATCGCGGCTGGAAACCACGCGTGCCGCCGGGTCCCATGCCGCCACATCATCGAACAGCTTGAGTATATCCGTATAACCGCGTGCTTCGATGGCCTGAGCCACCCGATCCACATAGGGGATGCTGCCTGCCGGGTCGTCCATGTTGGGGAAAATCACCGTAACCAGGCGTGCATCCAAACGCTCGACATAATCAAGCAGGCGATCAATCTCGTTATGGTGAATACCCCAGATGTAGCTGTTGTCGTAGGCGTTAAATAACCATTCCCACTGGGACAGGCCGGTCTGCGGGTCGCGGTACAGGTTCGGGGTGTAAAAACGCCAGTAGATGAAATTCGCCAGATACGACTCCTGCGCCAGCGGCGGCACTTCCGGCACGGGGATATTCCAAGAATACCCGTTGCTTTCGGCGGCCACGTAAATATCGTTGAGCAGATACTGCCAGATAATCATGTTCGGCTGCTGATAGGGGTAGTCCTGCAACATATTCAGGTGATCCAGGGTGGATGTCCCACCGAGGCCCAGGTTGACAACCGCATAATCGTCGCCCAGCATCTGCCCCAGCACATCACTGAAGCGGTCCGCCGGATTGTCGATGCCCCAGCCTTCGGTAAATGAATCGCCCACCACCAGCACCGTCTGCCGCGCTGCCAGTTCTTCCAATGACCATTCCCGGTCCCGATAGCCGAGGCTGTTGCGCTGGATATAGCGGTCAATCCAGTTTTTCCCGGCCAGGGTCCACTGCATCGGCGTGGCAGAATCCGCCACCGCATAACGCATGAACAATTCCGTTCCGCCGAGTAAGAAAATCACCGCCACATAACTCACCAGCAAATTACCGGCAATGCGTCTGGCGCTGGACCATCGTTTCTGAACCACCAGCGCGATCAGCAGAACCCCAACACCCGCCAGAACAACAGTGATCAACCCCATGAAAACTGCCTCACCCAAAGATTGCGGCGCTTATTATAGGAACTTTTGGGTTTGACGACGAGGCCGCTTTGGGCTTTTGAACCACAAGTTGCCAATCCGACGAATCAAAAAGGCGCGGCCTGATACAAGCACCGCGCCTTATCTAGACGTTGGTTAGCCGCTAATCGCTGGCGGTCACCTGTGGTTTTTGTTCTTCAGTCTTGATCTCGCTGCTGTCGTCCTGCCACAACTGGCGCATTTCCTCGCAGCTTTCCAGCAGGTCTTCCAGTTTGCCACGCGCCAGAATCTTGCCGTCATGCATGACAATGATCTGGTCGGCCCGGCGCAGGGCTGCCTTACGGTGCGACACCGCCAAACAGGTTGTCCCTTCGCGCGAGAACACGCGCTTCCACAGTTTCTGCTCGGTTTCGACATCCAGCGCACTGGACAGATCATCGAAGATCAGCAGTTCCGGTTCGCGCACGAACATACGCGAGGCCGCCGTGCGCTGCATCTGCCCACCGGACAAACGCACCCCACGCGGACCCACGAGCGTATCCAGCCCATGATCGAGTTCTTTCAGGTCACGTTCCATGACGGCGGATTTGATCGCTTCGTTGACATCCGCCTTGTCTTCGGGGATACCCATCAGGATATTGTTCCGCAGCGGGTCGCTGAACAGGCGTGGCACCTGCGGCGTGTAGGCCGTGTGCGGCGGCACGAAGAACTCATCCGGCTCGTCGATCAAGTGGCCGTTCCAGTAGATTTCACCGTTTTCCTTCGGCAGCAAGCCCTGAAGCGTGCGCAGCAGGGTGGTCTTGCCACTGCCGATACGTCCGGTCACGACGGTAAACGACCCGCGTTTCATCGTCAGGTCAATACCTTCGATACCGCGTCCGGAATCCGGGTGAATATAGGTCAGGCCGCGTACATCCAGCGCGTCGAGCTTGTCTTCTTCGCGCTTGGGCACATACGGCACTTCCGGCAGATTACCATCCAGAAAGACTTCGCCATGCTCCACCATGATTTCGCGGGGCGCGCCACCCAGCAGATATTCGACACGTTCCATCGACACGCCAATCTGCCTGTACTTGGACATCGCCATGCCAAAGGTGCGCATAAACTGGGTGATCCGTTCCAGGTAGAAGATGAACAGCGCAAAGTCACCCACCGTAAACGATCCGGTCCGCATGGAGCTTGCTGCCAGAATCAGGATGACGCCGGTGCCGATGTTCACAGCATTAAAGAAGATGGACCGCAGAATTTCTTCGAACACACGGTCCTTGAGCGCAGCGGCACGACGCACGTCGTTGAGGCGTTTGAATTCCTCGATGACGGTTTCTTCGCCAGTCGCCACTTTGATCGTCTGGACCGCGCCGAACGTTTCTGCCACAAAGCCGATCACGCGCGAGGCAGCCCGGCGGCGGGCTTCGCGGTATTGCTGCACCTTGCTCATGGTGAGGCTGGCAACCACAGCCACCAGCACCAGCGGCGCAAAAGCCACCAGCGTAATGGTCGGGTTGATGCTGACCATGAAGGCAATCGCCACCAGCGACGAAATTGAATGACCGACCAGCATCTCGATCCACTGGAAGAACTGACCAATTTCATCGAGATCGCCACCAAACCGGCTGATCGACTCACCCGGAGAGGTCGGCATCGGGCGCGCGCCCGGTTGGTTGAGCACGTGATTGAACACGTTCTTGCGCATCAGCGCCAGCGAGGTGAAATGGAACGTCACACGATTCCAGATCAACCCGTAACGCACCGATGCCTCGGACAGCCCGGCAACCACCATCAGGGCCACCAACGCCCACAGGTCAAACCGCGCCTGCACCCCATCCGTCAGATAGTTAAAGAACTCGCGGGTGAGCAGCGCCGGGGCCTGCATGGCAAGCTGCAACAGGGTGGCAAAAAAGATGCTGCCGAAAAACAGCTTAGGCCGAAACTTGATCAGTGCCCATAATACCTGCCAGTTTTTCATGCCAGCGCCTCCTCTAACCCGGTGCGCAGGAGATGGTAAAAGTGCGAGTTCGGGTCGCTTGCCAGTTTTACCCGGTCGTCGTGTTCGGTGATGGTGCCCTTGTCGATAATCATGATCTCATCGGCCCGCTGCACCGTTGCCAGCCTGTGGGCAATAATGATGCCTGTGCGGTTATGCAGCAGCTTGTCAATGGCCCGTTCGATGCGCTGTTCCGTTACCGGGTCAAGCCGTGAGGATGCTTCATCCAGAATAACCAGACCAGGGTCTTTGAGGAACACGCGGGTAAAGGCCAGCAGCTGTGCCTCGCCAGCAGACAGGCCGCTGCCGCCAGACCGCAGGCGTGAATCCAGCCCTTCTGGTAACGAGTCCAGCCAACCGGACAAGCCGAGATCATCCAGTGCTTCGAGGATACGTTCATCGGGAATGCTCGGATCAAAGAACGTCAGGTTATCGCGGACCGACGCACGGAACAACTGGACATCCTGTGTCACGATGCCGACACGCTGGCGCAGATCGCGGATCGTCGCATCACGAATATCCGTACCACCCAACCGGATGGTGCCATGCTTCACGTCGTACAGGCGGAACAACAGGCGGCTGATCGTGGTCTTGCCACTGCCGGTGCGGCCCAGTAACCCGATCACCCTACCCGGTTGCAGGTGGAAATCGAAATTCTTGAGGACCGTTTCGTCATTATTGTAGCTAAAGGTCACATCATCAAAATCGACTGTGAGCGCGCCGGATGGAATCGGTTTGCCAGGGCCTTCGGGGATTTTGGTTTCAATGTTGAGCAGCTCGTAAACACGCCCGATGCCCGCGCCCGCTTTTTGTAGTTCCTGAATTTGAATCGTGATTTCACGCATGGGGCGGAACAACATATTGGTGTAGGTGACGAACATGAACACCGTACCAATCGTCACCAGACCTGTCTGGTTGAGCGCGAAACCCAGGATGAACGACAGGATCGTCCCCACAGTCACACACATCACGATGACCGACAGAATAGTCACGTTCATCATGCCCGCGTGCTGTTCACTTTTCAGCCGGTCGTACAGCAGCCGGTAAAAATTGCGCAGGGTGTAGGGCACTGCGCCGCTGGCACGCGTATCTTCGGTACCGGAAAGCTGCTCCTCCAAGAAGCCATAGAATTGGGCACTGGCTTCGCGTGAGGCAGCCCACGCCGGGATAGCGTAACTGCGAACCTTGTTGAGCGCCCACATGGTCAACAGGGCAAACCCTGCCATCACAAGGCCAACAACCGCATGTTCGCGGAACAGCAGCACCAGCACGCCAACCAGCAGCAGGATATTCGCCAGCACCATAATGACGAACTGCGAGAAAAAGTTGGCGATCTGCGTGACGTCCGTGTCGACTCGCTCGATCATTTCGCCGGGTGTGCGCACGTGATGAAACGACATATCCAGTTTCATACAGTGCATGGCGAGATCAGCACGCAGCATATTGGTCGCTGTCCAGCCGACATTTTCGCTGAAGTACACCGCCACAATAGAGACCCCTTGCTGGAACAAGGCAACCAGAATAAAAATGATCGCCGCAAGCAGCAGTTGGTCTTGTGTGGTATCCGGTTGATACGGGTATGGAAGGGTAGGTGTCAGATAAGGTTGTGTACCGCTTTGAACGGCGGTATCAATGAAGAACCGCAGGATTTGAGGGCTGACGAGTTGCAGACCGATACTGCCAAACAGCAGTACCGCCAATATAAGGACACGAGACCGTTGGGGTTTCAGGTACTTGGAGAGCATCTCCCGGTATTGGGCGATTTTGGGAATGTTCATCGAAGTCCTCCCCATGACGCATATTTCCCAACATATCGAAGACGGGTGCTCAAGTCAGAATCATCTGTTGTCATTTGCATGGTCACGAACCAGCCGGAACGGTGGGACAACCTCCTTTTCTATACTTCCGGAATGAGAGAAAATAAAACCACCTACATAAGTGGTGGCCCATCAAGGTACAATTCCTTATTAAACCTGAACCGGCAATCAACCGTCAACCCGTAATTGGCACTAAATGGTTATAAATTATAAAAATCTCATGAGTGCGTGGCGACAAGGCAAATAAAAATCCTCTCCGCATTTCGATACAATCGACTGGATGCAAAGAGGATTAGGTTACCGCAATTTGGGGTGAATAGCCGCGTTAGTTGCTAGCGGTCTGGGTCTGGAGGTTGTCCAGAGCAATGCGGGCCTCGTCAAAATTGCGGTTGAGAAAAACCGCTTGCTTGTAGTTCTCCAATGCCTGCGCCGATTCGCCCATCGCCTCGCGTGCGACAGCCGCATAGTAGAAGGTCTCCTCGACCCACTGGCCGCCGCCATCGTTGAGATTCGCCCGTGTCAGCGCCAGCGTGTCTTCATAGCGACCGACCGCATTATACGCTTCCAGCGGCCCGAACTGATACCACATCATGCGCCAGGGCAGCCCATACTTGCGCGCCTCGTCGTAGGCGGAAGCCGCATACTCATACGCCTGCTGCTGGTAAACATCCGCCAGCGCAACATAGCTGGTGCCGATATTAAACCAGGCGTAGGGGTCCTGCGGGTTGCGGGTGGCTTCATCACGGGCCTGCTCAAGCGCGTTCAGCGCATTCTGTGTCTGGTCGGCGTCGCTGCCCAGCAGTTCCAGCAGTTCCGGTTCGCGCCCGCTTTCATAAACCACGATGTAGCGCCGGTTGAAGTGCCGCCAGTATTCGTTGATGTGATCGTAGGTGTACAGCTGATTGGGGCCTTCGTAGCTGTCCAGCGTGGAGAAATGTCCCTGCGCGTCGTCGTAACCACTCAGCAGCAGATAATGCCCCATCCAGCCCAGATCATGCGGCGGCGGATCATATCCCTGTTCGATAATGACCGGAAACTCGTTTGCAAGCAGTAGTTTCAGCAGGTCGAGCGTGCCGCCCATACGGGTCAGCGCGAACACCGGGATTTCCGGCACCTGCGAATTCACAAATCGGATCATTTCATTCGGGGAGACATTCTTGTCTTCGCCATTCGGCTTCAGGAACTGCGCCGCACGCGTCTGGTTGTCGGTATAACCAAAGTAAGTCAGCGCATTGGTGAGCGTGGCCGGACCACAGTTGTTCCAGCCCTGATATTCAAATCGAAAACCATCCAGTTGGACCGCACTCGGCAGCGACTGATCCGATTGGGCGAGCGCACCAGCAGCGGGGAAGGACAGGAGTAACAACAGAAAAATAAGATAACGTCCCATATTGAACCTCATCCCGATTGATTCGGTCTACAGTATGGCATATTTTACAGGGCAGGTCTATGACTGCGAAGCGACGATTACCCAACGGTGCCCGAAGCGGCTACAATAGACATCCGCAAGCCGAGTAAATCAGGTAATCTCCAGCCTGTTTGTGCAAATTCACTTTAGTATATTATAAAAGCGGTTGATCACCTGATTGCCAGGGCACTTGCGCGGTATACTAGGAAGAAGCATCTTCCATGTCAGACAGAGGCACAGCATGCAGCCGGACAGCCTGATCGGCAGACAACTGGGGGACTATCAGATCGAGGCCCGTATCGGGCGCGGCGGCATGGCGAAGATTTATCGTGCTTATCAGCCGTCTGTACAGCGTTATGTCGCCGTCAAGATCATTGCGACTGACCTGGCTGATGAGAACGATCTGGTGGTTTTTCGCGAGCGTTTCGCCCGTGAAGCCAAAGTCGTTGCCAGCCTCGAACACACCCATGTGCTGCCCATCTACGATTATGGCCTGATCGACGATACCGCCTATCTGGTCATGCGGCTGCTGGATGGCGGTTCCCTCAGCGACCTGATTTCCGATGGACCGGTCCCGCTGGAACGGACGCGCAACATCTTCAGCCAGGTTGCACGCGGTCTGGCCTATGCGCACAGCAAGGGCATTATTCACCGCGATCTCAAGCCGGCCAACATCCTCTTTTCCAGCACCGGCGACGCCTACCTGACCGACTTCGGGCTGGCAAAATGGGTGGAAGGATCGCCGGACCTGACTCAAAGCGGCAAGATCGTGGGCACGCCCGCCTATATGTCCCCTGAACAACTGCGTGGGGACCCGATCGACCAGCGCGCCGACATCTATGGCATGGGCATCATTCTTTATCACATGGTCACGGGGGAGCTGCCGTTCGACAGCGACACCGGCGATGTCGTGTCGATCATGTACCAGCATCTCGAACGCGATCCGCAACCACCCCATATTATCAACCCGGACGTGCCGCCAGCCGTTGAAGCGGTGATTTTAAAAGCGCTGCGCAAAGAACCGGGCGAACGCTATCAGACCGTGCTGCAAATGGCCGACGAACTGGATATGGCACTGGGGCACAAACCCACCAGCGGCACCGGTGATCTGTCGGCAACACCGGCTATCCTGCGCACGGACGCGCTGTATCAGGCGCGGCGAAAATCGCGCAACCGCGCACTGATCGTCGGGGCGATGACTATCATCGCGGTGGTGATCGTTTCGATTCTGTTGATCATCCTGCGCTCGCAAACGTCACCCGTGCCAGACCCCACCGTCGAACCGGGCGTCGCGCGGGCTGCCGCAGAGCTTGTGCCGGATAATTATGTGATCGCCCTGGCGCAGCAGGCGCTTGGTGATGCCTTTATCGCCTATATCACCTGCAATCAAAGCAGTGAGTATCACGCTACGCAGGCCCGCGAAATGGGCGATTTTGCCCGTGCCTACGGACTCGGCTATCGCGTCTATGACAGTGATACCAACCCCTATGAACAGCTGACGCAGATCGAGCGTGCGCGCACGGATGGCGCACAGGCGTTCATTATTTGCCCGCTCGACATTGATCTGCTGGCAGAATCCCTAAAGTCGGTTCAGGCGGCTGGCATTCCGCTGGTCATCTTATCCGGCAATGTCCCCAGCTACGGGGGTGTGCTGCTGGCAGGCGACGAATATCAGATGGGCTTCGAAGCAGGCCGCTTGGCGGGTCAGATCATCGCTCAGGAAATGGGGGGCACAGCAGACGTGATCATCCTCGACTTCCCCGACCTCAGCCAGATTGTCACCCGCGCCAATGGCATCGAGGAAGGCATCCTGTCCGAAGCCCCCGAAGCCAATATCATCGGGCGCTACCGCGGCGCCACCCGCGAATTTGGCCAGGAGTCCGTGTCCAGGCTGATCAACGATGGGGTCAGGTTTAACGTTATCGCCAGCATCAACGATGCGGGTTCGTTCGGCGCCATTGACGCCCTGGAAGCGGCGCTGGTTCCGCCTGAAGACGTCATCATATCCAGCATTGATGCCGAACAATTGGCCCGGCGCTATATCCGCGAGGGCTATTATATGGTTGGCTCTGTCGATGTGGGGCGCGTCCAGTTTTCACACGCGGCGGTCGATGCCATCACGCAGCTGCTGGCAGGGGGTACGCTGCCGGAAAATGTGCTGGTTCCGCCGGGCGAGGTCATTACCGCGCAGGTGTTGGCGGCAGAAGCGGAAGCCGAAGAATAACCCGGCTGGTGTCCGCGGCCCGTGATGATTCCTCTGAAGTCTGTTGGTGGTGTGGGATAGCGCTAATGGCGGTTATTTGACCGCTTGCACGCGAATCAGTTCTGCCAGATTGTAGCCGATAATGCGATACTCGCTGCCGACCCTTAGCTGCATCGGGCCGTGAAAAGGCGCCACGTGCAGCACTTCCAGTTCCGTACCCGGTGTCAGCCCCAGCGCGGCCATATATTCCAGGCGGTCCGCTTCGCGCGTGAGCACACGGGTAATGCGCACCCGCCCGCTTTCTGCATCGGCTAGCAGGAAATCCTCTGGAATACGAATGTTGCCATCGGCATCCGGGATGGGTTCACCATGCGGGCAATGGGTGGGGCTGCCAGCCATTTCGGCCATGCGATCCGCCAATGCGTCGCTCAGGGCGCGGCCCATGCTGTCGGCTTCCTCATGGACTTCATGCCACTCGAAGCCCATCACATTGACCAGAAACACCTCAGCAATACGATGACGGCGCAGTTCTTTCAACGCTTCGCGGCTGCCAGCATCCGTCAGGCGAATGCCGCGATACGGCTCATGTTCGAGCAGGCCCAGTTCCTTAAGACGTGTCACCATACGGTTGACAGCGGGCGCGCTGACATCGAGCAGATCAGCAAGCATGGAGGTGCTGACAAAATACTGGTCGGCTTCCGAGTTCCGGTCGCTCAACCGGTAGATCTCTGCCAGATAATCACGCATGGTAGGGCTGAGATCTTCAACCATAAGCACCTCTTTACCAGCCATGCTCAAGGCGTGTCACCAGCCGTTCCGGCATATCAAACTGGCGCATACGCTGCTGAACGGCGGCGATGTCATATGCAATGCGGCGATGTTCCCATGTCTTGTTTTCGACGTCGAGCAGGGCATAGGCGGCCTGTGGGTTCTGGTCGCGCGGCTGGCCGACGCTGCCCGGATTGATGATCTGACGATGGCCGTTCAGAAAACGCTGCTGGCGGTAGTGCGGCATAATCGCCTGGGTGTCGCCAGCGTCGTTGACCTGTTCGTAAATGACAGGCTGGTGCGTGTGGCCAACCAGACAGTAGGGTGTTTCAAAATAGGGGAAATTCAGCGTGGCGATCAGCGGTTCGAGAATATATTCCCATACCGGTTCGCGCGGGCTGCCATGTGCCAGGGTATAGTCGCCGATCACGAATGTTGTCGGCAGGTCTTCCAGGTAGCGGGTGTTATCCGCCGTCAGCGTATCGCGCGTCCAGTTGACGGCTTTGCGGGCGTCGGGGTTAAAGGTGCGAATATCCAGCCGGCCCAATGCTGCCCAGTCATGATTGCCAGCCAGGCACAGGTGCGGCATACTGCGCAGCAGTTCCACACACTCATTCGGGTCTGGCCCATAGCCAACCACATCCCCCAGACACCAGACATACTCCCACTGATTCTTCGCGTCTTCCAAGACCGCTTCGAAGGCGGTAAGATTGGCATGAATATCGGAGATGATGAGTACCTGCATAGATGGAACCTGCTTTAACATGGGCTTAAGATTCGACTCTGCCTGCATCTTACCATGCTTTGCATTGTGAGGCGAGTTACATTCCCTCAAAATATATAAATTATCTGTGAAAGGCGTATAGAGGATGCGGCGAGGCCTAATCGCGCTCTGTCTGCTGCTGCTGACGGGGTGCTATCTCAGCGGCGATCTGCCCCCCACACTGCCGATTTTATCCACCCCGGAACCCCCAACCGCAGCGCCGACTCTGCCAGCGGCCTACCTTCATGACGCCGCCGAAACCATGCGCGGCATCTGCTTCGAAGCGGCCTATGATGCCGCCGGGCAGGTGTTTGTGCTGCGCAGCAGCGGCGACTATATTGCCTTCTACGATCTGGCGGATCACAGTGAATTGTGCAGTCGCCCGGTAGAGCGCGTCCCGTTTGATTTCAGCAATGGCAGCATGCTGGCCGGCCTGTGGAGCGCGGGCACAGGCTGCACCGCCCACCACGATATTCAGTCTGTTTCGCGCGACGACGCAGCCCGGTCCATCACGATAGACGTGCAGTTCAGCACCGACGGTGATTGCCCTTACGAGCTGGTGCGCCCGTTCTGGCTGGCGCTCGACGGTGTGCCGGATTACGCCATCGACATCCGCGTCACCTCAGCAACAGACTAAATCGCTATCCACAACCCAATGTAGGGACACAGCGCGCTGTGTCCGGCATGTTTGGCGTTCAGCGAACCGCCTCATACAGCCGCATCCCCGTCCCATAAAAGCTGGTGGGAATTTCGCGCGCCAGGCTATAACGGTCGTGAAATTCGGTTTCCTGCTCCAGCCCCAGCCGCACAAACGCTTCCATCGTCACCAGATAATCCGGCGCGGTGTCGTAAATCAACTGTGGCGGGATGGCGTAATTCTGCTCGCTCACAATCAGCGCCGGGTCAACCGGATAATAGGCGCTCAGTTCCGGTGTGACCAGCCCTACCGTGTCGATAATGGTGGCCTGGCTGAAGTAACCAACCGCGCCAATATCCGCCGATGCCACCGGGGTCTGCGCCGTCACGCCATATTCTTCATGCAGCTGCGTGCCGATCTGTTCGTAATACAGCTCGATCTGATGCCAGGCCATTTCGGGGGCGGGGCGCTGCGGGCCATGATCGGGGCGCAGTTCCCAGCCTGCCAGCGAGGTACTGACCCACAGCAGCGATAATCCGGCAGCGGCAATCAGGGCAGGCAGCCGCCGCTGTTGGCCAATTGAATCCAGAATCCGCCATGCCCCGATCAGCAGGGTGACCATCAACGCCGGCAGCGGCGGGGCCACATACCAGCGGAAGACCAGCGGGTTGGCGACCGAAAAAACGATGAGGTACAACCAGGGATACAGGACAAACGGCAGCAGGCGCGGATACTTGCGCAGTATGTAGAGCGCACCGCTGATCAGCAGCAGCATATAAAACACCAGCGCCACCATCACACCGACAGCGCCCATCAACTGCGACTCGGAAAATGGCACGACATACGCGCGCACAAATGCGATAAACGCCGAGCCGGGCGGCATAATATAAGCAACGGTCTTGGCCGACAGCGAATTGGGCACCGGCGAACCAAAATAGGCCCAGGCGAACAACAACCAGGGCATGACCACCAGCAGCGCGGCCAGCCATGTGCGCCAGGGGATCATCGCCAGCCAGCCGGTTGATGCAGGCTGTGCGCGGCTCCGGCGTGCCAGCAGCAGGCTTTCGCCAAACTGGTACAACATCAGCGGCCCCCACCACAGCACCGAGTCGATTCGTGTCAGAAAAGCCAGCCCGATAAACACCCCCAGCCACACCCGGCGGTCTGCGACGAAAAACCAGGTCGCCCCAACCAGCCACAGGATATTGACAGCGGTTTCCATGCCCCCCACAGCGAACGTCACGCTGGTCGGCGACACGCCCCACAACACGCCGCCGAGAGTCCCCAACCACAGGTTATTGCTGACGCGCACCAGCAGCAGAAACAGAAACGCCGCCGTCGCTGCCGCCGCGATGGCATTGATCGTCAGGGCATACCAGGGGAAATCCTGCCCGCCTGTTACGAGGCTCATGCCCGCCATCAACACGGTATAAAGTGGGGTCGTCGTCCCCAGTGTTCGCACGCCGGGGTTGTAAACAAACCCCTCGCCCTCGACCAGATTGCGGCTGTAGCGGAAGGTGATAAAGGCGTCATCAATGGTGCGCGGCGCGGGCAGCACATGCGCCACCAGCGCGACGATTATGACGAGCGCCAGCAGCAGGCGTGTTTGTGTCTGATGGGACAGCTTCATGCGTGAATTGCCTTTTCGAGCCGTTTAGTGCTTCATCCGATACGTTGCCCAACTGAAATTCAAACCTTTGTCAGGGCAACCCGGTGTGGTCGCCCGGTGGGAGCGCACATTGGCCCTCCCCTACAATTTTGAATGTTTGCCGGATACAACATTTAGCGGGTTCGCCTTTAAATGCAACTGAATATGTTCTTTGGGACAGACGCAGCGCGCTGCGTCCCTACACTACCCCAATGGCTTTTTCGTTTGCACTTGGCGGATAGCTGCCTGAACCAACAAACTTCATAACGTTCATGGCGTCATCAGAAGCTGATGGCTATCACGCCAAAATGCTATAAAGCTGATTCTATCCTACGTGCAATTGCTGGCACATGCACCTTAAGAAGCAACGCTACACCATCCCTGCAATCTGCGCTACAATGGAACCGATTACAGACATCCACGCTTTTTTAAGGAACGACGAGATGGCATTGCAGATTTACAATGTCCTGGGGCGAGAAAAACAACCCTTCGAACCAATCAACGAAGGTCACGTAAACATGTACGTCTGCGGGCCTACCGTCTATGATCATGCCCATATCGGACATGCCAAAACCTATGTGTCATTTGACGTGGTGGTGCGCTACCTGCGCTACAGCGGCTATGATGTGTTATACGTCCAGAACCTCACCGATGTCGGCCACCTGACCGATACCGAATTTGGCGAAGACAAAATCCTGCGCAAGGCCCGCCAGACTCAGGCCATGCCGATGCAGATTGTCGAAACCTATGCCCGCAGCTACTTTCAGGATATGGATACGCTGGGGGTGGTACGGCCCGATATTTCGCCGCGTGCCAGCGCGCATATCCCCGAACAGATCGAGATGATCGAAGAGCTGATCGCCAAAGACTATGCCTACGTCGCCGATGGTGATGTGTACTTCGACGTCACAAAAGACAATGATTACGGCAAATTGTCGAACCGCACCCTCGATGAGCAGGAAGCGGGCACCCGCGAATCCGTGCGCACCGAAAAACGTCACCCGGCGGATTTCGCCCTGTGGAAAAAGGCCGAACCCGAGCATATTCTGCGCTGGAACAGCCCCTGGGGTTGGGGTTTCCCCGGCTGGCATATCGAATGCTCTGCCATGTCGCGCAAATATCTGGGCAAGACGTTCGATATTCACGGCGGTGGCATCGACAACATTTACCCCCACAACGAAAATGAGATCGCCCAGAGCGAATGTGCCAATGATGCCGAATTCGCCCGCTACTGGATGCTGGTCGGCAGCCTGATGGTGCCCGACCCCATCGAAGGCCATCCGGTAAAAATGTCCAAAAGCCTGGGCAATTTCGTGACGGTGAAGGACGCGCTGGCCGATTATCGCCCGGAGGTGATTCGCAGTTTTGTGCTCGGTGCCCATTACAGCAACCCGGTCGTCTACGGCAGCGAATCACTGTCTGCCGCCGCCGCAGGCTGGGAACGGTTGTATGGGGCGGTTCGCCAGACGCGCCAGCGCATGAACACCGCGCCCGAAGCAGCCGATGGCAACCCCTTCCAGGAACGGCTGGACAAAGCCAAAGCCGATTTCAAGGCTGGCATGGATGACGACTTTAACGCGCCTCGTGCGCTGGCCGTGCTGCAAGAGCTGACCCGCGAAGTCAACACGCTGCTGAACAACGGGTCGACGGTCGGGCTGCCTGTGCTGGATGCCATCAACCAGACCTATAACGAACTGGGCGGCACCGTCCTTGGCATTATCCCGCAGACCGACACGGCTGCTGGCAGCAATGGCAAACGCGAAGGTGCGCTCATCGACATGCTCATCAACATGCGGGCCGAGGCACGCGCCCAGAAAAACTACGCTGAAAGTGATCGTATCCGCGACCGTTTGTCCGAGTTGGGGGTCATTCTGGAAGACGGCCCTGGCGGAACCATCTGGCGGACGGAGTAAAGTATGGCGGAGTTTCTTTATGGTCACTGGGCGGTGCTGGAAGCCCTGCGCGCCAACCGCCGTCCGATTGAGCAGCTTCTTCTCGTTGAATCCGTCGAGGAAAAAGGGCGCATTCACGACATTATCGAACTCGCCAGCAAACGCGGCGTCAATATGCGCCGGGTGCCACGCCGCATTATCGACGATCTGGCGGACGGTGCCAATCATCAGAATGTGGTGCTGCGCGTCGGGCCTTACCCATATGTCGAACTGGAACAGGCTTTTGCCTTAGCCGAAAAACGCGGTGAAAAGCCTTTCTTCCTCTTGCTGGACCTGCTGAAGGACCCCCAGAACGTCGGCAGTCTGCTGCGTGTGGCGGATGCGGTTGGCCTGCATGGGGTCATCCTGCCGGATCGCCGCAGTGTGTCAGTCACCCCGGCAGTCGTCAACGCCTCTGCTGGTGCCATCGAGCACCTTAACGTTATCCAGGTCACGAATCTGGTCAACGCCATGAAAGAATTGAAGTCGCACGATGTCTGGCTGGTCGGCCTTGATATCGGGCCGGATGTACCGCCCATTGATGGCACGGACCTGAACATTGCCACGGGCCTGGTGTTGGGCAGTGAAGGGGAAGGGATGCGCCGGTTGGTACGCGATACCTGCGATATGCTATTATCCTTACCAATGCGCGGTCAGGTTGCCAGCCTCAACGTGGCAACTGTCGGTTCGATTGCCCTTTACAGCGCATGGCAGGCGCGTGGTTGGGAAGGCTGGGGCAAGAAACCCCTGTCAAATAACAATATTACTGCGTGAAAAGGTAAGCTACCATGATTGATGATATACTGAGTGAAACCAAAGACAAGATGCAGTCTTCGCTGGCCTACTTTGAAGAAGAATTGCAGGGTATTCGTGGCGGGCGTGCCAGTACGGCATTGGTGGACCGGCTGAAAGTTGACTATTATGGACAGGAAAGCGAACTGCGTCAGATCGCCAATATCTCTGTCCCGGAAGCCTTGCAGATTTTGATCCGGCCTTACGACAAGACGTCGGTTAAATCCATCGAGAAAGCGATCCAGCAGGCCAATATTGGCGTAAACCCCAATATTGATGGCGACCTGATCCGCCTGAACATGCCGCCGCTGACCCGTGAGCGCCGTCAGGAGCTGGTCAAGTTCCTGCACAAACGCATGGAAGAATCGCGTGTCGCGATCCGCAACATCCGGCGTTCGGCCAACAGCGACCTGGATGAATTTGAAAAAGAGAAGATGATTTCTGAAGACGAAAAACAGTACGGTCAGGATCAGGTGCAGAAACTCACGGATGACTTTGTCGCCAAGATTGACGAACTTGGAAAGACCAAAGAAGAGGAAATTCTCGACGTTTGATCAATCGTTTCGCCTACCAGTTGAGAAAGGAGATGTGGGTTCGCTGTATTGTCCAGGCAGCAGCCCCAATACTCTATGGTCATTACGACACGCAACAACCTGAATGCTGAAACCACACTGCCCGAACGCCTGCCCCGCCATGTCGCCATCATCATGGATGGCAATGGGCGCTGGGCCAAAGCCCGGGGTCTGCCCCGCACCGAGGGCCACCGCCAGGGAACAGAAAATTTGCGACGCATTTTGCGCGCAGCAGTCGAATTCGGCGTCGAAATCCTGACCATCTATGCTTTCTCGACCGAAAACTGGAAACGACCACGCGCAGAGGTCCGCGTGTTGATGAGCATTCTGGAAATGGTCATCGACCGCGAACTGGATGATCTGAACCAGGAGGGGGTGCAGATTCGCCACATCGGCGAGATGGAAGGCATCCCCCAGGTTCTTCAGCGCAAAATCCACACCGCCAAGGAACTCACCAAGCAAAACTCCACGCTGATTCTCAACGTTGCCTTTAATTATGGCGGACGCGACGAGATTGTCAGTGCGGTGCGCAAGATCGTTGAAGATGGCGTGCCAGCCGACCAGATTGACGAAGCCCTGATCAGCAGCTATATGTACACCAGTCCGCTGCCGGACCCGGATCTGATTATCCGCACCAGCGGCGAAATGCGACTCAGCAATTTCCTGGTTTGGCAGGGCACCTACGCCGAATACTACTTTACCCCGACCTTCTGGCCGGATTTCAACCGCGAAGAATTCCTGAAGGCGCTCGTTGAATACAGCAACCGTACCCGGCGGTTCGGCAAAATTGACGAGCAGCTCTCGAACCGGGATGTCCCCTAGCACAGACCCACCGTATGGGTCAGCCCCCTCTGCACAAAGCACGCTATAATCGTTTGACCGCCCGTAAGTTTCTGGAGGCTTTGTAGTATTCATGTTTAATGATATTAGCCAGGTGAATCAGGCACTGAGAGACCAGCAGTATATTTCGACGGACGAAATTGCAACGGTAACTTTCCTGGCTTCAAAGCTCGAAAAACCCCTCCTCACCGAAGGCCCGGCGGGGGTCGGCAAAACAGAACTGGCAAAGGCGTGGGCCAAAGCAACCGGCAAACGCCTTATTCGACTACAATGTTATGAAGGGCTGGATGAGAGCAAGGCGCTTTACGAGTGGGAATATGCCAAGCAAATGCTGTACACGCAGCTCTTGCGCGACAAGCTGAGCGAACTGCTGGCCGCTGCGGGGACGCTATCCGAAGCAGCCGATAGGCTGGCGCAGGAGGAAGACGTTTTCTTCTCCGATCGTTTTCTGCTGGCCCGCCCACTGCTGCAAGCCATCACCGCCGACGAACCGGTGGTGCTGCTGATCGACGAAATCGACCGGGCTGATGCGGAGTTCGAGGCTTTTCTGCTGGAAGTGCTCAGCGATTTTCAGGTTTCCGTCCCCGAAATCGGCACGATTGTCGCCAAACACCAACCCTCGGTAGTGCTGACCAGCAACAACACCCGTGAACTTTCCGAAGCGCTGAAGCGCCGCTGCCTGTACCTGTTCATCGACTACCCGGACCACGACTCCGAACTGAACATTGTGCGGATGCGTGTACCGGAACTCAACGCGCGGGTTGCGGAACAGGCTGTCGGGTTGGTCCAGAGTTTGCGCCAGCTTGACCTGAAGAAGAACCCCAGCGTCTCGGAAACCATCGACTGGGCCAAAGCGCTGGTCATGCTCAACGCGGATTCGCTGGACAAACACACGCTGGAAACCACGCTGACGGTGCTGCTCAAACACGAAAGTGATGTGCAGAAAGCGCGCCGGGCGATGGAGGGCGGTTCCCGCCGCAGCGACGATTTTGGTTCTGAGCGCCGGGGTGGTGGACGCCGCCGCGACTGGAACTAGCCGTTACCGGTCATAGACGGATCAGGGCACAGTACGTTATGCCTTGATAACCATCAGTTTTAAACATGAAAAGGGCGCATGATGTCATGATGCGCCCCTGGAACCAACCTCTGTTCAGCCGTTCTCTGACGCCTGATCACTGACAACTGGCAACTGACCTAGCACCCTGCCAGGAAACGCGCCCCTTGCAGGACCCCAAGCTGCGTCGCCTCGTCGGTCTTGTCGTAAAAATGATCTTCCAGTTCGATTGAAATCGCACCTGAATAGCCATGTTCCTTCAACTGCGTGCAGACCTCGATCCAGTCGGTCAGGCCGTGACCGGGGATGGTGTACCGCCAGTTCATGCCGCCATAGGCAAACGGCTTGCCGAAGGTCGGTTCCTGAAGGTTGCCGTAGCGGTACAGATTCTCCTGAATGATGTAGCAGTCCTTGCCATGAACGTGATAGACACGGTCGATAAATTCACGCAGGAAACGCAACGGGTCGATGCCCATGCGCAGCAGATGCGACGGATCATAGTTGACGCCCATCGCTTTTGACGGTACCTGCTCGAAAAGCGCGCCATAGGTTTCCGGCGTGCAGACCAGCGAACCGGGGCCGGGCCAGCCTTCGATGACCAGATGCGCGTCGTTGGCCTCGAAAGCGGCTGCCAGTTCGCCATAGCTGTCGACCATATAGCCAAAGTTCTCGGCGCGCGGGCGTTCGCGGTCTTCCGGCAGCATACACATGAAGAAGTTGCGCACACCCAGCCCGGCGACATTGTTGATGTATTCGGCATTGCGGGCAACAGCGTCCTTGCGTTTCCCGGCGTCCGGCGAGATCATCTCTTGCCAGACGGGCAAATCTGCCGAGCCGACTTTCAACCCGGCGTCGATAACGGCTTTGGCGCTGGTTTCGCCGTCGCGGCCCACGTCGATCACGTCCAGATCGTTGGCTTTTGCCCACTCGATCATGGCGTCGAGGTTTTTCTCCCAATCAAAATTGCGCCGCCGCCAGCCGATGGGGAAATTTCCGGTACGAGTTTTCATCAGTAAATCTATCCTTTTTTGAAATTAAGCAAACCCCGTTGAGTATGGCAGCATTTGCCGGACTCAGCAATCGCCAGCATAGCACCAGTTTGGCAGTTATTGGCAGTGGTTTGCGTGGTGTTGGCAGCGGTTTCTGCCCTATGGTGAGCGTATCGCAAAACACACAGGAGGTTCGTCCGCATGGCTGAACAAACGATGCCTGCAACCCACACCACACGCCCAGCCCGAACGCTGCTGCACCGGGTTTTCCGGGTCAACAGCCTGTCATCCGCCATCGCCGGTATCGCCTTTGTCGTCGCGTCCAACCCAATCGCCAACCTGATGGGGGTGGCAAATCCACTGGCGGTGTTGGTGATCGGTGTCGGTCTGCTGCTATTTGCGGCAGGTGTCTTTTATGTGGTTTCGCAGCCAACTATCAACCGCCGGGCCGCGTGGCTGATCTTCGAGCTGGATGTAATCTGGATCGTGAGCAGCGCCATCATTCTGCTGACGGATGCCTTCGGGTTGAGCACCGCGGGGCGCTGGCTGGTCCTCATCCTCGCTGACATGGTCGTGATATTCGCTATCATTGAATTCATCGGCTTGCGCCGGCGGCCATAGCACAGCCCATACCGGGTACAGGGTGCATCAAACCGGTGCGCCCTCCGGCAATCATGTTATGGTTATGGTGAAGGTGGTCGTCAAGGAGAAGCCATGTCGGGGGTGCTGCTGCTGCAAGTGATCGTTTACGGGCTGACCCTGTGGTTCGGGCTATATCTGCTGGCGCGGGACTGGCAGAAGGCAGGGCTGCGCTTTGCCGGGTTGGGGCTGGTGACCTATGCGATTGGGCTGGCTGTCACCGCCTTGATCGAAACACCCTCGACCGGGCGTTTGATCCCGCTGCTGCTGCCCTCGCTGTGCTGGATGGCAGCGACCTGGCATCTATTACCCGACCAGCGCGCGCCCGTCTTGAATAACAGCATTATCACTATATTGGTGGCTGCTGTGGTTGTAGCCCTCGTCGGGGCCGCCATGAACGCAACGGCCGCCCAACTGCTCATCATGCTGGTGCCGGTGCTGTTCCTGTTCATCGCGGCGTTCAAAATCCGGCAGGCATTCCGCAGCACCCTGCCACGCCAGCCGCTGATCACGGTGGGCACAGCTACATTATTTTTCCTGCTGGCAACGGCGCTGCTGATCCTGCCCGTCGCATGGTTGTCGCGTGAAGTGGTCTTGCTGGCAATCAGCCTGGACCTGCTGCTTCTGGGGGCCGCGCTGGGCTATCTGGATGCTTACGAAGAAGGCACCATCCTGCTGCCAGACGCGCTGCGTTCGTTGATAGCCGTCACCGTCAGCGCCGGGCTGTTTGGCGGGCAGGTGGCCCTGCTGCTGGCCGTCTCGGACACGTCTTCAACGCCGGGGGGCATCCTGCTATTCACCGTGATCGGCACCGCCATCACGCTGGAAACCTTTTCACACCCGGTGCAAAATGCGCTGGATCGCCTGACATTTGCCGATCAGCCTCAGCTTCAGCAGGAACGCCGCCTGCTCCGTTCGGTCAATGCGGCTTTGTCCCGCAGCAATGCCCGGCTGGATGTGCAGCGCATGGACGAAGCGGAATTCGCCCGGCTGACCCGCCGCGCCATCAGTCACTTCAATGATCTCGACAAACTGGCGGCCAGCCCATTGATCCAGATGCCGATCATCACGCAGCGATTACGCCAGCAAAACAGCACCGATCATCATCTCGAACGCGCCCATCTGCTGCGAGCCTTGCTGACCGAGAGCATCCTGCAATTGAAGCCCTACAGCGATCAGGACTTTGACACCGGTGATGACTGGCGCTACTATAACAGCCTCTACTTCCCCTATGTCGTGGGGCTCAAACCGTACAGCGTGCGCTTTTATGCGGATGAACTGGATGCGACCGCACAGGCCGCCCTCGATTGGTTTCAGAATCAGGTACCGGAGCGCACCCTCTACAACTGGCAGACCACCGCTGCCCGATTGGTCGCCCAGCACCTGCGCGAACTGCACCAGACAACATCCGACCCGCGTTATTCAAATTAAAAGGGCGCATCGCAATGCGCCCTACGGATATTTGATTACTGGCAAATTAAAAGGACGCAGCACGCTGCGCCCCTACAGATATTTCTGATAACTGGCAACTGAAAACTACTTCTGCTCCCGCCGCCATGCCTCATATTCCTGACGGCCTTCCTCGTTGAGCGGGTAGTACTTGTACAACGAGCCACCGGCCTCCAGCTTCATCCGGCTGAAAACTTCCCAGTCCTCATGTTCGCGCGTTTTCTCAGCGACGATTGGAGCCATCTGGGCGGGCACCACCACAGCACCGTCATCGTCGGCAATGATGATGTCACCCGGCAGAATCAGCGTACCCGCACAGGCAATCGGCACATTGTAGGCCCAGGGGAACAGATGACTCTGCGAGGCGAAATTCGGCGTGAAACCCTTCGTCCACAGCGGCAAATCCAGCTCCTGAATGCGGGGCCAGTCGCGCACGCAGCCATCGACCACGATGCCGATGCCACCCTGATTCTTGAAGAATGTCGCCAGCATCTCACCCAGACAGCCGGTATACAGATCGCCAAATGCCTGCACGCACAGGATGTCGCCCGATTGCACACCCGCAAACACCGCCCACAGCGCCGTCCGTTTCTCGATGTTTTCCTGAGTCTGTCCGGAAGCCACATCTTCGCGCTGCGGCATAAATTGCAGCGTCACCGCCGACCCAACCACCTTCGCCCCCGGTGTGCGCGGCAGCGGCCCTGCCATGAATGTCTGGCGAATGCCCATCTTGTGCAGCATGGCGCTGGCCGTCGCGCTGCTGACCTCCTGCATCGCCTCGATCAACGCCGGGTCCGGTCGCTCATACGCCGGGCCTTCAATCGGCAGCTGCACCTGTTTCGGCGCAATCAGTTGGACATCGCTCAAATCTTCAGCCATGAAAAGTCTCCTGTAAACAAATCATTTCTCTGTTGGTCGCAATAACACCGTAATCAGA
Organism: Anaerolineaceae bacterium; assembly: GCA_002702065.1. Lineage (GTDB taxonomy): Bacteria > Chloroflexota > Anaerolineae > Aggregatilineales > Phototrophicaceae. The sequence goes on from NZXX01000009.1 coordinate 257,632, forward strand.
CAGACAGCCAGATAGCCAGATAGAAAACTAAAACTGTCGGCTAACAGGCTATCCAGCTCACGCGCTAACCTGCTAATAAACCGGCACCATCCGGCGCTCCGTCATGCTGCGGGTAACGGCCTCGGTAAAAGCCATGTATTTCACACCCGTTTCAAAATTGGTGTGCGTGATGACTTCCTCGCCGCGTATCGCGTTGATGAATTCTTCCTCCACACGCCAGCCGCCCGCTTCATCGTCCGGGATGGTCACAGGCTGGAGTTCATCGTCGCCACGCTGACCACCGTACAGCTTGCCGCCTGTAAAACGCAGCGTGCCTTTGCTGCCGTACAACGTCGCCATATCCGGCCCGGCCAGCCCGGTCACGCTGGAAATGGTCAGCCGTGCCTGCGCCCCACACGCCATCGCCGCCACCACGTCAATATGCTCCGGCACGCGCACAGCCTTCAGCTTGCCGGATTCATCCTTGCGCATAGGGGTAAATACCCTGCCGCTGGCACTTAGTTCAGTCGCTTCGCCCACCCACCGCAGCAGGGCTTCGTACCAGATGCCCATCGACATGATATTCAGGCCGCTCAGGTCATAGTCGTTGCGCCAGTGCAGCGGCGCGTCTGGATCCAGAAAACTGTTCCCGGCACGTATTTCGATGACCAGCACATCACCCAGATAATCCTCCGCCAGCAGCCGCTGAATCGTCTTGTCCACACCCAGCGTCATCGGCGACGGGACAATCTGCGTGATCAGGTGGGGGTTGGCCTGGGACGCGGCCAGCATCGCCTGCGCCTCGGTCAGGTTGCGGGCCATCCGCGCTTCACACATCACGTGCTTTCCGGCGTTCAGCGCGCGAATGGTGGTACGGGCGTGCATGTACGGCCACGTGCCAATCATCACTGCATCCGTGTCGCCCGCATCGACCAGTTCCCACCAGTTGTGATACACCGTCGGAATATCAAATTCATCGGCAACCCGTTTGGATGATTCCGGCGTGCGATTACATATGCTGACGATCTCGACACCGGGCATGGCCTGCAAGCCGGGGATATGCTTCTTGCGCGTGTTATCACCTGCGCCGATAATGCCGACGCGAATGGGTTTGTCTGCCATATGCCTGCCTTTGTCTGATCCGGAAGAAGACCGGATTATAACCCATGCCTTTGGCGAGGCGAATTTTCAGGGTGCGGAGTTTGTGCGCAGCAGGTCCTCAACCATGAACCGCTGTTTGAAGGTAAACGCATACGGCGTGGGACCGTGCGCCTCCAGGTGCGCCAGCCGTTTCGCAGCTTCTGCCAGTGTTGGCTGATGCCCGGCAGGCACCCACCACAGCACCAGATAGGGGCGGTCCATCTTGACGAACCATTCGCGGCGACGGCGGAAATAATCGACGTGCTCGCTTTTGTAGGCGAAGTCATACAGGGCTTCAATCGACTCCCATACCGTCATATTGATCAGCATATCGGCGTCATTATCAAAGCGGAAGGACGTGGAGTCGCCGCTGTCGTTCACCATCTGCCAGACAAAACCGGGCGTCTCGCTGCCAAGCTGATTGATGCGCACCAGATTATCCATGAAGTCTGCCATGACGGGATCGTCAAGCGGGGCAACGGCATAACCAACGTTCAATTGTGCCAGATGGTAGGGCATAAGGCTTCCTCCTGCACGCGGTTGGGGGCAGTATAACCCATGCGGACGCTGTCGTTCTAGGGTAGTATTAGAGGGGTAAATTTCGTGCGACTACCTCAGGAGGCATACCTTGAGCACCGATCTGCAAACGCTGGCGATCAACACCATCCGCACGCTGTCGATGGATGCGGTTCAGAAAGCCAACAGCGGCCACCCAGGTTTACCAATGGGCGCCGCCCCAATGGCCTATGCGCTGTGGACGCGTCATCTGCGGCACAACCCGCATAACCCGCACTGGGCCAACCGTGACCGCTTTGTCCTCAGCGCCGGGCATGGTTCCATGCTGCTGTACTCCCTGCTTTACCTGACCGGGTACGATCTGCCGCTGGAACAACTGCAAAATTTCCGCCAGTGGGGCAGCGAAACCCCCGGTCATCCCGAATATGGCGACACCCCCGGCGTCGAAACCACCACCGGCCCATTGGGTCAGGGTGCGGTGAATGCCGTTGGCATGGCGCTGGCCGAGGCATTTCTGGCTAATCACTTCAACCGCGATGGCTATAACATCGTCGATCATTACACCTATGCGCTGGTCAGTGATGGGGATTTGCAGGAAGGTGTCACCGCCGAAGCCGGGTCGCTGGCCGGGCTGTGGGGCCTGGGCAAGCTGATCTACCTGTACGACAACAATCACATCCATCTCGATGGCCCAACCGATATGGTATTTGATGAGGACACCATCAAACGGTATCAGGCGTATGGCTGGCACACGATTGAAGTTGAAGAAGGCAACGACCCGGAGATGGTGAGCGCGGCGCTTATCGAAGCCAAAAACGTCAAGGACAAGCCAACCCTCATCTCCATCCATACGGTCATCGGTTATGGCAGCCCCAACAAAGCCGGGACAAGTTCGGCACATGGGTCGCCATTGGGCGCGGATGAAGTCAAGCTGACCAAAGAAGCGCTCGGCTGGCCACAGGAAAGCTTCTATGTGCCCGGCGAAGCCCTCGAACACTTCCGTGAGGCGGTTGACCGGGGTGCGGTACAGGAAAGCACATGGCAAAAGGTGTTCAACGAGTGGGCAGAGAAATATCCTGATCTGGCCGCCGAGTGGGATCAGGTGATGCGCGGTGAACTGCCTGATGGCTGGGACGCCGACCTGCCGACCTACGGCACCGACAAACAGGTTGCCACGCGCAACGCCAACGGCGCCGCCATTAACGCCATTGCGAAGCATGTCCCCACCATGATCGGCGGCGATGCGGACCTGGCCGGCAGCACCAAAACGCTGATTAATGGGGAAGCATTTACCGGCAAGCATAAACCCGCCGCGCGCAACCTGCGTTTCGGCGTGCGTGAACATGCGATGGGCGGCATCGTCAACGGGCTGGCGCTGCACGGTGGCATCATCAAGCCCTACTCCGCTACCTTCCTGACCTTCAGCGATTATATGCGGCCTGCCATTCGGTTGGGTTCGCTTATGGGCATCCCGACTGTCTACGTCTTTACGCACGACAGCATCGGCCTCGGCGAAGATGGTCCCACACACCAGCCGATTGAACACTTCGCTGCGTTGCGGGCGATCCCTAATCTGACGGTGATGCGCCCGGCGGATGCCAACGAATCCGTCGCGGCCTGGCGTACGACCATGACGCTCGACGGCCCGGCGGTGCTCATCTTCACCCGCCAGAACCTGCCCGTGCTGGATAATGTGGAAGCGGTTCATGAGGGTGTGCCCCATGGAGCCTATATCCTCGATGACTGCGAAGGCACGCCGCAGGTGATCCTGCTGTCGACCGGCAGCGAAGTCCATATCGCCCGTGAAGCCTACCAGACCCTGCGCGAAGAAGGCGTCAAGGTGCGCGTCGTGTCGATGCCATCATGGGAGTTGTTCGAGGCGCAGGACGAAGCCTACAAGGAAAGTGTGCTGCCTGCCCGCGTAACCGCCCGTGTGAGTATCGAAGCGGGTGTGACCCAGGGCTGGCACAAATATGTCGGCACCGGCGGCATCGCTATCGGGCTGGACCGGTTCGGGGCCAGCGCACCCTACGAAGTAATCTACGAAAAGCTGGGCCTCACGCCGCAGGCGGTCGTCGACACGGCCAAGAGCCTGCTTTAGCGGTGGTAGGGGCGAGTCGTGACTCGCCCCTATAATCACACTTACGATTGATGATTGCACACGGAGGGGAATGATGCTGGCATCTGTTGGCCCAGCCACAGCACTGCAATTGCTCGGCGAGGAACATGCCGACGTTCGCGCGCTGATTGACGACCTGAGCGACGAAGAAAAAACCCGGCCAGATACCATTCGTTATGGCCTGTATACCGGGCAGGAATGTTCATTTAAGGACCTGCTGGCACACCTGATCACGTACGAAGCGTATGCGCTGGAGGCCATCGACGCGTGGCAGCAGGGCGAGAAGCATTGGATCATTGATGCCATGCGCGACCCGATACGCAGCCGTGACATCCATTTCGGCGGCATCGACAGCCGGCGTCCCCTGTCACTGGCGGCAGTGCTGGATGAATGGGAACGCACGCAGTCCGGCCTGACAGACGCGATCAGCGCAGTCAGCGAAGATAAGTGGCACCAGCCCGCCCCATTCCAGGATGCGGAACCGACGGATCTGGGCGGCATGCTGGAGGCTATACTGGTGGCGCCGCCGCGCCCCATGTACCGTCCCCTGCCGGTCCATATCCCGGATTCGGATGTTTACAGGCGGCAGCTACGCGGTTAGTTCAAGCGCCTGGCGTAAACCCTGAAAGGCGTCAGGAAACGTGCATCAATGCTGCGGTTGGACGCAACTAATCCTTGCGCAACCGACGCAAGCCCTGGAAGCCCGGCTGACCCTGAATCGTCCGCCAGCGTTCGCCACCGCCATCGGTGTGCCATTCAATGACGGTCATGCCTTCGGCGTCATCATAGGTCAATGCCGGACGCATCATCAGCATCTGGCGCAGCACGCCAATTAACTCACGATTTTCCTGGGCCATCCGCAGCGTAAACCATTGCCCTGGCTGCCATTCAAAGGTGATGGCATTCCCCTGCCAGTTCCCTTCCATTTTGATGGGCGGTACAGCCTGGGTGCAAACCATCGACAGCGTTTGCAGGCGATTATTCCACAACGTGTGATTCACGCGTTCTTCAATGTAGTAGGGGCGTGGTTCCGGGGTGGTGTAGAACCAGGTCCGCGCGGTTGTTGCCATGGGTTTCATCTCCGGTGACAAATTTATTGTGATATGGGCGCTAGTTTACACGAAAATTCCCGGACTCACTAGCAGCTATCACCGAAGCAGGGGACAAACCTGCACCCGATACAGCCATCACATCATAACTTCTCTATGTCCTTGAAGGGTTCGGTCAGGTCTTGCTGGCGAATCTTTTTGCCATTGATCGTAATATCCTGCCGCACCTCGAAGTCAAGACCCTCCATCTCTTTGGTACGCTGGCCAAAACGCACATCAGATGGTACGTGGGCTTCTATCTTTGGCGGGCCGATACCCCAATCCAAACGCACAGGCTTGCCATCAATAAGCACTACTGCGTTGTCCAGATCGCGGCTAAGCATCAACCGTTCAGTGGTCTTACTTAGTTGTCCGGGTTCACCATGCGACAACTTCTTGGCTTCTTGTTCTATACCTTTTAGGTGGTCAGGGTCCTGAAGAAGTTCGTCGGTAGGATGCTGACGTGGGTCCAGCTTATTCCTTTTACGATATTCGTCGACAGCCTGAGCAAGCCGTTCAGGGTCTTTCTTCCAGCTCCGGCGCAGTTTATCCTTTGACGCTCGACCCGCTTTTGCCTCCACCACACGCTCCACCCGAAACGTATCGCCGACCTGTTCGCCAATCAAGCCGTCCGTCAACTGGTTGCCATCCACATCAGTGATTCGATGACCAGCGATCATTTCTTTGGGCGTGCCTTTCAGCACCTTCTGATAATGTTTTTCGATCAGCGCTTCATACAGCTCGCCTTTCATGTGAGCAATCTCCGGCGCTTTCTTCAGAATACGCTCAATCACGTCATCATCCAGACCCATATGTTTTAACTTCTGGGCAACCGAGGCCAGCGTCTGCTGAAGCTTGACCGGATCCACGTCCTTGAGTTTCTTACGCCTTCCCCGTACCCACTTCCAGACATGGGCCAACCCTTTATCCATCGCCCCGGTGAGATTCGTGTCAACCGTAGAGGTCCATCCACGCTTCGTTGCTTTTTCGGCCCACTCATCTATCCCATGAGCAATTTTCCCAATCTTCTCGCGCGCTTTGGTGGCAGGTCCGGCAATCGATTCTCCGATTCGTGTGATGCGACCATCCGGTAATTTGGCGATAATCGAGGCATACTTGCCGCTTTTAACGATCTGATAAGCCCCTGCTGTCAGTGCGCCCAAAACCAGATTGGCCAGAATATTGCCGATCACCTTGCCCTGGTAAAAGACGCGCTCGAAAGCATTGCCTTCTGTCCATTTTTTCAACACACCCTTGCCGATCTCAGGAAGATTCTTAATCATTCCCCACAGCTGTTTGGCATAATCGACAATCTTTAGAGGGTCTTTCAGCAGTTCCCAGGCCATCTTCACGATCTGCTTTGCGCCTTCAGGCACATCGGTCAGCGCATCCCACGCGCCAACGGGCAAGCCAGCCAGAAACGCAGGCAGGTTGATGAAGAAGTCTTTGGCCGCTTCCTTGACTTCGTGCGCCAGCGATGGCAATTCGCCTACGCCATGATGATAGTCAGCACGTTTTAAGGTCATTTCGACCTGCGCATAGGCGACGGGAAAATGTTTGAGCGCACGTCGGATTTCATCCAGCAAATTGACGGTTGCTCTGGCGCCCCAACCAATACTTCGCATAAAACTGAAGTGCGCCACCCGGAACGTAATAAATTCATGCAGCAGCCTGCCATTAAACTCATGTTCCTGATCCAGCGATTCCCATTTCTTGAAAATACTGAGAATCTCAGGAATACCACTGCCATCAAGCTGGCCTCGTCCCTTCAACAAACTGAGCGCTAATCTTAACTGGCTAACATCCGCATCCATGCGACCGTGCCAGTAATCCTTCAGTTCTTGTGGCAAGCCATTGAAACCGAGCAATTTATGTTCACGCATCGAATCCATCTGTTCCGCATAGCGTTGTTCCATAATTTGCCGCACGCGCTCTGCCCGTTCGTTGGAAAGGGCCTTGAACACGGATGATAGTAAATTCTGACGGCGTAAAAGGCTAAAGAGCCGCGGGGCTTGGTCGTGAAGGGCGCTCGCCTCGATAATCTGTACAACGCGCGCCTGCGACACGGCAGGAAGTTGAACACCAGCTTGGACAACAAAACTCGATACCATATCCCGGATGTCGTTCGCCTGGTCGGTCACGGTTCCCCCGGAGGCGATTAAACGTCGCCCGCCCGTGCTCCCACCAGCAGCAATGAGCCGTCTTTCATCAGGGCCATTGCGTTGGACCCTCAATGCGCCATTAGTCATCATCGGCGCAAGCTCGGCTTCTGCGTACGGGCGTGATTCACGCCGAACACCCCTGACCGATGGCAATTGCCTGTGTGGAAACGTAGGCTGAGATGAAAGGGATTCAGTATGCTTTGCACGGAGAAGGCGCTGCACGGCTTGATTACCAACCAGCGACTGTAACTTCAGGATAGCGCGCGGGCCAAGACGATTTGGATCGACTTCATTCGCATCCTCCTCGCTGAGGTGAATTGGAAGCTGCGTAGTAGACGTCACATCAGGACGATGGAGGCTGTTGATCCTTTTTGGGTGTGAATCCCCTTTATGGTTCAACATAGCCTGAACATTCGATTTTCATGATCGGATATTTTATTATATCCGAAAAATATCCATTCACCAAGCGGACCTGCAAATGTCATTGCCAGCCATCTTCAACGCATAAAACGCATGTAGGTTTTTGTTGCACGCTAGGTTAAACTTGTGGGCCGAAACCATCCATTGGAAACATGACTCAGGACAGCGTTATGACCGACACAACCAAAAAAAGAGTTCTTTCCGGCATCCAGCCATCCGGTAACCTGACGATTGGCAACTATCTGGGGGCGCTGCTGCACTGGGTAGAAGACCAGGCTGTTTACGACAACTATTTCTGTGTGGTCGACCTGCACGCCATCACCGTGCCGCAGGACCCGCACGAGCTGCGCCAGAAAACCCGCGAGGTTTCTGCGCTCTATATCGCCGCCGGGCTGGACCCGGATACCGTCGCTATCTTCGTGCAGTCGCACGTCCCGGCGCATAGCGAACTGGCCTGGATTCTGACCTGCCTGTCGCCGCTGGGCTGGCTCAACCGGATGACCCAGTTCAAGGACAAGGCTGCCAAGCAGCAGGCCGATTCTGTCAGCGCCGGGCTGCTCAATTACCCCACGCTGATGGCTGCCGATATTCTGCTGTATCAGGCGCATGGCGTTCCGGTGGGCGATGACCAGCGCCAGCATCTCGAATTCACGCGCGACCTGGCACAGCGCTTTAATCACCTGTACGGCGAAACATTCGTCGTGCCAGAAGCGTTGATCCCACGTGAAGGGGCACGCGTCATGGGGCTGGATGACCCGACCGCGAAAATGAGCAAGAGCGCCGAAGCCGAGGGCCACGCCGTTTATCTGCTGGACCCGCCCAACGTCGTCAAAAAGAAGATCATGCGCGCCACCACCGATTCCGGGCGCGAAATTGCCTTCAGCAAGGACCCGGAAAAAGCGGGGGTCAACAACCTGCTGACCATCTATCAGGCGCTGACGCATGGCACCGAAGCAGCCATCGAAGCGCAGTTCGAAGGCAAAGGCTACGGCGACCTGAAAAAAGCGGTGGTCGAGGTCGTCAACGAGGCGCTGACCCCGCTGCAACAGCGCTACAACGAATTGATGGATGAAGAAGGGTATCTCGAACAGGTGCTGGCAACCGGCGCGGAACGGGCGGCTACCCTGGCCGAAAAGACGTTGAAGGATGTGAAGGACCGGGTTGGCTTTCTGGCTCCGGCCCATCGGTGGCCGGTGAACGGCAGTCGCTAGGGCCGCTGGCAGGGGAAAAAGCAGGGGTGGATTCCGGTTTGGAATCCACCCGTTTCAAGGAGGAGAGATGCGCGTTCCGGCTTATTCTTCGCCGGCCATGTAATTCTGGCTGACTTCGCTGGCAGACAGGGCGCGGTTGTAGATCGCCAGTGTATAGAGCGTGCCACGCCAGGGCCGCCAGTCCACAAATTCATTCGCCACAACCAGTCGATAATCGCTCCAGTTGCTGAACGTACCACCGTTGATATTCTGCGTCACGGTCAGGTTGCCATTGATGTAAATCAGTGCTTTCCCGGCGTCGGGACCCGTGTTCTTGTAGGTCACGACAATGTGCGTCAGGTTCGTCCCGGCGATATTGCCTGTGCTGGAAGCAGGGCCTTCACCGCTGCTGTTGTTTGATGTCCGCAGCCATGCCAGATAGGACTGGTTCAGGTGGACCAACCCGAAGTTGCGGTTGGAACGATCTTCCGACATCGCGAAGATACGTGCCCATCCCCCCGTATTGGCAACCGCTGGTTTCACCCACACTTCATAGGTGATTTCATTGGTGCTTTGCAGGTTATCCACCAGATTTCTCAGGCGGTTATTGGTGGTATTGTTGTTCCGCGATTCAATGCGCACATCGTTAATGATCTCAATACCGCCCGTAACCTGCTGTACGTAGCCATTGTTGCTAGCCTCCAGCCGGATCGAATTGACGGCACTGTATGTGCTGTTGATGCGGCCATAAGTACTGTTGTAGTTCTCGAAGTCGTACAGCAGTTGCAGGCTATCCGTCACGCGGCCCACCACCTGTGTACCCGTCAGGCCCATGATCAGCGTCGGGTTTGCGACCGAATCGCTGGTGATAATCAACGTCGCGCTCTTGGAGCCAGATGAAGCCGGCGCAAACGTCACAACAACCGAATGCGTTTGTCCCTGATTGATCGTCACCGGGCCAGCGAAATCTGTCGAGAAATCGTCGGGGTTGGTGCCGCCGGTACGAATGTCGGAAACGGTGATCGGGGCTGAACCAGGATCGCCCGTGTGCGTCAGAGTCAGCGTCGCGGTTTCGGATGCGCTGCCGATGGTGCCAAAGTCCAGGGGGTCCGCCGATGTGCCCAGTCTTGAATCCGGTGCTGCGGCGCCCTGCCCGGTCAGCGATGCCTGTTCCAGCGCCCCGGTGCCGGTATGGCTCACTTCCAGCGTCGCATTTTTGACGCCGGTCGAAGTCGGGTTGAAGTTCAGGACCACATCGACCGACTGGCCCTGATACAGGGTAAACGGTGTGCTGAGCGTAGCGGCGAACTGATCGGCATGGGTGCCAGTCACCGCCACTTCCGTGATGGTCAGCGGATCGGAGCCAGCGCCGTTGTTGGTCAGTGTGATGACTTCGATATTGGAGCTGCTGCCAGCCGGAACGCTGCCGAAATCCAGCGTGCTGGGTGAAACGCCCAGAGTCGCCGTTGAGGTGCCTGTGCCGCTACCAGAGCCACCGGTCAGCGCCCAGGTGATCGTGGCCTGGAACATATCCCAGGCGGCATTGGTGGCCGAATCCGCTGCGTTAGAGCCAAACCAGAAGGCTGCACGTCGTCCCGGTGCGGTCAGGCCCACCATCGAGTCGCCCGGATTGTAGGTAAACAGAGAGGCCCGGCTGCTGTTGTCCGTCAACGTGGCGATCACAGCCGCACTGTTCGAGACAGCGCCCCAGATGGTCTCACGATCCTCTGTCTGGATCTGAATATTGCCTGCCGGGTGCCCCGCAGCAATCGGATGCGTGGCGTCGACGATCTTGACCTGCTGGGTGGTTGACCAGGCAAAATCATTGCCCGCCGATGTACCCGTCATTTTCATGTCGTCCAGCAGATAGGCTTCCATCACGACCACCGGCATACTGACATCGCGGAACCGTGTCCCCACGCTGGAGGACGAAACCGATTCGGAGATGACAATCGCTGCCGGACCATTGGCCGTCACAACCGAAAGCTGCGTGCTGGCGCTAAACACCTGAACCGTATGCCCCAGGCTCGTGATATGATCACGAATCTTCTGATCACTGGTTTTTAACTCGGTATTACCCACGATCAACGCGATAGTGCGATCCGGTGATGGGGTGGGGGTAGGCTCGCCACCAGGGCCACCATTGCCGGTACCCGTGTCGCCTGTGCCGGAGCCATCACCCGTGCCGCTGTCGTCGCCCGTACCAGAATCATCCCCGGTGCCGCTGTCATCGCCCGTACCGGTGCCTGTCCCATCATCATCATCGCCGGTGCCTGTACCAGTGCCTGTACCGCTGTCATCATCATCAATCACAGCGCCGCCACTCTTGCCGCCACCGAACGGAAATGTGTTCACGGTTTCACCGTCATCATGACGCGATACCAGAAACAGCTTGGCTGGCGGTGAACCGTTCAGGCTATCGCAGATATTGGTCGAGTCGCTGTGTGAAGTGGACCAGACTTCGTTGTCCGCATCGTAAGACAGACCGATCTCCTGGACATCATCACCTTTTTCGACAATGACCGTCAGGGAGGTCGCATCGCAGGAGGTATTCGCCTCCACTGCGAAGACACCGCCGGTGCACGTATACGAGGGGCCATGAGTCACACGTTCCCACTCGCAGCCACATTCTTCGCCGCCTTCGCCCAGCGAACAAATAATGTGCTCGTACACACCGCCGATGCTATCGCCCAGCACGCTCATGCTGCCCACCGTTGTGAGCGCAACCAGCGCAAGGATCAGCCCGTATTCGGCCAGCCCCTGCCCGCGCCTTTCTCGCATTGATGAGATAATGACTGATAACATGATAAAGCCTTCCAGATAAGTTCGTTCGTGCTATGAGATCGGGCGATCAGACACCCGTAATAACCTGAAACTGACGCAGCAGTTGATCTTCAACCGCCAGACCTTGCAGCCCTTTGTCGTAGACCAGCATGGCATTGCTGCGTGCCACAATCTCGGAGGTCGAGGCGAAGGCCTGATGCGCATCGCTGTCACGGATAAAATCCGAGATCGACTTGTAAACCACCACCTGGGCCGGCAAAAGCTGCCCGTCCGCACCCGACAGAGAAAACTTGAGCGTGTCTTTGCCCGGCGTTTGCAGGTGGTTGATCTGTTCGATGGCAAACATCTGAATACCGCTGCCGTTAAACTGAGCGAACACATTTTCCGCGTTCATCAATCGAGTGGTCACCACTTCCGGCGCTGCTTCCGGGATATAAGCCGGGCCCGTGCGCGGGAACAGCAGCGTCAGGCCGCTGGTGATGACGACAATCAGGAGGACCACCAGGCCCCCGACCGCATAGAGACGCTGTCTGGCCGATAACCGGCGCAAAAGCGGGGTGTTATTCGTGTGTTCAGATACGACATCCGCCATTTCGTCAGCGATGTCGGCAACTGTGATATCCGGGTCTACGCCAAGCTGACCGAGCATGGTGCGGGTTTCGCCGTGATGCGGGTCGAGCAGCAGCGCCCGTTTCAGATGGCGCACCGCCCGTTCATGATCGCGGTCGAGTGTCAGTTGAGCGGCCAGAAACCAGGCATCGGCGCTGGGGTTGGTGTGCAGAATCTGCTGCAACTGCTGCGAGGCCAGCCGGTAATCATGACGTTCCAGAGTGGTGTGCACATCATGCAGGGTGATCATTTTTCGGCCTCCAGATTCTGCCGCCTATTAGTTCTGAGTATTTCATCTATTTCATTCTAAAGTTGTTTTCCGGTATCCCGCGTTTTCTTGACGCCAAATTCAGAAAATTTTTACATGTATGGACAATTCTGTATTTCGTAAATTTTTTCTAAGCGCCTGCGCAGACCGACATAATGCATCGCAAAACAGTTCACGATACAATGAACCGCGATACACATATGGGGAGATATATGATTCGCAACTTTATCGCGTGGGTCTTATTGTTTGTGCTGTTGGCGTTTCTGTGCGGGCTGGTGACATCCGGGCCGTTGAATGACCTGGTTTACAGTCGGGTGCTGGTTCCGCTGAATGTAAGCGAAGGTGATAGTGCGCGGCGTGCACTGGAACAGCAGTTCGGGGTGACCTTCCCGGCGTCGGCTGCGGACTTTATGCGTGCCAACCGCGGCGATGATGCCTACTGGATTCAGATCAGCGCCACCCCGCAGGAACTGCCTGCCCTGTTTCGGGGGTCGCCGCTGGTGACATGCCGGTTTGCCTGGCAGGATAATTACCGCCCGGTGTTTGAACTGCCGCGCATCCTGAGCGCGACCGAGCAAGCCCGCATGACGTGGTGGTTATCCGGCAGTCCGACGCAGGGGCCGCACCTGGGTGGGGAATGCACAGGCACGGACTATCGAATCTTCCGCGCTTTCGTCGACCAGTCCAATTCCGGACGATGGGTGATGTATATGGAAGTGGTGCGGACGTAACCGCATCAGCGGCTGGCGGTCGGGCCAATCAGTTCACCGCCCAGCCGGATAACCGGTTGATCGAGCGGAGTCAGCCAGCGCTGCCATGAGTCGGTCTTGAAAAACGTCGTGGCTTCCGGCGGGAACTTGCCCAGCAGTTCGTCGACCATCGTCTGCGGCATCAACAGCAGCGGGTTGATGATGTAGCGGTCCCGGTAGCGCACTTCGATATGGGTATGGATCTGCGAGTTTTCGACCATGCCCATGACCGTATCCGGCGTGACCAGCGCGCGGCGGCGCAGGTTAGCCGGAATACCCAGATGGCCGTAGATAATGCGGTATTTATCGACCAGCACGTCGACACGGTTGGGGCCATATTTCTGGCCGCGCCCATCGAACAACCCGTCGACAGCCGCGAAAACCGGCGGGAAGGTGTTGCGTGTCAGCGACTTGCCCAGGTCGAGGCCACTGTGCAGCCCCTGCGCAAATTTGTGGTAGCTGTAGCGCGTGCCATTGCGGTAGGCAAAGCTGGTGTTGCCGTAATACTGCACCCAGTCGGTTTCGGCCAAGCGCACCGGCAGCCGCTGAAACAGCGTGCCCAACAACGGCAGCGCATCAATATTGAGGATATATTCTTCCTGATCATCAGTGCTGCGTTCCGCGCTCCAGCCAGCCGCATGTTTCAGCCAGATATAGCCATCCGCCTCCACCCGGTCTTCCGAAGCAATGAGAAGTTCCTCACCCTGACGCAAACGCCCGGTGCGAATCGCATTGGTGTTCGGCTCATCACGGATCGTCACCCCCAGCGCCACCACGCGATAACGATGCACACCTTCCGGCAGGGGGGCTGGTGTCGGCGGCGGGGTAATCGGCACCGGGGCGGGTTTGGGGGCGTTCACCTCGACGCGCGGAATCTCCGGGGTCAGGTCGATCATAAAGCGCTGGCGATCATCGAGGCTGGCCTCGACGCTCCAGCCGGTGCCGTGCTGCCACCAGATATAGCCGTCCAGCTCGCGCCAGGCATCTGCCCGCACGCGAATTTCATCCCCGGCCCGCAGCACACCACTCAGCGCCCGCTGCGCCAGCCCCGGCTGACTGCGAATATTGAGCGTGCGCGAGACAACTCGAAATTCCTTAAATAACGCCTCGGTTGTATCCGGCACCGGTACCGGGTCGGGGTCAGTCAGAACCGGCTCCGGCAAGGGGTCGTCTTCGGCATCCTCGCTTGTCAGTGGTTCCGCCGTAAACGACTGCTGCACCAGTGACAGATTCATGCGCGGCACCTCTGGCGTCAGGTCTTCCATGAAGCGTAAGTTACTCTCGACGGCTTTTTCCGCGCTCCAGCCAGACCCATGAAACCACCAGATGAACCCATCTTTCTCGGTCCAGGCGTCCGGGTCGACAGTGACCTCATCGCCGCGCCGGAGCTGTGTGCCCAATAGATATTCATGATTGAGGTCGGGCTGGCTGCGGATGGTAATGGCGTTGGTCAGCACCCGAAAACGCTTGTGCGGTTCCTCAGCTGCGAATGCGCTGCCATTCGTCGGTGCATCATCCAGCAGCGGCAGACCATCCGGCACCGCGCCGGGCGTCAGTTCAACCAGCAGCGTCTGCCGCCGGTCGATGCGCCCCTGGGCCAGCCAGCCATATTCCCCGCGCCACCAGACGTAGCCATCCGCCTCGGTGCGCGATTCGGTTTCGACTTCGGTGATAGCGCCCGCGTCATATCGGGCAATGGTCTGTGCGCTCAGGGCGGGGGCTTCACGCACGCGCAGATGAGTCGCATCCACCTGAAACACGCGCACCGCCGGGGGATGGTGTGATGCGTGCTGCCAGAGTTCCAGACGGCGAATGGCGGAGACAATCTGCGGCGCGGAGTTTTCGCCCCCATAACGGAAGAAAGTCAGCCCGGCAGCCCCTTTCGCCGCCGCATATTCCGCCGCGCGGTATAGTTGCGCTTCGGGGACGGGAGTCGGCGCGGAGAAGGTTTGCAGCATCGGCACCACCGGCAGCCCATAGCGCGCCAGCTTGCCAAACGTTTCATCCAGCAGCGCTTCCGGCCCCTGATGCCCCATCCCGCTTTCCCAGTGAAATACCGTCGGGTGCAGGCTCTGGACATGCGGCAGCCATTCCTGAAGGTGGACCACGTTGCGCGGGTCAAAATTGATGCCCAGATGAAAGCCCGGCAGGATTCCCGCACGCAGGCGCAGAACAAAATCGCGCACATCCCGCGCCGTGCGTCCGGCGCAGTCGTCGATGTGCAGCAGCATGGAATGAACGCCGTATACCTGGCACGCCGCCATGATGACGTCGCTTTCGGCCACGCTGTTTTCGCCGCGTACCACCGCCCACAGGTGCAGTTCCAGGTCCCGGTCCGCCAGCACCCGCACCCAGCGCATCAGGTCATTCGGCCCATCCACCGCCAGCGCCCGCCGCTGATCACGTGCCCCCTGCCATTGACCACCGTCACTCGACTTGAGCACCAGCCCGCGCACGTTCGGCGTCTGCCGCCGGATATTGTCCGCCAGCGCTTCGATGCTGTTCTCGCGGACGACCTCGCCCTGCCAGTGCACCCACAGCAAGCGGCGGTCAAACGGTGTGCTCATGGTTTGCCCCCGGTTTGTTTTCGTAAACCACAGTAATTGTGATTCATCTTCGGGGGTTTGGCAACTATTCCGCTATCCACTAAAGCATGAAAGAAAATAATCCGGCAGCATGTTATAGTGAGCACATGCTACCGAACCGGATGAATTGTTTATGTAACCGTGATGTAACCCATGATTTTTGAAATGCATTATCCCGCAATGCCGCTGGCTCAATATGTCGACTGTTTGTGGTACAGCGACCAGCAAATCTCCTATGCACATGAAAAAATCCTGCCGACGGGCACGCTGGAGCTGATCATCAACTTTGGCGGGCACTTCCGGCTTTATGACAGCGATGCGCTGACCAGCTCGACATTGCAGACGGACAGCTGGCTGGTCGGCCTCCAGACCGCGCCACTGCGCAACCAGCCGCTGTCCAATACTCACATGATCGCGGTCCGTTTCAAACCGGGGGGAGCCTACCCCTTCTTCCCGCAGGCCGCAGGTGACATGCACAATCAGGTGGTCCCGCTTGACCTGTTGTGGGGCAGCTTTGCCGCCGAATTGCGCGAACGCCTCTACCTCACCCGGCACACAGCCGCCCGGTTTGCGCTGCTGGAACGGCTGCTGCTGGCACGCCTGAAGCCTGCTCACCGCGAAGTCGAAAAAGACATCGTCGCCCTGACCGTCAGCGCGCTGTGCCGCACACACGGCAACCTGCCTATCCGGTTGCTCAGCGAACAATTCGGGATCAGCCAGAAACATCTGGCGGCCCTCTTTCGCCGCAAAGTGGGCCTGACACCCAAAACACTCGCCCGCGTATACCGCTTCCAGCATGTGCTGCAACTCATCGACCCGCACCAGTCCATTAACTGGTCGACGGTTGCGCTGGGCGCACACTATTATGACCAGGCCCATTTTAATCATGACTTCGCCACCTTCACCGGCATGACCCCTGCCGCCTATGTGCAGCGCCGCCATGCCGTCTTCGGCGCGACCATGCAGCAGGGTGATGGCGTGCATTTCGTGCCCACAGGTTAATTTTTTACAAGACACCTGTTCGACCTGCCCGTACACTCAGATGCATATACCAACCGGACAGGAAAGGAACGGATCTTATGGCAAAGGGATCGCAAGAGCTGGAGCGGAATTTTATTGCCGAGGCGCGCGAGAAAACCGGGCACGATCTGGCCGAATGGATGACCATCATCGAACAGGCTGATCTGCCAGCCAAACAGAACACCATTCTGAAGTGGATCAAGGATAACCACGCCCTCAACCACATGCAGGCGAGTTTGCTGGCGGGCATCTACCTGAATGACGGCCAGCCAGTGTTTGATTACGCGGTGTTGTTCAACAAGTTGTTTGACGGCAAAGATGAACTGCTACCGTTGTATCGAACACTGGAACAGCGCATCAAGGACACGTTGCCCGACGTCCTGTTCATCCCGACCAAAGCCTACATTTCACTGGAAGACCAGCGCGTCTTTGGCTGCATTACGCCCATGCGGGCTGCCCTGCGGGTGGGGCTTGATCTGGGCGATGCGCCGTTTGATGACACGCTGCTGCCAGCCAAGGGGTTAGGCGCCATGCCCAACATCGCCCACATGATCGAGGTGGCGGACGAAGCTGTGATTCCCCCCGATTTTACGGATTATGTCGCCCAGGCCTACGCCCGAACGCATCAAAAATAACAGATCATTGACGCAGAAAAATCACCGGTATGAGCAGTTCGTGAAAGGCATAAACTGGCGTTTCCATAATTTGCAGCATGATGTCGCAAACGCGATAATAAATGTGCGCAAGGAGAAACGTCAGAATGCCACATATCTTCATCAGCTACGCCAAACAGGATACCCGCGAACTCGCGCTTCATCTGTGCGACAGTTTGAACAGACTCGAGAATGTCACGGCCTGGGTTGACCGTTCCCTGCGGGCAGGCAGAAGCTGGGAGTTGCAGATCCAGAATGAGATTGACCGCTGCGACGTGGTGATCGTCCTGTATTCGCCTGACATCAACCGGCACAAACAAGGCAAACCGGAAAGCTACGTCCTCACTGAAATTGCCTATGCCAAGTGGACAGCGAAAAAACTAATTATCCCGGTGATGGCACAGCGCACCGACCCGCCGATCAGCCTGACTATGGAGCATTATATCGACTTCACGCTGGATGGCCTAGATCTAGACGATTTGGTAACAGAAATTTGTCATGAGTTAGGAATCCCCGTTCAAAACCCCAAGTTAGCTGGTTTTGAAAACCCGGTGCCGAAAATACAGCCTGAAGTACGTACTACGGACATTTTACCCGCCCCATTCGAATGGATTGAAATTCCAGTGGGGAGTGTGACTATCGAAGGCAAAATTGAAACCATTCCTACATTCCACATAGCCAAATACCCCATCACCAACGCGCAATATGCGAAGTTCATCGAGGCAGGTGGGTACATCGAGAAAAAATGGTGGACGGATGCCGGTTGGCAGCAGCGCGAAAAAGATAGTTGGATACAACCACGTTATTGGCTGGATTCCAAATGGAACGGGGATGAGCAACCAGTAGTAGGTGTATCGTGGTACGAAGCGGTGGCGTACTGCCAATGGTTGAGCGAAATGACCGACCAAAATATTTCGCTGCCGACGGAGCAGCAGTGGCAGCAGGCAGCACAGGGTGATGATGGTCGGATTTACCCATGGGGGGATGACTGGGATTGCGCCCGCTGCAACAATTCGGTTAAACCATGTGTCAGTAACCAGACCACCCCGGTGCGCCAGTATGAAGGTAAAGGTGACAGCTTTTTCAAGGTGGTGGATATGGCGGGAAATACGTGGGAGTGGTGCCGGACAGCCTATGAAACCGGCTCACAGGACCTGAACGGAACTTATATTCGCGTGCTAAAAGGCTGTTCATGGGACTTCCCCCATATCGACCTCTTCCGCTGCGACGATCGTAGCAGGGACGAACCCAATTTCGGAGGCGACGGTAGGGGATTTCGTGTTTCTCGTTCTTAATTAGCGCCAGCACAAAAAACCGGGGCGCACCGTGTACGCCCCATCTTTTCTGTCTGACAACTAAAAACTGATGACTATCGACTGCTTTTAGAAGTAGCTGCCGATGATCTCCAGCACTTGCAGGATATTCTGCGGGTCGCCGGACTGCACCGATGTGTTACTCTGGCGGGCAATGCTGTTGAGCGCGTTGATGTCGGCATCCGCACCATAGGCCACCGGAATGACGATGATCGGGTTGAGAGACTCGCGGCTGGCACTGATGGCGCGCAGCGTATCATTGAGCGTCGGGCCACCCTCGCTGGTGTCCGCACCATCACTCAGCAGCACCACCGCACGGATACGGTCGCTGTCGTCCTGCTCGTTCATGAAGTTGACGACCTCTTGCAGCGAGTAATACAGCGCCGTGCCGCCCTCCGCCCGCAGGCCCAAAATATTGTTGATCACCCGCTGCTGGTTGGTTTCGACATTGTCCAGCGGTACGCGGATTTCATAGCCCTCGCTGAACAGCGCCAGCCCCACACGGTTGGCCGGTTCCATGTTCTCGATAAAGGCTTCGGCTGCCTGTTTGGCCTGTTCCAGCTTGCCATCAGCCTCCATACTGCCGGAGGTGTCGATCAGCAGCATGATGTCGGCCTGCTTCTTGACGAACGACCAGCTTTGCTGAATCGCCGCGATCACTTCCGGCGCAGGCACATCCAGTACGTTCGATGGCCCTTCCGGCGCGACGCCATTTTCCTCCACAAACGGGAAGTCCAGCGGCACATCCGGGTTTGCCGGGCGGAAACCGTTCTCCATCACCCGGCGCTGCACATCGGGGGTCAGCACATAGTCGGTGAAAATGCGGGCGGCGGCGCGCTGTTCTTCGGTCGTCCAGTTGGCATTGACGATGCCAATCGGATGTTCGTGCCAGAACGTGCCTTCTTTGGGGTAGAGCGCCACCAGTTTTTCCGGCGGGGTGGTTTCGGTCTTGCCCTGATTAATGAAGATCAGGTCGTTTTCTTCCAGCGCCACAAAATCCAGATATTCCGGCCCCTGCGCGATATAGAATTTGAACTCGGTCGTGCGGCTGGAATAGTGGCGGATGAGCTGCTCGATGTCGCGCACACCTTCTTGCACAGCCGGGTCGTTGACCTGTTCCAGCCCGATGCGCCGCCCGGTAAAGCCGTTGACACGGGCCGAGGCATAAAACTCAGCAATCAGCGTCGACAGCGCGGTCGAGCTGATGTAGGGGTCGGTATGGCCGTAATAGACCGTGCGCCGCCCGCCTTCGATGCCGTAATCCTGCCAGCCGTTCTCGCTGTTGAGCACACCGAGCAGTTCCTCCCAGCCGATGTCATCATAGCCAACCGTGTCGCGGATGGCCTGCAAGCGGCTTTCCCAGATGGCCATGACCACCGGGGCCAGCGCAGTCGGCTGTGTATCGGCCAGGTCGAAAATCTGGCGGCCTGATTGCAGGTTCGCCAGCGCCAGCCAGTGACTGACCGACGGCATAAACATCACCGGCTGCTCGACATTGGCGTTGTTGGGGGCGATGATGGCGTTGACGATGCCCTGCATCACCGTACCGGATGAACCGGGCCGACCTTCGATCCAGATGGGCCGTTCGCCGCTGCCCCAGTTCTCGCCCGTCACCGGGTTCTGGCCGCTGGCAGACGCGCGGTTAAAGTCCGCGATCACCTGCGGCATATACAGGTCGCTTTCCGGCGCATAGATGATCGACACATCAATGGCGTTATTCGGTCGCCCAACGCCGCTGGGATTGGCGGCACCGCCGTTGTCGTCACAGGCGACAAGGCCGACCAGCAGCAGCGTCAGCAGCGCCAGAAAAATGCGTTTATTGCTTTGCATGAAGCATACTCCTTCAATAACAGCGAAGCGGGCGCTTGCTGTAGTGGTGATTCCAGATCATTGTAGAGCAATTCCCGCGCCCAAAATAACCAAGAGTCTGGGGGATCGAACGCAGGCTGAACGCGCGTTTACCAGTGCCAGATCTGATCCCAGGCAGTCATCCAGTCCGGCCCGCTGCTGACGACCTTCAACGGCTCGACAAACTCAACGCCGCTGCGCCCCTTAAATTCGGCAGCTTTATCGACACTGCTGATTTCTACAGAAATATGGGTTGGCTTCGCGGGGACATAAGGTTTGACCAGATGCAGGTTTTGCAGGGCGTGTTTGGCCCCATCCTCGATCATCTGCCGGGCGCGCACGGGGGGAATCTGCCGGGCAGAATAGCGCGACAGCCCTTTCTTGACCGATACGCCGGTAAAGCCGTCGCCCAGGGTTTCGCGGCACTCGCGGATAACGGCATCGTCGCCCGTCACCAGCGCAACCGGCACGCCATAGTGCCCGCACAACGCCGCGTTGATTCCGCTTTCGCCGACCAGATCGTCGTTGAACCACAGGTTGTGCCACTTCACCGTCGAAATCGTGTGACACAGCACGCCGTCCGGCGTATTGTTGCGGGCATGCATCCCCACCAGCAGACAGGCATCGCAGCCGCTTTCCAGCATATCCGTATAGCGCGACCAGGGATGATGCGCCACCCACTCGCAATCCGGGTGCAGCAGTTCGGGCACAAACGAATTGAAGGTCCAGTCACCACCTGCGCCATGACAATCGACCGCCACAATTTCCGTCGCTCCGGCAGCCTTGGCGCCGCGCACCGCCGCGTTGATCTCCTCGGTATACAATTTGCGGCCTTCTTCATACAAAGACTTGCCACCCGTCACCTGATCCCAGGTCACGATTCCGCTGACACCTTCCATGTCCGACATAATCAGTACGCGCATCCAAATCATCCTTTTGTGTGCAGGCTGCGATAGGACCATTGTAATGCAATCAGCGCAGCCGCAAAACCAGGTTTGACGCCGGCCTCAAAACACGTCACAATGTGAATGAAGCAAGCAACCGACGCCGGAACAAGAGGTGCTGCCAAATGGACGAGGGACACGTACTGGTCATTGGTTCAGCCGGAATTGACGTTAAGGGTCGGCCCATGCACGATCTGCAATGGGAGACATCGAATCTGGGACAGGTGCGCAATAGTGTCGGCGGGGTTGCGCGCAATATTGCCGAAAATCTGGCTCGCCTCGAAGTCGAAACCATTCTGCTGACCGCTGTCGGCAAAGACAGCGCCGGGCGGCGGGTTATCCGCAAATGCCAGGATGCCGGTATCAACCACGACTATATCCGCATCGTCCCCCAAACCCGCACCGGGGCTTACATGGCGTTGCTGACCCCTGAAGGCGACCTGATGACCGCCATCAGCGACTTCGCCGTTATTCAGCACGTCGACCGCGACTATCTGCTCAGCCATGAAAATCTGTTCGCCAGCGCCACCATGATTGTGATTGACGCCACGTTGTCGGAGTCTGCGCTGGAAACAGTCTTCGAGCTGGCAGGCCGCTATGATGTGCGCGTCTGTGCGGACCCGACCACACCCGCGCTGGCGGTCAAGCTGTGCCAGTACATCGGCCAGATGTATATGATCTCGCCCAATGCTGCCGAGACATCCGCGCTGTGTGGCTTTGAAGACCCGGCCCACGATTACGAAACCGCGATTAATGCCGCCCGGCATCTGGTGTCGCTGGGGGCCAGAGTGGCGGTCGTCACACTCGGCGAAAAAGGCCTGGCCTATGCCGATGGCAGCGGTGGCGGGCATCTCCCGGCGATCAACACACGCGTCGTCGACCCCACCGGAGCCGGTGATGCCTTCAGCGGCGCCGTCATCTTCGGTCTGCTTAACGAAGTGTCGCTGGACGAAGCGATGCGGCTGGGGGTCACGGCAGCTTCGCTGACGCTGCAAAGCCCGCAAACCGTGCTGCCCAACCTGAGCCAGGAACTGCTGTACGATTTGCTGGCGATCTGAAACAGCGCGTTGCGTAACAAGGTCAAAAAATATGTGATCTTCGTTAGACCTGTAACCAAACGATCAATTGTCGTATACAATAGAATCATCCGTATTTTGTGTGATGAGTAATCCCCATGCGTCAGTTGAAATTTATCATCATTCTGTTGTTACTTCTGATGGTAACCACGCCTGCACTGGCGCAGCAGACTGCCTCTACCAGCGGGCAAGGCACCGGGTCGCCGGTCGCGTTGCCAGAGCTGTTGCAACGTGCCAATGAAGCCTACGCCGCAGGCGATGACAAACAGGCCATCATTGATTACAGCCTGTTCATTCTGTTAAACCCGACTTTCAGCCAGGCCTATTACAACCGGGCGCTGAGTTATGAAGCCACTGGCGATCTTAATCAGGCTATTCAGGACCTGGGGCGCGCGCTCAACTACAATGTCCCCTCACCGGAATATGCCGCCAGCATTTTGCTGGTGCGCGCACAGATGTACCTCAACCAGAATAATTTGCAGGCAGCCCTGACCGACCTGAACGCATCCATCGACGCGGACCCGCAGGCCATTGACAGCATTTCGCTGCGGGCACAGCTGCTGTCTTTTCTGGAGCGTTACCCGGCAGCCCTGTCGGATTATGACCGGCTGATCGAACTGGAGCCGGATGAACCCGTCCATTATGTGGACCGGGGCTTCACCCATGCCCAACTCGGCAATGTGGATGACGCACTGGGCGATTACAGCCGAGCGATTGACCTGGACCCCGATGATGCGCGTCCGTATGTCTCGCGCGCGATCTTTTACTCCTCGCTGGAGGCTTTCAACGAGGCGCTGACCGACATCAACAATGCGATTGAAATCAACCCGGATATCGGTGAGTTTTATCTGCTGCGCGGCTCTATCAAAACATCGGTGGATCAACCTGCCGAAGCCGCCGACGATTACTTCCACTGGCTGACTCTCAACCGGACACAGGAGTTCCAGGCCCAAACCACCCTCACCGATAATCAGATTTTCACAGTCGAAATGGGGCCAGGCTGGATCTACAACATTCCGTTTAATGCGTCCGAAGGCCAGACGGTCAGCATCGCGGCACGCGCCGCATCGGAGCAGACACCCGTTGATCCGCTGCTGGTTATTCTGGGTGTGAATGGCAGCCCGGTCATTGCGGATGACGACAGCGGCGGCAACCTGGCGGCATTTATCCGTGACTACACCATCCCCGAAGATGGGGAATACACCATTGTGGTGGGTCACGCTGCCGGGGGTGCGCCACAGGGGAATATCGATGTGCGGGTTGATCTGGGGCTGGCGGCACTGGCGACGGAAGACTAGAGACGCCGTTCACAGTTATCAGCGATCCGTTCGTCACAACCAGCCATTTCTGAAGGTTGATGCCTAAATGTTGCCGGCTGATGTCTCGCCGCCATAGCGCCGCAGTGCCCACTGCATCAGGATGTGGAACGTGGCCGCGCCGCTGAAATCGCCATATCGGGCCAGTGTCTCGCGGACAACCGGCTGAGCGACACGCCCGGTCTGCCCAAAATAATACAGGTTCACCGCTGCTTGCAGCGCCACATCATTCTCGCCAATGTACGGATACACCCCGAACGCACGAATCACGGCCCACGAAGCCGTCCATAACCCCACGCCCTTCAACTGCATCAGTGCGCGCTGGGCCATTTGCGCATCCAGCAGCGCATCAAAGTCAATCGCACCGTCGACCAGCTGCTGAGCGACACTGCGCATCACACGCATACGAATACGCGTAATCTTGAGCGGCAGCAAGTCTTCCTCGGTGGCAGCAGCGATGCGGGCAGGCAGCGGAAACGCGTAATACGTCTCGCCTTCATGGCAGATGCCGTTGCCCCCCCATTGCAGCAGCCAGCGTTCACCGCGCTGCGCCAGGTTCAGGGCGATCTGCTGTTCGATGATGGCGACCATCAACGCTTCAAACAGGCTGGCGGACCGCACATGCTTAAGCCCGTACAACGGCTCAACCAGCGACCACAACACCGGGTCCTGCCGCGCGACGTCGTAAAATGGAACCATGTCGGCATCGACGCCCAACAGACACTCGACCCGTTTCAGCAGGTGTGAATCATCCATCGGGCCTGTGGCAGCCATGCGATAAACATCAAGTACCGGCGCATCAACCGTGCCCCGGCCAACGACGCGCACCAGCACCACCGCACCATCCAGATCGAGCGCACGCCAGTAAGCGCCATCCCGAAAGTGATCGAGGACGCTGTGAAAGCGTGCCAGCCGGACAGACAGGGAAAAGTCATAGGGTGGGGTTGGATGCAGGGTGCCTATGTGCATGGAACGTGCGCAGATGCCCGATCAGGCAGAATTCTCGGCAGATTGTTCGGTGGTCAACAGACGGATCAACTGCTGTAGACCCTGCGCATAATCGTCCATAAAGTCAATGGCCGGGCACAGCAAATCGAGCGCACTGTAATCACAGGCTTTGTGCAATGCCGGCAGGATAATCTTGCCGGTCTGCCGGAACCACGCAAATTCGCTGCGCAGTTGTTCGGACCGCAAGGCTTCGGGCGACAGCACCAGCAGCATCAGACCGCTGCGCATCAATGCCCGCGTGACAGAGCCATGCCACGTATCCAGACCGATTTCGGTCATATCCAGCCACGTTTCGATACCATTGGCTCGCAGACTCTCCGTCAGGTCGACGGCAAACAACTCGTCAGCACGCGCATAACCCATAAAAATACCGCTGCGGGCCGCCCGGCGGATATGCTTGGGGGCCGTCAGCTGGCGCAGCATCGCCCGGATGGAATCATCGTTGGGCCGCAGCAGCAATGCCCTTCGCAAAGCCGCCCGTTTCTCATTGTTGGTGTGCGCAACATAGGCCTGCCACATCCACGCCTGAAAATTCTCCGGTTCACGCCGGGTAATCTGCTGAATCAGGTCATATGCCCGCACCGTATCACCCTTGCGGGCCAGTTGCACAACTTCATGCAGTTGATGATCAGCCATCGGTTTGCCTCATCCACATCTAACGGGCAGATTGCAACCTACGAAGTCTCCTGCGTTTCATTCGCTTCGGAGCGTTTGACCGCCATCTCATGAGAATCCGTAATCATCCCCAGCAGTTTCTGCTGCCGCTGGTAACGTTGCTGGGCCAGCTCGCGCAGGTCCGCAACCAGGTCCGATTCATCCGTGATTTCAACGCCGATCAAGGACTCGATCGCGTCTTCCATCGTGATGATGCCGGCGGTACCGCCATATTCATCAAACACCAGAAAGACGTGCTGCTGCCGGTTGGTAAACTCGACCAACACCGTATCAACCGTCATATTCTCCGGCACGGAATCCAGCGGGCGTGTCAGGCTCTTGAGCACCACCTGATCATGATCCTGTGCCGCTTCCATCAACACATCGCTGCGCAGCACAAAGGCTTTAATATCGTCGAATGTTTCTGAAAAAACGGGGATACGCGAATAGGGCAGCACCTTATGTTTCTTCAGGACTTCGCCCACCGTCATATCTTCCTGCAAGGCCAGCATCACGGTGCGCGGCGTCATAATGTCGCTGACATACGCATTGCTCAGGTGCAGCAGATTGGTCAGGATTTTATGTTCACTTTTTTCCAGTGCGCCTTCATCACTGCTGATCTCGGCCATCACTTCCAGCTCGGACCGTGTCACCGTCGGCAGCTTTTCCTTTGGCGACATCAGCCGTGTCATCCGTTCGAACGCCCATACCGCTGGCAGTGTGAGGATAATCATGCTTTGAATGACATAGGCGACAACGGGCGAAAGGGGCTTCCAGTACAGCGCACCGACCGTTTTGGGGATGATCTCCGAAAAGACCAGAATCAGTAACGTCAGCACAACCGTAATCAGGCCGACCAGTTCATTGCCCAGCAGTAGTGTGGCTTCGGCCCCAGCTCCGGCGGCACCGGCAGTATGCGCAATAGTGTTCAGCGTCAGAATCGCGGCGATTGGCCGGTCAACATTTTCTTTCTGCCTGCGCAGCAACAACCCGACCCGGCTGCCCCCCTGCACCAGCAGTTCGATGTGAGAGTGTGTGGTCGAAAAGAGCGCGGCCTCACACAGAGAACAGGTGAACGAGACACCCAAAGCCAGAAGAATGTACAGCACCAGCGAAACAACAGACCCGCCACCGTCGCCCGTCACTGGCACGATGGGTGCATAGGGCCATATCGCGTATGGCAACAAGTTGTGGTTCCTTTATAGCCTGTGATTAGGCATAAGATAACAGTGTTTGCAAGCGAACGCAACCATAGGTGCCCCGGCCTGACATCCGCCTGCGCCCGGATTGGCTCTATTGACGGCACAAATTAATCGGGTAACCTTATTATCAGGCTCCCTGACTAATTAGGCAAATGATGAATGCAAGATACCCGGCGGCTCGCTACCGAGCTTCTTCAACTGCTTCCTGATCTGAAAAATATGCTCATTCGCAAGTTTGATGGCCACGAACGCCAGTTAACGCTGATTCAACTGGGCGCGCTGGGCTTCTTTCTCAACGAGCCGCGTACCATCAGCGAGCTGGCAACTGCGCGGCAGATTTCGCTGCAAACCGCCAGCGAGATGGTCGGCAACCTGGCCGATCAGGGGTTGGTCGAACGGATCCGCAGCGTTGATGACCGGCGCAAGTGGATGGTTCAGGTGACAGACACCGGTACGACGACATTTCATCAGGAAAACACCCTCGTTGCAGACATCGTCACCAGCCAGCTAACCCGCCTCTCGGATGATGAAGTAGCCGCGCTGCACATCGCGTTACCGGCGTTACATCGCATTTTCTCCGAGGGCGATCATTCTCAGTCCTAGTTTCGTATTGTAGATAAAGGTCACACACTCAAAATGGCACGATTCAATCTCCAAAAATCGAACCACAACAACGCAATTCTGGAGGGGTCAATTATCGGGTCACTCACCCGCCTTGCGGTTCCGATTGTATTGGCGAATGTCCTGCAAACCGCTTATCAGCTGATCGACACCTTCTGGGTAGGCCGCCTGGGAGCCGAGGCTGTCGCCGCCGTATCGATCAGTTTCCCGCTAATCTTCCTGATGGTATCGCTGGGCGGCGGGCTGGCCGTGGCGGGTTCTGTGCTGGTGTCGCAGTTCAAGGGGCGCGGTGAACCGGATCAGGTCAACTACTATGCCACCCAGACACTATCAACCATCTTTCTGCTGTCAATTGCCATCTCCGTGGTCGGGTACTTCCTGACAGCGCCTATTCTGGGGCTGCTTCAGGTAGAACCTGCCGTGTACGATGCGGCTGCCAATTACATGCAGGTCACGTTTGTCGGGTTCACGTTCCTGTTCGGGTTTGCCGTGTTTCAGGGGTTGCTGCAAGGCGTGGGCGATGTCATCACGCCGCTGGTGATCGTGTTTGGTACGGTCCTGCTCAACCTGCTGCTCGACCCGCTGTTCATCTTTGGATGGGGGCCGATCCCCGCGAGCGGCGTCGCAGGCGCGGCGTGGGCGACTCTGGGTACACAGGGGCTGGCACTGATCATCGGCATCGCCCTGATGATCCGGGGCAAGACCGAGATCAAACTGGAACGACGTTATCTGGTGCCTCGCATGAGCGCCGTACGCCGCATCTTCACCCTCGGTTTTCCGGCATCGGTCGAACAATCAATCCGGGCACTGGGCCTCACGGTCATGACGGTTCTGGTCACCGCGTTTGGCACCATGCCTGTCGCGGCTTACGGCATCGGCACGCGTATCCTCAGCTTCGTCATTATCCCGGCGTTGGGCTTCTCGATGGCGACCTCGGCACTGGTGGGGCAGAACATCGGCGCCAATCAGGAAGATCGCGCCCGCCGCATCGCCCGCATCGCCGCCTGGATCACGTTCGTACTGCTGAGCGTCATCGGTGTGGTCGTGTTTTTCTTTGCGGAACCGATCACCCGCGCCTTTATCCCGGATGATCCGGCGGTCATCATGGAAGGGACGAATTTCATCCGCATTTTCGCCCTGACGTTTGGCTTCATCGGTATGCAGCTTGTGCTTAACGGGGCATTTCGCGGGGCGGGCAACACACTGGCCGCCATGATTATGGCGATTGTGGCATTGTGGGTGCTGCGGTTCCCGGTTGCCTGGGTACTGGCGAACCCGCTGGGCATGAATGAACAGGGCATCTGGTGGTCCTTCCCTATTTCGAACATCGTTGCCGGGGTGCTGGCGGTGGCATGGTTCAGTTATGGCCGCTGGATGCGCAACATCACCAGCGAAGCCACAGTCCCGACCCAATCCGAGGCACAACCGCAGATGAGCAGCGCCGCCGACTAAAGGCGTGTTGACGGGGTCTACACAGTGGTTTTTGTGGTTACATATTGTAGGGGCGACTCGCGAGTCGCCCCTACCTATTTTTATTTCAATCGTTAGATGATGGGTTTGCGCGTGGGGGTGCCCGGATTACGCGGGTAGGTACGCGGGCTGTGTGCCACCTTATCGACGATCACCAGATGATGCGTGTCCTCAACGCCCGGCAGTTCCACCACGCCAATGCGGTTAAAACGTCCGCCGAGCAAATCAATCGCACGCGCAGCATCCCGCACTTCCTCAGCGGCGGTGCTGCCTTTCATCGCTACACAACAACCGCCGATTTTCGCCAGTGGCAGCAAATATTCCACCAGGGCGGGCAGCCGGGCCACCGCACGTGCCAGCACCACATCATAAGTGGCGCGCTGGTCTGGCATATGACCGGCTTCTTCGGCGCGCGCATGCAGCGTGGATGCGCCGGTTAAACCCAGTTCAGCGATAACATGATCCAGAAAGGCGATCTTCTTGCCGGTCGCTTCCAGCAGTGTGACCTGAATGTGGGGGAATGCGATCAACAGCGGCAGACCGGGGAAGCCAGCGCCGGTCCCCACATCAATCAAACGCAGGCCGGTCGTCATCGGCACAGCCTGCGCAATTGATAATGAATCGAGGAAATGACGGACCTGCACCGACTCAGCATCGGTGATGGCGGTCAGGTTGGTATGCGCGTTCCATTCGGCCAGGATAGCCGCATACTGGTCGAACTGTCCGACTTGCTGAGGCGTCAGCGCAATCCCGAACCGATCAGCGGCCTGCTTTGCCAGCGTAGAACTCATCAGTTATCGACTAGCGATCCAGGCTGTACATACCGTTGTACTGCACCTGTGCCTGATCCCCCTGCGGGTCCTCTTCAATCTCGAACGTGCAGGTGCTGTTCACCCGGTCGTTCAGCGTGCCCGGCCCATACTTTTCGTAACCGTCATCAATCTGCTGGGCCCAGGTCAGTTTGAAGTTGACCCCATATTTACCGGGCGACAGATTGCCGACCGGAGCCGTATAGAAGACCCAGTAATTCGTGCCGATCTTCTCGATAGGGCTGATCTGAACATTCTGAAGCGGGGCAGTCTGGAACGTGACGTTATAGATCGCGTTGTCGATATGGTCCTGCACCTGCTCCTCGGTGCGGGCGAACCACGACCAGAAGATGCGGATATTGTCGGTGTTGTACAGCTTGCCCGGTTCCGCCCGTTCGCGATACTGGTCGCACTCGGCGAAGATTTCACCCGGCTTGTTGGAACGCCCCAGCGGCTGCGGCACGCCGATAACCACAATCGGGTTGAGCGGAGTGACAATCGACAGGTTGCCGCCACTGGGCGAACGCACACCGGTGGTCGCGGCGGCGGAATCGCTGGCCTGATCGACACCGGTGCTGCTGGCCAGCGGGTTGGCAGGCGAGTTGCAGCCGTCCTGAAGATCATTGACCGTTTCTTCAAAAATGGTGCTGGAGGGGTTGCCTTCGCGGGCCATGATGACACGGGCGCTGGCGGTTGCCCCCGCAGACACGGTCTGGTTGTTGTCGTAGGTCACCTGATCGCTGACGGCATAATCGCCACCCACCGTGACCTGCCGCAGCGCAGTCAACGCGGTGCCACCACCACCGGCCCCCGAAAACACCTGATAATAAATGTCGTAGCCGGCTTCCATCGTTCCATCAAAATTAAATACAGCCTGAGACTCGCAGGCAATGAAAAAGATGTTAATACTGGAGGTGGCCGCAGGCACCTGAGTTGCAGTCGTAGTCGTGGTGGTCGTCGTATCCTGCGCCATCGTCAGCGAAACACCTGTGACCAGGATAATCAACACAATGAGGCTGATGAATTTACGCACTTCTGTCCTCCTGAACGTGATGCGCCTCAACTATAATCGACATTTTAAAACCTGCCAATGCTATCTTGGTCCTGAAAGCCGGGCTTCACTCTTGGCAGTTGCGCCATATAGATTAGAATGAGAACAGTTCTGTACGTTAAATCGAAGGACAAACAGTGAGCAAACCATCTATTGTTGTGATGCAAGGCGACCAGACGGGTCAGGAACTGCTGGACGAAGCACTGCGCGTCCTTGACCCTGCCGTAATTCGATATGACCTCAATTTCGAGACTTTTGATCTGTCACTGGAACACCGGCGCAAGACCAAGAATGACGTTGTGCGCGAAGCCGCAGCCCGTCTGCGTGAAACTGGTCTGGGGATCAAGGCAGCGACGATTACGCCGGGCGACCCGGACGACGTCGGCAGTCCCAATGCGCTGCTGCGCGAACTCATCGACGGTCAGGTGATCCTGCGCACCGGGCGGCGTATCCCCTCGGTGATGCCGCTGGCGGGTGTTCATGCGCCGATTGCCGTGGTACGGATGGCGGTCGACGGGGCCTATAACGCGAAAGAATGGCGCGAAGGCGAGGGGCTGGACGAAATGGCTTACAAGACCCAGAAGCTGTCCCGCCGCACCTGCCGCGCAGTGGCGGAGTTCACCTTCCGCTATGCGCAGCGCAACAAAGCCATTGTCTTTGGCGGGCCCAAGTACACCGTCAGCCCGGTCTATGAAGGGATGTTCAAGGAAGAACTGGATGCCGCCAGCCAGCGCTATCCGGACGTCACCTACAACCCGCAGTTGATCGACGCGACTTATGCCCTGCTGCTCGAAACCTCCGGCGAGGCGCTCGTTATCCCGACCCAGAACCGCGACGGCGACAGCATGAGCGATCTGGTCCTGAAGATGTTCGGCACCATCGCCGGGGCAGAAAGCATCATCTTCAGCTTCGACGAGGACTTTGAAGTCAAAGTCGCCTTGACAGAAGCCCCCCATGGCACCGCGCCAAGTTTGCAGGGCAAGAACATCGCCAACCCGATGGCCATGATCCTGGCCGGGGCCGCCATCCTGCGCTATGTCAAGGATGACCGCGCCACCAAAGCCAGCCGCGCCATCTACGAATCGACCCTGGAAGCCGTCTATGACGGTATCCGCACCCCTGACCTGGCCGGGCAAGCCACCACCAGCGAGTTCACCAACGAGGTGATTCACCGCGTCAAGGGCAAGCTGGAAGTCTGGGAAGCACTGGGCGACTAGGCAACAAAAAGGGGCGATTGGCATCGCCCCTGTAAAACCCATTCAAGTTTTTACAATCACATCGGCAAAGACTGACACGGGAGATAACCCGCCAGCACGTGGCCGCTGCGCTTAATACCGGTCCCGATCACCACGATCACGCCCGCCACGGTCACTACGACCGTTGCGATCACCACCGCCGCCACCACCACCGCCATAATTGCTGCGCGGGCGACGATTTCCACCACCACCACCGCCGGACCGTTCTTCACGGGGACGCGCTTCATTCACGACCAGATTGCGGTCATTGAGCGAATAGCCGTTGAACTGCTTGATTGCCTCGTTAGCGGCTTCCTGCGACCCCATCTCGACAAAGCCAAAACCGCGCGATTTATTGGTGAATTTATCCGTCACGATCTGCACACTCACCACTTCGCCAGCCCCGGCAAACACAGTGCGCAGCTGTTCCTCGGTGGCGCTATACGGCAAATTGCCCACATACAACTTGGTAGCCATTGCATACTCCTGGGTATGTCAACTAAACAGGTGATAGGGTAAGTTGTTGTGGTCAAAATTGGAGTGCCTGAAAGAAAACGGTCCCGATGCAGGAGGCTGCAACTTGAAACCAGCACAGACTATACACTATCGCGCTAATCATCGCACAGGCAGTATAAAAAGTAAAGATAGCCGCCGTCAGATTTTTAGGGCCATGGTAAGCAGGGCTGACTAACTGCCAGCCCCGTTCAATCGCAGGGTGGCCTGTACATCGCCGTCCGCGTCCGCCAGGGTCACACCATCGCCGTCTTCACCCCACACCGCCGCGCTGCGCCCCCAGTAGAGGGCAATCGGGGTGTTGGTGCCGCGCCGGGTGTAGACCGTCACCAGACCATTGGTAAACAGGCGCTGCTCCGGGAAGGTGAATACATTGCCGTCGGCGTCTTCCAGCGTCCAGCCGGTCAGGTCAACCACGCCACCTGTGTTGCGGATTTCCACACCTTCGGAGGTAATATCGCCAGCACCCAGCACGCGCACAATCTGAACCTGGGCGTTGATTGCGGTTGGCGGCAGTGTGATGGTCGGGGCTGCGGTGACATTCGCTTCGGCAGTCGATTCTTCGGTCGCCTCATCCGTCACTTCGGCGGTGCCCTCGGCGTCCACATCCTCGCTGCCAGTCACGGCTGCGACCTGCGCCGGGGTCAGCGGGCAGCCTTCCAGCGGAACAATCAGCACATCACCAATTTGCAGGAAACGTGACGTTTCATCATCGAGGCCATTGATCGCCAGCATGTCTTCGAGCGTTGCGCCATATTCTTCGGCGATGATCGAGGGGAATTCCCCTTCAGCCAGCGTATGCAGGATGCAGTTTTCCGGCAGCGCGGTCGCGGTTGCCTGAAGTGCGGAGTCCGCGTCAAGCAAAGCCGGGTCGATTGTGGGGCCAACCTGCTGTGTGCTTTCTGCATCATCATTATCGAGGATACCCGTCGGCAGTGCGCTGATCTGCCCTGGCAGCGGGGTCGCCGTGACAATGATGACCTCCGGCGTTGCGTTGGGGTTGGTCGTTGCGGTAATCAAGACCGGCACAGTCACAATCTGCGGGCCGATTGGATCCTGCTGTGCGCCGCCGCTGTTGGGCAGGTAACGTCCAATAACCCCCCCGACACCGACCAGCACGACGATGGTAATCACAGAAAACAACAAACGGCGCATAGCCAGCCTCGCTTCATGTATCCGCGTTTCTTCACTGGTGGAATGATAGCACAGCCGCAGTCTGGCGGCAAAAGGCGATCTATCAGACGCCCTTGAACCGGGTTAAGAAAGCTTTTGCGCCGGATTCGCCGCATCATAGGCAGCGACCACCCGCCTGGGTGCGTAATGACGCCAGGCCTGCTCAAACAGATCGCGCACTTCCTGCGCCTCAGCCGGGGTCATGCGAATGAGCAGACAGTCAAATGACGCGTAATGCGGCTGCATGTAGTAAATATCGGGTTTGGTCGCCAGAAAATATTCGCGTTCGAGTTGATCCGGCACTTTGAGCACCAGCGTGTCCGGGGCGATTTTGGCGATGCTGGCGAGGAACCGTTTGCCGACCTTAAAAGTTGGGCCGCCGAACACGACATGCTCCTCCACAGCCGGAAACGACATCGCAATCTGCCGCACATCATCGAATATCATAACACCTCCGGCGAACATTTGTTTTATGCCAGCATAACATGAACCGGCAGTCACACAAAGCACTCTGAACTGGCCGGTCGCAGTCCCGCCGTTAATCAAAATCGGTGGGCAGGTCCGGGTTGCGCAGATGCTCAAAGAAGCGCCTGATTTGCTGATGCGTCACCCGACCGATAGACAGGTCCGCCGGGATGGCATCCTCACTGAAAAAAGCGACTTCGCCCGTTTCGGTATAGGCTGCGCCCCGATTCTCGATCTGAGCCTGCGAACGCTGATTATCCAGCAGTTCGCACAGGAAAAACGCTTTGTAGATGTGGAACGCGTGCGGCGGGTGCCCGTGCAGGCGACGATCATAAAAGGCCAGCAGCTTGACAGCCTGTGTCTGATAGCCGGATTCCTCATAGACCTCGCGCACGGTTGCCACGCTCGGCGCTTCGTTGATGTCGGCCCAGCCACCGGGTATCGTCCAGCGACCACCGTCCAGATTTTCGCGCACCAGTAAAATCTGATTATCACGGAAAACCACGCCGCGCACATCAACTTTCGGGGTGGCGTGGCCGGTCTGCGCGTCGAACAACTGCCGAATCAATTCAACGTCGCCATCGGTGTAAGCAGCCATCATGTCGGCGGCGATCTCCAATAATTTTTCGTAACGCTCCTGATCGTAGATGTGCGGTTCGTAAGACAGGCCTGTCTGGGCAATGGCCTGTATCCGCTGGGCAAAATCCAGCCATCGTGGGTCCATGGGGTGCTCCTTTCGGCAGGCATCATAGCACGGCAACAGAACATCAGAAAGTGCCGTAACCAGAGTATAATAGAGGCAGCGCAGACTGCTGTGCGGAAAGGAACAGGAGCATGACCAGTGAACGGATTACCCTGACACGCGCCGGTTACCAACGGCTTTCCAACGAACTGGCAAAGCTGGAAGAACTGCAACGCGGCGAAATTGAGGAGGTGGCTGAAGCGTTCGACGACACGGACTTTGGCGAAAATGCCGTGTTCTACGATGCGGTATTCGACAAAGACCGGCTCACCGCCCAGATTGAAAACCTCAAGCATGTGCTGGCCCGTGCCGAAGTGATCGACGAAGACCCGGACCCCACCCGTGTCTCGCCCGGCAATCGGGTGACGGTATTCGATGTCGATGAACGCGAGGAAATCACCTTCCGCATCATCAGTGCCGAAGAAGTAACGCACGGCATCGAGGGCATCTCGAACGAATCACCCGTCGGCAGCGCGCTGCTGGGTCATCAGGTGGGCGATGTGGTCGAGATCAAAGTGCCGGATGGCCTCGTTCACTACACCATCCGCCGCATCGAATAACCCGTACTTCAACCCGGAATCAAAAAGGGCGACATCACTGCCGCCCTTCGATCACTGTAGGCCTTACCGGATGGACGGATCGCTGATCCAGATATCGGGTGACGTTAGGGTCGTCCCCTCGACGATCAGGTTCGGCGTGTAACCATACGGGAACTCGAACACGTTCAGGCCGTTGTATTGCGACAGGACCGGTTTCTGTGCGCCTGCCGCACTGTCGAACACGCGCAGCACTGGCTCACAGTTGATACGCGCCGGTTCGGTACAAATCTCCAGCGCGACCTGAGCCGTGCGTGCTTCTGCATTATCGGACAGGTAAGTCACGCGGATGTTGTTCCACGACACCTGGTTCTTGTCGATGATTTCTTCCTGCGATGGCGGGGCCGGGGCAGTGGCTTCTGCCAGCAGCAGCGCCAGCGGGCCAGAACCGGTTGGGGTTGGGGTGGGCGCGGGGCCGTTGCACCAGTTGGCATCACAGAACGTCAGCGGCGCGACCCCCTCAAGCGTCGGCAGCCGATCATAGACTTCCTCTGACAGAGTCGTCCAGCGCCGGTCCAGAAAGACGGCAAAATCATCACCGCTGACAAACATCATGCCGGAGTCGCCAAAGTTGCGATACCACGCCCGGAACTCGGTCCCCAGCGGCATCATGCCCATATACAGGGTGGCACCCACATCCAGATAGGTAAAGGCGATTTCGGATTCTGCCAGAAAACGCGAGTCGGCAGATTCGACCAGTTCGGTTTCTTCAACCGGCGGGTTTTCTGCGATATGGTTCGCTGCCGCTGTGACCTGACCGCAGTAATTTTCTTCCGTAATGCCATCCAGCGTAAAATCGAATGCCGCCACAATATTCACGAGGTCCTGGAGTTCCGGCTCGCAGCGAACAATCTGGCTTTCGCGCTGCCAGCCACGCGGGCGAATATCCACACCCTGGGCGGAATCCGCCAGCAGTTCGAGATCATGGCGCAGGCTGCGCCAGGCAATATACGGGTTGTTTGAAATGACGCCAATCCAATTATCGGGCCGGGTATTGGGGTCAAGCACGGCATTGGCCAGCGTCTCTAAATCGAGGAACAGATCGCCGATCAGTGTCGGAGAATTCGGGTCAACATTGCGCACATAACCGGGCGGGCGGGTATTGAGGCCGAGCAGCTCATCCGCCAAGCGTTCCAGGTCGCCACGCAGCGCCAGCACCCGTTCGGGCACACCGGGGTCGGATGTCAGGTTGAGTTCGTTGGCCAGCCGTTCTTCCGTTTCCGCCTGAGCCGACGCGCAGTAGTTCAGCGTGGACTCCACCGTAAGCAAGTCGAACCCGTACAATTGCTGCGACAAGCGGATCACATTTTGAAGAGTCCGGTCACACGTAAAGCGGCGGGACGCGCCGTTCCATTCTGCCGGGCGCGTGGCCGGGCCGGTGGGCGAACTGAAAACCCGGTTCGCCGCCAGTTCGAGGTCATGGCGGACGTTGCGGGCAAT
Source organism: Anaerolineaceae bacterium (assembly GCA_002702065.1). GTDB lineage: Bacteria > Chloroflexota > Anaerolineae > Aggregatilineales > Phototrophicaceae. The sequence goes on from NZXX01000009.1 coordinate 294,390, forward strand.
AATCGTCGCCCGATCGCTGGTAATGCCGAACCAGTTGGGTGGTCGAACCCCTTCGCCAAAGACAGCATTCGCCAGTAGTTCGTTATCAAACCACAGGTCAGATGCCATCGTCGCCGAGCGAATATCGACGTTGCCAATCCAGTCGTCGGGGCGTATAGCTTCGCCCACGACCGCATCGGCCAGTAATTCCATGTCGGCGCGCAGTTCGTTGGTGAACGCCCCCAGATTTTCGATTTGCTGCGGTGGTGCGGCCACAACCACCCCCGACAGCACAAAAAGGATAGCCAGCAGAAGGAACAGGTACCGTTTCATCATCAACCCCGTGTATTGTCGCACTTCCATTATACCCGCTGGTGCGATACGCAAAAGTAGGTCGCAGGTACAATTACCGCTACCGTATAATTATGAAAAGTTTGTCAATCTCGAAAACTTAATAATCACGGCTCCCCCATCGGTGTACCATCAAAGTAATGCACACCTTTCAGGAATACATTGTGTCTGCTTTACAAAAACTCAATTGGGAACCAAAGCCGGTTAAACGGCTGGCTGTCATTATCATCAGCCTGGCAATCTATGCCATTTTGTTTGTACTGCTGCAACCGAAATTCCAGGACATGATGTTTCCGGTTTACGTGCTGCCGGTCGTTGCGGCGGCCTGGGGTTTCGGCCTGCGCGGTGCATTGCTGATTGGTTTGCTGGCGCTGCCGATCAACAGTCTGCTGCTGATCATAATGGGTGAACCATTCGTCGCTGCATCATTCACCCAGCGTCTGCCCGCGGCCATTGCCGGGCTGGCGGCGGCCTGGGTGATCGGATGGCTGTTCGACCTGCACCGCAAGCTGCAAAAGCAGCTTCTGGAACTGACTCATGCCGAAAGCCGTGAGCGCGACCAGGAAGCATTTGCCGGTGCTTTGCGCAATCTCGGCACCACGCTCAACGACACGCTTGACCCGCACAGTGTCTTCACCCGCATTCTGGATGAACTCGACCGGATCGCGCCGCATGATTTCGCACAGATTGTTTTGCTCGATACCACCGACCTTCAGATTATCAAGCAGGAGCATTCATCTGGCAACCCGACGCTGAAGCTCGCCAAAGCCGAAATGGATCATTTGATCAGCGTGGCCGACAGTGGCAAAGCCGTCGTGTTTGACCAGTGGCCGGCAGATATTAAGGTGCGGTCCTCACAGGTTCAGTCCGGGGCAGTAGTGCCGATTCGGGTGGAAGGTCGCACCATCGGCATGATGATGCTGCTCAGCCAGCAAGAAAATGCCTTTACGTCCATCCACGCGGACCGGTTGCAATCTTTTGCCGATCATGCCGCCATCGCGATCCGCAACGCGCAGATGTACACCGCGCTGGAAAGCAACGTGATCGAGCTGGAAACGTTGTACAACGCCACCTCCTTTTTGCTCAATGCCAGCAGTCTGACCCATCTGGGCCAGCAAATTGTTCAGGCGGTGACGATCAACCTGGATAAAAGCAACTGCCGCTTGTGGTTGTTCGAAGAAGATTCCGACCAGATTGTGTACCTGGCCGGGACAGGCGCCTACCCGGCCAAAGAATCGGCCAGTATGTTCGCCGATGAGAACAATCCGATTGCCGAAGCCATCCGCCACGGCACGGCGATCTCCATCCCGAATTTTGCCCGCGACCCGCGTTATGCCCTCGACAAAAAACACAAGGGGTCGGCGCTGCTCATTCCCCTGCGCGGCGCATCGACCGAAATCGTCGGCGTACTCGATTTTTACGATTCCGCGATTGATGCCTTCTCCGCCCGCGATCAGCGTATCCTGTCGGCTTTTGCCGAACGCGCTGCCATCGCCATCGAGAATATGCGCCTGTACGACACCATTCATCAATTCGCCATTGATCGTGAGCAGCAGGTGATCGAGCGAACTTCCGAACTAAACCGGGCCAAAGAACGCGTCGAAACGATCCTCAACAGTTCCAGCGATACGATTATCCTGGCGCTGCCCAACGGGCACATTCAACAGTCGAACCAGGCTTTTTATAACCTGTTTGGCTACAGTTTTGACGAGGAATTCGATTGGCCGCTTACCCGGCTGATGGCCCCGGATAGCCAGTCCGCCATCGACCAGGCCCTGAAACGCGCCCAGGATAGCCGCCGCCCCCAGCGCATCGAAGTGATGGCCAGCCGCAAGGACGGCACCCACTTTGACGCCGACATGGTGCTGTCGCCTATCCACGAACGCACCGGCGGGGATTACTGGGGTGTGGTGTGCAGCCTGCGCGATATCAGCGAACGCAAGCGGATGGAGCAGGAACTGCGCGAAACACTGGCCAAGGAGCGCGAACTGCGCGAACTGAAGTCGCGCTTTGTGTCGATGGCTTCCCACGAATTCCGCACGCCACTGGCGACGATCCAGGCAACCGCCAGCCTGCTTGCCAATTACATCGACCGTATGGACGAAGCCAAGAAAAAACGCCAGTTCGAGAAGATCGAAGAGCAGATCGCTTACATGACGGGTCTGATGAACGACGTGCTGACCATTGGCCGGATGGAAGCAGGCAAAACCACCGTCAGCCTGCAACCCGTCTATCTGCATGAATTTTTTGATGAACTCGCCGAAGAATTCGAACAGACGCAGCCGGATCACCAGCTGTCCTACCACTGTAGTGGCGAAGCCATTGCGATTCAGGTAGATTCAAAATTAATGCGCGAGATTGTCAACAATCTGCTTTCCAACGCCGCCAAATATTCACCCGCAGGCAGCACTGTCCATCTCGACCTGGATTATAAACCCCATGCGGTCGTATTCACCGTCCGCGATGAAGGTATTGGTATTCCTGAAAGCGACCAGCCCCGACTGTTTGAAGCCTTTCATCGGGCAGAAAATGTCGGCACAACACCTGGCACCGGTTTGGGCTTATCGATTGTAAAACATGCCGTCGAGTCGCACGGCGGCCAGATCACATTTGAAACTCAAGTTAACGAGGGGACAACCTTTACCGTAAGTCTCCCCGGGCAGTTGGATAAAGGATAAGACAAATGACGAAAATTCTCGTCGTGGAAGATGAAGCACCGCTGCGCGAAAGCATTGTAGATACCCTGACCTTTGAAGGTTATGACGTTGTCGAAGCGGAAGATGGGCAAGACGGCTGGAGCAAAGCCCGTGCCGAAAACCCGGACCTGATCGTGTGTGATATTGCCATGCCGGAACTGAATGGCTATGAATTGTTGTTGAAATTGCGCGAAGATGACTCGACAGCCAACCTGCCGTTCATCTTTCTGACAGCCCGGGTCGACAAACCCTTTATGCGGCACGGTATGGAACTGGGCGCGGACGACTACCTGACCAAACCGTTCTCGCACAGCGACCTGCTGGCCGCTATTCGCGCGCGCCTAGACCGGCACAAACGGCTGAAGCAGGCCAGCGAATCGCAGATCGAGCAGCTCAAGGCGGAATTTGTGCGCCATGTCACCCACGAACTGCGCACCCCGCTGGTTTCGATCACCGCGGTGCAGGATATTGTCGAACAACAGATTGGTTTTCTGTCTGCCGAAGAACTGCAAGAGCTGCTGCGTATTCAGCGGTCCGGCAGCCAGCGCCTGCATCATCTGGTGGAGCAGACCGTGCTGCTGACGGAAATCAAGATGGGCGCGCTCAGCCGCGAGGTCATTGCCGAAAAAGGGATGGTGATTCCGATCTGGGATGTCCTGACCACGTCGGTGAATCTGGCACGCAAGTTTGCCTATCGCAACCGCGATATGCCGGTTTATATTGATGATCGCGACGGCAATGCCAAAGTCCGCTGCCTGACCAACAGCCTGCGCCACACATTCGCAGAGCTGATCTCCAACGCCATCGCATTCTCACCCGAAGATAAGCATGTGGATGTCACCCAATGGGTGGAAGAAGGCAATATTTACGTTACGATCAAGGATCAGGGACCCGGCATACCCGCCAAGACTGTCGAGCGGATGTTCCAGGAATTTGAACAAGTCGACCGTCAACAGCATGAACAGCAGGGCATGGGGCTGGGGCTGCCGCTGGCCCGCCAGGTGGTCGAAATCCACAATGGCAAACTGGAAATCACCTCGACGGAAGGGACCGGCACGACGGTGACAGTTCGTCTGCCAGTCGCCCATGAGTCATAGTTGCGCGGGGCGATGGGGTATCGCGATCGCCCCGGTAATGCTCAACCGGCCTCTGTGCACAACGGCTCTACGCGATACAATGCCCGTTGTGGACAGGTCAGTTCCGGTATATAGCGGTTTGCACGTGCCCAATCGATTAATTCTTCGGTAGACCGTGCCATCAGCCACAACCGTGCCGTGTCATCCTCGGCAGCGGTTGCAATGAAATCGCCGTTCGGGCTGAATGTGGTATCCAGAACCCAGTTGGTATGACCTTCGAAACGGCGAATCTCCTCGCCGGTCGCCACATCCCACAGGCGCACCGTCGCATCGGCGGAGCCAGTCAGCGCATATTGACCGTCCGGGCTGAAAGCCGGGCCATACACCACCCCGTTATGGCCGATCAGCTGCCGCAATTCTGTGCCCGTTTCCACGTCCCACAGGCGGGCCGTTCCATCCCATGAGGTCGATAGCAGCAGCGACCCGTCCGGGCTGAAAGCAACGCCTGTCACACTGGCGGTATGCCCGCTGAAGCGGCGTATTTCCGCACCGGTCAGCGCATCCCACAAGCGGATAGACATATCGGCTGAAGCCGAAGCGATGTGCTGGGTATCCGGGCTGAAGACCGCGCTGTTCACATCCCCCGTATGACCATCAAAGCGCACCAGCAGCCTGCCGGTCTCTGTTTCCCACATCTGGATACTGCGATCCGCCGAAGCGGATAAACCCCGTGTCCCATCCGGGCTGACATCAACATCCAGCACACGCTGATCATGCCGGAAGATCACCTCACCGGTGCCATCGTCCAAAGACCAGCGGCGCACCGTGCCATCCCAGCTGGCCGACAACAGTTCTGGCGTATCCGGCATAAAATGCAGGGCATGCACCGTCTGCTCGTGTCCCTCAAGCTGGAACAGGGCTTCACCTGTCTGCGTATCCCAGATGCGGACGCTGGTATCGACATCGGCCTGGGGCTGACCCAGCGGGCCGGAACCACTGGCGGCGTAACGGCCATCCGAGCTGATCGCAACCGACCAGACCCAATTCTCGTGCCCTGCCAGCAGATGCAGTTGTGCCCGTGAAGGCGCCAGATCCCACACCCAGACGGCTGGGTCGACCACGTTATCCTGTGTCGGGTCGGGGATGTTGTTGCCAATGTGGCCGGTACTCACCAGCACTTCCTGTCCATCCGGCACAAAGGCGGCGCTCAGAATGCGGTCGTGGTGACCATCCAGCCGCTGAAGCTCCACACCGGTCTGTACATCCCACACAACCAGGCTGCGGTCCCATGAGGTCGACAGCAAGCGGCTGCCATCATCGTTAAATTTGACCTGGGTAATAATGTCCCGGTGGCCACCAAAGAAGCGGCGTTCCACCTGCCCCGTACCGATATTCCAGAGTTGAATGACACCGCCATCCATCGAGTTCCATGTACCCGATGCGACAAAGCGTCCGTTCGGGCTGAAATCTACCGCCCGCACAAAACCCGAATCCGGCGAGAATTTCTGAATTTCGGTTCCGGTTTCCAAATCCCACACCCGGATCGTCCGGTCAACCGCGTCTGTCGCCACATCCGCAGCCGTCTCGTCCGCAGAACTGGAGACTGCCCGCCAGCCATCCGGCGAGAAAGCAGCGTTTAACAACGCGCCGGGCGACTCAATCGTCAGCAGGGTGTCGCCAGTTTCAATGTCCCATAAACGCAGGGTGCGGTCCAGCGATGCCGACAGGATGCGTTTACCATCCGGGCTAAAAACTGCCCGCGTGACCACATCCGTATGACCGTCCAGACGCTGAAGTGCTTCGCCGGTGGCGGCATCCCACCGTACCACCGCGCCATCGAACAGCCCGGTCAGCACCTGCGTGCCGTCGTCACTCAGGTCGACGCTGAACGCCGGGACATCCAGCGTATAGGTCCCCAGCGCGGTTCCCTGCTCCAAATCCCAGATCATCAGCAGGCCATCCGCCGAGACAGACGCAGCCCTTCCACCCGCCGCAGCGACACCCAGCACCGACCCATTGTGCCCTTCCAGCCGGTAGCGCACGTTGGGGCCATAGGCGGCGCGGGCCAGGGTCTGCTGCACCTCCACCGGGGCCGGTTGGTGCGCGTTATAGGCTTCAATCGCCAGTGCCAGCCCCAAAGCCGGGTCGTGCTCCGCCAGCAGATTGCGGGCATTGGCAGCCAGGGCCAGGCTGTGCGCTTCGGCGGCGTTTTGTTCGGCAGTGAGCCGGTTGGCATCGGCGACGGCCTGTGCGGTCGCAGCGGTATCGGCATTGGCTTCGGCAACCGCCTGCGATGTGGCCGCTGCATTGGCACTGGCAACGGCTTCTTGCCGCGCACTGAACGCGAAGGCCGCCAGCACCAGCGCAATCACCGCCGCAACCGCCATCACCGCGACCAATGCCCGCAGCCGTGCCTGAGAACGCTGTTCCAGTGCCGCTTCACGCGCCTGTCGCTCGGCTTCCAGTGCCGCCTGTGCCTCGCGCCGGGCAATGCTGGCGTTCAGATAATCCAGTTCTTCCTGGCTCAGCGCAATATCGGCACTGCTGCGCCAGCTTTCGAACTGCTGCAAACGTGCCCCGGTCGCCAGATAACTCGCATCCTGTTTGGCACGCTGCCATTCATCCGATGCCAGATGCAGCCGCCGGTGAATCAACAGGTCTTCACGGCTTTCCGCCAGCCAGCGTTGCAGCCGCTGCCATTCGCGGATCAGGGCTTCATGCGCCACTTCGACCGTGCGTTCGCGCGTGATCGGGTCGTGGTCGAAGGTCAGCAGGCGCGACCGGTCAAACGCGTCGATGACCGTGTTCATCTGGTCGACATCCGCCGCCAGCGAAATCAGTTCGCCCTGCGTAACCCGGCGGCGCGTGTCTTCCATGCCACCTTCGCCCAGTGTGACCATGCGCAAAAACAACTGCCGGGCGATATTCTGCTGGGCTTCGTTCAGCCCGTTGTAGACTTCATCCGCCCGCCGGGCCAGCGCCCCCAGTGCCCCGCCAATCGTCTCGTAGGCGTCGCTGGTCAGCACGCGCCCCTTGCGGCGCTCGAACAACTCCGTCAGCGCATATTGCAGCAGCGGTAGTTCCCCCGGCTGTTCGCTGACATCGGCAATAATCTGGTTGATCAGCCCTGGTTCCAGCATCACGCCGACCCGTTCCGCCGGGCCGACAATGGCGCGTTCCAGTTCTTCGAGGGTCATGGGCAGCACGACCTCGGTATACTGGCGCACCAGATCACCAAACGCCGGGTACAGCAGGGGCCGGTCATAAAAATCTGCCCGCAGCGTAATCACGACCCGCAGACGTGATGTTTCGTCAGTCACGGCTGTGACGATGCTGTCGAGAAAATGCGTGACTTCGGCCTTATCGCGGGCCTGGGTAAACACCTGCTCGAACTGATCAATAAAGAGGAACAATTCGCTCTGGTCATCGGGCAGCGCACGCCGGGCCGCCCGCAGCAAACCGCGTGTATCCTCCTTGAGCTGACTGAGCAAGCTGGGCGGCGGATTAACCGCGATACGCAGCAAGGCCGCTTCCAGCTCTTCCAGCGGATGCACCCCCGGTTCCATCTCGACGACGAACCACTTGGACGAACCGGGCAGCGTGCCATGCCGCATCCGGGGGATGATGCCTGCCTTGACGACACTCGACTTGCCGCTGCCGCTGGGGCCAATCAACGCCAGGAACTGCTGGCCGCGCTGCTGCTGGCGCAGGTTCGTCAGCAAACGATTGATCAGGGCCTCGCGCCCGAAAAAGTTTGCCGAATCGATTTCCTCGAATGCCTTCAGGCCTTTATAGGGGTTGGGCGCTTCGACGTCATCCAGCAGACGAGCGCGATCAAAGGGTGATGTTACGCTCATCACGTGCGTATCGGAACCGTCTTCCTCCAGATGAATCGCCTGCCGAAAGACGCGCGCCAGAGTCAACACATCGGCATAGCGCTGGTCCGGGTCCTTCGCCGTTGCCCGCTGGATCACCTTCTCGACATCTTCCGGCACATCGTCAATTAAATCGCCCAGCGGCGGCAGCGGATCGTTGAGATGTTTCAGCAGCAGGGAGGTTGGCTTGTCCTCGTCAAAGGGGTGTTGGCCCGTCAGCATTTCATACAGCAGCACCCCCAGCGCGTAAATATCGGACCGTGCGGTCACATCGTCGGCGCGCACCTGTTCCGGCGACAGATAAGCCGGGGAGCCAATCACCACATCCGCCTGGGTCACATGCGTATCGTCGCGCAGGTCTTTGGCGATACCAAAATCTGTCAAATAGGTGTTGCCATCTTCATCAAAGAGGATGTTGTCGGGCTTGATATCGCGGTGCACCACTTCGTGCCGGTGGGCCACCGCCAGCGCCGCCGCCAGTTGGTCCAGCACCCGGCTGACTTCCATCAGCGTCAGGGGACGTTCGCGCAGCCATGTGCGCAGGCTGCCCCCGCGCAAATAACGCATCACCAGATAAGCGCCATCCGGGTCGCGCCAGTAGTCGTACAGCGGGATAATGTGCGGATGTTCCAGGCGGGCAATAACCCGCGCTTCAACCTCGAAACGACGGATAAAGTCGGGATGATTGGTGTACTGGGGCAGGATTATCTTAATCGCAACTTCGCGCCCAACCTGCGGCTGCTCGGCTCGATACACCGCGCCAAAACCACCAGCGCCAATCCGTTCCAGCAGGGTATAGCCCTTCAGTTGCCTTCCGGCAAGGTCTTCCATACGATGTCTCGTTCAAGTGGTGTGGTACAACTTTATCCAGCTATTCATGTTACGTCATGAATTGGAGATAAACAAGCGACTGTACTATTTAAAACAGTACGGCCCAGGGGTTTAGCCTGGGCCGCATCTGTTGCTATGTAGCGGGTGGGAGGCGCACCTCTAACAATGCTCTCCCAAACTTCAAGAGGTGAAGTTAGAGGTGCGTTACCTCCACCATACAGTCAATCACTCGACCACCTCCTTTCACTATCCAGCGATGGAACACAGAATAGCACACTTTTACAGCAGATGCAAATGAGAATCTGGCAATCACAAATCTGGTCACAAAATGTCTTTAGCAGTCACAAGCAGTCAGGGAAGATCAATCACTTACCGTTGAATCCGTTCAGCAGTCATGAAATGCACATCGGCACTTTCGCGGATATTTTCGTTGGCTTTGCGAAACTCGACCATGTGCGGCGGCGGGTTATCTGACGCCAGGTGCGCGTCGAGGTGCGCCTGCGATTCCCATTCTTCATAAACGATAAACCGGTTCGGGTCTTCAAGATCGGCATAAAAGTTGTAGCGAATACAACCGGCTTCCTGCTGGGTGGCCTTCGCCACTTTGGTCATCGCGGCAATCGCCTCATCGCGCTTGCCCGGTTTGATGGTAAAGTCACCCTGTACAACAATCATCAATCTATCCTCTCGTGTGGTCGCATTGCGCGGGTCCATTGTACCGACTATCATGGAATCGTGCCTGTGCAGCGAATGCCACGCCTATGCGAAAAAAGCTGAACACTGCCTTTCATATCGTCTGGTTTGCCGGGCTGATTGTAGGAATACTCACATTTATTTTGTTCCTGTTGACTGTCCCCCACAACTCGCCCGGTCAGCGATGGCTTGCCAGTCTGTCGCCATCCAATATTTATCATCACCCGGCATTTTACGAAGCCGAACGCCAGGACTTTGAAGCCCTGCTCGGTAATGAACTGGACATGGACACACCTGCCTATCTGGTCATCCACCAGGATGAGACGATCCCGCCAGAACAAATCGAAGCCCGCGAACGCCTGCGGCTGCTGATCCGCGACTGGGTCTATCCAGTGGTCTTCGAGTATCGCTGCGCGGTCGACTCCGCTGAAGCGATTGCCAGCCAGTGCGGCCCCATTGCGGAAGGCGGCGTGGTGATGGGCTGGGGGTTTACCGACATCCCCGGCCTCGAATGCGCCAGTAACCCCCGACGGCAGTTTGTATGCCGCTGATCCCGCTGCTGACGACCTGGCTGATCGGCTGGCTGGTGCTGGCCCTGCTGCACCGACCGCGGCTCGGCCCGGCTGCGATTGGCACTGCATGGCTGCTCGGAACGGGTGTGGTCTACCTTGCCCACTACGGCGCGATGCTGCTGTTTCAGGCCAATCCACCCCCGGTGCTGCTGTTTGCCGGGGCGGCAGGTGGCGCGCTGATGCTGCTCATCAAGCGCCCAGCCATCGACAAAGCGGCATGGCAAGCACTGCGGCGCGAACCGCTGGCGGCGCTACTGCTGCTAGGTGGAGTCGGCGCGGTCACGCTGGTCGCGTTGCTCAATGGCTTGGGCCATGATGGGCAGTTGATCTGGCTGGGCCGGGCCATTGCCTATCATCAGATACCGGATTACGCCTTCCATCTGGCGCGTCCGTTTCCGCTGCATCCGGATTACCCGCCCCTATTCATCCATCAATATCAATGGCAGTTCAACTTCACGGAGTCAGTTGCGGGCCTCAAGCTGCCCGGCCTCGCCTTTTACCTGACCACGCTGCTGTTCATCTTCAGTTTGCTGCGCGGCAGCATCCAGTCGCCGGTGAAGTGGACGCTGCTGGCGGCGCTGCTGCCCATCTACTGGAACCAGACGCCCATGGCGCAAGCCGATATACCGCTAGGCGCGTTCATCATTGGCAGTGTCTACTGGCTGCATACTTACCTGCGCACCCGGCAGGCTGCCGATTGGCGCGTCGGCGTTGGGCTGGCGGCTTTTATCCCCGCCGTCAAGTTCGAGGGGCTGGTCATCATCGCATGTTTGGTGCTGGTGCTGTTGGGAATGATGTGGCGCTGGCATGACGCGCGCCCTTACCTGCGGCGCATGTTCATCAGCGTGATTATTGCGGCGGGGTTCACCGCCCTGATGTGGTATGGCATTACACTCACTGTGGGCGCTCCTGCCGGGGACTTCAGCCTGAGCCACCCGCGCCCCGGCGAATTTGTCAGCGCATTGGTCGGGCTGCCGCTGATGCTGCTGTCGCCCTATGGCTTTCATGCCATCTGGTACGTTTTCGTCGCGGCGATCATCTGGCGCCGGCCACGCATCGACACCATAACGCTGTTCTGGCTGCTGCCGCTGCTGTATGCCGGGGCGATGCTGGCCGCCTACCTGTTCAGCAACTGGATTGATCTCACGCATCACATGCGCACCAGCTACTACCGGCTGCTGCTGCAAATGACCCCGCTGGTGATGGTCTGGCTGGGCTGGACACTGGCGGACCCGGTATCAACACTCACACCAGATGAAGCCACCGCAGACCAAAAGTGATCGCGCCCTAACGATTGGTCGTCAAAGCCGATGCGGACTGAGCATCGAGGAAAAGCTGCACATCCGCGTGCTTTTGCAGGGCTGATGCCGGGCATGTCGGTTCAACCGGGCCTTCGAGCGCACACTGTACCGCCGCTGCTTTGCGCTGGTCCGGCACCACACACGAAATCACCCCGGCTTGCAAAATCGCCGGTACCGACAGCGACAGCGCGTGGGTCGGCACATCGTCGAACGTCGCAAAGTGCCCCTCGCCTACCTGCTGCTGGCGGCAGGCGACGTCGAGTTCAACAACCTGCACCAGCGCCGATGTGTCAAAATCCGCCGGGGGATCATTAAACGCGAGATGGCCGTTTTCACCGATGCCGATGCAGGCCAGATCAACCGGCCCCTGACGCAGCAAGTCGGTATAACGCTGGCATTCAGCCTGCGGGTCTGCCGCCGTACCATCCAGCATGTGCACCGCCGCAAAGGGCAGCTTGCTGAACAGCCGTTCCTGCAAATAGCGGCGGAAGCTGGCCGGGTGCTCGATGGACAGGTTGAGATACTCATCCAGATGGAACGCTGTGACGCGCGACCAGTCCACGTCGTTCATCTGCACCAGCGCATCCAGAAATTCGTACTGCGACGCCCCGGTCGCAAAGATGACCCGCGCCGCACCCTGTGTGCTCAACGCATCGCGAATCGTCTGTGCGACAAATTCCGCTGCCGCAGCGCCAAGCTGGTGTTTATCCGCATAAACCTGAACCTGGATTCCCTGCTGCTGAAACTGGCGCATTGGATCAGTCATTTATTTACCTTTATCGTTGAAAATAATGGGAGACAAGGCAGCTTGAAGTACACAGCGTTAGTCTTTTGGGGGTGTTGCAGGGACGCAGCTGCGTCCACCAAAAGAAAAGCATTTAGCACCTTGTCTGGCGGTGACAAGCATCACCTAAATATTCAACACCGCTTTTGCCCGGCCCGATTCCCACAACTCACGCGCCAGATCAAGCCCGGCAGGCAGGTCGGCAGCGGCATCGAGCATCCACAGCAGCGTCGCCGCCGTCAGGATAATCTGTGCCGTCGCGGCCTCATTGTCGCCGTTGAGTGCGGCCTGAATCGAACCGGCATGAAACTGCGGATCGTTCGGGCTTTCCAGCGGCTGCACGACGTCGTACCCCGGATAATCTGCCGCGTTGACTTCCATTTCGACCATGTCTTCACCCGTCTGGCGATAGACACGGGTTTTCTTGCCGGGCCGAATATCAATGCTGCCTTCTTCGCCCTGAACAATCCAGTTGGCGGTTGTGCCGGGCAAGCTGGGGGCCAGCCGCCGCAGATAGGCGCCATGATAAAACCCGCTGATGTGGCGCGGGGCATTTGCCGGGTTAAGCAGTTTTTCGGCGGTGTTCATCAGGGTGCGCACGCCAAAGTGATGGCGCAGCGGTGTCAGCCGGGTCCACTGGGGCAGCACATGCTCGATATTCAGCACGCCGAAGTTGGTACGCTCAATCGTGCGGCTCACATCATCGGGCTTCATATCCGCCGGATAGCCCATCGCCCGCAGCAGCGAGAGCGCGGTCACGCCGTTCTTGGCCGGGATATGATCCGCCGCATGCAGCAGCACGGGCACACCCGCCGCCGCGACAATCCACAGTGCCGGAACACCCGTTTGCAGGTTGACCGCTTTGCCATCGTAGGGCAGGCCCACATCGACCAGATCAGGCACAGATGGAGCGGGCATGGATTGCATCAACGTGCGCGCGCCGTGTGCAAACCCGCGAATCTCGTCGGCGGTTTCTTCCTTGACGCGCATCGTCACCAGAAACGCGCCGATCTGCGCCTCGCTGATGTCGTCGCCCAGCAGCAACTGCATGGCGCGAAAGGCTTCGTCATACGTCAGGTCGCGCTGGAGCTTCTTGCCCCGCCCGACAATACGCAGAATATCCCGAAAGGCTTCGGATTGTGTCTCGATGCTGTACATGAATGGCCTCGCTCATCTGGCGTGCAGATTGCGGGAATCATACCACATTCCGCACGCCGTTTGACGCGGCTAGTGCCGGAAATGCACGAAGATGCGCCCGAAGTTCTTGTCGTCTTTTTCCACGCGGTGGTACATGGCCCGCACGTGCTTCTGGTCCAGAAAGCGCAGCACCTTCTTTTTCAAGGCGCCGCTGCCTTTGCCGGGGATAATCTCCACCATTGCGATCTTTTTATCGATGGCTTCCTGCATAACACGCTTGAGTTCTGTGTCGATCTTGTCGCCCTTGTTGTAGATGTCGTGCAGGTCCAGCTTAAGCTTCGCCATAATCGGCTCTTTCGATAGAACGCCAGCCACCGGACCACCCGGCAGCCAGCGTATGCGTTCATTAATGGGTCAGGATGCCGTTTCGGTTTCTTCCGCGGCCTCGTCTGCTTCGTCGCGCGACTTAGCTTGCAGCCGGGCCGCCTGGTTCGGGTCACCGATGTGCAGCGTATCATAGGCCTGCTGCGACGACTGAAACGCGCCGACACCTTCATGACCGTGCCAGTCACCCTGCACCAGCATCGGGTTTTCCAACCCGGTTTCGGCTTTGCGCTGCTCGATAAATGCCTCCATCCGCCCCCGCAGATAGGCTACGACATCGGGGTGGGTCTCTGCGAGGTTCTGGTTTTCGTCCGGGTCCTCGACCAGATTATACAACTCGACTTCCGGTTTAAAGTGGAAATCCGGTTCGAGCGCGATCATCAGCTTCCACTGCGGCGTCCGCCAGCCGTGCTTGCGCATCCACGTGCATTCGGTGATGTAAAACTCACTCTCGTAGGACGCGACCTCACCGCTAATCATGGGCAGCAGGCTGCGACCATTAAAGCGCAGGTCGGACGGCCATTCGATCTCATCCGGGCTGATTCCGGCCAGTTCCAGAATGGTGGGCATCAGGTCCTTGTGCTGGTTGTAGCCATCGACGCGCACGCCCTGGGGCAGCTTCGATGGGTAGCGGATGATGAGGGGCACATGCAGCACGTTGTCATACATACCGTGATGATCGAACCAGCATTCGTGATCGTAGAGCGTTTCGCCATGATCGCCGTTAATCACCACAATCGTATCGTCGAGGATGCCATGTGCCGACAGCGCCGTAAAGATCGACTCCAGACAGGCGTCCATATACGCCACCGCGCCGTCATACTGGGCGATCACATAATCCTTATCGCTGATTCCCGGCGGCATCCACGAGGCAAAAAAGTCCTTGAACGGCTTGAATGTCATCACCGGCTTCATCGATTCATTGGCCGGGTCGGTTTCGTCGCCATGATAAAACATGCGCTCATACGGCTCTGGCGGCAGATAGGGCGCGTGCGGGTCCATATGACGCAGCATCATAAAGAAGGGCTTATCATCGTTGACCAACCGGTCCAGCTCTGGCAGCGTCACTTCGTTGAGCTTGTGGGCTTTCGGGCTGCGGCCTTCATTCCAGCTGCCCCAGGCCGGGTAATCCAGATAGGTATCGAACCCGCGTGAACTCGGATTGCCGGTAAAGCCGACGCAGGTCGTGTTGTAACCGGCATCGCGCATCACTTCGGCCATCGTCTTGACTTCCGGGCGCAGGCCGCCTTTGTGCCGCAGGGCGACCACCTGCGTGTTAAAGCAGTCCATGCCGGTCAGCATCGAGGCATAGGCCGGGGTGGTCGGCACGTGGGCGCTGAATGTGTTCTCGAACAGCACGCCCTCAGCGGCAAAACGGTCCAGGTGTGGCGTGGTCAGGCGGCGATAACCATACGCACTCATATGATCCGCCCGCAGCGAGTCGATGGCGATCAATAAAATATGAGGTCTCTTTTGTTTAGCCATAATTCCTCTTTTGTACAAACCGGGTGGTGACAGCCACTTTCTGAGCATTCTGACACCATTCTAGCATTTCGGCCTGTTTACGCAAACGTTTGCGTTTTATGAAAAACTGGATTATAGTTAATTGAGTGTTCAGTAAACAAATAGCGGTTCAGATGTGGCAGGGGTTGGAAGAAAGTATCCATCCCCAGTTTTGTGGTAAAGGTTTATTTATCAAAAGGCTTTTTTCTGGTGGTGACGATTCGGGATGTGGCCAAGCGGGCGTCCGTTTCCATATCGACGGCCTCGCGCATACTATCCAATTCCCCTAAAGAAAAATATGCTGAGGAAACGCAGCTGAAAGTGCTGCGCGCCAGTGTCGAGTTGGGTTACCGGCCCAATTTTGCGGCACGGGCCCTGGTTTCCGGCAAAACCCGCATTATCGCCGCCGTCTTTCCACGCATCTACGACACACCCTTTACCGCGCTGGCCTCCCTGCAAATCCTCTCTGGCATCGAAGCCTTTTGCAGCCAGAACGGGTATCACGTTCTGCTCAGTTCGCCGCGCATGCACAACGGCTCCATCGACTCCGGCTTTACCGACCTGCTCGCCAGCGGCTACCCCGATGGCGTGATCGTGGACGGCCACTTTGATGTCGACCCCATCATGAAAAGCCTGAACCGCTTCGGGCTGCCGACGATTGTGCTCGGTTCTTACCCACACCCCTATTACCTGCGCAGCGATAACTTCCTCGGCGGCAAACTGTTGATGCAGCATATGATCGAACTCGGCCACCGGCAGATCGGCCTCATCGGTTTGCCCGATGGCAAGAGCGCCGCCGCAGACCTGCGCCTGGCAGGTATCAAAGCAGCCTGCACAGAACAGGGGCTGGATTATGATGCGCTGCCGCGTATGGACGGGACGTTTTCGTCCGATAGTGGCGCTGCCGCCGCTGAACAACTGATCGCAGCCAACCCCACCCTGACCGCACTGGTGGCACTGAACGACCGGATGGCGATGGGTGCGATTCGTCAGCTTCAGGCGCTGGGCTATCCGGTGCCGGACCGTATCAGCGTGGTTGGCTACGACGACCTACCGCAAACCCGCGAATTCAACCCACCACTGACCACGATCAACCAGCAGCTTGCCGACTGGGGCAGCATGGCGATGAATATGCTGCTGGAACTGCTGGACGGCTGTGAACCCAAGCCCGTCACCGTATCACCCGCCCTCATCGTGCGCCAGTCCGCCGCCCCACCGAATGATCAGTTTATCAGGGGGGTACACGACCTTTCGGGTCACTCAACTTAGTGAACAGGAGCGTGCTGGCACAGATGCTCTTGGAAGAATTTTAGTTTAGAGGAGATTTTTTATGAGCAGGAAATTTTTGTTTCTTTTCATGTTGATGCTGCTGCTCGTCCCGACAACCCTGGGTCTGGCGCAGCCGTCGGGGCTTCCGGTCGATGTCCCGCGTGAAGACCTGTTCGTGGTGGATCAGATTCTCCGCTACGCCCGGCCCGGCAATCACAATTTCTGGGTCACTGGCGGCGAGAATCCGGTCCATCGTCATGCCCTCACTTACGAAACGTTGTGGATTCGCGATCAGGAATCCGGCGACCGCGTGATGGATGTCGCCATTTCTGACCCGATGTATAACGACGACTTCACCCAGATGAGCGTCGACCTGCGCGACAACATCTACTGGAGCGACGGCGTTCAGTTTACCGCCGACGACCTGATCTACACCGTCGAAACCCTGAAAGCCAACACCAATCTCAACGCCAGCGGCTGGTCGTCTCAGCTCAACCAGTTTATGGAATCCGTCGAAAAGACCGGCGACTTCAGCGTGCAGTTCAACCTCAGCGAGTCGAACCCGCGTTTCCACACGCTGTTCGAAGCCCGCTGGAACGGTGTCTACATGATGCCGAAGCACGTCTTCGAAACAGTGGATGACCTGGAAACCTTCACCAACTACGGGGAAGATGTGCCGGTGCTGGGCGTGTACAAGCCCGTTGAGTTTGACCCGAATGGCTTCTGGGAATTGTTCCAGCGCCGTGAGGACTGGGAACGTACCCCCGCTGGTATCGTGACCGGGAACGCCGGGCCAGAATATATTCTGACCATCTTCTATGGCGACAGCGCCCGCAAAGCCATTGCCATGTCGCGCGGCGAGCTGGACGTGTTCTTCGATGTCGACTTTGAAGCCTTCGAGACGGTACTGGATACCGCCCCGGATGCGCGTTCGTGGTACACCGAGTTCCCCTGGGCCTACCCGAATGAAGTCAGCTCCCGCAGCCTGACCTTCAACTACGAAACCTATCCGGAGTTCCAGAACAAGGATGTCCGCTGGGCACTGGCGCTGGCGCTGGATATTGTCGACCTGCAAACCACCTACATCGGCGGCGTTGCCAAAGTCACCCCGATGCCCGTCCCGGCCACCCCGGCCCTGACACGCATCTACCTCGACCCAATGGAAGAATGGCTGCAAAACTTGCAGATCGAACTCGACAACGGGGAAATGTACAACCCCTATGACCCGACTGTCCCGGATCGCATCGCCGAATGGGCCGAAGGGGAGGGCTACACCGTCCCGGGTGAACCACGCGAAGTGTTTGGCTCCGGCTGGTGGAAGTATGACCCCGAAGCTGCCGAACGCCTGCTGATCAAAAATGGCTTCAGCCGCGATGGCAATGACAACTGGCTCAAACCGGATGGCGAACCCTGGAGCATCGAAATTCAGGCCGCGCCGGACGAACCGGATGCCTTCCGCATCGCCAATGCCGCCGCCGATATGTGGAGCGCCTTTGGTATTGATGTCGACTTGCAGGGCCTGGAGCGCAGCGTGTGGGAAACCAACCTGTATACCGGGCAGTTCCAGGTGAACGTCCCCTGGTTCTCGTTCGTCCAGGTTTCTGGCGACAGCTGGCCGGAAGTTCGCGGCTGGAATCCGCGCAACGGGAATGCACCGGTTGGCGAAGACACCCGTTCAGTGGGCCTCACGGGCTATGTGTCCGGGTCGCGCCTGCAGGACGATCAACTGGGTGAGTACATCGACAGCATGATCCCGATCAACCCGGATGATCCCGCAAGCGTCGAACTCGTCACCGAGTTCCTGCAATACTGGACCGAGAACATGTACGCCATCACCGCCATCAGCTTCAAGAAGTTTGTGACGTGGGATGAGCGCTACTGGACTGGCTTCCCGACATTCGAGAATCCATCCTACCAACCGCTGTACTGGTTCCAGGGCGGCAAGCACGCCTTCCAGAGCCTGCAGCCCGTTCAGTAAGACCAAGCATTTCAGTCAGGTGAGGATGCAGTCCGGGTCCTCACCTGGCCCACAAGCCTGCATGGGCCGCTGGTTGGCACCGCACAATGCGCCGCCGCAGGCACTTTTCACACCTGGATCGCGTATTCTGGCAAAGTTAGACAGGGTTAAGTCGTGACACTTCTGAAGGAATTTATTCTCCCCCGGCTGTTGCAATGGTTCATTGTTGTCTTTATCGGGGTAACGATTACGTTTCTGATCCCGCGCCTTTCTCCCATTAACCCGCTTGATCAGGCGATTAGCCGGCTGACGGCTTTCCAGACGATGAATCCGGATGCCGTCGTGGCGTTGCGCGCCTCGCTGGAAGACCTGTATGGCCTGGAAGGCACCCTGTTTGATCAATACATTGCGTTCTGGCAGCGCATTGCTCAGGGTGATCTGGGACCATCATTTGGTGCATTCCCCATGTCTGCCAACGAAATTATCAGCCGCAGCATCGGCTGGACGATTGGCCTGCTGGGGACCTCGGTCATCATTTCGTGGGTGCTGGGGATTATCCTCGGCTCACTATCCGGCTATTACCGCGATAGCTGGTGGTCGCAGTTGATGGAAAAAGCGGTGGTCGTGGTCTACCCGGTGCCGTATTACATCCTGGCGTTTGTGCTGTTGATGGCCTTTACGTTCTACTGGCCGATTTTCCCCCTGATCGGCAGTGTCAGCGGCAGGCCTTCGCTGTCGTGGGATTACATCAGCAACCTGTTATTTCACAGTTTTCTGCCTGCCGTATCCATTATCATCGGCGCAACCGCCTTCCGCTTTATTATGGCCAAAGCCCTCTCGACCACCGAATCCGCCAGCGATTATGTGTACTACGCCGAATTGGCCGCGCTGCCGAAGCGACGTATCCTGTTCGACTACGTCACACGCAACACGATGCTGCCGCAGGTGACCGACCTGGGCCTGTCGTTGGGGACCATATTCAGCGGCGCACTGATTACCGAAGTCGTTTTTGGCTACCCGGGGTTGGGTTCCACCCTGTATAACGCCATCAATGCGGCGGATTACAACGTGATTATGGGAGTCACCCTGCTATCCATTGTGGGGATCGCCACCGCTTCGCTGCTGGTAGACCTGAGCTATCCCTTGTTCGACCCGCGCGTGCGTTACCGTTAATGGAATCTGGATGATTATTTATGACGACTGTAAGAGATCTTTTTCGCTTTAGCCCATCGTTCCGCGTTGGCTCAATCATTATCCTGCTGGTCGTGGTTCTGCTGATTCTGTCGTTCTTTTCGCCCTTCGATCCGGAAGATCGCCGCGTGGTTCCGCGCAACGAACCGCCCTCACAGGAATTTGTGATGGGCACGACGGCAACCGGCCAGGATGTTTTCTGGCTGCTGACCTTTGCCGTGCGCAACACGCTGCTGGTCGCCGGGCTGGCTGTCATCATCGGGCGCAGTATCGCGGTAGTCGTAGGGATGGTTTCCGGCTATGTCGGCGGCACGCTCGATCGGGTGCTGTCGTCGATTGTGGATACTTTTATCGTGATCCCGCGACTGCCGCTGCTCATTCTGATCGCCTTTATCATGCTGGGCGAAATGACCGTCCTCGCCCTGGCTCTCCTGCTCGGCATTCTGGACTGGGCACATCCCTCCAAACGCTACCGCGCCCAGATCCTCAGCCTGCGCGAGCGTGAGTTCACCCACACCGCTGTTTTCGCCGGTATGAACACCTTCAAAGTGGTGATGCAGGAGCATTTCCCGTTTCTGATCCCCTTCCTGCTGGCGGACGCGGTCAGCGGGTTCCTGTGGGCGATTGGCATGGAAGTGACGCTGTCGGTGCTGGGCCTCAGCGATCTGAACGCGCCGAGCATCGGCACCATGATCTACTGGGGCAATTATTATCAGGCGCTGCTGACGGGGCGCACCTGGGTGCTGGTCGCGCCGATTGCCGCTTCCGTCCTGATTGTGGTCGGCTTCTACCTGATCTCGATCAGCCTGACGCGGTATCTGGACCCGCGCACCCGTGTGATCCGGATGCAGCTGAAAGGTAAAGAACAGCAGAAACCCCGGCAGCCCATCGAAGAACCGGTCAGCGAACAGCTTCAGGGGATTGGCTCATGACGATTATTGCAGAAGCGGAAAACCTGAAGGCGCACTACATCATGCACGCCTATGGGGTTGAACGGACCGTCAAGGCGGTGGATGGCATTTCGCTTCAGATTCGGGAAGGCGAGGTGTATGGCATCGCGGGCGAATCCGGCTGTGGCAAGTCCACGCTGCTCAAGGTGCTGCTCGGTGCCTACGAACCGCCGCTGACGGTGGTCGATGGCTCCATCAAGTACCGGCTGGATGGCAAGGAAATCGACGCGCTGACGATGGACGACCAGGCCCGGCGCGACCTGCGCTGGAAAAAAGTGTCGTATATCCCGCAGGGGTCGATGCACGTGCTCAACCCGGTGCGCCGCATCCGCGATACCTTTCACGATTTTATTCAGGCGCACCGCCGGGTCAGCAAACGCGAATCGGCGGAGATGACACGCAAGTATCTGCGCGATCTCGGCCTGCCGGAAAAGGTGCTGGCCGCCTATCCGCACCAGCTATCCGGCGGCATGCGTCAACGCGTGACGATTGCGCTGGCGACGATCCTGTGGCCCAAGCTGATCTTTGCCGATGAACCGACCACCGCCCTCGATGTGGTGGTGCAGCGCGGCGTTATCCAGCTGCTGAAGGAGATTCAGCAAAAAGAAGGCAGCACGCTGATCCTCATCACGCACGACATCGGCGTTCATGCCAACCTGGCGGACCGTATCGCTGTGCTGTATGCCGGGAAACTGGTCGAAGAAGGCGACACGCGCACTATTCTGAAACACCCGCAGCACCCCTACACCAAATATCTGATTCAGTCGCTGCCCCGGCTGGATGATCGCGGCGAACGCGTGAGTATCCCCGGACGTCCGCCGGCGCTGGACAACCCGCCAAGCGGCTGTCGCTTTCATCCGCGCTGCCCGCTGGCAATCGACAAATGCCGAACGATTGACCCGGAGACGATTACTATCGAGCCAGGCCACCGGGTCGCCTGCCATGTGGTAACAGAAGAGGTGCGCCGTGCAACAACCGTCTAAACCTGACCTGCTGCGAATCGAAAACCTGACCAAAGTCTTTCACATCCGGCAGGGCTTTTCCTCGCGGCAGTTCCACGCTGTTGACGAAGCCACCCTGTCGCTCAAGGCGGACAAACCGGAAATTTTCAGTGTCGCCGGGGAAAGCGGCAGCGGCAAAACCACCCTCGCCCGCATGATCCTGGGCATGGAGGAACCAAGCACCGGCATCCTGAATTACAAGGGACGCAGCATTGCCAGGCTGTCGCGCCGGGAAAAACGTTCCTGGTTTTTCAAAGAGGTCCAACCCGTCTTTCAGGACCCCTTCGCCACCTTCAGCCCGCTTAAGCGCGTCGATCATTACCTGTACGAAACCGTGCAGAATTATGGCATGGCCAAGCGCAATCAGGCAGACTCCTACATCAACGAGGTGCTGGCGCAGGTTGGGTTGTCGCTGGCTGAGGTCAAGGGCCGTTACCCGAATGAGTTATCAGGCGGGCAGGCCCAGCGCGTGTCGATTGCCCGGTCGCTCATTACCAAACCATCGCTGATCGTGGCCGACGAACCGGTGTCGATGCTGGATGCCTCGCTGCGTATGTCGATTGTCAACATGTTCCGCCAGCTCAAGGAGGAACAGCAGGTCAGCATCCTGTATATCACGCACGATCTGGCAACCGCCTATTATGCGGCAGACCGCATCGCCGTGATGCTGCGCGGCTGGATTGTCGAGATGGGCCCGGTTGAGCGTGTGCTGGGCAACCCGCAGCACCCCTACACCCAAAATCTGAAGAACTCTATCCCGGATGTAGACCCGGATAATGGGTGGGACCAGAAAGTCAACCTGGCCGACCTGGAAGCCGAGGAATATACGCGTACCGGCTGCAAGTTTGCCGGACGATGCCCGGCGGTGATGGATATTTGCCGCAAGAAAGTGCCACCCAACTACATTCACGATGGCCGCATGGTGAAATGCTTCCTCTACGAAGATGAGGCGGAAGCGATACACGAAGGTGCTTCGGTGGTGCCGCAGTAGCGCTATAATAGACCAATCGCTCCAAATGCCTTGTGAATGAATGGGGCATGCGGAGGCGGGCGGCTATCGTACATCCGGGCACAGGCACATGACCTTTAGCATTGAGGAGCGCGCGTCAGACTCGCCATTCATTGAAAGAATCTGGCGCGCCAGGACGGAATCCATCGGCACGCTGATCTCGCAGGCAGCAACCCACTGTGAAATGGTGGTCATCAACGATGGGACGCAGACACAGGTCATTGTCCGTGGGCCGGAGACCAAAGCCACGCCGCTGCCGGTTCAGTCGGTAGGCGTGGAATATTTCGGCATTACCTTTGCCACCGGCGCATTCATACCCCGGTTACCCCCCAGCGCACTGGTTGATCACACAGATGTCAATCTGCCCGAAGCCAGCAACCAATCCTTCTGGTTCGATGGTGCCACCTGGCAGATTCCCACTTACGAAAACGCGGACACGTTTGTTAAAAGACTGATCCGCGAAAATCTGCTTGTTCGCGATCCTGTGGTGGAGGCTGTACTGGCGGGTCGTTCGCCCGATGTGTCCACGCGCTCGGTCCAGTACCGGTTTCTTCAGGCGACCGGCCTCACGCAATCGACCATTCATCAGATCAAACGGGCCCGGCAGGCAGCGGCGCTTTTGGCGCGCGGCGTTTCGATTCTGGACGTTGTGCATGGGGTGGGCTATGCCGATCAGCCCCATTTGACACGGGCCTTGAAGCGTTACGTCGGGCAAACACCGGCACAAATTGCCCGCGTGGTGCCGCCGGGATAATTTGCGTTTTTGTTCAAGACTTCTCCATTTGGCTGTCGTATGATGCGCTTCGATGACGGAACAAACCAAGGAGAATCCACAATGCGAAAGATCATCATCTCCACATACGTCACGCTGGATGGCGTTGTCGAAGCCCCGCACACGTGGGACTTCCATGCGGGTCGCGATCAGGTCGAAGCAAATTATGTGCGCGATGTGCTGTTTGAGTCCGACGCGCTGCTGATGGGGCGCGAAACCTATGAAGCCTTCGCCCCGGCTTGGTCTTCCAGAACCGCAGCCGACGACGAACCGGGTTCAGAAGGTTTTATTGATCGCATCAACAGCCTGCCCAAGTATGTCGCATCCACCACGCTCAAGGCGCCGCTTCAATGGAATTCGTCCCTGATTACTAGCGACCTTGCCAGGGAAGTAACCAAACTGAAAGCCCAGCCGGGCAAGAACATCCTCATGTATGGCTGCGGCCCGGTAGCGAACGAGTTGATGCAGCATGAGCTGGTGGATGAACTCCAATTGTGGATGTATCCCATCGTGTTGGGGCATGGCGCGCGCTTCTACACCGATGCGAACAAGTTTCCGCCACTGGAACTGATCGACACGAAGGTCTTTGCATCGGGCATTGTCGTGCTCAACTACAAACCCGGCCCGCCAAAGTAACCTGTGAAGGCCTGTGGGGACCATATGCCCCAATCAGGTTGGCGGTCAGAACGGGCCGTGCGCGGTACCATCGGCCAGCAGTACGTAAACCAGCCCACCGGCGACATCGAGAAACAGCGAACCCCCTTCAAAGCGCTGAAAGGCCAGCGGGGTTTGCTGTTCATCGGTGCGGGCAAAGCCGAGCGTATCGCGCACGCCGTCCACGCCAAACCAGACGCTGCCAAAGCCGAACATAGGCACACGCAAGCCATCCGGCGCGCTGACGCCCTGCGTATCTTCGACCGGTGGCAGGGTTTGAGTCACGGTCCAGTGCCGGTTGGGGAAACCATCGTTGGTGGTCTCAATGGCCCAGATCAGGCCGCCCTGCTGGTAATACATCACGCCGCGCTCGAACACCTGCACCACACCGGTAAAATCAACCGCTGCTTCGATGGGGCAGCCCATTGTCTGGTTCACGCCGGGGTCACTGCGCCAGCCCTCGCCAAAGCGTTCATCCATCGCAGTCTGGCAGCGGGAAGGCCGCGCGGTTGCCAAACCGGGAATCAGCGCAAACGCCTGGGTCGCATCCAGAATCGGCGCATCTTCGGCAGAATCATCCGGGGCCAGAAATTCGCCCACATACACGGTGGCTGAGGGCAGCGGCGTCGCGAGGATGGCGGTCTGAGTCGGCTGGCTCGCGGCCCGCGTTGCCTGCTGCTCGGCGGCGTTCGGCGTGGGCGAGATATAAACCGTCGCCAGCAGCTTGGCCTGTACCGGCGTGATTATATCTTCAGCCGATTCAACCCCCGGCTGACAGGCGGCCAGCACAGGCAGGCACAGCGCCGCGACCAGCAAGGCCAGCAGGTGCGGCATCCCCCGGCGCTGCCAAGTCATGAGGCATCCCCCCGCAGTCTGGCGTAGACAAGCGTATCGGCCAGCGACCCATCAGTTCCACGTCGATGATGGCGCAGCCGTGCTTCCAAGACATACCCGGCCCGTTCGGCCACGGCAGCGCTGCGGCTGTTGCGGGCATCGCAGCGGATTTCGATTCGTTCCAGCCCCAGCGCCTCAAAAGCGAATACAGACACGCGGTTGACGGCTTCGGTGACATAACCCTGCCCCTGCATGTCACCCCGCACCCAGTAGCCGATCTCGCCGGAGGGTATATCCCAGTCGAACTGAAACAGCGAACAGGCCCCGATCAGCCTTTCATCGGCGCGGCGCAGCAGGCGAAAGGTCAATGACTCACGGCGCATGAAATTAGCAGCCATGTGGTTGGTCACGTCTTCCGTCTCTTCCAGCGTCGGTTCATGGTCAGCCCAGGGCATCCATGGCCGCAGATGATCCAGCGATTCTTTCACCGCGTTGTTGATCATCGACGCATCACCCGGGCGCGGCGCACGCAGGAAAAGCCGTTCCGTTTCAAGCTGCTCCGGGATATCGAGCAGCAAAAGCCGCGAGCCACTTCGGTCGACCTGGCGCTGGCGCAGGTCCCGGTCGCCGGATGCCACCTGGACATACATCAGCGAGTCACATAATTCGCCAAGCGGCCCACGCCACGACCGGATCATGCGTGCTTCGAGTGTGAACCCGGCGCGCTCGGCCACGGCGGCGCTGCGGCTGTTGCGCGGGTCGCAGAACAATTCCAGCCGTTGTGCCCCCAGATGCGTAAAGCCATAATCCGCCAGCCCTCGGACCGCCTCGGTGATATAGCCATTACCGGTCAGGCCGGTGCGCATCCAGTAGCCCATTTCGAAAGATGGGATATTCCAGTCGAACGGCATCAGAAAAATATTGCCGACAAATTCGCCGTCAGCCTTGCGCCAGATGTGGAACTGAAAACTGTTTCGGGCCAGAAAATCCGCCCGGTCGCGGCGGCAGCGGGCTTCGCTGTCCTCCAGGGTGACTTCGCGCTGCGCAATGAAAGTCCACGGGCGCAGCTCCGCCACTGATTCCATCACGCCCGCAAAGCGCACAGCGCCTTCGCCGGGTTGCGGCACGCGGATCAGCAGGCGCTCCGTCTCAAATTGATCCGGCAGGTTGAGCAAGGTAGGTTTCATGAAGTCTCCGTCTGGTCGGTCAGCAGGGCTGCCACCCGTTCAATAATAAGCTCACTCACACGTGTTTTCGACATCAGTTCAAGAGGCTGCTGCCCACCCTGCACGTCCAGCACCGTGACACGGTTGGTATCGACGGAAAACCCGGCATCGGCGGCGCTGATGTCGTTGGCGACCATCAAATCCAGTCCCTTGCGTTGCAGCTTGTCGCGCGCATTCGCCAGCAGGTTTTCACTTTCGGCGGCAAAGCCCACCACCACCCGCGGCCAGCCGTCCGTAGTGCGCTGCGCTTTTACATCGAGCAGAATATCCGGGTTGCGCGTGAGTTCCAGGGTGATGCCCGTGTCGTTATCCTGCTTCTTGATCTTTTGCTCGGCAACCTGTGCCGGGCGAAAATCCGCAACGGCGGCGGCCATCAGCAGAACATCAGCCCCCTGGACCGCGTGAAGTACCGCATCGCGCAGGCTTCGGGCCGAATCAACGGGCACGATATGTGCGCCTGTGGGTGCCGGTAGATGCTGCGCTGAAGTAATCAGCGTAACGGTCGCCCCGGCATCCAGCGCCGCCTGCGCCAGCGCGTAGCCCTGTTTGCCGCTGGACCGGTTGGTGATATAGCGCACCGGGTCAAGTGCTTCGGCAGTACCCCCGGCGGTCACCACCACCCGACGCCCGGCCAGACGCCCCGTACCGCCCAGCGCACGGCGCACGTGACCGATCAGCGTCGGTGTTTCTGGCAGACGGCCCTTACCCACCAGCCCGGACGCAAACCGCCCTTCCTCCGGTTCGACCAGCAGCACCCCACGCCCCTGCAAGGTTTGCAGATTGGCCTGCGTAGCCGGGTGCATATACATGCCGCCATCCATGGCCGGGGCGATCATCAGCGGGCAGCGTGCCGCCAGCGCCGTCACCGTCAGCAGGTTGTCCGCCAAACCCTGCGCCAGCTTGGCAAGGGTATGGGCCGTTGCCGGGGCAATGACCAGCAGGTCCGCCCCTTCGCCCAAACCGA
The DNA here is from genome assembly GCA_002702065.1 of Anaerolineaceae bacterium. Lineage (GTDB taxonomy): Bacteria > Chloroflexota > Anaerolineae > Aggregatilineales > Phototrophicaceae. The sequence continues at coordinate 321,399 of NZXX01000009.1, forward strand.
CATGCGCAATATGAGTCGGCAGGCCATTCCCCGCACTGGCAGGCTGCCACAGATCGGTGTAGACTGCGCGGCCCGTCACCGATTGAAACGCCAGCGGTGTAACAAATTGCTGCGCAGCCTCAGTCATGATGACATCGACCAGCGCCCCCGCCTGATTCAGCTTGCTGGCAAGATCAACCGTCTTATAAGCCGCGATACTGCCCGTCACACCGAGCAGAATGCGTTTGTTTTCAAGCAGCGTAATTTTTTCCGGTGCCATCGTCATCAACCATAATTGTTGGGGTTTTCGGTCACAAAACCTTCGGCTACAGCAGCTTGCAGCAGTCGGTTATCAGCACTCACAAAAATAAAATTCAAATCTAACACACTGTTCACATGATTCGCGCTGGCTAACTGTATGGCATCCAGTGTGCGCAGCGGATACGTTTCCAATAAACGCCGAGCCTCGGCCAGCACGTTTTCAGTAATCGCAATCACCAGATATTGATGCTGTAAATGAAACAGAAAATCGTTTTCCAGCCGAATACGATCTGTGTTTGATACAAAACGTTCACGTTCCCGGCGCACCAGCATAGATACAAATTCAACGGATGACAGCCCGGAAACCAGAATGATGTGATCAGATGAAGGTACCATCCGATCAGTCATCCATTCTGAACCAGTTTCAGGGATGTACCGCTTAGCAAGAGCGCTTGTGTCGACAAAATACGTCGTCAAGATCGCTCCTCGCGTTCTTCATCAATCAACTGCTGAACCGTTTTGTCACCGGCCAGCGCGCGTCCAATGCGCAACCGTTCTTCAGCGGAAAGTTCTTGCGCCTCTGCTGGCACATACGGCCCTGATGGATCAATCAACCCGGCAGAGCTCAACCGGTCGCGCACCGTATCGCGTGTTAAAACCGATTCGGCAGGCAAATGAACCATCACTTCAAGTTCAAGCGGCCCGGTGGGAATATCTTCGGGTAAATCGATCACGACGCGCCGCTTTTCATCGACATGCACAATCAGGTTAAAAGACTTGTTCATGTTTGTCACCTCAGCATCAATTATACCCCGGCATGTTGGCAATTTGCCCAGACCTCATTATGCTATTCAGGAAGTCGATTGTCGTTGAGCCACCACAACACCCAGCCATCACGGGAGAAAAGGGGTGTGTTTTCGACAACAGAATTAATAAACCATCGCGTGAGGAAAAATATCAACCATGCTTAATCACATTCTGATCCCGCTGGACCAATCGGAACTGGCGGAAACCGCACTGGAATACGCCAGCAAGCTTGTTGGGCCAGACAGCCGGATCACCCTGCTCACGGTGATCGTCCCGCCGGACATTTCATTTGCTGCGCTGTACAACCCAGCCGACGGGGTACCGCCCAACCGGATGGAAACCACCGGGTCCTTCGAGAGTCTGGAACGTCAGGTACGGGTGCAGGCAGAAGATTACCTGCGCCGGGTTGGCACGCGCCTGTCGGAGAAAGGGGTTAAGGTCGACATTCTGGTACAGGTGGGGCAGGACGCCGAAACCATCGTTGAAAATGCGGCGAACCTGAATGTTGACGGCATCGTTATGGCGACTCATGGCCGTTCGGGCATCAGCCGCTGGCTGCTGGGGAGTGTCACCCAGAAAGTGCTGGGGGCGGCACACTGTCCGGTCATCGTCATCCCGAACCGGCGCAGACATCCAGCGGATAAAGCCGAGTCGTAAACCGCTGCTTCGAGGGTACGACATGGTTTAAATCATGCGAGTTGAAAAATGCGGGATGGGGCGTTTCAACAGGATTGCGCCCTCATCGGCTACGCCCAGGAGTCTGCGGCTTCCTGCGCAATCGTTTCGTGAACTTCAACGACTTTTTCCGGGCGCAGCCGCACTGTCACGACATCCGGTTCCGGGCCCTGGGGCATGCGCTGCGGGGCCAGATGTGGCGCGTAATACTTTTCGACAATGCGCGCCGCCACATCCGCCGGGTTGGAATCCATGATTTGTGCCTGCCCGGAAACCGTCAGATAGCGATAGCCCTCTCGGTCCATCACCATCAGCGATATGGCCGCGTTCCACTTGAGGTTGCGATACTTGGCGGTGCTTTTGGCGATCCGAAAGTAGAACGCCTCGCCATCCCACAAAAACCAGACCGGGCTGAGGTGTGGGCCAGCGGATGGGCGCGGGATGGCAACAATGGCGTTATGGCGCTGTTCGAGCAGATCGCGCACGTCCTGAGAAAACATTGGGCTTCTCCGTTTGATAGCGTTACCGGCTGCGCCACTGGTCGCGGGCATAGTCTTCGGCCTCGGCCAGCGCGTTCCCCTGCGCAATCCGTTCATACATCAACCGGCGCAGTTCGGCTTCTTCGGCAGCCCCCGCATGATGATTAGCCGCAGCCATCGTCGCTGTTGGGGCCTGCGGTACCTGGCATTTCCGGTTGGCGTTGATTCTGAAAAGCATCGTGTTCATCCTTTCTGCTGTACACATATATTCACGCTGATGAACACGGTATAACGGGTCAGAAAAAGCCTCAAGGACATATGTCCTCAGCTTTTGCCGGAGGGTCGAGTAAAATAGTTCTGTACGGATGAGGGACAAGCCATATGATACGCACAATCCAGGCAGAAGATGTCATTCAACGCTATATCGCTGAATTCTCGATGGCGGATTTTCTCAATGATGACTTGCTGGCACAGCTACAATTGTTTCGCTTCCCGGCGTTCAGCAATGTCTACACCGAGCAGGACGAACAGCATTACCTGTATTTTCTGGTGCGCGGGCAAGTGCAGTGCAGCCATTATCACCTGAATGGCAAGCTCGCCGTGTTCGCCGTATCCAGCCCCTTTACCGCCATTGGCGATCTTGAAATCCTGACGGATGAGCGTGTCCACAGCAATGTCATCGCCACCGAGGACACCACTATGCTGGGCATCGCCCGCCATGCGGTGCATCGTTATGGTGCGCATGATCCGCGCTTTCTGCACTTTCTGATCGACCAGCTACGCGCGAAACTCTACAAAACCAACTCACTGCAAATGAACCAGATTCTGCCGGTCATCAGCCGGCTGGCGGTGTATATGCTTGCGCAGCCCGCCAACGCCGATAACGCGATTGACCTGCCGAGCAAGGAAGAACTGGCGTCAATGCTGGGTGCCACGCCGCGTCACCTCAACCGGGTGCTCAAAGAACTGGTCGAATCGGGCAGCATCAGCGCCGGTTATCCGCGAGTGCACATCCTCGACCGGGCCACGCTGCAAGCCTTCAGCCATTAAGCGATGAAGGTGGGCAGATACTTAGTTGTTTTAGTCAGGCGGTAGCGGATGCAGATCACCGACCAGTGCGCGTACTGCAAGCGTATCGAAAATGACGAACTGCGTCTCGCCATGCGCCTGGAGCATCTGGGTTAATTGGTTCCGATCAAATGGCATTGCATCCGCCGCCAGCGCCATACTCGCATCCGTAGACGCCCACGTCACGATCATGACCTCATCATGCTCAGCCAGCAGTTCAGCGGCCTTCTGCCGCGATGGCAGGTTTTCCATACCAAAGTGTCCGTCTAAAGGCATCACCTGCACATCAAAAGCACGCAGTTGGTCAATAATCGCCTGATTGATCGCCGCGACCTGACCAGCCTGCTGCGTAAGTGCCCAGGTGACGAGCGCCGCATTTGCAACGACGATCAACAACACGATTATCACCACCGGACGCTGTAACCATCGGGGCATTGATTGCCCGCCTGGGGTTTGAGCACGCTCAGCATGAAGCTGTTCTGTTGTTGATTCACGCGTATCTGGCACCGTCAGGGATGGAACCAAGGCGACGGCATACTGCATCCGGGCGATATAGGCCAGCAGCGCATAGATGAATAGCACCACACCCAGCATCTCAGACAATTCTTCGACGGTTGCGATCGCCAGATATTCGAACGTCTCTCCCCCATCGAGGTACCAGCGATTGGCGCTGATCCCCTCAACGACCAGTGCCCCGCCCACGTAGATGATCCCAGCCAGGGTAAACAGATTGCGCGTGCGCGGTGGCAGGCGGAACAAAAAGCGCCAGTAAACCACCCCAAACAGCAGCACAAGCGGCGCAGCCACAATCTGCCATGCAAAAAACAGGTAGCCGGTCGGTGTGAACTGTGTTTGCAGGATATCGGCGATGACCTCATGAACAGCTGCGCCTTCATCGATCGAAAGATACAGGAAGATGACGACCAACCCAAGCCACGGGCGCGTGTCTGTCGCTTTTGCTTTAACTTTGGCGGCGGTGATGATCGCCAGCAGCAGGGCCGCGCCGAACAGGAGCAGGGTGGCGTACCAGGTCGGGATACTTTCTTCGAGATTTACGCTAAAGAGATCGAGCGCCAGGATAAGCCCGCTGTGCGCATTCGCATCCAGGACATTCACCACCAGATATTCCATAATCAGGCTTTGGGCCGCGAGAAACAGTGCCGCAACCGCCAGCGCCAGTGCTATCCTGAGCGGATTGAGCGTGTATTCCAGCCGCATGAGAGGTGCTCCAGTCTGGATAACATGCTGTGGCCGGGAGCAGAAGATGACCCGGCCACAACGATCGTTCATGTCAAAGGCGTTTGACCTGCGTTACGAACTTTTGGAAGACCGGCCCGATCCCCGGCCTGATCCTCGACCTGACCGCCCAGAGCCGCCAGAATTGGATGGCCCCTGGCAGCGTGCGCGCCAGCCATGCGCAGGTGCCCAGGACGGCGGCGGGTTGGAACAATCGTCGCGATCGCGCCAGATTTGCCCGCCATCGCCGATGAAGATATCCACATCGACAATGATGATGTTGACGGCAATGATAATGATCGTATCGCCCCGGTTACTCGTATTCCCTTCGATGCGGATCTTATCGCCAATCTCAATGACGGTCAGGATCGGATCATCAGGGTTAATCTCGATCTCGATACCAAAAATGGTGATGATGTTGATATTGATCGACTGGACCGGGCCTTCAATGACGATGGTGATGGGCAGGTCCGTCTCGTCATCATCATCTACTTCACCGCCAAAATAATGGGCATCATCCGAAGCGCTCACGGTCTGGCCTTCAAACCCGGCACTGACCGTCGCGGTATTGGTGTGCGGACCGTCCTCCGCCGGGAATGGCCCGATCACACAGTCGAAGCTCGCGCCGGGATCAAGGATGCCGGGAACAGCACAACTGCCGGTGTCGAAGTCGCTATCGGACAGGCTGATGCCCGTGAGCGTCACGTTGCCGGTGTTCTCCACCTCGAAGCGGAAGGATACATTCGCGCCGGTTTCGGTCTGTGGGCCGGGTGCATCATCCGCATCAGACCAGGCACCCCCGTTAACCAAGACATATTTCTGGATGCTGACCGCCGGACGATCGCCACCGAAGTAATTAGCGGCGTCGCTGTCGGTCGTAAACCCGTCGCCATTGCCCAACGTGCCGGTAGCGGTGGCCACATTCGTGTGCTGCCCGGCCACAACCGGGAAGGGACCAATCGTACAGTCAAAGGACGCATTCGATGCGAGGCTGGCAGGTAGAGCACAGCTGCTCACATCATAAACGCTGTCTGCCAGACTGATGCCCGTCAATGGGTTGGTGCCGATGTTGGTGACCATCAAGCGGAACTGCACACTGGCCCCCAATTCAACATCCGGCCCCGGCGCGACGTCTGCGTCCATCCACGTAGCGCCACCATCCACCGAAACAAATTTCTCTATGTCGATTGCTGGGGTTTCACACGATGGACCGGGCAGGGCAACGACTTCAAAACCGGGACCACCCTTCACCGCGACCTGCACCGTGCCCGAACCCACATTGCCGCTGAAGGTAATCGAATAGGTGCGGCTTTCGTCGGCACTCAACGGCAGGTCCCACTTGACCCCGGTGATACCTGTCGTCGGGTCAGTGCCAAATGCCACAGCGCCAGCCGGGTTGGTGGCGATCACTTGCAGGCTCGGCGTACAGAGCGGGATTTCGACAGTGAAATGGCTCAGGTCAGGCGGTGTGCCGGTACCGGAAACGGTATAGGTGAAGGTGGTCTGGCTGCCATCGAAGGTGCGTCCGCCATAACTGACGTCGAACAGCAGGTCATCAGCTGGCGACGTGGCTGGCCCGTTGTTGATAATGATGATGGTCGTCGCCGTCACGGCCCCGTTTTCCAGATTGCCAGCAATCGACACCGTAACCCCAACCGTGATCTGACTGACAATCGAGATGTCAATACGTGTTACATCGACCGGGAGGCCACCAACCGTTATGGTCGTGCCGCTGACAGCTTCCACAGTTCCGGTAAATTCGACCGGCGCGGCGGGTGTATCCTGAGCAAGGCTAACCGGGACAGAAAATATGGTTGAAAACAAAATGACAAGTATGAGAACAAGTGGTACGGGTTTCATACGAACTCCCCTGTGGCTATCCTGCTGAAACCATCACTAACTATAGTGACTGTGTCTGATAACAGACCGTCAGATGGCAGAAGATGTCACGAAATCGGTTCGTTTCCCATGACTTCGCCGGTCGGTCACCCACATCCGATGACACAGTTTGAACGCGGGTTGAGCACACCCTGTCTGCGGGCGGGAGCTTAACGCTTCAAGTTATATGGATGGGGACTTTTAGAGCGAGGAGATGGGGTTGGTGGGATTCGAACCCACAAGTCCGAAGACGGGAGATTTTAAGTCACCTGCGTATGCCGTTCCGCCACAACCCCTCAAGCAAGCGAGTCTAGCATTATCGCCAATTCCAGTCAAGACAGCAGGTGGCGGTTATACCGGTAGGGCGGCGGGATATACGGCCATAAATCTTCGGTGCGCAGGAAGTGGTCGACCAGTTCGATCGCCGGTTCAACCTCCGGGCAATGAGTCAACCGCCAGCGCTCGAAGGAATCAATCACCGTGCGGGCATACTTGAACTGCAATGTGATGAGATAGCCGATGACGCCGCAGTTCTCGACAAACCGCTGCCGCTCAAACTCGGCAAATACCGGCGCGTAATCGACCGGGATACGGCGAAAGGTCGGCTGCCAGCTATCCCCGGCGCTGTCGAGGATCAGGTAGCAGGCATCGCGCAGGCCATCCATCGGCAGCCCTGCCGAGCCCGGGTTGAGGACATGCCAGCCATGCACCCGTTTTTCGAATGACAGATGATAGTGCCCGGAAATCACCGTCGTTTCCGGCACACCGGCCAGCGCCCGGCGCACATCGTCATCGGTCGACAAACGATGCAGCGAATTCCAGGGATTACCCGGCAAACCATGCATCACGCGGATCGGCGGGCCATCCGGGTAATAGAGCACCAGTTCATCCGGCATGGCAGCGATGACGTTGTACCAGCGCCCGGCAAGCTGCTCGTACAGGTAGGGCATGGTCTTCCAGCCCCGGCGTGATTCGGGTGCGCGGGGTGTCTGATATTCGAGCAGGTAATGTTCATGGTTGCCGCGAATGGTCGACCATCCCAGCTCGGTAACCCGCTGCATCACCCCTGCCGAATACGGCCCTACGTTAATCAGGTCGCCGCCGACAATCACATGATCGGGCTGGAAGGCTCCCATATCGGCGATAATGGCGTCCAGCGCGGGCAGATTCCCGTGAATGTCCGTCAGAACAGCTAACCGAGTCATGGCTTCTTTCCTGCGGGTTGCGGGCGACGATGATTGAGCAGCCACGTATCGTGCAAGGTCCAGATCACCACCAGGCTAAAGCCAAGCGAACAGACCATCAGATAGAGGGTCAGGCCGGGATAATGCTGCTGCGCCAGCACCACGCCCCCCAGCGCATACAACGCCAGCCCGATTTCTCCCCAGATGCTCCGGTCTGTCCGCAGCGCATAGCCGCTGGCAACCCAGTCATTGGTAAATTTAGGCGTCCGCTGGAACTCGACCGTGTGGCCGGGTGTCAGCAGGCCGCGCAGCACCGCCCAACTGTTACTCCACGTCATGCCCATGCCCAGGGCCATCATGACCGGGAAAACCAGCAGTCGCTGCTGCCAGTTGCGGTACAGCGCCTGCTGGCCGACCAGAAAGATCAAAGGTGGTCCCAAACCCGCCAGTCCCAACGGCCCTAACGGCAGGCGATGCAGACTGTGGGTCACAATCAGCGGCGGCGTCATCAGCATCAGGGCCAACATCAACGGCTGCGGCAGATACTGGCACAAATGCAGCAGCGCCATCACCTTCTGCCCCATCGTCAGGCGCGCCCGCCATAATGGACGCAGCATCGACACCAGTGTCTGGGTGCTGCCCTGTGCCCACCGCGCCTGCTGGCGTTTGTAAGCCGCCATCTGCGGCGGAAGCTGGGCCGGTACCACCACATCGGGCAGATAAAGGAACCGCCAGCCCGCCAGCTGTGCCCGGTAGCTGAGTTCGAGGTCTTCCGTCAGTGTCGTGGATCGCCAGCCACCCGCGTCCCGGATGCAGGCTGCACGCCACACCCCGCCCGAACCGCTGAAATTCAGCAGCCAGCCGGACCGGCTGCGCGCCGTCTGCTCAACAACAAAGTGCCCATCCAGCGCAATCGTCTGCCCCAGCGTCAGCGCGTTATCAAACGTATTCAGATGCCCCCACCGGGTCTGGACCATCCCCAATCGTGGACTGGTCGCCAGATAAGGCACCGTCTTGCGCAGAAAATCGGTCGGCGGCAAAAAGTCCGCGTCAAACACGACCACCAGTTCGGTATCGAGCTGGTCAAGGCCATAGGCCAGTGCCCCGGCTTTAAACCCGGTTCGATCCGGTCGGCGAATATGATGAATCTTCAAACCGCGCTGCACCAGTCGTTCGGTTATGCGTGTGATAATCGCCGTGGTTTCGTCATTCGAATCATCCAGAATCTGGATCACCAGCTTGTCACGCGGATAATCGAGGCGGGAAACGGCCAGGATCAATCTTTCGATCACATGTTGTTCGTTATACACGGGGAGCTGCACCGCAATCGTCGGCCATTCTTTGATGCGCGGCAGAGGCACGGGGTCGCGCCGGTGCTGCCAGTAGGCAAATAAAAGAACCACCATACTGGCGGCGTACAGCGCCAACAGAACGGCACAAATAAAATAGGCGGTGCTTAAGGCGGACAGTAACATCTAGCCAAGTCTAGCGCATCTCAGTCACGGCGCAAGATGCTATAATACCATGTTGATTTATTCTGGATTAAATCTTCATAAAGGAACTTTATGGACATTCAACGCGCACTGCACGAACTGGGCGTTCATGAACAGATACTTTCAGCCGAGGAAAAAGCGCAGCTGGACCGCGATGGTTTCCTGCCCCTGCCCGACATTCTGACAGCAGCACAAATCGACCGTTTCCGCACGCGGGTGGACGAATTGGTTCATCAGGAAGGGGCGGACGCCGGTAAGGAAGTCCATCAGGAAGCCGGGACTGATCGCCTGTCCGATCTGGTCAACAAGGACGCGTTGTTCGAAATCTGCTTTACGCATCCCCGTGTACTGGCCGCCATCGCTCATGTGCTGAACAGCGAGTTTAAGCTGTCGTCGCTCAACTTCCGCGCGGCGCTGCCGGGGCAGGGTTTGCAGGCGCTGCACTGCGACTGGAAAGGGGCGGTCCAGCCGGGTGATTATTATGTGTGCAATTCGATCTGGCTGCTGGATGACTTTACCGCCGAAAACGGTGCCACGCGTGTCGTACCCGGGTCGCAGCGGTTGGGCAAGACGCCACAGGAAACGATGGACGACCCCAAAGCGCCTCACCCGGATGAGGCCTTGCTGCTGGCCCCGGCAGGTACGGTCGTCATTTTCAATTCACACACCTGGCATGGCGGCACCCTCAACCGCAGCGACCATCGCCGTCGGGCGCTGCATTCCTATTTTTGCCGGCGCGACCAACCGCAGCAGCTTGACCAGCGCAAATATATCCGCCCGGCCACCTACGAACGGCTCAGCCCGGCGGCGCGTTACATTCTGGATGTATGAGGTTGAGTGGCAAATTGGCTTAAGATCAGCGATCAGAGGCCCGCGAAGATGGTGGCACAATTCACATTGCCGATAAGCGACGAGGTGAATGTCTCGCCAGTGCCATACACATCCAGCAGAATAAACCCGCCATCCCTGTGTTGCCAGACTGTGACAAGCTGATCGCGGGGTTCAGCAATCCAGTATTCGCGCACGCCGTAGCGTTCGTACAATCGGAACTTTTCCCGACGATCCAGCCGGGCCGTGCTAGGCGACAGCACCTCGGCAATGAGATCAGGCGGACCGCTTAGGCGACGGGTACCGACAGCCTGGCAGGGGCTATCCGGTAGCAACAGCAAGACATCCGGCTGAGGGACGTTTTCGGCGTCGAACTGGACATCCACTGGCGCGACATAGGCCTTGCCACCGATCTGCTGTACCGCCTGCCGGAACAGCATGAAGATATTCCCAACCACTTCCTGATGATCGAGTTCGGGGGCGGTCATTTCAATTACCTCGCCGTTGAGAAGCTGTCGCGGCAGATTTGTCTCCGGCAGTTGAAAGAACTCGACAGCAGTCATACGGGTTTGGGTCTGGTCAGTCACGCGAATATCCTCATACCCGACTGATCTCTATTATGCCACAATTTCGATGCCCTATGCGGTTTGTGCCTGACGATTGCGGTACAGGTCGCGCAGGGCGGCTTCGGCGTCCGTAAACTGGAACGTGTACCCCAGTTCAGCCAGACGCTGCGGCAGCACGCGCTGACCATCCAGCACAACGGTCGCTACTTCACCGAACATGGCGTTAAAGGCAAAACCCGGCACCGGGATGAGCGATGGACGGCCCATCACCTCGCCCAGCGCACGGCTGAATGCCGCATTGGTCACCGGGTTGGGCGCTGTCAGGTTAAACGGCCCGCTGGCTTCGGCCTGTTTGATGAGGAACCGGATGGCCCCAATCTCATCTGCCGGGTGAATCCATGATAAAGGCTGCTTGCCATCGCCAAAAGGCCCGCCCGCGAAAAACTGGAAGGGCAGCGCCATACGTGACAATGCGCCTTCCTCAAAGCTGAGGACAACGCCCATGCGGATAATGACGCGGCGCACACCCATGCTTTCAACAGCAGCGGTGGAGGCTTCCCACTGCTGGCAGACATCCGCCAGCCAGTCATCACCCGCCGGGGAGTCTTCGGTAATGTCAACGGTATTCGGGTGCGTCCCATAATAGCCCACCGCCGATGATTGAATGACCACCGCCGGTTTGGTTTCCGCCGCTTCAATCGCTTCGACAACCGCTTTGCCGGCGTTGACCCGGCTGTCGATAATCAGCCGCTTGCGTTCGTCGGTCCAGCGCGACGGGAAGAAATTGTCCCCCGCGATGCTGGCCCCGGCCAGATTGACAATGACATCAGTTTTGTCCGCCAGATGCCCCCAGCCGCGTGCGGTTTTCGCATCCCACCCTTCGACGCGGACTTTGGACGATAACCCTTTGGCCAGCGCCGGGCTGCGGCTGAGCACAATCACCTCGTGGCCTTCGGCGGCCATCTGGTTGGCCAGCTGGCTGCCAATAAAGCCAGTTCCGCCTGTAATAATCACACGCATGGTTTACCCCTCCCCATGTTGTACTTGAATGGTGTCAATAACAAAGTGATCCGCGTCCCCCATGCGGAGCCGCTGCTGCGGATCATCTAAAGCATAGAGACCGATGATGAGCGTGTAATGAGCCGGTGTTAAATCGTTGGGAATAATTAATGCATGATGATCAACCACTGTTTCGCCCGGCGGCCACGTCGTCGTCAGGGCCAGATTGCCACCCGGTTCGCTGTCACGCTGCGTGACGAGCCCGCCCTGTTCATCCAGCAGCTGCACGAACACTTTGTAACGCATATCCAACGGCGTGTCGGTGCGCCAGTTCAGCCGCAGTTGCAGCACCTCGCCCGGCGACACGGCGTTCTCGCTCAGCGCATAGCTTTGCAACGTGATTGAATCGCCGAACTGCACATCAACGCTCTGCGTAATCGTCGGCTCCTGCGGGGTGGCATAACGCACCAGCCGGACATCGCCGTACCACTGGCTCGATGCTTCGTACGCCTGCACGTTGAGCGTGCTTTCGACCACCCGGTTGGGGTCACGCTCGGTTTCGCCCCAGAAGACGACATAGATCTGATCATATGCCTGAACGATATGTTCCACTGCCGCCTGCGTTTGCGCATCATCGCCACCCAACCCGGCAGGCAGCGCATAAACCGGCACATCACCCGCGTAATAGTAGCGGAAAACCTCCTCCTGATTGGGTGCATCGAGGATGATGGCGTCATCAGTATCCAAACTGGCGGTGATGTCGGCAGCAACGCCCCGGTAATTATCGCGCTGGAAATCCGGGTGATGATACAGCGGTTCCAGCCCGCGCCACAGGTTGACCGCCAGCCCCAAAACGACGATCAGCGCGGCAGCACGCGGCAGAAAACGGATAAAGGTAGACATTGCAGCCGTGATCTGTTGATCGCCATCGACACGCGAACGGATGCCGCGCACATCCAGGCCCGCCAGCACCCACACACCACGCCCCATCCACAGGGCGAACGCCACCTGCGCGGGCAGCAGAAACTTGAGGTTGCCCTCGCGGAACAAACCCAGCGCCAGAAACAGGCCGACCGGAATCAAGGCCCCGGCAGCAGGCAGCAGCACCCGCCACAGCTTCTGGCCCGGCTGACCAATACGCAGGCCAAGCAGCACCAGCAGCAGCCCCACCGCCACCCAGCTTGGATCAATCACACGGGCGGTCATCCCCAATGTAAACCAGCCGAGGATCATGCTGAGCGATTCGTTCAGCGGCACTGGCTGACCCGTGCTCGGCCAGGTAGTAATACTGGTCAGCGCGTTGGGCAGCCAGGGCAGATACATCAGAATGGTCAGCAGGTTGGCGAGGATGTAGACACCCAATATTTGTAGAGGCGCAGCGTGCTGCGTCCGGCTATCTTGTGCGTAGCCGGGCACGACACGTCGTGTCCCTACCAAACGCCCCACCCACCACACCATAAAGATGACACCCTGCGCCAGCATCACGAACGGATAGGCGTATTGAGTCCACAGCCCGGCAGTATTGATCAACGCCAGCGTCAGCGCCCACCGTATCGGTGCTCGTTGTCGTGAATGTAGGGGCGACTCGTGAGTCGCCCCCATGCGCTGCACATTTTGCTGTTGAATCAAGCCCGCCAGCGCCCACAGGCCCGCGACGCCCCACAAAGCCAGCAGCGCATACATACGGGTTTCCTGCGCATAATGAATCTGGAACGTGTTCAACGCGACGAACAGCGCCGCCGCCAGCCCGGCCAGCGGACCGTACAGCCGCCGACCCAGCGACAGGGTAAATGCCACCGTCAGCACACTGGCAAACGCCGACAGGCTCCGCAGCCCGAACTCGGTATCGCCCGCAGCAAGCCGCCACAGATGCAGCAGCCAGTAGTAGCCCGGCGGGTGAATATCGCGCGCGGCATGAAACGGAATCTCGGTCAGGGGGCGCAGCGCCTGCACATAGCTGTTGCCCTCATCGTTCCAGAACGACTGTGCGCCGAGCAGGTGAAACCGCAGAGAAAAAGATAAAAGCAACAGACTCAACGCAAAGAGGCAAAGAGGCAAAGATAAAAAGAAAGAGTCTTTGCTCCTTTGCTCCTTTGCTGCTTTGCGTTGAATCACTTATCTTCTCCTTCTTTCCCACAACGCGCGGATGACCACCAGCACCAGCATCCCCACGCCGATGAGCAGCGCCGCGGCAGGCCCGAACAGGTTCTCGTAGGTGCGGTCAAGCACAGTGATGGAGTCGATGGAGAAGTCATGCCCTTGAAAACCGAAAATGCGCACCCGATTCGTTTGAGGTAAAAGCGATTCGACAAAGTGTATGCGATACCATCCGGCATGTTCCAGCCGTGAGACATTTGCGTCAGACACGAGGAATTGTTCGCCATTTAGTTCGACAGAAAATGGCGGGTCTGAACCTGCTATATTAGCAATGACATCTGTGCCGTATGCTGTAAATTCGACTTCTGTGGTATTGAGATGCTGCCCGAACTGAGACCATTTACCATCGTGTATCTCAGTATCATTTGTACGGCTCACCGCCCAGTGCTCGGCCTGATGCACGCCGGGATACAGCACCGACACCTGTGTGGTGATGTAGTCCTTCATGCGGTCGTACACCGGCAGCGACGTGAAGTCCGGCTCCACCATGCGGAAGTAGTACCAGCTTTGATTGGCTTCGAGATCGTGCGGGCGCTTGAAGAACCAGTAAAAAATCGCCCCGACCCACGGCCATTCTGCCTGTGCGCGCCCATACGCCAGCGGCATGTAACGTGCCGCCTGCTCCTCGGTGACGATCCCGTAATTACCGTAGAGCGTCGTCACAAGTGCCGGGTCGCGCGGCTGTGGATTCCAGGCCGCTTCGGTGATCCAGATGGGCGTCGATTCATCACCGTTGGCGACCATGATGTCGCGGATGTAGAGGTTATGGGAGAAGTTAATCGTCGTCGGGCGCATCCGGCGGTCGGTCGGCCCACTGTTGAAGCCATAACCCTGCACCGCCAGAATATCGAAACAGTCCGCCGCGCCTGCGTCGTACATGCGCTGCAAGAAAATGTAGTCGTTCAGGTCGCGCCCGGTCAGCGACACGGTGGAGGCCAGCGCCCCGCTGATGACCACGTTGTCCGGGTCAACGGCCTTGAGCGCGTCATAGGTGCGGCACAGCAGGTCGGTATAGCCTTCCGGGCTGACGTCCTGATTGCCCCATTCCGGGTAGATGTTTGGCTCGTTCCACACCTGATAATACTGCACACGGCCCTGATAGCGCTCGGCCACCGCCGTCGCGTAATTCACAAAATCCTGCAAATCATCCGGCGGGGCAAAATCACCAGCGTCAGGATTGCTGCGCGACCATGCCGGGGGGTTATCCAGCCGGGCGAAAATCTGTAAATCGTACTGCTCGGCCAGGTCAACAATCTGGTCGTATTTGTCCCATGCCGAAATGACGCCGACCGCCTCGACGTTACGCCGGTCCTCAAAGTCGCCGCGCCCGTGAATCTCGATGTCTTCCCACGGGAACTGCTGCCGCAGCCACGTAAACCCGGCTTCGGACACCATCTGCACGATCTGTTCGCGCTTCTGCGGCTCGACCTCCTCCTGCAAAAAGACGTTGACGCCGTAGGGATTCTCCCAGGTGTGGTCGATGGGCACCATCGGCGCGGTGTCCGGCTGGGCGCGGGTGAAATTCCCGGTCCATTCGACCATGCCCCGAATCTGTGCCAGCGGGGCTTCCTCGCCGGTCAGGTTCCAGAAGATGCGCCACGCCAGCCCCTGATTGGCAAGATCAAGCGCCAGCAGGCCCGCGAAAATAACGAACAGCATGATAAGTGTGAGGATGCGATTTCGTTTCATGAGGGGGCATTATACCAGCGTTGGCGGGTGTGCCGACTACGGGTTTCCGTACGTGCGGCGCAGTTGCCGAGTCGACCGGCAGACCCTACAATAACGGGCTATGGAAAATGCACTCACCGTGATTGTGGGCATCGGGCTGGTTGTGTACGGCATCATCGGTCTGCGCCGCAAACAAATCGGCTGGACGATCCCGGCGCTGCTGACCACCACCCTGACCGGTCCACCCGGCCTGATCTTCGGTGCTGCCTGCGTGCTGGCGGGGCTGGTACTGGCGCTGCCGCTGCTGCTCGCCATGCTCACGAGGCAGCCCACCGATTCACTGCTGATTCAGATGGCCACCAACGCTGGTTTGCCCATTGCCGGAATCGGCTTCATGCTGGCGATCTTTGTCCAGCTGGCCATCGACCTGGGGCAGTTCATCAAACGTCTGAAAGACCGGTCATCAACCTGATTGATGCACGATCAAAACAGAAGGGGCACGCTGCCGCACCCCTCCCAGAGAATTTGTCTTATTCCGCTTCGACCACTGTCACCGGCGCGATGTCGGCAAGCTGCGGTTCGAGCACGCTGGCATCCCCCACCACGACGATGAGAAACTGGTCCGGCTGGATGTAAGCCTGGGCGGCATCCATCACCGCCGCCTGATCAATCCCCGCGACCGATTCGGGATAGTCTTCCAGTGCGCTGATGGGCACACCGCGCAGCTTGAACGCCGCGATCTGGTCGACAAACTGCTGGTAAGTTTCCAGCCCCAGCGCGAACCGTCCAACCATGCCGGAAGTCACGTCGTTGAGTTCATCAGCAGGCACATCTTCGGTCTGGATGCGATCGATCTCGCTGAGGATTTCTTCCAGCGCCGCCCCGGCCACTTCATTGCGCACCGCCGCGCTGATGCGGAATACGCCCCGGTCGGCGGGCAGGCTGAACGATGAGTAAATGCCGTAGGTGTAGCCTTTGTCCTCGCGGATATTCTGCGACAGGCGCGACGAGAAGTTGCCGCCGAAAATCTCGTTCATGACGCGAATGGCGTACAGGTCGTCGGTGTTGCCGACCGGCCCCAGGTTACCGATGATGAACTGCGCCTGCGAACTGCCGGGACGATCCACCAGGAAGATCTCGGATTCGGCTCTGGCTTCCAGTTCGGGGAATTCGATCACCTGAGCTTCACCGCTGCTTTCCCAGTCGCCAAAGGTCGCTTCGGCCAGTTCCAGCGCACGATCTGCGGTGATGTCGCCGGCGACGATCAGGAACGCGCCATCGGGGTTATTCTGCGATTCATAGAAGTCGATGACATCCTGACGGGTAACAGCCTGGACTGTTTCCGGGGTGGCGGTGTTGCCATAAGGGTGCGCCCCGTACAGCAGACGGCCAAAGGTCCGGCCAGCCTGGGCCGCCGGGTCCGCCAGCGCAAATTCGAGCGAGGTCAGCGAAGCTTCGCGCAGAATTTCCAGTTCTTCTTCGGGGAAGGTCGGGTTCAGCACCACGTCACCCAGCAGTTCAAAGGCCAGTTCCGTGTCTTCGCTGAGGGCAAACACCCCGGCAGCCAGGGCGTCCGTGCGCGATTCGCTGCCCATGCCACCGCCAACCTGTTCGATGGTACTGGCGATGTCCTGCGCGCTGCGCGTTTCGGTGCCGCGCGTCAACAACCCACCCGTGATCGACGCCAGCCCGGCCAGATCTGCGGGCGCGGCACTTTCCCCGCCCGGCTGGAACAAATCCAGCGAGATAATCGGGATGCTCGGCTGCTCGACGACGATCACCTCAAGGCCGTTATCCAGTGTAATTTCGGTGATAGGCGGCAGGGTGAATTCCGTAATAGGCAGCGGTTCCGGCGGCGTGTCCTGGTCGATGACGTAATCGTATTCAACCGGTTCATCGCTTTCGGCCTCCGTGCCCCCTACGACGGGTTCAGCATCGGCAGCGGGCACAGCGTCGGATGGCACCACGTTGATGACATGGCGGTCTTCCGGTGCGAGATAGGCATCGAGCACGCGCTGAATGTCTTCAGAGGTCACTTCTTCAAAGCGGTTGATCTCGCCAAAGACGGCCTGCGGATCATCGAAGTAGTAATTGGCGGCCTGCACACTCTCGGCCAGATTAAAGGCGCTTTCGAGGCCGAGGATCCGTTCGCTGCGGATGCCGTTGATGGCTTTTTCCAGCTCGTCGGCACGCACACCTTCTTCGCGGATACGGTCCAGTTCGTCGTAAAAGACCTGCTCCACGTCTTCCGGTGGCACAGTCGCATTCGGCACCAGCAGCACCCCAAACAGGCTTGGCCCGCGCTGACCAAACAGGATGGTATCCGCCTGAACCGCCATACCGGTATCCAGCAGACTGACAGCCAACCGGCTCGAATTGCCCGCGCTGAGGATGCGTGCCAGCAGCTCGAGGGCAGCGTAATCTTCGTCGATGCGCGGCGGTGTTTCATAGCCGATCAGCGTCGCCGGGAGATTGGCCAGGCCATCTTCAATCGTGATGACCTCGGCCTCGGCCTGCTGCGCCAGATCAAAGTCCGGCAGCATGGGCGGCTCATCACCTGCCGGAATGCCCACGAAATAGCTGTCGATCAGCGTCTGCGTCTGCTCGAAGTCGATATCGCCAGCAACGACCAGCGTGGCGTTGTTGGGCAGATAGTAAGTGCTGTGGAAGTTGCGCACATCCTCGACGGTGGCGTTGTTCAGGTCTTCAATCGAACCGATGGTGCGTTTCTGGTACGGCTCGTAATCAAAGGGCCGTGTGAACAGCGTCTGGAGCGCTTCGCCATAGGGCGCATTGCCCACCCGCAGTTTATATTCTTCGATGACGACGGCGCGCTGGTTGTCAAAATTCGCCTGATTCACGGCCAGCGATGCCATGCGGTCGGCTTCCAGCCACAGGCCCAGCGGCAGTTGGTGCGACGGCAAAATTTCGTAGTAGACGGTGACGTCGGTATCGGTGTAGGCGTTCAGCGAGCCACCCGCCGATGTGATTAGCCGGTCAATCTCGCCGGTTTCGATATGGGCGGTTTCCTCGAACATCATATGCTCGAACAGGTGGGCAAACCCGCTGCGGCCTTCGGGGTCATTGGCCCCGCCGACGTGATACCAGACGTTGATCGCCACCGTCGGGGCGGAATGATCCTCTACCAGAAGCACTTCCAGCCCGTTATCGAGCGTATATTCCAACACATCCAGTGCTTCACTGGTGTCTTCCTGCGCGGCGGCAAAGCCCATGCTTAGCAGCGCCATGCTACAAAATATCAAAAGAATTTTCCGTAACATCCCGTCATTACTCCTGAATCTGCCATCACATAGCGATAATTCGTCTTCTTCATTATGAATGAGGCGCTTCGGGTTGACAACCGAACCCTGAAAACAGGTCGATTTACCTGCCAGACTGCGTTAAACTGGATTATAATAAGGCTAACGGTTCAGGTATTGGAGAGAAGATCATGGCGACACAGAATGGCGCTGAAAAGATTGAAGTCGATACCAACGAAATCCGGCGTGAGGCTCTCGAAAAAGCGGATGAGATCCGCATGGAAGCGGCCAAGAAGTTAAACACCGCCGCAGAAACCATTCGCAAGGAAGTACGCGACAACGAGACAGATACAGAGGCGATTGCCCGTGCGGATGAAATCGCCACGCATCTGGAGAAAACAGCGACCTATCTCAGCAACAACACCGTCGAGCAAATGGGGGAAGACGCGACCGAAGTGGTGGTCAAGAACCCCTGGCAGTCGGTGCTGGTCGCCCTCATCATCGGGTTTTTCATCGGGATGATGTTCCGGCGCAAGTAGCACAATCAGCTAGACAGTATATAATCACCAACCGGGCCGCAAAGCCCGGTATTTTTTAATTTGTCGCCAGTCACGAGTGCTCAGTGATAGTTGTCAGTTCACAGTCTACCGATGGCGTGCTTTGTGGCACACCATGACTTGCAGCCTCTGACAACTGACAACTGCTAACTGAAAACTGTTCACTGCCCAAAGGTTACGCAATGTCCCAATTCATGGTCAAGTTCATGATCCTGTTCGCCCAACCAGACCAGCAGGACGAATTTGAGAATATCTACAACGATTTTTTCGCCCTGGTCGAACGTATGCCAGACATCACCCGCCGTCAGGTCATCGACATCCTGGGCAGCCCGGTGGGCGAAACCGGCCTGTTCCGTATCCTCGAAGTGTACTTTGAGGACCGGCCCACGATGGAAGCCGCCCTGCGCACCAAAGCCGGTCAGGAAGCCGGTGCCGAACTGCGCCGCTTCAAGCCGGGGACGTTCGAAATGGTCTTCGCGGATGTGTATGAAGAAGAAGGCGGCGCCACCGCCGACCCGAAGCAAACAGGGAGCTGATGCGGTATGCAACGTTTGAAAGACCTGATTCTTCAGGAAGGCCAGAACCTGGGGAATGGCATCCTCAAAATCGACAGCCTGCTCAACCACCAGATCTACCCCGATGTGATGGTGGAAATGGGGCAGGAGATGGCGAAGCGGTTCGAAAATACCCGGATTGACCGCATCCTGACCGCCGAAATTTCCGGCATCGCCCCGGCATTGACGACCGGCATGGTCATGCGCGTGCCGGTGGTGTATGCGCGCAAGAAAAAGCCGATCACAATGGCCGGGCCGGTGTTCCTCGAAACTGCCCCCAGCCACACCAAAGGCGGCGATGTCTCGCTGCTGGTATCGGCGGAATTTCTGCATGCGGGTGAAAACGTCCTGATCATCGACGATTTTCTGGCAACCGGCCAGACCCTGCTGGCGCTGGCACGGATGGTCAAAAGCGCCAAATCGAATCTGGTGGGCGTGGGCACGGTGGTCGAAAAAGAGTTTGAAGGCGGGCGCGCGCTGATGCATAAGGCGGGCTATACCCATATTCCGATTGAGGCGCTCGTCACCATCATCAACATGGATGATGGCAAGATCGTTCTGGCCGATTAACGTTGGTCCTTTGTCAAAATTTGTGGAGTGTGTAGATGAGTGATCTCCGGTTTGGCGGCATCGCCATTCTCGATTTTGGTTCGCAGTATACGCAGTTGATCGCCCGCCGGGTGCGCGAACAGGGCGTCTATGCGGCGGTTTACCCGTTCGATGCCCCGCAAGCAGAAATCGACCAGCATCACCCCAAAGGCTATATCCTGTCCGGCGGGCCAAACAGCGTCTACGAAGCGGGCGCGCCGCAGGTTCCTGTAGCCGTGCTGGAAGCCAACAAGCCGGTGCTGGGCATCTGCTATGGCATGCAGGCGCTGACGCACGCGCTGGGTGGGAAAGTCACGGCGTCGTTGGCCCGTGAATATGGCCCGGCGGTCATCACCCATACGCCGCACAGCTCGCTGCTCGACGGTCTGCCGCAGTCACTGAAGGTGTGGATGTCGCATGGCGATCGCATCGAACAGCCGCCGGAGAACTTCGTGCCGCTGGCGCAATCCGAAAATTCCCCCTATGCTGCCATCGGCCATGTGGGACGCCGTTATTATGGGGTTCAGTTTCACCCGGAAGTCGCCCACACACCACAGGGCGTCAACATCCTGCGTAACTTCGTCTTCAACATTTGCGGCTGCCGCGAGTCATGGTCGCCAGAGAGCTTTATTGAAGATGCAATCCAGTCCATTCGGGAACGTGTCGGCCCGGAGCGCGTGATTCTCGGCCTCAGCGGTGGTGTCGATTCCGCCGTGACCGCGGCATTGCTCCAGCGGGCGATTGGCACACAGCTCACCGCGATTTTTGTCAACACGGGGATGCTGCGCAAGGACGAGCCGGAAGATGTGCTGCGGGTGTTCCGCGGCCAGCAGGGCATTCTCGTCGTGGCGGTCGATGCCACCGAGCAGTTTCTGGGTGCGCTGCAAGGCGTGACCGAACCGGAACGCAAGCGCAAGGTGATCGGCGGGCTGTTTATTGATGTGTTTGCCGAGGAAGCCCGCGCACTGGAAGGCGTCCGTTTTCTGGCACAGGGGACAATCTATCCCGATGTCATTGAAAGTGCCGCCAGCAGCAAATCATCGCGCACCATCAAGAGCCATCACAACGTCGGCGGCCTGCCGGATGACCTGCATTTTGAGTTGATCGAACCGCTGCGCGACCTGTTCAAGGATGAAGTGCGACGCGTGGGCACGGCGCTCGGCCTGCCCGACCATATCGTCTGGCGGCAGCCATTCCCTGGCCCCGGTCTGGCGGTGCGCTGCCTGGGCGATCTGACGTGGGAACGGCTGGAAACCCTGCGCGAAGCCGACGCCATCTTTCGCGAGGAACTGGAAAAAGCCGATTTGCTGCGGAACGGCACGGCGCAGTCATTCGCGGTGCTGCTGCCGGTCAAGAGTGTGGGGGTTCAGGGCGATAACCGCACTTATAACGAGGTCATCGCGCTGCGTTCAGTGACCACCGACGATTTCATGACGGCGGATTGGTCACGGTTGGATTATGACCTGCTGGCCCGCGCCAGCAACCGCATCGTCAACGAGGTGGCGGGGGTCAATCGCGTGGTCTACGACATCACCAGCAAACCGCCCGGCACCATCGAGTGGGAGTAAGGGCTACCAGATCACCGTCACCGGATATTTTGCAATGGCCGCGTCTTTCGTGATGATGGCCATATTTTCGTATACAGCCTGTGCAACCAGCATCCGGTCAAACGGGTCTTTGTGATGGTCAGGCAATTTATCCAGATGATAGATGTGCACCGGTTGAACTAAAAGCAGGTGTATACCATTTGTTTGTTGTTCGGTTGTGATAATCGTCGCCAAGTCACGAGGAAGGGATAAGTGTCCCAACTGAGACTTGATCTGAATCTCCCAGACACTGGCTACACTCAGGTAAAGTTCATTGCCCGGTTCCTGAAAAATTGCCATGACCTTATCTGAGATATTTTGATATTTATCGGCCCACCACAGAAACACATGACTATCCAGCAAATATCTCATTCTTCACCAAGCCAAAATGAATCCGGCAGTTCATCGTCGAAATTTTCGCTTATCCAGATGCCGGGAAACAGACCAGGGACACGGGGTCGCAACGCTATCGCAGCTTCGTGGTCCTGAATGTAAGCAACAACTTGCTGTTTTTCTTCGGGGGTCAGTTCGTCAATGGTGCGGAACAAGGTTTGCAGATCAGTCATTGCTGTCTCACTCCGTACTTTTGAGCATATTATACCATTGTCTGCCTGTGCAGCTGCTGAAACAGGGATGGACGCTGCCGGGCCGCTATAATGGGGCGACACCTAAAAAACTGCTGGCGGCATATGTGCCGGGCAACCAGCCGATTTATTCACTAAAGACAGGAGTGCGCTTTGTTTTCAGGAATTTACCAGATCTTACATACGCCATTTGACGATGCCGGGGCAATTGACTGGGCCAGCCACGAACGCCAGATTCAGTACTGCCTGGATGTGGGCGTGCATGGGTTAGCCGTGCCAGCGATGGCCAGTGAATTTTTTACATTGTCGGATCAGGAACGGTTTGAGATCGTCGAGTTTACGCTGAAGGCCGTCAATCGCCGGGTGCCGGTGCTGGTCGGGGCACAGGCGGTCAGCCAGCCAGTGGCGATGAGCTTCGCCGAACATGCCGCCCAACATGGCGCCGATGGTCTGCTGGCGATGCCGCCGTATCTGCGCAAAGCCTCGAAAGCCGATGTGGGCCGCTACTATCAGGCGCTGGCGAGTGTCGGCCTGCCCGTCATGATCCAGAACGCCCCAGCCCCGGTGGGCACGCCGCTGAGTCCGCCGGAACTAACAGAACTACTGCAACAGGAAGCCAAAATCAGCTACGTCAAGGAAGAAACCACGCCGATTTTGCAGCGCATCTCGCGAATCCATGGCCTGGCGGGCGCGGCCTGTCTGGGGATTTTCGGCGGCGCCAACGGGCTGTATCTGCTGGATGAACTGCGACGCGGCGCGGTCGGCAATATGCCCGGCGGCGGCTTTGTCGATGTGCAGGTCAAAATTTACAACCGGTATATCGCAGGGGACACATCCGGTGCGGAAGCCCTGCAAGAACGGTTGCTGTCGCTGCTGAGTTACGCGGCGGTTTATGGGGTGGTGTTTCATAAGTATTTGCTCTGGCGGCGCGGGGTGCTGCAATCGCCCTATGCGCGGGACCCGCAGCAGCTTCCGCTGGACGACGAAGACAAACGCGCTATCGAACGATACTGGCAGCGGGTGGCCGACGACGCAGCCGACGATTATCCCCTAGAGGCGGGTTCATGACCATCGAAACGATTGAGGCCATACCGGTCCGCATCAAGCGCGACGAAGCCTACCTCGGCACACTGCCCAGCGGCGTTGATCCGGACAGCTACTTCGTCCGCCCGCCATATCGCGCGTTGTATTCGGCCCACTTCGAAACGGTGTTCGTCAAAATCCGCACAACGGATGGCGTCACCGGCTGGGGCGAAGCGCTGGCCCCGGTCGCGCCGGAAGTCGTCAGCACCATCATCAACCAACTGCTGGCCCCGGCGCTGCGCGGCAACGACCCCCTCGCCAGCGATTATCTATGGTCGGTCATGTACAACCTGATGCGCGAGCGCGGCTATCACGGTGGCTTTATGCTGGATGCCATCAGCGCCTGTGACATCGCTCTGTGGGATTTACGCGGCAAGCTGCTCGGTCAACCGGTGTATCGCCTGCTGGGCGGACCGCATCGGGATTCGGTCCCATGTTATGTATCTGGCCTGCCACGCCCGGATGATGCGGGTCGCATTGCACTGGCAGAAGACTGGATGCAGCAGGGTTTCGACTCGTTCAAATTGCACGCGGGCAACGGCGTTCAGTCGGATGCCGACAGCATTGGCGCACTGCGGCAGGCGCTGGGGCCAGCGGCCACCCTCATGCTGGATGGACACTGGGTCTACTCGCTGGATGAAGCCGTCGCGCTCGGTCACCGGCTGGAAAGCCACAACGCCGCCCTGTTTGAAGCGCCCATCAACCCGGAAGATATCGACGCGCATGTCAAACTGGCGGATGCCGTCGCGGTGCCGATTGCTATTGGCGAAACCGAGCGCACCCGCTTTCAGTTCAAGCCGTGGCTGATGCAGCGTGGCGCGGATGTGCTGCAACCAGATGCCGGACGCGTGGGCATTTCGGAACTGGTCAAAATCGCTTACATGGCGGAGGCATTTAATATCCCGGTCGCGCCGCATCTGAGCGTCGGCCTCGGCCCGTGCATCGCCGCGTCGATTCACGCATCGGCGGCCATTGCCAACCTGTGGATGCTGGAATATCAACCGCCGGTGTTTGAACTGGCCAACAGCCTGCTGGTGCAGCCGCTGGTCTGCAAGGCAGGTCAGTTTCATCTGCCGGACGGGGCAGGGTTGGGCGCAGACATTGACGAGCAGCGACTCAAAGCCATGCAGCGATAAGGCACAAAGACGACAACTTAACCGCTTTGTGCCCTGATGTCTGCAAAAAAGCGACCTTATTGCAGCCGTTTTTCCATCGTGAGGTAGGTCGGTTCGGCGTAACCTTCGTGTGCGTGTGCGCCGGTGACGACGTAACCCAGGCTTTTGAACAACCGCTGGTTGCCGGTTAATTGGACGCGCACCCCAAGTTGCACGCATGGCAGCTGACGATCTCGCGCCGCCTGCTCCACCGCAGCGATCAACTGGCGCGCGATCTGGCGCCCGCGATAGGCTGGTAACACCGCCAGCCGACCCAGGTACATGTAATCCGGGTAGGGCTGATACAGTACCGCGCCGGCCATCGTATCGTGCGCACGCGCAACAAACCCGCCGCCGGCTTCGAGCTTATGCCGAATCTGATCCGATGATTCCCGAAACACGCCTGATGGGGGGTCCAGATGGTCGCGGTACTGCTCGAATGCTGCTACGATCACCGCCAGAATCGGATCGGCCAGATCGACGGTTGCCGCCTCTATGCGTATGGTTTGTGCCAGATGGGTGTCGTTCATTCCGCCAACCGGCTCCATTCCTCCATGACCGATTCCAGGTCATCTTCGGTACGGGTATAGGCGATGCCGAGGGCATGCACCCGGTCCGCATTGCCGTTGGCGCTGGCCGTCTCGATGTCCGCGGTCAGTTGTTCCAGTTCCGTTTCGAGGCTGTGGATGCGCGCTTCCAGTTCGTTCACCCGCTTGTCCAGCTCGTAGGGGTTCAGCCCATGCTTTTTCTGGCTGGATTTTGTCGCTTTGGCACGACCATTGACTTCCGCCTTGGACGTATTGGCCGGGGCTTCGGTTTGCTGCTGCTTGCCGATAAACGCCGCATAGGTGCCTTCGAACACGTCCAGGTTGCCCGGCGAGGCCGCCCAGATCTGGGTCGCCAGCGCGTCGATCAGGTAACGGTCGTGGCTGACCAGCAGCACCGTACCGGGGAAGTCATCGAGGACCGCCTGCAACACTTCCTGGCTGTCAATATCGAGGTGGTTGGTCGGTTCGTCCAACAGCAGGAAGTTCGCGCCGGACAGCGCCAGCTTCGCCAGCGCGACCCGGCCCCGTTCGCCGCCGGATAAGGTACTGATGGGCCGGAAGACGTCATCGCCGGTGAACAGATAGCTGCCCAGCAGATTGCGCGCCTCGCTGACGGGCATGTGTTTCGTCGCGATGATCTCATCCAGAATGCTGTTGGTGTCGTTCAGGCGTTCATGCGCCTGCGCAAAATAGCCGATGTCCACCGATGCGCCGATTTTGACCTCGCCACGCAGCGGCGCGAGCTGGCCAATCACCGTCTTGAGGAAGGTGCTTTTGCCCACCCCATTCGGGCCGATGAGCGCCGTGACCTGCCCGCGATACAACGTAATATCCGGCACATCGAACAGCGGCTCCGGGTCGTCAGCGTAGCCCACCGCCAGGTTGCGCGTCATCAGCACTTTATCGCCGCTGCGCATGATGCGCCCCATATTCAGGTGCATACTGCGTTTCTTGTGGCGGGGCTTGTCGACGATCTTGCCGCGCTTGCGCATGGTTTCCAGCCGCTTCATGCGCCCTTTGGCCTGCGAGGTCATGCGGCTGCCCATGTGCTTGCGGATATAGGCTTCCTCTTTTTCGATGTATTCCTGCTGCGCCTCGAATTCCTTCCAGAGCCGTTCGCGGCGTTCCTCGCGCTGGCGTACATAGTGGCTGTAATTGCCGCGATAGGTCTCGATGGTACCGTAATCCAGCTCCCAGATGATCTGGGCATAGTTATCCATGAAGTATCGGTCGTGGCTGACGGCCAGCACCGCACCGGGGAAGGACTTGAGGTAATTCTCCAGCCACTCCACCGCCTGAATATCGAGGTGATTGGTCGGCTCGTCCATCACCAGCAAGTCGGGTTCATCTAGCAGCAGACGGGCCAGCAGTGCCCGGGTCTTCTGCCCGCCGGAGAGGATCGTCAACGACCGGCCAAAATCCTCGTCAGGGTCGAAGCCCAGCCCTTGCAGCACCATTTTGGCGCGCATTTCGTAGGTGTAGCCGCCCGCCAGTTCAAAGCGTTCCTGCAACGGGCCATACTTGGCCAGCGCCGCCTCGTGCTCATCCGGGTCCGCCATCGCATGTTCGAGTTCGGATAACTGGTCTTCCATCCGGCGCAGGTCGGTGAAGGCATTCAGCGCCTCTTCCCACAGGCTGTGATTGCCCACCAGTTCCGGGCGCTGCGGCAGAAACCCGATGCGCGTGCTTCTGGCAATCGACACACTGCCCTCGGTCGGCACATCCAGCCCGACAATGATGTTGAGCAGGGTGGTCTTGCCCGCACCGTTGGGGCCAACCAGCGCCACGCGCGCGCCCTGCGGGACCTCGACGTTGATGCTGTCAAAGATGTCGTCTGCGCCAAAGGACTTGGCAAGATTGTTGGTCGTGAGTACGGACATAGACTTTACTCGGCCACTAATCGAATGGGTCAGGAAGGGTCATAATGAACCCATCACTGCATTATAGCACGGCTGATGTAGGCAACAACAGCATTTATCCGCGCAAAAACTCTCGCTGCCACAATTCCAGCAGCAGCAGGCGGAAAATAACCTCGGTGTGCCGTGCCCTGCCGGAAAAATGATCGTCCAGCAAGCGATCCAGCCCGGCGGAGTCGAACAGGCCGCGCAGATTCGCACCGGGGTCGCGCAGCACATCCTGAATGCGACTGCTCAGGTCACCTTCGAACCACTGCATAATGGGCGTGCCAAACGGCTGCTTGGGCCGGTTGAGCGCAAAATCCGGCAGACAAGGGCGCACGGCTTCGCGCAGGACATATTTGTTGCTTTTCATGCGCAGCGCCGGGGGCACCTGGGCCGCAAACCGCAGCAGATTGGGGTCGAACAGTGGTACGCGAGCTTCGAGCGCATGCGCCATCGCCGTTTTGTCCTGCGAGAGCAGCGCATTGCCAGTCAGCCAGGTGTTGATCACCAGCGCCATCGCCGTATCGTAGGGGTCATCACGCCAGCTCTGTTCGAGAATGTGGCTGTACGTGCGCTGTCGATGCTGCGCTGTTTGCCACGCCGCATGCAAATCCGGGCCATAAAGCTGGTGGCGCAGTGCGTCGCTGAAGACCATACCGTCGAATGACTGGCGACGCATCAGGCCTTCGTCACGCGGCAGCAGCGCCTGCTGGATACGCGGCAGATAGGTCGGCAGCGCACCGATGATGCGGTAACGCTTCATCGCCGGGTAATAAGGTTCGAGCGCGGACATCACGGTTTGCATGGGCGATAACCAGCGCCCCCACGCGGTCTGATGGCGCAGCAGCTGCGGGATATTGTGATGATGCGGATAGCCGCCGAACAATTCGTCCCCGCCCAGACCAGTCAGCACCACTTTGACGTGTCTGGCAGTTTCTTCACTCAGCAGCAGCAGCGACACCGCCGACGGGTTGGCGTTGGGTTCGTCGTGGGCGTACACATAGCGCAGCAAACCATTCCACCAGTCCTCGGCGTTGATGACGCGTTCGTGATGATCGGTGTGGAAGTGATGGGCGATGCGGCGGGCATATTCCAGTTCGTTGTCGGGCGTGCGCATGTCATAACCAATGGTGAATGACTTGATGCGCCCCCCGGCCTCCTGGGCCATCAACCCCAGCATCGCCGCCGAATCGATGCCCCCGCTCAGAAACAGGCCCAACGGCACGTCACTGCGCAGATGAAGATGTACCGATTCCGTCAGCAGGTCATGGGCACGGGTGATGATCTCGCCTCCATCCGACCCATTGTAGGGGCGCAGTCCTGCGTGGCGAGCGATACTTGTATCGCCCCTACCCGATTCGCCGGAAACATATTCCGGGAAATCCCAGTAGCGATGCAGCCGCGTCTGACCCTGTTCCGCCACCAGCGCATGACCCGGCGGCAGACGGCGCACCCCCTCGAACAGCGTTTCCGGCCCGATCATGTAGCCGAAGCCGAGATACGTATCCAGCACATCGAGGTTGAGGCCGCGCGGCACCCCGGAATCCGCAAACAGCGCCTTGACCTCGCTGGCGAACAGCAGCCTGCCATCGCGTTCATGCAGGTACAGCGGTTTCATGCCAATATGATCGACCGCCAGCACCAGCCGGTTCGTGTTTGAATCCCACAGCGCGAAGCCGTACATGCCGCGCAGATGCCGGAACAGGTCGAGGCCGTGTTCTTCGTACAGGTGGATGATGGTCTCGCCATCGCCCGCTGTGTGCGGCTGATGCCCGCGCTTGATGAGGTCGTCGCGCAGTTCGCGGTAGTTGTAGATTTCGCCGTTGAACACCAGTGCGATGCTGCGGTCTTCGTTGTACAGCGGCTGATCACTGCCGGCCACGTCGATGATGCTGAGGCGGCGCATCCCCATCGAGACATCCGGCGCATCATAAAAACCATCGCCATCCGGCCCGCGATGTCGAATCAAATCCGTCATCCGTCGCACGGTTTGGGGGTCAGCACGATGATGCCCGGTCAGATCAATCAGTCCGCAAATGCCACACATAGGTACTCTCTTGAATAATCACTGTGAAGGTTATATCAGCTTACCCTTCATTCATCCAGCGAAGCGATACCTTGTTGCTGTAGATACTGCCCGCAGGACAACTACCCGTTGCCACGACCGTCAGGTCCAAGGGCTGATACCAGCCATTATAGACAAAGGAGCAGCCTGCCTCATCAAGAGAGTAGTCCACATGCTCATTATCTGGCTTACCCATTGCCAGGATCAGCTCACCCATCGCTATTCCGGTATCGACATCTATCGACACAACATCGCGGGAAAATAGCCAGAGTTCTCTGTTTCCAGCGTCATTTATCAATGAAGGTTGCTGGCCACTCCATTCCCAGTAGACCTGAACCGGATAGCGTGTCATGGCGTCCAGATAGATGTAATCGACCGTGACCGACTGCACCCACGAATGTGCTTCCAGCAGCCGGACCGCCTCGTCAATCGACGTGACACGCGGACGGATGCCCATGAAGCACGGCGCGGGACAGCCTTCCGGCGGGTTTAAAAAAGCACGCAGCTCGGAGTCGTCATACGGCTGAAGGCGGATGAGGGCAATCGGCGCGGTCATCAACAGGATAACCAGCAGCGCCAGTTTAATTGTCAGACGAAGCACGCTCATGGGCTGCCAGCACCTAGCAAAAAGCCAACCGCCGCTGGTTGAGGTTGATGTTTTCTCTGGGGCCATAAGGGCCTTGTGTCACCACCACGGTGGATTTGGCCGCGAGTTTAACAGTCGCTGGCTGCCAGGCAGATTCTGTGCGGCAGTGCCACGCCACCTCAAAGGCGAACCCGCGATCCGCATAGGTCATCTGCGCCAGATGCAGGGACGAGGCGTCATCAATGCCGAAGATGCCACCCGCATCCGGTGGGCCGAGCGTCAGCAGCAGTTGACCAAACGTCAGGTGTGACGGCACGAAGACATAGGCCACCTTGCTGCCAACGATGCGCAGCCGGACCGGATGAAGCGTGTCAATCTCCGGCGGTTGCAGCCCGCTCCAGTCCCAGGTCACGACGCCTTCGAGGTTCGGCGGCAGATAACGCGCATTGGCGTAAAGATCAACCGTCACGTTGGCCACCCACGCATGCTCATCCAGAATCGCGATGGCCTCGTCCACCGTCGTGATGCCGGGGCGGATACCCATAAAGCATGGCACCGCACAATTATCAGGCACGGTCAGGAAGGCGCGTACGTTATCGTCATGATAAGGATGCCCGCGAATCAACAGAATCGGCAGGGTCCACAGGGCCGTCAGACAGGCCACGAGACGCAGCAGTATCCGCATCGGTCAGCATCCAGGAAACTGGCTGAGCTGGCGCTGTGGGTAGTTCGGGAATGGCCCCTTCAAAAAATACTGCGCAAAGTATTCGGAAGGTCGACCAATCGAAAACTGATCGGCATAAGCATCTGGCAGGCCAAATGAAAAACGCAAAATTGGCTGGTTGACCAAATTCCCTACCGACAGCGGACATCGAACGCGCGTGCTGACCTGAAACGCGGGCTGGGAAAAGGCCGCCGCGTGCATATTCAGATCATGAAACACGCCCATCGCATCATAGCTAAACCAGGATGTCTTTGGCGACCCGGCGGCTAACACAAACTCGCCAAAGGTCACATGGGTGGCAATGCTCATGGAGGCCACTTTTTGTACGCCGGACTGCTCCCATTCGGCCAGCTCGATGCTACCGGCCTGACTCGCATCGATGATAGCCGGTTGCTGGCCACTCCAGCGCCACGCCAGCAAATTGCGCTCCACACGGTCCGGGTCATAGTAACGGGTGTCGATCGCACCCACCCATGTGTGGGTTTGCAACACCGCCATAACCTCTTTGGCGGTCGTGACGCCGGGCCGAATACCCATCAGGCAGGGGGCCGTACAATCGCGCGGCGCGACCAGCAGTCGGCGCACTTCGTGGTCATCGTATGGCTGGGCACGAATCAGCAGCACCGGCAAAACGCACAGCATCGTTAAGCACAGGAGCAACCGCAACCAGTAACGAAACATCATGACTCAAAAATCGCGCAGGGTCGGGTCAGCAAATGACCGCGTGCTGCCAACCACGCCATAGTTAAACGTCAACGGTTGGTGAATAACTGCGCGAAATTGCTCTGCATGGGGGCGTACCGGCACAAAAAAGGCAAATACGGGCAGTGCTTCCTCGTACCAGACCCAGTAGGAGCGACCCGCCGGACGGTTATCGCCGACCAGATTGCGCTGCGCCCGGTCTGGCGGGCCATAGCCGAGCCACAAATCTGCAAACGCCACATGCGTCTGGATATTGATGCTGTCGATAATGCCACCGGCAAACCGCAGCCGCCCCAATGCGTCGGTGTCGATGACCGGATGCGGGACGGGCCGCCAGACCACGACAATCCGGTTGAACTCGTTCGATTCGATGACGTCGGCCACCCACTCGTGCTGTTGCAGGATATGAACCGCTTCGGCTACTGTCGTCTGGCCCGGAACAATACCCAGAAAACAGGGGGCGTGGCAGCCATCTGCCGGTGACAGGAATGTGGTCAACGCCTCACTGTCATAAGTCTGGGCACGGATCAGCAACACAGGAGCCAGCAACAGCCCTGTCATCACAATAATCAGTCGGAGCCACCAAACCAACATCCTTACCCTGCTCCTTATGACTCATCGTTCCAGCGGACCCGATCGCTGGTTTATCTCATACGCAGGCCTGACGCGGATTATGCATATCGGGCATCTCTGGCGCTTTTTCCGCCCAGTGCAGCAGCACCCGACTGTGATCAAGCTGAGTCACCGGACAGCGGTTCGCCACGATCATCAGGATCTGCGGTTGTTCGTACCACGCATAATGGGTATAGAACGTGCCCTGGACATTGCGCGTGGTATAGATTTGTTCGCGGTCCGGCCAGCCCAGGCTCAGCTTCACGTCACCCAGCCGCAGTTCAGTTTCAACGTCAATCGAAACAATCCGGTCATCCAGCACCCAAACACCTCCCTGTCTTGCCGGGTCGATGAGTGTGGGCTGCGTCCCACTCCAGTCCCAGTTCACCACCAGCGTGACCGTCCCGTCCGGGTTCTGGAAGTTTTCAAATTCATAATCCTCCATCGCCCCAACCCACCGGTGCATGTGCAAAACATCCAGCGCGTCCCACACCGTCATGCTGCCCGGACGAATACCCATAAAACATGGCGACGGACAGGCTTCGGGCGGTTGTAACAAGGTACGCACGGCTGCATCATCATAGGGCTGCGCCCGGATAACCAGCATCGGCAACAGCCATAACACCGACACCAAAACCGCCAGTCGCAGAAACCACGCACCGATCATGAGCGTCGGCCCGCCGCCTGGCACAGTTGAACCGAGCGCAAGCGCGCCAGGTCCGGCTCGATAAGATAATCCGCCGGGAAGCGTTCCGGCTTGTTAAAGACCCAGCGCGAATAGGTCAGGCGGCTGGGGGCAGTCAGCACATCCAGCCACGTGGCACAGTCCGTCAGCTCCACCAGTACGATCAGTTTTTGCTGCGGGTAACCAAACAGAAACTGTGTCCTCTGGTTTTCAACAGCAATCTGCTGAATCCAGCGCGGCGGCCCATAAAACCACCAGATTTCAATCGGCGCAATACGCGTCTGGATACTCAGATCGCCCGCCACTTCGATATCGGTCGACAGCGCGTTATCCAGCCCGCCAGCCGGTAGATAGGCCTGCGACCCGTTCCATGCCCAGAACACATAGGCCCACCGGTTGCGATAGCGCTGCGTCTCGGTAACCTGCTCGATCCAGCCATGTGTTTGCAGAATCCGTCGCGCCTGATAAAACGGTGTCACGCCAGGGCGAATACCCATCAGGCAGGGGGCAGGGCAATCTTTCGGCGGGGTCAGGAACGTGCCAAGCCCGGTTTCATCATAGGGTTGGGCGCGGATGACAAGGATCGGCAGCACCAGCAACCCAAGCAGCAACAGCACCGGGCGATACACCATGCGCATCATCTAACACATCCGCGTCGCATCATTCGGCGGGACAAACGGGCTGCTGCTGCGGCCAATCGACAGGGTGATGCGGGCGCGCGCCTCCCAGTAAGACAGCAGTTGCGCCGGGCAGGTCATCACCGTCGAAATATCCACCATGCCATAATCGACATTATAAGTCGCCGCATAACCGAGATTTTCGTCATTGCGAAACGCTGATGTTCCGTTATCCGGCAGACCGAACCAGGCCTGCAAGCGATACATGCGAATATCCGTATAGATCGTCAGTGTTTCGATGATACTGTCGTTCAGGCGCGGGCCATCCGGGTCCTCGTCATCCCAGTAAAAGGTAATGCGGGCCGGGCGCGTCGTGTCAATAAAGGCGGACTGCTGGCCGCTCCACTGCCAGCGAATATCGCCGTACCCTCTGCCGGATGCGTTCAACTGGGCGCTCCCGACCCACTCATGGGTGCGCAGCTGGTCCAACGCCTGCTCGACTGTGGTGCTGCCGGGGTAAATCCCCAGAAAACAAAGCGCCGGGCAATCGTCCGCCCCAAGCAGGAAATCGCTCAGGTCACTGTTGTCAACCGGCCAGGCGCGAATCATACCGACGGCTACCGTCAGCAGCGCCGCAACAAACATCGTGGGGGTCAGCAGTAAACGGATCATAGGCTGTGGGCAAGGGCTTCGTAAGTCTGCGTTAACCGATTCAGAAAATCCGTGTGGGCCAGCGGACGATGGTTATGGCGCCAGGCGTAACAGGCTTGCTGGCGAAACATCGTCATTCGATCCTCATCGGCAGGTATATCGAGGTTCACAGCGCGGTTGTCAGGTGTCAGGCTGAGCTGCGCATTTTCCAGCCAGTAACTGCCACAGGCGGCAGGGGAGATCATCCGAAGGTTGAATGCCCCGTAAAAACCGATATGCATCACCGGGTTGTAAATGGGGTTGCCGAATGTATCAATGCCGTCCTCGCCGATAAAGCGGCTGGCATCCGGCTGGCCGAGCGCCAACCAGACATCGGCCAGGGGAATATCGTAGATAGATACCCGCTGGACGATAAAGTTCTCGGCAAAAATGTGACCTTCCAGCACGCCGTCCGGCAGCTGGTATTCCCACACGATGCGCGACTGTGTATTGTGGTTGCTGTAATCTTCGTTGAGGACCAGAAAGCGCACTTCATCATGGTCTTGCAGCAGCAGGGCC
Source organism: Anaerolineaceae bacterium (assembly GCA_002702065.1). Taxonomy (GTDB): domain Bacteria; phylum Chloroflexota; class Anaerolineae; order Aggregatilineales; family Phototrophicaceae. Next base: position 355,692 of record NZXX01000009.1, read on the forward strand.
GCGCTGCGGAGGGTGGTTTCGCCGGGACGAATGCCCAGAAAGCAGGGTTGGCGGCAATCGTCGGACGGGGTAATCAAATGGATCAGGCCGCCAGCATCGAAGGCGGGTGGGGTCAGCGCATGGACAAGCAGCGGCGGCAGCATGAAGATGCCCGATAATCCGACCATGCACCTGAATATGAGGTCAAGCATGGACAATGCACCTTCTATCCCCGACACCATTCCCGGTCAAGGTTGTGGAGCTCAACAGGCAGCGGTTGGTGCGATGGCGCTGGCAAGTCCGAAAATGCCGGAACACGCTGGATGCGAATGGCGACGCCTGAATGCCAGAATGATGTATAAAACGGACAATTGGTAATGCCCAGTATAGCAAAATTGGGATAATGTGTAATCAAACCCAGCGCATCACCCAGCAAGCCGCTGGTAACCGGCGCTATGTCATAGGCCTGCGGTGGCCCCAGGCTCAGCCAGATATCCCCCAGCGACGGCTTCAGCTCGATCAGCAGTTCATCGACAAACACGCCATTATCCGAGCGTACACTGCCATAAGCGCCATTGGCAAAGAAGCCGGGCTGGCGTCCACTCCATGTCCAGCGCAGCGTCGCCGGTTCGCCCACCAGCGTATTCATATTCCGCTCGACATGCCCGACCCACTCATGCCCTTCCAGAATCAAATCTGCCCGATACAGCGGCGTAACCCCCGGTTGAATACCCATAAAACACGGCGCGGGGCAATCCTGCGCTTCGAAGTAGGCTTGCAGGCCGTTGTCGGCATACGGTTGGGCGCGGATCAAGCACACCGGCAGCAGACCACCCACCGTCAGCCATAGACACAGGCGCAGCCACACCCGAATCATTGCCACAGCCGGCGCTGCGCCTGCCGGTAGGCACGCTGCTGCTGACAGGCAAACCGCCGCTGATAGGCCAGCGACTGGGTGGGGTTCAATTGTTTCGGCATGACCGTCTCACCCATCACGATGTGCGCGCGCTGCTCCCAGAATTCGAGGCAAGCACTGGCAATATTGACACGAAAATCGTTGATCGTGTAGTAACCGATATGGACGATGGGCATGTGGATAAATCGCCGCTGGTCGAGATACAGCATCTCGGTGACGACCTGCCCGCCATCTGGTTCGCCCAGTGCCAGCCAGATATGATGCAGACGCAGCCCACTTAGGCTGATTTCGACCAGACGGTCATTGACGAAATTCATGGAGCCGTTCAGCCCGCTGCTTGCGTCGCGCCAGTGGAGCACATCCATCGCATCAACTTCGGCCTGCGACTGCTGCACAAAATATTCGATGTCGGGGCGGGTTCTGAAGAAGTCGGTAGCGTCATCAAAGGTGGAGTGGCCGGGGCGCAAACCCATGAAACAGGGGGCGGGGCAGTGCTCTGGCGGCAGCAGCAGCCCGCGAATCGACTGACTGTCATAGGTCCGCGCACGAATCAAGAGGATGCACAGGACAAAAACCAGTGTCAGCCCGACTGCCCAACGCCTGAGCATGAGTCACATCGTCCGGCAAAAATCGCGCAGTTGGTTGGCCCAGGCTGTCTGGTCGAGTGTGACGTGTGTGTGCGGCACGATGCGGATAAATCCCGGTTCGCCAAAACCGACATAGAAGCTGCTGTACAACCCGGATTCGTGGTACATGTGCCAGAACTGGTCCTGTTCGATGTCACATCGATCCAGCCCGACCAGCAGGTAGGTCGCCCGCTGCGGGTAAGCCAGCATCACGATGGCGCGCGGCTGATACTCGTTGCTGATCGCGGCGGTCACCTGGGCGGGTTCGCCCAACGTCAGAAACACCTCGCCGAGCGTAATGGACGATGGCATCACCGGTCTGATAACCGTGTTGTCGCTGTCGGTGCGAAAGGCATAGTGGCGGAAGTCCGGTTCGCCTTCTTTCCAGCGCCAGAACACCGACTGCCCATTGTAATAATTTTCGACCTGTACGTGTTCAATGGCATCGTTCGCACGCAGAATGGCCAGCGCCTGCGCCAGTGTGGTGCTGCCGGGGCGGATACCCATCAAACAGGGCGCACGGCAATGTTCCGATTGCCCCAGAAACATACCCAGATGGCCGCCGTCATAGGGCTGCGCGCGAATAAGCAGGATGGGCAGCGTCAGCAGCAGGGTAATCGTCACAGTCAAGATCAAAAGCCAGCGTCGAATCATGAGTGGGTACAATCCGCTTTCGGCCAATTCATGGATGTGGGAACCGTGCTTTCGAAAGCCAGGGTGTGCATCCGGATTTCGACCGGGATATGCCACAGGTGGCGGCGCGGCATCCGGCATGGCCAATAGCCGCTGATCTCCAGCCCCAGCTGCGTGTAAACAATGGTGACAAACGTGCCGCTCTGGGTGATGCGGGAGTAAACCGCGTCTGGCTGATCGAGCACGGCGAGAATATCGCCCAGCCGCAGGTGCGTGCGGACGCGCAGTTCGCCCACACGATCCGTTTCCGACATAAAATAGGTGGGCGCGCCGGTATCTACAAACAGCGGTTGGCTGCCGCTCCACACCAGATCATAAAACTGGCCGCTCTGGGTGACTTCATTCAGCCAGTGGTTGGCCTCGAAATGAGCAACCGCGTCGCGAATCGTCGTGGTGCCCGGCTGGACGCCCAGGAAACAGGGTGATTCGCAATCTTCCGGTGGAATCAGAAAGGTTTGCATCAACGGGTCATCACGCTGCGGCACACGCAGCAGCCCAATGACCCCGGCAAAAATCACCGTCAACAGCGCCGTCAGACGCAGCAGCTTAAATGGCATCGCCCATCATCTGCTGAACCAGCTCGACGAGCGCCGGGCCAGCAGGCAGTTTTTCCTGCCAGAGCAGCGTTGGGTCGAGCGCAAAGCCTGCCAGCACGCCGGATGTCAGGTAGCCCTGCGCATCGAGTGCAGGCAGGTCATTGTCAATGAACATGGGCACGCCAGCAGAGAGAATCAGCCCTAAATTTTTGAACCTCAGAAAGTAACTGACAAGATTGCTCAAAACACCCAAAATCAGCTGGTGTTGTGTACTCTTTGACCCAATCAGGATCACCCTTCCGATCAGCCATTCGGCGTGCACCTCGGCATACTGCGTCAGAAAATCGTCAAAGCTCACGCCTTCAGCCACAATCGTTTCGTGACGGGCCGGGTCATCCGTTATGGGTGGATGGGGATGAATCTGATCAGTCATCAGACAGACCTCACTGCCGAACCATGCCTCTACTGTAGCATAGAAAAATAAAAGCGTGACCGTCGCTCATCCAACGATCACGCAGGGCCTTGCGCGGGTATTGATCAGCCGGCACTTTCGGCGAAAGCCTTGAAGTCGTTCATATTTTGTTGGGTCTGTTTGCGGAATGAACCGGGCATCAGCATGCCCATCAACCGCATCAGGAGGTTGTTGAAGTTGAATTCGTTTTCGGTGACCCAGCGGGTTTGATTCGGCCCGGCTTCGTAAAAGCGGTTGACGATGACGTTGTGCACACCCGGTGCATCATAAGTCCCGGAAAATTCATCCGGCAGGTCGCGGCGGGTAATTGTCTCGATCATCTCGATCTTGCGCCCGTTCATGTCGTAGACCAGTTTGGATTTGGCCCCCGGCTGCCCCGGTTCGCCGCTGAGGTGTTCAAAACTTTTCAGGCCGGGCTGCCACTTTTGCAGGCTGTCCGGGTCATCAAACAATTCGATCACGCGCTGTCGAGGCAGGTTAATCGTGATCTCAGTGGTGTATTGCATCAGCCATTTCTCCCTAAGCTCATTTTTCGAGATAATGGAACATTTGTACTTATTGTAGCATAAAACCCAAAGCCGAGTGTGAAACAACGCCCTTCATAACTTATAATACGAGTCTCGTCGGTGAGGATGGAGGCTGACCATGCGACGGCTTCTGGATGTACTGGTGTCCGGCACGATTCTGCTGCTCACGTGGCCGATGATGGCGATAATCGCCGTGCTCATCAAGCTCGACACACCCGGCCCGGTGTTCTACAAAACGGAACGGGTCGGCAAGCAGGGGCGACGATTTCGGCAGTACGATTTTCGGACGTGGACGGACGTACCCGCGCTGGCGGATCGCCGCAAAACCCGTGTAGGCCGCTTCCTGATCAGCACCTCGCTGAATCACTGGCCTCAGTTATTCAACGTCCTGCGCGGCGATATGACGCTTGTGGGGCCGCGCCCCACCGAACCCGACCGAATCCAGGCCGATGACCCCGACTGGCAGATCATCCTGTCTGTCAAACCGGGCATGTTCAGTTGGGCGGTGCTCAACCTGGCGACCAACTTCAACGCCAGCAGCCAGCACACCAAAAACCAGTTCGAACGTCGGTACGTCGAACAGCAATCTACCCGCTTCGACGGGTACGTGATGCGGCAGTGGTTCCACGCGTTGTGGGCGACTCGCGGCAATGTCAAAGCACGCGGCACGCCCCGCACCGCCGCCGATGCGCCCAGTAACTCGGAAAAATAAAAGAGGCGGAGAATATCCGCCTCTACGCTGTTTAATTCAGGGGGACCATGTGGATGATGGTCACGCCGGAGCCACCTTCGTTGGGCATGGCTTCGGTGACTTTGGAGATCAGCGGATGTCCCTCGACACGTTCGCGCACCGCTTTACGCAGCGCCCCGGTACCCTTGCCATGAATGATGCGGGCAAAGGGCAAACCGCTGGTATAAGCGGCATCGACGTAGGTTTCCAGCCGCTTGAGCGCATCGTCCACCCGTTCGCCACGCAGGTCCAGCTCCAGACCGGGTGACTGGCCTTTGGGCACAATCGGGTCAGGCGATTTTTCGTACTGGCGCATATGCCCGCGCTTCATCTCGCGTTTTTCGCTGCGCGTGCGGTGGCTCAGTTCATCGAAGCTGGCCCGCACCTTCAACGTGCCAACCTGCACCAGCGCCGAATTCTGATCCATTTCCTGAATCACCCCTTCGGCATTGAGCGTTTGCAGCCAGACTTTATCCCCCAGCCGCGGCGACCAGTCGGAGCCATCGGGCATGTCGACTTCGCTCTCAATCGGCGCGTCGATGTCCGCCGTCAGGTCCGCTGCTGCGTCCTGCAACTCCTTGAGCTTTTCCAGTGGCAGCGCCGCCGTGCGCATATCGCTGCGCAGCCGCTTCAGTTCGCGCTGAAAATCCTTCAGCTCGTTTTCGGCCTGCCGCCGCGCCGAGTTGATGATATTGCGCCGTTCATCCTCGATCTTGTCGAGGCGGGATTCAAGGTCGGCGCGTTGTTCTTCAGCATCTTCCAGCGTGGCCGAAATCGCCAGGTTTTTCTTGCGGATGTCTTCACGCGTGCGCTGAATTTCGTCCAGCAAATCATCCGCTACCAGGTCTTCGGTCGCCACCATGCCGCGTGCCGCCTGGATAATCTCCGGGTTCAGCCCCAGCCGTTCGGCAATCGCGAGTGCGTTCGACCGTCCCGGCAAACCGACAATCAGACGATAGGTCGGGCGCAGCGTTTCAAGGTCAAATTCGACGCTGGCGTTGCGCACGCCCGGTGTCTCGACGCCATAGACTTTTAATTCCGGGTGATGGGTCGTGACGATGGTGGTGATGCGCCGGTCTTTCAGATGGTCGAGCAGCGCCCGCGCCAATGCCGACCCTTCTGCCGGGTCTGTGCCTGCGCCCGCCTCATCCAGCAGCACCATCGAGCGTTCGTTGGCTTCCCGCAGAATGCTGATGGTATTGGTCATGTGCGATGAAAACGTACTCAGGTTCTGCTCGATGCTCTGTTCATCGCCGATGTCGGCATATACACCTTCAAATACGCTCAGCTTGGCGTCTTCGACGGGCAGATGCAGGCCGCACTGGGCCATCATGATCATCAGGCCGACGGTCTTGAGAGACACCGTTTTGCCGCCGGTGTTCGGGCCGGTGATGACCAGCACCCAGGTATCCGGGTCAAACTCGACATCAATCGGGACGACATTGCCGGTCAGCAGCGGGTGACGCGCCCCCATCAGACGGATGGTGCTGCCGGGCTTGTTACCTTCGGGGCGGAACGGGACAAAGATCGGTTCCACCGCATTCAGGTCTTCGGCATAACGCGCTCTGGCGAAGATCAGATCAATATACGCCAGCACCTCAACCGTGCGGACGATGTATTCCGATTCTTCACCGACCAGATTGGTCAGCGCGGCGAGGATGCGGCGGATTTCCTTTTCTTCCTCAAGCTGCAATTCGCGCCATTCGTTGTTGATTTCTACCGTCGCCAGCGGTTCGATAAAGATCGTCGCGCCACTGGACGACATATCGTGCACGATGCCGGGGATACGTCCCTTGAATTCCGCCTTAAGCGGGATGACGTAGCGCCCGTTGCGTGTGGTGATCAGGTTTTCCTGCAAGAACTGCTGGTTGTTGGTGTTGGTGATGATGCGATTCAGGCGCGTCATCAGCTTGTCGTAGGCCACCTTCAAGTCGCGCCGGATAATCGCCAGACGTGGGCTGGCATTATCCATAATCTCGCCATTGTCATTGAGGACTTTGGAGATTTCCTCCTGCAAGCCGGTGCATTCTTCCGCTTCGTTGATGATGTCAGCCAGCAGCGGGTACTGCCCCTGCATGCGGCCAACCGTGCGGCGCAGGGTCGTTGCCCGGCGCAGCGTGTAGCGAATGTCCAGCAAGGTCTGCGGTTCGCAGATAATGCCGCGAGTGGCCTGAATCGCCGCATCACGGACATCACGGGCGCCGCCCAGCGTGACATTCTGCCGGTTCTCGAACAGCAGCCGGGCTTCAGCCGTTTCGCGCTGCCAGGCGGTGGCTTCGTCAATATCGGTGGATGGGAAAAGTTCCCGCGCGAGGTCTGCCCCGGCGGAGAACGTACAATACTCAGCAAGTTTTTCCAGCACCTTGTTCAGTTCAAGGGTCTGGATTGTTTTTTCATTCATCAGTCTGGTATCGTCTCAACGGACAAAACGTTCACAGTATAATGCACGCGACCGTGAAATTCAATATTCAAGGTCCACAAAGGGTCATAATGGCGGTTAAGGTTTAGCCTCAGCAATGATGCGCGTCAACTGCTCCAGATGCGTCATGTCGTGGGTGGCGACCTGCATCAGCGCATCCCACAGGGTAAAGTGGCCCCGTTCCGGGTGGTTGCCGGCGCGTTCCCACTGGTCATCGGCCAAACTCTCGAAGAACTCACGGAAGCGGGTGCGCGACTGCAAAAACCGCGCATAGACCTCGTGCATAGCCTGCTGGTTATAAGCGCGTTCGACGGCCAGTACGTTGTGATCAAAGTATGGCAGCTGCGGGTTGTCCTGTTCGAGCAGCATCACCGCCCGCTGATAGAAAATGTCGTCAAAGTCCGCGACATGGCACAGTACTTCCAGCGCCGACCAGCCGTTGGGCGCGTCGTTCTGATCGCGCCAGGTCTGCGCCTGAGTCTGCGTGATGGTGCGGATCACATGGCCGTAGATGATGCAGCTTCGGCTGATGATGGCGAGATTGCGGTTGCGCAGGTGTATAGTGGATGGGGGCATGAAGGTTCTGTTTATTCCTCGAAGATGTCGCGCAGTTGGAGGCGAAAATCCGGCAGGATATTACCGCCCGGTACCTCACTCTCGCCATAATAATGTTTAACTGGCTGACCGGGTGCTAACACGGACAGGCGCTGTTCTGTTGGGCTGACCAGCCAGACTACCGTATTGGCCGCCAGATAGTTGGCAACTTTGATCGCAACATCCCGTTCATCATCGGTAGGTGAAAGCACTTCAACAGCCAGATCAGGGGCGAGTGGATTCCAGGTTTCGTGTGACGGCTGTGGTTGACGCTGGCGCGCAATGAAAGCCACATCCGGGATATATCGTTCACCGGAGATCACATAGCCACCGTCCGCGCCGGTCACGTCACCGAGGTTCTTGCCTTTGATGTACATGCCAATGGCAATCAGGATATTAGCCGCCACCTTGGATGAATAATTGTTGGACACCACCTCGATGATCTCTCCCCCGATGTATTCCAATTTTCGGTCGCGGTTTTCCGGCAGCATCACCAGATGCTCAAATTCTTCGATTGTGTACAGCTTCTCGTGAACGGCCATCACTTACCCTGTGTGATTGACGAGATTTACTTTAACCAAAAGACTTGCCCGACCACGGCTTCACTTTCGTAGGTGTTGGCAAAATCCTGCAATCTGTTGATTTGACTACCAAAATCATTCTTTTCACCTACCCAGCAAATCAAACCCACATGATCACTACATTTCGATGTACGACCCGCAAAGGGACGATCCTGCGTTACCATCACCAATTCATTTTCAGCCGCATAGGGCAAGTGTTGGGTATCGTCATCTTTATCCATCATGTCAACATCCACCGCCAGGACTACCTCGATGCCAGCCTCAAGGAGTTTGTTGGCAACAACACGTGACATCATTTCAACGAAGTAGAAAAGAATCGTCGCCATGTGCGACCCAGTCTTCAGTAGAGGCATCGGCATAGGCGCGTTCGTAGCGATCGATCTCTGCCTGGTTTTCGGCATAGTAAAGGAGCGCGGCAAGGACTTCGGCTTCTGTTAACGTATAAGCCTCCATCAATTCCGTAATATCCAGCGCCTGTTTGTGGCGAGCATCCGCGATCAACGCTACCGGTATACGTCGTCCTCGTATGTGCGGTCGCTCACCAAAGTGGCGTTTCTCGATATATTTGGTCAGGTCTAAGGTTAAAGGCTGGTCAGCCATCGTTCTTAACGATCCTGTTTACTCCGCCTACTCAATCTTGACATTATCCTAACACAGATTTCAGGCCTTCGGCACGGCAACGCGCATCGCATCGGCCACGTTGTGCACCGTCACCAGCTCGATACCCGGCGGAATATCGTCCGGCTTGCGGCGCATGCGCGGCAGCAGCGCCCGTTTGAAGCCAATCTTGGCCGCTTCGTTCAGTCGCGCGCTGAGCTGTGACACGGTGCGTAACTCCCCGCTGAGGCCCACCTCACCCAGAATCACGAGGTCAGCCGGGATAGCCGTGTCGTAATAGCTGGAGGCCATCGCCATCGCCATCGCCAGATCGCAGGCCGGTTCGCTGATCTTCAGGCCGCCGATGACGTTGACAAAGATGTCCTGCTCGTGCAGCTTGAGTCCGACGCGCTTGCTCAGCACGGCGCTGATGAGCAGCATGCGGTTGAAGTCAACACCATTAGGCGTGCGGCGTGGATTGCCAAAGCTGGTCGGGCTGGTGAGGGCCTGCAATTCGACCAGCAGCGGGCGTGTGCCTTCCATGGTGACAACGATAGACGACCCCGGCGCATTAATCACGCGCTCCGCCAGAAACGCCTCGCTCGGATTGGAGACTTCGACCATGCCGCGCTGGAGCATCTCGAAAACACCGACTTCACTGGTCGCGCCAAAACGATTCTTGACGCTGCGCAGCAACCGGAATGACTGGAACTGATCGCCTTCGAGGTACAGCACCGTATCGACGATGTGTTCCAGCACCCGCGGCCCGGCAATGCTGCCTTCTTTGGTGACATGACCGATCAGAAAAACGCTCATGCCGCTGGATTTGGCGAGGCCCTGCAACCGGCTGGCACACTCGCGTACCTGAGTCACGCTACCGGGTGAAGACTCGATTTCATCCATATAGACTGTCTGAATAGAGTCGATCACCAGAATCGTCGGGCTGATCTCCTGCACATGCTCGAAGATGCTGCCGAGGTTGGTTTCCGTCAGCAGGTAGAGATTCTCGGCTTCCAGCCCCAGCCGGTCCGCCCGCATCTTGATCTGCCGGGTCGATTCTTCACCGCTGACGTAGAGCACATTGCCCAGTTGTTCCGCCAGCATGGCACATAGCTGCACCAGCAACGTACTTTTGCCGACGCCCGGTTCGCCGCCGATGAGAATGATGCTGCCCGGCACAATGCCACCGCCCAGCACCCGGCTGAATTCCTCCACCGGAACGAACAGACGCTCACCGACGTCGCTGCTGATGTCACTCAGGCGCTGGGGGCTGTTGCCCGGTGTAGAGACATTGGCACGCGGGCGGGCGTTGCTGCTGGCGCGGCTGACCTCCTCGATTTCTTCTTCCATCGTGTTGTATTCGCCACAGTTGGGGCAGCGGCCCATGAAGCGGGGTGTTTGTCGCCCGCAGTTGGTGCAGACATATTTGGTGCGCGTCTTCGCCATCAGGATTTGCTCTCGGAAAACTGAACGTTTGTGCTACAAAATGATTATAACAGAAAGCAGGTGGATTTTTAAGTTGCTCAGCGTCCATTGAGCGCCAGAGTCAAGCAGTAGTGGAAGAACCAGCGCTGCTGCTGCCAGGCATCGCCACCCGTTTGCCATGCCAGCAGCCCAACTTCCAGATAACGCAGGCCCATGTAACGTCCGGCCTCGCGGAAGCGCTCGATGAAGGCGGCAGGCGGAATGGCATAACCCGCGTCCGCCAGAGCATCGCGGTACAGCAGCACACTTTCAACCGTGAAGTAATTGACGAGATCGAGGTAGAACGGGCCATAACATGCCTGCTGCCAGTCGATGAAAACCGGCGTGCCATCAGCCAGCAAGCGAATATGGTCGGGATGCAGGTCACAGTTTATCAGCGTGAGCATATCGCCTTCCGCCGTGAACGCGTCCATCAGCGCCAGAAATTGTTCCAGCGCCTGCGTCAACCGGGCACTGTATGCCCCAAACTCCGCAAAAAAGGCGTTGTCCCGCAGGCAGCGTTCCCACTGGGTCTGGGTTGCCCGCAGGTAAAGCTCATCCATTGTGTTGTCGGATGCGCGCGGCAGCCAGTCCGGGCAGTGGGTGCGGTTGGCAGCGTGAAGACGTGCCAGCCCCTGGGCAACCTGCGACGTGAGCGGGTGATAGGGATCACTCATGATGACGTTCTGGGGCCGGACCTGCGCAAATCCCATACAGATCAACGCGCGTTCATCGTCGCTCAGGTGCGGGATGACAACCGGGGGGACGGCCTGCTGCTGATCGGCCAGCAGGTGATAAACATGCTGTTCCAGCGGCGTCGCATTTTTGGTGACAACCGGTGTGGTGACCGCCGATTGCCCGGCAACGTCATAGGTCACGTCGTAGACTCGCACTTCGCTGCCAGACTGTCCCTGAACGATGTGCGGTGCGGCAGCGATCTGCTGAATCGTCACCGGCTCCCCGGTGATGGCCTGGATCAGCTGCGTGAACGGGTCGATCAAGCGGGTCAGTAATTCGTCGCTGGTTAGCATAATGAGCAATCCAGATCAGCAGACATCAGAGCTGCCTGTCGTTCATACTCCAAAAAAGAATTCTGTTTAACCAAAGCTGTTCTAATTTTCATGCACACTCGCAATGATGTATTCCAGGGTAAGAAAGTGAACGCCAAAAAGCCACATTTTATGTTCAGCATGTAAGTTCCCTGTTGGGGTATCTGGCTGATAAACTCGAATCGTTTCATTGATAGGCAGACGAATGGCAAGCACACGGCTGGAAAAATAAACGCCCTGATCTCCGTGCCGAGTGCTATAACTCGTTAGCAGTACCCCACCATCACTTACCTTCGACATTTCCAGGCGAAGAATGCTGGTGAGGTTGCCCAAAGGCAAGGGGAAAGCAATGTTCATATACTGGTTTTGATTGTGCCAATGTGACGCATAGGCAGCAACATATACGGCTTGCCCAATATCGGTATAAACGCGAACCCACCCTCTCACCCGATCTCGTCCATCCAGCGCATCTTTTAACGGAATGATGGTGCTTGAAATACGGGACTCATCAGTATCAGGGTGAGTCGGGAAATTCATCTGTTCGATGCGTTTACTGACTTGCTTGTACAGCCGGCCAAGAATCCCAAAATATGGCTGCCAGTGAGGGTAAACCATTAACTCGTGAGCGGCGGTGTTTTCATAAAATTCAGTGATGGCAGGCAATATATTCTTGGGGTCAAAGTCATCTCGTTCATAATCCTGCAAGCGATCTATAATTCCGGTCACGGCAGCTGATGATTCAGGTTCGATGGCCCCAATACGTTGAAAGAAGTCCGGACCGATGTGCCAGCGCCAGGGAAGTTGACTAAACGGAATTCCGGGAAGGGTGCTTTTTGTCTCTGGATTGGCAATATTCCAGGCGAGTAAACCGCAAAATGTAAAGCCAATTGCGTTCAGCCAACCATGCCACTGCACCATCACTAAAAGTGATAGAGTCCACCAGTTTGTCAGTCGTCCTATAGAATAAGCTAGTGCAAACCCCATTGATGTAAGCAGTGCTGTACTGGACACCCCCAACAAAGTGAGAACAGTACGTTGTTTAGGCACCCCGTTGAAAACGTATAGTAGGGTCAGCACCAAAAAACTACTGGCTAAAACCACTACAGAACCAGTCTCGACCCACAGCAGGCCCAAGAATTGACTTGTGGAAATACCAATCGCAACCAGAAGAGGGCTAATCACTGCAAGCCAGGCGACGCGGCGATAAATACCCCATACATGTGTGTTAAACAATTGGCGTCCAACCATACCAATAATGATCAGCGCCCCCAGACTAATAAATGTAAAATGTACAGCCGTCAACAAAACAAATGCTGGATCAAATGTAAGCAACGCAATACCTGCACGATATGCAACAAACCAGAACCCACTTATCGAGACATACAGCAGTCCAACATCAACACATATTTCTTCGATAGCCGGAAAAGGGCGTGCCAGCAAGCGTTTCAAACCAATAAGCGCAAGTAACACGGTTTGCACTTGCCAAACAGCGGCAAACCCCGCAGCAGTTACGCCAGTATCCAGCAACAAGGCTATTCCCGCAGCTATGGTTGTAAAGGGTTGGAAGCGAATTACAACCCGATAAAGCCGTGAAATTTGTCCGTTTCGATCGGGTTGTAACGCGAGGCGCAACGCAAGAGGTGTGACGACAGAACATCCAAAAAAGAATATTCTTTCAGCATTAGCCAGAAATATGTTTTCATTAAGTTGGATACTCCAGGCAACAGTCCATATGGCGAACCCCAAAAAGGAACTTACATTTAACCAGCGTCTGGCTGCCTGTATATTCATGGACCTGTAGCCTTAACGGTCATAGGCTGAATGCAGCGATGGGGTGATGATTGAACATCAATCCCCATCGAATCTACCACACGAAATTTTTGCGTCACCGAAGCAGCGGAAACACTCCGGTGGCAGCAATGTACAGAGGTGTCAGTGCAGATCGCGGATATCGGCGACGATCTGCTCGATCTGCTGCGTGATTTCCGGCGGCACACGGGGGTTGAACGGCCCGCCACTACCGCCCACAACATCCTCAAAGCCGGACAGGTTGATGGCCTCCATGACCGCCGCGTAATTGTAGGCGCGCCCGTTGACGAAGCGGATGTCCTCCAGCGGGTCGACGCGGGCTTCCATCTCACGCGCTGCCGCATAATCGCCGCGCCGCTGGGCGTTGTTGATGGCGTCCGACGCTTTGGCGACAAACACATTGATGCCGGACGTGTGCCCTTTGGCACCGAGTTCCGCCGCTGCGGTTGACCGGTCGCCGATGCCCCAGATGACGATCTTGTCATCGCCCAGTGCATCCACAAACGGGGTGACATCGGGAACTTCCGTGCCGATTTTGACGCCGATAAAGTGCGGCGAGTCCTTGATGAGCTGGATAATGCAATCCCGGTCACGCGGGCTGCGATAGTAATAAAGGAACCGGGCGCCATACTGGCTGCCGTAAACATCGGCAAATTCCAGCAGATGCGTATACAGGCCTTCCGGGCTGTAGGTGCCGGTCAGCGGCATGATGAGGTACACATCGGGCGGGCGGTTCAGGCTGGAAAAAGCCGCGATCAGATCACCGGCTGCGCTGATCGGGTTCGGCACCAGTGCCGCCATCAGCACACCCTCGTTGCCCATCTCCTGCCCGGCAATGTCAATCAGCCGTACCTGATCCTCCAGCGACACATGATGAATCAGGCTGGTTCCGGCCAGCGAGATCACACGCGGTCGATTGTCCGAAAGCTGATTGTTGTTCATTAAGTAGGCGATGTTTTTACGGTGGCCCGCAAAGTCAATTGCCGCGCCGTTGAACGGAATCAGCGGAATGCTGATGACCGAGTCCAGCGCATCCAGTAACGTATTTGTATCAATCGTCATGATCGTCCCCTTTTCAATCAATGCCTGTACGTCTGCCCATCTGTTGCCCGCAGATGACCCGGCAGACATCATGATTATAACAACTCGACTGCACTAGACTTTCATGGCCGTCGATTTTGACATTTCGCGCACTTCATCGGCAGTCACTTCGCGCCCGACCTGTTCCGACAGAAAGATGCCTTCGGAAATGAGCATGGTGTTGAGGGCCAGCGCCGCCGTCGGCAGCAGCTCGACCCGCCCCTGAAGCGCAGCCACCCAGTGATGCTGCGGGCTGTCGTAGGCGTCGGCGTTGTCGCGCAGTTGGTGCGTGCGATAGTTAAAGCGTTCGAGATCAAACGAGCCACTCAGCGCCAAGTCGTCGGCAATATTGCAAAAATAGCCGAACGGGTTCAGCCGCACACCGCCCGCCGAACCGACCACATACGACCCTTCAAAGGCGTCCAGATGAATGGCCCAGGCTTCGATGATGTCAAGCGCGATATTCCCGGCCATCCGAATAAACCCTGCGCCCAGTTCCTCGACATTGTAACCGCTGATGGCTCTGCGCCGCCCGTCCATCTCGGTTTCCTGATACGTCTTGCCCGTAATCGTCAGCACATCGGGGTTGCCCAGCAGATACAACATGCGCGCGATGTGATAGACGCCCATATCGTACAATGCGCCGCCGCTGGCGTGTTCCTTCTGGACAAAAAACTGGCTGCCATAGCCATCGACATAGGGCCGCCCCCGCCGCCGGTAGCCGGTGGAACGGGCGAAATAGATATTGCCCAGCTTGCCCGCGTCGATCAGCGCCCGCGCCGCTTTGGTTTCATCGCTGAACAGCGAGGTCAGTTGAATGCTGAGTTTCTTGCCGGTGGCCTGCGCCGTGTTGAACATGGTCTCGGCGTCGCGGTACGAGCCTGCCATCGGCTTTTCGCAGTAGACATGCTTGCCTGCTTCCAGCGAAGCGACCGTTACCGGCATGTGCAGGTTGTTGTGCAACGCCACATCAACGGCGTCGATGTCGTCCCGGCGCAGCAGGTCGGCAAAACGCGTATAAACATCCGGGATCCCGTGCGCCGCCGCGACCCGCTCCGCTTCCATCTCGTTCACATCAGCTACGGCCACGATCTGAGCCTGGTCGATCTTCCGGTAATTATCCAGATGATGTTTGCCAATCTGCCCGACGCCAATGACGCCGATGCGTACCTTGTCTGCCATATTGAATAATCTCCAGCCACAGAAAAAGAAATAATTAACGCAAAGACACAAAGATCGCAAAGGAAGAGAGCCTGAAATGGACTGATCCGCCGCACACGTGGCACGACTTCAGATGTTACGTACCGTCTGTGAGCAATCGTTCGATCAGGGCCGCCGTTTGCCGGATCGCGCCGTATTCGTCGCCATCGCGCGGCACACTTTCGATGCCCCAGACGCCACCATAGCCGCTGTCGTCCAGCAACCGCACCACCCGCGCCACGTCGACGGTCGGGTCGTTGCCCTGTTCGTCAAAGGCAAACGTCTTGATATGCACCGACCGCGCATAAGGCGCGCACATTTCCCATGCCTGCTGCTGCAATCCGTCTGCCCAGTTATGACTGTCGAACAACAGACCCAGCCCCTCTACGGCATCCAGCAGCCGGATAACGTTCGCCGGGTAGCGCGTCGGCCCCCAGTGATTTTCGACCAACACCTCGATGCCTTTGTCCGCTGCCCGCTGAATCAGATCACGGTAACCCGCGACGATAATCGCCAGCACATCATCGGGCATAGCGTCCGGCCCGCCTGCGTCGATGCGGACCTGCTGTGCCCCCAGCTTTTCCGCCACATCCAGCCAGCGATAGGCCGATTCCCGGTTGGCCTGCCGTTGTTGCGCGTCCGGCTCGTAAACGTGAGCGCCATCCACCGCCAGACAACCAAACGACAACCCGGCAGCGTCGGCAGCGGCTTTCACACGGGCCAGGTGCGCGTCATCAGCCGGGATAAACTTCGCGTCGCGCGGGTTATGCCCGCCATGCAGGACGGCGTCGCCATCTTTATGGGCGGTCAAGTGCGCGTTCCAGGGGTCGAGCTGCGCCGCGCCCAGCGCCCTCGAATCCGCAATATAGCCAAAAATATCCTGTTTACCAGCGGCCAGTGTCCGGTGAAAGCTGAATGATGCGATACTGAATTTCAACATACAGTTCTTTGCTTCCGGTGCATGTATTCACACTCATTTTAGAACGGGTATAAGATCAACGCGATTGTACCGCAGGCGATCGAATAGGCCACCTGACCCACACCCGACCCACCTGCCTGAACTTCCCGCGCCTGAAAAGCTGTGCTATAGTGCCCCCTTTGAACGAATTGGATCGTATACGAGGATAACGATGCGCGTATTACGTTCAACCCTGATTGTTCTGGTCCTGCTGATGCTGGTCGGGCTGGTGACGGCGCAGCAGACCACACCAGCGGTACCCGGTGAGTGGGTCGCCTTTCCCGTCACAGCAACCCCCGGCCCGGATGACCCGCGTCTGGCCATCTGCACCGCGCCGACGCTGGATGGCTTTGTCCCTTACGTGGTGCGCCCCGGTGACCGGCTGGCGGATTTGCTCACGGGCACGCCGACCATCACGGTGACGCAGCTGGCGGCACTCAACTGCATTGATGACCCCGGCGCGCTGCCGGTTGGGTCGGTGATCTGGCTGCCAGAGAACAGCAACCTGCCCATCGAAGCAGATGATGAACCAGAAGCCGAAACCGAAAGCACCGAGGAACCACAGGCCGATGCCGAGGCTACGGAATTGCCAGCCGCAGATGAGGCTGACTCAACGGAAGCCTCGATCAGCCGGTTTGAAGCCAGCGAGGAAACCGTCCAGAATCAGGGCAATGTCACCTTCGAGTGGCAGGCCACGGGCACAGAAGCCTATTTTTACCAGTGCCCACCCGATGAAGACGATGTTTGCGACCGGCCTTCCACCGCAGCACCAGCGCCCTTAAGCGGGGAAATCACCCTGGGAAATTTTAAGTATGCCGGGCCGCAGCGCTTTCGGCTGGAGGTCGTGGGCGAGAGCGATGAGGATACCGTCACGCGGCATGTCACCATTGAAGTCACCTGTTCGCAGGAATGGCTGGGGGCAGTGACAGGCTACGAAGCCTGCCCACAGGACCCGGCTCGCGTACTGTTTGCCGCCTGGCAGCCATTCGAAGGCGGCGTGATGATCTGGTTTTCGGACACGGAAGAAATCTGGGTGCTGACGAATGAAGACCAGCGGGTCCAGGTCTTCCCGGATACGTATAATGAAGGCGAACCAGACCCGCAGTTCGAAGCACCGGAGAATCGTTTCACGCCGGTGCGCGGCTTTGGCCGGGTCTGGCAGGCGCTGGATGGCCCGGATGGTCCGCTTGGCTGGGCGCTGTACGACGAAACAGGCTATGACGCCGCCCGACAGCCCGCAGGGTCACGGTCGTACACGACCTATATTCAGGGGCCGGGAGAAACGGTCTATGCCGTTACGCTGATCCCCCAGATTGACGTCCGGCTGTGGACGCAGGTGGATAGCTAACACCAACCTGCAATTTTCGTAGGGGCGAGTCATGACTCGCCCCTACTGCAAGACGCAGCCCGCTGCGTCCCTACACCAATTATTCAACACCTAACAAACATCCCAACGATGTAAACAAATCCAAACCTTGTCCTTTTGGCGTGCGTTTGGCTTTCCTTGTATGATGGAACTGAGTTCTCAACAGGGGTGGCGAACGCAAATTTATGGCAGGTTTGGAAGGTCAGACGGTTAAAGGGTACGAACTCCGCGAACGCATCGGCGGGGGTGGTTTTGGTGAGGTATATCGCGCCTTTCAGACACTGCTCAAGCGCGATGTCGCCGTCAAGATTATTCTGCCACAGCATGCCAACCAGCCGGAATTTATCCGCCGGTTCGAGGTCGAGGCGGAGCTGGTCGCACGGTTGGAACACCCGCATATCGTGCCCCTGTTCGATTACTGGCGTGAACCTGGCGGCGCCTATCTGGTCATGCGACTGCTGCGCGGCGGCAGTCTGGAAGACCTGACGGAACTGGGGCCGATTGATGCGGTCAAAGTGGCCCGCATTCTCGACCAGGTGACGGCAGCACTGAACGTCGCGCACCGCAACGGCGTCGTTCACCGCGACCTGAAACCCGCCAACATCCTGCTGGACGAAGATGGCAACGCCTACCTGGCCGATTTTGGCATCGCCAAGGACCTGGGGTCGGCTACATCTTCCCAGACGATGGAAGGGCTGCTGACGCCCAATTACGCCGCGCCGGAACAATTCAAGGGTGAGCCGGTCACCGCGAAGACTGACCTGTACAACCTCGGCCTGATGCTGTTCGAGATGCTGACAGGTCGCCCGCCATTTTCCGGTTCGCTGCACGAAGTCATCTTCAAGCATGTCAGCGAACCCATCCCCTCCGTGCGCGATTTTCAGCCGGACCTGCCCAACGCCGTTGATGAAGTGATCGCACGAGCGACAGCCAAAATCCCGGAAGATCGCTTCCCCACAGCGGTTGCCTTTGCCGCCGCCTTCAGGAGCGCACTCGCCAGCGCCAACCTGCTCGACACCGAAACGCCGCCCGACCTGTACGGCGCGACGGATATTCTGGGCGACGAAACGGTGATCGAGGAAGACACGTCGCTGCTGGAAAATCCGTACAAGGGCCTGCGTGCCTTTCGTGAAGGCGATGCCGACGACTTTTTCGGGCGCGATGACCTGATCCGGCGGTTGCAGGGACGGATGAATCTGGAAAACGGTGGCCAACGGTTTCTGGCGGTGGTCGGGCCGAGCGGCAGCGGGAAGTCAAGCGTGGTCAAGGCCGGTCTGATTCCGTCGCTGCGGCAGGGCGCTCTGCCGGATTCGGATGACTGGTTTGTCACCGAGATGTACCCCAGCAGCCAGCCGATGGCCGAACTGGAAGCGGCGCTGCTGCGCGTGGCGATCAACCCGCCCGAAAGCCTGATCCACCAGCTTGAGGAAGATGAACGCGGTCTGATGCGTGCCCTCAAGCGCATTCTGCCGGCGGACGACGATACCGAACTGGTGCTGATTATCGACCAGTTTGAAGAACTGTTCACGCAGGTGGAGATTGAAAAAGCGCGGCTGCACTTCCTCAACAGCCTGCGAACAGCGCTGGAAGACCCCAAATCCCGGCTACGGGTGATCGTCACCATTCGCGCCGATTTTTATGACCGCCCGCTGCAATATGAAGCGCTGGGCGAACTGATGCGCCGCCAGACCGAGGTGGTGCTGCCCCTGTCGACAGCGGACCTTCAAAGCGCCATTCTCGGCCCGGTGGATCGAGTCGGCGTAACGATGGAGCCGGGGCTGGCCCAGTCGATTATCGACGATGTGGGCGAACAGCCGGGCACGCTGCCGCTGCTGCAATATGCCCTGACGGAATTATTCGAACGGCGCACCGGGCGCCTGCTGACGTTGCAGGCCTATACCGACATCGGCGGGGTGACGGGGGCGCTGGCCCGGCGGGCGGATGAACTCTACCGCAATTTTACGCCCCAGCAGCAGGAAGCGGCGCGCCAGTTATTCCTGCGGCTGGTCACATTGGGCGAAGGCACGGAAGACACGCGGCGGCGTGTGCGGCGGGTAGAATTGGGCACCGACCCGCACCTGGATGAGGTCATCGGCACATTCGGCCAGTATCGCCTGCTGACATTCGACCGCGACCCGGTGACACGCGGCCCCACCGTTGAGGTCGCCCACGAGGCGCTGATCCGCACATGGGAACGGCTGCGCGAGTGGATTGCCGACAGCCGCGAAGATTTACGCGTCCAGCGGCGCTTGACGGCAGCAACGGCGGAATGGCTGACATCGGGCCGCAACCCGGACTTTCTGGCATCCGGCACGCGGCTGGATCAATTCGAAGAATGGAGCCGGGGTACCGCCCTGACACTCAACCAGGACGAGCGCGATTATCTGCAAACCAGCATCGCAGAGCAGGCCGCCCGCCGCGCCCGCGACGAAGCCATTGCCCGCCGGGTGCAGAATCTGGGCCGGGCGACCGCCGTGCTGATGGGGATGATTATTATTGCCGTGATCGCGACCGTCATCTTCCTGAATCAGGCATCGATATCGCAATCACGCGCCAACGACGCACAAACCCAGGTCGCGTTTGCGGCTGAGACACTCACGCCGGTGCAGGGGACCATTGCTGTCGCGCAGGCCCAGATCGACAATGTGGGCCTCACACTCACGCCCGCGCAGGGTACAGCCGATGCCGCCCAGAACGCCGCTGATTCTGCCAATGCGCTGGCATCCACCGCGCAGGCGCAGGTCGACAACGTGGGGCTGACCCTCACGCCGCAGCAGTCGACGGTGGTGGCGGCGCAGGGCCTGTTCGATAACGTCGGCCTCACGCTCACGCCGGTACAGGGCACGGTTGATGCGGCCCAGGCGCAGGTCGATAACGTCGGCGCGACACTGACCCCCGTACAAGCGACGGTCAACGCTGCCCAGCAGGACGCCGCCCAGGCCAATGTACTGGCTGGAACCGCGCAGGCACAGGTAGATACCATCGGCGCGACGCTGACCCCGGTGCTGGGTACGGCAATCGCCGCGCAAGGTGCTGCCCAGGAAGCCAACAATCTGGCATCGACGGCGCAAGCGCAGGTGGATAATGTTGGTTTCACGCTCACGCCGCAGCAGGCAACGGTGGTGGCGGCGCAGGGTCTGTTCGATAACGTGGGCCTCACCCTGACGCCCGTTCAAGGCACAGTCGAGGCCGCGCAGGCGCAGGTGGATAACGTCGGCGCGACGCTGACCCCGGTGCAGGCGACGATTATGGCGGCGGAAAATGACGCCCGGCAGGCCAACATGCTGGCTGGTGAAGCGCAGACGCAGGTGGCGCAGGTGGCCGAAACCCTCACGCCGCAGCAGGGCACTGTCGCAGCGGCCCAGGTGCTGGTCGATAACGTGGGGGCTACCCTCACCCCGGCGCAGGCGACCATCGCCGTTGCGCAGGCGCAGCTCGCTGAAGTGGGCGCAACGCTCACCCCACAGCAGGCGACCATCGCAGCCGCCCAGGCACAGGTCGAAAATGTCGGCCTCACGCTGACACCGCAGCAGGGTACGGTCGTGGCGGCGCAGCTTCTGAGCGAGAATGTCGGCCTTACGCTCACCCCCGTTCAGGGCACCGTCGTGGCCGCACAGGCGCAGGTCGAGATGGTCGGTGCCACCCTCACCCCGGTGCAGGCGACAGTCGTCGCAGCCCGCAATGATGCCGATAGTCTGTCATTGGCCGTCAGCGCGGAACAGGCCGTTTCCAATGGCAATTATGATCTGGCGCTGGCCCTCATCCTCGAATCGATTCGCCTCAACCCGAATCTCACGCAGGCACAGCGGTCACTCAACCAGATCGCATTTAACAGCCCGCGCCTCAGCTTTAATAACGTACAGGCCGTGCGCTTCAGCCCGACCACCCGCATGATGGCGATCAGCGATGGCACCGCCATCGAAGTCTGGAATATCGAAACGCGGCAGCAGGTCGACCGGCTGGAAGGCCACAGCGGCCCGGTGCTGGATCTCGCCTTCAGCCCCAACGGCCAGTATCTGGCAACAGCCTCGCAGGACACCACCGCCATTATCTGGGATGTTAGCCGCTGGCCGATTGGTGAACCGGCGGTCATCCTTCACCAGCTCAGCGGGCATGGCGCAGCCGTCAACGCGGTCGTATTCAACAACGAGAACAATTTCCTGCTCACCGGGTCTGACGACACCAACGTCATTCGCTGGGATGTCGGCAGCGGGGCCGAGGTGCAGCGGTACAGCGGGCAGCCATGGCCGGTCGAAAAACTGGCTTATGCCGAGGGCGGACGCGATTTCTTTGCCTGGACGGAAGCCAACAACACGCGCATTCTCAACCTGTGGCACGGCGCCAATGGCACGCGCCTGTTCTCCGACGACCAGTTTATCTTCGACGAGTTTTCGCCCAATATGCGTAACGCGTTGCTGGGTGGCGGCAGCACGCCGCTTCAGGTCTATAACGCGGCCAACCGCCGTCTGGAACGTGAGTTTACACGCGGCTTCAACTGGGCGACGGATACGGCAACCGGCGCGGCATTCCGGCCTTTCAACGGCTCCGAAATATTGATCGGGCTGGAATCGACCAACAACGACAACCGTCTGGTGCTGGCCTCGGTCGGCTCCGGCGAAATTATCCGCCAGTTTCAGGGGGATGCCGCCCGCCGCGTCAACGGGGTTGCGTTCAACCCGGATGGCACGCTGGCGATTTCCGGCTATGGCAACCAGCTTGTGCTGTGGGATGTCGAAACCGGCACGTCGATCCGGCGGTTAACGGCGCACAACGATCTGGTATCGGAGATCGCCTTCAGCCCGGATGGCCGCTACGCCATGTCAAAATCGCGCGACAACAATGTGCGCATCTGGGACATCACCAGCGGCGACAGCGCCGAGATGATCCGCCTGCGCGTGCCCGTAGATATTCCTGACCGGGCCGCGCCGCATATCCCCGGTTTCCACCCGGCTCGTGGCTCGATCTTCGCCGGGGTGTGGGTTGATCTGTTCGAGTGGAGCATCCAGACCGGGCAGCATACCGGCACCGTCACCGTCGGCGCGCCGATCATCAACTCGCTGTACAGCCCCAGCGAACCGCGCGTCGTCACCATTCTGGAAAATGTGGCGATTTTGTGGAACCTCGACGCCGGGACACAGGGCCTGATCGACCGCTTCGCCAACAGCAACGATCTGTTCAGCGGTGCCGGCAATTACAGCCCCAACGGCAGTTATCTGGCGCTCGATGGCCGGCAGTCCATCTACGTCTACGACATGACCACCCGCCAGCGGATGACCAATATCAGCAAACCGCAGCTGCCGCCGGGCTATGTCTTTACCGGTCTGGCGATTTCGCCGGATGGCACACGCGTGGTCGGCGCAACCGGCAACCCGGATGAAGCGGAAGCCCCAGCCGGTGAGATTATCCTGTGGGATGCTGCCAGCGGCGTGGAACTGCTGCGCTACCCGGTGGAACATACGCGCACGATTAACAGCGTGGCGATCAGCCCGGATGGCCGCAGCGTCTTAACAGCCTCCGACGATAACACACTGATCCTGTGGGACCTGGAAAGCGGGCAGGTGCTCAAGCGCTTTGCCGGGCACACCGACGACGTGAATATCGGCTTGTTCAGCCCGGACCCGACTAATCCGTTTGTGTTGTCCGCCTCCGATGATACGACCATCATCCTGTGGGACCTCGACAGTGCCCAGCCACTGCGCCGTTTCCAGGGGCATATCCAACCCATCACCGGCCTCAACCTTAGCCCGGATGGGCGGCGAATGGTGTCGGCAACGGTCGACAACAGCCTGATCGTGTGGCGCATCGAAACCCCGCAGGAAGTCATCGACTGGGTACTGGCGAATCGCTATGTCAAGCCGTTTGCGCCGGATGAATGCAACCAGTATCAGGTGCGCAACTGCAATGCGAATATCCCGGTCAACCTGCCCGCGCCGACCGCAGCCCCGGCCCAGCCTGTCGAGCCAACGCCCGCCGAACAGGTCGACGCGGCAACAGCGACGGCGACCCTTGCGGAAGTGGCCGAAGCCACCCCCAGCCCAACCGCGCTGCCGCAGGCATTAAAGTCCTTCGCCACCAACACAGGCAGCAGCAATGTCAACGTGCGCAGCACCGACAGCACCAGCGCACCGATTGTCGATGTGCTGCGGGTGAATGAACGGGTCGAGATTCTGGGCATCAGCAGCCGGGGGTCTGGCTGGTATCAGATCGTGCTGCCGGATGGTCGTCTGGCATGGGTGTCCGGCTCGGTCATCAGCATTGATGGGAACCCGGCCAATATCCCATCGGTGGACCCGCCGCCCGTCGTCGCCCAGCCGACTCAAGCCCCGGCCAGCAACAGCGGCAGTACTGGCGGCACCGGGGGTCAGGCACCTGCGACCGAGGCATCCGCCTACAATTGCAGCGCCTTCGGCCTGACCTCGCCCATCGGCTACCTCAATGCGGGCAGCACCACTTTCTACTGGGACCCGCTGCCGGGCGTGCAGGCGGAATACTGGCTGTCGATCTTCAACGAGCAGGGGCAGCCCGCCAAGATCGTCAACGCCGGCAGCAGTACCAGCACCACCGTCGATACCAGCGAAGCAGGCATTGGTTCGGGCTTCAGCTTCAGCTATGAGGTCAATGTGTTCGTCAATGGCGAGACGGTTTGCCCGGCATCTGGCAGCGTGGGGGCACGCCCGGCCAGCTAGCATGTGCATTCCCCCAATCTTCAGGGGGCACAGCAACAATTGCGCCCGTGTCACCGTATACAGAGTGTAACTACTCAAAAACGGAGGCAATGCAATGGGTGCGTTTGCACTATTTGTCCTGATTTTACTGGGGCTGATTATCGTCGGACCCGTGCTGCACGTGGTCGTCTGGCTGACCATCGACCTGATCGTCAGCATCTTCTTCTGGATGCTGGCCGGTATGTTCGCCGGGCGGCTCATTCGCGGGCGCGGTTATGGCCCGGCAGGTGATATTCTGCTTGGGCTGGTTGGCGGCGTGATCGGTTCGATCCTCCTCAGCCTGATCGGGCTGGGCGGCATCGGCCAGATTCCGCTGATCGGCGGCATCGTTGTCGGCATCATCGGCGCGGTGTTTGTGGTATGGCTGGGGCGCCTGTTCGGCAACCAGAATTTTGCAGCCTAGCCGAAATCCCCCATCCCTAAAATCCATACGGCGGGACGCAGCGTTCAAACCCAAGTGGGTGCGCTGCGTCCCTGTCGATTCAACCGCTGGCCTGTGATGGTCTCTTGTGCCTGTCCCCATCTGCCCGCATAATCATCGCGTGTGGCAACAAACACCATAGACAATCATTCAGGGTTATTCACAATTCATGTCAACTGAGATCAAGACTCCTCCCGCAAAACGCGACCCGTATGCGGTACTGCGCTTTCGTGATTTTCGCTTGCTGATCGCCGGGCGCTTTGTGGCGCAGGTCGGCGAAATGATGGTGAGTGTCAGCATCGGCTGGGAGCTGTACGAACGCACCGGCGACCCGTTTGCGCTGGGGCTGGTCGGGCTGGTGCAGGTCATCCCGGTGCTGCTGCTGTCGCTGCCGGGTGGCTATGTGGCAGATCGCTACAACCGCAAGTGGATTACGCTCATTTCGCAGGTGGTGCTGGTTTGCTGTTCGCTGGTGCTGGCGCTGCTGTCGATTACACAGGGCGCGCTGCCACTGCTGTATCTGACGCTGGCCGTCATCGGCGCGGCGCGGGCCTTCAATAACCCGGCAGAGGCGGCACTAACCCCGCAGATTATCCCACCGGAGCATTATTTCAGCGCGTCGGCCTGGAGCGCGAGCGTATGGCAGCTTTCATCCATTCTGGGCCCGGCAATGGGCGGGTTGATTATCGCCATTACGAACAGCGCCACCGCCGTTTATGTGGTGAATGCCGCTGCCGGACTGGTGCTGGTGGGGGCGCTGCTGCTGATCCGCAGCAAACAGGTCAGCTATGCCGAGCAGGATGAACCGCCGTTGCAGGCGCTGCGCGGGGGCATTCGCTTTGTGCGCAGTGCGCCGATTATTCTGGCGTCCATCTCGCTGGATATGTTCGCCGTGCTGCTGGGCGGGGCGACCTTCCTGCTGCCGGTGTTCGCCAAGGACATCCTGTTCACCGATGCAACCGGGCTGGGCATTCTGCGGGCAGCGCCGTCGATCGGGGCGATGCTGATGGCGCTGTATCTGGCCCGGCGCGATTCGTTCTCGCAGACCGGCAAAACGCTGCTGCTGGCCGTGGCCGGGTTTGGCGTGGCGACGATCATCTTTGGCCTGTCGACCTCGTTCCTGCTGTCGCTGCTGATGCTGGTGGTGCTGGGCGCGCTGGATAATATCAGCGTGGTCATTCGCCATACGCTGCTGCTGACCTATACGCCGGATGCCATGCGCGGGCGCGTCGAGGCGGTGAGCAGCGTGTTTATCGGCACCTCCAACGAACTCGGCGGCTTTGAGTCCGGCGTGGCGGCGGCGCTGCTGGGGCCGGTTGGGGCGGTGGTCTTTGGCGGTCTGGGCACGCTGGCGGTGGTCGCCACCATTGCGGCGCGTTCCCCCAAACTGCGACGGCTCGGCGCCATCGGGGATTGATGACTGCTTGCCGCAGGCTCAAGCCATGCGGCAAATTTTCATGCGCACTAAAGGCGCAATTAAACAGAGCCCGTTTAGTGGGCTTTATTCTTGATAGCCATGTGGCTTTAGCCCTTGGCGGCACAAACAGCCACCCAAATCAGACATCACCCGCCCGGCACGAAGGCCACCACCACCACATTCTGGTCGCAGGCGTCGCTGGTGACGATCAGATATTCTTGGCTTAGCGCCGTGCCATCGGTGTCAAAAAGCTGGATGGTGTACGGGGCAAGCTGCGGCGTGTCGCCCAGTTGAAGCTCGAAGCCGCCGGGGCCATAGGCTTCGGAACTGCCGGTGATCGACGTCAGGTCGGTGTCATCTTCCTGACCACGCACCCGCACCGTCAGGTCGTCGACTCCATCCCCCTGGGCATCGGTCACTGTCCCAGCAATCCCCAGCCAATCACAGCCAGCCTCGCTTGCGGCATAGTCGATGTCGAGTTCCGCCAGCGCAAAGGCAAACGACGCAATCTCGGCGGTGGGCGTGGCGGCTAAGTCAGACACAGCACCAACAGGCGTCATGGTCGGCGACTCGGTCTGCGTCGGTGCCGGTGTGAGCGTTGGCGGCAAGGGCGTCGCCGTAATGATGATCGGCAGCGGCGTATAGGGCGGCAGCGGATTTATGGCGTGATAGGGGTTCACCCAGATGAGGGCAAAAGCCGCCAGCAGGGCGATGCTCGCCAGCACAAAGAGCAGGGTCAGGATATTGTACAGCCAGTTTGGTCGACGCTGGCGCACCGGGGCAGCCGTGCGGGGTTGAACCGGCTCATCCGGCTGCGGTTCCAGCGGTGGGAAGCGTGCTTCCGGTGGCGTCTCGACACGCTCACCTACTGGACGGCTGGATTCGTCTGCTACCGATTTCGGTTCGAGCGCCGCGTCGTCTGACTCGGTCTCGGATTCAAGGTCCTGCGGGGCGAATTCCTCACCTTCCGGGAAAAGCGGCTGGCGCGAATCAAGGCGGCGCTTGCGATCCTTACGACCCACCCGTCGGACGGGTTGTTCCTGCTCGTCGGACATCGTCTATAACGGGCGCGTCTGGATGAAATTCACCAGCGCCAGATTTTGCGCACAGTCACCGGGAAACGTGACCTGAATCGGGTCCGAGATCACTGTCCCCTGGGCCGACAACAACTGCACATAGTAGGTGCGGGTGTTGATGACATTATCCACCGGCTGCTCCCACCCTGCCGGGCCATAGAGCGTATTCGAACCGGACTGTACGTAGAAATCGACCGCCTCGCCGTAAATATGGACCTGCAAGCCCGTCAGCGGATCGTTATCCAGCCCAAACACCTGCCCGCCAAAGCCCTGCCAGGCACACCCGGCGGAGTTGGCAAAATTCTGGGTGAGGATGATATTGTCCTCGCGCAGACGGAACGGGTAGGGCGAATCGGTCGGCGGCGCTGTGGGTGATGGCCCGGTAGGTGAGGCCGATGGCAGTGCCGTAAAGGTCGCCAGCGGCGTGGGCGTGGCGGACGGCGGCAGCGTGACAGTCGGCGTATCCGTAATGGTGGAGGATGGCGCCAGCGTGGGCGTAATCGTCGGTGTTTCGCTGGGGGTCAACGTGATCGTTGGGGTCAGCGTATCGGTTGGCGTGTTGGTCGGCAGGGGCGTCTGCGTTGGCGTCAGCGTGGGCAGCTCTACCGTCGGCGGCAGCACAAACCCGGCCACGCGTGGATCCGTCACGGACGGCCCCAACAGGCGCGAGACGACAAAAACTATCCAGATCACCGCCAGCACCAGAAAGATGATGCTGATGAAGTTAAAGATCGCAGATCGACCCATAGTGTGCGCCCCTCGCAGTTATGGCAGATAACGTTCGATCATGGCGTCGAACGTCAATCCGCGCAGCCAGTCCTCAAATCGATATTGCGCCAGCATCGCCCGTTTTTCTGGCGTCAGTTCGCGCTGTTCGCTCCCCATTTTCTGAATGATATGATACCCCAGACGCGTTGCCACCGGCCCGCCAATCTGCCCATCTCCCAGTGATTGGGATACCTGTGTCAGCACCGGCTCCAGCAGCTCACCTTCGACAAACCAGCCCAGGTCGCCCCCCTGTTCGCGGGTGGTCACATCCTTCGACAGGCTGGCCGCCAGTGTGGCAAAGTCTTCGCCATTCTGCAACCGCGACAACGCATCAAGCGCTTCGGCTTCGGTATCGACCAGAATATGACGAGCATGGATATGCGTGACAGAAGCCGGTATATCCTGGGTAATACGGTCGCGCATGGCCCCGGCGATCAGCGTTTCGCGCAGGCTTTGGCGGAATTGTTCTTCGGTAAATTTGTTCTCCGCCAGCCACTGCTGCCAGGCGGCATCACTTTCGACCAAGGCCCGATTCGCCTGATATTCGCTTTCCAGATCCGCATCAGAGATGATCACGTTTTCGGCGGTGGCCGCCTGCTCAATCAAGGTCTGTTCGATCATCGTGTCCAGCACGGCGGTTTGCAGCGCAGCCGGGTCCGCGATGGCAATCTGCTCCTGCGTGCGCGCCAGCATCTGCTCGAAATCGGCCTGGGTAATGCCTTCACCATTGACCTGGGCAACCAGCGCTTCACCATTCGGGTTGCTGGGCACCCCGGCAGACTGGGAGACACTGGCCGTGTCCGAAGCGGCAGTCGGTTGTTCGGGCGCGGTGGTGGGTTGGGCAGGTGATGGTGGCGAACTGGCACAGGCCGCCGTTAGCAGAATGAGGGTCAGGATGGCGGACAGTTTGAGCAATGGAATTCCTTCACTTCGTAACATAGACGAGTCTAATTATGCTATTGCCTGTGCGTTGAGGCAAGTAAGCGCCTACGCCAGCGCTTCGCCAAGCTGAATTTTGTCGACGATCTCGCTCAGGACTTCGTAAGGCTGGGCACCGCTGACCAGATACTGCTTGTCGAAAATCATGCTCGGCACGCTTGTGATCTCGTAGCGGCGGGCCTGGGCAATATCCAGGCTGACGGCCATATCCAGTTCCGACGACGCCAGCGCCTCGCGGAATTCACCGGCATCCAGATCAACCGATGCGGCAATCTTGACCAGGACTTCCGGGTCATCAATCGACTGCGCCTGCTGCCAGTAGGCACGGTAGACCGCGTCATGATAGGCGTCACTGGCCCCTTGCAGCCTGGCATACTGGGCACCGATCAGCGCTTTACGGCTGTCGATCCCAAACGGACCGGCGTTAATTTCCAGGCCATAGCGGGCGCGGGCAGCCGCCACGAACTGCGGGTGACCGACCTGCTCGATATAGTCGCGGTAATCCTGCGGCATGGGCGGCGAACCTTGTGGGCGCAGCTCGAAGGCATGCCGGTTGATCTCGATATTATGGGACTGCTGTAAACGCTCCAGCGTCACCGACGCCAGAAAACACCAGGGGCAGACAAAGTCTGACCAGACGTCAATTTGGACAGGCATAAGGTCAAGCTCCAACATGTGAGTATCGGCACATTATAACAGATACCACCAGCCCGATACCGCGAATACTCCAATTGGCATACAATGGAAAGCAGGTTCAACACAACACCGGGAGGGAGACCTGCTGATGAGGAAAATGATCGTTACCCTGCTGGCCGTCTGCGCGGCAATGATGATGACGGGCGCAGCAGTGGCACAGGAAGAAACGGAATATCGCGTGGGCTGGGCGGATACGCTGGATGTGATCGGGCAGGAACTGGATGTCTCGGTCGCCTGTCTGGCGGCTGCCAACGAACTGACGAACGTCAACGACCTGAGTTATGGCCAGATACTGATCGTCCCGTCCTATTGCGACCCCTACGACGAGATCGAATCGACCATTATTAGCAACATCGAAGACCTGACCGACAACGAACTGCTTGCCAGTGGTCTGGGTCAGGGCGGCGGTCAGGCCGAGAGTGCTGATGATGAAGCCGAAGCAGCGGACGAAGACGACGACGCCGATCAGGGTGGCGGCGCGGCAATAGACGCCGAAGCCATGACCGAGCTGCCGGAAGATGAAATCTACGTGGTGGAAGCCGGTGACAACCTGACCAAAATCGCCGAGGCGTATGAAGTCAGTGCCGAATGTATCCAGCGGACCAACTTTATCATCAACCCGGACCTGATCTACACCGGGCAGGAACTGCTCATCAGCGGTGATTGTCTGGCCGGGGGTGGCGGCGATGTGATTCCCGGCGCAGTACGTGAATGTTTCAGCGACCGCAACGCAGGCCGGGTCGTGAACAACGGCCAGTATGTCGTGCAGGCGGGTGACACGCTGGACTTCATCGGCTGTGATCTGGGCATGTCCACCAGCTGCCTGGCCGCACTCAACAACTTGCCAAACAACGGCGGCAGGCTGGAAGTCGGGCAGGTGCTGACCATCAGTTCGAGCTGCGCGGGGTGGGATGGCCCGCCCGGCCCCGGCGATCTGATGCGGTAGTCCGATTGTCTTATAGAGAATGAATATAGTATTGTGTTAGAATTGACCGCACAACGAACATGCAGCAGGAGACGCGTCCCATGCCCAAACTTGTAACCTTGATGATCGTCGTGGCGTTGCTGGCCGCCGGTGCTGTGGGTGTAACAGCGCAGGAGGAGTCCAGCTATACCGTGCAGTATGGCGATGTGCTGGACCTCATCGCCACGTCGATGGATATGTCTGCCGCCTGTATTGCCGAACAAAGCGGCCTCGACAACCCCAACGACATGCGCCCCGGCGACACACTGATCTTCAGCCCAGCCTGCCCGCCCTATGACGGCCTGATCCCGATCGAACGCGCCGTTGATGATGAGGACGCGGACCAGGGTGGCGGTGCGACCGCGCAAAGCGCTGCGTCCGGAGAATACATCGTCAAGCGTGGCGACGTGCTCGACCTGATCGCGGCGCGCCACAATGTCTCGGTGAGCTGCCTGGCCGAAGCCAACGAACTGGACTCCCCCGGCATGATCTATGTCGGCGACGAAATTGATGTCGATGTCGATTGCCCGCCGTATGATGGCCTTGCTTTCGCCACCAGTGCCAGCGTCGACGCCGAAGCGCAGGGTCAGGGCGGCGGTGGCCGGACCTATACCGTGCGCGTGGGCGATGTGCTGGACCTGATCGGCGCGCAGTTCAACCTGTCGGCAAGCTGCCTGGCAGAATCGAACAATCTGGAAAATCCGGGCCGCATCTTCCCCGGTGACGAAATCACGATTGACCCCGGCTGCCCGCCCTATGATGGGCTGGCGCTGGCCTTGCAGCAGTAACCACACTTCGATTGATGTTGACAAGGCGAGGCCACAAACCTCGCCTTTCTCATGCTGGATAATTTTATTTGGGAAAATCGCATGATCATTACCGATATTGTCCTGTTTGAAGTCAGCGAAACCCGGCGCGACCCACCCCCATCCCGCTCCCGGCAGGCGCTGCCAATGGATGTTCACGCACAGGTAGAGCATCCCTCCCCACCCAACCAGCCACAGCATGACCGCATCCGCGCCCAGTATGTCGAAATCCAGACGGACGAGGGCATCAGCGGGTTGTTCGGGCCGATTCAGGCGTTTCAGGCAGTTATCATCGCCACCGAACTGCGCCCGTTTCTGATCGGACGAGACGCGCTGGCGACCGAACTGCTGCTCGACCTGATGCTGCGGCTCAACCGGCACGGGCGTTCCGGCTATTTTGTCACCGCCATCAGCGCGGTCGATTGTGCCTTGTGGGATCTGAAGGGCAAAGCCTGGGACCAGCCCGTTTATCGCCTGCTCGGTGGGCCAACGCGACCATCCGTCCCGGCGTATGCCAGTATGCTCGGCCATTCGATTGTGCCGGAGGAAGCGGCCAGCGGTGCGCATGAGTATCAGGCGATGGGCTATGGTGCACAAAAATGGTTCTTCCGCTATGGGCCGGGGGATGGCGCGGACGGCATGGCCAAAAACCTCAACATGGCGCGGGCCGTGCGCGAGGCGGTCGGGCCACATTACCTGCTGATGTTCGACGCCTTCATGAGTTGGGACGTGCATTACGCCACCCAGATGGTGCAGGCGCTGGAGCCGCTCAACCCAACCTGGATGGAGGAACCGCTGCCGCCGGAGCGAGTGGGTGAGTTTGTGGCACTGCGGCAGGCTTCGCGCGTGCCGATTGCCACTGGTGAGCATGTCTATACCCGCTGGCAGACCAAAGAACTGCTGGTGAACAACGCGGTCGATTTTCTGCAAAACGACCCGGACTGGACCGGCGGCATCTCCGAACTGGTGAAGGTCGCCACGCTGGCATCGGCCTTTGGAGTGCGGCTGATTGCCCACGGACATTCGCTGCTGCCCGCGCTGCATGTCGCTGCGTCGCAGTCGCCCGCTGTCGTGCCGATGGTGGAGTTTCTGGTTTATCACCAGCCAACCAAGCAGCATTTCCACAGCCCGCGCTACGGCCCGGAAAACGGCGAGATCAGGCTGCCGGATTTACCCGGACTCGGCCTCGTGCTGGATGAAAGCAAGATCGAACAGCGGACGACCTTGCAGTACTGAGGCAAAAAGCATGTTAGGCATTTAGTCTGTTAGCGTTCAAATCGCCGGGGTTACTGCCCCCTGATCTCCCACACGATGATTTCGGGTGGGCAGAGGAAACGGGCCCGCGGCGCGCCCAACCCTTCCATGCCGATGCCGCGTGAGGTGTAGAGCGTGGTCTTGCCGAGGTCATACCGCCCCATGATAAAGCGGTTGCCCAGATGGCTGCTGGAAAAAATTGCGCCGATCAATGGCAGGCGAATCTGCCCGCCATGCGTGTGACCGCACAGGTACAGGTCAATGCCGGCGTCATTGGCTTCCGGCGCGATGTCTGGCGGGTGAAAATCCAGCAGATGCAGGCCGCTTTTGGGCGCGCTCAGCATCATCTTCTTCAGCAGCGCACGGTCTTTTTCCATATCATGCGTCACCGTCAGGCCGAGGATGTTCAGCGGCCCGCCGGGAGTCTGCACTGTGATCCATTGATTGTTGAGCAGCTTTATCGAATCCAGCCCGGTGACAAATGCCTCGACCCGCGCCATCGGTTCGACCAGCGGCGTGCCGGAAACGGCGTAAATGCCTAGCGGCGCGCGCCATTCGCCAATCACGTCACGGATAGCGGCCTCGGCCTTCGGGTCATCCGTGTTGGATAGGTTCACAAAGTCGCCGGTAAAAATAATCATGTCCGGCTGCAAGTCGGCAATC
Organism: Anaerolineaceae bacterium; assembly: GCA_002702065.1. Lineage (GTDB taxonomy): Bacteria > Chloroflexota > Anaerolineae > Aggregatilineales > Phototrophicaceae. The sequence goes on from NZXX01000009.1 coordinate 389,017, forward strand.
GTCTGGTTCAGGTTGCGTTCGCGCGCGGTGACACGCTCGATATGCAGGTCCCCCACTTGCAGCAAACGCAGCGGCGGCGCATCGGCAGCAAACTTGTCAGTGACCAACACTTGCTGCGTCACCCCCAGCCGGAAGGGTTCGATCCATGTCGCGTAAAAGACCAGCGCGGTAACGCCAACCAGGACCAGCAGCGCCAGCCATACCGGAGCCTGAAACACGCCCAGCAAAGCCAGCAGCAGGGCTTGCAGCAATGTCAGCGCCAGGACGGACGGTTTTTCTGGCCCGAAACTGCGCCCGGTGGTGCGCAAGGCGCGCAGCAGCAGCCAGTCAGCCACACAGGTGGCGATAAAAGCGATGGTGATAATCAGAGGAGCGCTGCTGTTCGCCGTGGGGCGCAGCCAGGCGCTGGCCACCACAGCACTGTTTACCGCCAGCACCAGCAGCACCACCAGCAGGGGCAGCTGTTGAAGCCGATTGCTGTTGACCAGCAGCGTGTGAAGCAGCGAATCTTCGAGTGGGTCGGCAGTATGCGGGTGGGTCACAAATTACTGCTTCTGCGACATATCGTTGATCAGAGCGCGCAGTTCAAAACGGATCGTATCCAGCGCTTCCGGGCTGTCGAGCGATTCGACCAACCCCTGAACAATAATCGCAAGCCGGTACACATCCTGCGGGCGGGCGGCTTTGGCCTTCAGCATTCGGTCGAGTGCCATCGTGAACGGATTTCCCTCATGGGTACGTTCCAGATCCGGGTTGGGATTCTGTTCCATGTCTTCCATAATTCACCTCAGATTCGGCAATCAAACCCCCACGAAAACTATCATAACACATACGCGACAGCAAACCCTAGAAAATGTTCAAGAATGCGTACAATAGCGAGATCGTTACAATAGAAAGCATGATGTAGCTTGCAGAGGGAGCAGGTGAAGGCGATCAGGGACAAGCTGCAACGGTGGCTGATCAACCGGGTCTGGTATGTGCATCCGGTGCAGGTCCTGCTGGTGCAGGCCGCGCTGCCGGTTTGCTTGCAGACTCTGGCCCACGCTGCCAAGCCCAGCACCAAACGTCTGCATTTGCGCAACCTGTTCATGGATGGCCGCCGCTATCATCTGATGCCCTGGAAAGACGGGTTTCGCCTGAACAGCACCAGTCGGCTGCCCTGGCGGCGCGGGCATGGCCGGGTTGCATCCGTGCTGACCGGCACCTGCTCCGAGGTCACGGCGGACATCACGCGCATTGACCTGCGCGCCCGCATGACCCTGCCGTTCTTCCTCGACATTTTTCTACTGCCGGGCTGGATGAGCCTGCTGTTGATTTTCGGCCCGCTGCCGCTGCCCTTCGCAGTCGGCGCGAGTCTGCTGCTCCTACTGCTGTCGTGGCTGTGGCACCGCTATAACGCCATGCTGCAAGCCACCGACATGATGTACTTTGTGCAGGTGGCGCTCGATGACCTGCCCGCCGCGACGCTTGATCAACTGCCGCCGGGGCAGCCCAACGTCGTCGAGGCGGATTTCCGCCAGCAGTGGGAAAAGTTCTACGACGAGCAGCGGCGCAAGCACTAGAGGTTCGTCCTTTTGGCAGGATGGATTTATAATCGGGGTGGATTGAAAGGGATTGATTCATGGTCAGACGCCATTCCATCACCATCTTGCTGTTGCTGGCTGTGCTGCTGGGGGTGCTGCCCGCTGCGGCTCAGGAGGATGCCGGTTGTGGTACGCCGCTGGCACTGGGCGCAGGCAGTCATATCAACACGCGCCCCGGCATCTACATTCGAAACCTGCCCACCCGCAGCGGTGGCATTGCCGAATACCTGCAATCCAGCCTGACGTTTCGTGTGGTGGATGGCCCCATATGCGCCGACAACCTGAACTGGTGGCAGGTGCGTGGCCCCTCGAACATCAATCCCGGCTGGATCGCGGAAAAAGAATCCCCTGCTGGCCGCTATCTGATCTTTAAAGCGGATGTCGACCCGGCAACGCTGTGTCCCGAACCGCTCAATTTCGCCAGCGGGTCACAGATGCCGCTGCTCAATGATGTGCGCATCCGTCAGGAACCCGGCCTGAACGCGCTGGTGCTGCATGTCGCGCCGCAGGGCGATACGGCGACGGTTATCAGCGGCCCGACCTGCGTCGATGAACTGAACTGGTGGCAGGTGCAGGTACCCTGGCAGGGCATCATCATTCAGGGTTGGCTGGCTGAAGGGCGCTTTGGCGCAACGTTCGTGCTCGACCCGGACCTGCCCGACCCCGACGCCATCTGTGGGCCAGCCATGCGTGGGCTGAGCATCGGCGAACGTGGCTCCGTCAACGCCATCGACAACCAGCCCAAGAACCTGCGGGCAGCGCCGGGGCTGGATGGCGCGCTGCTGTACTCGCTGATCGAGGGGATCGCGTTTGAAATTATCGGCGGTCCGGTATGCGCAGATAATCTCAACTGGTGGCAAATTCAGATCATCTCGCGCCCGGAGGTTATCGGCTGGCTGTCTGAAGGCGGACCCGGCAACTGGGCGATTGACCGCTTCACGCAGGATCGTCTGCCGGGGAACTAAAGGATTGCGGATGGCGCTACACAGGCAAACGATCAGCGTCGAGCAGTTCGACGCATTTCTGGCACGGCAGGAAAATGCAGACCTGAAAATTGAATACATCGCCGGGGAGATGGTGGACGTGCCCAGCAATACACGCTCGTCGGAGATTGCACAGAAAGTCAGCTTTTACCTGCAATTGTACCTGCACCAGAATCAGGTTGCAGGCCATATTACCGGCGAGGCAGGCCTGTATCAGATCGGTGATGAACGATACGCGCCGGATGTCGCCTTCAAACACGCTGCGACAACCACAGATTTTGTTGATCCCAACCCGCCTGAGCTGGCTGTTGAGGTGGTCTCGCCCTCCGATAATCTGCGGTTGTTATCTGTCAAAATCAGCAATTATGTGGCGGCTGGCACAACTGTCTGGGTGATCTACCCGGAGGACAAGCAGGTCGTGACTCATATCCCCCAGCGCGGCGCACAAATCCTGACGGCCAATGACCATCTCACCTTTGATGGCCTGCCCGGTTTCAAGCTGCGGGTCGGCGACATTTTTTAACGTTCACGATGGTTACTTCAGCTCGGCCATCAACTGGCGTGCCTCGGCGGCCATCGCGATCAGGCGATAACGGCGCACCGCTGCAAAATGATCGGCCAGGTCGGTCATGGAATCCATGTTATAGCTCTGGCGCAGGTTGGCGAAATAACCCTCATCCAGCAGGCAGCCAATGTCCTGTTTGACGCCCGCCAGCCCGCGCAGCGTCATAGCACAGGTGTAGCCCAGCCGCGCAAGCTGAGGATCGCCATTCCAGCCTGCATCCCGCAAGCCTTCAACATAGCCCTCGAAGACCGTCCGGTCGAGCAAGGCGGCATCGGATATTGGCACACTGCTCGACGACAGCGATACCGCCACCAGCGCGACCAGTTCTTCGCCAATTGCCGCCCGGCCTGTCAGTGCCCAGTCAATCAGCACCATCGACGTACTATCAAGGAAAACATTCGGCGGGAAAACATCGGTGTGGCACAGAGTCTGCGGCAAACCTGCCAGACCGTCGCAGAACAGGTGGACGTCCTGCCAGATAGCGGCAATCGTCTCGTGTTCACCCAGCGGCAGCGCCCGCTGCACCAGCGGATTGCGCAGATCAGCATCCAGCTTGTCAAACGTATCGGCCAGCGGCGGCGTGATGCGGCAGTGCCAGTTGACGTTCAGCCAGGGTTCATCCGGTATGGGGTGCCCGGCAGCATACACGCCATTAAACTGCCCCAAACAGCGCGCCACCATCCGGTAATCCTCCAGTGACCAGCGGCGGCGCTCGATCGGTATGTCTTCCATCCATATCCAGCACGAATCGGCATAGTCGGCAAAGCCGTACATCGCGGGCGTGGTCAGGCCAATGTCCGGCAGTTGATCGAGCATCCCCGACCGATACAGCTCGTATTCGCGTTTCCAGTAATAGGGTGCATCCTGCATTTCACCGGGTCGTTCGTACAGCACCTTGAGGATGAGCGACCAGCGGCAGTTATCTGTGGTTTGCCCGCGCACACGAAACAGGGCGGTCCCACCAATCGCCCCACCGGTGCCCCCGGCGATCTGGTCAATTTGCCAGGATTCAATTTCAGCAGATGGGTCAGCCAGACACTGGCGCACCAGCGGCGTCAGAGTCTGCGAGGTGAGTGCTTGAACATGCGGGTCCATAGTGCCATTCCGAAGTATCAACAATAAAAAGGAGACATTCTATAAAAGAACATCTCCCTTCGTATTGTAGCCTGTCAAACCGCCAACCGGCGATTATTGACCGGGCAGCGTTTCGGCTTCCAGCAGCTCGTCGACAAAGAACGCCGGGTTTTCGATGACACGATGGACCGGGCAGCGCCCCGCGATCTCCAGCAGACGCTGGCGCTGATCCTCATCCAGTGGACCGCGAAAGACGATCTGATTGCGCAGCTCATGCACAAACGCTGCACCACCGTCGTAATCCGGGTAATCCTTGCCGTGAAAGCGTTCCATATCCAGCGCGACTTCGACACCTTCCAGCGGCCAGCCTTTGCGCTCTGCATACAGCCGGGCTGTAATGGCGATACATCCGCCAAGCGCCCCTAACAGCAGTTCGGACGGCGTCGGTGCGCTGTCCATACCGCCATCTTCTACCGGCTCATCCATATAAACTTTATGGTCACGAATGCTGATTTCCGTGCGGTAGCCCTTTTCGCCTAATCTTACAATTGCTTTTGCCATGTTCGTCCTCAAGGTTGAATCTGATCGAATCGTTTTGTGTACACACGGTTGTGTGTCAAATCGCTTGTTCGTTACCCGGCTTCCGCAGCCAGATACTATCTCTACAGAAGCCTATTTCCATGATAAAGCCTTAATCAAAAATCTCATGATAAAACCGTGAACGCCCCAGCTGATTCAGGTAGTCAATTTTGCGTTTTTCAAAAAAATCGTGGGCGGCCCCTCTGGCGAAATACCAGACACAATCGAACATCACGGTAAGTTTGAACATGTCGAACAGGTGCGTTTTTTCGTCAGCGGTGAGGGGGCGATGGCGCATGTATGCCTGGGCGACGCTTTTCGCTTCCGTGAAATCGAACACGTTTTCATCCGGCCTGAAATGAAACCAAGAATTCCAATCAAACCCTGGCACAAACGGGTTCATCAACGAGGCCAGGTCGAAGCTCAGGAACGTATAATTGGCATCGTCAAAATCGAGTAAGGCCTTGAACACCCCATTCTGAAACAGCACGTTGGACGGATGAAAATCGCAGTGGCATATCCCTTTAGGCAGCGTATCCGGCAGGTCAAGCGCGGATAGTTCCGCTTCGAACCACGCCAGCTTATAGCGGGCGTTCCGGCTAGCCTGTTTTGCGGCGGCTTCCTGGGCGAGCGTCCGGCACAGGTCAACGTCATAATTCCACCGATGTTCTTGGTAGCTTGGCTCGTAGGTCTGCGTGATATTGTGGAGTTCGGCGACGTGGTGGATGAGTTGGCTTTTTTGATCGTCGCTCAGGGTCTCAAGGTGTTCACCGTCGACATATTCAAAAATGATGTACGGCTTCTCGGCAAACAACCCCACAAATTCACCATCCCGGTTGCTGAACGCCGCCGGGCATGGATAACGCTTGGCCGTCAGATAATTAATCAGATTGCTCTCGAACAACACGGAACCCAAAGGGCGGTTTTCATAATACCGGAAGACATATTTGCCGCTGCCGGTTTGCAGCAAAAAGTTTGTTTGAACGGTTCCGTTGGTGAGGGGTTGGGCTGCTTCGAAGTCTCCCAGATCATAGTTTGAAAGGATACTCACAAAATCATCGTTCGAAAAATTGCTTTTCACCGCCATACAAACCGACTTACCCGGTTAGGTTCGAGTATTGCAGGTACCGTTTTAACCACCCCTAATAAGGCAGGCCTTGCCCTATCAAGAACGGGGGTGTGGAAAAATACTTCATCCAAAAACGACAAGTTGTTCCTGTCTTTCAGACGAACTGATGGGCAGGGAAATTACCTGCCAAACCAGCCCTTGTCGCGTATGGTCGCACTTTGATAGAATTGACCCTTCCTGAACTTCCGAATGGTATAGATGAGGAACCGAACATGCGCCTGGGCATCGATTTCGGCACGACCAATTCGGGTATCGCATTCTATGACGGGCAGCGGCTTTTCGCCGTGCGCACCAACCCTGAAAACGAAAACCCTGACGTCCTCCCCTCCCTGATTTACATCGACCGGGAGTACAACGCCACCGTCGGCATCGAGGCGGCCTTCGCCTATCTGGAACATGATACGGGCCGCCCGGTCAAGTGGCAGCGGCAGCATGTCGGTGAGGTCGAAATTGTGGTTGCCGGTAAAGGCGATGATGCCATCACTTACGGGCAGGAAATGCATGTGCTGGTCGACGTAGCGGCGCATGGCCGGCTGCTGCAATCGGTCAAGACCATCCTGCGCAGCCCGACATATGACGGCACCCGCATCTTTGACCGCTTCTACACAGTGGACGAACTGATCCGCCTGCTGCTGGAAGCGCTGAAGAACTGTGCAGAGGCTCAGTTTGGCGAAGTGTGCGACGCGGTCGTGATTGGCCGTCCGGTAAAATTCTCCGATGATCCGACGACCGATGCCCGCGCCGAGGAAATCATCTATACGGCGGCATGGCGGGCGGGCTTCCGCAATATCACCTTCGCGACAGAACCGCTGGCAGTAACGTACCTGCATCACGTCAACAGCCCGGAGCGCAACACCAGCCTGGTCATTGACTTCGGCGGTGGTACGCTCGACCTGACCGTCGCCAAAGTCGGCGGCAGCGAAAAGCCGGAAATCCTCGCCAATCGCGGTGTCCTCGTCGGCGGGGATGATCTCGACAAGGCCATCATGAAATACCTGACCAAGTACTTCGGGCGCGGGGCGATTGTGGGGCACGATCAGCCGTTCCCCGATGATATGCTCGACCTGCTGCAAAGCTGGCAGACCATGTCCGACCTGTCGCGCCCGCAGCACATCGACCGCATCAAGCAGTTCCAGCAGAAAAGCAACAACCGGCAGGCCATGCGCGCGCTGGAAACCCTGGTGACGCAGAACCTGGGCTATCAACTGTTCCGCACCATCGAACGCACCAAGCGCGATCTGTCGTCGGCGCTGCTGGCCAAACTCGATTTTGAACACGGCAACATCAAAATCCACGAAGTCATCACACGCACCCGTTTCGAGCAGCTGATCGCCCGCGAACTGACCGAAGTGGAAGCAGCCGTGCATGCGGTGGTGGCCGATGCCGGGCTGACCCCGGACGATATCGACGTGGTGCTGCGGACGGGCGGTTCGTCGGCGGTTCCGGCCTTTGTCAACATGCTGGGGCGCATCTTCGGGGCGGACAAGCTGCGCCAACTGGAAGCGCTGGTGTCGGTCGTCGGCGGCATGGCGGTGATCTCGCACGATAACCAGCGGCCCATCCCCACCTACAGCATGCGCTACGAAACCGAGACGCATCACATTCTGGATAACATCTGTGTGGAAAGCGACCAGCACGCGGAAAAATATTATCTGGGTGTCAGCCAGAAAGCCTATGTCGACAGCGCCTGGGAGATCAGCTACTTACCGGCCAACCTCAGCGGCCTGCCCAGCGTCCGTATCCCGGCGCTCGACCTGGAAAACGACACCGAAGACTACCTCCGTTTCGACATTCATGTGCCTTCGCGCGTGTACGTCGGCTATGATGGCAACGCCCTCGAACGCCCACGCTGGCTGCGCGACTGGCAGCGAGACGACACGGCGCTCGAAATTGCGGATGGTTGGCGCGCACCCCGCGTCATGAAGTTGTACAGCAAAGTCTTTGAACCGGGTACGGTCGTGCTGGGGGGCAACAAGGCACGCGGCTACGCCGGCGACATCCCCACCAATTACCTCGTCATCGTCAAAGCCATGATTTAGGCGTCATCATGACAACTCCATATGTGCGGTTGCGTCCCAGTGCGCTCATCCTGCGTGGCGGTCAGGCGCTGGGTTCTGATTTTGTCCCTGACGCCCGCTATGATTAAAAATGGCAGTTCATGGCCGGGCGCTCTATACTTGCGGATGTTCATCAATAGACTTCATATCTCCGGCAAGAGGCATCCATCATGACATCACTCCCTGCTGCACAAGTCGGTCAGACGAACCTGCATGTCCCCATTCTCGGCCTGGGCACGGCGCCATTGGGCCATTCCTGGACAGATATCCCTGAAGCACAGGCCCATGAGACAGTTCATTTTGCGCTGGAAAACGGCGTCACATTTTTCGACACCGCACCGGGCTACAGCGCCTATCTGGTCGAGGAACGGCTGGGCCGGGCGCTGGCGGGTGTACCGCGTGAACAATTCGTCATTGCAACCAAAGCTGGCCGCCTGGTGGACGCTGCCGGACAACCGCTGCTCGATTTCAAACGCGATACCATCCGCCGCAGTATCGAGGACAGCCTGACCCGCCTGAAGCTGGATTCGGTCGATATTCTGCACATCCACGCGCCCGAAACAGAGGAACAATTCCGCGATGCCCTCGACGAAGCCTATCCGCTGCTGGATGATATGCGGCGGCAGGGCACCATCAAAGCGGTGGGGGTTGGTGAAAATTATTGGGAGCCGCTGGTCAAGTGGGCCGCTGATGCCCATTTCGACTGCTTCCTGCTGGCCGGACGCTATACCCTGCTGGAACAGGGCGCGCTGGATGCGTTGAACCAGTTTCAGCAGCAGCGGATCAGCGTGTTTGGGGCGGGCGTGTATAACACAGGCATTCTGGCACAGGGCAGCACCCGCGATGATGTCTGGTACCAGTACGCCAAAGCGCCTGGCGCCATGCTCGACAAAACCCGCCAGCTCGAAGCGATCTGCCAGCGGCATGATGTCCCGCTGCGCGCGGCGGCGGTGCAGTTTGTCAAGGCGCACCCGGCCATCACCGCACTGGTTATCGGCGCAGAATCGGCTGACCAGCTCAGCCAAACGCTGGATGCGTTGAAGACGAGCATCCCGGCAGCGTTCTGGGCAGACCTGCATACCAGCGGTCTGATCGATGCCAATGCGCCGCTGCCCGTATCGCTCGATACATAACGCCTGCCTCTGTGGGCTGTCGAATAATCCCTGACTTTTGTAGGGGAGGGCCAATGTGCCCTCCCACCGGGCACACACGGTTGGCAGAACACCCTGATCCTGATCCAGCCCGAACGATGTAAATGTTTTTTAAATTTCGGCGTTCCCCCGCTATACTCTGCGCATATGTTGCAGTTTGTCGGAGCGAAGCATGACCGAAGCGCCGGTTGTCCTCGAAGTGCGCGGCTTAACCAAACGATTTCCCGGTGTTCTCGCCAACGATCATATTGATCTCAAACTCCATAAAGGACAGGTGCTCAGCCTGCTCGGCGAAAACGGCGCAGGCAAATCCACCTTGATGAATATGATCTATGGCCTGTACACGCCGGATGAGGGTGAAATCCTCGTCAATGGCAAACCCGTCACCATCCATGACCCGAACGACGCCATCGCGCTCGGCATCGGCATGGTGCACCAGCATTTCCAGCTTGTGCCCGTGCTCACCGTCACCGAGAATATCATGCTCGGCAACGAATCTGTCCGCGGACCATTCCTGGACCGGCGCGCCGCCCGCCAGCGTATCCTCGAAATTGCGGACCAGTACGGCCTGTCGGTCAACCCGGATGCCCTGGTCGAAGACCTGCCGGTGGGTGTGCAGCAGCGCGTCGAGATTATCAAAGCACTGTATCGCAAGGCGGATATCCTCATCCTCGACGAGCCGACTGCGGTGCTGACGCCGCAAGAAGCCGAGGGTTTGTTCGAGATTATGCACACGCTGCTGGAACGCGGCGTCAGCATCATCTTTATCTCGCACAAGCTCAAGGAAGTGCTGCAAATTTCGGATGCCATCACCGTGCTGCGCAACGGCAAGGTCGCCGGGCACGCCGACCCCAAAACCTCGACGCAGCAGTCGCTGGCCTCGATGATGGTGGGGCGCGACGTGATTTTGCAGGTGGAAAAAGGGCAATCAAACCCCGGTGAGCCGGTGCTCGAAGTTCACAATCTGACCGTGCTGGATGATCGTGACCTGGTCCGCGTGAATAATCTGTCGCTGGAAGTGCGGGCCGGTGAAATTCTGGGGATAGCGGGGGTACAGGGCAATGGCCAGACCGAGCTGGTAGAAGCGATTACCGGCCTGCGCGAGAGCCTTCACGGACAAATTCTGATTGAGGGCGCAGACGTCACGAACGAATCGCCCCGCGTTGTCACCGAAAGCGGTGTGGCACACGTGCCGGAAGACCGCCAGAAAGATGGCATGGTCGCCGCTTTCCCCATTAAAGATAATCTGGTGCTGCAAACCTACTATATCGGGCCATTCTCAATCGGCATCCTGGCGAACGAAGAAGCCAAGGACGAATATGCCACCCGGCTGGTTGAGCAATATGACGTGCGAACGCCCAGCATTTACGTCAACATCGGCAATCTGTCCGGCGGCAACCAGCAGAAGACCATTGTCGCGCGCGAGTTTTCGCGCCCCAGCCGCCTGCTGATTGTGGCCCAGCCGACCCGTGGGCTGGATGTCGGCTCGATTGAATTCATTCACAAACAAATCGTGCGCATGCGCGACGAAGGGACCGGTGTGCTGCTGGTCAGCGCTGAACTGGACGAAATATTATCCCTCTCGGATCGAGTGGCGGTGATGTACGGCGGCCAGATTATCGACACCCTGAGCGCCGAAGAAGCGGACCGGGAATTGTGCGGTCTGCTGATGGCTGGTGTCCCGCGACAGCAGGCTATCCGGGAGGTAGCGGCTAATGACTGAATCGCCCCGGCAAACCTCGCTCATGACGCAGGTCGCCAACCGCTGGCGGCGGATCTCGCCCCGCCTGGTGCCGCTGATGGCCGTGATCACAGCCTTTATCATCGGCGTTCCGTTCATGATCCTCACCAGTGCGCGCGGCAATATTGCTGAAGGCCTGCGCGTTTCCGGTGCGGCCTACAGTGCCCTCATCGAAGGCTCAACCGGGCTGGTGATCAACGATATTGTATCGCGCGATAATGCCGCTGCGGTCTTTGCTGTGGCTGCGCAGCAGGATATGACCCCGCGTGAATTAAACAGTCTGGCGCGCTCAGCGGCACGCATTCCCGGCGTTGGTGCGGCCAATGTCCGGCAGTACGGCGAAATCCTGGCCCAAACCGAACTGGACGACGAATCGTTCGATGCCCTGGGCGATACCATCGCGGCGCTTGAGGCCGTCGGCACCGACACGCTGACCGCGATGCTGCCCCTCATCAACGATCTGAGCCAGCTTGAACGCAGCGAGGTTCGTGCCCTGGCGGACCCGTATCGCGGGAAGGAAGCACTTTCCGCAGACGAACGCGCCGAACTGGAAGCGGCGGCCCCTTCGGCGGCTGACTACAGCGATGAAGACCTGCTGCGCTATATGGCGATGGTCCGGGCCGAAGGCATCGCCACGCTGGAGGAACTGGCAGAACAGGTTAACTCACTGTCGGATATGGGCATTGGACTGGGCACGCCGGAGGCAGCAGCGATCATCGACATTGCGGCGATCTCGGCAGAAGATGTGCGCGAACTGGCCGCGACACAGGCGGTGCTGGATGAAGCAGGCATTACTGACGCGACGGCTGCTGCCGAGCAGATGATCATGGTACGGCGCATGTTCGATGCCGACCTGTTCAGCGAGGACGCGACGGTCAATCAGGCACTGCAAAACGAATTTGATGACGTTCTACGTAATGAACTGGTGGTGCGTCGCCCCGGCAATCGTCTGCTGGTCGCCGAAGATGACAGCGCACTGGCAGGTATCATCTGGGCCAACGCCGACGAAACGGTCCCGGACACGATTTTTGTCCGGCTGGGCGGGCAGGCCCTGCTGTTCATTGTCTCCAACCTCGAAGCCACCATCGTGCGGTCCATTCCGTTTATCATTGCCGGGCTAGCGGTTGCGCTTGGTTTTAAGGCCGGGTTGTTCAATATCGGCGCGGAGGGCCAGCTTTATGCCGGGGCCATACTGGCGGTGTTTGTCGGCTATGCGGACTTCTTTGGCGCACCGCAAATCCTGCGGCTGCCACTGGTCATCATTGCCGGGCTGATCGGCGGGTTTCTGTGGGGGGCGCTGCCCGGCGCGCTCAAGGCCTATACCGGTGCGCACGAAGTCATCACCACCATTATGCTCAACTTCATTGCCATCCTGACAGTCGACTGGCTCATCAAGACCCCCGGTCTGATGCAGGACCCGGCGGCCAGTATCCCGCGCACACCGTCGATTGATCTGGCCGCGCGGCTGCCACTCTTTAACGACTTTGCACCCGTCTATTATGTCTTGATCGGCCTGCTGGTGACGGCTGTGCTGCTGCTGTGGTGGTGGCAACGCAAACCGAGGCCGGTGCTGCGGGCCATCGGCTATGGCGTGCTGGTGGCGGTAGGCGGCCTGTTCCTGAGCTGGATTACCGTGCGCGATAACCTGCACACCGGGCTGCTGCTCATGCTGCTGGCGGTCTGGTTTACGGACTGGTTCCTCAACCGGACCACGCTCGGCTTCGAACTGCGCACCGTCGGCGCCAACCCCAACGCCGCCCGCTATGCCGGCATGAACGTTCGCCGCAATATCATTCTGGCACTGGCGCTCAGCGGGTTGCTGGCCGGGCTGGCCGGGGCTATTGAGGTTTCCGGTAAGGAATTTTATATGGTGGCGGGTTTCTTTTCCGGCGTGGGCTTCGATGCAATCGCTGTGGCGCTGCTGGCGCGGACCAACCCGCGCAATATGATCGTGGCGGGTTTGCTGTGGGGCGGGCTGATCACCGGCGCTGGCCTGATGCAGATCAACGCCAATATTTCGATTGATCTGGTGCGCATCATCCAGGCCTTGATCATTATGTTTATCGCTGCTGATGTCATTATCCGCTACGTCTGGCGGGTGCCTGAAGCATCTGCCGAGGAAAAAGAGGCTGCACTCTTCTCGAAAGGCTGGGGAGGTTAACCGATGGCGACACTAGATACGCCTATCCAGACAAAAACAAACCAAAGCTGGCGCAGCGCCATCCATGTGACCCGAATCGGGATTTTCTCGGTCGCCTTTATCCTGCTCGGTGTGTGGATCCTGCTGGGGGCACTGCCTCAGATTGCGCCGGATGCTATCTCCACCCTGACTTTTACGACGGATCAATCGGTTGCGCTGTCGATAACGGTTGTGCCGTACATGACGGTGGTCGCCCTGCTGTTTATTCTGACAGGCGCGCTGGGGCTGGTTCCGCTGGAAAACCTGCGGCGCGTGCGCATTGCGCTGCTGATGGTGGGCGCCCTGCTGATTATCCCCAGTATTCTGATTATGGCGGCTGCCGGGCAGAGCACCAACGCTACCAGTATGCTCGCCTCCAGCCTGCGCCTGGCGACACCGATTGTGATCGGCGCGCTGGCCGGCATCTGGTGCGAACGGTCGGGCGTGGTCAACATCGCCATCGAAGGCATGATGCTGACCGGCGCAGCCTTTGGCTTCGTCGCCTATTCGCTGATCGTGCCTTATCTTCAGGACACCTCGCTTTCCCTGTGGTTCGGCGTGCTGATCGCCGTGCTTGCCGGTGGATTAATGGCGGCCCTGCACGCGTGGCTGTCGATCACCTTCAAAACCGACCAGATCGTCAGCGGTACGGTGATCAATATTCTGGCGCTGGGCTTAACCAGCTTCATGCGCCGCGAAGTGCTGCTGGCGACCCAGGGGGCCGGGCGTGCCACCTTGCAGAGCATCCCCATACCGGGTCTCAGCGAGATTCCGGTCGCCGGTGAAATTTTCTTCAGCGGTAAGCCCATCTTTTACCTGATGTTTGTGCTGCTCATCGTGACGCACGTCATGCTGTTTTATACCCGCTGGGGGCTGCGCACCCGCGCTGTCGGCGAGAACCCGCACGCCGCCGACACCCTGGGGATTAACGTGCTGCGCACCCGCTGGATCAACGTCATCATCGGCGGCATGATCGCCGGGCTGGCCGGGGCATGGCTGACCATCGAAACCACCGGGTCGTTTGACGACAACATGACGGCAGGGCGCGGCTTTATCGCGCTGGCGGCCATGATCTTCGGCAAATATCTGCCATTCGGGGCCTTCGGCGGCAGTTTGCTGTTCGGTTTTTCCAGCGCCCTCGAAACCCGCTTCCAGATTCTCGGCGTCAGCCTGCCACCCCAGTTCTTGCAGATGACACCCTACATCGTCACGATTGTCGTGCTGGCCGGGCTGGTTGGCCGGTCGCGCCCGCCCGCTGCCGATGGCGAACCCTACGAAAAAGAATAACTTCAGGTGCTCCCCCCAGGAATTGGGGGGCATCGCAAATTTAGACTACCCTAAACTGTAGACATCGGTACGTCTATTGACTTGGGTGGAACATGAACACACAGGACTCGCTTGCCCGCATCAATATCTGGGGCGTCAACACCATCGCCAAACAAATTCTCTCGCCTGTCATTCTGGGGGTGATCCTGTTTGCGCTGGCCGGCACCACCGATTGGTTCTGGGGCTGGGTCTTTAACATTGTGCATGCGCTGGCATGGCTGCTGATGACGGTTGTGCTGATCATCTGGAATCCGGAACTGCTGAACGCACGGGGTAAACGCCGCGACGACGCCAAACGCTGGGACATGATTATTCTGGCGATCTATGGCCTCGACTGGATTATCATGGTGGTATTGGGCGCGCTGGATATGCGCTATGGCTGGACAGGGCCGGTAGCACTGGTCTGGCATATCGTGGGCAATGCGCTCATTCTGGTGGGTTTCGCCCTGACATCGTGGGCCATGGCGGTCAACCGCAATTTTGAGGTCGCGGTGCGCATACAAGACGACCGCGGCCACAACGTCATCACCGGCGGACCCTATCGTTATGTGCGGCATCCGGGTTACACCGGCGTGATTGTGGCATTCTATCTGGGCATGCCGCTGGCGTTGGGGTCGTGGCCGGCGGCGGTGGCGGCGCTGATCGGACTGGTAGTGATGGTTATCCGCACTGCGAAGGAAGACCAGACCCTGCACGAGGAACTGCCGGGCTATACCGACTTCGCGCAGGATACCCGCTACCGGCTGATCCCTGGCGTCTGGTAAAAAAGCAGACGCATCACCAGAGGATCATGGTTATCATCCGGGATGCGTCTGACAAAGTGGGTCGTTGATGTACCGCTGCGATCCCCCCTTGCTTGATCCCCCTTATTAGCAGGGCACATCAACGACCCACAGTTCATGACCAGCCGCAGGTTCATCGACAACCAGGGTGCCATTTTTGGACCCGGCCAGCCGCCAGCCCAGTGCAATCAGGCTGCGCCCCAGCGACACATTGAACTGTGGCGCCTTGCGGTTGGCTTTGCGGGCAGCCCGCGCAATTTTGACCAGACGGTGATGATCTGCCTGCCGATGAAACTCCTCAATCTGGTACTTGCCAGCCAGTGGTGCACGGTTTAGATCATACATCGCATAACCCTCCCTTGTATCTGATACGTATGATATTCGGCAAACGCCTAGAAATCGCCGAGAGCGTGCAGAGAAATCGAATGCGCTATAATCAGGAGCATCATCCGGCAACCAAGGAGCATCGTTTCCATGACACTTTATCCTCTATTGCTGAACCCGGCGCTTCATGTGAAGGTGTGGGGCGGGCGCAGGCTCGACACGGTGATGGGGAAGTCCCTGCCGACCGATGAGCCTTATGGCGAATCGTGGGAGATGCACGATACGGCAACCGTCGCCAACGGACCGCTGGCTGGGCAGACACTGGGCGAGGTACTGGCCGCCCACGGACGTGATCTGGTTGGGCCGGGTGCCGACCCTGCCGAGGGTTTGCCGCTGCTGGCCAAGTTTCTGGACGCCACCGACTGGTTATCGGTCCAGCTGCACCCCAACGATGAACAGGCCCGCGAACTCGAAAATGACCCGCGCGGCAAGACCGAAGCCTGGTATGTGATCGAGGCGCAGCCGGGTGCCCGACTGGTCATCGGCCTGACGCCGGGCACCACCCCGGACCAGATGGCGGCGGCCATCGAGAACAACTCGCTCGAAGACCTGCTCGTTTATGCCGATGTTGTACCGGGGGACGTGCTGTTTGTGCGCGCCGGGACAATCCACGCACTGGGGCCTGGCCTGCTCATTTATGAAATCCAGCAGTCATCGGACATTACCTACCGGTTGTATGATTGGGGGCGTGTCGGGCTGGATGGCAAACCGCGCGATCTGCATATCGAAAAAGGCAAGCAGGTCGCCAACCTCGACACGCTGCCGACCATTGTTCACACAGGCGACAAGACGGGCCAGACCGTCGACATTGTCCGGTCTGCTTACTTCACCACGCTGCTGTATCAGCTGACCGAACCGCACGATGCCAGCATCGAACTGGATACCGGCCAGCAGCAGTTTCATATCCTGACATGTATTGACGGCACCGCAACCGTCAAGGCGGGGCAAACCCGGCTGCAACTGGTCAAAGGCCAAACCGCTTTGATCCCCGCACGCACCGGAACCTATTCGCTGGAAGGCCCGGCACGCGTCCTGTGCTCATACGAGAGCTAAGCCGATAAACAACCGGGAGGGGTGGTCCCCTCCCACAGCAGACAGATCAGCCCTGTCAAAAACCCTGCGGAAACGGCACCGGCAGGCCACAGACATAGGCTTCCAGATTCTTCAGCGCCTGCTCCCACCCTACCGTATCCACTTCCAGATGCTGCTGGCGGACCTCCGGTGGCAGGGCCTCCAGCCCACCCATGCGGACTGTCACCTGCGTGCCACCGCGCACTTCATCTAGCCAGTAACGCGTGGTCAGCACCCGGTCCGGCAGGCTGCGCGTGGTGAAATAGCGGGGCGGTTCGCACACCTCGATCACTGCGATGTCAATCGCCATATCGCCAGCGTAGACCGTCAACTTGCCATTTTCATCCTGTCGCACCGGCACAGCAGCCGTATCCGGCGCAAACCAGTGCATGATCTGGCCGGGGTCTGTCACCGCTGCCCAGACTCGTTCGCGCGGCCTATCAATCCAGATGTTGCGTTCGATAACCTGTTCCCTGATGACAGCCTGTTTCACAGCCTGCCCCCTCCCATTGACCCGATCAGCACACAATCCGCGTGGCATCATCATCGCTGGCTAACGCGCGTTCTTATTGCGATACAGGTACATGGTCAGCGGGCCAAAGATGCCGATCAAAGCCGCGCAGGCCAGCAGCACCCAGCCGATCTGATCGGCGGTGGCGGTGCCGTGCATCAGGCCGCGAACCGCCGTTGCTGTGTGGCTGACCGGATTAATATTGACAAACACCTGTAACCAGGATGGCATGGTTGCCGGGTCCACAAAAATGTTGCTGGCAAAGGTCAGGGGGAAAGTCGCCATCGCGCTGACACCCATCACCGACTCTGGCGTCTTCATCAGCAGCCCCAGCGTGGTCCAGATCCATGACAGGCTGAAGGCAAACGTGAGGATCAGCAGCAGCGACAGCACCACACCGACGATGCCCGCGCCGGGCCGGAAACCCAGAATCAGCCCCAGCACAATCACCACCAGCGAAGCCAGCGTATAGCGCACGCTATCACCGAGCAGCGCGCCGACCAGCACCGCAGGCCGCCAGAATGGCAGCGACCGGAAGCGGTCAAAAATGCCTTTGGAAATATCCGTGTTCAGCGCAACCGCCGTGTACATCGAGATCATGACCAGCGTCATCACCAGAATGCCGGGCAGCAGAAACTGCAAATACTCGCCGACGGAACCCGCCAGCGCGCCGCCAAACAGAAAAGTAAACATCAGCGTCATCATGATGGGGAACATGGTGACATCAAATAACTGCATCGGCACATGCTTGATCTTCAGAATCGCGCGCCATGCCAGCGTCAGCGAGGCATCCAGCGGATTCGGACGAGAAGGCCGGGAACGGTTGGCAAGCGCCGTTTGCAGGGTCGCCTGTTCGGGTGTGGGTGTGAGGGTGGTTGGTGTGGCGGTCATGCCGAAATCTCCTCTGTCGTCTGTGTCTCATCTTCAATAGGCTGGCCGGTCAATGCCAGAAACACTTCATCCAGACTGGGCTGGCCCAGTGAAAAATCCGTCACCGCAATACCCGCCTGCGATAACTGTGTCAGGGTATCGGCGACGCGTTCCGGGTTCGCAACCTGGGCGGACAGCGCCGCCGGGTCAGCTTCGAGGTTCACCGGTACGTCGAGGGTTTGGGAGACAATCTGTTCCGCCAGCGGACGGTGGACCGGGTCGTGCAGCCGCACGCGCGCCGTGCCTGCGCCAACCGAGGTTTTCAGCTCGCCAATCGTGCCATTGGCGATCACCCGCCCATGATCGATAATCACGATCCGGTCTGCAAGTTGGTCGGCTTCCTCCATATACTGGGTGGTCAACAGCACCGTAGTGCCCGATGCCAGCAGCGTGCGCACGATGTCCCACACCTGCCGCCGGCTGCGCGGGTCCAGCCCCGATGTCGGCTCATCCAGAAAGAGGATGTCCGGGCTAACGACGATACTCGCGGCAATATCGAGCCTGCGCCGCATCCCGCCGGAATAATGTTTCACCTGACGGTCCGCCGCTTCGGTCAGATCAAATGCGCCCAGCAGTTCGTTGGCGCGCACCTTTGCCTGCCGCCACGAATACCCCAGCAGCCGAGCCACCAGAATCAGGTTTTCCATGCCCGTCAGTTCATCATCGACCGATGCGAACTGTCCGGTCAGGCTCACGCGGCG
The DNA here is from genome assembly GCA_002702065.1 of Anaerolineaceae bacterium. Taxonomy (GTDB): domain Bacteria; phylum Chloroflexota; class Anaerolineae; order Aggregatilineales; family Phototrophicaceae. The sequence goes on from NZXX01000009.1 coordinate 407,763, forward strand.
GCGCACCGCATCCGGTTCGCGCGCGACATCGTGGCCAAAGACGGTGGCCGTACCCGAATCCATGCGCAGCAAAGTAGCGAGAATACGAATCGTCGTGGTCTTGCCTGCGCCGTTGGGGCCGAGCAATGCCAGCAGTTTCCCCCGTTCAACCTGCAAGCTGATCCCCTTCAGCACTTCCGTCTTGCCATAAGACTTACGCAGATTGTGTACTTCGATGGCATATTTGCCGGGCTGTATTTCTCTGTGATTGGTGCTGCTTCTGTTCAAGCGCCGCCTCCCATGTGAAACTTGTAAGTTGCGTAAATTATATTAGAAAAAATGTTCTATTGCAACCCCTATTCTTTAGGTTTTTAGAAAATATTCCGGCTGATCAATCTATAGATGGCGAACAAAATGATGACCTTGTTGCCGAACACGAACATATGGTCTAAACTGATCGAATGAGCAATGTTACAAACCACATCCCGATAACGGGGAGAACACGATGAGAAAAATAATCTACGGCATGATGGCGTCGCTGGATGGCTATATCACGGGGCCGGATGGCGGTCTGGATTGGGCCATCATCGACGCTGAGCTGCATACCTTTGTGAACAACCGGGAGCGCAAAATCGGCACCTTCCTGTACGGGCGAGGCCTGTACGAGACAATGGCCGCCCACTGGCCCACTGCCGATCAGAACCCGGATGCGCCGGACTTTGAAGTTGAGTATGCCCGTATCTGGCAGCAGATTCCCAAAGTCGTCTTTTCGAAAACGCTGGAGCAGGTTGGCGACAACACGCGGTTGGTACGCGATAACATCTTCGAGGAAGTGCGCAGGCTGAAAGCGCAGCCCGGTGCGGATATGATCGTCGGCGGGGCAACGCTGGCAGCGGCGTTTCTGGCAGAGGGTCTTGTCGATGGCGTCGAGGTTTATGTGCATCCCGTCATCGTGGGCAGCGGCACACCGTTTTTGCCCAATGTGCCCCAACGCACCAATCTGAAACTGGTCGAAACACAGCACTTTGGCTCTGGGGTGGTTTTCCTGAGCTATGAGGTGGCTTAGCGAATCATGACTGAGGAATTCAACATGAACCCGGAAATACAGACACACATTGATGATCTGCTATCGAATGACCGTGAGCGCCAGAGCCAGGGATTTATGGCGCTGATGGCCGCCACCGAGCAGCCGGTGGACTGGTCCTATAGCCTGTGGGATCACATGGTCGCTGACCTGACACATAAGGATAATCGCCAGCGGGCGCACGCCGCACAGCTTCTGGCAAATCTGGCAAAGAGCGACCCCGAAGGCCGGATGCTGAACGACTTCGACGCCCTGCTGCATGTGACGCGGGATGATCGTTTCGTGACCGCCCGCCATGCCCTGCAAGCCATCTGGAAGGTCGGGCTGGCCGGGGACGCGCAGAAGCGGCAGTTGATTGATGGCCTCGAACAGCGCTTTGCCGAATGCGGCACGGAAAAGAACAGCACGCTGATCCGCTATGACATTCTTCAGGGGCTGCGTCACCTGTACGACGCTGCGCCCGATGACAGTATCCGCGAAACGGCGCTGGCGCTGATCGAAACGGAAACCGACGCCAGGTATCGCAAAAAGTACGCCACCGTCTGGCGGGCAAAATAAGGGCCATCATCACGGGTCAGGCAGAAAGATTGACCGGGAAGGTTATCATCTCTCAACCAAATATAACCGCAATCGAGTCCGGGCGATTTGTCCCCGCCAATAGCCTGAATGGTCACTATGCGGTGGTTATGGGTACGGCGAAGGGCTGGGTGAGCGTGACCATTTTTAATGCACAGGCGCTCGAAACGCCAGAGGGCATGTTCGAAGCCTCGAAAAACGGCGACCGCAAGATGCTCAAGATTCACCAAGGTCAGGCGGTGGATAGCGATTTGCTGGCAATACTGATACAACAGGTATCCAGCACGATCTGATCAAAAGGATTTTTTATCATGGCACATGAAGCTGAGAGCAACCTGCCCGAAATCGGCGCACCGGCCCAACGGGCGCTCACTGCGGCGGGTTATACACGGCTGGAACAATTGACGGAAGTTCGCAGCGATGATCTGCTGCAACTGCATGGGGTCGGGCCGAAAGCGATCCGCATCCTGCGCGAAGCTCTGAGCGAAAAAGGACTCTCGTTTGCCGACGAAGGCGATAACACCGCCTGATCATTTCCCCTTAGGGGGTGTCGTTTTTGTGCCAGACGTCTCCTTGTGATTCCGCCAACACATTCTGCCGGGCGTCTCGCACTTCACCATCCTGAAACGCACCGACCTGCTGCTGCCAATCATCAAACCGTTTCTCGACGCTCCGCTGCCGCAGGCTGATTAGCAGTGGAACAAACTGCTCGCACTATGTAGGCGGACAAAACTATAAGGGGCGGGGTCTATCTCGCCTCCTGACTACGTTCTTCTATTTCGTTAGCTCCCCCGCACCAATCAGTAATCCCTCGAACAAATGTACCCAAATCGCTTGACATCTTTCCAAAAATGTTGTATTTTACTTGTAGGTTAATTAACCAATTGGTTTAATACAATATCATGTCTACAGATACACTGAGCGCAACCTTTTCTGCCCTGGCAGACCCGACTCGCCGGGCCATTCTGGCACGTCTGGCCCAGGGCGAAGCTACTGTCAATGAACTGGCCGAGCCGTTCGACATCAGCCTGCCAGCCATCTCCAAGCATCTGAAAGTGCTGGAACGGGCCGGGTTGATCACCCAGGGGCGCAAGGCCCAATGGCGACCCTGCCGGCTGGAAGCGGCCCCGCTGAAAGAAGTTTCGGAGTGGGTGGCACAATACCAGAACATCTGGGAAGAAAGCCTGGATCGTCTGGATGATTATCTTCAGCAGTTACAGTCAATGGAGAACATGGATGAACCCGACCAATAATTCCTTCACACAACCGTCCGATCATGAATTCAGGGTGGAGCGCGTCTTCAATGCGCCGCGTCCGCTGGTGTTCGAGACCTTTTCGAAGTGTGAACATCTGGTCCACTGGTGGGGCATCGAGGGCTGGACCCTGCCGGTCTGCAAGCTGGATTTCCGCATCGGCGGTACATGGCTGTACTGTATGCAGGGGCCAAACGGCGAAGAATCATGGGGCAAAGCCTTCTACCACGAAATCGTGCAGCCAGAGCGCATCGTCTATACCGACTACTTCGCTGATAAGGACGGCAACCCGAATGAGAAGGCGCCGGCACCGCTTGTCACCCTGACCTTTGCCGACCTCGATGGCAAAACCAGGCTGATCAACCACGCCCGCTATCCATCGGCCAAAGACCTGGAGACGGTGCTGAACATGGGCATGGTCGAAGGTATGGGCCAGACATGGGATCGCCTCGAACAGCTGCTGGCGGAACTCAGCCAATAGTCATCACGCGTCACGAAATCACAACCTACAACCAAACAAAATATCTGGTCGCCTGGACGTATCGCAGGTCAGCGACAAGCCAATTAACCGAGCATGGCTCAAGGAGGAGCAATATGAGAAAAGTGATCGCAAGTCTGTTCGTTTCGATGGATGGCGTCGCCGAATCACCCGATCAATGGCAGTTCGATGCCTTTGACGAAGACATGGGCACCGAGATGATGGAGCAACTCAGCCAGGTAGACACGCTGCTGCTGGGGCGCGTGACATATGAGGAGTGGAAGGACTACTGGCCCAATGCCCAGCAGGACCTGGACTTCGCTGCTTTCATCAATAACACGCCCAAGTATGTGGTGTCCGACACCCTGGACAGTGTGGAATGGGGCGATTACGACACGGTCCACCTGATTAAGGGCGACCCGACGGCAGAAATCAAACGGTTGAAGGCACAGCCCGGCAAAAACATCAGCATCAGTGGCAGCCCCGGCCTTGTCCGTTCGTTGATTCAGCTAGGACTGGTGGATGAATTTATCCCGCTGATTCACCCGGTGGTCGCCGGTAAGGGCAAACGCCTGTTTGGGGACGGTGACGACCTCAAGCGCTTTAAACTGGTGCGCAGCAAAATCACCAGCAGCGGCGTCGCCATCCTCACCTACGTGCCGCACGAATAGGCAATCCACAAGCATGCGGGAGGGCACGTCGGCCCTCCCCTACATGTTCTGTGGCAAAAATTGCTGCACCCCCAGGATAAATGCGAGGAAATTTTGTCGCGCCCCTACGAACATTCCCAAGCACTAAGTAATTCATTTAATGAACGACCCCCACTTGCAAAAACAGAACAAACGTGCTTAAATCAGCTTATTGTGAACCAGCTTCTGGCAGGTTAACTGCATGACGATTGTCGCCACAGACCATCCCTCCGACTCCCCCTACATCGAAACGGTGTCGGATGGCTACACGCTCAGCGCCGGTTCGACGATTCGCCCGTCCGAGATTCACTGGCACATGGTCGTCCTCAAACATGGCGGCCAGACCCAGTTACGGGTTGTCGGGCCATGGACCAGCGCCGGGCTGGTGGAATGGGGCGAAGGTGGCGAAATTGTGTGGATCAAGCTAAAGCTCGGCACCTACTTCCCCCACCTGCCACCTCGCAAATTACTGAACAACGAAATCCCGTTGCCGGGCGCAGCCAGCAATTCGTTCTGGCTGAAGGGGTCTGCATGGCAGTTCCCCAACCATGAAAATGCCGAAACCTTCGTGAATCGCCTCGTCCGCGAAGAGATTCTGGTGCAGGACCCGGTCATCCATCCCACGCTGCAAGATCAGCCGCCGGACATGTCCTCGCGCACGCTGCGCCACCGGTTTCAGTACGCCACCGGCCTGTCGCAGAATCATATCCGCCAGTACGAACGCGCCCAGCAGGCGGCGGCTCTGCTGGAACAGGGAGTCTCCATCCTCGATACCGTCGATATGCTCGACTACTTTGACCAGCCGCATCTGACGCGCTCGCTCAAGCGCTTCGTCGGCAAAACCCCCGCCCAATTATATGTAGCCCCGCCTTCTTGCCATTCTGTACAAGACACCCAACCCATAAATAACTACCATACAGTCATCAGTCGATAGTTTCGAGTCGTCAGTCAGATAGCGGGTGCGGGTTGCTTACCCACTCGCAGACGATATCGCGTCATCAAACACGAAAGGGCAGTCATCATGGGTACAGTTGGGGCAGGGTTTTCGATGTCGCTGGATGGTTTCATCGCGGGACCGGATGACGATACCAGCCGGGTTTTTGCATGGATGTTCCAGGGCACACAGGCTGTGAAGGCGACCATCGGCAAGGAAGAACTCGACCTGAAATTGACCGAAACCGGCGCAGAGCAGCGTGAAGCAATGGCGCATGGCATCGGTGCAATCCTCTCCGGGCGTGGGATGTTTGACGCCGCAAGCGCGTGGGGCGGCAGACATCCACTGGATGTGCCGATTGTGGTCGTTACGCACCATCCGCCGCAGGAATGGGTTGGTAAGGAGCCGTTCACGTTCGTGACCGATGGCATCGAAAAGGCAGTCGCCGAGGCGCAAAAGATCGCGGGTGACAAAACCATCGGCGTGGGCGGCGCCGATGTCGCGCGGCAGTGCCTGAAGCTGGGCCTGCTGGACGAAATTGGCATTGACCTGGTGCCGGTGCTGCTGGGTGAGGGCGTGCGGCTGTTTGAATATCTCGGCATCGAACCCATCGAACTCGACATCACAGATGTGACCGCAGACGTCGGCGTGACTCACCTGCGCTACCGAGTCGTCAAATAGGAGAATGACGTGCCCAAACCAGCCGAAACCGTCCGCCAGTTTATGGACAGGCTTGAACACCCGTTGAAGGCGGAAATTGACGCGCTGCGGGCGATTGTCCAAAACGCCAATCCGCAGATCACGGAGCATATCAAATGGAATGCGCCCAGCTTTTGCTATGGCGGGGAGGATCGGGTGACGTTCAAATTACACCCGACCGACCGCATCCAGCTCATCTTCCACCGGGGTGCCAAAGCCAAAGCGGATGATGGGTTTGTCTTCGCGGATACAAGCGGCCTTATACAATGGGTGACAAGTGACCGCGGGACGGTGACGTTCCGGGATATGCCGTCAATCCAAGCGCAGCAGGCCACCCTGACCCAGCTTGTGGATCAATGGGTGAAAGCGACGGTTCAAAACGATGAGTGATCCGAGGCAGATGGTGTGTTCAACGCCCTCGTTGAGCCGGTCTGGCAGGCATGGAGACGCCTGGAGTCGTTAGTCCATTGCCGATAGCGGCCCGTATTTCCGTTCAGGTACGGGTTTGCAGCCAGCGCCAGACCACATCCAGCGCTTCGACGTCGGCGTTCTGGTAGGCACAGGCCCGCGCCAGCGCATAGGCGTCGCCATCCAGCAGCCAGCGGTTGTAGTCATCCCAGGCGGCGAAAGCGTTGGAACCCTCCGGCCAGTTGTACCCCAGATGCGCCCCAACCACCTTGATGCTGGTGCTCTGGATGGGCAGCGTCACCGTCGTTTTGAAGGTGCGGTGCAGGTCGTGCATGCGGTCGTCCAGATGGTCAACAATGCGTCGAGGCGCGGTCTTGCGCAGCGCCGCCCGGTCAAAATCGGTCCAGTGGTAAATCTGCCCCGGCACCCGCTGTGCTGCATCAGCCAGCATCTCCCAGCCCACGTCGCTGTCCTCAACCAGCGTAACGCCAAGATCGCCCGGCAGTTTGATGCCACCAGATTCCGCATAGCGTGCCACCACGACGATCTGCACCGGTTCGCCCGCCACCTGCCAGCCAAAGCACCAGGGTGAGCCGTTGGTCAGGTCGGTTTCCAGGTCGAGCATGATGCCCGGCTGAGACAACGTTTCGGGGAAATCCGCACGCCATACCGGCGAATCACTGGCAAACGCCTGCGCCAGACTGATGATGTCGTGCACGTTGACTTTGCCAATGCCGTAAAAGCGCTGCAACTCGCTGGGGGACATGGCGGCGATCTCCTCAAAAGTGCGGATACCCGCCTCCCACAGATGCTGCCGGGTCTGCCGCTTGAGCGTGGGCAGCAGGGTGAAATTGTGCGACTGGCGGGCCTGGTCGGTACAGGCTGCCAGCCAGTGACAATGATCGCAGTGCGAGGTGAGAAACACATCCGGCGGGTTTTGCTCGTCCAAAGCCCCGGCCAGCCATTGCAACGCCGCGAACAACGGCTCCGGACGCAGCACATGCTCGATCTGATGACGCGGCGCGCCGTTGGCATCCTGTCCCAGCCAGAACCAGCCCACCGTCTCGGCACCCTGCGTTTGCGCCACCAGCCACAGATACAAATCGAGCTGCAAGCGGTCAGCTTCAGCAATGTCCTGATAGAGCTTGACCTCCACTGGCTCATAGGCCCAGCGCCCCAGATCAGATGGCTGAGACACGCGCAGCAACCAATCGACCTGACCACGCACGACCACCGGCTGGGGCAGATCCAGTGTCTGTTCGAAGACCGCACCCCGAATCGCGGGGACGCCCTGCGCCATCAGATCACGCGTCGTCCGGAGCGCGTCTGCCCACGACAATGTCGGCAGCACATCCACCGGGCCGATCATCGTTTCCTGAATGACATCTTCATGCAGGATGCCACGTGCCAGCCGTCGGCGCACATCAGCGGCGAGGGGGCTGCGCAATTGCGCGTCACCATGATAGTCCAGCCAGACGCGGCGCTGGCATTCGGTCAGGTTTCGCAGCGCGGTCGCGCTGATAACAGGTTGATTCATGATCTCGGTACCTTATCCGGCATGAACCTCTAGCATACCGCAAAATAGCACAAATGTGTTACGATCAAACGACCACAGCCAACGCTTGCCAGATCAGAACAAACGTGCTTAAATTTAATCAACTAACGCTGTGGCTTATTTGAGGAAAAGCTAATGTGCAGGAATATCCGGCCTCTATTCAACTTTGAACCGCCCGTGACCGATGACGAGGTGCGCGCCGCCTCGCTGCAATACGTGCGCAAGGTCAGCGGGTATACCAAGCCCTCCAAAGCCAATGAAGAAGCCTTCCTCGCCGCTGTGGAGGAAATCGCTGCGGCCACGCAGAAACTGCTTGATTCGTTGGAAACCAGCGCACCACCCAAGGATCGCGAAGTGGTCGCCGCCAAAGCGCGCATCCGGTCCGCCCAGCGCTTTGCCCGTTAGCCACATGCCGCTATAAGCGAATTGCCAGACGCAGCAACCCCCTATGCGCAATAATGGCGTATACTCAGTAGAGTTAAATATTATTTTAGGGGGTAACACATTATGGCAAAAACGGTTGGAAGTTATGAGCTGGCTACTGTCGGCACTCGCTTCATCGCTATTTTCATCGACGGTATTATTCTGGCCATAGTCGGCAGCCTGCTAGTTGGCATTGGCCGCGAGGCCGGCGGCGGGGTCAGCTTCATTGTCGGGCTGGCTTACTACTGGTTTTTCCTCACCCATCAGAACGGCCAGACACCCGGCAAGAAAATCATGAATATCCGCGTCATCAAAACAGATGGCAGCGACCTGAGTGACGGCGACGCCATCCTCCGCTACATCGGCTACTACATCAATTCATTTGTACTTCTGCTGGGCTGGATCTGGGCGTTATTCGATGCGAACAGCCAGGGCTGGCACGACAAAATTGCGCAGACCTACGTCGTTCGCGCCTGATCCGCGCGCTATTCAGTCTACTTGAGGCGGAGCCTGCTTCGCCTCTTTTGATTCCCGCAGGGCATTCCATCCATTTTCTCATCTTGTACAGCGTGTTGAAATGCGTACTATGGGCTAGAATAGAAAAATTAAAGTGGTGGATTTGCCAGAGTAGTTATGCGCGATAAACGAACTGTCGAAGAATTATCCGTTGAAGAATTGGAGCGTATCCTCGCGGTGAAACGGCGCGCGGAGCGCCAGAGTAAGCTTGAACGTATGCGGCGCAGCGGACGCACGGTGGAACCCACCGTTCCGAATGGCAAGCAGCACCCGCCCAAATCGGTCGTGCTGGCGACCGCACAGGCCAGCAGCCGCACTGCCGCGCCCGACGCAGAACTCGCTCCGCGTTTTGTCGACGCGCCGGATCAGCCAGCGCGGCATGACCCGGACCGTGACCGTTTCTGGAAGAGCTTCGTGAACCAGGCGCTGCTGCTGGTCGAGATCGCAGCTGTTGTAGGGCTGGTGTATCTGGGCTACAACCTGGTGCAGTCATTGGGTATGCTCGAGCGTGAAACCGCCGAAGCACAGCGGATGGCCGAAGAACAGCGCTCAGCGGCCCTGCCCACGATCGCGCCCACCCCGGTGCTGCGCATCGACAATGTGGTGCTGCCCGGCGGTCATACCCCGCCGAACTCGCCCCATGGTGCCCAGCCAAACCTCAACGAGATCCCGGCGAACCTGCAACCGATCGTCCAGAGCCAGCTTTTCCAGCCGGTCATCAACCGCCCGCCACAGACCGACGACACCGCCCTGCGCCTGATTATCCCCAAACTAAACCTCGACCAGACGGTGGTGCAGGGGGCCGACTGGGAAGCGCTGAAGCAGGGGGTCGGCCAGTTGCTCAACGGCGTGAACCCCGGCGACCAGTCCGGTAATCTGGTGCTGAACGCGCACAACGATATTTATGGCGAGCTGTTCCGGCACCTGGACCAGCTCGAAGCGGGTGATCAGTTCCAGGTTCAGACGCGACGTGCCATCTATACCTACGAGATTCACGGCTGGGAGATCGTCGGCCCCAACGACGTTCATGTGCTGGAATCCACGTCTGACCCTACCGCAACCCTCATCTCCTGCTATCCTTATATGGTGAACAACAAGCGTATCGTGGTATTTGCCAGCCGCGTCGGTAGTACATAAGGGAGCTTTCAGTGTCGAAACGTCGCAATCGCAAAAAGTCCTCGCAGCCCAATTTGCCACCGGAAGCGCTGGCCCGTGCCCGCCGCGAAGCCGGCATGGAACCCGAAGAACCGGAAGACATCCCTGAAGCGGAAGCCGAGCTTGTTGAAGCCGCCGAGGTGCCAGCTGCCCGCACACGTGCCACCGCACCCGCACCGGCCCAGCGCCGCAAACGCCGCCGCGACAAAGATGTCGACGCTACGCAACTGACCCAGGCGGAAATCGCCGAGCGATTGGCAAGCCCAACTAAAACCGTAACGCCCGATCAACTTCGCCAGCAATATACTTATGTGCTGGCCGACCTGCGCAGCATGGGCGCACTGGCCGGCATCCTGTTTGTCACCATGATTGTTGTTGCTCAATTATTGAGTCGCTGAGTATGAAGTGATGGGCTTTCAACTGGATAGTATCCCCCATTTCGCCGGCATCAACGCGGAAGGGCTGGCGCGCATCGAGAAGGCTGCGCACTACCGCACCTATCAGGCCGGGGCAGATATCTTCTTCGAAGATGGCGAATGTGCGGGGTTTCATGTGGTGCTGGATGGTCTGGTCCGCATTTACCGGGTCAGCAGTGAAGGCCGCCTGCACACCCTCAGTCTGCTGCGCCCCTATTCGACCTTCAATGATGTCGCCGCCGTCGATGGCGGACCAAACCCCTACAATGCGGTCGCTGTCACCAGTGCCGAAATGCTGCAAATCAGCCACGACAAGCTGCTGGAACTGATGGCAAGCGAACCCGGTTTGCTCAGTAATTACGTCCAGTCGCTGGCCCGTGTGAACCGGGATTATATCGAACGGCTGGAAGACATGACCTTTCGGTCGATTCCGTCCCGGCTGGCCAAGCTGTTCCTGCACGAAAGCACCTACGCCGACCAGATCGCCGAAACCCCCACCGCGCTCACACAGGAGGAAATCGCCTCTATTCTGGGCACCACGCGTGAGGTTGTCGGACGGGCGCTGCGCGGCTTGCTCAACGCCGGGCTGCTGGTGCGCAAGGGGCGGCATGTCTATATCGCGGACCGCGAAGGGCTGGAATACCTCGCCGAAAGCAACACCATGCCGATGCACGACATCACACCCGGCCATCCGTTATAATTTAACCGGGGTTAATCCAATGCTTCTTGCGGGAAATAATCCGGCAAATTGGTGTTAAACCTGTTTTTCATAATCCAACAAAAGTACCAGACTCTACCGGAAATCCGCGTTACATTGACTCTAAAATCAGTGTACCCCAACACAATAGTCCAAGGAGTTAGTCAAATGACGCATATTATTACCAGTCTCTGCCTGCGAGACGGCGCCTGCGTGGAAGTCTGCCCGGTTGAATGCATTGTCCCCGGCCAGCCGGAAGACGAATGGCCGTGGTACTTCATCGATCCGGATACCTGCATCGACTGTGGTGCCTGCATTCCGGAATGCCCGTACGAAGCCATCTTTATTGAAGAAGAAGTTCCTTCGGAATATGTGGTGGACGGCACGCAGGAAATCCTGCCCTTCGACACCAAGCAGCGCACCACCCCGGATGCGGGTACGGTGGTCGACCTGACCAAAGATATTCAGCCCAATTACGATTTCTTCACCGAAGGCCCCGGTTACGACGCCCTCGGCTAAGCACGATGCAGTTTCAATCCCCTGGTCAGCAACGCCGGGGGATTTTTTATTCCGGGTTGCCGGTAAAAGCAGGCGCAAAAATTACCAGCACGGTCAAATCTTCCTCGATGTCGATAAATTTGTGGTGCGCTTTGGCGGCAACAAAAATCAGATCGCCCGGTGCAACCGCCCGCACATCGCCTTCGACGTCAATTTTGGCCTTGCCGCTGATCACATAATACGCTTCGTCTTCGTTATGCGGTTTCTGTCCATCCACACCGCCCGCGGGCAGCTTGTAAATTTCCAGGCTCAGCGCGGGTATGCGAAAAAATTCATTGAATGCGGTCTGCTGCTGGGCGGCCATTTCCGCCAGATGCCAGACGGCGACAGGATGCGTGGGTTCGGTAGCCATGTTTTCTTCTCCTCTGGTTCTGTGCTATATATACCTCAAAATAGTACGGCTGGCTCTAGCAGTTCCGGGCTGGTCATTGTAGTATCGAGCGACTTTGCATTCTCAGGAGAAGATCAAGATGCTGGTTCCGCAAGCGGGTCAGGCCGCGCCGGACTTTGAAGTACTGGCTGATAACGGCGAAACAGTCAAATTGTCAGACTTCAAGGGCAAGCGCGTCGTACTCTATTTCTACCCGAAAGCCGATACCCCCGGCTGCACCATCCAGTCCTGCGCTTTTCGTGACAACTACAGCGAGTTTGCGACTAAAAACGCCATCATCCTGGGTGCCAGCCCGGATACGGTCGAGGAGCAGGCGGCGTTCAAGGTCAAGTACAACCTGCCATTCATACTGCTGGCCGACCATGAGCGTAAAATTGCCGAGGCGTATGGCGTATGGCAGACCTATACGTCCGAACGCGACGGTCAGCAAATCGAGCGGACAGGCATCCGCCGGTCAAGCTTCATCATTGATGAAAATGGCATCATCACGGGTGTGTTTATCGGGGTGGACCCGGCAAACAACAGCCAGGAAATGCTGCAAAATCTTTAGCCCGTGTGGCGCAGGTACGTGTTCAGATTAACCTGATTCTGTTTGAGCACCTGTGCCAGCAGCCGGTTCATCACCCATTTTTCCAGCAATCGTCCCATCATACCGAAACGGGGCAAGAAGCGGTAATCCACCGCCATATCAAGCCTTGCCCCTTCGGGTATGGCCGTCAGCGTCAGGGTCATAGCTGAAGGCAGCACCCGCGATTGGGATTCGTGGACCTGTTGAGCATACGGCTCGAAGCGCGTAATCTGCCAGTTGGTTACTTGCAGGAACGGCCCCAGCCGGTTGTAATCCGTATAGATCGTCCCCACGCCATAGGGCGGTGGCGTAATCACCTCGGCCCGTTCCAACCCTTCCACCCATGCTGGTGTCTGGTTGATGTCGTTCAGGGCGTCCCACACCGCTTCGATTGGTGCGTGAATATCGTTCGTGGCCTGTGCGTATCCCATGCATACCCTCTTATCGCTCACCTGCTATTGAGGGTAAGAGAAATAACGCAGACGAACATCCACCCAAAGGCGGAGCCCGCATCCATCCTGCTGCGTAGCCGTTTGTTTATTTAACGCCCGTTCCGGATAACCGGTGATTGGTTTCTAAACAGTTACTGTGCGAGACGATGGGCTTACGTTGGGTTGCATTTCAATTTGTGATCGTTAATTTTACCTTACCCCTGCCAACCTACGGGTGTCTTTCCCCTGTCCATGAATGGAGAGGGGGTGGATCGCGCAGCGAGACGGGGGTGAGGTGTTCAATCTGTTACTAGATTGTTTTCTTAACCCGTATACGTTACTTGTACACACGAAAATCGATTCACACGACTCCCGGACACTGCTTAGCAGATATGAAACAACACGCGGACGATTATCCCTGTGTCGTTTCCTCGATCCAACGTAAGCAAGCATTTGCCCAATCAAACGGCGTATCCAGGCCCAGCCCATGACGACCCTTCGGGAAGACGTGCAGTTCAAACGGCACCTGATGTTGTCGCAGCGCGCTGGCAAACTGCAAGCTGTTTTCTACCGGAACGGACTCATCCTCGACGGTGTGCCACAGGAAACAGGGTGGGGTTTGATCTGAAACCTGTTTCTCACATGACAGGGAATCGAGTAACGCGGGGGATGGAGACTCCCCGGCAAGGTTACGCATCGAACCGGCATGGGCGTACAGGCCGCTGGACAGGATCACGGGGTAGCACAATATGCCAAAACTGGGCCGCAGCGAAACATCGCTTGCATACTGATGCCACGCCGTCAGTGTATGTGCGGCAAGATGTCCGCCAGCCGACGATCCGATAATGCCCAGTTTTTCGGGGTCAATGCCGTACTCACCCGCATTTGTGCGTATGGTTTCGATTGCGGCCAGCGCATCTTCCAGCATCGCCGGATGCCGGTGATTATTCGACCCCAGCCGGTACGTCACCACAAAACAGGCAATCCCTGCCTGACAGAAAAATTCTGCATAGCCCGCGCCTTCGTGTTGCGCCAGGTTTTGATACCCACCACCGGGCAAAATGATCAACCCGACACCATGCGGATTTGTCGCCGGAATCCAGCATTCTACGCTCGGAGCAGGGTTTGACTTACCAGAACTCAGTTGTGCGGTAATCGTTCTCATTGAATAGTCGGTCACTGTCGTTCAATCCAGTGTGCAGGTTGTTGGGATAAGGATGTGATACCAAAAGGTAAAACATTTTGCGTTCGGGTGCTAATTTCAACTCTGGTGAATGGCACGCTGCGACAATTTTAATCTGAAATCCCGATCAGCGCGGGTATTCGTTGAAAGCCGTTATGAAATTGACAAAGCCGTTATGGACACGCGATGACAGAGCTATTTAATCTGGCGCAGGACACGGAACATCTCGTGGCTCCAGGCGGCGCGCCGGTCCAGCAGCATCTGAAAATCACGATTTTGCCAGAGTAACAAATCGGCGATGATGTTCTCGACGGAGAGGACATCGGCAAAACCAAAGGTCTTGCGCAGAACGGCGCGCGTTTTCCTCGATTGCAGGCTGCTCCAGATCAGAATCGACCCGGCAACCGGGTAATCTGCGCTGCCCACTGCCAGCGAATATGGGGCCGGGTTGAGAGCGGATTCCAGAAAAGCGGCAAACGTGCGCGTGGTGCGAAACTGTTCAACCTGTTCCGCATCCACCAGTGGTTTGTCTTCCAGCGGGTCGCAAATCATGATGACCGCAAAAACCTGCTTTTTGCGATCTTCAAAGGCAAAGTCCATCGGGCTGCCACGGTTGGCTTTCGCCTGACGCAGAGTCGCTTTGCCCAGGCAGGCATAGGGGGCCTGTTTATCCTCCCCCCAACAGCGGACAATATCTCTGGCAAACAGCGAAAACAGGCCGGTGAGATACCGGCTGCGCTCAGGGTGATCCGGGTGAAAAAGGTCATGGAACGTCATGAGCGTATCATATCACCAATCCCCTGATCCGGTCATGGACGAGTTGACCCACTTGACATATCGACAAACGTCGATACAATCAGTTTATGAACATTAATCAAGTGCAATTCGCTAAAGCTATTGCCGACGAGACTCGCCAGGAAATCATGACTCACCTGTGCTGTGTCTGGCTCAGCGTCAATGATGTGGTGGAGAAGCTCGACGGCAAAGTCAACCAGCCGACCGTAAGCCATCATCTCAAGAAGCTGGAAGACGCCAATCTGGTGCTCATCCGCCAGGAAGGACGCCAGCGATTTTACACACTCAATCAGGCTTATGTGACGGCCTGCTGTGGCACGCTGGTGCGCACGTTCGCGCCGGACTACGCCGAAAAGGTCGTACCAGTTGAATCCATACCGATTGTAGAGCACGACTGATGCTCTTTTTTTACATTGATATATCGACATATATCAATATATAGGAGGTTTCATGATGTCCGATAACCCTATTCATAACGTCGTCCGCGAACGTTACAGCGGCCTGGCCCTCGCGCAGGATTCAAGCTGCTGCAACTCCGATTGCGGATGCAGCAACACCAGCCTGTACGACAGTATCCTGGTGGATGGTTTGCCCGCCGATGTGACTGGTTTGTCGCTTGGCTGCGGCGACCCGGTCAGCATCGCCAGCCTGAACCCCGGCGAAACGGTGCTCGACCTGGGCAGCGGGGGCGGCATCGATTGTTTTCTGGCGGCGCGTCAGGTCGGGGACATAGGTTCTGTCATCGGGGTGGATATGACGCCGGCGATGCTGGAAAAGGCCAACGCTGCCAAAGCACGCATGGGCGTAACCAACGTCGATTTCCGCGCTGGCCAGATTGAAAGCCTGCCGGTTGATGACAACAGCGTCGACGTCATTCTGTCCAACTGCGTCATTAACCTGTCGCCAGACAAAGCCGCTGTGTTTGCCGAAGCATTCCGCGTTCTGAAGCCCGGCGGGCGAGTCAGCATCAGCGATATCGTGACTGAGGGGGAATTCAGCGACGCCATGCGCGCCGACGCCGCGAAATGGGCCGAATGTGTCACGGGCGCTATCGCGGTAGAAGCCTACACCGGCATGATGCAGCAGGCAGGCTTCGTCAATATTCAGGTCGCTGATAAGGTGGATGCCGGCAAAACCATCGACGTTCAGGACGGTATGCCGCGCATCTTCAGCGCCCGCATCACCGCCAGTAAGCCCGCCTGATTACTCGAACCAGGATGACGGAGGGACTGGACATGTCATCGAACCGCGAACCAACCCTGGTCTGTGACCTGACGGCTATCCCGACGGAGGCACGGGCCGCGCACGCCGCTGCGTCAGACGCGCTGTTCGGCGCCGTACTGGAAAAGCAGGAACTTGAGCATGGATACGCCTTTCGCCTGCCCGCCGACTCCACCGTGCTGGCACAGGCCGCCACCTTCATCGCCAATGAGCGACTGTGCTGTCCCTTTTTCCGCTTTCAACTGGATGTTCAGCCCGGCGGCATGTGCTGGCTGACACTCACCGGGCCGGATGGGGTGAAGGATTTGTTAGGCGGCCTCGCGTCTGACCATTAAGTGCGATGGGCACCCTCAGGCTTCCATGTGGATGAAGCGTTGCAGCATCAATGCCTCCACCTGCCGGGGGTGCTCGATGCCAAAAAAGCCGATCTCCACCGTCACGCGGCGCGACCCTGACCGGCTGGAGCTGTGCCGGATGGTGGTTTCGCGGTCAAAAATAACATCGCCCTGGTCGTTGCCATGCACCCGCGTCTCGACGAACTCGATCTGCTTGGCCCCATACGACTTGGCCGACTGCGACAGCAGCCCGGCAATGATGATCGCCCGCTGGTTGGTGATGGCATAAACGGTTTTCTGGGCGCTCAGGTAATCGCGCAGGGGCGTGGAAATCGTCCACACCCCCACGCCGATAAAAACAAGCTGCACAATCGAAAAAATGGAACCAACCCCGGAAAAAGGCCGCGGCCCCATAGTAGGAAAGCCATTGCTCCCAAAGCCGCTAAAGATGAACATGGCCAAAGCCAGCCAGAGCACCCCGAACCCGGCAGTCAGCAGGTGACGCCGGGCCATGCGCATGGGGTTCGGCTGGCCGACCCACAACAGGGTTTCGCCTGCCATCAACTGATCTTCAACCGCATCCTGTATTGCTTGCGGAACTTCATCTTTCTTCACAACATTACACCTGCGGTAGTTCGGCAAAGTCCATGACAGCTTCTTCGCCGTCGTAGCGAATCTGGTACTGCTTCGTGCCAAATTCCGCCTGACAGTACGGGTTATCGAAGCGCGCATAATTGTGCAGGTCCACTTCGGCACCCGCCACCTGGAACGCACCATGCCAGCCAAACCGGACCTCACCTACCGTTGGCGATGTATAAGTGACATTCAGGCCATCACACTGAACCGGGGTCGTCGTCAGGGCGTCGGCAAACAGCGCAAAATCCTGCCATTGTTCCCGGTCGCCCATTTCCACCACCCAGATATTATCCGGCGCATCTGCCCGCAGCTCGATATGCCGGTTGTTTTCGTCAGCCAGCCAGCGCAGCGGATGCTGCGAGTACAACCCGATGTAGCCATCCCCCTTACGGGCAAACACCCAGTTGCCCCGCTCAATCACTTCGTCAAACGCATCGCGCGGGAAATAGGCATGATTGAAGGGGAAAGAATCCTCAGACGGCACATGATGGACACAGACCAGCACGTTCTGATGCTGGGCTGTGCGCGGCAGAATCCCATTACCCGCCCAGTAGTTGGGGCGCGACGTCTCATCGTTCGAGCCGGGATGATTGGTAAACACTACCGCATCCAGCCCCAGCGTCGCCTGCCAGGGGTGCTGCTGATAGCCGGGTTTGCCGGGGCGATAATCCTGTGCGCAGCTGAGCATGTAATGCGGCGTACGGTAGGTGTGAATATGTACCTCGGTCATGCCGTGACAATCGACATTGGGGTCGATCACCTTGCCATATTCATCCACCTGCCATTGCAGCACCTGATCGTAGCGGGTCTGGTAGTCCTCATACAGCATAATGCCGAACGTCTGCCGGGTCTTCTGCGCCAGATCGTAAATGCTCTGATGCGTGTAATCCTGAATGCTCCAGAACAGATGGCCATCTTCCATGTCTTCATACGATAGGCCATGCTTTGGCGCATCGGCAATATTGATGCTGTGCCGTTCGCGGTACAGACGCGGCCCGCTCAAATCCGCGGCGATTTTTTCGATGACCGGCGGGCAGCGATAGGGGCTGGTCGCCAGCGGCACAGTCCCCAGGCTGGCCGGGTTGTTGTACATGCCCATGCCGAACATCAGCCGGGCGGTATTGGACGCATCTTCTTCGCGCGCGCCCTTGATCAGGCGGGGATAGGTGCGCCCGTGCGTGCTGCCCATGATGCCGCGCCAGGTGTGCAGCGCCATCTCGAACATGATCATATCGATGGTCTGTTTCGCCAGATGCCGAATATCCGGCTGCTGGGCGAAGTCGTGCAGGTTCACCAGCGCCAGCAGGTCTTCCTCGAAGTAACAGTTGGACAGCCACTCGCTGAAGCCAAACCGGGCACGAAAATCGAACCAGCGCCGGATCAGGTGGAGCGAATGTTCCATGTGATAATCGGCGTCCTTGCCCGAATTTTCAAACACCTTATCCGGGAACAACTGCGCCGCCAGCAGTTCATCAGCATGAAAAATGATCTGGTGATTCTCGGTCCAGTAGCAGCGGCGGTTGTCGCCTTTATCTTCATCCCACCAGAACTTGAAGCGCAGCACACAGGCTTCGATGTCCGCAATCAATTCGCGGGAGATCTGGGGGCTGTCGTGATACAGATACAGCACCCGCAGCAACCCGGCCACGCTGAAGTCACAGCAGTCGGCACGCGAATCGACAAAGGCGATGGCCTCGCGGAATAAATGCTCATCGACCGGCTGCTGACCCAGCTCCAGCCGGGCGATCTGGGTAAAGAAACCGGTTCGCGAATATTTACTCAGCCAACCGTCAAATACCCGCGTCGCGCAGTATTCCAGATACTGCTGGCGTCGTTCTTCATATGTACCCTGGGGCTCTGACCAGTAAGTTTCTTGCATGATGTTTTGTCCTGACCAAGAGGCAACTAATTGAGCAAAAAACAGCGCCCGAAAATGAGCGCGTTGCAGATAAATATGCGTGCTTTGAAGTGATATCTCATCAGGCGCAGGCTTAGCTGCCGCCTTCTTCCTCCTCTGGACAATTCAGTTCAAAGTCGAAATTGAATGGGTCGAGCGCATCGCTTTGCGATTGAGCCGATGACTGGCGCGAGGCATGTTCCGTATCCACAATCGACTCGACTCGGTCGCGCAAGGTTTCCTGGGCCGCAGAATTGCAGCTGGTAAAGCGTACCGTATGGGTGGTTGTGCCGTTGTAGGTGCTGAACTTGGCGACATGCTGCTGCTCGTGTGGGGACAACACCGTATCGATCCAGTGCTGCGCCTGCTCACGTTCGCACGCGTTGAGGCCCATGCTGTCCAGGTTAGGCAGGCTGACAGAAACCGGGACATGATACGCCGCTGTCACGGTGGCCGCTACGCTGATACAGGGGTCGTCTTCGGCGCAGTCCGTACAGCCGGTCGCGCGGGCAAACTGCAAGTTGGAGGTCTGCCCGGCGTGCGTGCTCTGATCCCAATGCGCAGTGGTTTCACCACGCAATGTCACCACACGACCAAAATCCGTATCCGGCGGTTCTTCACCAGTTTTGGAAACTTCCACGTCCTGCAAGGGGGTAATCGGCACTTCCTCGACGATCTCATCGCCGCTGGCAGGGGTTTCCTCACGCATCACAGTGCCGGTATGGGGGTTCAGCCGCCGCTGGACTACCAAACGCGAGACGGCCTGATTGCCAATGGTGCGCTGCAAGAACATCACATTCTTGTGCGAATCCCGGGCCGGGCTGAAGGGCAGTTTGCCCATCGCGGCAGATGGATGCGGCTGCCGGGTTGCCTTCTGATCGTGCCCTCGCGGTAGATGACGCTCGACTGTCATGGATAAGGCCCTTCGCTCATGCCTACGGGCGATAACCCGATTAAAGCACAGGCTGGGTCCGGCGTCAAATGATCACAATGCCTGCACCAGCTGGCGTAAAGCGCCTTTATAATCCGCGCCAAAATCGAAGCGTGGGCTGCGACGAATGGCGTCCGGCGTTTCGACGTCCTCGACCTGCGCCACGATCACCGGTTTCCGCTTGTCTTTGAAAAAATGCCACGCTGCTTCCACGTCGTCCGCTCGCAGTGCTGCCGCCGACAGAATGATGACCAGGCTGCCACATTCTGCCAGCGCCGGATGCACGCCACCGGCCCATTGAACGCTGCTGTCGCCCTGGTCATGCAGCCAGATCGCAATACCACTTTTTTCCAGATCCGCCGCAATCGCCTGCGCAACTGATTCATCGGCTTCGGCAAAGGCGATATAGGCCGTGTCGCGGGCTAGCCGGGCGCGATTGCCACCGCCGACCTGAACCGCATCGGGGCGTTTGCTCTTGTCGTGCAGGTCTGTTGCGCCCATCCGAAAGACCGTCCCGCCACAGTCCGGGCATTCACCACGTGTTGCGGGCATGCCGCGCGGTGTCCATACCGGCTTAGGTTCTTCAACTTCGACCGTCTGCTTGCAGCGGACACAGTAGGCTTCGAGGATGATTTCGTCGTCTTCGTCCGCATATTGTGCGTGGTCGTTCAATGCTCGTTTCCTGCCTGTTGGGTTCTGGGAATAAATACACAGGGGAGAGTTTATCACCCTCCCCTGCGGTTACATTCTATCGAGTACGTTGTACGTGCCTATTTGTTGGCTTTTTTGGCCTGATCAACGGCATCCTTAAACAGTGCCTTGTGCTTGCCAAAGTCACCCGTCAGCAGCACCCAGTCTTTCCAGGGACGACCCGGCAGCGGCTCGACTTTTTTCGCTTCGCCTTTGGCGATCATATCATCGGCTTTCTTCTTGCCAACTTTGACAATGATGCCTTTTTCCTGCAAGCCCACGGTCATCTTGCCGTTGACCTTGTAGACGGGCAGGCCGAACATCTTCGCAGGCTCGGCGCCTTTCACATCTTTCATGATATCGTTGAGAGCCGCTTCGTGCTTTGGATCATACTTGCTTGGCATGACTGACTTCTCCTTTAAGAACATTTATTCTGCCTCAGGATAGCCGCTATTCTAGAGGCTGTCAAGTAGGCATGATTGTATTATATGGCGAACGAAGTTACAGGGAAACTCAGGCTAAATTCAGGCTGGCCAGCCAGGTGACAAGGTGGGGGGTTGGTTGGCCTATATGGCTGATCCTGGAAGGCAGTTCCGCAGCCTTCAAACACGACCCTGTTATCCCCGTCACGTCCGACTAAAGGCGGATAAATCCCTCCTCCGCATTGGCGATAAGCAAGTTCCGTCATTCGTTCGTTATGTTCCGCGGCTCATCACGTGAAAATGCTATAGCATGTCCAATGGTCAGGAGGAGGGGAATATGTCGCTGGTCAACAGCAGTCTCACGGGGACACGTGTCGACTCACCAAACGCGATCGTATCACGCCTGCGTGGCGTACTCAGGGGGCAGGTCATCACAGCAGCGGACGCTGATTACGAAGGTATCCGCATGGGTTTAAGCCGCGAAGTCGTGCGCCATCCAACGCTGATTGTCCGCCCGGCAGACGCAATGGACGTCTCGCATGTCGTATCACTGGCACGCGAAACGGGCATGGAACTGGCGGTACGCAGCGGCGGCCACAGTCTGGCAGGCTTCAGCACCGTCGATGATGGCATTGTGCTGGATTTTTCGCAGATGAAGGGGCTTGAGATCAATGTTGAGGAGCGCACGGCATGGGCAGAGGCCGGTCTGACAGCCGGGGAATATACACTGGCCGCAGCCGAACATGGGCTGGCAACCGGCTTTGGTGACACCGCCTCCGTCGGTATCGGCGGGCTAACCACGGGCGGCGGCATCGGCTATCTCGTCCGCAAATACGGCCTCACCATCGAC
The DNA here is from genome assembly GCA_002702065.1 of Anaerolineaceae bacterium. GTDB lineage: Bacteria > Chloroflexota > Anaerolineae > Aggregatilineales > Phototrophicaceae. The sequence goes on from NZXX01000009.1 coordinate 429,533, forward strand.
AACCTGCTGGCCGCGCGGGTCGTGACCGCCGATGGTCAGATTCGCCATGTCGACGCCGATACTCATCCCGATCTGTTCTGGGCGATCCGGGGTGGTGGTGGCAACTTCGGCATTGTGACGCACTTCAAGTACCAGCTGCACAAGGTCGATACCATCATCGGGGGGATGCTCATCCTGCCTGCGACGGCGGCGGTCATCGCGGCGTTTGCTGCCCAGGCCGAAGCCGCACCCGACGAATTATCCACCATCGTCAGCGTCATGCCCGCCCCGCCAATGCCCTTTATCCCGGCAGCCTATCACGGGCAGGTCGTCACACTGGCGATGATGGTCTACACCGGCGATGCCGACGAGGGGTTACGCGTCGTAGCGCCCTTCCGGCGGCTGGCTGAACCCATTGTCGATATGATCGGGCCGATGCCGTATCCCGACATCTACTGGCCGGAAGACCCCGATTTTCACCCGGTCACGGCGCTGCGTTCCAAATTCATCGACCGGATCGATGAACGCACCGCACAGATCATGCTGGATCATGTGCAGGCGTCGACCGCAGCCATGACCATCGCGGAGTTTCGGGTGCTGGGTGGCGCGATGGCGCGTATACCAGTCGAGGCGACCGCCTTTGCCCATCGCTCCAGCCGTATCATGGCGAGCTTCATCGTCCAGTACGAAGATCATGATGAGGCTGCTCTGCACAACGCGTGGGTCGCTGCCGCTGCTGCCGCGCTGGACCAGGGCGAAGGCGCTGTATATGTGAACTTTGTCGGAAATGAGGGTGAGGCACGCGTGCGTGACGCTTACCCCAATGCCACACGAGAACGCCTGATGGTGGTGAAGGCGAAATACGACCCGACCAACTTCTTTCATCGCAACCAGAACATCGCACCGAATAATACGTAAACCCCACCAACCGGCGGGCATGGCATCCAACGTCGTGCCCGCCATGCCATGGCGCAACCCGCAGCATCCCTTGTACCGGTCGATGGCTTTCCGCACGTCATCAACAACCCAAATCAGACAGAAATTATGCTGTTGATTGGTCAGTCAGCCCCAGCCACCTGCCCAGCGTGGTGATCAGATCGGCCTGCCGATGCGGCTGGATGTAGCCGTTATCCAGATACCAGCGATACGTATCTTCAAGGCTTTGCCGCATATCGACCTGCGGCGGCCCAAGTTCGCGGTGCGTCTTGCTGTAATCAAAATAGAGGTTACGCCCGGCCATACGCGTCTGCGAGGCATCCACCGGCAGCTTTACCCCGGCTCGTTGCAGCATTTCAATCGCGGTAGCCATCTGTGGCAGCACAAAATCCGGCACGCGGATAAACGGCGCGGCCACACCCACGACCTGTGCACACAGCCGATACCAGTCCCGCAGCGGATAATTGGCCGTGCCCAGAATATAGCGCTCGCCGGTGCGACCCTGTTCTGCCGCCGCCAGCTGCCACCGCGCCACGTCCCGCACATCCACCACGCCGATACCACCGGATGTTACCGGAATCGTCCATTGCAGGCGCAGCATTTCCGTCACAAAGCGGCCAGAAATCATGTTCAGGTCGCCCGGCCCCAGCACAATCACCGGGTTGACCGTCACCACATCCTGCCCGTAGGTCTGTACCGCGTGCCGTACAACCTGCTCGGCCTTGTGTTTGCTATAGCCATAGGGGAACTGCTGTGGGCTGAGGTTAAAATCAAGATATTCGTCGACAAGCCTGCCATCCTCGCGGGAACCGAGCGAGGCCGCGCTGCTGGTGAAAATCACCCGCTGGACACCGGCTTCCCGCCCCGCCCGCAGGACCCGCCGCGTCCCCTCGACATTGACCGCCATCAGGTAGGCTTCAGCCGCCTGCCAGTAATCAGCCACCGCCGCGATGTGGAACACCCACTGGCAGCCCGCCGACGCCGCCCGCAGCGCATCCTCGTCCATGACATCGCCAATGGCGGATTCGTAATCCAACCCGGCCAGCGCATCGAGCTTTGAAGAGACGCGGTGCAGCACCCGGACTTCATGCCCGGCGTCGACCAGCGCACGCGCGACATGCGAGCCAACGAAACCGGTTCCCCCGGTGATGAGTGCTTTGACCATAAACCCCGTCCTGTCTGTGTGCGTCTCTGTTTCAGGGAGCCAGCGCTTCCGGCAGCGCCAGCGGTATCGTGCCGCAAATGTCCGCCACCAGCGTGACACGACCTGCGTTCGGGCGGTTCAACGTCAGCGTAAAATGCTGCGAATCCAGCAGCCAGCGCCCGAAATCAAGCTGATTGGCGGTCATCACCTCGACGACTTCCGCCCCTGCCAGGTCCGCCACCAGCAAGGTCCGTTCGTTGGATTGGGGTGCAGTGGTGTGCCAGTATGCCGCCTTGCTCAGGTCCGGCGAGATAGAAAATGTCGGGAAGAATGCGGTGTGCGACCCGATCAACTGCGGCGCTTCATCCCCGACCCACACCTGCCAGACCTCGACCACACCGTCCGACTGCATCATGATTGCCTCATCGCTGGTGGCGTTGACGATGAAAAACCCGCTGGAATCCGGCAGCCAGTGCACGGGCGGATAGATCAACGTATGCCCGGCGCCAATCGTACGATAATTCGCCAGCACGATTTCGCGCACGCTTTGATTGGTCAGGTCAGCCAGCAGCAGCCGCGCCTGATTTTCGACTACGGCGAAACGGCCATCGGGCGATAACGTAAAGTGCCCCCCTTCGCCGGGTTGCAGGACGGGCGTAATCTCGCCCGTGTCCGCATTCAGCAGCCACAGGTCATCCGCAATGGGTTCGTGTATGCCATCGCCCCGGTAGTAAACCCGCGTACTGAACGCCAACCGGTGGGTGCCGGGTATCCACGCCATGTGCAGCGGCCCATAGCCCGCCACGCCTGCTTCACTGCGCATCATCGCCAGATCAACACGCCGCACGGGATGCCGCGTCTCGTTGGTGGCGACACGGGTGATGGCAATCTCCGCGTCAAACTCGTTGGTATGGTCCACCGACGCAATCCAGGCGGCATCATCGCTCACTATGGGATGTTGGGCATCGGGAAGGCGCACCGTACTGCTGAGGATGGCGCCGGTATCCGCATAGGTCACAGTGATACGGTCGCCGGATTGCCGGAGCAGCGGATAGGTTTCGGCTTCCAGCACAGCGGCCTGTTCAACCGGGCACCAACCCGGCTGCGCCGCTTGCTGAAACGGTAATAGCAGAACAGACAGGATGATCCACAAGGTCGTCATGGCATACACCTCCTCGCGAACACGGACTATTCAAAGGTAACGGGTAACAACCACAGCATATTTCCATCCAGTGCGGACAGGTTCCCGTGCATATACGTCAGCAGCGCCGCCGGGTTGGCGGTTTCGGCCACCTGCGGCACCATCGGTTTGGGCTTGTCCTGCATGACCACCGCCGGGACATGATCCGGCAAACCCGCCAGTTCCCGCGCCTTGTCGAGCGCCGCCCGCAGGTCACCGAGCTGGTCGACCAGCCCATTTTCCAACGCCTGCTGCCCGGTCCACACCCGGCCACCGCCCACGGCGTCCACCGCTTCCAGCGACATATGGCGCCCTTCCGCCACCAGCCGGATAAACTGCTGGTAATTGTGCTCGATGCTGGCCCGCATCTGCGCCCGCTGCGGCTCGGTAAATGGGGCGGCATCGCTGAAGATGGTCGCGTTCGCCCCGCGTGTGAAGGTTAACCGGTTCATCTTGAGCTTCTCGAACAGGCCGCCGGTCACGGGCTTGCCCAGAATCACGCCGATTGAGCCGGTTATCGTGCCGGGCTGGGCGACAATCCAGTGGGCCGGGGTCGCCACATAATAGCCGCCGGACCCAGCGACCGCGTTCATATAAGCCACCACCGGGCGATCCTTCGCCAGTTCGCGCAGAGCCGACGTCATGGCATCCGCCGTGATTGCCGCCCCGCCGCCGCTTTCAATCCATAATACAACCGCTGCCGCCGCTTTGTCCTGCATCAGCGCGCGCCCCTGCCGCACCACAGTCAGGTCGCCCAACCGGCTGGCATCCAGAAACGGAATCGGAATATCGCCGGGCGGGCTGGCGCTTTCGCCGGGAATCATCATGCCCGTCAGCGGCAGCACCGCCACATATTTGTCGGATGCTTTGCGCCACTGACGCAGCAGCCTGTTTTTCGCGTCGTGCCAGGTCATCAGATGTTCCGCCTGCACATGCGCCGCCAATTGTTCCTCGTTGAGCACCGCGTCGATATAGCCCTGAGCCAGCGCGTCGTCGTCCAGATGCGGCGCGGTATCGATCATTGCCCGTACTGCGTCCGCGGTCATGTCACGCCCGGCGGCGATGTCCTGCACCAGCATGTCAAAACGCGAATCGAGCAGCCAGTCCAGCTGCTGGCGGCCTTCCGGCGAAATATCGTCGCGTGTCAGGCTGTCGAAAGCGCCTTTGAAGGGGGTAATGGCGACCGAATCCATCTGCACGCCTACCGTTTCGAGGGCGCTGCGCAGAAACGTCGCCTGCGAGACCAGCCCGGTGGTGTTGAGCGTGCCGCCCGGCTGCAACAGGATTTCGTCGCAGGCGCTGGCGACATAATAGGTAGCGTTGTCGTAACCCTGCGCAAAGGCGATCACCCGCTTGCCGTTCTCACGCAGGCGCAGAATACTGTTCCGCAAGGTCTGTAAATCCGCCAGCGGCATGGCAAACCCGCGCAGATGCAGTATCACCCCCTGGGGGCGGGGGTCGGCTGCAATCTGCCGGAAGTAACGGTCGAGGTCAACCAAACTGGTGGGGGGTGCGCCGAAGATACGTTTGCGCAGCCAGCCACGCGACTCCGGCAGGGCGGGCATCGTGGCGGGCAGCACCATCAGGATATAATCCAGCTCCTTAAACCGCCCGCGCCGCCAGTTGCCGAACCGGAACCAGCCATACCGCAGCCCCCGCAGCGGGTTGATGTGCCACGAAGCAATCTTCTGCCGAAGCCGTTGGATCATCGTCTACCCTTGCCACACCCGTGCCAACACAGGGTATCATTGTACTACCGTTCGGCCTGATTACACGGGGAAACGGCAAAGTCTCATGAACGACAGCAGCACGTTATCACAGCTTGCAGAGCTGGCGCTGGTTGCCATCGTCGGGCTTGTCCTGTTTACCGCACTGGGGATATTCGCGGCGCACCGCACCCACACCTACCCGCGCCGCCGGGCCAGCTACAGGCATCCATCGCTGTATTTCACCGGTCGCGGCACAGGTAATGTCGAAGCGGAAAGCCTGATCGAAAGCACTTACCGCATCGACTATCAGTTTTCCGGGGATGTACTGGTCAAAATCGAACTGATCGAAACAGCTACCGGCAACAGTGATACGATCCTGCTCAAGAGTGGCAGCGGCACCGCCGGGTTTCGCGTGCAGCACGCCGGGCACCATCGCCTGCACATCGAGCCGCTGCAAGAAGAAACCAGCTGGGAACTGAGCATTCAGCCCGTGGGGCAGGCGTCCGTGCGGGGCTGAAATACCACAAAACGTGATCGGGTCAGCCAGCGTTGACAGCGCGTTTGAAAGCCGCCTTCGCCCCTTTTTCTACCCATTCAAAGCTCACCAGCTCCCACCCGGCGCGGCCATAGGTGTTTAGCCGATCGGTGAAAATGTCGGCATCGGCGTACAGGTCCGCTTCCTGGCTGGTGCTTTCCATATCCGTATCCTGAATAAAGACAACCAGATATTCCCAAATCGGCATCGGTTTAGCTCCTGCATTGAGATGAGGTTTACTGCTTTTATTTTATGCCAGCCCGCTACCGTCGAGGATTAACGTCACAGCGCCACCGCCACCGCCGACGCATGTTCGCGGGTATGCGTCAGGCTGATGTCCCACTGGGTGATGGACAGCTCATCGCTCACGCGGGCCGCCGCGCCGTGCAGATGCAGGGTGGGCCGTCCCCGGTGGTCGCAGCGAATTTCAATTTCGCGCCAGCTGACAACGCCGATGCCCGTACCCAATGCTTTGGCAACTGCTTCTTTGCCCGCCAGCCGCGCCGCCAGACGGTCGGGCCGGTCCTTACAGTCTTCGCGCTCGCCGGGTGTAAAAAAGCGGTTGAGGAAGCGCTCACCCAGACGGGCGATACCATTTTCCACTCGCTGAATTTCAATCAGATCAATGCCACAACGCAGCATGGGTTACTCCTCAGTCAGCAGCCGGTTGGCCTGTGGTGATGTCATCTGATCGAACCTCGCTGCGCGGCTGTCACAGATGAGCGTCTCCTCAGTATATAGCTTTCAGGCTCGACAATCGCCCCCCGGCGGTTAGAATTGGCGCTACTTTTACCAGATGGGTGAGTGAGAGCGCAAGTTAATGGGCCGCTGGATAACGGGTTTGTGCTGGGTCTTGTTCGTAACCGTCGCCGCCGCGGCACAGGAAAATGACCTGACCGCCGAAGACATTGTCATCCAAACAGAGGTCGATGCTTTTGGGCTGGAACAACCATTTGCGGTAGGGGTGCTGCGCAATCAGGGGGGCGACGCGTACCAGAATATCACCCTGTTCGCCGAAGTGTATGACGCCGACGACAACCTGATCGGTGAAGGACTGGGTTATATGGTGCGGGCCTGTGGCGAAGCGCTGATCAATTATGCCCTGCAACCAGAACACGCCGAGCCATTCTCCATTCATCTGGACATCTTCGAACCGGACATCGAAATCGACCGGGTAGCGGTGCTGGCACAGGGGGAAGCCATTTCACCCGCCGAACCAGCCGTTATCGAAAGCGGTGCCATCAGCCAGGTAACTGACGCAGAAGTGGTCGATGTCGAGTGGATTGACGGCACCAATCTGCGGTACAGCACCGGCTGCTGGCGCGATGTGTTCATCAACCGCCCGTGGTTCGAGTACAACCGCAGCACGGACAGCACCGAAGCCATCCCCCATCCACGTACCGATGCCATTACGGGCCAGATGCGCGAACTGCTGCGCCTGGGTGATCCGGTCATTTTTAATCGCTCCTTCTTCAACTTCGCACCCGGTGGCCGCCGCGCCGTATACCAGACAGACCTGAACACGCTGGCGACAGTGGAACCGGACGGCTCGTTTGCCCGTGTGGTGTTCGATGATCTGTATAACATCACGCTGCAGGGCGTCAACTGGCACAAGGACAGCGGCGCTTTTGTGGCCTATTATCATGGCGGTTATGGCGACGAAGTCCTGTATCTGGTGGCCCACGCCGACGGGCAGGCCTTCAGCCAGCACCCCAAAGTCGCCATGCCATCGCAGATTGTGCCCGGTTTCGCAGCTAATGGGCGCGGCGTCGTCATCGGTACGACCGTTGATGGCGTGACCGGCTATTACCTCAAGGCGACGACGAACGACTTCACTATCCCGATGTTCGAGGCGGAACTGCCGGGTAACAACTGGCCCGCCCCCTTCTACGAGATCACCGCTGCTGGCGACCGCTGGATTTACATCGCCCGCCCGGTCGATGGTGAAGCACGTCTGCAATGCTACAACCCGGATTCGCTGCAACTGCACGATTACACCGCGCTGCCGCTGGACCTCGAAACCGACGAACGCGGCTGGATGTGGCTGTCCCCGGATAATCAGACGCTGGCGCTGGCGGCCAATGGCGTCAACGGTGGTTTGTGGCTGATCGACCTCACCCAGTTTGCGCCGTGCAGCTAAATGCCGATTCCCCGGAATCCTCGGCGTTACCGGTAAGGGCGATTCGCGAATCGCCCCTACAAACACCATCCTTGCAAAATCAGGGTATCCGCCGTCTGGAATGGGTGGCGCTGGTCGGCATCCTGCTGCTGGCGGCGGCACTGCGCCTGGGTTGGCCGGGCGTGAACTCATTCGCATTTGACGAGGCCAACCTCAGCCTGATCGCGCTGGAGATGGCCCGCGGCGGCACTTTCGCCAGTGTGGGGATGCCCTCATCGGTGGGCGTGCCGAATTTACCGGCGGCGGCGTGGGTCTTCAGCCTGCCGTATGTTGTGTCGCCTGATCCGCTGATCGCCACGCAGTTCGTCGGCCTGCTCAGTATCGGCGTTGTGGCGGGGACATGGTGGCTGGCGCGGCGGATATGGGGCGGTTGGGCCGGGCTGACGGCGGCGCTGTTTCTGGCTGCTTCGCCCTATGCGGTCCTCTATTCCCGCAGCATCTGGTCGCAGAATCTGCTGCCGCTGTGCGGCCTGCTGTGGGCGTGGACAGCATTCCTCGGAGCCACCCGCCATAACCGGCTGGCGATTGCGGCCCATGTCTTTCTGGCCGGGTTCATCTTTCAGGTACATTTTGCGGGCGCGGCGCTGGTGCTGCCGACGCTCTATTTTTTTGTGCGCTTCCGCTGGTGGCGACACCTGCTGCCGGTCCTCATCGGCGGCGGACTGGCCCTGCTGGCGCTGCTGCCCTTCGCGCTGGAGGTGGCCTGCCGCCGCCCGGATGTCGTTGAGCAGTATCAGGCTGCGCTTGGCGGGGATACACGCTATGACCTGCAAGCCTTGGGGCATCTGCTGCAAGTCGCGCTCGGCGCCGACTGGGGCTTTCTGCTGCTCGGCAATTTGCAGCCGCCGGATTCACCGCTGCTAACAGCGCTGGCCGGGGTGGTATTACTCACCGGCCTGATTGCGATCATCGTGCGGATTATTCGACCACGTCGCAGAACCGGACCCTACCGCCACGCGCATCGCCCGGAACACGCCATCCTTGCTGAAATCCTTATCGCATGGCTGATCGCGGCGCCGTTGTTTTTTGCGCGCCACAGCACCCCGGTCCAGATTCACTATCAACTGGCGGCGCTGCCAGCCCTGGCGCTGCTGGTCGGGGCGGGGGTGCGCTTCCTGCAATCGCGCGCACGTCTGTGGCGCATCCTGCCGCTTCTGGTCGCCATTCTCGCCGGGGTGTGGACGGTGCAGCTGGCACAGGGGCTGGACCAGGCCGGGCGCGTGGTCACCCCCAACGGGCTGGGCACCCCGCTGAGCTACACCCGCAGCGCGGCTTACAGCGTGCCACCGGGCCAACCCGCCTTGTTTTTTACACATGGCGACGACCCGAACGTCGATGGCGAAGCAGCCGTTTTCGAAACGCTGTGGTGGGGCCGACCGCATCGCATTGTACGCGGCGGTTCGCTGCTGATCCTGCCCGATCATCCGGCCTACCTGATGGCGACGCTGTATCCCATTCAGGCGTGGGAAGAGCTTGACGCTGCCGGGCTGGCTGAAAACACACGCACTTTGCCCCGGCGCGACGGTGAAGAACCGTTTGTCGCCATCCTCTACGATGGCGCTGCTGCCCCGCAGGGCTTTACACTGCTGGATGAGCCGGTGGCGCTGGCGGATGGCACCCAACTCGAAGGCTGGCGTGTGCGCACGGTCGGTCCCCGGCTGCGCATCTCGACCCTGTGGCGGGTGGTCGACCTGCCGGAAGCGGGCACGTACCAGCAGTTCCACCATCTGCGGACAAGTGGTGCGCCAGACGATGCCGAGCCGTTCAAAATCACCGATGTGCCGCTGTCCGCACACCGCTGGCAGGTGGATGATCAGCTGATTGTGATGGCCGATTTTTTCATGGATGAACTGGCCGCAATCGAAGGCCCGCTGTGGGTGGATGTCGGCCATTACACCCTGCCGGATGGCGCGCGTATTCCGCAGGTCAACAACGGCACAGACGCACTGCGATTGGGGCCATTTGAATTGCCGACGACCGAATAACGATTGCCCACCGCCCAACCCGCTGTCGGCGCAAATTCGGCGCTTGCCCACTATAATACAGTCAGATAAATAGCGGATGCTGTTGCTTGCAGGAGGAACCATGCGAAAACACATCGGTACGATGTTTTTGATTCTCAGCTTCATACTGGTGGGGCTGGTGGGCGCACAGGGCGATCAGGACCCAACAGCAACGCCACCACCGTCGGTCACCATCAGTTCACCCGCCCCCGGCGCGGTGCTGCCCAACATGAACGCGATCACGGTGACCGGCACCGGTACATCGTTGTTTGAAAACAGCCTGACCGTGCAGGCGCTCGACAGCGGCGGCAATATCCTGGCGCAGCAGCCTGTAACCACCAATGCGCCGGAAGTCGGCGGCACCGGCAGTTATCAGGCGACCCTGTCCGTCAGTGTGGCTCCGGGCACCGCCGGTGTGATTCGTGCTTTTGCGGTATCTGCCAATGATGGCAGCATCGTGGCCGAATCCACCATCAATGTGACATATGGGTCGACGCCCGCACCGTCGAGCATCACCATCAACACGCCGACCGCTGGTTCGGTGCTGCCCAACAACGGCACATTTCTGGTCAGTGGTACCGCCACGAATGTCTTTGAAGGTAATGTTGTCGTGCAGGCGCGGGATGGCGCAGGCAATGTCCTGACCCAACAGCCCACCACCGCCCCCGGCGCGGCCCTGGGTGGAACCGGCAACTGGCAAATCAACCTGACCGTCAATGTCGCCGCTGGCACCAACGGCAGTATCCGGGCATTTTCCGAATCGCCGCAGGATGGCAGCGTCGTGGCCGAGGCGATCGTCAACGTTACTTACGGCGCCATCCCTGACGATGCCGATCTGACGATCACCTTCCCGGCAGCGGGCACCGTGGTCAACACAGCGGGCGGCGTCACCGTCAACGGCACTTCACGCAACATCACAGACGGTAATGTCACGGTTCAGCTGCGCGACGGCAACAACCGTGTCCTCAGCGAACGCAGCGTCAAGACCAGCCCGACCCAGGGTGACGGCCAGTGGACGGCGCAGCTTGGCGCATTTTTCACCGCCAATATCCCCGGTTCGATCTATGCGTTTGCACCCGGCGTCGGCGAAGGCGGACAGTTCGTGTCGGATACGATTTTTGTCACCTTCCAGACAAATTGTGGTGTGCGGACAGATTGGCCGGTTTACATCGTGCAGCGTGGTGATACGCTCACCCGCATCGCCCAACGGGTCAGCAGCAGTGTGTCCGAACTGGCACAGGCGAACTGCTTAAACAACCCCAGCATCATCGAGGTCGGCCAGCAGCTGCGCGTACCCCGCCAGCCCATCAACCCGACACCGCCGCCGGTTCCGTCGATCATCAGCATCACCGCACCGCAGAACGGCGCCGCCGTTAACCCGGCCAGCCCGATCATCGTGACCGGCACCGGCAGTGGCCTGAGCAATGTCACCGTACAGGCGCTGGACGCCAGCAATAATGTCCTGGCAGCCCAAACCGTCGTCGTCAGCGCCGGACGCTGGCAGGCGATGTTATCGGTCGGCACCGCAACTGGCACCAGCGGGCGCATCACCGCCTTCGCGACGTCACCACAGGATGGCAGCGTAATCGCGTCGGCGTCGGTCAGCGTGTTTTTCGGCCAGCAGCCACCCAGTGGCTCGATGCTGGAAATCACCACGCCGCAGCCATTCGCGGTGCTCAACACGCAGGTGCCATCCACCATCAGCGGCACCGGCAGCGGGTTGTCCAACGCCAGCCTGGTCGTGCGCGTGCTCGATAATGACAGCAATGTGCTTGGTGATTATCCGGTAACGCTGAATGACAGCGGCAACTGGCTGGTCAATGTGACGATCGACGTCGCGCCGGGGACGTGGGGCATGATCTATGCCTATGCACAATCCCCGTCGACGGGCAGCATCGTCGCCGCCGATCTGGTCAATGTCATTTTTGGCGCAGACCAGCCCGGCCCGTTTGTCACCATCAGCGAACCAATGCCCTATTCGACAGTGGGCACCGAAAGTATCACCGTACGGGGTTATGGGGGCCGCCTGTTCGAAGGCAATGTCGTGGTACGGGCGCTGGATAACGACGGCAACACGCTCAGCGAAGGCCCCACCATCATCAATGCCAGCGAGATGGGCGGTGAAGGTGAGTGGGAAATCAGCCTGAGCCTGGGTGTGGTACCCGGCACGCGCGGCATCATCGAGGCTTTTTCGACCTCGCCTGAAGATGGCAGCGTGATCACCCATGCGCAGGTGCCGGTCATTTACGGCGAACCTGTCGCTGGCGAACCCTTTATCCAGATCGCCAATCCGCTGCCCGGCTCACCGATCTCGGATGCGACCGGTCTGGCGGTGATGGGTTATGCAAGCGCGCTGCCCTCGGACATCATCACGGTTCAGTTGATCGACGACGAAGGCAATATCCTGGCATCTCGCTCGGCCAACATTGGCGGCGATACGTGGGAAGTTATGCTGACTCTGGTATCGCTGGAACCGGGCACAAGTGGGCGGCTGGTCGCCTTTGCCAGCGGCTCGAACGGCGCGGTGATCGCCCGTGACAGCTTTGATGTGCGCTTTATCGGCGATGTCGTCCTGCGCTGAGTGGGGCATCCAGCGGGAAAAAAACAGGGAGGGCCGTCTGTGCCCTCCCACCCTCAACGCGGTGCGGGTGGAACTATTCCGCCAGCGCAAAATCCTGCCGGCTGACATCCCCTTCTGGCGGCAGCGTAAACATCAGGTCCAGCATTTGCCCCTGGGCATCTGGCCCGGCCAGCACATTGTATGCCCCGGTTTCATCCTGATACAACAGCACATGCCGCCCGGCGTCATGATATGAATCCAGCAGCAGGGGTTGATCCGGCTGCGGTGCATTTTCGTCAGCAATCAGGCTGATCAGCGGTTCTGTGCTTTGCAGCGCCGCGTTATCCCAGATGTCGATCTGCCAGCCATCTTCCACTTCGCTGATATAGGTCGTCACGGGTGACGGGCAGACAATGACCTCGGCGGCGGGTTGGCTGCTCACGATCAAATCCTGACATGGCTGGCCCTGCATCAGGAACCACAACAGACCAAATAGAACATTCATACAAAACCTCAAGTCTGATAACGGTATAATCACCATAGAGCAAGAAACGGCGCTCGTCCCTTGAGATACGGACGAACACCCTGCGATGTGTTGCTAAAGATGCTCATCCGGCTACAATCGAAATTGTAGAAGTACGCAGAGGAGTCCTGTGTTATGGCCTATGGTCGGCTCGACATTTTCGTGCCCGATGGCCCGATCCAAACGTTTCCACTGGCAGAAACCACTGTCTCGGTTGGCCGTTCTGCCGGGAATACAATTGTCCTGGATAACAACACCATTTCGCGTTATCACTTCAGCCTGACTTATGCAAACAAGCAGGTGTTCCTGACCGATATGGATTCGGCCAACGGCACGTATCTGGATGGGGTGAAGCTGCCGGGCAACGAACGCCGTCAACTGATGGATGGCGACGAAATCCTCATCGGCAATCTGCGCATCATCTATCACGAAGTGGATGATACACCGACAGTCAGGCTGGACCCGCTGGAAGACACCACACAGCGCATCGAAATGGCACTGACCAACTTCTACATCGACCTTCAGGGGCCGGGGCAGAGCGTCGCCCCCGGTGCGCATATTTCCGCTGAACTGTCGATCACCAACACAACCGACACAGACGAGCGTTATAAGGTCGAGGTCAGCGGCCCGCCGGAAGACTGGGTGCGCATCGACCGTCCCACGCCGCTGGTCGCCGCTGGTGAAACGTCGTTTATTCTGGTCAACTTCAAACCGCGCCGCCACAGCAGCAGCAAACCCGGCGACTATGACGTACGGGTACGTGTCTTCCCGAAAAACGAACCCAAGGACGTACTCGAAGCCCGGCTGACACTGACCGTGCTGGCCTACAGCGGCTTCAGCATCCAACTGGACAAAAATGATGTCGAGGCCGGCGAACGCTTTCGCATCACCGTAGAAAACACAGGCAGTGCCGAACTGCCGCTGTCGCTGCGCGGGCGCGACCCAAACAGTGAACTTGCGTTTCGGCTGGCCAATACCCGTTTTACGCTGGGGCCGGGCCAGCAGCGCGTGATCGAAGGTGAAGTACGCTCACGAAAATCTGTGCTGGTAGGCAGCCCCCGGCGCTATGCGTTTGATCTGCTGGCACAGTCGCACAATCACGCCGCCTTTACCATCCCCCTGCGCGGCCATGTCACGGTCAAGCCATCTTTGCCGGTCTGGACTCTGGCCGCACTCGCCAGCGGGCTGGCCATCGTCGCTCTGATCGCCCTTGTGGTGCTGGCGTCACTGCTGAACGCCCCGCCGCCGCCACAGCCGGTCATCAGCGAACTGACGGTCAACAGCACGCTGGTGGCACGCGGTGAAGTGCTGGAGGTCAGCTGGCAGGCAACCGATGTCACCACCCTGAACCTGAGCCTGAACGGCACGCCGGTCGCCATCGAGGCCGACCCGCAGCGGGTAAGTGTCAATGTGGATACAACCGATTTGAACGGGGATGTTGAGGTCCGGTTGGAAGGCCACAACGGTGAACTGTCTGATATACGCAGCACCACTATACAGGTTTACGAACCGATGTCGGTCGAACGCTTCGAGGTGATGCCGGCGCAGATGGTGCGCTATGTGATCCAGCCACTCAGCGTCAACTGGGAGGTGCCGGGCGCTGTCTCGACGCGGGTCGTGGGGCTGGAAAACTTCACGGCTGAAACAATCGCCGCTGATGGGCCATCGGGTGCATCCGAGTCGATTCTGGGTATTCCGACAGATCCGCTGGTGCTGCGGCTGATCGCTGAGGACGCCTTTGGCAACATGCTGGAATCGCGCGTCACGGTCAACATGGTAAACCCGGAATGTGTCCCGGCCAGCGGCGCGGTGCGCGTTTTTGCGGGTCCCGGCCCGGCGCATCAGGTGGTGGGTACGGTGCCGGAAGCGACCATCATCAACGTGGACGCGCGCGATAACAGCGGCGGTTGGCTGCGGGTGATCGGCCTGCCAGGTGGATTATCCGGCTGGGTGACGGCAGCAACAGTTGACTGCATGGACAGCTTCAACATCAACGACCTGCGCATCGATGCCAACGCACCGACTCCGCCGCCCACCGCGACGGCGACACTCTCGCCAACGCCAACGGTCATCATCACGCCCACCAGCACGATGGCCGTGCCGACACTGGCCCCGCCAACGCTGGTATCGCAGTTTACGCCATCGGGCTAATCCTGCAAATCGCTGCCCCGGCGAATCGCGTCATCGCCAAAGCGCTCGCGCAGTTCATCGAGCGTGTTCTGCAACTGGTCCTGCGGTTTGGGTGCTGGCCGGGGTTGTTCCGCATCCCACAGGCTGAGCTGCCGGGGTTGCGGCTGCGCATCAAATCCGCTGATGCCGACCCCGATCAGGCGGACCGGTCGCCCACGCGACCACACCACATCGAGCAGGCGTTCCGCCGCTGCATAAATCGCCTCGTCGCTGTTGATGGGCTGCGGCAGCGTCACTTGGCGGGTGAGCGTGGTAAAGTCTGACCAGCGCAGTTTGATCGACACCGTTTTCCCAAACAGACCGGATTTACGGGTGCGATGTGCGGTTTCCTCGGCAAGCTGGCGCAGCGTGCGCTTGAGCAGTTTTTCGTCGCGGACATCGTGGACAAAGGTCGTTTCGCTGCTGATGGACTTGGTTTCGCGTTCCGTTTCCACCGGGCGATCATCGACGCCGCGTGCCCGCCGCGCCATGTCATACCCCGCCTTGCCGAAGCGCTGGACCAGCGTCTGTTCGCTGTGCTGGGTCAGGTCGCCGATCGTCTGCACCCCCATCTGATTCAGCCGTTCGGCGGTTTTGGGGCCGACGCCCCACAACTCGCGGATCGACAGCGGCGCAAGAAAAGCGGCTTCATCGCCCGGCGGCACCACGGTGATGGCATTGGGCGGGCTGCCGGTAGCGGCGGCGTCCTTGCCGATGTTGTTGGCAATCTTCGCGACCAGCTTGTTGGTCGCCACGCCGAGAGAGCAGGGCAGTTCGAGTTCGGTGCGGATGCGTGCCTGTAGCTGACGGGCAATGGTTTCGCCATCATCCGGCAGGCCGGTCACATCCAGGAAGGCCTCATCAATCGAAAGCTGTTCGACCAGCGGGGTCAGGTTGTGGAGGATAGCCATCACCTTGCGCGACATGGCGCTGTAATTCCCCATGCGGCGCGACACAATGATCAGGTCCGGGCAGCGCTGCACCGCCGTCGACATTGGCATGGCAGAGCGTACGCCAAACTGACGAGCCGCGTACGAGCAGGACGCCACCACGCCCCGTTCCTCCGGCCTGCCGCCCACCGCGAACGGTTTGCCCTTCAGTTCCGGCTGGTGCAGCTCCTCCACCGCACAGAAAAATGCGTCCAGATCAAGATGTAAGATGGTCCGGTTCATGCTGAGACACCATTATGACTGTCTCTGTGATGACAGCATAACAGATGTCCCAGACCCAAACAATGACACAAAATCAAACCATCAGCCCCCGGCTGAAAACGACCCGTTTCAGGCCTATCTCAGTGTAGGCAAACACCCGTTCGAGGGTTAAAATTAGCTTATGCATGTCGAACATTTGTCGCTCACCAACTTCCGCAATTACGCCCGTCTGGAATGGACTCTCCCGCGAGGGACGACGGTCATTCATGGCGCAAACGCACAGGGCAAGACCAGCCTGCTGGAAGCGATCTACTATCTGGTCACGTCCCGATCCCCCTACACCACCAGCGACCGGCAGTTGATCCACTGGCGCGCCGCCGATGATCCGATCCCCTTTGCCCGGCTGGCCGCCGAAGTCAGCACGCGCACCAGCCCGCTCGACCGCATCGAAATGACGCTGATGCTGGACAACACCAATGGCGATTCCAGCCGCTTCAAAAAGGTCGTCAAAATCAACGGGTCGGAAAAACGGGTGATGGACCTGGTCGGGCTGATCAACGTCGTGTTGTTCCTGCCGCGCGATCTGACTCTGGTTGAAGGTGCCCCGGCAGACCGGCGGCGCTTCATGAACGAGACGCTGGCACAGGTCGACGGCGACTACCTCGAAGCCCTGACGACATACGAAAAAATTATCCCCCAGCGCAACGCCCTGCTGCGCCGCATCAGTGACAAGCAGGCCGCCCCGCACGAACTGGATTACTGGGATTCGCAGTTGATCAAATCCGGGTCGATCCTGATCGCAGCCCGCCAGCGTTTCCTGCGTGAACTGGAAGCCAGTGCCCAGCAGGCGCATCATGACCTGACCGGCAAGCAGGAAACCCTGACCCTGCAATATCAGCCCAGCTTTACGCCAACCGCCGGGAACGACGGCCAGCTATCATTCAACATGACCGGGCTGGACCTGCACCGCGAAATGTCCGCCGACCAGATTGCGCCGCAGTTTGCCGACCAGTTGGAAGCCGAGAAAAGCGAGTCGGTCAAGCGCGGCATCACGCTCAGCGGCCCGCACCGCGATGAACTGCGCCTGCATATCAACGGCCATGATGCCGGGCTGTATGGCAGCCGGGGGCAGGCCCGCACGGCGGTGATGGCACTCAAACTGGCGGAACTGACGTGGATGAAAGCGCGTATCGGGGAATGGCCGCTGCTGCTGCTGGATGAGGTCATCGCCGAACTGGACTCCGCCCGCCGCGCCTACCTGCTCGAACGACTCGACGGCGCGACTCAAACGCTGATGACCACCACCGAGCTGGACATCTTCACCGACTCGTTCCTCGAACGCGCCGCCGTGTTGCACATCGTCAACGGCCAGATCGCCACGACGACACCCTGAAATGTGAGCGCAATTTATAGGTCATTCGTATCCAGAATGATGGTGACCGGGCCGTCGTTGTGGATCTCGACCTGCATGATCGCGCCGAACACGCCGTTTTCAACCCGGCTCACCCCCTCGGCGCGCAGACGATCGGCGTAGTAACGGACCAGCGGTTCGGCGGTTTCGGGGCGGGCGGCCTGCACAAAGCTGGGACGTCGGCCTTTGCGGGCATCGGCGTATAGTGTGAACTGCGAGATCACCAGCACCCCCGCGCCAACATCCAGCGCCGACAGATTCATCTTGCCATCGGGGTCCTCGAACACACGCAGATTGGCTGTCTTCTTCGCCAGCAATTCGGCTTCGGCATTCGTGTCGTCATGCGTCACGCCAACCAGCGCGACAAAGCCCATCTCCACGGACCCAACAACCTGACTGTCAACCGTCACCTGGCCGCGGCGCACCCGCTGCAAAATGACGCGCATCAGTTGGCCGAAGCGTCATGGGGCTGAATACCTTCGACATTCTGCATGGTCTTCAGGTGGTTCTGCCAATGATGCAAAAACAGCACTTGCAGGGCTTGTTCAATCGTGAGGTAATGATTCACTGGTGGATAGAATACCTGCGTGGTAAATTTGTCGATGGGGAGGGTCTGGATAAAGTCTGCCAGCTCTTTTTCCTTTTTCTCGATACCGCGAATGGTCGTCGGCACCATCCGCCGCCGGAAAACCTGCGCCATCACGTCGTTCATTCGATCCACCATGCGCATTGAAACAGGCGGGCGCACCCCGACCAGTGCCAGTTGAATCAGCAGCATGTGAGCGTTGTCCATGAATTGCAGGTGGCCCAGCATGGCGGCCAGCGACCAATCATGATAACGTGGCTTATACCACTGGTCTTCGGGTACGATAGTGGTCATATTGATGACCGCCTGCCGCACCTGCCGGATATCGGCAATCAGCGCATTGCGGTCGGTTTCGCTGTCGAGGAAACGGAAGGATTGATCGAACGACATGATTTCCCTCTGCTCAATTATGTTAAAGAGTTTACGCTATTTCCAGCGCGGGCGTCAACAACCTTGCCTCTGCGCTCCCGGTGCGTAAAATTAACAGTGCCGCATGGGAGGCGGATGACATGGCCGACAGCCTGTTCGACAATCGCTATCGCTACGACTACATATACCCGCGCGGGCGCTCCGGGGAAACGCTGCGCGCCGTCGACCTGGAGGCGAATGAACGCCCGGTGGTCATCAAACGGCCCGCCCCCAACGACGCCCCACCCATCCGCGCCGGGCAGGAGGTCAGCATCCTCAACGAGCGCAAGGCGCTGGGACGGTTGGCCGGGCACCCGGTGCTGACGGAACTGCTGGGGACCGGGCAGTTCTCGGTCGGGGGCACACCCCACCAGTACATCGTCATGGAACGGGCAGAAGGCGTCATCATCGCCGATCTGGTGCTGGAATTAAGCGCACGCGGCGAGTATATGCCCGAACTGGAAATGCTGGTGATTATCGATCACCTGCTGGACCTGCTTCAGGCGGCCCACGAGCATGAGATTGTCTATAACGATGTCGACGCCAAGCATCTGTTCTGGAACCGCGATGAATACCGCCTGAAGCTGATCGACTGGGGCAACGCCGTCTTCCTCGAAGGTGACGAAGTCACGCCGCAGGGTGTCAGCCGCCAGAGCGATATTGCCCAGATCGGCGAACTGATTTATTTCATCGTGACCGGCGGCAAACGCATCGACATCCCGCGTGACGCCGGGGAAAGTTTTCAGGTCAACTTTGGCGAAGATGGCGACCATATCCATACGCGCCTGCAAGGCATCATCAGCCGGGCCGTGCACCCGAACCTGCGGCTGCGCTACGCCTCAATTGCGGAACTGCACAAAGAGCTTAGCGATTATCGCACGCCCATCCAGCGAGAACGGGATTTGCTGCTGGGCCGGGTGAGCGACCGTTTGCGGCAGGACCGCAGCCGCGACGAGCTGAACGGCCTGATGAACACCGTCGAACAGGCGCTGGCCCTCGACCCCGGCTATCCCCCCGCGCGTGAGCTTCAGGACGAAATTTTCAGCCGCTTGCAACAGATCGAGATCGCTGCCGACCTCGACGCCATCCATATTTACCTGCAAAGCGGCAACTGGTCGCGCAGCGTCGGCCTGCTCGATGAACTGCGCGGCAAGGCGCGTGGCGAGATGGCCCTGCTCATCAACCTGCTGCTGGATATGGCGGTGATTCTGCACGACGCCGACCTGCGCCAGTCGCCCCCAGCAGTACGCGCCAGCTTCGACCATATTTTTGAGGGCAACCCGACGCAGGCGGCTCAGGTGCTGCTGACGCAAAAAGGTGAGCAGGCGCTGCAATGGCAGTTGGCGGAACGCATCGCGGCCCATATCCCCGATGTGCAGCTGCTGCGGCCCAATCTGCTGCGGTTGGAAACGGCCTTGCAACAGCTGACGACGGAAAATGTGCCGGTGACGGAACCGCAGGCCGTGCTGACCGAAATCAACGCAACGCTGAACGCGATGACCACCGCCACCAATATGCCCCTCAGCGAACTGCGCGATAATTACCGGGCCGTGGTCGATGGCCTGACCGCCCTGCAAACCCTGCTCGATGCTGTCAACGCCGGGCGCAACCTGCCCGACCGCAAACTACCTTTTTCGGTGCTGGAACGTGCCTCCAATGCGGCAATGGCCCTGGCAGACAATATTCACGTGATCGGCAAACAGGCCGCCGCCAGCCCACGCGACGCCCTCAGCGCGCTCGACAACAGCCGCGCGATTGACCCGACCAATCCGCTGTGGGATGTCATGGGCCGCCGCATCGAAGCGCTTTACGAACTGCTCGGTGTTTACCAGACGTATGTCCCAACGGCGGATGGCGCCGACCTCGCGGAATGGCTGAAGACGACCCGCGCGGACCTGGAGCCATTTGTCGAGTATCTGTTTGACGAAATGCTGGTCGGCATGGCCGATGGCGTCGAAATCGCCGCCAAAGCGTGGGAGTCCTTTGCCGCCGCGACGATTCAGGGCAACCGGCAGAGCGCGGTAACGGCGCTGAATCAGGCCGTTGATGGCGTCGGTACCATCAGCCCGACGCTGGCAGGCTGGTTCAACCAGCTGCGCTCGGTCATCAACGGGGCCAGTTATATTGAACGGCACGCGCTGTATGGCGGTTTGGGCCGGGCGCTGGCCGATGGCTGGGAGGCGTATGACAAGGGCCGGTTGGCAGAAGCCGAGCAGTTGGGTCAGCGGGCCTATGAGATCGCCCAGAACGACCCGCAGCGTTTCGCCGCCGACCGCCTGCGTCGCCTGTCCGAGCTAACGCGCAACTGGATCGAACGCAACGGCGTCAACGATCCCCAGACCACCAAAGCGGCCCTGGTATCGATTGAACGGCTGTTCACGGTCAGCGAAAACGAAACGCGCGAAAACTTCACCCGGCAGATGCCCAGCAAAGACACCTACCTCAAGGCGATGGGCAAGGGGCTGGTCGAACTGTACAGCCAGCGCAGCACCGCGCCGGTCCGTATCCTGTTTATGACGTATGTGATGACAGGCGTGCTGGACGCACATGAAGCCGAGATGGAAGACGCCGATTTCTGGCACGAAGCGGTCGTTCGATCACTGGAACCCCATGCGGCCAAACACCCGGCCACCCGCGCGCTGGAAGAATTTGTCACCCGCCGCCGCGATATTCTGGACGGGGCACAGTTGATCAACGCCTTCACCGGTACGCATGTGCTGCCGGAACTGCAAAACGCGATCAACCAGATCGAGGCCAACCCACAGGCCCGCACACTCGCCGGTGGCAGCCACAGCCTGCGCGAATTGCAGGCCGCCCTGCGCGACTGGACCGACGGTGAATTTCGTCCGGCAGGCACCAAGCTGGAAAACGCCATCAGCGCTGTGGCTCAGGTGGAACAGGCCGCCGGTGTTACCCTGACGCCCTATCGCGCCTGGCTGATGGAGTTGCAGGGTGTGACTGCCGAACTATACACCCGCGCCCGGCAAATGAATAAAGTGATCGAAGCCAAGCCGGACCAGCCGGACCCGTCGCTGAGCGAAGCCCACAACTTCATTTATAAGCGGACGCTCGAAGTATTGGGCGACGATTATGTGCGGACGCTGAAACAATGGCGCGACAGTTACGAAGCCTTCCGCGAAACCTATACTGACACCAGCATCCGCCGCAGCGCCCGGTTAGCTCGTTTTAACGAGTTGTTCCGGGCCATGTTTATCGACCGGCACCCGGCGTATGCGCTCTACCGGCACTGGTACGAACTCACCGATCAGTCACCGGAGTTCCCTGCGCCGCCGACCAACCAGCCCACGCCGCAGATTGACGAAGCCACCGGTGTCAGCGAAACCGAGTTCCGCGAACCGGAAATCGACGAGGAAGAAACGCCCCGGCGTCAATCACGCTTGCCCCGTATGGTCATTCTGGGCGGCCTGCTGGGGATCGGAGTCGTCATTGTGGCGTTGATCGCCATCAATGCGCCGGGTGGGGGCAGCCCTGTTTCGGTGACGATCACCAGTACGCCAACCAATGGCCCAACCAGCAGCGCAGATGCGACTGAAACCGGCCTGGCTGTGGCAGCCATCACCGAGGAAGCGGACGCCACACAGGCGACAGCCCAGACGATCACCGACTTCAACACGCCGACGCCGCGCCCGACCACCGCCCCGGCGACAGCCACCTTGACCGAAGCTGCCGCGACGGAACCCCCGGCGGCCACATCAACCGCCACCGCAACTCATACGGCAACGGATGTCCCGCCGCCAAGCGCGACGCCAACCGCCAGCCCGACCCCGACGGCTACGCTGCCACCACAGGGTATTCAGGGACGCCAGGAGCTGCTGCCGCTGCTTGAAAGTATGGACGCAGACACGCTCCCTTGGGACACCGAAGTTTTCGCCCCTGGCCCGGACCGCACCTTCTGGCGGCTGGGGACCGGCACATCCACCGGTGAGGAAACCCTCTACATGCGGCTGCTGCCGGAAATGCTGGAACCGTATTATGGCAATAACGCTGCCAGCCGTATCCAGCGCCTTGAGGCAACTCTGACGCTGACCACGTTCAACCCGCCGCTGCTGCTGGATGATGCGGTTTACTTCGGGGCTTTGCTGCAAGCGGCTGATGATCCGGCTACCACTGCCGGGCTACAGGTGCAGCAGGTGCAGGCTGGGGTTATTAACCTGATGCAGCGTACCGGCGATACGACCCGCACCGTCAGCCAGCGCTCGGTGAATGCAGCGGTCGTGCGCGTGCGGCTGGAACGCGATGTTCAAACGGGCAATGTCACCATCTTCTTTAATGATGAGCAAATCGGCCAGCCAATGCCATTAGCCGCAGCCGATGCGCCGGTGGTGCCGGTGCTGTTCGTACGGGATGGCGGCGTGATCGTCAGCGTGTCGGACTGGCGCATAACCTTACGCTAGACAAATCCTGTCATAACCGCAAACCAATCTATGGGACCGATCGGGTAGTGATTCGGTCCTGTTTTTAGATTAATTCAATGAGAGAATTGCCATAAATATTTACTTTTTATCAAGTATTCAGTATGATATAAAAAGATGGTGCGCATGTTAACAAGAATGATCATGGCGTATGGCCCTTCAAATCCAACCCCATGGACAACAGTCCGCCCATATACTCGTTGTAGATGATGATGAGTCTGTTGCCCGTTTGCTGGAAAGCATGCTCAAGCCCTATTACCGCGTTACCCTCGCGGCGGACGGCGGCGAAGCCCTTGATTTGCTCCGCTTTACATCCGTCGATCTGATCCTGTCCGATATTGATATGCCAGAAGTCAACGGTTTTGAACTGTTGACAGCCATACGCGACACCCCGGAATACACCGTCATTCCCGTCATTCTGCTATCGGCGTTGTCCGACAGTAATGACGTGGCGCACGGTCTGGAAATGGGCGCCAATGACTATCTGACCAAGCCGCTGGACCGCCCAGTCGTGCTGGCGCGCATCCGTACCCAGTTAACGCTCAAGCATCTGCTGGATTCGCAAAAGCAGATGATCGATGAACTCAAAAGCATCCAGCTCATGCGTGACCGGTTTTTCCATATCGCGTCGCATGATCTGAAAAGCCCCATGAACAACATCCGTATGGCACATTTTCTGCTGCGTTCGATGATGGAAGAAGACCCCAGCGTCGATGTCCTGCTGGATAACATCGAACTGGCTCTCGACTCCATGCGCGATATCGTCAGCGATTTCCTCGACACCGCCGCCATCCAGAGCCAGGCGCTCGAAGTCAACCTCAGCGAAGTGATCGTCGAAGATGCGCTGTGGGATGTGATTATTCAGTTCAACATTAATGCCCAGAAAAAGAACATCGTCCTGAAGATCGAGGACGCACAGGGGCAGGTGTGGGCGGATTCGCGGCGGCTGGTGCAGGCACTCAGCAATCTGATCAGCAATGCCATCAAATACAGCCCGCGCGATAGTGTGGTCACGCTGTCGACCGCCCGTTTTGGTGATTCAATCCGTATCTTCATTCAGGATCAGGGACCGGGCATCCCGCCCGAAGAACATGAACTTCTGTTCAGCGAATTTGCCAAGCTGAGTACCATGCCGACCGATGGTGAAGGGCGCACCGGGCTGGGGCTGTGGATTGTCAAACAGTTGATTACGCTGCAAGAAGGCACGGTCGGGGTCGAATTCCCCGAAGAAGGTGGCTCGATCTTCTGGATAGAACTGCCTGCTGCCCCCGAAGCCGTGACAAAGTACGCCGTCAATTCTTAAGCTGTATAAATCCGGATACGATCCGCCTCATCCCGCACCAGCGCATCGGGCGGATACCGCAGCACGACCGCCGTCATCCACAGATCACCGATCGCCCCGCCAGCATTGAGCACCACCACCAGCCCAACATAATAGCCGATTGAATCCGGCACAAAGACCATCAACCCCATACCGATCAACGTCAGCACCACCAGCGGGGCCAGCGCGATAATGACAAAGTGATTGCGCGGGAACAGTGCGCTGTCAGCCGTCGCGTAAAAAACGCCTTTGCTCAGGTTCATGCCGAAGCGTGGCCTGTGCCCGGCCCAGCGGATCGCCAGCCCGTGTATCAGTTCATGCCCGCCAAATGTGACGACCAGCACCACCATCACGGCTGGCAGCCAGTGCAGGCTTTCGCTGAACGCCGTGCTGATCGGCCCGCGAAGCTGGCGGACAGTGCTCCACCACCAGCCCATCACGAGCAGCGCCAGGATCAGCGGCACCAGCGACGCCACATTCAGCCACAGCAGGGTGCGGCTCTCCGTAGCGACCAGATGTCTGACTTCGCGGTATTCAGATGGCAGGGCATGGATAGGGGTAGGCATGGGTCCGGCCTTCAGCAGTCAGCAATTCAGCAGCAACTTCATTATAGGGTTGTCGCCTGATTAGCAACATGGCGTAAGTGAACTGCTGACTGCTGGTTGGGTTTATCTTAACCGGCGTAGCTCCAGCCAATATCCGGCAGGGTCAGGGTTTCGTCGACCGGGCCTTCCTTGCTGACACCCGCGCCAACCACTTCACCGACCACCAGATCATGGTCGCCACCTACGTCAACAATCTGGACCACGCGGCATTCCAAATATGCGGCGGCACCATCAACAACGGGCGCACCGGTTTCCGGTCCGGCGCTGTAATTCGCGTCTTTGACCTTATCCGGGTTTTTCTCGCGGCTCTTGGTGAAACCTTTAATCACATCGGCGTCAGCTTCATTAAAAATATTGACCGTAAAAACACGACCGGCTGAAATCAGCTGATGTGTGTAAGAAGTCTTTTGCAACCCCAACGCCACCAGCCGGGGCGAAAACGAGGCCTGGGTGATCCAGTTCGCCACCATAATATTGACATCGCTGTCGCTGCGCGAGCCAATGGCATAAAAACCATACGGCAGCATATTGAGGGCATCTTTCATTTTGTCGTCGGACATCGTGCGCTCCTTTGCGTTATTTGAAACTGAGCAACTTATAACATGACTCCGGCAGGCCGGCAACAAACGGACGACCGTCCAGTTTGCGTCACAGGCCCTGGAATCGAATAAGTCGTGCGTAGTGAGGGGGGACACTGGCGCACGACTTATTGAGGGAAGGGCTATGGATGGGTTCATTGTCTGAACTCATCAGCCCGCGAATTTGGTCTTACAACACATCTCACACCACTTTGGAGGAAGGAGGAATCAACTTACCTACCAAATTCGCATGTCTATAAGATAGGTCTGTCGCGTAAGATACAAGTTAGGCATCCATGAGTGTCCAATGAGAGGCATCCGGCTAGCTACCTGGCGTCTCCGGAACGCCCACCGGACCAATGTTTTGACCGTCCGGACCGGGTACCGGCGTGCCCTGCTGGCAGGCGGTTTCGGCGTTGCTCATCTTGGCCGAGACGCCGCCATCCGCGAGCAGATTGAGCGCGTTCTGGTACTGTGGATAAGCCGAACACGGGTTGCCCTCGGCCACCCACGCATCTCCATACGCGACATACTGGTTGAACAGCAGGCGGCGCAGTTCGCCGTCACGATAATTCGGCGCAATGCTGTAGGCTTCGGAAAGCGCCTGGATTGCCCCGCCAAAATCCGTACCGATCTTGCTGCGGGCGTTCAGATACAGCGCAGCGACATAGCTCTCGTAGCGTAGTTCGCTGTCGGCGGGCAGGCCATACTTTTCCGCTTCGTCAACTAGCAGAATGGCTTCCGCCAGGTTGCCGCCACCACGGAACAAACGCAGCGCCTGGGCACTCAGGGATTCCAGCATCAAGCCGCGCACCGCAGCCGCCTGATAGGTGCTGTCCACCGCTTCGATCACCTGAAGCAGATCAACCGCCTCGGTATACTGCCCCAGCCGCGCCGCCGTATTGGCCTGTTCCAGCAGCCCGGCCAGGTCATAGCCGTCGTCGCTGGTTTCGATCTCTGCCTCGAAGGTTTCCTCCGGTGCAGCCGTCGTCGTCGTGACTTCCGGCGTCGCTGTCGGTGTCGGCGTTTGCGTTGGCTGGTTGTTGAGATACACCGCCGTTGCCGTTTCCATCAGCTCGCCCAGCCCGGCAACACCCGGCGTCTGAGTCGCCAGAAATTGCAGGCGCGCCCCCAACAGCACCGCGTTGCCGCTGGCGACATCACCGGGGATACGATTGAGCTGATCCTGAATTTCGGCCTGCTGGGTCGCGGTGGCAAAAGTCTGAGACTGCCGCTGGCCGGATGTCCAGCCCGCAACACCGGATAACAGAACGATAGCAATCGCGAAACCGACACCTGCTACGCTGACCACACCCCATAGCAAACAACCGGGCCCCTGGTCGCCTTCCTCCAGTTCCTCAAGCCGAACCGGTGGCTGACCATGCGGTGGCGTATCATCCGGCAGGCGTGGCTGTCTTTCGTCAATCGAACTCATGCGTTCGTTCCCTCAGTTCCTTGCAACGGGGCGTCATTATAATCCGGTTAGGCAGTCGCGTGTAGCGTGTTTCTCAACGATTGCCCAACGGCTTGGGCGTGCGCTATCATCGACGGTGGAGGAGATGATGCACTATTTTGCTTACGGCAGTAACATGGCAACGCGCATCATGCACGACTGGGGCGCAGCCTGTACCAGCGTTGGACCGGCACAGCTTGTTGGCTACCGGCTGGCCTTCACCCAGCCCTCACAGCGGTGGGGTGGCGGCGCTGCTGATGTGATCGCGGCAGATGGCGCCCATGTGTGGGGCGTGCTCTATCAGATTGATGCTGACAGTCTGGCCGCGCTGGATCGCAAGGAAAGGTTGGGGGTGGCCTATCAGCATCTGGTATGCGACGTATTGTTGCCCGATGGAACACCCTGCCCTGCATTAACCTACACGGTGATCCACAAGGCTGACCCGGAACTGTGCCCGGCCCCCGCCTACAAAGCCACTATTCTGGAAGGCGCGCTGGAACACCACCTGCCGCAAACTTATATCGCTTTTCTGCAAGGACTTGAAACAAGTCTTCAGTTCCGATAAGCGTCATTCTCAGCCTCGAAAGAGGTATCAACGTCGATTGCTAGTTCTGGCAACCTGTATGGTGCTTATATTGCTAATTACTCAACAAGCTCTGGCTTTTGAAGCATTTGGGGTCGGATTCCTCCTGATTATTGAGCTTGCGATGCAAATGGAGTATGCTGAGTTTTGGGAAGGAGATTGCAACAGGGTGAAAAGCTGTTCCGGTTCCAATAAGCGTCATTATTGCGCTTTAAAGATATTCAGGCTTGTTGTGCAGCCGTTTCAAGCGCCTTGAGGGTTTGCTCCGCAGCCCGCGCCCAGGTGAAGCGTTGTACCTGCACATGGCCCTTTTCACGCAGCAAGTCGCGCATTTCATCGTTGGCCGAGAGGCGTGTCATCTTGTTGACGACGGCATCCACATCCAGCGGGTCGACCAGCAGGGCCGCGTCCCCCGCCAGTTCCGGCAGGCTCGATGTGCTGCTGGTAATCACGGGGGTGCCGCAGTGCATCGCCTCCAGCACCGGGAAACCGAACCCTTCATATAAGGAAGGAAACAGCAGCGCCAGCGCCCCGGCATACAAGGCCCCTTTATCCGCGTCGTCAATATAGCCCGGCAGATGCACCCCCGGCAGCCCTTCGGCCCAGGCGTCATCGTATAACCAGCCCTTGCCCCCGGCCAGCACAAGCTGCGCGTTGTCATCCGGGTTGGCGGATCGCCACCGCTGATAGGCCTGCACAATCACTGCAATATTTTTGCGCGGTTGCAGCGTGCCCAGAAACAGAAAATAGCGTTCCGGCAGCGCATATTTGTCCCTCAAAGCAGCAATGTCCCCCACCGGCAGCGGATCGACCCCCGGATACACCACCTGAATTTTGCGCGGCTCGACACCAAAAATATCGACCAGGTCTTGGGCGGTAGCCTGACTATCGGCCAGCACAACGGCGGCACGCTGCACGCTGTAGGCGGTGGTCAGGTTGAGGTAGAAGCGATCAAGCGGGCGATGGGCTTCCGGGAAATAGCGAAATCCGAGATCATGTACGGTCGCGGCGGCCCGCCCGCTAAACAGAAAGGGGAGCGTGTGCGCCGGGACAAAGACCACATCCGGCTGCAACTGCTGCAAAGCCAGCGCAAAACGCACATGAGTCCACAGGCGCGGAAACGGAATGACATGCTGCTGCACATGCGGCGAGGCCGGAAACAAATGCGCGGATGGTTGGTCGCGGAAATAAAGATGGAACTCGTGGTTCGTATTCTGCTCGATCAGGGCGCGGATCAACTCGCGGCTGTAATGCTCCGTCCCTGTGACGCGGGCCACCGTCGTCCGGCTGGCATCAATGGCGATGCGCATCGCCGGCTTACTCACCCTGGCGGCGGGCAAAACGTGGCAGGATAAGCAGAATCAGGATAATCAGAATCGCAGCGGGCCACAAACCGGCCAGTACCGATGTGGTTGAGCGGGGCAGCAGGTCATTGGTCATCAGCAGGGCGACGAGGCTGCTTGCCGCCAGCAGCAAACCGGGCAGCAGCACACGGCTTTCGCCCGCCACAATGCCCGTGATAAAAAACGCGACCCCCGGCCCGATAATCAGCAGCGGCCAATCTCTGGGCAGCGTCCCCTGTGCCAGCAGCAGGGCCAGAATGCCACCAGCCAGAACAAAGTTGAGCGCAAAAAAGAGCGCCCCCAGTGCCCAGCGCCCGGATGCCAGCCAGCGGGCCAGCAAGGTGAGGCCCACGCCACCACACACCACCAGTGCCAGCAGGATCGGCGGCGGCATACCCGCACCCGTCGTCAGCGCAAAAGTCAGCCATGCACCACTGCCCACCAGCACCAGCGCCGGGACGACCGAATCGATGCGTCCGCGCTGCATCATGCTCATCGAGGGCATCGGGAAGAAAAGCTCCGGATTACGCAGACGCTCCTGCCGGTCAGCGCGGGCCTGCTCCTCAGCCTGCTGCCGGGCCAGTTCCGCCTGTTCGGCTGCTTCTTCTTCGGCCAGCACATCGTCCAGAGCAGAGATCGCCGCCAGAGCCGCGTCCAGGTCGACTTCTGGTGCAGGGGTTAAGTTCTCGCCGGTTTCCAGCGCCGCGACTTCCCCCACGTCGATGGCCTCGAATTCGGCGTCTTCCGCTTCCGCAGCAATCTCGAGGGCAGGTACTTCGTCGGCTGTGTCCTCGTCCTCAGGCGTGTCCATATCCTCGGCTTCGAGCGCCGCTTCGTCTGCGTCCGGTTCGTGCTCCACCGCATCCTGTGCCGGGGGCGCAAACCGCAGGTCCTGCTCGATGTTAGGATTATCCGGTTCGGAGGGTTGATCGTGTTTATCTGTCATAGCGTGTATTGTGCCGGGTTTCGTATGGTTGCGCAAGCACCCGCCTGAACCAGCCTTGATTGAGGGAAAGGGAACCGATATAATGAGCGCCATGGCGACGTAGCCAAGTGGTAAGGCAGAGGTCTGCAAAACCTTTATCACCGGTTCGAATCCGGTCGTCGCCTCTGATGGGTATCTGCAAGGATACCCTTTTTTATTCTCGGTGTTCTCGGTGAACCGCATGGCTCGACCATCCCGCAAGCCCGAACAACCACCCCAGGATGATGAATCCACGCTGCGGCAGGCGCACCCGCACCCATCACCACTGCCGAACTACGCCCTATCATCCGTCTGCCCGGCCTGCAACACACCCACCTATCGCCTTGCCTGCAAAGTCCGCTGCCCGCGCTGCGGCTTTATGTGGGATTGCAGCGAACTCTAAACCCGGCACCCCTTTCCTTGCAACGATCGTTTGCGCGTTTCCTGGAAAATTACAGTTTTTATAACTTCGTTACAAGTTAACGTGTTATTAAACAAAAAAGGTGTTAGGTTAGTGTTAGTTACAATATATAGACTCACGTTACGATCAATCTAGTGAGGGGTCTGCTTGTGAACGCATCTATCGCAACGACAATGCTGCGCGCCATCTTGCGCTGGTGGTGGCTTATTGTTTTATCGGTTTCCCTGGGTGTTGGCGTTGGCTACATTGTACGCTCACAACAACCAGACCTGTACTTCTCCGAAGCCACCGTCATTGTTGGTGCTGACTCAAATAATCCTGTTCCTACCGGTGTTGATTCTACTGTACTTGATGCCTATTCGGTCCTGATCGGGCGTAACAGCCTGCTGCAACCCGTTATCGATGATCTGGGGTTGAACATTTCGGTTCTTGACCTGATGGAGTTGATGAGCCTCGAAACCAACCGGTCGGCTTCGCTTATCACAATCGGGATTACCGATACGGATCCGGAACGCGCAGCCGCTATCGCCAACCGAATCGTCGATGAATTGATTCGCCAGACGTCGGATCGTGCCACTTTGCTCGATCTGGAATTTATCAACAGCCAGATTGAGGACATGCAAAACCAGATCAACAACCTGCAAAGTCAATACAACCAGCTGGTGCAAGAAGCCGCCACCATCACATCGGCGTTCGAGTTGAATCAGAACATCGAAGATCGCGGTGAGATCGAAAAATCCATTCAGGAACTGCGCACACTGCTGCTGAGCCTGATCGAGAACGCACCCCGCAGCGAGATCCAGGTATTTGAACCTGCGGACCCCAACTACTTCCCGCTGACGGCAAACAGCGTCCGCGACCTGCTCATCGCGGGTGTAGCGGGTGGCGTGTTGGCCTTGCTGACGATTGTACTGTTCACCTATTTTGATGATCGCCTGCAATGGGACGAAGAAAGTTCTGCCGAGACCATTCTTGGCATGCGCATCCTTGGGCCGCTGGGGATTATTCCCCGTAACAAGCTGCCCCTGTACGTAGAGAGTATGCCGCAATCCATTGAAACTGAGGCGATGCGCCAGTTGCGCGCGCGTATCGCGCTGGCTGCCGGGGGCGACATGCCCCATATCCTGACCGTCGTCAGCTATGACTCGGGTGAAGGCAAAACGCTGACCACCGCCAACCTTGCGCTTGAATCTGCCCAAACAGGGCTGCGCACCCTCATCATCGATGGTGATATGCGGCGGGGCGATATGCACGAAATCTTCCAGCTACCCAATATGTATGGGCTGGGCGATATTTTGCAGAGCAACGAGCCCTTGGCCAATTTGCTGCCGAATGTCCTGCTGGATAGCGGCTACGAAAATTTGAACATTATCCCGGCGGGACGGTCCGAAGCAGACCCGGCGGCCTTGCTGGGGCGCACCCGGCTCAACAATTTGATTGATCTGCTGTCCAAGCGTTACGATGCCATTTTCATTGATGCCGTGCCAACCATCGGTGGGTCAGACTCCGTCTTTCTGGGCGAGATCAGCGACGGCGTCATTATCATCGTCAACGCACGCCGGACTCGTCTGTCCTCGCTGCGCCGGTCCAAAGATGAATTGATGGCGGCTCCTAACGTGAATATCCTGGGCGTGGTCTTCAATCGTGTCCGGCTTCAGGTAACGTCCAAATACAACAATACCTACTACCGTCAAACCCCGGCCCTCACCCCGGAGAAGCTCAGCCGCGAGATGGCCCGGTCCGGTTCGGGGCTGTTTGGGATGCGCCGTCACATCATTACAACCGGTCGCGGCGAACGCCTCTTCTCGGTGTCGGCCTGCGCTGCCCGGCTGGGTGTCAAACGGCGCACCGTTCAGGGCTGGATTGAAACCGGTCATTTGCAAGCCGAAAGCCGGTTCATGCGCCAGTGGATTCCCGAAAGCGCTATCGACATGGTCCTTTCTCAGCGAATCACAACCGTAGAACCGCCAACACCGGCCAGTGGCGTAAGCGAAGAATCACCAGATTCGAGCAATGGGACACATGGCACGCCTGGCGACCTGCGCGCTCAACGCGAGGCCATTCTTGACTTTGTCAGCCGTCCCAACAAATCCGATTCAGAGAATTAGCGATTAGGCCATAACAATGCTGAACATTGCCTATCATGTTCAGAATAGGGTGCTAAGTGCCATTGGTCAGGCAAAGTATCAGCTATTCGACAAGCACTTCATCCATACAATCCGGGTTGGATTGGTTCTGACAACAGTTCTACTCTGTCTGGTTATGGCCTTCCTGATCGGCTACAAAGGGCTGATTGGGTTGGCCGTAATCGGCGGTGTCGCCGCGATCAGTGCGCTGGTGTTTGCTTACGCCTACACAGAATACGTTGTCATGGCGCTTATCCTGACGACGACGATTATCGCACCACCCATTCCGCGTGACGTCACCACCACGCTGGTGCTGTTGCTCCTCCTGACTCTGATCTGGTTGTCGCGCCTGCTGCTGGTCGAGCGGTCATTCCAGTCGATTCGCCCAGCGCCGCCCAATCGGTACGTGGTTCTGTTTGGCATCATCGTGGTCATCTCCTTTATCTGGAGCCAGCTGTATGTGGATCCGCACATCGCCTACCTGCAAAACAGCAAGTTGATGCCGCGCATCGTCACGGCGATCGTGATGATTCTGTCACCGGTGGCGATGCTGCTGTTTGGTAATTTCCTCAACACAATCCATCAGATTCGCTGGATCATCTGGTTCTATATCGGCTATGGTGCGATTGCCATCATCCCCAAGTTTTTAGACTTTAGTGTGCCCATGAATTTTAATCTGGGCGGTCAGTTACCGGTCTGGGTCAGCATCTTTGCTATGGGGCAGGTGCTCTTTAACGAGCGGTTACTGCGCTGGCAGCGTTTGGTGCTCCTCGGCATTGTCGGCGGCTGGACCTATGTTCAGTTTTTTATGGGGCGCGAGTGGATCAGCGGATGGGCGCCGCTTTTTCTGGGGTTAGGCATTGTCGTCATGCTGCGGTCGCGCGCTGCCTTTGTGGTGCTGGTGATCATCGCCGTGGCGTACCTGATCGCCGATCAAGATGTTCTGGCGCGCCTCATCGAGGAAGAAAGCACCATATCCGGCGAGACACGCCTCGAAGCGGGTAACCTGGCGATTGATATTGCCAACGGACACTTTCTGTTTGGAACCGGGCCAACAGGTTATTACTTTTACATGGCATATATCCTGAAAGACTGGTTTCAGCTTTCCCATAACAACTATGTCGACATTTACGCCCAGCTTGGCATTTTTGGGTTCATCACCTGGATCGCCATGTGGGTCAGCATTGGCTGGCTGATCTGGCAAACCTATCGACGGCTGCCCAAGAACGGTTTCGTCGGTGGGCTGACCGTTTCGCTCTTTGCCTGTTTCTGGGTCACGCTGGTGCTGATGATGCTGGGTGACTGGGTGATTCCATTCACCTATACCCAGACCATGCGTGGCTTGAGCTATACGGTGTGGCCCTGGCTCTGGGCGGGACTGGCGATTGCGTTAATGCATTTGTGGCGCCAAAACAAACTGAGTGCCGACCCATCACAAAGCACTTGATTCTCAACGAGGTGATCATGACTAATCGCAAGCACTTCACCCGGTTCATTGGACTGGGGTTGCTTTGCCTCATCTTTATGCCGGCGCTGGCCGTATCCGCGCAATCGAACCCGGAGATTATCCGGTGGCTTGCGCCGCAGTACATCGCGCAAGGCTGGTTTCCGAGTATTTCAGTTGATGAAACCGACTCGGTTTATATCGGCTGGCATGGTGGCACCGACGATAACGAACTGCTCGACTTACTGTGGCTTGATGTCCTGCGACCGGGTGAAACGTTCGGTGATCCTGTCGATGTGGTTTTTGCGGCTGAAGGTGGCTATACCGTTCGTTCCGCGCTGGATGTGTCGACTGATGGGGTGGTGTACGCTATGTACCGCACCCACACCAGCCACGCGCTTTCAAACGCACCAGCTGAACGAGCTGATTCTGCGCAGGAGTGGAAACAAGTCGCCCATTTTCAAAACGCGGCCTATTACCTCGATATGGTGGTCGACCGCAATAACGTTATTCACGCCATTTCGAGTGAGCAGGGTGTCAACTTACAGATCATTGACACCGGTAAACTGGCTGAAAACGCCCTGCGTGAGCGATTCCCGTGTGCTTTTTGTTCCGACCTTATCTACCGGCGGTCTGCGGACGGCGGACGAACATGGACATCTCCCATTAACCTTTCCGAGTCGATTGATGGCTCGGAACGACCTGACATTTTCGAGGGCCACAGTGGCCGGCTGTATGTCACCTGGGATGAAGGCGCAGACTGGTACATCAGCCAGGGTGAATATCAGGATGTGCGCTTCATTTATTCGGACGATGGCGGGCAATCCTGGTCGGACGTGATCATCCTGTCGGGCAACGAACTGCGGCATCTGCATCCAACCCAGTTTTCGCTTACAGAAATGAACAATGGCAACCTGATGGCGGTCTGGCGTTATGGGCTGGACACAGACCGGCGCATCTACTTCCAGATTTCGGAAGATCTCGGCCAGACATGGACAGAGCCGGAACCAATCCCTTACATTGTTGCCGACAACGTTCAGGATTCCGAACTCGACAAGTACGAGCTGATTACTGACCTTACAGGTGCTGTACATCTGTTTGCAGTCGGCTTTGACGAGGCTTCGTTACAGGGCCCGGCGTTATATCATATCACCTATATTCAGGGCAGCTGGCTGATCCCCAGCCGCATCTATTATGATCCTGACGTGAAGCGCCCGGAATGGCCTTCTGCTGCTGTCGGCCCGCGTAATGACCTGCACGTCGCCTGGTTTGTGCGTGTCGGTGACGGGGTCAATGCGGCAGATGTGGGTACGTTGCAGGTCTATTATTCCTCACGGACGCCCACATTACCGGATCGTCCCGTGCTGGTTGCCTATGCCCCGACGGCGACCCCGGTCCCACTGCCAACGCGTATCCCGACATTCGAGCCAACGGCCACCATCCTGCCGACACTCGCCCCGCTGGACACCAACACGAACGTCAAGATTAATCGTGACCAGTATGCGTCGCAGACTCTTGTGGGGGCGCTGCTGGCGGTCGGGCTGCTGTGTGGTGGGCTGCTGGTGGTCACCGGTTTTCGCCGAAGACGCTAATGTTGCCCCCAAATCCGGCAATTAGGGATTTGTTAGGTGCCAAATTCGCTGTATTTAATTCTGATGTAAGGCGTTTTGCATAATCTGTAGCATAGGAATAGCCAACTGATTAATCTGGTAAGAAAACCATTACAAGAACAGGGACCGTTATGCACATTGCAGTAATCGGTGGTGGCCTGATGGGGATGACACTGGCCTACTTTTTATCGGAGGCCGGACAACGCGTGACCGTGCTGGAACAGGGCAGCGCGATCGGGGGGTTACACAACCCCGCACAGCTGGCCGATAATCTGTCCATTCCGCGTTATCCCCACAATATTCATCCCGGCGACAAGCATATTTTCAAGTTGATCAATCAACTTGGTTTGCAGGATGAAGTCTGCCGTCGCCACGCGCCATCCGGTCTCGTCCATCACGGGGATATCTACCCGCTGCGCTCCATCTGGGATTTTCTGACCTTTCGACCGCTGCGCCTGCGCGATCGTCTGCGCCTCGGCCAGACCATCCTTCAGGCTCGGCTCACCAACGACTGGCACACACTCGACCAGATACCGGTTAGAGACTGGCTGATTAAAATCGGTGGCAAGTCAAACTTCGAGCGTGTGTGGGCACCCCTGCTGGAAGCCAAGTTTGACTATGATTATGACGACGTCCCCGCGACATTTATCTGGAGCTGGCTCAACCGGGCCTCAACCCTGCGCGGCGGGCCAGATTTGCATACCTCGCTTGTCTATTTACGCCGGGGGCCGGGCGCGCTTGTCGAGGCTATGGCCGACGCCATTCGGGCACGGGGTAATGAAATCCGTGTTCAGACACGTGTCCGCGAGATCGAAATTCATGACAACCAGATTGGCCAACTGCGGACCTACAGCGGCATCCTCGATTTTGACATGGTCGCGGCGGCCATTCCCACGCCCGAACTCAGCCACCTGCTGCTCACGGCAGACGAAACATACCGGCAGTCGCTGAGCAAAGCGCCCTATCTGGGGCTGATCTGCCCGGCGCTGGTCGTTGATCAGCCCGCATCCGAATACTGGACCCTGAACCTGACTGATCCCAGCAGCCCGTTTTCCAGTATTGTCACCCTGCCACACCCGGATAACGCGCAGTATCACGTCATGTATCTGCCAAAGTACACCGCGCCAGAAAATGACTGGATGGGCGTGCCCGACAGCGACATTCTGGAGGCCTGGATGATTCGGCTGCGGCAGGTCTACCCGAACCTCAAACCGGAACACATCAAACACGCCGTTGTCAATCGCACGCGCTATGTGGACCCACTGCACGCGCTCAACGCCAAAGAACGCATACCTGCTGTTCAAACACCGTATGAAGGGCTTTATCTCGCCAATACCAGTCAGGTCTACCCCGAACTGCCGACCAGCGAGGCCGTGATTGCCCACGCGCAGCGCGTTGCCCGACAGCTTCTGGCACAACCTGTCCGCCATACACTCTCATCGACTGCTGCCTGAAAAGATCGACAGGAATTATGCGAGTCCTTCTGCTTACCCAGGTTCTGCCTTATCCGCCCGACAGCGGCCCCAAGGTCAAGACGTACTATGTCCTGAAGTATCTCGCCCAGCATCATCAGGTGACGCTGGTGTCCTTTGTGCGCGATTCCGATCAACCCGCTTATATCCGGCATCTGGAAACCCTGTGCGAGCGCGTCGTAACCGTACCCATCACACGCTCGAAAACCCGCGACCTGCGTTTTCTGGGCGAAAGCTTGCTCAACGGTCAGCCCTGGATGATGCTGCGCGATGAGCGTCCGGAGATGCGCCAGGCGCTGGCTGATCTGGCTGCTGGCGAACCTTTCGACATCGTGCATGCCGACCAGTTAAATATGGGGCAGTATGCGCTGCCCTTCGAAAACAGCCGCAAGGTGCTCGACCTGCACAACGCGCTGTGGATGCTGTACAAACGCACGGCGGAAACCTCGGCGCTGACCGACCCGATGAAATACATTCTGACGCGTGACTGGCCGCTGCTCAAGCGCTATGAAGGTGACTTGTGCCGCCAGTTTGATGCCGTCACCGCCGTTACGGATGAAGACTGCCAGCTGCTGGTCGAAGCCGGTGCGCGTGATGATATTACGGTCATACCCATTGCAATCGACACCGACGAGCAGGCCCAGGTCAACCGCCGACCATCTGGCCCGCACATCACCCACATCGGCACCATGTACTGGCCGCCGAATATTCAGGGCATTACCTGGTTTCTGGAAAACGTGTATCCGCTCATCAAGGAACAGGTGCCGGATGTCCGCTGCACGCTGATCGGATCGCGCCCGCCTGAAAGTATTGTGCAGCGCAGCCACACCGACCGCACCCTCACCGTCACCGGCTATGTCGAAGACCCACAGCCCTTCATGGAAGATTCCAGCATGATGATCGTGCCGCTGCTGGCCGGGGGCGGCATGCGCGTCAAGATTCTGAACGCGCTGGCGCAGGGTATTCCGATGGTCAGCACCACGATTGGTTCGGAAGGCATCAAGGTGTCGCACGAAAAGGACATCCTGATCGCGGACGAACCGGCGGAATTTGCGCAGCAGTGTGTGCGCCTGCTGACGGATTATGAACTCAACACCCGGCTCACACAGGCGGGCCGCCAGACAGCCGAGCAGTATTATGATTACCGGCAAGCCTGCCGCCCGCTCGGCGAGATTTACCGCAAGCTGGTGCCCTCCACCTGACAACCAGCCTTTAGCCTTGTGTAAGGCGGCTCATTTACGATGAGTTCAGGCTTGGTAACGGCAGTGGAGGCCCACAATTCATGCGGATTCTGTTCGTTTGTCCTTACATCCCATCCCATATTCGCGTGCGTGCCTACAATGTGCTGCGCGTACTTGTCGAGCGCGGCCACGATGTCACGCTGGCCGTGCTGCAACCACCGGGCGAACCTACAGACTCCCTGCCCGAACTTCGGCAATGGTGCCGCAACGTGCATGTTGTCCCCCACAGCCGGTCACAAACGCTGCTGAATGGCGCGCGCGGGCTGACTCAGAATCTGCCATTACAGGCGGCATACTCCCACTCCGCACCATTTAACCAGCTCATCCGCAAGCTGCTGCAAATTGAAACCTTCGATGTGGCGCATGTCGAGCATCTGCGCGGCGCGGTGCTGGCTGACTCGCTGGGTGATCTGCCCATCGTGTTTGATTCAGTCGACAGCATCTCGCTGCTTTTTGAAAAGGTGCTCAAGGATGCCCCCAGCCTCAAAAGCCAGCTGATCGCATCCCTTGACCTGAAACGCACCAAAAAATTTGAGGGTAAGCTCACGGATCGCTTCCCAGAGGTGGCCGTCACCAGCGAAGCGGACCGGCAGGCATTGATCGACCTGGGCAGCGATGGCGAGCACGTCACTGTTGTGTCGAACGGGGTGGATCTGGATTACTTCCAACCGCTAGACCTGCCCCGCAACCCGCTGCGGCTGGTCTTCACCGGCAAGATGAGCTATCACGCCAATATCGCGGCGGCGCAGGACCTGGTCGAGAAGATTATGCCGCTGGTCTGGGCAGAACAACCGGACGCACACTTGCAGATTGTTGGTAAAGACCCTTCCGCTGTTATTCAAATGTTAGGCGAAAACCCTAAGATTACGGTGACAGGCTTTGTTCCTGACATGCGGCCCTATCTTGCCGAAGCCGCTGTCGCCGTCAGCACCGTGCGGTATGGCGTGGGCATCCAGAATAAAGTGCTCGAAGCGATGGCGATGGCAACCCCGGTGGTGTGTTCACCCCAGGCCTGCTCGGCAATCAGCGCCCAACAGGGTCAGGACTTACTGGTGGGGGGATCACCAGAAGCCATTGCCCGGCACATCCTCAGCCTGCTGGCAGATGCCCAGCAGCGCACCGCCGTAGGAACCGCCGGACGTCGTTACGTCGAGCAGCATCAAACGTGGGATCGTGTCGCTGCTCAGTTCGAAGACCTTTACCAGCGAGCAATCGTCAAACGCGAACGGTTGGTTGCTGTTTAGCAGGAGGGACAGCCAATGGGAACACGGATTCTGGATACCAGCATGGGTTCACGGTCAAACGTCCTGCCGTTTAATCCGGGACACCTGATGTATCGAGTACGTCAAAATTCAAGTTCAAAATTACGCATGGTCCAGGCGTCACTGGTCGTCATTGATATGCTGATGGTGGCGCTGGCCTTCTGGGCAGCCTACAACATGCGCTTCGAAGGCTTTACCGCGGTCCTGTTCGACGCGGAAGGTATCAGCGACGTCGAGTTTTACCAGCAGACGGTATTTTTTCTGGTGCCGCTGTGGTTGGGCCTGTTTCTGATATTTAAGGCTTACGACCGCTCTATTCTCTTTTCCGGGCACCAGGAATACACAAGCATCTTCAACGCCTCCACCGTCGGCATCATGCTCGTCATCGTCCTGATCTTTCTGGACATGAACCTGGTTATCGCGCGTGGCTGGTTGATCCTGGCGTGGTTGTTTTCTGTCAGCTTCGTCTGGCTCGATCGTTTTATTATCCGGCGCGTGGTTTACGAAGCACGGCGGCGCGGGCATTTCCTGACCCCAACCTACATTGTCGGCGCCAACCCCGAAGGTATCGCTATCGCCGGTCACCTGATGAGTGCGCCGCAGCATGGCATTAACGTCATCGGTTTTCTGGATGACATGCTGGGGGCGGGCGAGGCCGTAATGCCGGATGTCGTGGTGCACGGTTCGACCGAACGTGCCGAAGAATTGTGTGGCAAATTCGGTGTCGAACGTCTGATTGTGGCGACCAGCGGCGTCGAACGTGAACACCTGCAAGCGATGTTCAAGCGGTTTGTCAACGTCGATGATGTGTCCGTCTGGCTGTCCTCCGGCATGTACGAAATGCTCACCACTGGCGTTCGCGTGCAGGACATCGGCTCGATGGCGATGATCAGCGTCAACCGGGTGCGGCTCAACGGCATCAATATGGTCGTCAAAACCGTTATCGATTACGTCGGCGCGGTATTGGGGCTGCTGGCCCTGTCACCCATCCTGCTGGGCATCATCCTGATTATGAAACGTACCGACCCCGGTCCGATCATCTACCGGCGGCGAGTGGTCGGTGTGGGCGGCAAACAGTTCGACGCCTTCAAATTTCGCACGATGGTGGTCAACAGCGCCGAAGTGCTGGCCGAGCATCTGGCCAACAACCCGGAGGCCAAAGCCGAATGGGACAAGTACGAAAAGCTGCGCGATGACCCGCGCGTCACCCGCATTGGCGACTTTCTGCGCAAAACCAGCCTCGATGAGCTGCCGCAGTTGATCAACGTGCTGCGCGGCGAGATGAGCCTGGTTGGGCCGCGCATGATTACGCTGGACGAGGTCGAACGCTACGGGCAGTGGGACATGAATATTCACACCGTCAAGCCCGGCCTGACCGGTCTGTGGCAGATCAGCGGGCGCAGCGAAGTGTCGTATGCCGAGCGCGTGCGGCTGGATATGCACTACATCCGCAACTATTCGTTCTGGCTCGACCTGCAAATTCTGGTGTGGACGGTGCCGGTGGTGGTGTTCCGCAAAGGGGCGTACTAGTTTTACTGCGTGGGATTAAGCAATCACCCTGCCAATGTGGTTAAACAAGCAGGCGTCGCCGTTGATGGGACGCCTGTTTTTGTTTATTTGCTGGCGTTGTTCTGTAACCGCTTTTGTGCTTCGTACGCGACCATCGCCACAATGCCCATGAGGCCCTGCCCCTTGCCCATCGAAATCTCCTTGCCGAAGATTTTGAAGACAATATCCGTCGGGATCTCAGCCACCTGTTCCAGCGGTGCGCCAGAGCAGGCGTCTTCCAGAATGACCGACATCGCCATCGCCGACAGGCCCTGCGGGTTCAGCACATCGAAACGATATGTCAG
Source organism: Anaerolineaceae bacterium (assembly GCA_002702065.1). Taxonomy (GTDB): domain Bacteria; phylum Chloroflexota; class Anaerolineae; order Aggregatilineales; family Phototrophicaceae. The sequence continues at coordinate 470,715 of NZXX01000009.1, forward strand.
CGTGCCGTCCGGATTTTCCAGCGCCCAGACATACGCCTCGGATTCGCACGCCGGAACCTTATGGGCGTCGTCGTAGGGTGGAGTCGCCACATCCGGCGAGACCTTGACGTCCGCAAACTGATCCGCCATTTCGATCAGATAGTCCGTGCGTTCGTTGCGATCCGTGATAAAGGTAAAATCTTCCAGCACTTCGTTGAGTTTTTGTGGCAGCATTGACTATTTCTCGATGGGGACGTTAACGAGATTGCCCCATTCCGTCCAGCTTCCGTCGTAATTGCGCACCTTCGGGTAACCCAGCAGGTAAGTCAGCACGAACCAAGTATGGCTGCTGCGCTCACCGATGCGGCAGTAGGCAATGACGTCATCTTCGGGGCTAAGTCCCTGATTGTGTTCGTAAATCTGGCGTAGTTCTTCAGCCGATTTGAACGTCCCATCCTCGGTGTTGACGGCCTGGCTCCAGGGCACATTCTTGGCACCGGGGATATGCCCGCCGCGCAGCGCACCTTCCTGCGGGTAATTCGGCATGTGCAGCAGTTCGCCGCTGAACTCCTGCGGGCTGCGGACATCCACCAGCGGTTTATCGCTCTTGATATGGGAAAGGACCTCATCGCGGAACGCCCTTACCCCGTGATCATTGCGTTCCGGCGCGGTGTAACGGGTGGGCTCGTACTGCGGTACTTCACGCGTCATATCGCGGCCTTCTTTTTCCCACTTCAGGCGACCGCCATCCATGACGCGGGCGTTCTTGTGCCCGAACAGCTGGAACACCCAGAAGGCATAGCACGCCCACCAGTTGTTCTTGTCGCCGTAAAAGACGACGGTTGTATCCGGTGTCACCCCAATCCGAGACATCAACGACTCGAAGCCCTCACGGTGCAGATAATCACGACGCAGGGGGTCATTCAGGTCGGTGGTCCAATCGACCTGCACCGCACCGGGGATATGGCCGGACGGGTACAACAACGGATCTTCGTTCGATTCAACAATGCGCACATCGGGGTCAGTTCGGTGTTCGGCGACCCAATCCGTGGATACCAGCATTTCCGGGTGAACGTAGCCTCTACTCGCTATATCAGACATTCCACGCATCTCCGCAATCGAATAAAAAAGACGATTATCATCATAACTCGCAGAAGTCGGCACGGCAACCCCCGATGGTTTTATTAACGCATGAGTCCGACCGCCGCATGCTAGAATGTGCATGTGATGTCACGCAGGTCATACGCCCATGAAAATCCTCGCCCCGGTTCGCCAACCTGTTTCGCCGTCTGCCCGCCAGCGCAGCTATCTGTTAATCGCGGTCCTCATCGTGTTGGTGATCGGCCTGCACAGTCTGCAATTTGCCAGCCTGGATTACCGCGAGGACGAAATTCATACGCTGCGCATGGCCCGCGAACTGAATCTGCCGGGTCTGGTGCAGTATCTGGCCGGGAACGATATTCACCCCCCGGTCTGGCGCATGCTGGCGGTGGGCTGGATCAACCTGTTTGGCATGGATGCCGGGTTAACGCGGGCGTTTTCCGGTTTGTTTACGGTGCTGACTCTGGCGTTTGTTTTCCGGCTGGCGAGTGACCTATTCACGCACCGCGTTGGCGTGCTGGCGGTCATCATTCTGGGCTGTCTGCCGTTCTTTCAGTTCTACGGGCATGAGCTGCGTCCCTATGCGGTACTGGCCATGACAGCAGCCGGTATGCAGTGGAGCCTGCTGCGCTGGATACGACATGGCAAGTTTGTCCATGCGCTGCTCTTTGTCCTGCTGGGCATACTGGCACTCTATACCCACTTCTTCGCGGTGTTCCTGCTGGCCGCACTCGCGCTGACATTTGTGCTGATCGTGCGCTGGGACCCGGCGCGCTATCTGCGGGCGTTCGGTTTATGGGCGGCTATCGGGCTGGCCTTTTTGCCCTGGGTCATTCCGCTGCTGCACGGCATGTTTGTGCGTGACCCCGGCGGCGCTCATTACACCCTGGAGCAAAACGCCGAAGGTTGGATGGCGCTGCTGCGCGGGATGCAGGGCTTACCGCTGTTGATTCTGCCCGCGCTGCTGATCACCGTCCAGGCGGCCTATCCCTTTGCGCGTCGCAGGCCGGTCAGGGTCATGCGCTTCCCTGTCGAATGGCGGCGGTTATATGTGCTGGCGCTGCCGGTCTTCGCTCTGGGCCTCATCATTCTGACCGACCGGTTTGTCAGCATCCTGACACCACGCAATCTCATGATTATTGTGCCGTCGCTGGCGATCCTCTCGGCGGCTCTGATTGCCATCATCACGCCGCTGTTCCGCTACCTCATGATGACGCTGATTATCGCGGTGGGGTTGTTCGGGTTTCAGCCTTACAACATCACCGTACCGTATCAGGGCATCGTCGATGTGCTGACCCCCTCATTTCAGCCGACAGATCGCATTGTGACCAACATCAACCACAATGAAGTTGGCGTATCTGCGCTGGTCTATTACCTGCTCGACGTTATGCCACAGCCTATGGACGTGGACTCGATGATACACATCGTCGAACCGGGCGTGGTCGCCACATTCCAGCGGCAGCTCACCCCGGTTACACACATCCTGCGCGATGATGACCCGCAAACCGTCGAAGCATTTGATGCCTTCCTGCAAGACACGCAGCGGGTGTGGCTGATCCAGTATGTTGGTCCGCCGTTTATGCTGGCAGATGGCCTGCTGATGGATTCTTTTGGGCCACGCATCGAAGCCCGCTTTACCGCCTGCGCCACCCATGAACTGCCCATGCGCGTGCCTGCCGGGGCCTACTATCGCGTCATCGAGTATGGCGCACAGGTCAGCGACTGTTCATAAGCGCACTATCAACCCCATCTATTGGGGGGCAACCGATCCCCCTTTGCCATTATGCTCAACTCAGGGCAATATCTGTCGACCCGGTGGTGAGAAGGGGGTCATGATGGTAGTAGTTTATTATGTAACCGGGTTTATTTTTTCACTGTTTCTGATTGGTTTTTTTTCGGCCTCGCTGCGCAACGCGTATACCGGCGGCTTCGAGCTGGTGGCGTTCATCAGCCTCGACCTGCTCAGCGGATTCGGCGCGATCTTCTTTTTCCTGCTGCTGATCGCGCATTTTGTGCGGCAGTTCGCCCACACCCAGACCCAGGCACTCCCGCCTGTCGCCAGCGCCCATTACGGCCCGCCGCAGTCCACCTTTGCCCAGCGATGGGGCAAGCGGAAGTCCGCCACCTATGAGCACACCTTTTACGAAAGCCGGGTGACAGGCGAGCAGCGTCCATATCGCCTGAAGTGTGTCCAGATCAACAGCATCCGCAGTCGCTCCGGCGGTGGGGGCCGCGCTCTGCTGGATTACGGCTATCTGGGTGCACGCCGCCGATAAGCAACAAAAAAGGACGGGGCATCAACCTCGTCCTTCTAGCTTACTGAATGTCACTGCGTTGATGTCAACGCACGCTGCGCCTTAGATCACGCGGTGGCAGGCGACAAAGTGGCCCGGCGACACCTCAATCAATTCAGGATCGGGATCTTCATAGCACAGGCCAAAGCGCACCGGGCAGCGTGTGTTAAAGTTGCAGCCATGCGGCGGATTGGCCGGGCTGGGCACATCGCCGGTGAGGATGATGCGCTGGGCACGTTTTTCTTTTACCGGGTCCGGCACAGGCACCGCAGAAAGCAACGCCTGCGTGTAGGGATGTAGCGGGTTTTCGTACAGCTCGTCCGACGGCGCCAGTTCCACTACTTTACCCAGATACATCACCGCCACACGATTACAGATATGGCGCACCATACTCAGGTCATGGGCGATGAACAGGTAAGTCAGGTTCAGTTCTTCCTGCAAATCTTCCAGCAGATTGACCACCTGCGCCTGAATCGACACGTCCAGCGCCGAAATCGGCTCATCGGCGACGATGAAGCTCGGTTCCAGGGCCAGGGCACGGGCGATACCAATACGCTGCCGCTGTCCGCCCGAAAATTCATGGGGATAGCGATTGACATAGTACGGGTTCAGGCCCACACGTTCAAGCAGAGATTCGACATATTCTTCCTGCTCTTTCCGGCCCATAATGTTGTGGATACGCAGCGGTTCGCTGACGATGCGACCGACCGACATACGCGGGTTGAGCGAGGCATACGGATCCTGGAAGATCATCTGCATCCGGCGGCGCATTTTGCGCAGCTCTTCGCCCTTCATGTCTGTCAGTTCTTTGAAGACTTCCTTGCCACTTTCGTCAGTATCCTTGATCTGCACCGAACCTTCTGTCGGTTCGTACAATTGCAATACGGTACGACCAGTGGTGCTCTTGCCGCAGCCAGACTCGCCCACAAGGCCGAGTGTTTCGCCTTTGTAAATATCGAAACTGACACCATCGACGGCTTTTACCGCGCCCACCTGCCGCTGGAAAATAATGCCAGAGCTGATCGGGAAATGTTTCTTCAGGCCGCGCACCCGGACGAGGACATCTTTATCATCCTGTTTGTTCGCAAGGGCTTCCGCCTGCGTGGTTACGCTACTCATACCGGGGCTACTCCTTCAACATTCGGTTCGGTTTCCCGGACATCCACCCAACAGGCCATGACATGGGGGCCGCCGGGCTTACCGGGCACCGGCTCCAGTTTGGGTGTTTCCGTCAAACATTTTTCAATACGATAAGGACAACGAGGCGCAAACGGGCAGCCGACAATCGGGTTGCGCATATCCGGCGGCGAACCTTCAATCGACACCAGCCGCTGATTGTGCACATCCATCCGCGGCAGCGATTGCATCAGCCCCAGCGTGTACGGATGACGGGTGTCGGCGAATACTTCTTCGACCGGACCACGTTCGACAATCGTACCCGCATACATCACGTTGATGTTGTCGGCAATACCGGCGACCACACCCAGATCATGGCTGATCCAGATAATCGCCATGCCAAATTCCTCGCGCAGCCGCTTGACCAGATCAAGGATCTGCGCCTGGATCGTCACGTCCAGCGCCGTCGTCGGTTCATCCGCGATCAGCAGCTTCGGGTTGCATGACAGCCCCATCGCGATCATCACACGCTGGCGCATACCACCCGAAAACTGGTGCGGATAATTATCCAGCCGGCTGTCGGCGTCGGGGATGCCCACCAGCGACAGCAGTTCGGCAGCGCGCGTGCGGGCTTCCTTGTTGTTCATGCCCAGATGCAGCTTCAGCGCTTCGGTAATCTGCGAACCAATGGTGAGGACGGGGTTCAGCGATGTCATCGGGTCCTGAAAGATCATGGCAATTTCGGACCCACGTACCAGGCGCATCTCCTCGGACGAGAGCTTGAGTAAATCCCGTCCGCGAAAGATCACCTCACCGCTTTCCACCTTGCCTGGTGGATTCGGGATCAGACCCATAATCGCCAGGGAATGGACACTCTTACCGCTGCCACTTTCGCCTACGACGCCCAGCGTTTCACCTTCGTTGAGCACATAGGACACATCGTTTACAGCGTAGATGGTCCCTTCCTGGGTATAAAATCGAGTGACGAGGTTTTTCACCTCCATGAGCACTGCCAAAAGCGCGCCCTCCTTACTAGAAGCATCATTTTGGGCGAGAGTTTGCACGATCTTGCCCAACCTGTCAAATCTGTCGTTATAGTTACCCGCAGAGAAGACTTAAGGTTCATCTGACTCGCGCGGTGAAAACGATATTGTGGGGTTGATGCCGTGCATGTTACAAGCAGGTCGGTATTGTAACATGCATCCAGGCAACCGGACAGGTATTGTCTGACAATCTGACAGCAGTATTCTCTGTGAAAAAGTGTTAAAGCAAAACAGGGGGCGAACCCCCTGTTGGTTGAATGCGCAATTGATGCCAACTAGACCTTCTGCGCTTCGGGCAGCATCCCTTTCAGCAGGCGCTCCATCGCAATGGTGTGGCTCGACACACCGCGCATACGGAATGAATTGCTGTCGCAGTTCCAGGCCCCGCTGTCGTAGCTGACGCTGTGGTCGCCATTGTTGCCGCGAATGCTGACTGTAAAGCCATTGATCAGAATACGATCTTTCTCGGTCGCATAGCGCGCGGCTTTATCGACATCGCTGACCACATTTTGTCCGGGGGCATAGGGCAGCGGCGGAATTTTGAGCATGGGCTTCAGCACACGCTCAAGGGTCATGATGTGCGGGCAGATGTAATGCGTCTGGAAACCGGGGCAGGTGCAATGCCAGCCAGACGAATCCAGCGTGACGGTGTAGGTATCGTTGTCACCCTTAAAGGTTACGTTTAATGCCTGGAAGGTCACGCGCTCCGGCTCGTTAGCATACAGCCGGGCTTTCTCGATCTGACTGATCATTCCGTAGTCCATTGTGACACACTCCTTTAGTAGGTATCAACCGTATACGAAAAAAAACACGCGGTCAGGGAGCAGCCCGAACCGCGTGCAGCGAAGTCTTTGGGGGGAACCAGTTGAATACATATCTTCATCTGGTCAGTCACATTCCTGTGGTTTCTTCATAGCCCAAGTTTATGTCACTATTAAACAAATGTCAAACGATTTAAACCAATTATAAACCTCTTTTTTACGCATTTTTGGTGGACTTCGCACAAGTGCGGGGCAGCGAGCTGGAGCCAGTTGTTCTCCACAGTCTCACCCCAAAAAACCGGCAGCGTGCGACGAGTTTATCCGCGCGGGTGGCAACCCAAATAACGCGCCTCGCGCACGCCGGGACTTGCGCCTCGTGGATATAGTACGGTGCGTTCGTAAATGCGCTGCGGCTAGCTGCGCGATGAACCGATGTCGTGCCAGCGAAACCAGAAATCATTCTGGTTGAAAGTATCCTGACGTTTGTGCGATGTCTGCTCTGGCAGCAGCGCAACCGGCTGAACAACCAGTTCCTTTTGTGTCCACACCGGGCTGTGGGTCGTGTACAACAGCGACAGGTGCATCAGAATGATGGCGAACAAAACGGAACGCAGCGCCAGTGCCAGCGGATCAACCGGCAGCAGTGCGCTCTGGAGCAGGCAAAACAGTATATAAGCGATAATGTGCAGCGACAGCCAGGTGCGATGCTGCCCCCGGTGTATCAATTGCGGTTGATAGGCCATCAATTTAGTATCCATGCTGCCCCTCTCGCTCGGTGTCCTCAATCACTTCCAATAATTCCCCATCATCAGTCAGCATATGTTGCAGGCGTTTGCGCTTCGGTTTGTCGCTGACCTCATTTTCATTATAGCGAGAAATGGCGTTTTGTACGGCCTGTTCACGAGCCATTAAGGAACGGGAACTATCGAACCAGTTATTGAGGGCATGCGCGCCCAATCCGATGCCCCACAGTCCAGCCACAATGAATGGAAAGGGGAAGAAGGTGGCACGCGTCACCACCAGCCAGATCAGCAGCAGCAGCACATTGATACACACATAAACCGCCGCGTGGATGCCCAGTTCTTTTTTGTGGTTGAAATCCTTTTGGGTGGCGTTGTAGATGCGCTCATAATCGGCTTCGTCGGTCATCATTTCCCAGTCAGGGCCGTAAAGCTGGCGCATGCGTTTATGCGCGGTCTGCTTGATGCGGGTGAGGCGCTTGGGTGATTTGGCCTGCCACTCGATGGCATGGGCAGCCAGCCCGGCCCCCCAGCCCATCGTAACGATCAGCGGCCAGGGGAGAATGAAGCCAGCCCGGAAGGCCATAAACCCCCACAGGCCCCACAGACAGAGGTTCACCAGCGCAAAGATGCCCAGGTGCATCATAAACTCGGCCCGATCTTTGTAGAATTTTTCGATCTGATGCCGGATATCTGTTTCGCTCATAATCGTCTGCCTTTGAGGGAGTCGCCCGCTTCATCAACGACGACGTTCAGCACTTCACCATCGTCTGTCAGGATATGCTTTCGTTTCGGACGGCGAGCCATTTCTGCACGATAGGCCTGCCAGAATGCAGGAGCCGCCGCCTGCCAAAACAGCGCCATAACCTTTGCCAGCAGCAGAAACGCAATGCTCGCCAGGGGATGCACCAGCAGCCCTACCACAACCGCCGCGACAAAGAGCGCCAGTAATCCTGTCAGATCGCGCATGATGAACGCTTTCCACACAGCCTCGTCACCCTTTAATACGCAGCCGCAGCCCCAAAAGTTACGGGAATCAAAAAGAGACACGAGGTTGTGTCTCTTTGACCAGTTGCGGCCCGCCATTTAGACGCGTGTGACGTACGTGCCGTCCTCGGTTTTTACGCGGATGGTGTCGCCCACATTCACGAACATCGGCACTTTCACCTCAAGGCCGGATTCGGTGGTGACGCGCTTGGTCGGGTTGTTGGCCGTGTCGCCCGCCACCGCCATTTCGGCATCGGTCACTTCATAATCCACTGTGATCGGCAGCTCGTAGTCGATAATTTCCTCGCCATAGCGCAGCAGCTTGATCGTGAGGTTTGGCTTCAGAAAATACACATCCTCGCCAAAAACGCTCCGGTTCATCTGCGGCTGTTCGTAGGTTTCGGTGTCCATAAACGTCAGAAACTCGCCGTCATCATACAAATATTCAACAGGTGTGGCTTCAACCCGAATATCATCCACACGGTTGCCGGAGTTGTAGGTTTTTTCGGTTTGTGCGCCGGAACGCATATTGCGCACCGTGACGCGGATGGTCGCACCGCCGCGGCCCGTCTTGTTGTGCGAGTAATTCACGACCTTGAAGATTTCACCATCTTCGGTGTAAGTCGTGCCTCTGCGTAATTGATTCACATCGATTGCCATTGTCGCGTATCCTCAAGCCTTTTCAGGAATGTTTTCGGCAGTAGTATAACAGAACCCGTTCCCGTTGAATATCCTGCCCTCATGCGCCGAAAATCAGATTCTATTTCAGATGATGATCGGCAAAATCCATGTAACAATCCCAGTCGTAAGCCGTAATATCGTGCGGTCCGGTGCGCAGATGATAGCCGATCAACCCACCCGTCACCGGCTGATCGGGAGCCGGAAAATCGTGTGCGGGCAGCCCTACCGAACCCAACAAGTCATATACCGGGCTGGCATGCACCGCGCTCAGAAATTCGCCACGCGGGTCCGCCCACAGGTCCTCGGTCGCGCTGGCAATATACAACGGGCGCGGCGCGATCAACGCCAGCAGCATGTGCTGATCGACCGGCAAGTCCGCCTCGCGCTGATCGTACTGGTGGAAATTCTGGCAGAACCAGTAAGGCGCAAGACGGTTAATGGCGGCAATCGTTTCGCCGAAACAACGCCGGAAAAGCGCCGCACCGCCACAGCCTGAATTACTGGAAATGGTAAGGGCGAAGCGTTCATCGGTGGCCCCGGCCCACAGTGCAGCCTTGCCCATGCGAGAATGACCGACCACCGCCACCGGGCCTAAAGCCGGGTCAGTTATCAGATAATCCAGCGCACGCGATAGGCCCCACGCCCATGCGGCCAGCGTCCCCCATTCGGTCGCCGCCGGGGCGGTTTGGCCGGGACGATAGAAGCGGGTATGCACGCTGTCCCGGAACTGATCATTTTTATCCGGGGAAATATCGCCAGCGTAAATGGTCGCCACCGCGTAACCCCGGTCCACAATCTGCGACACCGGCCAGCGGCTGGTCTGGCTGCCGCGGGTGGCATCGGTTGCCCGATACTCGACAACGCCCGGACGTGCCGCAACCCAGCTGGTGGTCAGTTGAATATGCGGATCAGGCTGAATCGTATGATTACCGCGAAAGTTCAGGCCGAGAAACACAGGCACAGGCTGTTCTGTCCGCGGGCGATATACCAGCAGCCGGACGTGGTGGCCCGGCGCAATTTCCAGGCTGACTTGCTGCCGCACCGCGCGGCCCTCAAGCGCCTGATCGCTCATCTCATCTATCGTGGCCGTGACCTGACCCGCCGGGGGCATCGTGCCATACACGTGGGTTTCGAACAGCCGGCGCAGGTAAGCTCGCTGAGTCTGCCATTGTGCCGCCGACGTCACGGCAGCGCCGGATTCATCCCGCAGCACATCGGGCAAGGTGTAAGCCGGAACGAGGGTTTCATCCTCGATCACGGGCGGTAATTGGTTGTCCATCATCCATCCTCTGAAGTGGTGCCATCATCGGCTTTATCATACCCTTCTTCGGACTGAAGGTTGCATTCTGGCACAAGTTGGGTTATGAAAACACAATGGCTGACAGGCCTTTATACAGCAATTCTGAGGAGCATTGCATGAATCTCGATGCTTATTTCCGGCGCATCGGCTATACGGGTCTGCCTGAAACGACGCTGGAAACCCTGCGCGCCCTGCACCGTGCGCACATGCTGGCCGTGCCGTTCGAAAATCTGGATATCCACCTCCAGCAGCGCATTGTGCTGGACGAAGCGCTGTTATTCGACAAAATTGTCCACCAGCAGCGCGGCGGGTTCTGTTACGAGCAGAATGGGCTGTTCGCGGCAGTGCTGCGTCATATGGGCTACGACGTCACCTTGCTGGAAGCGCGGGTCAATGTGCGCGAGTGGGAGGCTGGCACGCCGTTCGATCATCTGGCGCTGATGGTGCAGCTGGACGAACGCTGGCTGGTGGATGTGGGCTTTGGCGAATCCTTCCGGGAGCCGCTGCGCTTCGACTTTGGTGGCCCACAGAAACAGGCCAATGGCGTGTTCCGCGTGGTGCATGACGGTGTGGAAGGGGTTCATGCGCGTCAGGCCAATGGCGGTGACTGGCACGATGAGTACCGGTTCCGGCTGAAGCCACGCACCCTGCGCGATTTTGTTGAAGGGTGTGACTATCACCAGTCTTCGCCGCAGTCACACTTCACGCAGCAGCGCATGTGCTCGCTGGCGACCCCCAAAGGGCGCATCACGCTCAGCGACCGGCGGCTGATCATCACCGAGAACGGGCACCGTACCGAGCGCGATCTGGACAACGAGGCGGACTTCCAGCGGCACCTCAGCGAGCAGTTCGGCATCCATGATCTGCACTTTGCCTTAAAACGTTCTATTTGATGGGTTTGCGGGTAAAATTGGGGTCCACCGAACGTCCCGGCAACGACGATTGAGGGTCTGCCCGACAGAACACACCTATGAAAATCTTCGTCAGCTATGCCCGCGCCAATAAGGAAACCGTGCTGGAAATCCTCCAGCCGCTGAAAAGCCACACCATCTGGATCGATGACCGCCTGAACATTGGTCAGGACTGGTGGGCCGTGATCGAGCAGGAGATCGCTGCCTGCCATTGTTTCCTCCTCGCCATCACGCCGCAGTCACTGGAGTCGGAATACTGCCAGCGCGAACTGGACTACGCACGCAAGCTGAACAAACCCATCGCCCCGATCCTCATCCAGCCCGCCACCATTCCGGAAGACCTGCACAAGCTGCAACTCATCGACCTGTGCGCCGGGCTGACCGCGACAACCACGATTGCCTTGCTCAACGGCCTGTTCGAAATCGAGCGACAGGTGTTTAACCCGCTGCGTAATCCCGGCAGCAATGGGGAAGCACCTACCCAGCATCTGTCGATATCTGACCTGTATTTCGTCAGTGTCAGCAGGACCAAACGGTTGATCTACGAACAGATACTGGGGGCGAAATTACAGTTTATGCCGATTGAGGTGGATGAGCTTCAGCGGGTTGACCCGGTTGAAGTGGCATCGCGCAAAGTGGTAACCGCGTGGCAGATCGTCCAGAAACCTGTGTTTGTCGAACAGACGGCACTGGCCGTGCGGGCATGGGGTGGGCTGCCGGGGGGCATGACGAATGTCTTTACCAGTGCAATGGGGATGGGCAACCTGTGTCGCGCACTGAATGCCTTTGATGACCATTATGCCGAGGCTATCTCCGTGATTGCGTTCAGCGATGGCGACATCCGGCGCACGTTTGTCGGCGCACTGCCGGGTGAGATCGCCAGTCGGCCTCGCGGCGAAGGCTATCGCTGGAATCCGATTTTTATCCCGCAGGGGTTCGACAAGACGTTTGGCGAAATGAACGAAGAAGAAGTCCTCTCGATCTCCATGCGCCGCCGTGCCATTGTCGATTTTATGCGCTTCTTGCAGAGCAATTATGTGCTGGATTGATCGCGTGTCAGAAATTCGTGCACCAGTGATTGAAAATGATGCACGCCGTTCTCGCGCTTGACAGAAAAGCGGCCCTTATCATAGGCCAGTGATTGCAGACCCTTCTGCACATTCTCGCAGATTTCGATGTCTTCCTGCTGAATTTCGTCGCTGAAGGCAATAATCTGCTGCATACTCTCCCAGCCAGCGCCGGTGCCCGGTGGCTCGAAATACCACTCGAAGATCGTCAGCGTTTTGTCGTGGCCCACCGGCAGGATGATATTGATCGACGTGTTATCCAGATAGACGTTGAGCATCACATTGGGGAAAATCCAGTAGTACAGGGCATCCTGCTCACCATCGCCGCTGCGCACATAACGCCGGTCATAATGCTCCCCATTGCGCACGTCGCGGATGGGTGCATGCTGTTTGGAGTAGTAGCGAAAGGTTTCGACGCGATACTGGTCATAATCCAGCTCGCGGAACAGGCCGGGATGCGCGATGGGCAGGTGATAGCCTTCGAGGTAATTGTCGACGTAGACTTTCCAGTTGCAGTCGATCAGATAGTCGCGCCGCTCGACCATGCGCATGTGGTCGATCTGAAAACCCTTGCTCACGATCTCGTCATGGATCGGGCCGTAAATGTGGTTCATGGGCGCAGCATCGGGGTCGAGGTTCACGAAGATCCAAGGACCCCAGGCTTCGACCTGCACCGGCTGCAAGCACACGGCTGCTTTCTGCCAACCGGCCACCCCGTCAAACTCCGGGGCGTTCAGCAGGCTGCCATCGAGGCTATAGGTCCAGCCATGATATTTGCATTGCAGGCTTTTGCGGTTGCCTTTGCCCAGCGCGACCGGCCCGGCCCGGTGCAGGCAGACATTGTAAAACGCCCGCAGTATCTCATCCTGCCCGCGCGTGACGACCAGCGGCTGGCCCACCACTTCGCAGGTGAAAAAGTCACCGGGGCGCAGCACGCTGTCGACATGACCGACGGGCTGCCACGTCTTCCAGAAGATATGCGATTTTTCCAGTTCCAGAAATTGCGGTTCCGTATACCACCGCGCCGGTAGCGTTTCGGCCTGAGCAAGATCAGATGTAGGCGTGTAGTCGCTCAGGTCGAACGGCTGGTTCATCGCTCGAAGCTGCGCATCGCATTGTTGACGCTGACATTCGACCCCGGTAGGCTGTTGAGGAAATCTTCGTTGCTATCGAATTGACGGAACTGCGAAAGCAACTGTTCATAAGCGCCCACATAGCCGGTTTCGTTGTTCTCAGCCAGGTGCGCCACCATACGCCGCAGGGTATACACACGCTGCAATACATCCGGCCCCAGCAGCAGTTCTTCGCGCCGGGTGGAGGATTGTTCGATGTCGAAGGCCGGGAAGACGCGGCGTTCCTGAAGCTTACGGCTCAGGTGCAGTTCCATGTTGCCGGTACCCTTGAACTCTTCGTAGATAACATCGTCCATCTTGCTGCCGGTGTTGACCAGACAGGTCGCGACAATCGTCAGGCTGCCGCCTTCTTCGACATTACGGGCCGCGCCAAAGATGCGCTTGGGCGGGTGAATGGCGGACGGATCAAGACCACCGGAGAGCGTACGGCCACTGGTCGGCACAACCAGGTTGTAGGCACGCGCCAGCCGGGTGATGCTGTCCAGCAGGATGACCACATGGCGGCGGCTCTCGACCAGACGCTTGGCACGGGCCAGCGCCATTTCGGCCACGCGCACATGATGCTGCACCGGATCATCAAAGGTGGACGCGATCACTTCAGCATCAACCGACCGGTCCATGTCCGTCACTTCTTCCGGACGCTCACCAATCAGCGCGATCATCAGATGCACATCGGGGTAATTACGGCTGATGGCGTTGGCAACATCTTTCAGGACGGATGTTTTACCCGCTTTCGGCGGCGAAACGATCAGACCACGCTGCCCCTTGCCGATGGGCGCGATCAGATTGAGCAAACGGGTTCCGAGAATTCGTGGGTTGGTTTCGAGATTGAAGCGTTCTTCAGGAAAAATGGGGGTCAGGTCTTCAAAGTGCGGGCGGTTCTTGGCGTCTTCGGGGTTGAGGCCGTTGACCGCATCAACACGCAGCAGGCCGTAATATTTCTCTGAGTCCTTCGGCGCGCGTACCTGCCCGATCACCATATCCCCGGTGCGAAGGTTGAAGCGGCGTATCTGCGTCTGGCTGACATAAATGTCATTGGGGCCGGGCAGATAATGCTCTGCGCGCAGAAAGCCAATGCCATCGTCGACAATTTCCAACACGCCGCCGCGCAGCTTGTGACCGCGTTTTTCGGCCTCATCGCGCAGCAATGCGAGAATCAGGTCTGGTTTTTTCAGGCGGCTGAAACCCGATACGCCTGCCTCGCGTGCGATTCGCCGCAATTCTTCGAGGTTGTTTTGTTCTAGTTGTGCAATGTCCATAATGCTGTGAGACTCCGAGGTTAAATAACCTGCATTTCAAGTTGACAAGTTGAGAAGAGATGTGTTGTTGCGTGACACAGCCACCATTGCGGCAGGGCAAGGTGCGCGGTTCATAAAAACCGTCCAACATTCGGGTTGATGCGGCAGGCGTAGGTTGTTTGCTGAATTTAGAAGAAGGTGGTTATAGCCTATTGACTTCGATACTCTATGATAATCATAAAAGCTGCTGCGCGTCAAGCTAAAATTTGGGATTTTTCGCCTATTTTTGGGATAAATACTTAATTATTGTGATATTGGTACCATACGAAGAACAAACGCTTGCTCGTCGGCGTGCATCGCAAACGCACAACCAGTGCTAAAATAAGACAGACAACAGCGGGCAAAGGGGATCAGGATGGTCACAAATACACTATCCATATTGCAGCGAGAAAACGCGCGTTTACAGGCCGAAAGCCACAGCCTGCACGAAGAAGTGACCCAGCTGCGTGGTTTTGTGGAAATTTTGTCGTCGCTGTCCTCGGCAAGCGACCGCGATAACAGCGACAAGGCCCTGTTTCCGCTACTCCATCGCGCCTTTCAGATGTCGATGGACCTGCTCAACGCGCCCGAAGGTTCGCTGCTGCTGCTGGACGAAGACACCAACCATCTGAAGTTTGTCCTCGTCAAAGGCTCATTGGCCGAACGCCTGTTGAACTTCGCCTTTCCGGCAGACGAAGGGATTGCCGGTTGGGTGATGCAGCATGCGCGCCCGGCGCTGGTGCGCGATGTGCGCCACGACCCGCGCTTCTCCGACTCCATTGATGAAGCCTTCAAATTCCGCACCCAATCCATCGTCGCCGTACCCCTCATCGGCGATGGCAAGGTACTCGGCGTCATGGAGGCGCTCAACCAGCCGGTAGACGTCCCATTTTCTGACCTCGATGTTACGCTGCTGAACCTGATCTGCCGCTTTATGGGTGAACTGCTGATCAACACCGAAAATTAGACCCCACCCGCAGACCATTCCTAACGGCGGCATCCTTCACATTTCTGCCTGAACAGTGGGTGTATAATCGTTTTAGTTGCCCACAACACACGTCAAAAGGCGAAAATTGGTGAAGCGCACAACTTTGATCGTCCTTGTTCTGTTGCTGTTGATTGCTCCGGGTGTCATGGCTCAGGACCCAACACCGGTCCCCATCCCGACCCTGGCAGCCCCGGTTCAGCCGGCAGCAGATAGCAATGTTCTGTCTATCCTGATTAATGCTCGTACCGACCTCGAGCTGCTGGCAAACGACCAGATCGGCGGCGACCGTCCCGCCGGTTGGAGCGGCAGTCTTGATGTCAACGACCCGCAGCTTGCGGTCCTGATCCGGCTTGACCTCGAACTCTTGATGGCCCGCCTGACCGGTCTGGAAAACGTCCCCGCAGGCTGGTTCGGTGCAGTGCCAAGCACGGCCTATGCCATTGCGCGCGATATTCGGCACGATCTCGAACTGCTGGCTGACCAGATGATTGGCCTCAGCGTGCGGCCACCCGGTTGGGCCGGGGACGACGCCATCATGCGCTGCGACCGTTCCACCCAGAACCTGACGGCGCTGTTGCAGCGCGATAACCTGTTTGTCCCCAATGTCCTGCCGACGAATCCGAACTACTGTCAGCTTGTCGCGGTCCAGATCGGCCAGTATATGGAAGCCAACGTGCTGGCAAGCACGACCCAGCCCTCAATCGCCGCCGCACCGGGCACACAGAACACCGCAGGGGCATCTGTCGCAGGCGGCACAGCAACCGCGATAGCCGATATTGGCCTGGCTTATCTGGATCGTCATGCCTCGCGCCGGGCAGGCATGATCCCGGTTACAGCGACGTTCCAGCCGGTGGCCCGCAGTTTCGCCCAGTTCTCCCGCATGACTCTGGTACGCGGGGAAGGCTTCGAGGTTTTCGTCGACTATAAAACCACCACGATAACCGACGAACAATTCCTGAGTCTGCCGGACATCAACACGACACCTGCCAACCCGTTTTGTGATACCGCGTGGTGCGCCCGTACCGCCTCGTAACCAGACGGTGTCCAGTCGAATGAACCGCGTGTGGAGTCGCTTCTGTGACGAACCGTGGCAATCCGCATCCTGGGTCGAAACAAGCACCAGTGCATGCGGATTGCTCGTTAAATTTTCAGGCGACGCCTTCCGCTTCGAACTGGCGCATGGCTTCCAGTGCTTCGCAGCCATACATCACCGCCGGGCCACCACCCATCAGCACTGCAACGCCGATCGTCTCCAGAATTTCATCTTCGGTCGCGCCTGCTTGCAGCGCATCATGAATATGAAACGCGATACAACCGTCGCAGCGGATGGCGATGGCGATACCCAGCGCAATCAGTTCCTTGGTTTTAACATTCAGCGAACCGGTTTCGGAGGCTTTTTCATGCAGCTTGCTGAAGCAGCCCATGGTGGTCGGAATACCCTTGCCCAGTTCTCCCATCAATTCACGCATATGATCGTAGTGTTCAGGGAAGTTTTTGGCCATGTCACCCTCTACTTTGCTGGATAACGACTCAATCAGCGAGTAAAATGCCGAACTAGACTACTTATCAGGTTCTGTGCCATTGCGAGACGGATACCGCGAATTATCCGTTTGCAATGGTTAATCCCATTGTAAAATACCCGTCTGTCTGTGACTGGTTACATATGGCTGGTTCATTAGTGATATTTTTCACAAGTTAAATTTAATCGTGCTGTAAGACGATTTCTCATTTCCGATTATCTACGTGGAGTTCCCCATCATGACCGACACTTACCTTATAACCGGCGGGGCCGGATTTCTGGGAATCAACCTGGTTCGCTATCTGCTGGAACGCGGGCACAAAGTCGTCTCGCTGGATATTGCGGATTTTGATTATCCCGAACGCAGCCAGATCACCGAGATCAAAGGCGATATCCGCGACCGGGCCAAAGTCGACGAAGCGATGCAGGGGGTGGATATTGTCATCCACACCGCGGCGGCCCTGCCCCTGTACAGCGAACAGGACATCATGACCACCGACCTCGATGGCACGCGCAACGTCATTGATTCGGCCTATACCAACGGGGCAAAACGCTTCATCCATGTCTCCTCAACAGCCGTGTACGGCATCCCCGACCATCATCCCCTGCGGGAAGATGACAAGCTGGATGGCGTCGGGCCTTACGGCAAAGCCAAGATCATGGCTGAGGAAGTGTGTCTGGAGTATCGCAAGAAAGGCATGTGCGTACCCATCATCCGCCCCAAGTCCTTTATCGGCCCAGAGCGCCTGGGCGTGTTCGCGCTGTTATACGACTGGGCCAAAGACGGCCATGGTTTCCCGATGATCGGCAGCGGCAACAACCGCTACCAACTGCTCGACGTCGAAGACCTGTGCGACGCGATCTACCTGTGCGCCACGCTGGATGCGGACAAGGCCAACGATACATTCAACATCGGGGCCAAAGAATATACGACGATGAAGGAAGACTATCAGGCGGTGCTGGACGAAGCCGGATTCGGCAAGAAGATCAGCGGATTCCCGGCAACGCCGATGATCTGGACGCTGCGGGTGCTGGAAGCCCTGAATATGTCGCCGCTGTACAAGTGGGTCTACGAAACAGCCAGCAAGGACTCGTTCGTGTCGATTGAAAAAGCGGAGCGCGTGCTCGGCTACCAGCCCAAGTATTCCAACAAGGACGCGCTGGTCCGCAACTACAAATGGTACATCGACAATCTGGAGAAGTTCGAGCACTCGTCGGGCGTGTCGCACCGCGTCCCGTGGAAGCAGGGTATTCTCGGCCTGGCAAAGCGATTCTTTTAATAGTCCGAGTCGGTCAATTTCGTACAGTCGTAGGGGCGGGCCGGTGCGCCCGTCCTGGACCGGCACATAGATCAGCCCCTACAAGGCGGTCTTGCATTAAATCGTTTGTGCTTTTATTCCATCATGACTTCGTAGCGCCAGCCCCGGCGCGATTCGCGGCTGCGATGCTCGGTACGGCGGATGATGCCATCGGCTTCCATACAGCGGATAAAATGCAGGGCCTGGGGGTAATCAAGCTGAAGCTGCCGCCGCAGAAACTTGACCGATGCCACCCGCAGGCGGCAAACTTCCTCCACAGCGGCATGATACAACGCATGGTCAAACTGCACCGCCTCGTGATGCAGTGACGCGATATCGGTGAGATATTCACTCAGATGAAAGTCACGTGCCTGACGGTGGTGTTCGGGGGCTTCGATGTGTGTAAGGACGTTTAAAACCATAGGTGCTATACTGGTAACCCTCTTTGATCATGGCTACTATTATAACAGCATCATGCAAAGCGGAGATTAAGCGATGCCGGATTTTCAGATATTGAGCCTTTATTTTACTGCGGCGCTGGTGCTGGCGATTACGCCGGGGCCGGGCATTTTCTATGTCCTGACGCGCAGCATCAAAGGTGGCCGCCGCGAGGGATATTATTCCTCGGTGGGCACAGCCGTCGGCGGGTTGTTTCATGTGCTGGCGGCGGCGCTGGGCCTGTCCGCGATTCTGGCAACCTCGGCAGTGGCTTTCAGCCTGGTCAAGTATCTGGGCGCGGCCTATCTGGTGTATCTGGGCATCAAAACGCTGCTGAGCAAAGCCGACACCTTTGACCCCGACGACGCCGCTGACCCGACGCTCAGAGGCAAGCAGGCGTTTTATCAGGGCATCATCACCGAAGCCCTGAACCCGAAGACCGCCTTGTTCTTTCTGGCGTTCATTCCGCAGTTTATCAACCCAGCTGCGCCGGTGGTCACGCAGTTTCTGATCCTGGGATGCATCTCCGTTTTTCTGAACACCAGCGCCGATTTTGTGGTGGCGACACTGGCCGGACCAATCGCAACACAAATGCGAAAGCGCGCCTCCCTGCGCAAAGCCCAGCGCATGCTGACCGGCGGCGGGTTGATCGCGCTGGGGGCCTACGTCGCATTTTCTGGCGGCGACCAGTCCGCTTAAGTGTGAGGACAAAGACATGGCAAGCGAACGTATTGGCGACATGACGAAAGCGGACCTTAGATCGTGGATTGTAGAAGTGATTCATGAAGAGCTAAAACGCGAGCATGAAACATCCGATCATCGAACCCCATTGGAAGTTTTCGAGTCGATGCGGAAAAACATCCTGAAAAAGCGTCCAGATCAACCGTCTGTGGTTGATATGCTACGTGAGGATCGTGATCGTTGAGTACAGCTTACGTTGTCGATACCACCATTCTCATGCAAAGCGTGCTTGAGGATACCAACACGAAACGGGCGCAATCCTTGCTCTACATGGCTTTGGATGCGAGTAATGTCATCCTCCATATTCCAGAGTTTGCAATGATTGAATGTGGGAACGTTTTGTGGAAACAGGTTCGTTTTCATGACGAAACAGCGGAAAACGTTCAACGAGTCTTTCAAGATTTACGAGCGTTTCCCCTCATCAAACATAGATCAGAGCACCTGCTGCCACGTGCGCTAGAGATTGGCCTGGCGCAAGGGCTAGCCGTTTATGACTGCGTGCATATTGCGCTGGCGGAGCGTCTGAACTGCCCGCTGATTACTGTGGATGTCAGGCAGGCAAACGCCGCACAGACAGCCAGTGTTCCGTTAAAACCGATTACAGATTTTCCCGAATATACGAGCGATTAGAGCAAATCTCATGGAACTCAAAGCAAACAAATTTATGCAGTCGGCGACAATCGCGCTGGAAGACATTCAGCTAAAAACCGCGCTCGACCGGGGGGCGCGTTCAGCCGATGTGGCGCGCATCGCCTCGATGAACGAAACCACCGATGCCGATGGTGTCCGCCAGCAGGGGCGCGGGGCCAAACTGCGTGCACTTTCCGACCTGCCGGACCTGCTCGAAAAGATCGAGAGCAACATCACCGGGCGCGGCGGCAATGTGCTGTGGGCGGTCGATAAGGACGAAGTCAACCAGCACATCCTCAACATCTGCCGCGAACATAACCTCAAGTTCGGCGTCAAGAGCAAGAGCATGGTCACGGAGGAAATCAACCTCGTGCCCTTCCTCAAGGAGCATGGCGTCGATATGCTGGAAACCGACCTGGGCGAGTTTGTCGTGCAGGTGGACGAAAGTCACCCCAGCCACATCGTGACGCCGATCATGCACATGACCAAAGAGAAGGTGCACGATCTGTTCGTGAACAAGCTGAACATGCCGCCGATGGAAGGCCCGGTTGACCCGCAGGGCATGACCAAGTTCGCCCGCCGTCTGCTGCGCGAGAAATACCTCGAAGCGGATTTTGGGGTCACCGGCGGCAACTTCATGATCGCTGAAACCGGCACGGTCGTCATCTGCACCAACGAAGGCAACGGACGCCTGAGCACGGGCCTGCCGCGTGTACACATCGCCGTGGTCGGCATCGAGAAAGTCGTGCCCACGTGGGAGGATTTCGGCACCCTGGTCCAGACTTTGCCACGCGCCGCCACCGGCCAGCGCCTGACCGTCTACGTCAGCATGTTCAATGGCGCGGCGCAGGACGAAGGCGACGGCCCGGAACATTTCTACCTGATTCTGGTCGACAATGGCCGCAGCAATATCTACGCCAGCGAGTACACCGAAGCGCTGGCCTGCATCCGCTGTGGGGCCTGCCTGAACACCTGCCCGGTGTACCAGAACGTCGGCGGCCATGCCTACGGCTCGGTGTACCCCGGCCCCATTGGGTCGATTATCACGCCGCTGCTGATGGGCAAGGAGAACGCCTCGCCGCTGCCATTTGCCAGCAGCCTGTGCGGGGCCTGTAAAGCGGCCTGCCCGGTGGACATCAATATCCCCGATATGCTGCTGGGCCTGCGCCATGACCTGCAAAACGAACAAAGCCCGATCTGGCGTCTGGGGCTGAAGGGATACGGCGTCGCCTTCAGCAATCCGCTGCTGTTCGAGGCCGGGGCGAAGATCAGTGCCGCTGCCAGTGAAGCCTACACGCAGATCACGGGCAAGGAGAAAATTGATTCGCTGCCGCCGCCGCTGGATGGCTGGACGAATTACCGCGATCTGCCACCATTCGCCGACGAATCCTTCCACGATTGGTGGCGGAAAAACCGGGAGTAAATTCAAGCTTCGTAAAGGTTGAAATAACAGGAGTGATGTTAGGATTGTAAGAATAGAAGGAGTGTCTTTATAGAAAGATGATGCCCCATGATGAGGCCACCGATCTATTCTTCTCCTGACGACCCGGAACCTGCGAAGCCTGCATCGCGCATTTACATCCCGACCCGTGAGCGGCATGGCTGCCTGTCTGTCTGGCTGGTTCTGTACGCGATTACCGGCGTGATCGCGCTGTTTTCGGTTTCCTCGATGGTCCCGCAGTTGGTGCGGGTTTTGCCGGCACTACCTGTATACCTGTTGTTTTTGGTTATGCTGGGTGAGGTGATCTGTATTGTTGCCACGTTCTTCTGGAAAAAGTGGGGCGTTTACGGGTATCTCGTGCTGTTGACCCTCAGCATGATCCTTCGTCTGATGTTGGGCCTCTTCACGCTGCGCACCGTCGGCAGTGTGGTCTTTGGTTACGCCATGATGTATTTCTTTGCGCTGCAAAACATAGACGACTACGAGTGATACAGCCGCTGGAGTACGTTAACCGGGCGCGGCGCTGCCTATCCACACCTCGATAATCTGGCGGGTGGCATCCGGCGCGGCAAGGGGGAACAAATGGCCGTAACCGGGTAACATGATATGCGTCGCTTCCGGCAGGATGGTCTGGACTTCGGCGGCGGATTCTTCGACGTAGGTGTCGGTGCTGCCGCCCTGCACGATCAATGTCGGCAGCAGACCACGCAGCGCCGGGAGTTTTTCCCACACGTCCGCGTCAATCGACAGATAATAATAGGCTTCCCACTCACGCGGCCAGGTCAGCTCCAGACCGTCACTCACAGGCCGGGTCAGGCTTTCGGCATATAACCGCACCGCCTCGTCGGTCCAGTCCCGAAACAGCGGTTTATCGCGCCAGTAAGCATACGCCTCCGCCAGGTCAGCGAACTGGTTGCGCCGTTTGAGCGCGCCATCCACCAGCGGGATACGCGGCACCTGGCCTTCCGCACGGGCAGCCTTGATCGCTTCGGTGACGAAACGGGGCAGAATGGTCGGGTCGAGCAAGATGAGCGCCTTAAAACGTTCAGGTTGCTTGAGGGCCGCGAACAGCGTCGCAACGGCACCAAACGAATGCCCCACCCCAATCACATCATGCAGGTCGTAGGCATCCAGACCATGCAGAATGTCGTCGGCCAGTTCTTCCCACGAGCCGGGCTGTTCTGGCGGCAGACCCACCTGCGGCCACAGCGCGCGCGGCGGCAGGCTAACCACATGATAGCGGGCTGTAAACGGCTTCAACAGCGGCTGATAGACCGAGGGCGGGAATCCATTGGCAACAGCCAGGTGCAGTACAGACCCGTCTCCGCCAAAGTCGTAAAGTGGTGGTGTCGTCATCATGCGCGCATTATAATCGACGGATGAAATTCTGCCTACGGAGAGCTTGCTCATGTCCCGTATCCCTGCTTTTACCCTGCCACAACCGGCTGACCGTGCGGAATGGGAAGCACGCCGGGTCCTGCTGCGGGCGACGCTCATGCAGTTAATGGGTGATCTGCCGCCGCTGTTTACACCCCGCGCAACAGTGGTCGATAGCGCCAGCCGGGATGGCTACCTGCTGGAAAAAATCGAGTTTGCCAATGGGCTGGACGACACGGTCTACGGCTATCTGCTGGTGCCTGATCAACCCAACGGCGCGGCGGTGCTCTACTGTCATTATCACGGCGGGCGCTATGAACTCGGCAAGGATGAATTGTTCCAGGAAGTGTTGTGGGAGGAATGGGGCAGCGAAACCCCACGCGGTGTCGCACTGGCACAGGCGGGATACATCGTCCTGGCGATTGACTCGTATGCCTTCGGCGAACGCCAGCATCAGGGACCAGCCGGGTCACGCGAGGGTAGCCGCGAAACCGAGCACGCCCTGTTCAAGCAGTTTTTGTGGGAAGGTCGCTCGTTGTGGAGCATGATGGTTTACGACGACTGGTTGGCGCTCAATTACCTGCTGTCGCACCCGCTGGTTGAACCCGACCGCGTCGCTGTAACCGGTGCCAGCATGGGGGGCAGCCGGGCAACATGGCTGGCCGCGCTGGACGAACGCATCAAAATTGCCGCGCCCGTCATCCAGTACACGCGCTATCAGAACCTGATCGCCAGCGGCGGGCTGAATGGGCACAGCTTCTACTACTATGTGCCGGGTGTGCTGCATGCCGGGTTGGATATGGAAGCCCTGACCGCGCTGGTCGCCCCGCGTCCGCAGATTGCGCTGGTGGGTGATCAGGACAAATTATCGCCGGCAGATGGCATCACGCAGATTGTCGATTTCACCCGCGCCATCTATGCCCTTTACGACACGCCGGACCACTTCGAGCCGCACGTTTATACGGGGGTCGCGCATCATTACACCACCACCATGTTTGCGGACCTGCTGGCGTTTCTTAAAAAGTATCTCTAGCTAGCTAGCGCTGCGCCAACGGCTGATAATCGCGCTCGGTGGCCCCGGTATAAATCTGGCGCGGGCGGTTGATACGGGTTTCCGGGTCGTTGCGCATTTCCTTCCACTGGGCGATCCACCCCGGCAGACGCCCCAGCGCGAACATGACCGTAAACATATTGGTCGGCAGGCCCATTGCCCGGTAGATAATGCCACTGTAAAAATCGACGTTGGGGTACAGCTTGCGCTCGACAAAGTAGCTGTCGTTAAGGGCGATCTCCTCCAGGTTGCGGGCAATATCCAGCAGCGGGTCGGTCACACCCAGTTCGTTCAGCACATCATCAGCCGCCTGCTTCAGGATGCGGGCACGCGGGTCGAAGTTCTTGTAAACGCGATGGCCGAAACCCATGAGGCGGAATGGTGAATTTTTGTCTTTTGCCATGTCCATGTACTTGCGATGATCGCCGCCGTCGTCCTTGATCATCTGCAGCATGTTGATGACTTCCTGATTGGCGCCACCATGCAGCGGCCCCCACAGCGCCGTCACCCCGGCCCCGATGCTGGCGAACAGGTTGGCCCGGCTGCTGCCCACCATGCGCACTGTCGACGTACTGCAATTCTGTTCATGCTCAGCATGCAGGATCAGCAGCAGATCGAGCGCGCGTGTCAGCACGTCGGACACCTGATAATCTTCCGCCGGGACCGCGAACATCATATGCAGAAAATCGGCGGTGTAGCTCAGGTCGTTGCGCGGGTAAATGAACGGCTGGCCGATGGATTTTTTGTAGGCAAAGGCGGCGATCGTCTTGAACTTCGCCAGCAGACGAATGATGTTCAGGTCGATGCC
Source organism: Anaerolineaceae bacterium (assembly GCA_002702065.1). GTDB lineage: Bacteria > Chloroflexota > Anaerolineae > Aggregatilineales > Phototrophicaceae. The sequence goes on from NZXX01000009.1 coordinate 495,396, forward strand.
TTCGGGGTCTTCCAGGTCCGGGTAATAAGCCGACAGCGACACGGCCATCGCCGCCATGATGGCCATGGGGTGGGCCGATGGGGGATAGCCTTCAAAGAATTTTTTCATATCTTCATGAATCAGGGTGTGGTAGGTCAGCCGGTGCTGGAAATCTGCCAGTTCGTCCTGCGTGGGCAGCTCGCCGTTAATCAGCAGGTAGCACACCTCCACAAAATTCGACTGGTCCGCCAGCTGCTCAATGGGATAGCCGCGATAATGCAGCACCCCTTCTTCGCCGTCGATAAAGGTGATACTGCTCTTGCAGGAACCGGTATTGCCATAACCGGGATCATAGGCCACTGCGCCCGTCTGGGCTCTCAGCTTGGTAAAGTCGATTGCTTTTTCGCCTTCAGAGCCTTCAAAAACCGGGAAATCATATTCCTGATTATCAAAAAGGAGTTTCGCTGTCGTCATCGGTCATCGTCCTTAATTTACGAAATACGCCTCATTCCCCAAATATAGCTTATCTGCCGGGAAGAAAGGGTACTAATTGGTATACGGGAATGGTGTCATCTGGCACTAACCAATTGTGAATATTTTAACATTTAACCACCGCTACGACGACTGAATGCGGAATCCATCGAAGGCCACTTCAAAGCCTGCGCCTTGCGGTGCCGCCGCCATCATCCCGACCTGAACCGAATGAGCTGTTGTCAGATGCGCCTGCCGAATCATGGAGAAAGAAAAGCTGTCTACGGAATACTGAATTTCGAAGGTGCCCCCGGCACGCTTCAGATGCATGTAGATGGCTTCCGGGCTGGGCGACAGCGGCACAATAGACCAGTCGGAATAGTCGCGGGTGACGACGGCGCTGGCGTGCTGCACCCCATACATAAATTCAATGCCGGTTTTCAGCCAGATCGTTTCATCCAGCCGCACCATCAGCCCGGCCTGATCATAGAGTGCGCCGTACTGCCCGCTGACGCGTACTTCCGCCTCAAAATCGCCGCTGACCACTTCATAGTAAAAATGCCCGTTGTCGACGATGCTGTCGTTGTGGGTCTTGCGCCAGAAATCAGTCGCCGCACCCGCTGCAAAACGCAACGTGCCGTCGCCCGCCTCCCAGTGTTGTGGTTCGTTCAGCCATTGCATCTGCTGCCCCCTTACGCTCACCTGCCAAAGCCATCGGGGTGATAATACACATATCGCAAATAGCTTACAAGTCAGCTGCACTACCGGTCAGCGTCAGCGTCATTCCGGCATGGGGTATACTTCGCAAAAAGAGAAACAGGACACAGGCCATGACCGGGCTGACGCTAGCACAAATCGCCGAGCACCCCCAACTGCTGACTCAAACGATTATGACGGCTGAAGGCGAAACACTGATTCTGCGGCCACTAGCAGCAGCCGATGTGGAGAAAACGGGGCAGTTCTTAAGCGGACTGTCGGCGCAGACACGACATTTTTCGATCTTTTCCGGCTATGATACGGCGGCGGCCCAGGCGCTGTGCGAGGCGATTGCGCGATACGACAAACTGCGCTTTGTCATTGAAGCACCGGCTGCGGGCCGAATTATCGGTATGTTGGAGTTCAGCATGGATATTACGCCAGCCGATCAGGCACGCTACACGGCCTATGGGGTGCCGCTCGACCCGGTGACGGACTGCCGCTTTGGCCCCACCCTGGCCGACGACTACCAGGACAAAGGCATCGGCTCGCGGGTGTTCCCATTCATCATGGCGGTGGCGCGCCGGTTTGGGCAGCAGCGAATCATCCTGTGGGGTGGCGTGCTGGCGGACAATCAGCGGGCGATTCGCTATTACGAAAAGGTCGGCTTTCGGGCCTTAGGGCGCTTCACCACCGCCGACCAGCTCGACGCGATCGATATGATCCTCAACCTGTGAATCAGCCGCCCGCGATGAGCGACTGCATGTCTGACCCGGCAATCACCGCCACACCATCGGCGATCAGGCCATCCGCGCCCGGTTGAATACGATCCGACGGCAGGCCCATGACCGACGCCAGATAACGGGCGGTCCAGACATGGCTGCCATAATCGCGGATCACCGTTTGGCTGCTGGTGATTTCGGCGGTGTTTCCCACCGTATCAACACTGATGCCTTTACCCACCAGCCAGTCGCGGGTTTGCCCGGCCAGCCCGGCCACTTCGGTATTGTTAAACACCGCAATGGTCGTGTTTTCCGCCTGTGCGCGGGTGCGCAGTTCAGCTTGAGTCATGTCGGCATCGGGCGGGCTAAACACCTGCTGCACCAGCCCGCGAATGGCGTTGTAGTTGGGGAACAGCACCTGCTCGCCGGTGGCGGATGTACCGAAGGTCACGTACAGGTTGTCGATCACACCGGAGCGGATGCTCTCACGCGGGATACGCTGCACCAGCGTGCCGAGGCTGATAATTTCATCCAGCGCCAGATCGGTCTTGAAACTGTCGCTCAGTTCATCCCACAGCGATGGGGCCTGCGCGATCAGGTTGCCGATCCCTTCAAGGCTGGTGAGTTCCTCTTTCATCGCCGTCAGGACTTCCTGCTGCCGCCGGGCACGGTCAAAATCGGCCCCCTGGGTAGCGCGGGTGCGGGCATATTGCAGCAGCTTTTCGGCATCCAGCCGCTGGCAGCCGGGGTCAAAGTGAACGTGAATCGTGCCATAACCGGCGTCGGGGTAATCCGGGTCGTCAATCACTTCGCTGACGCAGATTTCGACACCGTTGGGGGCCAGCAGATTGGCCGCGGTGATAAACACGTCGAAGTTCACCAGCAGGAAATGATCGACGCGCAGGCCGAGGTTGTTCTGCACGGTTTCCATCGCCAGCGCCGGGCCGCCGCCGGGGTAGCCGTTGCTGTCGCCGCGGGCGTTGGCGGTGTTGATGCGCGCCGCCGGGCCGCCATCAGGAATATCAACCCACAGGTCACGCGGGATACTCAGGATGCCAATCGTCTCGCGCACCGGGTCGATGTTGACGACCATCATGGTATCGGTGCGGAAGTATTTTTCGTCATCGACCACGCCGGTACGCTGGTCAATCGCCAGCAGCAGGATGCGCACCTGACGCGGGTCATCCCACTGATAATCGGCCAGCGGGTCAAGGGTGGGGGTTGGGCCAGCGAGGGCAGATGCCTCCTCAGTAGCGGACGAATTGTTCGCCGTTTCGGATGTTGGCTCCACCGCTACAGTTGGTTCGACGGCCAGGGGCAGGTCGGTCGGCAGCGGAGTCGGCTGGCTGCGGAAGTAATCCGCAAATGAGGCCACTTCGATGCCTGCTGCGCCCGCATCCAGCGCCACCTGCCGTGCCCCGGCGAACGACGCCACCGAACACAGCGCCGTGACACCGATCGCGGCCAGAACACCCACAATAAACAACCAACCCGGAATTCGCATACGACACCTGTCTGCAACTGACTAAAGCAGTGATGGTCTCACTTTAACCGATGGCCAGCGCACAGACACAAACAGCCTGCCGCCGTACACCGTCGAGGCGCATTATAAACAAAAAAATGAGGTTGGGTAGGCTACGAAACCCCTACGCTATTTCTGGAAGGCGAGAATGGTATTGCCCGACAGCGTATAAACCACCCGCTTGGTTTCATCGACAACCACGTCCGCCAGCAGGTCAAAGCGCGTCTCATCAAAGGCGCGGTAGCTGTTCATATGCGTCCCGGCCATCGAGGTTTCGTAGATGGTGCGCGTCGTGCGGTCCGTCACATAGATGCGCTGGTCGATGGGGTTGGTGTTGAGGTACATCGATTCCGAACTGCCGATGGTCTGGTTCGGCGGGAATCCGGCAAAGCCAAAGCGCAGTTCTTCGCCGCTGCGGAACATGGCGATCACGCCATCAGCAAACAGCACATACACGCGCCCGCTTTCGTCGATGCCAAAATCCACCGCATTGGCCAGCGAGGGCCGCCGCGTGCCGGTGAAATATTCGATTGGCGCACCGGGGAACACGCCGCCAGATGGGTCATAGCGCCAGATTTGATCTGCGCCGGGGTCGAGAATGTACAGCCGTCCCTGCCACGTCGCAATCTTGACCGGGTTCACCCATTGCTCGGTGCCGATCAGACGCTGGACGCCGCGCGCCAGAAACGTGGGGGAATACTCGACAATCACGCCGTTATTATCCATCACCAGCAGCACATTACCCTGGCTCAGGCCGCCGCCATCTTCGGCCCAGGTGATGTCGATCAGGTCATTGAGCGTGTACTGCCCGACACCCGCGCCGCGCCGCATGGTGGCAATCGGCTGGCGGGTGTTGGCAACCATGCTCATGCCATCATCGCTGAGGGTGATGCGATACACCTGATCGTTGCCGTTATCCAGCACATACATATCTTCACCGCGCAGCACTGCCCGCGTCAGCGTCGCATTGGGGAACGCCTCGATGGGCACGACTTCGCGGCGCTGAATCTGATTCAGCTGGTCGATAATCGTCTGGCCTTCACGGGTCAGCCCGGCCAGCTGCTGGTCGCCAGGGCGAATTTCGTTGCAGCGCTCCACCGTCAGCAGCACCGCGTTCCAGGCGGCCAGCGTGCCTGTGACGTCGTTCGAGGCGATGCCTCGCGCCAGTTCGGACGCATCGGCCGCTTCGCTGACACACAGTTCAAACTCACTCTGGCCCGTGCCACTCAGCCACAGAAAAACAACCATCAGCACCAGCGTGACCGGAATCAAAACCGTGCTCCCGCTGCTCAGGAAGTTGGCCAGGCGGCCCGGTTTATCGGCAGCCCCTTCGCCGATGCGCTCGACAATCGTACCCAGCGTATCCATGCCATCGGCCAGTTTGAGCGCAACCGTACTGGCACCGCGCTGCACCCGGTAGCTGGCAGCACGTCCGGTTGGTGTGGCGGCAGCTTCGCCAGCGGCTGCGGTATGACGGGGGGTCGAGGCGGCATCGGTGCGGGTGGAATGACCACTGCGCACCGCGACATTGTCCGGCGCTTCGGGCGGCACAAACTCAACGGCCAGCAGCGTCAGGTTGCCGGTCGCCAGCTTCTTGAAGCCGAGCAGCGTTTCGCCCAGATTGCTGCGTCCCAGCGCAATTTCCATTTCGGACATGTCGAAATCGGCCAGGGCGGAATCCGCCAGCACCAGCCGCGCGCCACTGCTCAGGCGGTAATGGGTCATTTTAATGTCGGGGACGGGTTGGACGCCCAACGGCGGCCCAAATAAGGCATCGTCATTGTCGAAGCTGGCCGGAAAGACCTGGGTATCTGTGCCGGATTGCAGCATGGCAACCCCGGACCCTACCCGCGCCAGAAAGACATCGCTGCTGTGCAGAATCCCGCAGACCATGCCCGCTTCATAAGGCCGGTTCGCGGCGGATTCGTTATGCTGGTACAGGTTCTCGTTGAGGGTGTTAAAAACGGTGCGCACGCCGGAGGTCACGCTGCCGCTGCTGTTGAAGTAGTGTTCGGCAGCCCGCTGCGCCATCCGTACATAAAAATCTGCCGGGGCCGGGCTGTTGCCGGACGGCAGCACAACCGCAAAAAACGTATCCATCTCTCGCCCACGGGCGGCTTTGCGCGGGGCGACTTCAACCAGCAAGCCGGGTGGCGTGGCGTTAATGGAGCGTCCGCCCACAATGTAAAGATGACCAACCAACGACTCGAAATCAAACAACATAGATTGTAACTGTCTCATCCTTAATCATGCAGCATTGTACATGATATGGTCGAGGCTTCAAAATCAAGACCGGGCAAGCGCCCGCTGCACAGCAAGCTGAATATCACGCGGACGGACAGGCTTCAGCAGAAACAGATCATGGGTCGCCAGCGTGATCAACGTTTCGAAATGCCGGTGTGCCGTCACGACGATAATCGGCGTCTGCTGGAGGTGTGGAGACGATTGGATATACTGCAAGATGTGGCCACCGTCAATTTTGGGCAGCAGAATATCCAGCACCACGACATTGGGGGTCTGTTCAGCCAGCACACGCATGGCTTCCTCACCATCAACGGCCTGAATCACGTCAAAACCAAGTTCAGCCAGCACCATTTCATAGATGACACGCAACGGTGCTTCGTCTTCAATTATCAACGCGAGTTGTTTCATTCAGGTCGCTCTGTAACCCACAAGGTTATATTAACACTGATTATAAAAACTGGTAATCATTGATGCAAATAACACCCGGTTCAATGTCGATCAGGCGTTATCCATAATCGTGAATGAGGAACGTCCGACCTCATTATCGCCGATGTACACCCGAACCTCATAATCGCCCGCCGGGTAGCCAGCGGCGTTGCCAAAGAAGAAGAAACTTTCGCCGCTTTCGCCGCCGCTCCACAGGTAGGCCTGCCCCTGCACCGGCTGTCCATTACGGTACAGCACACGGGACCAGGCCACCCCGTTATCCATGTTTCGATAGGTCATGAACAGGTAGATGCGTTCCAGCCCTGCTGTGAAGGTGTCGCCAGCCTCCAGCGGTGTCCCGTTCGCAGCCACTGCCAGAGCCGCCGCTGTCACACGGATACGGGCGTTGTCCCTGGCTGGCACACCCGGTCCGGGCGGTGTCAGGTTGAGCACGCTGTCGACCGTCGCGGAAGGGGTGATGGTCGCGGTAGCGCTGGGTGTGGGGCTGGGCGTAACAGTACTGGTGAGCGTCGCCGTGGCCGTCTCGGTCGCGGTTACGGTGGGTGTCTGGGTGTTGGTAGGGGATAGGGTCACCGTCGGCACATCGGTCGGCGTGCGGGTGATGGTGGCTGTTGGCGTCGGAGTCAGGGTGACATTGAGGGTGGGCGTTTCGGTCGGCACCATCACACCGACGAGGCCCCCGCCACGACCACGAAAGAAATCGTCAACCCCACGGTAGGCAATCGCCGCCAGCCCGCTGTAAAAAGCCAGCGCGATGGCGATCACGAACAGGCCGATGGAGGACAGAAACAGGATGCCGCCGCGTTGGCTGGCCTGCCGCCGCAGCCGCCAGTAGGGGCCACGACGCCCGCGCCGAAGCTGTTGCGTGGCAAACACAAACAGGACAAGCGCAAGGACAAACAAGCCAGCGATGATATAGGTCAGTAGAGTTGCGATCTGTTGAGCAGTCATGAACGGAATTGTAGCGGCTGTACGCGCGCCTGCACAGGCAGACTAGAACTGGTAGCCTTTTTTGAAATGAACCAGCTTGCGCGCGTAATTGGTGGTGAGCTCTTGCAAATGACTTTCGAGGCTTTCCCAACGTTCGCTGTCGAATACTTCATACATGGTATGCAGATCTTCAGCGATGAATTCGAGCTGGCGAATTGGATAGTCCCCATAGGCCACGTGCCAGACCTTAAACATGTACAGCCCCATGGTTTCCAGCTCCGGCACAAATTCCTTCAGGACAAAATAATAATACTTCTCCACCATGTTGGGGCGAATATCATAACTGAGGAGAAGTTTGTAATTCGGAATGATGGTATTCGGTGGCATAATCCGTTCTTTCGTTGATCTCGTGCCTATTTTACAACGGATCATCCCAAGTGCCGGAAATCAAATAAACTATTAAGACTTCCGGGGAAAAAAGAAAAGCGCCCGAAGGCGCTCTTCCAATGATGAAAAAATGAAATTACAGGGTGTTGACCAGGTTGGAGAAGATGTTGCCGATAGCCGGGCCAAGCAGCGCCAGGATGACGATCACCACGACGGCGACCAGCACGAGGATAAGCGCGTATTCGACCAGACCCTGACCTTCTTCACGAGGCATGTACAGCATGATGAGAACTCCTGGATAAATGATTGATGATAATTGATGTTCTTGATACTTTCTCAAGATAGCACAAAAAGAATTGACAGTCAATAAACCTAAATATGAAAATTTCGTAAAAATTTATGACTGACTTTGATTGAGTTGGGGGATTGCCTCAAGGTGCTGGGCGAGGGCTGCCACCGCCCGCTGCGCCGGGGTATCGGCCAGGGCGTCAGCTGTTTCGAGCCGGGATACGCGATAGTGATCGTCCAGGTTGGTGGCGTACAGAAAGGTGAGACTTGGCTGCGTGATCTGACGCAGCAGCAGGGGGTATTCCTCGGTCAGATGAAACCGTAGAATTTGCAGGATGGTCGCCATCGACATATCGCGGCGGTCGATATGTACTATGACGTCGTTGATGTCGATCTGATGCTGGGCGGTCAGCTTCTCCACCAGTTCCAGCCGGGCCTGTCCCTGCTCGATCCACACCTGAAGCGGCGCATGAGCCGGCGGCGGCACGGTTTCGCCCCGCAGCGTCATTTTGAGTGCGATGAAAAAGGCTCGTAGATAGCGTCTGATCATCCGTTCACCTGCGCCGCATCCGCCGGGCAAATTCGAAACCGGCAGCGCCCAGCAGCCCGACCTGCAACACCAGTGCAAGAGCCAGCCAGGGGGAAGTCCCGCTGCGCGTGACCGTGCTGCCTGCCAGTACCGGCGCAGCCTGCGTACTGACCGCCGCCACGGCGACCGGTGTCAGGGTTTCGGTCGGCGCCGGGCCGATCGCCATCGCGATGACCTCCGGCATGGCCGCTGCCGTCGCAATGCCAGCCAGGGTCGGTACCAGCGTCGGTTCCGCCGTATCACTTGGTTGAGGCGTTGCTGTGGGCTGTTCCTCATCTGCCGCTTCGGGTGTCCCTACAGCCGACTGCGCGTCATCGGGTGTGGGTGTGTAAGTCCCATCGTGCGGCGGCACCAGAAATACTTCGCCGACTTGCAGCGAATAATGATCCGCCAGACCGTTCACATCCTTCATGTACGGAATATCATCCCAGGTATAGCCATACAGCAGGGCAATGTCGCCCAGCGTATCCGATGGCTGTATCTCGTGCATGATAAAGCCGCGGGCATCGACGCCCAAGACATAAGATGGCGGAGCGGACGGTCCACTGGCTGCTGCGCTGCCCCCGGCTGAAGGTGGCGCGACATATGGCGGCGGCCCACCCGGATTGCCGAAAACCAGGACGTACATATTGCCTGCGCTGCCGCTGGCGATGCCCACGCCCACTTCCTGATAGCGGTCATTAATCAGGCCGCGGTAATGCACGCCGGAATTGACCCAGAACGACCAGGCCGTATCGACATTGGCGTTGGTGCCGCCATAGATATTTTCGCTGACATCGGTGGTGCCATAACCGGCGTTCACCGCGCGGGTACGCGGGCCGGAACCATCCGGGCGTGTGTGGCTGATGATACCTGTATCGGCCATCCACTGCGCCTGCGACTGGGCCGCAGCACTCAGGGCGCCGTTGATGCGATAGCCGGGCAAACCCAGCGAACCGCGCAGGTTATTGATGCGCCCCAGCATGTCGCCAGCCGCACCTTGCGACCACACCAGCGCGGGCATCAGCAGACTGAACAGCAAGCATCCAAGAAGCAGTCGTCGAATCATGCGGGACATTTTAGCACAGCGAGTCAACAATCAGCTATTGCGGAATGCGGCACGGTATAATGAGACAGAGCGATGCCAGGGGGCGAAGCAATGGCGGCGGATCGCATTATCGGCGGCCTCAGCGTGGATACCTATACGGATGCGCCACTGCGTGTGGCCCGCGCCGTCTACCTCAACGCGCCGCCCAAATCGGTTTTTGCGGTCATCAGCGACCACGTCAACGCCGATCAGTGGCTGCCACTGGTCAACCGGGTCAACGTCAACCGCGGCCATGCCAGCGAGCGAAACGGCACCGGCACCATCCGCTACCTGCACAGCCTGCCCCGGTACTTTGTCCGCCAGTACATCATTGCCTACCATGCCCCACATCTGCTGGCTTACAGCATCGAGGAACACGCCTTCATCACCCAACATGTGGCTATCATGCTGCTGGAACCGGAGCGATTTGGCGGTACCAATCTTTTCTGGCGGCACTATTTCCATTCCAGTTGGTGGCCCGGACTGACGATTCCGCTGACCAGCCTGGTCCTGCACCAGACCTGCACCTGGGCGCTGTTTAACCTGATTGGGCACTTTGGCGGCCAGCCGCGCTAATCCAGCACCAGCCGCAGCAGATCATCCACATGCGCGGTCGCCAGGCATTCGACTGTATCGGCGGCACCATAGTAGATCTTCACTTCGCCGCTGTCCTCCAGAATCATGCCGCCGGGGAAGATGACGTTGTTGCGAAAGCCGCCATCCACCTCATAAGCAGCTTCGGGAGCCAGCAGAGGTTCTTCATAACGCCCGATCACGTTCGCCGGATTTTCCAGATCCAGCAGCATCAGCCCGGCGGTGTAGCGTTTTTTCCACGTATCTTCCCAGCCATGCTTGCCGCGTGCCGGGTCCGTATCCACAGCATGAAAGGTCGTCAGCCAACCTTTGGGTGTCTTGATGGGTGGCGCGCCGGGGCCCAGCTTGGTATTGGCAAACATCACATCCTCTACCGCCAGCAGCAGCTGGTTGTTGCCCCAGTATCGCAAATCCGGCGAATCCGAAATCCAGATGTCAAAGCGCTCAATGCCGCCCCGGCTGTACACGGGGAAGGGCCGTTCCAGCCGCACATACTGCCCGCCGACCTTCTCAGGGAACAATACAGCGTTGCGGTTATCCGGCGCGGAAACCGTCATGATGTCCCAGTGTTCAAAGTCATCGGTCAGGGCGATGCCGACGCGCACCCCATGAAACGTATCCAGCGCAAAACACATCGCCACCCGGCCCTCAATCACGGTCAGGCGCGGGTCGTAGGCGCGCTGCACATCACGAATCGGCCAATCGATGTCAAAGATCGGCTGTGGCTGCACACCCCACTGCACCCCGTCATCGCTGAAGGCCAACCCCAGATTGGTGCCCCACAACGCCTGCTTTTCCAGCGAACCGTAGTCGTTACGGAACACCATCACATAGCGCCCCTGATATTTTGTCACCCCGGCATTAAAGATGAGGGCGGCGTTGTAGGGGATATCCTGCGCCGTGAGGATCGGATTCGCCGGGTGGCGCTGAATGACCGGGCTGGAATGTAAGTCGCCAATAAGTGCCATGCTGGTCTGCCTTATCGTTGCCAGAACGCGTTCGAATGCGTTGCTTGTGCGCCCTATTGTAGCGCGCTTTAATCGTTTTCCGGCGCTTCCAGGCTGAGGACAAACGCCACCAGTGCGTCAATCTCCTCGTCAGACAACGCCTCACCATAATTCTGTGGCATGTAGGCGGCATTAAAACCGGGCACTTCGTAAGCCATCGGATGCAGAATCGACTGGCGAACATATTCCACCGCGCCAACGCGGGGCACCCGTGACCCGGCGACATCCTTCAGGCCCAGCAGCGATGGCCCCAGGCTGTTTTCCTCTGTATTCAGGCGATGGCAGCCAACGCAGGCCGGCGCATTGCGGGCACCGTTGTTAAACAGTGTCTGACCGCGCACCAGCACTTCCGGCGGGGCATCCACCAGCGCTTCGGCGGTCGCTTCCGGTTCAGCTGTGGCCTCGACCAGCGGCATTTTGCCGGTATACGTCACACGGAAGATGCGCGAACTGAAAAACTCGATGATGTACAGGGCGCCATCCGGCCCGACACGTACGTCAATCGGGCGGAAATCCGCTGCGCGGTCCGTCGCTGACCGGGCAAACTCGACAAAATCGCCGTGATAAAGGCCGTCGTCATCTTTTTCCAGCGGCACAAACACCACTGCAAAGCCAAACAGCAGATCACGGTTGACCAGCACATCGGCCCCGGTGCCCCACTGCGCGACGTAAACGCCATCTCGCCATTCGTCCGGGAAATCACCCTGCGCATAATAGTCGATGCCGGCGGATGTCACCGACGGGTAAAACTCGGTTACTGGCCCGGTACTGTCGTCACCGGCTGGCGGGTTGCCGTACACATCGGGGAATCCGTAATCGCGGCCTTCCTCGATAAAGTTCAGTTCTTCCGGTGGGATCAGACGCAGCGTGCGGTTGACCTCGGTCGGGTTATTATCGGTCGTGAACAGATCGCCATTGGGCAGGAAAACCAGATCGTAAGCATTGCGCAGGCCGGTTGCGAAAATGTCCACATTGCCGCTGGCCGGGTCGACCCGCAACATGGAGGCTTCCATCGGTTCGTTGAGGGGACCATGATCGCTGGTCGCACCGACACCCACATAAATGTGACCGTCCGGCCCGATGTCGATGCCGTTATTGGAGTGACCTTCATAATAAAGTGAGGGCAGCCCTTCGGCAATCGGCGTCACCGTTTCAAACGCGCCATCGTCATCCCCATCCGTCAGTTCGACGATGCGCCCGCTATCCGACACATACAGCGTGCCGTCATCGTCAAAGACCATGCCCACTGCGTGATACAACTGATCGGGCAGCGCTTCCAGTTGTTCGACGTTTTCTTCCGTGATGTAATTCAGGTCGCCATCCCAGAAGGCTGTTTCGACGGTTTCGGCAAACTGGTCGCCATCCTCGTCTATCAGGCGATAAATGCTGCCGGCCAGCGACAGCACATACAGGTTGTCATCCGGTCCAAACGCGATCTGAGTCGGCAGGCCAAAGTTCTGCCCTTCGGCATACACCGTCACTTCGAAACCGGGCGGCACCCGCAGCAGATGCGCGGCATCACGATCCGGCACCGGGGTGGATGTGGCTTCCTGCGCCATGGCTGGCGACAGTATCATCAGCAGGGTGATCATTGCCCACCATACGGGCAGTCGTTTGCTTCGTTGAATAGACATAGGCTTGTTTTCCTGCACACGGACAGTCAACACAGCCCATCATCTAATCATGGGAAATCGTAAATTACAAGCCAGCGTTGGACTCGCGCCCAGTAACCGTTTGTTGGGGTAAACGTACCGATCAAAAGCGACTTTCTGGTAAAATAAGGTAACCAGCTGAGGATGATGAGATGGATCAATACACACTGGAAGATGCACGCCAGCATCTGGACAAACTTATTTCAGATGCGCAACATGGCAAAACCGTCGTGATCATCAACGATGATCAAGGCGTACAACTTGTGCCTGTCTCACCGGTTCGGAAGGCACGCCGTGCCGGGAGCGCACGCGGTCTAATCAAATTGGCCGCAGACTTTGATAAACCGCTTTCCGACTTTGATGAATATATGGAATGATTTATTTACTGGATACACATACTTTTCTGTGGTTCATCAATGACGATTCAGCGCTTAGCAACCATGCACGCTCACTCATTGAAGCGCCCGATCATACGATTTTGTTGAGCATCGCCAGCTTATGGGAAATGGCAATCAAAGTCAGTTTGAATAAGCTGGAAATGCCCTCCCCGTTTGAGACCTTTGTAACCGGCCAACTGGATTTGAACAACATCGTGTTGTTATCGATTCAAGCAGAACATACCGGACTGGTGGCAACCTTACCATTTCACCATCGAGACCCGTTTGACCGTATGATTATTGCACAAGCGCTGCTGACTAAAACGCCTGTTATCGGCAAAGATGAAAATTTTGATCTCTATGGAATCGAGCGGCTCTGGTAAAGGGCCCGATCATATTGAAGAGTCTGGCTCTTCAAAGGTGACTTTCTCATACACATCCGCCAGCGCCAGTGTACAGCCAATAGATGCTAGCTGAAGGCTGGTATCTAACCCGGCGGCATCCTGCAAAACCCAGGTGTCGCTGTCTGGCTGCCGCAGAAAATGCTCGATACGCGGGCTGTCCTGCGCAATCAGTATATATTCTTGCAGGGACTCAAGCTGGCGATACTGTTGGAACTTTTTACCCCGGTCGTAACTCTCGGTGGATGGCGACAGAACCTCGATCAAAAGTGTGGGATTGAGAAGGGTATCGAATTCGCCGTCGGCAAACTGCGGCTCACCGCAAACAACGGTAACATCGGGGTACGTGTATAAGCCCGACGCCTGCACCTTGAGTCGCATATCACTTGGATAGACTTCACAAGGGCGACCCTTTAACTGGTTAATCAAATTAGCGGCAGTATACAGGCTAATAAGATTATGTGCGCGACTGGCTCCGGTCATCGCATAAACCTGACCATCCAGAAATTCGTGTTTGATTTCACTGGCACGCTCGAAAGCCAGATATTCGACTTCGGTCATGTGGGTTGATTCGCGCGGCAGGGCAGACATACCATCACCTCATCAAACTGGATGATGCACCTCAGTATAACATAGCTGTATTTCGTCTATGCAGATACTCAAATAAAAACGGAGAGGCTGTAATACCTCTCCGCATCTGTTCATCGTGTGTGTTGCGTATCAGGCCAGATAATCGCGCAACTGGCGGCTGCGGCGGGGGTGACGCAGGCGGCGCAGGGCACGTCCTTCAATCTGGCGGATGCGTTCACGGGTGAGGCCAAATTTCTGCCCGACTTCTTCCAGCGTGTAGGCCCGCCCATTTTGCAGACCGAAGCGCAAACGCAGGATACGGGCTTCGCGCGGCGTCAGAGTCGCCAGCACTTCCTCAATCTTGGCACGCACCATATTGTTTTCAGCCCACTCGGAGGGCGTCGGCGCACTGTCGTTCTCGATGAAGTTGCCCAGTTCGCTGTCTTCGTCCTCGCCAACCGGGTGCTCCAGACTGAGCGGCTGCCACGATACCCGCAGCATCCACTGCACCTTGCGCGGGTCGAGTTCCATCTCTTTGGCGATTTCTTCAGCGGTGGGCTTGCGTCCGTATTCCTGTTCCAGATCGCGCGCCACCCGGTAGAGGCGGCGAATACGGTCGCTCATGTGCACCGGTACGCGGATGGTGCGGCCCTGGTCAGCAATCGCGCGGGTGATCGTCTGGCGAATCCACCATGTCGCATAGGTGCTGAAGCGGAAACCGCGCCGATAATCAAACTTTTCAACGGCTTTCATCAGGCCCAGGTTGCCTTCCTGAATCAGATCAAGGAAGGGTACGCCCCGGCTCATGTAGCGCTTGGCGATGGAGACGACGAGGCGCGTGTTGGCTTTGATCAGATGGTCGCGGGCGGCCTGACCATCGTCCATGAGGAACTTCCACTCCACAGCGCGTTTGCTGTCCGGGTTGCGCCGCAGTTTCTTTTCGGCAGCCAGCCCAGCCTCCAGCCGCATCGCCAGATCAATTTCTTCTTCGGTATCCAGCAGGGGCACACGGGCCATTTCCTTGAGGTAGAGGCCGACGGTGTCGCTGCTGGCCAGCGCCCCAACGTCATATTCCTCTTCCTCGACGTCAAAATCATCGTCCTCTAAATCATCATCTTCAAAAAGGTCATCATCTTCAAAAAAGTTATCTTCAAAATCTTCGTCGGACGACTCTCCTACAAAATCGTCCATGAACTCTGGTGCAAGGTTCAGCTTCGAGTCTTGTGGATTGTGATAGTTGATCAAAACAGATTCCCCCAGACTATTGACGGTCAAGCAGTTCCTTGAGTTGTGCCAGACGTGGGTCGACATGATCCAGATGACACGTACAGGACGTGTGATTGCGGTTCGCACCGCATTCCGGACACAGACCCTGACACTGGTCGCCACAGAGAATGCCCTGCGACAACGAGATCAGTATTTCAGCGCGCAGCAGTGGTCCCAGGTCCAGGATGCCATCTTCGTGCACGCAAAATTCCACACCGGCGGTGACGGGATAGGTAAACAGTTCTTCAATTTCGACAACGATTTCTTGCTGGATGGGGTCCAGACAGCGGTCGCATTCGGCAGTCACACCGACGCGCAAACGGCCCTGCACCAGAATACCTTCTTTGTTCCGGCTGAGCCGGATAGGGCCTTTGATGTAATCGAGGACAAGGTCGTCGGCCACCCGAACAGCCGGGACATCGAATTCCGAGTCGTGGCTGTGCGCAGGGCCATCATTGATCAGGAAGCCAACATTAAGTTTGAGAACACGGTTGCTCACGTAATGTGGCGTAGGCGATTTCACAAGCTGTGAACCTTGAGATAATTGAGCGAATATTAATAAATTTTTCAGATTGTATTTTTGGATTATATGAGAATTTACGGGATTGTGTCAAGATATGCGACAGTCGCCTCACAAAATTCAGATTTTTTTTATAAGTTTTATAAATGTGTGACATACTATGACACTTACTCATAGCATCTACTCTTAAGGTGATATGCAATTATTAATTCAGGCAGTGAAATATTACAGACAGAAGGTTTGAAATACATTAAGAAATAATTGGGGCCAGATGATAAATCCCGGACGCCTTCTGAAGCATAAAAAAGAGGGGCGATTCTTCAACCGCCCCAGCCAATTACGATTTGGTTTTAGAAGTTTGTTTCGCCATCTTCACAAGGATAATAACAATACTCTCCCTCGCAGATCGGCTCACACTCGTCCGGCACTTCCGTGACACTGGGTCCAGGGTCAGAGCCGGGATTATTCCCCCCGAAAGGCGGTGGCGACTCGCGCAGGATGTTAAACGAGGGCGTATTGCACACCACATTGCCATCGACCAGGGCTTCGACCATCCATGAGAAATTGTAGCCCGTGCCCACATTGTCATAAATTAGTTCAGCCGTCAGGTTCAGGTTGCTGCCATCGGTCGTAAAGGTGGCGCTGCCGCTTTCGCCGGAGACGGTCACCCGATAGGTATCGACAGGCGTGTTCGGCGCATTCCAGTAGAACGTATTGGCACCATAGCTCAGACCATCCAGCGGCGATGTCGCAGCCAGGCCATTGCAATCAATCACAGGTTCTGTGGGCAGGGGTGGGGCATCGTTGACAAATACGGGGGGTGCCCCCAGCGAAGGCAGCGAAGTCGGCCCCTGAGCGCCACAGATCACCGTCAGCTCCTGACCGGGCACAATTGTGGTGCCATCCAGGTCATTGTTGAAGATCAGGGCGCTGACCGATGTGTTGTATTGCAAGCCAAGCCCAAACAGCGTATCGCCGGTGCGCACGGTATGCCGCACGGTTGCACCCGCCGGGCAGGTATCGGTGTTGATGAGCGTAATCTCCTGGCCTTCAACCACCGTCGAAGCGCCATTTTCCAGGTTGAACTGCTGGAATGCGAGCAGCACCGTCTGCGCAAAGATCAGTTCTTCTTCCGTCAGGGATACCGGTGTGGACCAGGGGCAATCCTCACCCACCACATTGTCATCGGTCAGGCAGCGCTGGGTGGCGAAACCGGGCAGCAGATTGGTCTCGAATGCAGTGCCGGGGTCGAGCAGTACATCGCCTTCAATGGTAATGATCTGGAGCACATCCCCCGGTGGCAGTGTGCGCAGCATAATCAGCGAGCCGAGGTTAATGTGGACGCCGTTGGCCATCAGGTCCACCTTCATATTCTCCGGGCTTTGAATCGCCAGCAGGGAGGGCGCCTCGTTACACAGCAGGTCATTAAACGCGGTGCTGACCTGAAACGCCTGCATCGGGGCCTGCATATCGGCGCTCACGGCGGGCAAGTCATCGAGTTCACCCACACTGTCGACCGCCTCGACCGGCATCCAGCCCAACCCGGCAGCGGAATCATAGACGCGCAGCCAGTCGCCCGCCTCGGTCATGCCCTCAGCCTGAAGCAGCGTTTCGGCAGGCAAGGTCGCCACGGTGCTGGTGTTGGCGGCGGGGCCGCTGAACAGGCGCGTTTCGGCCAGGGTGGTCACGTCAACCGGTTCAACCTCCGGCAGCGTGTTAGCCGGCTCGACCATGTTGGAAACTTCCGTGTTACCCATCAACATGAACACCACAGACTGGCCCGGTAAAGCGCCGGGTACATTCGCCAGCAGATTCATCACCGCGATACCCCACTGATCGAGGTCAAGGTCGAGCGGTGTGGTCGTCAATGTTTCGATCTGGGCCAGCGCCGCCCGGTCCGACGGTTGGCTGAAAAAGTCAACCGGTGTATTTTCGGCAAATGTGGAATCGACGCGGGTAAAACCATAGCAAGCATTGTTGCGGCCCAGACTGCCGCAGTTTTCCCCCATTTGATCAAGCGCACTCTGGACCAGCGCCGGGCAGGAATTCTGTGCCTCAGTCGTTTGCGGCGTCAGCAGCGACACCGCCCCAACCAGCAGGAGACACAGCAATAACCAGTGAAACGAGCGCATAAATCTATCTCCCCTGCAACATTTTATCTTTCGGGATGTATGTGTTTGCATATTACATTATAACGATAGTTTTTGTAAATTTCGTATAAAAATGAATGACGTAAACGTGAGGGCGCATAAGGGAAAACAAAACAGCCCAATGGTGTTTGGGCTGTTGTGCCGAGGCCCAGACTTGAACTGGGGACACCCGCATTTTCAGTGCGATGCTCTACCAACTGAGCTACCTCGGCGTGCGGAAAATATCTTAGCATACCGGCGTGGCCACTGCAAGACTCATTTGTGCCGCTGCCCGGTACGTTCACTTACGGTTATTACCAGCCAATGCCGCCATCAGCCCCAGCCCGATATAGACGATGCCGCTGATATAGCGCTGTGCCCGCAGGAAATGGCGATTGCCGCGCAGCCAGCGCCCCGCCGTCCCGGCCAGCAGCGCGTACATGGTATCGGTCACCGTTGCCATCAACACCATCATGATGCCCAGCAGCAGAATTTGCAGCGTTACAGAATCGCTGGCGGGGTCAACAAACTGGGGCAGAAATGCAAAGAAGAACAGAGCTGTTTTGGGGTTCAGCACAGCGACAACAATTCCCTGCGAGAAAATGCGCTGCAGCGTATCAGGTTGCACGGTGGCATCGGCAATATGATCGGACGCGCGCAGTTTGCGAATGCCCAGATAGATGAGATAGGCCGCCCCCAGGTACTTGATGAGGTCGAACGCCAGCGCCGATGACAGCAGAATGGCGGATAAACCGAACGCCGCCGCCAGCACATGGCACAGGTTGCCGATCTCCAGGCCGACAACCGACACCAGCCCGGCTTTGCGCCCCTGCTCCACACTGCGCGAGATGATATACAACACCACTGGCCCCGGTGTCAGCACCAGCACCAGCGCGGCGGTGAAAAACAATGACAGGTTCGTGGACGAGAATGCTGTATCCATAAAAGCAGGTGTCCCCCTTTGCCCCAATTCTCTGTATGATGATACGAGTTTACGCCCAAAATGCCGAATCCTGCCCGGCACCGATTATTGATGAAGCGACACACTTACTGGTTACTGGTTATCCTGATATTGCTCACCGCGGCGGGGCTGCGGTTGTGGCAGCTGCATACCTATCCCCCCGGCCCCCATTATGATGAAGCCGCCAATGTGCTCATCACGCGCAGCATCGCCTTTGGCGGGGCGAATCTGTTCCCGATTGTACCGGGGTATCAGGGTCGAGAGGCCCTGTATTACTATCTGACCGCACCGCTGTTCCAATGGGTACAGGATGGCCGTTTCAGCCTGCAACTGGCAAATGCGTTCATGGGGCTGCTGACGACCGCCGCAACCATCGCGCTGGGCCGGGCGATGTTCAACGGACGGCGCGGGCAGATCATCGGCCTGACCGCCGGGGCGCTGATGGCGCTGTCGTTTCCGCTGCTGCTGCTGGCGCGGCAAGGCTTTCGTGCGCCGACGCTGCCGCTGATGCAGGCGCTGGCACTGTTGTGTCTGTGGCATGGGCTAAAACGCGGGCGTTATGGCTGGCTGGCGGCGGGCGGCATCTTCGCCGGGGGCGCACTGTATACCTATATGGCGTCGCGGCTGTTCCCACTGTGGCTGCTGATCGGCGGCCTGACGCTGATCGTTCTGGACCGAGGCAACCGGCTGCGACGGCTGAAACAGGGCATGGTTTTCTTCGGCGCGCTGGCACTGGCAGCGGCTCCGATGGCGATCTATGCCCTGCAAAACCCGGACATCTTTCTGGGGCGGCTGTACGAAGTCACCCAACCGGGCGACTCGATCACGCTGGCCGAGAGCATCCGCCTGCATCTGCGCATGTTCTTTGTACAGGGCGAAATTCTGCTGCGGTACAACCTGCCGGGGAGACCCTATTTCACATGGCCGGAGGGGATTCTGCTGCTGGCCGGGCTGGGCGTCGCTGCGTGGCGGCTGATCCGACCGGGTCGGGCGACGGAGCGCACGGCTTATTTACTCGCCTTGCTGGCCCCGCTGATGATACTGCCCAGCGTGATTTCGGTCGGCGGTTTTCCACCCAATCACATGCGCGCTATCGGCATGGTGCCGCTGGTGTTTATCCTGCTCGGTGTGGGGTTCGACTGGTTGCTCACGCGGATGGCGGCTGTCGCGGCACGCATCAGCCTGCCGGAGCTTGTTTACCGGGCGACACCCTCGATTTTGACTGTCATCTTCCTGCTGGCGGCCATCGGGGTCGGCACGGTCTATTTTGGCTGGGCAGCGCGGGCCGATCTGTTCTACGACACCGATGCGGACCTGGCAGCCGCGACGGATTGGCTGGCGCAAAATGCCCTCGACGACCAACTCGTGTACATCGCGTCGCAGCACTTCGAGCATCCCACCGTGATGATCGCCGATCTGCCACGCGTGCGCTGGCTGGGCGAGGATACGCTCTTTCGGCCACCGCCGGGCACCGAAGGCATCGTTATCTGGCCGCACAGTGCCCCGCCCCCGCCGGAAACCTGGGCTGAATGGCTGCAAAATGGCGCGATGGCGGAAGTCCCTACTGGGCCAGATGGTCAACCGGCGTTTGCGGCCTATACCGTGAAAGGCTGGTGGTCGCTGCCGGATGGATATACGCTGGCGGATGCCACCAACCCGGTGCTGACCCTGCATGGTTATCAAGCATCCCCGATTTTTCCGGGGGCCAGCGGCGACGTCCTGCTGTCGTGGCGGGTCGACCCACCCCCGGCAGATGCGGACCTGATGTCGATTTTGCAGGTCGAGGATGATCTCGGCAATGTGCTGGCCCGCGCCGAAACCCCGTTTGTCCAGTCGAATCAATGGCTGGCGGGCGAGGAAGTCATGTACCGGGCACACGTCCGCATCCCGCCCGGCACACCCCCCGGCACCTATCCGCTGCGCGCGGCGTGGGTGGCCCGCAGCCGCAATCATTATCTGTCTTATATCGACGAAGACGGGCAGCAGGCCGGGGTCTGGCAAGCCGTGGGTGAGGTCGAGGTGCTGCGCCCGGTCAGTTTCCCAACAGCGGAATCACTGGGCATCAATACCGACCGACAGGTTGATCTGGCACCGGGGACGCGCTTGCTGGCATGGCAGGTGGACACCGCTGCGGACAATCTGCGCCCCGGCGAAGACCTGCCGCTTACGCTGTACTGGCAGGGCACCACTGCCGAAGGTCAGGTTGCCGCCACTACATATGAAGCCTTGCTGCGCGATGAAAGCGGGCAGGACACCACTATCTGGCAGGGTCAGCCCACCCAGGGGCACTATCCCCCCAACCAGTGGCGCGATGGTGAACTGATCGTTGATCGAACACAGTGGTCGATCCCCCGCGATCAAACTGCCGGCACCTATACGCTGCTGCTGCGCGCTGATGCCGTAGCTGTCGAACTGGGGACCATCACGGTCGCCGGGGTGCCGCGCCTGTTGGAGCCGCCATCAGTCGAGCACAAGCTGGAAATCGGGCTAGGTGATGCCTTGCAGTTGTACGGTTCGACCATCGAGCTAACGGCGAATGACCTGCGCGTCGAACTGGTGTGGCACACTCTGACCGAGGTCGATACGGATTACACGGTGTTTGTCCATGTGGTCGATACAAACGGCCAGAACGCTGCCCAGCGTGATGTGATGCCAGTTGACAACGCCTATCCGACCACGCTGTGGGTCAGCGGGGAATATGTACCCGATACACATGTATTTACCGACCTGGCTCCGGGCCGCTACACGCTGCGGGTGGGCCTGTACAACCCGGCCAACGGGCAGCGGCTACCCCTCAAAGAACAACCCCAGGCAGACTATATCTACCTGGGGTTTATTAACATTGATTGATAAGGATGCGTATTTCAGGCATCCTGTCTGAAACGACGGCCTAGTTCACGCGGGTCGCTGTGCCGGTCAGCACCCACTGGACATAGGTGTTCTGACCACCAACCGCCGTAATCGTAAGCTGGCCGGTCCGCGAGTCATACGTGACTTCACGGTCCACCACCGTCTGACCACAGGTATATGTCTGGCCGCCGGTAAAGAACTCGATATTCTGGGTGCCGGTGCCAAAGCAAGAAACCGATAGCACGAGCCGCGCACGACCGCCGGACAGGGACGCATTCGGGTTCATGCCGGTGATGTCCCAGCGGACACGGTCCTCCGTATCACCACCCGGGTACGACACGAAATCCAGTACCGAAGCTGTCGTATCCAGCGCAATGTTGAGCGGATTATTGAAGCGGGCATCCTCCGGTGCAATCTGGGCAGCGGGTGGCGTGGTGGGTGTGTACGAAGGGGTATAGGTGGCCGTCGCCTGAACCGGCTGCGTCGGGGTATGGGTAAAAGTCGGCGTTGCCTGAACACCCTGCCGTTGAGTCGTGGCTGTGGGCGTCGGTCCGGTCTGCTGCTGCTGAGCAGTCGGCGACGTTGCGGTGGGTGTTGGCTGGTCTTGCGGCGGAGTCGGTGTCATGGTCGGCGTGGCGGTGACGCCATCGGCTGGTGCTGTGGCCGTCGAGCTTGTTTCGGCGGGCGGCGCGACCGGCGGCAGCGTATCACATGGGCCAAAAGTTGCCACCACATCCCGGCGGATCCATCCCTGTCCGCCAGTCGGTATATTCACCAGATACCAGGTGTTATAAATCCCGGCAGCGGTAAAACGTGTACCCGGCAGCAGCTGTGCAATCGTGTCGAAGTTGGTGCCGGGCCCGCTGCGCACGTTCACCGCGTCGCTGCCCAACGCACTCACTTCGCACACATCGCTTGGACCCGAATCAACAGAGGTGGCGGTCGACGTGGGCGTGGCTTCTACCGGTGGGGCCGCTGTCGGCGCTGAGGCAGGCAAAGCATCGCTCACACTCACGCTCACCTGTCCACTGGCAGCGGGATCAACAGCGGTGACTTCGACCAGATAGGTTCCGGTGCCAGCAGGCAGGGTCATTATCGTCTGGCCGCTGCCCACCAGCAGCGCGATCATCGCCCCGTTCGCATCCCGCACCACAACGCGGAACTCAAAATCGGGCAGATCGCTGCTCACCGTCAGAACCGACGGCGCAGAGGGGTTGGCTTCGATGCTGAAGAGCTGCGCACCACCGCCAGCCACGTCAGCCGAAGTAGGTGTATCCGATACGGGTTGACCCGCAGCCGGCTGCTGCCCATTCAGCCGAATCAGAAAATCGCCAGGAAGGCCGGAAACACTGCTGACCAGCACCGTATAGACACCATCCTGGGGCAGGTTCACGGCGATGCGTGCATCCGTCGTGCCAGGCGCATTCGGGTCATTATCGTTACTCGCAAGCTGCTGCTGGGTTGGCCCGTTCAGGCTGACCGCCGGATCAAGCCCCGGTGTGATACCGATCACCTGAACAGACACCTGATCGCCACCAGTTCCAGTGAAACTATAGAATGCCAGCGGGTTGGTTGCGGGCAGCGTCGCCACGACATTATCGCCGTAATTCAACTGACCACCCTGAGCGACGACCACAGCGCTGCCCAGAAGCAGCATCAGAACAACTCCAATGATCTTTCGACGCATGAGACTCCTCAACTATTATGGATGCATTAGATTTATTTTTATTCTAATGTCATTTTATTTTTCGCAAAAGTTAGGTGCTGGTTGATTTAACCGGAGGCTCGCTGGTAAGATTGAGGGAGCGTACACAGGAGATATTCACATGACTGAGGATCGTGCGGCGGCGCTGAAGAAAATCGCTGAGGAAGTGCGCACCTGCACGCGCTGCCCACTCTATCAAGGCACGACCAACCCGGTACCCGGCGCGGGTCATCCGGATGCTGAAATTATGTTTATTGGTGAAGGCCCGGGTTTTTATGAAGACAAGCAGGGGCTGCCGTTCGTCGGGCGTTCCGGCAATTACCTTAACGAACTACTGCGCATCATCAACCTGGACCGCCAGAAGGTTTTTATCACCAATGTCGTCAAACATCGCCCGCCGGAAAACCGCGACCCCCAACCCGACGAGATTCTGGCTTGCAAGCCTTACCTTGACCAGCAGATTGAGATCATTAACCCGGCGGTGATCGTCACGCTGGGACGGTTCAGCATGGCCCGTTACTTCCCCGATGGCAAGATTTCCCGCATTCACGGGCAGCCGAAGTTCATGGGCGACCCGGTCATCGCCTACTATCCGCTGTTTCATCCGGCGGCGGCGCTGCGCAACCCGGAGCTGCGCAAAGCGATGGAGGCCGACATCAAGCGACTGCCAGACGTCATCGCCGAAGTGCAGAAACGCCGGGCCAGCACGTCCAGCAACGCGGACGACTCGTCCGACAGTAACAATGACGGGCCAATGCAGCAACTTTCGTTGTTCTAGGGTGATGCGCTATAGCTGGCTGATCTGCTCGATCATGCGCAAGACCGATTCCTGTGACAAAACGGGGTTATACGGCTGCGGTGGGGGCGGTTCCATCATCATGTTGAGGTGAGCCGCGAAGTCCTCACCCTGGCCCCAACCCACAAACAGGTTGAGGATGTAGCCGATTTTCAACTGGATCTGCACAGCGCGGCGCTGGCTGAGTGTGATACTGGTGGCCTTGAGGATATAGACACCGGGGATGCTGGCTGGTGGATAGGGCCGGCGGGTTTGCGGCACCAGAATCAAGCGGCGGTTGGTGATCGTTCCACTAATCGGCGGGATACTGGCAACCCAGCCCGACGCCGTTGGCCGCGCGATCTGCACCAGATATTCGCCGAACCGCTTTTCACCCGCTTGCAACTGCGTAATATCCATGAAGTTAACCATCTGCGCAGCCCTGCACCTTCACCTATTGTAGCCAGATGGGCACTAACTGACCAATCGGCTAATTGATGTAGCGCCCGGGTGTCCGTCGCGGCCAGTTATTGACCGGTGCAGCGGGGCGGATCATCTGGCGAACATCGCGCACCAGCCGTACACTTTCGGACCATTCGACAAAAAAGTAAAGCAAATCACCGCTCGACAGCGCCACCACGATGCCATCGCGCCGTCCCAAACAAATACTCCATACGCGCAGAATCGTTTCCGCCGTAATTTCCAGCGGGGCCTTACCCGACGGCGATACATCGTCCGGCATCACGACCAGACGCTGGTTGGTGACAACAACCCGCATCCATGGGCCATGCGCACGCCAGTTGCCTTCCGAAAACTTGGCGAACTGCACCTTATAGCGCCCGACCTGAAGTTCCCCCTTACCACCTTGTTCCATCATCAATCCTTCTATGTCTGATGACTTTACAGAGTGATTATAACAGGCTTTGTGATACATTGCTGCTGTGAATATAACACGAGGTTACAAAGCCGGGTCCGGCCAAACCGCACAGGCCGCCCGGCTCACGGTGCCTGTCCCTAACATTGGGCGCGGCTGGCCCACCCACAGATGCACATTTTTCCCGAATCAGACCGGGCTGGGGATCTGAAAGTAGATTTTGAGAAACAGATTACCCAGGCGGATTTCATCGCCATCGTACAACGCGCAGAGTTCATGCGGTGGCAGGCGTCGTCCATTGACAAATGTGCCGTTGGTGCTGCCCAAATCCGCAATCACAAGCTGCTGGTCCTGCCGCCGGATGGTTGCATGGCGACACGACACCCCTTTTTCGAAGGCGCGGTAGACGGTCAGATCAATATCCGGGCGGCGCGGATTTTTGTTGTTCACGCGCCCCAGCACCTTCGGTTCGCCAGGCGCAAAACGAATCGGTGATGGCGCATCGGCAACACGGATGATGACGGATGTATCATTAACCAGATAGCGGGTGTCCAACGGCCCGGTTGGATACCCTGTTTCTTCCGCGCTGACCTGGCGCGTGTGCGAGAACAGTGTGTCAAAGATGCCTGCACCGCATTGGTCGCATATCAGCACACCAACACGATTTTCATGGCTACAATTAGGACAAACATTCATGTCCGACAACCTCCAACCCCTCCAAATTGTAACATATCGTAATTATAATCCGCGCTGTTACTCATCTTAGATAATAATATCTGAATAACATGTGAATATTAGATCTCATTCGATGCAGGGGCTGTGCATATTTGTGATTGGGAAAGGTGCAGCAAAGTGATAATTTCGCGCGCGGCCCGACCTATGCTAAACTCTGTCCTGTAATGATCGCTCTGAGATTATTTCTTCTATGTCCGATCACACCACCTATGACGAAGCCGACTTGATGCGGCGCATTCACGCCCGTGATGAACAGGCGCTTTCCGAGCTGTATCAGTTTTATGGCAGTCGGGTTTATGGGTTGGCGCTGCGCATTATCCGCAACAACACCCTGGCCGAGGAAGTCACCCAGGACACCTTTCTGAAGGTCTGGAAGCAGGCCTATCGATGGGACGATGAGCGCGGCAGCGTCATCACCTGGATGCTAACGATCACGCGTTACACCGCCATTGACCGCCTGCGCCGCGAAAAGCGACAATCACCCTGGGTGTCGATTGGACTGGACGATGTCCTCCACATTATGGGGCAAGCGGGCTACGTGGATGACCCCGCCTGGCAGGACAGCCGACTTGTTCGCGGCCTGATCCAGCAGTTGTCCGTCGATCAGCAGGAAGTCATCGAATTGTCTTTTTTTAAGGCCATGTCGCATCAGGAAATGGCCGATCATCTGCAACTGCCTCTGGGCACCGTCAAAAGCCGGGTACGGCGAGCGCTGCAAAATCTGCGGGCGTTATGGCAGAATTCGAGAGACATCTCATGACGCCATATGAATGTTTTGTAAAATTTCAGTGGATGATCCAATCTGGAACACCGGAATTTGACGAAAGAGTCTGTATCAGCAGCAATATCGGATTAAATGGTCATGAGTGAACAAAAGCCAAACCGCTCTGCTCCGCAAGCTGATTGCGATCAGCTGCGAGAGCTTATTCCGGCTTATGTGATGGGGGGCATTGACCCCAGCGAAAAAGCCCGCATCAGCGCCCTGCTGGAGGACTGTCCCTCGGTCGCCGCCGAACTTCAGGACTATATCCAGCTCACAGGCGGTCTGCTGACAGATACGGACCCGGTCGAACCACCAGCCCACCTGCACGCCAGCCTGATGTCGGCCATTCGCGAAGACACACCGCACACAACGCCTCTGTCGGCACATAAAGAGGATACACAGCCGATCCCGGTTCCACCCCGGCGTTCGACCGCAGCACGGTTGTGGCCTATCTTCGCTGCTGCGGCCACCGTACTGCTGGTTATCTCCAATATTTACTGGTTCATGCAGGTTCAGGAACTGGGCGACATTCGTCAGGATGTGGAAGCGCTGCTGCGTGAGGAACGCTTCGTACTGGCGGCGCTGGGGGCGGGGCAGTCGCAGCGAGTCGAACTAAGTGCGACGGACGAAACCAGCGATATCACCTATGCCACCGTCCTGTGGGATCCACAGATTGACCGTGCTTTGTTGTATACCAATCAACTGCCGCCCCTCACACCGGACCAGACATACCAGTTGTGGCTGATTGGTGATAACACACCCATCAGCGGCGGCATTTTTCAGGTAGCGTCGGACGGTCAGGGGGTTCTTGTGTTTGAGCCACCGCAGCCCTTGAACGATTATGATGCGCTGGCAATCTCGACCGAACCCGCAGCTGGCAGCGAGGCCCCAACCACGTCACCGCTGGCGCTGGGTGAAGTGTGAGCGACGATTTGACGCTGCGCGAGATAGGGCATGGCAACCCGCGCACAAATCACCTCATGATTGAAAGTCATCCCTCAGGATACCCATGGCGATACCATCCACATAATGCCCATTCAGCCACAGCTTTTGCCGGAAGCGACCTTCCTCGATGAAGCCGCAGGCCCGGTAACAGCGGATCGCGCGCTCGTTCTCGCTGTGGGTGTGCAATGAAACGCGGTTCAGGTTATGGTGATCAAAAGCATAGGACAGCAGCAGCCGGACCACCTCGCGGCCATAGCCCTTGCCCCAGTAGTCCTTGTTACCGATTTCAATGCCGAGTTCGCAGCTGCGATGGGCCGCCTGAATATGATGCAGGCCACAATGCCCGATGTAGCTGCCTTCCACCTCGATGGCAAAGGTAATCGAATGGGGGTCGGGATTGTTCACACTATTATCAAAATGCGCATAAAGCGCTTCAAGGGACGTGGGTCTGGGCGCACCACCATCCAGAAAATAGAGTTCAGGGTCGTTTTCCGACTGCCATTGAATGAGCATGTCTTCCCTGCGGGTGGCACGCAGCAGCACCCTTTCGCCTTTTATCATGATTGACCTCCGGGGTTATATGGCGGTTCAGAACCACTAAAAATAAAATACACTGAGGACCATCATATAACATAAAGGTTCTGAATGGTTGTCAATAGCTCATCCATCGCTAGAAATATACACATCGTCCATCCATATGCGGCAATCCCACAGCCGCAGCTCGAGGCGAAATGGTTAACCGCAAGCTTCGCCAACCGGGCCGCCATGTGTATAATGGCAGCGGTTTATTCGACATACATCGCAGGTGATCTTGAATTCGCGTTTCCTACTGATCCTTTGTCTGGCGCTGTTGATCGCGGCCTGTGCCCCGCAGCAGCAGGCATTTCAGGCCACTGTAGCACCAACGGACATCGGCGCTGCGGCACCGGTCTACAGCCCAACGCCGACCCTCACCGCCACCGCGACCTTAACCGTTACACCGTCGCCCACCGCCACGGTCACGCCGACACCCACGCTGACTCCATCGCTGACGTCAACGCCATCGCCAACCTTCACACCGACACAGCCCCTGGTTACGTTAACCGCTCCCGCCCGTGAAGGTGCGCCCCGTGCGGTCCTGAACCGACCTGCCGACCTGGCCCCAACGGCTGGCTGGAGCTGCGGCGATTTCCCGTGTGAGGATGACATCGACGGCTTTATGGCACGTATTCAGGTGCCGCCGGGTTACCAGCTGGACCACCTCGGTCAGTTCCCCGGCCAGCCGATGCAGATTGTCTACGGGCCGGATGACCGGTTGTATGCGACCGTGCTGGAAGACGGCGCAACGCGGTCGGGCGCGGTGTATATGCTGAACGCGGACGGCAGCACAACGCGCTATGCCGGGGACTTTTTCTCGCCGGTGGGGCTGGCGTTTCAGCCGGGGACGGATGTGCTGTACGTCAGCAGTCGACGGCTACCGGAAAAAGATGGTGCGCTGTGGCGCATCGTGCCGGGGGATGCCCCTGAAATCGTGCTGGATGATCTGCCCTGCTGTTATGGTCTGATCGACAACCAGCCCAATGGCATCGTCTTTGGGCCGGATGGCTACCTATATCTGGGCATCGGCGGCCTGACCGATCACGGCGAATCGCTGGTCCCGGCCAGCGCAGCCTACGCCGAGATTCAACCGCTGGAAGCCGCCATCCTGCGCATTCAGCCACATACCGGCGCAGTCGAGGCCTTCGCGCGGGGCCTGCGCAACCCATACGACATCACGTTCGATGCGACCGGCCAGTTTTACGCCACCGATCAGGGACTGGTCAGCGGGCAGGGAGACCGGCTGCTGGTTGTGGAAGCGGGCGCTCATTTTGGCTGGCCGTACTGGCGGACGCGCGGCTGCGAGGGGTGTCCTGTCAAACCAGCCAACCTCGATGTTGTACCGGATGCGGTGTCCTTTTTACCCTACAGCATCCCGCGTGGTCTGGTGGCCTACACCGGCACCCAGTTCCCGCAGAACATGTTCAACAACCTGTTTGTGACGCTGTGGAATGGCACAGACGATGCCCAGCGCGTCGTGCGGTTTGACCCGCTGGCGCTGGCACGGGCGGATAGCAGCGGCGAGCCGGTTGAGGGGGAGCCGTTTGTTACGGGGTTGATCCGCCCGGTTGATGTCGCCGTTGCGCCGGACGGATCACTGGTGGTGGCCGACTTTATCTACGGCCATGTCTGGCGGGTGAGTTATACAGGCTAATCGCCCAGCGACCGGATAATCAACAGCGGGCGGTCTGCATGATGCAGCACCCCGGCGGCGACGCTGCCGTAGAAAATGCGCGCCAGGCCGGTGCGTCCGTGGCTGGCAATCGCAATCAGATCGGCATTTTGCGAATCCGCGACTTCAATGATCGCCTGCACGATTGGCCCAAAACGGACTTCGATCTGAACATTGATCCCTTCGCTGCTCAGCGAACTGCGTCTGTGTTCCAGGTACCGTTTGGCCTCCTCCGTTTCCTGATTAATCAGATCACGGGTAACATCCACCGGCATGCCTTCCAGACCGACCACGGATGTCACCGGGTCAACCACACGCAGCAGGACCAATCGAGAGCCAAATTTGAGCGCCAGACTTTCGACATAAGACAAAATTGCTTCGGCACGTAACGAGCCATCCAGCGGAACAAGTATGGTATCATACATGATTAAACCCCTTATGCACGCCTTGCCGGGTCCTTCATTTTCAGTGTAAGACAAAAAGCCTTTCCCAGGTACTGACCAATGTCACTGCCAGCATTTGCAACTGTCCCATCAAAGCCCAACCACCGGCGGCATCAGTGGCTGGCGGTGTTGTTTATTGGATGTTTGATCGTGCTGCTGGTGAACGGCATCTGGTACATGCGTGACCCACTCATGCACTATTATGGGGATTGGGTGCGCCTGAGTGTGCTGCACGACCAGGGAGCAACGCTGCACTGTGCGCACATGCGCCCGCCGGGGTTGACTGGCGCGGTGTTTGAGAATGTGCCGTTTGTGCTGCCATATCCCATTTGCTTCAACAGCAGCAATGAAGTCAGTGCGTGGCTGGCGCTGCAAAGCCATTAAGCGGCGCCGCTGTTTAAGCCAGGATAGTCAGGCAGGCATTGACCCGGTATTAAAAATGGCGCTTCATTCAGCCGCTTCTTCGGCTTCTTCGGTAGCGTCAGGGATAATGACCCCGGTACCCGGCAGCGACACATCGTTATCCGGCGTTTCAAAGCTGAGATGGACCGAACGGTCCAGCGCCTGAGACAGTGCGCTGTTCAACGGCTCAAGCTGTTCCAGTACTGCCGCCAGATCGTCCGCTTCGAGCACCACTGTCACCAGCAGCGCATTAGCCTCATTTTGCAGCCACACATCCTCGACCGTCACCGGGGCAAGGGCAGCGTCGATCACCTGCCGGGCCAGCACGGCGTCGGCGTTGATGTACGGCTCGATGACCACGTCCAGTTCAACCGGCTGACCCAGCGCGGATTGCAGGGCCCGCTGGGCGGCGATCACCTCGCTGTTGTCGTCGACCCGGCTGGATGCCCGCCGTACTGTCGCAATGACCTGAAGCGGATCACTGCGGCGCACCTCAAAGTCGATCAGTTCGTCATTATCAAAGACGTTGCGCAGTTCCCGTTCGACACCGGCCTCAAAGGTCGAGGGGTTGACATCGCGCAGCAGGAACAAACCCATCAGGCCGACGAACAACACCACCAGCGCCGCCGATGTGTACTGCCGCACGTGCGATTCCTCGATCATCTGCGGGCGCATCCCCAGCCAGAAAAACACAATCCACGCCGCGACGATAATCGAGATAATGTTCGTCGTAAACAGGAGCGCCGCGCCACGTGCCAGCGCCGCATCGCCATAAGCGACGCCGAGGGCAATGGTGCAGACCGGGGGCATCAACGCGGCGGCAATCGCCACGCCCGCCAGCGCCGCCGGAATCTCCTTGCGGGCAGTGGCGTAGGCACCAATGAGGCCGGATGCCAGCGCGATCCCCATATCCAGCACAGTGGGGTTGCCACGCCCGGCCATCTCCGGCGTGATAATCTTGGTGGGGCTGATGCCACCGACCAGCAGCGCGAGAATAAACGCCAGCACAAACCCCTGCACCACCGTCAGCGCAGACTGCCGCACCAACCGGACACGCCCGGTCGTCACGCCAACTGAAAACGCAATCAACGGCGACATCAACGGCGCAACCAGCATCGCCCCGATAATCACGGCGGCGCTGCTTGTCAGCAGTCCAAACGACGCCAGAATCGCCGAGATAACAATCAGCACGGTGTAATCCAGGCTGGCCGACGACATATTCTGTGCTTGCCGCACCAGATCATCCTGTTCCACCCGCGTCAGGATAGGCCGCAGCCAGCGCCACAGTCGCAGGTGCAGCGCGTCATCGGCTTCCGGTTCGACCAGCTGGGCCGTCAGCACAACGGGGCCGGGGGCACGGTTGAGCAGCTCGCGCGAAAAGTCGCCATGTAACCAGCGCTGCATATCGTTGGTGCGCATGTAACCCACCACCAGCAGGTCATGTTCGGTCACCCGGGACAGAATGCCGCTGCTGGGCACTCGCGCGGTGATGAGTGTCCGCTTGATGCGCTGCGCGCCATGAACGCCATCCAGCGCTTCTTCAATGCGGCCCCGTCCTTCCCAATAGGCACGCTCGCTGCTCTGCACATACATCGCCTCAACGGGGATATCGTAGCCTTCGCCCAACAGAGCAGCCACCCGCGCCGCAATGCGCGAATGATCGCTGCCATTGGCGGGCACGACAATACGTTCAAAGTCCTCCCCATTCAGGCCAGCGCGATAAATCAACACGTCACAGGGCGCGGTCGTGGCGACACTCTCGGCGATTGGGCCCAGTTCAACCTCGCCATGTTTCGGTTTGCTCAGGCCAAGGACGATCAGGTCCGCGTTTTCCTCACGGCCCGCATCAAGGATGCCGCGCGCAATATTCGGGGCCGTGCGGGTCTGTAGCTCGACCGGGTGCCCGGCTTCGGTGAAGTCATCACAAATGGGCTCGATTTCTTCGAGGGTTTCGGATTCCTTTTCGGGGTCACCGAGCGTCACGGTCAGCGCGATCACGCGGCCCTCTTCGGGTTTTGTCATCGCCAGCCCCATGCGCAGCAGGTGACGCGCCGTCGCCGGGTTGGCCACCGGCACGATCACGATGTCGGCGTAAGCACTCCCGTTGTTGTTTTCATGATTTTCAGATGACTCGCGCATGGGTTCTCCGGCACGTCACGCAAAATGCGCCCTCAGCATACAGCGGTGCCGAAGGCGCGTCAAGCAGAATCGTTCGGGCAGCATATCCGGGCGATGGGTCGAACGCCATTCGCCTGAAGTCGCCAATCAAAGCGTGCCTGGCCGCCTTAAACCGGCAGACGAAAGTGGAGACTGTTGGCTTACGTAGGTTTTCGAAAAAGATCAAATGACGAGTCGACATACGGTAGGGGCGATTCGCAAATCGCCCCTGAGAAAACATTCAACATCCTGCTTTAGTCGGTAAACAGCCAGCGGGTCGCCGTTTGGATAGTTTCCCAGGCGATGACTTTACGCAGGCGCAGTTGCCAGATCGGGGGTCCATGCCGGATATCGTACTTGGCCTGGTAGGCGTCATCAATGCGTGTCAGCCGGGGATCGTCGGCGTCGGCGATGCGCGTGACTGTGCCTTCCAGCATCACCGCCTGGTCGCTGTCGTCGAGGTGCACCACCACATACGGTTCTTCCATCAGGTTGCGTGACCAGCGCGTATCCGGGCTGCCGCCAAAATAAACCGTGTTATCCACCCACACACCCCACACCGGTACGACATGTGGCGTACCATCCGGGTTGGTGGTGGCGATCCAGAAATTGCGGGCGGCGGCCATCCGCTTGTCGACAAAATCCCACGACAGCAGTTTGATGGCGTTGCCGGTTGACCAGTATCCATCGAGCGGGTGCGGTTGTGACGGTTTCGGAATTTCGACCTGTGCAGACATACCTTATCCTCTCTGAGCTATACAATTGTGCGATTCTTGCGTGGTGCAAATGTTCACTCTATGGCACAGACCCTGACACGTACCGTCAGGTATTGCATAGATTATTTTGCAGGCCGAGGCTTCATGCAACGAGGTGGTAGCCGTAAAACCGGGTTATCCGGTACTATTCTGCCTATGAACACACATGATCTGATGACCTTTCTGCTCACGCATTTTCTGCCGCGCTGGACTCTGGCGAACATGATTGGCTGGTCGCTGGGGTTGTATCTGGGCGGGGCGCTGCTCGGTGCGCTGAATGGCGTTGGCGGCGTGCTGGTCGGAGGGGCCGCCGCCGGGGCAGTGGTCGGCGCGGCACAATGGCTGGTGCTGCGCTTCGAGCCGGGCCGCATTCATCCCCGGTGGGCGCTGTTGAGCGCGGCTGGTGGTGGACTGGCGACGCTGCCCGCCTACGCCGCCAGTGCGACGCTGGTGGCCGGACCACAGATCGGCTATTTTGCGGTCGGGGCGGTGTACGGCGGCATCTTCAGCAGCCTGCAATGGCTAGCGCTGCGGCGCAAGGACCCCGAACTGGGCTGGATGTGGATCGTCGCCAATGTGCTGGCGGGCGGCCTGTGCGGCTGCATGACGATGACCATGAGCCTGCCGGGGCTGCCGCTGGTGTGTTCGCCCGGCCCCGCCTTTTTCGGGCTGCTGACCGGCTGGGTGATGCCGTATGTTCGCCAGCCGAATTACGACTCCTGATCGGCCAGCATCGCTTCGATGGTTTCGCGCGCGCTGGCGAAGTATTCCGCATAACGCGCTTTCAGTTCCAGAATGAGATACCCCTCGAACCCGGCCAGCCGCTTGAACGCCTCGGCAATCGGGATGCTGCCCCAACCCGGTGGCAGATGCAGGTCGGCCTCACCATAGGGCGCACGCACGCCGCCTTCCTCGAAGCCCGCGTCCAGTTTGCCAAAGTTGTCATTCAGATGCAGATGCCGGGTTACAGGCGCTGCCTGCTCGACCGCTTCGAGATAATCAAATGACGGTACGGCATTGGCCGCCAGATACAGATGCGCCAGATCAAGCGTCATGGCGACGTTGGGGTGATTGACGGCCTGAACCTGCGCGACAATCGGCGGGATGCGCAGCCGGGGATGATACAGCGGCAGGTCGGAATCCGGCTTGTTGTTGGCACGCATCAGGCGATATTCCCACAGGTGCGGGTCGCCATTTTCCATGCAGATCGTCACACCATGATCGGCGGCAAACGGGGCGATCTTTTGCAGCGACTCGACCTCGCGGGCCGCGCCGCGTGCCATGTCTTCGAGGCTGGGCATCGGATAAACCCCCGTGCGCACATACTCAATCGCCTGCAAGCCGCTGTGATACACCAGCACGGACGCATCGACCACGCTGCAAAACTCGATGCAGGCTTGCAGCACCGCGTAATCCATCGGCAGGTCGTAACCAAAGGCGAGATTGGTGCGGTTGGGCGCGTGAATGGTGCAGCGCAGGTCGTAGCGCTGCATCACCTGCTGGACCGAGCGCGACAACGCCGGGATCAACCGGCCATTGAGGATCAGGTTCAGGTCGTGGATGCCGATCTCGACCAGTTGGTAACCTGCCGCCTGCGCGTAATCCAGCGCTTTTTCCAGTTCGGATAAATAGCCGTTGCTGGCCCCGATGCTGATCCCAATCGCCTGAACGTTCATTCATCATTTCCCATAAAATCCATTTGCAGCCCGATTATACAACCGGGAGCATACCGGGGAAATGTGTTCGACTGGTGCTTCAGGAAAGCGCGACGTACTCGCCAGATACATAACCGGCCTGACCCTGATAGCGAATCTGATACCAGCCATTCCGTTCATCCAGCACCGCGTAGGTTTCATCACGGGCGATGCTGCCGATAGCGTCGTGGTCGGTGCCTGGCCCGGTGCGGACATTCAACACATCGACTGTGGCGTGCAGGCTGACCAACGGTTCGGCGGTTTCCGCCATTTCGTCCGGCGTGTAATCCTCCGCCAGCAGTTGTTCGATGAATGCTTGCGTTTCATCGTAACGTCCCTCACCGATATGCCGGTAGCGGATATGGCCTGCCTTGTCGATCAGATAAATGGTCGGCCAGTAGCGGTTGTTATAGGCGCTCCAGGTTTCACGCTGATTATCCTGAAGCACCGGATAAGGCACATCCAGCCGGACCAGCGCGTCCTTGAGGTTGTTCAAATCCTGTTCATAGGCAAATTCGGGGTAGTGGTTGCCGATGACCATCAGGCCATCATCACCGTAGGTATCGTACCACTCATGTACATGCGGCAGCGTACGAATACAGTTGATGCAGCCGAATGTCCACATGTGCAGCAGCACAACCTGGCCGCGCAGCGACTCAAGGCTCAGGGCCTGATCGGTGTTCAGCCATACACTATCATGAAGTTCGGGGGCAGGGCCAAAATCAGCCAGCGGGTCTGACTGGGAAAACACGAGCTGGCTGCCTGCGAGGCACACCAGCACAATGCCGAACCATCTCATCATCGAGTCACCTCCTGATCAAGATGGTTCTGTCTTAACACGCAAATATTATGAGGCTATTACGTGTCGATATTTAGTTCGTGATGCTCAGATGGTCTAGCGCGAACGACGACGGTCTGGATTGGTACGAACTGGCACCGGCACTTTCGCTCGTTCCGGCTGCCTTGGAGTCAGTGCGTCATCAAGATCTTTCAGCCACTCCCGAATACGCTGTTCCAGTTCGTCCCAGATGCTGCGCTTTGCCATGACGCTGCCTTTCAATAACTTCGCCCTTATATGTGAAGGGCCTGCGTTGGGTAGTTGGGAAAACAAAACCCCTTTATCACATTTTATGACAAAGGGGTTTCATCACTGCTTGTTGTGGACCTAAAGGGATTCGAACCCTTGACCTCTTCAATGCCATTGAAGCGCTCTCCCAGCTGAGCTATAGGCCCTCAGTGAGTGGGATTTTAGACCCTACACTTCCCTATGTCAATACCAAGCATACTGTAAAACTTTTGATTTGAATATAGGGTATAGCGGGTTTCTAACGTAACCTTTATAGGAAATTCGGGTTATGTCTCGGTCCAGCCGATTTCGACCAGCGCATTTTGCAGGGTTTCCAGTGGCAAGCCGATGACATTGGTCTCGCTGCCCTCGATATGATCGACCGGTGAAAACTCCGGGTGCTGGATGGCATAGCTGCCCGCTTTGTCAAAGGGGTCGCCCGTCGCAATATAGGATTCAATCTCGGCGTCGGTGTAGTCGCGCATGTGCACTTCGGTGCAGGTCAGCCGGGTAATATGGCGCGGCGGATGATCCAGCCGGTGAAGCGTGAGGGCAGTACACACCCGATGCGTTCGCCCGCGCAGCCGCTTCAGAATATGCCGGGCTTCGTCCGCATCTTCCGGCTTGCCCAGAATATCGTCCCCATCAATCACAATCGTATCGGCAGCCAGGATCACCGCCGGCGACGGCACCGCCCCGGCGACTGCGGCTGCTTTTTCGGCACTCAGGCGCTGGACATAGGTTTCGGCAGGCTCGCCATCGCGCCGGCTTTCATCGACGGCTGGCTTGAGAATGGTGAAGACAATCCCCAACGACGCGAGCAGTTCGCGCCGTCGGGGGGAGCTGGAGGCAAGAACAAACAGCGGCTGAAACGTATTCATCCGGTGATCCGGCGATCAGTGATCGTGATCTGCGTAATGAACGTGTCCGTGTGCCTGCTCGTCTTCGGTGGCTTCGCGCAGCGCCACGACCTCGACGTCGTAGGTCAGGGTTTTCCCGGCCAGCGGTGGGTTAAAGTCCAGCGTCACCATGTCGTCGGTCAGGTTGGTGACGGTCGCGACATAGGTGTAGCCATCCTCGTCCTCAACCTCGACTTCCAACCCTTCTTCCAGTTCGGTATCGATCGAGAGCAGCTCCCGTTCGAATTCATCGACATCTTCCG
Organism: Anaerolineaceae bacterium; assembly: GCA_002702065.1. Classification (GTDB taxonomy): domain Bacteria; phylum Chloroflexota; class Anaerolineae; order Aggregatilineales; family Phototrophicaceae. Next base: position 532,788 of record NZXX01000009.1, read on the forward strand.
GGTCATAATCGCCATAGGCCAGTTCCGGCGGCAGGGTGGCATGCAGGCGGTCACCCACGCGCTTGCCTTCCAGCAGCTCTTCCAGCCCAGGCACGATATTGCCTGCACCATGCAGGTACTCCAGTGGTTCGTCCATATCAACTCGTTCGACTTCTTCGCCGTCGACCGTTAGCACGTAAACGAGGCTGACAACCACGCCGTCAGTGATGGTATCTACTGCCATCATCCGCTCCTCATACAAAAGCCCCGTTTATTCGGGGCATTATGGTAGTCATTATAATCATACGAAAACTGAATTGGAATGGGCGACCAACCGACATTTCCCCCGTTGCTGCTGTCTGACGATATTCTGTTATAATAACGCCAACCAGCCCGCCAATATGGTCATGATTCTGATGCCCGTGCAAAACAGCGTATTTATCAGTTACCGGCGCAGCCCCAGCAAATGGCTGGCACGCCTTATGTTTCATGACCTGACCGCCCACGGCTATGATGTCTTTCTGGATGTCGAAAATCTGGGGCCGGGACGGTTTGGCGAGGCGATCCTGCGTCAGATCGAGGCGCGCGCTCACTTCATCCTGCTGATTGAACGCGGCACCCTGGAGCGCTGTGTCGACCCGGAAGACTGGCTGCGACGCGAGATCGAACACGCGCTGGATACGCAGCGCAATGTGATACCCGTGACGGTCGAGCGCTATCTGTTTGCCGAAGATGCCGCCTACCTGACCGGCAAACTGGCACAGCTGCCCGACTATCAGGCGCTGCCACTCGACTATCTGTTTTTTGACCCGGCGATGGAACGCTTGCGCACCGTCTTTTTGCAGCAGCCATTCCACGGCGCGCTGGCACCCACCCCGACACCCGAGCAGCCCATCATCGCCCAGCAGTCGGACGCAGCCCAGATTTCGTTCCAGCCAACCGGTTATCAGGCATCGGTCACCGTGCCAGCCCTGAACGTCCGCTTTGGCCCCGGCATGAACTTCCCCCAGGTCAACGTGATACGGCAAGGCACCCAGGCTGAAATTCTGGGGCGCAATGCGGACAGCACCTGGTGGCGCGTCAAAGCCGGTGACAAGCACGGCTGGGTGATCGGCCACTTTGTCGATCTGCCACCAAACATTGAGGTAGCGCAAGTGCCGGTTGATGACTGACGTTGCTGCCGCGACGGACACCCGTCATTTTTCCAGTTTCCCCGCTTTTATTTTTGTGCAAAAATATTCTGATCGTCTGGCTCCTGTCTGATTAAAGTCCCTATAATCGAATAGCCGCAGAGGTTTCACCGCACCATGTCTGAACTCGTGCTGGGTATGGGGTTGATTGCCATTGTTCTGACGGTTTCGGCGCTGGCGTCCGGCCTGGTGGAACGTGCGCCGCTGTCTTTTCCGCTGATTTTTCTTGGGCTGGGTTTTCTGCTGGGTGAAACCGGACTTGGCGTCATCGAGATGGATACCCATAATCCGGTGCTGGAAGCAGTCGCGACGATCAGTCTGTCGCTGGTGCTGTTTCTCGACGCGGTGCAGGTGCAGGTCGATGAACTCCGGCGCGACTGGCACATCCCCTTTTTAACCCTCATTCCCGGTACGCTGCTGGTGATTGGCGGCATTGCGGTGGCATCCTATGTGCTGCTGGGCACCACCCCGGTGCAATCGCTGCTGCTGGGCGCGATCCTCGCCTCGACGGACCCCGTGGTGCTGCGCGACATCATCCGTGACGAACGGGTGCCGCGTTCCATCCGCCGGGCGCTCGGCATCGAAGCCGGGATGAACGATATCGTCGTGCTGCCCATCGTGCTGGTGCTGATCGCTGTGCTGACGGAGCGCATCAGCGGGGCCAGCGACCTGATGGGTTTTATCGTGCGCGTCCTGCTGCTCAGTCCGTTCGTGGGGCTGGTGGTGGGGGGCGTGGGCGCGCGCCTGATGGGTGCGGCGGACCAGCGCTATAATATCCGTTCAGAATATCAGGCGATGTATGGCATCGGGCTGGTGCTGGCGGCGTTTTATGCCGGGACAGCCATTAACGGGGATGGCTTTCTGGCCGCCTTTTTCGCCGGGCTGGCCGTGACGTTGTTCAATGTGTCGCTGTGCCAGTGTTTCCTGGAGTACGGCGAAGTCACCGCCGAAATGATGATGCTGCTGGCGTTTGTGCTGTTCGGTGCTGTGCTGTCGACCCTGCTGGGGACGCTGGCTTTCTGGCCGGTATTCGCGCTGGCCGTGCTGGAGATCGCCGTCATCCGTCCGGCGGCGCTGATGCTGGTTTTGCAACGCGCTTACATGAGCAATCTGGCACGCCTGTTTATTGGCTGGTTCGGGCCGCGCGGCCTCAATTCGCTGCTGCTGGGGCTGCTGGTGGTGCAGGCCGGTGCGCCCGATGCCGAACATCTGCTGGCAATTACCGGGCTGGTGGTCGTCACCTCCGTAATCGTACATGGTATCTCGGCCACGCCCGTATCCGGCTGGTATGGCCGCCGCGTCGCCAGTGCGGAATCCACCTTGCAGGAAGAACGCGAAAGCACGTTTACAGGGCTGTTCGAGCCGGAAGCTACCGAAATAGACCGCAACACCGTCGATGAACTGGCGGCGATGCTCGAAAGCGAGTCGCCGCCGCTGGTACTGGATGTCCGTTCGCGAGCGCATTACGAACGTGATGCCGGACAGATTCCGGGTAGTGTGCGGGTGCCGCCCGATCTGATTGAAGAATGGGCAGCGGATCAACCGCGTGATCGCAGAATTGTGGCGTACTGCACCTGCCCGAACGAAGCATCCAGTGGCCGCGCCGCCCGTCAACTGCGCGCTATGGGTTTCGATGCGCGGGCGCTGCTGGGTGGTTACAACGCCTGGGAAGCCAGCTATCCGGTAGAACCCAAGGGGTTGGTGCCCATAGCACCCGCGTAAGCGCCACTGCCTGCCATGCCTGCCGGGCAGGTTTTCAGCAACGCTCATGGTTTCTGGCGGCTTCTGTGGGTCGCAGCCGGGAATGTGGTATGACCCTGGTTCAACGCCCTGAGCCGCGTGAGAAACGCGTTCAGGACACGGCGTGCGCTGGTGATGACAGCCATGTCCACTAGCGGCAGGTGATGCGTGCGCCACCGGTTTCCACGCCACGCGATCAATGTCCGTTGGCGTTCTCTACCGAGTTCCAGCAATTCATCCGGGTTGATCATTGTGATTTTCCTTTGGCTAGACGAGTCGTTGTCGTATGTCAAACAGACGTGCGGAACCACCGCAGCAGCCAATATGCTGTGCTCCACACAGTCGGGCGATGGCTATAGGGTTGTCACACTAAAAGAACAGTTAGGTGGTCACCGTTGTGGCAGCCGGCGCTAGTACAGGTCGGGTGCCTGATCGGGAATTTTTTCTACTGGAAGCTGAATTTCGGTAATGGCTTGTTCAGGTGTGTCGGACTCCGATGGCACACGCAGGAAGATTTCAAGACCTGGCCCAGCCATACGATAACCGCCAGTTTCCATCCAGATCCCCAGCGCGCCGTAGCGGAATGGGTTTTGATCGGGTCCGCCGAGGCGAATGATGGTCGCCATACTGCTGACCGCCGGGATGGTACGCACCGTCAGCGTGTGCCCGCCCACCATGAATGTCTCGTCAACAGCATCTGTGAGGAAGTAGCCCAGCTCGAAATCGAGATTTTCCCACTCGAAGTTTTCCGAATGGGTGATGACCGCCGGGCTGCCAAGCCGGTTGCGACCTACATGCGACGGCAGCGCATCGCGCAGCTCGAACACCAGATCACGCGCCGCCTCGAATGACGCGAATGTTTGGCGCACGGCCAGAAACGGCTGTGCCGGGACGGACTTGAGCACGATGTCATGCCCCTGTCGCAAGCCTTCGGTGTCGATCAACTTGATCCGGGATTCGACACGTCTGAGCCGTTCGACTTCATCACGCAGTGTCTGTTCGATCTGGGCTTTTCGCAGCGCCAGCATGCCGCGAATTTCATCTTCCGAGATGTCATCATCGAGCAGGCGTTGAATCTGGTCGAGCGCCAGCCCCATGTCCTTGAGGGCCAGAATGCGATTGAGGCGCGGCAGCTGTTCGACGGAGTAATACCGGTAGCCGGTAAACCGATCAATGCGGGCGGGTTTGAGGAGACCAACCTCGTCATAATAGCGCAGCAATGTGCTGGAAACCTGCGCAATCTTGGAAAATTCGCCAATTTTGAACACGGCCTGCCTCCCCTTCCATCGATATGGAATCAGTCTAAACCTTCAGGCCACCTGAAAGTCAAGGGGTATCAGACAAATTCGTTTTTTCTGTGCTGGCAAACAGGCGGCGCGCCGGTTAAACGCCTTGCAGTCTAAGGCGCTATTCCAGCACCGTGAGCTTGGCAAAGCTGGCAGCCAGCCGCTTGATGCCGTGCGTGGCAAATGCGACCGTCACTTCCTCGTCACCGCCGCTGGGCTGGCTCTCGATGACCGTGCCGGTGCCGAACTTGGCGTGCTGCACCTTCATGCCCGTTTTGTACTTCAGCTTGGGTTCGGGCTTCTTGTTGAGCGCGGCGGTCGGAAACGGCAGAATCTTCGAGCGCGCCGGGGTTGAGCCGGTCTGGTCCCAGGTGGTTTCGCGCTGGTAGCTGATGCTGTCGCGCAGATTGCTGTTGCCGCTGGACACCATGCCTTCGGTCAGTTCAGCAGGCAGGTCCGCCAGGAAACGGGAGGGCATATTGGCTTCGCTGCTGCCGAACAGAAAACGGCGGAACGCATAGGTCAGGTGGACCTGATCCTTGGCGCGGGTGATGCCGACATACATCAGGCGGCGTTCTTCGGCCATGCCTTCCGGGTCGTCCATCGAGCGCAGATGCGGCAGCAGGCCATCTTCCATACCCGTGATGAACACCACCGGGAATTCCAGCCCCTTGGCACTGTGCAGCGTCAGCAGCGTCACGGCATCGGCGTCTTCGTCCAGCGTATCGACATCGGCCACCAGCGCCGTTTCCGTCAGAAAATCGCTGAGCGAGGCCTCATCGTTCTGGGCCATTTCCAGGCGACCGCGCAGTTCCTGCAAGTTTTCGTCGCGCTCGGTGATCTGTTCCGGGCGGTCGCTGATCTCGTGCAGGTACAGGCGGTAATGGGTACCGGCCATGATATTGTCGAACAGCGCAACCAGATTGCCATCCTGGGCGATTTGCTGCCAGTGTCGCAGATGCTTGCCAAAATCCACCAGGCTGTTGAGCGCCCGGCCAGACAGCGGATTGGTGTCCCCTTCCAGCAGCCGGTCCAGCGCCTGACCATAGCCCATGTGCTGCTGGCTGGCCCATCCCTGAAAATCTGCCAGCGACTTCTTGCCGATGCCGCGCTTGGGTACATTGATAATGCGGTTGAAGCTGACCGTATCGTCCGGGTTGTGCACCGCCCGCAGATAAGCCAGCATATCCCGCACTTCGCGCCGCTTGTAAAAGCCAACTCCGCCGACCAGCTTGTAAGGCACATTTTCGCGGATAAACGCTTCTTCAACCGCACGTGACTGGGCATTGGTGCGGTACATCACAGCGAAGTCCTTATAATTCAACCGGTCCCGGTGGCGTAGCAGCTCGACCTTCTGCGCGACGTACTCGCCCTCTTCGGCTTCGTTATAGGCTTCATACAAATAGACTTTGGCGCCGCCCTTGCGATCGGTAAACAGATCTTTCTGCTGGCGGTGCGGGTTTTTGTCGATGACCGCCCGGGCTGCGTCCAGCACAATCTGTGTCGAGCGATAATTCTGCGCCAGAATGATCATTTTAGCGTTGGGGAAGTCCTGCCGGAAGTGCTGCACATTGCGGTAATCCGCCCCGCGAAACGCATAAATACCCTGGTCTTCATCACCGACAACAAAAATATTGTTCTGCGGCTGGCCGAACAACTGCACCAGCTTGTACTGCGCCATGTTCGTATCCTGAAATTCATCGACCAGGATATGCTCGTAAAAGCGCCCATACTTTTCCGCCACCTCAGGATTATCGCGCAGCAGCAGTACCGTCTGCATCAACAGGTCGTCGAAGTCCATCGCATTATTGGCGACCAGAATCTCCTGATAAGACGGATACACCCGCCCGACAATTTCATGAAAATAATCGACCGCTTTGAACTGGCCAGGGGTAATCAGTTCGTTCTTGGCGTTGGAAATCGCCCCCAGCACGCGGCGCGGGCTGTATCGCTTGGTATCGATGCCCAGTTCATTCATCGCCTGGGTGACAACGGAAACCTGATCGTCGGTGTCGTAGATGAGATAATCGGTGCGATAGGGGGTGTTTTCGGCTTCGCGGCGCAGGATGCGGGCGCAGATGGCGTGAAAGGTGCCGATCTGGATGCCTTTCAGCCGTCCACTGAGCAGCCCTTCGGCGCGCAGGCGCATTTCGGAAGCGGCCTTGTTGGTGAACGTCACGGCCATAATCGCGCCGGGGTAAACGCCCATTTCCTTAACCAGCCAGGCGATGCGATGAGTCAGCACGCGGGTTTTACCGCTGCCCGGCCCGGCATAGATAATCACCGGCCCGCTGCCTGCGGTGACGGCTTCACGCTGCTTTGGGTTCAAACCGTCTATCAAATTATCCGCCATGGAAGCACCCCCGTTGTCTGACTTTTGGAACACATCTTCTATTGTGACACGGAGGCAGGGGTTTGTTCAACTGCGGGTTGTTTCAGCCAGCCAGATGCGTGCGAAAAAAGTCGACCAGGCGGGTTTCGTATTCATCCGCATAATCAAACACAGCCTGTACGTGCGCACTATCCGGCACAATCCACGCCTCGGTGCCGGTCACCTCAGCCAGCAGCCGGGCATGAAACACGGGCATGCGCGTGTCGGCTTCGCTGTGGGCCACAAAAACCGGGCGACCATTCATGGCACGGGCAGCGGCCTCCGGGCTGCGGGCGGTGATGTCGATGCCATCCACCACACGGCCCATTGTCACGGCGGCAGGGCCGAGAAACAGGGGAAACTGATTGCGGATCAATTCATCTTCGATGGCGCGCATGATGTCGACGTAGCTGCTGTCTTCCCACACCGCCGCGACCTGAGGCTCCTCACCAGCGGCGATCAACACCGCAGCCGCCCCCAGCGATACCCCATACAAGCCGATACGTTCCGGCGCGATGCCGCGCTCATTCACCAGCCAGTCCCATGCGCCCAGCACATCGCGGTATTCGAGGATGCCACCGGACATACGCCCGGTCGTAATTTGCGAGTCGCCATGATTGCGCAGGTCAATCAGCAGCACGGCGAACCCGGCTCGATGCAGCATGCCCGCTGGCAGCAGGACACCGGGCGACAGGCGGCAGTCGTTGAGGCCGTGCGCCAGAATCACCACCGGCGCGTTATTCGTATCGGGGGCAGGCGCGTACCAACCGGCAATCGTCACCTGATCATCACGGCTGGGGAATGTCACGGTTTCATAATGAGGCATGGCGTAGGGCGTCGTGTCTGTTTCGCGGATGTCGAACACACCGCCCGTCACGAACGCGTCCGGACGATTATCCGCCCAGACTGCGCGCAATCCCTGCTGGCATTGTGGCCCGGTCGTCATGGCCTGCTGGTAAACCAGAAGTCCGCCACCGCCGTATGCGATGACCAGCACAAGGGATATAAAAATGATACCCAGACCGATCCGCCGTTGCATCCTGATTTCCTGTAATTGGATAGCGCGGTGGCGGATTGTATCCTGAAAGCCGGGCGTTAGAAAACGTCCACCACCGCCGATGCGTGCAGAATGGTGACGCCCATTTCCAGCTTGCCAATGCGCAGGCGGTCGCCATGACGCAGCACACGCACTTCGCCGGGATGCAGCTTCTGGCCGTTGATATAAGTGCCGTTGGCGCTGTCAAGATCGCTCACGCGAACGGTTTTGTTCTGGCTGTCATAGCACAGACGGGCATGGCAGCGCGACACGCCGAGCACTTCACCCTCGTACCGGGTGAGGTCAATCTGGGCTTTTTGATCCACGCGCGAGGCATTGCGCCCGATCACCTGTCCCAGCTCCAGCTGAACCGATGTCAACTGAAATGACTTTTCCTGATGCCGCAGCCGCAGCACAAGCGTCGAGTGCTGGTCAAAATAGTCAGCCTGCAAGCTGTCCAGATTGCGGGTCTGGGCCAGCATCCGGGTTTGTTTTTCAACGGGGGGAATATCCAGTAGATTACCGCATTTGTCACAGACAAAATTGCCTTTAATGTTCGATTTGCCGCAGTGTGGACACTGAATTTGTACGTCCATTGTGATTATCATCTTGTCACTTTATCGTTCGTTATACCCTTCACTTTCGTTATATTACACCATAAAACGTAACAAATACCTAAAAAAGCCGTGAGTTTCTCGACTTTACGAGTTCTTCACAGCTTTAAATGAGGCAACTTTGGGCTGAATGATGGGTGCGTGCTGATTCGGGTGTTCGGAGTCTAGTCTGGTTCCCCTGCCGGGGCGGGGGTTGATGTTGCCAGGGCGAAGGGTGTCGGAACTGCTGTGGGCACGGCGCGCCGGGGGATTTCGGAAAGCTGCTCGTCGGTAATCTCGAACAGACGGGTCCAGGCCCAGCCCTCGGCATCCTCGGCGGCCACATACAACCAGGTCCCATTTGGTGAAACACCAATGGGCGACACGATGGTTTCAAACGGAATGACGCCCGTTACTGGCGAACCGAAGGATGGGCGGCTGTGCAGACGCACGTTGAAGCTGGCCTGTATCTGGGTGGAGGGTGGCACCAGATCACCACTGGCGGCGTCCGGCACCAGCACCGGCAGGTCACCAACATCGCCCCGCACGGTCACAGTAAAATAGGCAACCCACCCGGCCACATCGTCATTTTCGACATACAGCCAGTCGCTGTTGTAATTGCTGCGGGCCGTCGCTTCGGCTTCCGTCTCGATTTCCAGCTGGCTGACCACCGGGAAAGTGATGCCCGGCCCACTGCGGACATTGACGCGACCAAATGCCACGACCTGAACCCCATCGTCCGGGTTAACCTGGTCCGGGTCTTCATCCGCATCCGTCAGCAGATCAACAATCGGCAGCGCTTCGAGGCCACCGCTGGTCGTTACCGTAAAAACCGCCACCCAACCCCGATCTTCCGAAACGGGCATGGCAATGGCCAGCCAGCGTGTTGCGCTGCTATCGCGTCCCAGCACCGGGACCACATCACCTTCGGCCAGCTGTCCGATGACATCATATTGTGTACCCGGCCCGCTGCGCACGTTGACGGTCTGATAAGCCGTTGCGGTTACGTCTGCTTCCTGCGCGCCCAACACGCCAGATAATGTGCTTATGATCAGGATGAAAATTGTCAGATAGCGCATGGAGAAATCCATCCTTTGAGGTATCAACGCCTCATTATACCAGTAACGTGATCGGCGTGACTGGCCAAATTTCCCGTTCAGACGCCCGCCATTCAGCTATTTTGGTCTACACTGGAATTGTGCTAGGATGTAGCAAGTCAGCGTAGGGGAACCAACTGTGCCGAACAAGATGGAACGTTTTACCAAACGGGCGCGACAAGTGCTGATGCGGGCGCAGACTGCCGCTGAAGCCATGCAGCATCGCTCCATTAATACGGAACATCTATTGCTGGCGCTTTTTGAGGAAAGCGAAGGCATCGCCAGCCGCGCCCTGCACCAACTGGGGCTGCATCAGGCCGACCTGGAAGCCGCGGTTCATAGTCTGACCAGGGCGGAAAGTCTGCAACCGGGTGAGCAGACAGAGCTGTCATCCGGGACCAAGCATGTGCTGGAGCATGCGGTTGACGAAGCCCGCCGCCTCGGCCACCACTACATCGGCACCGAACATTTGCTGTTGGGTCTGGTACGGCAGGGTGACAACACCGCCGTTCGCATACTTGACCACCTCCAGATCAGCCCCGAAACCGTACGGCAGCAAACAATAAAAGTCTTGCAGGAACCCCCACCCACGCCGCCACCCGTGAGTCAACCGGATGCCGGTGAAGCGCCGATCTGCGTTTTGCTGCCTGCAACACCCACCAGCGACACACTTTTCACCGAGCAGATTGAACCGATCACGGCTGATCTCAACCTGACCAGCCGCCGCATCAGCGACATTTACACCAGCGGGGTAACCTTCCACGAGGTCGTGGCGCAGCTCCACAGCGCGCGCCTGATCATCGCCGATTGCAGCGGCAAAGATGCCAGCACGCTCTATACACTTGGCATCGCCCAGACCCTCGGCAAACCCGTCATCGTGCTGGCTCAACAGGCCGGTGATGTCCCGGCGATTCTCGAAGATGCGCCGGTCATCCTCTATGACAATACACCCGAAGGGCTGGCAGAACTGGCGGATACATTAAGGGCAGCCATCGGCAATATGGCCGCGGGCGCTGGCTGAGGCCTGCACTTATGCGGTAAAATTCAGCCACAGTCAAATACTGCGGAGGCCGTATCATGTACGAGCAAGCCACTGTGCAACTGCGAACACTTGCGACTTCCGATCGCGTGACTGAAGTCGCGCAATACCGGGCCATTTGTGACCGCCGCGATGACATCCTCACCCAGGTCGTGGCAGCCATCGCCAGATCGCTGCTGGCGGCAAGCGGCTACCATCCCCTGCCCGAAAACACGCCCGACGCCAATTATCGCCTTGCCCTGGACCACATGGAACAGCACCTGGCACAAAGCAGCATCGCCGTGCGCGATCAGCAGCTGCTGGCGCTGGTTGCTGTCGACGCGCTGGGCGGCTGGCATCTGGAACCCCAGGACGATACGCAGGAGATGCATGTCTATCACAGTGATACGGATGAACTGGACCCGGTCGTCGTACACCGGCTGGCCAAAGCGCTGGACCGGTCACCGGACCAGGAGCCGCTGTTATGGCAGCACATCCAGGAGGCCGCGGTGACAGCACCGGAAAACACAACCCTTATTCTGGCATCGGTGCGGGTGCTGCTGGACGAAATTCCGATCAACGTGCTGGATGACGCCGCCGGCCAGATGGTGGTCGACAGTATTATGGGCGGCTGATCCTGAGCAATCGATCCGTCTTTTTATGGCTGCCGCTGTCTGCGCTGTGTTTTACCGTACTGATCGTTCTTATCGGGGCGGTCCGTGCCGTACCCATGCCGCAGCCCCATATTCCCATCGACGGACTGTTTGAAGGTTCAACCGCGTGCCCAACGGCGGACTGTCTGCTGGGGGTGCGCCCCGGCATGCCGCTGAATGATGCGCTGGACCTGCTGAGCCATCATGACTGGGTGGTGGGTGTAACCCTGCCCAATACATTTGTCGCGCAAACCGAAGTCTACTGGCGCTGGAGTGGGCGCCAGCCGGCTTTTATCGAAGCCAGTGTACCGGGGGAATTATCCGCCCGGTCCGACACCGATGATACCGGCCACTACGTCACAGACATGAGCATCGCCACCCGCCTGCGCTTTTATGACCTGTACCACACGCTCGGCAAAACCAGCACCGGCGGTGCCTGGTTCTGGCAGGGGCAGGACCGCGTGACCTATCATGTCAGCTATTATGTCGACAGCACGAATATGCGCACCACGCTGCGGATGGAACTGGACTGCCCGGCGCGCTTGATTCGCTATTTCTGGAACGATCACACGCAGATTATCCAGAACCAGGGGCCGCCCCTGCCCGACTATGTACCGCCCGAAACCCTGCCCGGCCTGTGCCGCAACCAACCCTCAACCAGATGAATCGTTGATAAATCGACTGAAAACAATCGTCATATTCTGCTACAATATGCCTGACTCTTGATGATACGAGGTCGCATTTACATGGACGCCACCAAGAAATTCCCAAGCATCATGCGCAGACTCATCTTACCGATCGCCCTTTTCGCAGTTGTCGCGCTGCTGCTGGTCGCCGTGCTGGGCACTGGGCGCGATGCCGCTACGATTATCAACATCTTCAGCACGCGCTTTCTCGGCATCTTCATCGAGGCGGTGCCTTTTCTATTGCTGGGCACGCTGGTATCCGGCCTGCTGGAAGTATTCGTCCGCCCGGAGGACATTGCCCGGTTCGTGCCACGCCGTGCCCTGCCTGCCACCATTACCGGTACGCTGATGGGCTTTGCCTTCCCGGTATGTGAATGTGGCGTGGTGCCGGTAGTGCGACGGCTGTATCACAAGGGCCTGCCCATGTCGGTCGGCGTTGCTTTTCTGCTGGCTGCCCCGGTGATGAATCCGATTGTACTGCTGAGTACCTATGCCGCCTTTGGCTTGGGCCCCGTTCTGATCGGACGTTTTGTGATTACGGCAGTCGTGGCGGCGGGGGTTGGACTGGTGTTTGCGCTGGGGGCACGCCCACAGGAAGTGTTACAGCCCCAATCGCTGATGCCGGTGATGGGTGGCAGCGGCGAAGGCGCATCGGGTGTCCTGCCGTCACAGCGCCCAACCCTGCGAGCTGGCCTGCCGAGTGTGATGGAACACGCAACCAATGAATTCTTCGAGATGGGCCGCTATCTGATTATCGGGTCGCTGCTGGCGGCAACCATGCAGACGCTGGTGTCGCAGGAAGTGCTACTGGCACTGGGGCAGGGACCGGTGGTCTCGGTGCTGGTGATGCAGGTGCTGGCCTTTATCCTGAGTGTGTGTTCGACCGTCGACGCGTTTCTGGCACTGGCCTTTGTCGGCACCTTTACCGGCGGCTCTATTCTGGCCTTCTTGACCTTCGGGCCGATGGTCGACATTAAAAGCACACTGATGTTCCTGGGGGTCTTCAAGCGCAAGACCGTGGCCTACCTGATCCTGTTGCCGCTGCTGATGACCATGCTGGTGGGGATCTGGGTGAATCTCAATATCCGTATGTAATGCCGGGTCAACAAGGCCTCTCACTGATGACCGATGACTGGAGACTAAAGACTGCCATGCAATCTGCCGAACATCTTCATTCGCATGACCACGACCATGATCATCATGATCACAGCGTTCCCTTGCAAGACTGGCTGAAGACCGGCCTGCTGATCGGGTTGGGATTGTACTTCGTCTACATCATCATCAGCGGCAATCTGACGAATTACATAAACGCCCGTTTCATGTGGCTGTCTTATGTCGCCGCCATCATTTTTCTGCTGTTAGGGGCATCCGGTGCGCTGCAACTGTGGCGCGCCCTGACTCATCGCAACCACCACGACCACCACGACCATCATGCGCATAATCATGACCATCATGACCACGACCACGATCACGGAACCATTTCATGGGGCGTGCTGGCCGTCATCGCGGTGCCACTGGTGCTCGGCACCTTAATTCCGTCGCGCCCACTGGGGGCGGCAGCAGTCGATGGTGACCTGAGCGCCAGCACGCTGGGCGGCGACAGTGCGGCGGTATCCAGCATTCCGCCGGAACAACGCAATATCCTGGACTGGATCCGGGCTTTTAACGCCAATGAAGACCCCGCCGCCTTTACCGGTATGAATGTGGATGTGACGGGCTTTGTTTATCGCAATCAGGCTTATGCCGATGACCATTTTCTGGTCGCCCGGTTTACGATTAGCTGCTGCGTGGCGGATTCCGTCGCCATTGGTCTGCCGGTGGCATGGTCCGACGACCTGGCACCGGATACGTGGGTCCGGGTACAGGGCCAGCTGGCGCCGGGAATGTTTCAGGATGAAACCCGCGCCATCATCCAGCCGACGAGTGTGGAGATCGTCCCGCAGCCAGCGCATCCTTATCTCTACCCATAACGCATAACACCTATGACCAATACCCCCATAACCGTTCCACCCAACCGATTTCGCCTGAGCCGCTTTGACCGGGCGGTCGCGGCGGTCGTTGGCACATTATTAATCGCTATCACACTGACCATCGTGATCGGGGATCGCGTCGGCGTGCAGATCGAGCGCCACGAACCGGCGACTGATTCCGCAGCCAGCACCGCCACCGTCAGTTTCACGTTTGATGAACCGATGGACTGGGACAGTGTGATCGACCGGCTGCGCTTCGAACCAGCGCTGGAAGGCGATTTCCAATCTGTCAGCCGGACCCTGCGCTTTATCCCGGCACAGCCCTTGCTGCCCGGCGGGGATTACGCCGTTACGTTGGAGGCCGGGGCGATGGGTCGCAGTGGCCGCCAGGTGTTGGAAGACACCGGCTTCACCTTCCAGATTCACCAGCCGCGCATCGCCTACCTGACACCGGCAGATGCGGTGCCGCAGAATATCTGGATTGAGGAACCCGGTCAGCCAGACAGCGCCGAACAGGTCACCTTCAGCCCCACCTCGGTCGTCAATTTCGACATCAGCCCGGACGGCACCCAACTGGCGTTCTCTGAACAGAGTGAAGTGGGCACCTCCAATATTAAGCTGCTGGACCTAAACACAGGTGACTTGCGACAGATCACCGCCTGTGCGGACAGTACCTGTACAGGCCCGGTGTGGCGGCCTGATGGTGCGATGATCGCCTATGACCGCATCGACCTCAACAGCGACATCGAACAGCTTGGCGTCAGTCCCACACGCGTCTGGTTGATCGACCTGTCTGGCGCCACCCCGACCGAACGCCCACTGTTTACGGACAATCAGATTCTGGGCTACTCGCCCCAGTGGTCAGCGGATGGCCGCTATATCGCCGTCTTCGACAACAGCAGCCGGGGCATCGTCGTGTATGACATGCAGGATGGCACCATGACGCTGATCCCCACGCGCAGCGGCAGCGACATCGCCCTGTCGCCAGATGGCACACGGGTCGTATTTCCCCGTTTGATTATTGATCAGGCAGCCGGCAGCGCCCGCTCGATCCTGCAAATTGCGGACCTGGATACCGGGGCAGTCACCGACCTGATCGACCCGGAGCGACCGATTGACGATGCGCAAACGGCCTGGAACCCGAATGGTCGCCTGCTGGCCGTAGCCCGGCGTTACATCGAACCGGATGAGCGCACCACCCGCACCCGCCAGCTCTATCTGCTCAACACGGAAAGCGGCGAGGAGCAGGAGTTAATCTTCGACCCGCGCTACTATCACAGCTTTTTCTCGTGGGACGCCTTCGGCCAGCAGCTTGTGATTCAGCGGTTCCCGGAACGCACCGAAACCGGCGAGATCAACCCGGATGGCCGCCCGGAAGTGTGGACATATAATCTGGAGACTGATACGCTGGAGATGATTGCTCAAAATGCGTATCTACCGCGCTGGGTTCCCTGATGATGTCATCGCGCAAATTTCATCCGATCTGGCTCGTCGTATTTATTATTCCGCTGCTGAGTGTGGCGGCGGCGCTGCTGGTTTTTGTACTGACCGAAGATCGCGCACCGGTTAATCCGGTTCGCATCGGGCCGACCCCGACGATTGATCATCCGCTGGTTGGCGAAATGGCCCCCAATTTTGAACTGGCAGCGCTGGATGGTGGCACGGTTCGGTTGTCCAGCCTGCGCGGGCGGGTCGTCTTTGTCAACTTCTGGGCAACCTGGTGCGAGCCTTGCCGCCGCGAGTTCCCGGCCTTCGAAGCATTCAATAACCAGCAGGATGAGGCCGTGATTCTGGCGGTCAACGAAGGGGAACCCCCGGAACAGATCCAGTCATTTCTGGATGAAATTGACGTCGGCAGCGTTCAGGTGCTGCTGGACAATGACTTCGGTGTGGGCGATACTTACAAGAGCGAATATTTTCCGGCGACGTTTGTCATTAACCCGGCGGGCATCGTCAGCGCCTTTCATCTGGGCGAGGTTACGCTTGATGATCTGGCACGCTATGTGGCAGATTTTGCCTGATTGTCACCACACGAAATATCCGCTATAAACAAACATCATCAACACGCTTCAGGGGGAGTCGGGCTGTGGATATTACCCGCGCATTCACGTTTGTATTTGAAGATGACGACTGGGTTGGCAAGGTCGTCATGATCATCGTCTGGGCCTTTATTTCGATCATCCCGCTCGTCGGTCTGGTCGGGTGGGCGGCGCTGGCCGGATATGTGGTTCAGATGCTGCGCAACATGCGCCGCGGCGATGAAAACCCCCTGCCAACATGGGACAACCTCGGTGCCAAGATCACCGACGGGGCCAATGTCCTGATCGCTGCCTTCGTCTACAATCTCGGCAACATGCTGGTTGCCTGTGGGCTGGTGCTGCTGATGCCGGCGATGGGCATGATGGACAATGGCGACGCTGCTTTTGCCAGCACGGCATCACTGGTGATTAGCTGCTGTCTGGGCATCGTACTGCTCATTTACAACCTCGTGGTCTGGCCGCTGCTGGCCGTCGGCACCATCCACTACAGCCAGACCGGTCAAATCGGCAGCTTTTTTCAGCTCGGCCACATTTACGGCACGATCAACCGCAATGCCAGCGCCACCGGACAGTGGATTATCTTTGGCATTTTCGCCGGTTTCATCCTGGGCCTCATCAACGCCATCCCGTGCATTGGCTGGCTGGTGGGTCTGGGGCTGACGGTGCCGATCAACGGGCATTTGCTGGGGCAGTACGCGCTGCGGCTTCAGGATAAACCCAAAGGCAAGCCCAAAGCACGTCCGGTCGAGGTACGCCGCTGATGATTCGCGGGGTCAATCATGTGCAGATTACTATCCCGACAGGCGCCGAAGCTGCCGGGCGGGCCTTCTACTGTGACGTGATGGGGCTGCCGGAAATCGAAAAGCCGGATGCGCTGAAAGGCCGGGGCGGGTTCTGGCTGCAAGTGGGGAATCTGCCGGTCCACGTCGGCACTGAAGCAGACTTTGACCGCACCCGGACCAAAGCTCACGTGGCCTATGAAGTCGATGACCTGCACGCATGGCGCGACCGTCTGATCGCAGCCGGCTGCCACATCGAAGCAGGCGTCCCCATACCGGGTTATGACCGCTTTGAATGTCGTGACCCATTTGGCAATCGTGTGGAATTGATTCAGCCGCTATGAATATCCTGCTCAGGCCGGCCACGCCCGATGATTACGACCTGCTGGCAACCATGAACCGTGAACTCATGATGGACGAAGGCAGCCGCGACGTGATGTCTGTGCCCGACCTGGCAGAACGGATGCGCCGATGGCTCAAGCAGGGGTGGTCTGCGCTGCTGGTCCTCATGAACAAAGTGGTGATCGGCTATATCCTCTATCAGCAGCGACCGGACTCGACGCACACGGACCAGCTTGAAGTCTACGTGCGGCATTACTTTATACGCAGCGTGTTTCGTGGCAAGGGGCTGGGCGCGGCAGCGTTTGAGCGGATACAGACCGAATATGTGCCAGCCGGTGCGACCATCGTGCTTGATGTGCTGGCGACCAACCCCGGGGCGCGCCGCTTCTGGGAGAAAATGGGCTTTCAAGTTCAGGCCGATAACCTACGGCTGGAAAAAAGGATGGGGTCGTGATGGATGATCGTTTGCAGCAACAGATTAATTATTACCGGGCGCGGGCCGGGGAATATGATGAATGGTTTTACCGCATCGGTCGTTACGATCATGGCCAGGATCTTAACCAGCAGTGGTTCAGCGAAGCCCAGCAGGTGATGGATCAGCTGCACGGCATTGGCCCGGTCGATGACGTGCTGGAACTGGCATGCGGCACCGGTATCTGGACCGAGCAGCTCCACAAGATTGCCGGGCACATTACCGCGCTCGATGCCTCGCCGGAAGTAATCGCCATCAACAAAGCCAAACTCAATGCGGATAACGTCACCTACGGGCAGGTGGATCTGTTCAACTGGGAACCGGACCGCCAGTACGATCTGGTGTTCTTCGGCTTCTGGCTGTCTCATGTACCACCGGATAAACTGATGGACTTCTTGCAAAAAGTCGCCCGTGCAGTGCGTCCGGGGGGGCATCTGTTTATTGTCGATTCCCGGCGTGCCATTGCGTCCAGCGCCAAAGATCACATCCCGTATGCCGACACGGACGTTTTCCATACGCGCAAGCTCAACGATGGCAGCGAGTACGTCATTTATAAGGTTTTCTACGAGCCACAAAGCCTGCGCCACAAACTGAGCCGTGTTGGATTTGAGGCCGACGTCAGCGAAACCGGCCATTATTTTCTGTATGCCCATGCCATCAGACGCTAGGCTGGTTCCACCACAGGCATGCTTTAAGGCCAGCTTTCTGGCAGCTCTTGCAGAGTTCCAGCAGCAGGACGGCAGTCATCAGAATGACGACCTGGCCTGGATCGAAGCAAACTTCGACACGTTTCTGGACGATCTGCGGTACCGCGAAACAAACCCTACTGTCGGGCGCGTGCCAGAAGTTGTCCTGTGGCTGGTCGAAGCGGATCAGTTTATCGGGCGGGCGTCGGTGCGGTTGGCGCTCAACGACAGCCTGCGACAGATCGGCGGGCACATCGGCTACGAGATTCGCCCGTCCATGCGGCAGCAGGGCTATGGTCGGCTCATCTGCAAACTGGCCCTGGAACACGCCCGTACACGCGGCATCACGCGCGCGCTTATCACGTGCGATGCCAACAACGCGGCATCACGCAAAGTCATTCAGGCAAACGGCGGGCAGTTTGATCGAGCCGTCAGCCTGCCGCATTATCGGGCGGTGGTCCTGCACTTTTATGTTCCGCTGGCGACAGATCAAACTGTCGGTTGATCTGCCTGACCACATGCGCCGCGATGCCAGCGTCACTGGTCAGAACGCCATCGAACGTCCGTGTTGAAGCGCCTGGCGGTGTCGTTTCAATCGCAGAGAGGACCCGTGATTCCTGCGGGTCGGCAAAAACCACAAACCATTCTTTGACAAGCTGATCCTGCGGAGTGAGCGGGATAACCTGAAAAGGCTGCGTATCCATCTGAAGATCAACGATGGCAAAGACATAAACCCGACGAGCTGTTTGCGCAATCCGGGAATATAGCGGCAGAATGGGCGCAAAGTTGCTCAGATATTGCAGGCCAACATAAATATCCGTGCGGAGCTGCTGTGCCAGAAAAATCTGCTCCACATAATGGGACCAGTGAATCAGGCGGGGCCGCTCTGCAGAAAATATATTACGCGGGTTATGGGTTTGAACCTGTTTAAACACAGAAAAACGGGTTTGCGATGCCATCGACAGAGCATTGTCCTTGATAAATTTCGTGTTGCTGTATTCGAGTATCTCAGTGTATCACAGCAGCATCAGACCATTTATTCATTTTGCGCATACCGACGAACACTCAGGAGGTGCCATGAACTGGCAGCCATATGACGAAGGCAAGACCATCGGCCAGACGGGGCGAGAAGGCGGCTTGATTATCCTCGACGAAGAATATGCCGGGGCCACCCGCATCGTCCTCGAAGAACATTGTCTGCGAGCACCCTATGCGATCAACGCCACCGTTTATGGTTATCTGTTACACACGCGGTTCCTGGCGGACGACGAGACCGCTCAGTATGCTATTCATGATATGAAAGCCGCGTTAGCCACTATTGCGGACCTGATGCCCGCCGAAAATGACCCGGACGAAGCGGACCGGCTGGATCAGATGAACACCAAAATCGAGGCGTTCGCGCGCGATTTTCCCTGACACCGATAAAACCCAAACTCAGCCAAAAAATAGGACCAACAACAACGATATATCATGTTATGCTACGGAGCTATGGACATACAGTTGGCTCCGCTCATTGACAAACTTCGCGCACATTTTGGCGGTGAAAGCCGCGCCGGGCTGCTCATCCTGGGCATGTATCTCGTGGTCATACTGGTGGTAGGCACGTTCGACTGGCGCGCCGGGCTGGCGGTGGCCATCACATTGGCGGCAGGCGGGCTGATCGTCCTCAAAACCCCGGACCGTTACCGCCAGACGTTTGAGAACTCGCCAAACGCGATCTTTACCATCAACCGCGATGGCCGCATCGTGACGTGGAACCATGCCTTTACCCGCATATTCCAGTATGGCCCAGAGATAAAAGGCCAGCACTACCATCAGTTGTTTAGTACGCCCGACGATGTTGCCAGAATCAGCCATATGGTGGCCGATGTCTTCGATCACGGTGCGACCTTTAGCAATATCGACCTGTCGTACCAGACCAGGAGCCAGACCACCACAGCGATGATCTCGCGCATTTTCCCGCTGGCCGGTGGGAGTGGGCGGGTTTACGAGTGCATCTTCGCCAACACGGAAGTGACCGAACGGCAGCGGATGGCGGTGGCCCTGCGCGAGAGTGAAGAACGATTCCGGCAGGTGGTCGAAAACATTCAGGAAGTTTTTTACATTATCGACCCGGTGGCGGATCGTCTGGTCTATGCCAGCCCGTCTTTCGAAGCGATGTGGGGCCGCCCGGCAGCAGAACTCAATGACAAGCCCATCCGGTTTCTGGAGACGGTGCACCCGGATGACGTCGAAGCCATCCTCAACATGCTGCGGCAGCACCAGGATCACGAGATTGAATTTCGGCTGGTGCTCCCGGAGCAGAAAATCCGCTGGATTCGGATGCGCAATACGTACCTGCGCGATAGTGAGGAGCAGGTGAACCGCATTGTCGGAATCGCCGAAAACATCACAGCCCGCAAACAGGCGGACGCCTATGCGCTGGAACGCGAGCGCATGCGCATTCTGGCGGATTTTATCCGCGATGCTTCCCACGAGTTCCGCACCCCGCTGTCGATCATCAATACCAAACTCTACCTGGTCGAGCGTATGGATAATCCTGAGCGCGCCCGGCAGTTAATCAGCGATGTCAACGCCCAGATCGCCCAAATTGATCGCCTGCTGGAGTCGCTGGTGCTGATGGCGCGGCTGGATAGCGGCATGGCCTATGATCGACGGGAGATTGACCTGAACCGCATGCTTGCCGTATTAAGCAGCAGCCAGCAAAGTCTGGCAGAAGAACGCGGGCTGGTACTCGTTCTGGATCTGTTCCCGGCCCTGCCGCTGATGGTCGGCGACCATGAGATGCTGGAATACGCTTTTCAGCACTTGCTGGATAACAGCCTGCGTTATACGCCGCGCGGTGGCAAAATTATTGTGCGCACCGCCACCAATGGCGCATCGACGGTGTGGGTTGATATTATCGACAATGGTGTCGGCATCGAGCCATCCATCCTCCCGCACATCTTCGAGCGCTTTCACCGGTCCGATACTGCCCATTCCACACGAGGGTTCGGGCTGGGCCTGCCCATTGCGCAAAAGATCGTGGAAGGGCATGGCGGCCACATCGAGGTTGAAAGTGCGCCCGGCAAAGGCAGCCGTTTTCGGGTCGTATTACCATTGACCAATGGTGACATGCTAACCCGGTAAACCCCGTTATAATCAACCCCAACGGTACAAATACATTTTGGAGAATAACTAATGGGTAAAGGCCGCGTCTATCGCGACCCACAGTTTCGTTATGAAGATGCTTTTAGTGGGCGCGAGATCATCCAACTTACCGATTACCTGGGCCATTCCAATCATCTCTATTTTACCGATCCCTGTTGGATCAAGGACAACGAGTCCTTTATTTTTTCATCTGACCGCGAAGGCCAGAGCAACCTGTTCCGCTATGATGTGCCTACCGGCGCGATCACCCAGCTGACCGACCTGAACGAACGCGGGCATGTCGGTGGCTGCTACAGTGCCGCCAACAAATGTCACTATTTCTGGTGGCACCGGGCGCTGCACGAACTGAACATCGAAACACTGGAAGAGCGCGTTATCTATACCGCGCCGGAAGGCACGTCGCAGGACCGCCCCAGCCCGACCGCCGATGGCAAATATATCTGCTCCAAACTGATGCACGATATACCGCAAAAGAAAGCGGCCATCTCGTTCGCGTACTCCCGGTTTCATGAATATTTCCACGCCAAGCCATTTACGCAGATCATCCGGATCGAAGTGGCAACCGGCAAGATGGACGTGATTCATGAGAATCACTGCTACATGGGCCACATCAATGCGTCGCCCAAGCTGCGCAACATCATGACGTTCTGCCACGAAGGTCCCTGGCGGCTGGTCGATCAGCGCATCTGGGGGCTGAATATCGACACCGGCGAGACATGGAAGATTCGCCCGCAGGATGACGGTGTTTATGCGGTCGGGCACGAATACTGGTTTGCCGATGGCGAACATATCGGCTATCACGGGATGCCACGCGACGAACGTGGGGTCAGCGCGCCGATCTATGGCCGCCTGAAATGGGACAACACAAACGCTTTCGAAGCCCAATTTCCCTATCATTCGACGCATTTTTGCAGCCTCGATGAACACCTGATCGCCGGGGATGGCACGCCGGGCACGATCTTCAGCAGCCAGGGTCACGCACTGCCGTTTATCCAGTTGTTCAAGTGGGATGGCAAGGCATACAGCAAGCCGCGCGCGCTGGCCTATCATCGCAGCACGTTCAATGACCAGCACGCCCACCCGCACCCGCGTTTCACGCCGGATGGCAAATATGTGATGTACGCCTCCGACCTGACGCGCTATGCCAATATCTATCTGGTACCGGTTGGCGACTTTGACGACCTGCCAGAACTGACCGACGACATCCTGACCGTCCATACTTAAGCTTACAGTCATCAGGTGGCAGGTGGCAGAAAATGAAATGGCACCGCGCAAAACATGCCGGTTTTCTGCCAGCTGAACGCCGACATCGCAAAACTTTTAAGGAGAAAATTTTATGAGCAAGGGCCAGGTTTACAACGACACACAACTTCGCTACGAAGACCCTTACAGCGGGCGCGAGATCATCCGCCTGACGAATTACCTGGGGCATTCCAACCACTTCTATTTCACCGACCCGTGCTGGTTTAATGATGGGCGCTCGATGCTGTTTATGTCGGACCGCGACGGCCAGAGCAACCTGTTCCGCTATGATCTGGACGATGGCAAGATCACGCAGGCGACCGACCTGAAAGGCGACGGCAAGGCACGCGGCTGCATCAGCGCGGTGAACAACTGCAACTATTTCTGGTGGAAGAAGCAGTTGATCGAACTCAACCTGGATACGCTGGAAGAACGTGTCATCTGGGAAGCGCCGCCGGATATGTCGCCGGACAATCGTGGCAACCCAACCGCCGATGGCAAATATGTCTGCACGCGCCTGATGAAGGAAGTACCCCAGGGCAAAGCCACCATTGATTTTGCATACTCACGCTTCCGTGAATATTTCCACGCCAAGCCGCTGAGCCAGATCATGCGCATCGAGATCGAAACCGGCGAAGCGGAAGTCATCCACGAGGACTACCGTTATATCGGCCATATCAATACATCGCCCTCGGTGCCCGCTGTGCTGACGTTCTGTCACGAAGGCCCCTGGCATCTGATCGAGCAGCGTATCTGGGGCCTGAATATCCTGACCGGCGAGGCCTGGAAGATTCGCCCACAGGATGATGGCAAAAATCTGGCAATCGGGCATGAATACTGGTTTGCCGATGGTGAACGCGTCGGCTATCATGGCCGCCCGCGCATTGAAGACACCAAAACCGACCGGCCCGATGGTGACCACGTATTCGGCCACACCCGGTGGGACAACAGCGACCCAGTTGAAGTACGCTTCCCGTTCCATTCCGGGCACTTCCACAGCCTTGATGAAAGCATCATCGTGGGCGATGGCACCCCGGCGCAGGCTGGCAACCGCTGGAAAGATTCGCAGCCGTTTATTCAGTTATTCAAGTGGGATGGCGAGCAGTATGTCGGCCCGCGCATCCTGGCGTATCACCGCAGCACCTTCAACAACCAGCATGCCCACCCGCATCCACGCTTCACGCCGGACGGTAAATACGTGCTGTACTCGTCGGACCTGACGGATTATTCGAATATGTATCTGGTAGAGGTCGGCGATTTTGAAGACCTGCCGCTGCTGACCGAGGACACCCCGGCCCGCCCGGATATGTTGCAAAAGAGCAGTTAAGCACCGTTACTGCGTCCAGCCCGACTCCCAGACAGCGGTGATCAACACTGATCTGGTAACAATCGGGCTGGACGTATCCAACCGCCATATCGTCAACCAAGCTGGCTATCAGTTGAGAACAATACCCCATGTCTAAAGGCCGTGTTTACACCGACGAACGCTTTCAGTATGAAGACCCCTTTAGCGGGCGGGTCATCACCCAGCTCACGGATCATCTGGGGCACTCCAATCATTTCTATTTCACCGACCCGTGCTGGTTTAATGATGGGCAGTCCATGCTGTTCAACGGAGACCGCGAGGGGCGGCGCAACCTGTTTCGCTACGACTTTGACGATGGCAAAATCACCCAGATGACGGATTTGCAGGGCAAAGGCGGTACACCGCGCGCCTGCATCAGCATTCCCAACAACTGCGCCTATTACTGGTGGGGGCGGCAGGCGATTGAACTCAACCTGACCACCCTGGCAGAGCGCGTGCTCTATGAAGTTCCGACCGGGATGGACCCCTGGGACCGCACCAACCCCACCGCCGACGGGCAGTATGTCATCACCAAGATCGCCCAGGCGGCACCGAAGCAAAAAGCCAGCATCTCATTTGCTTATTCCGAATTTCGGGCGATGATGCGCGATAAACCGCTGACTCAGCTGGTCCGCATTGACATTGCAACCGGCGCGGCCAAAGTCCTGCATGAGGATCACCGCTACCTGAACCACATCAACACATCGCCCACGCTGCCACAGGTGACGACCTTCTGCCACGAAGGCCCCTGGAACCTGATTGACCAGCGTATCTGGGGGTTGAACGTGGAAACCGGCGACGTCTGGAAGATTCGCCCGCAGGATGACGGCAAGAATTTTGCGGTGGGGCATGAATACTGGTTCGCGGATGGCGAGCGCATTGGCTATCATGGCCGCCCGCGCATCGAAGACAATGCGTCGGACAAAGCCAGCGGTGAGCATGTCTTTGGGTACGTGAAGTGGGATAACAGCGACCTGACCGAAGTGCGGTTTCCCTTCCATTCCACCCACTTCCAGAGTCTGGACGAAAAGCTCATTGTCGGCGATGGTTCGCCCTTTCAGGGGAGTGATCGCTGGAAAAAGGCCGAGCCGTTTATCCAGTTGTTCAAATGGAATGGCGAGCAGTATGTCGGCCCGCGCATTCTGGCCTATCACCGCAGCACATTTAATGACCAGTACGCGCACCCACACCCGCGTTTTACGCCGGATGGCAAATATGTGCTGTACTCATCTGATCTGACGCATTACGCCAACATGTATCTGGTTGAGGTGGGCGTTTTTGACGACCTGCCGCTGCTGACCGACGATACACCCGCCCGCCCGGATATGCTGCAAAAGAACAGCTAGTCCGCCATGCAGCTCAACCTGCTCTACACGGCTAATCTGCGGGGCAACATCGCCTTATTGCCGCGCATGTATACCTTCCTGCGCAGCTTGCAGCAGCAGGCCAGCGGTCGGACGATGCTGCTCGATGCCGGAAACGCCTGTGCAGACGAGATATGGCACTGCCAGCTCACTGGCGGGCGTTCCATGCTGCTGGTCATGGATGCGATGGGGTATCAGGCGGTGAACATCAGCGGCTTTCTGACCGCTGCCAGCCGCGCCAAACTGGTCCAGAATCGGATGGCGATGGCCCTGCTGGCTGCCGGTGATGTGTGGGAGCAGGAGGGCGTCCTCGTCACGGTTGAAGATCAGGCGGTCGCACAGCCGCATCAACTCCACATCGTTTTG
Source organism: Anaerolineaceae bacterium (assembly GCA_002702065.1). Lineage (GTDB taxonomy): Bacteria > Chloroflexota > Anaerolineae > Aggregatilineales > Phototrophicaceae. The sequence goes on from NZXX01000009.1 coordinate 558,192, forward strand.
TCCGGCATCACACAAACCGCGATGGCGCACCATCAACTGCAACTAGCGGCGGTCGAGGAGGGGCAGGTCGGCATCGTCCAGATTGGCAGCGCCGGGGATAACGGTCGCCTGACCATCACCGCCACAGAGGTGCGGACCATGCCCGCTTCGACACTGCCCGACCCAACCATCACCGCCACCGTCGATTTTGTCCTCAGCGAAGCGCGCTATTATGGGCGGGACGACACCAGCAAGCCGGATTAGCTGGCCGCCTGCCCGAACCAGCGGTTATAAATCTGCTGGTAGGTGCCATCTTCCAGCAGGCTCAGAATCGCCCGGTTGATCGTTTCGCGGTGCGGACTGCCTTCCGGCAGCGCGATGCCATATTCTTCCATACCAAAAGGCTGGCCTACGGTCCTGAAGATGTCGTCCTCGTGGGTGATGACATAATACAGCAGCACCGGTGCATCATAGACCACCGCCTCGACATTGCGGTCGCGCAGCAGTTCATAAGCCTCGTCAATCGTTTCGGTGCCGGTGTAACGGATGCCCGCTGTTGCCAGATACTGCGCTGATGTAGTGCCGTTCACAGTGGCAACCCGGTTGTTGCGCAGGTCAGAAATATCGCTGATGGAGCTTTGTAACTCGCGTACGGTCGCCCCGGCGCTCAGCGAAGCCGTCAGGTTGGCGATCAGGAAAATACCGGCGAACATCCAGATCAGCGCCATCACCCGCCCGCCAATCGTGCTCGGCGGCACATCGTCATAGCCAATCACCGTCACCGCAGACCACCATAACATCTGGCTGATGCCGGGCAGATACGAAGCCGATATTTTGGGGTTACGGCGGCGTTCGATGAACCACAGGATATGCGCCGCCACCAGAATCAGCCCGACAAACATCAACAGGAATTGCAGAAAATCCGGCGACAGAACAGCAGCCAGTGCGTGGCTGATGGGCGTGATTTCGTCCTCGCGCACCATAATTTGCAGGCCCGCATCGAAGTAGGGAAAGCTGAAATCCAGCACTTGTTCGCGCTCTGCGGTAATGGTGATCCCGGCGATAGCGACGTCCGCATCACCGTTCTGGATGGCATCCAGTTGATCGACCACGGTTTCGACTTCGTACAGCTCATAGTCCAGGCCGGCATTGCTGGCAATCGCTTCCCACAGTTGGATGCTGAACCCGGTGAACAGGTCACTCTGCTTGAGAACCAGCGGAGGGAAAAGTTTGGTGGCAACACGTAATGGTTCGGTTTCCTGAGCATGCAGGATACCGGCGGTCAGGTTGAACAGGATGACAAAAAGCAGGCTGGTTCTCAGAAATCGCATGTTCCGTTGGCTCGATGTTTTGATTCACTGACGGGCGATTTTACAGGCGGCCTGTAGCCTGTGCAAGCGTGCTGCCTCTATTCCCGGCAGACTATAGGCAGACTGACGTTCCCGGCGCTATACTGGTAAGGACATTTGAAAGCAGGTGAATCGGTTATCTATGTTCAACCTTCGCGCGGCGGCGCTGCTGCATCTGATTCTGTTGGGAATACTGGCTGTACTGGTCAGCGCCTGTGGGGCAACGGCGGTACAGGTTATTCCCACAGACCCACCGACAGCGACAGCGACCTATACGCCCTCGCCATCCCGAACGCCGGGCGCCAATGCCACGCCGACCATCACGCCCACACCGATCCCTGTTTCACCTACCGGCGGCCCATCGCCTACCCGGTTGTTTGGCCCCACCAGCACCCCCGCGCCAGATGAACCAACGCCCACACGCAGCCTGAACCCAAATGCACCACGCATCGAATTTTTCACCACAGATGTGGTCGCAGCAGCACCAGGCAGCAGCATTAACCTGTTCTGGTCCACACGCAACGTCGCCAACGCCAGCATTTACCGGGTTGATGTCAGCGGCCAGCGCACCCAGGTCTGGAATGTCCCCGCGGATGGTCGTCTGGCCGTATCGACCCGCCGCAGCGACCGGGGACAGGTCGATTTTGTCCTGAGTGTTGGGGATGGCCCGCTGACTGTTGAACAGCCGCTGGCAATTCCGCTGTCATGTCCGGACCAGTGGTTCTTTATCCCCGCGCCGGATGACTGCCCGGTTGGCCCGGCCCAGGAAACACCCCTTATCGAAGAACGCTTCGAGCGCGGGCGTATGATCTATGTTGGGCAAAGCAACATCGTCTACGCGCTCTTTAACGATGGCTTTGAACCGGCCTGGGTTTCCATCGAAAACCGCTATGATCCGGCGATCCACCCCGAATTTGAAGAGACATTCCTGCCGCCGCCCGGCTTTGTTCAACCGATTGGAATCCTCGGTTTTGCCTGGCGCCGCGACATCGTGCGCAACCGGATGGGTCTGGCGCTGGACCCGGAAGTCAAATATGAAGGCAACTACCAGACGGCCAACACGCTGTCCGGCGACCAAAACGTCTATGTCAGCAGCGCCGATGGCACCGTGCTGCAACTGCTCCCGGATGGCAGCGCCTGGCAGATTATCACGCCACCCTAAGCAAACAGGCCCCCGGCGTGCGTTATAATGCATGAGCGTTTCAGCTTGTCAGCTGCCTGGCGATCCCATCAAACTTCTGGCCGCATTATCGTTGTGCCGTCCGCTTCACAGGCTTTGGCAACCATGCTGATTGCTGACCGGGCTGATAGCTGAAGACTGGAGATTCTATTCATGCTGAATGAAACCGCCTCATCCCGCGATAACCGCCCTGGAGTGCGCGCCACCGAACCGGAGATCCGGCCCGATGAGATTTTGCGCGATCAAATCCAGCAGATGGTAGCGGCGGTGCTGGCCATTCAGGACATGACCTTCGCCGATGAGGAGGCGGATCGATTGCCCCCTGCGCTGCGGGCCTTTGGGTCCAGCCCCACCGCCCGCTTTGAAGGCCGCCTGCGCCTGGATTCTGAAAGCGCCTATCAGCGGCTGGACACCGACTTCAAGACCATCAACCATACGCCCATCTTCCGCGAGGAGCATGGCAGGCATGTGGTGCTGGCGCTGCCGGGCCGCATCGAACCCAAACCGCGCGCCTGGTGGCCGAATCTGATTCTGTTTGTGCTGACCCTGTTCAGTGTGCTGCTGGTCGGCACCTCGCTGGCGGTGGGCGAAATCGTACGCGTCGATCCGGCGCTGGCCCGCGAGATCAGCAACAATGAACTGGCGAATCTGTGGCGCGGCCTGCCCTATGCGCTGGGCATTTTGCTGATTCTGGGCAGCCATGAACTGGGCCACTACTTCGCCGCGCGCCGTCATGGGCTGGCGGTGACTCTGCCGTACTTCATTCCGCTGCCATTTTTCAGTCCCTTTGGCACACTTGGGGCGTTTATCCAGCTGCGGCAGCCGATGCGCAACCGCAAGGTGCTGCTCGATGTCGGCGCGGCGGGTCCGCTGACGGGGTTGATCTTCGCCGTGCCGCTGTTGTTTATCGGGCTGGCCGGGGCGCGTCTGGCACCCATCACACCGGGCGGCCTGTATGAAGGCGACTCGCTGCTGTACGCCTTCGCCAAGATCGTCATGTTTGGCGAGTTTTACCCGAATGGCGTGTTGGATGTGGTCATCAACAGCAACCAGCTTGCCTGGGCCGGGTGGACCGGTTTGCTGGTCAGCGCGCTCAATCTGATTCCCATCGGTCAGCTAGATGGCGGGCATATCGCCTATTCGCTGCTGGGGGAAAGGGCTCGGTTGCTGTACTACCCGCTGATCTTTGTGATGGTTGGGCTGGTGTTTGTAACCAGTGTCTGGCTGTTGTGGGTGTTTTTGCTCGTCATTTTCGGGCGCATGTATGCCACACCGCTGGATATGATTACCCCGCTGGATCGCCCGCGCCGCCTGGTGGCGATTGCTTCAATGGTGATCTTTGTGCTGATCTTTGTGCCCACACCGCTGACGCCTAATCGAACGCCGCGCAACCCTCTGCTGCCGCGCAGCTCCGCCCAGGCAGAACCAGCCAACATCATTTCACTGCTGACTAACGGTCAATAAAACGGTAGCCAACCCCGCGCAGGGTGAGGATGTATTCGGGGTGATTGGGGTCAGATTCCAGCTTCTGGCGCAGATAGTGGATATAGAGCTTGAGGCTGTCAATCGCATCGGCATATTCATCACCCCACGCTTCCGTAACCAGCTCGTTACGGGTGACAACACGCCCCGCGTTGCGCACCAGCACGCCCAGCAGGTTAAACTCTTTCGGCGTCAGGTGCTTGATTTCGTTGCGCACCCGCACCTCGCGGTTCATAAAGTTGATGCGAAACTCGCCATTGTTAAAGACCAGTTCCTCGCTCACGCTGGGGCGGGGTGAACGGCGCAAATGTGCGCGTACACGGGCCACCAGTTCGTCGTTGTCATAGGGCTTGATCACGTAATCATCGGCGCCCATTTCCAGCCCGCGTACCACATCGCGGGTTTCGTTGCGCGCTGTCAGAAATATGATGGGCACATCGGACATTTCCCGCAGCCGTTTGCACACATCCCAACCGTCCATGTCGGACATCATAATGTCCAGCAGTACCAGGTCCGGTTGGTTGCGATAGGCTTTCCGCAGCCCTTCATCGGCGCGATACGCTTTGACAACTTCGTACCCACGACGTTCCAGCAGAATCGTGATCAGCTGCACGGTGGTTTCTTCGTCATCAATGACCAGAATTTTCTCAGCCATAGCTGTTCTGTCCTTTAGAGGCCCAGTGTTACAACTTATAAACACAGTTTAAACCGTAAATGTTATGTAATGCAACCAAAACACCTCAATATCGGGGGCATTCTTAGCAAGATGGTGAAATCATCATTCGTATTGCTCTAAAGTTTAGGATGCAGACCTTTCTATAACCTATCCTAAGCGTAAACCTGACAGTCAAAGATGGCCGTTTCATGTACCGAATCCATACGGAAACTATACGCTAAAGCCAAATAGTGAATCCATCAAACCATATTCAAACCTTATATAATCATGCATGTAACAAATGTCAGGAGTGCACATCATGTCCGTCTCATTCGCCTTGTTTGTCAAACCCTGGAAAAATCTGTCGCTTGCTGAGCTTGGCCCGCACGTCCGGCGGCTGGGTTTTGAGTGGATCGAGTTACCGGTGCGTCCCGGTTTCCCTTGTGAGCCCGAGCATATCGAGACGCAGCTGCCGCGTGCCGTCCAGATATTGGGCGACTCCGGTGTAAGCATCCTGAATATCACCGCCAGCCTGCCCCTGTCTGATGAACGCCTGTATGCCGCGTGCGCGGAAGCTGGCATCCGCATGAACCGGGTCATGTTTCCTCGCCACGACATGAATTACTGGGCCGCCGAAAAAGCAGCCCGCCAGCAGTTAGACACCGCCCTGCCGTTCTGCGAACAATACGGCATTCAAATCGGCGTCCAGAATCATAACGGCAGCTTTGTCCCGGTCAACGAGATGGGACTGTATCATCTGGTCAAGGATTATGATCCACAATATGTGGGGGCGATCTGGGACCCAGCTCACAACGCGCTGGAGGGTATGGCACCAGAACCCGCGCTGGATGTGGTCGAGTCGCATTTGTGTGTGGTTAACCTGAAAAATGCCTACTGGCGGCGTATCAGCCTACCAGAAGCGACATTAGCCGAATGGCAAATATGGTTTACATCAGGCCGTCAGGGGCGCGCCTCGTGGCAGCGGGTGGCGGACAAACTGCACACGATGCACTACACGGGGCCAATCTGTTTTTCGGCAGAATACACGGCTGAACATGAAGTCCCCCGGCTGATTGTCGAAGACCTGGCCTTCGCCCGAACATTGTTTGCTCAGGAATAAACGCGCCGCAGATAGCCCTCGATGCGCTCCTGCCAGTTGCCGGCACGCGGGTTCACGCCACACGCCTGTGACAGCACCCACCGGGCCACAACGGTCTCAATTTCATGCGGATCATGATCAACTGCCGCCAGCAGATGTCCGGCGTAGCGCATATCCCCCAGCGCCGCGATGAGCGCCGCCGCCGAAGCGATGCGCAGTTCCGCATTGCCTTTTTCGGTAGCCAGCTCCAGAAACTCCGCTGTTGTTTCCCAGCCGGGCATATCGGCCATATCGGTTTTGAGGGCCTGCTCAAACGTCAGGCTCCAACGCGCCAGAACCTGCTCGCTTTCTTCAACCAGGGTGATAAGCGCCAGACGAATGGGCAGCGCATCCGCCTCTGGCAACGTCCCTTCAGCCAGTCGAAGGGCCAGCAAACGAATATCCGCTTCGGTCAATGCCACATCATGTTGCGCTAACAGCTGACGGTACTGCCGCAGCAGAATGGCAAGCAAATCTTGCAGCGGCGCATCTTCAAGGGCCTTTTCACGATTCATTTGCATAAACAGTCCTTTCTGCTTGCACAGCATTATAGTCGCTGTATTTCAACTCAAAGAATAAAAAGATTATTTAGATTTTCGGATTTGGTAAGCACCCCAACTCGCGATGGTTTTATTGTATCGCAAAATGCCCAAATTGAACATATGTTCTAAATATAGATTTTACACCTACCCCTGCCGAAAATGATTTCCCTTGTCGCACACCGTAAAATTCACCCACCTACAAATCCACCTCCTGTTATATGCTGGAGTATTCGCCAAAAGATCAGCGGTTGCTCATACGATAGGGGCGCGGTAGAATGCCATCTGCTGCGCTCCCGGCAGCAAATCTAGAAATGAGGGGGTGCTATTTGGCAAAATTAACCGCTGGAGAGTCGCCGCGTGTACGCGAGGATGTCGTACGCAGGCATGTGCCGTGCAACCTGTGCGGCAGTCAGGTACGTCAGCCATACTGCCCGGAAAATGGTCTGGGGCTGGTACAGTGCGGTAACTGCGGTTTTGTCTATGTCAGCCCACGCCCGGACGCCGAAGAGCTTTACGCGCTCTATGGCGAAACCTACTTTCATAACAATGAATCCGGCGTGGTGGGTTACAGCAACTACATCAAGGATGAACCCAATATCCGGCGGACCTCGCAGCGCCGCCTGAAGCATCTGGAACAGTTTATTCAGCCCGGCAAATTGCTGGATGTCGGCTGTGCCACCGGCTTCTTCATTGACGAAGCCAGCAAACGCGGCTGGCAGGTCGAAGGGTTGGACGTATCGTCGTTTAGCGTACGTTACGCGCAGGAACATTTCGGCCTGACAACCTATCACGGTTCGCTCACGTCGCTGAATTTTGAGGCCGGTGCCTATGATGCGGTGACGATGTGGGACGTGATTGAACATGTGCCGGACCCCGCAGCCTATGTGCGGCGTGCGGCGGAACTGCTGCGCAGTGGGGGCGTGATCTCGCTGGCAACACCGGACATCGACAGCCTGCCTGCGCGGCTGGCAGGTCGACGCTGGGTAGGCTACAAACTCTCCGAAGAACATGTCTATTATTTCTCGGTGCAGTCGCTGACGCGTATGCTCAACGATACCGGGTTCGACGTGGTCAATGTGCGTCACATCGGCAAATATGTGCCGCTCAGCCTGTTCCGTGACCGGCTGGGGATGTACTTCCCCTGGCTGGCAAAAGCCCTGCAAGTGGGCGAAAAAGCGCTCGGCCTGTCGGAATGGGCGGTCTATATCAACCCCTTTGACATCGTTCAGGTAACGGCGCGGAAACGCTAATGCGAACGGGGGTACGGTACGCCGTTCCCCGGTAATTCCCACATGATTGCACGCCTTCTGACTTACAAACTCCCCATTGTCCTCGCACTGGCGGTCCTTGTCCGGCTGGCGGTGCTGCTGGCATTCCCCGGTGTGTTCGCGTTCGACCAGACTGGCGCGGTGCATGGCTCCGATGCTTATGACGCATATGCCCAGAATCTGCTGGCAAGCGGCGTGTATGGCCGCACGCTTGGTGAACCGGACGCCGCGATTCCGCCGCTGTACAGCTATGCGCTGGCTGGGGTGTATGGGTTGTTCGGGCGCGGTTACATGCAGGTTGGGCTGTTCCATACACTGCTGGATGTCTGCTCGATTTTGATGCTGTTTCACATCGGCAAACGTCTCATGCCACAGGGCGAATGGGTCGGGGCGCTGGCGGGGTTCCTGTATGCCTTCTATCCATACCTCATCTTCCAGAACCTGACGCTGATCGACACGCCGTTTTTTATGTTCCTGCTGCACGCGTTTGTGCTGCTGATGGTGCTGCTGCGCGAACGCGCATCGCTGGACCGGGGGACATGGGGGCTGGCGCTGCTGGGTGGACTCGTGCTGGGACTGTCGGTGCTGTCCCGCCCGATCACGCCGCCGCTGGCTGTGCTGGTCGCCGTGTGGTTTCTGTTCCGGCTGAATCTGTGGCAGACCATCCTGCGTCTGCTGCCGGTAGCGGTGATGAGCGCGCTGGTGCTGGCCCCCTGGATTGTACGCAATTATCAGGTGTTTGACGCTTTTGTGCCGATGACGACCACCTCTGGGGCGAATTTCTGGCAGGGTAACAGCGAATACACCGTCCGCTACTTCCGCGCCGGATACGACGTGCAGTGGACCGCGCCGGAACTGACCACCGAAGACCTAAGCAGCCGTGAAGCCGATGCCGAACGCTTTGCGCTGGCGCTGCAATGGCTGCGCGAGAATCCCGACAAAATCCCCGAACTGCTGTGGGTCAAGTTTCTGGTGTACTGGAGCATCGACATCACCCCGCGCCTGAACCCGGTGGAGGGCCAGCTGCCGCGCCTTGATTATCAGGGCAATGTCATCCCGGAGGAGGGCGACGCCGGTGAACTGGAACTGGGCGGATTGCCGCCCGGCGACCCGGTAGGCGCGTACTCCACACCGCTGTTCGACCAGATCGGACGCACAATTCACCGTCTGTACTGGGGGCCACTGCTGCTGCTGGGGCTGGCCGGTGTGGTACTGACTCTGCGCCGCTGGCGGGACGTATCGTTGCTGTGGTTCGTGCAGGTCAGCATGACGCTGGTTTATCTGATGTTCCACCCCTCGACGCGCTACCGCGTCCCGACCGATCCGCTGTGGTTCCTCTTTTCGGCCTATGCACTGGTGTGGCTGTGGCACTGGGGGCAAGCCTATCTCACGCAACGGCGCAAAGGGGCCAAGCCAAACGAAAGTATCGCCCCTATTTGACAACCCTATTCTGTCCACGCGATAATATCGCTGTCACTAAGGTTATATGCAGGACAGCGGCCCCATGCAGGTACAGAAAACCGTCTTTATCAGCTACCGCCGGACGAACGTGTTCACCGCCCGCGCGGTCTACCAGTATCTGACGACACACGGGTACGATGCGTTTCTCGATTTTGAGAATATCGACGCCGGCTCATTCGAGCAGGTAATCCTGAACCAGATCGCAGCACGGGCGCACTTCATCATCGTTCTGACGCCAAGCGCGCTTGAACGGTGCAGTGAACCCAATGACTGGCTGCGGCGCGAGATCGAACACGCCATCGACCTCAAGCGCAACATCGTGCCGCTGCTGTTTGAAGACTTTGACTTTGGCTCGATGTCCCAACATCTGACGGGCAAACTGGCGGTGCTGTCGCAGTATAACGGCCTGCGCATCCCGGCGGATTATTTTGATGAAGCGATGCATCGTCTCCATTCTCGCTATCTCAACAAACCACTTGAGATGATCCTGCACCCAACACCATCTTCTGATCAACCAAAGATCCGGCAGCAAGTTGAAGCGAATGCGTCTGCTCCCTCGCCTTCGTCAGAAAAGACCAAAGCAGAAGAACATTTCGAGCATGGCTTCAAGAAATACGAACAAGGAGACTTTTCGGGGGCGCTTGATGAACTCATAAATGCTATTGATCTTCATCCAGAATTTGCCGAAGCCTATTACCACAGAGGTCGAGCGTATGTAATGCATTCGGAAATTGACAAGGCTATTGAAGACTGGGAAAAAGCACTAACCTTGCTTCTGGATGATGCTAAAGCTCACATTGTCCGTACCTGCCTTCTTAGATTTCAAGGATTTAAGGAAGATGCATTAACAGAGGCTGATAAAGGGGTGTCCCTCAACCCTCAATACTATGAAGCATATTATCAGAGGGCAAATATTCGAAGCGATTTGGAGGACTACGAGGGGGCGATTAACGATTACAATGAGGCCATCCGCCTCAACCCGCAGTATGCTGTTGCCTACTACAACCGGGGGAATGCGCGCAAAGCCAAAGGTGATCTGAATGGAGCGATACGGGATTACAAAGAGGCTATCCACCTCAACCCGCAATATGCTGATGCCTACTACAACCGGGGGAATGCGCGCAAAGCCAAAGGTGATGTGAATGGAGCGATACGGGATTACAATGAGGCTATCCACCTCAACCCGCAATATTCCAATACCTACTATAACCGTGGGCTTGCACGCTATGCCAAAGGTGACCTGGACGGCGCAATTGCCGATTACACACGCTCTATCGAGCTAAAGAACCCGCAGCTATACCTTCCCTACAACAACCGGGGGCTTGCGCGCTCTGACAAAGGCGATCTGGACGGGGCGATTGCTGATTACAATGAGGCCATCCGCCTCAACCCGCAGTATGCCTTCGCCTACAACAACCGGGGGCTTGCGCGCCGAGCCAAAGGCGATCTGGACGGGGCGATTGCCGATTACAATGAGGCCATCCGCCTCAACCCGCAGTATGCCCTCGCCTACAACAACCGGGGGCTTGCACACTACTACAAAGGCGATCTGGACGGGGCGATGCAGGATTACAATGAAGCCATTCGCCTCAACCCGCAGTATGCTGTTGCCTACATCAACCGGGGCCTTGTTTACGACAAACTTGGTGATCGGGACAAGGAAATTTCGGATTATGAGGCGGCGCTACGAATCAATCCAAATCATGAAATCGCAAAAAAGAATCTGGCGATTGCGCGGCGGCAAAAGCGCGAGGGCAAGTGATGCAGTGGGCGTGCTATAATAATCCTGAGATAAGAGACTAGCGCCATGACTGACCAGATTATACTCACTCTGCCCGAAGACCTCTCCGAGCGCGCGCGACGCATTGCCGAATCGACTGCGCAACCAGTTGAACAGGTGCTGCTCAATCACCTCAGAACCTTATCCGAGCCCCTGCCAGCCCTGCCGCCTGATGTTCAGGCTGAGCTTGATGCGCTCAAAAGCCTGTCGGATGATACATTGTGGACCATTGCGCGCGACCAGATGCCGGAAGACGCGCAATCGCGTGCGCAGATTCTGATGGATCGCAATTCCAGTGGGCAAATCACCGACGCAGAATATGCTGAACTTGAGAATCTGGCACAACGGGCGGATCGATTGATGCTTCGCAAAGCGGAGGCGGCGGCTCTGCTCAATCAGCGCGGCCACATATTTTCACAATCCGATTTTACAGCCTCGCATGAATGAGCTTTCGTGGAATACGTTGCGGCGCTTGGTCTATGAGCGCGCCAATGGTTGTTGCGAATACTGTCTGACAAGCGAGGCGAATTCTGGTCAAACCATGCACGTTGATCACATTGATCCGCATGGCGATGACATGCTCGACAATCTTTGTCTGGCGTGTTGGAACTGCAACACCAGTAAACAGCAATCGATTACCGCAACAGACCCCGAAACGCAGCAAACAGTCTCACTATTTAATCCCCGCACTGATCAGTGGTCTGCCCATTTCAAATGGTTGGATGATGGGGTCATCCTTCAAGGATCAACACCTGTAGGCCGAGCAACTGTCGAACGATTAAAAATGAATCGACCTGCAATCATGATTGCCCGGAAGCGATGGGTGGATGGCGGCTATCATCCACCGGATAGATTGTTGTAGCTATCGAAACACCTTATCCAGCGGGATAGACAGCCCCGGCAGCGCATCCAGGGTCAGGGTGTCACGCACGCGGCGGTAGCGGCCATCGGGGGTGTAAACATCAACGTAGCGCCCGGTGATACTGCCTTCCCAAACGACGATACCCGCATCGAGATAAACTTCGCGTTTCAGAGTCAGCGCTCGAAGTTCCGTACTGTTTTCATCATCCGAGATTACTTCGATTACCAATATAGGTTGATTTGTGCTGTAGGCTTCGCCAGTTGGCGTTTGCCCCAATACCAGGGCAGCATCAGGTATGCAGCGTTTGTCATTAATCAAATAGCCGCTGGTTTCGCCTGTGACATAACCCTCGATGTCATGAGCGATCAAGTGTTGCGTTAAATAGCCAATCAGAATCGACACTGAAATCCCATGCGCGTCTTTGGTGACCATCGCTTTTTCAAATATCTCCCCATGAATAAGTTCATAATGATGATCGCCGGGTTGTGCGGCCACCCACTGATCGAAGACAGCGGCATCGATGAACTGGCGTTCCTGTACCATGTGCTTTGCCCTGATAACTCACGTCGGTATGGATATATTGTAACAGACAATCTGGCCTGCATGAGCGCACTGGTTGACAAGCGCGCGTTCCTCACGCGATAATAAATCGCTATGCGATTAACGCCAGGATGAACGTCCCATGCAGGTTGAAAAGACGGTTTTCATCAGCTACCGGCGGACAGATATTTTTATTGCGCGGTCGGTTCAAAAAGAATTACAGCTACACGGTTACGACGCCTTTCTGGATTACCTGACGATTGACTCCGGTTCGTTCGAGCAGGTTATCTTGCAAGAGATTGCCAAGCGCGCCCACTTCCTCGTCATTCTGACACCCGATGCGCTCACCCGATGCCCGGAACCGGGGGACTGGCTGCGGCGCGAAATCGAGTATGCCATGCAGCACAAGCGCAATGTCGTACCACTGCTGTTCGAGGGCTTCAACTTCCGCAATGTCGAAACAGACCTCACCGGCGAATGGCTGCCGCTGCTGCGCGACTACAACGGCGTCGAAGTGCCCGCCGTGTATTTTGACGAGGCCATCGACCGGCTGCGCAACCGCTTCCTCAACAAGCCGCTGGCAATGATCCTGCACCCAACGCCCGCATCGCGCACCCTGCCGGTCACCACTCAGCCACCCAAACCCGTTCAACCGCCTCCGCCAGAGCCCGTTCTGGCCGAGGTTCACTTCGAGCAGGGCATGAAGCATTACCGCAATGGCCGTTACATCCAGGCTGCCGACTGCTTCACCAAGGCACTGGCCTTAAACGAGCAGCTGGTTGATGGCTACTACTGGCGCGGCCATACTTACCGCCTGCGGGCAGATTCCCGGCGGGCGATCACCGACTGGCAAACCGCCCAGAAATATCAGCCGCCAGACCGGCGCGCCGACCTGATTCACAGCAATATCTGCCGCCTGTCGGGCCAGTTCGACGAAGCGCTTCAGATCATCACCGAAGCGATCCAGCAGTACCCCGCCGATGCGGAACTGTACCGCAACAAGGGCGCGGTGCTGTACGACAAAAAAGACTATGATGGGGCCATCGCCGCCTATGATGAGGCCATCCGCGTCAACCCGGAGGACGCTTTCGCCTGCTTTAACCGGGGGCTGGCCCGTGCCAGCAAAAGAGATATGGCTGGCGCTATCACCGATTTCACCGAGGCGATTCGCATCAACCCGGAGGACGCCGCCGCCTATTACAACCGGGGCAATGCGTATCGTCTGAAAAACGAACCGGACAAGGCACGGGCGGATTATGACAAGGCCATCGAACTCAACCCGCAGGACGCCGCCAGCTACAACAATCGCGCGCTGATTTACGGCCAGCAAGGCCAAACGGACAAGGAACTAAGCGACTACGAAACGGCGCTGCGCCTGAAGCCGAAGGACCTGCTGGTGCGCAAAAACCTTGAAATCGCGCGGGAACAAAAACACAAGCGCGCGTAACCCGTTAACAACAACATGATCAACCGGATAGCAAGGGTGCTTACCAAACCTTACAAAGCGCCTTATGATGTAGTGGTGAAATGTTGGCGTTAATGTTACGCATGGTGTATCATCGTTACGAAATCGTTGACATTGTTAAAGGGGAACATCTTGATGAACAAGACCAAGGTCCTGGTTGTCGAAGATGACGCGAGCATCAGCAAACTCATCAGCGATTATCTGTCGGCACATGGCTACGATGTCGCCGCCTTTCTTGATGGCCCGGACGCGATCAAATACGTCAAGCAGGAAGGGCTGCCCCACATCGCGCTGATCGACCTGGCGCTGCCAACGATGCATGGCTTTGAACTGAGCAACAAGTTCAAGGCAATGGGCGACGTGCCGATCATTTTTGTGACCTCCACCAGTGACACCGACACCATCGTGCAGGGCCTCAAGCGTTATGCTGATGACTTCATTGTCAAGCCGTTTGATCTGCGCGAACTCGAAGCCCGTGTCCAGACGGTACTCTCGCGGATGCCCAGCCTCGATTATGCCAGCCAGCCCGTGATCCGTGTCGACGATCATCTGAACATTGATTTCGCCCACAACCGCATCACCGTCGCCGGCAAGAACTTCAGCCTGACCCCGACCGAATCGATCCTGCTGCATGTGCTGCTGCGCAATGCCGGGCGGGTGGTCGAAAACCGCCTGCTCATCGCCCGTGTGTGGCCGTCGGAAGATGTCTACGAAGACACCCTGCGCGTACACATGCATCGCCTGCGTCGCAAGCTGGAATCCGACTCGCATCACCCGCACTACATCCGCACCGAGCGCGGCATCGGTTACATGTTCACCATCCGCCCTCAGGAAACCCAGCCAGCAGGCAGCAAGGACAGTTTAGAAAACTGATCCAATGGTCACAAATGTATCTGCGCTTTATCCGAAGCGACCAGCCAACCCGACCGACACCCTCCGCAGTGTCGTCCGGTTGATCACGGCGGCGGCAAGCGCAGATTACCTGTGCATTTACGATGCGCAGCTCGACCGTCTGCTCGACGACCCGGACCCTACCGCCCCCAACGTGCGATCTGCGGCCCAGCGCAGCGTGTCGCGTCTGCTGGCGAATCGGCAGACCGCCCCGCTAATTGCCGCCGGCAATGACCTGCCAGACACCGGATACGATTCCGCGCTCATTTTTCCAATCTGGCTGGATGATGTCCGCATCGGCGTGGTGGCCCTGTTTCATCACGCGCATGATCGCTACACGAAAGCCGATCTGGACAGGCTGGCGGAACCGGTCGGGCTGGCTGCTGCTGTACTGGAAAACGTGCACCTGCGCGATTCGCTGGCCCAGAACAGCGTCATCGCCCGCCTGATCATGCTGACCGCCCAGACCATCATTGATACGCCATCCCCCCAGCAAGTCATCGACCTGCTGCGCGAGGGGCTGTTCGAATCGCACATCACCACCAGCGCGATTCTGCTCTATGGCCCTGTCAGCGAAGACCGCCCCAACGGGCCGTTCGGCTATCTGGAAGTGGCCGGGGCATGGTCGCGGCGGCAGGGCAGCGGCGTCGGCCTCGGCATCAAAATCTACCTGAAGAATTACCCCGGCTATTTGCAGCAGCTCGACACCCACGAAACACTGGTCTTCGGCAGCAAGGACCTGCCCGGCTTTATCGACCGGCTGGACCCGTTCGTGCGTTCGATTCTGAGGGCAGAGCGAATCCGCGCCCTGACTCTGCTGCCGCTGCACGCTGGACTGCGCAAAATCGGCATCCTGCTGGTCGGGTCGGACCGGCCCCACCGGTTCAGCAGCGGCGAGGTGCAGACCTATCACACCATTGGCGAATTTCTGGGCATCAGCACTATGGCCCAGATTTTGCAGCAGCAGACTGACCTGGTGCAGCAGGGACGCGCCGCCCTGCTCGATGCCGTGAATGATGGGGTGGTGATGGTGCTGCCGGATAATAACAGCGCCCGTGTCCTGACTGTCAACAAGCTGTTCACCAGCATGTTCGATCTGCCCGAATCCGTCGCCCAGGGTTTACTGCTACCTGAACTGCTGAATCAGATGCAGATACCCGAAGGCGTGCGTCAGGAGCTGCGCCGAAGCTGGTCGAGCGTGGCCGTACGCGACCCGGCCAAACAACATGGCGAATTTCACATGATCCACAACGAGGGCTACCCGCTGGATATTGAATGGTACAGCGCGCCGGTGTATCAGGGGGCGCGGGTGCTGGGGCGCATTTACACCTTCCATGATGTCACCGCCGAGCGTACGGCTGTGCGAGTGCGTTCCGCCTTTCTGTCACGCGTATCGCATGAACTGCGCACACCATTGACGTCGATTCATGGCTTTGCCGAGTTTATTCTGGAGGTCAGCCGCGACGACCTGCCACCGGTTGCGCGGGAATATACCGAGATTATCCTCAACAGCGCGCGCCATCTGCGGGCCGTCTTCAACGACATGATCGAATTGACGCGGGCCGACGCCGGCGAACTGAAACTGATTTTTCAGCAGGCCCACCTGCCAGATGTCATCATCAACGTCGCCGCGCAGCTTGAGTTCCAGTACAAGGCACGCGAACAGACGGTCGTGATGGAACTGGACGACGACCTGCCGCCGGTCAATATCGACATCGACCGCATTATTCAGGTGGTCAGCAATTTGCTGGGCAACGCCATCAAGTTTTCGCCAGCGGGCAGCACCATCCGCGTCAGCACCCGTTACATCACCGGGCCAGAGGACTTACCCGCCAGCGCACCGCCTGATGTGCTGCTGCCGGGGGTGCTGGTGCGCGTCACGGATGAGGGGAACGGCCTCAGCAAAGAAGACCTCGAAGAAATTTTTACGCCCTTCTTCCGCACCCCATGGGCCCGCCAGAATCAGATCGAAGGCACCGGGCTGGGCCTGGCGGTCGCCCGCAGCATCACCGAACTGCATCGCGGCAAGATATGGGCCGAGGCCACCACCCCCGCAACCCCCGGCGGACGTTTTCTGTTCAGCCTGCCTACCGCTTGAACCCCACAGGATATGCCCTACGAAAATGCCGCCCGATGTGAAAGAATATGGGCTGTTAATGGTATGAGGAGTAGGTGATTCAATGGCAAATAAACAACAGGTTGATCCAACTGAAAACCTGACTATTCTGGGCAGCAACGTTCGCGAACCCATTCGCAAGCTGGAAACCTTCCCCAACCGGCATCCGGGCCGGCCCTATGTGGTCACGCTGGAAACCGAGGAATTTACCTGTGTGTGCCCCATGACCGGCCAGCCGGATTTCGCCACCCTGACTATCCGGTATGTGCCGGACCAGCGCATTGTCGAATCCAAGTCGCTCAAGATGTACCTTTGGTCGTACCGTAATGAAGGTGTCTTTCACGAGCATGTCACCAATCTGATTCTGGATGATCTGGTGGCGGCGCTCGACCCGGTATGGTGCGAGGTGATCGGCGCGTTCCGGGTACGCGGCGGCATCGCCCTGACCGTTTCGGCACGTCATGACCGGGACACCAGTGCACCGAGCAATGGCAACTAGCCAGTCGCTGATCAAAGCATTGGGCAGGTGGAGCAGCCTGATTCTGGTGGCGGTGGGTCTGTTGTGGCCCGCTGCCATTCATGCGCAGGATGCGGACTGCCCGGCACCGGAGCACCTCGCGCCACGCCTGAGTGTCAACGTTCGAGCGCGAGTGGAGCCAGGACCAGGCACTGCCAACAACCTCCGTGATACGCCGGGGCTGGCAGGCGACGTAATCGGGCAGATTCCGCCGGGCGGGCAGTTTATTGTGCTGGATGGCCCGCAGTGTGCGGATGGCTATGTCTGGTGGCAGATTGACCGGGATGGCGTGCAGGGCTGGACAGCAGAAGGCGATGCCAGCCACGCCCGTTACTGGCTCGAACCGCTGACTCTGCCTGTGGACCCAACACTCGATGAAGGGTCGCTGTGCCAGCAGCCACCAGACGATTACACCGTCATCAAATTTGATTATGCTCGCCTGAATGCCCGCACCGTTGCCATGCTCGACCATGCCACGCAGGTCTACCATGCACTGGGCGGCCTGCTCGATGTTGAATTTCTGAATGCGCTGGTGCAGGGCAGCTATAACCCCGTCGGCGTTGCGGCTAGTTTTGGTACGCATGACGCAGGCGGCGCGGTGGATCTGTCCGTGCGTGAGCCGGGCACCTACATCATCCTGCGCGACGAGATTCCGCTGATGCTGCGGGCGCTGCGCATCGCCGGGTTTGCCGCGTGGCTGCGCGATACGGACGAACTGTACGCCGGGTCGCCCATCCACATTCACGCCATTGCGATTGGCGACGCCGAATTATCCGACGCGGCCCGCCAGCAGATCGACGGCACGTTTGGTTATCTGCGCGGCTACAACGGCTTGCCGCAGGACAGCGGCGTTCCGCTGCCGGATACGTCGGGCGATATAGTCGTTTGCCCCTGGATGATTGAACTGGGATTCGAGGATTTGCGGGAACTCGGTTAGCCGTACAGCCGCATTTCAAGCCTGCGCTGCACCGCTGGCCATTCGTGGTCGAGGATGCGGAACCACGCGGTATCGCGGTTACGGTTCTTGACAATCATGTGGTATTCCTGCACCCCTTCAAACTGGAAGCCCATATGCTCGGCAGCCTGCCGCGACCGCTCGTTACGGTTGTCGCACTTCCATTCCACCCGGCGGTAACCCAGGCTAAACGCGTGCTGAAGCATCAGATAGGTGGCTTCGGTATTCGCCCCGATCCGCTGTGCCAGCGGCGTATACCAGATGCTGCCAAGCTCGACCTTCAGGAACTGGGGCACATTGCTCATGTAATTGGCCATGCCGATCTGCTGATTGGTCACCACATCGAAGACGCACAGCGGCAGACCGTTCACAGCCTCCACCTGCGTCCGCAAATACGCGGCAAAATCATCGACATGGTCGAACGGCCCGGCAAACATATAGCGCCAGATCAAGCGCTCGGCGTCATAGGGGCCGATCGTGCGCTTGCCCAGCGTGGCGGGTTGGCCGTTGGAAACCGCGTACAGCGGCTCCACATCACGGGCCATGTCGAGCGGTTCCAGCCGAACAATGCGACCGCTCAGGGTCACCGGCTCTGGTTTCAGGGGTAAGTCTCGCTTCGCCAGCACCTCATCCGGCAGGCGCGGGGCCACAGTAAATTCAGTCATGTGCATCCATATCTTTGAAAAATCTCTGTCCGACGCAGGTCCGACTTATCGGAAGAGGATCGAGACGGTAATAAGTGTGAAGGCTTAACCCTGTGTGGCGCTCTTGGTCGGACCGTCATCGGCATGCTTGGCGGCGTCTTCACCTTCCGCTTCCACAGTGATGAATCCGGTAATGCTTTCGTCGGTATCCAGTTCCGGCTGCGACGCCAACGGCTGCGGCGGCTCTTTCAGGTTCTGCACATATTCGTCAAAATGAGGACGAGGTATGATCCCCGTTGGTGAGTCTGCCATCGTTGACTTTTTGGGCTTCTTGGTCATGAAACAAATACTCCCCCAATCTCACGCTATCACAATTGTAACACAGGAACGTAAAAACATTGCAAATCATGGGCCAATCATCGATTCGCCGTCGATTTCCCCGGCGACCCAGCCCACCACGCCCTCGGCTTCGGCGCGCACCTGATACCACACCAGCGTGCCATCGCGCACGGGCTCGCCCGGCAGCATCACCACCACACCGCCCTGAAGCACACTGGCGATAAAATCCGCATCCGTGCTGGGCTGCGAGCGCACCAGCAGACCGGCGGGTGCCAGAACCTGTAATCGTGTTTCCGGTGGATAGGGATTTTCCGACCTTTCCCCCACGGGACCAATAGTACTCTGGGGGCTGTTTTCCACCGGAGCCGCGGTGCTCTGCGGGCTGTCGACAACCGGCACATCGCCGCTGATCCAGTTGATAGCCTGGGCGCCGGCGACCTCCGCCGTAATATCGGCAATCGTGCCATCAATGCGTGCCAGATACGCCCGGTCATTGACGATCATCAGCACGGCGCTGCGATCCGGGCTCCATTCGACACGCTGCGGCGGGCCGCTGCCGATGGGGTCGCTGAGGGCACGACCGGCGGCATCGTAAATGCGCTGGGCTGCGCCGGGTCCCCCTTCGCTGAACGGCGCCCCCAGAGTCACAATTGAGCCATCAGGGCGCTGGGCGGCATTCTGAACCCACAGACCGTTATCGCGTCCGGCAAACACCATCGCATCGAAGGTGCCATCGCGGTTGATCCAGCCAATGTACACATTACCATCGGGCGCGCTGCCGCTGACCAGAATGCGGCTGCCATCATTCGAGAAGGTGCCATACTCATAGGCAAAGGCCGGGGGGCGCACATCACGGGCGCGTTCATCACGGGTGACGGACAGCACCGTCAGGCCAGCCCGGTTCTCATCCGGCAGCCAGGTGCGCACCAGCAGCGCATCCCCCGCCGGTGACCATTCTAGTTCGAGGCTTTCCCAGTGTGTTGGCCCGGATGGACTGGTGACAATGCCACAGCCGGGATGTCCGTCTGCCGGACAATCTACCAGCAGTTGCAGTGGCGGGAACTGCCCCGGCGAGAAATACCACACGCCATCGACGGCGAGCTTGTCGCCGTTAATCAGAAACGCCAGATACTGCCCATCCGGCGACCAGGCGATGTCCTGCACGTAAGCGTTGTTTTCCTCACGCGACAGCGGAATAAACTGCGAAAATGGCGACGTATCGACACGGGCGGCGTTCTCGCCATTAAGGCCGGTGAAATACAGCAGGCCGGAGGAGTCTGTGACGGCGTACTGCGCCGGGTTGACCGGGTTGCGCTCGAACAGGGTGACATCCGGCAGCAGGCTTACCCCGCCGCGCACACCTTCCGGGCTGAGGACAAAGGCGCGTGTCTCCGGGTTGATGGGCGGCAGCAAGGGCAGCGGAGTCGGCAGCAGCACAGGCAGTGGGGTCAGCGAGGGCAAGGGCTGCGGGGTGTCGGTTGGCGGGATAAACGGCGTGGCTGTGCCGACAATTGGCGTCACACTGGCAGCCGGGCCAGTCGCCGTAATAAAGGTCGGCGTGGCGTCGATGGTTGGTGGCAGCACACCCGGCGTAATGGTTGCGGTAGGCACTGGTGTCGAAGTGGCGGCGGGCGTCCCCAGCAGTTCCGAAATTTCGGCAGGCGATAACGTGCGCGTTGGGGTGGCACTGGGGCGCGGCGTATTGGTCGCCGTCAGGGTGGATGTGGCGGTCGCGGTGGGTGTCGGCGTATCTGTCGGACCAATGGTCGGCAGCGGCGTCACGGTTGGGCGCGCGGTGGATGTCGATGTCGGTGAGGGCGTCACCGTCATGGTTGGCGTCTGGCTGGGGGTGACCGAGAGCGTCGCGGTCACGCTGGGCGTCGTCGTGTGGGTAGGAGTCTGCGTCGCGGTCGGCGTATCCGACGCCAGCAGTTCAGCGATCAGGGTTGGGTCCGGCGTGCTTGTACGGGTGCGGCTGGGGGTGATCGAGGGCGTAGCCGTGACATTGGGCGTGCGGCTGGGCGTCCGCGATGGGGCAACCGTGGGCGTCACCTGTGGCACGCTCAGATTGCAGGCGGCCAGAACAAACACTGCGACGCTGAGGATGAGTTGGCGGCGAAACATCATGTCCCCTCCCAGCACTTATTATAGGAGGCGGCGGCGGGATATGCGATATACGGAACTAGTCCGTTTGTCCTACGGGCGGCCAATCCCATACAAAAGTATTTTGCCGAGTTTTCGTAAGAATATCATTTTCAGCGCCATCTTAAGTGATACGAAGTCTCATTAAAGGGGTACACATGAGCGATTATGATGTTCTGGTTGTGGGGGGCAGCGCGGCGGGCCTCAGTGGGGCGCTGATGCTGGGGCGGTCGCGCCGCAAAGTGCTGGTCTGCGATAGCGCGGACCCTAGAAACAAGCCGTCGCCCGCTGTCCATGCGTTCTTCTCGCGGGATGGCATCGCACCAGCGGACTTGATGGCGATTGGACGCGAGCAGTTACAGCCATACGATGTCACATTGCGCACTACGGTGGTGCAATCCATTACGCCGGGCGATGTCTTTACGGCGCGGCTTGAAGATGGCAGCACGGTGACGGCCCGTAAAATCCTGCTGGCGACGGGGGTGTGCGATGAACTGCCGGATATTGCCGGAATCCATGATTATTGGGGGGCAAGTATTTACCACTGCCCCTACTGTCATGGCTGGGAGGCGCGGGACCAGCCGCTGGCGTTGATCGCGTCCGGCAGCAGCAGCGTAGAGTTCATCCTCATGCTGACCCAATGGAGCGCGGATCTGGTGCTGTGTACCAACGGCCCGGCGGGCATCACCGATGCCGAGCGTGAGACGTTACAGCGCTTCAACATCCCGCTGTACGAGCAGCCGATCCACCATCTGGCGGGGGAGAATGGCCAGCTTGCGGCGATCGTCTTTGAGGATGGCACCCAACTGGCGCGAAGCGGCGCATTTGTGCAGCCGCAGACACGGTTGCATGGGTCGCTGGCTCAGGATCTGGGCTGCGCGCTGACGGAGCAGGGGCTGGTTCAGGTCGATGCATTTGGCCTGACCAGTGTGCCCGGTGTGTATGCAGCAGGCGACATGACCCGACCGGCACAGGTTCTGTTTGCAGCAGCCGGCGGCGCACTGGCGGGCGTGATGATCAACAAGACGCTCATCAGCGAAGATCACGCCCGTATAGTGGCCTGATCAAACAGCAATCCCCGGTAACACAGGGCAACATTACCGGGGATGATCATCGTGGTGTGCGGCTTAGGGGCGACCCCCCTGCGGCGGCGCACCACCTGGACAGCCTCCACCTCTTGGTCCACCGCCCATACCCGCTGCCTCGTTTGGGGCTGGTTCGCTCAGGTCGAGGCCGATGCCGAACGTGGCCGTATAACCATCCAGTTCTTCAATCGTGTCTTCGGTCAGTTCCAGCGTCAGCAGACCGTCATGCGTGCCTTTACGAGTTACTCCTCTTGTTCATTACGCGTGTTCGTATGGCTGCGTGCTACTTTACGCGTTGATTGTGGAGAATCTTTGCAGTTTGCATGAGAGAATATTGTGAGGGGTTTTTCGACTAACGTAAATGTGTTGTGAACTGTCGAATGTTCAGTGCGATTCAATTAGGGTACAAGTCACTTCCATAAACCCGCTTCAGCCAGATTTCGTCGTGTTTCACTTCTTTCAGGGTCATTCATATTGAGTAATCGAATAGTTATCCGACCAGATGGCGTTATTCCATTAATCACCCCATCAATCATTACAAAGTGGTCATTCCACAAGTGTTTTCTGGGGTTAAACAGGAAGACAAACTCATCGGTCTCAAAGTCAAAAGAGGCGATGTCTGTACCTTTGTTATTGTTGCATTGAAAACACGCCCATGCGAGATTATCTACTTGATCGGTTCCACCGTGACGATGCGGCACAATATGGTCTATCTGATGACTGAAGGTGGCATATTTATCTGGCAATCCGCAATACTCGCAACAGCCCTTGGCACGCTCTCGAACCTGTTGGCGAACAGTATCGGATATCCGGGTCATGTTTGTTTAAGGGCCTTCGCCGCACGTGCTTTCAACGCCGTGACAAAACGGTCAAGCGCCAGCATTTGTTCCAGCTCAGCCCGTTCCTGTGCAGACAACGTACCGGCCTTGTTCTTCTCCGTCAGTTCATCGGCTCGCTGCTGGGCAGCAGATGACGGACGAAACGCCATTAGTTCCTGCGGGCTGGCCTTCTCAACCAGAAAATCAAGCAGTTCATCATAAATCAGATAAGGTTGTGCGGCGGCCATAGTAACACCTTTCATCATACTGTCACCCGATTATACAGTACCTACACCCCTCTGACAGTTTGCTGATGATTTTCATATACCCCAGGAATAAACTATGATCAAGAAAAACAAGAAGAACTGTTGGGGGTTTGGATTCCAATGGATTTAAAGAAATATACGAACAAAGCACAGGAAGCGCTGCTGGGGGCGCAGACAATGGCCGTCGAGTTCGGCCACCCGGAGATTGATCCACTGCACATCATGGTCGCGCTGCTCCAGCAGGCTGATGGCGTCGTGCCGCAGGTAGTCACCAAGATTGGTGCTCGCCCGCAGACGCTCCTGAGCGAACTGGAACAGCAGTTGAACGACCGCCCGCGCACGTCCGGCAGCAATGCCCAGGTCGTCATCAGCCGGGCATCACAGCAGGTATTCAACACCGCCGAAAAAGAAGCCAGCAAAATGCGCGACGAATACGTCAGTACCGAGCATATCCTGCTGGCGCTGGCCAAGTCCGACCGCATCGGCGACTACCTGCAACGGCACGGCATCAGCGAAGATGCCATCCTCAAGGCGCTGACGAGCATTCGCGGCGGCCAGCGAGTCACCAGCCAGGACCCGGAAAGCACCTTCCAGAGTCTGGAAAAATACGGGCGCGACCTGACCGCGCTGGCACGGCAGGGCAAGCTCGACCCGGTCATTGGCCGTGATGAAGAAATCCGCCGCGTGATTCAGGTGCTCAGCCGCCGGACCAAGAACAACCCGGTGCTAATCGGTGAGGCCGGTGTCGGTAAGACAGCCATTGCCGAAGGCCTCAGCCAGCGTATCGTCAATGGCGATGTGCCGGAGGGCCTGCGCAACAAGCAGATTATCGCGCTGGATATGGGATCGCTGGTGGCCGGGGCGAAGTATCGTGGTGAGTTCGAGGAACGGCTAAAGGCGGTGCTCAAGGAAGTGACCGACAGCCAGGGCGAGATCATCCTGTTTTTAGATGAACTGCACACGATTGTTGGCGCGGGCGCGGCAGAAGGCGCGATGGATGCCAGCAATATGCTCAAGCCGATGCTGGCGCGTGGCGAACTGCACTGTATCGGCGCGACCACGCTGGACGAATATCGCCAGCACATCGAGAAGGATGCGGCGCTGGAACGACGTTTCCAACCGGTATTTGTCGAAGAACCGAGCGTCGAGGACACCATCAGCATTCTGCGCGGCCTGAAAGAGCGCTACGAAGTGCATCACGGGGTCCGCATTCAGGACAGCGCCGTGATCGCCGCCGCCACGCTCAGTCACCGCTACATCACCGACCGTCAGCTGCCGGACAAAGCTATCGACCTGATCGACGAAGCGGCAGCCTACCTCAAGATGCAGATCGATTCCAAGCCAGTGGCGCTGGATAACCTCGACCGCCAGATCATGCAGCTGGAGATCGAACGCGAGGCGCTCAAAAAAGAACGTGACCGCAGTTCGGCCCAGCGGCTGGATTCAATTGAGCAGGAACTGGCGAACCTCCACGAAGAAACCAGTCAGCTGATGGCACGCTGGCAAACCGAAAAGGACGCTATTGACGCCATCCGCCAGATCAAGGCGCAGACCGACGAAGCGCGCATCGAGCTGGAACGGGCCGAACGGCAGTCCAACCTCGAAGCGGCGGCGCGGGTGCGCTACGGCACGCTGCCGGAACTGGACAAGAAGTTGCACGAAGCCGAAGCACGGCTGGCCGACGTGCAGGCCAATGGCTCGATGCTCAAGGAAGAAGTTGATGCCGACGAAATCGCCGCGGTGGTTTCGCGCTGGACCGGTGTGCCGGTGGCGCGTCTGCTGGAAGGCGAGGTCGAAAAACTGCTGCGCATGGAAGATCGCCTGCACGAACGAGTGATCGGGCAGGATGCCGCGGTCAAGGCGGTTGCCTCGGCGGTGCGTCGCAGCCGTGCTGGCCTGCAAGACCCGAACCGCCCGGTGGGTGTGTTCCTGTTCCTGGGGCCGACGGGCGTGGGTAAAACCGAACTGGCCCGGTCGCTGGCAGAGTTCATGTTTGACGATGAAAACGCGATGGTGCGCATCGACATGAGCGAATACAGCGAACGCCATGCAGTGGCTCGCCTCATCGGTGCGCCGCCCGGCTATGTCGGTTACGAGGAAGGCGGCCAGCTTACAGAGACGATTCGACGCCGCCCGTATGCGGTTGTGCTGTTCGATGAAGTGGAAAAGGCCCACCCGGAAGTCTTCAACATCTTCTTGCAGGTGTTTGACGATGGCCGGTTGACCGATGGTCAGGGCCGCACGGTGGATTTCACCAACACCATCATCATCATGACCAGCAATGTCGGCAGCGGGATGATCAAGCAGATGGGACCGGATGCCGAATCGAAGGCGCTGCGCAATGCCATCATGGGCGAACTGGACACGGTGTTCCGCCCCGAATTTCTGAACCGGCTGGACGACGTCATCCTGTTCCACAGCCTGACGCAGCAGGACATCGTCCGCATCGTCGATATTCAACTGGTGCGGCTGGAAAGACTGCTGGCCGGGCGCGGCCTGACGCTCGAACTGACGGACCGGGCGCGGCGTTACCTGGCGGAGCTGGGCTTCGACCCGGTGTATGGGGCACGGCCCCTCAAGCGCGCCATCCAGCAGCACTTGCAGGACCCGCTGGCGCTGTACATCCTCGAAGGCCAGATCGAGGAGGGCGATCATATCATGGTCGATTACGTGCCGGATGATGAAACGCTCACCTTCACCACCGCCGAAAAGGTCACTAACGGCGTGGCGTAACCAGGCGGTCAGCCGGTTCGCCAGATAGCTGTTAGCCATTTAGCATTTTAGCAAAACACAGGGCAGCCCGCGTGTGGACTGCCCTTCTTATTTATAATTTAATGCTTTTTGCACATTTATCTAAATTAATATATGATGCTATTAAACAGTGCTTAAGTTGTTTTGTGGAGATTTGAGATTATGGTTGAAGAAAATCAAGATAGTCAGCAGAAACCTAAGCGCAAGAGAGGATTGTTTCCGAGTTTACCTCTTAGGCAAACACTTGAATTACCAGAAGCAATTTTTGAGCTTGGACAAGGTGAATCGCCTGTACGTAGAGTATATGTATTTGATCGTTTAGATCGGGCTCCTGAGAGCGGAACTAGTAATAACTTAGTTGCTGCTGCCCGAACAGGATATGGTCTCATACATACAGATGGAGACTTTTTCAATTTGACGGAACGAGGAAAAGCAATTTTTGAGGATAATAAACATAGAAGGCAAGAGGCAATTTATGATGCTTTATTCTCAAATGATATTTTTGCAAATTTCATGAGTAGCTATGGTAGCCGTCCCTTGCGTGAAGACCGGGTAATGGTTGATATTATTTCTAGAGATTTTGGTTTGGAACAAAAGAATGCTAAAACTTGCTGGAATGTATTCAAGTCAAACATTTTCGACTACGGTTTGGTTAAAACACTTTCAGGTGGGCCAACCATCCTTCCACGTGACGAAGCTCTCAAAGAATATGCGGATGAGTCCGTAATTGAAGATGATGATGAGACGATAGAAAATTTGACAAGTGATGATATTCCGGAATCTAACATAAACTCTGAAGACGTAAGAAGAAAGCAGCTAGCTCTTGCTAAAGATGAGCAAATAGCGACCCAATTTCACTTTAATATACAAATTCATATTCCGGAAAATGCTACAGCGGAAGCGTATAACAATATTTTTAAAAGTATTGCAGATCATCTTTTAGGGCGTAACAGGAATGACGAGTGAACGAGGATGAAATTCTGCAAACTCTTCGAGGAATACAGGTTGGTTTCGATCAAACCAAGCATGATCTCGCACAGTTTGTTGATAATTCACACGACAAGCTACACGAAAAAGAAATTAGTGAGTTAAAAGAAGTTAATTTAGAAGATAATCCTATCTATGTTGCGTTGCGAGAGCTTTCGCCTTCACTAGCACTTATTTATGCACAGGTTAAATCAGATATTGCCAAGAATGATCGGTTGACTTGGGGTATGACAGCACATGGTATCAGGGAAGTACTGAGGGGTATCTTAGTTTTATTAGCTCCTGATGAAGAGTTAATTGTGCAGCCAAATTATAAACAGCAATCAGGTACAAATGGGCCTACTCAAAAACAGAGAGTAAAATATATCTTGAATAAACGTGGTGCAAGTTCTTCAAGTGTGGATGTTGTCTCAGAAGTAGATGCAATTGAAGAACGTATTGGTTCCTTAGTAAGAGCTACATATTCACGCGCAAGCGATGCAGCACACGGATTTAAAGACAAAGAAGAAACCCAAAGAATTTTAAGATATTTCGAAGCATTTGCTTATGATCTACTTGATCTTAAGGACGAAACATAACACTATAGCTTTGTAAACAAGCTGCCCGACCCCTTGCAGCGTTGAGTAGTCGTCAGCTAGGCGTCTCGCAGGGGAATTTCGCTTCCGCTACAATGAGCAGCATGAAGCGGATTCGAAACCTCGGACGCAAACGCAAACTTATTCTGGCCCTGACTGCCGCGCTGGTGCTGCTCGGCGGGGTGTGGGTGTATAACTGGCTGTTTGTCGATCTGCCCTCGATTGACGAACTGGATGCCGGGCTGGCCCTGCCGTCGACGCGCATTTATGACCGCAACGGCCAGCTTCTGTACGAAATTCTGCCACCGGATGGCGGTCGCAACACCGCGATTGCGCTGGCGGATGTCCCATCGCACTGCCTCAATGCCATCATCGCCACCGAAGACGCCAACTTTTACAGTCATCCCGGCGTGGATATTGAAGGCATCGCCCGCGCCCTGTGGATCAACCTGCGCGGCGGCGAGGTCATCGCCGGGGGCAGCACCATCACCCAGCAGGTGGCGCGCAATCTGCTGCTGGAACCGGAGCAGCGTACCGAGCGCACCATTCAGCGCAAGCTGCGCGAGAGCATCCTCGCCATGCGCCTGCAAAACAGCTACAGCAAGGACGACATCCTCACGCTGTACCTCAACCAGACCTACTTCGGCAATCTGGCATACGGCATCGAGGGGGCGGCCCGCGCCTATTTTTCCAAATCCGCGACCGATCTGTCGCTGGCGGAATGTGCGCTGCTGGGCGGCATCATCGCCAATCCGGCGTTTTACGACCCGCTGAGCAACCTGGACGGCGCGACCCAGCGGCAGGAAAACACGCTGCGGTTGATGGTCAATCAAGGGTACATCGCCCAGAGCGAAGCCGATACCGCCCTTAACGACGAACTGCAATTCGCCGCCACGCGCTTTCCGATCAACGCGCCCCATTTTGTGATGGCGGTGTGGACTCAGCTCCAGCGCGATTACGGCGATGCCCTCTACCGCGATGGGCTGGATGTCATCACCACCGTTGATCTGGACTGGACGAACGCCGCCCAGACGATTGTTCAGCAGCAGCTGGACCGCCTCAATCACCCGCCTGCCGGGTTTGGCGTGCCAGCCAATGCCAACAACGCCGCCGTCATCGCCATCGCCCCGTTTACCGGGCAGGTGCTGACCATGCTCGGCAGCCCGGATTACTTCGACGAATCGATTGACGGTGCGGTCAATGCGGCACTGGCGCTGCGTCAGCCGGGCAGCGCGCTCAAGCCGTTCACCTACGCCACCGCCATGAATCCGGCCCGGCCCGACGCCTGGACCCCGGCGACGATGATCCTCGATGTCGAAACGCCATTCGTCACGCAG
Organism: Anaerolineaceae bacterium; assembly: GCA_002702065.1. Taxonomy (GTDB): domain Bacteria; phylum Chloroflexota; class Anaerolineae; order Aggregatilineales; family Phototrophicaceae. The sequence goes on from NZXX01000009.1 coordinate 587,316, forward strand.
AAACTGGAGAGCTATACGCCATCGAACTTTGGGCTGGTCGAGCACGGCCCGGTGCTGGTGCGCGAGGCGCTGGCATCGTCGTATAACATCCCGGCGGTGGTCGCACTGGAGCATGTCGGCGTGCCGGAGTTGGTGCGGCTGGTTTCCAACGCCGGGCTGACCTCGCTGGCGGAAAATGCGCAGGTCGATCTGGCGATCACGCTGGGGGGTGGCGAGGTGCGGCTGCTGGATATGGCACAGGCCTACAGCATCTTCCCCAACGGTGGGCATTTCGTGAAACCGAGCTTCATCCTCAAGGTGTCCCGGCGCAGCGGCGATGTGCTGTATGAGTGGCAAAAGCCGCCATTCAACAACCGCATTCTCGATGAACGGGTCGCCTACCTCATCAACGACATTCTGAGCGATCCCGGTGCGCGCATCCCGGCGTTCGGCACCAACAGCGCACTCGATATTGGCCGCCCTGCCGCCGCCAAAACCGGCACCACCACCGATTTCCGCGATAACTGGGTGATGGGCTACACGCCCAATCTGGTCGTCGGGGTGTGGGTGGGCAACGCCGATAACACACCCATGACCGACGTCACGGGGGTCAGTGGCGCCGGTCCGATCTGGAATCTGTTCATGCGCCGGGTGCTGGCCGGTCAGCCAGAAGTGGCATTTACGCGTCCCGATGGCATTGTCAGCCAGGAAGTGTGCGCCCTCAGCGGCCTGCTGCCGACCCCGGCCTGCCCGCGCCGCCGCGTCGAACGCTTCATTGAGGGCACCCAGCCGACCGAAACAGACAATATCTACCAGACATTCACCATCGACCGCACCAGCGGTTTACTGGCCGATGACACCACGCCGCCACAGGATCAGGTCGAACGCGTGTTTGCGGTGCTGCCGCAGGAAGCGCGCGACTGGGCCAATCGCAACGGCATCCCACAGCCGCCCATCGGCGCGGTGGTGCTGCGCCCGGATGACAGCGCGGGCCTGCGTCTGCTGGAACCGGACCCCTACACCGTGTTTCAGATTTCGCCCCGCACCCCGCCGGATACGCAGCGCATCCGCCTGACAGCCGGTGTGCCGCCCAACACAGAGTCGGTGACGTATCTGATGAATGATCAGGAATTGGGCACCGTTCAGGCAGAACCCTGGGCCCTGTGGTGGATGCTGGAACCAGGCGACCATGAACTGGTGGCGCAGGCGCTGTTAGCCGATGGCACCACCGAGATCAGCGCGCCTGTTCCTTTCCGCGTCACGGAGTATGCCGCGCCGCAGTCGCGCAATGTGACGCAGCCCTGAGCCTACCGTTCGTTAATTCCCCGATGCTTTGTCAAGCGTAATCTCATTTGCTTTCGCAGGCCGGCGCACGTGGCTCTGGTCTATACGCTTGCCCGATTCACCTCTAAAACATCATCTGAAGTAATGTGGGGAAAACCCTGACATATCCGCAGAATTCTGAGGGATTTCCCTGCTACCGCCGCCCCTTGAGAAAGCGTACCCTATAGACAGTGAATGCTTCAACAACAGAGACATTCAGATTACGAAATCAGCACCATAATCGAATGAGGAGATACCATGAATACCTTGAAACTCTTTCCCCGGCTCGTCATGATCATCGGCGTCATCTTTATTGTCGCAGGCGTGGTCGCTGCGGGCAGCGGCGTCTTTATCCAATCGTTTGTCGTGGATCAGCTCGCCAGCCAGAACATTACCACACCCGATGATGCGTCGATCCCCAATGCCCCGGTAAACGACCTCGCCACCGCACTCAGCATGGCGAACATCATTCAACATCACGCAGCGTCAGCCGGTGGCGGGTTGACCTACGCCGAGATGGGTCGGTTCGCAGTAGCGGATGGTGATCCTGCCGGGACCAATAACGCAGACGAAGCCCTGCTCACCGAAGCCGGTACACCAGTCGCCAACCCGGCCCGCAACACCCAGCTTACGGCTGCTGGCCTGGTCACCTCCCTGAGCTTGTCAGCGATGGCGATCGGCCTCTCCTACCTGGTCATCGCACTGGGCGTCGGGTTCGCGGTACTCGGTCTCGTGATCGCCGGTCTTGGCTACGCACTGCTGGGGTTGATCACACCGGAAGTCGCCAAACGGTTTGGCCTCCAGCCGGTGGCAGCACGCTAACACAATTCCCGGTCATCTAAAAACCCCTTTCTCACGGGTATGAGAGAGGGGTTTTTTATTGTCACAACATCGTCTTACCAGCCAATGAAACACACGTTAGCTGGCGACTGTAACAAAGGCTTTCGACGAACCGGCGTTATTGGTCCGCCAGCGCCGCTTTCATCCGGTCCAGCGCTTCGACCAGCACCGAATGCGGGCAGCCAAAATTCAGGCGGGTGTAGGCCGGGAACCCCTGCGAATCAAAGCCACCACTCAACGCCACCTTCGCTTTGTTCAGGAAGAACTCGGTCGGGTCGCCATCGACGGCCATCTCGCGGCAGTCCATAAACATCAGGTAAGTGGCTTCCGGCTTGACCGGCACCACACCCGGCAGATTGTTTGCGACAAAATCGAAGGCATAATCGCGGTTGCGCGTGAGGTAATCCAGCAAAGCGGTCAACCAGGGCTGGCCGTGTTCGTAGGCTGCCTGCGCCGCCACGTAACCCATCACGCCGGTGCTGACACCGATGCTCATGTAGAACGATTCCAGCCGCTGCAACAGCTCATGATTCTGCGCAATGGCAAAGCCGAGCTTGAGGCCGGGCACGTTGAAGGTCTTGCTGGGGGCCATAAATGTAATGGTGCGTGCTGCCACTTCCGGCGAGAGTGTCGCCATCGGAATATGTTCGTGACCGTTGTAGGTCAGGTCGCAATGAATTTCATCGGAGCAGATCGTCAGGTCATGGCGCAGGCAGATATCCGCCAGCCGTTCCAGTTCCCAGCGTTCATAGGCACGTCCAACCGGGTTATGCGGGTTGCTGAACATGAACAGGTGGGTGCGCGGGGTAATGGCGGCTTCGAGCGCGTCGAAGTCGATTTCGTAGCGCAGCCCGGCCCCATTGGCGCTGGCGACAGCCGGTATTTTCAGCATGACACGATTGGCGGCGTCCGCCCCGCTGAAGAACGGCCAGTAATTCGGTGTCTGCACCAGAATATGACAGCCTTCTTCGCCAACGCTGCGGCACATGCCGTACAGCGCGCTGACGATGTTGGGCACGAACATGAAGTCATCCGGCTGCACCTGCCAGTCATAGCGCGTCGCCATCCGTTCGGACAGCACATTCAGCAGCGCTTCCGGGCGATGAGTCCAGCCGCCGTACCCATAGCCAAACACGCCATGCTCAACCCGTTCGTGCAGCGCGTCGATCACGGCAGGTGGTGAACGGAAATCCATATCCGCTGTCCACATCGGGATCACATCCGGATCACTGCTGAACCGGCCCCATTTCCCACTGTCGGTGTGACGCCGCTCGATGATTTCATCAAAGTTAAAGGTGCTGATCGCTGTGGACATACCTGCTCCCGCTAAAACCATACAATGCTGTTATTGAGGATTGCCAGGACCAATAGTAACGCCAAACAGGTGGCTATGCACGGGGCAGCAGACCAATCGGCGCATGCAGTTGCAGGCCTGTGCCTGCCCACAGCGCCTGAACCTGATCAGCGGTCGTCTTCAGGGTCGGGGATTCGGGGTAATTGGGACGGTCGTGGGGCAGCAGTTCCAGCCCCACCGCCAGCTTGAACGTGGCCCTGTCGCTCAGCAGCAGCGGCAGGGTATCGCCGCTGTACAGGATGGCATCAAGCGTGACCTGTCCGTCTGTCTGATCGAGCCGCCACTGGACAGGCTGACCATCATACTGCGCCGGGGCCGTATGGATCACCGCACGCCAGTCGCCTGCCCGCAGTTCATACGTGGCGTCGTCAAGCTGCTGGCCGCTGACACCAGTGCCCGTCAGTTCGTAACGCACGCGCAAGTCCTGGGCGTGAAACAGGCCATCCGCCGGTTTGTCCAGGCTGATATGATAATCGCCCATATCCGCCACAAAGCTGAACATCGACAGCAGCCGGGAATGATCCTGCGCGTTCATGATGCCGGCACTGGCAAAGTCCTGCCCATCGCGCAGAAAGCGTGCCCGCAGCACCACCGCCGGGTCATCCGCTGTGCGCCAGTAGGCCAGCAATGGTCGCCGCTGGGTCCACAGGCTGTCATAATTGATCGACGCCAGCGTCGCATCTACGACCATCCAGGTTGTGCCGACCACATCCCGATACTGCCGGTTGCGCACGGTCTGCGCTCTGGTGAAGGATGTCCGCGCAAAGACCGTTTCCTGCGGCAGTCGGTCGAAATGCGGCACCCACTCGACCGGGCACGGGATCGAATCAACCGCTGAAAAATGGCTGACGGACTGATCGGCACGCGGATGCAGCGGAATCGGCACACCCGTGCGCTGCGCGATCTGCGCCGCAACAAAGCCGTTGATATAGTCCGCATAGGTGCGGCTGTGCGGCCCGGCCCACTGCGCTGTCCCCGGATGATAATGGGTGGCAATCGTCTCCCAGACGATCTGGCGCAGCGCTTCAGCCGTTTCGCACAGGGGGTCGTCCTGCGATAGTTGCAGGATTCGCTCAATTTCAAACAGCGCCACCGGGGTATAGGTCGGGCTGTTGTATTCGGTCAGGCCGCCGTTGCTGCGCACAAAACTCAGCACATTATTCAGGCGCTGGCGGGCATAGAACAGCAGGTGCGGTTCATCCAGCACATCACCGACGATACCCGTCACAGCCGCACCCATCACCGCAATGTTGGTGTAATCCGGCTGGACATTGCGCCGGAAGATCGACCACGCCGCATGACGCAGCCCCACGCGCACATCATCCGCCAGTTTGTCGCTGATGCGGTCACGATGCTCGATCCAAATATGGCACAGCAGCGCCCCCAGGAAATCCGCCCAGTTCCAGTCCGGTGGCGCCATCGCCTCCAGCGGTTCTTCATACAGCCACGACCAGATTCCGTAAGTCGGGCTGGTGGGGTCGGTGTCCTGCAAGCTGAGGATGCGCCAGATAATCGCCTGCGCCTGTTCGACGTTGGCCGGGCTGCCCTCGATGAGCAGCGCCAGCGCATATTCCAGCGAGTCGCGGGTCGGGTGTACCCATTCCCCGGCGGGAACAAGGCTGTGATAGCCCGGTCCTTTCCACCGCGTACCCAGCAGCGAAAGGTCCGCATCATAGCGCGCCGACGCATCAGCCAGATAGGTGAGCAGAGTGGTATGGTCAGTCAATGAACATTTATCCCCGGTGCGTCAGAGTAGCTGCTGTTGTTCCTGCTGCGATAACTGGCCAGTCTTGTTTTTTTTACGGGATGCCATCGCCTGCCGCGCCGCCTCTTTACGGGTTTCGGCATCACCCAGCAGTTCGCGCGCGGTCTGGTTGCCGCTGTCGCCAATCGCCCCCAGCATTTCGGTCAGTTCCTGCACCCGCGCGGCGTCTTCCAGCGGGATAACTTCCGTCTTTACCCGTTCGCCTTTCACATCTTTGGCAACCTTGAAGTGACGGTCGGCAAAGCCCGCTAGCTGGGGCAGATGCGTGACGACCAGTACCTGATGACCGTGCGTGAGCGTCCACAATTTTTCGCCGACGACTGCACCCACGCGCCCGCCAATGCCCTGGTCAATTTCGTCAAAAATCAGGGTGGGGGTATGGTCCGCCTGCGACAGCACCCGCTTGAGCGCCAGCATAATACGGGCGGTTTCACCACCGGACGCGACCTTCGCCAGCGGACGCAGCGGTTCGCCGGGGTTGGCGCTCATCATAAATTCCACCTGGTCGATGCCGGTTGCGGAAAACGCGACGCGACGCCCCTCGACAAAGCAGCCTTCGGGGTCATCCTCATACGAGATCGCCACCTCAAACCGGGTCGCCTCCATGCGCAGGTCGGCCAGCTCTTTAATGACACTTTCGCTGAGGCGCGCGCCAACCTGCTGACGAAACTTGCTGATCTTGAGGCCCATCTCGCCGATATAGTTGAGCAGCTTGGATTCTTCGGCCCGCAGTTCGTCGAGGCGTTCCTCGCTGTGGTCGATACTGTCCAGTTCGGCCCGTGCCCGTTCACCATATTCAATGACAGCTTCGATAGTCGCGCCATAACGCCGCCGCAGCATGTTGATCGCTTCCAGCCGTTCCTCGACTTCGTCCAGCCGCTGCGGGTTGTGCTCGACGGATTCGACGTAACTTTCCAGCGTAAGCGCCAGTTCCTGCGCCTGCTGGCTGAGGACATCCGCCATTTCGTGTTGTTCGCCCATTTCGGGGTCGATGCGCGCCAGCTTTTCCAGCAGCGCCGTTACCCGCATCAGCGAATCCACCGCGCTGGATTGGCTGTCGGCACGGTCATCGCCCATCAGCATGATAATCGCTTCGCCACTGAGCGTAGCCAGCTGTTCACTGTTGCCCAACCGGTTGCGTTCCGCCCGCAGTTCATCATCTTCGCCCGGTTGCAGCTTGGCCGCCTCGATCTCCTCCACCTCTTGCCGCAGCCGGTCCGCCCGGCGCTTGAGGGCAGCCTCATCTTCGAGCAAGGTGTGCATTTCGCGGCGAACATTACCCACCCGCTCGACCATCGCCGCCATCGCCGCCCGCATTTCCAGCAGGTCCGCAAACCGGTCCAGCAGGTCAATATGCGTCGAGGATTTCAGCAGCGACAGGTGTTCGCTCTGGCCGTGAACATCGACCAGCGCTTCGCCAATTTCCTTCAGGATTTCGCTGCGCACGGTGATACCATTCACCCGCGCCATCGACCGGCCCGAATCGCGCAGTTCACGCGCCAGCACCACAAAATCCGCGGCGCCATCTTCGAGCAGGCCCTCCTGTTCCAGCAAAGGCCGCAGCAGGTTCTGAGCCCGTGCATCAAGCGCGAAGTTGCCCTCCACCAGCGCCCGGTCCGCCCCGGCCCGCAGGAAGGCATTATCGGTTTTACCGCCCAACAGCAGTTCCAGCGCGTCGATCATGATCGACTTGCCCGCGCCGGTTTCGCCGGTGATGACGTTGAATCCCGGCGCAAAGGTCAGATCCAGTTCATCAATAATGGCAAAATTGCGGATGCGCAGTTCTTCCAGCATAAATGTGATACCTTTTCGGCGCTGCTGCCGCTGGCGTATCTACCCGCGACCCCAGAGCCAGTCTAAATACTCAAACGGAAACGGCCATAAGCCGTAAAAGCCACAATGCCCGCATAGATTAACAACGTGGGTGACAGCACCAGCTGACCCGCCAGCAGCAGCCCCGGTGCCAGCGCACCAACGATGGCCCCTGCCGCCGCCACATAACCCGAATAGCGCCCGCGCCGCCGGCCTGTCAGCCGCAACGCCAGCTCGCCAACCGCGCCACCCACCGGAATCGACAGGATAATGATGAACAGCAGAAAGCCACCGATCAGCCGAAGTCCTACGTACCCCAGACCGGTAACCACCGCCGCGACAGCAAACACGATCAGATAATCCGCCATTGTGCCGTTGAAAAACTTGTCTTCATGCTGGCGTACACACTCGCGGCAGCGATAGCCCACCGGAGTCTGCACCGCACATTCGGCGCACATCAGCCGGTCACACTTGTTACAGCGCAGCCCGGTTTCCCGGTCCGGGTGGACCGCGCAGTACGTTGCTTCTTCCATCGTAACCTGCGAAACCTGTTCAGTCATTCCTGGATACCTGTTCTCATTTAACCTCAGATACCTTCTATTGTCATCTGAAAGTATGAGAAAGAGCTTACAGACCGTTCAACCTGACCGTTTTTTTACACATTTCTTTCGTTTATGAAGATTCCGTCGGCCATTTTGGGTGAGAAGGAACCGGGATGCGCGGTTCCAGCCGGTCCAGCAATGACCGGTAAAAATAATTGCGGCTGCGCATGCGAATAAAACGGCTGGTATTTTCGCTGGCCTGCACCCGCACGCGGTCGCCTTCCTGCAAGGTCCACAACATGCGCCCATCCAGGCTGACCACCACATCGGTTCGGCCATTGGGTACCGGGATCGCGTCCACAATCGCCCCCTGCGACAGCACAATCGGACGATCCATGCTCAGATGCGGCGCAACCGGCACCACCAGAATATTCAGCAGTTCTGGCGGCAGAATCGGCCCGCCTGTGGCCAGCGCGTAGGCCGTCGAGCCGGTTGGTGTGGCGATAATCAGCGCGTCGGCGTTATAGGTCGTGGCCCAGTCCTGATCAATGTACATTTCCAGGCGCACCGTGCTGGTGACATGACGACGACTGATGACCACATCATTGAGGGCGTCGGCACGCTCGGCAATGCTGCCGTTGCGCATCAGCTGCGCCCGCACCATCATGCGCGACTCGATCCAGTAATTGCCCATCAGTAAACGATCGATATGCGTATCCCAGTTTTCCGGGTCGTCAATCTCTGTCAGAAAGCCAAGCTGCCCCATATTGACGCCCAGCACCGGCACATCATACGGCGCACACACCCGTGCTGCCCGCAGCATCGCCCCGTCACCACCAATGGCAACAACCAGATCACTTTTGCCGACCGCTGCCTGTACCTCGTCTTCCTGCCATTTGGTGTAAAGCCATGTTTCGACTCCTAATGCCTGCAAGCGCTGCGCGATTTGTTCCGCGACAGGTGCAGTCTGAGGGCGCAAGGGGTGTGCCAGAATGCCAATGTGCCTGAGTGTTGTCAACCGCTTTGCTCCTGAACAGCCTCATTATAATCCACAGCAGCAGTTGTAACCAGCACCAGTGTAGCACAAGAGTTCTGTTTTTGCGCGTTATTCAGGGTTTGATCTTTTTAACCCATGTTTAAGAAGTCAGCGCATATTTCTTAATAGACCCACCCGTGTTTGTTAAAGTTGCTGCGCTAGCATTCGATCGAGCTCCAAACATGGAGTTTGTTATTGCACACAGACACTGTCATTTAAGGAGACGTGGAATGGTTCGTAAATTTGGCGTTTTATTCGGCATCCTGCTTCTGGTTGCCTCCTTCAGCGGTGCTGCCGCGCAGGAAGGTACCATTGTGGATGTGGCCGCCGGTGATGCAAACTTCTCGACACTGGTTGAACTGGTACAGGCTGCTGGTCTGGCCGAAACCCTGAGCGGCGAAGGCCCCTACACGGTGTTCGCCCCGACCAACGAGGCTTTTGAAGCCCTGCCTGTGGCCGTGGTCGACTACCTGAGCGCCAACCCGGAGATGCTGTCGCAGGTGCTGTCCTACCATGTGGTTGAAGGCGCGGTGATGTCTGCCGACGCTGCCGCCGGTGACGTTGCCACCCTGGACATGGGCAACCCGGTGACCATCGCTGTTGACGATATGGGCGTGCATGTCAACGATGCCACCGTCGTGACTGCCGATGTCGAAGCCAGCAACGGCGTTATTCATGCAATCGACACCGTTCTGGTTCCCCCGGTTACCCTGCCGGAAGTTGACCCGCTGGCCGTGACCGACAACATCGTGATCGCCGGTAGCTCCACCGTCTTCCCGGTAACCGAACGTATCGCTGACCTGTTCAATCAGGACGGCTTTGGCGGCACCATCACCGTCGACAGCATTGGCTCCGGCGCGGGTTTCGAACGCTTCTGCGTCAATGCCGAGACCGACATCAGCAACGCCAGCCGCCCCATCCGCCCTGAAGAAGTGGAAGCCTGCCGTGGCAATGGCCGCGAACCGCTGGGTTTCTACATTGGTATTGACGCTTTGGCGATCGCAGTCAGCCAGGAAAACGACTTCGTCGACTCGCTGACCCTGGAACAGCTCGCCCAGATCTTCACCGGTGGTTCGAGCATCACCTGGGCCGACATTAACGCCGAATGGCCTGCGGAAGCGATCCAGCTCTACAGCCCCGGCAGCGACAGCGGCACCTACGATTACTTCGTGGAAGAAGTCTTCGAAGAAGATGAAACCCCGATCCAGAACGCCGCTGGCGTCCAGTTCAGCGAAGATGACAACGTGCTGGTCGTCGGTGTCGAGAGCAGCCCCTACGCCATCGGCTACTTCGGTTTCGCCTACTACCAGGAAAATCAGGAACGCCTGCGCGCGATCCCGATCGAAGGTGTGGAACCGACCCAGGAAACCGGTGCCAGTGGTGAATACCCGCTCAGCCGCCCGCTGTTCATCTACAGCGCGCCCAGCATCATGCAGGAAAAACCGCAGGTAGCCGCCTTCATTAACTACTACCTGCAAAACGTGAACGCTCAGCTTGGCACGGCCTCCGATCAGATCGGCTACATCCCGACCAACGAATACATCCAGCGGACCAGCGCTCTGTTCTGGCTGGCTGGTACGGGTGCCATCTCGGAAACCATGTAATTCGGTTGACATCAGACAGCTTGCGGGGGGAGGGGCACACGCTGCCCTTCCCCTCATTTGTTTAAGGGTTTAACCGAAATTTAAAAAAAAGGGGACGAGTCTTAACAGCAGATACGAATGGGTCTGCTATGATTCCTACGTTGATTGCACCAATCTTCACGAAAGTAAAGTCACTGGGATGGTGATATGGAACAAGATATGAGTTTCGGCGCGCAGCCCTTCGTTGAACGCCTGCCGCTGGCCGAGCGAATCGCTGCTAAAACGGGCCGAGCCGAAGTTGGCCTGTCGAAGCGCCCACGGCCGGCCGAGCGAGCGATCAGTCTCTTTCTCCTCGCCTGTGGTGCGCTGTCGATTCTAACGACGATCGGCTTCACGGTCGTACTTGGGTCTGAAGCTCTACATTTTTTCTCCACGACTGAATGGCTGAATGCCAACAAACAGACCACCGCCGCCATAAGTGCGGATGATACGCGGCTCTCGGTTGCGTCCAGCGGGTCAGCCCTGAATGTTGGGAGTACCTTGCGCCTCGGTTTTGATGATGCCTCGGAACATGTCCTTATTACGGAAATCGTGAACAACGAGACGATTATCGTCGAGCGTGGCGTGGATGGCACGACCGCCGTTGAACACACCACCGGCGCGCCAGTCTATGTTGCGGCACAGGTCACGCTGAGCAAGTTCCTGACCGATAACAAGTGGTCACCGCAAATCGGTCGTTTTGGTGTTATGGAACTGGTTATTCCCACGCTGGTTATTACGGTCATCGCCATGGTGGTGTCTATTCCGCTGGGTTTAGGGGCAGCCATTTATATCGGCGAATATGCGAACCCGCGTGTGCGCAGTATCCTCAAGCCGATTCTGGAAATCCTCGCAGGTATCCCGACGGTGGTGTACGGCTATTTTGCCCTGACCTTTGTAACGCCGCTCCTACAGTCGATATTTGGTGTACAGGTTCAGGTTTACAACATGCTCTCCGCCGGTATCGTCGTCGGCATCCTGATTATCCCGACGATCAGCTCGATTGGCGAGGATGCCCTCAGCGCGGTACCGCGTGCGCTGCGCGAAGCCAGCTATGGGCTGGGCGCCACCAAACTGGAAACTGTTTTTAAGGTACTGCTGCCCGCCGCCCTGTCCGGCATCGTCGCCGCCGTCATTCTCGGTTTCTCGCGCGCTGTCGGCGAAACCATGATCGTGCTGATTGCATCGGGGGCCGGGCCAAACCTGACTGTGAACCCATTCGATAGCGCCGAAACCATGGCCGGTCATATCGCCCGCATCAGCACTGGCGATCTGAGCTACGGCTCCATCGACTACAACAGTGTATTCGCCATTGGTCTGACCCTGTTTATCATGACGCTGCTGCTGAACTTTGCCAGCACGCTGGTGACACGGCGATTCCGCGAGGTGTATCAATAATGAGTGAACAGACTGCACCCCGCCAGATCATCAACGAGCAAATGAACGACCAGACCTTTATCGAACGTCTGCGCGCCCGTAACCGCCGTGGTAAAGTTGGTCAGGTGTTCTTCTTTGCCGCCAACATCATTGCGCTGCTCACGCTGATCGCCCTGATCGTCCACGTTCTCAATCAGTCAATGGGGTTGGTGATCGTTCGCAATTCAATAGAACCTGCAACCCTTTCGGATCGCCCATTGCAGGAATTGTCTGAAGCGGAACTCGTCAACATTCTGATCGAACAACAGCCAGGCCGTTTGCGCGTGATGATCCGCGATAAATTCAGCCAGGTGCCGACCGATCAGTTCACGACAGCCCCACTCCACCAGGTGCTGGCCGGGATCAACTATCCGGAAGCGATGGCCGACGCCAGCATCAATGATCTGTCACTTGAGCAGCAAGCTGCCGTTCTGAGCGATAATCTCAATCAGGGTGATATCTATGACCTGGTGGTTGAGCAGGTGATCCAGCCAAAAGTCATTACCAGTTGGACCCTGCTGGATTCGATCTTGGAGCGAGAAGCAATCGAAGCTGAAGCGGCAGAAAAATACGCCGACGACTCGCTGGAATTTCGCTCCTGGATTAGCTGGGATTTCATCAGTAGTTCGGTCAGCAGTTCGGCAACGACTGCCGGCTTGCGAACGGCACTGCTTGGTTCATTCTGGATTATCACCATCACCGCCATCACCGTGCTTGTGGTCGGTGTAGCCGCTGCGGTTTACCTGGAAGAATATGCTACCGGCGGCAATGCCATCGAACAGCTAATTGAAATCAATATCCGTAATCTGGCGGCCATTCCATCCGTCATTTACGGTATGCTGGGTCTGGCGGTTTTCGTGCGTGCTCTGGGCGACGTCACCAGTGGCGCGGCCCTCGGCGTAACCGACACCAACGGGCGCACTGTTCTTTCCGCCGGGCTGACTCTGGCGCTGCTTATTCTGCCGCTGCTGATTGTCAACGCGCAGGAAGCAATCCGGGCTGTCCCATCGTCCATCCGCGAAGCCAGCTACGGGCTGGGCGCAACCAAATGGCAGACAACGTGGCGACAGGTACTCCCGGCTGCGCTTCCCGGCATTCTGACCGGCGTCATTCTGTCATTGTCACGGGCCATTGGCGAAACCGCACCGCTGCTGGTGGTTGGCGCGTCAACCTTCATCGGCATCGACCCTAACGGCCCCTTCTCGAAATTTACCGTTGTACCTATTCAGATTTATCAGTGGACTTCGAGGCCAGAGCTTGTCTTCAAGAATGTCGCCGCCGCGGCAATCATCATACTGTTGGTCGTGATGGTGTTAATGAATGCGTCTGCGATCATCCTTCGCAATCGCATGAGCAGGAGATACTAAATTCCATGAGTGCAAACGGAAATGGCAAATATGCCATCGAGGCCAAGAGCATTGATGTGTTCTATGGCAGCTATCGCGCTGTCCACGATGTGAGCCTCGGCATCGAACGCAACAAAATCACCGCGTTTATCGGGCCATCCGGTTGTGGCAAAAGCACGGTACTGCGCGCCTTCAACCGCATGAACGATCTGGTGCCCGGCGCCCGTGTGGAAGGTGAAATCCTCTATCGGGGCCGCAACCTGTATGGCGATGACATCGACCCGGTCGAGGTGCGCCGCCGCATCGGTATGGTCTTCCAGAAACCAAATCCCTTCCCCAAGAGCATCTACGACAACGTCGCTTATGGGCCGCGCATTCTGGGAATGCGTGACAAAAAGACGCTGGATGACATTGTCGAGAACAGCCTGAAGCAGGCCGCCCTGTGGGATGAAGTCAAGAATGACCTGAAGAAAAGCGGCCTCGCGCTGTCCGGTGGTCAGCAGCAGCGCCTGTGCATCGCGCGTACCATCGCCGTCGAGCCGGAAGTCATCCTGATGGACGAACCCTGCTCGGCGCTGGACCCCATCGCAACCCAGCGCATCGAAGAACTGATGAAAGACCTGGTGAAGAACTACACCATCATTATCGTGACGCACAACATGCAGCAGGCCATCCGCGTGTCGGACTACACGGCGTTCTACTACATTCGCAAAGATCAGGATGGCAATTCGGAAACGCGCTGGGGTGAACTGGTGGAATTTGCCCCCACCGAAAAACTGTTCAACCAGCCGCAGTTTGAGGAAACATCGGACTACATCTCCGGGCGCTTCGGCTAATCCCTCCGCACAATACTATGCACAGGGCGGTTGCAAAATCGCCCTTATCCCGCTTTGACCCCTGACGCTTCTGTCACAATCTGATGATCACGCAAATCCGGGAAATGCTGCCGGTAAAATTCGGCTGGCTGAAGTCCGGATTCATCGCGCATCTGATACACGTCCTGCCGGTTCAACCCCGGAAACGGCCAGTCAACCAGCTCTGCTTTGACGACGCCTGTCAGCCCATCCACCACATCCTGAATACGATGCTGCGTGCCCAGCAGCAGATCATACGGCAGTTGATGAAGCGGGAAGAAGCGCGCGTCCAGCGTTTCGCCGGGCTGTGTGCGCAGTATGCCGCCGGTCACTTCCGCCGTAAACAAATGAATGTGATAGAGGCCGCTGGGGGACCAGTTGGCGCGGGAATAGCTGCCCACAAAACGAGTCAGCCGCACATCCAGCCCGGTTTCCTCGCGGGTTTCGCGCAGCGCCGCCTGCCCAAACGACTCGTCCGGGTCCAGATGCCCGCCGGGCAGACACCAGACCTCAAAGTCCTCACGCAACGTCAGCAGAATAGTGTCGCCCTGAAGAACCGCGATGTTGACTCCGATGCTGGGCATAGGCCGTCCGTATATTAACTGGCTGACAGGAAGATTCGATCCGTATGAATGGTCGTACCGAGTACCGGAGAGTTAAAAGACTGCCCCGCTAAAAACGCGCCCATGCGCCGAAGCTGGGCCTGCTGAAGTTCGTAGACTTCGACGTAATCCGCCCCAAGCAGCCAGTATTCCTGAACACCATGCTGCTCGTAAAGGTCAAACTTGATCACACGATCGCGGCCTTCGCTGGTTGAAAGGACTTCAACAATCAACTCTGGCGGTCCGGCAAAGCGATCATTATCAGTGGGGTGGCATGCGCTGCCTTCCGCGACCCAGAAGACATCCGGCTGGACGGTATCGTCGCCCAGGTAAACATCAAGGGGTGCCGTAAATACTTCGCCGGATGGCGCAATCTGCCGCAGCAGGTCGTAGGTCCGCAGCACCAGCCGCTGGTGAAGAATAGTCGGTGAGGGACTCACGATCACGACTCCATCAACGTGTTCAATAATCTGGTTGCTTTCCGGCAATGCCCGGAACATTTCTGCACTCAAGGAAGTCCCGGTTCTGATTTCGGCTCTGGTCTGCATGATTGCCTGCTCACTCATGAACACCTGACACCATCATACCAAACTTCGAGTCCGACACGACGACTCAGTATAAATCCGGGCGGCGGTCATCAAAAACGGGGATGCGCTGGCGCACGTCGTCGACCAGATCAAGGTCGATTTCAGCCGTTAGCAGCAGCGGGTCTTCGCCAGCTTCGATGACGATTTTGCCCCAGGGGTCCACAATCATGGAATGACCGGCAAAGACCGTGTCGCCGGTTTCGCCTGCCGCATTGGTCGCCACGATGTAACACTGATTTTCAATCGCCCGCGCCACCAGCAAAGCCCGCCAATGTTCCAGGCGTGCCAGCGGCCATTCCGCCGGGATGATAATCATCTTCGCGCCATTGACGGCGTAATGCCGGAACAGCTCCGGGAAACGCAGATCGTAACAGATCGCCAGGGCTGTTTCGCCCCAGGGCAGGTCCATACTCAGCGAGGCGTTGCCCGGCGACAGCCACTTGTCCTCATCAAACAGGCCAAACAGGTGAATCTTGCGGTATACGCCCATCAACCGGCCATTCGGCGCGAAGAAGGCTGCGCTGTTCGCCACCTCGACCCCGCGCTTTTCCAGAATCGAGCCGACAATGCCGATCTTCTCCTGCTGCGCGACCTCAATCACCTGGGTGAACATCGCTGTGTTCAGCGTGCTGGCCAGCTCTTTGGCTTCTTCCAGCGCATAACCCGTGGACCATAACTCCGGGAAGACCACCAGATGCGACCCGCGCCGTGCCGCTTCGGCAGACCATTCCTGCATCCGGCGAAAATTCTTGTTGACATCCCCCAGCGCGATGTTCATCTGGGCCAGACTGATGCTCAATTTAGGCATGTTCTCAACCTTTTCTTACAACACAAGCTGTCGCCACAGGTCGATGACGGCGTCGGCAATTTCGGCTTCCGTCATGTAGGTGGTATCAATTTCGTGAATACCGGGGCTGGCACGCACGGCCCATTCTCGCTTGACATGCCCCAGCGCCAGCGACCGTTCATCCGGGTTATGATAACGAGCACCCAGCGTCAGATGCAGGTTTTGCAACACCGAGTCCAGCGACGCGACCAGACAAATGACCGGGCCCGTTTCAACGAAGCGGTCGTAATGGCCGGTGCGCATCAGCGTTTGCCCGCCCACGCGGATCACCGCGCTGCGGTACAGCAGGGCCTCGTGCACGACTTCGGCTTCCAGCGTCTTCAGGCGCGATTCGCCAAAGCGCAGCCGAATGTCATCAATCGTCATGCCCTGACGTTCTTCAACCTGAAGATCAACATTGACAAACGTGCGTTGCAGGGTCGCCGCCACCCGCCGGCCAATGGCAGGCTGGCCGGGGCCGGTATAGCCGGTCAGGATGAGATTGCGGTCCGAAACGGGGATATAGCGCGTGGTGACCATCAACGCCACTCCGGAAACCACTCATCCAGCTTCGGGGGTAATTCTTCCAGGCTGTGAACTGTATGATCCGGCACGATCAAACCGGTGAGCATGGACGACATCGCCTTGCGCACCCGCAGCACCGCCTTGATGCCTGCGCCCTGCGCCCCGGCAATGTCTGCCACCGGGTTATCCCCAACGAAGACCGCCTCGTCGGGCCGAACGTCCACACATTGCAGCGCATGCTCAAAAATCTGGGGATGAGGTTTGATGTAACGGGCATCGGCAGCGGAGATGCGGCAGGTCGGGAAGTAATCCAGCAGGCCAAGCTGCTCCAGTTCGCGGTCCCGCATCCACATAGGCTGGTGCGCGTTGGTGACAATGCCAATCTGAACGCCCTTTTCAATCAGCAGTTCCAGCACTGCCGGCACATCCGGGAATGTCACCAAGCCCGGCGCCACCCCCCAGTTATACGCTTCAAGGCAGCGGCGTTCATCAATCTGTTCGGGCGGGATACCCACTGTCGTCAGCGATTCGACCAGCACCCGGCCCAGGTGCGGCGCCCGCAGATTGCTGCGTCCGTTATCCCAGGCATTACGGGTGCAATTGCGAAAAGCCGTCATCAACGCATTGAAGTCGCTCAGCGGCGAGACTTCCTCGTTGATGTAATCAAACACCCCCTGGATAAGCTGTTGATCGCGGGCTTCCCAACTATCGGTCACGCCGCTCCAGTCAATCAGCGTATCATCCAGATCAAACAATACGGCTTTCAGCATAGTGTTCTGTTAAACCTGAACACTTTCTGCCGCACGCCACGCCAGCAGCATCTGCTCGATACCGGCGGTCATGCTGGTGTACTGCGGCCCCCAGCCTAGCTGTTCTTTGGCTTTGGCGGCGCTGGCTTTCACGGATACATCCAGCAGGGCACGCTCGGCGGCAGGCAGCACCAGTTCACCCAGATTAAACGGCAGGGGCAGTTTGCCGGGATGCGACACGCTGAGGTTATCCGCAAACTGTTTCACGAAGTGCATGGGCGACACTGGCTCGTCATCGGCGATGTTAAAAACCTCGCCCGCAGGTTGTTTTTCGAGCGCCAGCACCAGCGCGTCAGCCAGATCATTGATCTGCACCCAGCTTGCCACGTCCTCGCTGACGTTCACCACGCCCCGGTTGATCAACCGTTCGTGCAGGGTTTCAATACTCTGGTTGCCCGGCCCATAGTTATAACCGGCACGCAGCACACAGACAGGCACGCCGCTGTTCAGAAGCGTCTTTTCGGCCTGAGCTGCCGCGGCAAACAGCGGGTTGCTGGTATCAAGGGCATGGCTTTCGTCGGCCCATTCGCCATGTGTATCGCCATACAGAAACGCATAGCTGGCGTGAACCACAAACTGTACACCGGCCTGAGCTGCCGCATCGGCCAGTGCCGCCGAGCCGTCGATCAAAAGTTTCTGGTAATAATCCCAATCCGGCTTATGAAACGGCAGGGTGTTGATCACCTGCGGCGCGGTGTTGACGATGAGAGTGGCTTTGGTCATCTTCAGGGTGCTGAGGATGGCCCCGCTGCGCAACAAATCATCGTAAACCGGCAGACCACCGTCCTGCCGAATCGCGTTTGCATCAGCCATCGTGACGGCTGTGCCCGTGACCGTGTAACCCCGCGCGACAAGCTGGCGCACCACTGCGCGCCCCAGGCCGGTCGCTGCGCCGGTGACGTACACACCCAACGAGGTATTTTCCGACATGTTGAATTGTCCTGTTTGCTTACGGCTGTGAATAATCGTTCATTATGCCATTTTACCAGCAGTCCATCAACGGATGTTTAAAGAACCATCAATCGCTGCCGGGCACCGCTGCTGCGGGCAGGCCATCCGCCTCGGCCTGTGCGGCGGCTTCCTGCTGCCGGTTTTCGATTTCCTGCTTGATGCGCACGCAGAACTCGCTGACGGAATCGCCCTGCGGCGAATTGAGCACATCCGCCAGCCGCGAGAGCGTGTCCAGCAGTGCTTCGAGCACATAGGGCGCGTCATCGGGCGTCGTCGTAAACACACGGTCCAGCGCATTTTCCGCTTCGGGCAATTTCCCCAGCGCCAGCCGCGATGTCACCAGATCGGTATAGGCCCAGTAATTGTCGACATCGGCCTGCACCTCGTCCGCTGCCAGCTTCTCGACCTGTTCATATGTTTCCAGCATCCGGCTGCGGTTGTTCTTCTGCATATACAAAAGCGCCAGATTGCTGAACGCATACGACGAATTGGGCGTCACCTCTGCGGCCTGTGTATAAGCGAAGATCGCCTGATCAATCTGCCCCCGGCGGCGATACAACCCACCCAGCGACCCCCACCACGATTCACCATCGGCGTCCACCAGCTTGGGCGACAGGCTGAGCGCACGCACCAGGTTGTTTTCCGCCTTGTTGAGGATCGTCACACGCTCGATGCCTTCGTCCATTTTCTCACCCCGCCGGCGATACACATAGCCGAGCGCCGCCAGCGCCGGGGCAAAATCCGGCTCGGTGGCCAGCGCCTGCTGCAAATAATGTTCCGCTTCTTCCAGCAGGCCGGATTGAGTCGAGGCGTAGCCAATGCGGTAATTGATAATCGGGTTTTGCGGGTCGAGCCGCAGCGCCCGCTGGTAAATGTCAATCGCGCCTTTGAAGTCACCCGATTTGTACTGGCTTTCGCCCAATGGCAAAAACGACAGGGCCAGCGTCGCGTTACTGGTTGAGCGTTCCAGTTGTTCGCGCAGGTCAGCAAATTCGCGCTGGCGCTGTTCTGTCTCGCGGGAGAGGCGTTCGCGTGAACTGGCGATTTCCTCATCGAAGCGCTTGCGGGCTTCCTGCAAATCCTGCTGTGCCGAGATAAAGCGCGTCACACCGAAGATAGCCGCCGCACCACCGACAATCGTCACGACAAAACTGAACGCTTCCAGCAGCCCCAGCAGGCTAAACGCGTTGTCCACATCGGATGATGCCTGGTCCGCCAGTTCCTGCACTTCGTCAAGCTGCCGCGCCACATCGGTCGCCAGCGCAGGCAGGTCGGTTTCCTCCTGAGCCAGCACAGCCGGGCCGAGCAGCAGAAGCAGTATCAGGGGGATGAAGCGCAAACGGGACATGGCGCATTCCTTGGGTATTTTCAACGGCATCCTTTTAATTATGGGCTGTTCAGACCGCATTTGCAACCAGATGACGCCGTGCCGCATCATGGTTATACTGGGTGGATACTGACGATTATCCTTGCCTGCCCGTGAAACAACGACTAACGTTTCAGCCCGATTTGCTGGCGTGGTACGACCATGCCGCCGCCGACCTGCCCTGGCGCAGAACCCGCGACCCCTATCATGTGTGGTTGTCGGAGATTATGCTGCAACAAACCCAGGTCGAGACGGTGATCCCCTATTACGAGCGCTTTCTGTCAGCCTTTCCCACCGTCGAGGCACTGGCGGCAGCGCCGCTGGATGATGTCCTCAAGCTGTGGGAGGGGTTGGGCTATTACAGCCGGGCGCGCAATTTGCACCGGGCCGCCCAGATGATGATCCACGACATGGGCGGGCATATCCCGACAACCGCTGATGGCTGGCAGCAGTTACCCGGAATCGGACGTTATACCGCCGGGGCCATCGCCAGCATCGCGTTTGAGGAGGTCGCGCCAGTGCTGGATGGCAATGTCATCCGCGTCTTCGCCCGCCTGCTCGATCTCGACGCCGATGTGACGCAGAACGCCACCAAAAACGACCTGTGGCAGTATGCCGAAAACTGGATGCCGGACGAGCGCCCCGGCGATTACAATCAGGCGTTGATGGAACTGGGCCGCACGATCTGTAAACCGCGCAATCCCCTGTGCGGTCAGTGCCCGATTCAGGCGCATTGTCTCGCCTTTGCGCACGGCACCCAGGATGAGCGCCCGGTGCGCGCCAAACGCACCGCAACCCCGCATTACGATGTCGCTGCGGGCATCATCTGGAACCAGAATGGCAAAGTCCTCATTGCCCAGCGCCCGCTGGATGGCCTGCTCGGCGGCCTGTGGGAGTTCCCCGGCGGCAAGCAGGAACCGGATGAAAGCCTGCCCGAATGCCTCAAGCGTGAGCTGCGTGAAGAACTCGCCATCGAGGTCCGCGTCGGTGAGCTGTTTGTGGTCGTCAAGCATGGCTTCACCCACTTCAAGATCACGCTGCACGCCTTCACCTGTGATTACGTCAGTGGCCCGCCGCAAAGCCTCGGTGTACGCGACTGGGCCTGGGTACCACCGCACCAACTGGACACCTACAGTTTTGGCAAAGCCGACCGCGAAATCGTTGCCGCCCTCAAAGCGCGGAATAACATGCTGTTTTAACGCTCATAAAAGCTAACCGAAAAACACATGAAATATTCATGAAATTGCCATGTTAAATTATATGTTGTGACTAATATTAAGCTTGCTCTGTCTGATTCATCAGATAATAGAGACATTGTGCAATTTGAACAGGTTTATCGGTTATGGCGTTACGTCAAAAAACAGTGGTGTATATTTTCGCCACGATGATTGCATTGTTAGCGATACTGTATGTCATCGCTCAACAAATTGTATTAACAAGCTTTCACAGTCTGGAGAGCGAAAGTGTCCAGGCAAATGTTGAACGTGTCTACAACAGTCTGACCAGTGAGTTAAACAGCCTCAATTCAACCGCAGCCGACTGGGCTTACTGGGATGACACATACCAGTATATGCTGGGCAACTATGAGGCATTCCTGAGCAACAACATGAGTGAGGCCACGCTGGTCAATCTGGACCTCAACTTCATGCTGTTTCTGGATACCAACGACCAGTATGTTTATGGCGAGGCCATTGACCTGCAAAGCGAAGCATATGTGCCGCTTGCCGATGATCTGCTGAACCGGGTCAGTGTGGTTGGTTCGTTACTCGATGAAAAAAATCTGACCGAGGCTGTCAGCGGGTTTTTAGAGACAGCAGACGGTCCCGTACTCGTATCCGCCCGTCGCATTCTGACCAATCAAAGTACAGGTCCGGCAGCCGGAACACTGGTCATCGGCTGGTACCTGACGCCAGACAAAGTGCACGCACTTTCTGACCAGCTGCGTCTGGACATCCATATTCATGCCGCTTCCGAAGCCATCATCGACGAACATGATCAAGTCGATGTTCACCCAGAACATGCTTCGGGGATTTTCGTGGAAGCGGTGGACGCAGAGATGGTGTATGGCTACAGCTATCTTGAAGCCCTTAATGGCGAGAATGAGCTGCTGTTGCACATCGAAATGCCGCGCACCATTTACACGCAGGGCCAGAATACGCTGCAACTGTTCCTGATCGCCCTCGTGATTACGGGGATCACTTTTATGCTGGTGATGCTTCTGCTGGTCAACCATGCCGTTCTGGACCGGCTGGCCCGCTTAAGCGAAACCGTGACACGCATCCGCGAAACGGGTGATACATCCATTCAGGTGATGGTCCAGGGGAAAGATGAAATCAGCAACCTGGGGCAAGGTATTCAGGAAATGCTGGCGGCGCTGGCCAGGTCGCAGACCTCGTTGCAGCAAAGCAACAACCAGCTTGAACAACTGGTTGAAAAGCGGACGGCTGATCTGGTCCAGACCAATGAAGCACTCAAACATGAGGTCGCAGAGCGAAAGCAGGCACAGGCAGAGCTGGCCCAGGCACGTGACCAGGCACTCGACGCGCTGCGCCTGAAAACGCAGATTCTGGCAAACATCAGCCATGATGCCCGCACACCGCTCAGCGTCATCCTGCTGCGGGCCAGCATGTTGCAATCGGGTCGCTACGGTCCGATCACGGATGTACAAAACGACAAGCTGGAAAGTATTATAGTGAATGTCAACCAGCTTACGGGTTTTATCAATAATCTGCTGGATGGTGCCCAGATGGAAGAGTCCAAGATCAGACTCGAATGGGAGAATATCGCGCCGGCGCAGTTACTGGCGCATCTGGACGAAACCGCCCGACCGCTGGCCCACCATAAAAAACTGGAGTTGACCTGGGCCGTGGACGAAGATATGCCTGACATGGTGACGATTGACCCAGGCCGCTTCAACCAAATTCTGGCTAATCTGGTCGGAAATGCCATCAAGTTTACCAAAACGGGATTAGTCGAAGCCCGTGTTTATAAACACGACAACGACAACTGGGCGCTCGAAGTGCGCGACACCGGACCTGGCATCACCCCGGAAGCACAAGAACGAATCTTTGAGGCTTTCTGGCAGGTCGATGGTTCACTCACGCGAGAAGCGAACCGTGGTGTCGGTTTGGGTTTGTCCATTGTCAAGCAGCTGGCCAACCTCATGAATGGCAGCGTCGTGGTCGAGAGCATAGTCGGCGCAGGAACGACTTTTCGGGTCATCTTTCCCCTGCAATACGAAAAGGAGCTTGCAGTAAATGCGTAAATTTTCCGCACTGGTGGTTGAAGACGATGAAGAACTTGGCGAGATATTCGTCGATCTTCTCGAAACCACTGGCCTCAAG
Source organism: Anaerolineaceae bacterium (assembly GCA_002702065.1). Classification (GTDB taxonomy): domain Bacteria; phylum Chloroflexota; class Anaerolineae; order Aggregatilineales; family Phototrophicaceae. The sequence goes on from NZXX01000009.1 coordinate 610,215, forward strand.
GTGGAGCGCGTCGGTGATGGGCAGCTTGCACTGGATAGTCTGAAACAATTCACCCCGGACATCATGATGCTGGACATGCATCTGCCCCGGGTATCTGGTCTGGAAATCCTGCAACAGGTGCGGGCTGATGCCCGGCTTCAGAACATCGAGGTCGTGGTCGTCACTGCTGATGCGCTGCTATCAAATGTTGTGCGTGACCAGGCAGACTTTGTACTGATCAAACCGGTCGATTACAGTCAACTCAATACATTGATCGAACGCCTCGCCGGTTGATCATGGTGCAGGCCCCGCGTCCATAACGCATAAAAGAGGCAGAGAAGTTGATTTTTTCAACCCTTTGCCTCTTTTTATGTTTACCGCACATGGCCCACTAACTGAAGTAACCCGACTCCGCGACAATCTCATCGGACGGCACAAACGTCGCTTCCTCGACGGATTTACCGGTGCGGCGCAGATAGGCCTGCACGACATGATAGCCAACGGCATAACCCCCGAACGGCGGCATCCCGATCTTCTCGAACTGCCACTGATCGGCAAAGTGATCGCCAAAGATGTAGCCGCGCACATCACCCTGAACCTCGAAGCCCTGCTGCACCACCGCTTTGGCGATGTTCAGATTGTCGGCGTCGATATCGGTCACATAGTAGCCGACGACATCTTCGCCATAGAGCTGCGCCGCGAAGGATTCCGCCATGCCTTCCAGCACGATATAATCCGCCACACCGTAGGGCGTCTGAAACGTCCAGGGGTACAGCCCCAGCCGTACAAGATGATGCAGCTCATGCACGATCAACCCCGGCAGGCGCGGCACATTGTAGGTGTTCGGCGTGTCAAATATGCTGACGATGTGGCCGGGAAACTGCAAACCGGTGTAGCCTTTGTTGCTCGGTTCAGCTTTGGCCGGGTCGGTCAGCAGCAGCCAGCCCGTCACGTCGCTGAGGCTGATACGGTCGGCGTATGGTTCGAACTTCGCCGCGCCGCTGGTTAAGGCATGTTCGGCCACCGTCCACGCATCCGCCGCTTCGAGTGTGCGCAGCGCGTCCGGCACATGGGTCAGGTCTTCCGGCAGCAGCAAACCCCAGGTGCGGGCCGCTTCCAGCACGTCATCCTGTACGGGCATGTGCGGCGCAGACTGCTGCATCGCTTCGAACAAGGGGCCGAAGCCCTCGCGAAATAGCTGCTCCTTCGCAGCCCTGTCCGGCGCGTCGATAATGCGGCGATAGATTGTATGAGTCGGTAACCATTGGGTGTTCATCATCGCCTCCTTTCTTTATCCTGACGCAGTCTAAGCTATGACGTAACGTCGGAGTCAAGCAGTAATCTGGACAAAATTCAAAATACGGCGATAATAGCGGGATTGACCCGGACACACCCGATGAAAACCGTTCGCACCTTTTATATCCTCATCATCACCCAGATCTTCTCGCTGATCGGCAGCCGCATGACAGGCATCGCTATCGGTATCAAAGTCTTTGCCGATACCGGCGACGCGTCCCCGGTGCTGATCGCCGCGTTTTTTGCCGAACTCCCCGGCATGCTGGGCAATACACTGGCCGGTTTTGTGGCGGACCGGCTCGACCGACGCCATGTGATTATGCTGGGCGACGCTGGGCAAGCGCTGGCAACGACCCTGCTGCTGGTCAGCTTCTGGTCAGGCGCATTCCAGTTATGGCATCTGTACGTGATGATGCTGTTCACGGGCATCTTCGCCACTATTCAGGGGCCAGCAAGCCAGGCTGCCATCACCATGCTGGTGCCGCCGGATCAGCGCGACCGGGCCAACAGCATCCGCGAGATTGGTTTCCCGCTGGCCGGGGTCATCGCCCCTACGGTGGCCGCGCTGCTGTACACGGCCTTTGGCGTGATCGGCGTCATTCTGGTCGATCTGGCAACGTTTGTCGTGGCCATCACCGTCGTGTCGCGCATCCAAATCCCGCGCCCAACCCAGTCTCAAGAAGATCGCGAAGCAGGCGAGGTGTGGTGGCGCGAGGCCCTGGGCGGCTGGCGTTTCCTATGGCAGCGCCCGACGTTATTCGCGGCGTCGGTTTACATCTCATTTATCTGGTTTCTGATCAACGGGCCGCTGGGCACCGAAACCCCGTATATTCTGAGCATCACCGGCAGCGAGGAAATGCTCGGCATTATCCTGAGCGCCATGAACTTTGGTGCGTTCGCCGGGGCAGGGGTGATCGCATTGGTAGGGCGGGTCCGTAACCGGATGCTCGTCATTCTGGCGGCGATGCTGCTGCACGGCTCGGCGATGATCGCCTATGGCATAGTGCGGCACCCGGTGCTGCTGGCGCTGGCCGTGCTGGTGACGATGTTCCCGCTGGCGCTCATCGGCGCATTGTTCGCCACCATCCTGCAAAACAAAACGCCGCCGGATATGCAGGGACGCGTGTTCGGGGCCTATGGGCAGATGGGGATGCTGCTGACGCCGTTTTCATTTCTGATCACCGCCGCGCTGGTGGATAACGTCCTCGAACCCGCCATACAGACACCGGGATGGGCGGTGGTCGCACCGCTGGTCGGTGATCAACCGGGCGCGGGCATCGGGCTATTGCTGGTCATTGTCGGCAGCATCATTGTGGTCACGACGCTGCTGGTCGGGGCGCAGCCGCGCATCCGCAGGCTGGAACAGGACCTGCCTGATTATGTCGTCGAACCCGAACCCATCCCGCCAGCGATTGAGGCGCTTACTGAAGTGCTGAAGTGCTAAGTGCTGAGTAAAAGCGTATTTTGCTGCGTGTACCTGATTGCAGTCACAACTGAGGCTGACCAGCTGACACGCTTATCGCTTGCCCCAGCACCTGGCACTTTGCACACAGCACTTCAGCACTGTCCTTATAGGTGCGCCAGCTTGTCCGGGTTGGCAATCGCGCGAATCGTCGTCACCTGTGCGCCATCCGTCTCGGCAGTAATGACGACCGTCACCTTGCCCTCAACACGGGTAACCAGCGCCGCCTGCCCATTGACCTGCGCGATCTCGACGGTGGTGCCTGCCGGACGCAGCCGAATCAGGCCGAGGATGAACTGCACCACTTTCTCCCGCCCAACCAGGGGCCGCACCGCCGCCGCGATTTTGCCGCCACCATCGGACGTCCACGTCACATTTTCAGCCAGCAGATGCACCAGCCCATCGACTTCACCGGCTTCGATGGCCTGCATGAATTTGTGCATGATCTGCTGGTGCACATCCGGTGATGGCTCAAAACGGGGGCGCTGATCCTGAACGTGTTTGCGGGCGCGGCTGTAGAGCTGGCGACAGGCCGCTTCCTCACGCTCGACGATGCGCGCAATATCGCGATAATCGTAATCGAACACCTCACGCAGCAAAAACACTGCCCGTTCCAGCGGCGACAAACTCTCCAGCAGCACCAGAAACGCCATCGAAATCGACTCAAGTCGGCTCAGGTGCGCCGCTGGCGATTCACCTTCCGTCAGTACCGGTTCGGGCAGCCAGGGGCCGATGTATGTCTCGCGCTGCGCCCGCGCCGACTTCAACTGGTCCAGGCACAGCCGCGTGACCACCGTCGTCAGAAACGGCTTGGTCGACTGAATCAGGTCCGGTGCTGTCGCCTGAAAGCGCAGATACGCCTCCTGCACCATGTCTTCGGCTTCCATCGCGCTGCCGAGCATCCGGTAGGCAATCGAAAACAACAGCGGGCGATATTGTTCAAAGGATTCACGTTCAGCAGACACAGCTTTCTGCCTTCCTCATCGGCGGGGGCACAGCCCTATGAGTCACCATACCCCCCGCACGTGCAATGTCCAACCTGCTCATATGTGCTGCACTGGCTCCGAAACGGGCTGGTTGTGCGGCGCATCCACCGGGATTTTACCCTTACCCGGCCAGGTGTAAGTACCGGGCAGCATCCGTTCCAGCTGCATGGAACGCACCGTAAACTGGCAGATCAGTTCTTTGACCAGTGCCCCGGTGCTGCCGGTCAGCGTGCGTTCGAGCGCCGTATCATCCGGGCGGACAAACTGAACCAGGCCGCGATCCCGCCCCAGGCTGATGCACTGGAGGAAGTAGTTGAAGTGGAATCGCTGCTGTGGCTGATCATTCAGTACAGCCAGCAGATTATCGCCGACCTGCGTCCCCATCGGCATCGCGGTTGCACACGCCATCCGGATCGGCGCGCCCGGTTGGGTCACAAATGCGGCGGCGTCACCAGCCACATACACATCCGGGTGGGAGATCGCGTGCAGATAGGGGTCCACCAGAATCTGCCCCCTGGCGTTGACCGGCAACCCGACTGCCCGTGCCAGCGGCGCTGCAACGAATGACCCGCCCCAGACTGCCACGTCAAACGCGATGCGCTGGCCATCAGCGGTCACCAGCGCGCCATCCTCAACCGCCTGCACCCGCGTTTGCTCGTAAACGCCGATGCGCAGCATCTCGAACACCTTCATCAGATAATTGCGCCCGTGTCTGGACAGCTTTTCGCCGACCGCACCCGCAGTCACCAGATGAACCTGCAACTGCGGGTAGGCTTCCGCGATCTCGGTCACCGTTTCGATCCCGGTCAGACCGCCGCCGACCACCACAACCCGGCTGCCCGGTTCGACCTGCTGCAAGCGCTGGCGCAGCGCAGCGGCTTCTTCGCGGCTGCCGACGCTGTAGGTATGTTCGGCCACACCGGGGATATTCACCGTGGCCGGTATGCTGCCCAGTGCGTAAACCAGCTTATCATATGGTACGGTGCGGGCCGCGCCATCCGGCAGGTTGACCTGAACGGTATGCTGATCCAGACTGATGTCGGTCACCCAGCCCTGCACAAAATTGACGTTGCGCTTGCCCAGCAGCCGAGGAATAGGATACTGGCGCAGCGGCTGATCGGTTGCCAGTTGATGCAGCCGAATCCGCTGGGTGAATGTGTCCACCGCATTGATGAGCGTTACGTCCGCCCGTTTGCCCCGATCTTTGCCCGCCAGCCGCAGGGCCGTAATGACACCCGCATAGCCGCCGCCGATGATGACGATTTGTGTTTTGTTCACGTCTGTCTCCTCAATGATTTGCTGTTCATCATTCAATAAAGGAGACGAGTGACCGGGTCAGTTTGTGACATGGAGACAAGTCTGAAATGCCAAATTTAGGCGTATAGATAGAAAGTTTAAAGTTTTATATAACAAAATTTCTTACGGTGCGCGTTATACTCAAATATGGTATGCTGGAAATGTTCAGCGAGGGGATTCTAGGCCATGCCAGCTAGTAGAAATGAAATACACGCAGCAGAGAAAGGGACAGGGCGTCTCCTCGATACGTTTGGCGATGTAATCTTTACACTCGATGCCGCAGGGATGTTTACCTACATCAATGCCCGCGCCCAACAATTGCTTGACTACACCCCCGGTGAAATGATCGGCCAGCATTACGAGAAATTTGTCGCGCCGATGTGGAGCGACCATGTACGCAGCATGTATGCACGGGTGATGAGCCAGCAGCATGATGAACTGCTGATCGAAGCCCCGATGGTCAACCGACAGGGCAAAGACATCTGGGTGGAGCAGATGGTGTCGCTGCTGCGTACGGAAAAAGGTGAACCGGTTGGACTGGCCGGTGTCATGCGAGACATGACCGAACGCAACCTGACCGAAGCCGAGCTTGAAAAGCGCATCACCCAGTTGGCGACCTTACAGCGCATCGACGCCGAACTGACGCATCAGCTGGATATTGATTATGTGCTGTCGATGGCCCTGGACGCAGCGGTTCGGCTGAGCGCGGCGGATGCAGGCGGCATTGAACTGATCCGCGATGGCAAGCTCTATACCGGCACCATCATCGGCAATTACCCGCCAGAGTTTCTCTACAGCTATCCGCGTCCCCCCACAGGGTTGATCGGTCGGGTCGCGCAGGAACGCAAACCCGAACTGGTGCTGGACGTCAAAAAAGACCCGGACTACCGTGTGCAGATCGCGACCACGCAGGCGCAGATGACCATCCCGCTGCTGTCGCAGGATCGGCTGATCGGGGTGTTGTTCCTGGAAACACGCAAACCGGAACGCTTCACCACCGAGGTCTTTGAATTTATCCAGTTGATCACCACGCGCATCGCGGCGGCGGTCGATAATGCCCAGCTTTACGACACCACGCGCCAGCAGCTTGCCGAGCTGCAAGACCTGTACACGCAGATCAGCGCGCTGGAACAACTCAAAACGGACATGATCCAGCTTGCCGCCCACGATCTCGGCAACCCGCTGACATCAATTTCCGGGTTTACCGACCTGCTGCTGGACACACCGCTTAACCCCACACAGCGCGAACAGGCGGAGATCATCAAGGACGCCGCCGCGCGCATGAAGAAGATTATCCGCGATATTCTGTCCCTCCAGCGCATCGAAGAAATGGCGCAGGGGATGCTGCTCGAAGATGTGGACCTGACAGAACTGGTCCGCCACGTCTACGACACACAAAAATTCCATGCGCAGCACCGGGGCCAGCAGTTCACGCTCGACTGCCCCCAGTACCCCGCCTACATCAAAGGCGACCCCGCCCAGATGCGCGAGGCGATTGCCAACCTCGTCAGCAATGCGCTGAAATACACGCCGGACAGCGGCACCATTCATATGCATCTGTGGGAAGAGGACGATACGTTTTTCTTCGAGGTGATCGACGATGGCTATGGCATCCCGGAGGAGCAGCAGGGACGCCTGTTCCAGCCCTTCTACCGGGCCAAAACACAGGAAACCATCAAGATTGATGGCACCGGGTTGGGGTTACATCTGGTCAAAAACATCATCGAACGACATCACGGCAAGATGCGTTTTCACAGTGTGCACGGGGAAGGCAGCATGTTCGGCTTCGAAATCTTCGTGCCCATGTAACCCACGCACCCTGCCGCAATGGGCTATTGCTGTTTAATCAGGACGCAATTTCGACCAGTTCGATTTGGAAGGTCAGGTCCTGGCCAGCCAGCGGGTGATTGCCATCCAGCTTGACTGACGTATCGGTAATTTCCTGCACGGTGACGTGGAAGGTCGCGCCGTTGGACTGGCGAATTTGCAGGCGGTCGCCCACTTTCGGGTTCACATCCGGCGGGAATTCTTCCGGCGAAACTTCAAGGATCATATCATCGCGCTGCGGGCCATAGGCCTGATCCGCCGGGATATTCACCGTCTTCGATTCGCCGGGTTCCATGCCGACAACGGCATTCTCGAAACCAGGGATCACCTGATTCTGCCCCAGCGTAAATTCAAGTGGCTCGCGCCCCTGTGAAGAATCGAATACGGTACCGTCGTTCAGCGTGCCAGTATAGTGCAGTTTGACGTTGTCGCCAGATTTTGCCTGTGACATGTTGACTACTCCTTTTCTCTCATTTGAAAAACGCAAACATCGTGTCTCCCTACAGGGTTAAACACGTCCTGTAGATATCACAATGCGTTATAGCTAATTCTGATTAATTGGATGGGGTGCGTCGTGATTACGACAGGTGATCTGGAATTGTGATAATCCTGTTATAGCATAGATCAAAGGGGGGCACAACCGTGTTCGCCGCTTTTCATCGAAGGTTCATCCACATGGCGGGTACATCACTCTACCAGTTGGAGGATATACTCTTCAACGTCCTCACCCCGCGCATGCGCAAACCCCCTGTCATCGCCAATGATGCGGAAACCACATTTCTCCAGCACCCGCAGCGACCCGGCATTGTCCTTGACAGCGCGAGCATACAGCGGGCGTGTGGTCTCGTCGTATTGCAAAAACTGCGCGAGTGCCTGGGTCGCCACACCTTTACCCCAATAATCACGCCCCACCCAGTAGCCAACGGTGCGTTTGCCGAACAACTCAAAACCGAGGATATGCCCGGCGACCTGCTGGTCATACAGGATCGTTCGGGCGAGGTTCATGCGGTCGTTCAGGATATGGTTCCAGTGCGCCAGATACCCGCTGCGGTCGGCGGCATCGGCAGGCGCAAAAGCAGCCATATGCCGCGCCACCGGGTCTTGCTGGTGCTCGAAAAAGATTGGCACATCAGCCGCCGTGGCCGCACGCAGCAACACCCGTTGTACAAGCTGGTTGTTTTCCGGTTGCATGGTTCCGTCCTCGTCAGGCTGCCGGGAAGGGCGGTAAATCAACCGGTGAAGCTACCGGAGTCGCACTGGCGAATTCCCAGCCGGGGTCGTCTGCCTGCCACAACACCGTGTTCTGTTCACCGATCAGACTCAGTGTAAAGCTCTGCTGGGTGAAATCAGCGCTAAATGCCAGTTCAAAAAGCACCGCACCGCCGGGCGCACCCGCCAGCTGCGAAAACGTCGTGCCTGCTGCCAGTTCGCTGACAGCGCCGTCACGTCCCAGGGCGATCCACCGGCTTTGCTGCTGGCCGGGATTCTCGGCGTCAAAGGTCGACAGCAGCAGTACGCCAAGCTGCACGCCACCGTTGATGAACTGGGTATTCACCAGCACCCATTCGCCGTTCTGGTAAATCACTTTTTCCACACCGCCCCGATCCGCCAGTTTGACGACATTAAAGGTCGGGATCGGCCCGCCCGGTGTGCTGGCTGGCAAATTCGGGTCGTTATCCAGCCATACCAGTTCGCCGGTCGCGGCCAGAAACGACACGCCGGACTTGCCCCACCGACCTGTGGTATCCAGTTGAAGTGTGCCAGCACCCGGCTGCCAGATGAACGCGTTCCATTCCGGCGCGCCACCAATGCCCCAGGGCACTTCGGCAAAAATTACCTGGCTTCCATCGAAGTAACGGACATCGGGCAGCATCGCCACATTCGGTGCCACCCCTGCCGCACCTACCACCGGGCTTTCGCTGTTCAGTTCGGCCACAATGCTGCTGCTGGCCACATCGACCACCGCCAGCCGCCAGATGGGACCGGATGTATCCATATCAGGTGCGTTCGGATAGTAGCGCACCACGCTCACCGCCACCTGTGAGGCATCCGCATTAAACCCGCTGCGCGTCACCCGGCAGCCGATACTGCCCCCCAATGGCAGCTCCATGATATTGGCCCCGGCGGCGAGATCGCGCACCACGACGACCGTATCCCCCTGCGGTGAATCCGGGTTGGCGCGGTTGGCGCAATAAGCCACGCGGCTGCCATCCGGCGAAAAGGCCATGTCCTGCCCGCCCAGAAAGACATTCGGGCCGACCCCCAGATCGAACATAGTCGACGAACCATCCATGCCGACCCGCAAAAGCTGGCGCGTGATTCCGTTATAAAGGAAGGCATACCAGTTGTCAGCAGACTGGGCCTGTGCGGGCAGAACCGCTGACCAGACGACGGTGATGGCGATGACCGTAGCGAGCTTTTTAAGCATCATAGCTCCTTTCGTCGAAGTGCCGGATACAATCGTGATTCTACCAGTAAATCATCTTTGGCGATAAACGTCTGCCCACTGGCTGACCGGTGCCGCCAGGCCCCTCCCTGGATATAAAATTGCTGTTATACTTTGAGAACATCTCAATGGGGGAAGGGCTAAAATCATGGATTACGTAACGACTATCCGTTTGCTTGTGCGCGAAACCAAAAAACCGCTGAAGGATGTGCGGGTCGAGCTGTTTGACCGTGACGAACACTCACCCGACGATTCACTGGGGGTAGCACAGACGAACGCCTTTGGCGAGGCCACCTTCAAGTACAAAACGCGTGATTTTGCGGATAACCTGACCGGTAATGATGACGAGGCGATCAAGCTGCGCGGCAGCCGTGATTCCGTGCCGGACCTGTATCCGGTCGTTTACAACCGGCGCGGCGAGGTTATTCTGAGCAAACGGGACGAGGCGACCCACAACAATGCTGTGCTCAATATGCTGGTGCTGATTGACGAGCAAGTGGCCCGTAATCACGCCTTATTGGACTGAGCCATCCGCACCATGTTTCATCTGGAGATCAGCCCGGAACTGGAACTGCGCCTGTTGACAGAAGGGCACAGCCAGTTGTTGTTCGAATTGATCGAACGCAACCGTGCTTATCTGCGGGGCTGGCTGCCCTGGGTGGATGGGGCGCGCACCCTGGACAACACCCGGCGGCTGATCCGCGCCAGCCTGCGCCAGCATGCCCGTAATGAGGGGATGAACGTGGGTATCTGGTATCATAATCAGCTGGTGGGCGTGGTCAGTTACAATTATATTGACCATGTCCGGCGGTTTACCGAACTGGGTTACTGGCTGGATGAAGCCCACCAGGGAAACGGCATCATGACCACTGTCTGCCGAGCCATGACCAACGATGCGTTCGGTCGGCTGAAACTCGACCGGGTTGAAATCCGCTGTGCCGTCACCAACCAGCGCAGCCGGGCGATCCCGGAGCGGCTGGGCTATACCATTGATGGCACCAGCGCACAGCTGGACTGGACATCCGATCATTATATTGAAACGGTCGTCTACAGTATGTCGGCGACACAGTGGCAGCTACAGGAGGCAAACACAGCACATGACAGCGCGAATCGTCGTCGTCGGCAGCTTTAACATGGACCTGACCACCTATATGGAACGTCTGCCACGCCCCGGAGAAACCGTCCACGGTCGCAAATTTGTGACCGGGCCGGGCGGCAAAGGCTCGAATCAGGCTGTTGCAGCGGCTCGTCTGGGCGCGACTGTGACCTTTGTCGGGCGGGTCGGTACGGATTCATTTGGCGATACGGCCATTCAGACCTGGCAATCCGAAGGCATTAACACCGCCTATGTGGTGCGCGACCCGGAAAACGCAACCGGTGTCGCCCCGATTTGGGTGGATGATGAAGGCGAAAACTCCATCGTCGTGGCGCTGGGGGCCAATCTGGCGCTGAGCAAGGGGGATGTCGAGGCCGCCCGCGAGGAAATCGCCCAGGCGGATGTCCTGATCGTACAGTTGGAGATCGATCTGGATACGGTCGCCCACGCGCTGCTGGTCGCCAAGGACCATGACGTCACCACCATCCTCAACCCGGCCCCGGCGGCGCACCTGCCCGAAAGCACGCTGGCGCTGGCGGACTTCCTCACACCCAATGAAACCGAGCTGCAAACGCTCTACGACGATGTGCCGGATGACCTGCGCCAACTGGTCCAGGCAGGCGGCCCCACACTGGTGATGACTGCCGGATCGCGCGGCGCGGTGTGGGCAACCGAATCCGACAGTGGCGAAGTGCCTACCTATAAAGTCGATGTAGTCGATACCACCGGCGCGGGCGATGCCTTCAACGCCGGGCTTGCGGTAGCACTGGCGGAGGGCAAACCGCTGGCCGAAGCGATTGCCTTTGCCAACGCGACCGCGGCCATGTGTGTGACCCGACCGGGCACCGCCCCCAGCATGCCCCAGCGGCGCGAGGTCGAGGCATTGATGCAGCAGACGTAATCTGCCCTGTCTCAAGCAGCAGTATGCACCGCGATCATTCATCAGCTCGCAGATGTTACAATGTCTGCACATGCCGCCGCGAAAATTGACAGAGTAAACTGCATTTTCTATACTCCAAACTGTATGCACTTGCTTTCAGGAGAGAAAACGTGCGGCGCTTCCTGATTTTCGTCCTTACGCTGCTGATCGGCGGCGCGGTGGTCCTGGCGCAGAACGACAGCCCTCCGCAGCCCGGTGATCCGCCTGTGGCAGCACTGATCACGGTGGGGCCGCCGGACGCCGTTGGCACGGTAACCATTACCGGGGCAACCGGGGCGGTTTTCCCCAGCGCGCAGGTCGCCGTGCGTAACCTTTATACCGGGGATGTCGCCTATGCTCAGGCCGGTGTGACCGGCACCTTTGAAGCGCGCCTGTTCGGGCCGGGCAACACGCCCTTCTGGATCAGCCCCGCCGACAACATCCCGAACAACGTTCGTAACCAGCCGGGTTCGCTGCCGGGCGGGCCGGGCACTATCATTTATGGTGATTTTCCGGCGGAGGCTGCCGCAACGACAGCCTCCACCCAGATACTGATTGACGGTTCGCTCGATGACTGGACGGCTTATCCTGCCGGGCTGGTCCTGCGTGCCGGGGGCCGCACAGCCTACGCCATCCACAATCAGGAATCCGTGTATATGGCGCTGGCACTGGACGATGTGCCCGAAGATTACAGCGAAATGACGGTCTTTTTCCAACTGGAAGGGGCGGTCTATCGGGCGGCCTTCGACCCGCGCCTGCCGGAAGAAGCCGCGACATGGTCACGCCTCAGCCCACTGGAAGCCGACCTGGGCACGCTGGCGGTTTCCAAAACAGCAGCTGACGCCGTCGAGTTCCGTCTGCCATTACAGCCACTGCGTTCGGTGCTGGGGGCGCAACTGGACGAGGCGTTTCTGGAGCGATTTGAATTTCTCGACGCCGACGGCAGCGCCCTGACCACCATTGCCATTATGCAATCCATCCAGGCGGTGGAAGAAGCCGACGGTATCGTTTACCCGCCGGATAGCCGCATCGCGAATCCGATTCGGTTTACGGCATCCGGGCCAGTGGCGCAGGGGGCATCCAACTGGACAGCCGATGGCCGCATCAACACGCTGGACTTTGCGGCAGGCGACAACCTGCGGATGCAGCTCGACGTGAACCTGAATGTGCCGGACCTGCCGGAAACCCTCGTCGGCGTGAGCATGGTCGGCCAACTGGCGCTGCAACCCATCATCGGCGCAGATGGTCAGCAAGCCACCGGGGGCATCAACAGCAATAATGGCTGGTCCGCCGTGCTGACTCCCAGCGGGCTGGCGGTCGATAACCTGCGCAGTAACTTTGCCCTGGGCGAAACCATCGTCCCGGCCCCACAGGTGCTGCGGCTCGATGATGCACTGGCGTTCGGGCTTGATTTTGACCTGACCCTGCCGGAAAACCTGCCCCCCGGCGTCTATGGTTTGCTGTTTGCGGGCTACGGCCAGATCGCTGATGGCGAGCGTTTCCGCTGGCGCGATAATGGCTTATTCGGTACGGGCGACGACGACCTCTCGACCACAGCAACCCGCCTGCCGGTGATATTGACCGTCAATGAAAGCGACCTGCCCGCCAAACAACTGGTCTGGAGCCTGTTTTATGACCACCCCAGCGAGGGCAGCCGCGGTGTGCTGGCGCAGGAAGATCAGGCGCAGGCCGCGCTTTCCAACCGGGTACACTTCAACAACCCGACCTATATCCTGCCGCCTTATGCCGACCCGGCCAGTGAGCAGGCGTTACGCTATCCGCTGGAACCGTATATCGTCAGCCAGTTACCCAACAGCTACGACCGGTCCGGCGCGCCGCTGATCCCGTTCGACTTCCCCGGCGGTCAACTCGCCGTGAAGGTCACGAGGCCGGACGGCACGCTGGATGATCTGGGGCGCTCGACGCTGTTCCAGAGCCGCCTGTCAACCGACACGGAAGATGAGCGCGCCCGTTTTGGCACCCAGTCGCCGGTGGATGTCTATCGTCTAACGACGCTGAACCCGATTTTTACGCGGTTCCAGTTCACGCAGTACGGCCTCTACACCATCGACATGCAGGGCGAAATCGCGGATGTGTGGGGCAATCGCTACGAGGGCGGCGGCACCTATGAAGTGCTGATCGCGGAACTGTTCGACCTGATGCCGGGGGTGATGTCCGGCACGCCGTTCGAGGTGGGTGACACGTTCTATGCGGGGTTGCAGGTCACACCGGGCGCTGCCGCCGATGTCACCATTACGGCCCGCATCTACCCGCTGGATGGCAGCCCGATGATCGAACACGTTATCAACGGGCAGGCCAACCGCAACGGCTATTTTTCGGGTGAAGGCTTCGACTTTACAACGCCCGGTGAATATGTGGTCGATTATGAAGCGCGCTATACCGATGACAGCGGGCGGCTGTGGGCCGGCAGTCATCGCAGCGCCGGGGTGATCGCCAGCCCGGAAGCCGACCTGATCGCGCATGGCCGTCGCGGGCTGCGTGGTTATTATCCCGGCATACGCCCGGCCTGGTTTACGACGCGGCTGTATGGGCCAGATGATGACTCGCTGCGCCTCAGCTATCCATATCATTCCGGTGATGTACTGTGGTATGCCGCCGACAGCGATAACACGGTGCAGCCCGGCCTGACCGCACAGGACACGACCGGTGCCTATGCGCAGTGGCTGAAGAGCGCTCTGCCGGATTATGTCGCGCCAGATGGCCAGACCATCGACCGCCGCATCGCCCGTGATGAACTGCCGGTGTTCATGGTCAGTGAAAATCAGCCGGGCTATAACCCGGTGCTGCAAACCCCGTCCAGCGAAGCCTATCTCTACTTCAGCGCGGTGCGGCCCGGCCTGACGGTGCGCCAGTATGTGCTGGGTGGGGACGACCCCGGCCTGCCGCTGTACTGGGACACCAACGACCCCTATAACGAGCAGATTGGCTCCGGGTTGATGGGCGACATGCCGGGCGATTTTGTCTTTCTGTTCGGCGGCATGGTCGTGCGCAATGCCGAAGCCGAAATCACCGAAACGGCCATCTATGGCGCCAGCGCCTTCGCCATCAGCGACCGGGGTGACGAACTGGGGCCGCGTGTCTATCCGCCGTATCGCGGCGCAGCCGGTGGGCCAGATGGCGGCCCGTTATTAACCATCCGCGATGAACCCATTACCATGTTCTTCCATCCAACCGGCGTCCGCCCCGGTCAGGTACTCACTATCGGCGACACGCTGGCAATTGCGGGTCAGATCGCCCCAACGCTGGCTTCGGATGTGTCTGTCGAAATCACATCACCATCCGGCGAAACACGCCGCTTCAACGGCACTGCCAACGCCATCGGCTATTATTATGATGCCGCCAACGACTTCGCAGTTGATGAGCCGGGCATCTGGACAATTGATATTGATGTGCAGCACACCGGTTTGTCGTCTGCCGGGCCTGTACAGCCACCGTACCCGCAGGGGGATGTCCTCGGCACCGAAGACGGGCGCTTCAATGTCTACGTTGTGCCGCCGGATGCCAGCCGCATTGACTGGAACGATACGCGTCAGGACTTCGAGATTCCGGGGGCGCTGGCCTTCAACTTCAATTTCCGCATCCCTGAAGACTGGACAAATACTGCCGTTGATCATACGGTGACGATACCGGGGTATGTGCTGCGCTCCGGACCGCTGCCCGTGAGTGGGGCATCCTTCAGCTTCCAGCACAACCCGACCAACCTGAATATGGCCTTTCCCAATGTCGAGGTGGATGCCCGCCTCAATGGTCCTGCCGCCGCCGATCCGGTCACGATTACATTTGCAGTCACTGGGATCGATGCCGGTGGCGAACGCCAGATTCAGACGCGCACGTTCACAATTCTGTATGATCGTTTGCTGACGTTGAACTGAGGGAGAATTTATGCGACGGGTGCTGTGGGTCATTGTTGGGCTGCTGCCGCTGCTGGTCGGCGTGATTGTCCGCGCGCAGGTGCAGGAACCAACGCCCATGCCATTGTACGCCATGCCGGACAATCGGCTGGCGCGTACATTCATCAGCGACAGCCTCACGCTGACAACCGATGGCCGGACACTGCTGGTCACCAACATGCTCAACAACACCCTGTCGTTTGTCGATGTCTTTACACCGAATGCGGCCCAGCTGATTCAGGAAATTCCGGTCGGCAGCGACCCACGTTCAGTCGCGCTCACACCGGATAACGAGCTGGCGCTGGTGACCCTGCGCGGCGAAGACACCCTCGCCGTCGTCGATGTGGCCACGCGCACGCTGCTGTCGACCATTCCGATGGGCACGGGCACGCTGCCCTACGCGGTTATCAGCAACGCCAACAATCGCGCCTTTGTTTCGTTGGGGGGCAGCGCCGAAGTGGTCGAGGTTGATCTGGCGGCGCAGCAAGTCGCCCGACGTATCCCGGTGGCTGACAGCCCCGCCGGACTCGCGCTGTGGGGTGACTTTCTGTACGTTATCCACCTGTGGAGCGGGGACATTAGCCTCGTTTACCTGCCGCGCAATGAGGTCATCGACCAGACCAGTACCGGCGCGGATACGGCTCTGTCACAGGGAATCGATATTGATGTCCAGCGCGGCATCGCCTACCTGCCGCAAACACGCAGCAATGCGGACAACCGTGCCCTGACATTTGATACCACCGTCTTCCCGGTCGTCAACCAGATCGACCTGCGCGGCCTGATCGCCCTGCCAGAACGGCGCATCAACCTCAGCACGGCGGATCGTCCGGTGAACATGCCGTTCGCAGTCGCCGTTGATCCATTTCGCAACTGGTTGTATGTCGCCAACGCAGGCAGCGACGATGTCTCGGTTATTGATCTGGCAACCGGGCTGGCCCGTGCGCATATCCCGGTCGGGGCCAACCCACGCGGCTTGCAGCTCAACCGCGATAACACCTATCTGTTTGTCCACAATGCCATCGACGCCACCATCACGGTCGTCGAAACCAGTCAGGCGCAGGCTATCGACGTGCTGCCTATCAGCACACCAACGATCTCGAATGACATTTTGCTGGGCGCAGAGTTGTTCCACAACGCCACCGACCCGCGCCTTAGCGAAGATCACTGGCTGAGCTGCGCCAACTGCCATTTTGACGGTCTGCCCGATGGACGCACCTGGGAAGGCTTCCGCGCTGGCCCACGCAACACACCACCGCTGTATAACCTGATCGAAACCGCGCCTTATACATGGTCCGGCACATGGGACGAAATACAGGATGTCGAACTGAAGATCCGGGCGCTTCAGGCGGGCACCGGGTTGATCGAAGACTTTCCGATTAATGAGCCGAACGGCAACCCGCACGCCAATCTGTCGATTGATCTGGATGTGCTGGCGGCCTATCTGCTGGCGCTGCCCACCCCCGGCAACCCGAACACGTTCGACGAAACGCTGTTGGAGCAAGGCAGGCAGGTGTTCGAGGAGCAGGGTTGCGACGCATGCCATGCCGGGGCAGCCGGTACAGATTTTCAATCGCACAATGTCGGCACGGGTGACCCGGAGCGTGAAAACCGGGGCCTGATGTTCGATACGCCATCACTGCGCTACCTGTGGCTGAGCGCGCCTTACTTTCATGATGGCTCTGCGGAAACGCTGCTGGATGTGTTCACATTGCCCGGCGATCATCAACTCGTCAAAACGGTCGATCCGGCAGACCTGGCGGCGCTGCTTGCCTACCTGTTAAGCTGGACTTAAGGAATTCCAAAGCGTCAAATTTGAATTTAACACAAGTTAACACTTGAAAAGTTTTCACACCTTGGGCTATTATTTATAATATCTGTGATAAATATTGTTTTTGGGCAATTCAGGCAGGCTGGCCAAACATGACATTGAGTAACGCGATGCAGGAATACCTGGCCGAAGCATATCGGCTGGCGTATTACCAGAACGGTGATCCCTACGTTTCCACTTCGGCGCTGGCCGAAGTCATGGCAGTTTCAGCCCCGGCAGTCACGCGAATGGTACAACGCCTGAAAGAAGGCGGTTACCTGGAGCACGAACCGTACAAAGGCATCTGCCTGACAACCGCTGGCGAACAAGAAGCACTCCAGAGTATTCGCAGACACCGTCTGGTCGAGTGCTTTCTGGTCAATGTGATGCGCTTTGGTTGGCACGAGGTTCATGATTCTGCCGACGAGCTGGGCGCAGTCGTCAGCGATACGGTAGTCAATCGCATGGACAAAATGGCTGGACATCCCCGCCGCTGCCCCCATGGCGAACCGATCCCCACGCAGGAAGGTCACATGCCACGCGTGACCGACAGCCCACTTAACGAAGCAGACCCCGGCCATGCGTTTGTCATCAGCCGTGTCAACACGCATGACGAGGAAAAACTGCGCTACTTCGACAGCCTCGGTCTCAGACCCGGCACACCCTTCCGCCTGATTTCACGCGCGCCGTTTAACGGTCCCATTGAACTGGAACTCAAAAATGGTGCGGCGGTTATCGGTCATGAACTGGCAGGCGCCTTGCGGGTGTGCACTGAAGAGGATTTTGTTCTGGCGTAACGCGCCACAGAAAAATGAATATCCATCAACCCGGCAGGCGGTGGCTGGCCGGGTTTTCGCATTCCAGGTGTTCGATACTGCTCAACAGAATATCGTGGATGTGCTTGTCGGACAGGGTGTAGTAGACATGACGACCCTGCTTCGTCCAGTCGACCAGTCTTAGCTCTCGCAGATACTTCAGCTGGTGCGAGACAGCGGGCTGGTCCATGCCCAGGGCTTGTGTCAGGTCAGATACGCACCATTCGCCTTCTGCCAGCGCCTTGACGATGCGCACACGCGTGGGGTCTGCCAGCACCTGAAAGAAACGTGCGATTGTCCGCGCATCTTCCAGCGGCAATACCGCGTCTTCACCTTCGGCCAGCAAATCATTCACCATAACATCATCCTGTTGCGTATTGCCACACTCCTCCAACAAGGTAGCAGAAATGCGTTATGTGTGTCAAGCAACCGGCATGTTGACGATGGACGCCCAAATAAAGCGGCGATCAGGGCACAGCGACGGCCACACCCTGACCACCGTCCTCGTTCAACTGACGCTACTCGCGGATGCGCAGCGCGGTCGGCCCCCAGAACACATACAAAGCCCCTGCTTCGCCATAACCTGCCGAATCCAGACCGGGGATGGCTGTGGCCTGATACGGGAATGAGTCGAAGCTGCTCATCACGTAAACCTTGCCGCCATACGGATAGCTCTCGAAGGTGACAAACGCGATCCGCTGTCCGTCAGGCGCAATTGTCACGCTGGCTTCGCTCTGACCAATGCCCAGCGCCCCGCTGAAATCCAGCCCAAAAACGGCCCATTCACCTTCGAGCGACGATAACCCCAGCGACGCATCACCCGCCATCGAATTGTAAATTTCCAGCCTGCCGGGCAGGGTCACAACGGCGTCCGTATTGGGGTCAATCGCCGTCAGCGTACCGGCATCGGACAACACAAAGTAGCTTGCGCCGCCTTGCGTGGCCCACTGACCGACCAGCCCAAACACATCATCCAGCGTGATACTGCGCGCTTCGCCTGAATCCGGGTTGATGAACGTCACCGACGATTGACTCTGTTCGGCAGACAGCCGCACCATGTCGTAGAGGGCCAGTCCCGACGCGCCCCATGCAATGTTGGGCACCACAAACGCGGCAGAAGTTTCGGCCCGTTCGTACACAACCTGGCCCGCGCCAAGCTCGAAATCGTAGACGATGGTTTGCAGGTTGCTGCCATCCGCATTCACCTGATTCCAGGCCATCCGACGATTATCCGGTGACCATGCCGGCATCGAGCGTATTTTCTCGGCTTCCTGCCCGGCGACTGGAACCAGCGTCCGACCCTGTACGTTGCACACATAAATGCGCGACAGATTGTTGGTCAAACCCAGATAGGCAAAATGACTGCCGTCCGGCGAAAACGTGATGGGAAACCCGGTGTAGGTATCGCCAGTGGGCGCGCAGGTATCCAGCGGTGCCATGCTGGTACCATCATAGACCTGTAAAAAGCCGCCATCGTAGGACCATACGATCAGCGGTGGAGCACTTTGCTGTGCGACCGTTGCGGGGATGACCCCCAGCAAAAGCAGCACCATGACTAACCATTTCATATAACTTTCCTCCTCATCTCCAGAAACGAACAATAGGATAAGGCGAAGCGTACCCCGCTGTTGGACGCTTGCCCTCCGTCAGCGATACGCCCTTTCAGACGATTATCCCCCGCCATCAGGCCACGCCCCTTGATGAAGCGCCGGGTGCGCTTTTGCTACAGGCATTCTGTATTATAATGACCTTACCCCAGTGTAAGTTTATGATGCACGTTTTAATCAGTGGCATCAGGAAATTTGGTCGCTAAAAATGCAAAGGCGCTTTTACTGGCAGTTGCCCGCGCCATCCCGGCAATTCTTTATTCGGGCCGCACGAATATGTGCAGGCATCGTGATCACCGCAGGTCTGGTTGGTTTATCCGGCTGGCTGTTCAATATTTCGCTATTCCGCAACCTCATCGCGGGCAGCGCAACCATGAAAGTCAATACCGCTCTCTGTTTTATCTTGAGCGGCCTGACACTCTGGTTGCTGACACTGCCCGAAAGCACACCGGGCTATCGTACAGCCATCCGCTGGCTGATCGTCGTTCCGCTTATCATCAGCGGCCTGACACTCAGCGAATACATCTTGAATGTGAATATCGGTATCGATGAGCTGCTGTTGGCAGACCCGGCCACCGCTGAGAGCAATTTCCCTGGTCGCATGTCCCCCGCAACCGCGTTGAATTTTGCGATCATAACCAGTGCATTCCTGCTGCTGGCTCAGAGACGGCGTTACCGGGCCGGGCAGGCTCTGGTCACCCTGGTTGTGTTTGGCAGTCTGCTGGCAACGATGGGCTATCTGTTTGGCAGAGACTCGTTGTACAGCATATTTCTGTTCAGCACAATGGCCCTGCACACCGCAATCGCTTTCTTGCTGCTGGGCCTGGGCACATTGGCCGCCACATCAGACAAAGGCTTCGTCGCCATCTTTAACGAAGATGGGCCGGGCGGTCTGCTGGCGCGCTGGCTGCTGCCAACCACGATCTTTGCGCCCGTTATTCTGGGCTGGTTGATCCGCACCGGCGCACAATTCAGCGCCTATGATCTATCCATCACGTTTGACCTGCTCGTCCTCTCCAGCATGCTGGTGTTTACCGTCCTCATCAGTGCTGTTGCGCTGGCAATCCGCCGCGCCGACATCGCCCGCAGTCAAGCGGAGGAAGCACTGATTCGCCTCAATCGTGCCTATCATGTGCTCAGTGAATGTAACCAGACGCTGGTGCGAGCCAATGACGAAGGGCATTTACTCAGCCAGATATGCGCCCACATTACCGATGCAGGCGATTATGTTGCCGCATGGTATGGCACGGCGCTTGATCTGACTGGCACGGTCGAACCTGCATTTGCCGTCACACGCCCGCGCCTGCTCACGCCCAACCCGTTAATTGTCCGGCCAGACCCATCATGTGTGCAGTCCCTGATTGAACAGGCTGTTCGAACGAGCGCGCCACAGGTGATGCGCCTCCTTTCGAATCAGCCTGCCCCCTGTCTCGAAGAAGCGGCACGTCTGGGGTACGAATCGATCATCGCCCTGCCGGTTCAGAACAGTGGCAACACTTACGGTGTCCTGTGTGTCTACTCTCGCTCGACGGAAGGATTCAACCCGGATGAAATTCAGCTGCTAAACGAACTGGCCGGGGACCTCGGCTATGGCATCACCACCCTGCGCCTGCGCACGGCGCGTCAGGCTGCCGAAGACCGCGCCCACTATCAGGCCAGCCTGTTGGAGAATGTATCTGATGCGGTCATCGCCACCGATCTGAACTTTGTTATTCACAGTTGGAACAAGGCCGCCGAAACCATCTACGGACGGGCAGAAAAAGACGTCATTGGCCATCCGATTGCAACCATCCTGCGCACCGAAGCGATTGATGGAAGCCTGGACGACATGTTGCAAGCACTCAAAAAAGTCGGAAACTGGCACGGCGAAGTGTGGCAATCTCACCGTGATGGCCATCAAATCCGCGTGATGGCATCGGTCTCATATATCTATGATACCAACCACAACCCAACCGGCGTCGTGGCCGTCAACCGCGATATCACGGAATATGCCGCCCTGAAAGACCGTCTGGTTCAGCATGAACTTGAGCATTTCGAGTATGAAAAAGAACGCGAACTGCTGACGCTCAAGGAACAGTTTATTGCGATGGTTTCGCATGATTTCCGCAGCCCGCTGGCCGTTATCCTGACATCCAGCGATATGATGCAGCGCTACGAAGGTCGTCTCCAGCGTGAGCAGCGCCTGGAGCATTTATCCCGCATCCACCAGCAGGCCGAATACATGGCCCTGTTGCTGGAAGATGTACTCAGTTTAAGCAAGGCACAGGCTGGCCGCATTGATTACCAGCCCGAGCAGATTGACCTTAAAAAATTATGCCAGCAGATTTTTGAACAGGCGCAGCTGAACGCTACCGAACAACATCAATTTACCTTTTCCACACTGGGCGCCCTCGATGCCGCACACCTGGACTCGCGGGTGTTACAGCGTATCCTGATCAATCTGCTGTCGAACGCGGTGAAATACTCGCCCGCAGGTGGCCAGGTGATGTTCGAAATTGAACGGCAGGATGACATCGTCCGCTTTCGCATCAGCGATACCGGCATCGGCATCCCCAAAAATGACCTCAAACGCATTTTTGATCCCTTCCATCGCGCGGACAACACGCGAGATTTTCAGGGTACAGGACTCGGCATGTCCATCGTGCGCGAAAACGTCCTGCTTCTGGGTGGACAAATCGTGGTCAACAGTGTGGAAGGGGAAGGCACCAGCATCATAATGCACCTGCCATACCACCTCGAACAACTGCCCGACACACCGGAATAACGCCGACATCGGCACTTACCCCTCACCCGGCTGAGGAATGGTATGATTGCGCCAGCATCCATCAGTCATTAAAGGAGCAGTCATGCAGGTATTCAAGGACAGGGTGGCCGTCATTACCGGCGCAGGCAGCGGCATCGGACGGGCATTTGCCCTACACTGTGCCGCCGAAGGCATGAAGGTGGTGCTGGCCGGCATCAAGACCGAAACCCTGCTGCCGGTTCAGCAGGCGCTGGAAGCTCAGGGCGCATCCACGCTGGTCGTCCAGACCGATGTTGCGCAGCCGGAAGATGTCGAACGGCTGGCACAGCAGACCATCGACCATTTCGGTGGGGTGCATCTGTTGTTCAACAATGCCGGTGTCACCACGCTGGGCTATATGTGGGAGCACACCCTTGAAGACTGGGAATGGGTGATGGGCGTCAATATCCGGGGTGTCATTCACGGCATCAAATACTTCGTGCCCATCATGCTCGAACAAAACACCGAGGCCCACATTATCAACAACGCCTCGTTTATGGCGTTCGCCGCCGCCTACAACCTGGGCAGCATTTACGCGATGACCAAACGCGCGGTCGTCTCGCTGTCCGAGTCGCTCTATTATGAGCTGGCTCACGTCAACCCGCAGATCAAAGTCTCCGTACTGGCCGCCAGCTATGTCAAATCCGACATCATGCAGGCTGGCCGTAATCGCCCGGAAATCCTGAAAAACGATGCGGAACAAACCGGGCCAGAGATCGACCGGATGCGGCAGATGCGGCTCGACAGCCACCGTCACGCCATGCCCGTCGACCAGTTTATCGACCTGACCTTCGACGCCATCCGCGCCGACAAGCTGTATATCTTCTCGCATCCTGAACTGATGCCCATTCTTGAAGACTACTTCGACAATGTGCTGGCCGCCCGCAACCCGAAAACACCGTAGGGGCGCAGCGTGCCACAAAAGCATAGAACGCCATCAACTTGTGACGTCATGAGTCGAGACCAGACCATATGCAGTATGGGTCTATGGACGCAATGAGCAGCGGTGCTATAATCGGTCACGAAATATAAATTATAATTCGTACCGCGAAGGAGAAACATCATGCGGCTGGGCGGGGTAGATGAATGGTTCGGCGGGTGGCAAAACCTTACCGATGAAGTAGCAGAAAAAATTGTGGCACTGGGTTTTACGGGCATGGGGCTGCACTATTCCGGCGACCCGCTGGAACAAAGCCTGGATGATGCCCTGAAGACCAAAGCGATTTTAGATAAACACAATATCGAGATCGTCCAGTTCTGGGGCAGTTACCCCTCTCTCATTGGCCCGGATGATGACGAACGGCGCGAAGCGGTGCGCATCGGACGCAATATCATCCAGCGAGCCGCCGAACTTGGCGCGGTTACCGCTTCACTTCGGCCAACCAGTATGCACCCGACCAGCCAATGGGGGCCACACCCGGATAATTACACGCCCGAAACGCGCGACCGGCTGGTGCGCAGCCTCAGCGAAATTGCCGAAGCCTGCGAAGTACATCAGGTGCCGATGACGCTCGAAGTCCACGCCACCACCACCCTCAGCGACGCCGAAACGATCCGCCACATTATCGAGCGCACCGGCTCGTCATGGATCAAGGTCAACGCCGATCTGGTGAACTTTATCACCAACTTCAAGGATGCGTACAACACCACCGCCGTTATCAATCACGTCTTCGATGTGCTGGGGCCGTACATTTCCACCGCCCATCTGAAGGATGTGGTCACCGATGCGCCGCTGGTGGTCCATATCAGCGAAGCGCTGCCCGGCACCGGCCTGATGGACTGGGACACCCTGTTCACGCGGTTCGAGGCGCTGCTGCCCGATGGTTATGCGCTCATCGAGCATTTGAAGGATTACAACGATGTCGTGCAGGCGCGCGATTTCGTCGTCGGCAAACTCAATGATCTGAATATTCCCATTCGCCAGTAAACCTATAGTTTTATTTTTCAGCCAAAGGACTAATCCATCATGTCATACCCTCTTGAACTCACCGGCAATGTCATCCTGATTACCGGCGGCGCGCAGGGCATCGGCAAGGCGACCGCCGAGCTGTGCGCAGAACGTGGCGCAGCCGTCGTCATTGCGGATTTCAACAAAGACGGCGGCGAGACCACCGCAGCCGGTATCCGCGCCAATGGTGGCCAGGCCGATTTTTACCACCTCGATGTGCGCAGCGCCGAACAGGTCGAGGCACTTGCCAGTTTTATCCGCGAGAAGCATGGCAAGCTGAACAAGGTGGTCTGCGCCGCTGGCGTGCTGCTGGGGCCGCATTTGCAGCCGGAAGAATTCCCGCTGGAAGACTTCGAAAAGACGCTCGACATCAACGTTGTGGGGCCGTTCCTGTGCGCCAAGTACACGACATCGCTGCTCGAAGCGGCAGGGAATGGCGTGTTTGTCGTGGTCGCGTCCGGCGCGGGGGTGTTCGGCGGCAGTTCATCACTGGCCTATGGTTCCAGCAAGGGCGGCGCCAACGGTCTGTCGATGACCCTCGACCGCCATCTGGCCTCACGAGGCATCCGCGTCAACACCATTTACCCCGGCAACATCATCACCGACATGAAATTGAGCGTCGATGTCGAAGCCGCGCGCAAGGAAGGCCGCCCGGAACAAGAGGCGCATGACTTTGCCGCCGCCAATTATGGCCTGCCGCCCGGCGTCGCGCAGGTGATTGCGTTTGTCATCAGCGACGAAGCCGATTATCTGCGTGGCGGGGTGCGCACGCGCTAACATAAATTCCCCAAAGAAATCCACAAAGATGCAGCGTTCTGTAGGGGTGATTCGCGAATCGCCCCTATTCACGCATGTTTATTACTGTTGATGAACTGAGTAGGGACGCAGCGTGCTGCGTCCGAGGCGTCATCAATGTGCGACGCTCTAAGACAGATCAATTCCGAGCCGCTTCTGTTTACAACAGCCCTGTCAGCGACGCAAAATCATATTCCACATAAGGGACGCCCTGTTCGATTCGTGCACGACGACCGTGCATGAAGCGCGCTGCCCACCGGTCCACCTCATAATCCTCGAAATCCCGCAGAATCCGCAGGTACATGTCGATTTCGCGCAGCTTCAGGAAATGCGGAATCTCCGGCAGCCAGCGCGCGTCCAGCTGATTTTCCGCACGATAACCCCGCAGAAACGGCGGCATAAAGTCGTGGGTAAAGCCGGGCTCCACATGCGACCAGCTGAGGGCATAAAACAGCACAATCGCAATATCGTTGATAAACCAGGTATAGGCGCAGTCATCAAAGTCGAAAAATGTCAGTGTGCCCGCATCATCGACGAAGAAGTTGCCGCCGTGCGCATCCTGATGCACCAATCCATAGGTGGCGTCGTCTTTGGGCAGGCCAAACAGATGCGCCTTCAACGGCTCGTACTGACGGCGGATCGCGTCGTGGTCCGCCGTCAGCCAGTCGTCAATATCCAGCATGCCTGGCGCGTCCCATTCGAATCGCTTCCAGGCCGGGTCGGGCAGTTGATAGGCCTGCGTCAGCCGGTGCATCCTGCCGATCATCCGGCCATATTCCTCGAATAGTGGGGGCTGCCAGTCCGCAATTTCCGGTGACCGGCCCGGCGCTCTGGTGAAGGCTGTCACCAGAAACTGTCCACCCTGCCCATCGTCAATGCATTCGACCAGTTCACTCTGTAACGACGTATGCGCTGCCGCCACGCTGACACCACCCGCCGCCAGATAATTCAGCCAGTCCACCTCGCCCTGAATCAGATCAACACTGCGGCGCAGGCTGTGGCCAATGCGCAGAATGAAAGACTGCCCGGCGCGCTCATAGGCGTACATGAAACTTTCGAAGCCATCCAGCAGGTGGATGTCCCCTTCCGCAATGCCATAGCGCCGCATGGCTTCGGTGAGAATCGCATCGTGATAGCGGGCCTGAACCGCTGGTTCCATAAGCTTCCCTTTAGGTGAAAACGTTTACCTGCCGACCAGCATCCGCAGGAAGAACAGCACATTAGCCGGACGTTCAGCCAGACGGCGCACAAAATACGGATACCATGCCTCGCCAAAGGGCACATAGATGCGCATCTTGTAACCCGCAGCTGCCAGTTCTGCCTGACGGTCGGTGCGCACGCCCAGCAGCATCTGATATTCATAGCGGTCCGGCGCGATGCTGTGCTGGCGGATGATGGCTTCGGTGCCCTGAATCATGGCTTCATCGTGGGTGGCAAGGCACAGATAGGCCGCATCCGACCCGGTGAGGTATTGCTCGGCCAGCTTGATGTAGTTGGCGTCCACAGCGGCTTTATCGGGGAAAGCGATTTCCGGCGGTTCGAGATACGCCCCTTTACACAGCCGGATATGCGCGTTCTCGCTGGCAAGCTGGCGCATATCCTCTTCGCTGCGGTACAGATAGGCCTGAATCACGGTCCCGACCTGGTTAAATCCGTCCGCATCGCGCAGACGGCGGTAGAGGCGCAGCGTCATATCCGTATGGTTGCTGCCTTCCATGTCGATGGTTATGGGGATGTCGTAGGGCTCAGCCGTTGCCAGAATCTGTTTCAGGTTGGCATGGCACAGGTCTTCATCAATATCGAGGCCCAGATGCGAGGGTTTGATCGACACACTGGCTTGCAGGTGCTGATCGTGGATTTGTTGCAGCAGGTTCTGGTAGGTGGCAACGACCGCCTGGGCGTCTTCGGGGCTGGTGACGCTTTCGCCCAGATAGTTGAGCGTCACGAGCAGGCCCTGCTCATTCAGGCGGCGAGTGGCTTCTACCGCTTCGGACATGGTTTCGCCGGCAACAAAGCGCAGCGCCACACGCCGGGCCACGCCCCAGCGGGTCGCCATGTTGCGCGCCCAGGCAGCATTCGAGAGATAGAGCAGCAATCGTCGCAGCATAGACACCTCCGTTATCGCGCTATTGTAGCAGAAACGGCGGTGACTGCGTCATGCCAGCTAGTCGGCGTGGCTGCCAAGCGGCGCGTTGAGAACCTTCTTCACCGGCAGCCGGTTGAACAGGGTATCAAAGGCCAGATTAAAAATCAGCAGAGGGTTGTAAATGTGCCCACCCGCACGCACCTGCCCCGTTTCCAGTGCCCGGCGCAGGTCCTGGGCCGTGGTGCCGGGAAAGATCGTGTGGGCGCTGCCAACCGTGGGCAGATAATGGGTGTCGCTGCCGCCAACTTCCGGCAGATTCTGTCCCCGTCGATTGATGAAATGGGTCAGCGGATTGGTGAACAGCTCGGTGGGGGTGGCATTGCGAGCTTCCACCGCGTCAAACGGCAGTTTCTGAATCAACCGCCGGGCGCCCGTCATGCCCGAAATCCCCACCAGCGGCAGCATAAAGGCAAATGGATGGGCTGCAACGGCCAGGCCGCCCTGGGCGTGAATACGCGCGATAGTTTCCGCCGCGCTCAGGCCGGATGGAATATCGCGTTCGATAAACAGGGCCAGAATATCGCAGTCAGCCGAGGAGACTTCCGCGCCGATGACCACTTCCAGCCCGCGAAAATCCGCCGCAAACTGCTGTGCATAGGCACGGGCGATATGTGCCCCTTCCACCGCGTCATGATCGGTCACCGCGATCACCTTCAAATCGGTCTTGAACGCCACATGCTCGACCAGCGCTTCCGGGGTCATCAGGCCGTCGGAAATATGGGTATGGATATGCAAATCTGCTTTGCTGTACATCGCTTCTCTCATCCAACTCCCGATCAAATCAGGCTTCATTGTAAAAGCAAAAGATCTTCCCAGAGTTAATGTCGTATCAAATTTTCGTTTAATTTTGAGAGAAGTATTTGATGATCGCAGAGGCAGGACTCTAAATGCAAACATCCGGTCAGGCAAGGTCCCGGATGTTTTTTCTCTTGAATTTCTCAGGTTACAGGCATCACTGGTGCAGGTCGCATTCGCTGATTGTGGTGCGGCAGCGCTGGCAGTGCCACAGGCGGACGACTGGCTCTAGCCCGGCAGCTTCTGCCACATGGCGCGGCCACCGTTGTTCGCCCGCATAGCTGAACCGCGTCCGCGTCTGGCAGGTGGGGCACAGCGCCATGACATCCCCCCAAATGGGTTGATTAAGTGAAATGGCGAGGAACATGACTGGCCTCCTTTCGCTCTCAGACGTCGCGGATTCGGCATCTGATTTCATTGTATAACACAACCCGGTGTGGGTTGTCTGCACATTGTTAGGAAGTGTATTCGATTCGTTGCGTTTGCGATGGGTGGCTGGCCGGTCGCTGCCCTACGGCTGATGCGCGACAATCGTTTGCCGCACCTTCACGCGCATCCGCAGGCCGTGCTTCGGGCCCATCGTCACCAGCGGATCAATCTCGACGGCCTGATCCGGCATCAATGACAGGCTGAAACGCTGGGCAATCGTCGCCAGAATCAACTGCGCTTCCATCATGGCGAAGCTGTTGCCAATGCACACACGCGGTCCACCGCCAAAGGGGAAATAGGCATAACGCGGGATAAGCTTTTCATTTTCCGGGCTGAAGCGCTCCGGGTTAAACATCAGCGGGTCGTCAAAATAATGCGGGCTGCGCTGTACCGCGTAGGGTGAAACAAACACGCTGCTGCCTTCGGGAATCACATACCCATCAATGAGGACATCCGCTGCTGCGTCACGTGCGTTCAGCACCCAGGCTGGCGGATACAACCGCAGCGACTCCTTGATAATCATGGCCGTATATTTGAGGTTGGGCAGGTCGGCCAACGTGGCGTTGCGGTCGCCCAGCGCCATATCGACTTCCTCGTGCAGCCGCGCCGCGACATCCGGGTTTTGCGACAGCAGATACCAGGTCCAGGTGAGAGCATTGGAGGTGGTTTCGTGGCCGGCGGCGAACAGGGTTACGGCTTCGTCGCGCACTTCCTGGTCGGTCATGCGCACCCCCTGCTCATCCTCAGATGACAGCAGCATCGACAGCAAATCGCCCTTGTCCTCGTTGGTTTTGCGCCGTTCGTTGATCACTTCGCGGATCACCCGGTCGAGCGTATCGCTGGCGGCGCGGCGCTGGCGGTTGCGGTCCAGCGGCAGCCAATCCGGGATCACATTCTGCACCCGAAAATCCATCCCGGCGATCTGTTGCAGGCTCTCGACCGCGTGCCCGACAACGGCGGCCTGCCCGGCCACGTCGGCATCAAACAGCGATTTGGCGACAATCTCCATCGTCACCTGCTGCATGGCTTCGTTGATAGGCTGCACGCTGCCATCTTCCCACGCATCCAGCAGCCGGTTGGTGTAATCGACCATGGTGCTGGCATAGGCCTGAATGCGGCTGGTATGAAACGCGGGCTGCACCATCTTGCGCTGCCGCTTGTGATAGGCGCCATCCGTTACCAGAATGCCTTTGCCGAGGAATTTGCTCAGAATCGCGATGTCGCGCCGCGACTTGCGAAACTTGTCATGCTGTCCGACGAGCACATCCTGAATATATTCCGGTTTGGAAACCAGATAGTAGTGAATGTGCAGCAGGCGAAAGTGCGCGATGTCGGGGAAGTCGTTGGTCGTCCGCAGCAGAAATTCCGCCGGGTTGGCCGCCATAGCCTGAATATTGCCGAACAGCGGATGGCCTTGTGGGCCGGGTACGGGTTTGCTTCCCATCACACACTCCTCACCGCCAGCATTGCCCTTATTGTAAGAGGAACGCGCAATTGAAGCTAATCGCCTCGCCATTCATGTTCCAGCAGGCTCATGATGATCTCGTCGTGATAGTCACCATCCCACAACAGCGCATCGCGCAGCACGCCCTCCCGCCTGAAACCGAGCTTGTTTTCGTAGACGTGGATGGCACGCGGGTTGAAGTCGTACACCCCCAGCGAAATACGGTGCAGGCGCAGCACACCAAAACCATAATCAAGCGCCAGCCGCATCGCTTCGGTGCCATAGCCCTTGCCAAAATACTGCGGGTCGAACATCCCGATGCGGATATTGGCGCTGCGGTTATCCGTGTCGATCTGATTGATCACCACTTCGCCCACCACCGTATCATCCAGCGTGCAGATGACCCAACCGGCCCGGCTGTCATCCGTGCTGTTGCGGTCGATATACGCCTCGATCTGGGCCATCGTAAATGTGCCCTGTGTGCCGGTTAAGCGCCCGCCCTCTGGCTCCGCCGAACCTGCAAAAATCACCGCTTTATCCCGCATCTCGTGCGGTCGCAGATAAATCCGATTGCCGTCCAGTCGAGTCATGATTCTGTCTTTATCAAATGCGCCGATAAGGTTCGATTACGGTGTGTCGGCGGACTGCGCGGCATACCAGCGCACGGCGGCCCGGCCCATCAACTGCACAATCACATAATTGACGCCAAAGCTGACCACCGCACCCACCACCGGAATCAGCTTGGAGAAGGACTTGCCGATCACCCGCAGCGCCAGCCGCATGAGCAGGTTGGTTGAACTTTGCGTCACGCGGCTGCTGCCCGTCATCACCAGATAATTGCGCACAGTGCCGGGCGGGGTGCCGCTGTAGAGCACGGCGATAAACTCGATCAGCGCCGCCTGCACCCGGAACGACAGCACAATATCAATCGGCAGCGCAATCGGCAGCGTCACCAAACCACCAATGCCGGTGATGGCGCCAATCACCCCGCACTTCATCGCCTGCTGCCGGATAATGCGGTTCACCAGATCGTCCTGACTGGCCTGCGGATACCGCTGTTGCAGGTCGGCATACTGCTGCTGGATTTTGGCGACATCCGGCCCCAGCCATGCTTCGAGGCGCTGCTGCCCGGCGCGCACGACGACCCACATCAGCACCGCAAAGGTGAGCAGCGGCAGCACGCACAGCAGGCCAAAAGCCAGCAAAACAGTCTGACCAAGATTCTCAATGTCCATGCGCGTCCTCTTTCAGGCGCTAATCCCACGATACGCTGTAACTGCCATCCAGATTTTCGCGGTCCACGAGCACTTCATAGGTGCCGCCCTGTTCAACCGTCACTTCGGCGCGCCCGGTTTCGCTGGCTGTAAACACCTGCTGCCACAGCACACCATCCGGCCCTTGCAGCGTCATCGACACCGTGCCGGTATCCTCAATCGTGATCTCATAATTCACGCCGATCGACGCACCAGCGCGCACCTCAATCGTATAGCGCTCGTCCGCCAGCGCCGCATCCATCGTCGGCAGGCCTTCGGTATTCGGGTTGCTGCCATTGCCAAAATCGACGGTGGTCGGCGCCGCCGAGGGCAGGGTCGCCGTGACGAGTGTGATCTGCGTTGGCGTGGGCTGGAGCGTCGCCACGGGCTGGGTAATCTGACTATCCAGCGTGGTAGGAGCCGGGTTCGCCGCAGTCGCCACATTATCGGGTTGAGTCGGCGGGATGGTCGGTGTCGGGGGCTGCTGCTGCAAGTTACAGGCCGTCAGCAGCAGGCTGATCAGCAGAATAATTCGGCGCATGATGCCTCCTTATCCGAATGAGCTTCAGTCATCCGGCAAATTGTCGATGTCCTAGCATCCGAATGGGATGGTGATGTTCGGGACGTTGCCGATGTCGTACAGGTCATAGCGCACAATGACCTGGCCGCTCACCGGCAGCTGACGATCAAAGATGAAGGCGTTCTCTACATCCAGGTTGACGTAAAAGCGGACCACCGTATCGCGTTCCGGCGCGACCCATAACTCGCCATTAGCCGCCAGCGTGCCATTTTCATCCAGCCGGATTGATGGCAGATTCAGGTCTTCCGTCTCGAAGCGATACTGCCACGCTTCCTCGCCGTTGAGGGTCGCGCGCAGGCCGGTCGGCACGGCTTCGCGCACACCGCCCACCAGCAGCCCGGCTTTCAGGTCCGCCGCGGTTTCCGCATCCGCACCGGTGTTGCAGACATTGTCGCTGATGAGAAACGTATCCGGCCCCAGCCGCACCGCTTCGAAATTGTTGTCTTCTTCCTGTCCGATCAGCTCGCCAGCGGTTTCCACCACCACCCGGCGCGAGGACGCCAGCTGGTTGAACCAGACCTCGGCGCGTGCGGTGGCAGATGTCTCACGCGGGGTACGCGCAAAAATGCCATCAAATTCCAGTGTGACCACATAACGCCAGCCCGATAGTTCGTCCAGTTGTGCATCCACTTCCGGGAACGAAACCCCATCCCGATAGGCAGGGGGCGGTGCGTTCTCGGTCATGAACTGCGCGGTCGCGGCTTCATCCGGCGAAGCCAGTGTCGGAATATCCGATAACTGCTGGCCGCGCCTGCCGCTGCAACCCACCAGCAAGGCGAAAATGATGGTCAGAAACAGGGTCAATTTCGGCAACAGGTTGCTCGCTCCACATAGATCACCCGCATCGCATTGTATAATCGCAGCGCAGCATTGACAATGGCACGGGCTTTCGCTAGAATGCATCAGGCTTTTAGCAAGGCAAAAAAGCGTCTTGAACCCTGTTACTTGAACGTGCTATAATGTACAGGTGCTACGCCGCCGTAGCTCAATTGGCAGAGCACAATACTTGTAATATTGGGGTTAAGGGTTCAAGTCCCTTCGGCGGCTCTAAAAACCGCATATCTGGGTCGGTGCCCGAGTGGCTAATGGGGACAGACTGTAAATCTGTTGGCGAGAGCCTACGCTGGTTCGAATCCAGCCCGGCCCACTTGGCGAAAGCCAAAAGCAAGTTGCCTTTGTAGCTCAGGGGTAGAGCGCACCCTTGGTAAGGGTGAGGTCATGGGTTCAAATCCCATCAAAGGCTTTAAGGACGTTCTATTTTGAGGAAACCCGACGATGGCGAAAAAAGGTAATCGGATTGTCGTCAAACTGAAAAGTACAGAGAGCGGGCACATGTACATCACCAGCAAGAACCGTCGTACCCAGACGGGCCGCCTGGAGTTGCGCAAGTATGACCCGCTGGTGCGGCGGCATGTGATCTACCGCGAGACGAAGTAGGCGTACCATAGGGGAGTAGCTCAATTGGCAGAGTGGCGGTCTCCAAAACCGTAGGTTGCGGGTTCGATTCCTGCCTCCCCTGCTATTCTGCCGAAACACCGTCCGTGTGACGGTGTTTTGCGTAAACACGCCCGGTGCGAGAATTTGAGGAGATTATATGTCCACACAAAAAACCGCTGATGAAAAACCCAAGCGCGGGTGGTGGCCGTTTGGCGGTTCATCGTCGTCTGACGAGGGTGCAGAAGCGGAGCCGGAACGCGGCGTGAGCGCCCGTAAAGGCCGTGCCACACCGGGTCGTCGCGCTACGGAACCCGAGGAAAGCGGCAATATCGTTGTTCGCTCTGTCACGGGTATACGCGAGTATATCGAGGGCGTGCAATCCGAAATCAACAAGGTGGCCTGGCCCTCCCGCGAAGAAACCCGCCGCCTTAGCCTGATTGTCCTCGTCGCCACATTACTGTCATCGCTTGTTCTGGGGTTGATCACACTGGCGTACAGCGAATTGTTCCGGATCGGCGTCAACCAACCGCTCATCTTCCTGGGATTCTTCGTGGGGGTTATCGTGATTGGATTTGTGCTTTACCGCCGGACCAGTCACAGCGACCGACCATCCTATTAATCCACTGGTGATTTAGAGGAGCTTTATGGTACCTGATGACGATTTCCTGAATGAGGAGTACGACCCCGAACCTGTTTACCTGGATACTGAAGATAGCAAACCCAACGACAGCTTCGATGAAGATGAAATCAACATCGTCCTGGACGATGGTACCGGGGATGACGGGGAAGGCGATAAAAAGTGGTATGTCATCCACTGCTACTCCGGCTATGAAAACAAGGTCCGCCATTCCATCGAGCAGCGTATCGAAACGATGGGGATGCGCGACAAAATCTTCGATGTGATTGTCCCCACAGAAGAAGAAATCGAGATTAAAGAAGGCAAACGGCGCACCGTCGAACGGCGGGTCTTCCCCGGCTATCTGCTGGTCGAGATGAAGATGGACGAAGACTCGTGGTATGTGGTGCGTAATACACCCGGTGTCACCGGCTTCGTGGGGATGGGCAATGAACCCACGCCGCTGCGACCTGAAGAAGTCAAGAAAATCATGGATCGCATGTCGCAGGAGACTCCGACCGTTAAAGTCAATTTCGCCGTTGGCGAAAAAGTCCGCATTGTCGACGGCCCGTTCAACGATTTTATCGGCACGGTGGCCGCCATCGATGCGGAAAAAAGCAAGGTACGCGTCATGGTCAACTTCTTCGGGCGCGATACCCCGGTAGAACTGGATTTCCTGGAAGTCGAAAAAACCTGATCGAGGTAGGATTCAATGGCAAAGAAAATCAAAGCAATCGTCACCCTGCAAATTCCGGCGGGCAAGGCCAACCCGGCCCCGCCCATCGGCCCGGCGCTGGCCCAGCATGGTATCAACCTGATGGGCTTCTGCAAGGAATATAACGCTCGTACCAGCAATCGTATGGGCGAGATCGTCCCGGCGGAAATCACCATCTTCAGCGATAGTTCTTTCCGCTTCATTCTCAAAAGCCCGCCGACCGCGTTCCTGATCAAACGTGCCGCCGGGATCGACAAGGGTTCCCAGAAACCCAACGCCGAAAAGGTTGGCAGCCTGACGCGCAAACAGGTGCGTGAGATCGCCGAAACCAAACTGCCGGACATGAACACCACCGACGTCGAGGCCATTATGCGCCAGATCGAAGGTACGGCCCGGCAGATGGGTGTCACCGTTACGGACTAACTGTGAATGCGCAGGGGTGATGACCAGATCGCCCCTGACTTACACAACATCATCCTTATAGTTTGTGGGAGGGCTGCGGCCCGCCAGTACCACAGGGAGATATCAAACATGGCAAAAAAAGGTAAGCGTTACCTCGAAGCAATGAAGGCTTTTGACCGCGACGAACTCTACGAGCTGCCAGAAGCCATCAGCATCGTCAAGCAGATAGCAAGCGCCAAGTTCGACGAGACAATCGAACTGCACATGCGCCTGGGCGTTGACCCGCGCCACAGCGACCAGCAGGTCCGCAGCACGGTGCTGCTGCCGCATGGTCTGGGTAGAACCGTCCGCGTGCTGGTCTTCGCCGAGGGTGAAGATGCCCGCATCGCCGAAGCCGCCGGTGCCGATGTCATCGCTGACGACGCCGTGATCCAGAAGATCCAGCAGGAAAACTGGATGGAATTCGACGCGGCGCTGGCTGTGCCCAGCATGATGTCCAAAGTAGGCCGTGTCGCCCGTATCCTCGGCCCACGCGGTCTGATGCCGAACCCGAAAGCTGGCACCGTCGTGCAGCCGAACGAACTGGCAACCGCTATCGAAGAACGCAAAGCCGGTCGTGTGGAATTCCGCAACGACAAAACCGGCAACCTGCACGTGCCGGTGGGCAAGGCCAGCTTTGATGCCGACAAGCTCACGGAAAACACGCAGGCTGTCATCGACGCGGTCAACCGTGTCAAACCGGCTGGTGTGAAGGGCATTTATGTCCGCCGTATTGTCCTCACCCCAACCATGGGGCCGGGCATTCGCATCACGCCAAGCGCCTAACTCGATCCAGGTATGACTGAGGGGTACAGCACGGCTGTGCCCCTTTTGATTCTCTCCGCCCGTCCACAGACCCCCGGCACAGACCCATGACCATCATCTATCTTTCCGGCGACCCACTCCTGACCCAGACGCAGGTCCTGGCATTCGGTCATAACGCGCTGGGCCGGTCAGAGATGGGGGCACTGGAAACCGAACTCTTTACCCGCTACCCGGCAGCCTTTGCTACCTTTGGCAAACACTGCCGCAGCGGACGAATCAAAGCCGGGCAGATGTGGATGTGGCGCGAGACTCAGCCGATGCTAGGGTTCATGGTCGTGCGCGCTTCGCCTGTCGGGGCAACTCGTCTGCGTTACGTCGAGGACATCGCCCTCACCCTCGCCCGCGATTACCTGCTCGACAATATCCGCAGCATCGCCATCGCACCACTGGGCAGCAGCGAAGAATGGCCCCACCTGCAACCGGTCCTGGCCCACTGGCTGGAGCCTGCCTCGCTGCCCTGCTATGTTTATAAACAATATCTCCCTGACGTACAGGCAGAATTGTAAAGAAAGCTATCAGTAGGCTTTTGTCTCGACAATTTCAACAATACGCGTTTGCGGATTCGACATCACCGTACCCTCGACGCGGCCCCACAAATCATGCAATGCCGCCAGCATCGTTTCTGCCGCGACTACACTGTCAAATTCAAGTTCAATCAGAGCGTAGTTAGGGTCATTGATGGGCCGCAGGACCCGGTGGTGACGCACGCCGGATCGCTGCCGACCAACAGGATCAGAGTCAAATGCGTGCTTCCATCCTTCAAAACTCGGAACCGGGTGTTCAATCTGCAAGACGACCATTCTGGTTTCTCCCTTGCTATCCCTGCCGTGTTTCACGATGTCCATCTACGGAACAAATAGCATATCGCCAGAATCTGCGTTCGCAAATTTTGTTCGCCCACAGGCTATGTTGGTTTCCAACACCTGATTATCAATAGAAAAACAGGCGCAGGGCACGTCGAAAAAGAGTGTTCTTTTTTCCGGTTGCGGCTTTGCGCCTGTATGTTGACGGTTTGACTCTTAATTCCCGTTGACGCGGATCAGCGCAAAACCATCATAGCCCTTCGCGCCGACGGTCTGGATGGTGGTCGCCGAGACACGCGGTTCCGCCGCAACCATCTCGTTAAAGCGGCGCACCCCCTGCACGTATGTATCTTCGCTGTCGGGGTTCACCACAGCGCCTTTGCGGATCACGTTATCAACCACGATCAGGCTGCCGGGCCGCGTCAGCTTGAGCGACCACTCGAAATAACCGGGATTGTTCACCTTGTCGGCGTCGATAAACACAAAGTCGAACGGGCCGTGCCCTTCCGCCGCGATCTGGGGCAGGCTTTCCATCGCCACACCGACGCGTATCTCGACGACATCGGTCAGCCCGGCGCGCTCGAGATTGGCCTGGGCGACCTCGGCGTGTTTGGGCACATACTCCAGTGTGATCAGCTTGCCGCCGGGTTGCATCACCCGTGCCAGCAAGATGGTGCTGTAACCACCGAGCGTGCCGATTTCCAGAATAGATTTGGCGTTAACGGACTGTGCCAGAATCGCCAGCAAGCGCCCCTGGCTTGGTGTGACGTTGATCGCGGGCATCCCAGCTGCAGCCGTTGATTCCAGCGCTGCTTCCAGCACAGGGTCAGACAGGGCAAACTGGTCGGTGATGTAGTCATCAACGGCTGTCCATTGTTCCTGATTCATTTCTCCTCCGAAAAGACAGTGATGTAAGTGTGCAACCAAACCTTATCGGGTGGTTGGGCAGGTTCTAATCCCTGTCCGCACCCGGAAAACCAATTATTTTCGACTGGATGGCCGCCCCATGCTGCAAGCGAGTCACCAGCCCACTGAACCGATCCGCCACTTTGTTGTTGTTGACCGCCATGTGGACCGCCCGGCGTGTGCCCACCAGCACGACCATCTGCTTGGCGCGGGTGATGGCGGTGTACAACAGATTGCGTTGCAGCATCATGTAGTGCTGGGTGAGCAGCGGCATCACCACCACCGGATATTCCGACCCCTGACTGCGGTGCGTGCTGATGCAGTAGGCGTGCATCAGGTCTTCGGCCTCGTGCCATTCGTAATACAAAAACCGGCCATCGACCACCACTTCAAAGCCGCCGCCCTCGAAATCAATGGCATGGATGCGCCCAATATCGCCGTTGAAGACGTCCTTCTCGTAGTTGTTGCGCGTCTGCATGACCTTGTCGCCCACGCGGAACACACGCCCATTCAGCGCCTTTTCCGCCACGCGCCGGTCGCCATTGAGCGCGCGCTGCAACACATCATTCAGGTTGGTCACGCCCGCCGGGCCGCGATACATGGGGGCGATCACCTGCACATCGTTAATCGGGTCAAAACCGAACTTGTCCGGCAGGCGATACTGCGCAATATCAACCACCAGGTCCGCCACCCGTGTCGGGTCATCCTCGCCAAAGAAATAAAAGTCGCGGCTCTGGTTATCTGTCATCGGCATTTCGCCATTGTTGATGCGATGCGCGTTGACCACAATATAACTGTCGTCGGCCTGCCGGAAGATCGTATCCAGCCGGGTGACATGGGCCACACCGCTGTCGATCACGTCGCGCAGCACATTGCCTGCACCCACGCTCGGCAGTTGGTCGACATCGCCCACCAGCACCAGATGCGTCTCTGGCCGCAGCGACCGCAGCAGCGTATGAAACAGCAGCAGATCGACCATCGAGGATTCATCCACGACCAGCACATCCGCGTCAATCGGGTTGTCCTCGTCACGCCCGAAGCCCTCGCCCGGCGCAAAC
This sequence comes from Anaerolineaceae bacterium, assembly GCA_002702065.1. GTDB lineage: Bacteria > Chloroflexota > Anaerolineae > Aggregatilineales > Phototrophicaceae. Next base: position 648,635 of record NZXX01000009.1, read on the forward strand.
CCCAGCAGCCGATGAATCGTGCTGGCTTCGTAACCCGTCGCTTCCGCCAGCCGCCGCGCCGCCCGCCCGGTCGGTGAACACAACGCGAACCGGTACTTCAGGCTGGCCAGCGCCTCGATCACCATGCGCAATGTCGTCGTTTTGCCCGTACCCGGTCCGCCGGTCAGCACTGACACCTTGTTGACGAAGGCCGCCCGCACCGCCCCCTGCTGCTGGTCCGTTAGCTGCACGTCGCTGTGACGCAGCAAATCCGCCAGAAACTGAGGCCAGTTGAGCTTTGTACCCTGTGTCGTCAGCGCTGAGGGGGTGTTGGCAATGGTCCGCAGGCGCACCGCCGCGTTCTTTTCCGCATGATAAAACATTGGCAGGTAGATCGCCGGTTCAACCGTGCCTGTCACCTGCTGGTCGCTGATGAGTTCGCCATTCAGTATCTGCTGTTGCAGCGCGGTTTCGAGCGTGTCCGACTGCTGAACGCGTAACAGTTCTGCCGTTTTTTCCAGAAGCTGGGGGCGCGGCACATACACATGCCCATCCTGCGCCAGCTGCCCCAGCGCATAGGCCAGCCCGGCCCGCATCCGTTGGGGTGAATCCACCGCCAGCCCCATATTCAGCGCGATCTGGTCCGCCTTGACGAAGCCGATACCGAACACCTCATCGGCCAGCACATACGGGTCATTCTGGACGACCTGCACCGTTGACGAGCCAAACTGATCATAAATGCGCTGGGCCATCTTGCTGCTGACGCCGTAGCCCTGCAAAAAGATGAGAACCTGCCGCACGGTCTGGTTATCCGCCCAAGCCACCGCCAGCTTTTTGGCCAGCGACGGTTTGACGATCTCGTCCAGGCGTTCCGGTTCTTCATTGAGTACGCGCAGCGTATCCTCGCCAAAGTGCTTGACGATGCGTTCGGCGGTGCGCGGGCCGATGCCGCTGACGATGCCGCTGCTGAGGTAATTCATGAGACCTTCGGCGCTGGTGGGCACAATCGGGCGCACCATCTCGGCGCGGAACTGCATCCCCCAGCGCGGGTCCTGCACCCAGGTGCCGTTGAATTCTGCCGCTTCGCCGGGGTTCATTTCCGGCATGGAGCCAACCACTGTAATCAGCCCATCGCGGGCGGCTGCATCCGGCGGGTAGACGCCATCCGGGGCAATCTTGATGACGCTGTACCCGTTGTCCGGGTTAAAAAACGTCACGCGTTCAATCGTTCCGCTGAGAGTATCCATATCACGCCGCACATTTGTTTGCTGGATAGGGGTATTGTACCATTTTTGGCGGCATCACAGACCACCCGGTTGCATACCATTGCCGGGCCAGATCACGTCGATTTCGGCGGGATGCGATTACTTACATCTGTCCACCAGAACACGCCCCAGTTGTGCATTGAGGGCAGCGGTGCTATTTGTTAAACAGGCACATCCCACACAGAGGGCGCATTCCATGAGCAAGCTGGCATTAATCGTTGGTATTCTGCTGATGATCGTGGCATTTGTCGCGTTGTTCGGGTTTTTCTTCTACCCGATGGACGACAACTCGCCGGACCCCCGCATCGCCAATGTGATGGACAGCGTCTTCTGTAACCCCGGCGAAACTTATGTCAGGCAGTTGGGCGGGCTGGTGACGGGTTCCGGCACGGTGTCTATGGCGCGCGAACTGACGCTGTACTGCGAAGACAACGAAGGGCAGCGGCGCGAGGTCACGGGCCGGTCGATTGCCATCAGCGTGGTCGCGTTCGTCGTGGCCTTTGTCGGCGGCCTGCTGCTCACCATCGCCGCGTCCTTCCGCCTGACGGCCCGCTGGTCCCGGCGGCTGATCTCCGGCGCAATGGCTGCGGGTGGACCGGTCCGGGTCTATACGAACACGCCCGACGGTCCGGTTGAGTACAGCACCACAGTCGTTGATGGCAAAGACGGCCAGATTCCACCGGAAGCGGCAGACATGATCCGGCAGGTGATGCAGGGTTTTCAGGGCACGACACCCGGCCTCAGTCGCAATGACGATTTATCGAGCAAGCTGCGGCAGTTGGAGGCCGCCCGGCACGATGGGTTAATCTCGCAAACGGAATATGACCGCGTGCGGCAGCAAATTCTCGACAGCATGGACGATTGAAGGATTCGGCCTGTTGCTCAAGCCGCTGGCGGTTTGAAACGATGACCGCGTTGTGGTGAATACAGGTCAGGCGGACATCACGCGCGCATGAGCGATTTCGTGCCCACCCACCCGACGAATCTGAGTTGCGCCAACGGGAACGACGGCAAAGGTTTCGCCATCGAGGGTAAAGAACTCAATGGTGTACTCGGTGCCATCCGACGTAATATCCACGACCGTACCCATATCACCATCCTGAAGCTGATACGCTGGTAGATCAACCGTTAGTGCCACCCGTTCAAGTTCCTGAATCATCGCCCTGATCTTTCTTGCTCTTTAGCGGATAGGTTGTTTTATTATTCGGGGGAAGCAATCAGGCCAAATACCCGGTAGCTGTTTGTAAATAGTCTCATGGGGAATTTTAGTGTTTGATTTCCAACTTGTATTTCAAATTCCTCTTCTCGTTCCTCATGTATTCCAATTTGATTAAACATTTCATACGCTATTGATTCTCGAGTAAGCTCTTGTCCGGGAATGAGCTTTGTGAAGTACATTTGTCTGAATCGTTTTGAAGTAATAGTGTACATAATCGTCAAAGGTGCATCCAATTTGCGTGACGCTGGATTAAATACAGCCAGTGCGTATGGTTTTGGAGATGTTTCAACCCAACGACGAACAGTAGCTTCAAAAGAAGCACCGAAGTCGTCAGCTACAGTTTGTATGTTTTTCCGATTAATTGTTTTATCCGCAACATAATTTTCAAACCGCTCTAACTGAAATAAACAATCAGCTGCAAATTGATTAGCTTCTATTTCTTGCTTAATCACGCTTGCAACGCTGAGGGTTCGATCCTCATCTACAATTTTTTCATCATCTGAGATATTCGTTGCATGTCCTGGTAAGACATAATGTCCGATTTCATGCAGGATACTATAGGTACGTCTCGTAGAAGATAACCTACGATCAACACCTATTAAATTCCTTGAAGGCCAAAGGAATGCCCGTATTCGCAAGTCAAAATCATAGTCACGATGAGTAAATCCACGAACTCTCAGACCCAAATAGAACGCAATACGTTCTGCATTGGTAGGGGGCTCAAATTGATGCGTTTCTTCGAGCAGGGCACGCACTAAATCCTGAGGATCAATATCCGGCTTGTCTGCCACAAAATCAGCCATATGAGTTAGTCTTCAAGATACTCATCTTCAGGATAATCCGGTTGCCACCGTCTGAGATTATTTGTGCTATCAATCACATCTTCGTTACCAGAACTGTTTTCCTTAGTGTGTAAAAAAAAGTCATCGTCTGCGGGTCGAACATTTCTAAGTGATTGTAGATAACTCTTTGCTTTGTTAATATCAGAACGATCTTCTCGCTCAAAAAAATATGTTATTGGTACTTGAAAATAGCTCGCTAAGATTTCGAGAATATCTTCACGTGGCGCATTTTTTCGTTGTTCAAAAGCGGAAATCGTAGACTGTGACATGCGGACTCCTTCACCATAAAATTCTGTGATTTCATCAGCAACTTCAGATTGTGATTTACCTGACTTAAGTCTCAATGCTTTTAACTTATCTCCAAAACCGCCCTTTGCCATTTTGTTCTCCAGGATTTCGCCGCAGGGATTAGAACATACATTCTAATATAATTAGCATATTTTCTTCATACAGAGTAGCACAATTACCATAAATATTCATTGATATTTATAATTCCTCACAATATTACCTGTTTATCTGGTAATTTTCGAATAATATCCTTTCTATAGTACAAAACACAGTAAATGAATTTGAAATTATTGCTTGACATAGTTTTAGGGAAATGCTATCGTATATTACATCGTCTCATAATTAGAGGAGGTAGAATATGCCACCAGACTTTTGTGCGGTGAGCATAAGCGACAAAACGCCGAATCGCTAGGCCGTGGTAAGCTTTCGATTCGGCGTTTTGTTTTGCTCATCGTCTGGGTTCGTGATGCATAACAGCATTCGAACGAAGCTTTAGAGGTTCAGGCTTTTTAGCTTGAACCTCTCCAGACCATATTTCCTTGTAACGGAGATTGTAAAACAAATGTACCACAAAAGCAAGTCTGGCAAACAGGAAGATCTCGTATATAAGACTGGTTCAATAGCGTTATATACGGGAAACTACGAGTTCGTTGAGTATGTAGATGGAACTACATGGCCCGCACCAACTTGGAATGAAAGAAAAATTCCGTTGGATCGCGGGGACGTTTTCCCACCGGTCAAATCCACCAACAAAGCAGCATGGTGGCGTTATATCGGTTGATTTTGACAAGAGGGCGTACAGTGTGCGCCCTCTTTCTATATCACAAACAAGGGATATGGGCAAAATGCTTAGACAACCTGTAGTCTCAAGTAACATTCGATCAGTAGGGTACGACTCGATTATGCAAATACTCGAAATCGAGTTCCATAGCGGTGGCATATACCAATATCGCGGTGTACCTGAAAGTTTGCATATCGGCCTGATGAATGCATCATCGCATGGCAGATATTTCCACGTATACATCAAGGATCGGTATCACTATTCAAGAATCAGATAGCAAGTATCTGTTCTCATAAGAACGAAGACAAGAACACTTTCCATCTCAGGCAACAATCAAAAGGGGCGCATCATATACCATGCGCCCCTGAAAAATGCTGCGGTTCGTGTTGTGGGCTAGACCAGCAGCCGCATGGGATTTTCCAGCATTTCCTTGAAGGCCTTCAGGTAAGCGGCCCCCTCAGCCCCATCGCTGATGCGGTGATCGACGCTGATCGTCACCTTCATCCGCTGGCCGACCCCAAGCGTACCGTCCGGCAGGACCACCGGCACTTTCATGGCGGTACCAAAAGCCAGCACACCGGCTTCCGGCGGGTTGATGACCGCCGCAAAATGCTCGACGTCATACGGCCCCAGGTTGCTGGTGGAGAAGGTCGCACCCTGAATATCCACCGGCTTGATCTTGCTTTCGCGGGCGCGGGAGGCCATCGCCCTGTTTTGTTCGGCCAGCGTGCCCAGCGCCACTTTGTCCGCATCACGGGCGACGACATACATCACACCGCCCTGTTGCAGCGCCACCGCAATGCCGATGTTGATGTGCTGGTGACGGGCCACCCGGTCGCCATAGTAGTGCGAGTTCAGGTTGGGGAACTGGCGCAGAGTCAGCGCCGTCGCCTTGACCACCATGTCATTGACGCTGATCTTCACGCCGCCTTCGGGCTGGCCGTCGTTCAACTGCTTGCGCAGCGCCAGCATCGGGGCGACATCAATATCAGTGGTGACGTAAAAATGCGGGATCGTCTGCTGGCTTTCGATGGTCGTCGCAGCGATACGCTTGCGCATATTCGACAGTTCTTCGTAGACCACATCGTCGCTTTCCGGCGGTGCGGTCCGGGACGGGGCGGCCAGTGGTGCACCGCCGGATGGAGCCGCTTTGGCCGGGGCAGCGCCCGGTTTGAAGCCCTCGACATCCGCCTTGACAATGCGCCCACCGGGGCCAGTGCCCTGCACATCACTCAGGTTAATGCCGCGTTCTTCGGCCATCTTGCGGGCCACCGGGGAGGCTTTCGTGCGGCCATCCTCGGTCACCGATGAGGCGGATGGCTGTGCGCCATTGGTGGCAGCCGGTTCCGCTTCTTCGGCGTCGGTTTCGGCCTGCGACTGCGGCGCAGCTGGTTCTGCTTTGGCGGCACCATTGCTGCTGCCTGCGTCGGCGGGAGCTTCGCTGGCATCACCGAGCTGACCAATCACCGCACCTTCGCTGATGCTGTCGCCGGGCTGTGCCCCCTGGGCGATCAACACGCCATCTGCCGGGGCTTCAATCTCCACCGTCGCTTTGTCAGCATCCATTTCGGCGACGATCTCGCCGCTTTTGACAGCATCGCCGACCTGTTTCAGCCAATCGATCAGCGTACCTTCCATCGAGGCGGTAATATCATGTGCCATTAAACAATCTCCTTCACCGCGTCAATAACCTTGCGGACATCGGGCAGGGCCATCAACTCAATTTCCTTGGCATAGGGCAGCGGCACATCCATCGCGGTCACGCGTTTTACGGGCGCGTCCATGTAGTCGAAACAATGTTCCTGAATCTGCGCGGCGATTTCGCTGCCAAAACTATACATGGGCAGTGATTCTTCGACAATCACACAGCGGTTGGTCTTACGGAAACTCTCGAACACCAGGTCCATATCCAGTGGCCGCAGCCAGCGCATATCGACCACTTCGCAATCGATGCCGTCTTTCTCCAGCCGGCCAGCGGCGTCCAGCGCCCAGTCGACACCACGCGCATAGGTCACGATGGTTACGTCGCTGCCTTCGCGTTTGATGTCGCCTTTGCCGATGGGAAGCACATAATCAGGGTCGTCATCCGGTACGGGGCCCGGCTTGCTGTACAGCGCGATGCTCTCGGTAAACAACACCGGGTTTTCATCGCGGATCGAGGCCTTGAGCATACCGTAGGCGTCGCCGGGGGTCGCCGGGCAGCCGACGTACAGGCCGGGGAAATGGGCGAAAATCGGCTCTGGTGTGTGCGAGTGGGTGGCGGTCGCCTGGTCGCCCCAGCCGCTGGCGGCACGAAACACCGCCGGCACGGTAAACTGACCATCGAACATGTAATGAATCTTGGCGGCATGGTTGACAATGGCATCCAGCGCCAGAAAAGCGAAGTTAATGGTCATCAGTTCGGCTACCGGACGCAGACCTGCCATCGCTGCGCCAACGGCGGCCCCGGCAATCGCCATCTCGGAGATGGGGGTATCGCGCACCCGGCGGGCACCAAATTCATCGTAAAAGCCGCGCGTGACACGGTGCGTGCCCTGCCACAACCCGACTTCCTCACCCATGACAAAGACGCGCTCATCACGGACCATTTCTTCGTGCAGGGCTTTGCGCAAGGCTTCGCGCATAGGTTGGTTTCTTGCTGCCATCGTCGTTTCCTATTTCACGTAGACGTTGCTGATCAGATCTTCGTAGCCAGGGGCCGGACTTTGCTCGGCATAATCCACCGCATCCTTGACGATATCGCGGGCTTCATGTTCGATCCGCTGCAAGTCCTTCTCCACATTTTTGAAGCGTTCCTTAATGTGGTTGCCCAGGATGGTGATGGGGTCCTGATAGGTTTTCCAGTGTTCCAGTTCTTCGCTCAGGCGGTCGTCATACTGACGATCCGAGACACCGTGCCCCCGGTAACGGTAGGTCAGCGCTTCGATCAGCACCGGGCCATCGGTACGGGCATAATCGACGGCCTGGCTCACCGCTTCATGCACCTCGATCACATTCTGCCCGTCAATGCGCCCCAGCGTCTTCATGCCATAGGAGTCGGCACGTTTGTACAGTTCCGGCTGGCCAGACGCGTCTTCAACACGCGTGCCCATGCCATACACATTGTTCTCAATCAACCAGACAATCGGCAGGTTCCAGATCGCGCTCATATTAAGCGATTCGTGGAAATAGCCGTTGTTGGACGCCCCATCGCCGATAAAGCACAGCACAACCGCATCTTTGTCGTTATAGCGCGGTTCCATCGCGATGCCGACCGCGAGGGGCAGATGGCCGCCCACAATGGCGTAACCACCCCAGAAATTGTGTTCGCGGCTGGCCAGGTGCATCGACCCGCCCTTGCCGCCGCTGGTGCCGGTCTTTTTACCCATCATTTCTGCCATGATCAGTTTGGGGTCCACCCCACGCGCCAGCGCCGTACCGTGATCGCGGTAAGCCGTAATCACATGGTCATCGGGCCGCAGGTTGGCAATCGCGCCGACGCCCACCGCTTCCTGACCGCTGTAGAGATGCAGGTACACGCCCGTGATGCGTTTCTGCGCGTAGAGATTGTTGCAGGTTTCCTCAAACTCCCGGATCAGCACCATTTGTCGGTACCACTCCAGAAGCTTTTCCTTGGTCGGTTTTGCCATAGCGTTCCTCCACCATAAAAACCCGGCAGTCTACCGCTTGTGGCATCGCCAGGTCGATTCGCATTCGCAGGTTAAAATCAGCCGGACACCGCATGAATACGGGCGGGTCATCAGTTCTTGGGTCAATCAATACCGCCTAGTTTACCTTAACGATTCATGCCGGTCAAACCCACGCTAGTCCAACAGAAAACACCGTAGTGCGGCATCGTTTTTTTTGCTATAATGCCAAACAGTTGATTGGAGGGGTAGCATAGTCTGGCCTAATGCGCTCGCCTGGAACGCGAGTACGGTGTAACAGCCGTCGTGGGTTCGAATCCCACCTCCTCCGCACTTCACAGCTTTCAGCCGCCGGGGTTCGGGGCTGGGAGCTTTTTTATAGTCATCAGTTTTCAGTTATCAGTCTCCAGTGAAGAGAGTGAATGACTGCTGCCTTTCCGACTGTTGACTACTGACCGAAGACTGGAGAGTATGCATTGATCATTGCCTGGGAACGCGTGCTGCCGGTTGTGGTGTCTATCGGGGTGATTCTGCTGGTGGCCGTGCTGCGAGAATACTCGCGGACCTTTGCCGCCATCGCCGCGACCATGCCCATTAATGTGCCGCTGGCGCTGTGGATTGTCTTCTCGGCGGATACGGACCCGGTTTCGCGCATCGCGTTCTCGCAGGGGCTGCTCATCGGCATCTTCCCGACGGTGCTGTTTCTCATCGTCAGCTGGATGGTGGTGCGGGCTGGCTGGTCGTTAATCCCGACGATACTGGCAGGGTATGTGGCGTGGGGTGTGGCGCTCGGCGCGATCATGCTGCTTCGGCGGGGGTTGGCCTGAATGATCCAGCGTATTCAGCAGCGGCCTGTCGGCCAGCGGAAACTCATCTTCGGCCTTGTTATCGGCGGCGGCGTGCTGCTGATCACCCTCGTTACACTGGCCCTCATCCTGCTGAGCTTCAACACCGGTCGAGAACAATCCGTTGCGCTGGTCGATGGGGTGAGCACCCGCGAATTTGCCGTACTGCCGGATGACGACGCCTATCCGTCCGGCATAGCGGTCGGGCCGGATGGCACGGTCTACACCGGCAGCTATGTCAGCGGCGCGGTCTGGTCGATTACACCGGATGGCATGGTCAGCGAAATGCCCAACACCCGTGAACAAATCGGCGCGGTTTCGGGCCTGACAGTGGGCGCGGATGGGTCCGTCTACGTGGTCGATCAACTCGATGCCGACGTGGTGACGTTCGGCGGCGACGTCAAGCGCATTGCGCCGGATGGGGCGATTGCGACCTTTGCCACGCTGGATGACGAACGCGGTTTTGTGCTGCCGGACGACATCGCCCTTGATGCGCAGGGCCGGGTCTATGTCAGTGACCGGGGCCGGTCCGAAGTGTGGCGATTTGAGCCGGATGGCAGCGGCGGGCTGGCATGGTGGACGGCACCGGAACCACCAGCGGATGTGCGCCCTGCACCAACCGGGCTGGCTTATGACCCGGCACATGATGCGCTCGTAGTCACAGACAGCAACCTCAATGCGATCTATCGCGTACCGGTCGCCACTGCCGAAGCCGAACTGCTGTTCCGCCATCGCGGGCAGGAATTTGTGCCGGGGCTGGATGGTGTCACCGTTGCGCCCGATGGCACGATCTACGCGGCGGCGCTGTCGCAGAACGGCCTGGTGCGCCTGAATAACGACGACCTGGAATATATCGTCGGCGTGTTTCGCGGCATCAGTGACGTCGCCTGGTTCGATGGTCGCATCTACGCCACCAACTTCGACTCCTTCTCGCTGCTGGTACCTGCGGTAAACCCGCGCCTCCCCTTCGCCCTCGATGTGGTGGAACTGACTCCCTAATTTACAAACGTTTCAGGCTCACATCATGTTATAATTAAGCACCTATCCGTAAGCCTTGTAGGGGCGTTGCGTGCTACGCCCGTTTTAAAAAGGCGTAAATTAACGGAGTGCAAGATGGCCGTTGAACGTGTTGGCAATATGACTCTAGAGGAACTCAATCAGTTGATTGAACGCGTTGTGGATCGCCGATTGTTATTGCAACCGATGCCCCGCCGCAAAGACCCGCGTTCGGTTCAGGAAATTTTGGACTCGATTGATCGCAATATGTGGACACCACCACCCGGTGCGAAATCCTCGCTTGAATTGTTGCGCGAAGACCGTGATGCATGAGCAGTTACATCGTTGATACAAGTGTTGTGATTCAGAGGCTCATTCGAGATACACAGACTGAACATGCAAGAGCTTTGTTTAGCGGGTTGGTAGACGATGACGGACTCATTGTGCCGGAGTTCTGTTTGTTGGAATGCACCAATGTCCTCTGGAAGCAGGTGCGTTTTCAGGGTATGACATCAACAACTGCTGACTTGCTGATCAATGATCTGACAAATTTGCCTCTCACCGTTTACAGCGCTGCAGAATTTCTCAGACGAGGTTTGAAAATTGGGCTGGCGCATCAACTGGCGATCTATGACTCCGTATATATTGCGCTGGCGGAGTCATTAGGCTATCCACTCATTACGGTTGATGAGCACCAGTCGAAGGCGGCGTTGGCTGAAGGCATTCCTCTCAAGTCCCTGTCTGACTTTAAGTCTTTGTCCTGAGCACGACTTTCGAGCTTTCTCGCTGGTCGTGCCGCTGGTGCACCCACGCCTCCCCTTCGCACTCGATGTGGTGGAACTGACCGCGCCTCAGTAAACCATCAACCCCATTACCTCATGCAGTATTTTGTATCCTGTGGGTGTATAAACTGCATATCCATGCAACGGGCCAGAAAGTATGACCAATCAATTCAAAAGCCCACTGAAAATTGTAGGATTTGTAGCGTTGGTATTTATTTGCGCAGCTTTCCTTCAGATAGGGCTTAGAGTATTTTCATTACTGCCAGATGGCAGCGCCTTTTGTTCAACTGAAGACAAGGTTTACCAAACAATCGCCGCGAATGCCGAGGAATGGGTTAACAATTATCCAGCAACCGGTACGCCTTCATTCACTATCGAAGCAGTTATGCGCAGCTACTCTGTTGTGGCAGATTGGGATGGAGATGTGCGACAGGGTAAACCATCCATAATTCATATTTCAACCGGTATGGATCGTCGATTAAACGGCTCTGAAGGATACATTTATGCTTCAGATGGCAGTAAACCGCTGGGGTCTATCTGGCAGGATCACTATTGGGTGAAACGACTTGATGAACATATTTACTGCTATAAATTTTAGTGCCTTCACATAAGCAGCCCCGCTACTGCTGCGGTGTATAATCTGCAAAAATCCTCTCATTCAAAGATGAACATATGGACATTCAAATCCTCAACGTCACTGAACTGCGCCAGCACCTGGATGAACTGATCGAACTGCTTCAGGATGCCGTCAATGCCGGGGCATCCGTCGGCTTTTATCCGCCGCCGTTGAGCATGGACGAAGCCCGCGCTTACTGGGAAGGCATCATCGACTCGGTGGACAATGGGCCGCGCCGGGTCATCGCCGCGCTGGTGGATGGGCGATTAGTGGGCAGCGTGCAGCTCACACCGGAGACGCGGCGCAATCAACTGCACCGGGCCGACGTACAGAAGCTGATGGTGCATCGCGAACATCGCAATCAGGGCATCGGTCAGGCGTTAATTCAGCGGCTGGATGAAGAAGCAAACGCGCTGGGGCTGAAGCTGCTGGTGCTGGATGTGGTGCTGGGCGCGCCTGCGGAACGCCTGTATCAGCGGCAGGGCTATGTGCAGGGCGGCATGATCCCACAGTATGCCATCAGTGCCGATGGCGTGCTGGAAACGACAGTATACTACTACAAGCTGCTTTAGCGCGTTCAGCCTGTGATTCCACCTGCCGCGCCACGCCGACACCGCATTTCCCGTATTCAAGGCACAGTGTAGCCTATCGTCACCCCCTCCGGCGGCATGCCCAACGACACCCGTGTTTCATCTATAATACGAATGCCTGTGATGTAACCGAAGTTTTACGGACAAAGACTGATGTCACTTTATGTCAACGAAACCGGGACCTCAGGCGCGGCCAGTATTCTTTTTTTGCACGGCGCCGGCGCGGGCAGCTATATGTGGGGGCGGCAGCTCGCTGCTCTGGCGGACTTCCACTGCATCACCGTCGATTTACCCGGTCACGGCAAAAGCAATGCCATCAAGTGGGTCTCGCTGGCCGATACCAGCGATCAGCTCGCGGCGATTATCCGGGCGCACGCCAATGGTGGTCGGGCACATATCGTGGGGCTGTCGCTCGGCGGGTATCTCGCGCTGGCTCTGCTGGAACGTCATGTGGCGTTGGTTGATCGAGTCGTCATCAGTGGTGTCACCGCCACGCCAGTGCCCAGCCGCGCCCTGTTAAGCCCGCAATTGTGGCTATTGTCTGCCATCATGAAACGATCATGGTTTGTGAAGATGCAGATCAGATCGATGCATGTGCCGCCAGATATGCAGGCGGACTTTACCGAAAATCTGCTGGCGACTTCGATGCCGGCCTACCGCCGGATAGCCGAAGAAGTGGTTGAATATCAGCTGCCTGAGGCGCTCCGGCATGTGCATAACCCCACACTGGTCACAGCGGGCAGCCGTGAGTCGAAAATCATCCTGCACTCCCTCAACGCGATCCCCAAATTGATGCCCAACGCACAGGGGCGAATTGCACCAGAGGTCGGGCATGGCTGGAACGTTGAAGCGCCAGATTTATTCAGCGAGATGGCGCGGGCATGGATTACCGACACACCCCTGCCCAGCCGGTTACAACGCCCGACTACGACATAAACGAGGCGTTTCCGGCTAGACCTAGCCTATAAAACCGCCTGCGTGATTTACAAAACCGACCGTCAGTGGTCCGCGTCGTTGGTGGAACCGCCCGCCTTATCGGGGTCGTGTTCGTCGGCAAAGGCAGTGAAGCGCATGAAGGCTTTTTCCTGCGGGGTCATATCAACGGGGTATTCGTTGGCGTCGTAGGCTTCCATGATGCGGTAGCCTTCCTTGATATAGCCGCGGATGGTGTGCAGGCTGATGCCCATTTCGTCAGCCGCCAGATGCGCTGGCATCCCTTCGACCACGCACAGCCGAATCGCCTGCCGGATGCGGTCTGTCAGTTCGGGATAATCACGCTGTTCCGGCAAACGCCGTGCGCGGAAGATGCGCGGATGAAACACGCCTTCACAGGCCGCCGCCACCGATGACGTAATGACAAAATCGTGGCGCATGGCGTAGACAATTGCCCAGGCGATTTGCAGGCGCACGTCATGTTTCAGCAGAAACCCACCGGCCCCTGCATCAGCCGCCGCTTCGACCAGTTCCGGCGTCACCACCCGGCCCAGGCACAAGACATTGACCTCGTCGATACGGTCGTGCAGCCGCTTGATATTAGCGTACAGGTCCTGCGGCATTGCCCGCCAGTGATCCGAGTCCAGCACGACGACATCCGGCAGTTCGGCCAGCGGTGTCCGGTCGATATACGCCCACATCTGTTCCGGGGATTCCGACATGTGCGTCACACGGGTACGACGATCCCACGCCAGATAGCTGTTGACAGCCTGCATAGCGTAAAAGTCCGTATCCATGATTAAAACTTTCAGGTTGATATTGGTGATGTCTACTGGTGGCATCACGTCCTCCCCGGACTGGTCAGGACAAATGATCGCTGGGTGCTGGTTGTGTCGTCTGAAGGGCGTCACACCCGCTATTATACACTTTTTGACTACAGGCTGCGCCAATCGGGCGGCTGATGACGCAACCGCCAGCGCCAGCCCACCGGATAACCGATCATCTTGGCAATGTCGCCCACTACGCGGATAACCGGGACCAGTGCTATGGCATACGCCCAATCCCCTAAATGGGTACGCGGCAGCCTGTGCAGCACGGTCGACAGTCGCTGATACGGCTGGCGCAGATAGATCAGCGCGCCGGGCAGATACAGCAGCCAGAATGCCGGGTGCCCCCACAGCCCCAGCACAGCGATCAACGGCACTGCCACCAGATACGTCAGGTAGCGGATGGCATGGCGTTTGCGCCACAAATCGGCTTTGCCATCACCGCGCGCGTACAGGTAATACTGCTTGAAGAACGCCCGCAGCGACCTTCGCGGACGAAAATAGACCAGCGCGTCCGGCGCAAAAGCGAATGATTCATAACGCTGTTTCAGGCGCAGGTCAAAAATCAGGTCTTCGCTGTAATCCAGCCATTCCGGATACCCGCCGACCGCTTCCCAGGCTGACTTGCGAAAAGCGACACTACGGCTGCTGGGCAGAAAAGTCGCCGGGTCAATCTCATCGCGCAGGGGCAGCACCGTCGCGCCCATCGCCGCTTCAAACGTATTGTGCGGGTCCGCCAGAAAAAAGCCGCTGGCGACCTGAACTCCCGGCTGATCCAGCAGCGGTTGTGTGAGTGCTTCCAGCCATGTATCCGTCAGCCGCACACCGGCATCGGTCACGGCGATGATATCCCCCTGGGCCGCGGCGATGGCCACATTGCGCCCCCGGCTGATGTTGCAGCCCGGTTCGACCAGCACCCGCACCGGCAGGCGGTCCGCATATCCTTCGATGATGGCAGCGGTCTGGTCACGGCTGCCGCCATCGACAATGACGATCTCGTCGGGTTGGCGCGTCTGGGCCAGCAGCGACTGCATCAGGTGGTGAATATTGTCGCCTTCGTTGAGGACAGTGGCTATCAGCGCAATCATGCGTGCTGCGCGGCTTTCGTGTGCTGCCTGATCTGCCGCACCAGATCGTCATAATCGGTGTGGGTGCGCGTGGTCACGGCGATGACCGGGGTAAAACCCTCGCCGGCAAAGAAGCCGCCAAAACGATAGGGCAGCGGCAGCGCCGGGATCACCAGCATGACGCCCTCGGCAGGGCGATATTTCTTGCGCCCGGCCAGCGCCTTGCGTGTGACTTCGGCATCGGCAGGCGGCAGCAGCGGATACGGCTTGACGGCTGTCACGGCATCCCAGGGGATAAAACGGGTTTTCCAGATGCGCGGTTGCAGCGTCAGGCCGTTGGCAGACAGCGACAAGGCCGGTGTGGTGGTCATCAGCAGCAGGATAAACGGCGCAAACAGCAGCGTAAACAAAGCCGTCAGCACAAAGAATGGCGCACCAACGACCGCCAGCACCAATTGCAGGGGCACCGCCAGCACGATGATCACCAGCACGGCCAGCGCGCCATACTGCGTCAGCTTATCCAGCGTCGGATTGGGGTGGGTATGTGTCGATTCCATAGCGTGGATTATACCTGCTGGTCGGCGAAGTTGCCCGACGCAAAACCGCACGAGTGCCGCTATACTGATGCGCAGGAGGCAGACATCATGCGCAACATCATGCTATTGCTCTTCGGGCTGACAGCGTTGGCCTGCAACTTCACCTATGGCTTCGAGCCGCTGCCGACGGAAACACCCGGCGGATCGCCAAACGGCGAGCAGGGCATCGTCACTAATGTCATCGACGGCGATACGATTGACGTGCGCCTCGGTAGTGAGACGGTGCGGGTGCGCTATGTCGGGATGAACACGCCGGAACGCGACGAACCGTGTTACAGCGACGCCCGCCGCGCCAACGCCGATCTGGTGGATGGTAAAACGGTGACGCTGGTCAAGGATGTGAGCGACATGGACCGCTTCGGGCGGCTGCTGCGCTACATCTATGTGGGGGATGTATTCGTCAATGCACGGCTGGTCGAGCAGGGTTACGCCGAAGTCGTATCTTATCCACCGGATACGGCCCAGTTCGAGAGCTTCCGCCGGCTCGAAGATCAGGCCCGCAGCGCTGATCTCGGCTGCCACCCCACCGGCATTTTCGACGACAACACCTACGAGCGTTGAGCGTTAAAAGTAGCACCGTGCGTACCCACAAGGGCGTAGCACTCTGGTAAGGCCACATGAAAACGTGGAGCGCATCTTTCAAAGACACCTCACCCCTATATCCCCTCTCCATTGATCCCACGGGAGGCTTCGCACTGGCGAGGGGACTTTAAAGAGCCGTTGCAGACTGCCTTGCACCCCCTCTCTGTTTCGGAGAGGGGGCCGGGGGGTGAGGTGTTCGGTTGAAAACTTGATACCAGGCTATCGTGCATAGCTACCAGCATTTATGCCCTTCAGGGTGCGCTACGCCCCTACGCAATTTCGGATAGATTGTAAATCTCTATTGGATGGCTTCGAAAACCAACGTTGGCACACAGGGCATGACGTGTCTCATGCCCCGATACGGATTGATCTGGCCTTATGGCTGGAGATAGTACTCGTTCTGCCAGCCCTCGACCGTCCAGCCCGTGATGCCGTTGTATTCCACCTGATACCACGTCTGGTGGAAGCTGCTGGGGCCACAGACCGGGCCGCCCACAATGCGGAAGGTCGCGCCTTCGGGGATGTGCCCCAGAACGACGCCGCTTTCGATGCCGTTGCGGATGCTATTGGGTCCGCCGCCAATCGTGACACGCGCCTGAGTCAGCCCGATCAACCGCGTTGGTGGTGATCCGGCACACAGCCGGGGGCCGCCGCCCACCGGGGGTTCCAGCCAGTAGACACCGCCCCGACCCTCCGCCGTCCAGCCGACCGTGCCGTTATACTCCACCTGATACCAGGTGAGCTGCTGGCTGCTGGGCCCGCAGATGGGGCCAAACAGGATGTTAAAGACCGCCCCCGCGGGCATGGTCGCCAGCACCGTACCGCTTTCGGGCGTCAGGCGGATACTGCTGCCCGTGCCCGGCGAGACACGCCCCTGCACCAATCCAACTAGCCGCGAGGCCGGTGACCCGGCACATTGCCCGGTCTGGGCGATGGGTTGCAGCCAGTAGGTATTGGCCTGCCCTTCCGCCGTCCAGCCGACAATCCCGGCATAGCTGACCTGCCACCACGCCGTGTTCTCAGCGCAGAACGGCCCGTTGGCGATCCAGAATTGTTCCCCTGCCGGAATCTGCCCCAGGACATTGGCATTGAAGCCGGGATTGGCGCGGATACGGTTCGGCAGGTTCGGTACAGTGGTCACCCGACCGGTGGCCCCGGCGGTCAGGCGCGAGGGCAGGAAACCGGGGCAGCTTAATGGCCCGCTATAGATCGGCTCTGTCCAGTAGGTGTTGGTGCCTTCGCCTTCCGCTGTCCAGCCAATCAACCCCTGATAATTGACCTGCCACCACCAGCGGCCATCGTTGCCGCACTGGGGGCCGGATAGCACGGCAAACTGTCCCCCGCCCGGAATTTGCCCGATGACCTGACTGTTCGAGGCTGTTCCCGGTGCGCTGCGCAGCAGATTGGGCAGGCCGGGGGTAACGCGTCCCTGTCCGCCAATGGTGAGGCGTGTCGCCAGGGCACAGGCTGGCGGCGGGGGTGGTGGCGGTGGTGGCGGCACATTGCCTGCCGGTTCCAGCCAGTAGGTGAAGCCATCCCCTTCGGCGGTCCAACCCAGCCCACCGCTGTAATTGACCTGCCACCACAAAATACCCGCTTCGCAGAATGGGCCACCGGTCACGGTGAACACACCACCTGCCGGAATCTGCCCGGTGACGGGCGCGTTAAAGCCGGGATAACTGCGCACCCGGTTGGGCAGACTGGGCACTGTCGTCACACGGCCTGTACCGCCGACGGTCAATCGCGCCGGTTGGTTACAGACCTGTAGCTGCGCCGGGCTGGCCCCCACCTGCCCGACAGCCAGCAGCGGCAGCCAGAGTGCCACTACCAGCACACATCGCATAATACGCTGTACGATCATCGTGATTCCTCCTGAATACCTGTTCATTATAGGAAAAGTGCCGGGTTCTGGCATCCACCCTTAGTCGTAAAGCTGTGGTAAATTTGCAGGATACACGCAAATAAAGGAACCAAGATGGGCACGATCATTGCGATTGGCGGCGGCGAACTGCGCGATGCGGAAACCCGCACGATTGATGCGTATATTGTCGAGCGAACGGGCAAGTCTCGCCCGCACGCCCTGTTTATCCCGACTGCCAGCGGTGATGCAAGCGGCTATGCCGACACCTTTCATGTACAGTATGGCGATCAACTGGGCTGCACCACCGATGTGCTGTATCTGCTGCAACAACGCCCGGCGTCCGATGTTATCGCTGACAAAATCGCGGCGGCAGACCTGATCTATGTCGGCGGGGGGAACACGCTGCGCATGATGAAGTTATGGCGCAGGCTGGGGGTCGACGCCCTGCTGAACCAGGCGCACGAACGCGGCACCGTGTTGTCTGGCCTCAGCGCCGGGGCCATCTGCTGGTTCGCCGGTGGACACAGCGACTCGCGGCGGTTCGCAAAAGAGGACGGCGACGACTGGGGTTATATTCGGGTAAGCGGGCTGGGGTTGGTCGATGCGTTGTACTGCCCGCACATCGACGCGGAGGACCGCCTGCCACACTTCCAGACATTCATGGCTAAACGTGGCGGCGTCGGCATTGGTTGCGACGACTGCTGCGCCATCGAAGTGACGGATCAGCAGTGGCGGCTGATTACGTCGCGTCATGGGGCAAAAGCCTACCGGGTAACGCGACGGCGCGGGCAGGTCATGACCGATATTCTGCAACCGGAACCGCACTATCGCCCGTTAGCTGATCTGCTGGCCCATTAGCACACAGCAGACCGCATCCGGTCAGTGATATGGAATTCCGGCGCGCTTTTCAGGTACAATCACACGCAGCGAACCGTGATTCAGGAGGAAGCCCTTATGCTGCTTGCGGGTGATATTGGCGGGACCAAAACCAACCTCGCCATTTATGATGCCGAAAATGGTCTGCATGCACCGCTGGCCGAAGCGACTTTCCCCAGTGACGAATACCCCGGCCTCGAAGCCATTGCACGCGAATTTCTGTCTCAGGTCGAATACGATGTCGAACTGGCCAGTTTTGGCGTCGCCGGTCCGGTGGTGGAGGGCCATGTCAAAACCACCAATCTGCCCTGGGAAATGGACGAAACCAACCTGCGCGAGGCGTTGGGCTTCAGGCATGTGTATTTGCTGAACGATCTCGAATCGATTGCCAGCGCCGTGCCGCGTCTGGAACCGGAAGATCTGGTTACGCTCAACGAAGGGCGGCCTGCCCAACATGGCGCGATTGGCGTGATTGCACCCGGCACCGGCCTGGGTGAAGGCTTCCTCGTCTGGAATGGCACCCATTACCGTGCGCACCCCTCTGAAGGCGGCCATACCGACTTTGGCCCCACCAACGAAACGGAATATGAGCTGCTGCGCTACTGGCAGGCACGCAAGGGGCATGTCAGCTACGAATGGGTGTGTTCCGGCATCGGCATTGGCAACATCTATACCTTTCTGAAGGAAACCGGTTACGCGCCCGAACCCGACCACCTGACCGAAAAAATGGCCGCCACCGACGACAGCACCCCCATCATTGTACAGACCGCGCTGGATCATGGTGATCCCTTGTGCCGGGCCGCGCTGGATACGTTTGTTTCGATTCTGGGGGCCGAGGCGGGCAATCTGGCCTTAAAGATTCTGGCAACGGGCGGCATTTACCTGGGCGGGGGCATTCCACCGCGCATCCTGCCTGTGTTGCAGACCAGCCATTTTATGCAGGCCTTCCTGCATAAGGGGCGCTTTGCCGAACTGCTGCGTCGCGTGCCTGTAAAGGTCATCCTCAACCCGAAGGCGGCGCTGATCGGCGCGGCGGCGCACGGTCTGCTTCAGTCCCGATGAAGCGGCAGGATGAGCCGGAAGGTGCTGCCCTTATCGGGAGCGCTTTCGACCTGAATTTCACCGCCGTGCAGGTCGGCAATCTTACGCACAATCGATAAGCCCAGGCCAAACCCGCGTGTCGTGCGCGCCGGGTCTGCCCGATAGAAACGCTCAAAGATGCGTTCCAGGACAGCATCGGACATGCCCGTGCCCGTATCGCTGACCGCGACCGTCACGTGTTCATCGTTATAGTGTGTATGCACCGTAACCTGACCGGTGGGGGCGGTAAAATGTAACGCGTTGTCCAGCAGGCAATCAAGCGCCAGACTGAGGTCCGCCGCGTCGCCTTTGACCAGCGACACCTGACCGGACACATTTGTTTCGAGTGATAGCTTCCGGGCATTGACAGCAGCCTTCTTGCGCGTCACCACTGCGTTTACGACGGTGTTGATATTCATGGGCACGTGCTGGTCCGGTTTCTGATAATCCAGCCGGACCATGATCGTCATCACCTCAATCAAGCGGGTCAGGGCATCCGTCTGTTGCTGAATACGCTCGATCATCTGTTGGCGGCGCGACCTGTCCGTCACCTTGTCGAGCAGATACAAATTGGTGTTGATCAGCGACAGCGGGGTACGGAATTCGTGGGCGGCATCGCGGATAAACTGCCCCAGGATACCGATCCGTTCGCGTTCCACACGCAGTTCAAGCTGCTGATGCTCGACCTGTCTGTGCTCGGTGATGTCCGTCACGAACGCAATCGCCAGCACAGCGTTGTCAATTTCGAGATAACTGAGCGCGACTTCGACCGGGAACAGGGAGCCGTCTTTGCGCCTCCCGTACAGGTCCAGCCCGACCCCCATGTGCACGGGGCGCATTTTGGGGTGCGCAAAAAAACCGGCCCGGTGCTGCTGATGAATTTCCCGTAGTTGATCAGGCAGCAGAGATTCCAGCACGAGATGCGCGAATTCTGCCTGGCTGTAGCCAAAATAGATTTCTGCAATATGATTGGCGGATATGATATTGCCCTGCGTATCCACCAGCAGGATGCCGACAGGGGCCGCTTCGAGCAGCGTGCGAAAACGCTTTTCACTGGCGCGCAGCGTTTCTTCGGTCCGCTTGCGAACCACGAGGTGCGCGATGACCGACCCAAACAAGGCGAGAAGCTCCAGCTCGTAGGGACGGACCGGCTTCTGTGCCAACAGGTTGTCGCTCATCACCGCGCCGATCACCTGCTCGCCCTGACGCATACAATACATAGCGTGCCAGCCGCGCCCCAGCACTTCACCAAAATCGGTTAGTTCCACATCTTCCTGAAACACCGTGTTCACCGGGGCTTCCAGCAGCATTCGCCACCGGTCCATATGGGGGCCATCCTGCAAAACATGGCGTTTGTCCTTGACCTCGCCAAAACGGTCCACCCCATACATCACCACCGGATAACCGTGCGATTCGATCAGAATACCCAGGTGATCAAAACCGAGTTTTTCCCGCCCCAGCACGACTGCTCGATAGCACAGCTGATCCTCTGTTTCGGACTGCGACAGCGTCATGCTAATCTCATGGAGGCGCTTCAGGTAATCCTGAAATTCGCGGGCGGTGCGTTCGCTGCTTGCCATTGCCGCTGGGGTGTCTCCGTCGGCCTGTGTCCGATCCGACACGTCACGACAGACATAGAGAATCGTACCTGCCTCAAATCGACCTTTACGGACACGAATACTGAGTATGCGCGCTTGCCCCTCAGCGTCCGTGATCATGACGGTCAGGCCCCGAATTTCACCCTGCTTTTGCAGATCAGCCGGGTCAAAAAGCGGAGCTCCAAATAACGTGGTGATATGATCCGATCCCGGTTTGACCTGCCACCCCAACACGCGACCAGCATTCGGCGACACAAATGTCACAACGCCATCGTCGTCTGTAATCACCAGCACGTCATCAATGTATTCGAGTAATGACTGCTGATCCCATTGCTCGGTTCCCAAATTAACCTGTTCCTTACCAGGCTGTCGGGCATCTGTTCCCGACAGATGCGGACGCCCGTTTTAAGCCTTCATTAGCCGTGCGCCAAAATAACTCTTGCACTGGTACTAATTCAATCATACAGCGAAGTCAGGAATTATACGTAATGGAGGATTAAGACCGGCCCGCCAGTACGGCCTGCAAGCGTCGCGTAAACTGAACAGCATTTGCCTGTCCGGAAAACAGCGCTTCGACCCGTGCGCGCCCGGCAGCTCCGATTCGCTGGCGCAAGTCGGGGTCATTCAGCAGGACAATCACGCGGCTGGCCAGCGCAGCGGCGTCGCCAGGGGCCACCAGATAACCCGTTTCGCCATTGACCACTGTTTCGGCAGGTCCGCCATGATTCGTGCTGACGACCGGTTTGCCACAGGCCATCGCTTCGATGTTCACCACGCCATAACCCTCGAAATGCGAACTGCACACCACCACATCCGCCGCGCCAATGACGTGCTCCACATCCGGGCGAAAACCGAGATAGATCATGCGGTTGCGCAGCAGGGGTTCGGTGCGGGCATTGTGCAGGATGCGCTGCTTATAGGTGTCATCCGTCCGGGTCTGCGTGTTCTCTCCGGCCACCAGAAAGCGCACATGCGGCACCTGTAAGGCCACCTGCTTGGCCATCTCCTGAAAAACTTCGTGCCCTTTGACGTTCTGAAATCGTGCCACCAGCGCAACAACAGGGGCGTTGGGCGCCAGATTCACCTCGAAGCGCAGGCGAATACCGTTCACCGTCGGGTGAAACCGCTGGATGTCGACACCGGGATACATCACCTCGATCTCATCAACGGGCATAAAGGATGGGCTGCCCAGAAAACCAGACTTGATCGCTTCCGAATGGGCGAAGATGGCCGCACACCGCCTGAAGAAAGCGCGCTGCCAGGGTTTGGGATGAAACCACCAGCCCATGCACGTCCATAGGGTAGGAATGCCAACCCGTTCGGCGGCAGGCAGCAGCATCGGCAGGGTGTGGTAGTCACTGTGGACGGCGTGGATTTGCTGATCGCGAAGGAGTTGTTCCATCTGCCGGCTGATTGGCAGGCGTGCCCACACAAACGGCACAAAATAGACCGTCGCACCGCGCCACGGGAAGACATGCACCGGCCAGCCATGCGCCCGCCAGCGCGCACTAAGCTGCCCCTCACGCGGGACCAGCAGGTGCGGGCAGAACTGCGCCGGGTCCAGATTCTCGACCAGTGTCAGCAGTGCGGTTTCGCCACCGCCCAGTTCGGTGTAGCTGGACGCAAACAATAGGTTGATCATGGGTCAGATTGTAACCCGAACCTGACCGTCAAAGACAGCTTGTTTTGCTGGCATCGAAGCACAATCGTGAACAGCCGGCTATAGGTGAAGCAATGTAACGTTAAATGTGGGCAGGGGACCCGGCATGCAAGCCCCCTGCGCCAGCAAAGCTATTCGCCCAACACCAGACCAATCGCGCCTATGTCGATCGCGCTGGTGGTGTCTGCAAAGTTCAGCCGCAAGCTAAGCGTCATGCCGCCATCAGGCTGAAAATCCGTCACGTCGCTCTCGGCACATTCACCATCCGTGCTGGTCAGGTCGGCGCCATCATCGTGGATAACGGTGGCCGATGGGGGCACGGTTTCTTCTGACAAACGGACCTGCGAAATATAGCTGTCGGCATTGGATAGCTGGTAACAGACGATCACCGACTTGATGTTGCGGTCATCTGGCACCACCAGCGGCAGGCTCAACCATTGCAGATCGCCCGCCAGTGTTGTGGTAACCCGCAGGGTATTGCCCATCCCCCCTCGATTGAGGACGAGACGAGTCAGGCCGCTGGTATTTTCTTCCGCAATCATACTCAGGGCGCTGTACCACAACGTAAAATCTTCGATGGGGGCAGCCTCACCGGGCTCACCCTGCGGACCTTGTTCACCTGCGGGTCCGGTTTCGCCTTGCGGGCCTGGCTCACCCTGGGGGCCTTGTTCACCTGCTGGACCCGGCTCACCCTGTGGCCCCGGCGGACCTTCCGGGCCTGCTTCGCCCTGGGGGCCGGGTTCACCTTGCGGACCGGCAGGCCCCTCTGGTCCCGGCCCCTGAACCGCCGGAACGAGCACAAGACTGAGGATTACCGCAATGATAATGACGGCGGCAGCCCAAACCAGCGAATTACCGCCCGTAGACTGATTCATCCCTTACCCCCTTATGCAATACTTTTCGATATAAAGGCAATTATCCCTTAAGCGACGCATACAGCATGTCGATAACTTTCATATTGTCGACCCCATCCTGTGCGGCGTATTTGGGTGGGCGATTATGAATGAGCGCGTCGGCAAAGTCTTCAACCATCAGGGTGTACGAATTCGCCGGTGGAATCGTGATGCGGCTGTAGGCTCCGGATTGCCAGTGTTCAATCACCGTCGATTCCGTTGGCGGCATCACAAAGGCCTGCGACACACGGATGCGCCCCTGCGTTCCCCGAATTTCATAAGCCTGGACGCCAGATGTGCGCAGGCTGCAATCAAAATGGCCAACGGCCCCCGACGGAAACTGGATTGCCGCGGCCAGCGTTTCATCCACGTGGGTTTCATCACCGATGTCCGCGACGGCGTGGCCCGCGTTTGGCTCTTCACCACTCATCAGGCGCATGACATTGATGCAGTAGCAGCCCACATCCATCATGGCGCCGCCAGCCAGCGGTTCGCTGAGGCGGATATTCTCTTCACTGCCGGGGCCAAGCGCAAAATTAAATGACGCCTGCATCACGGTCACTTTGCCCACGCCACCCGCATCGACAAGGGCTTTCACCTTTTGCGTTTGCGGATGAAAGCGGTACATGAACGCCTCTGCAAACAACACCCCGCGCTGCTCAAAGGCATCCACCATTTTCTGCGCTTCGGGGGCGTCGCTGGCAAAAGGCTTCTCGCACAGGGTTGGCTTGCCAGCTTCGGCGCACAGGATGCTCCATTTGGCGTGCATACTGTTCGGCAGCGGGTTATAGATCGCGTCGATGTCGGGGTCAGCGATCAATTCTTCATAGCTGCCGTAAGCGCGCGGGATGTTCAGGTCGTCGGCGAAATCCCGGGCACGTTCCAGATTGCGGCTGGCGACGGACAGCACCGTGCCATTGCTGGATTGTTGGATAGCCGGGATAACACGACCACGACCAATATTCGCCGTACTCAGAATACCCCAACGGATTTTTTCGGCCATGCTTATCTCCTTTGTTTCGTTCGGGGCAGCAGACACACCGCCCATCATTGCCTGTAGACCGGTTAATCATACCGTTGATATGAGGAAGGACCAACCGGGTCAGGCGTTCGTTAGGCGAGGCCTTCCATCTGACTGGCGATCATCGCTGCGACCGAGCCAAAGAACATGAGTTGCACGACAAAACTGATCACCGCAACAATGATGCTGCCGACCAGAAAGGACAGGCAGCCCTTGCCGGTGCCGAAGTCATAAGCCTGACCAATGCGGGCGATCGTCTGGAAAAACAGCATCAGGCTAAACAGGCCAATTGCCGCTGCCCCCACAAACGGGATGATGCCGCCACCCACCGCAAACATGAGGACAATGGTCACAAAAATGATGCCGTACAAAATGGGCAGGCGTGTGTTGTAATAAGAAACAACTTTATAGATGAGGTGCGGCAGGGTTGCCCGCCCACCAAACACAAAACGCGCCGCGATGTGCGTAAACAATAGGTTGATGAGCAGCGAAATCAAGCTGGTTATGCCGGTGATCAAACCCGCAATCACGCTCACCGGAATAGTCAGGCTCATCAGCTGGCTGGCATACTCATAAAAAGCCGGGTCCACTTCCGGCAGTTCATCCCGTTCGCCATCTTCAAAGGCCTGTATCGCCGCTTCCTGGCTCGTCAGATAATTCTGCGCGCTCTGGCCGGTGAGCCCCAAGCCTAATATGGTTAGTACGATGGATAGAAACGTATAGATGGCCAGGTCCATGATGACGGACGACCACCGGGACCGATCAACCGATTCCTGATGCTGCTGCTGGCGTTTTTCCAGTTTGCGCTTGCGCTCGTGGTCAGCCACTTCCTGCAACTGATCCGGGTTGCTGACCACGCGCAGCGCCTCCTCGCCGGATTCCCCTGTCACTTCATCGACCACACTCTTATAGAACGGGTCATGCTTCAGGCGCGGGTTGATTTCAAGCGCCTTTGACAGTTCCTTCAGCGCGCGTTCGCGTTCACCATTGATCTGGTAACCAATGGCCGAATCGATGTAGCGCTTGGCACGATCCACATCTTTGGCAGATACCACTACTTCCTGCGGTTTGGCCACCGCATCGCCCATGCTGTCTGCCTTAATGTAGTCGATAGCCTTGGCAGCCGCGGATCGTACCTGTTCATCCGGGTCATCCCTGGCCATCTGCGTCAGCTTTTTCAGCATGGTGACATTTTTGGTGCGGGCGATATGTTTAATGGCAGCAAAACGCTGCTTGGGGTCCGAATTGTCGAGGGCGGCTTGTACTTTCACGGCTGCTTTCTCGCTTGTCGAGCTATGCAATATGATTCCATTGTACGCGGAATCGCGGGGGTCTGCTGCTCAAGTTTTTCCACCAAACAGGTTTCCTTTTTCCCAATTATCACAAACCTTTATCCCAACCCATCTGTGCATAACCTGTGCAAAACTTATCCCAAGCGTGTGGAAACCTGTGCATAACATTACCCAAAACTGTTCATAACTCGGTTTTAGACAGGTTAGAATCTGGTTGCTGTCGACAACTGTCGATAACTGTGCAGGTTTATCAACAGGCGGATGTGCAAAACTTTTATCCCACGTATCGCAGATGAATTTCGCAGATTGGGTTATGTTGGTGAAAACTTGCGTTATGGTGGGATGACTTGGGAAAAATATCCCAGATTACAAAGCGCATTACGTATTTTTCGACAGTTTCGACATGCCCTACTAATACGACTACCTTTAAACTTATTCATCCTCAAAACCTTCCTGTATCCCAACTGCCAGCTCCTGATTCATTTACGCCGATGCAGAATTTCTTGTGTTACACTCCAAAAAACAAAGGGGATGGTGTGTGGCACAACTGGAACGCCGAGTCGCTGTACTCACTCAACTGGCCGAGATCAGCATTATTCTCAATTCAACCCTGGAACTCAAAGCGCTGCTGGCTTTTCTGATGGATTCGGCGGCAGATATCACGGACGCAGAAGCGGCTTCGGTGATGCTGTGGAACGCGAACCGGCGTGAGCTTTATATCGCAGCCACCACCACCAATACTGCCGACCTCAACCTGGTCGGTCAGTCGGTACCGCTGGAAGGCAGCATCGCCGGTGCGGTGATGGACACACAAACCGTCATTCAGGTCGACAGCGTCCAGACCGACCCGCGCCATTATCGCAAGCTGGATAGTTCCAAGGGGTTTGAAACCCGCTCAATCCTCGGTGTGCCCCTCACAGCGAAAAATCAACCGATTGGCGTGCTTGAAGTTTTGAACAAGCGCGAACTGCCCTGGACGGAAAATGATCGCGATTACCTGTCGATTCTGGCAGCCCAGGCCGCGGTAGCGATCGAATCGGCGCGTGTCGTACAAAAGCTCAAAAAGGCCAATCAGGAACTGAGTGAGCTGGATAAACTGAAAAGCGACTTTATCGCCATTGCCTCGCATGAACTGCGTACACCGCTGGGTGTTATCCTGGGTTACGCCAGCTTTCTGACTGAAACCGCCGAGGGTCAGATCAGCGACCATGCAGCGAAGGTGGTCAACAGCGCGTTGCAACTGCGTCATATCATCGAAGACATGACCAACCTGCGCTATCTGAAAGAGGGTGAGGCCGAGATCAAACCGGAGGTGGTTGCGCTCGGTAGTTTGATCAGCGACGTGTGTGATGATGTGCAGTCATTGTTCGAAGCCAAACGCCACACGCTGGAAATCAAATCCTCTGCGCAAGATATTACCCTGTACGTCGATCCGATTCGGATTGGTATGGCGCTGACCAATGTGCTCAACAACGCTATCCGCTTTACGGATGCCGGTGGGCATATCACTGTTGAAACCGAAATACGTGACAGTACCGAAGCGTGGATTATGATCCGCGATAATGGGATCGGCCTGGCAGCGAACGAGATGGAGCGGGTATTCGAGCCATTCTATCAGGTCGAAGACCACATGACCCGCAGGCATGGCGGCATCGGCATCGGCCTGAGCATTGCCCGCGCATTGGTTGAGGCCAATGGGGGGCGTATCTGGGCCAGCAGCCAGGGGGCGAAACAGGGTTCAACCTTCACAATCGCCCTTCCACTGGCGAAAGCGAGCGAAACACGCTAAATATTAGTTGTAAGCCAAAAACTGTAAATGGGGAGCATTGAGACGATGAGCGTCCAGTTTACCTGGTTGGGGCATTCGGCTTTTGCGTTTGACTTCAACGACCATAAAGTTTTGCTTGATCCATTCCTGACAGATAATCCGCTGGCAGCAGCCAAAGCCGAGGATGTTGAGGCTGAAATCATTTTTCTGACTCATGCACATGGCGATCATGCGTCTGACGTACTGGCCATTGCCAAACGCACGGGCGCGAAAGTTGTCTCCAATTTTGAAATTGCCGAGTGGGCAAGCAAAAATGGTGTTGATTCACATGGCATGAACACGGGCGGCGGCTACAACTTTGATTTTGTCCATGCCAAACAGACGATTGCGTTCCACAGCTCATCGTTTCCGGATGGCAGCTATGGCGGCAACCCCAACGGTTTTATTTTTACCCTGCCCACGGGTGAGCGCATTTATTTCGCCGGGGATACGGCGCTGTTTTCGGACATGAAGCTGATTGGCGAAATGGGCATCGACGTCGCCTTTTTGCCCATTGGCGATAATTTTACCATGGGGCCGGATGATGCGTTGCAGGCGATTGGGTGGATTAAACCCAAGTACGTGGTGCCGATGCATTACAATACGTTTCCGGCGATTGTGGTTGATGTCGCTGGCTGGGCCAACCGCGTCAGCAGCGAAACCGAAGCGCAGCCCATCGTGCTGGATCCGGGTGGTACGTTCAAACTTTAATGATGTGGGAATGCCTGTATGTGGACCGAAGCATCATTCAGCTTCGGTCACGCATCCTACGTTCGATCTCTGCGCGGAAAGCTGTTGAGTCTACGGCACCAGCTTGTTTACCAATGGCGAGGGATTCTTCGTAGCGACGGTCGAGCGTTTCCTGATTATCAAAGAAATAAGTCAACGCTGCATAAACTTCAGCGCGGTCGAGGCCATAATGTGACATCACTTCTTCGATGGATGCTCCGCCGTTGATGTGCATTCGAGCTACCGGCTCGACCTTGATGCTTCGATCTATGAAATAAGCCTGGCCGTCTTTGAACTCTAAATGTGTTTCTATAACCAGCTTGTCTTGCATCATTCGTGACCTGTTAACCGACGTAAATGACATTGTTTTCAAATTCTTCAATACTGGCTGCACCGGCGTGAACAGCATCGAAATAAAAAGCGCACTCTTCTACAATCGTACCAATTCCATGTGACCCTTGGAGATGATTGAGACAAAAGAAGATGCCGTAGTGTTTCTTGTTTGCATCCAACCAACGGCGATGAAGCCTGAGAAAATCCTGATCAGCAGAAATAAGAACTCTCTCCGTATTGGCTGCATATTCCAGATGGGCTTCGTCGCTTGCCTCGGCCATCCCCACTTCTTCACAACGAATGATATCAATAGCTCGCTGCCTCAATTGTAGCGCAACTTGCTTGCTAATGTGGGTATCTACATAAAATCTCAGTTCATCGGCCATGTTTGGTCACATCCGCATGACCTGTTCGTAGACCGCCAGGGTTTGCTGGGCGGTTTTGCGCCAGCTAAAACTGGTGGCACGGGCCAGCCCGGCGTTGATCTGCGTCTGGCGCAGCGGTTCCTGGTTCAGCAGCGCGAGGATCGCCCCGGCCATTGCCCGCGCATTCCCCGGCTCGACCAGAAAAGCACCGTCCCCCACAATTTCCGGAAAGCTGGATAATTCATTGGCAACCACCGGCGTGCCGCTGGACATGGCTTCCAGCACAGGCAGGCCGAACCCTTCGTAGCGGCTGGGCATCACGAACACTTTCGCCAGCCGGTATAACGAGGGCTTGTCCGCTTCGTCGACATAGCCAATCCAGTGAACATCGTCCGCAATATCGAGGTCGCGGGCATACTGGCGCATATCGGGGAACATGGGTGTGCCCCAGCGCGGTTCCTTGCCGGCGATCACCAGCGGATACTCCGGGCCTTCCGCCTGCAACACGTACGTATACGCCAGCAGCAGCTGGTTGAACTGCTTGCGCAGGTCGAACCCGCCAATGGCGAGGACAAAGTTTTCCGGCAGGTTGTACTTGTCGCGCACTGCCGCGTCGCGGTCGGCGCCCATGCGGGGGTGATAGGCCTGATCGGCGGCCAGATAGGTCACGGTAATGTCGTCCGGCGGGATGTGCAGATAGTCGGTGATATCCAGCTTGGAGGCTTCGCTGAGCGTGAGAATGTGGGCGGAACCGCGTGCTGTCGTGCTGACCAGCGCGGTGTACAGGCGACCACCCAACCCGCGTGAATAATCCGGGATTGCCAGCGGAATGACATCCAGCACCGACGTAATAAGTTTGGCCGGGGAACTGAGTGGTGCGCCCCAGTAGGGCACATGGGCGATGTCGGCTTGCACCTGCGCCACCATGCGCGGATAGGTGCGCTGCTCGAACAATACTTTGCCAATTTTATCGCTGCGCCCGGACGTCGATACGACGCTGACATTCTGTGGCAGATCATCCGCCTCGGTGACATGGGGTGGCAGCACCAGCGTCAGTTGCAGCTCCGGTGCGACTCGTACAAGGTTATGCAGCAGGCGGCGCAGATACTGGCCGCTGCCGGTGTGTGGCTGATCCCAGAACCAGCCATTTACGGCGACATGCATCGGCATTCTCTCAGTCGGGCTGTTCGGCGTTACAGTTGGTACACAACCCGTAGAATTCTAGCAGGTGACCGGTAAGCTGTACATCGAAACGGTGTTCCAGCTCATGTTCCAGTCGTTCGAGGTGACACTCATCGAACTCGATAATCCGGTCACAGTTGGTGCAGATGATGTGATGATGATGCCCGCCGGGCAGCATGACATAGGTTGGGGTGCTGCTGTCGTTGATGTAGGTTGGGCGTATGAGCGACAGACGTGTGAACAGGTCAAGCGCCCGGAAAACGCTGGCGCGGCCAATCTCCGGCGCTGTATGTTCGACCTGCTCCAGCACCTCGGCGGAGGTCATATGGCCGCCGTGTGATTCCAGTATGCTGAGAATAGTCAGCCGGGCGTTGGTGAGCTTGTAACCTGCGTCACGCAGGCGCTGGGCCCGGTTACTTATGGGGTTCGACATGCGGTGATCCTTGACATCACAGGGTTATTGAGATAACGTATCAACATGTATTTGAGACATTGTATCAATAAGGCGGTTATATGAAACGTTTGCATATCCCTATTGTACTCCTGTTTGCGCTGCTGCTTCCAGTCAGTTTGCAGGCTCAGGACACTGCGTTAAATGTGGTGGCGTCTACGACGATTATTGCGGATGTGGCGCGCAACGTGGGCGGCGACCTGGTGAACGTGACGGCGCTTATCCCGCCGGACAGCGATGTCCATGCTTTTCAGCCTGCGCCACAGGATGCCGTGACGATACAGCAGGCGGATGTCGTGCTGGTCAATGGCGCGAACCTGGAAGAGAATCTGCTCAGCCTGATCGACAACGCGGCCACGGCGGAACCGGTCATCGTTTCGGGCGGGGTGCCGGTGCTGGCCTTTGGTAGCCATGATCATGACCACGAAGACGAGGATCACGTCGCTGAGGAAGAACACGATCATGATGACGATGCGCATGAGCATGATGCCGAGGGCACCATCGGGCATCTGGGCGAAGATGCGGACTGCGGCGATACGGAAAACCACGATGACGAGGCCGGTGAGCACGAGCATGATCATGGTGCGTGTGACCCGCATGTGTGGATGAACCCGCACAACGTCGAAATCTGGGCGGATAACATTGCGGCGGCTTTTGCGGCGGCAGACCCGGCTAACGCGGATACCTACCATGCCAATGCCGAAGCCTACGCGGAACAACTGGAAGCGCTGGATGCTGAGCTGGAAACCATGTTTGCCAGCATCCCGGAAGCGAACCGCGTCATAATCACCAATCACGAATTTCTGGCCTATCTGGCGGCGAGCTATGATCTGGAGATTGTCGGCACGGTGCTGCCCTCGGTGTCGACACTGGCAGAACCGGCGCCGCAGGAAGTGGCCGCGCTGATCGAAACGATTGAGGCAACCGGGGTCGCCGTGATCTTTGGCGAGGTATCCAACCCGAACGCGCTGACGCAGGTCATTGCTCAGGATGTGGGCGACGTGGAGGTGGTCTCGCTATACAGCGAATCGCTCAGCGGCCCGGATGGCGCGGCGGCGACCTATATCGACTACATGCGGACGAATGCGCAGTTGATTGTTGATGCGTTGGGCGGCTCGACCGAGTCGTAGATACAGACCTCTGACCGGGGTCGTTCACGAACGGCCTCGGTTGGTTTTGCCTTTCTATCCATCTGTTGACCTGATGAAATTCTAAATCAGCAGCCTTTTGAGGGTTGCGTTGGTTTGCTCGACCATGTGGACAAAGTTGAACCGTTCCATGTTGGCATGTGCATGTGCCGCCAAGGCGTCGCGTTTGCCGGGGCGCAGCGCTTCTTTCAGGGCCGCCGCCAGCGCCTCGACATCCACATAGGGCACCAGCAGGCCGTTGACGCCATGCTGGATGACTTCCGGGTTGCCGCCTTTGTCGCTGGCGATCACCGGGGTTCCGGCGCGCAGGCTTTCCAGCAGCACATGCGATAACCCTTCATAGCCGGAATACAGCGCAAAATAATCCGCCGCCTTCATGTAGAGCGCCATCTGGTCGCGCGGGACATGCCCCAGCAGGCGAACCCGGTCCTGCAAGTGGAGGCGCTCAACCTGTTGTTCGAGGGCTGGGCGCATCGGGCCATCACCTGCCACCAGCAGCCGAACGTCGGGTACCTGAGCCAGCGCCGCGATCAGGTGATCGACGCCTTTCCAGGGGGTCAGCCGCGCCGCTGTGAGGATAAAGGGCCTGTCGTCGAGCTGGAGGTGCTGGCGCGCTTCGGCCTGGGTGTGCGGTGTGTCGACTTGTTCCGGGGGCAGCGCATTGTAGATGACCTGCACCCTGTCTTCCGCGACGCCCCAGCCCACAACCATGCGCTTGAGATAGACGCTGGGGACGATGACGTAATCCATCTGGCGGACCTCGCGGGACCGCGCCAGCTTTTGCAGGCTGACCAGCGGGCCGTAGTTTTTTGTCTGAAACACATCGATGTCTTCGGTTGGGGCAATCCAGCCGCGCCGGATCGAGCGTTCCCATGCCTGATCGCCGACGATCTTGAGCACGCGGGGGGCGCTGCCGCCGCTTAAGGGCAGCCCCAGCGTATGCACGTAGGTCAGGTCGGCCCATTGTAACAGCGGACGTGCCGTACGCGCGTAATCAACCAGGCGCAGGGGCAATGCCCGGCGCGGGATGCGGGACAGCGGATATGGATACTGTTGTACAGGGGCGCTGCCGTAGCTGATTGCCCGAACATCCCAACCGTGCTGTTGGAGTTGTGGGAGCAGTTCGTACAGGTAAGTTGCCGGACCGCCTGCTTCGGGATGAAAGATGCCAGAGGCTATGAGCAGGCGTGGTGCCATTCGTCTTACGCTGCCATCCGGGACGCCAACAGCTGCTGGGCTTCTTCGATTGATTTCACATACGCACATTCAAATGGCAGGTTGCCGTGGAGGTTGATAAACAACCGAAATAACTGCTCGACCAGTGGATTGGCGTTGACCAGCACCACCAGACCCACATTCGGGTGAACAGAGCGGGTCATGTTGAGCATATTCTTGCCAAAGCTGCCCGGCAGCCAGTTGTCGTTGTCGGCGCAGGCAATCAGATTAACGCGATAAGTGAGTCCGTCAATCATCTGCTCGACCTGTTCTCTCGTATATTCCAGATCCGACCATAACCACCGGTTTAAAAGTGTTACCCGAATAATAGTTTTTTCGTCGTTTTCCCATTCCACAGTTGCTGGCATGAGAATCCCCCGAACTAAGCGAATGATTTTATAATCTTATACCTTACAAATATTAAAACACCTTACAGTTGGGGCTACAGGCTGGGTTTTTATAGAAAATTCATAAATCCGGGCTGATGTCCAGCAGTTTGTAAGCCCCTTCCAGCGATTTCACAAAGCGATACTGAAAGCTGACCACCGTCGCGATCTGATTGAACATCTCGAACATGGTACGAAATAGTGGATTGGTGCTGACAATGACGACCAGACCGGCATTCGGGTGCACCTGACTAACCACCTCCCGCACGTTCTGGATGTAGTTTGGTGGCATCCATGTCTCCTGCTCGGAGTACACAATGATATTGACCGCATAATCGACCTCGTCGAGCATGGTGGCGGCTTCTGTCCGGGCCTGCTTTAACTCGTCCCACTGCCACTGACCGCTGAACACCATCTGTATCGTCGTATATTGACGATCAACCCAGAATGTTTCGATTGCCATCCCGCCTCCTGCGCTACACGTAACACAAAAGCATACCAACGCTTGCAGGCGAGATCAAAGCTTAGGTCAGCGTTTACACGTTAAAACGGATATGGACGATGTCCCCATCCTGAACAATATAGTCCTTGCCTTCCAGCCGCATCTTGCCGGTGGACTTCAACGCGGCCTCGCTGCCAGCGGCCAGCAGGTCATTGGTGGTCATCACCTCGGCGCGGATGAACCCTTTTTGCAGGTCGGAATGAATGGCCCCGGCGGCTTCGGGCGCGGTCGCACCAATCGGCACACTCCAGGCGCGCACTTCGTCTTCGCCCACAGTGAAGAAGGACTGAATCGCCATCAGTTCGTAGGACAGGCGAATAACCTTGTCTGCGCCCCGTTCGCTGATGCCATATTCCTCCATGAACATGTCGGCGTCCTCGGCATCGAGCTGGGCAATTTCGGCTTCGATCTTACCTTGCAGGCCAACCACACGCGCATCCTGATGGCTGTAGCTCACCAGCTCTGCCGGGTCTTGCAGGGTTTCGCCCATGTTCAGCACCACCAGCACCGGCTTTTGGGTCAGGAAGCCATAACCGCGCAGGCTCTTTTCCTGGTCCGGTGTCAGGTCGAAGTCGCGCAGCGGCTTTTCTTCTTCCAGATGCGCCTTGATAGCCTGCATCAGATCGTTTTCCTGGCTGACTGCCGGGCTGACATTGCGCCCCTTGATGCGCATTTCGCTCTGGATACGTTCCAGCCGGGTCTCGACGGAAACCAGATCCGTCAGCAGGAATTCGGTATCGAGGATTTCCAGGTCGCGGGCCGGGTCAACTGTTTCGTAAGGGTGAGGCACCGTGTCGTCCTGATAGGCACGCACCACATGCACAAATCCGTCGACCTGCGCCAGTTCGTTGCGGAACTGCCCCTTGATGCCGCCTTCGCCCACGCCTTTATCCAGGCCAGCGATGTCGACATAGGTCACCTGGGTATAGGTTGTTTTCTTGGGTTTGTATAACGCACTCAGCTTGTCGACCCGCTGATCGGGCACATTGACGACGGCGGTATGAACCTCGAACCGTCCCCCGGCTGCGGCTGCCGTCTCGATATCGCTGCCGGTGAGGGCGTTAAAAATGGTGGTTTTGCCGCTGTTTGGCAGGCCGATAATGCCCAGTCGCATAATGGTTGCTCACTTATATGGATGATTGAAAGATGAGGAAAAGTATAAACAA
Organism: Anaerolineaceae bacterium; assembly: GCA_002702065.1. Classification (GTDB taxonomy): domain Bacteria; phylum Chloroflexota; class Anaerolineae; order Aggregatilineales; family Phototrophicaceae. The sequence goes on from NZXX01000009.1 coordinate 684,034, forward strand.
AAAACCGGGAGGCTAGAAGGTTAAATACCGCGCAGGCGGGCGATCAGGCGCTGCACCATGCTGCGGGTGGGTTTGGCATAGGGGGACTGCTGTTTGGCAAGGTCGTTCAGCCGGACAATTTCTGACATCAATGTCATACGATGGACCGTTTCGCCATTGATGTAATACCACTGTCCGCCAATATGCCGGATTCGAGGATCGCGCCCATAAACTTTCCGATAGGCACGCTCATAACCGTTAATAATCAGTTCAGGGGTCAACGTTTTGTCTTTGTGTGACATGGTCACTTGAGCTTTCGCGTTGTATTCCAGCGTCATTTTCGGCCATTACCCTTGCAGGTACCTTGCTGCTTACAGCCGTACCCTGGCACTCTACTAAATTATACCGGGCTTGTTTGAACGATCAGGTTCAAGAAATTATGAAGTTTGAACAAATGCGCCTAACCCGTCTCTAACCTGAACGTCAGGTTGAGCGCAGGTCAGGCGTCGGGCAGCAACCCTCTTGCAGTCCAGAATAGCGCCCAGCCAACCCCCTATACTGTGTGTATTCAAGCGAACAACCAAACAGGGGGAGCTATGCTGCGTTCAAAAATCATGATTGCTGTGCTGGTGCTGCTGTCGCTGTTGATGGCAGGGGCTGTCAGCGCTGGCGAACCTGCTTCGAGTTATAGCTGCGCTCAACCCGCGCGTTTGTCTGTGGGCAACGTTGGGCGGGTTACGATGTATCCCAATTTACCCAATCGTCTGCGCAGTTATCCATCCTACAACGGTACTATTCTCACCCGTATTCCAGCCGGTGGGCACTTTGTGGTCATTGGTGGCCCACACTGTGAATCCGGCCTGTTATGGTGGCAGGTCATTTACAATGCCACGACGGGCTGGACTGCAGAAGGCAACGGCTATAACACCTATTGGCTGGAGCCGGTTTCCCTCAATCCGCCGCCGCCACCGACCTGTGGGCTGACACCCCGGCTGACGGTTGGCGGGTCAGGTCGGGTGCTGCCCAGCCCGTCGCTGCCCAATGTCGTGCGCACCGCACCGGGCACAACCAGCAGCGGGGCCAACAGTGTCGTTATCGGGGAGATTCCGCCCGGCGGTGTGTTCAGTGTGCTGGCTGGGCCGCAGTGTGGCCCGGATAGCCGCTGGTGGTGGCAGGTGAACTACAATGGGCTGGTTGGCTGGACCGCTGAAGGGGAAGGCTACAACCATTACTGGCTGGAACCCTGGCACAATACAGGCACCGCCTGCCCTGGCTTCCTGCCTTCGCGGCTGTCCGCGGGTGGGAAAGGTGCGGTCACCAGTGTGCCGAACCTGCCCAACCGTGTGCGCAGCGGCCCGGCGTTCGATACAGACTCGCTGGGGCTTATCCCGGTAAACGGGGTGTTCAGTGTGCTTAGCGGACCCTACTGCAACGCGGGCACCGCCTGGTGGCAGGTGAACTACTACGGGCTGGTCGGCTGGACCGCTGAAGGTCAGGGCAGCACATACTGGCTGCGTCCGGCCTAAAGGCTTACGCCGTAGAATCTGAGCGAAACTCAAATACTGAGCAGCTTGCACATCAAGCTTCCCGTTCCCGAAGCGACCCTGTGCTGGCTGCTCTCGGCTTTCTGCCGACCGCGCAATAGCAGGACCGGGTTGACTCGCCCAATGTGGATACTTTAAGCTGACGGCGCTGCTCGCTTATTGTTCTCCATCATCATGGGTACAGGTGCCGGTATGCCAACAGACTACGAAAAAATTTATCAGGGCCAGCGCCACGCGTTAGGTGAGCCAACCGAGGCGTTTGTCACCTTCTTCGACCAATACGACCAGCAAAATGCCGATGTTCTGGATGTTGGATGTGGTCAAGGACGCGATGCGTTGTTCATCGCTCGTCGTGGTCATCATGTCGTTGGGGTCGATAGGGCGGCAACCGGCATTTCACAGTTGCTCGAAGATGCACAGGCTGAAGGCCTCAGGATAGACGGAATTGTGGCCGACCTGCGTCACTTTGAGCCTGTTGGCACGTATGATGTCGTCATCATAGATCGAACACTGCATATGCTGGACGCGGATATGCGCCTGGATGTGCTGACGCGGGTTTGCCCCTGTGTTTGCGATGATGGCTTTGTGCTGATTGCCGACGAGAAATCGAACCTGGCAGCTATGCGGGCATTTTTCGAGGCGGATAATCATACCTGGGTGACGCTGAAGGATAAGCAGGGCTTTTTGTTTTTACAAAAAAGAACGTTCCCGGCACCATCTTGATCGGATGCGCACGCTTTATTCAAGGCTTTCAGCCATTGACGCAAGAGCAACCCTGACAGGGGCAGATCAGCAGAATTCGCCCCTGTTTATTTTCAACATGGCGCATACCCGTTAGAATTAGCGGGACGTTGCATCGAAACACAAGTAGGTTGAGGCGGGTATGCGAAACAAGATTATCGCGCTGGTGTGTATCTGGCTGCTGGGCACGCTGACGGCGGTGGCCCAGACCCAGAATGCAATTCCGGTGATTGTGACTTTTCAGGCGGATCCGGCAGCTTTTACGGTTGATGCGGCAGAAAGCGGGGACACCGATGTCACGTTTTCGTGGCAGGTGATCAACATGCCCGATGATGCCCGGCTGGTGCTGCACGGGCGCAGCTTGGGGGGATGGGTGCTGGCTATCCCGGAAGATCAACCACTGGAGGCCAGTGGGTCCGCGACGCTGATGGTACAGCATCCGCTGGATTTCGAACCACCGATTTATCGTCTGTCTCTGGTGGATGCGGCGGGCCAACTGCTGGATGAACGCCTGCTGGTGCTGCCTTACGAGGTGGTGCCGGACGTGGAGCCGCAGATTGACCTGTTTACGGCCAATAATCCGACGCTCTCCGGCGAAGCCCTGTCGGATGGCAGCGCGCGAGTCAGTGTGTCGTGGGCGGTCAGCAACCGGCTGCCGACATCCAACCTGGTCTTTGATCAGATTGTGAATGGTGGCGAAGCGGTGCCGGTGGAACTCCCGCGTGATAACCTGTGGATTGCGTCGCGGGGCGATGGCATGGTGGCCCCGGTCGCGCCGTCGTCGGGCAGCGTGGTGAACCTGCGCCTGCGCGTGGTCGACGTCCTCAGCGGCGAGATTTACGCGGAATCCGAAGTGGAGGTGCTGGTCGCGGGCACGATTGAAGTGGTGCCGAGCGCCACGCCCGAACCGTCACCTGTTCCGGAAGACGCTGAAGGCGATACGACCGCTGATACCACGCCGCAACCAACGCCCGTTCCGGTCAACTGTTCATTTTCAGCGCTGGATGTGCCGCTGACCGGCAGGCCCGGTGATGGCTGCGACGTGTACTGGAACGCTTCCACCGCGACCGAAACCCGCGTGCTCGATTTCAGCATCAGCAACCCCAACCCGGTGCCGGGCATTCCGGTGACGCTCAGTTGGGAGATTGAAGGCGCACAATTCGCGCTGCTGGAAATTTATGATCCGCGACAGCTTGCCCAGGGCGGCCTGCCGGAACCGGCGCTGGCTTTTTATGATGGTTTGCCCACGAGCGGCAGCACGACGGTGAACCTGCCAGCCAGTTTACCGGCGGGGGTGCGCATTGTGCTGTGGGCGGCCAATTTGTCCACCGAGGCGCGCAGCCCATCGTTCCTGTACGACCGGCTGGCCTATCGCATTATCGACACCGGAGCGGCCCAGGCCCTCAGCAGCAATGCCGAAATCACCGCTTTTATCGCCCTGCCGACCACCGCCGCGCCGGGCAGCGAAGTGACACTCAGCTGGAGCCTGACCGGGGCGGATGCGGCGCTGATCGAACTGTATGACCGGGCGACGAATACGCTGGCCGGGACATTCGACGGCCTGCCCATCATCGGCAGCGCCAATGTCGTCATCCCGGCGTCATTCACACAGGGGGCGCGCTTCGTGCTGTGGGCGACCGACGAAGCCGGGGATGGCACCTATATCCGGCTGGTGGAGGCTGAAACCCAGGTTACGACAGAGTGATGAATAAGCGCGTCAGACGATGGTGGGCAGCCAGGGCACCTTTTCCAGCAGTTCGAGCTGTGCATTGACCAGATGAATCGGGTAGATGTGCATGTCATGGGTGCCCTTGTCCGAGATCGCACCGGCCATCGCCAGTTCCTGATACACATCATCGCAGATTTGCGCAACGAGTTGGGCTTGCTGCGTTCGATCATGCGTGTTGACGAGCGTTTCCAGCAGCGGCGCGTAATGTGAAGCGCGGTCGAGCCTGCGAAACTCATGCGCCAGCCACTTCCAATAGGGGGTGTAATGGCGATACAACAGCAGCATGATGCGCATGACCCCCTCCACGAATTCGCCCAGGCTCAACGAAACTGCCAGCGGATCACCGCGTTTGGCGATGCGCTGAATGAAGTTGTATTGGCCATACTGCCACATGCGGAAACATTCTTCGGCAAGGCGCGCATACCAGGCGCTATCCGGGTACTTTTCCAGGGCGGTGCGCCAGCCGGCGAATTCCGCATTGTTATCAAGCCAGAGTGCCCCGTACCGCAGGTAATACAGCGCAGACTCACGCGGTTCTACACTGCCGCCTGAGCGCCGGTGCCGGACAATAATGTTCCAGTCGCTGTCGGCTTGGGGGAATGTTTCAAAGCCAATATGCTTTTCAATCCAGCTTGGGACACACTCGACCAGGACGTTCTTGTCTCCGGCCCCATCAACCCGGTAGCCGTGCCATGTCGCGGGCGCTTTTTCGTTCATCAATGCCGACAGGGACTCGCCGAACTGGTCAAAATCCGCTTGCGACAGAAACAGTGAGAACTGTGGCCCCCAGTTGTGGTCTTTGGAGATGTCGTCATCCGCACCCAGCACGTCCGATCCGCTGAAGCGACCTGCTGCCAGCCTGCCCAGCAAGTCGGGATATTCTGCTTCCAGGCAGGGTAATCCCCAATTGAAGAAAAAGTCCCTGGCGATCTCTAAACCCTTCATTTTGTTCCCTCATATGATCGGGCAGCGCGTGAAGCCCGTGTTTGGTCTGTATTCAATATGGCGCTGGAGATGCGATTGGTTCGGCCTGCAACACGGTTTTATGCATGTGGTCTTTGGGGCGAGGGCGCACGACGACATCCCAATATCAACAACATCCAGCGGCAAGCGGCTGAGACTTCGATTGATCCGGGGTGCGTAAATGCGTATTACATCTTTTGAATTCGCTTCTGTGCTTTATGGGTGGATAACAAACACCCAGATAGTATAGCAATTATTGCCATAAAGGGCCAGGAATCATCAGGAGATGTCATGATGTCATGCGTGCGCCACCCGCACCAGCAGCAGGTTCGATGGTCAGGTTTGGTCATTCAACCGAGGTTGCCATTTCACCGTTTATCGGTCACTCTTAATATCGCGCTCAATTGGCTTGCACGCTCTGCATCAGGGCAGGACAGCCGGTTGAGGGTGTGGGCAATGGACCATTGTCTGACTGGCAAAAACATACCCCTTCAGGAACCATTATTTATTTTGAGGAGAAATCACATCATGCAGCGCTTTGGTGACCAGCGAGACTGGTTTGGTGAAAAACGATTTGGGATGTTCGTCCACTGGGGTTTGTACGCGCTCAATGCCTGGCACGAGCAGGATCAGTGGCGGCGGCGCATCCCGCGTGCGGATTATATCCTGCTGATTGATCAGTTTAACCCGGTGAACTTTGACCCCGATGCCTGGCTGGACGTGGCCGAAGCCGCGGGGATGGAATATATCTGCCTGACGACCAAGCATCATGACGGGTTCTGCCTGTGGGATACCGCCCAGACCGATTACAACATCATGAACACACCCTACGGCAAGGACGTGCTGCGGATGCTGGCCGATGCCTGTCACCGGCGCAATTTCCCGCTGTGCCTGTATTACTCGGTGGTCGATTGGCACCACCCCAACTACCCGAATCAGGGCCGCAGCCACGAACTGCCCGCGCCGGAAGCCGGTGACGAACCGGACTTCGACCGTTACCGCGACTTTCTGGTCGAGCAGGTGCGCGAGCTGTGTACCAATTACGGCCCGATTCATGGCTTCTGGTGGGATATGAACGTGACCGGTGTGGTCGATCCGTCGATCAACAACCTGATCCGCGAGTTGCAGCCAGCCGTAGTGATCAACAATCGCGGTTTTGACGACGGCGACTTTGGCACGCCGGAACGCGACATGACTACTGACGAGTCGCGGATGTTCCAGCAGCGGACCGAAGCCTGCCAGTCAGTCGGGCGCGAAAGCTGGGGCTACCGCGAAAACGAAGATTACTACAGCGATGCCCACCTGATCCGCAGCATTGACCGGGCACTGGCACGCGGCGGCAATTACCTGCTGAATGTCGGCCCCAAGCCGGATGGCACCCTGCCGGATGAATCCGTCGCCATTCTGGGGCGCATCGGTGATTGGTACAACAGCGTCAAAGAGGCCTTTGGCGACGCCCAGTCGGCTTCCCACAAGACGGATAACACCGATGTGCTGCTGACCGAGCGCGGCGACACGCTCTATGTTCACCTGTTTCGCGAGCCGGTCATGTCGCGGGTTTTGCTCAACCCGATGGACCGGTTGCCCGCACGGGCGACGCTGCTGAACAACGGCGCGGCGCTGCCGGTGCGCAATGATCCGCTGCCAACGCTGTGCATGGACCGCGAAGGTAAGCTGAGCGACGCCAAAAAAGATTACGTGCGCGTTACTGGTCTGCCGGTCAACGATATGGCCGGGGCGGTGATGATTATCAAACTGGAATACGAGGGCTGATTCGACTCTCCAACCAAAGGCGGAGACCCGCATCCACCGGGGCGAGGGGCAGACTTTCCTGTTTTGGCCTGATCTGTGCGCGTGGCAATTGTGGTTGAATAAGCGCAATGATGAGATGAAAGAGGAATGTCATGACCGTTTCAGGGGAATTTATCAAACCGGTACTTCAAACCGCGCAGCTGCCACAGATTACCGTTGAAAATCGGGCAGCGTGGCAGGTACAGGTGGCGCAGTTGAATGCGCTGGCCAACCGTCTGCTGGCCCGCTACAGCCTGACTCTGCTGCGCCTGTCGGTAGGGATTGTCTTTGTCTGGTTCGGCGCGCTCAAGCTGGTGCCCGGCCTCAGCCCGGCGGAACCATTGATTCGCGGCAGCATCACCTTTTTGCCGATGGACCTGTTTCTGCCGTTTCTGGCGGTATGGGAGATGGCGATTGGTTTTGGCTTCATTTCCGGCAAGTTCCAGCGCCTGACCGTGGGCCTGCTGCTGCTGCAAATGGGTGGCGCGATGTCACCGCTGCTGCTGCGGCCCGACCTGATCTGGGCCAGTTTTCCGCTGGTATGGACGCTGGAAGGCCAGTACGTCTTTAAAGACATTATCCTGATCAGTGCCGGTCTGGTGATTGCCGCTGCGGCTGCCGCCAAAAAATAGCACCTGCCCACTGCATAACCCTCAAGGCCCCGGTAAATACAACGCCGGGGCTTTTTTGTTTAACCCACATGCACCAGTGCGAACATCAGCACATCGCTCCAGTACACGGTTCCCGCTTCCAGTACCGGCAGGGATTGCTGCCCCTGCGGTGCATAGATACGCATGCGCAGATGATGCGGCCCGGCGGGGCTGTTCGCTGGTATGGGGATACACGGCATGAGCTGAATCGGGTCATCTGCTGCTGCCGCGTCAATATCGAGCGTGGTGGCAGCGCGGAGCGTATCGAAGCCCTGTGTCAGATAGAAGTCGATGGTATAGCCCGGCGGTAAGTCAATCTGCGTGGTCAGGCTCAGGTTGAAGCAGAAGTCGTCACCGGGGACGGCGTACAATTCATGCCGGATACCCCCGTCATACCCCAGTTGATCACCAAAGTGGAAACTCAGGTCATCCGCCGGACCACTGTCGAAGCGATAAAACACCATATCCATGACGCTGTCGCGGTAGCCGACATGACGCGACGCCAGCAGTTCGCGGGCGGCGTCCCATGTGCTGGCGAAGGTGCTCGGCATCACCAGCCAGACGGACTCCGCGCTGCCCATGTGCGCCACATAATTCGCCATGTCAGCCGGTTCCTGCCAGCGCCAGGCCAGGTCCAGCGAAATGCCCCGCCGGATGTCGTAAAGCCGGTCGTAGTAAGCTGCCGGGTTGTGCGCCGGGATGCTGGTAATGGCGGGTTCCAGCGGTTGGCGGGCTGCTGTCATCAGGCGGGTGGCATCGTCCCAGCGCGATTTGGGCGGCCAGACGTAAGGATAGACGGTGATCTGCGTATAGAGCAGAATCGCTAGCAGCGCGAAACGAACCCATCGGACCGTGTTGCGTGGCAGGCGAAACCGTATCAGCGGTAAATCATCGCCCACCCAGCGCAGCCCAAAAGCCACCAGGAGCGCCCCGGCAGGCAGCACACCCAGCGCATAGCGCACCTGAAAGACGGCTGGTATCCACAGGCTGATGAGAAGCAGACCCAGCGGCGTCAGCACCAGCCAGAGCGCCAGCAGCAGCAGGGCATCCCCATGCTGCCGGAGGCGGGTCAGGGCGCTGCCGAGCGCAAATGGAATGAGATACAGGCCCCAGTAGCCGCCGGTAAAAAAGAAGATCAACGCCGCCATGCCAACCGAGAGATCGGTAAAGGGCGGGGCCGCCGGGCCGCCGTGCGTGTTTAACTGCCACCACAGCGACGGAATCCAGGGGGCGAACAGCACCAGCGCCACGCCACCGGGCAAGCTGATTCGCCACGATTGGCGGGGTCGCGTCAGCAGCAGATGCAGGGCATGGCCGATGAAGATAAGGCCGCCCGCGTAGTGGACGTAGGGCAGCGCCGCCAGCAGCGCACTATACAGAAGCGTGCGCAGCAAGGACGGGTGACTGCGCCAGCGTTCGTAAGCCAGTGTCGCCAGCACCGCCAGCGCCAGCAGCAGCGTATACATGCGGGCTTCGCGGGTGTAGTACACAAAGATACTGGCGGTCCCCAGCACTGCCGCTGCGATGAGCGCGGTTGGCCGGTCAAACAGCCGCCTGCCGAGCGTATAGGTCCCGGCCAGACCGATCAGGCCCAGCAAGACGGATGGCAGCCGGGCGGCATAAACCGATTCGCCAGCCAGCAAGGTCCAGCCATCGAACAGGATGAAATACAGCGGCGGGTGAACATCGGCCCGCGCGCGTTCGATGGCGCTGCGCACGCTGTCGAACACAAAACGAGCCGCGCCCGGTAGCGTATCGGGCAAACGGCTATCATCACGGACGACGAACAGCGTATAGCCTTCGTCGAACCACAGGCTGTCGCGCTGGATCTCGGCGGTGGCCAGGGCGAAAACGGCCAGCAAAATCAGCGCGGCAGCGAGAATCGAGTCTAGACGTGGGCGGTACGGGGTTTGCGGTAGAGCCACCAGTAATCTTTCTCTGGGTAGGCTGGTTCAAGTTGCGGGTCCCACAAAAAAGCGGTGCGTTCGTTGGCGAGCACCCGCAGCTGCGCATCGACTGCCGCCACTTTCTGGTCGAGTTCGGCACTGAGGATACGCATATCTTTCATCGCGCCGAGCACATCCTGCACCACCGTCCGCCGGAACTGCTCTGGCTGGTAGATGTTGATGGCTTCGCGGTTCTGGTTGACATCGGCAAAATACTGGCGGATGGAATCGAGGCGGGACTTGGCTTCGCGCAGCAGTTTCTTTTCGTAGTGGGCGCGCCATTCGTCCCGAATCTGAGCGTGCCGGTGGTTGATCGACCCCAGTTTTTCGCGCTGCTGCTGGTTGAGTTGTGCTTCCAGGATGTGCAGCCGCCGCAGCCGCATCAGCAGGACCCCGACGGTCATGGTCGGCTGGTTGCCAAATGCCAGAAAACCGCCGCCGACACTGGTATAGAGTTCGCTGCCTTTCAGATACGTCTCCAGGCCGTCGACCATTGTTTCCGCTTCGGAAAGGTCCTGATCAATTGAATAATTTTGAGTCATGGTTTATCCCTGTTTCTGTTTATCCCAGGTGATGTGATTGTAACAGGTTTGGGGCCAGCAGAAACCCCTCCGGTGGGGGAAACTTGCTTGTTGACTTCAGAATAATTTCCATGCTATTGTACGCCTGATGCACACATGGGAGGTGCTCACCTATGACAATCGCTTCGAACAATCCTCAATAGTGACCGTTTTGGGCCAGCCGCGCGGTTTTGCTGCTGGTGATCTTCCTCTGGTCTCTGTAAAAGAAGGCGATTGACCGCGAGTCAGTCCTCTGGCTGCGGCATTCCCAAGTGCATAAAGGACACTCAGATTTGTCTGCTAACAATCAAACGCCCGGCGTGCGTGCCGGGTTGGATGCCTATCGCATCTACTTGCTGTTGCGGGGTGGGGTCGCGCTGTTGTTTGCGCTGGTCTTCACCGTCAATATGATCTATTTCGTCACGGACCTGCAACTGGACCCACTGCAACTGGTGCTGGTCGGAACCGTGATGGAAGCGACGATCTTTCTCTTTGAAGTGCCGACCGGGGTCGTGGCCGATGTCTACAGCCGCCGCCTGTCAGTGATCATCGGCATTCTGCTGCTGGGCCTGTCGTTTATCATCCTGGGTGGCATCCCGACTTATGCTGCTGTCCTGTTCGCCCAGGTGGTGTGGGGCATCGGCTACACCTTCACCAGCGGGGCGACCGAAGCCTGGATCGCGGATGAGATCGGCGAGGCACGGGCCGGGGCTGCGTTCCTGCGGGGTTCCCAGGCGGGCACGGTGGGGGGCATCATCGGCACCCTGCTGGCAATTGGGCTGGGGGCGGTGTTCAGCCTGCAAGTGCCGATACTGCTGGGCGGCGCCCTGCTGATGGCGCTGGGTATGGTGCTGATCGTTATCATGCCGGAAACGCGTTTTCAGCGTGCCAGCGAAGATGAGCGGCGCTCGTGGACGGCCATGTTCGATACGCTGCGGGCTGGTGTGCAGCTGGTGCGGCTCAAGCCCGTGCTGCTGGGCATCCTGATGATCGGCGTGATCTACGGCATCGCCAGCGAAGGCTATGATCGTCTGTGGCACAAGCACATAATCGAGACGATCACGCTGCCTGGCCCGCTGGACCCGGTGGTGTGGTTTGGAGGGCTGGGCATGATCGGCATGGTCATCAGTCTGCTGGCAAAAGAAATCGTGCACCGGCGGGTCGACTTTAACAGCCCGGTCGAAGTGGCGCGGGCCGCGATGATCCTGAACCTGATGATTGCCGGGGGCGTGCTGCTGCTGGCTTCAACAACCAGCCTGCCGGTTGCTATCCTGGCGGTGCTGATCATTGGCCCGCTGCGCTCGACCAGTGATCCCGTGTTCACTGCCTGGATCAACCAGAGCCTGGACCCGAAAGTGCGGGCGACCGTGCTCTCGATGAGCGGTCAGTTCGACGCGCTGGGTCAGGTCGTGGGTGGCCCGGCGGTAGGGCTGGTGGGTAATCTGGCATCGGTGCGGGCGGCGCTCACCATCAGCGCCCTGATCTGGGCGGCGGCGACTCCGCTGTACCGGCGTTCGATGCGACGGTCAGTGGCCATCAGCGAAGTGCCTGCTGCACCCTAACATGATGTGCGCGGGGCAGGGAAGAACGATGTCTCTGCCCCGTCGTGACCCCCTGCGACCGCTTCTTTTGCGCTTCTTGCCGGCGAATTGTCCCGATGGGAACGGTAAGATACAATTTTGTCATACATAGCTGAGTGAGCCGGTATGGTTGGAAGATACTCTGAACATCGGGCGTAAGGCTGCTTGGTTGGAAAGTATCTTATTTCGTTGTATTGGGGAAGAAGGGAAGAAAGATGCTCAAGGAGTTTCGTGAGTTTGCGATGCGGGGCAATGTCGTTGACCTTGCCGTCGGTCTCATCATCGGTGCTGCCTTTGGGGCAATCGTCACATCCCTCGTCGATGATATCATCATGCCACCCATCGGGATGCTGCTGAACGGCGTTGACTTCACTGACCTGTTTATCGACCTTTCTGGTCAGGGGTATGCGTCGCTGGCGCTGGCCCAGGAAGCGGGCGCACCAACCATCAACTATGGCCTGTTCGTCAACGCCGTAATCAAATTCATCGTGATCGCCTTCGCTGTGTTCCTGCTTGTGCGTGCCATGAACCGCCTGACACGTAAAGAGGAAATCAAGGAAGAACAAGCGCCGCCCGCGCCAGACCCCGTTCTGGAATCACAGCAGCGGCTGACGGAAGCGATCGAACGTTTGAACACCAATCTCGAAAAACGTGGGGCCTGAGTGATTTCATGCAGGGGCACTTATCGCACGTGCCCCTGTTGTTTACCAGCCATGCTTGCGCAGCCACGCCAGGAGTTCGTCGCTGCTGGGTTCGGTAATCATGGCGCCGCGGTCGATGCCGCGCGGGCTGGCACCTGCCGGCAGCGGTACGGGTTCCTCGATTGGCAAGCCGTTGCCATTGGCCGATACGACGAGCGTCGGCACGGATAAAAAGCCGGTCCATGTCAACAATTGTTCTCGCGCCTGGGTGTCCTTGTCGATAAATATCTCTCGATAAGGCACATTCTCCTGCTGCAAAATGCGCTTTGCCAGCGTCACATAAGGGCAGCCATAGGTGCGGGTATACATCACCAGTTCGTTCACAATACAATCTCTCTTCTGCGGGTGTCGTGCATAGTCATCAACATTATGGTGCGGCTTCTGTGGCTTCCAGCGGTGGTGCCTGACCGGGTTGCAGGAAGCACAGCACCCCATTTGCGACTCCTTCGGCGGCGACTTCCGGCGTCTGCGTGAGCAGGTTGCGGTCGGCCAGCATGAAGCCCAGTTCAATAATCACTGCCGGGGTCAGCGGGTGAATTTCGCGGAATGTGTGATAGTTGGTCATGTCTTCCGTCAGGCCGGAATGCCGTGTCAGGCCGGTAGCCTGCTGGTAATACTGCGCCAGACAATCGACCAGCACGTCATCATCGCCGCGCGCGGTCACACGGGCCGCAGCGGCGGCCACCAGATAACCGGAAACCACCTCGCCGAAGTCCTGGCAGGTATTGGCGTGGATGGATACCAGCGCGGCTGCCTGATAATTCTCCAGACGGGGGTCAAATTCGTCCAGCAAATCCACCGAGAAACCCTGCCCGCGCAGCTCGCGCACCACAAGCTGGGCCACATTGAAGTTAATATCGGCTTCGGTCAGGCCGTCCGGGCAAACCGCACCGGGGTCCAGCTCTGGCCCGCGATGACCGGAAACCACCCCGATTTTGCGCAGCCAGTTGGGTGTGGGCTGGGTTGTGGGCAGGATGGGCGCTTCTCTGGGGGACTGCACTTGCCCCAGTTCGCTGCGCACCTCAGCGGAAATAAACTGCATCGGTGTCCACCAGACAAAGATCGTCGCCATCAGCCCGGCGGCGACCGCTACCACGATGAAGGAGCGCAGCAGCCCGCCGATAACACCAACCGTATGCCGGCGACGTCTGGCCCGGCGGCGCTTGACTCGCTGAATCCGCTGGGTTTCCAGCGCGGCAGCATGTTTGCGGCGCAGTTCTTCCGGCGTTTCAGCCGCCAGTACGGGCACAGCCGGTGGTTCCGGGGGGGCTTCCTCCTGGGGCGCTGGTGGCGGTTCAGGCTCTGGCGCGGCACGCCGGGCCGCCTGGCGCATCATTTCCATAAACGTGACCGACGCCGGGACGTTGGCTTCTTCGTCTTCGTTGTCCGGCGGCAGGGGACGCTGGTCTTCAGGCATAAAACCGATGATCTCGTTGATTGGGTGTGCGCCTACATTTTAGGGCATCTGTGCGGTCATGACAATGAATTCGTTGGCTGCTATACCTGTGCTGCCTGACCAATCAGCGTGTGCATCTGGTCAACCGCCTGGGCTGTCGGGTGATGGGTGGCGCGGAATGGCTGCCCGAAACGGACGACCACATCCGTATCGCGGTAGCGCGGCAGCATCACCTGAAGCGTCGCTGCGACCCATTCCCGCTGTTTGGCGGTGCGGTATACCCGCGCGAGGGGGTGCCGTAGGGCACGGGGCGAGATGACCCCACTGACCGCAACAGGCAGAATCGTTAAATAGGGGACGAGGCGGGCCAAAATATCGACGCTGTCGGACCAGTGTGCAAGCGAAGCGGCAGCATCCCGGTGCAGGGCTGGGTCCGGCTCGATGTGCCCACCGGGATAATTGAGCAGCACCCCGCCATTTTTCAGATGAGCTGCGGCGGTCCGCACGACAGGCAGGCGGCGTTGGGGGTCATCCGGCACGATGATGAGATAGGGCAGGATATTGGGCAGCAGGCGCAGCACCGGGCGTTCGGCGGCGATAATGCGCAGATCAGGGCGCTGTACCTGCGCGAACACGGCCATTGCATCGACCATACCGGGGTGATTGCTGACGATCAGCAGCGGGCCGGACTGTGGGGGTGGGCTGCCCACCACACGCACGGAATTCGTGAACTGCTCCAGCAGCCAGACGGAGCTGGATGCCAGACCATCGCGCCCGACCAGATGGTCATAATGAAAGACCGTTTCCGTCACACGCCGGGCGGGACCCTCGAACACGCGCCGCAGCAGATTGTGCAGCGGGTCCATCTGGAACGCCTTGCTCATGTCCAGTGCATTTTGCATCACGGCTGCACGGAAACGCGGGTCAGCTTCGCGCAGCGGATAATCAGCCATAGGTGGATGCCCCTTCAAGCCCCTGTGTTGGACTCTACAAATAGCACGGGATGTTAAATGCTGATAGAGTGTGCCTTTAATAACCGATAATGGCTATAGGTCTGGTGGACCAGGGTGCCAGCCGGTTTGCTGCGACCAGGCATTGGCCCGGACCATGATCTGCCAGATGAGGGGACCTTTGGCTTCAGTATAGGCTTCGCGGTTATCCCCATGCTGTCTGGCCAATTGATATTTCAACGTCGCGTACAGGGCGACGTCGTCGGGGTGCTGGCGCATGTAATCGCGGAACAGTAGCGCAAACTGCTCTGACCAACTGCCCGCCCGCCGCACGTGGATATGGACTCTGGGCGTGCCGGGTGCTTCACGAAAGTAACGCTTGGTCAGGTCCGGGTTATCGGCTCGCCAGACATAACCCAGGCTCTGAATCGGCAGGCGAATAGGGGCGAATGGCTCGAACGCAGCGACCGAAATCTGAATGTCGATGATCGGCTTGGCGTCGGCCCCTGGGATAGCGGTTGAGCCGACATGGTCGATGCGCAGCGCCAGCGGGCCCAGCGCCGCCCGCAGTGGTTGGGCATGGCGGCTAAAATCGTCAGGCCAGTGTGGCCGGTAGGGGACGATTTCAATTTTCATCCGGGCTGACGATGACCTCATACACCTGCGCGCCGTCCGCTTCAAAGACGGGTCGCAGATAGGGCGCATCCGCAACGGCTGATTGCATGACCAGTTCCCACGCGAACGGCGTGTTCCAGCGCCATGCCGACTCCAGGCTGTCGCGGTTGCCGACGATCTGCGGCACGATCACATAATCAATGTCATGTTCGCGCAGCAGGTCCGCATGAGCCGGGTCTGCCGGGTCCTGCCAGAAAGTGCGCAGCGCGTCCTGCTCGGCGAGGCTGGCGTCGGTGTTCTGGAAAAACGGCTGCCAGCGATAATAGACGCTGTCGCGTTCGCTGATGACCGGGACCCAGTCGCCCTCATGCGAGTTATCAAAGTTGGTGCCGGGGAAATTGAGGACGCGGGCCTCGGCGGGCGTGTTTTCGCGCAGCCATGCCATTGCCTGCACATCATCGTGCGAGGCGAACGCGCCAAAAAAGTTGATGCGTCCCTTGCTGAACTGGAGCAATGGCCCGCTGAACACCAGCACGCCCAGCAGGATGATGGCCCCTGCCGCCAGCAGACCCCAGGCATAACGCTGGCCCGACCTGCCCATGCGCGGTGCCAGCTTGCGGTCATACAGCCACAGCAGCCCGAACCCGGCGAGAATGGTGAAGGGGATAATCGGCCCGTGCCACGCGATGCTGAAAGGGTAATCGTAGCGGTAAATCGGCAGCCACGGCAGCAGTGTTTCGACAAGGCCGACCACCGCCGCATCGACGATGAACAGCAGCCAGCCGACCGCCAGTATGAACGCCTGTGTTCGCTGGCGCAGCCCGATCATGGCACCGATGACGGCGACAGGTATGGTCCAGACACCATGAAAAACGATTATCGTGCGCAGGTAATCCGCACTGCGCAAAAATGGCGATACCACCTCGCTGCCCAGATGATCGCGGATCGCCAGCAGCCACGGGCTGATCGCCAGCAGCGCCAGCAGCGGCACACCCAGCGCCAGCACCAGCCAGCGCTGTAGCGTCGGTTTAGGCTGGCCCAGCCACATCGTCAGCAGCCAGGGGACATAACCGAGTGCCAGAATCACGGTTGTATCCGGGTGGCTGATGACCACTGCCCCCAGCATCAGCCCCGCGCCGACCGCGTCCGCCCGGTGGCCATTGCGCAGATAACGCAGCACCAGAATGATGAACGCCAGCGCGAAGGCCAGCCCCAGCAGCGACGTAAAGTGCGAGTCCATGAAGGCCGTGAACAGCCCCAACCCGGC
The DNA here is from genome assembly GCA_002702065.1 of Anaerolineaceae bacterium. Lineage (GTDB taxonomy): Bacteria > Chloroflexota > Anaerolineae > Aggregatilineales > Phototrophicaceae. The sequence continues at coordinate 700,446 of NZXX01000009.1, forward strand.
CAGCATCGCCACCGCCAGCGCCCGCCCCAGTCGTTTGTCGCGGATCTCGCTGCCCAGGTCATAGGCCAGCCACACATTCAGCAGGCCGAGCACCGCCGCCACGCCGAACTGCACATGATGCAGGCCCTGCCCCAACTGCTCGCTGAGATACGCCGTTAGCAGCGTGAAGCCCGGCGCATATAAGTAGGTGATTTCCGGATTGAATGGGGCCAGTGTATCGAAGCTGCCACCCAGCCGTGCCATCAGCGCGAGATAGCCAAAGCCCTGCGCGTCCGTATCCAGCGGCACCGGCAGAATGATGGTCGGAACCATAAACACCAGCGCCACCATCCCGAAGAAGGCCAGATCCAGCGGGCCCGGCCAGCCCTGATCGGCATCCAGCAGTTCCTCGCCGCGTTCTTCGGCCCGCATCTGACCATACGACAGGGTGCCACCCAGAAAAATCGCCGTGACCAGCGCGAACAACAGGTAGTCGATGACCAGCGTATTCCATCCGAACAGCATCGACCAGAACAGCGAACCGCCGATGACCACGCCGAGCGCCATCGCAGCACTGAGGCCAATGCGCGGCTGTTGTGTCGGCCAGGCAGGGGCCAGCATCGCACCCGCACCGACCACGACCGAACCAAAAATGAAGACAATAAAAAGGGGCATGCTGAGTCCTGTTTGCGATTTGTTTCACAAGTATAGCGTCTAAAACCGAAGTCCCATAGGTGTGCTTTGAAAAGAAATGATATGATGAAAATTAAACCAAAGTGACTTTGAGGTTGCGTCATGGCGCGTCCAATCACGACGACTCCGCTTACGCCGCAGAATGCTGCCGAAGCTATCGAAATTGCCCGCCTGGGCGACGATTATACCGACCCTGTACAGATTGTTACCTTTAGCCCCGATAGTACCCTGCTGGCCTGCTCCACCTACGACAAACTCTATCTGTGGGATGTGGCACGCCGCGCGCTGCTGGCCGAAGTGGATATGGCGGTTCAGGCGCTGACCTTCAGCCCGGATAACAGCGTGCTGGTTGCTGCCGGGCGTGACATCGTGTTTCTGGAAGTGCCCACCGGTGACGAACAGGGTAAGTTAAAGGGGCATCCGCGCGGGACGACCAGTGTGGCTTTCAGCCCGGATGGTACGCTGCTGGCATCGGGCGGGATGGATGGTGTGGTGCGCATCGGCAACCTGCAAACGCGGCGGCTGGCTGGCAAATTTGAACACCCGGCCCCGGTGCGAGGTGTGGCGTTCAGCCCGGCGGGGGACCGCGTCGCCGTTATAAGCTGGGGCACCGGCGATGAACCGAAAGAAGCTGTCGTGTGGGCGCTGGAAAGCGGCGAGAAGGTGGAGACATTCCCCTGCACCAAAGAGAAAAATGTCGCGTTCAGCCCGGATGGCGCGCGGCTGGCGGTCGATGGCAGATTGTTCGACATCGAGGACCGGCGCGTGATCCACAACTTTAAGGAACGGCAGATCGTGTTTAGCACCGATGGACAGTTGGTGGCCGCTTGCCACAGCAATTACCCGACCGTTGGCCTGTGGGATACGGCGACCGGCGACAAGCTGGCGACCCTGAAGGGACATGGGGACCCGGTGTTGTGTGTGGCGTTTAATGCGGCGGGCACGCTGGTTGCATCGGGCAGCGGGACGCTGAGCGCGGGGGCCATGCTGCGCGGCGAGGACCCGGAAGCCAACAGTGATCGCAGTGTGCGCCTGTGGGGTGTGCCGGAAGCACCGACGCAGGAACCGGCCCGCGAACGTAAACCCCTGCGGCGGCTGGGTGAAGTGGATGAAGCCGACGCCGACAAGGACGACACGCTGCTGAAACCGGTGCAGGATTGGTTCAACAAGCTGTCGCGCTGATGCCCTCGGCTGCGGTAGAATCAGGGTCACTGATCCAATTTTACGAAAGGCAACCTGATGCAGTATCGTACTCTCGGCCAGACCGATCTTGAAGTATCTGTCGTGGCGATGGGCTGCTGGTCAATCGTCGGTGGCTTTAACTGGGGACCACAGGATGAAGCGGACTCGCTGGCGACGATCGAAGCCGCGCTGGAAGCCGGTGTCAATTTTTTTGATACGGCTGAAGGCTATGGGGATGGCTATTCCGAGCAGCTTCTGGCGCGGGTGCTGGGCAGTCGACGCGCCGATGTGATCATCGCCTCAAAAGTCAGCCAGAATCATCTGGCCGCCGCCGAAGTGAAAGAAGCCTGCGAACGCAGCCTGCGCAACCTGCAAACCGACTATATCGACCTGTATCAGGTCCACTGGCCCAGCCGCGAAATTCCGTTCGAAGAAACCATGCGCGCTTTGGAAGACCTCTGGACAGAAGGCAAGATTCGCTATATCGGAGTCTCGAACTTTGGCCGGCTGGATATGCCGGATATGCTGGCTGCCGGGCGCTATGAATCCAATCAAGTGCCATACAACCTCTTGTGGCGCGCGGTCGAATACGACATTCAGCCGCAGTGCGTCCGCCACGACATCAGCATTCTGCCCTACAGCCCGCTGATGCAAGGTCTGTTGACCGGCAAGTTTCATACGGCGGATGATGTCCCGGATGATCGTGCCCGCACGCGTCATTATTCGTCGCACCGGTCGGAAAATACGCGTCATGGTACATCCGGGTTTGAAGCGGAAACCTTCGCCGCGGTCAACGCTATCCGCGCGATCTGCGAGGAAATTGAACAGCCGATGGCGCATGTGTCGCTGGCCTGGCTGCTGCATCAACCGGCGGTGACATCGGTACTGGCCGGGGCGCGCACAGCGCAGCAGATGCTGGATAACGCCAAAGCCGGTGAGCTGGTTTTGTCCGGCGATGTGGTGGCCCGTTTGAGCATGGCGACCGACGAACTGAAGGCGCTGCTGGGGCCAGACCCGGATATGTGGGCACCGGCGGATGAGTCGCGCTACCGGTAACGGCCATCAAACTTGCGGGCACCATCGTATCACCGCCCATGCCGTTCATGATATTCGAGTAATGTGTTGCGATATTTTCCCAATCGACTTTCTTTTTTAACCAGCCAGCAGCTCTGGCAGGATTTGCAGGACCCGCCGCCGCGTCATTGGGCGCGGTCTGATGGGCCGAAAAGTGAGCAAACCGCGCTGGTGCTGACATTTGCGTTGTCGGCACTGGCGCTCATCAGCGGCGTTATTCTGAGCACGATGGTGGTGTATGCCACCGCAGATCGTGGTGCGCGTGCGCGTGAGAACGGCACCTTCGACCTGCTGGCGGTCATTCCGGCTGGTGGCTTTGGCGCTTCATGGGCCATTTTGGGCGGTTATCTGCATTACAGCCTGACCCTGCGCACGCTGCGCCGGATGCGTGTCAATGCAATACGGGCCGTCGTGGTGGTTGGTGTGGTGACGCTGCTGCCGGTCTTGATCCCCGCGCTGGAGCAGGGCAACACCGCACTCGTCCGTGAAGGCTGGTCCTGGCTGCTGTTTTTCATTTTTCTGGTGCCGATGATGCTGTTTGATTACCAGTATGCGGTGGTGTCCGGGGGCCTCATTGGTATTCTGGCCCCCACATACACCGGCATTGACGCGCGCGTGGCCGCCATCTTCACGGCTGTTATGCTGCACCTCACCGGCTATCTGATCGCCGCCGTTACCGGCGCGCTTATGCTGCCGGTCGTGTATGAGTCGCTGGCGATCAGCGGTTGGCTGGCCGATCTCAGCCGCCCGGTGCTGGCATTGCTCGTGTTCATCCTCTATCACGAGGCCGGGGTTCTGCTGCTCTACCGGACGGCTCAGGAGCGTCTGAACGGGCTGGATGATGCCCTGTCTGGTGCGCTCAGCCTGCATTCGGGCCGATGATAGGACCGCCCAGCGTGATGATCGGCTGGTCCAGCGGCGTCAGCCACTGGTTCCAGCGGGAATCGCGGAAGAAATATTCCTCGTCCGGCGGGAATTTGGCGATCAGGTCATTGCGCCATTTACCCGGTATCAACAGCAGCGGGTTGATAATCCAGCGGTCGAGATAGCGGATTTCCAGATGCAGGTGATTCTGGCCGCCGAATTCCAGTTCGCCCAGAATCGTATCCGGGGTGATGGGTTCGCCCACGCGGAACAGGCGCGGGTTTGCCAGATGGCCGTAGATGATCGTGTAATTGCCGACCTTCACCCATAGCCCGTTCGGGCGTGTATAAATGCGATCATGGAACTTGAACGTACCCTCTACCCCGGCGTACACCGGCACGCTGCGCTCGCGGGAGTTGCCGAAGTCCAGCCCCCCGTGCAGGCCCTGTGCATATTTGTACCACGTCAGCCCCTGCCGCCAGATTTGCCGGGCATAGACATTGTTGCCGAAATACTGCCACCATAACGTCTTATCAAGTTCGACTGGCAGCCGTTTGAATAATGCGTCCCGGAGTTCCAGTGTTTCGATGGTGGGTGGATTGTCTGTGCTGGGCGCGGGCAGGTCAACGGGGGTATCCGGGTCAACCAGATACACTTCGCTGCCGACGACATTGCGTTCGGCGCTCCAGCCCTCGTTGTGCCGCCACCAGACATAGCCATCGACTTCCGTGCGCGAGCCACCATCGACATCCAGCAGCGTGCCGGGGTCCAGCCATTTGAGCATGACCCCGCGCAGGTTGGGTTCTGCCCGCACCCGCACTTTGACGCTGGCGACCTTGAACGGTTTTTCCGGTGGGGGTGGCTGAAATTCGGTGGTGCCCGGCGTGGGTATGGCCGGGACATCGGGTGTCGGCGCTGTGGGAGCAGGGGTTTCCGGTGTGGGGGCGGGCACGGCTGGCGTCGGCGTGGCTACGGGCGCTGGCGGAACGTCGATCAAAAAGACGTATTCCCCGCTGATGCTGCGTTCGGCGCTCCAGCCATCGTCGTGCTGCCACCAGACATAGCCGTCCGCCTCGCGCCGCGACCCGGCAAACACCTCGACAAATTCGCCCGGTTCCACCCACCGGATCATCATCCCGCGCAGATGTGGCTCCGACCGGACCCTGACCTGGGAACTGCCCGCCCGGAACAACCGGTTCTCGCGGGTTGTCGGGGTGGGCGCAGGGACCGCTTCAAACAGGTAGATCTCGCTGGCGCTGACGGTGCGTTCGGCGCTCCAGCCTTCGTCGTGCTGCCACCACACGTAACCATCGACCTCGCGCCGCGATGTCGCGTCACACTGGACCTGCGTGCCGGGGTCCAGCCAGCGAATATGCGCCCCACCCAGGCCTGGCTGATTGCGCACGCGCACCTGGTTCGGCCCGACCTGAAAGAATTTTTTCTCTGTCATCAAATAAATCCTTTGCCTGTAACTGTCTGTTATTATAAGACAGGTGACGCTGTGCCGATACTAGGCAGCGCCTCTGATCTGCGCTACCATTTCGGCCATGAAACCTGAAACCACCCCACCGGATTCACTGCTCTCGGCAGCATCGCTGCGCATGGCGGGTGAAACCCCCTGGAAAGCCGTCAACGAGCTGGAACGCCTGCTGCTGCTGCCGCTGGCCCGGCTGCAATTTGCGCTGGCGGGTGTGCGTTGGGGCACGGGCTGGCGCTTGTACGGCCTGCCGATTATTCAACGCCATCGCCACAGTACGCTCACGCTGGGGGCGGGTTTGTCGCTGCGGTCGACCGTGCGCAGCAATCCCCTTGGGCCGAATCATCCGGTGATTTTGAGTACGCGGCGTCCCGGTGCCGTGCTGACGGTTGGCGCCCGGTTTGGCATGACTGGTGGCAGCATCGTCGCTGAGGAACGCATCACCATCGGCGATCATGTGACGGTAGGTGCTAACTGCATCATCACCGATACAGATTTTCATCCGCTGGATTCCGCGCAGCGCCGCCTGCACCCGCTGGATGGCGCGACCAGACCCGTGACGATTGCGGATGACGTGTTTATCGGCATGAACTGCCTGGTACTGAAGGGCGTCACCATTGGCGCGGGCAGCGTCATCGGGGCGGGCAGCGTCGTGACACGCGATGTACCGCCGGGCGTGATCGCCGCCGGTGCCCCGGCACAGGTCATTCGAGAGCTGTAGTTGATGCCCGCTACCCGTCCGCCCGAAACCCCTCTCATTCTGACGGCTATTGCACGGGCATCTTTGCGGCTGTTCGGCTGGCGTGTCGAAGGAGCGGTCCCCAACGTGCCCAAAATGGTGATCGTCGGTGCCCCCCACACCAGCAACATCGATGGCCTGATTATGTTTTTCGTGGCGCGTGTTTACCGCATTCGGCTGCGCTGGATGGGCAAACATACGCTGTTCTGGCCGCCGCTGGGCTGGCTGCTGCGCTGGCTGGGCGGTATCCCGATCAACCGGACGGCCTCGCGGGGCGCGGTTCAGCAGATGATCGACACCTTTGCTGCGTCCGACCGGCTGGTTCTGCTGGTGACACCGGAAGGCACACGTGGCAAGAGCAGCCGCTGGAAAACCGGTTTTTATCACATCGCTCAGGGGGCGGGAGTGCCGATTGTCCTGGGGTCGATTGACTACCGCCGAAAAGTCATTGGCATCGGCCCGGTGATCACCCCAACCGGTGATTATGAAACCGATATGCAGGTGGTTCAGGCGTATTATCAGGACAAAGTGGGCCGCTACCCGGAAAAACGCACGCTGCCGCTGGGCGATACGGACCAGGAGAAAGGTGAATAATGGCACACATTTTCATCAGCTACAGTCGAGATGATATCGACTTTGCCCGCTACCTGTGTGCGCTGCTGGAACGCGAAGGTTTTCAGATATGGATGGATGAGGTCCAGATCAATCCGGGCGTTAAATGGTTCAAGGAAATCGAACAAGCGATACAGACCTGCGCGGCATTTATCCCGATTATGTCGCCCAGTGCTTATGAATCGGAATGGGTAGAACGTGAAATTCTGCTCGCAGAAAGTACCAAGAAGCCGATATTTCCCGTGCTGCTCTCCGGAAATGCGTGGACGCGGCTGGCCAATATACAGTATGAAGATATGCGGCAGGGGCTGCATGCGCGGTTGTCGAGCCGCTTCATGGACGGTTTGCGCAAATACTGCCTTTCTAAAGGCGTCGAACTGACTATCCAGCATGGCGATATTACGGCATTTGAGGCCGATGTCATTGTGCTGAAACACGCCCAAAAGTTTCTTGGTTTGGACATGCAGGTTGCCATGCAGCTGCATGAACAGGGTGTCTCATTTAAAGACATGTCTCCGGAACCAGACAGTTACCGGCTGGTCGCCAGTCATGATACCGTCCAGGCCCAACAAATTCTTTTTATTGGCACGACCGAACTTCAGTCGCTGGATTACGAACAGATCCGGCAGCTGGGCGAAAATGCTCTGGCCACACTTGCAGAAGCTGCCCCGGAGACACGCCATCTGGCAATGACTATTCATGGTCCCGGTTTTGGCCTTGATGAGTCGGAATCATTGCGTTATCAGATTGCTGGTTTTCTGGACGCCTTGCACAACGGCCAATACCCTGCTCAGCTGGAGCGAATCAGCATTATTGAGTTCCGCGAAAGCCGGTTAACACACTTGCAGGCAGTCATCGAAGTCCTGTTTGCCGACACGCCTTATGCCAAAGCATTACCCGATGGTGCTGGCTTTTTCCTGAACCCGGTTCATACAGGTGCCGCAGAAAGCATGACGGATTCTCAGCCCGCCAATACAAAACCCAGTGTCTATGTGATTATGTCCCTGAACGCGGCGACGGAAGACCTGTTTTATTATGGTATTCAACAAACAGCACATGCACATGGTTTGTTGTGCGAGCAAATTGAAGCATCGGATTTGACGGACGACGTCATTCTGCAATTACGGCAGCGCATCGAAGGGGCGACCGTTGTCATTGCCGATTTAACCGATGCGGAACCAGCCACTTATTTGCAACTCGGCTATGCGTGGGGCCGCAAACGCCCGGCCATTCTGATCGCTCACGATCAGGCGGGGGTACAGCTGCGTTGTTTGCGTTACACCTCAATCAAACACCTCGAAACACTGCTGCGGGCCGAACTGGATGACTTCAGAGCCAACGGTGTCATCTGACTGCCACACCGGTCGCGCCTGTTGCGCGTGGCCATCTCAACGCTTAAGCGGCTATATCACTCATAAAATGAAGGTATGAAGTGTTGGTGATGTGGTTGAAAGTATGAGGCTGTGGAACGAGTCGATAGTCGTGTGGCTGTGGACGTCTTTCAAAGCGATAACATAACCTCGCAGCATTATCAGCAGATTATCGAGGCTGCTGGTGATGTCATTTATCTCACCGATGAAGATGGTTATTTCACCTATGTCAACTCACGGGTGCATAAGCTGCTGGGTTATCATCCGCATGAAGTCATCGGCCAGCACTTCACGAAGATGGTTGCGGCGGATTGGCGGGACCGGGTTTTGGCGTTTTATGTCAAACAGCTCAACGAACAGACCAGCGAAACCATGCTGGAGTTTCCGGCGCTGACCAAATCCGGCGACATCATATGGGTCGAGCAAACAGTCAGGTGCATTGTTGAAAACGGGGTCATCAGCCGGTTTCAGGCCATCGTGCGCGACATCAACAAGCGCAAACTGACCGAAACCGAGCTGAGCCAGCACATTGAACAACTGACAGCGCTCCAGCGAGTCGATATAGAACTCATGGAGGCGCTGGATATTGACTACATTCTTTCCCTCGCGCTCGATCAAACCGTGCGCCTGAGCCAGGCGGACACCGGGTTTATCGGCCTCATTCAAGCCGACAGCCACGTCCAGATGGCCCAGATGATTGGCAACTACCCGGCATTGAGTGCGCTGGTTTATGAGCACCATCAAACCGGCATCGTCGGTGATGTGATTCGGCGGCGGCACGCGCGCTTTGTTCCGGATATTTCGGCAGTTGGTTATCACTCGGTTATCCCGCATACCCGCGCTCAGATGGCGGTTCCACTGCTTTCGCGCAATGGCCTGATCGGGGTGTTGTGTCTGGAATGCCGGCGGACCGGCTTGTTCAGCCAGTCGATGCTGGAATTTATCCAGCTGATTACCACGCGCGTTTCCGCTGCTATCGAGAATGGGCAGCTCTATATTGCCTTGCAGCAGCAGTTGCAGGACGTGCACGAGCTTTATACCCTGAAGTCTCGTTTTGTTTCGATGGTGTCGCATGAATTTCGCACGCCCCTCGCGGTTATCCTGAGCGCCAGCAACAATCTCCACGATTATTTTGAACGCATGACGGTTGAGCAGCGCGCCAAACACATCAGAAAAATCGGAACCCAGGTCCAGAATATGACAAGTATGCTCGATGATGTGCTGACCATCGGCCACATGGAATCGGGCGCTATTCAGTTTATGCCTGTATGGTTGGACTTGCACGTGTTCTGCCAGCAGATTATTGACGAATTTCGCGTGGTGCATGAGTCGCGGGATATTCGGTTCACCTGCGCAGGTGACTGCAACGCCGTTTACCTCGATGAAAAACTCATGCGTCAGATTATTTCCAACTTGCTGTCGAACGCCCTCAAATATTCTTCGGCACACCAGCCTGTCGCGGTCGCACTCCAGCTTAAGCCAGAGCAGATCACACTGATTTTTCGTGATCAGGGTATTGGTATTCCGGAAACCGATTATCAACAGCTATTTGAAGCTTTTCACCGGGCAACGAACGTCGGCACGGTTGCCGGTACGGGCCTCGGTTTGGCGATCACAAAATTCGCAACGGAATTGCATGGTGGGCAGATTACGTTCACCAGCAAGATGGGGGCAGGTACGACCTTCATCGTAACCATCCCCCAGGAAAAAGTGAAGGTGGACGGTGACCAAAATACTTGTGATTGAAGATGAACAACCGCTGCTGGAAGAAATCCTCGAAACGCTGTCATTCGAAGGTTTCCAGACGGTCGGCGCGCTCGACGGCAACGCCGGGCTGGAAATGGTGTATGACTTCAAGCCGGATTTGATTATTTCGGATATTGCCATGCCGGAGATGGATGGTTTTGGCGTTCTGGAACGACTGCGGCAGAATGCTGCGACGGCGGTGCTGCCGTTGATCTTCCTCACGGCCAAGGCCGAACGTATTTTTATGCGGCAGGGTATGGAACTGGGGGCGGACGATTACCTGACCAAGCCGTTTACCAATGCCGAATTGCTGGCGGCGGTCCGGACGCGCCTGAACCGGCAGCACACAATGGCCGAAGTGGGCCAGTCACAGGTCGACTCGCTCAAGCATCAACTGGCCAGCACGATTGCCCATGAACTGCGCACGCCGCTGCATTTGCTGTCTTTCGTGAATGTCATGCTGTCGGACTATCTGGACAGTATGTCGCCGGAGGATGTCCAGGAAGTGCTGAATTCGCTGGCCTATGGCAGTCAGCGGATGGGCCATGTGGTGGAGCAGATGACCATGTATACGGCGCTCGAGGCGAATATGGTCACAGCGCAGGGCATTTCTGAGCATGGGGTGCCCGTCGCCGTTGGGCCACTGCTGGAGGACGCCGCCACGCAGGCACGCCAGTTTGTTTATCGGGACGTGAACATTCCGGTCCAGGTCGACACACCGCCCAAGGGCATCCGGGTCCATGCCGATAAATCCGCGCTGAAACATGTCCTGGCGGAGATCATCAGCAATGCGCTGAAGTTTTCGTCGGATGGCGACATGGTGCAGATCGGGTATGACTATGATGACACATGGGTCTGGATCAGCGTGACGGACTCAGGGATCGGTATCTCCACCGATGAATGCGCCCGTGCTACGGAAGCCTTCTATCAGATCGGGCGCGAAATCCGCGAACAGCAGGGCACCGGCCTCGGCCTCACCCTCGCCCAGCGGATGATCGAATTACACGGCGGCGCACTCCATATCGATTCCGTGCAGGGTCAGGGGACGCGGGTCGAGGTGACATTGCCCCGGCTGCCAGAATAGCGCGCCGGTTGCCGGTCGTACGAGACATCGGAAAAATCGGCCATTTGTAGTACAGTTGGTGGCGAGATGCCACCTGTCTGCGCACAGCGGTGCTGTAACAGGCATGGGTGTCTTCTCGTGCTGACATCAGGCTATCAAAGTACGCTGCATGACCGAACCGACTTACGAACAAAAGCTGGCCGCCGAAGCCGAATTATGGGGCCGCGATGCCGTCGAAAAAGCCCAGGCGGTCCCCCCGGACTGGCGCTATCATCGCCATCTGCGCCACAACGTCATTTACCATACCGCCGATATTGACGCCTTTCTTGAGCAGGTGAAGCCGGGCATGACTGCGCTGGAACTGGGCTGCGGTTCTGGCTGGCTGACTCTGGCGATGGCACAGCGCGGCGCGGCGGCTACCGGCCTCGACATCAGCGAACAAGCCCTGATCGTTGCCCGCACTTACTACGAATCCATCCGCGAATCAGTCAGCGGCAGCGCGGCATTCGATGTGGCTGACCTGAACAACGTCAGCCTGCCCGCCAACCATTACGATGTCATCGCCGTAAAAGGCACCCTGCACCACCTGATGAATATGGCTCATGTGATTGACGAGATGCACAAGGCGCTCAAACCGGGTGGCTTGTTGTGGGTGTCCGATTCGCATGGTGAGGAAACGCTGTCGACCACGCTGGTTGCCAGCGGCCTGATGTTCGTGCTGCCCACCGTTGTCAGCTACCGGGATAAAATCAGCGGTCTGATCCGCTTCGGCACGAAAGCGCCCTCACGCATCAAAGCCAGTATCGAGGCGGAGGGGTTATCGCCCTTTGAAGGCGCTGGCCGCGAACATGACTGGTTGAAATTGATTGAAGCGCGTTTTGATATTGAGCAGCGCATCCCGGCCCCGGCGGTCACCGGCTATATCACGCATCAGGTCCGGCTGCCGGATGGGGTCGCTCTGCCCCTGCTGCGTGCCCTGCATATGGTTGATCGGCTGTTTGTGCGCGCGAAGGTCCTGCGCAGCACGGGGTTGATTCTGTACGCGCGGAAACGTTAATCCGGGGCGTAGACCTCGTCGATTTCGTTCAGCACTTCAAGGCTGCGGGCCAGCGCCACGATGATTTTCTGGTATTCGTGCAGGTCACGCCACCCGAGCAGCCGCCCCTCGCGCAGTGTCAGCCACTCGCGCAGCACCTGAACCCCACCGACGTTCATATTCCACAGCGGGCGCTCGACACTGCTGAAGAACTTCTCGCGGTTGATATAGATGCGGCCACCGGGTTCCCCGGCCAGTTCCACATAATGGGGATAGCCGCTGTCGATGCGGTTGGTGCCGGGGCCATGAAAGCCGCTGACCAATGGCCAGTTATCCGCCCGGTACAGCACATGCAGCCGCGCCAGGTCTCGTCCGGCACGCGCCAGACCGCGAAACTGCCGGGCAGAATCGGGCAGGGGCAGCCGGGGGATCTCGTTGTTGCCAAACGCCGCGTAATGGTCGCGGTAGGCCGGGCTGTTAAAGGTGGCATACAGGTAATGGAAGACATCCAGCGGCCCAAAACTATCCTTTAAGTCGCCGCGTCCATCCGGCACGAAGGTCATATCCAGCATTTCGGCCAGCCGCAGAATCAGGTTGGCGTTGAGGTTGGGACGGCGGCCACTTTCACCCGGCGCAAACGGCGAGTCCGTGACCAGTCTTGTGGTATCGGGATAGACATACAGCGGGAACAGGCAGGTTTGTTCGCCCAGCAAATGCTGATGAACCAGCGTGGTCGTGCAAAACACAGCTCCACCATTGACACACAGGGCGATATTATCATCGTGCAGCCTGAGATTGAACAGCTGCTGCTGGGGCTGCATGTAGCGCAGGTCAAACGGGCGATACAGCACCGGAACGGCGTGGTCATGGCTGCTGAAAGCGGGTGTTTCGCCCTCCAGCCCGATGCTGTAAACAGGCATGATTTCGTCGATTGGCCAGCCCTGTTGATAATGCGACAGGCGGTCTGCCTGATTGTCAGATGGCACCAGCAGATAATCCGGCTCATGCGGGTGCAATTCCTGCCACGACGTGCTGCCGAGGGTGTGATCGCTCAGCCAGTTCAGGTTGGTCTCGGTGTCGTCGTTGCGCGCACTGTAATAGACTCGTCCAGCGAAACTGCCCTGCCAGTTGGGGCGGCGCAGCAGAATGGCAATGGTGACATCCGGCATCCGCAGCAGGTACAAATCGCTGAAGAAGCGCAGAATCAGCGTGCGTGTTGGATGAAACGCAGGCTGATCCAGGAAATCGCCGGGCAGCAGCAGTGCCGCAATGCCACCTTCTGCCGCGTTAATCGTCCGTAATGCCGTATCCAGCGCTGCCTGCCCATCATCGAACTGGCCGAGCAGCACCTGCACCAGGCGCGGTTCGGGGCGGCGCATCTCCTGACGGAGTAGTTCGGCAAATGGGTTGTCCTTGCTGGTGGGCGGGATACCGGCTGGCGGGCGCAGACAAACATTCAGCGGCTGGTTGCTGGCGAAGCGGTAGCCGGTGGTGCTCAGCTGCAAGCTGACCTTGAGGTGGGTAATCGCATAGGCGGCCAGCGACGACTCGAACCCGGCTATGCGCGGCAGCAGGTCTTCACTCACATAACCATCCCACGCGCCAAGCTGCTGCTGCTGGCGCAGGGCGTCATATATCTGCTGGATCAGAAAGAACAGCAGGGTGCCGCTGCCAACCGCCGCGTTGGTGATCTGCACCGCCTCATCGGCCACACCCAGCACACGTTTAAAACGTCGGTGCAGCAGTTCGTGAACCGCGCTGACCAGATAGATCGCCAGCGATTCCGGCATATCACGTATCGGCTGACTGCCTTTGTAGCTGGCCTGAAACGCGATATAAAGCTGGCCCAGGGGTTCTTCCTGCCGCGACCGCCGGCCAAAATCTGCCCGTACCGCGTCTATATCCACGCCGGAGAGGACGGTTGCCATCGCCTCGATGATCCACAGCACGCGGCTGTCGAACTGCGTGACCTGCTGGAACAACCCGCGCATAAACGGGCTGGTTGAGGGTTGATCCCAGATGGCGTCGCGCAGGGTGAATGGCTGCTGCCGTCCAGCGCCGCCGTGCCTCATCCGCGCGGCCACCAGCCCGAAGATGATGGCCTGTGCGTACTGGTCGGCAAATTGCTGCGGGGTTATATCCGCGAAAGCGGCACGCCATGTTTCCCAATGGGTGCTCAGGTTGCGTTCCGGCGCGTCGCCAGTCAGATTGCTGATCAGGACGTCGCGCAGGCGTGCGGTGAGGGTGCCACTGTAATGGGCGAGTTCCAGTGAGGATTTCAGATGTGGCGGGGCTGCCAGGGTAAACTGTCGCAGCAGCGCAAGGGCATCCCCCGTGCTCCGCTCTGGCTCGATCTGCCCACTGCGGCGGGTCGCCAGTCGGGCCGTTTGTCCGGTTGCCAACAGACGCACGTCCAGATAATTGGTGAGCAGGACGTTAGGCAGGATGGCACGCAGGCTTTTGGCCCGTTCATCCAGTGTGTTCAGGTCGGCGCCAATGTCGGTAGTCAGGAGATAGCCGGTGGTCAGGCCGCCTTTGTGAAGCACCAGGTCCGGCCCGCCAGCGTCGGCCAGGGTGAGGTCATTCTCAATGTGCGGTTTGCCTTCGATGCGCTCAATCAGAGACTTCAACGCCTGCCGGGTCGAATAGGTGTTGGTATGCCCCGCCGCATATTCGCGCTGGAGTGCGCGGGTGTATTCGCTGGTGTCCATACTCATCGGAGCGGCTCAGGATTGATCGGCTTGATCGCCGAGCAGACGCCGACGTCGTTCGGCCAGGGCTGCTGCCGGGTCGTAATCGCTGCTGCGTTTGGCCACATCTGCTTCCAGCCGCCGCGCTTCTGCCAGAATTTCCTCTTCGGTCTTGATGTCGAAATCGGTTGGCTCAGCATCGGGTTTGCCATCCGGCTCATCATCCATCAACCGCTGCTTGATAGAATCGGCTTCGTGGCGAATCTGATCATCATCCGGCTGGGCTGGTTGTTCAGCTGATGCCATTTGCGGGACAGATGCGTCGGATTGCTGTGGTTGGCGGCGCAATGCATCCCGGATTAGCGTCATTGCATTTGTTTTCGCAGATAAACGACCCAACACCACGCCAACCACCAGCGCAATCGTAATCGGTATGATCTGGTTGAGCAGGGTGCTGACAAAACCCAGCGCCAGCAGGGCAACAATAACGGCTGCCAGCAATATCAGGACATTGCGCAGGCTCACATTGTTCATGGTGGCTTCACCTCTGATCGTATCCAAAAGGATTATATCAGGAGAAGTTTACGCAGTTAACGGCTTCCGGTTGCGTGATGCACAGCGGATCACTGTTCGATTGCGCCCCCGACCACCCGGACGTGCTGCCGGAAGGTGTAGTTCGGGTCGGACTGGCGTTTTTCCAGATAATCGGCAAACTGAAGCTGCTCTTGCAGAGTCACGCCCTGCATGACACCTTCTGCCTGTTTACGCTCGACGGCCTGAATCTTGAGCGCCATCTTGATCAGCGCGACCACCTGATCCGCCGGGGCAAATACCACGCCATCGGTATCCGCAAAGACGACATCATCGTCTGTGATCAGATGCTCGCCCACCCGTGCAGAATCGAGGGCGTCCGCGGTCTGCTTTTCGAGGTGATGCGGCCCGGATGGATGGGTGCCGTAGGTAAAGATGGGGAAACCGATGCTGATCAATTCGTCGGTGTCGCGGTGTGCACCCCACACCACCACCCCGGCCAGACCATGTGCCTGTGCTTCCAGCACGGTCAGGTCGCCGATACAGCCTTCGTCGAGGCGGCCACCATTGTCGATGATCAGTACATCGCCGACTGCGGCCCGGCTGATCGCTTCGATAAACACATCCACGCTGCCAAAATGCCGCGCTGGCAGCGCCCGCCCGGCAAAGCGAATGTTCGGAAAAACAGGGCGAATCCCCGGCGGTGGAAACCGTACCGGAATATTGGCCCGCAGTCCGGCATCTGCGATTAATGCGGTCGAAAGTTCGGCAAAAGCTGCCGCCAAATCCTGATTATCCATAAATGTCCAACCCCATTCTTTTTCAGAATATCTTGCGTGGAAGCCGTGTCTTGCGCAAGTACCGCTACAGACCAGCCGATGCTGCGCACTGCCCCAGTAGAATGTTATCATAGAAGCCCCTGTTCGACTCTGAAATTGGGCCTATACGGGAGCGATTATGGAACTGGGACAACTGGAAGCATTTGAGCGTACCGCGCGGGAGGGCAGCTTCACCCGTGCTGCCGAGGCCCTCAACCTGACGCAGCCCGCGATTAGCACCCGGATTGCGACGCTGGAAGCCGAACTGGGCGGTCAGTTATTCGAGCGCGGCGGGCGTCAATTGCAGCTGACACCCCTGGGCCAGCATTTTCTGCCCTATGCCGAACGGATGCTGGCCGTGCTGGCGGATGGCTTGCAGGCGGTGCGCAGCTTTCAGGCGGGCAAGCTGGGCGAAATCAAGATCGCCGCACCGGGGCCGTTTGTTGTTGGCTTGCTGGTCAAGGTGCTTGAGGATTTCCGGCAGATGCATCCGTCGGTGGATGTGATGATCCGCGAACGGGATAAGCGCACCATCCTCGAAATGCTGCATGATGGTGTGACGACGCTGGGGTTGGTGAATGCGCCGGTGTTCGATGATGGCATGGCGGTGCTGGCCCGCCTGCGCGATCCGATTCGGGCGGTGGTGGCGCCATCGCACCCACTGGCGAATCTGCCGCAGCCGATCTCTATCGAAGCCATTTACACGCATACCATATTTCGCGTGTCGATGTTTCCGCGAATGTCGGCTTTTATTGATTCGGTTGTTGAGCACGGGCGGCAGGGCAGCGGCGGCGCGGTGATCGGCGTGCCGATGGTGATGGCGCTGCGGCTGGTTATCCTCGGCCAGGGCGTGACATTTTTGCCGGAAAGCTACGTGGCCGACCCGGTGAATGCGGGCGAACTGGTGTACCTGAATATCATCGATATGCCGCGCCTTTACAGCGAACCGGTGCTCATCACGCTGAAAAACCGGCAGCTTGACCGGCCCCATCAGGCGTTTATCGAGGTGTTTGAGTCGTGCTGCCGGCACCTGCTGGTCACCGAATAATTCGCTAACCCGACCCGGTCGCTGTTTGAGGGAGCAGACGCTGCCGCCATTCATGGCGCACGGCCCACAGCGGGCGCAAAAACAGGGCCATAAACGCCGCATACAATCCCGTCACTGCCAGTGCATTGATTGTCGGACTCCAGGGCATGAGCTTCGACGGATAGTACAGCAGGCCAATGGACAGATCCACGATGTCGAACACGTTGTACATGAATGTGATCGACAGGCCGATATACAGCGCAATCAGCCGCCAGTCGCGCACCATGGCCAGCGCCAGAAACACCAGACCGGGATACAGATAGCGAAGCTGAATCTGGGTGGGCAGCATAAAAAAGGACAGATTCGCCGCCGCCAGCACCAGAAATTCGTCGTCACGTTCCGGCAGCAGCCAGACGCGCAGGCACAAAATCGCCTCGCCGACCGACAGCGCGATCAGCCCCGCCTGAAAATATGTCAGCCCGGCAGCGAACGGCAGGCTGTCCAGCAGCACCAGATGCGACGAGCCGCTCACCCAGAACCACATATTAAAGGCCCCGTTGGTGATGTAGGGGAACAGGTTGACCGTGCCGACAAACGGGTTGAGCGCCATTTTTCCGCTGCCCAGCAGAAAAGGCAGCACCCCCGCCGCGAACGCCGCCGCATAAATCAACAGCCCTTCGATCAGCGCGCGCAGCCCATGCCGCCGCAGGGTGAACACGACCAGCACCGGCAAAAACATGATGCTCTGGAACTTTGCCAGCCATGCCAGCGCATAAGCCAGCCACATCCAGCGCGGGCGTTTGCGCGTCAGCAGATAACCGGTGATCAGCATAAAGGTGGTATACGTCGCGTCGTTCTGCCCCCACCATGATGTGACGATCATCCACCCCAGATTCCAGTGCAGCAGGGCCGTCACCAGCATGGCCCAGGCAGCGCCATAACGCTTCCAGACGATCACAAATACCAGGCAGATCAGCGCGATTTCGAAGATCAGGTTGGGCAGTTTGAGCATGAAGCTGGCCGCCGCGTTGCCATCAAAAGTGATGACATCGCCGCCGGTAGCTTGCAGCAGTCCCATCGAGAGGGTGAGCATAGTCGGGCTGATGGGCGGATGAGTCACTTCCGGCCAGCAGTTATAAACCCCGAACACGCCCTGCTCTACTCCGCACAGGCCCCAGTGGAAGTGCTGTTCCAGATCAAGCGAAAAACCGGAAATGGGCAGCATCCACAGGCGCGGCAGCATCCCGACCAGCAGGATGACCACCAGTGCGCGCAGCGGGTAGCGCTCGGCGAAATCGCGTATGGGTTGCAGGTATTGGCTCATGACAGGCCCTTCAGGAAGTTCTGGCGGCCTATTGTACCTGTGCCTACCCGTAACGGGCAGGGTGTCATCATGTGTGCGGCAGCTGGTAGATAGTGGCGATTTTTCGCTTCGCCAGCCATAACAGCAGCCTTGTCAGCAATACGAATAATGCGCAGCCCAGAAACGCGCTGAAAACCTGTCTGCCAATAAACCACATTCCGGCGATGGGGCGCAGCATATTCGCCGCCAGCAGGATGCCACCATCCGCCAGCGTGGACACCGCGACCTGTATGGTTTCTATGATGTGTCGTTTGGCCTGTTCCCATCGTGCCCACACACACCAGTCATCGGTATTTGCGTCGATGGGCTGCGCGCACCGTTCGTCCGGGACCCCAATATAGACGCCGTCCATATATGCTTCAGGCACGTCAATGGGCCTGTAAGTTCGCCAGAGCCAATCGTGTGCTGATGAACCCACTTGATCAATCCACCCAACCGACATGAACGCCAGGGGGATCAACGTCAGGCGCAGCGCCATACCTGTCAACAGCCGTAAGGGATTGTGGTGCTGAATGAGCACCGCACCGCACAGGCCAACAGCCGCCATCAGACCAAGTTCAGCCAGACATAACACCACAAGCACGAGCGCGGCTATGCCAATCTGCACGGGGGCGGCGTGATAAGCTATCGGGACGGTGGCTCTGGAACCCGCAAAGCTCATGTAATAAAACGGGCGATTGAATGCGTTGATGCTGACATCCAACCATCCAGGATAAATATTCAGATAGGTCATCAACATATAGGCCAGACCTACGCGCGGCAGGCCGAACAGCAGGTAAACGGGCCCGGCATTGCGGACTACGGCCCACCATTTGCCCCAGACCAGACGATGCGCATCCAGATGGGTCATGATGAGCAGGTCCCAGCCAGTCGTTTTCTGTTCGCGCATGATACTGTACGCTGCGCTGATGACCATGTTCAGGCTAACGGCCACCTGTGCCAGAACCAACAGCGTGGCTGCCAGCACAAAAACGGTTTGATTGGCGTCGTTGATGTAGAACCATGCCGGCATCGTTGAAATGATGATCCAGGGTAAAAGCCCGCACAGGGTACGTGTTACGAACCAACGGCGGGACCCATGCTGACTTATCAGCCATGCTTGTTCGCGTTTTGCAATTGGGTTGGTGGACAAGCGCTTGAAAATAATGAACCCCTTAGGTGAGAGCGATAGGGTGATTATGGCCGGAGCGACCGAGTCAAACCTGACGCACAGGCTGTGGTTGCCCGGTCATTGGGTCAGAGCCTTATTGAAACCTCGTTTGCGCAATTGGTCACATTTGCACCTGCATAGCCTGTCACTTTTCCGTTATAATGCCGGAGTATTGCAGCGAATCCGGGGATAGAAGTCATCATGGCAAGACGACCATCGGTATATCCATTCACAGCTATTGTGGGGCAGGAACGCATGAAACGGGCGTTGATCCTCAATGCCATTGACATGCGTATCGGCGGCGTACTTATTCGCGGCGAACGCGGTACGGGCAAATCGACGGCGGCGCGTGCGCTGGCTGCCTTGCTGCCCGAAATCGACGTAATTGCCGACTCGCCTTTTGGCGACGACCCGTCGCTGCCGTCCACATGGTCCGACGACGTGCGCGACCGCTATGAAAGCGGCGAAGAACTTCCCGTTGCCCGGCGCAGAGTCCGCTTTGTAGACCTGCCCGTCAGCGCGACAGAAGACCGCGTTGTCGGTACGCTGGATATCGAAAAAGCTATTCAGAAGGGCGAGCGCCATTTTGAACCCGGTGTACTGGCCTCGGCCAATCGCGGCATTCTGTACATCGACGAGGTGAACCTGCTCGATGACCATGTCGTTGACCTGCTGCTGGACTCGGCGGCAATGGGCATTAACGTGGTTGAACGCGAAGGCATCAGCTTTTCGCACCCGGCCCGTTTTATCCTGGTCGGCACCATGAACCCCGAAGAAGGCGACCTGCGCCCGCAGTTGCTGGACCGTTTCGCACTCTCCGTCGAAGTGCAGGGGATTGGCGACCCGCAGGACCGGATGGACATCCTCCAGCGCCATATCTCCTACGAAGCCAATTCCGATCATTTCCGCGAGGAGTGGCTGCCGGAAGAACAGAAATTATCCGAGCAGATTGCCGCTGCCCGTGAAATTATTGACGACGTGGAATATAGCCGGCGTGACCTGTACGCCATTGCCACGCTCACCAGCGCCCTGCAAATTGATGGCCATCGCGCCGATCTGGTTATCCTGAAAACAGCGCGCGCCCATGCTGCCTTTGAGGGCCGCACTCGCATCAACCAGCAGGACATTCTGCTGGCTGCCGAACTGGCGATCCCGCATCGTTTGAAGCGGGGGCCGTTCACGGATGCGCAGATGAGCGCCACCGCGCTCGAGGAACAGCTCGATCAGGTGATGTCGGAATGGGGCGAAGGTGACGAAGCCGGTGAACCCGGTGACGATGCCGAACAGCAGGCGGTCAAAAAAAAAGTGAATCCGTAGCGACGGAAAGCAGCCCGGAAGAGCTGCCCGACTACGGTCAGACAGACCCCAGCCCACAAAATGTCTTTGATAACCAGGATGCGTACTGGTGGGAAGGCGGCAAGAAGGTTGAATCCAATGCCGAATTCGCGCCGCGCAAGCTGGATACCCCGCTGGACAAACTGACCCGCCAGCGTGCCGGTCGCCGGTCGCAGACCAAAACGGAACGCAAGCGCGGACGGTATATTCAGGCACGTCCGGCCAATGGCAAACACGACGATATTGCCTTCGATGCCACGCTGCGGGCGGCGGCCCCGTTCCAGCAGCAACGCGAGGATCAGAAGGAAGCCAGCGGCATGGCCTATGCCCTGCGCAAGAGCGATTTGCAGCGCAAGGTGCGGGTGCGCCGGGCGGCAAACCTGATCCTGTTCGCGGTGGATGCGTCGTGGAGCATGGCGGTCAGCGAACGGATGCAGGCGACCAAAGGCGCGATCATGTCGCTGCTGACCGATGCGTACCAGCGGCGCGACCGGGTCGGCCTGATCGTGTTCCAGAAAGACCGTGCCTCGCTGGTGCTGCCGCCGACCAACTCTGTGGTGCTGGCAAAAAAAGCGCTGGCGAATATCCCGGTGGGTGGTAAGACACCCTTGTCCGCAGGTCTGCTGCTCTCCTACGAGACCATCAAGCGCGAAAAAGTATTGCACCCGGATATTGTCCCCATGATTATCCTGCTGACCGACGGCGCGGGTAACGTCTCGATTGGGAATGATCCGCCACAGGAAGAAGCGCACCGCATCGCCCGCATGATCAACGATTCCGACATTAAGACGGTAACGATCAATATGGAGCATGTCGCTTTCGATCGCGGGCTGGCCACGCAACTGGCTGATAAATTGGGCGGTCCCTGTTACACGCTCGGCCAGCTGCATGCCGAACTGCTGTATGCCACCGTGCGCCAGGAACTCGACGCACGCTAGATAGGCTGTATCTCAATACAACAACGATGAAGGGCAAAGCTATTGTGACCAATCTCCGCTGCTTTGCCCTTTTTGCTTGATCGCACTTGCTGGCTGGCTTTACGCTTGAAACCTACCACCCCACGTTACAATAACAGACATTCGGCGAATTAAGGACTCATACCATCATGCTGAATGTTCAGATAGCAGGGCGACAAAATCAACTGGCGTTGGTGCTGCTGGCAGGGTTAGCCATTTTGCTCATGGCTCCTTATCTGCTGAACGCGCAAGTTGTGATGTGGCCCCGTTCCGGCCTGGGTTCCGACCTGGTCACTTACAATTGGCCGCCCTTCGAATATGCACGTCAATCCTGGCAGAATGACCAGCAGATACCGCTGTGGTGGGGCACCACGATGGGTGGCATCCCCATGATCGGCAACCCCGGTGTCCGGCTGTTCTACCCGCCGTTGCTGCTGCTGGCGATGCTGCCGATTCCTGTTCCGCTCGCTTTCGCGCTGATCAATACGTTTCACTTGTGGCTGGCCGGCGCAGGTGCGTATGGTCTGGCGCGGATGTTGCTCAAAACGGGTTATACAGCCGCCCTGTTTGCCGGTATCGCGATCTTGCTCATGCCGCGTATTAGCTCCAACATGGTTGGCGACATGGGCTATACGGCTGGTTTATGTTGGGTGCCGCTTTGCATACTGTGTGTGCGTCTGGCACTGGAGCGGCATTCGTGGCGATGGGCGGTTGCAGCGGGTGTTGCGCTAGCCGTACTCTATGTTCTCAACCTGTTTGTTTTGATCTACATTGTTTTTTTTATGGGTCTTTACGTACTTTATCAGTGGCTGAACGTGGTTTTTCATCACGGCGTTCATCAGGCACTGCCGCGAATAGCCAAATCAGTCGGCGCGCTGGTGCTGCTGGCCGTTGCTGCTGCGGGCTTGTCTGCGTTTCATCTGCTGCCTCTGATCAGTTATCTGCCTTATCAGACGCGTGAGGCGATGACTCTTGCTGACGCCAATTATCTGGCACTGCCATTACCTTTTCTCGTCAATGTGATTGTTCCGACCCCCTATCAGTTTCCGGAGTGGGAAGCGTATTCAGGCCTGCTGCCGTTGATATTTCTGCCCCTTTCGCTGCGCCACCCGAACCGGCGCGAGGTTTACATCTGGCTCTTTGTGCTGATATTCGCCCTGCTGTTTTCGCTGGGCAGTGTGACACCCCTTTACACACTCATGTTCGAGCTTGTCCCTGGTTTCAGTTTGCTTCGTGTCCCGGCCAGAATCTGGATTTTCGCCAGCATCGCCATCATCATGCTGGCGGCACTGTCTGTTGATGCGCTTGTTCGCCCCCGGTCGCAGCCGGTTTCACGAGCCAGCTGGCAGTTGCTGTTTGCCAGCAGTGGTCTGCTGATTTTGTTTACGGTTGCCGGACGATTTCTGACGCGCAGGCCGGGTGAAGCCGACTGGCTGCTGGGCCTGCTGGCGAGTGGTGGGGTGCTGCTGGTTATAGCAGCGTTGCGCCGTTGGCATTCATCAGGCCTGGCAAACCGGTTTGCGATCGTATTGCTCATCGCACTCACGGTTGACCTGTTTCCACTGGCAATGGCATTCGCCGCCCCCTTACCTGTTGACCGGCTGTTTACACTGCCTCCCATCGGCGTGAGCTTGAATCAAATGACTGACGATGCATTGATGTATCGGACTTATAGCATCCGCCGCGAAATCCGCGATCACCATGCGGTGGCCAATCACTGGCAGACCGCAGACGGCCTCAACTCCTTCCAGTTCGCACCGTATTCCCGGTATATGCGCCTTGCCAGCGGTTGCGTGCTCGACGGAGTCGCAGCGGCGGTTCCGCCTTGTGCCTCGAACGAAATCGAGCCAGACGCGTATCTGGAGGCGGTGCCGGATATGGACCTGCTGGGTGCGCTGAATGTCCGCTACGTTATCAGTCCATTTGCGCTGCCAGAAACGGACCAGCTCAAACTGGTATCCGCAAGTGATGACGCGCGATTGTACGAAAACAAAGCGGTGTTGCCACGAACCTACGCGGTGGGCCGAGTCGAACCTGTGCCCGATCAGGCCGTGTGGTACCGATTGGAGCAGATCAACCCGGCACAGCAGGTTGTAATCGAACGGTCGCTCGATGATCAGCAAGTAGACAACGATTTTTTCGTGCCAGCTGAAATACAGGCTTATCGACCCAATGATATGACCCTTGAGGTGGACATGCCAGACAGCGGCATGCTGGTGATCGCTGATTCATGGGTGCCTGGCTGGCAAGCGATGGTGGATCATGAGCCGAAACCCGTGTTGCGGGTGAATGGTACGCTGCGCGGTGTACTACTGGATGCGGGTCTACATCAGGTCACATTGACCTTTGCGCCGGAACCATTTAAGGTGGGGTTGATACTGACTATTTTGAGCGGTTTGGGTATTATAATGGGGTTCTGGTTTTTTAGACGATAAGCTCATGATTGGGTGACACTTTACGGGGAGACAAACGCTGATGGCGGAACAGACGGCGATTTTTGAAGTCAAGGAATACATGGTCATCCTGCGCCAGTTGGAGAAGATGGACTTTAACGGGCAGCAGATTCGGCTGCGGGGTATTGTGCGCTGCCACGGGACTGAACATACGCTGGATGTATATTTCCTGGACGAAGAAAGTGTCTTCCCCGAGCCAGTGGCTGACATCGAAAAAAAGAAGGGCTACATGTTTATGCCCTTCCGTGACCTCCCTGTTCTGGTAGACATACTGCGCAACGAAAGCCCGATCTACGCGCATCTGCGTGCCGACCGGCCAGAGTGGACCAGCATCACGACCACCAAGGAACCGGTGGGTGAAGGTGAAGTCGGATAGCAGGTGTGCCATTTTGCCTGTTCGCTAAAGTCCTTTCCGCATATCAGCAACCGGTGTTAACGTAGGGGCGCAGTATGATGCGCCCAAATGTCTTAATATCTCACGGGCATGGCGTTCATGCCGTGAATAATCATCATATTCGTCGTCCATTCCAGCGACTCCGCCGGGACAGCCAGCTCAAGCTGGGGGAGACGCTGCACCAGGGCGTTGAGCGCAATCGCCCCTTCCATGCGGGCCAGCGGTGCCCCCACACAATAGTGGATGCCATTACCGAAGGCGATATGCCGGTTCGGGTCGCGCGTGATGTCGAAGCGGTCCGGATCGGGAAATTGTTCCGGGTCCCGGTTGGCAGCCAGCAGCGAGGCATATACCATGTCTCCCTGCCCGATTACCTTGCCCCCGATTTCCACATCTTCAAACGCCCAGCGGTTGGTGGTGATGTCGACCGGACCGTTGTAACGCAGCATTTCCTCGACGGCGGGTTTGATCAGGGCCGGGTCGCTGCGCAGTTTTTGTAACTGATCAGGATGTTGCAGCAGTGCCAGGGTGCCGTTGCCGATCAGGTTCACCGTCGTTTCGTGCCCGGCGACCAGCAGCAGAAATAACATACTCAGCAGTTCCATACGGTTAAGTGTGTCGCCATCTTCCTCGGCGTGGGCCAGGGCGGAGATGATGTCTTCCTGCGGGTTCGCCTGACGCTCGTCGATCATCTGGTTCATGTACATCCCAAATTCCATGAGCGCCGCCCGGTTTTCGTCACCGTCCGGGCTGAACAGCAGCACTTTGGTCCAGCGGCGGAATTGTTCGCGGTCGGCTGGCGGGATGCCAAGCATTTCGGCAATCACTGTGATGGGCAGCGGAAAAGCGAACGCGCTAATCAAATCCGCCTCGCCATGATCGCCCATTTCGTCGAGTAAGGTGTCGGCAATGGCGTGGATGCGGGGCCGCAGGCTTTCGACCATGCGCGGGGTGAACGCCTTGTGCACCAGCGCTCGCAGGCGCGTGTGATCAGGCGGGTCGATTTCCAGCAGATGACGGTTGATGATCGCCCAGGGGTCATCAGGTGATGGTTCCGGCCACCAGCGTGCGGCCACTTCTTTCGGCAGATTTTTATGAAACTCCTTGCCGAAGCGGGCGTCTTTCAGGAAGCTCACACAGTCCTCATACCGGGTCAGAATCCAGGTCGGGTTGCCCGTGTGGGGGCCGGTTGTACGGTGAACCGGGTCTTCCTGCCGGATGCGCGCATAGATGGGCTGCGGGTTCGCCCGCGCTTCCTTCGACCAGAAATCGTATGTGTGGACTGCATCAACCATGTGGTTTTCTCCAATTCCGGTTTTCGCCATATCCAGTTTATCGATAATTCGGCCAGTTGCCTGCACCTTTCTCAGGGATGAATACGTAGTACTGGGTGTATAGGTTGCGTGCTATCATAGCGCGAAACAATTGAGGAGAGAGGTCGATGGCCTATTTATTACTGCGTTTGCTGGTTAATGCTTTGTCTATTGCCGTGATTGCTCGCTTCTTGCCGGGCATCTATGTGGCCACCAATGACCTGGCGGCATTTGTGCTGATCGGGCTGGTGTTTGGCGTCATCAACGCCCTGCTGAAGCCGATCATTACCCTGCTGACCTGTTCGCTGGTGATCGTGACGCTGGGCCTGTTTATCCTGGTCATCAACGGCCTGATGCTGTGGCTGACGGCGGCGCTGCTGCCAGATTTATTCCAGATCGACAGCTTCGACTGGGCTATTCTGGGCGGCATCATTATCAGCATTATCAACATGGTGCTGGAATCGCTGATCGGCGACAAGGACAGCGGCTTCAAGGTGCGGGTCAACTAAAGCGGGAATACAGCGTTTTTTGACTTCAGTGGATCAGCTACATGATCGGCGGTGGATGGATATGCCCTGTCTTTCCATCGCCTCACCTTGTTGACAGACCGTCGCACCCCTTCAATCTTATCACTGATAATAGCATAGGATTGCTGCTTGACAGTTCTAAAAAGTCGGCATATTATGTCGAGTAACGACATATTGTTACTCGACATATCGACAGGCGACGTATGAACGAAAATCTACCACTGACCGAAGCAACCTTTTTTATCCTGCTCACCCTGGCTTCAGACGGCAAACATGGCTATGCCATTATGCAGGACGCGGCCTCGCTGAGTGCTGGCCGTGTGACTCTGAGCACCGGCACGCTGTATGGCGCGTTGAAACGCTTGCTTGAACAGGGCTGGATTACCCGAATTGACGAGGATGAACCTGATACCGATGGTCGCCCGCGAAAGGTCTATGAATTGACCGGCGAGGGGCGCCGCATTTTGCACGCAGAAACCCATCGCTTGCAGCATGTGGTGGAAATCGCCCGCGGGCAGCTGGAAGGTAGTGAGCTGTGAACCTGACGACTCTTGTACCGCGCCTGTATTGCTGGCTGCTGCGTCTCTATCCGGAAACTTTCCGCGACCTGTTCGCGGATGAGATGCAGGCCATCTTTGCCGAAGTGTGGGTTAGGGCGCAAATGAAACAGACGATTGTGGCGACGTTGTTCCATGAGTTCACGACGCTGTTGATCGGTGCGGCACGCGAGCATGTGATCGCCCTGAACCGCAGCGGCCCGCGCGACCAGGCCCGCGCAGTCATACGCGCTGCCAGCCTGATCTTCCTGTTGTTTTATACGCGCGTCACGCTTGACAGCAGCGACCCTGAGCGGATGCGTTTTATGGTCTTCAATGTGCTGCTGGGGGTGGGGGTAATCACCGCATGGCATTGGGAGCGTCGCGGCGGTGTTCTGACGATCGCCAGTGCGCTGACGGTGATGGTGTTGATGGCCGTGAATGAATCGTCGCTGCTGGCCTGGTTCGCGCTCATTCCTGCGGTGCTGTATCCGCTGCCATTTGTGCTGTTCGGCTGGATGTTTGCCATCCTCGGCGGGGACAGGTTGCATTTTCCGAACCGGAGCCAGACCCAATGACGTTCGCTATCGAAATTGAACATCTTTACAAATCGTTCAGGTCGGGCAAACAGACCGTGCAGGCCGTCAATGATCTGAGCTTTACCGTGCCTGTTGGAACGGTCTATGGTTTTCTGGGTCATAACGGCGCGGGCAAATCGACCACCATCCGTATGCTGATGGGGCTTGCTGCCCCTGACGCGGGTGACGTGCGCATCTTTGGGCAATCGGTGGTTCGTTCGACTGAGGTTATCCAGCGGCTCGTGGGTGGCTTTGTCGACCATGCGACCTTCTATCCGTTCATGACCGGACGCGCCAATCTGGAAGTGCTGGCTCGAACCAGCGGTTGCTACCAACCCGCCCGAATCGAGATGCTACTGGATAAAGTGGGCGTCGGGGAATATGCGGATCGTCCGGTACGGGGCTATTCAACCGGCATGAAACAGCGTTTGGGTATCGCCGCTGCCCTGCTGAATGATCCTGATCTGGTCATTCTGGACGAACCGACCAACGGCCTTGACCCCGGCGGCATTCAGGAGATTCGCCGCTTGATTCGCCGTCTGGTCGATGACGAAGGCAAGACGGTGCTGCTGTCGAGCCATCTGCTGCACGAGGTCGAACAGGCCTGCGATCAGGTTGCCATTATCCACCGGGGAAAGCAGATTAGCGCAGGCGCAGTCCATACGCTGTTGGGCGGCGAACAGTTGAAGCTGGCCGTGAATCCGGTTGATCGAGCGGTGTTATTGCTGGGGGCTGATTATGGGGTTACGCACGACGACACGTGGATTTACGTCAGGGCGGCTGCCTCGGAGACGCCGACACTGCTGCGCAAGCTGCTCACGGCAGGCATCGACGTGTATCAGGTGGTCCCCCATCGCCTGACGCTGGAAGAATACTTCCTCACCGTGGTCAATGGGAATGGACACGCAGAGCCAGAACAGGAGGCGTATCATGCTTGACACGATGCGGGCAGAGTGGCAGAAAACCAGCCAGAATCGCTGGGCCACCGGGCTGGCAATCTGGGTGTTTCCGGCGGGTGCGCTCGGCATGTTTACATTTATTCTGCTGATTGTGATTCTGGGCGTGGACGCCGGACGGATGCAGCTGAACGATGTGCGCTGGACGGACCAGATGATTATGGCCTGGCAGGTGGCGACAGGAAATATCTTCGGTTATCTGCTGCTATCGGCCTTTGCTGCAACGATTTTCGCCGGAGAATCCGCCTGGAATACGTGGAAAAACCTCGTCCCGCGCCGCAGCCGCAGCCTGTTGATCCTCGCCAAATTTGCGGTTGCCGCCGTTTTTGTGCTGATCGCCTTTGGCCTGACGTCGTTGATTGCGGGGGTCGCCAGCCTGATATTGGCCGCCGTGATGGGGGTTCCGGTTGTGCCCGCGCTGGATGGAGAGTCGATACGCGCGTTTGTGGCGTTGTATGTTCGTGTCGTCCCGGTGAGCTTTCTCGCTCTGATGA
The DNA here is from genome assembly GCA_002702065.1 of Anaerolineaceae bacterium. GTDB lineage: Bacteria > Chloroflexota > Anaerolineae > Aggregatilineales > Phototrophicaceae. Next base: position 729,402 of record NZXX01000009.1, read on the forward strand.
TGACGCTCGCCTATGCCACGATTGCGTCCGTGCTGACGCGGTCACTCGTGTTTGGGGTCATCGGCGGCGCAGGCATAGCGACGCTGGAGTTTGGTTCCGGGCCGCTTCTGAGTTTGCTCAATCACTTTACGCAGGCCAGCGGCGTGCTGCGTATTCAACAGGTCATGCCCTCGTATAACCTCGCCAATCTGCGCGCGCTGGCCATTGATGGGGCGGCTCTCCCGATCACGGCGGTGGATGGCACACCGTTTGTCAACAGCGGCGCGACTTCCCTGCTGGTGGTTGGGTTGTGGCTGGTCGGGCTGCTGAGCATCACCATCCTGATCTTCAACCGCCGTGATATTGCCTGATTGAGTGGTTGCAATACCCGTTCTTCAACCGCGTCTGGTAAAATAGCGTCGGCAGATGTCTACGGAGCGGTGGCTGGTTCGCTGCCGCCTCTTTTGATCGTACATCGCCCTTCAATCCAGTTTGATCAGTAGATACAGGCAGCACGCATGACGTATATTCTGGGTATCGAAACATCCTGCGACGAAACGGCGGCGGCGGTGGTGCTGGACGGCAAAACCATCGTTTCCAACATCGTCGCTTCACAAATTGACCTGCATGCCGAATATGGCGGCGTTTTCCCGGAGCTGGCGTCGCGGGCACATGTCGAAGCCATCGGCGCGGTGGTCGACCAGGCCATTGAGGAATCCGGCATTACATACGACCAACTCGACGCCATCGCCGTCACCCGTGGGCCGGGGCTGGTCGGGTCACTGCTGGTCGGCATCAACTACGCCAAAGGGCTGGCGCTGGCAACAGGCAAGCCGCTGCTGGGGGTCAATCATCTGGAAGGCCACGTGTATTCCCTGTGGCTGACCGAGCAGAACCGGACGATTGAATTTCCGGTGTTGATTTTGATCGTGTCCGGCGGGCATACCGAGCTGGTACTGATGACCGGGCATGGTCTGTATACGCGGCTGGGCGGTACGCTGGATGATGCGGCTGGGGAGGCCTTCGACAAGATTGGCCGCTTGCTGGGGCTGCCATTCCCCGGTGGGCCAAATATCGAACGGGCCGCCCAGAACGGCAACGCCGCTTCCTACAAATTCCCGCGTGCCAAAATGGACGAAACCTACGATTTCAGCTTTTCCGGCCTCAAAACGGCGGTGATGCGCGCCGCGACCGTGATGCCCAGCGCCGAAGCCCGCCGCCAGCGTGGCGCCGAAAAGAAAGCACAGCTGCGCGATGGCGTGTCGGTGGGGGATGTGGCGGCCAGTTTTCAGGCGGCGCTGGTTGACGCACTGGTCGAAAAGACGACGCGTGCCGCCAAGACCTACAACGTGACTGAAATTATGCTGGCCGGTGGTGTCAGTGCCAATCAGGCGCTGCGGCAGGCGCTGCGGCGAGAGGCTGACCTGCCCGTGCGCTATCCACCGCTGAACCTGTGCACCGACAACGGCGCGATGATCGCTGCTGCCGGGTTCCATCGCTATCAGGCCGGGCAGCGGGACGAGTGGGACATGGAAGTTCAACCCATGTGGCCGCTGACCTACGATACCTACGCCGAGGCCTGAGCATCAGGCGATCAGCGCGCGCAGGGATGAACTGGGCTGCATGGCGTCAAGGTCGGCAACCAAGGCGGCGCGGCTGTCCGGTTCGCGACGGCTGCGGTTCAGGCGTTTTTGGACGTAGGACAACCGCAGCAGCCAGATCGCTTTTTCAACATCGGCTTCGGTACGCATATAAAAGCTGATCCAGCCGCTTTCGGGAAGGACATGATGCGGTTGGGCCAGCTTCTCGGTGACCAGTTGTTGGCGGATGGCGCGGGTAAACGGAATATCCACCAACCCGCCCTGATGCACGTGCCCGATTTCGACATTGTCGAGCCGAAATTCGCGCCCCCCGAAGCGGTGTGGCTCCACTGTAACCGCGTCCCATTCAGCAACGGTGCTGATGACGGTATTCACTTCGTTGTGCATGACGAGACCCACTCCTGTCTAACCTGCCGCCAGACATGATCTGTCATGCCGAACGGTGTTTTATGCGAGTTCCAACTGCCGGGCCGCTTCGATCAGACGGGGGTGAATGCGCGGGTTGGCGACGATCATCCCCTTGTTGGTTGCCAGCGTGCGGCCATGCGAAAAATCAAGCGGCGAGCCGTCCACATCACTGACGATCCCACCGGCGGCCTCGACCAGCGCGGTCCCGGCGGCATGATCCCAGATCATGTGGGGGCGGGTGCTGGTGATGCGCGGCAGGCGCAGGTACAGGTCGGCATCACCAGCCGCGACACGGGCATACTTCTCCTGGCTGTCGATGCGTTCAATCTGTGCGCTGCCGATTCCCGCTGCTTCGCGCAGGTCGCCCATTAAGTCCTGGCTGGCGTGCGATTTTTCGAAGCTTTCCAGCGCGATCAGCGTGGATGGGTCGGTCCGCTGCGAGGCTTGCAGCTTGCGGGCCGGGCCGCCGTTCATCGCTTCGACCAGCGCGGCGCCATCCTGCGTATAAAAAACAGCGCTGCCGTGCAGATAACCCGGCGCTGCCATCACGCCATCCACCACCCGCTTGTGGCTGTCGAGTACGCCAATCGCCACCACATACTGGCGCAGCGCGATAAAGCCTTTGGTGCCATCAATCGGGTCGATCACCCACAGACGGTCGCTGTCGCGGTTCAGCCCATGATCGAGCCAGCCGATAACCTGGTCAATCGTGACGGTTTCGCCCAGCACGCCACCGATCAGGTCCGCTACTTCCTGCTGATCCGCCGCGGTGATGAGGGCGCGGAATTGTTCGCTGCCTTCTTCAGCAATGACCCCATCTTCCGGGAAAGCCTGACTCAATGCCCGGCAGATAATGGCCTGTGCGCCGTAATCGGCAATCGTCACCGGTTCGGCACCGGCCTTGCTGGCGACGTTCTCGTTGCTGCCATCCTGATAGGGCGCAATATGCTTCTGCTGGACAGCGCTGCACAGGGCTGCGGCCTGCCGTGCCGCCTGAATAATGGGCTGAAGATCGGTCATGCTGTTCACTTTCAATCTGGATATGGTTGCGTGTCTTCAGTATAACATTGATGGTGCAAACCTTCAGTGCCGCATCGTGCCACTGAAGTATGCCCTGTGTGGCTGACATTGAAACTGTACCCTGGGACAGATTAAGCTGTACTCAAGGACAGATCACACAACCTTAAACCCAATCGGTTAAAATATCCCACTTGCTTTGAAGGAGAACGCAACATGGAACTCTATCTCATCCGGCATGGACAATCGCAAAACAACGCGCTGGCCACGCCTGTCGGACGTACTAAGGACCCATCGCTGACTGAGATCGGACTGAAGCAGGCGCAGGTGCTGGCCGATCATCTGGCCAATGGGGATTGCCCCGACGCCCAATGGGAAAAACGCGACGGCTATCACTTTGACCGGCTGTATTGCAGCGCGATGCACCGCGCTTTGCAGACCGCCCAGCCTGTGGCTGACGCGCTGGGGTTGCAGCCGGAAGTATGGGTCGATGTGCATGAACAAGGTGGCATTTATCTGGATGGCGATAACGGCAAGACGATCGGGCATCCCGGCATGACACGAGCCGAGATTCTGGACCAGTTCCCAGGTTATGTGTTGCCCGACAACGTGGGTGAAAGCGGCTGGTGGAACCGCGATTTCGAGACCATCGGCGGTGCGTCCGGGCGGGCGGTGGCCGTCGCCGAAATTCTGGTGGAGCGTGCCAGCCAGAGCAACGAGCGTGTCGCCATTGTGTCGCATGGCATGTTCGTCAATCTGCTGATCAAAGCGCTGCTCAATCAACTGCCCTCGCCGGCGTCGTATTATCACCACTTCAACACCGCCATGACACGCATCGACATCGGCTCTGATGGATTCATCATCCTGCGTTATCTGAACCGGATCAATCACCTGACACCTGACCTGGTCACGCAATAGGCGACCATTAAGGCATTCGACTTGTCTGCGTATGAACCCAGCATTATGCTAAAGGTATCGAACATGCGCGGAATCCATCATGAATAAACGGTTCAGTCTCGCTCACCACAATTACACCCTCAAAGCCGGTCTGGTCAGCCTGGGGGCCGGGGTGATTTTTCTGATTGCTTACCTCACCACGCCCATACCGACCAAGCTGCTGCTGGCCGGGGCCTATCTGATCACCGGGGCGGGCGCATGGTGGGCCGGGCGACGGTCCGACCGGTGGGAAGTCGCGGTGCAGATTGTGCTGTCGGTGTTTACCGGCTTTGGTCTGCTGTTTTTTACCATTGATTCGGCGTGGTGGATGACATTGGCCGCGCTGGCGGTTGTGTGGGTGGCGCTGGCGGTTCCCACGTCGACCGAACGGGCGGTGTTGCTGGGGGCCGGGCATGTCGTGGCGGTGCTGGCGGCGTTTCCGATCCGCTGGTGGGTGCTTTACCCGGACCTGACGATTGAGCATATTGTGCTCGGCCTGGGGCTGCTGGTCGGTGGGCAGGTCGCGGCGGTGCTGATGCTGCGCACTGGTGCAGCACCTGAGCCAGAAATCGCCACGCTGGAGACGTTATCCAGCATTCCGGAAATTTCGCAGATTGCCATGCAAATTCGGGTGGCGTCGGATGGCCTGGCACGTGCGACAGATGCCATTAATCAGGTTGTGCTGCAACTGGCAACCGGCGCGTCGGAACAGGCAACCGCCATCACCCTGACGAACGAACGGCTGGATACGTTCATGGCGCTGTCCGAAGAGATTCGGGAACAGGCCCGGTCGGTAACGCTGATGGCCGGACAAACGGCTGAGTTTTCCGCCAAAGGGCAGGATTCGATTGGCGAGGCTATTACCGGCATCGAGGCGATTCGCGCCCAGGTGACGCATATTGCCGAAACGATTGTGCATCTGGGCGAGCTGACCCAGCGCATTGACGAGATTATTCTGTCTGTCAGCGAGATCGCCACACAATCCAACCTGCTGGCGCTCAATGCGTCGATCGAAGCGGCACGGGCCGGGGCGCATGGGCGGGGCTTTGCGGTGGTGGCGGATGAAGTGCGCACGCTGTCGCAGCAGTCCACCTCGGCGGCGCAGCAGGTACGCGCCATTCTGAGTGAAATTCAGAACGCCATCAAACAAAGCGTCGAGGCGACCCAGGCGGGGATGCAGGATGTCGACAGCGGCATTGTCAAAACGCGGGAAGCGGACGAGATTATGGGCAGCTTGTCACAGAGTGTGAACGAATCGTTCAAATCGGTGAAGGCGATCTATGAAGTGATCCGCCAGCAGATGGAAGACCTTGAAGCCATCGCGATCACCGTCGAACGCATTGGGCGCATCACCCAGCAAAACCTCGCCAGTACGCGCATGGTCGAAACCGTCGCCGCCAACCTCAATCACCTGTCGGCAGATTTGCAGGTCGCCGTTGGTCAGGACTCATCAGCCGTAGATGAGGATGCTGAGCACAATCGCGAAGAAGATGCCCGACAGCCCGAGGAGTACCCCCAATAACAGCGCCCGTACAATCAACCGGCGCCGCTGCTTTTGCAGGACGATCAGCTCCTGTTTGCGCTCATTCCGCAGCTTGGTGCGGCGCTGCTGCCGCACTTCATAGGCGTTGAGCATCCGGCGGGCCTGCGCATTCAGCGGGTTGATCTCGACGATGTTTTGCAGGCAGACCCGGCGGTCTTCCAGCGAATCCAGCACTTCCAGCAGCGATAACCAGACTTGCTCATTATAAGGGTCAACCATCGCGGCCTGACGCCACAACTCGTGTGCAAGCGCGCGATCGCCTTTATCAATGGCGATGCGGCCTTCACGCATCAGTCGTTCAAAATCGACACTGGCATCCATGTTTATCCACTAACGCTAACCTACTGCCACCACCCTCCGACAAACACACTGTTGCGTTCATTGGTCAGTTGAAAGAGCTGACCATCGGAGATGCGGTAGATAAAGATATTATAGGCGCCAGTCCGGTTGCTCGAAAAGGCCAGATATGCACTGTCCGAGCTGAACACCGGCAGGATGTCATCGGATGGACCGCGGACCGGCACCTGCGGCGTACCGGCTCCGGTGGCGCTGGATACGACAATATCGCTGTTGCCGGGTTCTGTCTCTGGCGCGGCGGCATAAATAATCTGTGACCCATCGGGCGACCAGCGCGGCGATGATTCCGTGTACGTCGACAGGTCGGTGGTAATGGGGGTTACACTGCCCGGATTGGTCGTTTCGAGGACGATGACATCAGCCCCGGCCTGCGCACTGTTGTAATCGTCGCGGACCACGGCGATACGGGTGCAGTCCGGCGAAAATGCCGGATAGGAATAACGAATTTGATCGTTGGTCAGCCGGGTGACAGCGTTGGTTGCCATATCCAGCACAAAAAGCTGGGTGGGTGGCTCGACATCGAACTGAAGATTCTCGGTATTAGGGCGTTCTTCCGGCACACCAACGAACGCCACCTGATTGGAAGCCGAACAGTAACTTGGCTGGCCGATTTCCAAAATGCCGGTGGTACGGATCGGCTGCTGTTGGGTGCCATTCGTATTGATGGCTTCCAGCCCAAAGTCGAAGGTCGCGGCGTAATAACGATTGTAAATGACGCGGTCGCCGCTGCCTGCAAACCGGACGTCCATACCGAGATCATTCTCGTTGCCAATGAGCCTGAATTCGCCCTCGCCATTGGCCGAATACAGCCGTAGTTGACGCGCCCCGTTGCTGGCGACATCCACGCCACCCCACGCCACGATATTCCCGGCGACTTCCGGGCCGGGTGGCGGCAGCAGTTGTTCCTCACCGGCAACCGTCGCTTCGGGTGAAGGGGTGAAGGTCGGTGGCAGCGTGGGCGCACGCGGAACCGGCGTCGCGGTGTCGACCGCCGCGATCTGGGTTTCGAAGACAAACGTTTGTTGGGCCACTGCCGTCGAAGCGGATTCGGTCCCCAATTGCGCAACGGCTGTTTGTGCCTGCGCCGTAGCAGCGCTGTTGCTGGCATTAATCGAATTGCTGACGAGAAATATAATCAGCAGCAGCAGCACAATGGCACCACCGCCACCGCCGATCAGCAGCAGCTGGCGCCGGGAAACACCGGGGATAACTTCGGACTGAGCTTCCTCGTCGCGCCGTTTGCTTTCCAGCCGATTCATCTGCTGGCGGGCTTTTTCATTATCCGGGTTAATCACCAGCACATTGCTCAGGCAGACCCGGCGTTCTTCATCCGTATCGACCATCTGCGCGAGGTATAACCATGCGCGTTCATTATTTTCATCCAGCTCGGTGACTTGCTCGAACCGGTCACGGGCAGTAGCACGATCATTGTTGCGCGCGGCTTCGATGCCTTCGCGCAGGAGTTGTTTGATACGCTGCTCGTCGCTCACAACGCTTCCTTTCAGTTCTGACGCAAACGAAACACGAGATCAGGGCGGAAATCCAGGCTCTGATCATCGCGTTCGCTGTTGGTTAGCCGGGTTCGCATGTCGCCGCGCAGGTTCACGACGTAGACCTGAAAACGGTCATCTTCGCGGTTCGATACAAAGCCAACCCAATTACTGTCTGGTGTAAAGGCGGGGCTTCGGTCTTCCGCGCCGTTGTCATCCACGGTCAGCAGCAGCGAACTCTGGCCCTGTGCGTCCGCAATATAAATGTCGCCATCACCACCGCTGTCGTTCACAAAGGTCAGACGCCGGCCATCCGGGGAGAAGCGGGGATGATAGGTGTTGCCACCCAGGTTGCTCAACTGCTGCGGATTTTGCCCGTCTGCCGCCATGCTGAACAGTCGAGTCAGGCCGGGACTGGTCATGTCGGACACGTACACGATTTGTGTGCCATCGGGCGACCAGGTCGGGTCGCGGTCGATCGCTTCATTTTCTGTCAGTTTGATGATGTTTTCGCCATCATCGGTGATGGTCCAGATATCTTCGTCCCCGTCAAAGTCGCTGACAAAGGCCAGTTGAATGCCGTTCGGTGCCCAGGTGGGCCGCGAAATCGTGCTGCCGAATTCGGTAATCTGCTGGGCAGCGCCGGGGTTATCCGCCGGGGCGATAAAGAGTTCCGCCGATGTCTGTTCGTTGCCGTCGGCATCGGTGGTGGTCACGTCGCGCACAAAGGCGATTTTCTGACCGCTGGGGTCATACACCATGTCGCGGACCCCCTGCGCCATCTCCTGTTCACCATTGCCATCACCGGCGGCCTGATACAACGAAAGCGACGACTCGCCTGCTTCCAGGCTGGTGTACAGCATGATAAACGCGGACAGCGGCACCGGCGTGATCGACGGCGGCGGTGTGGCGGAAGCTGTCGGCGTGAAGGTCGGCGTGAACGTAGGTGGCAGGGTAATGTCTGCGGTGACGATAATCATGAATGGTGATGGGGTGAAGGTGAAGGTGTCCGGATCGGTGGTGGGCGTCTGCGATTGAGTCAGCGCGACCGCCAGTTCGTTGTTTGGCAGAATACGCGGCTGTTGCGATGACACCACAGCAAAGATCAGCGCCACGATGATGGCAACGGCGACCACCACCCCTACCAGCACGGTGGCGGTGCTGGGTCCGCTGCTGGTACCGCCTGTACCGCGCTGGCGGGCAGGCCGGAACCGCCGGGGCGATGTCTCACCGCCGGGCTGCAAGCGGTCGAGCGCCTCGCGGGCACGGGTGTTGTTCGGGTTGATGCGCAGCGCATTTTCGAGGCAGGTTCGCCGTTCGTCTATGCTATCGACTGCCGACGCCAGCCACATCCAGGCCAGTTCGTTACGCGGGTCAGCCGCGACCACCTGGCGCAGCAGCACCTGGGCAGCCGGTTTGTCCCCGCGCCGGGCAGCATCAATGCCCATTTTTAGTTGTTGTTGCAAGTCATCCGGTGTAGCCAATGGATTTCTCCAGCATATCTAATTTCAAACCAGGCGACAGGCAAATCCAGGCGGGTTGGCCCCGCAACTCTCTATTGTATAGGAAATTCGAAAGGCTGCAGGCGCCTCAGGCGGACGACAGCGCGAGAAACACGATCACCATCAGCACCAGCAGCACGCCGACCACCACACCGAAGATCAGCAGAATGCGGTTTTGCTGGGCGCTTGTCTGATAATCCATGCGTTTGAGCTGGGTTTTGGCCGCCTCATTATCCGGGTTAATGTCCAGCACCCGTTTGAGCCACTGGCGGCGCTCCTTGCTGCTGCGGGCGATCTTTGCCATCCACAACATGGCCCGTTCGTTGCGGCGATCTTCGCTGAGCACCTGCCGCAGCATCACCCGCGCCCCTTCCTTGTTCCCGGCTTTGGCGGTGTTGACGGCCATCTGAAGCAGTTGTTCCCGGTTGGGCTGCTGCCCACTATCCTGTTTCTTGCTCATGTCGCATAATCCCTGCGATTTTTGTATTTGCCATTTTAGCCTGAATCACAGAATCGTGAGGCACTCTCACGATTCTGCCTTATCTTCAATTTTAGCCTATACGCAGGGCTTCACCAATTAAGCTGCCTGCCAGACGATCAATCTAGGCATACATGCGGCGCGCGTACTTGTCACGTTTCTGGTAAAATTGGTGATAATCGTTATTGCTTGTCCACAGCATAAAGTCGTACAGTTTATAAAGTTCGCCGATACGAGTGGCCGCTTCATGGATGATGTAGTCAGCGCTTAGCTGTGGGCTTTCCGGTTCGTACCAGACCCCCAGGCGCAGCCAGTCCTGGCTGTCGGCAAAGGTGTCCATCCACTCATCCAGCACGCGCCCGTGCAGCAATTGCCAGATGGTCAGGTGCATATCAGACAGGTTTTCCCCACCCCAGAAGCCAAAGCGATAGTCCGCATCCAGCCGGTACAGCGTGCGGCGCAGGGTCTCGCGGTGGCGCTGCAAATCAATTTTGCTGATAAAGTTGATCTGGTCCCACCAGGCGTTGGGCGAAACCACCAGTTCGATCGCGAAGTAATCCGGTGCCAGCCGCAGTTCGATCACCGGGTGCCGCTGCGGTTCGATGCCCGTCTCGCCGGGGTTGATTTCCAGACCCATCTGGCTTTCGACCATCCGAGCCTGCTCGTAAGGCCGGAAGTAGGCCAGCGACAGTGTCTGGTTGGGTTCGGCAGTGGCGGTTGTGGAAACCGTCGAGAGGGCACGGGCTTTCTGTGGATGCCCATGAAGGTCATAATCCTGACAGCGCAGTTTATCACGCAAATTGTCATGCAGGTTCAGAAATTTCTGATAGACATCGGTCCGTGTGATCGAACCAGTGTCGGCGCCAACCAGATTGTGATCTTCAAAGGTGAAGTAGGACATGGGAATTTACCTCGCGTTGGTATTTTCTTAATTGACGAAACGTTAATTTACAGGTTTATCCTAATGGATTCCGGGTGGTTTGACCAGTACTCCGGACCTATTGCGGGGATAAATTCAGATAATTTTCGTTTTTCACAAAAGTTGGCAGACGGGTAGAATAATGTGAATGTTGTATAGAATGTTTCCATCCCCACCGGGTCGCTTGTGTCTGCTACAGCCGCTTCGCAGCGTAACATCGCTATGAAATAAGGAGATTTTTAGATGGCAATTACGAAACAAGATGTGCTTGAATATCATCGTCGGGGCCGTGCTGGCAAAATCGAAGTTCGCGCGACCAAACCGTTGGCAACCCAGCGCGATCTCTCGCTGGCCTATTCACCCGGCGTCGCAGAAGCTGTACTGGAAATCAGCCGGGAAAGCCTGATGGCTTATGAACTGACGGCCAAAGCCAACCTGGTTGCGGTTGTCTCGAATGGGACGGCCATTCTGGGCCTGGGCAATCTGGGGCCAGTACCCTCGAAAGCGGTGATGGAGGGGAAAGGCGTCCTGTTCAAACGCTTTGCGGATATTGACGTCTTTGACATAGAGCTGGATGCTACCACTGCCGAAGAAGTGATCGCCGCGGTCAAAGCGATTGCGCCCACATTTGGCGGCATCAACCTCGAAGACATCAAAGCGCCGGAAGCGTTCATTATCGAGCAGCGGCTGAAGGAGGAACTGGATATTCCGGTTTTCCATGACGACCAGCACGGTACGGCCATCATCTCTGGGGCGGCCCTGCTGAATGCTGCCGAGGTGGTGGGCAAGAAGCTGGAAGATATGAAGGTCGTCATTTCCGGTGCCGGGGCCAGCGCCATTGCGACGGGCGAGTTCTACATCAAACTGGGCATCCAGCGCAGCAATATCCTCATGCTGGATTCACGCGGGGTGATCTATGCCGGGCGTGAAGAAGGCCTCAACGAGTGGAAGATTGGGTTTGCGAACTACACCGACGCCCGGACGCTGACCGATGCGGTTCAGGGCGCGGATGTGTTCCTGGGGCTTTCGACGGGCGGTATCCTGACCAAAGAAATGGTCGCTACGATGGCCGATAATCCGATTATTCTGGCGCTGGCAAACCCTGATCCTGAGATTCTGCCGGAAGATGCGCTGGAAGTGCGCCCCGATGCCATCGTCGGCACCGGACGCAGCGACTACCCGAACCAGGTCAACAACGTGCTGGGCTTCCCCTTCCTGTTCCGTGGCGCGCTCGATGTGTATGCGACCGGCATCAATGAGGCAATGAAGCTGGCGGCAGCACAGGCGCTGGCAGACCTGGCCCGCGAGGATGTGCCGGACAGCGTACTGTCGGCTTATGGGCTGTCCTCCCTGAAGTTCGGGCGTGATTATGTGATCCCCAAGCCGATTGACCCGCGCGTCTTGCTGTGGGTGGCCCCGGCGGTCGCAAAAGCCGCCATGGAAAGCGGCGCCGCCCGCCGCACCATTGATTTGGACGAATACCGCATGGAGTTAATCAGCCGGCAGGGGCTGGGGGAAACCATGCGCGCCAACATTATGAACAAAGCGCGTGCAGGGTCCTCACACCGGGTGGTCTATGGTGAAGGCGAACACCCCAAAGTTATCCGCGCCGCCTATCAGGTCCATGAAGAAGGCATTGCGGTGCCGGTGCTGCTGGGCGAGGCCGACGATATTCAGGCCACCATTGATGAACTTGGACTTGCTTTCAAGCCGGAGATCATCTCGCCACAGGCGGAGAACCGTGAGGACTACGTCGAATCGCTGGTTGATCTGCGCCAGCGCAAGGGGGTCACCCGCACCCGTGCCCGGTCATTGGTGCGCAGCCGTACCCACTTTGGCCTGATGATGGTCAAGAATGGTGATGCGGACGCGTTTATCAGTGGTCTGACCCAGGAATATCCGGAGGTGATGCGCCCGGCGCTGCAAGTGTTTGGGACGCGGGCGGGGGCCAAAATCGCCAGTGGCTGCTATCTGGTCATCGTGCGCAACCGCACCTATCTGTTTACCGATGCGACGGTGAATATTGACCCGGATGCTGAAACACTGGCCGAAATCGCCATTCTCACGGCGGACTTTGCTAAAACGCTGGACTTCGAACCGCGTGTCGCCATGCTGTCCTTCTCCAACTTTGGCAGCACGCCGCACCCGCTGTCGAGCAAGGTCAACGCGGCGGTGGGTCTGGTCAACAGCAAGCGTCCGGATATTGTGATTGACGGTGAAATGCAGGCCGACACGGCGGTGGTGCCGGAAATCATCGACGAACGTTATCCGTTCAGTCAGGTGAAAGATGCCAATGTGCTGGTGTTCCCGGATCTTGGCTCGGCCAACATTGCTTACAAGTTACTGGACCGGTTGACCGAGGCTGAAGTGATTGGCCCGATTCTGCTGGGTATGGGTGCGCCGGTGCATGTGTTGCAGGCGGGCGATGATGTCAGTGATATTGTCGCAATGACGGCTGTAGCGGTGATGGACGCGCAGCAGCGCGCTAAGAAAGTCTAGTCTCGCAGTATTGGAGAGAAGGTTTACTGGTCGCGGCGGGGGAGACGCTCCTGCCAGCGCCGGTACAGGTCGGCACGCAGGTCATAGGCCAGCCGTTCGCCGTCCTGATGAGCCCGCATAATGTGCAGGTACATAGCCTTCTCTTCCAGATAGATTTTGGTGCAAATGGGGCAGACATGCAGGCCGCTGATTTCCTCTACGTGATCTTCTATAAACATCGCTTATCCCCGTTCGTTGTCGTTGAATAGTGCTATCATAAAGGTTTTCATTAACCTTAAGTATTGATTTGTGCAATGTTTTACAATAAATTCATCAAAAATTCAGGCCTGCATACCCCGTCTAGCATTTGATGTGCGCCGGCACATCGTATGGAGATCGCGGCCCCTGGCTGGTCGTTGGCAAGGCTTGCACTTCATTACCACTGGTGGCAAGATAGACCTATGTTCGAACTTGACTTTCTTCGCTCAATTCCCTATGAACTGCGCGGGCATATCCTTCGTATATTGCTCGCCCTGCTGGCACTGCTGCTGATCTTGCTGCTGCGGCGGCTTATCTCGGCTGTGATTCTGGTTCCGCTGCGCCGGTTAAGCGAACGCACCACCACACAGGTCGATGACGTGCTGATCTCGGTGGCCGAGGGCCCGGTGCGGTTGTTGATTGTGGCGTTGGGCATCGGTATCGCCGGACAAATTCTGGCGACGGATGGCTCAACGGGCACATTTATCGGCCACATGACGCGTTCCTTCATCATCATTGCGGTATTTGTCGGGTTGTATAACGCGGTCGGGCTGCTGGTGGATACCTCCATGCGGCTGCGGCGCTTTACCGGACTCAACCTCGACCAGCAGCTTGTGCCATTTATCCGCACTGCACTTCGCATCATCATCGTGGCGCTGGCCGTGGTCATTCTGTTGCAGGAGTGGGAATACGATGTCAGTGGTCTGATCGCTGGCCTGGGGTTGGGTGGTCTGGCCTTTTCGCTGGCAGCCCAGGACACCGTCTCCAACCTGTTTTCGTTTACCACTATCGTCAGTGACCGACCGTTTGTCGTCGGCGAATTTATTGTGACGCCGGATGTTGAGGGCATTGTCGAACAGGTGGGGGTGCGCAATGTGCGCATTCGCCGGCTGGACCAGGCCTATGTGACAATTTCCAACGCCAAGCTGATGTCAGCCGCCATTACCAACTGGTCGCGCCTGAGCAAGCGCTGGCTCAACTTTAATCTGGGGGTCACCTACAGTACCAACAGTGATCAGATGCGGACTTTGCTGCACCGCCTGCGCGAGATGCTCAACGCCCACGAGAAGGTGGACCCCGACTCAATCGTGGTGCTGTTTACCGAATTTGGCGACAGCTCGCTGAATGTGCTGGTGCGGTGCTATATCCTTGAGCCAGACTGGGTGAAGTTCCACGAACACAAGCAGGACATCAACCTGCAAATCATGGACATCGTCGATGAACTCGGCCTCAGCATTGCCTTCCCCAGCCGGTCGCTTTATGTCGAAAATCTGGCTATGGTCAATGATGGGCAAGGGCTTCGGATGCAGCCCCAGCTCGAGCCGGATCATGATGACAACGTATCCTTACCGCCTGCCGAATCCGAAAACCGGGCCTTGTATCCGGGTGCGTCCGAGGGTGACGACGACTGACCGGACGCTCTGATTGAACGGGGCGCACACGCTCATCTCAAATACTGCACCTGCCCGCAGTCTGGCGGGCGGGTTTCTTGTGAAGTTATTCAAGGGGGTGGGGATGATGTCTGTTCAGCTTTTGTGGCCACTGGCAGGGGAGCAGCGCATCGCGGCGCCCTATGATGCCAGCAGCGGTGTTCTGGAAATCGTTGCGTTACCGGGTACCCTCGTTCGGGCTGTGGCTGCGGGAAAAGTAACGGCGGTACATGCCGACTCCTTCCGCATTGCCTTTGGGCATTTACTGATTGATGTGATGGGTTTGCAGAACGTGCGCGTGCGAGTGGCGCAGGAGGTGGTTGCCGGGGAGCCGGTTGCACAGGCCGGTGCGGCAGGCCACATCAAACTGCGCGTTTACCAGCCGCTGGACCCGGCCGACCTCTTTCAGCAGCCGCCCGTTGTCGACACGCCTGCCCCGGTCGCATCAGCCGACACCGCCCCGCCGCTGCGCCTGTTCGCCACCCGCGACGGCCTGCGTATCCGTGAAACCCCCATCGACGGCAAACCAATCGGCACGCTCAAGCTGGATGAAATCGTGACCTCGCTGGAACCTGCCGCCATCACCCGGCGCAAACTTGGCGTTAATGGCGAATGGCTGCATATCCGGCGCGAAGATGGCACCGACGCCCATACAGCCGCCTGGTTTCTGAAGCTGGCACCGGAGGCGGAGCCGCTGGTTGCATCCACGGTGACGGATGCGCCAGCCCCGGCGACAGCCAGCATACTGGGCATCAACCTCGATATTTTTCACCCCAGAGGCAAACCGGATCATGCCCAGTTATCAGGCATTGGCTGGGTGCGCATCAAGTTCAACGTATCGTTCAACCCGGCCAATCATACCTATGGCAACCGCGACATCGAAGCGGCCTACCGGCGCTACTTGCCCCATATCGAGCGTTATGCACAGGCGGGGTTAAAAGTCCTGATAGTGTTTACGCACCAGCTTTATGGCGAGGGGGCCGGGTTCGACTGGAAACAGATGGACAGCGGGCGCTGGCAGCAGCTTGTGCCAACTTATGCGGATTTCGCTCGTCAGGTGGCTGCCAAATTCGCCGGTACCAATCAGGTTCATGCCTATCAGGTCTGGAACGAGCAGGACACCCACCCGGAGCATGCGCGCGCAGCGGTCCCGGTTCCGGCAGGCGATTATGCTCATATGCTGACCGAGACGATCCGCGCGATCCGGCAGGTGGACCCGGTGACGCCGATCATTACCGGCGGGCACACCACCGGCCCCGGCCCTGGTTCGCAGTATGCGCGGTCGACTGTGGCCGCTATGCCGCCAGATATTCGCCCGGACGGAATCGCGTTTCACCCTTACGGGCGCGGTGAACACGGGCATCGCTTCAGCAACTGGGGGCCACTGGCCGAGGAGATCGAGGCGTATGGGGCGGTGCTGCCCGGCAAGCCGCTGTGGATTACGGAATGGGGCGTGCTCGATCATCAGGGACGGCTGGACGTGCTGCCGGAAGTCCTCAGCTATGCCGCCGGATTCATGCACATTATCCGGCAGAACTTTGCCGAACAGGTGGCCGCCGCGATCTGGTATGCCTGGGCCGATGGCATGGACAACGGCTTTGGGCTGGTGGATGCCAGCGGCAGGCCCAAGGCTGACTTTTTTGAACCCTGGTGTCGGCTGGGACATCATGATTGACGGACCAGCTTTATTCATCAATCAACGCCGAAAACTCATCGGAAATTTAAGGTTCGGGGTTATGCTACAGGCTCTGACAGACAGTTGAAGGGGTTTATCATGGTTGCTATTGGTCAGCCAGCACCGGATTTTTCATTGCCCAATCAAGATGGACAGATGATCAGCCTGAGCGATTATCGCGGCAAGAAGGTCATCATCTTTGCGTTTCCGAAAGCCGGGACAGCAGGCTGCACCGCACAGGCCTGCGCCTTCCGCGACACCTTGCCCAAGATCGAAGCCGAGAATACGGTGGTGCTGGGCCTCAGCACGGATGCACCAGAGGCGTTGAAACAATGGCAGGACCGTGAACGACTGCCTTATGATTTGCTCTCTGACCCGGACAAGCAGGCCATTACGGCTTTGGGGGCGGGCGACAACTCCCTGCTGGGCTTTATCAATCTGCCCGGCGCCAAGCGCTCCTACTGGGTCATCGACGAGCAGGGCAAGATTATTGACATGCAGGTGGGGGTCAGCCCGCGTGCCAGTGTGGAAAAAGCGCTGAAGGCTGTGCAGGGTGTACAGCAGACCTGATTATCGCGCTTGATCTGTATCCATTGAATTTATCACACCAGGAGAATTGTTGATGCCCGCTGTTGGCGAAACCGCGCCCGACTTTGAACTGCTGAATCAGGATGGCAAGCCTGTCAAACTGAGCGATTACCGGGGCCAAAAGGTCATTCTGTTTGCTTACCCCAAAGCCGGGACCAGCGGCTGCACGACGCAGGCCTGTGGTTTCCGCGATGAATTCCCCAAAGTTGAGTCTGGCAACGCTGTCGTGCTGGGCATCAGCCCGGACGAACCCAAGGCGCTGCTGAAGTGGAAGCAGAAGGAAAACCTGCCCTATGATCTGCTTTCGGACCTGGACCACGCGGTGCTGGATGCGTGGGGGGTGTGGGGCGAAAAATCCATGTATGGTCGCAAGTTTATGGGTGTCATTCGCTCACACTGGGTCATCGACGAAAATGGCGTGGTTGTGGACGAGCAGGTCAAGATCAGCCCGAAGGACAGCGTGAAAAAGGCGGTCGCGGCGCTGGGGGGTTAGGTTTATTTGGCAGCAGCCCGAATGCAGCGTGTATGCCCGTTCGGGTACGCTGCATTGGGTTGACCTGATGCCAGCGCCGTTGAGGTCAGTTTGTTAACGGGCGTAGGCGGCAAACGGATTATCGTGCGTGAGTTTGCGGATAAGCGCTTCGTCGAAGCCGGCGGTGCGCATGGCCGGGATGAACGTCTCGCTGAGGTAGGTAAACGGCTTGGGCGGGCGGTCCCGGTTGCCGGGGTCGAACCAGCCCCGGTCATGGCTGAGCATGATTTTGTCGTGCCCGGCATCCAGCAGCCGTTGAATTTTCTCGATATAGCTGGCATCGGGGAAGCGTTCCACGCTGCCGATGGCGTCATATTCAATCCAGACACCGCGCTGGGCCAGTTCCAGATGCAGGTCAAAGTCCGGCTCGGCCTGTGTGTGAATCCAGATATAGCGTTCGGGCGTGTGGCCCATCTGCTCGATGACAGCCAGTTGATCTTTGACGACGCGCCCGCGAATCGTGTGGCTGCCGATGATGGCATTGGTCGCTTTGGCTGCCCGTGCCGCCGCCCGCAGAATTTTGGTTTCCATCGGCGTCAGGCCATCATCACCGGCACTCAGTTTGACCCAGGCTGCCCGTACGCCGCTGCCTTCAATATCGCCGGTTAATTCGCCCAGCATCCATTCATACAGCGTGTCTTCGCTGGCCTGCTGTGCCCAGTCGGGTACCCAGGGTTCACGATAGATGCCGGTTGCCATAACGACGGGTAGATTGGTGGCTTCGGATACCGCTTTGTCCATATCCACACGCCGCCCGACGCCCACCGGGCTGCATTCCACCAGTGCGGTGACCCCCAGCGCCTTGGCTTTTTCGACTTCCGGGGCCATCAGGTCGATGACATCCTGAGCCTCAGCTTCGGCAAAACCGGGTGCGTCCGGCGTGCGCAGGTCCACAAACAGATGCTCGTGCGGCAGAATAAGCCCCAGTTCATCCGCAGTTTTCGGGCCGAGGGTGGTGAATAATTGGGCCATGAAGTGCGCTCCTGAAAAATGGGACTGTAACACGAAAGCCCGGTGTCCAGCAAAACCCACCCGGCAGCAGGCGCTAACGTTCGAGCAGGCCCCGGCGGATGCTGGTGCGCAGGCGGCGCAGGCGGGACCGGGCAGCCGGATATGTGTTATTTGGGGGCGAGGCACCGCCCAGTGCGGGTAGACGAATGGTGAAGGTCGTGCCTTCGCCCGGCTGGCTTTCGACGTCGATGGTGCCGTCATGGGCATCGACGATCCATTTGACGATGGACAAACCCAGACCGGAGCTTTCCGCATTCTGGACGCTGCGCACACGGGATGCGTCCGCCTGCCAGAAGCGCTCGAAAATGTGCTTGAGGTCGTCTGCTTCGATGCCGATGCCCGTATCGGTCACTTGCATGACCGCCTCTTTGCCGTTCTGGTACAGGCTGAGCGTGATACGCCCGCCATCCGGCGTGAACTTGATCGCGTTACTGAGCAGGTTGAGCAAAAGCTGCTTGATGCGGTCGGCATTGCCACGGACGCGCAGCGGTTCGAACTGGCCCAGCGCTACCGTCAGGTCCCGGTCCTTGACAAGCACACGGGCCTGCTGGTGTGCTTCCAGCGCAATGGTATCGAGATCCAGTGGTTCCAGATCGAGGGTGAGACCGCCATAATCCGCCCGCGCCAGCAGCAGCAGGTCATTGACCATGCGTGCCATGCGGTCGGTTTCGCTTTCGATGGCTTCCAGCGACATTTCATCGAGGCCATAGCGCTTGATAATATCCAGGTTGCCGCGAATAGCCGTCAGCGGTGTGCGCAGCTCGTGCGAGACATCGGCGACGAAACGCTGCTGGACGCTGAATAAATCCTGCAAGCGGGCCATCATGCCGTTAAAGACGGATACCAGATGCCCCAGCTCATCCATCGGGCCGGACCACGTCAGGCGCGTGCTGAGATCGTCGGTTTTGGAAATAGAGGCGGCAGCCCTCGTGATGCTGGCTACCGGCTTCAGGGCGCGGCGCGAGAGCCACATGCCAACCAGTATCGAAGCGCCGACTGCGAACGCGCCTACACCAGCCATCACGAGCAGCAGCTTTTCGCGGGCATTATTCACCGTGTCAAGCAGGGCCACCGCCTGCACATTCGCCAGCAGTTCCCCGCGCGCGAACATGGGGCTTGTCAAAACACGCATGGCCCGCCCGTTGAGGATGACATTGGTATAGATCGGCTCGGTGGTGCCGAGGACACTGGAGTCCAGCGGATTTTCCAGATCGCGGATGTTGATCGATTCCGCTTCGAGCTGAGGTGCGCCCTGGTCTACTGACCACACCTGAACCTCGACGCTCGATGCCCGGAACAGGTCGAGGCGTGGCAGTACAAAGGTGCGCTCTGTCGGGCCGCCAAACTCGCCGACCATGCGCACCCGGCTGCTGTTCGTAACCAGGTTGACGGTTTCGGCCAGTGAACTGTCCACCGCCGCCACCAGTGTGCGATCCATCAGGCTGTACACCACCACGCCGAAGATCATGATGACGATCATCAGCAGGCCGGAATACCACAGGATTAACTTGGTGCGGAAGGTCATCGCCAGGTATTTATTCCTCGCGCAATACGTAACCGACACCGCGCACCGTATGGATCAGGCGCGATTCCGTTTCATCCTCGGTTTTTTGCCGCAGGTACCGCACATATACTTCGATGATGTTACTCTCACCGCCGAAGTCATAATCCCACACGCGGTCAAAGATGACATCGCGGGTGAGCACCTGCCGGGGGTTGCGCATAAACAATTCCAGCAGTTCATATTCCTTGGCAGTCAGGTCGATAGCGCGTTCGCCCCGGTGGGCGCGATGCGTCCCGGTATCCAGGGTCAGATCGGCAAAACGCAGGACGTCCGGGCGCGACGTGGGGGCGCTGCGGCGAAACAAGGCCCGGATCCGCGCCAGCAGTTCGTCCACCGAAAACGGCTTGACAAGATAATCATCCGCACCTGCATCCAACCCGATAACCCGGTCCTGCACATCGTCTTTGGCCGTCAGCATCAGAATCGGAATATCGCTGGCTGCCCGCAGCCGCTTGCAGACTTCCAACCCATCCAGACCCGGCAGCATCCAGTCGAGAATGACCAGATCGGGCGGATTATCGCGGGCTATTGCCAGACCGGTTTTACCGTCACGGGCGACGGTGACGCGGTAGCCTTCGTAGATCAGGCCACGTTCAATAAATTGCGCAATACGCGCTTCGTCTTCAATGACGAGAATTCGTTCCCCTGACATCAGGTGCGTGTCCTTGATTCATACAATCGTCACTCATAAGTTTCGATTATAACGCCGTTTTATGAGAAACACGTTAACTGCCGTTATGCCCAAACGAAGTGCCACACCGCTGCCGGTTGGGCCAGGACGGTTTGTTCGTTGGTTTCCAGGTTATAAAAAGTCAGCGGTCCCCGGCCATCGTCCCATTCTGCTGCCTGCCGGGCGCGGTACAGGTAGCCAGCCACCACCTGACCATCCGGCGATAACACACCGTCCTGCAAAAAGCCGCCGCTGTGTACCGGGGTCAGCGTGCCGGTGGTGACATCGAACCCGCCTACCCGCAGCGTGCGCGGCCCAACGAAGCGCTCTGGCAGCACCAGCCGCAGTTGGTTGGGCGCGATCTCCTGCACAGCCTGCACAGACAGAATATCCGGCAGGAACTGCGCCGGTTGGTTGACGCTGCCGGTTCCGGCAATGGACAACCCGCCAGGCCGCGCCCCCGCAGCAATGCCATACAACACAATGCGGCCATCAGCCAGCCACGCGGCCTGCTGTTCAACCGCAATCTCGATCACTTCGCCGGTGGTGGTATCCAGCAGCGCAGGCACGTTGATCATCTCGCGCCGCACCCGGATGAGCATGGCGTTGATGTTGGGTGCGAACACCGGATTGACAAAGTGACGGGCGAAATTTTCCTCAATTTCATCGGCAACGATCAATCGGGGGTCGCCACCGGCTGCCGGCACCACCCAGATGCCGCCATCGTTATAGGCGATCTGCTGGCTATCCGGGCTGAAAGCGGGCTGCGTGACGCCGGGGAAGGTATCCGGCGTTGTGCTGACCTCGGCCAGTTGAAGCGGGTCGGTGCCATTGAGGGCCTGTACCATCAGGTTGCTGCCGCTGACATAGGCCACTCGCGAGGCGTCCGGCGCGACGGCGAACGCCACCACATCGGTTGCTGCGCTGGTGACGACCTCCGGTGGGGACCCATCGCCCGGCAGGCGCCACACCTGCGCGATATCGCTGTCGTCCAGCGCGAGGAAGAAACCGGCATCCGGCAGAAGCGGCCCTTCAACTTCCGGCGGCAGGGTTACACCCCAGTCATAGGCGGCAACGCTGTTGACGGGCAGGGGGAAGCTCTGGGCGTTGATCGGGCTGACCAGCGCCATCGTGCCACCGCGCAGCGCCATCATCAGCTGACCGTCCGGTGTCCAGCGCAGGTCATTCATCTCGATTGCCACTTCGCCCAGATTGTCGATACGCGACTCGCCATTGGGCAGGCCAATCAAGCGGGCATAACCTTCAGGCACCGACGGATCATCTTTCTGGCGACCAAACACCAGCAGCGTGCCATCATCCCGCAGGTGGGGGTTCGCGTAAACCCAGGTTTCATCCAGCAGCACCGTTTGCGCATTGGCGGCGTTCAGGTCCATCAGGCGCAGGCCGCCTTCCTGCGGTGCAAAAACGACGGTTGTGTCGTTGAACCATGCCAGCCCTTTCGATGACGGGATGGCACTGGTCAGAATCAGGCGGTTGTTCTCGCGCCGGTACAGCCACCAGACATCGCCCTCCGCTTCACCCGCCAGATAACGCCCATCGGGTGACCAGATCAACTGCACCAGCGGGGATTCAGGCAGTTCCGCCACCATGAAATCGCGCTCGGCTGCCAGGTCATTTTCGGTGTTGAAATAGACGCGGCCACCGGTCAGGGTGGTGACGGCGATGGCATCACCCGCCGGGGTCCAGGCAACGGTCGAGCCGCGCCCGCGCACCGATGGCACACCACCTAATGCCCCATCCAGGCCGGTCGAGACTCCGCTGTAGATATTCTGTATGATGAGCGCTTGTTCCGTGCGATACGCCAGATGCACCCCGTCCGGCGCGACTCCAAAATCGACCACAAAGTCGTCTTCGGGTGTGACAGCCTGCACGCCTTCCGCCCCAAGTCCGTAGCGGTTCACGCGGCCATCGGTGTTCAGCACATACATGGCTGCTGGCAGATTGAGCCCATCCTGCGCCAGCAGCGGCACCGCCAGCATCAGCAGCAGCGTTGTCCAGATCAAGCCTCGTTTCATATGCACGATATCCCCTTCATTCAGTTCAGACCAAGCCGGGCCTTTTCTTCCTCCAGCATCTTCTGCTGCCGCCGCACACGTTCCGGCACGACATCCTCGCGCGGGTGGGTGGGCTGGAAATCAAAGCGCTCGACTCCCAATGCGTTCAGTACAGCTTGCTCGACCAGTGAAAAATCGTCCGGGTCGGCCCGGTTGAAGTTCATGGGTTCGTTAAGGAAAATGGTCGGGTTGGTGATGAAACGTGGGCGACCCGACGGATTCTGCGACGAGGCATGCAGGATGAACGGGTGCAACAGCACAACATCCCCGGCCTTCCCCGTCAGTTCCAGAAATTCCTGGCACTCGCCGATCAGGTGCGAACCGGTTGAAATCGGGCTTTCGCGGGTGGGCAAAATGCCTTCGGGGTGCGCCGCCAGATGCCGCGCCACCAGCGGCACTGAATCCGTTGCGACGAAGGTGCCGCCGCTTTTGGGCAGAATGTCCGACCAGATGACAATCGTCAGCAGACCCTGTTCCGGGCTGTCCAGAAAATGGCGGAAAAAGTCGCCGTCGTTGTGCCACCCGCCCGCCGCCGGTGAGGGTTCGCGGTAGGGTTCGTCCGCGCCAAAGCTGAGGTTGAGGATAAACGAATCGCCCCACGTGGCTTTGTCCGCGTTGATGCGGGATTCGTCGCCGAGTAGGTCGCACATGGCATCCCACGCTTTTGGCGCAAATTCCTTAATCGGGAACTTGTTCATGGACGGCATGTGAATCTTGGATTCGACCCAGGTGGATGGATCATCCGGCGCATAGCCCAGCCGTTCCCACGCGAGGCCCGTGTATTTCTGAGCCACTTCACGCGGGAAAGCACCTTCAATCGTCACGTATCCATTGTCCAGAAAATGCTTTACCTGTTGTTCTGTCAGCACACGATATTTTTTCGTCATAACTCTACTCCATGAACACGATCTGTTGTGCCTGCAACGACTTTCCAGTATACATCGAATCGGGCTGGGCGCTGTGGCCCGCAACGTTGGGCCGGTTCTGCGCGTATATAATGCTGACCGTTACAGTTAAGAGGTTTATCCATGTTTGAAACAATCGTGACCGAAATCCGCCTGATGGGGCGGTTGATGCTCGACAGCCGTGTCTCCCTGTGGGCCAAACTGGTCCCGGTGGCGGCGCTGGTGTATGTGTTGTCGCCTGTGGACCTGATCCCCGATTTTCTGATCGGGCTGGGTCAGCTCGACGACCTTGGTATCCTGCTGGGCAGCACCCGCCTCTTCCGGTCGATGATCCCCGGATACATCATTGACGAGCATCTGGAGATCATCAACGGCGGTGTGATTCAGGCACCTGATTACAAGATCAAAGACCGCGACGAGTAATCGTCTTAGTGACCGTTGTCCTGCCAGGTGACAAACTGCATTTCGTTGCTGGCCGCGAAGCCAAGTGACTGGTACAGTGGTCGCCCTTCGTCGCTGGCATGCAGCGAAATGATGCCAAAGTCCTGCTGCTTGCACCATTCCAGCAGCGTGTTCACGATCTGACGGGCAAAGCCCTGGCGGCGGTGTTCCGGTTCGACATACACGTTAACCACATAGGCATAGCGGGTGGTGAGGTCATAGGGGTGCGGGGCGCGGTCCCGCACTTCCACCCCGGCCCCACCCACAACCTGATCGCCGATCTGCATCAGCCAGCCGACATATCGTCCATCTTCCAGCCGTGGTGCGACCCAGGCCTGATACAGCGTGTCGATCTCGGTGTGTTTACCATATTCATGGCCCATATCCTCAAACATGCGGCGGCGGTGGCGCGCGATCACTGGCGCATCGACAGCCGTAGCGTGGCGAATTTCGGGTTTCAACGTCATGTTTCTTCCTCCAGGTGCATCAGACTGCTGTTAATAGTACGACCAGGTCGTGTCGCGCAATAGCACCGCATCTGTCCGCGAGATTGTGGACAAACCCATAATTCTTAATAAAATTGGTGACATCTTAAACAAGACATTGACTCCTGGGGTGGCACGGATGCTGCTTACAGTTAAACACTTTAAGAATTATGACGTTTGATGTTGCTCTTGCTTATTTGCTGTTGTTCGGTGCCCACATCCTGTTTTTGCGCCGGTTCGTCCTGAAGGATTTATCCTCCGGCAGCAAATACCTCCTGATTGTGCTGTATGCGCTGCATGCGCTCCTCATCAGCCTGTTTTATGCCTCCCGGCAGTGGGGCCACATCTGGTCATGGTATTTTGATTACCGCTTTGGCGAATATAACCCCAGTGCCGCCTATGCCGCAGCGGTGTTTATGCTGGTTGCGCTGGCAGCGGTGGCAGTGGCCTGGCGGGGCGCTTCGCTGCGGCTCTGGCAGCGGCTGTACTGGCTGGGCACCGGGTTGTTTTTCGGCTATCTGGGCCTGGATGAATATTTTGTCCTGCACGAAGGCACCAAAAACTGGACCCTGATTTACGCGGCGGTGGCCGGGTTGCTGGCGCTTTCCAGCGTGGCTTATTACTGGTTCGGCGGGCGCCGGGAACAGCGCGTGTTCCTCATGGTTGTCGGCGGGCTGGGGGTGGCGGCTGCGGGTGGCGCCGGGCTGGAACTGCTGGCCGCGCGCGATTGCTTCGGCTATCTGGGCCAGACCTGTAATCGCCTGCCGCTGATCGAGGAGGCGCTGGAAAATGTCGGCATCCTCACCACGCTGCTGGGGATGCTGCTGTATGCCGAAGGGCACATTGCGTCGCCGCGGTGGCCGCGGGTGTATCGGGTTGTGCTGGCCGGCGGTTTTTGCAGTGCGCTGGTGTTTCTGGGTGGGTCGTGGATCGTGCCGGACCTGGAAGCGCAGTGGTTTGCCCAACCAGTCAGCATCGAATACTTTGATAACCGGCTGTCGATCCTTGCCTACCGCGTCGACCAGCAGGTGCTGCATCCGGGGGGGACGCTCGATCTTAGCGTTTACTGGCGTGTGAACGATGAGGTGTTCAACGTGTACGGGTTGTCGGCCCACCTCATCAGCCGCGTGGATGGGCAGTCCTTCGCCAGTGAGGACCGTCTGGTGGATGAGCCGAAGTTTGCCCAGGCTGTGCATGGGGTGGTGCACCGGACCAATATGACGCTGAAGCTGCCGCCGGATATACCGGCACAGGCCAGCTACTGGCTGACCTTGACCACGTGGGAAGATCGCCGGCCAGAGTTTGTGATGCAGCCCATCGGCTATACTGATCGGTCGCTGGTCACACCGGACATGGCGGTACTGCAATCTATCAGTGTGATTGACCCGGCGCCCGACATCACCATCGAGCATCCGGCGCGTTTCGACTTTGGGCCTGATGTCGCGCTGACGGGTTACACGGCCAAAGTTCAGGACAGGCATCTGATGCTGCAATTCGCATGGGAGAATCGGGCACGTATGACGCAGCGCCGGGTCCAGTTCCTGCAT
Organism: Anaerolineaceae bacterium; assembly: GCA_002702065.1. GTDB lineage: Bacteria > Chloroflexota > Anaerolineae > Aggregatilineales > Phototrophicaceae. The sequence goes on from NZXX01000009.1 coordinate 755,291, forward strand.
CTGTTTGACGCCGATGGCGCCTACGTCCTCGGCTTCGATCAACCCCCATTTGCCGGTGATTTCCCGACCACAGACTGGCCGCCGGACCTGCGGGCCCGCGCCGAATGGCAGATTGATCTGCCGCCTGACCTGTCGCCCGGTGAATATTATCTGCGCACCGGTTTGTATGACATGGATACCCATGAGCGCGTCCCGGTCACGGATTCCGAAGGGATTCCGTTACAGGATTTCATCATCGAGCTGGGAACCATTTTTATCAACAGCTGATTTCGCCTTCTGTCTGCGGTGAGTTATAATCTGGCGCAGTCGTTGCCATTCACAGGAACTATTGATGTCAGATATTCTTCGTCCATCCCCGCGTTACAAGCCTGTCTCGTTGTTCGTTACCTGCATGATCGATGCCCTGTATCCCAGCACGGGCGTTTCCGTCGTCGAGGTGCTGGATCATCTCGGCATTAAAACAGAATTCCCGATGGCCCAGACGTGCTGCGGCCAACCGGCCTATAACTCCGGTTTCTGGGAGGATGCCCGCGAGGTCGCCAAACAATTTTTGCGGGCCTTTGCCGATGCCGAGGTGATTGTCGCACCCTCCGGCAGCTGCGCGACGATGGTACGGCATTATTATCCCGATCTGTTCAAGGACGACCCGGTCTGGCGCAACCGGGCCAACCGCGCCGCCAGCATCATGTGGGAAGTCACGGAATATCTGGTGGATGGTCTGGGCGTAACGGATCTGGGTGCCAAAGTCGCCCCGACGCGCGTCGCATTTCATGATGCCTGTCATGGCCTGCGCGGGCTGCATCTGAAGGGGCAGGCGCGCCAGCTCGTCAGCCACATTGATGGCGTCACCATCAACGAGATGGCCGGGTCAGAGCAGTGCTGCGGCTTCGGCGGATTGTTCTCGGTCAAAATGGCGCCCATCAGCAATGCCATGCTTCAGGAGAAGATCGCCGCCATTGAAACGGTCGAGGCAGATGTCATCCTCACGGGTGATTGCAGCTGCATGACCCACATCAACGGCGGGCTCAGCCGGCAGCAGAAATCGGTGCGGGTGATGCACGTCGCGGACCTGCTGGCCCAGGGGTTGCGCAACAGCGTAGGGCAGGCGTAGGCCGGGCGTATAAATTCGCCTCGCCAACAACGGAACATTGGCCTTCGCGCCTTCGTCTCTATAGTGACACCGCAGCGTGCGGTGAATTGCTAGGCTCTATTGAAGGAGTGAGAGATGAAGCTGATGAAGCGTGCAACAATTCTGGTGTTGGTTGTCGGTTTGCTGGCGGCCTTTGCCGGTGCAACCGCAGCGCAGGAGTATCCCCCCAATACACTGACAGTTGATGGTTTTGGCCAGGCCTTTGGCGAGCCGGATGTGGTGATCGTCCAGCTTGGTGTCCAGACCAGCAGCAGCGATGTGATGGAGGCCTACAACAACGCCAATATCGCCATTCAGAACGTGATCGACGCGCTGAAGGCTGCCGGTATCGAAGACCGCGATCTTCAGACCACGGGCCTGTATCTGTATCAGGACACCCCTTTCAACCCACAGACGGGTGAGCCCGGTACCGAACCGATCTACCGCGTCCAGAACTCGCTGACCGTGACCGTGCGGGATGTGGACACAGTCGGCGACATCATCAACATCGGTGTCGAGGCGGGTGCCAACAATATCGGCGGCATCCCCTTCAGCATTGATGACCCGGCAGCGCTGGAACAGCAGGCGCGTGAAGCAGCCATTGGCGATGCCCGCCAGCGTGCGGAAGAACTTGCCAGCCTGATGGGTGTCGAACTGGGCAGCCCCAGCATCATCGTGGAATCCAACGACGGCCAACCGCCGATCCTCTATGATCGGGCGCAGGCCGGCTTTGGTGGCAGCGGTGTGCCGGTGGAAGAAGGCCAGTTGAGCGTCGGCGTGGTGGTCAAGGTTACGTTCAACTTCGAGTAACCGCCGCGTATCATTTCTGAATACGCTTCAAACAGCAGGGACATGGCTATGCGGTCATGTCCCTGTTTTTTTGGGTCTTCGTACACGCTGACCAGGCATGACAGCAGAGTGACGGTATACAGCACGCCGGTGATGGCTTCAAAACTGGCGACCGGCTGCCAGCTGTCCCCGGTGGATAACGGATACAACAGGTTATGCGCAACCAGCGCCAGCAGCAGATACAGGTTTTTGTGTTGGTCACCACGCCCCTGCGTGAACATACGCCCCCCTTTTTCAGGATCATCGCCCAGACCAAACTCGCCCACTATTGTTGCGATTTCCTCCCAGATTATCCACAATGAAGGCATGTTGTTGTGCAAAGGAAACATTATGGCTACTTACAAACTACCCGAATTAGATTCACCTGCACCACCGGAACCCAACACCGCTGTGCTGGTTGCCAGCGGTGATCTGCGGTTATCGGCCAATAAAGTTTGCTGGCCTGCCCAGAAATCGATGGAAGAAAAAGTTGTCGCGGCGTTTGCCGCCGAAGGCTGGACCGTCAAGCGCGGCCATGCCTATGACCCGGAACTCGAACACGGCTTTATCTGGAGCCAGCGCATGGGCATGGATGTCTTCAAGGACATTCACCCGGATACGCCGCTGATCGTGGCCGAAGCCGTCTGGCAGTACAGCCATCATGTGCTGGCCGGGCTGCGCGATCATCGCGGGCCGATCCTCACCGTTGCCAACTGGAGTGGTGAATGGCCGGGGCTGGTGGGCCTGCTCAACCTCAATGGCTCGCTGACCAAGATGGGCGTGCGCTACAGCAGCATCTGGAGTGTGGATTTTACCGATTCGTTTTTTATCAACGGCATCCGCGAATGGATCCGTACCGGGCGTATTACGCACGATACCAGCCATGTGCGCGACCTCGTATCGACCAAACTGCCCGCCGACGAAGCCAATCTGGGCCGGGCCATCGCCACCCAGATTCAGGTTGAAAAAGCGATTATGGGTGTGTTCGATGAAGGCTGCATGGGCATGTACAACGCCATCATCGACGACGAAATGCTTAATCCGATGGGCATCTACAAGGAGCGCCTCAGCCAGTCCGGGCTGGTGGCGGCCATGCGTGAAGTCAGCGACGACGAAGCGCAGAAGGTGCGCGACTGGCTAGATAACGCCGGGATGACGTTCGTGACGGGTGCGGACCCGGCTACCGAGCTGACTGACGCGCAAATCCTCGAACAGTGCAAGATGTACATCGCCGCCGTGCGCATCGCTCATGATTTTGGCTGCGCGACCATCGGCATTCAGTACCAGCAGGGCCTCAAAGACATGGCCCCGGCGTCTGATCTGGTCGAAGGGCTGCTGAACAACGTCGAGCGCCCCCCGGTCTATCACGCTGAATCCGGTGAGGAATTATTCGCCGGGCAAGCGGTGCCGCACTTCAACGAGGTGGATGAATGCGCCGGGGTGGATGCGCTGGTGACAAACCGCGTGTGGAACGCGATGGGCTTCGACCCGGCCACAACCCTGCATGACCTGCGCTGGGGCGAGTATTACAACGGCAGCGGCGTCGATGACTACGTGTGGGTGTTCGAGATTTCCGGCGCGGCCCCGCCCTCACACTTTATTGACGGTTATGCCGGGGCATCCAGCGAACGCCAGCCACCCATGTACTTCCGGCTCGGCGGTGGGTCGCTCAAGGGCATCAGCAAACCGGGCGAGATCGTGTGGAGCCGCGTGTACGTGATGGATGGCGGCCTGCATGTGGATATGGGGCGGGCGCACGTGGTCGAGCTGCCGCGTGAGGAAACAGAACGCCGCTGGCAGTCTACCACCCCGCAGTGGCCGATCATGCACGGCGTATTACACGGGGTCAACCGCGACCAGATGATGGCGCGCCACAAAGCTAACCATATTCAGGTGGTGTATGCGCCTTCCGCAGCGGATGCGGACCGCGCGCTGGCAGCCAAAGCGGCGGCCTTCGATGCGCTGGGTGTGGCGGTGCATCTGTGTGGGGATGTCAATCTCTAAAGTCAGTATGCTGAGGGAGGGTCGTTGGCCCTCCCTTTTTTCTACGATAGTGCGGCGCGCACATAATGTGCCCAATACCCCTGATAGGCCGCATAATGCTGGGCCAGCTTGATCACGTCACGGTCGTTGAGGCTGCGTCCGTACAATCGTGATACCGCCGTCATCAGCCGACTCTCCGGCACTTTGAGCGCATCCATGCGTCCCAGCGACCGGATCATCACGAAGTTGGCAGACCACGGCCCAATCCCCTTGATGCTCAACAGCCACGATTCGACCTCATCGTAAGGCGCGTCCCGCAGCCAGCCTTCATCCATTTCCGCAAAAGCCCGTGCGACGTTCAGCACAAAGCCGCTCTTCTGTGCGTGACCGATGACCGCCTCCAGTTCAGCGGCGCCGGTTTCCAGTACGGCCTGCGGCTCCGGGAATGCGGTATAACGGTCGCCATTGATGGTGATCGCGCCGCCACAGGCTTCGATCAGGCGTGCTTTCATGGCGCTGGCGATGGTCAACCGGTTACGGTTGGAGAGCACCGCCCAGACCGCGTTTTCAAACGGAGTCAGGAATTTGACGTGGTGGTAGCCGTAAAGCTGGCGAACGACGGACGCAAAGGGCGGGTCGCTTTCCGCCAGCGCATAAAACGGCGTCAGATCGTCGTTCAGGCTGAGGAAAAACGCGGCGCGATCCTGCATGGCAGCGGCGGTGGAATCGGACACAGGCTGATCCGCAAAAAGGTCGAGTCGCAGCGCGTTGGCGTGGGCTGTGCCCGTTACCCGAAATGCAACAGGCTGGCCGTCGAGCATGATGGCTTTCGTCAACTGCTGATCGCCTACGGCCTGTTCCCCCTTTGCGGGTGGAAACTGACCAAGAAACCGCAGCGTGTGATGAAAGTTGAACGGGGGTGTCACTGGTAGTGCGATGTTGTCACGAACAAGCATTAGCTTTTTTCCGACAGGCTTCATCTGGCGATGATCTGAATCATGACGAAGTCTGGCCTGCGGCGCAAGCCGCGACCACCGTTGCCAGGTTCGGTGGTGAATGCGCTACAATAGAGGCTGTGATTCGGTGCGTGGAGGAGAGATTCATGATCAGTAAAAAAATGCAGCAGGCACTCAACGATCAGTTGAACGCGGAACTGTACGCCTATTATACCTACCTGTCGATGTCGGCTTATTTTGAAGATCATAATCTACGCGGCTTCGCGGCCTGGATGCGCACCCATTCCGATGAGGAAATGGTCCACGCCATGAAGTTTTATGACTTTATCAATGAGCGTCGGGGGCGCGTGCAGCTGCGGGCTATCGAGGCACCCAAAACGGATTGGCAGTCGGCCCTGGAAGCCTTTGAGGATGCGCTCAAACACGAACAGCATGTAACGGCGCTAATCAATAAACTGGTGGATCTGTCCACCGAGGAAAGCGACTACGCCACCCATAGTTTTCTGCAATGGTTTGTTGATGAGCAGGTGGAGGAGGAGGCCGTCGTTGATGACGTCATCCAGGACCTCAAGCGCGTGGGTGATTTTGGCCCTGGCCTGTTTTTGCTGGACCGTGAACTGAGCGCCACCACCCCGGCGGCAGACAGCGAAACCCCTGCCTGATTTGATCACTAAAGTTACTGAGCAGGGTGCCGACGTTGTGCCCTGCTCCTCCTATTGTTGATAGGATCGTCTTTTTTGAATGCTCAATCAGTCACAGGAGTACCGCTTCTTGAAACGTGAACGCACCCCGATGGATTATTTTGAACTGGTCGAGACGTTTCCCAAACGTGGCTGTGCTCTGTGCAACTTGCTGCGCCGCGATGAAACCCGCTGTATCGACGGTATGGTGTATGGTTTTATGGATACCGACGAGATGCGCGAAGCCTTCGGGCAGTCGCGTGGGCTGTGCAACGAACACGGGTGGCTGCTGAAGCAGAACAAATTCGGCAATGTGCTGGGCATCGCCAAGCTGTACGCCGCCACGATTGGCGAGGTGCTGTCCATCATCGAATCGACTCCGGTACAGTCGGATGCGTCTGCTGTACGGCCATCCCGCCTGGAGCGTTTACTCAACACCGAACGACGCGGCAGCGCTCAACCGCTGGCAGACCGGCTGGAACCGGAGGGCCGCTGTATGGTGTGCGAACGCATTGACGAACGCGAGGCCGATTATGTGCAGATCATCGACCAGTATTTGACGGATGGGCGTTTTCAGGCGGCGTTCGAACAATCGGACGGGCTGTGCCTGCCGCATTTTCGCCATGTGCTGCGCCACATGACGGACCCGTCCCGCATCGACCTGCTGGTGACGGTCCAGACCCATATCTGGCGCCAGCTCAAAGCCGAGGTGGAATCGTTCGCGGCCAAGCAGAATTATGAACACGCCGACGAAGTGACCGAGGCCGAAGGCGAGAGCTGGGTGCGGGCGATTGCGGGCATGGGCGGTGAACGCGGCGTCTTTGGCATGAACCGCCGGTCGGATTAGTGCAACTTCCCGACATGATGGACGTATATATGGGTGAAATATCTGCCAGGGGGTTCATCATGTACGAAGAAGAAAAACGCAAAAACGATACAACGATCGAGTATGTTCCGGCCAGTTTTGGCAACCGGCTGGTCGCTTACCTGATTGACGGCTTTATCCTCAGCCTGATCAGTGGTGTATTGGTCGGGGCCAGCGGACGCGGCGAGAGCTTTGCCCTGTCAACGCTCATCGGCTTTCTGTACTACTGGTACTTCTGGACTCAGCAGGACGGTCAGAGTCCGGGCAAGTCGATTATGAAGATCAAGGTCATCAAGACCAACGGTGCGCCGATGACGGCGGGCGATGTGCTGCTGCGCTTCATCGGGTACGGGATCAGCGGCATGTTTTTCGCCCTCGGCTTCCTGTGGGCGGCCTTCGACGCTGATAGCCAGGGCTGGCACGACAAGCTCGCCGGAACCTATGTGGTCGAAGCTGAACCGGAATCGAAGAAGAAAAAGTACGTCACGGTCTGATGATGCCCTTGCGGACCGCGCCGGTAGCCCTCATTTGTGGTATAAATAGGCCCAAATGAAATGGCGCAGTCCGCAAGGAATTTTATGGAAGATCAAGCCCCTGTCTCCACGACCTATGAATTAGCCAGCATCGGCAACCGATTTCTCGCCCTTCTGATTGATGATCTGATTTTGCTGGCCGTCAGTTTTGTCATTGGCCTGTTTCTGCTGCCATTTCTGTCCGACCTGTTCAGCTTGCTGCTGGGCATCGCCCTCAACACAGCCTACTACTGGTATTTCTGGACCCGGCGCGACGGCCAGACCCCCGGTAAGAAAGCCATGCGGATTAAAGTAATCAAGGCAGACGGTACGCCAATTTCGGACACCGATGCGCTGCTGCGGGTGTTTGGCTATTACGTCGGGCGCGTGACTCTGGGGCTGGGTTATCTGTGGGCTGCTTTCGATGCCAACAGTCAGTCATGGCACGACAAGATGGCGAACACTTACGTGATCACCACCGGCGAAGCTGCCAGAAAGACCATCAATATATGACCGTATCCATCTGGCAGGCGGATGGCGCACAACCACAGCAGGACGTTGATTTTCTGGTGGTGGGTGCCGGGTTGGTGGGGTGTTCCGCCGCCTGGTTTGCCGCGCAGGCCGGACGCCAGGTGACGATTACGGACGCGCGCGACCTGGCACTGGGGGCCAGCAGCCGTAACGCCGGGTTTATGATTACCGGTCTGGATACGTACTATCATCACGCGGTCGAGCAGTATGGCCTCGCCACTGTGCGTGAGTTGTGGGGCCTGTCACGTACGACGCACCGCTATCTGCGCGAGTTTATCCGCACTGGTGGCGTACAGGTGGACGATTGTGGCTCCACATTGCTGGCGGAAACCGAAGCCGAGGCGCGTGAACTGGAACAGGCGGCGCGGGCTATGGAATCGGACGGTCACACCATCGTGTATCACAGCCGTGACCCGCTGAACCGGGGTTACTGCGCGGCCATCGAACAACCGCAGGATGCTGCCGTTCAACCGTATCAACTGGTGCAGGCCATTTTTCGCCAGAGTGGTGCAGGCCTGATCCCCAACAACGAAGTCTATCGCATCGAGCAGGACAGGCCGGATGCCGTTACGGTGTACACGCGGCAGTTCGTCTTCAGGGCGCGTCATGTGCTGCTGTGCACCAATGCCTACTCACCTGCCCTCGACCCTTATTTTGTCGGCAAGGTGATTCCAACCCGCGCGCAATGTTTGGTAACGGCACCGCTGACCGATGGCCCGGTGCTGAACACCTGCGGCTACAGCGATTATGGCTATATGTATTACCGCGATACGTTTGACGGGCGGCTGCTGATTGGTGGCGGGCGCAAACAGAGCAAATGGCTGGAAGGCAGCACCACAGACGACCGCATCACAGACCCGGTACAGCAGCGGCTGGAGCAGTATCTGCGGGCGCGTTTCCCCGAAATTGATGCGCCGGTCGATCAGCGTTGGGCGGGGATTATGGGCTTCAGTGTGGACAAACTGCCGCTGGTGGGCACGCTGCCGGGCAAGCCGAATGTCGGGTTCGCCGTTGGTTTTACCGGTCATGGGTTGGCGATGGGTGCGGGCAGTGCCGAACGGGCGGTTGAACTGCTGCTGAAAGGCACCGACCCAGGTGCCATTAACGCCGCACGGTTGCATTAGAATCTTATGGACGCCGTTCGCCAGTTTCTGCGCGTGATTTTTTATCTGCTTATGGTGGGTTTGCTGCTGCTGGTCGGTGCAGTCGTGGGGACGATTGCGGCGGACGCGGTGTTTGGCCCGCGGGCAACCGACGTCAGCAATGTTTCCTACAGCGGCGCTGATGGCACGGAGCTGGTCGCTTACCTCAATATCCCGCCCAATGCCGAAATATTGCCAGCGGTTATCCTGCTGCCCAACCACTGGGGCCTCAATTCGCAGACGATACGGCTGGCAAACCTGCTGTCGGAGGCCGGTTACGTCGTCATTGCGCCGGATTTGTTTCGCGGAGCCAGCAGTGGTGTGCTGACGCGTGCCCTGCTGCTGAGCGGCACCACCGCCGAAGCACAGGTGATGCAGGATGTGCAAAGCGCCTATGATTACCTGACCGGGCTGGATGTGGTACAGGCGGATTCCGTCGGGATTCTGGGGCTGGGCTATGGCGGTGGTATGGCGGTGCGTTTTGCTGCGGAACAGCCGGGCATCGGCGCGACCGTGGCAGCCTATGGCGATGTCCCCACGAGGCCGGACCTGCTGGCTGAACTGAACGGCCCGGTACTGGGGGTGTTTGGCGAGCTTGACCTGTTCGTGACGCCCGATCAGGCGGAGCGTTTTAAAGCTGCGCTGGAAACCGCCGATATGCCGCACGAGGTTGTCATTTACGACGCGCTGGGCCACGACTTCCTGACCTTCCCGCAGATTACGGTGGAGGGCGCACTGGCGGGCCAGGTATGGCAGCGCGTTGTCCGCTTTTTCGACCAGAACCTTAGTTGAGCCTTCTCCACGCTCATTTCTCAATTTTGCGCGGCACTATACAGATCAGGTGGATATGGTTATACTTTTCGAATGAGGGGCGATGAATCTTCATCCCAAAGTCTATTTCTCTTGTAATCATCGTATGAGGGAACTGATCTCTCCAACCGTCAAGAAGAAAGTAGACTTTTATGCTGGATGCAGTGGAACTTGCTATTGTTGATGACAACCCCGGAGATGTCCTCTTTTGTCAGGAATTTTTTAAGCAGTACAAGTTCTCCAACAATGTCAGCTACCTCGATAGTCACGAACAATTACTAGACTACCTCGAACATCCTGCTACGATTCCTGATGTGGTCATGCTGAGCATTCGCCCGTTCCTGCTCAATGGCTGCCAGAGCCTGAAATCCCTCAAGCACAACCCCATTTTTGAAAACACCCTCCTGGTTGGCCTGACGGCTACCGACGGTGAAGAGGAGGTCCTGAGGGACGAGATGAGTTTGTTTGCTGGCTACCTGACCAAGCCGCTCGAATTCGACAAACTGAGAGCCATGCTGGTGCGTATTTCTTCGCTCGGAATGGTTATCATCAAACAGGAAATGGCTGCTGTCTGATTGACCGCTACGGGTCAGTTTTGACTGCCGGTTTCTGCCGGGTGAAGAGCATCGTGGGCGTGGTGATGCCCACAGCCAGTGCGCCCAGAATCAAGGCGGTTTTGATGGCATTGACACTGATGTCGACCAGAACAGTCTGAGGGGTGTCTGCGCCGAGCTGCGCCAGTTGCAGCAGCCCGATCATGGTCCCATAAGCAAACCGCCCCGGAATCATAGGGATTACACCACTGACAGCAAAAATGGCAGGTGGGGTGTGCCAGTAGCGCCCGCCATACACGCTCAGGAAGCCGATACAGGTCGCCCCGACCAGGGTGGCGCCTTCGATGGATGCCCCGCCCGTCATCAGCAGAGTCCGCAGCCCATGCCCGGCAGCCCCCGCGATCACGCAGCCCGGCAGGGTGCGACGTGGCACATTGAACAGCAGGGCGAACCCCAGCGCGGCCAGCCCGGACCAGAAGATGTCGCGCATCAATATTTCAATCACAGCGTTCCGGCTCCCATCAGGCTCATGGCCAGCAGCAGGCCCAGGGCAATCCCCAGTGAGATCAGCACCCCGGTCAGCCCGCGTACCACCCCAATAACCATATGGCCCTTGATCAGGTCCTCGGCGGCGTTGATCAGCGGTACACCGGGCACCAGCAGCAGCACCGAGGACGCCAGCGCGGCGTCTGGCGTGGTGCTGAGCTTGAACATTGCGCCCGCACTGGCAATCAACCCGGCGACGAAAGCGGTCAGGGTGACATTGAGCAGGTAGTTGAAGTCGCGGTGAAGCATTTCCTGACGGGCGAGCATGGCGGCCCCAGATGCGGTAAGAGTCACAAAAAAGGCGGCAGTGTCGCCCCCCGCAAGCTGGCTGAAGGCGGCACAGGCCAGCCCGACCATCACGGCAACCAGCCACCGGTTGTAATTGCGCGTCAGCTGGTCGATGCGTTCCAGTTCGGCCCGCACCTCGAACCGGTTCATTTCGCCGCGTTCGATGCGATGCGTCAGGTGGCTGATCTCGTCCAGCACGGCCATGTTGACGCCGGTGTGGGTGACGCGTCGCAGCCGGGTGCGGAATTCACCGCCGCTGTTGCTGGTCACGAGCAGGCCGTTGGGTGATACCAGCACATCGAGCCAGTCGCAGCCCAGCCCGGTGCCGATGCGATGGACGGATTGTTCGATGCGGGCGGTTTCTGCGCCATGTTGCAGCAGCATCTGGCCTGCCCACAGCGCCAGCTCATTAACATCGCGCAGGGCGTCCCGCGACAGGGGCGGTTTGTTGTTGGATGTTGTGGTCATATACGGCTGTGTGTACCCTTTTCCTCGCCCGCTATCTTAACGCAACCCATCAACTGCGAGAAGCATAATCTGTCATCTTTTCAGTATGCGTTCCCTCGGCACTTTCTCGGCGCGGGATGTCTATCCTGTGGCTTGTTCATGTAATCCCACAGGAGGGAACGATGTTGGAGCAAACCAGAACTGCCGTGGCGGTGCGCCATGCCCGGCTGCGTGATGTCCCGGTGCTGCAAACGCTCATTGATCAGGCGGTGCGCGGCCTCATGCATCACGATTACACGCCGCGTCAGGTCGACAGCGCGGCCCGCTATCTGTTCGCGGTCGAAACCCGGCTGATCGAAGACCGGACCTACTATGTCGCCGAAGTCAACGGTGTCCTGATCGGGGCCGGGGGCTGGAGCCGCCGTCATGCCTTTTCCAGCTATGAGTATGGTGTCAGCAAAAATGCCGAGGCATACCTCGATCCGCGTTATGACGCCGCCCGCATTCGCGCTTACTTTGTGCATCCGGCATTTGCCCGCCGGGGCATCGCCCGCGAACTGCTTGCCACCAGCGAGGCGGATGCGCGCAGCAATGGCTTCTGGCAGACGGAACTGATCGCCAGTTCGACCGGGGTGCCGCTGTACGAGAAAGCCGGTTACACGGCGCTGGGCGAAGAATCCGTCACCCTGACGGATGGCGTTACCCTGACCGGTCTGCGTATGATGAAATTCCTGAATTGAGCGATTTGTCTACAGCGGGTAGATGTTGATGCCGAGCGCCGTCGCAACGGCCACCATCAGCGGCGCGATGATCAGCGCGGGCAGGAAGTTCGCCATGCGCGGGCGTTTGATGTCCAGCAGGGTCAGGCCCAGCCCGATGAGCAGCAGGCCGCCAACCGCCGTCATCTCGTTGATCATGGGCGTGGTCATCACCTGACCGAACAGGCTGCCCATCAGCGCCAGCCCGCCTTGCAGCACCAGAATCGTGATGATGCTGAAGCCGACACCGATGCCGAGCGACGCGGCAAACGCCATCCCGGCAAACATATCCAGCACGCTCTTGATGGCAAGCTGCTGAAAACCAATTGGCTGGCCCATGCCATCGAGCAGCGACCCGACGAAGGTCAGCGGGCCAATGCAAAAGACGAGGCTGGCGGTGACATAGCCGTTGATAAACCGGGCGCGCGCGTCTTCGCTGGCGTTGTCGCCCCCGGCAAAGCGGGTTTGCAGCCACCCGGCGAAGCGTTCCAGCAGGGCCGCCAGATCGAGAATTTCACCGATGATCGCGCCGAGGACAATGCTCAGCAGCGGGATAATCACATTGCCCGTCGCGCCCGCATTATCGAAGCCGACCACCAGCGTGACAAAGCCCAGGCCGGTAATCACGGTTTCCTGAATTTTGCTGGTCAGGCGCTGGCCGATGAGCAGGCCGATAGCGGTGCCGATGGCGACGGTGATGGCATTAAGGAGCGTTCCACCCATGATGGTGCATTCCGTTCTGTACGAAGGTCCGGCGGCACATCTTACCGCTGATAGTCCCGGCGCAGCAAGGCGAACAGCCGCACATCCCAGAAGCGGTCTTCTTCAAAATACTGCTCGCGCTGCAAACCTTCCGGCTGGAACCCCAGCTTCAGCAGCAGCCGCTCCGACGCCGTGTTCTCGACCGTGCAGTCTGCTTCGATGCGGTTGAGGTTCATGCGCTCGAACCCGAAAGCGACCACCGCCCGCAGCGCCTCGGACATGATGCCCTGGTGCCAGTAGGCCCGCGCCAGATCATAACCGACGGAGCCGCGCCGGTCCTTGCGATGCCAGTAATTAAAGCCGACCATGCCGATGACCTGATTGTCGCCGCCTTTGCGCGTGACTCCCCAGCGCAGTTCATCGTGATCGTTGTAGCTTTTCTGCATCCCGGTGATCAGTTTGCGCGCCTGGTCGATGGTGGCGTAGGCCGGACCGGTGTTGTAGCGCGTCACCTGAAAATCGCCGCGTATGCGGAACACCGCCAGCGCATTGTCCATAACGATTTCGCGCAGCACCAGCCGGTCCGTATACAGCCTGGGGAATGTGGAAAAATCAAACAGGTCGGTCATGCAGCCCTCTTTGCATCGCAATCCGTCTTGCCCGGTTAGTCGCCGCTGTAACTAATGCGATAGACGGCCCCGGCTGCATCATCGGATACCAGCAGTGCGCCATCGGGCATCACCAGCACATCGACCGGGCGACCGGTCACGGTGCCATCCGGCAGCAGCCAGCCCTCGGCGAAGGTTTCATAGGAAACTGCCGTATTCGCTTCGAGGCGTACCAGTGATATGCGATAGCCAATGGGCGTGGTTCGATTCCAGGAACCATGTTCCGCAATAAAAATCTGATTGTGGTAGGTTTCGGGGAACATCTCGCCTGTGTAAAACTTCATGCCAAGCGGCGCGACGTGGGGCCCCAGGTTTATCGCTGGCGGCGTGAATGAGTCGCAGGGTTGTCCCTCGTTGAAGTCTACATCTTCAAGCGTGCCCGCGTGGCAGTAGGGGAAACCAAAGTGCAGCCCTGGCTCCGGTATATGATTAAGTTCATCGGGCGGCAGGTCATCGCTGACCCAATCGCGTCCGTTGTCCGTCAGCCATAACTCGCCTGTGGTCGGGTGCCAGTCAAAACCAACCGTGTTGCGGATGCCGCGAGCATAGACCTCATAGTCGCTGCCGTCCGGTTGAATGCTTGTCAGAATGCCATAGTCCTCAGTTTCGGCACAGACATTGCAGGGCACCCCCACCGGCACATACAGTCTGTCGTCCGGCCCAAAGGCTATGTACTTGAAGCCGTGATAATCGTTATTCGGATAGGCGTCTGTCACCAGGACCGGTTCAGGTGGATTTTGCAACCGGGATTCAATATCGTCCAGGCGCAGGATACGGCTGATTTCGGCGATATAAAGGGCGCCATCCCGAAACGCCACCCCATTCGGTTTGTTCAATCCGCTGGCAATGGTCAGGGTTTCGTCCGCACGATGATCGCCATCCGCATCCACCAGCGCATACACGCTGCCCTGACGCGTGCCCACAAAAACGGTGCCATTCGCCCCCAGCGCCATCGACCGCGCCCCGGTTACGTCCGCCGCATAGACATCAATGGCGAATCCGGCTGGCAGCGTAATCGTGTCGAGGGGGGAGCTGTCCTGCGCGCGCCCGATCAACACCGGGAAAGCGATCATCAGACTGAGCATAATCCGTATCGAATGCATCCTGCCTCCCTGAAAAAAAGAGGCGCTTTGATCGCGCCCCTGTGAAATCAAGATACCGAATTAACTCAGTGTCGTCAACGACCACCTGCGCCAGTTGAGCGCGAGGCTGCTGAAGGTGAAACTGTATACATTTTCCGGCGGTACCCCGGTAAACACAACCACATGAGTCTTGCCTTCGGCGTCCGGGCCGACATTGATCTGGTATTCGCCGCTGGTCAGCTTGTAGAAGGCGAGTTTGCCGTCCGGGCTGCTGTAGATGACCACCGGTTCGTCGGGCATGTCGGGCAGCTCAGCCAGTTCTTTCTTGGAGATGTAAAACTGGAAGCCACCTACGCCAGCTTCATCAATCTGGTAAAACACCAGCGCCGGGTTATCCGGTCCATTAGCCTCCTCGACCACGAACATGCGCGCCCTGGCATTGACCCCGCCCATGATTTCATAGGGCGGTGGCGGCGGCGTATTCGGGCCTTCATCATCGGGGTCCCGCAGGCCGGAACATTCGCCTGTGCCCTCTGCCCCAAAGACATCATAGTAATTTGTCCCGTCCGAGCTGTATCGGATTTTGAGGGTGGTGCCCTCAGGCTGAGGTGGATCTACATCGAGCACCTGCCGGTAGGTACCGCTGGTCGGAACCGCCTTGGCCGGGCCCAATGGGTTATTGGATGTGTCTGTGACTTGCAGATAGAGTGTGGGAAACCCTGATGAATCGTAATTAAATACGACGGCATCACAGTAGAAGCGGGTGCTGCTTGTGGCGATTAATGTTGTCGCGCTTACACCGGAGGCCAGCACCAGCAGCGATATCAACGCCCCTACAATCAATAAATGGCGAGAACGCATTATATGTTCCTCTTCGAATTGGACTTATTCTATTCTAGAGGATGTGCTGGTCATAAATGACTTAAGCTTTGTGGCGCAGGGTTTCAGCGCATGTAAGTGGCGCGTTGCGCGTACAGGTTATCAATGGTCCGGCTGAGGGCAATCGCCTGATCGAACACGGCCTGAATGTCGTGGCGCTGTTCGTCGGTGAGGGGCGGGTCTTCGTCGGTCAGCAGCAGTTCAGCGGAGTTAATGCACAGGCTGAGCGGGCGAATTACATCGTGCCGCCACTGATCCCAGTTCTGTTGCGGGTCTGTGGGCGGAAAAATGTACAGCCGCTCCGCCAGAGTCAGGCTGTCGTACATCGCACCCAGGAGCTGCCGCTGTTCGTCGCTGCCGCCTTTGCGGATCGACGGCCACGCACGCTCCATACGGGTTTTGAGGGTTTTCACGTGGGTATGCAGATCAGGAGTGGACATAATGGGAATTGTCCTGTGCCATCTTACGGAAGGGACAGTTTACACAAGGATGCCCTAAAAATTCCACAAGCTCTGTGAATTTCGTAATCCTGCACTTACTTTCCAAATAACTCCGCTACGATTTCACGCGAATCGCGGCTGATTGAAAAAATACTGTGCAGTAGCTGGCTCTGGCCCGCGCTGAGGCTGCTCTCCGATTTTTCCAGCAGCGGGGTGGACAGGTCAAGGATACCGTCGATGGGTGCGTACAAAAATTCAGCGTCCGGCCCTTCGCCGCGCAGGATTTGCAGCTCGACATCATCCCAGTAGGTGACCAGATATTGGACCGCGGCATAGAGCGCATCCAGACCATCCCGACAACCGGGTTCAACCGCGTTCGCATCATCCACCACCAGCGTACGGGTGGTATTCACCAGCAGGTCAATCAGGGTGTTGAGTTGTTCGCAGACCAGCTCTGTATGCGTTTGCATCGCATGATCCTTGCCTTAACACGACTTTAATCTTATGCCACTTTGGTTGAAATAAGCCGTAATATTTGGGATTGTCACGGAAAATTCACAACTTTAATATTTGCCCTGGCAACAAAAACCCCTTTGCAGCATTTGCCGAAAGGGGTAAAGGTCGCGAGGTCGTCTGTACTGCTGGCGCGGAGGTTAGCGGATGCGCCGTTCGCCATCACCACCACCGAGCGCCTTGCGCACACGACCGCTGCCCACCGGCGACAAATTCTCGAACGACTCGTAGAAATCCTCATCGTAAGTACGCGGCTTGATGACCACCGGCATAGGCACCGCATGGCCCATGATGATAGCCTGCTGCTTGGTGTCGAGCCGGGCCAGCACCTCGCGCAGGCCGCCCGCGCCGCTGATGCCATTGAGTACGGCGTTGATGTCGCGCTCGTTATCCAGCAGGGCCGTGACGCGTGTGCCGATCTGGCTCATGACTTCCTCGTCGATGGCGCTGGGCCTCTGGTCGACCACCAGCAGCGTGACGTTGTACTTGCGCATCTCGCGGGCGATGATGCCGAATGTGGTCTGGTTGGCGATCTTCGGGTCGAGGAACTTATGCGCTTCCTCGATGGTGATCAGCAGCTGCGGCGGTTCGTGGGCCGCGTCGCCGAGGGCCTTTTCCATGCGCTCGGTATAAGCCTCATGGATGCGGCGCGTGAGATAATTGGCCACCAGCATATAGGCATCGAGCGAGTTGCCATAACGCCCGAATTCGAGCACGACGCTTTTCTGCTGTTCCACCAGCAGGTCGATGATCTGTTTCACACTGTCCGGCGGCGCTTCGGCGACCAGAAAATCCCAGCGTTCGAAGCGTTCCATACGGCGCTGCACGGCGATCAGGGTGCCGCTGGCGATGGTCGTATTGGACTCGATGTCTTCGATGTCGTCCGGGTCGCCTTTGAGCAGGCGGCGAATCCAGTTTTTGCCCCAGCGCTTGTTGAGGGTGTGAATGGCGTCGATCATGGCGTCGGAGAAGTTCATCGTCACGCGCAGTTGTTCCAGGTCCTGCGGCTCGATCTCGTCGTAGCCAAGCTTAACCTCGAAGTCGAACTTGGCATTGCGCCGCCGCGATGATTCGGCATCCAGCGTGAGGATGCTCACTTTGGAGGGGAACAACTGCTTGAGGCCCTTGACGTTGTACCCGTTCTCGCTGGTGATCTGCCAGCCATAGTCGTTGTGCATATCGAAGATCAGGCTGACGCCGACACCTTTATGGATAGCCCCGGCCAGCAGCACGCGGGTGAGGAAGCTCTTGCCCGTGCCGCTTTTGCCGAACACGCCCACCGACCGTTCGACCAGTCGCTGCAAATCGAGGTTGATCTGCGTATGTTCCAGCTCCAGCGGCGCGCCAACGTAGAAGTGGGTGCCATCCTCGCTGCCGAACACATCGTTGACGTCCTGTTCCGTCGCGCTGAAGACCGGCTGGAAGTGGCTCGGAATCGTCTTGACCGGCTTGGGCGCGGTTTCCAGTTCGATCGACAGCATCGGCACGACATGCACCGTGCCATAGGCGACCGAGCCGCTGTAAATCGCCGCCGTGAACGGGTCGGAAATATCGGGCGGGTCGTTCTGAATCGAGGGGTTGGTGCTGTCGAGCGTGACGTCATTGATCATGCAGAAGAAACGCTTGTGCAGGCCATGTACGACCACATAGCGCCCGACCGCCATGTCTTCGATGTTGACCAGTGGGTCCAGTTTGACGACGAGGCCCTTGCTCAGCGAGCCGCCGACGACCACACCCAGCCGTTCGACGCCGGTGCGGTAGGCGCTGGGATCGTTGCGCGGGAACCACTCGTCGAGGTTTTCAGAATTCTGCGGCAGAGTCATGTGCTACTCCATCCTAACGGTAAAGCAAAAAGAACCGGGAAAAGAAAAGGATTTAACGTAATCCCGCAAAAAGACGCGGGACAGGCGGCGCGAAGTCGCAAAGGGGCAAAGAAATCCGGGTTTCGGCCTTTGTTGATCGTGAGATTTACCCTGGTCAGAATAGTCAATTTTCAACATTTCATACCACAGTACTGATTGAGGTATCTACCTTGTGAGAAATCAATGTCGCCCATCTATTGCTTTTAAACCTTTGCGACTTGGCGTCTTTGCGTTGAGTCTTTTTACTATTGTTCGCCGCTTTCGCCACGCAGTTCTTCCGCCGCGATTTTCGCCAGTTCGATCTGGGCGGCGCGATCATCCAGCCCTTCAATGCGCTTGAGAAACGCGCGGGCCTGGTCGCCCTTCAGCACAACGACCGGTTCATCGGGCCAGTAGAGCAGCACCTCATCATCGGCGGTGACATCAAAACGGAATTGCTCGGCCATCTGTAGTCCCTTCACTTACATTCATGATCCGGCTGGTCGCGCGACTGCACGCGGGTGGGTGTGGACACGATCGCTACACGTTGCCGGGTTCCAGCAGGGCGATGCGGTAGGGAAATAGCTCGGCGCGGAACTGGCGCTGCCGGATGGCGGGGTCGTTGTGCATGATGGCGCGGGCAGCATCTTCGTTTTCCGCCTTGAAGACGATAATGCCAAAGCTGCTGTAGCCGGTGTTCTGGGTGCGCCCAGCCATAATGACAATGCCCTTGCCCATCAGTTCTTGCAGATACTCAAAATGCTGCTCAGTGATGCTGGCTTCCTCCGGCGTCGGGCCATCGGTCAGCATTTCCGGTCGGACAGGTTGAATGCGATACAACCACTGCTGCATTTCGGCCATGAATATTGCTCCTCTAAAGCGGACGCAGCCCGCTGCGTCCCTACCACGGACCCCGATGTTGGGCAACGCCTGGGGTATGGATACTTTCGCTACGGTCGGATCAGCGCCAGCACGTGCGACAGCCGCTTGAGATCGGCGGACAGCAAGCGCGAGATATGCCGTCCGCTGCGCACCATAAAATCATAGCGCTGCTGGTCATCGGGAAAGGTCCACATGGCATAGCGCAGCGAGGAAGCCAGCAGGTCATCTGAGGGCACTTCGGAGGCGTTCAGCACCAGCCGGAAATAATCGCAGCGTTCGTTAAAGGCGCGGATTTCCTCGGTCGTGCACGGTTCAACATCGGACAAACTGAGCGGCGGGCGCGGCGGCAGGCTGTGCACAATATAGCCATTATCGCTGAAACCCACGTTCAGGATGCGCACCGTAACTGGCACCATGCGGTTGTTGCGCTGGTCCAGCAGCGTGGTGATGTGGATGCCCTCCGCCATCACCAGTTCCGTAATGAGTTCGTCGCTCTCGATTTCAACGGCGAAGATCAGCCCGAACACCGTCAGGCCCGGACTGTTGGCGACCGGCGCCTTGACCAGCGCGCCAAAATCGTGCTGGCGGTCGATCTGGCTGCTGTGGGTGCCACAATCAAAGCCGATGGTGCTGGCTCGCAGCACACGCCCGACAATTTTACGTTCTTCTGCTGCCATGTATATGCGTTCCTATCCTGATTGCGGGTGATTGCGATTGACCGAACGGGTGTCGAAACGACGCTTTTCACCGTTCAGCAGGAATTTACTGTTGGTCTTGGCGGAGAAATAAAGCGAATCGATGGGGATGTCGGTCGACACGCGCACCTGCGCCTTGATCAGCGCCTCGACCTTGCGCTGGTCATCCTTGCTGACAACTGCCTGTTCGTGGGCGCGGGTGAGGGCGTAGGGGTACGGGTTGCGCCCCTGCATCCGGCACTGGGCCAGCAGCAGCCCGTGCAGTTCCTCCACCGCCAGTTGATCGCGCGCGACCCATACCGGAATATCAATGCGCACAACATGCGGCGTAAACTCGCTGCCGACATTCAGGTAGAAGAAGGCAATCTCAAAGTTGACGTTGCGCTCTTTAAATTCCAGGTTGCGCGGCGAATTCTGTACCATGATGGCTGACCGTTCACCGGGGGCCAGCACGCGCTCGAAAAAGATCTTGTCCCCCAGCCCTTCCAGGTCACCCGCCGGACGCCGGTCACTGGAAAGTTGGTCCGGGCTTTCCAGACCGAGTAATGCCAGCAGGCGGATAAAGCGTTCACTGCGCGAGGGGGCGTCGACATACCCGGCCAGCGTGGCGAGGGCATCGCGCACCCGAACCAGCCCGGCCATATAGTCGCGGAAGAAGATCGCGTTTTCGCGCGGGTCGCCGCCCCCCGCCTGAACCAGCAGGCTGTTGTCGAACAGTGCGACCAGCGGACGGGCTTCATCGCGGTAGTGCCACGACTGTTCCGCCAGGTAATGAATTTCGGCGATGGTGCGGCGGTCATCGACCTCGCGATTGCGGATAATGCGGCCATGCCGGTCGTGGACATGATCCTTGTGGAAGAACAGGCGTGGCGACGTCAGTGCATCCGGGGTGCGTTCGCTGCCATGATGGTAGACCAGCGCGCCCATATTGAGCAGGAAATAATGGAGTGGCTGACGCTCGTTGGGGTAGATTTGTGACCCATCGACCGCGATCAGCGTGGCGCTTGGTGGTGGCTCCGGTGCGGGCACGATCAGGTTGACCGGTTCGGCGTCCGGTGTATCCATTGGCGCGGCCCCGCGATACCCGCTGACATCCGACTGCCGCACCCAGTCGATGCGCTCCCAAACCCGGTCCAGGTCCGTCGCCTGCTCGAACCGTTCGAAGGCTTTTTCCAGCCGGTCGCCCAGGTCAAAATCGAGCTGTTCCAGCATCGACCCCATTTTGGCAATTTGTGGCACCAATTCCTTAAATTCCAGAGTCATTGTTTTCTCGCCAAATAATTGTTATGCTTAATACTCTATCGTATCATGATAAGCGATAGGCAACAGTCCAACGGCGGGCAACAGCCTGTTGTGATTGTCACACACAGGTTAGCACAGGTGTTCCAAAAACGTCAAGCGACTGTGTAAGTCATCGCATTGGGAAGCTTACAGCCCATAAATTGGGTGATTCGGGCGATAGCTTCGTAACATTTGCACATATTACACCCCTTACAGTGCGGTCAAAAGTGTGCAATAATTGGTTGGCATTGCTATACTAAATAGCGAGACTGTCACCACTCCATAAATATTGCCTTATTCTGAGAAACCTTGTTTTTGGCTCCGCATTCGAAGTTCGGGTTATTCAGTGAGTTCAGTATGGAGTAGCCATGACAGCAGATCAGGTAGTGGAACAACTCTCGCAACGCACCGTGGAACTGGTTTTCGCCGGCGACCACGTGCAGCTCTCAGGGCAGGTTGATTATCCTTCCTCGCCTGTACCGGTTGATGGGTTTCCCCTCATTTTCATTCTTCATCACGCAGGTTGTAATAATCGAGATTGGTATTGGCCGTTTGCGAGCCTGGGTTTGCAAAGTGGTTATGCCGTTTTCCGGTGGGACAAGCGCGGCACCGGGCGAAGCGGGGCCGGTGGACGGGGGTCCGCCTCGCAGGATGCAGTGAACGCCTATGAAGTTGCGCTGGAACAATCTCATATTAACCGCCGCAAAGTGATTATTCTGGCACAGGATGCCGGAACGGGCCTTTTGGGGGACTCTTATGGCTTGTTTGCACGCATCCAGAAGCCGCAGGCGGTGATCCTGGCTTCGAATATGCTGGACAAAGAGGCAATTCTAGCGATTGAATCTCAGGTCTGCGTGTTGATGAGCGAGACAGACTGGAACCCCTGGAAGCAGTATGCCAAGGCCGCCTGTGAATCCCATAGCCGTAATTATGCCCACGGTGCCCAGTATTATGTCATCCCCGGAAATGTCGACCGCAAGCTGATTGAAAACAACACGTTGCCGCCGACTGCTCGTAGTGTCCTCGTTGATTGGCTGCACGATCTGTGGCAAAACTCCAAGTCGATTTAAAAGATCAAACTGCAATTGTCACCGGAGCCGGGGCTGATGTTGGGCGAGCTGTTGCGCTCGCCCTGGCTGCCTCTGGTGCCAGAGTCGTCGCCTGCGATATCAACCCGGACCGTGTCGAACAGGTTGCCGAGGAGATTCGGGCGGCGGGGGGACAGGCGCTGCCCTGGCATGCGGACATCACCAACCGTTTTCAGGTCGGCACGCTTATCGAAACCGCCCGCGATCAGTTTGGCCGCATCCACATTCTGGTGAACGCAGCAGGGGCCGAGTCGCTGACTGCGCCCATGCTCAAACTGGATGAATGGGACTGGCGCCGCGTGCTGGAAGTCAACCTGACCGGCGCTTTTTTTTGCAGCCAGTTACTGGGCCGCGTGATGGCGGACGAGGGCGGCGGCGTGATCGTCAACATTGCGTCCACCGCCGGGCATCCGAATCCGCTGCCGCAGGGCGTGGGTTATGTCGCCAGTAAAAGCGGGCTGGTCGGCCTGACCAAACAGACCGCGCGCGAACTTGCGCCGCAGCAGGTGCGGGTGAATGCGGTGTGTCCGGGCAATCTGGAAGACCCTTACGGCGAGTCGGCGCTGCCCGTCACCAATGCCCAGAACCGGCGCGGGACGTTTGATGAGGTCGCCGGTGTGGTGCTGTTCCTCTGTTCGGACGCCGCCAGCTTTGTCACCGGGCAGGCCATCAACGTGGATGGTGGCGAAAACATGCTCTAGCGGCACCCCTGCCAGCATACCCCACCAAATAATAAATACCGTTATCGCCGGAAAAGGGCCGAGGGGCTACAATAAACCGGTCAGGCGATAACAGGATTCTCATGCTCAGAAACAGGCGCACTATCTTACTGCTGATGACCTTGCTGCTGGTTTCGGTACCCCCGGCGGTGGCCCAGCAGTGCGGCGTTGCCGATGCCATCAATTACCCGATTGATACGCAGGTGTTTCAACTGGCGCAGGACTTCGGCGCGCCCAGCCCCCGGCATCAGGGACGCTATCACACCGGCGAAGACTGGGCCGTCAGCAATGCCGAAAATTATGGCATCGGACTGCCGGTGTATGCGGCAGCAACCGGGCGTATCACCTATTCCGCGCCGACAGGCTGGGGACGTGATGGCGGCGTGGTCATCATCGAGCACACCTTCGCCGATGGCAGCCTGCTGTACACGCAGTACGGCCACATGATGGAAACGGACACGATCAGGTTCCGGCCCCAATGGAGCTGTGTCAACGCTGGTGACGTGATCGGCGCGATTGGCAATGTGCGCCCGGCGCCGCATCTGCATTTTGAAGTGCGCTATCAGGATGGTACATCCCCTGGCCCCGGCTATAGCTGGCGCGACCCGTTTACCGAGATCTGGCGGCAGCCCGCCAAAGCCGTCCGCAATCAGCAAGCCTGGCTGCAACCGGCTTTTCGCTGGCGGCTCGACCTCGCTGATGAAGCCGGCCCGATTGCCCCACCCCTTGAACTGGATGATCACAGCCTGCTCTATCTCGATGCGGACCGGCTGGGCCGGGTAACACCCGATGGCCGGTCGCTCTGGCGCATTAATCTGGAACGTCACGCCGTTGCCATCACCCAGCATGAAGGTCGTCCGCTGCTGACGTATGCCGATGGTTCGATGCAGCGGGTGAATATCGATGGCACGCTGGCGGAACGCTGGGAAACGGGCGTCACGCTGGGTGAACCGGTCATCGTGCAGGATGATCTGCTGATTTTCCACAATCCGAATAACACGCTGGTCGCTTTTGGACCGGACCGGCAGACGGTGGCCTGGCAGTTGGCCGATGTGCCACCGGTTGTTCGCGCTGAAGCTAGCGGGCAGGTGATCGGCCTGGTGACGCAAACCAACGAATTGTTGAGTGTTTCGCCTCAGGGTGCGCTGCTGGACCGGGCGCAGCTGCGTTCGGCGGCCAGTCTCGACACCGCGCCGAATGGCGAACTGCGCGCTTACAGCGGGAATGGCCTGTGGGCGATTCTGGCGGATGGTGCGCGCATTGTCGATATGGATGGTGCGCCGCCCGGCGATAACAGTGCCGCCGCCCTGTACACGGCGGATGACGAACTGTATCTGTATGATGGTTCGGTGCTGCACGCCTACGATCAGAGCCGCCTGCTCAAATGGCAGGTGCAGCTGCCCCCGGCTATTGGAGGGCTGACGCAGTTGAACGAGTATGGTTCGGTGCTGCTGCTGACGAGCAATCATGGCAATATCGCGGCGCTGCAAAAACAGTCGGGCGGTCTGTGTGGCATCACCCAGATTTTCGGCAGTGATCTGGCGCAGCGCTGGCACGCACTGGGTGACGACGGTATGCTGCGGGTGGCTGTCAGCGACCAGATACTGGGGCTGAACTGGTCAACTTTTCTGGGCGGTTGTGCGGGTTAATGGGTCAAACATCGCGCA
Source organism: Anaerolineaceae bacterium (assembly GCA_002702065.1). GTDB lineage: Bacteria > Chloroflexota > Anaerolineae > Aggregatilineales > Phototrophicaceae. Next base: position 779,777 of record NZXX01000009.1, read on the forward strand.
GCGAATGCGCGATAGACGTTTGCAACGATGCGATGGGATTTGCGCCTGGATTTTTGAAAGAGGAGACAGGATAAATGCCGAATTATATTTGCACCACCTGTGGGGTTCAGTATGCCGAGAGCGACGGATATCCGGTCGAGGTTTGCACCATCTGTGCCGATGACCGGCAGTATGTGAGAGCGTCCGGCCAGGGCTGGACCACGCTCGACGAACTGCGCCACAAGCATCACAACGAGATTCGCACGGTCGAACCCAACCTGACCGGGATCGCCACGGTGCCGGGTTTCACCATCAGCCAGCGCCCGCTGCTCATACAGACAGCCGAGGGCAATGTGCTGTGGGATTGCATCAGCCTGCTTGACGACGTGACCATCGCGGCGCTGAACGCGCTGGGCGGTGTGGATGCCATCGCCATTTCGCACCCGCATTTTTATGACACGATGGTCGAATGGAGCCGCGCCTTCCATGACGCGCCGATTTACCTGCACCGCGACAACGAACCCTGGGTGATGCGCCCCGACAAGAGCATCGTTTACTGGGAGGACGACACCCATACGCTGCTGCCCGGCATCACGCTGATCCGCTGTGGCGGGCATTTCCCCGGTTCGTCGGTGCTGCACTGGGCGGATGGCGCTGACGGCAAGGGCGTGCTGATGACCGGCGATACCATCATGGTGGTGGCTGATCCACAGTGGGTGACGTTCATGTACAGCTATCCCAACAGTATTCCGCTGAACAAAGCGGCGGTGCAGCGAATCGCCGACGCTGTGAAACCCTATGCCTTTGACCGTCTGTACAGCGGCTGGTGGGATAAAGTCGTCCCGCACAATGCCGCCGACGTTGTGCAGCGTTCCGCCGAGCGGTATATCAAAGCTATCAGCGATTAGCAGCATAGCTTCAGCTAATATTACCTGAGCTTTCTTCTGCGTTTTACAAAACGACAGAAATTTATTTTTGTTATATACTGTATTAGTTAAATGGAGAAAATGTTATATGCTGAAATTCGAACTAAACTGTGATAGTGATAAAACCTACTCAGGAAGCGGGCAATTGTCATTTAACGGGAGTGAATCTGTAGATTGCCCTCTTAAGATATGCCAAGCTAGCACGGGAACTATTTTTGTAGACCTAAATCTCACTACACTTGAGTTGCCTAAAGAAATCACGGAGATTGAGTTTGTTGGTAAAACAGTTGATGATGAGACTTTTACTGCCATTGGCTCTGTTATACAAATAATAGATAAAATCTCTATGCCTGGAGAAACTGCTGTGGACAGAGAATTACTTTTTAGGTCAAGTGGTGAGTTTCATCTAGGTATTGGCAATAAAAATTGGCAAGGGCGTGCTACAGCTCATTTTTATGTTACAAATCTTGAATTTGTGGGAATCAACGCCGAAGAAATAGCGCCGGGGCTTCATCAACATAATCATATTGTCATCAGTGTTAATGATACAAGCATTATCATAAGACAAGTAAATAACTATGACGAGCGCATAAGCGAAATAAAGGAAACCCATGGAACTGCTGTTACCGCAGAAATTGTTCTTGAAACTACGCATGAAGCGTTTGTTAAGTCGTTGGAGCTTGTGTCAACCTTGTGTCATTTACTATCAGTTGCGAGAGGAAAAAGAATAAACTGGATTTATTATGAAGTTTTCATTGATGATCAAAAAGTCTACACAGAACATCAGCCTCGTATTGTAGGCAGATATGAGGGCACAGAAGTCATTGATAATATGCCACCGCAGAACACAGTTCAGTTTTTGGAGGAGTGTTATTCACATTACGTACGTTTAGACCATGCATTCAAGTTTCAAAATGTTGCTAATTTTTATACGGCTGTTCGTTCAGGCGGTTTTACGGAAAATCGATGTCTAACTGCATTTGCACTTGCTGAATATTTGGCAAAGAAAACATCGAATCCACCAAGTAACAAACACAAACGTAATTTTAGGAAGTGGCTTGAAGCAATTGTCATCGAATTTGCTGTGCCTATAACAGGCGCAGAAATAGATAGCTTCGTCGAACTACGCAATAGTCTTGTTCACGAATTAGAATGGATGCCTTCCGACATAACCGAGCAGTATCAATCAGTCCAACATTTTCTCGATAGATTATTGCTGAGAATACTTGGATATAAAGGATACTATTTGCCTGCCACAAAATTCCCTCAATGGAGTGGTTGTAACATGTATAAATTAACTCCCACATCCCATACAGAATAGACTTGAGGTATACAATAAACTCAATTACCCGTTGCTGCACAAACTCATCAACTAAAAGTGTTTTCAGCTAACACCAGTTCGAACTGCTGCTCGACGACGGTTGTGCCCCAATGATTATCTGCCGCTTCGTGAATCAGCTGGAAGCCGAACTGCTCGTACAAGTGCCGTGCCGCGTCCAGCCCGGCGAAGGTGGTCAGGTACACCTTCGGGAACTCGGCCTGCTGGCAGAAGCGCACGGCCTCCGTCATCAACCGCCTGCCGAGGCCGCGCCCCTGATACGTCGGGTCGGTGATGAACCAGCGCAGCCGCGCGCCATCGCGGTGGGCATCACGGCCATCAATAAAAACAGAGCCAACGACCTGTCCGTCGGCCCGCGCAATCCAGGCCCCATCATGTGCCGGGTCCATCCGGCTGAGGAAGGCGGCCAGCTCCGTAGCCACTTTGGCCTCGAAGTACAGGCCAAACCCCCAGTGCTGGTGATAATAAACGCCGTGCAGTTCCGTCACCCGCCCAATGACGCCGGGGGTATAACCACCAATTTCGATGCTGCTCGACATAAGGATGCCCTTTATGATGAGTACGGAAGGGGATGCTGCTGGAAATGGCGTTCGACCTCGGTCAGCAGCGGGTCGATGAGCCAGCGCTGAATATGATGCGGTGGATTCCAGGAAAACCACTCAAAACGCTCGTGTTCGCTGACACGAACCACCACGTCATCCGGCACATAACCCAGGAAAATCACGTAGGTCTTGCTGGCGACACCCCCCTTCAGATAGCGGGGCCGTACCGGGTTCTGGGTGACAAAGCGGAAGGTGTCGTCCAAACGGATATGCGCCGCTGCGATGCCGGTTTCCTCGACGGTTTCGCGCAGAGCGCAGGCGCGTTCATCTTCGATCTTTCGACAGTGCCCTTTCGGGACATCCCAGCGCCGGGGCTGTCTGAGCAGCAGAAACGACAGGTCTGGCTTTTGACGAAAACAGAGTACGCCGCAGGCTTTGATCTCCAAAAGCACCCCTCCTCATCGCAGGCTGAATTTTACAAACGCCCGTACTGCCGCAGCAGGTCGCGCAGGCGGTCGTGTGGCAGGGCATACACCGTGCGGTTGTCGCGCCCGGTCATGGTTTGCGCCGCCAGCAGTGAATTGAGGATGGCCTCCTCCACACATTCGACCACCGCCAGGAAGAACTCGTCAATTGAGCGACCATCGTCGGCAAAACGCGGCATCGTCTGGATGACTTCGTCGGGGTAGTGTAACTGCCGGTTGCTGGTCGAAAAGGCAATGACAAAATCCCCACTCTGGTCGCTGGCAATCGCCCCGGTACGGGCCAGCCCAAAGACGGCACGCTTTGCCAGTCGTTCCAGTTGATGCGGCGCAAAGGGAGCATCGGTTGCCAGCACAATCATGATCGAGCCGGGCGAGGTTTGCGGCAGATAGTCCTCGTGCAGCGCCATGCCCACCGGCACACCCATCACCATCAATTCCTCTCGCTTGCCGTGATTGGTCTGCACCAGCGCACCGACCGTAAATGCGCTGTCCATCACTTCGCGCGACGCCGTGCCGATGCCGCCTTTGAACTGATAACATGTGGTGCCGGTTCCCGCGCCGACATTGCCTTCCTCAACCGGGCCATCGCTGGCGGAGTCGATGGCGTGGCGCACGTGTTCCGGCTGAATGTGGTGCCCGCGTGCGTCGTTGAGTACCGCGTCATTGCACTCACCGATGACACAATTCACGGTGCCGGTGGTCAGGGCAACGTCCGGATTCTGGCGCAGCATATACGTCAGCAAAGCGTCCCCGGCACGTGCCACGCTTAGGTTACTGGTGAGGACAACCGGCGTTTCCAGCGTGCCGCGCTCGCGGATCTGTTCGAAGCCCATCACCTTGCCGAAGCCGTTGATCGAATGTACCGCTGCGGCTACTTTTTCGCGGAAGATATTGCCGCCGTGCGGGACAACGGCTGTGACCCCGGTGCGAACCGGGCCTTCACCTTCGACGAGTTTGCCGCTGCCGCTGATCAGCGTCGTGTGTCCGACTTTCACGCCGGGGACATCAGTTATGGCGTTGTCCGGGCCAGTGGGCAGTCTTCCGGGGTTTACACCAAAATCACGCAGTCGTGCCATGTGGTATCCTTTTCATGGATGGATGACGCTGATTTTCTCAGCGCATTCTTAGACAATGTTCGCAAGCGTATTCTAAAATAAATGACATTGTTTTCAGAACCGAGGTAATCCATGTCCGTACAAGCCAATCCCCAACCCGCACGGCTTGCCCGTAACGCCAGCATCGTCGTGGTTATTGTCGCTGCGCTGATCGCAGGCTATCTCAGCTATCTTAAAGTTTCCGATACCGCCGCCGTTTGCATTCAGGGCGCGGCGTTCGACTGCGGCACGGTGCTCAACAGCGCCTATTCGGAACTGGGCGGCATCCCCATTGCGTGGCTGGGGCTGGCGCTTGATCTGGTGGTGCTGGCGCTGCTGCTGCTGGAAAATCGAACAGCCTTCCTGCAAGAAAATGGCAGAATGCTGGTGTTCGGCGTGGTGCTGTTCGGCTTTTTATACTCCGTGTATCTGGTTTATTTGCAGGCCGCCGTGCTGCGTGCTTTTTGCCCCTGGTGTTTGTCTCACGAAGCCTTGATTACCATTCTGTTTGGCCTGACCATCTGGCGGCTGATCAAAGACTGAGGACATAGGCGATCAGATCGGCAATGTCCTGTGGGCTGAGCATGTCATCATAAGTCGCAGGCATGGCATTGCCATACCCTTCCACAATGTGACGGGCTGGTTCGACAATGCTGTAGAAAGCGTATTCTCGGGCGGATTGGCCGTCCACGCGGGTTTCTGCGACCGCGCCAAACCCGGCAAGCGCCGGTGATGCGGTTGCGTTTTCCTGATGACAGGCCATACAGGGTGGTGACGCCGTCTGGTTAAACAGCATTTCGCCCCGGCTGGCGTCGCCATCGGCGGGGAGTTCGTCGTAAGCGATGCTGCTGGGTGGGTTATTGTCGCAGGCAGCCAGCAGCAGAATACCCACGATCAACAATGGCATGAGTCGAAGCACGCGATAAACCTGTTCGATACGTATCCGATCAACGTACAGTATACCGTGATTGTCGTTTTTGTGAGGGTGGTTGGGGTACCCTAACCAGCGGCACCCCACCTGCGAATCCGTGAAGCGTCAGGGGACGCTGAAGGGCACTTCATACGGCGCTTGCAGGAAACCGCCGGTATGATCCACCAGCACCAGCCGCATCCGGTAATTGCCCGGTGTCAGCCCCGGCACATACAGGTTTTCGAGCTGGCCGTTAACCACGCTCTGGTTATGCGTCGTGCCAATCGTCACCCAGTCCGGGAAAGCCCCGCCAATCACCTCAACTTTGTAGAACATGGCCTGATCGGGCGAGAACTGCACCGTGCCGTAGATGGGCGTTTCGCCGGTGAGGACCGCCCCGGGCTGCGGTGAACTGATGAGCGCCGTTACCACAGGCGCGCCGTACTGCTGGCCGCCCTGCAACAACGATGGGTCACACTGGATCGTCGGCAAAAATGCCAGGTTCGCATTGCGGGCGAATCGTTCCGCTTCGACGGCTTCTTCCGGCACTTCGGGCGGCGCGATGAAGAACTGCTCCTGCGCGCCCAGGCTGGCGGCGGTTGGAGCCAGCTCCACCGGCACCTGACAGTAAATCGGCGGTGGAGGCGCGGCCTGCCCCACGCCGACCTGAAACTGAATAAACGTAGCGATCTCGCCGGGGATGCGATGGACCATCACGCGGTAAATATCCGGTTCCGCCTCGACCAGATTGGGACCGGTGGTGACCGGCTGCTGCTGCTGCGGGGCGGGCGCGGGTGGGTAATCCATGCCGCCATCGGGCAGCGGGCGCCCAGCCGGGCTGGCGAGTGTCCATTCCTCGGTAAACCCGGTGCAGCTGATTACCGGGTCGATCATGCTGTTGAGATCACACAGCCGCTGCCGGTTCAGCCCTGCCGGCGGTTGAATCTGGTCGTTGAGCAGGGTGCCATCGCTGGCGAAACTCCCCAGCAGCCCTGTGTCGTTGTAAATGGTGGTGATGACGCTGTTCCAGATGGGGGCGGCACCGGTCAGGCCGGAGGAGTTCACCATCGGGTCGCCGTTGCTATTGCCGACCCACACCCCCACAGCGACGTTGCGCGTGTAACCAACGGTCCAGTTATCTTTCACATCGTCGGTTGTGCCGGTTTTGACCGATGACCGGATCTGCGGCGTATACAACGGGCTGTTGCTGCCCATCGCCGGGCTGCGGGCGGCGTTATCCCCCAGAAAATCGCTGATCAGAAAGGCGATACGCGGGTCCAGAATCTGGGTGCCAAAGCCGCGCTGGTTGACCGTGGTACTGATCTCATTGCCGCGTGGGCAGCCATTTTCGTATTGATAGATGATTTCATCGCGGCTGTTGAGGATGCACAGCAGCGAAGTCGTCGGCACGTAGGCCCCCTGATTGGCAAACACCGAGTAGGCGCGGGTGAGTTCCAGCAGGGTGACTTCACCACCACCCAGCGTCAGCGACAACCCGTAGCGGCTGGCATCATTGCCGAGGCTGCGCACGCCAAAACGCTGCATGATCGCCAGCAGATTCTGCACCCCAATGCGGCGCAGGGTCGAAACAGCGGGGATATTATAGCTGTTGGCGAGTGCCTGCCGCATGCGCTGCGGCCCGTGGAACCGGCCATCATAATTGCGCGGCCAGCCCGGCGGCACCCCCGGCCCCTCGATTTTCAGCGGCGTATCCCAGATCACTTCAGCAGGCGACATGCCCAGTTCCATGGCGCTGGAATAGGTGAACGGCTTCATGGTACTGCCCGGCTGTCGCGGCGAGATGGCGACGTTGACGCGTCCATCAATCGAGTCGTTGTGATAATCGGCACTGCCGACCATCGCCAGAATTTCGCCAGTGACGGGCTTGATGACGGTGACGGCGCCATTCGAGACATTATTGGCCGCCAGCCGCGAAATCTGATTCTGGACGGCTGTCTGCGCCATTTCGTTGATACGCAGATCGAGCGTGGTGTAGACCTTCAGCCCGCCGCGTGTGATGGCTTCGGCATCATAACCGAGTGCCGTCATAAGCTGTTCGAGTTCGGTTTGTGCGAAAACCGTGAAATGCGGCGCGCGGAATGGGACGTCCGGTTGTTTGAAGTTCAGGCCCTGCTGCAACGCCTGATTGCGCTGTGCGTCGCTGATAAAGCCTTCGGTCACCATGCGGTCAAGGACGGTGCGCCAGCGCAGGTTCACCGCCGCCTGCACCGATGGGTCCGGGCTGAGTGGGTCGAGACTCGCCGGGGCCTGCGGCAAACCGGCCAGCAGCGCCGCTTCGCCCAGCGTCAGGTCGCTAACGTTTTTATCAAACAGGGTCTGGGCAGCCGCCTGCGCGCCATACGCCAGATTGCCATAGTAGATTTCGTTCAGGTACAGCTCAAGGATTTCGTCCTTGCTTTTGCGCCCGGTCAGCACCAGCGCCAGACCAATTTCTTCCAGTTTACGCTGGATGCTGCGCTCGGCACGGTACTGCGGGTCGAACAGCACCCCGCGAACAAGCTGCTGCGTGATCGTGCTGCCGCCCGTATCGCCTTCCGCCAGGCCGATATATTGCAGAAAGGCACGCGTTGTCGCCTGCACGTCGATGCCGGGATTGGTGTAAAACGAATCGTCCTCGATGGCGAGGGTCGCGTCAATCAGCACATCCGGGATATTGGCAATATCGACGTTGGTGCGGCGGCCTTCATTGAAGGCTTCGTACAGCTCGATGCCATTGCGGTCATAGTAGAAGGTGCTCTCAAAGTTCTGGTAGCTATCGACTGCCGCTACCTGTTCGGAAAGCTGCCGTTCGATGCGGGAACCAAAAATCGCGCTGGTCGCCACCGTGAGAATGGTCAGACCACCGCAGAATGTCCCAAACAGGCCGAGCACCAACACGACACACCCGGTCGGAATACCGAGTACGGTTCGCCGTTTCGGGCGCGAACGCGGCGGCAGGGCTGCCGGGCGCTGGGCGCTGCCGGGGGGCGGTGGCGGCGGGGTTGGCGGGCGTTGATACTGCGGCTGCGATGGCTGCGATGGCTGCGACGGCTGCGACGGCTGGGGCGCGGCGGGAATATGGATAACCGTATTCTGGTTCTCCGATTTTTGACCACTGCCGCCTACCGTCTTGTTGTAATCCGGCGACCCAGGTTCACGCGGAACCGGCATGGTCGGCATGGTGTGCGGTTGACGCGACTTGCCCTTGGCTGGCGGTTCCTTTTCAGCCGGTTTTTCGGCTTCCGGTTTGTGATACACCAGCGGCAAATCGCCGGTTTCATCGTCTTCTTCGTCATCGTCATTGAGCAGCGGCAAATGAAAAGGGACATCATCGTCCTGCCGCCGGGGGCGCTTGGGTTCTGATTCTTCGGGTTCAGTAAATTCTTCGTCGTATCTGTCTGGCATTCCATTAAAACTCCGACCATAGGCCTATGGGTATCATTGTATGCGCACTCCTAGAACGCGTCCATGCCGGTTCCCTGACGCTTCGGCAGTGGTTTTCCTGTGGTTGGTCCCATGATCCCATAGGTCACCCGGCACTTGACAGGGGTTGCCCCCTCAGGGGACAATACAAACGGACTTTGGTCCGCATGAATAAGGCTTGGGTGGCTTGCACCCGCAATCTAATCAGGGAGTAAACAATGGCGAAAATTCCGAATTCACATCGAGGTCTGCTAGAAGGCCCTGTTTTCGTGACACTGGTAACCACCATGCCCGATGGTCAGCCACAGGCGTCGCCCGTGTGGGCTTTGCTGGATGGCGATGACATTATTATCAATACGGCTGTTGGCCGCCAGAAAGACAAGAACCTTCAAAATAACCCAAAGACCACTCTGGTTGCGATCAACCCGGATAATCCGTATAGTTATCTGGAAGTGCGCGGCGAGGTGGCGGATCGTATCGAAGATGACGAGCAGACGATCGATCAGATGGCGAAGCTGTACACCGGTAACGACAAATACTACGGCACGGTGACGCCCGAAGACCAGCGAGAAGTCCGCGTGACCTATCGTATCCGACCGAAAAAGGTAATCGCAAACTAATGGCAGACACAGGCGAAATTCCTGCCTCGTATCGCAAACTGCTGACCGATCCGGTAACGGTGGCGCTGATCACCATGATGCCGGACGGTCAGCCCCAGGCCACCCCCGTGTGGTGCGACTACGATGGCACGCACATCATTATCAACGCCGCGATTGGGCGTCAGAAAGATACCAACATTCGCCGCAACCCCAAAGTAACCGTGCTGGCCATGGACCCGGAAAACCCGTACCAGTATCTGGAAGTGCGTGGCGTTGTGGAGGAAATTGTCGTCGACGAGACGGGCGATAACATGAATGCCCTATCGATGCAGTATCGGGGCATCCCCAAACGCTATGGTATCGAAGCGCCGCCCAAAGAAGTTGAGACACGAGTCTACTACCGAATCAAGCCACTTCGGGTGATTGCGCACTAGTTGTTAAGTAATGTTAGTAATTTTTTAGGAAAATCGGTTACTTTAAACAACACATTAGGTCACTCCATGTAACACGGCTAATAGTCCATTCCTTAAAGAGGCTTTATGCGAATATTAATTATCACGCATTTTTTTCCGCCGGGTCACATTGGTGGTACCGAAACCCTCACTGCTGCAATAGCAGAAAGCCTCAACCAGCACCACGACGTACAGGTCCTTTGTGCTGAAAACTGGGATACTGCGCCCAGTCACGAAATTCAAGCAACCGACGATCACTACCAGAACATCCCGGTACGCCGGTTGCATTTTAACTGGCAAAAAGCCCCGGATGTTTTTGGTTATCTCTATAACAACCCAGAGGTAGAACGCTATCTGGATCAGTATCTGGCCGAACTTCAGCCAGACATCGTTCATATCACCTCATGCTATTCGCTGTCCGCCAGCGTCATCACCGCTGCACACAAAGCCGGTATTCCCATTGTTCTGACAGCGACGGACTTCTGGTTTCTTTGCGCCCGTAATACCCTGCTGCAACGCGATGGTAGCCTGTGCAGCGGCCCCGAAAGCGCGTGGAAATGCGCCAAATGCAACCTGGCACAATCGAAGGCCTATCACTGGCCGCGGGCGGTGCTGCCGGAAACCATCGTCAAGACCGGGCTGATGTCGATTGCGCCTTTTCCGGTAATTACGCGACAGCGCGGTTTCCGCGGCCTGCATGGGAATTGGGAGGGGCGTTTTGAGTATTTACGTGAAGCCCTTCAAAAAGTGGACCAGATCGTCACGGCGTCCTCGTTTTTGCGTTCGCTGCTGATCGACTATGGGGTTGAAGAAAGCCGGATCGAGTTCAGCGCCTATGGGCTGGATACGCGCTGGGCAGAGGGCTTCCAGACGAAAACGCCGTCCGATAAACTGCGATTTGGTTTTATCGGTCAGCTTATCCCCATCAAGGGGCCAGACATTCTGATTCGCGCATTCCGCGAACTGGACCCATCGGTTCCCGCCGAATTATTGATCTATGGGGATAGCAACAAGAATCCCGAATACGGCCAACAACTGGCTCAGCTGGCCGAAGGTGACCCGCGCATCAAGTTTATGGGGACCTTCCCATATGATGAAATTGGCCGCGTGCTGACCGCGATGGATGTCATGGTCGCCCCGTCAACCTGGTACGATTTCCCGCTGGTCATCCCGTCCGCGTTTGCAACCAACACCCCCGTAATTGCAACCGATATGGCCGGTATGAATGAACTGGTGCGTGATGAGGTTGATGGATTGCTGTTCCCCCGGCACGATGTCGCCGCCCTGGCGCGCCAACTGCAACGGCTGGTGGATGATCCCACGCTGGTTCCGTGCCTGCAACAGGGCATCCAGCCGGTCAAAACCATCGAGCAGATGATGGATTTCTACCTGGAAATTTATACCGAGCTGAAGGGGAGAGCCTTTGATGTGTCGCCGCCGCAAAAGCCGGTGAACGTCAGTAAGGTGTAAGTCTCGGTTCATCCACTGTTATACGCTGTCCATGTTTTTCTCCCCCGCTTCACCAGTTACCCGCTGCATTTTATGTGTACATGTTATATAATATTGTCATGAACAATGACTCGATTCTACCGGACAATTCCCGACCAACACGTTCCGATGCGGTAAAAAATCACTCCCTGCTGTTGGAAACAGCCCAGCGGCTGTTCGACCAGGAAGGGTTGGAGAATGTGTCTATGTCTGCCATTGCCGAAGCGGCAGGGGTAGGTAAAGGCACGCTTTACCGGCATTTCAAGAACAAATCCGAACTGGCCCACGTGCTGCTCGATCAGGACATGCGCGATCTGCAAACACGCGCCCTGCGCCGGCTGCAGGGGAACGGCGACCCGCTGAAGGACCTGCGCTGGTTTCTGGAACAGGTGGTTCGTTTTGTCGACCGCAATCAGGCACTGCTGTGTGTGGCTGCGCGCGAAAATGTATCGGTGCTGAACGCGCCGGCGCATCTGTGGTGGCGCCAGACCATTCGAGGCTTGCTGCTGCGGGTGACACCGCCGCCGGTTGCCGACGTCGATTATCTGGCCGACATGCTGTACATCATGGTCGATGTGCAAACCATTCGCTTTCAGAAGCAAACGCACGGCTACAACCTTGAACGCCTGATCAACGGTGTTGACGAGATTCTTTCCCTGATTAACCCCTAATCGGACTGTGGTCCATTTCTAACAGAGCTCTTATATACCTTCGCCGGATTTTGCGGTAACATGAGTTCTGTTAAACGGACTATCGTCCATTTCAGTGATAGAAATAACTCAGGAGAATCAACTCATGGCCCAGTGGCAATTAGACCCCACGCACAGTTCAGCCGATTTTGCGGCTCGTCATATGATGATTTCAACCGTGCGCGGCGGTTTTCGTAACGTAACGGGAACGATCGACTTTGACCCGGAAAACCCCGAAGCCGCATCGGTTGAAGCATCAATCGAAGTCGCTTCGATGACATCGACCGGCGTGGCAGACCGCGACAATCATCTGAAAAGCCCTGATTTTCTGGATGCCGAGAAGTATCCGATGATTACCTTCAAGAGCACCCGCGTCGAAAAGACCGGTGACAAAACTGCCAAAGTTTATGGCGACCTGACAATCCGTGACGTGACGCGCCCGGCTGTGATTGATGCCGAACTGCTCGGTATTGTGAACAGCCCGTTTGGTCAGAAGGTGGCGGGTTTCCATGGCACGACAACCATCAACCGTGAAGACTTCGGCCTGACCTGGAACGTGGCTGTTGAAGGCGGCGGTGTGCTGGTCGGCAAGGAAATCAAGATTGCGCTGGATGTCGAGGCGGTGCCTGTAGCCGAAGAAGTGCGCGCCTAAGCCGGGGCAACCAACTGAAACTCAGAGGGGCGGCGTTTGTGCCGCCCTTTTGAGTCTGGCTGAGTCCGGCCCTCAGGTTGTGGGCTGCGCGAGATAGGGCAGCACCCTGGCCTCGATCCGATTGCGTGGGACAAAACCGATGATGCGCTCAACGGGTTCGCCGTGCTGGAACAGGATGAGGGTGGGCAGCCCCATCACGCCATACTGTTGCATGATCTGCGGGTGCAGGTCCACATCCAGTTTGCCGACGCGCAGCTGACCGGCGTACGTGCTGGCGATTTGCTCGACATACGGCGCGATCATCTTGCAGGGCGGGCACCAGTCTGCGGTAAAGTCGACCAGCACGGGTAAGTCCGATTCCAGGACATCCGCAGAGAAATCGGCAGTGGTAATTTCAAAAGTCGCTCCAGCCATGTTATGCTTTCCTTGACCATAATGGACGAATTGGAACATGCTCCGAATACACTGTAGCAGTTCAAGTCGACTTGATGTCAAGAGAGGTGTGGGATGATGGAGTTGAGTATTGGTCAGGTCGCGCGCGAAGCCGGTGTGCGTCCCTCAACGCTGCGTTACTACGAGAGCATCGGGCTTTTGCCGGAACCACCGCGCCGCAGTGGGCGTCGTCGTTATCATCCGGATGTGCTGCACCGGCTGGCGATCATCCACACCGCCCAGCAGGCGGGCTTTACGCTGGACGAAATGCGAATCCTGTTCGATGATCTGCCGGAAAGCAACGCCACATCCGCCAAATGGCACAGCCTGGTCGAGCAGAAATTGCTGGAACTGAGCAAGTTGATGCGCAGCATCCAGAGTATGAAAGTCCTGCTGGAAGACATCCAGTCGTGCGCCGGCGACGAACTGGCGGAATGTGTTTACCTGACCGGGCAAAAACATTTGCAGCAGTGATAAAACCGATGGGGCAGGCACATTGGCCTTCCCCTTACCATCCTCACGGACGAGCGAGCATAGATCGTTCTAGACAGATAAGGTGAGCAGATATGTTCCCATTACAGGATACCCAGATTGACCCGCGCTTTGTACAGCCGGTGCCGTTCCAGCACTTCTCGGCTGGTCAGTTTCCGACGATTCATCCGATTCACTGGCTGCATTCGCATTTTGCTGTCGGCGGCTGGAGCCCGCTGCAACGCCTGAGTGGGATGCTGACGGCGCACATGACCCGGATCGCGCCGCACAACGGTTTCACGTGGCATCCGCACCGCGGGTTGGAGATTTTTACGTGGGTGCTGGAAGGGACGCTGTATCACGAGGACACCACGGGTGGTAGCGGCGAGATTCAGCCCGGCGAATTGCAGCGTATGTTCTCTGGCGACTACATCGAGCACATGGAGATGAACTACACCGATCATCCGGTGCGGGTGATTCAGATCTGGTTTGTGGCGGACCGGCAGCATCGCGGTCTGGAACCACATTACCAGCAACTCCGGCGCGACCAGCTGCCCACGCGCACTGTCGGTGACGCGACGGTCTACAGCCTGATCGGGGAAGAATCGCCGATGCAGCAGCACATGACGGGCCGGTTGACAGCAGCACGACTCCCGGTGGGCGGCAGTACACAGCTCGAAGCCCCGCGCGAGGACGAAGACCTGTTCCTGTATGTGACGGATGGGGCGGGCGCAGCGGCCAATGGCAGCACGCATTCACTCGGCCAGTACGATGTGATCCTCGCCACACCGGAGACGGAACCCGTTACCCTGAGCGCGACGGCGGATTCCGATTTACACTACCTGAGCTTCTACTTGCCCAGTTTTCTGCGCTAAGAAACGCTACTGTATTTCCAGACACGCAAGGTAAGGATTATGACGGCAACAATTCCCGACTCTCACAAAGACCTGATCGGCGCGCCGGTTTTTGCCACCATTGTAACGGTGATGCCCGACGGTCAGCCGCAGTCGTCGGTGGTGTGGTGGAGCTATGACGGCGAACGAATCTGGGTGAATTCGGCAGACGGGCGGCAGAAAAACCGCAATCTGGAACGCAACCCGAAGGTGACGCTGCTGGCGATTGACCCGCAAGACCCGTATCGCTACATTGAAATTCGCGGTGTGGTGGATGAAATCACCAAGGATGGCTGGCTGGAACATATCAACAGCCTGAGTCTGGCCTATCGCGGGTACGAAGATTATTACCAGACTATGCCAGATAAACGCGGGGTCGAAACGCGGACGATCTACAAAATCAAGCCGGTCAAGGTGCTGGCGCGCTGAGGGTGGCACTCAACAGACTTCCGTCATTAGTCATTGAGCAATAGTTTGAAGCTGGGTGCTATGAGTGATGGTTAATTGCTTGGCCCTGAACTGATGACTGTCAGCTGTCGACTGACGACTTTACGGCAACCACGTCTGGGTGAACTGGATGCTGTCGACAAAGTTGCCATTGACCGCCATCTCCCAGTGGAAGTGAGGGCCGCTGCTGCGCCCGGTGTCGCCGGTGACGCCGATAATCTGGCCTTTGACGATGCTCTGGCCGCGTGTGACGTGAATCTGCGACAGATGGCTGTAGGTCGAGAAGATGCCGAAGCCATGATCGATGACGACCAGATTGCCGCGAATCTCCAGATGCCCGGCAAAGGCCACCGTCCCGCCTGCCGATGCCATCACGGGGATGCCGAGCGTGGTGCGGATGTCCCAGCCGGTATGCCGGGTTTGCAGGAAGCCGTTAAAATTGCGAAATGCCCCAAAGGGTGACGTCAGTTGTGAATTGAGAATTGGCATCTGAAAGCCGAGGCTGTCCCACAGATGATCGGTGGTGTTCTGGTTGAAGATGCTTTCCAGACGGGCGAGTTCACCGCGTTCGATCTCCGCATCGACCAGATAAGCCCGGTCGGGTGCCATCGTGATTTCCTGCCGGATAAAATCGCCCCGCACGATTTCGACCGGGACATTGATGGTGATACGCCGGTTGTCCTCGAACCACGCAAAAATATTCAGATCATAGGTGCGCGGGTTCTGCTCCATATTGGCGGATAGCAGCCCATAATAACCATCGTCCTCAATCGGGAAAAAATCGACCATCTCATTAAACAGCCGCGCCCGTGCTCCGGCGATCCCATCGCCGTGAACATGGACCAGACCGACCTGTCCCTGGGCAATGCTGTTGAAGAATAATTCAACGGTGGTGCCGTCCTGCTCGATGACACTGGTTGGGGTGGGTCGGGGCAGCGGTGTAGGGGTGACGATGGGGGCCTGGGTCGCATCCGATGGCAGCGGCGTTTCATCGATACCCTGCGCTGCTGCTATGCTCAATGACACAACCAGGCAAATGATGACAATAAACCCGGCAACTGGCTTCAATTCAAAATCCTGATCCACAATGGTTCTGCAACCTCAATAGGTTACAGGCTGCTGCCGGGAGATGCAAGCGACAGTCGGCTAATCGGCGGGGAATGACTCGCTGACATGAAACTCGATGGAGTCGAGAATCCCCTGTAAGGCGTCTTCGCTGGTGTCCATGGCCTCGATGGGTTCGGCGTAGACGAAAAAGACAAAATTCAGCCCATCTTCCTGCAAACCGACAAACCAGCCGCGCGTGTCCGGCGTTTCCGGGCAGTCGACAATGGCGAACTTGGTGCCGCTGCCGGTGCGGTCGCCGATGTTGTACGTGCGTTCGAGGTCGGTGCCCGCGTTACAACCCTGTTCGACCATCGCTGTGCGGAACAGGCGCAGGCCGTCCGACCACAGGTTGGGTGCGGGCGTGGGCGTGCCGGGCAGGGCAAAAGGACTGCCGACCATGAAATTGGGGAATCCCCACATCACAACAATAGTGCCTGTGCCCTCGCTGACAGGCCCTTCATAGACCGTCACCTGCACCGGGCGTGCGGTCGCATCCACGTCGGGGATGAACAGCGCGTTCTGCATGGCGATCTGCCAGCCGTCCGGCAGGGTAATCTCAAACGGTGGCGGCGCGCCCTCGCCCAGCAGCAAGGTCTCCTCTGCTTCGGCGGTGGCTTCCTCGGTGATTTCCGGTGCCGGGGTTGGGCTGGGTTCCGGCGTGGCTGTCGGTGGCGTTGTCGGGGTGGATGATGGAACCGGCGTCAGAGTCGGCGTTGGGGTGGGCGCGGCGCCACAGGCTGCCAGCAGCACCGCGACGATCATCCACAGGCAAGGGGACACCGTGCGTTGTACCCCCCACAGGTTGTTTCGAAAAAAAGCTGATCCCACAAAGCCCCCTAGCGCGGCATGATGCATAAAGTCAATTGACCGGGTGTGGCGACCGGGCAGGTGTGCGGCTGGTCATCGGTCACGCTTTCGACCGGAAAATCCGCACCCCAGAAAATCACCGACGGGCCAACATCCAGCCGGGCGATCACATCGCAGGGTTGTGGCGGCGTGTCGACCCCTTCGGCACTGTTGGTGAAAAAGATGCACTGTCCCGGCGCCAGCTGCTGCACGTTGGCAACCGGGTTGAGATTGCCGCCGAACAGCGACGGATTGGCGATTTCGACTTCGGCACCGCGTGTAGGCGCAAAGTTGTTGAGCACCCGCAGTCCGCTAAGGGGCATCCAGCGATCTTCCGTGTTGTTGATGACCGCCAGCCGGTCTGGTGTATAGGCAAAGTAAATGTGTTCGGTGGCGTCCCCGCCGCTGCCCCCGCCCGGCAGGTAAAATTCGCACCGACCCGGGTTGGCAACCGGGCACACCGCCCGTTCGATGCCGTTTTGCAGAATGGCAAACTGCGATGTGCCGCCTGCACCTGTCCAGAAATGTTCACCGCCGTTGGTGGTGGTCAGCCAGTGTTCAATATAATCGCATTCGTCGAGGCCCTTCGGCCCGTTGCGGTTGAGCGACCAGATTTGTGTGCAGCGATCCCGCCGCAGACGGTCCCCCCAGCGGCTGGCGGCAAACGACGCCTGATTGCCATCCAGCGCACGAAACATGATGCCGGCCAGTTGAATCGGACCGCCAGTCTCGTTTACCAGGGTGAGGTCGTTGTCATCATAAATCACCTGTACGTTGGGCGAGCGCAGCACCGTCAGGTCCACCGTGGAACCGGGTGCGACCGGTGTTCCGGGTTCGACGGATTGCGCCCCGATTGTGTTGCGGGGCAAACCAGATTCTTCCGTCCAGCGTTCGCCAGTTTCCTGACCAATGCCGATACCGGCGCGGTTCAGCGTGGCGGCGGCAACCGGTACGGTCATCCCCGTTAAATCGGGCATGACAACGCTTTCCTGGGCAGTGGCCACGTGCGCTACCAACGCCAAACCAAGAAGGATGATCATCAGGCGGATTTTTGTCATGATTTGTTCATCCCATTTTCGACAACACTTGACGACTATTATAATAGGTAGATTGAACAGATAGACAAATGGTCGGATTAGAGATCTGTTATGTCAGCCACACTCGAAAGTCCACTCGCTTCGACAGCCGCCGACACAGCGCGGGATCAGGTGTCCATCTGGCAGCGGCTGTTTGTGCCGGTTGCTGCTGCACCGCTGGTGTTTTTCCGCATCGCCTTTGGCGGGATTATGCTGTGGGAGGTCTGGCGTTACTTCAATCATGGCTGGATCGCCCGCTATTTCATCGAACCCACCTTCTACTTTGGTTATTTCGGATTCGAGTGGGTGCGGCCCTGGCCCGGCGATGGCATGTACCTGCATTTTTATCTGCTTGGGCTGCTGGCGGTGCTGATCATACTGGGGTTGTTCTATCGCATCAGCGCGCTGCTGTTTTTTCTGGGCTTTACCTACGTCTTCCTGCTCGACCAGACCAATTATCTCAATCACTTTTACCTGATCGCACTGGTCAGTTTTGCCATGATCTTTGTGCCCGCCACCCGCGCGCTGTCGCTTGATGGTCTGCGCAAACCCAACCTGCGCTCAGATAGTGCGCCTGCCTGGACGGTTGCGCTGCTGCGCTTCCTGATCGGCATTGCTTACTTTTATGGCGGCATTGCCAAGATCAACGGCGACTGGTTGCAGGCGGTGCCCATGCGCTACTGGCTGGCGGCACGCCGCGATTTTCCGCTCATTGGGCAGTGGTTCGGTGAAGAATGGATGGCTTATCTGTTCAGCTATGGCGGCCTGTTCTTTGATCTGCTGATTGTGCCGCTGTTGCTGTGGCGGCGCACCCGCACTCCGGCGCTGATCGTCGCTACGTTGTTTCATGTGACGAATGCCCATTTGTTCAGCATCGGCATTTTCCCCTGGTTCATGATCGCGGCGACATGGATTCTGTTTGGGCCGGACTGGCTGCGTCACACGCCGTTGTGGAAGCTGGGCGGCGTGCCCCCGGTTGATCCCGACGCGGTGCAGCCGGTTCCAGCCTTGAATCGCCGCCAGCGTTGGGTCGCGGCGCTGCTGACTCTGTTCGTCGTCTGGCAGGTGCTGATGCCGCTGCGTCACTGGCTGTATCCCGGCTACGTGAGCTGGACCGAGGAAGGTCATAACTTCTCCTGGCATATGAAGCTGCGCGGCAAAGATGGTGACTTGACCATGTATGTGTTCGACAAGGGCACGTACACCACCGAAGAAGTCAACCTGAGCGATTATCTGAGTTATCGTCAGGTGTCGAAGATGGCCACCCGGCCCCACATGGTTCACCAGTTTGCCTATTATCTGGCCGACCAGCTGCGGGCACAGGGGCGCGATAACTTCTCGATTCATGCGCGCAATTGGGTGGCGCTCAACGGGCGGGACTGGCAGTTGATTATTGACCCGCAGGTTGATCTGGCGAGCCAGCCGCGTGACATCTGGCACAAGCCGTGGCTGCTCCCGCTGGAAACGCCCTTGATCATCCATCAACCCGCCAGCGCCGATATTGAGACAGATTGACGCAGGCAGATGCAAGCCCGCTCCAGCCGCAAATCCCCTCGTCTGGAGGGCTATGATTACGCGCAGGATGGGGCCTATTTCCTGACAAGCTGCACGCAAAACCGAGTGCACCAATTTGGTCACGTGATGGATCAGACCATGTACCTGAACGAAGCGGGATACATAGTTGAAACGTGGTGGCACCGGCTGCCAGCTAAGTTTGCCGACCTGGAACTCGATCTGTTTGTGGTCATGCCGAATCATATACACGGCATTGTTATTCTGAATGCGTGGGCGGGCACACAGACCCGCCCCTACACCATCGCCAGCGTCATGGCGTGGTTCAAGAGCATGACCACCAATCACTACATCCGAGGGGTGCGGCAACGCGGCTGGAAACCCTTTGTCGGCAAGTTATGGCAGCGCAGCTTTCATGATCGGATTATCCGTCATGAGCGCGAATTGAATGCCCTGCGAGAGTATGTGCTGACCAACCCTGCCCGTTGGGAAGCAGACACGTTCTACGACAAAGGGTGATTATCGTAGGGGTGGGCCAGTGTGCCCACCCGGTGCGCAAACTGCATTCGAGCGGGGTTATGACGGTGCTTTTCTCAGCGGCAACGGGATGCCTTTACCCGGCGTGTGGGACGCCCATCCAATGAAAAAAACGACAAAACCCGGTATAGTAGAGGAAAATTTGTTCTGGTTGTGAGGACCAAATGAGCCGTAACAACCGTCGTTATCGGGATTTGAAACGACAGATCAGCCAGCCCAGCCCACAGCAGACACTCGCCAAAGATGAACTGGGCCAGGTGTTGGACAACCTGAATGCCTGGGGTTTCCTCGAGGACCAGCAGCAGGCTGACCACCGGGATATTCTCTGCTTTGGGCCGGGTGTTTTTCGCGGGTATCTGCCCGTAACCTGGGCCGGTGTGACCCTGTGGCACAAGCCGCGCGGCTATTATTTCTACGACACACTGGGGATGCTTGGCATCTGGGCTGTGAGGCCGGAACCGGGCGTGCTGCGCGTCCTGGTCGGCACACGCCAACTGTCTTACGCGCTGCCCTTCTTCAACCCGGAATCTTACTACCGGCGCATTCAACAGGAATTCCGCACCTTTTATCAGGACAATGGCAGCCCGCCGCCGGATGACCAGTGCCGTTACAGCGTCACCTATGACGCCGCCTGCCGCTTGGAAATGCGGCGCGCCATCGAAGATGAGATCATCCGATGGGCCTCGGAGCAGCACACAGCCGGTCAGGGCTGGTAAGCGGCCTCAGCTAAAAATCAATATCTCCATCGCCATCTTCGTCCAGCATACCGCCGAAAATCTCGTCCTGTTTGCGATTATCACGCCGTTTGCGCCGCAGCGGTGGTGGATTGTTGTCCGGCAGCGGTGGGATATTCGGTTTCACAGACGGGTCGCTGCCTTCGGGACGGCGAAAGTCCTGGTCGCGCTCACGGCCAGGCGTGCCACCTGTTACGCGGCGGTAACGCCCATCGCGCATGATGCGGCCTGAAATCGGCGAACCGGGGTTCACCCCGTACTGATCAGGGTTGATCGACGCCGCTTTGACATCAATGTCATCGGCAGGCAGGGGCGTATCATCATGCCGGTGGCGTGCCAGGGCTGCGTCAAAATCCAGCGCCTGGGCTTTACTTTTCAGATTGGGGCGGCGGGTGGTGGTTCGGGGTCGATAGGTGCTGGTGGGTTCATCATCCCGGCTGCCGAAAATTTCCGTCAGACTGCCCAACCAGTCCGGGACGAGCGCCCCGGCAAACCGCACGACCAGAAACAGGACCACCGCGCCCACGCCGAGCAGCACGACGGCCCCTATACATAACGCCAGAATCAGGCCTGACCATTCATTCATACCAGTAAACCTCGTCACTTATTCCATCTGATTGTACAACATTTCATACAGTCTGTCGGAGAAATCCTTCACAAATTGGTGAAGACTGGTCTACCGTACTTTTCACAATTTCCGGCATTATAGACTTGTTGTCTTTTACCAAAACATTGGCAGAGGCGGCTGATTGCTCTGTCCGGTAATTGCTTAAGAACGTAGAGGTGGGTCTGTGTGCCCGCCCACCGGGCTACAAATGTTTCTCAGGCAATGGCTGGGCCAAGCACACATAAGTCGCCTCGATTGATGAATACCGGCAGTAATCAACCAGTCAAGAGGGTCCTATGCGCAGTTTCGTCTCCCAGAGTGTCAAGAATCTCCGTCCGTCAGGTATCCGCCGCTACTTCGATATCGCCGCGACGATGGACAATGTGGTCAGCCTGGGGATCGGCGAGCCGGATTTTGCCACGCCCGACCATGTAACCGGGCAGGGTATGCAGTGCCTGCAAAATGGGCGGACCGGCTACACGGCCAACGCCGGGCTGCTGGAGCTGCGTCAGGCGATTTCGCAGTATGTCGAGCGCCTGTATGGCCTGCGCTACGACCCGAAAGAGGAAGTGCTGGTGACGGTTGGCGTCAGCGAAGCGATGTTTATCGCGCTGAAGGCGGTGCTGAACCCCGGCGAGGAAGTGCTGGTGGTCGAACCGTGTTTTGTGTCGAACCCGGCAGCGGTCGAGATGGCGGGTGGCGTGCCGGTTACAGTGGATACGTTTGTCGAAGATGACTTCCAGGTGACGGGCGCCGGGCTGGAAGCGAAGATTACGCCGCGCACCAAAGCCATTCTCATCAGCTACCCCAGCAACCCGACCGGCGCGGTACTTTCCGAACAGAACCTGCGCCAGATCGCGGCGGTGGCGGAAAAGTACGATCTGGTCGTGATCTCGGATGAGATTTACGAACGGCTGATTTACAACCACACCCACATTAATTTTGCGACCCTGCCCGGTATGTACGAGCGTACCATCGTGCTGAGCGGTATGAGCAAGTCGTTTGCCATGACCGGCTGGCGCATTGGTTACGTCACGGCCCCGCCGGAACTGCTGGACGCGATGCGCAAGCTGCACCAGTACCTGATTATGTCCGCGCCAACGATGGGACAGGTCGCGGCAGTTGAGGCGCTGCTGCACGGCGAGGACGATGTGGCAACCATGCGCGCCCAGTATGACCGCCGTCGACAGATGATTGTCGATGGGTTTAATCAGATGGGGCTGACCTGCTTTGAGCCGCGTGGGGCATTTTATGCCTTCCCGAATATCAGCATAACCGGCCTGTCTTCTGCCGAGTTCTGCGAACATCTGCTGCTGGAAGAACAGGTGGCGGTGGTGCCCGGCAGCGCGTTTGGCCGCAGCGGTGAGGGTTTCATTCGCGCCAGCTATGCCACCAGTGAAGCCACCATCGAAACAGCGCTCGAACGGATGGCGCGGTTTGTACAACGCTGTACGGCTCCTGCGCTGGCGTCCTCAACGGCGTGAATTTATCCTGAATATTTGGCCTGAAATCAGTGGTTTACTTGCAGTACCAATCCGTTTCTCGCATAATGGATGATATTGTGTAATCGCAATACATAATCGATCCTGCATCGCTAACACACATCGGGCCGGATCAATGAATACTGCACTTATTCCAATCCTGTTGCTTTCGGAACAATCCGCACAGTCGGAGATGATTTGCGGCGTTCTGAAAGATCAGGCTGAAATGACGGTTCTGCAAAACGCTCAATCCGCTTTGGGTGTTCTGGAGACTCAGAATTTCCGCCTGGTATTGATAGCCTCGAACACAAACAGCCCTGCGGTGTTTGAGACGGTGGCCGCTGCCCGGCTGTATGCCCCGGTCATCATGATTGCCGAAAACGGCGACGCAGCGGGTGCTGTTCAGGCCATGCGGTATGGCGCTTACGATTATCTGGTTCCCGACCAGAATTTCCCCGCCCAGATCCAACAAGCGATTCAAAAAGCACTCAACCCGGCAGACCGGGCCCTGTTCCGGTACGTTTACGATGACGCCCCCGTCATGATGTATCTGCTGGATCAGGATGGCGTTATCCGCGATGTCAACACGCGTTGTACGGTTGAAACCGGCTATCCGCGTGAAGCGCTGATCGGTCAGCATCTGACCACGCACCTGACGCCGATTTCATCTGCCCATGTGCACGAAACGTGCCTGCCCCGCTTGTGGCGCGATGGCCGCATCAGCAATGTCGCGCATCAGCACCGGCGGCAGGACGGCACCGTCATTGATGTGCTGTTAAGTGCGACCACGGTCAGGGACATCAGCGGGCAGATGCTGGCCGTTGCTGTTGTTCAGAATATCACCGGTCAAAAGCAGATCGAGCGCGCAGAACGTGAACAGCGGGTGCTGGCCGAAGCGCTGCGCGACACCACGGCTGCGCTCAACAGCACGCTGGATTTTGATGAGGTGCTGGACCTGATTCTGGCGAATGTGGCACGCGTCGTGCCCTACGATACCGGCAATATTATGTTGATTGAGGCTGGCAGGGCGCGGATGGTGCGCAACCAGCGTGCCAGCGAACCGGGGCTTGAAATCAAAGTGCCCACCGCTGCCTTCGCCATTGAGGATACACCGACGCTGTATTGGATGTACATAAACGCGCGGCCCCTCGCCATACCGGATACACGTGAATATGCGCCCTGGGTCGATCTCCCGCAGTCGGCCTGGATACGCTCTTTTGTCGGTGCCCCGATCATCAATGACGGTCAGGTTATCGGTTATCTGACCCTGAACAGCGCGACCAAGGATACATTCCATCGCCAGCATGCGGAACGACTGGCGATCTTTGCCCATCATGCGGGCATCGCTATCCGTAATGCCCGGTTATTCGACTCGGTGCAGCGTTATGCTGGCGAACTGGAAAACCGGGTCGCCCGGCGCACTGCCCAGCTCAACCTGGAACGTAACCAACTGCATGCTATTCTGGAAGCAACTGGCGAAGGCATTGTCTACACCATTGATGGCCAGATCGAGTATGTGAATCAGGCCATCACCCGGCTGACCGGCTATACGCTCGATGAACTGGTTGGCACCCCTCTGTCGATGATTAACCCGTCGCTGGCAGACAACGAGACGTGGGAGATGGTTGACGAGAACCTGAAGCGGGGCGAAATCTGGCGTGGCGAAACACGGCTGCGGCGCAAGGATGGCAGCGAATTCGACGCCGGAATTACCGTCTCACCCAGCAGCCAGCCCGGCGACCGGCGGGTGCGGTCTGTGTCGGTGGTGCGCGACATCAGCCAGGCCAAGCAGCTCGAATCCGAAAAGTCTCGTTTTATTGCTACCGCCTCGCACGAGTTGCGGACACCGATCACCAACGTGCTGACACGCCTCTACCTAATGAAACGTCAGCCCGAAAAAATGCACGAGCATATATCCGTGCTCGATGAAGTGGCCCGCCGCATGCAGCAGTTAATTGAGGACCTGCTGGATTTATCGCGTTTCGAACGTGGCAACATTCAACTGGAACGGCAGCCGATGGAGTTGCAGCAAATCCTCAGCGACGTCGTGCGTATCCAGTATGCCGAAGCACGTGTGAAGAATATCAACCTGATTATTGATCTGACCCCGACCCCGCAATATATTGAAGGCGACCCGGAACGACTCGCCCAGGTCATTACCAACCTCGTAACCAACAGTCTGGCGTATACACCCAGTGGAGGTCAGGTACGGGTAGCCTTGACAACACAAGACGGTAATGCCATTATCAGCGTAGAGGACACGGGCATCGGTATTCCGCCGGAATATCTGAGCCGTGTTTTTGAACCGTTCGTGCGTGTGAATGACAAGATCAAAGGCACAGGGCTGGGCCTGAGTATCGCGAAAGAAATCGTCGAATTGCATGACGGCGATATCAGCGTGACCAGCGAACCAGGCAACGGAAGCTGTTTCCGTGTTACGCTCAAGTTGATGTCTGTGCCAGCTTGATCAAGGATGGGTCTATGACGGATTTTGGCCTTGGGAATCGTCAAAAAAACGAACTTGAATACACCATCGAAGAGCTTGAAAAGATTGTTCTCGAACGCCGCCGGCAGCGTGAACATCTCGCCACGCTGACCCGCAGCTTTACCGACAAGCTGTTTACGGCGCTTCAGACAGCGGTGGTCGATATGCGGGATCGCGGCCTGATTGAACTGGGCGAACCGCGTCAGATCGAACATCCGGCAGGCGGTGGGCGGCGGGCGCTGCGTGTGCCGATTGAGGACTGGGGCATCATCTTTGTGCCACTGGTCGGGGCGGCCCGGCCCAACATTCGCGACGAGGCCCAGATCGCCGGGGCATCTTTTAAGCAGATTTGCGGGCGTATTGCCGTGTTCATCGGCAGCGAACCGGACGAAGAATCGTTTTACGACTTCATCATCCTGCCCGATGGCTCGTGGTTTGCCTGGGGGTATGGCTGGCCCCGGCAGGATTCGACCATCGACGAAACGGACTTTACGCTGCTGGCTTATGGCCTGTTAAACAGCTTTGTCAAAGACATTTTCGTGACCTGGCGTGCCCGCCGTGATACGACACTGGGTATGGCCATGGATGCGCGCAAGCGGTCCTATGTGTTCGGTCTGCCCGGCGACGAAGCCTGAGAATTTTTATCGCATTGCCACCAATTACATACCTGACCGGGGTTGGCAGATGGACATCGCTGCTGGTGATTCGGCGCACTTTTCGGAAAACGTTTCACCCGCCCGGCTCATGCCGCATTCCCCTGGACGATACTAAAATTTGCCACCATGCCCTACTCATCTTTTGACATCGCAACAGCCTGCCTTCAGGCGGGCGAACTGCCGGACGCGCTGGCCGCGCTCGACACCCATCTGGCACAGCACCCGGCAGACGACGCAGCCCGGCGGATGCGAATCGGCATTCTGCGGCATCTGGGTGACGCGCAGCAGGTGCAGGCCGCACTCGATGATGTGCAGCATTTGACCGACCCGCAGCCCGCCGACCGGATTCAGCAGTCGCTGCTGCTGGAACAGGCTGGCCGCATTGACGAGGCGCGCCACTGTCTGGCCGATGCGCACATGCGCTGGCCGCAGGATGAACGCCTGACCGAGCGTTATCTGAATCTGCTGCTGGCCCACGATCTGGCCGCGGACGCGCTGGTGATGATCCGGCAGCAGCCGCAAACCTGGCGCTGGCTGCAATGGGAGGGCGACGCGCTGGTCCGGCTGGGTGACGATCTGATGGCAACGGCGCGATATGGGCTGGCATTGGCCCAGCTTGATGCCCAGATAACATCGGACAACGCGCTTTACTTTGGCCCGATTCAGGCGCGACTGCTGCTGGCGCGGGCCGCAGCCTACCAGCGGCTCGATATGCTGGATCAGGCGGACCCCCTCTATGCGGCGGCTGAGGCGCTCATCCCCAATGACCCGACGATCCCGTTTAACCGGGGGCTGCTGGCCTGGCGGCGCGATGAGCAGGCCGAGGCACTGCGCCTGTGCCGGGCTGCGCTGGCCGCGTCGAACGAGTCGCTGCGCACCCGACTGCTGGCTGATCTGGCGGCAGATTCCCGCTTTGAGCCGCTGTTGCTGGCCCTGACTATGAAGGAATAACCCGTATGCCTACTGCACTGGCGCTTCTGTATCATGACCCGGAAGGTCGCCTCATCGACGATGTGCGACGTGCCCTGCCGCTGTTGACTGACATTTTTGAAGGTATCGCCATCTGCGCTAGTCCGCAGGCCAACAACCAGGCGCTGCAATTGTGGCAGTCTGTTGGGGCACAGGTCGAGGTTGAATCGCGTGGTGATGACGCACCCATATACCGGCTCGGTGCGGCCCGGCGCACAGCGGTGACGCTCGCGCTGCAAGGGGGGCCGGAACACGCCCTGTACTGCGATGGCGACCGCATTGTCCACTGGGCGCAGCGGTATCCCGATGAACTGCGACAGGTCGCGGCGGCGGTTCAGCAGTACGATTTTACGGTGCTGGGGCGCAGCCAGCGGGCTTTTGACTCGCACCCCGGTGTGCAGCGCGATACGGAAGGCATTGTGAACACCGTGTTCCGGCGTATCACCGGTCTGGCCTGGGATATGGGGTCCGGGTCGCGCGGGGTGTCGCGGCGTGCGCTGGAGGCGATCCGGGCGCATTGTGACGACGACACCATCTGTGTGGATGTGACGTGGCCATTGTGCCTGCGTGAACAGGCGGCGTTCGATCTCGGCTATCGAGTGACAGAAGGGCTGGAGTTTGAAACCGGCGACGGTTACGGTCACCAGCGCACCGAAGGCGATTATGCCCGGTGGCTGGATTCGCTGGATGATGATCCGCACCGCTGGGCGTATCGCACCAAAGTGGCCCACTTAATGATCGAAAAGATGCTCCCCTACGCATGACTCACGACGAAATGGTCGCGCTGATCCGCAACGGCGTGGGACCGGCAGGCGGCACCTGGGCAGACTTTGGCGCTGGTGCTGGCAACTTTACCCGCGCCCTGCATGAACTGGTCGGCCCGCAGGCGATGATCTATGCGGTTGACCGCGATGCTTACGCCCTGCGCCAGCAGCGTGATGTCATCACCATACAGGCGGATTTCACCGCGCCGCTTGAACTGCCGCCGCTCGATGGTGTGCTGATGGCCAATGCGCTCCACTGGGTGCGCGATCAGCAATCGGTTCTCATCCGCATTGCTAGCTGCCTGCGGCCTGATGGGCGTTTGCTGCTGGTGGAATATGCCGTCGAACAGCCGCGCAGCTACATCCCCTTTCCGGTGCCCCTGACCCGCTTTGAGGCTTTGGCCCGACAGTCCGGTTTTGCCAGCGTGCAGCCCATCGGCACGCGCATCTCACCTTCCTCCGGGACCGGCATGTACGCCGCTGTGGCATTTAAAGCCATGACATAAGTTTTCAGTTGTCAGTTGCCAGTTTTCAGTTGTCAGCCTTCAGCGGAGAGTGAATGGGTTGTTTCTGATCACTGTTCACGGTCAACGAGAAGCGCCCCGCAAAAATTCTTATTTTGATCCTACACAGCGCCGATAGAACTCTTACACAGGCGCACTATGATAGAGAGCGTACAAAGAGACAAGAACAATTCAGGAGTATGCTCATGTTGGTTCGTCAGCCTTACTATATGACCCGCCGTGCAGTACCCCGCTTTACCGAAAATGAAACCACCCCGGTGCATCGTTTGCCAGTCGATGCCTATCTGACTGAGGACAGCGTCGTGCTGACCGCATCCATCGCGGGCCTGAACCTCGATGACCTCGACATCACGATGGACGACGATGCGCTGATTATCAGCGGCGAAGTCAAGGGTTTGGAAGAGGACGTCGAATACATCCTGCGCGAACGGTTCCATGGCAAGTTCGAACGCCGCCTGCACGTGCGTGTGCCGGTCGATATCAAGGCCGCCGAAGCGACCTATGACCAGGGTGTTCTGCGCGTTGTGCTGCCCAAGGCCGAAGAAGCCAAGCCGCGGCGCATCGCTGTGAACGTCGCGCACTAAAGCGGTATCAAACCCAGTTTTACCAACGGGTGACTCGTGCTGAGTCGCCCGTTTTGATTCCCTACGATTGCCCTTTGGGGCTTCCGGTTGACTCTTGCTGGCTGTTGTGGAATGCGGTACTGTTTTAGAATTGTCTACAAGAGACCGGGATGAATGAGCAATCTTCAAGCGCGACTCGATGACATCCGCCGGCGTCTGTTGGGCGCTCTGGATGATCCTGATGTCTTGAGTGAATTGGAACGTGAAGCGCGTGCGCTGCTGACGGACGCGAAAAATACCCCCCATGAAGCCGCTGCCCAGGCCCTGTTTGCCGAGCTGGCCCGCATGAGCAGCCCGACTTCGGCTGCCTCGGCCACGATTCGGGGGCTGCTGCGCCGGGCGCGGATTCGGATCGAAATTGCCGGGGATGATGACGACGTCGACGAGGCGATTGACATTCTCTCCGAAGCGCTGGCGCTCGACCCGCAGAACCCGCCTGTCATTGCCATGTTGCAGCAGGCGGGGGCCTACAGCCAGCAGGCGCGCCAACGGGTGAGCGACCTGTTCGCCCGCTACGATATCGACGCACCGCCCGTGTACGAGCAACCGGCACCCCCAGAACCGGAGCCGGAACCCGAAGCACCCCCACCCGCCCAAGCGCCACCGGCCAGCCAGCAGGGTTCGCTGCCAGCATACCCGACTTCTTCTGGCTACCCTGCGCCCGAAGAACAGATTCGGCAGGAGATGTCTGCCCGCCGGATGCCGGGGCAAGGGCCGCTGTACAATGGCCCGGATATTGACGATACGCTGTCGGAATTGACACAGGCGTATTATGCCGGCGATTATCAGCAGACCGTTGATCTGGCCAATCGTGTGCTCGGCCAACAGCCGGGCAACCCGACCGCGCTGGAATATCGCCAGAAGGCGGAAGACAATATTATCCGGGGTGTTGTGCCGGATCACCGCATCCCGTTCGAGGCCCGCGTCGCCTATAACCGGGCCAACTCGCTGGTGCGTGCCGGTAATTATGACGAAGCCGAGCGCCTCTACCGCGAAGCCCGTGACCTGGCGGAACGCAGTGGTATTCTGACATGGAAAGACGCGGAACAGGCGCTGCTGGAAATTCAGGACCTGGCGCTGGCGCGTGAACTGCTGAATGAAGGCGACCGTCTGATGGCGACGGACAACTGGGCCGACGCCCTGCGCAAGTATGAAGGTGCGCTGCGGGTCGTCGCCAACGATCCGCTGGCCGACGAACGCATCGAGACGGTGCGCCGGGTCCAGCAGGACGCCGATCAGGCTTCGGCACAATTGTCGATGCTGAGTGGCTCGCTGCAAGAGCAGGCCAACCAGCTTCAGAACACCATGACGATTATTTCGCGGGCGCGGCAGCGGCTGCCCAACAGCCAGCGTTTGTCGCAGCTGCTTGAAGAAGCGCGGCAGCGGCTCAACGGCATTAAAACGCAGTTGCAGGATCAGGCACAGGCCGGGCTGACCCGTGCGCAGAGTGCCAGTTCGCTCGAAGAACGGCTGAACCTGACGAATGAAGCCCTGCACCTGCTGGAATTGGCGACCAAGCTGGCTCCGGGCGATACCGAATTATCGGATATGCTGTTGGGCGCACGCGCCAATGCCAGCGACATGGAACGCGCGCGCCAGATGATCGAACGCGCGGCTGCGCTGGTGGCCCAGAACTTTGAAAACGAACTGTCTCAGGCGCGGTCGATGCTGGCTGGCCTGACGCAGTATGCCCAGGACCCGCGTTATCGGGCTGTGGTGGGTGATCTGCTGGCACGTCATGTCGAACACGCCGAAGATGCGCTGGAAGACGGCGACATCGAAGAAGCGGAATCGTGGTTACAGGTCACAGACGACGAGCCGTTCAACGTGCTGGGGCGGCGCGCCGAAGTGCAGCGCCTGGAAAACAGCCTGCGCAACCAGCGCACCGGTAAACGCGTGCGACTGGCCACGCTGGTGCTGATTATTATTATCTTTGGCGGACTTGGCATTGCGCTGGCCCAACCGGTCTGGGTGCCGCTGGTTTTCCCGCCGCCGACCAGTACGCCATCGGTAACGCCGACACCCAGCGACACGCCCACGCCAAGCCATACGCCGACGTCGACGAATACGCCGACCGAAACCAGTACGCCCACGCCTACGCCGACATCGACGGATACGGCGGTGCCGACTCCGACCGTGACGCCGTCGCTGACCGTGACTCCGTCCGAAACGCCGACGCATACTAACACGCCAACCGCGACGTACACCCCCAGTGATACGCCGACGATTACCAACACGCCGACCATCACGCCGACGCCGCTGGTGTTGTGCCGTGTATTTGTACCGGGGCCGGATGCGGTTCGCGTGCGCTCCGAACCTTCAATCACGGGTGTGCAGGTCGGGCTGATCCCGCCGGAAAATATCGTGGAAGTCACCGGTCAGCAGATCAGTTCACAGGATGGACGCCTGTGGTATCTGGTCAACGTGAGCATCGGCAATTCCGCATCCATTCGCGGCTGGATCCGCAGCGATACATCGCGTCCGGTTGAGACCTGCCCGCCACTTGATTAATGCTTTGCGGGTTGGTAGGTGGAAATTTTGCAGGGAGGGTTCAGGCCCTCCCTTTTGTTTGAGTAGATCGCTCTGGCGCTATTCCGATTACAAAGCTATTGCCCCGCAATTGATGACATTTTCATAATTTGTCACGCGTTACCGCCCCAATCCTGACCTAAAATAAACTTAACATTGAGATCGTCAAATTGATTGGTTAATTCTAAAGTGAACGCCTTCACCCGCAGATACCTCGTTATTGACGAACGCAGCACCCCACCCGAAGAGGAAGGGGTCATTCAGCCTTTCCTGCTGGATGAACCGTCCAGCACACCATCTGCCAGCTGGATGGATCAGGAGGGGTGGTCAGCCCAGATCAACCGCGAAAGCCTGATGCTGTCGCTCAGCCAGGTGACTGCTGCGGCGCTTTTACCGCCGTTGATCGACCTGCCGACCGGGCTTGATCTGCTTCATTACGCCGTTGATCTCCACACGCGTCTGGATGCGCTGTTTCTGCGCGAAGTGACGCTTTATCTGGAGAACAACTGGGAATCGCTCGGCTGGCAGCGCGTGGATGCGCATACCTTTTTGTGTGTGATCGGGGCGGGTGTGGCGGCCTGCCTGCAAACCGCGCCGGGCGCAGAGCAGCTATCGCTGCGTTATAACAGCGACCTGGCAAACGAATTGTTCCATGCCGGGCGCGCGATCGACCTGCCGCGCAGCCGCCTCTTTTTGCAAACCACGCTGTACGAAAAAATCAACGTCCTGCTGGCACAGGCCCGCAGCAACTGCTGGAACTGGCTCTAAAGCCCCTGGGTGGGGAATGTCTCGTGGTATAGATCGAGCGCGTGCCGGATCGTATCGCGTGCACCGCTGGCATCGGTCCAGCCCTCATTCTTGACTTCGGCACCTTCCAGCTGCTTGTAAGTCATGAAGAAGTGCATGACTTCGGTTGGGAAATGCTTGGGCACGTTGTTGAGATCGACATAGTCGTTAAAGTGCGGGTCTGTCGCCGGGACAGCCAGAATCTTGTAGTCCGGGTCGCCTTTGTCGATCATCTTGAACATGGCAATCGGGCGCGCCTCGATGACGCAGCCGGGGAAAGTCGGCTCGTTGACCATCACCAGAATATCCAGCGGGTCGCCGTCCTCAAAGTAAGTCTGGGGGATAAACCCATAATCGCCCGGATAATGCAGCGAACTGTACAACACCCGATCCAGCTTAATCACCCCGGCACGTTTGGCATATTCATACTTGTTGCGGCTGCCTTTCGGCACTTCGATAACCGCGTAAACAATATCGGGCGGGCGCGGCCCGGCAGACAGTTCATGCCACAGGTGAATCATAAAATTTGCTTTCTACTGACAATCGTTAAACCGGATGTGCATCCATGTTTAGCATAGCATATTCTGTGCTGCCGGAACACGGGTGGTTCATGCGTTTGTGACGAATATCCTGCCCGCAAGCTAAAGCCTCTGGCTGAAGCCGAAAAGGCTGTTCAAAAAGCTGGAAGCGCACTATAGGCGCCGGCTTTGTACACTCCCTCCGACGCCAAAGCGTCACCTCACCCGAATTCTGCGAAAACTCCCTTTGGGGCGACGAAGGTTGGGGAAAGGTCACAACTGGACAATCCGCTGTTGCTCAACCGCATCGTCCGCTTGACGAGAAGGGCGGTCGCTCCGATAATGCGCTCAACAGCCGATGGGAGGGTGTATGGACAAAAAAGCGGGTTTTGCCTCGATTGATGACTATATCGCGACGTTTCCGGAAGACATTCAGGCGGTCCTGCAAGAAATGCGGGCCATCATCAAAGCCGCTGCGCCCGACGCACAGGAGAAGATCAGCTATCAGATGCCGACCTTTGCGCTGAAAGGCAATCTCGTGCATTTCGCAGCATGGAAAAATCATATTGGCTTCTACCCGGCTGCCAGCGGAATGGAGGCTTTTGAGGATGAACTCTCCGGATACGAACGGTCCAAAGGTTCGATACACTTTCCGCTCGACCAGCCCCTGCCGCACGACCTTATCACCCGCATGGTGCAGCATAACGTCACCGAAAATCTGAAAAAAGCCGCCGCCAAAGCCAGCAAGAAAAAGCCCCCGGCAAAGACGACCGACAAGCCATGAACGACCGTCCATTTGTTGTTGAACCAATCGGTGTTATTCACTCCGCGCTGACCGACCGCAAGAACGCGCCGCGACAGGGGGATAAAGGCGGTTATGAAGCCTGGCTGGAACTGGAACCGCATGTCCGGCCCGGTTTGCTGGGTATCGGCGCCGGGGATGAGGTGATCATCCTCACATGGCTGCATCTGGCACAGCGCGATGTGCTTCAGGTCCACCCGCACAGCGACGGCGACCGACCGCTGAAGGGTGTGTTTGCCACCCGCTCCTCGGACCGCCCCAACCCGATTGGTCTGCATCGGGTGTCGGTGCTGGCAGTCGATGATCTGCGGCTGCGCATTGCCCCGATTGAAGCGGTGGACGGCACCCCTGTGATTGATATTAAAATTGTGCGGACCCACCTTGATGACCGCTGAAGACCAGAGGGAGCTTGCATGATGACCCCTTGGAAAACATTTGAGCAACAGGCCCCGGAACTGGCAGCCTTTGGCAAAGATCGCTTTGCCAGTGAGGTGGCTTATCTGGGCACGATACGAGCCGATGGCAGCCCGCGTGTACATCCGGTGACGCCTATTCTTGGCGAGCAGTTATACCTGTTTATGGAACCGACATCGCCCAAAGGCAACGACCTGCGCCGTGACCCGCGTTACACGCTGCACTGCTCGGTGGAAAATTCAAGCGGCGGCGGCGGCGAGTTTTACGTGCGCGGGCGGGCAGCATTCAATGATGATCCGGCAGTGCGCGCCCTGGCCGTGCAGGCGTCGTCGTATGCCCCGCAGGACCAGTACATCCTGTTTATACTGTCGGTTGAGTTTGCTTTTATGAACACCTATGTGGATGGCACGGCCAACGTCCGCCGCTGGTCGGCGCGCTCCTGAATCGCTGGTGCATAAATTGGTGACAACCGCCTGACACTGCGGTATGCTTTCCGCCACAATCACTTTGCAGATATGTGCCTGTAACCGATCTGGTCATGATACGCAATCGTGCAGGATATTTGTGTGGATTGAGGTGCAGATGACAGAAAATGCCCGAAATAATGAGCTGTGGCGTCAGGTGCTCTCCGGCGAGTATAAGGACATCCCGAGGGCACGACGGTTACTCAAACGGATTCCCTGCAAAGTCCGTTGCAAGATCTGTAACGCACCCCTCAATGGTCCGGGCGGACGCCTGATACGTTTAACACTTGGGCGCATCCCCTCCCGAATTAATCCGCATTTTTGCAGCGGGTGTTACGATTTGCTGGCCGCCAACCCCGGCAGCACAGAAATTGAAATGACCCTGCTGTTTGCCGATATTCGCGGCTCCACGACCCTGGCCCAGCAAATGGGGACGCAGGCGTTCAGCCATCTCATCAATCGTTTCTACATTACTGCCACCCACGTTTTCAGCGAATCCGACGCCTGGATCGAGCGTTTGGTTGGCGATCAGGTGATCGGGTTGTACCTGCCAGCCATGGCCGGGCTAAATCACGCACAGATCGCTATTCATTCCGCACAGAAACTGGCACATGCTGTCGGTTATGGTGGGTCGGATGAGGCATGGCTGCCGCTCGGTATTGGTGTGCATACCGGATACACCTTTATGGGCACGGTGGGGTCCGAGTCCGGCATACGCGATTTTACGGTATTGGGCGACACGGCTAACACCGCAGCCCGCCTTTCGTCCGTGGCGGCAGCCGGCGAAATCCTGATCAGTCATTCAGCCGGTGCCCATGCGCGCATCGATACAACCGGCCTTGAAGCGCGTACGCTGGAATTAAAGGGGCGTTCCGAGCCGATTGACGTGCATGTGGCGCACGTCGATTCTCCGCTGGTTATGGCCCGCGTCTGACAGTTAGATGTGCGTAAAGTTGAACGCTGTTACGTTCTGGCAGTTGCTTAACGTTTAACGTTCCGGGCGGTTATCGCTGCGCCAGTCTGGCAGCGGGGCACGGAGTGTGCGCCGTGAAACAGATGCCGGCTGTGTGCGCCTTGGCTCCTGTGCAGCCGGGTTGTCCCCCGTATCCGGCTCGAACTCATCGTCCAGACGCTGGTCCTCCAGCGAGGGTTCATCACCTTCCAGCAGCATATCCGCTGGCGGTGGGGCGGGTGTAAAAACAGACGGAATGAGCCGCAGCGGGCGCAGCTTCATCGACAGCATTGGCCGGATACGTGTGATGATCGCATCATGCAGCGATTGCTCAGGCTCGGCATAGAGGTCTTCCAGCACCAGATCAGCCAGACGCAGTAGCACCCGATACGGGGGTTCTGGCTGGCGGTAATACTCGACCACGAAGGGGATTAACTGAAGCCCCATCACTTCGATCACCGGCGCGACCCCGGCAGTCATCACCAGTACCAAAAAATCATCCGCTTCATAGTAATTGGCTTCCATCGGCTTACCGGACTGGGTGGCATACAACTGTGTCACCATGTAATCGTAAAACTGCCCCTGCATGCGTGTGCATTCCAGCAGCGCCTGCTTGAGCGAAATCTCATCGTGACCATGCTTATCCGCCACCATCACCATGACCCCATAGCGGTTCATATGCTCCGCCAGATTGTTGAGGGGCATTTGCAGATCACCCGGTTTCTGCCAGCCCGGTGGGGTCAGTGGCAGATTGTAATCGTTGGCGATTGTGATCAGAATATGTTCCAATTGAAGATCAAATTTCGAACGGTTTGCCATAAGCTGTACCCGATCCGATATGCGGAACCGAAAGTCCTGTAACAGTATTTTACAATAATTTGAACATAACTGCATAATGTAAACATGGTAGGGTAATCCGGTCAGTTTAAAAACGCCTTTTGAGGAGAATATTTCATGGTGGCCACGACTCAGATTTTGCGTACGTTGCAGTTAACCGACAACGAGGTCCGGTTTTACAATGCCGAGGGCTATCTGTACCTGCCGGGCCTTGTCAGCCACGATGCTGCTGCCGACATGCGGGCCGAAGTCATTGAGATTATGGCCGGGCTGGGGGTTTCCTATGAACGTCTGTGCCAGACACAGGGTTCGGGGGATAAACTGCGCCAGACGCAGCAGTATCTGGCGGGCAGCAAACTCGACCAACTGGTGAACAGCCCGCAGCTGCTGGACATCGCCAGCCAGTTGATGCAGGGACCGAGCACCCTGTATATGTCGTTTACGGCGGTCAAGAATGGCGGTGGCGGTGGCAAGTTCCATTTTCATCAGGACAATATGTACACCCGCTTCGACGGCCCTGGCATCAACATCTGGTTCGCGCTGCAAGAGATGTCGCCCGAAAATGGCTGTCTGATGATGGCCCCACGCACACACCTGCGCGGCACGCTCGATGCCGTTCAGAGCAGCGATGGCGACTCGCACCGCATGATCCGCGTGGAACCGGAAGATTTTCTGCCGGTGCGCATGATGCCCGGTGATGCGGTTGCCTTCACCCGCCTGACCCTGCATGGCTCTGGCCCCAACATGACCGACGAACCGCGCATTGGGTACGCCGTTCAGCTTCACCGCGATGACGTGAAAGCCGTCTGGGATCGTCAGGAACCGCGCCTGCTGAAGTCCAACCCGCGCTGGTCAACCGGCCCGGTCGACAAAATCACCCCGCCGGAAACGGATGAAAAACTCGACGGGCATTGATCCGCAAACCCTGCGCCTGATCGACAACACGAGAGGAACACGAACACCATGCGACCCAATATTCTCTGGATTTGCACCGACCAACAGCGCTGGGACACGATCCATGCCCTGGGCAATGACCATATCCGCACGCCGAACATGGATCGACTGGTCAACATGGGAACGGCCTTCGACAGGGCCTACTGTCAGAGTCCGATCTGTACCCCCAGCCGTGCCAGTTTCCTGACCGGGCTGTACCCCAGCACCGTTCACGGCACCACCAATGGCAATGTCGTCTGGGATGAAGCCGCGCCCTTAATCACCAAAATGCTGGCCGACGCGGGTTATGACTGTGGGTTGGTGGGCAAGTTCCATCTGGCGGGTGGCTGGCACCGTGTCGAGCCGCGCCCGCAAGACGATGGCTATCGCGTGTTTGAATGGAGCCATGCCCCCCGCAATGACTGGCCGGAGGGTCATGCCTGGAAAGAGTGGGTCGAGGCTAAAGGCCATGATCTGGGCGAACTGGTCAAAAAGCCACATGAAATCCCGGTGGAACTGCACCGCGAATACTGGTGTACGGAGCGCGCCATCGACTTTATCGAGGGGGACCACAATGACAAACCCTGGATGATGACCATCAATTATTATTACCCGCACCCGCCGTTCGATCCGCCGCAGGAATATCTCGATCGTTATACGGCGGATGATGTGCCGGATGTGCTGTTCCGCGACAGCGACATCGAGGCCCAGCAGCGGCTGGCCGACATTGATTTCCAGAGCAAGGTGCGCCATCCGGATTCGTTCGAGGCCAAAAAAGCCAAAGCCGCCTATTACGGCATGATCGAGTTTCTGGATGACCTGACCGGAATGCTGCTTGAATCGCTGGAACGGACCGGCCAGCTGGACAACACGTTGATTATCTTCATGAGCGATCATGGCGAGACGATTGGCGATCATGGCCTGTTGTTCAAGGGCTGTCGTTTTTATGAGGGGCTGGTGCGCGTGCCGCTGATGTTCGTGTGGCCGGGGCAGGTGCAGGCGGGTGTGGTCAGCGATGCGCTGGTGGAACTGACCGACATCGTGCCGACGCTGCTGGATATTTGCGACGTGGCATACCCGGACAAGATGATGGGGTGTTCCCTGTGGCCGATTCTGACCGGTCAGGCGGACCCGCAGCAGCACCGCGATCATGTCCGCTGCGAGTATTACCGCACGCTGCTGCCCGGCGAAGAAACTGGCTTCGAGGGGTCGTATGCCACCATGATCCGCGACGAACGCTATAAACTGGTGGTGTATCACGGACATCAACTGGGGGAATTATTCGATCTGGAAAATGACCCCGGCGAGTTCGTCAACCTGTGGGACGACCCGGCCTCTGCCGACGTCCGTTTCCGGCTGCTGCTGCAAAGCTTTGACTCGCTGGCGTTCGCCGTTGATTACGGTACCAGGCAGATTCTGTATTCATAATACGTCGAGGTAACTGTGTGGGACGGCTTGATTACCGGTATTGGTGTCAAGTTATTTTTGCCGCCGAGGGCTAAAGCCGCACGGCTTATCAAAAAAACAAGCCCACCAGAGGGGGCTCAGCCGCCTGCTTCAGCAAGGCTCAAGGTTTCGTGCTAGTCAGTTGCTTTAGCTGCCAGATCCGTGGAACCGGACAAAAAACCGACTGCCGGATCGTTGTCTGGGTTGTAGTCTTCGGGGAGACGATTGGACTTCATCGATTCGATATAACTCAGTATCCATCTGATTTCTTCGTCAGACAGGTCGTCCAATTCGGCCTTCGCTTTTTCGCGTAAACTTGGCGTGTCCATGAGTAGTCCTCGAACCAGCTTTTGATGGAGGGGAAAGCATATGCTCTGCCCCTCCATATTGTAGCAGAAAACGGGTTTAGGCCTGCTGCACTTCAATTGGCTTGAGGCCAGCTTCGATCTCGGCGCGGTGCGGCTCCAGAAACGGCGGCAGGGCCAACCGTTCGCCCAGGGTTTCCAGCGGCTCGTCGGTGGCAAAGCCCGGCCCATCCGTCGCGATCTCGAACAGGATGTTGTTGGAAACGCGGAAGTAGATGGAGTTGAAGTAGTAGCGGTCGATAAACTGGGACACGCCCAACCCGACACGCACCAGCCGCTGCCGCCACTCGCGCTGCTCGTCCAGGTCTTTCACCCGAAAGGCGACATGATGCACACCCCCCGCACCCAACCGGGCTGAACGGAGTTTCGGCTGTTCGACCACGTGCACTTCCTTGCCGGGGCCGCCGCCATCCATGCTGTAGACGATCACCGTTTCGTCATCGGCGTTGGTTTCGCGGTGGGTTTCCTGCCAGCCGAGCACCTGCGTCAGAATCGGTTCGAGATAATTGAGGGTTGGGGTCGAGAGCGCCACGCCATAAAACCCGCGAATGGCATGTTCTTCCGGGATGCCCGCACCAAGCCAGACTTCCCCTTCATACGACGCTCCCTGATCGTCGACCAGGGTGAGCTGCTGGCCCTCCGGGTCTTCAAAACGCAGCATGTCGCGCCCGGCAAAGGTGCTGATTCCCTCATGGCGGACGCCGAGTTCGTCAAAGCGCGCCACCCAGTAATCGAGCGCGGCACGGCCATTGACGCGAAACAGCGTATTGGCGATGCTGTCGCTACCCCGGTAATTGGGGCCAATATCCGGCCAGTCGAAAAAGGTCATGTCGGTGCCAGGGCTGCCCAGCTTATCCGCATAAAACAGATGATAGGCCGATGTGTCGTCCTGATTAACGCTTTTCTTGACGAGACGTAAACCCAGTGTCTGGGTATAAAACGCCGCGTTCTTGCTGATCTGTGCGGTTACTGCGGTCACATGATGAACACCGTGCAGTTGCATGATGGGCTTCTCCTCCAATGAACGATCGTACTGATTCGACGCGGTCAGCCGCGCCTTTTTGCCGTAAGTCTTTCATTAGAAACACAGCAGCCGCTGCTGCCATGGTTTACCGCACCACGACGCGGCTGCCGCCGGGCAATTTATCGACCACGATATGCACCGGGAAATGGTCGCGCAGTTCGTCAATGTGCGTGATGACCAGAATCAGGTCGAAGTCATCCTGAATAGCGGTAATCGCTTCGACCAGCCGGTCGCGGCCATCAGCGTCCTGCGTACCAAAGCCTTCATCAAGGAACATGGTGCGCAGATGTGCCCCGGCCCGCCGTGCCAGCAGCTGCGACAATGCCAC
Source organism: Anaerolineaceae bacterium (assembly GCA_002702065.1). GTDB lineage: Bacteria > Chloroflexota > Anaerolineae > Aggregatilineales > Phototrophicaceae. The sequence goes on from NZXX01000009.1 coordinate 819,917, forward strand.
ACGGATGGCAAAATTAATGCGGAATGCCTCGCCGCCGCTGTACATTTCATAGTCGCGGGTGCCCAGTTCGTCAGCGATGTGAATATCCAGTGTTTCGGCCATGCCGCCGGTCTTTTTCTCGCGCTGGGTGCTGAAGTTGAGGGCCATGCGTCCGGCGGTCATGCGGCCCAGCAGCGTGTTGGCCGAGGCTTCCAGTTCGGGAATCGCCGTTTCGATCATCATGGCCGGGATGCCGTTCTTGCCGAATGCCAGCCGCAGTTCTTCGTAGATGCCCTGCTCGTGGCGGGCTTCTTCGGAGCGCTGTTCCAGGTCGACTTTGCGGGTCCGCTGGCCTTCGAGCGCGGTGATGGCCTGTTTTGCGCTGATCAGATTTTCCTGCGCGCGGGTGGCGGCGGTGCGCTGGCTGTTGACGAACTGCTGCCGGGTTTCGTATTCGGCTTTGAGTGCTTCCAGCCGGGCGATTTCTGTCTCCAAACCGGTGATCTGCTCCTGATCGTCGGCCAGGGCTTTTTGCGTGCGGTCGAGCCGGGCCTGTGCTGCTTCGAGGTTGGCTTCGGCGTCCGGTAACGAAGCGATGGCGTTTTCCAGCTCGAACTGCCGCCGTTCATACGCCTGATACGTCGTCAGTTGTTCGCGGGCGGCGTCGTGCGATTCGCGGTCATAGCCAATCGCCTGCCGGTCAGCTTCCAGCGCAGCCAACTGCTCCCGAATTTCGAGCGCGTACTGGCCGTCGTCGAGCAGCTTCTGGACCGCATTCAACCCGGCCCGTTCTTCCTGTAGCCGGTTGGTCGCTTCGCTGACCCGGTCTGCCTGCGCCTGCAACACCCCGGCCTGTTCGATCAGAGGCTGCAAGCGGCGCAGTTCCACATCAAAGTCGCTGACCTGTTGTTTGTGCGCGGCCAGTTCATCAGTGATGGATTTCATGCGTGTTTCGTTGGCACGGTAGGTGTCGCCCTGCTGTTTGCCTTCCGCGGTCAGCTGGGCATTCAGCTCCCGACGGTGCTTTTCATCCAGCGGCTGACCACACAGCGGGCACTGCGCCCCTTCCGCTTTGGCCAGTTGTTCCAGGCGGTCTTTCAGCTCGAACATGGCATCACGCAGCGCCCGGTTGGTGCCTTCGAGATCGGCGCGTTCTTCACCCAGCTTCATCGACTGCTTTTGCAGGGACTCGCGCTGCTGCTCCATCTTCTTAAGGGACTTGACTTCAGCCTGAACAGAGGCCAGATCGTTGTCGGATGCCTGTTCCAGCGTCCGTTCCAGTTCGGCGATGCGTGCCCGGTAGCCGCTGATCTCGCCTTCGAGTTCGGCACGGGCTTCGCGCAGCTGCGTTTCGAGTGCATGCTTCTGCGCATCAAAATCGCTGAGCTGGCTGAGCTTGTCCGTAAGTTCGTCGCTGGCGGCGCGGGCCGCTTGCAGGGTGGCATACCCGGCCTCGATCTCGTCTCGCGTGGCGATGAGCGCCTTGTACCCGTCAATGCGGTCGTTGTGCCGCGTGATGTCTTTTTCGGCAGCCTCGACGTTACGCTCATGTTCGCGCAGCCGTCGTTCGATTTCGGCCAGCCGGGACTGCGCGGTTTCCAGATCGTGCGGCACATGCGCAATTTCGGTCAGTTCCGCTTCGGCGGCTTCCAGCGCGGCGCGGGCTTCCGCTTCGGCGTGTTTGGCATTTTCGAGCGCGGCTTGCAGGTTGGCTTCCTGCGCCAGTTCGGCGTCGATTTCCTGAATGCGCAGGGCATAGACCTCAAGCTGTGCGTTGATCTGCCGCAGCCGTTCTTTGGCGGCTTCTTCGTAGCGCTCCCACTGTTCCAGGCCCAGAATATCCGTCAAAATCTGCTTGCGTTCCTTGGGTGTGCGCGTGGTGAACGCATCCGCTTTGCCCTGCTGCAAGAAGGCGGAATTGACAAACGTCTCGTAATCCAGCCGCAGCAGGTGGTTGATGCGGTCCTGTGTGGCGCGCATCGACGCTTCGCTGATGAGGTGGAACTGGCCGTCTTCATCCTGCACCAGCAGATCGAGCGTGCCCGCGCTGCGATTCTTGCGACTGCGGCGGCGAATGACCCGGTAGATCAGCCCTTCCTGCTCGTAATCCAGCTGGACATACATATCCTGCTGGCCCTGATGGATCAGGTCTTCATCGCTGCGGGCACGGGCTTTGCCCCACAGTGCCCACGTAATCGCATCCAGCAGGGATGACTTACCTGCGCCGTTGGGTCCGGTCAGGCAGGCGAGATGTATGCCCTCAAAGCGCACCGGGTCGCAGGTGCCGTAGGGCAGAAAATTCTTGAGTTCAAGGCGGATCGGCAGCATGGGAATATCTCTGGTTGATGGTCAATAGTCAAACATCAGCGCCTATAGACAACAACAAGCACATCAGACAATGTATCCTGATAGAACATCTGTGGCAAGTCTAGCGCTTCGGGGAGCTTCAGTCCAGCGTGGGTGTGTCAACCGCCTTCGCCGCGCCCATCAACCGCATCGAACACCATGCGGGCGGCTTCCAGCAGTTCCTCGCGGCGGGTGGCGGGGGTTTCCTTGCTGATCAGGTAGCGCTCCAACAGTTCTTCGGTGGTCAGCCCTTCGGGGTTGGTGCCCAACCGGGCCCTATCTGGCTGGTCAATGGATTTGCGCATCCCTGCCAGATGATAGACGTTTGCCTGCCGCAATGCCTCGCGCACGGTCGCCTCGCTGAAGCGGGGTTCGTTTTCCGGCGACAGGTCAATCAGCAGGCGCACCACCGCGTCGCGCAGGTTGTGTCCCTGAACCTGGCTGATCAGCACCTGGGTGGGGTCGTTGTCTGCACGCAGGTCGGCGCGCAGCGTCACAAACGGGCGTGCATCCACCTCGATAAACTGCCAGTTGGCCTCGCCCCGGCTCAGTTCGACCCAGCAGAAACCTTTCGGGTCGCCTTCCTCACCGAAGTCGATGCGCTCCATACTGCCGCTGTAGACCACAGGCGGTGTCTCGGCCTGATTGCGCGTCAGATTCTGATGCTTGTGCACATGGCCGAGGGCGACATAATCCCAGCGCGGGTCCGCCACCGACGCCAGCCCGACCGCCACATCGCGTCCCAGCATAATATGGCGTTCGCTGCCCACAGCAGCCCCGCTGACAGTGAAGTGCCCGGTCAGCAAACGCGGCATGTCGTGCTGGTCGGCCTGCTCCGCCATATCGTCGAGGATAGCCGTCAGTTCTTCTTCCAGTCGGGCGTCGATCTGGGCAATCGTCATCCCGGCGGTATCCACCTCTTGCAGCAGGCGTGACCGCACCGGGTAGGGCGCTGCCCCGACGATGACCGGGCCGCGTTTGGTGTCGATCTGGCGCACGTCATATTCACCGGCCACCCAGACATTGGGCACTGCCAGCGTGTCGTAAATCTCGATGCTCGATGCTTTCAGGATCGTCGGCGGCAGGTCGTGATTGCCAACCAGCAGCACCAGCGGAGCCAGTTCGGCCAGGTCGCGCACGCGCCATGCAAACTCGCGCTGGAAGGTGGGATTGGGTGACCGCGTCTTGAAAGCATCGCCGGCGAAGATTGTCAGGTCGACATCATGGTCGCGGGCATAGGCGATCATATCATCCATGCGGCGCAGAAAATCGACCACGCGGCTGCTCAGGCCGGATCGCGGGTCCGTCTTGCCGTAGTTTTCCATGCCGATATGCACATCGGCAAAATGCAGGATACGAATTGGTTCAGTCATCAGTTACTCGCGGGTGGTTGTTCACCGGCATAGGCCAGGATAATTTTCTCACGCGGGATGCCCCGGCGCAGTAAAGCTTCGTACAGCGGCCTGTCGGTTGTGTCTTCATCAATGACAATATTCTCCCCTACGATGCGCGCCATGACCACGACCCGGGCTGGGAAAGGCCGGGGAAGGTCTGGGACGACGATGACACTATAGATGTCATGTTCATCATCCTGCGAAAAAAAGGTTGATGCCTGAAAGGTTGTCGCGTTGGCATAATCAGCTACCGCATGCCTTACCACTTCCACATAGTCATCTATTCGATCCATCGCACTACTGTCTCCGACTCAAGATTGACAACAAGCAGCTTAATCCTATTATCCCTGATTGCGCGATGAACTGTCGAGTCAAATACGGTTTCAAAGACCAATTCGGGGATAGCAAGATAGATAGGCACTCCAAAACCGCGCTCGGCAAGCACTGCTCGGTAGATAAGATATTGTCCGAGTGCAATGTAAATTTCGCGGGTTGTATTGTTTCGATCAGGGAAACATTTGATTTCGCCGAGGACGATGTGCTGGCGATTACCATTGATGCGGCGAGTTGCTTCCAGATCGATATAGACTGTGCGATTGGCAGTGTCCACTTTGACAGGTCTGTCGCTCACCTGCCAGCCATCTTTTTCCAGGGCGCGGACAACGTGCGGGTGACAATAATCCAGAGCAGGCATCGGCTCTCCGGCGGCCAATTGGTACGCTATCAGTATAGCATAGCGCTTGAAAACGCTAACAATTTGGCGTTTCGGGGCCAAGACGATTATTATTATGGGTCGGTATGGTTGGGCGTTTGCGACGCGCACAGCGAGGAGCACGCATGGAGAGCTTTACCATTCGTCCTATAGAAAAAGAAGATCGGAACTGGATTGCACAGTTTCTGGACCGTCATTGGGGGTCCACCCGAATTGTCACACGCGGGCAAGTCTACCTGGCTCATCTGCTGCCCGGTTTTATTGCCGAGCAGGATGGTGAGAAAGTCGGGCTGGTGACTTACCGCATCGATGGCGAGGCATGCGAACTGATGACGATTAACAGTACCATCGAAGGACAGGGGGTCGGCACTGCACTGCTGGAAGCTGTCAAGACTGTCGCTATGGAAGAAGGTTGCAAGCGCCTGTGGCTGATCACCACGAATGACAACCTGAAAGCACTGCGTTTTTATCAGAAACGCGATCTGCACATCGTAGCGGTTTATCCTGGTGCACTGGATGCGTCGCGCAAGGTCAAACCTGAAATTCCCCTTTTTGGCTATGATGGCATTCCCCTGCGTGACGAAATTGAACTGGAAATGACGCTGTAAATTGCGAACTTTGTATGTCAGGAACAATCTATGAATCACGGCACGATTACCAAACATCCCTATGGCGTCACGGCGGATGGCACCTCCGTTGACGCCTACACGCTGACTAATGCCACCGGTATCAGCGTTGAAATATTGACTTACGGCGGCATCATCGCCGCGATCCACACGCCGGACCGGGGCGGCGAGATGGCGAATATCGCGCTGGGCTTTGATAACCTGGCCGACTACGAAGCCAAAAGTCCATATTTTGGCTGCATCACCGGGCGCTTTGCCAACCGCATCGCCAACGGCAAGTTTTCGCTGGATGGCGAGGCATACACACTGGCAACCAACGATGGCACCAATCATCTGCATGGTGGCCTGGTGGGCTTTAACAAGCAGGTGTGGCAGGCACAGGAAGTGGCGCGTGAAAACGGCGTGGGTGTGGCGCTCAGCTACAGCAGTGCGGATGGTGAGGAAGGCTACCCCGGCACGCTCGATGTGATGGTGACTTACACCCTGACGGACAACGACGCCCTGACGATTGACTACATGGCGACGACCGACAAAGCGACCGTTGTCAACCTGACCAACCACAGCCTGTTTAATCTGGCTGGCGAGGGCAGCGGGACGATTGAAAACCATATTCTCATGCTCAATGCCGACCGCTACACGCCATCGAACGACAACCAGATTCCGACGGGCGAACTGGCACCGGTGGATGGTACGCCGTTTGACTTTCGGCTGCCCAAAGCGCTGGCACCGGGCCAGCGGTCCAACCACGAACAGATCGTCTGGGCACACGGTTACGACCACAATTTTGTCATCAACCGGCCCAACGATACGGCACTGGTCCTCACGGCACGGGTATACGAGCCAGGTTCCGGGCGGATTCTGGAAGTGTGGACGACGGAGCCGGGCGTGCAGCTTTACACCGGTAACTTCCTCGATGCGACGCTGGTTGGCACCAGTGGCCGCATTTACCGCCAGAGCGACGGTTTTGCCCTGGAAACCCAGCACTTCCCGGATTCGCCGAACCAGCCGAATTTCCCCTCGACGGTGCTGCGCCCCGGCGAAACCTACCAGACGACAACGGTATTGCGGTTCGCCGCGATCTAACCGATGGTGATGCGGTAAATTTCGCCGGTAATGTGGGTTACACCCTGTGGTCCGATAATCGGGCGACCGGGTGTGCCCTGTCCCACCGAGACGTATAACGCCCCCTCGTGCCACGTGAGGTTGGTGGGCAGGTCCAGCCCATCGGCGAGGATGACCGGGGCGCTGCCATCTGCCGGGTAGCGGGTGACGCGCCCTGAAAAACGCGCATAACCGCCATCGTCGGGCGGGGCTGCGGGGTCAAACAAATCGAAGTCACGCGACATCGGCGCGGGCGGCCAGCGGGTCGTCAGCTCGGCCACATAGCGGTTGCCTGCATCATCCAGTGCCACATCAACTGCGGTCGTCAGCCCGGTGATCTCGTCCGTCACGGTCCCCGTGGTCGGGTTCACGCGCACGATCTTGGAATCGCCCGGCATCAGCGACAGCAGAGTCCCGTAGTAATCAATCACCTGACCCGAAAAGAGCGTCACCAGCACATCACCGGTGCGCGGGTCAAACGCCATGCCCGATGGTACCGCCTGTTGATCGTGGGCCAGCAGCGGAAAATCGACAATCGTGCTTTTTTCGCCCTCCAAGGTGACGCTGCTCAGGCGATTGAGTCCGCTATCTACGGCATAAAGCAGCTGCCGGTCCGGGTCATAGGCCAGCGCGTTAATGGTGGCGTTGGACGTTGCCAGATCACCGACTGCGCGGAAATCCGGCGTGAGCTGGACAATGCTGTTGCCATCAAAGGCTTTGTCCTGCGTCATGTAGGCGCTGCCATCCGCCAGCAGTACGATGTCACCCGCGCCGCCAACTTCATCATGCCCGGTGTTAAATTCAGTCAGGGTGTTATAGGTGAACAGATGGCTGAAGATGCGGGTGATCTCGCCTTCGTCATCGTAGTCGCCATCGTGGTTCAGGTCGTCGAACAGGCTGAGCTTGCCCGTGTATTGCAAGGGGTCGCCGGTGTTGTAGCCGGTGCCCGCTTCCACCACCAGCAGACGTCCATCCGGCAGCACGGCGATGCCGCGTGGGTTCTCCAGCCCGGTGGCGATGCGGGTAATCACCTGGGCATGGCTGTGCGCCGTTGGCAGGCAGGCCAGAATCAGAAACAGCGAGAGCAGGGTGGTCCATTTCATCAGAAAACGTACTCATCTGCGCGGTGATTGCGGACCAGTATAGCGCGTCGCATTTGGGGCCGCTTAGCATCAATCAGGTTGATCGACCCTTTAGGCATCGTCTAGTTCGGCAAGTGCCTGCCGGGCGGCGGTGTTATCCGGCGCTTCTGCCAGAATCCGCTCGTACCACTGTCGCGCACGTTCAAGTTCCCCGGCGGCACGATACGCATCGGCAGCGGCCTGCCACACCGGTATGCTCACATTGCCCGGCAGCATTAACTGCGATGTTTCGTAGGCATAGGCCCCTAACAACGGCTGGTCCTGTTCGTTGGTGCGCCAGTATCCCCATGTCAGCAGTTCCTCAGCCATGCGGGCCGGGTCGGGCAGCAAGTTAAATCCCTCCGCAGCACCCTCCAGCTGACCGTTCCACATGTAAGCCAGCGCCAGTCCCTTGATGGTGGCGATATTGGCGGGTTCGGCCCTGTAGGCTTGTTCGAGCAAGGGCACTGCCTGCGCGAAATCTTCCGCTTTGACGTACAGATTGCCCATGCGCCGGTTCGCATTCGGCCACACCGGGTTTATCGCCAGCGCCTGCTGGTAAAGGGATTGTGCCTGCCTGAACCCGGCTTCGCGGTCTGCCGCACGGAGCGTTGGATTCAATTCGGCATGGGTTTCCGCCAGCGCCCCCTGATTGGTGTGCCACGCGGCCAGCAATTCCTGGTTGAAAAGAATAACGGCGATCACCGCAGCAATGGCGGTGGCTGCTACCAGTCGGTTTGGGAAATAGCGCCGGAACACTTTGGGGACATCTTCCTCGGGCTGCCACAATGCCAATCGCCCACAGGCCGCCGTCAGTCCGATCAGCGCGAAAAGGTGGCCCATCAGCCACAGGACTTCGATATACTGGCGGCTGTCGAACAGGCCATGAATCAAGATCGCCGTCACCCCTAACCAACCGGCATGGAACAGGCGTCGTGGCTGGCTGCGGAGCACACGCCGGACGAAAAGGTAAAAGGTGATGATCAGCAGTAAAAAGATCACCAGACCGGGCAATCCCTGTCCCATCCAGACGGACAGCAGCAGATTGTGCGGATAGGTCAGCTGCGGCACCTGAATCAGCAGGCCATAACGCGAATACACCAGCGGGAAGGTATCGCCAAGGCCGATGCCCGTCAGCACATAATCGCCGGCAACATACAGGCTGTTGCGGTACAGGTCCCAGCGCGACAGCACCCACGCGCTGCCTGCCGACGTCAGCGCCACCGCCGCGATTCCGCCGATGAGCAGCGCCACTGCCCCGACCCGCACTATCAGCTTCTTCGACAGCACCAGCCCGGCAATACAGAGTGTCGCCCCCAGGCCGACCATCGCCCCGCGTGAGAAGGTCAGCAGCAGCGCGTAAAGGCACACCAGCGTGCAGACGATCCACAGGCTGCGCCACAGCCAGCGACGGCTGGTGACGATCAGCACTACACCCAGCGGAATCGTCCCGATCATGAAAGCGGCTTCAGCATTTGGGTGCTGCCACGCCAAATTCAGATTGGGCAGCAAGGTTGTCAGGGAGCCGATGCGTTCGATGATGGCCGGAACTTCGACGTAATCCTGATAGGCAAACTGCAAAATAAACACGGCAGCAGCGGCGGTACTGGCCAGCAGCAGCAGCCGGCCAAACACATAGGCGATGCGCCAGGTGACGAGGCCGTGCGCGACCGCCAGATAAACCCCGCCACTGACGATCACGCCCAGTTGTACCGGGTAGCTGAGGGCCGGGTCGTACGAGGATGACACGCCCAGCCATACCGCAGTCAGCACGAACAGGGTGACAAGCGCATCAATCGGCAGCAGTAAACGATGCATGGAATAAATCCTGTTTCCTGAAAGATGAATCTGCCTTAGTCTAGCGCAATCACCATGCAGGTGGCTATCATACGGCGGACATCTTTGCGTTATACTGTGGCGTGGAGGATACGACTGGATGCAGATTGCCGTTGCAGAACATTTGCTGCGTGGACGCAGTGTTGAGGAAAAATTCGAACAGGCGCGTGCGCTTGGTTTTGATGGTGTTGAGGTTCAGGCCGTTGACCTGACGGAACGGGTGCCGGTGCTGGCTGAGGCTGTTGTGGCGACCGGCGTTCCGGTGGCGGCGGTCCATATGGGGCAGCAGGATGGCTGGATCGCGCCGGAGCTGGCTGAACGAGAGGCGGCGATTGGGGTGCTGCGGCAGGCGATGGCGGATGCCGTTGACCTGAATGCCGGGCATGTCATCTTCGTGCCGCATTTTGGCCGGACGCGCATGCCGGACCTGACCCCTTATCGCGCCCCGGTCGAACTGGAAGCGGAAATGACGATCTGGCTGCTGCGGACCGCTTCTGACCTGGCCTATGCGCTGGGTATCGAACTGGACATGCTGCCCGTAAATCATTACGAATCCAGCTTTTTGAACCGGATCGAACATGCGGTGCAGCTTCGGCGTAAGATAAAAGAACACGCGCACATTAAAATTGCCGCCAACCTGTATCATCTGGCCATGGAAGAAGGCGACGGTCTGGCTGTGCTGCGCGACCACTTATCCCACATCGGCTATGTTCAACTGGCAGAGCAAAATGGTCGCTTGCCCGGCCAGGGGATGATCGATTATGCGGCACTGGCGCAGGCGCTGCGCGGTTATGATGGTTGGGCAACCTGCACCTGCCATCACCGTGACCCAACGGACCTGGCCGCCAGCCTGCAATACTTACGGGAGCATGGCATCGCTCAATAGGGGAAACCAACATGACGATTTCTATCGCCAATACGCCGCTGTCCTGGGGGGTCCATGAAGAAGGCAATACCACTCGTTCGTTTGTCGAAGTGCTCGACCAGATCAAGGAAACCGGTTATGCCGGCACCGAGCTTGGTCCCTGGGGTTTTCTGCCGACAGACCCCGCTGTGCTTCGCAACGAACTGCACAGCCGCGAACTGGCACTGGCCGGGGGCAGCCTGTACGCCAACCTGATCGACCCACAAGCCCATGACCACATCGTCGAGCAGGCCCGCGAAAGAGGACGCCTGCTGGCGGCGTTGGGCGCGCGCTTTCTGGTGCTGATGGATGAGATGAAACCGGATTCCAAACTGGCACGGCAGGCGGGGCGGGTGCGTGCCTCGCGGCTGACGGATGATGAATGGGATGTGTTCGCCACCGGGGTGAACCATGTCGCGCAGGCGCTCAACGACGAAACCGGCCTGCGGGTCGCCTTTCATCCGCACGTGGGCACCCACGTCGAGATTCCTGAAGAAGCCCGTAACCTGCTGGACCGCGCTGATGCGGACCTGGTGGGCCTGTGTCTGGATACCGGGCACTGGTGTTATGCCGGTGGTGACCCGGAAACGGCTGTTGATGAATATGGCGACCGCATCTGGCATGTGCACCTGGCCGACATCGACCCGAATATCCGGCAGTTCGCCCTGGATGAACAGCTCACGTTTTACGAAGCCATGCAGACCGGTGTTTTCTGTCCGCTGGGCGAAGGCGAGGTCAACTTTACGGCTGTTCTGGATGACTTGCGGCGCATCCATTATCGTGGCTGGCTGGTGGTCGAACAGGACAATCTGCTGGACGAACCGGATGCCGACCGCAGCAACGCCCGCAGCAATCGGGAATATCTGAGCAAGTTAGGTTTCTAATAGCGATCTTCTTAACGTTATAGATGACCAACCAACCTTATGATGAAATTACATCACATTACAGGGTTGGAGGTTATCTTGACTCGTTTCTTGTTACGTTTCCTTTCATTGCTGGTGGCGGTCGCGGTTGTAGTTCCGGCTGCTGCGCAAACCGTCGATCTACCCGAATCTTTCATCTTTGCGGGTGGTACATCCTTCAGCTATCCCGAAGATGGCACGGTCGAAGTTGACGAGGATTTCCCCGATTTTGCCCAGGTCGAGTTTGGCAACATGGTGGTTTATGTCGCCGAATTCTCGATCTTTGAACAGGCCAACCTGACCGCCGATTCTTCGCTGGAGGACGCCGCCGCGTGGTATATCGACGCGCTGGCCGAATCCAAATTTGACCCCGATATGGCGGAACAAACCGAAGTGGCAGGCCGCGAAGCCCTGCTCTACCCATATGAGTACGAAGGGTATGACTGGGCGCTGATGCTGGTGCGGTTTGAGGACGGCACCTTTGGGGCGCTGGATGCGGGGAATATGGATGAAGACATTCTGCTGGCGATGGCGGCATCGCTTCAGGTGGGGGGTGAGGTCGCTGAGTCGAACACGGGCGCGATTTCGTGCACGGTCCGCACCGACACCGCCAACACCATTCAACTGCGAGTTGGCCCCGGCGAGAACCGGACGGTGTTTGCCTTCCTGCCCGCCAATACCGCTTTTACCCCACTCGGCCAGACCGAAGCCGACGATGGCAGCCTGTGGTTCCAGCTTGACCGCGAGACGGTTGCGCCGCAGTCTGCTGCTTCGGAAGCCTGGGTGGCGGTCGATGACGTCGAAACAACAGGCGATTGTGCCGCTGTGCGTGATGCCAGCGCGCCGCCGATTGTGCCCATTACCGCGGTTCAACCGGCAGCGAGCAGCAACGACAGCGGCAGCACGGATAATGGCAGCGCCAACACACAAGGCAGCATTGCGCCCGCATCGGGTACCTGGACCATTACCTATGGCAGTACCGGTAAAGGTTCCTGCCTCGATGACGCCAGTTTTACCTATAACATCAATGTGGATTGGAGCCCGGCGGTTGTGCCAGTCAGCTACAACGGTTCGTCTGTGACGCTGGGTAACAGCCGCCTGAACGAAATTCAGCCCGGCGTGTTCAGCGGCATTTACACCCTTCCCAACGGCAATTCGCTGCAATTCCTGCTGCGTCCGGTGTCGACCACGCATCTCAGCGGTGAAGCGATCGTGACGGGCGTGGTTGAAGGCCATACGTGCAGCAACAGTGTGCAGGTGAACGTCACGAAGAATTAATCGTTCGCACCGATTGATGTAGGGACGCAGCTTGGCCCACCTTTGGACGCAGCACGCTGCGTCCCTACACGTTTTTTTAATGGTGCTTAAGCGACGCCCAGGTCCGTCAGGGTCGATTCGATCAGGCCAACCACGTCACGCAGCACCGCTGCATCGAAGGCAAACCGCGCGCCCGCGGTCGCAAACAGGTCCGGCAGTGTCGCAGTTCCACCCATTGCCAGCGCCTTGCGATAATTGGCAACGGCTTGCTGCTGATCACTCAGGGCGTTGCGCCAGACTTGCAGCGCACCAAGCTGGGCCAGCCCATAATCGACATAATAAAATGGCAGCTGGAAGATATGCAGCTTGCGATGCCAGCCGGTCATGCGGGCGTCGTCCAGGCCGGTCCAGTCCATACCGGGGATAAACCGGTTCCAGAGTTCGCCCCACTTGGCGTCGCAATTGGCCGGATCCATGGCGTCATCCACATGGGTATAAACCCAGTGCTGGAAGGCATCCACCACGCTCATATAGGGCCAGAACAGCAGGTTCTGTTCCAGATGCTGGCGGCGCGCCTGTACCATTTCGCCTTCATCATAGTACCCGCCTGTCTCTTTCGACCAGTACGGCGCAGACAGCAGCTCCATGCTCATCGAGGCGACCTCGGCAAATTCGATGGGATAGGCTTTCTGCTGTACATACGGCAGCGCATCCGTCTCGAAGCCATGAAAGGCATGGCCTGCTTCGTGCAGCAGCGTGATCACATCGTCTTCGGACCCCACCGCATTCATAAAGATGAACGGGCGCTGGCTGACCAGAAAGCGCGTGCAGTAACCGCCGGGGGCCTTGCCCTTGCGATTGCCCAGATCAAGCAGATTCTCGCGGCGCATGGTGCTGAAGTAACCGCCCAATACCGGGTCGACCTGCTGGAAAATGGTTTCCGCTGTGCTTTCCAGTTCGTCGATGGTCTCGTAGGGCGAGAGTTTCGGATGCGCGGGCGGATAAACATTATCTCGCTGGACATCCCAGGGACGCACGGACTCGGTGCCCATGCGCTGCCGCAGGCGTTCGTAAACGCGGGTTGCTGCGGGGACGACCACTTCTTCAATTGCCGCGTGGAATGTTTCGCAGTCTGCCGGGGTGTAATCAAACCGGCCAAAGTTCTTCCACTGGTAGCTGCGATAATTATCGAACCCGGCATTGGTAGCGATCTGCCGGCGCAGGTTGAGCAGCTGCTGCCAAAGACCATTAAGCGCGTCGCGGTCCTGCAAGTGCCGGGCGGAAATCTGCCGCCACAAGGCTTCACGGTCCGGGCGGGGCAGGCCTTCCAGGGCAGCATAGGCCTGCGGCAGTGTCTTTTCTTCGCCGCGCCATTCCACACTTTGCGCCCCGACAATGCGGTCATATTCCAGCCCCAGCTTGTCCACCTCCACCAGCAGCGGGATATTCGCTTCGCGGAAGATGGCCGCTTTGGCCTGAAGGTTGCGCAGAGGAATTTCGAAGCCTTCCGGTTGCAACCCGCTTTCCAGCAGTTTTTCCTTGAGCTGCTGGTCGGCACTGCTCTGGGCCGGGCGGATATGATCGAGAAAATGGTTGTAGGCTTGCTCGGCGGCTTCGTCGGTGGTGTCCTGGGTAGTTGCTACCACCAGCCGCGTTTCGACCTCATCGAGCAGTTCGCTCAGTCGTGACCAATCTGCCAGCCACTGGTCGCTGGTGTCTGCGGTCAGGTCCCGCTGCAACAAGTCATCAAAGTAGGGTTTGAATTGTTCCCACGACCAGTCTTTTGCTGCTTCAAATGATTTTGGTAACGCCTCAAACATCGTGTGGCCTCGTGTTCGTCTAAAGTTGTCAGTTGACAGTTTACAGTGAACAGGGGTACAGCAACAGCTTTATTTTAATACCATATTGAATATGTTTCGGCCACTGGCCCGTTAACAGACAAAAGCGACGGGTGACGGGTGACCGACCACGGTCGGCTATTCCATGAAGGCCTGATATACCGCGGTGCGCAGGTCCGTATTCATATCGCGCCGGGGAACGGCATTCCCATCAGAGTCGCGGTACATCATCTGCGTCATCTTGATGGCGATAATGTCTTCTGCCGGGTCGATCCAGAAATGGGTGTAGGCGGCGCCGCCCCAGCCAAATTCGCCCACCGATGCCATCCGCCCGGCAGCCGGTGGATCGAGCAGCACATCGACCCCCAGGCCAAACCCGTAACCGTAATGCGGGTCCGGTTCGGATTTCAGCGGCAGCATGGCCTGCGGGATATGGTTGCTTGTCATAAAGTCGATAGTCCTGGGTCCGAGCAGGCGCACGCCGTCCAGTTCGCCCCGGTTGCGCAGCATCAGGCAAAAGCGCAGGTAATCCGCCATCGTCGACAGCAGACCGCCCCCGCCGGATAACCACTGTGTCGGCTGCGTAAAATCGCCGACATAATCCGCGCCGATTTCCCACATGCCCCAGCCATAGAGCGTCGCCAGCCGGTCGGCTTTTTCCGGCGGCGTATAGAAGCTGGTATCGACCATGCCCAGTGGCTCGAAGATGTGTTTCTGCAAATAGGTGTCCAGCGGCATGCCGGCAATCACTTCGACCAGATAGCCCAGCACATCGGTGGCCATGCTGTACCGCCAGGCCGTGCCGGGATGGTTGACCAGCGGCAGCGCAGTCAGCTTCTTGATCCACTCCTGCAGCGGTACGGCGCGGTTGCGCAGATCCGCACTTTCGTACAGCCGGTCTACGGGCGAGGTCTGAAGAAAATCGTAGGTCAGCCCGGCGGTGTGAGTCATCAGGTGATGGATCGTCACCGGGCGTTTGGGCGGCACGCGGGCTCCATTTTCGCCCAGCACCTGCACGTCCTTGAATTCGGGGATAAAGGCTGAGACCGGTTCATCCAGATGAAAATGACCCTGTTCGTACAGCATCAGCGCGGCCACAGTGGTAATGGGCTTGCTCATGGAATAAATGCGGTAGATCGTATCCGGCACGGTGGGGCGCTGCTGCTCGACATTCATCCACCCAAAGCAGCGGTCATAAAATACCTGCCCATGCCGCGCGACCAGCATCTGCACGCCGGGTACATAGCCAGTCTCGATATAGCGCTCGATCAATGAATCCAACCGCCGCAACCGTTCGGTCGAAAAACCAGTCTGTTCGGGTGTGATCGTCTGCATGAAGGTTCCTTTCTGTCGGGGTGCCGCGCAGCAGCCAAATGACAATGCCCGGATGATGTTACCGGCTTTACCGGCGCTGCGCGACTATCTATGCCACACCGTTTACGGTACAAATCCGCAGATTGATGTACAGTAAACAGAGGGTGTCTGAGGAAATTGTCTTGACTTTTCTGGCGGTCGATAACCCCGTGATGCGGGCCGAACTGAAACATCAGCGCCATGTGATGCGAACCAGTCGTTCGGGCTGGTTCTGGATTGTGCTGGCAGTGGTCATGCTGCTGCCCGCCTTCCTGAGTGCGTTAACGGTCATCGTGGCCGGGCTTCTGCGCATCAACTTGCTGCCGGTGGTTTTTACACCGCCGTTCAACCTCGTGGCCAATATCGGTCTGGTCAGCCTCGTGATTATGCACTTTGCGTTGTATATCGTCGTCACGCTGGTGACTCTGGCGCTGGCTGCCAGCAGCATCACCCGCGAACAGACCAGCCGCACCTGGGAGAGCCTGCTGCTGACGGAGATGTCCGCCCGCCAGATTGTGCTGGGCAAGTGGTGGGCCACCCTGCGCGCGCTGTGGGGCGATCATGTGCTGGTGCTGGTGCTGCGGCTGGGGTTTGTGGCGTGGCTGCATTGGATGGGCAGCAGCCCCGACCAACCGGACCCCATGCGACTGCTGATTGTGCTGCTGGTCGTCACGGTGCTAACGCTGGCTGACAATGGGCTGACCACCGTGATCGGCATTTTGCCGCCGGTCAGCGGGCGCAACCCGGTTATCCTGACACTGGCGCTGGCGCTGCGCCTGATGGCATCCGTTGGCGTGCTGGTGCTGACCAGTGTGATCGGCCTGCTGGCCCACGACTGGACCCCGCTTCTGATGATCGCAACGCTTGTGGGGATGGCGGGCTGCGTCGTCCTGACGGCTGGGGCTGCCCGGCTGGCAGAGTGGGCTGCGGTGCGCAATCTGGCTTCCCCTCAACCCAATAAATCCTGAGAGATTCATCCACTTCGGCGCGGATTGTGGTATAACCAGCGCCGTTTTACGGTAGGGCGTGTGGCATGCGGACCATTTGCCGCTGCCGCGCTCGAATTCCGAATAAGGTACAGATTGCATGACCAAAAACATTTTCACCGGGCTGGCCGGGCTTTACGGGCTGATGCTGCTGGTCTACCTGGTTTTGCGGTTTCTGCTGCCGGTGTCGCCGTGGTGGTTGGCTTTCCTGCACAACTTTACGCCCTATTATTTCCTGCCGCTGCTGGTGCTGATTCCGCTGTTGTGGCTGATGCGTGCCCGGCGGATGGCGGCGCGGTTGCTGCCGCTGCTGCTGATCGGTCTGCTGCTGTATGCGCCGCGCTGGCTGCCGCAACCTGCCGTCCGTGCTGCCGAAGCGCGAACCCTGCGCGTGGTAACGTTCAACGTGCTGATTCTGACGGACGAATACGCCACCATCACCGACTGGCTGCGGACTGCTGATGCGGATGTGGTGCTGTTACAGGAAGTTGACGGGCAGGAGAGCACGCAGATATTCGATGCGCTGAGCGATCTTTACCCGCACACTGTCGACCTCGAAGGCACAACCGTTATTGCCCTCTCGCGTTACCCGGTGGTCGAACAGGCGCTGGTTGACCTGGGAAGCTGGTACGTGGACCGCTTTGTGCTGGCAATTGATGGGGCGCCAGTGGCGGTCTATAACGTACATATGCACATGCCGCTGCTGAATGAACCGCGCTTTCCGTTTACGGTCAATAACGGCATGGTTCAGCTGGCCCTGCAATACGATGAAACGCATCGTAACCAGTTAATTCGGCGCTTGCTGGACCTGCTGGCCGCGGAACCGCTGCCGTATATCGTGGCGGGTGACTTCAACACCGGTGATAACACGCCGATTTATGGCGAAATGGCCGCTTTGCTGCATGACTCCTATCGTGAAGCGGGAATAGGGTTGGGGAACACATGGCCCGCTTCTATCGGGGATGATGAAGTACCCGCTATGATCCCGCCGATGCTGCGGATTGATTATGTGTGGCACAGCGCTGACCTGCGGGCGGTCGCGGCGGCGGTAGGCCCGGACCTGAGTTCCGATCATCTGCCGGTCATCACCACGCTGGCTGTACGCGAATGAATCAAACGAGGGATGCCTGTTGACATCCCTCGCGCGGTTCGTTGTTTGCTTCCGCTTAGCCGTTGACCGGTATGCGGTTCAGGTCGGCACCCGGTTGAATGCTGGCGTAGGCCGCACTGACCCAGCCCACCGTATCGTTATAGTTGATCTGCCACCAGGTTGCACCGCTGTTGCGCCCCACCACCTGGGCCGATTGCCCGGCGCGCAGCGTACCCAGCAGGGCGCTGCCGGTGGTTGGCTGGCTGCGGACGTTGACGTTATTCGTCATGTTGACGACATAGCCGGTCGATGGCAGCTGCGGCTGGCCCGGTGCGATGGGCGTGCAGGTCTGGTTGGCGAGGTTGACAAAGTTGGCAAACACCCAGCCAATCGTGCCGTTGACATTGATCTGCCACCAGCTCCGGTCCGCGTTACAACCGACAATCAGGTAAGTTTCGCCCCGGTTGACCTGCGTCACGACATCGCTGCTGGTGGTTGGCTGCGCACGGACGTTCAACCGGAACGCATTCACCGTCGCTGTACCACTGGCAGAGCCGGTGCCACCGCTTGGGGGCGGTGCGGTCGGCGCTGATGTGGCATACCCCAGCCCAAATTCGATGAAGGCTAACCCACTGGCTTCATAGTATTCGATGACGATGTTGTGCGTGCCAGACGGCAGCGCAATGTCGCCGGTATAGGCGCTGTTGGTATAGTCGTGCCATTCATTGATGACCGGCACGTTGTTGATATAGACGCGGATTCCATCATCCGCACGCACGCTCACGCGGTAGGTACCAGCCGACAGCGTTTGAGTCGCGGTCCAGCGGGCGGAGAAATTATCCGACCCCACGCTGGAAATCGGCGAACCGGTACCCCAGTTGTGGGTGGGCGATGTCTCGGACAGAATAGCGGATGGTGAACCGGACAGATTGCGGTTGTTGAAGTAGGTCGCCAGCCAGTTCGTCGTCAGTTGAATCGGCGTGCCGGGGTTGACCGGGGGTATGTTGGTTGGCGGTGTCGTGCCGCTGATCTGCCGCAGCTCAAACTCGATGAAGGCCCGGCCCGTGTCCTCGTAGTACTCGATGATGAAGTTGTGCTGGCCGAATGGCAGGTTGATTGTCGCGGTATAGGTTTCTGCCACCGCGCTGTGCCATTCACTGATGACCTGCTGCCCGTTAACCAGCACGCGCACGCCATCATCAGCCCGCACCCGAACCTGGTACTGACCGCCGTTGAGGGTCTGGATCGAACTCCAGCGTGCGGAGAAGTTATTGGCTGACATGTTGCTGAAGGGTGCATCATTGCCCCAGTTATGGGACGGATTGTTCTCCGACAGGATCACAGCCGGGCTGCCGCTCAGCGATTGGTTGCTGTAATACTGGGCGGTCCAGGCTGTGGTCGAGACCGGGACAGGCTGCGGTGCCGGCGCCGGAAAATTCGGCCCGCTGGGGTTCGTCGCCAGGTTTGCCCAGTTAACATATACCCGTGCGCTGCCGCTCAGTTCCTGATAATCCACCTGAATATGATGCACACCGGCAGGCAGGGTAATATCTGCGCTGACGACCTGATTCACGATGTTGGTGTTCCAGGTATTGATCTGCGGTTCGAAGGCGAAACCGACGTTCACTTTGACATGATCGTCCGCCAGCGCCCAGAAACGATAGGTCCCGGCGGGGAAGTAAACATCGGTCCCCCAGCGGATACTGAAATTATTGTTGTTGATTTTCGAATCAGGTGACCCTGATCCCCAGTCAAACGCGATCGCGTTATCCTGCCGCTCAATGACTGATCCACCGTTCAGATAAGCCGTGTTGTAGTAGCTGCCTGACCAGGTGACGCCGCTCTGGGCCGAAGCCGGTTGGGCAACGAGCACCCCCAGCAAAATCAGCAAAAGGAGCGCAGGAATAACCGTAAGCCGGTGTCTCATTTTTCCCACTCCATCTTTATCCTGCATTTACAAGCAGTGTATCATCGGAGTGTTAGAATGGTTTATATGCTCGGTATACCTGTGCCCGCCGCTTGCCTGACGCGACCAATACGCGCTCAGAAAATGCGTCATCTCACCCCATAAGTTAGGGGTCAGTTGGCCTGGCTGATTTTCACCCGACTCAGGAATGATCGCTGCTGGGTGACATCGTCGCCTTCGGTGACGGTGAAGCGCCCGGACAGGCGATGATCAGCCGAAGACGGTCCCACGATCACGTCAAATGCGCCCGGCTCCACGACATACGCGCCGTCCTTGTAGAAGCTCAGCAGGCTGACATGCAGCTCGAAGGTGACGGTTTTTGCCTCGCCTGCCGCCAGCGAAATACGGGTAAAGCCTTTCAGTTCCAGGTTGGGGCGCGGTTCGGTGGCTTCCACATCGCGCAGGTAAAGCTGTACGACCTCGTCCCCGGCCAGCCCGCCGATGTTGACGATCTCGGCGCTGACGCGGATACTGTCGCTGCCCGCGTCGAACGCGATGTGCAGGTTGTCGTACAAAAAGCGCGTATAGCTAAGGCCGTAGCCGAACGGATACAGCGGTTCTTCGGTCATGTAGCGGTAGGTGTGCCCGGCCATGTTGTAGTCGGTGAAGTCCGGCAGTTGGTCAACCGATTTGTAGAACGTCACCGGCAGACGTCCGGCGGGGTTGTAATCGCCAAACAGCACGTCGGCAATCGCGGTGCCACCAGCCTGGCCCGGATACCAGGCTTCGAGGATGGCCGGGATATGTTCATCGGCCCAGTTGATGGCCACGGCGCTGCCGTTGATTAACACCAGCACGGTGGGGGTGCCGGTGGCATGAATCGCTTTGAGCAGGTCTTCCTGTACGCCCGGCAGATCAATGTCGGTGCGGTCGCCCTGGCTGCGCCGGTCGGACTGCGTCGAGATATGCTGCCCTTCCTCGCCTTCCATCTCCTGCGACAGGCCCATCACGACGATGGCGACTTCGGCTTCGGCGGCAAGGCGCACCGCTTCGTCAAAGCCCTGGGTGTCGGCGTCGGCAATGGTGCAGCCCGGCGCATAGGTGACGATCGTTTCGGATGACACGGCAGCGCGGATGGCTGCCAGCGGCGTCACGGTCGATGACGGCACGCCGTTGTAATTGCCCCACAGCACCTCGTCCCAGTCGGCATTCGGGCCGATAACGGCGATGGATTTGAGCGTCTTCTCCAGTGGCAGGAAGCCATCCTCGTTTTTGAGCAGCACCATCGATTCACGGGCGGTTTCGAGGGCGAGCGCCTTGTGTTCGGCACTGTCGTTGACCGAGTACGGAATCTGCGCGTAGGCAACCTGCTCTGGCGGGTCGAACATGCCCAGCTTGAAGCGGGTGATAAACAGGCGTTCGGTCGCCCGTGTAATCGTCGCCTCGTCGATCAACCCCTGTTTGACGGCCTTGACCAGATGCGGGAAGGTATCACCGCAGTTCAGGTCGCAGCCTGCGTTGACCGCCAGCGCGGCGGCTTCGTGCGGGGTTTTGGCGAGGCCATGATCTTTATAGATGTCGCGGATCGCCCAGCAGTCCGACACGACATGCCCTTCAAAGCCCCATTCGTCACGGAGGATTTTTTGCAGCAGAGTCGGGCTGGCGCAGCAGGCTTCACCGTTGGTGCGGTTGTAGGCACCCATAACGGATTCGACCTTCGCCTCGCGCACCAGCGCCTCGAACGCAGGCAGATAGGTGTCGCGCATATCGCGTTCGGTGGCAACGGCGTTGAAGCGGTGACGGTCAGCTTCGGGGCCGCTGTGGACGGCATAATGCTTGGCACAGGCGGCGGCTTTCATATAACGCGGGTCATCCCCCTGAAGCGCCCTGACGAATGTGACGCCGATGGCGGTGGTGAGATAGGGGTCTTCGCCATAGGTTTCCTGCCCTCGCCCCCAGCGGGGATCACGAAAGATATTGACGTTGGGCGTCCAGAATGTCAGGCCCTGATAAATTTCGCGCTTGCCCTGCCGCACAAACTCATGATATTTGGCCCGGCCTTCATCGCCAATGGCATCGGCCACGCGGTGGATCAGGTCCACATTCCACGAGGCCGCCATGCCAATCGCCTGTGGGAAAACCGTTGCCAGCCCGGCGCGGGCGACCCCGTGCAGGCATTCGTTCCACCAGTTGTAGGCGGGTATCCCCAACCGTTCGATTGCTGGTGCGCCATACCCCATCTGTCCCACTTTTTCTTCAAGTGTCATGCGTCCAACCAGGTCCTTCACGCGTGCTTCGAGGGGTTGGCCGGGGTCTTTATACAGTTCGTCGCTCATGTTGTCTTCCTCCGGGGCCGCACATCAATTCTGTACCGGGCGGCAGTGCGTATGTGCTTCAGTTTAACCTGAGTGCCATATCCCGCGCCATGACAAAAATCATGGTCGCCATGCCGGACTCCATACGTTGGCATCATACCGGGTGAGCAGGCGGCGCTCACCGGCGCAACCGCTGGCCCGGTCCACGCAGCGCACATCCATCACCGCGATATTGTCGACGTTGAGAAAGCGCGACACATAAGCCAGCATGGTGCCATCCGGCGACCACGCCGGGTCGCTGTCCGTATAGGCCGGTCCGGTGATCTGATAGACGGGTGGGTCACAGTCGGTGCAGGTCATATCGGCCACAAAAATGGCGGAACCGATGGCGCGTGGCGGGGTGGTAAACGCGAGTCGGTCGCCCTCGGGTGCCCAGACCATCGAGGTGGTCAGCATATTCAGGTCGGCGATGTGCCGTGCTTCATCGTCGCAGGGAGCGCAGTCGATGGCCTGCACATAAATGGCCGTCTCGCCGGAACGGTCCGACACAAATGCCAGGCGCGTTTGGTCGGGCGACCATGCCGGCAGACGATCCGACGCCGGATGATCGATCAGCACCCGCGGGGCACAATCCAGCGCCGGGCAGGTGGCATCCATCGTGTAGATATCGACCGAATCCGACCCGCGACCGGCAAAGGCTATCTCGGTTCCGGCTGGCGACCACGATGTTTCCGTGTGCCACAACAGGCCTTCCGGCTGCATCCGCCGCACATCGAGGCTGGCTGCATCGATCAGGTAGATCGCCGGGCGCGGGCCATTGTAGCTGTTGAACGCCAGCCAGCGGCCATCGGCGGACCAGTGCAGCGCTTCATTGCTCGATGTCTGGTGGGCAGGGCTGCGCAGTTGGCGGGTGGCAATGTCCAGCAGCAGATAGGGGCGGTAAACCCCCATATTGTCATAAGCGATAAATGCCAGCGTTTCGCCATCGGGCGACCAGGCGATGCTGACGACATACGGGTCATTGCGCAGCAGACGCACCGCCAGCCCGTGCCGCACATCGACCAGCAGGATATGGCCCTGACCATGACGGTGGGAATAATAGGCAAGCTGTTGTCGTGGCCGGGTGTCGCGCTGCCCGGCGGCCATCACCACACTGGTGAGGGTCACTTGCAGCAGCAAAAGCAGCGCGATCAACCGCAGCCACAGCCGCGTCATGGCGTTTCCAGCCACTCGATCCAGCGGCCATGACTCTCCACATAGGCCAGCAGCCGTTTTTCCACTTCTTCGCCACCCTGATACACGCGTAGTTCCAGCCGAGGGTGCGCTTCGTTCAGCCATTCAATCGAGATGCGATAAATGGGCTCGGTGTGCGCCCGCAGCAGGCTGGTGAACTGGTCGCGCTGGGCGTCTGAAAACTGGTTGGTCACGAAGCTGTGCAGCACACACAACACCATGTCGTCCGGTGCCTGTGCCATCGCATCGGGCAGCAGATGCAGGGCGTCACCTTTGCGCGTCGCGGGTGGATGCTGGCGAGCAATGGCAATCGTCTGTTCCAGGCGCTGCGCCCGTTCGCGGTGTTCCGGCCAGACCAGTGCGCGCAGCCACAGCGCCTGATCGTCGTCCAACAGGTTAATCGGGTTCAGGTCCAGCCCCAGCCGAAAGCCGACCGCCGGCAGCGTATCCGGCACGGGCGGGTGATGATCACCACGGGGTACCGTGTTCAGCCGCAGTGGTGCATCCGCCGGGCCAACGACGCGGCCATCGCCATAGTCGTACGCATAATAGTCCCACAGCAGGTTCAGGGCGGCGCTGCACCCAACCTCGATCAGCGCCAGCGGTCGCCCCTGTTCGCGCTGTGCCACCAGCCCAAAAGCCGGCAGCAGCAGTACACAGCGGTTGACCTCGTTGGTCTGAACCAGCCGCGTCTGCATCAGGTGAATAATTTCATCCCGGTACTGGCGGCAGAACGCCTGAAAGGCCGGGGCCGGGTCATCGGTACGCACGGTATCCCCGGCGATACTGGCATAGTAGGCAGCCAGCGGATGCGCCACACCCTTCATCAGCAGATACTGGACCGCCGCGAACAGCACATTCGGCACCGGTTCGCGCGGGGCATGAGTCGCCAGTTCCAGCAGTTCCGGGTCTGCCGCCACCACCTCCGACAGATGCCCGTACATGGGCGCGATACGGACGGTTTCATGGGCGGCGAACCGTGTAAAAATACGTGACATGCGTTCCAGCGGTGTTTCATCAGGGACAAATTCAGGCAGCATGGATGGTGTTACTCGCTTTCGTCGCGCCAGGCTTCATGGAAATTGTGACGTGGCAGTTCACGCACGCGCAGGCCATTTTTGACCGGGTCGGCATGCGTATCAAAGAAGGATTCAAGGTGGGCGGTCAGGGCGTCGACCTGCTCCGGCTGTTCGGCGCAGACGGAACGCGTTTCGCGCGGGTCAGCGGTCAGGTCAAACAGGTGATTCGGCCCATCGGGGTCACGCAGGACCAATTTATGCGTCGTGCTGCGGGCCATGCGGACGCTGCCATATTCGCAGACTTGCGTGTTTTTCCAGTCCGGCAGGCCGCGCCCCTCGGTGAACATTGGCTTGAAGCTGCGCCCCGGATACGGCCCGGATCGCTGCGGCTGCACCCCGGCGTAATCCAGCAGGGTTTCGTGCAGGTCGCAGTGATCGACCATTTCTGCGCGCACCTGCCCGGCGAACAGCCGCCCCGGATGATTGAAGATCATTGGTACGCGGATCGATTCTTCCAGCATGTTGAGCGGGCGCGTGCCGTTGCCTTTCCCCCACACGCCATGATGGCTGCAATTCAGCCCATGATCCGACGTGTAAACGACCAGCGTGTTTTCGCGCACGCACTGCGCTTCGAGTTCGTCCAGCAGGCGGCCAATGCCCTCGTCGATGTGCGAGACAGACGCATAATACTGCGCCAGCGCCTCGCGCCGGTTCAGACGAGAATTGTGCGTTGATTCGCCTGCCAGCCGGCCATAGGGATATGTCGTATCGCGGGGGATGTCGTCGAAGTGGCATTCACGGTACGAATCCGCCAGCCGTTCGGGATGATCGCGCCAGGGGCTGTGGGTGCCGATGTAGCCGGTGAACAGGAAAAATGGTTTGTCGCGGTCGCGCACGCGCAGGAAATTGACGGCCTGCTCGGTAATAATGTCGGTGTGATAGCCGCGCAGCGCCACCAGCTTGCCCTGATTGGAATATTGCCCGTCGCGCGGGGGCTGGTTCGCCCGCAGGCTGTACCAGTAATCGAAACCCGGCTGGGGTTGATCGTCACCGCCACAGTGCCACTTACCGGACAGGCCGCAGGTGTATCCCGCCTCAGCTAATGATTGAGGCAGGGTGGACTGGCCGTGCAAGGATGGCTGCCCCTCCAGCGCCTGCCGCTGCTCGTCGGTGCGGATGTTGGCTTCGTACCACAACCAGTCGTGGATGCCGTGCTGTGACGGAAACAGGCCGCTGAAAAATGACGCTCTGGCGGGTGAGCAGACCGGGCTGGGCGTAAAGGCATTCGCCATGCGCACACCGCTGGCCGCCAGATAATCCATCGCGGGGGTGCGCAGTTCGCGGTTGCCATAACAGCCGCTGGCCCATTGGCCGTGATCGTCGGTCATGATGACAAGGATGTTGGGTTGATCTTGGGTCATGTGCTGTTCCTCCGCTGGCAAGCATAGCGTGAGCGGACGCAGCATGCCAGTTTGTCAATTGCGCAGCAGCGGCACCATATTGCGCACGACCAGCCCGGCCATCGCCATCCACACCGGGGCCAGCGCCACCAGCCCGGTCATACCGTCCCACATCACCAGCGCCAGCGTCACAATGAGCACCAGCAGCCGCCCCGCCAGCACCCGCCGGTTGTTCAGTTGTTCGCCTGTGTAATCGGCAGTGGATTGCACGGCAGGCATGGCGCGCAGGACGATGCCGCTGTAGATCAGCGCCGTCAGGATGACGACCGCATTCAGCGGTGTTTCGATGTAGGGGTTGCGCGGCGTCGGGTTGATCAGCAGGGCAATGCCGATAGTGATGCCGGTCGCCAGGGCGGCAAAGATCAGGTCTTTGGGGCGGTCCGGGTCGGTGAGCAGCGCATCCAGCAGGAAGGTGCCGCCAATGGTCAGGCCGATAATCCAGTGATCGCTGACCACGGTGACCAGCCCCGCCAGCCCCACCAGAATCACGGAATCCAGCAGCTTGGGTGGCAAACCGGTACTGCGGGTGAGGATGCGCACGCAGGCGATGACCGCGCCAACAGCCAGCAGATTCGGCAGATCCCAGTACAGCGTCACGAGGGCAAACAGCACCGCCGCCACCTGGGCGCTCAGGTTGTTGTCCGGGTCAATTTCACGCCCGACGGCCCATGCCAGTACGGTAAAAACGCCGGTGCCAACGGCGTGCAGCGCCACCTCCGCGATAGGCATCCCATTCGACAACCGGGCGATCCCGACCAGGACAGTCGCTGCCGCGGCGATAATAAGGATGATGAGATTGGACGGGAGGCGGGGGTCAATGGTACGACCGAGGTTTGTTGGCATGTTGGACATGGATGCTGCTCGCTCATTTCGAATAGAAGTTGCCGGTTATTCGTAGTCTTTGGGCACCCGCGCTTGCACAATGCGCTCGATAATCAGAAAGACATCGCCAATGGTGCCCAGTGTGGCGATGGCAAAAATAGCGGCCAGTGCCAGCCCCACCCCTAACTGGGGCAGACCGGTGGCTGTCAGCAGCAGCTGAACGCCCAGTATCAAACCGAGCGTAAACACCAGCGCGGGCAGGCCTGCCACAAACACATACTCACCCGTCGACAGATCATCGGGGATATCGACGTGGCTCTGTTGCACGGCATGGGGCTGCCGCCCGATCAGGCGCAGCGCCAGCACATGCAGCAGTTCGTGCGGCCAGCCGAAAATGCGCAGCAGCGTATTCATCAGCTTTTACGCGGATACCCCAGGGCTTCCACTTTTTCCGCCGCTGCAAAATCCTTGTCGCTCAGTTGGCTGCCCGCATCGTGGGTTGTGAACGACACCGTCACTTTGCGCCAGCCGATCATCATATCCGGGTGGTGGTCCAGCCCTTCACAGACGGTGCCAATGGCCGTTGCCAGCGCCAGCCCCGCCAGATAGGTGTCGACCTTGAATGTTTTGGTAATGGTGCCGCCGTCCCGTTCCCAGCCGTCCAGCTTTTGCAGCCGTTCGACAATTGCCGCTTCATTCATGGGGGTTGTCATCATGGCCCTTTCGTCTGGTTGTCGATGA
This sequence comes from Anaerolineaceae bacterium, assembly GCA_002702065.1. GTDB lineage: Bacteria > Chloroflexota > Anaerolineae > Aggregatilineales > Phototrophicaceae. The sequence goes on from NZXX01000009.1 coordinate 846,858, forward strand.
CCCGATTGTAACGTAATTCGTCGTGTAAACAGGCAATGCTTATCGTCTGTTAAATGTTGCCCATACTCCAAATTGAAACCCGGCTGTTAATCCGGTACGATTGGTCCGTTCGATTACAACAGATTTCGGAGATCAACCATATGGTCGATGCAACAGCGGAACAGAAGACTGGCGCGGAAAATATCGTCTGGGACCTGTCGATTCTGTACAGCGGCCCGGATGACCCGGCCATCGGGCAGGACATCACAGCAGTCAGTGACCTGGTCGATACCTTCGTGAACACCTATCGTGGACGGGTGGCAGACCTGTCAGCCAGCGAACTGCTGACTGCCATGAACGAAATGGAAGCTTTGTCGGACAAAGCCTATCGCCTGGGGTTGTTCGCCAACCTGCTGTACGCCACCGATACCAACAACCCGCAGTACGGCGCGCTGGTGCAGAAGCTGACCGAATTCGACGCCGAGATGGAACAGAAGCTGCTGTTCTTTGAACTGGAATGGCTGGAACTGGACGACGCCACCGCCGACAAGCTGCTGGCCGACCCCACCCTGGACAAGTTCAAACATTACCTGGAAGCGGAACGTCGCTACAAGCCCTACAAGCTGAGCGAAGTGGAAGAACAACTGCTGGTCGAAAAAGCGATCACCGGGCGCAGCGCGTGGGGGCGTTTCTTCAGCCAGGTGATGGGCGCGGCCCGCTACACCTTCGAGGGCGAACAACTGACGCAGTCGCAGATTCTGAGCAAAATTCAGGACGCCAACCGCGAGATCCGTCGCAAAGGTGCGGACGCGATGACCGAAGGCCTGCGCCAACGGGCGATGGAACTGACCTATATCTTCAACGTGCTGGCGGCGGATAAATTCTTTGAAGACCGGCGGCGCGGGTACTCGACCTGGCTGTCATCGCGCAACCTGAGCAACAAGGTCGCCGACGAGGTGGTCGACGCACTGGTGCAGGCGGTGACCTCCAATTACGATATTGTGGCGCGGCACTACAACCTGAAGCGCATTCTGCTGGGGCTGGACGAACTAACGGATTATGACCGCTATGCGCCGCTGCCGGTGAAGGCCAGCGACAAGCTGTTCCAGTGGGACGAAGCCCGCGAGATCGTCATGAACGCGTATCAGGCGTTTAGCCCGCGCATGGCCGAAATCACGCAATTGTTCTTCGATCAGAACTGGATCCACGCGGCACTGCAACCGGGCAAACGCGGTGGGGCGTTCTCGGCAGGTGGGCCGCCTTCTGCGCATCCCTTCATTCTGATGAACTACACCGGGCGCGAAAACGACGTCTCGACTCTGGCGCACGAACTGGGGCACGGCGTCCACCAGTATCTGGCGTCCGAAGCGCAGGGCCTGCTGAATGCGTCGACCCCGCTGACGACGGCGGAAATGGCCTCGACCTTTGGCGAAATGCTGGTGTTCACCGACATGATGGAACGCGAACCCGACCCCGAAGCCCGGCTGGCGATGCTGGCGCGCAAGATCGAGGATACCTTTGCCACTGTCTTCCGGCAGATCGCCATGAACCGCTTTGAGGATGGCCTGCACAATGCCCGCCGCAGCGAAGGCGAACTGACCACCGAGCGCATCAGCGAAATCTGGATGGAGACGCAGCGCGCCATGTTCGAGGGCAGCGTCAACCTGCGCGATGATTACAGCATCTGGTGGAGCTATGTGCCGCACTTCCTGCAAGTGCCGGGTTATGTCTATGCCTACTCGTTTGGCGAACTGCTGGTGCTGGCGCTGTTCAAAATCTATCAGGAACGCGGGGCGGAGTTTGTCCCGGCGTATCTCGATGTGCTGGCGGCTGGCGGGTCCGACTGGCCGGATCAGATTCTGGCGAAAGTTGGCGTGGACCTGACCGACCTCAACTTCTGGAATGAAGGGCTGGAAATTCTGCGTGATATGGTCACTCAGGAAGAAGCGCTGGCCCGCGAGATTTACCCGGAAAAGTTCGCCTGATCGTATGGATACAGCAAGGGAGAGTCCAAGGCTCTCCCTTTTCCTTGTTTAGCCTTCCAACGGCACAGCCCAGAGGCGGATTGTGCCGTCCTCGCTTCCACCGGCAATAAAACGATTGTCTGAAGACCACTCCAGATCGGTGACTTCGTAAGCGGGCAAGGTGACCAGCGGTTCGCCTTCACTTTGAAGATCATGAATCTGCAATTGATCCATTACCGCAACAGCCAGCATAGTGCTGTCACTGTTCCAGGCGGCTTTGGCCTGTAGGAGATATTGGTACGTATTGACATCAAGGAAGACCTGATAATCATGCCGATCAAACTCGTATCGCTCTCCAGGTATCACACTGAACACCCGCAATCCTCGAATATACACATTAGATCCTGTCGGATGTTCAAGCAATACCGCTATTTTTGAACTGTCCGGACTCCAGACCAATCCTCGATAGGCAAACATCCCGCTTGTATAGGAATTGATGTTTTCGCCTGTAGTGGCATCCCAGGTGCGGATGTCAAAGCTATAATCGTCAGGCACTCGCTCGACTGTAGCAATTGTAGAGCCGTTAGGACTCCAGGATACGTCTTCAAGAACATTGGATGTCTGAATGCTGACAGCATTTGGAAGTAAGATTGACCCGTCCCTAACCACCTCTGCATACTCGGTGTAATCGGCATTCCAGAAACGCCTGGGCGGTGAGTCTCCCTGGTCATAAAAACCTTCAATGTCGCGTGTGTACTTGGCGGTGTCTGCATCCAGGGCGATCACGTTCTGGTTTATCACAATGTCCGTGCCGACAGTGCCACCCGCAATCAGTTCCTTGCCGTCCGGTGTGTAGTCTGCTATTTCCCCAGGCTCAATGTAAAAGGACAACAACGGGTCAAGCCAGGAATGCCGAAATTCCCAAATACGCGTGTCCTGTTCATAACCGAAACTCGCGCTTGCAATCTGATCTGTGCCTGGTCTTATCGCGATCATGCTGATTGGTGCAGTAAAGAGTTCACTGGATGCAGTGACTTCCGCCGTTTGAGCATCATAAGTGCTTAACTCACCGTTACCCAGAATAGTTGTAATCTGATTCGAAGCAGGCTTCCAGTCGAAGACTTCACCACGACCAACATAGTCGGATTCATCGGTAGTTGCATTGATGACAATGGTAGAGCTGAGAAATCCGGGTGTCAGTCTATCGTAAACGTAGGCCAGCAGTGTGATGTCATCATTCCAACCAAACGTATAAATACAAATACACTCTCCCAGAAAGAAGTCAGAAACCTCGGTCAAAAGCCTTGACTCACCGCTGCGTACATCGAGGCTGCATATACCTAAGCTGACACGATCTGAGTCTTCATCGTATGAAGTACAGTGTATTGCCAGCGTCTGGTCATCAATTCCCCAGAATACATAGCTCGACTCAATATCTGAAATATCTAGTGAGAAAAGTCTGTCTCCAGATGTGCTATCCCAGGCGTAAATCGTTGGCGTATCAAAATACGTGAACGTAGGTCGAAGCTGGGTAAACAGGATGTCACCCGTCGGTGACCATGCACCATCCTGACCGGGCAGAATCAGTATCTCCTTAGTCATCACATCAATCAAAAGAACCTGATTACTGGTGCGGCCAAGTGTATTGAAATCAAATACTGCCAAATGATCTCCTGAAGCTTTCCAGCGAACTTCTATGCCGCACTTGGCGAGTGAAAGCTCTTGTACCACAAAATCGGCATCCCAAATTTGAACTGTGCATCTCCCCTTTTCGCTACTCACCAGAGCAATTCGAGAACCATCTGGACTCCAGGCAAGATCCGTGATGGATTGCCTAACGGGAGTCTCTGCAACAATTTCGAGGACTTCGTCCAACAGCCAAACACCGGTGGAGCTACCAACGGCAAGCAGTTTGCCATCCGGATGCCAGTCGAGCGTGTTGGCGCTGCCGCGACCCAGAATGCCCACTTCCTCTAGCATCGCCGCGTTGTCAGTAGAAATCGGGTCAAATTGGGCAATATCTTGAGGAACAACTCGATTTGTCGAAAGGATCAATAATACGAAAGCAAACCAATAGCGCATCTAAACTCATCCGATCTAAATGTCCATGTAAATTGTACCCTTCCTCGCTCTGTTTTCGTTGCACCGTCCAGTAAACGAAAGGAAATCGTCATGAATCAAACCTCCGAATGGCACAATCGCACCTTGCAAGCGGCCCTGACCGAGCAACGAGGATCGCAACTCGTCCGACACGGTTTACGTCGTGAAACGCTTTCTCATCTTCAACAGTCCAAAAATCCTGAATATATCTTTTTGAAGTGCTGCATTGAAAAAGTGAAAGGGTGTCTTGATTGGCTCCTCGCGCGTCTGATATACTCACCGGCATGACAAAGCGTAGTTATCATCAATACTGTCCGCTGGCTTACAGCCTGGATGTCATCGGCGAACGCTGGACCCTGCTGATTGTCCGTGACCTGTTGTTCGGGCCACGCCGCTATACGGACCTGCTCAACGGCCTGCCGGGGATCGGCACCAACCTGCTGGCGAAGCGCCTCAAAGAGCTAGAACAATCCGGTATTATCGCCCAGCGCACCCTGCCACCACCGGCCAGTTCAACCGTTTACGAACTGACCGAGCGCGGGCGCGGTTTGCAGGATACGATTATGGGGCTGGTGCGGTGGGGTATGACCTATGTCGAGATGCCGCCGCCGGAAGATGATTTCATGGGCACGGTGCCCGCCATGCACGCATTCAACCTGCTGTTTGATCGCACGAATAGCTCCCATACCGACATGGTGTGCGAGGTCCGTGTCGATCATGAAATCTTCCACGCTGAACTGCGCGATGGGCAGCTAAAAGTGCGGCCCGGCCCCGCCGAGCAGCCGGACCTGATTATCAGCGGTCCCATAAAAGGCATTATCCAGTCGATTTTATGCGCATCTGTCGCCGAAAACGATGTATGGATCAGGCAGGGCAGCCCAGACCAGTTCGAGCAGTTCGCCGCCGCCTTTCAGTTTCCAACGGCCTGATTGCCCGCGTGCCCGACTGCGCTGTATACTGCATAGGCAAAGGTCCTGGACCATTTGATTTGCCGTTGACCGATTGCTGACCATTAGGCATGATCTACGAGATTCACTTATACGTCCCCAAAACCGGGGAACTAACCCCTGCGATGCTGGAATGGTTGTTTGAGAACGGGGAGCGCAATGATCACCCGGAGGCTTACTGGCCTGTCTGCAAGCTCAAACCCCATGCGTTAGCGCGTCGGCTGCTGCGCCTCGATCAAACGCTGGTGCCTGTTCAGGGGCCGGCCAACGACGTGGAACTGCATTATCCCAATGCGGAACTGGGCATTGTGCTGTACGTCCATGATCGCGGCGTGATCCTTTTTTTTCCGTACATGGCTTACAGCATTTACTCACGGATTGTACTGGGCATTTGCTACACCTACATCCGCTACCTGTACGACATCGCCGGTTTCTGGAGTTTCGACCCACAGTTGGATATTCTCTCGTACGGTGATGACTACGCCGCACTGGAACATACCGCTGTCCTGATGGACCGGGTGATGCCCAAGTTACTGACAACCTGATGGAGTAGCTGACAATGTCAATTCATACGCGCTGGCTGGACGAAGACAGGCAGATTATCCTGACTACGTTTGAGGCCCCCTGGACGCTGGATGATTTTTACCGGATGGTCAATGAAATAGAGTCCCTGGTCATGCGTATTGACGGGACTTTTCACCTGGTGCTGGATTTCACCCACACGAGGTCGCTCCCTCCCAGTTTCCTTACTGCGCTGCGCTCGGCAGATGTGAAACACAAAGAGAATCTTGGGATGGTCGTTGTAGTGGGGGCGTCCAGCTTTGTCCGGGCGATTGGTGTAATGGGCGAGCGCATTGGCGTGCGTTCAGTCCAGCATGTGCGCTTTGTGGATAGCATTGACGACGCGGTTGAACTGCTGTCCACTGCGGAATCATAACCGGGGTGCTCTGCTGGCAGGCTGGGGCGCTACACAGCCGTTCAATTTGACGAATCATTATAAAGGATATTCATGGTCGACCTACTGCCGGATTCTCACCCCGAACGCGATGTCTACAAGCTGATGACTGCCGCCATTGTCCCGCGTCCTATCGCGTGGGTCAGTACCGTCGATACGGATGGCATACCCAACCTCGCCCCATTCAGTTTTTTTAACGCCGTCTGTGGCAACCCGCCGACCGTCCTGTTTTGCTCTGGCGTGCGCGGCACAGCGCCGGACAAGCTGAAAGACACGCAGCGGAATATCGAGACAACCGGCGAATTTGTGATCAACTTTGTCACCGAGGCACTGGCCGATGCGATGAATATCACGGCGGCGGATGTGCCCCCCCATGTTAACGAGTTCGAACGGGCCGGGCTGACAGCAGCAGCGGGACGCACGGTGCGTGTGCCGCATGTGGCCGAAACCCCGATCTACTTCGAATGCAAGCTGCACGATATTGTCACCATCAGCACGGAACCGGGCGGCGGGTCGATTATCATTGGCACCGTGACGCTGCTGCACGTGGATGACGCGGTGTACGGCGAGGGCAATTATGTCGATTTTGACGCCTATCGACCCATCGGGCGCATGACAGGTTCCGGTTATGTGCGGACACATGATCGCTTTGATCTGGTCCGTCCGCCGTCGGAAATCAAGCCCTGATCAGTGTGCTTTGCCATAACCCAACGTACCCACTGTAATGCTTTTTTTGGGCAATCTGACACATTCCCCCTGCAAATTTTGAACGCAATGGGTATGATTGGAGTACCTTTGTTAGCGCACACAACCAAACAGAGGCGCTTTAGATTATCCAAATGAAAGAACTGAGGAGGCTTGTTTTATGAATAAAAGCAGGTATGTAGGGTTGTTCATGGTACTCGCCGTATTGCTGACACTGGTTGTTGGCGTACAGGCACAGGACATGAAAGTTCTGCACACTGGCATTTCGATGGTCGGCGGCGATCCTGAATCGATTGACCCCAACCTGAATGAAGCCAGCCAGGGTAATCAGATTATTCGTACCATGTATATCGGCCTGACCACACAGGATGAAGAAACCGGTAATGTTATTCCGGGTATCGCCAGCGACTGGACCACTTCGGAAGATGGCCTGACCTGGACTTTCAATATTATTCCTGAAATCCCCTGGGTTCGTTACAACGCCGACAGCGGCGAAGTTGAACAGGTGATGGATGATGAAGGCAACCCGCGCTATGTGACCGCACATGATGTGGTTTACTCATGGCAGCGTGTGCTCGATCCTGAAACCGCCTCCACCTACGCCTATGTCCCGGCGGAATTCGTCGTCAATGGCGTCGAGGTCACGGCTGGCGAAGCTGCTCCGGAAGACCTGGCCGTTGCTGCAATCGATGACTACACCTTCGAAATCACCTCGCCCGTGGCCGCAAGCTTCGCCACCAACATCTATGGTCTGTGGATGGTCAACCCCGTTCCGCAGTGGGCGATCGAAGAATGTGGTGACAGCTGGACCGAACCCGATTGTATTCAGGGTTATGGCCCCTTCATCATGAGCGACTGGTCGCACGACGAAAGCATCACCGTTGTGAAGAACCCGTTCTGGCCGGGGACCGAATATATCCCGCAGGCTTCGCTGGATGAGGTCGTTTTCCACCTGCTGGACCCGCAGACCCAGTTTGCTGAATATCAGGCTGGCACGCTGGACGCCATCAATCCGCCGCTGGAAGAACTGGACCGTATTCGCGCTGATGCGACGATGGGCCAGGAACTGTACATCGGCAGCAGCCCCTGCACCTACTACATCGGCATTAACCAGGAAGAAGCCGTGGTTGGCGAGTCTGTCCACCTGCGTCGCGCCCTGTCGCTTGCCGTTGATCGTCAGTCCATTGTTGACAACGTGACCAAGGGTGGCCAGATCCCGGCCCGCTGGTTCGCACGTCCTGGTCTGGCAGCCGCCCCGACCCTGGAAACCAACCCGGATACCGGCATCGGCTACGATCCGGCCATGGCCCAGGAAGAACTGGCGCTGGCTCTGGAAGAACTGGGCGTTGCTTCGGCAGCCGACATCCCAACCATCACCCTGGCCTACAATGACTCCTCCGGTCATGCCGCCATCATGCAGGCTATTCAGCAGATGTGGACGACCGAACTGGGTATCGAGGTGCAGTTGAGTGCCCGTGAACCATCGACCTACTTCAGCAGCCTGAGCGAAGCAGCTCCGCAGCTGTACCGCAGTGGCTGGTGCCAGGACTACCCGGATGCGGATAACTTCCTGCGCGGCGTGTTCTACTCCCAGTCGCAGCAGAACGATCCGAACTTCTTCAACGACGATTTCGATGCGCTGGTCGACCAGGCCCGTGCCGAAACCGACGTCGAGGTTCGCCGTGACCTGTATGCGCAGGCCGAAGACATCCTGGTGAACGAGCAGGTCGGTATCATCCCGATCTACTGGTACACCGCTGTTCAGATGAACAAGCCTTATGTCGAACGCACCTTCTCGGTCATTGGCCGCGAGGCGCTGGAAGATTGGGACATCACACAGTAATTCCCTGAAGTACCCATGGACAGGGGTTTACCGCCCCTGTCCATTCTCCCGTCAGTTCCCAATCTGGTAGTTTGAAAGAGAGGTCTTGCCGATGGCCGCATTTGTTATACGGCGCGTTTTGTGGATGTTTCTGGTGTTATTTGTGCTTTCGCTTATTGTATTTACCCTCATGCATGCCGTACCTGGCGGTCCCTTCGATCAAGAAAAGCCGTTACCAGAACGAACCAAACAGGTTCTTGCCGAAAAATACAACCTTGATGCGCCATTTCATGAGCAGTATATCAATTATATAGGCGACATTATCCTGCCCCGTATTACCTACGGACGGCAGACACCGTCATCTGCCCATGATTACCTGATCGATGCCCCGTTACCCGCGTTTATGGGCGAAGAAGCCTATCTGAAATGGGTGAACTTTGGCCCAACCTATAAATCCCGCAGCCGGTCGGTCAATGATATTTTCCGCGAAAACCTGCCGATATCATTTGAACTCGGTTCGGTGGCGGTGGTTATCGCCATGGCGATTGGCATTCCGCTGGGCATTATTTCAGCGCTCAAGCGCAACACCATCTACGATTACACCGGCATGGGCATCGCGGTGCTGGGTGTGTCGGTTCCCGTTATTATTACCGCCCCTGTGCTGCAATATATCTTTGGGGTACAAATGAAAGTTCTGCCGGCTTCTGGCTGGGGCACTGCGGGCCAAATGATCTTGCCGGCCTTCGCGCTGGGGTTTGCCAGCTCCGCCCTGATCGCCCGGCTGACGCGAGCCAGCCTGCTGCAGGTGCTTTTCGAGGACTATATCCGCACAGCGCGTGCCAAAGGCCTGGCCGAACGTCGCGTTGTGATTATCCATGCGCTTAAAAACAGTATGATTCCGGTGGTGACCGTGCTCGGACCACTCTTTGCTGCGTTGGTCACCGGGACATTTGTGGTCGAAACCATCTTTGGTATCCCTGGTATGGGCAGGTACTTTGTCACCAGCATTACCGGACGTGATTACCCGGTGATCATGGGGACTCTGCTTCTGTACGCCTTTGTCCTCATTCTGGCGAATCTGCTGGTTGATATTATGTACGCCTGGCTGGACCCCCGCATCCGGTTTGATTAGGTTTGAAGGACAAACGTGAATGGCTGTTGCAGAACAAAACCAACAATCGCAGGAAACTGCAAAACAGGGGAGCCGGGTAAGCAAGCTGAACCAGTATGAAAAAGGGGAGAGCTTGTGGGCGGACGCATGGAAGCGGCTGCGGCGGAATAAACCAGCCTTAATGGGGCTGATCGTGATCCTGTTCTGGATTATCGTCGCGTTTCTGGCACCCTTGCTGGCGCCCAAGCCCTACGATATTCAGGTGCTGGCGGACAATAATGCCGCTCCGCGCTGGGTGATTGACATGTTCCCTCAGATGGTTGCCAAGGATGACGGCGGCTTTGTCACCGTCAGTTCGAATTATCCCCTGGGGGCCGATAACCTGGGGCGCGACCTGCTCAGCCGGATTATCTACGGTGCGCGGGTGTCGCTGGCGGTGGCGTTTATTGGCCCGATGGCAGCGCTGGCCGTTGGCTTGTCGGTAGGTCTGCTGGCAGGCTATCTCGGTGGGCGGGTAGATAACTTCCTGATGCGGATTGTCGACCTGATGTACGCCTTCCCGACGCTGCTGTTCGTCATTCTGCTGATGACGTTTTTCCGCACCGGCTTTGCCAACCCGGAGCCGGGTACACTGTCCGCGGTGCTGGGGCGTCTGGATTCCAGTTCGGGCGGTATGCTGTTTATCTTCATCGGCATCGGCCTGACATCCTGGATGGGCATGGCACGGCTGGCACGCGGGCAGGTGTTGTCTGTCCGTGAAAAAGAATATATCGAAGCGGCACGCGCCCTCGGCGGACGCAACCGGCGCATCGTGACGTCGCATATCCTGCCGAATATTCTGGGGCCGATTGTCGTGGCAGAAACACTGACGATCCCGTCCTACATTGCGACCGAAGCATTTCTCAGCTTTATTGGTCTGGGCGTCAACCCGCCAACGCCAAGCTGGGGTATGATGATTTCGGATGGGTCGCGGACAATTGGCAGCTACCCGCATCAGGCTCTGTTTCCGGCGCTGGCGCTGTTTTCGATCATGTTCGCCTTTAACTTTCTGGGCGATGGTCTGCGCGATGCGCTGGACCCCCGTATGCGTGGTGTCGACTAGTACGTCCGCAACGATTGACCGTACAAAGAGGTGCATCTCAAGCACCTCTTTTTGTTTGATTGTTTAGGTGGAAGGGTATTTTATCGGTGTTCAAAACGTACCAATCCTGCGTTTATTCATGCTAAAATGGTGGGGATACCGCTCATTAGGAAAGGCCTGATGGATGATCCCTGCAGCCCCGACCATAACTATTCCTCTACACACGGATGAAGAAGGTGTGATTCGTGTTGGGAAATCGCGCGTCCGGCTGGAACAGATCATCCATGCCTATTACCTCGGCGAAACACCGGAAGGCATTGTCGATAGTTTCCCAAGCCTGACGACTTCCGATGTTTATGCAGTGGTCGCTTATTATCTCGCAAACCGGCAGGCGGTTGACGCTTATGTGCGTCAGCGTGATGAACAGGTCGAACAGATCATCCATGAGATGCAATCGAATCTGACGCCAGAAGCCCGTGACCTGCGAACGCGCCTGCGTGCCTATAAAGACGACCAGAAAAAACATCAATGATCCGCTTTCTGGTGGATAAGAATTTCAACGGCAAAATTGTCCGGGGTCTGCGGGCGCGTGAAGCCGATGTCGATATCGTGCGCGTACAGGATACAGAGCTATACGGCGCACACGATACAGCCGTGTTGAAATGGGCTGCCGCAGAAGATCGTATTTTGCTGACTCATGACATCGAAACCATGACAAAGTATGCTGTCGAATTCATTGAACAAGGCATCCCGATGGCAGGTGTTATTCTGGTTCGCGACACGCTGCCAATTGCTACCGTCATTGATGACCTGCAAGCCATACTTGGTGCCAGTGAAGCGCACGAATGGGAAAATCGTATCGATTTTCTGCCCATATGATTCCATGCCCTTTCGGGTGTCTTGCATTGTAATTTTAGAAATATTCACCTTGTTCTCAGGTTCTATTTAGCTCGCTTGTTTATGGTGAGATCGTCATCACACCATAACCGTAAGGGCTAAAATAAGTGACCATCACCATCGACTCCACGTTTTCGGTTTACCAACTGTTGCAGCGTATTCAGCAGGAACCACTTACGCTGCGCGACCGCGCGAGCATGACGCGCATCAGTTACACCATTGAGGACGCCACACGGCTCAACCGGGCGCGCAACCGCATCTTTGTGGGTTTTCAGCGATATAGCAAGATGCTGCCACAGGTGCAGCGCTACCGGGAAATCATCCCCTTTGCCGAGTCCGTTTATGTCTTTGGTGTGCCGGATGTCGAGCTGCCTGCGCTGGAGAGAGTGGTTTATGTGCCGCTGGCCCCGAATGACTACCTGAGCAAAGAATGGTTTGTCATCTCTGCCGGGCCACAGTTCAACAGCGCGCTGTGCTCCAACGAACGCACGCAGATTGATGACCCGGATGCTTCGCGGCGCTTCGAAGGGCTATGGACATTTAACCAGGAGATGGTGGACATCCTGCAAAACTGGCTGAGCAGCGCGGTGGATGCGCAGCCGCTGGCGAATCACACCCGCTAAATTGCTCTGCGTTTGTGGCGTGCTGCATGATAGAATAACATCCCTGATGGACGGGATGTTTTTTCGTTTGTGGACTCTATGCTGACTGTTGCAGATGCATTGCAATTACCGGCGTTTGCTGGCGCACAGGTAGTTGCTGGAACAGGTGGACTCGATCATATCGTAAGCTGGGTGCATGTGGTGGGCGTGCCGGATGCTGCGCGCTGGCTGAATGGCGGCGAGCTGGTACTGACCACCTATATCAACCTGCCACCCGACCAGGCCGGGCAGCGGGATTACATGCAGGCGCTGGTGGACCGGGGTGTGGCGGCGATGGTGCTGGCGGTGGGCAATACGGTCGATCATGCGCCGCCGCAGCTGCGCGAAGTGGCCGAACAGCACAGCTTCCCCCTGATCGAAATCTCCTACAACTCACGTTTTATCGACATGGCCCGTGCCGCCAACGAACACATCGCCCAGGAAAACATGGCGAAGGTCACACGGGCGTTGACGATTCATCGGGTGCTGACCCAGATCGTGCTGGATGGCGGCGACCTGCGCCAGCTGGCTGCGACGCTGGCGGACCTGATCGGCCAGTCGATCAGCATCGAGAACGAACGCTTCGAGGCGATGGCAAGCGCCAATATCACCCTGTTTGATGAGGCACGACGTTATACGCTCAGCGAAGGGCGCACAGACCCCCGGCTGGTGCAGGCGCTGGAAGACCGCGACGTGCTGGGCGAAATCCGGCGGACGCTGCGGCCTGTCTCGATACCCGCCATGCCGGATGTTGGCCTGGAGATGGAGCGTATTCTCGCGCCGATTGTGGTGCATGGCGACATTTACGGGTATGTCTGGATTATCGCCGATGATCGCCCGCTGAACGACCTCGACCATATGGCAATTGAAAGCGGCGCGACGATTGCGGCCTTGATGATGCTGCATCAGGAAGCCGTGCAGAGCGCGGAGGCGTCGCTGAAAGGCAGTTTTCTGGCGCAGTTGATCGAGGGGGCGAATGGGCGCGGGGCGGTGCTGACCGATCAGGCGCTGCGCTTTGGCATCGACCTGAGCGTGCCCTACTGCCTGCTGCTGATCGATACGGATGACCGGCAGAAACTGATTCAGATTTACCGGCGCATTCACCGGCTGGCCTCGCTGCACGAATGGCCGGTGGTGGCGGGGCAGTTCGCCGGGCAAGTGGTCATGCTGGCGCAGCACGATGCCGATCTGGATACGATCACCGCACAGGTGCATGAACAGGCCAATGGTGGCGGCCTGCGCATCAGCATCAGCGCCACGCAATCCAGCGCGGAGCAGGTTCCCCTGGCCTATGAACAATGCCACGAAGCGCTGCAAATCGCCCGCCGGCTGAAGATGCCGGACAAGACTATCCGCTTCATTGATCTGGGCTATCTGCATACGTTGTTTCATGCCGGGCCGGACAGCCTGCGCAGCAACCCGTATGTGCCCTGCCTGCGCAAACTGCTTGACGAGCATCAGGCGGATTTGTTCCATACGCTCGAAGCCTATCTGGACGAAGGTGGTAACGGCGTCCAGACTGCCGAAACACTCATGATCCACCGCAGCACGCTCAATTACCGGTTGGAACGTATCCGCGAAATCTGCGCCTGCGATCTGTCCGACCCCGGTACACGGGTCAACTTACAGGTGGCGCTCAAGCTGCTGCGGCTGTTCGAAGGGTAAACTAACCAGAGGGCAAGGGGGCAAAGTTGGACCATGAAATTGCGGATTTCCGAGGCGATTACGATTTTTTGTCCAACTTCTATGCGGCACCTGTCGAGATGGAAGGCGCTGAATATCTGACCATCGAGCACGCTTTTCAGGCTGCCAAAACCCATGACTTTGCCCAGCGACGTGCCATTCGCATCGTGCAGACGCCCAGCGCAGCCAAACGCATGGGCCGCAAATTAAAGCGCCGTGACGACTGGTTCGATGTCAGCCTGCACATTATGGAATCACTGGTGCGGCAGAAGTTCACGCGCTACCCGGAACTAGGCGAAAAGCTGCTGGCAACCGGCGACGCCATGCTCATTGAGGGCAACAACTGGAATGACCGCTTTTATGGCGTGGTGTGGAATACCCATGCTGGTGAGTGGGTGGGTGAAAATCATCTGGGTCGCATCCTGATGAAAGTCCGTGCTGAACTGCAAGCGGCAAAATAATGTTTTCACTTTGCAGCTTTGTGCCTCTTGTCCCATATCTTTGTGCGGGATTTCGTTGAAATAACAGGTTCGCTTTTATGAAACTCCTCATTGTTTGTGCTTCGCTTGATCTGACCCAGCCCTTCAGCGCGACTCCGGCGTGGTGGCAGCTGCTCAAGGCGCTGTATGAAGTCGGCGTTGACGTCATCGCCACACCGTATCAGGGGCCAGCCATCGAGTCGCTGTGGTGGCGTGCCGAACCCAACCCGGCGCAGTGGCAGGGCGATGCGTTCAAGACGGCGCGTGATGTGTATCGCCGGTTCGCCGGGGAAAAACCGCCGGTGCAGTTGGATGAAAATCCTAGTCCGGACGTAGGGGCGATTCGCGAATCGCCCCTACAAAACCAAGAGTCTTCTTCTGATCGTCTCGTCCGCCAGTTCGCCCAGACCACCGTCGCGCCGCTGTGGCACCGGCATCTCGACCGTATCCTGACGCAGCAGCCGGATATTGACGCGGTGATCTTCCTGACCACGCCGCTTAACCACCTGAACGGCGTGCCGGAAGCGCTGCAAGCGAAGCATCACAAACCGGTGATCTACTACGACGGCGACGTGCCCGCCAGCCTGCCCAACATGAGCGGCTTTGCCTCCGGTTTCCGTATTTATCAGGGGGCGAACCCGGCGGAATACACGGCGTTCATCAGCAACAGCCAGGGTGGGGAGCAGTACCTCAAGGCCCTCGGTGCGCGCGAGACCCACACGATTTTTTATGGCGTCGATACGGACGTCTTCAGCCCTGTGGATGTGCCTGCACAGGACATCGACGTGATGTTCTACGGGCATGGACGCGAGTATCGGGCACAGTGGATTGACGATATGATCGCGCAGCCGTCGCAGAAAATGCCGGATGCCCGTTTTGCGGTGCGCGGCACCAAACTGGGTGATCTGGGCCGGACGGAACTGCTGCCGTATCTCAGCTTCAGCAAGCTGCGCGAATATGCCTGCCGCAGCAAAATCAACCTGTGCATCACGCGCCGCGCCCATGCCAGCGTTTACGGGTCTTCGTCGTCGCGTCCCTTTGAGCTGAGCAGCATGGGGGCCTGCATCGTCGCCAACCCCTATGAAGGGCTGGATTTGTGGTTCGAGCCGGAGAAGGAAATCATCGTTGTGCACTCGCAGGAAGAAGCGCTTGACCGTTATCGCTACCTGCTGAGCCACGATGCCGAACGCCATAAGATGGGCGAAGCCGCCCGCCAGCGCGTCCTCAACGAACATACCATGCGTCACCGTGCCCGCCAGCTTGCCGATATTGTGCGCCATTACCTCTAACCCAATACCATTTCCCCCGGCAAATCCATGCTGTTTACGTTTCGGTTTTTTGGAGTTCAGACCGTTATGGTGTGTGAAAAAATTACGAATATGACAACTCTTAATTAATTATATATACATGTCTTGAGTATGATCGAACCTGTAAGTGATGTTCAATCAACTTAGGGAGTTCGATCCATGCGTAAGGCTTTTTTCTTGCTGGCTGCGACCCTGATAACGGGCGCGGTTTTTCTTGGTGGAGTTTTTCAAACACGGGTCGTATCCGCTGATCCGATGGAAAGTCAGTGCGACTCGGTTTCGAGTTGGTCCGGCACGTACTGGTTTGATGAGGGTGATGTGCTTTCCACCCGGTATACCGCGACTGCCGGTGGGCCCAGCGCTGAAATCAGCTTCAAGCATTTGGGTCCGGCATCAGGGGATGCGACCAAACCTGTACCCGGCCCCGGCGTTTACATTCTGACATTGACGATTCCGACCAGCGGCCCCTACACCATCTATAACGACGAGACTGGTGGTGCGGCAGGCCTGTTCGAACTGCCGATCTGCGGCTTGTATCCGTCTTCGTTAGCACCGGCGGGTGACCCGGATGAAGATGGTGTCTCCGGGGCGAATGACAACTGCCCGTATGCTTACAACCCCGATCAGGAAGATGGCTGGGGCAGCGGCGCGGGTGACGAATGCGACAGCGACTGGTACAACATG
>NZXX01000010.1 GCA_002702065.1 Anaerolineaceae bacterium
ATGTTTCCGACACCGTGATTCTATCATATGGTCATGCTGCGATAGGGAGACCAAAAAATCAGCGAAAAGGCAATTGCACATGGACTGTGGCACGGCTCATAAATTCTTCACCACATCATTGATAGGGAAAGCACCAGCGCACCGGATTATGCTTTGTCTAGCCCAGGGCCACATCGAGCGTCATCATCACCGCGAAGCCGATCATCACGCCCGCGGTTGCCAGATCAATGTGGCCCTCGCGGTAAGCCTCCGGAATCACATCCTCGACCACCACGAAGATCATCGCGCCTGCCGCAAAACTGAGCGCGTAGGGCAGGATCGGTCGGGCTGCCAGTACCGCTGCCGCACCAATCACCCCGGCGATGGGTTCCACCAGTGCCGATAACTGGCCGTAGACAAAGCTTTTCATGCGCGACATACCTTCGCGGCGCAGGGGCATGGCCACCGCGATGCCTTCGGGGAAATTTTGCAGGCCGATGCCAATTGCCAGTGTCGCTGCCCCGGCAATTGTGGCGGATTCGATGCCGCTGGCGACCGCGCCGAACGCGACCCCAACCGCCAGCCCTTCGGGGATATTGTGCAGCGTAATCGCCAGCCCCAGCAGAACCGACCGTTCCCACGATGTTTTGATGCCTTCGCGTTCGCCGTTGGCTGCGCCCAGGTGCAAATGGGGCAGAATGAGATCGATCCCGCGCAGGCACACACCGCCCAGCAGAAAGCCGACCAGCGGCGGCAGCCAGGGGATCAGCCCCATTTGTTCGGACAGTGCAATCGCGGGGGAAAGCAGCGACCAGAAACTGGCGGCGATCATGACACCCCCGGCAAAGCCCAGCAGGGTGTCGAGCAATTTCTGGTTGAATTTGATCGGGAGAAACACACTGGCTGCGCCGAGTGCCGTAACGCCCCATGTAAACAGAGTGGCGATCAGCGCCAGCAGCACGGGTGATACATCACCCAAATTTTCCAACATAAAATCCTGCCTCTCTATTTAGAGTAAGCTAAATAAGAATTTAGCATATCCATTGTTGCCAGTAGGGTGAGGTTTGTCAGGTTCCTGCGGGTTATTTCGTATATGTCCGCATGATCTGGGCCACCGCCTGTGCGTCATCGCGGCTGGATTGTTCCAGCGCTGCGATCACGCCCTGCTGATCTTCCGGCGCTTTGTTCTGGCTCATCTTGAACTTGCCTTCCAGCCGGTCAATCGGAATCTCGATGCCGACGATAGCCTTCAGCAGCGCGTCGGGAAACGCGGCGTCGATGTTGGCCAGTCCGCCGGGGCCTTCATGAAAATCGACCAGCGCGGTGACCAGTTGACGCAGGGCGTCGGGTTCGTGGATCAGGCATGGCTTGCCAGTGGCCTGCACCATCGCATAATTCCATGTCGGCACCACCGATGGCGGCGCATACCAGCGCGGCGAGATATAGCTGTGCGCCCCCTGAAAAATCACCAGTACGTCCTGGTCGGGGGACAGGCTTTTCCAGTGTGGATTGGCGCGCGCCATATGGCCGACCAGTGTGCCTTGCGGGCCGCGATGCTCGTCAATCAGAAAGGGCAGGGGAGTCGCGTAAGGGGCCGGTGTTCCATTGCTGACCAGCGTAGCAAAATTATGCGCTCGCATCAGCGCGTGCAGTTTGGAGACATCGGTTTCTGCAAATGATGCCGGAATATACATAATCAGTCCTCCGTCTACAGGGGTCCGCCTGTAGCAGCGCTTGGCAATATCCTCTGACCATTGACGCTGTTTTCAGACTAGCGGAAGTCTGGAACCAATCAAGCAGTCCATCAGTCCTTTGATGGATTCGAACCTGTCCTTTTGTACATCACCAACCTGACCCCCTGCCAGATGTGCCGTGCAGCCTTTTCTGCGATAGTAGAACCAGTCAACCAGAGAGGATACGGCATGTACACGAACTGGTATGCAAGCTGGCATCTGGCGCACGCTCAGGGGCGGGACTTGCGTCAGGCCGCGGACCGATATCGCCGGGCAAAGATGCTGCGATGGGTGGCCGTACCGCTGCCGCAGGTGCCTGTGCCGGTGCTTAAAAAGGCGATTTCTCGGCGCTTGATCCCTAGAATGGCTAGTGTGTGACATTTGAGTGCCTGTGCGTATCCGGTCAACGGCTGATTCAGGTGCTTGTAGACAGGTCGGGCCATCGAGATGCCCGGTACCTGGACAGGGAGATGTATCATGTTAGGGAAACTGTTGCGTTCACTTTTCGGCGAGTCGCATTCTATGACGTCGGACGTTACACTGCATCAGTCGGGGCAGCTTGCCATGCTGTCGACGCGCGAACTGGACCGGCGGCGCATGTACGAGCGTATGGTCGCGCATCAGCGTCTGTCCGAAATCGAAGAAAAAATGAGTCGGCGTTGAGCGATGAACGCGAGTAAGGGGCATAGGGATTGGCCTGTGCCCTTGCTCCCATCGTCGTGATAGGCATCAGAAAAAGAAACATTCATTCGAGAGGAGCTTTTAAGATGGTTGCCACAACCGAGACCTTTATTCGCGTCGCTGATCTGGCGGAACTTCAGCAAACCAACTGTCTGACCGTGCAGGCCAACGGGCACACGCTGGTGTTGTTTGACTATGGCGACAAGATTTATGCCGTCGATAACCGCTGCCCGCACATGGGTTTTCCGCTGGATCGCGGTACGGTCAAGGATGGCATCCTGACCTGTCACTGGCACCATGCCCGCTTCGATCTCGCCAGCGGCGGCACATTTGACCAGTGGGCGGACGATATTCCGGCATTCCCGACGCAGGTGCGCGACGGCGGCGTATGGGTGGATTTATCCCCACAGGGCGACGCGAAAGACCGCCATCGCGGGCGCTTGCAGGTTGGGCTGGAGCGCAATATCTCGCTGGTGATCGCCAAAGCGGCGCTGGTGCTGCTGGATGACGGCGGCAATGCGGTCGAACCGTTCCGCGTCGGGCTGGAATTTGGTGCCCGTTACCGTGAAACCGGCTGGGGGCAGGGTCTGACTATCCTCACCTGTCTGATGAACATGATGCCGCATCTGGACCCCGAAGATCGCCCACGCGGCCTGTATCATGGCCTGACCGCTGTCGCCAGCGAAACCGCCGGCAACGCACCCCGTTTTGGCATCAAGCCGCTGCCGACGCTCTCGGCGGATATTCCCACGCTCAAACTCTGGCTGCGCCAGTTTATCGAAGTGCGCGACGACGAAGGGGCAGAACGCTGCATCGTCTCGGCACTGCGGGCCGGGGCCACGCCGGAACAAATGGCGGATATGCTCTTTGCCGCCGTCACGGATCATCGCTATATCCAGATCGGCCACCCGGCGGATTTCACCAACAAGGCCTTCGAGGCGCTTGATCTGGCCGGATGGGAATACGCCGAACCGGTGCTGACCAGTCTGGTGCGCGGCTATGCGATGGCGAACCGCATGGAAGAATCAAACGCGTGGCGCAACCCGATTGATCTGATCGACATCCTGGACAGGGCGTTTGCGGCGCTGCCGGATGGGCTGGCGACCGAGCGCGGCGGCTGGAATGGACGTGATGCGCTGGTGAACACGCTTCTGGAAGATGATCCGCAGGCCAGTGTTGATGCCCTGCTGGATGCGCTGCGGGCCGGGGCGACAGCGGTTGAACTGGCGTCGACCGTATCGTATGCAGCGGCGCTGCGCATTGCCCGTTTCCACACCAGCAACGAATTTGGCGACTGGGATACGGCGCTGCACACCTTCACCTTCGCCAACGCCATCGAGCAAGGCTTGCGGCGGGCGCCATCTGCCGAACTGCTGCGCGGTGTGTTCGATGCCGCCATGAGCATCTATCTGGATCGCTTCCTGAATATTCCCCCGGCGCGTTTGCCACAGCCCAACGGTGCATCACCCGCGCTGGATGACCTGCCCGAACTGCTGAACAACCAGCAGCAGGTCAACGAAGCCGGGCGGTTGGTGGCACATTCCTTGTATGCCGGTGCGGACCCGGCGCGTCTGCTGGCGATGCTGGGCAAGCTGCTGCTGCGCGAGGACCGTGACTTCCACACTATTCAGTGTGTCGAGGCGGCTTTCCGCCAGTATCAACTGCTGGGGCCGGGCGAGGCCGGGACGCACGTGCTGGTCGCCGCTGCCCGCTATCTGGCGGCACATGCCCCGACGATGCGCGCGCAGGGCCAGACCTTCCAGATCGCCCGCCGCCTGCACCGGGGCGAAAACCTGTTTGAGGGCTAAATGCTATCTGCTTTGAGATGACTTTTGCAGGGGCGACGCACAGGTCGCCCTTTTGTTTTTCCCCTGTTTCGCCCATGCCTCATTGATAATCCCATACGACGAGAGGGCGGCTTGCTGGCCTGCTGTGCCCGCTGGTAAACTGATGAAATCCGAAACGAATAGACAGGTTAATCACTTGTTCAAGTGGAAACATTGGGTCCTACTGATCTTGCTGCTTGCGGGCATCGGCTTTCCGGTGATGGCACAGACGCCCGATGCGCCGGTGCAGGTCGTGGTGCGGGAATTGCACCCCTTTGTCATGCTGGATGAGGGTGAATTCTCCGGTTTCAGCATCGACCTGTGGCGTGCGATTGCCAGCCAGGCCGAGATGGATTACGAGTTTGTGGTGGTCGATACCATTGGCGAGCAGCTTCAGGCTGTCGAGTCGGGTCAGGCCGATCTGGCAATCGGGGGAATCAGCATAACCGGCGAACGCGAAGAATTTCTGGATTTTTCTTACTCGTACTTTGAATCTGGCATGCAGATCATGACTCGCGACGAGCCAGCCCTGCCGCTGCGCGAACTGCTGGCCGCCATGTTTTCACCGGTGCTGCTGGAACTGCTCGGCATCATGCTGGTGTTTATTCTGGTGATTGCGCATATCTTCTGGCTGATCGAACGACAGCACGATTCAGATTTTCCCCGCGCCTATTTTTCCGGCATGCTCGAAGCGATCTGGTGGTCGGTCGTCACCGTGACGACAGTTGGCTATGGCGATCGTACACCCCGCGGGCCATTTGGTCGGCTGCTGGCGATCATGTGGATGTTTCTGGGGTTGGTGCTGGTTGCAAATTTCACCGCTGGTGTGACATCGGTGCTGACTATCCAGCGGTTGGAACAGCGCATACTGGTCCTTAATGATCTTTCCGGCAGGCGGATTGCGACTGTCAGCGACAGCAGCGCGGATACGTATTTGCAGGAACGGCGGATCAATGCCCGCCGGATTGAATCCATTGATGAAGCGTTTGCGATGCTGGTGGATGATCAGATCGACGCCATTGTTTATGATGCGCCAGTCCTGAACTACTACGCCGCCAATCAGGGGCAAGGCATTGTCCAGGTGATTGGCCCACTGCTGGAAGCCGAGATGTACGCCATCGCCCTGCCCAGCGACAGCCCGCTGCGCGAGCCGATCAACAAGGCCCTGCTGGCAGTTATGGAGGGTGGTCAGTACAATCAGGTTCGGCAAACTTGGTTCGGTTCGGAAGAAAACGGGTAGCCGCTATGCAAGGAAAATATGGTTGATGCTTTCCCCTGAACAATTGACCCACGAGGCGGGCAAAACGCTCCGCCGGCTGCTGCCCCGGCTGGATTCTGTCAAGCTGAAAAAGCGTGAGCGTGCCGTGCTGGTGCAGCGGCTGGAAGACCAGTTCCCCCGCGCTTTCGCGTTGCTCTATGCCCTATACGGCGATCAATATGACTTCTACTATCATGTGCAGCAGACCTTCGACGCGGTGGTTCGGCTGTACCAGCAGCGCCCGGCAGCGCTTAAAGAGCTGGATGCGCAGCGCGAGTCGGATCCGGCGTGGTTCCAGGGGGAGCGCATGGTCGGCGGCGTATGTTATGTCGATCTGTTTGCCGGGGATTTACAGGGCATCCGCGATAAAATGCCGTACTTCGAGGAACTCGGCCTGACATATTTGCATCTGATGCCGCTGTTTGCCGTGCCGGAAGGCAAGAGCGATGGCGGTTACGCAGTCAGCGATTTTCGCACGGTCAACCCGGCGCTGGGCACGATGGCACAACTGGCGGATCTCGCGGCGGACCTGCGCGCACGGGGCATCAGCCTGGTGCTCGACTTTGTCTTTAACCACACCTCAGACGAACATGTCTGGGCGAAGAAGGCGCTGGCAGGCGATGCGGATTATCAGGACTTCTACCGCATGTTTCCCGACCGCGCCCTGCCAGATCAGTACAGCCGCCACCTGCGCGAAATCTTCCCGGAACAATCGCCGGGCAGCTTTACCTGGAACGCTACCCTGGGCAAATGGGTCTGGACGACGTTCAACCATTTTCAGTGGGATCTGAATTACGCCAACCCCGCTGTGTTCACCGCCATGCTGGAAGAAATGCTGTTTCTGGCAAATCAAGGCGTCGAGGTGCTGCGGCTGGATGCGGTGGCGTTTGTCTGGAAGCAGTTGGGCACAACCTGCGAAAATCTGCCGCAGGCGCACCAGATCATACAGGCATATAACGCACTGGTTCGCATCGCCGCCCCGGCCATGATCTTCAAGTCAGAGGCCATTGTTCACCCGGATAACGTCGCCAGCTACATCAGCAGCGATGAATGCCCCATCTCCTACAACCCGACGATGATGGCCCTGTTGTGGGAAGCGCTGGCAACCCGCGAGGTCAGGCTGCTGCGCCACTCGATGAGCAAACGCTTCGAGATCGCGCCGGACTGCGCGTGGGTGAATTATGTCCGCGTGCATGATGACATCGGCTGGAGCTTTGCCGACGAAGACGCCGCCGAAATCGGCATCAACGGCTTCGATCATCGCCAGTTTCTGAACCAGTTCTATACCGGGCAATTCCCCGGTAGCTTTGCGACCGGCGTGCCGTTCAACTTCAACCCGATCACGCGCGATATGCGCATCTGTGGCATGGGGGCGTCGCTGGCCGGGCTGGAGCAGGGGATCGCGCAGGAGAATGCCACTTACATCGAACATGCAATCCGCCGCGTGTTGCTGATCCACAGCGTCATCCTCAGCGCAGGTGGCATCCCGCTGATCTATCTGGGGGATGAGATCGCCACGCGCAATGATTACCGCTACCACGACGTCCCCCAAAAAGCCGATGACAACCGCTGGGTACATCGTCCGGCGTTCGACTGGGCGCGCGCCGACAAGCGCCACGATGCCAGCACGCTGGAAGGCCGTGTGTTCCAGCCGTTGCAGCGCCTGATTCAGATCCGCAAGTCGAATCCGGTTTTCGCGGGCAACCGTACCCTGTTCTTCGACACGGGCAATGCGCATGTGCTGGGCTATGTCCACAACCGGCAGCTGCTGGCGCTGGCGAACTTCTCCGACTTTGAGCAGACGGTCAGCCGTGCGGTGCTGGATGTCTACTGGCCGACCGCCGGGGGCGCGGTTGATCTGGTGACAGGCACAGCGCTGGCCGCTGGCGATGTGCGCTTGCAGCCGTATCAGTTTGTGTGGCTCGTTGCAGGAGACACAGACGCTTCATAACAGTGGACCCGGTTCAGGTTTGCCATTTTGTACAATACAAGCGCCTGTGATTAGGCTAGGATACTCATGTTCACGCATACCAAATGCAGGAGTATCCCATGCAGAAAATTACCCCCTTTCTCTGGTTTGATGACAACGCCGAAGACGCGATTAATTTTTATACCTCGATCTTCGAAGATTCCGAGGTGTTCAATATCAGCCGCTACCCCGAAGGTGCGCCGATGCCTGCCGGGACGCTGATGTCTGCCACCTTCCGGCTGGAAGATCAGGCATTCATGGTGTTGAACGCCGGGCCGCAGTTCAAATTTACCGAGGCGATTTCGTTCTACGTCAACTGCGAAACGCAGGCCGAAGTCGATGACCTGTGGGCGAAGCTGACCGCTGATGGTGGTGAGGAAGCGCCATGTGGCTGGTTGAAAGACAAATTTGGCCTGTCGTGGCAGATAATCCCCAAAGCGCTGGGCGAAATGCTGGCCGACCCGGACCCTGCCAAAGCCGGGCGTGTGATGCAGGCCATGCTGCAAATGCACAAAATCGAAGTCAGCAAGCTGAAGGCAGCCTACGATCAGGCGTGATGCGAAATTCTGCGGGGGCAGTCAACATATCTGCCCCTCTCGCTCGTCTGCACGGTGGCTTCAATCCCATAGAGGTATAAGTCGCAAAATCAATGACACCTGACCTTGATCCCATCAAATACGGTTTTCCTGATGGGCTAACCTGCTGTACCGCTCATTTCACAATGGCATCCATCCAGGGCATATGCTCGGCATAGTGTTCATACGTATCGCCCACCAGCCAGCCGATGACCGGGCGGTCCTGCGGGGAATCGGGCTGGTAGTGTGAGTAGGGTTTGTACAGGTCTTCTTCGGGCAGGGCTTCGATGGTATCCGACAGGCGTTGATGCACATCGGCGTGGCGTTGCAGCACATCCGCCAGCGGCATGTCCTTGTGATTTTGCTGGATGACAGCGTTCATACGATCAAAGTCACGGCTGTTCCATGTTTCGTCATCCAGCCCCATCGATGCGCGGCGTGATTGTTTCGCCTGCAGCGCGTTCATACTGTCTTCCCATATTGCCAGATGAATCAGGTGGTCCTTGACGGTCCAGCCTGCGGCGTCGGTTGGGCCAGTCATCTGCGCTTCGGTCAGCGACCGGATATACGTTTGCAGCGCGCTCCAGCCGGTTTGCATCTTTTGCAGCAGTTCACTTTTGCTGATCTTGCTCTCGTCCGTCATGATTCACTCACCCATTGCAGTTTCTCTACCATTGATTTTAGTACAGATGTTCAAAATCAACGAGTATTTGGGCACTTCTGATTTTGTCGCTTCGGTGGTAGTATTGCGCTGGTATGCGTTGAGTCAGGAACCCCTATGGTCACTCGCCTCAAACCGGGAAAGCTCGTCTGGCAACTTGTCGGGCTGGCCGTTTCCATTACGATTGCGTTTATCCTGCTGCGCGAAGTGGATTTCAACAGTTTTGCTGCGATGGCGACCAGCGTACCGGTGGGCACGCTGCTGGCAGCGGCGGCCTGCTATCTGCTGCTGAACTTCTTCCGCTTGCTGCGCTTTCGGACCCTGCTGGGCCGCCATGACATTCCCATCGAGATATTTTATCCGATTGTGCTGTATCACAATTTCCTGGTGCGGGTGCTGCCCCTCAAAACCGGCGAGATTTCGTACGTCGTCCTGCTGCGCCAGCACCTCAACCAGCCGCTGCGCGAGGGGGTTTCCAGCCTCGTGTCGTCGCGCCTGTTCGAGTTGTTCATGGTGATTGTCATTGGCGGGGCGTCGCTGCTGCTGGCAACGGACAAGATTGACCTGCCGCCCGGTTTGGCGCTGCTGGTGGTGATCGTTAGTGCGGCGGTCTGCCTGTGCATGCTGTATTTTTCCGGCCCACTGCTGCATCTGGCGGGACGACTGGTGCGGCGCGTTGGCCAGCGGCTGAACAGCCCGCGCCTGACTGCGCTGGGCGAAGACAAGCTGAACGCGCTGGCCGCTTCGTTTGATCGCACGCGTCACCCGCGCATTTTCGCTTCGACCCTGTTTTTATCGCTTTTCACCTACGGCATGAGTGCGCTGTTTTATCTGGTGCTGCTGTATGGGGTGGGGGTTGAGGCGAACCCCGGTCTGCTGCTGGCGGCGGTGAGTATCGTCATGCTGGCCGAAGCGCTGCCGCTGGCGACGATCAGCGGGCTGGGCATGATCGAGGGCGGATGGACGTTCGGACTGGTGACGCTGGCCGGTTTTGATGTGGGGCAGGCGGCGTCGATTGGCTTCTTTCTGCATGCCTGCCAGATTGTAGTCGCTATCCTGACCGGGCTGCTGGGTTATTTGTGGTTGCAGGCGAACAAGCGACTACCTCTGGAGCAAGGGGGAGTAGATGTCCAACAAGGTTGATCTTTCGGTGGTGATCCCACTGTATAACGAGCAGGATTCGATTGAGCCGTTGTACGAGGAATTATCCCCGGTGCTCAATTCACTCGACACCAATTATGAGGTCATCATCATTGATGATGGCAGCAAGGATGCCAGTTTTCAGCGTCTGAAGGCGATTCATGAACGCGACGCGCGCTGGAAGATTATTCAGTTCCGCCGCAATTACGGGCAGACTGCCGGGCTTTCCGCCGGGTTCGAGGCGGCAGCCGGCGACATTGTGGTCACGCTCGATGCTGACCTCCAGAACGACCCGCGCGATATTCCCAAGCTGCTGGACAAAATGAACGAAGGCTACGATATTGTCAGCGGCTGGCGCAAAGACCGCAAGGAACCCTTCTTCAGCCGCCGCCTGCCTTCGATGACGGCGAACCGGCTCATCTCCTCGACTACCGGCGTGGTGCTGCATGATTACGGCTGCACACTCAAGGCCTATCGCAAAGTCGTGGTGAAGAACATTCACCTCTACGGCGAACTACACCGGTTTATCCCGGCGGTGGCGTCGTCGATTGGCGTCAATGTCACCGAAGTGCCGGTGAACGACCGCGCCCGGCGTTTCGGCAAGAGCAAGTACGGTATCTGGCGCATCTTCCGCGTCATGCTCGATCTGATTACCGTGCGCTTTATCCTCAGCTACAGCACCCGCCCGCTGCAAATCTTCGGCGGCCTGGGGTTGGCGACCGGCGCTATCGGCGTGCTGATCGGCCTGTACCTGACATTTGTCAAACTGTTTCTGGGGCAGAATATTGGCGATCGCCCGCTGCTGATTCTGGCGGTGCTGCTGATTATCCTGGCGGTGCAGATGATTAGCATTGGTCTGGTCGCCGAAATTGTGGTGCGCACCTACCACGAATCGCAGCAGAAGCCGATCTACATGATCCGCGAGTTTCTGGGTGATGCGGACGATGGAGTCGAAACCGGCACAGACCGCCCGGTTTTGGTGGATTCGAGTCGTTAACAACCATTCAGCGTAAGCAGTGCTAAAATAACCATGTCTCGGTGGACCTGGGTGAAGGTTGGTCTCTGATGCAGATTTTACGACTGGCGTGGGATCGCCTGCGGGTGATTACTGCGGTGATCGGCGATGTGCAGGGGCGTCTGATTGCGATGGTATTTTACTATACGCTGCTGGTCCCGTTTGGGGTGGGGGCGCGCCTGTTTACTGACCCGCTGCGCCGTCACACCGGTTCGGCATGGCTGGAACGCCCGCCGGTTGACTCTTCACTCGATGACGCCAGAATGCAGGGTTGAGCCGCATGGACATTCTGGGCATCGCCTGCTTTTACCATGACTCGGCAGCGGCACTCATCCGCGATGGTGAACTGGTCGCCGCTTCGATGGAAGAACGATTCTCACGCAAGAAGCACGACAGCAGCTTCCCCAAACAGGCCATCGAGTTCTGCTTGCAGCAGGCAAAGACCAATGGCAAAGACCTCGACTACGTGGTGTTTTATGAAAAGCCGCTGGTCAAATTCGAGCGTATTCTGCTGACGGCGCTGGCGACATTTCCCCGGTCCGGCGATGTCTGGCGCGAGGCGATGCTCAACTGGCTAAAAGACAAACTCTGGATCAAGAGCATTATCCAGCACGAACTGGGCATCGACCTGAATCGCATCCTCTTTTGCGATCATCACATGAGCCATGCCGCCAGCGCCTTTTTTGCCAGTCCCTTCAAGGAAGCAGCGGTGATGACGGTCGACGGGGTGGGGGAGTGGACCACGACCACGCTGGGCCGCGCGACAAGTGTCTGGGCCGATGGCTCCGGCAGCGACCGCAACGATATCACCCTGTTCGAGGAGCAGCGCTTCCCTCATTCGCTGGGCCTGCTGTATTCGGCGTTTACGGCGTTTCTGGGCTTTCGCGTCAACAACGGCGAATACAAGGTCATGGGTATGGCACCCTATGGCGAACCCAGATACATCGACAAGGTCTATCAGGTGTTTCATCAGGACTCGCCGGATGGCAGTTTTCACCTGAACCTCGATTATTTCAGCTTCCAGCACTCGACGGAACATACCTTCAACCGGAAGTTTATCGACCTGTTTGGTGAGCCGCGCAAGGACTCCGACGATTTTTTTACGTACAAGACGGACGCGGCGCGGGCGGCGCAGGATTCCACCAACGCCACACGCAACCAGCATTATGCCGATATCGCCGCCAGCGTGCAGCTTGTGCTGGAAGAAACGCTGATCAAGATGGGCAACTACCTTTACGAAAAGACGCGGCTGCCCAAGCTGGTGATGGCGGGCGGGGTGGCGCTCAACACCAAAGCCAATTATCGGCTGTTGCAGGAAACCCCGTTTGATGAAATCTATATTCAACCGGCAGCCGGTGATGATGGCGGGGCGCTGGGTGCGGCGTTGTGGGTTTATCATGTGGTGCTGGGCAAACCGCGCAGCTGGGTGATGCCGCATGCCTACTGGGGAAAAGCCTGGAGCGACGCCGAAACTCGCGACTTTCTGGATCGCCACGGCCTGACCTACGAGGCTTACGATGATCAGCCGGAAAAGCTGGTCGACGCGGTGGTCGATGGCATGATCAACAAGAAGGTGGTCGGGTTGTATCAGGGCCGGTTCGAGTGGGGGCCGCGTGCGCTGGGCAATCGCAGCATTCTGGCGGATCCGCGGGGGCCGGAGATGAAGGAAATCGTCAATACCAAGATCAAGTTCCGTGAACCATTCCGGCCCTTCGCCCCGGTGATTCTGCGGGAATGCGCGCCGGATTATTTCGATTACCCCGATGTGGACAAACATGAAGCGCCGCGCTACATGCTGATGGTCAGCCCGATCAAGCCAGACAAGCAGGATCAGATTCAGGCGGTGTGCCATGAAGGCACCGGGCGTTTGCAGGCCATTGAACGCGACACCAACCCGCGTTATTATGACATCGTGGCCCGCTTTGGCGAGGCAACCGGCGTGCCGGTGGTGCTGAACACCTCGTTCAACCTGCGCGGCGAACCGATTGTCACGTCGCCGATGGACGCGTGGAACACGTTTAACAACAGCAATATTGATCTGCTGGTACTCAATTCGTTTTTGGTCCGTAAGCCGGAGTAAGAAAGAGGCTGCTGTGCGTGGATTTTTAACGCAGATGGGTATTCTGGGCGAACTGCTTCAGTTTTTGTGGTCGCGCAAGCTCTACTGGATCATCCCGATGATACTGCTGCTGTTCGTGTTTGCGCTGTTGATTGCGCTGGGGCAGGCTGGCCCGGCGGGTTCGTTCATCTACACGCTGTTTTAGTAGGGTAGCATTTTAGCGTGTTAGCCAGCTAGCTCAATAGCCCATTGGCCGCATAGCTATTTGGCTTGGTGGACTATTTGTAACCACGCCGCTTGGTGACAGGCGTTGATTTTGCTAACTGCCTAAATTGCTAAAAAGCTATTCAGCTAAATAGCTAATCTGCTATCTCGCTTTTAGGAACACACATGGACCGGACATTACTGGCGATACTGATCGGAGTTGGATTTGGGCTGGTGCTGGGCTACTTCACCGCGCGCAGTTCCGCCCGGCGCGAGAAAATTTATGGCGGGCAGGTGGCGCATCTGTTTCACTACCTCGGCTCGGCAGCGGTGACCGGTGTGCTGCCGGTGGTGCTGTCCAGCCTGATCCTCGGCGCTGGTTTTGGGACAGCATTCCCGCTGGGCGTCAGCTTCATGATCGCTGGTTTTCTCGCACTGGTGATCTTTGCTGTATTGGAACATCCCGCCAGAGCCAGCCATGTCCCGCAGGGCTGGACCGAGCAGGACGCGCGCACGTCCGGTCTGTAACCAATGTGCATTTCAACGGGGTGCGGGGCAACTGTGTCGATGAGCCCCGATTATCAAACAGGGTTAAGGAAGGCTCGTTCGATGGCTGAACGGGTCTTTTTGTTGGGGACATACGCATCAAGGATCAAATTCTGTGAACACCGACGATCAACATCATCCACACTTCACCACCGACGAACGCAACGCCATGCGCAGTTATTTACAGCGCGGCGAAGTGCGCTTGTCCACCATGCACCGCATTGCGGTCGGTTTTCTGAGCGGCGCGGGCCTGCTGCTGCTGCTGCCTATCTTCCTGAAAGACGGCGTGCTGTCGATCATCAGCGCCATTCTCGCCTATACGCCCAATCTGCCGGGCGGTTCCGGACTGGTGCCGACGCTGGCGCTGGTGGTGGTCTACCTGTGCCTGCTTTACCCGTTCGTGCTTTCGCTCAGCATCCCCGGCGTGGCGCTGCTGCTGCTGCTGAAAGACATCATCCGCTTTTATTTTGTGGCACATCCGCCGAATTTCCCCGAAGACCTGTTTAATCCGCGCTTCACCATGACCGGCATCGCCTTTTCGCCGGATGAATCCGAGGAAGCCAAAGCGCGTATTTTGCGGTACCAGTATGGCACCGATTTGCTGAACTTCATTGTGTCGCCTGCCGACGCCCGATCTGGCTATTATTATGATCTCATCGACAAGCCGCACCGCATGATCGTACCCCGCACGCGCAAACTGCCCAAACTGATCCAGATGGATGTGGTGGATATTCCATCCGACAAGCCGCTGGATGTGCTGGCCGATGAAGATGTGGTGCGGGTACATGGCACCTACCCGAATGGGGCCGAACCGGAGCCGGTGCTGCCCGCCGAGCATGTGAACCGCACCGTCAAGGAGATTGACGGGTTTAACGCGGCGCTGGGGCTGGCCGGGTTTATCGAGCGGTCGCTGTATCAGGAGGTCGCCAAGACCGAGGTGTCGCTGGTGCGCCACACGCTGAAACTGCGGCGGCTGGTGCTGCGCTATTTTCAGGCGCTGCTGATCCTCATCTGGACCAGTGTGGTCACGTTTCTGATGCTGCCGTTTCTGGAAGTGGAAAATCGCCGCTTCCCGGTGCTGGTCGTTTTTGCGGTGGCCTATTTTGTCTGGGCGGCGCTGGCACCGGTGGTGGTCCAGCTCCCGCTCACCTGGCTGATGAATTCCTTCAAACCGTCGGCCAGCCCAAAAGGGGTACGCCAATTCCAGAAGTCAGACTCGATCCAGCGTTTTAGCCGCCTGACTCAGCGTCTGTGTTATGTCGCCCTGTTGACTGCGGTTGTTGCGCTGGTGCTGGAGTTTGCGTTGCATTTGACATAGGGGTTAGCCGGGTGGTTGATTCAGCAGCGCATCGGCGGCGGCCATGCCAGACAGTGCGGCCCCTTCGACACGCGGCCCGGCGAAGGCATCACCGGCGAAAACCAGCGGCGGCAGCCCTTCGACCACCAGACATGGTTCAGGATAGGTTTCGACAGGCTGGCTGTAGCGCCAGCCCTGAACCTGAAACGTCGTCACACGGGCATCACCCAGCCAGTTGGCGGCGGCATCGAGCAGCTTCTGACCCGCGCGCGTGCGGTCCGCGTCCCAGTGATCGCGGCTGAAACCCGGTGCGCCATGAATGGTGATGGCCTGTGCGTCGGGCGAGATGCCCTTTTGCGTGTTATCGGCAATCCAGCGAATCGGCTCGGAATCGAGCTGGACTGCGCCGGGTGACGGAATGCGTGATGGTTGATCGAGTAGGGCCAGCACCGCCAGACAGGGGTGATAGGCAATCTGATCCAGCGCATGGCGGGTTGCGGGTGGCAGTCGAACGCTGCCCGCATCGAGCAGCGCCAGACTCTGTGGCACCGGGGGCGTCAGGACGAGCGCGCCGGTGTGGAAATGCTGCCCATCGTCCGTGATGATGTGCCACCGGTCCCCGCTATCCTCGATGGATTTGACGCGGATATTGACCTGTACATCCAGATCCTGGGCCAGATACTTGGGGATGGCGGTCATGCCGGTGGTGCCGCAGTAGCGGGGGTGACCATCATCGTGTGGCTGGCCGCTGGCGTCCGCAAAACCGCGTGCCCACTCCGCGACCAGTCCCAGCCGCTGCCAGTCCGCCACCAGCTTGCCAAAGCGTTCATCGCGCACCGTAAAAAACTGCGCGCCATGATCCAGTACACCGTTGCCGATGCGCCGTGTCGCCATGCGTCCGCCGACCCCGCGCCCTTTGTCCAGCACGGTGATGTGCCATCCGGCTGCCTGCAACTGCTGCGCCGCCAGCAGGCCAGATAATCCCGCGCCGATCACCACACAATCGGTCATTTGACGTAATCGAGCAGCAGCACGTGGGTGTGGTCCGGCAGCATATCCGGTGTGATCGCCGTTTCGTAGTGCAGCGCGAAGTCGATGTCGTCCTTGTCGAAATAATTCAGAAAGCTCTCGACCCACAGGGCATTGCGCGGCTTGTAACTGAGTGTCTGGAAGTGCATTGGTACGACGAACTTCGGCTGTGCCTTGTCGATCACCGTCTTGAGATCGTCCAGTTCGATGACCGGATGCCCGCCTGTGAGCGCCAGCAGCACGTCGAGGTCTTTGAAAAACTCGATCTGGGCGTCGCTGAGGGGGTTGCCGACGTCGCCCATGTGCCCGATGCTGATGCCATCCACCGTGAAGCGATACATACCGTTCT
Organism: Anaerolineaceae bacterium; assembly: GCA_002702065.1. Lineage (GTDB taxonomy): Bacteria > Chloroflexota > Anaerolineae > Aggregatilineales > Phototrophicaceae. The sequence continues at coordinate 16,322 of NZXX01000010.1, forward strand.
GGTCCGGGTCGTGGTAACGGTGATTAAGCGCTTCCATGGCTTCGATGGCGTGGAAGGTGACGCCTTTTTCGGTGCGCTCGCCGCCTTCACGGGCGAGGTCCAGCGCGGTAATCACAATCGGGTCACCGGGGATAAGGTCGGCGCGACAGTGAAACGAGTCGTTGTCCGACGAGCGAATGACGATGTCCGCGTTCTCCTGTACCGGCACATAACCCGATGTCTCCGGCGTGTAGGGATCGGTGACGATCTTCAGACCATTGTCGGTAGTAATCAGAAAACAGGCTTGTCCGTACCATTTGAGTTTCAAAGTTCAATTCCTCTCCCAGATCAATTTTTATTTGATTGTACCAACGCTGTCCCTGCACGGCGAAACCCTGACCATTTACTGCTGGGTGGATTGATTATTAGAACGATCAGTAAGCTGGCGCAGCGACGCGGCAATGCTGCGTGATTTGGGGATGTCGCTGTCACCCGCAGGCCAGCCCTCACGCTGCCGCGAACGGTCGCCGTCGGTTTCTTCGGTCTGGTCATGGAACAGGACATGCTGGGTCTGGAAGGGCAGGTCGATGCCATGCGCCACCAGTTTGTTCTTGATCGACGTCAGCACTTTCCCCTTCACCACCAGCACATCCGCCCGGCGCGATTCGGTCCACCACCACACACCGATATTGACGCTGCTGGCCGCCAGCTCCGTCACCCAGGCGGTGGGCGCGGGGTCAGACAGCACTTCCGGCACCTCGTCGACGGCTTCCAGAATCAGGGCACGGGCCGTGTCGATGTCGTCGCCGTAGCCGATGCCGACCTGATACTCGGTGCGCAGTTTGGGGAATGCGGTGTTGACGATCACCGATTCGGTGAACAGCACGGCGTTGGGGATGACAATGCGGCGGCCATCATAGGTCTGGATATAGGAGGCGCGGGCGTGAATATCTTCGACGGTGCCTTCAAAATCGCCGACGATGATCTGATCGCCGATCCAGAAGGGTTGTGTAAACAGCAGCAGGATGCCCGCCAGAAAATTCTGGAGAATATCGCGGAAGGCAAACCCAAAGGCGACGCTGCTGATGCCCAGCAGTTCGATCAGTTGTGAGGGTTGCAGGGAGGGCAGGGCAATCGTGAGGGCGACGAACAAACCCAGCAGCAGCACGGTCCAGCGTGCCAGCCGCCCCATCACAATCGCAAGGCTGCCGGTGCGCCCGCTGCGCCGCACCACCCGTTCGACCGTGACTTTGAAAATGCCGGCGGCTACATAGAACACGCCAAATGTAATCAGGCCCAGGACAATACCCGGCAGCGCGGCGACCAGCCCGTTGATAATCTCTTGTATGCGTGCCAATACGATAGGAAGCTCATCCATAACGATAACATCTCCTGAACATCAATCACTCTCATGAGTGTACTGTATGTTCGGGATGCATCGAAAGCATGATATGTAGGGCCTGGTTCACCTGCAAGGCAATCGCCTGCGGGGTGAGCCGTTTCCGTTGGGGCGCGTCTGACCGGCCTCAGCCAGTGGAGGCGTAGGGGTTGGCAAGCTGAGCAATGATCTCATAGGCGGTCAGCCAGGCTTCGCGCATGGCCGGGGTGAATTCCTTGCCCAGCCCCATTTCCAGCGCCCACAGCAGCGCCGCGCCGACCGTTTCATAATGCTCTGGCCGGACGCCGATAGTGGTGTGCCGCTGGTTGCTGGACTGGAGCTTGGTTTTTAGCTGGTCCGGGTTGTCCAGGTGGCTGACGATGAGCGCCAGCATCCGCATGAATTTGCGCCCCTGTTCTTCCATATCGCCTTTGAACATGGGGCGCAGCGCGGGGTCAAGCTCGAATAACCGGTCATAAAACAGGGCAGCGATAAGCCGCTTTTTGGTGGCCGCCCGGCCAAACGAACGCCTGACCAGGCGGATCTGAATTTGCGTGATTGTCATGTCGATTCTCCTGCATGTTGGCCGAACTATGATCTAGCTTAGCCAACATGCGCCGAGAAATCGCCGATTGCCATCTGGGTTTCGAGATACCCTGCATAGCCGCCGCCATGCTGGATGATCGTGCCGTCCTGAACCTGCCAGATGTCGCCGCCAAACTGCTGCATAAAGCGCCGGTCATGCGACGCCGCGATCACCGGGCCCGGGAAATCACGCAGGGCGGTTTCCATCTCTTCCAGCACGTCGAAGCTGATATAGTTGGTTGGCTCGTCCAGCACCAGCAGGTTGGCCCCCTCCGCGATCAGCCGGGCCAGTTGCAGCTTGCGGCGCTGCCCGCTGCTGATCTCGTCCACACGCTTGTCCAGCTCATCGTAACGGAACAACCCCAGATGCAGCAGCGTGGCCTTCAACTGCTGGTCGGTTTGTTCCAACCCGGTGCGGTAGGCCTCGAACACCGTTTGATCACCGGCCAGCCCTTCATCCTCCTGCGCCAGATAGCCAATCGTCACCGCCGGGTTCACGGTGACACTGCCGGAGTCCGGTTTGTCCAGCCCCACCAGAATCTTGAGCAGGGTGGATTTGCCCGCGCCGTTGGGCCCCACCAGCACCACCCGGCTGTTCTGGCCGATGGTGAAGGTCACGTCATTCAGAATGACCTGCTGGCCGAAGGCTTTGCGCAGACCGGATACGTACAGCGGCGTACGGCCTTTTAACGCCTGCGGGTTGAAATCCGCATTAAAGCGCAGCGGTTTGGGTGGCTGCGGAATCGGGTCTGCCTGAATACGGCTGAGGCGCTCGTCGGCAGACCGTACTCGCTTGGCAACCGTTTTATCATGCTGGCTTTTGCGGGCGAACTTGATGAACTTGTCGCCATCCGACACCGGGCGATAGTTGTCGTTGCGCCGGGCCACGACCTTGATCTCCTGATACAGCGCCTTGATTTCCTCCTGCTGGTTCAGCCAGTCCTGCTCCCACTTCTGGCGTTCCTGCGCCTTGATATGCAGGTAGGCGTCGTAGTTGCCGGGGTACTGGCGGGCTTTGCGGCTGTGCTCGTCGATTTCGACAATCAGGTTCACCGTGTGGTTGATGAACTGCCGGTCGTGCGACACCATCAGCACCGCGCCGCGATAGGCTTGCAGGTAGCCCTCAAGCCAGGACAGGCTGGCGAAGTCGAGATGATTGGTCGGCTCATCCAGCAGCAGGACATCCGGCGCTTTGAGCAGCAGCAGCGCCAGCCCGACCCGCGCTTTCTCGCCGCCGGACAATGTGTTGAACAGGCGTTCATGGTCGATATGGCCGACTCCCAGACCGTTCAGCACGCGTTCGACCTGATAATCCATTTCATAGCCGCCATAACGCTCGAACTGTTCGCTGACTTCGCCGTACTCCGTCATGACCGCGTCCAGCGTATCACCTGCTTCGGTGGTCATGCGTTTTTCCAGCGTTCGCATCCGCTGTTCCAGATCGACCAGCTTTTGCATGGAGTCGGTGATGAGGTCAGCCAGCGTTTGACCGGCATAGATGGGCATGACCTGTGGCAGATAACCCGGTTCCAGCCCCGCCGGAATCAGGACACTGCCGCTGTCCGGCTCGACTTCGCCGGTGATGATCTTGAGCAGGGTCGATTTGCCGACGCCATTGGCCCCGACCAGCCCGACCCGCTGCCCGGCCTGAACGACCAGCGAAATACCATTGAGGATTTGATGAAAGCCGTAGCTTTTCGTAATGTGTTCGATGGAAAGATAATTCATATGCAAGCATCCTGATGTGATCCAGCAGCGCGAAAAGGCGACATGGCGAGAATCAAAAACGCCACCCGGAACTTACCCGGACAGCGTGGATGCTTGAATCAATGGTGAATGTTTAGTGCGACAGGGCACATGACAGACAAAGCATCAGCAGCAGGGCAGGTCCTTATTCAGCCTGACTCATGGTGCGAAGCTTGCGCATGTTTGCTCCTGATCTCGGTCAACGATAGTCCGGGAGGCATTGTGGTTGCACAACACCCGCCAAGACATCTCTTATTCTATGCAGTGTCTGGCTGCTGTCAAGCCCTCTGCAAATGGGGGTTTAGAAACCGTTGTATTTGGAGTCGGCGGCGTCGAAGCGTTCGCGGCGCTCTTGCCCGGCTTTGCTCTCCAGTTGTTGCAGCATTTCAACCACCGGCAGGTCCAGCAGTTTTGCTTTGCGCATGACAGCCAGTAGTTCTCTGGAAAGCCGTTCGACTTCCTGTAAATCTTTAGCGGACACCGTATCGAGGTTCATGAGATTTGCCATTATCTAGTGGGCGAAGGTGTGGATGAAACAAACCGTCAGGATATGCTGAGGGGATTCATATGATTGAGTATAACGCGGGCAGCAGGGATTGGCGATAGCCACTTGTAGCTAAGGCAGTTGCCTCTTATCCATCGAACACGCATGCCCACTTACGCCAGCGCCTCGCGCACCGCCGGGACCACTTCCTGGGCAAAGCGTTCAATCTGCTCCACCGGGTCACCCTCTGTCGGCCAGAACAGAAATGTATCCTGCCGGTACTCGCGGTTCAGCCGTACCAGTTCATCAACCCAATAGCTGACCGGGCCATCCAGCCCGCTGTCCTGCGACGTGAGGCCGCGCGTGTCGTGTTCGCGGATGACGCCCATCAGGTTGTAACCGCGCCGGATCGCATCGGCAGGCCGCCCGGCAGATTCTGCGCCTTCGTCGATGCGGTCATTCACCCATGTCAGGCGCTTCGGCGGCACATAGGTGATCGATTCCAGCACGCCATCGGCTTTGGCCCCCACCAAGCGCAGCATGCGCGGCCCCACGGCGCCCACCCAGATGCGAATCGGATGCTGGGGCGCTGGGCCAGCTTGTGCGCCGCGCACCTGATAATACAGGCCTTCGTATCTGAACGACCCACCGGCTTTTTCCCACATCCCGCGAATGATGTCCAGCGCTTCGCTGAAGGCGGCATAGGCTTCGGCAGGTGAGCGTTCTGGCCCGCCATAGGCCGCTACCCCACGCCAGAAAGCCCCGGCCCCTATGCCGAGTTCGACTCGCCCGCCCGACAGCACATCCAGCGAAGCCGCCGCCTTGGCCAGCATCGCCGGGGGGCGCAGCGGCAGGTTGGCGACATTGGTGCCCAGATGCACATGCTGGGTCGCCATTGCCACTGCCGACAGCAGTGTCCATGTATCGAGAAAATTGCGGTTATAGGGGTGGTCCTGGCACGTCACCAGATCGAGGCGGTTGCGGTCTGCGGCCTGTGCCCGGCGGAACGCATCCTGCCAGTCATCGGCGCGCGGGTCAATATTAATACCAAACAGGGGTTCCAGTGCCATCATGTATCCCTTCAACTCAGCTTTTTCTTTTCAGGTTGTTGGCTGTAACCGGTGATCGATCTGCTTGTTGTTCTATAGATCAGAGTTTTGGCTGCCCAAACAATACGCGCGTTTCGTATGTTATGAGAATGCGATTATCCACACACAATGTATCGAAGACTTCCTGATTAATGGCCTCAAATTGTACAAAATCAGGTTCATGCTTTTCGGGTGCTTCAATCCCAGAACGGGCAGCACCCCAAAATGCCTCCCAGTCTTCCGTGATCGATTGTGTGTAATTTAATGCCTGAATCTGAATTTCACCAAACAGATCGGTTACGGGTGTTTTATGCACTTTCCTGGCAGCGCGTGACCGCAGACCTTCCAGTTTGTTTAACCTAGTAAAAATCATCTCTGTAAAAGTGCTGTCGGTATAGGAGTACGAGATGGCTGCAACCCAACCCGTGTGCTTCAGGATACGCAATATCTCGGTGATCGCTTCGGCCTTGAAACGATGAAATGCGTTCCCGATCACGATGAGGTCCATACTGGCTGCTGGCAAACCTGTTTGTTCCGCAGTAGCGTTGACGATCTGGATATTGGGGTGCAGCTTCAACGATGAATGGGCGACGGTTCGCATACTCGCATCTGGCTCGATGGCATAGAGAGTCTCACATTTTTCAACGAACAACCGGGCCAATTGACCTGTGCCGGCGCCGATGTCAGCAATCGTTTTGATGGCTCCAATTGGTTCCAGAAGATCATCAGCCAATGTGTCGGGATAGGGTAACCGAAACTTCTCGTATAACAGCGCTTTTTCAATACTCATAGCTTCCATCATGCGTGCCTCCTGACCGGCTTCATGGTGGCGATAACGCGCATAGCGATAAAAAGAACTTTAACCATCCGTGACGATGCCTGCCTGCCAGCGCATCCACAGGTGCGTGTCGTTCTCGTCAAAGACGACAAAGCCGAGCCGGGTGTACAGCCTGCGGGCGGGCCGGTTGGTCTGCAAGACGCGCAGCTCCAGCGGCTGGTTCGCCTGTGCCGCCTCCGCTTTGAGGGATTCGATGAGGTTGGACCCGATTCCCTTACCCTGAAAATCCGGCAGCAGATTGATTTGCGACAGGAAAATCCGTTCCGCTGATCGATCCACCGACAGGCGGCCCGCGTTGGTACCATCCACCACGATGATGAAATGATCGTCCAGTTTGAAGCGCTGCTGGAAATTTTCGCGCTGCACAGCCTCGTCCCAGCCCCACAGCGGTTCGACATAGACCCGCATCGTGCGCCGGTTCAGGTCATATAAAAATTCGTAGTCTGCCTGCGTCACCGGGCGCAGGGTGTATGGTGAGGTCATGGGGTTGCATTCTTCTGTGCGCTGGCGCTGTTTGGATGGTGAAGGCTGGCGTTAGGGGCGACTCGCGAGTCGCCCCTACATGGTTTTTGTTTAATTGCCATATTAATCGGATTGCTTGTTTTGACCCCTCCCTAGCCCTCCCCGAATTCAGGGAGGGAATGAGGAGAGTCCCGGTTTAGCCCCCTGCCCTTGATTTCGGGTGAGAAGGGTAATCCACCCAACGCGCTATCACGATTTGCTGACAACTGATGACTGACGACTGCTAACTCTAATACGACTCCAGCGCGTTGTTGAAGCGCTCGACGCTGTCATCCAGACCGCCGGACCGGTTGCGGGCCAGCCAGATTTCTCGGTAGCGGCTGATGAGGTCGGTCAGTTCCTGCTTGAGATCAGCCCCGCTGGAATCGCCTTCTTCCCACAGGAACAGGCCGCGCCGGGCACTGTGCTGGATAAAATTTGCCGCCAGCTGGAATTCGGATTTGATCAGGTCGGCATCCGGGCGCTGCATGTCGGTGCTGTTCAGCGGCGCGAGAATGCGATCCGCTTCGGCAATCACCTGATAGAGCGAGTCGGCATCGGCAGCCAGAAAACCATGCGTGCCGAACGTGGTGCGGATATTATCGAGCGTGGCATCGTCAATGTTTTGCGACGGTCCAAAGAAGAACATCTCGCGGATACGGGCATACGTCTCCTCGATGCTTTCGCCGGGCTGGCTGAGCTGTTTCCACAATTCGCGCTGCTCCCAGATGGCGGTAACGGGCGCGCGCAGCATATCGACCATCGCGTGCCCATTAAAACGGCCATGTCCGGCGATGCGATACAGGTTGCCCAGGTCATAAACCAGCTTGCCCATCACGCCGGCCTCGTCCTCAAACACGAACAGATCGAGCAGGGGAGGCAGGTCGATGTCGAGGTTGGTGTCCTGTGCCCAGGATACGGCAGCCCCATAGGCAAAGCCCAGGTAGCTGACGCTGTTCTGCTGCCAGTTGCCATGATCGCCCCAGTCGGTAATCAGATAGCCGATGCTGCCATGCTTCAGCCCGTTGATGGCGGCACTGCGCAGGTTGGCGATGGCGTTGTCGGTACGTCCGGCGAACGTGTTCCAGCTTGAGGTGCCGGGGCAGACATAAAACGGAATGCTGGACCCCAGAAACAGGGCGCAGCGTTCGTCAAAGGGGTGGTCGGCTTCGTAGCCCCACACCATCGCAATCACATCATAGGGCAGTTCCGGCACGAGTTCCGGGTATTTGACGATGATGTCATCCCAGAACATCATCTGCTTGCGGCGCAGGGTGACCTGTTCATACAGTTTGAGCAGGTAATTGAGGTACAGGCGGCCTTCACCGATGCGTTCCATTTCTTCGCGGCTGCGGCCTGTGCCCAGTTCCCAGGGTTCATCGCCACCGACATTAAACTTCTTGCTGCTGAAATGGGGCAGCAGTTCGCTGTAAATCTCGCTCATCAGCTCGATGCTGCCGGGGTCGATGGGGTTGAGCGAAGTGGGCTTGTTGTTCTTGCGCCAGGGCATGTCATAGCCGTCGGGCCGTTCCGCCAGTGACAGGTAACGGTCCAGCTTCAGCCAGCGTTCCATATGGCCGAGGCTGTTCTGGTTCGGCACCAGTTCGACATGATGCTGGCGACAGAACAGGTCCAGCTCCATGATGTCCTGCCCGGTGAACGGCGTTGCATCGGCCCAGACTTCGGGGTGCTTCTGGAAGGCAAAGGTATGCTCCATGTACAACTGCACCTGGTTGATCTTGAGGCGTGACAGGCGCTCGATCAGGTCCTTGACGGTTGCCAGGGTGGGCACCTTGTCGCGGCTGATATCCAGCATGATGCCGCGTGCGGGGAAGTCCGGCCAGTCATTAATCGTTACGCCCGGCAGCTCCGTTCCGTGCTGTTGCAGCATCTGGCGCAGGGTGCATACGCCGTAATACACGCCCGATGCATCCGCCCCGCGAATGAGCACGCGGCCATCGCGCACCGCCAGCTGGTACCCCTCCACCTGCGGGATACTGTCCTCGATTTCGAGCAGCAGGCCGGTGTGTTCATAGTCTTCACCGGCGACAATGGGCCACGACAGCCCGGCATATTGTTGCAGTGCGGCCTGTGCCGTCTTCGCTTCGAACAGCAGTTTACTATTCGGGATTACAATCAGTGCGTCGGCGGGCAGCGTCACAGAGTCGGCTGTGTACGCGACCTTGCGCGGAACGGGTAGAAACAATGTTTGATCGGGCATGGAACCGCCTCCTGTGTCACGTTCCCATTGTCGGGTTTGTGGACCCGTTACATTGACCATCAACTATAGCGCCGCTTTGCAGTATTGCCGTTTGATTGGCAGAATTTCATGAAATCTTCATATCTGTGCGGCCATATGGCAAGCCCGAAGTTTTCAAACGCGAGTCGGCAGGTGCTGGCATTCGTGGCACAATATGGGGTGTTTGAGTATGTTGATGGACAGCATATTCTCATCGGAAGAAAGCTTAACCGGTGTGTAGAAGTATTTCATATGACGAACACCTCACCCCCGCTTCGCATTGCTCCGCGACCCCTCTCCATGCATGGAGAGGGGTGACCGAAGACAAAAGTCGAGGTCGGGGTGAGGTGTCTGTGACAGAATTTTCCATTCTCATATAGCGTGCAGTATTTCACTGAAGGGGCACAGCATGCGGCTGCCGTTTGCACTCGAACCATATACGCTGTTGGGCAGCCTGGGCAGGGATGAGCGTGCCGCCCCGGTCTTTGATGCGGTCTGGTATGTCGCCGGGGCTGCGGGCGATGGACTGCTGTATCACTTTCCGGCGGGGTCGCTGGCGGGAGCCAATTATCTGACCGCCGACATGCTGCTCGATGGCGAGTCTGTGGGGGCGTTCCGGCTCGAATTACAGGCAGGCGATGAGGGGCCGGTGTTCACCTTCGATTATGGGCTGCTGCCCGGTGCCTCGGCGCGGATGCGGCTGCCGCTGGATGCGGTGCAGGCAGGTGGCTGGGTCTATGACCGTGAAGGCGCATGGGTGAAGCCGGTTGCAGGCGGGCAGTGGGTTGACCTGCGGCATGTCGACCGGCTGCGGATTGTGCTGCGCGCAGTAGGTGGCAAATCCGTGCGCTGGTGCATGACTCCGCTGGTGGCTACGGCTGCCGAACCCCTGAAACTGGCACAGCCGGTGCTGCCACAGGGGGCGCTGCTGGATTCGTTGGGTCAGAGCACGCTGCGAACATGGCGCGGTAAATCCAGCACGGTGGACGAAGTGGTCGACCGCTTGCAGACTCAGTTACGCAACGCCTCGGCACAGCACTGGCCGGAAGGCTTTTCGAAGTGGGGTGGCTGGCAGCACAAACAATTCGTGGCGACGGGCTTTTTTCATACCCAGTGGGATGCCGGACGCTGGTGGCTGGTTGACCCGGAGGGCTGCGCGTTCTGGTCAGCCGGACAGGGTGGCGTTTGCCCGCATGTCGAGGCCAACATCACCGGGCTGGAAGACGCCCTGACGTGGTTGCCCGGTGCTACCGATGCCGAGTTCGCCACCGCGGTAGACCGTTACCCCGACGCGGTATCGATCGACTTTATGCAGATCAACCTGATGCGTGCGTTTGGCCCCAATGCGTGGCCGCTTAGTTGGGCGGAATTGACGCTAGGGCAGTTGTGCCGGGCGGGTTTCAACACCATTGGCAGCGGCTCGGACTGGCTGATCGCCAGCGAAACGGGCTTCCCTTACGTGCGCACGCTGGAACCGCTGGCTGACCCGCAGGCGTCCTTTATCTATCGCGATTTCCCGGATGTGTTCGACCCCGCCTTTCAACAGGACGCCGCCCGGTTTGCGAAGCAGTTGCAGACCACCCGCGACGACTCCGCCATGATCGGATATTTCCTCATGGATGAACCGGCGTGGCGGATAGGGGGTGAATCGCCAGCGATGGTGATGCTGTTTGCAACCCAGACCTGTGCCAGCCGCCGCGCACTGGCCGATTTCCTGCGTGAGCGTTATGGCGATGACGAAAATCTGGCGAAACACTGGGGCGATGGCATTTCGATTGCGGCAGTAATCGACAGCGTGTGGGATCATCCACTCAACGAAACGGCGCTGGCGGACCTGACGGACTTCAGCGCGGTGCTGGTCGAGACATATTTCGAGACGCTCAGCGCGACCTGCCAGCAGGCGGATCCGAATCACCTTAATCTGGGTGTACGCTGCGCGACCGTGCCGCCGCAGTGGTGCCTGAACGGGATGCACAGCTTTGACGTGCTGACGCTGAACGGCTATGCGGAACGTGTGTCCGCCGATGTGCTGGAAGATGTGCACAACACGCTGCGGAAGCCGGTGCTGATCGGCGAATGGCATATCGGCGCGCTGGATGTTGGGCTGCCCTCCGCCGGGTTGGGGCCGCGTGTGCGTGACCAGATGGCGCGTGGGGCGGCTTATCGGGTGTATCTCGAACAGGCGGCGGCGCTGCCCTGGTGCGTGGGGGTGCATCATGCGGCACACTACGATCAGCCAGCATTGGGTCGCTATGATGGTGAGGCGGGGAATATCGGTTTCTACGACATCTGCCACCGGCCTTATGACGATCTGATCCGCGCGGCTCGTATCGCACACGAACGGCTGTACCCGGTCGTGCTGGGGGAGGAAACCCCGTTTGACGAGCCGCCACCGTACATGCCGCCGCTGTCTGTTTAGCAGCTATCTGAACAGGTAAGCAGCCCGGACACAGGACGCTGTATCCCTACCAATTCGGCTATCATAGAACCATCTCATCAAATTTTGGACTCATTCTCATCACGAATGGCTATAATACGTGACAGCGCTGACACCTGCGGTATGATAGGACATGGGTAAACGACTACGTACCATCATCCTGCGGCTGATCGGGGTCATGCTGGTCGCGTCATGGGTTGCTGCTGGCCTGCTGGCAGTCGGTGCCTATCAGGTACTGGCCAGGACGCAGCCGGGCTGCCCTGACTTGCAGGCATATACGCCAGCCGAATACCCGATTCCCGGCCAGGATGTGACCGCGCCGTATATGATGCCGGATTATGAAACGGTGACATTCCCCAGTCGGGGCACGGGCATCGACCTGAGCGCGTTTTATATCCCGGCAGCGGATGATCCGGCGGCTGCACCAGCGGTCATCATTGTGCACGGGGTCGCCGCCTGCAAAAATTCGCCCAATGTGCTGCTGCCCGCGGGGATGCTGCACCGGCATGGCTTTAATGCGCTGGTGCTGGATCTGCGCGATCATGGCGCGTCGGGTGTTGAGGACAGTTATCACGCCGCGGCCACCGAAGAATATTTGGACGTGCTGGGCGCGTGGGACTGGCTGGTGCATGAGGTGGGCATCGCGCCGGATCGTATCGGCCTGTTCGGGTACTCGATGGGTGGGGCAGCGGTCATTCTGGCAGCTGCGGAGGAACCGCAGGTCGCGGCCATCTGGACGGACAGTGCGTTTGCCGATGTCGAGATGATTATCGACGGCCTGGTCGAAAGTGCGCCTGGGCTGGCCTGGCTCAAACCGCTGTCGCTGGCGTATGGCCGGTGGGTGGTCGGCGATGATCTGCTGGTGAACAAGCCGGTCGAAGCCGTGGCCCGGTTGGACAAACGCCCCCTGTTCATGGTGCATGGCGACGCAGACCCGCTGGTGGGGGTAGAGCACGCCTATGCGCTGCTTGAGGCTTACCCGGCAGCAGAATTATGGGTAACATCCGGCAGCAGTCACGTCGAAAGTATCTATGATAACTTCGACGCCTATGAGAGGCGGCTGGTTGCTTTTTTTGAACGATATTTGCAGCATGCGGCGGATAAGCCGGTTTTTCAGAAAGAAGGAGACTCATGACTGAACGTAAACGTTATGCGCTGGTTGGGACCGGTGGACGCGCCGGGATGTATGTGCGGGCAATTGCCGACACCTACCGCGATGTGGCCGAACTGGTGGCCTTTTGCGACCTGAGCCAGACCCGGATGGACTTTTACAACGAAGCCCGCCTGAAAGAAGAATTTAATTACCCGCCGGTTCCCACCTATCTGGCCAGCGATTTTGACAAAATGGTCGAAGAAACCAAACCGGATACGGTGATCGTCACCACCATCGACGCCACCCATCACACCTACATCATTCGCGCGATGGAACTGGGCTGTGATGCGATCAGCGAAAAGCCGATGACCACCGATGCCGAAAAAGCCCACGCTATCTTCGACGCCATCGAACGCACTGGCAAGAGCCTGCGCGTGACCTTCAACTACCGTTATGCACCGGCCTACACCAAACTGCGCGAGGTCGTGAGGGATGGGTTGATCGGCACGCCGACCCACGTCGACTTCTCCTGGGTGCTGGATACACGGCACGGGGCGGATTACTTCCGGCGCTGGCACCGCGAAAAACAGAATTCCGGTGGTCTGCTGGTGCATAAGGCGACGCACCATTTTGATCTGGTCAACTGGTGGATCGACTCTTACCCCAAAACCGTCTTTGCGATGGGTGATCTGAAGTTCTACGGCAAGGAAAACGCCGAGGCGCGTGGCGAGCATTACGACTATGTGCGCTACACCGGCGAGCCGGAAGCCGAAAAGGACCCCTTCGCCCTGTTTCTGGATAAAGACCCCAGCCTGCGCGGGTTGTATCTGAACGCCGAAGCCGAAACCGGTTATCTGCGTGACCGCAATGTGTTCGGCGAACCCGTCACGGCGGAAGATACGATGTGCGTCACGGCGCGCTATCGCAGCGGTGTGCTGCTGTCCTACAGCCTGCTGGCCTATACGCCCTGGGAAGGGTTCAAGGTTGCCATCACCGGCACCAAAGGTCGCGCCGAGCTGGATGTTATCGAAAAGGTGGAAGGCGCGATCATCGGTTCCAAAGACGAATCGGCCAATCTGGAAGCCAGCAAGGGCACGCTCAAGTACACGGAACTGCGCGTCTTCCCGATGTTCAAAGAGCCGTATATTGTCGAAATCCCGAAAGCCACTGGCGGGCATGGTGGCGCGGACCCGGTGATGCTGGAGCAGATTTTCTCGCCCAATCCGCCGGATGATCCGTTCAAGCGGGCTGCCTCGCACATCGACGGCGCGGCCTCCATTCTCATGGGCATCAGCGCCAACAAATCCATCGACACCGGCATGCCGGTCAACGTGGATGACCTGCTCAAACTGCCAGAGAAATAGGCCGGTTGGCATCGGTTAGGAAGGGTGAGGTTTTCCTTCGGAAGCGCGGCGAACCGCTCGGCGATCATGGCTACGTACCGGACGCCACACCCCTAGAACGGACAGAATCGGGCGGGTACGTGTTTTATCATTACACCCGCCCGGAACATCTGGAGCAGATATTTGCGCCGGACAGCGGTCTGCGGGCACGGTTGCCGATAGTCGACGGGGAAATTTTTCCTGATCTGACAGGGCGCTATCTGATTGAAGGTTTCCTCGATCCGCTGCCGCGCTGGATCGTCGATAGTCCCTATTTTGGCGACTTGGGGCTAACGATGATGCGACAGGCCGTGGGTGATCTCTTACTGCGGATCGAGGTTCCGGCTGATTTCCCCGGATTGTATATGGCTGATCTGGCTCATGCCTTTGAGGTTAGATATTTTCAACTGCACGGCAGCGCCCCACTTGACCTGGGCTATAACACCGAGACAGGGCATGAGGCCATGCTGGCGGTGGTTCATTCGTATATACCGTTGGCGGACTATCGCGGCGGTTATGTGGCCCCCAACGTCAAGGCGACCCGCATCGATCCCGGAATCGTCATCCCCAATGAATTTGTGTCCATCTGCCAACAGCAGCCATTTTCAGACCTTTGAGTCCATGAACACAGGTTGTTCAGGATAATTTCAAGGCAGGGCTGACCAAAGTCTGATATATACCTTAAATGATCTTGGTATTCCCCCTTTACACCCTTGTCACCTTTCCAAACCAATGAAGCGAGATTTCGAAATTATTTGGTGACTTTACGGTCGCTCAAAAATATATTAAAATATTAATTATGGAAATATTTAAAATGTATAATAACTAAAAGGTGACTGATATGGAACCTGTGACGTTAATTGTCAGCGCTCTGGTAGCCGCAGTGGCGAAACTGGCCGAACCTGCCGTGAATGACGCATACAATGGGCTAAAGACACTTATCAAACAGCGGTTTGCAGGTAATGCCAAGGTCGAAGGCGCTTTGGAAGGCCTCGAGGAAGACCCGGCCACATGGCGCAAACCTCTGGAAACAGCACTGGCCCAGACTGATGTCCAGCAAGATAAGGAAATCATCGCGGCTGCCGAAACGTTGCAAAAAGTGGCCGGGCATGAAACAGCGAAGGTGGTCGTATCGGGCAACCGACAGGAAGGTGGAGAGGGCAATATTCAACAAAATATTGGGCAAGCCGAGAACAGTACGATCAAAGGCTCCGATGGTCAGTAGATAGGTACTCATCGTGGCATCCGAAGGGAATGACCAGCCACCAGATATAAAAGTTTCTGACAATCGTCAGGAAGGCGGACAGGACAATGTCCAGCAAAATGTTGGACAGGTCGTTCGCGGCGTTGTGATTGGTATTTTGAAAATATCGCCATTTGTGTTGCTGCCACCGGTGGTTTTTGTGGCGCTTGTGGCCGGTTTCAGGGAACACATCCAATGGCAGCAGTCTTTACCTGAGATCATGACCGGCGACTTCAATGTAGCTGTTGCCGAGTTTCTAGAAAATTCGGCGATGGAAGACAGGACAATTTCGCGGACAATCAGCCGTAATCTGTTTAACTTTCTGGAAAGCGAATATCAGTCAAGCAACTTTGACCTGGTGGTTCAGGTTGCGCATGACAAAATCGGGCCGGTTAGCAGCGCAGAAGATGCCAAAAAGCTAGCGCAGGACATTCATGCTGATGTGGTCATTTACGGTACAGTCAGCGTGATCAACAATGAAGCTTCTATAGCCCCCCTGTTTTATGTGACAGATGCCTACAACACCGACGTTGGAGAATTTACCGGCCAGTATCAGCTTGCGGAGCCGCTGGAAGTGCCGGTCACAGAGTTGCTGGGGTTTGACGATGTGGCCAACGCCAGACTGCGCCAGAAGACAACCATTTTAGTTGAATTTACAAAAGGGCTCGTATACGTTTCGTCTGAAAAATTTGCGAGCGCACAACATTCAGTGGAACGAGCCATTGAAGAAGTAGCCAGTTACGGTAGCTTCAACGGTGCCGAGGTGCTTTATGTGGTGGGTTCTAACGTTGCCTTGCGTCAGAAAAATGCAGATATGGCAAAGACCTATGCAGATGCCGCCCTCACGCTGAACCCGAATTATGCGCGCGCGTACATTGCACAGGCCAATGCCTATTATTTGGAACTGGATTTTGAACGTGCGCTGGATTATTACCAGCAGGCGATGCAACTTCCCAACCCGCCTTATGGTGCCTACATCTTTGAAAAGTGCAATGTCGGGATTGGAAACATTTACGCCTATCTGTACCAGGTTGCCACGCTGCCAGAAGATAAGCTGACTTACGCGCAGCTGGCCCAGTTTCATTTTGGCGAGGTTATTGCTGCCTATGATCAGAACCATGACACTGGACTTGCAGAATTGACCGCCCTGGCGCATTACGGGCAGGGGGTCATTCATCAGGAAGAAAGTAACCCAGAGGCGGCAGCCGAATCCTTTAAGCAGGCGCTCGCTATGGGAAAAGGTTCTGATCTGCGCGAACGTGCCCAACGGAGACTTGCTGAAGTGAGTTAACTTTTGGAAGCAAAGTTGATGGAGGGGAAAATGAACCGGAGAACCGAATACGGCTGCTGGTTCGTGATGACACTTCTGATCTGTGTTATGGTGTCGGCCTGTAATCTGGATGTAGCTTCCACTGAGGAAGCGCTGACACTCATGGATACTGAACCGCCAGTGACAGTAGCATCCGTTACCCCGACTCCGTCCGACACCCCAACGCCAATGCCACCAACAGAGGTGTCGTCCATTCCTACCGAAACCCCAACAGAATCCGCGACATTTACGCTGACTTCAAGCCGTACTCCAACCGCGACCACCACACAAACGCCCATACCGGGTCCTCCGGCCGAGGCGTGGACAGATGGTCAGACCTTGATGATTAATAACACCAGAGGTGCATGGCTGCGCCCCTCGCCCGATTCTAACACGAACATCGTAATCCTGGTGCTGGTCCATCGTCGGTCAGTTGTGATTACAGGATCGGCCGTTCACGATGGTGTGCAATGGTGGTGGCCGGTTCGGGTTGCAAGCAGCGAGACGACAGGCTGGGTTGAACAGGCATCCCTGATTGATCCGACAACGTTACCGACTGCTGCCCCGACGCGCCGACCGCCTACTGCCCGCCCGAATGTTCCCGTGGTGCCTACATCACCCGTGCAAACACCTGAACTGCTGCAGCATCCACCGGCGACACCACGTCCTGATCAGGATGGTGACGGTTTCCCCGATAGTGTCGACGCATGTCCTGCTGTACCGGGTCCAGTTGGGGGTTGTCCAAGGGTGATTGCTCCGCCGACACTCATCCTAATAACACCGCTTCCATTGGCGACGGTGCTGCCCGTAAATTCTCCAGAGATGTTGCCCTCCCCGCTGGCTCAACAAAAGACTGCGCCGTCTGTGGTGATCGCTCCCAGTATTTCTCCACCATAACAAGCGTGCGCAGTACCAATTTGTTAAGTCCAATTCCGGTAGGCAGGTTGTCCTGAAATCGCTAAACTACAGGGATGCACGACGCAGGGTTGCTGCGTGGTGTGCGGTTGTTATGGGCTTGAAAACAACTTCATTTTGATGACAAAAGAGGGTATGCATGCAGCTTGAAGGGAAAGTCGCACTGGTGACGGGCGGCAGCTCCGGCATTGGCAAGGCGTCGGCGCTGTTGTTCGCACAGCAAGGGGCGAAGGTCGCGGTCAATGGGCACTCCGAGGAGCATGTCAACGCGGCGGTTGCCGAAATTCGGGCGGCGGGTGGTGTGGCGATCCCTGCCGTGGCGGATGTGTCTGTGCCGGATGAGATGGAACAGGCTGTCCGCCGGATTGCAGATGAGTGGGGCACCATTGATGTGGTGTTTGCCAATGCGGGGATCAACGGGGTGTGGGCCCCGCTGGATGAAATCACGGCTGAAGAGTGGGATAAAACCCTGGATGTGAACCTGAAGGGAACGTTTCTGTCCGTGAAATATGCGCTGCCCTATCTGAAGCAGCAGGGTGGCTCGGTCATCATCACATCGTCGGTCAATGGCACGCGCATCTTCAGCAACAGCGGCGCGACTGCCTATGCCTGTTCCAAAGCGGCGCAGGTGGCGTTCGCCAAAATGACCGCCCTCGAACTGGCGCGTTACAAAATCCGTGTCAATGTCATCTGTCCCGGCTGGGTGAAAACCGATATTGGTCAGAGCACGGACCGGCGCAATCTGGAAAATGTGCGCTACCCGGTGCAGTTCCCGGATGGCAGCAAAATTCCGCTGACCAACGGCGGACCGGGCCTGCCGGAGCAGGTGGCACAGCTTGCATTGTTTCTGGCGTCCGATCTGTCAAATCACATCACGGGAACGGAGATGTGGATTGACGGCGGCGAATCATTGATTGTGGGGTAATGTTTATGGAATATCGTACACTGGGCCGCACCGGACTGCGCGTATCGGTTATGGGGTTGGGCGCAGGCGGGCCAAGCCGCCTCGGCCAGCGCGACAACGTCAACACAGAGTCGGAATCGGCCAATATTCTGCGGCAGGCGCTCGACTCGGGGGTCAACTTCATCGACACCGCCCAGGCCTACGGGACCGAGGGGATTGTCGGGCAGGCGATTGCCGGGCGCGACCGCAGTTCGGTCATCATCTCGACCAAAAAGTCTGTTGGCTCTAACCCGATTACCCGTGATGAACTGCGCACTGGCCTCGAAAACAGCCTGCGCCAGTTGGGCACGGATTATATTGACGTGTATCATCTGCATGGGGTCGCGCCGGAGAATTACGCCTACTGCCGCAGCGAACTGGTGCCGGTGATGCAGGATATGCAGCAGCAGGGTAAGATTCGGTTTATCGGGGTGACAGAAGCGTGGAACTCCGACCTGTCGCACGAGATGTTGAAGCAGGCCCTGCAGGATGATGTCTGGGATGTCATGATGATCGGCTTTAATGTGCTGAACCAGACTGCACGCGATACCGTGCTGGTGCCCGCCATGCAGCAGAATATCGGCACGCTGATCATGTTCGCCGTGCGTCTGGCGCTCAGTCGATCCGACCGGTTGAGCGAAGAGGTACAAAAACTGATCGAGCAGGGACAGATCGACCCGGCAGAGATCGACATCGACGACCCGCTGGGCTTTGCGCTGAGCGAGGGTGGGGCGATCAGTGTGCCGGACGCGGCCTATCGTTTCTGCCGCGAAGAACCGGGGACGCACGTGATCCTATCCGGCACAGGCAACCCGGCGCATTTGCAGGACAACCTGGCGTCGTTCGAGCGCCCGCCGCTGCCCGAATCCGTGATGCAGCGGATGAAGCATATCTTCCGCAATGTGGATTCGGTAACGGGGCAGTAGGGGGTATCGCCGTGGAGCCAACCGTCCCTGACCTGGCGTTATCCGCGAAATGTGAACCGTAGGGACGCAGCGTACCCGCGAAGGGTATCCCTGCTGCGTTTGGGTGTCATTTCTATTTGAGGAAGAAACCGTATGTTTAAAATTTCCATCTTTACCGTCATGATCCCGGACCTGACGCCGGAGGAGGCCGGGAAGACGCTGAAGCAAGCCGGCTATGATGGCGTCGAGTGGCGGGTGACGGCCCCGAACATCGACAAGGATCAGCCACCAGCCTTCTGGTCGAACAACTGGTGCACGCTGGCCCTCACGCCCGGCGAGGCGGAACGTGCCAAAAAAATCGCCGACGAAAACGGGCTGGAGATGCCGGGGCTGGGGACGTATATCAACGTGGGCGATATCGCCTCGGTCGAGGAAGCGATGGCCTTTGCCCGGACGTGCGGCGCACGCAACATTCGCGTCAACCCGGGCCGCTGGCCTGACCCGGACGGCATTTCCTATGCCGATAGTTATGATCGCGCCGTGCATTTCCTGACAGAGTGCGAGGCATTGGGCAAGCAGTACGGTGTCCGCGCCATTGTCGAGATGCATCATGGCACGATCACATGCAGTGCCGCGCTGGCCCGCCGGCTGGTGGAGCGCTTCGACCCGGATTACATCGGGGTGCTGCATGACGCGGGTAACATGGTCCACGAAGGTTTTGAAAACTACGATATGGGCATTCAACTGCTGGGGCCCTACCTCTCGCACGTTCATATCAAGAATGCAGCCTGGCAGCGGCCCGATGATGGCGGGGTGTGGACCTCGCAGTGGGCACCGCTGGAAGATGGCGTCGTCAACTGGGATGACCTGTTCGGCGCGCTGAAGAAAGCCAATTATCAGGGCTGGCTGGGGCTGGAAGATTTCAGCGGTACACGCCCCACGCCGGAAGCCCTCACTTACGATCTGAAGTTCCTGAAAGATGCCATTAACCGGGTTTATGCCTGATCGGAGAATAAATCATGAGCCAGCAAAAAGTTCGTTACGCCCTTGTCGGCGTTGGGTCCAATGTTTACAACATGCATAAGCGCGGCCTCGACCTGCCGGGGATGGAGATCGCTGCCGTCTGTGACATCCGCGAAGAACCGGCCAAGCGGGAGGCCGAAGCCTGGAACTGCCCGTACTACCTCGACTACAAGCAGATGATTGACGAGGTCAAGCCGGACGCATTTGTCGTAATGGTGCCGCATACGCTGCATGCTGAGATGTCGATTTATGCCATGCGCGCCGGGGTGAATGTACTGTGCGAAAAGCCGATGGCGATTCATCCTGCCGAAGCTGACGAAATGAACCGTGTTGCGCAGGAAACCGGCAAGATTCTGGCGATCAACTTTCAGCAGCGGCTGCGCCCGGAAGTGGTCGCGGCCAAAGAACTGATCGACGAAGGCCGGTTGGGCAAAATCCAGCATGTCGATGTCAAGATTACCTGGACTCGCACCTACAAGTATTACCGTGAGGCCGGTTGGCGCGGGACGTGGGCAGGCGAGGGCGGCGCTCTGCTGATGAACCAGGCCCCGCACGACCTCGACATGATCTGCCATCTGGTCGGGATGCCCAGCCGGGTTTATGCCTGGACACCCACCATCGCGCATCAGATCGCGCCGGAAGACACAGCGCAGGCGATGCTGCAATGGGAGAACGGTGCGATGGGCAACTTCCATGCCAGTACCGCCGAATCCGGCCAGTCGCAGCGGTTTGAGATTATCGGCACGGGCGGCTACATGCAGATCAACAAGGGGACGCTCAGCTTTGCCAGCTTCGATACTGACGTGGTCGAATTTCTGAAGACCAGCGACAATGCGTTTGGCGCGCCCAAGCTGGTTGAACAGCAGATTGATCTGGATGAGAACTTTGAAGGCTCTCACCGCGACGTTCACCGCGATTTTTACAACGCCATCGTCAGCGGCAAACCGGTCAGCGCCAATGGCACCACCGGCATTCAGGGGCTGGAACTGGCGAACGCCATGATCTACTCGAACTACACCGGGCAGGCGGTCGATTTCCCGCTGAACCGGGAGAAGTACGCGGCGCTGCTGGCAGACCTGCGGGCCAAGGAAGCAGCGTCCCAATAGCTAATACAGGGCCTGTCCGTCATCAGGGTGGTTCGGGGTGATTTTGTAGGGACGACCTTCTGGTCGTCCGTCTCGGACAGCAAAAATGCTGTCCCTACGCTTGCTGCCTTTCATGATGGACAGGTTCACAAAGAAGGGAGAAACAGACATGGCAGGGGTCACACTCAGTGCGTTTGGCGACGAAATTGCCGAGCCGCTGGAAGATCAACTGAAGCTGTTGAAGGAATTGAAGGTCAATGGGCTGGAATGCCGGGCGGCGTGGGGCACGAATGTCCTGCGCATGACCGACGAGCAGGCGCAGCAGGTGCGGGACCTGTGCGACGCGGCGGGGATTCCGGTGCGCTGCATTGGCAGCCCCATCGGCAAATCACCGCTGGCAGACCCGATTGACAAGGAACTCGCCAACCTGGATCGAATCATCGAAATTGGCGAAATTCTCGGCACCAAACACATACGTATTTTTTCGTTTTACCCGGCGGATACCAGCACCAATGCCCACTATGACCAGTATGTCCCCGAAGTGGTGGACCGGCTGGGGCAGTTGACGGAACGGGCGTCGAGCGCCGGTTACTATCTGCTGCACGAAAATGAAAAAGACATCGTGGGCGATACGCCGGAGCGGTGTGAGGCGTTGGTCAGCGGGGTGGACAGCCCATTCCTGCGCCTGATCTGGGACCCGGCCAACTTTGTGCAGGTCGGCGTCGATAAGCTGACGGACCGCTACTGGGATTTGCTCAGCCCGTATATCGGCTACATTCACATCAAGGATGCGCGTCTGGCTGATGGCACCGTCACGGCAGCGGGCGAGGGCGACGGGCAGATTCCCGAACTGCTGACGCGGCTGAAGGAATCCGGTTACAGCGGTGTGCTGGCGCTGGAGCCGCACCTCAAGGTGGCCGCACACAGCACCGGCTTCAGCGGCATGGATGGCATGACCTATGCGGTCACCGCCCTCCGCAAAGTCATGGCCGATGTCGGCATGGCCGAAGCCTGATTTCTGACGACATAACGCCTCACCCGCTGTGTGAGTTGGCCTTTGCGCTTCTCGCGCAGGGGGTGAAGGCGTTCGCAAGTGGTTAACCTCGCTCTAACGCACTGCTGCCAGAATATATCACCACCAGATACCCTAAATACTGGGGGGTGAGGCACATTGACTGCGGTATTGAATCCTCGCTATGATGATGCCCGTAGCTTAAGAAATCCATGCTTCATCAATAGTATGGTCCTCACTCTGTTCCAGGTTTATCAACCAAATAGGTAAGTGGAGTCCACTGGTATGGCTGTTGAGCAATCCGCCGGTCAGACTGTCTTGGCCCCATCGTCGGCACAGGACTGGCATCTATTCCCCCTTCAGAAGACCTTTGATACCGTCGAGTCGAGCGCGGACGGGCTGCAACCCGCTGAAGCCGAGGCGCGGCTGAAGGCGCATGGCCCGAATGAACTGATCGAAAAACCACCGACCAGCCCGCTCAAGATTTTCTGGGAGCAGATGACCAATCCGCTGGTGCTGCTGCTGCTGTTCGCGGCGGGCATCTCCGCGCTGCTGGGTAAGGTGGACAGCGTCATTGCGATTATGGCGATTGTCATCCTCAATGCGGCGTTGGGTGTGTTTCAGGAATACCGCGCCGAGCAGGCGATGGCGGCCCTCAAGCAGATGGCGGCGCCGCTGGTGCGGGTACGCCGGGCGGGGCAGGTGTTGGATGTGCGCGCGCGTGAACTGGTGCCGGGGGATGTGGTGCTGCTGGAAGCGGGCAGCGTCATCCCGGCGGATTCGCGGGTGATTGTGGCGGCGAACCTGAGCGTGCAGGAAGCGTCCTTAACCGGCGAGTCGCTGCCCGTACAGAAAACCACCGATGCGCTGCAAAAGGCGGATGTGCCGCTGGCAGACCGGCGCAACATGGTCTATATGGGCACATCCGTCACTTATGGGCGTGGTGAAGTGATCGTTGTCAAAACCGGGATGCAAACCGAACTGGGCCGCATCGCCGAGTTGATCCAGACAGCGGAGGATGGCACCACACCGTTGCAGCGGCGCATGGCGGAGGTCGGCAAGGTGCTGGTGGTGGCGGCATTGGGCGTGCTGGCACTGGCTTTTGTCATTGGCCTGATCGCGGGTCAAACGCTGGATGATGTGCTGCTCAACGCGGTGGCGATCGCGGTGGCGGTCGTGCCGGAAGGTTTACCCGCAGTCGTGACGATCGCGCTGGCATTAGGGGCACAGCGGATGCTGCGCCGCAACGCATTGATTCGCAAGCTGCCGGCTGTCGAAACGCTCGGCTCGGTGACGACGATCTGCTCGGACAAAACCGGCACGCTCACCGAGAACCGGATGACGGTGAAAGTGGTAGATGTCGCTGGCGAGACGATTGACCTGGATGAACTGGTCGGGCGCGGCATGGGGGCGCTGGTGCGTGCCAATGGCAGTGCGCCATCACCGCACAAGGCGCAGGCGCTGGTGCTGGCCGGGACGGCTTTGTGCAGCGATGTGCTGGTGGAACATGACCCCAACGGCGGGCTGCGCCTGCTCGGTGATCCGACCGAGGGGGCGCTGGTGGCGGCGACGGAACGCTTCGGCATCGACCGGACACACCTTCAAACTGTGCTGCCGCGTGTGGGCGAAGCGCCATTTTCATCAGAACGCAAGCGTATGACCACCGTCCACCGGCTGAACCAGCAAATGGACGCGACCCCGGCGGATCAGTATCTGCTGGACCTGATGGGCGCGGACCCGCAGCATACGATTGTACTCACCAAAGGCTCGGTGGATGGCCTGCTGGACATCAGCGACCGCGCCTGGCTTGATGGTCAGGCGGTGACACTGACGCCTGAATTGCGCAGTCGTATCGAGGCAGCCAATAACCAGCTGGCCGAAGGTGGTCTGCGCGTGCTTGGTCTGGCGTTCGATACACTGGACGCGCACCCTCAGGACTGGCAGCCGGAAACGCTCGAACACAGCCTGACATTTGTGGGCATGGTAGGCATGATCGACCCGCCCCGTCGCGAAGTCAAATCGGCAGTGGCGATCTGCCGCGAGGCTGGCATTCGCCCGGTGATGATTACCGGCGATCATCCGCTGACAGCGTTCAATATCGCGCGTGAACTCGACATCGCCAAACCCGGCACCCGCGTGCTGACCGGGCAGGACCTCAACCGTATGTCGCAGGAAGAACTGGAAGCGGTGGTAGAGGATGTGTCGGTGTATGCGCGTGTGTCGCCGGAACACAAAATGAACATCGTGCAGGCGCTGCAAACACGGGGCCATGTGGTGGCCATGACCGGCGACGGCGTGAACGATGCCCCGGCGCTCAAGCGCAGCGACATCGGCGTGGCGATGGGCATCACCGGGACGGATGTCTCGAAAGAGGCGGCGGATATGGTGCTGGTGGATGACAATTTCACCACCATCGTCAGCTCGGTTGAAGAAGGCCGCACCATCTTTGATAACGTGCGCCGCTTTATCAAGTACCTGCTGGCGAGCAATACCGGCGAACTGATCGTGCTGCTGGTCAGCGACCTGATCGCGGGCATGTCGCTGCCGCTGACGACGCTGCAAATCCTGTGGATGAACCTGATTACGGACGGTATTCCGGCGCTGGCGCTGGGTGTGGAACGGTCCGAAAAGGGGAGTATGAAACGATCCCCCTACCAGCCTAACGAGAGCATCTTCGGGCGCGGGCTGGGGCGGCACGTGCTGCTGATCGGCTCGGTCATGGGTATCACCGGGCTGTCGCTGGGTTACTGGGCATGGTCCACGAACGTCACGGCGGCCAATGGTGAACCCGCGTGGAACACCATCGTATTTATGTTCCTGATGCTGGCGCAGATGGGTCACGCCATCAGCCTGCGGTCGCACCGCGAGACGGTCTTTTCGCTGCCGTTCTTTGGCAATCGTCTGCTGCTGGCGGCAGTGGCTGGCACGGTCATCCTGCAATTGATCGCCGTTTATACCCCGTTCTTCAATAACCTGTTTGGCACCAACCCGCTGACCCCGCAGCAGCTTCTGATCTGTCTGGCGGTGGGGACGGTCGTATTCTGGGTGTCCGAACTGGAAAAGCTGCTGATCCGGCGCGGCGTGCTGCGGTAAGCGTGAGACTCTGCGCGGTTGATGGGAAACTTTCGAGCCAACAGGCCATCCAGAACGGGGTGGCCTGTTATATTTCTTGTGTATCAGCGCCGTTCTTCTGACTTACCCAGGACTATTTTTGCCCCCACCGGCGCATTTTCGGTTATGCTCACGCTGCATACTTAGCCAGGATTGGGTGTGAGGTGGGGAAATGCGCAATTTGCTAATCAAGGCGTTCGTGGGCTTTGCTTTTTTGATGCTGATTCTGGCGCTTACGCTGTTTCTGTCGGCGGGGTCGCTGAGCTATTGGCAGGCGCAGGTCTATCTGGCTGTCTTTGCCCTGTGTACGATTCTCATTACCCTGTATCTCGTCCGCTATGATCAGGAACTGCTGGCCGGGCGTGTGAAGGCCGGGCCTACCGCCGAGACGCAGCCGACTCAACGCATTATTCAAGGTCTGGCAAATCTGCTTTTCATTGCGCTGTTCATTGTGCCGGGGCTGGACTATCGCTTTGGGTGGTCGAACATCCCCCCGGTTCTGAGCCTGATCGCCAATGGTTTTGTGGCGCTGGGCTTTTACGTTGTTTTCCTCGTTTTCAGAGAGAACACCTATACACGCGGCACCATCGAAGTTTCAACCGAGCAGCACGTGGTGACCAGCGGCCCCTACGCCGTTGTGCGGCATCCGATGTATGCCGGGGCGAGTATTTTGCTGATTTTCACGCCGATTGCACTGGGGTCATGGGTCGCGCTGCCGCTGGCCGTGCTGCTGATTCTGGTCGTGGTGGCGCGCCTGCTGGATGAGGAGCAGTTCCTGCGGGCCAACCTGAACGGGTACCCGGCGTATTGCCAGCAGGTGCAGCACCGCCTGGTTCCGTTCGTCTGGTGAACCGGTCGCAACCGCGCCCCGGCTTTCGTGCTACACTCAGCCTATGACCGATGTTCCACGCCAGCGAATTACCGATCTCCGCAGTTTGACTCTGGCCCCGAAACTGGGCGGTTTCTCCGCGCGGATTCGCGGTTGGGGGTTTTTCCTGCCGGAATGGTGGCGCAATTACCTGCATGTGCATTCGTACTTCGAAGTGTGTTATGCGTGGCAGGGGCGCGGCACATTTCGCATCAACGGCGTGGATTACGATGTGCAGGCCGGGGATGTGTTTGTCGCCAAGCCGGATGAGCCGCACGAAATCATCTCCGCTCACGACGACCCGCTGGGCATCTATTTCTGGTCGTACACGCTGGTGCCGCCACAGGTCAAAGGCGAACCCACCGAGATCGATCGCCTGCTGCATGCCTTCATGATCTCCCGCACCTGGGTACACCCTGCCGACTCCATGCAGTCAACGCTGGATTTGCTGACCGGGGAGATTATCCGGCGCGAACCCGGCTACCGGCAAATGATCGAGGCGCTGGTGAGCAAATTGCTGCTCGATACGGCACGGGCGGTCACCGATGTGCAGCCGGCTACCCCGGACACCCCGGCCCATGATTCGACGGATATGCTCGTGCGCGATATGGTGCGCTACCTGCACGACAACTACAACCGTCCGCTCCGTGTGCGCGATGTTGCTGCCCAGATTCACCTGAGCGAACGCCACACCAACCGCCTTTTTCGTCAGGTGATGGGCGAATCCATCAAGGCTTACCTGACGCGTTTCCGGCTGGAGATCGCGGCGCAGCTGCTGCTCGAACAGCAGTCATCCGTCACCGAAGTCGCCTATGCCACCGGCTACAACGACGTGCGTTACTTTATCACTCTGTTTCGCCAGCATACCGGGTTTACGCCTGCTGTTTTCCAGCGACGCGAGGGCACCCGCTTTGTGCTGCCTGAGGGGTGAACCCAATTCGCAAAGCAGTCCGTAGGGGCGATTCGCGAATCGCCCCTACAATGTCGGTTTTACACGTTAGTATGTGGCTTCGTGGACCCCCTTGACTTCGAGCGCGCTCTAGGTTGTAGAGTTAGCCATATCTTAACCATGTACGGGGAGGAAATGGCGATGAGCAGTGCAACAACCATGATGCGGACTCTGGGGCGGTCTGGCATCCCGGTCAGCGCGGTGGGCCTGGGCTGCTGGGCGATTGGGGGCAGCGGCTGGGTCGATGTCCATGATGATGAATCCATGCGCGGCATTCAGCGGGCATTTGACCTGGGCGTGACGCTGTACGACACCGCCAACGGTTATGGCGAAGGCCGCAGCGAACGGTTGCTTGGTCAGGCATTGGCCGGTAAACGCCAGCAGGTGGTGATTGCGACCAAATTTACCTATGACTTTGATGAAGAAACCGGCGAATATCTGGGTGAGCGGATCAAGCCGGATGAAATTCGCAGCCAGTGCGAAGCCTCGCTGCGGCGGTTGCAGACCGACTACATCGACCTGTATCAGTTCCACTGGAACGAGCTGCCAGCCGAAGAAGCAGGCGAGGTGCGCGACACGCTGGACGCGCTGGTGCAGGAAGGGAAAATCCGCACCTATGGCTGGAGCACCGATTTTCTGGACCGGGCGCAGTTTTTTGCAGAGCGACCCGACTGCACCGCTGTTCAGATGGAGATGAACGTCATAGACGACAACCCGGCCATGACCGCGTTTATCGAAGAAGCCAATCTGGCGGGCCTTAATCGGGGGCCGCTGGCGATGGGCCTGCTGACCGGCAAATACACCGCCAGTTCAAAGATGCACAAGGATGATGTGCGCGGTGAAGATGCCCCGGACTGGATGAAGTATTTTAAGGATGGCAAACCCAACCCGGAATGGCTGAGCAAGGTGGATGCGATCCGCCAGATTCTGACGAGCGATGGCCGCACGCTGGCACAGGGGGCGTTGGCTTGGTTGCTGACGCGCAGCCCACAGATGCTGCCCATCCCCGGTTTTCGCACCGTCGCGCAGGTTGAGGAAAACTGTAAGGCGCTGCAACTGCCGCTGCTGGCTCAGGCACAGATGGATGAGATCGACACGATTCTGGACCGCCCGAAAAAACCCGCGACGGTGGGGTAAACGACCGTATGTCCGCACCCCCTCTCTATTTGCCCGGTTGCGGCGGTGGCGAGGGGGTAATCTGCTTAACGTAAGTATCGCTTGTTGTACCAGCCGATTTTGGATGTACAGTGATAAGGACGTCATCGTACTTTGCAATTACGACCGTGCCGTAAACCCAATGAGACTCTGACGAGGCTGCCCGATGTCCAAACTGATCTACTTTATACCGATGTCGCTGGATGGCTTTATCGCGGATGAAGGTGACGACTTCGATTGGTCGACGCCGGATGACGAGGTGATGGCCTTCATCAACGAGCTGCACCGGCCCATCGGCACCTACCTTTATGGCCGCAAGAACTATGAGACGATGACGGTTTGGGAAACGCCCGATGCCATGTCCGGTCTGACGCCCGCTATGACGGAATTCGGGCCGATCTGGCAGGCGGCGGATAAGATCGTCTATTCCAGAACGCTGGCGGCGGTTTCGACGTCGAAGACGCGTCTGGAACGGGCTTTCGAACCGCAACTGGTTCGCGATCTGAAGGCGCAGCTGCCTCACGATATGTCGGTGGCTGGTCCGAACCTGGCGGCACAGGCGATCCGAGCCGGGTTGGTCGACGAGTGTCACCTGCTTGTCGCGCCGGTGATGCTTGGCGGTGGCAAGCGGGTTCTGCCCGGTAACATCGTCGTAGAGCTGGATTTGCTGGCTGAGCGCCGCGTGGGTCGTGGCTGGGTTTATCTGCGCTATGGCATGCGGTTGGATAGAGTCAGCGGCCAGCCTGGGTGATATGCCTGCTATGAGCGAGATTGCCAGCAGCCAAAGTCAGGCTTCCGCGTTCCAGGCAGTCACGCGGCAATTTGTCCGATTCACAAACAAAGTTGTCCCGGTTCTCCCTTGCATGCCACCCCCCAATCCGCATACACTGTCCCTAAATTCAACATCGTTCGGTGGCTGATGTCCGGTCGTTTCTGCCGGGCAGGAAAAATTCTGTTTGAGAAAAGGGAGTACTTGTTATGCTTACAGCCGAACAAAAACAGTTTTATGCGGACAATGGCTATCTGCTGGTCAAGGGGCTGTTCAGCAGGGAGGAAGCCGCCGCCTACCGGCAGGAAGGGCACGACCTCATCAACCGCATTTACCAGACCGAAACGGTCGATGCGACATGGGGCGGGGCGCGCCAGATTTCCAAAACGCAGACGCAGCTGCGCCACTGCCATGACGTCCAGTTTTACTCGGCGGCCTTCAGCAAGCTGATCGTCGATGACCGCCTGACCGGCGCGGCTGCCGACATTATGGGTACGCCCAATGTGCAGCTGCATCATACCAAGATGTTCATCAAGCCGCCGGAAAAAGGGTCGCCGTTCCCCATGCATCAGGATCAACCCTTCTTCCCGCACGACAATGACAGCATGATCGCGGCCATTATCCACTTCGATAATGCGCCGGTGGAAAAAGGCTGTGTGCTGGTGGTGCCCGGCAGCCACAAGCTTGGCCCGCTGCCCACCGCCGACGATGGCAACCATCTGCCGCTGGATAAGTACCCGCTGGAAAGCGCCGTCGCCTGCCCGGCGGAACCGGGAGACGTGCTGTTCTTCAGCTATCTGACGATTCATGGCTCCAACGTCAACGTCAGCAATGAAGAACGGACGACGTTGCTGGTGCAGATGCGTGACCCCGAAGATCGCCCGTCGAAGCAGGTGCATCTGTCGAAGGGGCAGGGCATGATGCTGCGCGGCATCAATCCGATTACCTCCTTCATCAAGGACCCGGTCGCCAATGGTGCTGGCCCAACGATGGGACCCACCATGGGACCGACGATGGGCGGTGACACGATGGGCGGCTCGCAGAAGATGTAAGCCTGTATCAACCCTGACGGGGCTGGCACACCGCTGGCCCCGTTTTTGATTCCCCTGATCTGGGTACAAATGGTCGGATATTGGCCGGACGCAGCTATCTAGCCGATCAGCAGGGCAGCGCGCGACAGCCAGCGCAGGGCATAGCGGATGTCATGGTCGAGCTGTTTGCGAATTTGCTCTGGCGTTGCATGCTCTTTCGACGGCGCCAGCTGCCCGGCGGCCACCATGTCGGCCAGTTCATCCACGAGCATTGGCAGCGTGTGCTGGCCGTCCAGAAACGGAGTCACGGCGCGGCTCAGGCCATCGAGTTCGACCTGTTCGTGGCGCAGGTTGCTGATGAGGGGAGCGATCTGCACCTGAAGCCGTGCCAGTGGGCTGGCAAGCGGGCGCTCGGAAATCTCGATGGTGAAATCCGGGCTGCATGTCATCATCTCGGCCATTTGCAGGCTGTAGGTGAACGCCTGAAGCAGATTGATCGCCAGCATATGCGCATCTTCGGGTGTGGGCTGCGCCAGGTTCAGGCGGGCACAGGCCTGTTTCAGCAGTGGCTCGAACCGCACCGCGCGCGGCGAAATCTGGCTGAGGTAACGCAGCGCCGCCGTTGTCAGCGGATGCTCGGCAGGGAAGGTCGACCCATCATGAGTACGGAAATATTCGTTGCCGTCGTTATCCGCCAGCAGCACAGCGCGCGATGAGATATACAGATGGCGGATGCGCTCGGCCCGCAGGGTGCGGTCCACATCGACAGACTCATGGCACAGCAGGGTGCGCCGGAATGTCTGGTGGCGGACAAAATCCAGATATTGTTCCAGTTCGATGGTGTCATGCGCCATCTCCTGCAAGCGCAGCTGCGTGTTCTCCGGTAGGTCGTGCATCATCACCTGCGTGAAATCCGCTTCCGCCAGATATTGCAGGCCGTGCTGCGCCGCGTGCTCGATAAACTGGTGAAAATACAGCGGCGTGTTGTATTCGCTCAGTTCGTCGTGCAGCAGCGCGGAATCCTCCCAGTCCGTGTGCCCGCCCAGCTTGTCGAAGCGCATGTCGGCATAAGTGTGCAGGAAGGCCGCATACGCCGAATTTTCGGATTCCGGAATCATCTGTACGAGGTCATTGATGAGTGTGCGGGCGAGGTCGGCGCGCTGGCGCGGGTCGGTCACTTTGCGCGTGTGATACTGCATCATCTCGCGCACCATCAGCACCATATGCCAGCCGGGCAGCGTGTTATAGCTGATATAGGCCACCCCCTGCGGCGCGAGGTTCTGCTGGCAGATCGCCAACAGCTGGTCCTGCACAGCGGGCGGCACCCACGCATAGATGCCGTGTACGATGATGTAATCGAATTCCCCAAAATCGGGCGCCACCTCCATAATGTCCATCGTCTGCAATGTGATGTTGTCCAGGCCGAGCGCCGTCGCTTTCTGCTGCGCCATCTCGATCTGCCGGGCGGAGTTGTCGATGCCGGTAAAGGTGCTGTTGGGCAGGCCATACGCCATCGGGATCAGGTTGCCACCCCCGGCGCAGCCCAGCTCCAGCACTCGGCAGTTTTCCACCGGGGTTGGTTGCATACCGAGCAGAGTCGCAATGGCGGCAATGCGCCCCGGATGCGTGTAGGCATAACACAGGTCAGGGTAGGGGACATCATCATAGGTGTGGGACTGGTTCATGGGGCCTTGCCTTCGATCAAGAAATGGATAGCAGCCAATCACGTATGTTTCAGATACCTCACCCCTTGCCAACCTGCGGTTGTCTTTCCCCCCTCCATCAATGGAGAGGGGAGTCGAGCGATGCGAGACGGGGTGAGGTAATAAAAACGCTGTTTTTGCGTGTCAATCACGTGCCAATTACTGCACAAATGATCGTATTTTTGAGATGCTATTTTTACCGCACCACACCACCAGTCTATTCGACCAGCAGCGCGGCGTATACCAGCCAGTGTAGTGCATGATCGAGGTATTGGGCCAATTGCTGCCGCATTTGCTGGGGGTCGCTGATGCGGCGTGACGGCGACAGTTTGCCAGATTCCACCAGCCCCACCAGTTCGCGCAGCAGGTCATCGCGGTTGTGCTGGCCATCGAGGAAAGGCAGCAGCGCGACATTCAGCCCATCGAGTTCCACTTGCTCATGCCGCAGATTACTGACAATGCGGCTGCTGCGGCCCTGCTGGCGGGCGACCGGGCTGATTTGTGGGTACGGCGGCACCTCGACAGCGCATGACGGATCATAGGTCAGCAGTTCCGCGATCTGTGCACTGTAGGTAAAAGCTTCCAGCAGATTACCCGCCAGCGCAGCGGCTTGCTCGTCGGTGGGTGCGACCCCAGTCATCGCGCAGGCGCGTTGCAACAATTCGTCGAAAGCCATGGCGCGCGGCGAAATTGCGCTCAGGTGGTGCAGGGCGGCAGCGGTCAGCGGGTCTTCTGCCGGGTAGGTGGAGCCATCGGGAGTCTGGAATTGTGGGTCGCCGTCGCTGTCGGTGCCCGGTTGAGCGCGAGACATCATAAACATATCGCGGACAGATTCGCTGCTGAGGGTGCGGTTGAGAGCAATGGAGTCATGGCACAGCAGGGTGCGCCGGAATGTCTGGTTGCGCACAAAGTCGAGGTATTGCTCCCGTTCGATAATATCGGAGGCGAGTGTTTGCAGCCGGGCGGTGGTGTGGTCCGGCAGATCGTGCGTCATCACCTGCGAGAAATCCGCCTCAGCCAGATATTGCAGGCCGTGTTTTGCCCCATGTTCGATAAACTGGTGAAAAAGCACAGGCTGGTTAAACGGCCCCAGTTCGTCATGCAGCAGCGACGACTCTTCCCAGCCAGGGTGACCGTTAAAACGATTGAAGCGGATGTCAGCGTAGGTTTTGAGGAATGCCCGATAAGCGGATTGCTCGCCATCGGGCAGCATATTGGCCAGGTCGGTAATAAAATCGCGGGCTAGCTGGGCGCGGGTTTGCGGGTCGGTTTCGTTGCGAACATGATACAGCATCATGTCGCGGGCCATCAGGATCATGGACCAGCCGGGCAGCGTGTTATAGCTGATATACGCAACCCCCTGCGGTGATAGATTCTGCTGGCAGATCGACAGTATTTTGTCCTGCACGTGTGGCGGCACCCAGGCATACATGCCGTGAGCGATGATGTAATCGAACTGGCCGAACGCCGATGTGATGTCGAGCAGGTCCATCGTCTGAAACTCGATATTATCGAGCGCCAGCGCCCTGGCAAACACCTGTGCCGCTTTGATCTGGCGGGCGGAGTTGTCGATGCCGGTAAAGGTGCTGTTGGGCAGGCCATATGCCATTGGGATCAGATTGCCACCGCCGGCGCAGCCAATCTCCAGCACACGGCAGTTTTCCACCGGGGCCGGTTGCAGACCGAGCAGAGTCGCAATGGCGGCAATGCGCCCCGGATGGGTATAGGGATAACACAGATCAGGGTAGGGGACGTCATCATAGGGGTGGGACTGGTTCATGGGGCCTTGCCTTGTCCAGACTATCAGCCGTGACACGTGAATAATCTATTTCTGTTCCACCGAGAATGCTGTAGGGGCGACCCGACGTGGTCGTCCGGCGAGTGTACTCACACCACCGGCTTATTCGACCAGCAGCGCGATGTATACCAGCCAGTGTAATGCATGTGCGGGGTATGGGGCCAGTTGCCAGCTTGCTGTGCAGGCTGACCATGCTTCTTTTTCTCTGGGTGGGGCGCTCTGGTGAAGGGTTAAAGCTGGAGGGGTGTGGCGACAAGCTGCTCAACCGGACGCAGGTGACAGGTTGCGCTTTATGCCGGGCATCAGCAGCTCATGGCCACACATGTATTCCGCATTATTTGTAAAAGCTGGCGCTTCGCAAACCAATCCGATTCGGTCAACCAGAATCTATGCCAGTCCCAGCCCTTTGAACATCTCCACCTGGCCACGAATAGCGCGTTCGGTCGGCAGGCGCTCGATCGACGATGCGCCGAAAAAGCCATTAATGCCGGGCATCATCGCCAATGCGTTGCCAACATTTTCCGGCTCATCGAACGGGCCGCCGTGACAGATGACCAGAATATCCGGGCGAACGGTGCGTGCTGCCGCGGCAATTTTCATAACCGTTCCGACCGCTTCATCCAGCGTCATGGCAACTGCCGCGCCGATGCTGCCGGCGGTGGTCAGGCCCACATGAGCGACAAGCTGGTCTGCACCGGCCTGCGCCATCGCTTTCGCCTGATCCTCATCAAAGACGTAAGGCGACGTGAACAGATCCTGTTCATGGGCCAGGCGGATCATGTCGATCTCTTTATCAAACCCCATGCCTGTGCCTTCCAGATTGGCCCGGAACTCGCCATCAATGAGGCCGACAGTTGGGAAATTCTGGACGCCCGAAAAACCAATCTCTTTCAGCTGCTTCATAAACACAGGCATCAGCCGGAACGGGTCGGTGCCACAGACCCCCGCCAGCACGGGCGTATCTTTCACGACTGGCAGCACCTCTGCCGCCATGTCGACCACGATCTGGTTGGCATCGCCATACGGCATCAGCCCTGCCAGTGACCCACGCCCGGCCATGCGGTAACGCCCGGAATTGTAGATGATGATGAGATCGGCACCCCCGGCTTCGGCAAACTTGGCGGAGATGCCGGTTCCGGCACCACAGCCCACAATCGGCTTGCCTGCCTCGACCTGAGCATGTAAGCGTCTGAGAATTTCATCGCGCTTGATCGCCATGAATTCACCTCTTTCGTTAACTGAGCATTTCCAGCAGCGTCTGTGCGACCTTGCCGGAGAATTCCGGATCGTTGATATTATTGTCCATTTCAATGATCGGGACACCATCTTTCAGATTCTGCTTGATGGCATCGAAGCAGGCTTTGTCCGCTTCGGGGTCCCAGAAGCGCCCGCCCTCGCTGTCCAGCATCGAGACACCTTTCAGGGGCAGAAGAATAGTGACGGGTGCGGTTGCGGCGTTGGCAGCGGCGGCGATCATCTTCCCCATTTGCTGATTCTCTTCCACATTGGTCCGCAACAAGGTGATGTCCGGGTTCCACTGATACAGATTCCGGTTACGATATTTCTCCGGTACCGTGTCGATGCCCCCAAAATTCGCCATATCCACACACCCCGGCACGATGACAGCGGGGACACCTGCGCGCGACGCTGCCATCATGCGCTCTGGCCCAGCGTCGAATACACCGCCGCACACCGTATCAGCCAGCTCGGTTGTCGTCAGGTCGAACGATCCCACAATGTAGCCGTCGGAGATCAGGCTTTCCATCGTCTTGCCGCCAATGCCGGTTGCGTGGAACACCAGCACCTCATAGCCCTTGTTTTCGAGGATACCGCGCGCATGATCGACAGCCGTCGTGGTGTTCCCGAACATCGAGGCGGCAATGAGGGGCCTTTCGTCGGTGGTCTGGGTTGATTCGGTGAGTACCATACCCACAATCGCCCCGGCAGCGTTGGTATAAATGCGGCGGCTGATGCTGTTGATCCCGGCGACATCGACAATCGAGGGCATAAAGGTAATATCCCGCGTGCCTGCATAGGCACTGACATTGCCGCCGCCCACAGTGGATACCATCACTTTGGGAACGCCAACCGGCAGGGTACGCATGGCTGCGGTGGCAATCGACGTGCCGCCCGTGCCGCCCATGCCGATGATTCCATCCAGCCTGCCATCATCGTAGAGGCCGCGCACAACGTTTGCAAGACCCTTCGCCATTGCCTGCATCGCTTCGTCTTTGTGGTCACCCGATGCCAGATAATTCAGATCGCCCCCGGCAGCGGCGACAACTTCCTCGCGCGTGATATCGGGCGCAAAGGCCGGCGCGCCCATCACACCAAAATCGACAACCAGTGTTTGAACGCCTGCGTGCTCAATCAGGTTTTTTACAAAAGCAAATTCGTCGCCTTTGGTATCCAGCGCGCCAATGATTACCACTGTTTTTGCCATAAGATTTATCCTATTAGTTGAACGCAAAAAGTCTCTCTATTTAGGACTCACTACTCAATCGCCACGCGGTCGCCGTGAGAGAGCAGTGCTGCTTCGTAGATATTCATCACGTCGAGCGTGAAATTCAACGACCCGATCTCCGGTTGTTGCCCGTTGATCACATGATCGCAAAAGTATTTCATTTCGTTATACATGCCCTGCACGAACAACCCGCTGTTTTCGAGCGTGGCCAGCCGGTTTTGCGCTTCCCACACAATGGATCCGGTGTCCGTACCCGGCGGCACAAAGCTCGTCGTGCGGCTGTATTCAAACGGAATACCCCGGTGCCAGCTCACACGCGTGGTGTTATCAATAACGATGGACCCATTTTTACCACTCAGACTGTAACGCTCGGTCGCGGCGGCATATCCCCCCCAGGCGCTAAAGTTCATGATCCCCAGTACGTCGTTGGCAAATTCCAGAATAACGGCACCGCCGCCGTTCGGGGCGCGATGCGTGTAAACACCACTTGCCTTGCCACCCGCCCGAACCATAAAGGAAATCGGGTGAACCCCATTACCCAGCCAGTTGGTGAACTGCTGTTCTGCCAGCACGGCCTCACCGTCATCCGGGATGCTGGCGGGATACTCTGATGAGATGGTGGACAGGGGACCGAACGCCTCATTTGCTGCAAGTTCGCAGGCTTTGTCGGTCGCCGGCATAAAGGCTTTCTTGAAGCCGACCACGACGACCCGGTCACCAGCGTGGGCCATCATCTTCTTCACGTCAGCAGCCCGCATCGCCGGGGGCTTTTCCATCCATACATGCAGCCCGGCATCCAACGCTTCGATTGTCAACTGGGCGTGCAGCTTCGGCCCGACACACAGCAAGACAGCATCGAGGTCTTCCTGCGCATACATCGCTTGCGTGCTGGTGTAGACCTTGCTGACCCCGTATTCCTCGGCGGTGCGGCGAGCGATGGCTTCGTTCACGTCACAGATTGCTGTGAGACGCACTGGCAGATGATGCAGGGCCGGCAGCACATTGCGATAGGCATGCGAACCAACCCCTACGGCTGCAACTTTCAAGCGCTGATCAAATTCTCGCTGATAGACCATGACTATTCGATCTCCTCGATGTGTTGCCGCAAAAACAGAATATCGCTCTCATAATCGGCCAGTGTGCCGTTGTAGCCGGGGTTGCGCTTGCCGTGTGAAGGATTGATGCAGACCACAGGGCTTACGCCGTCGCGCACGGCTGTACGCACGATTTCCACCACCGGCCATGTCGCATCCTCTAGACGGCTGGCCCAGCGATGCCCACCGGACTCACTATCTTCGCGACCGCCTTTGACATGCACCAGGCCGATGAGTGGCTTCAGTTGTTCGTAAACGTTTAGCGATGGGAAAGTCCCTTCCTCCCACAGGTTGGAGATGTCCCAGGTCAGCAGGGCCTTGTTCCCGCAGTCGAGCGCCTCGAAAAAGTCTAGAATCTCCTGTGGGTGAGAGAATATTGCGCCGCGCACCTCGTTTTCGATCACAACGTGGAAGCCCGCCGTACTCAGTCGCTCTATCGCATCACGATACATCGGGATCAGCCAGGGATGCTGGTCGTTCAGATAATCCGTGCAGTTGTCGAAAGACTCGCGTTTGGATGACTTGGCAGACAGCAGACGCACGTTTTTAGGCTGAAAGATGGGCGCGGTTTGCAGGATGCGATCAAGCGCTGGCTCGAAGCGTGCCCTGAAAGCGTCCTCACCCTGTTCCAGATCATCATAGAAGATGCCGGTTGACAGGGTGTGCACGGTCAGGTTGCGGCGCTCGATTTCTCTGGTGGCCTGTTCCGCCTCCTGCGGCGAAAGCTGATCGACCGTCTTGTCGTAGATGGCATCCTTCAAATCCAGGACTTTCAGGCCCCATGCAATGTGCTGGTCAAGGGCTTGTTCGAAATCCTGACCGGCCATCGAGTTGAGGATTGTGAGCTGTGTTCGGTCGCTCATCACATCTCCCCAACGGTCTGGCGATCCGCAGCTGTAAAGGCGATGATGAGCACCGCATTGCCACTGCCCACATTGCGTGCCTGATGCAGCATCCCACAGGGAATAGTGATGGTATCGCCTTCGTGCATCTCGACTTCTTCATTATCGATCCACGTGTGGCGAATCGTGCCCTGAATCACCGTCAGGATTTCATCACAATTGGGGTGATAATGCCGGGGGTTCTCCTGTTCGGGATAGAGAATGCAGCGTCCCAGCGTGAGATAATCTGAATTACCCAGGCTTTCCCCCGCAAACCAGGTCAACTGGCCCCAGTCCGCTTCCACATACTCCAGGTCCTGGCCTTTCACCAGCATGGGCCGTGCATTCTCGTCGTTTGGTGTTGCACCTTGATGAACCGCCATCTAAATTCCTCCGGTATAGTAATTATGTGTTCGATGCTTTTCCAGAAATTGACACACAGAGTTGTTTATCGATTGAACAGATTGGCAGACAGAATCAGGCTTTCAGGCCCCCCTGCGTTAAACCTTCAATAAAGCGCCGTTGTAAAAACAGAAACAATACAACGATCGGCAAGATCATGATGACGGCCCCGGCGTTGGTTAAACCCCAGTCACGCGAATATCGTGTCTGGAAAGCAAACAGGCCCGTTGAAATTGGTTTGAGATCGGGGTTGTTTAAAAATGTCACCGCGAACAAAAATTCGTTCCACGAGCTTAAGCCCACGACAAGCGCAGCGGTCACGAAACCCGGCCACGACAGCGGCAGTATGATATGCCGCAGCACCTGCCAGTTGGTCGCCCCATCAATCCGCGCCGCCTCAACAAATTCTTCCGGCAGCGAAATCAAATAGGACCGCAGCAGGTAGGTGGCAAAGGGAGACGATAAGCCACAGTAGATGATGATCAGACCCAGATGGGTGTTTAACAGGCTGAGGTCGCGCCACATGATAAACAGCGGCACGATAAACAACTGAGCCGGGACACTCGTCCCTACCAGGAAATAAAATGTCAGCAGGTCCGCCCCGCGTAACTTCAGGCGGGCCAGCGCATAGGCCCCTAACCCGGCCAGCACCAGCGTGCCGACAATGGTCCCGCCGGTGATGATGATGCTATTTTTGAGGATGGTCCCATAATTGCCGACTTCCCATGCCTCAATATAGTTTTCTACACGCCATACTCCCGGCACGCCGAGCGGGTTCGCGCCGATTTCAGCCGTGGTTTTGAACGAGTTCATCACCAGCGTCAGGATGGGCAGAAAGGCGACCAGGGCCAGAATTGTCAAAACAATGTGATTCGGGAGCGTCGATTGCTCTCGTCCAGCTTTCAACATCATGTTATATCCATCAACTCGCTATAATTTTCGAATCAGATACCTTTTCCAAAGGCTGCTCTCAGGGTGCAAGCGGCCCTGGCTCCATCCGGGGTTAAATCTCCCAACCCCGTCGCCGCAGATAATAAAATGCGCATAACGGAACCGAGACCCACAATGCCAGCATCACGCCGATAGAGGCTGCATAGCCCACATCGAAATTCTGGAAGGCCTGCGTATACAGATAAGTCGCCATCACCTCGGATGCATGAGCAGGACCACCCCCTGTTAAGATGTAGACATGATCAAAAACAAGTGTCGTACCAATGAAGATAATCAGAATGGTGAAGATCAGCGTAGGCCGAATACTGGGCAGGGTCACGAAGCGGAACTGCTGGAAGCGCGATGCACCATCCAGCCGGGCGACTTCATAGAGTTCCTTGTCCACCTGCGACATAGCCGCGAGATAGATCACCACCAGAAAGCCCCACCAATGCCAGCCATCGACAAAGACAATGCCGTACAAAGCGGTGTCCCGGCGCCCGAAGATGGGGAAGTCCAAAAAGGTAATGCCGATATCCGCCAGTGCCGCGCCGATACCGTATTTGGGGTGGAGCAGGTAGCGCCATATCTGGGTATTGATGACGCTGGAAAACATATAGGGGATGAAGTAGATCAGACGATAAATGACCTGACCTCGGGTAACGCCGGCCAAAAGGTAGGCCCCTAACAGGCCGAGCATGATCGGCAGCGTCAGAAACAGCGCTGTATAGATCACATTGTTGCTGAACGCCTTGAAAAATATGTCATCCTGAAACAATTTTTGAAAATTGGCCAGCCCGATCCAGTTGGCGTCTCCAACACCGCTCCAGTCGGTAAAGGCATACAGGATGCCCGTGACAGATGGGATGATAACCACGACGGCATTGACGATCAGGAGGGGCATGATGAATGCCCACCGGCCCAGGGGGCGGAGGAAATGGAGCACGAACCACTGACCGACCGGTTGCGATTCAAAAAAGGCATTTACTTTGGTTGATTGAGCCATCAGTATCTCTCGTTAAATCTGGCCGGTACAGGAGAGGGTAGGCTCTCCTGTACACGGTCGGTAGATCAGACTGGAGTTACGGAACCGGAATAGTGTTGCCACTGGCGAAGAGTTCGTCCCACACCGCCTGATGCGCAGCCAGATACTCTTCCAGCGGGGTCAGTTCTTCCCACACACTTTCGATCTCGACACGCAGGTGCGTGTTGGCCGGCCCCGGCCAGAATGTCCAGTTGGCATAGCCGTAGTTGCCTTCGCTGGTCGCCTGTGCAAACTGTGAATGGAAATCCTGAACGCGTGGGTCAATGCCTTCGGGGAAGTCTTCACGCGTAAAGTGGAGCGGCACCAGCCATTCAGAGAAGTTGAAGCCAGAGGAGATGCTCAGAACAACTTCCGGGTTACTGATCAGGTAATCAAGCACAACTGCGGCTTCGTCTTTATGCTCGGAGGCGGCGTTGATGGCCAGGGTTGAGCCGATTGCCAGCGGGTACACCGATGGGCGCGGGCTTTCGTTCATGTTGGGGATCGGTGCCCAGTTCCAGGCATCGGGGCTGTCCACAAAGTATTCCAGCACATTGTTGAAGCCCCACGTGCCCACGATAATCATGGCCGCTTCGCCGTTGACCAGTTCTGTCCAGTAATCGGCGCCTTCAAACTGATAGTAGTTCTCCAGCCCACCGGCCCACCATTGTTTTTCAGCGATGTCATCGTTAAACAGGGTGAACGCGTCGACGAAAACCTGATCCGTCCATTGTTTTTCGCCGGTGAGGGCAGCGCGCAGGTCGGCCTGCTCGACGTAGTTGTTCAGGTAGGCACTGATGAGATGGCCGTTGGCCCAGATAGCATCCCGGTTGCCATAGGAGAAGGGATGAATGCCCGCCTCAACCGCCGCGCTGGCCACTGCTTCCAGTTCCGCCCGGTTCGTGGGTACTTCCCAACCATGCTCTTCGAACAGTGCCTGGTTGTAGAACATCACGATGCTTTCATAGTTCAGGGGAACACTGTACAGCGTTCCATCGACGGTGCCGGTGGCATACGCCCAGGGCTGCAATTCGTCTTCCCAGCCATACTGCTCGGCGTAGGAATCCAGCGGTTCCATGAAGCCACCCGCGATGTACTCAGCATTCCACGATGGCCCGAATGTCAAAAGCACGTCTGGCGCTGCGCCACCCAGAATGGCCGTCCGCAGCACGTCCTGCATACTTTCCTGACCGGTAATTTCCAGATTGATGTTGGGATGGGCTTCTTCAAACGGCTCGACCAGTGTGGCCTGAAGATGATCGAGCTCGTCCTGGGCGGTATTCTCGACCCACCAGGTAAGGGTCACGGGTTCATCCTGTGCCATCACCAGCACATTGCTTGTGACGAGGAGGATGGCACAAACAAGCGTAATCATACGAAGTTTTCTAAACATAGATTTACTCCTAAAAGTTAATAACTCAATGTCGTATTTGATCGAGTTTTTGTCGCTGCGGTTTTCCTTTCGCCCAAACGACTTTCAAATTAAATATCAGGTCGGTTCATGTGTTCGCATGGCTGCTACACGGAAGCCAGCCGGATATGTTGATCGCCATGAACCAGAGGTCAATTGCGCGCATTATACCATTTTTGTATTTGGTATACAATATTGTGAATTTGAATATTGAGTATGGAATGGTATTCCAGAACTTGTGGTGTATAATAGTGTGATTATTAGTGATCAGCACACAACGATAAACTATGCAGGCAATCAAGCGTTCCACTCTCAACCAGAAGACTTATAAGATATTGCTGGATATGTTGTTCTCAAGTGAGATTCCAATGGGCAGCCAACTTGAAGAACGCGAGTTATCCGACAAGCTTGGGGTCAGCCGCACGCCCCTGCGCGACGCGATCTCTCAGCTTGTGCGGGAAGGCCTGGTCGAGTACCGGCCCTATCAAGGCAATTTTGTCAAACACTGGAATGCGAAGCAGGTGGAAGACCTGTACACGGTGCGTAAATCGCTGGAGATGCTGGCGATCCAACTCGCCATTCCCAAGCTCTCTAACGAGGATATTGACGCGATAGCGGATATTCTGGAGCAGGCGCACAAGGCGTTAGAAGCGGATGATCTGGCGGCGTTTGGTGCGTGTGATTCGCAGTTCCATCAACTTATTATTCACAAAACAGGCAACGAAACCCTCATCAATTCGCTGGAACGCCTATCCTTACAAATTCAGATGGTCCGTACCCTTGCCAATCGCGATCCATATGTGGTCAAGCGCACGAGCTACGAACGCCCGCGTATTCTCCAGGCCCTGCGCGACCGGGATAGCGAGCAAGCTGCTTTCCTGATGGGGGAGCACATCGAAGGGGTGAAGGAGTCGGTGGTGAATCAGATCAGAAGCGCGGAGAAGCCGCAAATCGTGTAGGCGATGATCATGAGGCATAGTGCATAAGCAGTCCAGCATGATGCGCGTCTTGTGCCTTGAGGTGCAGTCCTTAC
Organism: Anaerolineaceae bacterium; assembly: GCA_002702065.1. Taxonomy (GTDB): domain Bacteria; phylum Chloroflexota; class Anaerolineae; order Aggregatilineales; family Phototrophicaceae. Next base: position 59,130 of record NZXX01000010.1, read on the forward strand.
CGAAATTGGTGAATTTCGAAAGTCAACACGTCCTCGATGAACTGCGCGCCCGGCCCCTTGGTGTGGCACAGCATGGGCGATCAATAACCGCATTCGCGTTATCCCCTAACCATACCATCAACTTAAAGCAACACGCCTCACGTTGGACAGGTGAGGCGCGTTTGAATGTCGGCTTGGTTGTCACAGCGGTTTATTCGTTTCGGCCAGCGACAGCAGGAAGGCAACCAGATCGTCCAGCTCGTCGTCGGTGAATACCTTGCGGAAGTTCTTCGTCATCATGTCCTGGTAGCCTTCGACGAGATAAGCCGAGGGATCAATGATCGACTGGCGGATGTATTCACCGGCGGTCAGGTCTTCCACACGGGTCGCGGCACGTTCGCCCACGGTCAGCAGCCCCGGTCCAATCAGTCGTTCATCCGAATCAACCCGGTGGCAGGTCGCGCAGGCGATTCCGGCTTCTGGCTGAAATGTGGTGAACAGCGCGGCGCCGATTTGGGCATCACCTGCCGGTGTGGCGGTGACTGGTGGTGTCTCGGTGGGGGATAGGGCGGTAGCGGTTGGCGTCGGCGTTTGGCGAAGGGTCTGGGCGTTGCCGACCAGCCCACACAGCCCCATCACCCCCACAAATATCAGCAGTGCAGAAACGTTCAGGCGGCTCATGCTTCATGTTCCATCAGAACTTGCTGCACACCTGCGGCCAGCGTGTTACCCCGTGTCCCGACAAAGTACAACAGACGCAGGTAACCATCCGGGTCGATCAGGAAACTGGGCGAGGTGTGATTGACAAAGTAGTTGTCGCTTTCAATATTTTCCGTATGACCATGCTCGTGATCGTCGTGACCAGCTTCGGCTTCACTGTGATGATCCTCGACGGTGACGGTGTTCGCCTCGAAAACCAGCCCATATTCCGCGCCGAGCGTGCGCAGGGCTTCTTCGCTGCCAGTCAGACCGATGAAATCTGCATCGAACTGCGCCAGGTACGCGGCGATCACGTCCGGCGTATCCCGTTTGCTATCCACACTGACGAAGACGAAGGCGACATCATCGGCTTGCGCGCCGAGTTCGCGCTTGGCCCGTTTGTATTCGGCCAGTGTGCCGGGGCAGACGTCGGGGCAGTTGGTGTAACCGAACAGCAGCAGCACGGCTTTGCCGCGAAAGTCGCTCAGGCTGACCGCCTCGCCGGTATGGCTGGTCAAGGTGAAATCCTGAAGCTGGTGGGGTGGGTTGACCATCGCCGCACCGCCGGTGACTGCAGGCGCTTCCGGGGCGTCCGCCACAGTCTGGGGGCGGGGTGTGGTCAGCAAACGGCTGATCGCAAAACCGGTGATAAACACGGCGATGATCGCAACCGCGATGAGAAGATTGTTTAAGTTGTTACGGGAGGTTGTCTGGTTCAGCATGATGGTTTCCTCACTTGTGCAAAGGCTGGCGCAAAGGCCATCCAGTTTTCTATTGGCTAAACTAGGCTTGTGAGTCGGTGTAGGGACGGCGATCAACACCGCCCCTACGTTGCTTAGTGACTTAAGCGGCTTCGACGATCACGGTTCCGTTCATGGCCGGATGAATATTGCAGGTGAACGGGTACACGCCCGGTTCGGTGAACGTCAGGGTATAGGACTGTCCGGGGAATATCAGGCCGCTGTTGAATGCCTCGCCCGCTGCAATCGACGCCCCATCCGGTGTCATGGGTGCCAAGGTTGGCCCTACGGCCAGAATGGGCGGCCCGCCTTCGACCTCAATAGGGGAGACATCCTGACCGCGAACCGGCGGCCAGCCGACCAGATGCGGTTCGACACCGCCTTCCAGGTTATTCCAGGTCACGCTTTCGCCCGCCTGAATGACGGTTACGAAGGGGAAGAACTGGTTGATGGTGGCACGGCCCGTGTTGGCGCTGCCCATGTTGATTTGCCCGCTGTAGATGCTTTCGTCGGTGAAGGTCTGTGCTTCCAGTTCCATGGTCGCGCCGATGCTTGCGCCCACGGTTGCCCCCAGTTCACTGGCTGCCTGCATCGACACTTCTTGCGGGCTGGGAATGGACACATCGCTGGCAACCACGTTGATGACGCCAGCCATGCCGGGATGCACGTCACACAGGAACGAGTACGTCCCCGGTTCGAGATCCATCACCAGCGAGAAAATGGGGGATACGCCGGGCAGGGGCAGGCCGCTGTTGGCCTCGCCACCCTGGTAAGTCGCGCCACTTTCGATGCTTGGGAATGCGATAGCCGGGTTGATTTGCGGAATCGGTTCGCCTTCACCTTCCGGCACAATCACCAGGGGTAAGGGTTCGTTGTTGAAGTGGATGTTGTGAAAACCGTTGTTCACCCAGGTGACCGTATCACCACGATGAACCTGGAGCGACTGCGGCGCAAACGCCAGCACCTCGATGTTATTCGGGCCAAACCCGCCAGCCATGACGGTGAAATTCTGTGGTTCGGCCTCTTGTGCACGCGTAACCAGCTGGCTGCTGAGTGCACCGACGGCGACCCCCAGAACGGCTGCGCCCAGCAGGCCAAAGCGGACCAGCCGAGCTTTCTGAAGTGTATCCAACATGCTTGCTCCTCCCTCAATAAGTGTCAGGAAATTTTGCGAGACGACGTATTTGTTCGTCCTAATAAATGCTAGATGAGAAAAGGAGCGGGTTCGTCTGACTATAGGTGGATTCGAATCTACGACTTTAGATGGAGACTGAAACGTGCGGAATCCCGGTTGACCGCCGGGCTATCGAAGCACTGGGGGGTGGTGGAGGATTTGCGTCAAGCCGTCGTTTAGGGGGGAATCGGCTTTCCCGGAAAGCAATCACTTCGCAGAAATTTACACGCCCCCAGGGAATGGATGTTCAGCATATCCCTGGAGGCGTGTTTCAAATGTGAACTTGGTCTGGCAGTCAGGATGTCGCGCCGTTTAATTTTCCAGACGGTTCATTTCTGGCCGGTAGTCCCAGCGAATTGAGTCTGGTGGTTGAGTCTGTTGGGCCCACTGCCGCAGAATATCGGTATCAGCCCGTTTTCGCGCCATTTTGCTCCGAATCGCATCCGGGTTCCATTCGGCCAGAACGCGTTCCGTCAACGCATCCAGGATACTTTTACAAGCCGGGTCGGATGCTCGGTTGGTGAGTTCGTCGGGATCATCCTTCAAGTTGAAAAGCTGAGGTTCGTAGCCATGATAATAAACCAGCTTCCACTCGTCTTTGCGGATCATGCGCAGAAAACATTCATCGGCTGGAACCGGGGCGAACTGATCCGAACAGTATTCGGAGAAGGCAATGTCCTCCCAGTCGCCGTTCCCATGCAGCAGATCGAGCAGGCTGCGCCCTGGCGAGTTGGGCAGTTTGGGTGCGCCGAGGGCGTCCAGAATAGTGGCGTTGACATCCAGCGCGCTGACCACACGCTCGGAGCGCTGGTTCCCGGCAATCTGACCGGGCCATGAGATGATCAACGGCACTTTGACCGACTCTTCGTAAAAGACATGTTTCCACCAGAGGCCATGCTCGCCGACCATATCCCCATGATCGGATGTGTACACAATGAGGGTGTTGTCGGCCAGACCATTTGCGTGCAAGGCGTCGATAATCTCGCCAATCATGGCATCAAAGCGCGTGACCAACCCCCAATATGCGGTGCGTGCCCGCAAAATTTCATCCTCCGAAACATCCGTGGCACCGGTATGTTCGCGCCACTGGCGTATAAACGGGTGGTTTTCCTCGTCTAAGGCCCGGTTCTTGCGAGGCAGGGTCATTTGTTCACGATACAAGGCGTAATCGGCCTGACGCGCGACATACGGCGGATGCGGTAGCATAAACCCGACTGTCAGCGAGAATGGCTCCAGGCTGTTCTGCCAGCGTTTTTGGGCCCCAAGCTGATTCAGGTAATTAACCGTCGCTGCTGTGACATATTCATCGTGGACCTGATAGCCGGATTGTCCTGCCCCAGAGTTTTTCAGACTGATCCGGTCGGGACCAGCAGTGCCATTCAGAACACCCCGATCAGGATTGGCGCCACCGATATAATTTGGGGAATGATCCCCAATCAGGCGCTCGCTGTAGCCATGCAACTGGTCCGGGCCGATTGAATGCATGCGCCCAATCAGGACGGGATGATACCCGGCAGCCCCCATGCTGTGCGCCAGGGTGGGAATACCCGAGTCCAGCACATGTTCATTGGTCCATACTTCGTTCTGATAGGGATGCTGGCCCGTGAGCATGGACATGCGCGAGGGGACACAGATCGGTGAATTACAGTAGGTATTGGTGAACATCACACCACTTTGCGCCAGCTTATCCAGATTGGGTGTCTGCACCAGGGGGTCGCCATAACAGCCCGTCACGTACGGGTTATGCTGATCGGTATGAATGTAAAGCAAGTTTGGCCGCTGCGTATCAGTCATCAGAAGGACATCCTCTACAATCGAAATGAAAAGAGGTAGAGGCAACTGCCGCACGCCTCTACCCTGAAAAATGCAGATATTTAACCGTTGACCGCTTCTTCCAACCCTTCCATCATGAGTTCAACAGCGTCTTCCGGTGTGATCTCGCCCAGCAGGGTGCGCTGGAAAGCCGGAAGCACGACTGTTTGTTCCCAACCGGGGCCACCGGGGAAGGTGGTGGGCGGGCCAACCTCGTTCACGGTTGCCAGCGCAGCGGCGTACAGGGGGTTGGACTGCACGCGCTCATCATCGGCGACCAGCGCAGAGGTGGGGAAGTAGCCGGTTTCTTCGAGGAATGTCACCTGTGTATCGACTTCAGCCCAATACGAGACCCATGCCCAGGCCGCCTCTTCGTTCTCCGGCTCTGGCATCGAGATACCATTGTAGCTGGGGGTTGCATTAGCGATCAGCCCGGCAGGACCAGCAGGCCGAATCGCGGTCATGAAGGTGCCTTCATCGCCCAGTACGGTGCGCATCTCCGCCAGTGAGCCGGTGTGATGCCAGAGCATGGCGGTCTGGTCGGTCTGGAAGGCTTCCATCAGCTGGCGGAAGCTGTCATCCACGACACTGGGTGGGACGACGCCGTGCACGGTGTGCAGGTCGGTGTACCAGCGCAAGCCTTCCACCGCCTTGTCGAAGTCCATGGCTGGCTGGCCGTTTTCATCCACAATCGGCGACCCGAATGCCTCGATGATCTGGGTGACGAATCCCTGACCACCGGAACCACCGCGCATCCCAAAGCCATAGCGGCCATTCGCGGGGTCGGTCAGGGCAATGGCGGCTTCGGTGAATTCCTCAAACGTGGTTGGCGGTTCGATGCCCGCTTCCTCGAACCAGTCCGCCCGGTAGTACATCCAGTCCACGAACATGAAGCTGGGCACGCCATAGATCCGTCCATCCAGCGTAGCGCCCGCCCAGCGATCCGCCGGAATTTTTTCCATCAGGTCGCTGTTTTCGACGCGCTCGGTCAGGTCCTGCAAACCGCCGACAGCCACCATATCCGGGACGCGGTCCGGCTGCACCATCGTCGTATCAGGGGCATCACCGCCCACGACGGACGTGGTGAACTTGGTCATGAAGTCGGCGTTGGGGATCGTCAGTGGGTTGACCGTGATGTCGGGGTACTGCTGGCGGAAATTCTCCAGAACGACCTCAAAACCATCAAATACAAATTCCGCAATAAAGTTATGCCAGTAATCAATCGTGCCGGTTACGCCCTCCTGAGCCAGCAGGCGGGATGACGCTGGAAGGTACCCGCTTGCCAGCAAGCCAGCGCTGGCAGCAGCCGTACGTTTCAAAAAATCGCGGCGGGTAAGGTTTGCCATTTTATTTCTCCCTTATGCAAATATATTTTTGGCAGGCACAAACGGGTTGTGGTTCATGTCAATAAGTGACCTCCTTTATCCTTTGACCGCGCCCTGCATCAAGCCACGCACCAGCGATTTCTGGGCGAGAACAAAGAATACAATGATCGGCGCAATGCTGATGATGCCGCCCGCACTCAGGAGCCCCCAGGGCAGGTTGAACTCGCCGCCGACCAGCAAATGTAAACCGACGGGCCAGGTCTGTGCGCTCTCGCTGCTCGTGAACATCAGGGCGAACAGGAACTCGTTCCAGGAAGCGATGGCTGTCAAAACGGCGGTAGCGGCGACACCGGGCGCGGCCAGCGGCAGCACCACGCGGATAATCGCTCCGGCACGTGTCGCCCCATCGATGCGGGCTGCTTCTTCCAGGTCAGGTGGGATGGCATCAAAGAAGCCTTTGAGCATCCAGGTTGCAATCGGCAGCAGGAACGTGGTATAGGCCAGCGCCAGCCCCAGCCGTGTGTTGAGCAAATTGAGATTGCGCATGATGATAAACAGGGGAATCAGCATGAGGACCATCGGAAACATGCGAATGAGAAGAAAGCCAACCATCATGCTGTTGCGGCCCGGAAACCGGTAACGTGAAAAAGCATAAGCGGCGCATGCGCCCACGATCAGACAGATGCTGACGGTCAGGGCGGTTACGATAATGCTGTTGCCGAATAACGTGATAAACGATTTTCGGCTCCACAGTTCGACATAGTTCTCAAACGTGGGGTTGTGGGGAATGTACTGAAGATTGGCCGTGACCACATCTTCATTGCGCTTAAGCGATGTGAGGAATGTCCACACGACCGGGAACACTGAGAACACGCCGACGAACGCAAGAATTGAATAGGTAAGCACATCGTACAGGCGCTGCATGGTCTTATAAGAACGGATCATCATTTAAGCCCTGTCTACACCCGACACACGAAGATAAATCATGGTGAATACCATCAGGATCAGCAGCATAACCACCGAGATTGCCGCCGCGTAACCGAAGTCAAACGAGGCGTAGGCTGTTTGGAAGGCAAAGAAGGACAGCACATGCGTTGCCAGCCCCGGTCCGCCACCGGTCAGGATAATCATCAGATCGGGCGAGTTGACGACGCCGATGGTACGCAGCGTGACCGACACGACGATCACCGGCATGAGCAGCGGCACCGTAATGTGGCGGAACTTGTGCCAGGCATTGGCACCATCGACACTGGCCGCCTCGTACAATTCTTCTGAGACCGCCTGTAACCCGGCCAGCAGCAGCAGCGCAAAGAAGGGAAATCCGCGCCATAAACCGACGACCAGCAGGGAGAACATCGCTGTGTCTGGTTGAGCGAACCAGGGATGATAGGACTCCAGGATGCCCAGGCGAACCAATATGTCGTTGATGACGCCCAAACGGGAATCCAGCAGCAGCGCCCACATGTGCCCCGCCACGACGGAGGGCATAAACCAGGGCATGAGGATAACGGTACGTACAATGCTGGCACCGCGGATCGCCCGCTTGAGGGCCAGCGCCGTGATCAACCCCAGTGTGAACGGGCCGATGACGTTGAATACACCAAATATGATTGTGTTTTTGAGGGAAATCCAGAACACATCATCCGCGAACAGATCGACGTACTGCTTGAGGCCCACATAGGGCTGACCCAACTGCGGCCTGAGCAGCTTGTATTCATGGAAGCTCAGCCGAATGCCGGAGAATACCGGGTAGAAAATGACGACCGAGATCAGGAGCAGACCTGGCACGAGCATCAGATAGGCCCAGTACCGAGTCTCGGATATGCTGCCGATGACCGGTAAGGGATTCAGCCAGCGAGGATAGAGTGCCAGAATGGACTGGAGTTTGGTTTGTAATTTCGACGGCATTGCTTCAGACATCAATAACACCTCACTACTATCAAATAACGCCCTAAGTTCAGTATTTTGTGCTTCGATCAGCAGTTATCAGGTATCGGCGCCCCCATTCGCTGCCAGGTTTCGATGACCTTCTTCAGAGTGTGCCAGATGAACCAGCATCGCTGCCTGAGCCGCTTCGGGATCGCGCTGCTTCAGGGCATTCAAGATGACCTGATGATCGTTTGTTGGGGTCGTCACCGTGCCGCGCATCCGCATAATCTTTTTGCGGTACTCCACGCTGACGAGTTCCGCGACCACGTTGACGAATTGGGCTAACAGGGGATTGCGCGAGGCTGTGGCAATGATCTTGTGGAAAGCACGGTCCAGCGCATAGGCGTCGCTGTGCCGGCTCTCGGCATCCGCAAGGGCCATTTTTTCCAGACAACTTTCCATTTCTGCCAGTTCGTCGTCCGTAATTCGCTCTGCGGCCAGCGCGATGGCTGCCAGTTCAATCGCCCGCCGAGCCTCATAGAGCTGCGAGATCGACGCCGGATCGAGGAAATAGACAAACTCCAGATGTTCAACCAGGCTCGCGGCTGACAGGGAACTCACGTATGCGCCTGATCCGGGGCGGATGTCGATGACATTCATCGAGGCTAATGCACGAAGGGCGGAGCGCACGGTGGGCCGGCCCACCTGCATTTGGGTGGCCAGCTCACGCTCGGATGGCAACTTTTCCCCCGGGACAAGCTGACCATCTTTGATCAGCTTGAGAATGTCCTCGACGATGAGGTCAGGCAGCACGGCTTTCTTATACGAAATAAATTTCATAGCCTGCGAATGTGTCATTCTATTCAGCAACACGCGGTAATGTGGCAAACTGGTAAGACCAATTCTTGCAACAATAAACGATTTACGGATGGCTGTCAAATTGTTGAAGGAAGGCGGCTACTGACGCTTGTTGAGTGGGCGCGGAAAAACGCAGCCAGCATATCAAACACAGCGTATCAATACGCCAGAGCAGAGATTTGTGGACAGCTGCTAGCGGGTGGGTTTGATTGCCGAAATCACGATCAGGTCTTTTTGCAGGCTGTTGGCACCACCCAGCGATGAATAGAACTGAATATCGTTGAAGCCGCTTTCGCGCAGCAGCGATCGGTATTCGTCATCGGTGTAGGCCTGCATACTGCTGGCGTGGCGCGTTACCTGAAGCTCATCGTCATCCACGACGATGATAAAGTAGCGCTCGATGGTCGCCTGTAGAACTTCGTGCCACAGGTGTTCGTGCAGAACGATGTGCGGTTCTTCGGCAAACAGCCCGCCGTTGGAGCCGTACCACAGGGTAGGGCGTTGGCCGATGTCGTGGATGGCGGCATAGGGGTGCGGTTCGAGCAGGAGCACGCCGCCGGGGTTCAGCGCGGCATAGGCTTTCTCGACAATGCGCCGGGCATCGGCTGGTTTAAAGACATTGAACTCGCCGAAAATCAGCATGACCAGATCATAACCGGAATCGAAAGTGGCTTCGCGCAGGTCGACTTGCTCGTAGGTGCAGTTCAAATGCTGGTCCTCGGCCTGTTGGCGGGCATAGGCGATGGACGCGGGTGAAAAATCCAGCCCGGTGCAGGTGTGGCCCAGCGCAGCCAGACGCATGGTATATAACCCCGGCCCGCAGCCCAGGTCCAGCACGCGGGATGGCTGACCCTTCAACAGATGGGTGTGTATCCACTGGACCTGGTCGTCGATGATGGATGAACGGCGGCTGGCGGCATCGTGGGCCTGCGAGAGATGCTCCTTTAACATGCGCGCGCTGAATGCCGGGTCGTTCCAGGGGATTTTCTCGCCTTCTGCCCAGGGTTCCGGGTTCGCGGCACGTTGAATAATTTCCAGCAAGTTCATGAGCCCATCGTTTTCTCTGAGTAGACAGTCAATTACGGTTGACGTTACACTGCCCGACATTGTGACGCATTCTACCGCGCTTGTGCAAACGTACTATCGAGCCACCCGTCATATTGACCACTTGTTCGCCGTCTGCGATACTTGACGGAGTGCACAACAAACGAAAGTTCCCGCATGAGCAACGCTTCCTCTCAGCCACTGGCAGACCGGCTGCGCCCCGAAACCCTCGATGACTTTGTCGGGCAGCGCCACCTGACGGCACCGGGCAAACCCCTGTATCAGGTTATTAAAAATAATCGCGTCCATTCGATGATTTTGTGGGGGCCGCCGGGCGTGGGCAAAACGACTCTGGCGCGCATCATCGCTCACCAGACCGGACGCCCGTTTTTTGCGCTGTCGGCGGTGGCGGCGGGCAAAAGCGACGTGCGCGAAGTAATCGAACAGGTGCAGGCCCGCACATCGGCCCAGCCCGGTTTGTTCGATGCACTGGAAGAACGCCCGGATCAGCGCGGGGCGATTTTGTTCCTCGATGAAATTCACCGCTTCAACAAGGCCCAGCAGGATTATCTGCTGCCTTATGTCGAGGACGGCACCATTATCCTGATCGGCGCGACGACGGAGAACCCCAGCTTCGAGGTGATTTCGGCGCTGCTGTCGCGGTCGCAGGTGTTTGTGCTGGAAGCGCTGACGCTAGACGACATCCGGACGATATTACAGCGCGGGGCTGATGTACTGGGGATACAGATCGCAGCCGAGGCGCTGGACTTTCTGGCGGAATATGCCGGGGGTGATGCGCGCAAGTCACTCAATTTGCTGGAATCCGCCGCCCAGCTTTACGGCGATGCCGGTGAGATCACCGTCGATCATCTGAAGGACGCGCTGCAATCGAAGCACCTGCGTTATGACAAGGCGGGTGAGGAACACTACAACACGATCAGCGCCTATATCAAGAGTATGCGCGCCAGCGATGTCAACGCCGCCCTGTATTATCTGGCGCGTATGGTCAGCGCCGGGGAAGACCCGCTGTTTATCGCCCGGCGAATGGTCATCTTCGCCAGCGAGGATATCGGCATGGCCCAGCCAACCGCGCTGGTGGTCGCCAACGAGGTCTTCCGCGCCTGCGAGACGATTGGCTACCCGGAATGCCAGATCAACCTGGCGCATGGTACGGCTTATATGGCGCTGGCCCCCAAGAGCCGGGCGTCGTGTGATGCCTTTTTCGCCGCGCTGGAAGATGCGCAGAAGTTTGGCAATCTGCCGATTCCGATGAAGCTGCGCAACGCGCCAACCAAACTCATGAAGGAACTGGGGTATGGCCAGGACGATGGCAAAGAATCTCGTTTGCCGGAGCAGTTGAAGAACCGCCGGTATTATCCCGATCACAATAGCACGCAGGACTAAGCCGCGCATGCCGCATGTCCTGCCACTTGCCCAGTGAGGAGAATGGACCATGCACCCCTGGACATACGACGAATTTAAGCATATCGGCGTTGATTTCGCTGACCCACAGCAGGTCGCCCGCTATGATGCGCGGCAGCGGACCAGCATTGAACGGCAGCAGCAGCTTGTTGAGCGTCTGCGTATTACGCGCGATGATCTGGTGATCGAGTTTGGGCCGGGGACAGGTGCATTTTCAATCGCCGCCGCGATGGCTGGCGCACAGGTTATCGCCGTCGATATTTCCGAATCCATGCTGGATTATGCCAGTCGCAAAGCTGCGGAGATGGGGTTGGCGACTATCGAGTTTGTTCACAGCGGTTTTCTCGCTTACCAGCATCAGGGCCAGCCAGCGGATTTTATCGTCACACAATTTGCGTTTCATCATCTGCCGGACTTCTGGAAAGCGGTCGCTGTACGGCATTTTCATGATTTGCTGAAGCCGGGTGGCCATTTCTTTCTGCGCGACGTGGTGTTCTCGTTCGATCCATCGGATTATGAGGCGGCTATCCAGCAGTGGATCGACGAAATTGCCAGTGAAAATGGGGATAGCTTTTCCCGTGCGGATTTTGAAATGCACGTCCGCGATGAGTACAGCACGTATGGCTGGATACTGGAAGGCATGTTACAGCGGGCCGGGTTTACGGTGGATGCTACCTATACCACGCCGACGTACGCGGAATATGACTGCGTCCGGGGGTGAAGCGCTGGAAGGTGCAGTGTGGGGATGACAGGTTTTGTCAGCCCGCACACCGCACACAACGCATTTACCGAATGCTCAACATCAGCATAGCACATCCGGGCAGCGTTGTGCCAGATTGTGCCGCACCGAAAATCAATCGCCGTGCGCCGGGGCGGCCACAAAGCTTGGCGTGCGCAGCGTGCGCGGGTCGCGCATGACCACCATCAGCACCAGCACCGCCAGCAGCGAAGCCACCAGCGCCAGCCCGAACGTGGCCTGAAAGCCGACCGTATCCGCCAGAAAACCGCCCAGTACCGGCGCGATCAATGTGGCGGGCGCGATCAGTGTGTTTGCCAGCCCGATGTAGTAGGGGCGTTCGAATTCGGAGCCAAACTCGACGGTGATCGTCAGCACGCTCGTCCACAGCACGCCGTTGGTGAACCCGGCCAGCGCAAAGACCAGATAAAACCATTCCAGCGTGGGCGCGCTGATCGCCAGAAAAATGCTGAGCGCCATGGTCAGCATCCCCAGCGCAAACACGCGCCGGTGTCCCCAGCGATCGCCAACCCAACCGACGATGGGGCTGCCAAGCATCTGCGAGAAGGACATCAACCCGGCCATGAAACCGGCGGTTTCGCCATTCATCTCGAAGTGGCGCACGGCATAGATGGTGTAAAAGCTGACCGCCATCACCGCGACCTGTGTCAGGATGCGCGCCAGCAGAAACCAGCGAAAGTTGCCGTCGCGCTTGAGGATGGTCAGCAGGTTGCTCCAGCGGATTTGCTGCTCTGGCGTGTCCTGCGGGGCGTCACTTTCCGGTTCGCGGGTCAGCCACAGGAAGTAAAGCGAGACGACCATAGCGATCGACGCGATGAAAAAACACAGCGCAAAATTGTAGGGGTAGGGCACCTGCACCAGCACGATGCCTGCGCCAATTGCCCCGGCGCCGGTCAGCAGGCTGATGCCCGATGACTGTACGCCGTAGAAGGTGCCGCGTCGCTTTTCCGGCATGATCTTGCCGATCATCGCCTGCCACGCGGTGGCTGTGAACCCGCCGCCGAGGGCCTGCCATATCAGCATGACAAACACCATGATCAGCACAGGCGATGCTCCCAGGGTTGGAATCAGCAGCGCCGCCGCCGCCAGCCCGAAAAACGGCCAGCGCTCATGCAGGGTCATGAACATGACCATCGGGCGGTAGCGCCGCAGCCCGGCGACCCGGTTGGCCGTCAGCACCTGGGGCAGCTGCCAGCCGATCAGATGCACCGAAGCGATCAGGCCGATCAGGGTGGTAGACTCCGTCAGGCTGGCGACGAACAGGGGGATGATAGTGACGAATGAGGCGAAGCCCATCCCCAGCCCGAAGAACATGCCATCCAGTACATTGACGATGAAATTGTGGCGAAAATTTTCGAGGATTTTTGATTGGTACATAGCGTGCCTTTATCTCCCCGAATATTGTAACGGCGCATGGATGCGCAATCCATAGGGATATATGGAACCAGCCAAAATTGTGATCCACAACTTGGTGATGCGCGCTGCTGGAATGCTGGCCTACTTGTGGCAGTGGGTTGAATCCAGGTAAGCTTTGACGCGGTCGAAATCCATCACCTTGCCGCCGAAACCGCGCTGGAAACGGTGGGCATCGTCTGTGCTGGCGAAGGTCAGCACGCCGGGCACGCAGCACAAGACTACGCTGCTTTCGGCCACATAGCTGGCCTGGGCGGCATTGATAACCCGTTCGTACAGAAAATCGTGCACCAGCACCCGCGAATAATTTGGATGCTCTTGCAGCAGCAGAAAGCCACAGTGGGGGCAGCATGCCTGAAACTGTTCGCCGGCTTCGGTGTAGATAGTGAAGCTGGTGCGTGGTGAGACAGACATCGCACACAGGACGCAGTGCTGCGCGCTTTCCTGCCGCTGCGCCGGGGCCAGCATCACCCCGCCATGTACCTTCTCGACCAGGCCAGATTGCGCCAGCGTATCCAGGTCACGATGCACTGTCATCAGCGAAACGCCCAGGTTTTCTACCAGATTTTCAATCGTCAGGGTATTATTCTCGCGCAGCCATTGCATGATCTGCTCTTGACGCACGCTGGGAATATCTGGCATCGTATCGTCCTCTGCACCAACTTTCCGGTATAGATAACATAATTGTACAATGCGCTCAAGGGTGGCGATCTTCAAGAATATTCAGGTGATGTGTCATTTTCTTTTGAATAAATTTTCACATATATTGGGTAAATGTGTGATTTTGCGTTAATATTTGACGAGCCTCGGCTTGTTTGAGGAGGTGGTATGCTGCAAGAAACAAAAAGCGCCAATGCAACTCGCTATCGGTATCAGACACTTGATTCGATCTTTAAACCGCGCAGTGTGGCGGTGATCGGGGCGACCGAACGTGCGGGCAGCGTGGGGCGTACCATTTTATGGAATTTGATCAGCAACCCATTTGGCGGCACCGTCTACCCGATCAACCCGGGGCGGCCCAGTGTGTTGGGCATCAAGGCCTACCCGAACATCGCGTCGATCGGTGAACAGGTTGATCTGGCGGTGGTGGTCACCCCGGCCCAGACCGTGCCCGGTATCATCGAGGAATGCGCGGCGGCGGGTGTGCGTGGGGCCATCGTGATTTCGGCTGGCTTTAAGGAACGTGGTCCATCCGGTGTCGAGCTGGAACGGCAAATTCTGGCGACAGCCCGGTCCAACAATATGCGCATCGTCGGGCCGAACTGCCTCGGCGTCATGAGTCCGATTACGGGCCTGAACGCGACTTTCGCCGCGGCGATGGCCCTGCCGGGCAAAGTGGGCTTTATCAGCCAGAGTGGGGCGCTGTGTACATCCGTGCTCGACTGGAGCTTTGAGGAGCGCGTTGGCTTCAGCGCGTTTGTCTCCATTGGTTCCATGCTGGATGTCGGCTGGGGCGACCTGATTTATTACCTGGGTGACGACCCCAATACCGAGAGTATCGTCATCTACATGGAGTCCGTCGGCGATGCGCGGGCGTTCCTGTCGGCAGCGCGTGAAGTCTCGTTCACCAAGCCGGTGATCGTCATCAAGGCCGGGCGTACCGAAGCGGCGGCGCAGGCTGCTGCCTCGCACACAGGTTCCCTCACCGGCAGCGACGAAGTGCTGGATGCCGCTTTCCGCCGGGGTGGGGTGCTGCGCATCAACAGTGTGTCCGACATTTTTTACACCGCCGAAGTCTTTGCCAAACAGCCTCGCCCGAACGGCCCGCGCCTGACGATCCTGACGAACGCGGGTGGGCCGGGTGTGCTGGCGACCGACGCGCTCATCACGCAGGGTGGCGAACTGGCGGTGCTGTCCGACGAAACCCTATCCGAACTGAACTTGCTGCTGCCGGAACACTGGAGTCATGGCAACCCGGTGGATATTCTGGGTGATGCGGATGCGGACCGCTACGCCAAATCGCTGGAGATCGCTGCGCGTGACCCCAACAGCGATGGTTTGCTGGTGGTGCTGACCCCGCAGGCCATGTCTGACCCGACCAAAACTGCTGAAAAACTGCGGCCCTACGCGACTGGTACCGGCAAACCGGTGCTGGCAAGCTGGATGGGCGGCAGCGATGTGGCCGCCGGGGTGGACATTCTGAATCAGGCGGGTATCCCTACGTTTGAATATGCCGACACCGCCACACGTCTGTTTAACTATATGTGGCGCTATTCGGACAACCTGAAAGCGCTCTACGAAACCCCGGCCATTACCGAAGACGCGGGGGATGACGCGCCGGACCGGGAACTGGTGCGCGAGATGATTGATCACGTGCGCGAGTCTGGTCAGACAATCCTGACCGAATACGACTCCAAACGTTTGCTGGCGGCGTATGGTATCCCGACCACGCCGATGGAAGTAGCGGCCAGCGCGGACGAAGCGGTCAAGGCGGCTGATGCGATGGGGTATCCGGTGGTGCTCAAAATCCATTCGGAGACCATCACCCACAAGACCGACATTGGCGGCGTCAAGCTCAACCTGGCGGACGCGGACGCGGTGCGCACGGCCTATGACGAAATTGAATCTGCGGTGATCGCCAAAGCCAGCCGCGAGGATTTCCTCGGCGTCAGCGTGCAGCCGATGGTCAAGCTGGATGGTTATGAGCTGATTATCGGCAGCAGTGTTGACCCGCAGTTCGGGCCGGTGCTGTTGTTTGGCGCTGGTGGGACGCTGGTCGAGGTGTTCAAGGACCGGGCGCTTGGCTTGCCACCGCTGAATACCACGCTGGCACGGCGCATGATGGAACGCACCAAGATTCTGACGGCGTTAAAGGGTATTCGTGGCCGTCCGCCCATTGATCTGGCCGCGCTGGAACGGTTGATGGTGCGCTTCAGCCAGATTGTCGCGGAGCATCGCTGGATTAAGGAAATCGACATCAATCCGCTGCTGGCTTCGCATGATCGCCTGCTGGCACTCGATGCCCGTGTGGTGCTGTACGAGCCGAATGTGCGCGCCGAAGACCTGCCGCAGCTGGCTATTCGACCCTACCCAATCCAGTATGTCGAGGAATTCACGCTCAAGAATGGCGAGAAGGTAACGATCCGGCCTATCCGGCCAGAAGACGAACCATATATGGTGCAGTTCCACGAGTCGCTGTCGGAACGGACCGTGTACCTGCGCTATTTTGACCCGCTTAAACTGAGCGACCGAACCTCGCACGAACGGCTGGCCCGCATCTGTTTTATCGACTATGCGCGCGAGATTATCCTGGTTGCCGAGCGGCATGACCCGAAAGACGGCGAGCCGGTCATCATCGCGGCGTCGCGCCTGAGCAAGCTGCACGACTCGGACGCAGCCGACTTCACGGCGGTCATCAGTGATGCCTGGCAGGGGAATGGTCTGGGGCAGGAGATTCTGCGGCGACAGATCGCAATCGCACAAGCAGAAGGTATCCGCCATATTCAGTCCGCCATTCTGCCCGAAGCCGACAACATGCGCCACATTTTTGAGAAGTTTGGCTTCCGGGTCGAGCAAGTGCCGGACAGCCAGGCGATGCGGGCCGATATTGACCTGTAGCATCGGTTCGATCACACAGGGGCCTCTCCCGTTTCCGTGGGGGAGGTCCTTAAATTAATTTTTTTCCACCAGATTTGTTTTTAGCGTTATTGCAATCTACAACGGGTGTGGCTGCCCGCACATGTCAAAAAGCGATTGAAGGAACGATAATCGAAATATGTTGATTGCTGTCCTGTCTGGATTTGTCCTGGCACTGCTGGCCCCCACGCTGCATCGCGCCTGGCGCGGGCCGACCGGGTGGCTGCTGGCGCTGGGCCCGGCAGCGTTGTTCGTGTACTTTGCCAGTCATTTACCAGCAGTGGCACACGGCGACGTTATCCGCGAAGTGGCGGAGTGGGTTCCCAGCCTGGGTGTCAACCTCACGTTTCTGATGGACGGCCTCAGCCTGATGATGGCCCTCATCATAAGCGGGGTCGGCACGCTGATCATCATCTACGCAGGCGGGTATCTGCGTGGTGACCCGTATCTGGGCCGCATGTATGCGTTCCTGCTGGCGTTTATGGCCGCGATGCTCGGCGTGGTGCTGGCCGATAACCTGCTGGCACTGTTCATCTTCTGGGAGCTGACGAGCATCACCTCCTACCTGCTGATCGGTTACAAACACAACTACGCGGATTCGCGGGCAGCGGCGCTGCGGGCGCTCATCGTCACCGGTTCGGGCGGGTTAGCGATGCTGGCCGGGTTTATCATGCTGGCGCTGGTGGGCGGCACGTGGGAGATTTCATCCCTCAGTGAACAGGGTGAATTGGTCCGGGCCAGCGCGCTTTATCTGCCCATCCTCATCCTGATCGGCATTGGTGCGTTCACCAAGTCAGCCCAGTTTCCGTTTCATTTCTGGCTGCCGGGCGCGATGGCGGCACCGACACCGGTCAGCGCCTACCTGCATTCGGCGACGATGGTGAAAGCGGGCGTCTACCTGCTGGCACGCCTCAGCCCGACGCTGGCAGGCAGCGATGAGTGGCGGCTGATCGTGACGACGGTCGGCGTGGTGACGATGCTGGTCGGCGGTTATCTCTCGCTCAAGCAGTTCGACCTCAAGCGTATTCTGGCCTATTCAACCGTCAGTTCGCTGGGCGTGCTGGTGGCGCTGCTTGGCTGGGACACGAAAATCGCCGCCGAAGCGACCGCGCTGTTCTTGCTGGTACATTCGCTGTACAAGGGCACGCTGTTTATGGTGGCCGGGGCGATTGACCACGAAACGGGCACGCGCGATATAAGGCAGCTGGGTGGTTTGGGCCGGGTGATGCCGCTGCTGGCGGTTGCGTCCGGGCTGGCCGCGCTGTCGATGTCCGGCGTACCGGGCTTTCTGGGGTTTGTCGGCAAGGAATTCATCTACGAAGCGACGCTTGGTTACGTCAAGGACGAAGCGTTGATGCTGACGGCCATTGAAGCGCTGATGACTCTGCTGGCGCTGCTGACCAATATCGCCTTTGTAGCGGTGGCGCTGCTGGTGACGCTGGTGCCGTTCACAGGCAAAGACACCGAGACGCCGCAGCACCCGCACGCCCCGCCGTTGAACCTGTGGTTCAGCCCGTTTGTGCTTGGCGCGATGGGTCTGGTACTGGGCCTGCTGCCGCATTTTGTCGCCGAAATGCTGACGGGTCCGGCGGCTGGTGCGATCTACGGGCAAGAGCTGGAAATGCACCTGTTTATCCTGCCGGAATATATCTCGCCCATGTTTATCCTCAGCGTGCTGACCATTATCGGCGGCATTCTGGTGTATACATTTCGGGCGCGTTTGCAGGGCCTGTACGAGACGGTTAACCCCTCGTTCGGTGCGGAACGGGCCTATGAAGCGGCGATGGCGGCGCTGCCCCGGTTGGCCAACAACGTGACGGATGTGCTGCAAAACGGTTATCTCCGCTACTATGTAGCGACCATCACCGGCGTGCTGGTGCTGCTGGTGGGGTATACCTACTACGTCCACAGCCAGCTTGCCTTCCCCGCAGAAAGTCTGCTGGGCTTTGATGATGTGCAGTTCCACGAAGCCGCCATTGCGATCATCATGATGATCGGTTTGTTCTCGGTGCTGCGTTCGTCCACGCTGCTGATCACGGTCGTGTCGCTGGGGGTCATCGGCTACGGCTCCGCCATTCTGTTTGTGTTGTTCGGTGCGCCGGACCTCGCCATGACGCAGTTCGCGATTGAAACGCTGAGCGTGGTGCTGTTTGTGCTGGTGCTGTACCGGCTGCCACCGCTGGCCCGTTTGTCGACGCGGCGTGCCCGCTTCCGAGACATGGTCTTGGCGCTGCTGGCAGGCGGCATGGTGACGACGTTTATTCTGGTGGTGACCTCTCAACCGATGGCCTCTGATCTGGCGAATTATTTTGTCGAGAACAGTTACACCGCCGCGCATGGCAAAAACGTGGTCAACGTGATTCTGGTGGATTTCCGTGGTTTTGATACGATGGGCGAGATCACGGTGCTTGGCATCGCCGCGATGGGCATTTTCGGCTTGCTCAAGCTGCGTTCGGATGTGCGCCAGCGGCGGTCCGAAACGGATCCATCCGAGAGTTCGGCAGAGAAACGGGGAGACGACGCATGAGCTTGATTCTGTCGGCAGCAACACGGCTTATTTTGCCCCTGATGCTGTTGTTTTCGGTGTTTCTGCTGCTGCGTGGTCATAGCGAACCCGGTGGCGGCTTTGTCGGCGGGCTGGTAGCAGCGGCAGCATTTACACTGTTTGCCCTCGGCTATGGGGTAGGGCGGGCGCGCCATGCCCTGCGCATCGGCACGATTGAGTTAATCGGGGCCGGTCTGCTGCTGGCGTTTCTGAGCGGCCTTCTGCCTTTATTTGGCAATCTGCCATTTCTGACCGCCCTGTGGACGAGCATTGAGTTGCCCATTATCGGCCCACTGAACACGGTGCTGCTGTTCGATACCGGGGTATACATTGTGGTGGTGGGGGTGACATTGACGATCATCTTCTCCATGGCCGAAGCCGAAGAAGTCGACAGCGAGGAGGATTAAGTGGTCGTTGTTCTCGCCTTTGTGATTGGTGCGCTTTACGCATCTGGCATGTACATGATGATGCGCCGCAGTATCGTCAAGCTGATCGCCGGTCTGGTGCTGCTGGGCTATGCGTCAAACCTACTGATTTTCACGGTCGCACGCCTGACCCGGGCCCAGCCGCCGCTGATCCCGGAGAATGCGATCATGCCCCCGGAACCGTATGCGGACCCGGTGCCGCAGGCACTTATTTTAACGGCCATTGTCATCGGCTTTGGTTTGCAGGCTTTTGCGCTGGTGCTCATCAAGCGCGCCTATCAGACGGTGGGCACGGATGACCTGGACAAAATGAAGTCCACCGACATCACCTGAAAGGCGATCTGACTGAATGAACATGCTGCTGGTTTTGCCGATCGTGATCCCTTTTGCCATGGGGATTATGTGTATTGCAAGCTGGGGTCAACGCCAGCTTCATCGTCTGATCGCGCTGGTGGGGACGACGGCGCTGCTCGCTGTGGCGCTGACTTTGCTGCTGACGGTCTGGGAATCCGGCCCGGTCAGTACGGAGATCGGCAACTGGCCGGCGCCGTTTGGCATCGTCATCGTGGCCGACCTGTTCAGCGCCATCATGGTCGTTATGGTTGGGCTGGTGGGCTTTACGGTGGTTCTGTTTTCGTTTGGCAGCATCGACCAGCGGCGCGAGCGTTTTGGGTACTACCCCTCTATCCTGTTTCTGCTGATGGGCTGCTGTGGGGCCTTTTTAACCGGCGACATCTTCAACCTGTATGTCTGGTTCGAGGTGATGCTGATTTCGTCGTTTGTGCTGCTGGGGCTGGGTGGCGAACGGTCGCAGCTCGAAGGGGCGATCAAGTATTTCGCCCTGAACCTGCTTATCTCGTCGTTCTTTCTGGGCGCGGTCGGCATCCTGTACGGCATGACCGGTGCGCTTAACATGGCGGAACTCTCGCGCAAGCTGAATGAGGTGGCACAGCCGGGCATGGTGCCAGTGGTGGCGGTCCTGTTTCTGGTGGCATTTGGCATCAAGGCGGCGGTGTTTCCGTTTTTCTTCTGGCTGCCTGCGTCCTACCATACGCCCCCTGTCGCCGTGACGACGCTCTTTTCCGGCCTGATGACGAAGGTCGGTGTCTATGCGCTGGTGCGGGTGTTCACGCTGTTGTTCACCCAGCAGTCCGAGTATACGCACAACCTGATTTTGATGATCGCCGCGTTTACGATGGTGACGGGTGTGCTGGGAGCGGTGGCACAGTACGACTTCCGCCGCCTGTTGTCGTTTCATATCATCAGCCAGATCGGTTATCTGTTGATGGGGCTGGGCCTGTTTACGGTGACGGCGCTGGCCGGTACGGTCTACTTTATGATGCACGTCATTATCGCCAAGTCCGCGCTGTTTCTGGTCAGCGGCATCGCCAATATCGTGGGGCGGACCTACGACCTTAAAAAACTGGGGTCGCTGTACAAAGGGTATCCGCTGCTGGCGCTGTTGTTCCTGCTACCGGCGCTGTCGCTGGCAGGCATCCCGCCGCTGTCCGGCTTCTGGGCCAAGCTGACTTTGATCCGTGCCGGGCTGGAAACCGAGCAGTATATCGTGGTGTTTGTGGCGCTGGTGGTCAGCGTGCTGACGTTGTTTTCGATGACGAAGATCTGGGCGGAAGCCTTCTGGAAAGACAGCCCGCTGTATGATGATGATGCCGTCGAACGGGCCGTCGACACGATTCCACGCCAGAAATACCGCCTGCTGATCATCCCGCTGGTGCTGCTGGTGCTGCTGACTGTGGGGCTGGGCTTTGCTGCCGAACCCATGATGAACCTGGCGTTCGAAGCAGCGGCGCAGCTGCGCAATCCTGAACTGTACTTGCAGGCAGTCCTGGGAACGGAGCTCATCCCGTGAATTTCTTACTGTTAAATGTCTTGCTGGCCCTGTTCTGGGGGGCGCTGACCGGGCAGTTGACTCCGCCAAATCTGGCGGGGGGCTTCGTGCTGGGGTATGCGCTGTTATGGATGTCGCGCCGGGCGCTGGGCTGTACGTCGTATGTGACCAAAGTGCCCAAGGTCGTCAGTT
The DNA here is from genome assembly GCA_002702065.1 of Anaerolineaceae bacterium. Lineage (GTDB taxonomy): Bacteria > Chloroflexota > Anaerolineae > Aggregatilineales > Phototrophicaceae. The sequence goes on from NZXX01000010.1 coordinate 80,809, forward strand.
TTTTTGGCTATTTCCTGGTGCAGTTGTTTACCGCCAACCTGCGCGTCGCCATCGAAGTGCTGACCCCGCAGCAGCGGATGCGCCCCGCCATCGTCGCTATTCCGCTGGATGTGCGGCGCGACTTTGAAATCACGCTGCTGGCCAACCTGATTACGCTGACACCGGGCACGCTCTCGCTGGATGTGTCGAGCGATAAGCGTGTGCTCTATGTACACTCGATGTATGTCGATGACATTGACGCCTTCCGTCGGGAGATCAAAAATGGTTTCGAACGACGGGTAAAGGAGTTGTTTTTATGACCCTGACGATGCTGGCAATGCATATTGTTCTGCCTGTTCTGAGCGTGGCGATTGTGCTGGCGGTTATCCGCCTGGTGCGCGGCCCCAAAATGCCGGACCGGGTCGTGGCGCTGGACCTGATGGTGACGCTGGGAATCGGCGTCATTGCCGTCTATGCGATTGCGACGCAGCAGGCAGTTTTTCTGGACGTGGCAACGGTGCTGGCTCTGATCTCTTTTCTGGGGACGACCGCATTCGCCGCCTATTTGCAGCGGAGGCCCGAAGTCTGATGTCGAATATTAATGACGCCATCGCTGCCCTGTTGCTGATAATCGGTGCCTTTTTTATGTTCGTGGGGGCAATTGGCTTGCTGCGGATGCCCGACTTGTTTATGCGTATGTCGGCCACAACCAAGTCCGTGACGCTTGGAGTCAGTTTCATGCTGGCGGCGGTCGCGGTTCACTTTAATGAGCTTGGACTCGGTTCGCGGGCGATGGCAACGATTATCTTTGTCTTTATCACCGCGCCGGTTGCGGCCCACATGATTGGCCGGGCCGGATATGCGCGGCAGGTTGAGCTGTGGGAAGGCACCATCGCTGATGAGCTGCGCGGGCGATATGACCCGAACACCGGCGAACTGATCAGCCAGCCGCCTATTCCTGTCGACCCGCCCGACGCTGCTGACTAACCGTAACATCCCACAAACCGAACCAGGGCGGCCTACTTTGGTTGCCCGCAGCGTCATAACCATTTCGAACGGGCAGCGGCGTACAGGCCCAAATTGGCTATAGGGCGATTGCGCATTTCGCGTTAATATCTCCGTGTCAGGACATCGCATCGCCACTTCAAACGGCGATCACTGCTTTTCAATTCCAGCCGCTGATGTGCGGTTTGCAACAGAACCCTCACATGCCGGCGGCAGATGGGCCGCGTTATGCGTTGGCCCTCACTGGAACAATCTACAACAATCAATAGGAGGTTATGATGGAGTATCGTCACCTGGGCCGCACGGGCCTGCTGGTGAGTCCCCTGTGTCTGGGAACCATGAACTTTGGTCCACACACAACGGAGCCGGATTCGTATGCGATTATGGACAAGGCGCTGGACGAAGGCATCAACTTCTTTGACACAGCCAATGTCTATGGCTGGAAGACCGGCGAAGGCGTCACCGAGCAGATTATCGGGCGCTGGTGGGCGCAGGGCGGTGGCCGCCGCGAAAAGGTCGTCATCGCCACCAAGCTCAACGGCAACATGTCGACCGACAACTGGCCGAACTTCAGCAAGCTGTCTGCGCTGAACATCAAGCGGGCCTGCGAAGCCAGCCTGAAGCGTCTGCAAACGGATTACATCGACCTGTACCAGTTTCATCACGTGGACCGCAATACCCCGTGGGAGGAAATCTGGCAGGCGATGGAGCAGCTGGTGCAGGAAGGCAAGATCCTGTATGCGGGCAGCAGCAACTTTGCCGGCTGGCATATCACCAAAGCCAATGAAACAGCCAAAGCGCGCCACTACATGGGGCTGGTCAGCGAGCAGAGCCTGTACAACCTGACCGAGCGCACCATTGAACTGGAAGTGATTCCGGCCTGCGAGGACTATGGGCTGGGCGTTATCCCCTGGAGTCCGCTGGCAGGGGGCTTGCTGGGTGGGGTGCTGAAGAAGATCGAGGAAGGCCGCCGCGCCAATGAGCGCACACAGGCCCGCATCGACACGCTGCGCCCGCAGATCGAGGCCTATGAGAATTTCTGTGCCGACATGGGCGAAAGCCCGGCGGATGTGGCGTTGGCCTGGCTGCTGAGCAATCCGGTGGTCACCGCGCCGATTATCGGGCCTCGCACAATGGAGCAGTTGACGGGCAGCCTGCGTGCGCTGGAAATCCAGTTCACCGACGAGCAGCTCCAGAAGCTGGACGAGATCTGGCCGGGTCCCGGTGGCCCAGCGCCGGAAGCCTACGCCTGGTAGGGGCATAACATTGAGGTTGGCGGTGATGACGACAGTGAAGCGATGGTTTACATCGCCTGCCAGCCTCTTTCTACTATTCTCGTTTGCCGTGGTAATTGGTGTATCACTGGTGCTGTACCTGAATGAGCGGCATTTTACCAAACCTACCGTTAGAATCACTGCGGACAACGTGGATCAGCTTGAACTCATTATCCATCTGAGGGTGTATTCAACGGAGGCGCGCAATCGTTGGGGAACGGAGATTCAATTCAGCGATGACAGCCGTATTCTGTCGCTGAGTACGCTCGATGGGGCTATGGTGTGGGATGTCATCGAAGGTCGTAAACTGTTGCACGTCAAGCATGATGCGATTTGTGCTGAAAGTCGATGTGAATCACTGAGCCGGAAAAATTGGCCGCCACCGAATTCACACGCGCAGGATGTTAGCCCTAATGGAAAATGGCTGGCACTTGGGATTTCCAGGGCAGACTTCAATGATCTGCAATTATGGGATATCGAATCGGGGCAGATGGTTCGCTCATTTGGCAGGAACAGCGGTTTGCAGGCGCTGAGCTTTAGTCCGGACGGGGAGTATCTGATTTATACCAGTCAGGACGAAGCAAACGCCTGCGCCGGTTTGTGTGCGTTACATATGCCGACAAATAAATATTTGCGGATTGGTGACGCAGACTCCGATCAGCTTGTGAGTGTCCAGCTAGACTTTACAGCCGATGGTCAGACGCTGATCTACTCCGCACCTGACGGGATTCATGGGTTTGATCTGGTAACACGCGAACGTTGGATGCTTATCGAAAACCCTTATCCCGTTATCTCGCTTGATCTTTCTCCAGATGATTCGCATATTGCGGTGATGAATGGAATCTGGGGACGCACTTCAGTCCATACAAGTGTATGGGAAATGTCGACTCATGAAATACTCTTTGAAGCACCGCAACATTGGCTCGAAACCAGTCTGATGCAGGTTGCGTTTAGCCCCGATGGCAATCTGCTTATCACATCATCAGATGCCGGGAGTTGGGTCTGGGATTCCAGGACAGGTATTCAACGACATCAGCTGGAAATGGGAAATCGATGGTTCCAATTCCATCCTGAGGGTCAATTTGTAGCAAGCAAGCGTTCGCAAAATGTCTTCATACATGACCCATTGACGGGCAATCTGATCAGAACATTCAATAGCGACAACTATTTTATTGGCGATCAAGTTGCCTTTAGCCCCGATGGGACCATGCTGGTGACATCAGAAGGCGAAATTTGGGGGATACCCCAATAATTGTTTTCTTAAGCAAGAGGAGAAAAATATGGAATACACACATCTTGGACGGACAGGGCTGCTGGTGAGCAAGCTGTGCCTGGGGACGATGAACTTTGGCCCCTGGACCAGCGAGGAAGACAGCCATGTCATGATGGATACGGCGCTGGAGAACGGCGTCAACTTCTTCGATACCGCCAACCGCTACGGCATCTGGAGCGGCACGGGCAGTCATCATGGCCATACCGAGGAAATCATCGGGCGCTGGTTCGGTAAGGGTGGGGGCCGCCGCGAGAAGGTGGTGCTGGCGACCAAGCTTTTTGGCGCGATGGGCGATTGGCCCAACGAAGGCAAACTGTCTGCGCTGAACATCAAGCGCGCCTGCGAAGCCAGCCTCAAGCGTCTGGGTACGGATCATATCGACCTGTACCAGATGCACCATGTGGACCGCGACACCCCCTGGGATGAAATCTGGCAGGCGATGGAGCAGCTTTACCGCGAGGGTAAAATCCTCTATGTCGGCAGCAGCAACTTTGCCGGCTGGCATATCGCCAAGGCCAACGAAGCCGCCAAACGCCGCAACTTCATGGGGCTGGTCAGTGAACAGAGCAAGTACAGCCTCAACGAGCGTACGGTCGAACTGGAAGTTGTGCCTGCCTGTGAGGATTACGGCGTTGGGGTTATCCCCTGGAGCCCGCTGGGTGGCGGTTTGCTGGGTGGCGTACTCAAGAAGATCGAGCAGGGCCGCCGTGCGACTGAGAACATGCAGAAGACCGTTGATCGCCTGCGCCCGCAGATTGAAGCCTATGAAAACTTCTGCGCCGAAATGGGCGAAAACCCGGCGGATGTGGCGCTGGCGTGGCTGCTGGCGAACCCGGTGGTCACCGCGCCGATCATCGGCCCCAGCAATATCGACCAGTTCAAGGGCAGCCTGCGTGCGCTGGAAATCAAGCTGAGTGACGAGCAGCTGAAGCAGCTGGATGAGATCTGGCCGGGCCCCGGTGGCCCAGCGCCAGAAGCCTATGCGTGGTAGCTGAACCCGGTTGTGGGGGCATGGTGCGCCGTGCCCCTACCGCTTCTTATGCAGCAGCATCCTTTACGTTTTTCATATTAATAGGCCATATCTACTATTTTTCCATAAAATGGACTTGGCTTGTAAATAAAACCGTATTATAATTTACCGCAGTGTGGGAAGGTTAAAGACAATTTTGTCTTACCCACATAGATGTACCGGTTGGTGCATCCAATAAGCCAGGATTGAGAAGACAGAAGTTTGCAGCATCAAATAACACTGCGTTGCAGCCCGATTTGTGCGAATTTTCATTGTGCTCTCAAACGTACACAGGTTCTCCGAGGACCGCGTGTACCACGGCTATTGCAGTTCGTTTCAGGCATTTCAGGAGTTGTCTAAACAAATGGCAGAACGTACGAGAGGCACAGTGAAGTGGTTCAATGGTGACAAAGGCTACGGCTTCATCACTGTTGAAGACGGTCCGGATGTGTTTGTACACTACTCGGAGATTCAAGGTTCGGGCTTCCGTTCGCTGAACGAAGGTGAACGTGTGGAGTTCGAAATTACTGAAGGCAAAAAAGGCAAACAAGCCAGTTCCGTCGTCGTAGTTCACGACTAGTTATTCGTTCATTGAGTATTCAACCCGCCCTCCGTTTTGGAGAGCGGGTTTTTTTATGCCTGTTTTCTGGTTGAACTAGCGTCCGCGCAGCTGCGGGTCAAGCACATCACGCAGGCCATCACCCAGCAGGTTGAAGCCGAGTACGGTGAACATGATGGCGATGCCGGGGAAGAACACCATGTGCGGTGCGGTAAACACATAATTGCGCGATTCTGACAGCATCTGGCCCCATTCCGGCGTGGGCGGTTGGGCACCCAGGCCCAGGAACGCCAGCGCGGCGGCCTCCAGCACGGCGGTGCCGATACCGAGTGCGCCCTGCACGATCAGAGGGGTGAAGCTGTTGGGCAGGATGTGCTGAAAGATAATGCGCTGGTGCCCGGCACCCAACGCGCGGACCGCGGTGACGTATTCCTGCTCCTTGACCGACAGCACGCTGGCTCTCGTCAGGCGAGCATAGACCGGAATGGAAATGATGGCGATGGCCAGCAGCGCGTTTTGCAGGCCGGGGCCGCGAATGGTGACGATCGTGATGGCCAGCAGCAGGGCCGGGAAAGCCAGCAGCACGTCCATAATCCGCATGATGATGTTGTCGGTCCAGCTGCCCATATAGGCGGAAACCAACCCCAGCAGCGTGCCCACCGTGATGGCGAAGGTCACCGACGTGACGCCCACAAACAGGGACGTCCGCGTGCCATAGACGATGCGGCTGAAGATGTCGCGCCCATTCAGATCAAGCCCCAGATAATGCGCCGGTTCCTCGCAGCCAAACAGGGGGATGCAGGGCGGTTTGCGCGGGATAGGGGCTACCTCGCCCGGCACACCGATCATGGATTGTAATGGGTCGTGGGTCGCGATCAACGGCGCGAAGATTGCGACCAGAAGCAGCATCACAATGATGATCAGACCGATCACGGCGGACCGGTTGCCAAAAAATGAGCGCAGAAATACGGCGGTTCGGTTTTCCTGATGATCATAGGTGAGGGCTGAGGCTGGGCTGCGAAGGCTGGCGGTGGATGTTTGTTCGGCTGCCATAGTCTTTACCTTAACTGAGACGGATGCGCGGGTCGAGATAGCCGTACAGGACATCAACGATCAGGTTGATGACCACAAATGCCACGGCTGTAACCAGCGTCACCCCCTGTACCAGCGTGTAATCGCGTGCTGTGATGCCATCAAAGAGCGTTCTGCCAATGCCCGTAAAGCCAAAAATAGTTTCCGTCAGCACGGCCCCGCTGACCAGACCGCCAAAACTGAGGCCGATAATGGTGACGACGGGCAGCAGCGAGTTGCGCACTGCGTGGCCGATTACGACGGTCACTTCGCGCAGGCCTTTGGCACGTGCCGTTCGGGTATAGTCCTGCCCCAGCGCATCGAGCAGGCTGGAACGGGTCATGCGGGCGATAATCGCCAGCGGGATGGTGCCCACCGCGACAGCCGGCAGAATCAGATGGCGCATGGCATCGATCAGCAGTTGGGTGTTCAGGGTCAGGATGGCATTGAGCACGTTGAACCCGGCGATAAACCGCATAAAGGTGGACGCCTCGCCCGCTTCGCTGACCAAACCCCAGACCAGATAAAAGGGTTCCGGGCTGGACCCGGCGGTCAACCGGCCAGACGGCGGCAGCGCCAGCGGTGTATCCTTGAGGATGACCCCAAATAAAAATGCGAGCATCAGACCCAGCCAGAACACCGGCATCGACACCCCGACATTGGCGAAGATCATCGTGCCCACATCAATGGATGAGTTGCGCCGGTATGCCGAGATAACACCCATCGGGATGCCGGCGATCACGGCGATGATCAGCGCGCTGGCAGCCAGTTCCATCGTGACCGGCAGACGCTCGGCCAGCAGTTCGGTTACACTGCGGCTGAAACGCAGCGATGTACCCAGATCACCCTGGGCGATGTTTCGCACGTAATACATGAACTGCACTGGCACAGGTTCGTTAAGCCCGTACCGCGCCAGATAAGCATCACAAACCTGATCGGTGGCACGTTCGCCCAGCACGGCCCGGCACGGATCGCCGGGGATGAGGCGGTTGAGGGTAAAGGTCACCAGCAAAATGCCAAACAGCACGGGGATTGCCAGGACGATACGACGAATAAGAAAAGCAGACATACGAATACTCAGTTCAGGGAATTTATCCGGTAGCCCGCAGGCTATCGTTTCTTACGAGATTGAAGCTATTGTAACCAAAGGGGCAGGATTTCGCCTGCCCCCGGGTCGTACTATACAGTTTTGACCTGTGATTATTCGCTCGGCGCGTTCAGGAAGCTGCCGAACAGGCCAGAGAAGTAGGTGAAGTTGCCATCACGCCCGACGTGCAGCGGGTGCGACGCATCCCACTGAACGACATAGGTGGCGACCACGTCATTGGCGTCCAGCGTGGAACCATCATGGAAGGTGACACCTTCGCGCAGGGTGAAGGTCCATTCCGTCAGGTCTTCGCTGGCTTCCCAGGATTCGGCAAGGCCGGCGACGACTTCACCAGACATCGGTGCATAAGCCAGCAGCGATTCGCCAACCTGCTCGCAGGCACGCAGCGTTTCGCCGTCGGTTTCGTCGGCGCAGTACAGGCCGATGGGTTCGGCGTTCTGCATCCAGATGATGTTGTCATCATCGGGGTCTTCCATCAGGGCGAATTTCTCCGCACCAATATCGGACGCATAGGCACCGGTAATATCACCGGCGAACGCGACACCACTACCGCCGTGGGCAATCGGGATCATCGGGACCAGATCGCGAATTGCGGTATTGGCCTCGGTATAGATCGCCAGACGCTCATCCGCGTCCGCCAGTTGGGCGGCTGCGGCCAGCGGCTCGGTGATTTCGGAGAATTTGTCGCCAAACTGATCACTGGCGCCAGCACCAAAGTGGAAGTCCAGGAAGTTGGTGGCATCCGGGTAGTCTGCACCCCAGCCAAGCAGGTAGACAGACAGCTCACCGGCGTCCGACGCATCCAGGAACGCACCGGATTCCATCACCTCGATGTTCAGCTGAATGCCGACTTCGGCAAGCTGCGCCTGAATGTCCTGCGCAACGATGCCGGGTGTGGGCAGGTAGCTGCGGACCACATCGCGGTAGTTCAGCGGCATTTCGAAGCGAACACCATTTTCATCCGGTTCCAGACCGGCTTCGTCCAGCAACTGGCGAGCCATGTCCGGATCGTAGGGGAAGGGTTCAACTTCTGGTGTGTAGCCCAGGATGCTCGGCGGCATGAACTGATCCGCAACGATTGATCCGGGCGGGTAGAAGTTGTCGACGATACGCTGCTTGTCGATGGCGTAGGAAATCGCCTGACGCACGCGCACATCATCCAGCGGGGCCATGCGGTTGTTCAGGCCCAGGTAGAAGACGTTGGTCCCACCACGGGTGAACAGTTGCAGGTTCGGGTCGCCTTCGATGACGGCGAAGTCACCTTCGGCGGGGTTGTCGATGCCATCCACCTGACCGGCCTGAAGCTCGACCAGACGGGCAGCGGCTTCGGAGTTCCAGCGGAAGATGGTGGTGGGTTCGATAGCCGGTTCACCCCAGTAATCTTCGTAACGGGTGAAGACCATCTCGTTACCCAGATCCCAGTTGGACAGCATGTACGGGCCAGTCCCGACAGGCATGGTCACCAGGTCACCGCCACCGCCAGTGGCTTCCAGATATTCCGACGATTGAACGATAAAAGCAGAAAATGCGACTTTGGCCGGGAACGCCGGGTCTGGCACACACAGGGTGAACTTGACGGTGCGCGCATCCAGCGCTTCGATGGTCTGGAACTGACCACCATAGTCGCAGTCTGGCGCTGATAAGGACATCAGCTCTTCTTGTGCGGTCAGGGAACCGGTTATACCCAGCACCAAAACCAGTAACACCAGTAAAAACGAACCTTTTCGTAACATAACCTCTCCTTTGCTACGATTAATATACATGGCAGCCCCAGATAAGGTTGAATTTTGCTGAAACGCTGCCATAAAGTAGCGAATTGTATTATGCGCACGTGATATGCGACTGTCAAATTTACGCATGGCTCAATCTGTTGACCACTTTCTTGGTGATTTTGCCTGAATAAGTGGCCTGCTCGTTACTTCGTGGTGGGTTGATGTACAATGTGATGAAAAATTATGAGGGGTCATCAAGATGAGCAGGACCGAAAGCACATATAGCGAAAGGGTCGGCGCACGAATATCCCCTGAATTAAAGATGGGCCTGCGCGAATTGGTCGAGACGGGCGTGTTCGACAGCGAAGCGGACGCTGTGCGCGAAGCCCTGTGGCAGTATGTCGAACAGCAGGCTGGTCAGGCGGATACCCCCAGCCCCGGACCGGGCAGCGCCATCAACCAACCGGCCCGTGTTTCGTCGGCGGAATGGCTGATGAGCGCGCTGTTTATGCTGGTTGCCCTGGTCGGCAGCCATATCCTGAACGCGCTGCGAACCGAAACGGTTACCCCATCGCAGCTGGCCGATGAGGCAATTCAGGAGACGATCTACAACCATCAGATTTTGCAGCACAAACTGGATGTCGCCCGGCAGGTTGCGGAAAAAATGGACAAACTGGAACTGCACGACCATCGAGAAGCGGAAACAGGCTGACCTTGGCGGTGCGCTCAAACGCACAGCCTGATGCACAGAAGTTAGGAACACCGTTATTCATCCACCCCACGCATTCTGGAGAAAATTTTTATGACCCGTTACATCCTCGCACTGGATCAGGGCACAACGTCGTCGCGTGCCATCCTGTTTGACCACGCCGGGCAGATTGCTCAGGTCGCGCAGCAGGAATTCCCGCAGATTTATCCGCGTCCCGGCTGGGTCGAGCATGACCCGGAAGCGATTTGGCAGTCGCAGTATGCGGTTGCGCAGCAGGTCATGGACACCATTGACCCCAAGGATGTTGCGGCTATTGGCATCACCAACCAGCGCGAGACAACGGTGATCTGGGACCGTAAAACCGGCCAGCCGATTCATAACGCGATTGTCTGGCAGGACCGGCGGACAGCAGGGATGTGCGATCAGCTGAAGGCGGAAGGCTTCGACCAGACGATCCGCGAGAAGACTGGTCTGGTGACCGATGCCTATTTCTCCGGTACGAAAGTGGCGTGGCTGCTGGACAATGTGCCGGGGGCGCGGGCCAAAGCCGAGCGCGGCGAACTGGCATTCGGCACCATCGACAGCTTCCTGATCTGGCGACTGACCGGGGGGCGGCTGCATATCACCGACGTGAGCAACGCCAGCCGGACCATGATGTTTGATATTCACAAGCATTGGTGGTCGACGACCATTACCCGGCGGCTGAATATCCCACAGTCGATTCTGCCGCAGGTTGTGCCGTGCAGTATGGTTTATGGCGAAACCAACACCGACCTGTTTGGCGCGCCGATTGCGCTGGCGGGCATGGCAGGCGACCAGCAGGCGGCGACCTTCGGGCAGGTGTGTTTTGAACCGGGTACGGCCAAAAACACCTACGGCACCGGCTGCTTCATGCTGCTGAACACCGGCGCACAGCCGCAGACCTCAGACCATCAACTGCTGACCACCGTCGCCTGGCAGTTGGCCGAAGGGCCACATCAGTATGCGCTTGAGGGCAGTATTTTCATTGCCGGGGCTGCGGTGCAGTGGCTGCGCGACGAATTAAAGATGGTCAAAAATGCCGCCGAGACTCAGGCGATTGCGCGCAGTATCGACAGCACCGATGGGGTCTATGTGGTGCCGGCATTTGTCGGATTGGGCGCGCCGTATTGGGATCAGTATGCGCGCGGGACCATCGTCGGGCTGACACGCGGCAGCGGGCGGGCGCATATTGTGCGGGCAACGCTGGAGAGCATCGCCTACCAGACGCGTGATGTCGCGGACGCCATGCATGCTGACTCCGGGCTGGATTTGCAGACATTGCGCGTGGATGGCGGCGCAGTTGCCAACGATTTCCTGATGCAGTTTCAGGCTGATATTCTGGGGGTGCAGGTGCAGCGGCCCGCCGTGACCGAAACCACCGCCCTGGGTGCGGCTTATCTGGCGGGGTTAGCCAGCGGCTTCTGGTCGTCGCAGCAGGAACTGGCGCAGCAGTGGCAGGTCGAACGCACCTTCGAGCCGCACATGTCCGCCGACCAGCGCGATACACTTTATGCCGGATGGCAGCGGGCCGTCGAACGCGCCAAAGGCTGGGAGCAGGCATAAATTTTGCTGTAAACTGGTAGCACTGTTTGATGAATTGAGGTCATGCGATGGTCCTGCAAATTCTGGATAATCCTGCGCCTATTACCGTCAATGCTGATGGCGTCGCGTTGGTGGGTAAGTCACGTGTCCGGCTGGAAACTGTGATCACCGCGTTTCATGATGGGGATTCGCCGGAGCAGATTGTCGATAACTACGATGTGCTGACGCTGGCGGATGTGTATGCGGTGATCGCCTATTATCTGCACCATCGTGATGAAGTTGAGGCTTACCTTGACCAGCAGGCCATTGCTGCCGAAACCATACGCCGCACGATCGAGACAAACCAGCCAGACATGTTCAGTTTGCGCGCGCGTTTGCTGGCACGCAAGCGGACCGAATGAAAGTTGATCCGTTTTCTGGCGGATGAGAATTTCAGTAACCGCATTTTGCGCGGTATACGCCGTGAAGTGAATGAACTTGACGTGGTGCGCGTACAGGATACGGCGATCTACGGCGCGGATGATGCCACCGTGCTGGAATGGGCAGCTCAAGAAAATCGTATTCTGCTTACCCATGATATAAGCACGATTCCAAAATACGCTTACGAGCGAGTCGGTGCCGGATTGCTAATGACGGGTGTGATTGCTATCCCTTTAGGCACACCCATCGGGGTAGCGATTGACGATATGCTGCTGATTATTGGAGCCAGTGCCTCGGATGAGTATGAAAATCAGGTTGTCTTTTTACCCTTGACCTGATGTGTGCACAGCGAAAGGCTGGGAGCAGAGATGAGCGAACAACAGCGCCGCCTCATGTTGCAGGGGGCGGTGAATGTGCGAGACATCGGTGGGTATTCGACGCAGGGTGGCCAGCTGACGCGGTCAGGTGTGTTTTTGCGTGCGGATAACCTGGACAGACTGACCGACGCCGATCAGCAGATGCTGCTGGATTACGGCGTGCGACGAATCATTGATTTGCGCTCACTGCCGGAACTACAGAATTTTCCGGACGTTTTTGCGCAGTCACCCCACGTGATTTACCAGCATCTGCCGCTGCTCGAAGACAAACCGCAGATGGCATTCGTCGAGGCGATGCCCTCGCACTATGAGGTCTATGTGCATTTGCTCGATCAGTGCCAGCCTCAGATACGGGCCGTGCTGGAAACGCTGGCAACGGCGGACGCTGCCTGTACCCTGTACCACTGCACCGGCGGCAAGGACCGTACCGGCGTGATCAGTGCGCTGTTGTTGGGGCTGGCGGGTGTCGACGCGGTAACCATCGCGCAGGATTACGCGCTCACAGGGGATTATCTGGCCCCGCGTGTGGCCCAGTGGCGGCACCGGGCGGTGGATGCGGGTGAGGATATGGAGCGATTTGACCGCCTGATGCTGACAAACCCGGATGTCATGCGGCGCACGCTGGTTTATTTGCATGAGCAGTATGGCAGTATCCCTGATTATGTGAAGGCCATCGGCGTTGCGGACTCCGCGATAGACCAGTTGCGGAATCGATTTGTGGGGGGCGATGAGGAGCAATTGTTTGAAACCATATGATGATTATCGTTTTCGCCCGCGGCGCCATGCGCTAAGATTAGAGCTTTATAGTGGGCCGTCAGAGGACGATTGACGATGACACGCCAACAAAAACTAGAAGCTATCCGCCAGAACCCCGATGTATCGGTGTTGATTATTGGCGGTGGCATTAACGGTATCGGCACATTCCGCGACCTGGCTTTGCAGGGGGTGGATGTGCTGCTGGTGGAAAAAGAGGATTTTGCATCCGGGGCCAGTGCGGGGTCGTCGCACATGCTGCACGGTGGCCTGCGCTATCTGGAAAATGGCGAGTTCCGGCTGGTGAACGAAGCCCTGCACGAACGCAACCGCATGTTGCAGAACGCGCCACACTATGCGCACCCGCTGCCGACGACCATCCCGATCTTCAAGTGGTTCTCCGGTTTTCTCAACGCGCCGTTGAAGTTTCTCGGTTTGCTGGATCGCCCCGGCGAGCGCGGCGCGGTGGTGATCAAGCTGGGCCTGATGATGTACGACTGGTTCACCCGCGATGCGCGCATGACGCCGACGCATCAGTTTTTCTGGCGCGGTGAATCGCTGAGCAAACGTCCGTTGATTAATCCCGATATTGTCTGTACCGCGACCTATTACGATGCCTGGATGCCGTACCCCGAACGCATCTGTATCGAGCTGATGGCCGATGGCGAAGCCGCCAGCGATAAGGCCACCGCCATGAATTATGTGTCCGCCGTTGATGGGGCAGGGGGCACCGTGACGCTGCGCGACGAACTGACCGGCGAGACATTCGACGTGCGACCAAAAATCGTCATCAACGCCGCCGGGCCGTGGATCGACTTTGTCAACCGGGCGATGAATAACGCAACCCACTTTATCGGTGGCACCAAAGGGTCACATCTGGTGCTGGATCATCCGGCACTGCTGGAAGCCTGCGCCGGGCACGAAATGTTCTTCGAGAACAAGGATGGGCGCATCACCCTGTTTTTCCCGCTGATGGACCGGGTGCTCGCCGGGACGACCGACATCAAGATCGACGACCCGGATCAGGCGCAGGTGACGGATGACGAGATCGACTATATCCTGAACGCCATCAAGCTGGTGTTTCCGGGCATCGAGCTGGATCGCTCGCACATTGTGTTCTGGTTTACCGGGGTGCGCCCGCTGCCGAGCAGTGACGCCGCCACCGCCGGGCAGATCAGCCGCGATCACAGTATCCGTGAGGTGCCACCGGGGAACGGCCTCAATTACCCGATCTATTCGCTGGTGGGTGGCAAATGGACGAGCTTCCGCGCTTTTGCCGAGCAGACGACGGACAAAGTGCTTGGCGATCTGAAGCTGAAGCGCAAAACCAGCACCGTACAGCGGGCGATTGGCGGTGGTCGCAACTACCCCAAAATCGACATCGATAAGCAGGCCTGGCTGCGTGACCTTCAGGCCAGAACCGAACTTGAGATGGACCGGCTGGCCGAACTCTTTGACCGCTATGGCACCTATGCGGCTGACGTGGCCGGGTTCATCGCTGCTGGCAACGATCAACCGCTGGTGCATACGCCGGGTTACAGCCAGCGCGAAGTCCAGTTCATCGTTCAGAACGAGCAGGTCGCCCGGCTGGATGATTTCTTGCTGCGCCGGTCGCTGCTGGCGATGCTGGGTAGAGTGAGCGCGGACTCGCTGGCTGAGTTAGGTGGCATTGTTGGCGAGGTGCTGGGCTGGTCCCCGGCGCAGGTCAACGAGGAAGTCAAGCGGGCCACCAGCCTGTTGAGCAAACGACACGGCATGAAGCTGAATCAACCGGTGCGCAGCCAATAGCTGCACCGTCTAGTCTGGGAGAAAGATTTCATGGAATTAACGACCGTCACCATTGAAAAGCCGGAAGTGATCAACTTTATTCTGGGTCAGAGTCATTTCATCAAGACCGTCGAGGACATCCACGAAACGCTGGTGGGCGCGGTGCCGGGCATCAAGTTCGGGCTGGCATTCTGCGAAGCGTCCGGCGCGTGCCTCATCCGCTGGACAGGTACCGATGACACCATGATCGAGCTGGCGAAACGCAACGTACTGGCGCTGTCTGCCGGGCATGCGTTTATCCTGTTTCTGGGCGAGGGCTTCTACCCCATCAACGTGCTGAAGCAGGTGCAGGCCGTACCGGAGGTCGTGCGCATCTTCTGTGCCACCGCCAATCCGACTCAGGTGATCGTCGCCGAAACAGAGCAGGGGCGGGGCATCATGGGTGTGGTCGATGGCTTCAAGAGCAAAGGCATCGAAGACGACGAGGGCATCAACTGGCGCAAAGGCCTGCTGCGCAAAATCGGGTACAAGCTGGGCTAGCCGTATGCCGCAACCTTCCAAACGGGCGCTGCTGCTGACGGCGGACACGCAGGCGGGCAGAAGCTGCGAGACGGCCCTGTCGCAGTTGGGCATGGCGGTCGACTGGCGGCGTGATGGCAGCGATGCTTTATTGCATCTGCAACAGGCGGAACCGCCGTGCCTGATCGTGCTGGACATCCAACTGCCGGGCGTATCGGGCCTGGAAATTGTCCAGCATATCCGGCGGGATGTGCAGTTGGCAGCGGTGCCGGTTGTCATTCTGACGGCGGATGTGATCTGCACGCACCTGACCGGCGTGCAGGTCGCAGCGGAATTGCTCAAACCCATTTTGCCGGACGATGTGATCGATGTGATTGGACGATTGAAGATTTGACGCTAAGCGAGAAAGATGCTTTTTTGATAAAACGATAGTATAGTGTATAAAATTCGAATTCAGTAATATTCGTGATGAATCGAAAACACGCCAGCAGTACGCCGCCTACAACAAACACTCAACGGCGCGACAGGCAGGCGTCAAAATCCCCCTCAAGCGCACCGGTGGCCATCAACTCGGTTGTGCTTCAGCGCTATGTGGGCAATCAGGCGACGCAGGATCTGGTACGGCGTGGCTTGCCGATTTCCGGACGACCACCGCCTGGGTTGCCGTTGCTGCCGGGCGTTCCACACAACGCCGATACTTCTTATAAAACTACTGCGCAGCGATCACAGCTTATCCATCGCGTCACAAAAATTGAACGTCACAGCGGTATTCATGTTGCCCGCCAGACATGGCGCCAGAAATATGAGCGTTACCGGCAGCAGAAAATCAAGCAGGGCAAGCCGGCAAACAGTTGGTGGAACTGGCTACTGGAACGTACGGGCATGAATCGCTATGGTCAGGGCGCGATGCGGAAACATCATCCAATCCCCCAGACCTTTGCCCGGTTTGACAAACACCCGAAGGTGGCCACACGGCTGGCCCAACAAAAAATCAATGTTCACGACTGGATCATCGAAATCCCGGAAGGGTTGCACAATCGGATTCATGATACCTCTATGCGGAACTGGAATGGTGAACTGGATGCATGGTTTAAGGCCAATCCGAAATTTACACAGGCCCAGTTGTACGAAAAAGTAAATGCCATGATGGCAGACCCACACTACAACATCCCTAAAAGTATGCGAACTCGCGCGCCGAATTATACGAGTGGAAAACGCGATCGGAAATTCTTCCAGGACCGCAAAAATCGAAAAGATCAGCGCAAGCAACGATACCGGGTCGATCCGTCCGGCGCGCCGAAACCCCCATCGCTCAAAGGGGCGGCCATGCGTGTTGGGGGTGCGGCGGCGGTGAGTTTCGGCAGCAGCATGTTTTACGGTTACATGAAAAAACGCATGTCTGACATGCCGATGCCGAAAATTGACAAGCGCGGCGCAAAAGATTATTTCAGCGATCCCAACACCATCGAAGGTATGCGGTTTCTCGATTTGCTGTTCAAGCAGACAGTCACATTCCAGAAGGAACTTCTCGAAGAACATATGGCAAAAAAGGCGGGCATCGCGGCGCTGATCGGGCTCGTGGAAGAAAGATCGCTTGATGAAGATCCATCCCTGGATGAATGGCGTGCGTTCCAGCGCCGTACGGAAGGCGTCATGGAGGTGATCGACTCGTATAACCGGCGGTTGGAGACGATCTCGAAAAACCTCGTGGGTGCGCTGGAGTTTGAGCCACTGGCCGAAAAAAAGATCCAGGCGGCTCAACGATTGCTGGCAATTTTCGAAAATACAGGCGGCTTGTTATTTCTCTTTTACGGCGTTGGGATGCCGCTAGAAGATGTTACAGAGTTATATGGTTTACTCCATTCGTCGATTGCACGCCATCAACAAACCTTTGCCAATCTGCGCCAGCTCGCATCTGTAGTCGACCGGTTAAAGTCTGACCTCGAGACGATGGACGAAGAGCTTGACTATATTTACAAAGCCAATGCCTACTATTTTGTCAACAAATACGAAGCGCCCAGCCCCGAATAGGGTGGACCAGGCGCTGTGTCACTGACAATATTGCCCGAAGCTACTAGGTCTCAGGTGATCGTGGTTACATCATTCACTACGCTGTACTACACCGCGTCCTCGGTGGATGGGCCGCGCGCGCTATAAGTCTCGACAATGAACGGATAGATCGTGTCGAGGTTGTGGCCTTCTGACCAGCGTTTCATGGCATCGAGCGTAATCTCCACGCAGATACCACAGCCAACCGCATGATTATCGAAGACGGTGACAGCCTCGCTTCTTGGCTTGCGCAGGTAACAATCCAGGTTGTTTTCATGCCCCATGTAAACACAACCGCAGTAGCAGGGCAGTTCGTGCAGCAGATGATGATTCGATTCTTCGGCGGCAAACCGGTAGGCAAGCTGGGCGTCGTGATGCGCCGTCTGAACAAAATCCGGCATGGCTGCCAGGGGTGCCAATTGAATCTGCCGAACGGACGCGCTGGTCTGATGAAACACGAACGCAGCGGCGAGTACGGCGATGATAGGCAGGCTGAACACCAGCAGGCTTTGTCCGGGCAGTGTTTTCAGCGGATTGATTTTGATCATGTCAGGCTATATCCAGTTCGATAGAATTACCAGTTCCTTGTAGGGTTCCTGCGGGTCATTGGTGCGGACATGGACCCGGAAATCATGCGGGCCACCCATGCCTTCGTGCATGGTGAACTGCACGGTGATGGTCGCCTCGCCGCCGGGAGCAACGCGGGTGCTGCTGACGATGGCGCGGGGTGGGCAGCAGCCTTCCCGCACCTCGATGACGGGTTCTTCGAGAAAGTGTAGGGTCTGGTCACCGACGTTGGAGACATGGAAAACGGCTTCAACCATCTGGCTGATGGGAACGTCGCCAAAATCAACCTGCTCCTGCGCAAACGCGACACGCGGTGCGCCGACAACTTCGGGTGTGTAGTCGGTTGGCGCGCCGGATAGCAGCAGCATGGCCGCACCACCCACAATCAGGAGTGCGATGAAGGTAATAATCAGGCGCTGCTGGTTGCGACTGGAGGATTTTGTTCGGCTGGTATTGCGGTGTTTCTTCGGCTGCCCCACGTGTCATTCCTTTGGCGTACTTTGCGGATGAGCTCAGTTTACGGGAAGTGCATGGGGTCCGTCATCGTGATTCGTCGTATTTTGCCGGTGACAAATTTCCTTGTTGGCTGCTGCGGCAGGCTGTGGTTATGGGTACGCGAGCGCGATGGATTGCACCAGTGCATCGAGGGTGTGCAGCGGCGGGTTGAATGCGTCATCCGGCATATGGCTGATCTGCTCGAAGGTGGCTGCCAAGTATTCGCCATAATTGACGGCGAAGGAATCCCAGTCGACATCGCTGGTGTCGATGGCTTCCGGCAGGACGCCGGTTTTGACAGGCAGCATGACCGCTACATACTGATCGCCATCAGTGCTTTGGGTCAGCCCCTGGAACGTGTAAAAAAGCTGCCGGTCGCTGATGAAGTCTGCATCCTGCGCATAGAGGGTCAGGTAGCGGATGCCATTATCCAGGTAGCGGGCATGTGAGCGCAAAATCTGGGCGGAATTCAGCCAGGGCAAAAAGGGTAGATGCTGGTTCGCGCTGGTGACGGACGCGCCAACATAGACATTGAGGTCGGGCCGTTCATGCAGCAGGGTGGCAAGCGTGGCACTTTCTTCGGCAAACGCGTAACCAAACGTGTCAATCGCAGCTGTAGGGTAGAGGTGGATTTGCGGCGTTTGCAGGGGGTAGGGCAGTTGGTAGGCGCTGCCATCCATGTAACCGAGCAGGCTGATGCGGATGTGCTCCGGGTAGGTTTCGGCAAACATCATGTCTTCAATAAAGGGAATCGCTTCCAGCGGCTCGATCTGAAGCCCGGTCGCCAGCCACGCCGGATAGGAAAAACGCACCTTATCGTACTGGACCGTGTGGGGGGCATCCTGCGCCATCACAGGTGAACCGGCAATAGCAATCATCAGTGCCGTAGCGACCATCATACGCTTGAATCTCATGTTGGCCTCTCTGGGAATGAAAAGATGTGAATCCTGTGCCTTTAGTCGAAAGTTTTCAGTCTACAGTCATCAGTGAAACAAATCGTACAATCATAGGGGCGGGCCAGTGTGCCCGTCCTGGGCCGACACGCAGATCGGCCCCTACGAAAGATCAGGAACTATCGACTGCTCACTGAGTATAGAGCTGTGATCCCGCTGATTCTGGACGGCGGATTGACGCTTGCTCCATCGCTGATCGACGAATGCTATGCTGCTGCGGCTGCTGTTTATAGATTTGGACCGGAGCCTGTTTCGATTTGTTCCAGCAGGGCGATGAGTTCCGCCGGGGTTTTAATCGTGTACTGGGGCACTTCGGTGTCGTCTACCGGGATTTTGTGGCGGCGCGGCGACCAGTCCAGCCAGACGCTGATGAGGCCGAGCGCGTTCGCGCCTTTGATGTCGCGCCCCAGATGATTGCCGACCATCACCACCCGGCCATAATCGGCTTCGGCAATGCCCAGCCCATCGAGCGCCCGGCGGAACATGCGGGCATCCGGTTTATCCACGCCGACTTCGCCGGAGATTGCGTGCGTGTCGAACAGGTCGAACAGGCTGTAATGCCCCAGCACATTGTGAAATGTCCCCGCCGGACCATCGGCCACCAGCGCCAGCGGATAGCCGCGCTGCTTCAGATCTCGCACCATCTGTGCCGCACCGGGGATCAGGTCCGCTGTCTGGACCACCGCGTTGGCATCCTTGATTTCCGTGCCTTCATCGACCAGCGTATCACCGCTGTCGAGGCACACCGCCAGTATACGTCGATTGTGTGAGACCATTGTTTTTTCCTCGCTGGCACATTTGACCGCTATCAGTCACAATTGGCTTAAAATTCTAAAGCAAGAGGAATTTTCATGAAAGCCATTATGGTGATGTTCGATACGCTCAACCGGCACATGCTGCCGCCCTATGGCAGCGACTGGACGCATGCGCCCAATTTTGCGCGGTTGGCAGAGCGCACCGTCACATTCGATAAATGTTATGTGGGCAGCATGCCCTGTATGCCTGCCCGGCGCGAACTGCACACGGGGCGCTACAACTTCCTGCATCGCAGCTGGGGGCCGATCGAACCATTTGACGACTCCATGCCGCAAATCCTGCGCGAGAACGGCGTCTATACACACCTCGCAACGGATCACCAGCACTACTTTGAAGATGGCGGCGAGACCTATCACACGCGCTATTCGTCGTGGCATTTCTCGCGCGGGCAGGAAGGCGACGCCTGGAAGGGCCATGTGGCGGACCCGGAGATTCCGGAATCGATTGGCAAACGTGGCAATCAGGACATCTGGCGGCAGGACTGGGTGAACCGCCAATACCTCAAGGAAGAATCTGTACAGCCACAGGCGCAGACATTTGCGGCGGGCGAGGAGTTTATCCGCACCAATCACGAGCAGGACAACTGGTTTTTGCAGATCGAAACCTTTGACCCGCACGAGCCGTTTTTCACGCAGCAGCACTACAAAGACCTGTACCCCCACGAATACAACGGGCCGCACTTCGACTGGCCGGATTACAAAAAGGTCGATGAAACGCCGGAACAGGTGCAGCATCTGCGTTACCAGTACGCCGCGCTGCTGAGTATGTGCGATCATTACATGGGCAAAGTCATCGACCTGATGGACGAGCTGAACCTGTGGGATGATACCATGCTCATCGTCTGCACCGATCATGGGTTTATGCTGAGCGAACATGACTGGTGGGCGAAGAATCTGCCGCCGTTCTATGAGGAAATTTCGCATACGCCGTTGTTTATCTGGGACCCGCGCAGCCAGCGCAAGGGCGAACGCTGTGACGCGCTGGTGCAGATGATCGACATGCCGGCGACGCTGCTTGAATATTTTGAGGTGGAACGCCCCGCCGATATGCAGGGTCAGCCTCTGCGGGAGGCCATCGCCAGTAACCAACCGGTGCGCGAAGCCGCGATCTTCGGGCAGCATGGCGCCCACATTAACATCACGGATGGCCGCTACGTCTATATGCTGGCCCCCGCCGCCCCGGATAACACGCCGCTGTTCAACTACACCCTCATGCCGACGCACCTGCGCCGCCGCTTTGGCATTAAAGAACTGCGCCGCGCCGAACTGGCCGAGCCGTTTGAATTCACCAAAGGCTGCCCGGTGCTGCGCATCCCCGGCAGAAGCTGGGGTGGGTCGCATAATTTCGAGACGCTGCTGTTCGATGTCGAGAACGACCCGCAGCAGGCGAATCCGCTTCAGGATGTCGAAGTCGAGTCGCGACTGAAGCAGCAGATGATTCGCATTATGGAAGCCAACGACGCCCCGGCGGAGCAGTATGAGCGCATGGGGCTGGCATTACCGGTTTAATCAGACGTCGATTACAGGATATGGAAGGGCACCCAACATGGCGGTGCCCTTTTTTTTCTTGCTTTAACGATAGCCGGTTGGGTCAGCGGGTTTACCAGCTTCGCGCACTTCCTCGATATACCGCCAGCAATCGGGCTGTGAACCGTCGAGATCGGTAAAGCCATAAACCTGTGCCAGCTGTCCGCTCGACAGTGACTGGCCGTTCCAGCGCGCAACCTGCGGGTCGGCGGCCAGATGCGCAACCGCCCGCCCGACAAAATGTGGTGTTTCCGAGATGATAAAGTGCGGGTCCTGGGTGGTGGCGTCGCGCCAGTTCGCTTCTGTCACACCAAAATGGCCCAGCATAATTTCGGACCGGATCCAGCCGGGTGTCAGCGACACGGCTGTACATTGATACGGCTTCAGTTCCTGTGCCTGCGACCAGCCGAGACGGTTCACGCTGGTTTTGGCAAGGTCGTAAAACGTGGACAGGCGATAGTGCGTCCGGTTGTAGGCTTCGGTGCCATCGGTCACTTCGACCAGTAAACCGCCGGGCTGCCGGATGAGCAGCGGCAGGGCGAAATGGCTGGTGATGAGGTGCGTGTCGATTGCCAGCCGCAGCATGCGTAAACCGTTTTCGAGCGAGTGTTCCCAGACAGGCGTTTCCCACTGTGCCAGGAATTCCCCGCCCCAGATATCGTTGACCAGAATGTCGAGCTGCCCCTGTTCGTTGTCGATGCGCTGGACCAGCGTTTCGACCTGTGCCGGTTCGAGGTGGTCGGTGGGAACCGCTATCCCCTGACCACCGGCGGCTGTGACCAGATCGGCGGTATCCTCGATGGTTTCGGCCAGGTTATATTCCGAACGCTGCTGTCGCGTGCTGCGCCCGGTAACGTAGACGGTCGCGCCTGCTGCGCCGAGTTCAACCGCGATACCCCGCCCGGCGCCACGTGTCGCCCCTGCCACCAGCGCGACCTTGCCCCTGAGTCTTTCCGAAGCCGGTTTGTCAGTCACCGTTTAACCCCCTGTTCTGCGAATGTCGGAATCCGGGATTCTAACTGAAACTGCCGGATTTTCACGGGTGATTATTAGCCAGATGGTGCCTCATCTTCCTGGGTGACCAGCCTGTTTTCGACGGTGATGGCAGCCAGCACCGCGCTGATGAATGACATCGCGGCGGCGATATAAAGCAGCAGGCGGAAGGTATCCACAAACGAGAGTCGGATCGCGGAACCGACCGAGTCTGTCAGTGTGGCGGGGATCGAATCGGGCACACGGGCATCGCCCAGCTTCAGTGCTTCGGTTTCCAGCGCGGCCCGGTTTTCGCTGGAAAGGTCCAGTTCGCTGGTGCGCAGGTCAACAGCGGAGGTAAACGACACCAGCGCCACCGCGCCCATGATGGCCGTTGCCAGCACCTGTGCCGACCGTGTGACGGCATTGTTCACGCCGGACGCCACCCCAGAGCGCGATGATGACACCGACCCCATAACGGTGGTGGTCAGCGGGGCGACAGTCACGCCCATGCCCACGCCGATGATGACCACACCGGGGAAGTACGTCGCCCAATAATCGGCAACGCCACCGGTCAGCCCCGGCAGGGACAATACGACGAAGCCGACGCCGACGATGGCCGGGCCAATGGTCAGCGGCAGACGTGGCCCGTAGCGGTCGACCAGTCCCCCGGCCCAGCGCGACAGCAGCGCCAGCATCACCGCGAACGGTGTAAAGGCCAGCCCGGCAATATCGGCGGGATAACCCTGTACCTGAATGAGGTTGAGCGGGAAGAAGAACAGCGCGCCGGTCAGGGCGGCATACAGGAAAAATGTCATCAGGTTGGCCCCGCTGAAGGTGTGCGACTTGAACAGCCGCAGCGGAACCATCGGGTGCGGGCTGCGCGATTCGACCACGACGAAGCCGATTAACCCCACCACGCCAACCACAAAACTGGCGATCACCAGCGGGTTGGTGAAGGCAGATGCCGGGCCGATTCTGCCGGTTTCAATCGAGCCATACGTCAGCCCCGCCAGCCCGATCATGACCAGCAGCGCGCCGGGGATATCCAGTTCCGGCGATGCGGAATCATCCTTGTTTTCCGGTACGTGGCGCACCAGCGCATACAGGGCCAATGCCGCCAGTGGGATGTTGATGAAGAATACGGCCCGCCATAGACCCGCGTTGGCGAGATAACCACCGAGGATGGGCCCGCCAATGGTCGTCACGGTGCTGAAGGTCGACCACCAGCCAACGGCCTTGCCGCGTTCGTCGGAGCGGAACAGGGCGGTAATAATGGCGAGGCTGCCGGGGATCATCAGCGCACCGCCGATGCCCTGCACGACGCGGGCCAGAATCAGAATGGTGGTGTTCGGGGCGAGGCCGCAAATAAACGAGGCGACGGCGAAGATCGAAATGCCAATCATGAAAACTCGCTTGCGTCCGAAGTGGTCGCCCAGCGATCCGCCGACGAGGATCAGCGCTGCCAGCATTAGCAGATAGCCGTTGACGATCCAGAGCAGTTCCACGCCGGTTGCGTTCAGGTCCGCCTGTAGGGCAGGGAGGGCGACATTCAACGCGCTGCCGTCGATAAAGGCCATACTCGATGCGAGGATGGTTGCAAACAACACCCAGCGACCTGTCGCATCGCCTGTGCTGACTGTATTGGCGGTCGTCATACGCTGCCCCTTTCGCTATTCGGTTGATGTGATGGCTATCAATGCGGTCTGTTTC
Source organism: Anaerolineaceae bacterium (assembly GCA_002702065.1). Taxonomy (GTDB): domain Bacteria; phylum Chloroflexota; class Anaerolineae; order Aggregatilineales; family Phototrophicaceae. The sequence continues at coordinate 104,998 of NZXX01000010.1, forward strand.
AGTCTATCAGCAAATCATGCAAAGCGCAGCGAATCCAAACCAGACACATTGCTGCGTGCCTAAGCCCGATTATGATCGGTTTGTTTTGCATCGATGGTCGTCGTGATGCCGAATAATTACTCTGTCCGGGTGACCTTGTGGATATTGCGCGGCTGGTCGATGTCGTAGCCTTTGGCGCGGGTGAGGCCGAGCGCGAACAACTGCCCCGGCACCACAGCCACCACTGGCGACAGCCATTCGGGGATGTTTGACGGCAGGGGCAGGGCGGTCTGCGCCAGATCAAGCGCCGGTTGATGCGCGGAGATGATGAGCAGTTCGGCGCCGCGCTGCTTCAGCTCGTCGACAAAATCCGTCACTTCATCAACCAGGGTGTTCTGGGGGACGATGACCATCACCGGGAATCCATGCGCCACCAGCGCCAGCGGGCCATGTTGAAAATCCGCTGTCGAGTAGGGTTCCGCCAGGATATAGGTCAGTTCCTTCAGCTTGAGCGCGATTTCGTAGGCGGTGGCGTAGTTGTAGCCCCGGCTGACGACGACACAGGCATCCATGTAGCGGTAGCGTTCGCTGGCCCGAATGATTTTGTCGGTGTCGCCTGTGACACGGGTAATGAGGTCCGGCACAGTTTCGATAGCGTGCAGGCAGTCTTCGTTTTCGTCAATGGCCGCGCTGAGCATGGCGATGGCGACCAGCGAGGACGTATAGGTCTTGGTGGCGGCGACGCTGCGTTCCGGCCCGGTGTGCAGGCAGATGGTATGCGCGGCGGCCTGGGCCAGCGGTGATTCGACGTCATTGGTGATGGCGACAGTCATGGCCCCCTGCCGGCGTCCTTCTTCCACCACGGCCACAATATCCGGCGATTGCCCGGACTGCGAAATGGCGATCACCAGCGATTCGGCCATGCGCGGCGGCTTCTCGTACAGGGTGAACAGCGACGGCGTGGCCAGCGCGACCGGCAGCCGGTTAATCGTACCAAACAGATACTGGCCATAACGGGCAGCATTATCCGAACTGCCGCGTGCCGCCAGCATGATAAAGCGCGGGTTGTAGTCGCGGATGGCCTTTGCGACTTGTCGGATCCGCTCACGCTCCTGCGCGATCAAATGGCGCAGCGTCTCGGGTTGCTCCAAAATTTCCTGTTGCAGATGAGAAGTCATCGAATCTTGCTCGTTGTTTATGCTAACCTGAACCGCAGCGGATTATACTGTATATTCTTTATGCGAGCTTTATCAAATCCCATCTGAAGGTGACAATGACTCTGACACTTGAAGAAAAAATTGGCCGGATGCTGCATATCGGCTTTGATGGATTGGAACCGCCGGATTATGTTCTGGACTGGCTGGCACGGGGTCAGGTCGGCGGCATTGTGTTGTTCCGGCGCAATATCAGCACCCCGGCGCAAGTCGCCAAACTGGTGCAGACCTGCCGCGATGCCGCGCCGCGCCCGATTCTGGTGTCGATTGATCAGGAAGGCGGGCGGGTGATCCGGCTGTATGGCAAATTCACCGAAAGCCCCGGTGCGATGGCGCTGGGGGCAACCGATTCTGAAGCGCTGGCGGAACAGGTTTCGGCGGTGCTGGCGACCGAGCTGCGGGCGCTGGGCATCACGTGGGTGCTGGCCCCGGTGGTCGATATCGCCCATAACCCGGATAACGCGGTGATTGGTACGCGGGCGCTGGGCAATCATACCCCGCGTGTGCGTGACCTGGCTGTGGCGGAAGTGCGCGGTTTCCAGAACGCAGGCGTGGCGGCGACAGCCAAGCATTTCCCCGGTCATGGCAATACGCCGGTCGATACCCATGTGAAGCTGGCGGTGGTGAGTGGCCCGCTGGATTACCTGTGGCAGCACGATCTGGTGCCGTTCCGGGCGGCTGTCGAAGCCGGTGTGGAATCGGTGCTGGTCAGCCATGTCAAGTTTGAAGACCTCGATGCGGAACACCCGGCATCTCTGTCACCGCGGGTGGTGCAGGGCCTGCTGCGTGATGAGATGGGCTTTGACGGTCTGGTGTGTACCGACTGTATGGAAATGAACGCGATCACCCAGCATTACGGCGCGGCTGAATCGGCGGTGCTGGCAGCACTGGCAGGCGAAGACGTCATCTTTTTCTCGCACACGCCGGAATACCAGCAGGCCGCCTATGATGCGCTGCTCGACGCGGCAAAATCCGGCAGGCTGCCCCTGGAACGGGTTGACGAATCCGTCCGCCGTATTGATGCGCTGATCGAGCGTTTTCCGCTGGAACCACGTCCACCGCTGGAGGTGATTCGCAGCGCGGAACATCTGTCAGTGGTGCGCAAAGCGGCGGAATGTGCGGTGGCGCTGCATCACCCGGACAGCACGATTTTTCCGCTGCGGCACCGGCAGGGGCAGCGGGTGGCGCTGGTGGAGTTCAGTTCGTTTATGGACACGCCCGCGCTGGAAAACGGCGATCAATCCGCGCTGGTCAGGCTGGTCGAAGCCGCCGCGCCGGAGATTGAAACCGTGTGTCTGGCATCAAAAGGGTTTGACGAGGTGACAGCGACACGGGCGCGCGTGCTGGCCCGCGAGGCGGATGTGCTGGTGCTGGCGACCCGCAACGCGCATCTGTGGCCGGGCGATAAAGCCTTCGCCAGTGAACTGATGTGGCTGGCCAAGAAGGTGATTCTGGTGTGCCTGGCTGACCCCTACGACGTCGATTCGCTGCCTGGTGCACACACGGTCATCTACACATTCGGCGACAGTGCGCCGCTGTTGCAGGCCGCCGTCGATACGCTGATGGGCCGCCTGCACCCGCGCGGCAAACTGCCTGTGCCGGTCAAGGCAGGGTAGAACGTGCTACAATATCGTCAGCGAGTGTAGAGGCATACGAATGGTTGCACGCGAGCGATTGACTACCGAAGAATTCGACCACATCGCCAGCCTGCCGGAAAACCGGGAGAAGCGCCTGGAGTTTATCGGGCGGGAGATTGTCGAGGTGGTATCGAATAATTACGCATCAGAAATTACTATGAAGCTGGCAACCTATCTTGGCATGTATCTCCTCACGCATCCTGCTGGTCACATGACTGGACCGGATGGCGGCTACATCGTTTCCGGTGAACGTTACATGCCTGATATTGCGATTGTTTCGTCAGCCCGGCAGCCGGAATCATCGCATGATGCCTGGAACCCCAACGCGCCGGACCTCGCTGTTGAAGTGCTGTCGCCTACGGATGAGCCGTCGAATCTGCGTATCAAGATCGTGAATTATCTGCGGGCAGGCACGACCGTGTGGGTTGTTGATCCGAATAAACAGCAGGTCGAAACTTACATACCAGACATGGCTCCGCAAACGCTGACGGTTGTCGATACACTGACCGGCGGCGCACTGCTGCCGGATTTTGAGCTTGCGGTCAAGGATATATTCCCGGCCAACCATCCCCCAAGTGAATAAAACAGGGGCATAGCCTTATGCCCCTACAAATCTCCGACCGTTGTTTGGTTATTGCGTGAGCCTGAGCTAACACCCCAGCAGCCCGCAGACCAGCCCGCCCAGTCCACCGCCACCGTCGTCATCATCGCCTGAGCCGCTGCCGGACTCGCCGCTGTCGCCACTCCCACTACCAGAGCCACTGCCCGAACCGCTGCCGCTTGAATTGCTGCTGGAGCTGCCACCGCCGTTCCCGCCGGACCCACCACCATTCGATGGGGAATTGCCTGCCGGGCAGCCGGGACGCCATGCCCCGCTGTACGGGCCGCCGATGATGGTATCGTTGGCCGGGTTGCCGTTGGCGTCGTAGCTGCGGCGGGCGCTGTACCACTCGAACACGTCGCCGCCCAGATGCCGGCAGTCGTAGACCTCAATCACATCGCCGCTGCCGTTGGCTGCCATGCTCTGGTTCTGGCTAAGCGGGGAGGGGGCACGGCAGTTACTGGCTGGTATGGTCAGCACCTGACCGACGCGGATAATGCTGCGGTTGGGAATTTCGTTCAGGTCGTTGATCTGGTCAATTGTGACGCCATTGGCCAGCGCGATGCCGGACAGGGTGTCGCCGGTCTGCACGCGATACTGGCAGGTGGCCACCTCCTCAACCGCGCCGGACACGATCACGCCGCCATCCACGCCCACAACCGGCAGCGCGCCACCGGTCTGGTCTTCCACCAGCACCTGCTCGATGCGCAGTTGGGTGGTGCCGGGTGTCACGCCTTCGATATTCAGGCGTAGCAGCACCGGTTCATCCATGACAACCGGTTCTGTCAGGGCGCTGGCCGCCAGCCGAATCTCCCCGGCGGCGTTGTCGATCAGATTGCGGCTGGTATCCACCATCTCACCGAGATACGGCCCGGCTTCGACGCTGTTGACCTGAATAATATCCGGGTCGAAGTGGACCGTGATGTCGAAACTGCGGCAGTCGGCCAGGGTGCAGTCGATCTGTGCCTCGATGACGCTGGTTTCGCCAACGGTCAGCGCCGCCAGCGGCAGCGTCACCCTGGATGGGTTGGCCGCAAACGCAACGCCCAGCGCGGTTGGCACAGGCGTGTCTGTGCTGGTGGGAGCGGTCGTCGGCGTGTGCGTTGGCGTGTCGGTTGGCACATCGGTCGGCGTGTTGGTCGCGGTCTGTGTGGGCAGGTCGGTCGGCGTATGGGTTGGTGCCTGGGTCGCGGTGTGCGTCAGGGTAGCTGTAGGCGCTTCCGTGTCGGTTTGCGTCGCGGTCGGCTCTTCGGTTTCTGCTGCATCCTGTGCCATGGCGATGCTATCCGGCGACGCGCTCGACTCGGCTGCCAGCACCACGTCGCCCGATCCGCCACTGGCTGCCAGCGCGACAAACGCGATCAGCGCAACGCCAATCAGTGCTGCGGCGAGGATGAACCCGGACGATTTGCGCTGTGGCGCAGCTGCCGGGGGCGCTTCCGGTTCGGGCGTATCCGAGAGAATGATGGTGTCGGAGCCGTCTGTGTTCAGCTGAATCGTTTGCGGTTGGTCGCCGATCTGGATTTGTGCCGCCTGTTTGAATGCCTGGCCGAAAGCTTCGATGTCGGGATAACGGGTTTCCGGGTCTTTGCTCATGGCCCGGTTGAGGACGGACATGATATTGACAGGCAGGTCCGAGCGCCAGTTGATCAGCGGGGTAGGGACCTCGTGCAAATGGCTGTGCATCAGCTGGTAGGCCATCTCGCCCTTAAACGGCAGTTTGCCCGTGAGCATGTAGTATACCAGGATGGCCAGGGCATACTGATCGACCGCCGGGGTCAGCGGTTCGTTCAGCCATTGTTCCGGGGCCATGAATTCGGGTGTGCCGATCTTGACGCCGGTATCCGTGATCTGGGTGGAAGCGCCTGCCATCTTGGCGATGCCAAAATCGACCAGGAAAACTGTGTTCTGGTCGTCAAACATCACGTTGCTGGCTTTGATGTCGCGGTGGATTACACCCCGGTTATGGGCATACTGAAGGGCGCTGGCCAGGTCCGACGTGATGCGGGCGACTTCTGGCAGGGGCAGCAGCTCGCCTTTTGGCAGGTTGCCCATTCGTTCGGACAACGACCCGCCGCTGAGCTGGCGCATGACGACGTAGCTGACACTGTGCTGGGTACCGAAGTCGTAAATGGGGACAATGTGACTGTGTTCCAGCGCAGCCGCCATGCGGGCCTCGCGCGCGAAGCGTTCTTCGTACTCCGCATTACCGGCCACCCGCGTATAGATGACCTTGACCGCAACCTTACGGTGTAAGCTTTCCTGGTAGGCCCGGTAGACGGCACCCATGCCGCCTGCACCCAGAAGCTCACCTAGTTTGTATTGTCCGAGCGTCTCACCGCTTAAACTGTCGAGGAACACTGCCCATACCCCGGTACTCTGTTTTCAGGATTGATGAAATGGCTATGGTCTTACCTCAATTAAGAATATAACTGTTTTCCTTATCTGTGCCTAACAATCTCAATGCTTTGATAATCTTGTATAAATTTCATTTTTGTAAGGCAGTACAAAGTATAAAGGCTGAATTGTGACGTCCATTTTGCGGGAATCAAAACATGCAGAGGGTTTCGCTCTGCATGTTCTTCATAATGTAAGGTAGATCGCGTCTAGCGCTTGTCTCCTTCAGATGGTGGGATCAATTCGTGGATATTATTCTTGACCGCATAAGCCGCCGCTTCGGCCCGGTTGGCGACGCCAATTTTTGCCAGCACACTGCTGACATAATTGCGCACGGTTCCTTCACCCAGATACAGCTTCACGGCGATCTGCCGGTTGGTCATACCTTCTGCCACCAGCGCCAGTACCGCCAGTTCCTGCGGTGTCAGGTCTGCAAAGGCCGCCGCGCGCTGGGCCTCGGTCGCTTTGCGCACTTCGCTGAAGACGGCGGCAGTCATGGCCGGGTCGAGCATGCCTTCACCCCGGCTGATGCGCTCTACGGCATGGATTAATTCGTTGTCGCCAATACGCTTGAGGACATAGCCGGATGCCCCCGCCTGGATCGCCGCGAACAGCAGCTCATCCTCTGCATAGGAGGTCAGCATAATCACCTGGCAACCCTGAACGGTGCTGACGATCTGACGACAGGCCTCGATGCCGGAGATTCCGGGCATGCGGATGTCCAACACGGCAATATCCGGGCGCATTTCCTGGGCCTTTTCAATCGCCTCTTCACCGGTCGACGCCTCTGCAACGACTTTGAAGTGTCCCTGACGTTCGAGCAATGCCCGTAGACCTGCACGAACAACAGCATGATCATCCGCGATCAGTATATGAACTATTCTGGACATAGCGGTCCTTGCCACACCTGTACGGCGTATTGATTGATGTTACAATTGCCTTGTAGTCTAGTATAAGTGCGTGGAACATGCCATGAATAGTGACAAACATCCCCGAGAAAACGGGCAGAATGTGCTGAATCAGCTGCAGGAAATCGCCGAAGCGGTGATGTTCGCTGCTGAAGGTGGTTCGCTGGAGAAGGTGCTGGAGCGTATCGCGCAGGTATCCGGCGAGTTAGCCAATGCCCGTTACGCGGCTCTGGGGGTGCCGGACGGGCGGGGCGGGCTGCGATTCTTTAAAGTGTATGGGATGTCGACGGACGAAATCCAGCATCTGGCGCATCTGCCGGTCGGGCGTGGTCTGCTGGGTGTCATCATGCGCGAACGCGCCCCCCTGCGCCTCGAAAACATGCAGGATGACCCGCGATCTGCCGGTTTCTGTCATGGCCACCCCTCAATGACATCTATGATGGGTGTGCCGATTCAGGTCGGGACGCAGCTTTTTGGCATGATCTACATGTGCGACCGGCTGGACGGCAAGCCGTTTGATGACCAGGACCAGCAGCTGGCCGAAACAATCGCCGGTTATGCCGCGCTCGCCATTGCCGGTGCGCAGCTCAGCGAACAGCAAAGCCGGCTGAGTATGCTGGAGGAGCGTGAACGCATCGGCATGGAATTGCATGACGGCATTATTCAGTCGTTATACGCGATTGGCATGCATCTGGACCTGATGCGTTTTTCTGGCAATGCAGAGCGTGAAGCGCTGGATCCGATTATCACGCAGCTCAATCAGGCGATTGAAGATATTCGCCGTTATATCCTCAACCTCAAATCGGCCCACGTCAAAACGGTGCGCACGTGTATTGTCGATATGTTGAACCGGCTGTATATCCCGCCCAAGCTGGTCGTCGATCTGCTGGCCCCCGATGAGCCACCGCCCTTTACCTCAAACACGTTCGATTCGATTTGCCAGATCGCCAACGAAGCCATCAGTAATGCGGTCCGCCATGCCGACGCGACCTGTCTGTCCATTTCCATCCAACAGGACCAGAATCGTTTTCAGATCACGATTGAGGATGATGGCAAGGGATTTGATATGGAAGCGGTCAAAAACAATCATGGGTTGGGGCTGCACAATATGCAGCAGCGGGCGCAGCTGTTTGGCGGCAACGTGAGTATCGAATCCGCCCCAGGGCAGGGGACGACGCTCACCATTACCATCCCGATCAAGGTTTTTTGAGGCGCAAAATACATCCATCACCCTTATTCCCTGCCATTGCTCAGTATGGTGCAACCGATGCTCTATGGTATTGATAGAGTAGTCGAAGTAGCAGACCAGCAGTTGGTCTGTCCTTGCATATGGAGGGCCAGCCATGCTTGATGAGATATTGGTAAAGGATTGGATGACAAGCCCGGTCGTCACGACGGCACCGGGTACGACCATCAGCCGGGCACATCAGCTGATGAAAGACAAGAATATTCGCCGGTTGCCAGTCGTACAGAATAATCGGCTGGTGGGTATCATCACCATCGGCGATATCCGCGAGGCGAGTCCATCAGACGCTACGACGCTCAGTATCTGGGAACTGAATTATCTGTGGGCACAGCTAACCGTTGATAAGGTGATGACGCGCAAGGTGCTCACCATCGAAGCGACCGCATCGATTATTGATGCTGCCCAGATCATGCTGGACAATAAGGTCAGCGGTTTACCGGTGAACGACAGTGACGGCAAGCTCGAAGGTATCCTAACGGAATCTGATATATTCAGGATGCTGGTGAAGTCGCGTGCAGCCGCTTCCTCGTAACATCTCTGGCCCCTGCATAAGGGGCCTGACTCTGGCTGGAGCAGAACATCCATGAACGTGGCAGATATCATGACCGTGAAGCCGGTGACGATTGACCAGAACCGGCCTCTGCGCGAAGCATTGGAAGCGATGGAAAAAGTGGGTTGTCATCATCTGCCGGTAACGGGTTATGATGGGCATCTGGTGGGCATCCTCAGCGATCGAGACTGCCGCACAGCGCTGAATTCACCGTACATTATGCGCGAAAACTGGCAGGATGAAGACCTGGTGAATACCCTGTTGGTGCGCGCGGTTATGACCCCTGCGCCGATTGTGGTCGAGCCGGACGAACCGGTGGCAGAAGCAGCCCGCCTGATGCTCAAGAATCATATCAGTTCGCTGCCGGTGATGCGCAGCGAGACGATGGTGGGCATTATCACCACCTCCGATATTCTGATTGCCTTCATGCAGATGTCCGAGCGCGGTTATTACTCGAGCAAACCGGATAGCAAGTAGGCAGCCTGAACCGAAGCCACCTCCCAAAACCCATAAACATTCCTCAATGGTCGGTCATACGAACCAATTCTGAACCATCCTGTGTTGTCCGGGTAGATAATGTGTGTTATGTTATCGGGCACATTCGCGCACGGACTCTGGGTACATGGTGCGAGACGATGCGGTCGCCGTGGGCGTACACAGGTCGCCGCTCAACCTGTTGCTTCAGAGGTCCTTACCTTAACCCCAACGCCCGATTGTTGAGGAGGAAAAATGCCTAAGAAACTGACCCTTTTATTGATTGCACTTCTGTTAATGGGCCTGCTGGCGCCGCTGACATCGGCCCAGGACGAGGTGATTCTGCACTATCCAATCGGTGTTGATCCCGAACATCTGAACCCCTTCACGGCGACGACGATTGCGATCAGCGTTGTGAACAACAATATCTACGAAGGGCTGACCTCGCTGGACCTGGCGACGGCTGAACCGCAGCCTGCGCTGGCCGAAAGCTGGGAAATTTCTGACGACCTGCTGACCTATACCTTCAATCTGCGTCAGGGTGTGCTGTATCACGACGTGGCCGGTGTCGAATGGGATGGCGACCGCGAAGTGAAGGCCGAAGATTTTGTCTTTTCGGCCCATGTTTATAACACGGATGACGAAACTGTTTCGCAGCATCCGGAAATTATGGATGGTGTGCTGGGCGCAGAGGCCCATCGCGCAGGTGAAGCCGAAACCATCGAAGGTATTCAGGCGATCGATGATTACACCCTCGCCATCACCCTGGAACAGCCAAATCGCCTGTTCTTCAGCCTGGGCCCCGGCGGTCTGATCCCGATGCCGCAGGAAGCCTACGAACAGCTTGGTGATGAACTGAACACCAACCCGGTCGGCACGGGTCCGTTCCAGTTTGTCGAGTGGCTGCGTGATGATACGCTGACACTGGCCGCAAATGACGAATACTGGAACCCGGAACTGCCGCTGGTGGATGGCATCGAGTTTATCAACGTGCCGGAAGAAAACACCGCGCTGGGCATGTACCGCAACGGTGAACTGGACTTCCTGTTCAGCTTCCCCTCAGGGCAGCGCCAGTCTGTGATTGACGAATTTGGCGATCACTTCAATGAAATTCCTGGCCTGAACGTACGCTACTTCGGCTTCAAGATGGACACCGGTTTCTTCTCCGATAAGCCGCTGGTGCGTCAGGCATTCAATTATGCGTTCAACCGTGAACTGGTCTGGAACGAACTGATGGAAGGTGCGCGTTTCCCGGCTGACCTGGGTGTGCTGCCGCCTTCGATGCCAGCTTCGACCCCGTCCACCATCTACAGCTACGACCCGGAACGCGCCGCGCAGCTTCTCGAAGAAGCCGGCTATCCCGGCGGCGAGGGCATCCCGGAGATCACCCTGTATGTCTTTAGCTCGGCAGCCGATGAACTGTCCCTGCCGGTGCTTCAGCAGGACCTGGCCGAACTGGGTGTGACGATCAACATTGAAGCCGAAGATTCCGCGACCTACTGGACGCATATCGGCGAAGATGACGTCGAAATCTTCCTGAGTGGCTGGAGCGCAGGTATCCCGGACCCGTCCGACGTGCTCAACTTCCTGTTCCTGGATGGGCGCGACGACACCCATTACGATAACGAAGAAGTGAACGAACTGCTGCGTCAGGCGATGACCGAATATGACGCGGACGCTCGTAACGAGCTGTACCAGCAGGCGCATGACATCATCATGGAAGATGCGCCCTGGATCGTGTCGGCCTACAGCAAGGTGGCCTGGTTGAATCAGCCCTGGATCGAAGGCTACCAGCCCTATGGTGGTGGCACGCACACCGCTGAACTGGCGCTGGTGACGAAGAACCAGTAACCGTCTGATTGCACCATTCAATGAGCAGTAAGAGCAGGGCAGTCCGGCGGGCTGCCCTGGTTGTTGTATTCGTGGAGGCTGTGGCTTGACGAAATATGTGGTTCGCAGACTGGTGCAGGTGATTCCGACATTGTGGGGCGTGCTGACCATTCTGTTCATTATTGCCTATATGATGCCCGGCGACCCGGTGCGGGCGGTGCTGGGGGAGCAGTACAACCGGCTGGACCCGTCTGTGGTGGAAGCGACCAAAGATGAACTGGGCCTGAACGACCCGTTCCACGTGCGCTATGCTGAATTTATGGGTGAACTGCTGACGCTGGACCTGGGCTATTCGTTTATCCTCAAACAATCCGTAGCGGATATCATCGGCTACCGGCTGCCACGCACGCTGCAACTGATGGCGGGCGGCCTGTTCGTCGGCGTGCTGATCGGCGTAACGGCGGGGGTGCTGGCGGCGGAGCGGCAAAACTCATGGGTTGATTATGGCCTGATGGTGGGGGCCATGATCGGCGTGTCGATTCCGGTCTTCTGGCAGGGGTTGCTGGCGCAGCTATTCCTGACGCAGGACAAGTATGGCGTGGCTATCTTCCCGGTGGCGGGGTACGAAGGCGGCAGCATTATCCATATGATTCTGCCATCGCTGGTGTTGGGGACGAGCCTGTCTGCCACACTGGCCCGCGTGACCCGGTCCGCCATGCTGGAGGTGCGCGCGCAGGATTATGTCCGTACCGCACGGGCGAAGGGCCTGCCATACCGGGTGACTCTGCTGCGGCATCAGTTCCGCAACGCCTTAATTCCGATCATCACGATTATCGCGCTGGATATCAGTGCCCTGTTTACCGGCTCCATCGTGATTGAAACCATCTTTAGCTGGCCGGGCCTGGGGCGTGCGGTGGTGGTCGCCATCGAACGGCGGGATACACCCGTGTTCATGGGCATTCTGATCTTTGGCGCGCTGATCTTTATCGTCATGAATTTGATTACCGACTTACTGTATGCGGTGATTAACCCGCGTATTCGCTATGAGTGATGGGGTGCAGGTGTGAGTGCTGTTGAACAACCCAAAGTTGCCAAGCTGGAAGCCCCGCCACAGGTCAGTCGCTCTGGTCGGATGCGCTTCTGGCGATCCTTCAGCCGCAATAAAACGGCCATGCTGGGACTGGTGATCGTTATTCTGATGGCGTCTGGTGCGCTGCTGGCGGACGTGGTCGCGCCGTTTGACCCGATTGAACCCCATTATACGGACCGGCTGATGCCGCCGGGTGGGCCGTACCTGTTGGGGACGGATGAACTGGGACGGGATATTTTCAGCCGTCTCTTATATGGCGCCCGCATTTCACTGGTGATCGGCCTGGTGGCGCAGGGCGTGTCCGTGACGATTGGGATTGTGCTCGGCTTGCTGGCCGGGTGGTATGGGGGTTGGGTCGACGATGTGGTCAGCCGCCTGACCGAGATTGTCTGGGCGATACCGGGGCTGATGTTCCTGATTGTGGTGGTCACGATTTTTGAACCATCACCGCTGACGATTTTTGCCGCACTGGGGCTGATCGCGTGGCCGGGGCAGGCGCGTCTGATGCGCGGGCAGGTGCTGGTTATCCGCGATATGGAATATGTGATCGCGGCACGGGCGCTGGGTGCCTCTACCGCACGCGTTCTGTTCCAGCACATTCTGCCCAATGCCATTGCGCCGATGATCGTGGTGGCGACGCTGGGTGTGGCCGGGGCCATCCTCACCGAATCGACCCTGAGTTTTCTCGGCCTGGGTGTGAAGATTCCGAACCCGAGCTGGGGTACGATGATCGACATCGGGCGTAACTACACGACCAACGCCTGGTGGTTTGCCATCTTCCCCGGTCTGGCGATCATGATTACGGTGCTGGGCTTCAACTTCATTGGCGATGGCCTGCGCGACGCCCTCGACCCGACGCAGTACGACTAATTGTTGTCCTGAAAATGAAGGCTACCTGTGGACAGGTAGAAGGCGCAGGTTTTCTCAGCCGGGACGGGTGATAGAAAACAAACGAAGCGTATCGAACACAGACACGCTTCGTTCGCAATTAACCGAGGCTGGCCTCAAAACGAAAGCGCAAACCAGTCGGCGGTGGTGGTGATGACCTCATCCGCCATCGTCTGATCTTCGGTCAGCACCGCGTAAATATGATCCCCGTTTTCGATCATGTATGCTGCCCGCAGCGACCCCTGCGCATTTTCCAGATACCAGCTCAGATAGTCGTTCGGGCCGGGGTCTTCCGAACCAGCGACGATCATCACGGCATTGCTGTAGTTGAGATACTCGGTTTCGACATCGTATGCCGTTAGGCTCTCGAAGAAACCGGCCCCCAGCGTCACCTCGCGCCAGCCGAGATCAATGGTGATCTGATCTTCGGCATTGGCGACATCGACGTTATCCTGCCCCAGAAAATCGGGCGGGATATTACCACCCGTCGACCACAGCACCATTGATTGATACCACTCCGGATTTTGCGATGCGGAGACAATCGCAATCCGCCCACCCAGGCTGAAGCCGATCACGCCGATCTTGCTGGCATCCACCGATTCCATCCCGGCCAGATAAGCGTAGCCAGTTGCGGCGTCCTCGACCATGCCCTGCACGGTACTGTTTTCCATACCGCCTTCGCTCTCGCCCCAGCCGCGAAAATCGAGCCGGAGCGACGCGATACCGCGCTCAGCCAGCGCCCCCGCCAACCGCTTGTACATCTCGCCAACTTCATCTTTATAACTGGCAAAGCCGTGCAACATCAGCACCGCTGGGACCGGGCCATCGGCTGCTGGCTCGGCGACAATAGCAGCAATGCCATTGTCCAGTGTCACCGCATATTCGTTCCAGGCCGCATCATCCTGAGCTACTGTCACGCCGCTCGCGATGGTCAGCAACAGCATCATCACAACTACTTTCCCTAAGCTGGTCATTTTTATGGCTTTCTGTGTCGATTTACTGCTCAAATTTAACTTCAGGTCGCTGTTCTTGGCAACCTCAAGACAAGACTCGAACGCAGTTGTCAGGCCAGCGGGAATTCTGTTTGTACGTCAACCGGGCGGTTAAGCCGGATGGAACGTTTCAGCGCGGCTTCAAACTGAAGTTCCTGCAAACCGGCTGTGCCCGGTACTGGCGGCTCATCGTTGGCCCGTATGGCGTCCAAGTAGGCGTCCATCGATTTCTCAAACGAACGGCTGTACTGATCCCACTGCGACGTCCCGCGTGTCAGGTTGAACAGTTCGTGCCGTTTGCCGCTGTAATCGAGCACCTCCATGTCGCCATCCAGCCCGCGTAATGTCAGCCTGCCGCCTTCAAAACTGAACAGCAGTTCGTACAGCGGAAAGGCAAAACTGGTGCCGCTGGTCCCCAGAATTGTGCCGGTAGCGCCTTGTTCTGTGACGAACGCCGCTGCGACATCCTGTGCTTTCATGGACGACGTGGTGTGTTCGACGACACCGGACAGGGCCGTGATCTGAGCGACAGGGCCGCCAAACAGGTGGATCAGGTCAATGCTGTGGCTCCAGCAGGCATAGTGTACGAAACCGTTTACCTGAATCAATTGGCCGAAGTTCCGTTCGGCAGCAATCTGCCGCGCCAGCATGGTCTGGTCGAAGAACCGGTAATTGAAGACCATCGCCGTTTGTGTCCCGTTTGCGCGTGCCGTGCGCAGCAGTTCGCGGCCCTTTTCAAAGTCATCCTCGGTGACATGCGCCTGATCCTGCTGGGCGACAAGAGGTTTTTCGAAAAACACCCGTTTCGGCTGGTGTTGCAGCACTTGCAGGGCCAGCTCGTACCGGACCGTTTCGCGGGTGAGCATTAGGACGGCATCCGGTGAATCCTGCATCAGATGGTCGATCGAGTCCGCGACCCAGCCGCCAAACTGATCGGCGCAGCCTTCGGCCTTGTTGCGGGTGCGATTGTAATAGCTCAGCATGACATCTTCTTGCTGCGATAAAAACGGCAGATAATTTTTTCTGGCGACATTGCCTGTGCCGACAACAGCAATTTTGATCTTCATGGTATGGCCTCATGGTTCATTTGATCGGATCATCGCTGTATTATTCACCCGGCAGCGGATCAGACAAATTTTGCGTCGTGTCCCTCCGGGCAGTTATTATCAGGCTGTTGTTCCTTTGCCAATCACCCTAGAGAACCCATGCGATGCCGAAAATACTTATTGCCGAATGTAAACAGGAAGTCTCGACGTTTAACCCACAGCTGAGCCATTATGCGGATTTCGACATCAGCACGGGTGATGACATCCTGAATGTGCATCGCGGCTTGCCGACAGAAATGGGCGGGGTGCTGGCGGTATTCGAGGCCGAGCCTGACATCGAACTGGTGCCGGCGTACAGCGCGCGGTCGATTACTTCCGGAGGGACGCTGGGCGCGGCGGACTTCCGGCGCATGGCCGACGAATTTCTGGCGGCGGTGCGGGCGGCCCCAGCGGTGGATGGGGTGTATTTTTCGCTGCATGGCGCGATGGCGTCTGAGGATGAATTCGACCCGGAAGGGTATCTGTTGGCGGAGACACGCAAAATCGTCGGCGAACAGGTGCCGCTGGTCGCTTCGTTCGACCTGCACGGCATCATGACTGATCAGATTTTGCAGCACTGCGACGCGATCACCGCGTTTCATACCTACCCGCACGTCGATTTTTACGACACCGGTGTGCGGGCGGCGCGTCTGCTGCTGCGCATCATGGCAGGGGAGGTGAAGCCCATCATCGCCAAAGTGGAGATTCCGGCGCTGGTGCGCGGCGACGAACTGATTACGGCGACGGGGCTGTTCGGCCAGAGCATCCGGGCGACACAGGCTATCGAGCAGATGCCGGGCGGTTTGGCGGCGGGCATGTTCATCGGCAACCCGTTCACCGATGTGCCCGAACTGCGCTCCAACAGCTTCGTTATTACCGACAATGACCCGGTTACGGCGGAACGGGCGGCGCTCAAACTGGCGGCGGATTTCTGGGAAGTGCGTGAACGGCTGCAATCAGCACTGGTCAGTCTGGAAGCAGCGGTCGATGTGGCGATGCGTACCACCGATGTAACCGTCATCTTCACCGATGCTGCCGATGCGACCAGTTCCGGGGCTTCGGGCGATAGCAACGCGCTGCTGCGGGCGCTGCGCGAAGCGGGCTATACCGGGCGCACGCTGATTCCGATTGTCGATCCATTGGCAGTCGAGGCCGCCTTCAGGGCCGGGGTAGGGGCGCAGGTTGAAACAACGGTTGGCGGGCAGATCGACCCGCGCTACGAGCCGCTGCCAATAACCGCGACCGTGCGTTTGCTCTCCGATGGCGACTTTATCAACGAGTCGCATGGTTCGGTGTGGCATGCCGGCAACACGGCGGTGTTGGAATCTGGCAACGATACGCTGGTCGTCACCAGCCGCGCCGTCAGCCTGTATGATCGGTCGCTGTTTCTGGCGCACGGGCAAAATCCGCAGCATTTTGATCTGGTGGTGGTCAAGTCGCCCCACTGCCAGCCGCATTTTTTCACCGAATGGGCGGTGGTCAATCTCAATGTCGATGCGCCGGGGTCGACCAGCGCCAACCTGCGCAGCCTCGGTCACACGCGCTGTGCCCGGCCTGTGTTCCCGCTGGATGAAAATATCACTTACACACCACAAGCGAAGCGCTTTCAACGTTAGGTTAACGCATGAAACTCAATGAACAGGTAGCCATTGTCACTGGCGCAGGCCGTGGCATTGGCCGGACTATTGCCCTCAAGTGCGCCGAAGCAGGGGCCAGCGTCGTGCTGGCGGCCCGTACAGAAGCGCAAATTCAGCAGGTCGCCGGGGAGATCAAGGCGGCGGGTGGCCGGGCACTGCCGGTCGTCATGGATGTGACGGATGCCGCCTCGGTGCGCGACATGGTCCGGCAGGCGGAGTCGACATTTGGCCCGGTGGATTTGCTGATTAACAATGCCGCCAGCGCACGGGCGCTCGGCCCTTCCTGGCAGATCGACCCGGATGACTGGTGGCGCGACCTTGAAATCAATGTGCGCGGGTTGTTCTTGTGCTGCCAAGCTGTGCTGCCGGGCATGGTTGAACGCCAACACGGGCGCATCATTAATCTGCTGGGTGCGGGAACCGCCCGCCCATTTCAGAACGGGTCCGCTTATGGCACCAGCAAAGCCGCCGTGATGCGCCTGACGGAACAACTTGCCGCCGAAACGATTGAACATGGCGTGCGCGTTTTTGGCATGAACCCCGGTCTGGTGCGCACAAGCATGACCGAGCATATTCTGGACAGCGAGCAGGGCCAGCGCTGGCTGCCGTTTATGGGCCAGTCGTTCGAGGCCGAGCGCGATGTGCCGCCGACGCTGGCGGGTGAACTGGCGGTGGCGATTGGTTCCGGCCAGTATGACGCGCTGGCAGGACGGGCGCTGGCGGTCTTTTTTGATCTGGACGCGATGCAGGCGCGCACGGCTGAAATCATCGAGCAAGACCTGTACACGCTGCGCTTAAATCAACTGGATGGCAAAAGGTGAATGTTTTTCGGGGCGGTTTGCGCTTATTCTGGTTATGAACCGGGGGTGATTTTTCGTGAATGATCACTCTCGCCTAAAATGGAAGAATAAGTTTGTATTCAGAGTAAAGCATGAACCGTTTATTACTGCCCGGCTTTTTCATCTTCTCATTCATCCTGCTGGCTAACCTGCCGCGAACAACCGCCCAACAGTTAGGGCCCGGTGATCTTGCTCAGACCATTGGGCTGGTAAATGTCCGCGAGAATCCGTCAACCAGCAGCGCCACGGTACAGGTGCTGGAAGACGGCACCCAGGTTACCGTCCTCGATACGGTGGCGACTGGCCGGGTGGTCACGATAGACGAGGTGACCAGCTCGGTCTGGTATCAGGTGCGCCTAGCCGATGATGCTGTGGGTTATATCTGGTTTGGTTTGCTGGAACCGGCTGAACAGCCCACAGCGACACAAGCCTCCACACGCACCCCACAGCCAACCGCAACCATCCCGGCGGGGGTGCTGTCGACGCTGGATCAGTTTGACATTGCGGCGGACACTGGCTCAATCGCGTATCAGACGGATGAGTTTGTCCTCGATTTGTCCGAATCGGACGATGAATACACCTGGCAGGATATCGGCGGCTATGAAAGAAATTTTGTCCTGCGCGCGCAGATCGAATGGGGCCCCGGCCCCGAAGCGGATGCCTGCGGTTTTCTGTTTCGTGAAGGTTTCTTCGACAGCTATTATGTCGCCCGGATTGACCGCGAAGGAAACCTGAAATTTGATGGATTGCTGTGGGGGGACTGGTGGGGCGAAGACCGCTATGGCAATGGTGACTTAATCCGCACCGAAGCGGACGCCGTCAATGAAATGCTGCTGGTGGCGCTGGAGAACCAGTTCACGGTTTACCTGAATGGTCAGTATGCCGGGCAGTTCGAGGATACCAACCTCGGCATTGGCTTTGTCGCATTGATGGGGGAGGCGTCTGGCTCGCCAACCAGCCGAAACTGTACGTTTCGCGATGTCTGGTTGTGGTCCATGACAGGCACAGCCGCGCCGCAACCGACACCCACCGGCCTGGCTTTGCAGAACCTGCGGCCCGAAGTCGAGGCGGGTCTGATGCTGGCTGGTCTGGCGCACAACAGCGGCTATCTGGCGGATTATACCGCCCAATACACCATCGATTTATCGGATGAGGATGATTGGGTGCGCACGCATCGTCTGGATGGTGAATTCGGCGACTTTGTGCTGGGGACAACTTTCCAGTGGGGGCCGGGCGACAGGGAAGATGAGTGTGGCTTTCAGTTCCGGCGAATCGACGGGGATAATTACTACACGATTCGGGCTGATCGCGATGGCCGGCTGATATTCCTGGCCCTTGCTGACGATGATTGGGAGTCTTATATCTACCTGGATGGGTCTTCTATCCGCACCGGGCGAAATGACCGCAACACCATCGTGATGACCGGTATTGGCTCGACGTTCTCCTTCTTCATCAATGGACATTTGGCCGCCCAGCATACCGATGACCGGTTTGCCGAAGGCGGAGTCGGCCTGCTGGCGGCGACTTATGCGGAAAGTGATGAAACCTACTGCCAGTTCGAGGATAGTTGGGTGTGGCATATTACGGAAGCTGTGGCGCAGATTCCATCGCTGACGCCTACGCCGACCCCGGCGCCGCCGGAAATGGTGCTGGAGGAACTGGCTCGCCTGAATATCGCGCCGGAGAACGGCGAGATAGGCGATCAGGTTGATCATATGATTATCGACCTGACTGATGAGGATGATCTGGTCCGCAGTGAGTATTTGCGGGGCGACTACGCCGATTTCGTTATGGGCACAACCATAGAATGGGGGCCGGGCGCCGCCGAAGATTCGTGTGGCTTGCGTTTTCGGAGTGGGGCTTCGGTGGGTATGTATTCCGTACGCATAGATCGGCTGGGTCAGCTCCGTTTCCGCCCATTGATTGATGATCGGTGGCAGCAACTTGTCCTGGGTAACGGGGCATTCATCCGTACAGATGCGGATGCCGAAAACAGGATGACGCTGGTCGGTGTGGGGGATACCTTCACGGTTTATATCAATGGCGAACTGGCCGCCCAGTTTCAGGATGATCAACTGGCAGAGGGCGAGGTCGCGCTGTTGGCAGGCACCAATGACGAAAGCGATGAAACCTACTGCACCTTTCATTCCAGTTGGGTGTGGCGGTTGAATGAGACCTTGGCGCCACCGCCCTCACCCACGCTGACCCCAACCCTGACTCCAACGCCGTCGCCGACTGTCGAGGCCGAAGTGCTCGGTTCGTTGTCTGAGGTGGGTATCGCGCTGGACAGCGGCTATCTGGCGGAGCGTTTGCCAGATCGTGAGTTTCAGTTTTATGGGGGTGGCCCGGCAGCGGACAATATTGATTTCACCGGCAGCTATGAAGACTTTGCACTGTCATTGAAGATCCAGAACGGCCCGAACCCTGAGAATGCCCGTTGCGGCTTCTACTTCCGGCAAACCGGGGGAGGCGGGGCGGCTGCGTACTACATGACCCTGCTGCCGGACCGCAACGTCAATTTCTCGGTGGCAACTGGCCTGACGATTGCCGATACGGACCGCGCGTTTTCGGATTTCCTGCGCATGGAGCCGCACGCCACCAACGAACTGCTGCTGCTGGCGGTGGATGAGATCTTCACCCTGTACGCCAACGGCCAGTATGTCGCCACTTTCCAGGATGATACCTTCACTCGAGGCGATGTCGGCCTGACGGCGCTGGCACTGGACGCCAATGGCGACTTGTCGTGCCGCTTCAGCGATGTCTGGTTGTGGGAACTTACTTCTGCGATTACCCTCGCCCCCACACCGACCCCGGCGCCATTCGACGCGACACCGCTGCCGGTCATTGCTGATCGTCTGGCACAGGTGGGAGTGGACCCAGCCAAAGGCAGCCTGGTCTTCCAACGCGAATCCATTGCGCTGGGGCCGCTGACCAGCCAGCCGGATGAGGTGGTCAATCAGGATTTCAGCGGACGTTACGATAATTTTGTGCTGGGTATGGATGTGCTGTGGGGGCCGGGCGGGTCAGTCGACCTGTGCGGCGCGTACTTTGGCAGTCGGGGCGCCGGTGAACTGCGCGGCGTTCTGATCAGCCAGCGTCAGCAGGTGGTGATGGGTCGAACGGGACCGGGTGCTCTGGATAACACGGTTGCTGACCGTCAGCATATGGTTCGTGTTGGTCCCGATGCGGTCAATCAACTGGTTGTGGTCGTCGACCAGCAGACCTTCAGTGTGTACCTCAACGGTGAGTATGTCACTCAGTTTACCGATGAAACATACGAGTCGGGGATTGTCGGGGTATCGGCCATACGCCGCTCTTACAGTACCGCCAGCGGCTGTGAATTTCGGGATATCTGGCTGTGGGAACTGAACGAACCGCTGCCGCCTATTCCGTCGCCCACACCAGCCCCGGATGTGGTGCCGCCATTTATCGTGGATGCGCTGGCATTGGCGGGCATCACGCCAGATCAAGGAACGCTGGATGCCCATTACACCCAGATCAACCTGCACCAAACAGATGTTGCCTCCAACGTCTTTATCGACGCCTTTGGGAGAGATTTTCAGAACTTCGTGCTGGGAACAGACTTTACCTGGGAGCCGCAGACATTTAGCGATAGCTGTGGCATTACCTTCCGGCAGGATGGCAGTGATCTGTATATGCTGCGCTTCGAGCAGGATGGAATCTATTACGCCAAGGCGGAAAGCAACTTGCTGCAACCCCTTGTGCTGCTGAGCGAGCAGCTGCCCGATAAAGACCGCATCAATACGCTGATGCTGGTGGCGGTCGATGATCGGTTCAGCTTATATCTCAACGGGGTTTATATCGCGCAGATTCAGGACAGATCGTATGCCGAGGGTATCACGTCGCTGGTGGTGGTCAACCCGCTGGATGTCGAACCGATCTGTAATTTCACCGATACATGGCTGTGGGACTTCGGTGAAGAAGGCCCGGTGGTCGCATCACCGACGCCACCCCCATCACCAACGCCGCCGCCGTCTGCAACGCCCGACGATCGGGTGCGCGATACGCTAACCGAACTGGCGATTGCCAGCAGCAGTGGTTTTGTGGCGGAAACGCTTGATCGGGTGGTGCTCAACCTGACAGACCGCGACAATGCGGTTGAAACGGCGTGGCTCGGCGACTATGATGATTTCGTGTTTGAAGCGTCGTTTACCTGGGGGCCAGGAAATGCGGGTGATACCTGCGGGGTTGCTTTACGTGCTGATGCCAACGGAAGTTATACGCAGATCACGCTTAATCAGCGCGCGCGCATTGGTGTGTTGAAGCAGGTTGAGGGACTGCTGCAGGATGTAATTTATTTTGACGGGGACATGCTGCAAGTGGGTGAAGGGGAATCGAACACGCTGCGTGTGGTTGCCGCCGGTGATGCTGTCACACTCTACGTGAACGGCCAGTATATCACCCAGTATCAGGAAGTGGAGAGCGTGGAAGGTGCGCTATTTCTGGTCGCGGACACAGGGTCGCAGAGCGACGAAAGTTTCTGCGTTTTTGAGGATGTCTGGGTGTGGGACCTGGCTTTCGATGTGCCGGTGATCCTGACGCCGACGCCAACCCCAACGGCGACCTTCACGCCGTCACCATCGCCGACACGGACGCCGACGCCAACTTTGCGTCCGGCAGACATATAAGGAAATCCATTGATGAAAATTCGTGACATTCGTGCGGTTGGGCTGCGCGGTGCAACGCCTGAGGGCGGCTGGTCGGATGAGATCGAGTCCGATGAATGTGTACATACGCTGGTGGCCGTGCTGACCGATGAAGGCGTGACCGGCTTTGGCAGCGTGTTTACCAATGACGCGCTGGTTAAAGCGGCGCTGGATGTGTTGAAGCCGCTGTATACCGGCGAAAACGCGCTGGAACCGGAACGAGTCAGCGAGAAGCTGCACCAGCACACCTTCTGGATGGGACGAGGTGGGTCGCTGACGCACGCCATCAGCGGTATCGACATCGCCCTGTGGGATATTCTGGGCAAGGTAACCGGCCAACCGGTGGGGCGGCTGCTGGGCGGGCGCTATCGGGACCGGGTGCGGCCCTATGCTTCGCTGTTGATGGACGAGCCGGAACCGCTGGCCGATCATCTGCGGCAGTTGGTGGGGCAGGGTTTTCGAGCGTTCAAGATCGGCTGGGGGCCATTTGGCCGCCGGGATAACCCCAAACTGGATGAAGCCATCGTTCGAGCTGCGCGCGAGGCGATTGGCCCGGAAAACTGGCTGATGGTCGATGCTGGCGGCAGCGATGCCTATTGGCCCAATGGCTACAAGTGGGCGCTGCGCACTGCCGAAATGCTGCGCGATTATAACGTGACGTGGTTCGAGGAAGCGCTCAGCCCGGACGCACTGGACGATTATGTTGCGCTGCGGCGGGCCGCTCCGGTGCCCATCTCCGGCGGTGAAGTGCTGACACGACGGCAGGCGTTTCAACCGTGGTTGCAGGCCGGTGCATTCGACATTGTGCAGCCGGATGTCACCAAAGTTGGCGGCATCAGCGAAGAACGTCGGATTGGCTGGCTGGCGCAGGAAAACGGTATCAAATTCGTGCCGCATGGCTGGAATACGGCGCTGGGGCTGGCTGCTGATCTGCATCTGGCGTCGGCTTTTGCCGATACCAACTTTGTCGAATACCTGACTGGTTCACCGTACATCGACGCGATTGTGGCTGAACCGTGGCGGCTGGATGCGGATGGCATGCTGGCGATTCCCGAAACGCCGGGTCTGGGCGTGGAACTGGACATGGACGCCGTCAAACATTATACGGGCGGCGATAACTGGATTGGATGAGGACATGGCGACTTCCCCGAATTTAACGGTTGGCTTTGTGGGACTCGGTTCGATGGGGCTGCGCATGGCGCGGAATCTGGTGAGGGCCGGGTACATGGTCAAAGGCTACGACATCAACCCGCAGTCTGTCGAGGCCTTTGCGCAGGCCGGGGGCATAGCCGCCGGGACGGTCGCAGACGCTGCTCAGGACGTCGACGTTTTGCTGCTGGTGGTGGTCAACGCCAGACAGGTCGAGGACGTGCTGTATGGGGCAGGCGAAGCGGTCCAGCATTTGCGACCCGGCAGCGTGGTTGCGGTCCACAGCACTGTCGAGCCGGATTATGTACGTGGGTTAGCCCCGCGTTTGTACGATGCTGGCCTGGAACTGGTCGACGCACCGATCAGTGGCGGTGTGCCGGGGGCTGAAGGTGGCACACTGGCGATTATGGCATCCGGGCATCCGGCGGCATTTGACCGGGTACGACCGCTGTTCGATGTCATGGGCAAGAACGTGTTTGTCATGGGGGAAGAATGCGGCCTGGGTGCGACCATGAAGGTGGTCAATCAGCTGCTGTGCGGCGTGCATATTGCGGCGGCGGCGGAAGCGATTGCTTTGGCGGCGCAGGCTGGCATTGATTCGCAGAACGTGTTCGACGTGATTTCGACCAGCGCCGCTAATTCGTGGATGTTTCAGGACCGCGTGCCGCGCATGATCTCCGGTGACTATACCACGACCAGCGCCGTCGATATTTTTGTCAAAGACCTGGGCATTGTGCTGGATACGGGTCAGGCGAGCCATTTCCCGCTGCCGCTGGCCGCTGCTGCCCACCAATTGTTTATCATGGCATCTGCCGCCGGGCACGGCCTCGAACATGACTCTGCTGTGGTCAAGGTCTACGAGCAGTTAACGGGTGTGGATGTCAAAAGCAAATCTTAGCTATGTTGCGTTCATCATCCGGCAAATGAAATACGCTTATTTATTCGTGTAGTCATGTATTACTATGAAGCAGTTCAGCCATTTGATCGCAATGACTGTTTTCATGCAGGACCATGCGCCGCACGTGGCTGTAAACCGTGTGAGTTTTGCCATCAATGCGGCCTGCGCGTGCCCAGTCCGCGGCAGAGAGTGCCCGCAGGGTGACCAGGAGCGCCTCTCGCCGCAGGCTAAATATCCGAAGGCCTTGCACAAAACTTCGTGAGGTGTATGGGCTGGTGGATTTGATCCACTGGCGCGGGTGTATTTCCTTCAATGTTGGGTTGTCATGGGCCAGCATAGCCTGAACACTGTGCATCCACACCTCATCGCATGCACGCAGGTGATTGAGGATTTCTAGCGCCGACCATTCCCCTGCTGCCGGAGCGCGACCAAGCTGGGCCTCATCCAACCCGGCGCTGATGGCTGCCAGACGACGCGGCGTCGCTTCTGCCAGCGCCAGATGCTCAGCTATTCCCGCTTCCGTTACGTCATTGACGCCCATATATTCACTCACTGCCCGTGATTAAGTTCGGTTTATGGTTGGCGAATCGCCTGTACAATCGCCTCGCCGATTTCGGAGGTAGTGTTGCTGCCGCGCAGGTCACGGGTTTTGAGGCCGGATTGCAGCACGGTGGCGACGGCGTCCTGAATGCGCTGGGCGGCTTCCGGCTGACCCAGGTCTTTGAACATCAGCGCGCCGGACAGAATGGTGCCAATGGGATTGGCGAGGCCCTGACCGGCAATATCCGGCGCAGAGCCGTGTACCGGTTCGTACATCGACGGAAAATCGCGTTCCGGGTTGACGTTGCCGCTGGGGCTGAGGCCGACGCTGCCGACCATCGCGCCGCCGAGGTCGCTGAGGATGTCGCCAAACTGGTTGGTGGTCACGATTACGTCGAAGAACGCCGGGTTCTGGACGAACTTCATGGTGGCTGCATCCACCAGCATGATGCCGTAATCGACGTCCGGGTACTGCTGGCTGACTTCTTCGATCACTTTATCCCAGTAGACGAGGCTGTGCAGCATGGCGTTGGACTTGGTGATGTTGGTGACCTTTTTGCGCCGTTCGCGCGCCAGCTTAAAGGCGTAATGGGCAATGCGCTCGATTCCGGCACGGGTGAAGACACTGGTTTGCAGGGCGACCCCATTGTCCCAATCGCTGTGGACCACGCCGCCCGGCCCGGCGTATTCGCCTTCGCTGTTTTCGCGCACGATGATCATATCCACCGCGTCCGGCGCGGTCAGCAGAGTGGGGACGCCTTCGTAAGAGCGCACCGGGCGAATATTGGCGTACTGCTTGAACTGCTTGCGAATCACAAACACAAATTCCCAGGACGAGCGAAAATCTGTGACAGCGGGGTGCCCGGCAGCGGTAAACAGAATGGCATCGAACCCGCGCAGAATGTCGAGCCCGTTGGCAGGCATGAATTCACCGGTTTCGAGAAAGTGTTCCGCGCCCCAGGGGAAGGATTCCGTTTCAATCTCGAAGTGGCCTTCGGCGGCGGCGTGCAAGCAGTTGACGGCGTGTGGCATGGTTTCTTTGCCGATGCCATCGCCGGGCAGAATGGCGATTCGCAGGTGGGACATGGTGGCTCCTTGTGGAATGTCGAGGCTCTGTGCGCCTGATAATACCATCTGTTTGACGGTTTGCCGCCGAAAGCTCGCCGCCTAGTTGTGCAGCTTGCGAGAATTCGGCTATACTATAAAAGCACTTCAATTATTCGGGACACCAGCAATCCGTGAGATGTTGGCCAGCTTGATGGATTAAGATAATGACCAAACGACTGCTCATTCTTACACTCATGTTCACCCTGCTCTTCACCCTGGCTGCTCCGGCATTTGCCCAGGGGGCTGTCGCCAGTGTTGCTACTGGCAATCTCAATGTTCGTTCCGGGCCGGGTCTGCAATATGGTGCGGTGGCAACACTGCCCTACGGTTTCGGTGTGCAGTTGGTGGCCCGCAATGACGCTGCAAACTGGGTCTATATTTCCCTGACCAACGGCGTGACTGGCTGGGTCAATATCAATTATCTGTACACCAATTATCGCATTTATGACCTGCCGGTAGGTGAAGAACTGGTGGCCGCGCCACTGACGCCGACTGGCAGTGTGACCCGTGCATTCAACCTGAATATGCGGACAAACCCGGACCCGAATGCTGCTATTGTGCGCGTGATTAACCTGAGCCAGAGCTTCGAGCTGCTGGGCCGCAATTTTGACGCGAGCTGGGCACAGATTCGGCTGCCCGATGGCACGACGGGCTGGGTCGAATCGCGGTTCGTCAACACAGGTGTGCCGGTGCGCAGTGTATCGCCCAGCGATGGCAGTGTCTATGCGCCGCCCCCACCGACCGGTTATACCAACCAGCCCGGCGGCACCCGGACTCATCTGGTGGTGTCCGGTGACACACTGGCGAAGATCGCCCAGCGTTATGGGGTCAGCATGTACGCCATTGCGCGCGCGAATAACATCAGCAACCTGAACCTGATTTATCGCGGGCAGTACCTCGTCATTCCGTAACCATCACGAACTGACCTTCAGGAGCCAGATCGCAGCTCGCGGCCTGGCTCTTTTGGTTTCCGTGACAATGGCTGCGACTTGTAGGCCATGATGCTGGCGAACCGGCGCTTTTCCAACCCCTGCTGCCCCCTCCAAAATGATAATTCTGTGCACGTCACCGGCCCCTCTGCCGCATTTGAAACAGATTTTAACAAAATTTAACAATCCAATCACGTCCCGGGCCACGTATAGTTTTTTGCTGATCAGCAGATTCCTGAAAATCTTAGATGTTTGGAGATTCAAATGAAGGTTATGTCTGATCTGAAGAAACGCGTTGTTGTTTTGCTGCTTCTGCTGCTGACGTTTATGCTCATCGTGGCTGTCAGTGTGAGCGCAGCGCCAGCCGAACAATGGTGGCGCAATCGTGACCCGGAAATCAATGTGCGAACCGGCTTTACGGATATACCGGACAACACGGGCAGCGTGATGTTCAATCCCATTGATGAAAATCAATCAACCCGCGTGGAGTTCGTCGTCGAGAATCGGGGCAGGGGTACACTGACCATTGGCAATGTAACCGTCCCCAATGGTTTCACGGTGGCGTCGATCTCCAGAACATCGCTTCAGCAAAATGCGATCGGGCGGATTTCGGTGCTCTGTAACCCCGGCGTTCCAGGGACGTTTAGCGGCCAAATGGTTATCGTAAACAACGATCCTGACGAGAATCCCTATAACTTCACCATCACCTGCGTGGTGAGTGAGGCGACCCCACCGGCCCCGCCAGACATGGCCGTGTTCAATGAAGCAAATGGATCGCTCATCCCGGATAATACGGGCAGCGTCAGTGTGAGCACCAATCAGGGTCAGTACATCGAAATCGAAATCTCGATTCACAATGAAGGCGGGGGCAACCTGAGCGTATCCGAGCCGACCGTCCCCGCTGGTTTTCGGTTTGACGACCTGACGGGCTGCGTCGGGCCTGGGGGCAGCTATCGCATCTGCTTTATTACCTGTACCGCGAACACCGCCGGGACGTTCAGCGGGGAGGTGTCCTTCCCCAATAACGATCCTGACGAAAACCCGTATAACTTCAATGTCACCTGCACGGTCAATTAGGCAGGGCGCAATGGGTTGCAGTCCAGCCTGAATATGAAATAGCGGCTGTTGTGACACAGAAGCCGGTTGGGTCGATCAACGATCTCTCTGCTTTGCAGGAGCAGCGCCCCGAAATCATTGGGTGCTGCTCCATGTGACGATAACCCTGCCTCAAGTGTGTTCGCTTGCCTTTGTCCGCTTGGCTATCCGGGCAGTCGGCCACCGCTCGACACGTGTCTTCATCATGACTGTTTCATCCGATAAATTGCCCGGTGGGATGGCGCACTGGCCCTCCCCTGCAATTCTGGACAATTGTCGGACGCAGCGGACATAGTCGGCAACTTGTCATCTGAGGCCCGACGCGTTACCATGTTGTCGGCATATCGCATGATGAAGTCAACCATGTCCTTCGATCAGGCCCTGCATGATCAACTCCACCACCAACTGATTGTTTCCGTCCAGGCTGACCAGGGCGATCCTATGGATGACCCGCACATACTGGCGGCCATGGCGCAGGCGGTGGTACAGGGTGGGGCGGTGGCGCTGCGGGCAGGTGGGCCGGCCAATATCCGCGCCATGCGGCAGGTTGTCGACGTGCCGTTGATCGGCCTGTGGAAAGTGGATTATCCGGATTCGCCGGTATACATCACACCGACGATGACGGAAGCCCGGCAAATCGTTGAAGCCGGATGCAGCATTCTGGCGGTGGATGGCACCAGCCAACCACGCCCGGCGGGGGAATCACTCGAAGCATACCTGAAGGCGCTCCAATCAGCGTTCGACGTGCCGGTTATGGCGGATGTCTCTACGCTGGATGAAGGTCTGCGGGCGGCGGACCTGGGGGCTGATCTGGTGGCGACGACGCTGTCTGGTTATACACCTTACAGCAGCCGGCTTGAGGGCCCAAACTTTCAACTGGTCGCGGATCTGGCAGCCCGGTTGACGATTCCGGTGGTGGCTGAGGGTCGTATTCGAACGCCTGCCGACGTTCGCCAGATGCTCGACAGTGGCGCATTTGCCGTCGTCGTGGGGTCCATCATAACCCGCCCGGCTGTGATCACCCGCTATTTTTTAAACGGGATGCCGTGATTTGGACTTGTAACAATATCTTTTTTGTTAGAAACTCTTTGCTGGTCAACAATACAATCTGTACGCACGCCACGCGCGAAGTGAACCGTTCCATTCAGGAGTAATCATGACTACCGAAGCAAAGCTCATCTCACCCTATGGAGGGAAGCTGGTCAACCTGCTTGCGCCCTCCGAGGAACTCGAGGACTTAAAAGCCTACGCGGCCAAGCTGCCATCCCTTCAGCTTTCTGATCGTGCCATCTGTGATCTCGAACTGCTGGCAATTGGTGGTTTTTCACCGCTCGATGGCTTCATGCGCCAGGCCGATTACCAGCGCGTGCTGGATGAAATGCGGCTGGTGGATGGCACGCTGTTCTCGATGCCCATCACGCTGCCGGTAGATGAGGATGCTCCGGTCAAACTCGACCAGGACGTTGTGCTGCGTGACCGCAAGAACAATGTTCTGGCGATCATGACGGTTGAGGAAATCTACCCCTGGGACCGCGACGAAGCGGCGATCAAGGTTTTTGGCTCGCTTGACCCGCGTCACCCGCTGGTCGCGGAAATGCACCGCTGGGGTACCCGCAACATTGCCGGGAAGCTGCGTGTGCTGCAACTGCCGCTGCATTACGATTTCAAGGCGCTGCGCCGCACCCCGCTCGAAACCCGCGCCCTGCTGGAAGAATATGGTTATCCTGATGTGGTCGCGTTCCAGACACGCAACCCACTGCACCGCGCCCATGAAGAACTGACCAAGCGCGCGACCCAGGAGGTCGACGGTGTGCTGCTGCTGCATCCGGTAGTGGGCATGACCCGACCGGGCGATGTCGATCATTTCACCCGTGTGCGGGCGTACCGGGCGTTGGTCGATAATTATTATGACTCGAATCGCATTCTGCTGTCGCTGCTGCCGCTGGCGATGCGCATGGGTGGCCCGCGTGAAGCCGTCTGGCACGCGATCATCCGCCGCAACTTTGGTGCCAATCACATTATCATTGGGCGTGACCATGCGGGACCGGGCAACGACTCGCAGGGGAAACCGTTCTATGGCCCCTACGATGCGCAGGAGTTGGTTCAGCAGTACGAAAGCGAGATCGGCGTCAAAGCAGTGCCATTCCGCCAGCTGGTCTACCTGACTGAAGAGCAGCGTTATGAAGAAGTCGACAAGGTGCCTGCGGGCACGGCGACGGCCAATATCTCCGGTACGCAGGTGCGTGAAGAATATCTGAGCAACGGCAAGCAGCTGCCGGATTGGTTCACCCGCCCGGAAGTCGCCGAAATCCTCAGCGAAGCCTATCCGCCGCGCCACCGGCAGGGGGCTTGCATCTGGTTTACCGGCCTCAGCGGGGCGGGCAAATCCACCACCGCCGATGTGCTGACCGTGATGCTGCTGGAACATGGGCGGCAGGTGACCATCCTCGATGGCGATATTGTTCGTACCCATCTATCCAAAGGGTTGGGCTTCAGCAAGGAAGACCGCGACATCAATATCCGGCGCATCGGTTTTGTGGCGGCGGAAATCGTGCGGCATGGCGGCATCGTGATCTGCGCGGCTGTCAGCCCGTACCGTGCCACCCGTAACGATGTGCGCAATCTGGTCGGCGATGGCTTCATCGAGGTTTTTGTCGATACGCCGCTGGAAGTGTGCGAGGCCCGTGATACCAAGGGCATGTACGCGAAAGCTCGCGCTGGCGAGATCAAGGACTTTACCGGCATTGACGACCCCTACGAGGCGCCGCTCAACCCTGAGCTGACGCTGTCGACGGTGGGCGTCACACCGGAAGACAACGCGGCCAAGGTCGTGGAGTTTCTGCTCAAGAGTGGGTTGATCCAGCCGGATCACGCTTACGCCTGATCGAAACTGAATGAAACAAGACCGCAGGAGGGGGCGCAGGCTCCCTCCTGTTTTTTTATGCTTCTAGTTGCGCGTAGAACGCGGCCAGGTCTACGGCGACCGGTTGTCCACTGTGGATACTCTCGACTGCCGCAAAGGTCGCCAGGTGGGTGGCGATGATCTCATCCAGGGGGATGGGCGACTCTTTGCCAGCCTGGACCGCCGCCACCAGCGCTTCCCATTGTTCGTGATGGCCTTTACTGGTGCGCAGACGCTGCCGGGTCTGGTTGCGTTTGCCGTTGTGCACCAGCTCCAGCGTTTGGAAGTTATCCAGTGTTGCGACTTTGCTGTCGCCGATTACTTCGATTCGTTCCTTCCCAAACGCGCTGTCACCCCCGGCGGCATACATGACGGTTCCGACTGAACCATCGCTGAAGTTAATGGTGATTATCACCTCGTCATCAATCAGCCCTTGCTCGGTTCGGGCGGCGGTGGCGTAAACGCGTGTTGGCTGTGCGCCAGTCAGATATTGCAGCAGGTCGATAAAGTGGCATGCTTCACCGATGATGCGTCCGCCACCTTCTTCGGCAGACTGAGTCCAGTGGGTGGCCGGAATCGCGCCCGCGTTCACCCGGTAGGTGGCGATCAGTGGTTTGCTGTGTCCCTTCAGAAAATCGACCATTGCCTGTACCAGTGGGGCAAAGCGCCGGTTGAAACCAACCACCAGCCGCCGCCCTGTCTGCTGCTGGGTACGGGTAATCGCGGCCAGTTCGTCAATATTCAGTGCCAGCGGTTTTTCAACGAATACGTCTTTTCCGGCCTGCATCGCCGCAATCGCTTGCTGAGCATGTAGATTGTGGCGAGTGGCAATCGCCAGCCAGTTGATCTGCGCGTCTTTGAGCAGTTCGTCAACTTC
Organism: Anaerolineaceae bacterium; assembly: GCA_002702065.1. Taxonomy (GTDB): domain Bacteria; phylum Chloroflexota; class Anaerolineae; order Aggregatilineales; family Phototrophicaceae. The sequence goes on from NZXX01000010.1 coordinate 136,529, forward strand.
AGCGGCGCAGTAGGCAAAGCCATAGCGCTGACCACTCGTCTGGGCGTTCAGACCGGAACCGGAGACGATGCCGGTGAGGTGCAGGCCGGGGATTTGCTGCATGGCAGGCAGTAGGGTTGCCTGTACAAAGTTGCCTGCGCCCACCATGCCGACCCGTATCGTGTCCTCGGCGATGTGTGAAGCGGCTGCCGGGTGCAGCGGGATGCGGCGGGGCAGGTCACGTTTCTGGTCGTAGCTGAGCAGGACACCCAGGAAAGGCTCGCCGGTTTTGCCGGTAATCACGTCGTATGCCTGCACGGCGTCGTCAATCGGGAAACGATGCGTGATCAACGGTTCGACGTCAATTTTGCCGTCTGCCAGTAACTGGACAAAGGCTTCCATATTGCGTTGTTCGGTCCAGCGGACGTAGCCGTAGGGGTAGTCGTGGCCGCGTTCTTCGTAATCCGGGTCATAGCGCCCCGGCCCATACGACCGGCTGAGGCGAAAATCCAGCTCTTTTTCGTAGTAGACTTTGCGGGGAATCTCCAGCCCGACCGCGCCAACGGCGACCACGATGCCGCGATCCCGGCAGATGTCGCCTGCCAGAACTACCGGGTCGCTGCTGCGGGTATCGGCGGTGATGAGGACCGCATCGCAGCCATGCTGGTTGCTGAATGCGCTGGCCTGTTGGCGCGCCGAGTCATTGACACAAGCCGCATCGGCGCCCATCTGCTTTGCCAGTTCGACACGGGCCGGGTTCAGGTCGATGCCGATGACGGTGCAGCCTGCCGCTTTCAACAGCATAACCGTAAGCTGCCCCAGCAGACCCAGCCCGATCACCGCAACTCGGCTGCCCAGCACCACCTCAGACTGGCGCACGCCTTGCAGCGCGATGGCCCCCAGCGTGGTGAATGCCCCGGCTTCATAACTGACTTGCTCCGGCATTTTGACGGCGAGATTGCGCGGGATATAGGTCATTTCGGCATGGCTGGCAAAGCCGCCGCCCGCACAGGCTACCCGGTCGCCAACGCGGTAATCCGTCGCCTCGCTGCCCACTTCAACTACCTCACCGGCGATGCTGTAACCCAGCGCCAGCGGTTGGCTCAGGCGGTTGCGTACCGCGTCGAAGGTGTTGATCAGCCCATCGCGCTGCGCTTTGTCGATGACCTGCTTGACCAGATCGGGTCGGGCTTGTGCCTTTTGAATGAGATTTTTCTCGGCAAAATCGACCACCATACGCTCTGTACCAGCCGATACCAGACTGGCCCCGGTGCGCACCAGAATGCCGCCGGGTCGAAGCACGGGTGGTGGAACATCGGCCACCACCAGTTCACCGCTCTCGAAGGATTGAATAACCTGTTTCATGGGCCTGATCTCGTTCGTGATAAACTTCTCTATCAGCATAGCACAGGGTAATGCCTGGCGAGAAATGGATTGCTCAACACACCCCAGGGCACAAATCAGTAGGTTCAACCTTAACTGGTATTGCGCTGAAACCCGACTATACTGATACTAGCTTGACCAAAAATGAAAAGTATAAAGCAAAGTCATGAGTAATCGCTTTGCCTTCACTATCCTGGTTTTACTAACCACAGCCCTTGTCACCGGACTGCTTGCCAGCGCCGATAACTCTGCCGTCATCCTCCTGTTGATTATCGGGGCGATCCTGTTTGGTTATCTGTGTGTGCGGGACCCGATCTATTCGCTGGCCTTTGTCATCATCGCCGCGCCGTTATATCAGTACCGCTTTGATCTCCCACTCATACCGGTTCATCTCACAGTGCACCGGCTGTTTCTCGGCGTCACGGTTGCCAGCCTGGTATTCAGCCTCATTCGACAGCGCTCCGGCACCTCGCCGGATGGGAACCGCAAGCCTGATATCATATTGATCTTTCTTTTATTCTGGCTTGTTCTGGAACTGGTCGCAACCGGGCGCAGCAATTATACGGCGGGTATCAACCGGCTGTTCCCACGGCTGGTGAACATGTCGACGGCGTTTCTTGTCTTTATCATTGTGCGCGATCGTCGCACATTGGTGATTGGTGTGAGTGCGCTCCTGATCAGTGCAGTCATTCCTATGGCAGTCGGCCTGTGGCAGGTAGAGTCCTGGCTGCTGACTGGTGAATTTCCTGGTATTCCGTTTCAGGAATTTCTTGAAAGTAATCTGCGTGTGTTCTCGCAGGCATACAAAGGCTCGCAGGCCACATCTATTGGCGGTCTGGCCGTGCCACGCTTCGCTTCGGTGCTGGTTGATACCAACTATTTCGGCCTGTTTCTCAGCATCATCTGCCTGGTATCCGTCGGTGTGCTCGACAGTACACTGATCAAGACTCGGTTGCAGCGAGTCGGGGTACAGGCGCTCGTGGTTCTCAGCGTGATTCTCATGCTGTTGACCCTTTCTCGCAGCAGCCTGATCGGGTTGATTGTGGGCTGGGGCATTTATTTTCTTTTCCGGCAATCATTCAACCTGAAGAATCTGTTCCGTCTGGCGGTCGCTCTGGGGCTGGTATGGCTGGCGCTTTCGACGCTGTTTACTCAGTTTGATCTGACACCTCAGCAATTGGTTTCATCGCGCTTTGATAGTTCACAACTCAACCGCAGTTCCGATGCCCGTGCGGCGCTGCTAGAGCCCGCGCTGGATGCATTCGCGACCAACCCGTTGTTTGGCATTGGCGCATCCAATATTCTGAGCTATGGGTTGGCAGACACCTCCCATACCACACCTTTCACCATTCTGGCGGAGTATGGTCTGGTTGGGTTCATCAGTTTCTACAGCTTCATTCTGGCACTTCTGTGGCGGTTGCAGCAGCATTGGAAGCGGCAGCACGACGCTATCGCGTTGAGTTTGTTTGCCGTTCTGATCAGCCTGCAACTGGCATCGCTCTTTTATGACCACTTTCTCACGCTCGAAACCAATTGGGTGGTGATGGGTTTGTCGCTGGCACTCATCAGAGTAAGGATGACGGAGGAACCAGCCCCGGACCACTCACCCGATCATGCACAGACTTTAACCAGCTCTCGCATGTTTGGCTCCTTTAACAGCCATACTTAATGCAGACTGCTGATTCCTGAGCCGCTAAGCCACGTATCGATGAAAGAAACCTTCAAGAAAGCCGCTGTAGCTTTTAGTCTTCAGATTTTTGGCGCGAGCCTGTCCTTTTTCTTTAGCTTCGTGATGGCCCGTATGTTAGGGGCTGAAGATGTGGGTATCTATCTGGAGGTTTTTAACCTTGCGTTTCTGGCGGCTTTGGCTGGCCGCATCGGGCTTGACAATGTCATTTTGCGGTTTGGGGCCGCTTCTGTAGAAGCAGGCAACTATCAGGAAGCTGCTGGCCTGTATCGCAAGAGTCGCCAAATCATTGGCTGGGGCGCAGGCTTATTATCGTTGGGTTTGTTCCTGCTTGCGCCCTGGATTGCAGGCACACTTTTTTCCAAGCCGGAGATGGCCCTTCCTTTACGGCTTATGGCGCTCAGTGTCCTGCCGTTCGCATTGCTCGTCCTATACACTCAGATGTTAAGAAGTATCAATGAAGTGCGTTCCAGCGTTTTCCTCATTAACGTGAGCCCGACGATCGGAAGCCTGATCCTTCTTTTCATCTTGGCGCCTGCCTACGCCGTCAACGGTGCTGTGATCGCCTATACGGGCGGTATGGTGCTTTCTCTGATAGCGGGTGTCTGGCTCTGGCGGAAAGCCGCACCGCATATTCGGCAGTTGGATGGGAGTTACGATACCCGCCGCATCCTTTCGACCAGTTTGCCGATGTTCTGGATTGCGCTCATGAGTCTGCTGATGAACCGGGCGGATATTCTGATCATGAGTTCAATGGTAGACAGCGCATCGATTGGTATATATGGCACGGCAAAACGAACAGCCTTGCTCATGGCCCTTCTGTTGACAGCCGTAAACAGTGCGGTAGCGCCGCGTTTTGCGGCCTTGTACAGCCAGCAAGACATCGAATCCCTGTCACGTCTGGCCCGGCTAACCTCAGCCCTGTTGGCTTTGGGTGCACTACCTGTGTTGCTGGCCTTCCTCCTGTTCGCGGAACCGGTAATGGCGATCTTTGGTTCAGAGTTTACGGCTGGGGCACCCATTCTCAGCATTATTGCAATCGGGCAGTATCTCAATGTCGCCACCGGGTCTGTCGGCTTCCTGCTTATGATGACAGGGCATGAAAAATTGCTGAGGAATATTCTGTTGTTGTCTATGCTGATCAATCTGCTGTTGCTGTATGTGCTTATTCCGCCTTATGGTGTTATAGGTGCTGCTGTTGCTTCGATGATCGGGACAGGATTGCTCAACGTTTTTTCGGCGATTGCTGTTTATCGGAAGTTGTCCATTAATCTCATTCCTTTACCGGATAGGTTGTTGATGCGATGGAATTCACCACATTAGTTCACGCACCAGTCATTGTGATCGGAATGCACCGTTCAGGGACATCGCTATTTGCCAACATCCTGCTCGAACTGGGCATTCATATCGGTGACGACCTCAGCAATCATCATGAGTCGATTGCTTTCAAACGGCTGAATGATGTCTTGCTGCGCGATCAGGGCGCACACTGGGCCAATCCGCAGCCCTATCTGCGCAAGCTGAGTGACCCCTCGTTTATCACCTCTGAAGCCGATAAAGCACGCCGCTTGCTGGAGGCGATGGCAGACTATGGCGAGGTGGCGCATGGGCAACCGTGGGGGTGGAAGGACCCTCGTACAACCATTACGCTCCCTGTCTGGTTGAAGATTTTTCCGGAAGCCCGGGTGATCCATATGATTCGCAACGGCATTGACGTGGGCATGAGCCTTCAACGTCGCGAACCCCGCCGGTTGTTTTCGCGCCGAGATGCGGAGCCAATGATTCCGCCGTTATTCACGCGGGGGTACCGACTATGGGCGGAGTATCTGCAAACCGGGCTGGATACCGAATCCCTGTGTCGGCATTATTTGCTTATGCGCTATGAAGACCTGATCGACAACCCGACCGTACAGCTCAATACATTGTGCACGTTCCTGAATATCAACGCGCCAGCAGACGTGCGTGCGCGAATTACCCATAAACTGGTCGGACGTCCGACAAAACGCGCGGCATGGGAAACGCGTTATCTGCAACTGTTGTTCAAGCTGGGGGCTGTAGATCCTGCGCCGCTGGCCCGCATGGGTTACGAACCGGGAGTTTAGCTACCATGCCAAATGCAAAGGTCGCGGTGATCGTGCTGCACTGGAATAATTACGCGGATACGCGCGATTGTCTGGAATCCCTGCGTGATGCCACCTATACGGACCTGATGATGGTGGTGGTAGACAACTCGTCGACAAATGACTCGGTGGACCGGCTGCGGGCTGAATTTCCGCAAGCTCATTTTGTTATGAATCCGGCTAATTATGGCTTTGCAAAAGGCAATAACGAAGGCATACGCTATGCTCTGGAGCACGATGCCGATTATGTGTTGTTGTTGAACAATGACACCATTGTCTCGCCTGATTTTCTGGAGCCGTTGGTGCGCACGGCTGCCAGTGCAGATCGTGTTGGGGCGATCAGCGGTACGATCTATGACTACGATCGCGAGACGGGCCCGACCCGGCGCATCTACTATGCCGGTGCAGAACTTTCCCGGTGGCGTGGCATGGGCATTATCGCTCGTTATGGGCAGATTGATGAAGAGCCAGAGCAATCTGTGACCGAAGTCTCACACGTGAGCGGATGTAGTATGCTTATACCACGCAGCGTTCTGGATGATATTGGCCTGCTGGATGAGCAGTTCTATTTTGGTGTGGAGGATGCCGATTTTTGCTGGCGGCTGCTGGATAGTCACTATAAGCTCTATTATGTGCCGGATTCGGTGTTGTGGCACAAACGGTCCGGTAGCCGCAGTTTCACGCCGGACGAATTTTATCATGGGTATATTTCAAAATGCCTGCTCATGTATAAGCATCTGCCACCGTTGTTGTGGGCAGGCTGGTATGTGATTTATGCAGTTCGGACTCTTTTATTTTCCGGGCGGATCGTAGCCTATCTTCAAAGAAAACATCAGCTCAAGTCGGATCAGGCACAGGCGATGCAGCAGGCCATCCGCCGGGCAATTGTCGCTGCTGGCAAAGGCGATTTCGAGTCGCCGTTAAAATCATATTGATGCCATGACACTACTAGCCATCTTTGCAAAGGCCCTGATATTCTTTCGGCGGGTAATCCGGCGGTTGAAAATGTACGTGTTGCGACCCGCTTTCAAACGATATGGCAAGAACTTCATTTTTGATCCGGATGGGCAGTATACCTTCCACACGATTGAAGTCGGCGACGATGTGTTTATCGGACCCGGTGCCATCCTTCAGGCTTCGGTGAGTGGAATCATCATCGGCAGTAAAGTGCTTTTCGGGCCGAGTGTGATCATTCGCGGCGGCAATCATAATACGGGTGAAGTGGGCCAGTTTATGTTTGATGTCAAGGTGAAGCGCCCGGAAGATGACGAGTTTGTGGTGATTGAGGACGATGTGTGGGTAGGTGCACGGGCGACGATTCTGAAAGGTGTGCGGGTAGGGCGTGGCGCGATCATCGCTGCCGGGGCGGTGGTGACAAAAGATGTGCCGCCCTATACGATTGTCGGTGGGGTTCCTGCGCGGGTGATGAAGGTTCGTTTTGACATTGAGACATTGCTGGACCATGAAGCGCACTTGTATGCCCCTAACCGGCGGCTGACAGAGGCCCAGCTTCGTGAGCAGCTTGGAGATTACGTGTGAACGACAATCAACCCACACGGGCTTCGCAGAAGATTGTCTTTGTCGGGTCTTTTGCCACGGCGGCCAGCGATGGGACGGTCGGGGGGCAGATGTTCGCCTGCCGGTCGCTGCTGAATAGCCCGCTGTCGGAACAGGTCGAATGGTATCTGATCGATACGACCCAGCGGTCGCTGCCACCGCCCAATCTGGCGGTTCGGCTGTATGATGCAGTGCGCCGCGTTTCAAAGCTGATTGGTCTGCTGGCAACCAGGCCGGTCGATGGGGTGCTGGTCTTTTCGTCTTATCGAACGGCCAGCCTCGCCGAAAAGGGGCTGATGTGCATCCTCAGTCACGGATTGGGGAAGCGTGTGGTCATCAGCTTCCGGTCGGAGGTCAAAGCGCAACCGGTGGACCGCTGGTTCTTATGGTACAAGCGGTGGATGGTGCGCAGTGCGGACGCGCTCATCTGCCAGAGCGAGAAGGCGGCACAGGCGCTGGTCGATCTGCTGGGTGTGCGACAGGACCAGATTGTGGTGATTCCGAACTGGATCGACAGCGCCGTTTACCAGCGTGCCGGGCGGACACGCAGTGATGTGAGTCAGCCGGTCCGGTTTGTGTACGTCGGCTGGCTGGAAACCTTCAAGGGCGTGTTTGAACTGCTGGATGCGGCGCATCAGCTTCGGCAGCAGGGGGTCAGTTTCCGGCTGGTGCTGTGTGGCAGCGGGTCGCAGCAGGCGGCGCTCGAAGTACGCTGCGCGGCGCTGGGGCTGGGCGAACAGGTGGTGTTTCGCGGGTGGGTCGATAAAGAGGCGCTGGTCGATGAATTTGCCGACAGTGATGTCTTTGTGCTGCCGTCATACAGTGAGGGACTGCCCAATGCGCTGCTGGAAGCGATGGCGGCGGGGTTGGCGGTCATCACGACCCCGGTGGGCGGCATCCCATCCGTAATTGATGAACCGGAAAACGGGCTGCTCGTACCGGCTCAGGACGCGGCGGCGCTGGCACAGGCGATGGCAAAACTGGCCGCTGATCCGCAGCGTGTGCAGCAGATGGGCAGTCACAATCAGGCGCGTATTCGCCAGCAGCATGATATTCGTCAGGTCTGGCCACGGGTGGCGCAGGCACTTAACGTCGAGCAACCAACCAGCGAGAGTTTAGCATGACAGAAACCTATATTGTGACCGGTGGGGCAGGGTTTATCGGCTCTCATCTGGCAGAGCGCCTGCTGCGTGAAGGGCATACGGTGCGGGTGGTGGATAATCTGCTGACCGGCAGCCGAGACAATGTCCAGCCCTTTTGTGATGACCCGGCCTATCGCGAACGCTTCAGCTTTCATGAAGTCAGCATTACTGATGCGGATGCGCTGAGGCCCGTGTTTGAGGGCGTTGATTACGTGCTGCATCAGGCGGCGCTGCCATCGGTGCCGCGCAGTGTGGCGAATCCGGTGGAGACTCATCACCATTGCGTGACCGGCACATTGAATGTGCTGAACGCGGCGCGAGACGCAGGGGTGAAGCGCGTGGTCTATGCCTCATCATCCTCGATCTACGGCGATGCGCCCGGCGACGCCAAAGTGGAAACCATGCCCCCGCAGCCCAAATCGCCCTATGGCGCGGCCAAGCTGGCGGCGGAATATTATTGCCGGGTGTTTGCAGATACCTATGGACTGGAAACGGTGGCGCTGCGCTATTTTAATGTCTTTGGTCCCCGGCAGGACCCGACCTCAGAATATGCGGCGGTGATCCCGAAGTTTATTACCCTCATGCTGGACAGTCAGCCGCCGGTCATTCATGGGGATGGCATGCAGTCGCGTGATTTCACTTATATTGATAATGTCGTCGAGGGCAACCTGCTGGCAGCGCGTACGCCGGGAGTCGGTGGCAGTTATATGAATCTGGCAACCGGCGGTCAGGTGAGCCTGCTCGAACTGGTGGACAAGCTGAACGTGCTGCTGGATACGGCCTACGCACCACATCATGGGCCAGAACGAACCGGCGATATTAAACACTCGCGGGCCAATGTGGACAAAGCGCGCGAACTGCTGCATTATGAACCGATTGTGGATTTTGATACGGGTCTGGCGCGGACGGTTGAATGGTTTCGCAGCCAGTCAAATGAATGAAGTTGGAGGCTTATATGTCTGTCAAGGATACGCTGCTGGCGAAGATCGACCGGCGCGACGCGAAAGTCGGTATTGTGGGGCTGGGTTATGTCGGGCTGCCACTGGCGGTTGCCTTTGCGCAGGAAGGCTTTGAGGTCATCGGGCTGGATATCAGCGAGCAAAAGACCGCCTTGCTCAACAAGGGGGTCAGCTATATCGGGGATATTGCCAGCGACGACCTGAAGCCGCTGGTGGAAGCCGGCAAGCTGCGGGCGACGACGGATTACGCCGACCTGAGCACTGTGGATGCGATCAGCGTGTGTGTGCCGACGCCGCTGCGCAAAACCAAGGACCCGGACATGTCGTTCGTGATCGCGTCGCTGGAAGCGATTGCGCCGATTGCCCATGAAGGCATGCTGGTGGTGCTGGAAAGCACGACGTATCCCGGCACGACCGAGGAAATCGTCGTCCCCAAGCTGCTGCAAAACGGTTTCCGCATTGGTGAGAATATCTTCGCCGCGTTTTCGCCAGAGCGCATCGACCCCGGCAACATGCAGTATCAGGTGCGCAATACGCCTAAGGTCGTGGGCGGCGTAACCCCGGAATGCACCGAAGTGGCAAAGGCGCTCTACAGCACGATTATTGACACGGTGTTCCCGGTTTCTTCGCCCACCGCTGCCGAGATGGTCAAGCTGCTGGAAAACACTTTCCGCGCGGTCAATATCGGTCTGGTAAATGAAATGGCGCTGATGTGCGAAAAGCTGGACATCAACGTGTGGGAAGTGATCGAAGCGGCCAAGACCAAACCATTTGGCTTTATGCCATTTTATCCGGGGCCGGGGCTGGGTGGTCACTGTATCCCGATTGACCCGCTGTACCTGAGCTGGAAGCTGAAGACGTTGAATTACACCGCGCGCTTTATTGAACTGGCCAGCGAGATCAACACCAGCATGCCGCATCATGTGGTCAACAAGGTGATGGAAGGACTCAACGACGACTGCAAAGCCGTCAATGGGTCGCGGGTGGTGATACTGGGCGTGGCTTATAAACGCGACGTGGACGATGTGCGCGAAAGCCCGGCGTTGGACATCATCGGTCTGCTGCAAGGCAAAGGCGCGCGCATTGCTTATTATGACCCGTTTGTGCCCAGCATCCGCCTGGAAGATGACGAGATGATGGCGAGCGAATCATACAGTGACGCGCTGCTGGATGAAGCCGACGCGGTGGTGATCGTCACCAACCATTCGTCATTCGACTGGCAGCATGTGCTGGACCACAGCAAACTGGTGATCGACACCCGTAATGCGACCCAAAATCTGACGGGCAAGGCGCGTGTCGTCAGTCTCTAAACCATTTCCTGCCGTACTGGTGGCGGTGGGGCGGGTTATCCTGTGGCTGGAACCGTTGTATCTGGCCCTGACCACACTGGCTTTTTTTTACCCGACCCCCACCCGCACCAACTGGCTGTGGCTCTTATGGCTGCTGGTGCCGGTTGTGGCGGCGCGCTATGTCGTGCATGGTCGCCTGCTGACGCGGACTCCGCTCAATGTCTGGTTTGCCGCGCTACTGGTGCTGGGCGTGCTGAACGTCTATCTGGCCCCGTATACGCGCGGCCTGCTGCTGCTGGCACGGCCTGTACTGGGCATTGCCACCTATCTGGCGATGGTCGAGTCCGCCCGCACGTCTGGTCGGATGCGCGGGCCGTTGCAGGTGATCATCATGCTGGGGCTGCTGGTGGGGGTGCTGGCGATTGGCTCGACCCAGTGGAATCCCAAGTCTGCCCAATTGAGCGTCATTACCGGGTCGCTGCCAGATTTGCAGGGCTTCCCCGGCGCGGAGGCTGGCTTTAACGCCAATGAAATCGCGGGTGGGCTGTCGTGGCTGGTGCCATTGATGGCCGGGCTGGCGCTCTATCGCTGGCAACAGCGGGAACCGCGCTGGCATGTGACGCTGGCTTTCATCCTGATGTTTGCGGCGCTGTTGTTGGGCCAAAGCCGGTCTGCGTTGATTGGTGTATTCATCGCGCTGGCGTTCCTGATTCCGCTGATTATTAAACGTCTGCCCTGGCGCGTGCTGACCTATGCCGCGCTGCTGCTGGCGGTAGGATTTCAGGTATGGGTGTCGGCGGATTTCGCAGCCAGCCAGGCGGAGATTGTCGAGACAGCCCAGAACCAGCGCTTTCGCACGTTGCCGCTGCAAACCCATGACGAGCGCAATATCAACGTGCGGCTGGAAATCTTTGGCAGTGCGCTGGCAATCATCCGCAATCATCCGCTGACCGGGGTGGGGCTGTCGATGTTCCGCGACGGGCGAGTCCGCGCTGATTATCCGGTGCCGATGATGGAGGACCGTATTCTGCCGCATGCCCACAACGAACCCTTGCAGATGGGGTCTGATATGGGCATTCCTGGGCTGGTGGTTTTTGTGGGCATTTACGCTGCTGCTGGTTACATGCTGCTGCAAAGCTGGCGGCAGGGCGGCGCACAGACGAAAGCGGTCAGCGCGTCGATTGCCGCAGGTTTGCTGGCCCACGCGATATATGGCATGGCTGACGCGGTGACTCTGTGGGACCGGCTGACGTTTGTTTACTGGCTGATGCTGGGTCTGGTCGGGGCGCAGTATATGCTGGTCGTGCGGCGTGACCAGCCTTCGGCGTAGGGGCGCATCCATGTGCAAGCCCGCTCTCCATGTCGCCGCGCTATTTGCACCCTTATAGATGGTGATTAGTCGTTAAGCTCGCAGGTGTTTTATTCTATCCGTGTCACATGAAAGAGGCTGAACATGCACATTTTGCATGTGGTGGGTGCGCGCCCGAACTTTATGAAAGCTGCGCCGGTGATGCGGGCGCTGGCAAACCGCGCCGGAATCCGTCAGACACTGGTGCACACCGGGCAGCATTACGACGCCAATATGTCCGACATTTTCTTCCGCCAGCTCGATCTGCCGCAGCCGGACATCAACCTGGGGGTGGGTTCGGGCAGCCACACCGGGCAGACGGCACAGATCATGCTGGGGCTGGAAGAAGTCTTCACGGCGCAGCAACCGGACTGGGTGCTGGTGTACGGCGACGTCAATTCGACGCTGGCGGCGGCGCTGGTGTGTGCCAAGCTGCTCATCAAAATCGCGCATGTCGAGGCCGGGCTGCGTTCGGGGGATCGCACTATGCCGGAGGAAGTCAACCGCCTGCTGACGGACCGGGTAGCGGATTTGCTGCTGACGCCTTCGCAGGATGGCGACGAGAACCTGCTGCATGAAGGGGTCGATCCGGAGAAGATTCATTGTGTCGGCAATGTGATGATCGACACGCTGGTGCGGCTGCTGCCCCGCGCGCATGACGTCACATTTGATGACCTGCCGGACCGTTATGCGCTGGTGACGCTGCATCGCCCTTCGAATGTGGATGACCCGGCCATGCTGCGCCAGATCATCGAAACGCTGGCGGCGATCAGCGCGGATATTCCGGTGCTGTTCCCGGTGCACCCGCGCACCCGGCAGCGCATCGCCAGCTTTGGCATTGACCTGCCAGATGGGGGTCGTTTCCGCTTGATGGAGCCGGTGGGCTATATCGAGTTTCTGGCGCTGCAAACCCGTGCCACGCTCATCATCACCGACTCCGGTGGCATTCAGGAAGAAAGCACCTTTCTGGGCGTGCCCTGCCTGACCGTGCGCGAAAACACCGAACGTCCGGTCACGGTCACGCTGGGGACGAATGTACTGGTGGGGCAGGACATGGATCAACTGCGGACCCATGTCGCGGCGGTGCTGGCCGGGCAGGGCCGCAATGGGCAGATTCCGCCGTTGTGGGATGGCAAAGCAGGTGAACGGATCGCCGCTATTCTTGTACCCGAAGCGGAATAGTGCCATCGTCGGTTGATTGATTGAAGCCCTGCTTGTTACAATCGCCTGAAAATCATGAGGCAAAAGAGAGTCTGATGTTGACACAGGCGATAACACGCGTACCCCCCCTCGCAGCAGTACGGCGGCGTTTGCCAGAAGGCGAACCCGTAGAGATTGAGACGCGGCTGATCAACGAATGGCAGCGGCTGGAACTGGCGCAACAAGTCCACAACAAGCACATCGCTATCGGCATTGGCAGCCGGGGTGTCGCCGAGATCCCGGCTATTGCGCGCAGTCTGGTCAATCTGGTGCGGACCAGCGGCGGCTTTCCGTTTATTGTCCCGGCGATGGGCAGTCATGGTGGGGCGACACCCGCAGGTCAGCTCGACGTGCTGGCGGGGTTGGGCGTCACGGAGGAGAGTATTGGCTGTCCGGTGCGGGCCACGATGGATACCGTCATCATGGGCGAAACTGCCGATGGCTTTCCGCTGCATCTGGACCGCAATGTCGCCGAAGCCGATGGGCTGATCATCGCCAATCGCGTCAAAATCCACACGGATTTTCATGGCCCGCACGAAAGCGGCCTGCTCAAAATGCTGGCGATTGGGCTGGGCAAGGAAAACGGCGCGGCCAAACATCACAGCTATGGCGTGCATGGCCTGCGTGACATCATGCCGGAAGTCGCCAAAGCCCTGCTGCAGCATGTCAACCTGATCGCGGGAGTCGCCACGGTGGAAGATGGCTATCATCGCCCGGTCATCCTCGAACTGCTGCGGTCCGACGGCATTGTGACGGGTGAACAGCGCCTGCTCGATGAAGCCCGCCGCCTGATGCCGCGCCTGCCGGTGGATGATATTGACGTGCTGATTGTCGATCTGCTGGGCAAGGACATCAGCGGTACAGGCATGGATACCAATGTGATTGGGCGGCTGCGCATCGAGGGCGAACAGGAGCCGGACTCGCCGCGAGTCAAAGCGCTGGTGGTGCTCGACCTGACGGACGCCTCGCATGGCAATGCCACCGGGGTGGGGCTGGCGGATTTCACCACGCAGCGGCTGCTCGACAAAATTGACTTCCCCACGACGACCAAGAATATTTTCACCAGCGGCTTTCTGGCACGTGGGCGTATCCCGCTGGTATATGAAACCGACGAGGCCGCCATCAATGCCGCGCTGGATTACCTGTTCCGCGCCAACCCGGCAGCGCGTGATTCCGCCCGGATTGTGCGCATTCGCAGCACGCTCGATCTTGAACATATTCAGGTGTCTGCCAGCCTGCTCGACGAAGTGCGGGCCAGTGACGGCTTTCTGGATGTGGGCGCGCCGCACCCGCTGGACTTTGCGGATGGATCGCTTCTTTAACGCAAAGGCGCAAAGCCGCAAAGGATGAAAGCACGGTTATAATAGGGGAAAGAAGGTCAGCGAGGTGGGTCATGTTCTTACAACAGCAGATGACCGCTGAAGAATTTATTGCCCTTGCAGAGCAGCACCCGGACAAGCGCTTTGATTTCATTGATGGGGAGATTGTCGAGGTGTCGCCGAAACCGCTGCATGGCATGATTCAGGTCAACTTTGCCGCCGCCCTCCACGCTTACAACAAACGGAATCCGGTCGGTGTGGTGTATACCGAAGTGCTGCATGTCCTGCACGACGTGAAGTTTATCCCCGACATCAGCATTAATCACGCCACTCTCGACGATTACCTGACTGACCCGCCGTTAATTGCAATAGAAATTCGTTCGGATACCCAATCAAGAGCGTCTCAGCGGCGCAAAGCACAGGATTATATTCAGCACGGCACGCCGCTGGTTGTGCTGGTTCTGCCCGGCGAGGGTTTTGAAGTCTTTCGGCCCGGCAAGGAAGCTGCAGTGCTTTCGCTTGACGACGTATTTGATGGGGGCGACGAATTACCCGGCTTCAAGGCAGTGGTCCGTGACATGCTGATGTTCTGATCGGCTTCGCTTCTCCGAAATCTCCTGACGACCCTAAAACTCAACTTGGTGCAAACCCGAACCTGACGCCACATGTAAACCAATTTCGCCCGGATGAGGCGTGGCTCTAAAGGCAGCTGGCCGTTGTTGGTATACTCGGTATCCATCTCAGCGAAACATTTCGAGAGGAAGACTCATGACTGATTATCCCAGCGGTGTTGAGATCACCGGGCCGATTACGCCGGAATTTGCCGAAATCCTGACGCCGGAAGCGGTGGCATTTCTGGCGAAACTGGCACGTGACTTTACCGGACGCCGCGATGAACTGCTGCAAAAGCGGCAGGAACGGCAGGCTGCGATTGACGCCGGGGCCGCGCTCGATTTTCTACCGGAAACGAAACATATCCGCGAGGGCGACTGGAAGGTTGCGCCTATCCCGGCTGATTTGCAGGACCGGCGCACCGAGATCACCGGGCCGACCGACCGCAAGATGGTCATTAACGCGCTCAACAGCGGGGCGAAGGTCTTCATGGCGGATTTTGAGGATGCCAACTCGCCGACGTGGTTCAACATGGTCGATGGCCAGATCAACATGCGCGACGCGGTACGCCGCACCATCACCTTCACCAACCCCGATGGCCGCTTCTACGAGCTGAATGAGCAAACCGCAACGCTGCTGATTCGTCCGCGCGGCTGGCACCTGAGCGAGAAACACTTCCTGGTCGATGACAAGCCGATTCCCGGTGGGTTGTTCGACTTTGGTCTGTACTTCTTCCACAATGCCCGCGAACTGCTGAACCGGGGCAGCGGGCCCTACTTTTATCTGCCCAAGCTGGAAAGCCATCTGGAAGCGCGGCTGTGGAACGATGTGTTCAACCGGGCACAGGATGAACTCGGCATCCCGCGCGGCAGCATCCGGGCGACGGTGCTGATTGAGACGATCAAGGCGACGTTTGAAACGGACGAAATTCTGTACGAACTGCGTGAGCATTCCGCCGGGCTGAATTGTGGCCGCTGGGATTACATCTTCAGCTACATCAAGACCTTCCGCAACCGGCCTGATTATCTGCTGCCGGACCGGGCGCAGGTGACGATGACGGTTCCGTTCATGCGCAATTACACCCTCAATGTGATTAAGGACTGCCACAAACGCGGCATCCATGCGATGGGCGGTATGGCGGCGCAGATTCCGATTCGCAGCGACCCGGAAGTCAACGCCAAGGCGCTGGAAAAAGTGCGGCAGGACAAGCTGCGCGAGGCGCAGGACGGGCATGATGGTACATGGGTGGCGCACCCCGGCCTGATCCCGGTGGCGAATGAAGTCTTTGATGAACTGATGCCCCAGCCGAACCAGATTGACCGCCAGCGCGACGACGTGCATGTGACGGCCAGCGATCTGCTGACGCCCAGCGAAGGCACCATTACGGAGCAGGGGATACGCTGGAACCTGAAGGTCGGCATCCAGTATCTGGAGGCATGGCTGGGGGGGAACGGCTGCGTGCCGCTGTACTACCTGATGGAAGACGCCGCCACCGCCGAGATCAGCCGCATGCAGGTGTGGCAGTGGCTGCATCACAATGCCACGCTGGAAGATGGCCGCACGCTGACGACCGAACTTTATGCGCAGCTGCTCGATGAAGAAATGGACGCCATCCGCGAGGAAATTGGCGCGGCGCGGTTCGATGGCGGGCACTTTGACCGGGCGAAGACTCTGTTCGACGAGATGATCCGCAGCGATGAGCCGGTCGAATTCCTGACGATCCCGGCATACGACGAGATTGATTAGCGCGGATAGTCGTCAGTTTTCAGTCGTCAGTGATCAGATGTGAATTGTATGGGCGACCTATGTGGTCGCCCAGTAATGCTTTACACCTCGCGCATATCCCGTGTGATCACCGCCGAATGATAAAGCTCTGGTAAGTCCCAGCCGAAACGGTAGGGGTGCTCGGAGGGGTAGTCATTGGGGAACGTCTCTTGCAGCAGGCCAAAGGTGTGCGTCATCGCCAGCATGGAGTGCGGGTTGCCGCAGTAGTAATCCTGATGCTGGATAAACATGTCGCGCATCATTGCATTGGCCTTCGCCAGCGCGGCGACAGCGTCATCCTCGCGGTAGCCGATGCGTGGGGCCAGCCGGGTCAGCACGTAGATGGCATCCATGGTATGGAAGCGCGTCGGGATCGATTCCCATACCCCCTCATCGTTTTGTAGCTCCAGCAAAGTATCCAGAATTTTCTCCGGCATCGGCGGGATACGTCCGGTTGCCAGATGCAGAGTGGTGTAGGCGAAAGTGCGGCTGATATTCGTGCGGCCCACCGGCCACGCGCCGTTTTCCGGGTTCTGCTGCTCGACGATCTTCTGAAAGAAAACCTCGGTCCAGGCTGGGTCGTTCAGGCTGGCCAGCACGGGCACCAGACCGAGCACCTCATGATGATTGCCATTGCCGCCCGCCCGCCAGTCGAAGCTGTCGAACCACCGGGCCAGGCCATCAGGTGTCAGCACCGGGGTCAGAAAACGCGGTGGATGCAGCAGCTGCGCGCCAATGATGTTGAGTACCCGAACGGTTTGCCAGAAGGCATGCGCGTCACAATGGCCTTGCCCGCCCGGCCCCTGATCATGGCGGATGCGACCGGTATCCGGCTCCTGAATGCCCTGGAGGTATGCGCGGATGGCGTCGGGGTCCGGGTCACCGACATGCTGGTCATTCGTGGCAAACCGAATCCAGATCATATCGGTTGAACTCATCGGATTGACGCCAATGGTGTCATTCTGACGAAAGCCGCCGGTTGCCGGGTCGAATAATGCCACCGACCAGTTGTGCAATCCCTCGCGCAGCGCGTCGAGGAAACGGTCTGAATGAATAATCGTGGGGTCAAGGGGTAGGTTCTGCGTTGTTTTATTCACCATAATTGCCTTTATAAAAATCTCTCTGTCTCAATTGTAACGTTTTTACAGGCGATGGGGTGGGGCAGTTGCGGGCTGTGGCTTGCGATTGTTACTACACTTGTATGGTATAGATGAATCTTTTTGCAATGAATATATAAATTCGTTATCCTATAGTGTATACGAAATACGGTATCTATGTATACCGAAGGAATTATATTGTGAGCCTGGATTTCAAGCCTGTGCGCGCCAATCTGGGTCAGCAGGTTTTTGAATATTTGTTGGAAAATATTTATAAAATGGATCTTCTTCCTGGCAGCCGACTCGGTGTTGGCGAGATTGCCGATCAACTGGGAATCAGCCGCAGCCCGGTACGCGACGCCCTGCATTTGCTGGTCGCCGAGGGGTTGGTCGAGTACGGCAAGAACAACGGTTATCACGTTGTTGGCATCAACCGCAAATATATCGAAGACGTATTCGTGGCCCGGCGCACGCTGGAACCCGCAGCGCTGCGGCTGGCGGCGGTTGACCTTGACGAAACACGTGTCCGGCAATTATGTGAGACATGGCAGCAGCTCCGCACCCCGCCTTCCTCCGACGCAGAAATCCTCGAACTTCACATGAACGCAGACAGCCAGCTTCACCAGGCGATGGGTGAAATGTGTGGCAACGCCGTGTTGCAAGACATGGTGACGAAAGTTGTCAACAAGTCTGCCTGGATTCGCCGCTGGGTTTATGCCAACGGCGTGCCCGATTCGCATCTGATGACGATGGCAGACGAACATTTGCAAATTCTGGAAGCTTTGCTTGCTAACCGGCCAGAAGAAGCTGCCGGTTTGCTGGACCGCCACCTGACTCTGGGGCAGGCGGTCGCACTCGACTATCTCTAGAACGTGCGCAGTAACCGTCTGGCAGCAGCCGACGTGTCTTTGGGGGATCATCGCAGCGAACTGCGTGACTTCTTACCTGTAGGCAAAGGAGGTGTATGTCTTCGTAGAGCAGCCACGAAATATTATTCTGTTCGCTTGCTAGATGTTGAGGCAGGAAATTATGTTAAAACGTGTTGCAACTATTCGTTTTCTGGCATTTCTTACCCTCATTGTCCTGATCAGCGCGGGTCCGATCGGCGCGCAGGACATGACCTATACCCAGGCCCCCATGTTGGACGATATGGTGGCATCCGGTGATCTGCCCCCGGTGGCAGACCGCCTCCCGGCTAACCCGCTGGTGGTCGAGCCGATTGAGAGTATCGGCGAATATGGCGGCACCTGGCGGCGTGCCTTCCGCGGTGTGGCCGACTTCCACGCTTATGGCCGCACGGTTTATGACCCCGTTCTGCGCTGGCCGCGCGACCCATCCGACGGTGTGCAGCCCGGCCTGGCCGAACGCTGGGAATGGAACGACGACAACACCGAACTGACGCTGTTCTTCCGTGAGGGGTTGAAGTGGTCGGACGGTACACCCTGGACCGTCGATGACGTCATCTTCTGGTGGGAAGCCATCGAGACAGACGAAAATATCACCCCGGCTATTCACAGTGAGTGGGTCGTGAATGGCGAACCGATGGAACTGGAGAAAGTCGACGATTACACCATTACGCTCAAGTTTGCCGGGCCGAATGGTCTGGCGCTTTCGGTTGGCCTGGCTTTCCACGGGCATCAGTGGCCGCTGGCCTTCGAGCGTTTCGGCTTCTTTGCGCCCAAACACTACCTCGAACAATTCCACCCGGCCTACAGCGACAGCGGTGACTATCAGCTCTTCGAAGAAAAAGCCAACGACTTCAACGTTGAACGTCCCGTGATGTGGGCCTGGAAGGTCGTCCAGTGGGAACCGGGCGCGACGGAGATGATTACCGAGCGCAACCCGTACTACTGGAAGGTCGACCCCGAAGGCAAGCAGCTGCCGTATATCGACCGTCAGCGCTACACGCTGGTTGAGGATAATTCGGCGATCAACGTGCTGGCAATCGCTGGCGAGATCGACATGCAGCATCGTGGCATTGATCTGGCATCGTACCCGGTCTATCAGGAAAACGCCGAAGCTGGTGATTTCCATATGCTGCTGTGGCCGACGGCGTCCGCCGCCCATACCGCTCTGTTCCTGAACCAGAGCTACGGCGATATGCAGTATCGCGAACTGTTCCAGCAGCTTGAGTTCCGGCAGGCGATGTCGATTGCTATTGACCGCGACACCATCAACGAAGTCGCTGTACTGGGGCAGGGTGTGCCGCGTACCTCAACGGTGGTGCCGGATTCACCATTCTATGATCCCGAATGGGAAGATCAGTACGCGCAGTTCGACCCGGATGGCGCGGCTGCCATGCTGGATGAACTGGGTCTGGCTGTCGGCGGCGATGGTTTCCGCACTTTTGCCGATGGCACGCCGATTGAACTGGTGATCGAGACATCCGAAACCAGTGGTGCGCGCCTCGATGCGCTGGAGCTGGTGGCGGAAAACTGGAATAACGTCGGCGTGAAAACCGAGGTTCGTCCCTCGACCCGTGATATCTACTGGCCGAAAGCGGGTGCGAATGAAGTCATGATTGCGACATGGGGCCTCGACCGCGGCCTGACGCCGATGGTGGACCCGGTGTATCAGTTCCCGTTTGACGAGCGTTCTTGGATGGCCCCGGCCTTTGGTACGTGGTACAAGACCGGTGGTGAGCTGGGCGAAGAACCGACGGACATCTTCAAGCAGGCGATGGCGCTGTATGACGAATATCGCGTCACGGCGGACGAAGCCCGGCAGATGGAAATCGGCACGGAACTGGTGCGCATGTCGACCCAGAACCTGTGGACAATCGGTCTGGTGGGCATGGTCCCCGGCCCGGTGGTGGTCAAGAACAACTTCCATAATGTTGCCGAAAACCACACATCGGACTGGATCATTATGACACCCGGCACGCAGGACCCGGCACACTACTACTTCTCCAGCGAGTAACGTTCTATCTGTGAATTGAGCAGGGCACAGCGCACCCTAAAGGCAGAAACGCTGTGCCCCTATCGTTTCGGGATGCGGGAAGGCCGTGAATGGTGCCGATGGCGTCATCATCTGTATGCAAGTGTGCTGCTTCACTGAACCCCCTCCGTCTGCCTGCGGCAGCCACCTCCCCTGAATTCGGGGGAGGCCGGGAGGGGGTCACGGGTAAAAGACTGAAAAATGTGTTCGCCAACTCCATCTATAACGACTTTCCCTCACCGGTGACCGGTGTTTTGTTGAGGCGTAACGTATGACGACATTTATTCTCAGGCGCATCGGGTTGATGATTCCGATGTTGTTTGCTGTATCGCTGATCTCGTTTGCCATTATCCAGCTGCCACCCGGCGATTTTCTGACGACGCTGCAAGCCCAGACCGCCGAAACTGGTGGGGGCATGACGGCGGAACTGGCGGAACTGCTGCGGCAGAATTATGGGCTGGACAGGCCGTTTCTGGCACAGTATCTCAACTGGATTGATGGTTTCCCGGTGGGGGATTTTGGCTACTCATTCGAGTGGACCAGCCCTGTGTGGCCGCTGATCGCGGACCGGCTGGGGTACACCATTCTGCTGGGTATGGCGTCGCTGCTGATCATGTTCGTGCTGGCGATTCCGATTGGCATTTACTCCGCGACGCATCAGTATTCGCTGGGGGATGCCAGCCTGTCGGCGCTGGCGTTTATCGGGCTGTCGATTCCGGGTTTTCTGCTGGCGCTGATCTGGCTGTATGTCGGGGCAGTCGTGCTGCGCCTGCCGGTGACCGGGGTGCAGTCGCCGGAATTTCAGGACGCGCCCATGAGTATCGCCAAAGTGGTGGACTATCTGGCGCATTTTATCCCGCCCGCGCTTATTCTCGGCCTGGCCAGTACGGCACAGCTCATGCGCATTATGCGCAGCGGTATGCTGGATGTCCTCAGCCAGCAGTACATCACCACCGCCCGCGCCAAGGGGTTGAAGGAACGCAAGGTCGTCAACAAGTACGCGGTGCGTTCGGCGCTGAACCCGGTGGTCAGTGTGATGGCGATGGAAGTGCCCAAGATCATTTCCTCATCGATCCTGATCGGCGTGGTGCTGTCCGTGCCGACGACCGGGCCGCTGTTTCTGCGGTCGCTGCTGTCGCAGGATATGTTTCTGGCAGGGACCTTTTTGCTCATGATGGCGCTGATGCAGCTGGTCGCCAACCTGGTGGCGGACGTGGCATTGGCATGGCTTGATCCGAGGATTGTTTATTCATGACCGACCAGACACTTGGGGACAGCATCGAGCAGCGGTCCCGGCAAATTCAGCAGGCTTATGCACAACTGGCCGACGATCTTTCCGAGGCTGAAGCCACATCGCGCACGCTCAGCGCGGACGAAGCGCATTTCGCGGCGTCGCAGTATCAGATGTTGTGGCGGCGTTTCCGGCGCAATAAGGCAGCCATCATCGGCGGGGTGATCGTGCTGGCCTATTATCTGATCGCGCTGCTGGGCAATTTTGTCGCGCCCTACACGCTGACGACCCGTTTCACCCGCAACCTGTTTATGCCGCCGCAGCCGATGTTCCTGTTTGATGAAGGCACCTTTCGCCCGCATGTCTGTGGCGTGGATTCCGAGATGGATGCCAACCTGCGCCGCACCTATCAGACCAATTGCGACGAAAAATTCCCGCTTCAGTTCTTCTCTCAGGGCGAGCCGTATTCGTTCTTCGGTCTGTTCGAGACGGATATTCACCTGTTTACCGCCGGGGATGGCATCGTCAGCCTGCTGGGGACTGACCGGCAGGGGCGCGATATGTTCACACGGGTGGTGCTCGGCGCGCAGATTTCGCTGACGGTCGGGCTGGTGGGCGTGCTGATGAGCCTGTTTTTTGGCACCGTGCTGGGCGTGGCGTCCGGCTATTACGGCGGCATGATCGACGAAGTGATCCAGCGCATCATCGAACTGGTGCGCGCTTTCCCCTCGATTCCGTTATGGATGGCACTATCCGCTGCGCTGCCGACCAACTGGCCGCCGCTGCAAACCTACTTCGCGGTGACGCTGATTCTGTCGCTGATCGGCTGGACATGGCTGGCACGACAGCTGCGCGGGCAGGTGCTGGCGCTGCGGCAGACGGATTACATCATGGCGGCCAAGCTGGTGGGGGCCAGCGACCGGCGCATCATCTTCCGCCACCTGATTCCGGCGTCCATCAGCCAGATTATCGTCGTGGCGACACTGGCGCTGCCCTCGATGATCCTGGCCGAGACGTCCCTCAGTTTTCTGGGTCTGGGGCTGCGTCCGCCGCTGACAAGCTGGGGCGTGCTGCTGCAAGAGGCACAGAATATCCAGTCGCTGGCACTGTATCCCTGGGTGTTTTACCCGGCGTTGTTCATGATCATCATTATTCTGGCTTTTAGTTTCCTGGGGGATGGCCTGCGCGATGCATCCGACCCGTACACGATCTGAGTGCGTCCATGAAAGCTGAAAATGTCCTTGAAGTCCGTGACCTCAGAACCCATTTTCACACGCTGGATGGGGTCGTGCGGGCGGTTGATGGGGTTGATCTGGAAATTCGCAGCGGCGAAACACTGGGGCTGGTGGGCGAAAGTGGCAGCGGCAAAAGCGTGACAGCGCATACCATTATGCGGCTGCTGCCCAAGCGAATCGCCCGCATCGAAAGCGGCAGCATGACCTTTCGCCGCCGCAGTGGCAGCACCGTCGATATGACCAAACTCGACCCGGAAGGTGACCTGATCCGTGAGATTCGCGGCAACGAGATCGCCATGATCTTTCAGGAGCCGATGACCTCGCTGTCGCCGCTGCACACGATTGGCGACCAGATCACCGAAGCGATTGAACTGCATCAGCAGGTCGGGCGGCAGGAGGCGATTGAACGCGCTATCGAAATGCTGACCGCCGTGCGCATTGGCAATGCGGAACAGTTTATCCGGTCGTACCCGCACCAGTTTTCCGGTGGGATGCGCCAGCGGGCCATGATCGCGATGGCGCTGTCGTGCAACCCGTCGCTGCTGATCGCTGACGAACCGACAACGGCGCTGGACGTCACCATTCAGGCACAGATTCTGGACCTGATGCGCCGTTTGCAGCGCGAGTTTGGGTCCGCCATCCTGATGATTACCCACAATCTGGGTGTGATCAACGAAATGGCGGACCGGGTGGCGGTGATGTATATGGGCAAAGTGGTCGAGGTGGCCGACCGCAAGACCCTGTTTAAGCGCCCGGCGCACCCGTACACCATTGGCCTGCTGCAATCCGTGCCGTCGATGGGGCGCAACATCAAGCGCACCCTCAGCCCGATTCCGGGGATGGTGCCGGACCCGTTCAGCGTGCCGCCGGGATGTGCTTTTTACCCACGCTGCCCGGCGGATAAGTCGGCGGCCTGCCACGACCCGGTGCCGCTGGTGGAGATCGAGCCGGGGCATTGGGTGCGGTGCACGTTGTACAACTAGGGGCTATAACAGCGTGAAATTACATCATGTAGGGGCGATTCGCGAATCGCCCCTACGAATATTCGCAAACCGATTGAAGAAAATTGTTGATAATAGACCGAATTAATCAAACTCGTACATTGTAGGGATGGGCCAGTGTGCCCGTCCTGGGCCGACACAAGATCGGCCCCTACCGATATGTGCGTTTTGATCGCGTTGGTCGATAAGAGATAGGCTGATTGATGGTAACGGAAGCGACAAAACCTGTCTTGCTCGATGTGCAGGATTTAAAAATGCACTTTCCCATCCGGCGCGGGCTGCTGCGCAAGATCGTTGGGCATGTGCGGGCGGTGGACGGCGTCAACCTGTTTATCCGCGAGGGGGAGACGCTGGGGCTGGTGGGGGAAAGCGGCTGCGGCAAAACCACCACCGGGCGGGCGATCCTGCGGGCGTATGAACCGACGGCGGGCAAGGTGCTGTTTCGGCGCAAGGAAGGCATGGTCGATGTGCTGGCGATGGACTCGCAGCAGATGAAGGCCCTGCGGCGCGATATGCAGATCATCTTTCAGGACCCGTTTTCGTCGCTCAACCCGCGCATGACGGTGCTGGACATTGTTGGTGAGCCGCTGCAAGTCCACGAAAAGCTGAGCAGCACCGAACTCAAGGAACGGGTCGCTGAACTGCTGCGGCGGGTGGGCCTGCGCCCGGAATACATGAACCGCTACCCGAACGCCTTCAGCGGGGGGCAGCGCCAGCGCATTGGCATCGCCCGTGCGTTGGCCCTCAATCCCCGGTTGATCGTCTGTGATGAGCCGGTATCGGCGCTCGATGTGTCGATTCAGGCGCAGGTGATTAATCTGCTGAAGCAGTTGCAGGGCGAATTTGGCCTGACGTACCTGTTCATCGCGCACGATCTGGCGGTGGTGGAGCATATCAGCGACCGCATCGCGGTGATGTATCTGGGGCGCGTGGTCGAACTGGCGGATTCCGAG
>NZXX01000011.1 GCA_002702065.1 Anaerolineaceae bacterium
GTGATACCAGCGCCACGCCTCCGGGTTGATCGGTTCGCCAACAGAACCGAGCAGGCGCAGGCTGCTGAGATTATGGCGATTCGGCCAGGCATCGCCGAAGCGCATCAGGCCGCGGATAGCTGTCGGTGCGGTGTACAGAATGGTGATACCGTATTCCTCGACCAGTTTCCACCAGCGATTCGGGTAGGGATAGGTCGGCGCACCTTCATACATGAAACTGGTCGCGCCCAGAATCAGCGGCGCATAAACGATGTAACTGTGCCCGGTGATCCAGCCCGGATCCGCCGCACACCACCAGCGATCTTCATCCTTGATGTCGAAGACCCATTCCAGCGTCGTCGAGGTATACACCTGATAGCCACCGTGCGTGTGCAGCACACCCTTGGGCTTGCCGGTCGTACCACTGGTATACAGAATAAACAGCGGATCCTCGGCGTCCATCACCTCGGTTTCGCAGACCGGCGTGGCAATCGGCAGCGACATCAGGTCGTGATACCAGTAGTCGCGCCCGTGTTCCATATTGACGTCGTGACCGGTGCGTTTGACCACAATGACCGTTTCCACCACCGGCGAACGATGCACGGCCTCATCAACGGTATTCTTCAGCGGCACAATATCCCCGCGCAGCCATGCCCCATCGCACGTCACCAGCACGCGGCTCTGGGCATCCTCGATGCGGTCGGCCAGCGCCTGCTCGGAGAAACCGCCATAAACGACGCTGTGAATCGCACCAATCTTGGCACAGGCCAGCATCGCAATCATCAGTTCCGGCACACGGCCCATGTAGATGGTGACACGATCGCCTTTTTTCACGCCCATGCCGCGCAGCACATTGGCAAACTTGTTGGTTTCCTGCCACAGCCGCCAGTAGGAATAAGTTTTCTTGTCGCCAGGCTCGCCTTCCCAGATGAGCGCCAGCTTGTTCTTGCGCCAGGTCTGGATATGCCGGTCCAGCGCGTTGAGGGCGATATTGGTCTTGCCACCCACAAACCACTTGTAAAACGGCGCGTTACTGCGGTCCAGCACCTGATCCCAGGTTTCGTACCAGTCGAGCGTTTCGGCGCGTCTGGCCCAGAAGGCTTCGATGTCCTGCATCGCTTCCGCGTAAACCGCCTCGTAGTCCGGCACGTGGGCATTCTTGACGACCTCGTCCGGCGGATCGTACCATTCGGTAGTGGCGGGGGTAAATGTTTCTTCTGCCATGACAGATATACTCCTTCAAACAAAAAGCAGCTTTATCCTGAAAACTCGCTTGGAATTGCCGAGTGGGATTATAAGCCCGATACCCCCACCTGCCAACAGCCGCTAACGATCTGCCGTCAATCTGTCTGTTTTCGTTGCAGATTATCAGGCTATAATGCTGCGCTGTATACAGACAGGAGCTACCGTGACGATTAAAAACCCCCAACTGGCGGCGTGGTACAGCGCGGCCCGCCCCCGTACCCTGACGGCGACGTATGCCCCACTTGGACTGGCAGCGGTGATCGCGCTGGGCCAGGGGGTGTTTGAACTGATTCCGTTTGTGCTGGCGCTGATCGGGGCGCTGCTGCTGCAAATCGGGGCCAATCTGGTCAATGAGTATGCCGACTTTCGGCGCGGGGCCGACGAGCACAAACAGGCCGGACAAGGCATGACCATCAAGAACATGATCTTGACCCCCCGTGATGTGCTGATCGGCGCAATCGTCACCGTGGTCGGCGGTGCGCTCATCGGCCTGTTGTTGTTGTTCCAGAGCGGCCCCCTGCTGCTGTGGATTGGGATTGGTGGGGTGCTGGTGGTTGTTACCTATACGGCGGGGCCATTCCCCCTTGCCTATCATGGGCTGGGTGAAATAACCGTCGCCATATTTATGGGGCCGCTCATGGTCCTCGGTGCTTATTATGTGATGGCGCGGCAGTATGACCCGGTGCCGCTGGTGGCTGGCCTGCCCCTCGCCTTTATGGTTGCGGCTATCCTCCATGCCAATAACATCCGCGACATGGATGCAGACCGGGCCGTGAACAAACGCACGCTGGCGGTACGGTTCGGCCTGCGATTTGCCCGCGCGGAATATGTCGTACTGGTCGGCGGCACCTATGTGATGCTGGTTGCCCTCGTACTACTGGGGGCAATGCCCTGGCCCACCCTGCTGGCGCTGGTCACAGTGCCGGAAGCCCGGCGGTTGATTCAGATCGTCACCACCCAGACCGATACCGCACTGCTGCATCAGGCCCAGGGGCGCACCGCAAAGCTGCACGGTCGCGTCGGCCTGATGATCGTCGTGGGCTGGCTGATCGCCCTGCTGCTGCGCCTAGTCCTCGTCTGAGTGAGTGTGCCGCCCCGGTTTGCGCTTCAACCTCGGCGGCATCGGCATCACCTGGCTGCGCTCACCCTGCTCCAGCGCCCGCAGCACCTGTTCAGCTTCGGGTGATAAGTCCAGGTGAGGATTCGCTTTCGACTTGTTTTTTCGCCTGACGGGTAAATGCACACGCATCATTCGCTTCCTCGTCTACCCCGCGCTTTTTCAGAACTAATGTTCTAATCCCATTATAGCATAATCTGCGTTATGTGCGTTTGAATCTGCTAACGTTATGTTCCGTTTTTTCCGCGACAGACCTTACAGCACTTGCTAGATGGCTATATATCGGACTGATATATAATGCCTTGAATGTTTGCACGATTGAGAGTATGCGTTATACTGCTGCTCAGGTGGACGAAGACAGGTGCAAGGAGTCAATTTATGGTGGAGAAAGTCACTTCGCGGCTTGGCAAGCAGAGTGACATGTTGCTCAGAGTCCTGAAGGAAACACCGGAAGACTGGTTGACCCGCAGCGATATTGCCCGGCTGCTGGAGAAGCGCAAACTGTCATCGTATGACATTGCCATGCTCGAAGTGCTCCAGGAAAAGGGACTGATCGAAATTGAGCACCGAGATAACCGCACCCCTATCGGGTACGAGTTTGTCTACCGCATCACCGAGCAAGGGCTTACCGAAAGCGTCGGTTGATCGCGGCTGCCCGTGTTGATATGAGTGAGGGAATACATGAAGGTTATCACGCTGCTGAACGAAAAAGGGGGTGTTGGTAAAACCACCCTGGCGACCCATATCGCGGCTGGTCTGGCCATTCGGGGCCAGCGGGTGGTGTTAATCGACTCCGACCCCCAGGGCCACGCGACCGTGGTCTGCGGCCTCCCCAAAGAACCGGGCATCTATAATCTGCTGGTACGCGATGCCCCCTTCAATGACACCATGCGGCTTGTGCCGCCAGAACAATATCAGATGCCGAACGAGCCCCTGACC
Source organism: Anaerolineaceae bacterium (assembly GCA_002702065.1). Taxonomy (GTDB): domain Bacteria; phylum Chloroflexota; class Anaerolineae; order Aggregatilineales; family Phototrophicaceae. Next base: position 3,281 of record NZXX01000011.1, read on the forward strand.
GGGCAGTTGTTTGTGGTGCCCTCCAACATCGAATCCCGCAATATTGCCAATTCGATCTCGGATGCATTTGCGGTCAGCGACCGGTTAGAGGAACTGAAAGAATTTATTGATTATGTGGTGATCGACACATCGCCCACCCCTTCTCTGCTGCACGGTTCCATTTATTTGGCGACGGATTACATCATTTACCCAACCAAATGCGAGTATCTGTCGTTTGATGGCCTGGTCGAGAGCATCAAGCATCGCGAAGCGGCCCAGCTCAACCGCGACAAGTGGAACCTCGGCCCGATTGAGGTTATGGGGATTGTCCCGACGATGTATCGCAATCAGACAATTGAGCATTCCGAAAATTTGAAAGAGCTGCGCCAGCAATTCGGCAAACTCGTTTGGCCGCCCATTCACCAGCGTACGATCTGGGCCGAGGCGGTGACGATGCGCCAGCCAGTTTTCGCCATTGCCCCGCAAACCAAAGCGGCAGCGGAGGCGCTCGCCCTGGTCGACCGTGTTCTTGGAGCAGCAGTCCATGTCTAAAGGCAGGCGTCGCACCCGTGATGGCACCGGGGCGCTGTCCTCACTTGAGCAGACGGCCAACGCGATTTATGATTCTGGGCTGCCGCCGGATATCGCGGAACTCGACAGCCGCCGCCGCCCCACAAAATCGCTGGGCATTTTTGAAATTGTACCGGACCGCACCCAACCGAGACGCGCTGTCCCGTCGAGCGTCCGCGACCATTGGAATGGGGACACCCGCGCGATCCGCGACCTGTTTGATGGCTGGCTGTATGAAATTGAGCAGGCCGGCAACCCGGCGTTCGATTTGCAGCGATACGTCGAACAGGAGCATCTGCCCGAAGGCATCGAAGGCAACGATGATGATGCACAGCCGGACACGCCAACGGGCCATTACACAGCCCTCGAACGTTCATTACTGGATATCGTTGATCTGGCCGTCAGTATCCGCGAAAATGGGCTGACCAATCCGATCACTGTCGCTCGTGACGGGGCGACTTTTCGGCTGGAAACCGGTGAACGTCGCTGGCTGGCCTATCATCTGCTGAACATTTTTTACCCGGACGGCGAATGGAGCAAAATCCCGGCGTATGTCGTCGAGGAAGTGAATGTCTGGCGGCAGGCCAGCGAGAACAACGCTCGTGCCGACCTCAACGCGATCGGTAAAGCCCGTCAGCTTGCCATTCTGCTGATGGACCTGCTGCGCGAACGCGGGCATGATTTCCGATCGTTTGACGAAGTCATCAGCGAGGGTTACTCGGAACGCGAGTATTATGCGCAGGTAGCCGATGGCAATGTGTACCGGGTGCCGCGTGGCGAAGGCGAACGCCTGCTGAGCGCGATGGGCTTGAAGAACCCGACTCAAATCCGGCAGTATCGTCAACTGCTGCGCTTGCCCGATGATCTGTGGCAAGAGGCGGATGATAATAACTGGGCCGAATCATATGTGCGGGAACGTTATACCGTAACGACCGTTACGGTATCGCGTAAAAAGCGATCGCCACAATCAGCCGTCAACCCATTTGTCGAGCGAGTCAATAAGAAGCGCCGCACCCGTGTCTGGAATTATGCCAACCGGTTGGGGGCGCTGAATGACAAGGAAAAGCGCAAAGCCCTTGAGGAAATCGAGGCCGATGAACGCTGGCTTTCGGAGCTGCGTGAGGCGTTGATGCGCGACCAGCAGTGACCCCGATTTATCCCAAACCGCGTTTTTCTCCCCTCCCCTACTGTTGTAAAAGGCCCACCCGGCAGAAAAACAGGCGAATTTATCCCAATTTTCAGCCAGGGGAGGGTCTTTGTCCGGTGGGGGAGGGGAGCGAAAAATCACTTATCGGCGGGTAATCACTTATCGCACAAGTAATAAAATGAGCAGGGCCGCGATCCGGTAGCCAGCCAGATCACGGCCCCTGCTGTTGGAAAAGCACCGGCATCCCGACCAAAAAATGACGATGCTTTTTTTGAAAACGCAGTCACTTCTGACTGCATGTAAACAATACAAAACCAGTGTACTCGACGCCTGTTGCAGATGCAACTTTCCCAATGCTTTCTAAACGTAAATTTTGGCGATTTAAGCGTTTTTCAGATGCGGATGGATCATTTGATATAAGTTGTTTTCAAAGCGCAGGAAGGGGCCTTGTCAACGCGTATGGAGTGGTTCTTGAAGATGCCTGCCGAGTTGGTTGCCTGTTTTCCCGGATGCGTGTATGATATTGGGCACTAGTGACTGTGCTGTGTCGGGGTCACTGAGCAGCGAAAAAAGAAAAAGCCTGCGGTTAAAGGCAGGCTTTCGTATATGGGTGTTTATGTCGATCTGAGATTATCGCTAAACCATTTCCACTTTCTACTAACATAACTTGGCCGTTTGCTAGTAGAAGGGTGTTGTGCTAGTTCGCTAACTGTTGTGTCAGCCATCTCATCCTTCAGGCTGTCTTGCAACCAAAAGGGACATGCACACCCCATCAATCCCACTGATAGTTTAGCGTTAATTGACGAATTTGGCAATGGGCACCCATCAAAAAAGGTGGGTTTTCATGCTAGATTCGCGTGAAAATGACCAGTTTCGGTTACATTCTGCGGCTGTTTTGTACCGAAATTACGGTTGGTCCGTGATTCCGTTACGTGGTGATTCGGATCCGAATCAGCCAAAAGTTGCTGCAGTGGAATGGTCTGCATTTCAAAACCGTCTGCCGACGGATGCCGAACTGCGAAACTGGTTTCTGGAAAAACAATATACCGGTCTGGGGATTGTCTGTGGTCCGGTGTCGTCACTGGCGGTGCTGGATTTTGACGATGCGAACTGTGCGCGCGCATTTGCGCGGTTATGCCCGGACCTGACCAATACCTTTACGGTGTTATCGGCAAATCGGCGGCTGCCACATTATTATTTTCATGTGCCTGAAGATGTACCTGTGCGGACCCGGCGTACCGCGCAGGCAGATTTCCAGGCATATGGCACTTATGTGGTTGGCGCACCCACAAGGATTGCCGACAATCGATGGTCAGTACACAGTAATGATGAACCCCGCAGCCTGACCGTAGCGGATGTAGGCCGGATTCAGGCTTTTCTGAAGGCCTATGCCTATCATGCAGCCAGCAAGCTGGAACCGGCGGCAACAGCACCATTCAGTGCAGCGTTGGAACGGGCTGAACATCAGGAACAAGCGGTTTCACCGGAATACCTGTATCGCTATTATCGCCATATCGCGCTGCGTCTGGGTCGCAATGAGGCATTATTCCGCACGGCCAGTTATGCGCGTGATTGTGGCTGGACGAAAACTGCTGTGCTGGACGCGCTCCTGGATGTGCATGTCGTGCAACCGCCACATCGTTCGCATAAACCGGAAACACCGGAGCAACGTCGTCAGGAAGGTTCGCGAACGATCCAGAGTGCTTTTCGCTATGCGGCCCGGTCTCGCCTGATTTCAAAACAGATTCGGGGATTGCCCAATGCTATTCGGGAGTCGCTGCTGCAACGGAGTCAGGTTGCGGTGGCCCGCGTACTCGATGGCTTGCTGATGGCCGGGGTTCAGGCAGGTGCACGATTCACCGAACGCGCTGCCTGTGAGCTTTTGCGGATCGTTGGTATTGGCCGCCGAACGGTGCAGGCCGCGTTGAAAATGTTTGCGCCTGCTGAAGAACCAATCTTTGAACAGGTTCAGGCCCCCCCGAACCCCCCAAACCACATTGCTCACGCTGCTGATGCTGGTGTTAAAAGAAGAACAAAATGTTCTTTTGTTAGTGGTGCAGACCGAGTCAAAACCCTGCGCGACAGCCTGGGCGGGCGTCCGGCGCGCCAATTTCGGATGCCGGATACCGGGCGGTTGTATCGCCTGTATGGGGTGTCGGCTTCCGGCAGCGACCCGCTTGAAGCGGCTGATCTGCGTTCGCCAGAGGCCTACCGCTGTGCCTTGCAGCGCGCCCTGATCAAGCGGCGACCGGGGCACTATTCGCGCGCCTGGCTGGCTGCCAGACTGGGCATATCGGTATGGACCTGCCGCCGCTATGATCGGCGTATCGGCCTGGATGTTCAGCCACATTACCAGACACGTACGGTAACCTGGGCCAATCTGGAAGATTTGCCGCTGGAAGAGGCTCCTGTGCCGCCTGATGGGGCCTTCCTCGAAACTAGCGACGGCAAGCGTTATCCGCCGGTTCGGGGCCTGGCTGCACGGTTGCTGCGACAGCACCAGAGCGTGACTCTCAAACGGCAGCACTGGAATCATTACCGAATTTATTACAAATATTACGATGGTGCATTACGCCAGCCGTTGTCTGAGGTTCAGGTACAACCGAAATCAGTCGATGGTGAAATTGTTCACAAATCGCCAGAAGTCCAGATCAGTGCCGCGAATATGCCGGAACCGACCCCGATGGCATCGCTGCGGGAAAATAAACCGCGCAGCCAGTTCTGGTTGTGCCCGGACTGCCTGAAGTTCCACATTCAGCCGGAGCGCCCGCAGGCGTGTTCGACCTGCCAGCAGGATCAATGGCAGCTTATTCCGGAAACGACCTGGCGCGATGTCGAACAGTGTAAGGTGTGGTGGCGGGAGGTCTGGCATCAGCATCACGCGGCTCAACAAACTGGTTCATCGACCGACGCGACATCAGTCCGCCGGCTGACCAGTCCATCTCGGTATGCACTGGTGGGGCGGGTGTACCAGCGGCTGCGCGACCGGACACCGGACCATGCGTTAACCCATCGCGCCATTCAGCAGTTGATCGACACCTACGGCTCAGACGCGGTGGAGCGTGCGCTCGAGCAGGTGGAACGTCGCCGTCAGGTCCATAGCGCCGCTGGCTTGTTGATTACGACATTGCGCGCTCAGCACGGTGACAAGGTGGTTGCGTCGGAAACGCCGGTGAAAGAAACGGTGGATGCACACACGACATGGCTGGAGCGCTTGCAACAATCCCCGTATGCACAATATTATGCCAATGCAGACTATGTTCTAGGCGTCGAGTCGGGAAAAAGATAACGTCGCCGGGGATGGCGACGCTACCTTGTGGAAAAGCCAGCTACACACAGAGGTCTCAGGTCTCTATGGGTTGCAAAGAGCATAGCACTTCGGCTGTTAAGGAACCAGCAGGGTTCGGTTAACATCTCACTAAGAAATGACCGGGCGTAACTGGCGGCGGTACTGGCCCGGTGACCGGTCGCAGAAACGCTTGAAAGCAGCATAAAAACGGCTCGATGAACCAAAGCCCGCTTCCAGGGCGATATCAAGCACCGGCAGATCGGTGGTCAGCAGCAGGCGCTGGGCATGGGCGACCCGATGGCGGGTGAGGTGGTCCATCACGCTGGTGTTCAATTGTTCGCGGAAAATCTTCATGGCGTAATTCGGGTGCAGGTTGACCACACCGGCGATTTGTTCGACCGTCAGGGCTTCGGTGTGATGCCGGGCGATGAACAGGGCCATCTGTTTGGCCTGCCGCAGTCGTGTGCCGCCGGTGGTATCCGCTGGTTCGGTCGCATCCGTTACGGGGGTGAAGGGGGACCCCAGTGCCAGCCGCCGCAACCGTGCTTCAACTTCGAGCAGGACAATTCGGTTTGATTCGGGGCGCGGGTGACCGAGATCGACATGCCACTGCTGGAATAAGGGCAGATCGCTGGTTGCGCTGCCGCGACGCCGGTCGATGAGTGGAACGCCGGAGAGGGCGGGTTCGATGAACGTGGCGGGTAAATCCCATTCCAGCACCAGCCGCAGCGGGATATACAGCCAGCGCAGGCGCGTGCCGGGCGCGATCCAGATGACCTGATGCGGAACGGCAGCCCAGAAAGCCAGCAAGCGACCGGCCTCGATGGTGAACTGATGACCACCCAGCAGGTAAGTCATGGCCCCGCATTCCAGATAGTTCAGCTCGATATGGTCGTGATGATGGGGCGAGGGCATTACATTGGGCGATCCGCTTTGGCTGAACAGACCGCTGTTGGTGGTGGGGTCGAGGGTGGTAAAGCACATGCTTACAATCCGGGAAAAATGTCTGTCGATTCGAGATGAATTCTTCGGATAGTTATGATAATCTCAAATTGGTTTGATGGGAATAGTGTTCGGCCTAAGCTTTTTTGTGGATGGTCATGCGCTTTGATGAAACACCTTGCGGATTATTGATGCTGTAATTGATACCTCACTCCTGACAACCTGCGGTTGTTTTCCCCTCTCCATCGATGGAGAGGGGAGTCGAGCAGAGTGAGACGGGGTGAGGTAATAACGCAAATCATACATCTAATAAGGTGATCGGTATCGACGACGCACCACCACAACTAAATAGGCCGAACCATTAGATTGTCGAAAGGTTTTCACGGTTATGTCAAAGATTACGTTCATTGGAGCCGGGAGCACGGTATTCGCCAAAAACCTGATGGGCGATATCCTGAGCTATCCCGCGTTGGCGGATTCGACGCTGACATTGTTTGATATTAACGAGGAACGCCTGCGCACATCGGAAATTGTGGCGCGCAAGGTGGCTGCTACGTTGGGCGTGAATCCGACCATCGAAGCCACCACAGACCGGTGTGAGGCGCTCGAAGGGGCGGATTACGCCATCAGCATGTTTCAGATTGCCGGTTACAAGCCGGGTACTCTGACGGACTTCGAAGTGCCGAAGAAATATGGCCTGCGCCAGACGATTGCCGACACACTCGGTATCGGCGGCATTATGCGCGGCCTGCGGACGATCCGCGTTTTTCGGGAAATTCTGCGCGATATGGAACAGGTGTGTCCGGATGTTATGCACCTGAACTACGTGAACCCGATGGCGATGAACTGCTGGGCGATCAACCGCGACAGCAACATCAAGACTGTGGGCCTGTGCCACAGTGTCCAGGGCACGGCAGGGCAGATCGCGCGCGATATTGGCGTGCCGATTGAGGAAATCAATTACACCTGCGCGGGCATCAACCATATGGCGTTCTACCTGCGGTTCGAGCGTGAAGGCGAAGACCTGTATCCGCTGATCCACAAGGTCGTGGAAGAAGGCCGCGTGCCGGACTGGAACCGCGTGCGCTACGAAATGTTCAACCGCCTGGGCTATTTCGTAACCGAATCCAGCGAGCACTTCAGCGAGTATGTGCCCTGGTTCATCAAGCGCGACCGGCCTGATCTGATCGAGGAATTCAATATCCCGCTGGATGAATACATCACCCGCTGCGAACGCCAGATCGAAAAATGGCACAATCTGCGCACTGAGATGGAAGACCCGAACACCACCATCGAAGTCACGCGCAGCATGGAGTATGGGTCGCAGATTATTCACGGCATGGAAAGCGGCGAGCCGGTGGTCATTTACGGCAACGTCGCCAATAACGGCCTGATCGACAACCTGCCGCAGGACTGCTGCGTCGAGGTGCCGTGCCTGGTGGACAAGAATGGTGTTCAGCCGACCAAGATCGGCAAGATTCCGCCGCATCTGGCCGCGCTGATGCAGACCAACATCAACGTACAATCACTGACAGTCGAGGCCGCGCTGACCGGCAAACGGGAACACATCTACCACGCCGCCATGCTCGACCCGCACACCGCCGCCGAACTCTCGCTCGATCAGATCTGGTCGCTGGTGGATGACCTGATCGAAGCGCACGGCGAATGGCTGCCGGCGTATCAGTAGTTAGCCGTTTTCAGGTAGCCGACAAACGCATTACACGCAGGGGCGCATGATGGTGTGCCTCTGTTGTTTTCCCCGGTTATTTTGGTGTGCATTTACGATATAATATTTCGTGTAGTCATATACAACAATGAATAGATTTGGTGAAAGAGCAGTTTTTTAGCGGGTTAGCTGGATAGCCGATTAGCCAGTTAGGGGATAGAGCGATGTACGTGGGAGCCTGTTTATCAAGCGGAACAACTGATTTGTGTGCTTACCGCTAGCGACAGGTGACTTAACAATCAAGAGGGGAGGGCGCAATGACCCTCCCGCAGCAATCAGGGGTTGTTGTGTAGCGGGTGCTTAAGCGCCACCGCAGATAAAGTTGAAGATCGCCTCTTTATGGCCGGGCAGGTCTTCGTGACCGAAGTCGGGGTAGATCGCCAGCGATTTGGGCGACGTGATCTTGTTGTAGGCGGCGAACTGGCTCGACGGCGGGCAGATCGTGTCCATCAGGCCGACGCCCATCAATACGTCACCTTTGATGCGCGGGGCCAGATGCTGCACGTCGATGTAGCCAAGTTTGGTGAAGACCTCGGTTTCGCGTTCATGCAGCGGGTCATACTGCCGGAAGTATTTGCGCAGTTCGTCATAGGCGTCCTTATCCTGGTCGATCTTCCACACCCGCTGATAATCGGTGAGGAAAGGGAAGGTCGCGGCTGCCCAGCGGATGCGTGGTTCCAGCGAGGCACAGGCGAGGGTAAGGCCGCCGCCCTGGCTGCCACCGGTTGCGCCGACGCGGGTTTCATCGACATCATCCATGTCCATGACGATGCCCGCCAGCTGGGCCGTGTCGAGGAAAATCTGGCGATACATCATGTCTTCTGGCGGACCATCCAGTCCACGAATAATATGCCCATGGAGGGTGGTGCCCATGTGGCCCCCGGCGTCCTGCGACAGGCCACCCTGACCCCGGCAGTCCAGCGCAGCGACAGTATAGCCCTGCGCAACATAGCCGAGCTTGTCCACCCAGCTGCCAGAATTGCCGGAATAGCCATGGAACATCACCACCGCCGGGTGAGGGGATGCGGCATTTTTGGGGCGCAGCAGCTTGGCATGGATGCGTGCACCGCGAGTGCCGGTGAAATACATGTTGAAACATTCGGCAAAGTTGGTCTGGAAGTCCGCCGGGACCAGTTCGATGTCCGGGTCGATAGCGCGCATCTCCGCCAGCGAATCATCCCAGAAGCTGTCGAAGTCTGCCGGACGCGGGTTGGTGCCCTGATATGTTTCGAGCTGCTCGAAGGGCATATCAAACAATAATGGCATGATGAGGTCTCCTGAAAAGAAGTGTAAGTCGCCTAAGTGTATCCCGCGCGGAGAACACCATCTACCTCGATCGGCAATTGGTATGTCACAATAGGCGAAGACAGGGCACAGGGGAGGATAGCCATGACCTATCTCGGTACGATTCAGTTTGTCCAGATTCAGCAGGAAAGCCTGAAAGTTGACCACGACGACACGCGGCACTACGACCCGTCTCCGCTGCTCACGGTGGCCCGTCTGAATCTGACTCCGGATGGTGTCATCGGCCTGACGGAAGCGGGCGACAGCATTGTCGATGTGCATCATACCGGGCATCCGCGGTCACGCAACCGGGCGGATAACTTCGTGTCGATGGGTTTTCTCAGCCACTATGCCCACATGCGCGACCGTTTTGGCGATCATCTGACGGATGGCATCGCCGGGGAAAATATCATCGTCGCCAACGAGGGACCAGATGGCACCATCACACCTGCCATGCTGGGCGATTCGGTGCGGATTGAGACGCAGGACGGCATGCGGATTGTGCTGGTGGATGTGCTGCCGACCCCGCCGTGCGAACCATTCAGCCGTTTCGCTGCCGGGTGCAACCTGGCCGCACCGGAAATGAAAACCACGCTGCAATTTCTGAGCAACGGCACACGCGGCTTTTATATGCGGCTGGTGGAACCCCTGGACGAGGTGATGATTCAGGCGGGGGACCGGGTGTTTTGCGGGTGAGCTGAATAGCCAGATCGTGATTGGGATGAAAAGGGGCACGGTGTTGACGATGCCATGCCCCTGTAAGCAGCCAAACTCAGCTTTTGATCCAGCGGGCACGTCCGCGCCGGGACTGGATGTAGACGTATTCCTGATCCGGGTTCGGCGGCGACACATTGCCCTGCGCGGGATAGTGCGCGATGGCTTCCTCAACAATATCAACGCCGAGGCCGGGGGTATCCGGCACGAGGATATGGCCGTCTTCGACCTGTGGCACAGGTGTGACGACTTCGTAGCGCTGCGGTACGTCGTCTTCGAGGTGTTCCATGATGAGGGTGTTGGGCAGGTTCGCCAGCAGATGCAGGCAGGCATAGGCCGCGACTGGCCCTAATGAGCCGCTGTGCGGGGCCATCATGATGCCGTGTGCTTCGGCCATGGCGGCGATCTTCTTCATTTGCAGCAGGCCCCCGGCACGCCCGGTATCCGGCTGCACCACGTCGATAATCTCGCGCTCGATCAACTGGCGCACGCCGTACATATGCGCGTGACGTTCCCCCGCCGCGATGGGCAGGTCCACCGCATCGGCGACCCGCGCTGTCGCTTCGATGTCTTCCGGGGCAACCGGGTCTTCATAAAAGAGCAGGTCGTATTCTTCCAGCGCCTTGCCCAGCCGGATCGCGTCGCGGGTGGTCAGCCAGGGCGGGCCATGCGCATCCACCATCAGGTCGATGTCTGGCCCAACCGCCTTGCGGATGGAGTCGATTTTGCCCACCACGCCGGTGACTCCGCCCGTTTTCAGCGCGGTAAAGCCCCGGTCGACCAGTTCCTGGGCGCGTTCGGCATTATGGGCATGGGGGTACGCCCAGATACGGTCGCGGATCTTGCCGCCGAGCAGATTCCAGACGGGGGTGTTCAGCGCCTTGCCTTTGATGTCCCACAGTGCCATGTCGATGCCCGTCAGCGCGCCGCTGCCGACAATGCCGGTCATGCCGTGCCCCATCATCGCCAGATACAGTTTTTGCCACAGCTTTTCGATGTGGAACGGGTCTTCGCCGATGAGCAGAGGTGTCAGGTCCTGAATGGCGGTCTGCACCACGCGGGGCCAGCCGCTGGCTTCACCCACGCCATAAATGCCTTCGTCGGTATAAATGCGGATAAACAGCCAGTTTCGCGCTGCCCAGCCGCCAGGGCGTCCGGCGTGCATCAGGTAGGTTTTCACTTCCGTGATTTTCACGAGGGGGTATTGTCCTTTCCCGTTTACAAAATAGACAGGGCGCATCATTTATGCCCTTTGGGTACGATGTGCCCTTATTGGGTTGATGCTATTTGGTCACGCGCAGCGACCACGTATCCTGCTGTGCCGGGTTCGTCGCCGTCAGGACGATGCGGAAGACCTGATCGCCCCAGACGCTGCCGAGCCGTTCGTCGGTGATGGCTACCGGTTCGATGGCGGCGCTGAATTGGGCCGCGTCGTAAATCACGATACCGCTGCCTGCCTGTCGTCCAGCGGCAACCGGGCGCGGACTGAGGGTGATTTGTCCCGGCTGGCTCAGGTCGGTGGCGGAGGCGGTGAGCAGGTTCATGGTCATGGACTGCGGCGCGTGGTCGAGCTGATAGCGGTCGTCGATGGTGATGCCTTTGCCGCGCTCCAGCCGGACGGTGCGCTGCCAGCTGGTTAACCCGGCTTCTGGCGGATACGACCTAGCAATGTCGAGCCGCATTTCAGCCTGCGTCTCATCCGCCTGATAATGCACGTCGCGCGCGGCAAACTGCTGGCCGGGGGCCTGCATCACACCGTCGATGGTGGGCAGGTTGTGGTAGCCGGACTGCATCGTCCAGATTTCATAGCGCCTGTCGCTGAAGGTCTTCATGCTGTAGGTTTCGACGCCGGCGTCGATCAGCACCGGCAGGCCATCGATAAAGACGACGAACTGGCCGATGTCGTTGTGATTGTGACTCTCGGCGTTGTGGCCGCCTTTGGCCGCGACATAAAACCCATCTGTCGAACGGTCCTGATCGCGGGCGGTCATGACTTCGATGACAGGCAGCCAGACATCGCGCGGCAGCGGCGCATAACCGGGTGCGTCGGCCATCTCGTTGATGCTGACCAGCAGCGGCAGTTCGCGGGCGATGCTCTTGTTGGGGCGGGTCCAGTTATCACCGGGGGGCGGGTCGAACAGATTCTGCTCGTGCGCGGCCCAGACGCCCATCGCCATCATGTCCGGGTCGTTGATGCGCTTGCCGTAGTTGTAGACCAGCCCGGCTTCGGGTTCGATGATGGCGGACGCGTCGGCAAAGTTGACGAAATAATCTTCCGAAATCTGCACGCGGTAAATGAACTGGCCCATATTGCGCACAAGCGGTTCATCATAGACATCGACCTGACCATCGGTCGCCATGTACAGCAGTTCGAGGCATTCGTACATGGATGCGCCAGCGCGCCCCCAGTAACCGGGGCCTTCATCACAGCCGCCGTCGGTGGGGTAGGGGTCGATAAATTTGTCGAGGCTGCGCATGATCTTGCCGACCGAGGCTTTGCGGCGGGCGTCGTCCGGCTCGACCAGCAGCAGGCACGTCAGCCAGTTGGAGTGAATCCAGGGGTTCCAGTTGTTGGGGCGGTGGTTCGGGTCGGCAAAGCCCATCCAGCCGAAGTCGTCGCGTTCAAGGTTGGGCGTCAGGATGCGGTAGTCGATTTCGCGTTCGACGCGTGGGCGAATGACGGATGATACCTCGTCGAGCTGCGGGCCGATCAAATAGAGCGTATAGGCCACCAGTGCGCCGGTTTCGGCAGCGAACAGATCGACGGTAGGTTCGGCGGTATCGGGCAGCGTGCGCCCGGCCACCTGCACACCGACATGCGCAGGCAGGCCCCAGTATGATTCTTCCAGCAGCGTCCACAGGCCATTGGCGGCAGCATCGACAAAGCGGCCTTCGCCTTCCATACATTCCGCCAGCACCAGATCGACCAGCTTGCCGCGCCGCTCGAAGTATTTCTTTTCATAGTTGATGCGGTTGCCGATGCGGGCGACTTCGAGGAACAGCGTCGCCGGGAGCGCGGGCCAGTCGTATTGCAGCGCCACTTCGCCGCGCCGGATGTAAGCCTTGCGCACGGAATCCGGCAGCGATGTCCAGAAGTCACGCTGCTGTGCCGTGGGGTAGGGTTGCCAGTCTGCCTTTGATACGAGGTTGAGCGATTCAGGAGCATATCTTTGAGAAAGCATCAAACATCCTTTTATCTGTAAATAATTGCAGACGAAAATCTAATCAATAAATTCATCGACATAGTCAGTAATCGGCAATCCAGCCAATGATGGTAGCCGTTGGATCAGCCTCATTCTTTGAGAAAATGGTTGAGATTTCGATTGTCTCGGTATCCAAGAGATATCCATACGTTTCATCACTAACATTATCATATGCAGTAAAAGCATAGAAACGTCCTTCTGTATCCCAACCACTACTGTCCATGCGGAATTGGAAATTGGTGAGCGTTAAACAAGTTTGTAGCAGGCTGTCCTCACGCCAAATAGCGATTGTGGTAGCAAATGTTCCCGCCTGAGCATCAATCGATTGAAATACAATGTCGCTGCTGTGGGGGGATAATATTGGGTTTTGTAATAGGTATTCTTCACTGACATCTGTAACTTGCCATATTGAATCTTTCCGAACATCGAATTTAAACCAATTCCCGTTGTTATCCATAACGAGAAACCGATCATTGTCTGCCCACTTATACGCTCTGGCCGTTATGTTGATCCACCTTCCTGACAATTGATTGTCCAATATAAGCGGCGCACTATCAATCAGATTCCAGAAGATGAATTCACTATCATAGTTTCTATAATCGATAACCACAGCCAGTGAAAAATTTTCATTAAACACGATGTCCCAATCCCCCCAAATACTTTCGCCAACTGTTGTATTCGGAGGTGCAGGGATATTTGCCGATAAGGATACAAACGTGGCATCGGATGTGTCAACAATCGTGTATTGTTGTTCTCTGCCGTTGCTTATGAACCCAACACTCTGATTGTCTATCCAATGGAGATCAATGATCTGAACTATAGTTGAGTCGCCCTTAAAAACCAACCGATGGCGATCCTGTTTCATATCCAACAAGGTGAGTTTAATCTGATTCGTGTCTTCTCCATAAACGATTTGCGCATAAATTAACTTGCTTTGATCTGGACTCAAGCTCAGTTGAACTGAACGAAGGGGTAGGCGATGACCGGTATCGTATTGTTCGCCAGTCTGGAGATCGTACTGCCACACTTCTTGTTCAATCTCAGTTGTCAGGCTAAACAAAATACGCTGATTTTCTGGACTTGGTATTCTGATTATAGGCGATTGACAGTCATGCTGAGCGTAGGTCAACAAGGTTGGAGACATCAATAGAACCAACGCGATGAAGATGTCTCGAGTTCGCATGAATTACTCTTTCAAATCTAACTCAGCTATTTACGCAATTATGCGTTCATCCATAATCCCTCAAAGATAGCCTGCCTGTGATGCGCCTGCCAGCGTGATGGCCTCAAATGCCTGTGTTTTCGGGGCTGGTGGTGCTACACTCGTGCCACATTTTGTAAACAGACTGAGAGTATCACGATGTTTAATCCTGTTGATCATCCACACCGCCGCCTGAACCCGCTGACCGGGGAATATGTGCTGGTGTCGCCGCATCGGAACAAGCGACCGTGGCAGGGCCGCGTCGAAAAAATCGCCGACGAACAGCGCCCTCAGCATGACCCGGACTGCTACCTGTGTCCGGGCAATACGCGCGCCAATGGTGAACAAAACCCGGATTATGAAAACACGTTTGTTTTTACCAACGACTTCGCCGCGCTGCTGCCGGATGCGCCGGAGCCACCATCTGATCTACCGCCGCTGCTGCGCATGGATGGCGTGCAGGGCACCTGCCGGGTCGTGTGCTTCTCGCCGCGCCATGACCTGACTTTGCCGGAAATGGACCTGCCGACGATTCGACGGGTGGTGGATGTCTGGGCGGAGCAGGTGGTCGACCTGGGCCGGGCGTACCGCTGGGTGCAGGTGTTCGAAAACAAGGGGCAGGCGATGGGCGCATCCAACCCGCACCCACACGGGCAGGTATGGGCGTTGAATACGCTGCCGAATGAGATCATGAATGAAGACGAACACCAGCGTTCCTATCTGCAGCAGCATGACGCGCCGCTGCTGGTGGAGTATGCGGCCCTGGAAACCGAACGTCAGGAACGCGTGGTCGTCGAGAATGACCACTGGCTGGCGGTGGTGCCGTTCTGGGCGGTGTGGCCATTCGAGATTTTGCTGCTGCCACGCCGCCATGTGCTGCGTCTGCCCGATCTGGAAGATGCCGAACGCGACGGGCTGGCCGATATTCTCAAACGGCTGCTGACGAAGTACGATAATCTGTTTGAAACATCGTTTCCGTATTCGATGGGCTGGCACGGTGCGCCGCTGGATGAAGGCGACTACAACCACTGGCAGCTTCATGCGCATTTTTACCCGCCGCTGCTGCGGTCGGCGACGGTGCGCAAGTGGATGGTCGGGTTCGAGATGCTGGGCGAGTCGCAGCGCGACCTGACCGCGGAACAGGCTGCCGAGCGTTTGCGCGAACTTTCGGAGACGCATTACAAAGCCGGGGCTTAACCGGTGCGACGCGAACGGGCGACACAGGAGTCGGCCCTATAGCTACAATATTGTATTGGAAACCAGGCGGTATCATTTTCATTCCATTACTCATGAGAGGTCATCATGTCACTTCAGGAACAAGTGATTTCAGAATTTCAGGAACGTTACGATGGTGCGCCCGCCTATGTGGTGCGGGCACCGGGGCGCGTCAATCTGATCGGCGAACATACCGATTACAATGACGGCTTTGTTATGCCGATGGCGATCGACCGCGCGACATGGATCGCCCTCAGCCCGCGCAATGACGGCCAGGTAAAACTGTATTCGATGGACTTCAACGAGACGGTTTCGTTTTCGCTGGGGCATTTCGAGAACAACGACTCCGGCTGGCTGGAATACGTTAAGGGCATGGCCTGGGTGCTGAAAGCGGCAGGCTACCGGCTGAACGGCTGGAATGGTGTGATCGCGGGGGATGTGCCGGTGGCGGCGGGGCTATCGTCCTCGGCAGCGGTGGAACTGGCGACGGCGCGTGCCTTTGCCGCGATTTCGGATGTGCCCTGGCAACCGGCGGTCATTGCCCGGCTGGCGCAGCGTGCCGAAAATGAGTGGGTCGGCGTGAGCTGCGGCATCATGGACCAGATGATTTCGGCGGCGGGGGTAGAAGGCACCGCGCTGTTGATCGACTGCCGTTCGCTGGAAACGACTAATGCGCCGCTGCCGCCAGATACAGCGGTGGTAGTGCTGGATACAGCCACCCGCCGGGGACTGGTCGATTCGGCCTATAACGAGCGCCGGTCTCAATGTGAGGAAGCGGCCCGCTTTTTCGGTGTGGCGGCCTTGCGGGATGTATCGCTGGCCGATTTTGAAGCACGCGCAGGCGAACTCGATGACCTGACTCGCCGCCGGGCGCGCCACGTCATCACCGAGAATGATCGCACTCTGGCTGCCGCCGAAGCCATGAAAGCAGGTGACGCGGTGACGCTGGGCAAGCTGATGAACGCCAGCCACACCAGCCTGCGCGATGATTTCGAAGTGTCGTCCGATGCGCTCAACAGCATGGTCAACTGCGCACAGGGGCACGCGGGCTGCTTTGGGGCACGGATGACCGGGGCCGGGTTCGGCGGTTGTGCGGTGGCACTGGTGGCGGTCGATCAGGTTGATGATTTTGTGGCGCACGTGGAGCAGTGTTACCAGCAGGCGACAGATCTTCAGCCAAATATTTACGTTTGCCAGCCAACCAATGGGGCAGAACTGCTGCGCGGGTAAGCTACCGGCGTGGCATCAGAAAAGGGGGAAGGACCACATGAATGCAATCGACCGTGATGAACTGAAGGAGAAGCTGGATCGAGGCGATGATATTGTTCTCGTGATGGTACTGGGCGACTGGGCCTTTCGGGCCAGCCATATACCCGGTTCGGTGAATTACTCGTCACCGGAAGAAGCCATGCAGGTGCTGGACAAGAACGCGGAAATTGTTGTGTATTGTTCCGGGGGGACATGCCCGGCCAGCAAGTATGCCTATGATATGCTGGTCTACAATGGATTTGTGAATGTCCGGCGTTATGCCGGTGGCCTTGCGGACTGGCAGGCTGCTGGCTATCCGCTGGAAGGTGACATGACCACGCCCTGATCGCGGGGTCGCTGTCTGGGCAGGTGGTGCTGTCGACACATGGAAACTTCTGGGCAATAAACGACCTTGCCGCCTGTCAATCACATGATACGATCACGCGCAGTGGGAAAGGTGCTGGAAACACATGCGGCGAGAGCGATCAAAAGTGGTGTGGGCCGGGGTCAGCGGCGTGTTGATGGGGGGTATCAGCGGTGCCATCATCGGCGCCAGCGTCGACCCGGTGCGCGGTGGCTGGGTCGGTGGGGTAGTGGGCGCGATCTACCTCGGTCTGGCCGAAGCCATTACCGACTGGCGCAGGCAGTCCGCTGCCTTCAAACCGCTGTGGCATCGCATTATCGGCTCAACCCTTATTACAGCAGCGCTGGGCGTGGTCGTCAGTGCGGTGATTGGCCCGGTCGCGACCTGCCTGCTGCTGGGGCTGGTTGTTGGGCTGTTTGGGCTGGGGCCGAAAAAGCTGGCGGTCGGCATCGTTATTGGCATTGCGGCGGCGCTGGTGTATGCGACCCTGCCCACCGATGCGAACATTGCGCTGCTCAGTGGTTTGATCGTGCTGATCTACCGGCTGGTGCTGGCAGTCGTCTTTCGGGATACGTCGCCGCTGGAGTTCACCGGCGAACAGGTTTCACCCGATCAGGCGCGTTATGTCGTGCCGTTTGAAGCGCATACCGGCTACATTGGCGCGGAATATATGCGTCAGCTGGCCATCGAGACCAGCGGCCTGTTCGAGCGCAACCGCCACGATATCGGCATCGTTGAAAGCATGGAGGCGCTGCGCGGGCCACACTTCGACCCCGCCCAGATAGACCCGCTGATCCGCGAGTTTTACGAACACACCACACGCTTCAAACTGACGATTGTCCCGTGCTGGAACCCCTTCATCAAGCCGTTCTTTTTGTTATATCGCAATTCGATTGCCCGCCCGATTGGTCAGGCAAACCTGCCCTTCAACACCGAAGAAGTGCAGCGGGGTGTCGTCAGCTATATCGATGCGGTGGACATTGCCAACCCACAGACACCGGACCAGATCGAGACCATTCGCGGGTGGGTGCGGGCCTTCGAGGCGACGGGCGAGGCGATCTATGTCGGCATCTATACCGTCGTGCGCCAGCAGGACATTGGTTACGTCAGTGTTGGTTTTCCGCTGCCAGAATCAAACTTTACGGCGACGCTGCTGCCGTATAATCAGGGTAGTCATCTGCTATTACGGACACACCACACGGGTCTGGACTTTCCGGGGCACTATGTCAGTTTCATCGAAGACAATGGTGCGCTGACGATCCTCAAACTGCCGACGATGGGCGAGGAGATTGAGGTTTACATCAGGGATGGTCAACTGAAAACCGATCATCGTTTTTACTTTGGCGAATTCAATTTTTTGACGCTGAATTACAGCATCGAGCGCGAGGCAGGGCTACAAGCAGGGGGAGATCAGGGATGAGTACCAAACCGGTTATTCTGTCAGTCGATGATGAGGTGTCCGTGCTGCGGGCCATCGAACGCGATGTGCGAGCGCGGTTCGGCGGTGAGTACCGCGTGATGGGGGTCGAAAGCGGCGAGGAAGCGCTGGAGGTGGTGCAGGAACTGAAGAAGCGCAACGATGTGATTGCGCTGTTTCTGGTCGACCAGCGGATGCCGAATATGAGTGGCACCGAATTTCTGAAGGAAGCGATCAAATTTTACCCGGATGCGCGCAAAGTGCTGCTGACGGCTTATGCCGATACGGAAGCGGCAGTATCCAGCATCAACGAGATTGGCCTCGACCACTACCTGATGAAGCCCTGGCACCCGCTTGAACTGAATTTCTACCCGGTGCTGGATGATTTGCTGGGGGAATGGTCCGCCAATTTTGAACGGCCATACGATGGTATCCGCGTGTATGGAACGCTGTGGTCCACAACCAGCTATGAAGTCAAGCATTTCCTATCCCGAAACCAGATTCCTTACCAGTGGCTCGACATTGAAATCAATGAGGAAGCGCGCGTGCTGGTCGAATCGCTGGAGGAGGAACAGCGTCATCTGCCGGTGGTTATCTTCCCCGATGGCGAAACGCTGTCACAGCCGGATCAGCACCGGCTGGCGGCAAAGATCGGCTTGCACACACGTGCCAACCAGCCATTTTATGACCTGATTATCATTGGTGCCGGCCCGGCAGGGTTGGGCGCGGCGGTTTATGGCGGGTCCGAAGGGCTGCGCACGGTGATGATCGAAAAGATGGCGACGGGTGGGCAGGCCGGGACGAGTTCGCGCATTGAAAATTATCTGGGTTTCCCCAAGGGACTCAGCGGTGCGGACCTGGCCCGCCGGGCGACCACCCAGGCGCTGCGGTTTGGCGTCGAAATTCTGACAACTGCTGAAGTGACCTGCATTCGGGTAGAAGACCCGTATCGTTATGTCAAGCTGGCAGATGGCACAGAGCTGAGCTGCAAGGCACTGGTGATTGCGACTGGTGTCACCACGCGGCGGCTGGATGCGCCGGGGATTGACAAGTTTACCGGAGCCGGGGTGTATTATGGTGCAGCACTGTCGGAAGCGGCGCTGTATCGTGGTCAGCCGGTGTGCATTGTCGGTGGGGCGAACTCCGCCGGGCAGGGGGCGGTGTTCTTCTCGCGCTATGCCAGCAAGGTCACCCTGCTGGTGCGGGGCACATCGCTGGAAACGGGTATGTCGAAGTATCTGGTCGACCAGATTGAGGCGATCCACAACATCGAAGTGCGTACCCGTGCCGAGGTGGTGGAAGTCGAGGGTGACAAACGGTTACGCGCGGTTGTGACGCAGAACGGCGACACGGGTGAAAAACAGCGGCTGGACGCAGCGGCTCTGTTTTTGTTCATCGGTGCAATTCCGCATACGGATATGCTGGACGGCGTGGTCGAACGCAACAATGCCGGTTTCATTTTGACCGGTCAGGATTTGATTCATGAGGGGCAGCGGCCAGCGGGCTGGAAGCTCAAACGCGACCCCTTCTATCTGGAAACCAGTGTGCCGGGCATTTTTGCCGCCGGGGATGTGCGACAGGGGGCCGTGCGGCGCGTGGCGTCGGCGGTGGGCGAAGGTGCGATTGCAGTCAGTCTTGTGCATCAATACTTGAGGACGGTTTAATGGTCACTGATTTTCTGCGGAAGGTTCCACTGTTCGAGAATATGACCGAAAACGACATCGGTCGTATTTGTGGCATTGCGCAGGAGGTGCACCTGAAAACCGGCGAATGCCTGTTTGAAGAAGGCAGCCCCGGCGACAAAGCCTATGTGATTCGCGAAGGTCATATGGAGGTGCTCAAAATCTCCAATGGTCGCGAGGTGCTGCTGGCGGTGCGTGGCCCGGGCGAAGTGATCGGCGAGATGTCGCTGCTGGAAGATTTGCCGCGCATGGCGAGTGTGCGTGCCCGCAGCGACAGTACCCTGGTGGTCATCAGCCAGCAGCAGTTCAACCAGATTCTGGAAACCAGCCCATCCGCGATGCGGGCGCTGCTGGATACGGTGCTTCAACGGCGGCGGGATAATTACATCCTGATGCGCCAGAGCGAGAAGATGGCGCAGTTAGGCACACTGGTGGCCGGGGTCGCCCACGAACTGAACAACCCGGCGGCGGCGGTGCAGCGCGGCACCGAGCAGTTGCAGATGACGGTCACGCAGCTGGGCGAGTCCTATCTCGAACTATATGAGCTGGGCTTTGATGCCAAGCAGATCGCGGCGTTGGAGGCACTGGCACGAAAAGCACCGGAACGCCTCGCCACCGCCCCCCGGCTCGACACGCTGGCGCGCAATGATCGCCAGTCTGAGCTGGAAACGTGGCTGGAGGCGCAGGGGGTTGCCAATGCCTGGAATTACACGGCCACACTCGCAAATATGGGTTATGACATCGCCGAACTGGAAAAGCTGGCGGCGCAATTTGGAAACCAGAATCTGGAAGTGCTGGTGCGCTGGTACGACTCGGTTGCCACCAGTCAGTATCTGCTCACGGAGATACGCAACAGTGCTGAACAACTTTCGGGCATTGTCAAAGCGCTGAAGTCCTATTCGTTCCTGGGGCAGGGGCCTGTCCAGAATATCGACGTGCACGAAAGCCTGCAAACCACCCTGACAATTTTGCATCACAAGCTGCGTGGCATCGATGTGCGGCGTGAATTTGACCTGACTCTGCCGCGCATCGAAGCGTATGGCAGCGAGTTGAATCAGGTGTGGACGAATATCATCGACAACGCCATAGATGCCCTGGAGGACACCGAAGCCCGCGCGATTACCCTGCGCACCCGGCGCGAAGGGGACTGGATCATCGTCGAAATTGAGGACAACGGCACGGGTATCGCACCAGAGGTTTTACCGCGCATCTTCGAAACGTTCTTCACCACCAAGGAACCGGGCAAGGGCACCGGGCTGGGGTTGGACATCAGCTACAAGATCGTGGTGCTCCAGCATCGCGGCGATATTCGCGTGACATCCGAACCCGGCAAGACGGTTTTCGCGGTCTGGCTGCCGGTCAGCGTGAACAAGGGCTAATGCCCGGTCAGTAAGGATAATCGGCCAGCATGGTGCGCCGTCTGCCGGATGGCCGTGCGTAGTTCTGGGTGGTATCTGTGCTGGCATGACCAGCGAGGCTGGCTGTGGTCGTCAGGTCGACACCTTGCTGTAACATACCCTCGATGAAGGTGCGCCGCAGGTCATGGGGCGAGAAGGGTTTGATCCCGGCCTGCCGCGCGCGTTTTTGCAGCATGTCATAGATGCTCTGGACATTCATTGGTCGGTCTGTGAGATGCCCGCCCTTCAAGATAGGCACGAACAAGGGCCCCGCTGTACGCTGCGTCTGTTCGATGCAGTCGAGCAAAGCCTGCAACGCCCCGCCTTCGACCACCAGGCTGCGTGCTTCGCCTTTGGCGGATTGAATGCGCAGTTGGTTGGTGAAGGGGTCAAAGTCTTCGATCACGAGCGCCACCAGTTCGGACCGGCGCAGCCCACAGGTATAAAACAATCCGATAATGGCGGCATCTCTGGCTCTGGCAGGGGATTCATCCGCTTTGCAAGCCTGCACCAGTGCCATGATTTCGGCGGGTGTCACGGCGCGCCCGTTGGCTGATTTGGCCGTTGGAATACGGGCGACATCAATGGCTGCGCGGTACGCGGTGTCGTCGATCTGGCCGAGGTTCCAGGCGGTTTTCAGCACGCCGCGCAGGGCGCTGAGTGTGCGATTGGCGGTGGCAGGGCGATATTGTGCCGCCAGCTGGCTGCGGATGTAGACGCTGTGAGGCCGCCGGATGGCGCTCCAGTTGATCAGCATGAAGTCGGCGTCGGTGGCATCGACCCCGCCCAGGATGCTGACGATGGTACGCAGGCTCTGGGCCATGACCCGGCGCGACCGCTCTGAACCGAGGCCAAACAGATAAATAACCGCCGGGTGCTGGTCGAACGCAGGAACGTGGGTGGCGATGAGTTCGGGGAAGGGGACAGACGTTGTATCTGGATCAGACATGATCAGTCTCCAGCCATTTGTCTGCTTTCCATTGTACCGATGTTCCCGGATTTGCATAGTCAAACCACAGCCGGAAAACGACCTGCGGTATAATAGTGTCAAGTGACGAGAGGGAATGGCCATGGCCCTGCAACGCCAGCGAGTGACCGCCGAACAATTCGATGACTTTATCCAGCAGCCTGATCTGGGTGATCGGGTGTTTGAATTTGTGGGTGGGGAAATTATCGAGATGCCCAGTAATCCGTATTCATCCAAGATCAGCCAGATGATTGCCGGTGAGATTTACATCTTCCTCAAGGGCAAGAAGCTCGGCCATCTGACGGGCGAGGCGGGCCTGTATCGCGTCGGTGGTGAACGTTACGCGCCGGATGTGGGTTACATCAGCCGCGACAAACAGGCGGAACTGGCGCATTCTGGTCCTAACCCGAACCCGCCTGATCTGGCGGTGGAGGTCATTTCCGATGAAGGCTCCGTGACGGAAATCGACCAGTTGATGCTGAAGGTCAGCAATTACGTTGCCGCCGGGACGGCCGTCTGGGTGGTGTACCCGCAAACCAAAGCCGTTCGCGTGCATGTGCCAGGCCAACCGGTGCAGATCATTGGCCTTGATGGCACCTTGGATGGTGGCACGGCGCTGCCCGGTTTTGTGCTGCCGCTGCGCGATATATTTGAGTAAACGAAGCGGTGGTTAGCATTTTAGCTAAATAGCTGTCAGCCGCTAAAAGTAGTAACCGTAGTACGACATCTCCGATACCACACTGCACACATAGACCAGCGCCATAATGATGCCGAAAATAAGCAGGCCGATTCCCTGATTGCGTTTGGCCGGGGTGCGCATGCCGATTACGCCGGCCACAATGCCAATCAACGGAATAATGAATGTCCCGACCGCCAGCGCGATCATGATAACCGTGCTCCACGCTTCATCGTCACCGGGCTTCGGTTCCGGTTTGTGGACTTGCACGGTATGGCGCTGCTGTTGTGCGGGCGCGGGATTGGGCGGCGGTGTACTGGTTGCCACCTGCTGCGGCGGCGAATGCGGAATCGAACGCGGGGGGCGGCTGGGGGCACCGGCGTTTTCCAGCAGTTCGTCAATTTCCTCGCCAATGCGGGCGAACAGATCATCCCGTTTGCGCAGCTGGCGCATCAGCGTGATCGCATCAGCGGCGGTATCTTCGTCGCGCAGATACTCTTTCAGCTTGAACACGAGCGACGCCTGTTCTTCAAAGCTGAGTGTGCCGGCGGTGTCGATCTGGTCCTTGAGGTTGCCAATGTACGAAATCGGCACCGGGGGCGGTGGGGGCAATGGGTCGGGCAGGGGTTGAGTCGGCGGCAGCTTGTTGAGCGCGTTCATCAACTGAAAAGCCGACTGCTTGTCGTCGCCGCGATAATCGACAAACTGAATGGTCGTCAGGGCGGGTGGCAGCAGGTTGACGGAGACACCCTCGGTCAGCAGCACGGGCAGGATATTCTTGTTCAACTCGTGCGCATAGGTATATTCCAGTTTGCAGGGGTGCGAATCCATCGCATCGGGTGTGAGCGCGAAGACGAATAATTCGCACTGCCGAATCTGCTCCAGAATCTGATCCCACCATGCCTGACCGCCGGTCAGTTTATGGTCGAACCACACCTGATTCCCCGCCGTTTCCAGATCTTGCGACAGGGCGCGCACCTGATCGCGGCTTTTGCTGCTGTAACTGACAAATACCCGTGCCATGAAGGCCCCCTAACTGCTCCAAACCTGTGCCGGATGGTGATGGCTGTTTGTTACGATGTGTCTATCACCTATCCTGCATCTATAGATTATCAGAACCCTAAAAATTGCGCACCCGCACGCGGCGTCCCTGCTTGACCACGAGCATTCCCTCGTCGTCGCCTTCCAGCAGCCAATCATCCTGATCAATGAGGTTTACCCAGAAATCGCCGCGTTGTTTCAGGCCAGGCAGTCTGTCGCGTTCGGCCTGCCGGTCGTGCGATTGTTTGCGCAGTTTTGCCAGCTCGCGGATCAGGTCTTCCTCCCGTCTGCCATTTTCGATCAGGCGGCTGCGGGGTGGCACGCCAATCGCCCGTTCTGCCGCGCCCAGAAAACCGTGACGCGGGCCGAAGTTGATGCCCATATCGAAGACCAGTGCCTGTCCCAGCGGTGTCCGGATGCCGCGTGGCTGGACACTGAGATTCTGCACGACGTTCCAGTAGAGTTCGGTGGCGGTTTCATCCTGGGCAAGTTGCATCTCCGGTTCGCGCGAGGCGGCAATCAGCAGCTCGCGCAGGCGCATGTCGTGGCGCAGGCCGGGGTCATGATTCTGGGTGCGGTCCAGATAGGCGGCGCGTAAATCTGCGGCGATCTGGCTGCGGGATCGCTCGATGTATTTGCGCATCACCGTGACCAGGCCGCTGCCTGCCAGTGTGAACTGGAAGCGTCCGTAGCTGACGATACCGGCGTCATGATTCTGGTAGGCGTCGTAGCCGCTGCCCTCGAAGCCTTCCGTGATATTGAAGGCCGCCAAACGCACCCGTTCAGAATCTTCCAGCGGGGTGGGGGCAGGGGCAGGCACATCCGGCGCTGCGGGGGCAGGTCCGGCAGGGGTAGGCGAAGGCACGGGGCCGGGTGTCGGCGCTGGGGCAGGGGCCGGTGTGGGCGCGGGAACCGCCGCCAGCGGATTGATGACTTCCTCGCCGGGGGCGATAACGTCGCGGCGGGTGAGGGCGAAGGCAAAGGTGCTCTCGTTGATGACATCATAGCCAAAGCGGACGCCATCCCCCTGTACCGCCAGCAGATCATCGCGCACCCAGGCCCGCTGGTTATCCGGGAATGCAAGCTGGAACCATTGATAGACCTTGTCCTGAAAGCGCGTGTTATTTTCGTCTGGCTGAACATCCAGCACGGCCAGGCCTGCTGCGCCGACCGCCGCCTTGAGGGGGACATCATAACTGGTGGATGGGCCGGTGCGCGTGTTGACCTCGATGATGGATGGGTTATGTGGCAAACCACGAATACTGGCAGTAAATGGCATAATTTCCCCCCGGATATAAGTTCGCGATGTTCTGTTTTCAGCGGGTGCAGCCGGATGTCGATCTGTCTTTTCTGATCAACGGCCAACTGAAAACGTAAGGTGATTTCATGATACATCAATTTCTCGGCGATTTCTCGGCGTTCATGCTGTATTGTGGCATGGTAGCGGTAATCCATGTCTGTTCAGGCTTTCAGTGGGGACTAAGGACCATGACAGCTTTAAATAATTTTGATCGTTTATTGCGTCAGGAACTGGTGCACCGGGTGGTTGATCCGCTGCTGCGCCGCTGCCGCACGCTGCTCGAATTCAACCGGGTGATGCGCAACGGCAGGTTTAGCGGGCAGCACGAACGCGGCATGCAGATGATCGCGGTCGATCAGATCATCGGCACGGTTGGGCGTGGGGCGGACTTTGACCGGCAGTTTCGCCCGCGCCGCCGTAACATGGAGCATCGCTGGATGAAAATTCAGGAGATGTTCGAGCATGACCAGCCGCTGCCTGCGGTGGAAGTGTACAAGGTGGACGATGCCTATTTCGTCAGTGACGGCCATCATCGCGTTTCGGTGGCACGGGCCAATGGGGCGGCCTATATCGACGCGCACGTGATCGAGATTGATGTAGACGAACCGCTACCCGCCTGCGATACGCCCTGATGCCTTACTCCGTTGGGATGGTGACAGGCAGAATAATCGAGTCTGTGCCGTAGTTCGTCAGCAAGCGTTCGCCGGTGCGCCAGTTGTAGAGTCCCAGGCTGACCTGATACTGGCCCGGTTGGAGATCGTGTGGCATCACCAGTTCAAACGTGTCGCTGATGAAGATTTCGCCCGGTTCATCCCAGGTGCTGGTGGTGCGCAGGTCGATACGAGACAACGGGCCATCATCCTGCGCCAGAATATTGGAGGGGTCGCGCAGGGGTGTCAGGTGCATGAACACGTTGTAGTCGGCATGGGGGGTGGCGGCGGCTTCCCAGTAGAATTGCACGCTGACTGAACTGCCGGGTTCCAGCCCGTTGCCTTCGATGTTGCCCCCAATGAGTTCGATGCCGTCCAGAAAGACGATGTCCGTTTCAATTTCCGGTTCTGATGGCCATAACTGGTAGACCATAACTGCTGCTTCCTCGCCACGCCGCCACGAGCGCCACTGATCTTCCTGGCCGGGCGGGGGGAATTGTTCGAGCAGGGTCATCTGATTCAGATAAGCCTGACCCGCCGGGGTCGCCCGCATTTCCTCAACACGGGACTGCGCCAGTACCGTGTAGTAAACGCCCTGATCCAGCCATGATTCCAGCGGCTGATCCATCAGGTCCGCATCCCAGATAATTTCCCGCGGGAGATAGTTGACACAATTCCAGTCGCGGATAAACGGTCGGTTATCATTGACGAGCAGCGTTTCCTGCGGCAGCGTGGTTTCCGTCCATTCCACCAGCGCGGCATAGGTGACCGGCAGGCTGCGATATTGCACCCAATCCCATGCGCCGATAACCTGCGGCACCAGCCAGACCTCCGCGAAAACACTGACCGCGACATATTGCAGGGTGGGGCGATTCAGCCGGTCGGCCAGCCAGCGGGCAATGCTCACAGCAGCCACCGCGATGATGATGGCGAAGACGCCGCTGCTGGACAAAATATTGCGGTCGATGCCATCCAGATGGAAGATGTACATCGCCAGCAGCAGCGCATGAAGCAGGCCCAACCCGACGGTGCCGATCCAGCCCAGCCGCTGCCACAGGGCCGCCTGCCGCCAGTAGAGGACGCTGCCGACCACAATCAGAGCTGACCACACCAGCAGAGACAGGCCGATCTGCCCCGCCACATTCGTGAAGATATAGCCGACCAGTTCGGTATCGACCAGTTTGGCGAACCCGTCTGACAAAAAGGCGTTGGTCTCGACATGACCGGACCCGGCCAGTGACCCAACGCCGCCCAGTGTCAGCAGGGCGATGGCGGTCAGGGCGATGGCGATGACCTGAAGAGCCAGCACACCCCACCAGCGTTTGCGATTCTGGCGGTCGGCGCGCAGCAGGTTCCACAACGCCGCCCCCACTCCTAGTCCAAGCGCCGGAAACGTGACGTATTTGAAGATGACCCCGCCCAGCCCGGCAGCCACACTCAACAGGGCGTGACGCGTTCGCCGGTGTTCCAGCGCCAACAGTGCCAGATACAGGGCCAGTACATAGGACAGCGCTTCGTAGACCTGCGGGAAGCCAAACTGCGCCTGTGCCAGCACACGCGGGGCGACCAACCATGCCAGCGGCGCCAGCCACCCGGCCAGATCACCCCCCAGCTTGCGGGCGGTCAGGGCGATCAGAACGGCGGTGATGAGGTTGGCGACAATGCCGGTGATGCGCACATTCTGAATGACCATGCAGGCCTGATCCCATGCCGATTGGCCGGTGATGGCTTCGGTAACCAGTTGTGCGCCGTAATTCAGATAGAGGATGCCGGGGGGATAACCGGGCTTCCACAGAGGATCATCCTTGATGCCGCGCAGGATGTAGATTTCATCGAGGTTATGGCGTTCGTCGACACTTTCATACAGGGGCAAGCCCGCATCATAGCCGGTTGCCAAAAAAAACAGGCCAATGCCCACAATCACCAGCAGTCCCATGTGCCAACGCGACAGGTTCCGCATACAGTCGTATCCTGAGTTTTGAAATAATCTTAAAAAAGTGAATTAGAAAGAGAGGCTCTATTTAGGAATATCGAATAGCTTATATGATGGGTATACGTGGAATCTGCGTTGGTGGGTGCAAACTTCGCCGGGAAAATGAACCTTTCTAATTCACCTGCTGCTGCATGTCCGCTATTATTATGCCAAAAACAACGTTTCATTGGGTGAGTGTCGTATTAAAATAGGAGATGGCGTCTGTATAACGGGCGTTAAGTCCTGTGTTGAACCTGCCGCAGCAGTGGCCGGGTACTGTGATAACTTGATGGAGTACAATCTGTGACCCGTAACGAACGGATGGCTGTCCTCGCTGGGATCGTACTGCTGGCAGGTCTTTTCGGGTTGGTCATTCTGCTGCTGACCAGACCCTCCATGGCTCCAACACCTCAATTACCCACCCAGGCGGCGCTGCCCGAAGCGGCGGCGGCGGTGCCATCACCCAGCCCGACCATCCCCGGGATTGAGGAAGCTGCTCCAACCGCGACTATTCAACCTGAACCGGCAGCACCGGTGCAGAACCGCCGCATTATCCGGTTCGCGCCGCAGACATCCCGCGCCGACCGCGAGGCATATCTGGCAACCGTCAACGGCACGGTGACGCGCGAGATCGAGGCCCTTAACGCGGTCGTGGTGCAGGTTCCTGCCGCGCCAACCCTGCCGGATTCGCCGGTGATCGTCCACAGCGAGCCGGATTATTATGTGACGGCGCTGCTGGATGTGCCGACCAGTGACACCTATTTCGCCGATCAGTGGGGGGTGCAAATGATCGGTGCACCGGATGTGTGGCTGACGCTGCCGGATGCGACACCGGGCGTCAATGTGGCGGTGATCGACAGCGGTGTCTGTGCCACTCACCCGGACCTGGCCGGACGCATTGAGGCAGGTTACGACTTTATTGAAGAGGATGCCGTGCCACAGGACGCGATGGGGCATGGTTGCGCGGTGACCGGCGTGATCGCGGCCAACATCGACAACGATGAGGGCATCGCGGGCGTTGCGCCAAATGCGCGCATTATGCCGCTGCGGGTGCTGGATGCTGATGGCATCGGTACCTATTCGGATGTAGCGGCGGCGATTGTCTATGCAGTGGATCATGACGCGCAGGTGATCAACCTGTCGCTGGGCGGCACCGATGAATCCGACCTGCTGGCCGAGGCGGTGGCCTATGCCGCAGCCCATGACGTGCTGGTGATCGCGGCGGCGGGCAACACCGGGCGGGCCGGGGTGCTGTATCCGGCAGCCTACGAGAGCGTCATTGCCGTGGGGTCGATTGACCCGGACCGGCAGATCAGCAGCTTCAGCTCTACCGGGCCACAAATCGCCCTGCTGGCACCGGGGCGAGATATTGTGACGACCAGCAGCGACGGTGACTATGTGACCCTCAGCGGCACTTCGCTGGCGGCGCCCCATGTGACGGGCGCGGCTGTGCTGGAAATGGCGCGGGGCCGGCAGCTAACGCTGGATGGCGGCATTGTCACGCTGGGCGATGAGGTCATCGAACAGCCGACTCCGCTGCCAGTGGAAGTACCGCCGGAACTGGAAGACCTGTTCGCTAAGGCTGCCGCGCAGGGTCAGGTCCGCGTCATTGTCGGCCTTGACCTGACCGTACAGCCGGAGGGGCTGCTGTCGAGCGCGCAGGTACAAAGCCAGCGGGCGAACATCGTGCAGGCACAGCAGCAGTTGCTCGGCAACCTGAGCAGCATGAATGTCCAGGTGCTGTCGCAGTCGGACCGCTGGACGATCCCCGCGCTGGGGCTGGCGGTTGATCAGGCGGCGTTGGTGTACCTGATGCAGTCGCCGGAAGTGACGTATATCGTCGAGGACCTCTTGATGGCACCGTCACTGGTCGACAGTGTGCCGAAGATCGACGCGGATGATGCCTGGGCGCTTGGTTATGATGGCACCGGGCAGGCGATTGCCATTCTGGATACCGGCACCGATTCGACCCATCCGTTCCTTGATAACGGTAAGGTGGTGCATGAAGCCTGCTTTTCATCTGCTTTAGCGACCGTCGGCGGTCAATCCAGTTCATTATGCCCCGGCGGCAGTAACACAGTCCCCGGTGCGATCAATAACCCCGGCGCCGCCATGCCGACCCTGTGCAGTGGGGTAAGCGGCTGCGAGCATGGCACCCATGTCGCCGGGATTGCTGCCGGGCAGGGGGGTATCTG
Source organism: Anaerolineaceae bacterium (assembly GCA_002702065.1). Taxonomy (GTDB): domain Bacteria; phylum Chloroflexota; class Anaerolineae; order Aggregatilineales; family Phototrophicaceae. The sequence goes on from NZXX01000011.1 coordinate 33,460, forward strand.
GGCCGCGCCGGACGGGGTAGCCAGAGGCGCATCGGTGGTCGCCGTGCAGGTCTTCTCGCGCTTCAATGCCGAACTCGACTGCCAGTTTTATGCAGGTCGGCCCGCGCCGTGTGTGCTGTCGTACACGACGGATCAGATCAGCGCGCTCAATCATCTCAAGCTGATTCACGACGATTTGCAGGCGCAGAGTATCAACCTGGCGTCGATTAACATGAGTCTGGGGTCCGGCAGTTTTACATCCAGTTGTAACGGTCAGATTCCGTCCATGACAGCGGTCGTCAGTGATTTGCGTACACTCGGCACGGCGACCATCGCGGCGGCGGGGAACGGTGCGTACAACGGGTCGGGGCAGTTTGTCGATGGGATCGCCGCGCCTTCCTGTATTTCTGACATTGTGAGTGTGGGGTCGACCATTTCGACAACGGATGCGGTCTCCTCATTTTCGCAGACGGCCACCATCCTTGATCTGATGGCCCCCGGCGAGTGGATTGCGTCATCGATTACGGACGACAATTACGCCTACAGCCGGGGCACCTCACAGGCATCCCCCCATGTGGCAGGGGCATGGGCGATTCTGCGGCAGGCCCGGCCCGACCTGACTCATGCGGAAATTCTGAATGCGCTGAAAAGTACAGGCGTGGGTATTCTGGACACCCGTAACGGCATTAACCGGACCATTCCGCGCATCGACGTAGATGACGCGCTGATCCTGATCGCACCACCAACGCTGGTGGTCAACAGCACCAATGACGTGAGCGATGGTGTTTGCAATGAGACGCATTGCAGCCTGCGCGAAGCGATCATCGTGGCCAATGGCACCACCGGCCTGCGCGAAAGTATCGAGTTCGACATCGGTGCGGGCGGCGTACAGACAATTGTGCTGGGTACCGATCCGCTGCCGACCATCACCGACCCGGTGACGATTGATGGCACGACGCAGCCCGGTTACAGCGGGGCCCCGCTGATCGAAATCGATGGTACCAACGTTGATGCACCGGACGATGCGGATAACATCGGCCTGCAAATCACTGGGGGCGGCAGCACCGTGCGCGGGTTTGTCATTAATCACTTCGGTCGTAGTGGTATTGCGCTGTATGAAAACGGCAACAATACGATAACCGGTAATTATCTCGGCATCGAGCCAGATGGACTGACCGCCGCGCCCAATGCCTACGGTATCGAAATTTGCTCGTCTGATGACAATCAGATTGGCGGGACGTCGGCATTAACCCGCAATGTGTTTTCGGGGAACTCCTGGTCTGGTATCCAGATATGCCAGCTTTCAGGTGATTCTTCGCCTTCAGATAACGTCATTCAGGGGAATTACATCGGCGTTGATCTAACTGGAAATGCGCCGCTGAACAACGGGCATAGCGGTATCTTTATGCAGGATGCCACCAACATATTGATTGGCGGCACGATCAGCGGTGCAGGCAACGTCATCTCGGCTAACGGATCGAACGGCATTACCGTTGTGCTGTCAACCGGAACCACTATTCAAGGCAATCGGATCGGGCCGAATGCAGCCGGAACACAGGCGTTTGGCGATGATTCTGATCAGAACGGCATCTTTCTCGGTGATTCAACCGATAGTCTGATCGGTGGGACGGTCAGTACCGCACGAAACCTAATTTCGGGTAACAGTATTGGTATCTATCTGGATTCTGCCTCAACGACGAACACGATTCAGGGCAATTATATTGGTACCACTCTGGCGGGTACTGCTGCTATGCCCAATCAGAATCAGCTTATCGGGATTCAACTCACAGGTTCGGGTGAATTTCAGGCATCGAACAACCTTATCGGCGGTACTGAAGCTGGAGCCGGGAATGTGATTTCTGGCAATATCGGTGGCGCCATTCATATTTACACCGATAACAACACTATTCAGGGAAATATGATTGGGACTGATCCGACCGGGACGCTTGAAATTGGCAACGGCACGGATCAATCGCCGACAGTGTTTATTTCGGGTACCGGCAATATGGTTGGCGGTACCGAAGCCAATGCGGGCAACGTCATTGCTTACAGTGTCGACTATGGCGTGGCAATCGGCGGTACACCGGTTCCGAATGCGCCGAATAATGGCGTGCTGGGCAACCAGATTTATGGCACCGTCGCGCAATCGGCGGGCATCTTCGGGCTGGGTATCGACATCTATACGGATGGCGTAACTTCGAACGACAGTGGCGACACTAATAGCGCACAGAATTTCCCGGAACTGACCAGCGCCGAGGCATCAGTGAATACGTTCACCGTCAGTGGCACGCTGGACAGCACGCCGAACACAACCTTCCGCGTGGAGTTTTTCAGCAATGATGCTTGCGACGCCACCGGCTATGGGGAAGGGCAGTATTACCTGGGTGCGGCGGATGTCACGACCGATGGCAGCGGCGATGCGGTATTTACGGAAAATCTGTTTGCTTCTGTGTACGCCGGGCAGCTCATCACGGCGACCGCCACCGACCCCGATAACAACACCTCAGAATTTTCCGCCTGCGAAGACGTCGAGGTGGACCCCAATATCCTGGTTGTCAACACGACCAGCGCCACCAATGACGGCGTTTGTGCGGCGCATTGCAGCCTGGCAGATGCGATTACGGTCGCCAATAATCTCGATGGTGTGCAGACCGTTCTGTTCAATATTCCCGGCAGCGCACCACATACAATCAGGCCGACGACAGCCCTGCCTGCTTTTGGCGATCTGGTGATCGATGCCACCACGCAGCCGACCTTTGCCGGCAGCCCGATAGTGGTGCTGGATGGTTCGCTACTGTCTATCGGCAGCGGTTTGTACATGAACTCGAACGCTGTGATTCGCGGTCTGGTTATCCATAGTTTCCCCTCGCATGGGGTAAACCTGATCGGCAATGACAATGTTGTCCAGGGCAATTACATCGGTACGGACGTGACCGGCAATACTGCGATGCCCAACGGGTCCAACGGTGTTGAAGCGGCAGGTCACGATAATCTGATCGGCGGCACAACAGCAGCAGACCGCAATGTTATTTCTGGAAATGACGATTACGGCATTTATATCGGCGGCAATGCGATCACTTCTTATGCCAACACCATTCAGGGCAACTACATTGGCACCAACGCCAGCGGGACAGCCGCATTGGGCAACGATCGTTATGGCATTCAAATCGGTCACGCCGACAACATCATCGGCGGGGCGGAGGGGACCACGTCCGGTGGCCCCTGTACAGGCGCTTGCAATCTGATCTCCGGCAATGGCCGTGACGGTATTCGCATTACGGATACAACGGCTAATCCGGGGGTCGAAGCGGATTACAACATCATACAGGGCAATTACATCGGCACGGATGTGACGGGTACCTATGCCATTGCCAACGGCGAAAGCGGCATTCATCTGGATAAGGACACCAAGCACAACCAGATCGGTGGCCCGAACCCCGGTGAAGGCAACGTCATCTCCGGTAATACGCAGCAGGGCATCGAAGTCAACGGCGACAGCGAAACCCGCCAAAACACCATTGATGGTAACCTCATCGGCACCAATGCCGCCGGGACCAGCAAAGTTCCAAACGGACAGAACGGCATCTACGTGGTGGCAGATGCAACCTCTATCACCATCGGCAGCGAAACAGGCGGCAACCTGATTTCGGGGAATGGTGGGGCCGGGATTGCCATCAACGACGCACGCAACCATACGATCATCGGCAACAACATCGGCGCGACGCTGGATGGTACCATTGCGCTGGGCAACACCAGTCACGGGATCAGCCTGACCAGCGCCGAAGATAACCTGATCACGGTGAACCTGATCAGCGGGAATGGTGGCAGCGGTGTCTATATAACCGGCGAGAGCAGTGATACCAACATGGTCACCGGCAACCTGATCGGCACCAACCTGGCCGCAACGGCAGCACTGGCGAATGCCGGTGATGGGGTTCATATCCGTAATGGCGCGGATTCCAACAATATTGGCAGCCTGGAACTGCCCAATATCATCTCTGGCAACACCGGCAGCGGGGTGTATCTGGATAATTCTATCACCCAGAACAACGTGCTGATCGCCAATGCCATTGGCCTTAACGGGGCGGTTGATGCCACGCTGGGCAACGGACAGAATGGCGTCGACATCAATGGCGCGCGTCAGGCGTTGCTGGTGGGCAACCTGATTGGTGGCAATACGGGCAGCGGCATCGTCATCACCAATGCGCAGGATACGGTCATTCAGGCGAATCTGATCGGCATGGGCACTGTGGATGACAGCGGCGGGCAGGGGTATGTGCCACAAATTTCGCTGCCCAACGGCCAACATGGTATCTGGGTGAAATCCGGCGTCCGAACGACGATTGGCGGCACCGGCGAGGGCGAAGGCAACTTCATCGCTTTCAATAGTGCGGATGGCGTCTATATCGAAAGCGGCACTGTTCACACGATTGCGGCCAACCTCATCGAGGGCAATGGCGGACTGGGCATCGACCTGGGCGCGAACGGCGTCACCAACAATGACTCCGGCGATAGCGACAGCGGGGCCAATGGCTTGCAAAACTTCCCGGTTATCGGCACGGTCGCGGCTTCCGTGACCAATATTCAGGTGACGGGTACGCTCAACAGTGCGGCCAATACCACCTATCGACTGGAATTTTTCAACAGCGACGCCTGTGACACATCTGGCTATGGCGAGGGGCGCTGGCTGCTGGACGCGGTGGACGTGACGACCAATGCCAGCGGGACAGCCACATTCGACCAAACTTTCCCACTTGTGGTTGATTCGGGATCATTCGTCACCATGACGGCAACGGACCCCAGCGGTAACACATCGGAATTTTCGGCCTGTGCCGAAGCAATCCTGTATGTGGCCACCCCGCAGGACCTGACCGCCACAGCCAACACGGAAGTGGATATTGAACTGTCGTGGATCGATGTTTCCATTGATGAAACCCACTGGCTGATCGAACGGTCGCTGGCGGGGCAGGGCAGTTGGACGCAGATCGCCAGCCTGGCTACCACTGACGAAGGTGGCACCGGGGCAACCGTGACGTATCACGACTCGACGTTCCTGTGCAGCAAATCCTACGATTACCGGCTGCGGGCTTATAACGAAAATGGGGATTACTATTCGCTGTATACCCCGGTCGAAACGGCGACGCCCACGTGTGCTGACTTGCTGCCGCCGGATAATTTCGCACTGGATGTGGACCCGTTCACCGGCCAAGCGGATCTGACATGGACGGATACGAATCTGACCGAAACCGCTTACTGGATCGAACACTCGACCAATAACGGCGTTAGCTGGAAATTTGTGATTGCTGTAGCGGCCAACAGCGAAAGCCACACCTTCCATGTGGTGGTCTGCGGCGTGAACCACAGCTACCGGGTACGGGCGGCGCGGGATCATGATGGCGCGCTGTCGGCTTATACGCCTGTGCAGTCCGGCTCGACCATTGACTGTTCAACGCCGCTGCCATCGAACAGCATCACCGCAACGCCACTGTCGCGCAGCACCATGCAGCTTTTGTGGACAGACTATATGCCAGGCCATACCCACAGTTTCCACGTGGAACGTTCGACCAGTGGCGGGCCATGGACGGCGCTTCCGGTGTCCCCGGCGAATGTCACCAGCATCATTGATACGAATCTGAACTGCGGCACGAACTACGCCTACCGGATTCGCTATCAGTCGCAGAGTGGTTTGTTCTCCGAGTATTCGACGGTCGCCAACGCGACCACGAGCAGCTGCCCGGCCCCGGTGACACACATCGTTGGGTTGTACAAAGATGGTCTGTGGCAGTTCTGGGACAGCACGCAGAACAATCAGGCGGTCGCCAGCTTTGCTTTCGGCCCGGCGGAACCCGGCTGGACGGCGGTGATCGGCGATTGGGATGGCAACGGTACCGATGGCATTGGCGCCTACAAGAACGGCTTGTGGCTGCTGCGCGATGCGACCGGCAGTGGTGCGCTGGATTATGCCTTTGTCTTTGGCCCGGCGGAACCCGGCTGGCAGCCCATTGTAGGCGATTGGGACGGTGATGGCCGCGACGGTATCGGCGTTTACAAGGATGGCATCTGGCTGCTGCGTCAGACAGCCACAAAAGGGCAGGCACAAATGAGCTTTAATTATGGCCCGGCGGAACCCGGCTGGAAAGCGGTGGCCGGGGACTGGGACGCCGGGGGTACGGCCTCGGTGGGGCTGTACAAGGATGGCCTGTGGCTGCTGAGTAACCAGTTACCGGCAGCGGCGGATGTCGCGCCGTTTGCGCTCGGTCAGCCGGGCTGGCAGCCGGTCGTGGGTGACTGGAATGAAGACGGGCGCGAATCTGCTGGCATTTACAAGGACGGTCTGTGGCAGTTGACGAACAACAGCGGCTCGCTGGACGCCAACTTTGGCTTCCCGATCGGTAGTAACTGGCAGCCGGTGGCGATCTATGAGGGTGGTATCAGCGGCCTGACCATGCTGGCAGCCGGGGCAGCACAGCCGACTCTGGCCCCCACGACACCTGCTGTGACGGTTACTTCGACAGTGGCGGTCGCGCCTACGGCGACAGACGCAGCAAGCACGGAAGAACCAACGGTCGAAGGCACAGAGGAACCCGCCGCTGTCACCGAAACGGCCACGCCGACTGCGACACCAACGTGGACCGCCACGCCCTCACCAACGGTTACGCCGGTCCCGCCAACGGCGACTTTCACCCCAACAGCGACCGCTACGCCGACGCCGCTGCCGCCAACCGACGTACCGCCGGAGGTCACAGAACCTGTGTCCGGCTGAGACAAAATCGCATCTTGAGCCCATAACCCGCCGTAGATGATCTTTGTCCCGGCGGGTTTTGTTTGTGCGCAATACTGCGGTTCTTCACCAAAGCACCCTGTAATTGATCACTATTCATCTATATGGGACACCGTCTACGCTGGTATTGAACGTTGATGGATGAGCGACCGGACGCTGACTCCGCTAACCTGCTCAAGCGTATTGCATGACCACTTTTCCAGAATGGGGGTGTCCGATGCTGAAGGTTGTGATCAGTCTTTTTCTGGTTCTGCACGGCGTGGTTTATCTGCTTTACTTCGGCCAAAGCTGGCGGCTGTTTGAGCTTCAACCGGGCATGAGCTGGCCGGATGGGTCGTGGGCTTTGTCGAGGCTGCTGAGTAACGAGCCGGTTCGCCTGGTGGCAAGCGTGGCGTGTGTGGTCGCTGCTGTCGGCTTTATTCTGGGTGGGGCCGGGTTCTTTCTGGAGCAAGCCTGGTGGCGTGCGTTGATTGTCAGCGCGTCGGTGTTCGCGTCGGTTGCTTTTGTGCTGTTATGGGATGGCACGGCGCGGGCGCTGGATAATCAGGGCGCGATTGGCCTGCTAATCAATCTGGCGATTCTGGCGGCGGTGCTGGTGTTCCAGTGGCCGTCATTTGCCTATTAGAACGCCGCGATAGCCGTCTCAGCGCTGGCCGATTACTGCGCCGAGCATCCCCTGTGCCGCGTCGAGCCGGGTGCGGGCTTCTTCCACGCTGACGCCGAGCACGGCCATGACAATTGCTGGTTTGACTTCGTTGTGGGTCTGGTTCAGCAGGGCGGCGGCTTCGTCGGTGCTGAGGCCGGTAACTTCGCTGACAATGCGCCGGGCGCGGTCGGCCAGCTTGGCATTGCTGACTTTGACATCGACCATCAGGTTGTTATAGACCTTGCCCAGTTTGATCATGGTGGTGGTACTGATCATGTTGAGGATCAGCTTCTGGGCGGTGCCGGACTTCAGGCGAGTTGAGCCGGTGAGGATTTCTGGCCCGACCAGCGCGGCAATCGCAATGTCCGCCGTATCAAGCACCGGGGCCGGGGCGTTGCAACTGATGCCCACGGTGCCCGCGCCAATTTGGCGGGCATAGTTCAAGGCGCCGACGACATAGGGGGTGCGTCCGCTGGCGGCGATGCCGACGACGGCGTCCTGCGCCGTCAGACTGCGCGCGATCAGGTCATCACGACCACCTTCGGGGCTGTCTTCCGCGCCTTCGATGGAATGAACCACCGCGCCCTCACCTCCGGCGATAATGCCCTGCACCAGCTCCGGGCTGACGCTGAACGTTGGCACACACTCCACCGCATCGAGGATGCCCAACCGGCCACTGGTGCCCGCGCCGGTATAAAACAACCGCCCACCGTTACGCATCCGTTCGCTGATCATATCGACCGCTTCGGCAATGGCGGGCAGCACCTGCCGGATCGCCCCGGCGATAGTGGCGTCTTCCTCGTTGATAATTTGCAGAATTTCGAGTGTCGGGCTCTGGTCGATACCCATACTTTTCGGGTTGCGTTGTTCGGTGAGCATAGATTAGCGGTCGCTTTCCGTGATGTTGAATACGTCATGAACCTGTAAGTAAAAGTCGATCTGATTATACCGGTTTATAGGATGTTGGGCAGGCCGCAGAGAAGCAATCATTCAAAATCAGAATGCGACGCCGGTGTGTAAGGAGGCCTTTCTTGTCCTCTGCCAGACAGCAAAACATAACCCTCAGGGTCTTTTGCCGCCGAGGGCTAAAGCCACACGGCTAACCAAGAAAAGCAAGCCCACCGGAGGGGGCTAGACCCGCCTGCTTCAGCAAGGCTCAAGGTCTTTTGCTAGCCAGCTGCTTGAGCTGCTGGCGGCGGATAACGTGATGCCTAGGGGCTGTCCCTACACCACCTTTGTAACGGTTGCTACGCTTTGACCGCGCCGCTGGTCAGGCCCTGCGTGAAGTATTTCATGGCGACCGTGAACAGAATTAACTGCGGCAGCGACGCCAGCAGGAAACTGGCCGCGCCAGAGACGGGACCAAGCCGGTTGAGGGCCAGCATGACGGTGCGCACGTCCTGCGGCAAAATCAGGGCAGGCCACACCAGGTCGCTGTAAAACGTCAGGAAGTTGACGATACAGACGGTGATGAGGATGGGCCATGCCATCGGGATAGCGATCCGCCGCAGCGCCTGAAGCTCGGATGCGCCGTCGATGCGGGCCGCTTCGAAGATTTCCGGCTCATGGCTCTGGAAAAAGGTGGTAATCAGGAAGATGGCAAAGGCCTGTCCGCTGCCGATATAGAACAGGATCAGCCCGTGCACCGTGCCCTTCAGGTCCCACTGCACCGCCAGAATGAAGTTGGGCGTCAGCAGGATGGCCGGGGGCACCATGATGAAGGCCAGTATCGCATAGAAAATGAGGTTCTTGCCGGGGAAATTGATGCGAACCAGCGCATACGAGGCGGGACATGCAAAAACGAGAATGCCCACCAGTGAACTGCCGATGATCACCAGCGTATTGATCATGGGTTGGCGCAGATAGGCCCAGGCCCAGCGGTAATTATCCCAGTAGAGGGGCAGCGGCAAGGCCCAGAAATCGACCTGCACCGCCAGCCGGGGCCGCAGCGAAATGCCCAGCGTAATCAGCATCACGAACATCGACAGAAACAGGAATGTGATGAGCAGTGAATACTGAATCAGCCGGGCAAATGACACTCGATGGGACAACCACGCCCGAAACGAGAGCGTGGCTGTCATGATGCGTTGGCCGTAGCGGATGTCCTGAGACTGCATTTACTCCACCACGATAGCCGCGTGGATGTGCAGACGGTCCAGCGTGGCGATGATGGTGCCATGCTGGTAGGTCCATTTGAAAGCGCCGTCCTCGAAGGCCAGGCCCACGCTGGTTGGAGGGGTTGCCCGGTCGATCTCGACGGTGATGGGTCCGATCTGCGGGATTTCGTCAATCGCGCCAGCGCTGGGGCTGTTCGGCAGGCCCGATGTCAGGTTGATGAGATGCACCAGCGTGCGGTCATCCTTCTGACGCAGGACCATATCGACGCCGGTGGGTCCGCTATAACGGATGGGCAGCTTGCCGGTGATCTGCTGCGCCAGCTCGCCGATGAACTCGCTGATGAGCGGGTAGCGGGTGTCATAGAAGAAGCCGAACACATCGCAGGGAATATAGGCGACGGTGCCTTCGCCGTATTGATTAATGGTCGCGGCGGCATATTCTGTCAGATGTGTATCCAGCCGCGCCGTCTTGAGCACCCGGCCATTGCTGATCGCGCTGGTGGGCTTCAGCATCCGCCACGTTTTGCTGTAGATCGGTGCTGCGCCGCTGCGGGCGGGCACGTGATAATCGACGTCTTCTTCAACCGTGATGCTTTCCGCGCCGATGAAGTCCGCGCCGAAACGGTCATACACTTCGGCCCCGGTCAGCAGCAGACTGCCGCCTTGCTCCACATACTGCTTGAGCGCCTGCACCATGTCTTCGGACATGTTAAAGCGTTCCGGCACGACGATGAGCTTGAAGTCGTTGATGCGCGGCAGCAGCGCCCATTCGTCCAGAATGTCGACGCCGAAGTGATTCTCCAGCAGGGCGAAGGTCGCCGCCTGCACGGGTGTGCCGCGTTCGCGGGGCAAGGGGAAGGGCCGTTCAAAGTCGGTGTAGTAATGATGTTCGGAGTGCAGCACCGCCACCTGCGGGATAGTTTCGGTGTTCTGGCACAGTTCGCGCCGTTTCTGTACAAATTCGCCGACTTCGCCCATGCGGGACATGCGCCAGGGTACCAGATCGCCATCGCGCAGCTTGCCGCCATGTTCGTAAATCTGGACACTGCCGCCCATAGCCAGTGTGACCGAGGCTTCCTGCTGGAGCATCTGCACCGGTTTGAAAACCCAGGGCATGCGCCAGTTGTGCAGCGGGCCGATTTTGTAAAAGCCCCACAGCATGATGTCCCAGTGTTTGCCACGGGTGGAGATAAAGCGGGTTTCGCAGCGGCTGCCATCCATACCCCACACCCAGACATTATCACCGCTGATCCAGTCCGTTGGGACGTTGGGTTCGCCGGGGTGGCGGAAGGTCTGGAGCCAGTTGGAGCAGATGCGAACGTTCGAATTATGGTCGTGGACGACATCGCAGTAATGCGTGACGTAGTTGTGGAAGGCGTCGCGCTGGAACTGCATCCACGTGTTCCAGTTCGGGTCGCCGACCTTGTCCGGAATCTCGGTGATGCCGGTTTGTTCGGCGAAGGCTTTTTTGGCGGTGTCGCTGTAGTCGGCATTCACCGCCCAGATTTCGCCATCTACCCAGAAACCATCGACGCCATAGCGGTCGACCAGTTCCAGCATCTGCGGGATAAGCAGTTTGTCGGCATAGGGGCCGAAGGGCGACATGATGCCATTGCGCGGCGGGAAGGAACTTTCCGCAACGTTGCCGTCGAGGATTGTGCCGTCTTTCTCCACGACGCACCATTCCGGGTGCTTCATCGAGGCGGCTGTATCCGAAATGCCGGAATAGTGGCAGTGCAGCGGGATACCCAGTTCGCGGGTCGCGGCGCGCCAGCCGGCCATCGCATCGTTGACGGTGCCGGGGCTGACGGTGGCATCCGGCACTTCGCTGAACCAGCTTGTCATGCCGGGGTGGCCCTTGCAATCGGTCTGTACCCACTGTGGCTTCATCAACTTCAGCAGCGGGATCAGGGTTTCCGGGTCGGCACGTGTCCCCAGGTCGGTGTCATTGGCGTTGGCGTGGAGATCGTAGTGCAAGCCAAAGTACAGCTCGTCGCCATACCATTTATTGTTTGAGTCTGCCATGTTGTGCGCTTTCGTGTGAGTCCTTTTGGATCAGCAAAATCAGATTAGGGAATGAATATCCCGCCGTCACCAAATACCTCACCCCGTCTCACTTTGCTTGCCACCCCTCAAAGGGGACAGACAATCGCAGGTTGGCAAGGGTGAGGTATCTGAATCTGCCGGGATTTCTGAACTCATCTTCCTCAGCTGGTGCGAGCTACCGTTCCTCGACGGGTTCGCCGCGCAGCCAGCGCCAGGCATTGCGCCACATGACGCGGTGCTTGTAGGCGGCGGTCTGGTCGTCGATGGCCAGCCAGGTCGAGCCAACCCCCAGGTACATGCTTGAATCCGGCGTCGTGTCCCAGCTTGGTTGAGTCGGTTCGGTGGTGCGGTCGAACAGGAACTTGAGCATCCGGCGGTGTTTGCCGCTGGTGTTGTGCATCCAGGCATGCCAGATATCGTAATGCGTGATGGCGACGGTGCCCGCCTTGACGGACAATGCGACCTGATCCTTGAAGTTCATGTAGGTGGACATCAGCGCGGTGGGGGTGTTGTGATACTGTGTGCCGGGCAGCACCACCGTCGGCCCCATATCTTCGGTTACGTCCTGCGGGTAATACATCGCCAGCACGCGCCAGATCTGATGATGACGCACGTTCAGGCTGTCCTGATGCCAGTGGCCGCCGCGCGCGCCGGAGCCGGAGTAGTGGCAGTGGCGGTGCGAGTTCATCTTGAAGTCTTCGCCCAGCAGGCTCATGAGCGCGCCGCGCACCTTGGGATGATCGTAGACTTTTTGCAGGTCCGGCACTTCGTCGAGAATGTCGTCATTCGGGTTGCCGCGCCGGGCCATGACTGCGTCAATCTGTTCGCAGATCGATTCGTGGAAGGATGCCGGAAAATCTGTCTCGACCAGCATATAACCGTTGACGATAAATGCCTGAACGCCGGCATCATCCAGCAGTTCAGCTTCGGGGGTTTTTACCATGTCCGTCATTCCAGCACCTCCTCAATTTTCTGCAAAATAAATTCGTAGCCAACATAATCCAGTTCGCGGTCGTTGAACGGCGCCATCTGCTGCGGGAAATGAATCACCTGCCAGCCGTCAACAATGGCGTCGTGTACGGTTTTGTAGGGCCAGTCGTCGCGGGTGCGCAGGGTGTCTTCGAAACCGGCTACCGGCTCGTGTTCGGCCATGCCGATGATGGGGGACTGCACCGAACCGCCACGGGTGTGCAGGTAGAGCAGACGCTGCCGGGGCTGGGCCTTCTGCACAAGCTGCCGCAGCGATTCCAGGTCGGTTGTCTGTACGCCGCCGTTGCTCAGATGCGCCTCGGCTGATTCCAGCCAGGTTGCAATGCTGTCTTTCAGGGTACTCATGGTTAGCCTTTCACTGCGCCAGAGGTCAACCCCTGGATGAAGTATTTCATGGCAAAAACGAACAGAAATAGCTGCGGGATGACGGCGATACTGTAACCCGCCGCACGAATGCCCAGGTCGGGCCGGGCATCAAACTCGCCGATCTGCTGGTCGAAGTTTTGCAGCGCGATCATGAGGGTTTGTTCGCTGCGGGGCAGCATCAGGCTGGGCCAGATCAGGTCGCTGTACATGCTCAGGAAGTTGAGGATAGCGACGGTCATGATGATGGGCCAGGCCAGCGGAATCGCTACGCGCAGCAGCGCCTGAATCTCGGACGCGCCGTCGATGCGGGCTGCCTCAAACATCTCTTTATCGAGGTTGAGGAAAAAGGTGGTAATGAGGAAGATGGCGAAAGCCTGTCCCCCGGCGATATAGAACACCACCAGCCCCCACAAAGATCCGCGCAGACCCAGCTCATTAGCCAGAATGAAATTCGGCGTTAGTTGAATGGGACCGGGAATCATGATGAGGGCCAGCACCAGCACCAGGATCAGCCTGCGACCCGGAAACTTGACGCGGGCCAGCGCATACGACGCCGGGCAGGCAAGGGCGGTAATGCCGACGATGGAGACAAAGGCAACGCCAATCGTCCGCAGCATTGGGCCGATCAACGCGCCGAACGCCTGCTGGTAATTGACGAAAGTGGGCGGTACTGGCAGGCCCCAGAAATCCACATAGATGAGGGCCGTTGGCCGCAGCGACATGCTGAACATGATCACCAGCACAAAGAAGGTCATGATCAGGAAGGTGATCAGCATCGCATAGATGGCCATCTTGTTCGGGTTGATGCCGCGTGCATGCAGTCGCTCGAACAAAGTCGGCGCGCCAATGGATGATGTGTGTACGGTCGTGTCAGTTTTTTGCATGACAGCCTCCGGAATCAGTCATTATCCAGCGCTATGGCGAAGCGCTTGTTGCCGACAAGTACGAGGGTCCCGATGAAGACGATGATGAACAGAATCGCCCCGATAGCAGACGCATAACCGAATTCGCCCTCGGCAATGCGGAAGTACATTTGCAGGCCGGGCACATAGGTGGCGATGCCGGGGCCGCCGCGTGTAAAGACGAAGATATGCTCGAAGCCGCTGACCGCGCCGTTGAAGGCGAAGAACACCAGCAGCATGGTCTGGGGCCGCAGCAGCGGGAAGTCGATGCGCCAGAAACGCACCCACCAGTTCGCGCCGTCGATGCGGGCTGCCTCGAACAATTCCGAGTTGATGTTGAGCAGGCCGCCCATGTAGATCAGCAGGGGGAATGCGCCGATCCAGGGGAAGCCCGCGCCGATAATGGCCCACAGGGCGGTTTGTTCGTTGGCCAGCCAGGCGGTACTGGCATTGACGCCAAAGACCTGCAACAGCCGGTTGAGCAGACCGTCGTAGGGGTCGTATACCATGCGCCACATATAGACGATCACCAGCCCCGGCACGACTGCGGGCAGCAGGTACAGGGTGCGGAACAGGTAGCGCCGGCCTTCGTTTTTCAGCCAGAAGATCAGTTCCGCAATGAGCAGCGGCATGGTGATCACCTTGATGATGTTGGTGATGACGATCAGCACCATGTTGCCGAAGCCGATGCCGAAGAAGCGATCCTGTGTCAGAATGCGGATATAGTTATCCAGCCCGATAAACTCGACCACGCCGCCCGCCGAAAAGTTGGTGAAACTGTAGTAGATCGCCATGAAGGCCGGGTAGTAGCCGAAAACCAGGATCAAGATCAGCGAGGGCAGCAGCAGGAAGTACCCGATGCGCCCGCGCCACATGCGGAACAATTGCTTGCCCGTGCGTGACCGCAGTTTTTCGATGGTGTAGACGGCTGCAATGATGAGCGCCAGAACGGTACCGAGGTTAAAGGCGAGCTGGGCTGTCTGGACCTGCTGGGCCGCGCCTGCGCCGCTGAGCGCTGCGGGGTTGAGCGTCTGCCAGTTGCCCCGGCGTGGCACGATGATCTTCTGGCCGGTTTCCAGTGCGTAGATGCCTTCGATGTTCGAGTCCGCCACGGTCATGGTCAGCATCGGTTCGCCGCTGCTGTTGACTGCGTACAGGTCACCTTCAGAGTCACCGGCAAAATAGGTGTCGGTGGTGCTGTCATAATTGAGGCCGCGTAACTGGTAGCCCGTGACATTGACTTCCCAGCTGACCTCGCCCGCGCTGTTGATGAGGGACAGGTTGCCGCGTTCGTCGCCGACCAGCACGCCGCCTTCATCGACCGCGATCAGTTTGGTGATGGGCCGCGAGACAGTGGTCGACCACAGCTTTTCACCATCGGCCAGCGAGATTGCACCGGTACGGGCGTTGGCTGTGCCATAAAACGCCGTATCCGCCGACGCATCCAGCGCGCTGATCGTGAATTCAACACGGGTGGAAAAGTCGGGTTCGGTTGCGCCATAGGCATAGCGCGTCACCCAGTACTGGTCGCTGAACGGCCCGATGCCATGCCCGACAAGGAAACCATCTTCACCGAGCGCCTTCAGGCCGACGACGCGCCCGTTGACGGCTAGCGGTTCGCCCTGCACATTCAACTGCGCATCGAGCATCGTGATCTGGCCGTCTGACGTGCCGACATAGATGGTCGAGTCATCCGGTGTTGCGATAATACCGGTAATGGGGGTGGTGAAGGGGGCTTCGGCCACCACTTCGCCATCATTCAACAGCAATAACTGATTGGAAAGGGTGCCGACCAGGGCACGGTTGGGGTCCAGAAAGTGGACAATGCCGTAATCATCACTGTTTTCGGTGCGGCCTTCCAGCAGGGTGGTGCTGTCGCCGCCCAGTGCTGCCAGCAGTGCCACGTTCCCGGCCACAGCCAACACCAGCAGGATAACCAGTGCGATGATCCCTACCCGGTTATAGCGGCGTTCGGCCCCCGCCGCCAGTGGCAGCATATCCTGACGAGGCGTTGTATCCATAAACACTTCCTCTAGTTCGAAACAACAGTCTATACAACGCGGTGGCCCATGATGAACCGGTCTGTTACCGAAACTTCCCAGGGGAGTGCGAATCTGCACTGCCGTCGAGCCATGGGCCCCAGTATGAGGGGATAAGCCGAGGCCTATCCCCGTGTGCTATCAGTTGGCTGCGTCAGCTGCCCGGCTGACGTGAAGGATTGTCCAGGTCTTCGTTGGTCAGGTTGATCTGTTCCAGAATCTGGTCGAATTTGGTTTCGACGAGGTTCTGAAGCTGTGCCGCTGTTTCTTCCGGCGTGATCGTCCCTTCAAGACCCTGCTTCCAGATTTCGCGGGCTTCTACCTGAATGTCCGCGCCGCCCCACGACAGGAACTCGCTGGGGAAGGTGGCTTCGGCGTTGCCCAGGAACTGGATGTTATCGAACAGGACCTGAATTTCCGGCGGATCCTGCACGTCCATGATGCGCAGCGGACCAGAAGCGCCGCCACCATTGGCGATGCGGGCTTCGTTGTAAGGACCGTACCCGGCCTTGGACAGCCAGAACATGACAAAATCCAGTGTCAGATCGGTCTGGGCCTGGCTCTTGTCCACAATGCTGACATATTCACCCGTTGAGGATTCCACGGTCTTGGCCTGTGTCAGCACCAGTTCGTGCTCAATCGAGGGCATCTCGAATGTGCTCCAGCCAAACGACTGGACATCATCCGGCGACAGCCCCAGTTCTTCCAGACGTTCCGCGGTCATGTCTTCCATGTCGCGCTGGAGCGAGGGCAGGGCCCAAGTGCCGTTGAACATGATGGCGGCCTGCTGGGCGATGAAACGTGGGTACGGGTCGCCGATGACGAAGAAATCTGCAACCGCGTGTTTCGGGAACACCAGCGAGGTCTGGCGCACGATTTCGGCGACCTGCGGCGTATCGAAACGCAGCACACCATCGCGGACTGCCTGGTAGTAACGCTGGCGGTTGTAGGTGTATTTGGTGTGGATGAACGGATCAGCCGGGTCATAGGTGAAGCTGCCGTCAAGATCCGGGTTGTAGTTCCAGTCCCCAGGCTGGGCACGGACGGTTTCCACCCAGTCAATATGGAACTGATCGAAGCCGACATGCTTCAGCCACTGCGGCACCTGCCACTGATAATTGGCGGTCACGCAGGCCATTTCCGGTTTGGCTTCGGCGATTGCATCGCAAACCGCACCGAATTCTTCCCAGGTTGTGGGCGGTTCCAGGCTCAGCTCTTCAAAGACGTCGGTGTTGTAGAACCAGTTGATGTGCACCGCGCGGGTGGGCACCATAATGCGTTCGCCAAAGGTGTTCTGGCCGCGATAGAAATCCCAGTCGATGTCTTCGGCCCACATACGGTCGGTGTGCGGGTTGGTCAGGAACCGAACGGTATCGAAGTTCAGGTAGCCCTGATAGTTGCCGAAGTAGTTGCCGGAAACGATGTCCGGGCGCGGGTCATCAACGGCGAGCTGGGTCCCCAGCCATGCCGGATATTCTGCTGCGCCAAGGCCGGGATTTTCCCAGATCACCTCGACGTTCGGGCGAATCTCGTTGTAGGAAGCAATCAAAGCATCAACCGCTTCCTGGGGCGGGTTGTCGCCCAGCATCGAGATAACAATCGTGCCGGTCATACTTTCGTCGACTTCGGCCTGTGCCAGCACGCTGAAAGGTGCAATCGACAGGACCAGCAGCAGAATAAAAAACAAGAGTGTTAAACGAGACGTGGTCTTGCGCATGAGTCAATCTCCCAAAATTTAACTTGGATACAAATGCCGGTGTGTCTAGCGTGTTTCGTCAGCCGCATCACCCCCTTTCAAAGTGCCCTGAGTGATTGTTGTACCAATTATAAATTATAATTCATACAGTCCGAATAATGCCAATTTATGTTTTCTCTACTGCTGCCTGGGTGAGCCGGTGCTTTGCCGGACGATCAATTGAGGAGCGAAAAGGATTTGTTCCACGCCGGTCTGGTCGCCACACAGACGGTCGATCAGCATGCGGGCGGCCCGGTAGCCCATCTCATAATTCGGGAAGTTCAGCGCGCTGAGAGACGGGACCAGCATATCGGCTTCGTGATTTGTCGCCAGCGTGGTGATGATCGAGACGTCTTCCGGCACACGGCGGTTGAGCTGATACAACGCCTGCATGCAGCCGGACGCTCCCGCGCTGAAGGCGGTAATCACGGCGGTGATAGCAGGGTGGTCCGTTAGCATCGACAGCGCGGTGTGTTGGGTGGTCTGGGGATCAAAGCTGACTCCCCGGTGTATGGGCGTGATCTGATGCTGGCGACACAGACCGGTATAGGCCTGCAACGACTGGACCGCCGGGTTGAAGCCTTCCTGCAATTTCTGATCAGAATAATTCAAAAACGCAATTTCGCGATGACCCAGTTCGATCAGATATTCGAAGGCCCGGTGCATGTAGACAAAGTGATCGACATCGACAAAGCTGAGGCCGGTGTTATCCGCCTGCTGGCCCACCATCACAAAGGGAATGCCCTGTTCCCGAAGTAAATCCACCCGCCAGTCCTGCTGCACGATTTCCAGCAGAATCACGCCGTCAATCTGCTGTTCACGGCAGGCCGTCAGCAGTTCGTCAGCGCTGAGTTTGGTGGTGATGGTGTGTAGATGGATGTTTTCTTCGCGGACAGCCTGGCCGATGCCACCGAAAAAGCCGGTTGGATGAGAGTCCGAAACAATGGCGCCCGGATTGTACATGGGGTAGTGCATGGTAATAGCCAGCGTTCGGCGGTCTGCCCGGTCTGCGGTTTGCACATAGGGGGCATACCCGAGCTGGGCAATGACCGATTTGACACGCTGGCGCGTACCTTCTGCCACATCGGGCCGGTCGTTGAGGACGCGCGAGACGGTCGAAACAGAAACGCCGGCCACCCGCGCCACATCCTGGATGGCAACAGAATTTTTTTCGTTCACAATCTATTTCAAATAGTGTTCCGGTACTCTACCGGGAAAGTAACATGAGCCGGGAATGTTTGTCAAGGAATTGATCATGGTTGTTACTTTGGTCCTGATACGCCGGCCTGATCTGTAACATTGAAGGCCCAGGTACGGTTTTACAATTGTGAAACGATTGATTTCAGAATGAGACCTAGAGGCAAAAACATGGTTACGAAAGTCGCGATCAGGATTATGGCGCTTATCATCATCGGCGTATTGGGATTATCGCCGGTGATGGGAGAAGGTACCTCGCAGGCCACGCCGGAAGATGATTCCGCCGTGATTGTGCTAGAAGGTCCGATCCAGGCAATCAATGTCAATGTGATTACGATTGCCAATATCCAGATCACGCTGGATAACGCTGATCCGTTACTGGCGACGCTGCAACCCGGCGACGTGGTGAAGGTGTCGGCGCAGATCAATGATGCGGTAGATGGGGGTGGATTGGTGGCCGATTCTGTTGAGTGGACGGGCGCGAACATCCTTTCCCCGATCATTACTTTGCGCGGTTCGGTTCAGGCCGTCAATGTAAACATCGTGACTATCTTCAACCTGAACATTCAATTCACCCCGAATGATCCGGTTCTGGCGGATGTGAACGTCGGCGATATCCTGGAAGTGTCCGGCAATCTGGTTGCGGTGGGTGATACCAGTGCCATTATCCCGGTACAGGTCATCATTGTAGTGAACGTGCCCGCGCCGGGGACGCCTGATGATGGTAGCGGCGTGCTGATCAACGGTTTCCGGGTCAGTTTTGCGGGGCGGGTATTCAACGGCACCCAGACCACCTTTAGCTATGTCGTGACCGGGACCGGTACACCGCCTGATCTGAGCCATTTTGATGTTGAGATCGTGACGTGTTCGCCAGAACTGGAAGTTGTTGGCTTTAGCCCGTCCACTGCGGTTAGCTTTGGCACCGACCCAACAACCGGGGTGGATGGCATCAAATGGGATATACCACTTGTGACAACGGAGTCGCGTTTGTATGCGATCAGCTTTGCCGGGGAGGTGCCGCTGGGGCAGGTGACGGTTGCCGTGAAGGGCGGTAATGGCTTTGAAAGCGCGCTGCTGCCGGGCGCCGGGTGCAGTTCGTCGTTGGTAGAGATTGAAAAACTGATCTCGACCGATAACGCCACCTGGCAAAATGCCGACGCGATTCCCGGACCGGAGCTGGAACCTGGAACGCCGGTGATGTTCCGTTTTGTGGTGACCAATATCGGCGAAACAACGCTGACAAATCTGACGCTGACGGACAACATGTATGATCTGAGCACCTGTGTCGTGCCGGATTCGCTGGTAGCGGGGGCATTTTTCGAGTGTATGATTGGCCCCTTTGCCGCAGACACCGGACAGCATACGAACATGGCCACGGTTCAGGCTGTGGCGGACGGGGTTGAAATTCAGGACAGCGATTCGGCGAATTATTTTGGTGGTGACCGCCCCTCAATTGACCTTGAAAAATATGTTTCGGTCGATCAGGCTGGCTGGCAGGATGCTGACCATGCGCCGGGGCTGGACGTTGATCCGGATGACGAATCGTATTTCCGCTTTGTCGTCACCAACAATGGCAATGTGCCGTTAACGGCGATTGCCCTGAGCGATAACATATTGGATACCAGCAGCTGCGCGATCCCCGCCAGTCTTGAACCGGGTGCTGGCTTTGAGTGTGTGATTGGCCCCTTTGCCACAACCCGGACTCATGCGAACACCGCAACGGTGACCGCAATTTATCAGGACCTGATGGTGACTGATTCTGACTCGGCGCACTACTTTACGGATGATGAACAAACCGACGGCCCGATAACGATCATCATCGAAGGCCCGGTGCAGGCGATCAATATCAATATCATCACAATCTTCAACATCGACATTGAGCTGGACCCGAATGATCCGATCTTGCTGGAGATTGAAATTGGCGACATTGTGCGGGTCGAGGGTACCAGCACGACGTCCGGCAATACGATTGTGATTGTCGCCATTAACATAATCATCATTAACATCGACATTGATGATGATGGTGGTGTCATTATCGACGACGATGATGATGACGGATCCGTCGTTGTGCCGCCACCGCCACCACCGAGCAGCGGGTTCTCGAAGGACGCGTGCAAAGGTGGAGGCTGGCGCAATCTTCGCCGGGCAGATGGCAGTGGTTTCAAAAATCAGGGCGACTGTATTCAATACGCCAATACCGGTAAATAACCACCTTCGTTGACAATACAGGGGCCGATAAGGCCCCTCTCACTTTTTGCACACGAGACGGCCAACACAACTGCTAAAAATCCCATTCCTGGAGAGGTATGGTGGTTAGCTTGACACGTTGGTTGGTGATCTCTGTGCGTCGCGTGCCAGATTATGCACCGTTGATGGCCATAAACCGCCCAGGTTTTGAGCTGGAAAGGCCGTAATACAGGCAAGGTGGCCCGGCCATTTTGAAGGTGGATGGCCTAGAATAGAACAAAAACCAGGTGAGACTTTATGCGACAAACCGCACTACTGCTTCTGATCATCACAACCAGCATCGCGTGTAACCTGAGCACGACACGCCCAACCGCGACACCGGCCCCAACCCTGAACGCCCTGAACCCGACCGAGACTTCGCCACCGCTGGCGACGATTACCGTGATCGGTGAGCAGTCGTCCGGCCTGGCACCGCTGCCGGGTCTGCCTCTGACGGACATTCCATCGACGAGCGCGCCGGGTTTGGGCGACCAGTGCGAGGTTTACACGACATATTCCGGCGCACGGGCGGATAACACCCTCAGCATGCGGTCGGATGCCAGCGTCGATGCGCCGCAGATTTACCGGGTGCCGAACAATGCGGAGGTGCTGCGCGTCCCCGGTTCACTGGAGGTCGAAGCCGATGGGTATCACTGGCTCAACGTCGTGTATGTCCAATCCCCACAGATGCGTTATGTCGGCTGGATCGCCCGCGATTCGTTCGAGACCAACGGTGTTCGCGACACGTCGATTGCGACCCTGCGCCCCGAAGGTACTCAGGCAGCATGTTAGGTCGGATATTTATGCGGCTATAAATTCGCGTACTTCGATCTGCACACCGGCTTGCACCGCAGCTTCGGCAGTTGCCAGCAGTTGGGTAGTGGTGTCATCATCTACATAAGCTTCGCCGCAGTTCGCGCAGACCTGTGCCGGTACATTTTTGAAAACCAGCGTGGTTGCGCCGCGTTCCAGTGTTATAGTCACGACACCGGGCCGCGTATCGCCCTGTTTGCAGATGACACATTTCATTGATCTTGCTCCGTCCGGTATCAGCATCTACATGAAATTACCCGGTGGTTTTCATCCCGGCGGCGATACCACTGATGGTCGCCAGCACCGCGCGCAGCGTTTCGGCATAATCCGGCGATTCCGGCTTCAGGTCACGCAGTTCACCCAGCAGCGCCACCTGAATAAAGTTCAGCGGGTCGACATACGGGTTGCGGCGTTCGATGGAGCGTTTGATGACCGGCGCGTTATCGAGCAGTTCCGTCTGGCCCAGCACCTGACACAGCATATCGCATGTGCGTTCGTGTTCGGCTTTGATTTCGCCGAATATTTTGCTGCGGATGGCGTCGTCGGTGACCAGCGCGGCGTACAGCTCGGCGATGCCCATATCGGCTTTGGCGACATCCAGCTGCACATTCTCGATGACAGCATGGAAGAACGGCCATTCGCGGTACATCCCTTGCAGCAGGTCGATGCCGTTGTGTTCGACGAAATGATGGAGCGCGGTGCCGACACCGAACCAGCTTGGCACGATGGCGCGGCTCTGCATCCACGAGAACACCCAGGGAATGGCGCGGATCGAGCCAAAACCGCCCTGGCTGGCGCGTTTGGCAGGGCGTGAACTGATGGGCAGGCGGGCCAGTTCGTTGATGGGCGTGGCCTGATACCAGTAATCGAGGAAGCCCGGCGTTTCATAGACAAAATTGCGATAGGCCCGGCGGCTGGTCTCGGAGAGCGTGCTCATCGCTTCCTGCCATTCTGGCCGGATGTCCGTTTCGGCAACCTGCGGTGTGCCCATGGCCAGCAGGACCGCGTGCATAATCTGGTGCAGATGACGGCGGCCAATGTCCGGGTTGGTGTAGCGATAGGCGATAACTTCACCCTGTTCGGTGATTTTGATGCCGCCTTTCAGCGACGAGGGTGGCTGCGACAGAATCGCCCGGTTGGTGGGGCCGCCGCCGCGCCCGATGCTGCCGCCGCGCCCGTGAAAGAGTTGCAGCGAAACATTGTGCGCTTCACAGGTTTCGGTCAGCAGCTGCTGGGCCCGGTACAGGTGCCAGTTGGACGCCAGATAACCGCCGTCCTTGCTGCTGTCGGAATAGCCGATCATAACCTGCTGGTGCAGCCCGCGCCGCGCCCCGCGCGCTTCCAGATGCTGCCAGTAGGTTTCGTTATCGAACAGCACTTTCATAATCTCTGACCCGTTGTACAGGTCATCAATCGTCTCGAACAGCGGGACAATCTCGATGTCGTCCTGTACGCCGACTTCGCAGGCCATCAACAGCATGGCAAGCACATCGCTGGGCTGCTGACTCATGCTGGCGATCACGGTGTCAATGACGATGGTGCCGTAGCGCTGGTGCGCTTCCGCGATCATGCGCCAGGTGGCGATCACGCGCTGCGCGATCTCGGAAAATCCCCTGGTATCTACCGGAAAGAAGGGGCGCGGGTTGCGAATTTCGCGGGTGAGCAGGGCCTGTTTTTCGGCTTCCGGCAGCCCGGCATAATCGTCGGTAATGCCATAGTAGCGGAACAGTTCGTTGAGCGTTTCCAGTTGCAGGCGGGCGTCCTCGCGGATGTCCAGCGGCATCAGGTGCAGGCCGAACAGCCGCACTTTACGGATCAGCCGCCGCAGCGAGCCGTTGGCCACATGCGTGCCCCGGTTATGGCGCAGGCTGTCATCGATCAATAGCAGGTCGTGCAGCAGTTCGCGGCTGTCGCGGTATTCGTCATCTTTCAGCCGCTGCCAGATGATGTCGAGCTGCTGGCGATAAATCTCGCCGGGATAATATTCGTCCGGGTAGCCGGTGGCCTGCACGCTCTTGAGCAGCGCATTGGAGACATCGACCTCGTCAACCGACTGGGTAAGGTGGTCGCGCAGCAGGGCGACTTCGGCCAGATACACCTGTAAGGCCGCCTCGCGCTGGGTCCTGAGCGTTTGCAGGGTGACATCGGAGGTGACATTGGGGTTGCCGTCGCGGTCGCCGCCGATCCATGACGCATAGCGCAGCAGGCCGGGTGGCTGCGACCAGTCCGCTTCGGGGTAATAGGTGTTGAGGCTGCGCTCGATGTCGTCATAAACATCCAGTGCCACATCCATGATGGTCGATGTGAGGAAGTACAGGCCAAAATCCACTTCGTCGGCGACGGTCTTGCGCACGGCGCGGGTGGTGGGCGTCTGCCACAGCTCCTCAATTTCTTCCTTGAGCTGCGCTTCCATATGTTCCTGTTCGCGCGGCAGCAGCGTTTGGCGGTCGCTCTGGGCGATCATTGCGGCAATGGCCCGCAGCTTGATAAGCACTTCCTTGCGCTTGGCTTCGGATGGATGCGCGGTCAGCACCAGCCGCACGCGCAGTTGATCGAACAGCGTTTTGATCTGGTCGGCGGTGACACCGGCATCATGCAGATGACGGATGGCCGCATCAACAGATTCGTCCAGTGCGTTGTCGGCTTCGCGCTCGCGCAGCACCCGCACGCGCTGCTGATCTTCGGCAATATTGATGAGCTGGAAATAATTGCTGAACGCCTTGATCAGGATTTCGCGTGCTTCCAGGTCCAGCTCGCGAATGGCGGCGGCGAGGTCATGGGTGTGGGTGCGGGACGGGTCTGCATTGTCCCGGCGGGCTTTGGCATCGGCGCGGATACGCTCGACCATTGCCAGGGCGTCGTCGTCATGCTGTTCGCGGATAATCTGCCCCAGCAGATTGCCCAGAAGCCGGATATCTGTGCTGAGTGCGCTGGTTTTTTCTGATGTTACGATGCCCATGCCGAAGTCCTCCATACCAGTTGCAGCAAAAGGTGCTGTTGCGTTGTTGTGGGATAGCGTGTGTTGTTTCAGATACCTCACCCCTTGCCAGCCTGTGAAGGTCTTTTCCCTCTCTATCCATCACGGAAAGGGAGCCGAGCAGCGCGAGGTGGGGCGAGGTATTTGCAATCGTTATTGGATAGGGATTTGAATATGCTCATCACCCTGCATTGCGCATAGATTATCTCGCAAATCAGCCCGGATGCAATGACACATTATGCCTGTCCGGGTAACGGTTGACATTGCACGCCCGTATCGATATGTCTGTATCTGCTGTAGGGACGCAATGGATTGCGTCCGGGCTTTATGCCTGCTGGACCACCGGCAGCACATCTTCCAGCACCATGCCAACTGTATCAGAATCCGGCAGGCCGAGCACTTCCAGCATGAAGTAACTGACTCCTGCCTCGACGAACGGCATCATCAGGTCGATGGCCTGCTGCGGCGTGCCAACAAAGGCGTTGGATGGGTTCCAGCGGCCATTGCTGAGGGCGAGGGCTTCGGCTTCTGTTTTGGCAACGCCCAGCCGCCCAAACCAGGTGTATTCGATGGACGCCGGGTCGCGACCAATGGTTTCGCAGTGCTGCTTGAGGACGTTCAGCCGGTCGGAATATTTCTCGAAACTGGCGTCGGGCAGGTTCCACATATCGGCGTGTCGGGCGGCCAGCATCATGGTTTTGGTGCCACCACCGCCCACCATAATCGGCGGTACCGGGTCCGGGCGTGGTTCGCACCAGGCATCGACGATTTTATAGTGTTTGCCTTCGTACGTGACCGGGCCGGGCTGGGTCCACATGCGCTTCATGATTTCGAGCGTGTCGTCCAACTGCTCGATGCGGATTCCGGCGCGGGGGTAGGGGTAGTCGTAGGCGCGATATTCGTCTTCTTTCCAGCCTGCGCCGATCGCCATTATCAGGCGGCCATTGCTGATTGCCTGAAGCGTCGCGCCCATTTTCGCCAGCAGCGCCGGGTTGCGGTAGCTCTGGCCCAGCACCATCGGGCCGATCTTGAACTGCGGCCAGCGGGCGGCCATATAGGCCATCACCGTCCAGGCTTCGTAGGTGGGTTCGTCCTGCCAGAAGAAGTGATCGGTCATCCACAGGCTTTCGAATGTGCCCGCGAATTGTGGCAGCACCGTGTCGAGATCATCCATCCATTTGTCGAGCTGGCCTTTGGGCGGCCCGGCTAGCATGCCCAATCCGAATTTCAGTGTCATGTGGTTTCCTCAGGTGATTCAATTTCCGAAAGTCGCCTGATTATGGCATGGGGGTCGGGAATGGGCAAAAGGGTTCGGTTACATCAGCAGGTCTTCGAGCTTGCGGCGGAATTCCGGCAGGGGAGGCAGCGGTTTGTACAGCATCATATCCGGTTCGGCGCGGGCGATCAGTTCGCTTTCCTGCTGCACCGACAGGCGGTAGGCGGTCATGAGCACAATCGCCATGGAGCTGAGGACCGGGTGCTGGCGAAGCTGGGCCGACAGTTCTGGCCCATGCACCTTGCCCGGCAGACGCACGTCGATGAGGGCCAGTTCGGGCAGATCGTCGCTGGCTTCCGGCTCATTGACGGATTGCACCCATGCGGCGGCGGCCTCGCCACTGGTGAACCCCAGCACCTGATGGCCGATGATCTCGATCATGTCATGAAGCATGTCGTACAGGTCCGGGTCATCTTCAACAAGCATCCAGGTCGTCATGATTTACCCCCGCTGGTGTCGGTATTTGTAACGGATGGGTTCAACCCGCGCTGGTTCCGGGTCGACCGGTGCGCGTCGTGGTTTTCTAGATCTTTTCGTCCAGTTTGCGGGCGATGTCCGCCAGATTGCCCGCCGCGAACTGGACCATAAACAGCCGTGCCGAATCCTGCCGGGTTGCCTCACTCACATCATGCCGCAAGAAAACCATCTCGGCAAATGACCCCAGGTCCTGCACCAGCCATTCATAACGGTAATAAGCCAGCGCCATCGGGTCGACCTCCGCCGCGCCGTAGCCTTCAAAAAACAGCGCCTCCTGCCGTTCGTCCGGCCCAAAACCAATGCCCCGATCCAGGATAAACATCAGGTCGCGCGCTGTGGGGGCAAGCATCGGCTGATCCCAGTCCACGATATACAGATCACCCGCAGGAGTCAGCAGCAGATTGTTGGTGTGAATATCCGCATGGCACAGCACAAAACGCAGCCGGTGCGCTTGCAGCCGCTGGCCGAGCCGTTCCGTCTGTTCGATGGCATGGCGAATAGCGGCGTGATGATTGAGCCAGAAGGTCGCCAGCTGCTGTTGAAGCGGGTCGTCAAATTGCTCTTGCTCGACTCGCTGCTGGAACTGACGCAGGACGCGCAGCGCCGGCGCATGTGGCACAAACGTCTCGGTAGACAGGGTATGTGCCAGATCATCCGGCAGGCGGGTTTCATGAATCGTTCGCAGTGCCGCGCCATATGTCACCCATTGGGCATCGGTCAGGCCTGCATCCATGCCGGATTCCCCCGTGACAAATGGGTACAGCAGCGCGGCAAACGACTCAATCTGGCCGAACAGCGCGCCATTGATCGTGGGTAAAGGCGCGACGACCTGCGACATGCCCTGTGCCTTCAGGTAGCGGGTGACGTGAATGCCGGGTTCATAGACCGTGTCGTGGCGCACTTTCAGAAAATAAGCGTGCCCGTCAGCATCGCGGACCCGGTACACCCCGGCATGGACATCATAGCCCAGGGGCAGAAATTCGATGCCAGTCGTGTGCAGGCCATACGTATCCAGCAAACACACGTGAATTTGTTCGTCGGAAAGGTCGGGTCTATCGAGCATGAGAATGAATGACTCGCAGGTAAATCTAGTCGTTTCGGCTTGACCAGCCCGGGCTTGGACGCGGGCGCCGCCGCCGGTTGCCAAAGCGCGGGTTGAGGACCAGGTAGGCAATCAGCGCGATAATGACGCTGGCAGCGCCAATAATCCAGGCGGACAGCCGGAACAGCCAGTTGATCTCTGTCTGAAGCGTTTCGACATCCTGCGTATCGGCCACAAAAGCCGGCGGGTCGATGGCCGTTTCTTCGCTCAGGATCGGCTCGACATCGGCGAGGGCCTGTTCGATTTCGTCCAGCTGCTCCTCCAGTTCTTCGACCTGCTGGTCAATCGCTTCCAGCTCAAGCGCGGCGATTTCTTCGCCAACGGCATCAGCTTGCAGCAGGTTGATCGTCTCTTGAAGCTCCTCGGTGGTCGACTGCATTTCCTCAAGGTTTTCGCGCAGTTCGAGGCTGGTGTTGTTGAAGGTCTGCTGTAACTGGGCCTGCCGCAGCAGCGACGACGCCAGCAACACGACCACCACGGCAAAAACCAGCACAACGCCGAGGACGATGCGATCAATGAATTGTCGGGGGTTGGATAGGAAGTTTTTCATGGGTTGTCTGCATCAATACAATACGGCCTATTGTACCGCTTTTAGGATAAAAATAGCCCGATCAACAGGAGAGGGCTGACCGGGCTGCTGTGGTTCTGGCCCTGCGGCTTATCGCTTCCAGTTTGTCGGGGGGACTGAAAAACCGGAGAGAGCGATAAGGGCAACGGGCCAGAAGTCAGGGTGATATGAGATCAATCAGGAACTGCTGGCCTGGCTGGCTGGTGTCTGGCGCTGGCCGCCGCTTGTAACTTTCTGAATAATGGACCGCGCCCAGCGATGCTGCACCGAACTGGAGATGTAGTACAGCGCCGCCAGTATCACCACCAAGGCGATGATAACCGTATTGCGGGCGGATTCGGCATCCATAGGCTGGACAACGATTTCGGCGGGGCTGGCGCCTTCCAGGTCGAAGGTCACGTTCGAGCCGCGAGTCAAGCGCAGTTCGCTGGTACCTGCCGGAAGCTCGACAACATAGCGATAGACCGCCGGGGTCACGCTGGTGTCTCTGGTGCCGCTGCCGGAAAGATCGGCGTTCGGGCTGGTGACCGCAAAGCCGGACCGTGACGTCATGTCCAGAGCGAGGGCTTCATCGGCGTGATGGGTCACGCTGACGATATTGCCACTTCCGGCGGCGAACTCAACTTGATCGCCGGAATAGGTGGAGGCCTGTATCGAGTCGAACGCCCAGTAGGCGACACCGACGATAACGAGCAGCGCAATGATAATTTTAATATATTTCATGGTGTTCTCCGTAAAAAACCTTCGGCCAGTGTGGATTTCTGTTCATAATCACCATACACGCCGCCTGTGGCAGGGTGATGACAGACATGTTCAGGTTTTGAAACAGGGGGTTACAAAAACGAGGTTTACCGCAGGGGCAGGTGAACGGTGACCATGGTACCTTTGCCCGGCTGGCTGCGCAGGTCGATCTCGCCATCATGCCGTTCGATAATGGCTTTGACCAGCGCCAGCCCCACGCCATTGCCCGGAATGGCACGCACCTGCTGGCCGCGATACAACTCTTCCCACACCAGCGGCAGTTCGGCGTCATCAATGCCCATGCCCGTGTCTTCGATCTGTACGGTCAGATCAACGCCATCTGTGCGGACCCGGATCGTGATCTGGTCGCCGGGGTGGGTGTATTTGAGCGCGTTGTCGAGCAGATTATGCAGGGCCAGCAGCAGCAGGTCCTGATCGCCAATGAGCGTCGGCCAGTAGGGGGGTGGTTCAAGGCTAAACTGGCGCTGACCGGCGGCCATGGCGTCGCGTTCCAGCTCCATGATTTCGTCAAACAGGGCCTGTGTGGGGATGGCATGAATCTCCAGCGGGACGATTTCAAGCTCGGATAACTTGCGCAGGTGATTGACCAGATTGCTGAGGCGGAGCGCTTCCAGTTCGATGGTCTTGATAAGCTGCTGCTGCTTGTCATCGACCAGCGTGAGGGACAGGCTGCCCAGCCCGGCGCGCATGGCGGTCAGCGGGTTTTTGAGTTCATGATCGAGCCGTGTCAGAAAACGGCGGTGCTCGGCAAAGGCCTGCCGCTGCGCCTGTTCGAAACTTTGCTGGTGCATCCGGTCCAGCGTTTCGCGCACCACCAGACTTAAGGCGGCGAAGATCGCCAGGCTCAGGCCCAGAATGAGGATGAGGACATCGAAATCAACAGGCAGCAGGATGAGGTTGTCGATCACGCTGACCCGCAGCACCAGCGCAATGCCTGCCAGCCCCAAACCCAGCGGCAGTAAAATGCCTAACCATTTGCGTCTGCTCATCCCTGACCTTCGTGCACCACGCCGACAAAGCGATACCCCATGCCGGGCACGGTTTCAATATAGGTCGGATCGGCAGGGTCGTCGTTGAGGATTTTTCGCAGTTCGGCGATGCGGGTATCGACAAAGCGCACGCCGATGGCCGTATCCCACCCCCAGACCGCGTCCAGCAGCCGCTCCCGCGAGACCAGCTCATCCGTGTGCAGCATCAGATATTCCAGAATGGACACCGATTTGGGCGTGAGCGGCACTTCGTTCTGATCCAGATACACGCGTCGGGAACTGCGATCCAGCATCAGGCCGGCACAGGCCAGCCGTCGCGCCGCACTGAGCGAGCGGGTGCCCGGTTGGGTGCGGCGCAGCACCGCCCGGATGCGCACCACCAGTTCCTGCGGGTCAAATGGCTTGTTCAGATAGTCGTCTGCGCCTTCTTCCAGCGCCATGATGCGCTCGGCGGTGCCGGTCAGCTGAGTCATCAGGATGACGGGAATCCAGTTGTT
Organism: Anaerolineaceae bacterium; assembly: GCA_002702065.1. Lineage (GTDB taxonomy): Bacteria > Chloroflexota > Anaerolineae > Aggregatilineales > Phototrophicaceae. The sequence continues at coordinate 63,945 of NZXX01000011.1, forward strand.
TTCACGGCGCAGATGACGCAGGATTTCCCGCCCATCCAGGCCCGGCATCAGCACATCCAGTATGACAATATCTGGCTTGTTGGCTGCGATGTGCGCCAGTGCCTGCTGCCCATTGGGCGCAACCACGATGTCGAACCCCGATAGCCTGAGGAAAGTAGTCAGCATCGTGGTGATGGCTTCGTCATCGTCTACGAGCAGAATTCTGGGCTTGGTTTCCATAGCGGCAATTGTTCATGGCTTCGATTACACAGTATTATACCCGACGTGTGATACCGCAATGGAGTAGGTTGACTTGAACGCTGTTCGCCCCGGAATTGATGTGCTGCGTGAGGATAATTTTGCTCGTCTGCGCGGCCAGCGCGTCGGCCTCATGACCAACCCGGCGGCGGTCACACACGATCTGAACAGCACCTATCGCCTGCTGACGGATGCACCGGAAGTGAGCGTGGTTGCGCTGTTCGCGCCGGAACATGGCTTTGCCGCGTCGGCGCCCGATGCCGAACGTATCCAGCACCAGACCGATGCCCGAACCGGTTTACCCGTTTACAGCCTGTATGGGGAGTCGTACCGGCCCGACGCCGCTATGCTGCACGGGCTGGATGTGCTGGTGTGCGATATTCAGGATATTGGCGTGCGCTTCTACACGTTCGCCTGGACCGTAACGCACATTCTGGAGGCGGCTGGCGAACAGGGCGTGCGCGTCATGATCCTGGACCGGCCCAACCCGCTGGGGGGTGAGAAGGTGGCCGGGCCGCTGCTCGAACCTGCGCTGGCGTCATTTGTGGGGCGGGTGCCGCTGCCCATTGTCCATGGTCTGACGCTGGGTGAGCTGGCACGCTGGTTTAACGCGGTCTGGAACCCTGCGCCAGCAGAACTGGATGTGATCCGGTGTGCGGGCTGGCAGCGTACCATGCGCTGGCCGGAAACCGGTCTGCATTGGGTCGGGCCGTCACCGAATATGCCGCATCTCAGCACGCTCTGGCAGTATCCGGGTGCCTGTCTGGTCGAAGGCACGACGCTGTCTGAAGGGCGTGGGACTGCGCTGCCCTTCGAGGTTGTGGGCGCGCCCTGGATCGACGGGCTGGTACTGGCCGATGTCCTCAACGCGATGGCATGGGGTGGGGTGCGCTTTCGCCCGCACGTCTTCCAGCCGACCGCCAGCAAGTGGGCCGGGCAGACCTGTTACGGGGTGCAGGCGCATCTCACCGACATAGACCACTGGCGGCCTGTTGAAACATGGCTGGGCGTCATTCAGGTGATCCACGGCCTGTACCCGGCACCGTTCGGCTGGCTGCCGCCGCAGACGGACGGAGTCGAGCCGGGGACGGTTTATCATTTTGACCGGCTGATGGGTTCCGAAACCTATCGTCACGGAATCGAAAATGGCGTATCATGGGAGCGCCTGACCGCTGGTTGGGATGCTGACAGTCAGCAGTTTCGCCGTGATGTCGCTGCCTATCTACTTTACGAATGAGGATGCCAATTTGCCCGCGCTTGCCGATACCCCCTCCAGCCAGTTTGTCAACCAGCTTAAACCAGCTTCCTACCAACAAGTCGACCAGATCATGCAGGCCGGTGCCGGCCATGTGTTTCCTGGCGTGGCTATCACGGTCATTCATGATGGCGAAGTGGTGCTGAATCAGGCATGGGGCTGCCTGGAACCGCAAAAAAACATGCTGCTCACGCAACCCGATTCGCTGTTTGATCTGGCCTCAATCACAAAAATATTTACGACATCAACGTTGCTGGTGTTGTTGCATGCAAGAATGCTTGAATTCAACACACCGCTGGTCGAGTTGATCCCGGAATTTGGCGAGTCCGGTCCGCGCCCGGTCGATGGTGGCCTCGACCCTCACAGCAAGCAACCGCTGCCGGTGCCGGACGGGCTGAGGGGGTTAACTGTCGACCCCCGGCAGGTGACGCTGTGGCATCTGCTAACGCACACGTCCGGGTTAGCGCCCTGGCGCGATGTTTACAACGCTGCCGGGCCGGTGCCTGCGCCGCCTGATGAACCGGAGCCTGTGAGCCGGTATACCCGTTGGGACAACGCATTGCACGCCCTGTGCCACTATCCGTTTGTCGATGCGCCGGGGGATGTGGTGCGTTACAGTGACCTCGGCCTGCTGCTGCTGGGTGAGGTGGTGCGGCGGCTTTCTGGCATGGAACTGGACGAGGCGATTGCGGCATATGTCCTTGAACCCCTGAAACTGGCTTCGCCGGTATTCAATCCGGTGCGGGCCGGACGCAGCCGCGACACCATTCATCCAACCGAAGACGACCCGATGTGGCGCAAGCGTTGGGTGTGGGGCGAAGTGCATGATGAGAATGCCTGTGGGGTAGGGGGCGTGGCGGGGCATGCCGGGTTGTTCAGCACGGCGCGCGATGTGGCGGCACTGGGGCAGGCATGGCTGGACCGGGACACACGGCTGAACATCGCGCCGGAGACAATGACACTGGCGACGCAGGAACATGCCAGCACAGGCGATATGCGGCGCGGCCTCGGCTGGCAGATCAGGGCGTGGGAAGGAGCCAACGCAGGCGACCGGATGAGCGCGCACACATACGGACATACCGGCTTTACCGGCAATTCGCTGTGGATTGACCCGGAACGGCGCTTGGTCATCGCCACGCTGACCAATGCGGTTTATTACGGGCGCGCATTCAACGGCTTGTATGAGTTCCGGCGCACCATCCATGACACGCTGGTCGAGCAGTTGAGTCCCTCAACCCCATGAATATCCGGCAGGGGGATATTTACTGGCTGCAACCGGCCCCGGAAGAAGGTATCGCGCACCCGTATGTGGTCATACAGGTGCCCGACAACGATGTCGATACTGTCACGGTCTGCGCCCTGACCTCGAATATCAAGCGGGTGAGTCTGCCCGGCAATGTGCTGCTGGAAGCTGGCGAATCCAACCTGTCCCGGCCCAGCGTCGTCGAGGTATCTAAAACCGCGTCTGTCGCGCCGGACCGTCTGGGCGACTACATCGGCACTCTGACGCCACAGCGCGTCGAGCAGATTCTGGCGGGTATCCGCTTTGTCCAGACCGCGTACTTCAGGGACTAGATGCGGCGCGTGCCTGCTGGAAACAGGGCAGGGGTACAACACCGCCTAACCGGAAAAAATTCACCAATTTGCTCAGTCAGTTGGCGATACGCCGTCGCCGGGTTTTGACCGGCACGCCTGCAAAATGTGCGGTCGCCGTTTTTACCGGGCGGAAGTGCAGGTCCGTAAAATGCAATTTGCCATCAACCAACCAGGTAAGAAATTTGACAAACCTGTGCCTGTGATAAAGAATTGTGGCTCAATAGAGATCTTGGAACAAGCCACTTCTAGGAGAATTTATGGGATTGCCGGTGACTGAGCCGCTGAAGCAGCCAGCAGCCAACCTGCTTGGTGGTCGGCTAAAAGGCCTTCAGGGTCAGCGTTTTCGCCGTAATATGGTCTGGTTCTTCATGGCCTTACCGGCGCTGGTGTGGATCTTCATTTTTAAGTATGTCACGCTGTTCGGCATCTGGATCGCGTTCACCAATTACAAGGCGCGGCGAGGGGTCTTTGGCAGTGACTTCATCGGCCTGAAGAATTTTGAGTTCCTCTTTGCCACCGATACCGCCATCCGAGCCACCCGCAATACGGTACTGTTGAATATCCTCTTTATTACCGCCGGTCTGATGGTGGCCTTGTTTGTCGCGTGGTTGATGTTCGAAATTTACAGCAGTGCGCTGACCAAGTTTTATCAGACCATGCTGCTGCTGCCGCGCTTCATTTCGTGGGTGATTGCCTCGTATTTTGTCTTTGCGCTGCTGGCGACAGACAACGGTTTGATCAACGGCATGTTAAGCAATGCAGGTGCGGAGACGGTCAGCTGGTATTCTTCACCGGAGTATTGGCCGGCGATTCTACTGTTTTCCAGCCTGTGGAACAATGTCGGCATCAGCAGCCTTATTTACCTGGCAGGCATGTTAGCCATCGACCCGCAGCTTTTCGAAGCGGCCCGGATTGATGGCGCGGGCAAATGGCAGCAGTTTCTGAAGATCTCGCTGCCCATGATTATGCCGCTGGTCGTGATCAACCTGCTGCTGGCGATGGCAGGCATTTTCAGCGCCGACTTCGGCCTCTTTTTCCAGATTCCGCGCAATCAGCCCTTACTCTATCCGACGACGGATGTCCTCGATACATTCATCTATCGGTCCCTTCTGGTCACTCAAAATGTGAGCATGGCGGCGGCGGCGCAGTTCTATCAGTCCATTGTCGGGTTCGTGCTGGTCCTGTTCTTCAACTGGGTTGTCCGGCGCATTGAACGACACGACGAACCACTGTCTCTGTTTTAGAAAGTCTGCCCATGAGCACTTATGCACAGCAACTGCGTGAAGTCAAAAAACATGATTTCGAACGTTTCCTCAACCTCCTGGGCCGCTTCAGTGTGCATCTGGCCCTGCTGATCTTCGGGCTGGCCTGCCTGGTACCGCTGCTGCTCATCGTTTCGGCCTCCTTCACCGATGAGACGGCGCTGACGCTGCATGGCTATGGGCTGCTGCCTGCCGAGTTCAGCCTGGAAGCATATGAGTTGATCTTCAAACAGCCGGACGCGATTATCCGTGCTTACATCGTCACCATCTTCACGACGATTGTTGGGACCGCCATCTCGGTGACGCTCATGTCCATGCTGGCTTATCCGCTGTCGCGCCGCGACTTTTTCCTGCGCCGCCCGCTGTCGTTCTTTGTTTTCTTTACGATGTTGTTCAATGGCGGCATTGTGCCGTATTACATCCTCATGACGCAGTTCCTGCGCGTGCAGGATACGGTCCTCGCCCTGCTGCTGCCGCATTTTGTGGGTGTGTTTTATGTGCTCATTCTGCGCACCTATTTTGCCGGGCTGCCAACCGAGATTTTTGACGCGGCCCGGGTGGACGGGGCAGGAGAGGTGCGCATCTTCTTTTTGATCGTGCTGCCACTTTCCAAACCAGCGCTGGCGACCATTGGCTTGTTCGTCGCGCTGAATTACTGGAATGACTGGACCACGCCTTTGTATTTCATCCGTGATGCCAATCTGTATCCGCTGCAATACCTGCTCTACATCATCCAGAGTAACGCCGATGCCATGAATCTCAACCCTGATCTAATCGAAGGCTCCTTGCCGACGCAGACCACGCGGATGGCGATGGCGGTACTGGCGACCGGGCCAGCGGCGATCATGTTCCTGTTCTTTCAGAAGTATCTGGTTCGGGGCATTACGCTGGGGTCCTTCAAATAGTGTTTTATCAGCAATCAGTTTGATGCTGTTGACAACATGCGATAAAGAACCTTTAAGGAGACATAATTGTGACCAAGCACCTTTCGCGTCGAGATTTTCTGAAAAGTACCGGGGCAGCCACGGCGGCAACAGGCATCTCCCTGTCCCCGCTGGCCGCTTTCGCCAGTCGTGCCGCTGCGCAGGGCGATCTGCCGCTTGTTGAACTGCGCTACCTCATTCGCGGTCAGGCGCAGCCGGATGTTGAGACCGTCCAGAATGCGCTCAACGCCATACTCGAAGAACGCATCAACGCCCATATCATCCTCGATTTTATCGAACCGGGTGCGTTCAACGACCAGATGGCGCTGATCAATGCGGCGGCGGAAGAATATGATCTGGTTTATACTGCGCCCTGGACCAACAATTACTACACCAACGTGAATCAGGAGTATCTGCTGCCGCTGGACGATCTGCTGATGGAATATGCCCCCGGCACCTGGGCCAGCATGCAGCCCGCCACCTGGGAAGCTGCCCGTGTCGATGGTCAGATTTATGGTGTCATCAACCAGCAGATTTTTGTCAAGCCATTTGGCCCGTCGATCCGCACGGACATTCTGGACCAGCTTGACCTGTGGGACCAGTTCCAGGCGGTGTCGCACTATTCGGAATTGACGCCGATTCTGGCCCAGCTGCATGAGCTGGTGCAGCAAGATGATTCCCTGACGCACGTGTTTGCCGGTGGCTCGATCTTCATGCCGGAAATCTGGGGATTCGACCCGCAGGGGTCACAGGACCTGGGGCTGGCGGTCCGGTCAACTGACGCGGACGCACAGGTGCAAATCTGGGCACAGCAGGATGAGTTCCGTCAGGCCGCCGAGCTGACTCGCGAATGGTACCTGGCCGGTTATCGCCCAAGTGATGTGCTGACACCCGACGAACAGGATCGTGGCTGGTCTGCCGGTCAGTATCCACTGCGCGGTCTGGCCGGGGTGGTCAAACCCGGTGGCGACGCGGAGGTTGAGGCACGGTGGGGCTGGCCGGTATTCTCCGTCCCGATTGCCGAACCGCTGCTGACGACCGCCGGTACCACCGCGACCCTGACCGGTATCAGCTCGACCTCGCGCAACCCCGAACGGGCCATGATGTTCCTGGAACTGCTGAACACCGATGAGACAATTTACAATATGCTGTGCAAGGGTGTAGAGGGTGTCCATTGGGAATGGGCCGACGAAGAACGCCGCCTGATCCAACCCGCTGGCGGCGCCGAGAGCTTCACCGATGTCGGCTGGAACCCCAACACCGACTGGATGTTCGGCAATGTCTTCAACTCCTACTACTCCAGCGAAGCGCAGGTCGGCGCATGGCCAGAGACGGCAGAGCTGAACCGCAACGCGCGCCCTTCGCCGGTGCTCGGCTTCACCTTCGATGTGACGCCGGTCGAAACCGAAATTGCGTCACTGGCCGGTGTCGGCAGCGAGTTTACCGAACCGCTGGTCAACGGTCTGGTCGATACCGAGGCAGGTATTCAGGCTCTGGTCGATGCCCAGCTTGCGGCAGGGATCGAGCGCGTGCAGGAAGAAATGCAGCGCCAGATCGACGCCTGGAAAGAAAGCATGGCCTGATTCCAGGCCCCGAATACAGACTCACAAGGTGCTGTCCACGTGGCAGCACCTGCCTTCAACTGCGATACGCTCATCGCGCATAACCACGAGCCAAAAGGAAATTCCATTGTCCACCATCCAGTCCACTGTCCCCTGTTTAAACCCGCCTCACTGGGCACTGCTCCAGCGCCGGCTCATCGACCTGATGAGCGACGCCATCAACCCGTTTCTTGAAAAATACACGCGTGATGATGGGTCAATCATCTGGCACGAATCGTGGCCGCCGACACGCGACGGCCTGGACGATTTTTACGAGAGTTTTGGCAACTGGCCTCTGTTTTACCTGCTGGGCGGACCGGACGAAGTGCTGGACCATGCCCATCGCCAGTGGGATGCAGTCACCCATCAGATGGCAAATATGGGACCGTACAGCCCGGTACATAAAGAGTACGAGCGCGGCTACGATCAATTCCATCAGAGCGAGAGCTACATCTACTTCTATTACCTGTGCATGGCTGACCCGGAAAATGAAATCCTGATCGAACGGGCCCGCCGGTTTGCCGGGTTTTTTCTCAATGAAGACCCGGACGCCCAGAATTATGACCCGGCGAAGAAAATTATCCTTGCACCTCATAACGGCAGCACCGGGCCGCGCTGGGGCCTGAACACGGTCGAAGGGTCTGACCGCCCGCCTGCCTTCGGCTATAGTCCGGGCATGGCGCGGTATGGGCTGCCGCTTGAACACATCGAAGGCATCGAATCGTACGATGACCTGAAGGACCCGGTGCTGGCACAGAGCATGGGCGAGGCGATGAACACCCAGATGGGGCGGGGGGATGTCGCCAACAATCTGCTGGTCACGGGTCTGATCGTCAACGCCTATTTGCTGACCGACGACCCGAAATACCGTGACTGGATTGTCGAATATGTGGATGCGTGGTTCGAACGTGCCCGCCAGAATGGTGACCTGCTGCCGGATAACGTCGGTCTGTCCGGCGAGGTCGGGGAATATCTCGGTGGACGCTGGTATGGCGGTACGTATGGCTGGATGTGGCCGCACGGTTTACACAATGTCGGGGCGGCGGGGATCATCGCGGCCTGCAACGCCTTTCTGGTAACCCGTGACCTGGGCTATTTCGATGTCGCCCGCAAGCAGCTGGACAAGGTGATCGCGCTGGGGAAGATGCTGCCGTCGAATGCGACGGACGTCACCCTGCGCGAGCATTTACTCAACCTGACCGATGATTCCGGCGAGACGTTTGTAGTTCCGTTTCGACATCGTGATGCGGGCTGGTTCGATTATCAACCGGTGCCGATGCATCTGCCAACGGCCATCTGGAACGTGACCCAGGCTGTCGACGACTGGCAGCGACTTGAATACCTGCGCGAACGAAGCGGCTACGACTGGCGCAAAGTCAACAGCTTCCGCAACAAGGAAGATAATGGTCACGAGGCGGCATGGCTGGCCTATATTCACGGCGACAACCCGGATTATCCGGAGCAGACTCTGGCGGCGGCTTATGAACAGGTCGTCCGGCGCATCGAGCAGCAGCGCCAGGATACGGCAGACATACAATCCGTTCATATTCATCATTGGCAGAACCTCAACCCGGTGACGACCGAGGCGCTGGTTCAGTTGACGCTGGGTGCGCCGCAGGTGATTTACTATGGCGGTATGCTGTTCTGCGCCGTGCGCTATTTCGATGCCCGCAAGCAGCGTCCCGGCCTGCCCGCAGATGTCGCCGCTCTGGTCGAAAAGGTGGAAGCGGACCGCGTGGTGCTGCGGCTGATCAATTTGAATGTGTTCGAACCACGCGAAGTGATGGTACAGGCCGGTGGGTTAGGCGAACATCGCTTTGTTACGGCGCGGTACACATCCATTACGAGCGAAAGTGCCTATCCCGGTGAGGTCGGCAGCTATGTCACGCCGCCAACCGAGGTGCACCAGCAAACCATGCCCGTGAATGATCGCTACGTATCGGTTTTGCTCAACCCGGCCACTGAAATCACAATCGATTTTGAACTGGCGCGTTATGCTTATCCGCCGTCGTATGTGGGCCAGCAGGATATTTGGCCGGCTGATTCATAGACAGCGCGGATAACTTTTGTCCTCTTGCGCCTGAGTGCTGACGCTTAGAGACTTCAACCGCATTAAGTTCATATATGGACTGCCCTGGGCACAGACGATGATTTGCGTGCAGGGCAGTGTGCTTTTCCCCGCTGGGGTGCCACAACCGCCTCTTGCATTGCCTGCTGTTTCACCTGAAATCAAGCCAGTATTTCAGAATAGAATTTGACATTTTAATTTGAATACGATATTTTTGTGAACATCATTCTACATTGCTGAATACAAATCCGAAAATATTGTTTGGATAATAGGACATCAATTCGATAATGTTTCGTTACACATCTTTATCTGATAACGAGATCCATTTTTATCAGGCCGAGGGTTACCTTTACCTCTCGGGGATTCTTTCGGCAGATACGGCTGCAACCTTGCGGCGTGAAGTCATCGACATCATGGTGGCGTTGGGGGTTTCGACCCACCAGCTTGCCAACGCCCAGGATACCTCCGACAAGCTGCGCCAGACATCGAAGTACCTCAGAAACAGCCTTGTCGATCAGCTCGTCAATCATGCAACGTTAAAAGCATTGGCAGGGCAGTTGATGGGTGGCCCCTCAACCATGCATTCGCCGTTTACCGCCGTCAAAAGCGGGGGTGGCGGTGGCGAATTCCACTTTCATCAGGATAACCAGTACACCCAGTTTGACGGCCCAGGCATCAATTTCTGGTTCGCGCTGAACGAGATGACCCCGGAAAACGGTTGTCTGCGGATTGCGCCGCGCACCCACCTTCAGGGTACATACGAGGGTGTCAGCAGCGGTGACGATGATCATCATCTCACCCTGTCGGTTGCGCCAGAGGCATTCTTGCCCATTCGGATGATGCCCGGCGACTGCGTGGCTTTTACGCGTTTAACCGTGCATGGTTCTGGCCCCAATAACACACATGAGCCTCGGGCAGCTTACGCGATACAGTTTCATCGCGATGATGTTCGGGCAACCTGGGATGGTCAGCCCCCACGTTTATTACTTGACCATCCGCGCATACCGGATAAACGTCCGGTTGACAAAATTGCTCCGTAACCTGTGGCAGCATTTTAGTGGCTCCGTCCAGAAAGGAAGACGACCTGACAACAATCGACCCGATGCTTGCAACTTTGTTTAGTAAAAGGAGTGTTTTTTAATGAGGAAGTTACTTCTCTCGCTTGTTTTAACACTTTTACTCACCTTGCTTTCCCTGCCGGCACTGGCCCAGGAAGAAGAAGAATACGTCGATGATCTGACGACGTGGAGCATGGATGAGTATGAAGCAAATGGTGGCACCATTGAATCGTTCCAGCAGTCGGCCTCGCTTGATGCCATGGCGGATCTGCCACCGGTCGAAGAACGTTTGCCGGAACACGACGATATTCTGGTGGTGCAGCCGCGCCGCGAGGTCGGTACGCACGGCGGTGAATTGACCTGGTACGGCATGAACCCCGACTCGTTTGGTAATACGGGGTGGTCGGCGTGGGATCAGCGCCTGATGGCCCTGTCGACTGACTGGACGACGATTTCGCCGCAGATTGCTAAGTCTGTGGAATTGTCGGACGATCTGATGACGATGACGATTACCCTGCGTCGCGGCATGAAGTGGAGCGATGGGGAACCATTTACCACCGCCGACATCATGTTCTGGTACGAAGACATCATGTCGAACGCAGAACTGCCGAATTTCCACAGCGATTTCATGGCAGGCGGCCAGCCTCCGGTTATTGAAGCCGTTGATGATTACACAGCGACCTTCACCTTTGCCCAGCCGTATCCGGTCATCACAGCCCTGATTGCGGTATCGCACTTCCCGATGGCGCCGCGCCATTACCTGGAGCAGTTCCACGCGGACTACAACGAAAACGCGCAGGCCCTGGCAGAAGAAGCCGGTTACGAGACATGGGCAGACTATTTCACTTTTATGTCGGATGGCCAGATTGGCGACTTTCAGCGTAATCCGGACCTGCCCGTCCTCAAGCCCTGGACATTTGAGAGCGAGGATGAGTTTGGCAATCGCTTCTTCACCCGCAATCCCTACTACTACAAAGTCGATACCGAAGGCAACCAGCTGCCGTATGTCGACAGCCAGGTTCGTCTGCTACTGTCCGATCCTGAAGTCATCAAGCTCAACATTCAGGCGGGCGAAATCGACTATACCAGTGCCGGTTTTGGGTTCGACATCGTCGATCTGCCGGTTCTGATTGCCGGTGAGGAACAGGGCGATTACACCACTCTGATGTGGCCGATTGCCAGTGGTGGCAACTGGAAGTTCATGTTCAACATCACCACTGCTGACGATGTGCTGCGCGAGATCTTTAACGACGTGCGCTGGCGTCAGGCCATGTCCCTGGCGATCAACCGGGCTGAAATAAACGATACGCTGTTCTTCAACCTCGGTGTTGAGCGTCAGTGGGGGCCGCCGCAGAGTGACCGGTTCTTTGAAGACTGGATGCTCGACTACTATGCCGACTTCGATACGGACCAGGCCAATGCCCTGCTGGACGAAATGGGCCTTGAAATGGGACCAGATGGTTACCGCCTGCGGCCAGATGGCGAACGCCTGACCGTTGTATTGTGGAACGCCATCACGCAGGACGCGCTGGTGGAACTGGTCGCGGAATACTGGGAAAATGTGGGTGTGGATGTTGAGATTAACCCAAGCACCCGCGAAGCATTTGCCCAGGCACTGCTCGCCAACGAAGTTCATGCCAGCGTGTGGTTCGCGTCCTGGAATGACGAATTCAAACTGTATCAGATTCCGATCTGGTATCGTCCGCCCTATGGCCTGGACAGCACCCCCATTGGTGGTGGTCTGGCGTGGCGTCAGTGGTATCTGACAGGCGGCGAGCAGGGCGAGGAACCGCCGGAGTGGCAGCTGGAGCAGATGCAGCTGGTCGAGCGCTTCCAGCAGACTGTGCGCGGCACGGATGAATATTTCGAGCTGGGTGCGCAAATTCAGAAGCGTGTCATCGAGCAGCTCTACAACATCGGTACAGTTGGTGAAGCACCGCGTATCGCCGTTCGTTCCAATCGTCTGGAGAACTTCCCGGATCAGATGCCATTCCTGGATCATCTGGTAAGTGGCCATTCTGACCAGTGGTTCATCCGTGAATAGATAGCAGTTACCATTACCGGTGGTCTGGGTCCTATGACTCAGGCCACCCGGCTCACTTAAACTTTATCGTTGTAACGGCTTGGTCAATCGAAAAGAGCACTTATGGGAAGTTTCTTCTTGCGCCGGCTGGTTTACATGGTGCTTGTGTTATGGCTGGTTTCAATACTCTCTTTCTACATCATTAATCTACCCCCCGGAAGCTGGATCCAGAATTATGCAGCCCAACTGGAAGCCGACGGTGGCGTAGCGGATCAGGCAGAACTGGATTTTCTGCGAACACGCTATGGCCTGGACCAGCCGTTGCACCAACAATATATTCAATGGATCATTCCGCTGGTGACCGAAGGGGATTTCGGACAGTCATTTGAGTGGCGCCAGCCGGTCTGGCCGTTGATTGAGGAACGCCTTTTCCTGACAATGGTGATTTCCCTGACATCGATCATTTTTGTATATGTGGTATCGGTTCCGATTGCGCTGTATTCCGCCACGCATCAATACTCACCCGGCGATCATCTATTTTCATTAATCGGCCTGATCGGTCTGGCAACCCCGAATTTTTTGATCGCACTGGTGTTTATGGTGGTGATGCTGCGTGTCTTTAACGTGACGCCGGGCGGATTGTTCTCGCCGGAGTATTTGCGCGAACCCTGGAGCCTTGCGAAATTCTGGGATCTGATCCTGCATTTGCCGGTCCCGGTGATAGTGGTCGGCACGGCAGGCACCGCCAGCTTAATTCGTGTCTTGCGCGCCCAGTTGCTCGACGAATTTCAAAAGCAGTATGTCATTACGGCGCGGGCAAAAGGGGTCAAAGAGTGGTTTCTGATCGTCAAATATCCGCTGCGTATGGCCTTCAACCCGATTGTCAGCAGTATCGGCGGATTGCTACCCGCCATCGTGTCCGGCTCTGCGATTGTGTCGATTGTGCTTGGGCTGCCCACGACCGGGCCATTGCTGCTGCGAGCGCTGATCGCCCAGGATACCTATGCGGCAGCCAGTATGCTGATGATGCTCAGTATTCTGACGGTTGTTGGCGTGTTTATTTCGGACTTGCTGCTATTGTGGCTCGATCCCCGTATTCGTTATGAGCGAGCGAACTAATATGGCAACTATGGACGCTAACCCAGACATTTCTAACGCGCCGGCACCCAAAGCAAGCGATACGATTCATTATGAGATACTGTCACAGCGGCAGCTTATCTGGCGCAAATTCAGGCGCCATTATGTGGCCGTATTCTGTCTGTATTTGCTGATCGTGTTGTACACCATTGCGATCTTTGCCGAATTTTTCGCCCCTTACGGCGCTTTTCAACGACATGCCGGCCATTTGTTTGCGCCGCCGACGCCCATTCGCTTTGTTGAAGAAGACGGTACGGTGCACCTGCGCCCATTTGTTTACGGTGTCTCTAATGAACTGAACACCAAGACCTTCCAGCGTGAATACGTGGAAGATACGAGCGAAATGTATTTCATCAAATTTTTCGCACCGGGCGAACCATACAAGCTGCTGGGCTTTATTGACACCGACATCCACTTTGTGGGTGTGGACGAACCAGGGGTTTACTTCCCATCGGGCACCGACGCCCTGGGCCGCGACCTTTTCAGCCGGATGCTGCTGGGCGCGCGCACGTCGCTGTTCGTCGGCCTGCTGGGTCTGGCGCTTGGCTTTGTGCTCGGCCTGTTCTTTGGCGGCATCTCCGGTTACTACGGCGGCAGTGTCGATACGCTGATCCAGCGTCTGATCGAATTTTTGCAGTCGCTGCCCACGCTGCCATTGTGGATGGCGCTGGCGGCGCTTGTACCTGCAACGTGGTCGCCGGTACAGGTCTACTTCGGCATTTCACTGGTCCTTGCAACTGTTGGCTGGACGGGCCTTGCACGCGTTGTTCGCGGCAAACTCATCAGCCTGCGCGAGGAGGATTATGTGCTGGCAGCCAAACTTTCCGGTGTTGGCGAAGCGGCCATTATCACACGCCATCTTCTGCCGGGCTTTACAAGTTATCTGATCGTCAACCTGACACTGGCGATCCCCGGCATGATTCTTGGCGAAACCGCGCTCAGCTTTCTGGGGCTGGGTATCCGGCCCCCGGCGGTCAGTCTGGGAACCCTGTTGCAGGACGCCCAGAATGTTCAGACCGTGACGCTGAACCCCTGGCTGCTGATCCCTGGCGGGCTGGTGATGATTATTGTGATTGCGTTCAACTTCCTGGGCGATGGTCTGCGCGACGCTGCCGATCCGTACAAGCATACTTAATGGACATATCATGACAAACAAGTTGTTACTGGAAGTTGAAAACCTGAAAACACAGCTCCCCCTGGATGAAGGTCTGCTGAAGGCGGTTGATGGAGTCAGCTTCAGCATCAATCGCGGCGAAACGATGGGGCTGGTGGGGGAGTCGGGCTGCGGCAAAAGCATGACCGTTCAAACCATCATGCGCATTGCCCCGAACTTTGCCGAAATATCTGGCCGGGTGTCGTTCACCCGACCCAGCGGCGATGTTGTCGACCTGACCAAGCTCGACCCGTATGGATCAGAAATACGCTCTATCCGGGGCGGCGAGATCGCGATGATCTTTCAGGAACCGATGACATCATTCTCACCACTCCACACCATCGGCAATCAGATTGTGGAAGCGATACGGCTTCACCGGTCGGTAGACAAAAAACAGGCGCGCGAGATTGCGATTGATATGCTGGACCGCGTTGGCCTGTCCAACCCCCGGCAGCGATTTGGCGAGTATCCCCATCTGCTGTCGGGCGGCATGCGTCAGCGCGCCATGATTGCGATGGCGCTGTCGTGCGAACCTTCGCTGCTGATTGCCGACGAACCGACGACGGCGCTGGACGTGACGGTGCAGGCGCAGGTGCTGAAGCTAATGCGCGATTTGCAGGCAGAATTTGGGATGTCCATCCTTTATATCACGCATGATCTGGGCGTCATCGCCCGCACCGTGGACTATGTAGCAGTGATGTATCTGGGTCAGGTTGTTGAATACACGGATGTGGACAGTCTGTTCCACAACCCGAAACACCCTTATACAAAAGCACTGCTCAAATCCATACCCAAGATCGGCAGGAAAACCCGTAACCGGCTGGAATCCATTCAGGGTTCTGTGCCTGTGCCGATCAATCGCCCGCCTGGGTGCGGTTTCTTCCCGCGTTGCCCGGTAGCGATCAAAGGGTTATGCGACCGCGTTGATCCACCGCTTGTACAGGTCGATGGCGAACATGATGCGGCCTGCTTCCTTTACCCGGAAGTGGTGGCAGCTGCGGGTGAGACAACCCCTGAAGGGATACAACATGGACCAGCATGAAATCATTCTTGAAGTACGATCCCTCAAGAAATACTTTCCGATCGAAAAGGGTTTTTTCCGGCGCACCGTCGGCCATGTCAAAGCGGTCGACGATGTAAGTTTCAAGCTTCACCGGGGCGAGGTGCTGGGGCTGGTGGGGGAGTCCGGTTGTGGCAAGACCACGCTGGGCCGCTGTATCCTGCGCGCGATCAACCCGACCTCCGGCGAGATTCTCTTGAAAACCCGCGATGAAGAAACTGTGGACATCGCAACGCTGGGGAAGAAAGAACTGCGCGTTTTGCGTAAAGAGATGAACATGGTCTTTCAGGACCCGTTTTCATCGCTTTCGCCGCGCATGACGGTCCTTGATATTATCGGCGAACCGCTGTGGGCCCAGGGTGTTCGTGGCGCTGCACTGGAGGAACGAGTCAGGCAACTGGCGTCGCTGGTGGGTTTGAATGCCGGGCATCTGAACCGGTATCCGAATGCGTTTAGCGGTGGCCAGCGCCAGCGGATTGGCATCGCCCGCGCACTGGCAACCAACCCCAACCTGATTGTCGCTGATGAACCTGTCTCATCACTCGATGTTTCGATTCAGGCACAGATTCTAAATCTGCTCCAGGACTTGAAAGAAGAGCTGAACCTCACTTATCTGTTCGTTGCCCACGACCTGAGCGTTGTTGAACATATTGCGGACCGGGTGGCGGTGATGTATGTGGGGAAAATTGTCGAGATTGGCAGCACCGAGGAGTTGTATCTTCAACCAAAGCACCCCTACACCGAAGCCCTGTTGTCCGCTGTCCCCAAGCCCGACCCGCGCATTGTCGAAAATGAGATCATTTTGCAGGGCGAGGTAGCCAATCCGGCCAATCCGCCGTCTGGTTGCTATTTTCACCCGCGCTGCAAATATGCTCAGGACATCTGTCGAAGCACGGTGCCGCCGTTGCAGGAAACGTCTCCCGGACACTATTCTGCCTGCCATTTTGCCGACGAACTGGAACTTGAAGGGGTTCTGGCGTAGGGGAGAGGTTATAGGCGGAGTAATGGCCAATAAGGAGTCGCGTATGATTCAGTCCGTTCTGAAAGCAATTGACCTGATGGGTGTGTTCACGCCGCAGGAACCCTGCCTGCCGCTGAGCGAGATCGCCGCACGTGCCGATATGCCCAAAAGCACGACCCACAACCTGCTGGCGACGCTGGCATCACGCGGTCTCGTCGAAAAACTGGACAACGATTCATACGCACTCGGAACCGCGATTATTTCCTTTACCCAGGCGGCGCGCGTCAACGCCGAACTGAGAGACCGGGCGGCCCCGCTGCTGCGTGAATTTGCTGATGTGGTCCACGAGTCCGTCTATCTGACGTACCTTGATGGCGATTACGCGCTCTATATTTACGCGATCGAGACCTCACACCGCCTTATGGCCCGAACCGCTGTGGGCGACCGCGTGCATCTGCATTGCACCGGCGTGGGGAAGGCGATTCTGGCGGAGCTGCCGCGCGATCATGTGGAGGATCTGATCGCACGGACGGGCCTGCCGGGTTTTACCCCGCATACGTTGGTTGATCCGGACTCGCTGTTTGAGGAACTGGCGCGGACCCACAACAGAGGGTACTCCATTGATAATCAGGAGCATGAAACGGGTACGTATTGTATTGGCGTGGTGATTCGCGACGCGCATGGCAAGCCGATTGGCGCATGCAGTGTGTCTGGCCGGGACCCCGAAATCATTCACTCACGCGCAGATGGTGTGGTGTCGGATTTGCTCTATACGGCGCAGGAAATCTCGCGTCGGATGGGGTATATCCCGGCGAAATCCGCACTCATCATGCCGCGTGCTGACCGAGTAAAGCATCATGACATGTAATTGTACAGATAAATTCATCCATTTCTCCGACGAAAAGGTGGCGACAATATGACAATCGAGTTTCCGAGCGGTGTTTGGCCCGCCATGATTACCCCCCTCAAAGAGGATAAATCCATCGATTGGGATCGGGTAGACCGGCTGACCGACTGGTATATCGAAGCCGGGGTTGCTGGCTTGTTTGCCGTTGGGCAGTCCGGAGAAATGTTTGGATTGAATGACGATGAACGGCTGGCGCTGGCGCGGCGGGTCGTCAACCGGACCAATGGCCGAATTCCGGTCATTGCATCCGGGACGTTTGTGCCCTCCGTCGAGAAGCAGGCGGCATTCATCAACAAAATGGCGGATACCGGCGTGCAGGCCGTGACGCTCATCCTGGGCGAACTGGCGCAGGCGGATGACGATGACACCGTCGTCCAGCAGCACATCGAGCAGCTGCTGATACGTACCGGCTCGCTGCCGCTGGCGCTGTACGAATGCCCGGAACCTTACCACCGGCTCATTTCGCCAGAGCTTGTCACCTGGGCGGCACAGACGAACCGCTTCTATCTGCTCAAAGAGACATCGCGTTCGGTCGAGAAGGTGCGCGCCAAAGTCGACGCCGCCAAAAACAGCCCATTGCGCATCTTCAATGCCGATGCCACCTCTCTACTTGTGTCCCTGCAAGCCGGGGCGAAAGGGTATTGTGGCATTGCCGCCAACTTTTATCCTGATCTGGTGGTCTGGTTGTGCGAGCACTATGCGGATTCACCGCAGAAAGCGGAACTGGTCCAGGCCTTTCTGGGGACAGCCGATACTACCATCCATCACAAATACCCGGTTTGCGCCAAGTACTATCATCAATGTGCCGGCATCCACATGCTGCCGATCAGTCGCGTGTCGCAGGCGGTTCTGAACGATTATGAGATGCGCGTCTTAAACCAGATTGCAACCCAGGCGAATCATTTCCGCGAATTGCTGAACATCTCGTAAAAACAGTGGAGGCATACTGCGATGAAACCGCGTATCGTGCTGGAACCCAAAATTGATGCGCACGACTCAGCGCTCTACCAGCCGGATTGTCTGGCCAGTGGGGTGGATGGTTTTGAGAACGTGACCGACCAGCAGTTGGCTGATTATGACCAACAAGGCTATTTGCTGGTTCGGGGTGGATATTCCCCGGTGGAAGTCGACCTGGCGAAGCGCGAGTTGAAGGCGATGACGCTGAGCGATTCGCCAGCATGCGAGGCCGTCTATTATGAAGGGGCGATCCGCGATCATCTGGCTGCGTTAGCGACGGAACGCGATCGATACCTGGACGGTGATAGCCTGGACAATCTGGCGCTGGGACAGAACCTCGACGGGCTGCCCCCGCTTGATCCGGTCACGCGTGCCGGGTTCGTCCGTAAATTCTCCGGCTTTGTGGATACGCATCCGGCGCTGGCGGCTTTTGCCAGAAAGCCTGCGCTGATCAACCTGATCGAGCGCTTGACCGGCCAGCCATCGCGGCTGTTTCAGGATATGGCGATGATCAAGCCACCGCAGGGGCGCGAGAAACCCTGGCATCAGGATCACGCCTATTTCAACCTGCCGCTTGATTCCCGCATCGTCGGGGTGTGGATCCCGCTAGCGTCTGTTACGCCTGAAAATGGTTGTATGCACCTGCTTGCTGGGGCCCATCGCGCCGGACCACATATTCACTTTAAGCGGCGCGACTGGCAGATCTGCGATACCGACATTTTCGGGCAAACGTGTACTGCCGTGCCGATGGCAGCGGGCGACGTGCTGTTGTTTGACGCCAAGTTGCCGCATGGCACCCCGACCAACCAGAGCCATCAGCAGCGCTGGGCGGTTCAGTTCCACTATGTGTCACAGGCTGTCACGGAAGTCGATAATCAGGTGCGGCTCGATGCGTTTGGCAGCGAAGGCAAAGACGTAACATGCTAATGAAACGACAGAAAGGTTCTTATGCACTGGCATGAAGTGAAATTTCAACCGGAGCGCGCACGCACATTTTTGGGAAGCCCAAGTGTGGTGCGGTTGCAGGATGGCGCGCTGTTGGCGACTCATGATTATTTTGGGCCGGGCTGCCCCCGTAATCATGAAGACGAAGAAAGCCTGACGAGTGTGTACCGGTCCGAAGATGATGGTCACACGTGGGTCAACATCACGCATATCATGAACTGCTTCTGGGCCAACCTGTTTACGCACGGTGGCAAGGTCTATATTCTGGGCACATCGCAGCAGTACGGCTCAATCGTCATCCGTCGCAGCGACGATGGCGGCTTCACATGGACTCACCCGGCAGACGCGCAGCATGGGCTTCTGTTTGCGGGCGGTGCCTATCATGACCCGCCAAATTATCATTGTGCGCCGGTTCCGGTTGTCGAACATAGCGGACGCATTTACAAGGCGTATGAAGACTGTTCCCCCCTGCAATGGGGCAGTGGTTTTCAGGCGTGCATCATTTCTGCGGACAGTGACTCCGACTTGCTGGATGCCGCTAGCTGGCAGATGAGCAACAAACTGCCGTACGACCCGGCCTGGACACCGGCGGACTGGGGTGAACTGCAACGACCCGGTTGGCTGGAAGGCAATGTGGTGATTGCCCCGAACGGCGAAATCTGGAATATCCTGCGTTTTAATTCACCTCCGCTGGTTGACCGCGCAGCGATTGTCAAGATGGACAGCGCCGGGAACATTCATTTCGACCCCAGTACGGGCTTCATTGATTTCCCTGGCGGCAACACCAAGTTCACGATCCGCCGTGATCCCCAGACCGGGCAGTATCTGTCGCTGGTTAACAACAATACCGACCCTGCATTTCCGAGCCAGCGGAATATCCTTTCCTTAAGCGCATCGGATGATCTGGTGAACTGGCGGCTTGTTGCCACCCTCATGACGGATGAAACCGGCCTGACCCATGAGGATTCTATCCGGTTAACCGGGTTCCAGTACGTGGACTGGCAGTTTGATGGTGATGACCTGATCTATCTGGTTCGCACGGCCTATCGGGGCGCGATTCGTTACCACGACTCGAACCGCATTATCTTTCGAAAACTCAAGCATTTTCGAACGCTGCTGTAGAAACGGGAAGCAACCTTGCTCTACCATTTGGCCCAGCGATCTGTTTTTACTCTGATTGTGTTATTTCTGTCTTCTTTAACTATCTTTGTTACTGTCCAGCTGCCGCCCGGAGGCACACCGGTACGACCGCGGGGCGCACCGGTCTATGTTCAGTACCTGACCTGGGTCAATCAGATCATTTCCGAGGGGGATTTTGGATGGTCGCGGGGCTGGCGCCAACCGGTAGGGGAATTGATTCGCGAGCGCATACTGCTGACAGTGATTATTTCGCTGTCAGCACTTCTCCTCACGTATGTGATCGCTATCCCTGTCAGCCTCTATTCTGCAACACATCCCTATACATGGCTGGACACCGTGTTGTCCACCCTGGGTTTGCTGGGCATGGCCATACCGAACTTTCTGCTGGCACTGCTCATTCTGGTGTTTTTGTCGCGCACGTTTGGCCTGATAGCGGGCGGCCTGTTTTCGCCTGAGTATCTGCGGGCGCCGTGGAGCGCAGGCAAGGTCATGGATCTGCTGGCGCATCTGCCGCTGCCGGTGGTGGTTGTGGGGACAGCCAGTACGGCCACGGTCATTCGGGTGCTGCGTGCCACCCTGATGGATGAGCTGGAACGCCATTACATCAAATCGGCACGGGCCAGGGGTTTGTCCGAGGTGCGGCTGCTGTTGAAGTACCCGGTGCACATGGCCCTCAATCCGGTTGTCAGCACGATCGGAACCATGCTGCCTCTCATCGTTTCCGGCTCAGTCATCACCGCGATTGTGTTGGGGCTGCCCACCGTTGGGCCGCTGCTGGTGCGGGCCATACTTGAACAGGATACCTATCTGGCGGCTGCCATCCTGCTGCTGCTCAGTGTGCTGACCATCGTGGGTAATGCACTGTCGGATGTGTTGCTGGCGGCCCTGGACCCGCGCATCCGCTTTATGAACAGGGAGTAATGCTTCGCCGGTTACTCGAAACAAGCCGATTTTCCAGCGTGCACCTATATCTCAAAAAGGAAGCATCATGTCTAAAGTACCTTTACTTGCCAATGACTTTGTGACTGTTTACGAATCGCCCAATCCGCCCGGCGCCTATTGCTACAGCCCTGGGATTATCCGGCTGGATAATGGCCGTTTGGTCGCCACGATGGACCTGGGTGGCCCGGAAGTCGACAAGCTCAACCCGACACAACGTTTTGAACATCCGCGCCATCCCTACACATTTGTCGGCAAGGTGTTTACCAGCGATGATGGCGGCGCAACCTGGGTTCATCGGACGGACTTTCCGATAATGCACGCACGCCCCTTTGTGGCGGGTAACCGCATTTACATTCTGGGTCAGGCCAATGACCTTGGCGTTCTGTATTCTGAAGACGACGGTGAAACATGGTCACAGACGGTTATGCTGACCGACGGCGAACAGTGGCACCAATCGGCCTGCAACGTCTGGTATGCCAACGACAGCGTCTATCTGGTCATGGAACGCCGCCTGTCATTTGATGTGAAGGGATGGCCGGTAAGTGAATTTGCGCCGGTTTTGATGCGTGGCGCCGTCGATGCGGATCTGACCCAGCGCGAGAACTGGACCTTCGCCTCCGAGATCGCCTTTAAGGACGTGGTGCCCGATACGGTTGATCTGGTTGGGTTCCCGTTCTGGACACCGTTCGAAACCAAAGGCATGAGCCCGATGGGGTGGCTGGAAACGAACGTGGTTCAGTTTGTGGACCCGGATCATGTGTGGTGCGACCCGACAGGTCATACGTTTCATCTGTGGATGCGCGCACACACGGGCGGCACCGGTTATGCAGCTATTGCCAAAGTGGTTGAAAATGATGATGGAAGTATGACGACCGAACTGGAAACAGTGCCATCCGGTCAACGGGTCGTCTTTGTGCCGTGCCCCGGTGGTCAGATGCGGTTTCATGTGTTGTATGACGAGCAGATGGCGATCTACTGGCTGTTGTCATCGCTCTCATGGGACAGCATGACCCATATCGATAAGCTGCCTGCCGATCGTTACAACCTGCCCAACAACGAACGACAGGTGCTGGCACTGCATTTCAGCAAGAACATGATGGACTGGCGTATGGCCGGGGTGGTGGCACAGGGCAATACGGCCAGCGAAGCGCGGCACTATGCCAGCATGATCTTTGATGGGGATGATATTCTGGTTCTGAGCCGGTCCGGTGACGAAAAGGCCAAAAACGCCCATGACGGCAACCTGATTACCTTCCATCGCGTCAAAGACTTTCGCGATCTGGTGTATTAAGGTCGCAACCTTATGAGCGATCAGCCGAATATCCTCTTGATTATGACAGACCAGCAGCGATTCGATTCGCTCGGCTGCTATGGTTTTGATGCGGCCTACACGCCGAACCTGGACCAACTGGCTGCCGAGGGGGTGCTGTTCGAGCGCTGCTACGTCAATAATCCGATTTGCACGCCATCGCGGGCCAGCCTGATGACCGGCAAGCATCTGCCGGGGCATGGCGTGTACAAACTCTACGATAATCTGCCAGCGGATGAGGTGCTTTTCCCGGAGCACTTACGTCAGCACGGCTATGACACAGCCCTGTTTGGCAAGTTACACGTCAGCAGTCTGCATTTTGAAGCCGAACAGCGTAACCCGCATGATGGCTTTGACACCTATGAATGGTGCCTGGAAGGGTGCGTTCGTATGGACTCGCCCTATCATGCCTACCGCCAATGGCTGGAGCAGGTCGATCCAGAATTCTGCCAGCGGTTGATGACCGAAGGCCGGGCGGTCAAACATCACCCGCAGGCGCTGCATTTTACCCACTGGGCGGCCCAACGAACGATTGACTTTATTGAGGGTCAGGATGGTTCGCAGCCGTTTTTCTGCATGATGAGTATTTTTGATCCGCATAATCCCTATGAGGATTACCCCCTCGAAATGCTTGATCTGCTGGACGCTGCCAAAATCCCGGAGCCGATGATCGCAGAAGGGGAGTCCGAGAACTGGCCCGAAGCGATACGCCGCGAATCAAAGCACAACTATCTGGGCGATTTTGCGGACCTGTCGCCGGAAGACCTGCGCAAGATGCGCGTCGGCTACCACGCATCCATCACTTTTGCCGATCAGGAAATCGGGCGAGTGCTGGCCGCGCTGGATGCCAAAGGCATTGCCGACAACACACTGGTTATCTTTACCAGCGATCATGGCGACATGCTCGGCGATCATGAACTACTGGTCAAAGGGGCGTTTTTCTTTGACGCGAACGTCCGGGTGCCGCTGTTGATGCGCTGGCCGGAGCGAGGCATCCAGGGCGGGCGCCGGGTTACCAGTCTGGTCCAGCTTCATGATCTGGCAGCAACGATTCTGGACGCCGCCGGGATGACCGAAGATGCGCGTTTGCGGTGGATGCCGGAAGCGTGC
Source organism: Anaerolineaceae bacterium (assembly GCA_002702065.1). Lineage (GTDB taxonomy): Bacteria > Chloroflexota > Anaerolineae > Aggregatilineales > Phototrophicaceae. The sequence continues at coordinate 87,589 of NZXX01000011.1, forward strand.
AGTCTGCTGGATGTCGCCAGCGGTGCGACGGAACGTGTGCGGGATTATGCTGTGTGCTGTTATCGCAACAGCGGGATCTCGACCACCGGTTACTGGGATCCGCCCATCAACGCCACCATGTTTGCGGATGAGCGCTACAAGCTGAACCTGTTTCATGACAGTTCTGCGCTGGCGGGTGAACTGTATGACATGCACGAGGACCCGCAGGAGTTCCATAATCTGTGGGGCAAGCCTGATTTCAGTTCGGTACAGGCACAGATGACCCATCGTTTGGCGGACTGGCTCGGCAGCCAGGAACGTCACCTCGGCACGCGTGGGGGAGCGCAACTGCCCACCCCGCAACAAAAGATCCCAAATAAACTGCAATGAGGAGCTGCACATGACGATTAAACCCCTGGCACAGGATCATACCGTGCTGTACGAATCACCGTCACCGGACGACCTCTACCTCGGCAGCCCCGGTCTGGCGCGTTTGCCCAATGGCCGCCTCGTTGCGACCTTTGATTTCTTCGGGCCGGGTACGGACCAGCTCCCGGAACCCCGGATGTGGCGAACCTTCACCAACACGTATCATCAGGGCAAAGTCTTTGTATCCGACGATCACGGGCAAAGCTGGACGCACAAGGTTGATTTTCCCTTTCTCCATGCGCGCCCGTTCGCTGCCGGCAACAGCCTGTACGTGCTGGGTTTGTGCAACGACCTCTATATCATGGGTTCGCATGATGGCGGCGAAACATGGACGGACCCGCAGCCGCTGACCGGGTATCTGGAATGGACGGGGGCAGCCAGCAACATGCATTATGCCAATGGCTGTGTCTACCTCGCCATCGAGAAACGGCTGGATCGCGGTGTACAGGGCTGGCAGGTTGCCAACATTGCGCCGGTGGTCCTGCGCGGCAGGGTATCCGATGATCTGACCAAACCCGAAAACTGGACCTTCGCGTCGGATCTGGTATTTATGGACGTGGTGAATAATGACGACCTGAACCATATTGGCGTGCCATTTCTGGAGGCGGATCGTCAAAAAATGACATACCCGGCCCCCAAACGCGGCATGGCGCCCATTGGCTGGCTGGAAACCCAGGTCGTTCAGATTGTGGACCCGGATCACTACTGGTTTGATCCATCCGGCAGAACGCTCCATTTGTGGGCGCGTGCACACACGGGCGGCACCGGTTATGCCGCGATTGCCAAAGTCGTTGAACAGGGCGACCAGCCCGGAACCGGCGCGATGACGACGATGCTGGAAGCGGCGCCATCCGGCAAATCGATTGTTTATGTGCCTTGCCCCGGCGGGCAGATGAAGTTTCATATCCTGTACGACGAGCCATCGCGCCTCTACTGGTTACTGAGCACCCAGACAACCAACAGCACCATCCGTGCAGAGCGTCTGCCGGATAACCGGTATGGCCTGCCCAACAACGAACGTCGCCGGCTGGCCCTGCACTTCTCAGCGAATATGATGGATTGGTGTTTTGCCGGGCTGGTCGCGGTGGGCGAATCCGAAAAAGAGGCGCGCCACTATGCCAGTATGGTCATTGATGGGGATGATCTGCATGTCCTCAGTCGTTCAGGGGATACGCGCGCCCACGACGCCCATAATGGAAATCTGATCACGTTTCACACCATCAGCCAGTTTCGTCATCTCATCTATTAGGGTGGGTCTATGAATAAAAAATACGCAGTGATTGATACCGATATTCATACCGAGATTGACAACCAGCGCCTGCTCGATTTTTTGCCGGAACCCTGGCGCACGCGATACGCCAGTGGCAATGTCGGCGCACGCAACCTCGGTTACTGGAATCCAAATGGTGTGATGCGGCGCGATACCGTGCTGCCGGATGGCACCCGAATCGAGGCGACTCCGCAAACCCTGTCAAAGCATTTCTTTGATGCGTACAACATCGAGTATGGCGTGATTAATCCGCAGGGCGGGCTGCCCATTTCGTTGTCGCCACAGGCAGACTATAGCGCGAGTATCGCTACGGCGATTAACGAAGTGGTGATGAACGACTGGCTGCCCGCGGATAACCGTTTTCGCGCATCGGTCACCGTATCGGCCAGCGACCCGCATCTGGCTGTGAAGGAAATTCATCGTGTCGGGGCACACCCCGGAATGGTGCAGGTCCTATTGCCCAGTGCGCTGCACATGCCGCTTGGCAACCGCTACTATCACCCAATCTTTGAGGCTGCGGTCGCTTACAATCTGCCGATTGCTATTCATCCCGGCCCGGAAGGCACCGGCATTTCGGGCAAGCCGACAGCAGTTGGGTATCCGAGTACGTATCTGGAATGGCATACTGATCTGGTGGGCAGCATGATCGCCCAAGTGGTGAGCATGGTCTGCGAAGGGGTTTTTGCCAAGTTTCCCACGCTAAAACTTATCATTGTGGAAGGCGGGGTAAGCTGGTTGCCATCGCTGATGTGGCGATTTGACAAGAACTGGAAAGCCCTGCGCATGACCACCCCGTGGATTGATCGTCCGCCAAGTGAGATTATTCAGGAGCATGTGCTGCTGACGACCCAACCGCTGGAAGAACCCGACCGCACCCGGCACTTTCATCAGACGCTGGACATGTTTGACGCCGGAAACATGTTGATGTTTTCCAGCGATTATCCGCACTGGGACGGCGATATGCCGGATTTCGCGGCAAATGCATTTCCCGAGCCAATGCGCGCACGCGTGATGGCAGAGAATGCCCGGCGGGTATACGGTCTGGAGGAACGCCAGCATGCCTGAGCATGAATCCACCCGGCGCAAGGTTGCCGTTGCTCAGGTGAGTGAATTGCCGGTAGGTGCGTCCAAACGGATTCAGCTCAATGGGCGCTCCATCGGCATCTACAACGTGAAGGGGACATTTGTTGCCATCCTCAATTTCTGCCCACATGCCTGGGCGCCAGTCTGCGAAGGGCGCGTAACCGGAACGACGCTGCCATCTGCGCCGGGGGAATACCAGTGGGGCAGGGCGGGGGAAATCCTCGCGTGTCCCTGGCATGGCTGGGAATTTGACCTGCTCAGCGGGCAATGCCTGTCGGACAAGCGCAGGTTACACCGCTATCCACTGAGCATTGAGGATGATGTGATTTACATCAAAGTCTGACAGCAGAAATCAAAAGGGCGCATGAGGGTGCGCCCTTTTCTGTAAACGTGATCTGTACGGTCAAGCTGTCTGTCGAGCCGGATACACCTGAACGGTATTGGCGTAGATCATCTGCGCCTGGCTTTCGTCGATCATCTCAAAGAATGGAGCGGCGTTGGTATCGGCCAGTATGACTGCTTCGGCGTTTTGCGCGGCTTCCAGATTTGCCCAGTGAATGATGTCGACCCATTGGCCGTCGGGCGCTTTGACCAGTTCCCGGCTGATGTAGCCATTCAGCTGGTCAAGATGCCGTTGAATCAGCGCTGCTCCACGCAGGAAAGCGTCGTCCGCTACATCAGGTTTCAGGCGGAACAGGGCGACTTCGACAACCGGTTGCTCATTCATGTGAAGACCCCCTTTTTCACTCTCGATTGATAGTTTTATTGTACGACCTATCCCTGACAACATATGTCAGGCACTCGCATGGTGATGCCAGGGTGTTCAACCACCACGATATACTGGTGCGGCTCGATGTGCGTTGACCGCACAGAATGATCTGCGGCTAGGTATGCTGGATCAAATGCCTCTGGTCAACAGGCAGGCAAATAGCACCTTTGGGGGAGGGGGCACGGGTTATCGTTTTATTGGACTTTGTTTGGTGGCAAACCCTTCGCCAGTGATTTCTTTAATCGTCCGTTTCTGATGGATTACCAAGTTGCTCAGACACCGCCACGATGATGCCTTCGGGGCCGCGGATGTAGGCGAGCCGGTTCGTATCCCCGAACTGCATTTCACCGATGATTTCGGCCCCGAAAGTGCGCATACGCGCGACAACATCGTCAATGTTATCAACGGCGAACATGATGCGCCGGTAGCCGAATGTGTTCACGGGCGCGTCGACAGGCCCAAATCTGATCGGGTTGGGCGTGTGGAACTTGTCCAGCTCGATACCGCCTTGCCCATTGGGAGGCCGCAGCATTGCCAGTGTGGCCCGGACATCTTCAAGCCCGATCAGTTCCCCAACCAAAGGCCCTTCGACTGTCATCTCGCCTTCCAGTTCCATACCGAGTTCGATGAAGAACGCTTTGACAGCCTCCAGGTCGTCGACAACGATGAGAACATTGTCCATCCGTAACAAGTTACCCTGTGCGGCCATATGCTATCCTTTCACGTGCTTTCAGACGCGTCCGTATTTTGCCACTCATCATACGAAAACGATGGGCATGTTGTCTTGTAAAAAATCAATCAATCGGCAAATGCGAACCTGCCTGTAAGCACTTCAAGGGCGATGAGCAACCTCAGAATCGCCTGTCCGGCATGTTTGATGTACCGCAAAGGGCAGAACCCAGAACCGGCTACGCCAATGCCGGGGTTTTGTAGAGGGTTTCGCCCCCAACACTAATCTCGGTGTCGATGAGATATTTTTGCAAAGCCGCCAGATCGGGTGTCATGCCCAGACCCGGTCTGTCCGGCAGGTGGATGTCGCCGTTGGCATCCGGCAGCAGATGATCCGACGTCAGCTCGTACGCCAGCGATTGCAGCTCGACCGGATATTCGCACAGGTGATGATCCCGCAGCCCGGCATACGGCTGAATCGAGGCGCTTAGCGCGAGATGCGAGGTGAAGGTGTGGTTGATGAAACGGATCTCATGCGCCGCTGCATAATCGGCCACGCGTTTGGCAACGGTGATTCCGCCGATGCGTCCGGTATCAATCTGCACATAACCGACGCCACCGTAGTCCATCATATGGCGGGCCATGTGTTCGTTGTGCGCCCCTTCGCCGCCTGCGATAAAAATCGGTGCGCTCTGGGCGGCCAGTGCTTTATAGGCCCCTAATGCGCCCGTATGAAACGGCTCCTCCAGCCAGAACACCTCCGCTTCCCGCAGCGCGTCCAGCCGCATTTCTCCCTGTGCCAGGTCTGCACCCCAGATTGTTCCGGCGTCGACACATAACAGTGTATCCGCACCGAGGCCTTCCCGTGCGGCCATCAACTGGTCGCGGTCGGCTTCTGGCCCATGCTTGCCGAATGGCCCCCAACCGAATTTAACGGCTTTGAAGCCATGTTCACGCATCGCCTTTGACTTGTCCAGAGTTTCCTGAGGTGTATCGCCAAAGAGCATGGAGGCATAGGGCGTCTTGGGGTAAGTCTGCTCGTATCCCAGTAATTTCCAGACCGGTTCCTGATAGCGCTGACCCAACAGATCCCACAGGGCGATATCAATGCCAGACAGGGCATGGTCGGTTTGCAGCAGGTCCATGCTGTTCTGATGCACCTGCTCATGTATCTTGAGAATATCTTCCGGCGTATTCAGCGGCGCGCCCAGCACCGATGCCAGAACCGGTTTGCAGGCGCTGTGCGACATGGGGCAGACCATGCTGGCAATGGTTACCAGCGGCGAGGCCTCGCATTCCCCCCATCCGACATACCCGCCCGCTGCGACCCGGATAAGCAGCGCGTCCTGGCTGCCATCGCCGATATCGTCGATCTGGGGCATTGCAAGGTAAAAGAAGTCAACAGCTTCAATATTCATCGAAAACTCTTGCCCTTAAAGTTGCTCGTTAGCTCATCTGCTACAAATGTAACATAAGCACTGCATCTATAGGATGATGCCCGTGCTGTAATATGCTTCAAAAACCTTGCAGTGGGGTGGTGGTGCCTCCGATGCCAACAAGTATGGCTGTGATGATGGTCGTTATCGCTGCGGGGTGGATATAAACCACATAATTGACAAATCCCGGAGCGATCAATATACTAGCATTCGTTGTCACTTGTCGCAAGCCATAGGACAAGAACATGCCTAAAGATATTGTTACAGCGGAAGAAATCCAGCAAGCGATTATGAACCGGATTATGAGCCGCCAGTATGTCCCCGGCGAACGGCTGCCGTCGGTGCGCGATCTTGCTGATCAGCTTCGGTCCAATCGCAATACGGTCAACAAGGCCTATCAGATGCTGGCGGACCTGGGCGTGATCGAGAGCCTGCCGGGGGGGCGAAAGGGGTTTCTGGTCAAGGAGATCGCAGGCGCCAAGCAGGAAGCAGGCGACGAACTGAATGCCTATTTCTACCAGCAGGCGGTGAAACTGGCCTGGCAGGCGCTGGCCGCCGGCATGCCCGCAGATGAGGCGCTGCATTATCTGACCAATGCCATCCAGGAAGTCTATGGGCTTGGCGATGTCCGCATCGCGTTTTACGAGTGCAACGAGCATGACAGTCAGGAAATGGGTGAATATCTAAGCCGCGAACTGGGCATGGATATGGATTACGGCACGCTGGACGATTTGTACGTCGACGTCGACACCGTCATGAACAAGTATGATCTGATTGTCACGACTTTCCACCACCTGTCGGATGTGATCGAACGGCTGGGGAGACATACGGAGCAGATCATCGGCATCGACACCCGGATGACCCCTGAGGCCATGCTTGGCATCGCCCGTCTGCCGAACCCGCAGATTGCGCTGGTCGCCACGCTGGAAACAACCAGCCACATGCTCAAGCACATCATCTTCAGCTATTACCCCGATCGTCAGGTCGACGCTGTCACGATTACGGATACGGACGGCATCATCGCGGCGGTTGAGCAGTGCGACCATCTGGTGGTGACCCATACCTGTGCCGACCAGGTCAAACAGCTTACCGGGCGCGAACCGGACGTCATCGTGAATTTTCAGGTGGATGAGCAGTCCATTCAGTTTTTAGGCCGCCGCATTCACGAAACGCAGACCCAGAAGACGGCGGCGTTCCAACCCCAATTGGCTTCCCAGGTCTAGGGCGATTTCCCGTCAATATGGCCGAGCAGCGAATAAACATATTTCTAAATGATTGAGGAGAAAGTTATGTTCAGAGGTCGTGTTCGTATCCAGTTACTCTTGATGTGCAGCCTTCTGGTTGTACTGGCTTCCATTCCGCCAGTGTTTGCACAGGAGCCGGTGACGCTCGTATTTTGGGACAACCTGTTTGCGGTAGACGAAGCGCGCCCGCCCGAAGAGGAATTCATCTTCCAGGCCATTGCTATGTTCGAGGCCGAAAACCCGGATATTATCGTCGAGCGCGTGCATCAGGCGCCGGACCTCGGCACGTTTGACCAGCTGCTGCGCGCAGCCAGCATCGCCGGGAACGGCCCCGACGTGTTTAACCAGTTTGCCGGTGGGTCGCTCATCAGCTTTGCGCCCTTTATTGAACCGCTGGACGGTTATTTCACTGAAGAAGAAATGTCTCAGCTTGTGGGTTGGGATTCGGTGCGGAATGACTTCCGTGCCGATGGCGAACTCCTGGGTGTACCGTATGGCGCCGGTTCCTATTTTGCTGTGTACTACAACCGCGAATTGATGGAACAGGGTGGGGTGGATATGGAAAACTTCACGCCCCCGGCGACCTGGGAAGAACTGCTCGCACTGGCGCAGAGCATCAAGGACAACGGTGTGCAGCCGTTTGCCATTGGCGAACAGGAAGGCTATACCGGTGCCTGGGTGATGGCGACGCTGGTGGGTGGCCTGGTGGGGCCGGAAGTGTTCTTTGACATGCGTGCCCGTGAAGTGCCGATCAACGCGCCGGAATGGGTGGAAGCGTACGAAGCCTATCGCCAGTTGTACGAGCTGGGTCTGGTCAACGTGGATGCTGGCTCAACCCCCAGCGGCGACGGTCAGCTTCTGTTCACACAGGGCAAGGCAGCCATGTGGATTCAGGGTGGCTGGGCCAACCGTGACATCTACGATATTTTCGGCGAAAATGCGGGCCTGTTCCCCATCCCGACGCTGGATGGCTCGGTCTATCCCGGCGGAATCGCTGGCGGGCCGAATATCGCCCTGAGTGTGATGAACTACTCGCAGCACAAAGAAGAAGCGGTGCGGTTCATCAAGTTTATGGTGCGGCCTGATATCCTTGATCTTTACGTGTCGGTCAACCAGACTGAACCGTCGAATCACCTGCAAGCGGACCCCAGCGTCATCCAGAATCCGCTGCTTCAGGCGCAGGCCGAGCAACTGCTGGCCGGGCGCACCATCTATCCCTTCGACAACATCATGCCGGGCGAAATCAACTCCATGTTCTATCGCCTGAATTCGGCAGTCTTTATCGGACAGCTGGCACCGCAGGATGCCGCCGATCAGCTTCAGGCCGCTTACGAGGCGATGCCGTAGTCGATTGGTATCGGTAACAGGCCCGGCGCTGTAGCGTGGGGTTTGTGAAAGAAAGTAGCACTATAACAAGGGCACAGGTTGCTGTGCCCTTACCGGAAACACAAGTCTGGAAAGCTGCTTCAGAAATCAGAATACACGTCCGGCTGCCCGAACGCCATCTTTGGCGACTCTGACCTTGAGAAGTGGTTGTAGCCTTATTGAGAAAAGAGCTTTGCGCATGACCAGCCTTGCAAAAGCTGAACAACGATTTGCTTATCTTGCTATCCTGCCTGCACTGGTGCTTATCCTGGGGCTGATGCTGTACCCGATCATCTATGCCGTCTTCGTCAGCTTTAACCGCACGGTGAATGGCATTCAGTTTACATGGATCGGGCTGGATAATTACACCCGGCTGTTACAGGACCCAACCCTGTGGCGTGTGCTGGCGAACAATTTTATCTTTTTGATCTCCGTGCCGCTGATTCTGGTCGCCTCGCTGCTGTGTGCCACCCTCGTCTATGAGGAAGCATGGGGCTGGCGCTTTTTTCGGGTGGTCTTTTTTTTGCCCTCAGTCATCTCGACGGTCGTCATCGGCACGCTGTTCCGCCAGTTATTTGATTATGAAGGCCCCATCAATCAGATCCTGATTTTACTCGGCGGGCAGCCGATCGACTGGATGGCACGAGGCAACACGTCAATTTACGTCATTATCCTTGTGCTGGTGTGGAGTGGATTCGGCTACGGTATGCTGATCCTGCTCTCGGCCATGTCCAGCATTGACCCCGCCATTTTCGAGTCATCCCGTCTGGATGGCGCGACATGGTGGCAGCGGATGCGCTACATCACCGTGCCGCTCATTGCGAAAGTGCTGGCCTTCCTCGCGGTGATCAACGTGATCTACACCTTTCTATCGCTGTTCGGTCTGATCTTTGTGCTGACAAGCGGTGGCCCCGGTTATGAAACCACCACGCTCGATTATTTCATTTTCCTCAAGGCATTCAGCGGCTTCGATTTTGGCCAGGCCGCAGCATTGGCTTTGATGTTAGCCGTCATTACGCTCGCACTCACGGTGATTCAACTGCGGGTGGCTCGTTTTGGCGAAGAGTATTGAGAGATAACGGATTATGAAAACAGAGGCTACTGGTCTGTTGGCCAACTTGCAGCATCCCATCCTACACTCGCTGGCCGATCCCAAACTTCGCGGTCCGCTGCTGGTGAAAATCGCCATCTTTCTGACGCTTTGCGCGGTTGCACTGACAACGCTGCTCCCATTGTTTTACATGGCGATGACGGCGTTCAAGGAAGAAACCGAATATTTCACCAACCCGTATGGCCTGCCAGTTGGCATTAATCTCGAAAACTTCCGCATTATGATCGTGAACTACGGTTTCTTGCGCAGTCTGGGCAATTCTGTGCTGATCGTGGGTACATCGCTGACCCTCTCGCTGCTGATCGGCAGCCTGGCCGCGTTCGCTGTCGCCAAGCTGCGGTTTCGGGGCAGGCAGGTCTTTTTTCTCTTTTTGATCTCGCTTCAGCTTATTCCCGGTCAGGTGATGCTCATCCCGATTTATCTGCTGTTTTCGCGGCTGGTGATGATCAACAACTATTTATCGGTCATTCTGATGTATACCGTCGGCAGCCTGCCATTCAGCATTTTTTTCCTGAATGCCAGCTTCCGCAACCTGCCTGATGAACTGATGGAAGCCGCCAAGATTGATGGCGCCTCGCTGGGGCAAATCTACCTGTACATTATCCTGCCGGTCGGCAGTCCCGCTTTGCTAACGCTGGGTATCCTGAATTTCCTCAGTATGTGGAACGAACTGATTCTGGCCCTGATGCTGCTGCCCGACGAACAGAAACGCACCATCACCGCATCTGTCTCGATGGTGATTGGCCGCTTTACCACGAATCAGCCACTACTGATGTCCGGTCTGCTGATGTCTTCGCTGCCCACCATCATCGTCCTGATTATGTTCTCCAAACATCTGGTTAAGGGTGTTTCAGCTGGTATCAGCAAGTGACCCCACATCGCATACATGGAGCTTTTCTTACATGAACCCTGTAACATCACTCGTGAATTTATCGACCAGCGCGCTTGAGCTGGTCTTACAACATGACGCACAACACCTGTCTCTCAATCGCTATGGCGGGGCAGGGCAATCCTGGCTCAATGATGGCGCTGAGGGGGAATTATTCGCGGCCACGATTGACGGCCAGCGATATACAAATCGGACACTGGCATTCGACGGCATCGAAACGGACTACAGCACCGCCGGGGTGCAGCATGTGATCGCGCGTTTCAGTGAAGCACGGTTTGTGGTCGAGCATCATCTGAAGGTGTATCAGGATACTGCGCTGACGGAATGCTGGCAGGTGATCCGCTGTACCGGTGACAGCGCCATTGAGGTCACACGGCTGGATTCATTTACACTGGATATTCCCGCTGGAACGTACAGTCTGTTCCACTATACGACGGACTGGGGCAGCGAGTTTGAACCGGTGCACCGGCGGCTGGCAGGCGACATGACCCTTGAGACGCGCTATGGTCGCTCCTCAAAAGGCCAGCATCCCTGGTTCGCGCTGACCGAGCAGGGTGGGGCGGTGTTGTCGGGTTCGGTCGCGTGGTCGGGCAACTGGGTCTTTCGCTTTGAACCACTGGAGAACGGCGCTTATCGCCTCAGTGGTGGCCTGCATGATTGGGAATTCTCGAAAAGTTTGGCCCCGAATGACGCGATTGAAACGCCCATCGTCGTGCTGGTGCTGGGCCAAGACCTGAATGCTGTGTCCCGGCAGTATGCACGTGTCGGGCGGCAATACTGGTACCCGCGCACGACGCTTTCCGCCACCGCGCCGGTGGAGTGGAATCACTGGTGGTCGTATGAAGACGATCATATCAGCGAGGCTGTGTTTCGTGAAAACGTCACTGTCGCTCAGTCGATGGGTGTGGAAATCTGTATGCTGGACGCCGGCTGGTTTGGCCCCAGCGACGCCGGGTCATTCTGGTACGATTATCGCGGCGACTGGGATCAGATCAACACCGAGCGATTCCCGCGCGGCCTGCGCCCACTGTCTGATTACACACACGCCCACGGCATGAAGTTCGGCCTGTGGTGCGAGATCGAAGCGCTGGGGGTAAAGGCGCGGCTGGCCGAGACTCATCCGGAGCTGGTGGCCCAGCGCGATGGCGAACGGCTCGGATATATCTGCTTTGGCAACCCCGAAACACAGGAATTTGCCTACCAGACTCTGGCGCGCCTCATCCGTGAAACCAACCTGGACTGGATCAAGCTGGATTTCAACCTCGACCCCGGCGCGGGCTGCAACCGCAGCGATCATGGTCATGGGGTGGGGGATGGTTTGTATGCGCATTACATGGGCTACTACCAGACCCTGAATCGTATTCGGCAGGACTTCCCCGAAGTGACGCTGGAAAGCTGCTCGTCTGGCGGGTTGCGCATTGATCTTGGGCTGCTGCGCTACACGGATATGACGTTCCTGAGCGACCCCGATTACCCGGTGCATGACTTGCAGCTGTTCTGGGGGGCATCCACCATGCTGGCGCCGGATTCCATCCTGCATTGGAGTTTCAGCGATTGGATCAACAAGAATCCACCACCGCAGCAGAACTTTAACCCGCGCGACCCCAACCTGAGGCCGCATCAGTTCGATTACTACACGCGCATTTCCATGCTCAATGTCTTTGGCTTTTCGCAAAAATTGCCGGAACTGCCTGCATGGGTTGAAAGCCGGCTGAGCCATCACACCCGGATTTACAAACAATACGTTCGTCGTTTTGTGCGCGAAGCAGATGTCTATCGTCTGACGGAGCAGCCCCGGCGGGACGGCAGCGGCGACCGCTGGAGTGCCTTTCAATATCGCCTGCCGGATCAATCCGAAAATCTGCTGTTCGTGTTTCGGCTGCCCGGTGGTGAGGCCAGCCGCCTGATAAGACTGGATGATCTCCAGCCCGACCGACTGTATCGCCTGGTTGGTTTTGAGGGTGAAGATATGGGCGCGCGCTATGGCAAAGACCTGATGCAGAACGGCGTCCTGTTCGATACGCTGCCAGAGGAAGGTTCGGCCCTGTTACGCGTGCTGTAAAGCGCGTTGCCCAGGGAAAGTCTGGCAACAGATCGGCAGATGGTGGGCGTGCCTGCACTTTCGTACCGGGATATACTTATTCGTGTAGTCATATCCATTTTGGGACTGGTGGCGCAGGGGATTGAATACGCCCATTACGCATATCAATACTTGCCATCACGGCTTCGAGCAATGAAGCAATCACCTGCTGTTTGATCGCCTGATAATCCGGATGATGCCACAGATTCACCATTTCATTCGGGTCGTTCACGCGGTCAAACAGTTCACCATGCGGCTGATTGACATAGCGGGTTAGCTTCCACTGCGTAGTGGTCAAGGTACGGGCACGCATTGGCACAAAATCATCATCGTTCTCTGTCAGGGCTGCCTGCCGCAGTGTATCAACCTCACCAGCCAGCAATGGCCCCATCGATATACCTTGCGTCCCTTCCGGCTCAGCAATTCCCGCATAAGCCAGCAGGGTCGGGGCAATATCCAGCGTTGAAGCCATCGAATCGACCACCTGCCCGGCCTGCACATCCAAACCACGCCAGATCAGCGGCACTCGCAGCACACTGTCATAGGGCAGGCCCTTGCCATAAAACCCGTGATCGCCCAGATAATCCCCATGATCCGACAGGAAAACAACAATCGTGTTCTCCGCCAGCCCGGTTGATTCCAGCGTATCGAGGATTTTGCCGATGTTGTCATCCACCAGTGTGGTCATGCCGTAATATAACGACTTGACCTGCTGCCAGTCGGCGGTAGTGACATCATAATAGTCACGCGGCGGTGTGCCAATCACATGATCGCGAACATGTTCGCTTTGCTCGTTGCGGTAGACGGAGTGATGCAGCGGGGGCAGATCATGTGACTCGGTGACCGGTGGCAGGGGCGGGGGCATATCCGCCGGGTTATACATGCTGGCATAGGGTTCCGGCACCACAAAGGGATAGTGCGGGTCCGGGAATGAGACATGCAGGAAAAATGGCTGTTCACCGGTGTGTTGTTGCAGCCATTCAACCGTGCGCGCCCCGATGTAATTGCTGGAATGCACTTCAGGGGGCAGTTCCCAGCTAAAGCAGTCGAGGCCGGGTTGCAGGCGCTGGCGTTGGTCGCGGCGCTGCTTCCAGTCGGGTATCTGCGCGTTCAGCCAGGCGTCATATTGCGGGCCGAAACAGCCATCACCGTGCCCATCGACCAGATCCACTTCCTGAAAGCCGTAATAATCGCTGCCGCTTGCCAACGCTTGCTGCAAGGCTGCCGGTTCGTCGCGCTGCGGCACCAGATGAAGCTTGCCAATGGACGTGGTCTGGTAGCCATTCTGCGCCAGCACACGCGGTAAAAAGCGCGGATCATCCGGCGTGATGCAGCCGACCATGCGCGAACGTACCGCCGACGGGTAGCACCCGGTCAGGATGCTGGCGCGGCTGGGGGTGCAGGTAGGCTGCGTGATCATACATTGGGTAAGCATCGCGCCATCTTGCGCCAGCCGGTCGATATTAGGCGTGCGGACGATGGGGTTACCGGCACAGCCCAGTGCATCGGCGCGCAGTTCGTCACAGAAGATCATCAGGATGTTCGGTGCGGTCATGCAGGGTCGTCTCCATCGGTCAGCCAGCCGAGGTTAAACCGGGCCAGCGTGAGATAATCATCGGTGTCGGTGCCGTCCGGCTTGCCGCGTTCGAACAGGCACAGGATGGTTTTATCGGGGCAGATCGCCAGCGCGCTGTAACCGGACATGCCCGGCTCGATCACTTTGGACACCGGCCATGTCTTGCAATCGTCATAGCTCATCTTGATGGTGACATTGCGGCGCACACGGTACACGACTGAACCTTTGGCATCCTTGCCCGCGTCGTTATCCGGGTTGCAGAACAGAATCCGGCTGCGGCCCTCGCTGGCCCAGCTATAGCGCAGCAGGCTGGCCTCGCAGGTGGGTTCGAGCAGGGCGGGGTCCAGCTGTGGAATGGACCAGTTGGTCGCGCCATCCTGACTGATTGAATAAAGACGCCGCCGCACCCCGGCCCGATTGCGGATGTTCAGCAGTACAGAGCCATCTTCCAGTTCGACGCCGACGGTTTCGCTGTTGTTGGGTACGACATCCTCCACGATGTCACCGCGCTGCCATGTCTGGCCATGATCGTCGCTGTAAATGGTGGCGCAGCGGTTCGGTGCGTGGGAGGAAGTGGTCGACTCCGAAATCCAGATCGGGATCACCAGCCGCCCGTTGCGCAGCTGAATACCCATTGGCAGACCAACGGCCAGCCAGTTCCAGTTGTATTCCGGGCGGAACTGCTCGAACGTCGCGGTGATTTCCACAGGCTCGGTAAAGGTTGCGCCATCGTCGGCGGTTTTCATGTAGAAAGCGCGGCTGTAGTTGTAGCAGTAGAGGAAATGGACCTCACCGGTGACGGTATCGACAATGCTGTTGCAGTTGTTGATCGGCCCCGGCCCGTAGGTGTTGTGGTCCACAATGCAGCGTGGCTCATCCCACGTTACGCCGTTATCAAAGCTGCGCCGCATGACAATGTCGATGTCGTCCCAGTCGCCGCCGCGCCCCTGCCGGGCTTCTGTCCAGGCGAGGACAGCGCCGTTGGGGGTGGTACACAGGCCGGGGATGCGATACATCACATAATTGCCAACGCCGCGTTCGAACAGGTCAGTCGTTTCAAAAAAAGGTGTTGTCATGAGGTCATATTCCCTATGATGGATCGTCTATTTTTATAAATAAATGACACGAATAGCCTTGATCGACTGTGTGA
This sequence comes from Anaerolineaceae bacterium, assembly GCA_002702065.1. Taxonomy (GTDB): domain Bacteria; phylum Chloroflexota; class Anaerolineae; order Aggregatilineales; family Phototrophicaceae. The sequence continues at coordinate 102,639 of NZXX01000011.1, forward strand.
TCTCAGCCCATTAGCCAGTTGTTGAAACCCGTTATGCCAACCCGATACCTTCAGGTAGGGGCGATTCGCGAATCGCCCCTACAAAGGCATACTTCAGCAGCGTTTACTGCCCCCCAAGCGGCATCTCGTAAAAAATGCTCAGCGGGTCATCGCGATAATCGCCAAACGGAGGTCGACGGTAGAAACCGTAGCGCTCGTACAAGTTAATGGCCTCCAGTTGATGAACGCCCGTTTCCAGTCGCAGCAGAGTCACACCGTGCTGCTGACTGTACGCCGCCAGTTGATCCAGCATCAGACGGCCCAGCCCATAACCACGAAACGGAGGCCGCACATACATCCGCTTGATTTCACCATATTCGCGGTCAAACAGCTTGATGCCACCACAGCCCGCCGCCTGACCCTCGTAGCGCGTGACAAAAAACGCGACGCCCTGGTTGATGAGCTTTTCGACGCTGAACCCGTGACGGCTTTCAACCGGGTAGAACTGGGATAGATGCGCCTCCAGCTCCTCGATCAACAGCATGGCATCCACTGTATCCGGTCGTTCCTCGACAATCACCGCAGACATATGCCTCCTTTGCATTTGAGATGTTGTAGGGACGCAGTGTGCTGCGTCCGCTACGCTTATTTTCCCCAGAGACAATGCCCAGCGTCGATGGTCGAAAGTGACAGAAATGATCAGTAGCGCGTTGTCTGTTCCGGTCCGATGTCCAGCGCGAAGGCCGTCGCATCAAAGCTCTGTTTCATCAGCTTCAGCTTGACCGTGACGTAGTCCGGGTCGTCCCACAGGTTGGTGAACTCGCCGGGATCGTTCTCCAGGTCGAACAATTCGCCGATGTCGTGACCGTGATACACGACCAGTTTATAGCGCCGGTCGCGCAGCATGGTCGCGTAGGAGCCTTCAAAGTGCGCCTGCGCAATCGGGTTGAGCGTTCGATAATACTCGCTGCGCACAAAATCGCGGTGAGCGTGCGGCGGTGCGGCTTCGGTCAGGATGGGCAGCAGCGAACGCCCCTGCATCCGTTCCGGCGCGTCGACCCCCGCCAGTTCCAGCAGGGTCGGGGCGACATCTGTCAGTTCGACCAGCGCATCGCTGACCAGCCCCTGCGGGAAATGCCCCGGCCACGAAATAATCAGCGGCACGCGCACCAACCCCTCATAGAAGCGGCAGCCCTTCGCCACCAGCCCATGATCGCCCAGTGTTTCGCCGTGATCGCTCATGAAGATGATGACCGTGTTCTCGCGCTGACCGGTGCGTTCGAGTGCGTCCAGCATGCGCCCGACATTGTCGTCAATCAACTCAATCATGGCGTAGTACGCCGCCTGAATCCATTTGGCGTTGAAGTCTTCCGGCTTGCGCGGCTTGTTCTGGAAGTCGATGCCCGCCAGCCTGGCCTGCGCGTCGAGGTCGCTGCTGCGGAACAACGGCCCCGGCATAGCGTCGATGTCGAAGCGGTCCAGGTAGGGCTGCGGCGGGTCGAACGGCGGGTGCGGGTCGAAGGTGTTGACGCTCATCAGCCATGATTTGCCCTGATTGGCGTCGATGAAATCAATGGCGCGGTCGGTACACCAGGTCGTCTGGTGCAGCTCCGGCGGGATATTTTCGGGTGCTTTCAGCATCTCGCCCAGAATGTAACCCTGATCGCGCAGCCAGTCCGCGTATTCATGGTCGCCGGGTGGCCAGGCATCGTGTACGCCATGACTCCAGTGAAACGTGCTGTAGCCATCGTCTTGCGGGCGGGGTTCAACTCGGCCCTGCGCCCCGGCCAGATGCAGTTTGCCGGATAACCCGCAGGTGTAGCCCGCGTCCTTCAGCAGCTTGGTCACCAGCGGCGCGGCTTCGTCCCAGTAGTCATTGCCGTTGGTGCAGCCATGTACACTGCTCGGATACATGCCGGTCAGGAAGCTGGCACGGCTGGGGGTGCAGATCGGGGCCTGACAGAAGGCGTGGGTAAACGCGACGCCCTCCCGCACCAGCCGGTCAATATTGGGGGTGTGGACATGCGGATTGTTCAGCGCGCCGATGGTGTCGAAACGCTGCTGATCAGTACAAATCCAGAGTATGTTGGGTGGCATGATGTATTGTCCTTCGATTGACGATTTATAACCTCGATTGTCGCAGGGTGGGTCAGCATCCCTTCCCGTTGGGCGACCACATTGGGTCGTGCCTACCCATTTCGATATTACAATAAGTCGGGCAGAACGACGCGCCTACCGGTCGATAACCCGGATTGCAGGGAGGGCCAGTGTGCCCTCCCGTTGGGTAATCACCGCCTTCCTACGACAATTGATGGTGATTATCCATTCAACGTCAGGTCCTCTGGCGCGATGTAGACACCGACCAGATGGGACGAATCCGCGACGTCACCGGCATTGGTGTAATCAACCAGATACACCACGCCGTCATCACGCTGAATCCAGGACGAATAGCCATGATCGGGCCAGGGCTGCTGGGCCGGGTGATTGCCGTGAATCTGGATCAGGCGGTCACGCTGGTACTGGTCTGGCCAGTCCCCGCTGGCGGCGTTCCATGACCATGCGTAATCATCGAGCGTACGGTTTTTGATGTCGTAGTTGACGCTGCGCCAGAAGCTGCGTCCGCTGTCGCCGTATTGGCCGAACTGCGTGCGTTTTGAGGGGTCGCCGCCGTGAAAATCCTGCGCCGGGGCTTCCTCGCGCCACACACTGCGGTTCAGGACGGTTTCACCATCCACTTTGACTTGCAGCCAACCGCCTTTATGATGCAGGCCGATGCGGCGGAACTGCGTCATATCCACCTTGTATTGGTGCGTATGCCGCCCGCGATTCAGGTAAATGGCCCCCGCAGAAATCTGAAGCATGATCCCTAGCCGCGAGATAGACATAAAAGCAACCGACGCTTCCGGGCGCGACGATTCGATGCGGAGTTCAGCTTCAAAATTAACCTGTGTGAACGAGGATTCCGGCGGCAGCAGGGTATAACGCGCTTCATGTTCAATCTGGTTGTGGATGACCAGGGCGTCGTCGGTGAGGTCGGCCTGGTATTTGCGGCGCGGCCCACCCGTCACATGCGTCCCGGCTTCAGCTTCGAGATCACCCACCCAGGCATAGGTGCCCAGCCCGCCGTTGACGTTGCGACCGGTGACCAGCACGCGGCCATCGGCAAGTTGCTTGGCATAGGGGCGGTGCAGGGCGAAGGGCAGCATCTGCGGCTTGCTCCAGTTGTGGCCGTTGTCGTCGGAGAAGACGACAAAGCAGGGGATGCCCGCTGAATGATTCTCGCGCAGGACGCAGGCCAACCGCTGGCCGCCGTGCAGCCAGACAAGCGCGCCTTCGCAAAAGCGGTGATAGCCATCGTAGGCAATGACGCTGCGCATTTGCCACGTCTGACCGCCATCCGCCGACACCCACAGATTTTCCGACATTTCCTGACCTTCGCTGCGCATCATCTGCGAGGCGACGCCGATGGTGCCATCAGGCAGATCGATGATGCGGTCCGGCTCGAAACCGAGGATGCCGCTGTCGGTCTGTTTGGTCCAGGTGCCGCCGTTGTCGGTGCTCCAGTACAGCCAGTTGCCGGAGGATTGATTTTCGTGGAAGTGACCGTCGTCGTTATGGTCGATAATCACCACCAGCCGCCCATCGTTGAGCAGGCTCAGGCGCGGCGTGACCAGCCGTTCATCACCAGCGGTCAGGTCGGCGCGGTCGATCTCGCGGTATTTAAACCACGTCTGGCCCTGATCGTCGCTGGCCAGCAGGGTCAGCACCTGATTTTTCAACGACCAGTGCGCGTCGGTATCGGCATAAATGAGCATGTAGCGCCCGTTGGGCAGGACGATCATGTCCGGGTTTTTGGTGAAGCGCCCCGGACTGCGCCAGATGTCGAATGTCTTGTGAGCAATGGAACGCGTGTGCATGAGCATAGACTGGCTCCTTAGAGAGCATACATCACTTGGGCAACAAACCCCCTCACCCCAAACCCCTCTCCCCCGAATTCAAGGGAGAGGGGCTTAGAAACCGCAGCGCTCCGGTTCCCTCCCTGAATTCGGGGAGGGTTAGGGAGGGGTCAGGCAAGGGTTCGACTTGCAACAGCAAACTGCTACACTGGCAAAATTTATGCCAGATCTTCCGGGTCGATATACACGCCGACGAGATGCGATGAATTGGGCACGTCGCCGCAGTTGGTGTAATCGACAAAGAAGATGGTGCCGTCTTCGCGTTCCACCCACGACGAATAGCCATGATCCGGATTTGGCTGCTGGGCCGGGTGGTTCGGGTGAATCTGGATCAGGCGATCACGCTGGTACTGGTCCGGCCATTCACCGCTGGCGGCGTTCCAGGACCACGCGTAATCATCCAGTGTGCGGTTTTTGACGTCGTACTTTACGCTGCGCCAGTAGCTGCGCCCACTGTCACCGAACTGGCCGAACTGGGTACGCTTCTGCACATTGCCGCCATGAAAGTCCTGCACGCCGCCGACCACGTCGCGGAACACGCGCTTGTGCAGCCGTGTTTCGCCATCCACCTTGACCTGTAACCAGCCGCGTTTGTGATGCAGGGTGATGGTGTGATACTCGGTCATGTCGACGGCCCAGTGCGTTTTGTTCTTGCCACGCCACAGGTAGATGCCATCCGGCGCAATTTCCAGCACTTCGCCAATGGCGGACAGCGACAGGAAGGCGACCGACGCTTCCGGGCGGGAGGCTTCGACACGGACTTCGGCTTCGAACAGCATTTCGCTGAGGGGATTCTCGGCGGGCAGCATAGTATAGCGGCATTCATGTTCAATCGCGTTCTGAATAACCAGCGCCTCGTCGGTCAGTTCAGCTTTGAACTTGCGGCGCGGCCCACCAATGACATGTGTCCCGGCCTCAGCTTCGAGGTCACCGACCCAGCCATAGCAGCCCAGCCCGCCGTTGACATGCCGCCCGGTAACAAACACACGACCATCGCTGAGCTGCTGCACATAGGGGCGGTGGAAAGCGAACGGCACAAACTGCGGCTTGCTCCAGGTGTGGCCGTTGTCGTCGGAAAAGACCACCAGGCAGGGCACACCGCCAGAGTGATTTTCGCGGATCACACACGCCAGCCGCTTGCCGCCATTCAAAATTGCCACCATGCCCTCGCAGTAGCGGTAGTAGCCATCGTGGGCCTGGGTCGAGCGTTCGTGCCACGTCTGGCCGCCATCTTCGGACACATACAGGACGTTGGCGTACTCCTGCGTATCCCCGCGCGACAGATGCGTGGCACAGCCAAGCGACCCGTCCGGCAGGTCGATGACGCGGTCCGGCTCGAAACCGAGGATGCCGTTTTCGGTCTGCTTGGTCCAGGTGCCGCCGTTGTCGGTGCTCCAGTACAGCCAGTTGCCGGGCGGCTGATCTTCGTGGAAATGGGTGTCGTCGTTGTGGTCGATGATGACGCACAGACGGCCATCTTTCAGCAGGCTCATGCGCGGTGTGACCAACCGTTCTTCACCTTTGGCCAGTTCGGCGCGGTCGATCTCGCGGTATTTGAACCATGTCCGGCCCTGATCGTCGCTGGCCAGCAGCGTGAGCACCTGATTTTTCAGCGACCAGTGGGCATCGGTATCGGAGTAGACCAGCAGGTAACGTCCGTTGGGCAGCACGACGACTTCAGGGTTTTTGGTGAAACGCCCCGGACTACGCCAGGCATCGAAAGTCTTGTGAGCGACGGAACGGGTATGGGTGTGCATGGCAATAAGTTCCTTTCAGGCTGTCGGCGAAAGATATTTAAGATGTAACGGATTTTCTGAATCGTAATATGATGCTGGTGAAGGGTGGGCGCAGCCTATCGGTAGCGTCACTTGATGATGGGGTAACAGGTTTCAAACCGGACACCTCACCCCCCGGCCCCCTCTCCGAAACAGAGAAGGTGTGCAGGGTAATCCGCAACCGTTTTGTAGAGTCCGCTCGCCATTGATGGAGAGAGGATTTAGGGGTGAGGTGACTTTGTAAAACACTTTCCACGCTATCCTGTAGCCTTACCAGCGTTTATGCCCTGAGGGTACGCTGCGCCCCTGTATGATTTGCGACAATGTCGTGTACCGAAGCTGCCCCTATCGGCGGGATTTTCGTTCTAATCGCCGACGGCAGCCACCGCACCAACCAGCTTTTGAATGGCGCTCTTGCCGGCATCGGTCAGGTGGGATGGGTGGCCACAGGTCGCGCCGCTGCCAAAGCCCAGCAGCGAAGCGGCATACTTGAGACAGACCAGCCAGTAATCGTGCCCGTGCAGCGTCCAGAGTTCATCAACCTGTGACTGAATACGGCGGGCTTCATCGGTGTTGCCGGCCCGCACGGCCTCATAAATCTGGACGAACCACTGCGGCGCGATGTTGCCCAGCCCTGGCACGATACCATCGGCCCCGGCGATCATCGACTCGGCGGCCAGCTTTTCAGCGCCCTGGAACACACGAAAATCCGGGTTGTCGGCGCGCAGTTCGAGAAATGCCGTAAAGTCATCCATGTTACCGGCGCTGTCCTTGAGGGCGATGACATTGTCAAATTGAATCGCCTCGCGCACCGTGTCGACCGCGATAGGATTGTGCGTCATGGATGGGATGTTATACAGCACCACCGGCAGGTTGGAGGCGGCAGCGACGCGCTCGAAATATTCCAGCTGCACGCTGGCATCCGCACCGAAGTAATACGGTGAAGCCAGCACTACCGCGTCCGCCCCGGCATCTTCAATCACCGGCAGGGCTTCGAGCGTACGTTCCGTACCCGGTTCCAGCGCACCGGCCAGCACTGGCGCACGGCCTGCGGCGGCTTTCACAGTTTGCTGGATCAGGGTATGACGCTGTTTGGCGCTCAGCCAGGGGCCTTCGCCGCTGCTGCCCAACACAAAAACACCGGAACAACCGCTGCTCAGCATATGTTCCACCAGCTTGCTGACCCCGGCTTCGTCAATTACCCCATTGGTCGTCAGCGGTGCAATCATCGGCGGAATCACACCGGATAACGTAAGTTTGCTGTCAGAGTTCATCAATTCATTGTCCATTCTCACAGGTAAAAATTCTGGAACTGCTGCCCGCGCGATGGGGCGCAGCATGTGGTCGCATAGAACCTAGCCTTTGACGCCGCCAATCATAATGCCCTTGACGAAGTAGCGCTGGATGAACGGGTAAACGAACAACACCGGAACCGTGCTGACGATAATCAGCGCCGAGCGCAGCGATGCCGCCGGGGGCGGATTCTCGGTGAAAGACAGTTCTTCCAGACCCTGCATCGAAGTCGATTGCAGCAGGCCGCGCAGGATAATTTGCAGCGGTTGTTGATCCGCATGATCGATATAGATGGCCGCGTCGAACCAGGCGTTCCAGTGGAACACGGCATAAAACAGGCCAATCGTCGCGATCACCGGCAGCGACAGGGGCAGAATGATGCGCAGCAGGATCAGCGGTGGCGTGGCGCCATCCACAATCGCGGCTTCGGTCAGCTCCTCCGGGATACTCATAAAGAAGTTGCGCATGATGAGCATGTTCCACGCGTTGATCAGCGTGGGCACGATCATCGACCAGACCGTGTTGCGCATGCCCAATGCATCCACCAGCAGGAAGCGGGGGATCAGACCGCCGCTGAATACCATCGTAATAAAGACGAAGATTGTCAGCGGGATGCGACCGGGCAGGGCTTTCTGCGCCAGCACATACGCCAGTGTCACTGTAAAGATCAGATTCATAAAGGTGCCGACGACGACACGAAACACCGTCACGCCGTAAGCATTGAGGATGACCGGGCTGCGGCCAAACAGAATCTGGTAGGCGGACAGGTCGATGCCTTCGGGGAACAGCACGTAGCCGCCGCGCCGCGCGAATTCCGCTTCGCTGATGAACGACGTCGACAGCACGATGATGAACGGGATCAGAAACGCCAGCGCCAGCAAAATCAGAATGATGTAAATGCCAACGTGGGCGATTTGTTCGTTGCGGGATAGTCTCATGGGTTGGCCTCGTTTCTACCAGATACCCGGTTGACCCAGCCGCCGGGCCAGCCCATTCGCGCCGAGGATGAGGATGAGCGACAGGACCGCCTTGAACAACCCGACCGCCGCTGCGAACGAATACTTCAGGCCGAGCAACCCCTCGCGGTAGACATAGGTGTCGATGATGTCGGACACGCTGTAGACAGCTGGCGAATAGAGCAGCAGAATCTGCTCGAAACCCGCGTCCAGAATGTGCCCAACCTCGAAGATAAACAGGATGACGATGACAAAACTGATGCCCGGAATGGTGATATGGCGCGCCTGCTGGAGCCGGTTGGCACCGTCGATCTGGGCGGCTTCGTACAGATGAGAATCGATGCTGGACATCGCCGCCAGATAAATGATGCTGCTCCAGCCGATTGTCTTCCAGATATGCGAGATGACCAGCACCCACACAAAATATTGCGGGTTGGTCATGAAGTTCCACTTCTGGCCCGTGACATCGTTCAGCCATTCGGTGACCAGGCCGCCGCTGGTGCCGATCATGGCAGCGATCAGGCCGGTGACGACCACCCACGAAATGAAGTGGGGCAGGTACGAGATGGTCTGCACGATGCGCTTGAAGCCCGTGCGCATCACTTCGTTCAGCAGCAGGGCGAACACAATCGGGGCCGGGAAGCCAAACAGGATCTTCAGGCCGCTGATGACGAGGGTATTTTCCATCACATCCTGAAAGAAAAAGGAGTTGAGGAAGCGGTCGAAGTGTTTCAAGCCCACCCAGGGTGCATCAATAATGCCCTGGATGCCGCCGAACGGAGAAATATCTTTAAATGCGATGACAATACCGGCCATCGGGAGATAGTGGAAGATGATGAAATAGAGTATGCCGGGCAGCGCCAGCAAATAATAAAATCGAAACTTCCATATCTGTCTGCCTAGTTGTTTCAGCCGCCCCTCGGCAGGTGGCGACAGGGACATGGTTTGTGCCTGTTGTGCCATCGCACTCACCCTTCTTCTAGTAAAGCATTAGCTTTGACGATAAATGGCTGGCCGTGACGCGCGCCAGCCTGCGCGTAATATCGCTTCGTGGGTCTCGACCACCGCGTGGTAGGCCGGGTCGTCCGCGACGTTGTGAATTTCGGCGCTGTCGTGCGTGTGATCGTACAATTCGCGTGCCAGTGTGTCGTGGGTACCGAACCGCTGCCATTCCGTATAACGATAATTGTCCGTGCGGATGGTGTAGCCCATGACTTCCGGCTGGCCCTGATAGGTCCAGGGGCGCGGAAACTGACTGAAAGCTGCCTGTTTCCAGGGTTGGGTTGGGTCATCCAGCAGGGGCAGCAGACTGACGCCTTCGCGGTCCGCTGGCTGGGGCAGCCCGCAGGCCTCGGCCAGTGTCGGATAAATATCGACAAATTCAACCAGTGCGCTGCTGGTCCGCCCGGCGTTACGCTGGCCGGGGACAGACAAAATCAGCGGGGCATTGGTGTCGAGTTCGTAATTGGTGGTTTTGCACCACAGTGCTTTTTCGCCCAGGTGATAACCGTGATCACCCCACAGCACGACTGCGGTGTTCGCCGTCAGGTCATGTTCATCCAGCGCGTCGAGCAGCTTGCCGACCTGCGCATCCATGTAGCTAACGCAGGCGTAATAGGCATGGCGCAGCTTGCGGACCATTGCATCAGGCAAGGGGCCTTCCGCCGGGATGTCGCTGTAACCGCGCAGTTCCTTCGACATATGCCAGGAATAATCCGGGATACCCGTAGGCCGGGTTGGATAGTCTGGCGGCGTGATCTGGTCCGGGTCGTACAGGTCCCAGTATTTTTTGGGCGCGCTGAATGGCAGGTGTGGCTTGCGGAAGCCCACCGCCAGAAAGAACGGCTCGTCTTTGACTTCAGCCAGAATATTGAGCGCCGCATCAGCGACACGGCCATCGCCATAGGCGTTATCCGCTACATCGGCGCACTCGCTGGCAGCCATCTTCGGCCCTGGCCATTTATCGGTGGGCGGGCTTTGATTTTCCGGCAGCACATAACCGTCTTCGCCCTTCATCACCACATTCAGCACCGCCGGGGCAGACCACGAATCCGGGTCCTGCATTTCCGGCGAACCGTGATAGATCTTGCCAGCAGCACGCGACTGATAGCCATGCTGCCTGAATAGCTGGGGCAGGGTGATGACATCCGGTTGAGCGTCGCGAAAATGCGTGCCAGTGCTGAACTGCGGCAGGTCGGCTCGTTCTGGCGGCAGCTCATGGCGAAAGTGCGATTTCAGGTCCCATACCCGAATCGTATCCGGTCGCAGCCCAGTCATCAACGAGGCCCGCGAGGGATTGCAAACGGCCTGCTGGCAGTAGGCGCGCTCGAACAGCAGCCCACGCGCCGCCAGCCGGTCGATATTTGGCGTGATAGCATTGGGGTCACCGTAACAATGCAGCGCGGTGCGCAGATCATCAACGGCGATAAAGAGTACGTTCATACCAATTTCCTGCAAGGGCACACCGCCAACGCCGCGTGCCCCTGCAATATCTCTACAAACTACATGCCGGTAATTTCAGCGTACTGCGTGGTCAGAGCATCGATGTACTCGTCCATACCCGCGCGGTACAGGTCTTCGATGAAGGCATCCCACTGGTCGAGCGGGCGTGCTCCGGTGATAAAGAGGATCAGCTGTTCCTCGATGAGCCGGTTAATGTCGCCCAGCCCCGGTACTTCGTCGGCGATACGGGTTTCGTCCCATGCGAGTTCCGCGTCAAACGGCATCTTCGCGTCGGACAGGTCATAGTACTGACCACCCAGATATTCCAGATGCCAGGCACGGGCCGGGTCCAGAATGCTGTAGCGCGTTTCGATGATGGGGTGGGGCAGGGTGAATTCACTCACGTAGCCGCTTTCCTGATCGCGGTCCACGATCTTGTTTTCTTCATCGACCCACCACCAGTGCTTGTCCTTGATACCGTAACGGGCTGTGATGTCATTTTCGACATCGGCATACAGCCAGTTGATGTAGCGGACCACGGCATCCGGGTTCTGCGATTTCTTGGTCACCACATAACCGGAGGTCGGCTGTTGGTTCACGGTGGCCAGGTAGCCTTCCGGCCCGGTGATGCTGGTACGGATATATTCCATACCGGGGCAGCCATCCTGCACCTGCGGCACGATCAGCGTGATGCGGGAATACCAGCCAGACCAGATACCCACATTGCAGGTGCGGAACAGTTCCGGTTCTTCGAAGCTGGTGAAGGTATCGGCAAAGAACCAGCCGTTGTTCCACCATTCATTCATCTTCGCGACCCAGTCCTGCACACCATCCTGCAAAACCCAGGGTTTGATGCGGTTGCCATCATCCGGGTCGGGCCAGTTGGAATAGCCATATTCGGTCCAGCCGCCGACGGTGGCTTTGGCATAATCCGCCGGGCGGGTGCCGATCACGGCGTCCGGGTTCATTTCCTGGAAGGCCGCCATTACGGTTTCCAGTTCTTCAACGGTGGTGGGCACTTCGAGGCCCAGTTCTTCCAGCCAGTCACCGCGCACCCAGGTGATATAGGGGCTTGCCGGGGACGTACGCGGGATACACATGATATTGCCCTCAGGGTCGGTACATTTGCGCCATTCACTTTCCGGGATGGCAGCGCGAATGTCCTGCGCGTACTCGTCGAGCAGGTCATTGAGGGGGATAATCACGTCGCGGTAATCGGTCCAGCGGGCAGCCTGGAATGTGTCCAGCGGATCACTGGAACCCAGCAGCAGGTTCAGTTTTTCCTGGGCTGCGGTACCACCGGGTGGCACGATGACGTCCAGGCGAATGCCGGTTTCGCTGATGATATAGTCCTGAATTTCGGCCAGGACTTCGGGGTTGCTGCCGCCGCTGTCGAACTGCAGCGTACCGGTATTGTTATAAACTGTAATGACGGTCGGATCATCCTGCGCCAACACGGGTGACAGCGCCAGCACAATCAACAAGAGCGAAATGACAAAGCCAACTCGCGTTTTTAACATTTATAACCTCCACAATGAATTTCTAGTTTTCGTTAAACCTGAATAGGATTGTCCGGGTGCGGCGGCCTCCTTTCATTTGCCAGTGGGCGAGGGGAGGGCACGGGCGTTTGTGCCTGCACCCTCCTCAGGTTTCTGCCGGAATTACATACCGGTGAATTCGTTGTACTGGGTGGTCAGGGCGTCGATATAGTCCTGCATACCAGCGCGGTTCAGGTCTTCGAGGAAGCTGTCCCACTGGTCGAGCGGACGGGCACCGGTGACAAACAGGATAAGCTGTTCATCCATCAGCCGGTTGATATCGCCCAGGCCGGGTACTTCGTCGGCGATGCGGGTTTCATCGAAAGCATAGGGGGCATCGACCGGCATCTTGGCGTCGTCCAGATATTGCAGTTCGCCAGCCAGGTATTCCAGATGCCACGCACGGGCCGGGTCCATCACGCTGTACCGCACCTCGATATTCAGGTTTGGCATCATGAATTCGCTGACAAAGCCGCTGTCCGGGTCACGGTCAACCACATTGTTTTCTTCGTCCACGAACCACCAGTCACGCTCCGGAATGCCGTAGCGGGCCACCAGCTGGTTTTCGACACCTTCGTCGTCGTACACCCAGTTCATGAACTGGATAACTGCTTCCGGATGCTGCGATTTGCGGGTGACGACATAGCCGGATGTGTTCTGCGGGCGAACGGTCGCCAGGTAGCCTTCGGGCCCGGTGATGCTGGTGCGCACCCATTCGATGCCTTCACAGGCACTTTCGACCTGTGGGGTGATGAGCGTAACGCGCGAGTACCAGCCCATCCACGCGCCGATATTGCAGGTGCGGAACAGTTCCGGTTCTTCGAAGCTGGTGAAGGTATCGGCATAGAACCAGCCGTTGTTCCACCATTCGTTCATCTTCGCCACCCAGTCGACAACGCCGGGCTGCAAGATCCAGGGTTTCATCGTGCCATCTTCATCAACCCAGTTGGAATAGCCATACTCGGTCCAGCCGCCGACGGATGCCCAGTGATAGTCGCCGGGGCGTGTGGCGATGAAGGAATCCGGTTTGGCTTCCTGGAAGGCTGCGATGGTCGCTTCAAATTCTTCGACGGTCGTCGGCACTTCAAGGCCCAGTTCGTTCAGCCAGTCCTGCCGCACCCACATAATGTAGGGGCTGGTCGGGGTTGAACGCGGGATACACATGATGTTGCCTTCGGTGTCGGTACATTTACCCCACTGCGCTTCCGGGATCACCGACAGCAGATTGTCGCCATACTCGTCGAGCAGGTCGTTCAGCGGGATGATCGCTTCGCGGTAATCGGTCCAGCGGCCAGCCTGGAACAGATCAAGCGGATCGCTGGAACCCAGCAGCAGGTTCAGCTTTTCCTCTGTGGCTGAACCACCGGGCGGAACGATCACCTCTGGCCGGACACCAACGGCGTCCACAATATACTGGGTGACTTCTTCCAGGACGTCGGGGTTGCTGCCGCCGCTGTCGAATTGCAGCGTACCAGAGTTGTTGTAGATGGTGATGACGGGTACGTCGTCCTGCGCCAATGCAGGCGAGAATGCCAGTGCGGCGACGAGCGCTATCAGCATCAATACAAAAGTAAATCGAGCTTTCAACATTTATAAACCTCCAAAAATCGTTAAACTTCAGCAGGGTATCTCAATGGTTTGCCCTGCGGTACAACCGTTGTAAAACCACAGCGGGCGTGCCAGCTTCTGACCCCTAGAAATCGCTTTGGCTGAACCAATACCCACGAATCTGGGCCATCGGCGCATCATCCACGATGTAGTTGACACAGAAAATGCGGCCATCATGCTGCACAACCCAGCCGGTATAGCCGCTGTCGGAGCGCGGGCTGTGATCATGGTCGATAGGCAGCACCACGCCGCCCATTTCTTTCAGGTCACGGGCTTTGGCGCTTTCGACCGTTTCGATATAGGCGAAGGTGTTGCGCGCCCAGAAGCCCGGCGTTTTGCCGCGCCATGATGCCGGCTCATTGATCGTGCGTGTGCCGGACGTGCCACCCTGCTGGTAGCGATACGTCACCAGCACCTGACCATCGGGCAGCATGCCCGATACCGGGCGATGACAACCATCCATCGGGGTGGGGTAGATACCATCCCAGGTGCGGCCTTCGTCTTTGGAAAAGGCCTTGAAGGCGGACAGCCCCTTGCGGGAGTTTTCGCGCAGGTAGCAAACGAGTTCGCCATCCGGCAAGGCCAGGATGCTGCCTTCACACAGGAAATAGCGCATGTCGTGGGCCACGATGTACGGGCCTTCCCACGTCTTGCCCTGATCTTCTGAGCGGTGCACGATCTCGGTGGATTGGCCTTCGCGCATATACTGGCCGTCTTTCATGCGGACATGGGTCGCCACCAGCCAGGTCCCGGAGGGCAGCTCCAGCAGCTTGTCCGGCACGATGCCAAAGATGGGCGTTTCGACCGCTTCGGACCAGCTTTCGCCCGCGTCCTCGCTGAACCACATGACCACCTTGGAGTTTGTCAGGTCCGTGTTTTCGTTCGGGGGCACCGGCATCACATCGCACAGCGCGACCAGTCGGCCATCACTCAGGTAACGGATGCGCGGGCAGTTCCATTTAAGGACCACGCCTTCTTCATTGGGGAAAGACTCGACGATGACGGTACGGTCCGACCATGTGTGGCCGCCATCAACGCTGGTGCGCGTCACCAGGCGCGACCAATGCTGCACCGAGTGGCCATCGCTTTCGCGGTAGATGCAGATGAGCTTGCCATCCGGCGTCTGGGTGACATCCGGCACGAATTCATAAATGAGATCGTTGCGAGAAACCGTGACTTTTTCGATGGGCATGAAAGTTCTCTTTTCTTAAATATTGACCTGCTCTGCGCTTGTTTTTCGTTCATCATGCAGCCCGGAACGGATGCGACCGAAGTCTTCTGTCAGCCGGTTGAGGAAGCTGACAATGTCCGAACTGTGCATGATGAGGTTCGCCCCGGCCTGCGACCAGGCGATTTCCTGCTCGATGGAATCAATGTGAATGCCCACGCCGACGCCATGTGCCCGTGCGGTACGGATGATGGTGCGCACGGCGGCGTCAAAATCGGGATGATCGTATTGTTCGGGAATGCCCAGGCTGCACGACAGATCATGTGGGCCGATCAGCACCGCATCGACGTATGGCCCGCTGAGAATATCATCAAGTGCCTGCACCGCCGGGACGCTTTCGATGTTGACGATGAATGCCTTGCGGGCTGCCCGTTCTGCCAGATAATCCGCCAGTTCCGGCTCGGCCTCGGCCTGCTGGTCGAGAATCCCGCGCAACTTCTGGCCTTTGAGAGGCCCCCATTTAATGGCACCTGCCAGTGTGAGCACCTGTTCCGCCGATTCGATGTACGGCACGATGACACCCGCCGCACCGCCATCCAGCACCATCTGTGCCTGAAACGGGTCGGGGGAGGGGATGCGCACCACCGGGGCCAGTTCCAAGGCGGTGTAGGTCTGGCACATCCACGCGACCATGCTGCGGTCCAGCGGGATATGCTCGGTATCGATAAAGACCAGATCGAGCCCAAGCTGTTTGACCCGTGCGGGCCAGAATGGAGAAGGCGAGACGATCAGCGTGCCGTACACTTGCCGGCCTGATCGCAGCGCCTCAATAAGCTGCTGACCATTCATTAAAGTTTTCCTGATTCTGGTAAGTTGTAAATCCCAAAAATCATTGTTATTCTTGAGACATCAGATGTCTGACTTCAGGATAACCTGTCCATTTCATTTCGTCAAGAGATTTGGACTCGGCTGCGGCAGATCGTCCGGTATAGAACATTGTTTGATTAATCTGGTATGATCGGAAGCGCTAGCCATTTCCAATCACTGTTGATAATCGGAGGTCAGCCGTGCAGTCACTTCGTGGCCCTGCTTTAAATAAAGCCGTGCGGGAGTACGTGAAACAGTACATCCTGGAAAACGATCTTGGGCCAGGCGATCCGCTGCCAACAGAGACCGAACTTGCCAGCGAACTGGGGGTCGGGCGCAGCTCGGTGCGGGAAGCTATCAAATCCCTGCAATCGCTGGGAATCATCGAGGTGCGGCATGGCAATGGCACGTTCGTGCGCGAATATAACTTTGACCCCATGCTGGAACTGCTGCTGTACAGTGTGCAGTACGACAAACGCACGCTGTGGGAGCTGCATAAAGTGCGTGAGTGGCTGGAACTGGCGGTGATGGGGGAGGTGATCGAAAAAATCACCGACCGCGAACTGCGCCAGCTTGAAGTGATCATGGCGGAGTGGGAACAGCGCATCGAACTGGGCGACGTCGGCACCGAGATGGACGAGGAATTCCACGAAATTCTGCACAGCACGCTCGATAACCAGACGCTGCTCAATCTCCTCAAAGTATTCTGGGTGGTGTACGAGCATGTGCGCGACCCCAGCCTGACCAACCCCGAACCCAAAACCACCATCCGCGACCACTACGAAATTCTGAACGCCGTGCGTGCCCGCGATACCGACCTGGCGCGCAAATGGCTGGCGAAAAGCAACATTCATGGCCGCGACCGCATCCAGCGTGCGATCGACGCATTGGAAAAAGCCGCCAACCCCGCTGCGGAATAAGCCAATCACCACCGTTGTTGTGCTGGCTTGTGTGAAAAATTACGTCAATCAAGTCTCGCTTTTGCGGCTCACTGTTTGCCGGTATAGTCGAAACGACGTGGGTAACGAAAACACCTCCGTTTTAATGCAAGCATCGAACCACGCTCCACCTTAGCTAAACGCTCAAGATTCTGAACGGAAGGGAGCAAACTATGTTGCTGAAGCATGCGGTTGTCATCGGTGGAGGGATAGCAGGTCTGCTGCACGCGCGGGTTCTGGCGGACCATGCTGAACAAGTGACGGTTATCGACCGCGACCAGATGCCCGAACAACCTGAAGCTCGTGCCGGTGTGCCCCAGGGTGCCCATATTCATTACCTGATGGTGCGAGGGCTTCAGCTCCTTGACGAATGGTTCCCCGGTTTGCATGATGAAATTGACCAGCGAAGTGGCGCGCCCAGAGTGCAAATTGGCATTCAGACGCGCTACATGCTCTATCAAACCTGGCAGCCCAGCATCGACACAGGCATGCACACTTATGTCTTGGAACGACCGCATCTGGAAGACATGGTGCGGCGGCGCTTGCTCACACACGACAATGTGCGGTTGATGGACCGCACTGAAGCGGTAGACCTGGTTTTCGAGGGCGAGGCCGTAAGCGGGGTCGTCACGCGCAAACGTCCCTCCGGCGGCGAACCGGAAACGATTCTGGCTGATCTGGTGGTTGAGGCCAGCGGGCGCAGCAGCAAGGCGATGAATTGGCTGGAAAAAGCGAGTTATGTCCGCCCACAGACTCACATTATTGATGCTAATCTGGGCTATGCGACGCGCTGGTACGCCAAACCGGAAACCGTGAATCTGGACTGGCCAATTCTCTATGTGTTGACCAGCCCCCCGGCTCAAACACGTGGCGGCGCGATTCTGGAACATCGTGGCGGGCGCTGGCTGGTCACCGTTGCCGGAACAAACGGCGATTATCCGCCGACCGACCAGGCTGGTTTTCTGGACTTTGCCCGCAGCCTGCCGGACCCGGTGATTTATGAAAGCATCAGGGACGCCAAACCGCTGACGGATATTGTCAGTTTTCGCAACACGGCCAATCGGTGGCACGCTTATGAAAAGCTCGACCGGGTACCGCAGCGCCTTTACATCACCGGGGACGCCGCCTGCGAGGTGAACCCGGTGTATGGGCAGGGCATGACCAAAGCGGCGCTCAATGCGCGGGTTTTGCAGCAGCAGTTGGCAGCCGGGTTAGTGGATAATCGCGCCTTTTTTCGCGAGATTGCCAGCGTGAACGACAATTTCTGGCAAGCGGCGGCAGGTGGCGACCTGAATTATCCGGGGACGACCAACAACCAGACCGAAACACCTATCCAGCGCGTGATGCGAGCGTACCTGACTGCGGTCCTGCGCGGTACGGTCCGTGATGAGCGTGTCGCGTATGCCTTTCATCGGGTGCTGAACATGATTGATCCATCGACGACACTGATGACGCCGGGCATGCTGATGCGTGTGCTGTGGGCCCAGCGCACGTCGTGACCGCCGGTATGAGGGCGGCAGCTAGACGGCCTGAACCATAAATGTGATGACATCCCCAATTACAAACGGCGGCAGATCAAGCCGCACCAAACCATCGGCGTCAGGCGTCATGGCTTCTGTCTGATCGTTGATCGTCACCTGAACAGCGGTGGGTTGGGCAGACAGGCGCACCGTGAGGCGGCAGGTCCCGGCATTGTGCGCGCGATATTCACCGTCAATCCGGGATGGTGTCACGTTGAGGCGCAGCAAAGGCAGGTCGAGGGCGTAATGATCTGGCATTTGTGGTGCGATGCGCAGGCCATCCCCGGCGGCGGACGGTTCGATGCCACAGACACGCAGCATTGCCAGCAGCGCCAGCGCGTGCTGGTTGTTGTTCATAGCGGGGAAGTCCGTCATGGGGGTGACCGGCGGCGTGTGATACGTGCCACCCGGTTCGCTCTTGTTGGGGCCGTTGATTCCATCCGGGCCTGTCCAGATATTCATCCATGTGTCCGGGTAGACCTCCGCTTTGGTGGCGAAGGTATGATTAATGAACGACCGCCACGCCAGATCAGGATAACGCCGCACATAGCCCCACGTCAGCAGCTGCGACACCGCCGGCCAGACCGTACCCCCGGCCAATAACGCGCCGATGGGGGAGGGGCCATCGCAAAGATCATAGATCGCGTCCTTCAGCTTATCCAGTGCGCCCGGTTCCGGCTCGAATTCATGGATGAGCGCCCACACCTGACCTTCGAGGTCGAGCTTGTCAGGCCGCAGCACACGCTTGCCGTTCCACCAGTAGCGCAGGACCGCGCGCGCATAAAACGCGCCATTCCAATGGGCACGGATGCCGTTTTCGAGGCGGGGCAGGGCAGGTGCGATTTCGGCCTGCATGTGCTCACCGAGTGTGCGGGCAGCGGGCACATTTCCCAGCCCGGCCAGCAGGTCGGCAATGCGTGGCAGGATATACAGCGCCATCTGGCTGTTGAGCACTGATTCGCCATGTTCAATCGTCAGGCGCGGCGAGGTGAGGGGGGCAAAAGGAAAGACATTGCGCAGCACCACATCGTCCGACCAATCGCCATCGCTGACGCGGATCAGGTCACTATCGCCGATGCCGATATCATGCAGCAAGTGGTCGAAGGCGACCCGAATGTGGTTGAGAACGCTGCAATCCTGCGGTTGGTTAAAGCCGGGGTAAAACGGGACGTGCTCATCGAGAAAGGCCGTGTCGCCCGTCGCCGCCAGATACTCTGCTACAGCCAGCAGGAAAAACAGGTCCAGGTCGGACGGCGTGTGATGCACCAGTGCGCTGGACAAGATGCCGTTACCGGTATAACTGTAGGCGATCTGACCCGTATCGGCGGGAGTCATGGTCATGACCAGACACAGCATGTCGCGGGCGAGGCCCGGATTCAAGTAGATCAGCGGCAGCACATATAAGGAAAAGTCGCGCGGCACCCCATCAAGACCATGCAGGTACAGATAGGCCGACCCCTGCGGGACCACCCGCGTACCAAAATACTCATGATAGACCGTCGACGACAGCAGATAATAGGTGTGCCAGGCCATTTCGCGCTGCAAGTGGGGCATGTTGCCGGTGCTGAAGTAGGCGAGGTTCTTTTTCCAGAACTGCACCATGTCCTCAAAAGCGTCGAATGTGGGCTCATTCGGGCCGGGCGTGCGCAGACGGTACATATCCCCAAACGTCAGCTGCCAGCTTTCCGGCATGGTGGTGGGGGCGTCACCTTGCGGGTAGGGGCGGGCACAGTCAAAGTCATCGTCCGGGCTGACAATGCCATAGGCGAAGCGCAGTTTCACGGTTTCGCCGGGGTTGAGGTGCAGGTCACGGCGCAGGACCGTACAGTACGGCATGATCGTATCGGGTATGCGGCGGATTTCCTGAGGGGTGGCATGCACGATGGCGTCGGGCTGTTTGGCTCCCCCTGTGCCAAAGAATGCGTTTTTGTCGGTGTAGTAAGCATCCGGCGTGCCGCTGAGATCAGCCAGAAAAATATCCGGTGGTTTCCAGTTGATTTCGTGGGCGGTGTTCAGGGCAGGGCTGCCATCCGGCGGGTTCAGATGAAAGCGCAGGGCGCAGGCGGCGTTGTCGCGCACGATGCAGGGCGTAAACTGCCGGTTGATCTTGCGCCGTTCGGAATCGCCCACGCTGCCAAACACGCCAGACCGAAAGACCTGAAACGGTAGCTGCTGAATGTTGACATCCCAGTATTCATAATAGGAGCAGTCCATCGGGCTGCTGCCGGTATTGCGCAGTTCAACGTCAACCAATACGGCGGATACATTGCCGGGCGGCGCATAGACGGTGCGCCGGGTTTCGATGTCGCGATTGTGGGTGACGGTGCGAAAGTAGCCCATGCCAAAGACACGTTCCATCGTGGAGCGCAGGGCAGGGGAGTAGCGATAGGCGGTGGACCAGACCTGCTGGCCATCATGCACATAACCAAACCCGCCAGCATAGGCGTGCTGCTGGTCATCACGATTGTGCGCGCCGGGCGCGTTGATGGCCGTCTGGATACGCGCGACGGGGCCGGGTTCCTGTGCCGGGATAAAGAGGCCCTTCAGTGCGCGGGGCAGGGCCAGCACAATCACAGTGACGACTTCCCACGCCGCCCCCAGCCACGAGACGCGGTCGCCATAATTGAAGTAATTGAGGAACAATCCGCCCCGGTCCGCAATGAAAACCTGAATGGTGCCATCATTGGAGGCCAGTGCATTCAGCCGTTCGTTGCCGACCTGATGCCAATGGTCACGCCGGAACGCGCCTTCGGAGACCGAATAAGCGGCGCGGTCATCCTCGAACTGGTTCATTTCATACTGGTAGGCTGGCAGATTATTGTCGTCGAGAATCCAATGTCCATATGCGCCGCTGCCGTAATCCGACGCGGTAAAATTATGCGGGTCGTCGGGTACGGCGAATGCCTGCGCCGGAACAGTTATTTCTGGCGCTGGTTCTGGAGCAATAAGCTGGCGCATCCGTTTGAGCTGGCGGATGATGCGATACTGAGCGCGGGCAAGTAGCGAAGTCGAATCGCCTGCGGGCATAGGTTAACCTGTGTTGGCTAAGTAATAACGCTAAATTGATTCTACTATGGTTGCTTGTAGCGGCACAACTCGGCTGTTTCACCGGTGCGGCCAGCATTTTGCATTCAAGGTGGAAAGCCATATTGGACACTTGACCAAGACAGAAGCATGTCTTGTGGCTCATGACACAAACCCCTGAACGCCCTAGGATGGTTGAAGATAAAAGGCGACGTTGCAAAGGAGCAGGTTATGGTTTCGGTAGGTTTTGTGCTGTCATATGAACTGATGCAGCCGGGCAATTTGCTTCTGCACCAGTTGGAAGCCTGAGCATCTTCAAGGAAGTGAACATGCGCAAAAGACCGTTGGTGAACGCCGGGATATTTATCGGGCTGGGGCTGGGCGGCTTTTTCGATGGCATCGTGCTGCATCAGATTTTGCAATGGCATCATATGGTGACGGTACCGTATCCAGCGACCACGCTAGAAAATCTGGAACTGAATACTTTGCTGGATGGTTTTTTCCATGCAGCGACCTATATTTTTACGACCATCGGTTTGATCCTTCTGTGGCGTGTGATCCATAAACGGGATGTCGTGTTATCGGGCCGGGTCCTGTTTGGTGCGGCGCTGATGGGGTGGGGCATTTTCAATCTTGTCGAAGGTCTGATCGATCATCATATCCTGCAACTGCATCATGTTCGGTCTGGCGAGAATGAGTTATTTTGGGATCTGGCATTTCTGGTATGGGGTGCGGTTATGCTGGTAGCCGGCGGCGTGCTGGCTCGGCGGGTGCCCGTCGATGAACAACCCAATCGCATCACACAGCGCCGGTCGCCCTAGTTTGTGAGTACGGGTATGAAAAATCTTATGCGTATTTTATGTTGTAGAACATTGGATGCGAGCAATATTTGTAGCAATACACTACAAAATGATTGCATCTAAATAGCAGTAGATGCAATGAATAATTACATTGTCATTTTGCACAGCTTTAAGTCGGTTCCCTCCCTCCTTAAGCGGCTAGCATGCGAGAAATATGTCTGCACAGGAAATTAAATCATTGACCTCTAAACTAAGCGTTTCTTTATCCGTTTAGCAACGAGTACAGCACGCATCGCTGGATGACTCAGGATTCGTTTTTGCCAGGCACGCAGGGCATTAAGCTCACTACGTAGTAACTCAATATTAGCTGCGTCGTTGACGTGTGGTATGTCTATGTTCGCATCATCACGCACGATAGCCAACCATGTCTGCTCGTTGGCATGTGTCCAGTCAAGCTGCTGAGCACGTAACCCCGCATCTTGGATCAAGGCAAGCATATCGGCCATACGATAAGTGACATTGCCTGGATATACCCAATCACTACCGGTGTAGCTGTCAGTACCTACATAGAATGTCGCCACGAACAGGGACTTATCGTGCATGACTGCGCGTGCCTGTTGGAGACAGCGCTCTATTTGATGTTGAGCGGCATGACTGAAAATAGATTGAGCTAACATAAAATCAAATGTACGATTGAAAACTGTGAGTGTAAAATTGCCATCATCGCTGAATTGAGGTTGTTTGACATCTGATAAGCCGTGCTCTTTCATGCCTTGCTCAATAAGCCAACTATTAGGTTCTAGACCAAAATAATGCCCAGTTGCCAGATAAGGTATGAATAGACGCCCCCCTCGCAATGACCCACAACCTATATCGAGCAAAGTATGGGACTCTCGCAATCCAAGTATAGTCATCAGGTTAAATTGTGACGCTGCCATTAAGTCATATTTATTTTCAGGACCTACATAAGCACGATAGTTGTCAGTCACAGCCATTCCCCTTTCACTTTGCTAACAGTATAGTCATAGTTTAAAAATTGTGCGCTCAAGTAACGTCTCCTTTTTGCTTGTCTTTCAACATGCATGGCTGACTATTAACAGGTCGAAAATGCAATTATGAGCAATAAGAGGATGCTACAATAACGCTATGTCGATGCCTCTGTTTCTTACGTATGTTTTGGCGGCGTATCTCTCCGGCGCTGTGCCCTGGTCAGTATGGCTGAGTCGCGTTGTAGCCAGAACGGACCCGCGCACACTGGCCGATGGGAACCCCGGTGCAGCCAACGCCTTTCGTACTGCCGGACGTGGTGTGGGTGTCGCGGTGCTGGTGCTGGACTTTCTCAAAGCATTTGTGCCGGTGCTGGTGGCCCGCTGGGGATTGCAGCTGCTGGACGGACAACTATTCTGGATTGCCCTGGCCCCGATGCTCGGCCACGCATTTTCGATCTTCCTGCGCTTGCGTGGTGGACGCGGCCTGACGGCAATGTTTGGCGTGTGGGCGGGCGTCACGCTGTACGAAGTGCCGCTGCTGATGGGCCTCACAGCATTTGTGGGGGTTCGACTGATCAAAAATCGAGAGGTCAGCAGTCTGTTGATCCCGTTGGTCGCGGCTGGGTATCTGATGCTGACCGGCAAACCGGGTTGGATGATTGTTTTGGCACTGGTTCAGTGGCTGCTGATGCTGTCTAAAATCCTTGTGTATTACCGGGCAAAGGCAGCCTGAGATGCTCTCGGCGTTTCTGCTGGCGGTCTACCTGACGGCATTGGCCCTGCTGCTGGCCCTGAGCATACGCCTGTGGCGGAATCTACGATTTTTATGCTTCGCTGGCCGCCCAGTCACCGATGCAACGGAACTCCCGGCAGTGAGCGTGCTGGTTCCGGCACGCAATGAGGCCCATAACATCACCGCCTGCGTTGAATCGCTGGCGCAGCAGGATTACCCGACGCTGGAAATCATCGTGCTGGACGACCAATCCACCGATGGCACCTACGCTCAACTGATGGCGCTGACCGCAAAATTTCCGGCATTGCGGGTGATGCGCAATACCACTCCCCCACCCCCCGGCTGGAACGGCAAGAGTTATGCGTGTCATTTATTGTCAGCACAGGCCAGCGGCGCATGGCTGCTGTTTACCGATGCGGACACGGTCCATACCTCACGCAGCGTGTCGTCCGGCATGAGCCAGGCGCGGCGGCTGAACGTCGATTTGCTGACCGCCCTACCCTATCAGCGCACCGGCAGCTGGCCGGAAAAAGTGATGGTCTCCTTTATTATGGATTTTCTGCCGCTGCTGGGGGTGGATCTGTGGCGGATGTGGCGGCGGAATAGTGAGCAGGTCCTCGCCAATGGGCAATACATGCTGGTGCAGGCGGCGACCTATCGAGCATTGGGCGGCCACGAGGCGATTAAAGGTGCTCTGGTGGATGATTTTGCACTGGCGCAGCACTTTACCCGGCACGGCGCGACGATTGCTTTTGTCAACGGCATCTCGATGCTGACATGCCGCATGTACGGCAACGGGCGCGAGGTATGGCACGGCTTTTCCAAAAATATGCTGCTGGCGCTGCAAACGAATGCCCGCTGGCCGGTATGGAAAGCGCTGCTGTTCGCCTGGGGATTTGCGTCGTTGTTTGTGCTGCCGCCGTTGATCGCCCTGCTCTACCCTAACGACCGATGGCTGGCGCTGCTGCTGGCGGGCTGGCTGTTGGTGCTGCGTGCGGCGGTTGTGCTGCATTTCCGGCGGCCTGCACACGAGATTCTGACGACTCCGTTAGCAGCTGTTGGCGTCATGCTGCTGGGCTTGAACACGCTCTATCTCAAACGGCGCAACCGCCCCATCCGTTGGAAAGACCGCCCCTATTCCATCAGCCAGTGACGCGCCGCCGCGCCACAATGCGGACTCCGGGCTTTGGTTCCAGTGTCGCGCCCATCTTCAACTTGACAGGATGCCCGGTAAAGGTGAGGTCAAACTGCTGGAGGATGCGGGCCAGAATGATTTTGGCCTCCACCAGCCCGAAGGCCGTGCCGATGCAGTTGCGGGCACCACCGCCGAATGGCAGATAGGCATAGGGGAGGATGCGCCGCTTGTTCTCCGCGCTAAAACGGTCGGGGTTAAAGGTATCCGGCTCCGGCCAGTGGTTGGGGTCCCGATGCGCCAGATAAATGGAGTACATCACGCGGCTGCCAGCAGGCAGGGTATAACCGTTGAAAATCAGGTCTTCGGCGACAATGCGTGACCCAAGATGAATCGGCGGGGACAGGCGCAACGTCTCGTCGATCACCTGCCCCAGATAACCCAACTGACTGAGGTCTTCCATTTCGGGTGGACGTGTACCGAGTACGGTGTCCACTTCGGCCTGTGCCCGATGCAGCGTTTCAGGGTGCGTGGTCAGCAGATACAGCACCCAGGTCAGCAGCGCGGTGCTGGTGTCGTGCCCGGCAATCAGGATTGTCAGCAACTGGTCACGGATGCTGTCATCATCCAGCCCTCCCGCGATCAGCAGCCCCAGCAAATCCTCGGCGTTCTCCGCATCGAAAACAGCCCGGCGCTGCTGGATGATGGCGTACAGGTAGTCGTTCATCGTTTTGAGGCGGGCGGCATAACCCGGACGTGGCACACCCGGCCACAGCAGCCACAGGCCCGGCGAAATATACGCGATCGACTTCAGGATTGGCTGCCACATTCGTTCCAGATCAGGCATCAGATCGACACGAAACAGCGATTCCACCAGCGTCAGCAGCGTGATTTTGCGCATCTCGGCCAGCATTTCGATGGAGGCAGCGGTGCCGGGCCACTGGCTGGTGATGGCATCGGTTGCACGCCACATACCCTCGACATACCCGGTCAGCGCCTTGCGATGCAGCGAGGGGTTCATCTGGCGCCGGAGCATATCGTGCATGTCGCCATCCGTAACCAGCACGCCCTCACGCAGCAGAGCCACCACCGGGTCAGCTTCGTTGCGCCACAGGAACTTATCGCGGTGCGTGACCAGCACGAAACGATTGGCGTCTGGCCCAACCAGCATAATCGCTTCCAGACTTAGCAGCTTGAGGTGAAAGATTTCGCCCATGTGCGCATGAAACACCCGCAGCGCAGCCAATAGATTGCGTTGGCGGACCAGTGCTTTGAGGGCTTCGAGCGATGTTTCAGCATCGGGGGATGGAATAGACGGATTGTTCATGCCGGTATTCTAGCAAGCGGGCTGCCGAATGGAAATATGCGGCCCGGCCACCAGCAGCCGATTATGACATTTATCACTTCCGCCGGGGCAAGAAGTGGCTTATGCTGAGAGTAGGTATCAGTGACTCAGCGGAACAAGATTGCTGTTATGTTTTGTTGATGCGCTAAAAAATTTCATTCAAGTTACGCGGGCGTTACCCATAACAGACGGTAACGCCCTTTTTGTTTGCAAAGGAGGCCGGGTATGAAACACTACAGGACCTTGTATTGGCGGGTGTGTCTCATGCTGGTCATTCTGTTGGCAGCCAACGCTGCAATCACAGCGCAGGAACAGGTGACCACAACTCCCGATACGCCCCTCGTACGTTTGACGGGTGATCCGACGTATCAGCCACCGCGACAGACTATGGCCCTGACCACCGATGTCCCGCTGGTACGGATCACAGGTGACGTAACGTTCGATAAGCGGCGGTTCGAATGGTATCTGGTGGGCGATGTGCCGCTGGTTGTCTACACGGGTGATGTTCGCCCTGGTATCACCATCATGTTGGCACCCCGGCGTGAAGCGATCTCGCCCGTGATTATCGGTGACCCAAACCTTGAGAGTATGCAGGTCTGGACGGCATTCATGGAGTCGCATGATGCCAGCCTGTTTGCTGAAGATGCGGAACTGATGGATGTAGCCCGGTCTGTCCGGTTGGTAGGCCGCGATGCTATTCATAAATATCTGGAGCGCTATTACAGCGGGGCCTATCTGTTCCGCGATGTCTACGAAGTTCCGCAGCAGATTTTTATCCAGGATGAAACCTGTGTCATCTGCGAAACCACGTTTCATGGCACCGCCCTGCGCCGCAACGGCTCGCTTGTCGAAGCGCTGCAACATCCGTTGGCGGTGGAAGTGCCCATGATGTCGGTGATGGAAATTGAAAACGGCCAAATCGTCAACATGCGTCTGTACTACGACGCGGACCAGCTGCTTCGCCCATTGGGCCTGAAGTAATCGCTCAACACAATCAGGGGTACAGCAGACCGGATCATCGCAAGCTGAGTGCACAGGATGGGGCGCTCGCCGCGATGGTCCGGCTTGTTTTTGACTGTATAACGTCATTGGCCTGATGCGGCGGTATTTGTCCGGCGATTGGGCTGTGGTTATAATTTATAATTTGAACAGATTGGTTTTGGAGATTTTCAATGGAACAGCGATTTGAGGGACGCACGGCGCTGGTGACTGGCGCTGGTGGGGGCATTGGCGCAGCGGTGGCGCGGCGGCTGGCGGCTGAGGGAGCACATGTTGCGATTACGGATATTTCCAGCGAGGCGGCAGAACGGGCTGCGGCAGATATTCGGCAGTCTGGCGGCAAAGCATCTGCCCATCGCCTCGATGTGACTTCCCCCGATGATATTGCCCGCGTGGTGGCGGCGGTCGAAGCCGAAGCCGGGCTGGTGACGATGGCGGTTACGGCTGCCGGGATCATCAAGACTTATCCGTTCCTCGATCTGCCGATAGAAGACTGGAACCGCACGCTGTCGGTGAACCTCGGCGGGACGTACTTCGTGTTTCAGGCGGTGGCCCGGCGCATGGTCGAGGAAAACCGCGGCGGCAGCATGGTCGGCATCGCATCGGTGGCCGGGCGCGGCGCTCAGCCCCAGGCGGTTGACTATGGCGCGAGCAAGGCCGGTGTGATCAGCGTGGTGCGCTCCGCAGCGGTGGCGCTGGCCCCGCATCACATCACGGTCAATGCGGTCTGCCCCGGCATCGTCGATACCAACATGACCCGCGCTATTCATGATGATCGCGCCCGGATTGCCGGAATCTCAGCGGAAGAGTCATTGGCGAAGAAGCTGTCGACCGTGCCGATTGGCCGTCTGCAAACGCCGGATGATGTCGCCAACGTCGCCGCTTTCCTGCTGTCGCCGGATGGCAATTATGTTACCGGGCAGTCGATCAATGCCTGTGGCGGCCTCGAGTTTGATTAACGCCTAAAAGGAAATGATGCGTGGCTGAAAAAATTATTCTGTATGCTGGCACTTATACCCGCCCTTCACCGTATCTGGAAGCGACCAATGGCAAGGGCATCTATGTCTATGAATTTGATGTGCAATCCGGCAAGCTGTCTTTCGCCAGCGTGACCGAACATATTGACTGCCCGTCTTATCTGGCAATCGACCCGAAGAAGCAGCATCTGTATGCCACCAGTGAGGTCTGGCTGTGGCCGGAGGGCCGCTTGACCGCCTTTGAGATTGACCCCGACAGCGGTGCGTTGCAGTATCTGAACGTCCAGCCAACCGGCGGGTCCATCACGGCTTATGTGTCGGTCGACCAGACGGACCGGCTGGCCCTGCTGGTGAATTACTGGTCTGGCAGCGTCGCTGCATTTCCCCTTTCAGATGATGGTCGCCTGAAGCCGTACCGCACCTTTATCCAGCACGTGGGCACCGGGCCAAACCCGGAGCGTCAGGAAGGGCCGCATCCGCACCTGATCGTCGCTGACCCGACCAACCGTTATGCCATTGTGCCTGATCTGGGTATGGACAAGGTGCTGGTTTACGCCATTGATGTCGAAGCCCAGCAGCTCTCCCCTGCCCCGGTATCCGAGCTGGCGCTGGAATCCGGCAGTGGGCCGCGCCATTTCGAGTTTCACCCGAATGGCCAGTATGCCTACGTCATCAAGGAACTGAACTCGACCATCAGCGCGCTGGCCTGGGATTCTGCGAATGGCCGTTTTGAATTGTTGCAGACGGTCCCTGCCCTGCCATCCGATTTTGACGGAATCAGCCATTGTGCCGATTTGCATATCACACCGGATGGTCGCTTTGTCTACGGCTCGAACCGGGGGCACGACAGCCTCGTGATTTACCGGATCGACGCAGACACCGGTAAGCTCGATTATGTCGGGCACCAATCCACGTTGGGCCGCACACCGCGCAGCTTTACCATCGACCCGACCGGGGCTTACGTGCTGGTCGCCAATCAGGACAGCGACAATGTGGTCGTCTTCCGCATCGACCCAAACACCGGCCTGCTGCATGAAACCAGTGTGGTGGATGTGCCGACGCCGGCCTGCCTCAAGATGATCGCACTGTAGGGAGACACGGTTATGAAAATCGGCATCATGGGTTTGATCGCCAGCGACCTGAGCGACGTGGATTACAACCTGATTCGCAAGGCGGCAGACTGGGGTTTTCGCGGCCTGGGGGCGCATCTGACAGTCCCCGCCGAGACGATTCCGCTGGACCGGGCGAAAAATGCGCGCGCCATTATGGACGATGTGGGCCTCGAATTTCTGCAATTGTGGGGCGGCTATCCCTGTATCATTTCGCCGGATGAAAGTGTGCGCCGGGCGGGGATTGCGCAGGCCCAGCAGATCGTCAAGCTGGCGGCGGCGATGCGTGCCCCGGCTTCTGGCGTGCGCCCCACCAGCCTCAACCCGCGCGGTGACTGGTGGCCCCACCCTGATAATTACAAGCCGGAAACCGAAGACCGGCTGGTGGACAGCCTGAAGGAAATTCTCAAGGCAGCATCGGATTTTGGCATCAACATTGTTCTGGAAACCCACGTCACGACGACTCTCAACTCACCAGCCAGCATCCGCCGGGCTATCGAGCGGACCGGGGCCAGTAATCTCAAGGTCAACCTGGACCCGGTGAATTTTGTCGGTGATCTGCCCACCGCGTTCGACCCGGCGCCGATGATCAACCAGTTGTTCGACACGCTGGAACCCTTCATCGATACCGTACATGTGAAGGATTTTTACCTGGAAGACCGCCTGACGGTGCATGTCACAGAGACGGTACCGGGGACAGGCATCATGGATCTGGATACCGTGCTGCGGCGCGTTCAGCAGTGGAACCCGGCAGGTTACGCCATGATCGAGCATCTGCCTGTGAACCTCATGCCGCTGGCGCAGCGTAATCTGGCCGCGAAAATTCAGGCACTGGGGCTGCCCTTAATTTGACAAAAGTTCTGGTCAACACCACAATGAAATCATGATGTTTCGAACCCCTTCCGGGAAGCGGTGTGCTGCCGCCGTCATGATTTCATGCTGAACAAGGTCCGTAAACTACCCAGCCTGTATCGTTATTTTGGCCTGAACTGGCTGCTGTTTCGGGCCAGCTATGCCGCCAGGCTGAAAACGGGCTGGATGGCGCGGCAGATGCCCCCCTACCCCTGGACAGATCGCCCGCTGGCGTACTGGCTGCGCGAGGGCGTACCATCCGAACCGGAGGCTTACGTCGCCTGGCGTCAGGCAAACGGGGGCCGCTTCTTTTTCGACACGTTGCCAGATGAATTCCCGAATACGATCAATCAGGCGCAGATTATCGCGCAGGCCGATGCGATCCTCGCGGGCAGATGGCCGTACTTCAGCCGTCAGTCATTCGCTGTTGGTTTTCCGCCGGACTGGCACTACAACCCTGCAACCGGGCAAGCTGTTGCCGCGGACCGGCACTGGTCGCAGATCAGCGATTTTGGTCAGGGCGATATCAAACTGATCTGGGAGGCCAGTCGTTTCAGCGTCGTTTATACGCTGGTACGGGCCTATGCCGTCAGCCATGACGAGCGTTATCCGGCTGCGTTCTGGCAGCTGATCGAGGATTGGGCCGCCCACAATCCCCCCATGCTTGGCCCGAACTGGAAATGCGGGCAGGAGACAACTTTCCGCTTGATGGCATGGTGTTTTGGGCTGTATGGTTTTGCCAGCTCCGCCCATTCCTCCCCCGAACGGGTTGCTCAGTTCGCCGCCATGATCGCCGCCCAGGCGGAACGCATCGCCGGCAACATCGCCTACGCCCGTTCGCAAAAGAACAATCATGGCATCAGCGAAGCCGTTGGTTTGTGGACCGTTGGCCTGCTTTTTCCGGAGTTTTCACAGGCTGCAACCTGGCGTGCTGAGGGACAGGCAGAACTTGAAGCGGAGATGCAGCGACAGGTCTACGCGGATGGTGCCTATGTGCAGCATTCCTTTAATTACCAGCGGGTGATGCTGCACGACTGCCTGTGGGCGCTGCGCCTGGGTGAGATTAATCAGCAGCGTCTGCCCGACACAATTTATGATCGCTTTGCCCGGTCACTGGCGTTTCTTCGCCCACTGGTTGATCCCCAAAACGGCTGGGTGCCCAATTACGGGGCGAATGATGGCGCGTTGATTCTGCCGCTGAATACGTGCGACTTTAATGACTTTCGCCCGGTGGTTCAGGCAGGGCATTATCTGTTGAATCAGCGGCGGCTCTACGCAACCGGTGCGTGGGATGAAGACCTGCTCTGGCTGTTTGGTTCGGACACGATGGCTGCGGAACAGGATCACAGCCAGCAAGAACCAACATTGAATGCCGAACACAGCGGTTACTACACACTGCGTGGTGAGGACAGCTATGTCATGGTCCGCTGCGCCCCATATCAGGACCGCCCGTCGCAGGCTGATCAACTACATGTGGACTTGTGGTGGCGGGGTATCAATATCGCCGCTGATGCCGGTACCTATCTCTATAATGGAACGCCCCCCTGGAACAATGGTCTGGCCCGCACACAGGTTCACAATACGGTCGTTGTCGACGGTCAGGACCAGATGACTCGTGCCGGGTTGTTTTTGTGGCTGGACTGGGCGCAAGGTCAGGTCACCCGGCGTGAGGATGTGGGGCGTGCGCAAATCTGGGAAGGTGAGCACAGCGGTTATCAACGACTCGGTGTTCGCCATAAGCGGGGAATCATCCGCCTCATTGATGATGCGTGGCTGATTTATGACTGGCTGGACAGTACATCAAAGCATGATTACCGGCTGCATTGGCTGCTGCCAGATATGCGCTACCAATGGAATGCCGCCACCAGCCAACTGCAACTGCAAACACCATTTGGCGATTATCATGTCCAGCTATATGCGACCAGCTCTGCGCAGGCGGCCCTTGTGCGGGCGGCGGATGACAGTGTACAGGGATGGATTTCACGCTACTATGGCTGCAAGGACCCTGCCCTCTCCCTGACCATGCAGGCCGATACCGAACAGATTTGTTTTATGACTGTTTTTTCGCCGCAGTCTGTGACCGCTATACAAAATGCGGACGAATGGCAGATTGAAGCACCGGGCTGGTATGCGACCATCAATCCATCACCCGATCCCGGCATTCGCGTGACCATGCGTGGTTCATCCGCCGATACCCTGAAAGTGGTTTTTTGATGCGACTCGTGATTATCCATCAGGCATTTGTAGGCCCCCGCGAGTCCGGGGGGACCCGCCATTATGAATTTGCCCGTTATCTTCAGCGACAGGGGCATAAAGTATCCATAGTTGCCAGCGACATCAGCTACCTGACGGGTCAACGGTCGACGGAACGATCTCAACTGGTTACGCGGCAGGATGTGGAAGGTATTCAGGTGTTGCGGGCTTATACCTACGCCGCCTTGCACCAGAGTTTTTTCTGGCGGGTGGTGTCGTTTCTCAGCTTCATGGTGACGTCGGTGTGGGCTGGACTGCGGGCCGGGCCGGTCGATGTGGTCATGGGGACATCGCCACCAATCTTTCAGGCGGTTTCGGCCTGGTTGGTGGCTTTTATCCTGCGCCGCCCTTTCCTGCTGGAGATCCGGGACCTGTGGCCAGCCTTTGCGATTGATATGGGTGTGCTCAAAAACCCGGCCTTGATCTGGCTGTCGGAACGCCTGGAAAATTTCCTCTATGCCCGCGCCACCCATCTGCTGGTGAACTCGCCGGCCTATCGGGACTATCTGCTCGACAAACATATCCCAGCTGCGAAAATCACCCTGATTCCAAACGGTGTTGACCCGGATATGTTCCAGCCGGATTCGGATGGACAAGCGCAGCGTATCGCATTCGGGCTGGATGGCAAATTCATCGCCACTTACGCCGGGGCACTGGGCATGGCGAACGACATCGAGACAATCCTGCGTGCTGCCCAACGCCTACAGGACCAGCCTGCGATCCATTTCCTGCTGGTGGGTGATGGTAAAGAACGGCGCAATCTCGAAAAAATGGCTGAACGCCTGGAACTGAACAACGTTACGTTTACCGGTGCGCAGCCCAAGAGTGCCATGCCGGACGTGCTGGCTGCGTCAGATGCCTGCATTGCCACGCTGCGTGACATACCCATGTTTCGGACCACGTATCCGAACAAGGTCTTCGACTACATGGCTGCGGCCCGCCCGACTCTGTTGGCCATAGACGGTGTCATTCGGGAAGTGATCGACGCGGCGGATGGCGGTATCTTTGTGCCACCGGGCGACGACGAAGCACTGGCTGCGGCGGTGCTGCGCCTGTATCATGATCCGGATGCGGCGCGGGCGATGGGCAGGCGTGGGCGTGATTATGTGGTCGCGCATTTTAACCGCCACCAGCACGCAGAGGCATTCGAAGTGCTGCTGCAAGAGATGGTGCGATGATCGATGTATCGTAACGGTTTGAAACGTGTGTCAGACATCGTCCTGGCGTCACTGGCACTGGTACTGGCATCACCTTTATTGCTGGTGTTGTGTGTACTGGTCTATATCAAGCATGGCGCGCCGGTCATCTTTCGCCAGCAGCGCCCCGGACTGAACGGGCAACCTTTTATGATGTTTAAGCTGAGAACGATGCGCGACGCCTATGACAACGCCGGGAATCCACTGCCCGACGCGGAGCGTTTGACGCCGTTTGGCCGGTTCCTGCGCAGCACAAGCCTGGATGAACTACCCGAACTGGTGAATGTTCTGCGCGGCGATATGAGCCTGGTGGGGCCACGTCCGCTGTTGATGCAATATCTGGAGCGTTATACTCCCCGGCAAGCGCGTCGTCATGAGGTGCGTCCCGGTATTACCGGCTGGGCACAGGTCAACGGGCGCAATGCCCTGTCATGGGAAGACCGTTTTGAACTCGATGTCTGGTATGTCGAGCATTGCAGTTTGTGGCTGGATCTGCGCATTATCGCCCTGACGGTCTGGAAGGTGCTGCGCCGCGAGGGCATCAGTCAGGCTGGCGAAGCAACCATGACTGAGTTCAAGGGGCAATCGTGAGCGGTATTCTGATTCTGGGTGCAGGCGGACATGGCAAGGTTATTGCGGATATCTTGCTGAGCAGCCAGCAGCCTGTGATTGGTTTCCTCGATGACGAACCATCATTGTGGGGTAACCAGGTGCTGGGTTTGCCGGTTCTGGGTGCCATGCAGGATTTTGAGCGGTACCAGCCCGCCGGTTTGGTCGCCGCTATCGGCAATAATGCCGCGCGTGATGCCCTTGTCCGTAAACTCGGCGATGCAGCCCAACAACTATGGGTCCGAGCACAGCACCCGGCAGCCATTGTGGCCCTCTCCGCACAGGTTGGTCACGGAACGGTTCTGATGGCGGGGGCTGTTGTTAATCCCGATGCGGTTATTGGCGACCATGTGATTGTGAACACCGGCGCTACCATTGACCATGACTGCCGGATTGAAGATTTTGCTCACGTCGCACCGGGGGCACATCTGGCCGGCGGCGTGGTTGTCGGGGCGCGCACGCTCATCGGTGTGGGCGCCAGTGTTATCCCATATCAGACGATCGGTCAGGATGTCATCATTGGCGCCGGAGCAACGGTTGTGCGCACTGTACCGGACGCCGTTACGGCCAAAGGTACCCCTGCCCGCTGGTAAATTTCATCCAACAGAAAGCGAATGTCTTGATGAATATCCCCATGTCTTTACCCGATATTTCGCAGGCCGAGATCGACGCCGTGAATGAGGTTCTGAAATCCGGCTGGCTGAGTATGGGGCCGCAGATTGATGCGTTTGAGCAGAGCTTTGCCGCCTATACGGGCTGCCAGTATGGCGTTGGGGTCAATTCGGGGACCAGCGGCCTGCATCTGGCGATGATTGCGGCGGGCGTACAGGATGGTGACGAGGTTATCACCCCGTCATTCAGCTTTATCGCATCGGCCAATTGCGTCCTGTATGAACGGGGCAAGCCTGTATTTGTGGATATTGATCCGCTGACCGGGAATATTGACCCGCAGCAGATCGAACCGGCTATTACGGACCGCACCAAAGCCATTATCGTGGTGCATGCATTTGGTCAGCCTGCTGATATGGACCCGATTCTGGAAATCGCCCGGCGGCACAATCTGGCGGTGATTGAAGATGCGTGTGAGGCGATCGGCGCAGAGTACAAAGGCCGTCGTGCTGGTACGATGTCCGACTGCGCAACGTTCGCATTCTACCCCAACAAACAAATGACCACCGGCGAAGGGGGCATGATCGTCACCGATAACAGCGACTGGAATGACCTGTTCCGCAGCCTGCGCAATCAGGGGCGCGATGTATTCAATGAGTGGCTCAGTCACTCGCGTTTGGGCTATAATTATCGTCTGGACGAAATGAGCGCGACCGTCGGGCTGGTGCAGTTGCAGCGCATTGACAATCTGCTGGCAAATCGGGCGCAGGTAGCGGGCTGGTACAACGACCGTCTGGGTGAAATCACGGGTATCCAGAAACCCCATATTGCCGATACGACAACGCGCATGAGCTGGTTTGTGTACGTGGTGCGCTGCATGGTTGATCGCAATCAGCTCATGGCTCAGCTCAAGGCGCGCGGCGTTCCCTCTCGTCCATATTTTACGCCGATTCATTTGCAGCCCTTTTACCAGCAGCAGTTTGGCTGGGGTACTGGTGATCTGCCCCATACCGAAGAAGCGGGTAACACCTTCCTCGCCCTGCCCTTCTCTGGCGTGATGACGGAGGCACAGGTTGATTATGTCTGCCAACAGCTTCGGGAGGTCATTGCCCTCCTGTGATCCGGTTTGAAGTCTTTGCCCCAGGCGTTTATATTGATGCAGCCATCGGTATCCCCATAATCATTGAACACAGGAGTAGCAGGCATGTCATTACCTTCGGATTACATCGAGCGCGTTTATGCGGGTGTGCTGGGGAAGATCATCGGCGTGTATCTGGGCCGGCCATTTGAGGGCTGGACGTATGAACACATCATGGAAAATCTGGGCGAGGTCAATTATTACGTTCACGAACAGCTTGGCAAACTGCTGATCGTCACCGACGACGACATCAGCGGCACCTTTACGTTTCTGCGCGCCCTGCCGGACTATGGCAACAGCCCCGACCTGACCGCCGAACAGATCGGTAAGACATGGCTGAATTATCTGATTGAAGGACGAACAGTGCTGTGGTGGGGTGGCATCGGCCAATCGACCGAACACACCGCATACATGCGCCTGAAAGCCGGGGTCCCTGCCCCGCACAGCGGCAGCATCGAATCCAACGGGTTGATCGTGGCGGAGCAGATTGGTTCGCAGATTTTTATCGACGGCTGGGCGATGGTCGCGCCCGGTGACCCGGAAAAAGCGGCGGAGCTGGCCCGGCGGGCGGCGAGTGTGAGCCATGACGGTGAGGCGATCTATGGCGCGCAGGTGCTGGCGGCGATGGAGGCACAGGCCTTTGTCGAATCGGACCTGGATACGCTGATCGACACGGCGGTCGGGCTGATCCCGAAAGACTGCACGATCTATCGCATGATCGGCGACGTGCGCGACTGGCATGCCGAATTCCCGGACTGGCGCACCGCGCGCGACCATGTCGCAGACTATTACGGCTATGACAAGTATCCCGGCAACTGCCACATGGTCCCCAATCACGCGCTTATCATCCTCGGCCTGCTGTACGGCGGCGATGATTTCCAGAAGGCGCTGATGATCACCAATACGTCCGGCTGGGATACAGACTGCAATTCCGGCAACGTTGGTTGTCTGCTGGGCATCAAGAACGGTCTGGCCGGGATCAACACCGGGCCGGACTGGCGCGGGCCAGTGGCAGACCGCATGTACCTGCCGACGGCGGATGGCGGGCGGGCGATTACCGATGCCGTGACGGAGACCTACCACCTCGTCAATATCGGGCGGGCGCTGCACGGGCTGGAGCCAGTCACGCCGAAAGAAGGCGCACGTTTTCACTTCAGCCTGCCGGGGTCGGTGCAGGGTTTTATCAGCGACGAAACTGCCGAGGGGCGCGGTATCCTGAAAATTGGCAACGATGATGGGCGCTTGCGGCTGGCCTACGAACATCTGGCGCTGGGCCGCCGGGCGCGGGCACACACCGCGACTTTCGTGCCGGAAGAAGCGCTCGATATGCCCGGCTATACGCTGCTGGCCTCCCCTACTCTGTATCCCGGCCAGACGGTCCGCGCACAACTGGCAGCTGATTCCGGAAATGATGCGCGGGTGAAATGCAACCTGTTTATTGGCGTCTATGGCGCGGGCGATGTGCTGGTGCGGGTGGCCGGGCCAGAAGTCGAGCTTCAGCCGGGTCAGGCGCAGACATTAAGCTGGCGTATCCCGGATCTGGATGGCGCGCCGATCGCGCAGGTTGGCTTTGAACTGAGTGCCGACAGCATGGCGAACGGGCGCGTTTACGTCGATTGGCTGACGTGGGATGGGGCACCGGATACCACCTTCAAGCGCCCGGAACATGGTGGTCAGTTGTGGCGGCGGGCCTGGGTAGACCATGTCCACAGTTTCAATTTCCGGCGGTATGCCGCCTATACTATCAGCCACAATGAAGGCACCGGCCTGCTCATTCAGGGCACAGCGGACTGGCAAGATTACACGGTGAGCGCCGCAGTCAGCAGCAATCTGATGTCCAGCGGCGGCATTGCGGCACGGGTGCAGGGCATCAACCGCTATTATGCGCTGCTGTTGGGCGATGATGGCAAGGCACGGCTGGTGCGTAAGGTGGATGATCAGACCACGCTGGCGGAAGTCGATTTTGAGTGTGAATGGAACACGGTTTACGAGCTGGCCTTGCAGGTCAAAGGCGATCAGGTTAAGGGCTGGATCAATGGGCAACTGCTGCTCGAAGCGCAGGATGACGCGTTGCGTGGCGGTGGCGTCGCGCTGGTTTGCGCCGACGGGACACTCATGACCGACGCTGTACGTGTGCAGCCGGCTTAATCAGGTAGGTCGCTGGGCTGGTCGTGGGCCGACACATAGATCGGCCCCTACAGATGGGCACGTTTAGTTGATTAGGTTCATACAGGGCATGACATTCTGCAACCGAATTACCATGCCCTGTTTTTTGTTATTTCAGCGTGTCGACCATCGTGCGCAGGCCGTTCATCAGTGTGGCAAAGTGCGACCCTTTCGGATACTGAATGCTCAGCTGGCCACCATCGCGCAGCATCAGGTCGTCGTTAAATTCCGCTGTTGTCAGCAGGATCACGGTGATACCGTGTTCGGTGCGCAGCCGCCGCAGCAGTTGGAAGCCGCTGGCCTCGCACAGACCCAGATCGAGCAAGACCAGATCAGGCTTGCGGTCTGCAAGGGCCGCCATCCCCTCCTGCATATCATACACATGGCGGATGCAAAAAGCCGGGTTGATCGCCCGCAGCATGCGCTCGGCAAGCTGGATGAAGCCCCGGTCATCATCCATGATGACAATTTCCTGCACGTGACCACAGCGGTTGATGGCCTCGGATAGCGAGCCAATGCTGACGGGCCGGGCCAGACAATCGATCACGCCGAATTCGCTGGCGAGCCACGACTTGCCGGGAATGGCGCTGCGGATATAGGGCACGTTGCAGCCGGGAATGTGGGCGGAATCCGGTGGGTCGTCGGGCCGGATGTTGTGAATAATCACTTTGGGCCGCAGCCGGGTCATCACGTCCGGGATCGAATCGCTACAGGCGGGGTCATGCTGGATGATCTCGTAGGCCGGGATACACCGCCCGATCATGTTGACAACTTCCTCGTCAGTTTCGATCACCAGTATATTGGGGTGCGTTGGGTCGATGGTGCGGGGCAGGTTGCGCGGGGTGGGCAGCGCCCGGTAGGGTGGATGAACCGGCAGCCGGAAACAAAAGCTGGAGCCTACCCCGACCTGACTGTTGACGGCGATGCGGCCCTGATGCGCCTCGATAAAATGCTTGCTGATCGCCAGCCCCAGCCCTGCCCCACCATGCTTGCGGCTGAGCGAATAATCCACCTGATAGAACTCGTCAAACACATACGGCAGCTTGTCCGCCGGGATACCGCGCCCGGTGTCCGTCACTTTGACCGCGATGTCGCCGTCCTGTGCCCAGACCTGCAAATGCACCCAGCCGCTTTCGGTAAAATAGCGCGCGTTGCTGAGCAGGTTGAGGACCACCTGCCGGATGCGGGTGCGGTCGATCTGAATTTCTGGCAGCGGCCCCTGTATATCGGTCATCAGTTCAACCGGCGACCCACGAAACAACGCGGCGGCAATATCCACCGTGTCGCGCATGAACGTCTCGAACGGCGTCGCTTCCAGATTGACCGTAAACTTGGTCATCTCAAAATGGGTCAGGTTGAGGATGTCATCAATCATGTCCAGCAGATGGCGGCTGCTGCGGTAAATCTGGTAGACGTCGCGCCGCAGGGTGGCCGACCAGTTGACATCAGCGTAAATTTCGGGCGACAGGTACATCATTTCGCTGAAGCCAAGGATGATATTCAGCGGTGTGCGCAGTTCGTGCGTGATATTGGCAGTGAACTGCTCCTTCAGGCGGCGGGCGCTCTCGGCCTGTTCGCGTGCCCAGATCAGGTCATGGCGCAGGCGGTTCTGAATATTGATGGCGGTGCGCAGCGAACGCAGGGTGGTTTGCAGTTCGGCGCGATGATCGCGGGCTTCTTCCAGCAGGCGGGTCGATTCGTGCTGCATAAAGCCGTACCATTGCAAGGCAGTGTGCAGGGTGCGCAGCATCAGTGCGATGAGCAGGCCGCTGATGCCATAAAAGACGCCCAGTTCGAGCAGCGGGTACGCACGCTGCGACAACATGGCGAACAAGAAGGCACCGCCCAGATACCAGATTTCGCCAAAAGGCAGCAGAAACCCGTTCAACACGGCCAGTGGCAGCGTGGCAAATAGCAGCCAGCTGGAATCATTCAGGATCAGCAGGACCAGCATCGTGCTGTTCAGGCTGGTCAGAAACATAAACCGGGCCAGGTTCGGGCGCGAATCGACCAGCTTGAAAGCGGCGTGGCTGGTGATGAACATGCATGCACCCACCGCCAGCAGGTGATACGGATACGGCTCCACCGGCAGCGTCAGCCACATGCCCACCCCACTCAGGCACATGGCATAAATTGACAGGCGTTTGATGAATTGGTAACGAATATCTTCGAGGATGGTTCCGGCAACAATATGCATATTTTAGACCAGTCTATTTTTACCGTCGGATACGGCTTATGAAATGCTTCATCCATTTAGTAGGGGCGATCCAGTGTGGTCGCCCGGTTGGAGGGTTTCACTGGCTCTCGCCCATAGTTTTGAGTATGCATCGAACGCAGCATTCAGTGCCGTTGTAAAAGTTCTAAGTACAGTGTGCTGAGTTCTTCATCAGGTCAGGTGTCACCAGCGACAAGACCGATACACCTATACAATGGTCAAAAACGTTTGTAGGGGCAGCCCCCATCAGGATGTACAATACCCCCTCATGGTACGACCTCCAACTGTTTGAGGATGGCCAGCACCTCGTCGCGCTTGACCGGCTTGGGCAGAAAGTACGATGCGCCTAGCGAATACGCCAGCTTCGGGTCGTTGAAGACGGTACAAACCACAATGGGAATGGCATGGGTCGCCGGGTTCATGCGCAGCCGTTGCAAAATCTCCCAGCCATCCATGTCCGGCATCATCACGTCCAGCAGAATAGCATCCGGCTGAATTTCCTGCGCCAGACGCAAACCATCCGGCCCAACCTGCGCCGTGACCACGTCGCATGCCTGATTAGTCAGATAACGGTCCAGCAGTTCAACCAGCCCTTCATTATCGTCGATCACCAGAATCAGCGGATTGCGCGACGCCATGTCGATAACCGTTGCCTGACCCTGCTGGCTGATACGCCAGTTCACCTTTTCGATCAGTTGGCCGAGCATTGATTCCGGTTTGTCAATCGCGAAACCGGCCACATCCACCACCAGTGAGGCAGTGTCTTCATGCTGCTGCGTCAGCGCGATTGGCAGGGTGGCGTGCTGGTTCTCCTGCACCGCCTGGCTGAGCAGATAGACAAAAATCTGGCGGGCAATAACCGGGTCGGTGGCGATCATCACCGGGGCTGACGGTGTTTCCAACCGGATTTCCACGCCATTTTCCTGCGCCAGCCGCTGAACAGCCTGTGACGCATAGTCGAGCAGTTCGCACAGGTCGACAACGTGGCGGCGGGTTTTGAGCTGGGCGACTTCGGACTGGATGGATGACACCTGATGGGCGGTCGGCTCCGACGCGGCTTCGTCCGGCTGGTTGATGCTGCCCCACAGCACCGTCGCCACGCTTTCGTGCCCCTGCCGGATATCGCGATATACCTGCCGGGGTGAAATGCCGAGTTCGTAGGCGACCTCCTGAATGGTCAACCCCTGAACATAGTGCATGTGCAGAATGTTATACAGGCGGGCGTGCGGTGCGCGGAACGAGACATTCGGGCCAGGGTTCAATTGTTCAATGGCATCAATGACCGCCCGCCGCAGGTGCTGCCCGGCGCTTTGATCCGAATCCGCCGGAAAATATTGCGCCAGGGTATGGGCCTGCAAGACAGGAAACCGAAACAGATTTTCCAGCACCTGCTTCACCTGTTCGATAAATATGTCTGGCACGCCTGCCGCTTCGGGTGCTTCGTCAACCATAAATTCCTCATCCAGAAGGTGTCAGCCTCCTGTCACATGTGTGTCAAAATTCTACATCAAAATCGCTTATAATCACGTTCAACAGCATTTCGGCATACTGTAACTTTTGAATTACATTTTTTCGGAGCATTTATGGCACAATCGGATAACCCCGCAGAGGGCCACCTGCCCGTTGTTCAACCCACACAGGGCCGTGGCCTCGCCGCCACGATTCGCAAGCCCTTTCGAGATGGCCTCAAGGTCTGGCATCTCTATCTGTTCTTGCTGCCCACCTTCATATTCCTCATCATCTTCCAGTATTATCCCGCGATTTCCGCCCTTTACCACGCCTTTACCAAATGGAATGGTGCCGGGGTATCGGAATGGGTGGGCCTGCAAAACTTTGAGGACATGCTCAAGGACCGCATTTTGCTCGCCTCCATGCGCAATATGCTGATCATCGTGGTCTGGACAGTCGTGCGTTCGATTGTCTTCCCGCTGATCGTGGCCGAACTGATCTACAGCGTGCGCAGCCAGATGGCGCAGTATGTTTTCCGCCTGTTGTTCATCATCCCGATTGTGGTGCCGTTTGTGGTGGTGATGCTGGTCTGGCGCAGTATTCTAGGGCCGCAGCCGCTGGGCGTGCTCAATGCTGTGCTTGATCTGCTCGGGCTGGGGCATTTGCAGCAGCCGTGGCTGGGCGACCCCCAGATTGCCCTGCGGTCGGTGCTGTTCGTCGGTTTCCCGTGGGTCGGCGCGGTGGGGTTGCTCATCTTTTATGCCGGGTTGATCAATATCCCGGACGCGCTGACAGACGCCATCAAGATCGACGGCGGCAACGCCCTTCAGCGCATGTGGTATCTGGACCTGCCGCTGATCCTCGGCCAGGTCAAGGTGGTGTTCATCCTGAGTCTGATCGGCGCCATTCAGGAATTCGCCGGCATTCTGATCCTGACCGGTGGTGGCCCGGCGTTTTCGACCACGGTCCCGGCGCTGCACATGTATAAAACGGCTTTCCAGGGGGACCGCTTTGGCTATGCGTCGGCCATCGGGCTGATCATGTTTGTGCTTATTCTGGGCATCACCTACGTCAACATGCGTTATATCCGT
The DNA here is from genome assembly GCA_002702065.1 of Anaerolineaceae bacterium. Classification (GTDB taxonomy): domain Bacteria; phylum Chloroflexota; class Anaerolineae; order Aggregatilineales; family Phototrophicaceae. The sequence continues at coordinate 145,365 of NZXX01000011.1, forward strand.
TCCGAAGTCGAATACGACCCCTAGAGGGAGATCTGTCGTATGGCGCAAGCCACACTCAACCCGAACCTGACCACCGCGCGGGTGCGCAAGCCAGTGCCTGTTCGCCAGATCATCATCTGGGCCATATTGATCTTTCTGGTGTTTCTGTCGCTGTACCCGTTCATCTTTATGATCATTACGTCGTTCAAGACGTACAGCCAGTACCTGCACGATTTTGTCGGGATCCAGTACCCGCTGCACCCGGAGAATTATGCCGTGGCGTGGGACATTGTGCGCCGCCCCATTCTCAATTCGCTGTTTGTGTCGATTGCCTCGGCAGCCGGGACGGTGGTGTTCGCGTCGCTGTCGGCCTATGTGTTTGCGCGCTATCGCTTTCCGGGCCGCGAGTTTCTGTTCTTCGCCGTCATCAGCCTGCTGATGATCCCCAACGTGTTCCAGTTGATCCCGCGTTTTATGCTGGTGCGCGAGCTGGGCCTGCTCAACACGTACTGGGCGCTGATCCTGCCGTACATCGCGGGCGGGCAAATCTTCGCCATTTTTGTGCTGCGCAGTTTCTTCGCGTCGCTGCCACAGGAGCTGTTCGACGCGGCCAAGATCGACGGCGCGTCAGACTTCAAGTCGTTTCTGTATGTGGCGGTGCCGCTGTCGCGCAGCATGATCGCGACGCTGGCGATTCTGCGCTTGCAACAGTCGTGGAACGATTTTATCTGGCCGCTGGTCAGCACCACCGACATCAATATCCGCACCGTCATCGTCCAGCTTTCGTTTTTGCAGGGGCAGTTCGGCACGCAGATCGGCCCGATGTTTGCCGGGTATATCCTCGGTTCGCTGCCGCTGTTGATTATCTTCGCTTTTGGGATGAAGCAGTTCATCGCCGGGATGACATCAGGCGCGATTAAAGTCTGATTCGCCTTTATGAAAGAGATTGTTCATTTATCAAGGAGCAAAAGATTATGTCTAGCCAAAAATCGCTGAGCCGCCGTGATTTCCTGCGTGCTGCTGCGGCATCCGCCGGGGCTGCTGCTGTCGCCGGTTTCCCTGGTGCGGTGGCCCATATGGCCCCTGCTGCACAGGGCTTCGAGGGCACCATGCAGGCTTTTATGGGTGGCACCTTGCAGCCGAACCAGCCGCGTGGCGAAGGCCAGGGCGAGCTGACGGCTTACCGCACAATCGCGGATGAGTGGGAGGCCAACCATCCCGGCGCAGTCATCGAGTTTATCGAGCTGCCGACGATGACGGGTGAACAGTACGCCACCTGGATCAAGAGTAACCAGGCCGCCGGAACGACCCCCGATATGATGTTCTCACAGGATAACTACATCAACCGTGATGTCGAGGGGGGTGGCAGCCCATTCTGGTATCCGCTGAACGATCATATCGAGCAGCCCAATCCGTATGCGCCGGAAGATCACCCGGCTGCAACCCGGTGGCGCGATGGTTTTGTGGCCGGTTTTGATGCACGCGGTCGGTCGGTCGATGGCAATTACTATATGGTCCCGCAGGCATTCAGCGCCGTACAGGTGATCGTCAACACAACCCTGCTGGACGAAGTGGGCATTGATCGCAGCAATCTGGATGCCTGGACATTCGACGATATGCTGGGTGTTGCTGAGCAGATTTCTCAGGCAGGCCGTACCCCCTGGGCCACCGCCTGGACGCACCCATACGAAGCCTGGATTGTCACCAGCAGCCTGACAGGTTTCCTCAAGGCAACGGGCCGTTTTGCGACCCTCGATAAAGACGGCGATGACTTTGTCGATGTGCGTGAACGGTGGCAGGCGATCCTGAGTGGTGAATGGGGTGCCGATACGCCGGAAATGCGCGCCATGTGGCAGATGGCAAAAGACTGGTCGCCTTATTTCATGCCGGGCTATCTGGGTGCCACCCAGCAGGAAGCGGAAGGGATGTTCCTGCGCGGCGAGACAGCATTCTTCTGGAACGGGACCTGGTTCTATCCGATCCTCAAGAATGACCCACAGCGCACCTTTGAGTTCGATGTTGTGCGCTTCCCGCTGATCGACGCACGCATGGCCGCACTGGGTGAAAGCCCCGAAGCCCGCAATACCTACCCTGGTGGTGCCGCCGACAACATCAGCATTACCGGGAGTGCCATCGACAAAGGCAGTGTCGAAGCCTGTATTGACTTCATGCAATATGCCACCATACCCGACACCGCGTCGCGCATCGCCGCTGAACAGGGTGGGGTTCCGCCGGCGGTGCTTGGTGCGGTGGGCAACCCGGAACTTGAACGGTTCCAGCCGCGTGAAGGCGAGACTTTCCTCAAGACCATCCACATGCGCTCCATGAACGCGGAGTACGGCGATGTGTACCTCGAACTGCAAGCCGCCTTCCTGTCTGATTTGATGTCGATGGACGAGGCGCTGAACGAATTGCAGATTGCTATGGAACGCTTTGCCAACGATGCTATTGGCGACAGCTAGCTTCTGTTGACATTTGAACGGTGTGCTATGTTGCTAATAGATACCTCACCCCGACCTCGACTTTGGTCTTCGGTCACCCCTCTTCATCGATGGAGAGGGGTCGCGGAGTATGCGACGCGGGGGTGAGGTGTTTATAAAAGCGACCAACGTCAAAAATGCCGACATGCCTTGCGAAACAATTTTTCTCATAGGGGCGATTTGCGAATCACCCCCACAACCGACATCCATAACCCTTCTTTGTGCCATCCAATCGCCGGATTCATCGCCTTGCAACAGGAAACTGCCTCATGACTTCCGAGCGCCCCAATATCATCCTGGTCGTGTCCGACACGCTGCGGACCGCTTACCTGGGCTGCTATGGCAACCCGACCATCCACACGCCCAATCTGGATACCTTCGCGCAACAAAGCATTCGCTTCACCCGCGCCCACCCCGAAGCGCTGCCGACCATCCCGGTCCGGCGCGGGCTGCACACCGGGCGGCGTGTTTATCCGTTCCGCAACTACAAGCCGGTCAAATGGGATATTGTGTATCTGCCGGGCTGGCAGCCGATTTCGGAAGATGAAGACGCGCTGGCGGAGAACGTCGCCGGGGCGGGTTATCACACGGGCTTTGTGACGGATACCCTGCCCTACTTTGCCCCGGCTATGAACTTTACACGCGGCTTCTGGCAGTGGGAATTTGTGCGCGGCCAGCAGCAGGATCGCTGGAAAGCCCCCGCCACCGTGCGCGACGACCGGCTGGAACGCTACCGGCCATCCGGCACCGAAGCGCAGCGCGGCCTGCCCGCCATGTACCGGCAGCATGTCGCCAATACGGACTGGATTCAGTACGAGCACCAGACATCCACCGCGCGCGTGTTCCAGTGGGCGATTGATTTTGTCGATGACAACCGCCACAACAAGCCGTTTTACCTGATGGTGGACTGCTTCGACCCGCACGAACCCTGGGAAGCGCCGCCGCACTACTACGAGCGCTATGCCGACCCGACCTATACCGGGCGCACCATCCTGCATGCGCCCTATGATGCGCTGGAAACCTTCGGCACGCCGGAGGAACTGCGCGACATCATCGCCCATTACAGCGGCCTTGTCACACTGATGGATACGTGGTTTGGCAAGCTGATGACGCGGCTGGATCAGCTTGGCCTGCGTGACAACACGTGGGTCATTTTTGCGGGCGATCATGGTACCAACTTTGCCGATAACCCGGAACATGTCGTCGGCAAACCGGCGCGCGCTCTCTACCCCGGCGTGATGCATGTGCCGTTGATGATCCGGCATCCACAGGGGACAGGCGCAGGCTCTACGGTGGATGATCTGACCTACCTGACCGATATTCCGGCCACCATCTACGACATAGCCAGTGCGTCACCGCAGGATGGGCTGGATGGACACAGCATGATGGGGTACTTTCATGGCAGCAAGCCGACCCGGCGGGATTACCTGACCTGCCGTTATTCGGATTATGTGTGGTACCGGGACGATGATTACTGGGTGTTCTGCGATCTTGACGGCCAGAACCGGCATATCTTTGACCTGCACACCGACCCGGACTGCCAGCACAATATCGCGGGGCAGACGGACGCAGCGCAGGCGGCATTTGACCGGGCGTGGCAGCGCATTCTCGCGGACGCCGGGGGCAGCCTGCCCGACTATCGCCAGCAGCATCACACCGAAGCCGATGGCCAGAAATCTGCCGCCGAAGCCCGCCAGCAAAGGCCCTGACTCATGACACAACCCAACGTCCTCTGGATATTTTCGGACCAGCATCGCGCCGCCGCCCTGAGCTGCTACGGCGACCCCAATATCGAAACGCCGCACCTCGACCGGCTGGCTGCCGAAGGGATGCGCTTCACCAATGCCTACGCCAACACGCCGATCTGCACGCCATTTCGGGCCAGCCTGTATACCGGGCAGTACATCACCACACACGGGGTGACATCGCTGCACCGGCCTTTGCTGCCAAAACAGCCGATTCTGCCGGAGATCATGCAGGCCCATGGCTATCACACCTCGCACATGGGTAAATGGCATCTCTCCGGCGGAGCCGCCCCGGCACATTTTGCGTCGCCCTTTTTCCGGCCCGGCTGGGATGACTGGCTTGGCTGGGAAAACTCGAATGACCCGATGGAGACCGCCTACGCTACCGGCACCCATCCCCTGCCCCGCCGCATCCTGAATGGCTACCAGACCGATTCACTGACTGACCATACGATTGCGTGGATCAAAGGCCAGCCACAGGATCGACCCTGGTTTCATGTTGTGTCGATTGAGCCACCGCACCCGCCCAACATCGCGCCAGAATCGTACATGGCGGCTTATCGTGATCGACCGCTGACATACCGCCCCAATTTTGCGCACGATCACCCCCGGCGCGACAAGTTTGAGGCAGACATGCGCGGCTATTATGCCCAGATCAAAAACCTCGATGATAATGTCGGGCGCATGATCGCGGCGCTGGAACAAACCGGCCAGCTCGATAACACGATTGTTTTTTACTTTTCCGATCATGGCGATATGATGGGTAGTCACGGGCTGATGGGCAAGTCGCGCCCGGAGCAGGAGTCATCGAATATTCCGTTGATCGTGCGCTACCCGGCGCAGATACCACAGGGCGTGGTGTCGGATGCGCTGATCAGCAGTGTTGATTTGATGCCGACGCTGTTTGGTCTGCTGGGTTTCGACCAGCCCGGCGTCGTGGATGGGCAGGATTTGAGCGCGACGCTGCGTGGCGAACAGGCTGACGGCGCGCCTGAGGTGGTGCTGCAATTCGAGAATAATTTCTGGGTGGAGACGCCGGAAACAAAATTTCGCAGCCTGCGGACGCCGCGCTGGTTGTATACCTGCTTTTTTGTGTCTGGTCCGGCGCAGCTGTTTGATATGGACGGGGATTCGTATCAGCTGAATAATCTGATTGAGTCTAATGACTATGCGAATATCAGACAGGGACTTCACACACAACTGGCGGAACGGCTCAACAGCCTGAATGACGACTTTTTCGCCCGGTCCGCCCGCTGGCAGACCGACCAGAAGCTATAGGGCGCAGGTGCTGCGCCCTGACAGAGTTTATTCACCATTTGAGGGGACACACTATGAATGTTATTGTCATCCTTTGTGACACGCTGCGGCGCGACCATTGCAGCCCCTATACTGGCGGCAAACCGCTGAACCAGTGCTGGAGCCAGGAAGCACCGGAATGGGCCGTGCCGACGCCGAATATGGACCGGCTGGCCGCGCGCGGGACCGTCTTTGACAATGCTTACTGCGGCAGTTCGCCATGTATGCCAGCCCGCCGCGATGTCTACACCGGGCGCTTTGAATTCCTCGAACGGGGCTGGGGTCCGCTGGAAGAAGAAGACCTCGACCTGCCCCGCCAGATTTCCGGCCCGCCCAACCAATCCATCCAGAAAGTGCTGGCAGATGGCTTCGACATCAGCTATCTGGTGACCGATCATTTCCACCTGTGGGAAAAAGGGTCGGGCAATTATCACATGGGCTACACCGGTTTCGAGTTTATTCGCGGCGTCGAAGGCGATGGCTGGTTCACGCACCCGCGCGAGGGCTTCCCCCTGCCCAAAGGCGACCGCATGCGCATGAATGAACGTCACTGGCGCAATGTGCATCATATCCGCCACACCGAAGCGGACTGGTTCAGCCCGAAAGTGTTCAGCACCGCCGCCGAATGGCTGGAAAATAACCACCAGTACGAAGACTTCTACCTGCATATCGACTGCTTCGACCCGCATGAACCCTGGGACCCGCCCAAGGAACTGGTCGACCAGTTCGACCCGCACGCCTACGATGTGGACTGGTCCGGGCATGCCCCCTACTCCAAGTGGGAGGGTGTCATCAGCGAGGAGCAATTCCGTAGCATCCGCGCCCGTTATGCCGCCAATGTCGTGCTGGTGGATCGCTGGCTGGGGCATCTGATGGACACGATGGACCGGCTGAATTTGTGGGAAAACACGCTGCTTATCTTCACCACCGATCATGGCACCTACAACGGCGATCATGGGCGCACCGGCAAATTGCAGACGCACCAGTTCGACGCGGTGGCGCATATCCCCTTTATCGTCGCCCACCCGCAGTACGGGCACGGTGAGCGTCGGTCGCAGCTGGTGCAGCTGGTCGACATTTACACGACAGCGCTGGCCGCGATGGACCGCCCCATCCCTGAAGACCGTCACGGCGTGAACCTGCTGCCCGTGCTGGAAGACGCCAGCGCCCCCACGCGCGATTATGCCATTGCGGGAATCTTCGGCACCAGCGTCACTATTACCGATGGCGACTGGACGCTGCACCAATCCCCCATCCCGGAAAACGCACCGCTGTACTGGTATGGTTATAGCCTCGCCAAGTTCTTGCGCTATGATCTGGGGCCATATGTGGATGGACGGCGCGAGGTGTTGTCTGTGCCGATGGGCGAACCGAACAAGCTGGGCGCCGGGCCAGAAGACCGCACCTGGAGCACCCCGACATGGCTCAGTGATAAGCAGAATGACATCAATGAACTGGTCAATCTGGCCGCAGAAAGGCCGGACAAACTGCGCGATATGCAGGCAGCACTACGACAAACCCTGGTCAATCTTGGCACGCCATCCGAACAACTCACCCGGCTAGGCATCGACGCAAGTTAAAGTGAGGTGGCATTGGCTTTCGACGGATAATTATGAGCTGTCATAGACTTTAAACGCAGTAACTTTTACCTCACCCCGTCTCACATAGTTCGACTCCCCTCTCCATTGATGGAGAGGGGAAAGACAACCGAAGGTTGGCAGGGGTGAGGTGTACCCGAATTACTCCATCGAATTCTCAGGCATCGACGCAAATTAAGGAACCTCATGAAAAAGACAGAAGCCATTGTTTTTACCGGCGTGAATCAGGTCGAAGTACGCGAAGTCAGCGTGCCAGACCCCGCGCCAGACGAAGTACAGGTCCGCACGTTGTTTTCCACCATCAGCGGCGGCACCGAAGGCTGGATTTTACAGAATTTGTTTACGTGGAAACCGACCGACTACCCCTGCATCCCCGGTTACCAGCGCGTCGGCATCATTGAGGCGGTGGGCGCGGACGTGCAGGGCTGGCAGGTCGGCGACCGTGTGATGGCCACCCGCAGCAACTGGTCTGGCGAGGTGAACCCCCATGCCGGTTCGCATGCCATGCTGGGCAATACCCCGGCAACCGAGCTGTATGCCCTCACCGAAGCCGTCGACAACATTGACGCATCGGGCGCGGTGGTCGCCCAGGTCGGTTATAACGCTGCCAACCGCGCCGTCATCGAACCCGGCGACTGGGCGGTGGTCTACGGCGATGGCCTCATCGGTCAGTCTGCGGCTCAGGCGATGCGTGCGCGCGGCGGTCGTGTCATTCAGGTGGGCCACCGGGCCGAACGCCTGAAGATCGCGGCGGCACACAGCGCGGATGTGGTCATCAACAACCATGACGAGAATGTCCTCGATGTGGTGCACCAGCACACCGGCGGCAAGCCCGTCACCGTCGTGCTGGATTCCGTCCAGAGCGAAACAGCACAGGCCGAGTATGTCCCCCTGCTCCAGAAAGGTGTCGGGCAGATCGTGTACTGTGGGTTTACGTCCGGCACGACCTGGGCCGACATGGGCGATTTGCAGCGGCGCGAACTGACGACGCACTTTATCTCCGGCTGGACACGCCCGCGCATGGAATCCACCTTGCAGCATTTCGCCGATGGCAAAATGAGCCTGAAAGCCCTGATCACGCATCTGGTGCCTTACCAGCAGGGGCCGGACATGTATCACAGCCATCTCAACAAATCCGCTTCGTTTCTGGGGGCCACACTCGACTGGACAGGGGGTGCAGCATGAAAGTATTACTTACCGGGGCGTGCGGCTTTATCGGACGCAACCTGATCAAGGAACTGGAAGGCCGGGGCCACGAACTGCGGCTGGTCGATATGACCCGCCCGGAAGACGCCACCGTATTCGCCGGGCGCGAAGGCCGCAAGTCGATTCCGCTGGTGACCGACTGGCCCTTTATTCAGGCGGAAATCACCGACCCGGACGCCATGCGCAGCGCCTGCGACGGCATGGATGCGGTCATCAACCTGGCTGGCGAACCACGCGGCCTGCCGGAAATCGGCGTCGAGACGTTCCGGTCCAACGCGCTGGGGACCTTCGTCGTCATCAACTCGGCGCATGAAGTCGGCGTGCAGCGCTTCATGTGTGCGTCGAGCATCAACGCTTTCGGCACGTTCTTCTGGCGGCTGAGTGGCAAGCCCTCGCCTTATACCACCATGCCGCTGGACGAGACCTTCAGCCCGGTGCCCGAAGACCCCTATAGCCTGAGTAAACTGGTCAACGAAGAAACCTGCGCCACCTTCAACCGCGCCTATGGCATGATCACCGCTGCCTTCCGCTTCGCCGGGGTATGGTCGCAGGACCGTTACGCCGAAGCGCAGGAAACCGGTTTGCAGCCTACCACCGCCTGGGCCGATGATCTGTACCAGTGGGTGCATGTCGAGGACATCGCCACCGGCATTCGTCAGGCGCTGGAACAGGAAGACCTGCCCGGTTTCGGGGCCTATACGCTCGGTGCGGCGGATACCCGCTGCCCGGAACCAACCATGAGCCTGCTGGAACAATTCCGGCCTGATCTGGCGCAGTCGGTTACCAAACCGCTGCCGGGACGCGCGCCGCTGCTGTCCATCGACAAGGCCCGGCAGACCTTTGGCTACAGCCCGCAGTACACACTGGGCGAAATCTAGCAGTCGTGTAGGCGGTCAACTCGCCTGAAATCCGTCCAATGCCCCTCTTCAGCATGCCGGTGTGTGGAGAGGGGTACAGCGCCTCTGGCCATCATCCTCTATAGGCCACCCCACCCCTTCATCACGAAAAAGCTCATTCACGGGATATGACGCCTGGCACTACAGCAATCGTGCTGAATCACCCATGATGCAAGCAGGAGCAAGTATCATGGAGGTTGGACAATGGCCGAATCAAAGCCACTGGTGATGCCGCCCTGGTTAAACCGGCTCATGACGTTTATTTTGCGTTCTCCCCTGCACCGAATGGTCAGCAGCAAGATCATGCTCATTACTTTTACGGGCCGCAAGAGTGGACAACCGTACACCACGCCCGTCAGTTATATGCAGCATGACGACATCATCACATTGTTTACCCACGGAAAATGGTGGAAAAACTGCCAGGATGATGCACCCGTCCGGTTACGCATTCGAGGCAAGGACATCGCAGGCAGCGCTGAGGTTGTCGTCGAAGACAAGGAAGCGATTGCCCGTGCGTTGACCGAGCATCTCCGCGACAATCATGTCGATGCCAGAGCCTACGGCGTGACCTATGATGCGGATGGCAACCCCCGACCAGATGAGGTCCGGCGCGGTGCCGAAGACGCCGTCATGCTGCGCGTGAAGCTGGCGTAAAACGTTTCAACCCATAATCCGTTATAATGGCGTCGAAGGAATAGCAGCGAAAGTTCTCTTGTGAAGCCAGACCGTGCGCCGATCATCGCGGCATTCGACGCCAAAGACGCCTTCTATACGCTGATGCCGGTGGATGCGGACAAAGACACCCGCCACCGTCTGAAGCATTTTTTGCTATGGCTGCAATCCACCCGGCGATCCTGGCTTCAGCCTGATCTGGCCGCCCACCGGGATTATCTGCTGCACGAGTGTCAGCTGGCCCCCAGCAGCGTATCGGCTCATCTGGCGACCATCCGCTCCCGCTATCGCGCGGTGATGCGCCACCCGGATACGCGCAAACGCCTGTATGCCCTCACCCCGCCGGACGCTCCGCTGGCCGACCGCAAGGCCTTTGTCGATGAGATTTTCCACCACCTGCGCGACCAGATCGACCCGGACACCGCCCCTGTCGCCAGCTACATCGACAGCGACCAGCCGGATTCGCATAACCTGCGTCTGACCGCCGAGCAAGCCCGCCGCCTGATGCAGCAGCCGGGCATCGACAGCCTGCGCGGGCTGCGCGATACGGCCATTCTGGCGCTGTTTTTATGTACCGGCATCCGGGAGGCCGAGCTGTGCAGCCTGACCGTGACCGACCTGCGCCAGCGGCTGGATGGTGAACTGGCGCTGCATGTGCGTGAGGGCAAAGGGCGCAAGCGGCGCCTGATCCCCTACGGCGAACTGGACTGGGTGCTGGTGTATGTCGACCGCTGGCTGTCAAACGCGGGCATCGACAACGGGCCGGTCTTTCGCGGGTTTTACAAAGGCGAGAAAACGCTGCGCCGCACCGCCATCACCAAGCGCACGGTGCATTACGTGCTGGAAGCCTACCCCATCACCATCGACGGCGAACTGCGCATCGTCCAGCCGCACGACCTGCGCCGCACCTATGCCCGGCGGCTGTATGAAGCCGGTGTCGATCTCAACCGCATTCGTCAGAACCTGGGCCACAGCGACCTGAAAACCACGCTCGGCTATATCGGTGAGCTGAGCGGCCAACAGCGGCGACCACCCGCCATCTTTGACCCACCGCACAATTTACGCCTCACCGGTTTTGAATCGCGCTAGGTCGAGGGCGATTTGCCTACAGCCATGTTGCGGTCCTGAAAGACGCCGTTTTCATAGCCCTGGATGGTCGCCACCTCAGCCGCCAGCGCCAGCCGCTTTTCCGCCAGACAGCCATATGTCTCATCCACCTCCACGCCGATATAGTGACGGTCGAGCTTGCGCGCTACCACCGAGGTAGTGCCGGAACCCAGAAAAGGGTCGAACACAACGGCGCCCTCATCAGTGCTGGCGAGGATGATCTTGGCCAGCAGCTTTTCCGGTTTCTGTGTGGGATGATCGGTATTTTCGGGCATTGACCAGAACGGCACGGTGAGGTCGTTCCACACGTTCGAGGGATGCGTCAACCGGAAGCGCCCACCCTGCGTTTGCTGCCAGTCTTTGGGCTGGCCGCTGGCGTCGGTATAGGGGGCGATCACCCGCCGCCGGATCTTCACACGGTCGACGTTAAACGTATAATCGTCGGACACGGTACAGAACCAGATGTCCTCCGACGCATTTTTCCAGTTTGACCGCGCCCCCCTGCCCTTCTCTCGCTCCCACGTGATGCGGTTGCGCACGGTGAAATACTGTTCCGCCAGCCGGTGCACCGCCGCCGATGAACGCCAGTCGCCGCAGATATACACCGAGGCGGTTGGTTTCAGCAGGCGGATCATGCGCGACAACCACGAATCGAGCCAGCTTTCATAAGCATCCAGCGAACGGCGCTTGAAAACCTGCGCGTTAAAGCGTTTGGTCAGGTTATAGGGCGGATCAGCAAACAGCAGGTCAACTGACTGGGCGGGCAGCCAGTCGAGAATCTCAAACACATCCTGGCAGATGGTCGAGTCGAGGATAGCCTCCAGTTCAGCCGGGCCGCTGAGGTGCTTCAACTGGGCGGCATACTGCCGGCGTTCGTCGTCGCTCAGGGTGAGGGTACGGTTTCGCGGTGCGCTCATGAGGACTAAATGGCGCGTGCCTCAAGCCGGGGGCGCGTCAGCCAGTAGACCATGACCATCAGCACCAGCGTCAGTACGATGCCAATTGCACTCACCGCGCCATAGCCACCCGCCGCGAATAACGGCCCGGAGCTGAGGCTGCCGATGCCAGCGGCGAAAGCCACCAGCGAGTCGTTGACCCCCTGCACGCGGGCGCGCTCTGCACCTTGCAACGCATCCGCCAGCAGCGAGGACCCGGCCACATAGCCAAAGTTCCAGCCGAGGCCCAGCAGAAACAGTGCCACCGCCAGCATGAATTCGCCCTGCGCCACCGGGGCCAGCAGCGCCGCCAGGATCAGGGTCACGCCAGCAGCCACCAGCATCGGAATGCGACCGATGCGATCAATCAGGTAGCCGGTCACCGCCGACAGGCCGAACATCCCCAGCGTGTGCGCCGAGATCACCATCGAGATCGCCCCGCGTGTGTGGTTGTGATGCTCCATATGCAGCGGCGTCAGCACCATCAGCACAACCATGACCGTCTGGCTGACGAGGATCGACAGGATGGCCAGTTGCACCGTAGGCAGCATCAGCAGAGTCCGCAGCGGGCGCACGGGCTGGCGCGGCGAATCCACCGCCTCGACCTGTTCTTCTTCATCGGCGATGGCACGACCAATGCGCATCGGGTCCGGGCGCAGCACCAGCAGGATCAACAGCGAGGCCAACCCGTACAGGCCAAAGGCGATCAACCAGGGGCCGCTGTCTGCCGGCAGTCCCAGCGACGCCGCCACCCGCCCGGCAGGGTCCACCAGCGCCGGACCGGCCACCGCGCCAATCGTCCCGGCGAAAATCACGCGGCCAATCATGCGCGCCCGCATATCCTTGGGGAACAATTCACCAGCGGCAAACCGGCTCTGATCGGCGCTGGCCCGGCTCATGCCCAGAAACGCGGCACTCAGCAGCAGCAGCGGGAACACACCCTGCAAAATAGCGATAATGCCAACGACCGCCCCAACTGCCCCCAGTGCATAGCCCAACGTCAGGCCGACGCGCCGCCCAAACCGGCCCATCACCACGGCGATCGGGAAAGCCGCAAATGCCTGGGTAAATGTCTGGGTCGACGATGGCAGCCCCGCCGCGCTCTCGGTGCCACTCAGCTGGGTAGCGACGATGGCAATCAGGGTAAAAATGGCGATTTGTCCGGCAGAAAACAGACTTTGTGCAATAAACAGGGTATACAGCAGCCGGTTGCTGGTGGAGGGTTGGTACATGGAAATTGCTTTCTGTACGTTCGATAACCTCCTTATTATACGCGATGTGAACCGAATACCTTACCACTTGCCGCTGGCACCCCCGCCGGAAGAACTGCCACCGCCAAACGAGCCGCCCGACGATGATCCGCCGGACCAGCCGCTGCTGGAATGCGTGGTTGATCGCACCAACCGGGGCAGCGCGACGACATATTCGTTTTTATGGTCGCAGTTCTGGCAATCGGCCCACACCTTTTTGCTCCCGGCAGCACTGTAAGTCGGGGCGGAGAGGACTGATTCGCCGGTGGACAGGGTGCGATGATGGCATTTGGGACAGTCTGAATGGCGTGAGAACAGGTGCGGATAGGGATAGACCGAGGTCGCGCTACAGGTGGGGCACTTCCAGACGTCATAATCCACCGCAGCCAGCATCTCCTCGATTTTCTGACCGGACTCCAGATACACATCGTCAGCAACTTCGTCCAGCCGTTCCATTTGGTCGCCGCAGTTGGGGCAAGGACGCCGGCGATAGCGGGTCCAGCGCCGAAACAGCAGCCCTGCCGCACCCAATCCCACTGCACCACCACCGCCTACCAACAGTGCCACAACTGCCGGTGATGTTGGCGGGGTGTAAGCCGTCCCGCCGCTGAAGCCAGCGCTCTCCGATGTCACTGGCGAGGTCGTGCTGGTTTCCGGCCAATCACCGGTCACCGCCTGAACAACCGCCCGTGCGCCATTGTACAGGCCGCCGTCATAATCCTCGCGCCGAAAATGCGGCAAAATACTCTCATCGAGGACGACCCGCATGGTGTCGTTCATGCTGGCGTCATAACCGGCCCCCACCTCGATACGAATATCGCGGTCACGGATGGCCGCCAGAATCATCACGCCATCGTTACGCGCGGCGCTGCCCACGCCCCACTGGTTGAACAGATAAGTGGCAAATGACTCAATCGTTTCATCCGATGTGCCATAATCCCGAATCGATTGAATCGTAACCACGACCGCTTCAACGCCGGTTTGCGCCTTCAGATCAGCCAGGATGCCGCGCACCTGTGCAACGGTTTCCGCATTCATCACACCAGCGAAGTCGTTCACATACAGGTCGGTATACTGTGGGTAGCCGGACTGGGCCAACACGCCGCTGCTGGCAAAACTCCATACGATCAGGGCAATCCACAGATATTTTTTACGCAGCATACGCCAACGCCTTTCCCTGCAAAAATCAGGGCTTCTATGCTCAACAAAAAGGAGCCGTACCCTATTAAAGTCGGCTCCTTATATTATATGCCAGGCGCTGCTGAATGCCTTCGCGACTGAGACTGAACGTCTATCCCTTCAGGACATCGGCCAGCAGCGGCAGCGAATCGAAGTCCGGCATATCCGCCAGATAGACATTGCCATAGCCGCTGACATCGCTGGTAAAGACCACCTGCGTGCCATCGGCGTTGAAACGCGGGTGCACATGCTGCTGCTGCGTCTTGAAGCTGGAATCGTGGCTGCACAGGGCGCGCGCCTCGCCATAATCCTGCCCGTTCCAGCGCCACAGATCGACCGTCGGCCCCACATCACTGACCACGATATCCAGGTCGTTCGAATAAAAATGGCCGTGCCCGGACTTGAACTGCTTGGTGTCGAACGGCACTTCGATGCGCCCGCTGTTGTCATAGCGAATGTGGCCGAAGAAGCCCGTGCCATCGGCATAGGTGCCATGATAGCCGATCAGTTCGCCATCCGCGTGCCAGTATTCATGGCCCACGCGTTCGCCCGGTTCTTCGCAGGGGCGAATCTTCCACACCTCACCGGTCTCGGCGTTCAAGCCCCAGATACGATTATCCACGTCCTCCCAGGGTCCTTCGTGGCAGAATGTCAGCAGGTGCGAATGCTGCGGGGAGGTATTCACATGCCCCACCCAGTAATTTTCTTCCCATACCACCTTGCTGCCGCTGCCATCGACCGCCACCTGCACGATCTGGCTGAGAGGCATGGCCGCCCATGTCTCGCGGAAGCCGACATATCCGCGCAGCAGATCGACGCGGAACTTGTGCGACATATCCTCGGAGATGCTGCAATAGACCTGTTTGCCATCGGCGGTGCAGTTGATCATGGATACGTCGAAGCCATCCGGCATCCGGTACAGGGGGCGCTGTTCGAGCGTGTTCAGGTCGAGCGCCAGCAGATCATAGCCATACCAAAAGTAGGCTTCGTCCTTCACCGGGTTAAGGCACGCCCGCAAAAACTCGACCTCGCGCGGGAGCGGCAGCGGAGTCAGGTCGGTCAGTTGGGTAATCTCGAAATTTCGCAGGTTGATGCTGAACAGGTTGGTCTTGTTCTCGCGGTCAGAGGCGAAGACCATCTTGCGGCCATCCGCATACCAGCCGGGATTGGTGAAATACAGATGGTGGCTGTGCGCCCGATAGTTGGTCAACTGCCGGACTTCAAAGCCGGTAAGCGGGTCTTCATACGTGCGCAGTTCCGACGGCCAGATTTTACCAGCGGTCATGGTGATGTTGTCCTTTGTGGCATTTGGTTGGATAGATAATCATCGTTTGCATAAAAACAGGGGCACAATGATGCACCCCATATCCATCAAGTTAAGGTCTTTTGTCGCCGATGTTAAATGCAATTGAATATGTTCTTTGGGGCGGACGCAGCGCGCTGCGTCCCTACAACACCCCAAACAACTTTTTCGTGCGTACTTAAATGCCTCGTCCGATAATTTGCTCAAACATAACTGTAGGGGCGGACCCGTGTGTCCGCCCGGTGGGAACGCACACGGGCGCTCTCCTACAATTCCTAAAATTTGCGAGATGCAGCTAAAGCCACACGGCTTACCAAAAAGCGAAGCCCACCGGAGGGGGCTGGACCCGCCTGCTTCAGCAAGGCTCAAGGTCTTTTGCTAGCCAGCTGCTTGAGCTGCTGGCGGCGGACAAGTGAATCCATTTGCTGATGCGCTTACGCCTGCGCGCCTTCCGGGGCCAACCAGGGTGGCATCGGCAGACCCTGCCCGCCGAGGTGACTGGCGTACAAAAAACGGTAGACATCGCTGGCGTAAAACTGCGGGAACGATTTATCCGGCAGCGTTTCCATAAAGCGGTCCATCAGGCGTTCGGCAAAGTCATTGTCCATGCCGGACTCAACCTCGTAATCGAAATAGATCGCCAGGTCCTTATCCGCTTCCTCGATCACGCGTTTGACCTTGTAGGTCTGCGGGAAACGGTGCGCCGGCGAATAGCGCTCCATCAGGAACGTACCCATCGCCGCCGAGTTGATATACGGCTTGTGCTCGTACAGGAAGTTGACCGTCTCCTGAGCATTCTCGATGGTCTCGCCGGGAAAGCCGAAGAAGAAGAATGTATGGTTCCAGATACCGGCCTCATGGCTCTCATGCAGAATACGGCTCATGTCGTCCAGTTCGGTGCCCTTGACCATGTGGTTGATGATAGCCTCGGACGCGCTTTCCAGCCCGAACAAAATCATGCGACAGCCGCCCCGCTGCATCTGCTTGAGCAGGTCGGCGTTGATGACGTGTTCAAAACGAACGCACCCACCCCAATGCAGCGGCGTACCCTTTTCTTCCAGCATGGGCGACAGATGGCGCAGGTTGCGCGGTGTAACCGCCTCATCCGAGAAGAAGATATGCCGGATGCCGTACTCCTGCTGCAAGGTCAACATCTGGTCGGCCAGTTCTTCCGCCCGCAGTTGGCTGAAGGAGTCCGCCTCGCCATAACCCACGTTGCAGAAGGCACATTTGCCGAAGTAACAACCGCGCGCTGTCAGCAAGGGCAGCACCAGCTCCGGCGCGAGGTAGCGATCCAGCGGCAGGCCGTGAAAATCCGGCAGCGGCAGATCGGCAATTTTCTCCGGTATCTTGCGATCCGACACGCGAATCTTGTCGCCATCGCGGTACACCAGATTATTCACCCGCGACAGATCACCATCCCCGGCCAACGCCTCGGTCAGTTGCAGCAGCGGCACTTCACCATCGAACACGACCGCGCTGTCGATCAGGTCGAACATCTGCGGCACTTTGGGCAGCTCGTCGCGCAGCATACTGATGTGCGGGCCACCCACCGTGACGTGGCAGTCCAACCCGCTTTCCTTGATCAGATAAGCCAGCGTCATCCCGGCCAGCATCTGCGGCATGGACGGAATCGAAATGCCAACAATATCCGGCTTTTCGCGGGCAATGTCTTTCATGATACCGCGCGCGTAAATATCGAGGAAGATATTGTGCTGCGGATCGCGCACGCCTTGCAGCAGGGTGCGGCTGCTGTCCACCGGGTACGCCGAGACATAACTTTGCAGGTGCAGCGATGCCGGATAAAACGGCATGGACGCGATTTCGAGGCACTTGATGACCGTCTCGAACGCGCCCAGGCTGGTCGGGCCATCGAAGAACGCTTCGCTGCGGATGACCCCCTTCGCCTGTTCCACCGCATCGGCCAGTTGGGGTCCTTCTTCCAGCGCCCACAACACCTGCTGGCGCGGCGGATGGGAAGGCCGGGACGGGCGCCGGCTGGCGTTGGAGCCATACGACTCACGCAAGCGGGCCAGCGTATTGCGCATGTATTTGCGCGTCAGAATTTCGTCGAATACTTCGGCATTCAGATCACGCTGGATCACCTCCACCCCGTGCGCCCGCAGGTAAGCCGTGAGCGTAGGCAGCGACAGGTGCGGCATACTCGGTGTCCAGTTGGGGGGGAATAGCAGCATGACTTTCATAGCAAATCTTTCCAATAAACTTTGTGGTCAAACGGGGTCATTATAGACAGCGTCGGTGTGTGGACAAAAATCAAACACAATCCTACACACCTCACCCCTTGCCAACCTGCGGTTGTCTTTCCCCTCTCCATTGATGAAGAGGGGAGTCGAGCAGCGCGAGACGGGTGAGGTATCGGTTCCGATTCTGCACCCAGCTACTTCTACGTACTGATTCCTGACCAGCATATCCGAGTTTCTGAAGTATTTCCCACAGTCCATCAACTCAAACATTGCTCGATTGATGTTGAACGGGGGCACATGGCCTGCACCCCCGCATCTTAACTATACACCCAGCGCCAGTTCTTCGGAGAAGTGACACGCGGCCCAGTGGCCCGGCACCACTTCACGCAGCGGCGGGGTTTCCGTCTGGCAGCGTTCCTGAGCATACGGGCAGCGCGGGTGAAAATAGCAGCCGCTCGGCGGGTTGGCCGGGTCCGCGACTTCACCTTTCAGCGGCTTACGGTCCCGCTTGGCACGCGGGTCCGGTGTCGGTGCGGATGACAACAACGCCTCGGTATACGGGTGCTGAATATTCTCGAACAGCTCTTCCGTCTCGGCGATCTCGACAATCTTGCCGACATACATCACCGCCACGCGGTCGCACAAATGCCGCACCACGCTCAGGTCATGCGAGATAAACAGGTATGTCAGTTTGAGCTGATCCTGCAATTCGTTGAGCAGGTTCAGAATCTGCGCCTGAATCGACACATCGAGCGCCGAAACCGGCTCATCGCAGATAATCAACTGCGGGTTGAGGGCCAGAGCACGGGCGATGCCGATGCGCTGACGCTGCCCACCGCTGAATGCATGCGGGTAACGAGACATGTATTCTGGCCGCAGCCCCACCAGCCGCATCAGATCGGCCACACGGTCACGCAGTTCGCCCTGATTCGCCACGCCATAATTGCGCAGCGGCTCGCCAACGATCTGCTCCAGTGTCATACGTGGGTTGAGCGAGGAATACGGGTCCTGAAAGATCATCTGAATATTGCGCCAGATGATGCGCATCTCCTCGCGGTTGAGCGTTGCCAGGTCAACCTCACCCTGCTCGTCATCCCGAAACAGGATTTCGCCTTCGGTGGGCTCGTAGGCGCGCAGCACGACACGACCGGTTGTGGTCTTGCCGCAGCCGCTTTCGCCTACCAGCCCCAGTACCTCAGCGGTCTGAATTTCAAAGTTGAGGCCATCGACGGCCCGAACCTGATTGACCACCCGGCTCGAAAAGATGCCACGTTTGTAAATCGGAAAATACTTTTTTAAATTGCGCACTGTCAGCAGAGGTTGGCTGCCATTCTGCGCCGGTGAATCCGTCATTGAGCTTTCTCCGTCTGCGAAACGTGCGGATTGATTTCATAAACGCGGGCACAGCGCGACCACTGATTCTCCTTGACTTGCAAGAAGGGTGGATTGGCGCATTTGACCCGGTCATAGTGCGGGCAGCGCGGATGAAAGGCACAACCTACCGGAATCGCAGTCGGGTCCGGCACAGTACCTTTGATCGTCGCCAGTTCGGCAACCCGCTGGTCTGGCCGGGGAATCGACCGCAGAAGCGCCTGCGTGTAGGGATGAGTCGCGCCGTAGTAGATGGTATCGACATCCGCCACTTCGACTTCCTTGCCGAGGTACATCACCACCACGTCGTCGGCCATCTCGGCGATCACACCCAGGTCATGGGTGATAAACATAATCGCCATGTTGAATTCTTCCTGAAGATCGCGCATCAGGTCCAGAATCTGCGCCTGCGTGGTCACGTCGAGCGCGGTTGTTGGCTCATCCGCGATCAGCAGTTTAGGGTTGCATGACAGGGCCATTGCAATCATCACGCGCTGGCGCATACCACCACTCAGTTCATGGCGATACCGGTCCAGCAGGCGGTCCGGTTGGGGCAGGCCCACCCGCCCCAGCAGTTCCACTGCGCGTCCGGTCGCGTCCTGTTTGTTGGCATTGGTGTGCAGGCGAATGGCCTCGATCATCTGATTGCCAATCGTATGCACCGGGCTGAGCGAGGTCATTGGCTCCTGAAAGATCATCGAAATTTCGCCCCAGCGAATGCGGCGGATTTCGTCGCCTTGCGGGTCCATCTTGGTCAGATCAATTGGCTGACTGCCCTGCCCGTGATACAACACCTGCCCTTCGGTGATACGCCCCGGCGGGCGAACCATGTTCAGGATCGCACGGGCGGTCACACTCTTGCCACAGCCGCTTTCGCCCACGACACCCAGCGTTTTGCCGCGATACAGGTCAAAGTTGACCCCATCCACGGCCCGTACCGTACCCTCTGTCAGAAAGAAACTGACATGCAGGTCTTTGACTTCGAGTAATACGTCCTTGTTCTGCATCCGTCCCACTCCTAACGACTGAAGGGATCGGCTGCATCACGCAGGCCGTCGCCCAGGAAGTTAAATGCCAACACAGCGATCACCACTGCCAGACCCGGCAGCAGCAGCCACGGTGACAGCGCCACCGTACGGATATTCTGCGCCTCTTGCAACAGCACGCCCCAGCTAATCACCGGCTGGCGCAGCCCCAACCCCAGGAAACTGAGGGAGGTTTCCGCCAGAATAATGCCGGGAATAGAGAGCGTCAGCGAGGCGATAATGTGGCTGGTAAACGACGGGACCATGTGCCGCAGGATAACGCGCATGTCGCGCGCACCGCCCAACCGGGCCGCGAGCACAAAGTCGTCACTGCGCAAGGCCAGAAAACGCCCGCGCACCTGCCGCCCCAGCGATGTCCAGCCGATGACCGACAGAATGATGGTGATACCGAAGTAACGCCATTCCTGCGGCCATTCGGGGGGCAAGGCCGCACTAAGCGCCATCCACAACGGCAGGGATGGAATCGAGCGAATAAACTCGATGATACGCTGGATCACACTGTCGATCCAGCCGCCGTAGTAGCCGGAAATACCACCCAGTACAATCCCCAGCGCCAGGCTGAGGAACACGCTGAGCAAACCAATCGACAGCGAGATGCGCGCGCCGTGCATCACACGCGATAGCATATCCCGCCCCAACCGGTCAGACCCCAGCAGAAATACGGGAATATCAGCTTCTTCACCCACGCCAAACAGATGCAGGTTGCTATCGAACAGCCCCAGGAATTTGTAGGGATGGCCCTCAACAAAGAAGTGAATCGGGTGCCAGACAGAAGTATCCACCGTCCAGAGTTCGCGCAGCGTTTCGGGGTCACGTTCGCTGCTCATGCCATAAACACCGGGTCGAAACGTGAAGTTTCCGTCACCATCGACAAAGCTGATCGCCATCGGCGGCACATATTTAGTTGAAGAACTGTATATATTCGGGTCGTACGGCGCGACAAAGTCCGCAAACAGCGCGATGATGTAAAAAATGATCAACACAATCGCACTGCCAACTGCCAGACGATGCTTTCTGAACTTCCACCACATCAACTGACGGGGTGTGGCAATCGCTATCTGCGCTTCGACCAGCGGCTCATCATCCACGAACTCGCCAGCAGCAGCGGGAACCAACGGCGGCTCCTGTGGCTTGGTCGCGGCCTCATTAGACCCTTTCTGCAAAGAAGAATTCATATCCATAAGTCGTTCCTAATCCAGTCGAATGCGCGGATCAAGCCACGCCAGAAGTATATCCGAAAGCAGGGTGCCGATAACCGTCATCACACTGATAAGCAGCACGATCGCCCCGGCTAAAAACATATCCTGTGAAAGCAGCGACCGCAGCAGCAGCGGGCCAACCGTAGGCAGGTTGAGCACCACCGCCACAATGATGACACCGCTGACCAGCTCCGGCAGCGCATAGCCCACCGTACTCACGAACGGGTTCAGCGCGACACGTACCGGATATTTCCAGATCAGCCCACGTTCGCGCAGCCCTTTTGCACGGGCCGTCTCGACATAAGGCTGGTTGATTTCGTCAAGCATATTGGCGCGCATAGTGCGGATCAGACCAGCCGTGCCCGCCGTGCCGATCACCAGCAGCGGAATCCACAGATGACTGACCATATCGATGAATTTTGCAATACTCCACGGTGCCTGTTCAAACTCCGGCGAGAACAACCCGCCGACACTTTGTCCGAACACCGAAAAGCCTATCCACATCAACACCAATGCGAGCATAAAATTGGGGATAGCAAGCCCCAGAAAGCCGAAGAAAGTGAAGACATAATCTCCGAGTGAATATTGGTGGGTCGCCGAAAACACCCCAACGGGTATCGCGAAGGCCCATACAAATAGAATGGTCGAAGCGCTGATCATTACCGTGAAGCCCATGCGCCCCCAGATCAGGGTGTTCACCGGGGCCTGCCATTCCAATGACTGGCCGAAATCGCCCCGCAGCACACCGGTAATCCATTTTAGATACTGCACATGAATCGGCTGCCCCAGCCCATAGGCTTCGCGCAGCGCCTCCAACTGTTCCGGCTGAATCGTGTCGCCCTGCTGGGCCAGAGTGGCCGCATACGACGTCAAAAAATCACCTGGCGGCAGCTGGATAATGACGAAGCTAACAACAGAAATCGCAAAGATGGTTACAACAGCGATTAATGTTCGGCGTATGACAAATTGCAACACAACGTTTAGTCCTGCCTCTACGCGCTGCATGTCTAAAAATTCATAACACTGTTTCTGCCAGAGGCGCAGCGTGTTCCTCTGTAGATCAAGAGAACGGCAGGGGAAGCCGCGGCCTCCCCTGCTCATTCACACAGTCTATGACCGGAAGAAGAACTGTACCGGGTTGATCAGACCGACATCACGCAGCGTGTCGTCGGCGATGTAACCTTCGACAAAGTTCGCCATGTTGTTCGCAACGATATTGATACGCGGGCTTTCGCCAACCGTACCAATCTGATAAGGATGTTCTTTGTGGATGTCCAGCAACTGCTGGAAGATGGCATTGCGCTGGGCCTCATCCGGCTCGGCACGGGCCTCTTCCCACAGACGCCAGATCTCGCGGATTGGATGATCCGCCGGCGGCTCCACCTTCTTCAGCGGCGAACCGGGGGTCCACCAGTGGCCATACAGCGGGGCCCATGGGCCGTCATCCGTCGTGCCGATGTAACGGCCAGGATCAGCCATCACAATCGAGCTGCGGTCGACGCTCCACATACCAACGTCCACATCCCCGTTCTCGGTTCTTTCTTCGTACAGGGACCGCTCGACCACATCCTGGCTGACATTCAGCCCGACAGCGCGCCAGTAGTCCTCGACAAGCTGCATTTCGTCCGCGCCCGGCGTACCGGTTGTTTCGCGGTGCAGAATGCGGAAGACCAGCGGTTCACCATCTGGCCGCAGCCGGAACCCGTCGCTGCCCATTTCCAGGCCGAGTTCGTCCAGCAAAGCATTGGCCCGGTCCGGATCGTATTCGGTCCAGCGTGATTCAAATTCGGGGTCATACTGCGGCGAACCCGTGACCGGCGATGCCTGGCGTGGTTCAAACAGACCGCTGTAAACCAGTTCGTTGATCTCGACGCGGTTGATCGCAATCGAAAGGGCTTCGCGGAACTGGGCCGTGTCGAACAGTTCGGCCAGGACCGGGTCCGCGTTGTTGATATTCGGATGCAGAGCATTGGTCGACGCGTTGCGCCACAGCATCACGCGATAGTTACCAGCCTCTTCATTTTCCTTATAGAAGGTGAAGTTGGCCGAATCGACGTGACGGCTTTGCATGTCGATGCGCCCCTGTGCAATCCACAGGTCGAACACCGCGTTGTCATCGAACAGCGCGTGCTCGATGCGATCAATGTAGGGAAGCTGCTGGCCATCCGGGTCGACCGCATGATAGAACGGGTTACGTTCCATGATATGCGGGTCTTCGGTGGGCAAGTTTGAGGATTTCCAGGCATTAACGACCGGCAGTTCCGGGTTGCGGAACCAGAAGGCAATCGGCCCTTGCAGGTCACCTGCGGTACCGAACAATTCCTGCCACGAGGTCACACCATTGGCTTCCATAGCGGCGTCAATAGCAGCCTGATCCGCATTTTCATGATCGGGGATAAATCTCGTCAGATAGTGGGACGGACCCGCCATCGTGGGACCAGCCGTCATGCCGCCCGTGCTCTTGGCAATGAAGATCGGCAGCAGCGGGTTTGGCGAGGGGAAGCGGACGGTCCAGGTCAGATCGTCGACAACTTCCAGTTCCATGTCCACGCCACCAAGCGTGTAGTAGTCTTGTTTGTTACCCAATTCACCCAGGTACATGTAGTCATACCAGAACTGGACATCTTCGGTGGTGAAATCATCACCATCCGACCATTTCAGGCCTTCGCGCAGCGTAAAGGTGAATTCGGTCGCGTCGTCGTTCTGCACCCATTCGGAAATGAAGTTGGCAGTCAGGCCGACATCTTCCGGCGTAGGCGCGTCCCATTCGATCGCCATTTCTTCGTTGAGCTTGGTCGGTCCCCAGCGGTCAGAAATGCCCTTGAAGGCACGCCGCCATGTACCGCCATACTGCCCTGTCTCTTCATAAGGAGTGATAACGCGCGGGTTCACCGGAACACGCTCTGCAGCGGGCACCCCAACCAGATCATCCAGGTTCGGCGGGCCGGTGACTTCAGCCTGTTTGGCGGGGGCCGCCAGAGCAATCGGTGCGGCGCTGACCGCTATCGCACCTGCCGTGCTGCCTGCAACCACGCGAAGGAAGTTGCGACGAGAAAGTTTATTGTCCATTACAACAAATTGCTCCTTTTTCTATATTGTATACAATCTGACATGTCAGGTTACTCAACGCTTTGGTTCACCTCCTTTCGGCACACATCGACTTATCGGGAACCGGCACAAAACTGCCGGGCGTGCCGCACTGCCAGTTATTGCTACCTCACCGCTTCAATATCCGGTTTGGGAAGTGTGTTATGAATCTGTGTGGTCATCATGGCTTCAAAAAACATGGGCGACCAATAGTCATAGGCTTCGATGGTCGCGCCCTGCGCGGTCATGGCGATCTGGCGGGTCTGGTGATAGAACTGCCGGATCCACCGTTTGCGAATCGTGTCCTGATCGCGGAAGGTGTACTTCGCTTCAAGGCACATGAGCTTGCCGCGCACCCAATTGGTCTCGGTTTCCAGTTGGCAATCAGGCAGGTCCTGAACGCCCGCAAGAAATCCAGCCATCAGATCATCGAGGTCATCAGAGGTTGGCTGGATGCCGAGGTCACGCAATTCAACGGCCAGCAGGGTTTGCGGGTCAGCGTCGGGAGGCGAAAAAAGCACCCCTGCACGGTCGTCAGGCCAATCGGATTTAATCCACTGTGTGGGGATATAGAAAGAATAATACTGGCTGCGGTGCCAGAGAAGCCCCGTAAATGAAGGAAACTGTTTACCCATTTGTTTATCCATAAAACATGCATTTACAATTTATTCCCCCCACAAAACGTGGAGGTTAAAACATTTAAATTAGTAAACCTTGCAGCCACCTATCCTGTTTTATCGAGGATGTGTGACCAGTTACACAACCTAAGTGTAACGGGTTTTTCGCTTGAGTCAAAATTCTTTAATGCCCACCTGAGCTTGCCATTTACAGACTGGTTTTGTAGTCGCGTGAAACAACTTCTGCTATGCTGTATCCGATTTCGATTATTTTGAAAATGCGGAAAGATAAAGCCTTCATGACTCACCTGACTCTCGCCAATGTCCTGCACGCTCTGGCCCGCGATATTGAATGGGATATGCAGCGACAGGTTATGGACGAAAACAGCCCGCTTTACGGTACTTATATCCCGCTCGACAGCGGCCTTGATGACATCAGTCATGGCGGCGGCACGCGCTTTCTGGCAAGCTGTGGCCTGCTGGTGGTCGCCCGTCAGACACATCCGGACATGGCACCAGCGACACCGGCTACCGACACCCTGCTGCACCGCATGTCGATCATGGCCGACTACATGCTGAAGGCGCAGCGCCCCAGCGGGCTGATGGACCTGCGCAGCACCAACTACGATTCGCCACCAGATACCGGCTTCGTCGTCCAACTGCTGTGCGCGCTGGTCGAGCTTGGCCGCGGAGAACCCCTGCTGGCGGATGTACTGGCAAAGGTCGAGACATTTATCCGCCGCGCCGCACCGGGCATGATGACCGGCGGTTTTCATACCCCCAATCACCGCTGGGTGATCGCTGGCGCGCTGGCCCAGACGGGCACGCTGTTCCCGGATATTGACGTGCGCGACGCGGTCCAGGCCTATATTGCCGAAGGCTTCGACATCGACGCCGAAGGCACCTATCTGGAGCGCAGCGTCGGCGTGTACGATGCCGTTACCAACCGGTCGCTGCTGCTGTTTGCCGATAACTGGCATGATGCCGGCGACATCGCCCGCGCCCATACTGCGGTCACCGAGAATCTGACATTCAACCTGCACCTGCTGCACGCGGACGCCACCGCCGAAACGGGTTTGTCGCGGCGGCAGGATTACGGCATTCGGTCTGTGCCCGTACCGCTGATCGCCACCTTCCTGCACAGCAACGCTATCAGCCCCAACCCGCAGTTTGTGCGGGCGGCGCAGTGGCTGTGGGAAAAAGCCAGCAGTGATGAGGTGAGTAACCTGGCCTGGCAGACCTATACCCTGCTCAAATTTGGCGAACCGGCCCCATCGTCGGCCTCGCTGCCGGATCACTTTATCAAGCACTACCCCATCAACGCCGTGTGGCGCGTACGCCGCGATCAACTGAGCGCGACCGTGTTCGGCGATGTCACCCGGTTGATGACGCTGGTCTATGGTGCGGCGGAACTGAACAGCCTCAAAATCTCGCAGACGTATTTCGGTGTTGGCTGGTTTATCGGGGATAGTATGCGCGCCGACGGCGACACGGCAGTATTGCGGTCCGAAGGTCAGCAAAAAGCGCACCGCCCTGGCTACGAGCTGCCAACGGGCAAACCAGCCCCGCGTGACCAGTGGGACGCTATCAACGCCCAGCGCGACTGGAACCCCCTGCCCCCGGCCCTGAGCGAACTGGCGATCACCGCGACCGAAACCGGCTTCGACCTGCACTACCACACGCTCGATGGACTGGATCAGGTCGCCGCACAGATCGCGCTCGATTTTCCGGCGGGCGGCCTGTGGGAAACTGAAGACACAGCCTGCACCACCCAGCCCGGCCAGGTCATTTTTCTCAAACACGGCACCGGCCAGATGCGCTTTGGAAACGACGTCATCGAGATCGGCCCCGGCGCCAACGCACACATGTACCAGCAGATGCGCCATGCCGAACCGCCTGTGCCCGGCATGTGCCGCGTGCTGCTGACCTTCGTCACACCAGTCGATCATCGATTCTTCCTGCGGGTGTTCAGCGGGTTGCAGCCCTGATTCATCAGCCGACCCCGACCAGATCAAGGTCTTCGGCCAGATGGCAGTTGACCCAGTGATTCGGCTCTAGTTCGCGCCATTCAGGGGTCTTCTGCTTGCAGATGTCCTGCGCATAACGGCAGCGCGGGTGAAAATGGCAGCCAGACGGTGGGTTGGCGGGGTTGGGTACATCCCCAGTGAGGATGACTTTCGTCCCGGTGCGGTCGGGGTCGGTAGAGGGCACCGCGTCCAGCAGCGCTTCGGTATAGGGGTGCAGTGGCCGGGCATATAACGTCTCGGAATCCGCCAGTTCGACCACGCGCCCCAGATACATCACCGCGATGCGGTCGCTGATATGCTCCACCACCGCCAGATCGTGCGCGATGAACAGGTA
>NZXX01000012.1 GCA_002702065.1 Anaerolineaceae bacterium
CGTCTCGCTGCGCGATCCACCCCCTCTCCATCGATGGAGTACCAAAGGCAGGCTTCGCACAGGGGAAAGACAACCGTAGGTTGGCAGGGGTGAGGTAAAGTCAACGCTTACGAATTGAAATATAAACCAACGTAGGCTGCTTGTCTCACACGGTAACTTTCGGCTGTGTGCTTAGCTGGTCACTGAGTCTGGTGACTGTGAGCCAGCATGTCAGACAAATAGGTAAACGACAGCACGGCTGATATATCTGGCGGTGCTGTTGCTTTTGCTGAGGCGGCACAGCCCAAACATCGACTAAACCCCGGTTTGCAGATACGAAAAGCAGTCGCGTAAACCGGGTTATTGTTTCACCCATGGTTGGTTAAATCACAAATAAATAGGCAGTTATTCGGTTTGCTGCATACAGACCATACCGGGATAAGTCAGGGGTAATCCCGACCTGCGTTGTGCGGAAATTTGCGCTTAACTGTGCGCGTGGAAATCCTGCTGGTAAACCTCCACAATCGTGAACATCGGCACAAAGTGCCTTTGTTTACCCGCTGATTGGAGGAACTTCATGTTCATGAACATTGCCGCAAGGAACGCTGGCACCGGATCACGATTATTGACCTGGACAGTGCTGCTGGCTGTCGCGCTGCTGTTCAGTTTGACAGGCATCGCTGCTGCCCAGGATCAGATTACGGTGACGCATAATCAGGGCGAAACCGTGGTCGATGTCAACCCGGAGACGGTGCTGACATTTGATCTGGCCAGCCTCAGCACGCTGAATGCACTCGGTATCGACGTGGCTGGCGTGCCCGCATTCACTTTCCCCGAAAGCCTGGCCCAGTACGAAAGCGATGAATACCTCAAGATTGGGTCGCTGTTCGAGCCGGATTACGAGGCGGTCAACGCGGCGGAACCGGACCTGATCATCGTGGCGTCACGGTCGGCGGCGGTGTATCCGCAGCTTGCCGAGATGGCCCCGACGATTGACCTGACTGCCGACAGCGCCAACTTCCTCGAAAGCCAGCAGCATAATGCCGAGATTCTGGGGCAGATTTTTGACAAGGAAGCCGAAGTCGAGGCGCTGTGGTCAGACATCGAAGCCAGTGTCGATGCGGTGCGGGCTGCTACTGCCGAAGCTGGCACATCGCTGATCGTGATGACCAGTGGCGGCGAAGTGACCGCCTATGGCCCCGGCTCGCGCTTCGGCTGGATTCATGATGTGCTGGGCTTCACGCCGGTGATCGATGATATCGAGGCGGCCACGCATGGCGAGGCGATTTCCTTCGAGTTTATCCTTGAAGCCAACCCGGATTGGCTGATCGTGGTGGACCGCGATGTCGCGATCGGGCAGGAAGCAGATGCCGCCGAGCAGATTCTGGATAATGAACTCGTCGCGCAGACCACCGCCTGGCAGAACGGGCAGGTCATCTATGTGCAGCCATCCAACTGGTACGTGGTGGCTGGTGGTCTGGGTGCGCTTCAGGAAATGGTCGATGAATTTGTTGTTGCGCTGGATGCCGAAGTCGCGGCAACCGCAGAGACAGCCGAAGCAAACGCCAGCGAGATTACGGTCGTCCATAACCAGGGTGAAACGGTGGTTCCGGTGAATCCGGAAACGGTGCTGACATTCGACCTCGCCACCCTGAGCACGTTGAATGCACTCGGTATCGACGTGGCTGGCGTACCCGCATTTGCTTTCCCGGAAAGCCTGGCCCAGTACGAGGGTGATGAATACCTCAAGATCGGTTCGCTGTTCGAGCCGGATTATGAGGCGGTCAACGCGGCGGAGCCGGATCTGATCATCGTGGCGGCGCGGTCGGCAGCAGTGTACCCGCAGCTTGCCGAGATGGCCCCGACGATTGACCTGACCGCCGACAGCGCTAACTTCCTCGAAAGCCAGCAGCATAATGCCGAGATTCTGGGGCAGATTTTCGACAAGGAAGCTGAGGCCACAGCCTTGTGGAGCGATCTCGAAGCCAGCATTGCCGAGGTCCAGGCACAGACCGCCGAAGCCGGAACCGCGCTGATCGTGATGACCAGCGGCGGCGAAGTGACCGCCTATGGCCCCGGCTCGCGCTTCGGGTGGATTCATGATGAACTCGGCTTTACCCCGGTGATTGAAGATATTGAGGCGGCCACGCATGGCGAAGCGATCTCATTTGAATTCATCCTCGAAGCCAACCCGGATTGGTTGATCGTGCTGGACCGGGACGCCGCTATCGGGCAGGAAGCCGAAGCTGCCGAGCAGATTCTGGATAATGAACTCGTCGCGCAGACCACCGCCTGGGCCAATGGTCAGGTCATCTACCTGGAACCGTCCAACTGGTACATTGTGGCCGGTGGGCTGGGTGCGCTTCAGGAAATGGTCGATAACATTGGCAGCGCCTTTACTGGTTGATCGTTTCACCGCTGACTGAATCATACGGGTTCGGGTCAACAGGCTCGAACCCTGATTCGTGATTGGCGGTGATTATGCTTGAGGAGTCTGATCGTTTTGTCTGTTGTTCAGCTATCATGAAAAAACTCGTACTCGCGGCGGCTGCCGTTTTGTTGTTTGCTCTCATCAGTCTGTTTATCGGCGTCAGCGATGTCACCCCGCAGACGCTGCTGGCCCCATCACCGGATAACCGTGCGCTGCAAGTGCTGTTGATCAGCCGTATCCCGCGCACGCTGGCGCTCATTCTGGCCGGGGCGTCCATGGCGGTTGTGGGGATGATTATGCAGATTCTGGCGCGGAATCGTTTTGTCGAACCCTCGACAGCGGGCACCGTCGAATCCGCTACGATGGGTATTCTGGTCGTGACAGCGGTTGCCCCGGGTACGCCGCTGTTTGGCAAGATGCTCGTTTCATCGGTGTTTGCGCTGGCGGGCACGGCCTTTTTCCTGCGTATCCTGCGCATGATTCCGCTGCGCTCCGTACTCATTGTGCCGCTGGTGGGGTTGATGCTCGGCGGTGTCATCAGCGCGATCACGACCTTTTTTGCCTATCGACTGGACCTGCTGCAATCCCTCAACTCGTGGATGACCGGCGATTTTTCCGGTGTGCTGCGTGGTCGCTATGAATTGTTGTGGATTTCATTCGGCCTGACGATTCTGGCATACATCGCGGCGGACCGGTTTACCGTCGCAGGTATGGGCGAGGACTTCACCACCAACCTGGGCATGAATTACCGTCGGGTGATGACGTTGGGATTGCTTATCGTCGCGATGGTGACCGCGGTTGTCGTCGTGTCGGTGGGTATGATCCCGTTTCTGGGGCTGGTCGTGCCGAATGTGGTCAGAATGTTTTTGGGCGATCATGTGCGGCGTGCCTTGCCCTGGATCGCCCTGACCGGAGCGGGGTTTGTGCTGGTATGCGATATCGTTGGGCGGGTTGTTCGCTATCCGTACGAAATCCCGATTGGAGTGGTTGTCGGGGTCGCTGGCAGTTTTATGTTCCTGTACCTGCTGCTGCGAAGGGGGGCGCATGTCGCATGACGTGATCGCGGCCACCGCCGGGCAACCCCGCAGCGTCAGTCTGTCGCGTCCGGTAAAAGTGCTGCTGATATTGGGCGGGCTGCTGCTGGCGGCGGTCATCGGCTTTATGACCATCGGCGCCAAAGGCAGCTGGGATTTTGTGCTGCCGTTTCGCGGGACCAAAGTCGTGGCGATTGCGCTGGTGGGATATGCCATTGCCGTATCGACCGTGTTGTTCCAGACCATCTCGAACAACCGGATTCTGACGCCTTCCATCATGGGCTTTGACGCGCTGTATATCCTGCTGCAAACGATGCTCGTCTTTACGTTTGGCGCTCAGCGTATGGTGACGATTCCGCCGCCGCTGCGCTTTGCGCTGGAAGTGGTGCTGATGGTCGGGTTTGCCAGTTTGCTGTATCGCTGGCTGTTTGGTGGGGCACGGCGCAGCCTGCACCTGTTGATACTGGTGGGCATCATCTTCGGCGTCTTGTTTCGCAGCCTGGCCGGCTTTATGCAGCGGCTGATCGACCCCAACGAATTTGCCGTGCTGCAAGATATGCTGTTCGCCAGCTTTAATTCATTTGACCGTGACCTGCTGGTTGTGTCGGCAGTGCTGGTGTTGCTGGCGTCGGCGGTGGCATGGCGTATCCGTCATACGTTTGACGTGCTGACGCTCGGCAGAGAAATGGCGATCAACCTGGGGCTGGATTACCAGCGCGTGGTCACGATTATCCTGATTGTTGTAACGGTGTTGGTGGCGGTTTCGACCGCGCTGGTGGGGCCGGTAACCTTTTTTGGCCTGCTGGTGGCGAACCTGGCTTATCAACTGACAGGCACCTATAAACACCGCTGGGTGGTGCCCTGTGCGGTTATGCTGTCGCTGCTCTGTCTCATCGGCGGGCAGATGGTGGTCGAGCGCGTGTTCTCGTTCACGACCAGCCTGAGCATTATTGTAGAGTTCCTCGGAGGAATCATGTTTATTATCCTGCTGATCCGGGGTGTGACCCGATGATTAAAGTGGAAAATGTCACCAAGGCCTACGACCAGGCGGTTGTGGTGGATGGGGTTTCGGTGCAGCTGCCGGCGGGCGGTGTCACATCCATCATCGGGCCAAACGGTGCGGGCAAATCGACGCTGCTGTCGATGATCAGCCGCCTGCTGCCGATGGATGCCGGGCGAATCCTGGTCGATGGCCTGGATGTGGTCAACACCCCCAGCGATATGCTGGCGCGCCGGTTGTCGATTTTGCGGCAGGATAATCATATTGGCTCCCGCCTGACTGTGCGCGATCTGGTGACCTTTGGCCGTTACCCTTATTCCAAAGGCCGACCGACGGTCGAAGACCTGCAACATGTGCGGCAGGCGCTGGGCTATCTCAATCTGGAATCATTGGCGGACCGTTTCCTCGATGAACTATCCGGCGGCCAGCGGCAGCGGGCTTTTGTGGCGATGGTGCTGTGTCAGGATACGGATTACGTATTACTGGACGAGCCGCTGAACAACCTGGATATGAAACATGCGGTGTCGATGATGCAGCTTATGCGCCGTACTGCCGATGAACTGGGCAAGACGGTGGTGCTGGTGCTGCACGATGTGAACTTTGCGTCGTGCTATTCGGATTACATCGTAGCCATGAAGGATGCGCGGATCGCTTATCAGGGCAGCCCTGCTGACATCATTCAGCCGGACGTGATGCGCTGCGTTTATGACATCGACATTGCGGTCCACGACATTGAAGGCCGGCGTATTGCGGTGTACTACACCTGACGCCGGCCTCATGTGGCTGATTAATGGGTGCGGCCTGTATCGAAAAACCGATCAGTCTGGTTTGGTCGAGTGTTCTTCCGCATCCGCCTGGGTAAGCCAGCGTTCGAGGCGATCCGCCGCATGGAGTTCGTCATGAAACTGGCGGCGGTCTTCATCCGAGAGTGGCATCTGATTCAGTTCGTCGCGCAGCGCCTGCAAACGAGCGTCGTCGCCCAGCGCCACCGCCAGTTCTGCGCGGGCGGCCAGGACACGTGCCCGATCAATTGGTGCGGCAGATGGATTTTGGGCCAGTTTCTTGTCGAGGAGCTTGGCCGCCGCCGGGTCATCCGTATAGGTATCGCGCAGGAAGGCCGCGCTTTCCAGCGCCTTTAAAAACGGTGACAGATTGCGCTGGCTGTATATCTCATAGTCGATGTCCGGCTCATTCTGGTTGATAAACATCAGTTCGTTGCCGTTCGGGTCGAACAGGGTAAAGCGGGTTTGCCCCGGTCTGAGACGGGCGATGCGCGGAAAATTCGCCGTCGGGATGCGACCGTACTTTGCGCGCAGTCCGTCAGCAAAGGCCCGGTGATAATCGCCGACTGCCGGTACATGGATCAGGCAGGTGCCGGTGTTCTTGCCTTTGATGAAATGCAGGTTGATGTTGCCGCGCTGGATCGCCGCGTACACATAGGGTTTGTCCTGCCGGTAAGTGATTTCGAAGCCCAGCGCTTCGTAAAAATCCAGCGTTGCATCGGGGTGTTTGCACCCCAACAGCGGAATGATGGATTCCATTTTTCCTCCACAGGTTGGTTGATTCTGAATAAATGGAGAAGAACCGCGCGGTTATTCAGATTCCATTGTAAGGGGGTGGGGTACCATTGGAGGGTTTTTCCGGCTATGGCTGCTGGTGTACCCGGTCAAGCATATGGCCGATCTGGCGGATGATCGCCTGTGCCCGTTCTTCCAGCGCCACCAGACTATCCAGCCAGCGGTCGGTGATATAGTACAGGCTGATCGCGGATTCGGGTGGGATCGTCAGGGCATCGCGCAGGTTGCTGGTGTGGCCCGCGTCGAACTGCCGCAGCATTTGCAGGATTGCCATCTGGCTGTAGCCGGATTTCACCAGTGTGCGGATCACGCGCAGGCGGCCAAACTCTGCCGGGCCGTACAACCGGTAGCCGTTGCCTGGGTCGCGCGGCACCTCGATCAACCCGTTACGCTCCCAATTGCGCAGCATATCCACCGTGACAGCAAGGTAGTCGGCGGCCTCGCCAATGTGCATCTTTTGCTGCGTGGCGTCCATCAGATGACCGGCGGCCCAGCGCTCCAGAAATTCGATGGCGGCTTCGGCATGGGTGCGCTCGGTGCGCACACGGGCGAGATAGTTGTAGGCCAGTTCCAGCGCCATGCCATAGTCATCATGTGCTGCCCGCTTGATCATATCAATCAGCAGGGCTTTATCGCCCACGTAGGACCAGCCCAGCGTCAGGTGAGTCAGTTTCGCCTGTTCGAGATGCATGGGCGTGTAGATGCGGTAGCCATTCCCGGCGCGCGGAATCTCCGGCAGGAAACCGTAGTCTTCGTACAGGCGCACAGTATTGGGGTGAACGCCAATCGTTCGGGCGATATCGATGGTGCGCAGGTGTTTGGGGGCCATCAGTTCAACTCATGTGTGCAGGCAAAAACCCTCCATGATTATACCAGGGTTTGTATCGGGCTTTTGGCCGCATTTATGCCTTATCCCCGGCGTTGCGCAGCGCCTTTGTCGTCACCTCGCGCAGTGGGTCGCGTCCGCCGGGTGAATTCTGTCCGCCTATCGTGTACAGTCAGGTATAAAATAGAGTCTCAGAATAGTTGATAGGCAGTGCAGCGAAGGACAGATGATGACGATGTATAGCGTTGGGCAGCAGCGGCTGTATCACCAGCAAATTGCCCGGCCCCGGCTGGATACCCCACAGGCCGTGGTTGGGTGGCTGGGGGTGCTGCAAGGGCAGGATTATCCGGGCGCAAAATGGTCGATCGGGCTGCGGCTGCCCGGCAGCACGGACGCCGGTATTGAGCAAGCTATTGCTGACCGGCAGATTGTGCGCACCTGGGTCATGCGCGGCACGCTGCATCTGGTGGCGGCACAAGATGTCCGCTGGATGATGGACCTCATCGGCCCGCGCATCCTTGCGCAGATGGCGCGGCGCTATCGCCAGCTCGACATTGACGAGGCCAGCGTCACCCGCAGCCATGACGTGCTGCTCAAGGCGTTGGCAGGTGGCCAGCAGCTCACCCGCCGCGCATTATTCCCCATTCTCGAAGACAACGGCATTTCGACGGCAGGGCAGCGGGGTATTCATCTGTTGCAGCAGGCATCGCTGGCTGGTCTGCTGGTTCAGACTACGGTGAAGAACAATAATCCGCTGTTCATGCGCGTAGACGACATGCTGCCAGATGCGAAAACCATACCGCGTGATGCAGCGCTGGCGGAACTGGCGCGGCGTTATTTCACCAGTCGTGGCCCGGCAACGCTAAAGGACTTTGCCTGGTGGACGGGCATGTTGATGACGGATGTACGAGCCGGGCTGGAAGCGGTGAAAGATACCCTTGTCGAAGCGGTGATCGATGGGACATCTTACTGGTTATCGCCGGATTCGGTACCGGCTTCAGCGTCGCCCACCGCCTATGCCCCACCCGGTTTTGATGAATATCTGCTCGGCTACAAGGACCGCGATGCTGTGCTCGATCCGCAGCATGTGTTCAAGGTGGTGCCGGGCAAAAACGGAATCTTCTTTCCGACAATGGTGGTCGATGGCCGCGTCGTCGGTGTGTGGAAGCGCACCTTCAAAAAGGGGAAAGTAATCGTCACAACAGCGCCGTTTGACCCACTCGGTGAACCGGAAATGGCGGCATTTGCAACAGCCGTCCAGCGATATGGCGACTTCATGGGGATGCCGGTCGTGCTGGAATCGGCCTGATGATGTGTTTACTCGCCCGTGTCGTCGTTTTCGATGAAATTCTTCAGCCGCAGCAGCCGCGCATCCCAGATATCGCTGATCGTCTTGACCCACTGTTCCAGCTCGGAGAGAGGTTCCGGCGTGAGGGTATATCGTTTTTCACGCCCTTTTTTGTAGGCTTCCACCAGCCCCGCCTGTTCGAGGATGTCGAGGTGCTTGATGATCCCCTGTCGTGTGATGGGGTATTCATCGGCGAACTGAGTCGCGGTTTTGGGGCTGTTTTCCGCCAGATTCAACAGCAGGCTTCTCCGCATCGGGTCGGCCAGCGCAGAGAATATGGTTGGGTTATTCAATACCTTAAACTCCTGCCTTGCGGGAAGGCATTCCGACTTAATATCTTTAATAGTACCTGATCATGCTGTGGTCTGGCAGTAAAGCCGCTGGTTGGCAGCCGGATTTATGACAATTGACGCTCTACGTGGTCCTTCAGCCCTTGCAGGACGGTTTCGTAGCCCTGTGCGGTCTGGTCATAACGTTTCTGGCGCACCTCATCTGGCAGCGCCTCGAACCCGGTTTCGGTGACGGTGACCCGTGTGCCGCCGTTTTCTTCCTCGAGGACGAAGATTGTGTAAATCTGCGTGTCGTGATACTGCGGCTGCGGCGGCCATAACAGCCTGAACTCATGCGGTGCCTGAATGCCGTCGATGGTGGCCAGCATCAGGTCATCCGGGTCGCCAAATTTGACGGTGGCGCCCACTTCCAGCGCGGTGATCTCCCAGTAATCGCCACCCCACCACTGCCGGATCTGCTCGGATTCGGTGATCGCCTGCCAGACCCGTTCGCGCGGGGCGTTTATCCAGACGCTGCGTTTGACGCTGAGAGGTTCCATAGCTGTCTCTTATTTGCAACCGTAAAGTTGCATATAGTATAGAGTGAAATCCATGTTTTTGCAATCATGTATTTGCACTTGCAGCGGGAATATCAATCCAACCTCAACGAAGAACGGGGATGTGCCAACGCCACCCCAACCCTTCCTGCATGCGGGGCGATGGAGAGGGAGGAAACCTGTTTACCTGTGAGAATCAAAAAGCGGCATCGCCCGTTTGATACCGCTTTTTCCCGTTGTGCGTGCGGGTCAGGTTAACGCTCGTTCGCGCGCACCAGTTTCATGGTCTGCCCGCGAATTTTGTAGTGTTGCATCTGGTTCAGCACCGTGTCGACATGGGCGACCGGCACATCCAGATACGTCTCATTCGGCTGAATATCAATCGCGCCGATGGCACTGCCGGGGATATTGGCCTTGCTGGCGATGCTGTAGACCACATCACCGGGGCGCAGGCCGTTGGCTCGCCCGACATTCATGCACAGCCGGACCATGCCCTTTTCGTGGCTGACAGACCGGCGGCCCAGTTTTTCCTTGCTACGGCGGCGGGGTTGATCATCGCGGCTGGTGGACACGTCTTTGATGTCTTCCAGCGGGCGCTGCACCTGCTGGGCACGCAGCGACCGGATCATCCCGGCGGCGACCTGCTCGGCAGAGTAGCCCATCTCGATCAGTTCATCCAGCAGCGCATCGTCTTCATTTGCGCCGTAGGTGTCGATCTGTTCCAGCAGGCTGGACTTGAAGATGGTTTCGCGGCGCGACAGGACATCTTCGCGGCCCGGCAGTTTGCTCTTGGTGATCGGCTTGCCAATATGGTCTTCGATCATCTTGAGCAGACGGCGCTGGCGCGGGGTGATAAAGGTAATAGCATCCCCGGAGCGGCCTGCGCGGGCGGTGCGCCCAATGCGATGCACGTACTCGGTTGCCAGCTGCGGAATGTCGTAATTGACGACATGCGACACATCGGGAATATCGACACCGCGTGCCATCACATCGGTTGCCACAAGAATGGTCAGGTCGCGGCTGCGGAACCGGCGCAGGATTCGTTCGCGCTCGGCTTGCGACAGATCACCATGAATGGCTACCGCCGGATAACCGCGTTCGATCAGGGTTTCCGCCAGTTCAGCCGCACCGACTTTGGTCCGGGTGAAGATCAGCGTATTTTTCTGGTCTTCGACTTCCAGCAGGCGGCACAGGGCGGCGATCTTCTGATTTTCCTGCACGATGTAGTAGCGCTGCGTCACGTTGGTGACGGTGGCTTCTTCCGCTTCGATAGCGATGTGCAGCGGGTCGTGCATGTACTTGCTTGCCAGCCGCCGGATCGTATCGGTAAAGGTCGCGGAGAACAGGCTGGTCTGGCGTGTGTCGGCGTCGGTGGCGCTCAGGATAGATTCGATGTCTTCGATGAAGCCCATTTTGAGCATCTCATCAGCTTCATCCAGCACCAGATAGCGCACTTCACTCAGGTCGAGCACGCCCTTCTGAATCAGGTCGAGTGTGCGGCCCGGTGTGCCCACCACGACCTGCACGCCTTTTTTAATACGACGAATCTGGCGATCGTAGGACTGGCCGCCGTAGATCGGCAGGACACGCAGGCCCAGCTTGCCGCCATAACGATAAACAGACTCGGCCACCTGAATGGCGAGTTCACGGGTTGGGGTCAGGACCAGCATTTGCAGGCCGTCGGGAGTCAGCTGCTGGACAGCCGGCAGCGTGAACGCGGCGGTCTTGCCGGTTCCGGTCTGCGCTTGTCCCAGCACATCATGTCCCGCCAGCAGCGCAGGGATCGCCTGGGCCTGGATGGGGGTTGGCTCCGCATAGCCGATGGAGTCCAACGTTTCGAGGATTACCGGGGCAAGCCCCAGTTCATAGAAGGATTGCGTCATTCTTACTCCATAAAAAACCCTGCTCACGAGGAATCGCGGCAGGGCGAGACTTTCACTCATTTCGGAACCCATATTATACGATGAAATACACCTTCGATCAATATCCGGTTTACTGACTCAGTTCCAATCGTATTCGCAGACGTACCAGTGATCGTCGATTTTTTCCTCGACAAACGGATCGTTCTTGCACGGAACGGTTACACTATCGTTTTCGGCGTATACGATTGGGTGATAAAAATTTTCCAGCGGGTTGAAATGGACCGTTAACCCGGTTTCAGTATTGCGACCCATATAGATACAGCCTGCTGCCGAAACGTGCTCAAGAGATTTTGGAGGTAGCACACCGTAACGAGAATTGGGACAGCTTTGTTTCAGCGAATCGCTTCTCGCAAGTTCGATTGCTGCTTCATAATCAACCCGATACTTGAGGAAGTGAAGTTTTTCGGGTGTGGGTGGTGGTTCGGGTAGCGGAAGTTGGAATGTAAGAACTATTCCTGTAAAAAGCAAAATGGCAGGGAGAATGCTTCGCTCGTGGTGGATCGATCTCGCCACTACAACAATCAAAACGAAGGAACTGACGATAAGAAGTAGCAAATAAGGGCAACAAAGCTCCAGAGCGAATGGGCCTGTTGGACCGCGTGTTCCGCTCACGTACAGCCACCATAACTGCCGGGCGACTGTGACAGCGCACACAGCGAAACACACAGGCAGCAGTGAGCGAGTATCCTTGAGTCTGAGATAAGATGGCAGTTTCATCGACCGTTCCCCGTTTGGAACCGTTACTAAGGATTATACATTCCTAGTTGTGATAAACCTGACCGATGGTTGAGAGAGATTAGGCCCTGGTTCGCTGGCATACATATCCATCACGTTAAGGTCTTTTTGACGCCGAGGGCTAAAGCCGCGCGGCTAACTCTAGACCCGCCTGCTTCAGCAAGGCTTAAGGTCTTTTGCCAGCCTGTTGCTTGAGCTGCTGGCGGCGCTTGATGTCTATTTGCGCTCTGGTTTGCTGGCGTATTTTATAGGCGTGAAATATACTTAGACAGACTTACTTGCAGGAGGAATCCCCCGATGCGCTATTCGGCTCGTTTGTCCCTGATTATGACCCTCTTGATTATGATGTTGGCGCTTGGCGCGACAGCCGCTTCCGCCCAGGCGGGAGGGTACATCGTCAGCCGGGGCGACGTCCTCAGCCGCATCGCACAACAACATGGTGTGACCGTCAACTGTCTGGCCCAGGTGAACCGTATCAACAACCCCAATCTGATCTACGTTGGCCAGGTGCTCAACATCGCGGCCTGCCAGTCGCAGGGGGGCGGTCAGGCGCAGGTGCCAATGGTCAATCCCGTCAATCCGGCAGCGCCCTCTAACCTCACCCCCAGCAGCTATGTGGTGCAGCCCGGCGATACACTGGGGCGCATCGCGCAGCGCTATGGCGTCAACGTAAGCTGTCTGGTGCGGGTGAACCAGCTGCCGAACCAGAATGTGATCAAGCGCGGGCAGGTGCTGCAAATCGACCCGTGTATCCAGCAGGGTGGCGGGATCGCGCCGCTGCCGGTCAGCCAGACGTATGTGGTGCAGCGCGGCGACAAGATGATCGATATCGCGGCCCGGTTTGGTGTCGACCTGATGTGCCTCGCCCGTGCCAACCAGATCGCCAGCCCGGGCTATATTTTCACCGGCGAAACGCTGAGGATTGACTATAGTTGCGCGTTGTCGGCACAGGCGGCGAACGGCTAGGTGCATCACGACTTCGGCGTTGTAGAATCGACCATTTGTACGGTATACTCTTGTGATATTTTGGGATAAAAGCCGGAGAATTTGGGAAAAACCATGCGCGTAAGTGTCCGACAGGAGAACCTGGCAAAAGGATTGAGCATCGTAGGTCGTGCTGTCGAAAACCGGCCCACGCTGCCTGTATTAAGCAATGTGTTGTTGAACGCGGAAGATGCCCGGTTGAAGCTGGCCGCAATGGACATGAGCCTGGGCATGAGCATCACCTGCTGGATCGGCGCAAAAGTGGACGAGCCGGGTGCCATCACCCTGCCCAAGAATACGCTGGCCGATCTGGTGAACAATCTGTCCCCGGAGCGGGTGGACCTGACACTGGATAAAACGCACCAGACCGTCAATGTCCGCTGTGGGACGACCGTCTCCAATATTAAAGGCATTGATTCCAGCGAGTTTCCGCTGCTGCCGGAAGATGGCGGCGGTGATGTGATCGTGTCGGGCCGTACCCTTAAGGACATGATTAACCAGACGGTATTCGCCACCGCCAAAGAGGATAACCGGCCTATCCTGACCGGAATTTACACGGAACTGAATGGCAATACGCTGACGATGGCGGCGGCAGACGGTTACCGGCTGGCCGTGCGCACCAGCGAGATCGAGGCGAATTTCCCTGAATCCTTCTCGATGGTGATTCCGGGCCGGGCGCTGGCCGAAGTGGCACGCATCATCAGCGAAGAAGACGACGAAATTGGCATCACACTGCCGGGCGACCGCGACATGGTGCTGTTTCACCTGAAGAACGTGCTGGTGTCCTCGCAGCTGCTGGAAGGGCGCTTCCCGGATTTCGGCGGGGTCATCCCCAAGAATTACATTACGCAGACGGTGGTGTACACCAGCGATCTGCTGCGGGCTTGCAAGCGGGCGGCGATTTTCGCGCGTGACTCGGCAGGCAGCGCCCAGATTTTGATCAAACCGGCTCGCAGCGCCGGGGAACCGGGTGAAGTGGTGATCGCCGGACGCAGTAATGAACGCGGCGATAACACCGGTATGGTCGACGCGTCGGTCGAAGGCGAAGGGCTGGATGTGTCGCTGAATGTCGAGTATCTCATCGACGTACTGAACGTCATACCGGATGAACGGGTGATTTTGCAGAGCAACGGCGCGACCAGCCCCAGCGTGCTGCGGCCCGAAAACCGCGACGATTTTATCCATGTCATCATGCCGATGACGCGCCCCAACTAGCCATAACTCACCCATAATCACAGGGTATCGACAGAGCAGCCTTCGGGTTGCTCTTTTTGTTTAGATCTGCTTGACACTTTGAGCATAGGGGGTATTATCGTTTCCCGATATCGGATTACGATACTATGAGCATGCTGCGCGATTTTTTTCTGGGATTTGTCAAAATTCATATTCTGCACCACGCTGCCGGGGAAGCCGTTTACGGCGTCGCCATCATCGCGGAACTGCGGCGGCACGGCTATGAACTTAGCCCGGGTACGCTGTATCCGATCCTGCATGCCCTCGAACGCGATGGCTATTTACAGCATCATCAGCAGACGGTGGCGGGCAAGGTTCGCAAGTACTACACGATTACCGAGGCGGGGCAGGCGGCGCTGGTCGAGGCGAAGCAGAAAATTCGGGAACTGGTGGACGAAGTGATAAGCGATTCGCCTAATGCTGGCCATGCGGGCGAGACACGAATATCAACGATTCCCAGCCGGGACTATGTGGCACCGCAGGCGCTGCTGCAAATGCTCCATGCGGTTGACCCGCCGCTGGTGCTGGATGTCCGCAGCGCCGCCGAATATGACGAAGGGCACGTGGCCGGGGCGACCTATATGCCGCATGATCGAGTGTCAGCTCAGTTGAGTACCTTGCCGCAGCGCCGCCGGATTGTCACCTACTGCAATATGCTTCATCGGGGCCGTTCGCGCGGGGAACGGACAGCGCAGCTGCTGCGCGAGAACCATTACGATGCGACGGTGCTTGACGGTGGTTTCCCCGCGTGGCAAGCGGCGGGCTTGCCGGTCGAGATGGTCGACACAACAGACACTTAAGAAGGAGTATGAATGGCGCAGACATCGCAGTCACTCAGGCGTGAGCTGGGCGTTTTTGGTGCGACCATGATGGGGTTGGGGTCGATTTTGGGCACCGGTGTTTTTGTCAGCATCGGCATCGCCGCCGGGGTCACCGGTCCGTCGGTTATTCTGGCGATTGGTCTGGCTGCGCTGGTTGCGATCTGTAACGGCCTGAACA
The DNA here is from genome assembly GCA_002702065.1 of Anaerolineaceae bacterium. GTDB lineage: Bacteria > Chloroflexota > Anaerolineae > Aggregatilineales > Phototrophicaceae. Next base: position 14,895 of record NZXX01000012.1, read on the forward strand.
GCGCGCAGCTAGCGGCCAATCATGCTGTCAGTGGCGGCACATACGAATATGGCTATAAGTATCTGAATTCGTGGTTTGGCTTTACCGCAGGCTGGATGTTCTTGCTGGCAAAGTCGGCTTCGGCGGCGACGGCGGCGCTTGGTTTCGGCGGGTATCTGCTCAATCTGCTGGGTGTCGATAGCAATCAGCTGCTTGTTCCGCTAGGGCTGGGCGCGGTTGTGGTTCTGACGGTGGTGGTGCTCAGTGGTCTGCGGCGCTCCAACGTCACCAATATTGTCATCGTGTCGATCACGCTGCTGGCGCTGGCCTTGTTTGCGATGGTCGGGCTGCCCCGGTTGGTGGAATCTGGTGCGGGCAATCTGACCCCATTCTTTAGCCAGTCTGGCGATCCGGTTGCCAATCTGCTGCAAGCGACCGCGCTGATGTTTGTTGCGTACACCGGCTATGGGCGCATCGCGACGATGGGTGAGGAAGTGCGTAATCCGCGCCATGTGATCCCGCGAGCGATTATTACGGCCATGCTGCTGACGATGGTCGTGTACATGAGTGTTGCTGTCGTGGGGGTGGGCGCTGTAGGGACCGATCTGCTATCGGGTTCCGCCCAATCGCAGGCGGCCCCGCTGGAGATCGCTGCTCGCGAGTTTGGGGTGCCGCTGGTGCCGCAGATTGTGGCGGTGGGTGCGATAACGGCGATGCTCGGTGTATTGCTTAATCTGATCCTGGGGCTGTCGCGCGTGCTGCTGGCGATGGGCCGCCGCCGGGATATGCCCGCTGCTGCGGCGCGCATCAACGAACAGCATTCAACCCCCTATGTGGCGGTATTGGTGGTCGGCATCGTGATTGCGCTGCTGGTTCTGGTTGGCAATGTCAAAACCACGTGGTCGTTCAGCGCCTTTACCGTCCTCATTTATTACGCCATCACCAATTTGTCATCGCTGCGGTTGAGCGCGGACGAGCGGCTGTACCCCAAGTGGATTGCCTGGATTGGGTTGTCGGCCTGCCTATTTCTGGCGTTCTGGGTGGATGCTCAAATCTGGCTGATTGGGCTGGGTCTGATCGGGGTGGGGTTGATCTGGCATCTGGTTGCCCGGCAGATGAACACGCGTTAAGCATAATAATGGAGGGGCACACCAGACAGCGCGCCCCCGGGGTATGGCAGTTAGCTGGCGTTGGCCAGGGCCACGAAGTCGATTTCCAACTGGACGTCTTCATCGACGCCGGCTACAAACGGCACACTGGGGATCGTCAGGTTGAAGTCCGGATACATGACGGTGGCGACGGCCTCACCCATCAGCGTGGTTTCGTCGCTGAGCGTGGCGGTGGCATCGAACGTGACCGGCTGTGTGGTTCCGGCGATGGTCAGATCGCCCATGATCTGGAAGCTGAATGTTTCGCCCGTTGCGACCGTTTCCGGCAGACCCTCAACGGCGCTTGGCTGGAACTCGGCAAATTCGAATTCATCTTCAGCAGATTTTAAAATGAAGCTGCGCAGGGCGCGGTTGCGCTGGTCGCTGTCGGTGGTTAGCGTGCGCACATTCACGCGGATCGTTCCGATCTCGGTGTTGGCCGGGTTATCAGTGTCGACCGCAATATCCCCGGCGACCTGATCCGTCGTGCCAACCACGGTATAGGGTTCGCCGCGCAGCACTTCGTCGATGATGAAGCGGACCGAACTCTGCTCTGGCACGATGCTGAATACAACCGCTTCGGAGTCCGCAGCAGGGGTGAGTTCCGGGGCGTCAATCGCCTGGCTGGCCTCGCCTGTGCCGGATGTCGTGTTCAGGTAAATCCAGCCGCCACCCACCACGGCAACCGCCAGCAAAACCACAATAATTAATCCCATAACCAGACGGTTCATCGTCTCGTCCTCCTGTAGGCTTGGGTAACAGACGTACAGGATACGGGCAATTTGTGCAAAAATTATGCAGATTTATCCAGCACTCAGGGTCTACTTAGTCCGCACTTATCTATTGCGTCGTTTATCACAAATATATCCCAAGTTGATTTGGGATATAATCGGCGCTATCATGCTGTGCTATGAAAAACATTTTGCTGATTTCCCGCTGCCCGCCATATCCGATCCATTTCGGTGACCGGCTGATTATCTGGCATCTGGCGCGCGAACTGCACCAGCGCGGCTACCAGATTGATCTGCTGGCATTTGCCAACCGCCCGCAGGATCACGCCGAGATTGACCGCTATCGCGCCTTTTTCCGGCAGGTGATGCTGGTTGATGAACCGGCGCGTGATTATGTGCGCCGGGTGCTGGTGCCTGGTGCGCGTTTCCCGGCTGTGGCGGACGAAGCCTGGTCACCGGCGATGTGGCGGCTGATCGAAAGCCATGTCGCGCAGGGGGATTACAGTGTTGCGCATCTGTTTGGCGGCGTGCAGGTGTACGAGTATGCCCATGCGCTGGGTTATCTGCCTACGATTATTACCCCCTACGAGAGTTACAGCCTATATCTGAAGCGTGCCATCGAATCCGGCGGTTGGCGCAATCTCCCGGTGACGGCCATCAGCCGGTTGCGGCGTTTGATTGCGCGGCAGTATGAGTCGTGGATGTTCATGCCCTATGCACGGACGGTCGTCGTTTCGGAGGCGGACCGGGACGAGTTGCAACACATCAACCCGGCGCTGCGCCTGAATGTGATTCCCAACGGTATAAACCTCGATTATTTTCAGATTCAGCCAAACTCACGCGAACCGGCGGCGCTGCTGTTTGTGGGCAATTACGAATATGCCCCCAATGTGGACGCCGCGCTGCGGCTGGCCCATCATGTGCTGCCGCGTGTGCAGGCCCGTGTGCCCGAAGTCAAGTTGTGGCTGGTGGGCAATGCACCGCCGCCAGAATTGAAGGCGCTGGCTGGCGAGTCGATTCTGGTGACGGGGCGGGTGGCGGATGTACGGCTCTATCTGGCGCGGGCGACGGCCTTTGTTTGTCCGTTACGGTTGGGGGCAGGCATCAAGAACAAGGTGCTCGAAGCGCTGGCGATGGGCTGCCCGGTGGTGGCGACGTCGCTGAGTGTCGATGGCATTGCCGTGACGCATGAACAGGACGCGCTGGTGGCGGATGAGGCGGCCCTAATTCAGCAGACGCTGCGTTTGCTGGACGATGTCGATTTGCAGCAAAAACTCTCGGTCAATGGCCGCCGCCTGATCGAAACAAAGTATAGCTGGACGCATGTGGCGGATTTGTATGCGCAGTTGTACGAGGAGGTGGGTCGCGCCCACGATTGACCCCGAATCACCCGGCGTGCGCTGACTTTATGCAACCCTTCCGGATTGTCTAATTCGACCACTGGTTTGATGAGCTATTTGGTATAGCTCAGGGTTCACGCGCGTGGCTGCGAGTGATAGGGTAGAAGGTCAATTGCCCGATCCTGGAGGCACAATCTCGATTGACCGAAAGCGAATCCGAAGAGGAGGATGACCCTATGGTGACCCGATCAAAGCCGATCCTGGCAGCGCTGCGCCAGCCATCGACCCGCCGTTCGCAAGCAGGTAAATCGGAGGATGAGGCGCACTGCACCCTGTGCGACTGCTCGAACTTCCAGCGCAGCAAGGTCGCGACGATCTGCACCTGCGGCCACCATTATGAGGATCATGAAGCGCCGGAACCGGGCCGGCGAACCGCCTTCTGAGACGGGGTGATTAGTGTATTCGGGTGATCAGGAAGTCGCTGATGGTGATCCCCTGCGGCAGCGAAACCAGCGTCCAGACCATGTCGGCGATGGCTTCCGGCGGGACCAGTGTGCTGCGGTCCACACCCGGTGAAGCCGCCGCGCGCATGGGGGTATCCGCCGGGCCGGGGGCCAGCAGAACAACCCGAATCTTATCCGGCTTCAGTTCCTCAGCCATCGAACCGGAAAGGCCGCGCAAACCGGTTTTCATGGCGGTATAGGCCGTCACCTGCGGGTGGCTTTGCATGGACGTGACCGAGCCGATATTGATGACACTGGCGTTGTTGCTCTTGCGCAGCAGCGGTAACAGGGCTTTGGTCATCAGGTACGGCCCCTTCAGGTTGACCGCATACAGATGGTCGATGGCCTCGGCTGAGGTGTCATCAATGGACTGAATCAGCCAATCTCCCGCACAGTTAATCAACATATCGATATGGCCGTTGGCCAGCCGGTTGAACAACGCCTGAATCTGGTCGTCCTGGGTGACATCCAGCGGATGGACCAGTGCCGAACCCGCCTGCGCCGCGATTTCCTGAGCGACGGTTTCGAGTTTGGATTGTGTGCGTCCGGCGAGGATGACGTACACACCCTCGCCAGCCAGTTTGTGTGCGATGGCCCGGCCCATGCCACTGCCTGCTCCGGTGATGACTGCGATTTTGTCGGCCATGTCCGTTCCTTTATGATGATGAATTTAATTGCCGCGATCAGGCCTTGGTGGTGCCTGTATCCGTATAGGGTTGGTGCAGTTCGACAGGTTGTTTGCCGTTTTTGCTTTTGAAGCGCAGGTTCAGCATTTCCACAAAAATCGAGAAGGCGATGGCGAAATAGATATAGCCTTTTGGAATATGCTGGTGCAGCCCCTCGACGACCAGCGTCAGGCCGATCAGCAGCAGGAAACTGAGCGCCAGCATTTTGACCGTTGGATGTTTGTTCACAAAATCGCTGATGGCACCAGCCGAGATCAACATGATGCCAATGGCGATAACGACTGCGATGATCATGATGATTATTTCGTCCACCATGCCAACGGCTGTGATGACGGAATCCAGCGAGAAGACCGCATCCAGCAGAACGATCTGCAAAATGACCGCCGCGAATGACGGGGCGACTTTGGCGCTGGCATGGCCGGTTTCGCCTTCCAGCCGTTCATGAATTTCCAGCGTGGCCTTCCCGATCAGGAAGACACCGCCGATAAGCAGGATCAGGTCGCGTCCGCTGATCTCCTGGCCCAGCACCGAAAACAGCGGCGCGGTCAGGCCGATGATCCACGAGATCGCCAGCAGCATGACGATGCGCAAACCGAGGGCCAGAACCAGACCGATCTGACGCGCCCGCGCTTGCTGCTCAACCGGGAGTTTGCCGGCCAGAATCGAGATAAAAACCACATTGTCGATGCCTAATACAATTTCCAGTATAACCAGTGTCAGCAAACCAATTAAGGCGTCGGCACTCAACAGAGATTCCACAGATTTGTACTCCTTATATTAAAGTGTCAGCCACAGGACTCATTCTAGCATGTCCCCGTATACGGTGATAGTTGCCTGTGCGATGCGCTGGTGGGTGAAGTGTGCGAGGGTGCGGTCGCGGCCCAGACGTGCCAGATTCTCGCGCAGCGCGGGGTCCGTCTGCAACCGGCGCAGGTGCGCCACCAACGTGTTGACGTCGCCTTCCGGGAAGATCAACCCGGCCTCACCAATCACATCCGGGATCGCCCCGCTGTCGGAGCCAATGACGGGCACACCACTGGCCATCGCCTCGGTCAGCACCCGCCCGAATTGTTCCTTCCAGTTGGGCCGGGTGAGCGAGGGCAGCACGTAGGCATCCAGCGCGGCGTACTGCGCGGGCATTTCGGCGGATGGGAGCAATGGCTGCCAGCGAATACGCTGATTGATATTCAGCCGGGCGGCCTGCGCTTCGAGGCTGCTGCGCTGCGGCCCATCACCGATGATATTCAGTTGCCAGTCCCCTTCAAGCTGGGCCACCGCTTCCAGCAGATGATGAATGCCTTTTTCCTCGACCAGCCGCCCGAAGTAGCCTATCGTAAACGGCCTGTCCGCCGCTGGGGGCTGGGGTGCGAACAAGGCCGGATCAACCCCAAACTGCGGCACGACGCGATAGGGGCCGGTATAGCCTTTCGCCCGCCACACCTGGGCGGCGCTGTCGGTGCCCATCAGCGCATAATTGACGTTTTTCAGCACCCAGCTTTCGCCCCATCGAAACGGCGGCGGGTAGCGGCGGTCGATATTCTGCCAGCTAAAGAACAGCGATTTCGCCCCGGCCCGGCGTGCATGATAAAGTGCCTGCCACGTCGCCAGATTGTAGGGTTCCTCGTCGATGTGGACGATGTCCGGGCGGAAAGCGTGTATGTCGGCGGCCAGCCGCGGGTAATGATGCAGGTGAAAATTGCCGTTGAAGCGAATCGGCGTCACTTCCAGCCGGTAGCCGCGCGTGTAAGCACGTTCCAGCCGGGTTTCGCCGCGTTCATCTTTCCACGATGGCGGCACAAGCACCAGCAGCTCGATGCCCAACTGGGCCATTGCTTCCAGCTTGCGCTGATAAATGCCAACTATGCAGGCTTTGGAGAGCATCAGCACGCGCATGGGGCAGTATTCAGACTTCGGGTTCGAGCGCGGCAGCCGGGCGCAGCAGGCCGATCAGGATCGCCAGAGTCACTTTGATCATGTAGTAGATGGAGCGCAGGCTGGTGATGGAGGACCGCCCGGCAAAACGGGGTTTCATCGTCACCGGAATTTCGCGGATGCGCAGCCCGGCCCGGTGGGCGACAACCAGGGCTTCCGGCTCCGGGTAATCATGCGGGTAGACATGCGCGAACAGACGGATGGCGCTGCGATTAAAGGCCGCAAACCCGGAGGTCGGGTCGGTCACGGGCTGGTGGACGATGGTCGAGATCAACCCGGCCAGCAGGATGATGCCTGCCCGGCGCGGCAGCGAGGCGCGATAGCCCCGGTTTTCGATAAAGCGGGTGCCAACCACCACATCTGCGCTGCCATTGTGGATTGATTCCACCAGACAATGCAGGTCACGCGGGTCGTGCTGGCCGTCGCCATCGCTGCGCAGGGCAATGTCGTAATGGTGGCGCGCGGCGAAAATGAAGCCGGTTTGTACCGATGCGCCGATGCCCACGTTATAGGGCAGGTTGAGGACGATGGCCCCGGCGGCGGCGGCGATCTCGGCGGTATGATCGATGGAACCATCGTTAACGACGACCACATCGGCATGGGGCAGATGCTGGCGCGTGGTTTCGATCACGTGCGCGATGCTGGCCTCTTCGTTGAAGGCCGGGATTATAACCAGTATTCGGGAAGGTTCGTTCATGCCGCCTGCCTTATTCGTCCGGTTGATTCTGACCGCGAATGACGGCTACGTCAATGCTCACTCTGTGTTTGTCATCTGTTCAAGCTCCTGAATGCGCGTCAGGACACTCGCTTCAACTTCCCCGCCGAGTAAGTCGACAAAGGTGCGGTAAGCGGCCAGGGCGGCTTCGGGGTTGTCGGTAGCGATGTAGGCTTCGCCCAGCGCGTAATACGCATCCGGGAAGTCATGATGGGCGTCGGTGGCCTGTTCGAGATGGTCAATCGCCTGTGGGTAATCCCGCATGATGAGGAAGGTCAGCCCCAGGCCGAAGTGGGCATCTGCGTGCTGGCTTGCATCACGGGCGATATTCAGCGCCTGCCCGAATTGATCGATCGCACGGTCATAGTCACCCACATCGTGATATGCCCAGGCGAGCTGCTGCCGCACATCATATTCAGCACTGCCGGCGGGGACGTGTTCCAGTGCCGTTTCAAAGTTTTCGACGGCCAGCGGGTATTCGCCTTTGTTGGAAAAGATCTGCCCGCGCCCGATATAGGCTTCAAAATAGGTTGGGTCTTCGCGCAGGGCAGCGTCGTAATCGCCCAGGGCGGCGACGGCGTTGTCGTGAGAATGGTAGCTGTTGCCGCGAAGGGTCAGCACCTGGGCGGCGTTGGGGTAGCCCATTTCAAGCGCCTGCGTATATGCCTCAATGGATGTGTCGTAATCCCCATTATCAGCAGCCTGCATACCCAGCAGCAAATGCTGCTCGGCGTTCAGGTTCGGGGCAGGTTCCGGTGGCGGCATGATGCTGACCAGCAGCACGATGACGGCCAGCAGGGCGAGTATGCCCACCAGCGGTGCAACCAGACGGCGGCGTGGTTGGACATCCGGCGGTGGCGGGTCGCTGATGGCAGCCTGCAACACCGGGTCGATGGCGAGGGTGGGCCGGGGCATACGCGGGTCGGTGATGTCCTGCCCCTTGTGCTGCTGGCGGGGGGCGTGGTGGGCAAGCTGGTCATAAAATGCCGCATCCGGCAGCTGGCCGCTGCGCACATCCGCATACTGGGTACGCACGAACAGCGCCCAGTTCGGTGTGTCGATGCTGCCTGCCAGCAGCAGCGGAAAGATCGGCTTGTTACGTTGGTCAGCCAGCGTGATTTCGCGCTGTACCCATTTGGATTGGTCGGAGTCAGGCGTGAGGATGACGACGAAGGCGGCGCAGGTGTCGATCGCCAGCACAATGGAGCGCCACCAGTCTTCGCTGCTGCGCAGCCGGATATTGTCGATCCATACGTTGAAGCCTTCGAGGCGGAGTTTGTCGGCAAGCTGGCTTGCGTAACTGCGGTTCTGGGTGCTGTAGCTGATAAAAACGTGCGACATGGGATTTTCCTCCGCGCACTGTGTCTCTATCTTATCGCAGATTGGGGGCGCTGACACGGCAACTTGCGATTGAACCCGGCGTTGCACAAACCGGCAACAGCAGGGACAATCGTGGCGGATATTCATGCCAGGATCGCCGCTTATGTCACGCGAACGTTTTTTGCTCATTGCGCTGCTGCTGGTTTACCTTGCCGTTGGCAGTCTGTTTGCTGTCCTGACGCCGGACTGGCAGACACCCGATGAACCCGCCCACTACAATTACGTGCGGCAGATTGTCGAACGTCGTCGCTGCTGCCCGCAAATTGAACCCGGTGACTGGGATCAGGCTTACCTCGACGAGATCAAGGCCGCCCGTTTCGCGCCGGACCGACTGGCTGCCCTGGAAACCATCCAATATGAAGATCATCAGCCGCCGCTGTATTACCAGTTCGCGTCGCTGGTCTATGGCCTGACCCATGGCAGTCTGATCGCCATGCGGTTGTTTTCGGTGCTGCTGGGGGCGGGGGTGGTCTGGTGTGCCTGGGCGGTGGCGAAAGCGGTGCTGCCGGACCGGGCAGGTGTCGCGCTGGGAACGGCTGCCTTTGTCGCATTTTTGCCGCAGCACATGATGATGCTGGCAAGCGTCAACAACGACCCATTGAACGAACTGTTGATCGGGCTGGTGCTGGTGATTACGGTACGTTTTTTACTGGGCCAGACAGACGCCAATTATCAGCTGGGGCAGGTGCTGCTGGTGATTACGCTGCTGATGCTGGTGGTGCTGCTGACGGTGCATTTGATTCCGGCATCGGTCGGGGCGGTTTTTCTGGCGCTGGTCGCGGCGGCGGTGTTAACCCCCATGCTGCGTGAAACGGGCGACTGGCAAATCTGGCTGTTGGGGCTGCTGGTCGGGGCGATCTTCACCACCAAAGCCACCGGCTATTTCATGGCGGCGCTGGTGCCGCTGGCGATCGTGCTGCGCTACCGGCTGCCAGTCAACGGGCCGCGCATTATCCGCCGGGCCTACCTGCGCACGCTGGGTCGCCGTCTGATCTATTTTCTGGTTCCGGCGCTGCTGCTGGGGGGCTTCTGGTGGCTGCGCAACATCGCAATCTATGGCTTCCCGGATTTTCTGGGACTCGGCGCGCATGATCTGGTCGTCGTGGGCCAGCCGCGCACAGCGGAAGCTATCGCGCAGATGGGGTTCGGTCTCTATTTTAGTCAGGCCGTCCGCACCACGTATCACAGCTTCTGGGGGCAGTTTGGCTGGATGGCGCTGCCGCTTCAGGGGTGGATGTATACGCTGCTGACGGTGCTGCCGCTGGCGGCGGTCGCCGGGCTGGTGATCGACCGGTTTGTCATCGAGCGCCCAGAACAAACGCCGGAGCAAATTCGCCGCAGCCGGGCGGTGTGGCTGGTCCTGTGGCTGATGATCGGCCTGACAGCCCTGATGTATATCTATTACAACATCACGTTTTTGCAGTTGCAGGGGCGCTATCTGTTTACCGCACTGATTCCGATTGGGCTGCTGATGGCGCTGGGCATCGACGCGTGGCGGCGCTGGCTGCTGGCGAAATGGGCGTGGGCGCAGTGGCTGCCGCTGATCGTCTTTGGCGTGTTGGCGTTGTTCGATGTGTATCTGATTCTGCGTGTGATACGGCCCAATCTGCTGCCGTAAGCATAAACGACGTGGCCTTTACGCGGACTCAAACAGCGCCAGCACCTTTTCCCCGCGCAGCGTCAGGCGATGAAAAACCCATTTGCCAAGCTGCTGCGATTCCACCAGACCCGCTTCGCGCAGGCGTGTCATGTGCAGCGAGACATTGCCCGGTGTGACATTCAGACGTTCGGCCAGATCGCTGGTGCTTAGCGGCGTCGTCAGTTGACGCAGCACAGCGGCTCGTCCGGCCCCGAATGCAGCGATCAGGGCCGCTTCCGGTTCTTCCGCCTGCTGCGTCCACAGGCCCGCACCGCGTGCATGATAGCCGATGACCGGGCTGACTTCCTGTTCGGGCAGCAGCATGTCGTTCCACATGAACAGCAGCGGGACCAGCGTTAACCCGGTGCCGCCGGGGGTCAGCGCATAATCGAACCGTGCTTCGATGTGAAGCAGCCGCCGCTCGTCCTCATAGCGCACACTGTGATGGAGGTCGTTAAAAACGGCGTCCGCGCCTTCCAGCGCCAGCAGCCGGGCACGATAGATGACGTCGCTTTCCAGCACGGCATGGATGCGCGGCCAGTGATGCGCCAGAGTCCGCTGCCAGTAGAGTTGAACTTCGCTCACTAGCGCGTCCAGCGCCGCCGCCGGGTCGTCCACAAAATGTGGCACCGCATGGTCTTTCACCCGCAGATTGGCGACATCTTGCAGAATAACATCCGTCGGGACATGCCGCAGTCGTTCCAGTTCATCCTCAAATGACGGGCGCGGTGTGTCCGGTATGGGCGTCAGGAAGTTGGCGAACTGGCCGTCGGCGGTGATCAACGCGGACAGATGCGGCAGGTCAATGCCTTCCAGCGCGGTGAGGGCTTCGTGAATCCAGGGCAGATGAACGGCGTACAACGAGGGGTTGCGCAGCGCCCAGTAGCTGGCGGCCAGTTCCCACATCGGGCTGAATGCGAACCGCAGATTGCTCAGATCGTCCGCATTCAGCTGAATGGTAATCATATGCGGTCAGATTTTGCCGACGACCACATGATCGTGCGTGGGCTGTTCGCTACCGGTGGCCGGTTCCGGGCTGATGCCGACCGCATCGAAGCTGACGACGGGCTGTGGCGACTGAAAGATCAGGAAGCCGGTGCCATTTTCATCAACCGTGAACTGGCCCAGGCTGACCGCTACGTCGCCGGTCACGCCCCAGAACTGATACGCCATGTCCGGTTCGAGCTGTTGCAGGCCGGTGGCATACAGCGCGCCGACTTCAATGTCCGAGTTCCAGATGACTTCCGCCTGCGCGTCTGGCTGCCCGGAAGTCGTCGCTGTCAGCCGCCGGTGATGCGAATCCTCCGGCTTGAGTGTGATCGGCAGGTAGGACGGCGGCGTTACCTGCGCCGGGGGCGTGGGTTGCGACTGGCGCAGACTGTTCACCTCATTCAGCCACAGCAGGTTCGAGCCAACAGCCAGCACCGTCACGACAAACAGGGCGGCAATGCTCAGCCACCACACACGACTGCTGCGCGGTTGGACCAACGGTAGGGTCTTGCTGGTTTTCTGCTCGATGACCGGCGCGAGGATGCGGCTGGCAGGCGGGGCCTGATAGCGCGGCGGCACCGCGTGGTGCAGGGCGTCGCTCACAACAGCATAGTCGGCCAGTTCATCGGCCAGTTCGGGGCAGTCGATCAGCGCGGATTCGACCAGTTGTGTTTCTTCCGGGTCGGTCGCGCCGATGCTGTAGGCCCCGATCAATTCTTTTGCTTCATCGCAATTACTGCGCATCATGGTTTTGGTTGGTTGCTATATTTTACGATACGTTTTCGCGCGAAAGTTGCGCTTCTTAATGAATAATACGTTCGAATACGTGTCTTCAGATCATTGGTCGTGCATAAACCAAGCTTCTTTTAATTTTTCCAGCCCCAGCCGAATACGTCCTTTTACCGTGCCCAGGGGCAGGTCGAGCTGCTCGGCAATCTCACTATGGGTCAGGCCGCGAAAAAAGGCCAGGTTAATCACCTGACGTTGTTCGGCGGGCAGTTCCTTCAGGATTTGCCGCAGCATGCGCCGGGTGTCGTGCTGCGAATCGCCGACCGTTTCGCGGCTGCTGAGCAGGTGGGCCAGGTCGTCAATCGAAACGGACTGACGCATAGGCCGGCGTTCCTCGCTGCGCAGGCGGTCGATGGCCCGGTAGCGCGTCGAAGCCAGCAGCCAGCTTGTCAGCTTGCCTTTTTCGGGGTCCCAGCTTTCGGGTTTGCGCCAGACCTGTAAAAAAATATCCTGTGTGACCTCCTCGGCTGCCGTTTCATTGCGCAGCACGTGCATCGCCATATTGTAAACAAGCTGTCCATACGCCTCGTACAGCTCAGTCAGCGCCTGCTGGTCCTGCTGCCGGATGCGCCGGATCAGTTCAATCCTGTCACTTTCCAATGTCTTTGCCATGCTTTGTTGCTACTTTTCCAGATGAGCGGAAGTTTAACACGAACCACGAAAATTGCTCAAAATGAATGACAAATGAACAGAAACGGCCCCTTTCTGAGCAGGTGATAAATACCGCGATTTTCAGTGATCTGTGGCTGTGTCGGGAAGCGATCTTAATAGCGAAAGACGATGCGCATCGTTTGACCGGAAGACCTTATTATGCAAGTTATGGAGGCGAGACATGCGTAAGTTAATGTGGTTGCTGATGCTGGTAGCGCTGCTCGGTTTGGCAGTCACCCCGGCGTTTGCTCAGGACATGGACATTGTGGATACGGCTGTGGCGGATGGCCGCTTTACGACACTGGTAGCAGCCGTTCAGGCGGCGGATCTGGTGGATACACTAAAAGGTGAAGGACCGTTTACCGTCTTCGCCCCGACCGACGACGCGTTTGCCGCACTGCCCGAAGGCACCGTCGAAGGCCTGCTGAACGACATTCCGGCACTGACCGACATCCTGCTGTATCACGTGGTAGCGGGCGAGGTCCCGGCTGCGGACGTGGTCAATCTGGAATCCGCAACGACCGTTCAGGGGTCAGACATCAGCATTTCGGTGCAGGATGGCAACGTCTTCCTGAATGACTCGGTGCAGGTCATTATCACCGATGTGATGACCACCAATGGCATCATTCATGTGATCGACAGTGTGCTGATGCCCCCGGCTGATGACATGATGATGGGAGAAGAAGACATGATGGCGGAAGAAACCGTTCACATTCGTGTGGCGCATTTCTCCCCGGATACCCCGGCTGTGGATGTCTTCGTGAACGGCGATGCGGCGATTGAAGGCCTCGCATTCCCGAACATCACGGACTGGATCGAACTCCCGGCTGCTTCCTACAACATCGCGGTGGCCCCGGCGGGTGCTGGCATCGAAGCCGCTGCCATCGGCCCGGCAGACTTTGACCTGCCTGCTGATGCGTGGATCACCGTCGCCGCCATTGGTTCGCTGGAAAGTGGCACGCTGGCCCCTCAGGTGCTGGTTGAGGACTACAGCGAAATTGCCGAAGGTTCTGCCCGTGTGAGCCTGTTCCACGCCATTGAAGATGCCCCGGCAGTTGACGTGCTGGCCAATGGTTCCGTCGCCGTGCCCATGCTGGCCTACCCTGGCACCGTGAACGGCAACGATGGTTTCTACACACTCGATGTCCCGGCTGGCACGTATGACTTCCAGGTCGTGCCCAACGGCGCAACCGAACCGGTGGTGATCGACCTGCCCGGCACCATGCTCGAAGCCAACAACAACTACTTCGTGGCCGCCGTGGGGACGCTCGATAACCCCAGTGCTCAGCTTGCCGTCACCAGCATGGACATGATGATGGACGACGACATGATGGGTGACTCCATCGTGGACATCGCTGTCGCCGATGGTCGCTTCACGACGCTGGTCGCAGCCGTTCAGGCGGCGGGTCTGGCGGAAACGCTGGCCGGTGAAGGCAGCTTCACCGTGTTCGCCCCGACAGATGATGCATTCGCCGCGCTGCCCGAAGGCACCGTCGAAGGCCTGCTGAACGACATCCCGGCACTGACGGACATCCTGCTGTACCACGTTGTTGATGGCGCAGTGCCTGCTGAAACCGTTGTGACGCTCGACTCGGCGACCACGCTTCAGGGTTCGGACGTGACAATCGAAGTGCGCGACGGCAACGTGTTCCTGAATGGCGACGTTCAGGTCATCATCACCGACATTCAGGCTTCAAATGGCATCATCCACGTCATCGACGGTGTGCTGCTGCCGCAATAACACATTCTGATACATGGGGAAGCGGGGTGAGGTCGTGGGGAAGCGGCCTCATCCCATCAAATCACAGAGGGAAAGGTGAAACATGAAACGCAATGCTATGCTTCTGGTTGTGATGCTGCTGCTGGGTGTGCTGTTTACCTCCGTAACCAGCGCGCAAGAACTGACACATGTCCGGGTTGCTCATTTTTCGCCGGATACGCCTGCGGTCGAGGTGTTCCTGAATGGCGAACCGAGTGGCATTCAGGCGCTGAACTTTGGTGATATTTCCGGGTGGGTGGAACTGCCTGCCGGCACCTACAGCGTCGCCGTTGCGCCATACGGGGCGGGCATTGACGCCGCCGCTATTGGCCCGGCCAACTTCACACTGGGCAGTGGTGCCTGGATCACCGTCGCGGCGACTGGCTCGCTGAGCGCGGGGACGCTGGGTGCGGATGTGATTGCCGAAGATTACAGCGCCATCCCCGGTGGCGAGGCACGCGTCACAGTTTTTCATGGTATCGAAGATGCCCCGGCAGTCGACGTGATTTTGCCTGATGGCACCGCCCTGATCTCCGGTCTGAGCTTCGGCAATGGCGATACCATCAGCGTGCCCGCTGGCACCTATGATCTGGCGGTTGTCGCGGCTGGCACGACTGGCCCGGCGGTGATTGACCTGTCCGGCACGACCCTGAACAGCCAGACCTATTACTTCGTGGCGGCGACCAATCGGCTGGCTGCGCCGCAGGTGGCCCTGTCCGCCGTCAGCCTGAACACGGTAGCCCCGCTGATCAACAAGCAGGCCGCTTCCGGCACCATCGCCGAGATCGCCAGCCGTGACGGTCGTTTCGATACGCTGGTGACCGCGCTACAGGCGGCTGATCTGGTCGAGACGCTCAACAGCCCCGGCAGCTTCACGGTGTTTGCGCCAACCGACGATGCTTTCGCCAAGCTGCCCGCCGGCACGCTCAACGCGGTGCTGGCTGATACCGACCTGCTGACCACCATTCTGCTGTATCATGTGCTGGGTGGCCGGGCACTGGCATCGGATGTCACCGGGCAGAATTCGCTGAATATGCGCGATGGTGGTACCGTTACTGTGACGGTCAATGATGATGGCGTGTTCCTCAACGGCAATGCGCAGATCATCCTGACAGACATCCCCGCAACCAACGGCGTCATTCATGTCATCGACACAGTGTTGATTCCTTAACTTCGCATGCTAGCCGCAGGGCTTCGGCTCTTGCTGCTGCAACCACATATTTGGGGAAGAATGAGGTCGGGCTATCCGGCCTCATTCGTTTATGAGACCGAATCCTTTGGGGTTTTGAGCGGGATAGCGCGTATATAATGCGAACTGACGTTGAGTTTGCTCGAGGCTGACTTTGGCTACCACAACCCTACAACCTGTCTCTCCCTGGCGGCGCATCCCCCTGAATATGGCGCTGGCCCTGCTCAATGCCTATGGTGCCAGCGTGACCATCTTTTTGGTGGCGCGGGTGCTGGTCGGCGAGCGCTGGCAGATTATCGCGCTGTTCAACAGCGGGGCCCATCTGCTGCTGCTGCCGTCGATTCTGCTGCTGCCGCTGGCCGTCCTGCTGCGCCGGGGTGCGACCATCGCCCTGGTGACGCCGCCGCTGGTGGCTTTTCTGCTGAGCTATGCGGTGATGTTCATGCCGCGCAATGTACCAACGGT
This sequence comes from Anaerolineaceae bacterium, assembly GCA_002702065.1. Classification (GTDB taxonomy): domain Bacteria; phylum Chloroflexota; class Anaerolineae; order Aggregatilineales; family Phototrophicaceae. The sequence continues at coordinate 30,791 of NZXX01000012.1, forward strand.
GGCGGCGGGTGAGCCACTGGCGGTGCTGACGTATAACCTGAAATCTCAGGCCGATGATCTGGACGCCGCGCTCGATACCATCCTTGACGCCGATGCGGACGTGGTCGCGTTGCAGGAACTGAGCCAGCCAATGGCGGATGCACTGGCAACAGCCCTGGCGGATGCGTATCCGTATCAGGCGCACCATGCCATGCCGGGCAACCCGATACCGGGACAGGGCCTGCTCAGCCGCTACCCGATTGTGACCGATGCATACTGGCGGGTGAATCTGGCGATGCAGCGCGTCACACTGGATGTGGCAGGAACCACCGTCGCGCTCTATAACGCGCACCCGCCGCAGCCAATCAGCCAGAATGGGTTTGCCATGCGTGCCGAGGACATCAGCGACTTGCTGGCCCGCGCAGGTCGCGAAACCGGCCCGGTTATCCTGATGGGTGACTTCAATATGAGCGATCAGTCCGAGGATTACGGGCGCTTGAGCGGGGTCTATCAGGACGCCTACCATGCCGCCGGGTGGGGTATGGGCTTTACATTTCCGGCGACAGTGCCCTATTTTGGCAGCGGGCGTTATGCGCCTTCATTTTTCAGTCTGGTTCCGCCGCTGATACGCCTGGACTACGTTTTCCATGACTCCGCTTTTACGACAGTAGACGCGCAGGTCTGGCCGGAATCTGGCGGGTCGGATCATCTGCCGCTGTATGTCGAGCTGGCGCTGCACGGCTAGGGTTTAGGCATCGGGTACGGCAGGCGGGGCGACCAGATAGCTGAGGCCGAAGCCGGTGACGCCGGCCATCACCACCGTCCCCAGCCACATATGGATGCTCCACCAGACGCCGCTGGTCAGCAGCAGGATGAGGAACAGGCTCAGAAAATAGGTGAGCGGCACCGCGAACGCGAACAACCGCAGCGCCCCCACCCGCTGGATGGATGGTTGGCGCCATGCCACCAGGCCATCGCCAATGATGCCAGCAATGACCGCCGCCAGCAGCACCGGCCATTCCTCACGGATGTATTCCAAACGCAGATAAAACATCAGCAGCGCATTGACGACCAGCACAAACGTGACAGCGCCACGTGGCAGCGACCAGCGCCGCACCAGCAGCAGCAGAGTCGCACTTATCAAGACCGCCGGGATTAAGACCGCAGATGCGATTGCGGAATCCCATAACGAGCGGCTGCCCCCCGGCGGAAACCGTCCAGTCACGCTGTCAACCTGGGTGATCAGATTGGCGAACTGGGTAAACAATGTCAGCAGCGAAAGGGCGAATGTCGCTGAGGCGAGGGCGGGGAACAGGTCGCGCCAACCATTTGCGGTGCGGCGTCCCCATTGTGCGCGCAGCGGGCCGAGCACAAACAGCATGCCGCCGGTTGCCAGCAGCAAATGTGCCGGGCTGAGCAGGGCTTCCAGGTTGACCTCGAACCCGAACAGGCTGTGCCACACAAAGTCAAACCCGCCCGCCAGCGCGAAGATCAGCACCCCAACAAACGACAGCATATAACCGCGTGGCACCGCTTTGGCCCATGCATAGCCGCGCCCCACGTTGCGATACTGCACCATGCCGAACAGGACCCCGTTGGCGAGGACACCCGAATAGAGCAGAAAATGCCACGGCGTAAAGAAGGTATCATCCACTTGCCCGTGATTATGTGCGTTGACATCGACGAAGATGCCGATGACAACCCATGCCGCCAGCGCAGTTGCCAGCAGGTCGAAGCGGCGGGTCGTTGCCGGGTAACCGGCCTGCCTCCGCGTCTGTGGTTTCTGGCTGGATTCAATATCTGCTGTGCTCATGGCGCCTCCTGAGGAGGATATGTAACGCAAACCGGCCCCCGGCGCAAGCCGACAGCAGCGTTTATGCGGTCAGGATAGAAGAAAGCCAGAATCCAAACACCTCCGGGGGGCGGAGATGCTTGGAACTTGGGGAAACTCGTTGTCGCTGATGAATGGTGGGGGGCACCCAGTTCATCAGATGCGGGAAAGATAGCACACTGCCCTATGGAACTAAATGACGCAAAGCCTACGCTCAACCGTCGCTCAGACGACGGCGAGTGAATTGTCAAATTTCATAATTTGTTCCAATATAGAGGTTATTGGCCCACTGAAGGAGGTTCGGTTATGTTACATCGACGGCGGGTGATCGTCTGTGTCTGTGCCCTGATGCTGATGGCGGTGGCCGGGGTGAATGCGGGGGAAGGCAACCCGGGCTACACCGTTGGCTGCGAGGGGTTCCGCAGCGATGGCGGGCAACTGGTGCTCAACCGCGATAACACCGGCGCGCAAAGTGAAGCATTTGTGGTCAGCGCCATCGACGGCGCGGGCAATATTATTTATGAACCGGAATATGACGTCTTTTTTGTCGGTACCACGGTGACCATTGAACCGGGGACCGAGGCGAGCTGGACCAGCAGCCCGATCTACAACCCGCTGACCCTGCGCGTGGTCAGCCCGGCGGGCAATGGGTTGGATGCGCAGGTCATTGCCAGTGCGATCGGCACCTGTGAAGGTTTGTCCGGTTTTGGTGCGATTGATATGCTGGCCGCTTTTGCCCGCAACGCTGTGCTGCGCCTGACCGGTGAAGCCTATGTCTTGCAGCCTTCCGATGGTGAGACCAGCATGCCGCTGCCGCTGAATGCGGCGCCGCCGCGTCCGGTCAACCCGGATGGTTTGGCCGCCAGCCAGCCCGGTTTTGCGGTGGTGAACACCGACAACCTGTTCCTGCGCACCGGTGATAGCGTGCGTTACGAGGTGATTGGCGTGCTCGATGGCGGAACCGAACTGGTGGTGCTGGGCCGCAATGAAGATCGCTCGTGGTGGTATGTCCAGGTTGGCGGACTGCGCGGCTGGGTGCGCTCCGAATTCCTGGTGCTGCGCGGCGACCTGACCGGAATCCCGGAAGTGCCGGTCACGGGTGACTACGCCACCCCGAGCCTGTACGTCGGCTACCCCGGCAATCAGCTGTATGCGCTGCCGCTGGCCGGAACCAGTACATTATGTTCGCTACCGGGCAATACCAGCTTCGAGGTCATCGGGCGCACATCCAACTCGGCATGGTACGAAATCAACGCGGTGTGCGATGGCGTGAGCGTTGCCGGTTGGTTGCCGGCTGACCTTGGTTTCCTGCGTAACCCCGGCTTTGTGGAAATTCCGATTACGTTTCAATAGTTAGCCGTATCTGCGGGGGCGTGTCTGGTGATGCGCCCCTGCTTGACAATACCCTCTATTCCCTCGTATAGTGTTATCGTCGTGGCGGTTTCATCCCCTAAACGGCCCTGAAACCCCCAGACTTCCCGTTGATTGATCAGCAAGGCGTTACAGTGACCAGAGCACGTTCAAACCAGCAATAATCGCCCCGGTGCTGTTTGCGCGTGTCTGCCTTGCGTGCTGCCCTGGGCGCGATTCCGGGCGGCGAAGATCATCCCCTTGAATAGACATTGATGACTCTATCAGCCGTATCGTCGACTATCGAGCGACGTCCTGTACGGGCGCATGGTCTGCGTCCGTTGAACCTGTACGAAAGAGGCTGTATGAGAGTGGCCAACTTTTCTGACATTGAACACGAGTTTATCCAGCGGGTGCATTCGATGGTGTGGTGCAGTGTGGCGACGGTGGACCAGCAGCAGCGTCCGCGTTCGCGCGTGCTGCATCCGATCTGGGAAGGCGCAACCGGTTGGATCGGCACCCACCGCAGTTCCTATAAAGCCCGGCATCTGGCGCACAACCCGCATATGTCGCTGGCGTATATCACGGACCTTTTTAAGCCAGTCTATGCCGACTGCACGGCGCAGTGGGTGGAGGACCTGAGCGAAAAGCGGCGTATCTGGGATTTGTTCCTGAACGCGCCACCGCCGCTGGGTTATGACCCGGCAGACACGTTCATTAGCCCGGATCACCCGGATTTTGGGCTGCTGAAGCTGACCCCCTGGCGCATTGATCTGGTGACATTTCCGTCACCGTCCATGGATGAAGGCACGCAGGTCTGGCGTCCGAGCTAGCTTTGGCGGTTGGTAGTGTGGGGCGTGGCCGACTGCTACGCCCCAATCGTCAACTGCATGTTATACAGATTGGCATAGGTGCCGCCCTGGGTGATCAACGCTTCGTGCGTGCCCTGTTCATCGACTTCGCTGTCCTTCAGCACGATGATGCGCTGGGCATTGCGGATGGTCGACAGGCGGTGGGCGATGACGAGCGTGGTGCGGTTGTTGGCCAATTTCTCCAGCGAGTCGCGCACGGCCTTTTCGCTTTCGTTATCCAGCGCGCTGGTGGCTTCATCAAAAATGATGATGGGCGGATTCTTCAGGAACACCCGCGCGATGCTCAGCCGCTGTTTTTGCCCGCCGGATAATTTGACCCCGCGCTGGCCGATGTCGGTCGCGTAACCGTTGGGCAGGGCCATGATGAAGTCATGCGCATTGGCCTGCTTGGCTGCCGCAATGATTTCCGCGTTGCTGGCATCCGGTTTGCCATAGCGGATGTTGTCCGCGACAGTCCCCGCAAACAGGTAGACATCCTGATGTACCACGCCGATATTGCGCCGCAGCGAACTCATGCTCACATCGCGGATATTCTGACCGTCAATCAGGATTTCGCCCATCGTCACCTCATAAAAGCGGGGGATGAGCGAACAGAGCGTGGTCTTGCCCACACCGGATGACCCGACCAGCGCGACATATTCCCCGGCGCGAATATCGAGACTGATGTTGTTCAGTACGTACTGCGAGTCTTCCCGATACTTGAAGCTCACATTGCGGAAGGCGATATTGCCCTCAACCCCGGTCAGGTCAGCGGCGTGCGGCGCGTCCTGAATATCCGGCTCGACCTCCAGAATCTCCATGAAGCGCGAGAAGCCGGTCATGCCTTCCTGATACAGCCGGGCAAAATTCACCGCTTTCTGAATCGGTTCGATGAGGATGGCGACGAACAGCAGGTATGTCACCAGGTCGGCCAGTTCCAGCCGCGCGTTGACGATGCTGGCCCCGCCAAAGATGACAATCGCAACCGTGATCAGCTGCGTAAAGGTGATCAGCCCGGCGGAAAACCAGGCTTCGCTCTTGTAGCCATCGCTGCGACTGTCCAGAAAGCGGTCGTTTTCGTGTTCAAACTTCTGTTGTTCAATCGTCTCGTTGGAAAACGACTTGACCACGCGAATGCCTGCCAGCGTATCTTCGACCTGGGCGTTGATGTCGCCGATGCGGTCCTTGCTGCGGCGCAGGGCGCGGTTCATGCGCTTGTTGAAGTAGAACGCGTAAATCGCCATCACCGGCAAAAACAGGAAGATGATGAGCGTCAATTCCACGTTGATCTGGATCAGGATCAGAAACGCGCCGATAAACTTCAGCAGGGAAATGACAAGGTCTTCGGGGGCATGATGGTACAGCTCCGACAGCCAGAAAATATCGTTGGTGATGCGGGTCATGAGCTGGCCGGTTTTCTGCTCGTCGTAGAAGCTGAAGGACAGCTTCTGATAATGCTCGAACAGTTCGCTGCGCATATCGCTTTCCATCCTGGCGCCCATCTTGTGGCCCTGATAGTCCACATACATGTTGCACAGGGTATGAACAGCCACCAGCCCCAGCATAATCGCGCCCATGCCGTAGATGCGGTTGAGGGCATCGGGCGGGTTTTGTTGCAGGACATCGGTGACGTATCTGGCACACAGGGGGAGGATCAGGGCGGCGGCTGAGACGACAAAGGCGCAGGCCATATCAGCCAGTAGCAAGCGTTTATAGGGCTTGTAATAGGACAGAAATTTTCTGCTGCGGGAATTGATCAAATGCCTTCTCCACAAGAGTTATGCTGATAGGTGTCTTTAGATAATGCTTTTGAGCCATTATGAACTATGGCGATTATACGGCGATCAAACGTGGTGTCAAGCACCACCGGTCATTTGCTGGCATTGGTTGGCTATGGCTGCGGAGTTATTCACCCCTATCCAGAGGGGTTGATGACATGCCAATATAAATGTTATAATCAAATAATCCACAAGTGGCTGGAGATTTTACAATGGCTGAAATGAGCATGATTTCTGCTGGGTTCGGGGTGACCCGCTCTTCTCTTATGTAGTTTCCTCTGGTTTGCGCGCACCGCCTCTCCGGTCCGGTTCTGATTTTCCCGATAAATCGCAAAGTCTGATACAATCGCCCCGTTTGAACCGGGTGTTGAATGCTGCCTGCGGGCGGCCTTACACGGACGAATAGAGAGCGTGCAAGTGATGAGTGATCGAAACGACCCTTCAAAAATACGAGAAATAGAAACCCGCTGGCAGCAAAAGTGGGAAAATGACAATCTGTACAAAGCCGAAGTCGACTGGAGCCGGCCCAAGCATTATGCGCTGACGATGCTGCCGTATCCCAGCGGCGACCTGCATATCGGCCACTGGTTCGCCATGACGCCGTCGGATGCGCGCGCCCGCTGGATGCGGATGCAGGGCTACAATGTGCTGTTCCCGATGGGCTTCGACGCCTTTGGGCTGCCTGCCGAGAACGCGGCGGTACAGCGCGGCATCCACCCGGCCAAATGGACCTATGCCAACATCGAGCGGATGCGCAAGCAGATGCGCAGCATGGGCACGATGTTTGACTGGGCCCGCGAAGCCGTGAGTTGTGACCCGGAATACTATAAATGGACCGAATGGTTCTTCAAGCAGTTCTTCCAGAATGATCTGGCCTATCGCGGCGAGGCAGTGGTGAACTGGTCGCCGACGCTGCAAACCGTGCTGGCCAACGAGCAGGTCATTGACGGCAAGGACGAACGCACCGGTCAGCCTGTGATCCAGAAGCTGATGACGCAGTGGTTCTTCCGCTATACGCGCTACGCCGATGAAATGCTGAACTTCAGCCATATCGACTGGCCGGAACCGATCAAGATCATGCAGACCAACTGGATTGGCCGCAGCGAAGGGGCGCATGTCACCTTCAAGACGGAACAGGGCGACCCGATCCAGATTTACACCACCCGGCCCGACACGCTGTGGGGGGCGACCTTCATGGTGCTGGCCCCGGAACACAAGCTGGTGCAGAAGATCACCACCGAGGCGCAGCAGTCACAGGTCGAGGCCTACGTCGAGAAAGCAGCCAGCGCCACCGAAATCGAGCGTACGTCCGAAGACCGCGAAAAGACCGGCGTCTTTACCGGTGGTTACGCCATCAACCCGGTGAACGGTGCCCGCATTCCCATCTGGGTGGCGGACTACGTGCTGATCACCTACGGCAGCGGCGCGATCATGGCGGTCCCGGCGCATGACCAGCGCGACTTTGAATTTGCGCGTCAGTTTGGGCTGGAGATTCGCCCCGTGATTCAACCGGAAGGCGACGCGCTGGACGGCGCAACCATGCCTGAAGCGTACACCGGCCCCGGCCAGATGGTGAACAGCGACCAGTTCAATGGTACGTATTCCAGCGAAGACAAAGGCCGCAAAAACCCGGCGATTGATGCCGTCATCAACTGGCTGGAAAAAGACGGTATTGGCAAGGAGGCCGTCAACTATCGCCTGCGCGACTGGCTGATCAGCCGCCAGCGGTACTGGGGCAGCCCGATCCCGATTATTCACCGCGAAGATGGCAAACTGGAAGCGGTGGCGGACGACGATCTGCCGGTGCTGCTGCCGGAAGACGTCGAGTTTATGCCGACGGGCCGCAGCCCGCTGACGTATCACGAGCCATTCCTGAACACCGTCGATTCCGATGGCAACCCGGCCCGGCGCGAAACCGATACGATGGATACGTTTATGTGTTCGTCGTGGTACTGGTATCGCTACCTGAGTCCGCATTTCGACACGGCCCCGTTCGACCCCGAAGAAGCGGCTTACTGGCTGCCGGTAGATGTGTACACAGGCGGGGCGGAACATGCGACGATGCACCTGCTGTATGCCCGCTGGTTCGCCAAAGCCATGCGCGACCTGGGCATGTTCGACGAAACAGTGGAGATCATGCGCGACAATGACCGCGACCCGGAAGCGCTGATGTGGGGCGAACCGATGCTGCTGCTGCGCAATCAGGGGCAGGTGTTGGGCGCGGAACGCATGGGCGATATCGTGCTGGCATCGGGCCGCCTGGAAAGCGACAAGCTGTATGCCAACCGCGTTGAAGTCATCGAACGACCCTCGGATACCCCCGCTGGTTTCCAGGGCGTGGTCGGTGAACTGATGCGCCGGACAGAAAATATCCTGCATGTGGATATGGCAGGCGTCACACGCATTGTCGAGGTGATGCCGGACGCCGAGGTGGTGATCCCCGGTATCCCCGGTGAGAACAGCGTCAACCAGTTGAAGCACCACCTGGAAATCCAGCGCATGTCCAAGAGTAAGGGCAACGTCATCAACCCGGATGATCTGGTGCAGGAATATGGGACGGACACGGTCCGTGCCTACCTGATGTTCGCCTTTGACTGGGAGAAGGGCGGCCCCTGGGACCCGGATGGTATCAAAGGTCCGCAGCGTTGGCTGAACGAAGTCTGGGAAATGGTGACGGCTGGCCCACAGGCCGAAACGGGCGACGCCGAAACCGAACGCGCCATCGAACGGCTGACGCACCAGACCATTGCCCGCGTGACCGAAAGCATGGAAAAGTTCAGCTTTAACACGGCCATTGCCGCGCTGATGGCGCTGAAGAATGAACTGCGCCCGGCAGCCCGCGAGGGCAAGATCGGCAAGGCGGCCTGGCACGAAACTGTGCGGACCATGCTGCTGCTGATGGCCCCGGTCACGCCGCATGTTGCCGAAGAACTGTGGGAGCAGATTGGCGGCGAATACAGCGTTCATAATCAGCCATGGCCGCAGTTCGACGCTGACAAAGCGAAAGAAGACACAACCACGCTGGTGGTCCAGGCGGGTAAAAAAGTGGTGGACCGCATCGACGTGCCGGCGGACATCACCGAGGAGAAGGCCAAGGAACTGGCGCTGGCCGGCAGCGGCGCACAGCGTGTGCTGAACGGCAGCGAACCGCGCAAGGTGATCTTTATTCCGGGCCGCAATGGTCAGGAACCAAAGGTGAATATCGTCACCTGAGTTTTTTGCCGCCGAGGGCTAAAGCTAAAGCCGCACGGCTAATCAAAAAATCAAGCCCACCAGAGGGGGCTAGGTTGCCTGCTTCAGCAAGGCTCAAGAACTTTTGCTAGCCAGTTGCTTGAGCGGCTGGCAGCTGATAACGAGGGGCGTGGCGAAATGCTGCGCCCTTTTTGTTTGCGTTGTTGGCCTACCTTTACACCGCTTTAATGCCCGTTTACGACACCGGGTGTATCCTCTAGGGGTGTTCTGTGGCATGTGAAAGTGAGCGATATGGTGTTTTCAGGGTCGAAAATTTTACGTCTGGTGCTGCTCATCCTTGTGTTGATGACTGGCGCGGCACAGCCGGTGCTCAGCCAGGAGGACAGTGCGGCACGGGCGGTCGTGCAGCAGGCGATGGATAATCTGGCGGAGGGGTACCAGTACACGCTGGACTGGCAGACCGCCCAGCATTTCAGCGGCGAGGACGACGAATTTAATATTTACAATCGGCAGTCGATTACCGGTGAGGTAACCGCAAATGGCGATTATGCGATCAGTGTCGCGGCATACGCGGGTGAATCAGCGGAATTCGTCGCGGATATGCCGCCATTGGAAATGCAGCAGATCCAGGTTGATGGTGAGCTTTATATCAACCTGCCCAATATCGACACGGATTATGCCGGCTTTTTTGACGGGCTTGAATCCGGCTGGCAATCGTATGACGAGATGCATGCCCTGTTTGATGACAGCACCGCACAGCGGCTTGCGTTTGAAGGGCTGACGGACATCCGGCTCCCGGCTGAGTTTCCGCTGACGGAGGATATGATCCTGTCATTGGTGGAGCAGGATGCGGAGACGATTGACGACGTTGAAATGCGCGTATTTGCGGTCGAAGTGGACGCCCTTGAATTAATGCTCCGGCAGACGCCCGGCACCCCGCTGGAGCGCATGCGCCTGATGCTGGAAAGCGCTGATTTTTTCAAGAAAAGCGAACTGAGCCTGCGTTACACACTTTGGATCGGCGCCGCCGATGGTCAGCTTTACCGGGGTGAGAGTGTTGGCTCGACCTTCCTGCCCTATCTGACGGAAGAGGAACAGGGGGTGCCCTATGATCTACGAATCGAATCCAGCGCCGCCTTCACCATCGCGCGGCATGGCGCGGTCGATGCCATCCGCCTGCCGGATGAGATAGCCGCCACCGACTAAACCGGCACTGGCCCTATGCGGAAATACGCAATCACACCATCTGCGTTAAACTCTCCCCACAGTTGCGCATAGCGTGGGAGAAAAGACTTATGCGGGTAGTAGTGGTTGGTGGAACCGGCAACATCAGTGTCAGCATTGTCGAGCGGCTGTTGAGCCAGGGGCACGACGTCACCTGTTACAACCGCGGCCAGAAGGGGCAGGTGCCAGATGGGGCGCAGCTTATCACCGGGGACCGCAAAAATCGCGCCGAATTCGAGTCCGCCATGCAGCAGGGTAAATTCGACGTCGCCATCGACATGATCTGCTTCGACAAAGCCGACGCCGAAAGCGATATTCGTGCTTTTGCCGGGGTGCAGCAGTTTATCCAGTGTTCCAGTGTGATGAGCTATGGCAAGCCGGACGTGTGGCTGCCGGTCACCGAAGATCATCCGATTCAGCCGGATACCCCCTATGGCGCAGGCAAGGCGGAAGCCGACCATGCGTTTATGAGCGCCTTTTACAGCGATAATTTCCCGGCGACCATCATCAAGCCATCGACCACGCATGGCCCGATTCGCGGGTTGGTGCGGCAGGCCAGCCGCGATACGCAGTGGATCGACCGGGTGCGCAAGGGCAAGCCGCTGGTGGTGTGTGGGAATGGCCGCCAGACGATCCAGTTTCTGCACGTGAAGGACGCCGCGCTGGGTTTTGTCGGCGTGATCGGCAAGTCGCGCTGTATCGGCCAGACCTACAATCTGGTGGATGAGGGCTTCACCTACTGGGATGTGTTTCATCACACAGCGATGGATGTGCTTGGCCGCGAAGTTGAGCTGGTCGGTGTGCCGCTGGATGACCTGATCGCGCTCGGTGTGCCCAACTTCGGCACCTGTAAAGACGCTTATTCGCACAACAATTATTTCAGCTCGGAAAAGATGATGCGCGATGTGCCGGAGTTCCGCCCGCAGATGACGCTGCGCGACGCGATGGAGGACATTATCGCGGTGATGGACGCCGAAGGGCGGGTCGATAACTCAGACGACGTGCGGTGGGAAGATCAGGTGATCGCCGCGCAGCGTCGCGTGCGTGAGACTAAGATTGATTAACAGTTGACAGTCATCAGTTGCCAGTTGTCAGACAAAGCATTGAGGCTGACCGCACTATCACATTGTTTTGGCGCACAGCCTGTTATACATCAATAAGGGCGCAGTACACTGCGCCCCTACGATTCTTGGCGGCTTTGAACCGTTGCGTTTAATCCGACAGCGCCAGTGACAGGATACTGTGCAGCAGCACGTTGGTCCCGTTGATGACATCCTCCCAGCGCGAAAACTCCGATGGATGGTGGCTGACACCGCCCACAGAAGGAATGAAGAACATGCCGCTGGGCGTGAAAGTGCTCATCATCTGGGCGTTGTGGCTGGCATAACTGGCGACGCGCTCATGGGTGACTTCAGAAATTTCGCAGGCTTTTTCGATGTTTTCGATGATTTTGTAGGCCATGAGGGCGGCGGGGATGTGTTTGATCGGGGAGGGGTGGACTTCGAGGCGGTGCTGCTGGGCACACGTCTGGGCCAACTCGACGAGGGCTTCCTCCATGTGGGCCAGCTGAGCCTCGTTGGGGTGACGGAACTCCACTGTGAGACAGACCTCACTGGGGATAATCGTCAGTGACCCCGGTATGACCTCCAGATTGCCGCAGTTCAGTGCGCCATCGGGGAATTGGTCACGGACGAGGGCATGAGCTGCACAGACGAACTGACACGCCCCCTGCAAGGCGTCGCGTCGTTCGCGCATACTGGCCGTGCCAGAGTGTCCCGACTGTCCGATAAAGGTCAGATTGTACGAGGCGCGCCCGACAATCGCGGTGACGACGCCAATGTTGGAGCCGGTGCGTTCCAGCCTCGATCCCTGCTCGACGTGCATTTCGATATAAGCGGCGACCTGCTGCGGGTCGCGGGCGGCACGGCGCACTTCATCCGGGTTGATTCCGGCGCGGCGCAGGGCAGCCCGAAACGCGCTCTTGGTCGGGTCTGCCGAGTTGAGCACGTCTTTGGGCAGGCGTCCGGTCAGGCTCATGCTGCCGAACATCGGCTCCCACGTGCCTTCGTCGTCGGTGAAATCCATGATTTCGAGATTGACGGGCAGGTGGATGTCGGCTTCGCGGATCGTGCGCAGGCATTCCAACCCGGCCAGCACACCCAGCACGCCATCATAGCGTCCGGCGCTGGGGACGGTATCCAGGTGCGAGCCGATGATAATCGTGCGGGCATCCGGTCGATCGGACCGCAGCAGGCCGCTGAGGTTGCCCGCGTCGTCGTCATGAATCAACAAGCCCGCTTCTTCAATCTGGTCGGCGAACCAGGCGCGGGCTTGCAGGTCTTCGTGAGAGAGGGCGGGGCGAGAAATGCCGCCGTTCTCCCTAAGGCCAATGTGCGAGATTTCCTCGAAATCAGTCTCTAAACGATGTGCGTTAACTTTCAGATGAGGCAAGATCATAGGCTGTTATGATAACCAAATCGGACAATTGCTGCGTAATTATAAATCATATTTGGCAAATGCAAATAAGAAAAATGACCCCCTCAATGATTCGGGGAGTTGGGGGTGGGAAAGGCAGTATAATAAAATAATAACGGGGGTTAATGTGGAAGGGTATATTCGATGCCTGTAGTTGATCCCAATATTGTCTATCTGGCATTGGTTATCGGCCTGTGGCTGGGGGTGACAGCGACCTATATGCCCGGCACCGGGCTGCTCGAAATATTCTCCGGGGCGACTGTGATCGGCGCGGTATGGGTGCTTGGCAATATGCCCACCAACTGGGGCGCGGTCGTCGTGATGATCGTCGGCGTCCTCAGCTTCATTGTCATGCCATTTCTGAAACAGCAGTTTGTGCCGTTGGCGATCGGCGGGCTGGTGTTGCAAGCCATCGGCAGTCTGTTTATGTTTCATGGCTTGCTGGTGTCGCCGGTGTTGGTGGCCCTGCTACTTGTGATTTCGCTGATCTATCATCGCTATATCCTGATCCCGGTACTGGAAAAAGCGCGTTTGCAGGCATCACCCGATGAAGACAGTCTGCTTATTGGTGCACGCGGGCGGGTGATCAAGGCACTGGACCCGGTCGGGACGGTGAATATCCGCGGGGAATTGTGGACGGCGACCAGTGATCATGCTGTGGCCGCTGGCGAGGATGTGATCGTGGTTGAGCGTGAGGGATTAAACGTCGTGGTTGAAGGGGTCAAGCACAAGCGCGCCCCGCTGAACGGTCATGAGGAGTAGGGACAATGGATACATCGATTCTGATTATTGCGGTCATTCTGTTTGTGTTTTACATCGTGGTGCGCACGTTTCGCATTATCCCGGAATACGAACGACTGGTGATTCTCGCGCTGGGTCGCTACGCGGGCACACGTGGGCCGGGCCTGACGATTGTGCTGCCGTTTCTGGAGCAGGCCATCAAGGTTGACATGCGCGAAAAATTCCTGGATATTCCGGCGCAGACGGCCATCACGCAGGATAACGCGCCGATTGCCATCGACTTCCTGGTTTACTACCGCGTCGTTGACCCTAAACTGTCCGTGATCGCGGTCGACCATGTGGTGCGGGCCTCGACCAATATCGCCACCACCACTCTGCGCGCGGTCATCGGTGATATTTCGCTGGACGATGTGCTGTCCAAGCGGGAGCAGATCAATGATACCCTGCGCGTCAAGCTGGATGAAGTGACCGAGCGCTGGGGCCTGAAGATTACCAGCGTCGAAATCCGCGAGATCGAGCCGCCGCGCGAGGTGCAGGAAGCCATGAACCGGCAGATGAGCGCCGAACGTGAGCGCCGTGCGCTGGTGACGCGGGCCAGTGGTGAACGCGAAGCCTCGATTGCGGTAGCCGAAGGTGAAAAGCAGGGTGCTATCCTGCGCGCCGAAGGTCAGAAACAATCGGCGATCTTGCAGGCCGAAGGTGAACGTCAGGCGCAGCTGCTGCGGGCGCAGGGTTTTGCCGCCGCGCTTCAGGCCATCGAGGAGCAGGCGCAGTTGGCCAGCAGCAACACGATGTACCTGCAATACATGGAAGCCCTGCGCGACATTGGGGCCGGCGCATCGACCAAGTTTGTGCTGCCGATGGAACTGGTGAACATGGCGCAGCAGTTTGCGGGTGGGCTGGTGAGCAACGGCCAGCCAGCACGGCGCAGTTCCGGCGACTAACACCTGTTTGTATGATGTGTAATAGAGAAGACCCGCCAGTGAGCGGGTCTTTTTGGTTGCGTCAGCCGTACCCCGGAGGGCCTTTTCAGGCGGCTCATTCAGTTGGGATTGATGGGGTGTGTGAGTTAGCTGCGCATTTCCATAGTTGCCATTATAACACAATATCACATCAAAATTCGAGTCTGCTCTTGCAGATTACCCCAGTAAAGTCAGAACAAGGAACAAAGTGGGGGCTGCCAGCAGGGTGCCATCCACCCGATCCAGGATGCCGCCATGCCCCGGCAGGATTGATCCGCTGTCTTTCACGTGCAGGTGGCGTTTGACCAGTGATTCGATGAGATCACCCGCCAGTGTCGCGATCGCCACGAAGATATTGGCAACAAGGGCTGTACGCAGCGGCAGGCCGCCCGCCAGCCCCAGTGTGAAGCCGCCGATAAAGCCCATGGTCATGCCGAAGGCCGCCCCCTCAATGGTCTTGGCGGGGGAAATGGTGGGGGCCAGTTTGTGTTTGCCCCACAGCCGCCCGCCGATCATCGCGAAGCTATCCGTAAACCAGTTGTTGATCAGCAGCATGTAGATGAGCAGCATACCATTGGCATCGGCGCGGATGAGGGAAAGCAGGCCCATCGACAGGCCGACGTAGAGCGCACCGCCCAGGGCATAGCTGTAATCGCGCAGGAAGTTGCGCCGCTGCCGGATACTGTCGATCAGCCCGACAATGACAAAGACCAGCAGCACCACCAACGCAATCGGGAGCATGTTCGACCAGACAGCCGTTGCGATCATCACAATGGCTACCGTGACCAGTAGAGTCATCAGTGGCTGGGCCGGGCGAATCATGTGCGCCAGTTCGAGCCCGCCCAGAAGCCCAAGCAGGCTGGCGCCGAGGTTAAAGAGTGGTGCACCGACGTAGGTAAGAAATAAAATGATGGGGACCCCGATCAGCCCCGTTACAACACGGGGAATGATGTCTCGTCCCAGTACTTGCCTGATGGGAACCACAGAATATTCGCCTGTCTTCTGACCGGGCACTGATTCAGCATATCGCACAGCAGCCGGTCTGATCATCTGGTGTAGCATTTATTTGCTCACCACTTTACTGCGAATCTGTTCGGCAATCAACCGGATGTTTACCGTCCATCGGACAATCGCTCTGGTCGATAGATGCCCGGTACGCGATAATGTTTCAGTCTTTTGGCAGGAAGGAACCCACTTTGACTCGTTTTCGTTCCGTCATTTTCGCGCTGACCGCTGCACGCACGGTGGCCAACATGACCCGCCGGTTTGCCTACCCGTTTATCCCGGCGATTGCGCGTGGGCTGGATGCGTCTGTCGGCAGTGTCCAGTCCATCCTGGCGATTTCGTGGGGGATGGGTGTCTTCAGCCCCGTGTTTGGCATCCTGTCGGAGCGTTTTGGGCGTAAACCGGTGATGATCGGCGTATTGGCGGTTATGGCGGTGGTGAGCCTGCTGGGTGCGCTGGTGCCGCAGCTGTGGGCCTTTGCTTTCGTCGTGGTGGCCTATGGCGTTGGCAAGATGATCTTTGACCCGGCATTGCAGGCCTATGTCGGTGATCGGGTGCCGTTTGCGCAGCGGGCACGGGCCTGGGGCGCGATTGAACTGAGCTGGTCCGGGGCCCTCTTTATCGCTGCGCCGCTGACAGGTTTTCTGCTGGAACGGGCCGGGTTGCAGCCGGTTTTTGTCGCCCTGTCGCTGTTCATGTGTGCTGCCATTGCTTTGTTGATCCTACTGGTCCCCGGCGACAGACCCGAAAAGAGTACCGTCCACACGCCTGCGCCCCGGCGGATTCCTGTGCTGCGGGTGCTGCGGCAGCGTCCACTGGCATTTGCGGCGCTGGGCTATTCCTTCTGCCTGATGGGCGCGCAGGAAATCTTTTTTATCAACTATGCGCTGTGGATGGAATTGTCGTTTGAACTGGTGCTGGCGTCGCTCGGTATCGTGACCATTGTGCTGGGGCTGGCGGAGACCGTAGGCGAGCTGCTGGTTTCGGCGGTAGGGGATCGCTTCGGGATGCACCGGTTGGCTTTTTATGGGGCGGTTGTGGCTGGGGTGGGGTTTGCCATCATCCCCTATTTTAACAGCAGCCTTGCGCTGGCAATGGTGGGCATTTTTGGCCTGTTTGTGCTGCTGGAAATGGCGATTGTTGCGTCGATTGGCCTGTTTACCGAGGTGCTGCCGGAAGCCCGTTCGGTGATGATGAGTGCCAATATCAGCGCCATGTCGCTGGGGCGGCTGTTCGGGGCGCTGGTGGGTGGCGGATTGTATGCGCTGACGGGCAGTTTCCCCTTGATTGGCGTGGCAACGATGGCGCTTGTGCTGGTCGGCTGTGGCTGCATCTGGCTGGTGCGAGGTGTCGTGTTACAGGCCGCGCCGGGCGAAGCCTGATGGTGGACGACCGGGCCGCGTTCGAGGCGTTGGTACATCGTGTCGACCCGGCTGGCAAACTGCTACAATTCTGGCCGCTGACAGGTGGAGTCTCCGCGCAGGTGACAGCGCTGGAAGTGCTGCGGTCCGATGGTCAGATTCAGAAAATGGTTGTGCGCCAGCATGGGCCGGTCGATCTGGAGCAGAACCCGTTAATCGCCGCCGATGAATTCCGGTTGTTGCAGTATCTCAGCGCTGCCGCTATCCCGGTGCCGCAGCCCTATCATCTTGAACCCGCTGGTGAGTTGTTCAGCACGCCCTGTCTGGTGATCGCCTACGTCGACGGCCAGCCCGACTTCCACCCGGCGGAAGTTACTGTGTGCGTTGAGCAATTGGCGACGCATCTGGCCCAGATTCACGCGATCAGGGACGCTCCAACCCATTTACCCTTCCTGCATACCAATCACGACTGGCAGACGCGCATGGTCCAGAACCAGCCTGCCCGGCTCGACGACTCATTGGATGAGGGGCGTATTCGCGATGTATTGGAAGCGGTGTGGCCGCTGCCGGTGTTGAATGACCCGGTGCTGCTGCACGGCGATTTCTGGCCGGGGAATGTGTTGTGGCATGCCGGAAAACTGGCGGCGATCATCGACTGGGAAGACGCCTCACTGGGCGATCCGCTGGCCGACCTTGCCAACAGCCGCATGGAGATTTTGTGGGCTTACGGCGTAGAGGCCATGCAATATTTCACACACTGTTATCGGGCCGGAGCGGCGATGGTGGATTTGACGAATCTGCCGTATTGGGATTTGTGTGTCGCGCTGCGGCCTGCGTTCAAAATTGGGGAATGGGCCGGGGATGCTGCCACCGAACGCCGCATGCGTGAACAGCACAACTGGTTCGTGACGCAGGCGTTTGAGCAGTTGACCTAAGGGCGCAGCGCATGGCACCACGCCCTTGTGTGTAATGACTTACGCGCCAGCTGTGTTGAGCCGTTCCATCTGGTCGTCACTGAGCGAGACATCCAGCGCGCCGAGGTTGTCCTGCATGGTTTCCGGCGTGCTGGCAGAGATCAGCGGCAGCACTGCTGGGGTACTGTGCAGCATCCAGGCCAGTACGATCTGACTGGGGGTGGCGCCGGTTTCCTGAGCCACTTCGTTGAGGGCTTTCAAACGCGCGTCGCTGTCCGGCCCGGCATATTCGGCACGTAACGGACGATCGCTGCGGGTGAAGACTCCGCCAAGCATGGCCGAGAACGCCAGCACGGTGATGTTGCGACGCTGCGCGTAGTCAAAGATGTCTTCGGTCGCCAGCACATGATTGCCCAATGATGCACGCGGGCCGGGGCGCAGATAGCTGTACCGCTGCTGCAAACAGCAGTATTCGGCCCAGTCATTGGTGATACTCGACCAGTGGGCTTCTTCCAGCCGCCATGAGAAGTAATTGCTGGCCCCGATAAAGCGCACTTTGCCCGCCTGTACGAGCTTGTCGAAGGCCTGCATCGTTTCTTCAAGCGGCGTGTCGTAATCGTCCTTATGGGCGTAATACAGGTCAATGGTTTCGATGCCCAGGCGCTTCAGGCTTTTTTCGCACTCCGCCTCGATCTGCTCAGCCTTCAGGCCACGGTCCGCACCGGGATAGCCAAAGCCGACTTTGGACGCGATAAACAGCTGATCGCGATTGCCGCGTTCGCGCATCCATTCACCCAGCAGCGTTTCGCTTTCGCCGCCTTGGCCGTTTTCGATCAGCCAGTGGGCGTAACCATTGGCAGTATCGAGGAACGTGCCGCCAGCCCCGGTGTATTGGTCCAGCATCTGGTAGGAGGTGGCGCGGTCGTTCTTCGTGCCGAACTGCATTGTGCCCAGGCACAGCGCGCTGACTTCAACGCCTGTGAATCCAAGTGGCATCGTTTTCATGAATGATTCTCCTGTGTGATTTGTGTCTGATTGTAACGTACCCGGTCGGATTACCCCATCCGCCAGGCGCTCTATTTCGCCAGGGCATCAAAGACCCTGGGTGCGATCAGCCAGATCAGATAGCCATGCTGGGCACTATTGGGGGTGGATGTATCAACCCGCGCCAGACTGCCAACTTTCATCATGACATCGGCCCCCGTCAGTTGATGGAGGACGACTTCCATGCTGGGATTGTGGCCGACGAACATGATTTCCGCTTCGTTGGCCAGTCCCTGCGTCAGGGCTTTGACAGCGCTCATGTCGAAGTCGAAGTTGACTTCCTCGCGAATTTCAACCGGTGTTTTGACCGCTTTGCCGATGATTTCTGCTGTTTGCAGCGCACGGACGCGCGGGCTGCTGTAGATTCGATCTGGCTTGATGCCGAGCCGGGCCATGACCCTGGCTTCGGTCTGCATCCGGGCGGCGCCATCGGTGGTAAGCTGGCGATCATGATCCGGTATCGAGCCGTCGGCGGTCTGGGCTTTGCCATGTCGTACAAAATAGAGTTTCATCGTTCTCGCTCCTGAACCGCAACTGTGTCCTTCAGAGTAAATCAGGCGATTGTCGACTGTCCCGGCCAGCCTTGATTATGTAGAATGAGGCGTGGATTTGCAAAAGGAACGGGACATGCGCATTCTGCTCGTCCAACTGGCGGATATTGGCGATCTGGTGGTGACCACACCGGCGTTGCACGCGTTGCGGCTGGCGCTGCCGGAGGCTCATCTGACGCTGCTGACGACACCGCACAGCGTACCGCTGGTGCAGGGGGCCGGGCTGGTGGACGAAATTGTCACACTGGACCAGACCGCGCTGGACCGCGCCACCGCTTTCTTTCGGCCCGCCAACATGCGGCGCGTGTTGGGTCTGGGGCGCTATGACGTGGTCGTGTTTTTCCATCATTTTACGCTGCGGGCTGGTACATTGAAATATGCGTTGATTGCGCTGGCGAGTGGGGCACGGCGGCGCATCGGGCTGGACAATGGTAACGGCTGGTTCCTTAATGAGCGTGTGCCGGATGCCGGTTTTGGTGCGCAGCATCAGGCCCGGTACTGGCTTGATCTGGTGGCGCTGCTGGATGCGGATAATCACCCCCGGCAGGCGATGGTGGCGCGGGACGCCTATGACCTGCCCGCATGGAACGGGCCGCGTGTCGTGATTCATGCGGGCAGCGGTGCATACAGCACGGCCCGGCGCTGGGATGCCGCGTCGTTCGCAGTCGCAGCGGATGTGTTGCACCAGCAGCAGGGGGCGCAGATTATCCTCGTCGGCGGCTCGCAGGACGACAGCCAGCAGGTGCAGGCGACCATGCAGGCCGAAGCCCTTGATCTGACGGGCGCGACGACTTTGCCTCAATTGGCCGATGTGATCGCACAGGCGGATGTGTTTATCGGCGCGGAAAGCGGTGTGATGCATCTGGCGGCAGCTGTCGGCACTCCGGTTGTGGCGATCTTCGGGCCGGGTAACCCGGATGCGTGGGGACCCTGGAACCCCGGCGGCCAGACGGTGATTGTACGCAGTCTGCCGGTGTGCAGCCCATGCAGCTATGTTGGGCATGGCATGGGTTTGCGCCATGGCTGTGCGGCCCGCACCTGTATGCGCATGGTCACGCCGGAGCAGGTGGTGCAGGCGACGCAGGCCATGCTGACCGGCGAACCGGTTGGTGCGACCATGCCCGAATCCGCCGCACATACGCCCGCATTTCCCCGGCGCGTGACCATACTGGGGATGCCCGTAGATGCCATCACTTACCCCGAATGGCTGGACATGATCAAACAGTGGGTCAGCGCCCCGGATGCCACCGCACATCAGGTCTGTACCACCAATCCGGAATTCATGATGATCGCGCAGCAAGACCCGAACTTCCGCCATATCCTCCAGCGGGCGGATCTGTGCGTGCCGGATGGGGCTGGGCTGCTGTGGGCGGCAAATTATCTCGGCTCACCGCTGCCGCAGCGCGTGACGGGTTCCGATGGTGTGCCCATCATCGCGGAACGGGCCGCGTCGGAAGGCTGGCGGCTGTTTTTCCTGGGCGCGGCACCGGGCGTGGCGGATCAAGCGGCGGCTGTTCTGCGTGAAAAGTACCCGGCGTTGCAGATCGTCGGTACATACAGCGGCAGCCCCGCACCTCCCGAAGAAGATGCGCTGGTGGCGATGGTCAATGCCAGCGATGCGGACATTCTGTTTGTGGCGTATGGCGCACCGGCGCAGGACAAGTGGATTGCGCGCAACTTGCCCCGGTTGCAGGTGCGGATGGCGATGGGGGTGGGCGGCGCGTTCGATTTTATCGCCGGGGTGCTGCCCCGTGCGCCCCAGTGGATGCAGCGGCTGGGGCTGGAATGGCTGTTCCGGTTGTATTTGCAGCCCTGGCGCATCTGTCGGATGCTGCGGCTGCCGCGGTTTGTGCTGGCGGTGCTGCGGCGCGGGCGCGGCTGATTGGCGTAGGAAAAAGGCAACTCCCTTAAACATAGCGTGTTAGAGTCTCGCAGAGATTGCTTTAGAAAATTGCGGCTAATAGAGGTCAGCTGATTTGAACGGCGCACTGAAAACCTGGATTCCGAAACTCGCCGGGCAGCGCATCCTGGTGGTGGGGGATGTGATCCTCGATGAATATGTCCTGGGCCGGGCCACACGCCTCAGTCGCGAAGCCCCGGTGCCAATCCTCGAATACGAATCGCGGCAGATGATTCCCGGTGGGGCGACCAACCCGGCGGTCAATATCGCCCGGCTGGGCAGCACGGCGGTGCAGGCCGGGGTCATTGGGTCGGATACAGCGGCGACTCAACTGCGCCAGTTGTTGCAGGCCAAAGGCATCGAGACCAATGCGCTGGTCGTTGATCCGACACGCCCGACGACCGTCAAACTGCGGTTGATGGCGCAGATGGGGTTACGCTTTCCGCAGCAGGTTGCCCGGCTGGATACCCTCTCGCGTGAGCCGATCAATGGCAGTATCGAGGCGCAGCTTGGTACGTTGATCGAGAAAGCGGCGACGGCGGTCAATGCCATTCTGGTGTCGGATTATCACGGGGGCCTGCTGACCGAATCGCTTATCGCGGAAATCCGGCGCTTGGGCGGGATACAGGGGGCGCTGCTGGCGGCTGACGCACAAGGCGAACTGGACAAATATCAGCATTTTGCGCTGGTCAAGTGCAATGCGGATGACGCGCGGGCCTACCTGCGGCGGCACATTGAGGGCGATGATGAATTTGCTGAAGCGGCGCGTGAGTTGTGCCAGCGGCTGCAACTGACCGGGGCGATGGTTATTACACGCGGGCCGGAAGGTGCCACTATCGCGATGTGTGCCGGTGGCATGGCGCACTGCCCCAGCCCGGCGGTCAGCGATGTTTATGACGTCGTTGGTGCGGGTGATACGGCTATTGCGGTGCTGACACTGGCTGTGGCGGCGGGTGCCCCGTTTGCCGAGGCCGTGACACTGGCGAACTATGCCAGCGGACTGGTGGTGCGCCGGGTGGGGAATTATGCGCCATCGGCGGACGAACTGGCGTGGGCGCTCGATACCTGGTCGAACCGGGCATAATTCAGGCGGCGCTGGGCGCATCCAGAATTTTGAGCACCGCATCATATTTTTCGGCAATCATCTGCCGGGCCAGCGGGCTGAGCTTGTTCCAGCTGCGCTGCAATTTGGCCCGCACCCAGCGTGTCCCCTCATCAATATCCAGCCCGCGCTCGACATAGACCATCCGCATCAGCGAAGGCACCTGCGCGATATGGGCCATCGCGTCGGCATCGGCCAGACACTGGGCCTCGATGCTCTGGCGCTGCAAGGCGACACTCGCGCGGTGGGTAGCGATGCAGTGTTTAACCGCTTCGATTTTTTCCGGCGCATACCCCAGTGTAATCAGGATTTTTTCAGCTTCAAGCGGGCCGTGAATGTGATGATCGGCGTAGAGCGACTCGTCCTTGACGGCGGCGTAATCGTGCAGCAGGGCGGCCAGTTCGACCACTTCTTCATCTGCGCCACACAGCCGCGCCAGCCGCTTGCCGAAGCGCACGACCTCGACGATGTGATGAGTCCAGATGCCGTAGCCAAAAATATTGGTGTCGGCGGCGCAGGCCTCACGCACGAGCGTAACGATTTCGCTGACCGGGGATTGAGACGCAAAAGTATCCACAAAGCACCTGCCTGATTGTCTGATCGGGAATGTTGGTTACTGGATATGGCCGTTTGAATCTGGTTCTATTGTATAGAACTTTTGTTCTGTTTTCAAGTAGGGAAAAACAAACCTGCACCGGCTTCAGTCACGGCGCAGGCTCGCTCAGTGGAATACTTTGGACACTTCAGACAAACAGGAATTTGTCTGCAACTTTCTGTGACCAGGCCTGGATCGTCTGCCAGTTTCGGAAATCCTGATTGTAGTTGCCGGGTGGCTCGGCCCCATCATAACGGGCAGCCAGCGTCCAGCGTTCGTTCCAGTCGACGGCGTCCATTTCCAGCCGTCCGGCAAAAGCCGTCAGTTCCTTGAGATGAAACTGCTTCAGTATCCGGTGGTTGACATATTCATGCAGCGAATGCTCGTAACCATCTGGCTCCAGCACCCGAATGCAGGTGATAAAAAACGCCACCGGCATGTTGGTCAGCTTGCCCCGAAAACGCTCCAGAAACTGCGACATTTCCGTCAGCCACATCTGAGCGTGGATCGCCGAGCCGAGTACGAAGGCGTCGTATCCGTCCAGGGATTGCACATCTGCGACGTTGCTGACGGTGACGTTAAAATCACGCTTTGCCAGTTCCTTGCCAATGAATTCCGCAATTTCGGCTGTCGAGCCGTGTGCGCTGGCGTACCCTACCAGAACGTTCATTGATCCTCCCGCCGCTTACACTACATCGATTAATCAACATGTTAGCATATCGAAGCGGAAAAAGAGGTGATATAGCTCCTTGAACAGCGTGTCAAAACTCCTTAACGGAGCGTCAGGATTACCTGCCCGTTCAGCGAGATTTCGACTTTGCGCCAGGCTTCGTTTTCGACATCATCGGCTTCACCAGCATCGCGGGCCGCGCCCTCGCCATGCCCCTGAATCGTGATCTGCTCATCCGGAATACGCAGGTTGTCGCCCAGTACATCGCGGATAGCCTGTAACGTGTTCTGGGCGCGCAGGTCGGAAAGCTGCTGGTTGCGGACGTCCGTGCCGGTGGTGCTGGTGTACCCATCAATGCGCAGCGTACTGGCCTCACTTTCGAAGCCGCGCCGCTGCAAGGCACACATCTGCCGGACCGCTTGCAGACCAGTGTCGTTGAGGCTGGGGTCATCCACCGGGAAATGTACGGATTCGCCGCTGCGATAGTCGCTGTCCGCACTGTCGTCCTGTGGTGGGTGAACATGCTGCAGCACTTCGTCGTGCCCACCAGCCAGATAGCCTGTTGAGACACCCAGTTCCAGCCCGGCATGGACGCCATACTCGACCATGAAACCGCTGGCATCTGCCGCCAATGGCTCGAACGAACCGTCGCCGTAGAAGGTAATCATGGCAGTTGGGCTGTAGCCACCGCCGCCGACAAGACTGCCGCTGCCTGTCGCCCCGGTGAGGGCGAACCAGCCCCGAAAGTTGCCACTGGTCCAGGGGAAGGGCGACTCGAATTCTGACCAGGCGGTGGTTTGCCCGACGGTGACACCGGCAGACAGCCCGCCCGAAAAACCCGCCATACCGACCGCATACTGCTGGGTCCAGCGGTCAGGCTCCAGCTTCTCGATGATAAACACCCCACCGAAGACGCCGCCGCCCACCAGCACATCACCGCTGACACCCACTGTCGAAAACATCCAGCGATAGCGGTGCTGGCCGAGGGGGTCACCACCGGGTTGCATCCCCAGCCGCTGCTGAATATGTTCGGTGTAAGTCGGCTGCTCCATCACGACAATTTGTATCCAGTCCCAGTAGGGCCGGGTGACAGAGCCGCTGGCTGTCGACTCGCTGGTCAGGATTTCGCGCATGCGCCGGACGACGAGGGGCAGTTGTTCGTTGGCAAACTGCACCATCAAGTCTTCGATATAGCTGTTGAGGGTGGCTGCCTTGCCAGTGCGGCCAATGCCGGATTCGTCCAGATAGTCGCGGATAATTGTTTTGATGCGTTCGCAGCTGCGTCCCAGACGTTCTTCCTCGTCGCGGTCCAGCGGCGCGTTGATGCTGGCTTCGATCACCCCGCGCATTTCTTCGGGGGCGGCCTCAATCGCCTCATCGGAAGCGCGCGAGGTCGTGGCTGTGCGTTCGAACGCATGGGTCCAGCCGCTTTCGGACAGCATCTGCAAGCGGGCGCCGCTGGCAGACTGCGTAAAGGTCATGGTCCCACTTGATACTTCGCGCCCGACGGAATTGACACGCCGGTAGCGGTACGTATTGGGCGCACCATCTTCAACCAGGTCCGCTGTGATGCGCGACTGCTCCAGCCGCTGGTGCTGTACTGCGTTGGTATGGCTGCGGTAGACACGCCGCTGCTGCCAGCCCTCAAGGTGATGCCCGGCCTGATTGATCTGAATGGTGATGCGGTTGCTGCCACCGGGGTCCAGCGCTTCGTAGCTGCCGGTGACATCCAGCCCGGTCATTTCCGGCGCGGCGGCATCTGGCGTGGTGGCCCCGGCGCGGCGCATCAACAGGCGCTGGGTGGCCTGGTTGCCAATCGTCCGCTGTAACCGCAGGACACTGCCAACGCCGTTCGTTTGAAAGAGGCTGCCCGGTTCGTCGGACAGCCCCATATTGTTCGTTTGTGGCTGGGGGTTTGTTTTGTTCCGAGCCTCAGATGAGCGGTCTGATCCGGATTTGTTCTGTCTTTCCGCCAAAGCACCCTCTTATGTTTACGTTGATGCGTATGCAGTGTGCAGGGTAGGGCTAAAGTTGGACGTAGCTGTTTTCGGCCAGAATCAGGCGGTGGGCATCGGGTACGTGCTGCGCCGAAGTCACCTGCGAGTTGTCTGCCAGCAAACTGGAGTCGATGCGGCCCGGCATGTTGCGGATTACGCAGTCTTTCATGACGATGCTGGCTTCAATTTCGCTGCTTTCGATGACGACATTATCGCCCAGCGAGGTATACGGCCCGACGTAGCTTTCCTTGATGACGACGTTATCGCCGATAATCACCGGCCCGCGAATCACGCTGTCGATGATCTGGCTGCCCTTGCCCAGAATAACGCGGTGCGACACTTCGGAATTACCGCGAATTTGCAGGCCATCCTCCGGCGGCGGGGTGTAGGGCAGTTCGCCCAGCACCAGTTGATTGGCCTGAATAATGGCGTCCGGTTTACCGGCGTCCATCCACCAGCCCTTGAGGATGTAGGGGCGCACTTTTTTATCGTTGGCGATCAGCCATTGGATCGCGTCGGTAATTTCGAGTTCGTTACGCCACGAGGGCTTGATATTGGAAATGGCTTCGAAGATGGATTTGCGGAACAGATACACCCCGGAAATCGCCAGATTCGATGGCGGGTTCTGCGGTTTTTCGACCACCTTCGTGATACGGTCATAGTTTTCGCTTAGCGCCGCAATCCCGAACCGGCTGGGGTCCGCCACTTCGCCCAGGGCAACCGCCGCTTCAGCATCCGACTCTTCGAATGTCATCAACAGGCTTTCCATCTTGTCCTGAAAGACATTGTCGCCCAGGAACACACAGAACGGCTCATCACCGACAAAGGGCTTTGCCAGATTGACGGCGTGGGCCAGCCCCAACTGCTCGGCCTGTACAATGTATTCGAGTTTGACGCCGAGCTTTTTTCCATCACCAAGCTGCTTGCAGATCGGCGAATCCAGATCGTTGACGATAATTCCAATGGGTCCGTAGCCGGAGTCCCGCAGGATATCGATTGCATATTCAATTAACGCCTTGTTCGCAACCGGAACCAGCGGCTTGGGCATGGTCAATGTCACCGGACGCAGACGTGTTCCCTGGCCTGCTGCCAGAATAATGGCTTTCATGTGGGAGTTGTCCTCCAGAGGATTATGTTAACTGTCAACCATAGTACTCAGTATTCCAAAGGCCAGCAAGCGACACTTTACCCATATCACGCTGTAAGGTAGCGATTGCCACCAGGATATGGAACAATTGCTTGATTGTGTATGATTGTACAATGCAGCATGTCTGAATATGACATCAAGTAGACAATACCAAAGGGATTGCTCAAAGACGGTCTTCACTGCCCGGTGATGATGATCTGTTATGGTGATGGGGATAATTCGGAAATCATGGATAAGCTGTTGATTCTGGTGCGCCATTCCATATCCCGGCAGGACCCGACGGTATCGGCCCATCAGTGGACGCTGACCGAGGAGGGCCTCGCGCGCTGTGAGCTGCTGGCCCGGCACTTGCAAGCGCATCAACCGTCGGTGATTGTCAGCAGCGAGGAACCGAAGGCCGTGCAAACCGCGCAGGCGGTGGCGGATCGGCTGCGTTTGCCGCACCACACCGAGCATGATCTGCATGAACACCGGCGCACCTCGGCTCCATATGGCACTCAGGCCGAATTTGAGGCTCGCATCCGCCGCTTGCTGGAACACCCGGACCAACTGGTTTTTGGCGACGAAACCGGCGGCGCCGCCTGCGACCGTTTTCAGGCTGCTATCGAAAAACTGCTCGCCCATCACCCGCAGCAGACCCTCGCAGCCGTGACGCATGGCACCGTCATGACGCTGTTCCTGGCGCGGGTGGCCGGGGTTGATGCGTTCTCGTTCTGGCAAAAGCTGGGGATGCCGGCTTACGTGGTGTTGAGCCTGCCGGATTATGCGCTGCTGAAGATCGTTGCAGTGGTTAAGGACTGACAGAGACTTCTGGTGTCGCTTCGGCTTGCTGGCGCGCTGGCAGGTTGACCAGCCAGTCCATGATGATGGCGCTGGCGTCGATGTCGCGGTTGAGCGCGCCTAGTTCGATATCGACGTCGAAGGGTCTGCCGGGCCAGGTATGACCGCCCCCTTCAATGCCGTAGAGCACAACCTGCGTGTTGGCTTCACAATCGGACAGCATGATGCGCCGTACCGTTGACTGGTCATCCGGGTCTACATCTGGCAGGATTTCACCGGTGATCGCTGCCGGGTCCTGATTGCAGCCATTGCGCTTTGCCCAGAACGAAAACGAATCGATGGCGGATAAGCCAAATAACTGCCCATTGTTCAGTTGCACCCGATTCCAGGGCAGGATGCGGTCATCGGTGCCATGAATCATCAGGATCGACATGGGGGTTTCGCTGCAATCGCGGATAACCGGCACATACAACGGCGCTGCCACCCCGGCCACCGCAGCGAAGGTATCCGGCGCGGCGCAGGCCAGCTTGTACGCCATCAGCGCCCCGTTGGACATGCCTGCTGCATAAATGCGCGTCCGGTCAAGCGTGTACCGGGTGCCGATGTGGTCGACGAGCCACACCAGAAAGGCCACATCGTCCGACCGAATAGGGCCATCAGCCGTCGGAATGCCAGTGCCCACGTCCCAGTTATGGTCGATGCCATCCGGGTAGACGACGATAAACCCGCTTTCCTCCGCCAGTGCATCCAGCCCCAGCCAGCCCTGAGAGCGCGCACCCGTGCCGCCAGCGCCATGCAGCACCAGCAGCAGCGGGGCCGGTTCCTGCGCCGTGTAACTGGCCGGCACGTAAATCTCGTATGTTCGCTCGTCAAAGTCCTGTACCGTGCGCAACGACACGGCCCACAGGATAGCCCAGATGATGGTCAGCATAGTCGCATGTCCTCAACTGGCGGTTATCTTACCCTGCCCGCATGAGCCAGCACAATGATCGGGGCTGGGGTATCATTATCAAAAATTAAAAGATATTTTGCGCGGGTGTTATTTCAGATGAGTATGCGGCTGGTTTTGAGACTGGTTGTGATCGTGCTGGCGGTGCTGCTGCCACTGGTGGGGGTGGCCTTTGCTGTCGCGCCCGTGCTGCCCCAGGCGGGCCAGCTCAGTTATAGCGCAGGGTCGCGCATCTATCTGCTGGATGTGGCGCGCGGTCTGCCAGTTGTGCTGCTGGATGATTCGCTGCGTCCGCCGTTGTGGTCACCGGATGGCCAGCAAATGGTCTATGTGCAGCAGACCGGTACCGAAGCGACGATGGCGGATAATGTGATGTACGCAGCGGATTTCGCCCGTTCGGCGCGGGTGCTGCTGGCTGGCAGCGGTGATGGCGCATTTGTCGAGCATTTCCCGGTCTGGTCGCCGTTTGCGCCGCAGGTCGCTTTTACCTATGTCCAGCCGGAATCCGATCGCCTTGAACTGGCGGTGGTACAGCCGGATAAGGGAATTCTGCGAACCGCTAATGTGGCGAACCTGATCCCCCGCAGCTCCGAATTGGCCTGGACTGCGGCAGACCGGCTGCGTTATGTGACGGTTGGCAGCGGAACGGTGCGCCTGAATGAACTCAATCTGGAGACGATGCAGCGTGAAGTGGTGCACCGGTGGCCGTTCGAAACCATGACCGCCCGGCTGCCGGCCATGTCGGCAGATGGGGAACGCTTCATCCTCCCGGCGATTACCCCGGATGCCTTGAACTTTGAATTGTACCTGTTTGATAACCGGACGGATGACATCCGGAATTTATCCAACCGGTCCAGCCACATGGATACCAATGCCATCTGGTCGCCGGACGAGCAGTACGTCATGTTCCGGTCGCTCAATGACGCCGGGCAATTTGTTGTACTGATGGCAGCGGATGGCAGCCAGCAGTCGACGCTTTACCGGGTCAGTGGCGCGTTATTCAGTCAGTTAACCTGGTCGCCCGATGGTCGGTTCGCTTCGGTGATTATGAATCAGTCCGGCCAGAAACACCTGTGCATCATCGCGCTGGCCGACGCCGCCGTGACGTGCCCGGCTGAAGATGTGGATCAGGCGATGTGGCGGCCTTTACCCTGACGCACTCAGGGGCTGGGTTGCAGGCATCCCGGTAACTCGCTGACACTGCGCGGCCAGTCGCGGGCATAAAACGCCAGATACTCCGTCACATGGGCCTGCCAGTAATCTTCGCTATGATCGCCGACCGGATGAATCAGATAGGTATGGGGAATCCCGCGTGCGCTCAGGCGGCTGGAAAAGAGCCGCTGGCCCTCACCTGCCAGGTCGCTGGCGGCGTTATCGAGGTAGAGCCGCAGATTGGCTTCTTCCAGAAACGACGAATTCAGTGCCAGATCGAGCGGGTTGAATGCGGCGGGAGCATTGCCCTCGTCAAACACCGCGCTGTGGGCACCGGCCTTGCCAAAAATGTCCGGGTGACGCAGGGCGATGCTGTAGGCCCAGAAGCCGCCGCGCGAGATGCCACCAATGGCCCGGTACTGCGCTTGATTCCACGTGCAGAAATCGCGCTCGATAGCGGGCACAAGCTCATCGAGAATTACCGTTTCGTAAGATGCGCTTGGCGGAAAGCTGTCGCGGTTGGCGATGCTGCCGGTATAGGGCATTACCAGAATCATGGGCGCAACGGCCCCCAGCCGAATACCCTGATCCAGCGCTTCATCAATGCCGAGCCGGTCCCACTGGATTTCATCATACCCCTGCCCGTGCAGCAGAATGGTGTACGGGTAACGTTTCTGTGTTTCCAGATAGCACGGTGGGATATAAACGCGATAGCGCAGGTTTTCGCCCGCCACTTCGCTGCGAAAGTCGTCGAACGCCAGCATGGTGCCGCCTTCAGCCTCGCACGGGAACGGTGTGGCTGTTGGGGTGTAATCCGGTGTGGGCGTGGGCAGCGGTGTGCGCGTTGCTTCGGGGGTGGCGGTGGGCAGCGGCGTGCTGGATGGCACCGGGGTCACGATAATAACCTGTGGTGCGGGCGCAGGGGCCAGCGGTTCGCACGCGGCCAGCCATATGATGAGCAGGATGAGGGTGTGATAGATGTGTCTGTTTTGCATGGCGGGTATTATAGCGACAGTTGACGGTTCGGCAACTAAGGCCGCCACGCAGGCGATTGTCCGTTTAGCCCATTGGCGAGGATGCGCCAGCGACCATCGCGCAGGTTGACAAAAAAGATCGAGCGCGTGGCTTCGATAGCGTAGCTGAAAGCGATATAACGGCCATCTGGCGACCAGCGGGCAGAGACGATGCTGCCGTTCTGATCAACGAGCGTCTGGGTGTGCTGCCCCTCCAGATTGCCGATAATCACGCGGCGGTCATAACGCTCGTTGAATGGGGCCAGCCACAGCAGTTCATCACCACTGGGCGACCACTGCGGCAGCGTGTCATCCAGATGGTTGGCGGAGATGTTGACCGGCTCACCCACATTCAGGTCTTGAACGAACACATCAAAATCACCGCCATCCCGGTTGGACAAAAACAGGATCATCGTGCCATCCGGCGACCACTGCGGTAGCAGATCAACCGCTGGGTTATGGGTGATGTTGCGCGGTTCGCAGTCTGCCGGTTCACAGGCTACATCAAGCAGGAAAATGTCGCTGTTGCCAGCCCGCTGCGAGGTAAACAGAATCTGGCTGCCATCCGGCGACCAGGCAGGCTCGGTGTCGTCGGCAGGGTGCTCGGTCAGGTTGCGAATAGCGCGCGTATCCACATCGAGCAGGAAAATGTCATTCAGTCCGTTGTTCGGGGCGACATAGACGATGTGACGATTGTCCGGTGCCCATGCCATAAAGCGGTTGACGCCAGCCGATTCGAGCGACAGCGACCGCCGGTTGCGCCCGGTTGCGTCGATGACGTACAACGTGGGATTGCGGTTTTCTCTGGAGAAGTAGGCGATGCGCTGACCATCCGGGGACCATGCCGGGTCGGTGTCGTAGGCGGAATCGCGCGTGAGCTGGCGGGTCTGGTTGCGGGTGACGTCGCTGATATACAGATTGCCATCGATTCCGGCAAAGGCCAGCACCTGCCCGCCGGTGAGGGATGGCCCCAGCCACAGCGTCGACTGAATGAGCAGCAGCAAAATAAAGGTGAATATCAGCAGCGGGCGGGTCAGTAGAGCAGACACGGGCTTTGTGCTTAATCCTGCTTGTCCTGACCGAGCAGGGACCGGCGTGCCGCCTCGCTGGTGGCGTCCAGATCGGGCTGGCTGGGTGCGCTCCATGTCTGGCGGATTTGCGGTTCTTCCGCGTTCGATGCGGCCCCGTTGAGCTGGCCGTTGCCACTGAGGACCAACGCGAGGATGATGACCAGCAGCGTCAGCAGGCCACAGCCGATAATACCGCCGATGGCCGCACTCATCCACAGGTTCTGCGGGCGCTTGCGGCGGAACACGCGGCGCGGGCGCGGCAGTTTGACGGCCTGGCTGCGGCGTGGTGTGTTGGGCGTTGGGTAGCGTGCCGGGGGCGGTGCGACGGGTGCGGCAGTTTCCTGTCGCAGCTGAACCGGCTTGGTCGGCTTGGCGATGCCCGGCAGCGTATCATGAATGCTGCTGCCCCCATCCGAAGCCTGACGGACGGCTTCGGCCAGAGCGGTGGCACTATGATACCGTTCGTCGGGGCGTTTCTTCAGCACCCGGTTGACCACCTGTTCCAGCGCAACGGGCAGTTCCGGGTTGATGCTGCGCAGGGTTGGCGGTTGGGCGGTGACCTGAAGCACGGCGACCCCATAGGGCGTATCGGCATGAAACGGGCGTGTACCGGCACACATCTCGAACAGCATCACGCCGAGCGCGTAAATATCGCTGCGGCTGTCGAGCGGCTGGCCCTGCGCCTGTTCCGGGCTCATGTAGGCCGGGGTGCCCACGACATGCCGGGTGGTGATGCTGATGCCGCCCTGATCCTGGCCGAGCACACGCGCGATGCCGAAGTCGGTC
Organism: Anaerolineaceae bacterium; assembly: GCA_002702065.1. Lineage (GTDB taxonomy): Bacteria > Chloroflexota > Anaerolineae > Aggregatilineales > Phototrophicaceae. Next base: position 63,210 of record NZXX01000012.1, read on the forward strand.
AGGTAGGCGTCGCCGTTGTCGTCCATCAGGATGTTACTGGGTTTGAGGTCACGATGCAGCACGCCCTTGCTGTGGGCGTAATCCAGCGCGGGGGCGATCTGTTCCACAATTTTGGTGGTCAGATCGAGATCAAGCGGCCCTTGCCCCAGCAAATCGTCCACCGACCCTGCCGGCATGTAGCGCATGACGATGTAGGGCTGACCCTCAAATTCGCCATAATCATGCACCGGCACGATATTGCGGTGTTCCAGCCGGGACACGATTTCGACTTCCCGGTGAAAGCGCTGCATGTACGTGTCGTCCTGCATGAACTGCCGCGGCAGCACCTTGAGGGCGACCACACGCTGCATCGAAATCTGGCGCGCCCGGTAAACCGTCGCCATGCCGCCATAGCCGATGACGTTGAGAATCTCGTAACCGCCGATTTGCTGACCGCTCAGATTTTCCTGCTGCGAAGCATCTGTCATGCGCTCGTTCCCGTTTGTCGCGCCTGTGTTGCTGCTCATTATACTGGCAAGCCGTGCCTCGATAAAGCACCAGCCTATAGGGGGCAACAGACGGCCCGCGCCTGCGCCGCGCGGAATCAGGCATAACTTTTTTAGCCCTGAGCCGGTTTAAAGTTAGAAATTTGTCCGATCAGCGGAATTAATAGTTCCTGTTACTCTTGCGGCGTATAATGATGGGTATTGTGAACTTGAGCTTGTGTGCATGAATTTTCGTGTTTGCCTGATTGTTATTTTTGTGACATGCGCGGTTTTTGGGAATGCCGGTTGGGTGTTGGCGCAGGAAACCACGGCGGAAGCCGCCCCACCTTCGCTGACGCCAACAGAGTCTTCGGCGACTGAAACGGCGGCCCCAACGGCCCTGCCGGAGCCGACTCAGGCGCTGGATGTGGGCCTGACGCCGACGGCGACACCGGGCGGTGTGCCCCTTCAATTTGTCACCGGTATGGCGACCTATCAAAATCGGCAGCCCGATCACAGCGGCATTGTTGTTCAAGTTGTGGATAACGACCTCAATCTGGTCAGCATGGCCCGGACAGATGTCAGCGGCGTTTATGCGGTGCCGGTGCCGGTGGGGGCGTTTTACTGGCTGGTGGTGGATGCGCCATTTCATCGCCGGCAGGTCGTTCCCATGCAGCCCGGCGATTCGATTCCTGCGCTGATTCTGGCGGGTGGTGATCTGAATGAGGATGGCTGTATCGGCCCATCGGACCTGAACCGGGTGATCGTTGGGATGGAAAGTGACGATCAGGCCGCGACGGACATTACCGGCGACGGCATCACCGATGTCAGTGATCTTGCCATCGTGACAGGCAATTATCAGCCGGACTGCGAGCCTGAACCCATCACGGAACCCACGCCTGAACCCGAACTCACGCCCGAAGTGACCGCGGAAGCGACGGTGGAAAGCACGGCTGAGGCAACCCCCGAAATGGAACTGACGCCAGAGGTAACTGCCGAACTCACCCAGGAGCCGGAAGCCACCGCTGAAACAACGGTTGAGGCGACGGTCGAAATCACACCAGAAACGACGTCCGAAGCCGAGCCGACCGCGGAGCAAACGGCAGAATTGACGCCCGAAGTGACTGCCGAGCTGACGGCTGAGGTCACGCCGACACCTGCGCCAGAGGTGACCGTTGAAGTGACGGCAGAAGAAACCACGCCGGAAGTGACGGTTGAAGCTGCGCCGCCGACCGGGACACCGACATTAACGCCCAGCCCAACCGCGACGTGGACAGCGACGCCCACGCTAACAGCGACATGGACCGCCACAACCGCAACGCATACACCGACCTGGACACCCACACCGACCGCTACGTCGACTGAAACGCCCTCCGCTACGCCGGAACCAACCGGCACAGAGGCGCTCTAGCAAATGATGAAAATAGATCATGCACAGGGGAAATAACATGATAAAACGGCATATCTTCTTTTGGGGGGCGCTGCTGGTCCTTTTATCCGTCACGCCGGTATGGGTGATGGCACAGAAAACATCCATGACGCTGACTCCGGTCTGGCGGCCAGGGGAACAATTGACGACGCTGACCGCCGACAGTGACTTTCGATATGTGGATGTGCAGCTACAGGTGACGGGCAATGTCCAGTTCTGGGCGGTGAACATTGGCTGCGCGTTATCGCCGGATGTGCTTACCAATTATGTGTATGATGAAATCGGCTCGCCGCCCGATACCGGCGATGATGTGCCGATGGTGACCTGGGGGCCGGATTGGGGCACGAACGGGACGGACTTTGTGCCGGTTTCGAGTGTGCCGGGGCAGGGCTTTGACTATGATTCGGTCAGTGGGACGATCAGCCTGCGGGCGACGCGTCTGGGCGCGGTGCCGTCGATAGGCGTCAACGGGGCGGAGTATACGCTGCTGCTGGCAAGCCTGCGCCTGCGTGTCCGGGACCTGGGCTCGGTCTTTACAACCCGCAGCGCCAGCATCAAATGTAACCCGATTGAATTTCTGGACCGCGACGGTCGCTCGGTGGTCAAGGCGAAACAGGCCAAAACCCCCGACTTGATCGTGCGCACCGGGTATACGATCAACGGTACGGCTTTACTGCAAAGTGCCAACAGTCACGGTGGTACCGTCGTGACATGCACCAATCTCGAATCCAGCACGCCCTATGTGACCGGCACGGATGGCAACGGCAACTTCTCGTTTGGCGGCAGCAGCCAGTTGATCCGTGAATTCGGGGCCTATAGCTGCGTGTTCAATAATCCGGTCAGCAAGTTTCTGGATACAGAGGTCAACCTCGCGCTCAACACGCCCACATTTTACCTGCTGCCGACGATTTTGAAGACCGGCAACGTCGCCACCGGCGCGGGCAGCGTCAACGACATTGATGATGCCGATGTGGCTTTGTTTACGTCGAGCTGGGTGCCGGGCGCGGTCGGGTCGCCATACAGTGGGCTGGACGTCAACGGCGACAGCATCGTCAACGAAGCAGACCTGGCGATTATGGCCGGTAATTATAACCCCAGCGATCGGCCTTATATGGATGGCAGTCATGTGCTGTACGGGCTGGCGACGGATTACGGCGGTGATTTCCCCAACAGCCGCGCCTACTGGGGCGACCCGTTTGCCGGTGCGGTGCAGTTGTACGAAAACCCGAAGTCGGACCGCATCTTCTGGCCGAATATGTCGCCGGATGGCAACAACGTGGTTTACAGCCGCCTGATCAATAAGACGGGGCAGTATGTGCTGTATATCAGCCCGACAGCCAAGCCCAAAGGCAGGCAGATCACACCCAAGAAAGGCTATGACGACGATGCTCTGGCCCCGGCCTGGTCGCCGGATGGTCAGCGAATTGCCTTCATCTGCTCATGGGAGGATCAGTCTTCGGGCTATCAGTTTGACGAAGGGGATCTGTGCATCATCGACGCGACCGGCAGTCACCTTCAGAAAATCGCGACGCAGACCAAAGTCTACCCGCCTGCGTGGTTCGACAATAACGTCATTGTGTACGCCGGAACCAGCGATCATCCCATTGCAGGCTGCCGCAACAACCTGTGTTTCATTGATCTGGTGACAAATGCCAGCGGGGCGGTCGGGTCGCTGCTGGGTGATGGCGATGATGTGGCGGATATGCCCGCGTTCGGCGTCTTTCAGGAAGGGGCGACCAAAACGTCCGTCCTGTTCTACCGCTTTGATAATGGCACCACCAATAGCGTAGTCGCGCGAACCCTCGCCTACAGCAGCGGCAGCTTTACGCCCGGCAGCGCGCTGACCGTGGCGACTCCATCCGGTGGCAATGATATCGCCTACTACAACGCGTCGCCCATGCTGGACGTGATGTACTACGAATCGACCGTGAGCAACAATATCTTCCGCACCATCGATATCTTCTTCAACGTCGACTTTATCGACAATGGCGTTGCGGGCCTCAGCGTGGCGGATTGGGACGACGAAGTCAGCCAGCATGCGGTCGATGGCTTTGTTGGTAACCCGGTGACTGTGTCGGCGGGGGGGCTGGTCGGCCAACCCTGGAACGGCTCGGTGGGCGGCACGCTGTTCCACGCGCAGCGGGCAACCTTTGATTGGGTGCCCTGATTGATTTGCCAGGAATCGCAAGATCAAGGATGATTTTTGGGGAGGGGCAACCCTCCCTTATGTTTGTTGCCAGAAGGGTTTGCTGATGCGTCGTTCGGGAAAATGGGCCTGTCTGATCGGGTTATGGTGGATCGTGGTGCTGTACGGCGGGCCTGCTGCCGCGCAGGATGAGGTGTTTATCAGCCTGAGCACCGAAACGACAACGCTCCAGACCGGCGAGTTTTACGAGGTTCAGGTGCTGGTCGAAAACGTCCGTGACCTGTGGCTGACCAGCTTTGAAATCAGCTATGACCCCGAACAATTGTATGCCGTTGGCACGACGTCGGGTGCGCCGGTGCAGGCTGGGCCGTTACTGGCCGATGCGGACACGCTTGTGCCGCGTAACCGCGTCGAGCGTGGGCGTATTCTCTATACGGTGTCGCTGCTGGCCCCGGCGGAACCCATCAATGGCAGCGGCGTGATCGCGAATTTTCGGGTCGTGCCGCTGGCGGCGGGCAGCGCGCAGCTTGTTTTCCGCGATGCCAATCTGACGAGCGTGACGTTTCAGGACAGCGCCGGCCAAAGCGTCGCCGGTGAGCCGCAGGAGCTGGCCTTTACCCCGGTCCTGCTGGACCTGAACATTCAGGGAGACACGGTCACACCACCGCCTGAATTTACAGCCACGCCGCCGCCGACCAGTACGCCGATCAACGAAATCACCGAAGAACCGTCAACGACCGCCGAGGCCGACGCGACGCTGGTGAATATCACCCGCGTGCCTGCGGGCCAGCCGACCAGTGTGCCGCCCGCCGTAACCCCTGATTCGGGTCCGCCAGTACGGAGTATCGTTATCGCGATGCTGGCCATCAGTGGGCTGGCGCTGCTGCTGATGGCGATTGTTTATGTGCGCCGTTACCGACGTTAGAGTTGTCTCATAAATCCTGGATCAGCCTTGTGCATCCGGCAGGCAGCCGCTAAGGTAAACACTATTACAGGGTAATATCCCACGCGGCAAGATCGGCCAGGAAGCGGTGCGCGGTCAGATCGAGGTGGATCGGTGTCAGGCTGGCATAGCCATTATGCACCGCCCACAGGTCTGTGCCTTCTTCATCTGTGACGCCGGTAGGTTCCGGGCCAACCACTTTGTAGACATCACCGTTGACTTCCAGTTCATCCCGATAGATACGCACCCCCTGCCGGGTCAGGCGAATGGCGGGGATTGGACCGTTGGCCGGGATATTCAGGTTGAGAATCGTCAGCGGCGGCAGGCCTTTTTCCAACACACGGCGGACGACCGTAGTGGCGATGCGGGCGGCATTTTCAAAGGCCTCGACGGTCGTGGCCCGCTGGTTATCCAGCGAGACAGCAACGGCAGGGACACCGTGAATCGCGCCTTCGAGGGCAGCCGTTACGGTGCCGCTGTAGGTAATGTCCTGGCCCATGTTGGCACCTCGGTTGATGCCGGACACGACGATATTCGGTGGCCAGCGCGACATGCCCAGCGCCGCCAGGGCGATGCAGTCTGCGGGTGAGCCAGAGACCGCCAGCGCCGGTGTGCCGTCTTGCAGGCTGGTCTTCTGGACAGGAATATCCTGAAACAGGGTTTTCTTGTGGCCGCCAGCGCTTTGATTGGTGGCCGGGGCGATCACTTCAATGTCGCCGATTTCACGCATGGCCTGTGCCAGCGCAAAAAGACCAGGGGCGCTGACCCCATCATCATTTGTCACAAGTAGATAAGTCACAGCTTTTTTGCTCCAGTTTGCACAAATAATCATTGTACTCGTTTTTTTCATCGAAGAATTTCATAACTGATTAAGGCACAATTAACGAGTGGTAAGTACAATATAAGTGTGTCCGTTTTTAGTCATCGTTTTTGTGAAAAACCGCACAAAAACTGGGGACTTGATCTTGTTAATGATGTCGGTATCTTTAAAATGATTGCTGTCGCACTATACTAGTGGTGTCAGTGAAATCCCGTTTGGGAGGTGTAATGTCTGACAACGATACAAAAATACGCTATATGGAAGGGCGAAACGCGTTCCAGAGTGCGCGCGGTCAGGCGTTCTGGCAGGATATGATCAGCTTGCTCCGGGGCAAGCCAGCCGAATTGCTCAGCTTCGATGAAATCAAAACGCGCTTGCGCTTGCGTGAGGAGAGTTACCGGGGCTTGCAGGAAGTCCCGCTGGATCGTATTGTGGGCAGTGTGGGGCGCTATCGTGACTTTACAGCGTCGTTTCTGCCAAAGAATGCCAAGATGCAGGACCGGTGGAGCCGCGTCTATGCGCAGGCCAACAGCATGCAGGGTATGCCGCCGATTGAGCTGTACAAAATCGACGATGTCTATTTTGTCCGGGATGGCAATCATCGCGTGTCGGTGGCGCGGCAGATGGGACAGAAATCGATTGAAGCCCATGTGACCGAACTGCCCACGCCGATTGATCTGGAACCGGGCATGTCGCGCACAGAACTCGACGCTGCCGAGGCGTATGCCAACTTTTTGCAGGTGACGCGGCTGAAGATCACCCGTCCGCATCATCAGTCGATCAAACTGAGCGAACCGCAGCGGTATATCGACCTGCTGGGGCATGTGTATCTGCACAAGCGGGCGCTCGAACTGGAAGGGCGCTGCGAATGTTCGCTGGAAGATGCGGCGGCGGACTGGTATGACAATGTCTACCGTCCGGCGGTGACGCTGATCCGTAAATACGACATTCTCAGCCATTTCTCCAAGCGCACTGAGGGGGATATGTATCTGTGGCTGGTGGACCATCTGAGCGAAGTCAAGGCGGAACTGGGCGACGGTGCCAAGACGCGCACCTTCAGCCAGGCCCTGACCGATCTGCTGACGGAGAAGCACAAGCCGATCCCCGAAGACTTGTTGAAAGAGCGCGATCACTCGGTCACGCTTACCCGCTCCGACGTGCAGGCTGCACTGGACGAACATCGGGCAAAAGCGGCAGGCGAGGGCTAGCGCAAATCGCCGCTGGTCACGCAGGGTCAGCAGTGATACGATCAGTACATCTCTGATTGTATGGACAACGAAAGAAGACTGCATGGCTCGCCAACCGCTGACCATTTTGCCGGTTCAAGCGCCGGTGCAAACAGGCTCCTTTGATCTGCATCAAACGATTCTCGACTCGCTCGCTGCCAGCGGCGACACGCTGCAAGATGGTGACGTACTGGCGGTGTCCAGCAAGTACGCTGCCATCAGCGAGGGGCGGGTTGTATCGATGGACGATGTGACCGTCACGCCGGAAGCCGAGGCGCTGGCGGAACGGTACAACATGAATCCGGTCATGGCGCAGCTGGTTCTGCAAGAGGCGGATCATGTTTTCGGCGGCATTCAGATCGGGTTTTTGCTGACGTACAAGGATGGCGTGCTGTCGCCTAATGCCGGGCTGGATCGTTCGAACATCCCCAGCGGGCAGGTGGTGCTGTTCCCGGCTTATCCCTATGCCACTGCCGAGCGCATCCGGCAGGCGATGCAGGCCCATTTTGGCATCCGATTGGGGGTTATCCTGACGGATAGCTGGCTGGTGCCGGGGCGGTTGGGGACAACCGGTGTGGCGCTGGCGACGGCGGGGTTTCGCCCGGTGGTGGATGAACGCGGCAAAGCCGATCTGTTTGGCAACCCGATGGCTGTTACGCAGCGTGGCGTTGCCGATTCCATCAGCATTGCGGCTCAGCTTGTCATGGGTGAGCGCGATGAAGCGACCCCGTTCGCCATCGTGCGCCATGCCGGGATCGAATTAACCGACGCGCCGATCAGCCAGCAAGATGTGGCGATCCCCTGGCAAATGTGCATCTACGTCGAATCGCTGACGTTGGGCCTGTTACCCGATGGTGCCCCCACCGAATCATTTTCCGAACAATTGCGACGCAACAACGGCGCGGTGATGGGTTAGTCAGCCTTGTTCTCTGGGTACTGACTATCCTGTTCCCACTGTGCGGGGTTGCTGAAAATGTACGCGCGTATTTTGTTGAGCGATTGTTCGTTGCGGATGATATGCTCGTAAAAGCGCCCTTGCCACAGCGGCATGCCCGGTGTCTGAAGGACCGCATTAATGCGTCGGGTTGTAGCAGCCTTGAAGGCGCGAATGATAGCCGAGAGCGATTGCGGTTGCACATTATTTCGCGTTGCGCCTTTGGGTGTTTGTAGGGACGCAGCGTGCTGCGTCCTGTTTGATTCGTAGCCCCAGTTAATCACCACGACGCCATGGATGTGATTGGGCATAATGACGTACGCATCCAGTTCGACGTATGGTCTTAGAGCTTCTGATTGCCGCCATTCCTCGTCTGCAATACAGCCCAACGTATTGAGAATCATTTCTGTGTTGATAACATCGCCAAAAATGCACCTGCGCTCATGGGTACATATCGTGACATAGTACGCGCCATCCTGTGCATAATCATAGTCTGGCAGCCGAATTGAGCGTCTTTGCTTAACTGGTTTCATGAATAGAGTGTGACCCGGTATTGGCCCATTCAAACATTATAGGTTGTTTTGGCAGCGGCCTGTATGCAAGAGGACGCAGCACGCTGCGTCCCTACGACCGGTAATCATTGAATCCTTCCAATGATGATGTTTCAGAAAATCGGGTTATAATGGGCGCATGGCAAACAATCAATCACACAAAATGCCGCCTCTGTGCCGTAGCGGCAGCTAACTAACACCGGCATCAACCGCATATTGTTTGTCCAGCCGTAGGCCTGAAGGGTCACGGCCATTTTTGATTCCCCTGCCATCCCCGGTCATCTCACACTTACAAAGGACAATTGCATATGAACAAGATTGCCTCTGTTGTGCGCCGCCTGCGCAAAGTGCCAGCGCTGGTCGCGGTATTTCTGATCATCGAATTTCTGGACGAATTTGCGTTTGGCGCACAGGAAGCCGCCCTGCCGCTGATTCGGACAGACCTCGGCCTGAGTTACGAGCAAATCGGCCTGCTGCTGACCGTACCGGCTGTGCTGGCGAATATCCTGTTTGAGCCGGTGCTGGGCATTCTGGCTGATGTCTGGAAACGGCGCTTGCTGGTGGTGGGCGGTGGCGTGGCCTTTGCACTGGCGACGCTGCTGGTGGCGGGCAGCCAGAGCTTTGCCGCGCTGCTGCTGGCGTTCATCATCTTTTATCCGGCGTCCGGCGCGTTCGTCAGCCTGTCGCAGTCGACGTTGATGGACCTGGAACCCACCCGGCACGAACATAACATGGCCCGCTGGACCTTCGCCGGTTCGGTGGGGGTGGTGTCCGGCGCGCTTCTGGTCGGCGTGATGATCAGCAAGGGCCTGGACTGGCGGGCATTTTATGTGCTGGTCGGCGGGCTGACCGCGCTGGTGGTGCTGGTGCTGTGGCGGCTGCCATTTCCGCAGAATGGGTCGGACGAAGCCGGTGATGTCAAAGCCGGTTTCCGCAAAGCACTGAGCGCCCTGCGGCGGCGTGAGGTGGTGCGCTGGCTGCTGCTGCTGCAATTTTCGGACTTTATGCTGGACATTCTGCACGGGTATCTGGCGCTGTATTTTGTTGATGTGGTGGGGGTCGATGAAGCGCAGGCCGGGTTCGCAGTGGCGGTGTGGACCGGTGTCGGTATGGTTGGTGATCTGGCGATCATTCCGCTGCTCAACCGCGTGAGTGGTGTGACGTATCTGCGGTTCAGCGCCGCGTTGGAGTTGGTGCTGTACAGCGCGTTTTTGCTCGTGCCGGGCCTGCTGCCCAAGCTGGTGCTCATCGGCATCATCGGCTTTTTTAATGCGGGTTGGTACGCCATTCTGTCCGGCAATCTGTATACCGCCATGCCAGGGCAGAGTGGCTCGGTGCTGACATTGGGCAACCTGTTTGGTCTGGTTGGCAGTGTCGTGCCGCTGTTGATCGGGCTGGCGGCGGCGCGTTTTGGGCTGGAAGTCGCCATGTGGTTTCCGCTGGTCGGGTGTGTGGCGCTGCTGGTGGGTCTGCCACGTCGTTCGATAAGCACGTCAGTGGCAGCCGAGGCTGAATCCGTTGACGAATAGATCAAGTCATTCGCTCCGCATATGTGCAGGGCCGATACACGGATCGGCCCCTACCGATGTATGTTTTTTGATTTGAAAAGTTGGTCGGCGCAGCAGATCAAGGGGACACGCTTACGGCATCAGCATCGGCTCTTCGATTCGGTCGCGTTCGATCTCAGGCGATGGTGGCTGCTCAATGGGGATTGTGCGTCGATCATGGTGGACCAGAATCGGCTCAAGCGGCACGGCGGCTGGCACGTTGCGGCGGCGTTTGACGCGCTGGATAAGCCGCTTGACAAAAGGCAGGCGCATCGTCAGCAGCACGACCAACACGGCCAGATACAGTTGAAGCTCGTGGACAAGCGCATCGCCATCGCGGAAGATTTTCTTGCCGCTGGTAAATGCGATGATGGCATGGCCGATGGTCAGCGGTGCAGCGATGTAGACCAGCCGGTGCAGGCGCTTCCAGCTTTTCCCCAGCCAGCGCATCGCCCGCTGATTGGAGGTGACCGCCAGCAGCAGCAGGATAACCAGCGCCGCGATACCCATCCAGATGTAGACAACCGGGTTATTGCGCAGCCAGTTCAGGTTCAGGGGTTCAAACTTGGCGTAGGTCAGAAAGTGCAGCGCGGCAAAAGCAAATGCCCACAGGCCCGCCGGTTTGCGCAGCCGGATCGCCCAGCGCCAGCCAAATACGGTGTTCAGCGGAGTCATCGTCAGGCAGATGAGCAGGCAGCGAATGGCCCATTTGCCGCTTTCTTCAAACAGCGTGTCGGTACTGGCCGGGCTGCCTGATCGCAGGCGAAAATAGTTGCTCAGCAGTATCAACATGATCGCCAGCGCCAGCCCGTTCAGCAGGATCGCTGGTCCGTTTTTTCGCAGCCAGCCGCGCATATACACCCTCCATGAATAGTCATTTTGAGGGTATACACCGCTGCTGGGGGTGAGGTTCCGCCGCCTAGTCGGGTAGTTGATCGAAGTAGCTGTAGGCGTAGAAGCTGCCACTTTGGATCATCTGCCGCAGCGTGCTTTTGGCTGCCCAGCGCCAGTCTGTGACCTCCGGGCCGAGAGTGACGGTGGCGGTTGTCGTATTCGGTAAATCGACCAGCCAGACATCCTCGACGCGGTTATCGGTGCACAGGCGCATCAATGGCTTGAACTGTGCGGGAGTCGTCTGAATGCCCAGTTCCTCGGCGATCTCGCGAATAGCCCCGGTCATGCTGTCCTCCCCGGCCTGCACCATACCGGCGGTGGAGGCCCATACGCCGGGATAGATCAGATGCGGCGCACGCTGCTGAATCAGGTAATCGCCCTGCTCGTTGCGGATCCATACATGCACCGCCAGATAATATTCTCCATCCGGCAGTTCAGCGCCCCGAATGACGGTGCGACCGGTGCGGTTGCCGGATGCGTCGTAGGTGTCGCAGATTTCCATCGTGTCCCCTGTACTTGTCATGATGCCGTGTGTGTACGCTTCAGGCCCGCGCCACGCGCCAGCACGTCCAGATACGGCTGCATAAAGCGGCCCGGACATACTGTAATACCGGGGTTGAGTTCGCTGTGCCCGGCCAGATGGGTCAGCGCACAGGTTTCGGTCAGCCAGTTGGTCAGCGTTTGCAGGGCTATCAGCTGCGCGTCGGTCGGCGCTTCCAACTCGAAGTTGCCCATCAGCACGACGCCGATGACACCGGTGTTGCCGCCTGCCACCGAAGCGCCACGCACGTGCAGGTCCCGCCCGGTGTAGATGTGGCCCTGTGGGTCGATGCCGAAATGATAGCCGATGTCGGCCCAGCCGCGCTTGTCCAGGTGTTCACCCTGAATCGTGCGCATGGTTTCATAAGCCAGCCGGGACACCGCGCTGTGATGAATCGACAGCGTGTGATAGGCGGACTTCAGGTCGTCCCTATACTCCAGCCAGCCAGTCGGGTTGGTCTCGCTGGCAAAGCCGTACTCGTTGAACGCCTCATGATTGATGGGACGCGCTTCCCAGTCGGCCCGCGGGATGGGTGTCGGCATGGCCGGCAGTACTGGGATGGCGGATGCGGCCTGCTCCTGCACAAGCTGCCAGTATTCGTACACGCGGCCAGCGATCAGCAGACCACCCCCGGCGGCCATGAGTGCCAGAAAAGTACGCCGTTTCATCACCGGAATCAGATCACCCCTGTATGTGGCCAATAACTTGATTGTAGAATACTGCCTGATGTTTCATTCGTAAACCGCACAATGCTAGACAGGAGCCACCCGATGGATTTATTGATCGCCAGCAGCAACCCCGGCAAAGTGCGCGAGTATCAGATGCTGCTGACCGGGCTGCCGGTCAACCTGCTCAGCCTGACCGATGTGGGGCTGGGGGATATGGATGTGGAAGAATACGCCGATACGCTGGAAGCCAACGCCACCATCAAGGCCCATGCCTATGCTGAAGCCAGCGGTTTACCGGCACTGGCGGATGATACTGGCCTGTTTATCGACGCGCTGGATGGGCGGCCCGGTGTGTACCCGGCACGTTACGGCGGCCCAGACCTGACCATGCCCCAGCGGCGGCAGAAGGTGCTGGATGAACTGGGCGACATCGCCGACGACCAGCGCACAGCCCGTTTCGCCTGCGTGATTGCGCTCGGTTATGACGGCAAGGTCAGGACGGTGCGCGGCACGTGCGAAGGGCGCATCGCTCGTGAAGAAGTCGAAGGCGGCAGCGGCTTTGGTTATGACGCCATTTTTATTCCGCAGGGCTATGCCATGTCGTGGAGTCAGGTGCCGATGGAGGAGAAGAATCGTATCAGCCACCGGGGGCAGGCCGCCCAGTTGATGATTCCCGTCCTGCAACGGTTGATCGGCTAGACCTACGTAAACTTTTGAGTGCGCTCAGTGGGAGGGTACATTGACCCTCCCCTACAGTGGGTTCTTCCGCTCACAAAGCCCTGACGGAAAGCCTCAAAACAAGCCAACCCGGATAGTCGATCTTAGGGAAGCGGCTCCACCCAGGGGCGGCTGGTGCTGCTGTCCTGCTGGACGATCCAGCCGGTTTGCCCATCGGCCTCAATCTGCCACGCGGGATAGCCTTCCCAGGAGCAATCCGGCCCGCCGATGACGGTGAAGGTCGTACCCGGCTGAACCAGCCCGGCGCGATTGTTCAGCGGCAGGCTGCCAAACAAATTCAGCGGCAGTGCCACATCGGGCCTGACCTGACCCACCATGCCAATCTCAAATAAATCGGGTGGAATCACACAGGCCGATGCATCCGGTGTCACCTCTGGCGTGGGTGGCGTCGGCGTCAGCGGGATGTCAGTCCGGTCCCGCGAACCCATGCGGCCCCATGCCAGCCCGGAGACTCGATCCGGCGTCAGGTGGGGATGCGGCGCGCTGATCAACTCCGTGCCGGGGATGATCGTCTCCTGTTCACCCTGCCACACATGCACACCATCGTCGCGGATCACTGCTAGCAGATGCCCATCCGGTGACAGCGCCATCTCCCGCCGGGTGAGGTTGTCCCCCAATTCGTAAGTTTGCCCGCTTGGTGCACGAACATACCAGGTGGTTCGTCCGCGTCCCTGCTCATCAATGACTGTCGTGTAGGTGATCGTGCCGGAACCCGCCGGGTTACCCAGACTATATAACTCGAATGCACTATGCTGGGTGCGTGGTCGTGGTGGTGCGGCAGGCGCAGCAGCAGGGCGGTTGAGCGATATTGGCCCGGCGACGGTTTCGTCGATCAGATTGCCGTTCAGGTCGTACTGCCGCAGGATTGAACCGCCGCCAGTGGGCAGGGCATCGTCAATATAGGTGAAGGGGATTTGCTGGCGGATTCCGTCCGCGCCCACATCAACATTCGGCAGGCTCAACCCGGCGTCCTGAAAGCCAATAGACAGCCCGGTCATGATGACGTCGGTTGATGCTGTCGCAAAATCATAGCGCACAGCACGCATGGTGCTGCCGCTAGCTTCCAATTCGGTCCAGATGAGCGCTGCGCCATCGGCGGACCATGCCGGGTGCGACCGGATGATCGCGGCGTCAAAGCCATTGGGGTTGTCGAAGGTGGCGTCGGCTGGCTGACCGGCAATCTCGACGGCTGGCCCGGTGGCCCTGTCCATGACCCAGATATTGCTGGGGCGGTCGCTGGTGAAGACGGTGTTGCCACTTTTCGCCTGCGCCACACTGATGGCGGCCAGCGAACGAAAGGCTATGCGCGTGCCATCGGGCGACAGCACCGGGCGCTCATGATAGCCCCAGGTCGTTCGTTGTTCGAGCGTGCCGGTCTCTGGCTGCCACGCCCAATAATCCCCTTGCATCAGGATCAACAGGGGTGTTGCAGTCGCAGGTTGGGCAGCAGGGGCAAACAGGGTCGATAGCAGCAGCAAGACCATAAAGTGCATGACAATTTCTCCGCCAGATATCGGATGCGTTTACTGTAGCATCGAAGCCTGGCGGCTTGCACGCTGGTTATGGGACGGCTGTATGACGTGTACCGGACGTTTAGTCGTCGCCCTTGAGGATTCGTTCGCGCAGGGCCATCAGTTCATAACGGAAGTTGTCGTCTTCTTCCATCATCTCCGCGACCTTGTTGTAGCCGTGCAGCACAGTTGTGTGGCTGCGCCCGCCAAAGGCATCGCCGATCTGGGGTAGCGAGGCATCGGTGATTTCGCGGGCGAGGTACATGGCGATCTGCCGGGCATGATTAATACGCCCGGTGCGCTGCTTGCCGATCAACTGCTTGGGGCTGATGCTGTGATGTTCGGCGGTCAGCGTGACGACATGGTCGACTGTGATGCGCGCGCTTTTCTGCATGCGCGGGCGGTCGTACTGCTCGACAATGCGCTCGGCAGCGGTCAGCGTGACGGGCTGCTGGTTGAGCTGCGACTTGGCCACCACCTGCGTGAACAGTCCTTCCAGCTCGCGGATGCTGGTGCGCGTCCGCTCGGCAATCTTTTCGCTGACCGATCGCGGGATGTGGACATTGCGTTCCGCCGCCCAGCTTTCGAGGATCGCCACGCGGGTTTCGAACTCCGGCAGTTGAATATCCATGACCAGCCCGCCTTCAAAGCGCGAGCGCAGCCGGTCTTCCAGATGTTCCAGTTGGCGCGGGTGCCGGTCCGACGCGATGACGATCTGCTTGTTAAACGTATAGAGCGCGTTAAACGTATGGAAGAATTCTTCCTGCGTGCTTTCTTTACCGGCGATGAACTGAATATCATCGACCAGCAGCACATCGACCGAGCGATACTTGTCGCGGAACATGGCCGTCGTGCGGTTGCGGATCGCACCAACCAGGTCGTTAATGAAGGCTTCGGACGGGATATAGATGACGCGCAGTCCGCGTTCCTGGCAAACATGGCCGATGGCTTGCAGCAGATGCGTTTTGCCCAGCCCGACACCGCCGTATACCACGAACGGGTTGTAGACGCTGGCGGGTTGTTCGGCGACGGCCTGCGCGGCGGAGAACAGCAGGTTGTTGACGTTGCCGACGATGAACCGGTCGAACGTATAGCGCGGGTTCAGATGGCTTTCGGGCAGGTCTGGCTGGCGTGGCGAGACGATCTGCTTGGCCAGCGGAACCGCCGGGGCCGCTTCGGGAACCTGATGCGCCATATACTGGAACAGCGGCATATCGTTGTCTGCCTCAGCAGCAGGCTTTTGCGGCTCCTCGTCGCGGTGTATTTCAAATTGAACCTCGACCGGGCTGCCATAGATATCGCCCAGCACCCGGCGCACGGTGCGGTACAACCGGTGTTGCAGGTTGTCCCGCGCAAAGCCGTTGCGCACGCCGATACGGAACGTCGCCGCCTGCTCCGCAGCTGGTGCAGGATCAAATGCCAGAAATGCAGCACCCCGCAGCCATGTGTCGAAATTGGCGCGGTCGAGCTGAATTTCCAGTTGAGTGAGTGCTGCGTTCCAGGCGTCCTGCGGTTTCACGGTTTTGTTTCCTAGAGATGCTAAATACCCAGCCTGCGGACAAAAACCAAGCAAGCGGGCAGCGAAGGGCAGTTCTGCCCCCGGCAATCCGGTATATCTGGCTAATTTTTGGTCGGTTCTACTGCTGGGGTGGTGTGTTTACCCCATCGAAAAACATCGAGGTGTGATGTTTTTTCTGCGTGCGCTGGCTTATCACACGGTAGATACAGTATAGCGAAATCATGCTGAAAGCTCAACCAATTTGCGGTTAAAAATTGCGCGTTTCCCGACATTTTAAGGTTGGGATAAATTTCTTTGGGAACGCGCAATTTGGGAATTGCTGTTTGGGGAGTCAGCCATAGTCTAAGACCCACATGTGGGGGGTAAATGCATGCGCCAGCCCTAAATGTAGAATAGGGCAGATTTTTCCTGCCGCGAATCCTCATTTTAATAGACATCTGTTCAGGTTTTAACATTGGGATAATTTCTACCAACCATGGATATTTGCAAAGTAAATTACCTGCGAATGACTTAATTTGGAACTTTTGTTCTATGAAAATCACAAACTGGTGGACTCTCTGCATGATTTCGTGTAGAATATCCTTAGTAACTCGTACATTATATTAAGATTTGCAACTAAACTTCTTTAGAGATTAGGCGGACAACTATGACAGACCACTACAGTGCCAGTTCACTCCCCCATTCATCCGACACAAGTGATTATATGGACGCGCCTATCATGGACGAGGAATCGCAGAAGGTAGATGTCATCAAGGTGTCTGCCAAGTCTCGGTCGACAGCCGTGGCAGGTGCTATTGCGGCTGTCATGCGTGAACATCATTATGCCGAAGTGCAGGCGATTGGTGCCGGGGCGGTCAATCAGGCGGTGAAAGCGCTGGCGATTGCACGCGGCTACCTGAGCCGAGACGAGATCGACATCATCTTCACGCCGTTCTTCACCGAGGTCGATATTGATGGGCAAGAACGAACCGCCGTCCGGTTCCGGGTTGAACCGCGTCCATGACGCGAGCGGACCTGCATACGCATACCACTGCGTCTGACGGTCAACAGCCGCCGGAAACCCTGGTGCAGATGGCGGCTCAACTTCAACTCCAGGTGATTGCCATAACCGATCATGATACGACTGCGGGTGTTGCGCCTGCCCAGGCAGCAGCATCCGGCCTTCTGTCGGTCATCCCCAGCATTGAGCTGGGGGCGCGGCATGGGGACGACAAGGTCGACATTCTGGGATACTTCATTGATACCGCACATCATGGCCTGCAAACGCGGCTGGCCCGGTTTCGAGAGAACCGGCTCCAGCGCGGTCGCCATATCCTTGAACGCTTAAACAACCTCGATATCCTGATCAACTGGCAGCAGGTGATGGCCTATGCTAACGGCGACGCCGTTGGGCGTCCCCATATTGCGCGGGCAATGGTCGAGGCGGGTTATGTCCGCACTATAAAGGAAGCGTTCGACCAGTATCTGGGCGGTGGCAAGCCCGCCTACGTCCCCCGCGATACGCTGACCCTCGAAGAATCCATTCACCTTATTCATGCCGCCGGTGGTGCGGCTGTGCTGGCGCATCCGGTTTATGTGCCGGATTTTCCCCAGCTGGTCGAGCGGCTTGTCCCGGCTGGGCTGGACGGCATCGAGGTCAGTTACCCGGCGCACACCCCGGCTATCGAAATGCAGGCCCGCCAACTGGCCGACAAATATGATCTGGTCATGACCGGTGGATCCGATTTTCATGGTATCGGCATCGAAGGCAAGGCCATGCTTGGTTCGGCGCTGGCCCCGGCTGGTGCTGTTGAGTCTCTGCGCACCCGCGCCGCCGCATCCCGCGTTTAAGATCAATCCAATTTGCCATTCATCGCCTCGCGTGCATAATCGAGGCTGCTTTGACATGCATCGGTCACGTCATGGGAGGAGTGGTATGGCAGCAGGCAAACTGGGCATTTTACACCCCGGCGATATGGGCATTTCGGTTGCAGCATCCGCCAAAAACAGCGGTAACGACATTTACTGGGTATCCGAAGGGCGCAGCGCAGAATCACGGGCGCGGGCTGAAGAACACGGGCTGCTGGACGCGGGAACCCTGCCGCATCTGGTTGAACTTTGCCCGGTGATTGTCAGTGTGTGTCCGCCGGGTGCGGCGGAGGATGTGGCGCGCAGCGTACTGGCGCAGGGTTTCCGGGGCATGTACATCGACGCCAATGCCATTTCGCCGCAGCGGGCTGTGCGCATCGGGCAAATGATGGTTGACGCGGGGGCGACCTTTGTCGACGGCGGCATCATCGGTGGTCCGGCGTGGCAGCCGAACAGCACCTGGCTGCATCTGTCAGGTGAAGCGGCGCAGCAGGCAGCAGACTGTTTCGCGGCGGGTCCACTCGAAACCAACGTTCTGGGTGGCGACATCGGTCAGGCATCGGCGCTGAAGATGTGTTTCGGGGCATATACCAAAGGAACCACGGCGCTGCTGTGTGCGGTGATGGCGGCGGCGGAATCATTGGGTGTGCGCGCAGACCTTGAACAGCAGTGGTCACAGAATGGGTCGGATCAGGCGGCACAGAATGCCCGCAAAGTACGTAACGTGACGGCCAAAGCCTGGCGTTTCGTGGGTGAGATGAACGAAATCGCGGCGACGTTTGAGGATGCTGGTGTGCCGGGCGAGTTCCACGCAGCGGCAGCAGAAATTTATACACGTATTGCAGGCTTCAAAGGTGCATCGGAAACCCCGGCGCTTGATGATGTGCTGGCAGCACTGTTACAGGACACCCAAAATACACTTGTTGAGGAAAATGAAGCATGACACAGAAGACTTACGCGGCAAAAGATCTCCTGACGATGGCAACCCGGTTGTTCGAACGTGCGGGCCTGCCACCGGACCGCGCCCACGCCACTGCCGAAATTCTGGTGGAAGGCGACCTGATGGGCCACTCGACGCACGGCCTGCAACTACTTGGCCCCTATCTGGGAGAGATCGAAAAAGGCACGATGACGCTGTCTGGTGACCCGGAAGTGCTGGCCGATCAGGGTTCCGCCGTGACGTGGGATGGTCGTTATCTGCCCGGTCCGTGGCTGACGGTGCAGGCGATGGAACTGGCTTTTGAGCGCGTCAAGCAGTATCCCGTTGTATCGGTGGCGATCCGGCGCAGCCATCATATCGGCTGTCTGGCGGCTTACCCGATGCGGGCGACCGATCAGGGTTTGTTTTTGCTGCTGACATGTTCCGACCCGAACAACAAAGGGGTTGCGCCCTATGGCGGGACCCGGCCCCTGTACACGCCGAACCCGCTGGCTGCTGGTATCCCGACGAACGGTATGCCGATCATCATCGACATCAGCATGTCTACAACCGCCAATGGCTACGTCGCCCGCTACAGTAAGGAAGGCAAATCGCTGCCCGGACCCTGGCTGCTCGATCATGAAGGCAATGTGACCGATGACCCGGCGGCGGTATCGACGGACCCACCCGGTTCGATTATGCCGCTGGGGGGCGCTGACCTGGGCTATAAAGGCTTTGCGCTGGGCCTGCTGATCGAAACACTGACCTCGGCGCTGGCCGGGCATGGCCGTTCTCAGGAGCCGGATCAATGGGGAGCGTCAGTCTTTTTGCAGGTGATCGACCCGGATGCGTTTGGCGGGCGTGAGGCATTCCTGCGCGAAACGGAATGGCTGGCCGAAGCCTGCCGCACCAATCCGACGAAACCGGGTAATCCACCGGTGCGGCTGCCGGGCGAGCGCGGTTTGAAACTGCGCGCCGAACAACTTGAGCGTGGTGTGACGCTGTACCCCACCATCATGCCGACGATCGCGCCTTATGCGGAAAAACTGGGTGTCGCACTGCCGGAGCCGGTGGCGGATTAGCGGTTTTGCGCGCCCATCGGTAGGCGACATCCCTCAGGGCGGGGCGTAAACCCATCCGTTTTGCTGCGGGACAGTGTATATATCGCGTTAGATTTTCCAATAAATCGGTCAATTGTGGAATTGGCCGTTTTTTGTTTTGTAAAAAACCCCCGGCATGGCGCATCTCAATAGGGAAGAGGGTGATTCGAATAACCCGATATCGAAACGAGATAGGTCCGTCAGACCGGGAGGAGGACAGGCCATGCAGTCCGATCATACACATGGTATGCATCATCAAGACCACGATCAGCACGCCCACCCGCAGCAGCCAGCCAAGCAGGCGGCGCATGATCATGGCGGCCACGGCGTGGATCACAGTGGTCACGAAATCATGTTTCGCAATCGCTTCTGGGTCAGCCTGGTTCTGACGATCCCGGTGCTGCTGTTCAGCCCCATGATCCAGGATTGGTTTGGTTTCAGTATGCCGGCATTTCCGGGCAGCAATCTGGTCGGCCCGGCGTTTGCGATCATCATTTTTATTTACGGCGGCCTGCCCTTTTTGCAGATGGCTGTTCCCGAAGTGCGCAATCGCCAACCGGGGATGATGCTGCTCATCTCGCTGGCGATCTCGGTGGCATTTCTATACAGTTTGTTCGCCGCAGTCACCAACACCAGTATGGGCTTCTTCTGGGAAATGGCGACGCTGATTGATGTGATGCTGCTGGGGCACTGGCTGGAAATGCGCAGTGTGCGGCAGGCATCCGGCGCGCTCGATCAACTGGCCAAGCTGATGCCCGACACGGCGGAGCGTATCAGCGACAGTGGCGAAACCCAGTCGGTCAACGTCACGGAATTGAACAATGGCGATTTGATTCTGGTGCGACCGGGGGCCAGTGTCCCGGCGGATGGCGAAGTGGAGGACGGACGGTCCGAAGTCAATGAAGCCATGATTACCGGCGAATCGAAGCCCGTACAAAAGGAACCCGGCGCGAAAGTGATCGGCGGTACCATCAACGGTGATGGCAGCCTGCGCGTGCGTGTGACCGCGACTGGCGACGAAACTGCGCTGGCCGGAATCATGCGGCTGGTGGAGGACGCGCAAAGCAGCAAGTCGAATACGCAGATTCTGGCGGACAAGGCGGCGGGCTGGTTGTTTTACGTCGCGCTGAGTGTGGCGGCGCTAACGGCGGTGGCATGGGTGATCGCCATTGGCTGGCAGCTGGATGTGCTGGAACGGGTGGTGACCGTGCTGGTGATTGCCTGCCCGCACGCGCTGGGGTTGGCGATTCCGCTGGTGGTGGCGATCAGCACGGCGATGGGCGCCAACAATGGCATTCTGGTACGCGACCGGCTGGCGCTGGAAGCGGCACGCGAGATCGACACGATTGTCTTCGATAAAACCGGCACGCTGACCGAAGGGCGCTTTGGCGTGGTTGATCTGGTGACGGCGGCTGGGTGGGACGAACAACGGGCGCTGGCGCTGGCGAGTGCGCTGGAAGGGGATTCCGAGCATCCAATTGCGCGTGGCATTCGTGATAAAGCCGACGAGCGTGGTGTTGCGGCGGTGACGGTGAGCGACTTTGAAGCGATTAAAGGGCGCGGCATTCAGGCCAATCATGAAGGCAAGACTGTCTATGCCGGTGGCCCGCGTCTGCTCGAAATGCTGAACCTGACACCATCCGGTGATGTGGCCGAATTTGCCCGGCGGGCGAACGATGCGGCGCAGTCAGTCATTTATCTGATCGTGGATGAACAGATCGTCGCGGCTTTTGCGCTGGCCGATGTGGTGCGCGCCGAAAGCAAGCAGGCTGTTGACCGGCTGCACGCGATGGGCATTCAAATTGCCATGCTGACCGGTGACAGCGAAGCCGTGGCACGGTCCGTCGCGCGCGAACTGGGCATCGACACGGTGTTTGCCGAAGTGCTGCCGGAACACAAGGACCAGAAGATTGCCGAGCTGCAAAAACAGGGCCAAAAAGTGGCGATGGTCGGGGATGGCGTGAACGACGCACCCGCGCTGACCCGCGCCGATATTGGCATCGCTATTGGCAGCGGCACGGATGTCGCGATCGAATCCGCCGGGATCATTCTGGTGCGCAGCAACCCGCTGGACGTGGTCAAAATCTTTGAACTCAGCCGGGCGACCTATCGCAAGATGATCGAAAACCTGATCTGGGCGACGGCCTATAATGTGGTCGCGCTGCCGCTGGCCGCCGGTGTTCTGGCCCCTGTCGGGTTTGTGCTATCACCGGCGGTGGGCGCGGTCTTTATGTCGCTCAGCACCGTGATTGTAGCGATCAACGCGCAGCTTCTGCGCCGGACGGACCTGGCGGCGGCTTAGTCACCCGGTACAGGTGTGGGTACGGAGGGCGTTTCTGCTGTGCGCAGTGCGCCCGCCGTCAGCACCAGTGAACCCACCAGCGCCGTAATTATCAGCAAGGCGACCCGCAGCGACGCCATCTCCGCAATCAGGCCGATGACGGGTGGCCCGGCCAGAAAACCGGCATAGCCAATGGTGGCGACGCCCGCAATGCCGGTTCCGGGGGGGATGTTCGGCATGTTTCCGGCAGCGCTGAACGCCAGCGGTACCGCAATTGACAGACCGGCACCGACCGCCGCAAAGCCGAACAGGACAGGGGCGACCTGTGGCAGCAGAATGGCGAGCAGCAGCCCCAGCGCCGCGACCAGGCCCCCCACCCGCACAATAAACGGCGGGCTGAAGCGTGCCGCCAGTCGATCCCCTAGCAGACGCCCAACGGTCATCGTCAGCGAGAAGGCGGCAAACCCGAAGGCGGCGGTGCTGGCATCGGTGCCGACCGTATTGCTCAGGAAAACACCGCTCCAGTCCGCCATCGCACCCTCGCCAATGGCCGCACAAAACGCGACAATCCCCAGCGGCCACAGGATGCGCGGCGGCAGTTGAAACACGGGTTCCGATTTGCCGGATTCTTCGCGCGGTGGGGCAGGCAGCAGCAGCGGACCCGTCAGCAGCAGGAGCAGCAGGAAGACCCCGGCGGCAATCAGAAAGTGCGGCAGCGGCTCAATCGCTTGCCCGGCCAGGGCGGACCCCATCGCCGCCCCAACGAAGCCGCCGATGCTGAAGGCGCCATGGAACGACGACATCAGTGGCCTGCCAAACAGGCGCTCGACATCCACCGCCTGCGCGTTCATGGCGACATCCATCGTGCTCATGGCGCAGCCAAACAAAAACAGGTTGATCCACAGCGCCACCGGGTGCGGCATGACTGCCAGCAGTGGCAGCAAGGAACACAGGGCCACAGCGCCCAGGATCGTAACGCGGCGGCTGCCAAACCGGGCGATCAACCCGCCGACCAGCGACAGGGCCGTCAGCACGCCGACCGACAGGCCGAGCAGCACCAGCCCCAATTCACCATCGCCCAGATTCAGCGTGTCCTTCACCTGCGGGATGCGCGACACCCAGTTGCCAACCATCGCACCATTGATCAAAAACATTGCCACGACGGCCCAGCGTGCTTTCTGAGGAACCCCAGTTGTCATTGCTTAAGTCCATTTCATCAGCAGGTGAGAACCATTCATAGTCACCTGTCCCGCTATGGTACACGCCATTGTCATTACCGCAAAGTGTTTTGCCCTGCGGAATAAAAAACGGCCAGCGCTGTGGCTGACCGTCGTTTGCTGCGTGCCTGGAGGGACTCGAACCCCCGACCTATGGTTCCGTAGACCATCGCTCTAATCCGCTGAGCTACAGGCACATGATGATGTGCGAGTATAGTAGCATACGCCCTATACGACGGTCAAGATTCAATCTCGATCGTCAGGGCAAGCTGGCCGGTTTGCCCGGCGAAATCGTGCACAGTCAGGCGGTATTCCCCGTCAGCGGGTACGGTGTAGGCCGCTTGTGCATCGAGCGTGTTGAGGGTCAGGCTGGATCTGGCGTGATCGTCATTCTGGACCGCCAATGTGCCATCCGGTTGATCGAGCCGCAGCACGGGGTCCAGGGTGCCGCTGGTGTCGCGTGCGGTCAGCGTGACGGTCTGGCCGGCCTGCAGGTTAATCAGGCATGGGTAGGCCGTGTGTGGCTGTAACGTGACGACCTGTTCCGGTGGGTCACATGGCGCGACCGCCGGGTTAGCGGTCAGGCGGATTTCGACCTCACCGGATTGCGCGCCGCTGAAGGTGTGCACGCGCAGGGTATAGTCGCCATTTGCCGGGAGCCGCAGATTGGTGATGGCGGCATCCTGTGGTTTCAGGCCCTGCACACTGGTATCATGATCGTCGTTAAAGGCGATCCGCTGCTCATCCAGCAAAATTTCCAGCGTGACGTCAATCGGTTCATCACTGAGGCTGTGGGCCATGACATCAATAATTTCATCGCTGGTGCCGCTGTACTGCACATCAAGCGGGCCATCATTGGCCGACAGGGTTATGGCGATGGGTGTGTCCGGCAGCGTTACCGGTTGCAGCAGCCAGATCAGCAGCGCCCAGATCATGTGCGATTCCTCAGGTGGGTGCCCAAATAAAAGACGGCGACCATTATAGCCGCCGTCCGGTCGTGCTCAAAATTGCGGGTGCAATCAGCCTGCGCTGGCTGCGTCAGGGATCACCATTGCATCTTCCGGCGCGGTCACGCTCACCGGCACGTCATACTGAAGGTTGCTGACATCCAGCGTGAACGCGATGTTCACCGGTTCGGCGTCGCTGTCGCTGGCACCCATCATCGCCGGGTCCACGCTCATGGCGAAGTCCACAACACCCTGACGAATGCGGTTGTCAGCCAGATCAACGAACTGATCGTAGGACAGCGTCATGTTCTGGAACATCATCGCCATCATCATGCCCATGCCCGCCATCGATTCGTCACCGGTCATGCTGCCAGCGGCGCCCATCATCTGCGTGAAAGCATCCGACGAGAGGAAGCCCGACAGGTCAACATTCAGCTGGAAATGAGCCTGATTGTTCATGTCGTCGAGGCGGCTGATGGTGATGTACTGGCTGACTTCCATATCGGCAAGCGCGCTCATCATCTCACCCATAGCGGCCATCGCTTCGGGGTCTTCGCTCATGCTGCCCAGGTCTGTCGGGTCAACCGGCAGGCTGTCCATCATGTTGTCTGCTGGCTGGCCGATCCAGCCGCTGCCATCACCCAGGTTCATGTACAGAATGCCATCCACCAGACGGAACTGTAAATCAACCGGGGTGCTGGTGCCCGCTTCGGTGGAAGTCCCTGTCACGGAAACATCTGCGACGGGCATCCCGGCGGCATCCATACCGATCACGCCTGTTCCGGTGAGTGCCATTGTCACGGATTCGTCGGGCGCGCCGGTGATGTTGAGGTCGACGGCAAAATCAAATCCGAGTGAGTCTGCATCTACATTCGGGGAAGAAAATAAAGCGAAATCTTCAGCGCTCAGGCCAAATGTTTCCTGAGCCAGTGCTGACGGAATCGTCAACATTAAGATCGCAAACAGTGCCACAAAGAGAATAGAACGTGATTTATACCGCATAGAGGCTCCTTGAGGGATAAATGTTCGAACTAAAATTCAAACATAAGAAGACTTTTTTATAGTAGGTTGAAAGCAATTCTGTGTCAACTTAAGCCTTTTAACACCGGGGTACTCTTTGCGCAACCGCTGCTTTGCTGCTATTCTTCAGCAGAGATTCGGTTAGACAATTGGTATATACATAAATTCGAAATGCGCAAATATCTGGTGTTGATTCTGGGCGGTTTGCTGGCCGCCTGTTCAGGCAATGCGACACAAGTCAGCTCGATTCCGGCAACGGCCACGCTGGCGCCGATTGTAAGCATGACGCCGCGTTTTACGGCGACACCCGTGTCGTCACGGACGCCGCTGCCAACATTCACCTACACACCATCAGAATCACCGGTACCACCCACGCCATCCGATACCCCGACACCCACCGAAATTCCGCCCATTATGGGCATTGTTGCGTCGATCAACACGGTCAATGTACGCGAGGGACCAGGGGTTAGCTTTTCGGCGTTCGAGGCGCTGCGACCCGGTACCAGTGTCGAGGTGCTGGGCCAGAACAACGAGGGCAACTGGCTGAATATCCAGCTGGAAGATGGCCGCGAAGGCTGGATTGCGACCGATTTGATTCGGCTGCAAGACACCCCCACGCCACTGCCTTCTCTGACCCCCTCGCCGGACCTGACCGCGCTGGCTCTGGGGACACCGCTGCCAACTTCCATTCTGGGCGGCGGAACCGTGACGCCGACCCCGCCACGCTCGGTGGTGTCGCCCACGCCGGTCACGCCGACCGACGCACAAACCGTCAGTGAATCTGGCGCGACAGCAACATCTTTCCTGCCGATCATCAACGTTGATTCGATCAACGCAACGGCGACGGCGCTGGTCGGTGGGGTTGTTGCAGCGACTCGTACACCAGCCGGTTTGGCATCCACAGCGACCGGTGGCACAACGACCACCCCCGGCCTGAATATCGGCGCGACGGCAACACTGCTTGCCGGAGTGGGTGGCGAAGGCAGCGCTTCGGCCCAGCAGGGCGTGGATGTGCTGGCCTACTGTAACGACACATCCTATGGCCGCCCGGCCCCAACCAATCTTGCCGCCGGATCAACCATCGATATCTGGTGGAGCTGGTTTGCCAAGACCGAGGCGCAAATTCAGGATCATATCGACAACGTGAACTACGAAGTGGCGATTGATGGCGTTCCGCTGTCGAACTGGCGCGAGTATCGCACCACCACGCGGCAGCAGGGTGATGGCAACTACTATGTTTACTGGTACGTCCCCGCTGGCCCGCTGACTTCCGGTCCGCACGAAATCACGTATCGGGTGACCTGGCGCACGGCAGTGGATGATGGCTACGATACCTTCGGCCCCGGTACTGCAAACCCGGTTCAGACAGGCAGCTGCTCGTTTACGGTTCGTTGATGATTTGCTGATTATTAAAACGGGTGTATCGCCACATTGGATATACCCGTTTTTGATTCAGTTCCAGCCGCTATTTGTTTAGTATCAACATATTTCCGATGAAAGACTTGCTACATTCCTTCTCGTAAGCTTAAGCGCTATATGTTATTTTAAACTGTTGAACAATTATTTGTCGTGCATAAACTATCACTTATGTCAGATATTCTACAACCCTATCATGATCGCATTGTTTTCGGAGACTGCTTTGAGCACCTGCCCCGGCTGCCCGATGACAGCATTCACTGCATGATTTCGGATATCCCCTATGGTATCAACCTGGATGACTGGGATGTGCTACATCCGAATACCAATGCCGGGCTGCTGGGCCAGTCGCCCGCGCAGGTGGGCAAAAGCGCGTTCAAACGGCGCGGCAAGCCCATTCGTGGGTGGAACCAGAATGATCGCCGTATCCCGCAGGAATACCAGAACTGGTGTTACCGGTGGGCGAGGCAGGTCTACCCCAAGCTGAAAGCCGGGGCCAGCCTGTTGATCTTCGGCGCGCGCCGCACCCTGCACCGCGCGATCATCGCCCTGGAGGACTGCGGCTTTTTGCTGCGCGATATTTTTGCCTGGCAAAAGCCCACTGCCCATCATCGGGCCCAGCGGCTGAGCACGGTGCTGGAAAAGCGAGGATTGCATACCGAGGCACGTCACTGGCGAGGCTGGCGGCTCGGTAATCTGGCACCGCGATGGGAGCCAATTGCCTGGCTGTTCAAACCCTATCCCCGCACGCTCACCGATACGGTGCTTGAAAATGGGGTGGGCGCGGTCAATGTGGAAGCCTGCCTGATTGATGGCCGGCTGCCGTCCAATGTGCTGGATAATTTCTGGTTCCAGACTGGTGAGATGCGCCTTCATGAAGCGCAGAAGCCCCTCAGCCTGATGGAATTTTTGATTCGTTTGACAACTCACGAAGGTCAGATTGTGCTTGATCCGTTTATCGGCAGCGGCACAACAGCCGTCGCCTGTAAACGCCTGAAGCGGCATTTTGTGGGTTTCGAAATCAATGCAGAATTTGCCCGGCAGGCTTCCAACCGGCTGGCGTCGCTGGATGCCGATTAACCCCTCCGTTTTCGGGTTTTTCCCCTCTGTTCGCCGTGCGCTGCTATTACCCCTGATACAGTCGTTGTGGTATAGTTTGGTTCTGTAACAAGCTTGATACGGACGACATTCTATGTCCCAAATTTTTGATTCATCGGATGGCAGTCGTCGCAATCTGCGCATCGCTCTGTTCAGCATTATTTTGCTGACTCTGCCATTTTATTGTATTGGGTTTGTGTTGTGGAGCGTAGCACCGCAGTCGCCATCGGCCATACGGACCACACGCACGCCGACCGCGACCGCGCAGACCCGCGAGCCAAGCGTGACCCCGACGGTGACGCTGACCGTCCCGTCGTTTGTGACGGCGACATCGAGCAGCCCGCTGCTGCCGACACCGATCCAGTTTACGCCGCCGGGTGTGCTGCCGACATCGGTTCTGCCGCCGACGTTCGCGCCACCACCCATTATCCCAACTTCGACTCCGGCACCCAGCCTGACTCCGATCCCGCCGCCGTCGAATACACCCATTCCACCGCCTTCCAATACGCCGGTGCCACCACCGAGCAATACCCCTGTGCCGCCGCCGAGCAACACACCCGTGCCACCACCCAGTGACACGCCTGTACCGCCGCCGAGCGACACACCAGCCGTACCGCCGACGTCGACGACTATTCCGTTCTTCCCAACGGATACCGAGACACCGGTCAGTTGAGCCTGATTTACCAACGGAGGAATGTCATCCTTGTTTGATCTGAAGCAGCATTTAAAGTCACTGGTTGAATCACATGCGCCGTCCGGTCATGAAGGGCCTATCCGGGAGGTGATTCGCACGGCCTGGGCGGGTATCACCGACGAGATAGAGCAGGATGGTCTGGGCAGCCTGATCGCCATCAAGCGTGCCACCGACCCGACTGATCCGCCGCGCCGGATTATGCTGGCCGCGCATATGGATGAAATCGGCATGATGGTGCGGGATGTGGTCGACGGGTTTATCTACGTGCATCGCATCAGTGGTGTCGATAACCGTATCATGCCGGCACAAACGGTCATGGTTCATGGCAAGCGTCCGCTGCCCGGTGTGGTTGCGACCGTACCGCCGCACATGCTCCAGACCAGCCAGCGCAACAAGTATCCTACATTCGATGATCTGGTGATTGATGTCGGGCTTCCGGCTGCCGAAGTCGCCGAACTGGTGCGGGTTGGCGACCTGATTACGGTGGATGTCCCCATGATCGAACTGCAAAATGGCAAGGTCGCCGGTAAAGCGATGGACGACCGCGCCTGCGTGGCGGCGGTGACGGTCTGTTTGCAGCAGTTGCAGGGGATGCGGCATCAATGGGATGTGTACGCAACGGCCACCGTTCAGGAGGAAACCGGCCTGTATGGTGCGCGGACCGCAGCGCATCATATCCAGCCTGATATTGCCATTGCGCTGGACGTGACGTTTGCAGCACAGCCAGGCGTCGACAGCGACACCGCCACCGAGATGGGCGGCGGACCGGGCATTGGCATCGGGCAGAACTTCCACCCCGGCCTGTACAAGAAGATCAAGGAAACCGCCGAAAAGAACGAAATCAAAGTGCAGGATGATTTGATCGTCGGGGCCAGTGGCACGGATGCCTGGGCGATTCAGGTGGCGGTGGAAGGCATTCCCACGTCGCTGCTGGAAGTGCCGATCCGCAACATGCACTCGCCAGTTGAAACACTCGACCTGAAAGACATCCAGCGGGCAGGGCGTCTGATGGCGCTGTTTATCGCGGGGTTGGATGCGGATTTTATGACGGCCATTGATTGGGAAGACCTGAAGGCGCAGGAAGTCAAGGGCATTTAGGCATGGCCGGGTTGGGCGTCAGTGTGGCGATCATCGATGACGCAGGGCGAATCGTCTTGCAGCAGCGGGAAGATTTCGCGGTGTGGGGGCTGCCCGGCGGCGAGATCGAACCCGGTGAAACAGCAGCACAGGCGGCGATCCGCGAGGCACATGAGGAAACGGGTCTTGAGGTCGTGCTGACGCGGCTGGTCGGGTTATATGCGATGCCACGCTGGCGAACCGGTAATGACCATACCGTGTTGTTCGCGGCGGTTGCGGTGGGTGGTGCGCTGGTCCGCCAGACATCCGAAACGCTCGATGCGGGTTATTTCACGCGGGATGCGCTGCCGAATGCGCTGCTGCCCTGGCATCACCAGCGGATTGCCGACGCGCTGGATGGCAAAACCGGGGTGGTTTATTTGCAGGCGGCCACGGCGGCATTTGATGAAAACCTGACGCGGGCGGAACTGTACCGGCTGCGGGATGAATCCGGGCTGTCGAAGCTGGATTTCCTGAAACAGTTTTTTGACGGGTTTTCGCTCGACGACCGACTGGAACTGGATAGCCATGACGGTTGAATCGCTGTTGCGGGCGCTGCCTGCTGCCGACGACAAACACAAGCGGGAACTTATCCGGCAGTTAGGTGAGACTCACAGCCCGGCGGCGATCCCGGCGTTATCCGGCATATTGCGTGACCAGACGACTGCGCTGTATCTGCGGCGGCTGGCGGCGGTGGCGCTGGGGGAAATTGGCGATTCACGCGGATGCTTGGCGCTAGTCACGGTGCTGGACGAACCCGCCCGGCCCGATGCCCGGCTGATTCCTCGGATGGAAAAGCTGCGCCACCAGCTTCAGGCTCAGCTTGAAGACCCGGCGTTATCGGCGGCCCAGCAGGCGAGTGTGCAGCAGCAGCTGGCCGAAATCGAGAGCGTGATCCGGCATGATGGCGATATGATGCGGTTGCTTAAGCTGGATGTGATCCGCGTGTTGGGCGACATTGGGTTTGTGCTGGCGCTGCAACCGCTGCAAACGATCATCAAAGCCGGGCAGGATGCGGAATTTGTGGTCGCGGCGGAACAAGCACTGGCGCAGGTTCATGAGAAATCCGGCCTCGAAGTGGAGGAAGCGCCGCCCGAACCGGAACCGGTTTTTGTCTACAAGGAATACCTGACCTGTTCGAAATGTTCGGTGACATCCGAAACGGGGCTGGTCCGGCGGTGCCACAACTGCCGCCTGCCCGTGTGCGCGGCACACAGCGTCGAGGAGGTCGGCCTGGTATTTTGCTCGTCTTCCTGTCTGGATAGTTTTGCTGACCAGCCGGGCAACTGGGTTTACTGGACGTGATCTGGGCGCCGCCGTTGGGGTGGTGCCACACATGGATATAGCAGCGTGTGAAAAAGGGAACCTATGTTACTGAAAGAACTCTCTGAAGCAATTGGTGTATCCGGGCAGGAAAACGCCGTTCGCAAAGTGGTCCTGAATGCGATTGATGGCCATGCGGAGCGCATTCGCATCGACGCGCTGGGCAGCGTCACTGCCGTCAAGCCGGGGACCGATGGCGCGAATCGTCCGCGCATCATGATCGCTGCGCATATGGATGAAATCGGCTTTATGGTGAAAGGCTTCGACAGCGACGGGCTGATCCGCTTTACCAACGTCGGCGGCATCGACGCGCGCATTCTGCCGGGGCTGCGGGTGAAGGTGGGCGACAAGAAGCTGCCGGGCGTCATTATCTGGACACCCATCCACATGAACCGTGACCAGAACACCGTCAAGCTCGATAACCTGCGCATCGACATTGGGGCCAGTAATAAGGACGGCGCCAGCGGCCAGGTCAAACCCGGCGAAATTATCGCTTTCGACAGCAGCTATGTTGAAATGAGCGAGAAAATGCGGCTGGGCAAAGCCTTTGATGACCGGGTCGGGTGCTCGCTGCTGGTGGATGTGCTGCAAGGCGGGCCATATCCGGTGGATGTGCTGGCGGCCTTTACCGTTCAGGAAGAAATCGGCCTGCGCGGTGCGGCGGTGGCGGCTCGTATCCTTCAGCCTGATCTGGCCTTTGCGCTGGAAGGCACAACGGCGCATGATCTGCCGAACCCAACTGCGGAGCCCGATGACCATGAGCAGCCGAACCCGACGACACGGCTGGGTGATGGCCCGGCGCTGACGGCGATGGACAACAGCATGATTACCGACCCACGCCTGCTGAAGTGGCTGCGGTCAACTGCCGAGTCGAACGACATCCCGTATCAGTTGAAGACGGCGCGCGGTGGCGGCACCGATGCCGGGTCGATTCATATTTCTGACAGCGGCGTGCCGTCCGCGGTGATATCGGTACCCTGCCGCTATATTCACAGCCCACGGGCGATACTGAATGTCGATGACTATAACCATACGCTGCGGCTGGTGCAGGCGGCGCTCCACAACCTGACGACGGCTGTGCTGGCGCGATAGGCAACGGAAGAAAAGAAAAACGCAAAGACGCAAAGGTGCAAAGTAGGGATGCAGCGTGCTGCGTCCAGCAACGGGCGCTTTGCTTCAGACGCTATGTGTGATGATGTGAACGCAAACGATTTTTCTCTGTCTGATTCAACTGGGAGATTGGCACTGTGAAAGACCTGATTAAAAAACTGGTGGAGGCCTGGGGGCCATCGGGCTACGAACATCACATCCGCGCCTTGATTCAGGAAGAAGTGGCGGACCTGGCGGACGAGATCACCGTTGATCCATTGGGGAACCTGATCTGCCGCGTGGGCAGCGGCGGCAAAAAAGTGATGATCTCGGCCCACATGGATGAGATCGGCGTGATGGCGACTTATGCGGAGCCGGAAAGCGGCTATCTGCGGTTTACCAACATTGGCGGGCTGATTCATTCCACGCTGGCGGGCAACCGGGTGCGCTTTGAAGACGGCACCATTGGTGTGATTGCGGTCCACGATCAGTTTGGCGCAGGCCGGACCAGTGTGCCGAATCTGGATGATTTTTATATCGACGTCAGCACCGGTAATGGCGCAGCCAGTATTCAGCCCGGCAGCCCGGCGGGGATGTGGCGCGAGATGGAAGAACGCGGCAGCCGTCTGATCGCCAAGTCAATGGATGATCGCATCGGCTGTGCGGTGGCGATCGGGGCCATGCGCAAGCTGAACAAGCAGGCTCCGAACGAATGTTACTTTGTGTTCAGTGTGCAGGAAGAAGTCGGCCTGCGCGGGGCACGGACGGCAGCACATGGCGTTGACCCGGATGTTGGCATCGCCTTGGATGTGACCGGCAGCGGCGACGAACTGAAAAGCTGGAAAATGGCCGTCAAGCTGGGCAAGGGCGCAGCCATCAAAATTCATGATGGCGGGCTGGTTGTGCCACCGGCAGTCCGCGACTGGATGGTCGAACGCGCCGAAGCGGATGG
The DNA here is from genome assembly GCA_002702065.1 of Anaerolineaceae bacterium. Classification (GTDB taxonomy): domain Bacteria; phylum Chloroflexota; class Anaerolineae; order Aggregatilineales; family Phototrophicaceae. Next base: position 96,161 of record NZXX01000012.1, read on the forward strand.
CATCCCGTATCAGCTTGAACTGCTGACCGGCGGCACCACTGATGCGGCGGCGATTCAGCTGGCCCGCGCCGGTGTGCCCAGCGGCTGCATTTCCATCCCGTGCCGGTTTGTTCACACCACCAGCGAGACGGTTGATGTCAACGACGTTCAGGCCTGTGTCGACTTGTTGGCCGGTCTGCTGACCAATCCAATTTCACTGTAAAAGAGCAAAAACTTTGACACATTGCAAACACAGTTGTGTGTTACAGTAGAATCAGAGTTGGCAAACGGTATGTCCTATGGCCTCGATTGATGCGCAGCCACAACCCACTATCGAAGACCTGAAGCTTCTGGCCGAGGTTTCTCAGCTTTTGACGTCGCTTGATTTGCAGACGGTGATGCGTCAGGTGATGGCGCTTATGTCACGGGCTGTCGGCGGCGCCAAAGCAAGCCTGTTTTTGCATGGCGAAAACGAGATTGACTGGGATCATATCTTCCTGATGCGCAACCTGAACCGCGATGAGTCAATCGTGGCGTTGCGCACGGTCATCGACGCCGGGCTGGCTGGGTGGGTCATTCGCAATCGCAAGGCAACGATTGTATACGACACCGAATCCGATGAGCGCTGGCATGTGTTCCCCGAAGATACGGAGCCGATGCGTTCTGTACTGTGTGTGCCCTTGATGCATGATAACCATGTGATCGCGGTGCTGACGCTGGCGCATCCTGACGCCAGTCACTTCGATACCCACGACCTGGATATGGCCCAGATCATCGCCAATCAGGCGGCGGTGGCGATCCGCAATGCGCAGTTGTTTCATCAGACTCAGGCGCAGCAGCACCAGCTTGAGGCGATTCTGAGGGCGCTGCCAGAGATTTTGTTCGTGCTGGATCATCGGGGCAAAATCCTGCTCATCAATGACGGTGTTCTCGACTTGTTGGGCAGTACGCATCCACTGGACCGGTCTGCGCTGGTGGGGCATATGCTCGGCGAGTTTATTGGCGATGAGGAACGAGGCCACATACTGGCTCCGGTACAGCGGATCATCGATCAGCAGCCACCCGGTGGCGACCCCTGGACGTTTGAGGTGCGCGATGATGAGCGCGGGCGTGATTATCAGGTGACGGTTGGGACATGGGCAACGGGACACCAGATGCAGGGTTATACGCTGCTGATGCACGACATCACGACGCTGCACGACCTGCACCGTTTCAAGGATGAGATGCTCAAAATTGTCTCGCACGATCTGCGTAACCCGGTTTCGTTAATTTCCAGCGCCCGTGATATGCTAGAGTTGGATCTGGAACCGCTGAAGGTGGGCGGCGATATACCGCAGTATCTGAAGATCATCGGCCAGGCGACCGAACGCATGGATGTGCTGCTGGATGAATTGATGCAGACCGGCGCGTCCAACCAGCGACAGATTGACCCTGAAGACCTGATTCGGACGGTGGTCGAGCGCGTGCGACCACTCGCGGCGCGCAAGCAGCAGCGTATTGATATGACCCTGAACCTGGATCAAATATTTACATTGGTTGTGGACCCACTACTGATCGGTGAGGCGATGGAAAACTATTTATCAAATGCCATCAAATATACGCCGAAAAAAGGGCAGATCACCGTAAATGCCTATAGTGATGATTCCCGTTTTCATTTTATTGTGGAAGATAATGGCATTGGCATCGGCACGGACTATATCCCCCACTTATTCGAGCCCTATTACCGCCCACCCGGCACGCAGGAACAGGGTTATGGGATTGGCCTTAATCTGGTCAAAACCATTGTCGAACGCCACCGGGGTGAGGTGTGGGTCGACAGTACCGAAGCCGTGGGCAGCCGTTTTGGGTTCTGGCTGCCATTATCACCGTAAGTGATTATGAGTGACAGTTCACTGCAAATTGTCCGGCTGCGCGCAACGCTGGCCGAGATTTTCGCGCTGCGAGAATCTTTGAGCGAAGAAGCCTATACCCAGATTATCATCGCCATTTACGACAAAATTCGCGCTATCCAGACGACGCCGGAAATGGCGGCCCCGCAGCTGGAAGGCGGCGATGAAATCCGGCTGGTGACGATCATGTTCGTTGATATTGTCGATTCGACGGAGATGACCCAGAGCCTGGAGGCGGATGACTGGAAGGCGACAATCGGCGCGGCGCATAATCAGGTGGCGCGGCTGGTCAGCGAGTGGGGCGGGGTTGTCGGGCAGTATCTGGGCGACGGGGTATTGTCCTTTTTTGGAACCCGGCACAGCCAGGAAGACGATGCGCTGCGGGCGGTAAACTGCGCGCTGGAGATCCACAGCATTCTGGTGCGGTTCGCACAGGAAATCTATCTCAAGTATGACATGGAATTTAGCGTTCGAATCGGCATCAGCACCGGGCGCGCCGTCGTCGGCTATTTTGGCAGCGACGAAAACAAAAGCCTGCTGGCCCTGGGCGCGCCGACGAATCTGGCATCCCGGCTGCAAGGCATTGCGAATGCAGGCGAAACGCTGGTCGATGCCCAGACCTATCGCCGGGTGCGCAATCATTTTGCCACCGAAGAACGCCCGGCGGTCGACCTGAAGGGCTTCGACGCGCTGATCGAACATTACCGGATCATCGGGCACAGAGAGCAGCGCCCGACTCAGCTTACCTCAACCAGCATCGCCAAAATCGAGACAGCGTTTGTCGGGCGAGCGCAGGAACTGGCCTTGCTGAAGCAGTCGCTTCAGGATGCCCGGCAGACAGCGCGGGCTGCCGTTCTCACGATTTACGGTGATATTGGCCTGGGCAAAAGCCGTCTGTTACAGGAAATCCTCGATAACACCTCTCAGTATCGCCAGATCGTGATGGTGGGTAATTATCAGAAGAAGAATGGGTCTTACAGCCTGCTGCAAGATTTTCTGGCCGCCAATTGCAACCTGAAAGACGATACGGCGCCGGATGTGATCGAGCAGCGTATTGTCGAGTTTGTGCGGGCTGGGTGGGATCATCCGGATACTGAGGCCACCGCCCATGCGATTGGGTTTGTGGCTGGCTACGGGTTTACCAACAGCCCACACGTGCGCGCCCTGCAAAAGAGCGGCCCCGACCAGAAACACGTCGCCAGTGCCATGATTGCTCGCTGGTTTCGGGGGATGGCGGAGGCCGGCCCGTTGCTGATTGCGGTCGATAACCTGCAATGGGTGGATCACGAATCGCTCGGTCTGCTGGAGTATATCGCGCTGGAATTGGTTGAATTTCCAGTCGTCATTCTGGGGGCGGCCCGGCCCGATTTTGACGATCATGCCACCCATTATATGCGGTCGCTCGAAGGCTATCACGTCGTTGAGCTGGACCCCCTCGAAGATGCGGACATTGATCACATTATTGGCGCGGTCTTCCAGCAGATTGACAGCATCCCGGAAACATTACCGGCCTTGATTCGAAGCCGTGCCGAGGGCAACCCGCTGTTTGTCGAGGAATTTATCTACATGCTGTTCGACAACGGCATTATTGAAATGACGAGCCAGAATCGCTGGCGAATCAACCGGCTGCAATATTCTATGCGCAGCTCCAAAATGCCCGGCGGCCTGGTGGCGATCTTTCAGGCGCGGCTGGACGAACTGTCGCCCGTGACGCGGCAGGTGATTCAGATGGCATCGGCAATTGGGGTGAATTTCTGGCCGGGGGCGGTTGCGCGGCTGATCGACGGTGAAGATGTCGAAAATGCACTGGCGGACCTGCAGGCGCGTGGCATCATCGTGCAGGTGCCAGAGAGCGACTTCGAGCGTGAACTGGAATTTCAGTTCCGGCATACGCTCTACCGCGAGGTCGTGTATTCCATGCTCACGCGCCAGAATCGGGAAATTTACCACCGGAATATTGCGGCCTGGCTGGAAGAACGCGTAGCTACCCGGCCTGAATATCTGGAAACCTTGGCCGATCATTATCACCACAGCCGGCAGAATCGTGATGCGCTGGTGACCTACGTCAGTGCGGCCAAAGACCGCTTCCAGCGTGGTCTGCTGGAGGAAACGCTGTCCATGATCGAAAAAGGACTGGACGCCGCCCGCGAAGTCCCGCGCGAGATCGCCCTCGAAATGGTGGGCACCTTGTGGATGCTGCAAGGGCAGGTGCTCGATTCGCTGGACCGGTACGAAGAATCCAGCGCGTCCAGCCAGACTGCGCTTATGTTAATGGGGGAAATGCCGGAAGGGGCAATGGTCGAGGAAAAGCTGACCGCTGCCCGCACGCTCGGTATTGCCCACCTGAACCTGGGCCGCTACGACGAAGCCTTCGACGCCCTCAACCGTGCCAACAGTATGCTGCCAAAGGATAATGTGCGGTTGCACGCGGCTATTTTGCGGACCTTCGGCATGTTGTTCCGGGCGCGCGGCCAGCTGAATGAAAGCATGGTCTACGAACAGGAAGCCTTCACCCTCGCGCAGCAGGCGGGCGATCAGCGCGAGATGGCGCGTGTGCTGTCTGTGCTCAGTACGGTGGCGCTGGACCGGGGGGATTTTGCCACCGCGCTTTCGTATTGCGAACGGGTGCTGGATACCAACCGCAAGGATGACAACACCTATTATCAGATTCTCGACCTGCGGCAGATGGCGACCATCTACCGGTCGTTGTTCGCCTATGAACGTGCGCTGGAATTGTGCGACGAAGCCGAGCCGCTTCAGGAGCGCATCCGCTATCGCGACCCACTGCTGCATATTAACCGCGCCCTATGCCTGATCTCGCTGGGGCAGACGGACAACGGCATGCGGCTGCTGCGCGACATGGCCGCTAACGAGCGACCCAACCCGATGGTCGATCAGCGTATTCAGCTGGCGCTGGTGATTGGGCTGGCAATGGTCGGTGATTATGAACAATGCCTGCATCGTGCCCGGTCACTGGTGCACGATAGTCAGGAACACAACCTGATTCTGTATGGGCGTGGTCTGCTGTGGCAGGGGATTGCCGAAAATTCGCTGAAACAGGGACAGCCGCTGGATACGCTGAATCAGGCGCTGGATTATGAACTGACCTATGGCGGACGCTATGCATGGTTATGCTATTATTCGCTCGGTACCGCCACTCCACAGCAGGATGCAGCGCGTCAATGGTATAAACAGGCGGCGGACACCCTGCGTGCCATAGCAAGCAGCCTGCACACCCGCCCCGACTTGCAGCAGATTATGCTCAATAACGCGGTCGTCCACTCGCTGACCGAACTCAGCCGCTAAGCAGCGCATAAGCATTGGCGGCATAATCACGGGCGCTGCCGTTGACAGGTTTTTGTTCCGCGCCCTGGGCCGCGTGCATCGCCAGTTCACCTTCGATACGCGTCTTCAGGCTGCTCAGGTCCCGGTCATGAGGTTCCAGCTCCAGCGCATCGTTCACCAGCAGCTCCGCAATGCTTAAATGGCGGGGGCTTTTCACCAGCAATCCGGCCAGATCAACGATGGTACTGACGATCGATTCGCGGTCATCATTCTGGTAAGCCAGGTGCAGGGCCTGTCGATAGCTGAGGACGGCCTGCGCCAGATCACCCGCTTGCACTGCCGCATAAGCCAGATTGCTCAGTTGGAGGCTTTCCTCGGTTTTGTCGCCCACTTCACGCGCGATATGCAGCGCGGAGGTGTGGAAGCGGCTGGCTTCGCTCCAGCGGTCCTGTTCGCCGTAGGCCGTTCCCAACCCGCCGAGGACCTTCCCTTCATAATCGCGCTTGCCCTGCTGCCGGAATAAATTCAGGGCCTGCTCCCAGGTCGTGCTGGCGGCTTCGGGGTCGCTGTTATCGAGCTGCGCATAAGCCAGCTTGTAGAGGATGAGCGCCTCATTTTGTTTGTCGCCGGTGTTGCGGGCGATTTGCAGGGCCTGCGTATAGGCGGTTTCGGCGGCGGCGCTTTCTCCGATCAGCTGGCGGGCGTCGGCCAGGGCAATCGACATGTGCATCCGTGTATCGTTGTCGCCCAGTTCCTGCGCCAGTTGAATACCGCGATTGGCATGCAGGATCGCTGGCTGTGCATTTTCGGTTTTGACCATCAGGGTGGTCAGCGTATCGAGCGTTTCGAGGAGCGCTTCTTCGTTCTCGTCATCTTCTTCATACAGGGTGACGAGTTCGTTGTAGGTGCTGATCGCTTCGTTATCGAGCTTTTCATCGACCTGAGCGCGGCCCAGTGCTTCCAGTAGTTCGATCTGGCGGTCTGTGTCACGGGCCTGCCGCGCCGACATCAGGGCGGCCCGCAGCGCCGGAATATCGCCTTCGGGGATTTCATCATCTGCCGCGTAGGAGGCCGGGATTTCGGGGATAAAGACTTCGTCAATGTCGTCCTCATCCTCGTCATAGGTCAGGTCATCGTCGGCGTCTTCGCGGAACAGATCGCTGATAAAGGCGGGCGGCTCGATTTCCTCGTCTTCGTCGTCCTCGTCCTCCTCTTCGTCGCCATACGCATAAGCGTCATATTCGTCTTCATCATCGAGGTCGTCATCCTCGTCTTCGTCCTCGTCCGGCTCGTCATCAGCGTCATCGTCGAGGTCTTCATCGTCATAATCGTCGCCGTCGTCGTAACTATCCTCAATTTCCTCGTCGTCTTCGTCTTCATCCTCATCCATATCATTGTCGGCCATGACAGGCTCGCGGAAAGGTGAGGACGCCGGACGCGGGGCGAGGTCGGAGGCGGGGAAGGCGGTGGTTGAGGTTGCGGCCAATCGCCGCAGACGCAGCAGCTCGTAAACATAGCCGCGCTCACCGACAAACTCATCGGCATGCATCAGTGCTACGGCCACCCGGTTGGGTGTCTCAAGGGTATTCTGCTCGACGGACCACAGGGCCGCCGCCATATAATTGTCCATCTGGGCGGCCAGATGATTGTAGCTGTTTTCGTCCGGGTCGCTGCTGTAACGTTCGGCATCTTCGACCAGCGCATCCCGAATTTTGCCGCGCAGATCATTCAGCCGCTGCTCACCGGCCAGCGTCTGGGCGAATTTGTGCGCCAGTGTGTGCAGCCGGTAGTAGGGCAACCCATACCGTTGGGTGACTTCGACAAGGTTTTGCTGGCTCAGGATTTTCATCGCCTGCTCGATGGTTGCTTGTGGCGCGTTGCCGACTTTGCTCAGCAGTTCCGCCGATGCTTCGCCGCGAAACGTTGCACCCATCATGATCATCAGCCCCTGCAAGGCGCTGTTGAGGCTGCGAAAGGCGGCGGTCAGCGCGATCAGGGCCGGGTCGACGTTGGTATAGCCGGGTATCTGTGTGAGCGTGTTCAGATACTGTACCGGGGCTAGTTTGCTGGTGCGGACTGTCGCACCGGCCAGCACCAGCGCCAGCGGCACGTAGCGCAGGGTCTGCGCCAGCCGGTCGACATCAGCGTCTGGCTCAGCACTCAGGCCAGCCGTTTGCTTGAACAGGGCACTGGCATGAGCCGGTTCGAGGGGTTCCAGATGAAATGACGTCCACGAGTCGTCGCTGAATGCCTGCTGGTTGATGAGCAGAACGGGCAGCTTGTCGGCACAGCGCTCGATAAACGTGCGGATGACATTTTCGTTCAGCCGGCCATCGAAGACGATCAGCGGTTTGTGTTGGGTCAGGGTGCTGTTGACCGCGCCGATCATCCCGGTGGGGTGTTCGCTGTTGGTGATATCTTCAATATCGTAGGCGCGCCCTACCCGCACGATCAACTGATCAATGGTCGGCTCGTCAACATTGAGCCACAGCACGCCACCCGGCTGTTCCGTATAGGCAGCAGCCAGCGTGGCAGCCAGTGCGGTTTTCCCAACCCCGGCGGCCCCATAGACCAGCGCTGGTTTGTTCTCCCGCAGCCGGGTGTAAAGCTGGCTCAGGATGGCATCGCGGCCTATAAGCTTTTGGGGAACCATCACGGGGAGTGCTGCGGCCTCGTGGGCCGGCGCTTCATGGGAGGTATAGTCAGCCATGGCTCACCACTTCTTGTTGTGCTGTGCGAATTTATAGTTGAGAGTATAGCATCAGGCCAATTGCACGGCAATTTTGGAGATAACAAAAACCTCGCCGGGCAGCGAGGTTCAGGTTTTTAGGCTTCGGGCGGCGGCACCGGCAGGTCTTCGACAGCGACATCCTTCCATTTTTCACCCTCTTCGACCAGCATCACCGGGATGCCATTGCGAATGGGATATTTGAACCCGGAGTCCGCACTGACCAGCCAGGCACCCTTGACCAGTTCCAGCTTGCCGGTGTCTTCGGTTTTGTCTTCAAAATGGACGGCAACCGGACAGCGCAAAATCTTCAAAAGCTCTGGGTCAATGGGCATATCACTCATCTTCATATCCTCAAAATCCGATGCTGCTACACAGTATAACGGGAGGGTTGACCCGGCACAACGTCGAAATGTTTGCTTATCGGCGTCAAAATCCATATACTTTAGGCAACGAACAACGTTTTTCCGCGGAAAGGTTTGAATGTTCTAATTAGCTAAAGGAGTTTAACATGTTCGAGTTTATCGATTTTAATGCGCTTTTGCTGGGGGCGGGTTTTGCTCTGGCACTGTCGGGGGCCATTGTACTGTTCCTGGTCCACGCGGCGTTGAACGCGCCGCAGGTCGACGAAAACACCAACCGCATGAGTCGATTTGGGAAATGGACATCTCTGTCCCGTTACGATGGTCGGCGCATTCATTTTCATGCAGCCGGTCACGACCCAGAACTATATGAGTGGTAACACGCTTTAGAAGATGGTTTATTTAAGACAAAAAAAATATTTTTGAGCGGTTGTCCCCGGACAGCAGTCTTAATATGCGCTTCCCACAAATTATCACACTCAGACATATCAGGACAGGCACACACCCCGCATGACACAGATTGACCTCAATGCCAGTCTTTATGCTAAGCTTCAGGGTCGTGCCCAGCAGTCCGGGCAAACAATTGAAGAATGGCTGTCCCATCGAGTCGAACCCAAACCGCGCCCGGACCTGGAGGCGTTGTACAACTGGTTTGCTCGGCTCATCGCGCATGATCTGCGTACGCCTCTGGCAGCCATTCTGACTTCCTCCGATATTCTGAAACATTATGAAGACCGCATGACGCGCGAACGCAAGGTTGAACATCTGGACACGATTCAGATGCAGGTACGCGGCCTGAATAACCTGCTGGACAATATCATGGTGATTCAGAAGCTTGAAGCTGGCACGCTCAATTTTGACCCGGTGTCGCAGGATCTGGCGGAGTTGTGCCAGTCGGCGATTTCGTCAGCCAGGGAAGTCTGTTTTCATGAAACGGATGTCAGCTTTCGGGCAGCCGGTGAACGCCACATGATTGAATTTGACGAAAAACTGCTGGGTCTGGCGCTGGTGAATGTGCTCACGAATGCCTTCCGGTTTTCCCCGCCAGACAGCCCGGTGACCATGCAGCTTGCGACGACGCCGCAGCAGGCGACGATTGTCGTTCAGGATGCGGGCAGCGGGTTGGTGGCGGATGAACTACCCCATGTGTTTGACCTGTTCTTCACCGGCAGCAACGCGCTTGCTGTGGGTGGGAAAGGTCTGGGGCTGGCGGTGGCGCAGCGTATTGTGGCGCTGCATCACGGCACCATTGACCTGCACAGCGCCGTTGGCCAGGGCACCAGCGTCACAATTTCGCTGCCGGTGCATTAACCCTGGGCCAGCAGCTGCGCGAACTCTGCGTGCGTGCGCGGCAGGCCGTGTGCGTCGATATAGATGGCGGCCTGTTCCGCTAACAGGGCTTCAATCATCGCAAAGTCCAGCGTGTCCTCCGGTTCGCGCAGGTACATGGGGGGCGGGTAATAACAATCGCCCAGGAACAGCACATCATCACAGCGCACGATGATCGAATCGGGTGCATGCTGGCCGCCAATGTGAGTCAGCGAGATGGTCCGTTCGTCTACGTTTAGGCTCAGTTTGCCGGTGAATGTGATGTGCGGCGGCACCAGTCGGAATGCGTTCCAGTCGCCAACAACCCGCTGGGTCGCAGCTGAAGCGAGGCTGGCAGCGGATTCCGTGCCGTCCTGATGCGGTGTGTGGCGGGTGTGGCTGCCATACGTCTCCAGCAGCAGCGTCCGGCACTGCTCGTCGGCGACGACAATCGGCTGGCCCCAGATCTGCGCCCCGAAGGTATGGTCCCAATGATGATGGGTATAAATGATATAAGCCACCGGCGGGGCGGCGATTTCGCGCAGGACGGTGCGAATCTGCCGTGCGTGCTGCGGGCTGTTACCGGCATCGACCAGCACAGTCGCATTCGGGGTGATAATGATCCCAACACCGGGCTGCGGGGATTGTGCGTCCGGGTCAGGTGGAAAATACCAGATATGCTCGCGCACGGATTGCAGTTGAGCGGTCATGTGTCTAACAGCCCTTTTAACCCAGCATTCATCCATATTACTGCGATGCGGGTAGCGGGGCAATCATCCAGGTTTTATACTTGATACCTGTTGTCGATTCGATGAACATTTGCCGGTAAGTGACGGGGTCGCCCTTGCGGCGCAGTGATGCGCAGCAGGCTAAAGCGGCCCAAGTTGAATGGTGTTTGAAGACAACCTATGACTGAATATGGCGAATTGATCCAGCAGGCGGCGCATGTGCTGCGCGGTGCGCGTCATCCCGCCGTGCTGACCGGCGCAGGTGTCAGCCAGGAATCAGGTGTCCCGACATTCCGCGAGGCGCTCGATGGTTTGTGGGCGCAGTATGACCCGGAGGAACTGGCGACGCCAATGGCGTTTCAGCGTAACCCCAAACTGGTATGGGATTGGTACGCGCATCGCCGGGCGCTGCTGGGGGCGGTGCAGCCTAACCCGGCGCATCTGGCGCTGGCGCGGCTGGAACAGCGCTTTTCCTCGCTGCGCATCATCACGCAGAACGTCGATGACCTGCATGAGCAGGCGGGCAGCACCCATATCATTCATCTGCACGGCAATATTGCCCGCAGCAAATGTGTCGCCAACTGCCAGGGCAACCCGACACTGATCGACCTGACCACGCTGGACCCTGCCGACGACGAAACCCCGCCGAAGTGCCCTCACTGTGGCGAATTCGTGCGTCCGGATGTAGTCTGGTTTCATGAAGTGCTGCCCGCCCACGCCATTCAGGACGCCACCGCCGCGGCCCAGCGTTGTGACGTGATGCTGGTAGTGGGTACATCCGGCCTGGTCAGCCCCGCCTCGACCCTGCCGCACCTGGCTAAACAGCACGGTGCCACCATCATTGAAATTAATCCGGCAGCAAGCACCATCAGTCCGATTGCTGATATTAAGCTGACCGGCCCAGCGGGACTGCTGCTGCCTCAACTGGTGGAGGTCCTTGACGTTGAAGCCTAAAATGTGGGTCAGCTTTGGGCTTGTGCTGGCATGTATGCTGCTGGTGACAGGTACGGGTCAGGCGCAGACTGCGGTTCAGGTGTTTTTGCAGCGGGGCCAGCCGGATCAACTGCAATTTGTGGATATGTACACGGGTGAGATCGACACGGTAGCTGTCAGCGGTGAGCGATATACCGTGTTTGGCAGCGCCGTGATGTACTATGACCCGGTGGATAATCGCGTGCGGCTGGCCACAGCAGATGGCCGTGTGCGCAATCACCCGTTTATTCAGCCGCTGGCGGATACGCGGCGTGTCGATTGGGTGTTATCGGGCGATGGCAAGTATATTGCCTGGACGCTGACGGCGGAACAGGGTGGCGGGCAGCTGGTCACCACGACCCGGATCGCGGGCATTGATGGCAGCAGTCCGCGTGAAGTGCTGGTGGATGGACCACGCCCCGCGATCCGTGCGCTGCCGGTTGCGTTCAGCGGTAATGCCGACCTGCTGTATATGGATTACCAGCCGGATGGCATTGGCGAAGTGACGCCGTTCCAGCAGTATGCCGGGTTGTTCGCGGTCGATCTGGAAACTGGCGAAACCGCCATGCTGCCGGGCGAACCGGGCTGTTTTTGTGCTGCGGAGATCGGCGCGGGTTTGCTGCTGCGGCTGCACCTGGCGGAAAACCTGAGCGGGTTTGACGTGGTCGTGACCAACCTGGGGGCCGAAACCACGCGCCAGATAGACGCCGTGGGCCGGGCGAATTACACCCAGGCAGGCGGCATCGTCCTCGCGCCGGACAGCACGCAGGCCGTGTACGCGCTGGCACAGGTGAGTGACTTCGGCGGTGCCAGTCAGTCGGTGCGCACTGTATTTGTGCAGGTGGATCTGGTGGAGCGGCGGCAGACGGTGCTGACCCAGCCGGTGAATAATTTTTTGCAGCCGGTTGCCTGGACCGAGGACAACACCGCCGTGATCGTCACCAGTGCAGACCGCAGCCGCAGCGGTACGTGGAAAGTGACACTGGCTGATGGCCGCGTGACACGGGTGGCAACGGCAACCCTGTTGGGTACCCTTCATTAAGGAACAGGAGCGCCCCGCTTTTGTGCTTGCCTCCAAATCGTCGCTCACAGTACAATGAAACGTATGACAGACCAAAACCAAACCTCAGCTCAGATGATTGATGATTTTGAACGGCGGCAGGCCAAATACAGGCCGGTCGCGGTGGCGCTGGCGGACCTGCACGGTCAGCCGCAGTGGCGCAAGAATACACCACCCATGGATGAACTGGTCAGCTGCATCCTCAGCCAGAACACCAATGACACCAACCGCGATAGGGGCTTTGATGCGCTGAAAGCAAAATACCCGGATTGGCAGGCCGTGGTCGATGCGCCCACGCGCGAACTGACCGACACGATCCGCGTGGCCGGGCTGGCCAATCAGAAAGCCCCGCGCATTCAGGAAGTGCTGCGCATCATTCAGGCGGAGCAAGGCGATTTCGACATCGACTTTCTGAATGAGTTGCCGATTGACGAAGCCAAAGCATGGCTGACCCAGTTACCCGGCGTTGGCCCCAAGACCGCCGCGATTGTGTTATGTTTCGCATTTGGTCGCCCGGCTTTCCCGGTGGATACGCATGTGCACCGGGTCAGCACGCGCATCGGCTTTCTGCCACCCAAAGTCACCGCTGATAAAGCCCATCCGATGATGGAAGCCATCGTGCCGCCGGAAGATTACTACGGGTTTCATATCAACCTGATTCAGCATGGACGCAAGGTCTGCAACGCCCGCAGCCCTCATTGCGAACGCTGCCCGATAACCGAATACTGTGATTACTATCAGGGTTTAAGATTATGACCATGAATCGAAATACGACACCCTCCTCGTATTCGGAGCGTGAACTTGCCAGCCTGCGCCAGAATATCAGCATGCTGCGCAGCCAGTTAAAGGGCGGGCGCATCGACCTGGATTTTTTCAACCGCCAGCTCGAAAAAGTCGATGACCTGCTCATTCAGGTGCAGGACGATCAGAAGAACCGCCGCAAAGAAGGCCGGTTCGAGGCGCTGTACAACATCAGCCGTTTGCTGGGGTCGTCGCTGGATTTGCAGGTGGTGCTGGATCAGATCATGGACGCCATTATCCAGCTTACCGGCGCCGAACGTGGCTTCCTCATGCTGCGCGACGACGATGGCGGCCTGACGGTCAAAGTCGCGCGCAACTTCGATCAGCAGACGCTGGACAGCGACAATTTTAAGTTCAGCCGCACCGTCGTCAATCAGGTGCTGGATACTGGCGAACCGGTCGTGACGACCAACGCCGCCGAAGACCCCCGCTTTTCGCAGCAGGCCAGCATCGTGGCGCAGGCCCTGCGCAGCATCATGGCGACGGCGCTGCGGGTGCGCGGCAATATCATCGGCGTGGCCTATGTGGATAACAAGATCATCACGGGCCTGTTCGGTGAGGAAGACCTGGCGGCGCTCGATGCGCTGATGGGGCAGGCGGCGGTCGCGCTGGATAACGCGCTGCTGTTTGCCGAGACAGATGAAGCGCTGGCCCGGCGTGTCGAAGAATTGCAGCAGCTGCGACGCATCGATATGCTGCTGAACGAAACGCTGGACGCCGAAAAAGCCATGCAGTATACGCTGGAATGGGCCTGCCGGTTGGTGAACGCGGCGGGGGGCTATATGGGCCTGCTTGATGGCGATTCGCCGCTGGCACAGGCGCGCTACAGTTATGGCGCGGTGGATGATGGCAGTATCCCGTCCGTGCTGAACGACCGCTATCCGCAGATCGCCGCTGTCGCGCAAAGCGGCCAATCGGTCACCGTCGACGACAATGCGTTGATTGTCCCGGCGCTGCGCGAGCATCGGGTGTTTGGGGTGGTGGTGCTGCACCCGCAGCCGGGTCAGACCTTCACCGATGAGCAGCAGGATCTGGTCGAGCGCATTGTCGCCCGTGCGGCGGTCGCCATTGAAAACGGGCGGCTGTATGCGGCGGTGCGGGCGGCGGACAAAGCCAAGAGCGAGTTTGTTGGGGTTGTTGCCCATGACCTGAAAACGCCCATGACCAGCATCGGCGGTTATGCGTCGCTCATGCTGATGCAGCGCGATGGGCTGGACGAGCGTCAGATGCAGTTTCTCGAACGCATTGCCAACACCGTCAAGCGCATGGAAGTGCTCATCAGCGATCTGTCGGACATCAGCCGCATCGAAAGCGGTCATTTCTTTATGAACGAGACTCATGTGAGCGTGGCGGATATTTTCCAGGCCGTCAAGGACAACACGCTGCCACAGATCAACGAGCGCGGCCACCGGTTTGTCGAAGAAGTCGAGCCGGACTTGCCCGACATGTATGTGGATTATTACCGGCTGTTGCAGGTGCTGACCAATCTGGTGAGCAACGCCTACAAATATACGCCAGAGGGGGGCACTGTCACGCTGCGGGCTGGCCGGCAGCATAACCGGGTGCAGTTCAGTGTGTGCGATACGGGTATCGGCCTGCCGCCAGAGGCTGTTGCCAAACTGGGGACGAAGTTCTGGCGGGCGGAAGATGATTTCACGCGGTCGCAGCCGGGCACAGGCCTGGGCTTTGCCATTACCAGCGCGCTTGTCGAGCAGATGGGCAGCCGTATTCTGATCGATAGCGAAGTCGGCAAGGGCAGCACTTTTACTTTCAGCGTCGCGGTAGATTCCAACTAATGCACCTTTTTCTTTCACCTCATCTGGATGACGCGGTCCTGAGCTGTGGCGGCACCATCCATCAATTAACCGCTAGCGGTGAGCCGGTCACCGTGCTGACCACAATGGCGGGTGATCCCCCGGACCCGCTGCCCGATACGCCGATTGTGGCTGACCTGCACCAGCGCTGGCAGGCGGGGTACAGCCCGGTAGCGGTGCGCCGCCGCGAAGATGAACAGGCCTGTGCGATGCTGGGGGCGCAGATCGTGCATTTTTCGTTGGGCGATTGTGTCTATCGCCTGTCGGATGCTGGCGACCCGCGTGTTGCGCTCTACCCGGACGAAGACTCGCTGTGGGGGGATATTCACCCGCTTGACCCGGCGCCCGGTGTGCTGCGCCAGTCTGGGGTGCCGAATAACCCGCTGCCGAGTGCGTTGTATGTGCCGGTGGGCAGCCGTCATCATGTCGATCATCGCATTGTGCGCGATTGGGGCCTGTGGCTGCATGCGCAGAACCCGCGGGGTATCTTATTTCTTTACGAGGAATATCCCTACGAAAGTGATGCTACAATGGAACTGGAGCGCGCACTCGCGTTTTTTCGCCCGCGCCAGCTGTCCCTGGAGCCGCGACCCCTGAGCGAGGCGGATGTCGACGCCAAGCTGGAAGCCATCGCCTGCTACGAGTCGCAGATCAGCACGTTCTGGCCCAGCCTGACCGACATGGCGGCCAAAACTCGCGAGTCGATGCTGGCTGCCGGAAACGGTCACTCTGTCGAACGCTTCTGGCGAATCACATAAGGCCCCCTTGTTGTTTTCGTCAGGGTTCCTCCGGCGGCTGACCTGATCGAAAATACGGGTACAAAATTGGTAGGTGAACCATGACCCAACAGGATGCAATGGCTCTGCTGGACGAACTGCTCGAAGCGGCTCGGACTGGCGCGATTATCCCGGTGCGTCTGCCGGGGCAGGTGGAAGCGATCAAGAACGCGCTGGCCGACTCTCAACCCCCAACTGAGGATAATCACAGCGGCGACGGGACAGAAGAAGCGCCCGCCGATATGCAGGCTTTTCTCAAGGAACAGGCCGAGTTTATGTCTGTCGCCGTGCATGAGCTGCGCGTCCCGATGACCAGCATTCGCGGGTATGCCGATATGCTCAACACCCCATCAATGGGCGAGCTGAACGACATGCAGAAGCAGTTCTTGCAGACGATCCGCACCAATGCCAAGCGTATGGAAACCCTGCTGACCGATGTAAGCGATATGAGCAAGATTCGCGGGGGGACGCTGAAATACACCATCAAGATGGACATGTTCAAAAATATCGCCATGCGCGTGGAAAAAGACATGGCGCCGCTGGCCGAGAGCATGGGGCGCACCCTGACCTTTGATATTCCGCAGGGCCTGCCGGTGCTGAATACAGATGGCGACCTGCTGGCGAAGGCGCTGAACAAACTGGTGGAAAATGCGCTGCGCTACACGCACGAAGGCGGCACGGTCACAGTCCGCGCCGAAGCTAACGACAACGTCCTGCGGGTTGTGATCGAAGATGATGGCATTGGCATGACGCCGGATGATCTGGCGCAGCTGGGGACGGTGTATTTCCGTTCGGACCATGATTACGTGCGCGAGTACAAAGGCAGCGGTCTCGGTATCCCTATCGCCTATGGCATCTTCAAAATCCTCGACGGTCAGGTTGATGTGAAAAGTGAGCCGGACCAGGGCACCAGTTTTGCCATCACATTTTCAGGCATGATCTGATGACCCGTCCCGCCAGTGTGCCGGCTGCCATCGAACTGCTGAAGCGCCTGCGCAACGCTGCGCCACAGGCGACGGCTGATCGTCTGGAGCAGGTCGAAGCGCTCATTCAGTCGTTGTCTGCCGAAGCCGCATTTTTGAATGCCCGTGTGATGGATGATGTCACCTTGCTCGAAGCAGAACCCGCGCCACAGGCGGAAATCGCACCCGAACCGCCGCCTGCACCGCAACCGGTCATTATGCCGGATCGTCAGATTTCGGACGAGAGCACGGCCTTCGACATGCTGGTGGGCATTAATGATGCGCTGCGAGCGCCGCTGGTGGCTGTACGTGGGCGGGCCGAATTGTTGCATGCTGGCACCATCGGCCAGATCAGTGACGAGCAGGCCCAATGGTTAAACGCCATACACGAAAACACCGAGCGTGCATTCCGCTTTCTGGATTCGATGCAGCAGTTAATCGCCATGCAGCGGGATGAAGTCCAGATTGACTGGAGTGACTTTATCGCAACGGACCTGCTTGAAGAAGCCTATAATCGCACCCATCAGCGGGCCGCCGCACGCGGTCATGCCTTGTCGCTCAATGTGCCGGATGTGGTGCCCGTGGCGCAGGGTGATTTTTACCGGTCGCTGGTTGTGCTGACGGATTTGCTGGATAACGCGATCCGCTACACGCCCCAGAATGGCGAAATCCGGCTGTCGGTTGATAGCCTGGGGTCGCATGTGCTGTTCAGCGTGGCGGATAACGGCATCGGCCTGCGACCTGAGGACATGGCCGATGTGGGTAAACCGTTCTGGCGTGGGGAATATCACCCGCTGGTACGCCAGCACCCCGGCACCGGGCTGTCGCTGTTTCTGGCGCGGCGTGTCCTGGCGCTGCAACATGGCGATCTGATTTTCTCTGGCGAGTCGGGCGTGGGGGGGACATTCAGCTTTACGCTGCTATCGCCGGGTGATAACCATCCTTAAATTTTTATATAATTTTCACTTTACATGACCCCTTTTTTATGCTAAATTACGTTACGATTTGGTGTGAAAGTCGTAAATCTGCGAGAACAGGCACAGCGGAAGCTGTGCTTTTTGTACCATGTGCTATTTGTTCAATAGCGCTTTTTTCGTTTTAAGGAGAAGTGTAACATGGTCGATCAACCCCAATATCTGACGCCGGAAGGGTATCAAAACCTGGAAAAGCGCCTGCGCCATCTGGTCGAAGTGCGACGGGCAGAAGTTGCCGAACGCTTGCGCCTCGCCCTTGAAGAAGGCGGTGATCTGACCGAGAACGCCGAATACGAAGATGCCAAGAATGAACAGGCGTTTATCGAAGGCGAAATCATGCGCCTTGAAATGATCCTCAACACCGCTGAAGTGATCGAATCATCCGGTAGTGGTGATGAGGTATCGCTGGGTTCCAGAGTGACCGTGGTCGAAGAAGGCACCAAAGAAAAGGAAGTTTACCATGTGGTTGGGTCTGCCGAGGCACGCCCCGCCGAAGGGAGAATTTCCAGCGAAAGCCCATTGGGTAAAGCGCTGCTCGGTGCCAAACTGCGCGACAAAGTCACGGTGAAGGCCCCCGATGGTGAAATTGTGTTTGTCATTAAAGCCATCGAATAATTCCCGCTCACGTAATTGATGGCCCCGGACGCACATGTTCGGGGCTTTTTTATTGATATCGTCATTGTGATAGCGTAATTGAGGAATTGTTATAGAATAGGGGCACTGGATCGTACGGGTAGCGGGTAAGGGTCGAAAACGTGGACTTTGATGCAATCCTCGACAGTCAGTTGTTGCTCAACGGATTGGGCCATGGGGTACTGGTCTTTGACGAACAGGGCCGGCTGATTACTGCCAACCGTGCTGCCGAGTCGATATTGGGGACGGATGTACGCCTCATTCGCAGTGAAGGCTGGACCGCCGCCGCCGTACTGTTCAACAGCGGCCAGCAGGAACCGGGCGGGGGCATCGACGCGGTACGCCAGCGGGCGCTGCGTTCTGGTCAGCCAGAGCGATTCCGCTTTTATCGTGCGGGCGAGTTTATCCCCTGCTGGGTCGCCGTGGTCCAGAATAAATCGGCAACTACCCAGACGATGGTGACGCTGGATTCGCCGGACTGGCTGGTGGTCAATGACCTGATTGGCCGCTTCCGCGATCAGGTGCATGAGGCGGTCGAGGCGACGGAAGGCCATATCAAACTGGTGAACCTGAGCATCAACCAGCTGCCGCCGGACGCGACGGTCGAGCAGCTGAGCAAGCGTATTGGCGGCTTCAATCGGCTGATCGCGACACATATGTACCGCACGGGCACGCTGATGGAAGCGCTGAGGCGGTTGCAGGCGCTGCGCACCGGCAGGCTGGCCCAACTCGTTCAGGAACGCCGCCGCCGCATTGATCTGGCGGATTTTATTGAAGACTTTATCGAATCGCTGGACGAAATGACCCTGCTGGACCCGGAGTCTGAGCAGCATGATTTTCGCAGCCGTCTGAGCTACGATGTGCCGGATGACCTGGCCATCAGCGCGTCGACGGAACATCTGTCGACGATCTTGCGAGACCTGGTACGCAATGCTATCATGTATAGTATGCGGGCGGCGCCAGTCAAAATTGTCGCCACGCGGCAGCACAACAGCGTGCAGATCGACGTCATTGACGAAGGCTATGGCGTGCGTCCCAAAGAGATGGATAAGGTCTTTCAGGCCTTCCAGCGGGCTCGTCAGCCGCAGATAATTGCGGAATTCGGGCACGGTATTAGCCTGTATTTGTGCAAACAAGAGGTTGAAGCCATGAACGGCGCAATGTGGTACAAAACTGAAGTGGACGCAGGCAGCACATTCAGCTTCAAACTGCCTGTCTGGCAGGAGTCCGCTTCCTCTCGCACCACATAATTGGATTGATGCGCCTGATTCACCGGTAAACACTGGCAAACGCCTGATCCTGGTCGAACGGGACGGGCGTTTTTTTATTGGATTGTCCATTGACCTGGACGCACGCACCCGCTGCGGCCAGACTCAGGAAGCGGCTTATGAACTTTGACTTTCTGACACCCGAAATTTTCGACCTGCTGATCGTGCTGGTCATCATGCTGGGTCTGGCGCTGGCGGGCATTCGCCTGTACGACGACCTGACTCGCCCGCTGCCCCCCGATGAACCGGGCCGCTACCTGGATGAAGATACCCAACCCCATTCGGCTGTGCCGGATGATCGTGACGAGACACTTGCATAACCTGGAGAAACCCTGATGTTGGACATCACCTTAATTCGCGAAAAACCTGAATGGGTCAAGGAACAGATCGTCAAACTGAACGACCCCGGCGCGCTGGGGCGTATCGACGCCATTCTGGAACTGGACCAGCAGCGGCGCAGCTTGCTCACCCAGTCGGAGGCGATTCAGGCGAACCGTAACCGCCTGAACAAAGCGATGGGCCGTTTGCGCGGCGACAAGAAAATGCCAGAAAGCGAACGTCAGAGCCGGGCTTACTATGTCGCAACGGCAGTCGAGGCCGGTGATTATGACCGCGCCGAAGCCCTCATGACCGGGCAGGCCGATGTCGACGCACTGCCGACAGATGTGGACGGCGCGACGACGCTCGACCAGATGACGGATGCGCTGCGGGGTATGGGCGATCAGGTCAATGGCTTTAACGAACAGATCAGCGAGGTTGAGGCGCAGTTGAACGAGCATATGCTGTGGCTGCCCAATCTGCCGCACGACAGCGTGCCTGTGTTCGACAGCGAGGCGCATAACATTGCCTGGCAGCCCGAAGGCGACCTGTTCGAGTTTGATTTTCAGCCCCGGCCACACTGGGAACTTGGCCCGGAACTGGACATCATCGACTTCGAACGCGGCGTCAAACTGGCTGGCACGCGCAGCTACATCCTCAAGGGGATGGGAGCGCGTTTGCAGCGGGCGCTCATCAGCTTCTTTCTGGACATGGCACGCCAGAAGGGTTTTGTCGAAGTCTATGTGCCGTATATGGTGCCAGCAGAAATGATGGTCGGGGCGGGGCAGTTCCCCAAATTCCGCGAGAATGTCTATCATGACCCGGACGCCGACCTGTATATGCTGCCGACGGCTGAAGTCGCCATTACCAACATGCACCGCGACGAAATCCTCGATGAAGCGCAGCTGCCGCTGTACTATGTCGCCCATACGCCCTGTTTCCGCCGCGAGAAAATGAGCGCCGGGCGCGATGTGCGCGGTATCAAGCGTGTGCATCAGTTCGAGAAGGTCGAGATGTACAAGTTCACCACGCCGGAAACCAGCTACGACGAACTGGAATCGTTGACCGAAGCGGCGAGCGACCCGTGCCGCGCTCTGAAGATTCCGTTCCGGCGGCTGGAGATTGTCACGGGTGATCTGGGCTTCAGCGCGACGAAAAAATACGATATCGAGATGTGGTCGCCCGGTTGTGAAGAATGGCTGGAAGTCAGCTCGTGCAGCAACACGGAAGATTTTCAGGCCCGGCGTGCCAACGTCCGCTTCCGGCGCGAAGGCGAAAAACGACCGCTGTTCGTGCATACCCTCAACGGCAGCGGGCTGGGCATGACGCGCACGATCATCGCCATCATGGAGAATTACCAGCAGGCGGACGGCAGTATTCAGGTGCCGGAGGTGCTGGTGCCGTACATGGGCGGGCTTCAGGTGATCGAAAAGGCATAAGTGCCAGCGGATGAAACGGTGGGTTACAGCTCCGCGTCGGGGTTGTAGCCCAGCTTCATCAGCACCGAGCGGGCTTCTTCGCGTACCCAGGCCATTTCATGACGGTTGAGCGCGATGTCGATCAGGGCGCTGATCGCCGGTTCGCTGCCGATTTCACCCAGTGCGCGTACCACCCAGATGCGGCGTTCGGCACTCGTCGATTCGTGCAGGTTGTGCAGCAGCGGTTCGGTGGCCGCCGTCCCCAGCTTGACCAGTGACTTAAGTGCATGGCTGGCGACATCGGGCACGTCGTCGCACAGTGCGTCGATCAGGGAGTCGACCGCTTCGGAGCCGCCGATCTCGCCCAGCACCAGCGCGGCGTAAATGCGGTTATCGACCTTGGGGTCATATTGCAGCAGGTCGATCAGCCCGCCAACGGCACGCGGGTCTCCTCGTTTGCCCAGCTCGAACAGGGCCGTCTGCTGGTCCTCCACATCCACTTCCATATCTTCGAAAATGGAATAGAGCGCATCCGTTGCCAGGTGCGATTCCAGTTCGCCCAGCGTGACGATGGCTTTGGTACGCACGTCGCGGCTTTCATCGTAGGCAGCGTCGACCAGTACCTCGATGCCGCGAATATCGTTGATGCGGCCCAGCGCTTCGATGGCGAACAGGCGCATCCAGCGGTCATTTTCCTGATAGATGACGGTGATCAATGGGTCAACGGCGCGGACATCGCGGATCTGGCCGAGGGCTTTAATCGCTTTGGTACGCAGCACGGAGGCGGGGCTGTGCACAATCTTGATCAGGGCATTGACCGCACGGGCATCGCGGATGCGGCCCAGCGAAATCGCCGCCTGCTGCCAGACAGTTTCATCCAGGTCGTTCAGGCTTTGCGACAGAGCTTCAGCAGCACGATAATCACCGATGCGGCCCAGCGTTTCGGCGGCATTGGCCCGCACCAGAGGCTTGGCATCCTGCAAGGCGTCAATCAGCGGTTCGACCGCAGGGTCGCCAATTTTCGCCAGCACGATCACAGCGCCGAAGCGCACCCACTCATCCGCATCCTGAAGCGCCTCGATCAGCGGACCCACCGATTGTGCCCCGCCCATATGCAGCGCCCAGACAGCACTCTTGCGGACTTCGACATCGCTGTCGTAGCGCAGCCGGAAAACAAGCGACCCTAACGCACGGGTATCGCCAATTTTGCCCAGCGCACGGGCGGCGCCGCTGCGGACATTGGGGTTGGAGTCGTTGAGGACAGCCATCAGAGGACCGACGGCGGACGTGCCGATTCGTACCAGGTCATCGACGACCAGGGTGTGCGCGCGACGGTCTTCGGTGCGAAGGGCAATAATGAGCGCAGTCACATTTGAATCGGTAATCATAATACGTGCGTTCTCCCCGCCTGTGATCAATTGCTGCGACAAGAGTGTAGCAAACTCCGTCGTTCTTTCAAATTTTACAAATTATGTTATTACAGCCTGACTATCACCTAACACTGCCGCTGATAGGACGTAAATTTAGGCATCAGGCGAACACCACATACTGCTGTAGGAACTTGTAGATGCGCGTGTAAAAATCGTCGATGGTTTCCGGTTTGCGCCAGCCGTGTCCCTCACCATCATAGACATAGTATTGGTGGGGCACACCGCGCCGCCGCAGCGAGGCGACAATATCGTCGGATTGTTTTTTCGGGACCACCTGATCGTCGGTGCCCTGGAAAATCAGCAGCGGATCAACCAGCTTGTCCGCATGGAACACGGGTGACTGTGCGCGATAATTCTCAGCGGCGTCCGGCAGAGGGCCGAGCAGCGAGTCGGTATATCGCGCCTCAAACTTGTGCGTATCCATCGCCAGATCAAACTGATTGGCGACGCCATAGGAACTAATCCCTGCTTTGTAGAAGCCGGGCTTGTTGATCATGGACTGGTAGACGGTAAAGCCACCGGCGCTGCTGCCCATAATCACCAGTTTGTGGTGGTCTGCCAGACCTTGTTCGACCAGATGTTGGGCACCGCTGGCGGCATCTTCAACGTCATAATGCCCCCATTGGTGACGCAGCTTGAGCATGTAGTCACGACCATAGCCGGTGCTGCCGCGGTAATTGACATCCAGAATGGCGAACCCCCGGCTGGTGAAAAACTGGGCGCGCCCGTTGTATCCGGCGGTCACCTGCGAGGTGGGTCCGCCATGAATCATGACGATGAGCGGCGGTTGACCGCTGCTTTCATACTGATCGCTGGTGGGTGGATAGTACAGCCCATACACGGTTTCGCCGTCGCTGCCAGCCCATGTGATGGCCTGTGCTTCGGCTAACTGGCTGGCGGGTATCGTCTCAGTGGTGGAGCGTCGAATGATGCGCACCCCGGCGGATGGTTCGTCGACCATGACCTGAAGCCCCGGCGCATCCGGGTCCGCCGACAGCGTTTGCGGCAGGGGCATCGAATCACCGGTTGGGCAGGTGATGATGCGGGCGGGAATGCGCGACGCACTGGCGATCAGCGCAACGGTATCGCTGGTGGGCGAGACGGCAATCTGGCCCATGCTTGTATAAGCGTCCAGCGCTTCAATACGTTCGGTACGGTCATTGTTTAGTTGGTGGCGATGGAGGCTGTAGAAACCCTGCTCATTGCGCAGAAACAGGATATGCTGGCTATCGTGCGACCAGCCATAAGAGCGAATGCCCTGCACCCAGCCGGGTTCCTTGTGTTCAGCTTCGGCGCTGGTGATCGCCCGGTGGGTATGGCTTTCCAGATCATAGACATACAGCTGGCCCCAACCGCTGGCGTCGCTGACGTAAGACAGGTAGCGGCCATCGGGGGAGAACTCTGGCTGGAAGATGGCGGTGTTGGCGTCACCGACCAGCGTTTTGCTTTCGGCAATGCCGGGTACACCGCTGTCGTTATACTCAATCTGGATCAGGCGCAGTTCGGTGCCATCCCAGGGCATTTGCGGGTGATTCCAGGCGATATAAGCCAGCGCGGTGCCCTGTGGGTGCCAGGCGGGCTGCATCACAAAATCCGTCCCGAACGCCAGCTTGGCGGGCCACATCTCGCCCTGACAATCGACCACTGCCAGTCCATCCTGCCCTTCATAGGTATGGACGTAAACGACCCATTTGCCATCTGCCGAGACGCGGGGCGCTGCTGCACCGCCGAAAGCAGGCGTGATCGGGCGTGCCTGGCCTGTGGACAATTCCTGTCGATAGAGCCGGCCTTCCGGCCCTACAAAATAGACATGACCATGCGCGACTGTAAAATCGCCGCCGCCATAGCCAACCCGCGCCCGCACATTCATGTCGCTCGTCAGGTCACGCGGTGCGTCACCCGGTTGCTGCATCACCAGCACGCTCTGTGCGCCACGCCCCTCCAGCCAGACCAGCGTATCGGACGCTGTGTCCCACTGAACATCGGTCAGGCGCAGACCGGCGGCGATTTGTGCAGGCGAGATGGAACCGGGCCACAAGCCATACTGTCTTTTTTCCATGCGTATTGTCGATCTCCAGACCAGCATTTATGAACCCATTATGCCGCCGGAGAGCAGACTTTGCCAGAGAGGAAGATGATCATTGCGGGGGAAAATGTGAACGCCCCGTTTTCACGAGGCGTTTGTTTTTGGTGTGTGGGGCTAATCAGTAAAATTTCTTAAATAACTTTAGTTGTTGTATACCCCACACAACTATCTGACTGTCAGTATAGCGTAATTGATCAACAAGTCAAATGCTGTTTTAGGTGATTCTGGCTGGTCCACATTGTGAATTTGGTCATTAGCGATAATTCCTCTTGGAACAATCAACCGTTTAGCCTGAAATCAGGCGAATCTGTATATGAAGAAGGCTTAAAAAACGTTAAATTGTTGGTAAAGAATTGATATGATGTATAAACTTCACGTTAAGGCAACTTAAGTTCATTTTTGAGGTATTTTCAAGTTCGTGCAATCTGCACAAGAAAAGTGGGGTCAGGTAGAGGTTGAACGTGAGACAACAAAAAAGACACGGGTGTATCCGTGTCTTTTGATAGCCATAAACCGTATGGTGCAGCGATCAGGCCGGGAATGCGCGGCGTGCCAGTTCGCTCTGTGCTGGATATTCTCTGGATAGAATTTCGACCACCGTGCCGATATCGGCCCATTCATACAGCAGCTTGGCGTTGGAGTCTAGCGACATGACACAACCGAACGTATACGGCTGGCCGACATTACCACCACCCAGATACTGCCCGTTCGGGAGTTCAACCGCGCCGTGAAAACCATTGACCAGACCGGGCTGCACTTCGTAAATGCCCATAAACCAGTACATCGTCCACTGACCACAGCCCTGCGAACCGCACAGCGTATAGCTACTGCCATAAGCCAGTTCGTCATGCGACAGAATCTGGTAGGTGCCAGGGGCGGTGGGGGCGCTGGGGATGCCGGTCGAGATCTGCCAGTTGAATACCTCGACGCCATTTTCATAAGCGACCAGCGATTGGGTCGGGATATCGACGATGATGCGCTTCTCTTTGACCGGGTCGAGCGGCACTGCCACGTCGCGTGATGGCAGGCTGATCTTGTCACCCGGATTTAAGACGTCAAGGTTGCGACCCGGATTCGACTGCTGGAGCAGGAAGAAGGGGATACCGGTCTTGCGCGAAACACTGTAGGCACTGTCACCAAACTCGATTTCGTAGACGGTGGGCCGGTAGCGCACGCGCAGATCAACCACAGGATTGAGTTCGGCAATGGCTTCACGCAGCTTGTTCATCGTCTCGGTGGGTTCGAGGAATCGCTGCTCCTGCGCATCGCTGTTGAGTGAGGCTGTCTGGGCGTCCAGGAACGGCACAAAAGTTTCTTCACGCAGCGTCAGGCCGGTTTCGCCTGCCTCCAGCCAAGAAACAAAGGCTTCGGGCGATGTTGACCACGACACGGTTTCGTCGGTGTAGGGGTCGTAACCCGCCAGCTGAATCGGCTGCTGTATCAACTGCTGGACCTCGTCAATGTAGGGCTGCGGGTCGATTGATTCCGGCAGCAGCGGCTGCATGATGAGATCGAGACGCCGCCGTTCAACGACGTTCACGATGTTATTCGTCATGTGTTCCAATGTCAGGCCCGCGTCCAGCAGGCGGCCCTCTTTACCGGGCACGCCAACCACCGTATCGCCGCGCAGTTCATAACCCGCGTTATACGGTGGGATTTCTGCTTGCTGCGACAGGTCCAGCAAATAGTTCTGGGCGGTAATATAATTCGCTTCTACCACCGGGGGCACGCGCCAGCCGAATGGCATCCCCGCCATGCCGATATTGCGCGCTTCTTCGATGATCGGGGCGGTGTTCAACCGCAGCCCCAGCTCAGCCGTGGTGGCTTCCCAGGTGCGGTCGCCGTCCACCAGCCGGATACGCATATCACTGGTAAAGGCTTTCAGCAGGGCCAGCTCGGCTTCTTCGGCGGTCATGTCGCCAATATAAATCCCAAATGACCAGACGTTGGGGAAGATGCGCCCCTGGACCAGATGCGAACCAACAAACAGGAGGACATAAATCGCAACGAGGCACACAGCAGCCACCAGGGCAACCGGTGTATTGCGCAGATACCACAGCCCATCCTTCACCAGCAGCCGGCCCCGGTCAACCCAGGGGTTGCGCACCGTGTTATGAAAGGCGCGCCGGGTACGGGTATCGACCTGAATGCGCGGCGTCACCATGGCCCCACGCTCTTTGCGGCGGCGCTGGCGTTCGCGGGCGTTATTGATGCGTTTGCGTCGCGGTTCAACTGATTGTTCCATAAGCATCCACACCTGTTACACACTTACGTAAAAATGGCTCTGCGGTGCTCTGACCGAGAGTTTTTCAAACAACGATGAATTCGCTCTTATTGTAACACGATCTGGTGATTATCGCGCTTCGGTACGGTAGTCGGCACGGGGTGGCGAAAACGCGCTGATTTCCAGCGTATCGACCAGTGCCAGCAGGCTGTGCCGGACGCCGCCGGGAATGGCGTAACTATCACCCGGTTTGAGGACACGAACTTCCCCGCCGATCGTCATTTCCAGACGGCCAAAAACGACATAACCGGTCTGGTCATTCATATGGCTGTGCTCTGGCACCAATGTATGGCGTTCGAGGAAAAACTCGCACAGCATGACCTCGTCCGTGGTTGCCAGGGTGCGGCGGTGTATACCGGGGTGCATTTCGATTTGTTCGGCGTCGCGCGGGGTCACAAAATACCCATCGACCATACAAGTTCTCCTCGACTACAACAATAAATGTAATTCTGTGTGGGGAATTATAGCGGACACGATTATAGTCCACATCCTGGCGGCCTTACTTGGTTTCTTGTGACAAGGAATAGCGACGCACTTTTGTCGTTCCGGTGGCATTGATTGGATGGCATTGGTGGTCTAAAATGGGAATTTCGGGTTTTATCCAAACTGACGAGATCGATTATGACCAAGTGGCCGACAAAGCCTGTCATCTACGAAATTAATACCTGGGTCTGGCTGACGACCCTGAGTGAACATTACCAGCGGACAATTACGCTGGAAAACGTCCCGGATGAAATTCTGGATGAACTGGTGACCTACGGCTTGGACGCTGTCTGGCTGATGGGGGTGTGGGCGCGCAGCCCGAAAAGTGTTGGGTTGTGCCGCCAGTATGTGCATGAGTATCGCCCGGCGCTGCCAGATGCCACGCAGGACGATGTGGTGGGGTCCCCCTACGCCGTCTGGGATTATCAGGTTGATTCGCATCTGGGTGGGCGCGACGCCCTGGCTGCGCTGCGTCAACGGCTGCGCGATCG
Source organism: Anaerolineaceae bacterium (assembly GCA_002702065.1). GTDB lineage: Bacteria > Chloroflexota > Anaerolineae > Aggregatilineales > Phototrophicaceae. The sequence goes on from NZXX01000012.1 coordinate 124,210, forward strand.
TGGGCTGCAACTTGTGCTGGATTTTGTCCCCAACCATGTCGCGCTTGACCATCCCTGGGTCAAGTCGAACCCCGGCTATCTGATTCAGGGGAATGCCAATGATCTCAAGCGGCGGCCCTCCGATTTTTATGAGGCCGAAGACTTCTGGGGGCGCAAGGTCATTATTGCGCACGGGCGTGACCCGTATTTTCCGGGTTGGGCGGATACCGCGCAGGTCAACGCCTTCAGCCCGGCGTTCCGTATTGCTGCGCGTGAAACCCTGCTCGATATCGCCAGCCAGTGCGACGGCCTGCGCTGTGACATGGCAATGCTGCTGGTTAATCGTATCTTCCGGCAGACATGGTATGGCTATTATGACGAGACCGTTGCGCCGCAGACAGAGTTCTGGCACGACATGATCCCGGCCATACGGGCCCAGCACCCCGATTTCAAGTTCATCGGTGAAGTGTACTGGAATATGGAATTCGAGATGCAGCAGCTTGGGTTTGATATGACCTATGACAAGATGCTGTATGACCGGCTGGTCAGCGGCAGCCCACGTGAGGTGCGCATTCATCTGGTGGCGGAGTTTGAATATCAGCGCAAGCTGGTGCGCTTTATCGAAAACCACGATGAGCCGCGAGCCTACACGTCGCTGGGGCCAAACAAAATCCGCCCGGCGCTGGCGCTGGCGGCGACGCTGCCCGGCGCGACCCTGCTGCATGATGGGCAAATGACGGGGCGCAAAGCCAAACTGCCGGTTCAGATCGGACGCCAGCCCAAAGAGCCGGTCGACCCGGACCTGAAGGCGTTCTCGCTGCGGCTGCTGGCGGAAATGCGTGCGCCGATCTATCAGAAGGGAAAGTGGCGGCTGTTTAATCTGTTCCCGGCATGGAGCAACAGCCACACCTATGACAATCTGGTGGCGCACGGCTGGTGGCAGGGCGACGATTACCGGCTGGTGGTGGTCAACCTGACTGATGTCCAGTCGCAGGCGGTGGTCAACCTGAGTTTGTGGCCTGGTATTGCGGGCAAGCGCTGGCGCCTGAGCGATGTGCTGAACGGCGATACTTATATCCGCGAGGGCGATACGATGCTGCGCCCCGGCCTGTATGTGGAACTTGGCCCGTATCAATCACACATCCTGCGGTTCGACAGGCAGCCCTGATGGTTTTGCCAACGCTGGGTCGCGGTACGCGTCTGCTGGCGCTGACCTATGGGTTGGCATTATTTTTCTGGTTGTCGCTGGAAGATACGAGTGTGGCACCGGTGGTGGCGTTCGGCTTTGGTCTGGCGATTCTCATCATCGGTTTAACGACCCTTGATAAGATCGGTGGTCAATGGCTGACCGTGCGCCATTTTTTTGCGCTGACGGTTTTGTCTGGTGTGGCCCTGGGTTTGGGAACAAGCGTGGCGACCGCTGTGTTGATGTTCTTTAAGAATGCACGCCATGCTCACCTTTTCCCGGATTATCCAACAGGTATGATTGTTGCAATGCTCGAGCGTGCGCCCTGGTGGGGTGTGGCTGGCGGGCTGCTTGGGTTGAGTCTCGGGTTAGGCTGGTTGGCGATGCGAAGGAAAGAGAATGAGCGACCGGTTTAAAAACTGGCTGAATGATCAATTGATCGGATTGGTTGGGGTGCAGCGGAGCGCGCTGGACCCGGCTGCCGGCGTGGTCAGCCGGTCGTACCCTGCCGATCTGCGGGTGCTGCTGTGGACCGGCGTGATCGTCAATATTTATATCCTGCACGAAGCGCCCAAGACTCGTACGATTAAACACATTCTCCAACAGGATACGGGGCAGGGTGTGGGTGCCATGTTTATTGTGGCCCCGCAGCTCATTCCTGCACCTCAGGCTCAGCTGGTGCCACCGGAATGGATGATCGCTTTGCAAGCGCTCAATAACGACCGTTTGTACACATTCTCGCCAGAAGACCGGCAGATGGCGCTGCTTCAGGTGCATCTGGAACGGGTGGACGCGACCGAGGCGTATCAGGCGTTTTATGGCCCGCAGGTTGTGCTGGAACGGCTGCATTATGGTCGTATTGCTGTAAAACCGCGTGCGGTGAAGGGCTTCTGGCTGACTGCGCATTTTGGTTCGATGCCGTTCTGGCAGGAGGCCCGACGTGACTTTTACATGCCGCCACCCCGCCGTGAGGAGCCAGCGTCCGCTTCCAATGGTCACCAGCAGACGAATGGGGCAACACCTTCGGCCCGGCGGGAAAAGTCCCGGCTGGAAGCGAGCTACGACATACTGGGAATTGGGATGAGCGCGACCCACGACGAGGTTAAAACGGCTTTTCGCCGGCGCGTGTTCAGCGTGCATCCGGATGTCAGCGCACTGCCAAAGATGATGGCGGAAGAAAAATTTCGGATTTTGGCTGAAGCCTACGAACACATCAAATCAGAACGGGGCTGGTCCTGAGTAACAAAAAACCCGCCCTCTGCGATGAGAGAGCGGGTCGGTAGACCAAATCAAAGCTGGTCCTAGATGACGGTCACCGCGCTGGCCTGCTTGCCTTTTTTGCCATCGGTGATTTCGAATTCGACCTTGTCACCTTCGTTGAGTGAGCGGAAGCCGCCACCCTGAATTTCCGAGTAGTGAACGAACAGGTCGGGGCCGTTTTCCTGGGTGATAAAGCCGTAGCCCTTGTCACCATTGAACCACTTAACTGTGCCTTGTGTACGTGCCATTGTTTGGACTTCTCCTGAATACTGGTTTTGCTATCGCCTTCGGTACACACACGCTTCCCTGCTTTTTCAGGAGTTTGCTGCGGTACTCGTGAGAGTACATTGAGAATTTGCGTAGCTGATGCTGCAAATAGGGATGTCTTCTCGTGTGGGCAAAATTGGTGACTCACCACATCACCGATGTGGATCAGGCGAAATGCCTTGTTTTATTCCACATTGCAGGGATATTGTATACCATTTGTCCAACAAAAGCCAGTATGACTTTTGTCCAATGTTATTTCGCTATTACTTGTGCTTTCAGGCCTGTTTGATTTGTTTTTCAAACTCGCGTACCCACTGGCGGGCATCGGCACGGCGTTTGTCATTGGCCGCCTCGAATTTCTCCTGCGCCTGCTGCATCAATGGCAGCGCCGCCGCGTTCTTCTTCTGCCGGTGCAGGACCAGCGCCAGATAGTACATAATCTCCGGGCGTTCGGGGTCTATCGCCAGCGCCCGGCTGAAATAGGTTTCGGCATCTTCCCAGTTGCGATCCTTGTAGGCGATCATGCCGCGCCCGTACAGCGCCAGCATTTCGAATTCATGCAGCTTGATCGCATCATCAAAGTCGGTATTGGCTTTGTCCTGGACGCCATCACGCAGATAGATATAACCGCGAGCAGCATGGTATTCTGGCTGGCGGGGCAGCAGGTCAATCGCTTTCGTCAGATGGTCGATCGCCTGGTCATAATCGCCCTTGTCGAACGCGCCAAGTGCCAGCTTATAATGTTCATCGGCCTCGAAACGGGGCAGCCCCAGCCGTTGCGTAAGTTTCGCCATAATGGTCCATTGGTCATCAGTTACAACTTGAAACCCTGATTGTTTGAAACGGGCTTGCAGACAAAAAGTGAAACAATCAAGGTAATTCGGAAATTTTGCAATTTCACTTTATAATATTGTCAACTTCGCTGACAAAGCGCAACAGGAAACTGGCTCTATGCCCTCATTTTCACCAGCCGGGGATGGTTCATTACAACACAATGGGCAGGTGCTGCCACCGCAGGAGTCTCCCCCTTCAACCAGCGTGACCGGACTGGCGACCTGGCAGGTCGAAGCCCTGCAAAAGCTGACGCACACTGCACCGCTGCTCGTCACCGATGATGATCTCATGTCGCGGCGTTTCTATCGGGCATTGCTGGCGGATACCTGCGGCCTGACCCTGATCGAAACGGGTGATCCGACTGAGGCGTTGAAAATCTGCCAGGCACAAGCTGTTTCTCTGGTCATTTCCTGTATTATCAAGCCGACTCGTATGGATGGTCTCAAACTGGTTTCGGACTTGCGAGCCAGCGCAGAAACACGGGCTATTCCGCTGATGATCGTGACCGCAGCGCTGAATACCCGCGAACTGGCGTTTGAGGCGGGGGCGGATGCTTACCTGAGTAAACCCTGCCATCCCAACGAAATTTTGCAAGAGATCTGGCGATTATTGCGAAGCCGCGCGCTGTAGTCTCAATTGCAGCGATCACGGCTATGTTGACTGCCGGTCACTGTCGGGACTGAACAACGGACTGGATCATGAATTCATCTCAAATTTTGCGACAGCGAAAGTGGACAGAAGACGACCTGCGGGCCGAAGGCTTCGAGTATTACCAGCCGATTAAACGACTGGTCATGGCAAAATTGTTATTCAAATCCAAGAATATTGATATTGAGACCGAAACGATTACCGGCAAGGTGGGCGATTTTATCTGCTACAACCCCGGTGACGAGTATCACGAAAACCCCGACGAATACGATCACTGGCCCGTGCGCCGCGATATCTTCATCAAGAATTACAAACCGTGGGATGAGCAGGGCTGGCAGCCCAACCCAGCCGAGAAACATCTGCTGTCGCTCGGCTGCCAGCCCTATTACAAGTTCCTGGGCGTATGGGCGCAGCGGTTGCACCAGCCCCGCTATGTGCAGTCGCTTGAAAGCCCGGAGCCAGTCGAAGTGCCGCCGGGCCGTTGGTTGATTATCGGCGTGGAAGGTGAGCCTTACAGCACCGACGACGAGGATTTCCGGTCACGATATCTGGTGCCCATGGAAACCCTGCGCGAGCGCATGTACTGGGCGGCGGTTGAAGGGCGTCACCAGCAGAACAAGGACGCCTGAGCGACGCTATTCTTCGTCGTCTGGCCCCAGGAATACCTGCCACGGACCGTGCATCCCGCTTTCCGTGACCCCATAATACACCCGCATATTGCCATTCTCTCGCTGTACCAGATCGTAGCGGGTTTCGCCTGCTTTCTGATAGCGGCGCCACAGACCGATCTCGCCCTGCCACTGAACCTTCTCCGTTTTCACGGGATTGGTTTCAGTCTGGGTGATGGCATAGTGCCACAGCCTGCGGGCGGACGTACGTGTCACATTTTTGACGATATTGCCATTACGCAAGTCACGCAGAATATGATAGGGCGTGTTGTTGCGGTGCTCGGTGCCAATAATCTCAACACCGCCGCGTGGGGGCGCGATCTGTTCGTCCTGTGAATCGTTGGTTGTGACGGTTGGCGGTGTATCAGTCGGCGGTTTTTCCAATGGTTCTGCGGTTTCATCGGATGGTGTGACAGACCGGCTGCTGTCGCCCTGACCCTGCATCACCAGATTGACAATCTCATCGCGCACTGCGAGGTTGGTCTCGGTGTCGTCGCGCACGTAGATTTTGTAATCTTCAATCGCGTAGGGACGGTCATCACCGGCGGGCACTTGCAGACGAATAATCTGTTTGCCCTGGCTTTCGAGCGTATCCACTTCGACATCCAGCGCCGGGGTAATCATGCGGCTGATTTCCTGGCTGATCGTGTCGATGGATTCCTGCACTTTGGTGACGCCGACCGGGGCCTTGCTGCGATCACTGTCGACACCGACGTAAATCGTGCCACCGTTGCCATTGGCGAAGGCGCAGGTATCCGCGATGATGTTATACAGACGTCCACCCCGGCGGGTCATGGATTCGTGAAATGCCTGGATGACGCTGGGGCCTTCCTCGCGGGCGACCTCGACATAATCATACGGTTTGCGGCTGCCGGTATCCGGCTTGGAACGCGAGAAGTCGTTGCTTTTGAACAGGGCCAGCAGCGCCTCAAATGAACTTTCGTCCAACTGCACTTCGGTCACACGGTCGCCAACGCCGAGATTCTTGTTTTTGTCGGCGCCGGGCTGCGCGTTCAGACGGTGTGCGTCGGAACCCTGAATGCAGCGCATGCGACGCGGGTATTCTGGCTTGGTGCCGGAGAAAAAGCGCTGGGTGCTGCCGCGCCCCTTATTGGTCAAGTCTGTGACTTCAAGCGCATGCAGGTTGGAATCCTGCGTATAGGCGATGCGGGTCTGGCCGCCAAAATCCAGCCCGCGCATGGCGACGCCGTGCGTGCTGTTGGCGTGGGCCGCAATGCAGATGCCCCCGGCCTGGTTAATCACGCGATAGGCGGTCAGGACATCGGAAGACGCCCCGACCTGTGATGAACCGCTGTCGAGTGTTTCCAGCGGGACGTTCAGGCTGAGCAGTATATGCTCAAGCTGGCGGATGGGGGTTTCGGGGTCGAAAATGCCCATAATATGAAAGCCGAACGTCGCCGTGAACTCGAACCCTGGCAGCACCAGGATTTTGTCCAGCAGGCGGCGATACTCTGCCAGTGTGCGCAGCTCTTCCGGTTGGGCGCGTCCCAGACGTTCCAGGTACGTCAGCCGGTCGATTTCCTTCATCATGGCTGCGTAACCGGCTACGGTGTTGTGGTCTGTAAACGCAATAATATCCAGCCCACGGAACTCGGCTTTGCGTAAAATGTCCAGATAGGTAATGTCAGCTTCTTGATAATCTGCGGAAGCGGGTGTATGGATATGCAAATCAATACGATACCACTGCATCCGCGTTTTTTTTCTGGATGCCACGAATGCTAATCTCTCCTCAATGGGGCTGTCAGCCCGCGATCAAACGGTTGAACAACCCGGGTAATTCTTCAGGTTCAAATGGTTTCACAAGAAAGGTGGTCGCGCCGGCTTCTAATGCTTCATGTTCGACATCGAGGCCGGAAGTCATAATGATAGGGGTATTCGCGAATTGTTCGCTGGCGCGCAACTCCCGGATCACTTCAACCCCGTCGGTATCGGCCAGATGGTAATCCATTAGGAAGATGTCCGGCTGAAATGTCTCTGCCTGGGGCAGGACATCCGCTCCACGCCCGACGACATGGACATTGAATCCATCCAGTTCGAGCAGTGTCTGGAGCAACTTAACGGTTGTCCGGTCATCATCAACGATCATTATTTTCGCCACGCAGGTAGACCTCTCTCCGGGAGGATATATTGAAAACCATTATATATCGTGTGACATTATACAGCATATTGTCGGGCATGTCACAGTTTCGCGCATGGGGCCATACCATGGGGGAAACATGATAAGGGCGGGAACAAACCCGCCCTGGTTTCAGCTTCAGTGTGTTGCTGCGGCGACAGCTTCGGGTTCCAGCGCAGCGGCCAGCACATCTTCCACGGTCTCGGCCAGCACGAAGGTAAGGTTTTCGCGTACTTCGTCCGGCAGGTCTTCCAGGTCGTTCTCATTCTTTTTCGGGATCACGACCGTATCCACACCCAGACGATGGGCCGCCAGCACCTTGTCCTTGATGCCACCAACCGGCAGCACCTTGCCGCGCAGGGTGATCTCGCCAGTCATGGCGACGTTGCTCTTGACCGGGCGACCGGTGAGCAGCGAGGCCAGCGCGACCGCCATCGTGACACCCGCCGACGGACCGTCTTTTGGCACCGCGCCTGCCGGGACATGCAGGTGGATGTCATTCTTTTCGAACAGCTCCGTATCCAGCCCCAGCGATGACGCCTGCGAACGAATGTAGCTGAGGGCGATGCGGGCACTTTCCTGCATTACCTCGCCAAGCTGACCGGTGTACTGGAAGCCTTTGCCGCCGGGCATCCGCGAAGCCTCGACAAACAGCACTTCACCGCCTACCGGTGTCCAGGCCAGGCCGGTTGCGACACCGGGCCGGTCCGTCCGTTCCTCAATTTCCTCGCGATAACCGTAGCGCGGTTTGCTCAGCAGTTCGCGCAGCTTGGACCGGTCAATGATGACCTTGTCGTCAATCCCTTCGGCAATCTTGGTGACGACCTTGCGGGCCGCACGCCCAATCTCGCGTTCCAGCGTACGGACACCTGCTTCGCGTGTGTAATCGCGCACGACAGTCAGCAGCGCATCTTCGGTGAATTCGATTTCATCCGGGCGCAGGCCGTTTTCGCGGGTCTGGCGCGGCACCAGATACTGCTCAGCGATTTTGACTTTTTCCTGTTCGGTGTAGCCGCTGAGCTGGATTATCTCCATCCGGTCACGCAGCGGGCCGGGGATGGGCTCCAGTTCGTTGGCGGTGGTGATGAACAGCACTTCGCTCAGGTCAACCGCCACATCCAGATAGTGGTCGCGGAACTCGTGATTCTGCTCCGGGTCGAGCACTTCCAGCAGCGCGCTGGCCGGGTCACCGCGAAAATCGCGCCCCAGCTTGTCGATCTCATCCAGCATGATGATCGGGTTGATCGACTCGACGCGGCGCAGGGTCTGGATGATTCGCCCAGGCATCGCCCCGACATACGTCCGGCGGAAACCGCGAATTTCGGCTTCGTCGCGCACACCGCCGAGGCTCATGCGGATAAACTTGCGGCCCATGGCACGGGCAATCGACGCGCCGAGCGAGGTTTTACCAACGCCGGGTGGTCCGACAAAGCACAGGATAGCCCCCTGCCGGTCACGGCGGACATAGTCCTGCTGTTCATCCTGCTCGGTTCGTTCGTCCGCGCGCTCTGCCCGCAGCTTGCGCACCGCCAGATACTCGAGGATACGTTCCTTGATGTCCTTCAGGCCGTAATGGTCCTCGTCCAGCACTTCGCGGGCATGGCCGATGTTCAGGTTATCATCGACGCGCTTCGACCAGGGCAGGTCGGTCAGCCAATCGAGATAGGTGCGGATCACACCATATTCAGCAGCGGCAATCGGCAGCTTGGACAGCCGGTCCAGTTCGCGCAGGGCTTCCTTTTCGGCTTCTTCGGGCATGCCGGCATCCGCGATCTTCTTGCGGAATTCATCGACTTCAACGGCCTGTTCGTCGCCTTCGCCCAACTCGCGCTGGATGGCTTTCAACTGCTCGCGCAGGTAATACTCGCGCTGCATCTTCTCCATTTCGGACTGGGCTTCGGTCTGAATTTTGCGGCCCAGTTCGAGCACTTCGAGTTCTTTGCCGAGAATACTCATCAACTGGTGGAGCTTTTCTTCAATCGAATCCAGTTCCAGCAGCTTCTGGGCTTCTTCAATGTCGATGCGGACATAGGTCGCCACCGCATACACCAGTTGCAGCGGATCATCCACGTTGAGCGCAGATGAAATCAACTCGCTGGGGATGCTGGGGACCAGGTCCGCCAGCCGCGTGAACTGATCCACAACATTGCGGGTCAGCGCTTCGACTTCCAGTGTTTCTTCAACGATTTCCGGCAGCGGGCGCACGCGGGCACGCAGGTACGGTTCTTCCGCGACGTATTCTTCAATCTCGATACGTGCCAGGCCCTGTACCAGCAGGCGGATGGTGCCATCCGGCGCACGGAACAGGCGATGAATGGCTGCCAGCGTACCCACCTGATTGATGTCGTCCGGGCCGGGTGTTTCCAGTTCCGGGTTTTTGGCCGTAAACAGACCGATCAGACGATTGCCGCCGACAACTTCGTCAACCAGCTTCATGCTGCGCGGCTGGCCGACGGTCAGCGGAATGGCGGTCTGTGGATAGACGACAAGCCCGCGCAAAGGCAGGATGGGCAGCTCCTGTGGGATCTCCGGTTCGCGTTCTTCGGATTGCTCGACCGCGTCGCGGATCTTGATGTCCTCTTCTCCCTCGACCTGCTCAACCTCAGGGATGGCGCGTTCGTCATTTTCAAACTGATCACTCATAGGTATGCTAGTCCTGTAGTTGGGTGTTCAAATCCATCACGCGAACTTTTTCAACGGGTTTGCGTGGTAATTCAATCGTGAGAAAACCATGTTCATAATTGGCGGTTACCAAATCGCGGTCTGCTGCCCAGGGCAGGTTCAGATCAATGCGAAAATCGCCATAGCCGATTTCGACCTGATGATAGGCGGCAACATGACTGTCCGGGCGCTGCCGGGTGCCGGTAATGGTTAGCCGTCGGTTTTGCAGGATAATGTTAAAGTCGCCGGTTCGCATCCCGGCAATCTCGACCACAATCATCAGTTTATCGGCCATTTCAATGACATCGGTAGGCGGTGTGAACTGCCTGTTCGACCGTATCATCATCACTCTAGACTCCCGTGGGGGTTTTACAAAATACTGCGGCCAGTCTGTACAGTGTAATCATGATGAATAAAAACCATGTTAGATTTAAGTAGATATCATGTAATTTATCGCGTCGGCTGCTGTTAATTAAGTGTACAATCGAAGTATAGATTGGCAAAGCGGGGGCATAGCTGATGGACGATGTCAAACGTTTACTCAAACAGGCACCACTCTTTCGGGGGTTGAAGGACAGTCAGCTGAACCAGATGGTGGCGCTTGCCCATGCGGAAGCCCATGCGCCCGGTACGGTGATCTTCGAACAGGACGACGCCGGTGATTGCATGTATGTGATCGCCGATGGGCAGGTCGAAATTCAGGTGAAGGACCATACGGGCGGCCTCAACGCGGTTTTGATCATGGGCGAGGGGCAGATTTTTGGCGAAATGGCTCTGCTCGACCAGGGTGCCCGGTCTGCCACCGTCGTTACGCTGCGCGATGGTGCCCGGCTCTACAGCATTTCCGGCGATGATTTTAAGGCCCTGTGCCAGCAGGATACCGCCATCGGTTATGTGATGATGCGGAATATCGCGCTGGACCTGAGCTTCAAGATTCGACACCAGAACTCATTTTCCTAGAGGAATGACGCCATGATTTATACCGTGAGTTACGTGGTGGTCGGGGGGAAGAAAAAGTATCCGAGCGGCATCATGAACCAGCATGAACGCCCCATTGTTGGCAATCAGGTGCAGCTCGGCAGCGATCTGTTTGAGATTACCGAAGTCAAGCGGATGCTGCCGCCCAGCGATGAGTTTGAATTTTTACATGTGACGGTGCGCCCGGTTGAAGATGATCAGTACGACCCGGACAAAACGGAACTGGCTTAGGTAGTGCGGCTGGCGTGATTGAAAAACCTGCCGGAACGGTTGTGTGTTGGTAAAGTGGCGTCCATTACCCGCCGGGCCTGTACCGTTCCGGTCTGCGTTTAAGCATGAATGATTGGTTCAACTTCAAAATATTGTCGAATTAGAATTCGTATTCATCCCCATCTTCGCACAGCACAACCTTGCCATTGTAGGCAGCCTGCGCTTCCGGGATCAGGGGCTGTGGGTCCTTGTTCCAGACTTCATAATGAATCAGATAGAGGGATTTGGCTTCGGTGCGCGTGGCGGTTTCGCCGGCCTGCTCTGCGCTGGAATGCCCGATGCCTTTGCCCGCCGCTTCGTGCAGCAGAATATCGGCGTTGCTGCCCAGTTCGTACAGCGCGTCGGTCGGTTCCGTGTCGCAGGTGTACGCCAGCACATTGCCGGTGACCTTGTTTTCGATGCGCAGGCCGATGGTCGGGATAAAATGCTTGACGGGCCAGGCGGTGATCCGAAAGTCTGCATTTTCCATGACCGGGGCCGCGTTACGTTCGCGCACGCGATGGAACGTGACCGGAAAAAAATTGGGCCAGGTTTCCCACGCAAACATGGTCATCAGGTCTTCGGTGCGGTTGATGCAGTGTGGCAGGCCGTAGAACCGCAGCGGCGCTTGCCGACCAAGCTGCCACATCGCCATGAGCATGTTGGGGACGCCGGAGACATGGTCTGCATGAAAATGGGTCAGGATAACATCCTGCAAGCCATCGTCGCTGATGACCAGGTCCTTGATTTTGCCGAGCGGGTTGGAGCCACAATCCACCAGCACCGGGGAATCACGTTCGCCGATGAGGACGAAATGGGTGTTGTCGTGGGTGGCATCCGGCACCACCGCTGCCGAGCCGAGAATGACGATGCGAGCCATAATGACCTTCTGATAATTGCGAATAATAAAAACGCACCTCTCCATTGTACTCCGATGTGAGCGTTCTATCGCAAACTTTTATAAACTTTCGGTTTATACCTGCTGTGACGAACTGCGCCGCCAGCGCTTACTGTTTCTGTACTTTTGTACAGGCGAAAGCTGTACCTCCTTTTGATGACGCGCTCGTCGTTTTCTCATAAACTGATCTGAGGTTGATGAGCGAGCCAGAACAGCAGCCCATTCAGCCAGATCGACACAGCGTCGGTGATCACTGGCCGTTCATCTTCAGCCCCTCCACCATAACACATCCATTCAGAGTCAACAGGAGTATCATGGTATGGATCAACTTGCTCTTGCATCCTTTGCAAATCGCATTGCTGGTGAGGTTATAGCGCCAGATCATGCAGCATACGATGATCTGCGCACCATTGTGAACCGGAAGGACGCCCGCCCGTCCCTGATCGTACAGGTCAGGACTCACGACGATATTGCGGCAGCGATCCGGTTTTCGGCTGAGCATCAACTTCGGCTGGCGGTCCGCAGCGGCGGCCATGGCCTGACCGGGTTGGCGACCAATGACGGCGGCCTTGTGATTGACCTCTCACATTTTGATTCAGTCGAAGTGCTGGATGCCTCCAGCCAGCTGGTACGGATCGGGGCGGGGGCCACATGGGGCAACGCCGCAAAAGCGCTGGCTGCTCATGGGCTGGCGATTTCGTCCGGCGACACCCAATCCGTCGGTGTGGGCGGCCTGACACTTGGTGGTGGTATCGGTTGGCTGGTGCGCAAATATGGCCTGACCATTGACAGCCTGGTCGCCGCAGAAATGGTTACCGCAGACGGCAGGGCGCTGCGCGTCAGTGCTGACGAACACCCTGATCTGTTCTGGGCGCTTCGTGGCGGCGGCGGTAATTTTGGTGTGGTCACGTCATTCGATTTCCGCGCCCAGGCCATTTCGTCGGTGACGGGCGGTATGATCATCTACGATGTGGCCGAGCTGGGATCGGTGCTGACCAAGTGGGCGACATACATGCGCACTGCGCCAGAGGAACTCAGTTCGACTTTTGTGGCATTTCCGGGATTTGGCCCGAACATGCCACCGCAGATTTTTGTGCTCGTGTGCTACGCCGGTGCGGATGAAGCGGCGGCCAACGACGCGATTGGCCCGCTGCTGCAGCTCGGTGCTGTGGTGCAGCAGAATATTGCCCTCAAGCCCTATCATATGATGCTGGAGGAGGCCCCGCCGGCTATGGGGGTCCGCATGGTTAGCGAAAGTGGATACATCAAGTCGCTTGATGAGGATGTAATCGGTGTTATCACAGCCAATCATGGGCGGGCAGGCACACCGGTTATCCAGATTCGCAGCCTCGGTGGCGCATTGAGGCGTGTTGACCCGGCAGCAACGGCGTATGCCTGGCGTGACTACGAAGCGGCTTTCTGGTCGGTGGCGCTGGTGCCGAATGACACACCGCAGGAGCAGATCGAGCAAATCCGGCAGAATGCGTGGCGCGCACTCAAGCCGCTGACGACTGGCGCCTACATGAATTTCCTGAGTGATGCAGGCGAATCAAGTGTCCGCGACGCTTACCCGCCTGACACGTACAACCGCCTCGCCCGTGTGAAGGCATTGTACGACCCGGCGAATGTATTTAATCAGAACCACAATATCCAACCTGTACCCGCGCTTCAACCGGAGTAAGTCAACGCCAAAAGCGCGATGATCGCTGCTGCGTGGGCCTGATAGACGCCGCGCCCATGCAGCAGCCCACTCTCAGCCGCCGATGACCGCGACGACAATCGACGGTGTAATGAAGGCTTCGATAAAGGCGGCGATGATGAGGCCCGGCAGCACCAGTCCCACGCCGATTTTGACGGTATCGCCGATGGCCTGCTGCATCCCCTGACCGACGGTCATCCCGGCAGGCGGACGTGTCATCGCAGCCCCCAGCCGCACCGCCGAGGCCGATGCCAGAAACACTACCGGAATCTCGATGATGCCGTGCGGCAGCAGCGCCGCGACCAGAATCATAGGGTCATACCCGGCCAGCAGAATCTGGCTGGCGAGATAGCCGATCAGCAGGAACGTCGGGGTGATAATCAGCCCGCCGATGCCAAACGTAAAAAACGCCAGAATCGTCGCGCCCAGCAGCACACGGGCATTGTTCCAGAGGATGAAATTCATCACGCCGGTCTGGGTGGGCAGGTTGAAGAAGCCGCCAAACGCATCCGCGCTGTCGGCAAAGTTGATGTTCTCATTCAGCGGCAGCTGCCATGCCGGCTGCTGACCAAGCAGAAACCCGCCGACCAGCGCGATGCTGAAAACGATCAACACCACCCAGGGGGCCAGCCCCAACCGGCGGAGGCTGAGGGGAACGCCCTCCCAGAACCACTGGCGCAGGCTGTGGGCCGGGGTGCGGGCGGCATCAACGGCGCGGATATGCTGCCAGATGCTGCGGATCGTGCCGCGCAGGTTCAACTGGTCGATCGAGCGCCCCAGCAGTTCTTCGCGCTTGAAGATGCTGTTGCCCACGCGCAGCAGCAGCACCACGACAACGGTCATGCCGACGATGATCGCCCACAGCGCGCCGATTCCATTGGGCGACTCGGCGTCCGGTGCGAGGAACATGACCGCGCTTTCGCCCTGAATAACCAGTGCCATCGGGATGATGATGAAACTCGCCAGCAGATTGGCAGCGCGGGTGCTAGTGGTCTGGCTGGATACAACGACTGCGCCTGTGACCATCACCAGCGCCTGAACCGTGGTCAGCAGCATGATCTGCACCACCAGCAGCGTCGGCGGGCGCCACGCCAGTTCGCCCAGCAGCAGGCTGCCCAGATACACCAGCATGCCGCCATAGCTGGCGATCAGCGGTGGAATCATGGCGGCGAGGGTTTTGCCGATATACAGCTCGGTATTGGTCAGCGGTGTGCTGAGCAGTGGCTCCAGGCTGCGGCGTTCCTTTTCGCCAACGAAGGTTTCCAGCGCGATCACCAGCGAGATGGAAATCGGAAAGAAGCCGACGATCATCAGCAGGAAGGGGATGGTGCGTTCGGCCACGATGTCTGCGCCGTAATCTGCCACAAAGCTGGAAAAACGGCTGGCGACAAACTGCGCTAATGAAGGGAAACCCAGCGTCAGGATGATGATCGGGGCGACGATACGCCAGTCACGAAAGCTGTCCCGCACCTCGCGCCGTGTGATAATCAGCGCATTGCCCATCGTCCAGCGCCAGCGGGCCAGCAGGCCGGGCTGTGGGGCAACCGCACGGTCGATTGGTTTAGTCGTGCTTGCCATTTTGCCGTGCCTCCTGTGCTTCGTCCTCTTTGACGACTTCGAGATAGACATCTTCCAGCGTTTGCGATAGGGGAGCCAGTGTCACCACCTCGACCCCTAACCCGGCGATATGGCGCAGCAGGGCGGGGTTGGTCGTGCGGGGTTCGGCCACGCGATAGCGCACCCAGTCCTCGCCGCTGGCCTGCACATCTACCATGCCGCTGATGTCCTTGGTCAGCCCGTTGACATGGCCGTTGATATGCAGCTCCATGATCGGATCGCCGACGAACTGCCGGGCGAGGTCCGCGAATGTGCCGTTGGCGATGATGCGCCCATGCCGGATAATCGCAATCGAATCCGCCAGACTCTGCGCTTCGGTCAGGTTGTGGGTGGTGATCAGAAAAGTGCGGTCGTCGCGCTGCAATTCGACAATGGCCTCGCGTACCTGCCGCGCACTCTGCGGGTCCATCGCGGAAGTCGGTTCATCCAGCAGCAGCACCGGTGGGTTGTGCAGCATGGCCCGCACCAGCGCCAGCTTTTGTTTCATGCCTTTGGAATATTCACCGAGGCGTTTATCCAGCGCAAATTCCAGCCCAAAGCGTTCCATCAGATGATGGGCGCGCTGGCGTCGCTGGCTGGCCGGGATATGATACACCTGCCCGAAAAAATCGAGGTAATCCAGCGCTTTCATGCGTTCGTACAGGCCGTGCTGCTCCGTGAGGACCCCGACATGGGCGCGCACCTGGGCGGGCTGCTGCACCACGTCAAACCCGGCGATGGTCGCCCGGCCCGACGTCGGCGCGAGGATCGAGGTCATCATGCGGACACTCGTCGTTTTACCGGCGCCGTTTGGCCCCAGCAGCGCCAGCACCGACCCCGCCGGCACATTCAGGTTGATGCGATCAACAGCGCGAAATCCGTCAAAATCTTTGGTCAGGTCATGAACTTCAATCATGTAGTGGAATCCATCACAAACCAGTGGATGACTTATTGTATGTGATCAGAGCAGTCGTGTCGCCCGGACCTTGGGACGGGGCGTGACCGCTGCTATACCTCTTATTATTATCGCACACAGGTGCAGTGAAGGCCGCTTAAGAAACGAATGAGAGGATGTTAACGCTGGCTCAGCATCGACTCGTCAAGTGATAAGACAGGTCCTGATCAAACGTGGGCGCCCCCAAATCGTGCAGCGCACGCAAGACCTGGGCGCGATGGTCGGTCCCATGATTAACCACATGCAGCAACACTTGCCAGACAGTCAGCGATAATCCGCTGGGCTGGCGTGTCAGGTCTGCGTCATCAAGGGCTATCGCATAGGTCATGAGGTCGATGGCTGCTTCGGCACACAGCGACCGAACGCATTCACGGGTGGGGTGGTCTTCGGGCCGGTAGCGATCATGCGGGGCTTCCGGCATGCCCATCAGGTCGCGCAGCCAGCTGCGATCCACATCGGCCAGATGCACCATATGATGGTGGATTGACCCGATGGAGTAAGGAACCGGCTCGACAAACTGCGCGTCTGTTAAGGTCATGATGCTGTCCCACAATCGGGTCTGGAGCGTATAGTTGTAATCGAGCATCTGATGAATCATTTCGACGCTGGGCATAGACAAGTTCTCCTGGTGGCGGCTGCGGTTGTGCTGGGCTGGATACGCCACGAGGTATCCAACAAAAAGGGCGTTTTTACACGCCCTGGATGATGATGATACGCTGTACTGCGATCAGGTGTTTTCTGATACGTGCTGCGGGCCGGGCGGTCGCTGCGCTGGCACTGCGCCGGGCCGGTGACGATAGGCCAGTGCTGCCAGTGACAAAATAAACACGACGACCATAAAGGCCTGCGACAGATTAATCTCGGTCCCCGGCAGGTAGGTCACTTCCACACGGATACCTTCCAGCAGGAAACGGATGAATGAATACTGGATCAGGTAGACGAGGAAAATATCGCCGGTGCGCAGACGGTCGCGGTAGCGCAGGAACAGGTTCAGCAGCACGATGAAAAACAGCAGGCTCCACAGCGACTCGTACAGAAACAGCGGGTGGAAGCGCGTCGACGCGGTCGGGAAGTCCACCGGGCTGGTGTAAGGGTCGACGCGTTTTGCCAGTTCAATCGGGATACCCCACGGCAGACTGGTCGGGACGCCATACAGCTCCTGATTGATGAAGTTGGCCCAGCGGCCAATCGCCTGGCCCAGCGGCAGGGCGACCGCGGCAATATCCAGCCAGGGGGCAATCGGGATGCCTTCATCCGGGAACGGCTCCACCGGCTCGGGTTCGGCTGGTTCGATGCCGACACGGGCCAGCAGCCAGTTGATGCCGTTGCCGATCAGGTTAAAGACGAAAGTAATCGGCAGGAAGATGGTGCTGATGATGCGAACGACGGTATTGTGATAGCGGCTGAAGTACAGCCACGCCCCCAGCGCACCGCCCAGCACCGCGCCAAAGATACTGAGGCCGCCGCTCCAGATCGCAATGGCACCGTTTTCCAGATTAAAGAAATTTTGCAGGAACCATCCGGCATCCAGACCTTCGCTGACCAGCGAGGCCGGGGGGAACAGCACAAACCACAGGCGTGCGCCGATGATGGCCGGGATAATCGCCCAGGTCAACGCGCCCCAGATATGGTCCGGGTTGCGTCGTTCGCGCCGGGCCAGGCGGGCCGCAACGGTGGCTGCCACCAGCATCGCCAGGACAATGATGATGCCGTAGTAGCGAATCTGGATGCGATCTGCCAGTACGAGAAACTCTCTTTCAAACTCCATAGATCAAAAACCTCACATCTTTTGTTGAGTAGCACGATAGACATACCAGACCCGTTGCAGGGCCGTCAGGTTTGTGCCCACAGCCAGCAGCCACATGCCCGGCAGCAGCAGCGGCGGCACGAGCAGCATCAGCAGAATGACCGCCACGCGTTCCAGCCGCGAGAACCAGCCAATCTTCACCGACAGGCCTGCCTCGCCAGCCCGCGCCCGCACGTAGCTCACACCATAGCTACCCACCAGCGCGGCCATTGCCAGCACCAGATAAAGTTGCTGTCCCTGGCTGGCAAAATGATACCCCAAAGCGCCAAAAATGAAACCATCAGCATAACGATCTAACGTGGAATCCAGCAGGCCGCCAAACGAGTCCTTGCGCTGCATGGCACGGGCGACGGCACCATCCAGTGCGTCGAGGGGTAAACCGAGGATCAGGATCACGCCGCCGAGCGCCAGCTGGCCGCTGCCGATGAACACCGCGGCAATGGCGACCATGATGAGTCCCGCTAATGTGATGGTGTCGGGATGCACGCCTGCCTGGTGCAGCGCATGCCCGGCGCGCGATAAAGTGCCGCTGGCAAACTGGCGGGCACGATCGGTCAAAGTAACTGGTGATTTTGTCATCGAATCAACTCTTGTCAACGGGCCTGTTTTTCTGTAGACTACAGGCTGATCTCGGGGCGTAGCGCAGCCCGGTAGCGCGCACCGTTCGGGTCGGTGAGGTCATGGGTTCGAATCCCGTCGCCCCGACACCATGAAAAATCCCGCCAGCATAGTGCGGGATTTTTTATTTGCCTATTATCATACCCCTGTGAACGGGGCTACAGCAAGGGTTGTTAGACGCTGGCAACATTGCCGTGCGGGTCATCACGACGGGGTGGTGTAACTGCGGAACTTTCGAAATAGATGTTGAGTGTCAGTTTGCCCAGCCGCAGTTCGGCCCCATCGCGCACGATCACAGGTGACAGCGCATCCAGCCGCTGGCCGTTGACGTAGGTGCCATTGGTGCTGCCCAGGTCAGTGACGATCAGATGATCGTCGCGGCGTTCCAGCGCACAATGCTGTGAGGAAACACCCTTTTCAAAGGCGCCATACGGGGTCAGGTCCACATCCGGATAGCGATCTGCGGCGGCATTGGCCCGCCCCAGCAGGGTTACTTTATCTAATGCCAGAATCACGGGCTGGCGTTCGCCCTCGATGTGCATCACCACGAACGTATCCACCGTGAACGATGCCGTGCCCTGCCAGCGTGGCTTGGTCGCGCTTTCATCATCGGGGATAACGCGGGTCGGCAGGGTGGCAAAAATCGACCGGGTGCGCCCGCAGCGCTCACAGATGAGGACACCTTCTCGATTTTGATATTCACAGAATGGGCAGATATTCATGGCAGCGCTCATCATGTTATTCGACCTGTTAACTAACATTATAGGCGCTAACCTTACGGCAACCTCACGGGAAACGTAAATTTTTGGTAACAACTCAGGCAGGCTCGGCTGCGGCTTTCAGGGTGGCGCGTGTGCCCTCAATGTCGAAACAATCACGCTGGTTGGTCTGCATCAGGCATTGTGCCACCTGTATCGCCTGTGGTTCGTTCAGCATGCCGTCGTCGATTTCGGCTTGCAACGCACGGGTCAGCCAGCGGCGTGCCTGTTTGGCATAGGCGACGGACGCGCTCGGCCAGCTGGTATCGCCGCCAAACACAAACAGCTTGTTGATCGGTACTGTGTGCAGAAAGCGCCGTACAAAATCGCTGGCGGTGTAGGGGTCGATGCTCCATGCCCAGCACATGTCCACGTACACATTGCGGTAGTGTTTGGCGATGGCGGTCAGTTCCGGGTCATATGGATAGGCGATGTGCATCAGGACAAAGCGTGCAGCCGGGTAGGTCGCCAGCAGGCGGCACAGATTGCCCGATTTGATGCGTTCGACGGGCATCCGGTTGTTGCCTGCATAATAGCCGGTGTGCAGCTTGAAAGGCAGATTGTGTTCAATCGCCAGTTCGACGCCGCGTGCCCAGCACCAATCCCCCAGTATCAGCTTCTCTGCTTCGGTTAATGCTGCGCTGCGCAGATGCCGCGCCAGCACCGGGGCGACCTCGGATTCGCTGCGCTGCTGCCAGAGCAGGGTGCGCTCGTAGGCATGCTGCGCTTTCACCGCAATCGCGTTTGGCCCATATTTGGCAAAGAGTGCAGTCATCGCTTCGTTCAGGGTGTTCAGGTCGCGCACGTCGCAGCCGGTTTCAGCGTGCAGCGCGGCCACATCGAATCCCCCCCGGCAAAAGCTTGCCCACGACAGGTCATACAGGAAGAAATCCACGCCGGACTCATCGGGCAGGCAGGGCCAGGTGAAATCATCAGTCTGCACATGATCGAAGTTGCCTTCATCCCGCAGGATGCGCAGCCGTTCGCCGGGCTGGCGGCGCTGCTGGTTGATGGTCGCGCCCGCTTCGATGCCCGCCAGCGTGATGTCGTCCATGCCGTAGACATCTCTGGCGATCAGCTTCACGGCCTCGCCATAACCGGTGAACTGGCAGTGGTGCCATGCGTCTTTCACGCCATTCCAGCGGGCTTCAATGTCCGGGTTGCTGGTATCAAGCAGGTTGTTGACGGCCTCCTGGCTGGCCCCGGCAGTGATGAGATCCGCCGAGACGTAATTGCCGAACAGGTCCGCTAACACATCTGGCCCATTGTCGACATATTCCTGCTCTTTACGCAGGTGTTCGTGGGTGTCGATTAAAGGTGTATCCTGAATAAACTGGGCAAGGTCAGTCATCGCTTTTTCTCCTCAAAGATCCTCATGTAAGTAAAGTGGCCGTTTCAGCAGCATGAGGGTCCGGTTTTCGTATGTTTGACACCGGATGACTGCTGGCGGAAAGCCTCATAAAATCTCTGAGCGGCGTTCCAGTCGCCCGGTTTTCAGAAAATCCTGAAGCTCGTGTTTGCGGTTTTCCAGAATCTGCGGAGCGCGGTCACGAACATGCGGGTTATCGAGGTTTCCGGCGATCCAGCGGCAGGAAGCGACATGTCGCCCGGCCACAAATGTTTCCAGATAATCGCGGTACTGATCGGGCAGGGGGCGCTGCGCGGTGTAACCCTCCCATATGGCGTTCTTGAGGTCGGCATAATGGGCGAGTGGACTGAAGTTGAGCAGCGGCGGTGCCAGATCGTACAGGTAGTACCCGAAGGCGCAGTCTTCAAAGTCGATGGCGCAGACGTCATCGTCGGCAAAAAAATAATTCTTGGCAATGAAATCCGCATGGATCAGGCCGAAACCCGCCGGGTCGGAATCCAGCGCCTGCATCACATCCTGAACGCGTTGTGCAACGGCATCCATGACGGCTACCTGTTCCGGCGTGAAGATGTGCACGCCTTCGCCGGGGTTGTACGGGGAACGCTGGCCAAACAGGCCTTCCCAATCCAGCCGGGGGCGGACAAAGCCGGGTGGTAGTTGATACGCCGCCGAGAAGTTGTGCAGCCGCCCCAGAAAACTGCCGAGCTGGCGGGCCTGATCCGGGGTGGTGTCTTCCGGCTTGATCGAGCTGCCTTCGACCCACGCCAGCAGCACGCAGGAAACCGGTTCGTTCAGGTCATCGACGGACGTCCACGCCAGCAGCGAGTCATCCAGCGTGCGTATGGGCTTTGGCACGCACAGGTCGGTGTGCGCGTGAATATCCCCCAGCCAGCGCATTTCCGATTCAATGTATTCCGGCGGTTTCTGGCCCCGGCGATGCACGCGCAGCACATACTGTCCGCGTGGACTATCCACGGCGAAAACGGCGTTGTTGATGTACTGAAGCGGGGTGATATCGGAGTCGATGAAACCAAATGCGGGGAGGATATGTTCGGCAGCATCGGCAAAACGGTCGAGCTGCTCATCGTAAGTCAGGTTTTCGAATGCGGTCATGAGTCGGTTACACGGCCTAGTCGGTCGATAGAGCTAGTATACCGCTGAACGCCGATCATGGCAGGCGGCTTAGCGGTGCGGACAAGCGCGGGCGCTGGAAGTGGAAACGCTGCGGTGCGGCGGCAATGTCTGCCTGGGGCATGTGCTGCCGGGCCAGGGCGAAGACCTCATCATACAACTGCTCAACCGCCGGGATGGCCTCATCCGGATTGGCGCGGAGGGCCTGATTGATGCGTTCATGGAAGCTGACCGGCTGGATGCGCATTTCAGCCAGCAATTGGGCCTGCCGTTTCACACCGGGGAAATATTCACGGTTGAGCGCGACGATCACCATCAGCAGCCGCTGGCAGACTTCTTGCAGCACACGGGCATACAACAGGCCGTCGTCGCGGTCCGCACTGGCACGGGCCATCCAGAAGGGCGGCAGATTGAGGTTTTCCTCGACAATGCGTTGGGCCAATGGTTGCGGGCACATCCCGGCAGCCTGCTTCCAGCGGTTGATTCGTGCGTCGCCATAGAAGGTCTGCACCCGCTTGATCGAATAAAGCATCTCGTGCTTGAGTGCATGCGGATCGTGGTGCTGTGTGACGGCCTCGACCACCGCGTCCATATCGGCGCTCAGGTGATGGCCGACGTCAATCTTGAGGCCAGCCTGTGCGTCACCGCCCAGATAATATTCTTCCCACCAGTAACGCAGCGTTGGGTCGGGCTGTGAGGTAAACGTGTCGCCAAAGGGGCCGGGGTGCGCACCAAGTGCTGCGCTAACGCTGCTGCGTTCGGCCTCGGTCGGGGGCTGCCGCCAGTAGACCACCAGATCAATGTCGGAGTACGCATCTGCCCAGCCACGAGCCACACCACCCAGCACGACTACCGCTTCGACGTGGGCATAACGGGCATAGTGCGGCGCGATATCGAGGGCGATGTCGATGCGCCATTGGCTGGCATGGTTCATTGGGCGTGAACTCCTGTCACAGGACGTGTTGCGGGTCTGGAGAGTTCATGATAGCTCAGAATTGCTTTTTTAGCGATGCTGATGTGCGGCCCATTCATGGCGCAGGATGCCATAGAGCAGCATATCATGGCGCTGGCCGTCGCGCTGGATATGTTCGCGGTGGATGCCTTCCCGCTGGAAACCAAGCTGTTCGTAGAGGTGGATGGCGCGGGCGTTGTAGCTGAAAACCGTCAGGTGAACGCGGTGCAGGTTCAGTTCGTCAAAGGCGAAATCCAGCAGCAGCGTGATCGCTTCGGTGCCATAACCATGATCCCAGAAATTGCGGTTGCCAATGCCGATTCCCAGTGAGGTGGTGCCGTGTGCCCAGACGATGCCATCCAGCTGCGCCCAGCCGATCAGATCATCGCTTTCGATCAGCCGGATGCCGAAGGTGTAGTCGGACTGCGATTTGGTGAGGCTGTCCAGCCAGCGGACAATCTCATCTTCGCTGCGGGGGTGCGCCGGGCTGGAATCCATCAGTCGCAGATATTCGTTGTCGTACTCCCAGCGGGCCATGACAGGGGCGTCGGCCCGGTTCAGCGCCGTCAGCCAGATACGATCACCGCGCAGCAGGTTGGCTCTAATCACGACTGGTTCCCTCATGAAGTGTGCTTCGCCGTTCAATTGTCGTTACGCCAATAGTATAATCCCTCCATGCCAAAACAGAAATCACGCCCACAACCCAAAACCCAGCCTGCGCCCACCGGCCCGCGCTACCTGTGCGAAGCCGAAGTTGTCACCGGCCTGAAGGATTATGCCACTGCCGAACTGCTCAGCCGCTTTGGCAGCAGCGTCCACCCGCAGGACAAAGCCAAGCCGGAGGAAATCCCGTTTTATTTCGATGGCAGCCTGTCCGACCTGGGCGACCTGACGAAAACAGCAGCGGTCTATCTGGTGCAGCATTACCCTATCCCGCGGCCACAGGCGCTGCTCGGTCACCAGCATTTCACCCAGCTCATCAAGCTCATCAACACAGTGCGCAGTATGCACCCGGCGGGCACCTTCCGCACCTTTCGTATCGCGGCGGCAGGCAGCCAGTCCTCGGTCTTCCAGCGCATCAAGGACGAGATCGCCAGCACAACGGGGCTGACCGTCAACGAGGATGAGGCGGACCTGATGCTGCGTGTGCGCAAGGCGGATATCTACCGCGATGGCTGGGAAGTGCTGCTACGGCTGACTCCGCGCCCGCTGGCGGCACGTGCATGGCGGGTATGCAACATGGAAGGCGCGCTGAATGCCACCATTGCCAGCGCCATGATCGAGATGACGGACCCGCGCCCGGATGATCGCGTGTTCAACCTGATGTGCGGCTCCGGCACGCTGCTGGTCGAACGGCTGCGGCGCGCCCCGGCGGATGTCATCGGCGGCTGCGACAGCGACGCGATTGCGCTGCGCTGTGCGACGGATAATCTGGTGGCTGCCGGGTATGGCAAAGCGGTCGATCTGTTTGAAATGGACATCGCCGACCTGCCGCTGCCCGACGCCTGTATCGACATGATCTGTGCTGACCTGCCGTGGGGCCAGCTGGTTGGCTCGCATGAGAGCAACCTGACTCTGTACCCCAAAGCCCTGCGCGAGGCGGCCCGTATCGCGGCGCCGGGGGCAAGGGCCGTGTTTATCACGCACGAAATCCGCCTGATGGAACGCGTCCTGCGCGATTACGCAGACCTGTGGACCGTGCAGCAGGAAGTGAAGGTCTTCCAGGGGGGGCTGCACCCGCGCATTTATCTGCTGTCGAAGCAAGCCACCTGATCACCTGCGCCATTCCCCGACCGGTGTGTGCTGCCTGATCAATGGTCCAAAGCGGACTGATGATCTCATTGCCGCGCAGGGGGTGCTTGTGTACAATGCACCGGTAATCTGATCGGAACCAAACCATGATAACCAACCCCTTTGCCGTCTGGCATCAAAAAAGCAGCTATCGATGGGTCATGCTGGCCTTGTGCGCCGTGACACCGATGCTGGTGGTGACGCTGCCGAATCTGTCGCTGCCGCCCATGTTTGCCACCATCGGGCAGGATATTGAACTCTCGCTGGTTGAGATTGGCACGATCTGGGGGATGGTGTCATTCGCCGGCATCTTCTTCGCCCTGATCGGCGGCACGCTGGGCGATCGTTTCGGCACGCGGGCGACGCTGGCTACGGTCTGCCTGCTGACCGGCCTGTTTGGTCTTACCCGCAGCTTTTCGGTGGATTTCACCACCCTGCTGCTGACATCCCTGCTGTATGGGGTTTTTCAGGCAATCGTGCCCGTAATGGTGTTTAAGGTCGCACGCCAGTGGTTCCCGCCGGAGCAGCTTGGCATGGCCAGCGGCGTGATCTCGGCGGGCTTCGCGGGTGGGCTGATGCTGGGGCCGCTGCTGAGTACCAGTGTGATCCTGCCGGCGCTGGGCGGCTGGCGGCAGGTGCTGCTCTTTTATGGCGTTATCTCCATTCTGTTGAGTGTGGTGTGGCTGGTGATCCACCCGGCAGAGCAGCAGGCCGACGCCGCCAGCAGGCCGCGCATCGCACTGAAGGACAGCCTGCGCCATGTGACGCGCCTGCGTAACCTGTGGGTGCTGGGCATTGGCGGGTTGGGCATCAGCGCCTGTTTTCAGGGCTTCACCGGCTATCTGCCGACGTATCTGAAGGGGATTGGTTGGGCGGAACTCGACGCGGACCAGGCATTGGCGGCGTTCTTCCTGGCCAGTTTGTCGGCGGTGGTGCCGCTGTCGATCATGTCTGACCGGCTGCGGCTGCGGCGCGGATTTCTCATTTTTGCCGCGTTGATCCTCTCGCTGGGCATCGGCTCGTTGAGCGTGGTCGAAGGTGCGCTGATCGTGGTCGTGGTCACAGCGACGGGTTTTGTCTTTGACTCATTCATGGCGATCCTCAACGCCAGCATCCTCGAAGTAGACGGAGTCGGCCACCTGTATGCCGGGACCGCGCTCGGCTTCGCCACCATGATCCGCAATCTGGGCGGGACGTTCTCGCCGCCTGTGGGCAACAGTCTCGCCGTCTATGGCCTGAATGTGCCGTTCCTGTTCTGGGGCGCAACGGGCTTGTTCGCGGTGTGCATGTTCGCCTTCGTCTTCAGGCCAAAGCAGGTCAAAACGCCGGAGCCAGTGGCTGCTCAGTCTGCCAGCGACTAGCTTGCCTAACGGTCCAGATGCCGGATTTTCTGTATGTATGCCTGAACACGCTGTTCGAGATCGTGCGGATAGGCATACCCCAGATTTTCACCAACCTCGATTGCTGTCAGACGATACAGATCAATCGTGTCGAACAAGGCTGTCCAGTTCGCTTGTAAGTCGAAGCCGGTGTAGGTAACGGCCAGCTTGTCCCACAGGTCCGGGCGAAGCCAGTGTTTCAGTCGTCTCCCAAACAGGCTGGGCTTGACTGTCCAATGACGGGTAATCTCGAAGTGCCAGGTCAACATCGGTATCAGGTGTTCATGCTTGATAAAATGATCGAGCATGTGTTTGGCGGCGACCATATCTTCGCGCCAGAGATACTTCGCCATGTAGATCGTATCCAGGAAAAAGACTTCGATGGCTTCCTGATACTGGGTTTCAGTCGGCGGGGTCGGGATATAAGCCTGATAGCTCGGCGGCCTTAGCCCACTGGTCAGATTATACTTATCGAGCAGCACCAGATAGCCGGCATCAAGTTCAGCCGGGAGCTGGTCAGCATCGACTATCTGACGCATGTACGCAACCGGCCAGAGCGTGAAGTCGATTTTGAGTCCCTCCTCGTACTGGACGATATAACCCGATGTCTCGAAGCCGCCTTCAGGCAGAATCGGATCTCGATACAGGGTCAGCACCCGCCCAAAATCGGACAGCCAGCCCCTGTGGGCGTGATACGGCTGAATATCGGTTGTCACCAGAATGACATCATAATCTGACAGCACATCAACCACGCCGTTTGGCACCGTGCGTGAACTTGTCAGCAGCATCGCGCGAACAGACGGCTGGTTCTGCCCCCATCCGGCAAACCGGTCAATCATCATCTGCTGCGAATCGCTCTGGTTCATGGTGATAGTTTCGTGCTTTGCTTTGCGCCTTCGCGCCTTTGCGTTAAATCGGTTCTCTATAACCCGTTTGCTTTGGCTTCGTCCCACAGCGCATCGAGTTCGGCCAGGGTGTGGTCGGATAGCTGTTTATTGGTGGCCCGCACCTGCTGCTCGATATACTGGAAGCGGCGGTAGAATTTCTGGTTGGCTTCGCGCAGGGCGGTTTCCGGCTCGACCTTCAGCCAGCGTGCCCAGTTGACCAGCACAAACAGCAAATCGCCCATTTCCTCCATCTGGTGTTCCGGCGTCTCGGCGGCCAGCACCTCGTCCATTTCCTCGCGCACCTTGGCGATGACGTCGTCCACCTGCGGCCAGTCAAAGTTCACCTTGGCGGCCCGCGCCTGATACTGGTACGCCTGCAACAGCGCCGGGAGTCCTTTGGGGATGCTGTCGAGCAGATATTCATCCTGCTTGCCATTGTCGGCTTTTTCCTGCCGTTTGAGCGCCTCCCAGTTGGTGACGACCTGATCCGGGTCATCGGCATCCACGTCGCCCCACACATGCGGGTGACGGCGGATCATTTTGGCGTTGACGTAGCGCAGCACATCCGCCATTTTGAACTCGCCGTCGTCGATGCCAATCTGGGTGTGCAGCACGATTTGCAGCAGCAGATCGCCCAGTTCTTCGTAGAGCGAGTCGGTATCGCCGGATTCGATGGCGTCCAGCACTTCATAGGCTTCCTCGATCATGAACTGCCGCAGCGATTCATGCGTCTGCTTGCGATCCCACGGGCAGCCCTCTGGCGCGCGCAGATGGGCGATGATCTCCTGAAACTGCTCGAAGCTGGCCATCTCCCCCAGCGCAGGCACAAACAGGCTGGTCATGTGGCTGATGTGTTCGCTGCGGTCGATCTCGTATAGGGGCAGGTCTTCGACCACGGCGTCGGGTGTGCCCGCCGCGTGAATCAACTGCACCGGGAAATCATCGGGGTATTGATTCATCAGGGTCAGCTTGACATCGGAGGCCACGTTCTGGCTGTAAACCTGACCGAGCAGCGCGGCGTAATCCGGGTTGATGGGGGGGTGATGCATGGCCGCGATTTGCAGCGCATCCAGCACCTGAAGGCCGTCCAGTGCGTCAATGCCGAGCAGCCGCAGTGATGGCTCGACAAAGCTGATGCCGTTGACGATCTCGACGGGAATGTCCTTTTCTCTGGCAGCGGCCAGCAGCCGTGTGGTGGTGGATTCGCCCACCAGCGGGTCGCCCGGCACAGCATAGACGACATCCCGCTGCCCGGCAGCTTCGATGATGCGGCTGACGATTGTCTCGTACACCTGCTCGAAGTCATCCAGCGTTTCATACAGATCATCAAATGCCTGATAGGTGACATCGTTTTGTGGCAAGCAGCTCACACAGCCGTGCTGCGCGGTGCGCAAATAGACCATTTCCGCCTGTTTGAGCGTGCGAAAGGCCTTGCGCGACAGATCATCCAATTCACCCGGCCCCAGGCCGACGATGGTTAACGTCATAGTGGGTATCGCTTTCGTCTTAAACCAACTTCCAATTGTTTTTGAGGAAACTGTAACGTCCGGTGTGTAGAATCCCCGGAAAAACTGAGTGCGTGAGGGATTTATCCATGAGCGATTTGCTGCTCGACAATCAACCCGTTCAGGCACGACCTCATTTTACAAGTGATTTGGCGGTTGTCGAAACCATTTTTCGAGATCGCTACACATTCTTTGCCGAAATCCGCGAGGAAATCGGCCTGCGCGACAAGATCCGCGCCATGCTGCTGTCCTCAACGCTCTTTCTGGCGCTGTATGGCGGCGTGATGGGGGCATCGCACAGTGTCCCCCAGGTCTTCAGTTCGGCGGTCAAGCTGCCGATTTTGTTCATGATCACGCTGTTGATCTGTGCGCCGTCGCTCTATTTCTTCAGTATCCTCTTTGGCTCCAAACAGAGTATTTTGCAAAACATCGCGCTGATCCTCACCGCCATGACCACAACCGCGGTGCTGCTGGTCAGCCTGGCCCCGGTCACGCTGTTCTTCCTGTTTCGGCGGGTCAGTGGCAACTTTTACACGGACGTGATCAACAGCCTGTTGTCGCTGCTGTTCGGGCTTTGGTAGCTGGTTCACCGTCGTCAGTTGATAAGGAGTCCCAAATGGAGAACACCGTTCTGGACAAAATCGAGCGCGCCCCAACCGTACCGCTGCGCACGCGGCGCGGCCTTGTGGATGATCTGGCAATTGTCGAGCGCATCTTTCGAGATCGCTACACTTTCTTCGCCGAAATCCGCGAAGAGATCGACCTGCGCGGCAAGATTATCTCCCTGCTGTTAGCCTCAACCATTTTTCTGGCGCTGTACGGCGGGGTGATGGGTGCATCCAACAGTGTGCCACAGGTCATTAGCTCGGCGGTCAAGCTGCCTATTCTGTTCCTGATTACGCTGTTTATCTGCGCGCCATCGCTCTATTTCTTTAATATCCTGTTTGGCTCGAAACAGAGCATTCTGCAAAATATCGCGCTGATCCTCACCGCCATGACCACAACGGCTGTATTGCTGGTCAGCCTGGCGCCGGTCATGCTGTTTTTCCTGACGACCACCAGCGGCTATCAGTTTTTCAAGCTGCTCAATGTCAGCATCTTCGCGGTGGCCGGTGCGATGGGGCTGGTCTTTTTGAAGCAGGGCTTTGAGCACAGTGTCGATGCCGACAATGAAGAGGGACGTGGTGCGCGGCGGCGGCTGTTTGTGCTGTGGATGCTGCTGTACGGCTTTGTCGGTACACAAATGGCCTGGACTCTGCGGCCCTTTATGGGTGCGCCAACCGAACCATTCATGATTGTGCGGCAGGTGGGTGGCAACTTTTATGCCGATGTGATCCACAGCCTGATCAGTTTGTTCGGCGGCGTTCTGTAAGCAGTGACAAATGGTGTGGGGAATTTCGATATTTTTCACACCATCAATCTTGAATAACGTATATAATATTTGAGCGTAACGTAATATTACGACAGGGTAATATGATGGCGTACCAGTTGACATGGCAAATTGCGGACCGGGCAATCCTGATCACTGCCCATGATGAGTTTTCGCTTTCGGATTTCGGCGCACTCACCAACGAGCTTGTTACCGGTTATCTGAAAGTCGAGAATGCCCCGGTTCATCTGCTGCTTGATCTGAGCATCATGGAGAAGTTCCCGCATCAGTTGGGCAAAATTCGGACGGTCACCCGTGATCTGTTTCAGCATCCGGCGCTGGGCAAAATCGTCCTCGTGGGCCGCGTGAACCCGCTGGCAGGCTGCATCATCGACACACTGGCCCGCACATTTCGTGTGGAGTGTCTGAGCGCGGCTTCCGCTGAGGATGCCATACGACTGATCGAAGTCCCCGCCCTGAACTAAACCCCCACAAGGTTTCATCACCACCGAGATTTTCTATTGCCGCATTAGATCAAATGAGCTATATTCGGGCTGCTTATCGTTCTCATGGAAATATCGCCATGACTCAGCTTCCTGCCATACCGGTTCCCCTGTCTGCCAGCCGTGCGCTGGCGCTGTATGCCCAGGGCCTGCACGCCTTGCCCGACGGACCTGTCACATCGGATACGATTTACAGGGTTGTGGAGCAGCTTGGCTGTGTCCAGATTGATACCCTGCAAATGGTCGCCCGCAGCCAGTACCTGGTCATGTGGAGCCGTGTCGGCCATTATGACCCGGCGGATTTTGATGCCCTGATCTTCGACCCGGATCAGCGTCGCCTGTTTGAGTACTGGCGCAAAGCCGCGTCGATTATCCCCCTGCGCGATTACCGCTACAGCCTGCCCCAGATGCGCCATTACCGCGAAAACCCCGACAGCTGGTGGCGTATGAACCTGTTGCAAGATGAGGCGGGTCAGCAGGTGCTGGCACATGTACGGGAGCGTATCGCTGAGGAAGGGGCGCTGCGAACTTCCGATTTTGAATATGAGGGGCCAAAACGGGGCAGCTGGTGGGACTGGAAACCGGCGAAAAATGCGCTGGAATACGGCTACAACACCGGCGAGTTGATGATTACCAATCGGGTTAATTTCCAGCGTGTGTATGACCTGCGCGAACGGGTGCTGCCGGATTGGGTGGACCCGACAGAGCCGACTCCTGCCGAAGCGAACCGCTATCATATCGAGCAGGCGGTGAAGGCACTGGGCATTTGCGAACCCCTGCAAGCGGCGGAATATGCTTACATGAAGCGGACGACCACCCGACCAGTGGCTCAGGCATTGATGAAAGAGGGCGTGCTGCTGGAAGTCGAAGGCGTACGGGTATCGGGTGATGTGGTACCGATGGTCATTCACCGGGACCGTCTGGCGGATTTGCAGCGCGCGCTGGACGGTGCCATTCAGCCCCGACACACCACCTTTCTCAGCCCGTTTGACAGCCTGTTCTGGGCACGTGGACGCGATGAGGGTTTATGGAATTTCCGCAATGTGCTGGAAGCCTATAAGCGCGAGCCGGATCGCATTTGGGGCTATTTCTCGCTGCCGATCCTCCATCATGATCGCCTGATCGGACGGTTTGACCCCAAGCTCGACCGCAAGACAGGCACGCTGTATTTACGGTCGCTGCATCTGGAACCCGGCATTGAGCTGAGCGACGAACTGATTGCTGATGTCGCGGAAGCCAAACGCCAGTTCATGGCCTTCCACGATGCCAACGAACTGGTCATCGAACCCAAAGGCCATGCCGAGTTCGCCCGGCTGCTGCAACATCACTTTTGAGCGGATAGAGTTTGTTCAATATACTGCACGGCGGTTTGAACACCATCTTCTGCGCGGATTCGTTCGCCCAGTTGGGCGGCGCGCTGGCGCATGGCGGTGTTGGTGGCGGCGACATGAATGGCATAGGCCAGCTTTTCGGCGATCAACTGCTTTTGCTGGATCGGCGCGGGGCCAACACCCAGTGCCGCAACTCGGCTGGCCCAGAAGGGTTGGTCGGCAAAGTGCGGCACAATCACAGAGGGGATGCCCGCCCGCAGTCCGGCAGCCGTTGTGCCTGCACCGCCATGATGCACCACCGCCGCCATGCGGGGGAACAGCCAGCTATGCGGCGCATAATCCAGGCGGAAAATGGACTCTGGCAGGTCGCGTTCACCGATGCCTGCCCAGCCAGACAGCAAAATCGCGCGCTGATTGCTCTGGCAAATACCGTCGATGATCGTATCGGTCAGCGCGTCGGTGTCCCGGTTGGTCATGCTGCCAAAGCCAACATAAACCGGTGCCGGGCCAGATTCCAGAAAGTGACGCAGTTCATCGGATGGCTGCCAGTCCGGCACTTCGAGGAACCAGTAGCCGCTGATGCAGATGTCGTCACGCCAGTCTCTGGGATGGGGGATAACCTGCGGGCTGAAACCGTAGATCACGGGGTAGGGGTCGTTCATCGTGATGCGAAATGACCGTGTTTCCGGTGGCAGGCTGAGTAAATTCACCCGCACATCGTTGTAGGCCTGTTTGAACACGCGCCACATGAGTTCCATCATGGCGTCGTACGTCAGGCGATTATAGGCAGCGTTAAAGGGCAGCGCACCGGGCAGGGATGGGAAAAGGATGCCGGGGAAGTCGCCGGTTTGTTGCACAGGCTGCAAATAGGTGGCAATCGCCGGAACCCCCAGTTTTTCCGCAGTTGGCACGGCGGTGAAAAAACCGAGCGTCGAGAACAGGATCACATCCGCATCGTGGCAGGCAGCCAGCGTATCGCGGCCAAGCTGCTGCATCATTTCGATGGCAAGGTCGCGCATTCGTTGGGCGAATGAGAAAGGGTTGCGTCCCGTTTCCAGCCACTCCAGCCCATTTTCGGCCTGCATCATCTCCTGTGGGTTCCCAACCAGCGGACCAAAGTCCAGCCCATGCTCGCGCACGAAACTTTCGTAGGGTTCGTGGGTGGCGACCCGGACCGCATGCCCGGCATTTTTTAGCCCGACAGCCAGCGGTATGAAGGGTTGAATATCCCCGCGTGAGCCAATCGTGACCAGCGTGATGCGCATGCCGCTACCTCAGCAGGCTTGCATGTTCGATTTTGATGCAGCGGTTCATCGCGACGTCCATGCCCGCGTCCAGCGCTTTCTGGCGTGCCTGCTCATCGACCACACCCAACTGTGCCCACACCACTTTTGCGCCCACGCGAATGGCTTCATCCACGATGTCGGACAAATGCTCCGAACGACGGAAGACATTCACGATGTCGATCGGTTCCGGTATGGCTTCGAGGGACTCATAGCTGGGTTGGCCATCAATTTCCATGACGGTTGGGTTGACGGGGTAAACCGTATACCCGACCTGCCGCAGGTATTGAGCAATGCGATAACTGGTGCGATGTGGCTTGTCGGAGTGACCGACGACCGCGATGACTTTCGCCTGTTCCAGGGCAATGCGCATCGCCTTATCACTCTCATTCAGGTTGGTCATCTTGCTCCCTCTGCTATGCCGGATGGATTCAGCGGCAAGACCACGAGAAAGGTGCTGCCGTGGTCTGGCTTGCTGATGACTTCAATATGGCCCTGGTGCTGCTCGATAATCTGCCGTGCGATGGGTAAACCCAGCCCGAAACCACGTGTTGTGCGGGCCTGATCTTTGCGGTAAAGACGGTTAAAGATGGATGTTATTTCATCAGGTGTGATACCCATACCGGTGTCGGCAATGCTAACCGTACAGGTTTCCGGCGCTGTGTCTGCATGGATATAGATGCTGCCACCGGTTCGATTGTAGCGGATTGCATTTTCCAGCAGCCGGCCAAAAGCAAGCTGTAATTCTTCGGCATCAGCGTCCAGCATCAGCCTATCCGGTAGATCCAGGGTGATGTGCAGGTCGAGGGCGTTGGCCTGTTCCCGATGCTGGTAGAGGACCGCTCGAATAATACCGGTCAGGTCAACGGGTTGCAGGTTGAGAGATGCACCACTGTCCAGCCGGGCCATCGTTGCCAGGTCTTCGACCAGCCGCAGGATACTGGAAGCCTGTGTCTCGATGGATGTAATCTGCCGCAGCTGGTGCTCATCGGGTTCTTTCATGTGCTTGAGCAGGTAGGCAGCCGCGCGAATCACGGAAAGCGGCGTGCGGAATTCGTGAGAGGCGTCACGGATAAAATCGGAAAGTACCTGTATGCGCTCTCGCTCCGCAGCCAGTTCGAGGGCGTGTTGCTCGGCTTCTTTGCGATCTGTGATATTGCGATTGATGCCGATCAGCCCGGTGATATGCCCGTTGCTGTCATACAGCGGCATCTTGCTGATCAAAAACCACATCGGCACGGCGCAGTATTCATGGGCATATACTTCATGATTGATTGACGCCTGGCCAGTGGCCATCAGCTGATTTTCAGCTTCCAGCGTGTCGCGCTCGGTTTCCCCGAACAAGTCGATATCGGTCTTGCCGATCATCGCTTCCGGGCCAGCAAAGCCCCATGTTTGCCATGCTGCACGGTTGACCATAATAAAGCGGCATTGGCGGTCTTTCACGTAGATATGATCCGGCACCGTATCGCTGATGGTTTGCAGCAGTTGAAAGTGCCTGGCATTGCCGTCGAGTGCGCTGGTGGTCGCCTGATGTTCGAAGGCTGGGGGTGGAACGCTGTTGCCTCTTTGAATGTCCTCGATGACGGCCATGATTCGCTGCAAAGAGGCCGGGTCTTTGGCACAGTCTTGCAGTACTTGAAGTTGCCGGGGAGACAAAAGGCCATTCATCATTGATAGTTTGCTCGGTTGGACTTGTGTCTATTGTACAGGTAATTCAATCGATGCGTAGGCTGCTTATCGTGGTGGTGGGGCGATACATACCAGGACGCTCAATCGTGTGCTGCCCACATTCTCCACACCGTGCGCGACACCGGCCTGTGCCCAGATAACCATTCCTTCACCGGCATCCTGCGTCTCGTCACCGACCGTAAAGCGCCCGCTGCCCTCCAGCACCACATACACCTTGTCCTGGTCGGCATGGTCGTGCACCGGCTGCACCTGACCGGGTTCCAGGCAGTTCAGGCCGACCATCATCATATCGCCCTGAAACAACGTGCTTTTATAGAATTTGTCGGGTCGTGCGCCAACGTGATTCCGGTAGTCTTCAAAATTGCCCATCATTGGCTCCTGAAAACAAAAAGGCAAGGCCAATACAGCGCCTTGCCTGATGAGTCTTGTGGTATGAAACCGGCAACCTAACGTTTGGTGTAGGTCGGGGCCTTGCGCGCACGCTTGAGGCCTGGTTTCTTGCGTTCCTTCACGCGTGGGTCGCGGGTGAGGAAATCCCCGTCCTTGAGGGTGGGGCGCAGGTCCGGGTCAATCTTGAGCAGGGCACGAGCCACACCCAGGCGCACCGCGTCACGCTGGCCGCTGATGCCGCCGCCGTTGACATGCACGCTGATGTTATAGCTCTTTTCCTGCCCGATCGAGCGCAGGGGTTCCATAATCATTTCAAGGTCGCCATAACGGTCGAAATAATCTTCACCGTCTTTCTCGTTGACGACGACGTTTCCGGTACCGCCGGGGAACAGGCGCACACGCGCGCTTGCAGCCTTGCGACGGCCAATGCCTTCGTAATACTGTGCCGACATCGCTTAGTCCCTTCCTATATGTCCAGCGGCTTCGGATTCTGGGCCGTGTGCGGGTGGTTATCGCCCGCATAGACCTTGAGTTTCTTTAACATCTGGCGGCCCAGAGCATTCTTGGGCAGCATCCCTTTCACGGCCAGTTCGATCACCCGGTCGGGGTGTGTTTCCATCTGGCGGCGCAGCGGGGTCTGGGTGAGGCCACCATTGTATTTCGAGTGGCGGTAGTAGATTTTCTGATCGAGTTTGTTGCCGGTTGTGACAATCTGGTCGCAGTTGATGACGACGACGTAATCGCCGGTATCGACGTTAGGGGCAAAAGTCGGTTTATTCTTACCGCGCAAAATAACCGCGATCTGCGTAGCGAGACGCCCCAGCGTTTTACCTTTTGCGTCCACAACCCACCATTCGCGCTCGATGTCGTCTGGTTTGGTGACGAACGTTTTTTGCTTCACAACGATCCTCCAGCGGGCGTCTCCCGCTTCTTCGGTTACGAAATATCTCTATTTTACGGACGATTGCCGCCCAATCAAGATACAAATCAGGCGTAGTGCACGCATTCCAGTACCAGGCCCTGCGGTGGCGCCAGCTTGCCAGCCTGCGCCAGATCAGCCGCCCTGAAGGCCGCTTCAAACGCCGCCGGTAAAACCTGGCAGCGCCCAACTTCCACCTGCATCCCGACCATGCGCCGGACCATGTGGTGCAGAAAGGCGTTGCCTGTCACATGATACACCAGCCGCTGCCCAAATGGTTCTTCGTGGACAGTCCATTCTGACTGCCGGATAAAACGGACCGTGTTCTCGCCCTGGGGCGGGTTGCCGAAGGTGGCGAAATCATGTTCGCCGATCAGCAGTCGGGCCGTCCATCTCAGCAGGTCATCGTCCAGCGGTCCACGAATGTGCCATGCCTGCATCCGCCAGAAAGGCTGTGGTTGGTCAGCATGGATTATCGTGTACTGGTAACTGCGCCACCGGGCATCGAACCGGGGATGAAACCCAGGCTGCTGCGTCATGCTTTGCAGCGCGATGTCGTCCGGCAGTACGGCGTTGATGGCACGTACCAGATCAGCGTCGTTATGCTTCCAGTCCACATCAAAGGCGATGACCTGACCGGTCGCATGGACCCCGCTGTCGGTGCGGCCTGCGCCGTGAACAACGGCGGTCTGGCCCGTTACCTGCGCAATCGCCTTTTCGACCGCACCCTGGATCGTCGGGGTATCGCCAGCCTGACGCTGGAACCCCTGATAGTGTGTGCCGTCGTAGGCCAGGGTTGCGCGGTAACGAGTCACCGCTGTTTGTTAAGCCTCGTGATCGACCAGTTCGAGCAGCACCATTTCGGCGTTATCGCCTTTGCGGGGCTGCAATTTCAGTATGCGGGTATAACCGCCTGCCCGGTCTTCATAACGCGGGGCCAGTTCATCGAACAGCTTGCCAACCAGGTCACGGTCGTTGTTCAGGCGGCTGGCGGCAATGCGCCGGGCATGAACACCCCGTTCCGGGTCGTCGTGGGCCAGCCCACGCTTGGCAATGGTAATCAGCCGTTCGGTCTTGCCACGCACAAAGTCTGCCTTGGCGCGGGTGGTTGTAATCCGTCCATTTTTGAGCAGCGCAATGGTCAGGCTCAGCGCGAGCGCCTTACGCTGACCGCTGTTGCGGCCCAGTTTTTTGCCCTTTACACGATGTCGCATTGTTTATCCACCATTACTACCACTGAGGTCCGGGATATTGGCATCATCTCGCAGATAGCCTTTATCCTTCAGTTTATCTACCAGTTCATCCAGCGATTTCTCGCCAAAGTTGCGGATCGCCAGCATCGCATCCGGCCCGCGGTCCAGCATGTCCAGCACGTCACCGATGGTGGTGATGCCGGTACGTTTGAGCGAGTTAAAGACACGCACGCTGAGGTCAAGTTCCTCAATCGGCTTTTCGTACAGCTCGTTCTTCTTGCGATCTTCGCCCGTATCAACCGCTTCCGAGTCGATGGGGCTGATCATGCCGAATTCATCGCTGATGTGCTCCACACCGGCAATGGGTGTCAGGTGTTTCATCAGGATCTTGGCGGCTTCGCTCAGCGCGTCTTCGGGGCGAATGGTGCCATCCGTCCAGATTTCGATAATCAGCTTGTCGTAATTGGTCCGCTGGCCGACGCGCGCGCGTTCGACTTCAAAGTTGACGCGGCGGATCGGGCTGAAAATGGCATCCACTGGCAGTTCGCCGATCGGCAGCCGCCCACGTTCTTCCGCCGGGCTGTAGCCACGTCCCGCACGCACCTCGAATTCAATTTCGATGTTGGCGTCGGGTGAATCGACGGTGAACAGGTAGAGGTCGGTGTTAATGAGTTCAACCTCTGGCGGGCATTCAATATCGGCGGCGGTGACAGTCCCTTCACCGTGCTGTTCCAGCCGCAGCCGTGCCGATTCCATGTCGAACAGATTCAGACGAAGCTGCTTGACTTGCAGCATCAACTGCGTCATGTCTTCGCGGACATGGGGGATAGCGGAAAATTCGTGGTGCACATCCGACACGCGAATGCTCGTGATGGCCGCGCCCGGCAGGGACGACAGCAGCACACGACGCAGGGCATTGCCCAGTGTCAGGCCGTAACCACTTTCCAGCGGACTGATGATGAAGCGCCCGTAATTACGCGATGTTGCGTCGGGCTGCACTTTATGTGGAAGTACGAAATTGTTGGTCGTAACCAAAACCCATTGCCTCCTGCTGCGTGTTGCAGCTTATACACGACGTTTCTTTGGGGGACGCACGCCGTTGTGCGGGATAGGGGTTACGTCGGTGATCGACCGCACTTTCAGACCACTTCCCTGGATAGCGCGAATCGCCGCTTCGCGACCGGGGCCGGGGCCTTTGACGAAAACATCGACTTCCTGCATACCATGCCCCACTGCGGTTTCAGATGCATTCTGGGCGGCCATACGTGCGGCAAACGGGGTGCTCTTGCGGCTGCCCTTGAAGCCGGACGTGCCAGCGCTGGCCCAGGTCACCACGTTGCCCGACTGGTCGGTCATCGACACAATCGTGTTGTTGAACGTGGCGAAAATATGCGCCTGCCCGTAGGGTATGTTCTTGACGACTTTCTTGGTGGTACGGCGACCACCGGTGGTTTTCTTCTGGCGTGCCATGAAAACTCTCCAAACGGCTCTCTACCGGAAACGCGCCCTAACCAGGGCGCATTATCATTTGCACGATATTGTTGCTATAAAACTGTGTCCGCAGACCAGGCTGCTTACTTCTTGGTCGCGCCGCGACGACGACCACGACCGGGTACGGTCTTACGGGTACCGCGCTGGGTACGCGCATTCGTGCGGGTGCGCTGACCACGCGACGGCAGGTTACGGCGATGCCGCAGCCCACGATAACTGCCGATTTCCGACAGGCGTTTGATGTTCAGCTGCACTTCACGACGCAGATCACCTTCGACGGTGAGCTGCGAAATCTGATCGCGCAGCAGTTGCAGCTCGGCTTCTGTCAAGTCTCTCACACGGGTATCGGGGTTGACCTGGGTCGTACCCAGAATCTGGTGGCTGGTGGCACGCCCGATACCGTATATGTAAGTTAGTGCAATTTCAATTCGTTTGTCACGGGGCAGATCGACCCCTTCGATACGCGCCATACGCTCCCTCCGCTTAGATTAAGACTAACCCTGACGCTGCTTGTGTTTTGGATTTTCGCAGATGACCATCACGCGCCCGTGACGTTTGATCACGCGGCACTTTGGACAACGTTTTTTGACCGATGTAGAAACACGCATATTACGTTTCCTGACTGCCTCTGAAAGAACGGATATTATATCAGTCGAAAGAAATTCCGTCTAGTGCGGAATCGCTACGGGAGCGTTAAGACCAAAGGCTCCCCCTCGGTAATGGCGATGGTATGTTCAAAGTGCGTGCACAATGAACGATCCCGCGTGACCACCGTCCATTTGTCCGATAACTCGCGGGTTTCGGGCCGGCCAGCGTTAATCATTGGTTCCAGCGCATAGGTCATCCCCGGTTTCAGCGGATAACTGATCCAGTTCTGCCGCTGCCGCCGACCACGCGGCCACCAGTTCGGCACCTGCGGTTCTTCATGCATCTGCCGTCCCACGCCGTGCCCGGTATATTCGCGCACCACACTGTAGCCGTGCTGCTCAACAAAATGCTGAATCGCCAGCGCGACATCTTTGGTTTCGTTGGGCAGCACCGATGCTCGAATGCCGACCCACAGCGCTTCTTCGGACGTTTCCAGCAGCCGCTGTACCGATTCCGACACCTCACCGACCGCATATGTCCAGGCCGAGTCGCCGACGAAGCCCTCGTACACAGAGCCAATGTCGATGCTGATGATATCGCCGTCTTTCAACACCCGGCTGCCAGGGATACCATGCACCAGCTCTTCATTGACCGACGCGCAGATCGACGCCGGAAAATTGGGTGAGTTGTGCTTGGGGTAGCCCAGAAATGCCGGGGTCGCGCCATGATCGCGCAGCACCGTTTCGGCAATAGTATTCAGTTCGGCTGTGGTTACGCCGGGTTTGACCGCTTCACGCATGGCCTGGTGGGCGACGGCGACGATGCGCCCCGCTTCGCGCATGGTGGCGAGTTCTTCCGGCGATTTGAGATGAACCGTCATGAGTCCTGTGATGCTTTTTCAATAATGCCCTTGATCGCTTCGCTGACATCAGCAATCGATTGTTCAGCATCCACTTCGCTGAGCAACCCTGCCTGGCGATAATATTCGATCAGCGGCATGGTGGTTTCCAGATAGGTGTCGATGCGCTTGATGATGGCCCCGGCGTTGGCATCGTCCGGGCGGCGCACCAGCGACTTGCCCGTTGCTTTTTCGGTGGCGACCACACGCGGCGGAAATTCTTCCTGCGGGTGATCTTCGTAGTGCCACTCAATAGCTTCGTTGTCGAAGAACAGATTATAAACCTTGTCGCTGTCTGCCGACTTCACACGCCCGAATGCCCGCTTGAAGGCCGTGTACAGGTCCAGCTTGAGCATAATAACGGCGGTAACGGTTTCCCCCTGGCTTTTCAGATACTCGGCCAGCCAGTCGGCCTGGGCTGCGTTGCGCGGGTAGCCGTCCAGGATGACGCCATTGGCTGCGTCCGGTTGTTCCAGACGGTCGCGCAGCACTTCGTTGGTGACTTCATCCGACACCAGCTGGCCGGATGCCATAATCTGTTGAATGCGACGCGCCAGTTCGTCTTCGCGGGTTTTCATGGCGCGAAACAGATCGCCCGTTGAAATATGAGGGATACCATAATGATTACTGATAAACTGGGCCTGAACGCCTTTACCGGCGCCCTGAACACCCATGAGAATAATGAATAAACCCATTTGTCTTCCGTCCTGGTGAAGTTATCACTGACGCCAGAGGCTGCGGCGCACAGAAAAGGGCACGGCGCACCATGCCCCTATCGTGTTTGTGCTGGATGAAGCTAGCGCATGAAACCTTCGTAATTGCGCATCACAAGCTGAGCTTCGAGCTGGCGCATGGTGTCGATGACCACGCCGACCACAATGATGAGGCCTGACCCGGTAATGACGCTGGCTGCATTGAGCGTATTGCCCCCGCTGAGAAACTCGGTGGGGAACAATAGACCATTGAGCATGTCCACCAGCCCCGGAATGACCGCAATCGTACCCAGGAAGACCGCGCCGACGAGGGTGATACGCCGCGAGACGCGCAGAATGTATTCCTGCGTGCGTTTGCCGGGCCGGATGCCGGGGATAAACCCGCCCTGCCGCTGCAAGTTCTCCGCCAGATTCTGGTTGGCGATCATCGTCTCCGCATAGAAGAAGGTGAAGCCGACCGTGAGCAGGAAGAAGGTGCCCCAGTAACCCAGCCCCTGCTGCTGCCCGAATGTCTGGGTAATCGAATCACCCAGGGGGCCAGGCGGGAACAGGTTGGCGATAATCGCCGGGAAGGTGATAATCGACTGCGCGAAAATCAGTGGGATCATGCCGACCGGGTTGACTCGCAGCGGGATGTGTGTGCTGGCGCCGCCATACTGCTTGCGACCGCGCACGCGCTTGCCATACTGCACCGGGATACGGCGCACGCCTTCCTGAATGAAGACGATGGTCACAATCGTGACCAGCACGATGACCACGAACAGGATCGCGTTATAGATGGGCTGGGTTGTGGTGGTCAGCAGCTGTGCCAGGTTCGACGGTGCCGAGGCCACGATGCCAGCAAAGATGATGATCGAGATACCGTTGCCGATACCTTGTTCAGTGATCAGATCACCGAGCCAGACAGCGAACATCGTTCCGGCGGTCATGGTGGCGATCACGGTTACGGTCACCAGCGGGTCCTGGCCGAAGCCCACAATCAGCGGCTGGCCGGACGTGTTGAAGCTGCTGAAGATCGCAATCTGACCGACAGCCTGAAGAATCGCCATCGGAATCGCCAGATAATAGGTATAGCGCTGGAGCTTTTCCTGCCCGCCCGGTTCACGCTGCAAGGCTTCGAGCTGCGGCACAATGGGAACCAGCAGTTGGAAAATAATCGACGCCGTAATGTAGGGGTACACCCCCATGGCGATCACGCTGAAGTTGGCCACCGCACCGCCCGAAAGCAGGTTCAGTACGCCAATAAAACCGGCACCTTCAGAGTTCAGGATGCTCGACAGGGCCGCACGGTCGACACCGATGACCGGCACATGGGCAGCAAACTGATAAACCAGCAAAACCAGCCCTGTAAACAGCAGCTTGCGGCGTACGTCGCTGAGATGCCAGGCGTTCCTAAGTGCTTCAATCGCTTGCATAAACTGTAATCCTCACACTCTTTGTGAAACCTCTGAGTGCCTGATGCCGAGTACTGAGTGCTGAGTCTATCCGTCAGCGGTTGGCTGCTTGTTCACCCAGCACTGCGCACTAAGCACGT
The DNA here is from genome assembly GCA_002702065.1 of Anaerolineaceae bacterium. Classification (GTDB taxonomy): domain Bacteria; phylum Chloroflexota; class Anaerolineae; order Aggregatilineales; family Phototrophicaceae. Next base: position 166,326 of record NZXX01000012.1, read on the forward strand.
GGAACTCGGACTCAACCGTTGTCTTCGCCGTAAAGCTTTTCAAGCTCGGCTTTCGGCAGCAGTTTCACCGTAGCATGTGCACCTGTCAGCTTCAGTTCCAGCTTGTTCGTCGTGCCACCAGCCGCTTCGATTTTCTCGGCTGCGCTTTTGGTAAAGCGGTGGGCGTTGACGGTGAGTTTCTTTTTCAGGTCGCCGTTGCCTAGCACAACCACAGGCCGGTCAGCTTCGCGGACCAGACCCAGTTCGGCCAGCACGGCGGGCGTCACTTCGGCGCCTTCGGCAATACCATCGTGGGCGTTCAACTGCTCAACGCGCACTTCCTGATATTCGATGCGGAAGATATTGTTAAAGCCACGCTTGAACGGCAGACGGCGTACCAGCGGCAGCTGACCACCCTCGAAGTACGGGCCTTTACCGCCGCCAGAGCGTGCGCCCTGACCTTTGGTACCACGTCCTGCCGTTTTACCCTTGCCCGCAGAGATACCGCGGCCAACACGGGTTTTCTTTTTGGTTGAACCTTTTGCAGGTTGCAGGTCGTGCAATTTCATGATTCATCCACCTCTTCCACTTCGACCAGGTGGCTGACTTTGCTGATCATCCCACGGATCGAAGGCGTATCATCGTGCAGGGCTGTGCCTTTCAGCTTGCGCAGGCCCAGCGACCGCACGGTGTCCTTTTGGTCTTGTTTATAGCCGATGGCGCTGCGAACCAGCGTTACGCGCAGTTTCTTACTCATCGCCATCCGCCTCCTGGGCGACAACCTCCACGCTCTGGTGGCGTTTCGCACGTTCCCAGAACGGCAGGACGTCTTCCACAGACTTGCCGCGCATGGCAGCCATTTCCTGCGGGCTGCGCAGCGAGAGCAGGGCGTCCATCGTCGCCATCGCCACGTTGAGCAGGTTTGCGCTGCCCTGGCTCTTGGTCAGGATGTCGCGCACGCCAGCTGCTTCCAGCACGGCACGCACACCACCACCAGCGATAACACCGGTACCGGGCGAGGCAGGTTTCAACATCACCCGCGCGCCGCCCCAGCGCCCAACCACAGGATGGGGGATCGTTGTGCCCGACAGGGACACCTTCTGCATATCCTTGCGTGCCCGTTCGGACCCCTTACGGATGCTGTCCGGTACGCCACGCGCTTTGCCCACGCCGATGCCGACCCGGCCTTTGTTGTCGCCGATAATCACCACCGTGCGGAAAGCGAAACGGCGGCCACCCTTGATTACCTTCGCCACACGCCGGATATCAACGACGCGCTCATCAAGTTCTTCGCGGTCATCGTCACGGCGTGGTTCGCGTCGTCTATCAGACATATTCGCACTCACTCTCTACTAGAATTCCAGACCAGCTTCGCGTGCGCCTTCGGCCACCGCAGCCACCCGGCCATGATATTGGTAGCCACCACGGTCGAACACGATCTTGGCGACACCGGCCTCTTTGGCCCGTTCACCCGCGATCTTGCCGACGATCTTGGCGGCATCCGTTTTTGACATACCTTGAGCCTGCGCAATGACTTCTTTATCGAGCGTCGAAGCCGAAGCCAGTGTGTGCCCGGCGGCATCGTCGATCACCTGAACGTAGATATTGTCCAGGCTGCGATAAATGTTCATGCGCGGGCGTTCGGGAGTCCCGACAATATGGTTGCGCGCCCGGCGATGCCGTTTGATACGCGCCTGATATTTTTTCTTGTTTGCGTCCATTACGCTTTACCTGCCTTACCAGCCTTGCGGCGGATACGCTCATCGCTGTAGCGCACACCTTTACCCAGATAGGGTTCCGGCGGACGCAGTTCGCGAATGTTCGCCGCCACCTGGCCGACCACCTGTTTGTCGATACCCAGCACGTGAATGGTGACGCCGCGATCTTCCACCACGAAGTTGATACCCTCGGGCGGGTTGACCACGATTTCATGCGAGTAACCAAGCTTCATCACCAGGTCCTGGCCGCGCAGCTCACTCGTGTAACCGACACCGTCGATCTTGAGTGTCTTCTGGAAGCCATCGGACACGCCAGTCACCATATTGGCGATCAGGGCACGCGTCAGGCCGTGCAAGGCGCGGTGTTCGCGTTCGTCGGTGGGGCGTTCCACCAGCAGGGTGCTGTCTTCCTGTTTGACGGTGATGGCGGGGTGTACGTTATGATACAACTCGCCTTTTGGTCCCTTCACCTTAACGTCCTGCCCCTGAATGGTCACATCGACCTTGTCGGGGAGGGGGACGGGTTTATTGCCAATACGAGACATCGTAACGCTCCTCTACCAGATGTAACACAGGACTTCGCCGCCGACACGCTGGCGACGCGCTTCCTGATCTGTCATGACGCCCTTCGGGGTGGTGACAATCGCAATGCCAATGCCACTCATGACGCGCGGCAGGTCGCGGGCACCCCGGTATACACGACGCCCTGGTTTGCTGATGCGTTGCAGGGAGGTGATGACCGGGCGGCGTTCGCGGCGCGCGCCAAAATACTTGAGCTGCACCGTGATCATCGGAATCGGTTGCTGATCACCGACGACAAAGTTCTCGATATACCCCTCATCCTTGAGGATACGGGCGATTTCTATTTTGATTCTTGACCGGGGAATTTCCACTTCGGGTTTCCCGGCCAGCAGCGCGTTCCGAATGCGCGTCAGCATATCGGCTATCGGATCATTTGTCATGGGTCGCTCCTACCAGCTTGATTTGACGACACCGGGAATTTGTCCCTGGAGTGCCAGTTCACGGAAATGGATACGGCATAGTCCAAAGCGCCGTATGTAGCCGCGCGGGCGGCCACAGATTTTACCCGAATTCGGGTCTACAAACTGGCAGCGATTGCGTACCCGGACTTTGTATTTCCGCCGCGTTTCGCGGGCTGTCATTGATTTTTTCGCCATAGCTTGCTCGTCCCTTAATTGTCTCGGAAAGGCATGCCCAGCAGCTTTAGCAGGCGACGGCCCTCTTCGTCTGACTGTGCGGTGGTGACGACAGTGATTTCCATGCCGCGCACCTTGTCGATCTTGTCATATTGAATTTCCGGGAAGATGATCTGCTCGCGCAGACCAATCGTATAGTTGCCGCGTCCGTCGAATGTATCGGGGGACAACCCACGAAAGTCGCGGACACGGGGCAGGGCGATGTTCATGAACCGGTCGAGCAGGGCCCACATCCGTTCGCCACGCAGGGTCACTTTCATGCCGATGGCACGACCCTCGCGCAGCTTGAAGTTGGCGATGCTCTTGCGGGCCCGGGTAACGATGGGCTGCTGGCCGGTGATCTTGCGCAGATCTTCCAGCGCGGCGTCCAGCGCTTTCGGGTTGTCCAGTGCTTCGCCCAGGCCGATGTTCAGCACGACCTTTTCAATGTGCGGTACCTGCATCTGGTTCTGGTAACCGAATTCCTGCACCAGTTGCGGAACAACTTCTTCCCGGTATTTAGCATGTAATACGGGCATATTTGCCATGTGGTTGCTCCGGGTCAATCAATATCCGAATTGCATTTCTTGCAGAACCGTGTTTTGAAGCCATCGTCTTTGTAGCGATAGCCAATACGGGACGCTTTGTCGCATGATGGGCAGACCAGCATGACATTCGAGAGATGAATCGGCCCCTCGAATTCCACGATTTGTGCCTGGACCTGCTGCCGCCCGGCCTGCTGAGCCTTCTGGTGTTTCTTGAGGATATTCACCCCCTCGACCACCACACGATTTTCCTTGACGAGCACGCTGGTTACTTCCCCGCGCTCTCCGATATCTTTTCCGGCGACGACTTCGACCGTGTCACCTTTTTGAATTCGCTGCATCTCGATCTACTCCATCACTCACAGGGTTTCCGGCGCGAGTGATACGATCTTCATGAAGCCCTTGTCGCGCAGTTCACGCGCCACTGGCCCAAACACGCGCGTTCCCCTCGGGTTGGTCAGGTCATCGGCCAACAGCACGGCGGCGTTATCATCAAAGCGGATGTAGGAACCGTCTGTACGGCGGTATTCCTTGGTTGTACGCACGATTACGGCGCGCACCACATCGCTTTTTTTGACGTTGCCATCGGGCGTGGCGGATTTCACAGTGGCGACGACAATATCACCCACACGACCATAGCGTTTCTTGCTGCCACCCAACACGCGGATGACCAGCAGTTCGCGGGCGCCGGTGTTGTCTGCCACAGCCAGTCTGGATTCTACCTGAATCATGACTCTTCACCGCCTTCGTCGGCTGTGCCGGTGTCACCCTGGATCTCTTCGATTTCTTCCTGGGCGGCTTCGGCGACAGGCTCGACCACACGATTCCCGATTTCCTCGACCACAGATTCCACGACCCAGCGTTTGGTCTTGCTCAGCGGTTTGCTTTCGACAACGCGCACCACTGTCCCAACCGGGATCGTATTGCTTTCATCGTGCGCATAGATTTTCTTGGTCGTGCGCACAACCTTGCGGTAGATGGGGTGGGGCTTGCTGATGTCGATCGCCACCACGACAGTCTTGTCCATCTTATCGCTGACGACGCGGCCTACGAGCCGCCTACGATTGTTAGGCATCGCTGCTTCCCTTTTCTGCAACCTGCTCATTGGCCAGTTGCCGCTCGCGCAGGACCGTGTTGCAGCGCGCGATGTCGTGCCGGGTCTGCTTGATGACGTTCTCGTTTTCCAACTGACCCGAAGATTTCTGAAGCCGCAGTTTGAACAGCGCCTCTTTCAAGTCTTCGATCTCGTCCAGAATTTCTTCGTTGCTTTTTTCGCGAATTTCACGAGCATTCATTTAGACCACCTCCTGACCAGAGATGGGGTCAATCTTCTTGACGAATTTGGTTTTGCATGGCAGTTTGAACCCTGCCAGGCGCAGTGCTTCGCGCGCTTCTTCTTCGGTGATACCGCCCATTTCAAACAGGATACGTCCAGGTTTGATCACGGCGACCCAGTGTTCAACCGAGCCTTTACCTTTACCCATACGGGTTTCGGCGGCTTTCTGGGTAACCGGCTTATCCGGAAAAATACGAATCCAGATCTTGCCACGGCGGCGCACATAGCGCACCATTGTACGGCGGGCAGCTTCGATCTGACGGCTGGTGATCCACACCGGTTCCAACGCCTGAAGTCCGAATTCACCGAACTCCACCGTCGAGCCGCGGTAGGCTTTGCCCTTCATGCGCCCGCGCATTTGTTTGCGCCATTTGGTACGTTTTGGCATTAACATGTTGCGTCGCTCCTTAACAGGCTACGAGGATCCCGCGCCTGAACTTTCTTTCACACGTTCGGCCAGCACCGAGTCGTAGTCCAGAACGTCGCCCTTGTATACCCACACTTTGATGCCGATGCGGCCAAAGGTGGTCAGGGCTTCGGCTGTGCCATAATCGACATCGGCGCGCAGCGTGTTCCGCGGGATACGTCCTTCGCTTTGCCATTCACGGCGGGCCATATCGGCACCGGCCAGACGACCGCTGACTTCGATACGGATGCCCTGAGCGCCCTGGCGCATAGCCTGGCCGATGGCGCGCTTGATCGCGCGGCTGTGGCCGATACGACGTTCGAGCTGGCCGCCAATATTTTCGGCGATGAGCCGGGCATCGACATCTGGCTTGTCGATCTCGGTCACTTCGACTTTAACTTTCTTGCCACCCGTCAGCGATTCCAGATCTTGCCGCAGTTGCTTAACGGCCTCGCCTTTACGCCCGATCACAATGCCGGGGCGGGCGGTGTGGATGTTCACCAGCAGCTGGTTGGGGTAGCGCTCGATCTCGATACGCGAGATACCCGCACGGCCACCCTGGCTTCTGATGAAGCGGCGGATGTGGAAATCTTCATGCAGCAGATCGGTGTACCGGTTGCCTTCGGCATACCAGCGTGCATCCCAATCGCGGTTGATTTTCAGGCGGATGCCAATCGGGTGAATTTTACGACCCATAGGCTGTTACTCTCCTCGCTCATCCAGGACGATCGTCAGGTGCGAAGTGCGCCGGATACGCGGCTTGTAACGTCCGCGTGCGCCAGCTTTCACCCGCTTGAGCGAAGGCCCTTCGTCGGCATAAATGGTTGCCACAAACATATCGCTTCGGTTCAGGTCGAAATTGTTTACTGCATTCGCCAGTGCCGAAGCCACCGACTTGCGAACCAACTCCGCGCCTTTTTGTGGCATAAAGTTCAGCACGGTCAACGCCTGCTCGGCCCCCATGCCGCGCACCTGGTCGCAGACCAGACGCAGCTTCTGGGGGGAAATCGGTAGATGCTTGGTTTGTACCTGTACTTTCACGGCTCGGTCTCCTAACGCTTCTTGCGCTCGACCAGATGGCCGCGGTACGTGCGGGTGGGGGCGAACTCGCCGAGTTTATGACCCACCATGTTTTCTGTGACGTAGATCGGCACATGCCGACGCCCATCATGGACCGCGATGGTGTGGCCCACCATTTGCGGGAAGATGGTGCTGGCGCGGCTCCAGGTGCGAACAACGACCTTCCGGTTATCTTCGTTCAACTTCTCGATTTTCTTGAGAAGCTTGGGGTTTATAAACGGCCCCTTTTTCAGTGAACGCGACATAATTTACTTTCCTCCACTACCCGCGCCGCTTGCCGCGCCGGCGAACAATGTAACGATCAGTGCGCCGGCTGACACGGGTACGCTTACCCAGGGCCGGTTTACCCCAGGGGGTCTTCGGGCCGGCCATACCGACTGGCGAACGACCTTCACCACCACCATGCGGATGGCTGGCGGGGTCCATGGCCGTACCACGTACTGACGGACGCCAACCCATCCAGCGTCTGCGCCCGGCTTTACCGAGTTTGATATTGCCATGATCGGTGTTACCGACCTGACCAATCGTCGCCATGCAGCGTTCGTGGATCAGGCGAACTTCACCGCTGGGCAGGCGCACCTGGGCATAAATGCCTTCTTTCGCCAGCAGCTGCGCCGAGGTTCCGGCTGCACGTGCCAACTGGCCGCCTTTGCCCGGCATCAGCTCGATGTTATGGATCATCGTACCGAGCGGGATGTCGCTGATCGGCAGGGCATCGCCCACGCGCAGGTTGGTGTGTTGGTCACCATTGCCGATGCGGTCGCCAACACGCAGGCCCAGTGGGGCGATAATGTAGCGTTTTTCGCCATCATCATACTGCACCAGGGCGATACGGGCGGAACGATTCGGATCGTACTCGATGGCCGTCACATCGGCGCCGCAGTCGAACTTATCGCGTCTGAAGTCGATCAGCCGATAACGCCGTTTGTGGCCGCCGCCGCGATGCCGCACGGTAATTTTACCGGTGTTGTTGCGCCCGCCGCGTTTACGCAGAGCTTCCGTCAGAGAGCGCTCCGGGCGTGACTTGGTAATTTCATCAAAACTGTGGCCCGTCATCCCCCGACGGCCAGCCGAGGTGGGCTTATAGACTTTTACCGGCATACGTTCTTCACCTTAACTAGTCATTAGCTCTTAGCGATTAGCTTTTAACCCTGCCGTAAAACAGCTAATGGCTAAAAGCTCATGGCTGATTGCTACGGATTAAACAGGTCGATTTCTTCGCCTTCGGCCAGGGTGATAATGGCCTTTTTCCATTGTTTGGAGCGCACATACCAGTTGCGGCCACGACGGCCCCGCTTGGCAGGTTGTACCATCGTACGCACCTTCAGGACATCCACATCGAAGATGACTTCAATCGCCTCTTTAATCTGAATCTTGTTGGCTGCCTGATCGACCTCGAACACGTACTGGTTGAGGTCATCAGCCTGGACCGTCGACTTTTCCGTAATGACGGGACGTTTAATGACATCGTAAATGTGCAGATCGACCATGTTACTTGTCCTCTCGTCCCCAGATTGTCTTGATCACTTCAAGCGCATCCAGCGGAACAATCACTTTGTCGTGGCCCAGCAGGTCACGAATGTTCAGATAGCTGGCCCGCAGGGTGCGCGCATTCGGCAGGTTGTTGACACTGGCCTGGACATTTTCGTTGCGGTCCGCCAGCAGCACCAGCGTTTTGCTGTCGCCGCTAAGCTGGTTCAAAATCGCCAGCATGTCCTTGGTTCTTGGCGAGTCCAGTTGCAGCTGGTCGACGAAGATCAACTGCTGGTCACGTGCCAGTGCGCTCAGTGCGGAGCGGATCGCTTCGCGGCGCATTTTCTTCGGCATATCTTTGGTATATTTGCGCGGCTTCGGCCCATGTGCCGTACCACCGCCGACAAAGATCGGGGCGCTGCGCGCGCCATGCCGGGCACGGCCTGTACCTTTTTGCCGGTACCATTTTGCTTTGGTCAGCCGGACCTCGCCGCGGGTCAGGGTGTTGTGCGTACCCAGGCGGGCATTCGCCAGCTGGCGCACATACGCCTGGTGCATCAGGCCCGTGTTGATTTCGACTTCAAAAATATCCGACGGCAGATCGATGGTTTGTACTTCCTTGCCGCTTTGATTCAGAACTGAAACTTGCATGGGAATAACTCCTTCGCGCCTTCTACGGGCAGCGCCTAGCCACGACGCACACGCGCGGGTTTAATCATCACAATGCCGCCCTTGGCGCCGGGAATGGAACCCCGAACAGCGATCAGGTTACGCTCCGCATCGACGACGACCACTTCGAGATTTTCGATGGTGACGCGTTCGTCGCCCATGTGGCCGCCCATGCGCAAGCCCTTAATGACGCGCCCTGGCGTAGAACCTGCACCAATCGAACCGGGGGCGCGGACACGGTCAGACGAACCGTGAGTCACGGGCTGGCGGTTGAAGTGATGCCGCTTCACCGTACCGGCGAAACCGCGGCCCTTGCTCTTGCCGATGACATCTACCCGGTCGCCGACAGTGAATACATCGGCGTTAATCTGCGTCCCTTCTTCGACGTCCACTTCGCCGTTTTTCAGACGAAATTCGCGCAGGTAACGCAAAGCGGGCAGGTTATTGCGCCGCAAATGGCCCAGTTGACCCTGGGTAAGGCGCTGTGGCTTGGTTTCGCTGTAGCCGAGCTGGATAGCGGTGTAGCCGTCGCGTTCGGCGGTGCGAACCTGAGTCACATAGCAGGGGCCCGCTTCGATCACCGTCACCGGGATCACGCTGCCACTGTCATCAAAAATCTGGGTCATGCCCACTTTTTTACCGATAATGCCCTTCATAACGACCTCCAACGGGAATGCAAGCACGTGTTGCAGTCCCTGAAACTGGTACAACGTCGCAGCGGCGGACCGGGCTGTGGCCCGCTTGCGCGCTAGATTTTGATTTCGATGTCCACACCGGCAGGCAGATTCAGGCGCATGAGTGTGTCGATGGTCTTGCTATCGGGGTCCAGCACATCAATCAGACGCTTGTGGGTGCGAATTTCAAAGTGCTCCTGCGAGTCCTTGTCGATAAACGGCGAACGCCGCACAGTAAAGCGTTCGATGCGGGTGGGCAGGGGAACCGGGCCGACGACCCGCGCTCCGGTGCGTTCCGCTGTTTCAACAATGCGCTGAGCCGACTGATCAAGCATGCGATGATCATAGGCTTTTAGCCGGATGCGAATTTTACTTTTGACTACCATTTCAATCCTCTGGGCAGCCGGGCTACCACTATCGTAGTAAATGCCGGGAACAATCTCCCGGCATTTACTGGGTTACACGGTATGGGTGGCCGGTGTCTTACTCGAGAATCTCGGTAATAACACCTGCGCCGACGGTCAGACCACCTTCACGGATGGCGAACTTCGAACCACGTTCCAGACCCACCGGGATGATGAGCTCGACTTCCAGGTTGACGTTGTCGCCCGGCATCACCATCTCGACGCCTTCCGGCAGTTTGATGGTCCCGGTCACATCCATGGTGCGGATGTAGAACTGCGGGCGGTAGCCGGGGAAGAAGGCCTTATGACGGCCACCTTCGTCCTTGCGCAGCACGTACACTTCGCTCATGAAGCGCTTGTGCGGGGTGATGCTGTTCGGCTTCGCCAGAACCATACCACGCTCGACGTCTTCACGGGTCTTACCACGCAGCAGGATACCGGCGTTGTCACCAGCCTGGGCGATGTCCAGTTCCTTGTGGAACATTTCGATACCGGTGACAACCGTCTTGTCGATGGCGTCACGCAGACCCACGATGTCGACTTCTTCACCTTTCTTCAGCACACCACGCTCGACACGCCCGGTGACGACGGTACCACGACCCTTGATCGAGAACACGTCTTCAACCGGCATGAGGAACGGCTTGTCGACGTCACGTTCCGGTGTCGGAATCCAGTCGTCAACGGTCTGCATCAGCTCCAGGATGGGCGCATATTCCGGCGCGTTGACATCGGTGCTGTTGGATTCGGTCGCAGCCAGGGCGGAACCACGCACGATGGGGGTATCCGCCGGGAACTCGTAGCTTTCCAGCAGTTCGGAAAGTTCCAGTTCGACCAGTTCCAGCAGTTCCGGGTCGTCCATCTGGTCAATCTTGTTCAGAAAGACCACCATAGCGGGCACTTCCACCTGGCGAGCCAGCAGCACGTGTTCACGGGTCTGCGGCATCGGACCATCAGGAGCGCTCACCACCAGGATCGCGCCGTCCATCTGGGCAGCACCGGTGATCATGTTCTTGATATAGTCACGGTGACCGGGGCAGTCCACGTGGGCATAGTGACGGGTTTCCGTTTCATATTCCACGTGACGAATGTTGATGGTAATGCCACGGGCCTTTTCTTCAGGCGCATTGTCGATATCTTCGTACTTCATCGCCTGCGCGCGACCAGCCATCCCCAGAACTTTGGTGATAGCAGCCGTCAGCGTTGTCTTGCCATGATCGACATGACCAATCGTGCCGATGTTGACATGGGGCTTAGTACGCTCGAATTTCCCTTTTGCCATTGATCAATCCTCTTGATTTGCAATTCTTCAACCAACCAGCACAGTACCTACCTGTGCCATAACGGATGACTGTCTAGCTGCCGCTCTTGATAACTTCGTCGGCAACAGACTGCGGTGCGACCGCATATTTCTCGAACTCCATAGTGAAGCTCCCACGACCCTGCGTCAGGTTACGCAGATTGGTGGCATAACCAAACATTTCGCCCAGCGGGACATTGGCACGAATAGATGTGCCGCCATCGCCGCGTGCGTCCATACCCATCACTGTTCCACGCCGTGACGACAGATCGCCGACGACTGAACCGGTATACTCTTCCGGCACCGTCACTTCGACTTTCATGGTCGGTTCCAGCAGGACAGGCTTGGCCTTCTGAACGCCTTCTTTCAGGCACATCGACCCGGCGATCTTGAATGCAATTTCGCTGGAGTCGACATCGTGTGAAGCGCCATCGACCAGGGTTGCTTTAACCCCGACGACAGGGTATCCGGCCAGGACACCACCCTGGGTCGCTTCGCGCATACCATTTTCGGTTGGGCGGATGAATTCCGACGGAACTGAACCACCCTTGATGGCATTGACGAAATACAAGCCATCTTTTGCCAGTTCGGCTTCTTCTTCCGGCAGCGGCTCGAACTCGGCCACCACACGGGCAAACTGGCCCGAACCACCCGTCTGACGCTTGAAGGTCGTATCGATGCGCACCGGTTTGGTGATGGTTTCGCGATAGGCCACACGCGGGCGACCCACACTGGCCTGCACCCCGAATTCGCGCATCATACGGTCGACGAGCACTTCCAGATGAAGCTCGCCCATACCTTTAATCTTGGTCTGGCCGAGTTTGTCATCGACTTCCACCTTGAAGGTCGGGTCTTCTTCTGCCAGACGGCGCAGCGCTTCACCCATTTTGTCCTGGTCGCTCTTGGTGTTGGGTTCGATCGCGACCTCGATCACCGGTTCGGGGAAGGAGATCTGTTCCAGGATAATCGGGTTGCTGCTATCGGCCAGCGTATCACCGGTGAAGGTGTCCTTCAGGCCGAGGATGGCTGCAATATCGCCTGCATGGACTTCTTCGACATCTTCGCGGCGATCCGCAAACATACGCACGATACGGCCAATGCGTTCGCGGTTGTCCTTGGACGTGTTTTGCAGCATTGTGCCTGCATTCACCACGCCGGAGTACACGCGGAAGAAGGCCAACCGGCCCACATATGGGTCGGTGATGATCTTGAAGACCAGCGCCGACGTGGGTTCCGAGTCCGACGGTTCGCGTGAGACTTCCTCGCCTGTTTTGGGGTGTATACCCTTGACAGGGGGGACATCCAGCGGGGAAGGCAGCAGATCGACCACCCGGTCGAGCAGCATCTGAACACCCTTGTTCTTCAGGGCAGAGCCGCACAGCACGGGCTGGATCTTGTTGTTGATAACGCCTTCACGCAGCGCGCCCATCAGTTCTTCGTCGGTGATTTCCTCTTCCATGAGATATTTCTCGGTGAGGTAATCATCATTCTCGACGATCTTCTCAATCATTTCGGCACGCCGGGTTTCGGCCTGCTCCCGATGGCTTTCCGGGATCGGATGCCGTTCGATGGCGGTACCCAGGTCATCACCGTAGGTCACCAGTTCCATCGTCAGCAGGTCAATGATGCCGGCAAAGTCAGAGCCTTCACCATACGGCATCTGGATCGGAACCGGGTTGCCGTTGAGCCGACTCACAATCATGTCGACACAACGCTGGAAGTTCGCGCCGGTACGGTCCATCTTGTTGACGAAGCAGATACGCGGGACCTTGTACTGGTCCGCCTGCCGCCAGACGGTTTCGGACTGCGGCTCGACACCGGCCACACCATCGAATACGACGATGCCGCCATCCAGCACGCGCAGGCTGCGCTGTACTTCTGCGGTGAAGTCCACATGGCCGGGGGTATCGATAATGTTGATCTGATGCCCGTTCCAGCTTGCCGTCACGGCTGCCGATGTAATGGTGATACCGCGCTCGCGTTCCTGCTCCATGTAGTCGGTGGTGGCCACGCCTTCATGAACCTCACCCATGCGGTGGATCATGCCGGTGTAATAGAGTACACGCTCGGTGGTCGTGGTTTTGCCCGCGTCAATGTGCGCGATAATGCCGATGTTGCGCACTTTATTCAATTCAAACTTGGTTGCAGCTTTTTTTGCCATGCCTGATTTGTTAATTCTCTCCGATTACGGGCTAGCGGAAGTGGGCGAATGCACGATTCGCCTCGGCCATACGATGTGTATCGTCTTTACGCTTGATCGCGTTACCCTGGCCGTTGGCGGCATCCATCAATTCTGCTGCCAGCTTTTCTTCCATGTTGCGGCCCCCACGCCCACGTGCATACTCGAGAATCCAGCGCATCGCCAGCGAGACTGAGCGGTCGTGAGGTACTTCCATAGGAACCTGGTAGGTCGAGCCACCCACACGCTTGGGTTTGACTTCGACCGACGGTGAAATATTGCGCAGTGCCTGTTCAAGCACCTCGACCGGATCGCGCTTGGTGCGCTCCTCAATAATGTCGAGCGCCCGGTACATAATGGTCTGGGCCGTGCTTTTCTTACCGCCGCGCATCATCCGGTTGACGATCATGGCGATATGCACGTTTTGATATTTCTTGTCCGGTACAACCTGCCGCTTTGCAGGGCGATTTCTTCTAGGCATTATTCGCTACCTTATATTATTTCTTGTTTCGCTTGGTGCCGTACTTGCTGCGACCCTGCTCGCGGTTCTGAACACCATCGGCATCCAGCGTCCCACGGACAATGTGGTAGCGCACACCAGGCAGGTCCTTCACACGGCCACCGCGCACCAGAACAACACTATGTTCCTGCAAACGATGTCCTTCGCCGGGGATATAAGCGGTTACTTCGATGTTGTTCGTCAGTTTGACACGAGCAACTTTACGAAGCGCCGAATTCGGTTTCTTTGGCGTCATGGTCTTCACCTGGGTGCAGACCCCGCGTTTTTGCGGTGCGCCTTTGCGGCGGCGTGTACGTTTCTGCGAGTAAGCGTTAAACGTATATTGCAGCGCCGGAGCTTTGGTTTTGGTCTTCTTGTCTTTCCGACCTTTACGCACCAATTGATTAATGGTTGGCATAAACTTCTCCAGATGCTAGCTAGCCTTCTTCGGGCACGCAAAAAGGCGATCTAAATACAAGAGCGCCTTTATTTGCCTTACTTGGTGACGAGCTATCCCGGTAACAATGCAACAACGAAACGCTTTCGCCACACTTGCTCGGTTTGGAGCACAATATTGCCTGCAATGAGGTTGTTGTGCTTTCGTGCTCGGAGATCATAGCATCGCTGCCCCCCCATGTCAAGGGAGGGCAGGCGGATAATCCAGCTGGATTTGAGGGGGTTTTCAGGCCATTTGGGGAGACAAACGGGAGAATGCGTCGATGAGTTCATCGACACCCACAGGCTTGCCCAGGAACAGGTCCACCCCGGCTTCGAGTGCCTTGTTCATCTGGAAACCGCCGGTCGCGCCGGATACCACAATCATCGGCAGATGTTTGTCGCCCGTTTCGCGTTTGCGGATGTAAGCCGCCAGGTCGAGACCGTCCATGTCCGGCAGCATCAGGTCCAGCACCACCGCGTCCGGCACGTTCTGGTCAATCAGGCTGAGCGCGGCTGAACCGGCGTTCACGACCGTCACCCGATAACCGGCCTGCTTCAGGATCATGCCGAAAACGGATGCGACATCGGTGTCATCCTCGACGACCAGAATGTGCTGGCCCTTGCCGATGTGCGGGATGATGGTTTCTTCGGATTGCTGGTTTTTTACCAGCGGCACGACCGCGAACAGCACCTGGACCGTCAGCTGACCAAACATCAGTTCGTCGCCATGCCGCAGCCGGTACGGTTGGTTCGGGGTCAGCACATAACCATTCAACCGCGTGCCATTGGCGCTGCCAGAGTCCTTGATCACAATGCTGCTGTCTTTTGCCATAATGACGGCGTGCTGGCGGGAGACCCCTTTCAGATGCGCCGCATAGGGGGTCAGGTTGATGTCCGGGTCGATGTTACGTTCCGGGTCCGAGCGCCCGACCGTCATGAATTCGCTGACGCGTGCCTGCACGGTGGAAGCGGTGCCCACAACGCGAAACTCGATCACCCAGGGTAATACTTCATCAAGCGGGCCGGTCACGCGGCGGGGCATTGTCCCGCGGTGGACCTGCTCACCAAGAAACTTTGTTTGTCCTGTCTTCATTGTCATAGAAGTAAATCCCTTGAATGTGACCTTTATTTCACAATACTCCAACTCGGCGATTTGTCTATATGGGCCGGGGGTACTACAGGCTATAAATTAATGAGAAATTCAGGTTAGGCCCGGTCGATGGGGGTTGCCGACGAACAGCGGCCATGCTTATGAAATAAGTGCATAAGCCTCCCCTGATTCTATGAAGCCTGTCTTTTGAAGACGGAGGCTGCCTTTGCTTACTTGAATAATTCGCGCACGATGATATTGCGCTGGATTTCGCTGGTGCCTTCGTAAATCTGGAAAATCTTGACGTCGCGCAGCAGTTTTTCGACCGGGTATTCCTTCATATACCCATAGCCACCAAAGACCTGAACAGCATCGACCGCCGCCTGGGTCGCTTTGTCGGCGGCGAAGGCTTTGGCAAAGGCTGGCAGCTTCGGGTCGATCTGCCCGCTGCTGAGCTGGGTCGCGGCCTGCCACACCAGCAAGCGTGAGGCTTGGTAGTGGATCGCCATATCCGCAATTTTATGACCGATAGCATGATGCTGGTAAATGGGCACACCGAAGGCTTCGCGTTCACGGGCATAACGGACGGATTCCTCGAGGCAGCGGCGCTGCAAACCGACGGCAGCGGCGGCCACACCGGGGCGGCTGTAGTCGAAGACCTTCATGGCGAGATAAAAACCGGCACCCTCCTGACCGATCAGATTTTCGGCTGGCACCTCCACATTCTCGAACACGATCTCAGCCGTATCGGAGGCGCGCTGGCCCAGCTTGTCGAATTTCTTGCCGGTGCTTACCCCCGGCATATCGCGCTCAACGACGAAGCAGGACATGCCGCGATGACCGGCAGCCGGGTCGGTTTTGGCAAAGACGCAGAAAAAGCTGGCGTGCGAGGCATTGGTGATGAACGTCTTCGAGCCGTTGATGATGTAGGCCCCGTTTTTCTTTTCGGCGCGTGTCTGGATGCCGGCGACATTGGAACCGGCGGCGGCTTCGGTGACGCCATACGACGCGAACTCGCCTTTGCCCATCAGGCGTTCACCCAGCCAGTACTGTTTCTGTGCGTCGCTGCCAGCGAGGATCAGCGGCAGCGCGGCCAGGCTGTTGAGCGAAATGCTGGTGCTGATGCCGGTGCAGCCATAGCCAAATTCTTCCGCAACGAGGCATTCTTCCAGCGGTGAGGCACCGACACCGCCATACGCCTCCGGAATATTCATGTTGACGAGGCCAATTTCAAGCGCTTTACGAAAAATGTCTTCAGGAAAAGTGGCTTTTTCATCGTAGTCGGCAGCAACAGGGATAATCTCTTTGGTGGTGAATTCGCGGGCCATCCGTTGCAGCATCTGCTGCTCATCGGTCAGTTGAAAACCAACGCCTGCCGGAGCCATCGCCTCAACCATGTCGCCCTCCACATCAATTAATCTAACGAGCGTTCGATTAATTATAGCATGGTTTGGATAGCAGCAGCGGGATTAGCGGGTGGCAATCGGTTCGGGGTTCAGTTCGAACAGGGCCGTAATGCCTTCGATCAACCGGTTTATATCGTGGTGGAAATCCGGGTCGGGGCGCACCTGCACAGCATTGCGGTAGATCAGTGGGCGCAGGCTGGCAGGGAGATGCCGCGCCTGGGGCAGTCGTTCGCGCCGCCCAACCAGCATCGGGATAACCGGGATATCGCGGGCGAGGGCGGTTTCGATCTCGAAGCGTACAAAATCATTCGGGTCCGCAAGCCGCCGTTTATTGGTGCGGTTCAACCAGTCTGGCCCGATCACTGCCAGCAAGACATCCGTACAGGAAACTTCATGTTCCAATACGCGCCGGAAATCCACCCCTGGCAGAATATCCTCCACATCCTTAAAGACACCACCTTTGCCGAACTCTGCGCTCAGCCGGTCATAAATGCGCCCGACCACGTCTTCGCTGTCGTTGCGCCGGTAGTTAATGAAGATGCTCTTGTGCGGATAAGGTGGCGCGGGCGGTGCCATGATCTGCACTTCGGTGAATAAATCGGGATGACGCTCGATGACTTCGATCAGCTCATTCCGGCGATTGCGATCAATGGCAGCCTGAACGATCAGTTTATCTTGTGGAAACATTCACAACCTTAATGTCTTTGATGCCCACATCCACGAGACGTGCGATCAGTTCAACGAGTTTGTTGGTATCCAGGTCGGTCAGGTTGGCCTGAAGCGTGATGGTGATGTCGCGGTTGGCTGGCTCCTCGTCGACTTTGACGGCCCCCTGATTATCCTGAAGTGCTGCCTTGAGCCGGTTCAGACCGCCTTCGAAATCCTTGACCAGATCGAAGGTATGGGCGGTGCGCAGGTCATAGGGCAGGTCGTCCGGTTCGACTGGCTCGATCATGGCGACGTAGGTCGGCTTTTCCAGCGCCAGCATGTCGCGGTATTCCTTCATGGCTGAGGGTGACTTGATCGCGGCGGGCGACAGTAGAAACAGGCCATGCGACGATTCGCGCACCGCGGTCGCGGCTTCTTTCAGCCAGTCAGCTTCGGGCAGCACTTCAAAGTTATCCAGCCAGCAGCGAATGCCTGCCGCGCTCAACTGCTGGCAGATGCGTTCGGCCACCGGGTTGTCGCGGGTGGCATAGCTGACAAATACACGCATGGAGATTTCCTTTACCTTTGGGAGCGTACATAAAGCATACGCTCCCTGTGGAAACGTGGTTGGGGTTGTTACTCGCTGGCCGCTTCGAGGTCGGCCAACTGCTGTTCAATTTCCTCGTCGGTGCAGGTTGCATTTTCAAGGAAGGTCGGCAGCAATTCGTCGATGGCTTCCATCGTCAGCGGCTCACGCTCGGCGGCCATGACCTCGCCGCCTTCGATTACGACGGTGGCGGATTCGAGCAGTGCATCCGGGATTTCGACGCCCTGTTCGACGGCGGCATCCAGGTTGACAGCCAGCAGGTTGCCGGTTTGCGGGTTGATGCGGGTATTGGCAACATCCAGTTCACCGCGCAGGTAAGCGGCGGCCAGCAGCCCGGCGTCCACACCATCCTGATAGTAATCCAACCCGCGTGCCAGTACGACACCGCGCGGACCGCTGGTGGCATCACTGGCGATCACCGGGATTTCGTTGTCATTGGCAACGCTCACCAGCCCTTCGAGGGCGGATACCAGCGTGCTGTCGGTGGCCACGTAGAACACATCCACATCGCGCGAGACGAGCGCTTCGGCGGCAGTCGGCACTTCCGACGAATTGGAAATGGTCTGGACTTCGACGGTCAGGCCCATCTCCTCGGCCAGCGGCAGGATAATGTCGGTATTGGCGACCGAGTTGGCTTCGGCGGGATTATAAATGTAGCCAATGGTGTCGGCATCGGGCACGATCTCGAAGATCAGCGGCATGATGTCGGCAAATGGCGCCAGCGCCTGGGTGCCCACGACCCAATCCGGATGCAGGCAGGAGGCATCGGCGACACCGGCGGCGTAGGGGCTGGTGACCGAATTGAAGACCACCAGCGGCGCATCTTCACCGAGTTCCGCAGTCGCGCTGTAAGCCGCTTGCAGGGCGGGGGTGCTGGTGGCGACGATGACATCTACGCCTTCATCCAGAAAATCAGCCACGATGGTCGCCAGCGAGGGGAAGTCGCCCTCGGCATTGCCGTACAGATAGCGGGCGTTTTCGCCATCGACATAACCGGCGGCGGTCAGGGCGGCAGCGGCACCATCACGGGCGTCATTGAGCGCCGGGTGCGAGACGATCTGCATGAAACCAATGACCGTTTCCTCATCATCCTGGGCCATGGATGGCGCGACGACCAGCCCCAGCAACAACAGTACCAGCAGTAAAAGCGATGTTTTTTTCATCTTTTCTCCCAAATAGTGTTTTGTCACCTGCACACGAAGGTGTACGTCAACCAATCTCTTTTCTACTCCAGCATGGTGCGGTCTGCAACTTCGGTCTTGAGGGCGCGGAAACGCTCGACCAGTTCGCTCACGGTCAGGTTTCTTTTTTCCTCGCCGCTGACCTCAAACAGCACCGCACCCCGATTCATCATGACCACCCGTTGGCCGACCATGGTGGCCTGCGCCATACTGTGCGTGATCATGATAACCGTTAGCTTATATTCCTGGGCCAGCCTCACCGTCAGGTCGATGGTCGCCCCGGCGGCGTTGGGGTCGAGCGCGGCGGTATGCTCGTCCAGCAGCAGCAAATCCGGTTTGCTGAGTGTCGCCATCATCAGGGTAATGGCCTGCCGCTGGCCGCCACTGAGCAGTGCAACATCCGCATCTAACCGGTCTTCCAACCCCATGCCAATGGGTGCCAGCAGGGCGGCGAAACGGTCCCGATCCTGCGGTTTGATCGCCTGCCGCAGGCCGCGCTTCTTACCGCGCCGGTCCGCCAGTGCCAGATTTTCCAGCACCGTTAAGCCGGGGCAGGTGCCTAATGCCGGATTTTGAAAGACTCTGCCGATGTGGGTGGAACGGCGATGCTCCGGCCAGTCGCGGATATCCATGTCATTCAGCCAGATTTTGCCGCGTTCCGGTGTGGTGGTCCCGGCGATGACGTTGAACAGGGTGCTTTTGCCCGCGCCATTCGCCCCGATCACCGTGACAAACTCCCCATTGGCGACGTTGAGCGAGAGGGCTTGCAGCGCCCGCACTTCAGAGGCGGTATCCGCATTGAAGGTGACATGGATGTTTTCAAGTTGCAGCATCGCGGGCCTCCAGCGTGCGCCGTCGCCGCCAGTTGCGCCAGCGTTCGCCGACATTGGGTGCCGCCAGTGCGACCAGGACCACCAGCGCGCTGACCAGCCGGACATCGGTCGCTTCCAGATGGAGGGCCGCAAATACCCAGGCGCGCGAAACCTCGAAGACGATCATACCGATGGTCGCCGCCACCACCGCCTGGCCCACCGACCGGGGCCGCAGCAGCACTTCACCGATCATCACCGCCGCCAGCCCGCGAACGATCATGCCAATGCCCATCTGCACATCGGCAAAACCAAGCTGCTGCACCGCCAGCCCGCCGGCGACGCCGCACAGCCCGTTCGAGATCATCAGGCCGATGAGCACCATCGCCCGGTGATCGACCCCCACTGCGCGGATCATCTGGCTGTTTTTGCCCGATGCACGCAGGGCCAGGCCGATTTCGGTATGCAGAAACCAGTTGAGCACCAGCAGGGCGATGATGACGACCACGCCGAACACCAGAATATCAACCAGATTGTTCGACTGCCGCCGCATCTCGTCG
Organism: Anaerolineaceae bacterium; assembly: GCA_002702065.1. GTDB lineage: Bacteria > Chloroflexota > Anaerolineae > Aggregatilineales > Phototrophicaceae. The sequence continues at coordinate 186,520 of NZXX01000012.1, forward strand.
CCCAGGGTGTTGACGACAAATTCGCGCATCGGGTCTTCGTAAGGGGTCAGAATGGTGCGCTCGGTTAGCAGCGGGATATTGCTGGTGCCCATGATGCGCAGGGTGATGGTGAACGCACCGGTCAGCACGATGATGCTGGCGAGCAGACCCTCGATCTTGAACAGGATGTGGATCAGCGCCGTGACCAGCCCGGTCAGCGCCCCGGCGATGAATGCAGCCGGCAGGGCCCATTCCGCCGCGATGCCGCTGGTGATCATCACTGCGGTGACGGCGCCCCCAATCGGAAAGGAGCCATCCACCGATAAATCCGGGAAGTTGAGCACCCGGAACGACAGGTAAACGCCCACGCCGACCAGCGCCAGCGCCAGCCCCTGACCAATCGCCCCGATGTTGACGTTCGACACGTTCATCAACGCGCCGGTCAGGATGAGCAGGATGATTAAGCGCAGGCCAAACGAGGTCGTCAGAGGGAAACGGACAGGCTGCTTGACGTTTTTGGCGGACGCGGTACTCTGGGTTTCGCGAACAGTCATAAGTCGGCAACAATGTGTTTGAAATAACGCTTTGAGTGTATTCGGGAAACGCATGTTTTGCCACAATTGAAGGGGATAGGTCCGGCATGGCACAGATTACCAGCACCCGCAATCCGCGCGTTGTCGATGCCCGCAAACTTGGCCAGCGCAAATACCGGCAGGAGCAGGGGCGTTTTGGCGTGGAAGGGCTGCAATTGCTCGGCATGGCGCTGGATGGTGCCGTGCAGCCGGATACGGTGTTTTATTGCGAGGCGTTATTTCGGGGCGAAACCGCGCCGCTGCTGCTGGCCCGCTTCGAGCAGGCCGGGGCTGACCTGATTGATGTGTCGCCAGAGGTGCTGCAATCGCTGTCCGACCGGGATACGTCGCAGGGGATTTTTGCGACATTTCATTTGCCGGATGCGGCGTTGGATTCACTCAACCTGACACCGGATGCGCTGGTGATTGTGCTGGACCGGCTGCGCGACCCCGGCAACGTCGGTACGATTTTGCGCACGGCGGATGCCGTCGGCGCGGCGGCGGTGATTGCGCTGGCACCGGGGGTGGACCTGTATGACCCGAAAACAGTGCGCGCCAGCATGGGGTCGCTGTTCAACCTGCCGGTGATTCAGACCGCAGACCCCAATCACTTATTCCAGCATACAGCCAGTGCCGGGTTAAAGACGATTGGCGCGGATGCGGGTCGCGGCCAGATGTGGACTCAAATGAGCTGGCAGGGGGGCATGGTCCTGGTACTGGGCAACGAAGCACAGGGCCTGTCGGATGATCTGCCCCCCTATATCACTGATTGGGCTGCACTGCCGATTTACGGCAAAGCCGATTCGCTCAATGTGGCGGTTGCGGGCGGGGTGATGATGTATGCCTGGGCCGCCGCCAACCGACCGGATTAATCCACGTTGCCATTTTCCGGCACCAGCACATGCAGTGCATGGTGCAGTACGCGCACCGTCAGCGGTGTCTGGCCCTGTTCATCGCCATCAATCGAGTAGTCTCTTGGTTGTTCGGTTTCGACGTGAAACTCCTTGCCACGCCAGTGCGTCAGACCGGGCGGCACATCATCGCTTTCGCCGAGCGCCAGCTGGTTAGCGGCAGCCGCCAGCACGCTCCCCGTATCTTTGACGACAAAGGCATCCAGCACCCCATCACTGGCACTGACATTGGGCGTAAACTTGAGGCCAAGCGCCCCCAGTTCGTTATGGTTGGTGACAATACAGGCGATGCCCTCGGCTTCAATCTGCTCCCCGTCGATGGTCAAGCGAAACTGAATTTGCTCCGGTTGCCCGAATGCCTGTAACCCGGCGAGGACATAGGCCAGCAGCCCAAAACGATCCTTGAGTTCGCGGTTGGCTTGCTGGGACACACGGGTCGACATGCCCACATCGGCCCGCAGGATAAACGTGAAGTCGTTGGCTTCGCCCAGATCAATGGGTTCAACCCGGCTGGTGAAGATCGTCCGGACTGCCGAGGGCAGGTCGAACGGAATGCCGAGGCCCATCGCCAGCGCATTGGCGGTGCCACCCGGCAGTACCGCCATCGGCACCCCCGTGTTTGCCAGCCCACGTGCCACTTCGCCCTGCGTGCCATCGCCACCATACGCCGCGACGAGATCAACCCCTGCGTCGGCTGCGGCTTTCGCCAGCCGTTCGCCATCACCTTGATCGTGGGTGATGCTGACGTCCCAGTGCAAGTCATATTCTTTGAATATATCATTGAGCGTGTTCAGAATCGGCTCGTTGTTGCCTGCTGCCGGATTAACAATTACCTGAATGCGTTGATATGCGGTTTCCATCTTTTCCCTGACCACCACAAACGGACACGGTAATGCTACAATCTAGCAGGCGAATCAGCAATATCGGAGCCAGTATGCCGGTTATTACGACCACTGAATTCACCGTGCGCGCCTACGAGTGCGATGCCTATGGTCACCTCAATAATGCGCATTATCTGCGCTACATGCAGGAAGCGGCGTTCGAGGCGTCGGCGGCGGTGGGTTACCCCACAGACCGTTATGTGCAGATGGGTCGCTTGTGGCTGGCCCACGAAACCGAGATCGAATATTTGCAGCCCCTGTACGCGGGGGATACGGTCGAAGTTCGGACATGGGTGGCGGATTTTCGGCGGGTGCGGTCGCTGCGGCGCTACGAGTTCCGCCGGGCCGGGGATGATACCCTGATCGCGCAGGCCACCACCGACTGGGCCTATCTGGACAGTCAGACGGGCCGCCCGGTGCCTGTTCCTGACGCGGTGATCGCGGCGTATGCGGGTGACGATCCTATCGAGCAGCATCCTCGGCAGACATTCCCGGTGCCACCGCCAGCACCGCCAGGGGCCTTCACGCTGCACCGACAGGTCGAATGGCGCGATATTGATGGCGCCCATCACCTGAACAACGCCGCTTATCTGAACTATATCGAAGACTGTGCCATCCATGCTGCCGCTGCCCATAGCTGGCCGATGGCGCGCTGGCAGGCGATTGGGGTGGCGATGGTCGCGCGCAGCCATCGCATCGTCTATCATCAACCGGCCCTGCTGGGCGAAGATCTGGCGATCACGTCGTGGCTGTTCGACGCCCGGCGCTTTTCGGCTATGCGCCATTATATGATTCAACGCACCTCAGATGACGCGCTGGTCGCTCAGGCGCGTACCCTGTGGGTGGCGGTCAGCACGGATACCCATAAACCGGTGCGCCTGCCGGAGGGTATGCTGGACGATTTTGCAGGCCATGTTGCGCCATAAGTTACCCACAATCTTCATGCGATTCCCACGTGGTTCTCATGAAGCTGTTTCATAGTAGTGACAGTGGCAACGAATGGGTGGGGAAACTCATGCGCGTGCTGATAACAGGCGGCAGTGGACTGATTGGCGTTCGTCTGTGTCAATTGCTGAAAAAAGATCATCATGAGCTGATTGTCCTCAGCCGTGATCCTCAAACGGCTGCCGATCATCTGCCAGCGGGCGTCCAGGTCCGCTGGTGGGATGGCGCTACGCCGCAGGGATGGGGCGATCTGGTCAACCGCGAGACAGTCTTCATCAATCTGGCTGGGGCCTGCGCCATCAGCGGCTTGTGGTCGCCAGATCAGGCTGAGGCCGTGCTCGAAAGCCGTCTGGCTGCTGCCGACGCCATCGCTGAAGCGGTGGATGCTGCGCCCGAAAAACCTTACCTGCTGCTTCAGGCCTCGTCGGTCGATTATTATGGCGACGGTGGCGACGATATGCTGATCGAAGAAAGCCCGGTTGGTGATGACTGGCGTGCCCGGCTGGTGGCCCAGTGCGAGGCAGCGACCGCCGATATACCGGTACGGCAGTTGTGGCTGCGTCTTGGGATGGTACTGGACCCGCATCGGACGGTGCTACCGGAGCTGTTGGGTGGGGATGGACAGTGGATTTCGTGGGTGCATAATGACGACGTGGCGCGGGCCATCCGCTTTTTGCTGGCCAAAGAAAACGCGTCCGGTCCGGTCAATCTGGTCGCACCGTATCCGGCAACGGCGGCCTGTTTCCGCCGCGCTCTGACCGAAATCCGCCATGCCACGACCGCAGTGCCGGTTGCACTGGTCCATACCGCGCTTCAGGAAAGCCAGCGCGTGCTGCCCCAGAAGCTGACCATGCTGGGATTTCCATTCTTCTTTGAGGATGCCGAAGACGCACTCCGCGCTCTGAGCCTGTAGTGCCGCCTCACTCCGCTAATCGGCGGATATATTCTCCTCAGTCGGGTGATGGCTAGCATCGGCATCATTCGGAATCTGGTTGCGTGCTTGCAGGCTGGCCCGCAGCTGATCGTAGCTGATACCATAGCGCACGGCGATTTCGCGGGCATAGCTGCGGCCCATCGGTGGGCTGGGCACAATGCGATAGGTGCGCCGTGCGATTTCACCATCAGCCCCCCGTTCAACTGACACCATTGACACCAGACTGATGACTTTGCTCTCGCCCTCCGTTTCAGCATTGATTTCGTCGGCATCGGCGGCCAGTTCGTGCAGATGCGTGGCGAAGATCGCCCTCGCCCCCAGCAGCCGCACCACCCGGACAATATCACGAGCCAGATACAGGCTTTCACCCGCGCTGGTACTGGCCAGCGATTCGTTAAACAGGATCAGGCTGTAGCGCGTGGCATGGGCGAAGATGTCGCTCAGGCGGCGGGCTTCTTCACCGAGCCGTCCTGTTTCGAGGTCGGGGCGTTCTTCGGTAGCGAAGTGCGTGAAAATCGCATCGACCGGACTCATGCAGGCACTGGCGGCTGGCACAAACAACCCGGCCTGCATCAGAATGTGCGCCAGCCCGATAGCCTGCGTGTAGGTGGTTTTGCCACCCCGGTTGGGGCCAGTCAGGATAAAGATGCGGCCTTCGTCGCCGAAGTTGACGTCATTGCCCACAATTTCCGCCTGCAAGTCGCGGGGGCGATACAACGGGGCCGACCGCAGCGCGAGGTTGAGGTTGTACAGCCGGGACAGCGTGCCTACCCGCGCTTCCTGCGAGGCGATTTCTGGCCGGCACACAGGCAGGCCGCAGTCCTGAAGATGGCGGATCAGCCGGTGTGCACCCAGATAGAAGGCGATTTCATCCTGCAAGGACACCAGCAGACGGCCATTCACCCGCACAAATTTGCGCAGCGCCTGGGCGATCGGGTGGCAGACCTGATCCATCACATCGGCCAGGTCTTTGAACAGCGGATGCATCAGTGGGTTGTCGTTGTTGGGCAGCCGAACGGTATATTCGCCCAGCGCGGCATTGCGTGACTTTGCTTTGTGCAGCGGGCCGATCCCTTCGGTTGCGGTGGGATTTTCGCCGTTGAAGCCCAAGAGCCGGTTAAAAAAGGACAGCATGTCGCCGGTGAAGCGTGTCGTGTTAATTGACAGCAGGGTCGCCTCGACCGGGCGCAGCTGGCTATCCAGATTTACGCCTATTGTGATGCTTCTGATCCCGCGAATGCGTTCCAGCATTTCCGGCAGTTCCGCTTTCAGGTCATGAAAGATCTGCTCGCGGGCGATTTCGGCGACCATGTCACGCAAGGCACACAACGCTTCGGATTTCAGCGCGCCGCCGCAGGCTGTCAGGGCGGCGTTGAGGTGATCGACACAGACAATATAATTTTCGAGTTCGCTCAGCCTCCAGGCCACCTTGCGCAGTTCGCTCTGTTCCCACTGGGGCTGAACCATGTAGCCCTCCAGCACCGTGATAATCGACAGGGCTTCTTCCAGAGTCGATACCAGCTCAGGCGTGCGCAGCAGGTCTTCCAGCACATCCAGCCGGTAATTTAATACTCTGGCGTCGATGACGGGGCGCAGCAGCAGATTTTGGATGCCCTGGCGAAAACGGTTTTCGATGCTGAGGATGTCGATAATTGGGTCGAGGTTGAGGTCGGCGGTGTAATAGGTTTCTTCGGCTGTGGCGGCGCGCCGGTCGAGGGGGTCGGTCCATAACAAGCTGACCCCATAGGGGGTTGTGGCAGATGTCATGAAACTGCCCTCGCAACCATATTTTCAATAATGGATACAACCATTCGATTACACTCCAACAATAAGCCTATTTTCGAGTGTGAGTATAAACGATTATGCCGATAATTGTAACAGCTTTCGTTGCTGGTACGTGGTCCACAGGCTGGATAGTGTCACCCCGGCAAAGACCCACCAGATAACCATCGTGGGGAAGATATAACGTGGAATAGCATCCAGCACCAGATGAAGCAGCGTGGTGTAGACGATGAATCCGATCAGCGGCAGAATTAATCGCCAGCGCCGTCGCAGCAGCCACATCCCGATCAGCCCCAGCAGCAGCCCGGCATAATGAAAGCCGTACAGCGCCAGTTTGGGCCAGAAACCGGGCGCGGTAGTCAGGTTAATAAGCCCGCTGACTGTGCGGTCCGCCTGCAACCAGCCGCCGACCAGCTCTTTGATCCCGGCACCGCCGAACAGCAATGTCCCATGTGGCTGGGCATAGGCCCCAAGTAGATCACCGACGCGATGAAAGACATAGCCCAGCGGGTCGCTGCTGATGACATTGGTTGTCGCCTGCCGATATATTTCCTGTTGTATGCCAACATCTGAAGGTAACTCGCCTTCGATACCCGCATCCTCAACCAGATTGCGGTCCACTTGTTCAGGGCCTTCCCAATCGGTTGCCCCAATGTAGAGGAAGGCGGCAAAACCCTCAGCAGCAATGACAAAGCGGTTCCAGTGAACAAGGTTATGCACAGTCCAGGTGGAAACGACACAGACATAAACAAGCAACAGCGCCGCGCTCCTGCGCAGGGCAACACGCCAGTTATTGACGAGCCATAGGTGAATCATCAGCCCCAAAGGGAAGACCAGCATGACTGCCCGTGTCAGCGTAGCCAGCCCGAACAACGCGCCATCGAGTGCAAACCATGTCCAGTGCGCTTTTTGAGGCCTGACTTGAAGCTCGGTGTACAGCCACAGGCCAGCAGTCAGAAGGAAAATATAGAGTGTTTCTGTCACGATCAGTGCTGCTTCAAGGATGAAAATTGGCGACACGGCTAATGCGGTTAGTGTCACGAACCCGGCGGCCAAGCTGCCGCTGATGAGATAACTGAGGCGGTAGGCGAAGAAGCAAATAGCTGTGCTGAGCAGGGCCTGGGTGATGCGAATAGCGATAATGGCTGATGCGCCCGGCAGCAGTTGTTGCCACACACCGTTAAAGATCAGATAGAGTGGGGCTGTGGGCAGCGAGATTTCCGAATAATCGAAGCCACTGACAAGGTTGTGGCCCATTTGCAAATAGAGCCAGCTATCGTTGCCCTGATTTTCGAAGACGGACGTAGGCTCTTGCGACAGACCATAGATCAACCGCACGATAAATGCGGCCAGCAGCAAAATGAACAGCCCGTACTTATAACGCATCTTCTAGTCCGCCTCGAAATCAAAACCATACAGTTCAACGTTGATGGCTGGTAAATCTACCAACGGTACAAAACGAGGATCAGTTTCCGCTTTTTCAAACAGCGGGTCCAGTGCAGGACGTGCCGGGGGCATCATCAGATAATCCACCTGATAACGTTGTGCCACTTCGAGTATGGTGTCTCGGTCTTCCATCGGGATAACAACCGATTGAATATCAAAAAAACGCAGCATAAATGGGTCCTGTGCCATCAGAATAATCTGTTCATCATCATTTGCATCCCCAAGTTCGCGCGCTGCATCGGCGACCGTCTGCATATATTGCAGGTAGGTTCCGACAAAGCGTATGTCACTGCGCACCATTTCAACCGCGTTGGCTGCCATGAAGCCCAGCCCAAGCACGCAAACCAGTACCAGAATTTGCCGCCGGGGAATCGCTGTTTCAAGCAGATAAGCCCCAAGAGGAATCAATAATGGAACCAGACTCAGGTAACTCTTTTTGAAACTGCCTCCCTGGTTGGCGATGGGTGCCAGCGTGGTGTAAAAGACGTAGCTCCCACCCAGCAAAATGATCGCCGGAGCCAGCGTGAGTAACCGCTGCCGATCTCGGGTGATCATCAGCCAGACCAGGCCACCAAACATGATGACCGGTAGGAATACATCCAGTGTGATATACATGGTTTTGATGCTGGCCGCTATCTCGAACAGCCGCTTTGCCACAATCTGGGTGATGGATTGCGCTTCCAGCAGGGTCTGAAAATTGAAGTCCCGACCATAGGCATAATGATCGCGAAAATCAACCAGGAAGAACAGGCGGCTGAGGTTGGGAACGACCGGCGAGCCGCCAACCTGAATGTTTCGAATTAACCACGGCGAAGCAATTATCAGGGCGACGACGGGCACCAGCAGCAAGCGCCACGTATTTTTCTTGATTTGCTGCCGGTCCATAATCGTGTAAATCACCACAGTAACGACGAACATGGGCACCAGCAGCAGATTATCACCCCGCGTGAGGTAAGCCAGCCCGGCAGCTATACCCGATAAAAGGAACAACCAGCCTTTCGATTGACGTAACCCTTCTGTCAGGGCCAGGATGGTGATCGCCAGAAAGAGCGTATTAGGTATGGTTGTATCGGTACGTACCGAATTCAGAACAAATTCAGGCAGCACCGCAGCCGCACCCGCCGCAAACAGGCTGGTCGTTTTGCCGCAACCCAACTGGCGCGCAGCCCAGTAGGCACACACAGGCAGTAAACTACCCAGCAGCGTAAATGGCAGAACCGCCACCGGCACCGACATGTTGCCAGTGAGCTGCATCGGGATAGCTGCCAGAATTGCGCTGAATGGCATCCAGAAATCTTCGGGGTGCACCAGCGTCGCCGGCGGGTTGTAAAACTGCCAGATATAGTCAATGGTAAATCCCTGACCGTTGATGAGGCGCAGGGCTAAATTGTAGTAATGGTTCGGGTCACCAATTCCGGGGTGTTCAACAAATATCAGGAGAGCCAGACGCAGGATTAGCGCAAACAGACATATGAGCAGAAGGTGGGTGTAACGTTTCATGAGTTGCCAGATTCCATCTGCGCGGCAAGATGGGCCATTATAGCGATGGACTTCCATCAGTGTCCAGATACAGGCGCATGGCGTAAGTTAGGCGGGCCGGACGGCGAGAATCTGGCCGCCGGTAATGCTGAGATAGAGCCAGCCTTCCGGGCTGACGGCGACATCCAGCGGGCGCTGCGGCCAGAAACCACTGCCGCGGAAGTTCATTTCCGCCACCGAGTAACCCCCTTTGTCACGGGTAGGCGTTTCCACCGGGATAAGGATTTCGCTGGATAGAGGGCTGCCGGTTTCATCGATGTGGATGACGGCCAGCGCATAGCCTTCGATCTGCGGCGTATGTCGCGACCCGTTGAGCGTCACCAGCAGCGTGTCGGTGAGACGAGGCAGCGTTTCGCTGGTATAGGCAGTCATCCCCAGCGGCGTGCTCCCTGCCGGAAATGTCAGCGCAGGCGGGAGCGAATCGGGACAGGTGGTGCCAGTCGCTGATGCGGCTTCGCTGTCGCACGATGGCCAGCCAAAGTCGTCGCCCCAGCGGACCCGGTTCAGTTCGTCGGGCTGCGGGCTGCTCATGGGGCTGCTGTCCGTCACCCAGAGTTCGCCCTGCAAAAAGGCCATATCGCCGCCCTGGCGCAAGCCCGTTGCCACCAACGCCTGATCTGTTCCATCGAGCGCGAAGCTGAGGATAGCGCCCTGTTCCGCCTGTGCGGGTGCGCAATCATCACAGCCAGTGCCTATGCTCACATAAAGTCGATCATCCGGCCCCACGATGACGCTGCCCGCCCAACCGCTGCTGCCAACCGGCAGGTCATCAACCAGTGTTTCGACCGTGCCATCTGCCGACAGGCGATACAGATGCGGGCCACCCGCGATGTACAGGGCGTTCTCGTGGTAATCCAGTCCATTGGGCAGGGTCAGCTCATCAGCGACGACGAGGGCGGAATCTGGCAGGCCGTCCTGGTCCGTATCGGTGATGGCATAGACTTCCCCGGCCAGGGGGCGTGCGGCATAGAGCGTGCCATCCGGTGCAGCCGCCAGCGCGGTAAAGGCCAGTTCTTCGCCAGCGGGGTCGGTAATGATGTGTTCCAGGCAATAGCGCGTGCCATCGATCCAGGGTGGATCGCGGAAATGTTCACGGTCGAAACACGGTGGCAGGTCCTGCGCTGCTGCTGTCGTGATGCCGCCTGCCAGAACGATGGTCAATAATGCCGTCTGCCACCAAAGATTAATTCTTAACAATTCAAACCTCGTCACATAGTTGGGTGTATAATACGCATAGATCTGCCCGCGCCCAGTATAAGAGCAAATGTCCAGATAACGTTAGGATTTGCTGAGATTCTCATCCGTACTCATGGTAATACACGTATTTAGGTTAAAATATCCGGATATATGTTATCAATGGTCATAAATTTACTGACAACCAGCCCGAATAATTTGTCCAGTTACATACAGGGAATGTGAGATGAAGGTTTTCAGGGTTCTCGCGCTTACGCTGGTCTTTGCCGCTGGTTGTAGCGTTTTCCCCGGTTTACGCGTGTTGACAGGTGAGGATGTGACCGGCACCAATGCCGAGATCACCCAGATGAGCGAAATCGTGATGGCGGACAAAACGGGCGCCACGGACCCGTCGCTGATGGCGGCGGCTGACCGGATCGAAGCAGCCAGCCCATTTGTCGACATTATCGAAATTCGCAAGGATGAAGCGGATGACGCCTTTGTCGTCAATATGCTGTTCCAGCAACCTGCCGATTCTGAAGGCCAGACCCAGGCAGCGCTGATCAGCCTGTACACGGCTATCCAGCGGTCGATGGAACTGACATGGCAGGGCACCCTGCGCGAGAGTGAAGGCACCAGCACGATCCGCGTGAACTTTATTGTGCCGCAGGGCATTCCCACGCTGGATAGTGGCACCAGCTTCATCGGTGTGGTCACCGTGCATTCCGAAATTGAACGCGTCAAGGCCATCAATTATCTCTCCGGCCCGCGCAACCTCAATGATTTCCTCGATCTTATTGTAGATGGCACACTCAGCTACGAGAATCCGCAGGGCGGCGAATTATATGTCGGCCAGCCCAACCATCCCCTGTTTATGTTAGGCAGTGCGTCAATGACGGAAAGTGAATCATCGTAATTGTTAGTAAGCGATTGAGGACCGGTTTATGAGCAATCTGACAAACTACGATCCCAACAAAAACAAGCCCCGTGTCCAGCGTCGGCGATATGAGTGGGAGAGCGAAACAACCCTCGTTGACGAGCGCAAGAAACTGAAAAATCGCATCCTGAGCTTTGTTATGGACAACAAGCTCAGGTTGATTTTATTGACCATCATTATCGTCGCACTGCTCGATGCCGAGATCATGCGCGGCCTGCTCGATTTCCTGGGATTTGCCATTCCGTTCCTGGGGCGTATTGCCTTCTACTTTATCTTTATCATTGGTCAGTTCGGCCTGATGTTCTGGTTTCTGGGGCGTGCCCGTACCTATACCATCTGGCCGGGTGCCGATTCTCAGGGTGTCAGCTTCAAGGATTATCGCGGGCAGCCGGAACTGCTAGAACAGGCGCGGCAAATCGTGACGCTGCTGCGCGGTGTGCGTGCGTTCGAGCAGGCGGGTGGCGAACCGCTGAATGGTCTGCTGCTGGAAGGTCCGCCCGGAACCGGCAAGACGTGGCTGGCGAAAGCGATCAGCACCGAGGCCGGTGTGCCATTCTTCTACATTGATGGCTCCGGCATGCAGTCGATGTTCTTCGGCATTGCGCCGCTTAAGGTGATGAACCTGTACCGCAAGGCCCGTAACGCCGCCAAAGAATATGGCGCGGCCATCATCTTCATTGACGAAGTGGATTCGGTCGGGTCGCGTGGCGGTGTGGCACAGAAGCGTGAGAATTTCGAAGAACCATTGGTCAAGTCCTCACGGCTGCCGATTATGTTTGGCGGCATGAACGGCGCGAATGTCGGCCTGCTCAGTACATTGCTGGTAGAAATGAGTGGGTTTAGCCAGGAACATGGCTACTGGGCGCGCAAACGGGCGTGGTGGTACAAGAATATCCTGCGTCGCAAACCACCGAAGCCGAAGAAGCGTGTCCTGACGATCGGCGCGACCAACCGTATTCAGGCACTGGATGCGGCGCTGCTGCGGCCTGGCCGTTTTGACAAGAAGATCCGCGTGGATGCCCCTGACCTCGAAGGGCGGCGCGATATTTTCGAGTACTACCTGACCAAGATGTCGCATGACGACTCGATGGACCCGCTGGTGCTGGCCGTCGAAACGCCGTTCTACACCCCGGCGGACATCAAGTATCTGCTCAACGAAGCGCTGCGCTATGCGCTGTTTGATGGCCGCACCTACATGACCTACCGTGACTTCAAACTGGCGCAACCGGAGCATGAAGCCGGCCTGCGTACACCGATTAAGAATTTGACGCGTGAGGCGAAATATCGGCTGGCGGCCCATGAAGCGGCCCACGCCATCGCTATCCGGCTGTATAACCCGGATTATCGCATTTCGCGTATCACCATCATCCAGCAGGGTTTCGCGCTGGGGCATGTCAGCTCGATGCCTGCGACGGAAAACTTTATGCGCCTGACGAACTACGAATGGCTGCATAACCGCCTGCGGGTGGCGGTGGCTGGTAAAGCAGGTGAAATGGAGTTCGGCGGGCCGGAAGAGCAGACATTGGGCGTTGGTGGCGATTTTGCCAACATCCGTTATGTCCTCAATCAGATGGCAAACGCGGGTATGTTCGGGCCGCTGGGTGCAACCGGCGAACCGGAAACGATCAAGGAAATCCGCGAGATGATGGAAGAAACCTTCCTGATGGCGCTGGACGAGGTGCGGATCGCGCTGCGACTGCACCGCGAAATGGGCGATCATCTGATCGAGCTGCTGCTTGAAAAAGAAGAACTGCTGGCGGATGAAGTCGAAGCCTTCTTTGATCAGTATGGTCTTCACACACCCAAGCCGCAGTTGTCGTCCGGTTCGAATGCCGAGAAAGTCGCCCACATGCCCGCAGCGAGTGCAAGGTAAGCGCATGTCTCTTAAAGAAATCGAAACGACGCAGACGCCGGGTCAGTTTCATTGGCAAAATGAAGAATCCGACGTTGATCGCCATAACCGCCCGGCAGCCCGTGCGCGCCGGATGGCCAAGCGTTTAATCATTCCCGTGATCGTCATCAGTATTCTGATGGCGGCGCTGCTGAGTGCGGAGTTTATGGCCTGGCTGATCCCGATTGTGCTGACCGTCGGGCAGGTGCTGCTGCTGGTATCGGCCTTTATGCTCCAGTTTGTGTTCATCTTCTGGTTTCTGGCCCGCACGCGCACCTACACCATCATGCCGGACACGGGGGCTGAGGGCATCAACTTTGACGACTATCGCGGCCAGCCGGAAATTCTGGAACAGGCCCAGCAGATCGTTACCCTGCTGCGCGGCGTGAAAGCCTTTGAAGGGGCTGGTGGTGAACCGCTGACCGGTCTGCTGCTGGAAGGTCCGCCCGGCACCGGCAAGACATGGCTGGCGCAGGCGATCAGTACCGAAGCGGGGGTGCCGTTCTATTACATGGATGCCTCAGGCTTGCAGGCCATGTTCATTGGCGTTGGCCCGATGAAAGTAATGGGCTTGTTCCGCAAGGCGCGCAAGATGGCGAAGCGCTATGGCGCATCGGTCATCTTCCTCGATGAAATCGACGCGGTGGGTTCGCGTGGTGGTGGGGTGGCCCAGGTAGGCGGCTCCGAAGAACCGCAGGACGGTATGTTCGGCGGGGGCGGTTCCGGCGGTATGGGCGTGCTCAGTACGCTGCTGGTGGAAATGGACGGCTTCAGCCAGGAACACGGCTGGCGGGCCAGTCTGCGCGCATTCTGGTACAAGAAAATCCTGCGGCGCAAACCGCCGAAGCCGGAACGGCGTGTGCTCGTTATCGGCGCGACCAACCGTATTGGCGCGCTCGACCCGGCCTTGCTGCGACCTGGCCGCTTCGACAAAAAGATTCGCGTCGATGTGCCGGACATGGAAGGCCGCCGCGAGATTCTGGAATATTATCTGGAAAAGTATGCCCACGACGAGACGTTGAATCCCAATATTCTGGCGTCGGAAACACCGGGCTATTCACCGGCTGATCTCAAGTACCTGCTGAACGAAGCGCTGCGCTATGCGTTCTTTGAGGGCCGTACGGTGATCGGGTACAAAGATTTCATGCGTGCCCAGCCGGAACATGAGATGGGTCTGCGTTCGCCGATCAAGCACATGGCCCCCGAAGCCAAGCGGCGTCTGGCATACTATCAGGCTGGCAAGGCAGTGGCGATCCGCCTGTTCCTGCCCCATCATCGTATTTCGCGCATCACGATTGTGCGGCAGGGCCTGAAGTTCGGCCACGTGTGGCACTACTCCGCGCAGGAATCGTATCAGGGCCTGCAAACCAAGCCGGAACTGCTCAACCGCGTGCGGGTTGGCATCGCCGGGAAGGCGGCGGAAATCGAGTTCTGCGGCACCCACAACCAGTCGGTGCTGGTCGGTGAGGACCTGAGCAAGGTGGTTGGGTTGCTCGGCGCGATGGCTGACGCAGGCATGTTCGAGACGATGGGCGCAACGGCGACTCTGGGCTTCGACATGACACGCGGCGTGTACCGGCGGCAGACACCCGAACAACAGCACGCTGTCGAGGCAGTGTATCAGCGGACGCTGAAGGAAACGCGCAAGGCCCTGCGCGAACACCGGGATGTGGTGGACGCGCTGGTTGAACTGCTTATGGTGCATGAAGAACTGCTGGCCGACGAGGTGCGGGAATTTTTCGATCAGTACGGTTTGTTCACGCCGGATCCGACCATCATCCGCGATGGCGAGGAGTACAACATTCTGCCGCCATCGACCAGCCTGGACAAGGACCCGGACGGGCTGCCCATTGGCCTGAGCGGCGATTAGGCAGCTGTTTGCAACGAAGCCGGGGACTTTGTGCGGCACCCTGGGACATCCATCATGATTACGAACGGGGTGCTGTGTCAGGCCCCGTTTTGCTTCCCCGCGCAAACCGCGCTTTTGCGCTATAATGGCGAAAATTGGTGCAGGAGATGGCCAATGCCGCACGTCGAAGAGTCAATCAAGATTCATGCGCCGGTTGCTGTGGTCTTCCATCTGGTTGCGCATGAGCCGGAGCGTATGGCGGAATGGTGGCCGCCGATTGAGTTGCAGGAACGCGTCACCCCGCCACCCACGACACCTGGTTCGATTTCCCGTTATGTCTACAACATGATGAACGTCCGCATTCGGGGCGAACACGAAGTGATGGCGCTGGAAGAAAACCGCCACTTGCGGGTTGAAACCATCAGCGGCATCGACAGTGCTTTCGATTTCCGGTTTGCCGAAATACCCAATGGCACCCGTCTGACGATCCGGGTCGATTACACCCTGCCGGGGTCGGTGGTGGGCCAGTTGATGAACCGCGCTATAATCGAAGAACGCAATCGCAAGGATTTACAAGAGGGCCTGCGCCAGCTCAAGCTGCTGGCCGAAGCAAAGGACAATCTGAGTTATCGCTGAAACTTCCGTCCGACACTGAGTTGAGGGTTTATCGTTATGGATCAACGTATGGTCAATTTTATTCGAGCGTTGCGGGCTGCGGGCGTACGCATTTCGCTGGCCGAAAGTCAGGACGCGATGTATGGGGTGGAGAGCGTTGGCGTATCGAATCGCGATCACTTCGCCTCGACGCTGCGGGCAACACTGGTGAAGGAAGCCCGCGACCAGAGTGTGTTTAATTACTTTTTCCCTCTGTTTTTTGGCTCCGGCCAACCCCCGATGGAAAATATCCCGGATAACCTTTCTTCCGATGATCAGAATACGTTGCAGCAGGCATTGCAATCGATGATGGGGAATATGGATGCCCTGCGTGATCTGCTGCGCCAGTTGATCGAAGGCCAGCCATTCAGCCAGCAGCAGCTTGACCAGATGGGCGAACAGTCCGGTTTGCCGCAGGGTTCCGAAATGTACCAGCGGCAGTGGTTCGAGCGCCGGATGCAGCAGCAGTCGGGCATACGCGATATTCAGGATTTGATCGAAGCGCTGATGCAGGCGCTGGAAGAAATGGGCATGAATGGTGAGGCGCGGGAGCAGGTGCGCGAAATGCTGGAGCAGAACGCCGAAGGGCTGGCGGAGCAGCTTTCGCAGTATGTCGGTGCGAACCTGGCCGAGCAGATGGCCGCGCAGGACCCCAAACCCAAGCAGGACTTGCAGGACGTGCCCTTCGAGCATATGAGTTATCACGAAGCGGATGCGATCCGCGATGAAATCCGGCGGTTGGCGGCCCGGCTGCGCAGTCGAGCTTCATTGCGCCAGAAACGCGCCAAATTGGGCGACCCGGACCCGCGCCGGACCATGCGTGCCAATATGCGCTATGGCGGCGTGCCGCTGGAGATCAAGCACAAAACCCGGCACAAAAAACCGGCGCTGCTGCTGATCTGCGACGTCAGCACGTCAATGCGCTACTGTGCGGAGTTTTTGCTCACGCTGATTTACGAATTGCAGGATCAGGTCGCCAAGACCAACAGCTATATTTTCATCGATGACCTGACCGATATCAGCATGGTTTTTACCGATGAACAGCCGCGCGACGCCGTGCAGAAGGTGCTGCGCGAAAATCCGCCGGGCTATTACAACACCGACCTCGGTCACAGCCTCGATACGCTGTGTCATGACCATCTGGGCCGGGTGGACCACCGCACGACGATGATTATCCTCGGTGACGGGCGGAACAATTTTAACGACCCCCGCACCGACCTGACCGAGATGCTCCAGCGCCGCTGCCGCCGCCTCATTTGGTTCAACCCGGAATCGTCGGGAATGTGGGGGCAGGGCGACAGCGACATGCACCTGTATGCCCGCAGCGCCGATGGTGTGTATAAGGTCAGCAACCTGCGTGAACTGGCGGATGCGGTCGATCACATTCTGACAGATGGCTAAGGCTGTTCGTGGCGGATCGGGTGCCAGCTAAAGCCCTGACTCGCCTGACGCACATGCCCCACGCCGGGAAATGGTAAATGGTAGAACAGGGTCAGCAGGCCCTCGTCTGCGGCCCAGTTGAGCGTTTGCCAGCGGGTTGGCACGGACTGGCGCGTATCGGCATCATAGGTGGCGGACCACTGCGGGTGCGCAAACTGAATCGGGCTGTGCAGCAGGTCCGCCGCATGCAGCAGCCGTTCATCACCGGATTCAAACAACAAGGCGATCTGGCCCGGCGTGTGACCGGGTATCGGGCGCGCACTCAGTCCGGGCAGAATTGATGCCTCATCCATGTCGATCAGGCGCAGGCCTTGCTGCTCTATCATATCGAGGATGGGGCGTTGTGCGTCGGCCCCTGCCGCCATCGCCGCCTGCCAGAAAGGCAGTTCCGGTTTCGACAGGACGTAAGTAGCATTGGGGAATACCGGCTGATGATCGTCGTTCAGCAGGCCCAGCACATGGTCGCCGTGCGAGTGCGTCAGGATGACGTGTGTGATGGCTTCCGGCTCGATCTGCGCCAGCCGCAGGCTTTCCAGCAGCAAGCCGCCGTGTGGTTTACCACCTTCTCCGGCATCGACCAGAACGGTATGTGCGCCCATTTTGACGACCAGCACATTAAACCAGCTTGCCGCCTCGTCGAATGACAACCCGATGTCGGCAAACGCCTGCCGGTAATCCGCTTCGGTGGCGTCCGGGTAGCGCCGCAGAAATCGATCCCGCCCCATGAGAAAAACGCCGTCCGACACGACCGTGCAGTCGAATGCCCCCACTTTGAACGTATAGCTATTTGCGATCACAACATCTGCCTGCCTTTAATGGACTTCACACAGCCCTTTTTAGCATGGAGCCTGCCTGCCAGGATAGGGCACATTTCATGGTTGTGCCGGTTGGTGCGCGACTCATGGCTGCGCTTTCTCTTGCCCGGCCTGTTTGCAATATGGTAGACTCCGGCGCATGTAGACTGGCGTAACAAACAAAGGAACGATGTATGCTGCGTGAAATCGGACTGGGGACCATCCTGTTAATTGTGATTACGGCGGTAGTTGCGCTGGGTGTCATCAGCCAGACGACGGAATTTGGACCGCTGGCGGGTGGCATTGGCGTGACGGATGAAACGGCGCTGTCGTGGGGGCAAATGACCGAAGCGACGGAAGAAGCCGAGATGACGCCGGAGGCCGAAGCCACCGAAGATGCGGTGATGGACAGCACACCGGAAGCAACCGCCGAAGTGGTGGCCACCGAAGAACCCGCTGATGAGGCGGATGCCACCGAGGAAGCAACCGCTGAGGAAACGGAAGAAGCGGACGACGCCACGCCGGAAGTCGAAGCTACTGAAGAAGAATAGGCCCTGCGTGGGGATAGCACTTCAGAAATGTATTTGACGGTTTCTGTTCATGCTGAACACTGAACCAACGCTCAATCTTTTGCAACCGGTCCGTATCGGCGGTGTGGTGATCGACCCACCGCTGTTTCTGGCGCCGATGGCCGGGCAAACCAATTATGCGTTTCGTACCCTGTGCCGCCTGATGGGTGACTGCGGGCTGGTGTGTACGGAGTTGATCAGCAGCGCGGCCCTGCAACACAAAAGTACACGCGATAAGAGCTTCCAGCGCTTCGATTGGCGCGAAGACGAACACCCTTTTGCGGTGCAGCTTTTTGGCAGCGACCCGGCGGTGATGGCTGAAGCGGCGCGGGTGGTGGTCGATCATGGCGCGGCGATTGTGGACATCAACATGGGCTGCTGGGTGCCAAAGGTCGCCAAAAAAGGCGGCGGCGCGGCCTTGCTGAAAGATCTGGACTCGGCGGTTGCGGTGGTCGAGGCGGTGGTCAACGCGGTTGCTGTACCGGTAACGGTCAAGGTGCGCAGCGGCTGGACAGCCGATCATCCGACAGCGGTGCCGTTTGCCCGCGCGGCGGAACAGATTGGCGTGAAGGCAGTCGCGGTTCATGCCCGTTTTGCCGATCAGGGTTTTACCGGGCAGGCGGATTGGGACATGATCCGGCAGGTCAAAGACGCGGTGCACACGATCCCGGTGATTGGTAATGGCGACGTTTACACGGCAGCCGATGCGCGCCGGATGCTGCTTGAAACCGGCTGCGATGGCGTCATGCTGGGCCGGGCTGCGCTGGGCAATCCCTGGGTGTTTCGCCAGATCGCCCACGAACTGCGCACACGTGAACCGCTGCCGCTGCCATCGCTGGCGGAACGGGCACAGGCGGCGCTGCATCAGGCGCGGCTGACGCTGGAAACAACCAAATTCGACCCGATTGTGGCCATTCGTGAACTGCGCGGCCAGCTCGTCAAGTACGTCGAGGATCTGCCCGATCCATCCGTACGTGAGCGAATCGTCCGTGCGGAATCCCTGGCGGATATTGAGTCTGCACTGGCGGACTACCTCTAGTTATTGAACATCAGTTCGGAATAAGTATTCTTTCCTCTGTCGCATTCGTTCTGGGGCAGGCAGTTAAACGCGGTTCATCTATGGGAAGTGCCTTGTATTCTCATATAAGGACGATGAGGAGATGTTTGAATGGTTCGCATAAAAAGGCTGTCGAGAGGTAATCCTACACCGTCGCTCACTCCTAAACAATGGATAGCAATTCGTGCATACCACCATTGGCTAACCACTGAAGTAATTAGTGTTGAGGTTCCCTTCTCAGAGATTTACTCACGTATGGAAGTTGATATTACAGAAAACAGCGATAGGGTCAATATTGCCTTCGATGAGCATGGCTTGGCGATGAATCTTCCAAGTGATCCGCAAGTTTTGTTTCAGTTTGAAGATATATCGGCAATGGAGCTAATCCGCTTCATTGTTAATAACCCTCAAATTATGGACGAATTCACCGTTGAGGAAATGGGCAAAACTATCTTCGATGCCTGGAAGCGAGCCTCTAAAAAGCAATTACGAAAAGAGCACAAGGATGAGATACAGTTTCGGAATCACTTGAACAAATTATGGCAACCTGCGCTAACACTTCTCGAAATCTTGATAAGCACCAGCAGGGAAAAGTCTGAGGAATTTTACAATACTTATCCTTCGACATTCGAAAAAAACGACGCAGTTGTTCTCGGTTTAGTACGCCGTTTGTTTGCCAGAGCAATACAAATCAGTTTGGAGATACATCTTTTGCTCTCGCATGGGTTTGCAGATGGCGCAGAAGCTCGATGGCGAACACTCTATGAAACAATGGTAGTATGTACATTTATAATGCGTACCGGTCATAAGACAGCGCTTAGATATATATTACACGAAGCAGTTGACTCCTACGACGCAATCAAAACGCACAGTGAAGTACACAAAAAGAACGGTTCAAATTTTATTTCTGATGAAGAGCTAGCAAAACTTAAGAAGAGAAATGATGAAGTTATCAGCATTTTTGGAAATAACTTTAAGCAGAATTATGCATGGGCAGCATCAGCATTACCACATATTAAAGGTCGGATAAAATTCGAACATCTTGAAAGCTTTACTGAGTATGATTATCTTTACCCGTTACACAAAGATTCTAGCGGTAATATTCACTCTTCGTCGCGAAGCAATTATGTACCGCTTGGAGCTCCATACAACAAACATTCTATTGTCATTGCGGGGGCAAGTGTTTTTGGTATCGGCGAGGTTATGACAAACACGGCTTTTACCCTGCTTATTTTTCTCAATAACATCTTGTCTGCCGTTCAAACAAGAGAGAATAAAACTCATGTCGCAGCGATGTATGCGTTGCTAAACCATTTAGATGAGAGCTGCATTGAGGCTGACCGAGTACTGAGAGAAATGGCTAGTACATGGCCAGAAGAGACAGAGTCGGATGAGGATATTCTTTCATTTTCTTTCGATGAACTCAAATAAAGTTTAGAATTGATAATAGCACGCTGTGTATTTGTTGATGTTTTGAATAGCCTACTGTTCTTGTGGCATAGGACGTGTGAGACACAAACTTGTTTAACATTAAGCTCCATTTTCATTGAAAACTGATGCTCAAGTGTAGCATTTTGATGGTTCTTATCTCGAACTGACGTTATTGATGTTTTGTGAATTTCACCCTGTTCCACGTAGGGGACGATTGATACACTGAAACATCAGGGGGATGCGACAACGCGTCCCTTTTTTTGTTGTACACACCAAGGAGTTGTCGATGAAAACGCTGATTCTGATGATACTGATGCTGGCCTTGAGCAGTGGTGTACTGGCGCAGGATGACCCCTGTATGGCGTTGGGTGGACGATTAAACCAGCAAAGCGGCGAATGCAACCTTCAGACAGGCGTCACGGTCGATATTGATTACCCGGTGCTGGATGACGAACCAGCGTTTGTGGTGCAGGCCATCGGTGATTTTGTGCAGGCGCTGCAATCCGGCTTTATCCAGAACTACAACGACCAGCCTTCGTCCGATCTGGTGTCGTTTCCGTGGGAGATGGTGGTCGATTACGAAGCGTTCCAGTACTCGGACACCATTCAGAGCTACATCTTCACCGTCTATGAATATACCGGCGGCGCGCATGGCAACACGGCTTTCCGCACCTTTAATTTTAACCTGAATGAAGCGCGTGAAATCACGCTGGATGATTTGCTGGATGATGACGGGCTGGAAACCGTCGCGCCGATTGCACGGCAGCAGTTGCAGGATCGGCTGGGCGAGATGCTGGACGCGGACTGGCTGGAAGAAGGCACTGCCCCCAACCCGCAGAATTATCAGCATTTTGTGCTGACGCCGGAAGCGATTGTTTTCTACTTCCCGCCCTATCAGGTCGCGCCTTATGCCGCCGGGACGCAGTCGGTAGCTGTGTCGCTGAGTGATCTTCAACACGTGCTGACCGCGCCGTTCCTGAGCGTGGGCTAGAGGCCGATCAGTTCCGCTTCAATACCGGCTTCACCGAGGGCGCTGCGCAGGGCTTCCCACTGGTCAGGCCGAACGATAACCGCCATCGGCCCAAGCTGTGCCCCCAGATAGCGGCGCAGGGCAGGCGCTTCCAGCACCCGGTTGAGCGTTTCCGGGGCGGTTGTGCGCAGAACAATCAGCCGTTCCAGCGTGACGGAGGCGCTGGGGCCAGCCTGCCAGTTTTGCAGCAGCTGGTTGATCTTTGGCGGCAGCGGGGCGTCACCCAATTCGCGTTTGAGAAAGGCGCTGATATGCCCGGTGTTGATGCCCTGCCGGTCGGCCTGGGCGATGCCGGGGCCATCCAGCTGGTAGGCGTACGGATCACCCGGCGAAACCCACGAGGTGAAGCGGGCCACCTGAAAACGGTCGATGCGGCTGACACGGCGCGACACCAGCAGCTTGCCATCCTCCTGCACAGTAATCTTGTCTTCCGGGTCTGCCGGGGTCGGCCAGGGGATGATGTCGAGGAAGGCACGGCCATAAGCGGTCATGCGGGCGGCGTCATCGGCCAGATCGGTTAAGCCGAGCCAGTGCATCGGCCCGTTTACGTAGAACTCCAGCAGTGCCCCTTCGACAGCGTCCCAGCTCTCGAACCCGCGCAGATAGTCGCCCGCTTCGCTGCGAATATACCAGCTGTCGTAGTCTCCACCGGGCCGCTGAAAATCGGCGTCGGTATGCTTGACCACTTCGATAAATTCATCCAGCGACCACCATTCCTGTTCCGGCACAATCTCGTTCAGGAAGTTGACGAGCGCGCCGCGCGCAACGGTCGGGTCATAATTGGGCAGGCCTTCGGGCGAGAGCCCCGGCACATGCCACAAATCGCGGAAACTCGCGCTGCTACGCCAGGCATCGGCCAGCGCCTTGATTTGCACCGCCCGTGTCTCCGATAACCAGCGGCGGGTTTCGGCCCGTTTGGTGCTGGCCCGGCCATCCTCAACAGCGATCAAATCTGCGCTGATGCCCACACCCAGCAGAAAACCCAACCGGCCCTCATCCGGCACCAGCAGGTGCGGCAGGATGACCTCGCGTTCGGCTGGGGGGAAATGATCGTCGTCGACCTGTGCGCCGTGCAGTTGCAGGTACGCCAGCAGCGTCGTCAGGTCATCCACAATGGAGGTGTCGGCCTGTTTGATCTCGCCAACTTCTTCCAGCGCACCCATCTCCGGTGTTTCGCTGACCGTCTCTGTTTCCAGGTTTTCGTAGGCTGTTTTGTGCGAAGGCAGCACCGGGATCAGGTCGTCCGGCACATAGATAACCGGGCGTGCACCGGCCTCGGTCTGCTCATAGGCCTGCGCGATCAGTCCTTTGTAGAACAGGGCTTCGGCGCTGGTCTGCGGGTTTTTGTGGGGTTGTTCGCGCTCGATCTGGGCCGCGCCCATCTGCCGGATCTCACCGAACAGGCGGGTGTACATGGTGGCGGACATCTTGCCCCCGGTGCCCAGCAGTGCCTGCAACGCGCCACGCTGGTCGTCGTTGAGGCTGTCCCACACTTTTTCGGCCCGTTTGCGGTCGAGCATCGTCTCGGCCAGTGTGCTGACAGTTTCCTCCGGGTCGAGGTTGTCAATCTTGATTCCCCAAACTGTCGCCAGTACCGGCAGCAGTCCGCGATCACTGTCTGTTAGGGTTCGCGTGAGTGTTTTCATAAGACTTTCGTCGCTGCTCACAAGGTGTATGCGTAGTCTAGCCCGTATTGATGTTCTATGCCAGCAAACATAAATTTGACATAGAACAAGTGTGTCCATATAATTGTAGAACACGTATTCGAAAGTTGTGACAGGGTTAGAACCATGAAGGAATTTAATAAGTTGTCCAAAAGACAACGCAATATCTTGATCTACATGGAAATATGTCGATGAACATGGGTTTCCGCCCACCATCCGCGAGATCGGCACGGCGACGAGCATCAACTCGACATCGGTTGTGAACTACAACCTGAACAAGCTGGTGCAGGCGGGCTATCTGGAACGCTCTGGCCGGGTGTCGCGTGGCATTCGCCTGGTGGGTGATCTGCCAGAGTCCGATGGCAAGAAAAAGGTCATGGTCAGCCAGGCGCCACTCAGCATTCCGCTGGTCGGGCAGATCGTGGCAGGCTCACCGGTCCCGGCGTTCGAGGCCAATGGCGACGCGATTGAAGTGACACCGGCCATGCTGGGCAACACCGACCCCGACGATGTCTATGCGCTGCGTGTCAAAGGTAACTCGATGATTGACGCCATGATCGCTGATGGCGATATCGTGCTGCTGCGCCGCGTGAGCACCGCGAATAACGGCGATATGGTGGCGGTGTGGCTGGATGAACGTGAAGAAACCACGTTGAAGCGGTTCTTCCTGGAGAATGACCGTATTCGGCTCCAGCCGGAAAACCCAACCATGCAGCCGATTTATGTCAACCCGGCTCACTGCCAGATTCAGGGCAAAGTGGTCTCGGTGATTCGACCATTCCGGCACTAATATTTTCCTGAACCGCAGCGGATTGCAGGCGGTTTGGCATTCACCTGCTCTCATTTTGTGTACGACCTGAAAGCGGCGGGCTTCGTTTGTTTTGCCTCTGCCGAACAACGCGGGATTAACCATCGCTTCAGGGCGGTTTTTGCGTCCCCAAAATCAATATGCCTCGATGTTGTACCCTCGCTATTTCCATGAATTGCTGAATGGTTATGGACAAAACCCCGCGCCCGATGTTAAATATCAGGCCAGATCATGGTGGGGTAAAGCATGCTGGCAGCCGAACTGGGTTTCAACGAAGACGATCTGCGGGCAAATCAGGAAGGCCGCATGACAGTGCAGCAGCGGAACCGGGTGTTCGTGCGACGTCGGATGCTGATCATTGCCCTGCTGCTGCTCACGGTTTGCATCGGTGTGATATCGGCGCTGGTCATTGTGGGCGTGCTGACGGGTGTCGAGATTTCCGAGTTTGCTATCCTGCTGGCGCTGGGTGGCGAGGTGGTGACCGTCGGCCTGGCTTATCTGGTGTGGTCCCTGCACCAGCATTTTCGCACCTATCTGAAACCCGGTCGTGTACAGCGCGTTGAAGGTCAGGCGGTTTGTTATCAACTGCGCGAGCGCCAGAACGAGAAGGCGCGGACGACTTATTTCCTGCGCATCGACCAACATGAATTTGAGGTTTCGGACCGTGTAATAAGCGCGCTGACGGATGGCGCACGGTACGCCGCCTATTATGTCCCGCACCGGCAAACCCTGCTGTCAGCAGAACGGCTCGATACTTCAACCTCCACAGCGGGGCCCCCTCGTGTACAATCGTGACTTAATCTGCAAACAGGCACGATTCGACCCTTGAGAAACTTTTTATCGCGTTACTGGCCGGTGCTGTTCCTGCTGGCACTCACGCTGATCTTCTTTCATCGACTGGTTTTCTCCGGCCTGATTCTGGGGCGTGGGGATACGTACGCCTATTTTTACCCGTACTGGGCAGCGCGTAATGCGGCCTTGATGCAGGGGCATCTGCCACTGTGGTCGCCGGATATTTTTGGCGGGGTGCCGCTGTTGGGCAATCCGCAGCCGGGCACCTTTTATCCGCCGAACTGGCTGCTGGTGCCGCTGAGTCCGCCGGATGGTATTCGGCTGAGTGTGCTGCTGCATGTCTTCTGGAGCCTGCTGGGTGTTTATGCACTGGCCCGGCGCTGGCTGAGTGGGGCGATTCCTGCGCTGTCGGCGGCGGTAATCTTCGGGCTGGGTGGTTACACTGGCGCCCATGTCGAACAGATCAACCAGCTTCAGGGGCTGGCATGGATGCCCTGGCTGTTCCTGCTGTACGACCGGGCGCAGGCGCGGCCCCTGCGCTATGGGCTGCTGCTGGCGATGGCGCTGGCCCTGCAATTCCTGACCGGGCACACACAGACGGTCTTTATCTCCGGGGTCGGGCTGGGCGGCTATGGTCTGGTTATGACGCTGGTGCGCGGCAATCGCCCCATGCTGGCGCGCAGGCTGGTGCAGGCCGTGCTCATTCTGGGGATCGCGGGAGCATTGGCGCTGCCGTTGATCCTGCCGCAGTTGATCCCGACCATGGAGCTGACGAGTGTCTCGAATCGCAGCGGTGGCCTGAACCCCAGCGAGGCGACTGCTTTTTCGCTGCATCCGCTGATTATCGGGCGCGGGTTGCTACCCAGTTATGATGGCGTGGTCTTTGGCGAGTACGTGGCCTACAGCGGCGTGATCGGGCTGGGGCTGGCGATTATCGGCCTGCTGATTCCTCGCCATAGTCGTCTGTCAGGCGCGCGCTGGGTGTGGGGAGGTCTGGCACTGGTCAGCCTGCTGCTGGCGCTGGGGGAATTCAATCCGCTTTACTGGCAGCTGGCCCATTTACCGGGGTTCAATTATTTCCGCGTACCGGCCCGGTGGCTGGCATTGTTTGCGCTGGCGTCCGGCATGATGGCGGGTATCGGCCTGGAATATCTGCTGCAATCACAGAGTCGGCTGCGCAGGTGGCATTATATCGCTGTACTGGGATTGGTCGGGGGACTGGCTGCCAGCAGTCTGCTGACGGTTGAAGTGCCGGAAGATGTGATCGGCCCGGCAGTTCCGACGATTTTGACATGGGTCGGGTGGGGCGTGGCGGGTATCGCGCTGCTGGTGCTGGTCTGGACAAGGCTGTACCAGCGGGCCAACGCGACGCTGCTGCTGTTGATCCTGTGCGTGGAATTGTTCTTTGCTACCGGTGTGATGCCGTATAACACACTGGTACTGCCAGAAGCCTATCACGGGCAGCGCTTTACCATCAGCCAACTACTGGCCTATGGCGCGGCGCAGTCTCCGCCGGGCCGCATGCTGAGTATCAGCGAACTGCTGTTTGACCCCGGCGACCGGGCAGCGCTGGAAGCCCGATATGCGCAGCACGGCTTTTCGGACCTGGCGGTACGCCTCAGCCATGTTGATACCAAGCTGAAAGAAGTTGTCGCGCCGAATCTGCCGCTGGTCTGGGGTATACCGAGCATTGACGGCTTCGACGGTGGGCTGCTGCCGACCCGCTACTACACGGCCTTCACCAAGCTCATGCTGCCGCCGGGTTCGCTTGCCACGCTGGATGGCCGACTGCGGGAGCGAATGGCGCTGCGCGAGTGCCGGGGCGCGTGCCTGCCGGACCAGCGCTGGCTGAACCTGACCAACACCCGCTATCTGATTACGGACAAAGTCTTTGATTTGTGGGACGCCGAGGAAGGCGTGGCGTTCGATACCACCTTTACAGCAGCGCTGGCGGCGGGGGAACAACGGCAGCTGGCTAACCCGACGGCGTTTGAGTTTACGGCGGTCGATGTGCTCTATAGTGGTGATCCGGCCCTGCCAGTGGTCGAGATTGCCGGTGAAGACCTGTCCTCCGGCGCTGGTCAGCTGGGGGATTTCTGGCGGGTGCGCTGGTCGTCGGGCGGCAGCCCCATGAATCCGGAGTCCATCGACCTGCAAGCGCGTGCGCCGGTGCACATCCATGCTGTTACGCTTATTGACACGCGCACCGGTGATTTTGCCCAGCTTGTGCCCAGCCCGGACTGGCAGCGCGTGCTTTCCAGCGATATCAAACTGTACGAGAATCAGGCGGTACTGCCGCGTGCGTTTATCGTTTCAGAAGCGATCAACCTGCCGGATTCAGACGAGGGCACGGCGATGGCGCTGCAAATCATGGCGGACGACGCGTTCGACCCGGCAGCCACCGTCACCCTGCACAGCGACACCGCGCTTGCAGCACCGCCGCAGGCTGACTCTTCAGAATCTGGCGTGAGTCGCGCTTCAATGGTTGAGTACACGCCGGAATACATCGTTATCCAGGCAGAATCGGACTCCGGTGGTTATCTGGTGCTGACCGATACGTATTACCCGGGCTGGCAGGCGACCGTCGACGGGGTGGCCGCGCCGATCGTGCGGGCAGACATCATGTTTCGGGCGGTGGCGGTTCCGGCGGGGGCCAGCGAAGTGATCTTTCGCTATCAGCCGGTGTGGTTGCCCGGCGCTCAGATCGCTGGAATCGTGGCGTGGCTGCTGGTGCTGCTGGTCGCAGGGATAATCTGGTGGCGTTCTGCATCAAAATATTAAGAATTGAGATTATCGCACGGAAGCAAATTGTGCTATAGTTCACTACTGAGGGAAGCGCATTGGGACTGAGCAGCAATGCTCAAAAGGGTTTTATGTGAGGGCACTTGCTCATTGGCAGGTGCCCTTTCGGTTTTATCAGTCAACCGCCTCGACCTGAAAGCCTGCTGGCAGCAAATTATCAGGTATCGGCTGGCCGGCTTCCCGGTACTGGTAACGCTGGCAGGTTTGGTAATCCCCCTGGCAGTAAGCGTTGATCACCGTTTTGACAGCATATTGCTCGAAGAACTGGCAGACTTTACAAGCATCCCGGTGTGGGCAGTAATCGAAGTGTTTCATCGTGCGATCCTGTGCATTGATCTCTTGTCTTCATTATATGTGAAAAAATGCACAAGTAAACAGAAGCTATACTTTTCTCCTGTACCAGTAATGATAAAGCTCATGAAATCCGAGATTGGCATACAGCTGCACGGCTGGCGTATTGGCAGCCACCACTTGCAGATATGCCTGTTGGCCGCCGTGCTGCTGCCCCCAGCGCAGCAGACTGGCAACGATGTTTCTACCAAACCCGCGCCGGCGCGCATGGGCTACCGTCACGATGTCGAACAAGCCGACAAAACCGTGTGATTCGACCGCTAGACCGACTGCGATCATTTCGCCATTCTGTTCGATGGACGCATAGGCCGCCGGGGTGATGAGCGCCGCCAGCATGCTCCCCAGAAGGTCACGCCGGTGAGAGGGTACCTCATTCATGCGCGCATAAGCGTCCAGCCATTCCGCTGAACACGTCTCGCGCAAAGTCACGGACGCTGATTCCGGTAAATCAAGCTGACGAAAATCGGCCACCTGAACGCTGGTGGGGGGCAGTGCCTCGTAACCGCGCTGGGTCAGCCGCGCATCCAGCTCACCGGGTATGGCAGCCTGGGTCATCTTGAAGACCACCGGCAGGTTCTGCGCTCGATAAAGGGCTTCGCAGCGGGCAATTTTCTCGTCCAGTGGCAGATGGGATGGGTAGAGCGGATTGACGGAGTTGGCCCGGTTGGTATGGCCACCGGCAAAGCGAAGCACCCAGCCATCACAATACAGCGTGCTCAGGGCAGGCAGCGCCGTCATGCCAGCCTCTTCCAGTTGACGAATTTGGGTTGTCAGTTCAATCATGTGTTTACTGCTTCGATAGGCCAGGCCAGGACGTCGATCGTATGGGCATAGTGCAGCAGCGGCGGTGTATCCGGCAAATGAAGGCCATGTGACCGCGCGGTTGTTTCTTCGGTCAGCTCGGCCTGGGCACGTTGCAGCGGCCATGGTCGATGCTGAATGGCCCCGCGATACAGCCGTCCGCGACGATCCGCCGCGTACAGATAATAGCGCTCCGTCAGCCAGTATTCCAGCGTGCCGGGTGTGGATTGGTACACCTCGGAAGTCGGTTGGTAGGTGCCTCTGAAGGTGGCCGGGGCCAGCAGACGCGAACTGAAATAGTCGATGGTGGTTTCATGGATGTGGACACGCATCTGCGCCCGAAAGTAGGGCAGGTTGTAAAAGCGGCGCGCGAACCAGACGGCGGTCGCATTGGCGGCATCCAGGCTGAAGAACCAGACGCCCGGTTTGCCATCGCGGTTTACATAGGTCCGCACATTCAGTTCCGGGAAGGCTGATAACCCCGGCGCTGGCGCGGACCCCCGGAAGCGGATATTGCGCATTTCAAATGGCACGACGCCCAGCCACGCCTGCCCATCGAACGTATCAATGGGCAGAGCAGCAGGGATGAGCGGGCGAAGGGCGTCAACGGGTATGGGCCAGTGGGCGAACAGCAGATGCTGCCACGTTTGCGCCATCAGCCAGGGCCGGGCCGGAACCGCCCACTGGCGACGGTGCGCGTTGTCGGCCAGCAGCGCCTTACTGGATAACGGGCACATTATCGATATTGCCCTCGACGATTTCCAGATACGGCGAGTAGACCCAACCCTCCGTCCCTTTCCAGATGACGCGATACCACTCGCCGCTGGGCGTGCGTCCGAGTACGGGCATAATCCCGCCCCATGTGATGCGCCCAATCTGTTCGGATGCAATGGTCGGGGCGGCCCGCAGCTTCATGCCGGCTTGCGATTGCACGACGACCCCGGTCTGGGCGGCTGGGTTGCCCTGGGTGGTGAAGGGGCTGACCACCGGCACGCTGAATTCGTTGCCATTGATGGCGAGGTAATAGCCCCACGCCCACGCCTGCTTGTTGCTCAGTTGCAGCAGATACCAGCGGGCATCCGGGTCCCGCCCGACGACGGCGTAGGTTTGCCCGCGCAGCAGCCGGTCGACACGTTCTGCTCCCAGGAACGGCGCAGACCGGGCGTTAAGCACCGCTGCCCGAATGACAGTCGCCGAAATGGCCCCTGACGGAACCGAAGGTGGGCTGGTTGGTGCGGGGGTGTTGGTGGGGCCAGCGGTAGGGGACGGCCCGACGGTTGGCGCTGTACCGCTGATAAACCACTGGAATTGCAGCACGGCTGCGGCGCTGATCTCGACGAACTCGACCGTGATGGAGTGGGCACCGGCGGTCATGTCGCGGTCAAAGGTGCGCGTCTTGACCGGGCCACCGCTGAAATCCTCAAAGACATTGGCGCCGTCGATAATCACGCGCACGTTGTCGTCATAGGTCACGCTAAACTGGTAGCGGGCCTGCGAAAAGTTCTGTGATGACGTGAAGCGGGCCGAAAAATTGTTTTCACCCACATTCGGCACGTTCACACCATTGATGGATGGTACGCCCGCCCAGTTGAAATTAAGGCCGTTGATATTGCCGACGGTGGCCGCCGCATTGCCGCTAAATGAGGTGTTGCTGTAGAACACGCCGGTCCAGCCGACACCGAACTCGAGAGCCATGCTGGCGCTGATGAACAGGCCGATCAGCAGCAGCGTCAGAAGTATGCCTATCCTGTTTCTCATGAATCTGCCCCTATTGTTGTTTGCATCGATCGAGTATAAGTATATCTTTTCTGCACAAAGCTGCGTAATGAGAGCAAAGTCCGCGTCCCAACGTTTTTTTGGTGAAAAATTAAGTTTTCACATTATAATGTGCAGGCATAATAAACAAAAAGTATGCGGGAGAGATCATGCAGCCATATCCTGAAGTGGCACGCCACAAGCAGCAGAAGCGCAAACTGACGGTTTGTGTCGTCATTCCCTGCTATAACGAGGTCAGTTCAATTGCGGAAGTCCTCCAGCGAGTAGAAGATGTGGGCATCGCCGACGAGATCATCATTGTGGATGATGGATCGACGGATGGAACCCGCGCCGTGTTGGCCAGCATCGAAGCCGAAGAACACCAGCATGTGCGCATCATCTATCACGAGCAGAACCAGGGCAAGGGCGCTGCTTTGCGAACCGGCTTTGCGGCGGCCAAGTCCGATGTGATCATCATTCAGGATGCTGATTTTGAGTATGACCCGCGTGAATATTCGATTCTGCTGAAACCCCTCGAAGAAGGCATTGCCCGTGTGGTGTATGGGTCGCGCTTCCTCGGTGGCCCGCGCAAGGCGATGAACTTCTGGAATATGGTCGCCAACCGGGGGCTGACCCTGGCCACCAACATTCTGTATAACGCCATCCTCAGCGATATGGAAACCTGCTACAAGGTGTTCGAGCGCGAAGTTGCCCAGGACATGATCATTCATGCCCGTGGTTTCGAGTTCGAGCCAGAGTTCACGGCCAAAGTGCTGAAGCAGGGCATCCGCATTTATGAAGTGCCGATTTCGTACAATGGCCGCGAATGGGACGAAGGCAAGAAGATCAAGTGGACCGACGCGCCGATTGCACTCTGGACACTGGTTAAATATCGCTTCGTTGACTGAGACATGATTTCTCGCACCACACTTGCGGAGAGCGTTGCATCCGCACTCCGCCATGCGATTCTGGATGGTGCCTACCTGTGTGGCGAACGGCTGGTTGAATTGTCGATTGCCCAGGAAATGAACGTCAGCCAGAATACCGCCCGCGATGCGCTGCGTCTGCTGGAGCAGGATGGACTGGTCGTCAAGCGGGCGCGG
Organism: Anaerolineaceae bacterium; assembly: GCA_002702065.1. Lineage (GTDB taxonomy): Bacteria > Chloroflexota > Anaerolineae > Aggregatilineales > Phototrophicaceae. Next base: position 218,410 of record NZXX01000012.1, read on the forward strand.
CTGGGCACCTATGTCCGTGATTATTCCCCTGATGAAGTGATCGAAATTTATGCGTTATGGGCGGCGGTCGAGGACCTGGCTTTGGGCTGGGCAGCCGAGCGCATCACCTCTGATCAGATTGTCGATCTCAATCAGCTGCTGCATGAATTCCGCGATCATGCCCGCGTGGACACGCGCTTTCAGCTTCATGCGGTTCTGGCTGGTGCCGCCGGTCGTACGCGCACCGGTGAACTGCTGAACCAGCTCTATAATCAGGTGCGCCTGCTGGAAAACCTGCGCCCACCCCGTTCTTCCACGCAGAAAAACGAACAGTTGGCTGTGTATACGGCGCTGGTGTATGCCATCAGTGCCCGCAATGCGGACCGCGCCCGCGAAGTGCTCTACACGCACCTGATTGCCGAGGGAGAAACGCTGGCCGCCTTTGTCGAAGCCGGGGATACCGCACGCGCCTAGAACTGAAAATCATCCAGTGAGACCGGGCCAGTGGGCTTTTTCTGGCGGATCACGCGATAGGCTTCCGGCAGATCGGTACGGCCCTTTGTCTTTTCCAGCACCACCGGCTCGCACAGAAAGACATCGTAAATCTGCTCGTAAGTTTGCTGACTGATGATGATTTCGCCGCCGTGTGCATTGGCTTCCAGAATCTTGCTTATTTCCATCGCGTCGCCAATCGCTGCAAATTCGCGCCGGACCTCATTGCCCACGTTCCCCAGCACCGCGCCCCCGGTGTGAATGCCGATGCCGTAGAATAACCGCTGCTCAGACGGCAGCACTTCATGCAGCGCGTGCAGATCAGACATCAGGCTGATGGCGGCGCGGACGGCGCGGAGCGCATGATCTTCCTGCGGATTCAACTGGGTGTTGAACAGGCCCGTCACCGCGTCCCCCATGAATTTATCGACCACCCCCTTGTAAAAGCTGATGGCGTCGCTGGCGAGGCTGAGATACTGGTTGATAATCTCCATCAGTTGTTCGGGCTGCAAGTGCTCGCTGAACGTCGTAAAGCCGCGTACATCGGTGGACAAGGCGGTGATGAGTCGTTCTTCCCCGGTGACCCCCGCCACATCAATCACGCGCAGGTTGCTCACCAGCGCTGCGGGCAGGTAGCGCCGGGCCTGGCGCAGTTGTTCCTCGCGCTGGCGGATTTCCGTCAGATCGTCCAGCACGATGACCACGCCTTCGATGGCGCCGCTGTAATCGAGCAGGGGGCTGATGACCATATTCCAGTCCCGTTTGCCGCGACCTTCAATCACCGGCTCAGCCTGGATCAGTTCCTGAGTGCCGGTTTGCCGCACCTGCTCGACCAGCGCGTAAAACCAGGCATCAAAGGCGCTCGCCAGCAGGTCATTGAGCGTGGTGCCCTCAATATCAACCGGGCTGAGGCCAAAAATATCGGCGGTCGCCAGATTGCAGGAGGTGATGATGCCGTCGGGGTCGATGGTCATCACGCCGCTGACAATCGAATCCAGCACACTGCTCAGCAGATCGCTGGTTTCGCGCACTTCGGCCAGCCGCATGTGTGCTGCTTCGAACAGGCGCGCGTTCTCCAGCGCGATCGCGGCCTGGTTGGCAAAATCGGCTAGCAGATCAAGGTCCTGGGCGTTGAACACCCCGGCGAGGATGCGGTTATCGCAGTACACCACGCCGATAATCTCATCGCGCACCTTAAGGGGGACCGCCATAATGCTGCGCAGGTTAAAGCCGACGATGCTTTTCTGCCCCTCAAACCGGGGGTCGTTGGTGGCGTTATCCGCCAGAGTCGGTTCGCCGGTGGTAGCGACATGGTTGATGATTGTTTTGCTGACGGTGAACTGATCTTCGTTGAGCTGCTCACGGTCCAACCCGCGCGCCGTCTCGAAGGTGAGGTCACCAGTGTCGCGGTCGCGCAGCATGATAAACCCGCGTTCGGCCCCACTCAGCTCAATCACCTTGTCCATCACGTTGCGCAGCACTTCTTCGGGTTCCAGCAGGGAGTTGATCATCGCTGTGGTGGCGGCAAGGGCGTCCAGATGACGCAGTTCCTGATGGATTACATGAGTGTTTTCGCTCAGCTCATTGACGGACCGTTCCAGCGTATGGAAGGTGGACTGTGCCGCCGGGGATAGCCCCATGCCGTAATGGCGCAGGGTTTCGCGCTGGGCCTGCATCGCCTGTGCCAGTTCACCCAGGTGCTGGGCGAGCAGCCGCAGATGGGCGGATGTCGTTTCTTCAAGATCATTGATGCGGGCGGTGTCCTGCGTATTCATGATGTGCGGAAAACCTCGTAAATGCGGGTGCGCTGCTGTCGTCCCTTGACCTGGACGGGGTCACGTTCGACCAGTTGAATATCGTCCAGCCGCAGCGGACCGGGACGGCGGGTGATATGCTGGCGGGTATCGTCGCTGATGATGATCTGACCGGCGCTGGCATTTTCTTCCAGCCGCTTCGACAGGTTGATCGTATCGCCAATGGCGGTGAAGTCCCGCCGGATTTCGCTGCCGACGTTGCCCAGGGTAGCGACGCCGCTGTGAATACCGATTCGATAATAATGCGGGTCCGGGTTGAGGCCAAGCTGCCCGTACAGCTTCATAAAAGAATCGCGGATATTGAGCGCGGCTTCCAGCGCACGGGCGGCATGATCGTCCAACGGGTTCAACTGCGAATTGAACAGCGCCATAATCTCATTGCCCATGTACTTGTCGATGACGCCGCCGGCCTGATGCAGACAATCGGTGGCGACAGACAAATACAGATTGAGCATTTCCATGATCTGCTGGGGGCGCAGGTCGTCGGCAAAGGTGGACAACGGCCCGACATCAACGAAGATACAGGTTGACTCGCGCCGTTCACCGCCGAGCGCCAGCGCCGCAATGGTGTGGATGTTATCCACCATCTCTGGCGGCAGATAACGCCGCATGAGCCGCAGCATGGCTTCATTCTCGCGCTGCTGAGTCAGGTCGTTGAGCACCATCGCCACGCCCTGGGTGACATGATTGGCGTCTTTGAGTGGGCTGAGGCGGATGTTCAGCGACATGTGCCCCTGTGTCGGGCTGTCCCATTCGACGTCAATCACCTGATTCTGGTCACTGGTCAGCACGGCATGCAGCGGTTCGGTCAGGCTGGCGTTGTCCTGCGGCAGCACATCCGGCAGCCGCTGACCGATGATTTGATCGGCGGGTATGTTCAGGATGCGGGCGGCCACGGCGTTGCAGATGACGACTTCGTCAGCCTTGTTGGTTGTAATCACCCCGCTGCCGATCGAGGCGAAAATATTATCCATCAGTTCCTTGAGTTCGGTGATGGTATCGATACTGGACTGCACCCGTGTATAGAGCCGTGCGTTGCCGATGGCAATCGACGCCTGATTGGCAAAGGCGGTGAGCAGAATTTCGGACTGTGGGGTAAATACGCCTGCCCGCAGCCGGTTGTCGACGTACAACGCGCCGATCACTTTGTCCTTCAGTTTGAGTGGGACGCACAGCACCGAGCGCAGGGTCATCGAGGCAATGGTGTCGTTGCTGCCGAGCACCGGGTCATTGTAGGCGTTGTCGGTCAGCAGCGTTTTGCCGGTTTCCAGCACTTCCCGCAGGATGGTCCGGCTGCCCTCAAACACGGGCGGTGTGCCCGCACTGCGCTGGGTCTGGTCCTGCGCGATGCGGACCTCCCACTGGAGTTCGAACGGGTTGGGGTCGGTCAGGATGATGTAGCCGCGCTCGGCCCCGGTCAGCATGATAACCCGTTCCATGGCTTCGGCCAGCACGACATCGAGGTCGAGCGAGGAATTGATCTGGTCGGATGTGCCGGCCATGGTGCGAAGCTGGCTGAGTGCGGTGGCTTCTTCGACAAGTCGGATTTCGATCTTGTCGATGTCGTCGTGGACGGTCGCCATCGCGTCGAACAACGTCTCGGACATCGTAATGCCACGAATGTTCAGCAGATCTTCCTGCCGCCGAATGGCTTTTTCCAGTTCCTGAGCCAGAGATTTGATTTGATGAATCGTATCCAGCAGAATGATACTGGTGGTTTCAGGCATCTACGTTGCTGCTCCGGATTCTGAAGGTGCACTCCTATTATAACCTTACGCTTCAGGTTTGCCCGGTGAAAACTGATTGAGGTTTGATGAGGATGATGGCGTGGGTTGCCGGTTATGGCTGCGCGGAGCCCAGCTGCGCTTCGAGCCATGCGCGTGTTTCGGGGTGGAACAGCATCGTTTCGCGGCATGCCGTGTACCAGCCCAACAGGTCTGGTTTACCCATCGACCGGCCCGCGCCGCGCCAATCTGCCAGCAGTTCGCGGCGGTAGATATCGGGAATGGGCAGGCACTGGAACTCGCCACAATCGGTGATGAATACCCAGAACTGCCAGTGATGTTTGTTGCGATGCTGATGGATCATTTTGGCCTGAGCGAAGGCCGCCCGCCGCTGTGTGTGCTGCGTTTCGTTGGCAGCGGGCGCGTGCGCATAAACATAGGGGAACCACACATCCGGCAGCAGCTTGTCCCAATCGTGTACGATTGTAATCCATAGCGGCACGCGCAGCTTGCGGCATTCTGCAAACACGTACCATTTGTGCCGCAGCAGATATGCCAGATTGCTGAGGTGCCAGCGCATGGGTTACTCGCGCACAGCCAGTCGCTCCGCCTGTTCACGTGTGGAGATTTCCTCGATGAATTCGTCAATTTCGCCCTGCATCACGCGCGGCAGGTTGTAGCTGCTGATGTTGATGCGGTGGTCGGTGACGCGGTTCTGGGGGTAGTTGTAGGTGCGGATCTTCTCGGAACGGTCGCCGCTGCCGACCTGACTGCGCCGTTCGTCTTCCTGCTCCTGCCGCTGGCGCTCCATCTCGGCATCATACAGACGCGCGGCCAGAATCTGCTTGGCACGAATGCGGTTTTGCAGCTGACTGCGCTCGTCCTGTACCTCGACCACAACGCCGGTTGGGATATGTGTCATCCGGACCGCCGAGTCGGTGGTGTTGACGGACTGCCCGCCCGCGCCCTGGCTGCGATACACATCAACGCGGACATCGTTCATGTTCAGCTCGACATCGACTTCGTCGACTTCGGCCAGCACAGCCACCGTCACGGTGCTGGTGTGGATGCGGCCCTGACTTTCCGTTTCCGGCACGCGCTGCACCCGGTGCACGCCGCTTTCGTACTTCAGCTTGCTGAATGCGCCGCTGCCGCGAATCTCAAAAATGATGTTCTTGAATCCCCCCACGCCGGTTTCGTGCTGGTCAATGACTTCCACTTTCCAGCCCTGCCGTTCGGCGTAATAGCTGTACATGCGGAACAGATCGGCGACGAACAGGCCCGCCTCATCACCACCCGCCCCGGCGCGGATTTCGACAATGACGTTCTTGTCGTCGCGCGGGTCTTTGGGCAGCAGCATAATTTTGAGCTTGTCTTCCAGGTCGCTGATGCTGGCCTTCAGGCTTTCGATTTCATCTTCGGCCATTTCGCGCAGTTCGGCGTCGCTTTCCTCGCGCAGCAGTTCACGGGCGCCGTCCAGCTCATCCGTCAGTTCCTTGTAACGGCGAAAACTCGTGACGATCTCTTCCAGCCCGGCGCGTTCTTTAGAGAACTCCACGACTTTCTGATAATCCGCCATCACGTCCGGGTCCGCCATCAGGCTTTCCAGTTCCGCGTAGCGTGTTTCGATACCTGCCAGTTTGTCTAACATGGCTGATCTTCTCGTTTAATGCTTTCTCTTTGGACCCTATCCATTATACGTCGGGTCTGGCGCATCCGGTAGGGTTGGCAAAAGGCCCACGATATGCCATGATTTGCGAAAATGGCAACGCAAAAGGACTTTTTATGCATACCGAACTAACCTCCCAGCAGATCGACTCTTATCGTGAAAATGGGTTTGTGGTGATCGAAAACTTCCTGACCCCTGACGAACTGGCGACATGGCGCACCTATGTTGACGAAGCGGTGCAGCAGCGTGAAGATCGCAAACTGGCGGACGGCACCATGCGCGCCGGGGACAGCTACTACGACAAGGTCTTTGTGCAGCGCATCAACCTGTGGCAGGACCATGACGGGATGCGCCAGTTGATGTTCGACGCGCGTATCGGCAAGATGGCGGCGGAACTGGCCGGGGTCGAAGGCATCCGTATCTGGCATGATCAGGCGCTCATCAAGCAGCCCTGGGCCAACCCGACTGGCTGGCATCTCGATAACCCGTACTGGTCGTTCTCCTCGCGCGACGCCATCAGCCTGTGGGTGGCACTGGATGACGCAACCTACGAGAATGGCTGCCTGTATTTCGTGCCCGGCACCCACAAAACCGCGACGTTCGATAACGTCGGCATCGGCCAGAACATGGGCGACCTGTTCACGGTGTATCATCAGTGGGCGGATATGCCATCAGTGGCCGCGCCGATGAAGGCCGGGTCATGCTCATTTCATAACGGGTTGCTGGCGCATGGGGCCGGGGCAAATATGACGCCGGGCTGGCGGCGGGCCATGACCTGTGCCTATATGCCGGATGGCAGCACGTTCAACGGCCAGAAGAATGTGCTGCCCGAAGACATGGCGGCCCGGTTGCAGGTGGGTGATGTGCTGGACGATGACGCGCAGAATCCGCTGATTTATCATCGCACCAAAACACACGTTACGGCGTGATGTTTCAAACATCCTGTTGGTTGAAGTCGAAGATCGCCAGGAAATCTTTGTCTTCACGCACATCCTGAAACTCAGGTAGTTTCTGGAAGGGCTGCCAGTTGCCGCGCCGCCGGTCAGCTGCCTGTTTGAGCAGCTTCAGGGTACGGGCGCGGTCTTTTGTGGTTGCCCAGATCGACGCTGCCAACCACAGATACGCATATTCGGATGGAATATTCATTTGAACCGCACGTTCAAACAAGGGAATAGCCAGATCATATTGTTTGGCACGATACAGAGACCAGGCGGTGTTGTGGCAGAGCGTGCGCACGACCTGCTCGGTTAAATTTCTTTCAGCGATCTGCTCGTCAATGACTTGTGTAATGGTTGATCCGATATGCCTTAACTCGCGAATGTCACCAAGCAGGCGGCGGGCTTCAAGGGCAATGGTCATCGCGTCGACTTTGGTTTCAAATGCTTCGTCCCAAGCGGAATCTTCTTTACTCAAATGGTCGAGATTTTCGCCGAGCTGCAATGCTTCTTCACCGCGTTGGGCCTCGATCATCAGCCAGGCGGCGGTGCGTATATAGTAGCGTCGATCGACACGGTTTGTGGGCACACAGAGTGTTTGAGACATGACTTCGTGGTAAATGGTCAGCCACTCATCGGCTTTGTCTTCCTTAAGCCAGCATAGGGCCTGCGTGCCATCATACATCACGCGAATCAGGAGACAGTCGCTTGCTGGGGTTGGCTGAGCCCGGCGTGCAAAATAGGCTGACCAGGGCCAATCGGGCCAGAGCATCCAGTCATCCACCTGTGACAATACTTGTCTGGCACGGTCAAGAAATTGTTTCTGGCATTGCACGGTTTCTGCACAGCGGCGCAGCATCGCCAGATTATCGCTCAGGTGCCAGCGCGCCCAGAGTTCATCGGCAGCGGCAAGGGGTTGGGTGAGATAGTTTGTCAGCAGATCGACTATGGCGGTTTTGTCGCCGAGCCAATGATACACATCAACACCAGCTTGAATGGTTTGAAATTGCCAGACAGGAACATTTAACTGCTGTAAGAGAAGCCTTTTGCTTTGCTCCAAGAGGGATCGATCTGCTGTTTCCGGGTTCGCAACAAGCTGGCGCTGATATTCCTGCAAAAGCTCATCAATTGGCGGTTCCACAGGTCTGGCCTCCACACACGACTTCACTTTTCCAAGTGCGCCACTTTGGATGTGTTCAGGCGGTCTTGGCGGTGCGGCCCAGCAGGGTCCACAGATAGCCTTTGCCGGGGGCGAAGACATATGCCAGCAGGAACAGCGCCGTCAGCGTGAGGACGATGCCTGCGCTGGGGGCGATGTGCCCGTACCAGGCGATGTACATGCCGACAATGCCGCTGAATACGGCAATGACCGCTGCGAGCAGCATCAGGTGATGCAGCCGTTGGGTGAAAAACCGGGCAGTCGTCGCCGGGGTGACGAGCATGGCCGATACCAGCACGATCCCCACTGCCTGCACACCAATGACGATGGTCAGCGCCAGCAGCACCAGCAGCGTCAGGCGCAGGCCTTCGCCGGGCAGCTTCAATGTCTGCGCCAGGATAGGGTCGAAGGAAACGACGAGCAGTTCCTTGTACAGCAGCAGAATGGCGATCAGGACGGCGACGCCAATCACGGCGATCAGGAGCAGGCTGTCATCGTTGACGGCCAGTATTTCGCCGATGAGGATGTGGGTCAGGTCTGCCGCGTAATTCTGGGCACGTGAGATGATGGCGATACCCAGGGCGAATGCGCCGGTGAAAATAACGCCGATGGCTGTATCTTCCGCCAGCCGCTGGCCGCGTGTCAGCAGCCCGATTCCGATGGCGGACAGCACACCCGCCACCAATCCGCCGATCAGCACGGGGCCGCTGGCGCCGCCGCTGGATAGATAGGCAACCGCGACACCGGGCAGCACGGTATGCGCCAGTGCGTCGCCCAGAAACGACATGCCGCGCGTGATGACATAGGCCCCCATCACGCCACTGACGATACCGATCATGATGATGGCGGCGATGGCTCGCAGCATAAAGGGAAACTGAAGCGGGTCGAGCAAGAATTGTGTGACACTGTCCATTGAAGAGCCTTTTGAGACGGTGTATCAATCTTAGTCCCGACCCGTTGACGCGGCAAGGGACGATTCGCGTATCAAGACATGCTGATGTGGGAAATCAAACGGGCGGTGTAGGGGCGATTCGCGCATCGCCCCGATGGTGCCATCTGATGCTCAGTACCGAATTAAGTCTCCAGTTCCCACTCGCGGATGATCTTTTCGATAAAGGCGGGAATCTCTAGAATATCGCGGATTTCCGCTACAGAGACATCGGGGTACAGCTTGTTCTGCTGCAAGGCCAGTGCCGATGCCACCCCGGCAGCCTCGCCCATGCCCATCATGGTGCGCGACAGGCGGCAGGATGACGCGCCGATATGCGAGAATGACGACCCGCGCGAGGCCGTAATCATGTTGTCGTATTCCTGCGGCAGCAGGCATTCGTAGGGCACCCCGTAAGGCTGTTCCAGTTCGCCCAGCTTGGGGCCTTTGACGCGGCGTTCGCCGTGCGTGTCCAGCGCATGATCGCCAAAGGCAATCACCTCGTCGGCATGTTCCTGATGGAGGATTCCGGCACGCACGTCCTGTTCGCGCAGCACAAAGCGCCCGACCAGCCGGTGCGATTCGCGGATGCCGACCAGTGGAAACATGCTGTGAAAACGGTAATGGTCAAAGCCGTACTGTGTCTGCATGCGGTGCCAGTGTGCATACACACGCGCCTGACCCACGCGCTGGGCTTCTTCGTAGGACATGCTATGAAATTCCTTGCCCTGCATGGTCGGCAGTACATTCAGGCACAGGTCACCGTTGGGATATTCCGTGATGGCGGTGCCGGGATTATTGGCGGCCAGCCATGCCTGCACATCCGGCGATTGTGCTTCCTCTGGCAGTGGGTCCACGCCAGCGGTTTCGGCCCGTGACGCCCGAAAGACCTGTGTCGTGCCATTGACGATGGGGGCGGGGGTGTCCGGCGCGGAAGGTTCCTCGTACAGATCGTAGGCTTCTTCGCCAAATGCCATCTGACATTCGGCTGCGCCCGCCAGATGACAGCCGCCGGAGCAGTCGACATACAATTTGCTGCGGACTTCGTACGCCTCGCCCCCGTCCAGCGGTTGGACGACGACGGAGACAATGCGACGGCCTTCCACGCGCACATCCTTGAAGCGCGACCGCAGCCGCACATCAACGCCTGCTTCGGTCAGCATGGTCAGCATCAGGTCGGCCATCAGGTCCGGCTCGAAATGGACGCGCCGCCACTGGTCACGCGGCAGGGCAGAACGGCGCAGCGAGCTTTCGTAGGGGCAGTCCGGGTCGATAACGGACAGGCCGTAGGGTTCTTCCGGTTTGTAAAAGTGGACGGTCTTGCCGACACCAATGGCGTTGGGCTGCTGCGACAGGCGTTCGTACAGTTCATAATGCACCCCCGGCCCGCCAATGCCCGGTTCCCAGTTGTTGACACCGCCAACGGTCGACGTGCCACCAAGCTTGCTCATGGTGTCGATGAGCAGGATTTTGGCGTCGGGGTTGTGACGTGCCGCGCGGATGGCTGCACCGAACCCGCCGGAGCCACCGCCGACAATGAGGATGTCCGTTTCGTATGTGTTCATAGTGCTCTCAAGTCTGTTATTGGGTCAGTCTGGTTTGTGCCCGGCAGGGCGCTGCCTGCAAGAGGGAAGTGTTGGATACCGGTCGTCTCATCCCCGACCCCGAAATGAACGATACAAGACGGGATCGAGGATGAGCAGTAGGGATCAATCAACCGGCAGCGATGGCGTCGATTGCTTCAATATCGTTCAGGTTGTTCATGGCCTCGGTCACTTCCGGCAGGCGGTTCTGTTCCAGTTCTGCCAGGAAGTTCTCGAATTCAGCCTCGATGTCGAAGCCGGGCGTCAGGATCGCCTGAACTGTGAACTCATCCACCACAGACTGAATCGCCTGGAGGTTATCAGCGATGGCCGGGTCGTTGGTGTTGACGTTGTAGCTGACCACGCGCGTGTCGGTCACTTCGTCCAGCACGCCGGAGACATAGTCAAACATCTCGTCCGTCACGTCGTTCCAGCTTGGGTTCTGGCGTGTGTAGTCAAAGTACGCCGGCGGTTCCGCAAAGAAGACACGGTCCAGCATGTACAGGTCATACGGCGGATTTTCTTCGAGGATGGCATCGCGGCCACGGCGGCGGGCAATCCCGTCTTCGCCGACATCGAAGGTGATGCCCTCGACGCCCATCGTCATCAGCTCAAAGCCATCGGTGTACTGCCATTCCAGCATCCGGAAGAACGCATCAGCTTCTTCATCGGTCGCGGCGGTGGTCAGGGCAGTGCCGAGGTCCTGCGTATTGGGTGTGTAGATGGGGCCACCCTGGGTGCCGTCCGGCCCGGTCAGGCCGGTGATGTAGGCAATTTCTGCATTGGCGTCGGGGAAGGCATTCTGAATGGCTTCCAGACGCAGGTGGCTGAACTGCGGCCAGTCGGTGGTTGCACCGACGATGCCGGCATAGAACTTGAACAGACCACGTTCTTCAGAGACACCCCAGGTCTGGTCGAGCAGGCCCTGTTCGTACAGGCCACGTGCGTAAACCAGCCCTTCCTTGAAGGACGGCAGGGTGTGCGACAGGATGAGCTGGCTTGGGTCGTCCGGTGAAGGCACCCAGGCCATATAGTTGACACCAAACGGGCTCAGGATCGGGTCGATCCAGCCAATAAAGCCGGAACCACTGAGCCGGTTGGGAACAAACGGGATCATGACTTCACCCAGACCACCGGGGTCCTGTTCCTGGAAGGCTTGCAGCATGGCTTCGAATTCTTCGGTGGTGGTGGGATGCTCGATACCCAGCTGATCGGCCCAGTCCTTACGGTAGGCGATGGTGATGGGGTAGGAACCGGTGATACGCGGAATGTGATAGATGTTGCCATCGCTGTAGGTGTTGGCTTCCCAGACTTCCGGCGGGAAAGCGTCACGAACGGCGGGGTACTGGTCCAGCAGATCGTTCAGCGGACGCAGCAGACCCGCATCAATGTACTCCGCATACACGCCTTCACGCGGGCTGACACGGATCGAATCGGGCAGGTCGCCGCTGGCTACCGTCACGTTGCGCACTTCCACATATTCCGATGACGGAATCATGCGGTATTCGAGGTTGATGCCAACCGCTTCCTCGATCTGCGGTTGGTAGAAATTATCCGGGTCCCAGCTGTCACCCCGTGCGAGAATATTCAGGGTGACGGTGTCATCCTGCGCTGCCAGGGAACCAACGACTCCCAGCAACAGCAGCAGAATGAGCAAAAATCTGAACTTTTTCATGGTGCTCCCTTTCGTAGTAAACGTATTTTGGCAAACCTGTGTGGATGCTCGTAAATGGCTTTTCAGTGTCACCTCCTTCATAAATCCAGTTTGCAGTTAGCCATACAGCAGATGGTCAGGCTGTCCGCGCCCGGCCTTTGACGCCTGCGGTCAGGTATCAAAAGCCGAGGGCCAACAGCATGCCATATATCAATCAGCCTTTTTCGGCCCCCAGCACAATGCCCTTGATGAAGAAGCGCTGGAGGAACGGGTACAGGATGGCGAACGGGGCCATCGTGACGACGATTGTCGCCGCCCGGATCGTGAGCTGGTTCACAGTCTGGCTGCCGTACAGGTCGCGGTTGCTCATCCCCAGTTCGTTGAGGTCCGCCTGTACGACGACGTTGCGCACCAGCACTTGCAGCGGCCAGTTTTGCGGGTCGGTGATGTAGAAGATGCCGCGAAAAAACTCGTTCCAGTAGGCAATCGCGTAAAACAGGCCGATGGTCATCATGGCGGGCAGCGCCAGCGGAATCATGATGCGGAACAGGATCGTTAGTTCGCTGGCCCCGTCGATGCGGGCGGATTCCACCAGCGAACTGGGGATCGTCTCGAAGAAGTTGCGCATCAGGATGAGATAAAACGAGTTGATCATCGCGGGCAAAATCATCGACCAGACGCTGTTGATCAGCCCCAGATCGCGCACCAGCATATAACCGGGGATAATGCCGGCACTGAAGACCATCGGGATGATAACCAGAATCATCAGGGCGTTGCGTCCCGGCAGGTCCTCGCGCGAGAGGGCATAGGCGGCCATTGTCGTCGTGAGCAGGCTGAGGGCGGTGCCGACGACCGTGATAAACACCGTCACACCAAAGGCCCGCTGGACCGACCCGCCCTTGAAAACAAACGTGTACGAATCCAGCGTGAAGTCCTGCGGGATCAGCATCAGGCCGGAACGCGCGACCGCGTTGGGCGTGCTGAACGACACGCTGAGGACGTGCAGGATCGGGATGATACTGATGAGCGCGAAGACGATGAGGGCGATATAGATCAGCGTCTGGGCGATACGGCTGCGTTCATCACGCTCCAGCTGGGTTTCATCAATTTTGAACAGGCGATTGAGCGCCATGATTATTTCTCCTTACCAGAGCGTGGAATGCCCCAGACGTTTGACAAACTGGTTGGATGCGACGATCAGGATGAAGCCGATGATGCCCTTGAACAGGCCGAGCGCGGTGGCGATGGCGAATTTGCCTTCGACCAGGCCAATGCGATAGGTGTAGGTGTCGATGATGTCGGCCACCGAGTACACCGCCGGGTTGTACATCACGAACACCTGCTCGAAACCAGCATCCAGAATCTGGCCCATGTTGAGAATGAGCACAATGACGATCACGCCGGTAATGCCGGGCAGGGTGATGAAGCGCATCTGCTGCCAGCGGTTGGCGCCATCCACACGCGCGGCGGAATACAGTTCCGTGTCAATCGACGTCATGGCGGCCAGGTACAGAATGGCGCTGAAGCCAAAGCCTTTCATGATGTCGGTGACGACCAGAATGCCCCGGAACAGGCGCGTATCAACCAGCAGCGTATTGCCGTTGATGCCGAACGCACCGACCAGGTCCGCGATAATGCCGCCGGGGGCCAGAAACAGCACCATGATGCCGCCATAGACCACCCACGACAGAAAATGCGGGAACAGCGTCACGGTCTGGACGCCGCGCTTGAACAACGCGAAGCGGATTTCGTTGAGCAGCAGGGCGAAGATGATCGGCACCGGCATGCCGATGAACAGCTTCATCAGACTGATGATGAGCGTGTTCATAAAGACTTCGGAGAAAGCAGGCAGCGAAAACAGCCGCTCGAAATGCTCGAATCCGATCCAGGTCATGTCCGCAATGGCGGTGGCTGGTTTGAAGTCGCGAAAGGCCAGCGACAGACCCCAGTAGGGGTAATAACGGAAAACGGCGAAAAATATTATCGCAGGCAGCAGCAAGACATACAGCATGCGCATTTTCCAGATGCGATGCAGCAGCAGGCGCAGCTTCGATGGTTTGGCCGACTGGGGAGCCAGCACGGTGGATATATCTGCACTCATGAACGATCTTTCTCCTCACTCTGGTTGAGCTTGCGCCAGGGTGTGCGCATGGCCGTTTCGATTTCGCGGTAATGGTCGTAACGGCCTTGATAGATGGCATGGCGCGCCGCGTTGGGCTGGTACACATGCTCGATGATGACACTCTGCTCGCCTGCCTCGGCATAGCTGGCGTAGATGCCCGCGCCGATGCCTGCTGCCAGCGCCGCGCCGCGTGTCCCGCTTTCAAAACAATCCGTCACTTCGACCGGCACATTGAGCACGTCGGCAAACATCTGCGACCAGACCGCGCTGCGTGCGCCGCCCCCGGTCAGCCGCACCACATTGAACTGCGCCCCGGCCTGCCGCAGCCGTTCGATGTGCGTCAGATGGCTGAAGACGACCCCTTCGTACAATGCCCGCAGCACATGCGCCCGTGTGTGCCAGCCGACCAGCCCATAAAACCCGGCGCGGGCGGTGGCCTGCACATTGGAGCCGTACAAAAACGGGTGGAAAACCGGCACCGAGTCCGTGATCGGGATGCTGTTCACCCGTTCGCCGCACACATCGAAGACTGAGAGGCCGCGACTGTCGGCTTCGCGCTGTTCTTCGGCGCAGAACTGGCTGACGAACCAGTCCAGGTTGGCAGCCCCGGCGGTGCTGGCCTCCACGATCAGCCAGCGGTCCGGGTCGGCAAAGGGCGCTGTCAGGAACAGATCGCGCGAGACGACCGGTTCATCGGCGATAACTTCGTTGATGCTCCAGCTGCCGACGATGACACAGGCCTGACCCGCACGGTTGACCCCGACACCAATGGCGCCAGCGTCGATGTCGATCATCCCGGCGACGACCGGAGTCCCAACCGCCAGCCCGGTTGCTTCGGCAGCCTGTGCGGTGACGGTGCCGGTAACTTCGGCGCTGTGGGCCAGCCGGGGCAGGGCATCCGCTATTTCGGCAATGCCATACAGGTCCAGCAGTTCAGGCGACCAGGTTTTTTCCGGTACGCGCAGCAGGGCGGTGGTGCCCATGTCGGAATAATCGGTGGCGCGTTCGCCGGTCAGGCAGTAATTGATGTAGTCCTTGCACAGCAGCACCGTGCCGATGCGGGCATAGGTATCGGGTTCATGACGTTTTAGCCATGCCAGCAGCAGCGGGGCCTGTCCGGCGTAGAAGTTTTGCCAGATGTGGGGGTAGGCGCGTGCGGGCATGTCGTCGGCAATCCACTCATCCAGCAGGCTGGCGGCGCGTGTGTCCAGCGACTGAATGCCATTGCGCAGCGGCTGACCGGTTTTATCCAGCAGATAGAGGCCGTTGCCATGCCCGGTGCAGCCAACCCCGGCGATTTCATCTGGCCGGATGCCGGACCCCGCAATCAGGTCGCGGATCACGGTGGCGGTTTCCTGCCAGACCGTATCCATATCGCGTTCGGTCCAGCCGGGCCGGGTATGCAGCGTGTCGATGCGGCGGCTGGTCGCATGAATCTCGCGTCCGTTCAGGTCGAACAGCGCGGCTTTGCACACCGTATTGCCGTTATCCAGCCCCAGTAAGTAGCGTGCCATCAATCGTGCCCCTACTGCCACATCGTCATGGAGTCGTGGAACAGCGCGTGCAGGTCTTCAGCGCTGGCCGGACGCGGCGATAATTTGGTGACGCGGTGCTGCGGCAGCGTGCCTTCCACCAGGGCGGGAATATCCGCCTCGGTAAAGCCGATGGCGCTGAGTCCGTTGGGCACGCCGGTCTGTTTCATCAGGTCGACAATCGCCCCGGCCAGCACCGCCCCGGCCTGATCTTCCGGCACGTCGCGTGTGTCCACGCCCATCAGCCCGGCGGCGTACAGGTGACGCTGCGGGTTCGCCTGCGCCGTAAAGCGGAACACGGCGGGCGCGTTCAGAATGACGGACATGCCGTGCGGGATAATCGGGTGGTCGCCGGGGTAGCCTGCTGGCTGGAACTGCCGCACCATGCCCGACACCGGGTAC
This sequence comes from Anaerolineaceae bacterium, assembly GCA_002702065.1. GTDB lineage: Bacteria > Chloroflexota > Anaerolineae > Aggregatilineales > Phototrophicaceae. Next base: position 234,403 of record NZXX01000012.1, read on the forward strand.
GACATGCCATGAGGCAGATGCACACCCGCGTTGCCAAAGCCAATGCCCGCATAGGCCGAGGCCAGCAGCATGTGGCTGCGTGCTTCGTCGTCGTTGGCGTCCGCGACGGCCCGCACGATATAGCGCGAAACCATCTCAATGGCCTTCGACGCCCAGATATCGCTGATCGGGTTGGCCCCCTGATAGGCCGGGCGCAGATGCGGTGATTCAGGTGCCGGGCGGCTGGCATACGGGATCGCGGTCAGGGATTCCAGCGCGTGGCTCAACACATCCAGCCCGGAACTGGCGGCTACCATCGGCGGCAGCGTGCGCGTGTTGTCCGGGTCGAGCACACCCATGACCGGGCGCAGGGCACGGTGCGCGATGCCGGTCTTGGCGTGCATCGACAGTAGATCGAAGATGGCCACGCCGGTGGTTTCGCTGCCGGTGCCTGCTGTCGTCGGGATGGCGATCAGCGGTTTGAGCGGCCCCGGTACGGGCGTGCCTTTGCCGATGGGCGGGTTGACGTAATCGAGCAGATCCGCCGGGTAGGTGGCGTACAGGTTGGCGACCTTGGCCGTGTCGATGGTCGAGCCGCCACCCACCGCGACATAGCCATCAAACTGGCCGTCTGTCGCGAAGGCGATGGCGTGCAGAAATGATTCGTCGGTGGGTTCGACGCGCACCTGATCGTAGAGGACGGCGTCGATGCCGGCTTCGCGCAGGGCCTTCAGCACCACCGCGACCGGCTCCAGCCCGGCCAGATGCGGGTCCGTCACGACCATGACGCGTTTGGCACCAAACCGGCTCATATCATGCCCGACCTCGCGCGTCACGCCGGGGCCGTACTTGATACTGGATGTATCCATTGTGAAAGCAGTTTCGTGTGTCATCATAAATCCCTTTTCCCAAAAATGACCGTCACTATTCAGGTTTCTGGTCATTGCGGGGTCGATTGCCCGAATCGCCCCGGTGTGTCACAAACAGGGTCAGGCGCTGGCCCCTTCATAAATCGCCCATGCTTCGTCCGGCGTGACGTCGTCGTGGATGAGCGCCATGAAGGCCTTGACGATCTGTTTTGGATTGGGGTGCTGGTAGATATTGCGCCCGTAAACCAGCCCCACCGCGCCCTGCTGCAAAAAGGCGTGGCTGCGCTCGAACACTTCCCGCAGGTCGGCTTTGCCACCGCCACGCACCAGCACCGGGCAGCGGGCCGCCTCGATGACCTCGTGGTAATCCTCGGCGTGGTCGGTCGGGTCCGCCTTGATGATGTCGGCCCCCAGTTCGCGCGCCTGCCGCACCAGCGGGACAATCTTGGTTTTGTCGCCGTCGACCATGTAGCCGCCCCGGCCACTATTGCCCTGCATAACCAGCGGCTCAATCATCAGCGGCATACCATATTTGTCGCACGCGCCGCGCAACCGGCTGATATTGGTGATCGTCTGGCGGTGCAGTTCCGGCTCGTCCGGCAGCAGCAGCAGGTTGACGACCACGCAGGCCGCGTCCATCCGCAGCGCTTCCAGAATCGGCTCGTCGCTGTTCTGCAAAATGTTGAACATGAACCGGTGGGTCTGCGGGTTGTAGGGGTTGCCGGTGTCGGTGCGCATCACCAGTGCCGGTTTCTGCTTGCCGGGGATCGTTTGCAGTACATCGCTCTGGCCGTAATTCATCTGGATCGCGTCCGGCCCGGCGTCGACAAGCTGGTGAACCACTTTTTCGACGTTTTCCAACCCATCGAGGAAGCTGTATTCGTTGAAGACGCCATGATCGATAGCCACATCCAGACATTTGCCGGAGGTGTTGAACAGGCGATTGAGGCGGACTTTGTGCGAGTCGCGCATGATTTAAGGAACCCTTTCCGTGTGCGGCAGATGGACTCCATGCCGCTTTGCCAGTATCTGTGAAGTACGTTCGATGTCGCTTTGTGTCTGGTCATCGGACCAACCGAGTGCCGCCGCCGTAATCTGCCCCAGTTCCAGCAGCAGCGCGGCGGTCAGCTCACCTTGCAGCGCCAGCGTTGTGCGTCGCAGCACCAGGTCATCCAGATGATGCACCTGTTCATGCGTCACCAGGAAGGCGATCTCGCGGCGGCTGTAACCGGGATGCTCGACCAGCGGTTCGTCAGGTGCGGCGGTGAGAAAAGCGGCGACAGCTTCTGCCCGCGCGCCATAGCGTTGCAGCAAGGTCTCCAGCCGGTCAGTGGGGAGGCCGGTTTGGGCGTGCCGCCGGTTCAGCCAGTCCTGCCGGGCGGTGTTGTTGTTCGGGTAACCCTTGCCGCCACCAATGGGCAGCGAATCCGTTGTCTGGTTGCGGGTGCGGCCCAGGCGTTGCAGCAGCGTATCCGTCACCTGTTCGGCAAACGCGCGGAACGTTGTCCACTTGCCGCCGATCAGGTTGTAAACCGGGAAGGTCCGCTCACCCGTTGGTTCGATTACGTCGCAGTGATGATCGCGGCTGATCTGCCCGGTGGTGGCCGTCTGCATTCTCGGCAGTGGGCGCACCCCGCAGAAGTGATAGACCACGTCCGCTGGCTGGACATCAATCGCGGGCAGCACCTGCCGGATCGATTCCAGAATGTAGGCGATTTCATCCGCTTCGCAGATCGCCGCTTCGGGGTCGTCAATGCGAATATCAGTGGACCCGGCCAGCACCTTGCCCAGCAGCGGAAACATGATGCAGATGCGGCCATCGGCGTTTTCGTAAAACAGCATTTCATCGCCCAGCGCCGCCAGCAGGTCGGGGTGATTGATGATGAGATGTGACCCCTTGGTCCCGCCGATAAACGACGTCGGCTGGTTCAGCGCCTGATTGACGGAGTCGATCCAGGCACCGCCGGCGTTGACCACCATTTGCGGGCGCACCTGCACTGTCTGGCCGCTCAGCTCGTCGCGCAGCGTGACATATTCGCCGCTGCCGTCGATCAGTGAGACGTAATTCAGCGCGTGGGCCTGCGGGTGAATCGCGGCTGCGTCCAGCGCCAGTTCCAGCCCCAGCCGCTCCGGGTAGGCGATCCAGGCGTCGTAATAGGTCGCCGTGCAGACGATGTCGCCATTCAGGTTGGGATGCGCCTGCAACGATTCCGCCCGCGACCGGAAGCGATGGCGCGGCAGAATGCGCTGGCTCCCGGCAAACAGGTCATACAGCGTCAGGCCGATTTTGACCAGCAGCGCCCCGCGGTTGACCGGCGGTTGTTCCAGGCCGAGGAAACGCAGCGCGGCAGGCAGCAGGCCGGAGAACCAGTTGTAGATCGGCACCGTCGTCGGCAGCGGATGCACATAATGGGGCGCATTTTGCAGCAGCAGATTGCGCTCGCGCAGGGATTCGCGCACCAGCCGGAACTCGCCGTTTTCCAGATAACGCAGACCGCCATGAATCATGCGGGAGGGTGCGGCGCTGGCCCCGGAGCAGAAATCGCCCTTGTCGATCAGCAGCGCATCTACACCCTGAAGCGCCAGTTCACGCAGCACGCCCAGCCCATTGATGCCGCCGCCCACAATCAGGACGGTGACATCGGGTTTCTGGGCGAGGGCTTGTAGCAGCGCGTCCCTGTTCATGGTCTAGACTACCGCCGCTGCGTGCTGGGCGATAACGTCGTTCATGGCTTGCAGGTCGCTTTCATCCAGCGCGACCGAACCGGCACGGGCATTTTCCAGCGCCTGTTTGGTGTTGCGTGCACCGACCAGTACATGCGTGATGCCTGGCTGGGCGGCGGTCCAGGCGATGACCAGCTGCGCCATTGTCAGATCGTGCTTGTCCGCCACCGGCTGGAATGCTGCCAGCATGGCCGCGACGCGCTGGCGATTTTCGACGGTGAAGCGCGGGTTGTCGATGCGGTGGTCATCCCCCTCGAAGCTGCGTTCCGGCCCGATCTTGCCCGTCAGCAGGCCAAGCGCCAGCGGAGAATAGGCCATCACAGCGATGTTGTGGGCTTGCGTGTATGGCAGCACGTCCGCTTCAAGGTCGCGGTCAATCATGCTGTACTGTTCCTGCGCCACATCCAGCTTGCCGACCTGCTCGTAGGCTTCCAGCTGTTCGACGTTGATGTTGCTGACGCCAATCGCGCGGATTTTGCCTGCTTCCTTCAGCTTCATCAGCGCGGTCATGGTTTCTTCGATCGGGGTGGTGGGGTCCTGCCAGTGCGTGAAGTACACGTCCAGATAATCCGTGTTCAGGCGTTTGAGGCTCTGTTCCACTTCATAGCGCACCGATTCTTCACCCAGATAGCGATGAACGGGTTTACCGTCCTGATCAAAAAAGTGGTTGCCGTTTTGCGTGTGCCAGACCAGCCCGCACTTGCTCGACAGGATGACCTGATCGCGCCGTCCCTTAATCGCTTTACCGACAATTTCCTCGCTGCGGCCCATCCCGTAGGCAGGTGCCGTATCGACCAGGGTGATTCCGGCATCCAGCGAGGCCTGAATCGCCGCAATTGAATCGGCTTCGTCGGTGCCGCCCCAGCTCCAGCCGCCGATGGCCCAGGCACCCAGCCCGACAACCGTCGCGCTGACACCGGATTCGCCGATGAGTCGTGTCTTCATGATGCCTCCTTTATGCTCCGGCCAGTTCAAGGACGCCGGAAGCGGTTGATTCGTCCGTAATCAGTATTTTGAGGTGCTCGCCCTGCAAGGCGCCGTGAATGGGCAGCACTTTTTCCGGGGTGGCCGCCACGCCGATCACCAGCGGGATATTTTTCAGGTCGTCCAGCGCCAGACCAACTACCCGGCGGTTGAAGTCCGGCATACAGAGCTGCCCCTGACGGTTGTACAGATAGGCGAAGATTTCGCCACAGGCGTCTTCCGCCTCGATCATCTGGTTCCAGTCGGCTTCGCTCATCGCCATCGAGGTCATCAGGTCAAAATAGCTGGATGCCCCCGGAATGACCGAGCCAATGCCGATAAGGGCGATCTGGGCATTGCGGGCAAGATCGAGAATTTCGCTGATCTGCCGCATCCCCAGCAGCAGGTCGCGGTCTTCGGCTTTATCGACAAACACCGGAGCGTGAATCTGGTAGGCTTCGCCGCCGAGCCGTTCCGCCAGTTGGGCCGCCAGATAATTGACGTCGGTGTAATGCCTGCCCTGACGCGCCCCGGTGGCTGGCACCACCCGCACGTTGTATTTGCGGCGCGGCTCGATGGACTGGACGATGGCGTTCATGGTTTTGCCACCGCTGATGCAGATGGTGTCGCCATCGCGCAGGTGTTGCAGCAGGTAGTCCGCTGCGGCACGCCCGACCGTTTGCAGCACGGCGTCCGGTTCGTCGGCCAGCTGCGGGATGATGACTGCTTCGGGCAGATTGTAGGTTTCCTGAAGCTGTTGTTCCTGTTCAAACAGGTGCTGGAAAGGTGTGCGGATCGTAATCTCGACCAGCCCCTGTTCACGCGCCTGTTTCAGCAGCCGGTTGACTTTGGCGGTCGACAGGCCAAGTGCTTTGGCAATGTCGGATTGATTTTGCCCTTCGATGTAATACAGGGTCAGCACCCGGCTGATGAGGCGGTTCTGTTCATAATCTCCATGATTCAGGAACACGGCACGCCTCCGGTAGGTGGGGTGAGGGGCGATGATATGCGATTGTCGCGGCGCAAGAACAAAATCATTGACTGACAGCTATTTCACTATTTGAAATTTATTTCAAGTGATGAAAATAATAACAAAAACATATGTGTTGTCAAATTTTGCGTAAGAGTCCGGCGTGCCAGCCTGTCAAAACGTGCATGATCCGTACCCTCACTGGCATAGGCCGCACCCGTTGGCTAACTCATTTTGCGCTGCTGTTGATCACCCTGGGCGCGGTGTATCTGACGCGGCGTTTTTACGCCCCCAATGCCGCCCTCAGCTATATCCTGACGATTGCGACGGGGTATCTATCACTGGCGCTGCTAATCATCACGCTGCTGGTCGGCCCGTTGAAACTGATGTGGCAGCGGCGCAACCCGGTCAACGTTGACCTGCGACGGGATGTCGGCATCTGGACGGCCATCAACGGGCTGATCCATGTGGTTTTTGGCTTGCAGGTGCGGGAGCGTTTGGGGGTGATCGGCTATTTTCTGCGGGAAACGGCTAACGGCTACGTGCTCCTGACCAACCGCTTCGGCATTGCCAACTGGGTCGGCCTGGCGGCGACCGTCACCCTGATTGCGCTGCTGGCGACCTCGAATGACTGGTCACTGCGGAAACTGCGGGGGCCGCGCTGGAAGGCGGTACAGCGCTGGAATTATGCGTTGGCGGGGCTGGCCCTGCTGCATACGTTCCTGTATCAGATGGTCAGCGGGCGCGAACACTATCTGATTACGGCAACGCTGGCCTTCACGCTGGTGCTGCTGGCCGGGCAGTTTGTGGGCATTCAACTCTACCGGGCAGGTCGCCGCAGGCGAAAGCAATGACAATTGTATAAGGTATCAAGTTATGTGGTTCACGGATGATTTGGGCCCACAATCAGCACTGTATTGCCGTCTGCCATAATGCCTGCCGATACATCGAGGAAACGTAGATTCGGATAGGATCGCCCATCCCGAATGCGATAGAGCATCCAGTTATTTCTATCATAAACGCTCACGTACGCGCTATCCGGGCTGAAACCGTGAACGCCGCCATTAATTGCAAACAGCTTGTGCTGATCACTTAGACGATAAACGCCATCATCATTAAATGCCACATACTCATTATTCGGGCTAAACGTTGCTGAAGATCCTTTGTTAAATAGTTTCTTTCCATTAACGATATGGATGATTGCATCTGATACAGCGAGGTAGGCACCATCTCCGCTGAAATGGCTAGAACTATCTATGTAGGCCGTGAGATCGAGCAGTTTTCGCATGTCACTCAGGCGATAGATACCATCGCTCCCAATTGCGACATGCAGACTATCTGGGCTAAATACGACATTACTTGACTCGGAAAGTTTTCGCCCATCCCGAATGCGATAGAGGCCATTTGAACTAACTGCCATGTATTGGTTATCAGGGCTGTATACGGATCGAGCAAAAGCAGTGGCAAATTGAGGCAGGTCATACAGTCGCTGTCCGTCGCTCAGGCGATAGACTCCATCACCGGGCAGGACTGCATACTGCATGTCTGGCGTAAACGAAATATCCCCCACGATGTCAAACATCTCGCCATCACTTAAGCGGATGATTCCCAGTCTGGTTAATGCATATGATCCATCCGGGCTGAAACGTGCGAAATAATCCCCTGTCTGAAACAGTAGTTTGCCATCACTGAGTTGAAATATTCCGTCTATAGTTGATGCTGCTGAACTGTCTGCATTAAATTCTACTTCGAGGCTTTTTGAGTCAGTGATTTCCTGGGCGCTGGTATCAACAATTTTCTGTTGATCGATGAGGCGATAGACACCATCACCCGTTACCGCGACGTATTCACCGTTGTCGCTAAACTGAACATCGCCAAGGATGGCCCATGTGCGATGCTCAAGACTGTCGTCTACATAATGGTTGATGGCGATATTTTCATAATTAGTGGGGATAATTCGTTTCAGGGCGGGAAGGCAGTAAATACCATCTCCAAGCTGCACGACATACCGTCCATCAGGGCTGAACACGGCATTATCGAATGGCGCGATCAATGCTCCATCACCGAGACGGTAGATGCCGTCTTCATGGGCATAGAGATAAACTTTGTCCGGACTTACTGTTAACCACTTACCGTTTGTCTGAATGTCTCGATAATGACCAGCTTCATAGGCCATGATCAAATCATCAGTCGTAAGCGAGGTGGTGTGCCTCTCTGGGTGTATGTGGGAAGGGTATTCTGTGCCTGACAAAGCGATCAGAATCCAAATCACTAGTCCTGCCGTGAGGCGAACCATAATCTCTAACTGGGTGTGCCCAGACGCGGGTCGCCGGGGGCTACCTCGACCACCGCACCCCAGGGTTGGTACTGTGTGCGGAAGCGGGTGCTGTCTGTTTCGTCCCCATTGGGGTTGAGGATCACGCGTTCGACCTCGACATAGGCCCCTTCAGCGGGCCAGTCCAGCCAGCGCTCCTGCCCAATGCTCAGATTGGGGTTGGATTGATACAGGGTTTCTCTGGGCGCGGTGACATTCTGCACGCTCGGCCCGCGCTTGACCACCTGCCGCCCCGGGTTGGTGCTGTAAAAGCGGAACTCGACCGCATCTTCGCCGGGGAAGATCGACGTTTCGATGAGCAGATGATAGGGTGTGTCGTTGACAAAGCGCAGGTCAAGGCTGCGTTCATTCAGCGCCGGGTCACCCTGATAGATAGCGGCATCCATGCCCACGCCTTCGCCGCGCTCATAATAGCCGACGCGATAGCCATGCGCCCAGCGCTCCGTAATCGGATAACCAGCATAGAAGGCCGCCTGAAACGCGGTCGTGCTCACCTGACAGACACCGCCGCCGACACCGCGCACCGTCCGCCCACCCACGATGACAAAGCCCTCGACAAAGCCCTGTTCCGGGTTGATGTCGCCGAGGATGTCGTTATACGAAAATTCCTCGCCGGGCGCGATGATGATGCCGTCAAAGCGCTGCGCTGATTCGATGATGTTCTGGATGCGGTTGGCGGTTGAGCCGGTGTAGTAGGTCGTACCGCGTGAGATCAGTTCCGTAATGCCGAGTTCCGCCGCGGTGATGCCGTCATGATAATCGGGCAGTACGTAATTGAAGGCGACCGGAACCTGACGGGCGTTGGGGTCCGGGTTGAAGATAGCGGCTTCGAGGCGCTTGAGCGTTTCGTCGACGTTCAGTTCGCGCCCGTTGATCGCCGCCTGAAACAGTTCGAGCTGGCGTGTATCGTCGTTGAAATGGAAGCGACCATTCTGCGATTCGGCGGACAGGTTCGGCGCGAGGTTTTCCAGAAAGGTGCGGAAGACCTCGACGTTCACGTCAATCTGGTAGCTCACGGTGCCATCACCGTTGAATACGGCGGATTTGGTCAGCAGTTCGCCGATCTGGTGCGGCATGGCGGACCAGGGCCCCAGCGCCTGACCATCGGGACCACTGGCGATGATGGTCACAGGGCTGCTGATGGCGGCCTGAGCACGGGCGGCGGCGGCTTCGACGGCTTCGGTCGTCACCAGCGGCACATCGGTCTTGATCGTCAGCGGAATTTCCCCGCCAGTATCCAGCCGCAGAATCGCATTATTCAGCTCATTGATCGTCGTCTGCAAATCGACGGTCTGGCCGATGGTCGCCGGGGTTGTCTCGACAAAGATGCCGTTAATCGTGAGGGCGGCGTTCTGGGCCGGGCGGTTGATCTGGTTGGCGATGGCCGTTAGCTGCTCAACCGCGACGTTCTGGTCATAGCTGACCACCGGCGCGATATTGCGGCCATTCAGCCAGATGCTGATTTGTTCCGCCATGTTGGTCAGGGGGCTGCCGCTGCGCCCGGCGGAAAGTGCCCGGTCGGCGGTGGCGCCAGCATCCAGCGTAACGCCCAGGTCTTTGGCGAAAAACTGCCAGAAGTCATCGTCATGGCGGAAAGTAAAGACCGCCTCGTCATCGTAGACGAAGCTGTCTTGCAGCGCTGTGATCGCCTGTTCGCGGTTCAGGCCGCCCAACGCCATGCCATTGACGCGCACGCCCGGCATCACCGTGCTGCCATAAGCCATCTGCACCCCGGCAGCAAAAGCCGCCAGCAGACCGACCAGCATCACAATGCCCAGAATGAGCAGGATGGGGACGCGGATCAGCCAGGGGTTATGTTGTTCTCGCGGAATAGAATACTCTGCCATGCTTTATCACCAGCGCATCACGGCCAACATTACAATAGAAGGGTCTATCGCATTATAATCGGCGATGCCGCAGACACAAAGGCGTGATACGATAACCACGCTGTTTTTATATGTTCTTTTAATGTGCAGACGAAATGAAAATGTCGTATGGCTGTTGAATTTGATTGGGACAACGAAGCCCAAACCATCCTGCGTTTTACGGCTGTTACCCCCTGGAACTGGAATGACTTTCACAAGACCATGCGCCGGGCGACCTTCTGGCTGGATTCGGTCAATCACCCGGTTGAGATGATGCTCGATTTCCGGCAGACGACGAAGCTGCCCGCCGGGGCGCTGGGGCACATTCGCAGCCTCGGCACCGCCATTCACCCCAACAGCAGCAACCGGCTCGTCATCATCGGGCTGGATGAATCGGTCGCCCGGTCGCTGGGCGGCGATGACCGGACGTATCAGGATGCCATCCGGCTGATTCGCTTTGTCGATACCGACGATGAAGCACGGGCAATAATCGCCGCATGGCAGGCGGAGGAAGCCTGATGCGCCAATCCGTGCCAGGGATGGTCGCCTAGATGTCCGCTATTTCGGCGCAGGATGCCCGCCGGGCTGCCCGTAACGCCGGGGCGATTGCTGCTGCCAGCATTCTGAGCAAGGGTGCGCTGTTTGTCTGGCAGTTGATTCTGGCACGGGCGCTCGGTGAAGCCACGTATGGCATTTATGGCACCATCGGCGCGTTTATCGCGGTGGGCACGGCCATCGTCAATTTTGGCATGGGGCCAATTGTCATCCGTGATGTGGCGCGCACCCCGCAGCTTGCCGGCAAGTACCTGACGGCCACACTCGTGATGCAGAGTGCGCTGGCGGTGCTGGCCTATGGCGTGGTCAATGCGGCGGCGTGGGCTGGTGGTTACGAGGCGGTGATCCGGTCGCTGCTGCTGCTGGCGGCGGTCAGCCTGCTGGTGGATATTCTCGGTAACATGACCAACGATCTGCTGCTGGCACAGGAAAAAATGCTGGCATCGTCGGTCGTTTCGGTGGGGCACATCGCGCTGCTGATTCTGCTGGCGGGGCTGGCGCTGCTGGCCGGGCAGGGCATCGTCGGTGTGTATGTAGCGACGCTGGCCGCCGGGGTGGTGCGAGCTGGGGCGCTGTGGCTGCTGGTGCTGCGCGGTGGGGTACGTCCGGCATGGCCGTTTGATCGTGCGATTGCCGGGCCACTGGTGCGCAATGGCGCGCCGCTGGCGATCTCCGCGTTTCTGTCGCTGGCCTATCAGCATGCCGACAAGCTGATGACGACCCGCCTGATTGGTCCAACGCAGACCGGCTACCTGACCGCGGCGTTTGTCATCATTTTTGGTGTGATTGAACTGCTGAATACCACGATCCTGATCGCCACCTATCCGATGATGTCGCGTTATCACGGTGAAGGACAGGGCGAGACATTTGGCTTCATCGTCGAGAAGCTGGCCTTTTTTACGCTGCTCATCAGCCTGCCGCTGGCGCTGACCCTCTCCATTTTCGCAAACGAAATAACCCTCCTGTTTGGCGCGGATTTTCGCCCGGCGGCGGACGCGCTGCGCATTTTGATCTGGTACGCGGCGGTGGCGATGATCGTCAATATTTTCGCGCAGGGCATGGTTGTCCAGAACAGGCAGCGATCACTGCTGGCGCTGCGGACGGGTGGACTGGTGCTCAATATCACGCTCAATGCGCTGTTGATTCTGCCGCTGCAAATCCGTGGCGCGGCGCTGGCTTCGCTGGCGGCTGAAGTGCTGGTGCTGGTGCTGCTGGCGCGGCGGTTTCAGGTCGCCGGGTGGGATTGGGGGCGTCTGCTGCCCCGGTTGGTGCGGCTGCTGGTGGTCGGTGTCGGCGTGGCGCTGGCGATGCTGCTGCTGGGGGCGCTGCATCCGCTGCTGGGGATTGTCGGCGGGCCGCTGCTCTATGCGGTGGGCGTGTTGGCCGGGCAGGTACTGGCGGCGGATGACTGGGACTTGCTGTACCGGCTGGTGGCCGCGATGCCCGGTGGCGCACTGATCCGGCGTTACTGGCGGCGCGACGTGACGGTGAACTGGTAAACCTGTGCTACAATCTTCAGCAACCGGACAGGAGATTATCATGGCCGATTTACAGGCACAACTGCTGACAGGGGGCGATCTGCTTGAAATCACAGCGCAAAACCCCGACAGGCACTATGAGCTTGTTGCAGGAGAGGTGATTGAGTTGAGTCCGCCCGGTATCGAACACGCTCAGGTCGAAAATCTCACGGCCTATTTGCTGACAGCGTTTAACAAGCAGGCGCGGCTGGGGCGTGTGTTGACTGGTGAAGCGGGATTTTATACCCGGTCTGATGAGACGACCGTGCGTGCAGCAGACGTCGCTTTCATCTCGTACCAACGGCTTCCGGCTGAACAGACTAATCCCGGTTATGGCCGGGTTGCGCCGGAGCTGGTCGTCGAGGTTGTTTCGCCGCATGACCGGGCTGACAAGATCGAGGAAAAGGTCCAGGAGTGGCTGGATTTTGGCGTCCTGCTTGTCTGGGTGATCTACCCGCAGACCCGGCGTATCCATGTTTTTCAATCGGGTCAACCGGTGTTGATTCTGCGTGCCGGTGAGACAATTTCCGCTGATCCTGCCTTGCCGGGATTTTGCGCCCCTGTTATTGAGTTTTTCTCCGGCTGAATGCTGCGCTTCTGGATGCTGCCCGGTCTGGCCCTGAGCCTGCTTTTTTCGGTGACGATTGGGCTTGTCAACGCCCGTCCCTATCAGAACGCCAATCTCCACCGAGTGGTTGATACTCTGTTTACCTGTTCCCCCTTATGCTGGCAGAATATCCGGCCCGGCGTGACCCACATTTCCGAGATTCAGTTTATGCTTTCGCGCCATGCCTGGGTCGAGGATGTGTCGTATACGCCGAATGCCAGCCAGGACAATGGGTTGCTGACCTGGACATGGCGCAATGTGGCGGATACCTTCATTAATCCGGCGCGCGAGGGACAGGCCAGTGTGCGCGATGGGTTGGTGCAATGGGTGCGGATTCCGACCCGGTTTGCATTTGGCGATTTCTGGTTGACTCCGGGGCAGCCCCAAACCGGGCAAACCTTGTCCGTGTTCCAGCCTGCCCGCTACGTGCATCATTACGTGGCATACGATGCGTCGGGGTGGCAGGTGCGTTATGGTATGCCGTGCGCTTGGGGGCCGGATGATCTGTGGCGGACGCGGGTCGATATCTGGCTGGGCGGGGCCGGTTCAGTCCCGATGCCGGACTATCAGCACCCGTCACGCGCCGAATGTGCGGTAAGATAGTCAAGTACTCTATCAAACGGGAGACTAATGGCCGAACGAGAGAACGTTACACCACGTCGCTCTGCACTCTATCGCTTTCTGGATTGGATTGCCTTTTCACTGCAACGGGCCTGGGAATGGATTTCGGTTCGCCCGCTGCATCAGACCGGTCTGCGCATTTACGTCCAGATCGCCCGCCGTATGACCGGTGCGCCCGTCCGCAAATATAGTGAAATCACCCCGCTGCTGCATGTCGGCGGCCAACATTACCCGCAGGGCATGGCGGCGATGCGCGAATGGGGCATCGAGGCAGTCGTCAACCTGCGTCGAGAATTTGACGACGCAGCAGCAGGGGTCGCCCCATCACATTATCTGCACCTGGTCGTTACCGACAACACGGCACCAACCATCGATCAGATACAGGCTGGGGTCGACTTTATCACCGAGAATATCAATCAGGGGCGTGGCACGTACGTGCATTGCGGGGTAGGCGTGGGGCGCGCGCCTACGATGGCCGCTGCCTATCTGGTCAGCACTGGCATGACCCCAACCGAGGCCTGGGCGAAACTGCGTCACGTGCGTCCGTTCATCTGGCCCAACCGCCGTCAGCGCAATCTGGTCGACCGGTTTGCCGAAGTCGTGGCGCAGCGTCAACCAGCAACGGCTGAAGCAAGTGTTGGTCCCTCAGCGCCGGAGTCCGAATAAAAAAGGGGCCGTTGAAGCCCCTTATGTGAAATCGGTTGTGGGTTAACCCTGAACCAGATAGCTGCGATGAACCGGGCGGGTGCCCATCCGTGTGGTAAAGGCCGCGCCCAGCCCGACGATGCCCAGCACCGCGATGGCTGCCACGGCGATGATGCGGGTGATGGGATGCAGCACCAGCAGGTTCCACGCCAGCAGCAGCGTGATGTTGCCGATAGCGGCGATAATCAGCGGCGGGGCGGTGTGCATGTTGATGCGTTGCAGCAGCACATCACCGACGACCAGTGTCACCGTAATCCAGCCCGCCAGTGCCATGCCGCAGAACAGCAGCGCCGCGATGATATACACGGGCACCAGCACCAACCCCAGCACCGGTACCACGACCACCGCCAGCCCCAGAGCAAACGTCACCCCGGCGGCCAGCGCCACAATCATCAGGCCAGTGCCGCTCAGGCCGCGTGAGCCGGTGCGCACAGCTTCCTCGATATGGCTGATCTGCCGGGGGAAGATGACGACTGCCAGAATGGATAGACCCGACAGCGCCAGTGACCCCAGCGCTGTGAACAGAACGGCAATGGCCGTGCCGCCAATCGTGATATTGAGCAGGGGCAGCACAAAATTCGGGTCGCGCAGGGTTTCGAGCGTGCGGGTTGATGACCACAGGTCGCTTTCCTCGCAGGACTGAATGCCTGCCCCGTCGACCCGCCCATCGGTCAATTCGTCCGAACAGGCAAACACCTGCCCGCCGATAGCTGCCGTTTCCGTCACATCAAGGATGCTGCTGCGAACGTGCAGCGTACCGTCTATCTGGCCTTCGACAAAAACCGCATCCGCCAGCAGGGTCGTGTTGCCTTCAATGTGTGCGCCGTCGTAAATGTTGACGCTTTCCGCCATGACGGTCAGATCGCCGGCAACTGGCCCGCTGACATCAACCTGACTGCCGATCAACGCGACATTCCCATCGACCCGGCTATCCGCTTGCAGATCAACCGTTTCTGCCACCACGACCAGATCTTCGGGGACGGGGCCATACAGCGTATAGGAATCTTCCAGGTTGATCTGGGTGCTGCGAAAGCCGGGCTGCTGGCTGAACGTGTGCCGCGCGGCGTTTGCCAGCGCAACGATGCCAATGACCATCAGCGCCAGGATGATTAACCCTTTGCGACGCATGTATTGCCTCTTTTCACATCCCTACGAAACAGCATCAGAAGCTCGTTTGCGGGGTGCATACCATAGTAACCAGAACATGGACACCGGAATTAAGCCGATCATGATGGCTAACAGTTCCGGATGGGCGGATAAAAATGCTTGCAGCTGGTGCAGCATATTTTCGGCCAGCCCCATCATGATCGCCAGCAGGCCGACGATCCGTTCGATGGCGGCGACCAGCCCGGCCCCACTGGCAATGGCCGTCAGCAGCAGCCACCCCGCCAGCACAAATATCGGGATCATCACCGCGCCGACCAGTGCCAGCCCCACCGCCAGTGCCAGCCCGGATATACGCGACAGGCGCGGGTCCATGCGTTCCGCCATTTCGGCCAACCGCGCCATAATCGTCGCCGCCAGCCGGTGCGGGGCCCGTTCGTGTGGTGCCGTGCGCAGGGTGGCATCAACTTCCTGCAAGCGCTGGTAGGCTTGTGCATCGCGCACGCTGGAATCCAGGTGGCGGCGCAGTTCGGCTTGCTCATCAGGAGCCAGTTGTTCGTCCAACGCTTGCTGCATCAGGCGTCTTTGTCGTTCATTCGCCATTACAGACTCTCCAATAGTGGTCTTGCCAAGGTGCCGTTGGGCGACTGTGTATCAATGCGATCTGCCAGGGCCTGGCGCGCCCGGAACAGACGGCTTTTGATGGCGCTTTCAGTCGTATCGAGAATATCGGCAATCTCTGCATAAGAATAATCGTACCAGTAACGTAAGATGACGGCTGCGCGATACTCCGTACTAAGATTGTTCAGCAGGGCCTGAACTGCCTGGCTGCGTTCGTCATGAATAGCGGCCTGTTCGGGTTCCGGTTCGTCGCTGCGCAGGTTGATATTGGGCGGCAGCGGTTCTTCCAGCGACAGCCATGTGAGTCGACGCTTGCGCAGACGATCAATACAGTGATTGGACGCGATCGACAACACCCATGTTTTGAACGAGCGCGCCGGGTCGTAGCGATCCATGTTTAAAAAGGCGCGCAAAAAGGCTTCTTGCGTGGCGTCTTCGGCCTCGGTACGTTCGCCGAGCATCCGGTAACACAGGTTGTAGACCGCGTTTTGATAGGTGTTGACCAGTTCGGCAAACGCATCCTGATTGCCGTCGAGGGTCTCCTCCACCCATCGCAAGATGATCGGATCTTCCACAGACATATCTTTCCTTGCATACCACAGACGTGGTATCTAACCTGCTATACGCATGGTTGGGTTCAAAGTTTCGGCAGAGACAGAGAATTGATTGGTGCGTTTGCTAACAGTAAGGGCAGACAGCGGTTGATGGGCCGGTCGAAGTGCATGACGGTGATAAAAATGATTTGAGGTGAACATAATGTCCTCCTACCAGCCTTATCATAACCCGGCCCCTGCCAATCCACTAGCCCTATCCGCCTGATTTTTTGTTAAGAGCGTGTTGGCGTGACATAGCGGGTCGTCAGGGATTTAATGGGTCATCGTTTGTCAAAAGGTGGCGTGGAAATTTTCGCAGTTGTGTTACAATTATGACGGGCAATTTGGCGTGGCGTTCAACCCGGACCTGGATACCCCGATGATGGCTTCTGCAAGTTTGCTCTGGCGGGTGAATAACGAATATCAGAAACGCTTGAAGCAGGCGCAAACGTACCTGGGGCTGCTGGAACAATTGCTGCTGATGCAGAGTGCCGACAGCCAGACGCTGGATGATCTGCATCAGGCGCTGGAGCAGGTTGAGTGGCTGCTGGCGGAGCATCGAACATGGCGCTACCAGTATTATTATGAGTCGCTCGATACGCGGCGCATGGTCCAGACCAGCGAAGCCGTTTATCGGGCACTGGCTCAGTTCAACCGCATGCGGGCCCGCCACGAAACGTCGCTGCAAGCGTTGGACAGCCTCGTGGTCCACCTTCAGCCGCCAGACCCCAACCTGACCCGCCTGCCGACCGGTGACCTGTGGCAGTTGACCAGATTTGCACTTCAGGATTTACATACGTTCGATGATTATCTGCATACACTGACGCAGGTGTAGCCGGGTTACTCCGCGTGGATTTCGTCCAGCAGGATATGGCCTTCCCGCAGCGCCAGCAGCGCCGCTTCGTTGCGGTCGCGCGCGCCCAGTTTGTTCATGATGCCCGCGATGATTTCGATCACCATCGTCATAGACAGGCCCATATGCCGGGCAATCTCGTCGTTTTCCTGGCCGCGTGCGACGTACAGCAGGGTACTGCGCTCCACATCGCTCAGGGTGTTTTCGGCCTGTGCTCCTCGCAGCAGCCCCGTCACCACTTTTTCCGTGACGCCCTGGCCCAACACCAGATGCCCCTGCATGACCTTGATGATGGCGCTGGTCAGTTCGTCTTCATCCGCTGATTTCAGGATGTAGCCGTTGGCCCCAGCCCGCAGCGCCCGCACGATATAACCGCTTTCCTCACGACCGGTGAGCACAAGTACCTTAACGTCGGGCATTCGGGCGCGGATAACCGGCAGAATATCCAAGCCGCCTTTGCCCGGCATGTTCAGGTCCAGCACCAGCACATCGGGTTTGAGCGCCAGCGTTTGTGTCAGCGCTTCGTCGCCGTTGCTGGCTTCCCCGATAACGGTAAAGTCGGGTTGTGCCTCCAGCGAGCTGATGAGTGCCTTACGCAGCACGCTGTGATCATCAGCCAGAATCAGGCGGATGGCATGGGCGGGTGTGCTAGTCGGTCCAGCGGGAGGACGGACGGGCGTGGCCTGGTCGGGCAGCGGATCCGTTTTCAGGGATTCTTGCAACGCATCCGCCATCGCGCGGCACGACTGAAAGCGTCGGGTCGGGTGTTTGGCCAGTGCTTTGAGGATGACCGTCTCCAACCCCACCGGCAAACCGGAGATCACCAACCGGGGCGGGGGTGGGGGCTGCCGTACCTGTTGCAGCAGCAGCGCGGAAATATCATCCGCGTCAAATGGCAGCTGCCCGGTGACCATCTCGTATATGACGATGCCCAGCGAATAGATGTCCGTACGATGGTCGAGGGCATGCCCCTGTGCCTGTTCCGGCGACAAGTAAGCTGGCGTGCCGATGATCATCCCCTCGGCGGTGACGCGGGTTGCTTCACGCGGGAGCGCCAGCCCCAGGTCCATAATTTTGACCTGCATCTGGGGCGTCACCTGAAGGTTGGCCGGTTTAATATCGCGGTGGATGATTTGCCGTTGGTGCGCATATTCCAGCGCCATGGCGATCTGATAGCCGAGATTGACGGCGATTTCGGGGGTCGAAGGGATGTAATCCGTCAGCGGGACACCTTCCACATATTCGACCACCAGAAAGGGCTGTTCATAATCCTCAACCAGATCATAAATCGCCATGATGTTCGGGTGATTCAACTGGGCGGCTGCCCTGGCCTCCTGGAAAAAACGGCTGCGTGTGCTGCTGCGGACATGCGGCAGCAAAATCTTGAGCGCGACCTGACGCCCCAGGCGGGTATCCACAGCTTTATAAACAGTGGCGGTAGATCCGTCGCCCAGGTGATCGGTGATGTGATAACGGTTGAGTAGTGTTCTGCCCAGCATAGATGCTTTGTCCGATAATTGTGTAAAATAGGCTTGGCCGCAGTGCCCCTTCACAAAAATCTTAATACGAAATGGTGAATATTACTTTAACGAATCCAGATGACTCAAGCAAAAAGCTACATCTTCATTCATTTGAATATAGGCTAAGATAGAAACAGATCTGCTTCTACCTGGAATACAGTTGGCTTTAATGGAATGCTGCTTCCCGAATCCCTCCTGCAATCTGTGCTCGATCAACTGCCTGAGTCGGCTGTTATCGTCTTCGATCATGACCTGCGCGTAAAACTGGCGGCAGGTCGTGCGCTGCCGACACAGCCGTTTAACTGGCGGGTGGCACCGGGAGAGCGCTTGCCAGAGATTATGCCAGATGCTTATGTCGCCGCGTTTGAAGCTGCCTGGCAGGCAGCACTCACAGGCGAGAGCCATCACACAGATTTCCTTTTTGCTGGTCAGGGTTACCGCTTTGTAATTTCTCCGCTGCTGGATGCGAATGGTGTACCAGCAAGTGGCATGATTATGTCCCGCCTGCTCGACCAATCCGAACCGGCGTCCAATTCGGTGGTCCGCTACCGTGCGTTGTTCGATCAGACGAATGACGCTGTGTTTATTTTCGACCTGGTGGGCAACCCGCTGTCGTGGAACAAACGCGCTGCGGAAATGCTGGGTTATGCGTATGACGAGTTCGCCAGAGTATCAATGTCGGATGTGATCCCGCCGGACGAACGTGAGGAAAGCCGGGTTCGCTTTCGGGCGTTGATGGCCGGTGAGGAGGTACCTGTTTATGAGCGACGGCTGCGGCATAAGGATGGGACGTATCTCAACACCGAGATCAACCTGACCCTGGTCCGCGATGATGTGACGGGTGAGCCGATTTGCACGATGAGTGTCGCGCGGGACATTACGGAGCGCAAGCAGGTCGAGACGGCGATTCGGTTAAATGAAGAACGCTATCGCACCATCTCCGAAATTATTTCGGATTTCGCATATGCGTTTCGGGTCGAACCGGATGGAACGCTGGTTCAGGAGTGGATGACGGAAGAATCGTTCCGGCGTATTACAGGCTGGAGTTCGGCGGAACTCCTGCGGGAAGGCTATCAGGTCCTGTATCACGCCGACGATCTGGCGCTACTGAACACCAACCGGGATGAGGTGCTGGCTGGCAAGCAGGTGACCGATGAGTATCGCATCATCACGCGCGATGGCCGTCTGCGCTGGTTGCTGGTGGAACGTTTCCCCGTATGGGATGAAGCAGAACAGCGGGTGGTTCGATTCTATGGTGCTGCACAGGACATCACCGAGCGTAAGGAAGTTGAACTGGCTTTGCGCCGCAGCGAAGAACGTTTTCGGCAGGTCGCCAGCGTCATTAGCGACGGCGTGTACGATTGGGATATGGTGAATAACATCACCTGGCACAGCGAAAGCTATCACACAATGTTCGGCGTGCAGGATGACCCCAAAGACAGTTTTTTCTCCTGGTACGAGCGCATCCACCCCGACGATCGCGATACCGTTGTCGAAAGTCAGGCCGAGGCGATTCGGTTGGGTGCGGAGGACTGGTCAAAGGAATACCGGATGCGCCGGCTGGATGGGGTCTATGCCATTGTGACGGATCATGCCGTGATTATGCGCGATGCAGCGGGCAGACCTGTTCGCCTGATCGGGGCTGTAGCCGACATTACCGAGCACAAAGCCGCCGAACAGCATGCCCTGGACCTGGCTGTTCAAACCGAGAAAGTGTTATTGATGTCCGAGTTCATCACAGCGATTTCGCACGATTTCCGGACACCGTTATCCATTATCAACACCAGCAGTTATTTGTTGTTCAATACACCCCGGCGCGAGGACAGCCAGCGTCATTTCGAGAAACTGCGCGAACAGGTGGACCGAATAGAGCAATTAGTCGACAGCCTGCTGATGATGGCCCGGCTTGATGGCGACAGTTCGCTGATTTTCGAACATCTTGATGTGAATCAATTGGTTGATTACACGGCAGTTAGCAAACGCTCAGCTTATCAGGCCAAACAGCAAAACCTGAACATTGATTGCGCGCCCGATCTGCCGTTTGTTCAGGCCGATCGACAGTGGCTCATCCGCGCGCTGACAAACCTGTTGGACAACGCCATCCGGTATTCCCCGGTTAATCAGTCCATCCGCATGCTGACCTACCGGCGCGAGACTTCGATCGTCGTTGAAATTCAGGACAACGGCATCGGCATGAGTGACGAACAATTGCTGCGCATCTTCGACCCCCTGTATCGCGTCGAGACTCATCGACCCATGACCGGCGGTCACGGGCTTGGGCTGACGATTGCCCGTAAAATTGCCGAGCGGCATCACGGTGGCATCGAAATTAACAGTGCGCTGAACCAGGGTACGACCGTGCGGCTCTGGCTGCCGGTGCCACAACCCAACTAATTTCCTCGCCAGTACACGAAATGTGTTATACTGGTATTATGTATTACATTAATTTACCCTTTACTACAGACAGGATGACAAATGGATAGCGCGGCAGTCAAAGAGTCGCGTCAGGTGCTGCGCAAGGTTCAGGATCATTTGTACCTGGCACACGAGAATCTTGGCGTTCAGCGCAATACAGTTGGCCTGGTCGATGTCATGCTGCATCCGTCCAGCGCGCTTCCCAGCCTGAATTATGTAACCCCCCGCCGCAACACCGCCTGGGTTTCCGGGTCGATGATCGAGCAGGGCCTGACCCATATGCGAGAGGCAAACCGCATCCTGCGCGTGCGTTATATCGAGGGGTTGTATCCACCGCCTTTTGCCAAAACATTGCGTGAACTGGGGCTGCAAACCGAGTGGGAACTGCCGCTGATGGTTTACCTCAAAGACGGCTTCAATAGGCGCCCCTCGGTGCCGGTGACGCTGGAAACGCTGCCGGATGGCGTCACCGTCGAGGCAGTCTCTGACCGACGCGGCGTTCAGGTCTGGCTCGCGGTGTGGCGGCAGGCCGTTTATGATGTTGCCAGCCTGGGTGTGGAACCGCTGTATGCCGGGCCGGATTTATCGGCTCTGAAAAGCGGGAAGCAGATCGATGTCTTGCTGACGCAGGCGGACAAAACAGTCGGCATAGCGCGGTTGAGTATTCAGGATGACGTCGGCCATTTGCTGGCGATTGCGCTGCTGAAGGAAGTCCACGCGCCCGAACTGGCGCGGTTGTTGCAGGTGGCAGCTGTTGACGCAGCGCTGAAGCAGGGCTGTACAATGGTGTATGCGTCTGGCGAAAAAGATACGGATCGCCAGATTGCGAGGTCGCTTGGTTTTCTTGATTTTGGTAGTATCGTAGGGTATGTTGCCAGCCAAGTGGAAAGTGATGAAGTACGCGATGACCACATCCTGGGACAGCCTGTATTTGCCCTACGTTGATCCGGACACCGTTGCCAGCACGCTGCGTCAGGCGCTGGAACAGCTCGGTTATACCCTCTACGATCCGTTTGGCTTGATGCCGGCCCGCAGCTATGGCCGGGTGGTGCGTTTGTTTGTGTCGCCGCCGGTGGATGGCTGGCTGCGGGTGATTGGTACGCCGGACCCGCGCCTGTTGATGCCCTTGTCCGGCATGACCCCCTGCCTGTACCTGGGTTTGCAGGGCGACGAAGCCATTATTGAGGTTTATGCGCGGGGTGGTTTGCGTCAGGCCGATGTCGAACTGCGCAAGTATCTGCGTCCACCCCATAAGCTGCATGATCTGAAGCAGGCACTTTATGCGGAATTGTCCGATGATAAAAATGGGAACAGCGGTGTATTCGCCAATCTGCCGGACGATATTCAGGCGTTAGGCGATCAGGTCGATTCGCGGCAGGCGCAAAAGATGTTCGACCGCCTGAGCCGTAACCTGTTGAAGAAGGCCGGGTCAGACGACCAGACGGCAGACGCGGCACGCGAACTTATGAATCCGCCGGACTGGAGCAGCGCCGGTGGCCAGCGTATCCGGGCGGTGGTCGCCTGTCTGACGCTGCCGGATAACTGGCGTGAGCCGGATTTTGTGACCTTGCGCGATGCTTATCAACTTCATGCCCGCCGCCGTCGCAAGCCGGACGCCCGCCTGTACCCGGGTGACGACGATGTGATGGCGCGTGTGCCCGATGCGCTGGACTATATCCCTGTTTATGGGGGCCAGGACGATTAATTATGTCTGACGAAGATCGCAAGCGATGGGACGCGGTGTATCGCCAGTACAACCAGAAGGCATTCCCCGACGCCGACCCGTTTCTGCTGGAATATACGCCGCCCGCCGACAAACCCGGCGAGGACCGTGCGCTCGACCTGGCCGGTGGGTTAGGGCAGAATGGCCTGTGGCTGGCAACGCAGGGCTATGTGGTCGATGTGATGGATATCAGCCGGATGGCGCTGGTGCGGGGCCGGTCCGAAATGGTGCATCGCAATCTGCGGACCATCAACTTCCTGCAAAACGACCTGGATGATATTGACCTGAAGCAGAACAAGTACCATATCGTGTGCGTGTTTCGTTACCTCAAACGCGATCTTTTTCCCCAGATTCGCGCCTGCGTCAAACCCGGCGGGCGCATCCTTTACGAAACGTTTAATACGGAATACAGGCGCATCGTCCCGAATTTCAATCCGGAATTTCTGCTGAATCCGGGTGAACTGGCCGGGTACTTTGCAGACTGGAAGATTCTGCATCATGCTGAGTCGGGTCACATTTCGCGGCTTGCAGCCATCAAACCCCAGGGCTAGGTGTTGATGCGAGCGTGGATCATGCGCGGCCTGCTGGCCTGCCTGCTGTTGTTTGCATCGGAAATCTGGTTGTGGACGGACCCGCCGGGGCGTGCGCCGTTATCGTGGGTGCTGCTGCTGGTCGGGTATCTGGCGTTGAGTGCGGTGCTGCTCGACTTCGCGGCACGCTATCGCATTCGGGATGGCTATGCGTTGCTGGCGCTGGCGGGCATTTTCGGCTTGCTCAATGGGCTGCTGCTGAACCCGGAAACCGCGCTGGCGGATGTGCCGCGCACCTGGGCGACACGGGTGTTGGGGGCTTACACGCTGCTGGGTCTGGCGGCGCTGCTGTTGCTGCTGGCGCTGCGACGACATGGCAGCGCCCGATGGCTGTGGCTGTTCAGTGCATTAAGCGGGCTGCTGTGGGGCGTATGGGTGCAGGGGCTGCCATCATTCACAACGATTGCGGTGGCCGTGCCTTCGCTCCCGATGTTGCTGACGACCGGCGGAACCGTGCTGCTGATTGCAGTGGGGTCGACCTGGCTGGCGGGCAGATTTCCGGCTGCGCCGCGGAACCTACGTTTGAACCTGCTCGAATGGCTGATTGTGGTGGCCGGGCTTGCCAGCCAATGGGTCATACATCGCACGCAGATTGATCTGATTTCACTGGCTGTGCTGTCCGGCCTGCTGGTTTATTGCTGGCTGCTGCTGTGGTTCGAAAAGCGCGATCAGAC
Organism: Anaerolineaceae bacterium; assembly: GCA_002702065.1. GTDB lineage: Bacteria > Chloroflexota > Anaerolineae > Aggregatilineales > Phototrophicaceae. Next base: position 258,206 of record NZXX01000012.1, read on the forward strand.
GGCCTTGCTCGATACGGTGATGCCGCTGCAACCGGTGGCGGCCCTGCGGCTGCTGGTGGTTGTGGTCATTTTACTGGCGGCTGGCGGCGTGGGTTACAGCCTGCCGCTGGTCGATGTTGGCCTGCCGGGTTTGATCGTCGGTTTGTTTGCGGCGTTTGGGCTGGTATGGCTGCCGACGGTATCGCTGGTGCTGGGTGTTCGGTCGTACCGCAGCCTGGGCCGTCGCCAGCGCCTGTAAGCCCCGGCAGCACACGGCGGCTATTGCCCCAACGCCCTGTCCGGCGTTATGCTTACCCCTATTCAGAACCGACCGTAAAGGAATGGAAAATATGCTGAGGCGACAAGTCTTTTGGCTGATATTGCTGCTGGTGCTGATGCCTGCGGGCGTGATGGCCCAGGGTGCGCCAGAACAGATTGACGAAGCCCTGAATCAATTAAGCGCTGTGGTGAACCAAAACCTGACGCTCAATGACCTTGAGAACTGGCGGTGGGCGCAGGACCTCTACCCGGATCTCAGCCTGGGATGTCCGCAGCCGGATACCGCCTATGCGCAGATTGGCACACAGGGATTCCGCTTTTTGCTGACGTATGAAAGTGTGGTGTACGACATTCGTGTGTCGGCAGATCGTGAGATCGCCTTTATTTGCAGCCGCACCGGTGACGGCGAACAGGCCGGGGCCACATCGACACCGGTTGACGACGATGCCATTGATACATCTGTTGCCTGCCCGGACCCTGAACCCGGTGTCATCTACCTGCCGCAGCGGCTGACCAGTGAAATTCAGGCCCGCGTGGTTGATGGCCCGCCGCTGATTCAGCGCAGCGAACCGAGCGATAACGGTGCCGTCACCGGGGAGGTCCCGGCGCAGGCGATTGTCAACATTGTCACAGGCCCGGTGTGCGCCGATGGGCAGATCTGGTGGCAGGTGGATTATGATGGGCGTGCCGGCTGGACCGTCGAGGGGCGTGATGGCAATTACTGGCTGGATACCGTTCCGGCGCTGGCGCTGCCGGCGAATCTGGCGGCGTTCACGGTCGAAAACGCCGGTCGTGTGGCGGAACTGTCACGCGTGGAAGCTAATATTGTCCCGGCGCTGGCGGCTTCACCGGCTGGCGATAGGGTGGCCGTACTGGGCGGGCCGGGGACCAGCGGAGTCTGGCTCTATGATCTGGCCGCGCTGGATGCGATGCCGCGTTTGCTGCGGGGCACGGTGCTGTTGACCGATGTGGCGTTTGGGCCGCAGGGTCAATCGCTGCTGCTGGGCGATGCCACCGGCGGAATCCGCGTGTGGTCAACCGCGCAGGATACCACCCTGCTGGAACGCTGGTTCGATCAGGGGCACGAAATGGTGACGACGGCGGTCGCCTTTGGCCCGGATGCACGTACCGTCGCATCAGCCGGTGATGTGGCGGTTACCGGTGTCGAGATCGACACGAACAACGCGATCCTGCTTTGGGATGTCGAAGATGTGGCGCAGAAATTCGCCCTTGGGGGCCACACCGCGACCGTAAACGCAATGACCTTCAGCCCGGATGGCAGCCTGTTGGTATCAGCCAGTGATGACCAGACCGTGCGGTTGTGGAACCCGGTGGAAGGCTCATCGGTAGCGGTGCTGGAAGGGCACGAAGCGCCCGTGCTGGCGGTCGCTTTCAGCCCGGATGGTACGCAGTTGGCTTCGGCTAGCAGCGACGGCGCCATATTACTGTGGGATGTCGATACACAGGCAGTCGCAGCGACGGTCCAGGCCAGTGGTCCGGCGGTTGCGGCGCTGGCGTTCAGCCCGGATGGCACGCTGCTGGCGTCAGCAGGTGGTGATGACGCGATGGCTGACTATACAGTAAGCCTGTGGGATGTCGCGGCTGGCGAGGTGATCGCAGTGCTGGACGGACATACGGACAATGTTGGCAGCCTGGCTTTTAATGCTGATGGCTCAGTGCTGGTCTCTGCTGGCGCGGATAAGGCTGTGCGTTTCTGGGGCGCAGCCAGCTAACAGCGGTAAGTGACGTAGACGGACATTCTGATGGGGCACCGGGCGTGCCCCATTTTGTTTACAGATTCCGGTTTATTGCTGCTGCTGTTGTTGTTGCTGCTGCTGGTCCTGCGGAACCACATCGCCAGCATAGGTGGATTGCTCGACCATGGGCATGTCTGCATCGTCAAACGGCAGATCATCGGCAATCTTGACCTGTACGCCAACTTGCAGTTCGCTTTCTGCTTCGCCGCGAAAGATGCCATGTGTCGGTGGCGCATCGGCATAATCGCGCCCGATGGCAACGCGGATATGCCGATCCCCGACGATCAGGTTGTTGGTGGGGTCGAACCCAACCCAGCCCAGCTCAGGCAGCCATGCCTCGACCCAGGCGTGCGTCGCATCATCGGCAGACCGGTCATTGTCTTCCTGCCCGGTGTACAGGTAGCCGCTGATGTAGCGACAGGGAATGCCGAGATTGCGCACCAGGGTGATCATGATGTGGGCAAAGTCCTGGCACACCCCTTTGCGGCTTGCCAGCGCGTGATCGATAGGGGAATCGACCTGCGTATAATTCGGGACATAATCAAACGCGTTATAAATGGCGGTATTCAACTGGCACAGGACGACCATCGGGTCGTCGCGCCGCTGAACGTTCAGTTCCTGTTTGAGCTGCTCAACCATCGCTGTTGTTTGGATAAACTGGCTGGGCATCAGCATATCCCAGAAGTCGCCTGTTTCAACCTCCCGGTCCAACCATGCCCATCCGTCGTCGCCGAGTGAAGCCGGAACGGTGGGTGGGGGCAGTACCTCGACATAACTTTCCGCTGTGATGATCAGGCGCGAGTGGGCACGCGGAATATCAAAGTAGCAGACTCGATTCCCCAGAAAATCGACATACTCAAAAATATGAGCACTGGGGTTGGTTATTAAAGCAAAACCCTGCACACGCTGGTTGTCCTCGTTTTTGGGGCGTTTGCGCACCTCCATAACACTTTCGTGGATGGGAGCGCTGTAATCAAAGCGCGTCATATGGCGAATTGAGTAGATCATTCAGGTTTTTGCTCGCTTGCCGTTTCTCGGCTAGGACACCAGAGCTGTTTCGAACGGATAAACAATATAGGTGTCATGAATGGCGTTGTGGATCTGGGCACACTGGAGCTTAACATCAGCCAGATAACCGCGCAAGCTACCTTCTGAGATTTCGTCAATGGATGTGTAGCCGAGCATGGCCTGCAAGCGCCCGGCCAGCCGGTTCACCCGGATTCCCTTGCGCTTTTCGGTGGTTTCGGCGATGGCGGTCAGGGCTTCTTCGAGCTGGCGGATGGCGAAGCAAACAGCGTGGGGGAATTGACTGTTCAGCAGCAGGAACTCGAGCAGGTGGCGGGGTTCGACATCGGCGCTGTAAATCTTGACATAGGCCTCGAACGCAGTACAGCTCTTCAACAGGCCGACCCAATCGAGGTAACGCTCAACCGCTTCATCCGGGTCTGGTTGCACCAAAATGGCGTTATGAACATCGAGCAAATGGGCGGTCGCATTGGCCCGTTCGATGTAACGCCCCGCCTGGATAAAGTCCCAGCCTTCGCCGTGATTCATGGTTGAATCCGTGACACCCTGAAATAGCAGCAGGCCATCGTAAATGGCCCGCAGAAACGTGAACGCTTCGTCCCGGCAGACCGCATCGACATCGGCGGCTCGCATCTGGAAATACAGCGAATTAAGGCGCTCCCACATTTCCGAACTGATCAGCTCGCGCACATGCCGGGCATTTTCGCGGGCGGTGCTGATACAGCTCATGATCGAGTTGGTGTTTTCGGCCTCGAACGTGACCAGCTTAATGACTCCATAGTCGTCCAGGTCCTGGTCTGCGGGCGGTGTTATGGACAGGCTGCTCAGCAACTGCCCCCAGCGGTGTTCTGGCCGGGTGGATTTCTGATCAAGCGTCATGGTCAGGTTGACGCTGAGCAGACGCATGGTGTGTTCGGCTCGTTCGAGGTAACGGCTCATCCAGTACAGATGGTCGGCAACGCGCGAAAGCATCGCTTCAGTCATAGAGCACCCACGTATCCTTGCTGCCGCCGCCCTGTGATGAGTTGACCACCAGTGAACCTCGTTTCAGGGCGACGCGAGTGAGGCCACCGGGGACAATGCGCACACGGTCGCCGCCGTAGAGGATATACGGGCGCAGGTCGACATGGCGTGCTTCCAGTTGATTCTCGATGAAACAGGGTGCACGCGACAGGGAGATGGTCGGCTGGGCGATAAAATTGCGCGGGTAGGCCTGGATACGATCGCGAAAGAGCTGTCGTTCTTCGGGGGTGCTGTGCGGGCCGATGAGCATACTATAGCCGCCGGATTCGCCAACAGCTTTGATCACCAGCTTTTGCAGGTTCGCCAGCACAAAGCCGCGCTGCTTTTCGTCGTCCAGCAGGTAGGTTTCGACGTTATCCAGAATTGGCTCTTCATTCAGATAATAGCGAATGATTTTTGGCACATAAGCATAGATGGCTTTATCATCTGCCACACCGGTGCCGATGGCATTTGCCAGCGCCACGCTGCCCGACCGGTAGGCATTAAACAGCCCGTTGACCCCCAGCACCGAATCGGTGCGGAACGCCATCGGGTCCAGGAAGTCATCATCCACGCGGCGGTAAATCACATCGACACGCTGCAAACCGGCGGTGGTACGCATATAGACGACGTTATCATGCACCAGCAGGTCGCGCCCTTCCACCAGCTTGATACCCATATGGCGCGCCAGAAATGCGTGTTCGAAGTAGGCTGAGTTATAGACGCCGGGTGTCAGCAGGACAATGGTCGGGTTGGTGACGTGCGCCGGGGCCATCGCCTGCAAGGTCGACAGCAGGGCCTGCCCATAATTTTCGACCGGGCGCACGCCATAACCGGCGAACAGGCGCGGAAAGATTTGTTTCATGACTTGGCGATTGGCCAGCATATAGCTGACGCCGCTGGGCACACGCAGGTTATCTTCCAGCACGACGAAGCGACCATCCGGCGTTCGGATCAGGTCCGTACCGACGACCGAGACATAAATATCGCGCGGGACCCGCACTTTGCGCATTTCGCGCCGGTAATGCTTGCACGAATAAACCAGCGCGCGCGGCACCACCTTGTCGTTGAGGATATTCCCATCGTGGTAAATATCTTTTAAGAACAGGTTGAGCGCGGTAATGCGCTGGGACAGGCCGCGTTCAATCGTCGCCCATTCCTGCCCGGTGATGATGCGCGGTAACAGGTCGTATGGGAAGATGCGCTCGGTACCCTGCTGGTCCCCATAAACGGTAAACGTGATGCCCTGGTTCAAAAATGAAAGGTCGGCGGCGCGCTGGCGCTGCTGCAATTCTTCGGGGGCCAGTGCGATCATGCGCTCCAGCAGCGCCCTGTACGGCGGGCGCGGGTCGTGCTCTCGGGCGAACATCTCATCATAGACATTGCCCAGCTCGTAACGATCGAAACGTGCTCTGGTGGTGGAATCTAATACAGTCATATATTTTCGAAACCTGTACTTGATGGCACACAATTGTAACAAATGCCAGTTTGTCGTTCAAATAGATAGAATCGCCAAAAAGAAGCCGCTATTTTCCCTAAACTCTTACCGAATTGATGTCGATTGCTTTGTGCAATGTTATAATAAATTAACCGTTGCACACATCACAACCAGATTATGCGCATTAATCGAAGTTCGTCCCGGCTGTCTTTTCGCAAGCGCCGCCGTTGGGGTTGCGTTTCACCAACTTTATTACTGGGGGTTATCCTCGGTGGGTTGATGGCGCTTTCCTGGAACTGGATCGGCCAGTGGTTCCAGTCTGGTGCGCCGCCAGCACTGGCCCCGGCCAGTTTGCAGGCTGCCGAGGCTGCTTTCAACCGGGGTGATCTGAGCCGGGTTGTGGGGATGGCGCAGCAAATTCTGGAGTCTCAGCCGAATAACACGGCGGCGCTGGTGCTGCTGGCCCGGGCGCTGGTGTATCGCAGTTTTTCAGACTTCCACTTCGAAGAAGACCGCCAGACCGCGCTAAGGCTGGTCAGCGAAGCGGCGGCCAACCAACCCACCGACAATGACTTGCAGGCCGTGTATGCCTTTGTGCTTCAATCCATCGGTGACCCGGTGAATGCTGTCGAAACGGCCCGTCGTGTGCTGGAACGCGACCCCGGTCATTCGCTGGCCCGTATGGCGCTGGCGATGGGGTTCAGCGGAGTCGGCAGCCATGATATTGCCCTGCGCGAGAGCTTGCAGGCGGTCAGCAGTTCCGGCTGGCGGATGGATACGCACCGGGCGCTGGCGATCAGTTACAGCGGAGTGGGCGATTATCGCAATGCCATCCAGAGCGTCGAACGAGCCATCAAGCTGAACGACCGAATGATCCCCCTGTATTTCGAGCGAGCGCTCTATGCCCGGCAGATCGGCGATGCCGACGCCGCCAGCGTGGCTTATTTTCGGGTGCTGGCTATCGACCCGGATAACGTCAAAGCCCGCTTTCGGCTGTGCGAGCTTTCCAGCGTCATGCGTGAACGGGAAGCCGCGATTAATTACTGCCAGCAGGTGACGGAACGCGCCCCGGCGTTTGCCGACGGCTGGTATCAACTGGGCCGGGAATATTTTTTGCAGGGCAATTTTGAACTGGCGCAGCAAAATTTTAACCGCTGTTCGACCCTACAGGTTGAACAGGGCGTCGAGATCGAAGACCGCCGTTTCGAGTGCTGGTACCTTCAGGGCCAGGCGGCGGAAATTGTGGGTGATTGTCCCAGTTTGCTGACCACGTACAACGAATATCGGGCAATGGCGAATATCTCCGGCCTGACTCAGACCTGGGTTTATCCGCCCGAAGGCCCGCCCTCCTGTGTCGCTCCATCCATCCAGACCAACAGTGGCTGACGGGTTCCGGCAGAATCCGCAACCTGGGGTCCCTGCCTTCCGTATATAAAGCAGGAAGATGTTATGGGGGACAATCATATGGAAAATCGGACATATCCACGCCGACGATTGAACCGTGCCGTATTGGCCAGCGGGCTGATCGTGCTTGGCATGCTCTTGATGGCGATCAATTTTGTTAATCTGCGGTCGGCGCCGCATGACTTTTCAGCAATTGCGTCCGACCTGGGTACATCGGTTGGTGAGGCTGCTGGTAGTATTGGCGGTTCCATCGGCGAAGCGGCTGGCTCTGTCGGCTCGTCGATTGGCGAAGCCGCCGGGTCGCTTGGGGAAAGCGCTGGCAATCTGTTTGGCGAAGTCGGGCGCTCCATCGGCGATTTCTTTGGTGGACAGCCACAGGCAGCCCCGTCATTGATCGGTGGTCTGTGGCCGCTGCTGCTGATCGCCGTCGGGGTCTTCCTCATTTTGCGCCGCCCCACGGCCCGCGAAAAAGTCAAACATGATGACCTCTAGGCCCAGGCTGCTATACGCAATTCGTATTGCACAATTGGCTGACTAATCACCTTCCTTCAGGAGGAATAAACATGGGTGAAGTGCGGGAATACCGGTTGGGTAACCGGTCTTTGTTCTGGCCGCTGGTTTTAATCACCATCGGCGTGTTATGGCTGTTGAGCAACCTGGGGGTTATCAGCGCGGCAAACCTGTTTGTGCTGGTCCGGCTGTGGCCGCTGCTGCTCATCATTGTCGGGCTGGACCTGCTGTTCGGTCGCCAGTCCCGGTCCATGGGCAATCTGATTGGCGTGGGCGCGGTCGTGCTGATTGTCTTCGTGGTACTGGTCGGGCCGTCGCTGGGTCTGGCAGGGCCGAACCTGGACATCACGCAGTCGTCATTCAACGAACCGGTTGAGGACGCGACCGATGCCACGATCAACCTCGATCTTTCGCTGGCGGCTACCTCGATCTATACGCTGACTGATTCCAATGATCTGTTCACGGCGGAAGTCTCGCATGTCGGCGAACTGGATTATTCTGTATCCGGCAATACGTCCAAAACTATCCGTCTGGCACAGCGCGATACGGATTCCACCGATGGATTTATGGGGCTGGATTTTCTGGCACCGGTTTTTGGCGTCCAGCGGGACGAACTCTACTGGCGTGTCGGGCTATCGCCCGATGTGCTGCTAACACTGAATATTGACGGTGGCGTGGGCCAGACGGACTTTGATCTGAGCGGCCTGCAACTGGAGTCGGTGTCCATCAATGGCGGTGTGGGTGAAATCAACCTGACGCTGCCGGCTGCCCAGGACACAACCTATGAAGTTGCCCTGAATGGCGGGGTGGGGTCGGTCAATATCGACGTGCCGGAAGGCGCCGCTGTGCGCATGATGGGCAATGGCGGCATCGGCAATATTACGGTGCCAGCGGGCTTTACCCGGGTCGGAGACGATGACGACGATGATGGTGTATGGCAGACGACCGGTTATGAGGATTCGGCTCCGCATATTCTGATCAACTACAATGGAGGTATCGGGGCGCTGACGCTCCGCTGAGCCTTTCGTACACAAAAGGATGTCGTATGAAATTCAGGTTGATCTGGCTGGCAGGGCTGAGTCTGGTATTCGCGGCCTGTTCCGGGGCCAACACGCCGCAGGAAGCCGTCGACAAAACAGAGTCGTTCGCGGCAGCCATCGACGGCGCAGCGTCGGCAGCAGTCATCGTGGACGTGCCGTTTGAGAAAGCCTTTGTCAGTGCGCTGGCGGATTCACCCAATCTGATCGAAGCCGAGACGGAATTTATCGGCGCAATGACCTTCACCAGTGAAGGCGATGAGGCGAAAACGGTCACGCTGGCCGAAGATACGCAGGGGCAAACCTACACGGGTGACCGCGTGCTGCGCTGGAATGTGCTGCTGACGCCTGACGTGCCGCTTGACCTGACGCTGCGTGTGGCGTCTGGCGAACTGGCGCTGGACGCAGCCGGGCTGGACCTGACCGGCGTTGCGCTGACAGTCGCATCAGGGTTGATTGACGCGAACCTGCCGGCGCTCGATATTGCACCGCCGGTTACGGTGGATGTGGCGGGTGGCGCGGTCACCTTGAATCTGGCGGAAGGCAGCGCGGCGGATGTAACGCAGGTCAACGTGGGGGCTGGCCAGTTCAACCTGAATGTGGGCGAGAATGCGGCCCTGAATGTGGCGAATGTCAACATTGGCGCTGGTGAGATGGTGCTGGATATTCCGAGGGGCGCGGCCATACGGCTCGAAATCAAGAGCGTTGCAGCCGGGTCGGTGAATCTGGCGTTCAGCCTGACGCGTGTCGAAGGCACAGATGCCGACGAAGGAATCTGGCAGACGGAAGGTTTCGACAGCGCGGAAAATCCGATTACGGTCGTAATTGAGAGCATCGCGGCGGGGCGCTTCGAACTCCGCTGAATTGAAGAAAGCAAAGGATGATGAGCGAAGAAAAGCGAAAGAATGCGAATACGCCGGATAATCGAACCGGGGCCTATATTCTGATCGGGCTGGGGGTGGTTTTCCTGCTGGTTAACGTTTTCGACATCAATTTTAGCCGCCTGTGGCCGCTGGTGCTGGTGGCCGTCGGCGTTTACATGCTGATTGGCCGAGGGGGGTTCGGCAGTGCGGGGGCGAAAACCGGGCATTATCGCGCACCGCTGGAGGATGCACGTACGGCGGATGTCGAAATGCACCTGTCGGTTGGCGAAGCGCGTGTCGAGACACTGGCCGCGGGCGATGACCTGATTGACGCGGAACTGACGTATGTGGGCGACATTCACTTTGATGTCTCTGGCGCGGAAAACAAGGTGGTGCGCCTGCACCAGACCGCGGACAGCACCTGGCAGTGGATCAACCCCGGCAACTGGTTCAGCGGCGGTGGCAAGTACGACTGGCGGATTGGCCTGACCCCGAAGATTCCCATGCGGCTGAATATTCGGGGCGGCCTGGGCCAATCGGAGCTGAATCTGCGCCATCTCAACGTCACGGACCTGCGCTTAAGCGGTGGCGCGGGCCAGATGAAGGTGCTGCTGCCTGCCTCGGAAACCGGCTACGACGCGCGTTTCGAGGGTGGACTCGGCCAGGCCGATCTGGATATTCCACCCAGCACCAGTATGACACTGGAATTGCGCGGCGGCGTCGGGCAGATCAACGTGGACCTGCCCATCGACGTGGCGGTGCGCCTGCGGGCCAAAGGTGGGGTGGGCGATGTAAAAGTGCCATCCCGGCTGGTGCAGGTGCGCACAAGCGATGCGGAATTCGAGCTGGGGAAAAGTGGTGAATGGGAGTCGGCTGACTTTGTGAATGCCGATCATCAGATCACGATTAATTACGAAGGTGGCGTTGGGGAACTGCGCGTACGCTGACCAGTTTTGAACAGTTCGGCATCATCGTTCGTAATACCGGGTGAATGGACATCCGAGTAAAGGTCGATCATGAGTAAAGAAAAGCAGAAATACGAAACTGAATGGTCATTCTCGTTTGGTAATCTGGGCGAGAGCATCAGTAATACGATGGCATCTCTGGGCATCGCGGAAGATGCTGAGGTGAAAACGGCGCATTTTGAGGACCCGCTTGAAGACGCGCAGTCGGCACGGGTGGTACTGGAACCGACCATTGGGCGGGCGGTGGTCAGCGCGCTGCCGGATGATTCCGACCTGTTGATTGACGCTGATCTCACCTACATAGGCGAGGCGCGTTTCGAAGTCGAGACGGGAGAGACGCATAAGTCGGTGCGGCTGCGCCAGCAGATCAAGAATGACGTCCTCAAGCCGCTGAAGGATGCGCTGGGGTCGTTTCGGCGGCGCGACGAATTGCAATGGATCATGCGCCTGACACCGCGTATCCCGCTTGATCTGCGCATCAACAACGGCGTGACCGCCAATGACTTTGACCTGCGCGGGCTGCAACTGACGCGCCTGAGCATCAACGGCGGCACCGGTAAAACCGATCTGCACCTGCCGGTCATGACCGAACGTGCGAAGGTTGCCCTCAACAGCGGCACGGGCGAACTGAATATTGATGTACCGGCCTGGTCAGACATTGACCTGGACATCAACAACGGCACCGGCAAGACAAGCGTCGTTTTCGGTGCCGATGCGGCTGCCGCTGCGCACATCTCCGGGGGCGTCGGCCAGTGTGTGATCACCATACCGGCGGGTGCGGCGGTGCGCCTGCATGCGACAACGGGCCTGGGCAAAGTGTCGGTTCCGGAAAACTTTACCGCCGTGAACGTCGATCAGTTTGTGGCGACGGTCGGCAAATGGGAAACGCCCAACTATGTCAGCGCCGATCGCAAAATCGACATCCGCTACGAAGGCGGCATTGGAGCGCTTCAGATCGAACTGGCCTGACCCACCCTCCACTCGCTGCGCAATCGAACCAGGGAGTCCAACCTCCCTGGTTTTTTTGTGTCCTCAAGCGGCCTCTTGTGAACACGGTATAATAAAGGCTGTTCCAATACTTATTTCATCAATCGGGGGAAGTTCGATGACTGACAGCCGACCTGAACTTGAGCAGCTTATTGACGGGCTTGGGGACCCGGCCAACCGGGAAAGTGTGCCATCGAAACTGTATGAGTATGGTGAGGCTGCTGTCGACCCCCTGATTGCGGCGCTGCAAGCGGATGATGAACAGCTGCGCAAGGGCGCTGCCTGGGCGATTGGCCGGGTGATCAACAGTGACCTGGGGGTTGCCCTGCTGCCAGTGGCGCAGGAACCGCTGATTGAATGCCTGACCGGGGATGAATCCGGGCGGGTGCGGTTGCAGGCGCTGAATACCTTGATCGCGCTGTCGAACAGCGAAAACCGGGCCGCACTGTTGGAGCCGATGATGGCTGCCCTGTCCGATTCGCAGGAACCCGTACGCATGGAAGCCATACGCTGGTTGGGCCAGTTTGGTGATGCGGATGCGCTAAAACCGCTGCTGGCGGTGCTGCAAGAAGACGCGTCGGATAAGGTCAAAGGGCGGGCGGCATATGCGCTGGCCTCCATCGAGCCAGACCTGAAGACGCTGTCATCTGCCGGTGACGCCGGTGTGCGGGCCTTGATCACGGCGACAAAGGATGAGGAACGCGGTATCCGGCTGCGGGCGATCTGGGCGCTGGGCATTCTGAAGCCAGCCGAAGCCTCACGGGTGTTAATGGATATTCTGGAACAGAATGGCAACGTGCCCGAAAAACGCAAGGCTGCCGAATCGCTCGGCCAGATTGGTGATCGCAGCGCGCTGGATGCACTCATGATCGCGCTTCAGTTCGATGCGCATGAAGGCGTGCGCAGTTCCGCTGCGGATGCGCTGGGTATGATCGGTGATGAACGGGCGCTGAACATGCTGATCCGTGCGCTTCACAGCGACGCAACGCCATCCGTCCGTGCCAGTGCCGCCAGGGCGCTCGAAGCGCTCGGTGACGCAGGCGCAGTGGAACCACTTATTCTGGCGCTGGAAGATGAGCATCATGATGTGCGATTTCGGGCGGTGAACGCGCTGGGCAAGCTGGGCGACGCGCGCGCAGTGGAACCGCTTCAGACGCTCTTGCAGGATTCACAATTTAACAAGCAGATTCGTGTCGCCGTCGAGCAGGCTCTCGGTGCGATCAACGCTTAACAACAGGACTCTATGAACGACGAAACCATTGAAGTGGAATTGACCGCTATGGCGCACGGTGGCAGTGCGCTGGGGCGTTATGAAAAACGGACGGTCTTTGTACCATACACGATCCCCGGTGAACGGGTGCTGGCCGAGATTGTCGAGGACCGGGGGCGGGTGGCCTTCGCCAGAGGCGTGCAGCTGCTGGATGCATCGGCGGACCGGGTCTACCCGCGTTGTCCACATTTTGGGCCGGGCCGCTGTGGGCAGTGCCACTGGCAGCACATTGATTACCCGGCGCAGCTTCTGCTCAAGCAGGATGTGCTGGCCGACCAGCTGGCGCGCATTGGCGGGGTTGATGACGCGGACGTTCAGCCGGTGATTCCCAGCGAACAGATCTGGGATTACAACTATCACATGACCATGATCGCACGCGAGGATGGTCAGCCGGGCTTTGCTGCGACGGATGGCGACCGCGTGATCCTGATTGATGAATGTCATATCCTGCACCCGGACCTGCTGGCCTTGTATGAAACGCTCGATCTGCAATTTGATGGCCTGCGGCGGATGCGGTTGCAGATCGGCATGGATGGCAGCCCCATGCTGATTCTAACAATGGCCGACGATAACGCGCCGGAACTGCATCTGGATTTGCCGGCCAGCGTCAACATGATCCTGTTCGATAACGAACCGGTGAACCTGATCGGCGACTCGCATTCGCGCTACCTCGTGAATGAGCAGTCATTCCGTGTCACTGCCGGGAGCGATTTTCGCCCGCATGTGGCCCAGATTCCCCGGCTGGTGCAGGTGGTCCTGTCGATGCTTGAACTGACAGGCATCGAATCGGTGCTGGATTTGTACGGCGGCGTGGGGGTCTTCAGCGCTTTTCTGACCCATCAGGCGGACCTCGTCACGCTGGTCGATAGTTACCCGCCTGCCGTCACCGACGCCGAAGTCAACCTGGCAGACTTTGAAAATGTAGACCTGATCGAAGGCCCGGTTGAGGAGGTGCTGCCTGACCTCGAAGATGAATATGACGCGGCGGTGCTGGACCCGCCCGGTGAAGGCCTGAGCATCGATGCTGTTGACCTGCTGGCCGAAATGAAAATACCGCGACTGGTCTATGTGTCCAGCGACCCGGCGACCCTGGCCCGCGACGCCCGACGCCTGTGCAATCAGGGTTATGTGCTGCGGACAGTTCAGCCGATTGACCTTGCCCCGCAAACCTATTACATCGATTCGGTGGCGCTTCTGGAATACAACCTGTAAGTCACTTCGTTTACAATAAGGCTGTTACCCGAAACAGAACGGAGCAGCAGGGATGAATTTACAGGTCATACGCGGTACGGTAACGGGCATCGCCCATCAAGCCGGTGCCATTGTGTTGCAGCATTATAATCAGCCTCATCTGGAGGAAACCAAAGCCTCCGTCTTCGATATTGTCACGGATGCGGACAAGGCATCTGAAAAGCTGATCGTGGATGCGCTGTGCGAACATTTCCCCGGTCATCATATTGTCGGCGAGGAAGGCGGCGGGATGGGCGCGCCGGCAGATGAGGCGGACTATTTCTGGTTTATCGACCCTATCGATGGCACCATCAACTTTGCCAACAACATCCCCTTCTTTTCTATCAGCATTGCCCTGACCGACCGTGACCTGAAGCCGCTGGTTGGCGTGGTGCTCAACCCGGTGTCGAACGAATTGTTCAGTGCGGCTGCCGGGCAGGGGGCGACCCGGAATGGTGAGTCTATTCATGTATCAGCGGCCCCTATGCTGGAAAGTGCGATTTTGTGCACCGGCTTCCCCTATGATGTCCCCAGCCAAAAACGCATAAATGTGGAGCCATTTGTCGAATTTCTGTCGCAAACGCGGGGGATGCGGCGCTTCGGGTCGGCGGCGCTGGACCTGAGCTTCGTGGCCTGCGGGCGGCTGGATGGCTGGTGGGAAAACCGCTTAAATCCGTGGGATTGTATGGCCGGTATTCTGATCGTGCGGGAGGCGGGTGGTAAAGTCACCGATTACAGCGGCGGCGAGGCGCGGCTCGATGGCAAGGAACTGATCGCCAGCAACGGGCATCTGCACGAAGCGATGCGGGCGGTGATCCACAAGTACCCGTGATGGCGCTACGCTTCGCGGAACAGCACCAGCGTCGCGCCGAAAGCAATCAGGTCACCATCGCTCAGATGGCGGCCTTTTTCGCTGACCGGTGAGCCATTGACCATTGTGCCGTTGGCGCTGCCCATATCGCGGATCGTCCACACATTGTCGATCAGTTCAAGCTGGGCGTGCGGGCGCGAGACTGCCGGGTCTTGCAGCGCGACTTCCCACGAGGCTTTGCTGGTGGCGCGCCCAACCGTGATCTTCTTCAGCAGCAGCGGAATGGTCTGGCCTTCCTGCGGGCCGGTGGTGATAATCAGTTTGCCTTTGCCGGTGCCATTGGTGGGTGTAATCAAGGTGCCATGCTCCTGTGCGTGGCGTTCATCTTCGGGCGTGACGGTGGCCGAAAAATGCAGCACCGGTACGTACAGCCGCACCTCGTCGCCGCTGGCCAGTGGGAAGGCGCCGTCGAGCTGGCGGTCGTTGACGAAGGTGCCGTTGGCGCTGCCCAGATCGGTGATCATAAAGACGCCATCGCGATAATTGATGACCGCGTGCTGCCGCGAGACGTGCTGCTCCGGTATGCAGATGTCGTTGTTTTCCATCCGCCCAATCGACGCGGTCGCACCTTCGGTCAGCACGAACTCCCGCGTTTCTTCGGTCTTCGGGTCTGTCCAGGTAATTTTGGCGAGGCTGATGGGGTGTTGCTCGATTGCAGTCATATGACCTTATACTCAGGCAATAATGACAAAGATGATGCCACGAGTATATCACAGGATGATTGGCAGGGTGTGCGTCAGTCATCCTCGCCGCGCAGCGCTTCCCGGCGGCGGGCCAGGGTGCTGTCGCTCATGCCCATGTACCATTCATCGCCCATCGCATCGCTGGCGCGGGTGACGGTCAGGCCACCCAGGTCGCGGGCGATGATCTCCAGCATTTTGGGTTCGACCCACGTCACCGCATCCACCTGGACAGCACGCGCCCCGGCTTCCAGAAAATCGCGTGCGTCGGCTGGCGAGTGGATTCCCCCGGCGCCTACAATCGGGATGTCGATGCGCCCGGCCAGATGCCCCACGATGCGCAGCGCCATCGGCTTGACCAAAGGGCCGTAGATGCGCCCCGGCACCAGTTTGCCCGAATACGGGTCGCGGGCGGTGCCTCGTGGCGGCGCGGAAATCACCAGTCCACCGGCCCCGGCATTGGCAACCGGTTCGGCCAGTTCGTAGGCGCTTTGCATTGGCAGGCGCACCAGCAATGGTTTTTCGGTGTAGCGGATGGCCGCCTCAACAAAGTCCTCTGCGGCGTGGGGGCCGGTGTCGTCGTTAAGGCCCAGCTCGATGCCGGCGACGACATCCTCCGCTTCGATGCGGCTGGCGCAGCGGGCCACCTGGTCCGGCGTGGTGGCGACGATGTGCATAATCACGGGCACGGGCAGCTTGCTCCAGGCCGTGCGGTAATGCGACAGCACTTTGCTGATGCCGGGGTTGGGCAGGCCGGTATGCACCAGCACGCCAGCATCCAGCGGAATAACGCGGGTGCCGTTGGCGGCATGCCACGGTTGATACGTCACCGGGTTAGTGACGAGTGCCCCCAGATGCTCGATGTCGATAATGCCCCGGTAGACATCGCCAAAGCCAAAAATGCCCGACGCAGGCATGACCGGCGTGTTGATGAACAGCGATTCCTTGCCGGAACGGGTAATTTCAATCGTCATGGCGTACTTCCTTTGTGCCTCATGGTCGCCACGCCCCGGCGGTGCGCAGCAAACGGGCAAAATCGTCATCCGGTGGTTCGCCATGTGTGTCTGGCAGTTGGCGCCGGACAGATTCTACGGTGCGCAGGGCTTCGGCAACGGTGCGCAACTGTTTGCGCCGCCGAAACAGCGCGTGCTGCGTGCGGTGACATTCCATTGCTGCGATCTTGCGTTCGGCCCAGGGGCGGATGTCGAGGGCGAAATGCGCCGGTTCGCTCTGGTTCCACAGGCGATCCTCGATATTCGGGACAGAGGCCGCAACGGTATAGACCAGTGTGCGCGGCAGCATCCGCCGGGTGCCTTCCAGCACCGCCCGGTTGACCAGTTGATGCGCCGGATGTCCATATTCACCGTCGCCGCCATGCGTCAGCAGCAGGTTGGCGCTGCGCTGCCGGGCGATGTGGACAAACTGCCGGGCCAGTGTGCCGATGTCCGCATCAAACGGGTACAGGACATCATCCGGGCCGATCAGTGGATCGACATAATTGAGCAGGGTCAGGCTGGCACCGAGGGTTTCGACAGCACAACGCAATTCGGCTTCGCGGACTTCACCCAGACGAGTATGATCGGGCACAACCGGTGGCTCGCCCAGCTCACCGCCTTCACCGCGCGTCGCGCATACCACATGCACTGCAATCCCTTGCTGCACCAGCAGTGCAATCAGGCCGCCTGCCAGCACCGTTTCGTCGTCTGGATGAGCGAAAAAAGCGACCACCGAACGCAGTGTCATGTCAGCTTTACCTGTGTCAGGTCAAGCGTGGGGCCGTCGGTACACAGCAGCGCCGTGCCGCTGTTGAGCCGCACCATACAGGCCTGGCACGCCCCGGCCCCGCAAGGCTGAATCGATTGGAAGACGCCGAACAGGTAATTCTTGCGGATGTCAGCGCGTTGGTCGGTGAATATCTGCCAGACCTCGCGGAAGCGGCGAATCTCATCGTCCGGGCGCACCACCGCAAAAACCTGATCGGCCAGGCCAATTGTCATCACCCGGTTTTCCCATTCGAGATCGGCTTCGCCCTGTATAATTTCGACCTGGGGCGGCAGATTCGAGGTCGGGTAGCCGCGAGCTTCCCCCATCAGCGCCAGTGTTACGCCGGTCTGGTTCGCAATCAGCATGGGAATCATCGACATGAGCGGTGTGGCTGGCGTGTCATAGGCGATCAGCAGCACATGACGCAGGCTGCGCCGAAAGCGGAAAAACTGGCCGACCGGCCCCAGCACGTTGACAAAACTGCCCGGCTCGTAATGGATGTGGCCGGGGCGTTCCACCACCAGCGTATGCGAGGTGATGCGGACGGGCCACCAGTGTTCGCGCAGGTACGGCTGCCAGTTATCGCCCTGGCGCACCAGCAGCGATTGGCCGGGTTTGATGTCACCGAGTTGTTCTTCGATGCCGAGATCAATGTGCTGGTACCGGGCGTCGATGCGGCGCACCCGCTGGATTAAAGCTTTGGTCTGCTGCATAGTTTTCGCTGATGAATTGACTCCGTTTCTTTCTAGTTTAGCATTAACTGTACAGAGCGACAGCGGTAATGTTGTGTGATAAAATTCATGCGGCATGGGAGGAATGATGTCTGAAGAACAGGCCATGTGGGCCATCCAAAACCTGTATGAAAACCCGCGTACGCGTGATGAGTTATCCGATTCGGACGCACAGATCCTGCTGCAATGGGCCGAGGAACAGATCGAACGGCTGGCGTCGCTGGATATGGACGACGCCTCGTTTGATGCAGCCTATGACGCGCTCATTGACCTGATCCGGCGGATGAACCGGCTGGCCGGGCGGTTGCACATGCTGCCGCCGGAGGATGTCGAAATCGCGCTGAACCGGATTGCGGAAAACGCGGCGCAGGTTGGCCTGCCTATCCCGGCGGATAACCTCTCCTTATATGTGCGGCGGTCTGCCGCGCCAGACAACCATGACAATGTACGCCTGCTTATCACGCTGGTGATGAGTGGGCAGCAGCCATCTACGTAGAAAGGTCATCATGTCAAAGAAAAACAGCCCACAGACCGGAAGCCGTTCCTTTCTGGGGACCATTCTGGCTCTGATTGTGGTCATTATCGCGGCGATTGTCTCGTTCTTTGGCGGTGGCCTGGATACCCCAACCCCCGACCCGGTTGTGACGACAGCGCCCGGCGGTACTGCCATTGTTGATCTGCCAGATAGCCTGGTGACGATCTCGATTCCGCAGGGATTTGGGGCGCAGTATGGTTTCTGGCAGGTTTACTTTTCCGCACCCACCGGCAGCAGCGATTCGACGCTTTACACCGGCGGCATTGATGGCGCGCTGGTCGATGCGGTTAACGGCGCGCGGGGTACACTCGACATCGCGGCGTATGAATTCAACAACGAACTGCTGACTGAAGCGGTGCTGGCGGCCCATGATCGCGGTGTGCGCGTGCGTGTCGTGACCGATGATGATGCCGGTATCGAAGACGATGACACCACGCTCAATCAGTTTGTCACGGCTGGCATACCGGTGGTCGATGACAGCCGGTCGGCATTGATGCACAACAAATTCATGATTATTGACGGCAGCGTTGTCTGGACCGGGTCGTGGAATTACACCGTTAACGGGACGTACCGCAACAATAACAATGCCCTGATGATCCGGTCACGGCGCGCGGTCGAAAGCTATCAGGCCGAGTTCAACGAGATGTTTGAACGGCGTGAATTCGGGCCGCGCTCAACCACTGGTAACGGTACCACCTATAATCAGGACGGCACCCCGATTCAGATCATCTTTGCCCCTGAAGACGATGTGCTGACCGCGATCATTAACCAGCTTGAACAGGCAGAACACAGTATCCGGTTCATGGCCTTTTCGTTCACCGTGGCCCAGATTGGCGACCAGATTCAGAGCCGGGCAGAGGCAGGCGTGCAGGTGCAGGGCATCTTCGAAACAGTCGGCAGCGAAACCTCGTTCAGCCAGCTGACGCCGTTATTCTGCGCCGGGCTGCCGGTGCGCCAGGATGGCAACCGCTATATCCTGCACCATAAGGTGTTCATTATTGATGATGACACTGTTCTAACGGGGTCTTTCAATTTCTCTGCTAATGCCACCCAATCCAACGACGAGAACATGGTCATCATTCAGGATCGTGTGCTGGCGGCGCAGTACATTGCGGAATTTGAACGCCGTTGGGCCGAAGCTACCACGCCGGATGATCTGACGTGTAGTTAGGTAGATAGTTGTCAGTCGACAGTTATCAGTTGGCAGTCAAAAGCCATTGCGTCATTTGACGCTTCGAAAGGATACGTGTAGGGGCGCGCCCGTGTGTGCGCCCTGTACTAGCTGATAGGATGGGGTTCGCGACGCCTGCATCAACGGACGTACATTGAACGCCAGCACTTGAGAAATTTATTGGAAAGGTGAGTCGTATGGATTCCTCAAAAGTCACCCATCGGATCAACGCGAAAGCACTTGAGTTGCTCGACCAGCACCCGGAAGGCATCCGCTGGTCAGAACTGCGCGCCATGATCGAGGAATCAGACTCCGAATTTCATCCTAAAACGGTCAACGGGTGCGTCTGGAAGCTGGTCGAAAAATATCCTGACCAGGTTTACAAACCGTCGAAAGGGCTGTTTCGCATGCTGAAGTACAAAAGCAAAGATGAATAATGCGCGCCGCGTAAGATGATTTCGAGAACCAGGGGTGATCAGGCATAGACGCGGCGCAGCCAGCGGTCAAACTTGCGCGCCAGAAAATGGCTGAGGATGACGTTGCCCACCAGAAAAATCGAGGCCCACACTGACCAGAAGATCACCCCGCCCAGGTCAATCAGGCCGCGGGTGGCCAGCGTATACAGCACCACCACGCTGTAGGGCAGGGTCAGGGCCGCTGTGACGACCGCTGGCACATACTGCTTGAGCTTCAGCCCCAGCGCGATATGAACCCCCACATGCAGCGTGTGGCCGACGATGAACCCGGCAAACACCGCATACCAGCCCGCCTCAACCGTGATCAGCGTGATCAGGCTCAGCAGCACAAATTCCTCGGCAACGGCGACCATCAGGATGGGTGTCGTTACCGCGTCCAGCACAGGCAGAATCAACCGGCCTGTACGTGGGAAGCGCCCCGCGATCATCTCGCGATTTTTCAGCAGCCAGCGCTTGAACAGCAGCAGTTCCTCAATGTTGTGCAGCATCCACAGGATGGGCAGCAGCCACATCAGGCTCTCAGTGCTCATTCGCCCTCCTGCAACGACTGGTTGTGCAGGCCATAGGCGTGCATGGCGTCCATCCAGCGGGTAAGTAAATCCGCATCCATCAGGTGCAGATCAAGCGGCTGGGCCAGTTCGTACACGGCGCTGCTGCTGCTTTGCCAGCCTGTCAGCCCGATGGCATGCCCGACTTTTTCCAGAAATTCGTCAAAGGCGGCCTGCGACGGTACACGTAGCGCGAACCGCATCAGCACACGGCGGTCCGGCGTGACGTAATTGGCGTGGATGACGGCCAGTTCGCAGTCCAGTTCGCGGGTGATGCCCACCAGCCGCACATAATTGACCGCCGGACGGATCGTCCAGTCGCAGGTGAAGTACAGATCGGACATACTAAATGACCTCGTAGGAGCAGCCAAACAGCAGCGTTACGTCGGCCATAATCGAATGGGTGCCGACAATCAGAATCGTGCCGCTGGTTCCGGCACGACTTTTCGCCAGTTCCAGCGCGTCTTCGAGCCGGGGTATGTGCGTGACATCCGCGTTATGCGCACGGGCGCTGGCGGTGGCTTCCTCGGCGGATGGAAAGCTCAGAATCGGGTTGCGGTCGGTTTCTGTCAGAATGAGCGCCGTGCTGACCGGGCCGAGCGCGGCGTAGACCTCGGCATATTCCTTGTCATCCGGCACGGCGACAATGCTGATGAATGGTTGTGTCCAGCTTTCGCGCAGGCTTTCCACGACCGACCGGGCCGATTCGCCGTTGATAGCCCCATCCAGGTAGATCGCTGGCGAATCCTGCATCTTTTGCAGACGTGCCGGCCATTGCACAGCGGCCAGCCCAGCGCGAATTCGTTCGATGTATTCGGCAGAGGCATGTGGGATGCCGCCCAGCCGGGCATGGACATCACCTGCGGCGATGCTGGCCAGCGTGGCATTGATCAACTGGTAGCGCCCGCGCAGGGGCAGGATGATCTCGCCGTAGCGGGACAGGCGCATCCGCAGGCCGTTTTCTGCCGGGCCGATATATTTGGCCATGTCCATTGGCGCGATCCAGTCGAACTGAGCGTCGCGCAGGTCGGCCTCGGTCGAAAGCACCTGCATCACCTGCGGCGCTTGCGGCACGCTGTAGGCACGGCTGTATGGCGTGATGATGCCCGCTTTGTGCCAGGCGATGCGCTCCAGCGTGGGCCCCAGCCAGTACGCATGTTCCAGGGTAATCGGCGTGAACAGCGACAGTTTGTTGGGCACCAGCGCGATATCGTCAAAGCGGCCGCCGCGCCCGACTTCCAGCACGCCAACGGTCACCCGTTGTTCGTCGAACCAGCGCAGCGCAATCGCCAGAAATATGCCGGTTGGGCTGAAGTACTGTGTCTCGCTGAGGGTGGCTTCGATGCGGTCAATTGATGGCGCCAGCTCCCCCACAATACGCACAAAATCTGCTTCCGGGATCGCCCGTCCGTTGACGCGGATGCGCTCGCGCCAGCTAATCAGGTGCGGGCTGGTGATCATGCCGACCCGGTGCCCCAGATATTGCAGCAGTTTGGCGGTCATGGCGGTGGTGCTGCCTTTGCCCTTGCTGCCTGTGACAACCACATATTCCCGCCGTATGGCCAGCAGGTCGAGCACTTCGATGAGGCGGCGGGTCGGCGTGGGGTCACGGCCTACGTCATCCGGCGGGCGAGTCTGGCCGCGCAGTTTGCGCATGGATTGAAAGATGTAGGTTACGGCATCGGCTTCGTTGGCGAAGTTGGTCATGGAAGGTCTGTGCGTATGATCAACAAAGGTTATTTATGATACCGCTGCGGGCACGGGTTGGATAGAGGAATCATTGTTGCCCAGCCGTATCCGCGTTATGCTGGCAGGGTGATCGGCGCGATGGAATGACAGGTCGTGATGCGGCAGATTGTTGTGTGTGTGATTGGGATGTTGATGATTTTGGCGGGACCGGCGATGGCGCAGGAAAAATGGTGCCCGGATGCGCCGCTGCCACGTCTGGTGATTGGTGGGCAGGGAGAAGTGGCCCCCGGCATCGACCAGCTGCGGCTGCGTGCGTTGCCCGCCGTCGGCACGGGCGAGGTACGGCTGTTGTACGCCGGGAATGTGTTTGAGGTGTTGGCCGGGCCAAGCTGCAATGGCGGTCTGTCGTGGTGGCGGATCGAGCTGGACGGTGGCACCAGTGGGTGGGTCGCTGAGGGGACGTGGCTGGAATATTATCTGCGCCCGGTCAGCGATGCACCGCGTGGTGTGTGCGACCGCGCAGAAATCCCCTGGCTGCACCTTTTGGTTCAGGCAAGCTGCCAGTTATCCGGCGCTATGATGGTTTTTCCGTTTTCTGGCGATGGGTTGGCACCGCAAAATTCATGAACTTTGCCCAGCCTTCACCGGCCAGCAGGTGACGCTGGTTGGCATCCAGCACCAGCAGCAAATCGCGGTCGCCGGTATGCAGTTCGATTGTCAGCAGGTCGCTGCCGTCATCGCGCAGTTCTTCAAAGCACTGCCGTTCATAACCCAGCGGATAATCCAGAAAACGGCCCAGACAACGTTCACAGATCGCCAACTGGTGATCACACACATTGCGGTTGATCTTGACATACATGGCTGCCTACTCCTGTTGCTTGTGTACTTTCAGTGTACGAAGCCAGCCACAGGGCAGGTAGTGCAATATGTCACGTTGTCAGAACAGCGGTTTAGCTCTGTTCGTCGTCGTCCTCAGGCAAGTCGTCCAGGTCAACGGGTTCCATGCTGCCGGGTGTCGGCGTTGGCGGTGGGTAGTAGGCTGGCACCGGTTGTGGTTGTGACGGACGGCGCAGGAACAGCAGGTAAATGATGGAACCGAGTACGATCATGCCGGCGACTGCCACCAGCGACCCCAGCACCGAGAGGACGATGCGGGGCAGGGCGCTGCGGTCCAGGTTGGCAATCTGCGACAAGCCTGCAACCGGATCTGTAGATGTGGTTGAATCCGCTGCGGTTTCCACTGTCATGCGCTGCCCGCCATATTCGACAACGGTCGGCAGTGTGCCTTCGCTGATAGCGGCTGTCACCGTGTTGGGCGTGGTGGGCGCATAGTCCGCGCTGGTCACGATCATGGTGTACTGGCCCGGCGACAGGAACTGAAAGCAGATGACGCCCTGTGCAGCCGTCGGTGATTCGGACAGCAGTGCGCTGGCGACCACCACATTTTCCGCATTGAGCAGGTCGGCACTGACGCCACCTGTGAGCAGGGGTTCGCCCGCGTCGATGGTCCCGTTGGCGTTGCGGTCTTCAAACGAACGCACACAGAACTGCCCGCCGGATTGTGCCATAGCAGTGCTGCTCATTGTCAGAAGCAGCAGAATCGCGATGCTGATGCGGTAGATCATCTTGAATAGCCTCCAGCCCGGTTAGCGTCCGCGCAAGAACAAGGTCAGACCGATCCCACCCAGCAGAACCACGCCCGCCAGCCCGAAGATGACCAGCCCGCTGATGGCGAACAGATCTTGCAGGGAATCAGGCTGGGCCTGGGTTTCGGGCAGGGCATCCACCTCGGCCACATCGGCGGAGTCTGCCGGTGGCGGTTCTACAGCGACGACACCCTCAGCCGCCCCGAAGCTGACATTCAGCCGCGTCCCGGCGACCGCTTGCAGCCGCATCTGGTCAGGCGAGGTCAGACCATAGTTGGCGGGTGCGCTGGCGGCGACCACATAACGACCTGCCGCCAGGTCCTCAAAACAGTGCGGTTCGGAAACACCGTCCGTGTCGATGCTGTTGGTTACTTCCGGGTTATCCAGTCCGGTCAGTTGAATATTGCCGCCCGCCAGCAGGGTTTCATTGGGTTCCTGAATGCGGTTCTGGTTGGTGTCTTCAAACAGCTGCACACAGACTGTCGCGCCCAATGCCGCCAGATCATCGCCAGACAGCACATCTTCTGCCGAAACCACCGGCGCTGGTGTCAGCGTGGCGGGGGAAACTTCGGGTTCTGCTTCCTCGTCATCAGGTGCATCCGCCTCGGCCACGGCGACGCCTTCGTCGTCCGGCTCCGCTTCATCTGTTTCTTCAGCGGCGGGTTCTTCCTCGACCGGGGCATCGGGTTCATCCGTGCTGTCCGCATCGGCTTCGGCGGTGCTTTCGTCACCTGGCTCGGCGTCTTCATCGACTTCTTCTTCGAGGTTGATGCCTTCGCTGCCACCTTCGGCTGCTTCGCGAATGACAATTTCCTGGCCCAGCCGCAGAATGCGCGGATCAGAAATATCGGTGTTCAGTTGCAGCAGTTCGGTCCGGGTCATGCCATAGGCGAACGCGATACTATCGAGCGTGTCCTGGGGCTGCACGGTATGCACCAGCGAGCCATCCGGCTGCGGTGGTTGTGGCACCACAAATGGCACCGACGGCGGCACGGTTGGGATCGGCGTGGCATTTTGGCTGCTGCCACCAGACCCTCCAATCTGCATGCTTGTTGAATCCCAGTAGGTACGGTTCAGATCAGCCGTATTCGACTGCGTTGAGTACAAAAAGAGCGTCGCGGTCGTGCCAGTCGCGGTGGCGCTGACGGTGCTTTCCAGCCACTGGTCGTGCGGCTGCACCCAGCCAGACCAGACAATATCGGAGTCGCTGGGGTTGGTGCCGCCATTCGGGTCGATGCCGATGCGTGTCTGCGAACCGGATTCGACCGCAGAGCCGCAGTTATCGGCGTCTTTCGGGATATTGCAGGCCTTAACCTGTGACCAGGCTTTGGCCGTGATATTTTCGCCTTCCGGCACAGAAACCTGCTGATAAATCGCAGCGGTACACGTCACAAAGCCGCAGCTCACGCTGACCGCCCGATTGCCCTGAACAGGGCTGGGGCCGGGGCCAGGATGCGGGTTGATCGTCGTGCGATCTGACCGGTTATAAAAATCCCCGGATTGTGGCGCTAGCCAGGCGTTCCACGCTTCCGGCAGATAAATGGGAAACTCGCCACCCCGACGTGTGGTATATGGCCCGAAAGAGCCTTCATCAAGGCTGGGGTTGCGCAGCAGTTCTTCCTGCGCGCTGATCGAACTGACCATCAGGGTCGTTCCAGCCAGCATGAAAACCAGCAGTAACCAGAGCGTTGCTCGCCGCATTCTATTACTCCACCATTCGGACGGCTGTCATCAGGAGAGCCTAGCACAGTCCCGCCAGAATATAAACCCCCGGATAACGGCGGCGATTATAAGCGTCCTGCGATACAGAGTCAACGTTCGACGCCCTGGCGTAGGGCTAGCGTGTATGTCCCTGCCGAATCGGCAGATAGGTTTTGACCCACTCGTTATCGTGTTCGCGGATAAAGTTTTCTGCTGTTTCGACCAGATCGCGGTTGCCCACGATCAGCGGTACACGCTGGTGCAGGTCATGCGGTTGAATGTCCAGGATGCTGCCGACGCCGTCCGACGCGTAACCCCCGGCCTGATTGGCGATGAAGGCCAGCGCCTGGGCTTCGAACATCAGTCGCATCTTCCCGGCTGGTTCCTTCATGTCGCCGGGATACAGGAACACGCCGCCGCGCAGCAGATTGCGATGGAAATCCGCCACCAGTGAACCGATATAGCGTCCGGCAAGCGGTTCGTGGTCATCCGAATCCAGCCCCTGAAGCCAGTTCAGGTACGCCTGTATGCCCGGTGTCCATTTTTTGGTGTAGCCCTGATTGGCGCTGTAATACTTCGGCGTGGGCGGCATCTGAATATTTTCATGGCTGAGCAGGAACTCGCCGACACTGGGGTCGAGCGTGAAGCCATGCACGCCCTGCCCGGTGCTGTACACCAGCATGGTGCTCGACCCATAAATGACGTAACCGGCGGCGACCAGTTTGCTGGCCGGTTGCAGCGCATCTTCGAGGGTGCCGCGTTCGCCCGCCGAGATTTTGCGGTGAATGGCGAAGATGGTGCCAATCGAGACATTAACATCGATGTTGCTGGAGCCATCCAGCGGGTCGAACAGCAGGACATATTTCCCGGCTTCGAACTGATCAGGAATCGGGATGAGTTCTTCGCTCTCCTCGGACCCCATCACGCACAGCCGCCCGGTATGGTCGTTCATCTGGAAGATGACGCGATCCGCGAACAGGTCAAGCTTTTGCTGGCGTTCGCCATAGATGTTTTCACCTTCGGTGGCGCCCAGAATATCGAGCAGCCCGGCGCGGGTGGTTTGTTGAGCAATCAGCTTGGCCGCCAGGGCGATGTCGTGCAGCAGGCCGGTGAACGCACCGGTCGCATGAGGATAAAGTTTCTGCTGGTCAAGAATGTGACGCCCAATGGTCAGAATCTTGCCGTCTGGCATGTCAAGCCCCCTGATTTGTTAAGACTTTTCATCTGATACTAAACCAGGGGGCCTTAATCTACAATAACAGTCTGTTTGCAGATTCTTTGCGATCCTGCACTAGAAGGCGGGCAGCAGCACCGGCTGACCCCCGGCCTCCGCATACCAGTGTGGCAGCCAACCCACGCCAAACAACTCGATGTGGATATCCTTCTTATAGGGTGTGATCAGGTGTTCCTGCACATCGTTGGCCACCTGCGCCCACTTTTCGTTGACTTGCCGCAGTTCGGCCTCGAAACGCTGTTCGACGTCGTCCATTTCCTGGTCGAGTTCGCGCAGCACGTCGATGCTTTCCTGCAAATCTTCCTCGGTCTGGCGGGTGTAGCGCCGGGCACGACTGGTGCGTGACAGAGTATAAGTGGTGCGGCCCTTCAGCAGACTGAAGAACGCCTCGCCGGTCGTAAAGGTTTGTTCACGCTTGCGGTCTGCCAGTTCCTTGCGTTCCGCGCTCAGTTCACGTTCCTTGCGTTCGCGCTGATCTTCCAGCTTGTCGATGACCTTTTCGAACTGGGCCGTGATTTTGTCGATTTCGGTGTCGCGCTGTTCCCGTGCCACCTGGGCGACCTGAGCGTAAAACTCGCTGTCGTCGACGTTGGGGTCGCCATACAGCTTGAGCGTTGGGTTGTGCGGCACCGCCAACCGGGCTGTGTTGTACAGTACGTCAATCAGCTCCCGCTTGAGGGCGGTCATTCGTTTGGAGTCAGTCATGCCCGGCGTTAGCTCACCGTAGACGGCATTCGCCAGCGGTTGGGTGGAAACATTGCGCGTGTCGAGCGGTTGGGCCTGATAGTCATCCCAATGCAGCAGTCCGTTCTTGTCCAGGTCCGGGATACGGTAATTGTAGTAGCGGGCGGTAAACACGCCGGTTTTGCGGTCCTGATAGCGCACCGCAGCCTGCGCCAGAACGACCGGACGATAGGCCAGCACTGCCTGGTCGGCAGCCTGAACCATAAACCCCGTGCGCTGCTGCCACGTGGCAAGTGCTTGCTGGCTGCTCATCTGATGCGGAATGAAGTACTGGTCGATGCTGGATGGCACCGGCGGCTGACTGGCCGAAAAGCCATTGACGCGCGCAATATTCTTCTGCGGCGTTGGAACCGGTGCATTCTGCGTTGAGGCGCCGCCGCGTGCGCCAAAACCGGGCATCGTAGGCGGTGGGGCGGCCTGCTGGCCCGGCAGCGTTGGTGGTGGTGATGCCTGGAATCCATTCGGCTGTTGGGTTGCCTGTGCCTGAACCGGGGCCTGATTGTAGCCCCCCTGCTGGTAATAGGCGGATTCGGCAGCCAGTTTTTGCAGCAGGTTCTGGCGCTGCCCCGCCATGAGGATGCTGACCTGCTGCCGTGTCAGTGGCCCGCGCAGGTAGCTCATAGCCCAGCGGGTGTGCACCAGCACCGGCCCGCCCGTGTCATGGACGTTGTGCATCAGGAAGACACGCGGTTCGATGTCCGCGATCAACCGTTCGACAGCTTGCAAGTTCATGCCGTTTTCTGCCGTCGCCATCGATTCCAGCCCGGCCATGACGCGTTTTTGGTCATTCTGCGATTGCAATCGTCCGATAAACCACGTCCCGGCGTTGGTTAGGCCCTTGTAGTCGAGATCGCCGGGGTTCTGCGTTGCCAGAATCAACCCCAGCCCAAAAGCGCGGGCCTGTTTCAGCAGGCGCAGCATCGGCTCCTTGGTTGGCGGGTTTTTCGGGTACGGCGGGAAGTAGCCAAACATCTCGTCGATATAGAGCAGGGCGCGCAGGCTGGTCGTGCCGCTGAGGGTACGCATCCACCCCAGCATGTTTTCGAGGATCAGCGTGATGATGAACTGACGCTCTGGCTCGGATAGATGGGCAATGTAAAAGACGGAGACACGCGGGCGGCCATTCGGCTGGTACAGCAGATTCTGAATATCGAGCGACTCACCCTGAATCCATGATTGGAATGAGGGTGAGGCGATGATATTGTTCAGGCTGATCGCCAGTTTGTAGCGGTCTTTCTCCGACATGAAATCATCGACGCCAACCGCGCCCAGTTTCTCGAACGGCGGCTGCTGCACCTGGCGGATAATCTCTTCAAGGGTCAGGTCGATGCCGCGCTGCCATGCGTGTTCAAAGATATTCGCCAGCAGCACATGTTCACGGTCCTTGACTGGCTCGACATTCAGCCCGATGAGCGCCAGCAGGGCGGTAACGGTGCCGTTGATGCGTTCGCGGTTTTCCTCTTCATTACCCGCCCAGCCTGTGCGCGGGGCGCGCAAGGACGCCAGAATGCTGATCGGCAGACCGGCGTCGGACCCCGGCGTGTAGATGCTGTACTGCGCGGCGAGGTTCAGCCACTTGACGCGGTCCGGCACGATGCCCCAGCTGGCCAGCCCTTCCCGCCAGCGATTGGCGGTGTCGGCGGCGAAATTCGGTACATCCAGCCCGGCGCGGCGGGCATCATCGACATTGACCCAGGGGCGGAAATCCTCCGGGCGCAGCTCCGGGAATGTGAGCAGCAGGTTGGTGATGTCGCCTTTGGGGTCGATGACAATGGCCGGGATATTATCCAGAATAGCTTCTTCGAGCAGCGAAATGCACAGGCCGGTTTTGCCGCTGCCGGTCATGCCCACCACAACAGCGTGGGTCGTCAGATCGCGTGAGTCATAATAGACGACCTCATCGGCCAGCCGGTGCCGGGCCGGGTCGTAACGTTTGCCCAGATAAAAGGTTGTGGGCGCTTCGATAAATGGCATAAACCGTTTCTCCCACCTGTTATACGCTTATTTGTTCTAGTTATTATAGCATACCACGTGCCCGTCATGCCCCATCAAGATTATTGTAGCGGGGGAAGAATTGGATCGCGAAACCGGATTGACTTTCGGTGCGCGTTTGTGCTCAGTTCGATGCGTTGGTGGTTTGCTGAATGCTGCGCCTGAGCAACTGCATGGCAACGATGCCGATGACCGGGCCAATCGCCAGAAATGTGAACGCCCAGTGCCACGTCAGCAGACGTTCCAGCGTGGGGATGATGCGGATTGTAAACAGCGTAAGCAAAAAGCCCATGCTGGTTTGCAGGGTGAGCGCCGTGCCCACAAAGCGCTTGTCGGCCAGTTCGCTGATGCTGGCAGAGAATTGAGCCGAGTCCGCGACGATAAAGAACCCCCATATCAGCGCGACAGCCGAAACGAGCAGGACGTTGCTGCCAAAGAACAAACCAATGACGAGGGCGCATAAGCCGCTTATCGCCATCGAGACACTGGTCACGGTTGGACGCCCAATGCGGTCGGCCAGCTTGCCTGCCACGACACTGCTGATTCCACCGCTGGCGATTGCCAGAAAGGTCACCAGTCCTGCCCACCGCGAGTCCGTGCCCTGAATGGCGAAACTGGCGGTCAGAAAAGCAAACAGCCAGGCCCACATCGCGTAAAGCTCCCACATGTGGCCCAGATAGCCCAGGTTTGCCAGCATCACCTGCCTGTCAGTGACGATATGGCGGATGTCTCCCAACCGGAACCGGGACGCTCTGGCCGTGTAGGGGCCTTCATATACAAAGAACGCTGCGATAACACCCGCCAGCGCCGCCAGCCCGGCGGCCACCCACAGGACACGCTGCCATTCGCCGATGCCGCCCAGTGCATTCAGCAGGTGCGGTGCTGCCGAGCCAATGGTTAGTGCGCCGACGAGGAGGCCGATGCCGAGGCCGCGATCCGCCTGCGTCCAGGTCGCCATGATCTTCATCCCCACCGGATAGACACCCGCCAGAAAAACGCCCGTCAGGAAGCGCAGGATCAACGCGTTGGCGGGCGAGTCTGCCTGAAAGGGGATGAGCGCGGTGGCGGCGGCGGCGAGGAAGGTCGCCACAATAAAAAAGTGCCGCGCCGGAATACGATCCGCCAGGGTGAGAATGGCGGACCCCAACGCCCCGACCACAAAACCGATCTGAACCGACATGGTTAGCCACGCCCGGCCTGCTTCGTCCAGCGCCCACAGGGCAGCCAGGTCATTGGTGACTGCTGATGCCGAAAACCAGACGACCATCGCCAGCAGTTCCGCCAGCGACAGCAGCCATAATGTGCGCCATTTGTGGGTCAGGTTCGGGGTTTTCATGGGTGATTATCTTGCAGGTTGGTATGTCCAGATTAAGGCACAGAAGCGGCGAATCCGCAAGCAGCAATGATGACTTTGAGGCTGCGATGGCCCCTTGACTCGCTATGTTAAAATAAAATATCACATTACGATTATGAAGCGTGCGGCGTGAATATTCTGCATCTGACACCGTATTATGCGCCGGCCTATGCCTTTGGCGGGGTTGTTCGCTCAGTCGAAGGGATGGCCCGCGCACTGGCACGGCGGGGGCATCAGGTTACGGTATTAACCACTGACGCGCTCGATGTTCAGTCGCGCTACTCCGGCCAACCGGAAGAGCGGATTGATAACGTGCGGGTGCTGCACGCCACCAATATTTCGCACCGTTTGCGCGGACGCCTCAATTTATCCACACCCGGCAGAATGCAGGCGCTGGCCCGCGCCGTGCTGCCACCGGTCGACGTGGTCCATTGCCACGAGTTCCGCACCATGGAAAATCTGCTTGTTACCCCGATTGCTGCCGAAATGAGCAAACCGCTGGTGTTATCGCCGCACGGCACGCTGGCGCAGACGACCGGACGCAGCCACATGAAAATGGCGTGGGACAAGATGCTCAGCCCGACTGTAGCGCAGCGCTTCAATCATGTCGTGGCGCTCACCCCGCAGGAAGCCGATAATGCCCGTGCCCTGTGGGAGACATTTGGTTCGGCGTCGAGCGTGCCGGATTTCAGCGTGATCCCCAATGGCATTGACCCGGATGATTATGCCGACCTCAATGGCCGGGCTTACTTCAGAACGCGCTACCGCCTGGGCGATGGACCGGTGTGCCTGTTCATGGGTCGCTTGCACGAGCGCAAAGGCGTAGAGGTGCTGATCGAGGCATTCAAGGCGGCGCGGGTAGAAGGCGCGCGGCTGGTGATTGCCGGACCGGACGAGGGCATGCTGGACCGTATTCGCCCGCTGCTGGATGACGACATCGTGCTGACCGGTTATCTGGATGGCAACGAACGGTTGGCCGCCTATGCAGCCGCAGATATGTTCGCGCTGCCTGCGGTGGGTGAAGGTCTGCCGATGGTTGTGCTGGAGGCGATGGGGGCTGGCCTGCCGGTGGTAATCTCGCCGGGTTGTTATCTGCCGGAAGTCGCGCAGCAAGGTGCCGGGCTGATCGTGGAACCCGAATGTCAGCCGTTGAGCGCGGCTTTGCGGCTGGTGCTGACAGACCCCGCGATTCGCACGCGCATGGGCCAGCAAGGTCAGCAGCTCATTAGAAATCAGTTCACATGGGACGCAGTGGCGCTACAATTAGAAAAGGTCTATCGATCCACACTTGCATTCGCGGAGTAGTCTTTCGATGGTAGATAGTCTTTTGAACAAGCGTCAGGTGCG
This sequence comes from Anaerolineaceae bacterium, assembly GCA_002702065.1. Classification (GTDB taxonomy): domain Bacteria; phylum Chloroflexota; class Anaerolineae; order Aggregatilineales; family Phototrophicaceae. Next base: position 290,436 of record NZXX01000012.1, read on the forward strand.
TGCGCCGGAGTTCGGGCGCGGGCAGTGGCTGAATACGGAACATCCGCTGACGATGAGCGGGCTGCGCGGTGGGGCGGTTTTGGTTGATATCTGGGAATACACGTGTGTGAACTGCCTGCGCACGCTGCCGTATCTGAAGGAATGGTATCAGCGTTATGCGCATCAGGGGCTGACCATTGTCGGCGTCCATACCCCGGAGTTCCGCTTTGGCCGCGAACGCCAGCCGCTCGAAGCCGCCATTCACGACCTCGATATTCCATACCCCGTTTTAATGGATAACAATTTCGAGACATGGGATGCCTTTGCCAACCGTTTCTGGCCGAGCAAATACCTGATCGACCAGCGCGGCTATATTCGGTATCAGAGTCATGGTGAAGGTGGCTACGGTGATTTCGAACGGGCCATTCAGGCGGTGCTGCTGGAAGAAAACCCGGACCTTGATCTGCCGCCGGTGATGCAGCCGCTGCGCGAGGAGGACCGACCCGGTGCGGTCTGCTACCGGCCAACGCCGGAACTGGCTGCCGGGCTGCGCAATGGTGCCTTAGGCAACCCGCAGGGCTACGCCAGCGGCGCACCCGTCTTTTACAGTATGCCGGATAATCGTCTGCGTGGGGCCTTTTATACGGAAGGGGCCTGGCAGGCTGGCAATGAATTTCTGACATTTGCCGGCCAGTCCGAAGGCGTTATCCGGCTGCCGTATGAAGCGGTGGATGTCAACGCTGTGCTGACGCCGCATGTCGAAACTGTCGAACGCATGCTGCACCCGCAGACGGTGAGTGTTGAAATCTGGCAGGATGACCGGCCCTTGCCGGATTCGCATCGTGGCCTGGATGTGACTCCGGAAGGGCGTGTGCTGGTCGATCAGCCGCGCATGTATAACCTGGTGCACAACCCGGATTTCGAACAGCATGAACTGACGCTGCGGGTACGGTCACGCGGGTTTGCGTTGTATAGCTTTTCGTTTACGGGCTGTGTCCGGCCAGACTAGCCTAGCTGGATTTTTCGGTTTCGGCAGCTTCTTCAGCTTTGTCCAGGTTCTGTTCCAACTTTTCGGCAGCCTGGACCGATTCTGCCTGCCGGGCCATTTCCAGCGCCATGGGATGATGTTTGGGATGTTCGCGTGGCGGTTCCCCCATAACCATGCGCATCACCAGTACCATCACCACAATATCAATCAAAATGATCACAATCAGAACAGCCATTTGTCCTCCCCGCTGCGCCAGGTTTCGTGATGTATGCTTACTACTTTACCAGATCAGGTTGGTAAGTAAAATGCAAATGTTGAATAGGTGCAGGTGGATCCGGCATGGGTTGCAGCCAGTAGATCGGGCGGATAAAGCGCTGGCTTTCGCGGCCCAGGCTGACAGCGTATTCCCATTCGGCCCGGCAGTGTGGCGACTGTGCATAATGAACGGACCAGAACATCTGGAAAATGGTGGCCTGGTCGATCATCGTCTTCAGGCCCTCGTTCCAGTCCTCGCCGCTGCGCAGTGTCACGACATCACGCAGGTACGTCATGCCGAATGCCTTGGCCGCTGCCTCAACTTTTTCGACGACAATCGTGTCTTTGTGGCTGTAGCTGGCGAAGACCGTGTCGTACAGGGGGCGTGGCTCGGTGGGCTGTGGTGGGGCAGGCGCGACTGCTGGCGTGACAAAAATCGACATCGGAATATCTGCCACGATCACCCCGCCTGCGGTGAATGTGAGGAAGCCGTTGGCCGCTATGTTGAGCGGGGCGTCCTTCGCCCGCAGTTTGAACTCGAACCGGTGCCAGTCTTCATAAAAACCGACGCTGACTGTTGGCGGGTTAAATTGAAAGCCGGGCAGCCAGGGGGTGGCCGTGATGGTTTCACCCTCACCGATGTTTCTGCGCGCATTTTCGAGAATACGCCGGAAACTATCCAGAATGCCGAGCTGTTTTTCCGCATCCGCCGCGACTTGATCCGCCGCCGATTCCCGAAAGACGTACGCTTGCAAGGGCTGCCAGTCATCAGGCCGCATTTCACGCGGATAATAGGCCGTGAACTGCACCGTTTCCACACTGCTGCTTGATGCGCGACGGTCCTCGTCGTCATAGGCATGTCCGCGTCCGGGCACTTCTGGTTTAGGCATTGCCGGGGCCGGGGCAGCGGGCATGGGCGGAGCGATGGGGCGCGGTGGGGGTATGGCTTCGTCCAGGTCCCACGCATCCGGTTCGGGTTCGCTGGCGCCTGTATCTTCTGCCCCGGCTTCCTCCAGCAGCCTCTGCCGCCTTTTGTTCGCGTCTTCCAGCAATTTCAGGGCATCGCTCAGCAATGCACGGTCATCGAGGTCTTCCGCCATCTGCCGCACAAGCTGTTCATCAAATTGCAGCAAGGCTTCCTGCGCGGCGGTACGGATGCGCGCATTTTCGGATTGGGATAAGTGAAGCAGCTTCGGCAGCGCCTGCTGGACCTGTTGTTGGCCCAGTTGATGAATGGCCGCGAGGACGGTGTCCGTGTCTTCACTATCCAGTGCGGCCAGCAGTTGCTGAATGTGGGGTTGATCCACCATTATGCTACCCTTTGCCTTGCCGATACAGGGGTGTTGGTCATGGGTCTATTCTTCTGGGGGTTCGTGATAGCCCATTTTCGTCAGTGTGTAGGCGGCAATGATGGCGATCTGCGGGTTAGGGTCGTTGAGAGCGTCCTTCAGCACCGGCAGCGAGACGTCACCCATATCCCACAGCGCCCCGGCAGCCACTTTGCGCACGCGCACATCCTGGTCGCGCAGCGCCTCGCCCAACACATCGACCGTGCTTTCGTGGCCGATGCGCCCCAGTGCCTGAGCGGAGAACCGGCGCACGTCCGGGTCTTCATCGCGGATTGCTGCGCGCAGGCTGGGTATGGCGGCCTCATGTTTAATTTTGCCGAGCGCTTTGGCCGCTGCCCGCCGCACCGCCGCATTGGTGTCTTGCAGCGCATCCACCAGACCGTCTATCGCTTCATGGCCGATGCGGATAAGCGCGTCGGTGACATGAACGCGCACGAACATATCCACATCGCGCAGCCCGTCGAGCAGTTCGGGCAGCGTGGATGAGTCGGCAAAGTGCGCCAGCGTCTTGGCTGCCTGAAAGCGCACCCCGGTATCTTCGTCGTCGCGCAGAACCGTGCCGACTTCTGGCAGAATTTCGGTTTGATTATGTTTTTCGATGCTGAGGATGGCGTCGATCCGGGCCTGTGCGTCGCCGCTTTTTAACCCCGCCAGATTTTCGTCGATTGACGACATACGGCCTCCATTTTATCTCTTATATTTGCCAACGGATTCATTATAGCAAAAACCAAATGCTCGCCCTATGTCTCGAAACAGATATTGGCCGCAGGTCGGTTATTGCGCTATAGTTTGCGCAGCAATTTGCACAGGATGAAAACAGAATTTGCTTTGCTAAAAGTCAGGATTTGTGTAAAATAGAACAATCCATTCCCTGTACAGGTGGATTCTTTTTGTCTGGCAGGGGGCTTTTGGAGGGTGCGCGGGTGTGGCAGAGCAAACTCTCCGGATTTGACCACAGTCTTTTGCATACCATTCTAAAGAGATTGCTTCGATATGAATGCCGAGCGTAGCAACACGAGTAGTTCCCCCATATTGTGGGTGGTGGCGGCTTTTGCCCTGCTCATTCTGGGGGGCCTGATTATCGCAGAGGCGACACCGCTCATCCTGCCACCGCAGGCTTCTGCGGAATCGCAGCAGGTCGATAATCTGTTCAAGGTCATGCTGGCGATTGGTGGCGCAATCTTCCTGCTGGTCCAGGGGGCGATTGTCTACAGCGTCATCCGTTTTCGGGCAAAACCGGGCGAGCGTGAAGATGGTGTGGCAATGCATGGCAACGCCACCCTCGAATTTGTCTGGACTGCCATACCGGCAGTCATCGTGCTGATTTTGAGTATCCTAAGTTTTCAGGTGTGGGTCAGCATCACCAGCGCCCAGGATAACGAGCTGGTGGTCCATGCCACAGGCGCACGCTTCAACTGGTCCTTCTCTTATAACATCCCTGAGCAAGACGATTTAACCGTGAACGCGCGCGAACTGCACACGTATGTCGGCCAGCCGATCCGTATGGTGCTGAGTACCGCCGACGTCAATCACGCGTTTTATATCCCGGCGATGCGTGTCAAGCAGGACTTGCTGCCGGGCCGCGAAACCGAAGTGCGGTTTACACCCACCATCCCTGGTGATTACCCCATCTTTTGTGCGGAGCTGTGCGGCAGCGGCCATGGGGACATGCGCGCCCGCATTATCGTGCATCCGGATGAAGAAACGTACCTGGCCTGGTTCAACCCGGAAGCGGATGTGGTGTTGAACCCGCCGGAAGACCCGGTCGCACGCGGCTTCCAGATTCTCGCCAGCGGGCAGTACCCGTGCGCGGGCTGCCATGTACTGGAAGAACTCGACTGGACAGGCGTCACCGGGCCGAACCAGAATGGGCTGGCCGATCGTGTCGTGAACAACCGTGTCGCGGCCACCGGCGAAGTCCCGGCGGAATACCTGGGCCGGTCGCTTTATCACCCGGGTGAATATCTGGTTCCTGGTTTTGGTAACCTGATGCCGCAGTTCCAGCCCGATGACCCAGCCGGGGCAAATTATATGCCAATGGAAGACATGCAGGCCATCGTCGCCTATCTGTGTACGCTCAGTGCCAGCGGCGAAAGTGTCTGCGACCCACAAAATATTCAAGACCTGCCGAGTTTGGTGGATTAGAGAGGTTAGCATATGGCAAGTGTGACCGCTCCGATTGGGGGCGAGACACGGACAATTCCTGCTCCGTCACTGCGTATTAGCGACTACCTGCGCTGGAGCGTCGATCATAAAATCATCGGCGTCCAGTATATGGTAACAGCGTTCTTCTTCTTTCTTGTCGGTGGTGCTCTGGCGATGCTGATCCGTTGGGAACTGCTGACGCCAAACCTTGACCTGATGGCGAACGGGACGGACTACAACAGCCTGTTTACCATGCACGGTACGGTGATGATCTTCCTGTGGATTATCCCGATGATGGCCGGCTTTGGGAACTACCTGGTGCCGCTGATGCTGGGGGCAAAGGATATGGCTTTCCCCTGGCTGAATGCGTTTGCTTTCTGGCTGATTCCGCCGGCTGGCGTGCTGCTGTTCGCCGGGTATCTGGTGGGCGCGCCGGAAGCTGGCTGGACTTCCTATCCGCCGCTGAGTACGCTTTTCAGCCAGGATGGCCAGACCCTGTGGGCGATGGCGCTGCACCTGCTGGGTATTTCGTCGATCCTGGGTGCGATCAACTTTATTGTGACGGTGCGCAACATGCGCCCTGAAGGCATGGGTTACTGGCAGATGCCGCTGTTTGTCTGGGCGGTGCTGGCGACCTCGATTATTCAGGTGCTGGCGACTCCGTTCCTGACCGGTGCTCTGACTCTGCTCATCCTGGACCGGGTGGCTGGAACCAGCTTCTTTAACCCGGCGGGTGGTGGTGATGTGCTGCTGTGGCAGAACGTCTTCTGGTTCTACAGCCATCCAGCGGTTTACATTATGGTGCTGCCCGGCTTTGGTATGGCGTCGGAAGTGCTGGCGGTTCATGCACGCAAGCCGGTGTTTGGCTACCGGGCGATTGCGCTTTCCAGTATGGCGATTGCGCTGATTGGCTTTACGGTGTGGGCGCATCACATGTTCACCAGCCTTCAACCAGAACTGCGTATTCCGTTCATGATCACCTCCATGATTATTGCGGTACCCACCGGTATCAAGATCTTTAGCTGGCTGGGGACGTTGTGGGGGGGCAAGATACGATTTACGTCGGCCATGCTGTTTGGCCTGGGCTTCCTGTCCATGTTTGTGATCGGCGGGATCAGCGGCGTGATGCTGGCTGCGGTGCCGGTCGATATTCATGTACACGATACCTACTTTGTGGTCAGCCACTTCCACTTTGTACTGTATGGCGGCAGCGTTTTCCTCATCTTCGCCGGGCTTTACCACTGGTTCCCGAAAATTACGGGGCGCATGCTGGATGAAGGCATGGGCAAGGTGCATTTTGTGCTGACCTACCTCGGCTTTTTCTTCACGTTCTTCCCGCAGCATATTGCCGGTATGATGGGGATGCCGCGTCGTATTGCGGTTTATGATCCCATGTATACCGACATCAACCGGCTGATCAGCTTCGCTTCGTTTGTCCTGGGCATTTCAACATTTGTCCTGGTCTATAACATCATTCGGAGCCTGGCGGTTGGCAAGCGTGTGGGGGCGAACCCCTGGCGTGCCCTGACGATGGAATGGGCGACCACTTCACCGCCACCTGCTTATAACTTCATGGGTGATCCGGTGCCGTTTGAAGACCCGTATGGTTATGGCACAGAAGAATCGCAGGCCTATCTCGATGCGGTTGACCGGCGTTTTCCGCCACCGCCGCCCGAAAGACGGGCCAGCGCGCCGCAACCGCAGGGCACGGGCGACTAGTTTGAAGCGTTAAAACACCGGGCGGTTCAGGGCACACTGTCGAACCGCCTTTTTGCGAGATCGAGTGATTTATTGTGAGTGATGATGCAACGTGATGTAGCGGAACAGAATCTGAGCCGGGCCGAACTTCAGGACCTGCGTAACAAGCGATCTGGCCTGGCGATCTTTCAGATGTCCTGGATTCTGGTGTTCGTTTGTCTGATCATTGTGAACTGGCAGCTGCGTTGGTCACAGCCATCGTGGCCGCCACCGGGGATTGAACCCCCACCCGTTGTGCTGCCGACCGTCGCGACCATCGGTATTCTGGTCAGCATCTGGTTCGTGCGACGTGCGGTACGCGCGATCAAGAATGATGAACAGGCGGCATTTCTGGCAAACTGGCGCATAGCTCTGGTGCTGGGCATCGTGTTTGTGCTGATCATGGGGTACGAGTGGTTTAGCATCCCCTACAGCGGTATCTACAGCGATGTCTTTCGACTGATGACCGGCTTTCATGCGGTTCATGCGCTGGCAATTGCCGTTTTTATGGGTATGATTCGTCGTGGGGCGCGCGCTGGTCAGTATGGCCCCACCAATTTCTGGCCGGTAGAAGGGGCAGCCGGTTTGTGGTATTTTGTAATTTTTGCGTGGATGTTATTCTACGTTGTCCTGTACTGGATTTAGGGAGCGACTTGTGTCGCGGACGCATATCATGAGGAAGGGCTTATGCGACCTGGATTGAGCCGTGCGGTGCCGATGGGCATCCTGGGCTTTCTCATAGGCATGGTTATCCTGGTGGCCATTCGTGGTCTTCAGGGTTTACAGCCATTGATGGATCCGCAGCTGGCGATCATTCTCGGTACCATTCTGGCCGCCGGATTTTTTGTGTATGGAATGGGTGCGCTTGACCCGCGTATGAACCAGCACGCGCACGAACCCGAAGAGGGTGAAGAAGCGCATGCAATGGTCGTGGCGGAAGAAAGCGTCGAAGAACCCGCACCGCCGGGGCAGATTCTGGGTGGCTATCTGTGGCAGCTCAGCACGATTGTGGTGCTGCTGCTGATCGGTATTCTGGTGTTTGCCTTGCTGCCAGAGGGTCCGGCATTACGGACCGTGCATCAGGAAGGTGCCAACGTGTCGGCGGTGGGTTATGTGCCGATTACCATTGGTGCCGAAACTTACTACATCAGCCAATTAACGGCTTTGCTTGGGTTTATTATCTTCATGTTCGTTTCGCTGGCGGTTGTGGCTGGCGGGTTGGGGATGGTGTTTTTCGGCCTCAACCAGGGCGTGAAGGTCGTAAAAGACACGGCCCATACCCCGCTGGAGGCTGAACCGCTGGAAGCGGCTTCGACAAGCGAAGGTGGGTTAATCCGCTGGCTGGGGGTGGCGGTGGCCGCTGTCGCCGGTTTTGCGATTATTGACTTCATAATCGGTGCGCCGATTACCAATGAATTTGCCACCGTGTCGTTCTTCCTGGCGGCGGGCTGTGTGTTTGCCGTTGCCTTCGTGCTCGTTGGCGCCGTGATCCGGTTTGTGGCGGCGCAGCGGTGGGCATGGCTGGTACGGGCGCTGATCATTCTGGGCGTGGCGGGTCTGATTTTGGGGCCGGTGACGTTTGCAGTGGTCTGGTTCATGTTGTCCGGTCTGTCGGTTGTGGCGGCTGCAATCTTCAGCCTGATCGTGCTGGCGACGCTGGTGTTTACCGGCCTGATCGTCGGTATGGTCTATGCAGTGGTGGTAGGCATCCTGATCCCGCTGTTCTACTTCTTGTTGATCGGCCTGATTGTGCCATTTGCGCCACCGCTGTTGTTTGGTATTTCGGCAGGGAACGCGCTGCTGATCGCGGCCATCATCCTGCGCCCCAAGTTTATCGTTCACTGGATTGCCTATGGGGCAGCCTGGACCGCCAAACAGCTTCGGCGCTTGCCGGGCGCATTGCAGTAACGGAGAGGGTGAAAAATGAGTAGCCAAGTATCACTACAACACGCGGCGGAACATACCGCAGGGCACGACGATCACGACGGGGTGCCAACGCCACAAAACATCAGCAATGCCAAGCTGGCCATGTGGCTCTATCTGGCATCCGAAGTGGTGATTTTTGCGACGTTGATTGCCGTCTATGCGGTGTTTCGTGCCAATTCACCCGAAGCCGTACAAGCCGTACAGGAAGAATTGGGTATCGTGCTGGTCAGTATCAACACCTTCCTGCTGCTGGCCAGTAGCTGGGCAATGGTGATGGGCCTGCGCGAGGCACAAAAAGATAACTCGCAGGGTGTGGTGCGCTGGATCGGCCTGACAGCATTGCTGGGGGCGGCATTTGTCGGCCTTCAGGGCGTTGAATATACCGAACTGGCCCACGCTGGCATCAGCCTCGAAACCGCATACGGCATGCGCTTCTATGCGCCAACAGCTTTTCATGGTGTCCATGTCATTATCGGTGTCCTGTGGGCGTTGTGGATCGTCAAGCGGGCGCGGCGCGGCGACTTTGGTGCGAAGAATTTCCTGGCCATTGAGATATTCGGGCTGTACTGGCACTTTGTTGACGTCGTCTGGATTTTCCTGTTCACGATTATTTATCTGATTTAGGGATTGTTATGGCTGACGAAGAGAAAAAATCACTCACCGAATCCGAAACCGGTGACGAGGTAAGGCCTACACCCGAATACACCGAGGATGAGTCGGAGCATCTGCCGGAACCGGAAAGCGGGCTGGATGAAGCGGTTGTTTCCGGGGTGGAAGCGTCTGAGGATTTAACCGATACACCACTCGTCGAAGCGTTTGATGATGCGCTGACTTCCATTCAAAAAGCGACTGAACAGCTTGAACCGGAAGTCGATGAAGGCATTACGGACTTTCGCCGCCCGATGATGGAAGGGCATGTGACCCCCGAAGTTGCGGCCCATGCGGCGGCTCATGCCGAAATGCTGAGCGATACGACCGTGGTCTTTGGCCGCGAAGTCACCGTGCCCGGCGGCATTTACACCGTGATCTTTGGCTTTCTGGCCGTTGCGACCATCATCGAGGTTTTGATTGGTGGCTTGCCGCGTGGCATCCTCCTCATTCCGCTGCTGATGGGCATTGCAGTGGTCAAAGCCGGGTTGGTGGTGGCTTATTACATGCATCTGAAAGTTGATCCGCGTATCTTCCTGTATATTCTGCTGGTTCCGCTGGGCATCTCGATGCTGTCGATGCTCTATTTGCTGACCGTACCCCCCACGGGCTACTAGGCAGACAACGCCACGGAGAGTGCTATGCCGATTGACCTTAAAGATCAGGTCGCGCTGGTTACAGGGTCTGCACATCGGGTTGGCCGGGCGATTGCACTGGAACTGGCGCGGCGTGGTGCGCACATTCTGGTGCATTACCACAGTTCGTCTGCGGACGCCGTTCGCAGCACCATGCACGACATCAAGTCTATGGGCGTGGATGCGTTCTCGGTGCAGGCTGATGTGGGCACGCCCGAAGGAGTCGAGGCGGTTTTCACGGCGGTGCGCGAGGCGTTTGGCCGCCTGAATATCCTTGTCAACAGTGCCTCGACCTTCCAGAAGCGGGAACTGCTGGACGTCACCTATGAGGAGTGGCAGCAAACGCTGGCGGTCAACCTGACGGGGCCGTTCTTGCTGACCCAGGCCTCGGCTGAGCTGATGCGCCAGAATTCGCCAGCGGGCGGCTGCATCGTCAATATCTGCGACCGGGGCGTCGATGGCCCCTGGAAAGAGTATGCCCATCACGGTGTGAGCAAGGCGGCGCTGTGGGCTTTGACGGAAGTCAGCGCGGTTAGTCTGGGGCCGGACATTCGCGTCAATGCGGTGGTTCCCGGCCCGGTGATGAAGCCAGCCGGGCGCAATATGAGCGACGAAGCCTGGGAAGCGGTCGGCGATACGCTGCCCCTGAAGCGTACCGGCAGCGCCGAGGATGTGGCCCGCGCCGTTGCCTACCTCGTCACCGAAGACTTCCTCACGGGTACGCTGATCCACGTCAACGGCGGCGAACACCTCACCAAATAATAACAACCCGGAATCCACCGGGTTTCATCCTTTCCTCACCAAACTCTGTTATAGTAGCGCCTGTTCTGGAAGTCAGTGACAGGGATGATGCGATGCGTACGATGATCGTGATGATGGTGCTGTTTGCCTGCTTGGGTTCGGCGGTGTGGGCACAGGACAATGCGGAGGATCATCCACCGAGTGAGTTTGCTGGCCGGCCAGAATTTCCCGCGCCAGAATTCCCCGCCGGGCTGGACTGGCTGAACGTGCCGGAGCCGCTTCAGATGGCGGACCTGCGCGGCAAGATTATCCTGCTGGATTTCTGGACATATGGCTGCATCAACTGCATTCACATGATTCCTGTCCTGGAACAGCTTGAAGCCAAATATTCCGATGAACTGCTGGTGATCGGCGTGCACTCGGCCAAGTTTGCCAACGAGGGCGAAACCGAAAATATCCGCCAGATCGTCCAGCGGTACGAGATTCACCATCCTGTTATTAACGATCATGAGTTCCGTGTGTGGCAGACCTATGCGCCTTATGGGGTACGTGCCTGGCCGAGTTTTGTCGTGATCGACCCACGCGGCAAGCTGCTGGCGGTTCAGGCGGGCGAAGTGCCCTTTGAATCATTCGATCAGGTTATCAGCGGCATGGTCGAGTATTTCGACAGCACCGGCGAACTGAACCGCGACCCGGTGGAACTGGCCCCGGAAACCGAACTGCGGGCGAATACGGCATTGGCTTTCCCCGGCAAGGTGCTGGTCGATGCGGATGCCAACCGCTTGTTTATCGCCGATACCAACCATCATCGTATCGTCGTGGCCGACCTGCTGACGTATGAAGTGCTGGACGTGATCGGCAGCGGCACGCGTGGTTTTGACAATGGCGCGTTCGACGAGGCGACATTTAACAAGCCCCAGGGCATGGCGCTCAGCAAAGGCAACATCCTGTATGTCGCGGATGTCAATAATCACGCTGTTCGGGCGGTTGACCTGACGGCGCGTGAAGTCAGCACGATTGCCGGGACGGGTGAACAGGCACGCACATTTAATCAGTCAGGCCCGGCGCTGTCGACGCCACTTGCCAGCCCCTGGGATGTCGAACTGGGCGACAAAGAGACGCTGTTTATCGCTATGGCAGGGCCGCATCAGTTGTGGGGCCTGACGCTGGATGGCGAAGAAAAGTCGGTGTATCCGTTTGTGGGCAGCGGGCGCGAGGGCCTGCTGGATGGCCGCATCATGGACGCGCAGCTTGCCCAGCCCAGCGGCCTCGATTATGCCGACGGGATGCTTTATTTTGCCGATAGTGAATCCAGCTCCATCCGCGTGGTGGACCTGCGTGAAAACATGGTGCATACACTCGCCGGGCCGACAGACAACGATCTGTTTACATTCGGCGACGTCGATGGTGAAGTGGGTGAGTCCCGCTTGCAGCATGCGCTGGGCGTGGTCGCCGGTGAGGATGAGGTCCTGTACGTGGCGGACACCTACAACAGCCGGATCAAACGGCTCGACCCGGCCACCACCGAGATTGAGACGATTTATGGGCTGGGCGGCATGGGCGGTTACCGCGATGGTGGCGCCGATGTGGCGGAGTTCGATGAACCAGGCGGGCTGGATTACGCCGATGGCAAGCTGTATGTCGCGGATACCAATAATCACGCCATTCGGGTAATTGACCTCGAAGCCGGGGCCGTCAGCACGATCACTTTCCCCAATCCGGAAGTGCTGCAAATTGAGGACCGGCCCACGGTGGTGGCGGGTAACGCGGCGGCTGGCCTACAGGTGACGCTGCCGGAACAGACGCTGGCGGCTGGCGAGGGCGCGATTGAACTGCGGTTGACACTGCCGGAGGGGTATAAGCTGAATGACCTCGCGCCGTTCACCGCACAGTGGATGAGCAGTAACGAGGCGCTTATCATTGCCGACGAAAATCTGACACAGCGCATTGTCGAGCCGGAACTGCCGCTGACCGTGCCGGTGACGCTGCATGACGGTGAGGACCTGCTGCACGGTGACCTGACCATTTACTACTGCGAAGCGATCAATGAGAGCCTGTGCTTTATCGAGCAGGTGAGCATCGACGCGCCGGTCAGCGTGGGCGCGGGTGAGACATCCACGCTTGTGCTGGAACATCACATCGTGCCGCCGGAACTGCCGGATGTGGGCGGCTTCTAGGCACTGTTTTAGCCTTCTGCAAGGCGATCCGGCGCTATAGTGCTGGGCATGTGCTGGTTGAACGGGTTTGCTTGATGCGCCGAATAGTTGATTTTGCCATCACCGTTTATGTGGTACTGCTGGCGGCCTACTGGCTGCTGCGCGGATTATTTGGCGACAGCTTCTGGTGGTTGTCGCTGATGAACACATTCGCTTATGTCTGGTTTTTGCCGCTGCTGCTGCTGGGGCCGCTGGCGCTGATCCTGCGTCATAAGCTGGCTGCGTGGCGGTTGGCCCCGGTGATCATGCTGGGCGGGTTGTGGTTTGCGCCTTATTACCTCAACGCGCCGGTTGCCCTGCCCGAAGGCGACACCCTGCATGTGGTTTCGGCCAATGTATGGGGCCACAATCATGATCTGCGCACCGTCGAGGACTGGCTGCGTGGCAGTGCGGCGGATGTCGTCGTGCTGCAAGAGATTTCTCCTGCTTACGCCACTGATTCGCTGCCGCATCTGCGCGATATTTTTCCCTATCAGGCGACGCAGATCGATGACACGCGCTGGGGTGGCAATATCACGCTGTCGCGTTATCCAATCGTCGAACAGGGGTATATCGAGCTGGCCGCGTCGCAGCCGACTTATGCCCTGCGCGTGGTGCTCGATGTCGAGGGGGAACGCATTGCGGTTTATAACGTGCATCTGGCATGGCCGGGCCGTGATAGGGCCCGTGTCCCGCTGCCGGGTCGATTGCAGAACGTGTATACACAGATCGTACTGGGGTTTGACGATGCCGCCCGCAATCAGCAGATTGCACACCTGCTCAGTCATCTGGAGCAGGAACCGTACCCGTATATTGTAGCGGGCGACTTTAACACCAGTGATCAGAGCGCGACCTATCGCCAGATCGCTGCCCACATGACCGACGCCTATCTCGAAGCGGGACAGGGGTTTAGCGGAAGCTGGCCGGTAAGTGCGGCGCGTGGGCTGCCGGGCATTGTGCCGCCGCTGATCCGCATTGATTACATCTGGCACAGCGCGGGGCTGCGGGTGGTGGATGCGGTCATCGGCCCTGCGATTGGCTCCGATCATCTGCCGGTGCAGGCTGCGCTTCTGATCGAAACACAAAAGAGCCGGGAGACAGAATCGCCCGGCTCCTGAACGCGGTGTCGCGTCGATTACATGTCGTCTTCCATCATGCCGACGGACATGCTGTAGTGGTCGTACAGGAATGATTCGACTGATGCACGCAGCTCGGTACATTCGACGGGCTCATCGGTGACATTGCCGGGGGAGAGCATCATCATGTCGTCCATCATGGTGTCTTCCTCCATCATCTCGCCTTCACCCTCATCCATCATTTCTTCTTCCATCATGTCGCCTTCTTCCATCATCGACATCATGGAGTCGAACAGCGGGGCGTACTGGCCTTTTTCGAATACGCTGACATCCATCATCGGTTCGTAGCCATATTCATATTCCGCCACGAACAGCAGGGTAATGAGCGTAGAATCGCAGACGATTTTGTCCTCCATCATATCCTGAGCCGAAGCGGGAACAACGAGAGCAAAAACGAACAGCACGACGAACAACACAGAAATTAATTTGCGCATGGTACGATCTCCTCTTTGAACCAATAAGCTGTTGGTGGCTTTCGCCCCAGACACCCCGGATATTGCCGCGCAGAAATTACATGCCGGTTACGCAAATCTGACAAAATTCTGAACATCTCATTGTTTGAAAATGAAACAGGCCGCCGCGCGGTTGCTGGAATTTGTGCAAAATCCATGTGCGGTGTCAGGTCGCCCGCGCCATTTGTCATGATTCCCATGCCCGTTATTGACCCACTGACCGCCACGCAGTATAGTGGGGGCATGTTCAACAAGTACGCAGCGCAAGTCCTCTAGCCGGGGCCAACAGACAACCCGGCACCCTCACCTATTCACCGCAGCTACGGCTGACGGTCGATGATTTGATTTCCCTGCAACCTTGAGTTCGATAATCTGCTGTGTACAAAGGACATAGAACGTTGTCAAACGCAATACAACCCTACAATCGCGCCCTCGATGGGGGCCTGATCCTGAAATCCATAACGGAACCCGCCGACGCCGAACGCATTGCCGCGTTCAACGGTCATATTTTTGGCGACATGGTCGCTGGCATGACGCGCAGTTTAATTCACCATCATCCGGCGTCACGCCCGGAATACTGGCTTTTTGTGGAAGATGAAGCCACCGGGCAAGTTGTCTCGTCGCTGGCGCTGATTGAGTGGACCTGGCGTTACGAGGATGTGACGCTGAAATCCGGCGAGATGGGCATTGTCGGCACGCTGGATTCATACCGGAATCGCGGGCTGATCCGCCAGCAGGTGGCCCGGCACCATGAACTGCTGCGGCGCGACGGCTTTGACCTGAGCCATATTCAGGGCATCCCCTATTTTTACCGGCAGTTTGGTTATGAGTATGCCATGCCATTGGAAGCGGGCTGGCAGATCGAGCTGCGCGATTTACCGGATTCAACCAGTGATGAACCGGCAGTCTATCAGGTTCGCCGCGCCACCTGCGACGATGTACCAATGTTGATGCGGCTGTATGACGAGGCCAACGCCGCGCTGGATATTCGCACCGTCCGCGATGAAGCGACCTGGCGGTATCTGCTGCAACACACCGCCGGGACCGAGATGGAGGCCGAAACATGGCTGCTGCTGGATGCGAACCAGCACATCGTTGGCTACTGGCGCGTTGCTCTGCATGGTTTTGGCACGGGCCTGATCGTGAGTGAAACATCGCGGCTGCGTCCCGACGCCTGCGAAACCCTGCTGCGCTGGCTAAAGGCGGCGGCCATCGAACGCGAGAAGCCATACATCCGCTTCAACCTGCCGGTGTCCAATGATCTGCTGCGGGCGGCACGCTACCGGGGGGCGCGTGATGCTGGCACGTATACCTGGCAGATGCACATCGTCGACGCCGCCAGCCTGCTGCGTAAACTGGCGCCGGTGCTGGAACGCCGGGTTGCGGCCAGTCCGTTCGCCGGGCTGACCAAAACGCTGGTAATAAACCTGTACCGGGAAGCGGTGGAACTGCGTTTTGAAGGGGGTAAACTGAGCCAGGTGCAGGGCGTTGGTTTTCGGGAATGGGGAGACATCAACCTGCCGCCGCTGCTGCTGGCCCCGCTGGTGCTGGGTTATCGCAGCCGCGAGGAACTGGAGCACATGTACCCGGATGTTGGCATGCGGGGTGAAGCGAAGTTCCTGGCTGACGTGTTGTTCGCCCGGCTGGATGCCTTCCTGTTTACGATTTATTAGCCGGGTAATCTGCCAGATAGTCCAGAATCTGCTGCTCAGCTTCATCCACGCCGATGCCATGCTCGGACCAGTCCCAATGTTCGGGCGTGCCCCCGGCGACGCCGGTACGGGCGACGGAGGCCGGTTTCCACAGCGTCAGCACATGCGGCGCAAACGGGGCATAACGGCGCGGGTCTGATGGGCCGAAAATGGCGGCGGTCGGCGCACCTGCCGCAGCAGCCAGATGCGTCAGGCCGGTGTCGTTGCCGATATACAAGCGGGCACGGCTCGCCAGCAGGGCGATTTCGGCGAAGGATAACGTTCCGGTAAAGATGGCTGGTGGCTGCCGCATCTGCATGGCGGTGGCCTGTGCGATCACGGCGTCGTCTGGTCCGCCGATCATGACAATCTGCGTTTTAAGTTTGGCGGCCAGTTGTGTTGCCAGATCAGCGAAATGTTCCGGCGGCCAGCGTTTGGCATCCATGACCATGCCGGGGTTGCTGCCGCCTGCGGGGTTGATGACGATGTAATTGGTCGGGTCTACCCCGCAGGTGCGCAGTTTGTCCGCTACAGTCGGCCAGTGATGATCGTCTGTAGGCAGGTTGGCATAACAACCGCTTGTATCCAGCCCCAGTGCCCCGGCAACAGATAAGTAAATCTCGGCTTCATGGCGGATTTCATGCGGGTTGACCGGGACGCGCAGGTTGTAGCCGAAACCTCGCCCGGCACTGTCGAGGCCGGCGCGCTGTGGGATGCCTGATAATCTGACGGCGAGGCTCATCAGCGGCGAACGTACCAGCGAGACAGCGAGGTCAAAATGTCCGCCGCGCAGCTGCGAGACAAAGCGCACAAACCCATGTGGTGACTTCACAGGCAGGGCCGCCGGGCCGGTGTCGAGGATAGCATCCAGCAGCGGGTGATGGTCGACGGCCTGCTTCGACCAGCCGCCAACCGCCCAGGTGATGTGTGCTTCCGGCCAGCCGCGACGCAGCGCCTGCAAGGTCGCCGTCGCCATGACGACATCGCCGATGCAGCAGGGCAAGATCAGAACCACCCGTTTTGGTTGGATCACACACGCCGTCCGGTCAGGTAGCGCATCGCCAGGTCCTTGCGTACGAACAGAAACACGGCCAGCCCGGCCAGCGCACCAGTCAGATGGGCCAGGTTGTTGACCCCGCCGTAATCCTGCCCCTGCTGTATCGTCTCCAGTGAAGGCAGCAGATCGCGCCCCAGGAAGTAGATCAGCAGCAGCCATGCCGGTACACGGATCGTCCAGCGCCAGACCGGGGCGGTGCGCAGTTCGCCGCCAAAGCCAAAGATTTTAGCCGCGTATACCACGAATATGCGCAGGATGGAGATGATACCCCAGAAGCACAGCACCTGCGCACCGGGGAACAGCAGCAGATAGGCCGCCATGACGCCGGAGATCGCGCCGCTGGCCCCGATGCCGGGCAAATCCACGGGCGATGGGTTGAGTACCACGCTGCCCAGATTGGCGACCATGCCTGCCAGAATGTAAAACAACAGGTAACGCCACGCGCCGCAGGCATCTTCCAGCCGCCGTCCAAATGTCCACAGAAAGATCATGTTGCCCAGCAGGTGCCACATGTCAGCGTGCATGAACATGCTGGTGAAGGTCACAAACGCGCCGATGCTCAGGCCTTCGCGCAGGTAGGTGCTGCGATAGCCATAGGTCCATACCTGCCGGATATAATCGTCCAGCAGCGTGGTGCTGCCGCTGATCTCGTAAGCCTGTGCCCCCTGATACAATGCCGGAGCCTGAAAGATGATGAACACCAGCGAATTGATGATGATCAGCAGAATGGTCATATAGGGCAGGGTGCGATAGCGCACAGTGCCGGTATCGCTGACGGGCAGCGGCAGGAAGAACGCGCCGATAAATAACTCATACAGGATCGCCAGCAGAAAGATCAGTAGTGTTGCAAATCCCATCGCGGCGCTCCTTAAAAGCCGTAAAAAAGTGGGTCGTTAAAGGTTGGGATGCTGGTCGGCGTGATTGGGTTCAGCAGCAGTTGTATCGCCATGCCGAACACCAGCCAGACCGCCAGACCCAGCAGTACCGCCCCGACTGCGCCCAGAATAAAGCGTGCGGCCCGTGGGATGATCGGAATCTCGGTGATGTCTTCAATGACGCGGTTGGTCGTGCGTTCCCTGGCCGGCGCGGTATGGTCAGGCACATGACCACCCAGCCAGCGAGCCAGCGGCTGCTGCTGGGGGGATGACGTGGCCGTGACCAGCAGATACCCCCCGAAAAGCCCCATCAGCACACCCGCCCAGCGGCCCGGTCCGAGCCGCAGCAGGTCCAACCCGGCATCCTGCCACGCCAGAAACAGAAAGATCAGCCCAAACCCGGCAGCTTCACGCCAGGCCAGCACCAGGCTGCCGCGTTCGCGGTCGGTCAGCAGCGGGGCAAATTCCGCCAGTTTTTTGTCGGCTTCGCGTCCGGCTTTGGTGCCAGCGCCGATGCGTGCGGCCTGGTCATAATAGCGCGAGGCAGTATGTTCATCGTCCAGATCGCGGTAGATGTCGCCGATTTTGGTCAGGATCAGCTGGCTGTTGGGGTGATTATCGAGGGCGGCTTCCAGCATCTCTTGCGCGCGCATCACCTGGTCTTCAGCCATGAATTGATTCGCGATGTTGACGATAGTCTGTTCATCAATATCGGGCAGTTGCGCCAGCCGTTCGCGCAGATCATCGACTTCGCCGGGGGTGCCGTCGCGCCGGGCAATGTCGATGGCTGTCAGGTAAATCGACGGGTGTGTCGTGCCAGCGTCGAGCGCCCGCCACACCAGTTCGCGGGCGTCGTCGAGATATTTAAGCCGGGCCAGCTGGCTGACGGCCTGCCGCATGGCTTCTTCGTGGTCGACCTGAATATGCAGCACGCTGACCCACTGTTCGATTGCCGATTCGGTATCACCGGTGTCGACATAATGATCGGCTTTTTTGAGCAGGACAGCGATCTGGCGTTCTTCTGCGGCGGTGAGCTTGTGGGCCAGGGTCTTGCCGGATGCGGTTGGTTGATGATGGGTTGTTTGATTGTCTGCGCCGGTGGTGGCCGGGATAGGCTGAATCGCCGCCTTCATGTCAATGGCATGCTGATTCGTGGGGTTTAACCGGAGCGCACGATCCAGACATTCCAGCCGCTTTTCGGGCTGCCGGGTGGTTCTGGCCAGCCAGACCCAGGCCATATCGTTGTTCGGGTCGGCGCGCAGCGCTTCGATCAACAGCCGCCGCCCCTCCGCCACGTCTTTGCGTTCGCGCAGCACCATCACCCCTTCGTGGAACAGGGCTTGCGCTTCGTTCATGTGCAATCGTCCCCCTATCTGGACATGATGATTCTATTATATGCCGAACAGGGAGGACCAACCTGGTGAAATCAGGATAGTTTTACGAAATATGTGTGAAAAACGCGGTGTGCTGCGATTTGATGATCGCTCAGATGTCGGGCGGTCGATGCCAGCCATGCATGCGAACCACGCAAACCATGTCGGGTTAAACGAGCGAAACCGCTAAACGTTCTGAACCACACCATGCAGCGCCAGATATTTCAGAATGTCAACCACCTGGCTTTCGTGGGTGGCGACGGCCAGCGCCGCAGCGTCCACTTCCTTGAGCGCGTGCGTGAAATCCGGCGGGTGAATGACGATCAGGGGTTTGCCTTTGGCCGCTGCGTAACCCGCGTCGAAGGCGGCGTTCCACTGGCGATACTGTTCGCCAAATTTGACGACAACAATATCGGCCCGTTCGATGCCGGTGCGGATACGAATGCTATTGATCCTGGCGGCTTTGTGATCCTGCCAGAAATTATCGTCTTCGTCGCCCAGAATATCGACGCCGACGTTATCGCTGGCGGCGTGGTCGGTGACAGGGCCTAAAACGGTGACAGGCAGATTGTGCTGCTCGATACCGTCGATGATCTGATCTCGCCAGTCGGAATGAATCTCGCCCGACAGGTAGATAGTGAATTCCATGAGCCTTCCTCTCGTGATGACGGGTTAATTGTCCTGATCGCGCTTGCGCCGCGTTTTGAGCAGTTCACCAGCGACGTTCGCGCCGCTTTTATCCGGCGTGGCTGGGCGCGATTGCGGTTGATAACGCGGCTTTTCGCCCTGTGACTGCGGGGCGGACGTGTCCTCTGTCGTGTCGCGCTGTTCCCGCCGGCGTTCGCGGCTGGTGCGCAGGGCGCTGGCGGTGCTGGGCTGCCCTTCGGTGCGCTGTCGACCGCGCTGCTTGGCGTCGATCAGGGTCGACATCCGCTCCGAAGTTGCCTCGGAGGGGGCGGGTGTTGGCCGCAGGCGACCCACCGCGGCGCGGGCCCGTGCCAGATCACTGCGCGTGATGATCAGCCGCCGTATGGCAATATCCAGCGGCAGCAGCAGCAGCGCCACCAGCAGCAGCCAGGGCCACAGCGGTGTAAAGGCATTACGCGCGACCAGGTTGTGGACAAAGGGCAGCGATGGATCGTCGCTCATATCGCGGCCATCAGTGATGCTGGCGATATCGTTCAGCAGGTTGATGTCGGCATTGTTGGCGCGCACGTCATATTCCTGCGAGTAGCTCATCACCCAGCCAGTCGTCTGCCGCACCTGCTGATTGGTGCCTTGACCGCTGATCCCCAGAAAATAGGCGCCTTCAGAATCGGGCGTAAACAGGGCTTCGTAACGGCCCGGCGCGACCTGCCGCAGCACCAGCCGTGAAGATTCCAGCGCAGGATTGACGATGCTGGCCTGCAAGTCGAGGCCGTTCAGAAAGTCGCCGTTATCGTCGCGGGCATCCACAATCAGGCGGGCCTGTTTACCCTGCATCTGCACGCGCGATTCCAGGTTATTCGATGCGCCTTCGGTAATTGTCCAGCGGACAGCCTGGCTCCAGAAACGGGAGAAATCGGACCAGCCAACCCAGTTTGCGCCCCAGCGGGACGACGCATCGCTGGTGAAGGCGACTGCCCGGCCCAGCCCATACTGCCACGAGGCCAGCAGCGGGTCGCTGAAGGGTTCCGGCCCGCGCAGGATGACCTGTGCCGTTTGTTTGGGCGATGTGGCGACGTAGCCCAGCAGCGGTGGCGCGCTCTGTATACCGTCGAGAATCGGGCTGTTGGCGGTCAGCACCGGAACGAACGATTCTTCGATGATGTAGGACCGGCTGGCCAGCACGGTTTCCTGCGTGAAGATGGTGGGAATGGATTCGACCAGATCGACCACATGGTAATTGCCGCCCCCAGCGGACGCCATCTCCCCCAGAAAGGGCGCGCTGCCCTGACCAATAGCGATGACCGATGTCGTAACTTCACTCTCACTGTTGAGCGTGCCGGCCAGTTCGACAAGGTTATTGGGGCTGGCACCGCCGTCCGTCAGCAGGATGATGTGCTTGCGCGGTGATGGGTCGTTGACGATGTTATTGGCGACCAGCCGCATGCCTGCCAGAATATCCGTGCCCCCGCTGGCCCGCAGGGTTGCGACCAACCGCTGGAGGCCAACACGATCCAGCACGGGTTGCAGCTCCGCAATCCAGTAGCCAACCGTATCGAACGAGACCACGCCCGCCCGGTCAGTGGGTTGCAGCAGATCAATGGACCGAATAATGGCTTCCTTTGCCAGTTCGATGTTGGCGACATTGTTGGGGTTGATCGCGCCCATACTGCCAGAACGGTCAATCACGTAGACAATCGTAAGCTGGGGCAGGCGCTGCTGATCGCGGATCTGCATTTCAACCGGCAGCGTATCTTCCAGCGGGGTGCGGAAATAACCGCCCGGCGCATAAGAATCCGGCCCGCCGATAAAGACCAGCCCGCCGCCCAGGTCGCGCACGTAGCTGTCGAGCGCTTCCATACGGCTGTTGGACAGCTCGGTTGCCGGGACATTCGCCATAATCACGGTGTCGTATTGAGCCAGCGGCGCGAGGCCGATAGGTAATTCCGCCGGTGTCGCCCGGTCGACCGTGACTCCGGCTTCTTCGAGCGCGGGAATCAGATTCTGGACTTCGGCATCATCCATGCTGACGAGCAAGGCGCGCGGCGGCCCGATGATCTGCGTAAACGTGGAAAGCTGGTTGTTCTGATAGAAGCTGTCGCCGTCTGCGGGGTCGACCTGGACGCGGAAATCTTTAAAACCCGCCGATGAACCGGGCAGGGTGAGCGTGTAATTGTTCGTACCTTGCTGTAACTGCACGTCCTGCCGCTGGATGATGGTCCCGGCGTCGAGGATGGTCACAGTGGCGGCGGTGGCGGCTTCGGCTTCGATAGACAAAGACAGGTCGAACGACTGCCCGGCGGTGACATTGCCCGGCACGCTCAGGTCGGTAACCTGGACTTCAGGCCCCGGCTCACGGGCGAAAGCGACAAAGCTGATCTCCACGCCGACGGCGGCGGCCTGCTGCACGGCGGCGCTGGTATCGCCAATGGTGGGGCGGCCATCACTGAGGATGACCAACCGGCGTGCGGCATCATTCGGGAACAGGGCGATGCCATGCCGGATCGCCTGCGCCAGATCGGTATTGCTGGTCACAGGCTGCGATTGCAGGGCGGCCAGTTCGCGCACAGCATTGACCGAGCGTTCGGTGCGGGGGTCTGCGCCAAAAACGACAACCCCGGCCACATCGTCTGGCCCCATCGCCTGGAGGGATTCGCGCACATACTCAATCTGCGCTTCTTCCACTTCTGTCCCCAGACTGTCGGAGACATCGACCAGAAAGACGACGGCCAGCTTGTTCGCAGACTGGCTGACCTGCACACCGGCGAGGGCCAGCACCACCAGCGCCACGATGATCACGCGCAGGGTGGTACTCGTGATGTCGCGGGTACGACGAAAGCGCTGCCGCGGCCAGCCGAGGTAGATCACCAGCGGGATTATGAACAATAAAAGCAGGGCCACAGGGTTGGTAAAAGACATAATGGCTTACTCAGGCAAACCTCATAACTGTGCTGCCACGATCAGGATACCACGTCGGGCGCGCTGCCGGTGCGACGGATGATGCGCGGCGCGCGCTGGCGCTGCTGGTACACGTACCATTCCACCAGCAGGATAATCAGGGCGATGAGTGCGACCAGCGGCCAGAACTCGAACTGACCGACTTCCTCGCGTTCGCCGGGTGTGACGGTCGTCTGGCCGATCTGAAGCGTACCCTGTGGTGCGATGCGGCTCTCGGCTGGGTCGAACAGGTTGACGCTGAACGACTGGCTTTGGGTGACGGTGCTGCCTTCCAGCACTTCGAGCCTGTAAATGCCGGGCTGAGATGTTCCGGCAAAGACCACCGACTGCCGGTCCACAGGCAGGCTTTGCTGAGCGCCATCCGGCAAGGTGACGTTGATAGCACTGGCCGTCAGCGGCGGACGAATCAGCACCGAATCGCCAACCGTCAGGCCGCCGGTGGTCGAGATAATATTTTGCGGCGCAAACCATTCCATCAGGTTTGCCATCAGCACCGGCCAGGCGATTTGCAGGGGCAGGTCGCTGTTGTGAATATCGAAGGTGAAGATCGCCACCTGCCGTCCATCAATATCACCCGCCAGCACCAGCGGTCCGCCTGCCGCGCTGACCAGCGGCGTCGCCCATTCGACATCCGAAATCTGGTTGAATTGCAGGATATTGACGTTGTTCAGGTTGAGAAACTGGGTGCGCGGGTCGTTATTGGCGACTTCGATGTCACCTGCCTGCGTCGTTTCTGCGCCGATGGTGAACAAATCGGTGCTGCGCTGCGGGTTGATGATGAGCAGGTCACCGTCTGGCAGGTCGTTCGGCAGCCAGCGGTCCAGCACATACAGGTCAAATGCCTGCTGCGGAATGCCGCGATCCAGATTGCCGCGGAATCCTTCCGCCGACGGCAGGCTGCGTAGCACCTGTTCGATGAACAGATTGCCGGGGGACATCAGCAGCACGCGGCGCGTCGTCGTGTCGCTGGCAATGGCCCAGGCGCGGTCATCCACCGGCAGATAATCCTCGATGTCCGACGCGGCGGGCATGGTCAGGCTGGCTTCGATCTGCTGGAAACCCACCGGAAGCTGCTCGGAGGTCAGGGCGATGTTGTCTTCTGCCGGGACGGTGTAAAAGTTCGATACAAATAACTCGCCATCGACGGTCAGGCTGTAGACGATTTCGGCGTCCTGCGGGCCATAGTTGGTGATCTGGGTAAAGAGCTGCGGTGGCTGCCCGGCACGCGACCGGGTTGCCAGTGCGGTAATGGCCATATTTTCGCTGCGTTCACCCACCGGGATATAGCTGATTTCACCGGGAATTTCGGGCAGCAGGGCTGCATCACCCAGACCGCCATCGCTGATAATGACGACGTCAAAGGTAGTCGCATCACCGGCGCCGCCAATCGCCAGCGTGATCGCGCCGGGCCAGTCGGCTGTCGCGCTGCTGGGTTGTGCGCTGTTGATGGCGCTGGTCAGTTGGAGGCGGTCACTGGTGGCCGGGGCGATAATCTCCGGCACATCCGCCACCCGGATCACGGTCATGCTGTCGCCTGCGCCCAGTGTGTTGATGACGTTTTGTGCCTGTCGTTTTGCCATGTCGAAGCGTGTGCCGCCATCGACATCGGTCGCGTTCATGCTGGCGGACGCATCCAGCAGCAGCACGATCTGCCCCGCGCCGACCGCTGGCACGGTGATGAAGGGCCGCGCCAGGGCAAACACCAGCGCCGCCAGAATCAGCAGTTGTAACAGCAGCAGCAAATTGCGCCGCAGCCGCTGCCAGGGCGTGTTGGCTTCGTTGTCCTGCAAAATCTGCTGCCACAGGAAGGTGCTGGAAATGACGACTTCGCGCCGTCGCAGCCGCAGCATGTACAGCAGAATAATCGGGATCGCCAGCAGCCCGCCAAGCAGCGCCAATGGGGTCAGGAATTGCATCAACTAATCCTCAGAAGGGTTTTCACACGATTCCTCGTCTTTTGGTTCTTCCTCACTTAGCCAATCAAACCTATACTCGAAACACTTCCGTAGTTGAATATTTGCTGGATTTCGTAGCTCTCTAACATACATCGACAAGTGAAAATTTAGAGTGTTAACCAAGATATGCGGATTTAGAACCATCCATCCATCTTCTTGAATTTCTAGAACGTGGGGAATATTGGCTGTAATTGCGAATCCGGCTCCCGTTATGCCCGCGTGATATAGACCTGACCGGGCTTTATCATAGAGTCTATTCAAGACCGCTTCTCTAACTAATTTGTCGGGCAACTTTTTCTTGATATCATCAAAAACCCACTCAAATCCCAGTCTGAAGTATCGCTTTGAATGGCCGTTCTTGTTTATACCTCGATGCCCATGACGAAACTTTGCTATCGATTCAAAATAGCTCAATGCAATATGCATAGCGGCAAATGCAGAGTGCGGATCGTTTCGTAACAAAGACTCAGCCTGATTCAACTGCCACCCACGCACTCTATCCTCAAAAATTGCTATTTTTTCGTCGAGAGTCATTCCATTGGGAAACATCTCAGCAGTATAGTGGGGGCTTATAGCAGTTGCCATAGTTTACCCTTTGCCCTCTTTGCGTTTGGCTTTTTATTACTTCAGCAGGCCCAGGCGGCGCAGGTCTTGCAGCACGATCCGTTCCCACGGCGTGCTCGTGTCAATGAACAGATAGTGACCACCCCGGCGCATGATCTCCAGCCGGAGGTCGTCGCGCCACGTGTTCAGGCGCAAGGTGTAAATCTCGCGCATGGAGGCGTCAATCGTGACCTCCTGCGGCGTGCCGGTTTCGACATCCACCAGGCGCAGGTCCCCATTCAGCGGCGGGTTGATTTCGTCGGGCGACAGCACATGCAGCACCACGACTTCGTAGCCTTTGCCCATCAGCGTGCGGATGCCTTCGCTATGACCGGAGGGCGAGAACATGTCGCTGATGATGAACAACAGGCCAGGTCGCGTGGAGTAAACGGCGTAGTCTCTCAGGGCGATGTTCAGGTCCGTGACGCCGCGGGCGCGCAGATTGCCGACCCAATCCAGCATGGCAAAGCCGCGGGCGCGTCCACGGGCCGGGCCGAAACGGTCTGCGCCGGTATCACTGATGGCGCTCAGCATCATGCGGTCATTGGTCGTCAGCGAGGCATAGGCCAGCCCTGCCGCCAGCCGCCGGGCATAAACAAACTTGTTCTCGTCGATCAGTTCCGCGTCGTTCGGCCAATCCATGCTGGCGGAGGTGTCGAGCAGGATATGAACCGCCAGGTCTTCCTCATCTTCCAGCAGCTTGATGTAAGGCCGCTGCAACCGGGCATACACGTTCCAGTCCAGCCGCCGCAGGTCGTCGCCGCGCGCGTAATTACGATAATCGGCAAACTCGATACTGGTGCCGCGTTTGGTCGACCGGCGTTCGCCCTTCATGGCCCCGGCCCGCACCCGCGACGAAATGAGCATGACCTGCTCCAGCTTGCGCCGGGTTTTTTCGTCAAAGACCTTGTTATCTGGCATGGCGATCAGGCAGGCTGCTTGCGGACAGCCTGAATCACATCCTTGATAATGGCATCGGTGTTGATGCCTTCGGCCAATCCCTCGAAGTTGAGCAGCAGGCGATGGCGCAGGGCCGGTGCTGCGACGGCCTCGATATCTTCAAACGATACGTTGAAGCGGCCTTCGAGCAGCGCGTGAACTTTCGCGCCGATAATCAGGGCCTGTGCGCCGCGCGGGCTGGAGCCGTAGCGCACATACTGCCGCACCATGTCCGGCGCGCTGGCATCCTCCGGGTGCGTCGAGACGATCAGCCGGGCGACATACTCGCTGAGATGCGAGGCGACCGGTGTGCTGAGCGCCAGCTTGCCCATGCTGATTACCTGCTTGCCATCGGCGACCTTGTTGGGCTGGGCGATATCCGCCCCGGTGGTGCGCTCGACAATGTTGACCAGTTCCTCCATTTTGGGGAATGTCACGTTGACCTTGAACATGAAGCGGTCGAGCTGCGCTTCCGGTAGGGGGTAGGTGCCTTCCATTTCCAGCGGATTTTGCGTCGCCAGGACAAAAAACGGCGGTTCGAGCTTATAGCTGCGGTTCGCCACCGTGACTGTTTTTTCCTGCATGGCTTCCAGCAGGGCAGACTGAGTCTTGGGCGTGGCGCGGTTGATCTCGTCCGCCAACACCAGATTAGCGAAGACCGGCCCCTCATGGAAGCGGAACACCCGCCGCCCTTCCTCGGTTTCTTCCATAATGTCCGTGCCGGTGATATCAGAAGGCATCAGGTCCGGCGTGAACTGGATGCGGGCGAACTTCAGGTCCAGCGCTTCGGCCAGGGTGCGGATAAGCATGGTTTTGCCTAGACCCGGCACACCTTCGAGCAGCGCGTGGCGCCCGGCCAGAATGCAGATGATGACGCTGCGTACGACTTCATTCTGGCCCACAATAACGCGGGCGACTTCCGCTTCGATCTGCTGGGCGATGCGGCTGAATTCTTCGAGTTTCAATTCGTCTGCCATCGGGCTACCTGTTTCAAGTGGATTACAGTTCTTCTATTATACAAACGTGCACGGTGAAAGGTTGAGTCCGCGGCGAAATGACACAGGACTCTCACCTGCTGGCCCTGCCGCCGCAGGTAAATACTCATCTGCTGTTCACAAATGATCTGCCCACGCCGGTTACTGGCCCGGTTCCAGCGAGGAGAAGTATTCGCGGACAACATCGCGCATACCGAGTGGGATGTAGTCGGTTTCGAGGGCGCGGTTGGCGGCTTCGCTGTAATCGCCAAAGACCTGATTGTACGGGACCAGTGATTGGCCGGATGGGTTCTGGGCGAATTCGCCTTCCTGCACCGGCACGTCGCTGGTGTCCGGCTCCAGGATAATGTTGGGGCCACCTTCACCCCCGGCCCGCTGCGGCGCAAAGATCGCATCGTACTGGCCAACGCCTTCGCCATCGGGGTCGTTATCCTGCGCGACTGGCCCCTGCTGGCTGCCGGTCGCATTCTCGGACCCGGCATCGCCCTGCTGATCGCCAGCGCCGGACCCGGTGCCGGGCTGCTGTCCCTCGCTGGAACTCTGCTGGCCGCTTTGTTCGCCGCTGGATTGCTGCGCGCTCTGGGCCTGCCCGGATTGCTGCCCCGACTGCTGGCTTTGCTGACCCTGCTGGCCGGGCTGCTGACCTTGTTCACCCGTTTGTGGTTGACCCTGCTGGCTCTGCTGCTGCGAACCTTGCTGGCTCTGTTGGCCTTGCTGCTGCTGACCATTCTGCTGGCTTTGCTGTTGCAGCGACTGCACACCTTCTTCACTTTGCTGGTTTTGCTGCCCCTGCTGCTGGCCTTGCTGGCTCTGTTGCTGGGTTTGCTGTTGACCGCTTTGCTGCTGCTGTTGATTTTGCGCAATCTGGTTGGCGGATTGCTGAAGCTGCTGGGCACCCTGCTGCATTTGCTGGGCGCTCTGCTGCTGCTGCTGCATTTGTTGCTGCTGCTGCTGGATACTCTCGGCGGCTTGCTGCAACGCTTCCTGGGCCGCTTCCTGATCGCCATTGCGCATCGCTTCTGCGGCGTCCCGCAGGGCCTGTGCCGCTTGGGGGTTGGTCTGTTCGAGCTGCTGCGCGGCCTGTTCCAGCGCGTCCGCCATCTCCTGCCGCTGCTGCTCGCTCATGCCATCCATTTGCTGCTGAATCTCCTCCAGAGTTGGGATCATCTCCTGCTGTTCTTGTTCGCCGCCGGGTGTGTCGCCGCTTTGCTGCTGCAACTGCTGTGACGCCTGCTGCAAGGCGTTTTGCTGCTGCTGGACCTGCTGGTTAAGGGCATCCGCCTGTTCCTGAAGTTCGCTTTCGGCTTCAGAGAGCGAAGCAAAGGCTTCTTCCGGCGTAACTTCTTCTTCCTCAAGTACATCGCGTGTCTGTTCGAGCTGTTCCAGCAGCGCCTGCCGTTCCTCATCCGTCAGGTTCGCGTCGGCGGCCAGTTCTTCGGTGATCCGTTCAACGTCTTCGCTGGCTTCGTTGATGGCCGTCTGATGTGCGGTGGCACGCGTATCGACGGGAGCCTGCGGGTTGGGCAGCACAAACAGAATGATGATCGCCACCAGCGCGATGACCACCGCTGTCCAGGCGCGTTTATCCCATTTGAAGGGCAGATGCTGGTTGGCGTTCACCTTCTGGCCGCTGGTCCAGGCATCGTCAATCTGATAGCTAGTCAGTTCATCGCTTGATTGGATGCGCCCCTCGATGAGTTCCAGGGCAGTGGAAATACGTTCGCCGAGCTGAAACTCCACATCGAAGCGCCTGGCAATGGCCAGCGACGACCGCGCCCGCAGCCAGATCACCCCCAGCATCACCAGCAGGCCCACCAGCACCAGCGTGGCCGTGATAACCGCCAGTTGCAGAGGCGGCAGCAATGGCACCACGCGGGCCACGATGAACAGAATCACGCCGACCAGCAGGCCCGGCAGCAGGCTGCGCGGCAGCCAGAGCGCGGTTTGCTGGATACGATAGCGGCGATCCCACTGTTGAACCAGTTGGTTCAGCCGGGATTGTTGTTCCTGAAAGGCGGCCTGTGTTGCCATCACACGTTCCTGTACCACTCAACTTACAACAGAAGACTTACGTCTCAACCTTGCGCATCTCACGCACGGCCAGCACGATCAGTATTGCCGAAATCACCAGATAAAAAATCGTGAAGCTGATCCAGGGCGATACCGCCGGGATGCTGCTGCCGTCGCTGGCAAGGGTGGCGGTCCACAGCCCGACCACCTGCCGATCTGCCAGAAGCTGCTGGCTGACCAGCGACGTCGACACCGGGTTAAGGCTGACCAGTACGAGGCTGACATAAATGAAGATCGTTTCCACCAGCGGTGATGAGCCAATGCCGGACCCAAAACCGGCGGCGGTGTTCACATAAGCGTTCAGCAGCGGAAAGCTGAGCAAAATCGGCACACCGAATGTGACCGCCAGCGCCACGGTATACGACCGGACACTGGCCGACAGCGTGCGCGGCGTGATGGCGGAGAAGAAAATGCCGACTGTGCCCAGCGTCACCGCCGTTACCGCCAGCACGACAAACGACAGAATCAGTTCCAGTTCGGTCACCCCGCCAAACAGAAAAGCGATACTTTGCAGCGGAATGGCGGAAAATAACAGCAGCAGAATGTAACCCAATGCGGATTCCAGCTTGCCGATGACAAAGGACGGACTCGCCAGCAGGGTGGTTCGCAGCAGATCATAGGTCTGGCGTTCGCGTTCGCCCGTGATGGCCCCGGCAGTGAAGGCCGGTGCGATAAAGATGATCAGCAGCAGTTCGACACCCACCAGCCCGGCAAACAGCACGCGCCCGGTCGAGCCGATGGCAGCGGACCCGGTGGTGCGCACAGTGCTGGCAGTGAATACCAGATACAACATGGTGATAAACGCGCTCATCAGGCCCAGGTAGATCGTCAGGACGATGAACGCGCGTACACCGCGCATCCGCCCGCGCAGTTCCTTAAGCATGACCGGGTTGACGCGAAACGCGCTGATGTCCCGCATGATGACGACCCAGGCCCACGCCGCCGCGATAATCGTCAGCGCCGCCGGGAAGAAGCCCAGCAGGGCAATGGCCGCGCCGTTGACAAGGATCACCAGCCACACGGCAGGCAGCAGCCAGATCTCCCGCGCCAGCACACCGATCATCAATATCAGCAGCAGGCTGATGTCGATCAGCAGCAGAAAGATGCTGACTGCCATCGCGGTATCCGGTGCGACCGGGGCGCGGCTGAGCAGGATTGATTGCAGGGTAGCAAACAGGTTAGGCACCGTCTGCAACCCGCCGATCAGCGCTGCCACCAGCAGCAGCAGGGCCAGCCCGCCATTGACGATTGCCCCCCAGCGAAGCAGCGCCGCGGCCCGTTCCAACCGCTGTTCACGTGGGGTCAGCGCTTCTTCGGGCGTGTCAATCATCTGCGGAGATTCTGATACAGTCATTAGATGAACTCTTTATTGTAATTGGTGCGTTGATTGAACTTCACCATCTTGATTAGACAGGACAGCGGTTTCGCCCGCTTCGTTCCATACGGCCTGATTCTGGCCCCAGTACAATGAAATGGGTGTATTGGTTCCGCGTCGAGTGTATACGGTGATTAGACCATTTGTAAACAGGCGCTGCTCAGGGAAGATGAAAATGTTTCCTTTTGAATCTTCCAGTGTCCAGCCTGTAAGGGCAATTACGCCACCTGTGTTTCGAATTTCAACCCCTTCAGACGTAATATCGCCTGGATTAAGAATGCGCACGATTTGCACCTGCGAATCAACTGCTGTGGGTGTATCGCTTAAAGATTCCTCAGCAGATCGTGTGGATGGAGGCGGTGTCGTTGTAATGAGTACGGGGACGGTAACAATCTGAGGTCCAATAGGCTGAAGCCTGTAGTTTAAAGTAGAGCGCATCTGAACAATCGTCCGCTCCTGGGCGATGTTAGTTGCATTCATTTGCAGCAGTTGCAGTTCTTGAGCACTACTGGTTAGTTGGAGTCGCAGGATGTCTACCTCTTGAGAGCTTATCGTTGCTTCCTGAGCCAGACAGGGTGTGGTTTCCTGCGCTACAGCTTTGGCCGGACATATAAGCCCGGATTCAGGGTTAAGAACCCCTGGCAGTAATAAAACTGCCAGCGTGCTGCAAACGATAATGACGCTGATCGTCAGTCGTTTTGACATCAAAAGCTACTCATCTGACTTACGTCACAATACCTTTTGTCAGTTCCATGAAGCGGCGTTCCAGGTCCTTAATTTCCTCGTTAAAGCCGAGCACCTGAATGCCTGCTGCGTGCAGCTTCTGGTTGATGGCGGCGACACCATCGTCGTCGCCGGAGAAGTCGATGCGCACCCGGCTGCGTCCGCCGCGCTGTTCCAGGATAACCACCTCGATCACGTCAGGGGTCCCCGCGATCAGCGATTGAACCTGCTCGGCGACCTCGTTATCGCGCACCGTAACCATAATTTCGCGGTGCGAGGCCAGCTGCACGATTTCTTCCATGCTGCCCTGAACAACCATTTCACCGGCTTCAACAATGCCGATATGCGTGCAGATTTCGGCGACATCGGCCAGAATGTGCGACGAGAAAAAGATCGTCTTGCCCATGCGCGCCAGTTCCACCAGCAGTTCGCGGATTTCAACACGGGCACGCGGGTCGAGACCGGACGCCGGTTCATCCAGAATGAGCACCATCGGGTCGTGGGCGAGGGTGCGCGCCAGCGACAGCCGCTGCTTCATACCCCGGCTCAGTTTGTCGACCATATCCTCGCGGCGGTGGGTCAGATCAACCAGTTCGAGCAGGTCTTCGATCAGACGCTTGCGTTCATTTTCGGGAATATCGTAGCAGGCAGCGAAAAAATCGAGGTATTCCCACACGCGCATGTCGTCGTACACACCAAATTCATCCGGCATGTAGCCGATTGAACGGCGCACGGCACGCGGTTCTTCCGTCACGGAATGGCCCGCCACCCACGCTTGCCCGGATGTGGGACGGGTGAGGGTGGTTAACATGCGCATGGTGGTTGTTTTGCCTGCGCCGTTCGGTCCGACAAAGCCATAGATGGACCCGGTTGGCACTTCGAGCGACAGGCTGTTAACAGCGGTGAACTTGCCATAACGCTTGACGAGGTCTCTGGTTTCGATAATCAGATTCATGCTTCACCACTCATTAATCGTTACTCCACGCACTATTATATCCCAGACAGTTACCCGTGCCTGCAATCGAACAGACTTTCTAACTCAATACTGACCTTCGTGTTCGACGGCCAGCCGCAGTATTCGCAGAAATCCGAGCGTTTCATCAACGGTCAGGCGAACCCGTACCGTGTTATCTACACCCAGATACATCGCCGGATCATCAATGGACTGCCGCCGCACGCTGGTGCGGTCCTGCATCGGTTCGAGTTCGATCATGTCCCACGCCTGCGCCTGCCAGTTCCATACTTCAACGGGCACCTCGAAGCGGCTGGTCGTGCCCATGTTGAGTTCGATGTTGAGGGCATCCACGCGGCCAAGAACGGCATCGGGCAGGGGCGTAAACTGGAAGGTGGCTTCTTCGCCGGGCTGCAAAGCGGCGTTGACCGGTGCCGAGTTGATCGTTAGCCCAACGCGTTCGCGCGCCACCCACGTAAACAATTCCGGGCCAATGACGACTCGTCCGGTCGGCGGGACAATTTCCACTTCCAGTTCGACCAGGTGCAGGGTGGTATCGAGCGCGGCCCACGCGGCGCCGTCCAGTTCCGTTTCCAGCGGCATCCGATCTGACCAGCCTGCCAGATAAACGCCGTTGCCACGTGCGGTCGACAGATAGTGATCCTGCATAAATGACGACAGGAAATACTGCCGTCGGAAAATTTCCTGCTCCTCGGCGGTGTTGCCCGGTGCTGTCGTGTACAGCCGAGAACTGTAAAGGTTGGTGTTGATAATGTCGCGGATGGTCTGTTCGCTGGCGGTTGTATCGCGGCTGAAACGATTGAACGCCAGTATGGACGAGGTGCTGTCGGTGCTGCGTTCCAGCACGGACGGTGCTGCCGGGACCTGTCCATCCGGGATCAGCGGCATTTCAAAAGTCTGAATATCGCCCGGCTCCAGCGCTGCCTCCAGTGCCAGACTGGCCCCACGTGCCAGAATAACCGGGTTGCTGATGGTTTCCTGGCTGTTGTTGCGCACAGACCCGCGAACCGCCCAGTGACCGGTGGTTTCGTCCAGCCGGGCAGGTTCATAAAACAGCGATGCCTGCCCGCTGATGTCGGGCCGGTCAATGGTGGATGAGGTGCTGAAGGTGGCGATAAAGCTGGCGTCCACCGTGAAATTGTCTGCACGGAAACTATCGGCCTGTTGAATATCGGTGCTGGACTGCACGCTGGCCGCAAACGGATTGGCCTGAATAGTTCGGGCCATCGGGCGCAGCAGGCTGCCATCCGTCATCATCAGGGTGTAGTCGGTGCGGCGGGGTGATAAAAGCCCCACCAGCCCGCTCACCTGCGCTCGTTCGACATCCGGCCACGATTCAACAACGGCCAACCGGCTGATGGTGGCGGTGTTGCCGCGCAGGTTAAAACCGACCGCCCACGCCAACCCGCTGAATAGCAGGATAAATATTGGCATCGTCAGCCACGCCCATTCGCGCCGGTTGATGCGGTTGAGGACCACGTAATTAAGCGGCCCGATGAGGGCGACATAGGCTGCCAGAAAACCACACAGCGGCAGCACATCCGGCAGCAGGTTCAACCCCGGCAGCACTTCGACGGCATTGGCGGCCCGGTCGATTTCGACCAGATCGCGTGCCCAACTCGGCTGCGGCGGCAGGGTGGAGGTCAGCATGAACCACAGGTCATTCAGGCCGGTCCAGTCCCGCAGCGGCTGCGCCAGGGGGTCAACCGCGAGGTAATCGACGGTGCCTAGCCCCAGGGTGTGCCGGGCGACCAGGGGCACACTCGCCTCGGTTTCGGCCAGCACCCGCGCATCATCCGCCAAAGTGCCGGTTGCGATGACGGTTTCGCCCTGGAGTTCGCCAGCTCCGGCCAGTGCGCCCAGGCTGTTCAGGTTACTTTCCGTATCGCTGCCATCCGGCCTCAGTGGCAGTAAATCGGTTAAGCCGGCTGCGGTGGCTTGCCAGTTCGTACCGCCGGTGACGATCAGATGACCGCCTTCCGCCACCCAGTCTGCCAGCGCCTGCTGCTGGGCCGTCGTCAGCGGGCCGGTGTCGATGTCGGTAAACAACAGCGTGTCCACCGCATCGAGCGCCGCTGCCCGGTCCGGGATATTTTCGATCAGCCAGTTGGATTGATAGGCGTTGTAGCCCCCTGAGCGCACGCTGGTTAAATCCACCGACCCGGCACTGGCCTGAGTCAGCACCACATGCAGTTGATCCTGATAAAGCACATTGCGCAGCGGGTTCGCCTGCTCCGCCAGCGAGACGCCTGCGTCGTCCAGGAATTCTACGCGCACTTCGGTAGCGTAGCTGCGGGCGGTCACATACAGGAAAACAGACTTGCGGGACCCGGCAGGCATATCCACCGGAACACTGAAGGTGTTGGTAAAGGCGTTGCCCGCACGTTCCGGGCGTACCACCACCCGCCCGGCGACATCTGCACCGTCATTGCTGATCTGGACGCGCAGGGGGAACCATTCATTTTCCCGGAAAAGACCATCATACCCGGCATTCAGCGTCAGGCTGATCGCCGGCGAGCCTTCCTGAAGTTGTGCTATCGGTACGAGGCTGACCAGCAACGCGATGATCAGGAGCGATATAACTCGTTTAGCCATTCGTTTGTTCCAGCTATCGATGTCGGTGTTCACATGTCCCTATTATAGAGGTTTGTTTTACCGGATTGGTTCCATTTTCCCTTTTACACGGTTATTCTGCAAAAACATTAAGCCTATACCAACGTGGCTTACAGTTTTACGCGATAGAAACGGACAAATGTGTCCTGTTTGGTCAGGGTAACCACATTAAAACCCGGGTTGTGCATGGGTTCGTTTTGCGCCATTTGCTGGTTGTGCCATGTGCGCGTCTGGAACCAGCCGCTGAGCGCACTGTAATAGTTGACCCCGTCGCGCACCGTGACGACATTCTCATGGATGTGACCATAGAAAACACCGCGCAGACGGTGGCGGGCCTTAACCAGTATGCGATGCAGGTCGGTACCGTTGGTCATGACAATTTTATCCAGCCAGGGGACATTGAGTGGCAGCGGGTGATGATGGACCCCGACGACCAGCGGACGATCATCGTTGGCGGCGAAGCGCTGGTCTGCCCAGGCAAGCTGCTCCGGGCTGATGTAGCCGTGATGCGTAGTCGGGTCCGGGATACTGCTGTCCAGACACACGACCTGCACGCCATTGACGTCAAATTCGTAGTTGAGTGCTGGGGTGATGAGCGCGGGCGGGCGGTTCATGAGAACCTGCTGGATCGCCTGGGCCCGGTCATGATTGCCGGACAAATAATAGACCGGCCACCGAAGCTGCCCCAGCACATCACGCGCCAGTGCATATTCATCACTCGTCAACGGGTCGGTCATAACGTCACCCGTATGCAGGATAAAGTCGATGTCAAAAGGAAGGGCGTTGATTTGCCGTATCATCGCATCGACACCGGGGCGTGATACAACGTCGGTGAACTGACCGGTGTAAGTCGGGTCCGTGTGCAGGTGTGTGTCACTGATATGGATGAATGTCAGCAGGCGGTCGGTCATGATTGGGCTTTCGCGATGTAGTGGGATAAGTGGATAACCTGGTAAAGATAGCTTAGTTGTGCGGGGCGATGCAACCAAAAAACTACCAAACCTGTACAATTTTCTCTTTTGTCATTTACCGTCATTTGTATAAAATAATCTTAACCTGGAAGAGGCTGTCCGGATTTGCCCGACAAAAGCGGGGATATGAAAGAAATTAATACGTGCCCATCGTGTTCAAAAGATAACCCGATCAATATGGCGATCTGCCAGTTCTGTGGCGAACTTCTCCCGCTGCCCCCGCGAGCCCTCAGCACCGAGCCTGTTCCGCATCACCCCGCCGATGTCACATCAATCAAACCACCCACGGCCATCGAGGTCAGTGAACTGCGTGGCAAAGGTGTCGCGCTGATCGTGCGTGGTCACCAGGACCCCATTCTTATTCAGGGTTCGGATATTGTCCTGGGGCGTTACGACCCTGGTGCCCAGCTGCCGACGGTTGATCTGACGCCGTACAATGCCGGGGCGCTTGGGGTGTCGCGCAGCCATGCCCGTCTGCGCATTCAGGAGGAGGTCTGTCTGATCGAAGATCTGAACAGCACCAACGGAACCTGGGTGAATCAGCAGCGGCTGCCAGCGGGCAAGACACACGGGCTGGCCAGTGGCGATGTCATTCAACTCGGCCAGTTGATGTTGCAGATTTACTTCGACCACGCGGCGGCGGTGCGTTCGGTTGAGGAGCGCATTAGCTTCAAAACCCCCGCCAAACTGACGCCGCATTTTCTGGCGACCCGCATCAGCCCTTATCTGACCGCGCTGGCTGCGGTGCAGGCGATCTGCGATGAGGTGCGCG
The DNA here is from genome assembly GCA_002702065.1 of Anaerolineaceae bacterium. Taxonomy (GTDB): domain Bacteria; phylum Chloroflexota; class Anaerolineae; order Aggregatilineales; family Phototrophicaceae. The sequence goes on from NZXX01000012.1 coordinate 327,210, forward strand.
GGGTCGATCCTTCGCCCATTGAGATCAACGGCATCAGCATCGAAGGCCCGATGATTATTACGGTCCAGATCACGGGTGCCCGCGAAGCGCTGCGCCTGGCAAAAGGCTCTTTGAAAGAATGGCGTCAAGTCAATGCAGGCAAGCTGAACCAGTTTCTGGTGGTTAAGGAAGCCGTCGGCAAGCGCACCGGTTTATTGATGGGCGAAGAAGGTGAACAAATCGCGACCGTCACTTCTGATGAAGCGATGGCATTGCAGCTTGGCCGGGAACTGCGCGAAGGGGAGATCCGGCTGGCGTTTGAGTTCCTGCGGGAGATTGCGCCCGGCTTCAGCGGCGATGATCGTAAAGCCTCAACTGAAAAACTGATTTCGCCGCTGCACGTACTGGCTTTCAGCCCGCTGCACGTTACCACCGGCTCCAACTCACTCGCGCACTAGCGTTCGATAGCAAAAGCGTCGTCCAGAAAAGCAATGACCTGCGTCTCGAATGCTTCGGCGGCATGCTGCCAGTAGCTGCCATGCGTGGCATCCGGCACCAGCCATAATTCGGCATTGGGACCTGCTGCGGCCAATTGCAGATGAGCACCGGCCAGCGATGGTTCGCGCGTGCCGTAAATCAGCAGGATCGGACGTGGTGCAATTTTGCTGATGGTTGCGATGGGGCTTAAGACCGAGATGTCTTCGCCGGTCGCCAGCCGGTAGCCAACCCGCGTCCCCGCTGCGTACAACGCCCCGTACCAGGCGCCATTGGTCTCAACTTCGAGCGTCGCCCCAAAATCGTGATAGCCACCCATGGCGATGACGGCCTTGAGGCTGGGGTAACGAGCAGCGGCCATCAGGCTGGTGGCACCCGCTGCCGAAAACCCATGAATGCCAATACGGTTCATATCAATGTCGGGGCGCGTCGCCAGATAATGCAGGGCGTCGCCAACCTGTTCCACTTCCTGATACCCCAGGGAGTTGGTGCCGCCCGCACAGTTGGGGGATTCATAGCTGAGCAGGCTGTAGCCGTGCCGGTTCAAGACCACGTAGTCCGGTCGCCAGTTGCCCGCGCCTGTGCTCAGGGCCGGGGGCAGGATGATGGTAATACCGTTGGTGCCATGCACCAAAAAACCGTCGATGTCTTGGGGCAGGGACATCGACGGGAAGGTAACGGCTTCGAAGTCGGTCATGCCATATTCGGATGGCAGATGACCGCCCGCGCAGGGTGCCTTGGTCAGCACCCACATCGCCATGAAACCCAGGGCAAACGGCAGGAAAATCAGTAAAAAGACCAGAACAACGGCGAACACCCGCAGGATACGGATGATTCGCCGTCTGCGTTCATGGTCTGCGGAAGACATAGCCGACACCCTGCTGCGTCTGGATATAGCGTGAGCTATCCGGAGTCGGTTCCAGTTTCTTGCGCAGGCGGCTGACATTTACCCACAGGTACTGGGTTTCGGCCTGATACTCCGGCCCCCACACCTTATCGAGCAGCTGCTTATGCGTCAGGACCTGGTTTTCATTAACGGCCAGGGTATGCAGCAGATCATACTCGATGCGGGTCAGTTCGATCGGTTTGTTGTTGAGGAACACTTCGCGCCGGGCAAAGTCGATGTACAGATCGCCCAGGTCCAGTGGTTCGCGCGTGCGTGTCGGAATATCCATCACGCGTTTGAGGATGACATCGACACGGGCCATCAGTTGTTCTTCGGTGATCGGTTTGGTGATAAAGGCGTCGGCGCCAAACTGCTTGAGCGCCCGCACTTCCTCCGCTTCCGATGCTTCATCAGCGATCATGACGATGGGGACTTCCGTGCGCTTGCGCATCCGTTCGCAGATGTCCAGGCTGTTGACATCGGACAAATTCACGTCCAGCACAATCATGTCGAGCCGGATCGCTTTGACATCGGCAATGGCTTCTTCGCCCGACTCGTAAACCAGCACTTCATAATCCTGGTTCTCCAGCTTGCTGCGCAGGAACGCCACCAGGCTGGAACCGCCTTCAACGATCATAATGCTCTTGGGCTGACGCTTCTGGACACTGTACCCGCTCTGGCGCGGGTCCACCGTGCGGGTGACAGGCGGCGGCGCAGCAACCTGCGGCACTTCGGCAGTCGCGCGGGTGTGCGGTTCGGTGCGTGCCGGTGGCGGGGCGGCCACGGTCGCGCTGTTATTGGCAGGCAGCGCCATCGTGATGGTCGTGCCTTTGCCAACGATACTTTCCGCCCAGATGCGCCCACCGTGTCGCTGCACCAGTTCGCGGCTGATATACAACCCCAGTCCGGTATTGTCGGCGTCGTCGCTGCCCTCCGGGCGGTTGAACGGGTCAAACAGTTCGTTGAGGCGATCCGGGGGAATACCTGCGCCCTGATCCTGAACGATCAGGTGAACCTCGGTGTCATGATCCTCGATCTTCAGGTTGACCGCCGCGCCTTTGGGTGAGCTTGCCAGCGCATATTGCAGCAGGTTGCAGATAACCCGCTCGACTCGTGCTTCATCCACCTTGGTCATTGGCAGACGCGCCGGCGCCTCGATGCGGACCTGTCGCCGGTTTTCGGCAAAGACACGGTCATCAAGGGCGCGCTGGACGATTTCATACAGGTCGCTTTCCTCACGCTCCAGCACCAACCCGGTCACTTCGAGGTGGTACATGTCGAGGAAGTTCTCCCACAGTTCGCCCATGTTTTCCACGCTGCGTTCGATCTGCCACAGGAAGCGGGTGCGTTCGCGGTTGCTGAAGCGGGTATGGTTTTCCATCAATGCGGATACCAGACCGCGCAGTTCGGCATGCGGCAGGCGAATCTGCTCCGACATGAGATCGAGCAGCGACATCTGCTTGCTGAACATATTTTTCAGGCGGGAATTGTCCCGGATGATGCCGATCCAACCCAGATAGTCGTTGTTGAGCGTGCTGATGATGCGTGAAAACTCGACATGGATTTCACGATCCGGATTAGCCAGTGCGATTTCGAGAATGGTGTAATTCTCATCCGGGTTTTCTTCGTTGAGGATCAGCTGAATAGCATCGTCGAGTTGATTCCGCACCAGGTCAGGTTCGTGCGATTCTTCGATCAACCGGTCGATCAGGATATTGGATTCCCGGTTGAGTACATCCGATGGATTGATATTGGTCAGCTCGGTAAACTGCGGGTTGCAGAAGGCCACTTCACCGGTATGGTCCACGAAGAAAATACCTTCGTAGATGCTGCGCAGGATCGCTTCCAGCCGCCCGCCTTTTTCACCCATGACTGCGGTGAGGGTGTTACGCATGAGTGCCTGACCAGCCGCATGCGTCAAACTTTTCATCAGGTTGGCTTCTTCCATGCCGAACTGCCGGTTGCCTGCCGGGCTGGCGATGACACCACCGACCAGCCGTGCCGAATCGGTGACCGGGAACAGCATCAGCTCCTGCCCGCGCAGCGCACGGAACAGTGGCCCAAGCGGGTTGTTCTGCCCGCGCCCCAACCGCAGCGTGATCTGAAGATGTTCATCCAACCCCTCATAAAGCTGGTCTGTCAGGCCCTTGCGGTGCAGGTCCTGGAACATGTTGACAATGGTTGTCTCTTGCGCGTCCACCACGACCTGTTCGCCGTGTTCATCTTCGTATAGCCACACCAGACAACTGCTCACTTCAGGAATATCTTCAATCAGTTCCCGCAGGCTGCTCGCGATATCCTCAACTGTGTTGAGCGTGATAAACCGCTGCCATGCGCGCAGCAGGTGCGAACTGGCCTGCACCCGGCGTTCCTGCTCTTCGTAAAGCTGGGCATTTTGCAGGGCGGTGGTGAACTGGGAGGCGAACAGCTCATAAATAATCAGGTCGTCCTGATTAAGAGGCTTGTTGAGATCGCCAAAAACCGCCAGCACACCGTAGGTGAATTCGGGATACGACAACGGAATCGCGATAACAGATTCCACATTGGGGAGCGTGGGGAAGGGCGTGAAATATGTATCGGACTTGATGTTGGTGAATGTCTGCACGAAGCCGCTGTTGATGACCCGGCGGAAGGGGTCGTACTGGTGCGGACGAATGCTGCCGGTGTGCAGGGTTTCGACCGATGTCCCGGCCTGCCCGGCATAGATGTGCAGCATATCCCCGTCGCTCATGATGATCGCCATGCCATAGAGGTGGAATGTATCGCACGCCAGATCAATCGTATCCGCGATCAGGTTCTGAACATCGGTGGCCATGTGCAGCCGCCGGGCCAGCGTGGTCAGCGCCTGCAAGTTGTTGTTGCGCCGGGCCAGTGCCCGGTTCTGACGCCGCTGTTGCAGCACCAGCCGCAGCCGCCGGTGCAGCTCTTCCTTTTGATACAGATCGTCGCTCAGCAGGTCGGTTGCGCCGGCTTCCATCAGATCGGTCTGGTAAATGCTATCCTTGTTTTCGGAAATCACCAGCACCGGCGTGAGGGGGAAACGACGCCGCAGTTCGCGCACCACCCCGACCACATCGCTGCCAAAGATCTGATCGTCCAGGACAATCAGATCGTATTTTGATTCGCGCAGCATTTCCATCGCCTTATCCGGGTCGTCGATGGTGAGGATTTCGTAGGCTTCCGGATTCAGCGCTTCAATCAGATTGGTGCCATTGCTACTGACCAGCAGCATGGCAATCGGTTGAGCAATCATAACCATTGGTTTTCCTCGCTCATTACATAAAACGCCTTCATTATAACGTCATGTGGGCCTGTTATGGACTATAAGTCTTAATTTTGCGCGAAAATAGGATGAAAACCGTATCGAAAAATTTCACATTTCATCCAGTTTCTTACGCTGTCTGTTTCATGATATACTGAAACCGAACGTCATTATTCCTGATTTTATACCAAGTTGAGGAGATCATAAACATTGCCTGGCGATACTCGTAATCTCAACCTGGGCAGCCAAGACAGCGCCGTCGCCTCACAGGAGATTAAAGCGATTGATCGTGGCATGCCACGTCCCTGGAAAGTTGGCCTGAGGATAGTCGAAAAGGAAAATCGCCTGATCTTCGATATGGATCGCCCTATGGTGATCGGGCGGATGGATCCTGACCACGATGTTTTCCCGGATGTTGATTTGGGACCGTATAATGCGGATGAACTCGGCGTCTCGCGTGAGCATCTCATGCTCAAGTTGGATGGTGACCGTATTATGGCCTTTGACAATGGCAGCAGCAACGGTACGCTGCTGAACCGTGAACGTATGAAGCCGCGCGAGGATTATCCGATCCGCGATGGCGATGAAATTCAACTTGGCCTGATGAAGGTCAAGATTGAACTGTTGATGAATCCATTTAACAGTTTCTGATCTGGCCGTTCGTTTGTGCTTGCGTGAGGCATGGTGTTGCGCACAACACGGTGTCTCCATTTCTTATCATACACATAACGTGTTGTTCGCATCTGGCAGGTAATTGTGCCTATAATCAGGGAAGATCAGTGGTGAGGAGAAAACACACCCATGAACTTCCTGAAGCGCCGCGAGCAAGAAAAGCAAGTCAAAAGTGAAGGACGCCTGCCACCGGGCCAGTCCCTCACACAGAAGTTCCCGGTACTCACTTATGGCCCCAACCCGCCGTTTGACCCACAGACATGGGATTTTCGCGTCTTTGGTGAGGTCGATACGGAAATGCGCTGGACCTGGGAGGAATTTCTGGCGCTGCCAACCCAGACCCAAACCTGCGATATTCACTGCGTCACCCGCTGGAGCAAATTTGATACCGTCTGGGAGGGCGTCCCGTTCACCGAATTTATCAAGCTGTTTGGCGTGAAGCCGTCAGCCCAGTATGTGATCGCGCATTGCGACTATGGCTACACGACCAACCTGCCACTCGAAGCCATGATGGACGACGATGTGCTGCTGGCGTACAAGTATGATGGCAAGTTTCTGGAACCGGATCATGGGTTTCCGGTGCGGACGCTGGTGCCCAAGCGCTATTTCTGGAAAAGCGCCAAGTTTCTGCGCGGGTTGGAGTTCAGCCCGGTGGATAAACCCGGCTTCTGGGAGGTCAACGGGTACCACAACAACGGCGACCCCTGGATGGAAGAACGCTATGGGCGGCGGGGCTTCTTTTAAACCGTCCCCTCACAAGCTGCATCACCATTAAACGCATCACGCGCACGATCACAGGATAGCAGACGGAAATGGCTTCCATGATCATGCGCGTGTTTTGTGTTGCGCAGGATAGCGAACGCTGCGCTAGTCTTTATGGAAATGCGGCAGGACGTCGCGTGCGATCATCTCCAGCCCGGCGATGTCGTCCAGTTCCAGCCATTGCAGCAGCAGCCGCTCGACCCCGGCTTCCTGCCAGCGGCTCAGGCGGTCCACAAATTCTGAACTGGTGCCAGCCGTCAGCCCTTTGGCCCACAGGTCATCGGTGCTGCTCACATTCTTCTGTTCCAGCTTGCGCGCCAGTTCGGCGTCTGTCTTGCCGAACACCGCCTGCGTCGGCAGCGAGCGCTTGATCTCTTCGGGCTGGCGGCCTGCCTCGACGGCCAGTTCGGTCAGCAGGGCATTCTTGGCGGTAAATTCCTCGATTGGGCAGAAAGCGGCGTTCCATTCCTGGGCATACCTGGCGGTCAGCGGCAGGGTTTTCTTGGGGCCGCGCCCGCCGATCAGGATAGGAGGCCCGCCGGGACGCTGTGGCCGCGGCAGCAGGACAGCCTCTTCCAGTGTGAAGTGTTTGCCATCATAGCTGACCGGCTCCGGGCTGTTATACAGGCGGCTGGTGATTTCCAGCGCATCCTCGAACATCTCAAAACGTGTTTTCCAGTCGTAAAAAGGAATGCCAAAGTTGTGGTGTTCGCGCTCGTTCCAGCCTGCGCCCATACCCAGCACCAGCCGGCCATTGCTCAGGTCGTCGATCTGGGCGGCATAGCGGGCGGTCATCACCGGATGGCGGAAGGTAACCGGCGCGACCATCGGGCCGAATTCGATGCGGCTGGTGTGGCTGGCGGCATAGGTCAACGAAACCCACAGCTCCAGCGAATCCATGTCCGGCGGCCCCGCATTGATGAAATGGTCGGACCGGAACACATGCTGAAACCCGTAGTCTTCGGCCACCTGCAAGATGCGCTGCCAGCGCGGCCAGTTCAGTCCCATCTGGCCTTCGAGCATAATTCCAATTTGCATTATCTCTATTCCTTTGCGTGGTTGGATACAAAATTATTGCCGCAAAAAGCCGTTCCTGCAAAGTGCCTGAATGCTGCATTTCGCAGCGGAATGTGTTACTATACCCGCCATTAAAGGTCATTTGATTGAAACAACCTCATGCCAGTTGCTGAACATAAAGTCATGATTAATCGCTCTGCGTCTGATGTCTACCGGTTTGTGGCAGATTTTGGCAACAACCCCAAATGGCAGCCACCGAGCGTGAGCCTGGAAAAAGCGGGCAAAGTCAAAATCGGAGATATGGTCGTAGGCAAACAACGTATTCTGGGCCAGATGCGCCACGTCAACGCCGATGTCGTGGATATTTCCCCTAATCAGAAGCTGATCTACACCGGTGTGATGGGCAGCTATACGTTTCGCACAACCTACGCCTTCAATTTTAGTGGGTCAGGCGGAACCGAAGTGTCGATGTCAACCGATGTCCGTATCCCCTGGTTCTACTTCTTTATGCGCCCGTTTGTCATGAGCGGCTTGAAAAACCAGATTGTGACGTCGCTGGAAAATCTGAAAGAGTATCTGGAAGGTCGACGCGACCTCGCTGGCTGACCCGGCCAGCAATTACTCGGCCAGCGGTTCAGCCGCGTCCGCAGCCAGCAGCGTGCGCACCCCCGGCATGGTCAGGCGTGAAAAGATTTGCGACATGTACTCTGGCGAGTAAGGCATATCGTTTTCCAGCCACCACGTAATTAAGGCGATGAGCGACCCCGCCATATAACTGGCAATGACCTTGAGGGGAATCGGGCTTTCGGTCGCCAGCACTTCCAGCTCCTGATGAATAACCCCCGCCAGATATTCGCGGATGCGCTGGGCGATGGACGCCGCAGCCTGACTCCGCAATAAGACCAGATAGAGATCATGATGTTCGGCGGCATGCTCGAAGGCGACCTGGCTGGGTTTGTGCGGGCCGGGCAGCAGCCCTTCGCGCTTGAGGGGTTTTAACCGGCTGACAAGCTCATCATAGATTTCTTCCAGATTGCTGACCAGAAGCTGTTCTTTACCGCCCCGGTAATGCACATAGAACGTGGCACGCCCCAGATCCGCGCGATCCGTGATGTCCTGAACGGTGACGGCATCATAGCCTTTTTCAAGAATCAACTCCATCAGCGCATTGCGCAGCAGCTTGCGCGTGCGGATGACCCGGCGGTCCAGTTTGGCAGGTTCTTCAGTCATACAAATTTCTCACCCCTATGATTTTATTATGACGTGGAACGCCATTTTCAGCCAGAGTCAGCCTTGCATGCAGCTGCACTTGTGGGCCATACTGGCAGGATAAACACATTTTTTGAACAGGTAAAAGACTGATGACAACGCACAACCCCAACGACGAACCCACCCCCGAAGCGCCTCAGCCCCCCGTCGAGACTGAAACGCCTGAGATTGATCCCCAGGCCATTAGCACAGTCGAAACCCTGCCGCCGGAAGTCTACACCGAACGCCGCAGCTCCGCCGGGCGGGCGCTGCTGGGCTGCCTGGGTGTCGTGGTCTTGCTGGTGCTGCTGGTTGGTGTGCTGCCGACCCTGCTGGGGATAAACGTGCTGTCCGGGTTCATGGATACCATGAATGGCATCCTCAACCCCACGCCGGTGGTCAATGTCTCCTCGACGCGCACCGTCCTATCGGGTATTCAACCCCTGGGTCAGCTTGTCAGCATCAGCGCGCAGCTTGCCAAGGCGGACATCGAAATTGGTGTGCAGCAGGGTGGCCTGAACGCTTGTGGTTTTTCCAGCAATCATGTGGCTCAGGGGACGATTGAAGGGGGGATTGATCTGTCGAAACTGTCGCAGGACGATGTGGTTTACGACGAAGAGCAGGATGTTTACGTAGTGACACTGCCTGCACCCCAGTTGACAAGCTGCCGCATCGACTTTATCCGTCAGTATGCGCGTTCGACGACCGTTTGTAATGTCGACTGGGATGAGGCCCGCTTGCTGGCGCAGTATATGGCATTGCGCGACTTTCGGGATGACGCGTTGGAAGGCGGTATTCTGGACCGGGCAAAACTCGAAGCGCGGCTGGTGGTGGGGAATTTTGTCTACGCGCTGACCGGCGAGACCGCCCGCATCGAATTTCATGAGGAAGAGACAACGACGCTGCCTGCGTCCTGCATCCCGCAAACCCCGGATGGCTGGACCTATGATGAGGCGCAGAATGCCTGGACTCAAGCGTCTTAGCCCAGGGTCGATTCCTTATTCCTGGCAGATGGGATGGCCAATGGCCGGCCACGATCCGAAATCCACTGGGCATACGGGGCCTGCGTCTCGTTTGCCAGGAACAGCAGCACGTCGTCGTAGTTGACGCGCCACCCGGCATAGTCGCGCCAGCATTGTTCGCGGTCTTCGCGCATGGGGATACCGTTGGCGAGCAGTTCGTCGAAGGCGGCGTCAAAATCCTCACGGGTGATGCTGATGGCGGTATCCGGGAAATGGGGGTTGGGGTCATAGGGAAACCCGAAAAAATCGGCGATGCGCCGGAGGGCGATGAACCCGGCCCGGATGCACAACTGCGCTGAAGGGTCGCGTGGCATATCGACACTTGAGGTGAAGATAGCGGCGGCGTCGAGGATGGTGCCCGCCGCGGTGATCCATGAATTGGTCGGCTGTGGGGACCGGAACCAGATCAGCGGTGCCAGCGAGGTATGGCTTTCTTCCAGTTCTGTAAACCAGACTTCCCACTTCTCCCACATCTCATGCAGGTATTCGAGATTGCGGATGCGGTGGCTGCGCGTAATCATCTCGATGGCCGAAGGTGGCGACCCGGCACGGACCACCAGCATTTCGACAGCGGCTTCGCGGCGCGAGAAATGGCCGTACATCGTCGGCAGATACGAAATGAGCAGCGCCACCATGCCGAGTCCGAGAGTCGCCTGTGAAAACTGTACCAGCGTAATCGGCAGGGCGATGAACGGCGTGGTGCCCAAAGTCAGAAACGAAGAACCGCTGATGGTGAGCGCTTCCTCCCAGGTTGCTACGCCCAGCCCGCGATAGATTAACATATAGCCGAGGATGATATAAATCACCCACACCACGGGCAGGATGAGCAGCGAAACCGGCGCAAAGTACGCCAGTACCCGGTCGCGGCCTTCGTAGGTGTAAATTTTGCGCCACTTCATATAGAGGTTAAAGACACGCTGCATGTTGGCGAACACAGCGCGGGTCAGGAAGGCGTTCTGGCTGCGTGGCAGCACAAAGGTCCGCACGGCGGATGCCAGCGTAATCCAGACAGTCACAGCGCCCAGCAGCAGGCAGCCTATGGTCACGATCAGTTGGACAACCGGGTGGCTGGCCAACACCGGCTAATAGGCCCCGCGCCGCAGGGCGACATAGGGCACCGTCATCAGCAGAATTTGCAGGTCGAGCCTGACGGACCAGTTTTCGATATAGTAAATATCCAGCAGGCACATTTCGTCAAAGGGGACGTCGCTGCGACCGCTGATCTGCAACAGGCCGGTAATGCCGGGAATGGCTTGCAGGCGCTGGCGGTGCCAGGGTTCATACAGTTCGACCTCGTCCGGCGTTGGGGGACGTGGCCCAACCAGACTCATTTCGCCGCGCAGGACATTGAGCAGCTGCGGCAGTTCGTCAATGCTGGAGGACCGGATGAACGCGCCCACTTTGGTGACACGCGGGTCATTGCGGATTTTGGGGTGACGCGGGTCTTCGCCGCTGGCCTCGACCAGCTTCTTGCGGTACAGCTCTGCATCGGGGTACATGCTGCGGAACTTGAACATGTCGAATTCTTCGCCGCCTTCGCCCACCCGCCGTGCCCGGTACAGGATCGGCCCGGACCCTTCCATGCGGATAGCGATGGCCGTGCCGACAAAAACGAGGATCAGCACCGGCAGGGCCAGCACAATCAGGAAGATGTCGATCGCGCGTTTGAGCAGGCGGTTGGCACCGCTGATGCGCTGTTCGCCGCTGCTAATCCCTAACAGCGGGATTCCATCCAGATTTTCGACCTGCACCTGCCGCAGGTTCAGCTGGAATACATCCGGCACGGCGCGCACCTCGGCGCCGGTTTTACGCGCTGTGCGGACAATCGACAGGATACGTTCGTGATAGGCCCAGGGCAGGGTGATGACCACCAGATCAACATGATACTTGCGAATGGTGCTGCGCAGGTTTTCCAGGTTGCCCAGGCCCTTTACCCGGCCCAGATCAACATTCCCCCGGTCAGGATTGTCATCGACATAGCCGACCACCTGATAGCCCAGGTCCTTGCGCGCCATCATCACGCGCAGCACGGCCTGCCCGGTTTCACCCACGCCCACGATTAGTACCCGCTGCACGCCGATTCCCTGGCTGCGCAGATGGGCCAGCACCATGCGGTTGACCACGCGGGCTATTGCCAGCAGGCCAATCGTGATTGCGGCAACATAAACCAGCATCAAACGGCTGGTGACAAGCGGCTGGAAGACGAAGAACAGCGCTAGCAGGATGACGGTCGCGCTGGTGACGCCGTTGATGATAATCCAGATTTCCTCTGTCCAGGACCGGCCCCGCACGGTTTTGTACAGGCCGTTGCCATGATAGATCAGGTAAAGCATCGTGGCATAGACAGCGGCATAGGGCAGGTACGGCCCGAAAGCGGCGGTGCTGGGGTCGAGCACGGGCCGGAAGATGGTCAGTTCATAGCGGGCAATATAGGCCAGCCCAAAAGCCACAAACGTCAGTATCAGATCGATGATGGGCAGGTATTCACTGGGCAGTCGTTTTTTGCGTGGTTTCAGCGGTGGGATATCGTGTGAGTCGGAGGGGTGCTTTGTTTTTTCGCCCTCGATCTTTTCCAGGTATTGCTCAACTGCGTCTTCTACATTAAGGCGCATGTATAACTCCTGAGAGTCTGTCGGGCTGTTGTGTGCCAGTCGTAACGCGCTGCCTCCCGAAACCCCTGCTGGCGGCTTTGTTCGCGCCAGTTGGCATCTGTCAGGGCGGTGTAAAGCGCATCTGTCCACGCGGGTACATTGTGCGGTGCGACCGTGCGCCCGGCATCCCCGGCGACTTCCGGCAGTGATGAAGCATCCGATACAATCACAGGTGTTCCACAGGCCATGGCTTCAAGCACGGGTAGTCCAAATCCCTCAAACAAGGAGGGGAATACAAACAGTTCGGCACTATTGTACCAGAGAGGCAGTTCTTCTGCTGGCAGGTAATCGAGCCAGCGCACTTCATCCGCAAGCTGGTGACGCTCGATAGTGGCGAAAATGTCGTCGTACTGCCAGCCTTTCCCCCCACCCAGCAGCAGCGGCACCCGTTCGGGTTGCGGCAGCCGGGCATAGGCTTCCAGCAGGGTGGTCAGGTTTTTGCGCGGCTCCAGCGTGCCGACATACAGCCAAAAACGGTCGGGCAGGCCCTTGCGCTGGCGAAAGGCCTCTGTTTCCACTGGTGGCAGGGGGCGGAAAACGGCTGGGTCGTAACCCGGCACGACGACATCGACTTTGTCTGGTGCCAGACCGAGCGAGTCGACCACATCCTGCGCGGTGCTGTGCGAGATGGCAATAACGCGGCGGGCGCGCTGACACGTCAGGCGGGTGAACAGGCGCAGATAGAGCCGGCGTGCCGGGGTCAGCACCTGCGGGTAATGCAGAAAGCTGAGGTCATACACCGTGACCACCATCGGCTTGCGCAGCCATACCGGCGCGACAAAGGCGAGCGCATGATACAGGTCAAAATCATCCAGCTGCCAGGGTTGAATGGTCTGCTCCCACAGGATGCGGCGCAGCGGTGAATCCGTCGCCATGCGCGAACGGCGCATCGTCATGCCGGGGAAGTGTGCGGCATTGGCGGCCCCGACCATCGCCGTAAAGTGCCAGTCATCCGGTGCAGCGTCGGCCAGGTGCGCCAGCGTATTAAAAATGTAGCCATGAATACCGGCGCTGCGGTAGCTGGCTTTGCCCGAAAGCAGGTGTGCGTTCAATCCGATATGCATAGCGGGCCATTATAGCACCTTTCCTGCGCGGCGGGATGCTCTGTATAATCGCACGACAGTTAGGATTAAAGGAGTCGGTTGTGCCTGTCGATCACCCTGTTATCAGCCCGGAAAATGCCAATTCGCTGCGAGAGATCGACCAGGCCGGGCGCGGCTGGATTACGACGGCACGCTGGTCCCCGGTCAGTCAGGCGCTGGCGGTGGCGGCTTCGACCGGTGTCGCCCTGTACGAAGTGCATGATGGGCTGAAGCTGCGGGCCGTGCTGGAAGGCCACAGCGGTCCGGTCAAAGGTGTCGCCGTGAATCATGATGGCACAAAAATCGCTTCCTCCAGTGCGGATACGACTATTCGGCTGTGGGACCTGAAGCAGGGCGGGCAGTATCGCGTGCTGGTCGGCCATACGGATTCGGTCGATGGGCTGGCGTTCAGCCCCAATGGTGATTATCTCGCTTCGGTTAGTGCGGATCGAACGGTGCGCGTGTGGGATGCTCGAACGGCGGGGGTTGTGAGGGTGCTGGAAGGGCATCAGGACGAGGTGCAGGCGGTGACGTTCTGCGACGACGGACGCCTGATCGCCAGCGGCGGGCGCGACGCGACGATTCGTTTCTGGTGTCTGGATACCGGGGCGCAGGAACGGCTTGTGCGGCATGATGACTGGGTGCGCGAGTTGATCGCTAGCCCGCTTGATGATCGCCTGCTGGCATCAGTCAGCCGGGATATGACGCTGCGCTTGTGGGATGTAACGCAGGGGGTGCAGCGCATGATGCTGCGGACGCATTTTAACGGCGTCGACAGCGTCAGTTTTTCGCCGGATGGCCGTCTGCTGGCAACCGGCGGGCGCGACAACACCGTCAAAATCTGGGACAGCGCAACCGGTCAAGCGCTGCAATCGCTCGAAGGGCATCAGAAGCCGGTGTTGACGGTGGCCTTCAGCCCGGATGGGCGCTGGCTGGCATCCGGCAGCGGCGATAACAGTGTGCGATTGTGGGGTATCAGCACATAGGTGGAGTGTTGAGACTGCCTGTGCATTCTGGTACAATGAATCCAGTGTGTGCCCCCGTAGCTCAGGGGATAGAGCAGAGGTTTCCTAAACCTTGTGCGTAGGTTCGAGTCCTACCGGGGGTATTGTTAGTCGTTTACATGGAATCGGACCATGCCAGCCATACTTGCGCACGGCGCGCTTGGTATCTGGGATGAGATTATCTATATCTCTATCGCCGCCATTTTTGTTGTGTTCATGGGCATTAGCTGGGTGCGCAGCCGCAACCAGCCGCCAGACGACGATTTACCAGACTCCGCCCCTGCGGACAGCACGCCTGATCACTTTAAACTGGATTAATTCTTGTTGGGTTGCACCGGTCAGTTGTCCACTGCTGGCTTGAGCGTGCACAGGGCCTGCCGAATTTCACCCAGATGATAGGCCGTATGCACCACGATGGCCAATGCGTCGGCCATCGCATCATTCCAGCCGTCACCACTTTTCAGCAAGTGCATCACCTGCTCATAGCTGGCCCTCAGGCGCTGTTTGCTGGCCGCCCATTCCTCCGGCGTGACAGCCTCAACCGTGCGCCAGATTTCGCCCCAGTCCACCGGGCCGGGTTCTTCCCCGCGCATATACGCGGTCAGTAATTCGACGTAAAAACACACATGCGCTACCTGCGCGGCAATGGACGCACACGTTGCTGAAACAGGCTGCGAGGCCTCCTGCGCCGAAATCGTATCGAGGGTTTCGAACAGCGATGTGCCTTTGTCCAGGTAAATGCCCTGATGCTGCTCAAAAGTTTCTTCGAGCAGGCGGAATAGATCGGTCATAAAGGGTTGGCTAGGGGATTGGTCGGCCATAGTGTCTCCTGAGTGATGGGTCTGTGCGATGTTGTGGGGCCGTTAGGCCAGGATGTCCTGAATGTTTGCTTCCATACGTTTGGCTGCTGCTGCGTCCAGCGCCCCGGCAATAATCTCACAGAAGAAGCGTTCCTGGGCGGGCAGGGTCCGCACTTTGCCTTTGGCCTTCTCGACGGTGTAACCTTCGGCCCCGGCGGTCGCGGGCAGCACGATGCCGAGCGCGTCCTGATCGGCTGTACGTGAAATCCAGCGCACCCCGGTATCCAGCTGGCCGGGCTGGTGGCTGATGTAATCGGCGCTGCCATCGGGGTGAACCTGCATGCTGTGCGCCCAGCCATCAGCATCCGCCAGATAATCAATGTAGAACACCACTTCCGGGTCGAACTGCGCTTCGGGTGTCAGGTGATGATGCCGTTCCGGGTGCTGGCCCAGTTCTTCGAGGAACTCGGCATAGTCCGGTTTGTAAACCAGATGCGGCCCGGCGGGGCGGGTGCGCACATGGTCGGTGGTGGCGGGCGCGCTGTAAACCAGCTGGCCATAATCGACCGGTCGGAAATTGACATGCGCCATGTACATCAACTCCATGTCGGTCTTTTTCAGGTTGGTGATCGCCATACTGACGTGCAGCAGCCCGGAACCAGCATACACTTTGATGGTTGGTTCTGCCAGATAATTGGCGCTGAAGGCCACAATATGCTGGTAGCTGCCGCCAATCGCCAGATAGGGGCCGCGCTCGTCTTCACCAGCGTCGATAAAGGCTTTCTGATAGGGCGCGTGGGGTAGCTCGCCATGCAGCGGGTGGGTATCATTCGCGCCCGGCACACCCATCGCCATTGCGCCGCAGTGCAGCAAAAAGCCGCCATAATTTTCCATGTACTGCCGGGTGGCACGCGGCTCATCGAACATGGATTTCATCGTCAGCGTGCGGCCATAAAACTCGGCAGTCCAGATTTGCTGGCCCTGAAAAGGCAGCACGATGATGTGCCCGACATCGTTCGCCAACTTCAACCCACAGACGCCGCTATCGTAGCGGATGGCGGACGCCGTCAGCGAGTCATGTTCGACCACAATCTTCTCTTTTTCGCTGAAAAAAGCAGGGGCCAGATGGAAGCGTGCCATTGAAAGCTCCTCAATAAGTACGGCAAAAATCTTGCCCGTGATGATACCGCACTTATCGTTTTTTGAACTTTGCACGGACATAAATTATAATTTATATTGTTTGGTTACTCAGGAATGAACTTATGTTTTGGAACAAATATTTCTTGTCAACTTTCATCAACATCCATAACCGTCGGAACGGATCTGTCCCATGCCAACTGTAATTTTATACTGGTCGCCCGGTCGCTCTGAAGATCAAAAGAAAGCGGTTGTCGAAGGCATTACGGATACGCTGGTCCAGCATGGCGGCGCACGCCCTGAAGATGTGCTCATCATCTTCCAGAATATCGAAGCGGGGGATTTTGGGCGGGGCGGTCAGATGGGCACCCCGCCGAAACTGAGCGAGAGCTAAGTTCTGTTGACACTTTATAGAAAGCTGTGTCGCTAGTTGATACCTCACCCTGCCCTCGTCTTTTCGTCTTCGGTCACCTCTCTTCATTGATGGCTGAGGGATCGTGGAGCAGAGCGAAGCGGGGTGAGGTGTCGGTAACGAACTGCCGGTATAGAAAAGGTCAATGGATGTTAGCTGCTTAACACGCGGTCCACATAGGCGGCGGCCAGGCCGGTATACTGGGTGGGGTCGAGCAGGGCGTCAATTTGCGCCGGTTGCAAGTGTGCCGTAATCGCGGCGTCCTGTTTGAGCACGTCGGCAAATGGCTGCCGCGCCTCGAAGGCACGCATCGCCGCTTCATAAACCGCATCGTGGGCGTGCTGGCGGCCAATGTGTTCACCGAGTGCCAGCATCACGCGCTCGGCCAGCAGCAGACCGCCGGTCGCGTGCAGGTTGCGCAGCATGTTTTCCGGGTAGACAATCAGCCCGCCGAGGACGCGTTCGGTCAGGGTCATTGCACCGTGCGTCATGATGCATAATTCGGGCAGGTAAGCCCACTCCATCTGAAAGCTCGACCAGTCGCGTTCATGTTCGTGCAGCATGGCGTCGACGGCGGTCGCGGCATGACGACGGGTCAGCCGGGCCAGCGTCAGGATAGATTCGCATAACATCGGGTTGCGCTTGTGTGGCATCGTGCTGCTGCCGACCTTGCCCATCTCGAAGGGTTCTTCCACTTCGGCAAACTCGGTCTTTTGCAGGTCGATGATCTCATGGGCGATCTTGCCCATCGTGGCGCAGATTTGCGCAATGATTCCGGCGAATTCCGCCAGATGGTCGCGGGCGGTGTGCCAGGCGATGGTCGGTACGTGCAGGTCCAGTTCGGCGCACAGACGCGCGTTGATGTCGATGCCCTGTTCCGCCACCCCTGCCAGTGTGCCGACCGCACCGCCAAATTCGCCGACCAATACGCGTGGCTGGCATGCTGTCAGGCGTTCCTGATGGCGCTTCAGCTCGGCCAGCCAGACCGCGACTTTGAAGCCGAAGGTGATCGGCAGCGCCTGCTGACCATGCGTGCGCCCGGCCATCGGCGTATCGCGATAAGTGGCCGCCAATGACGCCGTGCAGCTGATAAGGGCGTTCAGTGTCTCTTCAAACAGCGGGATAGCTTCCTTGATTTGCAGCACAATGGCCGTATCCATCACGTCCTGTGTGGTTGCCCCCCAGTGGACATAGCGCCCGGCTTCGCCTTCACAATGTTCGCTGAGCTGCCAGATCGCCGGTACCAGCGGGTGAACCGTTTTGTCGATGCCGGCTTTGATGGCGTACACGTCCATATTGGTGGCGTGGGCCTGGCGGGTGATCTCGTCGGCGGCAGCCTGCGGAATCAACCCGACTGCGGCTTCGGCACGGGCGAGGGCGGCTTCATAGTCCAGCCATTTTTGCAGCAGATTGTGGTCATCAAAGACGGCGCGCATCGCCGCCGAGCCGAACAGGTCGCGGAAGAACAGCGAATCAGTGACGTGGGCTGGCATCTATTCCTCGGTCAGGTTGGTTGCTTCGTGGTCAATGTAATCGCGGATGCTGATGAGCGTATGCTGCATGTGGCTGATGATGGCATTGCGCAGGGCTTTGGCGTCACGCGCTTTGCACGCTTCGAGGATCATCCGGTGTTCGCGCTGGATATCCGTACCCTGATCATTGAGATACATGTAGCGATAGCGGTAGCGTTCTGCCAGATCATATAACCCGGCGATCATGTTCGAAAGATAGCGGCTGGCAGGTGCATCGTAGATAACAAAATGGAAGGCCCGGTTGGACGACATAAAGCCGGCATAGTCGTGCGTTTTGAGCGCGACATCCATGGCGGCATACAGGTCTTCCAGCTTCTGAATGTGGTCGTCCGTCAGTTTGTCGGCGGCATGATAGGCGGCCTGGCCTTCGATGATCTGCCGCGTGAAGTACAGGTCTTCCATATCCGGAATCGACGCCTCGGTGACAAATGCCCCCCGGCGCGGGATAATGAGGACGAAGCCTTCACCTTCGAGGATTTTCAGCGCTTCACGGACCGGCACCAGGCTGACATTCAGGTCTGCGGCAAGCTGGTTCTGGTCGATGCGCGACCCGGCTGGCAGGATGCCATCCAGAATGGCCTGACGGACCCGTTCCTGGACCATCGCCGTGACGGTCTTTTTGCTATCCTCAATCGGTTGAATACGGTTTTGCATCATTGCATACCGCCTCCAGTTGCAAGATGTACAATCGTTGTTAAACTATAAATTATAATTTCTGTTTGCGCTACACGCTCCCCATTTAAAGAGGGTACGATCATGCGGCGGTTTGGACAGGTCATTCGGGTGCGGCCCGATGCCGAAGAAGAATACAAAAAAATCCATGTCAAAATCTGGCCAGAAGTCGAAGCAGCTATCCACGAAGCCGGGATACGCAATTATAGCATTTACCTGAAAGATGGGATGCTGTTCGCCTATTTTGAGTATCATGGGCCGGACGAAGAATACGATGCGCGCATGGCGCAGCTGGGCAAAGTCTCGCGCGAAAGCGGCTGGTGGGATATAACCGAGGCGATGCAGCAGCCCCTCGACACGCGTCAACCGGGCGAGTGGTGGGCAAATATGGAAGAAGTATTTCATCAGGATTAAAGGCTTGTGACGACCAATCTTGTGTTGCCCAATGTGGGCTTTGGAATGGAAGAAGGGCGGGTGATCAGCTGGCTGAAAGCGCCAGGGGATGCAGTCCGCAAAGGTGAGGTGGTCGCTGAAGTTGAAGGCGACAAAACCACAGTTGAACTGGAAGCACTGGTCGATGGTGTGCTGGACGAAATTATCGTTCCGGCGGATACCATCGTGACCGTTGGGACCGTGCTGGCGCGCATTCGCGGTGCGAACGAAGCCGCACAGGCTGCCCCCGCAGCAGCGGAGTCGGCCCCGGCGCAGACTACACCCCAGCCAGCGGCTCAACCGGCCAGCAGCGATAAGGTGCAGGCGTCCCCGGTGGCGCGGCGTCTGGCGCAGGAACAGGGTGTCAACCTGAATATTGTTGCTGGCACTGGCCCCGGTGGCCGAATCACACGCGAGGATGTCGAGGCAGCCATCAGCGCCAATGGGGCAACATCGGGCAAGGTGCTGGCTGCGCCTGCGGTGCGCAAACTGGCGCGCGACCATGACCTTGACCTGAGCGCGGTTCGCGGCAGCGGCCCGGCTGGACGGGTGACACGGGCGGACGTCGAGGCGGCATTGGCAGCCCCGGCGGAAAAACCGGCTCCGGTTCAACCGGCTGCTCAGCCTGCGGCGGCTCCGGCGCCTGTGGCAGAAACGCCAGCGGCTCCGCCAGCACCCGTCGGTTATGGCGACGAGCGCAGCGAGGTATCGCTCAGCATGATGCGGCGGACCATCGGGCGGCGGTTGTCGGCCAGTATGCAGGACATGCCTCATTTTTATGTCAGCGGCGAAGTCGATTTCACCGATGCGATCAAGGTGCTGCCACCCGGCACCGGCATCAATGCGCTGCTGCTGTACCTGACGGTCAAGGCATTGCGCGATGTGCCCGAACTCAACGCGACGTATGAAGATGGTCACCTGTACCGCTACGATCACGTCAATCTGTCGATGGCGGTGGCGCTGCCGGATGGTCTGATGACGCCGGTACTGCGCGGTGCGGATGATTTTTCGCTGTCCGGGCTGGCGAATCGTGCTCGCGACCTGATCACACGCACCCGCGATGGTAAGCTGCGCCCCGAAGAAATGCAGGGCGGCTCGTTTACCATCAGCAATCTGGGCATCGTGCGCCAGATCGACCAGTTCACGGCGATTATCAACCCGCCGCAGGTCGGCATTCTGGCGATTGGCGCGGTGAAGGAACGTCCGGTCGTGCTCAACGGCGGCCTGCATATCCGCACCACCGCCACCCTGACCGTTTCCGCCGATCATCGCATTGTCGATGGCATGGTCTCGGCGCGGTTTATCGAGGCTTTCGATAATCATTTACAGGCGTTTCAGGGGTAGGGCGACGCCCTATTGCTGAGACTGCCTCTCATTGCATCACGGAGGGTGCAGCCTGCACCCGGTTAACAGGACAGGATTATTCATGACCGAAACACTCAGCGCAGAAATGCGCCAGGACATGCTGGAGAAGATGCTGCTCACCCGCTATGCCGAGGAGCGCATTCAGGAATTGTTTCTCGAAAATGTCATTCGCGGCACCACGCACCTGTGCATCGGGCAGGAAGCGGTATCTGTCGGCATGGCCGCCAATATTGATGCCAAGCGCGGCGACACCGTGACCTGCACCTATCGCGGGCACGGGCACGCGCTGGCCCTGGGGATGCCGCTGAAGTCAATGATGGCCGAGATGATGGGCAAGGCGTCCGGCTGTTCACGCGGCAAGGGCGGTTCCATGCACCTGACCGATATGGAAGTCGGCCTGATCGGGACATTCGCCATTGTCGGTGCAGGTCTGCCGGTGACCAACGGCGCAGCCCTGACGGCACAGCTCAAAAAGACGGGCGCAGTTGCCATGTCAATCTTTGGCGATGGCACAGCCAATATCGGCGCGTGGCACGAAGCGGTGAATCTGGCGGCGGTGTGGAAACTGCCGAGTATCTTCATCTGTGAAAACAACCTGTATGGCGAATATTCCGCCTATGAAGATACCGCTCCGGTCGATAACGTTGCGGACCGGGCGGCGGCGTATGGCATCCCCGGCGTCATCGTCGATGGTCAGGACGCCGAAGCGGTGTATACCGTCGTGAAGGAAGCGGTCAAGCGCGCCCAGGCCGGGCATGGTCCGACCCTGATCGAAGCCAAGACCTACCGCTACATGGGGCACTCGCGCACGGACCCGGCATCCTATCGCCCCAAAGGCGAATTGGAAGAATGGAAAAAGCGCGACCCGATCGACATTCTGTCTGCCCGCATGATCGCGGATGGTCAACTGACCGAAGCGAAGCTGGAATCCATGCGCAAGGCGGCACAGGACGAGGTTCAGGAAACGACCGAATGGGCGATGAATGAGCCGGAACCGTCGAAGGAATCGCTGTTCGAGGATATCTGGGTCTGATCGCCTGTGGAACCGGCAGTCTACCAGTCTCGCCTGATGGCTGCGATGGCCTGCGCCGGGCGTGAGCGTCATGCGGCGTTGCTGGCTTTACATCAAGCAGCCCTGACCGCTTATGTCGACGCGGTGATGCATATCACGGCGGAACAGGCGGCCAAGCCGGTGCCGGTTGCGGGTGACGCCCGAACTCTGGCGCAGATTGTCGGCCATATTGCCGCATGGGATCGTTTCTCGATTCTGTCGGCAGGCGATATGCTGGCCGGGGTGGTTCATCCCCGCGCGGTGAAAGAGACGAACGGTTATGTCGACGCCGATGGCACAGTGCTGAACTTTGACGACGTCGACGGTTTTAATGCCTGGGCAGCTGATGCGGACAGCCGCCGGACATGGGCGGAGATTCAGGCATCTGCGGTACAGGCAGCACGGACTTTTTATGGGCTGCTGGCCCACGACGAATTGCTCAGTGCGGACAGGCTGGAACAAACGGCGCTGCACAAAAAAACGCTGGGCGATGGCACAGTAATGGAAGACCTGCCGATGGGGTGGGTGTTATGGCTGCTGCAAATCGAGCATATCGCAGTCAGCCATGCCGCTGAACTGGGGCTGGATGAAGCAAAAGCTCCGGTCATACAGGAAGATGATTGACGATAACGCTCGATGAGTATCATCAGAATTGGGAAAAATGATGGCAGAAATTACCTATCGTGAAGCAGTGGTGCGGGCGCTGGATGAAGAAATGGCCCGCGATGAAGATGTAATCTTCTTTGGTGAAGATGTCGGCAGGGCGGGCGGTGTCTTTAAGGTGACGCCCGGTTTGTGGGAAAAATACGGCAATGACCGCGTGCGCGACACGCCGATTTCGGAAAATGCGATTGTCGGCGCGGGCATCGGCGCGGCCATTACGGGCATGCGTCCGGTGATCGAGCTGATGTTTGCCGATTTCGCGGCGGTGACGCTCGATCAGGTCATCAATCAGGCGGCCAAGATGCGCTATATGTCCGGCGGGCAGATCAAGGTACCGCTGACCATTCGTGCAGCGCAGGGTGGCGGTGCAGGTTTTGGTTCGCAGCATTCGCAGTGCGTCGAAGCCTGGTTCATGCACGCGCCCGGCCTGAAGGTCGTTGTGCCGTCGACCCCGGCGGATGTCCTCGGCCTGCTCAAAAGCTCGATCCGCGATGACAACCCGGTTGTCTTTCTGGAGCATAAAAGCCAGTATACCGATCGCGGCGAAGTGCCGGATCACAGTGACCATCTGGTACCGCTGGGCGTGGCGAATGTGGTCCGCGAAGGCACGGATGTCACGATTGTGGCGATCCAGAACATGGTGAAAGTCGCCAAGGCGGCTGCCGAAGCGCTGGCAAACGAGGGTATCTCTTGCGAGGTCATTGACCCGCGTACCCTTGTCCCGCTGGATCTGGAAACGATCATCAATTCGGTGAAGAAAACCGGGCGACTGGTGACGGTGGAAGAAGCCGTGCGTGCCGGGGCATGGGGTGGCGAAGTGGCGACACAGGTAACTGAAAACGCGATCTGGTCACTCGAAGGCCCGGTGGTGCGCGTGACGATGGATGCCGGTATCATTCCGTTCAATGGCATGCTGGAAGCCACATTGATCCCCAATAAGGATCGGGTGATGGCGGCAGTCCGGCAGGTGATGGAACCTTAAGCAATGAAGACCATTTTTCTGGATCAGCCCGGCCAGTTTCGGCTGACCGAGACGCAGGAACCAGCTGGTTTTGCGTCCGATGAAGCACTCGTACGGGTGCGCCGCATCGGTATTTGCGGCACTGACCTGAAAGCGTTTGAGGGCAAGATGCCCTTTATTGAATACCCCCGCATTCTGGGCCATGAACTCGGCGTGGAAATCGTCGAGGTCGGGCCTAATGACCGGGGGCTGAAGGCCGGTGATCTGGTTTCGATTGAGCCATACCTTAATTGCGGGACCTGCATCGCCTGCCGCCGTGGCAAGGCGAACTGCTGTACCTCACTCAAGGTGCTGGGCGTTCATACCGACGGTGGGATGCGCGAATTTATCACGGTTCCGGTGCATAAGTTGCACAAATCGGAAAAGCTCACTATCGACCAACTGGCGCTGGTGGAAACCCTGGTGATCGGCGCGCATGCGGTGCGCCGCGCTCAGCCTGACCCCGGCGAATTTCTGCTGGTGATTGGTGCGGGTCCGATTGGCCTGACGGTTATCGAAGCGGCCAAAGCAAGCGGTGCCGAAATCATCGTCATGGACATCAATCAGGACCGCCTGAACTTCGCCCAACAGCAGCTTGGCGTGGAACATGCGGTCAATGTGGCGAACAACCCGGTCGAGCATTTGATGGAAATGACGTCCGGCGATATGCCGACCCAGGTTTATGACGCCACCGGCAATCTGCAATCCATGAATCGCTCGTTCGATTATCTGGCAGCGGGCGGCAAGCTGGTGTTTGTCGGGTTGGTCAAGGATGATGTCACTTTCCATGACCCCGAATTTCACCGGCGCGAGATGACGGTGATGAGCAGCCGCAACGGTACGTCTGACGATTTCCGCTGGGTGATCGACAAGGTGGAATCCGGCGCGATTGATACGCGGCCCTGGATCACCCATCGTGCGCCGTTCGAGCAGATGATTGAGCAGTTCCCTGGCTGGCTTGACCCGGCCAACCGCGTGATCAAAGCCGTCGTCGAATTATAGGCGTGGCACGTTGAATGAGCTGTAAAACGGGACTAAAGTTGGGAACTACAAACTTGCTTGATAGTCCTTCTCGGTATTGGACAGTTTCCAAATTGCTCTGAAAGTAAAGGCGGACCGAACTCAGGGTTCGCCTTTTTATATTGATCTTCCGTACTTTTGGGCCTGAAAATGATAAGTGTATCCGGATGATGCGGCACTGTATTGCGTATATGCCCAACCTGGCCCACCTGCCCGGCGACAAACGTCACAACGCGCTCTTTTCAGTAGGCACAGCAAACATATTCAATCTTTTTATTTCGACCCCCTGTTGCATATATTGGCGACGATTCCGGGTATACTTGCGACCGGATGCAGCCTTGAGAGGTGAGGTGTACCTGACCGTGATCGATCACGACCTTGAGCCGCATTAGAACGATTTTGAGACTCATTGATACAATGCGTCGCTATTTTTTGCGGTTTTTGAATATGAATTTCACTTTTTGATGAGAATAGCCAGTTTCTGGCGTACCTTTAGGAGATTTTGATGCAACTATATGTCGCAACGGATGGTGATGATCAATGGTCCGGCACGCTCGATGCACCCAATGTGGACAGAACTGATGGGCCGCTTGCCTCGATCTATCGCGCACGCGACCGTATTCGCGAATTAAAGGCTCGTGGCCAGTTGACAGGACCGGTAACGGTCAGCATTCGTGGTGGACGCTATCCGCTCACCAAACCGGTGGTGTTCACGTCCGAAGATTCTGCTCCAGTGACTTACGCTGCCTATCCAGACGAGCAGCCCGTCTTCGATGGTGGGGTAATCCTCGAGGGATGGCGGGAAACCGAAGTCCATGGTGTTCCTGTCTGGGTCACTGATGCGCCGTCGTTCGATTTTCGACAGTTATTTGTTAACGGCCAGCGGCGTAACCGTCCCTGTTTCCCCAAACAGGGCGAATACGTCATCGCGGCTGTCGATGGTGATGCAGATGCCATGACGCTGTTCGAGGGCACGGACCGTTTCCAGTTTGCTGCTGGCGATCTGAACCCGGAATGGCGTAACCTGACCGACATCGAATTGGTGCTGACTCATTTTTGGTCTGAAGAGCGACTGCCCATCGAGTCGATAGATTCGACTACCAACACAGTAGTGTCCTCGCGCAAGATGTTGTTCAATCCCCGGCAGGATTTCGGCGGGACACTGTCACCCTATCGGGCTGAAAATGTTTTCGAGGCATTGACTGAACCCGGTGAATGGTATCTCGATCGCACCAGTCGCCAAGTTTATTATATCCCCATGCCGGGTGAAACACGGGAAAATACGACGATTACTGCCGCACGCCTGTTACAGTTTATCCGTTTTGAGGGTACGCCGCAGCGACCGGTAGCGTTTATCAGCCTCAAAGGGCTGACCTTCCGCCACAGCGACTGGCTGCAACCTTCCGGTTATGGGATGCGATTTAATCCTTATGGTGCGAGCCGTTGTGATTGGACGATGGAAGACACCGAGATTGACCCTCCAGGCGACAAGGAATATGGCTGTGCGGCTCAGGCGGCCTACAATGTGCCTGGCACGTTGTATTTTGAGTATGCGGCGCACTGCCTGGTTGAGGACTGTCGGCTGGAACATATTGGCTGGTATGGCATAGAACTGGCTGAAGGGTGTTCCGGTATACACATTTCGCGTAATGTGCTGACTGATCTGGGGGCAGGCGGGATCAAGATTGGTGGGGCGAGTGTACGCGGTCCGCGCGAAGATGGCACCGGCCATAACCACGTCACAGACAATCACATACACGATGCGGGACGGGTGTTTTTGAGTGGCGTGGGCATCGCCTTACTGCACACCTTTAATAACGTCGTGGCGCATAATCATATCCATGACCTGTATTACAGTGGCATCTCCTGTGGTTGGGTATGGGGAATCAAAGACTGTATCTCACGCGAAAATGTCATCGAATTCAATAAAATCCATGACCTTGGCTTCGGCGTGCTCAGCGATATGGGTGGCATTTATATGCTTGGTGTGCAACCAGGCACCGTTCTGCGCGGCAATGTAATCGCCAACGTATTGGCGCGTGGTTATGGGGGTTGGGGTATTTATCTCGATGAAGGCAGCGCGCACATCCTGGTCGAGGGCAACATTGCCTATAACACCGGGCATGAGAGTTTTCACCAGAACTATGGGCGTGAAAACATCGTGCGTGGCAACATTTTCGCTTTTTCGAAGTCAGGCGGCGCTATTCTCAACCGGGGAGCAGCCGACCATAACGCCATTTCCTTCGAGGGCAATATTTTTCTGACCGACAACCAGCCCATGCTGTCTGGCGGCGCGAATGCCCTGCTGCAAAACCGTCCTTTCCGCAGCGAACTAAATATTTTCCACGATGTTTCCGGCGCGGCACCGGTTTTCCGCAGTGGTCGTGGTGAAAGCGCTCAACTGCTGACCCTGGAAGCATATCGTGCTCTGGGGAATGATCGTCATAGCCTTATTGCCGACCCCGGCTGCCGGCCACCCGATTTTACGCTACCGCCGAACTCGCCAGCCCTGCAATTTGGTTTTCAGCCGATTGATCCGACGCGCGCTGGCTGCCGTACGCCGGAGAATAACAATCAAAAATGACCAAGATTCACACTACACAACACCCGCTGAGACCTTCAGTTGATCTGCGTGATATGCTGCGCCAGTATCTGATTGAACGCAGCCTGAATTGTATGGACTATGCGGCCCAGCGCCGTCAAGATGCTCTTCAGAGTACGGAATGGCATGCTTATCAAGCGGCTATCCACCGCACGGTTTCCGGATTCTATGGCGATATGCGCTTCACCCAACCAGTGCAGGCAACTCCGGTGAGCACCTATAACAAAAATGGCTACCGCATTGAAAATGTGCTGTTCGAGTCATTTCCAGGTTGGGAAGTGAATGCGACAGTTTACGTGCCCCTGAATTATTCGCCGCCATTCCCGGCTGTGGTTATCCCGGTCGGGCATTCCGGCAAGCAGAAAGTAGACTATCAGCTTCCAGCACAATTCTTCGCCCAGTGTGGCTATCTGGCCATCGTGTTCGATCCACCGGGTCAGGCCAGCGAGAAGCAGCCAGGCAACGATCACTTCCGTGACGGTATGCGCTGTTACCTGGTCGGCGAAACTTCCAGCCAATATTTTGTGGGCGATGCGCTGCGTTGCATTGACTACCTGGAAACACGTCCTGACGTGGATTTGAGCCAGGGCGTTGCGATGACCGGGGTATCCGGTGGCGGTACAACGACCACACTTGCGGCCATACTGGATGATCGGATCACCGTGACTGGCCCCTCGTGCTGTCTGGCGCCGCGAGCCGCGCTCGATATCATACAGAATTATGCTGGCTGTCCCGAAACACATATGTGGCGGCGATACGCTGAAGGTATTGATGAAATCGATCTGCTGTGCGGTGCTGTGCCCAAACCGACACTGCTGATGGCCGGACGATATGATGAGGTATTTCATATCGATGATACGTCAAGGCTGGCTGATGAGGTTGCGGTGTTTTATGAGATGGCTGGCGTTGCTGAACGCTTCGAGTATTTTGTCGATCAAAGCGGTCACGCCTATACGCTGGCGCAGGCCCGTCAATTCACTGGTTTCATGAATCGGTGGCTGCGTCATGACCCGACGCGTGATCTGCCAGATCTGCCCGATGAAGCCTTTACGCTCGATTCGTATGACGAGTTGCGCTGTTACCCAAATACGGGTGTCAACATGCGCACGCTGACACTTGATAGGGCGCGGCAGTTGGCATCGGAACGAAATTCGACCGAAGTGCTGGACAGGGTGCACGCGGTTATCGGCGTCGATGTCCTCCCAGAGCCACCAGTCGCCAAGACAGGTTCGCCATTTCAGGTCTGGACACACGACTGGGAGCAAGTGCTGCTGGAATCTGAAGCCAGTATAGAATTGCCAGCTACTTTTCTTTGTACGGCCAATGCGGCAGCAACTGTTCTGCACTTTGATGACGGGGGGCGTCATCGCATGCTGCAACAGAATGGCCCCCTCTTAACGGCGGCGGATTTTCTGCAGAAGGAAAGTCAGCACAGACTGAACATCTTCACTGTTGATGTACGCGGATGGGGGGATAGCTATCCCGCGCTCTACCCGTACGAACTGGCCGGTTGGGGGAGCGTGGACCGAATCCTTTCTTATATGAGCGTCGCGCTGGGAGATTCCCTGCTGGCACAGCGGGTGCGCGATGGCCTGGCGGCTCTGGCATATTTGCAGACGCGGGTTGACCCGGCAGGCATTGTCCTCACAGGAAGTGGCCTTGGCGGGGTGGTGGCTCTGCACGTCGCAGCTTATGCGCCGCAATTACGGGGCGTGGTCACGTGGGAAATGCTCGCCAGTTTCCAGGCCTTGCTGGAGGCTGAACATTACGTCTGGCCGGCTGATGCGTTTTTGCCGAACGTGCTGCGTTATTATGACCTGCCGGAATTGGCGGCGGCGCTGCCCTGCCCGGTTCACCAGATCAATTCACTGGATGGTGCTGGTCAACTGGTGACAGGCAGCGACGGCGATTTTGTACACGTGCTTCGAGAACTGATCTCGTAGAACGGTGGCTTCTGCTTCGCCCGCTTGTTACTGTTTGACTGAACCCAATGTCAGACCTGTGACAAAATAGCGTTGCAGTAACGGGTAAATCATCAGAATCGGTACTGCTGCGACGACGATCAATGCTGATGACAGACCTTCCGGTGTTGCGTTCTGGAAATCGAGGCTGCCTGACGCACTTTGCCACTCGATACGGCGTGTGGAAACCAGGGAATAGAGAAAACTTTGCAGCGGCCATTGTTCGATATTGCTGATATAGACGATGCCGTCGAACCATGAATTCCAGTGGGAAACCGCGGTAAACAGGGCAATGGTCGCCAGGGCCGGCAGCGAGATGGGCAGGTAGACCCGAAACAGCACGTTCATATGGGAGGCACCATCCAACCACGCCGCTTCCGCCAGTTCATAAGGTATGCCGCGAAAGAAGTTAATCATAATGATGGTGTAGAAGACGTTCAACGCCATCGGCAGAATCAGCACCAGAAAATTGTTGAGTAAGCCGAGACTGCGGTAGGCCAGAAATGTTGGAATAAGGCCGCCGCTGAACAGCAGCATAACCAGCATGAATATCTTGAAAGCCAGCCGCCCCGGCATCCGAATCCGGTCGAGCGACAGCGGGTAAGCGGTGATAGCCACCAGCAGAAGGGTGATCACCACGCCTACCAGGACACGCGCCACCGAGATACTGAACGATCCCAGAAACTGGCTGTTCCCCAGGATATAGGCATAGTTGTCGAAATTCATGTTTACCGGCAACATGCCAACAAGCTTTGCCGAAACGGCGGCTCGCCCGCTCAGTGAGACGGCCACCACATGAAAGAAGGGCAAAATACATGACAGTGCCAGCAGCCCCAGAATAATCCATATAAACACATCGATTATGCGGCTCACCAGTGTGCGATCTTCAATCATCAGTTTCTTGCCTCTTACCTAGAAAATTCGATAGTTGGCATAGCGGTCCGCCAGCCAGTACGATAGCAAAATGAGGATGAAGCCCACCACACCACGGAACAGGCCAACGACCGTCGCGATTTCGTAATTGCTGCCGACCAGGCCGACGCGGTAGACATAGGTATCGATGATGTCACCAGTCGCATAGACAACCGGGTTGTACAGCACCAGCACCTGTTCGAAACCCGCGTTGAGGACATTACCCAGGCTGAGGCAGGCCATCAGTACGATGATCCCGGCAATACCGGGCAGGGTGATATTTCGCAGGCGTGCCCAGCGACCCGCGCCGTCCACTGCCGCTGCCTCGTAGAGTTCCGGGTTGATCTGGGTGAGGGCCGCCAGATAGATGATGGCGCCAAAGCCAAAGCCTTTCCACACATCGGACAGAATGAGGGTCCAGGGGAAAGTCCCTTTGTCGCGCAGGAAGCCAATTTCAGGCAAACCCAGTGCCTGCAAAAAACTGTTGATTGGCCCGGCGCCACTGAGGATGGTAACGAGCACCGCACCGACGATAATCCAGGACAGGAAATGGGGCAGGGTGGTCAGCGTTTGCACAACGCGTTGGTAGGGGCGGAAGCGGACTTCATGAACCAGCAGAGCAAAGATCACCGCGATGAACTGGCCGACTATAATTTTCCCAATTGCAATGTAGAGTGTATTGCGAACAATTTCGAATGTTTGTGGTTGGGTAAAGACATCAATAAAGTTTTTTAGTCCCACAAATTCTGACCCGGCCAGGCCGCGAAACGGGTTATATTTGACGAATGCGATGGAAATGCCCCAGAGCGGATAAAGCTGAAACAGAATCAGCAAGACCAGCGCTGGAATAAGCATGACATATAACATCCAGTGCTGCTTCCATATCTCACGGAAAGTTTGTTTCTGGCGACTGACAATGGGTGAGATTTTGCTCTCTAGCTGCCTTTGCGCTGAAATAGAAGTATCTTCAATCATCCCGAAATCCCCTGCTATCACGACAGCATATATCGAATATCTGCTCCCGCTGCTATTGTGTGGCTTTTGGCGTTGAAATGCGGATTGTGCAACGCAGATACTGGGGCAGACTACATTGGTGAGCCTGCCCCAAAAACAGAATTAGCTCATCGACTCTCGCCACGCATTGACATCTTCAAGGACTTCTGCGCCGCCCTGGGCCAGCCACTCCTCGACATAGACGTCAAAATCATCCAGCGGACGCTCACCGATCATGATCTCGGTGTAGTAAGAGTCCTCCATCGTTGCCAGGTTCGGCAGAATCTGCGTCATGCGCTCGGTATTGGCACCCAGGAACTGATCGACAAAGCCCTCTTCACGGGTTTCAAACACGTGATTGTAGTACTGGATTTCACGCACCACCGCATCCTGACTGATGAGGAAACGCTGCGCGCTGTTCAGGGTAGCCGGGTCAGCTTCCAGCCACTGCCCCATTTCGCCGAAGATGTCGGCCTGATATTCGGGGTAGCACATGTAGGGGAAAGAGAATCCAACTTCGTTTACAAACTGGTATTCCTGATCCGGGAAGTTCGGGCCGGGCACAATGTTGCAGTTTTCGTCAAAGTCCCAGGTATACCCTTTTGTAAAGCCGTTGCTGTTGCGGAATTCACCGTATTGCTGGTAATCCGTCCAATTTACGTGCATGTCCATCTGCCAGTTCAGCTGTTTGATGGCCGCTTCGATTTTGACCGGGTCGATACCGGCGTTGAACACGACCCCCGCGCCCCGTGTACTGGAACCAGCACGGCCTCTCAGCCCACTGGGACCTGCTGGCGTGGGCATAATGGCCGCCTGCGCGTCCGGTGTCAGTTCGTAGAAATTGCGCAAGCCGCCACCGGCGATCCACCACGGAGCGAACCATACGCCGACGCGACTGCCCTGCCACAGTGCCGCAGCATCGCCTTCGCCATAGGTGAAGAAGTCCGGGTCGATAAGTCCATCGGCGTACCAGCGGCGCAACACTTCCAGCGCCTCTTTGTTTGAAGGTGACAGACCACCCCAGGTAATGCTGCCGTCTTCAGCCGTAATCCAGCGCTTGGGCATCGAACCGAATGCACCGAATACCGGGTCGAGGCTGTTGTACCACGTGACAAGATTGCGACACGCGCTGACGCCAAACTCGCACAGCCCCTGTCCGACAAACTCGCGCATGGTATTTTCGAGTTCTTCGAGGGTGGTTGGCATGGGCAGCCCAACCTGATCGAGGAAGTCCTGACGGATGTGGCCGATGTTATCCACATTCCAGGCGGGACCATAGGTGAATGCCACGCCGTAAATACGCCCGTCTACGTTAACTGATGAAATCCAGTTGTCCCCATTAGGATAGCGCTTCTTTTCTTTCACAAGGTCCGAAGCAGTCGCTTCCCAGATGTCGGTGATATCGGCTACTGC
The DNA here is from genome assembly GCA_002702065.1 of Anaerolineaceae bacterium. Classification (GTDB taxonomy): domain Bacteria; phylum Chloroflexota; class Anaerolineae; order Aggregatilineales; family Phototrophicaceae. Next base: position 359,255 of record NZXX01000012.1, read on the forward strand.
GCCAAACTCGATCAACTGGGATAGGGTCGTGTCGCTAGCGGCAAACATTTCTGGAAGTGTGCCAGCGGCGATGTCCGTGCTCAAGCGGGTGGTGCGTTCCTGGCCGACGGCCTGCCAGGCGATAGTGTAAATGATGCCGAGCTGATCCTTGACCCGATTGTGCATCGGGTTATTCAGAAAATCATCGCCTTCCGGGAAGGGGGCATCCACAATATACGGCGTGGCGATTTCGATGGGCGGATCATATTTGTCGAACGGCGGGTAGGTCGGTGTCCAATCCATCTCGCAGGCGGCCTGTATGGCTGCATTGGCCTCAGCAAAAGTCAGCTTGCCGGGGATGGCGAAGCCCATTCCGGCGCCGGCGGCAGAAGCCCCCATTGCTTTAAGCATTTCGCGGCGAGAAAGTTTATTCGTCATAATATGCCTTTCTAGAAGAACCACTATTTAGCGAATCAGCCTGATAAGTGCTGTTTTACTGCCCTGGCATCACCCCCTTCCATCCATCTGCTCTCTGATTTCCTATTGCTCGGTTGGCGACGCGGATGATTCGCGTATCATCAACCGAGGTCGCAGGATCTGGTGCATCCTGACGGTTTCTGGACTGTTCGCAAGTTCGAACACCATTTTTACTGCGCTGATGCCCATCTGGACAAGTGGATATGCAACTGCTGTCAGCGCGGGTTCGTAAGTGCGCGCGTGTTCAAAGTCATCAAAGACCACGACCGACACATCTTGGGGTATGCGATAGCCAGCCTGCTGGAGCAGGGGCAGCCCAATAGCCGATGACTGCCAGTTGCTGAATAGGACGGCTGTGACATTCGGGCGTTCCGCAATAAAGGCCTGCGTGACAGTTTTGATCCTCTGGACTTCGACTTCGTAACCTTCGCCCTCGTAGTCCTCGAGAAAGAGCCAGCCCTCGTCTGGCGTGACCTGGTACTCCGCCAGTGCCTGCCGGTAGCCGGCCAACCGCTGTTCGAGGTGTGCCTCACTTTTCTGATGTCCGATTACAGCCAGTGACCGATGCCCCAGATCAAGGAGGTGCTTTGCAGCTTGATAGCCAGCTGTAATCTCGTCTGGCGCGATAAAGCTGATCCGATCCGGGTGGGAGGGTACGCCGACCTGAATCACCGGCAGCCCGCTTTTGATAGCCTTGTGCAGGGTTGACTTTATCTGGGATGATCCCAGGTAAATCACGCCGTCCGGGCGTAAGTCGGGATCGGTCAGGTAGAGATTGGTGATGTGGTCGTCCAATTGCCGGGGATCATCAGCCGATAAATGCAATTGAAGCTGGTATCGACCCGCGCCGTCCTCAATGCCACAGAGCAAATCCTTAAAATAATCCGTGGCGGTAATGAGCGACGAGTGCAGTACAAGAATCGACAGTCGTTCAGCCCTGTTCCCACTTTTGGCGGGCATGTTGCGCTCTTGGTATGCACCTTGCTGAATAGACAACTCGTTGGCTGCTTCCAGCACACGCTGGCGCATCGCTTCGGAAATACCTTCTTTGTTATTCAAAGCCAGCGATACGGTACTGGTTGAGACCCCAGCGTAGTTGGCAATTTCGCGGGTTGAGGGCATAATTATCTACGATATACGAACGAACGAACGAACGAACAATCTGATAGACTATAACATCTGCATTTTAATAAGCCAAAATTTGATTGGATCTAGACCATTATGACTTTTCCTGACAGCGCGATGCTTGGCAACTGGATTCTTTCCTGGATTCAGACTGATGGTGCCATTCACGGGTTTCACAATCATTCAGTCTGGGGCGGCAATCCTTACCGGTGGAGCGATTTCACTGCCGGTCACAGCACCTGGGCCAGCCCGTTTCTGGCCGGTATGAGCCACGCGCTGGCCAAACAGCCGCATGCTGAGGGTGCTGCTTTACTTTCTCGCCTGATTCAGTTTCAGACTTCCAGTTTTCAGCCCGATGGGCAGTATGCGCATATTGGCTTTCAGGTCGGCGAACTGCTAAATTTCGGTCTGATTCATAATGCAATCACCAACCTCTCGCTGGGACTGGCTGCGCTCAATGGTCGCGAGTATCTACCGGACGCAGATATTCAAAGCATACGTCAGGCCGTGCTGAAAAATATGGAAGCCTGCCAGCGCTACGGTGGTGGGCGAGCGACACACAACGCTACCGCAAATCAGGATTATGCCCGGCTATGGGGCAAGCTGGTGTTCCAGCAGGCTTTCGATGACCGTCGCTGGTATGACGAGATTCCGCAAGACCTGGATTTTATGATCGAACATTTCCATGTCGGTGGATTCCCGGATGATGAGTGTGTGGCGACCTATCGCAGCCTGAATGATTTAAGTGCTGTGGAACCCGCCGAGTACTACGGTTTGATGATCTGCCCACTGGTCATGGCTTATGAGGTTTACGGCGATCAGAAATATCTGGATCAGGCCGGGCGTATCTGCCGGCACGTCGCACGGTCCGCGTGGCAGGATGAGCGGGGGCACATACGCTTTCACCGCATGTGGTACCAGCGTGACGGCCATTGGATCAAGAACCGTCAACCCATGCTCATCGCGGGTATGGGCGACTCGCTTGAAGGTATTCACGCCTACTTGCAACACATGCCGGACCCGGAGCTAGAGCACTTTCTGAAACGCTGTGACGAGACGTATGCCCATTATCAGAACGCGCGTGGTTATTTCGCCAGTGCAACTGGCTGGCAGAGTGAGGTGGATATTGCGCCCAGCACGGCCTGGCATGCCCACGATTTTCGCTATCTGACCCGGCGTCAATCGGTGGATACTGCCTTCTGGGAACGCTTCTTCGCGCCGTATGAAAAAATGTCCGTGCTGCTGGGCGATCAATGTTTGTGGTTTGAGTATGGGGATTACTGGCAAATCCGCGATTATTTCTGGCAGGATGTTTACGCGTTGCTAGGACGTAAGGACGAGGTTACATTTGGTCGCGATATGGTATGGATTGGTGGTGATCGCGCTTTGCCTGTCCACTATCAGTGCCCGGATGCACCTGTGTTCTTAAGGACTGATGACGCTATTTACCTCGTATCGGGTGATGAGGAGCAGATCGACCTGACGTCGGTGGCGGCATTGCCCTATCGCGGCAAATCATGATGTGCCAACTTATTTGAGAAAGGGATAAATTATGCTTACAGAAGAACAGATCGCCCATTTTTACCGCGAAGGCTATATTCTGGTGCGAGGCCTGGTTGAGCCGGAAGCCATCGCTAGTGTGATGGCTCATGCCCAATCTCGTACGCGAGAAGGGGATAAGTGGCAAGCTACGATTTTTGACCACGACAATCCGACAAAGGACGCGGAAATTCACCAACTGTTATGGAATCCGCGTGTCATCGCCGCAGCCGGTGATTTGCTAGGCACACCCCCACGGGTGTATTTCGGAATGCTGGCGGTGGTTCCGGCAGGCGGTGGTCAAGGTTTACCCTGGCACCAGGACAATCAATATACGCAACTATTGGGCGGGGCGCTCAACATATTTATTGCCCTTTCAGCCATTACACCGGATATGGCCACATTATGGATTGGTCCACGTACCCACCGGATGGGGACCCAGCTTTCGGAGGCCAACACCACCACCGCGCCCGGACATCGCGAGTCGCTGTACGAGCCGGAAGAACCTATCCAATTGCCGGCCCTCCAGCCGGGGGATGCCTGCATCTTTGATCGCAACACGCTGCACCGTTCGTTAAAAAATACGACGGATCAGCACCGTTTCGCCTATGCTGCTCAATTCCAGGCGCAGCACGCGCGTCTCGCCGAAACTGGCGAAATTGATCCCAAGCGGATGCTGGCCTCCGAATTGGTTGCCTTGCATGCCCAGGATTAGATGCAGGCATAGTGGGTTTGTCAATGTCCCTGCGATTTAATCGGCTTGCCAGTCCATTGTCACCATGATGCTGCTCTGTTTGCGGACACTGCCCACGCGCATAAGGGCGACAATTTCCGCTTCACCGAGCGTAGTCTGAGCGGTTACGATGCCTTGATGATTGACCAGTGCCCGGTTGGGTTGGCGGCTGAGAAATGTGAGAGCTGCCCGATCGGGCTGGATATATTGCCCAAACCGGGTTCGTCCGACAACCTGAAGCTGCATTGTCTCGTTCATCTCCAGGCGGGTGCGCGGCGCGCATATCTCCACTCGATCGAATATGTCATCCACAATCACATCCAGACAGGTTGACCGGCTCACACCGTCGCTTGATACCTCCACCATTACCCTTGCAACTCCGGCATCCACGGCTGTGATGTTTCCTTGAGAATCGACGCTGGCGATGGTGGGATCACTACTGGTAAAGCTGAATGCTGCGCGGCTGAGATCGGCGATAAAACCGGAAACCGTGCGTCCGATCACATCGAGAGCAACCGATTGGCCGCTGCGCAGATTGACAGCAGCAGCGTGGCCGGATTGCGACGTTGTTACAAACAGGCGATCAAGCGCCTCGCTCTGATCCGCGTACGGAAAGTCTTTGCTCAAGCCGATATCAACCAGATTGATGTCCTGAAAGCCCGCCGCGTATGCGGGGGAGTCATAGCGCAGGCGGAAGTCATTGTTCTCGACATCCACGAACAGTGGGTCCGCAACCCTTGAATGCTGATCGAATTCACGGTCAAGCCCCTCACGCCACTGGTCTAGTGAGCGAATCCCAGGAACACCCCGCATCCTGTAGACTCCCTGCGGCTGGTAAAACAGATTGTTGTCGGCGCTTTCGAATTTTTGTCGATCCCAGCTTCGCATCGCATAGACGGTTTCGCCTACGTCATACAGGATGTTGCGCTCGAATGCGAGATCGTGGTTGGGGGCATTCAAATAGCCATGTCCAGCGAACCCACTGTCGGCGGTCTGTGTTTTTGCAGCGATATTGTTGAAAAAACGATTGCCAATGCCCTTGACATAAAACATCGCCCACAGTGTTCCCTGGCCACCCTGATTTTGCAGGTTGAAGATTACATTATTTGTGACCATGGTATTGCTGACTTCGTCGTCGAGATAGACGCCAAAACCAAATGAGAAAGGAATGTCGCTGTCATGAATCAAATTGTTGTGCAGGCTGTTTCCGGTGCTGTACACACCCCAGGCCTCAAATACACCCGTGTCCTGAGAGTCTGTGTTGGCATGAGACATGTCGTTGAAGGCAACGTGGTTACCGCGGGTATGGACGAAGTCCATAACATGGTGTTCGCGCACACGGACTCCATCAACATCCTGGTTGATCATAATACCGGGCCATGTGCCTTTCAGGCTGACGGCATAGCGCGGTGTGTGATGGATAGCATTATGCGTGACCTGACTTTCACCGCTGTTCGATAGCTGGACTCCGGCGCCATAGCCGATCACCTGGCCGGTATGATGGATGTGATTGTTGACAACCTGATGGCCTTTGTTAACCGCATCGATGGATGTCCATCGGCCATTGAAAAGAACGCCGGTAAAGCCAATGTCATGGATGTGGCAGCCAGAAATTGTGATTCCCTGCACCCACTGGTTGCCGAATACTGCGTGCATACCTGTGTCATGAATATGACAGTTGATCAACGCAATATTCTCAGCGTTTTCCAGGTAGACAGCGCCATTTTCGTTGGGGAGGGTAAATTCACCGCCCGGCGGCCTACCGCCAAATTCGCTCACGGTATCCGAGGCGCAGATTTCCAACCCCTCAAGCCGGATATTCGCCGCAGTTGCCTCAATTGAACTGCCGGTAAAAGCAAAAACACGGATAGCGGTCGGGGCAATAATCGTCTGTTCTTCAACAGAATTCTGCCGTGGCCAGTAGTAAACTACCCCTTCGCGCGTATCAAGATAGAACTCGCCGGGTGCATCCAGCAGCTCGATGGCGCCCTGAACGAAATAACGCGATCCGCCGGAGCCAATGATGTAACGGGTTTCATTTGCCAGTGTTACAACTCGACTGTCAAAGTCCACTGCCTGTACCGGCAGAATGTCGGTAAACCAGTTCCATTCACCTTCCGGTCCGCCCGGCCAGATATAGGCTTGAAGATCGCTCAAATTCTCGACCTGAGGCACATCGCCGGCTTTGAAGCCGAATTGCGTCTGCGAGGTTTCGTCGTCGATGGCCTCGACCCTGTTATAGTCACTGTTGGGATGGCGAGCTTTGGTGGCGCGCTGACCATTCTCGTACAAAGTCTGGAAAGTGTAATCGACTTTGGCTTTGTAGATATTGCCGGTATGAAGCTGCCAGCCGGTCACCGGTTGCCCACCATGGATGACCGGTGTTTCGCCGGGATAATTCTTGTAGATGACCTGGAAACCATTGTTGCCGGAGTCGCGCTCATCAAAGATCAAGGTCGAATCGAGATAATAGTCGCCGCCGCGCAGTACGACCTCGATGTCGCCGGTCATGCCTTGCGCGATGATCTCACGAACAGCATCTTTCGCCTGCCCAATACTGCTGAACGTGGTATGTGCCGGATCGGTGGCTGCGGTGTCGGCATGCGATGATACGTAAAAAATGGTTGTATTCATGAAGCCTCGTTGTGCTGCAAAGAAATAAGGTGAATGCGTTCAATTGTTTAATAACTGCCAGCCGGGACAGTTTCCCACTGGCGAAGCCAATCCTCATATGGCGTCACCTGATCAGGCTGCTGGAGACTCCGGGCGACAAAGCCTTGTGCCTTGCCACTTTCCGTAGCTGTGGAAACCGCTTCATAGCGAACGTCCATTGACCAGCGTATGCCGTCCGAGCGATTGGGCAGGGCGCCATGTGGTGTTAACTGGGTAAAACACAGGGCATCCCCGGCCTTCATGGCAATAGATTGACCAGTTAGTGCTGCACGTACCTCCTTCGATAATCCCAAAAATCCTGTTTCCTCATCGTTGTGCCCGTCGTAAAGCTCGGCGCGATGCTGACCTGGTGCAACCTGCAAGCAGCTGTTGAATTCGCTGACATCCTGAAGGGGTATCCAGATGGTGGCGACATGGATGTGTTCCGCATCGCGGTAATACTGTGCATCCTGATGCCAGGGCGTATCAGTCCATTTTTGATTTGGAAGTTTGGGCCGCGCGTTGAATATACCGTGTGCCAGAATTTCTGAAGTGTCCAGCAGATCCTGTGCGATATCGAGAACTGCCGGATGTCGCAGGAAATCGAACATCTCCCGGCTGACCAGATCACGGCGTGGGCTGCGAAGATAGCGCGGATGACCGGCGGCATCCCAGGCTCGCAGCAGCCTGTGAGCGAAATCTACATCATGCAGCGAATCTGTCAATAAACCACTATCTACCCACCCTTGAATGGTTTGATCAACCCATCTTTCCAGAATCAACTGTGCAAGATCGAGTGCATCCCTAGGAATTACGCCTTCGGCGAGCAGGTATCCGTGCTCATGATAAAATGCTATCTGCTGTTCATTCAAGACTTTTTGTGACATCACCATCAACTTTCTGCATCGAGCAAACTCCTCTGTTACAGACCGCCGCAATTTGACAGAACGAGCCCGAAACAACATAATCGCGCCGTTTTCCACCGATCATAAGCCAGTACCAGACAAAAGTACAAATTTTAGGAATATTCAGATGAGCTCACAACCTAGCAGCCAGTCATCATCCCTCAAACAGGACGTCTTTGCCGGAATCGCTGCCAACGAACAGGCTGGTCCACAGCCGCTTGCCAACCGCAAAGCCCTCCTGAAACAGCCGGCGCCAATCGTGTTGTCGGAGCATTTCCTGCCGACTGAATCGCACGACCCATCAGCCGTATTTCAACCGCGTCCTGCGCTCACCGATGCTGATTTGCTGCGTGAGCTGGATCGTATGCGGGAGGTCTATGAGCCGTTTATGCGTGATCTGGCGCCTGCCCCGAAACAAACACGACTCACGATGCCGCTAAGCGTGTTTGACTGGCGTGTTGAGACCTCCGCTGACCTGCGTGATTTTGCGGGAATATTAGATGGGGCCGGTTCATGGGAAAGGGTTCAGATTCCCCACTATGGTGGTCCTCTGGGGCGTGCGGTGACTTACTACCGCACAAGCTTCGACCTCAGCGAAGCCATGCTCGTTCCCGGCAGCCTGTTTGTCTGTCTTAAAGGTGTCGACTATAAAGCACATGTGTTTGTCAATGGCCGTTACATTGGGTCTCACGAAGGCTTTTTCGCCCCCTTCGAGTTCGATATCACTGCTGTCGCTCACCCTGGCGAGAACGTGCTGCTGGTCAAGGTTGAGAATGATGCGATTTGCATGGGCAATGACTCATGGGGTGAAGATGGGCATTTGTACGAAGGTGACAAGCTCTATGCGGCTACCGGTCCGGGCTATGATGAGCCGCAAATTGGCTGGCATCACTGCCCGCCGGGGATGGGCATCTATCAGGATGTATTTGTTGAAGCGCGTCCGTCTGTTCATATTCACGATATTTTTGTGCGCCCGCTGCTGGATGAACAGCGTGCCGAAGCCTGGATCGAAGTGTATAGTACGCATGCCCTGCGGCGCGATATTGCGCTGGAAATATCCGTCTTTGGGCAAAATTTCGAGGACACGCTGTTTCAGGATGAGGCGTATGAGTTGCCCGGTCCGGCTGGCCCCGGCGTGAACTATTTTCGACTGCCTTTCGACGTGCCACAACCCAGAATTTGGGAGACGGAATCCCCCTGGTTATATCAGCTTCAGGCGCGCGTGCGCGATACGGAATCGGGTGCAGAGGACATTGCCACGCGACAGTTTGGGATGCGTTCGTTTGTGATGGACGACATGAGCCAACCCAAAGGTCGGTTCTACCTGAATGGGCGTGAAATTCGCCTGCGCGGGGCCAATACGATGGGCTTTGAGCAGCAGGATGTCATGAATGCAGACTGGGATCAACTGCGTGATGATATTTTGCTGGCAAAGATTTGCCATATGAATTTCTTGCGCCTGACGCAGCGACCGGTGCAGCCCGAAATCTACGAGTTTTGTGATCGTCTGGGCCTGATGACCCAAACGGATTTCCCCTTGTTTGGGGTGCTGCGGCGCAATCAATTCGCGGAAGCTGTACGACAGGCCGGCGAGATGGAGCGGCTGATTCGGTCGCATCCGTGCAATATTGCTTTGACCTACATCAATGAGCCATTTCCGAATGGCAGGGGGCAGCCCCATCGTCACCTGACACGGCCTGAACTGGAAAGCTTTTTCACTGCCGCAGACCTGATTATCCGGCTACACAATCCTGATCGTGTCATCAAGGCGGTTGATGGGGACTATGACCCACCTGGACCAGGATTACCGGACAATCACTGCTATTGTGGCTGGTACAACGGCCATGGCGTCGACCTGGGTAAATTAAATCAGGGCTACTGGCAAGCGATCAAGGAGGGCTGGATGTATGGCTGCGGAGAGTTTGGGGCCGAAGGGTTGGATCCGGTCGATGTGATGCGCAAGTACTATCCCCCGGAATGGCTGCCACAATCGGCGGAAGACGAGCAAACCTGGTCACCGGACCAGATTACGGCTGCGCAAACCGGGCGCTTTCATTATCTGTGGTTTGAGACTCAGCATTCACTTCAGGGCTGGGTGGATGCCAGTCGGGATCATCAGGCATGGGTCACCCGTCTGATGACAGAGGCTTTCCGCAGGGATACTCGAATGAATTCCATTGCCATTCACCTGTTTATTGACGCATTCCCGGATGGCTGGATGAAAGCGATCATGGATGTGGAACGGCAGCCCAAGCCGGCCTATTTTGCCTATCGTGATGCCCTCACACCGCTGCTGGTGAATCTGCGGACAGACCGCTACACGTATTTCGCGGGCGAACCGCTGGAGGTAGAGGCGTGGATCTGCAATGACACGCACCACACGCCGCCCGATGCCGAGCTTCGATATCAAGTCGAGATCGACGGACGCGTGCATCTGGCGCAGCGCATTGCGGCGGACATACCCGTGTGTGATAGCACCTTTCAGGGGTATTTGAACCTGACGGTGCCGCATGTTGGAAAGCGCTCACGTATGACGGTGCGGCTGGCTTTGGTGGATGCTCAGGGCGAAGTTCTGCACGACACCTCTCTGAACCTGAATGTTTTCCCCCGATCAGAACTCAATCGCGCGAAACAGGTTCGCATCGTCGGTTCGCCGAATGGCAAGGCGGTCCAGTTAGCCCACGAACTTGGCGTACAGGTATCGCTGGAGGGCGAGGCCGGTGACACGATTCTCATTGACGACTTTGCCGCGTTTAAGCAGGAAAGCGACGCTGTTCTTCGCGCCGTCGAACAGGGCGCAATCGCGGTCTTTATCAACCTGGAACCGGGAGAATATACGATCGCTGATAACGCCGTTACGATCAAAGCCTGCGGGATGGGTCAGCGGCATTTTGTCTCGCGGAAAACCGGCCATCCGCTGGTGACTGGCTTCGAGCCGAATGACTTTCGCTTCTGGTATGATGCGGACGCGGCCTATATCACACCTTTTCTTGCTGCTACCGTCGAAGCAGAAGGCTGGGACGCTATCCTGCGCAGCGGCAATGGTAACTGGGCAGGGGATTGGGTCCCCGCGCTGGCTGCGGCGGAAAGAGCCTACGGTGCAGGGAGGTTGCGTATCTGTCAGCCTGCACTGGCCGGTCGCACCCTGCATAACCCGGTAGCCCGAATTTTCGCGTGTCGCCTGTTAGGCATAGAGATGACTTAATCCGCCGGGCCCTTGCAGGACTGCACGCGGGCACAAGGCTCTGAGCGCAGGACTACTCCGGTCAAATCGAGTATGAATTCAGTCTGGAAGTGAATCAAACGATCAGGTGAATAGAATCTGCTTCGTTTACGTTGTTCAATCGGGAATGACGTGCGTTGGAATATTCGGGTTGGATAATTAACTTTCATCCATCCGCTGATCAGTCCCTGTAAGAAGTACTTCATGGCCGCTGCAAACAGCACCAGTTGTGAAATTGATGCTACGATGAAACCGCCAGCACCGCTGTTATTCAATATCACCATGACCGTATGCAGGTCTCTCTGAGCATCAACATAGGCCAGATCAGATCGCGGTATAGAGTCAGAAAATTTATGATGGCAAATTGCAGCAGAGCCTGAATCTCGAATGCACTGTCGATCCGAGCTGCTTAAAGCTTTTCATAGTCCCTCGCCGTATTTGACAGTTTCTAAATTTCTCTGAAAGTAAGGGCGGACTGACCAGGTCCGCCTTTCTGTTTGGATATTGGAGTGACAGCACGATATTCAGCATACACTGGGGCCGGACAATCACATTCATAAGTCCATCCTCATCTTCGAGGGTTAGGAAGTGGAAGCCATTGGCGGCACATGACGTTAATGTATAAGGCTCAAAAATCGTTGATAAATATTGGATCAGTTTTAATAGCGATGTATTCCAAGAGTCTAGCGCGGCTTGGCAGAACCGGGGATTAAGGGCAGCTCGAGACGAAAACGGCTCCCTTTCCCCAGAGTGCTTTCAACAGAGATTGTGCCGCCATGCGCCTGGATGATCCGTTTGGCAATCGGGAGACCCAGGCCGGCGCCGCCGGTCTGAGAAGATCTGGCTTCGTCAGCTCGAAAGAGGCGGTCAAATATATGTGGCAAGTCTTCTGGAGCGATGCCCATGCCTGTGTCGGTGACTTCGATAACGGCCTGCTCGTGGTGAGTATAAGTCCGTATCGTGATTTGTCCCTCGGCAGGTGTAAAGTGAATGGCGTTAACCAAAACGTTGGAAAGGGCCTGTTGCAGCGCTGTGGCATCGCCTTTCACCAGGAGGGCAGCCTCGCTTAACTGCAACGTCAAGGTGTGCTGCCTTGGACGCGCCAGCGAGGCGATACCATCAACTGTAGCACTGGTCAAGCGGTTGAGATTAACAGGATACGAGTCCCAGGTGTAGGCGGTGCTATCCAGATTGGTAATCGTCAGAATATCATCGAAGAGCTGTGCCAGTCGCAGGGCATTCGTTTCGAGTTTCTCCACATGTTCTTGCTGACGGACTGGATCATTGGTCCTTTGCAACAAATAAATGCTGGTATTTATGATCGTTAGGGGTGTTTTAAAATCATGCGACACATCCTGTATAAATTGCTGCAGCAGGGCAGTGCGCTCCCTTTCAGCAGTGAGGTCGCGGGTTTGTTGTTCCAGCCGCTTGCGATCGGTGATATCGCGGCTGATACCAATCAGCCCGGTGATATGGCCCTCAGGATCCACCAACGGAATTTTGGTCGTCAGTACCCTTTTGGGCGTTCCGTCGGCATCAATGGTGTTGCGTTCCAAATTGACCAGCGCCTTACCACTTTTCAACACCCGCTCATCGTCCGCATGAAATGATTGGGCAAATTCAGAAGAGAAGACTTCAAAGGTGGTTTTGCCGACCATGTCTTCCGGTGTTAATTGCGCGGCATGAGCATGCGCCGTATTGGTCAGAACATAGCGCCCTTCAGTGTCTTTGATAAAGATGTAATCTGGCGAGTGGTCAATCAAGGTGCGGAGCAGCTTGTGCTCCTGGCGTACTTGCTCTTCGGCCTGTTTACGTTGGGTAATATTTCGACTGATGCTGATTAAACCGGTTACCGTGCCTTGTGCATCACGCAACGGAACCTTGGCCGTCATGAACCAGGTTTTCTGGCCGGTTTCAGGGTCAATGAACATATGCTCCTTGCCGAACAGTCCCTCACCCGAAGTCAACACCTGCTGGTCCTCAGCGGCAAAGATTTGGGCCATCTCAGGTGGATAAAGGTCAAAGTTAGTTATATCAAGTAACGATTCAACTTTGGCCCAATCCAGGCTTGCCTGATTAGCCATGAGCAACCCCCCTTGAGTATCCTTGACCACAATTGAATCAGGGATGCTATCAATCAGGGTACGCAGGAGGTTACGCTCAGACGCCATCTGATGTTCTATCTGCTTGCGCTCAGTGACATCACGGATAGCGCTTGCAATGAGTGTCCCATCATGTGTGGTGATTGGACTGAGGCTAATTTCAACAGGAAACTGGCTACCATCCTTCTTCAACGCATACAGTTCCAGCCCAATACCCATGTCTCGAACATGCGCGTCTGCAATATACTGGTTCCGATGCTGGCGGTGGCGCACATGAGAGGCTTCGGGTATCAATATTTCGACAGGCTTGCCGATGAGTTCGCTGCGGGAATAGCCAAAGATGCGTTCAGCCTGGCTGTTGACCAGTACAATGGCACCTTTCTGATCAACAATGATCATGGCATCTGGCGCCGATTCCAGCAGGGCGCGAAAGCGGATTTCGACCCGGTTGCGTTCCATTGCATAGTGCAAGGATCGACGAAGCAATTCACTGCTGATGGTCCCTTTGACAAGGTAGTCTTGGGCACCATGGCGCACGGCATCGAGCGCCAGCTCCTCATTTTCAATGCCGCTTAAGATAACGACAGGCAGGTCAGGATGGAGCGTTTGCAGGCGGTCGAGTGACGTCAGGTCCTGGCTATCTGGCAGCGTTAAATCCAGCATGACCAAATCGACGAGGTGAGCTTCTATAAATGCAAGACCACACTGCAGCGACCGGCACCACTCGATACGGACATCCTCGATAGGCTTTACATGGCGTCGGAAGAGCAGATAATCGTTTTCATTATCTTCAATTAAAAGTACCTGCATATTTCTACTCCAGCAGGGGAGGTATAGATTTATGGGTCATTATAAAACAGCCGATGTGCCAATATTATATCGTCATGCCAGAATTGCCGAAATCGCTTCGCGTTGATCTGCCCAAGGAGACAGCATATCACAGTGAGGAACTTTTGTCGCTGGAATGCAGTTGCTGATGCCGTGAGGCGTTGAGTGCATATCATGCATTTGGGTCGGCGTTCGGGGATGTAGGGTCAATGTACTGGTTATTGGTGCCCACATTCATCTTTGGTTTCTCCGGTCTACAGCCATTCAGCTGGAGACAAGGCTTACCCCACCTGTGATCGGGTACAAGTGGGGCAAGCTGAGATGTGTCTGTAGCACGTTCAGGGCGTGGTCGCGCGGGCCGACTAAGCGGTGGTCGGGTTCACGGTGATCAATGCGCCTTGCGCAGCACGGTGGATCGTATCGGCAACCACGTCCGGCTGTGTCATGAAGACGCTGTGGCTGGCCGGGACCTCGGTGATCGTTGCGCCGATCCGATTGGCCATATGGCGGAGCATAGCCAGGTCAAATGCCCTGTCCTCGGTGGCGATCACCGCCCAACTCGGTTTCGTCTGCCATGCCGCATGTTGCAGTGGGGTGCCAAAGACGGACATGTTGATCGGCACCTGCGAGTCACGCATGAAGGCGGCTTCCGCGTCGCTGACATCATGGGCGAAGCCAGCCTTGAACTTGTCCAGATTGAGGAAGCCATATCCATCCTCTCCGACATCGATGACGAAGTCGGGCGTCGCTGCGAATCCTTCATATTGCTGAGCGGTGGTTTCGCCCGCATCAGGCGACAGCGCCGAGATGTAGACCAGGCCGACCACATTGGGGTGAACGCCCGCTTCGGTTATGACGGTGCCGCCCCAGGAATGACCGACCAGGATCGTGGGACCATCCTGCCGGTCGAGCACGCGCTGCGTCGCCGCAACGTCGTCTTCAAGCGAGGTCAGTGGGTTCTGAGCGATCGTGACACGATAGCCCCGCGCTGTGAGTCTTTCATAGACACCGCGCCAGCCGGAGCCGTCGGCAAAGGCACCATGCACCAGCACGACGTTTTTGACGGTCTGATCATCAGCAATGCGGTCCGTCGAGTACGACGGGGAAGTCTGGGTGTTTGCGTTCATTTCTTCCTGACCTTCCTTTGCGAAAACGGGCACCACTAAGACGGCTAAGATCGCGAGGGTGAAGGCGATTGCGCTAAGGATGCGCACCGGTTTGAATAAACTCGATTGCGTGTGTTCCACTTGGTATCTCCTGTTGAATTGGACTGTTGGGTTTGCCAGCGACTCATTCGCGCATGGACGAAGGTTCTAGAACCAACTTATCCCAGCTTAGTCCTTTCTCATCGCTCTGTCGTCCGTACTTTCATGTACTTTGGGGTAGCGATCTGCGGTACCTAAGAAATGAATCGCGGCCTCTGTTCTTGAAGACACACCCATTTTGGTGAAGATTCGATGCAGATGGGTTTCAACCGTCTTGGTGCTGATGAACAGTTCGGCGGCGATATGGGAGTTACGCTGCCCCTTCGTGACCAATTCCAGAATTCTGCGTTCCTGTTTCGTTAGACGAACGTCCGGGTTCATCGGTATCACCTTATTCATAACGGACATTGTGAGGGTAGATATGTAATATGCAATATATTGGACTTGCCAGTTCTTGTCAATCAGCCCAGAAAGTTGACACAGAATTGAAAGTGCAGATAATATATTGCATGCCGATCCCCAAAAGTGACCCACCAATGGACCGCAGCCTGCTGCGTGATGATGTCTATTTTCGTATTCGTGATGCCATCGTCGATGGCACGTTAGCGCCTAACGAACAGCTGCGCGACCAGGAGCTTGCAGCCTGGCTCGGTGTAAGCCGCACGCCTGTTCGCGAAGCATTGTTACGGTTGGCAGAGGTCGGTTTGGTTATCGCACGGCCTGGCCGTTCGACCATGGTGAGTCCCTTGAACCAGCGGGACGTCCGCGACGCCCGCGAAGTTGTCGCCGCAATGCATCAACTGGCTGTTCGAAGTGCGGTGGGGAGCTTCACGCAGGCTGATCTGGATGCGATGCGTGAAGCCAATAACCGGTTTCGTGCTGCGATCGAACAGGGCGACGTCGCAGCTGCATTGCGCGCTGATGACGAGCTGCACGGTATCCCCGTAGCGGTGGCCGCCAATCAGGCCATAGCCGCAGTCCTCGATCAATACACACCGGTGCTGCGACGAGCCGAATGGCTGCGCTTCTCCTCACGGGGTGGGCGCGAGTCGCTTGCCCGGCACGACGAACTCATCCGCCTTTGTGCCGCCGGGGATGTGGAACAGGCAGCAGCGGTTGCGTTCGACATATGGCACACCCTGCCAACTATTGAGGATATTGACGAGTGACCACCGGAAAGTGTGCGTAGCAAGACAACACCGTGTCCAGTACTCGCAAATATGCCGGTTTGCCGTGTGCAGCATCGTAGACGCTGCAAAGGGCGATTGACCTGATCTAACACGGATCGTTTCGGTGCGAATGGATTAAACTATTCTTGATTGACAACCGTACTGTAAATTAAAGGCGGACCACTCAAGCCCGCCTTTGTGTTTGGATCAAGCAGCGTCTGCTGCATTACCAGATCCGTTGATGAACTTTAGCTCAAAGGGAATGTGACAGGGGTCTGGCTGCGGGCATGAGTTCGTCAATGGTGAGGGGTTGTTCCTCATCCAGCGTGTAAAGCCGACACGACCCAAGCTGCCGCTTGAGATGGCGAAGCTGGAACTGGCGCAGGAATGGGACCCTGTGGGGGGGTAGATGCGCAAACATGATGGACACGTCGAGTGCCTGCGCCGCCTGTACCAGAGCATCCACCTCGTTGATAAAGTGCATGGGCTGAACGCAAAAAGCGACGCCGTAGTCTTCAGCAATCGCAGCATAGCCGCTTACCTGTGCGTTCACCTTTGTGTCGGGCGGGGTGATGCCCCAACCCAGCGAACCGGGGTTATTCGCCAGCACAAGGCGCAGCAGCACAACCTGACCGTCCATCCGGCGTGCGATGGCACTGGCAAGGTGCATCGCCTCCAGTGTCCAGTGCGTGTCTGACATCTGTACCATGATCGTCTTCATCGAATTCATCCCTCATATGCCTTTCTACTCTCAGCATAGGGCATGAAGCATCAAGAACGGGACAGTGGGTTGCGCGTCTTGTGTCAATAATGTGTCAGGATGCATAGTCGGAACTGACGAAACGATAGCCAACACCGGGTTCGTTGAGGATATAGCGAATATCGCGCGACGGATTCTCCCGCAGTTTCTTGCGCAGCTGGTTGACAAACACGCGCACGTAATGCGACATCTCGCTGTACTCGCCGCCCCAGACCTCCATGAGAATGGTGCGATGGGTGAGGACTTTGCCGGGATGGGTTGCCAACAGGCGCAGCAGGTCATATTCAGTCGGCGTCAGATGAATTTCTTCGCCTGCTACCTTAACGACCCGGTTTGCCAGATTGATGTACAGATCGCCCACTTCAATGACCGCCTGCGGGTTGGTCGTCGGTTCTACAGCGACCCGTCGCAGCACCGCCTGCACACGCGCCTCAAGTTCCGCCATGCTAAACGGCTTGGTGATGTAATCATCCGCGCCGGTATGCAGCGCCTCGACTTTCGTCCGGTCCTCCATATGAACTGACAGTACAATAATCGGCGTTTTGGACCATTCGCGCAGGCGGCGGCAAACCTCAAGTCCATCCGGCTCAGAACCGAGCGCAATATCGAGGATCAGCATATCAGGCTTCTGCTGGGCGGTCTGGAGGATGGCATCGGCGCCATTCGAAGCTGTCAGCACGTCATAGCCGTAGCCTTCCAGCCCAATTTTGAGCTGACGCCGTATCTGTGGTTCATCATCCACGACCAGTATTCTAAGCTTCATAAGGGACAGGCTCCTTGTTATCCAGCGGCAGGGCAAGCACGAAGGTTGCGCCGCTGCCGGGGGTATCTTCCAGCCAGAGTGAACCGCGATGTGCTTCAATAATGCCTTTGGCAATCGGCAACCCCAGGCCGATATGCCCATCTTTGCCCCGATAAAACGGCTCCATCAGATGTTCGCGATCATCGGCGGTAACGGTCTCGCCGTGATTGATGATCTTGAGTTGTAGGTGTTCCTCATCGGCACAACCGACCAGCTCAATCTGGGTTTCTTCCGGCTCGTAGCGTATGGCGTTATCGACCAGATTGCTGAGCGCCTGCAAAATCAACCCATAGTCAAACCGGGTTAGCGGCATGTCTTCGGGAAAATGTATCCGAATGCGTTCCCGGCCAGTCATCTGCCAGATACGCGCCGCGACATCCCCGGCTACTTCTTCAAGAGAGTTAAGTTCGCGATTCAGGGTCAGGGCCCCGGCCTGTAGCCGCGAAAGATCCAGCAGATTGCCAATCAGCTTGTCCAGATGATCGGCCTCGGTTTCGACCGTTTCGGACAATTCACGTTGTTCCGACGCCGACAGGCGATCAGCGAAGGTCCGCAGGTTGCTGGCGGATGTTTTGATAATGGTGATTGGCGTGCGCAGATCATGCGACACTGCCCGCAAAATCGCCGTTTTCAACCGGTCCGCTTCCTCATACTGCCGGCTTGCGCGGGCCTGCTCCGCCAGGTCAATGCGCTGCAACGCCATCGCCGCCTGGGTCGCACAGGTGCGCAGCAGCCGGACCTGTTGGGCGGTGAGGGTGGTGTCAAATGCGGCGCACAGCGTGCCGTAAATCTGGTCGCCAGCCTGCAAAAGCAGGAAATGCACCGTGTTATCCGCCTGGGGTGCTTCGCGCTGGCCCGGCAGGATATAGGCCTGACGCGCACGCAAGTCCTCCCGCAGCACATGCGTCAGCGAATCGTTGACGGTGGCGGCATCGGTCGCCTGATTCATGGAACCAGTCAGCCGATAGAGGATCTCCTGCTCATAGGCGCGCTGCTGCGCTTCTTCGGCCAGGCGGCGTTCGCGCGCACCGAGCTGACCTGACAGGGCGGCCACCACAATGAAGATGACGATTTCAATCACATCGCGGCTGTCTGCGATGATGAAGGTGTAGTACGGGCGCGTCAGAAAGAAGTTGATGCATAGAAAGCTGATCAGCGCTGTACTCATCGCGGCGAAGGTGCCCAGCCGGATCGCCACGATCAGCACGAAAAGGATGTAGATCATGGCGAAGTTGGCGACGGTCAGGCTTTCACGCAGCAGCCATGCCAGCAATGTGATCCCGATTAGTCCCGCCGCTGCAACAAGCTGCTTTTTCACCCTGTTGATCCTGTTTTCTCGAACACAAACATTGTACATCGGGCGGACTTCGCGTCCGGCAATCCTGATACTTTCTTGATGCCTTCGGGTAAATCTTTGAGGTCGTATTGATTGGAATTCCAGGATAATGCCTGCATGTCACAAAGCGCAGACAGGAGTCATGTGAAATGGACTGGTTGATCGCAGGGCTGATCGCGTTGGCCCTGCTGGCATATTTGACGTATTCGCTGATGTATCCGGAAAGGTTCTAGATGAGCACATTGGAACTGGTCCAGATCATCTTCTACTTCGTGGCCCTGATTGTCTGTGTCCCGCTGCTGGGCGGATACATGGCAGCCGTATTCAACGGTGAACGAACGTTTCTGACACCCGTGATTGGCCCCGTTGAACGCGGTATGTATCGCCTGATCGGTACAGACCCGGCGCAGGAACAGACCTGGCGGCAGTACGCTGGCTCGCTGCTGATGTTCAACCTGTCAGGGTTTGCGGTGCTGTTGATCCTGCAACTGCTGCAAGGTGTTTTGCCGCTTAACCCGGCGAATCTGCCACCCGTTGAACCCTTTCTGGCGTTCAACACGGCGACCAGTTTTGTGACCAACACCAACTGGCAGGCATATGGTGGCGAGACCACCATGAGTTATCTGACGCAGATGATGGGTTTGAACGTGCAGAACTTTGTGAGCGCGGCGACCGGTATCGCGGTGGTGATTGCGCTCACACGCGGATTGGCCCGGCGCACGGCTGAGACCATTGGCAACTTCTGGGTCGATCTGGTGCGGAGTGTGCTGTACATCCTGCTGCCGCTGAGCATACTGCTGGCGGTCGTGTTCGTGAGCCAGGGGGTGGTGCAGAACTTTAACGATTATGTGCTGGCAACCACACTTTCTGGCGAGACGCAGCTGCTCCCACAGGGGCCCGCCGCGTCACA
Source organism: Anaerolineaceae bacterium (assembly GCA_002702065.1). GTDB lineage: Bacteria > Chloroflexota > Anaerolineae > Aggregatilineales > Phototrophicaceae. Next base: position 379,000 of record NZXX01000012.1, read on the forward strand.
GATTGCCATCAAGCAGCTGGGCACCAACGGCGGCGGGTTCTTCAATGCCAACAGCACGGTGCCTTACGAAAACCCCACGCCGCTAAGCAACTTTCTGGAGATGTTCACCATACTGCTGATTCCGGCAGCGCTCCCGTTTACTTATGGCCGGCTGGTCGGTTCGACAAGGCAGGGCTGGGTGATCTTCGCCGCGATGCTGATCCTGTTTGTAGCTGGCCTGGTGGTCATGCTGATAAGCGAGTACAGCGAAAACCCGGTCTATGCGGTCGCTGGCGTGATGGAAGGCAAGGAAACCCGCTTTGGCATCGCCAACAGTGTGCTGTGGGGCGCGGCGACCACAGCTGCTTCCAACGGCTCGGTCAATGCCATGCACAGCAGCTTCGCGCCCCTGACCGGCGGGATTGCCATGCTGAAGATCATGCTCGGTGAGATTATCTTTGGTGGTGTGGGTGCTGGCCTGTACGGCATGCTGATCTTTGTCATCCTGACGGTGTTCCTGGCCGGGCTGATGGTCGGGCGAACGCCTGAGTATTTAGGCAAAAAGATCGAAGCGCGCGAGATCAAGCTCGCGATTACGGCTGTGCTGCTGCCCAGTGTGTGTATTCTGCTGTTTTCGGCGCTGGCGTCGGTCACGGAAAACGGGTTGGCCAGCCGGACCAATGCCGGTCCGCACGGGTTATCCGAAATCCTGTATGCGTTCGCATCCGGTGCGGGGAATAACGGCAGCGCCTTCGCCGGGCTGAATGCCAACACGCCGTTCTATAACATCCTCATCGGCGTTGCCATGTGGGTCGGTCGCTTCGGGGTCATCCTCCCTGCGTTGGCAATTGCGGGCAGCATGGTCCGCAAGCGTACGGCGCCACCGTCGGCGGGTACGTTCCCGACCGATAGCCCGCTGTTTGTGATCCTGTTGATAAGCGTGATCCTGATCGTCGGCGCGCTGACTTTCTTCCCGGCGCTGAGCCTGGGGCCGATTGTGGAACAGTTGTTGATGAACGCCGGACGGGCGTTCTAAGGAGTGATGGCGATGGAAACGCAAGCAAAAGGACGACCGTTGTTTGATGGCCCGATTGTACGCCGGGCGGCTGTCGACGCGCTGCGCAAACTGAACCCGCGGCTGATGCTCAAAAACCCGGTGATGTTCGTGGTGGAAGTCGGCGCGGTGATGACAACGCTGATCGTGCTGACTAGCATAATGGCCGGACAGGTGGCCGACCTGAGCTTCAATATCCAGATCAGTCTGTGGCTGTGGTTCACGGTGATCTTTGCGAATTTTGCCGAAGCGATGGCCGAGGGGCGCGGCAAAGCCCAGGCGGATGCGCTGCGAAAAACACGCACGCAGATGATGGCGCGCAAGCTCGTCGATGGAATAAGCGGTAAAGAAGTGCGGGTACCGGCCACACAGCTGAAGCCCGGCGACCGGGTTGTGTGTGAAGCAGGGGACCAGATACCGGGCGATGGGGAGGTCATCGAAGGTGTCGCCAGTGTGGATGAATCCGCAATCACCGGGGAATCCGCGCCGGTCATTCGCGAGAGCGGCGGTGATCGCAGCGCAGTCACCGGGGGGACGCGTGTGCTGAGTGACCGGATTATCATCCGTATCACCGCGGAGCAGGGCAGTACGTTTATCGACCGTATGATTGCGCTTGTGGAAGGCGCGCAACGGCAGAAAACACCCAACGAAATCGCACTGACGATTCTGCTGTCGGGGCTGACAATCATCTTTTTGCTGGTGGTGGTGTCGCTGCGGGCATTTGTCCATTACAGCGAGGTGGAAGCGGGCATCATCGGCGAGACCGCGGCAACGCTGCCGATTTTGATTGCGCTGCTGGTATGCCTGATCCCGACCACCATTGGCGGGCTGCTGAGCGCGATCGGCATCAGCGGCATGGACCGGATGATTCAGCGGAATGTGCTGGCAACCAGCGGGCGGGCGGTGGAGGCGGCTGGCGATGTGGATGTCCTGCTGCTGGATAAAACCGGGACGATCACACTGGGCAACCGCATGGCTACTGCCTTTATTTGTGCGGATGGCGTTGAACCGGAGAAGCTGGCGGATGCTGCACAACTGTCGTCACTGGCCGACGAAACGCCGGAAGGGCGTTCGATCGTGGTGCTGGCGAAGGACCGCTTCAATATTCGCGGGCGCGATATGGCGCAGCTTCAGGCCGTGTTCGTCCCGTTCTCGGCCCAGACCCGCATGAGCGGGGTTGATTTTTCGGCCCATAACGGGCGTCCGGCGCGTCAGATTCGCAAGGGCGCAGCGGATGCGATCCAGCGGTATGTGGGCGAACAGGGCGGACGCTTTCCTGAGAGTGTGCAAACCGCGGTGGATACGATCGCGCGTAACGGCGGTACGCCGCTGGTGGTGGCGGAAAATGCCCACGTACTGGGCGTAATCGAATTGAAGGACATTGTGAAGGGCGGCATCAAGGAACGCTTCACGCAGCTGCGCAGCATGGGTATCCGCACGGTCATGATTACCGGGGATAACCCGCTGACAGCGGCGGCGATTGCGGCTGAGGCGGGAGTCGATGACTTCATGGCGGAAGCGACGCCCGAAGACAAACTGAAGCGCATCCGGGAGGAGCAGCTCAACGGGCATCTGGTCGCCATGACCGGCGACGGCACGAATGATGCCCCTGCGCTGGCTCAGTCTGATGTCGGGGTTGCCATGAACACCGGGACACAGGCAGCTCGTGAGGCGGGCAACATGGTCGACCTGGACAGTGATCCGACCAAGCTGATCGAGGTGGTGGAGATTGGCAAACAACTGCTGATGACACGCGGCGCGCTGACGACGTTCAGCATCGCCAACGATGTGGCCAAATACTTTGCCATCCTGCCAGCGCTGTTTGCCGCGCTTTACGCCCTCACGCCTGCGAAGGCCGGGCCACTGGCGGCGCTGAACATCATGCAGTTGACCTCGCCCCAGAGCGCCATTCTCAGCGCGATCATCTTCAATGCCCTCATTATTGTCGCGCTGATTCCGCTGGCTTTGCGCGGTGTGGGCTATCAGCCGATGGGCGCGGCAGCGGTGCTCCGTCGTAACCTGCTGATCTATGGCGCGGGTGGCCTGATCGTCCCCTTCATCGGCATTAAGCTGATCGACGTGCTTATCAGCCTGTTCGGTTTGGTCTAACAAAGGACACACACATCATGATACAGACAATCTCTCTCGCCCTGCGCGCGCTGGTGGTGCTCACACTGCTCACCGGTGTTGTTTATCCGCTGGTGATTACCGGCATCGCGCAGGCGATTTTTCCCGCACAGGCCAATGGCAGTCTGGTTGAGGTGGATGGGGTCGTGATCGGGTCCGAGCTGGTTGGTCAACAGACGGAGGATGAACGTTACTTCTGGTGGCGTCCGTCTGCCGTCAATTATATGCTGGGGTCGAATGCCTCCAACCTCGGTTCATCGGGGGCGACGAACTTCGGGCCAACAAGCGCAGCGATGGCGGCGCAGGTGGCTGAACGGCGGGAATGGTTGCGAGCAGTCAACGGTCTGCCGGAAACCATGCCCGTTCCCCGCGATCTGTTGTTCGCCTCCGGCAGCGGTCTGGACCCGCATATCAGCCCGGATGCCGCGTATATACAGGTGAACCGGGTGGCGGCGGCGCGCGGCCTGGCGACGGAACCAGTCGCGGCGCTGGTCGAGCAGGCTGTTGAATGGCCGCAGCTTGGCTTTTTAGGTGAGCCACGCGTGAATGTGCTGCGGCTCAATCTGGCATTGGATGCCTTACAATAATGCTATGAGCGATTACCGTCCCGACCCGGATCGCCTGCTGGCGGCTGTACAGAAAGATGAGGCTCGCCAGCAGCGCGGCAAACTCAAAATCTTCATCGGTATGGCCGCTGGTGTGGGTAAAACCTACGCCATGCTCGATGCCGCCAGGCAACTGCGGGCCGAGGGCGTTGACGTGGTCGTCGGTTTCGTCGAAACCCATGGCCGGGCGGAGACGGAAGCCTTGCTCAGCCAGCTGGAGGTGATGCCGCGCAAGGCACTGGCGTATCGCGAGGCGTGGCTGGAGGAACTGGACACCGACGCCCTGCTCACCCGGCAGCCCAAACTGGCCCTTGTGGATGAACTGGCACACTCCAATGTGCCGGGTTCGCGTCATGCCAAACGCTACCAGGATGTGATTGAACTGCTCGAAGCAGGAATTGATGTCTGGACAACGGTGAATGTTCAGCATTTCGAGAGCCGCGCCGATGCCGTGAAGCAGATCACGGGTATTACGGTGCACGAACGGGTGCCCGACTCCATCCTGGATATGGCTGATGAGATCGAACTGGTTGATCTGTCGCCGGATGACCTGCGCAAGCGGTTGGCCGAAGGCAAGGTCTATACGCCGGAACGCATCGACGTGGCCGCCAGTAATTTTTTCCGAACCGGCAACTTGACTGCGCTCCGCGAAATGGCGCTGCGCCTGACTGCCGAACATGTCGACCACAAGTTGCAGGATTATATGCAGCTCAAGCAGATTGCTGGCCCCTGGAAATCACGCGAGCGCCTGATGGTGGCCGTCGGGGCAAGCCCGTTTTCGGAGCAGTTGATTCGCTGGACGCGGCGTATGGCCTATAACCTGGAGGCCCCCTGGATAGCCGTTCATGTCGAAACGGGGCAGACGCTGTCGCCCGATGCCCAGGAACGACTGGCGCGGAACCTTGATCTGGTGCGCAGCCTCGGCGGGGAAATTGTGACCACAACCGGTGAAACAATCGCCGATGCGCTGCTGCATATCGCCCGCCAGCGCAATGTCACTCAGATTGTCATTGGCAAGCCCGGCCAGCAGCGCTGGATGAAACTGTTCCGGCAGCCCTCGATGATTGACCGGCTCATCAGTGGCAGCGGCGATATTGATGTTTATGTGGTCACGGGCGAAAAACCGGAGTCCGCACCTCCGCCGCGACAATGGCAGGCTCCATCCGCCAGCCCGTCATCCTGGCTTCAGTCTCTGCTGGCTCTGGCCATTGTGGGCAGCGTCACCGGCCTGAATCTGTTGATTGTGAATTGGCTGCCCTGGGTGCGGTATCAGGCGGTAGGGCTGACGGAACTGCTGGCAGTTCTGTTGATCGCGGTCTATCTGGGGCGCGGCCCGGCGCTGCTGGCTGCCACCGCCAGTGCCATTTCCTGGAACTTTCTGTTTATTGAACCGCGCCTGACCTTTGAAGTGTCTCAGGTTCAGGATGTGATTCTGCTGTTTTTATACTTTGCCATTGCGCTGTTTACCGGCAACCTGACCGCGCGCATCCGGCGGCAGGAACGGCAGGCCCGCGCCAGTGCCGAACGGACGATGGCCCTCTATACGCTGGCGCACGAGACAGCGATGGCCGTCACCATGGACGATATTCTGCAAACGAGTGTGTTGCAGATCGCCCAGGTTTTTGACGCTCAGGTGGCGATTATGCTCACCGGTGAGCATAACCTGGTCCGCGAGCCGCATCCTTGCAGTACGTTTCCGATCGACGAAAAAGATTATGCGGTGGCGTTGTGGGTTTATCAAAACCGGAAAACGGCGGGTGCATTTACGGATACTCTGCCGCTGGCCTCTGCCCAGTTCTTCCCGCTGCTGACGCCGGACCGCACCGTCGGGGTTATCGGCATTCGCACGCGCAGTCAGTCGCGCTTAACATTCGAGCAGGAAGTTCTGCTGCAAACGTTTGTCAGCCTGGTTGCGCTGGTTATCGAGCGGGAACTGCTGGATGAAGCCGCGGCGCAATCCGCTGTGTTACGAGAATCCGAAAAGCTCTACACCGCACTGCTGAATTCGATATCGCATGAACTGCGCACGCCTATCGCCACCATCACGGGTGCGGCCAGCAGCCTGATCGACCCCATGACCAGCACCCACGAGGAATCAAGGGGTAGGTTGATTGACGATATTCAGATCGCGGCCCGGCGGCTGAACCGGCTGGTCGAAAATCTGCTGGATATGTCGCGGTTGGAAAGTGGCCGGCTGATGTTGAAGTGGGAGTGGTGCGATGTGGGCGACATCATCGGGGTTGCGGTCCAGCGGATGACCCCCTGTTTCGACGTTCATCCGCTTACCATCCAACTGCCACCGGACCTGCCGCTGATACAGGCGGACTTTGTGCTGTTGGAACAGGTCATCGTCAATCTGCTGGATAATGCCTGCACCTATACCCCTGCTGGTACGGCTGTGACGATAGCGGCTTCACTGTCTCCCACACGGCTGCAACTCGCCGTCCGCGACTCCGGTCCGGGCATCCCGCCGTCGGATCTGGATCATATTTTTGACAAATTCTATCGGGTGTCCGGCACCATCCCCGGCGGAACAGGGCTGGGTTTGTCGATCTGTCGGGGGCTGATTGAGGCGCATGGCGGAACCCTGACCGCCGAAAATATGCCTGAAGGGGGCGTGCAGTTTGTGATTCGCCTGCCGCTGAAAGGTAGCCCGCCACCGGTTCAAGAGGCTCAGCTATGAGCAGTGGGGCGATCATTCTCATTGTCGATGACGAAATCCAGATTCGCCGATTTCTCAGGATTACGCTGGAAGCCAACGGCTATCGTGTGCACGAAACCGAAACCGGGCAGGCGGCACTCGCAAAAGCGGCGCAACTGCGCCCAGACCTGATTATCCTCGATCTGGGGTTGCCTGATCTGGATGGGTTGGCCGTGCTGCATCGTCTGCGAGAATGGACAAAAACCCCGATTATTATTCTGTCGGTGCGCGATACAGACCGTGACAAGGTGGCCGCCCTGGATTCTGGTGCCGATGATTATCTGACGAAGCCGTTCAGTGTCGATGAACTGATGGCGCGGGTGCGTGTGGCCCGCCGTCATGCGCTGCCGGAAGAACAGGCGCGCGATGTGTTTGCTGCGGGTTCTCTGTTCGTCGATTTGTCACGCCGGGTTGTGACCGTGCGGGGTGAAACCATCAAGCTGTCTCCGACAGAATACGCGTTGCTGCGCCTGATGATTCAACATGCGGGCAAGGTCTTGACTCACCGCCAGATTCTGCGCGAGGTCTGGGGACCTGAATATATCAATGAGACCCATTATCTGCGGGTGTATTTCGCCCAGCTCCGGCAGAAGCTTGAAGATAATCCCGCCCTGCCCAAACTTTTGTTGACGGAACCGGGTGTGGGCTACCGGCTGGTTTCACCAGAATAGTCGATTGGGCAAAGAGGTTCCTTTAGTTGTGCTGGCTTTCCCTCCCCCCCGGTGGGTCCCTAATTGGCCGTAAGCGCATATTGTTTTTCCAACGACAACCTCAGTTGGAGTCCATGCCATGCCTTACCCATTTCCGGATTTTCATCATGATAAGCACAAGCCATATGGCAGTGACAGTCGCTTAATCAAGCATCTGCCAGGACCGCCTCGTGATTCCTTTGCAGACAATGATGAGGCCGACGAGGCTCCTGTGGGTTGGCTTGAGGAAATGATCAGCGAAAGCATGGGCATCGTTATCCTGGTTTTCGCTTTCGGAGCAGTGGTTGCACTCGCGAATTCTGAGCCGGATGTTTTGGGCAGCGCCTGGTCGTTTGCGAAGTCCAATTCACTGGGCCTATTGGCAGTTCACTGGATTGTGGGTGTTATGAAGGCCGTATTCAAATAGCCGGTTAGACCATCCACGCCCTGCCAGCGGTGTTCATGGACCGCGTCTTTATGCTGCCCCAGAGCATGGGACGCGCGAAATTCAGATCAACGCGTTACCTTCGAACCGACCAGAGAAGCATCTCAACCAGCACGCGATGCCTGCTGGTATGTTCATTTGATGGCATGCCTTCGCTGCAATGTCCTCTCCATTTCCCTCCCCCCCGGTGGGTTACCAATCGCCGGTGAAGCCATACAGTCATGGATAGGACGCTCCGTAACCAACGGTGTGTTTGGACCAAAAACCATGCTGATTGAGATGGTTTCTGGTTACCCATTGCTCACATAAGCCATCAACAGGGAGGAAAAACATGGCGAGCATTCCGTTTCTTAAAGCGGGTCAAGCCCGCGACTATATGGCGAAGGTGAAGATGATAGCGCCCGTCATAGTCTTCGTTTTGCTGTTTATGCTTCTGGGCGGTCACGTTGTCTATGCTCAATCCCCAGAATTCGGTGACCATAGGTGGGTGACCGCATTTGATCATGCGCGGGTTTCTGCGGAGTGGCCTGGAAATCCTATTGATTGTAATCGAGGCCATAACTCTCGCGAGGAAATCTATGTCCCTGAACCTGGCTACGCAATTCTGGAACATCGTGTGATCGAGCATAGTCGAAGCAATGGCAGTGCTGGTGTAAGCACATTGGCTGCGGATATGGATATCGCCACCTATGAAATGACAGACAGAGAATATCAGTCTGCTATCAATGCTGCCTATCGAGACGGTGCAGAAAGTTATGCGGCTGATCTGGAGATCCAGCGTAGAAATCATCTGGAGGTAATTCGTCGTTACACATCGAGTCATACTGCCTTGCGCTTGCGCTTGGAAGCAACGGCCAGTGGTAATTGTGCAGATAAAAAACGTGGATGGATCGAAGTTTCGGTACGGGCGCTTGTGATGTACGTAGGCGATTCGAATCCCAACGCGATGGCATTAAACATCCGCCAATCCTCGCAGGCTGTGGACTTTCAGGTTGATCGCTGGGGGGCATATTGCATCATAAACAGAACAGGCCGAGTCCTGAATTATCGCTATCGTTGGGGCCAGGGGGATTGGCAGACGACCCCCATTGATCCCGATCAATCATGGGTCCATTCGTGGTCCTACGAGGGTTCGTTCAGTTCACCGGATGCACAGATTCAGTTCGATGCGGATTTAACAAATGGAACCGAATGGGTTACATACGACCTCTCACGTTACCGCATCTCCGAAAAAACCTGTCAACAAGCCTATCGATACGAGTTTGTAACCTCTGGCAATAATCGCGTCGATCTTAAATCCATTAGTGGATAACGTTTTTATTCCGATGATCGACCTTTGCCGATAACCACGCTGGTGTTTCGCCAAAATCATGGCCTGTCGTGAAAAGGCGGGACACCAGTCGATGATTGAGTGCAGATTGGCAAAGACTCTCTTGTGTCTCATGATCGTATTCCCTCCCCCCCGGTGGGTAACACCAAATGCTCAACCGCTTATAGTGATCACAATTCATTTTAGTAACTGGGATTATCAAACAAAATGTCCCAGGTTCAGCCAGATTGAGGGTTCATGAGAGGGGTAAGCGAGATGGCAAAAGTACTGCGGTGTAAACAGATCGGCCCGGATGCTCATTGCGCGTTTGAGGCCCATGGCGAGACAAACGAGGACATTCTACAGCAGGTGGCGGAACACGCGGCGACGGTTCATGGAATGACGGAAATCCCGGATGAACTGGTCCAAAAGGTGATCGCCAACATTCAGACCGAACAGCGATGAATGCACGATGACATGAACGGGGAGGGCAGTCTATTGCCGTGAAACCGGAACTGTTTTCGAAGGGCAATACCCATCGTCAAAGAGATAAGGAGTATTACGATGTCAAGGTCATTTTTTAAGCTGGTTATGGTGGCCGCCTTCGTCTTCGGCGCAGGCATTGTGGTCGCTCAGGATGATATGTCCATGGAGATCGAGGCGGTCACGACCGTGGTGACCGAGGACTATGGTGGATATGTGAACGCGCATGATGCCGAAGGCTACATCACCATGTTTTCCGAGGATGTGCTGTGGGCACCACCCAATGGACCTGATCAGACCGACGCGGAAGGCATTCAGAATGCCGTTCAAGGGTTATTTGATCGCTTTGCGTTTGACGTGGAACCGCAGGCTGATGAGGTCGAAATCCTGGGTGATGTGGCCTATGTCGTCGGGACCGTCGACGGTGTACTGACGCCCCGGTCCGGTGAAGACCCGGTAACGATTAAGTTCCGCGTCCTCTGGATGCTGCGCAACGAAGATGGGGACTGGAAAATTTTCCGGCAAATCTGGAACAACAAGCCTGTCGAGGCGTAACGCTCCACGGAGGGCTGTGAGTTTATAAAGATAGAATATATCGCCAACTGCAATCTAGTTAACGTGAGTTTTGTTTAGGGGTCGAGTTTTACGGATCACAGCTTCTCTAGAGCTTAATAAACCAGGGTCCGGCAAATGGAAAAACCTGCGAATGGGCCGTGTTTGGCGATCTTGAAGGTTTTTCATTAGAAATCAATCTACCCTGATCCTTACATAACTTTAGCAACCGCTTTCTTGGCTTGTTATCCAAAACTCACGTTAACTTAGCATAAAGTCTCTAAAACAAACAATTGATTAAAAGGAAAGATGATATGCAAATTTTGTTTAGAGAGCACCTAATTAACAAGAACAGAACATCACTGATTGCATCCATTGTTTTGTCTATTGGCTTATTTGTCTTGATACCCAACATATACGCAGTGCAACTAAAGAAATGCATTCCGGTTCATCTAGGTGAGGTTTGTACAAATATTGATACTGAGGCAGGCCTTGTAATAATGACCGCAAAAGCGGCTGGTTTTGAAGGGGAGATTGGTCGAGCTAATTTCAACGAAGGCCGTATTTCTCAAACAACTAACGTCGGGGTTGGTGACCTCGAAATATGGGCTGATATTATTTTAGGTGAGGGAAGGGATTTTAGTAGAGGCCACATTGATCTTCACTGGGAATTGTGTTTAGGAAATAGCGCCTTCGCGATACGAATTACCTGTAAGGATGGGTATACCAGGATAGTTTCTTGGGATGAAGATGGAGATAGGGATGAAACTCCAGTTATCCTACCTGCATCGATAAATACAACTCCTGGGTCTCGATTCACTTCCAATCAACCATGGACAGACAACCCTTATTACGGCTCCAGAGGCACTTTCTTTGTTGATGTCACAGGTGATGGTAAAGCGGATGCTATCGTCGTCAATGACGGTGGCGTGACCGTGCGACCCTCCAACGGCTCTGGGTTTACTCCTAATCAACCATGGACAGACAATCCTTATTATGGCTCTAGAGGCACTTTCTTTGCTGATGTCACAGGTGACGGTAAAGCGGATGCTATCGTCGTCAATGACGATGGAATAACTGTGCGACCCTCCAACGGCTCTGGGTTTACTCCTAATCAACCATGGACAGACAACCCTTATTACGGCTCCAGAGGCACTTTCTTTGCTGATGTCACAGGTGATGGCAAAGCGGATGCTGTCGTGGTTAATTTAACTGGTGTGACCGCGCGACCCTCCAACGGCTCTGGGTTTACTCCTAATCAACCATGGACAAGTAATCCTTACTTCGGCTCCAGGGATACTTTCTTTGCTGATGTCACAGGTGACGGTAAAGCGGATGCTATCGTCGTCAATGATGATGGAATAACTGTGCGATATTCTGAATAGCCCCGCGTAGAACACAGACACTTATGGTACTAATCCCATGTTAAACAGTAGTTGAAGTTAAATACGTTGTTGAATTGCCTCAGACATGTGCCGGGGCAATTTGCTTGTTAGCACTGTAGGTCTACAAATATCGCTGTTTATTATATTGTTATATTAGTTTTTATGTGTTATATTATTCTTTAAGATTATCTGTCGACGCATTGACGCATCAAGACAAAGTAGAGCAACATACACTGAGGGGAGTAACATTATGGCGAAAGCACTACGCTGCAAGCACGTCGGCCCGGATCCCGATTGTCAGTTTGTAGCTCAGGGCGAGACAGAAGAGGATATTCTTAAACAGTTTACCCACCACGGAACCCATGCCCACAACATCACAGACTACCCGGATGAACTTGTCCAGGCTGCACTTACAAAAATTGAAGAAGATTGATGATCTTACCGAACTAACCAGAGTCTGATAGTTACACGCCGCGACACCAGATTGCAAATATAGTCAGAGTGCCAGGATTTGCTCGGCAAATGTTTCTATTGGTTGAGGTTGATAGTTTGACCGAATGATTGCCACCTGCTTGGCGGATAGGCTGCCTTGCAGATGAGACCACAGGTGATCGGCACGCGTTCGAATCTCGCGATCATGGGGCGGGTTCTGATTTACGGGGATGAGCAGTGCGAGCGCTTGCTCGTCTTTCCCCTCCTGAATCAATAGAACAGCCATACCAACCAGGATTTCTACGATTAAAGGAACGGCACGGATGGCATAGACGGTTTTGAGCGCTTGATGGAAATGTTGCCGGGCCGATTGCAAATCTCCAAGAGAACAAACAATATCGCCCAGGTTGATCAACGACGCGGCAACCCCCCACTGATCGCCAAACTGGCTGTACAGGTCCAGGCTTTCCTCGCAGTGCTGCTTGCCGCCGGCATAATCACCATGCATAAAGGCCGTTCGGCCCAGATTGTTCAACGACGCGGCGATGCCGTATAGATCATCCAATTCTTCGCAGAGTATCAGGCTGTCTTCGTAAAAGTGTCGCGCGTCGTCGTAGCGTTCCTGATCGTGCGCGATGGTGCCCAGGTTGATTAGTGAAATGCCGACTCCATGCAGGTCACCCAACCGGCGGGAAAGCGCCAGGCTTTCTCGATAATATTGATCCGCCTCGGAAAATTCTTCTAAAAGATACCTTGCGACGCCGAGATTATTCAGCGTACCGGCCACGCTCCATTCGTCACCGAGCGCTCGGAAAATCGCCAGACTTTCTTCGCAGAGTTGTTGCCCTAACCGGATTTGTCCGGTGGCGCGCGCAATATCGGCCAGATTGTTGAGAACAAAAGCGATTTCCTCCTGCTTGTCGACCTCGCGCAGAATGTCGAGGCTGATTTCCAGGATTTGTTGCGCCTCACGATAGTGGCCCAAACGTTGTACCAGACTGCCTTGTCGGGCTAACACCTGCCCAAGAAGCACTTTGCGATTTCCCGCAGGTGTGCCTTGCCGTAGGAGATGGGCTGCCAGACCGAAAAAATCGATGCCTTCGTTTGCGCGGCTTCGCATATCAAAGAAAAAATACAGACTGCTGATGTATTGCCTGATCACGTCGATCATCTCGCGTTCGACGGCGAGCTGCCAGCCGGCGCGAATATTCTCAAGATCCTGTTCGATGATATTCAATGTGTCCGTCTGCTGTACGCCCCGCAGCAAAGGATTGAGCTGGTATACTCTGTCTGCAAAATAGCGGCTGTGCGGCACCCGCACGTTGAGAACGTCGCCCGTCGCTTCTAACTGCGCTTCAGCAAACTGGCGCATCAACATATGCATGTCGTAACGTCCGTCGCCTGCCTGGTGGATCAGCGATTTGTTGACAAGTACGCGCAAAAGGGACAAGTCGGCGCCAGCCACGACCGTAGCGGCTTCACGCGACCAACCACCCCTGAAAATGGCCAGTCGCATAAGTGCATTCTGATCAGCCCCCGAAAGCCGCTTCCACGCGTAATCAAACACCGCCCGAATACTATGTTGCCGGGTTGGAATATCGTGCATGGTGGTCGAGAGAAAGTCGATGTTCTGCGTGATCTCGCTGGCAATCTCTTTAAGGGACAGTAACTCAACCCAGGCTGCTGCCAACTCAATCGCCAGAGGCATGCCATCCACCAACCGGCAGATGCGCAAGAGGTCATCAATTTCATCCGATGGAATTTCAATGTCGGGTTTGATGCGCCGGGCACTTTGCAGGAAAAGCCGGGCCGTATCACAATCCAATATGTCTTGTAGGGACCCTTCATTGTCGAATGCCATGCCGTCAACCATGTAGATCGTTTCGGCCTTCAGGTTGAGGCGCAGGCGGGATGTGACAATGATATGAATATGCCGTGCATGCTCCAGAATTTCGCTGACAAGATCGATTCTGTCCAGCAGATGCTCGATATTATCCAGCACCAGCAGCATTTTCTTCTGGCGCAAATAGTCGAATAGTTGCTGCTTTGGTTCGCGTCCATCCTGCTGAAAGCGGTAGCCACTGTACTCGGCGATAGTCGCAACCGTCAGATCGAGGGCTGGCGCAAGTGGAACAAAGAACACTCCATCCGGAAAACTCAATGCGTCAGCGTGTTCGCCGCGCAGAGGGTGGGGCGGAAAAACCAACTGTTCGGCCAACTTCAAAGCCAGCCGCGTCTTACCCATGCCACCGGGCCCCAGGATCGTGATTAACCGCAAATTGGGATCAGCGAGCAAGCCAATTAAGGCATTGAGTTCGCGTTCTCGACCGATAAAGCTATCGCTTTGCACGGGCAGGTTGTGCCGGGTAACGGGACCGCCCTCGGTTTCAGCGGTTTTCAGGCCCATTTGGGTTGCCAGCGCGATGGCTTCTTGGCGGTTTGCGGCACCCAGCTTGCTGTAGATTTGGCGGATATACCAGCGGACTGTGCTGTGTGCAATAAACAGAGAGTTCGCAATTTCACGATTCGACGCCCCACTGGCAATCAGCACCAGTATTTCCGTCTCGCGCTCCGTTAACGGCTCATAGGGGATGCTGTCGGAAGCTGCACCGTAGTCTTCCATTAGCCATTCCACCGCTTCGAATTTAGGATGCAGTTATCATTCTACAATGCCACAACTCAGCATCAGAATGATCCATTCGGATCTCCTGAAACTCTGACTGTAGATGAGTTTTGGGACCCTAATCTGTACCCTCTATGAACGATTTTATCGTTTTTAGGTGGCTGAACGCCAGTTTAAGGCGTGTTGAGCGCGACTTTTGGTGTGAGCTGCCACAACATTTGCCAAGCTGACGGTCCGCAGACCATTGCACCCACAGCGCGAATCGGCAGAGGCGGGACGGTAAGATCAGGCCACCATGTCCCGCGTCATCATATTTGAAGCAAACCGCATGATGTGGATGTCACGGTGTATTGCGGTTCGTGAAGTCGGATTGTTTGGCGACGTACAGACGAGAAGTTGACCCTCAGTTCAAGCGTCGACTTCATCCAGACGAAGCGGCATTTGCGAATACATCGACTTGAAGCCGTTGCCATAGATGGCCTGACCGGCCAGGATAGTTACAAAGGCACTGTCGTCCACACTGCGGACCAGTTGGCGCAGGGCATGAATTTCCGGACGTCGCATCGACACCATGACAACATGATGCGAATCGTCACTGTAGCCGCCCTGTGCGCGCCAGCTGGTGGCACTGTGCTGCATCTCCTCCGCCACGGCAGCGCACAACTGATCGGGCATGTCGGTAATAATGACAGCGGTGGACGCATCGTTGGGGCCTTCCAGCACATAATCGGCGATAATGCGATTAACAAAGACCGCGATCAACGCATACAGCGCCGCTTCCCAACCGAGCACAGCACCGGCCAGCAGCACGATAAATGTATCGCTGAACATACTCGCCGCGCTTAAGGGCAGCCCGAAACGCTGCCGGAGCATCTGCGCAATCGTGGATGTTCCGCCGACGGTGCCGCCCGCGCGGTAGATCAGGCCGCCACCAATGCCGCCGACGACCCCACCACAGACTGCATTCAGAATGGCATCATCCGTAAGGGATAGGGCGGGCAGGACACTTTGCATGACTTCGATGGCGACTGAATAGAGGATAACCGTATAGAGGGTAAAAGCGACTGTCTTCCACCCGCTTAGCTCTCGAAACGCAGCGAATTGAATGGGGATATTCGCCAGCAAGACCACCAGGCCAATCGGCGTATTGAATAATTCTTGCAGGATAACGGCCAAACCCGTGACACCCAGCGGCGCAATGCTCGACGGCAGAAAAAACGTTACGATGGCAAATGCGCTGATCAGGCTGCCGACTGTCAGCAAGATTATGCGCGAGAGGTAGTAGATACGATGATTCCGAATATCCTCCATGAGGGACGTTCCCATAATCTGGTTTGATTCTCCTTTATCGCTAACCGGTTGAAAGCAAAGTACTCTACCTGTTATTTGGTCATACGAACTCGGGTAAACGATGGGTTCTGGCCTGGGTCGATTGGCCTAATCTATGGCATCCTGAACTTTTACAACGCCTTTTGCCAACCACTATCAACGGCGTTGTATCACTCGACGCTATCAGCTGACTTCTGTCGCCTAATGCCTGGTTGACATCGGTAAATAGCTTCACTCAATAGCCTGATGGACTGCCGGCGTTGGGCCGCATTCAGAAATAAGTAAAATCACTGAAGACCCCACGCACGAAAATTCATACTATGGTTCCATCGTTAACAGAACTGTTCTCTGCCTGAGGAGGTAGACCGATGATCTTGGCAACGAAGGAAATCCACCTGGAACCGGAAGCACAGGCGTTTGCAGATGCGACTGCAAAACCACCTTTCCTCTTTGATCTGGGCCCGGTAAAAGGCCGGGAGGCTGTCGACTCTGTGCAGTCGGCACCGATTGACAAACTGCCGGTTGAAATCGACGACCGGGTGATTGACGGCGGGCCGAGCGGTCAGGTTTCGATCCGTATTTTGCGGCCTTTGAATGCCCCGGCAACCCTGCCCGTCATTTTGTACAATCATGGGGCAGGCTGGGTCTTTGGCAACAATCTCACGCATGACCGGCTGATCCGCGAACTGGCGGTCGGCGCACAGGCGGCGGTGGTCTTCCCCAACTACAGCCTCTCGCCCGAAGCGAAATATCCAACCGCCATTGAAGAATGCTACGCTGTCCTCCAATGGATTGCTGACAAGGGACAGGAAGCGGGTTTGGACACGTCGCGTATCGCCGTTGCGGGTGACAGCGTCGGTGGCAACATGTCGATCGCGGTGAGCTTGATGACCAAAATGCGCCAGGGACCGCGCATTCAGTTACTGCTCTTGTTTTACCCGGTCACGGATGCGGCTTTCGACACCGACTCGTATCATCAGTTTGCCGAAGGGTATTTCCTGCGCCGGGATGCCATGATGTGGTTCTGGGATCAATACACAACCGACCCGCAGCAGCGCAACGAAATCACGGCATCGCCCCTGCGCGCCAGCATCGAGCAGCTTGAAGGCCTGCCGCCCACGCTGCTGATTAACGCCGAAGCGGATGTGCTGCGCGACGAAGGTGAGGCGTTCGCCAACAAACTGCGTCAGGCGGGTGTGCCGGTGACGGCGGTCCGGTTCCAGGGGACGATTCATGACTTTGTGATGCTGAATCCTCTGGCCCAATCGCGGACAGCCCGCGGGGCGATCACCCTGGCTACGGCGTGGTTGCAGGATGGTTTCGCTGACCAGGCGTAAAATCACGATTTCATTCGCTATCTGACGACCTACCTCCTTTCAGGGTCACACCTCTGGAAGGGGGTTGTTTGTGATTCCTGCCAGCCAATTCCTCAAGCATGCACCTCCAGACTGCGGGTGCCTGTCTTGACCGCACCTTTGAATGACGGTCTGCCCGTTATCCATAGCGGGCGCCGAGATAACCCATCGACTTCAAACGCAAAATACGTAGAAACCCTGACGACCCGGCGGGCAAACGCCTTTACTGTAAGTCGTAAGGTAGGGCCATACCCTTCAATCGGACATCAAAGGAGAAAGAAATCATGAGTCGAATCAAGTTGTTCACGCCGGAGCGCCTGTTTCTGGGCGCTATCACCCTCATCTCGTTCGTTATGACCGGGTCCATACTGGCCCAGGAAGGCACCGAAATGAATGCACAAAATAAACCCACCATCGTTCTGGTTCATGGCGCATTTGCCGACTCGTCAAGCTGGGAAGGTGTCACGCGGATGCTGCTGGCTGAAGGGTATCCGGTCGTGGCGGCTGCCAACCCGCTGCGTGGATTGCAGAATGATGCGGACTATGTCGCCAACGTCATCAACAGCATTGAAGGGCCGGTTGTACTCGTGGGGCATTCCTACGGCGGTATGGTGATCTCCAATGCTGTTCAGGATAACAGTAACGTGCAGGCGCTGGTTTACATCGATGCCTTTGCGCCAGAGGCCGGCGAAAGTGCGTTCGCGCTTTCGACGCTGTATCCGGGGAGCACACTGGGGACCGCGTTAGCTCCGGTGGCGCTGCCGGATGGTACCACAGACCTGTATATTCAGCCGGAAAAGTTTCATGCGCAGTTCGCGGCAGACGTGCCAGAGACTGAAACCCAGTGGATGGCGGCGACGCAGCGCCCTGTGACCGATTTCGCGCTGAACGAAGCTTCCGGTGACCCTGCCTGGAAAACGATCCCATCCTGGTTTATCTACGGTGATGCTGACCTGAATATTCCGCCGGCGCTGATGGCTTACATGGCGGAGCGGGCCGATGCGTGGGAAACGGTTGTGATCGAAGGAGGTTCGCATGTGGTGATGATCTCGCATCCGGATGAGGTGACCCATCTGATCAAGCGGGCCGCGAACGAAGTGGAAATCCATTTCGAGGCGGCGGGTTAAGGCGAAGCACCGGTGCAGCCAGGGATGGCGTATTGCTCCCTGGCTGCGCTGCTTTTAGGGTGGGTTCATGGATAGATTTTATGTGTGCGCGTCCTCAATGGCCCCCAAAGCATGCAGCGTCGCTTTCTTTGCCTCGGTCAACCCTCTGATGCCGGTAATATTGAGGCGTTCGTAGGGGCGGTCGCGTCGCAGCGTTTGGAGCTGCGCCCCTGTATCGAGTTCCCAGATAATGATCACACCATCGTCCGCACCGCTTGCCAGCCTGGTCCCATCCGGGCTTCTGCGTAAAGCTCGAATCGCCCCAGCGTGGGCGGTGCGCACCCACCGTTGTTCGCCACTATGTCGATCACACCAGTGAAGCTGACCATGACCACATCCACTGATCAGATACCGGCTGTTGGCGTCCCAGGCGATGGCTGTGACCACGCCGTCATGCCCTGCAAAGTAGTGCACGCGCTGGCCGTTTTGGGGGTCCCAAACGAATAGCTCCCCTTCTTCTGTTCCCTTTGCTCCGGAGGCCAGATAAGTGCCATCCGGGCTCCAGGCGAGGCTGGTAATGCGGCTGTGATGACCCTGAAATTGCTGTTCCAGCCGGTTCTGTGCGATGTTCCACAGGTAGACGCTGCCGTCGTCACCCCCTGCGGCGAGGCGCTTCCCATCCGGGCTGAACGCCACCAGTGGGAACCATGCAGCGGCATGTTGCCCAATCCATATTTCTTCGCCCGACCGGACATCCCAGATAGTTACACCATGTCGATGGGTTCCGCTGGCGAGGCGCTGGCCATCCGGGCTCCAGGCGATGCCGTATAGATAATTGCCACTGTTGTCCGGCTGCCGCAAAAACCGAAAACCGGCGTCTGAGGTCAGGTCCCACAGGCGAATACCGTACTCCGCATCGCTGCTGGCTAACCAGCGCCCATCCGGGCTCCAGCCGACAGCACACACCACACCCGTGTGTTCTTGCAGGCCGTGCAGGTGCGCTGCGGTATGCGCATCCCACAGGTTGAGCACCAGATCGGTTCCGCCGCTGACCAGACGACTGCCGTCCGGGCTCCAGTCCACATCATTGATAGACGCCGCATAACCATGAATGACATGTATACACTGCTCACTCGTCATGTCCCAGACGCGCAGGGACCCATCCCGGCTGCTGCTCAGCAGGTTACGATTGTCGGGTGTAAATGCGATGTCGTACACGTGTGAGCTGTGACCGCGCAAAGCGGGCCGGTAACTGCCTGCTTCGACATCCCACAGCAGGATGGTTTCGTCCACGCTGCTGCTGGCGATCAGGCGGCCATCCGGACTCCACGTCACCCGCCCGACACGGTTGGCATGTCCGGTCAATGTCCGGCTTAGCTGGCCGTTGGTCACGTCCCACAGCTTCACCGTGCCATCCCAACTCGCACTGGCGAGCAAACGGCCATCAGGCGCAAAGGCGAGGCCATCGGCACAATCGGCATGTTGGGTCATCATCTGTAGGTGATAGGCTGGCTTATTCGAATCAATGGTCCACAAACGAACATAACCTTCGACATCACCACTGGCGAGCAGGTGCCCATCCGGACTCCAGACAACGGCGGCAACTGAAGTGGGATGCGGGATGATCTGAAGCAGATGCCCGTTGGCGACATGCCACAGGTAAACACAGCAATCATCACCATCGCCAGCGCCAGCCAGGACCCGGCCATTTGGCGAGAAGGACA
This sequence comes from Anaerolineaceae bacterium, assembly GCA_002702065.1. Classification (GTDB taxonomy): domain Bacteria; phylum Chloroflexota; class Anaerolineae; order Aggregatilineales; family Phototrophicaceae. Next base: position 398,898 of record NZXX01000012.1, read on the forward strand.
GGCGGTTGACATCACCGGCATGCCTGCTCATCCAGCGTAATTTGCCAGTGTGGACATCCCACAATTTAAGCGAACCATCGTTGCAGCCGCTGGCGAGGACGCTGCCATCGGGGCTGAAAGTTAGCGCCCAGACCGTGCTCATGTGCGCTTGCCACGAGTGATGCAGGACGTGGCCGCCGGCTTCCCAGATGCGGATCTCGCCCCGCCTGCTGGAAGCGGCCCAGTAGTCGCCGGTGCTGCTGACGGCAACGGCTGTCAGGGCAGCAAAGGCTTCGGTAAACAGGCTGTTTTCAATGCGGGCGTTGATCAGATGAGAATCCTGCATGTCGACATCCTGCAGGTTGAGGTCGCGCAGCACAAGATTGGACAAATCGATCCCCCGCAGATTGCCACGCAGCAGGCGCAGCAGCACAATCACATTCGCCGGGCCATAACCCTGAGCTTCCTCGGCCTGCGCGGACATCGCTTTCAGGAGCGCCAGCAGATGGTCTTCCAGCCGGGCCTGTGACGCATAAACACTTTTTAACTGTTCCAGAATGGGGATCGCGATCAGCCGGGTTTCGATCTGGCGGACATATTCGCGGGTGTGCGCCAGCACCAGGCCATATTTGACCAGACCATCTAACCGGCTCTGTTCGATGGCGCTGCTTATATCCGCGATCAGTCGCGACGTCATATACTCCAGCACGACCGATTGCAGTGTAAAGCTGCCGCGTGTATGACCCTGCTCGATCAGTGAACGACGGTTCAGGGAGTCGATCGCTTCCAGAACAGCCGTCGTGGCCGATGGGCTGATCAGCACACTCCGCAGGTCCATCAGTGTCGAAGGCTCCCGCAATACTGCCAGCCAGATCAGCACATCCTGTTCCATCGGCGATAGGCGGGCGAACTGGTCATTCAGGAGTTGGCGGACACCGCCAAAAATGACCTCGCCCTGTTCCAGAAACAGCGTGATTTCGCCGTCGAACAGTTCCACAATTGTCTGCGCGACGATCTTTAAGGCGAGTGGGTTTCCTTCGTAAACCTCGGTCAGCTTCGCCTTGTCTGCGTCGCTGCCCCTCACCTCTTTTTCAGCCAGCAGGCGGTTGCAGGCGGTATGATCCAGTTGCGATAACCGCAGCGTGCGGACCGGTGTCTGGTTGCCTTCATGCGGGACCAGGTCGCTCAGCTTCTCCCGGCTGGTCAGTAGCACGCAGCTTTGATGCTCTGTCCCGGCAGCCAGATGGAGGACACGCCCCAGGTTTTCATAATCAGCCCGCAGGCGTCCGGCGCTTGCCTCTTTTTCCAGCACAGACTCCACGTTATCCAGCACCAGAAGCGTGCGCGTCGTGCGCATCATTTGCATCAGCAGATTCTGGCGTTCTTCCAGGCTGGCGGGCAGGTCTTCGGCTGGTTGGGGCATCAGGGTGTGCAGGCAGTCATCTAGCAGCAGTTCGTATGTCGGGATATCACGCAACGAGCGCCAGATCACGACCTGAAAGTGACCGGCAAGCTGGTGCATCAGCTGCACAACCAGCGTCGACTTGCCAATGCCACCGAAGCCGACCACGCTCACGACCCGACAGTGCTCCTGCGCTACCCATGTTGTCAAGAGCTTCAATTCATCTTCGCGTCCATAAAAGTTGGGGGCGGAGAGCGCATCCCCCCAATCGAGGCGCGGCGGGGTGGAGGATGGTCGCAGGGTGGGTGCTGTCGGTTCTGGCAGCGGTGCGAAATCAGACAGTAATGAAGCCAGCCAGTGTTCATCGAGCATGACTTTCTGGCGTGCCTGTTCCCACAAGCTGCGGATTTCTGCGGCCTCATGCCCAGCCGGGAATGCCTGCTGCTCCAGTGCCACCGCGATAAATTGTTTCAGGTGATGGGCTTTGGGGTATTTGTCGCCCAGTTCCCAGCCGCCGATGGCATAGCGCGAGATGCCCAACCGTGCCGACAGCTCTGCCTGCGTCAAGCCCATCGCGGTGCGCACAGTTAACATCGCCTGCCCAAAGTCATGGTCTCGCTCGCGGTAGGAGGGTCGTTTCATCGAGGTAGCCTTTCGCTGCGCTGCAACCGTCTACAACAATGAGAGCTAATGAGTACTGAAATGAGAGGTGACGCTGACTGACTTCCAGCAACGAGGCCATTATACTGCACTATATGATGAATTGTCGCATTGACAGCTAATACCCGAGGAAGGTGCCTTCGAATGCCGAAAGCGAACGTGATGCCGACCGATGCCTGGCGAGAGGCACGGCGTCTGCATGCCTGGGAATTGCACGAAATGGGTTGGTCGCAGAAGCGCATCGCGGAGGCATTGGGGGTTACACAGGGTGCAGTCAGCCAGTGGTTCAAACGCTTTCGTGAGGGCGGTGGGATCGAGGGGCTGCGCCATCATCCTGCGCCCGGTCGCAAAGCTGCGCTCACGGATGAACAGTTCGCGCAAATTCCGGCGCTCATCGCACGCGGGGCAACAGCCTTTGGCTTTGCGGGTGACCAGTGGACGATCAAGCGGGTGACGGCTGTTTTGAAGCAGGTGTTTGGGGTCTCGTATCATCCTGGGCACGTCAGCCGCTTGCTCCAGAAATATTGTCCGGACTGGCGCGATCAGCCATCGAAATAGAGGGGCTGCGTTGTTGTTGCGGTACGCCACGCTCAATCCGACTCAGCAGCCGCCGATGTTGTATTTCAGACCTTATCTTCCTGAAAGGAGGTTGGCAATGCATGCCAGAGATGAACTCACCAAGCAAGAAAAGATCGTGTTAACACTCGTCGCGCGGGGATGGCGGACAGCGAAAATCGCCCGTGAACTCTATCTCAGCCCAAGAACGGTGGAGACGCACCTCGCGCATATCTATTCAAAGCTGGATGTCTCCTCGCGGACAGAAGCGGCGGTGTATGCCTTGCGGGCCAACCTGACGGAGGATTGAGAAATACGTAGAAATGCGGACGACATCGCTCGTACAAGTCCCTATGCTTAGGGTAATGAGGTTCAGTCAATCTTGTTGAAAAGTTCGAGCAGAAAGAGGAACACATGAAAATCGTTGTCATCGGTGCAAGCGGGTTGATCGGGTCCAAGCTGGTTAAGACCCTGCGTGAACGCGGGCAGGATGTGGTGGAGGCGTCGCTGGCCTCTGGGGTGAACACCATCAATGGCGAAGGTCTGGCCGAAGCACTGGCCGGTGCCGACGTCGTCGTTGATGTCACCAATTCGCCCTCGTTCGAGGACCAGGCCGTGTTGAACTTCTTCGAAACTTCGGGCCGTAACATCATTGCGGCAGAGGTGGCGGCTGGTGTTCAACATCACGTGGCCCTGTCGATTGTTGGCACGGACCGCCTGCCGGAAAGCGGCTATTTACGGGCAAAGGTGGCGCAGGAAAAGCTGATCCGCGAATCGCCCATTCCCTACACCATCCTTCGTTCAACCCAGTTTTTCGAGTTTCTGCGCGCCATTGCCAACTCGGCCACGGTTGAGCAAACGGTGACCTTGCCCGCGGCCAAGTTCCAGCCCATTGCATCCGACGATGTGGTCGCTGCGCTGGCTGATGTCACCCTGAATCCGCCGCTCAACGGCATCACCGAAGTCGCCGGACCAGAACCTGTTGGCATGGCCGAACTGGTGAGGCGTTTCCTGAGCAAATCAGGCGATACGCGCGAAGTCGTGGCGGACCCCAATGCACGTTACTTTGGCACGGTGCTGGATGACGGGTCTTTGACGCCAGGCGCAAACCCGCGCATCGGTTCCAAGAGCTTCGAACAATGGTTCATCGAGACACAAAAGACACAGCCGGTTGCCTAAGCCGTGTTGCCCAAGAGAGCCGGGTCAGAAAGTTCTCCCGGCTTCTCAACTTTCATCGCCACATCCGGGTTGTGATGTGCCCGGCCCATCAATCGGACTTGCTGCACCAACCAGGAGGCTGCTGTTATGGAAAAGCGTATGCGTAACTACACCGGTGAACATATTGACGTCTCTTACGAAGTCGAACGCTGCATCCATGTGGCGGAATGTGTGACGCGTTTGTCCGCCGTGTTTGACAGGAACAGACGCCCCTGGGTGCTGCCAGACGCGGCTGCGGCGGACCGTGTCGCCGAAACAGTGGTCGCCTGCCCATCCGGTGCGCTGCATTATGTGCGCAAAGATGGTGGACCAGGCGAATCTGCTGAGGCTCACAATACGATTCGGCTCATCCGAAATGGCCCGTTACATGTGCGCGGTGATTTCACCATCGTGAATGGCACCGGTGCGCTGGTGGTCGACGATACCCGCGCTGCGCTGTGCCGTTGCGGTGGGTCGGCCAATAAGCCCTTCTGCGACAACGCGCACCAAACGAATGGTTTTGTCGCACCCGATACCGTCGCCGAACCCCAGTCGATCATCGCGCCATTGCCCGGTAGCAAGCTGTGCATCAAAACCACAACCAACGGTCCGCTGCATATCACCGGCAGCTTCGTGATTCTGAACGGTCAGGGCGAAGCGGTCTATCAGGGTACTGATGAATGGTTCTGCCGCTGCGGTGGGTCCGCGAATAAGCCCTTCTGTGATGGCACCCATGAAAAAATAGGTTTTATCGCCGATTAATCCAATGTCATGTTTTGATCGAACCGTTATTAAACGATCATTTATGGATGCGAATGCATAGAGCCAAACGGAGCATAACCATGTGGGACAAGGACGACTATCAAGAGCATATGCTCGGTTATCTGGGCGGCGTTCAGGCCGAGATTGAAGCCAGTCTGCAACCGTATGACCGCAACACGTTTCGCTCTGAGCTTGACATCGCACTCGAGCTTCTGTGGTGGCTGATTGGGTCCAGCGATACGGATTGGGAAGGGTACCGCTATACGCTGGAAGAAAGTTGTGATGAGCTGCTGCGCACCTTTTATCAGGTACCATCCCCGATCTCGGTGACAGCCGCAACCAGACAATCCGCCCCTGAGAATCAGGAAACGCGTTTTCAAGCGTTGAAACCGATGGAGTGGCGGCTCCTGTCCAAAGCGCAGTCTGGTGTGTTCGCGGGAAACGGCAAACGCCCATCGACCTGACCTGTGCTCATCTTTGCCTTGTTGCTGCCTGCGATCTGGTGAATAATACCTGGCGTATTCACATCACAGCAAAGGGGAAATCATGGGGTTGATCGCAGGTATCTTGCTCGTCCTGCTCAGTTTCGCACACAATATCTATGGCGAGAAAAAACAAATTCCAGACCTGAAAGCCATCACCAATGATCCCGTCATGATTGGTTCCCTGCGAGTCATGATCTTTCAGGGTGGTATCTTGCTGCTGGCCGTTGGCATCATCCAGATTCTGATCGCACTGGGCACCATTGAACTGACCGGCATTGCGCGGTTCTTTCCTGTGGGCATTGTGCTGCTGGACTTCGTCACCTTTCTGGTGATTACCGCTTTGTTTCACCGCGATCTGTTCCGCATTACCATTCCACAAATCGTCTTGTTTGTGCTGATTATCGCTCTACAATTGGGGTCCATTTCCGGCTGATCGACAGATTAAGCATTTTCGGTGGGTGTCCCCTCGCTTTGGTCCGTTGGCGAGGCGTGAACCTGCGTGGTCAGAATTCGCCCTCTGAATTCACGGCCAGCATCCACGCTTCTGTTTGAAGCATGAAGCATCTGACCGTGAGGTCTCAGTCAGCTGCGGCCAGCGCGATCTGGGCCATGCGCGATGCCGGTTTGCGGGTTCCTGATGCCATCGCCGTGATTGGCGTGGGCAATCATCCCGAAGGACTGGCTATGAAACCGGCACTGACCACCATCGGCACGCAGACCCATGATTTTACCGACATGATCCAGCTGTTGTTCAACCGCCTGAATGCTGATGATCTGCCGAATGGGCGTATTCACATGCTCCACTGGAAGCTAATCGTCCGTGGTACGGCGTAGATGTCCACAGATATTCCGTACTATGGCTTCTGGTTGAGTAGGGTTACCCCTTAGCGGGCAGGGAAGTGATTGCAGGCCTAGATCGAGTCGGCCTCGATTGCGCCCAGCTTGTACAGGGCTTCTTTCTGGATCTCAGTCAGGCCGCGAATGCCGCCGATGTTGAGTCGCTCGTAGGGGCGGTCGCGGCGCAAGCGTTGAAGCAGGTCACCGCTGTACAGGTCCCACAGCACAATGGCGCCATCATCACCGGCACTGGCCAGCATGGTGCCATCGGGGCTGCGTCGAAGTGCCTGTACCGTTCCCTCGTGCCCCTGACGCACCCGCACACAGGCCAGACTTTCAAGATTCCACCAGCGCAGGGTGCCATCTCCGCCGCCAGTGACCAGCATATCGCCGGACTGGTTCCACGCGACGGTATTGATGGTGCCAGCATGGCCGCCAAAAGAAGCGACTCGTTCGCCGCGCTGGGCATCCCAGACTACGACCTCACTCTCATGGATGCCCCGACCACTCGAAGCCAGCAGGTGTTCATCTGAAGGATTCCAGGTCAGGCTGGTAATCACGCCATGATGCCGGGTCAGTCGCTGGCCGATGGCCCCGGACGCCGCATCGAAGATGTAGACCGTCGCATCATCACCGCCACCCGCCAGCCGTGTACCATCCGGGTGCCAGGCTACCCGCCGGATCCAGGTCGGAAATTCGTCGCCGGACCAACTCTGACGTTGGGTGGCTAGATCCCACACCAGCACGCCGCGTCTGTAAGTGCCACCTGCCAGCCGCCGTCCGTCCGGACTCATTGTCAGACCGTAAAAGTAGTTATCGGGATCATCCGGGTCAAGCAAGACGTGATGACCGGTGCCGGTTGCCGGGTCCCACAGGCGGACAGCGTTATCCCACTCACTGCTGGCCAGCCACTTGCCGTCTGCGCTCCAACCCACGCCGAATACCACACCGGTATGACCGCGCAGCACACGGGGGGGCGTTTCACCATTGACCGCGTAGATGGTCACCAGATAGTCGGTGCTGCTGCTTACCAGATGCGTATTGTCCGGGCTCCAGTCGACGTCATAGAGCGAGGCGGCGTACCCCTGAATGACGCGCGAACAATGCCGGTTGGCGATGTCCCATACCCGCAGCGTCCCATCTTCGCTGCCACTGACGAGTTCCGTGCCATCGGGCGTAAAGACCATGCCGCTTATAGCTGAGGTATGGCCGCGCAGCACCGCCCAATAACTGGCCTGCTCCATGTCCCACAGCCAGATCGTTTGGTCACGACTGCCCGTTGCCAGCAGGTGCCCATCCGGGCTCCAGGCGACGCGGAAAGCTCGATCCGAATGCGCGGTCAGCGTCTCGTGCAGCTTGCCGTTGGCAATATCCCACAGTTTAACGGTTCGGTCCCAGCTCGCGCTGGCGAGGAACCGGCTGTCGGGCGAAAAGGCCAGACCTTCCACACAGTTCGTATGATCGTCCAGTGTCAGGCGACAAACCACTGGCTCTGTTTCGTGCATGCTCCAGACACGAACACAACCCTTCAAGTCGCCCGTTGCCATATAACGCCCGTCATGGCTCCAGGCCAGCGCCGTAATCGCATCGGGGTGGGCGATGGTCTGTAAGGGTGCGCCGGTTCGGGCATTCCACAGCCGCACAAAAGCGTCATTCCCGCCGCTGGCCAGGGTGGCGCCCTCGGGGGAATAGGCAACGCGGTTGCCGTGGCCAGTGTGCCAGCCGGACCAGAGCAGCGTACCGCTGGTGACATCCGAAACTTTGACGGAGCCATCCCAGCTTGCCGTTGCCAGTGACTGCCCGTCCGGGCTGAAGGCCAGTGACCAGATCATGTCTGTGTGTGCCTGCCACATCAGATGAAGCGTCTGGCTGCTCACTTCCCAGATGCGAATTTCGCCGCGCCGGCTGGAAGCCGCCCAATACATCCCGTCGCTGCGCATATCCAGTGCGGTGACGATGTCAAACGTCTCGCTGAAGACCGTGTCCTGTATCAGCGCACCGGACAGGTTCACATCCTGCATGTCGACGCCTTGCAGATGCACACCGCGCAGCACCAGCTTCGACAAATCCAGTCCGCGCAAATCGCCGCGCAGCAAACGCAGCAGCGTCACCAGATTGGCGGCGGCATAACCCTGCGCATCATCCGGCCAATCCGCGACTTTTGCCAGCAGCGCCAATAGATAGCTCTCGACTTCGGTCTGTCGCGAAAACTCGCTGAGCAGCAGGTTCAGGATCGGTGAGGCGATCAGCCGTTCCTGGTTCTGGCGTACATACTCGCGCGCTTGTGCCAGGACAATGACATGCTCGACCAGCCGTTTAAACTGCCCTGACCGAAGCTCCGTGACCATTTCCTCGATCAGCCGCGCAGTCACATATTCCAGCACCACCGATTGCGGGGTAAAACTGCCCTGATGCACGCCGCGTTCGATGAGGGAGCGCCGATGCAGTGATTCAACCGCTTCCAGCAGCCTCATGCGCGGCATCGGCACCACCAGTGCCCTCAGCATCTGGTCGAGCGTGACAGGCTCGCGCAGAATCGTCAGCCACAACAGCACCATCTGTTCCATGGCCGACAGCCGGTCAAACTGGGCGCCAAGCAGTTCGCGCACGCCGCCGAAAATAAACTCGCCGTGTTCCAGAAACGGCATAATCTCGCCGTCGAACAGTTCGACGATGGTCTGGGCGACGATTTTTAGGGCAAGGGGATTACCGGCATACGCATCAATCAAGCGTGTGCGGTCTGCCGTGCTGCCCACGACCCCTTTGCCACTGAGCAGCCAATCGCAGGCACTGGCATCGAGCCGGGAAAGGCGCAGCGCCCGCACCGGGGCATGACTGCCTTCATGTGGCACCAGCACATCCGGTTTCTCGCGGCTGGTCAGCATCACACAACTGTGGTGTTCGGTCTCGGCAATCTGGCGCAGGAATCGGCCAATGCCCTCATAGCCAGGGCGAATTCGCCCGGTACTTTCGCCTTCCTCGAATACCGATTCCACGTTATCCAATACAATCAGGACACGATTGGTGCGCATGTACCCCACCAGAAAGGACTGCCGGCGTTCCATGCTGGTGCCCACTTCGCCCAGCATTTGGGGCGCTATCACCTGAAGCAGGCTGTCGAGCAAGGTGTCGCAATCCGGAATATCCTGCAGCGACCGCCAGATAATGATCTCAAAGCGGTTCGCGACCTGGTGCATCAAGTTTACGGCGAGAGACGATTTGCCAATACCGCCGAGGCCCAGCAGGCTTATCACCCGGCAGCCATCCTCGATGATCCATCCTCGTAGTAACTTCAGTTCCCAATCTCGCCCATAAAAGTTCGGCGCGCGCGGGGCGTCGTTCCAGTCCAGAACCGGACCGACATTCACCGGGGCAAGCACAGGCGCTATCTCGTGGCGATGAGGGGCCAGTTGTGCTGCGACTGCGGGTTGCCGTTGGTACAGGACATCGGCAAGCCAGTGCTCATCGAGCAGGGTTTTCTGGTTCGAGGCTTTCCACAAGGCTTTGATTTCGTCGGCTTCGCTGCCGGGCGAGAAGGTGCGATGTTCGATACCCAGCGTAATGAAGGATTTGAGATGGGAGGGTTTGGGGTATTTGCTGCCCGTTTCCCACGAGCCGACCGTTCGGCGTGACACACCGATAGCCTTTGCCAGATCCGCCTGAGTCAACCCGGCTGCGGTGCGCAGCGTGAGCATGATCTGCCCAAAAGCGTAGTCCTGATCCCGATAGTTAGCTGACTTCATGGGTTACATGCTGCTCCACGGCGCCTGGGCGGGAAGAATGCGAACCGATGGGAACTGACCTGGTATCTGATGTCTGCTGACTGTCTACACGACCAACATTATACTGCGGATTACATTGAAACGCTGCATTAATCCCTAATAAAGTCGTTCACGACAGTTTGTGGAGTATGGCTGAAAGGAGGCTGGCATCGTTAATGGACTGGCGCGAACTGCGTCGGCTGCAAGCCTGGCGGCTCCATCAGCAAGGATGGCCCCAGCGCCAGATCGCTGCCGAGTTGGGTGTTACCCAGGGCGCGGTGAGTCAATGGCTCAAGCGCGCTCGTGAGGGTGGCGGCACAGGGGCATTGCGCCGCAAACCGGCTCCGGGTCGACAGGCAGCCCTGAAGCGTGAGCAGTTAGATCAAATCCCCGCACTGCTTGCGCCTGGGCCAGCAGCTTATGGTATTTCGGGCGACAAATGGACTACGGTTCGGGTCGCCACCGTTTTCAGCCAAGTCTTTGGCGTCACTTATCATCCTGCACACGTCAGTCGACTGCTGCGCAAGTACTATCCGGACTGGCGTAATCAAAAGTAAAGACCAATTGATAAAAGGGAAACGGGCAATGAGCACCTTGAATGCACTGACCAATCAGGAACGCAAAGTTCTTGCCCTGGTAGCCAAAGGGCGTCGTAACGCAAAGATCGCTCATGAACTCTGCATCAGCATCCGCACTGTCGAAAATCATCTCTATCACATTTTTGATAAGCTCAATGTTTCATCCAGAACCGAAGCCGCACTCTATGCGCTGCGTACCGGCTTACTTTCGCACGCAGAAATGAGTGGAAATTCTCACGACACCGCAGACAACAACCGATACGCTAGGTCATAACATCAACGGTTTTATGGCAGAACCCTTGATGAGGGAAGCCTGTAAGCCCCGATGTCGCGGCTGTCAAAGGCGAATCCTGTTTGACCGAATCTTATATTGCCGACTCTGGGAGGAGCGAAATATGTATCATGCCAAACTGAACCAAACGAAGCCGGGGCGCTCACTGTTGAGTGCCGTCGCTGTGGTTATCGCTGTCCTGTTAGTGGTGGGTATCACCGTTCGAGCACAAGAGGGGACCAGTGACATGACGCTGCCAAATATCGTACTGGTGCATGGGGCGTGGGCGGACGGTTCAAGCTGGACGCCGGTTATCGAAAGATTGCAGGCGCAGGGTTACAACGTGATCGCCCCGCAGTTCCCGCACACATCGCTGGCCGCCAACATTGACCGTCTGCATCAGGTGCTGAACCGGCTTGAAGGGCCGACTATTCTGGCGGGTCACTCCTATGGCGGGCAGATCATTACCGCCGGGGCGACCGATCAGCCGAATGTCGTTGGCCTGGTGTACATCGCAGCCTTTGGGCTGGATGAAGGCGAAGCGATCAGCGCGCTGCTGGCACAGGGCGAACCCACCGCGGCGCTGGCACACCTGGACGTTGATGCCGAAGGCTTTGCCTGGCTGCCTCAGGACGATTTTGTTAATCATTTTGCGGCGGATGTGGACCCCGCAGTCGCCAGTGTGATGTGGTCGACGCAGAACCCGATTCATCTCAGCGTCCTTGAGGATGTGATGGGCGTCCCCGCCTGGAAATCGATCCCATCCTGGTACATGGTCGCGACCAATGACGAAGCGATCCCGCCTGATGCCGAGCGCTTGTTCGCCGGTCGCATGGCTGCCACTGTCGTCGAAGTTGAATCCAGCCATGTTCCGATGATGTCGCAGCCGGATGCTGTGGTCGAGCTGATTACAACCGCGGCCACTGCCCAGTAATAGGTCAGACGCAAATGAACGCTTGCCAGGAGCGCGCGGCACAGGTGCTCCTGGCTTCGCTTGGCTGACGGAATACAGCTATCTGTCCTCGACATGCATCAACGCTCAAAAATGAGTGGAATCCCTCACGACAGGGCTGCGGATGCCGCTTAACCTATCCTTACCTGCCAGAGCAAATAACCGGAGAGTGTGACCAATGGCGACGAAAACAGTTCTTTTCGTACACGGCAATTTTGTGAATCACCGATGCTGGGACCGGTGGGTCAACCGCTATGAGGCGCAAGGCTATACCTGTATCGCCGTGCCCTATCCGGGCCGCGACAAATCAGTCGAGGCGCTTCGTAAAGCCCACCCTGACCCGAAAGTCAGTCAACTGGGCCTTGATGAGGTGCTGGATCATCATGTGCGCATCATCAATAAACTGGAAGAATCGCCGATCATTATCGGTCACTCATTTGGCGGTCTGGTCACCCAGCTGTTGGTCAACCGGGGGTTAGGGGCTGCTGCGGTTGCTATCGACTCCGTGCCGCCGCAGGGGGTGCTCTCGTTCAGCGGGTCATTTATCAGGTCGACCATGCCCATCCTCAACCCGCTGACACGCTCGCCATACCTGATGCCATTCAAGCATTTTCAGTATACGTTCGTCAATGGCATGGCGCTGGCGGACCAAAAGCGGGCTTATGAGGAAACAGTGGTGCCGGAATCGCTGCGGCTGGCGCGTGGTGGACTGAGCAGCAAGGCGCACGTCGACTTCAAAAAAGCTCACGCGCCTCTGCTGATGATTGGCGGCGAAATCGATCACATCATGCCTGCGTCGCTGAACAAGATCAATTTCAAGAAGTACCGGGCCTCCTCATCGGTCACCGAGTTTAAGGAATTTCCCGGACGCAGCCATTACAGCGTGATTGCGGGAAAAGGCTGGGAAGAAGTGGCGGATTACGCCCTCAACTGGGTCGTCAACCAGACTCGATCCAATAATGAACGGCGCGAACCGGTGCAGGTTGTCCCTGTGCATTGATGCTGTGACCAGCTCCTTAAAGCGGATGTAGGTTTGTGCGTATATATCGCCGCCTAAAACAACACGATCAAAGCGGGCCCCAGTTTCGGGTCCGTTTTTGTTTCGTCCCGGCTGACAAAAACTGCTATACTGGTGGCCAAAATTGAGCGTTTGAACTGGTTGATTGATGCACGCCGGATAGCAGCGGCGCACCGCTATTTGTGCTCTTGATAACGACGTAACATCGTGCGTGCAGCCGGGCCGCCTGCGTGGGCAAAATGGCATATTCCGTGTTTGGTACTTAAATTTTAGAGGAGCGTTTAACATGAGTTATCCACCACTCGCTGAAGTCCGAAAAACACTTCGGGTGAAATGGTATCGTTCCCCGATCAAGCACGACAAGCTGCGCGAACTCTCGAAACGAAGCGACTTGCAAGGATGGATTCAGGCGGGTGGGCATCTGGCGCTGTTTGCTATCACGGGTGCTCTGGTGTATATCTGCTGGTCACGGCAGTTCTGGCTGGCATTTTTACTGGCACTGTTTGTGCACGGGACCGTCACCAGCTTCTTTGTCGGCATTGCCCCGCACGAGCTTGGGCATGGCACGGTCTTTCGGACCAAGTGGCTGAACAAAGTATTTCTGTATCTGTTTAGCCTCATCAGCTGGTGGGACCCGTTTGACTACGCCAGCAGCCATACCTATCACCATCGCTACACCCTGCATCCAGAAGGGGACCGCGAAAATCTGCTGCCGCTGGAGCCGTCCATCAAATCGACTTTTATGCTCCAGTTATTTACCGTCAATCTGCTCACGCAGCGGGGCCGTGTCTTCGGCAAAGGCGGGCTTATTTCCACCATTATCATCACCATTCAGGGTGCCTTTGGCGTCGTGGGTTCGCCCGAAACGCCGATCAACGAATGGATACAAACTCTGCACACCGATCAGCCGGACGAGTATCGCAAGTCGATCTGGTGGTCCCGCCTGCTGCTGCTTTTTCATGGTTCCGTGCTGGTGATCGGCGTGGCGACTGGCCTGTGGGTGCTGCCGTTGATTTTTACCGTCGCGCCTTTTATTGCGAATTGGGCGGCTTATTTTGTGGGTATGACACAGCACTGCGGCCTGCGTGAAGATACCCCGGATTTCCGCAAGTGTGTCCGTTCCATCACCATCAATCCGCTGTGGGAGTTCCTCTACTGGCACATGAACTGGCACATTGAACATCACATGTACGCGGGTGTTCCGTGCTACAACCTGAAAAAGCTGTATGACGAAATTGCCGACGACATGCCAGCGCCCCGTACGCTCCGGCAGGCCTGGCGAGAAATGCACGATATCTGGGAAAGACAGAAAACCGAACCCGACTACCAGTTTGATACGCCGCTGCCGCCCACCGCAAAGGTCGTCCGAACCGATGCGGCGGATGAGCTGGAAGGGTCTATCGGCGAGCTGGCGCCTACCGGCTTGCGATAACGTTTCGTGACTGCTTTTTGCCCTGCATGTAAACGATATTTACCCGGTGTAAAAATAAAGTATACCCAGCCATATCATGTTGATTGATGATGGTTTAGACAGATATTACCCACATGTGGCCGGGTGCTGTTGGCCGCAAAATCCCAGAATTAGCCATCTGCGTAGATATTCAACTTCAGCCTCACTACCATTGCAACTGATTAATCCCAATGTCGTTGGGAGACAGCGACAGATATTGTTGGCCCGGGGCCCGGCAGCATCTGCTTGCGGCGCTCTGGTTGGCCTCTGATCGGGCAGCTTCGGGTTCAATAAACTTTCCTAAAGGAGCGACACACGATGAAATTACGCATGTTATCGCTGGTGCTGATGATCCTGCTGGCAGTGGGCATCGTACCGGCAGCAGCACAGGATTCATTCCCGGTGACGATTGAACATAAGTATGGCACTACCACTATCACGGAAGCGCCGGAGCGCGTCGTCGCCATCGGCTTCACCGATCAGGACCCGCTGCTGGCGCTTGGCATCAAACCTGTGGCGGTGCGCTACTGGTATGGGGATGAGGAGAACGCCATCTTCCCCTGGGCACAGGACGAAGCCGAAGGCGCAGAGCCGGTCGTGCTGAATATGGCGACACTCAGTTTTGAAGCAATTCTCGAGTTGCAGCCAGACCTGATCATCAGCGTGTATTCCGGCATCACCGAAGAAGAATATGAAACGCTGTCGCAAATTGCCCCCACGATTGCCCAGTCCGGTGATTACATTGATTATGGCACGCCCTGGCAGGTGGCCACGCAGATGATTGGCGCGGCGGTGGGTCAGTCCGATGCTGCCGACACGCTCATCGTGGATGTAGAAAGCGTGTTTGCGGATGCCCGTGAACAGAACCCGCAGTTCGAAGGCAAGCGCATTGCGGTGGCGTACCGCTTTGGCACCGACTATGGCTTTTATACCGCCCAGGACCCACGCGGGCGTTTCTTCGAAAATCTGGGCTTTGTGGTGCCGGATGAACTGGTCGAGGTGGCTGGCGAGGCCTTCTATGCCGGGGTGAGTTCGGAGCGTCTCGATCTGCTCGATCAGGATATTCTGGTATTTGTTGGGCTGCAGTTTGCCGAAGGCGGGCGTGAAGGCATCGAAGCCGACCCGCTGTTCAGCCAGTTGAATGTTGTCCAGGAAGGGCGCATCGTCTATGTGCCGACGGAACTGGATGACGCGCTTCAGTTCAGCACCGTCCTGAGCCTGCCGTATCTGGTAGAGGGCATTTTGCCGGAGCTTCAGGCGGCCACCGGCAGCGCTGATGTCACCTGTGAAGCTGGGCTGCGTGCGTTTGAACACGCGATGGGTGTGAGCTGTATTCCCGAAACAGCGGAACGCGTGGTGGTGCTGGATACCGGTGAGACGGACAATGCGCTGGCATTGGGGGCGCCGGTTGTGGGTGCGCCCATCGGGGATGTGCTGCAATATCAGGCGTACCTCAGCGATCAACTGGACGGCATCGCCGATACGGGCACTATTAGCGAACCCAATTTTGAGGCTATCCTCGAGCTTGGGCCGGATTTAATCCTCGGCAGCAAGCAGCGCTATGAATCCATTTATGATCAGCTGTCGCAGATCGCGCCAACCGTATTGACCGAATCGCTGCGTGTCCCCTGGCAGGATAACTTCCGGACTCATGCGGACGCGCTGGGCAAAACCGCCGAAGCAGAACAGCTTCTGGCCGATTACGAAGCGCATGTGGCCGACGTGCAGACCGCTGTGGGCGACGCGCTGGAGACCACCACCATTTCGATTGTTCGGTTCCGTCCGGGGCAGGTGCGCCTCTACCTGAAAAGCTCGTTCATCGGTTATATCTTGCAGGATGTCGGCCTGTCGCGCCCGCCCAGCCAGGATGAGGACGTATTCTCGGGTGAAATCTCGATTGAAGAAATGCAGCAGGTGGACGCCGACTACATCTTTGTAACGGGCTATGACGTGGAGGACAGCGAACGGGCAACCTTCCTCGAAAGCCCGTTGTGGCAGACATTGAGCGCCGTGCAGAATGAGCGCGTCATCGACGTCAATGATGATTTCTGGATCGCTGGCCTGGGTGTGCAGGCTGCCAATCTGGTGCTGGACGATCTGGCAAATCTGCTCGGTGATACAGAGGCCGCTGCCGGTTGATCGACTGGCTTCACGGCCATCCGTATCGTATGAACGTCATGCTCACCTCACGCGGGGTGAGCATTTTTTGCGCCATACTTCAGACAGGTGCCTTTCAGTCAGGGTGTTTTGGTCACCTGCTGGACGATGGATTCGCCGGCATTAGGCATGTTCGCCGGTGGCACGGTGACGGCAAGTGGCTCGACCTGCAAGAAGCGTTCCAGCCAGTTGCGCCGCCACGCCATCCGCAACAGCAGCATCCAGATCAGCGTGATCGCCAGAATGCCGACATAGGCCAGCACCGGCAGGTCAATCATTTCAAAGAATGACCGGAACGATGGTACAGAAATAATCACCAGATAGACGATAAACAGGGCGATTGCCAGCAGAGTGGGGCGCCAATCGCCGCTGTACTCATCGCCCGCGACAAAGAAGGGAATAGGGGGTTCAACAAACACCAGCAGCAGCAGACTGGCAAAGACGGTAAAAGCGGTCAGGCTGGTCTGGGCGACCAGATGCGCAACTTCGACCACATAAGCATCGGCGGTGGTGAGGGTATAGTCGATGCCGATGTATTCCTCGAAACTGGCAATCGCTTCCGGTGTGACGGGAATATCGAGGACATTCACAATGCCGATAAAAAATGCCACCACATAAACGATGACGCCGAAAAAGGAAATTGAAATGGAGGCGGGCACCACAAAACGCGCGATCTCCCGCAGCATCCCCCGTTTCGGCATGGGGCCGGGCCGTGCCCAGATCGCCAGACCCAGTGTCGGCAAACCCACGCCCAGCCCCACCAGCAGCGTATTCTGCTTGGGGATGAACGGGAAACCCAACCCGATCAGATCAATGGAAATAATCATCAGCGCCGCGTAAGTGACCCGCGTTATGAACAGGCGCAGGATGTCTTTCATGCCATTGACGATGCGCTGGCCCTCGGTAAAGGCGGCTGGCAGCGCGCCAAACGAATCGTTGATGAGGATCATGTCGGCGACGCCACGCGTGGCTGCGCTGCCGCTTTCCATAGCGATGCCGAGGTTGGCTTTTTTCAGCGATAACACATCGTTGACACCATCGCCGATCATGGCGACATATTGCCCTTGCTGCCGCAGCGCGTCGACCAGCCGTTCCTTCTGGTCCGGGGTGATTCGCCCGAACACGGTGGTTTCGGCGGCAACCTGGGCAAACTGGGCGTCATTCATCTCCATCAGTTCCGGGCCGGATACATACTTCAGGTCGCCTTCAAACCCCGCCTGTTTGGCCAGCGCCGCGACTGTCTGCGGGTCATCCCCGGAGATGACCTTGACCTCAATGCCGCTGTCCCGAAAGCCTGCAATCGTCTCTTTGAGCTGGGGCCGCAGTTCATCACTCAGGCTGATCACCGCGCCGAGCGTCAGGGGCGGTAGTTCCGGTTCGCCGGCGGCATTGTGCAGCGTGGTAACGTTGGGGTTATAGGCAAACACCAGCACGCGCAGCCCGTTCTCAGACCAGTGTTCGATCTGCTCCGCCACGTCGGCGTTGATCGTCAGGTGATCGCGCAGCATAGCCAGCGCGCCCAGCACATAGACACCGCGCATGGAATCGCTGTCGAATGACAGGGCACTCCACTTCAGCGCCGACGAGAACGGCACTTCATCTACCGGGGCGAGGCGGTCGCCGGGCAGTCCGGTAACCAGCGCTTCAGATGTTTTGTTGGTGGCGCTGGCGCTGCGGGCGAAGCTGCCGACAAGGTGCTGAACCGCCTCTTTGTCCAGGCCCAATGGGTAGAGGTCATGGTAATTGATCTTGTTGGCAGTCAGGGTGCCGGTCTTGTCCGTACAGAGTATGGTCACATTGCTCAGCGACTCGACGGCATTCGACTGCTGTACGAGCGCCCCCCGCTGGACAATGCGCAGCGCGCCCATCGCATAGGCGAGAATGACCATGAAAAACAGGCCGTTGGGCACCAGCCCGGCGACGACGGCGGCCATCTGCACCTGGCGCAGAAAGGGCAAACTGGCCAGCAGCGCCCCAACAAACATGGTCGAACCAATGAACAACGCCAGCAGCAGCAGCAGGCGCAGCAGGAAATTGATCTCGCGCTGCAGGGGGGTATAGGCAACAGCGAATTTACGGGCATTGGCGGTGAGCTTGTTGGCGAAGCTGTCTTCACCGACGCGAGTCGCCTCGTATATGGCTGACCCGGAAATACAAAAGCTGCCCGACAGGATTTCATCACCGGCAGTTTTAACGATTGAATCCGATTCGCCGGTCAACATGGATTCGTCCACTTCGGCTTTGCCTGTCCCGACCACCACGCCATCGACGACCATCTGGTCCCCGGCGCGGATGACGATCATGTCGCCAATCACCAGATCATTCGGGTCAACCGTTTTTTCGTGACCGTCCCGCATGACCACGATTTTCGGGCGGGTCAGCAGGGCGATTTTATCAAGCTGCCGTTTGGCACGGATTTCCTGATACACACCGATGACGATGTTGAACAAAATCAGCCCCACGGTTGTGACGGCATCGCCCACGCGCCCAATGCTGATCATCACCCCACCGATGACAAAGAGGATGATATTAATCAGGTTGAGGACGTTATGGCGGATGATGTCTGCATAGGACCGGCTGGTTCTCAGCCGAACATTATTGCCCTGGCCTTGTCGCCGCCTTTCTGTTACTTCCTTTTCGGATAATCCAGCCAGGTGGAGGTGTTGTTGTTCTCGTGTCGTCATCCCTGATTTTTCCCATTGTGATGAGAGAGGTGAATATACCTTTTCATGATTGAATTGCAATATGGGCCATCCGCCCCCAATGATTGTGCAGCACATGAGATGGCCGGATGGACTGCGTGGCACTGCCCACGCTATGTTATACTCTGCGGCACGCCAGGATGAAACCTGAACCTGACTATATGATCCTTGCCTGCCACACACAGGAGACTGCACATGGGCGATATTGAACTGGTACATATCACACGCGGCGACCAGGTGGACTGCATTCACCGGGGCCGGGTGGCGGTGGTGGATGTGTCGGGTGATTTGGTCTTCAGCGGCGGTGATGCCGATGCGGTGATTTACCTGCGGTCATGCGCCAAACCGTTTCAGGCAGTGGCGGTGATTCGCTCTGGTGCTGCCGAAAAGTATGGGTTCACGCCGGAAGAACTGGCGGTCATGGCCGGGTCGCACAATGGCACAGTTGAACAGACGCGTATTGTGCAGGGCATTCTGGACAAGATTGACGCCGCTTCCACTGATTTGCAATGTGGCCCTGGCGCACCTCTGAGCCGTAGCGCCTACGAACAGCTTTTGCAGGGTGGGCACAAACCGTCCACACTGGAACACAACTGCTCCGGCAAACACAGCGGGATGCTGGCGGCCTGCCGGGCACAGGGTTGGGATATTGCGACGTATCTTCAGCCGGAACACCCGGTTCAGCAGATGATTCTCTCGGTCGTGGCGGAATATGCCGGGTTGGACGCATCCGCCATTGTGTTAGCGCCGGATGGCTGTGGCGTGCCGACTTTTGGCCTGCCGCTGAAAAATATTGCGCTGCTGTTTGCCAATCTGGGTGCGGCGACACACGATGCAGCCAGTGATCTGGGCGTTATCGCCCGTGCCATGCAGCAGAATCCGCTGCTGTTCAGCGGCGACAAACGGGTCGATGCCTCTTTGGTACAGGCGACGAATGGCCGGTTGGTTGCCAAAGATGGTGCGGAAGGGCTGTTGGGCGTGGGTGTGCCGGATCATGGTGTGGGCATCGCGCTTAAAGTCTCGGATGGCAACCAGCGCGCGCACATCCCGGCTGTGTCGGCGTTGATGCGCCAGCTTGGTTATCTGTCCGCTGACGAAGCTGCCGCACTGGAATCGCTCATCCCCTCGACGGTGCTGAACAATCATGGCGTTCATGCCGGCGAAATGCAGCCTGTACTTCAGGTGGACGTTCGATAAGTAACTCGTGAAAAACTGAACAAGCCTTGCTATACTGCGATACACTGATAACTGGTTCACAGCAGATGAGCCGATGCGTGCATGGTACAGAGGCTGCTGTGTTGACCTGAGGTTGTATTGTGTGGCTGAAACACCGAATGTTGAGCAAGGTCCACGCACCATTCATGTTGATGGTGCTGTTTGTGCTGCTGACCGTCGGCATCGGTCCGGCGGCGGCGCATGGTTATATTGTCCGTGCCATCCCCGAAGACCGGACCACCCTGGAACATCCCCCGGCGCGGCTGCAATACTGGTTTAGTGAAGCGCTGGAGCCGCGTTTCAGCACGGTCGAACTGCGTGACCAGACCGGTACGGTGCTGGCCGAAGGTGGGGTCGATGCGGAAAACCCGGCGCTGCTGAAATTGCAGGTGCCGCAGGAACTGCCGGATGGCGCCTATATCGTTGACCTGCGTCCGGCGTTTGCCAGTGATGGGCACGTCGTCGCCGAAACCCGCGTGTTTTTTGTCGGCGAGGAAGTCGGCGGGGTGGCCGGTTCGCAGTCCGGCTACGATGTGATTCCGCTGGAAGTGGTGTGGCGCACGATTTTGCTGGCGTCCAATCTGCTGATATTTGGCCTGGCGGTGCTATACAGGCATGTTCTGCTGCCGGCATGGGGCAACCCACAGCACCGGGCCGGGTGGCTGCCGCCGCGTGTGATGCAGCGCCTGAACTGGTTGTTTGGCGCGGCGCTGGTGGTGGCGTTGGGCGGCAATATCATCGCAATGTTGCAGCAGTCGATGGCATTTTTCAGTACCGGCATGACCGAAGTGATTGCGCAAGGACTATGGCAGGTGGTGCGCATCGGGTCGCGCTTTGGCGATGTCTGGTCCGCGCGTATGTTTCTGCTGGTGCTGGCAGCGGTTTTCTTGGGCCTCAGCGTGATGTGGCGCGAGGAACGCCCGGAGACGGTGAAAGCCTTCTGGAGTGCGAATGTGTGGGTTGGGGCGCTGCTGGTGGGGGCATTCAGTGTAACCAGCCATGCCTCCGGGTCCTTGATTATGCCCTGGGTGGCCGTGTTTGTGGATTGGGCACACATGCTGGCGGTCGGCGTCTGGGTTGGCGGGCTGGCGGCGCTGGTGTTGATGCTGCCGGTGGCGCTGCGACCTTACAGCGGTGACGCGCGGCGGCAGGCGCTGCTGACGGTGCTGCGGCGCTTCTCGTGGCTGGTGAAGTATGCGGTCGCGGTGGTGGTGGCAACCGGCATTTACAGCGCATTCAACTGGCTCTATCAACCGTCCGACCTGACTCAAACCGGCTGGGGCGTGGGCCTGCTGGTGAAGGTGGCGCTGGTCGCGGGGTTGCTGGCGCTGGGGCTGGTGCATCATCTGGCGGCCAACCCGGCGCGATTCGAGCGCTGGAGCCAGCGGGTCGAGCGGGCGGTCAATCTGGCCCTGACGCTGCGGCTGGAAGTGCTGCTGGTGCTGCTGGTGCTGGTGTCGGTGGCGTACCTCAGTGCGTCGGCGGTGCCGGAACCCGTCTTTCTGACCGAAGACGTGGCCGCGCCGAGTGCCGCGCAAACGGTGGATGACCTGCTCGTGCGCATGAGTATTTCGCCCGGTGGTCCCGGTGTCAACACCTACGACGTGGTGATGGCGCGTAATGGCGAAGCACTGGCCGACGAGGTGGTGCGGATGCAGGTCGTGGACCCGGACCGCGATTGGCGCAGCGAATGGCACGAACTGCCTGCTGTGGGGTCCGGCCTGTTCGTGACCACCAGCGATGATATTGACCGCGAAGGGCGCTGGCGACTGCTGGTGGATGTGCCGGGGGCGGATGGCGCGATGCAGCGTGCCGCTTTCGAATGGGAAATTTCAACGGAAGCAGCGGTGCCGACATCGGTGAACCCCGGTCTGCTGAACTGGCTGGCGCTGGCGGGGGTGCTGGTGGCGCTCGGCTGGGCGGCCTACCCGATGGCGTATCGCTTCTACAAGTGGCTGGACTGGAATCCGATCAGTGTGGCAGTCGCTGCCAGCGCCATTGTCGGGACGGTCATCTTTATGGTGCTGGCGGTGATGATGGTTTCGCAGAGCGAGGCGACCTACGAGGCGGTGCTGAACCCGACGCCGCAGTTCGTCAACCCGGTTCTGCCGGATGCGGAGTCGGTGGCTGCGGGCCAATCACTGCTGGCAACATCGTGCGATACCTGGGAGTCGGAATCGAGCGATTATCGGGCGCTGATCGACCGGCTGTCGCGCACGCGTGATGAAGAATTGTTTGAGGCAGTCCGCGAGGGCTGGCGCAGTCTGCCGCCATGTGCGGGTGACCTGACGGACACCCAGCGCTGGCACATTGTCAATTATATACGGACGCAAGTCTGAGAGGGACTATGGCAATCATTATTAATCATTCAACGGATTCGGCGCTGGCTGAACGGCTTCGGGCCGATCTGGCTGCAATAACGGAACCAGCCGTCGTGGTGCTGGTGTCGGCAAAGGCCAGCCACGATGCGGCCTTTGAAGGGGCGTTGATCGAGGCTATCGAGGGCAACCAGCGGATTATCCCCGTTCTGGTCGAAGCCGTCCCACTGCCGCCGCTGATCGAACATCTGCGACCGGTCGATTTCAGCGAGGACTACGCCATTGATGATCTGGTGGCCCGGCTGGAGGCTGCACCCGGTGAAATGCACATGAAGGTGCACACGCCGCGCACGATGGCATCTAACCGGCGGGTTGGCGTGGTGGTCGGCGTCATGGCGCTGATTATGTTTGTCGTCGGGTTGTATGGCGTGGGTGTGTTGGGGTTGCAGGCACCGGCAGAGGAATATGAGGCGGTTGAGACGGAAATCATCCAGACTCGGAACGCCTATATTGACGCCGCCCTGCCGCGCAGCACCGAAGACGCTGCCAGTTTTCAGGCGACGGTTGAAAATGCCGCACCGACGCTGCGCCCGATTCTCGCGGCGACAGCTACCGCCATCGCGGGCGATTAGAGTCTGACGGATGGCTGAAGAAGTACTGGTTATCGGGGCTGGCCCGGCGGGGATTGCCTGCGCCTGGTTTCTGGAACAGGCCGGCATCCGCTATCGGGTGGTCGACCGCGCCGGGGTGATTGCCTCGACATGGGCCAGCCAATATCCGACCCTGCGGCTGAACACGTCGCGCTTTTTCTCGCACATGCCGGGGCGCAAATTCCCCCTGAGCTTTGGCATTTTCCCCACCGCTCGCCAGTATCATGATTATCTGGAGCGTTTCGTAGATGACCACCAGCTGAACATCCACCTGAACGTCGAAGTCTACCGGGTGGCCCCACAGGATGATGGCTGGTATGTGGAAAGCAGCGAAGGTGTGGCGTGGTACCCGGCGGTGGTGCTGGCAACGGGGCGTTTTTCCTACCCGTATCAGCCACCGATGCCGGGCATCGAACAGTTTAGCGGTCAGGTGCTGCATTCGCATGATTACAAAGGCGCGCAGGACTTTGCCGGACAGCGTGTGATGGTAATCGGCAATGGCCCCAGCGGCGTGGATATTGCCTGCGCGCTGACGGAAACGGTGCGGCTGCCGGTGTATCTGGCACAGCGGACCGGCATTGTGTTGCGGCCTCGCTACCCGTATGGTTTGCCGAAACATGCCTGGATGCTGCTGGCCGAAGCCCTGCCGAACCGCTTCACGCACTGGCTGGACCACAAGGCCCAGGAGGCGCAGTATCGCCATGTCGAGCGCAGCGGTATCAAAGTGCCCGCGCCGGGGCAGGAAAGTGGGGCTGCCGGGACTCGTGGGCCGGAACTGATCCGGGCGGCGCAGCGCGGACAGGTGCAGTCGGTGGCCGTGCCAGTGGATTTTGAGGACCGTACGGCGCTGCTGGCCGATGGCTCGCATCTGGAACTGGACACTGTGATTCTGGCGACGGGTTTTTACCCGAAATGGGATTATCTCGACATCGACTTTGCGGTGGATGAGCAGGGCCTGCCGGTGCGCGAGCCGCGTGATTTCCCGGTTTATGCCGGGTACAAGCCGCATACTGGCTACGAGGTCGAGGGGCACCCCGGCCTGTATGTTGCGGGCATTTTTTATCAGGGGAAAGGCGCGATGTTCAACTTCAATGTCGAGGGGGAAATCATCGTGCAGCAAATTCAGTCACGGCTGGCGCAAATGCCAGACCGGGAACCTTCGTTTGTGCCGGAAATGGCGTAGGGGCATAACCACGCTGGCTATGCCCCTGATTTGCCGAAAAACTAGATTGTTTCGCGGACGCTGAAGATGCCGGTTGCACCGCTGGGGCGCACACCACGCGCCGTTTCGATCTGCGGGTCGCCTTGGCCATCGACCGCGCGCACGGCAAAGGTGTGGCTGCCATCGGCGAACGGCCATTCGTAGCGCCAGATCACCCACGTTTTATCGGACAGCGGAGTCCGCAGTTGGGCTTCCATCCACTCGCCATCGTCGACCTTGACCTCCACTTTCGAGATGGAACGATCACCCGCATGGGCGATGCCGCCAATGGGTACATAGGTGGTGCCGTCTTCTTCGTGGGTTTCGTCCACCGCGACCACGTCAATGACGGATGTGGTCACCATGATGGCTTCTTTATCCCAGCCACGACGCACCCAGTAACCGTCTTCATAATCCGCAACCACCTCAATCTCGGTGATCCACTTGGGCTGTTTCATGCCGAAACGGTCGGGGATGTAGATGCGCAGCGGGAAGCCATTGCGCTGGGGCAGGGGTTCGTCATCCCAGGCATAGGTAAGCATAATGCGCTCATCCTGATTAATCAGCTCAATATCGACGGTTTCGTCGAAACTGTCTGCCCCGAAGATGCGCAGATAGCGGGCGTTTTCCTGCAACCCCGCTTCGGCCAACAGCGCCTGCATGCTGACGCCGGTCCACTTCTGTGTGCTGATGAGGTCGCCACCAACCCGGTTAGAGATGCACGCCAGTGTGATGTACTGCGTCATCGGCTCGTAGTTGTTGCGCAGGTCATCCAGCGACAGCGATAGCGGGTTGTCGACCAGCCCGGAAACAGGCAGCGAATAGGTCGCGCCGTCGATAACCGGAGGCCGCGAACTGATGTCGATGCGATAGTGATCGGACACCGGGGTGAATTCGGGGCGGGTGCCGGGCACGGGCCGGACGCCGGCGCTGGAGTTGGGCAGGTTGGCGGGCGGCTGTGCTGCTGAATCCGCCGCGCCAGAATCGGCTACGCTGGTGATGCTGGGCTGCTCGGAATTGTTCAGGATCGCGCCCAACCCGGCCCCGACAACCGTAATGGTTGCAGTCGCGCCACCGACGCGGATCAGGAAATTGCGCCGGTCAATCTTTTCAGCGGATGCGTCAGATTCATCTGCTTTGGGCGGGATGGCGGCCAAGTCGTTGTAAATCCAGTTGATGGCCGCGCCCCACACCAGAAAGCCGAGCACGATCCAGGCCGTACTGATGACCGGACCGGTGAGCGCGGTAAAGTTAACCGACAGGCTGAGCAGTGCCACCGGTACACCGACCACCAGACCCAGAATCACGCCGGGCAGGGGGCTGCCGCTGTCTTCATCATTCTGGTTTTTGATATAAAAGAAGACGATGCTGGCGATCACGCCGGTAGCGATCATGCCGCTGATGCCGATGATCTGTTCCGCAACTTTGGCGGCGACATCCGTTTCGCCCAGATTGAGCGCGATAATGGTATTGACGACCGTATCAATGCCAAAAGTCAGCAGGCCGCCGGGCAGGTTGCGCGCCATCCAGTCCAGCACATCAAACGGCACGAACGGCGTCCCCACCAGCGCATCGGCGGCGTAAAAGACGGCAACCAGCGCCATCGTCGTCAGCAGTCCAACCAGAAAACCCACCGCCAGACCGGGTGGTCTGGAACGGCGTGTCACCGTTGCCCGCGTATTTTTAACGGTATCCATCCATACACTCCTTCAATCCATTGATCAGGCTTAGTTGCACTTTACCGAAATTATCTTGCGAATCTCTTACACCTTATTATAGGTTACGACCACACAGGGGCCGCTAGATGCCTTTTGCCAGAATCATTCAACAAGCTCTAACCTTGCGGGCGGGTTTATAGCCACCGATTGGAAAAAACGCGGTCACAGCGTACAATCGTAGCGCTCACACGAAAGGATGCCCATGATCGTCGTAGATGCCCACGAAGACATTGCTTACAACGCCCTCATGTTCGGGCGCGATTACCGGCAGAGCGCACTGGCCCATCGCACCAGAGAAGCCAGTACCGACACCCCTAACAATGCTGGGACGGCCACCGTTGGCCTGCCCGATGCGTTGCTCGGACGGGTGGCCCTGACTTTCAGCACGCTGTTTGTCGCCCCGCGCACCCGCCAGTCTGCACCCTGGGACGGCCTGAGCTACAGCGAACCCGAAGAAGCCTACGCCATCGCGCTGCGCCAGATGGATTATTATGAGCGGCTGGCGGACGAGCACGATAAGATCAACCTTGTCCGCACGCAGGCGGACCTCGACGCGGTGCTGGCGACATGGGAAGACGGCAAGACGCTGGAGGATCATCAGATTGGGCTGGTGACGCTGATGGAAAATGCGGACCCGATTATCGAGCCAAAGCAGTTTGAAGAATGGTACGAACGGGGCGTTCGGCTGGTTGGTCTGGCATGGCATCAGACACGCTACTGCGGTGGCACCGGCAGCCCCGGCCCGCTGACAGACCTGGGCCGCGAACTGCTGGACGTCATGGCGAGTTTCAACGCTATCCTCGACCTGTCGCACATGGCGGAAGAATCCTACCTCGAAGCAGTGGATCGTTATGAAGGCGTCATCATCGCCAGCCACAGTAACCCGCGCCGTTTCTGCAATACCGACCGCCACCTGTCCGATGATATGATCGCACGGCTGGTCGAGCGGGACGGCGTGATGGGCATTGTGCTGTATAACCAGTTTTTGACCAACGGATGGGACAAACGCCAGCGGCTGCCGTTTTCGATTATTACCGATGCGATTGACTATGTGTGCCAGTTGGCGGGCAGCGCGGCGCATGTGGGCATCGGCACCGATTTTGACGGCGGGGTCGGGCGCGAGAGTATCCCGGAAGGGCTGGATACGGTTGGCGACCTGCTGCTGATTGCGGATGCGCTGCGCCAAAAAGGCTATGCTGAGGCTGACATCCAGGCGATTATGGGCGGCAACATGATCCGCAAGCTGCGCCAGGGACTGCCAGAAGATTAACCCTATGGTTCGTATTGGTCAGATTGGGATTGCGCTGGGGGTGCTGGGGGCTGTACTGGCCGTGATGGGCCTGTTCCCCGGTGTCACCGGCTTACCCCCGACACCCGGCATTGGCACAATTCAGCTGTTGATTTTGCTGACGGGTTTCACGTTGCTGATTGCCGGGGCATTTATCTATGCCAAATACACGTTTTATTCCTACCAGACCGCCAACCTCGCCCAGCAGATTGCGCTGCGGCTGTCGATGACCGGGCTGTTGTTTTCTGGTATGTCTGCGATGGCGGATATTCTGGGGTTTGGCTCTAACCTGCGCACAGAAACCAGCGACATCTTTTTCGGAGCGTGGCAGGCAGCCGGGTTGATTGGTGGTTTTCTGGTCGCTTCGCTGGGCGTGCTGGTCTATGCGGTGGCAGGTATCAGCAGTGACAGCGGCGTGGAACCCCGGCGTCCCATTGTGACCGCGCCTGATGACGATACGCTGCCTATTATTCGCCGCGACCCCAAACCGGAACAAGATAAGGAACCTTTATGAAAATAGGCTTACGATCACACAATGGCGCCGAAGATCGCCTGCTGTATGCGCAGCAAATCGGCGCGGATGGGGCGAGTATCTGGGGATGGGCGGTGCCGGAATATCTGGAGCGCCAGTACCTGACATCCGATGATATGCGGATGCTGCGCCGCCGTTTTGAAAAATATGATCTGGCGCTGACAGGCGTCGGCATTGGCGGTCAGGTGGTCAAGAATCAACTGCTTGGTTTGCCGGACCGCGAGGCGGACATCGCCAATGTCGCTCGCACAATTCGCAGCATTGGCGAGGCGTATCAGGACCAGCCCGAAAATGCGCCGGTACTCATCATCGACCAGCGGATTACGTACTGGGCGGAGGGGCGGCCCGGCTATACCAACCTGCCTGTGGGGCGCGGTGGCACCGTGCTGCTGGATTTCGACGCCGAGGCGCATGCCAGCGAAATGGACAAACCCGCTGGCGATGTCCCTTACGACGAAGCATGGTCGCGCATCGCTTATTTTTACGAGCATCTCGTTCCAGTGGCGGAGGAAGCGAAAGTTCGGCTGGCAACCCACCCGGATGACCCGCCGCTGCCGCATTATCGCGGCGTCGATCAAGTGCTGACCGGCTTTGACGGGTTGAAGAAGGTGGTCGACTCATTCCCCAGCCCGTACAACGGCCTGCTGTTCTGCATTGGCACCATGCAGGAAGCTGGCGAAGATGTGCCGGAACTTATCCGTCATTTTGGCGCGCAGAACAAGATTTTTTATGTGCACTTCCGCAATGTGCAGGGGACGGTGCCGCGCTATCGTGAGGTGTTTGCCAGCGAGGGCGATGGTGACATGATCGCCAACTTCAAGGCCCTGAAAGAGGTCGGGTTTACCGGCTTTGTCGTGCCGGACCATCACCCCGGCATCACCGGCGATACGGACTGGACACACATGAGCCGCGCCTGGCATGTCGGCTATCTGAAAGGGCTTATTCAGGCACTCGGTTAGGCTGCCTTGTTGCAGTGATGCACGTGCATCACCTACGCCGGGAGTGGGGGAATCGGACGTGATGCGCCGGTATCATGGGCCGGTGGCTCGTGCCGCAGCATTTCGGTCAGGACGGTTGTCAGGTCATCCTGAAGGCGGCGGCTGAAGGTGTTTTGCGGTTCTCCCGGACGCAGGCCCGACAGGGAATACGTAAAGTTCTCGTGGATCATCCTGCCGCTGACGGTCATCTCCGGTTCCCACAGATCAACCAGACGCCAGCGCCCCTGTTCCAGATAATACAACTCGAACCGGATACGCACTTCGCCATGGACACCCTGAAACGCAATGTCGATTGCGATGGGCAGCATGGCGCTGCGCGGGCTGATCTTGCGCCGGAACTGGCCGACCAGTTTGCGGGCCACCGGACGCACGCGGCGGCTGATCTGGTCTTCGTCGAGGTCGGCGGCGCGATCAATCGTCTTGTTCAGGCGGCGGGTGATGTCGCGGGTTGCCACGACTTCGCTGCGGGCGACCCGGCCATACTGGTCGTACTGGTTCATCCGCACACCCGTGACTTCCCAGTTATTCAGTTTTTGGCCTTCCAGCCCGGTCAGCAGCTTACGGATATGCGTCGACCCCTCATCCGACGGGGACGGCGGGGCCAGGTCGTTCTGTGCATGAGCCTGCCACCCTTGCCGACGGCCTGCGGTGGTCGAGGGCGCCATCGGCGGGACATTGGCATAAGGCGGCAGCTGCACCACGTAGCGCGGTTTACGGCGCACGATCAGCAAACGCAGGATAATCAGGAACAGCACCAGTAAAATCGCAAGGGCAACCACCGTGGCTGCCAGTGCTGCCATATGGACTGGATCGGACGTGTCAAATCCGAATTGTTCGAGGATCGATTCCAGGCTGTTGTCCGGGCGTCCATCCGCATTAGTATCCGGCTGCCCGGTCTGGGCCAGCAAATCTTCCAGACGCGGTACCACGATAACGGCGCTGTTGTTGTCGACGTTGCCGGTTGATGGCTCGACATCACCAATACCAACGGTTACACGAATCGCCTGTTCGCGGTCTGGCGGCAGCAGTTCCAGCGGCAGCGGCAGCAGAATCGTGACGCTTTCGCTGGCGCCTAAGGGTCGCAGGGATTGGCTGGCAATCTCATTTTCGGTGTCATCGTTGATCACGCGCACCATGCTGCCATTATTGGCTGCGCCGCCCAGGTTGGTTACATCGAAGGCGAGGATCACGGCGCTGGTATCCGGCGAAAGCTCCGGCTGGCGGATATTACCAATAGCGTAATCAACCCCGTTCTGAGCAGCAGCGGGTAGGGTCATCAGCAGCAGGTAAATCAATACAGTCAGCAGCGCGCGCATGGATATCCTCTGGCGAACCTGCCGGACGACAGGTTTTCGGTACTATTTTCTCGTGACACGAACCACGCAGAATCGAGTATAAGAGACACATTAACTATAGGGCGAAAGCCGTTTCTTTCCAAGTGTTGCAATGTGCGCTTTGCTGACGTGTTGTCAACGTAGTGTGCAGGTTTTGACCAGATCAGTTTATTTTTGCGGTTCGTTGCGGGGTGATGGATACAATGACAGTATGAAGGCGCTCTCGATTTCTCCCCGGTGGCTGCGGTCGGGTCATCCGATTGTACGGCGTTATGTGCGCCAGCCGATGCCCGCCTATCTTCAGGCGCTGTTGTTCGCCATGATGATCAGCGTTTTTCTGATGCTGGGTGGGCTGAGTATCCCGGTGTTGTACTGTCTGTTTTCGCTGGCGGTGCTGGTTCAGGTGGCTGTCAGCTCGGCGAACAAGGTTTATCAGGCGCGCCGGTCATCGACCTGGGACCTCGTTCGCATCGCGCCGTTCTCCTCGCGTGAACTGCTGCTCAGCCTGTGGACAGCGAGTGTGCGGCAGCTCAGCCGAACATGGTTCATGATGGTGTATCGCCTGCTGCACGCCATGACGATTATCGGCGTCATCGTCTATACGCTGCTTTTCACCAACACCCACCCCCAGCAGGCCCTGTTGATCCTGCTGACCGGCACTGCCATGATCGTCGTGCAGCCCTTTGCCGAGATGTTTTTCTGTGGCATGGTCGGTTTGGCCGGGGCCAATCGCCTGCGCGACCAGCATAACGGGCAGGGGTTTGTCGTGGGCGTGGTGGTGTTGTACTGGCTTGGCTACGTTGGTGGCGTGCTGGCTTTGCTGATGGCCCAGCAGATGAACCTGAGCGGCGAACAACTGGTGGCGATCTTTGTGACCCCGCTCATTTTACCGGCCTTGTTTGGCTCGGTGGCGCTGCGCATTGCCGAGACTGCCTTGCGCTGATTTTCTCCGCTTACAGATATTGATCAGGCCGTGTCCGATCTACCGGGCGCGGCTTTTTGATTCCCACTTATAAGCTGCAAATGGACATGATTCTGCCAGTCCGAAGGTGATTATCGCCGGGATTGTCCGCTTTGTGTCCGCTTGTTGTCCGGATTCTGTAGAGGCGACCCACCCCCTTTTGCGATGCTGAAGTTGTCGTACGGCTTTAGCTGCAAGGAGTGGACCAATGGATCCGCGACCACCCATCATCCTCCCGGCGTAAGTACGCCAACTTCGGGACTGCACGGCCTGCCAACACCGGCAGGTCGTTGCGTTTTAAAGGGGTGGCAGCTTGTCCATATCTTCGCGGATGTCAGCGCGAAGGTCCGAAACCAGGGGAGAGTCCGGTAGTGATTCTGCCATTTGGAGTGCCTGCTGGTAGAAACCCCTGGCAGTCTCATGATTTTCGGCGATCGCTTCCAGAAACCCCAGGGCATAGACCCCATTCGCCTGCTGAAATTCAATTTCGAGTTTCTGCCATATGATCAGCGCCTGCCGCAAATGGTGGCGGGCACTGGTGATATCACCGACTTTGGTTTGCGCCAGCGCCAGCGCATGATGTGCTGCCCCGGTCATGTAAGGAAAATCGAGCGACATGAAGCCTTCCAGCGCGTCGACATAACGGTCGACGGCGGCCTGATGCTGCTTGTTTTCCAGCAGAACCGAAGCCTGATGGTAGTTCAGGATGGCCGAATGATAAGCGTCTTTGGCCCCCGGTTTCACCAGCTCCAGAAAATGGGCCGCATGTGGAAAGCTGCGGGCGACGCGGCAGATTTCGGCCAGCAGCAGGGCGGTTCGCTGCTGTTCCTCATGATTTTCCAGCCACATCCAGTGACTCAGCGCGACCTGAGCATGACCGAGTGCGCGTCGGGTTTCTGCCTGATGCAGATAGGCGACCGCGAGCGAATAGTGCAGCGTTGCCAGCATGCGATCATTGGCGATCTCGCGGGCAAAGATCAGCGTTTCGGCGATGAACTGGTCAATGTCCTGCGTGGCGAAGATGGCTTTTGAATGCAGAATACCGATGCGGGCCAGCAGCCTGTTTTCAATGGTGACGTTGCGGTCGGTACGGGCCAGCGCTTTGCTGAAAGCATCCGAGGCAGTCTGGTAATTGCCGGACTGGAACAGGCAGGCTCCCAGATGTGACCACACCTGAATCTGAAAATCGGTGTTGCTCAGGTCCATGGCGCACAGCAGCGCATCGTACAACACATTTTCCCATCGTTTGTAGTCTGCCCGTGTCAGGGCGTAGGGCATGATCAGGTTGAGGGTTTCGATTGCTTCGACGGCACTGGCGGATCGTCCATTCAGACCTCTGGCAATCTGGATGTAAACCTGGTCAAGATGGTCATCGAGCCAATCATAATCATTGAGGTGCTCTTGCAGGTCCAGTGGCGAGACAGACATACAATCATGGCTGTTTTGGCAACAGCCACCCCCTTTAAAAGATTCTGTTGTGAGCCGGGCTGTCCACGTAGTCAACAGCGCGCTATCGAATCAAAATCTGGCTCAACAGCGCCGATTTGACACGCTGAGCCAGATTGTATCACGCAAGTATTAAAAAGCTTATTGCGCTGCGGTAAGTTTCAGGATTCGTCCGCTGTAATCCGCCACATACAGCTCGCCACTTTCGTCCTCACCAAACGCGCTGATCGCCAGTCCGGTGTTTGGAATAAAGTCCGCCAGGGTTTGCCATGTGCCGGCTTCATCCTGATAGGTCGCCCATGTGCGCCCGGAACACCAGTCGCCATAGATATAAACACCCTGCAAGTCGGGCAGTGCTTCGCCCCGGTAGGCGTAACCGCCGGTGATCGAGCAGCCGTTGTTGTGGTTGTATTCCGCAACCGGGAAGACTGTGTTGCCGGGGTCCGCATCCTGCGAGTAGCGGATACTGGCCTCAAAGACACGCCAGCCATAGTTCTCGCCGCCGGGGCTGTCGGCTGGCTGGAAGTTGACTTCTTCCAATTGATTCTGGCCGACATCGGCAATGTACAGGTCGCCGGTTTCGCGATCAAAGCTGAAGCGGTACGGATTGCGCAGGCCCAAGGCCCACACTTCCGGCGCGAGGTCCGGGTTGACTGTGGCGATCGGGTTGTCCTCCGGTATGGCGTACGGGTCGCCATTGTCGACATCAATGCGCAGAATTTTACCCAGCAGCGATGTCGGATTCTGGGCGTTGTTCTGCGGGTCGCCCTGCGAACCACCGTCGCCAAGCGCGATGTACAGATAGCCATCGGGGCCAAATTCGATCTGGCCGCCGTTGTGATTGGCATACGGCTGTGGATGCGTGAAAATCACCTGTGCGCTGTTCGGGTCGGCCACATCCGGGTTGTCGCTGCTGACACTGTACCGCGCGATCACGGTGTTGCCGCTGCGGTCGCTGTAATGCACGTAGAACAGGCCATTCTCAGCGTAGTTCGGATGAAAGGCCAGCCCCAGCAGGCCGCGCTCGGAATAGCTGCTCAGGATGTCCTGGCTGGAAAGGTTGCTGATGTCGAGGAAGGGTGTGCTGTTGACGGTACCATCACTGACAATGATGATGCGCCCGGCCTGTTCCAGCACAAAAAGCCGGTTGCTGCCGTCCCCGGCATGGGTCAGATACAGCGGGCGGGATAATCCGCTGACATACTCCGTCAGTTGATACTGGGACGGGTCTGGCGCGCTGTTGTCCTGTGCCATCGCCGGGCCAATAAGGGTGAAACTCATGAGAAGCAGAATCAGAATCTTAGTCATTGTCTCTCCTGAGAAATGGATGCTGAACCGTAATTGTACTGAGGAATTCCGGGAAGCGGCGTTCTGTTCATGCAGGACTTATCTTTCCACGCATAAAAAAACGGCCATCCATTGTGGGGGATGACCGTCTGTCGTTTCGTGAAAAACACGGCTGCTATTTTGTGGCACCTGCCGCCAGATAGGGCGAGCCGACGGCCAGGTAACTGTAACCATGCGCCACCAGTTCCTCAAAGTCCGGGATCATGCGGCGGCCATCAATGACGAGGTACGGCGGTTCGACGCACTGTTCTATCGTGCGCGAGATGCCGCGAAATTCTTCCCAGTCCGTCGAGATGAACATGGCGTCGCTGCCGCGCAGGGCTTCCTGCACCGTCTCGTGATACGTGATCTTCTCGAACAGGTGATTCTTGTTCGGGTCGAAGAAGCGCTTGGCCTCGTGAATTGCCAGCGGGTCATAGGCACGGATTTCGCGCACGCCGCGGGCCAGCAGCCCCTCGACGACCTTCAGCGATGATGCGTCGCGCATGTCGTTGGTCTGCTTCTTGAACGCCAGCCCCAGCAGCGCCACACTTTTGTGGTTGAAGTTGATGCCTGCCTCGGCAACAGCCCGTTCGAGCAGGTACGACTTCTGATATTCGTTGATATTGTGAACCGATTGCAGCAGGTCTGCGGATTGACCGGCAGTCTGAAGCTGGTAAATCAGTGACTGAATGTCCTTGCCGAAACAGGAGCCACCGGCACCATTGGAGACGTAGGACCCCCATGTGCTGATGCGATCGTCGGATGTGACGCCACGCTTGAGGTCTTCCATACGGACATTGGGGAAGGTTTCGCCGATGCGTCCGCCCACGCCGTTCCAGAACGAAATGTAGGTGAGCAGCAGCGTATTGCTGACGTACTTGATCGCTTCGGCAGTTTCGGGCGTGGTTTCGATATAACGAATGCGAACGTGATTGACAAACTGCGAGTAGATGCGCCGGATGATGCGCAGGTCTTCTTCAGTATCTGCCCCGATAACAATGCGATCTGGCCGGCGAGAACGCTCTACCGCGTCGCCTTCCGGCAGAAATTCGGGGTTCGAGGCGATGCCGAAATTGGGCACGTCGTGTTCTTTGAGGATTCGCTCTAGCTGACGGGCGGTTCCAACCGGTACGGTACTCTTGTTGACGAGCACAATACGGCGCTGGTCGACACGGTTGGCCAGCAGCGGCGCAATGTCGTTCAGGGCCTTGAAATAATAGCTGAGGTCGGAGGACCCATTCGGGTTTGGTGGGGTGGGCAGACACAGGAAGATGGCGTCCGTACCCTCGATAATCGGCTTGATGTCATCCACAAAAAACAGATAACGCCCGATGTTTTCGGCAATGACTGTGGCCAGACCGGGCTCGTTTACGTACCGCTCGATCTGTTCCCGTTCGGCGGAGCGATAGGCCGCGATTTTGGCCTTGTCGATGTCATAGGCATACACTTCATGACCCGATTCTGAAATTACGGCGGCGTGGGTCAGGCCGACAAACCCTGTTCCGGCGACAATTATTTTCATGCTGTCCTCTTACAGATCTTCACAGTCTGTCAAATTCACGATTGCTACGGTAAGTTTGCAACCTTGCGCAAACCTTAATGTTAGGTGCAGGACGTTCAATCCTTTACCTATTTTATGGCAATACAAAATTTATGGGCATAGACGTTTAGGGGTTCAGGATTAACCCGGCAACCTTGCGACCTAATTCAACCGCAAAATTGGTGCCGCGATCCCACGGGTACACCTGGCTCATGCTGGCCCAGTAGACTCCCGGCAGCGGTGTTTGCAAAGGTGGGATATGCTGGCTGTGGTTGACGTCGGGCACCGGCTGGGCGTAAGGCGCACGGAAGACCCAGAACTTGCGCACCCAGTCTCGCTTAAAGTTGGGATTAAACTGGTCCAGCACGCTGATAAAGCGTTCGGCCAGTTCGGATTCACTCATCTTGAAATACTCATGGTCAGCCGGGACATAATCGCCACAGTAGACCAGTATATCGCCGTTGTAGTGTTCCTTCGGCATCCAGTTGGTATGCTCGACCAGCGCCAGAAACGGGAAGCGGCTTTTGTCTTTGTCCGGGCTGGTAGCCGGTAAATTGAGCCAGTAGGTGCCATCGGTCAACAGGGACTGCTTCAGCGCCAGCACCACACACAGGCCGCCAATGCTTTTCAGTTGGGCCATCTGCTGGCCGTAAGCCGTGTCCGCCAGCCCGTCGGTGATCCTGAGCATCAGGCCCGGTGAGGTGGTGCTGATGACGCGGTCGAAGGTTTCTGCCTGGCCGTTGATGGTGAGGGCGGGTTTGCCATCATTGATCGAAATCTGTTCGACACGTGTGTTCAGGTGGATGTGCGCCCCGCGCTGTTGGATGGCATCGGCCAGTTTGTCGACAAATGCCTGAAAACCGCCCTTGAGGATGCCCAGACGCAGGCTGCGCGTGTAGATGCGGGCCCACAGCCAGGCCATGTTGACTTCCTGATAACGGGTGCTGAATTTGCCGATGAGCAGCGGCTGCCACAATTTTTCGTAGGCCTCGCGGCCCAGGTAGCGGCTCATCCAGCGGTGCGCGGTTTCTTTTTCTAGTGCCTGCCAGTTGCGCGTCAGCTTGAGATAAACACCGACCAGCCCCAACCGGAACTTGGCGATGGGTGACAGCGGCAGCAGCAGCGCACTGGGCGAAATCTCCGAGCGATACAGCTTGCCATCCAGCCAGTAGCTGGTCTTGGGTCGCGGCCACAGCAGCTGATCGGTAACGCCAAGCTCGTCAATAATCTGTTTAATATGGGCGTCGGTTTCGAACCAGTGGTGATAGAACTTTTCCAGATGCCAGTCCCAGCTTTCATCCTTGAACCCGGCGGCCAGCCCCCCGACATTGCCTTCACCTTCATACAGGTGAACCTCGTGCCCGGCCCGTACCAGATCCCATGCCGCAGCCAACCCGGCTACCCCTGCACCGATGATGCCGATTTTGAGCTTATCTGTCATGCCGTTTATCCCACCACTTTCTGTTCCAGTTGCTGCGCACGGGTGATGGCCGAGATATTCAGCCCCTGCTGGAGCAGGAAGAACACCCCCGCCAGTGTCACCGGCAGCCAGATCACCATATGGACTGTCAGCGCGAAAGCGACTGCCTGAATTTCCGCCACACCCGCCGAGATCAACACCGCCGAGGCGAAGCTCTCGAACACGCCAAACTGCCCCGGCGACGCAGGGATCAGACCGGCCAGATTGACAACGCCCACGACCAGCAGCATGGTCAGATAGCTGGTTTCCAGATTAAACGCCATCGACACGATCCAGTAGACACTGGCTTCCAGCGCCCAGGTCACATACGAACTGACGATGGTCCCGGCCAGATCGAGCGGGCTGCGCAGGCCATCCAGCCCATTAATGACGTCTTCCACCAGTCCGGATAGTCGCTCGTGCAGGACTTCCGGCAGGAAACGACCGATGATCGCGTACAACCGTCGCAGCAGGTTGGGCCGGGCTGCCAGCACAAAAAACACGACCAGCGCCGTCAGGAAGATAGGCGCGGCGACCTGGGCCACCATCCGCACTTCCTGCGAAGGCACGTCGGAAACGAGCAGCGGCACCAGAATAAATGTGAGCATGACCAGCCCGTCAAAGACACGCTCGACCACGACTGTGGTGACGCCGCGCGTAAACGAGATCTGGTGATTGCGTTGCAGCAGAATGGTGCGCAGGATTTCGCCACTGCGGAAAGGGTAGATGTTGTTCCCGGCATAGCCAATGCACACCAGCGGGAACAGCGACCGCAGCGGAATGCGCTGGATCGCGTTGAGCAGAAACTGCCAGCGCAGGCTGATCACCGTGACGGCTGCGAAGTACCAGATGGCACCCGCCAGCAGCAGCAGCGCATCGGCCTGACGGATACTCCCCCAGACCTGTTCCGGGTGCAGATTGCGAAAGGCCAGCCACAGAAAAACCAGACTAATGAGGATGCCGGATGCGGCAATGAGCCATCGTTTTCGGTTCATAAACCCTGTCAAGGTTACAGATAAGATGAACTACACCCTATCATACACTGCAATAAGGGCCTTTCCTATGCTGACACCATGAAGAAATTGCTGAACATCTGTGCTAAAATTAGGCGTGGATGCAGGTTCGCTTTTTTAAAGCAATACCGCTACAATGACCTCATCACAGGATTATTTGTCAAATCATCGAGGGCAGCGACGTGGATAAAAAGCCATCTCCCAATGACCCGGAATGGCTCCGGCAGATTGAAGAACTTGCCAACGCACAGCTTGGGTCAGGTTCGTCGTGTGAACAGG
This sequence comes from Anaerolineaceae bacterium, assembly GCA_002702065.1. Taxonomy (GTDB): domain Bacteria; phylum Chloroflexota; class Anaerolineae; order Aggregatilineales; family Phototrophicaceae. Next base: position 436,945 of record NZXX01000012.1, read on the forward strand.
TACATCCGATTGTCGCCCGCTGGTTCGAGGCTTTAATGGATACCGATCCGCCGGAATCGCGCGATTCGGTCGTTCAGGCAACCTCGTGTCTGGCAACTGAGGTGTTATTTAGTTCGCCGGACCATATCATTGGTTCGCTGCTGGAGCAGGTTGACGAAGACGAAGCTGCCCTGTGGATCGAGCAGATTATCATGGTTGGTCGCGCATTCGAGATTGCGCTGCACAACGGCGATCTGGACGATCTTTAGCAGCTTCCGGGCTACTTGTCACGATCATTCCACCAGCGAAAACCAGCTGGTAAATTATCCATACCCGGCCCGCGGGGTGCGTCTTCCACAATCGGAGGTGGCATCTGGCGGGCATCTTCAGGTGCTGACGGGATCGTGACCGGGGCCGCCCTGGGACGGTTAAATCCCCTGAACTGAGCGATGGTCAGGAATATCGCGCCCAGCCCCAGCGCCAGCGCCACCCCGTTGACAATGGTGCCAAGCACTGGAATAAACACCACCAGCGCCAGCAAGGCCACGCCCGTCAGCAGGTTGAGGTACGCCATGCGATCGTCGCCCAACGCCAACCGCACCAACAGGCGGCCAACCGCCAGGCTGACAATGATCCGTGAAATATAGATCGCGATAAAGTAAAAAGCGCTGGCCCCGCCGATGTTCACCACCCCCAGGCCAATCATGCCGACGATCACCAGATCGGGCAGGTTGAGCGTGAGGAACAGCAGGGTGATCAGAATAATGATCAGAAGCACCAGCACCCATACCCCAATCGACAGAATGAAGGTCAGGATACCAGCGCCCAGGCTGTTGATCGGGCGATGGCGAATTTGCGGAACGGGTGCCTGCAAAGCGCGCGGCACCAGATATAACCCCAGGATACCAATGGCACCCAGTGTGATAAATTCGCGGACAACCACCGACAGATAGCCGGTTATCCAGGTGACGTTGCTCTCGTCATCGGTATTGTTGATTTGTGTAAAATCCGGCGAGGTCGAAACCTGTACAAACGTCGGGCTGTTGGCCAGTTCGCCGTAAATGTCGCCGGGGCTGGTCGACGAATAGGTGAGGTTGCCTTCGATAACGGCATCTTCCGTCACCGTCAGTCCGGGCGGTATGAGCTGGACATCAAACCGAAAGGGCGTGAGCAGTGTCTGAAGCTGCGACGCGTCCGCCAGTTCCGCATCGCCCACGTTGGCATCCACATCACCGGTCACAGTGCCGCTGATGCGCAGCGCCGACCCCCAGAAGCTGATTTCGCCGCCGACATCGCCGTTGACCAGCGCCTGATAACTGAGGCTGATGACGCTGCCGGGTATCGCGGCGCCGTCCGACACCAGGGTGCTCAGGCTGGCGGTCATGAGGTCGCCACGATCATCTTCAAATGACGAGGTGGCGTGGACCCGAAGCACCGGCCCGGCAAACAGCAGGTTGCGCCCGACCTCGCTGCGGACATCCATCTGCCCGGCCAGCATATAAATGTCGCCATCAACGGGGCCGTTCAGCTCTACGTCAAACGCGGCGCCGATCAGGTTACCGGTGATTCGACCGTTAAGGGTGAAGGTGCGGCACAGAATAAAGGCATTGCCCTCGATCACCCGGTCGGAATCAATGACACAGTCATTACCCCGGATCACATCGCGCGCGGTTGCCAGATGCACCGTGAATAACAAAAGCAGCAGGCTAATGACAACGCCAATCCGTTTGAAACGCATGGAACCCCTCTCCACAGGTTATGTCACCGATTGTACGGTACAGAGCGCCTATTGCAAATTGTCTTATGCTGGATGACACTAAATGCAGAGTCTTTTGAGGGGAAATCATCTTGGCGATCAAGCCCACAGACGGATCAACCGACGTACTCCGCCATCGACCACCTGTCCGCCCGATGGAGGATCGTGGTCCACAACCACCGCCGGACCAGGTCGCACCACCCTGGCGTTTGCTGCTGCAAATCGGGGGCGAAAACCGCACCACGCTCGGCGTTTCGATAGAAAAGCGGATGCTGGTAGGGCGGGAAGATTCGCGTCTGGGTCAGATTCCCGAAATTGACTTTGGCCCGTTTGACGGGGCGGCCAGTGGTGTCTCGCGCGAACACGCAGTCATTACTGACGAAGATGGTGCGCTGTATCTCGAAGACCTGGAGAGCACCAATGGCACCCGCATCAATGGATTCCAGCTCACACCCGCCCGCCTGTACCGCCTGCGTGACGGGGATGAACTGGAGTTTGGCCGTCTGCGTGTCGTCGTTCGTTTTGTGCGCCCCTCTCGCTAATGCTTGATGCGTGCCGGCATGATGGTCAGCCGGTGCTGTAGAGCAGCCGCTCCCGGTTGAACAGGCGCAGCGCGATCCGCAGCGCAACAATAACCCCAACCACACTCCCCAGAATGGCAAATGGAATAGCCGTCTCCGGCAATGGCGCGCTGAGGGTCGACTTCGAGATCACCGCGACTGGTCCGTAAAGCGGGATGAGATAGGCCAGATCGGATTGCGGCGGGCGAAACGCCACGACGAAACCGGCGAACAGGCCCAGAAACGTCACCAGTGATGACGCGGCCTGCGCATCCTTAAACGTGTTCTGGCGCACGGCCAGAATCAGCACGATGACGTTAAACAGCAGCGTCAGCGGGATGCCGACCAGCAGCGCAACCAGAATGACGCTGAAGGGGAACGGCGCGGCTTGCACGCTCTCCGGCAGGAAGAACGTAGCGAAATAAAAGCTGAGCAGGGTGAGTGTGACCGGCACGACGGCGAAAGTGAACACGGCAGCGAGTTTGCCAACCAGCACTTCTACATCGCTGGCCGGGCTTACCAGCAGGGCTTCCAGGGTGCCGCGCTCTTTTTCGCCGGCTGTCACATCAATCGCCAGAAACACGCCCGATTGCGCAATCAGAATCGTCACGATCAGCGGCAGGCTGAAGGAGGCGAACAACCCGGCCTGCTGCTGCGGCGTCATCAGGCTTTCCTCACTTAAGGCAATGGGACTCAGGATGTCCGGGTCGAGGTCTTCTGCGGTAATGCGTTCAACCGCCGTGTTGCTGTTATAGGCATTGATCGCCAGTTCCAGCCGTTCATTGGAGAAATCCGGGCTGAACAGACCGCCCGCACTGGGGTTGACGTACAGAGTCAGACCGGCGGGGTCGGTGTTGGCCAGGGACTCGGCAAAAGACGGCGGAATTATCAGACCGGCGGGCAGGGCACCGCGCTCAATGTCAGCCGTCAGGTCGCCTTCATAGGTTTCCAGCACGATGCCATAAGCGTCGAGCACATCCAGAAAAGCCGGGGTCGTATATTCAATCCCTTGCGTTGGGATATGTTGGGTTGACTCCGCCTGCTCGATGAACGAGGCGCTGATCAACGGGTTAAACACGGCATAAAAGACGCCAAAGCCAATGGCAAAGAGCAGGCTCTGGATCACGGACCGGCGGTCGCGCAGGTTGTCCATCAGTTCTTTCTGCCAGATGCTGCGAATACGATAGAACATTTTCCCTCCTTGGATGCAACGTCGGTTTATCCGTTATGGTTCAGGATGAGGGGCCATTTCGCCGCTGCGGACCAGACCCTCACCCGCCAGCGCGATAAAGCTGTCTTCGAGGTTGTTGTGCCCGGTCTGGGCGCGCAATGCTTGCGGGGTGCCACAGGCGACAATTTTGCCGTGTGCGATAATGGCAATCTGGTCGCAGAGGCGTTCGGCTTCGTCCATGTAGTGGGTGCTGAACAGCATGGCCCGTCCCTGTTCCTTGAACAGCGCCATCGTTTCGCGTGTTTCGCGCACGGCCATCACATCAAGTCCCTGGGTTGGTTCATCCATCAGAATATTGTGCGGGTTATGCACCAGCGCCCGCCCCAGGATGATCTTCTGTCGCTGCCCCCGGCTGAACCCTTCGGCGCGGCGGTCGGCGATATTGGCCATATGCAGGTCGCTGATCACGGCTTCGACGCGCTGCTCCAGCTGGTCACCGCGCAAACCTTGCAGCCTGCCGTAATAGCGCAGCTGCTCACGCGGGGTCAGGCGCGGGTAGACGCCCAGCATGTCGGATTGCACCCCCAGCAAGGCGCGAGCCTTCTGCGGTTCGCGCGTGGTATCAACGCCATCGATCAGCACTTTGCCCTGCTGCGGTTGAATCAAACCGGCCATCATGCGCAGGGTGGTGGTCTTGCCCGCACCATTCGGGCCGATCAGACCTGTAATTTGGCCGTCCGGCACTTCAAAGCTGACTCCATCGACAGCCTTGATGTCTCCGTAATGCTTCACCAGATTATCGACCTGAATCATGGGCGGTCCTTTCGTGTCTAGTTGTGTTCCCACTAGCGTATACGCAGTGGTCAGTCGAAGGTTGTAAAAAGCAAACCGCTGTTACGGGCATAAATACGTCGCTCCGGGCGGGGTCAGCGCGCACCCGTCATCAGGCTGCGCTTGTCAAGCAGCGGCAGCAAGCGGTATAGTGTAAGCTGTTTGATTTGCGCATACAGGGTGGTCAATGTACCGGAGTTTTACGGATCGCGTCGTCGGCGGGGTTTGCGGTGGGCTGGGGGGATTGCTGCCGGTCAGCGCCTGGGTCATCCGCATCGCGTTTGTGCTGCTGTCGGTGGTGACATTGGGCGCGTATGCGCTGTTGTACCTGGTGTTGTGGATGTTGATTCCGCAGCAGACGTTGCTGACTCGCCAGCGCGGCGGGGCTGGTCTGCTGTTGTTGACTCTCATCCTGATGGTGCTGACCGGGCTGGGCTGGCTGGTGTGGGCCGGGGGTGGCCTGCGTGGGCCGGGCGGTGAGCATCTTTACTGGGCCGGGCTCCTGCTGCTGGCAGCCGGCATCTTCTTTCTGCGTCAACTGAGGGGTTAGCCATGCGCACAAGGCGGCGAACAAACCTGCTCTGGGGTCTGGTTTTGCTGGCGGTTGCGCTGGCAGTGACATTGCATGCACTCCAACTGATCCCGGCATCCATTTATGATTTACTGCTGCGTGCGTGGCCGGTCCTGCTGGTGCTGGCCGGGCTGTCGATCCTGCTGCGCCCCCGCGTGATTTTTGGCTCTGGCATTGCGTTGATCCTCAGCGCGGTGCTGGTGGGTGGCGTGATGGCGGTGGCGTTTTCGACACGATCGGCCCAGCAGCGCAGCGATTACACCGAACCGGTGCTGGAAAGTATCGGGCCGCAGGTGACGCTGCTGCGCGTGCAGATTCGCACTTTGTCCACCGATGTTGAACTGCTGCAACGGGTGGGCACGGACCGGGTTGTAACCGGGCAGTTTGTCGGCAGCGCAGAAAGCCAGGTCATCGTCAATTACACCGAAGACAATGTGGTGGCTGATCTGACCGTCACCGAGCAGCAGGTCAATCCATTTCCTGTGCTGGAAAATGTCGGGCGTGGCACTTTGCGCATCGAGCTGCCGCCGGGTTTGCCCGTTGATATTGACTTGTCAGGGGCACAGGGCAATGTAACGGTGAATGCCAATGGCCTCGCGGTCGAACGACTGAACCTCGATTTGCGCAGCGGCGATGCCCTGGTGACTCTGCCGGTTTATGACCCACAGGGTTCCGGGCCGGATGATTCGCTGGGAACGCTGGCAGCGCGTGATGGCGATATTACCGTATTTATCGACCCACAGGTGGCGGCGCGGCTGGAACTGGAACGCAGCGGCAGCGGGTTGGAACCGGTCTATGACGCTGCAATCTACAATTATCTCGTGGGCGATGTGCTGGAATCCCGCAGCATCGAATCCGCAGAAATCACGGTGCGCTATACGATTGTGGCCCCGAATGGGGTGATTACGGTGCGCGAACCGCTGTAGCGCCGGGGTCGGGCAGCAATTCTTGCGAGATTGCCAGCGCCGCGTTACAGTATCCCAAAGATATCCCAAATATAACCCAAATCAGGACACATTATGCCCTGGCGTTTGCATGTGACGAACCGGGCGATTCAGCGTCTGGACGTCCTGAATGACACAAATCAATCTTTGTTAGTGGTCTGGACTCAACCGGGCCGGGTTTCCTACGTCGATCTGGAATCCGGCATGATGCTGGGCGAAAAGCGCCTGCCGGACCTGGCCAACCGCACCTCACAGCACTGGCAGACTCTGCTGCCGGATGTCCCGGCCCCCAATGATGCGTATCCACCGGTGCTGGCCGGGCAGGGCGTGCTGGTGTTTTTAACTCCGGGGCAGGATCAGCGCCTGTATCATTACCCGCGTTCCGGCGAATTGTATCTGGTGAGCAGCAGCAGCGAGACGCGCCTCGGTCAGGAGCACCGCTATCGAGCCGTGGACCTGGCACGCGAAACGGGCATGATTGCCGCGGTCGACCTGGCCGGGCGGCTGCATGTTTTCCACCATGCGACCCCGGCAGGTGTGCATGAACTGGGGCTGAACCCATCTGCCACGGAAACCATCACGGCGGTCGCGATTGCCAAGCGTAACTTTTTTGTTGCGGCGGGCCGTACCCTGCTGCGGGTGGATGCGGATGGACGGGTGCAAAAACGGCTGCAACTGCACTATGCGCTGGGGGCGTTTGCCTGTTCGCCAGCCGGTGATCTGCTGGTGTGCAGCGACCGGGACACGAACGTGATCCGTGTGTACGACAGTACCAGTTTGTCCCCGCTGCATCAGCGCCATGCCGTTGATCTGGTCGCACGGGCGACGCAGGTCCAGTTGATCGCGGATTTGCCCCCGGTGATGGTCGTCCTCAACAACCTGTCGATTGGTGATAATGGTCTGCTGGCGTTCGCGCTGGGCGGTGTGGTCTGTGCGACGGACATCACCCAGATGCTGGCTATTCCCCGCCCCGTCACCTGATTCGGGAACCACATCCATGTGGCCGGTGTAGTATCCCGGATTGTGTGCGTACCAGGAAAGCGCCAGATGTGGATGTGATTGAGCGCGCCCTGAACGGCGATGAACAAGCATACCAGACAATTGTCGAGGCCCATCGGGAAGCGGTGTTCCGGCTGGCTTACCTGCTGCTGGGCGACGCGGATGATGCCGAAGATATCGCGCAGGAGACGTTTATTCGTGCCCTGCGCTACCTGCACCGCTACGACCGGGACCGCCCGCTGCGCCCCTGGCTGCTGCGCATCAGCAGTAATCTGGCCCGCAACCGGCGGCGTTCGCTGGGTCGTTACTGGTCTGCCTTGCAGCGTCTGGCCGGTTATGCGCCGACCGAGAATCCCGTCACCCCCGAAAACCGGTCGATGCAGGCCGCCGAAGCCGATGCATTGTGGCAGGCGGTCCGCTGTCTGAAACCCCCGGAGCAGGAAATTATTTACCTCCGCTATTTTCTCGAACTTTCCGTGACCGAAACCGCCGAGGCGCTTGACGTGCAGCCCGGTACGGTCAAGTCGCGGCTGCACCGGGCTTTGAATCGTTTACGCGAGGTCGTGAAACATGATTACCCGGAACTGGTGGATGTTTATGAAGGATGACTTTGAACGTCAGGTCCAGCGGATTGCCCGGCAGTTTGAGTATCCGCCGACTCCGGTCGTGCGCGCGCGGGTGCAGCGCGGGCCGCGGTATGGCCGTGCGCTGGCTGCTGTAGCTGTGCTGGTGGTGGTCATTCTGATAACCCCGGTACGGGCCACGCTGCTCGACTGGCTGCGCATTGGGGTGATTACCATTTATCCGGACTCAGCACCAGTGGTCACGCCGCTGCCTTCCCTGCTGCATCTGTATGGCGAAACAACGCTGGCAGACGTGCAGCAGGCCGTTGATTTTGACCTGCGCCTGCCTGCCGGATTTGGCCCGCCGGATCATGTCTACGAACAGTCGGCTGATGGCCAGGCGGTGGTGCTGGTGTGGTTGTCGACATCAGACCGACCCGCGATCAGCCTGTATCAATTTGGCCCGGAAAGCAATGCTTATGGCAAGTTTCTGGACGTACACGAAGATGCAGCCGTCAACGGTCAGCCAGCCGCGTGGGCGGATCTGCCTCACCGCTTACAGTATGATGATGGACGCCAGCTCCAGAGTTTTCTGATTGAGGGGAATGTGCTGATCTGGCGTGAAGGGCGCATCACCTACCGGCTGGAATCCGAATTGACGCTGCAAGCAGCCATTGCCATCGCCGAATCGTTGCAATGATGGAACCGGCGCTGCCCGGCAGGTGTAAACCTTGTGATATTCAACTGACAGGGAGGATACCGCTATGCGTACCCGTTTCATCTGGATGATGGGCATGGTCCTGCTGCTGACGGCTCTGCCCGTTTGGGCCAAAGGACAGTCGGATCGGATTGTGCTGACCGGCCCCACTATTGATGGCGAAGTGATCGTGTCGAACCCGCAAATGGTTGCGCTGCTGTCGATGGGGCGGCTGGAAGATTTCAACCAGCGCGTTGACCAGCCAGCGTTGACCGAGGATGCGCCCTATTATGAATTGGAACGCCAGTATGAAATTCCGGCGGGGCGGTTCCAGACCTTTGACCGTGTGCGTTACTACCCGGTCGAAGGTACGCAGCCGAGCTATATCCATTATTTAGGCATCGTCAACGGTTCCAGTGAGTACGACAACCGCTGGTTCATGGCCCGGCCCCAGGCGCGGGTCGCGTTCGAAACGTTGTTCGATTCGGCAGCACAGCCTTACATCGCGTTGATGCGGGCGTCGGGGCAGATTACATTTGCGGATCCGGTCACACTGGAAGATGTGGCGGTGATCGAGGCGTTTGAGTACGAGCGCCCCCTGTCTGGCTTTGTGGACAGCGCGGATGTGGATACCTTTTATATGGAAGCGGAACAGGCCGGTTTTACCGAAACATACCGTGTGAATCTGGCGACGGGCACCGTTTGCCCGGTGGATGTGCTGCCCCCATCAGCCGGGTTTATGACGGGTTCGTTATGGATTGCGGGGTTGATGGCGGAAAATGTCGCCCGGCAGGAAGCGATGACCGGCACGTGGCTGGAAGGGATTGATGTGTTTGGCGACGGGCTGGTGCTGCTGCATCACCCGCTGGGGCGCTACCATGCCTACGACTATGGCGCGGAAGACCGGGGCCAGCTTGATGGCGGAATTCTGGTTTACGCGCAGGATGACAACCAGCTTGTCGACCAATGGCAGCCGGACATCGGTTTTGCGCAGGTGATCGCGGGTGATAACACGCTGTACGCTGTGGCCGCACCCCGTCATGATACGGCGGTGACCCTGTACGCGCTGGACAGTTACAGTGGTGAAATCATCGGCACACGTCAGCTTGACGAGGATCGGTGGTCGGTGGGGTATGGGGTACTGGACCTGAGCGCACTGGACGGTGAACCGCTCAAACTCAACGTGCAGTATCAATGCCAGCTTGACGCATGGGAGGTGGCGCAGATGTTCCGCTACCCGATGTCATTCACGGCTGCCAGCCAATGAGTCAGACACGCGGCAGGGGTTCGGTTGGTGGCGGGGGTGGGGGTGGCTCGCCAAAAGCGAGGATGGCCGGCCACAGCACCATGGTCAGAAAGGCGATGATGATGATGATGGCGATAATGGCATAAACAATGCGCCAGGGCGTCCAGAACGGCGGGTGATCTTCTTCGATGAAAATCTCCGGCTGTTCTGGCTGCTCGTGCGGGTCAATCATGTTTCCTCGACCAGCGCTCGCTGCGGGAACACCATTTTTTCCAGTGTGCGGGTGCCACGTAACAGTGTCATCCGGTTTGCCCGTTCGAAGTCGTTGTGCAGGTCGCGCACCCGGCTCAGCTGCATTTTGGCAGGTTCGAGATTATACAGGGCAATGGTCAGGGCATTTTCGCCCACGGCCAGCACCAGCCAGTGACCGTTACCCAGCGCTTTGCGGGCCAGCCCGGTGTGGGGGCGTTGGTCCTTGTTAAACAACGTAGCCAGCACCGGTTCGATGTCGTCCATATCGGGCTGACGCGGGCCGCCCATCATCAGCGGCGTCGCCCAATTCAGACGATACACCATAAAATACAGGCAGCGCGCCACAAAATGATCGCGCAAAAAGGCGGTCTGCCCACCGGACCGCAGCACCTGTTTCCACGCGTCGCTGCCGGGGTTGCGTTCGACAATGCGCTCGATGATCATCCGCTGTTCGTCGTACCGCCCATAGATCGCGTTGAACTGGGTACGGTTGATCTTGCCTGCCGCGAACTCGCCGGCCACATCTTCCATCTTCTTGCGCAGCGTATCCAATGCCAGCACCGAGTCGGGCGACCCATTAACGGGTTCCTTGCGGCTGTTTGGTGTAATGGTTGGGTCTGCCAGCGGTTTTTGCTCGACCGAGGCGGTTTCCGGGTGTTGCGGGCGAATCGGCGAGCGCAGGACGTTGTTGGGCTGCGGGTTGGATGATTTGGGGGTAGGTTTGTCGTTCACTGGCGTGTTCGGTTGTGTGCTTCCCGGCGAATGATAAATGTATCATACCATACAATGTTCTGGCTAAAATATGCGTTATACTCACGCTGTTTATGTGCATACACCGATGGAAATCCGCATGTTCCAGCCTGTACATTTTGGCCTTTATTTTACAGAATCTCACGTCCGAAATGCTCGCTCCTTGCAGGGTACTGAGCCTTTTCGCGCGGCATGGGCCTTGCTGCATCAGCGCAAACCACTCGATTTGTTGGGGCTGGCGCAGTGGCACGGCCTGCTCTATCGTTTTGACGATGACGAAGAAGCTGGCGCACGAACGGTCGGCATCCTCCAGCAGGATGACCTGACCCCGGCCCATCCATCCAGCAGGCTTGAAACCATCGCGGCGGCGCTGACGCAGGCGCAGTGTTTTGAGCTGGTGCGAGATCATCCGGCGGCATTCGACCGGCAGGGCTGGCTGGAGCGATTCGCCTTGACGGTGGACGCGCTCAATCAGGACGGGTCCGATTGGCTGCATGTCGAGCAGTTGTGGCTGAACGCGCTGAACTTGGCGGCCAGTATCGTCCTGGAACAGGAGGCCCCTTTCTGGCAGGCGGTGGATGCATTCAAAGATGTGATCCGGCGGGATGTGCATCCCGATGGTTACATTCGCCGGTCGGCACCGGGGCCAGCGGGCGAAAGTCTGGTTCGGATGCTATTGTCGGCACAGGCGCTTATTCTGACGGCGGAAATGGCGCTGCACGCTGGTGAGGACCTGTGGGCATTCACCGAGCGCGGGGTATCTGCCCTGACCCCGACACCCTATCTGCTGTATTACTACTATTATCCCGAAAAATGGCGCTGGGATGCCGAGATTGAAGGCGATGCCGTGCCGGATGAAGGCGAGAGTCATCTGGAGATCGAGGCGGTGCAGGCGCTGTACAAACGCCATGCCGGGTTGTGGGAGATGTCGCAACATCGCAACTGGTCCAAGGACCGCCAGATCTTGTTGGATGAAATTCGCCCGGTGCAGGATCAGTGGGGTGGGGGGCTGGTCACGCTGTCGCATGGGGTAATCGCGCCTAAACGCAAACGTTTCGGGTTATTTTCATGAAACCAAGCCCGAAAATTTACGTTTTTCATCTTTTGTACGAACAGCATACCCATTTTTAACCTAAAATAAATCAGGAGGAAGGGATCATTGACCTATGCGGCTGTCACCTCAGAGGTAGTTGCTCGCCTTGGAACGCTGGTAGGGGAGGAAAATCTCAGCACTGCGCAGGCCGTGCTCGACCTGCATGCCCATGACCAGTCTTTTCATGCACCCCATCGCGGCGAGGTTGTGGTCTGGCCCCAGACGGGTGAGCAGGTGGCTGAGGTGCTTCGCTTGGCCAACAGCCTGCTTATTCCGGTAACGCCCTGGGGCGTGGGCACATCACTGGAAGGCAATCCTATTCCCCTGCATGGTGGCATTTTGCTGTCGCTAGAACGCATGAAACGGATCATCGAGGTTCATGCCGATGACTTTCAGGTGACGGTTGAACCGGGCATCGGGCACAAGGACCTGAATGCGCATCTGGCACGGTTTGGTCTGTTTTTTGCGCCGGACCCCGGTGCCAACGCTTCTATTGGCGGCATGCTGGCGAATAATGCGGCTGGTATCCGCACGGTGCGGTACGGCGCGAGCAAGGACAATGTGCTGCAAATGCGGGTGGCGCTGGCGGATGGCCGCCTGATCCGCGTCGGGTCGCGGTCGGTTAAACAATCGGCTGGTTATGATCTGCTGCATCTGTTTGTCGGCAGCGAAGGGACATTAGGGGTGATTACCGAGGCGACGCTGAAGCTGCACGCCGTAACTGAATATATGGGGGCGGCGCTGGCGGCCTTCCAGACGGTAGCCGATGCGGTGCAGGCGGTCGTCGCTATTCGTGGCAGCGGGCTGGACCCGGCAGCGCTGGAGTTTATCGACGCGGCCCACGCGGCGATGCTGCGCGAAGCGGAAGGCGTGAACCTGACCGATCATCCGACGCTGTTTATGGAATTCCATGCAGCCCATACCGATGCGCTGGCGATGAATCTGGCGATGGTGCAGGAAATCTGCGCTGATCTGGACGCGGTGCATTTTCATGCGACCACCGACGCCGCCGAGCGCCGCAAGCTGTGGCATGCCCGCCATGCCAGCTACGAAATCAGCGTGCGCCAGTTCCCCGGCAAGAAACTCTATCTGGGGGATGTGTCGGTGCCGATCAGCGCCTATCCCGAATTGATTGGCTATATCGAGCAGGTGCGCGAGGAATGTGCCGTACCGCTGTATCTGATCGGCCATGCGGGGGATGGCAACATTCATGTCGAAATGCCCTATGAAACCGATGCGGAATATGCCCGCTGCGCCGACATCAATGCTCGCATCGTGCGCAAGGCACAGGACTTGAACGGCACTGCAACCGGTGAGCATGGGGTCGGGCTGGGGAAGGCAAAGTATATGCGCTACGAACACGGGGAAGCGCTCGATGTGATGCAGGCAATCAAGCAAACCCTGGATCCAAACAATATCCTGAATCCTGGAAAAATCTTTCCGCATGACATCGGCTGATAGTGAGCAAATCCACGCGCTGATCCGCAGCCTGTGCGACGACTATTCAGCGGATGCGGCAAATGCGCTGGAGGTCATGGGCGAGACGGCTGTCCGCCCCCTCCGTGATGTGCTGCGGCGTACTGACCTCGACCCCTACGCCCACGACACCTTTGCCGAAATTCTGGTGAATATCCTGCTCCGGCTGGATTGGCGCTGCCGGGTGGATATTATGGCCGGTTTGCTGGAACATGAAAACGCGGATGTCCGGCGGCGGGCGGCGCGGGGTATGGGCCTGGCCAACGACCAGCGAGCCGTGCACGTGCTGCGCATTGTGTTGTACGACCGTAATGATCTGGTGCGGCAGGCTGCTGCCGAAGCGCTGATTACCTTATGCTATGGGCGGGACTGGGCCAGAGCGTGCCGGGCGGCCCTGTACGATGAAGACCGGCAGGTGCGCTATTGCGCGATTCGCCAGCTAGAGCACCTGCGCGCGACAGACGCGATCATGGAAGCGACTTACAATGAAGACCCCATGATCCGGCAGATTGCGGTCTGGCATCTGGGACGTGTGCATGCACGCCGGGCCGTACCAGCGCTCATAGACGCGCTGCAAGATCATGAAGTGGAAGTTCGGGGCGGTGCCGTCTGGGCTTTGGGCAACGCTGGCAATGCTGATGCAGTCGACGCGCTGACTGCCCTGCTCAAAGACCCGGAACCGGTTATTGTCCAACTGGTCGAAGAGGCCCTGCTGAAACTGCGTACCGCCCCATCGGCCTGAGTCAGGCCATTTGACCCGCCAGAAACAACCCCGCAATCGTCAGGTAAATAAACAGGCCCGTCGCGTCGACCAGCGTGGAAATCATCGGCGCGGAGACCACCGCAGCATCAATGCCCACCCGGTGCGCGATCATCGGGATCAACGCCCCGATGACGTTTGCCCAGGTACAGATCGCCACAATCGAAAAGCCAACCGTAACCGCCAGCAGAATGTTGCCATCCCAGATATAGGCTCTGGTGCCGGCGACAATGCTCAGGCCGATGCCCAGCAGCAGGCCGCCCATCAGTTCGCGGCGCAAAACGCGGAAAATATCGCCGAAGCGAATGTCGCGCACCGCCAGCCCACGAATAATGGTGGACACGGTTTGCGAGCCGGTATTGCCGCCCGTACCGATCAGCAGGGGGATATAAAACGAGAGCTGCACGACGGCAGCCAGCTGCGCATCGAACAGACGCAGCACCGTACCGGTCAGCGTGTCGGCCACCATGAGCAGCAGCAGCCAGCCAAACCGGCTGCGCAGCACCCGAAACAGCGGAATCGTGAAGTAGGGCTGGTCGGTGCCGTCGCTCTCCACCGCGCCGAACCGCAGAATATCCTCTGTGTTTTCCTCGACCAGTACATCAATCACGTCATCAACCGTGATAATGCCCAGCATGATCTGATTCTCGTCGACAACCGGGATGCCCATAAAATGATAATGCGCCACCGTGCGCGCCACCGTTTCCTGGTCGGTTTCCGGCAGCACAAAGACAATATCCGTTTCCATGAACTCTTCGATGCGTGTGTCAGGTCGCTGGCGCAGCAGCTCTCGCAGCGAAAATACGCCGATCAGCTTGTTGTCGTCGTCGAGCACGTACAGGTCGCTGACCGTCTCGACTTCTTCATCGACCCGTTGCAGGTATTGCAGGGCTTCGGCAGCCGTCAGGTCCTTGCCGACATGCACATACTTTTCGGTCATCAACAGACCGGCGCTTTCGGGCGGGTACTGCATCAGGCGCTGGACTTCGGCGGCGTCTTCGGTCTCCATCGCCGCCAGCAGCTGGTCCTTCAGTTCGGGGACATCTTCCGTCAGAATTTCGACGGCATCATCCATCGGCAGTTCATCGAGGAGGTCGGCGGCTTCTTCAACGGGCAGCCGCACAAACAGCTCGCGCGTCGCGTCCTGGCCGACCCGGTCCAGCACTTCGGCCTGTGTTTCAATATCGAGCAGTTGAAAGACTTCGTATCGCTGATCGGGTTCCAGCCGTTCCAGAACATCGGAAATATCGGCTGGGTGTTCCTCCGCCAGAATCTCGCGCAGGCTTTCGAGATGACCTTCTTCCAGGGCTTCGCGGACCTGGGGTTCCAGCCGTTCGAGGATCGTGGACATTAAACTGCCTCCTTAATGGTGGGACACGACTCATCCGGGTGGATGACATCACGCCCGGCTCTGTGTAGTGGTTCAGATTGTCAGGTGGAAACAGAGTCTGTTACCGGTTGGCCCTGCGCTGGTGGCAGGACTGGCAATAACGCGGGTGCGCCACCCCGGTAACGATTAAGGAGGGGGAGGACAAACGTCAGGATGCGCTATTGCCACCGGGTAAGGGTGGTCCCTGTTCCGAAGAATTCAAACTGGCGTTCATGTTTTCCTTCTTGCAAGTGGAATATGCCCAACAACACCCGTCAGGCATATTCACAGTTGATCCACGATTACGGTCAATTAGTAATCGTCGTCATCCTCATAATAATCATCGTCATCGTCGTCGTAGTACAGATCGTCGTCATCCTCATCGTAGAGGTCATCGTCGTCATCGAATTCGCTGATGTCGTAGCCATCATCATCGACGTCTTCATCGTCGTCATCCGGGATAGGGATCGGAACATCCAGATCCAGATCGTCGAAGTCCTCTTCCTCGATCTCTTCTATTTCTTCGATCTCTTCACCGTCGCCGTCTTCGAAGTCTTCATCCTCGACGTCTTCCGTATCATCAATCTCATCGGCATAATCGAGGTCGTCATCTTCCTCGAAGTCTTCATCATTATCTACTAACATAAATGGACGATCATTCATGTTCCGTGTTCCCCAGGGTTGTGTACGAATGCGTATAAACTGTTGCTATTTTAGCACGTTTAGCCATGTGTCAATGTGTTTTTTTCTCTGCTTTGACCAGATTCAGAAAATACTGGTGAAAGCGTGGGTCATCCGTGAGTTCCGGGTGAAACGCGGTTGCCAGTAAATGCCCCTGCTGCACGGCAATGATGCGGCCATCGGCCAGCGTCCCCAGTACGGTGACATTTGCATCCGCATGAGTGACCACTGGTGCGCGGATAAAGACCGCATGATACGGCGCTTCGTCTTCGAGAACCGCGATGTCCAGGTCGGTTTCAAAGCTGTCGATCTGCCGCCCGAATGCGTTGCGGTCCACCTCAATATCCATCAGGCCGAGGATAGGCTGCTTGTTTTGGCCCAGGTTCTTGGCCAGAAAGATCATGCCCGCGCAGGTGCCCCAGGTCGGGTTTTCGCTGGCAAACTTGTGCAATGGGTCGATCAACCCATACTTCACCGCCAGTTTGCCAATGGTGGTGCTTTCCCCACCGGGGATAATCAGGCCGTCCAGGTCCGCCAGGTCTTTTGGCAGACGCACTTCAACAGCGTCGACACCCAGCCGGCGCAGCAATTTGACATGTTCGATGAATGCGCCTTGCAGCGCCAGCACACCAATTTTCATAGATGAAATTCGCCTCTGTGTGAATGTATGGTGCTATCTTGGCGCAGGTTGCAGCCGGAATCAAGAGGCGAATGATTCCAATAAACTGCCGGTTGGGTTAGGGCAGTTCGGTGACGAGGTTGCCTGTATCGGATGTCTGCCCGGCCTGCGGGCCAAGCGTTGTGCGAATCGCAGTGACGTGGTCAACGGTGCTCATATATCGTGGGTCGAGCATCTGGGCGCGGCGATAATCGGCTTCTGCCCGGTCGTATTGCCCTGTCAGGAAATAGAGGTTGGCCCGGTTGCTATAAGCGACTGGACTGTGCGGTTCAAGCTGGATCGCCTGATTATAGTCCGCCAGGGCCGCTGTCATATTGCCCAGCACCCGGCTGACCAGCGCCCGGTTGTTGTAGGCAGTGGCATTTCTGGGGTCGAGGTAAATGGCCTGATTGTAGTCGGCCAGTGCATCGGCATATTGCCCCTGGGTCGCCAGCAGCAGGCCCCGGTTGACGTAGGCGTTTGTGCAGCGACGGTCAAGTTCCAGCGCGCGATCATAATCAGCACGCGCGCCTGCCGCGTCGCCATTGCGTTGGCGGACAACGCCCCTGTGCATGTAATGGAGTGCGTTGGCTGGCTCCAGCCGGATCGAATCATCGCAGGTTCGTAGGGCCGCTTCCAGTTCGCCACGTAAAATCTGCGTGGTGCGTCGCTGCTCATTAATATTCAGTCGAATGGTACGCAGCATATCCCGGATTTGGCTGGACATTTTGCTGATCCTTTTTCGTATAACCTGCAAAAATGATTACCTTTTTCTGTATTGTATGTCAGGTATTTGGCAAAAAGCAACAAAGAAACACCTGAGTTTATTGTGTGAAAAGTGTAAATGCCTGTCTTTATCGTACTGCGAGATCGGACAGGCTGTGCTTGAAAATCTATGAAATTTGTGCGAAGAAATATTTACGCCTGAATTTCGACGACGACGCCTTCTTCAGCCCAGTTATACAGCTGGCTGGCGTTTTCTGAGCTGAGCAGGATACAGCCATAGGTCACACGGGTGCCGAGGTTGTTGGTCCACAGCAGCTGGCTGCCGCCGCGCGTCGGAAATCCGTGAAAACCGTTGACAAAGTCCTGCCCCGGAACCGGACGGTAGACGCCGAGGAAATTGGGCATCCACAGGTTCCAGTTAGAGGCATAGGCGTTCGGCTCATGCGAGATGATCTGGTAAACACCGGGCCATGTCGGGCTGGAATTGATTCCGGTGCTGGCGACCCAGTCCCACTTGAGCTGGTCGTTTTCGTACACGCGCACCCGCTGCTGGCTGATGCTGACGACGATGCGCTTGTTGGGCACGATGGGGAAATCGAGGAAGTTATCAGCCGAAGGGATGATTATGTTTTGCCCGACAGACAGGTTATCGCCAATGCCCGGGTTGGCCTGTTGAATCCAGGGGTAAGGGATGCCGTAATGCCACGCAATCGTAATCAGGGTTTCGCCGGGTTGAACGGTATGGTTCAGGTCATCGTGATAAATACGAATTTGGGCCTGATTGCTGTCGTTGGCGATGGCCGTCTGAAGGGCGTTGGTGGCGTCGCTGATGTCGACATATTGCGCCCCGCTGAGCGACTGCTGGCGGCTGCTAAGAAAATTGCGCAGCGCGGTGGTGTCGAGTGCCAGCGTCAGGCCGGATGACGTACCGGCAGTCGTCAGCCAGCGCCCCCACTCCTCCGGCGGCAGCGACCAATTGTAGCGCTCGTTGTCGATGGGGTCGTAGGCGTTGATGAGCAGCGGTCTGGCAAGCAGGGCGTGGGCCTGGGCCAGCAGCGGCGTCGAATCCGTAATCGTGGGTGTGATGACGCGCATGGGCAGGTCGATAATACCGTCCATCACCTCGGCGGCGACGTTGGTTTCGAGTCTTTTAATCAGGCGTACCACATCCAGCATCCGGCCTTCCTGCGGCGGTGTGGCCTCGACGGTGCCATTGACCAGCCGCACACCCGCATTCACCGGCGCAATGTCGAAGGTGGACGCCATCTCGTCCAGTGTGACAGCAGCGGTGACAATATCGATGCTGATGACGGGCGGAACATCCACCTGTCCCAGGATGGCCTGAATGGGGCTGCCGGTGCCGCGTCCCTGTTCGTATGCCTGTTTTGCGGTGGCTGCCGCGTCGAGCGTGATGCCCAGCATGACCGGGTTAACCGCCCATGTCCGTTCGCCATCCTGAAGCTCGATGGAATCCCATTCGGTGCGCAGCCGGTCCGCTGCCGCTGCTTCGGACAACCCGCCCAGCGCGACCCCTGCCGTGCTCACTTTCGGCAGCACACCGCTACCATAGATAAAGACGACCCCCAGTGTGAGCGCCGCACAAACCGACATGACCACCACGCTGATGGCCAGCACGGGCGCGATGATCAGCCATTTATTGAAGCCGCCAGACCTGCGCCGGGTTGGCGCTGCCCCCTGATGAACCGTCCGCTGTAGCGGCGGTGTGCGGCGCGGTGACATGACCGTTTGCTGGCTGATCTTCGGGGTGGGTATGGTCTGCTGCCCCAATGGCTGCACCGGCACCTGCCGTGCGACGCGCTCGACCGCCTGCCGCTGCGGGATATGTGGTGTCGCCGGGCGCGGGATATAGGGCGCCGCTGGTGGCCGGGGAACGGGTGGCGTTTGCGGGTGCGGGATATAGACTCGCGGTTTGGGAAGCGGCGATCTGGGAGGCATGAAACGGTTATCCTGATGAAGGTTCACTTCTGAGACAGCTTACATGGTTCTGTTGACACTTGAGAGACAAGTCGCGTCTTATTCATACCTCACCCTGACCTCGCGGTCTTCCCTCTCCATTGATGGAGAGGGCGCGCGGAGCGTAGCGACGCGGGGGTGAGGTGCGGTAAAGGCTTTCTGTCATGAGGTGTCAACACACCCTGTTTCTATTATATGCGCGAATGACAAATCGTGGCGGGAACGATTGGGCGGCGCAGGGCAAGCGTGGGCTTTGCCGCGTGCAGGCAGAAATGGTATGCTCACGTCAATAATCTTTCTTTTGAGGGAGTCTTTATGAATGAAGTAGAACTGCTGATTGAAAGCCAGAATGCACTGGGCGAAGGCCCGATGTGGGGCGTGCGCGAACAGGCGCTGTACTGGGTCGATATTATGGGGCACGCCTTTCATCGCTTCGACCCGGCCAGCGGCGCGCGCAAACAGTATGACATTGGTGAAGAAGTCGGGACCGTTGTGCTGCGGGAATCCGGCGGGTTTGTGCTGGCGCTGCGCAGCGGGCTGGCTTTCTGGGATGAAACCAATGGCTTGCAGCCGATTATCGACCCGGAACCGGATAAGGCGGACAATCGCTTTAATGACGGCGCGGTCGACCGGCAGGGGCGCTTCTGGGCGGGCACAATGCCGATGAACACCCGCGAGCCGATTGGCGCGCTGTACCGGCTGGACACCGATCAGTCGCTGCACACGATGCAGACTCAGGTCACCGTGTCGAATGGGCTGGGCTGGAGCCCGGATAACCGCATCATGTACTACTGCGACACGACCCCGCGCACCATCTGGCAGTACGATTTTGACCCGGCGACGGGCGATATTGCCAACCGGCGTCCGTTTGTGGTGGTGCCGGAGGCGGCTGGTGAAGGCGCGCCGGACGGCCTGACGGTCGACAGTGAAGGCTTTATCTGGTCGGCACGCTGGGGCGGCTGGAAAATCTGCCGCTATGACCCGGATGGCAAGCTCGAACGCGAGGTGAAAATCCCGGCGGAGCGTGTGACCAGCGCGGTGTTCGGCGGCCCGGAACTGGAAGACCTGTATATTACGTCGGCTCGTATGGGCTTCGACCCGGCACGCGACTCCGCGACACAGCCGCATGCGGGGGGTGTTTTTCACTTGCGCCCCGGTGTCAAAGGGCTGCCTGAACCGGAATACAAAGGATAGACGATGCAGCAGACACGTGATTATCTGAAACAATTGGGCCTGCCAACCGGCGATGCGTATGATCTGCCGACTTCGGCCAAGCGTTTCCCGGACGGCGCGCAGTACCGCGTCGAGATTCCCAGCACGGAAGGGCCAAAGGCGCTGCTGGCGGTGCTGGATGAAGCGGAGAAACAGCAGGTGCTGATCCACCGGGTGTCACAGGGCAGCGGGATTATGCTGCTGACGGATGCCGAAATTCGCGAGATGGTCAAGATCGGGGCGGACGCGCAGATTGAAGTCAGCCTGTTTGTCGGGCCGCGTGCCGCGTGGGATACCGGTGCCCAGATCAACGCCAGTGCGGGCAAGAACCTCGGCGCACGTCTGCGCGGGATGGATCAGGTGGTGTATGCGACGGAGGACGTCAAGCGTGCCTGCGCGCTCGGCATTCGGTCGGTGCTGCTGGCCGATGAAGGCCAGATGTGGCTGGTGCGCGAGATGAAAAAGTCGGGCGAATTACCGGCGGACCTGGTCGTCAAGGTGTCGGTACAGATGGGCGCGGCCAATCCGATCTCGGTGCGCATGATGGAAGACCTCGGCGCGGGAACGTATAACGTGCCGACGGATTTATCGCTGCCACAGCTCTCGGCCATTCGTCAGGTGATTGATATTCCGCTGGATATTTACGTCGAGGTGCCGGACGACTTTGGCGGTTTTGTGCGGCATTACGAAGTGCCGGAGATGATCCGCATTGCCGCGCCGATGTACGTCAAGCTGGGGCTGCGCAACGCGCCGAACATCTACCCCAGCGGCCTGCACGTGGAAGGCACAGCATTGGCGCTGTCGCGGGAACGGGTGCACCGGGCCGCCGTCGCACTGGACATCATCCGCCGCTATTACCCCGACGCGACCACTTCCGAACGCGGCGCATCCGACCTGGGGATTCCGGTCGTCTGAGACGGGTTTTCGTAGACGCGGATAGCCCCCGCCTCGTAGACCAGCGGCCAACCTTCGACCTCGACCAGCAAGTTCGCTACCGCCGGGATGTGGACCGCGCCCCATGTCGTCCACAGCGGGTCGACCACGACGAATTTCGCCTGCGCGTAACGTGGATCAAAGGCCCAGCGGTCAGCGGGGATATTGGGTGGCAGGTGCGGTGTGATCGCGCCTTCTGCCGCCGCGGCCATCTGAAAATCAGCAGTGTGATTTTCCAGCAGCCAGCCAACCCCCGGCGATGCGATGGTCAGGTCGTCGGGTTGGCTGTGTGTGTTGATAAAATGCGCTGTCTGCCGGGTGGTTTCCGCATCAAGCAGGAAGGGGTCGATGGCGGTCGGGTAAAAATGGTTGACCTTGTCGATGGTCAGCCAGGTTATCGTGACCAGTGGCGTCAAGATGAGCAGCGCCGCCAGTGCATGGGCCGCCCATCGTGTGTTTATGGCTGATGCAATAGTTATGAAGGCACGCTCTGCAAATTGGCCTGCGCCCAATGCGACCAGCGGCAGCAGCGGAATGGTGTAGTAGGCGCTCAGGTTATGCAGGGCGACGGTGCGCCCCAGCAGCAGAATTGGCAGCAGCAGCAAACCCAGCGCGATCACGCGCAGGTTCCGCCCCGGCAGCAGAAACAGCCCGATCAACCCGGCGATCATCCAGTAATCCTGCGAGAGCAGAATAGTGTAATTGAGGGCCAGTTCGCGTGCCTGTTCCAGCAGCGATGTGCCGCCCAGCCGCGTGAGCGTGTAGCGCAGGTCGAACAGAAACGCATCCGGCACCGTTAGCAGCATGATGCCCGCATAGATCGCAAATGGCAGCGCCATCAACAGCCCGGCCCATAAAACATCCCGTTTGCGCGTCCACAGGCTGACGAGCAGCACCGGTACAATCACAATTCCCATCATGACGTCGGATGTCAAACCCAGCCCCACACAGCCAGCCGCCAGTATCAGCCAGCGCCGCCGCCCGGTGTGTCGATAGCGCGTCAGGCCCGGCAGCACCAACAACATCAGCGGCGCCAGCAGGTTGTAGCTGAAGCCAAAACGGCTGTAGAGCACCGCCTGCGGGTAAATCGCCAGCATGAAAGCCGCCAGCAGCGCCACCCGACGGTTCAGCGTGTAGCTGGTGACGCCATACAGCAGTCCCACCGACACGACTCCCAGCAGCCCGGTGAGGGTTCGCAAAGTGGTCATGCTCAGGCCAAAGACCCTGACCGCACCGGCCAACACCAGTTCGAACAGGGGCAGACGCGCCACCAGCAGCGTTGATTGGTTGAGCGCGAAATACTGCACCTGACCCTCGCGCAGATGCCGCGCAATTGCCAGATGGGTGCCTTCATCGCTGAACCAGCCCGGTGTGAGCTCGACTCGATGCAGCCGCAGATAACCCGCGAGCAGCAGAATCAGCAGCAGCGCGAGGCTGTAGAACACGGTTTGCCTGTGGTGTGTGAACATGGTGGGAATGGTAGCGATGCGCCGCGGTGTGTGCCAGCCAGCACCGCCAAAACGAAGGGTAAGCGCAGGGGTCAGGCGCTCGCGCTCAGTTGTTCGTTGGCGGCCCGCACACGCAGGCTGAGGGTGCGCACGATACTTTGCATGATCTCGATACGGGTTGCCATCACCTCGAAGAACGGTTCGCGGCTGATTCGCAGCAGGGTGGTGTCTTCCAGTGCGGTGGCGGTGGCCGACCGGGGCAGGTTGTCGAACACGGCCATTTCGCCCAGTGTATCGCCTTTGCCGAACACGGCAAGCTGCTGACTGCCGGTATGGATGCGGATACGCCCGGCTGCGATGATATACAGGCTGTCGCCGGCGTCGCCTTCGTGGAACAGTGCTTCACCACTGGCGACGGTTGTTTCCTCGGTGATCTGGGCAATGTGGAAGATCTCGGCGGCGGGGATGTCCTTGAACAGCAGAACGCCGCGCAGCAGAATGGTTTTTTCGAGGGTGGTATACATCGCATCTTCTCCAAAATGAGGCGGAAACAGCAGGTCGGGCACCGTGTCGGACAGCCCGTTGTGGCGCAGGTGCTGGCCGATGAGCTGTTTGTTGGCCGTTGTGGTTGGTACGCGGTGCCAGTTGAGTTGTGCCAGCGCGTCGGCAGGTTGATGGCGCAGGGTGTAATCGAGCGCCACCACCGAATGCCACCGGTTGGATGAAAAAATGTAGGACTCAATCTGCTGCTGTGCATCCTGCGTGAGCGCGCCGAAATAGCGGTTCCCCAGCGCGGCCAGTTCTGCGGCGGTGTGCTGCTCGAACAGGGGGATAATCATGTCCCGTTCGGACCGCGAGAGCACATTGTCAAAAATTTCGAGAATGTTCGCCAGCATAGCCGGAGCCTGCAACTGGGCGATGATGGTTTCGATCTGGGTTTGGGGCACGTCCATAACGGCCAGCTTGAGCAGGGCGGGCAGGGCGGCGTCAATTTCCTGCCGGATGATCTCCGCTAGCAGGGGTTCGTCCGGGCCGATGATTTGCAGCAGCTGGTAATTGCGGTAGATCACGCGGGCGATTTCCAGCAGTTCGCCGTTTAGCCGCTGGAGCAGGGTTTCATCCAGCGGTTGTTGGCGGGCAATGTGCAGCAGGGTGATGGCGGACTCGGTGAACAGGTCAAGCTGGGTGGCGCGCATCTGGTCAATAATCGCGGCGGCGACCTCTGGTGTCGGATAATCCGCCAGCGCCCGCAGAATACCCTGTTTCAGCGCGGTCGACGAGCCTTTATCGCGCAGGATAGCCGTCAGTACCTCGATCACGTGCGCATCTGGGTAATTGCGCATGACCTGCATGGCTACCGGCTGCGTGGCGGTTTTTTCGAGGTTGAGCGCGACGGACAGAATGGTTTCGTTATCCGCCGGTTTTTCCTGTGCCCAGTAGCCGGGGCTGACCACCATTTCGAGGATGAAGCGGCGGGCACGGGTGGACCGGCTGTGCAGCATTTCGCGCACGGCTGATTCGTGAACGACGGTTGATGCCATCGCGGTGGGCAGCCGCGATAGAGTCCGCAGCGCCAGCGCGCTTTCATTGGCGTCCGGGTTTTCCATCATCTCGCGCAGCGTGTCCTGGGCGCGTTCGATGGGCCCCTGATTCATCGTCAGTACGGCATGGGCCGCCGCCGCTTTGATGGCTGGTGCGCTTTTATGGTCCGGGTCGAGATAATGTTCAAGCGCCGGGATAATTTCGGTCATGCTGCGTTGCCCGGCAGCGCGGATCGCTTCGTCGATCAGGTCGGCCTGTTCATTTTCGATGAGGGTACGCAGCATGTCGTTACTGATAATGGCAGGCTGCCCGGCGGCCATATCCAGGATTTTCTGGCGAATGAAGTAGCTGTCACTCGACTGGAACAGGCGGTTCAGTGTCCTGGCCCAGGGCGCAACATTAAAATTCTCGATGATGCCGAGCGTAAATGCCTGCTCCACCTCATCGCTGCTGTTGAGGCTGTGGTCGATAATGTGGATGGTGGTGGCGTCGGCGGCGTCGATGTTCAGGTCTTCCAGCGCCAGTTCGTGCTGCTGGATACTTTTCATGAGTTCATCGATATAGCCTTTGCGCAGGCGGATGGTCATCGGTATCCAGATGGCAATAATGATCAGCACGGCCACGCTGAGTGCGCGAACCTCGAAGCTGGCGACGATAAAAAAGATCATCAGGCCTGCTATGCCCTGCAAGACTGTCGGGATGGTGCCATTGATGATGGGTTTGACAGCCAGCTTGCGCTGGGGCGGGATCGGCACCCACAGCAGTTCCATCGAGGTTTCGTTGAGCGTGTAGCGCAGCACCTGATCAACGGCTTTCAGCAGTACTGCCGCGATCATGACCGGGTTGACCAGCACCAGAATCGAACTGACTGCCAGCGCCACCGGCAGCAGCACCAGCCCGGCCAGCAGGCCAAACCGTGACAGCAGCTTGCTGACCACGAACAGGCGAATGATGATCTGGAAGAAGCCCACCAGTGCAAAGAACGAACCGAAAAACGCCGTCAGCTCAGCCGCATCGGCGACATCGCGCGTTGAAATAACTTTAAATTGATACTCGACAATGGTGGCGACCAGGATGGTCGAGGCGATGACCACGGCCATGCTTTTCAGATAGCCGTCGATACGACCTGGCGCGGTGGTGGCGTCGGAATCAGCGGAGCGGGCGGGTGGTTCGGGTTGGTGAGAATAGCGCCGTGCCAGCCAGATCATCAGCACCCACAGCAGGATAAACCCACTGGTCAGCAGCAGCGCTGCTTCGGACCCAAAGGCGCTGGTAAAAGGCCGCAGCGCCAAACCGCTGACGATACTGGCGACCGCACCGCCCACCCCCAGAATGCCGAAGATGCGTTTGGCCTGTCGCGTATCAAAGATGGTGCCCGCGAAAATATAGAACTGGAAGAAGATGACGATGTTGACCACTTCCATGAAGACGAACAGGGCATAGGGTGCCCAGGCCTGGGCGATCAGCAGGCGCAGCAGCACCAGCCCCCCGGCGAAAAACAGGCCGGTGATGGTCAGCAGGCGCAGCAGACTCACACGTTTTGCCAGCCGGGTATAAAGCTGCATGGTGACCACGCCCGCCAGCGTGACCGTGATCAACATAAACGGGAAGATTGAATCGGCATTTTCGACACGGCTGAAAAACAGCGCATTGCTGACGGAGCGCCCGGCAATGGCGGTGGCGGTGATAAAAAAATAGTAGGCTGTCAGAATCAGGACCGGGCGTCCCTCATCGGGTCGGATGTTCAATAATTTCTGAAATGATGCGATCATGCGGTTCGCTTTGGGGGTTCAACATTTTTCTTGATGTTAGCACAGACCCCCTGAACGCGAAAAGTCGCCCACAGGCGACTTCCCAGATAATAGGAATGAGATGAAATGATAACGGTGCTGTGGGTTGTCTAGCTGGCCATGCGGTGGTGCGATTTAATCAGCTGGGGGGCGGTGCGCTGGATACCGTCGAGAATATCGTAAATATCAAATGGCTTCGGAATATAATCGTTTGCGCCCAGGTCCAGCCCGTACAGCAGGTCTTCCAGCTCATATTGTTCGGAGGCGAACATGAACGGAATTCTGCGCCAGCGGTAATCCTGGCGGACGGCCTGAAGGAAGTCAAACCCGTCCATGACCGGCATGTCCACATCCGAGATGATAAAGTCCGGACGGCAGGTTTCCATCAGTTTGAGAGCTTCTGCCCCGTTGGTCGCGGTGATCACACTGAAGCCGGTGACGTCCAGCAGAAAAGCGGTACTGCGTAAAAGAGATAGGTGGTCATCAACAAGCAAGATCGTTCCAAAATTGTTATATTGCTGCATTGTGATGTGTCTCCTCGCGCTCAATGTTGTCTCAAGCATAACCGTGTTACAAAGTGAAGAAAAGGGGTGCTTTACTTTATTCACAAAATTTTCAAACATTACGTTTTGCGTACAAAGCGACCCTGCTCATTAATTGACAGGATTTTGCCACGTCTCCAGTACACAGCATGGTTCGGGTTGCCTATTTGCCTTTGGTCAGTTGACCCCGTTCAGATACGGTATTGTTCCCTAAAATTGATGCAAGCTTGATGAAAGGGGTTGATATGTTCTTTAATGGTTGGGAAGGGGTCGCGCGCGTGCTGATCAGCGGCGTGTTGACGTATGCGGCTTTAATCATCATCCTGCGCGTTTCCGGTAAACGTACATTATCGAAAATGAACATGTTCGATTATGTCATTACCGTTGCGCTCGGTTCGTTATTTGCCACCATTGTAATCTCGAAAGATGTCGCGCTGGTCGAAGGCGTCGCGGCCATCGGCCTGCTGGCAATTCTGCAATATCTGATCGCCTGGTGGACGATTCGCAGCAAGGCTGCCGAGCGTGTGATTAAGGGTGAACCGGCGCTGCTGGTTTATCAGGGGGAAATGCTGGCTGCACCGATGCGACGTGAACGGATCAGTGAAGATGATATTTATGCGGTGCTGCGGTCTAACGATATTCACGACCTGGCGGACGCCGGGGCGGTGGTGCTGGAGACGGATGGGAGCCTGACAGTGCTTTCTCGAACGGCGCAACCCCCTGCCACCCTGGCCACGATTTCGGAACCTGACCGGCAAAAATATACCCGGTTGACTGAGTGAGTAACCCACCAGTTGTCCGCTGTCAGCGATGAGCAGGTTCTTATAAGCTCAGGCTATCGTGACAGCTGCATGACAATTGAAGGAAGAAATGATGGTTACTTTGGGTTATACCCTTTCCGGTGAAGAACATAAACCAAACGATCTGGTACGCCACGCCCAGAAAGCGGAATCACTGGGTTTTGAGTTTGTGTCGATATCGGATCATTTTCACCCCTGGGTGGACAAGCAGGGCGAAAGCGTTTTCGTCTGGGGAGTCATTGGCGGTGTCGCTCACGCGACGGACCGGATCAGTCTGGGTACTGGCGTGACCTGCCCGACTGTGCGTATTCATCCGGCGATTATTGCCCAGGCGGCTGCGACGGCTGCCTCCATGATGCCAGGGCGGTTTTACCTGGGGGTGGGCACGGGCGAAAACCTGAACGAGCACATTCTGGGCGATCACTGGCCGGCCTATGATCAGCGTGCCGAAATGCTCGAAGAAGCGGTGGATGTGATTCGTATGTTGTGGGAAGGCGAGAGCGTCACCTACTATGGGAACTACTACACCGTAGAAAATGCACGCATCTACACGCTGCCGGACAAACTGCCGCCGATTATGGTGGCTGCGGCTGGCGAAAAATCGGCTGAGCTGGCTTCCCGCATTGGTGATGGCCTGGTTATGGTGAGCGCCGATGCCGACATCGTGGAACAGTTCCGGTCTGGCAGCCCGACACAGCGTCCGGTTTATGGGCAGATCACTGTGTGCTGCCACCAGGACGCCGAGGAAGCGCGGAAAATTGCGCATGAGTGGTGGCCGAATGCTGGCATTCAAGGCGAGATCAGCCAGATGCTGCCCACGCCAGCGCACTTCGAGCAGGTGGCCAAACTGGTCCGTGAGGAAGATGTGGCTGAGTCGGTGGTTTGCGGTAATGATGTGGATGCACACCGGGCTAAAATTCAGGAGTATATCGACGCGGGCATTGACCACGTTTATATTCACCAGGTTGGCCCGGATCAGGATGTGTTTTTCGATTTTTACGAGCAGCACATTCTGCCGCATTATAACTAATCGACCAACCCGATCAAAAGTGCCCACATCTGTAGGGGCCAATCTGTGTGTCGGCCCTCATCCCCACTCAGGGGCAGCTTTGCTGCCTCCAGTCGGCTCCGACCGACCCCTATGTATCCCTCAGGGCGAAGGGGAGAAGAACGGTTTTTGAAGTCCCTCTCTATAAGGGAGAGGGATATAGGGTAAGCGGGAAGCCGATCTTGCCCTCAAATTGAAATGTCAACAGTACCTAAAGAACGAACAGGCAGGGTAACGACGATAAACCGTTACCCTGCGTTTTTGTCTTGCTTGGTTAGACGCGGTCTTCTTGCGGCCCGATATGGTAAGGCACGTCAATGACCACCACATCTTCCTGAGCGTGTAACCGGCTGCGCAGGATATTCGCTGTTTGATTGTGCAGGATGGTCGCGCCACGATTCGCGGGGACGAATTCCGGGATGACAATGGTAATCAACTGCTTTTTGAATTCCTCGCGGTTGACATTGTCGATGTAGTTCACAATCGGCGTCAGAATGTCGCGGTAGTCATAGTCGATGATGACCAGTTCAATGCCTTCGGTCAGTTCCGGAAACCGCGCCCACCGGCTCTCGATCCGTTCGTGAACCTGCGGCGTGGTGGCGACACAGATCGCCCGCACATCGTCACCAATGCGCTTGGCATATTGCAGCGCCCGCAGGGTACCCCGATGCACATCGGCAATCGGGACGATGACCACATTGGCCACTTCAAGCAGGTCTTCCTCGCAGAATTCCTCTGTCGTCAGCGCATGGGCAACGGTCGTATAGTGTTCATGTATTTTGTAGAACATGAATACCAGCAGCGGGATCGCCAGCACCACAATCCAGGCGCCATCGACAAATTTGGTGGCGACCAGAATAACGAACACGACACCGGTGGTAATAGCGCCCAGCGTATTGACCGCTTTTTTCCAGCGCCAGCCCGATTCATAGTGAATGGTGGTTACGCCCGTATGCGCGGATTCGCCGGGTTTTAGCTTGCCGACTTTGCTCATCAGTCGCGACATACCCGTCTGTGACAGGGTGAAACTGAGCATCACACCGAGCGCGTAAAGCGGCAGCATGGCAATTTCGTTTGCCTGGAAAATGATGACGATCAGCGCTGAGATGACCATGAGCACAAGGATGCCGGAACTGTACACCAGCCGGTCACCACGGTTCTGCATCCAGCGGGGCAGGAACCCATCTTTTGCCAGGAAAGAGCTGAGGCGCGGAAAGTCCTGATAACCGGTGTTGGCGGCCAGAAACAGGATGAGCGCGGTGAAGATCTGGACCCAGTAATACAGGAT
This sequence comes from Anaerolineaceae bacterium, assembly GCA_002702065.1. Classification (GTDB taxonomy): domain Bacteria; phylum Chloroflexota; class Anaerolineae; order Aggregatilineales; family Phototrophicaceae. The sequence continues at coordinate 466,604 of NZXX01000012.1, forward strand.
ACCACCGCCGCTGATCTGGCGTGTCATCTGCGACAGGACACTTTCGCCGTGTTCAACGGGTACGATCTGCATGTGGGTTGCCAGAAAGGTGATGCCCAGGAACAGCGACATGGCAATCACGCCCATCGCCACCATGGTCATGGCCGCATTTTTGGACTCCGGCGGTTTGAAGGCCTTGACGCCGTTGCTGATCGCTTCGATACCGGTCAGGGCCGTACAGCCACCTGCGAAGGCGCGCAGCAGCAGCCAGATATAGGCAAAGCCGGTGAACGTCTCGGCTGGCTGGATAAATTCTTCGTGCAGGGGCAGCGGGGCAGCGCCCAGAATCTGAAAATGACGGACCAAACCCACGACAATGGTGACCAGTACACCGATCACGAAGGCGTAAGTCGGGAACGCGAAGATGGTGCCACTCTCGCGCACGCCGCGCAGGTTGATCCAGGTGATGAGGGCAATGGCGATCAGGGCGATGGCGACGCGGTAATCATATGCCTCCGGGACGGCGGACGTGACGGCGCGCACACCTGCCGAGACAGATACGGACACGGTGAGGATGTAATCCGTCAGCAGCGCGCCAGCCGCCAGCAGCGACGGGATGCGGCCCAGATTATCTTTCGCGACAGTATAGGCCCCGCCACCATCAGGGTAATGCAGGATGGTCTGAATGTAGCTGAAGATCACCATCAGCACCAGCGCCGCAACGCCCATTGCCAGCGGTAACGTGAGAGAGAGTGCACTGCTGCCCAGAACGATCAGCACACCCATGATGGCTTCGGTCGCATAAGCATTACTGCTGATTGGGTCCGATGCGAATACCGCGAGTCCACGCACCTTGTCCAGCCGTTCGTGGATTTCCTGGCTGGTCGGGAATGGTTTCCCGATCAGTACGCGCTTAAAATCATTCATGTTGATTGCCATAGAAGGCGCTCTCCAGCTTTAGACACACTAATACCGAACACAGCCCAACAGTGGACTGTTATTGAGCATTACGATAGCAAAATGCGGGTCAAGAAAGGGTCAAGACTTTTTCGGGGGACATCAAGAAAGTGTCAAGTTGCCTGAAACCAACACGCAGGGCGCACCGCCGAGCGTATCGGGCGCGTTGAGATCGGATAATTTCTGTGGATCGTCTGTGTGTCAGGCGTTGGACAGATGTTCGTCGGCGTAGGCATCCACCACCAGCCGGTACCCCACACCCGGTTCGGTGAGGATATACTGCGGGTTGGTCGGGTCGTGCTCGATCTTGCGCCGCAGGTTGCTCATATGGACGCGCAGCAAGTGCGTTTCGGTCTGGTAGCCTACGCCGCGCACTTCCTTGAGGAGCTGCTGATGGGTGAGCACGCGCCCGGCGTACTGGACCAGCACACGCAGCAGATCGTATTCGGTCGGGGTCAGCTGAAGTTCTTCGCCTTCGAACGTGACAATCCGGGCAGCCAGGTCGACGCTCAGGTTGCCGGTGCGGAAAATCGGTTCTTCGTCACCTTTATGCGCGTGACGCATGGCAACCCGCAGCCGCGCCATTAATTCGCCCACGCTGAACGGCTTGGTCAGGTAGTCATCGGCCCCGGCATCCAGTGCTTCAATCTTGTCCGTGTCCTGGTCATGCACGGATAAAATCACGATGGGGGTGTGGGTCCATTCGCGGATGCGGCGGGTTACTTCGATGCCGTTGATGTCGGGCAATCCCAGATCAAGGATGATGAGGTCCGGCTGCAAGTTCACCGCCTGCCGGATGGCGTCTTCGCCGGTCGCCACTTCATGCACGTCGTAGCCTTGAGCCCCCAGCGATGTGCGCAAAAAACGCCGGATTGCATGTTCATCGTCGACGATCAGAACGGACAGCTTGCTCATAATTTCCCACCCATCTAGTTGACTGGTAAACGAATGATAAAGCAGGTGCCGCCGCCGTCGCGTGGCTCTGCCCGAATGGTGCCGCCATGCGCCTCGACAATGCCCTGGCAGATCGACAGCCCCAGCCCGCTGCCGCCATGCCCGTTGGTAATGCGGGTCCGGTAAAACTTCTCAAAAATATAGGGCAACTCATCTTCCGGGATACCGATGCCCCGGTCCGCGATGCCGATTTCGACCGCGTCGCCCTGCTGCTCTGCCCAGATGTCGAGCGCGGTATCCGGTTCGGAATACTTTAGCGCGTTGTCGATCAGGTTGACAATGACCTGCGCAAACAGCACCAGATCAACCGGGATCAGGGGCAGGTCATTGGGCAGGTTGATGTGAATGGTACGGTTTTCCAGCCGGTTGCGCAGTTGGGACCGGGCGACGCCGATAATCTCCTGCATGTCGTATGGTTCGCGCTTCAGCTTGAGCGAGCCGGAATCCAGCCGGGACATATCCAGCAGGTTGCCGACCAGCCGGTTCAGGCGTTCCGCTTCCATGTACGCGCCATCCAGCAGTTCACGCACGGCGGTCGCATCATAGCTGGCGTTACTATCGCGCAGGGTGCTCAGCGAGCCGGTAATCGATACCAGCGGCGTGCGCAAATCGTGCGAGATCGAGTTGAGCAGGGCGGATTGCAGCTTTTCCTTTTCGCGTAAAAGCTGGGCCTGGCGGGCTTCGTCGCTCAGGCGTGAGGCGTCGATTGCCAGCGCGGCCTGCGTCGCAAAGGCGTCGATCAGGCGCTGTTTTTCCAGCGGCACAGGCTCCTCCACCATCAGGCTGAGGATGCCAATCGTTTTCTGGGCGGTCTTGAGTGGCACGTAGCGTGCGTTGGCGGTACGCATGGTCTGGGTGCTGGCCCCGGCAGGACGGGAATGCTCGAAGGCCCATGTCGCGATGCGCTGTTCGTCCGGGTCCGGTTGGTAACCGGGTGAGGCGGCGCGCCGGTTTAGTATGTTGTCCTGCGGCAAAAAGATCGCGGCGTCGCTCTGAAACGTTTGCTGGACATGCTCCAGGATCGTCTGAATAATCGTGTTCAGGTCAACCGAAGCCACCAGTTCCCGGCTGAGCGAATAGAGCTGGGCGGTTTCACGCTCGCGGCGCTGGGCGGCCTCGGTCTGCTGGCGCGCCCGCGAGGTCAGGTTGGCGATCACCACACCGGTCACGATCAGGCCGACAAAAGTCAGCAGATATTCGGCTTCATCGACATGGAATGTCAGTTGTGGTGGCACAAAAAAGAAATTGAGTACAATCACACTGGCAAATGCGGTCATCACCGCTGGCCCATAGCCCAGGCGCAGCGCGACAATCACGACCGCCGCCAGATAAAACATCACCAGATCAGCCGGGTTCAGCGTCAGCAGCATATGTATCAGGCTGCCGAGAATAGTGATGAGTGCAATGACAATGGCGGTCTGCAAGTATTTGTTGAAATGGGGCTTCAGATGCGCGTGGCCACGGACCGGGTTCACCGAGGGGGTGTCGGCACCGCTGTTCATCACGTAGATATCAATTGGCCCGCTTTGCTTGATCAGCCGGCTGACGACCGAGCCATAAATCAGTTCCTGCCAGCGGGAACGCAGGGGCTGGCCGATAATAATTTTGGTGATGTTGTTCTGGCGCGCGAATTGAATCAGGGCATCAGCAATCGACTGACCGGTGATGGTCATGACCTTTGCGCCCAGCCCTTCCGCCAGGCTCATGGTCTGGTTCAGCCGCGCCCGATCATCCTGGCTAATCGACATCTGAGAGGGTGTCTCGACATAGACCGCATGCCAGGGGGCATCCAGTTCTTTGGCCAGCCGGCACCCCGCCCGAATCAAACGGGTGCTCAGCGGGCTGGCGCTGATACACACCAGCAAGCGTTCGCTGGCGGCCCAGGGACCAGCGATGGACTTGGTCTGCATGTAGGCGCGCATCTGGTCATCAATACGCCGCGCCGTTTGCCGCATGGCCATTTCGCGCAGGGCGGTCAGATTGCCGGGGCGAAACAGCTTGTGCATCATGCGTGCGCCCTGATCGGGAATATGAATGCCGCCGTTGCGCAGGCGTTGCAGCAGATCTTCAGGCAGCATGTCGATCAGTTCCACCTGATCCGCCTCGTCGAAAATACGGTCGGGCACGGTGTCCTCAACCGTGATGCCGGTAATCTGGGTCACAATATCATTCAGACTTTCGATATGCTGCACATTGACAGTGGTATAAACATCGATCCCTGCGCTCAAAAGCTCTTCAACGTCCTGATAACGGCGGCTGTGCAGCGAATCAGGCGGGTTGACATGAGCCAGTTCGTCAACCAGGGCGATGTCTGGCTTGCGGGCCAGCACCGCCTGCACATCCATTTCGTCGGTGGTGATATCCTGCTGCGTGGCAAGGCGATGGGGCATGGTTTCAAAGCCAGCAGCCAGCGCTTCGGTTTCCGGCAGGTGGTGGGTGTCTACATAGGCGAGGACAACGTCTGCTCCCTCAGCTTGCCGTCGATGGGCAGCCTCCAGCATGGCGTATGTTTTGCCTACGCCAGCCGCGTACCCCAGGAAGATACGCAGTTTGCCCGGCGCCCCGGGTGTGAGAGATGGGGACGATTCATTCATGCCCTCATTGTACCAACACCTGTGATAGAAATTTATTATTCAGGGTTAAAAACCTCGCCAGCCTGATGCGCTGTCATCCTGCCACCATTCCGTGCCGGTCACGTGCTGGTTGGCCCGATGCCAGATGGTCATGGCACCGAAGACCAGCCCGACGATGACGGCATAACACACAATCAGTTCCATAGACCAGTGATAGTACGATCCAATCAGAATGACAACCGGTATCGAGCCACCAATCAGCCACAGATACCAGGCACTTCTTTGATGATGATACGCGTTTGGTTGCATACGTCCGTCTCTCGGCATAACCTGATGAGGATCTGATTGACCCGATTGTATATGCCTTCGCGTCAAGATGGAGACAAGATCATCGGGCTGTGTGTCAAGAAATAGTCAAGTTACGCTGTGTGATAGAGGCGGGCGTGTTTTGCCCCGTATTTTGGGGGTATTGCAACTGGTCTCAAATGAAAGGCGTATAATACAATCGTGCTTTACCGGTATACAGACAGGGTAACAATGCGACGCCGTTGGCTTTCACTCTTTGGGTTGATCGTGGTGATACTCGTGATTGACCAGGCTACCAAGCTGCTCGTGATCAATTCCTTATCGCTTTATGAAACGGTGCGGCCTGTGCCAGCGCTGGTCCCTTTTTTCCAGATTACGTATAGTCAGAATACAGGCGCCGCGTTTGGTTTTCTGCCGTTTGCGGGCAACCTCATTCTGGTGATCGCACTGGTGGTGGTGGTTTCGATGATCTACTTCTACCCGCGCATCCCGGCGAATGGTCGTCTGATGCGGTTTGCCGTCGGGCTGGTTTGCGGCGGCGCCCTGGGGAATGCGCTCGACCGCCTGCAATATGGCTATGTGGTGGATTTTATCCACTACCAGATTCCGGGTGTTGTCTCCAATGTTTCCAATCTCGCAGACCACGCGATCGTGATTGGCATTATCCTGATTTTCCTGGAAAGCTGGCTGCTCGACCGCCGCGAAAAAAAGACGGCTGAACAGCCCGTGCTCGAAAGCGAAACGCATGAAGATGGTTCATTCCAATAAGGAACGGAAAGGTCGATTAATGATTAAGCATATTCGCTGGATACTTGCCGCAGCTTTTATTGTCCTGGCCTGCACCTTCAGCCTGAACACAGGCCCGACCGGAGATACAGCCAACCAAACGACGTCTGCCCAGAGCTTTCTACCCGATATCGCTGGTTACACCCGCACCGATACCAACAACATCACGGACGCAATCACAGCTGTCGGCGGTGGTGCATCGCTCATCAGTGGCAACCCGGCCCTGGCCGCCGGCATCGCCAAAATTGACGATATGATCCAGTGCTATCAGAATGTGGGCGCAGTGGCGGCCAATGTCTACACTGAAGATGACATCTCGCAGGTGCTGCAAGGCCAGATTCCGAGTGTGGGCGCATTGGCGGTGGTGAATGAGGACCGTGTGGGGCGCAACTTCCTCAACTGTGCCCTGGGTGGTTCGGAGCGGTTTTCGGCGCAGGCCGTGACGATTGAACCCTGCTTCGGGTCCGGCACAATCCAGCGCGAAGGCGAAACCATCCACTACATTTACGCCGCGACGGCGCCAGGGCTGTGCCAGTCGTTCCAGCGCCACTTCGACACGATGTCATAAGGGGGACACATGCGCAGCATCACCCGGCTTCTGACCCGCATATTCAAGGACATCGCCGAAGGTCGTCATCTCGAAAGTTATGCGGTGACGGCGGTGGCGCTGGTCCTGGCGGTGGTGGGGCTGGTGGATGATGCGGTTACGGATAGCATGAAACTGGCGGTCATTCTGGCGGCGCTGGCCCTGCTGGTGTTCCAGACGACCAAACCCACTGAAGCACAGGTGGACCTGGACTCGGTGCTGGAAGACCGCCAGAGCTTTACCCCACTGCGCGAATTTATCCGGGGTGGCAAGGAGTTATGGATTTATGGCCCATCGGTGGGCAATATCCTGCGCAACGACCCCGACATCCGGCGTGAAATTCTCAACAAGGGCGGCAGTGTGCGCATTCTGATGCAGCATCCGGATTCGCCGCAGATGCATGTGCTGCCGCGCCAGTACAACGCTGTCCACCGTCTCGATGACGATATACAAACATCCATGCGCACCTTAACTGGCCTGGCGGGCAGCCTCGAGACGGGCACCCTGGAATTCGGCATGATCGACTATAATCCGGGTTTTAGCCTGGTGGTGGTGGACCCCGATGGTGTTCAAGGCCGGTTGGTGGTCGAGTTTCATGGCTACGATACGGACCAGATTACCGACCGGATGCATATCGTGATCACGCGCCAGCAGTCGCAGCACTGGTTTGAATACTGGGCGAAACAGTTTGACAGCATGTGGCAGGAACGGCGTGACAGCGAATAACAGCCACGCCGCACAGGCGAAGAAAAAGAATATAGTTGCTTTTTTGGTTTCATCACCCTATTTAGTCAAACTGCCGTTTCTGATCTTTATGGCTCTGGTGCTGATGGGGCAGGTGCCGCTGCCGACTACGCCGCCACGAACCGATAATTACATCCTCGCGCCGCGTCTGGGCATCACGTTTATTAACTCAGCGGATGCGCCCATCAGGGAAGAACGCTACCAGCAGGGGTTGTTCCTGGGGGCGGGTTGGAACCGCTGGCCGCTGTACCGCGAACGGGTCGAGATCAGCCCCGGCCAGTACAACTGGGCGATGTATGACCCGTTGGTTCATGAAGACCTGCGCCACGGCCTTAATATCAACGCGATATTCCTCGGCCAGCAGGACATTGCCGGCCTGACAGCCCCCATCTTTCATGATAATACCGATACACCCGGCCCCGGCAAACTCATCAATCCGGCCAATACCTGGGCCATGTTTGTCTATGCGGCGGTCGAACGCTACCGGCCCGGTGGCACGCTGGCACAGGCGCAGGGCTGGCCGCCAGATTGGGGCATTCGTGTGTGGGAGGCGTGGAACGAGCCGGATTTTTCGATGTTCTGGACGCGTTCGGTGGCGGATTATGTCCGGCTGCTGAAGGTGACGTATCTGGCGGCACATCAGGCGGACCCCAATGCCGATGTGATGTTTGGCGGGCTGGCCTACAGTACGGATAACGCCGACAATTTTCTGGCGCGCGCCCTCAACCTGATCGCCGCAGACCCGCAGGCGGCGCAGTACAACTGGTACATGGATATTGTAGCAGCGCACAGCTACACGTATGCGCGGCGCAGCGGCCTGATTGTGGATCATGTCAAAAATATTCTGGCAACGCACGGGCTGGCGCGGCGTATCTGGTTGAACGAAACCGGTGTGCCCGTCTGGAACGATTACCCCGGCCCGACATGGGCGGCGAGCACCCCGACCGAGCGTGTGCTGCGCGCCACCACCCAGCAGCAGGCGGCATTTATCGTCCAGAGCGCGGTCCTGGCGTGGGCTGCCGGGGCCGAAGTCGTCATGGTGCATCAGCTCTACGATGACTGCGGCAATCAGGCCGGCGGCACCGACTTTCCGCCGAATGATGGCAGTCTGTGCGTGGGGGGTGGCCCCTGCTGGGGCGATGCGCATGGTCTGTTTCGCAACACACGCGAATCATCGTGTTTCAGCCAGCACCCGCTGCCGGGCACGCCGCGACAATCCGCCGGGGCTTTTCGTTTGCTAGCGGAAATATTCGGCGTGGGCGCATTTGAACCGGTCGACGCGCAGTTGATCAATGAACGGGGCGTCGTGGTCAGCTTCAACCGTGAGGCCACCCGCGAACGGATTCATGTCGCCTGGAATCGCAGCCTCGAACCGGTGGTCCTGGATCTGGCGGCGACGGGTCAACTGGCCACCCTGTACACCCTGGATGGACAGGATTTCACACTGACGCCGGAAGACGAGTTGTACCGCATCACCTTACCCCCGGCGACGCGTGATGACTTCCCGTTTCTGGCGGCGGGTGATGGCGCAGCGGTGGGCGGCCCGCCCATGATTATCGTCGAGCAGGCGGTGCGCGATCTGACGACCAACCCGGCGCTGCCGCAGTTCGAGCCACCGCAGACGATCCCGCAGGTGACTAATCCGAACGTGAACGCCGATACACAGGTGATGCGCCCGACGGTGGACCCCGCGCAGGATGTGGCCGCGCCCGTCACGACGATGGCCCCACTGCCGGTGGTCAGCCCGGCCCAGTTCACGATTGTCTGGAACGGCCAGGACGACAGCGGTATTGATTATTTTCTGGTGTGGGTGCGCGTCGATGGCGGGACATGGCAGCCGTGGCTGGAAGACACCACCCAGACGCAGGCGACCTTCAGCGGCGAACCGGGCAAGCGTTACGAGTTCGCTGTCTGGGCGGTAGATCTGGCCGGGAACTGGTCGCTCAACACCGAACTGATTCCGCAGGCCATCACCAGTGTGCAGTAAGCTGAATCACGCGTTTTGATTTATTGCAGCGTCAGTGAATCCAGCACCACAGCCTTGAAAGCTTCGCAGCAGGTTTCGACCTGATACTCGCCCTCGATGGCTTCGTCTGCTTTGGAATAGACGACGGAGATAAGGCTGATCTGTGCGGATTGATGATGCACCGGGCATTCCATCCCGATGATCCGCTGCTGGGCCAGTTGTTGATATTCCGCCTGAACGCCGGTTGAGACCGCGTCAATCACGTCTTCTTCCAACTGGCTGGAAAAGGGATGTGCCGGGACTTCATAGCCTTGAAGCATGAACAGCGGTTCGATTCGCATCGCCCAATTCTCCCGATTGATCGTTATAGAGATTGTAGGGTTTTGCGCTCAAACACACAATAAGTCCGGCAAAAGCTTAAACATCCAGCAGCATCTGGACATCGAGCTGCCATGCCAGATAAAGCGCGTACAGAAACTGCTTGATCTCGGCGGTAGTGGGGTCGTCCTCGGCGCTGACGGTGATTCGGAAATCAAACTGTTCGCGCAGTTCCGGCGGCATGGTGCCAATATTCATGATCTCATCGGCTTCCATGTCGCGGTGGATGGCGTTGAAAAACAGCAGCAGAATCCCGGCATGGTTGGGCTGGATGTGCCCCAGCAGAAATGTCATCTCGAAGACCTGATCCGAATTGACCGTCAGTTCGCCCAGTTCGCGCTGGATCGTGCGCTGTTCGCTGAAGTGGGTGGTGCCGGCGGCGCGTAATGGCCGCACACTGCTGCCATCGTACTTGAACTTGAGGATGCCCTGCCGCAGCAGCAGCCAGACCAGCGGTTCGGTCGGCTCCGGCAGCTGGTTGAGCATCCATGCTTCGCCAAAGGGCGATAGCGGATAACCGATGCGCCCCATACAGCCGAACGGGTCGCCGGTGCGGTTGGCCGGGCAGCCATCACAGTACGGTGCCAGCGGGATTAGTTCATCGGCGGAATCAAGCAGGTGCTGCACGATGATGATCTGGGTTTCGTCGCTGCCATCAGCGGCAGTGCGCACCATCTCGAAACCCATTTCGCTGGGGGTGCGGTCGTCGCCATGCTGCCGGTACAGCTCGATGATGGTTTCGGCGCGTTCACGGCCTTTGATGCGTTCCAGTATGCCATCGGTGCCGAGTGTCTGCTTGGGCACGCAGTTGTAATCGATTACGTAGTCAATTGCCATGAAAAGTTCCTTCTAGTCGTCAGTTATCAGTTCTCAGTTTTCAGCGAAAAAAATGAGCAAGCCCATGAATAAACGCATAGCTATCAAGATAAGTCATCCATCGCCAGCAGCTCAAGCAACTGGCTAGCAAAAGACCTTGAGCCTTGCTAAAGCAGGCGGCTGAGCCCCCTCTGGTGGGCTTGGTTTTATGGTAAGCCGTGTGGCTTTAGCCCTCGGCGGCAAAATACCTTAACTTGATGGCCATGCGCAAACCCGTGAATGAATTATATTTTGACTGATCATCCTGAACTGACCACCGAAAACTTATACGCTGTACCGGTGATTGCGGATATGCGTCTGATCTGTTGAAATGGTGACGATATTGAAGCCGGGTTCAGCATCCGGTTCGAGTGTGGTTTCGGTCTGGCCGGGCCAACTGTGGATCTGATACCAGCTTCCCAGCACACTGCTGTACAGAATACCGTCGCGCAGGGTCTGCGAGTTTTGGTGGATGTGCCCGTAAAACACCCCCCGGATACGATGACGTGCAGGCAGCAAAGCCGCGTGCAGGGCGTCGCCATTGGCCATGCGCATGAAGGTATCCAGCCAGGGCACGCCGGTTTCGAGCGTGTTGTGATGGACGGCGACGACCAGTGGGCGTGGGTCGTCCGCTTCGGTGATGCTGCGCAGCCATGCCAGTTGGTCGTCGATGACCGTGCCGCTGGGTGGCGTGGCCGGGCCGGTACTGTCCATGCACACGACCTGCACACCGTTGACCTCAAACTGGTAGTGATAAGCAGGCTGAACGGTTTCGCGCTGCAAAAACACGCGCTGGAGCATCTCGCTGCTGTCGTGGTTCCCGGCCAGATAATGGACCGGATAGCGGATTTGCCCCAGCACCGTGCGGGCTTTTTCGTAAGCGGCTTCATCCGGGTTATAGATGACATCGCCGGTATGCAGCACAAAATCCGGCTTGAAGGGCAGGTTGTTAATTTGGGCTACCAGGGCTTCGGCATTTCGAGTCGGATGCACGCCACGGTCGGAGACATAATTCGGATCGTGGCTGATGTGTGTGTCGCTGATATGCACAAAACGCAGTAGAATGTGGGTCATAATGTTTTCCTGAGCAAGGCCGCTCGCAAACTATAACACACAATTCCCTGGGGGGAAGATGTTTGAATTGACGACCAGCGTGGTGATTGCTGCGCCTCATGAGGTGCAGGCCATCGCTGTGCCGATTATGCGCCAGTACGCCATGGTGAACCTCGTACGGTTTCGTCCGCACATTACGCTGATGTTCCCGTTTGTACCGTTCGCAGAGCTAGAAGCAGCGTGTGAAACCCTGTATCGCCTGTGCAATACCATCCCTCCGTTTGACGTGACGTTGAACGGTTATGGCGAATTCCCCGGCGTAATCTATATGAAACCGGCTAATCCCGCCCCGATTCAGGCTGTGTTTCAGCGCATTTTCAGCACCTTTCCGGATTACCCGCCATATGAGGGGCAGTTTGGCCCGGACCTGGAACCGCATATGACGGTCGCGTCATTCGACACGCTGGTGGAACAGCCGGTCGTCGCGCTGCCGAACTATGCCCCGATCACATTTCGGGTTGATCGCCTGCATTTGTGGTACGGTGTTCGCGATGCCGACCTGCCGTGGCTGACGTATGACGTTATCCCCCTGCGAGGCTGAACCACATGGCCTATTCGATGCCTGCGCACAACTTGCTATAATCGGCGCATGAAACGATTCTGGATGCTTTGCCTATTGGGGCTGCTGGCCGCCTGTGCGAGTGAGCCGGTGCCGCAGGACGTGGGCCAACTGCCGACGCTGGCGGAACTGCCGACCGCCACCCCGACTAATACGGCTGAACCGACAGTGACGCCTACCGACACCCTGACACCGACCAGCACGTTTACGGCGACAATCACGCTCTCGCCCACGCCGAGTGTCACGCCCAGTATGACGATTACCGACACACCCACGCGGACACCGACCACGACGCCCAGCCCGACGCCGCGCCAGAGTGCATTGTCTTTGCTGGCGCAGCTGGCGGACAGTGTCACTGTGCTGCCTCAGGAAATGCGCCCGATGCCGGCGACGCCGTTGCCCAATGGCGTAAACCAATCGACTGTGCCGGTAGGGGGCACTATCCTGCCTGCATCGTGCCCGCAGCTTCCGCCGGATGGGTTTGGTACGCTGTTTTTTGGGACGCCATCGCTGGCCGGGCAGATCGGCTGCCCATTGGGGACGCCGACGACCTCTAACAGCGCTGAACAACGCTTCGAGCGTGGGGCGATGGTCTGGCTCGGTGGGCCGATTTACGTGCTCTACGCCGATGGTCGTTTACAGCGTTTTGACGACACATTCAATGCGGCGGTTGATCCGGCCAGCGGGGTCGAGAATCCGCCTGCCGGGCTGGTGGAACCGATCCGCGGTTTTGGCAAAATCTGGCGCAATAACCCGGACGTGCGCAGCGGCCTGGGGTGGGGCACTGGCGCAGAAACTGGCGGTAACGCCACCATGCAGCGTTTTGAACGCGGCTGGATGATCGACCTGTCGCAGCGGGCCGACCTGCTGGTGCTGGTAGAAGACCCAGCCACCGGGACAGGGCGCTGGCAGTCCTTTGCCGGGAGCTATTAGGATGCGATTGCAACTGGCGCTGGATGGTACGCTGGCGGACAGCCTGACCTTGCTGGATCAGGTGCGCTCATGGATTGATATTGCCGAGATCGGCACACCCCTGGTCCAGCGCGAAGGGGCGCAGGCCTTGCGGACGATGCGTGCTGCCCACCCAGACCTGCCTTTGCTGGCAGATTTTAAGATCATGGATGCTGGCGAAATCGAAGCGGGTATCGCGTTCGAGGCTGGGGCCGACATCGTGACAGTTATGGGCTTTGCCCAGGACGCCACCATCGCCGGAGTCGTCGCGGCGGCAGCACAGGCCGGGGGCGAAGTCATGGTCGATCTGATGGCAATGCCCGACCCGGCGGCCCGCATTCATCAATGCCTGATGATGGGCTGTGATTATTTTTGCGTGCATACGGCGCACGATGTTCGCCGCAGTCAGTCGCCGGTCGAGATGCTGCGTGCCCTGCGCTTTGGGATGCCGGATGCTCAGCTTGCCGTCGCCGGTGGTGTCAACCTCGCCAGCATCGGCGCGATTGTCGAAGTCCACCCAGCTATTGTGGTCGTGGGTAGTGCCATCACAACTGCCGAGGCTCCGGTAGCAATGGCGCGCGCCTTGCACGAAAAGATGAGGGGGGAAGATGGCTGAGTATCGTGAACTCGTCGGGCAGGTTATGGACGAACTGGGTTTGGCCCTGACGTCGGTCAACCCGGAGGCCGTGACCAGCTTGCGGCAGGATATCCTCGATGCGCGCCGCATCTTTGTGGCCGGGCAGGGGCGTTCCGGTTTGCGGATGCAGGCATTTGCCATGCGGTTGATGCACCTGGACCTGAATGCGCATGTGGTGGGTGGTGTGACCACCCCGGCAGTGAACCCCGGCGACCTGCTGATTGTCGGCTCAGGCTCCGGGCGAACGGAGTCGCTGGTCCATTATGCACGCCGCGCCCACGACCTGAACGCACAGGTGTCACTCATCACAATTGCCAGTGAGTCCCCTATTGGGAAATATGCGGACTCGGTGATTCGGATTGCGGCAGCCAGCCCGAAACTGGAAACACCGGAAAACGAGAGACAGACCGTGCAGCCGATGGGGTCATTGTTTGAACAGGCGCTTGGTTTGCTGCTGGATATTGTGGTGATTCAATTGATGGATGACTTGACCACTGACCAGACCGCCATGTTTGCCCGCCATGCCAATCTCGAGTAACCGGCCAATCTGATACCAATCCAACGATTTTCGTGTAGACTATAATTTCATGGGGGTGAACCAGTTTCGACGGGGTTCGCTGTCCGGCGAGTAGCGCGAAGGCGCACAGCACATACGTGAAAACCGGACGACAACGGCGTATCTCGGACGCGCGTGCAATTCGCGCCACCTCCACTCCCACCCCTCCGCATTTATCTGACTTCACTTCATCACCGGATAACCGTTTTTAAGACCGTGCAAACGCTGTGTTGTGGGGAAAAGCAACAGCGCCCGTTTGTTCAACGAGCGCTGCCGCAACAACACATATAGGGGGAAGGGGAAAGTTGTTGCAACTTTCTGGTCATTACGACCGCCACTATATTACACCCGGTTCTGTTCGTGTGGTAAATCGCTGAGCGAATGCTCATCTGGCATTAAACTTTGGGCCGCAATCGTCCCTTATTCCAGGCCAAATAACATGGTTTTATAAGTCATCTGACGGGTTATTAATAGGGCATATAACCCATGTCATTGTAAGCACAATTCATAAGATTCTATAGATAACAGGTCGCATAGTTATTCACAGGTCATCACGCCATGATTACGCCGCTTGAAATCCTCTGGGTCGAAGACAACGCCAACCAGATTGGTGCTATCTGGGAATTATTTAAGGTCCGCAAAATCCATAACAATTTTACCGTCGTTGCTGACCGTCAGGAGGCGTTGGCCCTGCTCAACCAGGAGGGCGAGTATGCGGCCAATCTGCGCCCGCATCTGATCTTTGTTGCAGCGGACGCGGTGACGGATGACATGGCTGAATGGACCCATATCGCCAACAACCGCCATTTCAGCCATATACCGCTGATCGTCGTGGCGGATGATGATCAGGAAAGCGCTGATGTGCGGCAGAAGGCTGAACAACTGGGCATTAGCCCTGCCTGTTATCTCCAGAAGCCGATCACGTTTCCTGATATGATGCAGGTGGTGGGCTGCCTAACCGGTTTTGGCGTGACGTTTACACACTTCAACTTTTGATAGTTACCAGACCAGCCCCCTGGCACCCACTTCCCAGACTTCCTCAATCGTCTCGCCGCGCACACCATAAAGCTGGTTGTGCAGGTTGGATACCACACAGGTATGCACCGGGACGATCTGAACACGTTCGCCAATGACCGGATGATCTTCACAGGCGCTCAGGTCGACGTAAGCATGTTCTTCGTTCAGCTTGTAAATGCGGGCATCCGGGTATTCGAGAATACAGCCATGTCCGTCCGCCACTCGATCCGCCGCCAGGGTTTTGCTGCCACTGTCCAGAATAGCGCGGTTTTCCGCCGGGCGGCTGACAACCGTTGCCATGACCGTCATGGCGCAATCATCGACATCGGCCCAACCGGCGGTGATGGTATTCCAGTCATTAAAGATATACGTCCCCACGCGGATTTCTGTCAGTTCGGGCACTTCGTGGGCCGTGAAGGCAGCCCCGGTGCCACCACCGCTGACACTGTCGACACCGATCCCGGCCTGATGTAACCCGTCGAGCAGTTCCTGCAAGCGGGGGCGGATGCTCGGATAACTGGGGTACACCAGCACACCGGCGAAATGGAGATGGTCGTCGCTGTCGATCTGTTTGGCGAGTTCGATAGCTTCATCCGGGCTGGCCCCGGTGCGTTCAATCTCGGTGGCAAGGTCGACCATGACCCGGATGGTGCCATTGGCGGCAGCGGCAGCTTCGGATAAACCTCGCACGACTGACGGGTGATCGGCGCTGACGGTGATGCGGTTGTACATCGACATATCTGCCAGCCGGGCCGTTTTCTGTGGGCCGACAATGTTATACGGAATTTGAATGTCGTTGATGCCAGCGTCGATAAAAACCTGGGCTTCGGTCAATTTCTGGCACGCAATGCCCACGGCCCCCGCTGCAAGCTGCATTTTGGCGATGGCCGGAATCTTGTGCGTCTTGATGTGCGGTCGGAATTTGAGGCCATAATGATCACAATAACCCTGCATCCGCGCAATATTTCGCTCCATCCGGTCCAGGTCGATCAGGACGCTGGGTGTTTCGAGATCATGAATGGTTTGCATAGTCGCGTCTCCTTTGTGCATCGCACAAGTATGGCGACAAAACCCCCGGCTCGCAAAAACAAAAGCGGACTGTCCGCCAGGGGTGTCCGCTTCTTTCGCAATGCCGGTCAGGCCTGCATGTTTACATCGACGCAGGCAGAACCGGGTTTATATGCGGGTGGCTAGTTCTCCGACATGTAGTTCAGAATGAGCGCGGCGACTGCGCCAGGGATCCACCCGGCCAGCGTCAGCGCAAAGACGATCAGCACGGTGCCGCAGCCACGATCCAGCACAGCCAGCGGCGGGAAGATAATACACAGAATAGCACGTCCAAGACTCATAATCATTCCTCCGATCACGACAGTAACTATACTGTATACGCAGAAATGTATATTTTGTCGCAGCGGAGGCAAAAGCAAAGGCGGTATGCGCACACCATACCGCCTTCATGCTGAGGAGGTTGTCGACATCAGGGCAGCCCGGTCTCCAGTTTGGTGCGGTCTGCCAGGCAGGGCTGCTGTGGCTGAGGCTGCGGCTGAACCAACCGGTACAGGCTGCGCAGCACACCCAAAGGCCGGATACGCCAGCTCAACCGCCGGGTCTGGCGCTGCTGGCGGGCTGCGGCCAGCACTTCAGCTTTCAGACGATGCTGCCGGGCGGTCGCGATGTACTGTTTTTGTTGTAATTCATACTGCTGAAGCAGATAGCGTTCGTTTGTGTGCTCGTTCATGTCTCATCCTGTCTTCCACACCACTTGTTACACTATCAGTGTAGGACAGGAGCGCATAAAACTGAACTTATTTAGTTTTTACTAAAACGATAGACTAGACCGTCTGTTCGGGTGTATGATAAGGCAAATTGGAGGAGGGATTGTACGGCTGCCATGACCATCAAAATTCATGTGACACCAGATGATCTGCTGGAAACCCGTTTTGCCTATAATCCTTTGGTCGAGCTGGCGATCAGCTACCGGGTCTTACGTTCACCGGGCAAGCATCGGCCATACCAGAAGTGGGTCAACGACGCGCTGCGCTCATTGCATGGTGTTGATCTGCCATTTATGGATACCTTGCTCGCGCCGGATGCGCGCTATATCCCGGACTTTCTGACGCCGACGCCCACAACTGTACAGCTGCATATCGAACCGGAAATCGAAAAATTACTGGCTCTGCCGGATGTGGTCATCCGCAAAAATATTGAACAGTTGATGCTCTATGTGGGCGAGTCCGATATCCTCCGCTTTTTCCTGACTTACCCGCATGAAGCGCTGCTGTGTCTGGTCGAGGAACTGCGCCTGTACTGGCGGCGAGTGATGGAACCGCATTGGTCCAGCCTGACATCCATACTCGATGGCGACGTCATTTACCATGCGCGGCAGATGGCGCTCAATGGCCCGGAGAACATGCTCAATGGGCTGCATACGGCCAGGATTCGGTTTCAGGATGGGGTGATTGAACTCGATAAAGACTGCGATTCTCGCTGCCCGGATCAATATCACTTGACGGGCACCGGGTTACAGCTGGTCCCGTCGATTTTCAGCGGGTCGGGCATTCACTGGCAGATCGAACCGGAATGGCACCCGATGCTGATTTACAGCGCACGCGGTATTGGTAACTGGCGGGCAGACGTGGTCGACCGCAATCCGTCGCTGGAACTGGCGCTGGGCGAGGGCCGGGCGCGGGTGCTGCAAAAACTGGCGACACCGTCTAACACGGGTGAGATTGCCCGCCAGCTGGATATTTCCGCCGGAGCTGCTTCCCAGCATCTGAGCCGCTTGCAGCAGGCCGGGCTGGTCGAACCACATCGCAGTGGCAGGCGTGTTTACTACCAGTTGACTCACCGGGGCACGCAACTGCTGACGTTGTTCGATCAGGCCATTTAAGAACCGTTTGGTGTTCACGTAGAGACGGGCCGACACACAGACCGAACCCCACAGGGGTGGGTATGAATTGTAGGGGAGCGCCCGTGTGTGCTCCCAGCAGGCCGACACACCGGTTCGCCTCTACCGATGTTTTTGAGCCAATTATCGGGCGAGGTAATTATTCACTCGGTTTGAGTTCCACAATCAGGCCGTTGCTCCAGTCATACTTGGCGTCCATCAAGGCGCTGACGGCAGCGACCCGTTCCGGTTCGGCGCTGGCTTCGACGACGCGCCCGGTTCCGCTGTAGGACTGGTCACCTACGCGGAAGGTGATGGCGGGGTTGCGGCGAATGTTCTGCACCCAGTGCGTACGCTCCCGATTTTCCGCCACGATGTAGAACGCATCCTCATGCGCCACAAACCAGATTTCAATTTCATGTGGCCGGCCACTTTTCCAGCCAGTGGTTGTGACATACAGATAAGGCAAATCAGCATCGCTCATGATTCGTCCCGGTTGCTCAGTTGGTCAATGGCGGCGCGTCCAACGATTTCCAGTGCGGTGTCGCCGGATGGTGGATGGGTGATGCTGCCGCGCACATCCCGATAATAGCGACCGAATGGCAGCGCTCCGGTGATGGCCTGCCCGCCGACCACGCGCATCGCCATATCAGTCACGCTGATCGCGGTGTCATTGGCGAATTGTTTGGCTGCGACGACTCGGGGCCACGCATCGGCTGTGTGTTGATCCCACGCGGAAGCGGCGTCAAGCAGCATGAGCCGGGCCGCTTGTAACGCCACATCCATTTCCCCGATCTGGCGTTGAATTTTCGGCAGGGTAGCGATGGGTTTACCCAGGGCGGTCGGCACCCGGTCCAGCGCAAACTGAATGGTATCGCGCCGGGCAGACAGTGCCACGCCGAGGTAGGTGGCAGCAGTCAGCAAAGGGAACCACGCATTCGGCCCGGGTTTGCCGTTGCTGGTGCCGCTGCGCTTGAGCAGATTCTCCGCTGGCACCACCACATCCTCAAAATAGACATCATCGCTGTCGCTGGCGCGCAGGCTGAGCGCGTTGCACCAGGTTGGCTCCCAGCGGATGCCGGGCGCGTGGTTCGGGATCAGGAACTGGGCGACGTCGCCGTCGAGCGACAGGCTGACCAGCAGGTGGGTCAGGTGCGCGCCGCCGGTGGACCAGTTCTTGTGGCCGTTGACGATGTAACCGTCATCCGTTTTGACCGCATGCGTATGGAAAACGCCACCGCGCGACGGGCTGCCGAGGGCTGGTTCGCTGGCACAGGAATTGATGAGGCCGCCGTCGATCAGGATGCGACACAGGCGTTCATAATGCTCGTCTGACCACTGCCGGCTTTCCCGTGCCGCCCCGATCATGTGGATCGGCATGGTGGCAACCATCGCTGTAGAGCCGCTGCCCTGCGCCAGTTCAAGCTGGGCCTCGACACATTCTCGCAGTGTGGCCGCGCGTCCGCCATAGGCTTGTGGCACACTGATCGCCAGATAGCCGGATTCCTTGAGCGCCTGCACATCTTCAGCGGGGAGTCTGCCGTTTTTGTCGGCGGCGTCGGCGCGGGTGGCCACCTGGGCGGCCAGTTCACGGGCGAGATCAACAACGGAAGTGGAAGTCATGACGATGCGTCCTGCATGTGTTGGGTGTCTGGATGCCTTGATTGTACCCCCGTGTCCAGCGAATTTCATCCGTTGGGCTGGCGGCCTAAGGGATAGCCATAGCGCAGCAGACCCGGCAGCGTGAGCAGCGTGACCAGTGCGAAAGCGCGTGGCGGCAGTTTGCGCTGCCATTCATCGTCCAACCGCAACGGAATCTCGCCATAATCGAGCCGGTTCGGGTTGCCGGCAACGGTGTGAGTCTGCTGCTGGAGGGTGACCCCTGTTGGCGACAGAAAGCGAGTGAGTTCGTCGGTGGGTTGGTCGATTTGCTGCAAAATGTGCGCAATGCTCGCCGAGGGATTCTGGATGAAATCCTCATAGCGCAGGCGCTGGTAGCTGGTACTGTGCCAGCGCATGACCTCCGCCAGTGCGTTCAGCTTGAGCCATTCCAGCGCAGCACGAACCGGTGTGCGCCGGACCTGAGGGCGTTCGCGGCCATCGCTCATCCGGTGCATTTTGCGGCGCTGCCAGGAGAAAGCAACGGCGCGGCTGTCACGCACCAGATGCAGCACATGCAGTTCGATGCCTGGCATCTGGCCGAGGATGAAGCCCGAGGAGTCGAACTTGGACGCGTCGACGATGATGGGCTTGCCGGATACGTCGATGATGGCGGCATAAAGCTTTTGCAGCAGCGCGGTATAGGCTTCGAAATCCTGCTTGAATTGCTGGGTGCGTCGTATGCCGAGAATTTGTGGTACATAGCGCGTGCGGTCCACATGCTGGTTGAGGTGCAGAACCGCATCAATATCTATGGGTTGATGGTCAAATGTTTGAGCCATCACAGCCTGCCAGAAATCGCATTCGCGAAACGGTTTGGTACAGCCGCAGGGCCAGTTCCCGGCATAGCCACGATCCCAGATAAAACGTAGTTCGCCGTACGAGCCGATTTGCTCAAACTGGCCGAGGATGCGTTCCAGAATCGTGCTGCCGGTGCGCCCGGACCCGGCTATGTACAGCACCTTGATGCGTTCGGTCATGATTGAATATCCAGCAGGTTGGCGTAAAATTTCAGCAGCTTGTGGGCTTCCACATCCCAGCGGTAGTGCTTGCGGACAGCCTCGCGCCCACGCTGGCCCATGGCTCTGGCTTCTTCCGGGTTATCCAGTAACTGAACGATGCAATCTGCCAGTTCCTGCGGGTCATTCGGGTCGTTCACAGTCAGACCACAACCCACGCCTTCTACGATTTCTTTGTATAGCGGGAAACCGGAGGCAATAACCGGCACGCCCAGCGCCATGTATTCAAAGAGCTTCGTCGGGTAGGAGTTCACATGATTGGGGAGTGACTCCAGCACAGCCAGTCCAATGTGGCAGCGAGCGATGATTGGGTGCCAGACATCAGGTTTCAAGCGGTCATGCAAATTGACCTTGTTCAATCCGTGTTGATGGATAAATTGCTCCATAGACTGGCGCTGTACATCGGTCAACTGCCCCACACACTCCCAAACAATTTCACGACCCTGTGACTTGAGAATGGCCAGTGCTTCCAGGGTAACTGTGGAGCCGCGCCAGGGCTTGACATCACCGATATAGCCAAGGGCTGGATGCGGATTTGGCTCTTTGTGAATAGCCAGCAGTTGGTTTGCCAGTGGCATATTTAAGACCGTTTCGTGTGGCCCTCGGTGCCATTGATAATGCGGCCCGTAGGAATCTTCGGCGAAGATTACCGGCATGCCCTGTAGCAGCAGACGTTCCATGAGCTGATAAAGGGCTGATAGGGTTTTTCGGAGCCGGGGATCAATCCATGCCTTGTGCTTTAGGTCCTGGGGGACATTTTCGTGCATGTCGTAGATCACTGTCCGCCCTCGCAGGCGAAGGATTTGCGCCCACAGCAGCAGCTCAGGATCGTGGATATGATAAAGTTCTGCGGGCTCCTGTAGGGCCGTTCGGATGAGACGCCACCCCATGCCCATCACCCGCCGCAGCTTGCCGGAAACCGGTGGCACTGCACGAATCCGGACACCATCTACGCATTCGTCGTGGTCATGCGGCGCGATAAAGGTCACATCGTAGCCATTGGTCGCTAGCGTTCTGATTTCTTTATAGAATATGCGCGTGTCAAATGGATGGTGCACCGAGGTCATATGTACAACCCGCTTGCCATCACCCGGTCTTGAGGTCGCCAATTGAACTCCTGATCAGGCTTACCAGCTTTGAGGTTGAAGTATATATGATACAATCAGCCACCGTAAGGTTTGGTTGCAGTCCGAAAGTGGCGCATGTACTACCAGGTTGATTTTGACGAAGAACTGAGGCAGGTTCAGCGGGCAGTAACCTACTATCAGGATTCAGCCGCTGCGCTGCGAAACGCAACGGATCTGTCGGATGAAATACGCAATTATTATCGCGGGATGCTGGTTGCGCCTGATTCACCGGCACTGCGGTTTCGATCGCTGTTTTTTGCCATGCGTCTGCAACCCGTCCTGAGTTATATGCAGCAATGTGAACAGCCGCCGCGCATCCTTGATCTCGGCTGTGGCTATGGGCTGGAAAGCCGCTTGTTGTCTATGGCAGGCGCGCATGTTTACGGGGTCGATTACTCGGCAGATAAGATTGCCGAAGCACGACGCCAGCAGGCCACATATGAAGCCGAACATGGCACTCAGCTGCCCTTACGCTTTGACAGCGCCAGCTTGTTCGATTTTGAGGCTGATGAACCATTTGACGCGGTTTATTCAAGTGCCACATTGCATCACATTGAACCGGCACGACAGGCTGTCCAGGTGATTGCGCGCCTCCTGAAACCGGGTGGGTGGTTTTTCCTAAGCGATGAAAACGGTTTTAGCCCGGTGCAGCAGCTTGCCGTCCAGCAGCGGATTGGCTGGACAAGTTCGCGTCACATAGTCAAAACGAACCCCCAAACCGGCCAAACATACGAATATGGCCGAGAGAATATCCGTCCCCCATTGATCTGGCGCAGGCATATGACTCAGGCCGGCCTCAAACCCGAATTCATCAAATACTGCCGCCTTCTGCCTTCCCTCAACTGGCCGCTGGAACGACTGGTTCAGGCTGAACGCACGTTGCGCAATATGCCGGTGATCAGTCAATTGCTGGGCATCGGGTTTTTGCTGGCGGCTCGCAAACCTTTACCCCATGACTGAGCGATAGATGTCGAGCAGCTGACGGGTCGTGACGTCAATATCGTGATGCGATTCGACGTAGCGCCGACCTTCACGTGTCAATTGATGACGCAGCTGGGGGGTATTGAGCAGGCGCACGACAGCATCGGCAAACTGAGATGGATTATCCGCGATGAGCAGTTGTTGCTCATGATGGACATCGAGCCCTCGCACCGCCATTGATGTGGCGACCAGGGGTGTCTCTGCCAGGAATGCTTCCAGAACTTTGATCTGAATGCCAGCCCCATAAGTGACCGGCGCAAGCGCGACAGTTGCCTGTTTCAGATAATCGGTTACAGAAGGTACAAAACCTGTGACGGTCACATTCGGATGCTGATTGTAGCTCTGAATCGATTTGACAGGATTTGCGCCCACCAGTTGCAACTGAACGTCAGGTACCTGCCGCAGAATATAGGGAAAGATCACGTCGACAAAGTGATTCACCGCGGCGACATTGGGGTGATAATTCATGGTACCGGTGATGATGATGGTCTTATCAGCACGGGACAGGTCGCTGTCTGAAGTTTGCATCGGAATGCCCAGGGGGGCATAGCGAACACGTTCCGCATGGCTGTTTTTTTGTTGAAATGCCGCGAGGTCGCGCCTGGAAATCACCAGCGTAGCAGGGAATTGTCCGGTCAACGATCGTTCGTAGGCCGGAAGGCGAGGCGCTTCCAGTCGGGCCATCAATCGCCATTGCCAGCTAGCGCCAGCACGAGCCGTCTGTTGGAACAGCGATGCCAGATTATCGACAGCATCCCATACGACCGGCCAGTTTTGTGTCAACCGCAGGCCGTAAGCCGCCATGCGTAGATGCTCGACATGAATAATGTCTGCCGGGTGCTCACGCAAATGGGCTTCGATCTGCTGCATCAGATCATCGGACCACAACAGCCGTGACTGAAGCGGCTGCGTGGTTGGTAATGCTGCCAGTGCATTATGCATCATCGCTGCTCGACCGAGAGGTGCGGCAATAACCGATGCCCCCATCGCAGTTAACTTTTCAATGTGTTTATGATCGGCTGGGCTACGAGTCAGGGTTGCGACAGTAACCTGCTGGCCGCTTTCAATCAAGCCGCGTACCTGCATATAGGCGCGAATTTTAGTGAGATTCGGGACGTGCGGCACAATATAGAGGACATGTAATGCAGACATGCCTGCTAGCTCGACTTTTGCTTGGGCGAGGGCAGGTCTGTGTACTGGTCGATAAACTGCTGCTGGGCGCAGACTTCGGCAAAGCGCTGGTCGAAGCGGGCGATCATGGCCTCATCCGCGAGGTCAAGGCGCATGTCATAGGCGTCCTCATTGTCGGCCCGGTAATAATTGGGCTTGGTGCCGACGATCTGAAACTCGTATTTTTCATACAGGTTCTGGGCGACAAAATTGCTGACGCGCACTTCCAGTACGATGTATTCGGCCTGCAAGGTGATGGCCCGGCGAACCATGGCGGCCAGCAGGATTTCACCGTAGCCCTGCCCCCGGTAATCCGGATGGGCGGCAATGGTGCTGATATGGCCTTCCCCGGCGATGTACCATAACCCGCCATAGCCCACAATCATGCCACCCGGACGCGCCCAGGGTTGCAGAAAGCGGCGCAGGCCGTTGACGGGCGAGGCGCCGTTGGTGTCTTCCAGCACGACCATATGGCTGTAGCTGGATTCGCTGACTTCGTAGGCATAGGAGCGCGCTGACCAGGGCGGGTTAAACGACTGATTGTCAATCGCCACCACCTGCGGAATATCGCCTGTGCGCATGTAGCGCAGATTCAATGATTTGCTCATGACTCAGGGGATGTCTCTGGTTTTAACATAGAGGGGTGCTGCCAGTGCCGGGTCGAAGGCGTCGTTACCAAGCTCATTCAGCCGCTCGTAGGCGATCTCCGCCAGAAAGCCGGCGCGCCGCAGCCGCCATGCCGGCGGAGCGATCCGGACCGGTACCTCCGCGTCGGTTTGCGCATGCTGGACCGCCGCATAGCCTTTGTCATCAACGTCGCCCGTAATGTAGGCCGGACCGTCGACAGTTTCGAGCAGCGTTTGCCAGGTCATCAGTTGTGCTTCTCCGCGCGACACCCACTGATTTTTCCCCCAGCGATAGGTCGCGGCGATGATGCGCCCGCGTCCGGCTTCGACGACGGTGATTAACGCATGACGCAGGTAGGGCGGCTGACCGGCGGCGAGCGTATCCAGCGTCGAAACGCCAACCAGGGGCAGATGTTGTGCGGCGGCCATCCCCTTTGCCAGTGCGACGCCGATGCGCAGCCCGGTAAAGGACCCCGGACCCACAGAGACACCCATCGCGGTCAGGTCTGTGACGGCGACTTCGCAACGGGCCAGCAGGTCGACCACCGCCGGCGCCAGTTCAGCAGTATGATTGTTGGCGGTGTACCAGGTTTGTTCGGCCAGCAGCTGATGGCCATCGTGCAGCGCCAGGCTCATCAGGCGGGTAGCCGTATCTATCGCAAGCAGCATGACGATTTATATCCCAAACGTCGACTCACGAAACGCCTTGAGCAGGGCTTCGTATCGCTTGCCGACGGCGTTAAAAATAAAGTTGCGCCGGGTGGGTTCCAGAATACGCAGTTCGATCCACAACCGTTCGTCCGGCAGGGCCGTTTCGATATGTTCCGGCCATTCCAGAATCACCGGGCCGCGCCCATTCAGCACATCATCCAGCCCGATCTGATCCGCCTCGTCAACGGTGGTCAGGCGGTAACAGTCCAGATGATACAGCGGTTTGCTGTCTTTTTCGCGCCGGTGTTCGTGAATCAGGTTGTAGGTCGGGCTGGTCAGTGGTGTCATCGTACCCCAGCCGCGCCCAATGCCAATCGAAAACATCGTTTTGCCTGCGCCCATATCCCCCGACAGGCAAATAATATCACCCGGTTCAAGCAGCGACCCCAGCCGTGTTCCCAGGCGTTGGGTCTGCTCAACACTGTGACTAATAATATCCAGTTCGCCGTCGCGCAGGATTGGCACGCAATTTCCCCAAAGCAGAGCATGGACCTATGGGCGATTATACCCCGCGTGTGGCGCAATAAAAGGGTGGGGTCGGGTGGTAAATCGGGTATGCTTATTCCAGTGAATCGATCTAGGAGACGATGAATGACTTTTCGAGACGACGCCTTAGCCGGGCAGCACATTGTCATTTCTGGCGGGGCCGGTGCGATTGGAGTCGGTATTGTGCGCAAGCTGGTTGAACATGGCGCGCAGGTGACGGTTAACGATATTGTGGCGCCGGATGAAGCCCGGCAGCGTCTGCAAACGGCTGGCGTGAAGCTGGAATCCACCCACTATGTACAGGCAGACCTGACGCTGGAAGCGGATGTGCGACGGTTGATCGCGGCAGCACGCGAGAAATTCGGGCCGGTCCACAATGCTCTGTGCCACGTGGGAACCGTTTTTCCGGGGCCGCTGCTGGATATCACGCTGGCAGAATGGGAGAAAACCCAGTCGGTGAATGTCACGACCGCATTTCTACTGGGGCAGGCGGCGGCAAAAGCCATGATCGAGGACCATATCCAGGGCCAGTTGATCTTTACCTCTTCATGGGTGGCGCAGGTCCCCTGGCCGGAGATTGGGCCTTACAACGCCAGCAAAGCCGCGATGAACCAGTTGATGCGCTCGTTTGCGCGCGAGCTGGCGACAGAGGGTATCCGCGCCAACGCCATCGCGCCGGGCATTGTTGGGGTTGGCTTGGCGAAATGGCAGTGGGATACAGACCCGACTTACCGCGCGCGTGCCCAGAAAGCGATCCCGCTGGGCGACATGCAGCTGCTGGACTCGGTGGCCGATGCGTTTCTGTTTATGTGCAGCCCGGCCAGCCGTTATATGACCGGCTCTATTCTGACGGTGGATGGTGGGTGTAGCCTGTATCCGATGGATTGATGGTTCGATGCGGGTGAATGGTCATAGACCATTGGGATGACGGATTTGTCGAACATTATTATAATTTATAAAATTTTATAGAGGAGACATGTTTGATGAGTCCGATTCCTTCCCCTTTTGCAACTGTCCCCAGCACCAACGCCGATGGCCTGCCGGTGACGCCGTGGACGGAAGAACAAAAATACCTGTTTGATACGCGTGGCTGGCTGGCGATCCCCGGTGTGCTCGACGAAGCGGACATCGAGGAAATGCGCGAATTTTGCTACCGGCTGGAAAACGAACCGGATTCGCTCTCGCCAAGTGAGCGTTCGACGGTGGGTGGGCCGCTGCAAAAGCTGGTCGATCATCCGGTAGTGGTAGGCTTCATGAATGAGTTCGTCGCCCATGCGCCACTTGCCAGCGAAGATTGCTACGGCTTTCGGCTGGAAGGTTCGTTTCTGGCGCTGCGTCCGCCCGGACACGATAATTTCCGCCCACATGGGGGCCGCGGGATGCTGAATTTCCCCGGCAATTCGCATACCTATCATGTGACGGATGGCCGTGTCAGCAGCGGCCTGACGCGTGTCGTCTGGGAACTGGCCCCGGTCAAGCATGGGCAGGGAGGCACGCTGTTCATGACAGGCAGCCACAAGGCAGCATTTGACTCGCCAGCATCCGCCAGCGACATGAATTCGCCGCTGTGGGAGACGTATGAATGCCCGGCAGGGTCTGTTCTGTTCTTCACCGAGGCGATCCGGCATACCGGCGCCGTGTGGAGCAATACGGATAATGACCGGGTTGCGATCTTCCACTGCTACAACACAGTCGGCAACAAGTGGCATAAATGGGAGCCCCAGGCGGAAGTGCTGGCTGCCATGCCGCCCAAACGCCAGACTCTGTTCCGCCCGGTGTATGTGCAGGACAACCTCGTCAAGAATGGGTAATCAGCCTACGCCGATGCTGAAATTGAGCTGATAGACGCTCTTGGCGGCTTTGTAACCCATTTCAATCAATGCTTCGCTGTGGTCGTCGTAATCGACGATGCGCGCAATCGGGAAGAAGTCATCCGGTGCGACGACCACAACCTTCACCCGCCGGTAGGTGTAATCATCGCGTCCGGGGTTCATCTGCCGTTCCATTTCGGCCAGCTTGTTATAGGCTTCGGTGGCACGCAGTCGGTCGCGGAAAGACGCCAGTAAGGCCCAATCCAGTGTCCAGGTTGCGGCCTCCATAAAGCTGTTTGGCAGACGATTATGGCCGACTTCGCCTTTGCGCCAGGGGGTCATCAGCACGACGATCACTTCCATGTCTTCGGTAATCGGGTGGTTGCGGGCGGCGTCCAGCGCGGCGCTGAGCGGCGTATTGGCGACGACAGCCCCATCCCAGTACGTCGAGCCGGAATCGTGGGTCCAGGGGTAAACCATCGGGATGCTGGCGCTGGCGAGGATGCGGTTAAACGTGATGCCGTTCTGGATATTGGCGCGCGGTTCGCCAAATTTACGATTGATGACGGGCTTGTTGCTGAACATCGCCAGTTCGCCGCTGTAAATATCGGTGGCGCTGATCAGCAGCGTCTGTTCGCTGGCGTTAATCTTGGCTTCGTCCAGTTTCAGCTTTTCGATCATCGTGCGGCGCAGCGGCCCGGTATCGAGCAGGTTGCTCCAGCGGCCCACCAACCATGAAGGCAGATCGCCAAAGGCTTCGGGCGGTGAGTGGGCGTCGTCATGCGGTACACGGGCCAAGGGCCGACCGATCAGCCCGCGCAGTACCAGATTGGCGATGCGCCGTGTCAGCCAGTTCATGCCCGGCGGCAGCCCCTCAATGTCAGACTCGCGGGCCAGTTTCCAGAAGTGTTCGATTTCCTCTGGCGTTTTGCCCTGCACAATGGCCGCGCCATTAACCGCGCCAATGGATGTGCCGACGACGATCTCCGGCGACCAGGGGCCGCTGTGGTCGGCATCGACATCCAGCTTGTGGTCTTCCATCAGATATTTATAGACGCCTGCCTGAAACGCTCCGCGCCCACCGCCACCTGAAAGCACCAGAGTGCGAATGGTCATACAAATTACCCCCTGTGCCGTATCAAAACATCAAACCTGTCTGTTTCGATTATAGCCAGTTATAGCCAGTTCGCAGGCTTGGGGTAAGATTGTGATGTGCGACTACTTAAATGGACGAGGAAAAAAGCTAATGCGTATCACGGATATGAATATTACGCCGATTGCGATCACCGATCCGCCGCTGCTCAACGCCGCTGGTCTGCATGCGCCTTATGCGCTGCGCATCATCGTGGAACTGGTGGCGGATGATAACTCCTACGGGTTGGGCGAAGTGCCCGGCAGCATCGAAACGGAACAGGCGCTGGCGGCTGTGCGCGAAGTTGTCATCGGCAAAGACCCGTTCCAGTTGAATGCCATTGAAGCCGGTATCCGCGAGCGATTCTCCGAAGAAACCAGCGCGGCACGGGGTGAAGCCCCCTGGGATCAGCGGCGGCTGGTGCATGTGCTCAGCGGCGTGGAAGTGGCCTGTTTCGACCTGATGGGTAAGGCTACCGGGCGTCCGGTGGTGGATCTGCTCGGCGGCAAGGCGCGGGACCGGGTGCCTTTTTCGGCCTATCTATTCTTCAAGCATGAAGGCGCGGGCGGCGAGCTGGGCTTCGGCACCGACCCGAACGCGACTGGCTGGGCAGCGGCCCGGCAAAAAGCGGCACTCGACCCGGCGGGCGTGGTGGCGCAGGCACAGGCCATGTGCGCCGAGTTCGGCTTCCAGTCGATCAAGCTGAAGGGCGGCGCTTTCGAACCGAACGTTGAGGTGGAGGCTATGCTGGCACTGCGCGAGGCGTTCGGGCCGGATGTACCGCTGCGGCTTGACCCGAATGCGATCTGGAAAGTGGAAACCGCTATCGAGGCCGGAAAACGCCTTGAAGGGGTGCTGGAATATTACGAAGACCCGGTGCGCGGGCAGGAGAACATGGCGCAGGTG
Source organism: Anaerolineaceae bacterium (assembly GCA_002702065.1). Lineage (GTDB taxonomy): Bacteria > Chloroflexota > Anaerolineae > Aggregatilineales > Phototrophicaceae. The sequence continues at coordinate 496,036 of NZXX01000012.1, forward strand.
GCGCAGGCGGTCAATATCCCGCTGGCGACCAACATGTGCACCACGTCATTCGGGGATATCCCCGGCAGCGTGCGACTCAATTCCGAGGCGATCATCCTCAGCGATCATCATTTCTGGGGTGGGCTGCGGTCGTCACTGGGCCTGTCGCGCATTTGCCAGACGTTCGGGCGCGGCCTGTCGATGCACTCCAACAGCCATGTCGGTATTTCGCTGGCGGCGATGGCGCATCTGGCAGCGGCGACCCCCAACCTGACGTATGCCTGCGACACGCATTACCCCTGGCAGTCCGAAGAAGTGATCGTCGGTGGACGTTTCCAGTTTGAGGAAGGGTCGCTGGTGATCTCGGATGAGCCGGGTCTGGGGATTGAGCTGGACCGCGCGGCACTGGCAAAACTGCACGAGCAGTATGAGGCGGCAGGGCTGGAACGGCGCAACGACGAAATCGAGATGCAGAAAGTTCAGCCGGGCTGGAAGTTCCAGGCTGTTCGCTGGTGACAAATCGTTAAGGCTTCCCGGACTCGCAGCCGCACTACAATGGAAATGTGCTTAATTCTGGTTCGTGTGCGTCATACCGGCTATTCCGGGTAGGGCGGGCACGAACCGCAGTCAGGGGAGTAGAACGTTGATGTCTAGAAAAATCGGGATTTTGCTGCTGCTGCTGGTCGCGGTTGTGGTGCCGGTCAGTGCGCAGGGCGGGTCGTATGTGGTTTGCCCAGACGGGCAGGTGATCGAAAACGGTGTCGAGATCATCATCAGCATGCGGCCCGGCTTCACCTACCACGCCACCGCCATTGGCCTGGATGGATTTGACCCGGTACTGGCGGTCAGTGATGAATTCGGCACCAGCCTGTGTGCGGATGACGATGCGACGGCGGCCAGCTACAGCCTCGATCTCCCGACAACCGGCCTGGTGACCGAGTCCTTCCTCAGTTCGCAGGTGCCGTTTTATCATAACTATGATGGCTTTCACGATATTTCGGTGACGGTGGGTGGCTTTGCCAACACATCGGGCGAATTTGTCGTCATCCTCGAAGGCATGGCGGTGACGTCGGCGGATGGCAGCGGGCCGGGTTCGGGCGATCCGTTTGCACTGCATATCACGCCCAATGTCACCGCGTCCGGCGTGCCGATCAGCGCCTATATGATTTCCGTGACAAGCGGCCTCGACCCCCTGATGAAAATCATGGACAGCGACGACCAGCCTTTCCAGTTCGATGATGGCACCTACTTCGCCTGCGACGACGCCGGGAATCTGGAATTGTGCTGGGGCGAATCGTATTCACTGGCCGGGGCCTATGTCTCGCGCACACAGGGGCGGCAGCTGCCCGGCGGCAATCTCGATGCCATGATGATTGTGCCGATTGAAGAATTGGGTATGGAGCCGGATGAAGAAGGCTATCTCAACTACAAAATGTCCAGCTCTGGCAATGGCACCAGCGGCGACTACGTGGTGGTCTTCCATATGGGCACAACCGGTTCAGATGAGGCTGCGCAGTCCAGCGGCAGGACCAGTGAAAACGGCCTGTATTACCAGTGGGCCAGCGGGGCATCGGCCACCAGCCAGTATACGGACACCCGCTGGAACGCCGCGCAGGCCACTGGCGCGCCCGATACCAATGATTGCGGCGATATTGATACGGCGTGGGCTTCTTCCAGCAGCACCGGGTCTGATGTGCTGACTCTGGACTTTGCCGAAGCCGTGATTCCGTCGCAGATCAATATTTACCAGACGTACAACCCCGGTTCGATTATCAAGGTGGAAGTGGCGAATGGCGATGGCAAGCCGGTTGTGCTGCCCAAGAGCGATGATCCGCCGGGCAATACACCGTGCCCCGGCATTCTTACCCTGAACCTCGATGGTGTGGATGAGCCGGTGAACCGGGTCATTATTCATCTGGATCAGTCGATTGGCGGCGGTTGGAACGAGATCGACGCGGTTGAACTGGTGGGTGTACCAGTCGCAGGCGCTGACGTATAGGTCATCAACGCATTTTTTGAAGTGATGAAAACAGGGGCCATGTGCCTCTGTTTTTTTGTCCCCCCGCGCCGCTGCGGTACAATCGCTGTATCATGTGTTCAATTCGTGTTGCTGGATAAACCGTTATGCCTCTGCTCGATCCACCCGGCATCTGGTATGCCGATCATCGGAACGCGGCGATGCACCACACGCCGGTGCTGATGATTCATGGCGCGGGTGGCACCCATCTGGACTGGCCAGCGGAACTGCGCCGTATGCCGGAAGCGAACGCGATTACGCCGGATTTGCCCGGTCATGGCCGCAGCAAAGGTGAGGGGCGTGGTACGATCAGCGCTTACGCGGCGGATATGGTGGCGCTGCTGGACGCGTTGAAGCTCCAGCAGGTCATCGTGCTGGGTTACAGCATGGGGGCGGCGGTTGCTTTGATGATGGCACTGCATCACAAGGCGCGGGTCGCAGGGTTAATTCTGATTGGCGGCGGCGCGCAAATGGCTGTCAATCCGGCTATCCTGGGTGGCATGCAAATTGGCTTTGAGGTTACGGTCCGCACCATATTCGACCAGCAGTGGGCCGACGGTGCGGGCGAACAGATCAAGCGGCTGGTGCTGCGCCGCATGCTGGAAAGCGACCCGGACATGATGTTGAATGATTACAAAGCCGTCAACAGTTTTGATGTACGCAACCGGCTGGCCCATATTCGGGTTCCCACGTTGATTATTGGCGGCACTGACGACAGAGTGGTGCCATTCGAGCAAAGTGAACTACTGCACCGTCAAATCGCCGGGTCAAAGCTGGTGCGCATCAAGGGCGGGGGACACATGATGGTGCTGGAACAACCGCAGGCTGTCGCCGGGGCTGTGCAGGCCTGGCTGAGGGAGGTCGATCCATGACGCAGAATCGTTTACCCGGAATCCCGCATCTGAATAAATTGTGGCAGGCGGTGAACGTGGCCACAGAGCTGCGCGAAAAGACGCGGACCCGCCGCACGTATGTCTTTAATACGCACGGGCCGATCACCTTTTATCTGCGCGCCGAAAAAGCCGATGTCCGTGTCGTCCGCTGGAATCTGCCCAAGGTGGAGGTCAGCCTGCTGCTGGAAGCCGCGTTTGGGTGGCGCATGGTGGCGGAGCAGGATAACGCCGGAGTCTATGTGGTGGCGCACCGCCGCCGTATGCTGGGTAATTTTTCCAGTGCGATGTTCTCGGTTGTGCTGCCGAATGACGCGCATCTGGCGCTCAAGCTGGATGACGGGCGGGTGACGCTCGATCATATCGACGGTCTGCTCGAAATCCCACCGCCCGAAGGGGACGTTTATCCGCGTTTGCTGCCTGCGGGGCAAAAACCACGTTAACCACACAAAGCTGATTTCATGGAACCCACACTGCTCCTGTTTGTCATTTTGTTTGCCAGTTTTACGCAGGGTGTCGCCGGATTTGGCCTGGGCCTGGTGGCGATGCCGTTCATTATCGAACCGCTGGGCGTGCAGCCTTCTACCTCGTTAATTGCGCTCATTGCCCTGATCTGCCGCATTGTCTTGATTATCGTTTACCGCGAGTCTATTAATGTGAAGGTGGTCACGCGCCTGACCATTGCCTCCATCCTGGCGCTGCCGATTGGTGTGCTGGTGTTACAGCGGCTTGATTCCGTGCTGGTGCTGGCGCTGCTGGGCATGGTCGTCAGTGGTTACGCGCTCTATGCGCTGCTCAACCTGCGCCTGCCTGCGGTCGCGCATCCACGCTGGGCCTATGGTTTTGGGTTTGTGAGTGGGCTGCTGAGTGGGGCTTATAACACCGGCGGGCCGCCCATCGTGATGTATGGCACCAGCCGCCGTTGGGGTCCCGCAGAATTTAAGAGCAATATTCAGGGTTTGGGATTGTTCAACAGCATTGTTGTGATCGCGCTGCATTTTGTCGCCCACGATTATACGCCGGACGTCTGGCAGCACTTCTGGGTAACGCTGCCTGCTGTGCTGCTTGGCCTGCTGCTGGGCATCGGCGCGGCCCGCTATATTAACCCCATGTTGTTCCGCCGTCTGATCTTGCTCATGCTGCTGGTGGTCGGGCTGACGTTGATTTTCTAGGAGAATCAAAAAGGCACAGCCGGTTATGACTGTGCCCTTATAATCAACCTGAGGTGCGATCAGGCGACGCGCTGGGCAGTGACGATGATCCGCCGGCCATAGAAGTTGCTGCTGGGGTCGAAGGAACCGGCATCGCAGGTGATGAGGGTGATCTGCTCGCCATCGACCGGGTACAGGACGCTGAGGTCGTACATCGACACGCTGGTGACATTGGAGACGCTGTAGCGGCGTTCTTCGCCATTCACGTTGACCACTACTTCGTCCCCGTGCTTAACGGTGTGCAGGTTGACGAAGATACCGGGGGTCAGGTCAGGCATCCAGGAGTGACCGCCGATGGCGATATTGCCACCACCATCGAACCAGCCGGTGCCTTGC
>NZXX01000013.1 GCA_002702065.1 Anaerolineaceae bacterium
ACGCGGATGGCGTGCAGGATGGCGGCGAACCCGGCATCGAGAACGTCACCGTCACGCTGTACGACAGCGGCGACAATGAAATCGACACCACCACCACCGACACCGATGGCCTCTATCTGTTCGAGGATGTGACGCCCGGTGACTACTACGTCGTGTTCACCCTGCCGACGGATTATGTCTTCAGCCCGCAGGATGACACCGGCGCAACCGATGCCACCGACAGCGATGCCGACACCACCACCGGCGCGACGATCACCACGGATCTCGACCCCGGCGAGGATGATCTGACCTGGGACGCCGGTATGTACCAGCTTGCCAGCTTCGGTGACCTTGTGTGGGATGACCTGAACGCGGATGGCGTACAGGATGGCGGCGAACCCGGCATCGAGAACGTCACCGTCACGTTGTATGATGGCGACGATAACCAAATTGACGACACCACCACCGACAGCAACGGCAACTACCTGTTCGAAGACCTGGAACCGGGTGACTACTACGTCGTATTCACCCTGCCGACGGATTATGTCTTCAGCCCGCAGGATAACACCGGCGCCACCGACGCCACCGACAGCGACGCCGACACCACCACCGGCACGACCATCGACACAACACTGATCTCCGGCGAAAACGACCTGACGTGGGACGCGGGTATGTACCAGTTTGCCAGCATCGGCGACTATGTCTGGCACGACACCAATGCCAATGGCATTCAGGATGGCGGCGAACCCGGCCTTCAGGGCGTCACCGTCACACTCTATGACGGTGGCAACAACGAAATCGACACCACCACCACTGATGCGGACGGCCTCTATCTGTTCGAGGACCTCGTCCCCGGTGACTACTATGTCGACTTCGCACCGCTGACGGACTACAACATCAGCCCGCAGGACGCAGGCGCCGACGACACCGTCGACAGCGACGCTGATCCTGCCACCGGCCAGACCGCCACCACCGATCTGACATCGGGTGAAAGCGATCTGACCTGGGATGCGGGTATGTACCAGTATGCCAGCGTTGGCGACTATGTCTGGCACGACACCAATGCCAATGGCGTGCAGGACGGCGGCGAACCCGGTCTTCAGGGTGTCACCGTCACGCTGTACGACAGCGGCGACAACGAAATCGACACCACCACCACCGACGCCGATGGCCTCTATCTGTTCGAGGATGTGGTGCCGGGTGACTACTACATCGTGTTCACGCCGCTGACGGACTACAACATCAGCCCGCAGGACGCAGGTGCCGACGACACTATCGACAGCGACGCCGACACCACCACCGATGCGACAACCACCATCACCCTGTCCTCCAATGAGGAAGACCTGACGTGGGACGCGGGCATGTACCAGTATGCCAGCCTCGGTGATCGCGTCTGGTCGGACACCAACGACAACGGTATCCAGGATGGCGGCGAACCGGGCGTCGAGAATGTCACCGTCACGCTGTACGATGGCGATGACAACGAAATTGACACCACCACCACCGATGGCACTGGCCTCTATCTGTTCGAGGACCTTGTCCCCGGCGACTACTATGTCGAGTTCACCCTGCCCGATGGCTATGTCTTCAGCCGTCAGGACGAAGGCGCCGACGACACCGTCGACAGCGACGCCGACCGCACCGATGGCACCACCGAAGTCACGACGCTGGTTTCCGGCGAGAATGACCTGACGTGGGACGCCGGTATCATGCAGGTGGCCTCGCTGGGTGACTATGTCTGGGACGACCTGAACGCGGATGGCGTACAGGATGGCGGCGAACCCGGCATCGAGAACGTCACCGTCACGCTGTATGACAGCGGCGACAACGAAATCGACACCACCACCACCGATGGCGATGGCCTCTATCTGTTCGAGGACGTGGTGCCGGGTGACTACTATGTCGTCTTCACCCTGCCGACTGACTATGTCTTCAGCCCGCAGGACGACACCGGCGCCACCGACGCCACCGACAGCGATGCGGACACCACCACTGGCGCCACCATCGACACCACCCTGCTGCCCGGTGAGAATGACCTGACCTGGGACGCGGGCATGTACCAGTACGCCAGCCTCGGTGATCGCGTCTGGGAAGACACCAACGACAACGGCATTCAGGATGGTGGCGAAAACGGCTACAGCGGTGTCACCGTCACGCTGTATGATGGCGACGACAACGAAATCGACACCACCACCACCGATGGCGATGGCCTCTACCTGTTTGACGACCTCGTCCCCGGTGACTACTACGTCGTGTTCACTTTGCCAACCGACTATGTCTTCAGCCGTCTGGACGAAGGTGCCGACGACACCGCCGACAGTGACGCCGACCGCACTACTGGTTCTACCACCGTCACGACGCTGGTTTCCGGCGAAAACGACCTGACGTGGGATGCCGGGATTATGGCAGTTGCCAGCCTCGGTGACCGCGTCTGGGAAGACCTCAACGACAACGGTATTCAGGATGGCGGCGAACCGGGCGTCGAGAACGTGACTGTCACGCTCTACGATGGCGATGACAATGAAATCGACAGCACCACCACCGATGCCGACGGTAACTATCTGTTTGACGACCTCGTGCCCGGTGACTACTACGTCATCTTCAGCGACCTGCCGGTTGATTACGTCTTCAGCCGCCTGGACGAAGGTGCCGACGACACCGTCGACAGCGACGCCGACCGCACTACTGGTGCCACCACCGTCACCACCCTGCTGCCGGGCGAAGATGACCTGACATGGGACGTCGGGATCATGGAAACCGCCAGCCTCGGTGACTTTGTCTGGGACGACCTCAATGACAATGGCATTCAGGACGGCGGCGAACCCGGTGTGACGGGTATCACGGTTACGCTGTATGACGGCGACGACAACGAAATCGACACCACCGCTACCGATGGCACCGGCAGCTATCTGTTTGAGGACCTCGTCCCCGGTGACTACTACGTCATCTTCAGCGACCTGCCGGTTGATTACGTCTTCAGCCGCCTGGACGAAGGTGCCGACGACACCGTCGACAGTGACGCCGACCGCACCACCGGTGCCACCACCGTCACCACCCTGCTACCGGGCGAAAATGACCTGACATGGGACGCCGGTATCATGGAAACCGCCAGCCTCGGTGACCGTGCCTGGAATGATCTCAACGACAACGGCATTCAGGATGGCGGCGAACCGGGCGTCCAGAACGTGACTGTCACGCTGTATGACGGCGACGACAATGAAATCGACACCACCGCTACCGATGGCGTCGGCAACTACCTGTTCGATGACCTCGTGCCCGGTGACTACTACGTCATCTTCAGCGATCTGCCGGTTGGTTACGTGTTCAGCCGCCTGGACGAAGGCGCCGACGACACCGTCGACAGCGACGCGGACCGCACCACCGGTGTCACCACCGTCACCACCTTGCTGCCGGGCGAAAATGACCTGACGTGGGACGCCGGTATCATGCAGGTGGCCTCGCTGGGTGACTATGTCTGGGAAGACCTCAACGACAATGGCGTTCAGGATGGTGGTGAACCGGGCGTCGAGAATGTGACCGTCACGCTCTATGATGGCGATGACAACGAAATCGACACCACGACTACCGATGGCGATGGCCTCTACCTGTTTGAGGACCTTGTCCCCGGTGACTACTACGTCGTGTTCACGTTGCCAACCGACTATGTCTTCAGCCGACTGGACGAAGGCGCCGACGACACCGCCGACAGTGACGCGGACCGCACCACCGGTGCCACCGTTGTAACCAATCTGCTGCCGGGCGAAAACGACCTGACGTGGGACGCCGGTATCATGCAGGTAGCCAGCATCGGCGACACCGTCTGGGAAGACCTCAACGACAACGGCATTCAGGATGGCGGCGAGGATGGCTATCCGGGCGTCACCGTCACGCTCTATGACAGTGACGACAACGAAATCGACACCACCACCACCGATGGCGATGGCCTCTATCTATTTGACGACCTCGTCCCCGGTGACTACTACGTCGTGTTCACTCTGCCCGATGGCTATGTCTTCAGCCGCCTGAACGAAGGCGCCGATGACACCGTCGACAGCGACGCCGACCGCGATACAGGCACGACCGAAACGATCACGCTCACGTCGGGCGAGAATGACCTGACCTGGGACGCCGGTATCATGGCAGTCGCCAGCATCGGTGATCGCGTCTGGCTGGATACCAACGCCAACGGCGAGCAGGATGACGGCGAGGATGGCTATCCGGGCGTCACGGTCACGCTGTACGATGGTGACGACAATGAAATCGACACCGCCACCACCGATGGCGATGGCCTCTATCTGTTTGACGACCTTGTCCCCGGTGACTACTACCTCATCTTCACCCTGCCGGCTGACCGCGAGTTCAGCCCACAGAACGCCACCGGTGTGGATGCTGCCGACGACAGCGACGCCGACATCACCACTGGCACGACCGTCGACACCACCCTGCTGCCGGGCGAAAATGACCTGACCTGGGACGCCGGTATCTACCAGCTTGCCAGCATCGGTAACTTCGTCTGGGACGACCTCAATGCCGACGGTATTCAGGATACAGGCGAAATCGGTGTGCCTGGGGTGACGGTCAACCTGCTCGACAACACCCTGACGCAAATTAACACGACCACCACCGACGCCAATGGCTTCTACAGCTTCATTGTGCTGGTCCCCAGTGAATACACCATCGAGTTCGAACTGCCGACCGGGTACATTTTCAGCCCGCAGGACACAGGCGCGGATGACACCGCCGACAGTGACGCCGACACCACCACCGGGCGCGCCGCCGAGACCACGCTGATCTCCGGCGAAAATGACCTGACCTGGGACGCCGGTATCTACCAGCTTGCCAGCATCGGCGACACCGTCTGGGAAGACCTCAACGCGGATGGCGTGCAGGATGCCGGGGAGCTGGGCATTGAGGGGGTGACCGTCAACCTGCTTGACGACAGCCTGACCGAAATTGACACCACCACTACCGATATCAACGGCAACTACAGCTTTGTCGACCTGGTACCCGGTGAATACGCCATCGAATTCGAACTGCTGGTTGATTACTACTTTAGCCCGCAGGACACAGGCGCGGACGATGCCGCCGACAGTGATGCCGACCGCACCACCGGGCGCACGATCACCACCATGCTGGTTTCCGGCGAGGACGACCCCACCTGGGACGCGGGTATCTACCGGTTGATCGGCATTGGTGACACCGTCTGGCTGGACAGCAACGCCGATGGTCTGCAAGACCCCGACGAAGAAGGCGTGGCGGATGTGCTCGTCACCCTGCGCAGCGGCGTTGGTGCGGTGCTGGACACCATGACGACCGATGAAGATGGGTTCTACCAGTTCATCGACCTGGTGCCCGGCGACTACACCGTCGAGTTTGAACTGCCCGTTGGCTATGTCTTCACAGAGCAGGACGCGGGCAACAACGCGCTCGACAGCGACGCCAACACCGACACCGGACGCACCATCGTCACCGACCTGATCTCGGACGAGTATGACCCCACCTGGGACGCCGGCCTGCTGCTGCAAGCCGCAATCGGCGATACCGTCTGGGAGGACATCAACTACAATGGCATTCAGGATGACGGCGAACCCGGCGTGGCTGGCGTCACCGTAAACCTGTACGCGGGCGGTGGCATCATCAGCACCGCGACCACCGACAGCGACGGCAACTATGGCTTCATTCACCTGAACGCGGGTGAATATCAGGTCGAGTTTATCCTGCCGGATGGCTACACCTTCACCAAACTCGATCAGGGGGCGGATGACGCCGAAGACAGCGACGCCGATGTCGACACCGGCATGACGGAACTGACCCAGTTGTTCTGGGGTGAAACCGACCCGACGTGGGACGCCGGTATCGTGCTGCTGGGCACACTGGGTGACCGCGTCTGGCTGGACACCAACCGCAACGGCGAACAGGAATCAAACGAACGCGGCATCGGCAACGTGACGCTGACGCTCGTCCTGCCGGATGGCACGCAGCAGACTGACGTCACCGATGAAGATGGCTTCTACCTGTTCGAGCAACTGCCACCGGGCAGCTACAACGTCACCGTCGACCTCAACACGCTGCCGCCCGGCCTGACCGCGACCTATGATCTTGACGGCGGGCTGGATTCAACGGCCACCACGCCGCTTGGCTCAGGTGAAACCCTGCTCACGGTCGACTTCGGCTATGCCCCGGTCATCATCGTGGATGGCGTCACCGGTACCGAGTGGGTCGCGCCGAATGCCTGCCAGCGCGTGTGTGTGGACTGGATGCTGTACCACAGCAATCAGACCGGCGACTGGGAAATCTTCCGGCTGGGCGATCTGAGTGGCAGCATCAGCCCCAACCTGTCACAGGGCGAAGACGCCGACGACATGGCCCCCACCCGTTCACCGAACGCGGAATGGATCGTGTTCAGCAGCAACCGCGACGGTAACTGGGAGCTGTATCTGGCCCCGGCAGATGGGGATGGCAGCGATATCCGCCGCCTGACCTACAACACAATCGCCCTGGATACTGACCCGGCGTGGGGCCCCAACAACTTCGTCGTCTTCGAAACCACGCGTAACGGCAACTGGGACCTGTACCTGCTGGATATGTCCACCGGGCGCACCCGCCAACTGACGGACAGCCCCACCAGCGACCTGAATGCGTTCTGGTCGCCGGATGGCTCGAAACTCATCTTCCAGAGCGACCGCAGCGGCCAGTGGCAGATCTACGAACTGGACCTGGCGACGCTGAACACCACCCTGCTGAGCGATGGTGAAGGCAATGATACCGACCCGCAGTACGACAACAGCGGCGCGCGTATTGCCTTCCGCACCGACCGCTACAGCGAGAGCGACAACAGCGTCGTCACCATCATGAACGCCGATGGCAGCAGCCCCAGGCCGGTATCCGACCCGGAGGGCGACGCCACCAACCACAGCTGGTCACCGGATGACAGCCTGATCGCGTACCAGTCGGACCTGGATGGCGACCTCGATGTCTACGTGTACGAAACCGGCAGCGGTCAGACGCGCCAGCTCACCGACAACGACATTGACGACTATGCGCCGACGTGGCAGTGTGGCACCAACCATGTCGTCTTCACCTCAGACGTCAACGGCAACCCGGACATCTTCGACGCCGACCCGCTGCCGATCAGCGCACCGGCCATCGTCGTGGATGAAACCGCCGAGCAGTTAACCTTCGACCAGGCCGACGACATCTACCCCGAAGGCGCGCCCACCGAGGAAAATGCCAGCCGCGAAGGCCGCCTGCCGGACCTGACCGAAACATCGGGCGCGCAGACCAGCTTCCTGCTGCCGGATGTCGCTACCACCGAGCCAGACACCTCGCTCGAAACGGGAGAGGACTGGCAGCCGATCAACAGCTGCCCGGTGGCGTGTGTGGCGTGGTCGCTGTATCACAGTGATCGCAGCGGCAGCTGGGACATCTTCCGGCTGGGCGACATCAACGCCAATATTTCGCAGAGCAGCGGCGATGACCTGGAACCAAGCCGCTCACCCGACGCCGGGTGGGTGGCCTTCACCAGCGACCGCGACGGCAGCCGCGAAATCTATATCACCGCCGCCAACGGCACGCAGCAGCAGCGCGTCACCTTCAACGACGCGACCGACAGCGACCCGGTCTGGTCGCCCAACAGCCAGTCCATCGTCTACGAATCGGACCGCGATGGCAACTGGAATCTGTACCTGTTTGATGTCTTCACGGGGCAGGAAACGCAGCTCACCAATGACCCGGCGGACGACCTCAACGCGGCGTGGTCGTCGGCGGGCGGCAGCCTGTTCTTCCAGAGCAACCGCAGCGGTTCGTGGCAAATCTACCGCCTGAACCTGAGCGACGGCACTGTCTCGCAGCTCACCGACCTGCCCGGCAATGCCTATGAACCACTGGCAAGCGCCACCGGCAGCCTGATCGCCTTCCGCTATGAAGAAAGCGACGGTCAATCGGTGCTGTATCTGATGCAGGAGGATGGGACTGATCTGCAAGCGATTTCCGACCCGGCAGGCCGCGCCAGCAACCAGAACTGGTACTACAACGACACGCTGCTGGCCTATCAGTCGGACCTCGATGGCGACCTGGATATTTACGTCTATGAGATCGCCAGCGGCCAGACGCGCCAACTGACGGATAACACCATCGCGGACTATGCCCCGTCGTGGCAGTGCGGCGAAGCGAACCTGCTGTTCACATCCGAGGCGACCGGCAACGCGCAGATTTTCGAGGCGCTGGCCCTGCCGCTGGATGCCGCCGCGCTGGATGTCGAGACGGAAGCCACGCAGCTCACCACCGGATCCGCCACCAACCGCTACCCGGTCGGCACGCCATCCGAGGAAAACGCCAGCCGCGCGGAGTAGCACCCATCCACCTTCACACCCCGCCCCCTCTGCTGTTTCGCTACGGTGGAGGGGGTCGATAAGGTGGTTTATGCCAATGAAATAATCTTGATTTTGTCCCCGAACCGTTTCAGATCAGCCACATTCAGCGTCAACAAGGTGTCGATCTTGTAGGCCAGCATCGTCGCTACAATGTTGGCATCATGTACCTGCTTGCCCTGCGTCGGGTATTGCTGAAGCAGTTCCAATAGTGTGTCCCGCACCACAGCCGTTTCATCCGCGATCTGAAACAAGGGTTTCATCACTTCAATTTCACGCACCACCTGTTCAATCGTGAGTGGTTCTGTCAGCGTCCGGGGATGGGTTGCCTGCACAATAAATTCACGAATCACTTGTCCGCTAATCCAGAGTTCCGCGCCTTCACGCATAGTGCGCTTCACCAGTACATCTACTTCGGTATGCTGGTTCATTTGTGTCAGAATCAACCGCAACAGGATGTTGGTATCGAGGAAGACTTTAGCGCCCGTCATCATCGTACCAATCAACGCGCCGAATCGAGGGTTCCTCGTTCACCGCCACGTCCAGTTTAACCGCATCCAGCAGTTGGAGTTTTTCCTCAACCGTCAGTGGACGCTGGTGTGCCGAACGGGCCAACAGCCGCTTAATCAGGTCTTGCTGCTGCTCTTCAGAAAGCTGCTCGACCAGTTCAATCAGTTGTTCGTACTGAATCGGTAATTGCAGAGCCACGATTGAGGTTCCTCGCTCATACTCAGGCACTTTGAACTCAATTTTACATCAGAGCGATGGTTCCTGAAACGGATGAAGTCAGACAAAGCAAGTGTGTGGGGTGCATTGGGCATACAGGCGGCGAAAAGCGATTGTGTATCATACACTCCCAGCCTCTGCTAAAATTAGGTCTACCTTTCTTTAACGACATACAGTGGATGGGGAGGAAAACACGTGGCTGAGGACGACGAACTCGAATCAAAATTTCACCGTGTTATCGAAAGCACGGAAGATCCGTGGGGCGGCAAAACGCGAGAGGAAGTTCGCGAGGAAATCCGCCAGCGAAAAGAAAAACTCGATGCATTTGATAAAGAGCTGAAGCGCAAAGCTGCCGAAAAACGCGCACAGCAGCAGCAAGAGTCTCAATCATCTGCGGACACCAATGCAGTCGAACCGAAGGCAGAATGACTGACGCCTGAACCAGCGCCATTGACTAGGTCGCAGCGTTACTCGGTTTGTGCCATGAACGTTTCCAGCATATCAATGAGACGCATTAACCGGCGGTACTGGTCGTCAAGGACATCCGCTGACGGTGGCGGATACAGCACCGCCTCGATCTCCGCGACGACGTTTTCCGGCAGCCGGGTGAACCGCCGCAGATAGGTCAGGTTGTTACCGTCACCGACATAGTAGGTCTCGTTCAGGGCAAACAAAATCTGGATGAGGCTGTGTACAATCTTCGAAGTCAGGCCCGCCAGAAAAACCATATCCTGCCGCAGGACCTTATGCCGGTAGTGATAATCCTCGCGCCAGTAGCGAATGAACCGGAGGTGTTGGTCGAGCACAGCCTGTTTCAACAGCGGCGGATACGGCTGCAACTGGGCCTTCCAGTTGGCGATAATGTCGAACGGGTCTTCGATCACGTGCTGATTATAGATGTCGCATGGCAGATAGTAGCCCCAGACCGTCCAGACAAGCGCTTGCGGTACCCCCTCCCCCGCGCACCACTGATCCAGTTGTCGGCTGATGTCCGCCACCGTGCGTATCCAGCAGCCATCAATGGTGACGCCCTGCTCGCCCCATCGTTGAATGGAGTCTGTCAGTTGCTGGCGCTCCGCTTGTGGGGGAATCGTCTGGCAGTACAGGCGAAAATCGAGGTCGGAGTATTGATCGAATTGTTTCCGCCCATAAGAGCCGCCGATGGAGATGGCATAGTCGCCTTGGGCCAGTGCCCGAATCGTCGGCAGCATATCGTCGATCACATCTTGAACATGTTTGGGGAACATGGTGGTTTTCGCGCCTCGTCATGCACACAGCAAAATCGCAGGTGGCCTGGCCTGTATCCAGACTGTACCCCATGTCGGATGAGGGTCTAAAGGCCATCCGAGTCCACGCCGTCAGCCAGTGAACGCCACATCACCGGACCATATCACTTTTTCTGCGAATGATTTACACTTGCACGACAGGCCGAGATACCGGGTAAGGGCCGCGGCATCTGCTATTCCAGACACCAACAGGCAGCGCATGCGACGTGCTGCCTGTTGATATGCAGGTTGAGACTAACTTGATGGAAAGAGTGTGCCTTCAATTTGCTCGCAGAAGGAGTCAGCAGCTTCCTGAGCGGTCATATCACCCAGTATCGCGGCCTGAGTCACATTGCGCAGCACTTCCGCCTGCTCTGGCAGCCCCGGGTTTAGCGGGATCGGATGGAAGGTGTTAGCCGCCAGCAGTTCCTTGAACGGGTCATAAAACTCGCCTTCCAGCGCGATCTCGTTAGCGGAACGGGTGGCAGGCATCAGGCCGGTGAAGCGCACCAGATTCTCCGGGTCGCTCAGCACGAAGTTGATGAAATCCATAGCGACTTCCGGATTCTGGGCATCGCGGCTGATGGCGAAAATCCAGCCACCGGTCGAGCTGCCCATACCGGCGCTGCCTTCCAGCGGGATAATGCCATAGTCGTCCGGCCAGGTCATGCCGTAGTCCGTTTCCAGCGTATTGGCCGACCAGAACCCACCCAGGTACATCGCGGCCCGGTTGTTGCCAAAGGCCAGTTCACGCTCTGCCCCGGTGCCGACTAGCAGGTCTTCCTGAGACATCGCCCCGCTGTTGAAGAAATCCACCCAGAACTGAATCGCCTGCACATTGTCACCCTGATTCAGCACGCACTCGGTGGCCGCGTCGTTGACGATCTGCAAGCCATTGGCGGTGGTGTACATGCCTGCGTGTTCGTACAGCCACAGCCAGCGCTCGCCCGATGTGGCGACAAAACCGTACACGCCATTTTCCGGATCCGCCATCTGGGCGGCCACTTCTGGCAGTTCATCCCAGGTGGTGGGCGGTTCCAGGCCCGCTTCTTCAAACATCGCCTTGTTCCAGTACAGCAGGCGCGTGCCCGTGTCGATCGGCAGCCCGAAGATGAGATCGTTGAACACGGCGGCTTTCAGCATCCCGTCGAAGATGTCGCTGGTGTCAAAGCCACTGCCATCAATCAGGTCATTCAGCGGGATCAGGTAGCCACGATCAATGAATGAGCCGATAGTCACCGAGTTGATAATCAGCAGATCAGGCCCGCGCCCTGCTTCGAGCGCCGCCAGCTGGGTGCTGTCCAGTTCGGCAAATGGCACCGACCGCGCATCAAACGTGACATTGGGGTTTGCCGCCAGATACTCCTGCAACACTTCATAGCTGCCGGACGGTTCTTCACCTTCTTCGGGCGGGTCAAAATAATCCCCACCGAGGAAGGTCAGGGTGACGTCTTCCTGTGCGCTGAGGACCGGCACCACGGCCAGCACCAGCAAGAGAAACAGGGTGGTCATAAAAATGCGTTTCATGATTGCTCTCCATTTTGGACTAACAAACGTTCTATTTCGTGCAGTCTCTCGTAATGGGCATCCTTTCTACTTCAAGGCTCCAGAAGTCACGCCGTCCACGATATAGCGCTGCACCAGGCCAAAGATAATAATCGTGGGCACCGACACAGCGACGGACGCGGCGATCAGCAGATTCCAGGCAATGCGATGCTCGGTGATGAAGCTGTACAGCCCCACCATCACCGTCCGCAATGCCGGGTCCCCGATCAGGGTGACGGCCAGCAGCAGTTCCTGCCACACGCCGATAAATACAAAGGCTCCGCTGGCAAGCAGCCCCGGCAGCGACAAGGGCAGGATGATGCGCACCAGCAAACCGATCTGGTCACAGCCATCAATCACGGCTGCATCCAGCACTTCGGGGGGGATCGCCCGGTAGAAACCCACCAGCAGCCATGTACACAGGGCCAGCGATGTGGCCGTGTAGGTGGCGATGAGCGAAACGTAAGTATCGAACAGGCCCAGCTGCGCCCACATGCGGAACAGCGGCAGCAGCAGAATTCCGGTGGGGAAAAACTGGGTGCCGACGATGACCCCCTGCCAGATACGCTGCCCCTTGAACTTCAGAAATGTCAGCGCATAGGCGGCCAGCGCGCCAAATACCACACAGATCGTCGAAGAAATCGTCGTGACAAACAGGCTGTTCGCCAGATAGCGCGGGAAGTTACCGCTGCTTAACGCCTCGATGTAATTATCCAGCGTGAACGGGTCCGGGATAATCTGCGGCGGGATCAGGAACAGGTTTTGCGGCGTCTTAAACGACGCCAGCACCAGCCACAACGCCGGAACCACCAGAATAAAGACCGACACAAAGGCGATGATGGCATGGATGATGCTGCGATATTTGAAGGCAACCTCTTGTAAGGGGTTGCTGCGAACTGCGGTTGCGGTCGTCATGTCAGGCTGCCTCCTGCTGGTTTTGCCGGAACAGGGTCTTTCGGTTGAAGATGAGGAAGTAAAGCGCCAGCATACTGAGGACGATCATCATGAGGATGTTGGAACCGGCCATCGCTTCTTCGGTGCGGTACAGGCTGAAGGCGGTGTTGTAGACATACATCGGCAGTGTTTCGGTGGCGCGGGCCGGGCCGCCACCCGTCAGAATAAAGATGGCGTCGAAGTAGTTACTGGTCCAGATCAGTCCCAGCACCGTCGATGTCACCGCGACCGGGCGCAGCAGCGGCAGCGTAATCCCGAACAACTGCTGGCGTCCGTTGGCACCGTCAATGCGCGCCGCCTCGTAAAGTTCCATGGGGATCGTCTGCAACCCGGCCAGGAACATGAGGGCGTAAAAGCCAAAGCCTTTCCAGATGCCCACCAGAATGGCGGCCAGCATGGCAGTCTGCACATTGCCCAGCCACGACTGCGCCAGATGCCCCAGGCCAATGCCCCGCAGCACGTTGTTGATCAGGCCCAGTTCCTGATGATACATAAAGCGCCACGTTATTGCGCCGACGATGCCCGGCAAGACCCAGGGCAGAATTACCAGCATGCGCACCAGCCACCGCCCCGGAAAGCGCTGGTGCGTGAGCAGCGCGAAATAAATGCCGAGAATGACCTGCCCAAAGGTGACGCCGATGGTCCAGACAAACGTGTTCTTGACGGCTGTCGGGAAGATCGGGTCGTTCAAGACCTCGATATAGTTTTGCAGGCCGATAAACACGGACGGTCGGGTGAAGGTGGGCCGGCTGAACATGCTGGTGACCACCATACTGGCAATCGGGTAGAACAGCACCAGCACAATACTCAGCAGCGCCGGGGTCAGAAAAAGATAGGCGATCAGGTTATGGCGCAGGGCTTCGTTTCGCCTGTGCTTGTCTGTTTCTATTGCCAGACGCCTCGTCGCGTTTTGTTCAGCCATAAGTCATTCTTTCCACAAATTTCTTTCACTGAAGGATTCTCAGGTTGAAGGCCTCGCTCACCCCGGCGTCACGTTGAAAGTCTCGATAGCGTGATGGCCGACCGCCGCCTGCCAGCCGTCGCGCCCGGTTTCCAGCGGCTGCAACGGTTCTTCAACCAGGTTGGTGCGGGTGATGGCCCCGATTGGAAAATGGAAACTGAACTGCGGCTGTGCGTCGCGCCCCTCGATCTCATAGCAGCGCAGCACCACGCTGTCGTCGTCCTCGGCTTTTTTGAGCGCACTGATGAGGACATTGTTATCCGAGACAGCGGCAAAGCTGAGTTCGCCCGGCAGGTCCGCGTCCGGTGCCGCCGTCACCCCACTTACGGCGATGAGTTCGTGATTGGCCTGCATGCCATAACGCATCCCGTTCGACCAGCCGCTTTCGTGGGCCAGCAGGGAAAAACGGAAATGGTGATCGCCCGGCTGCACATACCAGTTCCCCTTGCCATGACAGCTCTTGCGAGAGGCCAGCAGGACAGGCTGCAAAACCGGGTACGGCGCAGGTGAGCGAGTCGGGTCGATGTAGTCGAACACCGCCACCGACGAACTCATGGTGAAGCCGAAGTTGGCGTCGGACGTACTGGCGAAATTCAGCACCTCGCGCGGGTGAATGTCCTTGCAGATATCGAGATAGGCCGGACCTTCGCGATAAATGCCGACCTGCGAGCCGCCGTGATACTCGCTGGATTCATCGATGTAGCCCCAGTACACCGGGCCATCCGTCACCCGGCCCTCAACCTCGCTCTTGCCCACCTCGACCACGCCCATCGGCACCTCATAGGCGACCTGGGCGTCGCGCTGGTTGATCGGCAGCGCCAGACGGAACTCGCGGCTGCGGGTGCCATCCCAGTTGTACAGCGAGACTTCACAGTCGATACGTTTGATGTCGTGATAAAAAATCAGGTTCTGAACCAGCAGGCAATGGCGCATTTCCTGTTGCAAGGTGTAGGTGGTGTAGACCGGGCCGGAGTCGGTGATGTGCCACCGGGGTTGATGCTTGCTGGCCCGCTCGAAATCCGCTTCGGCGGACGGCTGCTGAATCGACCCGAACTCCCCTGCCCCATTGCCAACCGATTCCAGCATGAAGACTTCGGCCCCAAGGAACTTGGCGGTGTGGAAAACTTCCTGATCCAGTGTTTTATCCAGCAGGCTGCCGATGCCGCCCGGCGCGAGTTTAACGCGGTAAAAGGCGTTCTCGTAGCTGTGGTCGCTGATCTGAACGGAAGCCGGTGGCTGCTTGTTCACAGGGGCCTCATCGACCACCACCGAATAGGTTTTGTAGCCGATGGAGGGTACATCCTGGGCCACAAAACAAATATCCAAATCAACCCCGTTGCCCGCCGACCGCAGTTGGTGCGGTACGGTGTTGCCATCATTGTCGACAACATGGAAGGCGCTGAACGGGGCACGGACTGTACACTGCACCGGATCCGTCCGGGGCCAGGACAGGGCATTGTAGACAACGACACTCTGTTCGGACGCCGCCTGAATGCGCTGCGTGATCGCCTGAAGCGCATCATCCAGCAGGTCACGGCTCTGGTCCCGCGCTGCTTCGAGCTTTTCGCGGAAAACCTGATCGGTGATATGGCCGTTGTTGCCGCCCCAGCCATGATCGTCATAAAGCGAATCGGCCCACGCCTGCGCGATCTGGTGCTCCGGATAACCTGCAAAGCTGCCACGCAGCAGCGCATTGACGGTATGGAAGGCCTCCGCCGCTGGCAGCAGCACCCCGGCCTCGCGCTTGGCGGTGATGGCGTGATGGTGGGCCGGACCATGAATGTACAGCCACACATTGGGCCGTTCGCCACAATGGGTGATCAGGTTCGGCTCGGCGGCGGCGACGGCGTCGAAGAACTGCTCCGGTGTCGAATAGCGCAGGTCAGGCATATCCGGGTCCTGCTGGCGCTGCTGCTGCCATGCGTCGATCAGGGCATCGAAATCCTTCGGCGGGATATAATCCATGCTGTACAGGAACGCGAACTCCTTCGGCATGGCACGCTGAGCATAGTCGTCATGCCACTGATCCAGCTCCGCCTGCACCTTCTCAATCACCTCTGGCAGCAGACCGTCCAGTTCGCGCCGGAACAACTGCGTCATCCCATACTGCCCCATCGACCAGCTCAGGACGCGGCTGCCATCCGGGCTGTACCAGTGATGCAGGCTGGGGCGGTGGCGGCTGATCAGCATATAGGGCACGCCGGATTTGGCGAGGATCTGCGGCATCTGCATCGCCCGGCCCGGCACATCGGGGCTGTAGTACACACGCGCATCCGCACCCGGCAGCAGTTTTTCCACGAGCTTGCGGCCCAGGTACGTCTGCCGCACAAGCTGCTCGCCGCTCAGCAGCGATTCGTAGGGCTGGTTATAGGTCGCCCCCCAGTCAAAGCGGCGGTCGATCACCAGCTGGTGAATTTCGGCTTTGCGCTCCGGGTGACGCTCCAGATATTCCAGCAGATACAGGACGTTCTCCATCGAGAAACGCACTTCCGGTTTTTTGGCCATGCGGTCCAGCGCCGGGCTGATCGACTTCTCATCGCGCCAGGCAATGGTCGCGGCGGGGGTATCAAACCACGCAATATCGTTATGGCTGGAACAAATAATATGGATGGTGCCGCCCGCAAAATAACCCCAATCGGACTGCGCTGTTGTCATTTAAAAATCTCCAGTTTCTATGATTTTTTGCTTGCACGGTAAGCAGCGTCTAACGCTGTCAGGGTCTGGTCAATATCGCCCTTGTCTTTCAGGAAGCGATGCAGGATGTCGCAGGCGGCGTCCTGAAAGTCGATATAGCCGTTGAAACGCGGGCGCAGATAGGCATGGTCCAGCGTTTGCAGCGTCGCCTGAAAGAAATCGCCGCACTGCGCATTAACCTGTGCATCGACCCAGGCGCTGCGGTGGCCGGGTTGGCCGTTGTGCTGGAAATATTCGCCCCGCTGCACGGCAGGTGATGCGACATAGGCCGCGTACTGGCAGGCGGCTTCCGGCTCGCGGCACCGGCGTGATACTGCCAGCCCTGCCCCACCCAGAATGGCCCCGCTGGGTTGTTGGTCGACGCCCAAAGGAATATTCGTAAACAAAACTGTTTCAGGCCGGTAACCCGGACGGGCATAATTCGAGTAGCCGAATAGCAGCGGGCAGTAACTAACGTCGTCGGTGCTGCTCATGTGGTCCAGCAGCTGCGGCGGGTTCCAGTCAATCGAGCCGGGATGGCTGTAAACGTGCAGATGCGTCATCATGCGCAGCGCCTGCTGCCCGACAGCATGGCTGACAAAATGATCGGCGTGCTGGCCCGGGCCTTCGCCCAGGTTGGCACACAGCGACACAAACGTTGGCAGGCAGTCGACTGGCATCAGTGGTATACCGACCTGACCCGGCTTCTCCTGAAGCAGCCGCATAACCGCGTCCCATGTCTGGGGCACCTCGTCCAGCAGGTCCGGGCGGTAGGCACTCACCTGTGCCGCCACATCCACCGGCAGCGCCCAGACATGCCCCTGATAAACGTAACTATCGTAGCTGGGGCCGACACTGTTTTCAGCCTGATCGCGCAAGAAACCGGCATCGAGATACGTATCCAGCGGCAGCAGGGCCTCGCGGGCAACTGCTGTGCCGATCCAGGGATGATCCAGCACGATCAGGTCATAATCTTCGGCCAGATCAATCACCGAGCGTTCGGCGAATTCGCGCAGACTGCGGCGCGTCCACGTCACCTCCACATCCGGCTGTAACGCGCCATAGCTGTGCGCGGTCGCCTGCACCGGGTCAAAGCCGCGCGCATGATCCCAGGTCATACCCCGTAGCTCGATCACTGCACGACCCCTTCATCCGTCAGCCGTTGGATCTCGTCATCCGCGAAACCCATCTCCCGCAGAATATCGCCGCTGTGCTGGCCTTTCAGCGGTGAGGGACGCCGCACGGTGCCGGGCGTCTGGCTGAACTTCACCGGAATGCCCATGCCGCGCACGGTTCCCGCTGTGGGATGGTCGAAGCTGACGATCATCTCGTTGGCCGCCACCTGCGGGTCCTGCTCGACATCGGCCATGCTCATCACCGGGCCGCACCAGATGTCCTCAGCCAGCAGGATGTCCAGCCATGCCTGCGTCGTCCGGCTGCGAAACGCACCGGCAAGCTGGGCTTTAATAGCGTCGCGGTCATCCATAACATTGTTGGATTCCACCGTCTCGTAGCCGTCGACACCCAGCAGCGCCGCCAGCTTGTTGAGTGGGTTCATGCCAATCGCGATATGGCCGTCCGCAGTTTCATAGACGCCGTAAGGGGCACCGGTATAGGCGTTGGGAATACCGGCATTGCTGCGCTGCGGGGCGCGTCCGCCATTGAGGAAAAGCCCCATCTCCTGCGTGATATACGTCAGCAGCGAACTGTACAGATTCACATCGACGCGCTGGCCCTGCCCGGTTTGCTCGCGGGTATAGAGCGCCGCCAGTACACCATAGACAATGTGCAGCCCGGCAGTGAGGTCCGCCAGACTAACCCCCGGCACCATCGGTGCGTCATCCCCCTTGCCGGTCAGTGTGGCAATCCCCGTCATGGCCTGAATGAGAATGTCCTGTCCGGGCCGTTTGACATAGGGGCCGCTGTTGCCAAAGCCGCTGCTGCCGCAGTAAATCAGCCGGGGATTGATGGCCGACAGCGTGTCATAACCCACGCCCAGCCGTTCCATCACACCGGGTCGGAAATTCTCCACCACAATGTCGGCTTTCTCCGCCAGCCGTTTGATCAGATTGACGCCATCCTCGTGTTTCAGGTCGACGACGATACTGCGTTTGTTGCGGTTGAACGCCATAAACGAGACGCTTTCGCCCTCAATGTAGAGGTTGTCGAGGGCAAAATGCCGCATCCAGTCACCTTTGGGCGGTTCAACCTTGATAATCTCTGCCCCCAGGTCGCCAAGGATTTGCGTGGCAAATGGCCCCTGTACCAGCTGGGTCAGATCAAGAACGATAAGGCCGTGCAATGGTCCACTCATGAGACGCGCTTGTCTCCTGTTTACTGTCCGTTAAATTGTGGCGCGCGTTTTTCGATGAAGGCCTGTATGCCTTCGTCTTTGTCCTCGGTCATAAAGAGGAGCGCCGTTGAATCCATTTCCATATCGAGCGCCGTCGGCAGCGAGGCTTCCATACCTTCCCGCATCAGCCGCTTCGCCATGCTGACCGCCAGCGGCGCACAATCCCGGTTGATGGTGCGGGCCAGTTCCAGCGCTGCTGCGACGACCTCGCCTTTTGGCGCCACTTCGGTCACGATGTTCAGTTCGTAAGCCCGCCGCGCATCAATGGTTTCGGCTGCACAGATCATGCGCCGCGCCACATACGGGCCAACCGCGCGCGTCAGACGCTGGGTGCCGCCGCCGCCCGGCAGCAAACCGAGCTTGGCCTCTGGCAGAGCAAACTTGGCATTCTCCGCCGCGACGATGATGTCTGCCGCCAGCGCGATTTCGAAGCCACCGCCAAAGGCATAGCCGTTCACGGCAGCGATCACCGGGCAGTCCAGCCGTTCCATCTTCTCCATCACCCGCCGCCCCAGCCGCTGAAATGCCCGGAACTCCGCCAGGGTCATCGTCTCATAAGGGCCAATATCTGCCCCGGCGACAAAAGCCCGCCCCTCGCCCGTCAGGATGAGGACCTGTGCGCGCTGTTCGCGGGTAGCAAGCGAGTCGAAAAAGGCGTCAAGCTCCTGATACATTTGCTCGTTGATGGCGTTGAGCTTGTCGGGCCGGTTGAAATAGAGCAGCAAAATGCCATCGTGATTTTCGATGCGGATTGTTTCGTACATCCTTAACTCCTGTAATCCGGCAGGCCATGCCTGGCTGCAAAGTCGTCTATTGCTGCTTCACCTGCCAGCACGCCAAACTCCACCGTGTAAGCCACGCTCTCCCAGGGTTCGAGGAAGCGCAGTCGCCCGGCTTCGCGCTCGACCGCCCGTCCTTCAACCCAGGCGTTGGCCGGTTCCAGCCCGGTCACATAATTGCCGGACTGCATACATTTCCAGTTGGCGAACCAGGGCAGGGTTTCATGCGAATACGACAGGTAAACAGCCACCGGCTCATCCGCCGCACAGCCGACCAGCGCCACATGGGCCATACCGCTGCCATCCGGGCGCGGGCGATGGTAAAACAACTGGTGGTCACGACCGATGGCCGGGGGTTCGAAGCGCTCCCATTGATCCAGCGCCAGCGTCGACACCTCGTCACGTCCGATGGTTTCGACCACATTCAGCAGCAGGCGCGATTCTTCGCTGAGGATGGGAAAGCCGACGTTGAAGTGATACAGCATCATGTGCGGCACGGTGCTGTAGGTGCGGTTTTCGACCGTGTCGCTTATCTTCAGGTAAGACGCGCCCAGTTCCGTCGAAATCTCGCGGGTCATTATCAGGTTGGTGCCGAGCGCCGCTGTCTCGGTCACTTTGCCGCGCGCCCACAGGCGATAGCGGTCGCCGTCCCAGCCGGCATCGGCCCAGACATTGCTGGCAGGTGCATAGCTGATGCGCCCGTGAATACCCAGGTCTTCACCCGCATCCTGCGAGGGCGACCCCATATAACTCAGCCCGCCCGTCGTCAGCAAACCGCCCGCATAACCCCGCATCCAGCCCATGTCTTCCGGCTCGAAGTAGGCGGCGTGGACCTGCCCCGGCGAGGCACGCCAGTACAGCGGAACACCGTTATAGTAAGCAGCGCCAATATCCAGTGCGCGGCCCGGCAGCACGCTGAACTCGAAGCCGCTGCCGGTGCGGAAGTCGATGACATCAACCCCCTCAGCGAAGCCTTCGCGCAAGGTCGCCCGGCGCACGCTGGCAAACTGCGCCATGTCCGAGCTGTAAGCCTGAAGGCTGCTTTTTGATAATGCGCGTCCGAACAAATCAGGCATCGTCATCGTGGCCCCCTCAACCGCCGCCTGCCAGCTGGCCGCCGTCGACGACCAGACAGGTGCCGGTAACCCACTCGGCGTCGTCCGAGGCCAGATACAGCGCAGCGCGGGCGATGTCCTGCCCGGTGCCGATGCGCCCCAGCGGGTTGCCTTCATCCCATTTGGCACGTTCAGCTGCCGGGTCGTCGGCCTGCGCAAAAACCCACTCGTTCATCGGCGTGTCAATCGCGCCGGGGGCAATCGAGTTGCAGCGAATTTTCTGTTTGCTGTATTCCATCGCCACCTGCCGCGACAGCGCGATAATCGCCCCTTTGGTTGCTGCGTAACCCGCCCAGCCAGGGAAACCGCGCCAGCCCTGAGTCGAAGCGATGTTGATCACGGCGCCGCCGCCGCGTTCCAGCAGGTGCGGGATGCCGTACTTGTTGACGCGAAAGACCCCTTTGAGGTTAATTTCCAGCACCTGGTCCAGGTCTTCTTCAGGCATATCCACCACCGACCCGGCAATCGCCACCCCGGCATTGGCAACCAGTATGTCCAGCCCGCCAAAGCGCTGTGCCGTCTGGTCGATGGCTGAGCGCACAGCCGATGACGAACGCACATCGGCAGGGAAAATGCCGCACTGCCCGCCCGCCGCTTCGACCTGTCGCTGGGTGTCCTTCAGGGCTTCAGCATCCCGATCGAGCAGGCCCAGAACAGCGCCTTCACTGGCGAAGCGCACAGCCGTTGCCTGCCCTATCCCCTTGCCTGCTCCGGTAATGAATGCGACTTTGCCTTTCAAACGCATGACCATGCCTCTACTGTGCTGCTTGAAATAATTTGCGAAAAACTTCAGTCGTGGTCCTCAACTTCACCCGCGACCAGCACCTCAATCCCCATCTGGCTAAATGCCAGACGCTGGGACGCCCATATACCAGAGTCCGTCACCAGGATGTCGGCGCTGTCCAGCGTGGCGACGTGGTAATTGGATTCGCTGTCCAGCACCGTATGATCGGCCAGCACGATAATTTCGCGCGCGGCCCGGATCATGGTGCGGCGCAGTTCGGCTTCGGCCATCGTCACCGATGAGATGCCAAAATCGGTCGAAATCCCGCCGGCCACCAGAAATGCCTTGTCCACGCGGATTTCATTCAAGAGCAGATGCGCGCCTCTACCCGTAAAGGACCCACTCTCCGGGTCATATTCGCCACCCGTCAGGATCAGCTTCAGGTTCTCGCTGCGGTGCAGCCGCTGGAACACATCCAGCGAGTTGGTGATGACCGTCAGGTTTTGGCGATCCTGAATAAACTGGGTGATGTTGCTGGTCGGAATGCCGGTATCCAGCAGCACGGTGTCGCCATCCTGAATAAGCGAGGCCGCCATTTTGCCGATCAGACGGCGCAGCTCACGAATCTCGTTGTTGAGGTCGGCAGCAAGGTCCCTGACGGTGAAGCGGATGTTGAGGTCGGCGGCATACCGTGCCATCGCACGCGCCAGATTCTGATACCATTCGTGCGTCCGGTAGAGGATGACGAATGAGACTTCGCGCGCCTCCGCCAGCGGGCTGACATCTGCCACCCACGCAGGGGTACGCAAGCGCGTCCATGCCTCCGGGATAGCCGCCCAGCCATCGCGGGTTTCGCGGTAATATTCATTCACGTTGTCGGCTGTCAGCAAGGCATAGGGCGTCATCACCGCGTCCCCGATTTCCTCGCCATTCCACAGATGCACAATGGCCGCAATCGCCAGTCGTGCAACCGCATCCGGAAACAGCCCGACACAGGCCGCAAGCGGGTTTTCGGCGG
The DNA here is from genome assembly GCA_002702065.1 of Anaerolineaceae bacterium. GTDB lineage: Bacteria > Chloroflexota > Anaerolineae > Aggregatilineales > Phototrophicaceae. The sequence continues at coordinate 22,462 of NZXX01000013.1, forward strand.
TCAACGCGCGGATAACCGTGTCCCCTTCCACGCCGACATTCACGGCGATAAGCTGGTCCGGGTTCCGGTTCAGGTCGAGATACGCCTGCATCCCGGCCAGAATAGAATCGTCATTGATGCCAAACATGATATTGATTTCGGGGTGCAGCCTTAAAGCGTCGGCCACCACCTGATAAACATTGCTGTAAAGGCCGCCGCCGTCGATGCTCTCGATATGCAGCCTGTTATCCAGAACAGCTCTGATGCCATCCTTGAAGCCCCGGCTGCGCTCTCTGGTATTGGGGAATTTGTTCTGGGTGATGTCCAGAACATACGCCGGGGTCCCGTCCACGCGGGCGCGCAGAAATTGCTCACCCGTCCACTGCCCCAGCAAGTATCCCGCCTCGTAATTGTCCGGCCCCAGGTAAATCGCACCATCCTGCGGGCACGATTCCGCCAGAAAAGGAATGTTCTTGCGCAGCGTCCGTTCGCGCAGGGTATGCGACGCGTTGTTCTGCACCGGCGCCAGAATCAGCGCGTCGGTCGCGCCCATCGTGCTGTCCTCAACCTGCTGTTGCAGCAGGCCCAACCCGGCCCCGGCGGGAACAGCCCCGCCATGCGTGCGTTCCAGCAGTTGCAGATTTTCCAGTTTGCGCAGATCACGCCGGATTGTCGCCTCGGTGACGTCGAAATACTCGGCCAGCTGCCGCACAGCCGAGCCGCCACCACTGTTAACGAGGTTTACGATTTCTTTCTCGCGATCAGAAAGCATCAATGATGTACGGTTCATGTCTATTTTGTTTTCGAAATATTTTCGATATGGCGGGATATTATTCTTTTTATGTTCGTTTGTCAAGAAAATCGGCGTCTGGTTGCAAAAAGTGAGGATGAAATGGCACGAACAGTGCCGGAACACGCGGCCCGCTGGAAACATTCATCATAGGATATCAAGCCGTGTTTAGGCGCTGGTTAACTTCACGTGTCCAGACAAGGAGAGGCATATAGCACGGGATATAGAGGGTCGTCAGATCGGTGGTGCGTAGGGTTAGGTCAGGTAATAACAAAACCAGCATCAGGCAGAGTCGTTGATCGCACTCGCCTGACGCTGGTTTGCCGGAAGACAATGCAACCGGGGGATTATTGCAGGCGCTGCTGCCACTTGTTCAGGTTGACGCCCTTGATCAGCAGCCACACCGGGAAGGCGATCTCGCTGACCGAGATTACCATCGCGATCAAATCGGGTGTGGTGGTGTAGCCGTCGATGAACAGCAGGCCCACAGTATCGAAGGCGTAACCAAACCCGGCCAGCAGGAACAGGATGCCCAGAACGCGGGGGAAGTAGCCGGACTGGAAGATGAGGACACCGAGTGCGAAAACATGGATGACCAGAAACGCAATCCCCAGTGTGAACCCATAGCTGTGGGCATCGAGGAATAGCGACACCAGCGCATTGCTCTGGGCGGTGTCGAATGCGGTCCCATTGATGACCAGCAGGACAAAGACATAGTTCAGCAGGTTGATACCGTGAATTGTCGTCATAATCAACCGGGAGACAGCGGCCAGCAACGACAGGGTTCGATTAACCGGTTTCAGCAGCACATAGAGGATAATCGTCAGAACAACCTCGCTCAGCAGCACGACGAGTTCCGCACCAATGCCGCCCATACGAAACAGGTCCTGCGATGCGCTGATATTCGCGACGGTCAGCGCCGCATCATCGGGTACGATGAGTGTCGAAGGCAGGTACATGTGGGCAATGATCGCGGCGACGGTGATCACGAGATACAGGACGCCCGCCAGTCTGGCGTAACGCATGGGTGATGCGGTGACGGGACGATCTTCGATGGTCATGTTGGCTTGTGCAATGGTGCTGGTGCTCATGATTGTTCCCCTTTTAATGGTTAGGTCTTCTGTACAAACGAATGATGAGTTATTGCTGTTATGGCGTAATAGCCGACCCCGCTGCCGGAGCCGGGTCTATGCGATTGACTGAGATCAAGGGCAGGCGCAGGTCACGGATTTGCCGCAGCAGCCGGATCTGGTAAAGCATGGGTTGTGACTGTTTTTTGGGTCTGTCATCGTCATTTGCCTGCGCGTTTTGCTCTCTCGTTCAATTGAAGATAAGCATATCCGCCAGGCGGTGTTGGTGGGTAGACACTTAAGTGTGCATTGGGGGTGTTGATCGGTGTGGTGATAAGCCGCCCAGTTCACGCGCGCGGGCAATCGGCTCGGTGCGGCGCTGAACACCGAGCTTGGCGTCAATGCGGCTATTCTTTCAGAGCATCACAATCCGTTTTTCGGCAGCCGGATTCGGAGACATCCAAGCCGATGCAGCAAAGAAGATGATCGTGGTATGCTTGGAACGCATCCGCAGAAGCCGTCAGCGTCCCCATGAGAGGCCATCCGCCCATTGACCAAACGCCGTCGCAGGCAGATGAACGATGCGGCCTGATTCTTCTATCCCACAGCCAGAACAAAAAACGGGACTCCGGTGCGGGGTCCCGTTTGATTCTCGGCACTGATGAACTAGCCTCCGAGACTGATCTCCAGGGTTTCGACCAGATTGCTGCATGTGTAACCGCAGAAGAAATTGATCATTCGATAGGTAAAGAGGGTGCCATCACCCAGGCGATACTGGCGCTTGATCTGTTTCGCACCTGCGCCAGGATTATCGACTGTAAGTTGGATGCCGGGGTAGGCCGCTGCGATCTCGGCGGGTGTGGAAGGCAGTACCTGATACGAACCCTCGCCGCCTGTATGGATACCGGTGCCCGTATAAAAGGCACTTGGCGCCCAGGTCATCGGCTTGGCAATGAGTTCGCTCACGCTGCCGCCGCTGTAACGGACGAAGATGGCACCGCCGCGCCCGGCGTAATCGTAATGGACGTCGTAGCCGCCGTAGGTGTAGGCTTTATTGCCGATTGCGCTGCTGACCTGCTGCCGTGTCATGCCCAGGCTGGCCCCGGCGATACTTTGGCCTTCGATGATGCTGACGTTCTGTGCCAGAGTGGTACTGGTGCCAAAAATCAGCAGCACCAGCAGCAAGATTCCAATGAATGCTTTACGCGAAACGTTCATAATTTCACCTTTCATTCTCAATAAGCGTTGGCCCACTCGGCAGGCAACCTGAGAATCAGGGAATAATCTTACAGAAATATTGCGTATAGATGAAAATATTTGTAGGACGTAGAATCTGCGTCAAGGGGCCAGTCAGGTTTCAGGTTCGTACAGCCAGTGACGCAGTCGTGAGCAGCTGCGATATGACCAGTGCAGCGAGCAATCGCAGCAGAGGATGGCTCCATTCACGTTTTGATCTTCAGAGGATGAGGTAACGGCGAGCGATATCCGTCAGCGGCGACTTGTGAGACCATCCGCCCCTTGATCAAACGCCGTCGCAGACATCGGATGCAGTCAACTTTCGTACGACTAACGTCTCCTTTGCTTTTCTACTGCCACAAAACCAAGGCGACAGCCGCACTTTCACCATTTGCGTTGTTTACAGGGCATCTCTATATCTGATATTGTCTTCAAGCAACCTATTGAAGAATTCAGACACACTGGAGTGCGTAATCTTAAGATAATCATCTTCATGATATTGATAAAGTGGAGGATCATCGTCATCATTGTTTGTAAGAAACCACGCAAATGAGGAAGCCAGGTGCGTTACAAAGACAAAGGCATCTTCCGGGAACTGATCCTTATGTTTTTCGTCCATGGACATTGTTGTTTTCAATTCGCTCTTCAGCTCAAGTAGGTCCCGGTAACCAGAATCATCTCCCCAAAAAAGCACCTGAATACCATACCCAGCATGTTCCAGCAGATCACGAAACGTATGTGGCAGGCGCTTGACCCCCCTGTGCATCCATAACGTTCTGAATCTCCTGTACCGTGAAGCCCTTCACATTTTCATCGTAAATAAGTCGGCTGGCAATCAGCTTTTTCGCAAATGTTTCACCAAATGAGGTCATGCCCTTTTACTCCAATTCGCATACAGGCGGCCTTGCTTCATGATGCCTGACATCTAGTCTAATGCCCATTTCTACGAAGCGCCTGCATTTGTGAGCCATTACACCATCTGCGCCTGGGTCAAATTGCCGACCTGTGTACGTTGCCAAACTCATTCAGACAGAATAGCAGTATAAAATAGCGGAGACATCCAAGCCGATGCAGTGGCTGGATACGATAGGTCAAAGAAGGCATTCCAGCGCTGCTTCGAGGGCGTCATTCCCTGATCCATGAGGGATTCGCGGGCGCTAAAACTCGATTCCGGCAACGGCCTGAATACCACTGTCATAAGCGTGCTTGATCTTCGTCATCTCGGTGACCGTATCAGCGTACGCCACCAGCTCCGGCGGGGCACCACGCCCGGTTATCAGCAGATGCAGTGAAGGCGGCTTGTTGGCCCGCAGCCAGTCGACTGCCGTCGCCGTGTCCAGCCAGCCATAATCCAGCAGATAGGTAAACTCGTCCAGCAGCACCAGATCATAGGCTCCGCTGGCAATCTTCTGCTGCGCAATGGACCAGCCGTGCAGCGCTTTGGCGATGGTTTCGTCCATATCTTTTGATGTCCACGTGAAACCGTCGCCGGTCTTTACCCAGTCGATGCCCAGTTTCTGCGCGGCCTGCACCTCACCCCAGCGGCCTGTCTCATGCTTCAGAAACTGGACCACACAGACCCGCATCCCCCGACCCCAGGCCCGCAAAACCACCCCCAGGGCGGCGGTCGTCTTGCCTTTGCCGTCGCCGGTGTTGACCAGCACCAGACCGCGTTTATCGCCAGATCGGCGTTTTTGTGCCATGAATGTCCACCTTTGTACGTGCCATTATGTTTGGGCAGTTTGTGCTTGCAAGGTAATCAGCGCATCCACCAGCGCATGAACGGACTCATACTGCTGGTTTTCACCATGACGCGTGACCTGCCACACCCCATCGCGCACCGTGACTTTCGCCAGCGCCGCCGTGCCGTTGGAAACCACCTCAAACCCGGCCCGTTCCAGCGCCCGGCGCGTCCATATCAGCGGCAGGCCATCACCTGCCAGCGACACCACCCCACCCCGCTCTACATGCAGGGCAAATGAGCCGGTCTGCGGGTCGAACGTCACGCCCTCGCTGTGGAATACTTCCGCAAACGCCCCAGTCAGCACCAGGTCTTCCGGCGCGCCGACATGCATTGTGCCATCATTCGCCAGCAGCCAGATTCGATCCGCACTCCGCAGCGCCAGATCCAGGTCGTGGATCGACAGCAGAATCGCCCGCCCGGTCTCATGCGCCAGTTCGCGCAGCAGCGCCAGCATTTCGACACGCCGGGGCAAGTCAAGAAAGGCGGTTGGCTCATCCAGCAGCATCAGTTCCGGCTCCTGTGCCAGCGCCCGCGCGATCAGAATTTTCTGGCGTTCGCCGTCGCTCAGTTCGCCAAAGTTGCGCCCGGCCAGCGCAACCGCGCCCACGGATTCAATTGCCCAGCGCACCACCGCCTCATCGTGTGCGGTCAAACGCCCGGCCCAGTTGGTGTACGGATGCCGCCCCAGCGCCACCAGTTCATATGCCGACAGCACCCCCACCTCGACGCGCCCGGTCAGCACCATGCTCAGGCGGCGGGCCAGTTCACGCGCACTCAGGCGGTAGATGTCGTCGCCATTCAGCAGCACCTGCCCACTAAGCGGCGCTTGCAGCCCGGCAATCGTGCGCAGCAGAGTGGATTTCCCTACCCCGTTCGGCCCAATCAGGCAGACCAGTTCACCGGCTTCCAGCGTCAGGTTGAGCTCCTCCGCAACGACCGTGACGGCCCGGCGCGTGGCTTTGTAGCCAATCGTCAGATCATGGGTATTGAGCACGCTCATGAGCTAAACGACACCTCCCGGCGACGCAGGATCACCCCGATGACGACCGGCGCGCCGATCAACGCGGTCACGGCGTTCACTGGCAGCACCAGATTACTGCCCGGCACCTCGGCGATGATGGCCGCCACCAATCCCACCAGCGCCCCGACCAGCATTGTTCCCGGCACCAGCACCCGATGATCGGATGTGCCAAATAAACTGCGGCACAGATGCGGCACGGCAATGCCGATGAAGCCAATCGGCCCGGCAAAGGCAGTGATCACCCCGGCCAGAATCGCCGTCGCCACGATAATGCCGGTGCGCGCCCGCAGGATATTCACACCGAGCGTACGGGCATAGCCCTCGCCCAGCAGCAGTGCATTCAGCGGCTTGATGAGCAGCACCGCCAGCAGCAGGCCAATGATCACCGCCGGAATCATGATGCGCAGTTCGGACCATGTCACATTGCTGAAACTGCCGAATGTCCAGTTAACATAAGCCTGAATCTGCTCCGGGATGGCGAAGAACAGCAGCAGGCTGACAAACGCATTGGTCAGGAAGCCGGTCATCACGCCCAGCACCAGCAGCGTCATACTGCTTTGAATCTTGCGCGCCACCGCCACCACCAGCAGCATCACCAGCGCCGCGCCAAGCATCGCCGCCACCGCCACGCTCAGGTCACCAAACAACCCGAACCCCGCCAGCATCGTGCCGCCCACCGTGCCAACGGACAGAATCACCAGCGCCACCCCCAGGCTCGCACCGGAACTGATGCCCAGCACATAGGGCCCGGCCAGCGGATTGCGAAACAGCGTCTGCATCATCAACCCGCTGACGCCCAATGCCGCGCCGGAAAGCACCGCCGTCAGGCCTCTGGGCAGGCGGAACTTGAGCACAATACTCGTCCACGACGCCCGGCTGGCCTCACCACCGAACAGCACCGTGACAACTTGATCCAGCGGAATGCTCACCGAGCCAATGATCAGGCTGATGACAAACGCCACCAGCAGCGCGGCGAATAGCCCCACCAGCAGCAGCGGACGTACCCCCAGCCGCGGCCACACCGTGTTTTCGGCGTTTTCCGCACGTGGGTTGGCGGCTGTCTGCGGGATCGGTTTGAGTGTCGAATGCGTCATCGTGTCTGGTTCCTGATCAACCGGGTGTTGTGTGCTGATGTGGTGTAGGGGCGATTCGCGAATCGCCCCTACGGACGGCAATACTTATGGTTGATTACTTCCTGGACATTATTCCAGCGGTCTGTAAAACATCAGCTCATGATCGGGCAGCAGGTCCGGGTAAAAGATGCTGACCAGGTCTTGCAAGATCAGGTGCGGGTTGGTGACGCCGGTTTCCCAGAAATCATTGCCGCCATAGGCATTGACGCGGGCCGTGTCGTTATAGGCATTGCCCGTCTGGAACGCGACAAAATCCGCATACCGTTCGTCCTGCGTCAGCAGATCATCCGCCGTGTTGACCAGATAGGTATTGGTGATCCACACCGGCGCATCGAACCCGGCATCAAACACCGCCTCGAAGGAGAAATCCTGACTGCCTTCGGGCACCTCGTCCATCAGCACGTAATTCACACCGGCATCCGCCAGCAGTTCACCAACCCATGTCTGCTGGCCGGGGATAATCCACGAGTCGCTGTAGCTGGAGAAACTGTTCCACAGCACAGTCAGCCGTTCGTCATCCGGCACCGCTGCCGCCAGTTCAGACACTGCCTCGTATTCCGCGACGATGTGGTCGTAAACGTCGGAGGCAAGGGCTTCTTCGTTGAAGAACAGCGCCGTGAACTTGATCCACTCCGCCCGGCCCAGAAGCGTCGGTTCCAGCCATTCGGAGTTGATGGCCGTGAACACCCCGGCATCCATCAGCACCGGGTGTGCATCCGTGGAAGGGTCAAAGCCATTCGCCATGACGACATCCGGTTCCAGGTCGAGCATCACCTCGACATTGATCGATGCGCCGCTGCCGACCTCGATCACCTCACCGGCTTCGATCATCGCGACGGCTTCCGGCGTGTTGACGGACTGATAGCCGTAGGTATCCATCCCGACCAGGCTGTCCAGATGCCCCAGGTCCTTCAGGTGTGGGAGCTGCGTGGTCGACAGCGCCACAAAACTATCCACCGGCACTTCCACCATTTGCGCACCGGCGTAACCGTCGGGCGCGGGCGTGCCACACTGGACCAGCACATACTCGAATGGCTCCGGCGCACCGGGGTACGGCGTCAGCGTGCGCACAACCTTGTAGTTGTTAAAGTATTCGACTTCAAAGCCTGCGGCATCCGTCAGTTCGACTTTGTTGGGGAAGTAATCCACCGTCGGGTCGAAGTCTTCCACGCAGGCGGCGGTCAGGTTCAGGTCCTGCGCCAGCGCCGGAAAACTGAAGGCCAGCAGCAAAACGATCATCGGGGCTAAAATGCGTTGCATACCACTCCCTTTCTATGAGGCGGAAACAAGGGAATAGCAGCACAGCCATAAAACAAAACGCCCGCCGGGGGGCGGGACGCATCAACAACTGTCACGCTCGTTTCCCTTTTTCCACGAAGGTCAACCACGAGCTAAAACAGGGCGGGTATTCGGACTTCGGGCAGTCGTCAGTCCTTAGTCGCCAGTCGTCAGAAGAGATTTTCTGATGACTGACCGCTGTAGACTGATGACTCGCTCGTTACCGCTGCGGGACAGCGCTGGACTCACACCAGCTTCCCCCATTATGCGCCGCGCATCCGGGCGTGGGCGCACCTTGTTTTAGGGTGATCTTTAATTGTAGTTGGAGAATAGCATCAAACCAGAGCGCCGTCAAGGACCCTCGGCGTGCTGGTCGCCCACTGGGTTGCCCGCGCCAGCCTGGCCTGGGAAATCGCAATCAGATTGCATTCGTATGACGAACTGGCCCTCACGTAGAGGATGATATCACCCGGACGACCATCGTCGCTCACCGGTACCTCATCCGCGTAAATAGCGTCCACGCCTTTCACCGTTTGCTGTAGATGCTCGTTGGGCTTCAGCGCCAGCAGGTCATCAACCAGCCGCCCCATAAATACTTCGCATGGGGACCCATCCGCAAACCGCTCGTTAAAAAACGCGGTGACGTTGCGAGCTTCATCGACCAGTAATTTACCCCCGAAATAGCCATCGACTACTACCTGAACCATCACTTTCCTCCTGAACTCCAACCTGAATGCCGAATATCAGCATCCAGCGGTGTGAGATCTGATCATGTGCTAGCGCTCAGCGTATTTCGTAAGTGAGGGTGTATTTCGATTAAATCTCTTTTGACCGGTGCCGGTGGACTCTCGTCAGAAGACCCTTTACGCTTTCTGACAGCCAGACAGCCAGCCGTGGTGTGACCTCAGTTTTTGTGTGTTTCCATATTATATGGGAAAAAACTGAAAATGGTCACGATCATAACATGACAAATGACATGTCCTAACCTTTATTTAAACCATCCGGTGGGTCCCATGGATAACGCGGTTTGTGCACCCCTGCGCTGCCCTGCTCAATCGCCATCTGGTGACCACACTCGATGCAGATGTACAAATCATACAGATGCCCCTGCGGGTCGATGCCTTCGTCGAAGAACTCCAGGTAATCGTTGCAGTACGGGCAAATAACGGCGCTGGGCCGCTGGTTCATCTCGACCATGTGTCCATCACCTGGCGCAAAATACCCAGTTCGCCGATATGATAGGCATTATGGTCCGCGACCAGCAGCACCTCGCGCAGCACGGTATGCCCGTCTTCGCCATGCGGAATCTGCGCGGTCAGGTTGGTATTGGGGTCGCGGACAATCGCCTCCAGCGCATCGAGATCGGCGTGGAACTGGTCAATCGTCTGCTGCCAGCCTGCCGCGTCGGTTTGTGCCTCTTGGGGCGGCCAGTAATCCTGCGGCCATGCCAGATACGCGTAGTCCGGGTTGCGGATATACTCCAGAATATCCCACTGAGCAATGCGCAGGTGTTCCAGCAAATGCCAGATCGAATAATCGACATTCGGCGGTTTCTGGTTGATCTGGTCCATTGGAAAGTTCTTGATCGCATCATCGAAGGTCATGTGTGCCTGCCGCACCCGCAGCAGATTTACCAGATGCTGGCGCAAGGCCTGGTCGCTGTCCATGTCTGCCTCCTGTCTACTGATAGTCTAGGATTGTACCGCAAACCGGGCATTTGGTATTTGGAAAGCGGTCAGGCGTAGAGCAATCGCATTCAATTGGGTCGGCAAAAAATGCCTTAAGGCCGCCTCCCCCGCCGGTAAAATTTTGGATTTTTGCCGGATGAAGCGATAAAGTACGTTCTCGAAAATAATCAATCAAAGCATTTTCTTCCGCAGGGATATGCATCACTCTGACAACATGAGCGTAACACGGGCACATCACGAAATAGCCCGACATGCTTGTCCATTACTCAACTCATAAAGGACCCACAGGGAGCAATAATATGGCCCGTTTTGATCGCCTGACCGTCTATAACACGGTACTCGAAGATGGCATGGTACCGCTGTTTTTTCACCCGGATGCCCAAACAGCCAGCCAGATCGCCGGGGCACTGGCCGCTGGCGGCAGCCATCTTCTGGAGTTCACCAATCGCGGCGACTTTGCCATCGAGGTGTTCAGCGCGCTGGTCAAACACGCCGCCCAGCATCTGCCTGATCTGATCATCGGCGTTGGCTCGGTTGAAGATGCCCCCACCGCCGCGCTGTTCATCGCGCATGGGGCGAACTTTGTCGTCGGCCCCAACTTCAACCCGGAGATCGCCCGCCTGTGCAACCGGCGCAAGATCGCCTACATGCCCGGTTGTGGCAGCGTGACCGAAATCGCCAACGCCGAAGAATGGGGCATCGAAATTATCAAGGTGTTCCCCGGCAAATCTGTCGGCGGGCCAGACTTCATCAAGAATGTGCTCGGCCCCCGGCCCTGGTCGCGCCTGATGCCCACCGGCGGAGTCAAGGCGGAAGAAGCCAACCTGCGCGAGTGGTTCGACGCCGGGGTGGTTTGTGTCGGCATGGGCAGTGATCTGGTGCGCAAGGCATGGATCGAAAGCGGCAATTATGAATCGATCACCGGCCTGACGCGCACCACCCTGGAAATGATCCGCACGATCCGGCGTTAAATACGGGAACCAAAAAGGAGCGCCATCACTGACGCTCCTCGTGTGTTACGGATTATTGCTGACTACCCACGCGCTGGTTCATCTTCATAGGCGGGCAGCTTGTCGATGTAGTCGCTGTCCACACTCAGATGGACCTCGTCGTCCATAATCGTGCTCAGCCACAGGGTCGGAACCAGCTTGCGTTCCTTGAAGAACAGGCCCTGCGAAATGACGATATGTGACGCATAGTCGCTGGATGTATCCACCAGCACGCGTTCCACGTCACCCACATGCTTGCCATCGGAACTGATCACGTCAGCCCCGTCCTTAATGGCGACGGTGTCATCCGGGATATTCTGCTCTTTGCGCTCCGTATAGGCGTCATCGGTCTCGTACGGCCAGTGTGCCACCGCAGGCGCACCATAAAAACCTGCCGTATGATACGGTGCCATACCGACCGGCGGATACCACATGACCGGTTCAGCCGATTCCGGGCCATATTCCGGATAGGTGTCATCACCCCGGTAGGCCGGTACGTAGTGCGTTTCTTCGAAATGCGGCAGATTTTCGAGATCGCGGACGTCCTGCCGCAGCACCACGCGGTCCTCCGAGGCCGTTGCAATATAGTCAATCGGCAGCACTTTATCTTCGGTGAACAGGAACCCCTGCCGGATCACGACATGGGTCACTTCCTTGGACACCGGGTTCATCACCACGCGCGCGATATGCCCAACATCCTTATCGTCCCAGGTAAATACTGATGTTCCTTCACGCAGTTGCATCGTGCCCTCCTGACAATCTTTGTTTTCAAACTTCACTATCAGTATAGGCGCTGGCAACCGCGTGGGCATGAGCATACCGTCGTATTTCGATGGGGGTCAGGTGGTGGATATGCGCATTTGCCGGGTCTGCTGCCATGCCTGCCACCCTGCCGGGGCCACCATCCACAACACCGCCAGCATCACCACCGCCGAGATCAGGCACCAGGTACACACCGCGCCGATGACGAAGGGCTCCAGGAAGGTGAGGTAGATCGAGAACACCGTACCGGCCAGCGCCATGCCGAACAAGGCCAGCCGGGGCAGCGGACTGTCCAGGCGGTCACCCAGCAGCCACACCCCCAGAATCAGCACGTAGCCGACCAGACCAATCACGCCAATTGGCACACCAAAAATCTGGGCATAGGCGCTTTGCTGCACCGCGTTACAGTTGCCCACCGCGCCGCAGGTGGCCTCAGTCTGGGTCAGCTCGACATAAGCCAGATACCCGGCGTCGATCAGGCCGACGATGGCCAGCGGCAGCACAATGCCACGAGGGCCCTGCCGCATCAGCAGATAGCCCGCCACCACGAGGCCGATCAACATGCCCCACGCCAGCCAACCCGCCACCGCTTCTGTCTGAACAGCCAGCGACAACGCCAACAGTCCGCCAGCCCCCACCGCGATCAGACCAGCCAGACGCACCAGCCGCGTTGAAGGCCGCCGCGCCAGCACCGCGATCAGGCTCACGATCAGCCCGGCCAGCACGACCAGCGCCAGTCCATTCGCCAGCGAATCGGTCGTGGAGGCCGGTGTGATTGCTCCGGCAGGGGCAGCAGGCTGCGCCTCCCCGGAGCCGGATTGAGACAGATACAACATATATGCCTCGCGCAGACCGGGGAACGCGGGCAGGTCGATGCCACCGCGTGCCAGCCCGTTTTCGACAATGCCGCCCATGTAGGCCGGAATCTCGCCCGATCCAGTCAGAATCTGCTCGTCAATGACCAGCATGGGCACCACCCAGTTGCTGCGCGGAATCTGGTAATACTGGTAGGCGGACTGGGCCAGCGACTGTCCCCCCTCGGTCGTCACGTCGACATACAGCACTTGCAGTTGATCGCCAAACTGATCCTGCACAACCGGCAGGTAATTGTTCATCACCTCGTGGCAGTGCGGGCAGGTCGGCGAGTAGAAGAACACCGCATAGGCCACCGGTTGCGCCTGGGCCGCCAGCGCCGTACCGGATAGCAGCAGCATGAGAAGCAGCAGCACACATTTTTTGATCATGTCAAATGACCTCTAGCCTTTTCCTCCCCGCATTATGTGCTGGCAGCCCAGTCACCGACCAGTGACCATGCTCACCCTGCCGGTAAACATCTGGCCCAAAATGTCGTTAACCTGCCATTAACGCGCCTTCGTTACAATCGTCACCAAATGGAGGAGGATGTCATGGGGCAAATGCGGCGAACAATGCTGATCGTGGGTGGAGCAGGTATCCTGATCGGCGCAGGCAGGCTGCTATCATCGAGGCGGCGGCGCCAGCGGCGGGCTACCTACCCGATCCCGGCATCGCTGGTGATCCAGCCCATCGAGGAAGCCGCCATCACCCGCATGGCCGATGGCCGTTTCGAGCTGCAACTCGCTCAGTCCGCCGACCAGGTCCGGGTGTATGCTGGTCCATCACCGGACACCATCGACCGCAGTCAACCCGTTGCAGAAGCGGCGCATACGGACCACCTGATTTTGAACCTTGCCGGCGACATGGCCCGGCCCTACTTTGAAATTGTCCGCGATCAACAACCTGCCCTCTTGATTGCGGAGCGCATTCTGCCGCTGGAGGGGATCGCCAACATGCGCGACATCGGCGGCTACCGCACCGAGGATGGCCTGCGCGTGCGCTGGGGTCAGGTGTATCGCACCGGGTCGCTGGCAGGGGCGACTGATGCGGACCTGCAACTGCTCACGGACCTGAACATCCGGCTGGTGTGTGATTTGCGTACCGTCGATGAAGTCATCAGCGGGCCCGACCGCCTGCCCGTAAATATGGCGCCCGTTTATCGGCACCTGCCTGTCGACACCGGTGCGCAAACATCCCGGCAGATGCGCGCTGTGCTGCTGAACCCCAGCAATTTGCAGGCGGTGATGGATGAAGCCTATACGTATCATATGATCGAGCAGAACAGCGCGGTGATCGGCGAGACGCTGGCGGCGCTGGCCAATCCGGTCAACCTGCCCGTGATTATCCACTGCACGGCGGGCAAAGACCGTACCGGCATCATCATTGCCCTGCTGCTGGCGCTGCTGGGGGTGCCGGATGAGACGATCCTCGCAGATTACAGCCTGAGTAATTACTACTTCGCTGCCTTTCGCGATTACATCGCCAGCAAGTTCAAACAACCGCAGGCCTTCCTGATGGGTATTCAGGTTGATGACCTGCAACCCCTGCTGACAGCTAATCCGGAAACCATGCGCCGGACGCTGGTCTACGTGCGCGAAAACTATGGCTCGGTCGAGCATTACCTGGCCCAGAAGGCAGATATCGACGCGGCAACGGTGGCAAAAATCCGCGACAATCTGCTGGTATAAGACACCAGAAAAGCCTGGCATCTATCCTTACGGTATTCGCTGGCTTTCAACTGACGACTGGTAACTGTCGACTTCCAACTAATAAATCGTCTTCTTCTCATTGAGCATCACAATAAACTGGTCAATGCGCTTCTGGCGGGTTTCCGGCTTTTTAGCCATGCTGATGCGATTGAGGATCGCAAAACGATTGCCGCTGGTGAGCTGCTCGAAAAAAGCCTTTGCTTCCGGGTTCTGGTCGAGCGCCTGCTGCAAGTCGTCCGGCACGGTCGCATTGGCTGGGGATGGGTAGGCCGCGTCCCAACGGCCATCGGCTTTGGCGCGTTCAATTTCCTCAAGCCCTCTGGGGCGCATACGGCCCTGCTCGATCATAGCTTCTGCCCGGCCAACATTGATCTGTGACCACATGCTGCGGCGCCGACGCGGCGTAAAACGCTGCAACCAGTAGGTGTCATCCAGCTTGCGCGCCTGGCCGTCAATCCAGCCAAAGCACAGCGCCACCTCCACCCCTTCGGCATAATTCACCGTCTGAACACCGGTTCCCTTTTTGGCGAACTTCATCCAGATGCCCGGCGCTTCAAGGTGATGATCGTCCAGCCATGCTTCCCACGCCTGCGCGTCTGCAAACGCCATGATCGGCAAATCTGCCATATGCTTTCCTTTACGTGACAGAACATTTGTTCATATGAAAGTATAGCACAACTGCCCCGGAATCAAAAACCGCGCCCTGCTCAGTTGAACAAGACGCGGTTTAATGGTTCGGTACAACACCCGGACATTATGCCCCCCTGCGGACGGTGTCATGCGGTGCCTGCGACGCGGGTTCGGCATGACCCAGGGTTTCGAGCTTGTGGATCAGGGCGTTGACCGCCCGGCGTGAAGCCGAGAGGACGATCGGTTCCTGTTTCGGAAGCCGCGCCAGCAAACGCTGATTCTCGCGCCAGGCGATGAGGGCTTCCTGCCGGTCTTTACCGACAGTCTGAATGCTGTTCTGGTCAAACATGATTGTAGTTTCTCCGTTCGGTACTGACTTCGGGTTTGTTCTGATGTTTCAGGCCATCGCGCAGAAATTGCAGCAAGGCCACGATCTGACGTTGTGCACGCGGTTCTGCCAGCCGGGGCCGCGCGCTCTTCTGCCCCAGTTCGATCAATTCCTGCTGGTGTATCTTGCCCAACTGATTGAGCGTATTCGGGTCAAACATTTCCAGGCTCCTTCTGCCTTATTCACTCACCATGTCAAATTCCAGCCGCTGATTGCCCAGCGCGGTCACCACCACGCCGTTCCGGTCCTGATGCAGGTACAACGCCTCCTGCGGGCGCACGATGACATCCTGCTGTCCGAGCGATACCCAGGCCATGCCGGTATTCACGCGGATCTGGCGAACCCCCTTCGGCAGTGTAAACACATCCCTGTCACTCAGGCTCATGTGCGCCTTGGCCGATTGTTCACCAAAAATGTTGTGGAGCTGAATGTCTGACATGATGTAATTCTCCTCCCCTAACGCATATGTCTACTTTACGCAGCAAACGCCGAGAAATCGCATACCACACGCAGAGAACAGCATATATCAGAAATTATGCTTGTCAAGCATTTATTTGGGTCATAAAGGGTCATACCCCACAAATTAGGGGTTAAGATGGAGGATGACATCCGTCAATGGTCGCAGATGTATCCGTCTTTTGGCGGAGAAAACGCCGAATCGGCGACACATCCCCCTAGCAATGCGGGGGTGCTCGTAGCGTATGTCAACCAGGGTTATTTGATCTGTGGCACAATAGGGACAAGTGCAGTGAGCATACCACCCGCAACTAATTCCCTAGCAGAAAGCGTTTATCACCGCGTGCCCAACCCGTATAGAGTTTCAGGTCGCCAACGGACTTTAAGTAATAGAGGGTGCCTGCCTGCACATCATCTAGACCGTATAGCGCCAGCAGCGCAGCAAAATCTGCAAACGACTCATCCAGTTCGCTAAATGAATGAATAATCATCAGTGCATGTTGCGCGTTAAAGGTCTGGCTGGCTGCAATGGCGGGTGATGCCAACCGGTGCAGCAGTTGATAGCGAATCGTATCCGGAATGGCGCGAGGCAGCCCGATGTGTTCCAGTATGGTCGACAGTCGCCGCTCACGATTGACGCTGCCTGTGTGCCACCGGGCAATGGTTGGGCCGAGTGTCTCGCTGACTTTGCCTTCGACAGCAACACATAGCGCACCTTCCCTGCTCTTTGCCTGGGCAAACAGATCGTTGTGTGACGCCTTCCCACTCCCCGGCATCCGCACCTGATATTCCACCCAGCCTTTTGTGAGGGTCGCGTTTGTGAAATGCGGTCGCAGCAAATCATCAATTTCAGGCGGAAACCCCTGTGCATCCTCCCATGAATGCGCCAGTGCCCACGCCGAATATCCGGGCTTCCACTGTTTTTCTGGCTCTTGCAACGACCATTTCCAGTCTTCGGCCTTGCTGGTCGGTTTGCCATTCACCCAAAAAATGGACATGTACGATTTCCCCTCTCAACCAACATAGTCCGGCAGTATCCTGTCATTTTAGACCACGCGCATCAGTTTTACCGTATCCGGCGCACACAGGCGGGGTGGCAATAATTCTGTTTCACCCTGACGCGCTGGCGGGTTGACAGGAGTTTGGATACACTATTTTGTTGAGCAACATATTCAACACAAACTGAAGGAGGCTGTACACCGACCACTCAACCGGGAAATTATTGTTTACGTTGAAATACCGCGTTTTTCGTAAAAATACAGTGAGGTTTCGATTATGTTGAAATCCCGATGGATTCTTACGCTCCTGATCGTCCTGCTGCTCACCCTCACCCCCGTCTCTGCGCAGGATGTCCCCAATCTTTCCATTGTCTGGTTCGCCTGGCCGCCGTGTGATCTGCTGACCTCGCTGGTAGCGGACTATCCGGATGCCAATGTCACCGTCAGCTGTGTGCCGCTCGACCAGTGGCACGACCAGATTTTTGCCGACTTCGCCGCACAGGGTGGCGCCGATCTGCCGATCCTCGACAGCCAGTTTATGGGTGAAGCGGTCGCAGGCAGCCATGTCCTCAACCTGACAGAATGGATTCAGTCGACTCTGCCGCTGGATGATTACAACCAGACCGCGCTCAACTACTATGCCGAAGTGCCCGTGGGCAGCGGCGAACTGTACTCCGTGCCGGTCATCACCGACACGCGGATGCTGGTCTACCGGCAGGACCTGTTCGAAAACGCCGATGTGCAGGCCGCCTATCAGGAAGCCACCGGCGAAGAACTGACCGTTCCGGAAACCTGGAGCCAGCTGCTTCAGATTTCGCAATTCTTCAAAGATTCTGACTTCATCGACAACGGCTATGCCTCGCACTGGATCAACTCTGGTGATCTGGTACAGACCGCCTGGAATCATATCCTGTGGTCGTTCGGCGGCGAATTGTGGGACTCGGAAACCTATCAGGTCGAGGGTGTCCTCAATACCGATGTCGGCGTACAAGCGGTTGAATTCGCCCAGCAGTTGGTCGAAACCGGCCCGGTTGCCGTCTCTGGCTTTGGCTTCGACGAGACTGTCGGCACCATCTGCAACGGCTCCACCGCCATGATTGAAATCTGGTACGGCTTTGGCGGCGCGTTTACGGATGCTGCCACCTGTGGTGAAGCCGACAACCTCGGTTTCGCGGTGGTGCCCGGTGAGGTCGAACACTTCATCAGCCTCGGTGGTCAGGGCATGAGCGTCAGCTCCTACTCCGAAAATCAGGATGCGGCGCTGGCCTTCATCGCCTGGCTGCAATCCGATGAGGTTCAGACGCGCTGGGTCGAGGGCGGCGGTTTCCCCGGACGTACCTCCATCCTGCAAAGCGACGCTTTCCTCAACGCAGCGCCCTACAACCCGACCTTTGCGGAAGCGTTCACCTACGTCAAGGACTTCTGGAATATACCCGAATACAACCAGCTTCTGGGTATTCAGGGTGAGTACCTGAACCTCGCCGTTTCCGGCCAGATGGACGCCCGCGAAGCGCTCGATCTGATCGCTGAGGAACAGCAGGAAGTGCTCGACGACGCCTATCCGGACGGCCCACCGGCCTCCGGGTGATGCATTAAATGTTGAATACCTCACCCCCGTCTCACTGCGCGTTCCACCCCCTTCCATCGCATGGACAAGGGCAAGACAATCGCAGGTTGGCAGGGGTGAGGTGTCAGTTCCCGATGAAATATTTCAGTAGCTGAAGCCCACCATTTTTATCTTTTGACTTCTTGTTCTTGCCGTTTTTGGGAGTGCCATCGATGGCCGACACGCAACTGGCACAGCGCCCCACTGCCCCACCCAGCAACCTGCGCCCCCGTTTCAGCTGGCTGACGGATCGCTGGCTAGCGGTCTCCTTTATCACGCCGACGCTGGCAATCTTGCTGTTCATCAGCATCTTTCCGCTGGTATGGTCGCTCTATCTTAGCTTTACCGACTGGTCGGTCATTCGTGACGCCGCCGTAGACCCCTCGACACAGTGGGTCGGCACGGCCAACTACGTCGACCTGCTGACGGACCGGCGCACATGGGAGCGCTTCATCGTCACCGGGCAGTTCGTGGTCCCGGCGGTCACGCTGGAACTGCTGATCGGCTTTGGGGTGGCGATGCTGCTCAACCGGCGCTTTACCGGACGCGGCCTCATCATGACGCTGATGCTGGTGCCGATGATGCTGTCGCCGGTGGTGGTGGCGCTGTTCTGGCGCTTCATGATGCAGGGTGAAGGCGTCCTCAATTACTACGTCGTCAATCTGCTGCAACAGCCGCCGGTGCTGTGGCTGACCGACCGCAACATCGTTATCTGGTCGCTGGTGCTGGTCGATGTATGGATGTGGACACCCTTCATGATGCTGATGTCGCTGGCGGGGTTATCCGCCGTACCCCGCTATCTGTACGAAGCCGCCGCGGTCGACCGGGCCGGGGCATGGTTCCGCTTCCGCCATATCACCCTGCCAATGGTGACACCGCTGCTGCTGATCGCCATTATCTTCCGCACAATGGACGCCTACAAGCTGTTCGATCAGGCGTTTGTGCTGCTGGGCAACCGGGGTGGACCGGGGCGCGCCGGGCAAACCGCTGCCCTGTGGGTATATGAAGAAGCCTTCACCAACTGGAACACCGGCTCGGCGTCGGCACTGGGTTACATCATGCTGATCGTGATTATCGCGCTGGCGAATCTGTTTATCCGCGCACTCAACGCCACCAAGGGGGCTGAATAATGAATCGATTGCTGCTGCCTTTTGGGGCGATACAGGCGACACATGTGTCGCCGCTACAACCGATACCAAACAGACAGGGGTAAACGACATGGCAGGCGCACAAGACAACACGCTGCTGCGGCGCGTCGGGTTCTGGGTCACGCTGGCGGTGGTCTTTTTCTTCTTCATGTTTCCGCTGTACTGGATCGCGGTTTCGTCCATCAAGACGCGCGCCGATGTCATCAGCACTACGCCGACCTACATTCCGTTTCTGCAATTCGAGCCGACGCTGGATAATTACGCCTCGGTGCTGATCGGCGGCACGGTCGAGAGCGAAACCGGCGTGCGTGCCTCGGCAGACCTGAGCGTGTTCCGCGACCGGCTGGTAAACAGCGTTATCATCGCCGGGACATCGACGCTGCTGGCGGTGGGACTCGGCACGCTGACGGCCTATGCGGTGTCCCGATTCCGCATTCCCGCCGAGAGTGACCTGATGTTCTTTATCCTCAGCACCCGCATGCTGCCGCCGGTAGTCGTGCTGATTCCGATCTTCCTGCTGTTCAGCGACCTGAAACTGAACAACAGTTATCTGGGGATTATCCTGTTGTACACCACGTTCAACGTGCCGTTCGTCGTCTGGATGATGAAGGGCTTCTTTGACGAAATCCCGGTGGAGTATGAAGAAGCGGCCATGATCGACGGTTATTCACGGCTGGAGGCGATCTGGAAAATCGTCATTCCCGAAGCGATCCCGGCGATGGCGGCGACAGCGGGTTTCAGCGCGATTGTGGCGTGGAACGAATTTGTGCTGGCGAACCTGCTCAACCGCGATTATGCGGCGACGGTTCCGCCCTGGCTGAACAGCATTATCGGCGTGGGCGCGGTGGAATGGGGCCGGTTGGCGGCGGCTTCGGTCGTGTTCGTCATCCCGATTGTGGTCTTCACGTTTCTGGTGCGCAACTACCTGTTGCGCGGCGTGACGTTTGGCGCGGTGCGACGGTAGTCGATCAAGTTGTACTATAATGGCAGAGGAGTGAGACACAGGTATGATGACTATGAATCGCATTGATGTCACCTTGAATCTGCCACAAGAATTGGTTGAGCAGGCGCGGTCCGCCGGTCTGCTGACGGATGATGAAGTTGAACGCTGGCTCATTGCCGAACTGGAACGTCAGGGGCGTCAGAATCGCTTCTTCAACACACTTGATCAGCTCAGTTCGCTTGAACCATCAATCACGCCGGAAGAAATTGACGCAGAAATAGAAGCGTACCGGCAAGAAAAGCGTCAGCGCAAGCAGGGCAAGGATCAGTGATCCGTGCTGTCTGCGACACAAATATTGTTGTATCAGCATTCTTTTGGGGAGGTCTGCCTCGTCAGGTGTTGGATGCAGCGAGGGCTAAACACTGCCAACTAATCGCTACAGAAGAACTTCTGGCTGAATTAACGGATGTCCTGTCTCGACCAAAGTTTGCGAGGGCACTTGCTCAGCTCGGCGAAACCCCCTATTCGATCATTGAATTCGGTTATCGCTCACTTGTAGAGGTCGTTGAAGCGAAAAAGATAAACCCTGTTGTGATCGATGATCCAGACGATGATCAATTGATTGCCTGTGCAGTCGGTGGAAACGCCCACTATATCGTCTCAGGAGATCATCATTTGCTCAGTATAGGCACGTATCAGAACATTAAGCTCATCACAATTCGTGATTTTCTGGAAATTATCGTAATTTGAACAGGTAATGTTCGCAGTCGAAGACAAGTCAGGAAATTCTATTGTCACACAACCACGCCCATGACCACGCGCCAAATGGTGATCTGCGCATCGCCTTCTTGCTGAACCTCAGCTTCACCCTGCTGGAGATCGTTGGCGGTTTGCTCATTAACAGCGTTGCCATTCTGTCCGATGCGCTGCACGACTTTGGCGACAGCCTGTCCCTCGCGCTGGCGTGGTATTTACAGCGGGTATCGGAGCAAGGCAGCGATGGGCGCTATTCGTACGGGTATCGCCGTTTCTCGCTGCTGGCTGCGCTCATCAACGCCATTGTGCTGGTCGGCGGGTCGCTGTTTATCCTCACCGAAGCGGTGCCGCGCCTGCTTGATCCGGAATCGTTTAATGCGCCGGGCATGATCGCCTTCGCGGTCGTGGGGGTGGCGATCAATGGCTTTGCGGCATATCGTCTGCGCGGCAGCAAAACCGCCAACGTGCAGGTCGTGAGCTGGCATCTGCTGGAAGACGTGCTGGGCTGGGTCGCGGTGCTGATCGTCGGCATTGTGTCGCTGTTTGTCGATCTGCCCATTCTCGACCCGATCCTGTCTATCCTGATTACGCTGTATGTGCTGGTGAATGTCCTCAACCGCCTGCGCCAGTCGGTGCGGCTGTTTCTTCAGGCGGTGCCCGAAAACATCGACCTGCCCGCCATCGAGCAGAGTCTGCGGGATATTGAAGGCGTCAGATCCATCCATCACACGCATATCTGGTCGCTGGATGGCGAACGGCATGTCTTCACGGCGCATCTGGTGGTCGATGATGCTGCCACCAGCGACGCCGTTATCCGTATTCGGCAGGCGGGCCAGCGCGTGGTGGAGAACCTGAATCTGGAACATGTGACGATTGCGGTAGAATATGAGCGCGAAGCGTGCGAGATGCGCCAGCAGCACCCGGAACAACATGGCTGATCATCCGGCAAAATATCGTCTTGATACGTTGTAGGGACGCAGCGTGCTGCGTCCAAAACGCTCGTTTATCACAAAATAGATTTCACGCCAAACTAACCATCTGGAACACATTCTTTATGGCAGAAGTACATCTTTCAAAAGTGACCAAACAATTTGGCAGCGGCGGCAATGGCGACGGCGTGCTGGCCGTCAGCGAGCTGGACCTCGACGTGGCCGATGGCGAATTCCTCGTACTGCTGGGGCCAAGCGGCTGCGGCAAAACCACGACGCTGCGCATGGTCGCCGGGCTGGAAACCGCCACCTCCGGCGATATTCGCATTGGCGATCAGCGCGTCAATGATCTGGCCCCCGGCGAGCGCGATATTGCCTTTGTCTTCCAGTTCTACGCGCTCTACCCGCACCTGAGCGTGCGCGACAATATTTCGTTTCCGCTGCGGGCGCAGCAAATCCCCAAAGACGAAGTGGACCGCCGGGTCGAGGCCGTATCGCAGCGGCTGCGCATCGGGCATATTCTGCATCGCAGGCCGAACCGCCTGCCCAGCGGTGAACAGCAGCGCGTCGCATTGGGCCGGGCGATGGTGCGCCAGCCACAGGTCTTCCTCATGGATGAGCCGCTGACCAACCTCGACGCCGCCCTGCGCGCCGATATGCGGGTGGAACTGAAGCACTTGCAGCAGGAAGTGGGCACAACCATGCTGTATGTCACCCACGACCAGACCGAAGCCCTGTCGATGAGCCATCGCATCGCCGTGATGAACCTGGGCGTGTTGCAGCAGGTTGATACGCCGCTGAATATCTACAACAAACCGCGCACTCTGTTTGTGGCCAAGTTTATTGGCAGCCCACCCATGAACACGCTCGAATGTACCCGCGATGATGATTATCTCGTGGGCGCAGACAACGGCTTCCGGCTGAGGCTGGACGCGGCTACCCAGGCGTCGGCAGGCAACCCAACCAGACTGGTCTTTGGTATACGTGCTGAGGATGTCCGTGTGGTGGATGCCAGCGCGGACGAGGCCGATTTGCGCGGGGTCATCGACGTGCGCGAACCGTTGGGCGACGAAACGATATATCAGGTCGATCTGGATGATTACCGGCTGCTGGCAAAAACTCCGCCCCGTGAGATGTACAAACCGGGCGATCTGGTAGGGCTGAGCATTAACCGCAATAAGATGCACCTGTTCGACGCCACCAGCGGCCAGCGGGTGAATTAGGGGAGAGTTGAGAGTTGTCAGTTTCCAGTCGAGAGACAAAAGACTGATGACTGTAGACTGACGACTGAGGACTAACGGAATGGCAACGCTCGAAATCAGCAATTTATCCAAACACTTTGGGCGCTTTCAGGCGCTGCACGATATCAGCCTGACGATTGCCGATGGCGAATTTCTGATTCTGCTGGGGCCGACGGGGGCAGGCAAAACGACGACGCTGCGCTGTGTGGCCGGGCTGGAAAAACATGAAGGCACCATCCACATGGATGGCCGCGCCATCAACAGCCTGACCCCCGCCGAACGCGATGTGGCGTTTGTGTTCCAGAGCTATGCGCTCTACCCGCGCAAAACCGTCATGCAGAATATGGCCTTTCCATTAGAGGCGCGCCAGTGGGATAAAGCGCGCATCGAAAACCGCGTGCGTGAGATTGCCCGGCTGCTAGCCATTGATGGCCTGCTCAACCGGCGGCCAGCGGAACTATCCGGCGGGCAGCAGCAGCGGGTGGCGCTGGGGCGGGCGATGGTGCGCCAGCCACATCTGTTCCTGATGGATGAACCGCTGACCAACCTCGATTTTGTGCTGCGGGTGGAAATGCGTGCTGAACTCAAGCGCCTGCAAAGCGAACTGGCGACCACGTTTTTCTACGTCACCAACGATCAGGTCGAGGCCATGTCGATGGCGGATCGCATCGCGGTGCTAAACGAAGGGGTGCTGCAACAGGTCGATACACCGGAGAATGTCTACGATCACCCGGCGAACCTGTTTGTGGCGGGCTTTGTCGGGTCGCCGCGCATGAACTTCCTCGACTGCCGCTACGACGAAGGCGCCCGCGTGCTGGCGGGTGACACGTGGCACGTACCCCTGCAAGCCGAACAGCTCGACCAACTGCGCGGTCAGGTCAACGGCGGCGGGCTGGTGTTTGGCATTCGCCCGGAAGATGTCGATCTCAACCCGGCGGCACCGGACAATGGCTGGTTACCGGCGCAGGTATATGTGACGGAACCGCTGGGGGACCGCACCATCGTCGACATGCAGTTGGGCGACACTTCGGTCAAGGTCAAAGCCGACCCGGAATTCGCGGCGTCCAGCGGCGACACGCTGCACGTGCGCTTTGATGCGCGGCGCTTTCACCTGTTCGACAAGGCAACGGGTGAAGCGGTACTGTAGCTAATTAGCTATTTAGCTGGTTAGCGTGTTAGCCGGATAGCGAATTGGGTGATTAGTCGAAAGTTCTCGCGTCCACACAGCCTGCTGCAAAGGATGGCATGAGACGTATCTATTCGTTGTTGTAACTAAAGCTAAAGGGCTAGAAAGCTAAATAGCTGTTTCGCTCTATCACTGTTCAGCGACAAGGAGGCAGCATGTCCCCCACCCTGCACCGGAACATCGAACGACTGGCGATTGTGTTGATCGTGCTTGGCATCGTCGGCATGTTCCAGTCCGCCAGCATCGACTTCTATACATGGGGCTTCCATGTGCTGCTGGTGGGCACGCTGGTGTTCATCGTCATCTCGCACGTCGTCCCCCGCGACGAAAACGGCACAGGGTAAGCGCCGCCTGAGCGTAAAGCATCGCCAGCCAAGTTTTTGTAGAGTCAGGCAAAAACCTGTGGAGGTCGGCGATGAAATTGCGATTGGGTCTATTCGGTCTGGTGCTGCTGTGGTTGCTGCCGCAGGTCGCCCTCGCCCAGGGCGATCAGGTCGTTTATGCCACCGCGCAGCCGTTTGAAAATGGCCTGATGATCTGGCGGGCAGATACAGCCCAAATCTGGGCGCTGATCAACGATGGCCGCGCCTATAGTTTCCCCGCTGCGAGTTACCAGAACTTGCCCGACAACCCCATCTTTGGCACGCCACCCAGCCGCCTGCGCCCGATCTTCGGCATGGGCAAGGTCTGGGGCAATTACCCAACCATCCGCCGGGCGCTCGGCTGGCCGACGCTGGACGAACTCGGCTTCGATATGCCGGTGCGCACCTCCCCCAGCGCGACGTTACTGACGCAGTTTGATGGCAGCATCATCCAGATTAATGCCAACCACACCTGGCAGCGCCTGGACAATGCCGCCCCTGGCATTCTGGAGTTTCGGGCCAGCGCAGACCCGGTGGTCGCCGGTGCCTCGGTGACACTCTACTGGCAGGTGCAGGGGACCCAAAACGCCCTGATCGAAGTGTATCCGGCGGGCAGCAGCCAGGTTCCGACCCAGGTCATCGATCATCTGCCAGCAGGTGGCAGCACCACCGTTCACGTCCCGGCCAGCTTTACATCCGGTGTGCGCTTCGTGCTGTGGGCCGTTGACCCCGCCTCCCAACCGCTGCCTGTGACCTTATGGGCGCGCCATGCTAGCCAGGAACTGGTACTGGGCGTGCGGCAAAGCCCCAACCCGACCTCGACGCAGGCCGCCTATCAGCCATATGAGAACGGCTTCATGCTGTGGCGATCCGATACCGGCGATGTACTGGCGCTGGGCGGCACCAACAGCGGGCGGGTACTGAGCTTCGCCCAGAGCAGCTATGCCAACTGGCCGGTCACGACAGACGCCGATATTCCGGCACGCTATGTGCGGCCTGTCAACGCGTTTGGCAAGGTGTGGGGCAATATCCAGCAGGTGCGCGATATGCTGGGTTATGCCACCGGGCCGGAGCAGGCTTTCGAAATGACTATACGCAATTTCGAGGATGGCACCTTCAGCCTGAGCCTGCCCGATGGCCGCACATTTTCGGTAAGCTGGGGATTCTGGAACTTCTGATAGGGTTGGTCTGTAGGCCGCGTGGTGTCTGACGACCTACAGACTTCAATCGCGCCGTTTATTCAAACTGGAAGCGGGCCACGCTCGGATCATGATCCGTCACCTGATCGACGTACTCGGCGTTGATATGCACAATGTCGACTTCAGCGACGGATAGCAGGCCATCACTCACCAGAATCTGGTCGAGAATCTGCGAGTTGCCCTGATAAATATAGCTGTAGCGTTCTTCCGCTGGCAGCAGCAGCGCATTGAGGTTATGCAGCCGGTCACCCGTGAGGATCGTCAGCGTTTCGGAAAACCAGAAGTCGTTGACATCGCCCAGCACAAGTACATTGGCCTCCGCATCACAGGCCAGAATCTGCTCGACTGCCGTCTGAATCGCGGCGGCCTGCAAGTGGCGCTGCTGTTCGCTGGCGAAGGTCGGCGGTTGAGCATGGCCGAATAAGGGATCATCGCCGCCTTTGGAATTCAGGTGCATGCCGATGACAAACAAGGACTCGCCGTTAAATTCGAACATGCCCACCAGCGGTTTGCGGCTGCGTTCAAACGCCACATTTGCCGGGTCAATGCGACCGGGGTTGAGGCTGGGCGTAACCACACCCTGATCGCACTGGAACGTCACAGGCGTCGTCGAGGGGTCATCCGGTGCGGTCGATTGCGGCGCCAACGTGACACGGGCCACGTTATACAGAAACGCCACGCGGATATTACTGCCCGGTGCGCCGCCATCCTGATTATTAACCGGGTTGATCTGGGCGAAGGCATACACCGGCCCACCCGCGCGCTCGATGGCGTCCGCCAGTTTGGTCAGCGTGGTTGTCGCGTCCACCACCGCCGCATTGCGCGACCCGTCATTGTCCTGTATTTCCTGCAAAACCAGAATATCCGGCGCCAGCAGATGATTCACAATCTGGTCGGCGCGGGCGTCGAAGGTGCTGTTGCCCGCCTGCCCGCCCAGATTCTCGACGTTGTAGGTCGCCACCGTCAGTTGATCAGCCGACCCCACCAGCGTGGTGACTTCGCGTTCCAGGCTGCCGGGTTCAACGGTGAAGGGATCGGTCACCAGCAGCTCATAATTCTGGAATGAATAGCCGATCACACCGGTGAGGGCCGTTGTAAACCGCGCACCCACGTCAAGTTCCGGCCAATCACCGTCATACAAATCATCATCCAGCTGCACGCGCTCCGGGTTGAAGTCACCAGGGGTCAGCACGATGCCGCCGCGTGCTGTCAGCCAACTGGCGCTCGCCCCCGCATCGCCCACCACCCAGGTTTCGCCAAAATTGTTGGTCGGGCCGGTGACAATCGCGTCGTTGATGCTGACCCGCATCCCTTCGAGGCTCTCGTAAAAATCTAACCCGTCCGCGTCGTGGTCGAAGGTGCCGCTGTCCTCGGCATTCCCGCCGGAATCATCATTGATCACCGTGCCGGGCGGCACCCGTCCACCACTGCCAATGAGCACAGGTGGCGGCAGCGTGTTGCCTTTTGCCACCAGCGTGACGACCGGGTTGGTGATTTCGGTAATGCTCAGGTTTTTGTCGCTCGCATCACCAGCGCGATACTCCGCCACCTGCCCGCGAACCGTGACCATGTCGCCCGGCTCGACACCGGGCGCGCTGTTGGTGAAAACCAGAATGCCATTGGAAGTGGCGTCATTGCCATCGTCGCGGTTGGGGAACAGATGCTGCGGCGTCTGGATATAAAAGCCATTCCCCGCCACCGCCGTGACGATATTGTTCTGCGTGAGAATGTCCATTCCGAGCAAGGGCGAACGATGCCCTGCCCCCTGAATCTCCCAGATTTCCACCGGGATGACCTGCGCGCTGACCGGTGCAGTCACCAGCAGCGCCAGCAGTGTCGCGATCATGAACCGACGTGTAAACCTAGACATATCCTGCCCTTTCGTATTATCCGGGCGAAAGAAACGCATCTCCTAATTTAATACACAATGTAATTCGCTTACAGGCTGGCCGATTTAACATCGGTTTAAGGATTAACCAGCCAGGCGGGGTCATCGGACAAACCGATCAGCCTGCCGAAGCGATCAAAGGCCTGTATGGTCAGTGACCGGTAGCGCTGCTGAACCGGCACGTTAAACAAATTCCAGCCGTTCATGTCCACCAGCAGCATCACCCGCAGCAGCGACCAGACATCCGCGTCCATATACTGCTGAATCTCGTCGTCGGTCAGCGGTGCCATGATGGGATAGTCAGGCTCCGTCACAATGGACAGGTGCAGCAGCACGGCTTTGATGACCGCGCCCGCCGGGGCATGCGGCCCAAACAGCACGTCAATGCCCGCGATGATTTCCGGCAACTTGCGGTTGTCCTGGATGGGGTCCTCGATACCATCGCGGTAAATGATGGCGTTATGGGTCAGCGCGGCCCAGGCATCGATCTGGTCCGGATACGCGGCTGTCACCGGGAAACCGGCCAGCGCTAACCCTCTGCCCGCCACCGCCGCCGAACGAAAACCATGCACGTAATCATGCTTGTTGCGCTGCGCCACCTTCGCCACGTCATGAAACAGCACCATCCACAGCATCAGGGCCTGCTGGTCGGGCGTGGCGTGCTGATATTCCGGCAGCAGTCGCAGCGCGGTCAGCACGCTCGTCACATGGATCAGGGTTTGCTGATCCGCATAACGGGCCATAGCGCCCCACCCCGGCACAATCTGCTCAATCGTCTGCATCATGGCCGGGGTATAAAAAGCCTGCACCTGCTGTTTGAAGCCCTGCCAGTCAGTAAGCGTGCCATCCTGCCGCTGCTGTGCCAGCTGCGCGATAAACGCCGCCAAGCCCGGCAGTTTAGCCTCGAGCCGTGGTATGGTCATGCCGATCTCCCCCTGAAAACCAACCCATAATCAGAACTATAGGCGTATTCCGGCTGCGCTGGCAAATCGTCGGTGTAACCGGCCTGATGTTCGCATTTCCAGTGCCGCGCTTTATAATCGGCGGTGTGCCTGTTCGCATTGATGAAAGTCGCCTATGAACCCTGCTCTCGATTTTGCCCATGCACATGCTGCCCGGTTTCGGCAGGAATTAGCCGATCTGCTGCGCATCCCCAGCATCAGCACCGACCCGGCCTACGCCCAGGAAATGATTCAGGCGGCGGACTGGCTGGTCAATCATCTGAACGCCATTGGCCTGCGTGCCGAACGCATCGACACCCAGCGTCACCCGATGGTTTATGCCGAATGGATGAACGCCGGGGACGCCCCAACCGTGCTGGTCTACGGGCATTACGACGTGCAGCCTGCCGACAAAAGCGATGGCTGGCATACCGCGCCCTTCGAGCCGGTGGAACACGAGGGCAAGATTTACGCACGTGGCGCGACGGACGACAAAGGCCAGTTTTTCGCCCATGTCAAAGCCGTTGAAGCGCTGCTGCAAGCCGACGGGAAACTGCCGGTCAACGTCAAGTTCATCATCGAGGGCGAGGAAGAAGCGGGCAGCGGGTCGATCCGCCACTTCATCGACACACAGCCGGACCAACTACGGGCGGATGTCTGCATCATTTCCGATACGAGCATGGTGAATATCGACCAGCCGGTGATTATCAACGCCCTGCGCGGCGGCATCGCCTTCGAGCTGCGCGTGACCGGGCCACGACAGGACCTGCACAGCGGCATGTTCGGCGGGACGGTGCATAACCCGGCGCTGGCGCTGGCCGAGATTCTGTCGCAGCTGCATCACCCGGATGGCCGCGTGGCGGTGCCCGGTTTTTATGATGATGTCCGCCCGCTGACCGACGACGAGCGCGCCGCTATCAACGCCTTGAACTGGACGGAATCCGACTGGCAGGAAGCGACCGGTGCGCCAGCCCCCTGGGGTGAAAGCGGCTACAGCCTGCTGGAACGCATCGGCGCACGCCCAACGCTGGAAATTTCTGGTATGAGCAGCGGCTATACCGGCAGCGGTTTCAAGTCGATTGTGCCCGGCAGCGCCAGCGCCAAGATCGGCTGTCGACTGGTGGCGGACCAGGACCCGCAGCGCGTTTTCGAACGGATCCGCACCTATATCGAGCAGATTACGCCGCCGACGGTGCAGGTCGACCTGACGTGGGGGCGCGGCTTCCCGGCCTCGCTGGTGAACATCGACCACCCGGTCATGCAAACGGCGGTGCAGGCCTATGAAAGCGGCTGGGGCGTACGCCCGGTCTTCAAACGCGAAGGCGGCAGTATCCCGATTGTCGGCGATTTTCAGCAGAAGCTGGGCCTGCCGGTGGTGCTGATGGGCTTCGGCCTGGACAGCGACAACCTGCATGGCCCCGACGAGCATTTTTCAATCGCCATGTTCGAGCGTGGGATCGCCACGTCAATCGCCTTCCTGCAATTGATGCAGCCGGAGCTTGAATAGACACCGGGTTACCCGACCCGCTTTTTTTGATCGTAAATTTTGGAGGAGAGACACGTGATGGAATTTCGACAGCTTGGCAAAGATGGCCCGCAGGTTCCGGTGATCGGGCTGGGCGCGTGGCCGATTGGCGGCGGTATGGGCCATGTCGATGAGGAGAACGGAATCGACACCATCCACGCCGCCATCGACAGCGGCATTACCCTGCTGGACACCGCCCAGGGCTACCGCACCAGCGAGTCGATTGTGGGCCGGGCGCTGAAAAATGGCTACCGGGACAAGGCATTTATCGCCACCAAAGTATCCGGCAATTACCGCCGCAGCGACATACGGGCGGCCATCGAGAACAGCCTGCGGGCCATGCAGGTGGATCACGTCGACCTGTACCAGATTCACGGCCTGAAAGCGGGCCACCCCATCGAGGAAAGCATCGACGAGATGGCGAAGCTGCAACAGGAAGGCAAGACGCGCTTTATCGGCGTCTCGAATTACAAAGCGGAGCATATGCAGCAGGCGCTGAACGTAGCCCGTTTTCAATCGAACCAGCCGCGCTATCACATGTTCTCCCGCCAGATCGAGGAGCAAGACATCCCGTTCTGCCGCCGCGAGGGCATCGGCATTCTGGCGCATACACCGCTGGCGAAGGGGATGCTCGCCGGGAAGTACACGCCGGAGACAACCTTCCCGCCCGAAGATGAACGCTCCAAGCGCGATACGTTTAAAGGCGACAAGTTCCGGCGCTTTCTGGAAGCCATTGACCAGTTAAGGCCGATCGCTGCTGATAAGGGCCTGACGATGGTGCAGCTGGCGATTGCGTGGGATTTGCGCCTGCCGGAAATCACCTGCGTGCTGGTCGGGGCGAAGAACCCGCAGCAGGTCCACGACTATCTGGGCGCGGTCGGCGTCACCTTTACGCCGGATGAACTGGACCGAATCGACGCGATTCTGGCCGCTGCCCCGCAGGACTGGGCTTAATCTGGCTGGGACTCGGTCTCTAGGGCGTTCAGGACCAATCGATAACGCGCCTCAATAGCTTCAAGATCATTGGGTTCGGGGATATTGTCTTCGGACGCACGCCGGATCATATGCGCTTGCGTGATTACCGCTTCTTTTTGTTCGGAGGTGTGCACCCGAACCGCGATGATGGCAAGCGCTTCCAGCAGGCGGATGACGACATCGACATTTGAACGTCCATACCGGCGAATCTTGTTGAATGCTGCCTCCAGAATCCCGGTAAAGGTGATCGCGTCACGAACAAGGCGCAATTTTTCCGCTTCGTCATAATAATATCCTTCAGGGATCTTTCTTTCAGCCAGTTCCGCAAGCGAGGCACTGATCTGATCGATACAGGCGACGGCGGTAAACGGATCGTTGACACTGGGAGACAAGGAACGCACCGCAACCTCGACAAGCTGATAGATGGCATATTCAATATCCTGCGACTGGAGCCTCCGCGAACCGGTGATGAAGGCCTTGCCGATGGATTTTGTCAGGTCATCGTCGATCTGCTCATCAGACCAGGCCCTGACGATGATATCGCCCTTTGCAATAAAGTTACCTGCACGACATGATAATTGCAGGAGCAGGTCATTCTCAACCGCCGTCTCTTCCAGATGGTCATAGTCGATGGCCTGAACATAACCGCTTTGACTGGCTTTAATCGCTATGGCCTGTTCCTCAAAATTATCGGGAATATCATGTTCGTCCCGCAACTCGTGCTCATACGCCTCCAGAGACGACTCTTCTGGAAAGAGGCGAGCAATTGCCCGGTCGAGTTCGTGCCCAATGTCAGCGATGATGTTTTCGGCCTTAAGCGAAGTAGAGATGTGGTGAATAAAATAGACGAACACGCCAACACTTGCCACCGTCAGTACCACACCGACAAGCACGGCGATGTGTGGTACAAACGCCAGTTCCTCTGTACCGCGAATTGTACGCAGGACCAGAATGCAATAGACAAAGGTAGCGACAAACGTACCCAGTACGATCTGGTTGCCCCGGTCACGCAAAAAGTTGGAAGTCAGACGCGGGCCATACTGAGACGATGTCTGGGCAAGAGCGACCAGCGTGATCGAGAACGTCACGCCCGCGACACTAATCATAGAGCCAGCGACCGTTGACAAAAATGATCGAGCGCCTTCCGGGCTAATGGTTCCAATCCAGTGCAGCGTTTCCCCTTGCTGTAACGAGATACGCTGGTCAAAGCCCACAATCAACACGGACAGAGCAATCGCTATAAGAATCATGATCGCCGGCAGAAACCAGAAGTTTTCGCGCAGCCGCTCCCAGAAAGTCCCTAATCTTGTAATCATGGTTATCCCCTTCATCAGGCAGTGGCAAAGGTCGTAATCGCCGATAACATCCATAATCACCCGATGGTATGCACCCGCCAAGGCATTCAAAGACTGCGATACATATCTCAGCTCCACATTCAGAGCACGGCAAAGCAAAAATTACCGTTCATATCGGAGGAAGGCTGTTCAGCGGAATACCAGTTGGATCATCGACCGTCACTGAACTTTAATCCTACCGCTGGGCACGACGAGAATGATCGGCCAAATGGCTCAAATTCCTGCCATTGCG
This sequence comes from Anaerolineaceae bacterium, assembly GCA_002702065.1. Classification (GTDB taxonomy): domain Bacteria; phylum Chloroflexota; class Anaerolineae; order Aggregatilineales; family Phototrophicaceae. The sequence goes on from NZXX01000013.1 coordinate 55,474, forward strand.
GGCAAGAACTCATTGCTAATTGCCATCTGCAGCAGCCAGTCACTGAAACGACTTGACCGATCTACTATTCTGGCTGTACACTATGTTTATAGTAACATATGTTATTCAACCCTGTACAAGTCGCAGGGACGCAGCCCAGAAGGAGCGGGCCATGACCACCCCCACCGTTTTTAAATCCGATGCTGGCAGGCAGGCGCTGTTCGATTTCTACGACTCGGTGCTGGCGCAGTGGCCGGTTGATTACGAAACCTGCACTGTTCTGACGCCGTTCGGCAGTACCCATGTGATTGTGGCCGGTGATTCGGCCAGGCCGCCCATGATTCTGCTGCACGGCGCATCATCGAACGCCGTCACCTGGGCGGGAGATGTGGCCACCTATGCGGCGCACTATCGCGTGTACGCGGTTGATCTGATCGGCGATGCCGGTAAAAGCGCCCCGACTCGCCCGCCATACACGGGCAGCGCCTTTGCCGACTGGCTGGACGCGGTGCGGCGTGGTCTGGGGCTGGATACGGTCGCGCTGGTGGGGCTGTCGCTGGGCGGCTGGGTCGCGCTGAAGTATGCCATCACCTACCCCGCCCATGTGGCCGCGCTTGTCCTGCTGGCACCGGGCGGAATCACGCCGCATCGGGATGGCTTTTTCCTGCGGATGCTACCCTTGTTTCTGCTGGGCAAATGGGGCCAGCGACGGGCGGTACAGATGCTGTTCGCCGATGTGCCCCTGCCCGAAGGTGTGGTCGAGGGTACGACGCTGATCTGGCGTCATTTTATCCCGCGCCGCGATAAGCTGCCGCTGTTTAGCGATGACGAACTGGCGACGCTGACCATGCCGGTGCTGATGCTGATCGGCGAAAAAGACGGCCTGTTTGACGCTGCCGCTACGGCTGCCCGCCTGCACCAGTGCATCCCGCAGGTTCAGACGCACATCAACCCCGGCGTCGGCCATGCCATCGTCAACACTGCGCCGCAGGTCATGCCGTTTCTGTTGACCGTACCCGAAAATTGACGGATGAATCAGGGCATTCGCCGTCTGGTGCGGTGATCTGCCTATTCGCCCACACGATCGAGAGCGGCTTCGCGCAACCGATGGATATCGCGGATGGGTGGATCCCCAAACAGGCTCTTGTACTCTCGATTGAAGTGTGACGCATCGTTGTAGCCCACGCGATAGGCGGCACTGGCCGCGTCGAGGTCTTCACCGAGCATCAGACGGCGGGCCTCCTGAAGCCGCAGCCGCTTCTGAAATTGCAGCGGACTCATCGCCGTGACCGCCTTGAAGTGATGGTGAAAACTGGACACACTCATCCCCAGTTCCAGCGCCAGTTCCTCAACCCGGAAAGTCTGGTCAAAATCCTGACGCAGCCGCCGAATGGCTCTGGCGATGTCCGGGGCGTGACCACCCAGCGCGGCAATGTGACGCAGCCGCCCACCCTGATCGCCCATCAGCAGCCGGTAGATAATTTCCCGTGTGATCAGCGGCATGAGCATCGGGGCTTCGTCCGGCGAAGCCAGCAGCCGCACCAGCCGCACTACCGCGTCCAGCAGGCTTGCATCCAGTGCGCTGACATCCATCGCCCGGACATCACCCGACGCCGGCGATGAAACATGACTGCTTTCCATCATGACCGCGTTCACCAGAGCCGGGTCAAGTTCCAGCCGGAAACTGAGGTAAGGCCGTTCCTTCGACGCTTCCAGCACGCGGCTCACACGGGGCAGTTCCATCGTCGCCAGCAGGTAATGAAACGGGTCGTACTGGTAACGCGTATCCCCCAGAAACGTCTCTTTGCTGCCCTGTGCAATCACACAGAAAGATGGCTCCAGCACACTGTGAACCCGCTCAAGTGGTGTCGACAGGCGGCCCAGATACATGTCGGGAAACGGCTGGCTGATTCCGTCGTCAGGAACCGCCCGCGCGATCCGTTCCACAAGTTCATCGCGGCACGCCTGCATCCGCAGCGACTCCCGGTCGGCCTGCTGTTGATCCATGGTAGACATTGGAACCTCTTGCTTGATTGCTCGATTTCATCATCGTAGATTTGCAGAATTATACAATCATCTTCGACGATCATTCTACCTGTATGCGCTTCTACACCTCTATAATGGTCTCATGGCTACGAGACGAATGGCCCGGCGCTTGCAAACAGGCTAGATTTTTCTTCAAGGACCACACACGCCGCACGAAAGACAACGATTTAGAGTGGAGGTATTCCAAAAATGGAAATTCAACGAAATGGCTCACAACCGTCCGGTCAGGGACCCGCCGAATGGTTCACGGGCAGGGTGCGGGTTGACCCATTGTTTAACCCTACCGAACCCGCCCGCACCGGCGGCGCGCGTGTCACCTTTGAGCCGGGGGCACGGACGGCTTGGCATACTCACCCGCTGGGCCAAACCCTGATCGTGACCGAGGGTGTTGGCCGGGTGCAGCGCTGGGGCGGCCCCATCGAGGAAGTGCATCCGGGCGATGTCGTTCAGTTCGTGCCGGGGGAAAAACACTGGCACGGCGCCGCGCCAAACAACGCCATGACTCATATCGCTATCCACGAATATCAGGACGGTTCGCCGGTTGAATGGCTGGAACACGTCACCGACGAGCAGTATCAACCTGAATAAATGACACAGCACAAACAGGAGCGCAGAACATGCAAAAGCGTCAACTTGGCAACAGTGGGTTAGAAGTCTCAGCGCTCGGCCTCGGCTGTATGCGCATGACATTTGGCGACACGCCAGTCGGCACGCGGCAGGAGATGATTGAATTTCTGCACACGGCGGTGGACCGGGGCATCACCTTCTTCGATACCGCAGAAGTCTACGGCCCTTTCACCAATGAGGAACTGGTCGGTGAAGCACTGGCGCCGCTGCAAAATCAGGTGGTGATCGCCACCAAATTTGGCTTCAGGCACGATGGTGACAAAGGCCCAAGCCCGGCGTTTGGGCGTGACAGCCGCCCGGAGCAAATCAAACGGGTTGCCGACGAATCGCTCAAGCGACTGCGGGTCGACGCCATTGACCTGTTCTACCAGCATCGACCAGACCCGGATGTGCCGATTGAGGATGTAGCCGGTGCGGTGAAGGATTTAATCCAGGCGGGCAAGGTCAAGCATTTCGGCCTTTCGGAGTCCGACGCAGCCACGATTCGCCGCGCCCACGCCGTTCAACCGGTAGCCGCTCTGCAAAGCGAGTATTCGATCTGGTGGACGCCGATTGAAGATGAAATCCTGCCCACCTGTGAAGAACTCGGCATCGGGCTGGTGCCTTACAGTCCGCTGGGCCGCGGGTATCTGACCGGCAAGATCGACGAAAACACGACCTTTGCCGACAACGACATCCGCGCCCGCAACCCGCGCTTCACCCAGGAAGCGATCAAAGCCAACCGGGCGGTGGTCGACCTGCTGGAAGCGATTGCCGCGCAGCATGAAGCAACCCCGGCCCAGATCGCGCTGGCGTGGCTGCTGGCCCAAAAACCCTGGATCGTACCCATTCCCGGCTCACGCAAGCTGCACCGCCTGGAGGAAAATATGGGCGCGGTGGACATCGAGCTGACCGCCGATGATCTGCGCAACATCAAGGATGCGATGGCACAGATCAAAGTCGTCGGTGACCGCTACTAGGCATTTCTGAAGCAACTGAACAACCTGTCGTAACTTAAAGGGCGCACCATGATTGATGCGCCCTTTTGTGTGTTTCGAGTGGTGACGGTCAGCCTTTGACCGCGCCAGATGTCAGACCGCCGACGATGTAGTCCTGCACGAACAGATACAGCACCACAATCGGGATAGCCCCCAGCAGCGCCCCCGCCGCGAACAGCCCCCAGTCCGTGCCCGTGTCGCTGATGAACAGGTTCAGGCCGACAGCGAGCGTTTGCTGGCTGGTGTCCTTCAGCAGCGTCAGGGCGATGATGTAGTCGTTGTAGGTAGCGATGAAAATCAGGATCGCCACCACCGCCAGAATAGGCCGCACCAGCGGGAAGATGATGCGCCAGAACATGACCCAGTGCGACGCCCCATCGATGATGGCCGCCTCGTCAATCTCGCGCGGGACAGTGTCGAAGAAGCCTTTGAGCAGCCATGTGTTGATGCCGAGCGCCCCACCGAGATACACCAGAATCGCGCCACCGTGCGAGTTCAGCCCCACCGCCGGGACATGCTCACCCAGTTGCAGCACGATATTGAAGATGGCGATGGTCAGCAGCGAACTGGGGAACACCTGCACCAGAAACACGGTCAGCAGGGTCGTCTTGCGGCCATAAAAGCGGAACCGAGACAGCGCAAACGCCCCGAACGTCGAGATACCCAGCGAGATTATCATGGTAATAAACGAGATCAGGATCGAGTTCCACAGCCAGGTGAGGAAGGGAAAACCGGAGCCATTCAGAAGCTGCTCGTACCACTGGAGCGTCGCATTCGCCGGGATGATCTGGCGGACGACGTTGGTATTGGCCGGGTTAAGCGACACGGACACGATCCACACCACCGGGAACAACGCGTAAACGATAGTGATGGCGATCAGGATCAGCCGGGAAATCAGCCGGCGCGGGTGTTTACGCCGCAGTTCCTGAGCATAGGTGCGTGCGCTGGTATCGCGCTGAGGTTTGGCGGGTGCCGTAGCCTGACTAGACATTTTCGGATACCTCCTCCCATTGGCCGGTAAACCGGAAATTGATGATCGTAATCGCCGCCACGATCAGGAAGATAAACAGGCTGATGGTCGAGGCAAAGGCGTAGTCGGTGCCGCCCTGCGTGCCGAATGCCTGCCGGTACGTGTAGGTGATGAGGATGTCGGTGTGGCCGGATGGCACCGTACTGCCCGCGATGGCCGGACCACCGTTGTTGAACAGCTCGATCACCGTGAAGTTGTTGAAGTTAAAGGCAAACGACGCGATCAATAGCGGGCCGACTGCGACCAGAATCAGCGGCAGAGTCAGGGTGCGGAACTTCTGCCAGGGGCTGGCCCCATCCACATCCGCCGCTTCGTACATATCCTTCGGGATACCTTGCAGCGCCCCGGTCACGATCAGCATCATGTACGGGAAACCGAGCCAGAGCTGGATCATCAGAATGGCAAAGCGGGCGGCAGTGGCGTTGCCATACCACTGCGGGGCCGTGCCAAAAATCGAGCCCAGCACATCGTTGATGAAGCCAAGATTGGGGTCGAACATGCCGCGCCAGACGACAACGCTGATAAACGCCGGGATGGTGTACGGGATCAGGATGAGCGAACGAAACAACTTGCGCTTCGGGATAATCTCGTCATCCATCAGCAGCGCAATCGCCATGCCCAGCGCGAACGTAATAATGACGGTCGCCCCTGCATGGATGATCGTCCAGACGAAAATGGTCAGGAACGGCCCCCAGATACCACTGTTGGTGAACAGGCGCACGAAGTTATCGAAGCCGACCACGACAAAATAGCCGGGGGTCAGGAACGGTTCGGGCTGTTCGTCCAGGTCTTCCGGCACCGTTTCCGGTATCAGCGTGAACGTCCCGTCGACCGGTTCGTAGGCCACACCCGTATCGCGATGGACCATGCGGTTGGTTTCGGCGTCATATTCGAACAACGACCGGAAGCGCCCGGCCCGGTTGGCGGAAAACGGATCAACCTGAATCGGGTTTTCCGGGTCGCCAAACGAGCGTAAACGCAGGTCATTGGCGAATGCCGTCCGTTCCCGGTTGCTGAGGATGCGGTAATCACCAATCGACTGCGGCTGACCGTCCAGCACGACCGGTTTGCCGGGCCGCGCCAGCACGGTGCTGTCGCCATCTTCCTCCGTCAGCCACAGGGCATACTGTCCGTCTGGCCCAGCGAAGACCTGCGCGTTATAGGTGACCGGGCTGCGGCCATTGTAATCCACGACGATGCCCTGTGCCGGGTCGAGCAGATAGCCGGATTCAGCCTCGGTGTCTTCGGTGATGGTTGTCAGCGGCAGCGTGTTGATCGGGTGGCCGTATTCCAGCGACTCCGCCCCGGCCAGCGCGTCCGCGGCGGCTTCCGTCGTCAGCGGCTCAAAACCTTCGATGGTAGCTGTCGGCGGGCCATCTTCCGTTTCCTCGATGGTGACGCCATCGACTCCGGCGAGTTCGGGCGTGACGGGTTCAATCGCACCAGTTTCGTAGGCCACCGTCAGGCTGCTGTCGTCACGACCTTCCAGCCACAGCACATACTCGTCCGTATCCGGATTGCGATAGGCGGTGAAGGTTTGCAGTTGTTCGCCTTCGGGCAGGTAGCGATATTCGGGCCGGGCCTGAATCAGTTCGATGGCCTGTGTCTGGGTCAGCAGATTGCCGGTGCGGAAGTTGGTAAAGGCGTAGTACACGGTGATGATGACCGGGTACAGCACCATCAGCACCATCAGCGCCAGGCCGGGCGAGAGCCAGCGATACGGGAACAAACGCTCATTGAGGAAAATGACGTTGAGGCCAACGGTAATTAATGCAATGACCGCGGCGATGGGCCAGTTACCTGCGTCCAACAGGCGCAGCACCAGCCAGATAGCGAAGGCGTCGATGAGGGCCAGCCCGCCATAGCGCAGCAACGTGCCCGGCAACGCACCAGAAAACAACGCGAGGGGGCTGTTGGTCTGCCGGGAATCGGTATTCTCTGTCATACCTTCCACCCTTGTGTCTGATGTCTATTTGATAAAAAGCCATGCCCCGGTCATCGAAGCATGGCTGTGGATATGGTCAGATGATGAGCAATCATTTCCGCCGATATTGAGAAACGAGCCACATCCCTGGCAGGTACCTCACCCCGTCCTCGACATTTATCTTCGGCCACCCCTCTCCATTGATAGAGAGGGGAAACGGAGCCACGCGACGCAGGGGTGAGGTGTGAAAAAGCGACATGATAGCCGCAGTATCAATAGCTGTCAGATTATTCGGCTTCCGGTTCGCAGACAGGAATGGCGGCGCGAACCTGCTCGGCGGCGGTCATGGATTCTGCCGCACAGCTCGACGGGTCGGCCAGGCACAATTCCATCTGGTTCGACCAGCTTTCCCAGACCGATCCCATTTCCGGGATACCGGGCTGCGGCGCACCGTTGACACTGGCTTCGGTAAACGCCTGAACCGCTTCGTCATCAACCTCGACGTTCAACCACGCTGGCGGACGCTGTTCGGCGTCGTACAACTGCTGCATGGTGGTATCGTTGGCGATGAATTCGTTCAGGAAAATCTGAGCCGTCGCCGGGTCTTCGGCAAATGCGCTGATCATGAAGCCACGCGCGCTGAGGAACGGACGCGCCGGGCCACCGGGGCCATCCGGCGGTGCGGAAATCGCAAAGTTGATGTCCGACGCACGCAGGGTTTCGAGCGACCACGAGCCGGTCAGCATCATGGCCGCTTCGCCCTCGGTGAACAGCGACCACATGGCTTCCTGCTGGAGGCTGAGGGGCATCAGACCATCTTCGGCCAGCCCACCCAGATATTCATAGGCCTCGATGGTGCCTTCACTGTCCAGCCCGACGTCGCAGGCATCGTAGCCAACACCTTCTTCGAAGCCAAACACATAGCCGCCAAATGCGCTGACGACCGAGTAGGAGTGCCAGGGGTCACGCTGCTGGATCACATAGCCGTAAATATCTTCTTCGGCCAGTGCTTCAGCAATTTCGCGCACGTCTTCCCAGGTTTCCGGTGCTTCCGGCACCAGGTCGACATTGCGGAAGAAGGCCACATTATCGACCGCGTAAGGGACGCCATACACTTCGCCGTTGTAGGTAAAGGCGTTGATGGCATTGGGGTTAAAATCTTCTTCCATGCCGGACAAATCAACCGGGCTAAGCAGGCTGTCTGTCACCAGTTCACCCAGCCAGTCGTGCGCGCCAATCAGAATATCGGGGCCTTCGCCGGTCGGGGCGGTCTGGACAAACTGACCGCGAATGTCGTTAAACGGAATTTGCTGGACGATGACTTCGACGCCATATTCATCGGCAAAATCCGCGCCGATTTCCTGAGCCACTTCGAAGGTAATCTCATCCGCCCATACGGTGAGTGAGGGCCCGTCCTGGGCCAGCACACCCAACGGCAGGCTCATGAGCAGGACTGCAAACAAACAGAAAACAATTAATTTTCTTGACATTGCCAATCCTCCTGAAAATAACAACACGCTGATCAAAGCATACCATGCGCGTTTGTTTACATGCAACAATTCAAGGCTGAAAATGAGGCCGCATCAGGACAATTGTCAGGGAACGGATGGCGGCGTTTTCAGGCAGGCGCGCTCACGCCGCCTAACTTGTGGCAAATCTCCTGCAACTGCGGTTATATTCTTATTAATTGATCAGGGCATGTCACGCATTGGGCACGGTAGCTTGCTGCTGATCGCAGACATTGAGAATGGCAGTTCAGGCAGATAAGTATGGCCGAAGAACGGCTCCAAAAGGCGCGCAGGCTCATCGACAACGGACAGTATCAGGCCGCCCGCGAACTGCTCGATAAAATTGACGACGACCAGGCTGCCGAAATGCTGGCGGAACTGGACGTGCTGGAAACGACACGCCCGCCGCTGCTGCGGGTGCCCTATCTGCTGGCGATGGTGCTGGGGCTGCTGATTCCACTGGTGATCGCCGCCGTGTTGTTTATCATGTCCGGCGCTGGCAAAGCCCCGCCACAAACGATACAGGCGTCGACTGCACGCCCCACCTTGTCGCTGACCCCGACCGCGCCCGCTTCGCCGACTCCCCTGCCGACGGCGTCCCCCACTGAAACACCAACCCCCAGCCGCACGACAATCCCGACGGACACCCAGCTACCGCCGACCTGGACCCCGACAGATCGTGTCACGCTTGTCCCGCCGGACACGACCGGCACCGCGCTGGCGCAGTATATTCAGACGGGCGAAGCACTGGTGCATGTCACCGGCACTATCGCTGCTCGTAACGCCGCCCTGACCACACGCGGCACCCAGGTGCTGGGGGTGATTGGCACGCCAGACGATGCCTGTGTGACCGAGGCGCGCAGCTGGTGGCGCACCGCCCGCCTGACCGCTGCCGATACCTTCTTCAATCTGGTCGATGATTACGACGCGACGATCATGCTGGTGCTGGAACAGCCGGGCACGTATGCCGGGCTGCTGGAAGCCATGCAGGTCGACTTCCTGGAATCACTACGCGAAGAAGTGGCGATGATCGGCTATCCGCCTTGCGCCTTCACCGCGCGCGAAATGCTGCTGGCCCATATGCGGCAGCGCATCCGTGCCGTGCGCAGTATTACCGCAGGCGACCGCCCCGCTTATGATGACAGCGTGGTTCAGGCAGCGGACTATCGCCAGTATTTCGAGCGCGAACTCGGCATCCTACGCGTGGCCGTGCAGTAGGCGCAGGCTGGATTACAGGACCCACTGCCCCACCCCCGGCGTCGCTATCCGTTCAAATCGGACCCGCGCAACTACTGGTCGCCCTGCCACCCCTGATGGCTGTACCCATTCGGAAAAAGGTCTAACTGGCTGAAATGGTTGAGTTTCTCGCGGCGGGGTGTTATGTTCACTGTCTGCATGGCAAACCCCAGATGGACTAAAACCGATGAAGCCAACCAATCTCCTGTTCATCCTGTCTGACCAGCACAACGCCGGGGTCACCGGTTGCTATGGTAACCCGGTGGTACAGACGCCCACGCTCGATGCACTGGCGAACCAGGGCACCCGGTTTGAGTGTGCCTATACACCGTCGCCCATCTGTGTGCCAGCCAGAGCCGCGCTGGCGACCGGACGCTATGTGCACCAGATTGGCTATTGGGAGAATGCCACCCCTTATGACGGCGCGGTTCCCGGCTGGGGGCATCGCCTGCGGGAAAATGGCTTCCGGGTGGATTCCATTGGCAAGCTTCATTTTCGCAGCGCAGCGGACGACAACGGCTTTGACCAGTCGCATGATGCCCTGTACGTCGTGGATGGCCTCGGCGATCTGCTGTCAGCGATCCGGGATGACGTGCCTTTTCGCAATGCACGCCCCGGCGTCGAAGCGGCTGGCGGGGGCGATTCCACCTATCTGCAATATGACGCCCGCATCGCCGATCAGGCTCGCCAATGGCTGACCGAGCATCAGGACGATGAACAGCCCTGGGCCCTGTTCGTGTCCTTCGTTCTGCCCCACCCGCCCTATATGGCGCCGCCGCACCTGTACGAGCGCTATCTGGCGATGGACTTGCCCTTCCCCGCACAATGGCGTCCCGAAGACTGGCCGCAGCACCCGGCAATGGATTACATGCGGCGGTTTTTCAGCTTTGACGAGCCGTTTGCCGAAGACACCATTCACCGGCTGCTGGCCGCCTATTACGGCATGTGCACGTATCTGGATGAGCAGATTGGCCGGGTGCTGGACGCGCTGCAAACCACCCGCATGGCAGCCAATACGCGTATCATCTATTCGTCCGATCATGGTGAACATCTGGGTGGTCGGGGCATTTTCGGCAAATTCTCGATGTATGAGGAATCCGCCCGCGTCCCGCTGATCATCGCCGGGCCGGATGTGCCCGCCGCCAAAGTGGTGCGGACGCCTGTTTCATTGGTGGATTGTCACCCGACGATTCTCGAAGCGGTGGGGTGCCCACCAGCTGAAGCCGATGCAGACCTGCCGGGCCAGTCGCTGTGGCAGATCGCGCAGGCCGATGATACGGATCGCGTCGTGCTCAGTGAATATCATGCCGTCGGGACCGAGCAAGCCAGCTTCATGCTGCGCGACCGGCGCTACAAGTACATGCACCATGTCGACAAAACACCGCAGTTATTCGATATGCAGGCGGACCCGGACGAACTGGTCGACCTCGCGCAGGATGCGGCGCATGAAGGCCTTTGCCAGACCTACGAACGCAAACTGCGCACCCTGCTGGACCCCGATGCGGTGAATGCTCAGGCCAAGGCGGATCAGGCGGAAAAGGTCCGGCAGCATGGCGGACGCGAAGCCGTGATCGCACGCGGTTTTTTCCAGAACTCGCCCGTGCCCGGCGAAAAACCCCGCTTTTCGCGCCACTAAAAATCGCGATGCAGCCTCAAACCCATGCTGCACCCCCTCAGCCAACGGCTAAAGTCAGAAAACTCTAACCCGGAACCCAACACAAAACAGAACTTTTGTTCTATACTGTAATCATCTCTGGGGCGACATCGGGCAGCCCCTTCCCCTCTGACCGCATTATTCATATTTCCGGACATCTGCGCCCGCGCAGGTGTTTGCTTTTGTTCGTTAACAGACCCGATCAGGAGGTGACAAATCATGCGCAAACGCTGGCCGCAGTGGCGGTCGTTTCATGCGCTCATTCGCGCTTTGCAGGGCATCACCGCATCGGTCATGCTGCTGCTGGCGGTGGATTGGGCGATTGGGGATGGCACACACCGGGCATGGTTGGCCGTGCTCGGCATCGTGCTGACTTTGCTCCAGATCATCGATCAAAGCGACAGCGACTGAGTATCGATTCAACCTGCCATCCGCTGGCAACGGTATGAAGCAGGTGCCCAGACACCCAGCGAGCCGGGGCATTTGACCAGTGACCGCTCGCCGGGTGTGCTGTGGGTACGACACGTTACCGTTCTGCAAATTGTTGACCGGCGCAGCTAACGAAAGTAGACTCGGCGCCGGGTTGGGCATGGACTGCCCGAACCACACCATGAATCCATATGCTTATTAAGGATAAAAACATTGTGACCATCGATACTCTGCCATCGCTCGATTCCGATTATGCCATCCAGCCAGAGCAGGTTCAGGCGTATCAGGACAACGGGCATATTCTGCTGCGCGAAGTCGCCAGTGCAGCGGAGATCGAGGCGTTCCGCCCGGTCATCAGCGGTGCAGCGATGACCTTTAATAAGGAAACCCGCGCGCTGGCTGACCGCACCACCTATGGCAAGGCGTTTCTGCAAATTTCCAACCTGTGGGAACGCGACGAAGCGGTCAAGCGGTTTACGCTGGCGCGGCGTTTTGCCCGCATCGCAGCTGACCTGATGGGCGTCGAGGGGGTTCGCATTTACCACGATCAGGCCCTCTATAAGGAACCGGGCGGCGGCTTCACCCCCTGGCATCAGGACCAGCATTACTGGCCGCTGGCCACCAACCACACCGTTACCATGTGGATGCCGCTGGTCGATTTGCAGGCGGATATGGGCATTATGCAATTTGCGTCCGGGTCGCACAAAGCCGGCTATCTGGGGGATATGCCGATCTCCGATGAATCCGAAGCGACGATCAGCCAGTATGTGAAGGAAAACGGGTTTGGGCTGTCGCAGGCCGTCGCCATGCAAGCCGGTGACGCGACCTTCCACAGCGGCTGGACCCTGCACAGCGCGCCCGGCAACAGCAGCGACACCATGCGCGAAGTCATGACCGTGATTTATTTTGCCGACGGCGTGAACATCTCGGCCATCGACAATGCCAACCGTCAGCAGGACCTGGAACGCTGGCTGCCTGGCTGCCAACCCGGTGACCCTGCTGTCAGCCCGTTAACACCGCTGGTGTACAAGCGCGGGATGTAAGGCACGGGCACGACTTAATTCAAGCGCCCGGTTGTCCGCAGCACCCAGCGCATACAACTGTGGAAGATGTCCGCCTGCTCCAGAAACATCATCGGGCAGCCCACATCAATCACATTGACGCCTGCCGCCTTGCAGCGGTCAACGGCGGCCTGCGACACACTCGATGGCATGAACGTGTTGTTGTGCATCCAGACGCGTTTGATGCCGAGCTGTAAGGCTTCGTCGACAACCTGCTCGGACACATCCGGGCTGTTCATGATGAACACCGCATCCACACCATCCGGTATGGCACTCAGGTTGGGGTAGCAGGTGTCGCCATGCAGAGCTTCGGCGCTGGGATGCAGCGGGAATACCTGATAACCCTGCTCGCGCAGCTTCAGGTAGATCGCCCCGGCGCCGCTGTCTTTGGTGCGCGACAGGCCAGAAACCGCGATGCGCCGCTGGGCCAGGAAGTCCTTCACTTTTTCAGGATGGGTCATTGTTGCCACTGCCATGATCTCTCACCTCTTTTATCTCACGGGGTTGATTCCAGTGATGCCTTGTCGATCGTTGAAGCAGGCCGCATGCTTTGCCGGGGTGCATACCGGTGCTTTAGACGATATTGCTTTTCAGGAATGGCTTGCAGGCGCGTGCAGACGACCCGCAAGTCATCATGCTGCGCCTCTACCGGCATTCGCGTGAAACTCAATCTGATTGCAGCACACATCGTCAGGTGAAGGTAGTGCAGAATATCACCCCGGCAAGTGACAGGCGACAGCGGAACGTGTGAGTATGGTCATGGATGCCTACGCCCGGTTGCGCCGACAATGAATGAGAAGATTCATGGGTCGATGCGCAGGGGGCATCTATGAACATTCTGGTGCTGTATCAAAGTCGGAAAGGGCACACGCGGCAGGCAGCCGAAGCTATCGCCACCGCCGCCCGCAGCCAGAACCACAATGTGGTGGTCAAATCCGTGATCGAAGTGCGCAAGGTCGACGTCGAGGCCGCTGATGTGCTGTTTGTAGGGACATGGGTGCATGGCCTGATTTTGTTCGGGGTACGCCCGGCAGAAGCCGAGTTGTGGGTGCCGGCGCTGCCCGCGCTGGCTGGCAAGCCAACGGGAATCTTCTGCACCTATGCGTTCAATCCGCGTGGCAGCCTGACCATCATGGCCGATCTGTTGACGGCACGCGGGGCGAAAGTTACGGCTCAGCGCGCCTTTCATCGCAGCCGCCCCGGTCATGGCGCCGATGTGTTCGTACGCGAGGTGTTACAAAGCGTGGGATTAGCTGTTTAGCAAGTTAGCCATCTAGCTATTTAGCTTTTCGGTACGCATGAAAACGTCCGTTGGGGTCAGTGCATCCCCCCAGTAAACCTATTCAATTGTACTTAGTGGCACTCGAAACAGGTGAACAAGACCGTGATTGATGCAGAGCGGGTGGCGCTGACGCAGGCCGCCAAACGCGACCTGGCCCGGTTTGTGAACGCCGATGGCAGCGTCAGCTTCGAATCACCGGCGCACATTGTATCGGCTTGTAAAGCTGACCAAGTTGATTGAAGCAATCACCCGGCGACGGAGATAACAAAAACCCGGCAGATTACAGGCCCCAGAGCCGCCAACATGCCGGGCGAAAAGTTTATGAGAACGGGTCTGTTTCAGGCGATCCGCCCTGCCCGCTGATGTTGGATGTCACGTTCACGTTTGCTCTGCCACCGGTCGATCAGGACACCCAGCCCGACCAGCAGCACGACCGGCACGCCGATGCGAAAGAGAAAAAGCCCCGCAACGACCAGTGTGGTGATGAGCGCGTCCATGGTTTGCTCCTCTAGTCTGCCGCACGCTTATCTACCTCCACCTTAGCAAATCGAGGCCCGCCGGTAAATTGGTGAAGCACCCCACGCGCTTATAGGGTGTGTGTCACCTGTGCCCTGACAAATGTCACAGGCGGGGAATGCGCCACCCTGGTATCCGGCTGCGGTTATTCCACCGCGATCCGGTATGCGGGCAGCCAGCGCATTCCCGTTCAACGTCAAACGCTGCGTTTACCGCATCGACACCGGGCCATCATCCGCGCTCACCAGCGGCGCCACCAGCTGCGCGATGCTGTCCTCGATCCGTACCAGACCAATCGGCGCATTGGGGTCGCCATCATAGCGGACGATGCGCTTGAAACGGCTGTCCGTCTGAATCGATGTGGTCACAGTGGCATGATCGGTGACGATCTGCTCCTGATAGCTATCCGCCCAATCAAAGTAGCCCATGATCTCGGCAATTTCGGCAATACTGGTGACCATAAACGGCTCGACCTGCATAACCTGGACGCCGATGGTGGCGACATTGGCGATGCCGGTGAAGACGACCGTGCCATCCGCATACAGCGCGACGCTGTAGACCGGGCAGAAGCCGAAGCACGGGTCACGCTGGAGCGTGATCACCGGCGATTCCATGCCGTGCAGGATGCCGGATGGGTCTGCCGAGACGCCGGTCCACTGCTGGGTGCGGCCCATAAGGTCGATCCACTGCTCCAGGTAAGGCAGCGCCAGCGGTGCGGATGAGTCACCCGCGTAGCGCGTGATCTGCTTGGTTTCGCCATCGCGCGTCACCGAGGTGGTGATCGTTGGCAGGTCAGTCACGGTCATTTCGGTGTATTCATCAGCCCACTCGAAGTAACCCGCCGCCTCGAAACCCGCCACCAGTTGTTCGACCACTTCCGGTTCGATGGTGGTGGTCTGCTCGCCGGTCACCTCGACAAAGTTGCCGCCGTTATAGACGACAGTGCCGTCGTCATAGATCGTGACGGTGTAAACCGGGCACGAGCCAAAACAGGGCGTGCGTTCCAGCGTGATGACGGGGCTGGCATTGGCCGGCTGTGCCTGCACCGAAACCAGTGGCAGCAGCAGCGCGGTCAGAAGACTGAAAATGATGAGCTTGTTCATTGTGATCCTTTTCTCCTTCGTACACATACAAGACGCTAGCACCCAGCGGAAAGTTCCATCACAAGAAACGCACGAGATCGCCATCGGTCAGCAGCAGCAATGCAGGCTATTGCAGGACAACCCCCGCCATTTCCGCCAGCCGGGTCGCATAGCCCATTTCGTTGTCGTACCACGCCGCGACGGATACCAGCCGGTCACCCATGACGTTGATGAGCGGCAGGTCCACAATGCACGAATGCGATTCGCCAACGATGCGCGCCGAGGCATATTCCTCGTGCAGCAAGCCCATAATCCCGCGCAGGCTCTCGCTGCTGGCAGCGGCCTCGAAGGCGGCGATCAGCTCATCCCGGGTGACCGGTCGGTTCAGCACCGCGTTGATTTCTGCAATACTGCCCGTGCGCACCGGCACCCGATAGGCCTTGCCGGTTAGTTTCAGGTCTTCCCAGATGAAAATGAGCGCTTTGGCCGCCCCCGACGAGGAAGGAATGATGTTTTCGGCAGCCGCCCACGAATCGCGCCGGTCCTTCATCGGCTGATCGGTCAGCGATTGGGTGTTGGTGTAGGCATGGACGGTGGAAAAGAAGCCGGATTCAATGCCGTAGTTGTCGCGCAGCACCTTGACCACCGGCCCCAGCGCGTTGGTCGTGCAGCTGGCGATACTGATGATGTGGTGTTTGGCGGTGTCATAGGTTTCCAGGTTGACGCCGGGCAGCAGCATCGCGTCGCAGTCTTCCTTGGTGCGCGATGCCGCGCTCACCAGCACCTTCTTCGCGCCGCGGTCGATGTGCGCCTGCGCGCCGGACCGGACCGTCGCCCGCCCGGTGCAATCCACGACCAGATCAACCCCCAACGCCCCCCAGTCCGGTATTGCTTCGGACGCGTTGTAATAAGCGATCTCGCGCCCACCGATGACAAAGCCATTTTCAGATGCCTCGACCGGTTCGTGCCAGCGCCCGTAATTACTGTCCGCCTCGAAGAGGGCGGCAAACGTCGGCGCGTCGCGAATATCCGAAATTGCGACCGGTGTAAACAGATCATTTTTGAGGGCCGCCTTCAGCGCAGAACGCCCGATGCGTCCAAAACCATGAATTGCGATATTGCTCATGATCCTTACTCCACATAACTTGTCCGGCAGTGTTAGGGGCAGTTGCGGCTGCCGCCTTCCCACACTGTATCTTGAGTGTGAAAATTCTGCATTAAGCATAATGGCTTTGCGGCATGCTGTCGTAAGAGATTCTACTTATTTATGCAGCTGATTTCCGCTGTCCGTAAGTGACTGCCACTGCCAGAAGCTAGATTTGTATTCGGAAATTGGCCGTTTATATACGAAAAATACTTGCATTTGAATTCAATAATTGCTATTCTTGTATTCACAATACGGATTTAATAAATCCTGACAGCTAAATATTGCATTCTTGATTGATTTTACGAGAGCGAAAAAATGAAGTCTTTTCGACAGCTGAGCCTTTCCACGCGCGAGGAGATTGCGGGCTGGTTGTTCGCCTCGCCCTGGATATTCGGTTTTCTGGTGTTCATCCTGGGGCCGATGATCTGGTCGCTCTTTATGAGCTTCACCGATTACAACCTGTTTACCTGGAAATGGGTGGGGCTGGCGAATTACGAGCGCATGTTCATGCTCGACGATCTGGTCCCCAAAGCCTTCATCGTCACCACCAAATATGCGCTGATGTCGGTGCCGCTGCATGTGGTGTGCGGCTTTCTGCTGGCGCTGCTGCTCAACCAGAAAGTTAAAGGGCTGGGCATCTGGCGCACGATCTTCTACTTTCCGTCGGTGCTGTCGGGCGTCGCCGTCATCATCCTGTGGATTCTCATCCTCAATCCGCAGTTTGGGCTGATCAACTCGATGCTGCGCGGCATCGGCATTCAGGGGCCAAACTGGCTGGGGTCGCCGGACTGGGCGCTCACTTCGCTGGTCATCATGAGCCTGTGGGGGGTGGGCGGCAGTATGCTGATCTACCTTGCCGGGTTGCAGGGCATCCCAACGGAGTTGTACGAGGCGGCAGAAGTCGACGGTGCCAATTCTCTCCAGAAGCTCTGGTTTATCACCATCCCCATGATGTCGCCCATCATCTTCTTCAATCTGGTCATCGGCCTTATCGCCGCGCTGCAAACCTTCGACACCGCGTTTATCGCCACCAACGGCGGCCCGGCGTGGTCGACCTATTTTTACATGCTGCATCTGTTCACCGTCGCGTTCGAAGAACTGCGCATGGGCTATGCCTCGGCGCTGGCATGGGTGCTGTTTATCTACATCTTCGTGCTGACGCTGCTGGTCTTCCGGTTTGGCTCTGCCTGGGTCTTTTATGAAGATACCTTCCGGCGGGAAAAACGGCCAAAGAATACTTAGATCTTATCCATCGACGATGCGGGCGCGGCGCACGAAACCACCACGCCCCACCCATTGTGGCTTTATGGATAGAGACTTACAAAAAGGGGCAGGAAATGGTTGCTGAGATCAGGCCAAAACCCACCACATGGCGAACCACCATTACCGATCTGCTGAGCAATACGCGGGTGCGTCACCTCATCAAGATGACGCTGATCTACCTTGTGCTGGCGGTGCTGGCGTTCATCATCCTGATTCCGTTCGCGTGGATGCTGTCGACAGCCTTGAAAACCCGTGAACAAATCTTCACCTGGCCGATTGAGTGGATCCCCAACCCGGTTCAGGTGGAAAACTTTGCCGACGCCGTGACGGCGCGACCGTTCTTTCTGTGGGTGCGCAACTCGCTGCTGGTGTCGCTGCTGAGCGTGGTGGGCCATTGTATCTCCGCGACGCTGGTCGGCTTCTCATTTGCGCGGCTGCGCTGGCGGGGGCGAAACATCATCTTTCTGATCACACTGGCCACGCTGATGCTGCCCGAAGAAGTGACGCTGATCCCGCAGTTTCTGATCTTCCAGAAGCTCGGCTGGGTCAACACCTTTCTGCCGCTGTTTTTGCCCACCTTTTTCGGCGGTGCCTTCAACATCTTCGTGATGCGCCAGTTCATGATCACCCTGCCCAAAGAGCTGGACGACGCGGCCCGGCTGGACGGATGCAGTCATTTCGGCGTGCTGGTGCGGGTGATCGTGCCGCAGGTGCTGCCCGCCATTGGTTTTATCGCCATCAATACCTTTCGCTCACGCTGGAACGACTTCTTCCGCCCGCTGATCTACCTCAACCACCCGGACCTGTTCACCCTGGCGCTGGGGCTGCGCTCTTACCGCGATGAATTTACCGTCGAATGGAGCATGTTAATGGCCGCTTCGCTGCTGGCAATCCTGCCGGTGGTCATTCTGTTCTTTGTCGCACAGCGTTACTTCATTCAAGGCGTCGTTTTCTCCGGCGTGAAAGGCTAAAGGAGGTGAGGTTCGACCAACGACCGATGCGCATATTTACTTCTGTTCTGTAAAAAATTACGTGAAAAGGAGTTATGAACCATGTCAAAAGCCATGTCTCGCCGCGACTTCTTAAAAGCTGCATCTGGCGCTGTCGGCGCAACCGCCCTTACAGCAGCAGGGATCGCCGCTGCTTCAGAGCCGATGGCCGCCCCTGCCCCGGTGCAAAGCGGCACGATCACGACGCTGTTCCATAGCAGCCCCGGCACCGGCCCCTACTGGGACCCACGCCTGGAATTGTATGCCGAGCAACACCCGGAGATCGAATTTGTCCCGCTGGCATCGGCGGATGATTCGGAGTTTGTCCAGAAAATTTCAACGATGGTAGCCGGCGGCACCCCGCCCGATATGGCCAAGCTGAGTGGTGGCCGTATGCTGGCAACCGCCCCAACCGGCATCTATGAAGACCTGACGCCGCGCATCGAAGGGTCCGAATTCATGAGCAGCATCTGGAACCTGCTGCCGGGCCAGGGCCAGGAACTGACCTACTGCGGCCAGCAGATCGCCGTCCCACAGGATCTGGCATTCCGCCTGTGGTTCTACAACAAGGATGTCTTCGACAACGCCGGGGTAGATTATCCCTCGCTGGAATACACGTGGGACGACATCGTCACGATGGGCCAGGCGATCACCAAACCGGACGAGAATATCTGGTTTGTGCAGCCAGCGATCCATACGTTCGAGGCCACCAGCGAATGGTACTGGCAGGCGGGCGGCACCCTGTTCTCGGATGATTGTATGCACGCCAACCTGACGGACGAGCCAAATCTGGAAGCCATGCGCTTTCTGGTCAGCCTGTTCAAAGAACACCAGGTCGCCCCGCCGCCGTCGCTGGGTCTGGGCGACATCGGCATCGACTTTGCCAGCGGACGCATGGCCATGACTCAGGGTGCATCGGGCGAACTGGCGGGTCAGCTGGGCGAAGACGCGACCTGGGCCTTCAACTGGGGCACGCTGTTCGCGCCGACCGGCCCCGCATCGGCCAACGGCTTCGTCAAGTCCAACGGCTGGGCGCTGCTGAACGGCGCTGCCAACGCCGACCTCGCCTGGGATTTCATCGAGTGGTGGCACAGCGACGAAATCGCGACCACGTTTGCGGAATGGGGCGAGCTGGTGCCGCGTGCCGACCTGCGCGACACCGTTTCGCTGCAAAACATCCCCGAAGAACATCACGCGGCGATTGCGCGGGCGGGCGAGTTCGGGCGCGGCCTGGAACGCTGCCCCGGCTGGTCTGCGGCGCAGAAGAACTGGATGCAGGAACTGGAAACGTCGATCAATGGCGACGTGCCGGTCGACGAAGCGATGGCAACGGCCTATGCCAAAGCCGACGCCGAAATCGCCGACATCATGACGAACGCCTGCCCGGTATAAACCCAACCGCAGCGGGTGTGTCTTACGGCATGGGCGGCCACACCGGACGCTCATGCACAGCAAGTGAACCTATCAACATCATCAGGGGTGCGGTGCGCCGTGCCCCTGACAGTCCATACAGGAAGCGAAGTGGCATGGGCCGTATCGAAAAACTGACAGTCAGCGGCAATCAACTGCTGGTCCACGCCGGGGGCCGGGCTGCACCCATTCAACTGATGGGCTGCCGGGTGGCCAGCGCGCCGCTGCGGGACGACTGGACCGACGAATTGATCCGCTGGCTGCCGGAATATCAGCAGCACGGCCTGAACGCGGCGGTCCTCTTCTGGCAGGGTTCCAGCGGCGGATGGACAAACCCCACCGGGGAAACACACCCCGATGGCGGTCCCAACTGGGCAGGCAATGCCGCCAGTTTCTGCCCTCGTAACGGTGGTTACGTCTATGACGCGGCGCACCCGTGCGATCAGGCAGCCTTCCACATCGACCGGCATTACGCGGTGGATGACGCCATCGGCCAGCGCATGAAGCGCATCATCGCGGCCATGGATGCGCTGGACATGGTGGCGGTTGTGGGCGTGTTCTACTTCCGCACGTTCCAGCAGATGAGCCTGGAAAACAAACAGCGCTATGACTTCCGGGCAGCCGCACAGCAGGCAGCCGAGTACCTGCGAGGCAGCAAGAATATCCTCTGGTACCCGTACAACGAATTTCACAGCCATGATGAACGGCATTATGGCCCGGCCATAACCAGCGAACAGGCCATCGCCGACGTCATCAAGGCGGTGGATTCCGACTGGCTGGTGGGTGGGGCACACCCGGACCTCGACGTGACGATGACGGACGCCCATGTCTATCTGTTCGACCACCCAGCCGACAACCCCCTGCTGAATGTCGAGACCTTTGGCATTGGCTCCGGCGGCAATGACTGCTTCAGCGGGCAGGCACACCGCGTCGGCATCTGGGAGGACACGGACGCCCGCATCCCACAGCATGGCGAGGTCACGCGGCAGCAGCCCGCCACCAAGCAGGATTATTTCAACGAGATCAACGGCGCGCTCGACCGGCCCGGCTATCACCTGTTTGCGCACTTGCAGGGCTGGTATCAGGGCAGCTTCCCCCTCACCCGCGCCCGCAACTTCTTTGGCATGACACCCGGCGACCCCGGTGGCGCGCCACTGACTGCGGTCAATTTTTACAACCCGGCCTCTGCGCATTTTGCGGACCCGGTGCTGGTCGATGATGACAATCAGGGCATGGGCCGGGAGGGTTCGCGCGGAGTGCGCTGGTATTACGAATATCTGCGCGATCATTACAGCAAAGTGAAATATCCATTTTTTGAAAATGGCGCGTGGGATTTGCCACGCTTAATGGAGGAACACGGTACATGAGCAGCCAGCCTGGGTTTATCTATCTGACATGGGGCCAAGACCCCGCGACCAGTCTGATTATCCTGTGGCAGACGAAGTCCGCCGACAACCCGAAGAAAGTCGATTATCGCCCGGCAGGAACCGACACATGGCAGCACGCGACCGGCTCCAGCACCGACTCGCCCGGCGCCGGGGTCATCCATCAGGTCTATTTAAAAGGGCTGCTGCCCGGCACCGTCTACGAATACCGCGTTTCGTGGGACGATGGCTCGATGAGCGAGGCCCACAACACGCGCACGGCCCAATCTGGCGCGTTCGACTACCGCTTTATTTACTTCACCGACACCGGGTTGATTGGTCGACCGGATGGCTTTACCAATGGCACGGAACAGGTGCGCGGCGAAATCCTGCATGATAACCCGCTGTTTCTGCTGGGCGGGGGCGACTATGCCTATGGCAACAAGGACGGTCGTTTTGAAGTCATGGCCGAAGCCGGCGACGAATGGTTCCGCCAGTGGCAGCCGGTGCTCACGCGCTTTCCGTTTTACCCGCAGTACGGCAACCACGAAATCTTCTTAAAGGAAACGTTCGAGGATTGGGGACCGCGCTTCGCCTACCCCAAAGACCATGAGAATGGGCGCTATTACAGCTTCGATGTCGGTGATGTGCATTACACCGCCATCTTCGCGCCGGAATCCAAAACCATGCCGACGCCGGAGCAGCTGGCCTGGCTCGACGCCGACCTGGCGGCAGCCCGCGCACATGGCACCCGCTGGCTCATCACCTTCCAGCACGCACCGATTTATGGCTGTGGCATCAGCCATGCAGCCACGCCGGAGATGCGCGCCCTGTTTGTGCCGGTCTACGAGAAACATGCGGTTGATCTGGTGATTACCGGGCATGACCAGAGTTACGAGCGCACTTTCCCGCTGCATCATGACGGCGAAACACCGAATATCATGTCCAGCAGCATGGACACCTACCGGCAGGGCGAAGGCGTGATCTACACCAAAGTCAGCCCATCGGGCAAACGGTCGGAAATTTCGCGCGATTTCTCTAAATTCACCATCGACCAGCAGCCGTTCATGGCGGTGCGCGATGATACCGCCCATCACTATGCCTATGTCGATGTCGACGCCAGCGGCAAGCTGGAATACGTCGCTTTCAGTCTCAGCGGTGATGGTTCGCCCAAGACCGTGCTCGATCACTTTACCATCACAGCAAAGGACGGATAAGCGAATGAATATCGGCCAGTGGCAGCGCTTTGAAGCCAGCTTTGACAACTCCACCCCCTATGACAACGCTTATGCCGACGTGACCCTGAACGTGACGTTTGAGCGGCCCGACGGTAGCACGGTGGCCTACTGGGGATTCTACGATGGCGGCACCACCTGGCGCGTCCGGTTTATGCCGGATCAGCTCGGCGAATGGCAGTACACAGCCCGGTTCAGCGATGGCGCGGCGGCGGGTGATGGCAGCTTTACCTGCGTCGAATCGGACCTGCCGGGGATGCTGGCCGTCGATGAAAGCAACCCACTGTGGTTCGGCTACAAAGGGGGCGCACACGGGCAAATTCGCAGCCTGCATGTCGGCGATTGTTTCTTCGCCAGCAACCTGCCCGCCGAACAGCGCACGGCCTTTCTGGACTGGGCCGCGAGTCAGGGCTACAACCTGCTGTCAATCGGCAGTTACTACCTCAACCGTGATGCACCGGGGCGCGGCACGGGCTGGGACACACCGCAGCTGTGGCCGCTGGATGCCGCTGAGTATCGCCGCATGGAAGCCATTGTCGATGATGTGACCCGGCGGCAGCTGATGATCTTCCCGTTTGGCGGGTTTTTCGGGCGGGCGGCCCGCTTCCCCACCGACCCGGCGGATCAGGAATTGTATGTGCGCTACACGCTGGCGCGGCTGGGGGCCAACTGGAATATCCTGCTGAATGTATCCGGCCCGGAACCGCTGCTCGATAAAGAGCCGAATGCGCCGCTGGTCCTGCCCAAAACGGAACTGGACCGGCTGGGCGGGCTGATTCAATCGCTGAACGTCTTCGGCCACCCCATGACCATCCATAACAAAACCGGCGACGATGACTACCTCGACGACGATTACGTCGACTTCGGCACGCTGCAAGGCCCCAAGACCACCGACCTGAACGTCCTGAGCGAAGGCCTGCTGAAGAATCATCACCCGGCCAAACCGCTGTACGTGCAGGAAACGCTGTGGTCCGGCAACAAGCACGGCCATCCGGATTACACCGACGAGCAGGTGCGCAAGAACGCCTATGTCATTCTGATGTCGGCGGGGGCGCTCAACTTCAGCGATAACGGCGGCGCAGAACCCGGCGCACTGGGCGATTCGTCGTCGGGTTTTTCTGGCACGCTCAACCTGAACGACCGGCGGCAGTGGCGGCACGACATCCTCAAAATGATCTGGGATTATTTTGAGACGATTCCGTTTTATGGCATGTCGCCCCGGCAGGACCTGGTCAGCGCGGGTTACTGTCTGGCGCAGGCCGGTGCGCAATATCTCGTTTATCTGCCGGGCGGCGGCACGGTCGACCTCACCACCGAGGGCGGCCCCTTCGCCATCACCTGGATTAATGCCCAGAACACCGCCGAACAGATCGACGGCGGCACCACAACCGATGGACACAACCTGTCTGCGCCGGATTCGGGCGACGACTGGCTGGTTTATCTTCGGAAATCATAGGAGGCCCCATGAACAAACTTGCCATCATCACCGCCTTTCTCGGCGGCCTGCATAACCGCTATATGGTCTATCAGGACAACGTGCCACTGGCCGAAAAAATGGCACGCGCAGCACGCATCGAGGGGGTCGAAGGGCTGGAATTGTGCTACCCGGCTGACTTTGACGACCCGGCAGAACTCAAGCGCCTGCTGCAACAGCACAACTTTGGCGTCTCCGGCGTCAACTTCCGGTCGCGGCGCAGCGGCAAGTGGTGGCGCGGCTCGTTCGTGTCGGAGCAGGCCAGCGAGCGGCAGGAAGTGGGCAACGATCTGAAGCGCGCGATGGACTTCGCGGCGGAGTTCGGCACCGACCGGGTGACCACCTGCCCCTTAAATGAAGGCGCGGACACGCCCTTCGAGATGGATTACATTCGCGGCTATGATTACGCGCTGGAAACCTTCTCGGCGGCATGTGCCCACAACCGCGACGTGCGGCTGTGCATCGAGTACAAGAAAAACGACCCGATGGCTCGCTGTCTGGTCGGCACGGCGGGCGAAACCGCCGCCTTCTGCATGCTGACCGGGGCCGATAACCTGGGCGCAACCTTCGATATCGGCCATGCCTTGATCGCCGAAGAACGCCCGGCGCAATCTGCCGTGCTGCTGCACAAGGCCAATCGCCTGTTCTACGTCCACCTGAACGACAATGACGGGCGCTGGGACTGGGACATGCTGCCCGGTGCCTATCATCTGTGGGAATTTGTCGAGACATTCTATACGCTGCGCAAGCTCGGCTATGACGACGACTGGTATGCCTATGACATTTTCTCCAAAGAGCTGGATACGGTCGAAAACCTGACCGCCGGGATGCGCCTGACACGCAAGCTGGAAGCCATCACCGACCGGATCGACTGCGACACGATGGAAGCCCTCATGACCGAGCGCAATTCATCGCGGACGATCCCTTATCTGTATTCGCTGTTATAGGCGCAGGCGATCCCTGCCGGATTGCGAGAGGTCAAAATGCAGTTGAATTTCACCGCCAACACAGGATTTTTCGGGGCGCAGCGTAACCGCTTCGTCCAGTTCCAGCCCGACCGCACGCTGGAGGAGGTCTTCGCGCTGGTCGCCCAGATCGACGGCATGACCGGCATCGAGCTGAAATACCCGGCGGCCTTCGCTGATGTGAGGTTGGTCCAGCAGCTTTTGCAAGAGCACAACCTCACCCTCTCCGCAATCAATGTCGACACCAAGGATGCGCGGCATTTCCGGCATGGGGCGCTTTCCGCCCGCAGCGCAGCCAGTCGTCAGGAAGCCGTCACCCGCCTGCGCGAAGCAATGGACCTGGCGGCAGAACTGGGCACAACGATTGTAACCACCTGCCCGCTGGCCGACGGTTATGATTACCCATTTCAAGTCGACCATGCAACGGCGTGGGGTCACTTTATCGAGTCCGTGCGCGCGGCGGCGGCGCACCGCAGCGACATCCAGCTTTGCCTGGAATATCAGCCGCACGAGCCGCATTCGCATATCCTGCTGAACAACGTCGGCAAGCTGCTGTATGTCTGCGCGGAGGTGGGCCTGCCCAACGTGGGGGCAAATTTCGACATCGGCCATTCCTTCGCGGCCCAGGAAAACCCGGCGGAAGCGGCGGCGCTGCTGGCCCGTGCCAACCGGCTGTTTTACATCCACACCAACGACAACACAGGCGATGGTGGCGACTGGGACATGATCTCTGGCGCGGTCCACTTCTGGCACTGGCTGGAACTGTTGTACACGCTCGATCAGGCCGGTTATACGGGCTGGCTGGGGGGTGATATTGCGCCCAAGCATATCCCCGGCCCGGTCGATGCCTACCAGTCCAACATCCGTATGATTCAGCGTATGTACCAATTGCTTATGCGAATCGGAATGGATAAGATAACAGAAATGATTCGTCAGGACGGCAACCCAGCCGCCGCTTTTGAAACACTCAGCGCATCCCTCCTGCCCGAATGGGATGTCCAACCGGGCTAATCAGAGCGATGCACCACACACGGTCAACCAATGTTGTGAGGTCATCATGAATAGTGAAAACGGTGCACCACTCACTGCCGAACAGCAGGCGTACACCATGATTAAGGATCGTATCCTCAATATGACGTATATGCCCGGTCGCGTGCTGTCGGACAGCGAGGTCGCGGCAGAACTGAACCTGAGCCGGACGCCTGTGCTGCAAGCCCTGCGCTACCTGGAATGCGAGGGGCTGGTCAACCGCCAGCACCGGCAAGGCTGGCAGATTTGCGCCCTGTCGCTGGATGACATTCACGACATCTTCAATATCAAAGAGGCACTTGGTGTCATGCTGGCGCGGCAGGCGGTACAGTGCCAGGACGAAACCCTGCGCGAAGCCATGCGTGCGGCGGTCGAAGGCATGATCCGCGCCAACGAGGCGGGCGACATCAAAACCTGGGAGGAGTACCACCGGCAGTGGCACGATGCCCTGATGGCGATGTCGGAGTATCCGGCAGGCCGGGTCGAGGGTATCCTTAACAACCTGAATGACCAGTGGCGGCGGGTGCGCAACGGCCTGCTGGCGATTGAAGGCCGCATGGACCGCGAGACGCACGAACATCAGGTCGTCGCCGACGCGATCTTATCCGGCAACGGGGACGAGGCTGAGCAGCGGATGCGCAAGCATTTGCAAAGCGTGCGCCATGATCTGGTCGACTTGCTGACGCATCTGGTGCTGCCGTTTGCCCCGCACGGCATCTAACCACGTTTTGAAGGCACACAACCGAAACCGGGTAACGCCTGTCAAGCTGCACCCGGTTACCGTTTACACCGGTTCTACGAACAGATTTGCAGAGTAAACTTTTTGATGAATGATCCTTTAGCAACCAACCCACCTGAGTCTCAGGCTCCGCGCCCGCTGGCCGAGACCTTCGCCAGCCTGCCCCCGGACTGGCCGGACGACCCACTCCCCGCCGTCCGCACGGCGATCAAACGCCTGAACCAGAAAGTCGTCGTGCTGGATGACGACCCCACCGGCACCCAGACCGTCCATGATGTGCCGGTGCTGACTGAGTGGTCGACACCGGCCCTGACCGCTGAATTCCGCGACCCATGCCCGGCGGTCTTTGTGCTGACCAACTCGCGCAGCCTGACGGCGTCAGCGGCCCGCGCCTGCAACCTGGAGATTGGCCGTCATCTGGCGGCGGCTTCTGCGCGCACCGGGCGGCCCTATGTAGTTGCCAGCCGCAGCGATTCGACCCTGCGCGGTCACTTCCCCACCGAGACGGACGCATTGGCCGCGGCCAGCGGCAAAGCGGTGGATGCGGTGCTGATTGTGCCAGCGTTCATGGCGGGTGGCCGCTACACCATCGCGGACACGCACTATGTCGCGGAGGGCGACCAGCTTATCCCGGCAGGTCAGACGCCATTCGCCAGAGATGCGACTTTTGGCTATGCCGCGTCCAACCTGCGTGCATGGGTATCCGAAAAAACCGGCGGACAGGTGCGCCCGGAAGCGGTGACCGCCATTTCGCTCGATGAAATTCGATTAGGCGGGCCAGACCGGGTTACTGAGCGCCTGCTTACTATGAAGGACCAAACCTATTGCGTGATCAACGCGGTTAACGAGCGTGACCTGAGCGTGGTCGCACTGGGTGTGGTGCAGGCCGAGGCACAGGGCAAAGTGCTGCTCTACCGCACAGCTGCGTCCTTCGCCGCCGCCCGCGCCGGCATCGCGCTGCGCCCCCTGCTCACAGCGGCAGACATGAACCTGACCAGCAGCGGCGGGGGTTTGGTGGTCGTCGGTTCCTACGTGCCCAAATCCAGCCAGCAGCTCGAACACCTGCTAAAGCAGCCCGATATCGCCGGAATCGAAGTGCATGTGCAGCGGCTGCTCGATGATGCCAGCGCGGAAATCGCCCGCGTGATCGAGGCGGTAGATACGCGGCTGCGCCTCCACCAGAATGTCGTGATCTTTACCAGTCGCGGGTTGATTACCGGCGCCGACGCGGACAGCAGCCTCGCCATTGGCAACCGTGTCTCGGCGGGTCTGGTGGCGATTGTGCAGGGCCTGCACGAAACACCCCGCTTTCTGATCGCCAAAGGGGGTATTACGTCGAGTGATCTGGCGACAAAAGCGCTGGGGGTGCGGCGCGCCCTCGTCATGGGCCAGATACTGCCCGGCGTACCGGTGTGGCAGCTCGGCGCGGAATCGCGGCAGCCAGGGATGGCGTATGTCGTTTTTCCCGGCAATGTCGGCGGGCCGGACGCACTGGCAGCAGTCGTGGACAAATTTCGCTAGCGCACAGTTCCGGGCTGTCCACTCCCTGGCGATGGCCTTAACATCACGCCGGAAAACGGGTTATCATCAAGTCACCGATACTCACCATGCTGCAAGGAAAATATCATGACCCCTCTTTCACCTGATGTGCTGGACAAACTGCGCCAGTTCGATACACCGACCATCTGCAACCTGATTGAATTGTTCGAAGTGCGCCCGCGCAATGTCGGTTTTATGGATAAGACGATCAAAGCCGCTTTTCCGGAAATGCCGCCGATGGTTGGCTACGCGGCCACCGTCACCTGCCGCACGGCGTTCGACCCCAAATTTGGCGCGCCCTACGCGATGGGCGAGCAGATCGCCCGCTTCGGTGAACTGGATGGCCCGCCGGTGATGGTCTTTCAGGACCTGGACAGTCCACCGCTGGCCGCCACATTCGGTGAAGTGATGTGTACCACCTATCAGACGTTCGGTTCCGTCGGGCTGATCACCAACGGTCCGGCACGCGATCTGGACCAGGTGCAGGCGCTCAATTACCCGGTGTTTACGGATGGCGCGGTGTGTTCGCATGGCTATATCCGCATGTTCGATTTTCATGTGCCAGTACATGTGGGCGGCACCCCCATCTTCCCCAACGATCTGCTGCACGGCGACCTGAACGGCATCACGACGATCCCGGTCGAGATCGCCGCCGAGATGGTGGACATCGGCCATGAATTTGTCGCGGCAGAACAGGTCATCCTCGATACGCTGCGCAAGCCCGGTGTGACGCCGGAAATGTGGGCCGAGGCACGCGCCGAATCCAAGGCACAGATCGAAGCGCTGACCAAACGGGTGTCGCGCAAGCAGGCATAGCCTGAATACAGCTTATTGGTCATCTATCGTATTGTTGTAATTATTTCACTGCCCCTGCTCTTTACAACGAAATCCCCTCTCCCACCAGCCCTCGCGGGAGGGGGGGAGCACCCTGATCAGCCTTCACGCGCGAAACCCTGCCCGGTGCTGCGAAGGGCCATCCACCTTACATCACACTCAAAATTGATCGAATGATTGATCGTTTAATCAAACCAGCGACCATTGACCGGGTAAATGATCGTAGTTTTATGATCATAAGTGAGAATTTTTGCAAATTACAACCTGCTATGCTAATCTAAGATTGTAATGTTGACCAAATAAAGAAGGGAGCTAAGTAACCTCTAAAATCCTCATTACCATGGGTACATTAAGATTATTATGTTAGAAATCTTCATGGAGCATATAGTATGAACAAGAAGTATTGGCCCCTCCTCCTCACGGTGCTGGTGGCATCTGTGATGGTGATGCTGTCCATCCGGGTGGTTTTTGCCCAAGACCTCGAAGACATTCCCCGCGAAGAAACAGTCATCTTTGATATTGACGGTGGGCGCGTGGTCGACCCCGAAAACTTTAACCCCTATATTCCGGGGCGGCGCCTGGACCAGGGTTTGCATCAGGCAGTCATGGAACCGCTGTTTATCCTCAATTATGAAACCGGTGAATACGTCCCCTGGCTGGGCGAAAGCATGACCTCCAACGAATCGCTGGATGTCTGGACGCTGGCCCTGCGCGATGGCGTGACCTGGAGCGACGGCGAAGCCTTCAATGCCGACGATGTGGTCTTCACCATCAACATGCTGCTGGTGCCCGATAACATCACACTGGCAGATGCCGGTGGTATCCAGCAGTGGGTCGAGAGTGTGGAAAAGGTCGATGACCTGACCGTTCAGTTCAACCTGACCGGCCCGAACCCGCGCTTCCAGCTGGACTATTTCTCGGTCCGTATCTGGGGTAGCGTCAACATGCTGCCGGAACACATCTGGAACGGGCAGGACCCGCTGACCTTCACCAACTATGACCCCGATCAGGGCTGGCCAGTCTTCACCGGGCCATACCAGGTCGTCTCTGTGGGCGAAACCGAATTCATTTACGACCGCCGCGATGACTGGTGGGGTGCCGAAACCGGCTTTATGGACCTGCCGGCGCCGCGTCGTCTGGTCTGGACCTGGGCAGGCCCCGAAGAAGCCCGCGCCGCGCTGATGGCGGACAACGGCCTCGACAGCCTGATGGACATCACCAAGGGTACGTACGAAGCCCTGGCCGCGCAGAACGCGAACGTTCATGCCTGGACCGACACTCTGCCCTATGCGACCCTTGATCCCTGCTCGCGTACATTCGAGTTCAATACCGCCGTTGCCCCGTGGGATACCGTGGAAATGCGGCAGGCCGTGAACCATGCCATCGACCGCAACCAGATCGTCGAGATCTCCTATGAAGGCACGACGGTTCCCTCCATATCCTTCTTCCCGGCGTATGCCCCGATGAACCGCTACACCGACATCCTGGTCGCCGAAGGTGTCTATGACGAACACCCGCTGTGGGCGTTCGACCCCGACGCCGCCCGTGCCATGATTGAGGAACAGGGTTACACCATGGGCGATGACGGTTACTACGCCAAAGATGGCGAACAGCTGGATATGGACATCACGACCCATGAAGCCTTCATCGAGAAGCAGCGTGTCGCCGCCGTGCTGGTCGAGCAGTTCCAGAATGTCGGCATCAACGCCACCACCCGCAACGAAGCCGGTGGTACCTGGGGCGACAACCATGCCTTCGGTACGTTCGACACCCGCATGGGCTGGCAGAACTGCGGTTCTGTAAACGAACCCTGGAACTCGATGGACACGCTGAATGTCCGCTGGCTGCTGCCGGTGGGCGAACGTGCCAGCCGTAACCAGTGGCGTTGGTCCGGCGAAGGCGCCGAGCGTTACAGCGAACTGGTCGATCAGATCGGCACGCTGCCGCTGGGCGACCCGGCCATCGAGCCGCTGTTCGTGGAAGCGATGGGCATCTACCTTGAAGAACTGCCCACCATCCCGATCACGCAGGCCCGTAAGCTGATCCCGCACAACTGGACCTACTGGCAGAACTGGCCAACTGCCGAGAACAACTACACGTCGGCCTGGACGTGGTGGCAGAGTACACACCTTGTCATCCACGAAATCCAGCCAGCCGGTTAACACAAGTGCAGTCATGGGGGGCGGGTTTGAATATCCGCCCCTCTTTGTCAATGGTGATCGCTGGTTCGCAGCCGAATAGCAGTCTGACAGTGCTGCTATAACCATCAGCTTTCGCCGGCTCAACGGACGGCCAACGCCGCCCAGATACGTTGGAATGACATATTTAGCGGTAGTTTTTAAGGTATAAATTTATGCGTGGATTGACAACAGGCTATGTTGTCCAGCGGGTCGGGATGTTCTTCCTGACGATCTGGATCGGAGCCACCCTCATTTACTTTATTCCCCGGATGATGCCAGGCGACCCCATTGCCGGTGTCGTCAGCCGCATGGTGGCGCAGTCCGGTAATGTGGAAAATCAGGCAGAATTGATCGCCGCCTGGCGCGAAAAGTTCGGGCTGGATGATCCGCCGCTGGTGCAGTATCTGCGCTATGTGAGCAATGTTGTAACCTTTGACCTCGATTATTCGCTGGCATGGTTCCCGGCACGCGTATCGGACCTGATTGTGCGCGGCTTGCCCTGGACCATCGGCCTGCTGCTGATCGCCACCGTGATTTCATTTATCGCGGGCAATGTGATCGGCGCGTTACTCGGCTGGCGGCGGACACCGCGCTTTTTGAAGTCCCTCCTGCCGGTCACACTCGTCTTTACCTCGGTGCCATTTTTCATGCTGGGGATGCTCTTTATTTACTTCTTCGCCTATATACTGGACGTCCTGCCGCCCACCGGCGCTTATG
Organism: Anaerolineaceae bacterium; assembly: GCA_002702065.1. Taxonomy (GTDB): domain Bacteria; phylum Chloroflexota; class Anaerolineae; order Aggregatilineales; family Phototrophicaceae. The sequence goes on from NZXX01000013.1 coordinate 87,710, forward strand.
GGCGAGGCATCACCCCGGAGTTCGACTGGGAGTTTATCGGCTCGGTCATCCAGCACGGCATCATGCCCGCGCTGGCGATCATCGTCGCGTCGATGGGTTTCTGGGCGTTGGGGATGCGCGGCATGATGATTACCACCGACGGCGAGGATTATATGATCCTGGCGCAGGCCAAAGGGCTGAAACCGCGCCGCGTATTTTTGCAGTACTCGGTACGCAACGCTATTTTGCCCCAGGTGACGGCGCTGGCGCTGAGCATGGGCAGCCTAGTGGCGGGGTCCATTCTGGTGGAATACCTGTTTTCCTACCCCGGCACCGGTTATCTGTTGTATCAGGGTATTGTGAACAACGACTTTAATGTAATCCAGGGTGTCGTCTTTGTACTGATCGTCGCCACATCGCTGGCAGTGCTGATCATTGACCTGCTTTACCCCCTGATCGACCCCCGTATCACCTATCAGAGAGGGTAAACCATTATGGCAACCAAAACTGCGGACAACACCGCTGTTCAGGCGGAACCCAAAAAGCGCCGCGCTCTGATTAACACCTTCGACTCGCCGTGGTTTAACACGCGGTTCCTGATTGGCTGTGCGATGGTCGGGTTTGTCGTGCTGGTCGGGTTGGTCGGCCCTCTGTTCTGGAATACGGAACTGGCCCTGGTCGCCAGCTCGCCCCTCAACCTGCCGCCGATGTGGGTGCAGGGCACGCAGCCCCAGCAACCGGAACCCGCCGCCGCTGTTGATGAAGCCAGCGAGAGTGATGCCGCGGCACAGCCCGAAACCGAACCGACCAGCGCCAGTGGCTTTGGCTCCAGCGGACTCGGCGGCAGCGGCCTCAGCAGTCTGATGTCGACGCAAGCCCCCGCACAGCCCACCAGTGCCAGCGGCTTTGGCTCTAGTGGACTCGGTGGCAGCGGACTCAGCAGTCTGATGTCGACACAAGCCCCCGCACAGCCCACCAGCGCCAGCGGCTTTGGCTCCAGCGGACTCGGTGGCAGCGGACTCGGCAGTCTGATGTCGACGCAGGCACCGGCGGATACCAGCACGGAAAGTTCATCATCCGACAGCACGTCATCCACTTCCAGCAGCAGTTTTGCCACAACCCGAACGGTCTTTTTGCCCAGCGGTGACCCGGCCCACCCCCTCGGCACGGATAACAGCGGGCGTGATATTCTGGCCGTGCTGATCGTGGGCGCACCGGCTTCGCTGCGCGTGGGTGTAATCGCGGCGGCCATCGGCATTTTTGTCGGCATCGCGCTCGGCTTTTCGGCGGGCTTTCTCGGCGGCTGGTGGGACACAGTGGTGCGCACAGCATCGGACGTCACGCTGACCATTCCGTCGCTGGCGGTGCTGCTGGTGATTTCAGCGTACCTGCGCCGCGTCGATCTGGAGACCATGGCGCTGCTGCTGGCGCTGTTTGCGTGGCCGGGGCCGACCCGTCTGCTGCGCGCCCAAGTACTGACCATGCGCGAACGCGGTTATGTCCGCATGGCCCAGCTTTCCGGCCAGTCCACCATCAGCATTATGTTCCGCGAAATGATGCCTAACATGCTGCCCTATCTGGCGGCCAGCTTCGCCGGGAACGTATCGGCGGTTATCCTGGCCGCAGCCAGCCTCGAAGCGCTCGGCCTCGGCCCGACCCGCTACCCGACACTGGGTACGACGATCTTTCACTCGCTGCGTGCGACCGCGATTATGCGCGGCATGTGGTGGTGGTGGGGCTTCCCGGTGCTGACACTGATCTTTATCTTCACCGGCCTGTTCCTGATCGCGGTTGGGCTGGATGAAATTGCCAACCCGCGTCTGAGAGGAGTCCAGGGCGAATCATGACAACGACACACAACACCCCAGTCGAAACACGCCGCGCGCCGACCCGCGAGAAAATTCTCGAAGTCAAGGACCTCCGCGTCCATTACAAAACACCCGGCGGCGATGTCATTGCGGTCAACGGCATCAGTTTTCACCTGTATAAAGGCGAAACGCTGGGGCTGGTGGGTGAAAGCGGCTGTGGCAAAAGCACGGCGACGGCGGGCATCCTGCGGCTGGTCCAGCCACCGGGCCGCATTGTCGGCGGGCAGGTGCTGCTAAATGGCACGGACCTGGTTCAGCTGGACGAACAGGAACTGCGCAAGCTGCGCTGGACCGAAGCCTCGCTGATCCCGCAAGGTGCCATGAACTCGCTCAATCCGGTGCTCAAAGTCAGCGATCAGATTGCCGACGGCATTCTGGCGCACGAGCCAAAAATCTCGAAAGCGCAGTTAAAAGAGCGCATCCTCGAACTGCTGAACATGGTGGGTCTGCCGGGCCGCACCTACGACCTGTTCCCGCATGAACTAAGCGGCGGCATGAAGCAGCGCGTGTGCATCGCTATGGGCATCGCGCTGGGACCGTCGCTGGTCATCGCGGATGAGCCGACCAGCGCGCTCGATGTGGTAGTGCAGCGCGTGGTCGCGCAGACGCTGCTGGATGTGAAGGACAAGCTCGGCGTGTCGATGATCCTGATCGGCCACGACATGGGCCTGCAAGCCCAACTGGTTGACCGCATCGCCGTGATGTACGCGGGGAACATCGTCGAAATTGCGCCGGTAAAATCCATTTTCGAGGAGCCGCTGCACCCCTACACCCAGCTTCTCATCAATTCCATTCCGTCCATCAAAGAGCGCAAGCCGCTTAAAGTCACCGAAGGCCTGACGCATGACCTGCGCACGCCGCCGCCGGGCTGCATCTTCCAGTTCCGCTGTCCGGAAGTGATGGAGCAGTGCCGCCAGGTGGTGCCGCCGCTGCGTGAACTGCGCCCGGAACATTTCGTCGCTTGCCATTTGTATGAGTAAACCATGATGTCATCTTCTAAACCCTTACTGGAAATTCGTGATGCCACCAAGATTTACGGCACGACCGGCCTGTTTGGACGTAAAGGCGGGCCGCAAACGGTGGCGCTGCAAGACTTCAACCTGACGATTAAGGACAAACCCGCCACCATTACGACCATCGCGGGGGAAAGCGGCAGCGGCAAAACGACGCTTGCCAATACCGTCCTCGGTTTTACTGGCCTGACATCCGGGCAAATTCTGTACAAGGGGCAGGATATCGAAGACCTGAACCGGCGCGACAAGCTGGCATACCGGCGCGAGGTACAGGCGATCTTCCAGGACCCCTATGAAGTGTATAACCCCTTCTACCGGGTGCGGCACATTTTCGATATGGTGATCAGCCGCTTCAAGCTGGCCCGCAACAAAGCCGAAGCCCGCGACATCATCGAAGCCGCGCTGAAAGTGGTCGGCCTGCGAGGTGACGAAGTGCTGCATAAGTACCCGCACCAGCTTTCCGGCGGCCAGCGCCAGCGCATGATGATCGCCCGCGCCTATCTGCTCAAACCGGGGTTGATCGTGGCCGATGAACCGGTATCGATGGTGGATGCGTCGCTGCGGGCGATGATTCTGGACATCATGCTGCGGCTGCGCGACGAGTTCAACATCTCGTTTTTGTACATCACCCACGACCTGAGCACCGCGTACCAGATCGGCGATGATATTTATATCCTGTATCAGGGGTCGATCGCGGAGCGCGGCGAAACCACCCATGTGATCGAGAACCCGAAGCACCCGTATGTGCAGCTTCTGATTGAATCGATCCCGGAACCGGACCCGGATGACAAATGGGACACGCACATTCGCTTTCCGTCAGAAGAAGAGATGCGCGGTTCGGCGACCAGCGGCTGCCGGTTTTACCCACGCTGCCGCTACCGGATGGACCGCTGCCTGGAAGCGCAGCCACCGCTGTATGCGATCAGTGACGAGCATGGCGCAGCCTGCTACCTCTATGATGAAGCGGAGATACTTGAACGAACGTAAGTATGCAGTCGTTACAAGAGATGGTACGCTATCGGCATGAACCTGACGTGGAGATTATGGCGTACCCTGCGCGAACCACCCCTCACTGCGCACGCCGTTTACAAACGTACCGTCACCGGGCAGACCATCCAGCTGCGCTATCAGATTCCGCAGCGCTGGCTGGCAATTGCGGCTGCGCCGGTGCTGCTTCTGCTGGTGCTGCAACATGGCGTCCTCAGCCTGTTGATGATGGTATTCATTGTTCCGGCGCTGGGTGTGCTGGCATTTTTACTGCTGCCGGTGCTGCTGCCGCCTTTTACCGCAGTTATCGGCGGGTTCTGGGCGGCCAGCATCAGCGGCGCGCTGGTGAAGGAACGAAATGATCATACGTATGACCTGCTGTGCGTGACACCATCCGGCACCCTGGCGGCCAACTGGGCCGTCGCCAGCGGTTGTCTGCACCGGGGCGACATCTTCGACAGCCTGCGCTCGGCGGTGTATGTCGCGCTGATGATTGGCGGGTTTCTGCTGGGGCTGATGGCGCTGGTCACCGCGTTTATGGCGATGCGGGCAACCCCGGCCCAATCACTGGTGGTGGCTGTGCGCACCATCGTCGATCTGATGATGCTGCTGGGCCTGTTCTACCTGCACTACGTCCAGTCGATGGTGCTCAGCGCACTGGTGGGCGTGTATGCACCAGCGGTGTTCGAAAACCGCAGCGATACCCCCTGGCTGGCGTTTGCCCTGTTCGAGATCATCCAGTTCAGTTCGTATATCGGGTTTCTGCTGCTGCACGTGGTGTTCGACCCGCTGCTCAGCACCATCCGGCCCGACCAGTGGCTGGCGTTTGTCACCGTGCCCCTGCTCTATCTGCTGGCATTTATCGTGCTGCGCGAGGCCATCGTCATGTGGTTGTGGCAGGTCGTCAACAACCGCCTGAACATCACACCCGGCGACGAAGCCGCGACGATTCAGGTGATGCAACCCGAATTCAGGCAGGGCGTTTGAAGACGCAAAAATAGGTACTGGTCCAGCCGGCCATCCCGCGTCCACTGTCCGTCACCAGCACATCGGCGTGGTTGCCGACCATTACCGGCTGCATGTGGACCAGCTCCCAGCCCTGATCGCCGAACGCATCCAGCCGGGGGATCATCGATTCCGGCGTGTTACGCGGCACCCCTTCTTTCCAGTCCCACCCCTCCTGAAGGAAATCCATCACCAGGGCAGACTCCGCCTTGACGAACACGGTCATATACTCCCACTTCTGACGCTCAGCCATGTGTTGCCTCCTGCATGAATTCAACATGGTTATGTACGCAGGATAAGCGGCGGAAGTTACAGACCCTTATCAGTTACATCAGGGAGGGTACAGCGACCCTCCCCTGCCAGCGGCCACCGTGATTACGCGAATCGCCCAACGTTAAAAAGGCGAATGTCGTGGCGGGGGCTGCCTTGCAACAGTAAGTCGGTCAGAATCTGGCCTATGAGAATGCCGAATTTGAAGCCATGCCCGGAAAAGCCAGCCCCCAGGGCGATGTGCGGGTAAGCAGGGTGGCGGTCGACGATGAAATGCTCGTCTGGGGTCATGGTGTAGATACAGGTCTTGGACGAACGCAGCGGGCTGTCGGCCAGCGGGATATGCCGTCGCAGAAAGCTGCGCACATGATCGACGTGGGTGGGGTCGACGGTGCGGGACATGGTATCGGGGTCGATGCCGACGTCGCGGGTATTATGCACCGCCGTTTTGAAGCCGCTGCCATCCACGCTGGGCAAGCCATAATACCAGGGTTCGCCATGCGTGATATACACCGGGCAGCGTTCGGGTTCGAATTGCTCAATCGCCTGAGTCTCGAAGTAAAGCACCTGCTGGCGCGTCGGGTTCAGCGGCAGGTCCAGATCAAGCTGGCGCAGCAGCGGGCCTGTCCAGCCGCCGGCAGTGATCACCAGCCGGGCCGCGCTGTAGGTGTCGGTGTTCGTACGCACGCTGACGGAATCCGCCTGTGCTGTCACCTGCTGTACCCGCGCATTGGTCTGGATCACCGCGCCCTGCCGCCGCGCTTCCTGAACCAGTGTCGCGACACAGCGGCCCGCAGCCAGATAACCGGCCTCGGCGTGATAGATGGCCATCATATCGTCGTCCAGCCGGAACTGCGGCACCTGCTGCGCCACTTCTGCCGGGGTCAGCCACTGGTGTTCGATGCCCGTTGCGATCAGCGTTTCGCGGAAAGCCAGCAGCGTCCTGGCGTCCGCCCGGCCAAAGTCCAGCGCACCCGTGTACTGCATCAGCTTAACGCCGGTGTCGGCTTGCAGCGCTTTCCACATCGGGTAGGCCGCCCGTGCCAGCGCCACATAGGCTGGATAATCGTAGGCATAGCGAAAAATGCGCGATGCATCGATCGAGCTGCCAAAGCCATGATCCACTTCGTATTGCTCCAGGGCCAGCACCCGTTGACCGGCCCGTGCCAGATGCCACGCGGCAGCGCTGCCCATCACACCCAACCCCAGTACAATGACGTCGTACGTGTTATTACCTGACATGAACTCTTGTATTCCCGTTATGCAAGATGACAGATTTCAGTATAAACAGGTTCCCGCTCAAATGCGACGCAGCAGATAGCGTGTGGTCCGGCTGCCCGCCCAAGGGCAAAATTCATTTCGGTCTATAATAGAAAAGGCTGCCTACATGGACTGTAGAAGCAGTCGTCCGGCTGCACGGCTAAACGTTACGCAGCAATAAAACCCGTTATGATGAATATTAGGCCTGACATTTAAGGAAATCGCGTGAAGATCTGCCCAAAGTGCCACTTTAAGAACCGCGAAGGTTTTATGTTCTGCGAAGATTGTGGCGAAAATCTGGTCCAGGTACCCAGCATGCAGACCCGGCTGTACGAAAGCATTGCCGAACCACAGGAACCGACCCTCGCATTGCAGGTACTGGGGCAATCGATTCCGTTAAAACTGCGGTCCCAAACCCTGGTTGGCCGGTCCGACCCGGATCGCCCGCACCAGCCGGATGTCGACCTGACCCACTATGAAGCGTTCGAAAAGGGTGTTTCCAGCCTGCATGCCATCATCCAGCACTCGGTGGATGGCGTGCAGATCATCGACATGAGCAGTACCAATGGCACCTATGTGAACGGGCGGCGCATGGTGCCCAACCAGCATTATGTGCTGCTGGATGGTGACGAGATCCGGTTTGGCCGTCTGGTCACCCGTATCGTGATCGCTGGTCTTACATAAGTCCGTTGCGCGCGGCGCGGCATGCAAAAGCGTGGTACATTCAAGGGCACTGACGGTCAAATGTGAGGTGTTAGCCGGTGCGACGGACAATTGTGGTCATCGTGGGCATTGCGGTTGTGGGTTTCATCGTGCTGCAAGTGCTGCCGGTTGGCAACTGGATACCGCGTCTGCGTTATCCCGGCAACCCACCGGCGGGGCAGGCGGTGCAGTGGGATTCGGCAGAGACGGAGTCCATCGTGCGCCGGGCCTGCTACGACTGCCACAGCCACGAAACCGAATGGCCCTGGTATAGCAGCATCGCCCCTGTTTCCTGGCTGGTGTTTTACGACATTAACGGTGGCCGCGCCGAAGTCAATTTCTCCGACATGCAGCCCGACGAAGCGGAAGACCTGGCAGAAGACATTGAGGATGTTATTTCCGATGGCGAGATGCCCCTGCCCATCTATCTGCTGATGCACAGCGATGCCCGGCTGACCGACGCCGAAAAACAGACGCTGATTGGCGGGGCCGCCCGCACCTTCGGCGCGACAGATCATGAAGACCGCAGCGACGCAGATGACTGACGGATAGAGGTCTAGTGCGTTATCTGTCATCGACAGCAGCAACCCCTGCAAGTCCTGATAACGACAGCCCTGCCCGCAAACTTGGATGACCGATTCTTACATCAAGGAGCTTCACAGACGTGTTTAAGGGACTTTTTATACTGGGGGCGAATAATTACGAGCGCATCTATGGCCCTGCCGAACAGCGCGACATTCGGCAGCTGGTCGATATTTATGCGCCGCCACAAACCCCGGATGATGTCAAAGCCAACCCCGCCATCCTCCAGGACGCCGACGTCATTTTCTCTGGTTGGGGCGGGCCGCGCATGGATGCCGATTTTCTGGCCGCCGCCCCCAACCTGAAGGCCGTGTTTTATGGCGCTGGTTCGATTCGCGGGCTGGTCACGGATGAATTCTGGGCGCGTGATATTCTGATCACCAGCGCGGCAGCCGCGAACGCCGTTCCCGTCGCGGAATACACGATTTCGCAGGTGCTGTTCTGCCTCAAGCATGGCTGGCATCACGCGCTGGAGATCAAGCGCACCGGCCAGCGCCTCAGACTGCCGTCGATGCCCGGTGCTTATGGCGCGACGGTGGGGCTGGTGTCGCTGGGGCTGATCGGGCGGCGCGTAGCGGAACTGCTGCGGCTGTTCGATGTCAATATCATCGCCTACGACCCGTTTGTGCCGGTTGATGCAGCGGCAGAATTAAATGTCCAACTGGTGGGACTGGAAGATGTCTTCCGGCAGGCGGATGTTGTCTCGCTGCATACGCCCTGGCTGCCGGAAACAGTGGGCATGATCACCGGCGAACACTTTGCGCTGATGAAGCCCAATGCCTCGTTCATCAATACGGCACGGGGCGCGGTCGTGCGCGAAGATGAGATGATCGCCGTCTTGCAGCAGCGACCCGACCTGTACGCGATTCTCGATGTGACCTACCCGGAACCGCCGGTGGAAGGATCACCCCTGTACAGCCTGCCCAACGTCGTCCTGACGCCGCATATCGCCGGGTCGCAGGGGCCGGAATGCTACCGGATGGGCCGTTATATGGTGGATGAACTGACGCGCTACCTCAACGAGGAACCGCTGCACTACGGCATCACCCAGACGCAGTTCGCCCGGATGGCCTGACCTATACCGGGCGGGCCGTCGCGCCGACGAGCGTCACCGGCGTCACCTGCCGCAGCGTGTTCTGAATCTCGGCGACGGCGTCGGTCTGGTTCATCAGTTCGAGAATGGCCTGTTCGCTGGCTTCGGCCTCGACCATCGCTTTATACGTCACATTTTCGGCGCGGCTGCCGGGTGCAGCACCGAACTCGCCCTGCACCTCGACCTGTACGCTGCGGACGACGATATTGCGTTTGGCCGCCTCGCGGTAAATATCGTTGCAGTAGCAGGTCGCCAGCGCCAGAAACAGCAGTTCGCCCCCGTTCACGCTGGAACCCGCGCCGCTGGATTTGGGCGGGATCGTAATGCTGCGCGTGTGGTCATTGGTCGTGACGAACGTCTCATGATGACCGGGGGCATTCTGTACGCGTGCGCTGATCTGCATAATTAACGGCCCTTCCCACTGGAGAAAGCAATAGACTGTGATGCACAGTATACTCGACTTTGCGTTCACCCGACGCGGCAGTACAATCGGCTGCACGGCGAGAAGCAGGATGCAAACACCGGCGAAATACAGCGTTTATTCTAAAGGAGCTGGATGATTATGTTGTTTTCAGGATTAGTCTCTATCACCTTCCGCGACCTGAGCGTCGCAGAGGTTATTGAACTGGCGCGCACCGCCGGGATTCACGGAATCGAGTGGGGCGGCGATGTGCATGTGCCGCCGGGCGATATGCAGCACGCGCGCGATGTCAAACGTCAAACACAGAATGCCGGGCTGACCGTAAACGCCTATGGCTCTTATTACCGACTGCTGCCCGAAGCAGATGAAGCGCACTCATTCGAGGCGGTGCTGGCAACGGCGGTCGGGCTGGGTGCGCCGGTGATCCGCGTGTGGGCGGGCAATCAGCCATCATCAGATGCCGACACCGCCGAACGTGAGCGCATTGTTGAGGAAACCCACCGGATCGCCGACATGGCCGGCACACAGGGCATCGATATCGCCTTCGAGTACCACAGCAACACGCTGACCGACACGCTGGATTCAGCGCTGGATTTGATGAAAGCGGTCGACCACGATCATGTCAGCACGTTCTGGCAGCCGCCGAATGGCCGTCCGCCGGGCGAAAATAAAGCCGGGCTGGATGTGATAGCCAAATGGGTAAGCAACATCCACTGTTTTCACTGGTGGCCGACCTCGCAGGACCGTCATCCCCTGGCGGATGGTGAGGATAACTGGCGTCAGTACCTGGACTATATCGCGACGCTGCCGGGCGAACGTTCCGTCTCGATTGAATTTGTCAAAGACGGCAAGCCGGAACAATTCCTGGAGGATGCGGCCACGCTCAAACGCTGGCTGGCGCGGTATCACCCGTAGCATCGACCAGCCAACAACGTGTAAAATGCGGCTGCGGCTGCGGCTGCGATTGACCAACAATCTTGGCGCACAACCCAGGGTCATCCATCAGAGGGAGCACGGTACGATGACGTTCAGAATGGGCTTGTTTTTATTCCTGCTGCAACTGACTCTTTATCCCACAATAAATTCATCGGCCCAGATGACCCCGCCCGACTACACGGTTGAACGCGTGTACGAAATCCCCTTTGTGACCTCGATGGTATGGGCACCTGATGGGCGGATGTTCTTTACCGAAAAAGGCGGGTTGGTGCATGTGGCCCAGGCGGATGGCAGCCTGCAAGCCGACCCGGTGGTGCAGCTTGACGCGCGAACGCTCAACGAAGAGGGCCTGCAAAGCATCGTGCTGGACCCGGAATTTGCGACCAATCACTATTTTTATGTCTACTACACCGAGGCCGACCCCGCGCCGGACGACCCGCTGAACCCGTTTCGCAATCTGGTCGTGCGTTATACCGAAGTCGATGGCGTGGCGACCGATCCGGTGACGATGCTGGAATTCCCGGTGGATGATTCTGGTGGGCACAACCACAACGGGGGCCGCCTGCGCTTCGGGCCGGATGGTTATCTTTATCTGTCTGTTGGCGACCTGAATCACTACAACGTCTATGCCCAGGACCCGCTCCGCATTGAGGGCAAAATCCACCGGTTTGCGGTGACTGACAGCGGTTTGCAGCCCGCACCGGATAACCCCTTCCCCGACAGCAGCGTCTGGGCTTATGGGCTGCGGAATGCGTTTTCCTTCGTTTTTGACCCGCTGAGCGACCAGCTATTTTCGACAGAGAACGGGCCGGACTGTGATGACGAGGTCAACCGCATCGAGCGCGGCGGTAATTATGGCTGGGGCATTGTGCCGCTTCCGGATGGCGATGCCTATGAAGGTTACTGCGAACGTCCCGAACGTCATTTCGGTGCCATAGAGCCGCTGGTGACCTATGCGCCGACCATCGCCCCTACCGGCATCATGATCTACGATGGCGCGGCATTCCCGGAATGGTATGGCGATTTGTTCTTCTGCGCCTTCAAACCGTTCGAGATGTACCACGTTGAGCTGGACGAAACCCGCATGGACTTTGCCAGCGAAATCGAGGTTCTGTCACCCGGCACCCAGCCCGGTTGTGCCATCGAGGTAGCGCAGGGACCGGACGACCTGATCTACTACACCAACACCGTTGGCATCTACCAGATTCGACCGGCACCCAGCCCCTGATCTTCCACTAACCTCACCACCCTCGCTTTACGAAATTCACAAAAAATTCACGTTTTTAGGATTTTGCAAGTCGCTGCCGTTATCCTATTACGGTTGCTAAATTCGGGTTTTATTTCACAAACTGAAATCCAACTATCTTATTGTTATGTAGCGGGAGCTGGTAAAATATGCCTTCTGCCAACCAGGTAAAGTTCGATTCCTCGCTCGGCGCAACTGGCTCGGCACCTGCACCACCCACCACACATCGTTCCCGCAACCGCCCCACCACTCTCCAAAGAGACGAAAAACTGCAAATCAAGCTGGAACATCTCCAGTTCGTGTTCCTGCTGATGGTTGTCATCGTGGTACGCGCCAGCAACCTCAACTACAACACGCTCTTTGTAGACGAAGCCATCTATGCGACGGTCGGGCAGGAAGCACTGGACGGGCAGTTCGTGCAAAACGCCCGGTCGTGGATGTTCGGCTCTTATCTGTACCCGGTGGCTGCGGCTGTGGCGGACCGTGTGGGCGGGGCAATCGGCCTGCGCCTGTTCAGCGTCGCCCTCAGTACCGTCGCGACCATCTTCGTCTTTCTGACAGCCCAACGCCTGTTCAACCGGCAGACCGCCCTCTGGACCATGTTCATTTTTGGCCTGTCCGGGGCCAGCATCAGTTTGGGCCAGCAGGCGGTTTACGATGCCATGGGCCTGCCATTTCTGGCGATGGCCGTGTATTTCTGCGTTCAGACGGTCTATCACCTGGACGATCCGACCCGCAGCAAAATATACGCGGTTGCGGCGTCCGTCACGATGTGTGTGTCGATTCTGGCGAAGTATATCGGGCTGGCCTATGTGCCCATGCTGGTGCTGCTGGTCGGCGTGTTGTATCTGGCACGCGGCGGCAACCTGCGATCTATTTTGCATGAGACACCCTGGCAGTATTTTGTGTGGCCGCTGGTCTTTATTGTGGGCGGCTATATGGTGATGTTTTATTCGGACCTGCGCGACATCTTCTCCGCCAGCCGTTCGACCCAGTTCGCCTCGCGGGCCAATATTCTGTCGGACATCTGGCAGGATGCCGGGCCGATCTTCGTGGTCGCCTTCTTCGGCCTGCTGCTGACGTATCAAAGCCCGATCTTCAAAATCGAAGTGCGCAGCCGCCGGACATTAATCCTGTTTCTGCTTCTGGTACCGGTGGTATTCGCGGGCATCCTCACCCTGCCGATTTACCACTGGGTCATGAGCAATATTCGCGCGCTGCCGAAGCACCTGGTTTATGCGCTGGTGTTTGCCGCGCCGCTGGCGGGCTATGTGGCCTACTGGCTGATCGAGCGACTGCGCAACGTGGGCGGCAGATGGGAAACCCATTTCCGGCTGGCGGGCGTGTTCGCCACGGTGGTCCTGCTCACCCTGTTTATGACGCAGTCGATGGACCGAAACTGGGGTTTCCAGCATGGGTGGCCGCCGACCAACGAAGTCGTCGACTTCCTGAGAGAGGCGGGTATCAACGAAGACAGCCGCATTCTCGCGTCCGGGTCACAGATTTATGAGTATTACTTCAACTTCGGGATGAAGGATCGTCAGGTGTGGTCCAACACCTGGAGCATGGAATACAAGGCGCTGTTCGGCCTCGATGCCATGCAGACCGCAATCCGCGATTGCGCACTGGATTTTATCGTCCTCGATGGTTACTACACGCCGGATGTCAACGCCATCCTGCAACCCGTCATCGCCACCAGTGAATACACGCTGGCGTTCGATACGGTTGACCAGATTAGTTCTGGCGACATCATCCACACGCAGGTCTTTGTCCCATCTGATGCCGAAATCTGCACGCAAACTGAAGAGGAAGCAGCATGAAACTCTTACTGCTCTTTCCGGTATTTGGCCTTGTCGGGGTGCTGGCAGCAGCCACCTTGCTTCAGGTACAGGCGGTTGCTATCCGGCTGGGCTGGGACATCCGCGCACTGCTGGTCCTTGCCATCGGGCTGATCGCATTGGCGATTTACAGCTTTAGTGTCTGGTTCAGCGACCGGCGCACCGGCCCCCTGCCCATCGAGATTTCGACAGTTTCCAAATATCAATTTGACAAATTCATCCGTTACCTGAAAATCGCGCTGCTGGGGTTGATTCTGGCAGCCTTGAATTATATTGTACTGGTGTTGTTTAACACGGTGTTGTGGCCCAACCTGTGGCCGCAGCCGATGATTTACATTCTGATCGGCGTTTTCGGCATTACGATGTGGTTCCCGGAGCTGCTCAAAAGCGTATGGGCGCTGCGCGGCATCGGCGTCATGATGATTTTCGCGGGCGAATCCTACCTGCTGCACGCCCTTCAGGTGTCGCTGGCACAGCCCTCGCCGCTGGGGATCATCCATCTCGTCGGCACCACCGGCATGTTCTTCACCATCACGCTGAACTATATCAATCAGATCCGGCCTAAAGATCATAGAACCGCGCCGCCCCTGCCGGACGACCTGCCCTCGGTCGCCGTCGTTATCCCCACCTATGGCGAGCCACTGGCCATCCTGCGGCGAACGGTCCTGTCGATTTCGCGGCTCGATTACCCGGCGGATAAGCTGTATATCCTCATCTCGGACGATGCACGCCGCCGCGAAGTGCGGCAGTTGGCCGACATGTATGGCGTCAATTATGCCTTTGGCCCGCGCAAAGACGCCAAAGCCGGTAACCTCAACAGCGCGCTGGAACACATCGGTGAGCATTTCCCGCAGGCGACGCTGGTGCTGACGCAGGATGCGGACGAAATTGTGGCCCGGTCCTTCCTGAAGAAAACCGTCGGCTACTTTACGGACCCGTGCATCGCCTTTGTGCAGACCACCAAGGAAGTATTCGCCCCACCCGGCGACCCCTTCGGCACCCGCGACCGCTTGTTTTACGATGTGCTGCAGCCGGGCAGAAACGGCTTTAATGCGGCCTTTGCCTGTGGCAGCGGCGTGGTCTGGCACATTGACGCGGTGAAATCAGTCGGCGGCTTCTCGAACTGGAATATCGTCGAAGACCTGACGACATCCTATCTGCTGCACACCGCAGGCTACTCGTCCGAATATCACAACGAAATTCTGAGCATCGGGCTGGCCCCCAACGACATCCCCAACCTGCTGAAGCAGCGCGGCACCTGGGCGGCGGATACATGGCGGTTGTTCCTGTATGACAACCCGGTTTTCAACAACAAGCTGTCCCTACCCCAGCGGATGCAGTACCTTGAACTGGGCGCGTTCTACCTGACGGCGCTGCTGTTCACACCGCTGCTGATGCTGGTCCCGCTGATCTCGCTGGCAACCGGTGAATATCTGCCGATCGAAGGGTCGGCGCTGTTCCCCTGGGTGACCGTCATCATCCTGTATTACATCATCCTCGCCAGAGGCCGCGGCCTCATTCTGCTGCGCCACTGGCAGTACTGGGTCGGTCACTGTCCCACGTATATCAAAGGCTTTTTGCTGGCGCTGGGTTCGCGTGACCGCAAGCCGGAGTATGTGGTTACCCGCAAGACCCGCCAGCACGGGCTGTATGTCTATCTGCTGTGGGTCCAGTTTCTGTATCTGGCGATTGGGGCCGGCGTGATCGTGCGGGCCATGCTGCACATGCCGGAAGCGGACCTGTACGCCCGGTTCACCAACTCGGCGATTGTTACCTTCTTCATGTTCATGGTCAGCGGCATCTGCATGGCGGCCTTCTACAACGTCGATCTGCCTTCCCCGCGCAATTTCAACCCGCTGGCGGCGTGGCAGCAGCTGCGCAATCAGCCAGCCTTTGCCCGGTTGATCCCGCTGGGGGTGCTGCTGGTCGTAATGAGTGTGATGATTGGGGTATCGCTGGCAGCCAGCTAGGTATCAGCGCACTTGTTCAAGCGAGCATTGAGCTTGTCGAACTAAACCCTCACCCCGACCTCGATTGACGTCTTCGGTCACCCCTGTCCATTAATGGAGAGGGGAAACGGAGCAGAGCGACGCGGGGTGAGGTGTCTACCGCGAGTAGATGCGCATAAATCCTGCTACAAACGCTCGTTACGTCGACCGTGATCAGATGAGCGTACCGGCTGGACGCCCGCCTCACGTCAACCTGACCACCCCTCCCCTGCCCGGTCAGCCAGCATCGTTCTGTGATACACTGGACGCGATTTTGGAAACACTAATCTGTCGTCTGACTCAGAGGAGTAGAATCCATGATTGATCGTTTCGCTGCGGTGGCTGTCCTCACCTTGCTGATAGTCGCAGGGCCAGCAGCCACACAGGACGCGCCACCTCCGGTACAGGAATATGAGGTTCCTGCCGGGTCGCGCCCGCACGATGTCGCCCCGGCGGCGGATGGTTCGATCTGGTATACAGCGCAATCGCTCGGCCAACTGGGGAAACTGAACCCCGAAACCGGCGAAACTTATCATATCCCGCTGGGGCCCGGCTCGCGCCCGCATGGGGTTATTGTCGGGCCGGATAATGCAGCCTGGATTACCGATGGCGGGCAGAACGCGATCGTACGGGTGGATGCCGAAACCGAGGCCGTTATCGTGTATCCGCTGCCACCCGAAACCGGTTACACCAACCTGAACACCGCCGCCTTCGACGGGGATGGAATCCTGTGGTTTACCGGGCAATCCGGCATCTATGGCTGGCTGAACCCCGATAGCGGCGAGATGGGCGTGTTTGAAGCTCCGCGCGGCGCAGGCCCGTACGGCATCACCGCCACACCGGATGGCGAAATTTACTATGCGTCGCTGGCCGGGAGCTATGTCGGCCACATCGACCGCGAAACCGCCGAGGTAACCGTGCTGGACCCGCCCACCGCCAATCAGGGCGCGCGGCGCGTCTGGTCCGATTCGCAGGGGCGCATCTGGGTCAGCGAGTGGGACGGCGGCAATGTGTCGGTCTACAACCCGGCGGATGAAAGCTGGCAGACCTGGCGCTTGCCCGGCGAACGGCCACAACCCTATGCGGTATACGTCGATGAGCGCGACATCGTCTGGCTGAGCGATTTTAACGCCAATGCACTCGTCAGCTTCGACCCGGCCACCGAAACGTTCACCAGCTATCCACTGCCCAGCGCCAGCGGGAATGTGCGGCAGATTCTGGGCCGTCCCGGTGAAGTCTGGGGCGCGGAATCCGGCGTGGATAAGTTAATTGTGATCCGCACTCAGGCCAGCTAAACAACGTCGATTTACCATAGGGGCAGTTGCGCCTGCCCCTTTCAACCCCCACTCGACCAAAGGAATGACATTCTGCGCAGCCCTACCCCCCAATAATTGGTTGTTTTTGCACCCCATAGACGCCTAAAATGAAATCATGGTGCAGGAACCCATCCAATGAATCTATTGCAGTCCGTCCAAATCGCGATTGTGTCACTCGTCCAGAATCGGATGCGTGCCCTATTAACCACGCTCGGCATTGTCATCGGCGTAGCCGCCGTGATCGCATTGATTACGCTCGGTCAGGGCGTGGAACTCTACGTACGCGATCAGTTTCAGTCTTTGGGCGCGAACCTGCTGATCATCACCGCGCAGCAGCCGGACAATGAAGACCGTACCCGCATCGAACCGCTGACCAACCACGACCTCGACGCCCTGAACAACCCGAACACGGCGCCGAATCTGGCGCAGGCGGGCGGGCAGCTGAGCGTGGTGGCGTTCCTCTCGATGGAAGGGGAAAACCTCCGCACCAGTGCTCGTGGCGTCACCCCGAACATGGCCAGCATCCTCAACTGGGCCGTGCGGGACGGCCAGTTTATCAATGCAGAACACGTCAGCCGCAATGCGCGCGTGGTCGTCATGGGCGAAGAAGCGGTCGAAGAATTGTTTGGCAGCGCCGAGGTCGACCCGACCGGTGCAACTATCCGCCTGAATGAGCAGGCCTTTACCGTTATCGGCGTGATGGAACGGCGCGGCTCTGGCTTTACCAACGATAATGTTGCGGTGTTCGTGCCGATCAGCACGGCCCAGTCCCGGCTGACGAACACACGCTACCGCGATACGTACACCCTCAGTACGATCTATGCTCAGGCACGCTCGGAAGACACTGCCAACGCTGCCCAGGCCGAGATCGAGCTGTATTTTGACGACACCCACGACATCAACGCCGACGATGAACGCGATTTCAGCGTCAGCAATCAGGCCAGCCTGCTGGAATCCATCGGGCAGATCACCGGCCTGCTGACGGTATTTCTGGGCATGATCGCCAGTGTGTCGCTGCTGGTGGGCGGCATTGGTATTATGAATATTATGCTGGTGACGGTCACGGAACGCACGCGCGAGATCGGCCTGCGCAAAGCGGTCGGGGCGCGGCCAGCCGATATTCTGTCACAATTTCTGTTCGAGAGCATCGCACTGTCGCTGCTCGGCGGGGCCATCGGTATCCTGTTTGGCGGTGGCGGAGCCATGCTCATCGGGGCTGTCGTGCCGGACCTGACCTTGCAGCTTTCGCCGGGAGCGATCATGCTGGCAACCGTCGTCAGCACGACGATTGGGGTTCTGTTCGGCATTTACCCGGCCAACCGTGCCGCCCGCATGAACCCGATTGATGCGTTGAGGTATGAGTGAGCGATGATCGCCAAACTGTTTGATAATATCCGGGTTGCCCTCAGCGGCCTGCGCAGCAACAAGCTACGTTCCGGCCTGACCATGCTCGGCATGACGATTGGCGTGGCGGCGGTCATCCTGCTGGTATCGGTCGGTCAGGCGGTCGAGGCCTTCATCGTCAACGAATTTTCCAGTTTTGGCTCCAACTGGGTCCAGGTCTCCGGCACGATCTCGAATACCGCCGAAATAACCAGCATGGGCGATCAGGAAGCGCAGGTGATCCAATGGTTCGTGCCGTTTTCTGAAAGCGACTACGAAGCCTTGTCCGACCCCTTCCGTGTGCCGAGCGCGGCCAACCTGGCGGCGATTGTCGGCGTGCCTTACGATGTCTCGTACGCCGGGCAAAAGGCTGACGGTGAATTGCAGGTTTTTGGGGCCACCCCCAGCTATCTGGACATCATTGACGTGCATGCCGGTGTGGGCCGCGACATCGACCAGTTCGATGAGGCTTCGGCAGCGCGGGTGGCGCTGATCGGCGTCGATGCGGCGGATATTCTGTTTGAGGGCAGCTACCCCATCGGCGAGGAAATCCGCATCGGTCAGGTGAATTTTGAGGTAATCGGCGTGCTGGAAGACTTCGCCAGCAGCCTGGACCAGGACGACAACCAGATCATCATTGTGCCCATCACGGCTGCGTGGAAGCGGCTGGGTGTGGACCGCACGCTAGACGGCCAGTACGCCATTTCGTCCATCACGGCGCAGGCCATCAACCAGAATGCGGTCAATTCGCTGGTGGATGAAATCACGGAAGTGCTGCGCGAGGAACATGACCTCAAACCCGGCGACGACAACGACTTTCAGATTTTCGCCCTCACCGACATCCTGACCACACTCAACGCCATCACCGGGCTGCTGACGGTGTTTCTGGCCATGATCGCCGGCATTTCGCTGCTGGTGGGCGGCATCGGCATCATGAATATTATGCTGGTGACGGTGACGGAACGCACACGCGAGATCGGCCTGCGCAAAGCGGTCGGCGCCCAGCGGCCTGATATTCTGACGCAGTTTCTGACCGAGTCCATCGTGCTGGCGCTGACGGGCGGGTTGATCGGCACATTGATCGCGGTCGGCTTTTCCGCGTTGACCACCCTCGCTGTGCCGGACCTGAACGTGCAGGTGCAGCCCGCCAGTATCCTGCTGGCGACGGTCATCACCATCGCAACCGGGGCGTTCTTCGGGGCCTACCCCGCCAACCGTGCCGCCCGCCTCAACCCCATCGACGCGCTGCGCCATGAGTAGTGAAAGACGACTACAGCGTTTATAATTCGGGCTTCGTAGACACCGTGAACACCCCTTAGGGTTGTGTATAATCCGTGCGCAGATTCCGTTACACCAATGAGCCGCAACCATGAACCCGGACGACCTTCTCAAACAATGGCAGCAGGAAGAACAGGAACCCTTCGAGGGATGGGATTTCAGCTACCTCAACGGGCGAATGTTCCATGATGAACCGTCGTGGTCCTACGAGCAGCGGGCAGCGGCGCTCATGCAAAACGCAGCGGCCCTGCTCGACATGGATACGGGCGGCGGGGAACGCCTGCTCGGTCTGCGTGAACACTGGCCGGCGCGGGTCGTCGCCACCGAGGGGTATCCGCCCAATATCCGGCTGGCTGATGACCGCCTGCGCCCGTTGGGGGTCACGGTGGTCCCGATGGAGTCATCTGACTACACGCAAATGCCGTTCGCCGATGCCGCGTTTGACCTGGTGCTGAACCGGCACGGCGCGTTCAATGCTGCCGACTGCGCGCGCGTGCTGGCACCCGGCGGAACCTTTCTGACACGGCAGGTGCATGGCCTGTGGGCGCAGGATTTGCTGGCCGTTTTTGGCGCGACTCCCCAATGGCCGGATTCCACCCCGGCGAAATATGTCCCCCGGCTGGAAACTGCCGGGCTGACCATCGTCGATGTGCAGGACTGGCAGGGCGAGCTGCGCTTCGCGGACGTTGGGGCGATTGTCTACTATCTGAAAGCGGTCCCCTGGCTGGTGCCGGATTTCAGCGTGCGCAATCATGCGGCCCAACTGCTGGACCTGCAAGCGCGGCTCGATGCCGGTGACAGGCTGGTGTTCGAAGCGCGCAATTACCTGATCGAAGCCCGCAAACCTTAACGATGCACCCCACTGCTGAGGAGCAAATTACCCATGTTTGACGACAAAACCCGTGCATTCCTTCAGAAGCCGCTGCTGGCCCGCATGTCCACCATCGACCCCGACGGTTACCCGCATACCGTGCCCGTCTGGTTTCTGCTGGATGGCGACGAACTGGCGATCATCGCCGTGCGCCAGACGCGCAAAATCGGCCACATTCAGGCCAACCCTAAAGGCTGCGTCAGCATCGGCGGCGATTCGGGTGATGGAGGCGGTTATCTGCTCAAGGGGACGTTCAGCATCCACGAAGACACCGATCAGGCATGGACGCGCAAGCTGTGCTACCAGTATGAATCACCGGAAAAAGCCGAGCGCGACATCGCCGACTGGGCTGACCTGGATATGATCGTGCTGCGTTTCAAACCGGAGCAGGTGCTGGTTGTGTGAGATGCGACCGCTGAAAGCCAATACCTCGACAGGCGGGTATAATAATAAAAATTCGCGGAGATTGGCCTTATGAGCAATAGGACGAAATCCATCCTTTCGTTGGACAACTTACGTTCGCGACGCCATGAAATCCTGGCGATTGCTGCCCGGCATGGTGCTTCAAATGTGCGTGTCTTTGGCAGTGTCGCCCGTGATGAAGCTACCACCAGCAGCGATGTGGACTTGTTAGTCGATCAGGATTGGTCTCGGTTATCCAGTTGGGGCGGCATGGGTTTAATCGTCGAACTGGAAGATCTGCTGGATTGCAAGGTCGATGTGACAACCGTTGACGAACTCAAACCGCTGATCCGCCAGCGCGTAATACGGGAAGCGGTTCCGCTGTGAGCACACGCGATGATCGTGCTTTCGTCGAAGATATGCTAACACGGATTGACCTGGCACAGGAATTTACCGCCTTCCGCAATTTTGTCATTCACGTCTATTGGAACATCAAGCTAGAGCGTATCTGGGAAATCGTTGAAAACGATCTACCGACCCTGAAAGTCCAGCTTCAGAACCTTCTTGGAACGTTGCCCGATCACGAAACGGACGGTAAATCCACCTGAAAGAAACCGTTTCGCTGTTCGATGCGGCCCGGATGGAGACGCACAAAGCATCGCCACGATTCCGCTGGACAGATTCACAGCCAATGGCACGGCACCGGTGATCCTGATCTTTTCATAGTGGGGATTGTCGCAGTTGCTGATCGTGCTGCGCTTCAAACCGGAGCAGGTGCTGGGCGTGTGAGTTGTGCCCCTGGCGGGCAATGCTAGAATATCGGCTGCGGGTAAAGATTTATCACCACGTGTCCAAAACAGGCGGCAACAAAAAACCGGGGCGCTCGTCTGAGCAACCCCGGCGGTGATGCTGCGATCTACTCGCTGATGTACCACTGTTCCGGGTAGTACGGCGGGTAGAAGTTGGTGTCTGCACCCCAGAAGATGCCTTCTTCGGGCACGTTGTGCAGCCGGTTACTGACGACAATCGGAGTCGGCCACATGCCAATCGTCCCGATCATCGGCAGTTCGTTGGCGAAGTAGGAGAAGTATGCCTCCGCCAGCCGGTTATATTCATCCGAACCAAAGTCCGTCTTCTGCCAATCCTTGAAGATGGTATCCAGTTCCTTGATCTCGTCCGGCGGCTCGATGCCTTCGGCGCCATCGGTCGTCAGCCAGAGCGCCCACTGACCGCCCCACCGCTGCTGGTCCGGTGTCTGGAAACCCCAGAACAGCGGATCCGCACGGCCAAAACGACCCGCACGCCCCAGATGCCAGGTGGCGATTTCGAGTTCATTGGCCAGATGACGCTGGTTGAACAGGCTGCCCTCGGTCAGGCGGCAGATCGCTTCGATGCCGAGTTCGACGTAATCGTTGGCGACCAGTTCACAGGCGGCCTGCTTGCTGCCTTCCAGCACGCCGATCTCAATCAGCAGGCTCAGACGTTCACCGTCCGGGCGCAGCCGGAAGCCGTCACCATCGCGTTCGGTCAATCCCAGCGAATCGAGGATTTCGTTGGCGCGGTCCGGGTCGTACTCGACATACTGCGTCTTCCATTCGTCCCGCACATACACGTTACCGGGCATGGGAAGCGCCGGATACGGCTGACCCAGACCAAAGTAGAGTGCTTCGTTCATGCGGTCACGGTTGATGCCTACCGACAGCGCGATGCGGAAATCGAGGTTGTTGAACAGGTCACGCAGCACCTCATCCTGCACCGTGCGGTTCGGCATCAGCGCGAGATCGGCGGTACGGATCTGGCTGGCGATCAGCGTGCGATAGTCGCCGTCCGCTTCGTTGGCACGGTACACCGGCAGATCAGCGGCATTCAGATAGTAGCCTTCAAAGTCTAGATCGCCGGAGCTGGCCCGCAGCGTCATGGTTTCCTGATCGCTGATGATCGACACGCTGACACGGTCGATATAGGGCAGCTGCTTGCCTTCGGGGTCCACCGCATGATAGTACGGGTTGCGCACGAAGATCACCCGGTCGGTCGATTCTTCTTCGGGGATCCACTTGTACAGCCAGGGACGATCTTCGTCGTACTGGCGGGTCGGGTTCAGATGCGCCTGGAAAGCCTGCACCCAGTTTTCAAAGCCTTCTTCTTCAGCCAGCTGCGCCGCGTTTTCGTTGTAGTCGGCGTGCCACTGCTGGAGATAGTGCTTGGGGGCCATGAAGCCGGGGTCCGCCGAGAACCAGGTACGGCCCAGACGGTCCAGCACAATCGGGTATGGCTGCGGGAACGTGATCTTCAGCACAGTCGGGCTGACCTGCTCGAAGACGGTTTCGCCATCGGCAAAGCGCCAGAAGCTGCCCGGTCCATTGGGGCTGATTTCCGCGTTGTTGGCCACGTCATTCCACCAGAACATAATGTCATCGGTGGTAAACGGTGCGCCATCCGACCATTTGTGCCCTTCGCGCAGGGTGATGGTGAACTCGGTCAGGTCGTCGTTGAACGCATAGTCCTTGGCAATGTCGTTCGTGATATTCACCGCTTCCTGATCGTACAGGAACAGACCAGACTGCCGCAGCGTCGAAGCGCTCCACAGGCTGCTGGCGTTGGCGTCCGCAAACCGCAGCGTGCCGCCATACTCACCAATTTCGCCGACCGGCTCCACAACCAGCGGTTCGGCGGGCAGGCGTTCAGCCAGGGGCGGCAGCTCATTCGCCTCCACCATTTCCGTCAGCATGGGCGACTCCTGATAGGTCATATCCTGCGCCGAAACGCCAGACAGGACCGCCAGCAGTGCCAGCAGACTCAGTGCCCAAACCAATTTTGATTTCGACATCTATATTCCTCCCTAAATATTTTCCAGAAAAATGCAAGCTTAATAGCTGAGCCTTGGGTGCCGGGCCATCACCTCCTTTCGTTGGATTACGCGCACGCCGGATGAAGGGCCAGACCTCACAACAGGTGCAGGCTGGCGCGTTCCTTCTCGACGGTTTCGAACCAGTTTTCGAGCGTAGTTTTCATGCGATTTAGTCTGTCCGGCTGCTGGGCCGACAGGTCATTGGCTTCGTAGGGATCATCGTTGATGTTATAGAGCTGGGGCGCACCGGGTTCGGACAGCGTGCGCGCTACCGGCGGGTTGGCAACTGGTTCCAGCAGGTGCGGACGGTGCATATTCTGGTGATAGTCTTCGTTGTCCGAAGCCAGCTTGACCATCGCCTCCGGGATGCGCGGCCAGTACAGCTTCCAGTCACCATCGCGCATGGCGGCATTGCACTGCCCCACCGGGTCATAGCGGTTGTACTGCCAGAAACGCTGAGCCGGCACCACGCCGGTTTCGCCCTGCAAGGTGGCCAGTTGGTTCAGCCCGTCCAGCGGCAGGTCCGGCAGGGTCGAGATGCCACAGGCCGCCATCAGCGTCGGCAGCCAGTCCGTGAAGTGCACCATATCGTGGTATTCCATGTTGGCGGGCAGGCCATCGCGCCAGCGCAGCAGCGCCGGAACGCGGATGCCGCCTTCGAGCACGTCCTGCTTCATCCCCCGAAATGGCCCGTTAAAGCGCGCCATGCTCATGACTTCGCCATCCAGCCGGTCATTGCCCAGCCAGGGGCCATTATCGCTGGTGAACAGAATGATGGTGTTGTCGTCCAGCCCACGCGCCGCCAGCGTATCCAGAATCCGACCGATGCCGCTGTCCATCCGCTGGATCATGGCGTAAAGCGTGGCCACCGCCGGGTTGATGCTGTCATTTTCCAGCAATGGCTGAACCTCATCCGCCGGGGCTTGCAGCGGATTATGCGGAGCATTGTAAGCGACATACAGAAAGAACGGGTCGTGCGTGTGGCGTTCGATAAACTGGACGGCTTCGTCGGTGAACACCTCGGTCAGGTAGGTGCCATCGCTGTGTTGGGGCTGGCTGTTGCGCTCGATGACCCAATCCCAGTAGCCCATACCGCCATTGAGAAAGCCGCAAAATTCATCAAAGCCGCGATTGTTGGGGTGATAGCGCATATCGTGCAGGCCGTTGTGCCACTTGCCAACCATGCCCGTCGCATAACCGGCCTGTTTGAACACATCGGCAATGGTCGCTTCGTGCAAAGCGATGCGGTCCAGCCCACGGTTGGATTCGACAGAGATGGCACCAGTGCGGTGATTGTAGCGTCCGGTCAGCAGCGAGGCGCGCGCGGGGGCACATAACGGTGAGCCGGAATAATGCTGGTTGAGGCGCACCCCTTCCCCGGCCAGTCGATTGAGGTGCGGCGTGCGTAGTGCGGCATTACCGTAAATTTCCAGATCGCCATAGCCCAGATCATCCGCAAGAAAAACAACTACGTTGGGCCTCGGCATCATACATTCTCCAAGATTAAAATATTCCAAAAAAGGAAATTTATCTAATATTTCATATATGGTATACCAAAAAATACATAAATGCGAATTT
Organism: Anaerolineaceae bacterium; assembly: GCA_002702065.1. Lineage (GTDB taxonomy): Bacteria > Chloroflexota > Anaerolineae > Aggregatilineales > Phototrophicaceae. Next base: position 112,574 of record NZXX01000013.1, read on the forward strand.
TAGCCGTGCACTATCCCAAACGCTGCGGGAGGGGTCTGCATGCACGGAAACCCAAAACGCCTGCCCCATTCTTGAGCAAGCGCTTCGTACGAGCGATTTTCATATATGCAAGGGACTTATGCTGGTTCAAAAAAGGTAGTGATTGAAGACCTCACCCCGTCTCGCTACGTGATCCACCCCCTCTCCATTGATGGAGAGGGGAAAGTCAACCGTAGGTTGGCAGGGGTGAGGTAAAGTCAACGATTAGGAATTGAAATGTAAGCCGACATAAGGCCCTTATCTCGCGCAGCAACTATCGGCTGTTTGCCCTAGATATAGTCATCGCGCTTGGGTTTTTCGGGGGTGTCATCGGTCCACCAATCGGTGTCATGCCGCTTGGCTTTCTCCCACCCGCCATAACCACGCCGGCAGCTGCGCGTCGCCCAGAAGATCAGCCCAAGTACCAGCAGCGGAACCCACAACCCCGTTTTAAACACCATAAACAGCAGGAAAAAGCCAAACAGCATCGCAAACGGGGGGAGGAAAAAGCCGGGATGCCCACGTCGCCAGTGCCCGCCATGCTGCCAGTGCATTCTCGGATTATGCCGGTAGTCCATGAATCATGCTCCTTTTATACGCGTTCCATCTAGGAATCTGTACGAAGGGGCCGCGCCAAAGTTCTGTGCGGGGGGTCAAAACTACCCAAAAGTATAGGTAAAAGGCTGCGACTCGTTGCTCGGTTGAGCGAGTCGCAGCCTTCATATTGAGCATCTTCAGCACCAGCAAGGCTTGCCGGGCATAGACGGATCAGCCGGTTACCCGGTCGGCAGCCCTAAAGGCCGGTCGCGGTGACGCCGTATGTGCCGGAGCTGTAGACATACACATGATTCTCCAGTTCGCCATCGTCGTTCGGTTCCGCACCTTCCAGAAACCGGAAGACCCACTTGGCGTCGCTGATGGACAGATTGACGCAGCCGCGGCTCTGGCGATAGCCAAAATAATCGTGCCAGTAGGTGCCATGCAGGCTGATGCCTTCGTCAAAGTACATGACCCAGGGGACGTTTTGCAGCGCATAGGCATTGGGCGCGCCCGTTGCACCGGACATACCATCCCGTTCTAGCCGTGCCCACACCGTGAACAGGCCCTCGTTGGTTTCTGTCCGGGCCAGCCCGCTGGAAATCAGCGTCGCATAAACCGGGGTGTCATCCTCATATGCCACCAGAGTCTGCTCGTACAGGTCCACCGCCACCCAGCGCCCGGATACGCCTTCGGGACGTTCGACCGTCTGAACCTTCGCCACAAACCGCTGCTCCACCCACTGGTTCGGCCCGATCATATACCAGCGCCAACCCTCTTCATCATGGGCGGTGGCAAAGATATTGACGCGTTCGTAACGCCGCAGAAAGCGCCCTGTTTCGGCATCCTGTGGCCCGCCGGGATAGCGCGAAACGGGGATACTGCTCATATCCAGCACCCAGGCAAAGGGCAGCTCCACATCCTCGGTCAGCGTCACCCCTTTGAAGAATGACGGTTGGGTCCAGCGGGCATCATCCTGCCGCAGCCAGCGCCCATCCACAATTTGCAACCACCCTTCCACGCTCAGGTCAACAGCGTGGACAAAGTTAAACCCGCGCGGAATCTCGCCGGTCACATTGCCACCGGGTCCATCGAAGGTCGGCACCGGGTCCGGCCCGACACGCCAGAAACTGTACGTATCCAGGGTGTAGCCATCGAAGGGGATTTCCTCGACCAGAGGCCGGGGGAAAGCAGCGATCATGGCCGCGCAGGCTTCGCTCAATTCCCGGCCATCGTCGAATTCGGCGCAAACAGCCGGGTCATACGCGATAGGTTCTTCTGCCCCGACAGGCATGATGATGCTCAGGCAGAGCAAAATCCCCAGCAGTGCCAGCACTCGTTTCATTGTTTGATTACCCTCATCCATACCGATAGTAGATTGCCCATACCAGCAGAACATTTGCCAGACTCATAGCCCGGCCCAACGTCACAAACACGGCATTATAGCGGCACCGGCAGCACAGCGGCAAGCAGCAAGCCCTGCCCGGTAGGGCAATCGTTGAGCAAAATGCAAGGATGGATAAGGGAAGTCCGAAACGGTCTTCGACGGTCAGGCGGCTTTGCGGTTGTAGACGCGCATCGCAAACAGGTAGGCGACGATCAGTATGCCGCAGCACCACGCGAGCGCAACCCAGATTTCGCTGCCGACAGGTTGCCCGGTCAGCAAGGCGCGGATAGCCTCCACGATGGCCGTTACAGGCTGATTTTCGGCAAACACACGCACGACGGTTGGCATTGAATCCGTCGGGACAAATGCCGAGCTGATAAAGGGCAGGAAGATGAGCGGGTAGGAAAAGGCGCCTGCCCCATCCACCGTTTTTGCAGACAGCCCCGCAATGACCGCGATCCACGTCAACGCCAGCGTAAACAGCGCGAGTATGCCCGCCACGGCCAGCCACGACAGGATGTCTGCCGACGAGCGAAAGCCCATCACCAGCGCGACGAGAATAATGACGACAACCGAAATCGCGTTGGATACCAGTGAGGTCAGCACGTGCCCCCACAGCGGCGCCGACCGCGCAATCGGCATGGAGTGGAAACGTTCAAAGATGCCCCCCTGCATATCCATGAACAGGCGATAAGCCGTATAGGCGATGCCGCTGGAGATGGCGATCAGCAGGATGCCCGGCAGCAGATAATTCACATAATTGTCGGTGCCGGTTTCAATCGCCCCACCGAACACATAGACAAACAGCAGCATAAACGCAATCGGCATAATGGTGACGGTGATGATGGTGTCCATGCTGCGAAAGATATGGCGCATGGAACGTCCGAGCATGACGCTCATATCGCTGAAAAAATGTTTCCTGATGGGTTCCATTTATGGCTTCTCCTTTTTGCCAATGATGGCGAGGAAAATCTCCTCCAGTGTCGGCTGCTTCTCCACGTACTCCACCGTTGCAGGTGGGAACATCCTTTTCAAGTCTTCAAGGGTGCCGTTGGCGATTATTTTGCCTTCGTGCAAGATGGCAATTCGGTCGGCAAGCTGCTCTGCTTCTTCCAGATACTGGGTCGTCAGAAACACAGTCGTACCGTTATGCGCCAGCTCTCTGATCATTTTCCAAACCTCAAGGCGTGCTTCGGGGTCCAGCCCGGTGGTTGGCTCGTCCAGGAAGATAAGCTGCGGTTGACCGACCAGACTCATGGCAATGTCCAGCCGGCGGCGCATACCGCCCGAATAGGTGGCGACACTGCGGTCGGCAGCGTCGGTCAGGCCGAAGCGATTTAACAGATCATCAGCAACCTGACGCGCATTTTTGAGGTGCCGCAGCCGGGCGATCATGACCAGATTTTCGCGCCCGGTCAGGATCTCATCGACGGCGGCGAACTGCCCTGTCAGGCTGATCGACTGCCGCACCGAGTCGGGATTCGCCCCAACCTCGAAGCCGTTAACCACCGCCGTTCCGCTGTCGGGCTTGAGCAGCGTGGTGAGAATTTTGACAATCGTCGTCTTGCCCGCACCGTTAGAGCCGAGCAGGGCGAAAATGCTGCCCGGTTTCACCTCAAAATCCACACCTCTCAGCACGTGTAACTGTTTGAAGGACTTTTGCAGCCCCTTCACCTGAATTGCCTGATTGTGCATGCGTGCCTCCTTTGGCATCCCTCTGGCAATTTCCTGTGCTATAATGCTTTCAACTTGAATATCCAGCTAACACCCCATCATATAACTGGATAAACAAGTTTAATTATCTAATTTACCTTGATAGTCAAGTTATTTAACTATACGCGGAGAAAGCAGCATTGTCAATGGGTTCTCAGAAAAAACAGTCGGCGGTCGTCGAGCAACTCGTTCGCGAGCTGCGGCAGGGTCACGGGCTGGGGGCCTCCTTCTTCCGGGCGGCGGCGGCACAAGCCGAGATGACAGACACCGATATGCAGGTCATCGACATTCTGGAGACGACTGGCGAAGCGACTGCCGGTGAGCTTGCCAGCCTCATGGCACTGTCAACCGGGACCTTTACGGCTATTCTTAAACGATTGGAGAATGCCGGGCTGGTGCGGCGGGAGCGCGACCCGAATGATGGCCGGCGCGTGATCGTAAAACTGGCGACCGGCGCAGATAGCAAACCAGACATCGCCCTTCTGTTTGCTTCCCTCAGCGACGTATGGGCAGAACTGGCGGCACAGTACGATGATGAGCAGAAGGCCGTGCTGCTGGACTTCCTTCAGCGCAGCAACGCGCTGGCCAGGGAGGAAATCGCGCTGATGCGGGAAGAACCGGTGTCGAGCGAGGGCATATCCGCCGCCCCACTCGGCAGCCTGGAACACGCCCAGCTCGTCATCTCGTCCGATACGTTCGGGCTGAACCTGCGCGCGGAAGACCTCAGCGATGCGCTCTACCACGCCCGGTTCGAGGGGCCTGTGCCGGATGTGAAGGTCAAAGAGGGCGTCGTGACCATCCGCTATCCGCGTCGTCTGTGGCTGCCCGGCCTCAAGAAGCGGGCCGCAGAGGTGACACTCAGCGTCGCCATCCCCTGGCAAATCGTGCTTCAGGGCGGCGCATCGGAGATAACGGCTGAATTGGGCAATCTCAATCTCGTCTCGCTCGAACTGAAAGGCGGCGCCCATTCCGCCCGGCTCGAACTGCCTGCGCCTGCCGGTGTCGTGCCGGTGCGGATAAGCGGTGGCGCATCAGAAACGACGATTCGACGCCCCGCCGGGACCGCCGCCCGCGTTCACCTGAAAGGCTGGGCCTCCGAGTTTGTTTTCGATGATCAAACATTTAGCGCGGTGGGCAATGATGTGCGGTTGCAAAGTCAAGGCTTTGATTCGGCTGGTCCATTTTATGACATCGAGGTGGACAGCTCCGCCAGCCAGCTCACGATCACCACGGACTGATACTGCCAAATGGCAGCTTGTGGACGCGAAGGCGGCTTACACCCGCCTGCACTCAGCGCATGGCCTGGGCTATAATCACCGGCATTGACTGCTTTAGGCAGCATTGCCAGAAAAACTTATTTGAGGAGTCCGGCTTTATGAAAATAGATCGTGTGCGCGCGCTCCACCTGGGCGGCCAGTGGGATTATCACGAACCGCTGGGCGAAGCCAGTATGACACGCCCGGTCCACATTTACCCCGAACTGAAGCAGCGGGAACGTCGCTGGCCGATTGCGGATTTGTCGTCCGGGCCGCCCTACCCCGTCGAGGCGCACTTTCTGGTCATCGACACCGACGCAGGCGCCAGCGGGATGTTCGGGCCGATCAGCAGCGAAGATATTTTCCATATCGAGCGCTACTTTGCCGAACTGCTGATCGACGAAAACCCGCACGCCGTCGAACGCATCTGGGACAAGATGTACCGCCATGCCATTCACGGGCGCAAAGGCACGCCGATGATGGCGCTGAGCAAGGTTGATCTGGCGCTGTGGGACCTGAAAGGCAGGCTGCTGGATGCACCGGTGTATGTTCTGCTGGGCGGGCCCTCGCGCAGCCGGATCCGCGCCTACGCCTCCATGCTCGGTTACTCGGTTGAGCCGGACATGGTGGCCGAACGGGCGAAACAGGTGATCGCCAACGGCTTTACCGCCATCAAGTGGTTTCTGCCGTGCGACCCCAAAGACGGCGAGCCCGGCCTGCGCCGCAACCTGACCGTCATCGGCGCTGCACGTGATGCTGCCGGGCCGGATGTCGACCTGATGTTTGACGCGTGGAACAGCTGGGATGTGCCCTATACGCTGCGGCTGGCGGAGATGGCGGCAGAATATCGCCCGTACTGGTTTGAAGAACCGGTCATGGCGGATATGATCCCGCAGTATGCCGAGCTGCGCCGTTCTGTGCGCGGTGTTCGCATTTCCGGCGGCGAACATGAGTATACGCGCTGGGGCATCAAAGCGCTGCTGGATGCCGAAGCGGTCCATATCCTGCAACCCGACGTGACCTGGGCGGGCGGCCTGACCGAGATGACCAAAATCTGCGCGCTGGCGTCGGCGGCGAATATCCCGGTCATCCCGCATCACGGCGAGTGGGCCTCGACGCATCTGATCGGCGCGCAAACCCTGACCACCTGCCCCATGCAGGAATGGCTGTTCCAGGCAGGCCGTTATACCAATGTCTTCCGCAAGCACAAACTGGAACCGGTGAACGGGTACATCGACCTGCCCGACATCCCCGGCCTGTGCACCGACCTGCCTGAAACCGGCATCGAGACAATGGAAGAGCGCGTGCTGGCGTCGTAATACCATGAGGCCAATAAGCCCACCGGCAAGTGTCAGCCAGGGGGAAACGCGGTACACTACCTTTCGGACACAGTTACAAAATCAACAATCTACAGGCACGCGGTCACGTTTTTCGTCGGCCAGCATACGCTTCAGGAGGTGCAACCGCCACAAATCCCAGCGCAATATGCATGATTCTCTTTCTTAAATTACCTTATGAGGATAGTTCAACATGCACGCCAAGAAATTTTCGTTACTTATCCTGTTGTTGATCCTTGCGCTATCATTCCCTGCTGCTGCCCAGGAAGATATTGAACTCGATTTCTGGACCTGGAAGATTTTCCACGTCCCTGGCCTGGAAGCGGTTGCCGCCAACTTTGAAGCCGAAACCGGCATCAAGGTCAATATCGAAGCCTATAACCCCGACGAGGTTTACCGTACCCGCATCACAACGGCAGCACAGTCCGACGAGCTGCCGGACATCCTCTCATACTGGTCCGGCGGCCAGTGGGAGCTGGCGGCAACGGATAACCTGGTCGAATTAACCGACCTGGTTGATGAGGAATGGCAGGGCACCTTCTTGCCCGCCACCTACGACCTGCGCTCGGTCATGACCCAGGACACCTACGACAACTGCCAGGGTGATGCCGACTGCACCTTCAGCAATATCGAGGTGGGCCAGTCCTACAGTGTGCCGTATCTGGCGGGGCAGGCCTTCTTTGTCTATGGCAACAAGGCCCTGATGGAAGAAGCCGGGCTGGACCCGAACACACCCCCGGCCACCGCCGAAGAGTGGCTGGACATGATGAAGACCATCAACGAAGAAACCGGTGTTCCTGGCCTGGTGACCGGTGTCCAGAATGCGGACGTGCTGAACTTCTGGCTGTTTAACCCCATGCTGATCACCAGCTGCGGCCCGGAAACCTATGACGCCATTTACCGGGGCGAGATGAGCTTCACGGAGCCATGTGCCCTCAACGTGCTGGAATGGATCAACGAGATCAGCGTCAATGACCTGTGGATGCCGGGCATCCTCAGCACCAATATCGACCCGGCGGATGTGGCTTTTGCGCAGGAACGCGCCGCTTTCGACATTGGCGGCACGTACACGCTGGGTTTCCTGATCGAACAGGGCATGGACCCGGACAACCTGATTTCGTTCCCGGTGCCGCCGCTGGCCGATTCTGCCCTGCCGGTGCTGGAAATCGCCCCTGCCCCCCTCATCGACGCCATGGTGACGACAGACAGCGATCATCCCGAAGAAGCGCTGCAATTCCTGCGCTTCCTGACCTCGGCGGAACAGATGGAAATATTCGCCAAAACGGTTGGTGACCTGCCTGCTGTGTCCGTCTCAGCCGACCCCGAACGGGTTGGCAACGTCATGCCGGGCCTGCTCAACGCCATCAGCGAATATTCACCGTTCCAGGATGCCACCGCGCCCCAGCTGGACGATATGCGTGATGTCCTGAAACTCGGCCTGCAACAATTCATCCTCGGCGAAATCACGCCAGCGGAACTCGCCGCCAACGTCGATGCCGCCAATGCGTCTGCCTGGGCAGAACGCGCCGAATAAGTCTATCCCGCAGCGTTCGGGACAGTTACCAACAGGTGTGGTGGTACGCCGTTCTGTGCCACTACACCCTGTTTGTCAGACGATAGGGGATGAGATGAGCTATGCAGCCTGAAGGCATATCAGTTCCAGCACAGGCCTATCACAGACCGCAGCACCGCCTTATGAATGTCCTGAAAAAGAACGTCGGGTTCTTTTTTATTCTGCCGGCCCTGCTGCTGTTTCTGATCTTTGGCCTGTATACAGTGATCTTCGCAGTCGTGCTCAGCTTCTTTCGCTGGAACGGCTTTGGCGATTTTTCGATTTTCCCGCCCCGCTGCGAGCTGCCGGAATGCGCATTTGTCGGCCTGGAGAATTTTCAGAATTTTCTGTACGACAACCCGGTCCAGTCACAGTTCTTCTGGCGGGCGTTGCAAAACAATATCATTATGGCGATTGCCGTCACCCTGGGCACGATTCTGATCGCCCTGCCGCTGGCGCTGGCGCTCAACCGGGCGGTGCGGGGGCAGTCCATCTACCGCACGCTGATGCTGCTGCCGATGGTCACAGCGGGCATCGCGGTGTTCTACGTGTGGTCCTTTATCTATGAGCCGGATGGCTCGTTGAATGCGATCCTCGAAGCGGTCGGTCTGGAGGCATTGCAAGCCCGACAAGGCTGGTTGGGGCAGCCGAACACGGCATTAGGGGCGCTGATCGTGGTGATGATCTGGGGGTCGGTGCCGTTTGCCATGATCCTGTATCTGGCCGGGCTCCAGACCATTGACCGCGACCTGTTCGAGGCTGCCGCTATCGACGGTGCCAATGGCTTTCAGGTCGTGTGGAACATCGTCTGGCCTCTGCTGCGGCCCATCACGGTCATCATCGTCATCACCAATTTCAACAGCGTCATACAGGGGTACGAACAGGTCTACCTGATGACGAACGGCGGCCCGGCTGGCTATACCGAGGTTGTCGGCTTGCAGATATTCAACTACGGATTTGGCGATCAGCGCCAGCTTGGGATGGCAAGCGCCATGTCGTGGACTTTGTTCGTGCTGGCATTTGCCGTTGCGCTGATCAACCTGCGCTTCTTCCGTTCCCAGACGTAGGAAAACGATTATGGCGTTTGTGCGAAAATATCTTCCCAGTCAATTGATCTATTACGTGGTCCTCACCCTGTACGCGGCCCTCAGCGTCTACCCGTTTCTGTGGATGGTGTCCTCCTCGCTCAAATCCAACCGCGAGGTCTACCGGAACAAATCGCTGATCCCGGATGAACTGCGCCTGGATATTCTGGTCGACACCTGGAATGAACTCGAATTTTTCCGCTATTTTGTCAACAGTGCCATCATCTCGCTGGCGACCGTGCTTGGCATCATCCTGATCTATTCGCTGGCCGGTTATGGCTTCGCCAAAACGCAGTTCTGGGGTCGGGACAAGTTCTTCCTGTTTTTTCTGGCGGTGCTGCTGGTGCCGGGTGTGGCCGTGCTTATCCCGCTGGTGCAGCTGGTGCGTGCTTTGGGGCTGACAGGCAGCAATGCCAACCAGTTCTCGACCTACCTGGCGCTGATCCTGCCGATGGTCAACGGCGCGGGGCCATTTGCGATCTTCTTCTTCCGCAACTTCTTTCGCTCGCTGCCCAACGAACTGAAGGATGCGGCCCGCGTGGACGGGTGCAGCGAGTGGGGCATTTATTTCCGAATCTACCTGCCCCTCTCGACACCCGTCATCGCCACTGTCGGTATCCTGAACCTGATCGCCTCATGGAATGCGTATATCCTGCCATCCATTCTGATCAACAACGACGACTGGTTCACGCTGCCGCTGAAACTGCGCGACCTGGACCTGCAAGCCGTGATTCAGTGGAATGTGCGCATGGCCGGTTCCGTGATTATGGTCGTGCCCATTATCATCCTGTTTATCCTGCTTCAGCGTTACTACATTCGCGGGCTGACCGCAGGCGCGACCAAGGGCTAAACAACCGCAGCACGGCTCAGGGCGCAGCCAGCTGAATATCACCAAGATCGCCGCCGAGCACTTCCAGCTGCGGCGTCCAGGTGCCATCGGCGGCACGGGTCTGTGAGTAGATGCCCCAGGCCACGCCGTTGGACCAGAACGTGGCGAAACGGTCCGGCTCGGTCGAAGCGGCCAGCACCGGGTCGAACGTCAGGGTCTTCTGGGCGACATCGCCCTGAAAGCCGCTGAGGGCCAGCAGCAGCATCCAGCTGGACATGCTGCGCGCATAATGATGCCCGCATTCCACTTCGTTCCAGGGGTTGCGGCGGATGCCATCGTGCCGGTCCCGCACCGCGCGGACCACCCGCAGCCCTTCCTCAACCCAGCCTTCAGCGATCAGGTGCGCGGCAACGTGATATTCAACGCCGGTCCACACCTCATCGGAATAAACAAACGGCAGACGCGGACGCCCACCCAGCGGCCAGGTGCACATCAGCAGGCCGGACTCATCATTGAGCACGTAGGTTCGCTGGCAGTTCATATGATCGCTGAATGTTTCGCGGAAGTTGTGGTCATAAACCGACTTGATCGCCCGGTTCACATGGTCGCGCGGGAGCGTATCGCCCAGATGCAGCAGGTCCGCATGCAGCTGGCCCAACAGTTGGTCGGACAGGCAGCCCTTGCCATGCTGATATTTATGGGCGTCGATATCGTCGATCTGCTGCTCGAAGTATTCGCCATTCCACAACCGTTCATCCAGGCGCGCACTGGCCTTTTCGAACAGCGCATGGCAGCGCCCGGCCAGCTCGTCGTTACCCATGACCCGCGCCATCTGCTCCACCGCCCGCAGCGCCGCCAGATAGTAAATGCTCGATAAGGGATTGGGGCCGTAAAACTCGATGTCGTAGGTGTTATGCTGCTTGCCATCCAGCACGCCGTCATGATCTGTGTCCCAGTGGATGCCGGCGTAATCAATCGCACGGGTGATGCCCGGCCAGATCGACGCCAGCCAGTCCCGGTCTCCGCTCAGCTGCCATTCGCGCCAGGCTCGCAGGATACTGCCCATCTGCCCATCAACGGCAGCTTCCGGCTTCTGGTCGGCAAAGGTCCAGACGAAATCCTCCGCCATCGACCTGAAGTTGCGGAAGTTCATGAAGCCATCCGGCTCGGTTTCGACTTCAAACTCGATGCGGCGCATCTCACGTTCCAGCGAGGGGAACAGGTAGGCAACGGTATAGGCATAGCTCCAGACGTGCGTGCAGGTTCCCGCGCAGCAGCCCGCATCGTCAAAGCAGCCTTCCCACCCATAAAAGCGGCCATCTTCCAGCCAGAAACAGGTGTTGCTGCGGACCGGCACGATATTGGCCGAGACCGCATCCAGCACATGGGGCGGCAGGGTGCTGCCGAACAGAGCACGGTGAAAGTCGCGCGTGCCGGTTTCCAGCCGATCATAGGATTGCTGCACATAATCGGCTACAGCCCAGGAGTCGCCAAAGCGGGTGGCGTAATGATTGCGGATGATGCGCTCGTTCTGGCCGTCCGGCGTGGACTGCCGGTCCGAAATAAAGTTGTCGTTGTTGGTCGCCATCCACGTGTTGCGCCGGTTCGGGAAGTACCACGTCAGGATAAAGCGGTACGGGCAGGTTTCGCCGGGCGGCAGCGTATCCACCAGCCCCAGCGACCCGGTATCCGGTTTACCGTTGGCGGCTGGCCCCTCGTAGTGCAAGTCATCCAACTGGCCATCCTCGACAAAATCGTCCCAGAAATCCTGCAAAAAGTCCCACCATGCCCCGCGCAGCCACGCCGGTTTCACCGTGACCTGCTCATGGTCGGTGATCAGGCTCAGGTTGCCATAATCCAGCGCATCCGCATCGATGCCTTCCGCGCCAAAAAACAGCCCGCGCATACCGTCGTCGGTACGGAACTGATTAAATGTGGTGCCCTGGCGCGCCGGGCCGACATTGCCAAAGCGGTCCAGCCGCACCCCGCCCGCCGGATTCATCAGCGAGCCGACCAGCGTCAGGTTGACCGGTTGGTCAGATGTGTTGGTCACATGGTAGGTCAGGATGGCGCAGGGGATACCGGAATCTTCAGGGTTCAGCGGAATGAGGGGGGTAAACGCCTCCAGTTGAATGCTGACTGGCAGATTCGGGTCCGTCAGGTTCACCCACGCAAAGGGGTATTCGCCCTGGAACGACACCTGCGAACAGCGGGCCAGCCCGGCGTTACTGGCCGGATGATAACCATGCGACAGCGCGTGCGGCGGTTGCAGCGGTCCTTCGAGCACACGTGCGACTGGCGGCTGATCTTTGACCTGCGTGCGAATGGCGAAGAAGGTATTGGGCAAATCCAGACCCTTGGCTGGCTGATTGAAAATTTCCCAGTCGCGCAGGTTGCCGCGATTGCCCAGCGACACATTCCCCGTACCGACCCCGCCCAGCGGAAACGCCACGGCTGTATGAGAAGCATCAAAAGAACGTAGCTGACCCATCCGTGCTCCTTAAACTGACTCTTGCAAATAAACGTTATCGACCGGGGATTTTAGCGCATGATTCGCCGAAACGGTGCAGGCTGTATGCTGGCTGGCCCCAGATTGGCGATTCCGGGCGGGTTGGATACAATCGCCGCCGGTTATCCGCAGCAAAAAGAGGCTATTCGCGGGGTGCGTGAAGTCATCCAGCACGCGCACGGCCAGCAAAAAATTTGATGAGGGTCATGAGAGAGGAAACACGTGTCGCAAACTGTTGAAAAATGGGATTATTTCGAATATGCCGCCGCCGCCCAGACAACTGGCAATCCGTTTATTGATGTTCGCTTTGAAGCAGAATTTACGTATGAACACCGGGTCGTTCGGGTCCGGGGGTTTTATGATGGCGACGACACCTTCCGCGTGCGCTTTATGCCGGACACCGAAGGAACATGGCGCTACCGGACCTATAGCAATGTCGATGGGCTGGATGGGCTGGATGGGACATTTGCCTGTGTGCCGCCAACCGGCGACAATCACGGCCCGGTGCGGGTGGTCGACCCATACCATTTTGCTTATGAAGATGGCACTCCCTATCACCCGGTTGGCACCACCTGCTATGTGTGGAATCATCAGGGCGACACGCTCGAAGCCCAGACCATCGCCACGCTGAAAGACGCGCCGTTTAACAAAATGCGGATGTGTGTCTTCCCCAAGCGTTACGTCTTCAACAAGAACGAACCACCCTGCTATCCGTTTGAGGGGGAAGTTACCCGCGAGTGGGATGACTCGCTGCTCGATAATTACAAGACGCAGGCCCCGCCGGAATTCTGGGATTTCACGCGCTTCAACCCGGCGTTCTTCCGCAAACTGGAAAAACACATTCTGGATTTGCAGGCGCTGGGCATCGAGGCCGACCTGATCATTTTCCACCCGTATGATTTTGGCGCGTGGGGTTTCGACCGGATGCCGCCGGGCGTGAACGAACGGTATCTGGAATATCTGACGGCGCGGTTGTCTGCCCTGCGCAATGTATGGTGGTCGTTCGCCAATGAGTATGACCTGATGCTCGACCTGGATATGAACGACTGGGACCGCTACTTCAAGATCGTCCAGTCTAACGATCCCTACGATCATCTGCGTTCGATCCACAACTGCCGTGGCTTTTATGACCATACCAAGCCCTGGGTGACGCATTGCAGCGTTCAGCACTATGACATGCTTCAGATGCCGACATGGCTGAAGCAGTATAACAAGCCGGTGGTCGTGGATGAATGTGGCTATGAAGGCGACATCAGCCGGGCATGGGGTTCGCTGTCGGCGGAATCATTGCTGGAATGTTTCTGGCTGGGGTTCGCGGCGGGCGGTTATGTCGGCCATGGCGAAACCTACTGGAACGAGGACGAAACGCTGTGGTGGGCCAAAGGCGGCACACTCAGCGGTGACAGCCCGGCTCGCATCGCGTTCCTGCGGCAGATTGTCGAGGCGATCCCGGCACCGGGCCTGTCGCCGTTTGCCAGCGACAAGGACCTGCGCGGCATCATTCCCGAAGGGGCTTACAAGGGTATGGCCGCCGGGCACCGGGGCGAGGATTATTATTTGCTGTATCTGGCCCGCAACCAGCCGCGTTTCCGTGTGTTCGACCTGCCAGCCAACAACCGCTATCACATCGACCTGATCGACACCTGGAACATGACGGTTGACCGGTTGGCGGATGACGTCAGCGGGCGTGTTGAGGTGGAACTGCCCCGGCGCAATTATCTGGCGCTGCGGGTGATACGCCAATCGTAAAGGAAACCCACAATGACAGACAGACTGGCGGGCAAAGTCGCCCTGGTCACGGGCGCAGGCGGCGGAATCGGGCGTGGCATCGCCCAGCGGTTCGCACGGGAAGGCGCAGCGGTCGGCGTATTGGACAGGCTGGCAGACGGAGTCGAGGCCACCGTACGGGCCATTCAGGATGCGGGAGGCAAAGCGGCGGCGCTGGTGTGCGATCTGCGTGAGCCGGAGCAGGTACAGGCGGCGGTGAACCAGCTGCGCACGACCTTCGGCCCTGTCAACGTCGTCGTCAACAACGCAGCCGTCATGCCGTCCGGCAAACTGCACGAAGTATCACTGGCGGACTGGGACCGGGTCTTCGATGTCAACGTGCGCGGTGCCTATCTGGTCTGCCGTGAAGTGATCCCGGACATGATCGCCCACGGCGGCGGCAGCATTATTCACATGGCGTCGGTCACGGGCGTCCTCGGCCTGCCGGGCATCGCGGCCTACAGTGCAACCAAAGGCGCGCTGATCGCCCTCACCCGGTCCATGTCGACCGACTACGCCGCGCAGGGTATCCGGGTCAACTCGGTTTCGCCGGGGACGATTGATTCACCCATGCTGCACGATTTTCTGGCGCAGCAGCGCGACCCGGCCATGCGCCGCGCCGAGTTTGACGCTATGCACCCCATCGGGCGCGTCGGCACCATTGACGAAGTCGCCAGCGTGTTCGTCTTTCTGGCGTCGGATGAAGCCAGCTTCGTCACCGGGGCGAATTACACGGTGGATGGCGGCCTGAGCGTCAAAGGCGAACAACCCCAGGACTGAACGATCATGACAAGAGCGCCCGGCAGACATCGGGGCAAATGGAGATAAGTATGAAAATCACGGCGATAGAGAGCCTGCGCTGGGCGGAATTTCCGCGCCTGATCGTGGTGCGCGTGCATACGGATAATGGACTGATCGGGCTGGGCGAATCCATCGACAAGATTCCCGGTACGCTCGGTGCGCTGCATGGCACGATTGCGCCGCTGATGCTGGGCCAGGACCCGCTGGATATTGAGGGTCTGTGGCGGTTCGTGATGGACAACATCATGTATCACGGCTATGCCGGGGCCGAACTGCGGGCGCTGTCGGCGGTCGAAATCGCCCTGTGGGACATCATGGGCAAACACTACGGCGCACCGCTGTATCATCTGCTGGGCGGCAAAACACGCAGCCGGGTGCCGACCTATAACACGTGCATCGGCTTCGGCCCTGTGCAGGATTACCAGCAGTGGCACGACGACGCGGGTGAACTGGCCCGCAGCCTGCTGGCCGATGGTATCCGCGCCATGAAAATCTGGCCATTTGACGAATTCAGCGAAGGCAGCTTCGGCCAGTACATCAGCCTGGACCAGATCGAGCGCGGCCTGAAACCCATCCGCCAGATCCGTGACGCGGTGGGTACCAGCATGGAGATCGGCATTGAGTGTCATTTCCGCTGGAACCGCGCCAGCATTGAACGCATCGCCCGTGCGCTGGAACCGTACAATATCCTCTTTCTGGAAGACGTGATGGCCGCGGTCTACCCGGATGAGATCAAGGCGTTTTCGCAGCGGACGTCGATTCCGGTGGTGGGCTCCGAACTGCTGATGACGCGCTGGCAGTACCGGGAATGGCTGGAGAAACACGTCTCGCAGATTCTGATGACAGACCCGGTGTGGAACGGCGGTATCGGCGAGACACGGCGCATCGCCAACCTGGCGGAGACATACAATATCCCACTGGTGCTGCACAACATCGGCGGGCCGATCTGCCACGCGGCAGCCATGCACCTCGGCGCGCATATCCCGAATCTGTTCATGGTGGAATCCGTGCGGGCCTATTACAAGACCTATTTCCCTACCATGGGCAGCCTGCATCCGGCAGTCAGGGTCGAAGATGGGCATCTGGCGATTCCCGAAGGCCCCGGCCTGGGCGTGGAACTCAACGCCGACATGCTCCAGCGCGACGACCTGAGCCGCCAGATTTCGGAAGGGGATGGGCTGGCACAGGGACGCCGCGCCATGGGCGATCATTGGGCGGTTGAAAACATCCGCTGAAACAGCGTCGAACAGGCCCAACCCATGAATAACCCGATCCCGTTGCCGCCGTCACTTCAAGTCGGTCAATGGCAGCCGGTTGACCAGGGGTTGTCTGGCGCTGTTGTGCTGCGGGGCAACCTTCAGGGTCAGGCATGTTATCTCAAGATCACGCCACACACACATCGGATGCCGGTGCGGGCAGAACATGAACGCCTGCGCTGGTTACAGGGGCGCGTTCCGGTGCCACCAGTGATCCTGTACATGGAAGATCAAACGCACCAGTTTCTGGTTACAGCCGCCATAACCGGCGTCGAAGCGATGGCCTATGAAGCAGAGCCACACGTACGCATCCGGCAATTGGCACGGGCCATACGCCAGCTTCATGACCTGCCCGTTGCGAACTGCCCTTTCCGTTGGACGATTGACGAACAGATCGCCTTTGCCCGGAAAACCGTCGAGATGCAGGCGGTGAACGTTGACCTGTTGGACGACGAATTTCGACACCGCACCCCGGATGATCTGTTGCAGGAGCTTATTGCGCTGCGACCCGGTTATTGGGACCCGGTCGTCGTGCATGGCGACGCCTATAGTGAGAATATCCTTCTGGAGCCAGCTACCGGGCGAGTCGCGGCGTTTCTGGATGTCGGCCACAGCGGCGTGGCGGATCGCTATACCGATTTCGCCATGATCCACGACGACCTGATCAGCACCTATGGCGAACCCGGCTGGCAGGCATTTCTGCATGAATACGGGCACACCGGCCCAGACCCGCAGCGGCTGCGGTTTTATCGCCTGTTTAACGAGTTTCTGTAACGGGACAAACGCCGGTCAACCAGCCATCTCCCCATGTCCAGTTGATCAGCTTGTATCCCCTGTTGGGATCAAAGGCAGCACAATGGTAAACGTCGTCCCGACCCCCACCGTGCTATCAAACGTTATGACACCCTGATGGGCATCCACAGCCTGCTTGATGAGCGACAGCCCCAGCCCCGTACCGGCAATATCGCCCACGTTGTGCGCCCGGTGAAAGACTTCAAACAGATACTTCTGGTCCTCTTCAGGGATACCGATGCCGCGATCCTCAACCGAGAGCGTCATCTGCGCCTCGGAGCAGTGCAACACGATGTCAATCAACCCGCCGTCTGGCGAATACTTGATTGCGTTCGACAGCAAATTGGTCAGCGCCTGTCGCATCAGTTTTGGGTCCACCCATACCGCGTCGCAGGCATGATTGGTCACAAAATTAAAGGTATGGCTGGCGGTGGTCAACTGCACCTCTTGCAGCAGTTCCCGGCAAAAATGCTCAAAGTCGACACTCTCCGGCGCAAACTCGATGCCAATGGTTTCGGCCCTGCCGATGCCCAGCACCGTATCGACCAGCGCATTCAACTGGAAAATCTTGGCTTGAATCTGTGTCAGGTGTTCACTGCGCTGGACCGCCTCCATGCGCGCCTCATACCGCAGCAGCATATCCGCCGACCCCAGAATAACCGCCAACGGTGTGCGAAACTCGTGCGAAACCATCGAGACAAACCGTGACTTTAACTCGTTCAGCTCCCGTTCCCGTTCCAGCGCCCGGCGCAGCTCTTGCTCGACCCGTTTGCGCTCGGTGACATCACGCACGCTGCACACAATACCGCTCAAACGGCGGTGCTCAATAATCGGCGCCATAGCGACATCCGCCTCGAACACCGTACCGTCATTGCGGACCCCGGCAATCTCGACGCGCGCACGATCATGGGTGGTCACAATGCCTTGCAGCACTTCCAGCAGCATCCCGGTCGAATCAGCCTGCGAGAGTGTCAGCAAATTGTGGCCCACAATATAACTGGTGGAATAGCCAAAATGCTCTGTAAAAGCGGGGTTCACCTGCTGGATATTGCCATCGACGTTCGCCAGAATGATGGCGTCACTGCTGTTATCCAGAATCGCTTCGACACGTTCTTTCTCCTGCTGTAATTCGGCAGTGCGTTCCATCACCCGCCGTTCCAGTTCGAATGTGTGCCGCCGCAGCGCTTCCTCGGCCTGCTTGCGCTCGCGTATGTCGCGGGCAATGGCGGATAAGAACTCTGTGGCGCCATCCGGCGCACGGTGCGCGATAATCACCAGAGACACCGGAATCTCCTGCCCGGCCTGGGTCAGCAGCGCCATTTCACCGCTCCAGATGCCATCGCGCTGTACCATCGGGAAAATATCCTGAATGATGGCCCGGCGCGATGTTACCGGGAGCGCATCTGTCACCGGAAAGCCGATGACGTCCTCCGTGTCCTCAAAACCCAGCATGGCCCGGCCTGCCCGGTTCAGGTAGAACAGCTGGCCTTGTATATCCATAACACTGATAAAATCGGTGGTGGCTTCGATAATCGTATTCAGCCGGTTCTGGGTGGCTTCGGCCTGCCGTTGAGCCTCGCGAATGCGCTTCTGTTCCAGCGCATGTTCAACCGCAGACCCCAGACGTGTCAGCCGGTCTTTGAGCAGGTAATCTGTCGCGCCCTGTTTGATGCACTCGACAGCTTGCTCCTCGCCGATGCTCCCGGTCACCACGATAAATGGGATGTCCAGCCGGCTCTCGTTCAGCACAGCCAGCGCGCGCGGTGCATCAAACTGCGGCAGGGTGTAATCCGCCAGAATGATGTCCAGATCGTCACTAAGCTCTGCCCGATAAGCCTCTTCCGTATCGACAAGCTGCCAGTCCGGGTCAAAACCAGACCGTCGCAGTTCATGTAACGTCAACTCAGCATCACCCGGTCGGTCTTCAAGTAGTAGCAATCGCAGCGATGTTGCCATTGGATTTCCTAGCTGGAAGGCTTCTCGCGAGGGAGCTGGTTCAGCAAAAGCCAGTACATCCCCAGATGCTGCATCGCCGCGGTAAACTGGTCAAAATCTACCGGCTTGGTGATATAGCTGTTGACACCCAGCTGGTAACTATCAACGATGTCGCGTTCTTCGCGTGATGAAGTCAGCACCACTACAGGCAGCATACGGGTGCGCGGGTTTGCCTTGATCTGCTGCAAAACTTCAAGACCATCAACTTTGGGTAACTTCAAGTCCAGCAAAATAAGCCTGGGAGGTTCCTCGATGGTACGGTGAGCAAAAGCGCCTTTGCAAAAAATAAAGTCGATCGCCTCTGCGCCATCGCGCGCGACATAGATGCGGTTAGAAAGTTTATATTTACTGAAGGCATGTAACGCCAGTTCGACGTCGTTCGGGTTATCCTCCACCAGGAGGATTTCGACCTGTTCATCCATTTGCCCCATCTCCTTCGAGGGTAAAATAAAAAGTAGTTCCCTTGTCTAATTCCGACTCAGCCCAGATGCGCCCGCCATGACGATGGATGATCCGCTGTACCGTCGCCAGACCCACTCCGGTGCCATCGTAATCTTCTGCGCGGTGCAGCCGCTGGAACACGCCAAACAATTTGTGGGCATAGCGCATATCAAACCCCACACCATTGTCCCGAACAAAAAAGACTCGCTCGTCGCCATCCTGCTGGCAGCCGACGACGATGTGCGTCTGGTCTCGTTTGCTGGTAAATTTCAGGG
This sequence comes from Anaerolineaceae bacterium, assembly GCA_002702065.1. Taxonomy (GTDB): domain Bacteria; phylum Chloroflexota; class Anaerolineae; order Aggregatilineales; family Phototrophicaceae. The sequence goes on from NZXX01000013.1 coordinate 132,124, forward strand.
CATTGCCCAGTAAATTGACGAAGACCTGTTGCAGCAGCGCGGGGTCCGCTTCGCAAACGGGCAGTTCTTCAACTTCCAGGGCGATCTGACGATCTGCCTGCTCGTCCTCCAGGTCTGCCCAGACCTTGTTGACAATATCGCGCAGCGCGACCGGGCGTGTGGACAGGGGCTGCCGGCTGAGGCGGGAAAAGGTCAGTAAATCGTCGATCAACTGGCCCATCTGCTGGGTATTGGTGCGGACCAGATTCAAATATCGCACCGCTGATTCGGGCAGTTCCGCGACGTAATCTTCGAGCAAAATCCGTGAAAAGCCATCGACAGCCCGCAGCGGCGCACGCAGGTCATGCGAAACCGAATAGCTGAAGGCTTCCAGCTCCTGATTGGCATTCTGCAACTCGACCGCACGGTGCTCCAATGCGTTATTCAGCTGCAAGATGTGGGTCTCTGCCTGGGTTCGTTCCAGCACCTCATGCTGCAACTGGTTCACCAACTGCTGCTGGTCAGCGATCAGGCTTTCGTGCTCCAGGGTGATCGCCCCCTGCCCCGCCAGCAGCGACAGGTGCGTCAGGTCATCGTGCGGAAACAAGGAGCCATGTTGCAGAAATACAATCAGCAGCCCCCACACACGGCGCGGCGTGATAATCGGCAGCATGTAGTAGGTCTGGCTGCGGACACGGGCCGCCAGATCGTTCAGCTCGGTCCGGGTGCCGGAATCCGCCGCAACCACAACGGCCTGATGGTCATTCCAGGCGCGCTGAACTTCTGAAGAATCGCCCGCGAAAGCAGCGCCAACCAGGGTCGCGTTGTCCGTAGCCCGCACGACAAATCGTTCTGTGTCGGCATCCCACAAACAAACGACGGTCGCCTGCGCGTCACCGGTGCGGGTGGCCGACTTGCAGAGGGTGTCCAGAAAATCGTCGGTACGCTGCTCCGAAAGATACTGCGCACTCACCGCCAGAAAGCCGTACATCTCCGACATCTGCCAGATGCGGCGCAGCCAGCGCGGTGGCGCAAACGCCAGGTAATAACAGATGGCAATGATCGCCGCCCCGATACCCGAAAGCGAGCCTGTCAGCGGGGCAAGGACGGGCACCACCACCCCCAGCCCCAGCAGAAAGATGACCAGACCCACCAGACCAGACCCCCACGCGGCGAGCAGCAGCCGCTGCCGGGTGACGCCCAGTGTGGCGCGCGCATTTTGCAGAAAAGCCTGGGTAACATAGCCATCGACAAAAACGAAGTAGACCACGATCACCAGAATGACGAAGATGGGCGCGGTGATGGCGAGGGTCAACAACAGCAGCCAGATCAGCAGCAGGCCGAACAAAGACACGCGCTTGACCCATTGCGGCACCGTGCGGAAGTGTTCGACGAGCCGCAAAGTCAGGTGTGGCTGCGAAACCAGCGCCATCAGGCCGATCGCGCTGAGCAGGGTGGAACGAATATCAAAAAGCTCTGCCAGAACCTGTATGACAAATAAGATGGCAAAAACGTTGAACAGGAGGGCAATATCCAGGCGGGCTCGATCCCGATACCGCCACAACGCATGCAGCGTTAAAATGGCGAGCAGAACAAAGCAACTGCGAGCCACCCACGTGAATAATACATCAACATGCATGGCGTAATCTCCCCCGTTGCGTATGGAATCGGTTCCAGCCTAACAGCGAGAAAATGGTGAGGCAATTGCCAAACCAGCGAATCCACACGCTTATCTTCGATGCGTGCGTATAGGTAACCTTGACCCCAATCGGGATTGGAGCATTATCTTTATCTTACTTTATAGTACACAAACCGGGTACGCACCAATAAGAAAGGATTTATTAACGGCGCATTGTAAAGGCCAGCGCGGTTTTGCCGGCGTTAGCGGCATGCTGCGCCATCACCCACAGGGCAACGGCGTGACCAACTCAACCGCCGGGAAGCAGCACCGGGCACGGGCCAAAACATCATCGCCCCTGCAAATACAAGGAGCGTGCCGGTACGAACACGCTCCTCGAATTGAAGTGGATGCTGCTATTTGGATAACTGCCCGCGAATCGCGCCGCCGGGGAATTCGGCGTTGTGAATATTGACATAGAAACCGTCGGGATTCTGCCGTATCTCCTTGACCAGATCGCGCGGGACATCCACGCAGCCACTATTGGTCACGGGAATAGGATTGGCGACAACGGTATCAAAGAAAAATACGACAATGGGGCCGTTCTGCCCGGCTGGTGCGCGGTGAATGTGAGCCCGTGTCGGCGCAGCAATATTGCTCCAGGCGAGTTCAAAGCAGATTTCTTCCTGGCCGGAGTTGAGCGTCAGCGATGCGGAGCCGCTGCCATCGGGGTCGCCCGGCGACACTTCAGCCGCGCCGGTCAATGTGGCAGACAGGGGCCGCCCACCCGCCAGCACCGCGCCAGAAACCAGCAACACGCATATCAATACAAACAAAACACTCTTCTTCATAATCTTCCCTCTTATCCATTTAAGTTAAAAAAATCATGTCCAACTGCTATCTATCAATACGACCAGATTTCATCATTTGGATTGAGGGCGGCAAAAGATGACCGGCGACTATCACCCCTCGACAGTGCGTTATAATGGCCGGTGCACGGTCACATAAAATTTGCATGGAACAAGGATTTTTTTGAACATGACCCAACCGATGACCTTACCGGAGACATTTAACCCGGAGACGTTCCTCGTCTCCAAGACCACCGAAAATGGCCTGTTTCACGAATCGCGCGCCGGGGCCCGGCTGGCGGAGCAGCTGGTCGCCAATGGCACTGCGGAAGACCTTGCGCTGGCGGAAAATGTGCTGGATGCGACGCTGCGCTGCCAGGAACTGAACGCGGATGATCCGCATTACGGCAATTTTTATTGGATGGCGGAGGACGATGTCGTCGCCGACCTGAACGCCGTCGAATTTAACCTCGAGCGCCTGATCCCGATGATGCTCCAGCACGCCGACCGGCTGCCGGCTGCTACCCAAACCCGCGTGCTCGAAGCGATCCGGCTGGGGCTGGATGAAATCCGCAGCCTGGATGTGCACGTCGCCTACTCCAACATCGCGCTGCTCGACATTCTGAACTCGTGCCTGGGCGGCGAACTCCTGGGCGATACTGACATTGCGCAGCGCGGCTACGACAAGCTGGTGCGCTGGATGGCCTTCACCGACCAGAGCGGTGTCCCGCGAGAATACAACAGCCCCACATATACCAAGGTCGTTATTCGCGCCCTCAAGGTGATTACCGACCTGTGCCAGCATGAACCAACCCGCATTCGCGCCCGCACCATGATCGCGCGCATGGCCGTCAGCGTTGGGTTGCACATTCACCGCGGGACGGGCCGCTGGGCCGGGCCACACGCCCGCGCCTATCATCCCTCCGTCGTGTGCGAGACACCGCCTGAAGTCGAAATTTATCAGGACTGGCTGGCGGATGGCACATTGCCCGCATGGGCCGCTGATCTATTACAGGCCCCACCGGAACCCTATGAAGTCATCGAAACTGCGAGTGCGCAGGAGGGCCTGGGACTGACGACCTATCACAGCCCGTCTTTCAGCGTCGGCACGGCCTCCGAAGGTTACGGCGGGCAGGCCAATGTGCTGATGGCGCATTACGTGCGCGAAGGCGCAGACCGCCCCGGCGTGCTGTACACCCGCTACGTGATGGATGAAAAGTGGCTAGGCGATTTTTATCATGCCACCGACCGCACCAAGTCGCGCAACCTGATCGAGGAAGGCCGCTTCTTCGGCGTGCAGCAAGGGCCGCGTGTGATCGCCCTGTACGCACCGCAGAACATGGGCCAATGCCACAGCGCCAAAGCCACCTTCATCTTTACCCAGCGGCAGCATGTCGACGAAATCTGGGTAGGTGACCAGCGCGTCGAGTCGCTGCCCTATGATATACCGCCCGGAGAACTGGTGGTGATCGGCAGCGGCAGCGCCCTGATCGCGGTCCAGCCCCTGTCGCGCACGGACGCAGGCCGCAACGCCCCGCTGCGTCTGGTCGAAAAAGAGGGGGATCTCGTGCTGGAAATTTACAATTACAAAGGCTCGGAAAAAGCCTTCTGGGAGATGCGCCCCGGCCTCAACCCATTTTTCAAGGGACATCCCCACTGCGGTGTTTATCTGGAACTGGCAGAACGCAACGCTTATGCGGATGGCCGCGCATTTGCACAGGTCGTCGCCGGGGGTATTTTGCAAGACGACACCGACGCGCCATTCGTCAATGATGGCATCCGGGAGCGCCGCTGGACCGTCAGCTACAGCCGCGATGGCCAAACGCTCGGCATCGAAATTGACCTGATGACGTGGCGGCTCAAGCAGCGCTGGACACAGGCCGGGGAACAAGGGTGGCCCATGCTGGAAGCACCAACCGCCCGCCAAAACCGAACCGGTATTGTTAGCGTGGACGAGGCGACACTCCGTTGTGGCGAAGCAGCAGGCTGGGTTTATGCCAACCCGGACGCCGGTCGCTGGGTCGCCGGGTATCATGGCCCCAACCCTGCCCCGCTGCATCTGACCGTGCCGGGCGGCAGTGTCCAGATCGAGTCGCTGAGTACCGGCACAGTCGTGTGGGATAACGGCGTCGTCACGGTCGATGCGCTCGACATGGCCGGGACACCGCAGGTGAATGGCGGGCGCTTGCAGGCACAATAATCCCGGTCGTCATCCCCTCTGCGAATGCTCTGCGATTTCTCGGCTTTTGCCAGCTATCATGAGCGTATCAATGGATGAGGGGAGGACACTATCATGAACCCGGCAGTCAAGCTGAATGTCGTGATCGAGGGGGGCGAAGTCGAACCGGTGCTGGCCGTCATCCAGCGGGCGCTGCACAAAGGTCTGGCAGGCGAAGCCACCGTCAAGGTCGAACGGGCTAACCCGGACTCCAAAGCAGGTTCGGCCCGTCATTCGGCGATCAAAGGCCTGTGACGGACTACACACCATCAATCCACGGAACGCAAGCAGGGGAGAACAATCTCTCCTGCTTTTTTTATGCGCTCTCATCGCGGCAAGCGGCGTGATTGATGTTAATACGCACGAAAGTGGTTTCGGGTCTACAATCGAACTTGCACCATACGACCCGGAGAACGCTGCTTTGGTTAAAGCTCTTGCCCGCGTATTACTCATCCTGACCTTTATTTACACAATCGTACTGGGGGGCGGGTTCTGGGGCATTCTGCTGCCGGAAATTCGCCTGTTCAGCCTGATCCTGCTGGCGCTCATCGTGCTGGTGTGGCTGATCGTGCGCACCCGTGCTGGCTGGCGCTGGCACCCCACCGCGCTGGATACGGCGCTGCCGGTCTGGGCGCTGGTGTTTGTCATGTCGCTGCTGATGAACCCGGAAAGTGCGCGCCGGTCCCTGCTGGCCATGTGGTACATCGGGTTGTATGCCGGGCTGTGGTATGTGCTGCACGATGCGATTGCCAATGGCGGCCTGCAACGCAAGCTGCTGATGGATGCGGTGGTGATGGCGGGGGTGGTGGTCATGGCATCCACGGTGCTGGAACTGCAAATGATTATTCCGACGCTGACCGTCAGTGAAACGCTCTACCGCGTGTACAGCATCATCGGCAACCCGAACACGCTGGCCACCTATCTGGTCGTGATGATCATGTTTGTTTTCGGGCGGGTGCCGCTGGCGAATTCACGAGCAAGCCGCAGCCTGCTGGTCGTCTTCAGCCTGCTGCCGCTGGCGGTGCTGCTACTCACCTTCTCTCGCAGCACGTGGATCGGCCTGGGCGTTGGCTTCGGCGCGTGGCTGATTATGTTGACGCAGCGGCGCTCTTTGTCGGTCAAGGATGTACGCCAGTGGTTGAACCGGCAGTCCATGCCACTGCGCCTGACGCTGACAACGGCTGCGGTGGTCGGGGTGCTGGCAGCTATTACCGCCCTGGTGCTGTTCGTTCAATCCTTTCTGGGGGATGGTCGCGGCCTGTCTTACCGCCCGGAGTTGTTCAACATCGCGTTCAACATGTTTGCCGACAACCCGCTGACCGGACAGGGATTGTTCAGCTATGGCCGTTATGTAGGCCGCTTCACCTCACTGCCGCCTGCTGCCTATCACAGTCATCCGCACAGTTTGCCGGTGACCCTGTTGGGCGAATTGGGCCTGCTGGGTCTGGCCGCCGGGTTATTTACCCTGTACGCCATTGTCCGCGCGGTTCGCCGTCATTGGTTACAGGCTGCCAGTATGCCAGCGGAACAGGCCATAACAGCTGCCGGGACCGGGGCGGCGGTCGCGTTTTTTGTCACCCACCTGTTTGATGTCCCTGCCGTGCTGCCCTCTATCGCGCTGACTGGCCTGATGGCGCTGCTGGTCCTGTGTGCACCGGGCAACCTGCGTCACGTGCCGGCGTCGGCCAGCCGGTTCGGGCTGCGTGGATTCGGCGTAATTGGGTTATGGGTCGGGCTGTTTGCCACCGGCCTGTGGGACACGACCACCTATAACCAGTATTTTGATCTGCTGCTGGCCGGGATCAATCAGGATGCGCCCTATGCCGACGTCGCCGATGCCATGCAGCCGGTCCGCGAAGCCGACCCCGGTATGGTCATCTACCCGGCGCAGCAAGGGTACTTCTGGGGGCTGGCCGCTGCCGCAGGCGACACAGACGCCAGCGCCAAAGCTATCGCCGCTTACGAACAAGCCATCAACATCGAACCCTATTACACCCCCTATTATGCCAATCTGGGTGCGCTGCACTGGGACAACGGCGACCCTGAACAAGCGCTGGCATTTTTCCAGAAGGCTGTTGACCTGGCGCCGGAATCGTGGTCCCTGTACTTCAATCTGGGTCAGTATGCCGAAGCGGGCGGCATGACCGATGTGGCCCGTCAGGCTTATAGTCGTGCGCTGGCGATCGAGCCTGATGCGGACCTGCACCCGGCATGGGGCGACACCGCGTTGCAGACAGCGTATTCGACCCCGGTTGAGGAGCGCGACCCGTTGACACAGGTTGTGCTGCTGCTGGAAGCCGGAGACACCGAGGCAGCCATCGCTTTATGGGCCGACACACCGGCCATCCTCAACCCGCGCCACTATATCGTGGAGGAGCTGCTGGCACTGGCGCATGGGGATATTGAAATGGCGACAGCGGCCTACGAAAAAGCCCAGCAAGCACTGGGCGCCGCCGACCGCGCCTTATGGCTGCTTTTAGGTGAACTGCGGCTGGCACAGGCCCGTGGTGACACCGAAGCAGCGGCGCTCGCCAGCGACAGCATCCGCGATCTGCTGGCCTACAACCCCAGCCACGCCGACTACCTTCAAGGCGGTAATATGGCGACCTTTCAGTATTACCGGCAGGCCGCTCCACGCCAGTTCCTGCCTGGTGTATTTTATTCATCCAGCCAACCCCTGCTGAGCAAACTGCTGATGGAGAGCATTTCTTGATTGCCCGAATCGCGTCCATCTTCCTGTTTTTATACGCCCTCATTCTGGGGGCACACTTTCGCGGCATCCTCCACCCGGACATTCGCCTGTTCAGCCTGATCCTGCTGGCGCTGGTTGTTGGGGTATGGCTGCTGGTGCGCACGCGTGCCCGCTGGCGCTGGCATGCGACCCCGCTGGATATTGCCCTGCCATTCTGGATACTGGCTTTTGTCGTCTCCACCCTCGCCAACCCGGAAACCGCCCGCCGGTCATTACTGGCGCTGTGGTATATGGGGGTGTATATCGGCCTGTGGTATATGCTGCACGACATCCTCGCCAATGTCGCCCACACGCGGCGCATCCTCACCGATACGGTCCTGATCAACGGGCTGGTCGTGCTCACCTTTGGATTGATTGAGATTCCGATCGCTGCCGAGACCATCCGTCAGGGGACGTTCATCTACCGCTTCAGCAGCATTCTGGGCAACCCGAACACACTGGGCAGCTTTCTGGTCGTGCTGATTACGATCACACTGGGTCAGGCGTTGGCTGCGCGACGCACCGTGACCCGGTCACTCTTGCTGATCTACGCGTTTCTGTCGGCCATTCTGCTGCTGCTGACCTTTGCACGCAGCGCCTGGCTGGGTTTCGGCGCCGGGATGCTGGTCGGGTTGGTCATGGTGGCCGCGTGGCAGTCATGGTCCATACGCAGCGCACGCTTGTGGTGGAATCAACAGAACCTCTCTGTGCAGCTGCTGACCGGCGGGGTAAGTCTTGCAGGCATGGTTCTGGTGGGCGCGGCGGCCCTCCGTTTTGTGGCTTCCTTTGCGAATAGTGCGCGGGGTCTGTCCTATCGCCCGGAATTATTTGGTGTGGCCGGGTCGATGTTTCAGCAAAATCCGTTGACAGGCACAGGCCTGTTCAGCTTTGGCCGCTATCAGGGGCAGGTGATGTCGCTGCCACCGGGCGCTGTTCATGCCCATGCGCACAGCCTCCCAGTCAACATCGCCGGAGAGCTGGGGCTGGTCGGGCTGGCAGCATTGTTCATGACCGGCTGGGTGCTGGCGCGGCATATATGGGGCCAGTGGCGCCGCGATGATCTGGAACGCACATCGCGCATCTGGCTGATCGCCGGAACAGCCGCCACCACCGGTTTTGTCGTCACGCACCTGTTTGATATGCCCGCCATGCTTCCGGCAGTCGCACTCACCGGTTTGCTGGCCATGATCTTGATGACGGCCCAGCCCACCCCCCGCCTGCCCTACACGCCCTTGAAGTTCCCCCAGGCTCCGTTTGCGCTGGCTGGCCTGTGGGTGGTTCTGTTTGCCGCTGGCCTGTGGGACACCCAACTTTATCAACAGTACAATACCATTCTGTCCAGCGGGATCGACAGCAAAGACTATGCCAATACCGCCAGCGCGCTGCAACCCGTTGCCGACGCTGATTTCACGCTGCCTGTTTATCCGCTGCAGCAGGCATACCTGTGGGGGCTGGCCGCCCATGACGGTGACGAGGATGCAACCACGCAAGCCATAACGGCCTACGAAACCGTCATCACGCTGGAACCGTATTTTGTGCCCCCATATGCCAACCTGAGCGCACTTTACTGGCAGGCAGGTGATACGCAGCAGGCCCTGGCGTATGCCCAGCAAGCCGCAGCCCTTGCGCCGGAATCATGGCCGCTTCAGGTTCATCTGGGACAGTATGCAGAGTCAGCTGGCCAGGATGATCTCGCCCGCGAAGCCTATGCGCAGGCGCTGCGGAATGAGCCAGATGCAGACCTGCATCCATCATGGGGGCAAACCCCCTTGCAAGCGGAATCCAGCAATACCCTGGCAGATCGCCCGGCTCTGTCGCAGGTGGTCATGCTGATGGAATCCGGCGATGTCGATGCAGCGTTAGCCCGGTGGGAAGAAGCGATCGATCCGATTAATCCGCGTCATTATGTGGTGCGCGAACTGCTGGCGCTGGCGCAGGACAACCCCGCCAACGCAGCGAACTGGTACACACAGGCACAAAACACCTACCAGGACCAGAGCGGCCCCCTCTGGCTGCTGCTGGGTGAGGCCCGACTGGCCCGCTTTAATGAGGACGATGCAACACCGCTGCTCCAACAGGCTGCCGACATGCTGGCCTACAATCCGCTGACACCGGACTACTCGGAAGCGGCAAACCTGTCACACCTCCAGTATTTCCGGCAGGTGCTGGCACGGCAGTTTTTGCCGGATGTGTTTTACCCGACCAATGAGCCGTTGCTGTTATATCTGCTGGCAACCACCTGACGGGTAACTATTCTCCGCAGCGGGGCACGGATGCTATAATGACCGCTTTGTCCGCCTAAAACGCTGTGAATGAGATACCGTTGAGCCAAACATACACCCTCAAAACCCGTGGCCTGTTGCTCAGCACCCGGCAGGTTATGCTGCTCATGCTGGTGCTGTTTCTGGTGGCGCTGGTGCCCCGGGCCTGGCCGAACCCGGTCATGACGACCGACGAACAAGCCTTCTGGGTCAATCGCTCGACCAATTTTCTCAACGGCCTGCGCACGGGCGACCTGTCCGAAACGGCACAGTCGTTTCATCCCGGTGTGATGACCAACTGGCTGGGCGCGTCCGGCATCCTGCTGAGCGAAGCTGTCAACGGGCCAAACGCCAGAGCCGACAATTTTCAGGCGCATGTGGCGGCGATGCGTTTCCCGCTGGCGCTGGTCAACGCGCTGGCGGTGGTCGGGTCATTCTTTATGCTGCGCCGCCTGTTTGATGTGCGGCTGGCACTGCTGGCGTGTTTCCTGTGGGCGGTAGAGCCGTTCCTGGTGGCGCATGGCGGCATATTGCATGTCGATGCGATCACGACCACATTCATGATGACATCGTTTCTGGCGGGGCTGGTCGCTTTCAACTTTGGTGCACCAGATGGCGGCGCTCACCAGCCCGTCCGCTGGCGCTGGCTGGTGCTGTCGGCAGTGCTGGGGGCGTTGGGCGGCGTCACCAAGTTTACGGCCATTGGCGTCGGCGGCATCCTCGGCCTGTGCCTCATCTACCAGTATCGCCGTTCCCCGCGAGACTGGCTGCCGCGCGCCGTCTGGCCGATGGTGATCTGGACCGTGATGGCGGTGGTGGTGTGGTTCGCAGTGTTCCCGGCAACATGGGTGGACATGGATCGCGTCATCGCCCGGCTGGATCAGGGGTTGGAGCTGGCGCTGAGCGCACACAAACCCGGCAATTATTTCCTGGGGCAACCGCTGGAAGACCCCGGCCCCCTGTTCTACCCGGTCGCGACGGTGCTGCGTTTATCGCCCTGGGTGACGATTGGGCTGGTAGCGGCGTTGATTGCGGCGCTGCGCGGAGCGGCCCGACGCTTTCATCTGCCGCTGGTGTCGATGCTCATTTTTGTGGTCGTCTTCGGGTTGGTCATGACGCTGCAACCCAAGAAGATGGACCGCTATGTACTGCAATATTTCCCTGTTCTGTGTGTGCTGGGGGCGTTCGGGCTGCTGTGGCTGGTCGACCGGCTGGCCGGGGTGCTGCCGGCTGTGCGTCCGGTGGCGGCGTGGGGCGCGGCCTTGCTGATCGCGCTGCTGGTGCTGGCGTGGTACTTCCCCTACTATCTCGCCTACTATAACCCGCTGGCTGGCGGCAGTTCGGTGGCGCTGCGCACGATGATGGTCGGCTGGGGCGAAGGACTGCACGATGCGATGCGGCTGCTCGGTGACGACGTCGAAAGCTGTGACGAAAGCGTCATGACATTCTACTTTGAGGTGGCCTCGCGCTACACCGACTGCCAGACCAACGTCCACACCATGCAGGATAACCCGCAGGGCATCAACGACGAACAATATGTACTGTTTTATGTGAACCAGCTTCAGCGTGGCCTGTATTCCCGGCTGATCGACGCGGCTGACGGGGTGGAACCGGCTTTCATTGTCGCGGCGCACGGCATCGAATATGTCAAAATTTATGCCGCCGATGATCTGAATCAGGAGCCAGTCCCCGAAGACACCTTTAATGATCTGGTGATTTTCCGCAATGACCGCAACGACGACGTGCTGCGGCTGAAGCGCTGGGATGTGATCAGCGATGTGAACGTGGCCCGCTGCGGCAGCGTCACAGTCGAAAGCTGGTGGCAGGCCGACAACCCCATCGAACAAACCTACTACCTGTCGATGGTGGCGGTGGACGAAGGTGGCGAAGGCGTGACACGCGTCGAGGAAACACCGGGCAATGTCGATACGCTGGCATGGCAGCCGGACCGCTATTATCACGACATCCGCACGCTGGAAATTCCGTGCGACATGCCGCCGGGCGAATACCCGCTGATGTTCATCATCCGCGAGCGTTCGCTCTACTGGGCCATGCAGGCGGAACAGAGCGACGGCGCCCCGCTGGGCGAACTGGTCTACCTGACGACGCTGTACGTGGAATGAGTGCCAGATGCTGAAGTGCTGAAGTGCTGAAGTGCTGAAGTGCTGAAGTGCTGAAGTGCTGAAGTGCTCACAAATTATCAACATAAACGCAGGTCGCACAAGCTCACATGCGGCCTGTTTTTGTTTCCCCAACCGGCGATTGATCTTGACAGCAAACCCAGATAATCGTATCATTTGACTGATTTAATCAAATTAGTCAATCCGTCACAAAGCAGGATATATGCCAAAATCGAACAATCCTGAACGCGAACAACGTATCCTCGATGCCGCGGTGGACCTGTTCATCCGTTATGGCTATGACAAAACCGCCGTCAGCGATATTGCCCGCGACGCCGGGGTCAGCCAGGGCGGAATCTACCTGCACTTCGACAGCAAGGACGATTTGCTGGAACGATTGCTTGTCCGCGAGATGAAAGTCTTTGCCGACTCGTGGCTGGCACGCGTCGAGGCGGACCCGGAAGGTGGCAGGATCGCCGGGATGTATAAAAACATGCTCTACGCCCTCAGCAGCAGCGCCTTTATGGCCGCCCTGTTCAAGCAGGACCGGCGCATTTTTGGCAGCTACATGCGCAAGCCGGATAGCTTCTTCCGGCGTTTTGCGGGTGATGATATGCCCTCCCCCCGCTATCAGTTTGTCAGCATGATGCAGGCGGCCGGCGCGATCCGGCAGGACATCGACCCGACTATCATCACGCATATTATGAACATGCTGGCTTTCGGGCTGGTCGGCATGGACGATGTCGTGCCCGAAGCGGATATCCCGCCGCTGGATGACCTGATCGAAGGCATTGCAACCATCATGGACCGGGCGCTGACCCCTGAAGGCGGGGGCAGCAGCGAAACCGGCAAGGCGATTCTGCGTCAGATATTCGACGCATCAAGCCAGCAGTTTGACCAGATGCAACATTCCGAACCAGAGTAGCAAGGATAACCATGAACATCCTGATCGTCACGCTTGGGTCACGCGGCGATGTCCAGCCCTATGTGGCACTGGGCAAAGGCCTGAAGGCAGCCGGGCACACCGTCACTGTTGGCACCAGCGCCAGCTTTGAACCGTTCATTACAGAGCACGGCCTGGATTACGGCTTCATGCGCAATGATTTGATCGAACTGATGGATTCCGCCGAGGGCCGCGACGCCATCGAAAACACGGCGGGGCCAGTGGGCGCGATTCGCACGACCATGAAGCTGATGAAGCAGGCCAACGCCATCAACCGGCGGCTGATGGATGACACCTGGCAGGCGGCGCAGGCTGTCAACCCGGACCTGCTGATCTATCATCCGAAGGCACTGGCTGGCCCGCACATCGCCCAGAAACTGGGCATCCCCACCATGCTGGCCGTGCCCACGCCCGTGTTTGTGCCGACGCGCCAGTACCCGGTTGTCGGGATGCCGACGCTCAATCTGGGCGGCTGGTACAACCGGATGGGCTATCAGCTCGTTAATCGCGGGTACAAGGTTTATGATGGCATCGTCAACGAATTCCGGCAGAACCTGCTCGGCCTGGACAAAATCGCCAACGCCGCCCTGCCCACCCACATGCCGGATAGTCGACCCATCCCGGTGCTGCACGCCTTCAGCAAGTACCTGGTGCCGCGCCCATCGGACTGGCCAGAACATGCGACCGTGAACGGCTTCTGGTTCCTCGAACAGGCCGACACTTGGCAGCCACCCGCCGAATTACAGGCATTTCTCGATGCTGGTGAACCACCCGTTTACGTCGGCTTTGGCAGCATGGCGGGCAAAAATCCGGCGCGACTGGCGCACATCGTTGTCGAGGCGCTGCAACAGGCCGGGCTGCGCGGCATCATCGCGACGGGCTGGGGCGGGCTCGAAACCCGTGATCTGCCAGCGACCATCCTCAAGATCGATCAGGCCCCGCATGACTGGCTGTTCCCGCGAGTGGCGGCAGTCGTTCATCATGGTGGCGCGGGCACGACCGCAGCGGGGTTGCGCGCCGGGCGTCCTACGGTGATCTGCACCTTCATCGCCGACCAGCCGTTCTGGGGCCAGCGGGTGCATGAAATGGGCGCCGGCAGCCAGCCAATCGCGCATAAGAAGCTGTCCGTGCAAAACCTGACCGCCGCCCTGCGTGACGTGACGACCAACCCGGCTATCCGGCAGAACGCAGCGGCGCTGGGCGAAAAAATCCGCCAGGAAAACGGCGTCGAACACACCGTTGCCATGATCGAGGGTATGCGAATCAGGGTATAGTAAACAGGCTGATCGTCTGCGGCGATGCTTTGCGAACGATCAGCCAACCTGTATCCCGCTTCAGAACGAGGTTCGCCATGTCGTTTTTGTTTATCGCCCACCGGGGTGCGTCGGCAGATGCACCCGATAATTCCGCACAGGCTTTTCAACTGGCCATCGAGCAGCAGAGCGACCTGATCGAGACGGATGTCCAGATCACGCAGGACGGCGTGCTGGTGCTGGAACATGATTCCATCGTAGACGGACAGGCGGTGGCCAGCACCCGCCTGAGCGACCTGCGCGCACGGAATCCGCACCTCCTGACCGCCGCCGCTGCCATACGCGAATTTGGCGACCGTATCCCCTTCTGTTGGGAGATCAAGGCAGAGGGCATCGAAACCGCACTGGTGACCCTGGTGCGCGACCTGCTGTCGGACGCAATGTGGCAGCGGGCAGAGTTCACCTCGTTCTTTTTCGGCACGGCTGTGAAGCTGCACCAGCTTGCGCCGGATAATCAGGTCGGCTGGCTGACGCGTGAGTGGGATGAAGCCGCTGTTCAAAAAGTCGCCGCAGCCGGGCTAACGCAAATCTGCCCGCAGGCGGAATCCGTCATTCGCCAGCCGGAACTGGTGAAAACGGCGCAGGCCACCGGGTTACACGTGCGCGTGTGGAGCGTCACAAGGCCGGACATGATCCCCGATCTGGAAAAAGCGAATGTCTATGGCGGCACCGTCAACTGGCCTGCCCAGGCCCGCGCCCACAGCCAGCACGCCAGCGGCTAAATGGCTGCATAAACCGGCGCTCCGGCAGCCATCACCCACCTAAGAACCTATCCGTAAACCTTGTACCCTACAGCGCATAAACGCTGGTATGCCCACACTATAGCGTGGAGGGCGTTTTTCAAAGACACCTCACCCCCCGACCCTCTCTCCGATACAGAGAGGGGGAGCAAAAGTCCGCAACCACCTGTGAAGTCCCCTCGCCATCCATGGAGAGGGGATATAGGGGTGAGGTATTGGGTGAGGCACTTGTTCGCATGTGATCCCGTGATACTACGCCAGGATCTATCACGGTGCTGCAAATGAGCGTTTACCGATACAGAAAATGTGAAGAATATATATTTATTGTGACGTCTATCCTAAATCAACGGTTTGACAACTGATTGTGGGCGGCCCGTCTGATTCGCCCACCCTATCATTGTTCGATTTAGGAGATGCACAATGCGTCGGAACACTTATCCAGGCAACATCCCAATCATTTTTACGGTCCTCATTTTGTTTGTCCTCATCATCACGCCGCTTTACGCACAGGATGGTGGTAACGGCAAAGGGAAAGGCAAAGGCAAGAACCAGAATCAGGAAGTGACGGCGCCGGACCAAAGCGCCGAACAGCCCGCAGACTCACCGTCTGAGCCGGAACCCGCTTCGAGCGAGCCACGTCTGGCCTGCCAGAAAAACAACCCGGATCGCCTCGATTGTTCCAGCCTGGAAGTAACCGGCTATTGTGATGGCACGACCGCCGTATTTGTGATCCGCAATACCGGCGAAAGCGGCGAAGGGGATATGGTGTCACCCACCGCGTATCAACTGCTGGAAAATGGCACGATGGTCCAGAGTGGCTCCGTTCAGATCGGCGGCGGCCAGACGACCGAAATTCGGTACAGCGGCAGCGGCGACATCACACTCACCGTCGACCAGCAGGTCGGGCATCCCGGCAGCAGCCACCCACGTGTGACCCTGAACTGCGGCGCACCGGCGGAACCCACCACGGTGCCGACCGACCCGCCCACCCCAACCCAGATACCGACTCAGCCGCCGACATCGACACCGACCACCCCACCCACGCCGACGCCTACCGAGGAAGTGACGCCGGAACCGACCCTGCCGCCGACCGCCACCCCCACCCAGGACGTGACGCCAGAGCCGACCTTCACGCCAACAGATGAAGCGCCGCGCCCGTCGCTCTATGCCATCAATTACTGCAACGAAGATGGCTCGGTCGGCTTCTACGTCGGCAATCGTGGCGACGCGATGACGGTGCCCGTTTATTACACCGTGACCGACAGCAACGGCAATATTCTGGAAGATGGCTGGATTCAGCTTGGTCTGTACGAAGGTTACACGATTGAAGTGGGGCCGGTCTATGGCACCGTGACGCTGCAAATCGGCGACGATATTCTGACGCAGGTCGCTGAGTGCTATACCCCTACCGAGGAAGTGTATCCGCCCAACCTGTACATCACCAACACGTGTGCCGATGGTGATGTGGTGATCTTCGAGATTCTCAATGTCGGCTACGCCATGACCGAGCCGATGTACTACACCGTGACCGATGTGTACGGCAATTATCTGGATGAAGGCTGGCTGCAGCTGGATTACTACGAAAGCATGACCATCAACGTTGGGCCGCAGTCCGGTCTGATCACGCTGGTGGTCGGGGATTGGTTGGCCTACAGCCAGGTCGAATGTTACGTGCCGACCGAGGAAGTCACCCCGACCGAAGCAGTGACGCCGGAACCGACCTTTACCCCTACAGCCACGCCCACCGACGAACCTACACCGGAAGTGACCCCCACCGCCGAAGTCACGCCAACGGAGGAAGTTACACCAGAGCCGACGATTCCGCCAACCGGCACGACGAACCTGGCCTGCCAGAAGAACAACCCGGATCGGCTCGACTGCTCCAGCCTGGAAGTGACCAGCTACTGCGATGGCAGCACCGCCGTGTTCGTCATCTACAACTCTGGCGAAGCCGGTGAAGGCGACATGCTTCAGGCTACCGAGTACCGCCTGTTCCAGAACAACGCGCTGGTGGAAACCGGCACGGTCCAGATAGCGGGTGGTACCTGGACGACCGTGTCCTTCAGCGGTGGCGGCAGAATCACCCTGCAAGCCGACCAGCAAATCGGCCATCCGGGCAAGAGCCTGCCCCAGTCGACCCTGACCTGCGGCTAGTTCACCCCCGTTTTCCATAGATCATCATGAGCAGTGCTGCGGCGCTGCTCATTTTATTTGGGCACCGGCGGGAAAATGGGTGTAACTGCATGAAACACGTTATAATCGCCGCAATACCATCCTGTTGATAATAATATTTGCAGGCCAGAGTGATGAAGCTGATTGTGGCAGTTGTCGATGATAAAGACACGGATAAGGTGATGAAGGCCCTCACCGACGAACATATCGGGGTAACGTGCGTCAGCAGCACGGGCAACTTCATCATTCCCGGCAGTTCTACCTTGTTGATCGGGGTTGATGACGAACAGGTCTCACCGATTATGCGCGGCATTGCGGACCTGGCAGGCCCGCGTCTGACCCATGTCCCGCTGATGCACGCCGGTGACATCTCGTTCGCCAGCCACGTCGAAGTGCCCGTAGGCGGTTTTATGTCCTTTGTCCTGGATATTGATCAGTTTGAGCAGGTTTGAACCATGTCGAAATTAATCCTCGCGATCATTTTTAATACCGAGGCTGTTGACCCGCTTTCGCAGGCCCTGCTCGACGCGGGCTACGCCGTGACCAAGATCAGCAGTATTGGCGGGTTCCTGCGGCGGCAGAACACGACATTCGTCATCGGTGTGGAGGAAGCCAACCTGCCAGCCGCCATGACCATTATCCGCGAAACCTGCGGCCCCTACAGCCGACCGGAAGGCCATGCCGCGACCATTTTTGTGCTGGATGTGGCCGAATTCGCCCAGGCCTGACCACCCAAATCTCAGGCGGCCTCGTTCGCTGCTTGTAGGCGACACGACCGATTCATTCCGTATCCCCCCACAGGAGGCATCATGGCGAATACATTGCGGCTGATCAGCGGCACCCTGACACTGGACATTGAACTCAATGACGGGCCAACGGCGCAGGCGGTGTGGGATGCGCTGCCGATTGAAAGCCGGGCCAGCACCTGGGGCGATGAAATTTACTTCAGCATCCCGGTTAAGCTCGAACAGGAAGCGAACGCCCGCGCCGAAGCCGCCGTTGGTGATGTCGCCTACTGGGCACCGGGCAGCGCGTTCTGTGTGTTCTTTGGCCGTACCCCGGCCAGCAGCGACGACACCCCGGTCGCCGCCAGCCCCGTCAATCACATGGGCGCTGTTCGCGGCGATGCAACTGTGCTGCGGGCCGTGCGCGATGGCGACCCGGTGCGGTTGGAACGGCTGTAACGCGGGGTCTGCGGATGATTGAAGGGAGCAAAATTGGCCTGCGCAAGCTGCACGTCGATGATCTGAATGTGTACCGGCAGTGGAACCAGCCGGGCCAGGCCTGGCAGGAACTGGATGGCCCCTATTACCCCAAACGGACGCCCGCTGAAGTCGAGGCAACCGTCGAAAACCTCAAGGCGCGCATCGAGGCCGACAACTGGCCGCCGGTACCGTTACGGCTGGTGATCGCACAGGCCGACTCGGACCGCATGATCGGGCTGGTCAGCCGCTACTGGATCAGCGAGGAAACCCAATGGGCCGCCATCGGTATCGTCATTTACGACCCGGCCCACTGGCGGCACGGCATCGGCTATGAAGCGCTGGGGCTGTGGACGGATTACCTGTTCGAGCAGCAGCCGGACTGGGTACGCCTGGACCTGCGCACGTGGTCCGGCAATACAGGCATGATGCGGCTGGCGGAAAAACTCGGTTACACGTTGGAAGCGCGTTTCCGCAAAGCGCGTGTGGTCAACGGCCAGTATTACGACGGGCTGGGCTATGGCGTCCTGCGCGAGGAGTGGCAGGCGCACTTTCGCCTCGGTTTCCGGACCACCATTTAATCATCACCCGTTCATCAATTCCTGATCCGCCTGCAAGGATTCCTCAAATCCGGCGTGATACACTGATCTTAGTGTACACAATTGAGGCAGATTGCATGACCCATCAACTTTCACGGCGGCAGTTTCTGGCAACCGGGCTGGCGGGGTTGGTCAGCAGCGGGCTGTTGCCAAAACATATTCATGCGCACGTTGTTCAGGCACAGGATGGCCGCAAACGGATCTACATCGCCATTGACGACCACACCGACTACCTGTGGACCGCCGATGAAGAAACTTACCGGCAGGCTTTTCTGGAAATGCTGGATTATTACCTAGACCTGACCGAAGCCACCCAGGCCGAACCCGCCGAGCATCAAAGCCGGTGGAACTGCGACGGCTCGTTCTGGCTGTGGACGTACGAAAAAAATAAAACCCCGCAGGAATTTGAGCGACTGATCGAGCAGATTCGCAGCGGCCATGTCAGCGTGCCGCTGAACGCCCTGCCGATCTGCCTGGGCGGTGCCCCTGCCGAAGCCGTCATTCGCGGCATGTATTATTCCGGGCACATCGAACGCCGCTATGACCTGCGCTTCCCGCTGGTCTACTCGATGGAAAACCAGACTCTGCCCTATGGCCTGGTGTCGCTGTGGGCCGGGTCGGGCGGGCGCTATAGCTGGAAAGGCATCTGCGACTGTGCGACCAAAGTGCCCTTCGCCGGTGACCGCGAACATGATATTTACTGGTGGGAAGGGCCGGATAGCAGCCGCCTGCTGATGAAGTGGAACAGCTTTTATGGCAACGACTCGATGGGCGGCTATGCCGAAGCGCGCGACCCGGCGGGCGTGATCGAACTGGTCGACAACAACGGCGACTTCCAGAGCCGCTACCCCTATGACGTGATCGGCGCGTTTGGCAAGGGGTGGGACGACCTCAAGACACTTACCGATGAGTTCGTTACCGTCGCCAAAGAAAAGACCAACGACAACCGGCTGGTCATTGTCTCCAACGAATCCGACTTTTTTGAAGATTTTGAAACGACTTATGGCGCGGACATCCCCACCATGAGCGTGGGCTATGGCAACGAATGGGAGCTGTACTGCGCGTCGCTGGCGGAGGTGTCGGCATCGGTCAAGCGCTCGGTGGAAAAACTGCGCAGCGCCGAAGCGATGGCCGCCTTGGTGAGCTTGCAGGACGCGGCATTCATGGATGGCCGCAGCGAAGCACGCGATCTGGCATGGATGAACCTCGGCCTGTACTGGGATCATGACTGGACAGCAGACGGCCCGGTGCCGCGTGAAACACGGGGCAACTGGCAGCGGCGGCTGGCGACGGAAATCGCGGCCTATGTCGATACGCTCCATGCGGACGCCACCAGCGCGCTTGGCGGTCTGGTGCAGGCACCGGACGACAACCCGGCCTTCTTCGTGTTCAACCCGCTGGGCTGGCCGCGATCCGATTATGCCGACTTGCCCTACGACGGTGCGGAAGACGTTCAGGTCATCGACGCGACCAGCGGCAGCGCCGTGCCGTGCCAGTTTGTGACGATTGACGGCGCCCGCACCCTGCGGATTCTGGCGCACGATGTCCCGGCGGCGGGGTACAAGGTCTACACGATTCAACCCGGCGCCGGCGAAGCCTTCCCCGATGCGGCAGCGGCCAACGGCAGCACGCTGGAAAATGACCGCTACAGCGTCACCTTCAATGAACGGGGCGCCATCGCCAGCCTGACGGACACGGTACGCGGCGAATTCGTGCGCGAGATCAATGGCGGCCTGCTCAACGACCTGGGCGACGGCAGCGCTAGCTTCACCGTCGAGAATCAGGGGCCGGTATCGGTGACACTGCGGGCGGATGTATCCGGCACGATTGCCCGCACCATACGTGTGACGCTGTACAGCGACATCGACCGCATTGATATTCACAACACCATCAACCAGAACTTTTCCGACGTGCTGGCGTGGCGGTTTGGCTTCGCCCTGGATAACCCACGTGCCTATCACGAGGAAGTCGGCGCGTTGGTCTGGGCGGAACTCGACAGCAATGGCGGCCAGTATGCCTCGCGCAATGCCCGCTACGACTGGCTGACGCTCAATCACTTTGTGGCGATGCAGGGCGCAGACCGGGGCATTACCCTGTCGAACCGCGATTGCTACTATATGCAGTTGGGCAACAGCACCGCCGACTATCTGGACACCAGCACGCCGCAGGTATCGGTGCTGGCCGGGGGTCAGGTCGATGGCGACGGGCTGGGCATCCAGAATCAGGGCGGTGACAGCCAATTTGTGCAGCGGTTCGCCCTGCGCCCGCACGACTCATTCGCCCCCGCCGACTCCATGCGTTTTGCGCTGGAACACGGCAACCCGCTGGTGGCCGGTCCCATTAGCGGCGGCAGCGCCTACCCGGAAACCAGCCGCGCCTTTGTCGACATCACCGACCCGAACGTGCTGCTGTGGGCGCTCAAACCGGCGGAAGACGGCATCGATACCGGCCTGATTGTGCGGGTGTGGAACGTCGGTCACGAGGCCGCCACCCTCAGCCTGGGCCTGCCGGGACGAACCATCTCCGCCGCACAGGAGACGACACACCTCGAAACGCCGCTGGCGTCTGTCGACGTGGTGGATAACCGCATCGAACAGCCGCTGAACCGGCAGCAGTTGAAGACCTTCTTGCTGCAAACCAGCGCCGAATAAGCAACTGTTCCACCGCCTGTGGCGCGGCCCGCCGCGGTCGCCCACCGGCTGGTGCGCCAATTCTGCTATAATGGGGACATATTCAGGAGGCCGCTGATGGTCACTCATTCACGGATTGATATGGATGAATTTGTCGAACTGGTCGAGAACAACCCGGAAAAACATTTCGACTTCACCGCCGATGGGGAGATTATTGAAGTGTCGCCCAAGCTTATTCATGGCCTCATTCAGGCAGAAATTGCCCGTGCTATCGGGAATTACTTACACCAGAACCACATTCCTGAGATTCGCGTTGCCACCGAAGTCGCCCATGATCTGAACGGCTGGCCTTGCCGCCCGGATGTCTCGCTCAATCGCATCACGGATGCGCAAATCCCCACCACCGCCCCGCTGCTGGCGGTCGAAATCAAGAGCGACTCCAACAGCCTGAAAGACCTGCGCGCCAAAGCCCGTAAATATATCGAACATGGCACCCGCATGGTGTGGCTTATCTTCCCCGACAAGCGGCTGGTCGAGGTGTATGAGGCCGGGGCCGACGATCTGATCCTGACGGAGAAAGACACCCTCAACGGCGGCGCTGCCCTGCCCCACTTCACGCTGCCGGTGCAGGACATTTTTGTCGCCTAGCACCACAACCCCATTGCGCCGAAATAAAATATGTAATACCATCGGGCTAATCAGTAGAATTGAACATCCTTGAGACACCGGTCAAAGCGTCGGCGCATTTCGCAATCTCGTGTTATGCCCCACTCTGAGCACCAACCCCCTCAGCCACTTCATCACGAGTCCGACCCGACCATCCAAACCCTCTACCGGGCAGCAGCCAGCGGCACGGTGCCGGCCATGTCACCGGAACAGGTCCTTCAGCTCCAACGGCAGCATGGCAACCAATTTGTGCTGAGTCTGTTGAAGGCCCGTACAGGCAGCGCCAGTGCGATCCAGCGCGACGCCCTGGAACAGAACACGACGCAGGCGGAACGTAAAAAGCTACAGATCGCCTCGCTTGCAAGCGTCGGGGTAAAAACAGCCGACGAACTCAAAGCGATGTTCAAGGACAAAGCGGAAGCCCGTCTGCCCGTGGATGATGTGGTGTTTGACTCGACGATTGCTGCCGGGGTACAGAACGGCCTCAAGCACATGGCGGTTGAACTGATCGCCAATAGCAACCTCCCCTTCAATACCATCATCAGCCTTGCGTTGAATCTGAAACCCTTCGGCGGGGTCAATGGTGTTTATCGTTTCACGCTGGTGCAGCGCACCGGTACGAGCAAACCCCAGAAGCAGTTAATCATCGAGCAGGCCGGCGACAAGCCACCCGCCAAACTGAACAAAGCCGGTATCGAGGCACAGCAGAAACGCTTCGACCAGTACGAACTGCAATGGGGGCAGGGTTTTGCCGCAGACGATAATAGGGCGCTGCTGCTGAAGGCGCTGGCACGGATGCCGGACCCGGTGCTGGAGCGTATCCGAGGGGTGACGTTTGTTCGCCGGGAGCAGGGTGGCGGCGCGCGTAACGAACCGGGGCACTATGACCCCAACACCCATACCATTGAATTTTTCGGCGCGGCGTTTCATGAAACCCTGAATACGGTCGATGCAGGCGGCGCCAGCGGGTTTGACTATGTTGTGACACACGAGATCAGCCATGCGGTCGATTACGAACAATATACGCGGCTGCGGGTGAAGGTCGCCGAGTTGGCGAAGCAGCTGGCCGAAGCCCAGAAAGAAGCTAAAAAAGTCGATCTGGATGACTATGACCTCAACAATAAGCCGTCGGACAAGCGCAAGGCCAAAGATCAGAAAGTCAAGGACTTTCAGGCGGAAATCAACAAGGCACGTGATGCATTCAACAACATGAAGCAGAGCATCGATGTCAACCGGGGCGGCGGGCACACGAACAATGCGGCATATGAACAGGCCAAAGGCAACGCCATTTCCAAGTACGGCGGCACCAAACCGGTCGAGGGCTTTGCCGAGATGCTGTCGATGTATATCCTCGATCCAAAACTGCTGAAGTCCTTGCGCCCCGAAGCCTTCGCCTACTTCGAGAGGACCATTAAATAGACGGCTCGAAAGCCCCGGCAAAACACGCTACACTCTGTGGGTGATGCCATCTACCCATCACCACACGCGAGGGATGCCATGCCGGAGCCTGTAACCCTGCACGTCAACGGTCAGACTCACCAGCTCAATATCGAGCCGGACACGCCGTTACTGTATGCGCTGCGCAACGATCTCGGCCTGAAGGGGCCCAAGTTCGGCTGTGGGCTGGAACAATGCCACAGTTGCAACGTGCTGGTCGATGATGCGGCGGTGCCGTCGTGCCAGCTACCCGTCAGCCAGGTGGCCGGGCTGCAAATTACGACGCTCGAAGGGCTGGGGACTGCCGACGCGCTGCACCCCTTGCAGGAAGCCTTTATCGAGGAACAGGCGGCCCAGTGCGGCTTTTGCACCGCGGGCATGATTATAGCGGCGCAGGGCCTGCTCAACCGCACGCGCTACCCCTCTGACGACGATATTCGCGAAGCACTGGCAAAAAATCTGTGCCGCTGTGGCACCTATGACCGGGTGCGGCGCGCCATCAAACTGCGCATCGGGCGGCCAGAATGGGACCCGACCTACGCCATGCGCCAGATGCCGGAAACCGCGCCCATCGAGCCGACCGAGCTGCCCGGTTCGCTGCGCAAAACACCCGATCTCGACGCCTGGGTGCGCATCAACGACGATGACACCATTACGATCTTCAGCGGCAAAGCGGAACTGGGGCAAGGCATCAAGACCGCCGTGATGCAGATTGCCGCTGATGAACTGGATGTCGCCCCGGCGCGCATCCGCGTCGTCACCGCCGATACGGATCTATCGCCCGACGAAGGCACCACCGCAGGCAGCATGTCGGTCGAGACATCCGGCAGTGCGCTGCGCTACGCCGCCGCCGAAGCACGCCAGATTCTGCTGGCGATGGCGTTTGAACATCTGGAAGCGCAGACCCCTGCGACGCAGTTGACCGTCGATGATGGCACAATCACCGACCCGGCCAGCGGTCGACAGGTGACATACTGGGGGCTGATGGGTGGCCAGCGTTTCGGCCACACGATCAGCGGCAGAGCGCGGCCCAAGTCACCCCAGGCGTACAAACTGGTCGGCCAGCCGGAAAAACGCATCGACCTGCTGAACAAAGTCACGGGCGCAGCCAGCTATGTCCACGACCTCAGCCTGCCGGGGATGCTGCATGCCCGTGTCGTCCGGCCACCCGGCTATCACGCACAGCTGGTTTCGCTCGATGCCACCGCCGCATCCCAACTGCCCGGCGTGGTCGATGTGGTGCACAATGGGCGCTTTGTGGCCGTCATCGCCCGGCGCGAGGAACAGGCGGTCGCGGCCATGCACAATCTGCGGGCGCACGCCATGTGGAAGCCCGGCCCGGGCTTGCCTGCCGAACAGAGCATCTACGATACGCTGCTGAACCAGCCCACCGAATCCGTCTTAATCGCCGACGGTGTCCCGGTGGATGATCCGGTGCCCCCGGTGCAGATTCCGCCCGACGCCGCCCAAACCCTGACGGCGACCTACCATCGGCCCTATACCATGCACGCTTCGCTGGGGCCATCGGCAGCGGCGGCGCTGTGGGAAGGCGATCATCTGACGGTCTGGTCCCATACGCAGGGGGCGTTCAGCCTGCGGGCGGCGCTGGCCCATGCGCTGGCCGTTGATGAAGCACAGATTCGCGTCATTCATGTCGAGGGCGCGGGCTGCTATGGGCACAACGGGGCCGATGATGTGGCCCTGGATGCGGCGCTGACGGCACGGGCGGTGCCGGGTCAGCCGGTGCTGCTGAAGTGGATGCGCGAAGATGAACATGCATGGGAACCGTATGGGTCGGCGATGGTCATGAACATGCAGGCCAGCCTGAACGCCGATGGGACAGTCTGCGACTGGAATCATGATGTATGGAGCTATACGCACTCGATCCGGCCCAGAGGCGGTGCGGAGGGTTCGACGCTGTTGGCCGGGGCGCATCTGGCCCCCCCCGTGCCAACCCCGCCCACACGCCTGATGATGGGCCCGGAAAGCGGCGGTCACCGCAATGCCCGGCCCAAATATGCCTTCCAGCGGCAGCGGGTGGTCAAGCACTTCGCGTCCCAGAGTCCGCTGCGGGTGTCGGCGCTGCGCAGCCTCGGTGCCCATGCCAACGTGTTTGCGATTGAGTCATTTATGGATGAACTGGCGCACGCCGCCGGGGCGGACCCGGTTGCTTTCCGGTTGAAGCACCTGCAAGACGAACGCGCCATCGCCGTGATCGAGGCGGCAGCAGAACAGGCCGGATGGGCAGCACAGCCACGCCCGGCGGGGAACGGCGCGGGCCGGGGGATCGCCTTCGCGCAGTACAAGAACCGCCAGTGCTATGCGGCGGTGGTCGTTGATGTCGAGGTCGACCGCACCAGCGGCCAGATTCAACTGAAGCGCGCGGTGATCGCCGCCGACGCCGGACAGGTGGTCAACCCGGATGGCCTGAGCAATCAGCTTGAAGGCGGGCTGGTGCAGGCGGCCAGCTGGGCGCTGCTGGAGCAGGTGACTTTTGACGCAGACCGCATTACCAGCCGCGACTGGGACACCTACCCCATCCTGCGGTTTACCGGTGCGCCAGTTATCGAGACCGTAATCCTCAACCGGCCTGACCAGCCGTTTCTGGGCAGCGGCGAGGCCACCCAGAACCCCACCCCGGCAGCAATCGCCAATGCGGTTTATGATGCCGTCGGGGTGCGGCTGCGTGAAATACCGTTTACGCCGGACCGCGTGCTGGCGGCGCTGAACTTATGATTTGTCGTTGTTGCGCCATTTCATGCGGCCTGTGAAGATGCGGGCCGCACCCAGAACTACAAGAATAACAACAGCCAGAAAAGCGACAACTGTAATAACCTGCATGGTATCCATATTTGTACCCTCTCGACTGATTAATACTATTTGGGAAGCATCGCCGGTTCGCCCATCTGCTGAGAACGGGTCAATGGTGCGGCTGGTCAGCAGCTAACAATATTTCTTTCTGGCCCTTCACCCCATCCCCGCTACTTGTATTTCCCGATCAACGGGAATAATCAGTTTATACGGAATGTGGTGGTCAAGTGATGCGATAGGCTCCAGCCTCCAGGTTAACTGTGTTATGCTAGCGTAATGATGATGTTTCCCTTATCTTTAATTATCGCCAGGGTCACGCCAACGCCTACGAAAATGCTCACTACATCAATGTGACAATCTTCCCAGTCTCTGGCGATATGGCCCGTAAGGGGTTACTTTCTTAACCAAGCAATTCCGGTGTGTGTTTTATACTGAGTTGTGCGCAGTCCGACTGACCGCGTCTCGAAGGTATTGCATTGGCTGACAACCAACCTCAAAGACACTATATGCTTCTCGTCCTTCGATGGCTCATGCTGACTGTCGCTTGCCTTCTTCTCAGCCTGACGACAGAATACGCCCACAGCCAGAGCACCCGCATTGTGCCGGAATCGGTCACGCTGCAACTGCGCTGGAAACATCAGTTTCAGTTTGCGGGCTATTACGCGGCCCAGCAGCAAGGCTACTATGCCGATGCCAACCTCGACGTACAGATCGTCGAAGCGCAGGAAGGCGTCGACCCCATTGGCACCGTCGTGAGTGGCGAGGCGGAATTTGGCGTTGGCACGTCCGAGCTGGTGCTGTGGCGCAGCCGGGGGGAAAGAGTCGTGGTACTGGGCGTTATTTTCCAGCATTCGCCGCTGGTGCTGTTGACGACCCGCCAGTCCGGCCTGGATAACCTGCATGCACTAACCGGCAAAAAGATTGCTATCGAGGCCAACAGCGCCGAACTACTGGCTTACCTTCAGGACGAAGGCATCGACACGAGCCAGCTTCAGTTGATAGAACATGGCTTTAGCCCGGACGCGTTCCTGAGTGGAGCCGTCGACGCCACATCCGCCTACTCTACCGACGAACCCTTTCTGGTGCGCGATGCCGGACTGGATTATCAGATGTTTTCGCCCCGTGCCGCTGGCATCGACTTCTACGGCGACGTGCTGTTCACGACCGAAGATTACCTCAATGCGCACCCGCATCAGGTTCAGGCATTTCTGGATGCGTCGCTCAAAGGCTGGGAATATGCCTTTGCCCACCAAGACGAGCTAATCGACTATATCTACAGCCGCCTGACCCAGCGCCACAGCCGGGAGCATCTTCAATTCGAAGCGGAGCAAATGCGCCGCCTGATACAGCCCGATCTGATCAAGCCCGGCTATATGTACGAGGGGCGCTGGCGCTATATTGCCGAGACGTATGCGCGTGTGGGGTTGATCCCGGATGTATTCCCGGTCAAACAAATGCTGTACCAGGCGGACCCGGAAGTTGATTTCACCCCGCTGTACACCAGCATCGGCATCGGTGCGGTCATTGCCTTGCTGATCGGGTTTATCTCGCTGCGTTTTTACCGCCTCAACCGCACACTGCACAGCGAGATCGACAAACGCGAGCAGATCGAGCAGCAGCTGCGCGCCAGCGAAAACCAGTACCGGTCACTGGTCGAAACCGCCCCCTTCCCGGTGGTCATCAGCCGCCTGACAGACAACACCCTGCGCTATTGCAACCCGCGTGCCGAAGAAAAACTCAAGTTCAAATCCGCAGACCTGATTGGCAAACCGGTGGTTAATTTCTACGTACACGCCGAAGATCGCAATCGAATGACGCGGATGCTGGATGAGAGCGGGTTTGTGCAGGACCTCGAACTACAAATGCATAACACCGCCGGTGAACACTTCTGGGTGCTGATGTCTGCCGTTAAGTTCACCTATGAAGGGTATCCGGCGCTGTTTGTTTCGTTCAACGATGTGACCGAACGGCGTCAGATGGAAATGCGGCTGCGCGAATCCGAGGAGCTTTATCGCTCGATCCTGCATGCCTCGCCGGACGGCGTCACCATTACCGATATGCAGGGGCAAATTGTGATTGTTTCGCCGGCCAGCATGCGCCTGAGGGGATACACCACGCCCGAAGCCCTCATTGGTCAACCATTTGCCCAGTTCGCCCTGCCAGAGCACCAGCAGCGTCTGAACAATTTTATTCGTCATGTGCCGCAAGGCTCAAATGCGCAAACCATCGAATACACGCTGGTCCGGTTGGATGGCAGTCAGCTCATTGTCGAAACCAGCGCAGAGCTGATTCATAACCCGGAAGGCGAACCCGCCCGCCTGGTCTTTATCACGCGCGACATCACCGAGCGCAAACAGGCCGAAGCCGACGCGCTGGCGCTGGCGGTGCAGCAGGAACGGGTGAATGTGCTGACCGCGTTTATCCAGAATGCGTCGCACGAGTTTCGCACCCCGCTGGCGATTATCGGCTCCAGCACGTACCTGATGCAGAAAAGTAACGAGCCGGACAAGCAGCTGTATCACACCCGGAAGATCGAGGAACAGGTTAACCGGATCACACGGCTGGTCGATCAACTGCTGGAAATTGCGCTGCTGGACAGCGGCCAGCCAATTTCGCTAGCGCCGACCAACCTTGCGGACTTAATCCGGCGTGTGATCTCCGGCGTACAGCCCCACATCGACAGGAAGCAGCTCACCCTCGAACTTGACCTGGCTGCCAATGTACCGCTGGTCAAAGTCGACGTCGAACAACTGCAATCCGCCTTGCTCCACTTGCTGGATAACGCCATTCGCTACACCGCATCGCATGGCAGCCTCGGTATCAACCTCTACCAGCAGGACAGCCAGGTCGTCATCGAAGTTTGCGATACCGGCGTCGGCATCAGCGATTTGGCCATGCCCCATATCTTCGAACGCTTCTGGCGGCACGATGACCCGCGCAACACACCGGGTTTTGGCCTGGGGTTATCGCTGGTGCAGAAGATCGCCGCCGCGCATCATGGCTCCGTCAGCGTCGAAAGCACACCGGGCAGCGGCAGCATCTTCCGCATCATTCTGCCGATTGACCCGCCGCCAGGCTTGATGGGCGATTCATAATCCCGCACAGAAAGATCGTTTAAGCCGCCTTTCTTTCATGGCTGAAGCCAGCCTACCCGTACCCACTGTCGCTTCAAACGCTTGACTCTGACGTAACGGCAGGGTTTATGCTGGAACAGAGCGAAGGGGGTGGAAGCCATGTATACCGTCAAACAATTATCCGATGTCGCCGGGGTAACCGTGCGCACGCTGCACTATTACGACCAGATCGACCTGCTGAAACCCTCAACGGTGGGCGAGAATGGCTATCGCTATTACGGGGACGAAGCGCTGCTGCGGCTCCAGCAGATTCTGTTCTTTCGGGAAATGGACCTGGGGCTGCTGCAAATCAAGGACATTCTGGACGCGCCGGACTTCGACCTGATGGCAGCGCTGCGCGCACACCGGCATGTGCTGCGTGACCGCATCAACCGCCTGGAAAGCCTGATCCAGACCGTCGACAGCACAATTCTGCATCTGGCGGGCGAAGTCAATCTACCGCAGAAGCAGCTTTTTGCCGGGTTCAGCGAGGAACAACAGGCGAAATACGAACCGGAGGCCATTCAGCAGTACGGTGAAGCCAGTGTTCGCCAGTCGACCAAACGCTGGAACAGCTACACCGCGCAGCAAAAAGCGAACATCCAGGCCGAAGGCGGCGCTATCTACACCGAGCTGGTCGAAGCCATGCCCACCGGCCCCGACAGCGCCACCGTACAGGCGATCATGGCCCGCTGGCACCAGCATCTGCGCTACTTCTACGAACCTACGCCGGACATTCTGCGCGGGCTGGGCCAGCTCTACAGCCAGAGCCCGGACTTCATCGCCACCTTCCAGCGGTTTCATCCCGACCTCCCGGACTTACTGGCGCAGGCGGTCCGCCACTACGTCGATTCACTGGCATGAAGCAGTTTCTGTCCATCAACATTTATAGGGACACAGCGTATTGCGTCCTACCCTATGACCAAAGAGCTATCCGCGCGACACCTGGTATCGGCCAACTGACCTAATTTTGAATCATCCAACCGTTTGATGTCGCCAACCGCGAATTTCGCTACATTGCTCTTTAAGCGAAGCGAGCAACTGCTCCAGAAAGGTTTGATGATGAACCAGCAAGTGGCGTCCGTAGAGTCGACGAACGGCCAATTGATGGGAATCCAAGAGGGGATGCCTGTCTTCGATCTCAACAACCGGCGGGTCGGCACAGTCAAGCATGTCCAGTTTGCGGATGACATGATCGAGGACGCATTTGTTGCTGACGATTTGACCGTACAGAACGCGGATGAAACGGTGCGCAGGCGGCTGCTGAAAGCCGGTTTCATCAAGATCAATACCGGTTTGCTGCGCCGCGACCAGTATGCCACCTCAGACATGATTGAGTATGTCGGCGGTGATGGCGTTCAACTGAATGTGTTGCGCGAGCGCCTGATGAAACTCTGATCCATTATTTTGAAACCCTGAGAGCGTATCTCATCTGTGGCTCCCCCTCCGCAGATGAGATACTTTTTATTTTCCCACTTGCATATGACGTTGCGTCAGCATTTATACTAACCGCATCCAGTTGAGAATGAGCCGTGTGGCAACGCCATGAAAAACACCTTCAGCATTGGGGCATTCGCTGCCCGCGCAGGCGTCACCGTGCGTACTATCCGCTACTATGACCAGATCGGGTTATTGAAGCCATCCGGCCACACCCCGACTGGCCGCCGCCGCTACAGCGAGCGCGATTATATCCGGCTGCAACAGATTCTGACGCTGAAGCTAATCGGCCTGTCGCTGCAAGAAATCCGCAGTCTGCTCCATACTGACACGATTGAACCCGGCACCTTGCTGGAACAGCAAAAACAGGCCCTGGCACGCAAGGTGGTACAGATCACCCGTGTGGTCGCAGCCATCGAACAGGCGCAGGCGCGGCTGAAAGCGGCAGACGGGGCCGACTGGCAGCAGTTTATCGACATTATCAGGGTGGTGAATATGGAACAGCAAACGAACTGGCTGGCACAGTTTCTGACGGCAGCCCAACAGCAGCAGCTGCACGATCATCAGAGGCAGCCCTACCCTGGGCAAAAGCAGGCGGGCGAGGCATGGCGCAACCTGTTTGCAGCTATCCAGCATCACCGGTACACACCCACAACTGATCCAGCCGTCCAGCAGCTTGTCCGACAATGGGACGCGCTCATGTACGACTACGCGCTGGAAGATGCCGCTTTAGCTGAGCAGCTCAATCAGGCCTATACCCAGCTCGATGCCGCACCGGGTATGGATGAAGCGCCGTTGGCAGACTGGGCCGAGGCCGCCCGGTTTATCCAGCAGGCGCGCCAGATACGTGAGTGACCAGAATCAAACATCCCCTGCCGGCCACGTTTCGCCAGACAGGGGATGAGTCGATTTAACTGCTTACAACGCTACAGATCAATTTCCTGCTTCAAAATCTGGAACGTGCCATCTGACAGTGAGCCGATTGCATAGGCAACATACAGTTTACCACCGTAGAGAGGCATGCTGATCGGGCCAAACACGGCGGTTGACGTGCCGGTCGGAACCAGGACACCTTCATAGGTCGCCGGAGGCAGCTCGGCAGTGGTTTCTTCACCATTCGCCAGCGGGCCAACCCGCAGCTCATCCGCCGTACCGGGGAAGAACAGCGCGTCAACGGCTGGGGCCGCCGCCACATGACGAACGGTCAAGCGAACCTGATCGGTGTAGGAAACATCGTTGTTGAAAAGGCTCGCGGTTGGGTTGCCGTTGGCGTCCAGGTGGGCGACAAGCGTCACATTGCTCCCTGCCGGGAAAGAAAGGGTTGCCTGCAGTGCCGGGCTGGCCGGATCACCACCAACAGGGACGATGACGACATCACTTTCAAAATCTGCCGGGCCTTTAATAGGGCCAGCAATCGTGCCGGGTTGGAAATTCGCGGCGAACAGATCGCCATTCACATAGACATCAACCGGCAAACCCGGTATGCCATGCACCACATAACCAGTCACCGAATCCGTTGCCGCAGCGGCACCTACACCCACTGATACAACGGCGGCAAAGATCGCCACTAACACTAAAAATTTGCGCATCTGAAAATCTCCTGCAACTTTCCCTCGTGCGTTGTTGCAGTCCGGACTACGAGGCAAAAATTAGCAGATGTGCATAAGCGATCCGTGAACCACACGTGAACGCCACTTTAGCGAGAATGTGAGCAGCAGTTACAGATGAGAATACGGCTGTCAATTACACAGGCATGTGTTGCCAGCGGTCAGTGACGCAGCTCCAACCCTTCCTCGTCCGCCAGCCGCGCCCGCAGTTGATCAAGCTCATCCGCATCGAGGTCTTCCATAAACTGCTCAATCCGGCTGCGGCGTTTGGCTTTTTCGGCCTGCACGGCTTCACGGGCCAGATACGCCTCCACCCCCGCGTTGCGCCAGATAAACCATGTACACAGGGTCGCCGCCAGCGCATACATGGCGGTCATGGCCGTCGCCAGGGGCACGCGCAGCGCCATCTGTTCGCGGATCGTCGCCTGCACATGGTCAAGGATCGCTGGGCTGGCCTCGCGGGCAGCAGCGATGATTTGGCTGAGTGTTTCCGCATCTTCGGCTTGCGGGAAAACCGGCGCCATCTGCGGCCACAAACCGGTCAGATCTGCCGGGATATACATCAGGCGGTCGTAGGTAAACAACACCAGAATAAAAAACACAGACCAGATTATGAGGGTGGTGAGCTGACGATCTGCCTGTTTCATGCCTGCCCCCTGCCATGATTCTGCGCCGGCTCCAGTTCGTCGATCAGCTCGCCATCATCATCGAACAGACTGGCAAGCGGCGTATCGTCCTCTTGGGTATGGACATCCATCGATTCGCGGACAGAAGCCGGCACGTGGGCCAGCCGCCACAACAGCAAGGTGCTGATCACGCCTGCCGCCAGCAGCACACCGCTAATGAGCAGGATATAGGGCAGATACCCCGCCATTTCCGCCTGCGCAAACCCGTTCAGCTGGTTGTAAATATCCGAATTGATCGTCTGAAAACTTTCGAGGATGCGGGTAGCTTCTTCGGAGGTGGCACCTGTGACGATGTTGTAGCTGTACCAGGCGTTCTGCATATGGATGCGCGGGTACGTCATCCGTTCCACCAGCATGACCAGCATCATCAACATGGCGGACCAGATAATCAATGTGCCGAGCACGCGCTCTCGTTTTCGCACCATCGCTCTCCCCCGAATGCGGTATATTTCGCTACCGTTTTTACGCACATCGGGCACGAAAGTTGCATATCGGTCAGGCGGGCGACATCTGCATGGCGATAACTTCGATCAGCACGACCACAATCAGCAGAATGAGGGGGACATTCTGCAACCATTTTTTGTTGGCCCATTCAGAGGCGACTGCCGAAACCAGCCCCGCACAGGTCAGCACAATGGCGGCAGCAAGCAGCGTACTTGACATCGCGTTCAGCCTGTCACTCAGACATCATCTCCTGAAGTCAGCTTATCACGCGAATGCGAAGGATTGTTTAAGCGCATGTTATATCATCAGGCCGATCTGCTGGCTTTAATAGGGGCATGTTTCCTATCCCATAAGCGTCGGTCGGTGCTGTACAATGTGGCGCTTGCTGGTTTATCAGGTATTGGTATATGCGGACGACACGGATTCAGCGTTACACACCCACCGGGCGCAATCATCAGCGGGCACAGTGGGGCTGCGGCTGCGTGCTGGCCGGGGCATTCACAGTCCTGCTGGCGTTCACCCTGCTCTATATGTTCTGGCCTACACTGACGGGGGCTGCCTTGCAGGTCGCGGGGTTGGACCGTATCGGCGATACGGGCAGCGTGTTCGCAAATGTCACCGTGCCGCCGACCGCTGTTGTCCAGAACGCCAGCAGCCCCCAGCAGGTCACCGTCAACCTGGGGCAGTATGGCGGCGGAACCGTCAATGTGGACCAGCAGCACGTCGATTTTGTGACCGGCAGCACCGAAAGCGGCACCCGCATCGCACGGGCCAGCTTTACCGAAGCCGGGCTGATAGCGATCTGCGTGCAGCAAAGCCCGATCTGCCAGGGCGGCAATAACCAGTATCGCAACGTCAGCCTGGACCTGCGGCCCAGCGGCGCGGTGGTCTACGCCGATGTGAACGCCGGGGGATTCATGTGGCAGAAGGTGGGCGTCGTGCTGCAACTGGATAGCAGCCGCACATATCTGAACGTCAGCGGCATCGACATTAACGGCGGGTTATATGACTATGCCATGCTGCCGGCGGATCTGGTTGGCTCGGTGGATGAGATCGCGCGCGTGACCAACGACATTCTGCGCCAGCTGGCGGTGGAGGCAGGCGGTACCCAGTATGTGCTGACGGACATCATCATCGACGATACCACCCTCACGCTGATCTTGCAATAACCGTTTTGCGGCCCGAAATCAGCTTCGGGGAAATTAACGGCCAAAACACGCTTCATGAAGGCGTATTGGTGGGGTCGTTTTCGCGCCGGGTCAGCTTGGCGCGGTACGGCAGCACTTCGCCCGTTGCGTCATTCAAATAGAGTGTGGCAATGCCAATCACGAACAGGATGGCGTTGAGGATGAGGCCGGTGAGTAGCACCGCCAGGCCGGGAATATCCCCGATGGCCGCCCGTTCGAGAAACGCGTCCCACGATGTGACCGCCTCTGGCAGCAGCGCGACGCGCAATATCCACGTCAGCCCCAGCAGTACATACAGCCACAGGTAATTGCGCCGCAGCCGCCGCCCCAATGCCTCCCATAACGAAATGGGAAACTGCGGGTACAGCAGGCTGGTTGCCATCTTCCCGGCCCATTGCTCTGACGGGCGAAACGGCGGCACCAGCATGGCCGCGAAAAAGTCTGTTTCCAGCAGCCGGACGCGCAGGCTCCATAACTCATAATAGCGATAGCGGCGCGCTTCAACATAGAGGAACAACGTCACCAGCAGGGTATTGAGGATGATAATGCTGTGGTGGACGGTCTCTTCGCCAAAAGCCAGCGATAGCACCGCTGCCGTCGTCAATACCGCCCAGTTGGTGGTGGTGTCGAGCCGCTGCCGCCACACATTGGCCCGTGTCACTTCCGCCCGGAACAGATGCACCATCGCCGTGTTAAATTCGCTGGCCTTCAGGTCATAACCCCGATACGACCAGACGGCATCCGGCGCGACATAAGCGTCCGAATCAAACTCCTGATCAGGCTTGTTTGCGGCCATTGCCTACCGCCCGCGTTTCTACGCGCTATCTGACTCTTAATTTCAGTATAGACAGGGCGCAGGGTGAACGCCAGAGGTTGGACCATCTGCAAAATAGGTGAGATGTCCGATTTGAGGCCCACCAACTGGTTCATCTATCAGCCGGGGGATTTTTATACGATAGATGTGTAAAGCAATACGACAGTAATCAATTTTAATTGTCGGCAATGTTCGCAAGAGCATGGAGTACACATAATGACCAGTACTATTTTAGCAACCTATGATCATGTCGAAGATGCCCGCCGGGTGATTGATGACCTGACCGAGGCCGGCTTCAAGCGCGGCGATATCGGGCTGGCGCTGTATGACCCGGATAACAAGTATGAGAATTACGTCGATGATGGCGACGTCAGCGGCAGCGAAGGGGCCAGCTTTGGCGCAAGCTTCGGCGGCGTGCTCGGTGCCGTTGTCGGCCTGGGTGCGATTGCCATCCCCGGCATTGGCCCGATTGTTGCGGC
Source organism: Anaerolineaceae bacterium (assembly GCA_002702065.1). Classification (GTDB taxonomy): domain Bacteria; phylum Chloroflexota; class Anaerolineae; order Aggregatilineales; family Phototrophicaceae. The sequence goes on from NZXX01000013.1 coordinate 168,179, forward strand.
GGGGCCGCTGGCAGCTGCCTTGGGCGCACTTACGGGTGCCGCCATTGGCGCGACCAGTGGTGCCGTAGCCGGTGGTATCACCGCATCCCTGATTGATATGGGTGTGCCGGAAGACGAAACCCATTATTATGCCGAAAGTCTGCGGCGCGGTGCCGCACTGGTTTCAGTCACGGCGCACGAAACCGACCGTGAACGGGCTGTCGCGATCTTGCAGCAGCACAAACCCATTAATATCGACCAGCGTGTGGCGCAGTGGCGTTCACGCGGCTGGGAAGGCTTCGACCCGATGTCGGACCCGTATAAAGCGGAGCCGCTGGCCGAAGGCCACAACCATGATGAGGTCGAGTGGGATGAGGAAGATTACCGGCGGACGGTGCGGGATTATCCCATGCCCTAACCAGCCAGTGATCGAAACGGGAATAAGCTCACTCGCTCAATGAGCCAAAGCACGCTGCCAGTATATGGAGCGTGCTTTCCTGTTATTGCATAAGAAGCGTATTCAGTGTCAACGTTGGCTCGCGGCGGCAAAACACCCCAAGCGGACGCCAATGTCTTACACTTTGGTGTGCGGGTCGAGTGCGTCGCGCAAAGCGTCGCCAATGAAGTTAATGCTCAGCACCGTCAGGGTGATAGCAATGCCCGCGGGCATCCACAGCCACCAGCGATCCCGTAAGTTGAGCATTGAGCTGGCCTCACCGACCATGTTGCCCCAGCTTGGTGTCGGCGCCTGCACACCCAGCCCCAGATAGCTCAGGCCGGTTTCCAGCAGAATAGTCGCCGAGAAGGCAAACGCGACCGATACTGTCAGGTACGGGACGACGTTGGGCAGAATGTGGCTCATGATGATATGGCGGCTGCCGCCCCCCAGACTCCGGGACGCCAGCACGTAATCCATTTCGCGGATTTGCAGCACCTGCCCGCGCACAAACCGGCATAACCCGGTCCAGCCAAACAGGCCGAGGATAATCATCGTGTTGGTAAAATTCGCCCCATAAACCGCGACAAAACTGAGGATGATAATCAGCGCGGGCATGGCAGCGACAATCTCGACCACACGCTGAATCAAAATATCGATCCAGCTACCATAAAAGCCGGAAATCGCCCCCAGCGTGACGCCGATCGTAAAGCTGATGCTGACCGCGACCACACTCACCGTCAGCGAGGTGCGCCCGCCGTACAGCAAACGCGCCCAGATATCGCGCCCGACCGCATCCGTACCCAGCGGATAATCGGCGCTCGGTGGCTGGTGACGAACGGCGGGATTCAGTTTGCTGAAGCCTTCCGGTTTGATGACCGGGGCCAGCACGGCGCTGGCAACCACGATCAGCAGCACCACCACACTGAGCACGCCCAGCCGGTGACGTCGAAAACGCCGCCAGGCCATTTGCGACAGCGACTCGGATTTCACCGGCGCCTTGTCGCGCAGCCGAATAACCTCTTCTGTTTGTACCTGCGTTGTCATCGTCGAGTCACCTAATCCAGCCGCACACGCGGATCGACCAATGTGTAGGCCAGATCAGTAATCAGGATAGCGATCAGGGTGATCAGCGAACCCATCATGATCAGGCCCATCAGCACCGGGTAGTCCCGGCCAAATGTCGCCCGCAGCGAGGCCTGCCCCATCCCCGGCCAGTCAAAGATCTGCTCGATAATGACCGACCCGCTGATGAGCAGCGGCAGCCGTGAACCGAGCGTCGTCAGCACCGGGATGAGCGTATTACGAAAAGCGTGCCGCAACACCACCGTGCGCGAGCGCAGCCCTTTGGCATAGCCGGTGGTGATATAGGGCTGGTGGATAACTTCGAGCATGGCCGTGCGCGTGTACCGCATCAGCCCCGGCGCTCCACCCAGCGCCAGCACCAGCGTCGGCAGAATCATGTAACGGACATGATCGCCAAACGTCGGCGGGATGCCAACTGTCTGATACCCGGCGGGCGGCAGCCAGTTAAGTTGAATCGAAAAAATGTAGATCGCCAGCAGCGCCAGGAAAAAACCGGGCATACTGATGTAGAAGAACGACAGGAACGACGCGATATAGTCGAACCAACTGTACTGGTAAACCCCCTGCAATACGCCAATGCCCACACCGATAATGGTGCTGACCAGCAAGGCAACCAGGTTGATTTGCAGAGTCGGCCACAAGGCCCGGCCAATCACCGCGCTGACCGGCTCCGGATTGACAAAACTATCGCCAAAGTCGCCTTGCAGCAAATTGGTCAGCCAGTCCACATACTGCACTGGCCAGGGTCGATTTAACCCCAGGCGTTCTTTGGCTGCTTCGATCATCTCCTCGGTGGCGCGCGCCTGCCCGACCCCCCCACCAGCTTCTTCCATCAAAAGGGGGTTCAGCATGATACTGACCGGGTCGCCGGGTGCATTGATATACAGCATGAAGTTCAGCAGCGAAATACCCAGCAAGACCGGGACCATCAAAAGCAGCCGCCGGACAATATACTTCACCATATCGACAATTTCCTGATTCCGGGTGACAGATGAAACCGGTGATGCGAACCCCGCAGGACTCGCACCACCGGACTAAAACATGCAATTACTCGATGTACCAATCCGGCAGGTTCCAGGTGATGTTATCCAGCCCGGTCGAAGGCACAAAGCCTTTCAGCCGAACATTCTTCTGGAACGAAACCGGTGCTCTGTGCAGGAAGACCCACGGCACGTCTGCGTTGAGGATGGCAGACATCTCCTGATAGATCGGTGCACGATCTTCGGGGTCGACCAGGGTGATACCTTCAGCGGCCAGTTCGTCGAAATGTTCGTTGCAGTAACCGTCCCAGTTGCCCCAGGTGCTGCCGCACAGGAAGTAACCAGCGGCGACTGACGGATCAGCAGCCAGCGAACCACCGCCAATGCCACCCATCTCGTACTCACCGGAGTTGTACGTGTCCAGAATACTACCACCAGCGGTGGACGTCAGTTCAACCTGAACGCCGATTTCGGCCAGCGCACCCTGTACATACAGTGCCAGCAGGTCGCCTTCGGGGTCCGTGGTGACGTAACGGATCACGTTGTTGTCGAAGTCCCAGCCAGCTTCCTCGAACAGGGCACGGGCTTGGTCCGGGTTGTAGGCATAGTCTTCCAGGTCAGAAGCAACGGCCCAGTCCGGCCCGAAAATACCGGAGTCGATCTGGGTGCTGTTGCCTTCGGTCATGAAGTCGATGATGACATCCTGATCGAGCGCATAGGCAATGCCCTGACGCACGCGGACATCCTGCATCATTTCCTGACGCTGGTTGAGGTGCAGCGCCTGAATGCCAACACCCGGCACGATAATCGATTCGATCTCGGCGTTACCCGTAAACCGTTCGCTCTGGGCGGGGTTGCCATAGACGTGCAGGTCCTGGTCACCTGTTTCCAGACGGTTCAAGGATGCTTCCTGATCGCTCTGGAAGAAGATGATCTTGTCGAACTGCGGGGTGGTTGACCACCAGCCGTCTTTCCAGACATCAAATTCCAGGTATTCATCGACCACATACTGGACAAATTGCAGCGGGCCGGAGGACACATCCGGGTTATCCATGAAAGGATGTTCCGGCAGTTCTTCGACCGGCACGTCGCCCAGGACATGCTCCGGCATGATGAAGACGTACAGGTTGCGCGTGAACACGCCATTCGGCTGTTCCAGGTTGAAGATCACGGTCTGATCATCCGGGGTTTCGATGCCGGAAATGCCATCTGCTTCACCGTTGGCATAGGCTTCGTAGCCGATGATGCCCGATGTCGCAATGCCATTGCCCATGCCGAAGGTCGCGCCAAAGTCCTGAATGGCGGGGTTCGACAGGAGTTCGTAGGTGAACTTGACATCAGCGGAGGTCAGCGGTTCGCCATCGGTCCAGGCCGCGTCGGCAGGCAGGGTGAAGGTGTAGACAGTGGCGTCGTCGTTCACCTGCATGTCTTCAGCCAGATGCAGCTTCATTTCGCTGGATTCGGTGAAGAACATCAGGCCCGGGAACAGCCAGGGGAAGGTGTGCCACTGGGAACCCGTGCCGACAAACCACAGCGGGTTATAGTGTGTGCCCTTACCGGTGGATGTGTTCATGCGGATGATCACCGGATCATCCTGTGCGTATGAGGCAAAAGGCACCAGCAAAATGCTGACAATGAACATCAAACTGACCCAACGGAAGTAATGTCTCATGGTTCCTCCTTCTAAAGAATATCAAGAGTTGTTGCGCGTAACTTGAGTACAGTGGTTGAATGGTACTATCTGTATACCAATCCTGCAAATTTTACTCCGGTGCCTGCCAGCGCACGACGCCCATGTGATAGCGATGGTGCGACTCTGCGGAGGCGGCGTAGTAGGCGGTCACGATGGTTCCGTCCGCCAGCTGCACGCTCGCTGGATAACCACAATCTACCCTATCCGCCCCCAGATTGACAAGCACCTGCGGCAAGCCCCATGTTTGGCCGCCATCACTGCTCAGGCGGGCGGCAACCCCATACAGGCCCGGATTGCGCAGGCCATACACCAGCAGCACGCGACCATCGGCCAGTTCCAGCAAATGGGCCGGATGCTGCCCCGCCAGCGAAGCAACCCCGCTGGACGCCCACGTCTGGCCGGAATCATCGCTGTAGAAAATCTCCAGATGATGGTCGTTCCAGGTGCGGGCCGCGGCCAGCAAACGCCCGCTGCGCAGAGTCAGCAGATTGGTTTCGTTATAGTCACCCGCGCCGATCACGCTGCGATGCTGCCACGACCGCCCATCGTCGAGGCTGACATACAGATGCGCGGAAATACCATCCGCCACATCCACTTTATCGCGCCCGTACAGCGAGACCCCCAGCGCGCCATCCGCCAGCTGCACGATGTCGCCAAACGGCATGGGATAAACACTCGGTCCCTCCAGAAACTCGATCTGGTCGGTGTGCTGCCACGTGCGTCCACCATCAGTCGAGCGGCACACCCAGGCGGGCAAAATCTCGGAGTCCTGGAAAAAGACCTTTTTCGGCTCGGTCGTGGGCGGGCGATTGGTCCAGCCAGCGGCCAGCACCACCAGCGACCCATCCCGCGCCAGCCCGGCGGCGACGTTCATACGATTGGTGGTTGGTTCATGGGGGGCCGGGGTGCCCAGATAGTGCCACATCCGCGCCTCATCCGTGCTGACCCAGCAGTCGACATCCCCTTCGCATCCGCCATGCGTTGGCTGGTTGAAAATCGTCGCGACGACCGAGCCATCCGGCATGAGGGTGAGATTCGGCCAGGCACAGACATTGTCAATCGCAATATAGCGTTCCATCAGTTGCTCCTTTGCGCGAGGTAGGCGTCCAGTCGTTGTTTGCAAGCTTGATAGTCGTCTTCGTCAAAACCCTGATATGGCGACAGCAGACGCAGCGGCATCGCCTCGAAGCCGGATAACCGCAGCAGCAGCTTGTCATAGGCCCCATCAATGCGGCGTTGGCGCAGCAGCGGCCCCAGCACCTGCCGTGTGAACAGCCGTATCTGGTGCTGAAGCTCGAACAGGCGCTGCACGTCCCCCGCCTGCCCCGCGTCGTACAAAGCGCGCGTCATACCCGGCAGGGCCAGACTGATCGAAGGCAGCAGCGAACAGGTACCCGTCATACAGCCATGCGGATAATTCGACTCGCCCAGAAAGTGTTGCAGTTCCGGCACGTTCTGAATCAGGTCGATGAGGTTACCGGCATCCACAAATGTGTTTTTGGTGGCAACCAGGTTAGGCACCCGGTCAACCAGCACGCGGTAATCGTCGGCGGTCAGGGTGCGATACGCCGACCCCAGATTGTAGTGGAGAAAGTTGCAGTCGGGGAAAGCGCCACACACGTCGTCAAAGTAGCGCCGCAGCTCCACGTCGTTGAGTCCGCGCCACGCCGGCAGCGAGATCTGAAAGGTGCGGAAACCGGCTTCATACGCGATCCGAATGCGTTCGATGACGTTGGCGGTCGACAGGCCAATGACGCCAACCTGCGTTTGTATGGGCTTGCCCTGTGTTTCATCGGCGAACACAGCAACCACTTCCCGAAAGCGAGGGGTATCCACCGCGTAGCCTTCGCCCGCAGTGCCGAAGATGTAGAGATGATCGAGGCCCAGTCCTTGCAGGTAGCGGATTTCATCACGAAACACCGCTTCGAGCAGCTTTTCCTGCTCATCCCAGGGCACGACGCACGTTGCCAGAATAGTCCGTGGATAGCGTGCTGGCACAGGTATTCCTCTCTAAATGTGGCGGGAAAGATGAGCATAGGTATAATGGTACGATAAGTATACCAATTTACCTTTTCGGGGCAAAAAATGATCGAAATCACCCAGAAAAATCAGCAGGTCAAGGCAGAACATGGCATCATCTTTGCCATGCCAGAGGATTTCTTCGGCTATTGTGGCTGGCCCAGCATCGCCCGGATGGACGATGGCACGCTGGTCGTGGTCGCTTCCGGCCTGCGCAACGGGCACGTCTGTCCATTTGGCCGCACCATCATCAGCTACAGCTACGATGATGGCAAAACCTGGACCAGCCCGCGCGTCATTAACGACAGTTCGCTCGACGACCGCGACGCCGGGGTCATCTCGCTGGGCGGCGACAAGATGCTGGTCTCGTGGTTCACCAGCGACATTCGCACCCATTCCGGCGCAACCTACGAACAGATGCCCGACAAAGAACGGGTGGAACGCTGGCGGGCGGCCTTTGCCCGTTACACGGACGACGCGCTGGAACGCTGCATGGGGTCGTGGGTGCGCAACAGCACCGACGGCGGCGAAACGTGGGAACCAAAGGTCAAGGTGCCGGTGAATGCGCCCCACGGTCCGATTCGCCTGCAATCGGGCGACCTGCTCTACTTCGGCAAGCAGATGTTCAGCGACGAACTGGAACCCGGCTGCATCGCTGCCCTCACCAGCAGCGACGACGGCAAGACCTGGACGCATAAAGGGACGATCCCGCTGTATGAAGGCACCTTGCCGGGCAACTACCACGAACCGCACGTGGCCGAACTGCCAGACGGCAAACTGGTCGCGCACATTCGCCTGCAAAACATGCGCAACGACGATGTCAACCTGGAAGAACTGGGGCTGGTGCATTTTTCGATGATGCAGACCGTCTCGACCGATGGGGGTGCAACCTGGACGCCGGTGGAACCGCTGGCATTTCATGGGTCGCCACCCCACCTGCTGGTCCATTCATCCGGCGCGCTGATCTGCGTCTATGGCTACCGGCTGGAACCCTATGGCGAACACGCGATGATCAGCCTGGATGGGGGCGAAAGCTGGAGCTACGACTATGTGCTGCGCGACGATGGCCCGGATCATGACCTGGGGTATCCGGCGAGTGTCGAACTTGGCGATGGCAGCATCATGACCATTTACTATCAGAAACCGGAATCCACCACCGATCAGTGCGGCCTGCTGTGGACGCGCTGGTGGCTGCCGTCATAACATCATTGGCCGGGCGCGAGGGGGATCGAAGCAGCTGGCTGCTGAGGCAAAGTCGCTTTGTGACCCCTCCCCCGCCCTCCCCGAAATTCAGAGACGGGGCCTGAACAGGATCACCCGGTGCCGGGCGACGAGGGCCAGGCGGCTGTCAAAGGGCCGCTGTATAATGGAGGCAGTAGTCACCGGCACAGGATCCTTGAATCATGCGACCCGAACAGGATGCATTCGGACAACTGCTGACCGCCAACCTGCGCGGCTCCCAGGAGCCAGAAGTTTACGAGCGAGACGATGGCTATGTCAGCCTCGGCAGGGGCCCCGCCCTGTATTTCGCGCCATACGAGTCCTGGCCACCGGCTGAGCGAGAAGCCAGCGCCTATGTGCAGGGCCGTGTGCTCGATATCGGCTGTGGTGCGGGGCGGCACGCGCTCCATTTTCAGCAGCAGGGGCACGACCTGGTCGCGGTCGATATTTCGCCGCTGGCGGTGCAGGTGTGCCGCGAACGCGGTGTGCGCGATGCCCGTGCGCTATCCATCACCCAGCTCAGCCGGTCGCTTGGTCTGTTCGACACCATCACGCTGTGGGGCAGCTTCGGCATGATGGGCACCCCGAAACGGGCGCGCTGGCTGCTGCGGCGTTTTCATGGCCTCACGACCGATCAGGGACGCATTATTGCCGCCGCACTCAACCCCTATGGCGCCACTGACCCGGCGCATCTGGCCTATCATGAACAAAACCGGCAGCGTGGACGCCTGGCCGGTCAGGTGCGTATCCGCGTGCGGTTTCATCAGTATGCAACGCCCTGGTTTGACCTGCTGCTGGTGTCGCCCGATGAAATGCGCGACCTGCTGAGCGAAACCGGCTGGCATGTCACGCGGACCTTCGGCGATGAAAACGGGGCCTATATTCCCATCCTGGAGAAAACATAAAGCTACCGCCGGGGGCGACCCCCTCCGGCGCGAAAGTGTCACCTCCCCCACACTCAGGGGAGGATTCCGTCGCAGGTTGTGGATATGGATACCTTATGGGTAGCACCGGTGGGAGAGCATCCCAAACAGCCCTCCCCTGCCCGGTCCATGTCAGCCTTTTACGCCGGTGACGGAAACACCCTGAATGAGATATTTCTGCCCGAAGTAGAATACGATCAGCATCGGCAGCAGCATCAGCACCGAGAACGTCATCATCACATTGAGCGTGTTCTCGTCACCCTCGAAGCCTTGCAGCGCATTCAGGCCAATCGCCAGCGTCCAGTTCGACTGGCTGGTGCCCAGGTAAATGAGCGGGTAGAGAAAGTCGTTCCACGCGAACTGAAAGGCGAAGATCGCCACAGCCGCCATCACCGGCTTGGACATCGGCACGGCGATACGCCACCAGACGCCCACTTCGGACGCTCCGTCAATGCGGGCTGCGTCGAACAGGTCGCCGGGGATGCCCTTAAAAAACTGGCGCATGAGGAAGATATAGAAGGCGTTGTGCCCCAGCACACGCGGCAGAATCAACGGCCAGAAGGTGCCCACCCAGCCGATGCGGTCAAAAAAGATAAACAGCGGAATCAACTGCACGACGTACGGCAGCATCATGGTCGCCAGCAGTATGCCGAACAGCATTTTGCGCCCCGGAAACGGAATACGGGCAAAGCCATAAGCCGCCAGCGAACACGGCACCAGCCCGCCAAAGACCGCCGCCGCGACCAGAATCAGGGTGTTCAGCGTGTAGCGGACAATCGGCTGCTCAGTGAAAATCTCCGTGTAGTTCTCGAAAGCGACGGGGTCCGGAATCAGTTCAATCGTGCGCAGGGTCACTTTGTCCGGTGTCTTGAGCGACGTGGAAACGGTCCACACCAGCGGGAAGATCATGACCAGCGCGCCAATGCTCAGCACAAAGTAGATGAGCGACTGGCGAAAAATCCGGGCGGTCGGGTTTTCAATCATGGTGGGGCCTCCTAGCGATCATCGTCATCACCATAAAACACCCACCGGTCGGACGTGCGCACCGTAATCAGCGTAAAGACGAGGATGATCAGGAACAGAATGACCGAGAGCGCAGCGGCATAGCCTTTGCGGAAGTAGCGGAAGGCGTTGTTATACACATTCATCATATAAACCAGGCCAGCCTGAAGCGGTCCACCATCGGAGTCGATGAGGACAAAGACCTGGGTGAACACCTGAAAACTGGCGATAATACCGATAATCAGGTTAAAGAAGATGGTCGGCGTCATCAGCGGGATCGTGATATGGCGCAGCCGGTGCCAGCCATTGCCACCGTCAATCGCCACCGCTTCGTACAATTCCTGCGGGATACCCTGCAAACCGGCCAGGAAAATGACCATCTGCGCGCCAAAACCCCACAGACTCATAATGATGAGTGATGGTTTGATCCATTCCGGACGCGACAGCCAGCGCACCGGGTCCAGCCCGACGGCCACCAGAAACTGGTTGATGAACCCGTAGCGGGTGTTCAGCAAACCGGAAAAGATGATGGCGGCGGCGACCACCGGCACAATCGTGGGCAGATAGTAGATGGTGCGGAAAATCTGCATGCCACGAATGCGGGTGTTCAGCAGCAGCGCAATGACGAACGCCAGCGCCAGACTAAGCGGCACACTGAACGCCATGTAGTACACCGTGTTGCCAACGCTTTTGGCGAAGATCTCGTCCTTGGTAAAGATTTCTATATAGTTTTGCCATCCAACCCAATTCGGCTGAACGGGCCCGATGGAATAATCCGTAAAGCTCAGGTACAGGTTGGCAAAAAATGGCATCAGGTCGAACAGCAGGAACGACAGGAACCAGGGCGCAATAAACAGAAAACCAATCCAGCTCCGGTGCTGAAACCAGAATTTGGTCAGCCAGGCCCGCCACGGGGCCTGACTGTCTTGCTGTACCAGAGGCTGTGCCTCAGCCATCGACGCTGCTCCAGAACTCGTCCAGAATGGCCTGACCTTCTTCAGCCGCTTCGTTGAGCGCTTCTTCCACGGTCAGCGCGCCGAAGAAAGCTTCTTCGACTTTGGCGTTCAGAATGTCGGTGATCTGCGCCTGCACCGGGGTGATCGGCACGGCCACGTCAATGGACAGGCCTTCCAGAACGGTGTCCCAGTAGGGGTTGGCTTCGTAGTAGGCTTCGTTCTCGTTGCACGATTTCACCGGCGAAGGACGGCTCTGTTCAAACAGGAACACACAGCCACCCTGTTCGTTCGCGCCCAGGAATTCGGCAAACTTGTAGGCCGCGGCCTGAACTTCCGGCGAATTGGCGACAGGGATAGTGTAACCCCAGCCACCGACCGGCGAATAACCCACCACACCGGCGTGTGTCGCATCCGGATTCTCGCCATTGTAGGGCCGCAGCATCACACCCCAGCTGTCCGTATCGGCATACAGCTCAGGATCGTTGGCGTTCAGGTGGCCAAAGTTGGAGGTGTTGATGCCCATGATCGCCAGTTCGTCGCGGTAAAACGGATGATCGCCAGCGGTGAAGTCCTGCGCCTGGAAAAAGTCCGTCATGTTCTCGATACCGCCGTTAACTTCATTGGTGAAGTCAATCATCCATTGCAGCGTGGCGATACCTTCGGGGCTGTTGAATTCCAGCGTGCGCGCATCGTCGCTGACGAACTTGCCGTTATTGGTGTACAGCCAGTTGACGAATGCTTCGCCGGTCGTGCCGACATCCACACCCAGCGTCTCGACGCCCATGGCGTCACCGACAGTAATCGCCTCGGCAACGGCCCGCAGCTCCTGCCAGGTTTCCGGCGCGCTGTCGAAACCAGCTTCGGCCAGCATATCCTTGTTGTAGAAGAACATCCCGGTCAGGCCGCCCGCGGTTGGCATCGGCAGCGCATACAGTTCGCCCTGCCAGTACTGGTTGCCCAGTTCGCCTTCATAAAAGACGTCCAGGTCCAGGCCGGATTCTTCGACAAACTGGTCAATGGGGGCCAGCAGGCCCAGACCCGCAAACTGGAAGGTTTCCATGCGGTTGGTCATGATGATGCTGGGGGGATTGCTGCTGGAAATGGCCGTTGAAACCAGTTCAGCGCGGTTATCCCAGGGCTGCACCTCGTTGATGACGCGAATGCCGGGATTTTCCGCTTCGAAGCGGGCGATCAGGTCCAGCATCAACTGTTCGCGGGAGGCATCCCACCAGTTCATGAAGTGAATTTCAACGACATCGTCCTGCGCCAGCGCAGGTGCCAGACTGAGCGCCAGCAGGGTTGCCAGCACCACCAACAGAGTTAAGCGTTTCTTCATTCGTATATCTCCTCTAAAAACTTTTTCATAATCTCTAACGGCAAATGCGCCGGAAGATTCATTTTTTGGGCGGGCCAGTCGTTTCACCCGGTACAAATTTACACGGCATCAGAATCTGCTGCGGGCCCTTCGACTTACCCTGCGTTTGCTCGACCAGAATACGGGTCGCCACCGCCCCCACCCCCTGCTGATCAAGCAGCACATACGAGGGGCGCAGCGCGTATGGCAGGCTGTTAGTAGCTGTTGTCATCGACAGCACGGACATGTCTGCGGGTACCTTTACCCCCGCCTTGTGCAATTGGTGGAGCACATTTTCAAACAATGTGCGGGCATCACACAGCAGCGCCGTAACCTGCGCACGCGCCAGATCCTCGACCAATGTGGGCGGCGGATCAAACTCGTCATAATCGTATTCCATCAACTGCGCGTCCGGGTACGCGTCTAGCGCCTCGCGGCACCCGGCCAGTTTGTCTAGCTGCGGCTCGTGCCCCGGCGGCGTACTGAGGAAGGCGAAACGGCGATGGCCCATTTCGAGCAGGTGGCGCACCCCTTCTGCCGAGCCGATGCGATAATCGTGAGTCACCCAGTTGATCTGGCAGCCGGGTACCTCGCGCCGCCCGATATACACAAACGGATACCCTTCATCATGCAGCCGGCGCAGCTCCTGCCGGTCGGTATAGTCACCCAGCAGCACAGAGCCATCCGCCAGCAGCAGTGAATTCATCGAGTTGTTGTAGACTCCCGCTTCGGTAAGCTGATGCCGCGTGAACAACAGGACGTTGTATTCCTGGGCGCTGGCCTCCCGCTGGATACCGGTCAGGTATGGGAAGAAAAAATCGTCGGCTTCGTACGGAAATTCCTGGCGATACACGAACACACCAACCAGATGATTGCTCCCCTGCGCCAGCATCTGCCCGACCGGGTTCGGCGCATAACCGAGTTCGGCGGCAGCCTGCTGCACCCGTACGCGTGTCTCCTCGCTGATGGGCACACGGCCATCGGTGCGGTCGTTCAATACCATCGAAACGGTTCCGCGAGAGACGCCCGCCTTACGCGCCACATCGGCCTGGGTTGGTCGTTTTGCGTTCAAAATGGTCTTTCTGGCGTAAAAAACAAAACTGATTTATAATAACGCGTGATACCTAACGCGTGTCAATAATATATAGTTGTTCGCCCGGTTCTGTCAAGAAACTTGTTTGAAAGGTCATTCATGCCCATAGAATTCACGCCTCTTTCACCGGAACAAAAGCGACAATTCGACGACGAGGGTTATCTGGTGGTCCGCAATGTGCTGGACGCGGATACCATCGAGCAGCTCATCGCCGCCAGCGACCGGCTGATCGCCAGCGAGACGCGCACCAATCGCCAGCAGACCAAAGATGGCCTGTACGACGGGTTCCGCAACTGCGCCTCGATGGACGACGCCTATCTGCCGCTGCTCACCCATCCTCAGACCTTCCCGCTGGTCGTTCAGCTTCTGGGGCCGCACCTCAATCTAATGACCTCGCACCTTATCTATCGTTACGCCGACCCGGATGACGCCCCCCTCACCTGGCGTCTGCCCGGCTGGCACCGCGATCATTACACGTCCATGCGCGACCTGGGCCACGCCCATATTCCCCGGCATTCGCTCAAGTGCGCCTATTACCTGACCGACCTGAGCGAACCCAACACCGGGGTGACGCTGGTTGCACCGGGCACCAATCATCTGACCGAAGCGATGCATATTCCCGAAGGTCAGGTTGATCCGGAAAACTGCGTCGAGCCGCTGCTCAACCCCGGTGACTGCCTGATTTTTGAAAATCGTACGTATCATGCCGGGGCCGCCAATCGCTCCGGACGCACGCGTAAAGCGGTCATGTTCGGCTATTCCTACAGCTGGATGCGCCCCACGGATTACCGGCAGCAGCCTCCGGAGATGGTCGAACAGCTTGACCCGATGGGACGCTATCTGGTCGGGGAACCCATCGGCGATGATGAAGAATTCAGCGTCAGCGGGGGGCCAAACCCGATTCAGGAGTGGTCCGAAGCTGCCGGGTTTGTCTACAAGGCGTAGTGACCTTGATCAACGGTTCATGGTAAGGGGGCTTATGGGCCGCCCTTAAGCGTTGCCCGTGGTTAGCGAGTGAAGCGCATGATCTGCTGTGAATCTCCTTCACCCCCTCCGACGCTGAAGCGTCACCTCCCCCGAATTCAGGGGAGGATTCAGTCGCTGGTTCTAGCTTCCTGCCTGAATTCTGCGAAGCGTTCCATTAAGGCGGGGAGGTCTGGAGAGGGGTCAAAACAGCTAAAACATCAAATCGCCATCGCGCTTACACCGGACGACGCGAATTAGAGGCGAAACATTACTTGCAATAGTGGTTAGCACGACCGAAAGGACAGTTCTTATGAAAGAACGTGCAGCAGATATTGTGATTATCGGCGGCGGCACGGGCGGAGTCGCGGCGGCGCTGGCAGCCCTGCGGCTGGGCAGAACCGTGATTATGACCGAGGAAACCGACTGGATCGGCGGGCAGTTGACCGCGCAGGCCGTGCCACCGGATGAACATCCCTGGATTGAGCGTTACGGCGCGACCAACAGCTATCGCCAGTTCGCCGAAGGGGTGCGCGATTACTACCGCACCTACTACCCCCTGACCAACGAAGCCCGCCGCATCGTCAACCTGAACCCCGGCAACGGCAACGTCAGCCGCCTGTGCCACGAACCGCGTGTTGCGCTGGCGGTCATCGAGGGGATGCTGGCCCCCTTCCGCGCCGGTCAGCAGCTAGACATCCTGCTCAACACCCGCGCCATCGCTGCCGAAACGGATGGCGACCGCATTCGCGCTGTGACCGTCCGCAACAGCCTGACGGATGCGGAAACCGTCCTGACTGCGCCCTATATCATCGACGCCACCGAGCTGGGCGACCTGCTGGAACTGGCAAACATCGAGCATATTATCGGCGCAGAGAGCAAGGACCAGACCGGGGAACTCCACGCTGTCGACGGCGAACCGCAGCCGCTGGACCAGCAGGCGGTGACATGGTGCTTCGCTATGGACTGGCTGCCCGGTGAAGATCACACGATCGACAAGCCGGAAGACTATGATTTCTGGAACAGCTATCAGGCGGATTTCTGGCCGGACAAGCAGTTAAGCTGGCACGATGTCAACCCGATCTCGCTGGCCACCCGCTATCGCGCTGTGTTCGACAGCGACGGCAATACCGACTTCAACCGCAATCATGATTTCTGGCATTACCGGCGCATCCTGAACAAGGATTATTATCCCGAAGGCGTGTTCCGCAGCGACATCACCCTGGTGAACTGGCCGCAGATTGATTACTGGCTGGGGCCGCTGCTGGGTGTTTCGGAGGACGAGGTTAAAGAGAATCTGCGCCAGTGCCGCCAGCTGACGTATTCCTTCCTGTACTGGATGCAGACCGAAGCGCCGCGCCATGATGGCGGATACGGCTACCCCGGTTTACGGCTGCGCCATGACATTGTGGGCACCGAAGACGGGCTGGCGAAATACGTCTATGTGCGCGAGTCGCGGCGCATGCAGGCCGAATTCACCGTTACCGAGCAGCATGTCGGTGTGGAGCAGCGCGGCAGCCTGATCGGCGCGGAAATCTTCCACGATACGGTCGGCACCGGCAGCTACCGCATTGACCTGCACCCCAGCACCGCCCCCCGCACCTATGTCGACATCAGCAGCTACCCGTTCCAGATTCCGCTGGGCGCGCTGATTCCGGTGCGGATGGAGAATATGCTGCCGGCATGCAAGAACCTGGGGGTGACACACATTACCAATGGCTGCTACCGGCTGCATCCGGTGGAGTGGAATATCGGCGAAGCGGCGGGCGCATTGGCTGCCTACTGCCTGAACAATGACCTGTCGCCGCGTCAGGTGCGCAATACCGCCCAGCATCTGAGCGACTTCCAGACCCTGCTGGCGAAAAAGCTGGATTTTGCGCTGCAATGGCCAGAATTCGCCCGCATCACACCGCGATAATCCTGACCTGAAGCGTATCCCCGGCGCTGACGCACAATCAGAGCACGACGCCCAGTGCCGGGGCCAGCCCTGCCGAAAAGCCCCCATCAACCGTGAGCAGCGTGCCGGTCACAAACGAAGCTTCGTCCGATGCGAGATAGAGCACGGCGTTGGCGATCTCCTCTGGCTGGCCGATGCGCCCGATCGCGTGCAAGCGCCCGGCCTGTTCACGTATGTGCGGCCCCTGCGCGAAAAAATTGGCGTTCATCGGTGTCTCGATCCAGCCGGGACAGATGGCATTGACGCGGATACCCTCGGCGCTGTGGTCGATGGCGAGTGCCCGCGTCAGCTGTGCGATGCCGCCCTTGGTTGTGGCGTAGGCCGCGATGCCGCCCTCGGCATAGAAGCTGTTCACCGATGCCATATTAATGATGCTGCCGCCGCTGCCCTGCCGCTGAAATTGCAGGATGGCATACTTGGCGCAGAAGAACGTCCCTTTCAGGTTGACCCCGGTGATGCGATCCCAGTCCGCTTCGGTCGTTTCGGTAATCGGCTTTTCCACCATGACCGCCGCGTTGTTGACCAGAATATTCAGCTGGCCGAACTGTTCCACGGTGGCCTGCACCGCACGTTCGGTTTCGCTCACCTGTGCCAGATCGGCCTGAATCATCAGCCCTGCCCCACCAGCCGCCTCGATCTGCCGCACCGTTTCGTGGCCGTCGTCCGCCTGAATATCCGCAACGGCGACTCGTGCGCCTTCCTGGGCCAGCCGCAGCGCTGTCGCCCGGCCAATGCCCGACCCGCCGCCGGTCACCAGCGCCACCCGATTTTCCAATCTCACGTTCGTTTTGCTCCCGGTTGCATGGTCTTATTCATGTGCCTCATCGCCCGCATCGTCCAGTTCCGCCAGCATCGCTTCGACAGCCGCCCGCAAATTGGGCAAGTCCTCGACGGCGGCCCAGATTGTGACCAGATCAATATCACCATAATTATGAGCCAGAAAGTCCCGAAATCGCCGCAGCGTTTGCCAGTTCATTTGTGGCTGAGTTAATAACAGACTCGCAGGAAGACGCTTTACAATCTCGCCAATGATTTCATAGGCACGCATGACCGCAAATTGAGTCTTCTCGTCTTGTAAAAACGCATTCTTCCCCTCGGAGGTAAATTGCTCCACGTAATTCAGGTGAATCAGAATATCGTGCAGATAGTCCTCTATCTCACTCATAAGGCTACTGCGTCACGCATGATATTTATACGAAGTCTTTCCCGCATTCTGTCATGTTCGGTGAGCAGGCTCACTTCACGCCCAAGCAATTCCTGCAAGTCCAGCCATAGCCCAACTAAATCAAACATGCTCTTACCGTCAGTTAGGTTTACCAGTAAATCCACGTCGCTGTCCGGCCCGGCATCGCCCCGCGCCACGCTGCCAAACACACGCACATTGTACGCCCCATACCGTTCCATCAGCGCCATGATCTCGTCACGCCGCTGCCGCAGGTCTTCGAGTGTCGGTGGCATTTTGGTCGTCTCACTCATGATTCCGTCTCCTCGTCGCCCGCATCGCCCAGGTCCGCCAGCATCGCCTCCACCGCAGCCCGCAAATTGGGCAAGTCCTCGACGGCGGCCCAGACATAGTTCAAGTCGATTTTCTCGTAATTATGTGCCAGAAAATCTCGATAACGTACCAGTCTTCGCCAATCCATCTGCGGTTGGCTCGCCAGCAAACCGTCTGGCAATCGTTTAATGATTTCGCCGATCACTTCATAAGCACGAATAACAGCAAATTGAGTCTTGCGATCACGAAGGAAACTATCCTGTCCGTTGACTGTAAATGTTTCTACATCGACAAGATACGTCAGTAGATCGCGAAGATATTGCTGCTCAGAGTCGTTCATAAGGCTACAGCGTCCTGCAAAACAGAGTCCATAAATCGTTTATCGTCCAGTCCATCTGTAATCAGGCTAACCTCATAACCGATGAGTTCCTGTATATCCAGCCACAGGCCCACCAATTCGAACATACTCTTATTTTGTGGGAAAGAAATCAGCAAATCCACGTCGCTGTCCGGCCCAGCATCGCCCCGCGCCACGCTGCCAAACACGCGCACATTGTACGCCCCATACCGTTCCATCAGCGCCATGATCTCGTCACGCCGCTGGCGCAGGTCTTCGAGTGTCGGTGGGGTTTTGGTCGTCTCACTCATGATTCCGTCTCCTCGTCGCCCGCATCGTCCAGGTCCGCCAGCATCGCCTCTACCGCCGCCCGCAAATTGGGCAAGTCCTCGACGGCGGCCCAGATATTTTCCAGAATGACTTCTTCATAGTGGTGCGCCAGAAAATCGCGGAAACCGATCAACATTTGCCAGTTCACGGGTGAATTCGCCCGGCGCAACTCCACCGGCAGACGCTTCGCGATTTCACCGACCACCTCATAAGAACGGATAACGGCTTTGCGTGTTTTGGCGTCACGCACAAACTGCTGCTTGCCTTCGGTCGTGAACGCAGCAATATCATCCAGTTCCAGAAGTAAATCTCGCAGATAATCGGTGGATGACTTTTTGCTCATAAAGCAACAGCATCTTCCAGAACCGATTGCATAAACTGTTCATCTTTTGCGCTGTCAGGAATCAAGCTGACTTCATAGCCCAGCAGTTCCTTAATATCCAGCCACAGGCCAACCAGGTCAAACACGCTGCGATTGGCAGGAAACGATATGAGCAGGTCCACATCACTATCCGGGCCTGCCTCGTGGCGTGCCACACTGCCTACGACACGCACCGACGATATACCGTACCGCTCCATCAGCGCCATGATCTCGTCACGCCGCTGCCGCAGATCTTCGAGCGTTGGTGGGGTTTTGGTCGTCTCGCTCATACGATCATCTCCGCACTGTTTGCCCTATTATACTCCACACAGATACATAAAAAGCTTAATCGCTCACCCCATCACCAGCGAGTAACCTGTCTGATTGGCCAGTCGGTTACGCACCTGCTCGAAGGTGGCGGAGTCGGGTTCGTTGGCCAGCTTGACGGAGACTTCGGCGCGTGCGACATGGATGCCCGGCCCTTTGGTCACGCGCCAACCGGCCTCACGTATAAGCTGCGCGGCGATCTGCAATATCTGCTGCTGGTTGGGGTGCGGGTGAATGCTGATGGCATAGCCGGTTTCTTCGGATAAGGCGCGGATGCGATCCAGATGGCGCTCCCCCACCTGCGGCGAGATAAACGTCAGCACCAGCCCACCCTGCTTCAGCCCCGCCTTGTACAGCCCCAGCGGTTCCAGCGCCTGCCGAACCAGCCCATACGCCGCATTAATTTCGATGGGTTCGCGGCCCGGTGATGTTTCGGGTTGTACGGATGGTGTATCACCGTCGGATTGATCGCCGCCGACACGCAGACGGAATCCGGTCAGGTCATGGTAGGCGCGCTGCAACGCCGCCACATCGGCCACGCCCGCGACCTCCACCGCGACTTCGCCCTGATTGAGATAGAACGATGGGCCTTTGGTGATGCGTCCGCCAGCGGGCAGCAGTTCATCCACCGCCGCGCCCAACGCCTGCTGGTTGATGCCGGGGTTGACCTGCACGTCCCATCCGGTCTGCGTCATCAACTGTTCGATGACATCGGCATACTGCCGCTGCGCCGGAAGCGGAAAATCGAACGTGAGCGTCAGGCGCTTGCGGTGAATGTCCATGCCGACCTTGCGCAGCCGGGCTTTGGGCGGGAAGGCGCTGAAGGCCAGGTCACGCGCCTGATTCTGCTCGATGGGGCCATCCTTGAGCGCCCGCTTCGGCAGCAGACCGCCGGGTTCGAGCGACGCGCCATCCTGCGCCAGCGCCAGCACGATGGTGAGCAGGGCCTGTTCGTGGCTGACCTCATCCGGCAGCGGATCGGGCAGCAAGTCCGCGGGGTTAACCGGCTGGGCAGCCTCGGCCAGCTGCTGACGGCGGGCAAACGGCAGCAGTGTATCCTGCCACTTCTGCGTCTCATCCAGCATCAGCTTGAGGTTCGCCATCTGCCCCCGGTCATCATCGACCTTTTCCCACGTGCCAATGACCCACAACAGTGCGTCGGCGGGATAATGACGCCCCTTTGCCCCGTGTACCTGCGCCTCGAACGCATCCGCGCTGGCGTTGACGACGATACCCACACGCGGGCGGCCATTGCTGTCGCGCAGGACGATCAATTTGCCGACCAGATCGGGGTTTGCCAGCATGATCGCCAACTGGCGCTGTTTGCGGGCCACCTGCTCGGCGGAATGCACCTGAAATGTTCCGCGCCGCCGCCAGTCCGCCGCAAAATGAATGTCATCGGTCAGGGCGGAAACCGCTTCGGCGTGACGTTCGGCATCACCCCACCACATCTGCGCCAGTTCACGCGCGCTGAAAAAGCTCCCGGCCTGATCCTTCAACTGCGCCCACAGTTCCGCCGGATCCAGTGGGCGGGCTTCCTCGCCGGTTTTGATCTGCCCCAGCGCCCAGGGCCGTTTGGCAAATGCGAACGTAATCGTCTGACCGATGCGCGGAGTCTGCACCCGTTTGACACGCTGCCGCAGCGCCGTTGCCAGGCTGTGTCGCGCACCGGGGTCGCCATGCACCAGCATAATTTCTTCCGCGCCCATCGACTGCGCATACTGCACCAGTTCGTTTTCATCAGCATGGGCCGACAGTGAATAGGTATCGACCTCGCAGCGCACGCTCACAGTGGAATCGTCGATGCGCAGGGTAAATTCTTCCCCGGCCTGACGCTTGCGCATCATGGTTTGCAGGAACCGCCCCGGTGCTTCCTCGTCCTGATAACCGGTCAGGAAGATACCGTTACGTTCATCCCCGGCCCAGGCGCGCGCATACACCACCGACGCCCCCCCGGTTAACATGCCGCTGCTGGCGACGACGATGCACGGCTCGTCACTGCTGGCGACCTGTTCGCGCACCGCCGCGCTGCTCACCGGTTTGACCTTGCCGCGGAAAAACAGAGGATCATCCCCGGCAGCCCGAACGGTATTTTCCGGCAGCCATTCATGAAAGCGTGAATATGCCGTACAGACGCTGCGCACCATGCCATCGGCATACACCGGCACATCCAGTTCATCGCGGAACGCCAGCAGAATTTGCAGCACTTCCTGCGCCCGTCCCAGCGCAAACGCCGGGATCAGCGCCTTGCCGCCGCGATCCGTCACCCGCTTGAGCATCTCGACCATGCGGCGTTCCTCGGATGCGCGCATGGCGTGCAGCTTGCCGCCGTAGGTACTCTCCAGCACGAGTGCATCAGCCTTGATACGGGGTGGATCGGCACTGACGACGGCGCGATTGGCCCCCAGCGACACATCGCCGGACATCACCAGCGTGCCCTCCTCCCCTTCCAGCACCAGCGTCGCCGCCCCCATAATGTGGCCGGAGGGGTGATACATCACCTGCAAGCCATCACCCAACCGCACCGGCTGGCGAAACTGCACCGGCTGGAACGCATCCATCAGCCGCGCCGACGCAATCTCGTCGAAAATCGGCAGTTCGCCCTCAGCATCCTGCTTGCTCTGCATGATGCGCTGGGCATCGGTCTGCAAAATGCGCGTGAGTTCGACCGTAGGCGGCGTCGCCAGGACCGGAACATGCGGGTACTGCTCGACCACCAGCGCCAGTGCCCCGGTATGGTCGGTGTGGGCATGGGTGACGAGGATGTAATCCGGCCCGCCCGCCTCGGTAATCAGGCTGAGATCGGGCAGTTGGTCGGTCTGGATGCCCCGGCTGGTTTTGGGCGAGATGCGGATTCCAGCGTCGATCAGCAGCGTTTTGCCGCCCATCTGCACCAGCGTGCTGCTGGCCCCGACTTCATCCGCCCCGCCAAGAAAGGTAAGCTGCATGATATGGTCCTATCGTTTTGGACGCATCAAGCGGCGCCCCTACTGTCAATGAATTGTTTTTCTGGTTCGGTGGCCCGGTAGAGCCGTCCCGCTGAGATGAGTTTATCACGCACCCCAGCGGCGCGGCTCTACGGAGCGAGTTTTTACGTCAAGCCGGGTTTTTCTGCGAAGCATTCAGCACCGTAATACCCACCAGTTCATCATCCCGGTAATGGTAAATGTTGCCATCGTCTTCCATAATGCTGTCGTTGGCCTGCTGCGGTTTGCGAAAGCTGATATACAGCACATCGGCTTGGTCGTCATACTCCGTCCGCATCTGACGCGCAGGCAGTGCGAGTACCTGCCCGATCAGTGTTTTGGAGATCAAGTGGCTCATACCATTTGCACCCGGCGGGCGCTGGCGATTTCGTTGTTTTCAAGCGGACGAATCTGGTTGGGATACACCGAAACCAGCGCCACCAGATCACCGCTGAGGGTGACAAACTCCACTTCGTAGCCTTTGTGGTCGCCGTACACGTGAACGATCATACCAATATCGCCGACTCTCAGACCGTGTTCCGGCAAATCTTCTGTCAGGGCGACCCGTTCCAATTCCTGCATCATTTCAGCCTCCTGCTAACGGATAGGCGCTTACCAATCGGGGTATATCATCGCCTTCGTCAATAATCCAGACTACCCGCACGGCGGGATTCCTGCCATCAGGTGTATGAAGCGCCCCTTCAATGATATAGTGCATTCCAAAGGGTGGGCGTTCGTCAGTCTTTGTGACTTCGTGGTCGCTGGCATGTTGTTGGAGCGCCCGCGCCATAACGCGCCACTCGTCTATTGTAAAGCCAAATGACAGAAAGAAACGGGCTTTAGCTCTGCCGTTCTCGCTGGAAAGGTCGAGCAGATAGCGCACGATTTTTGCTTCCGGCACCACTGCTTTATCAGGATTTGGAAGTTTCACCTATCAACCCCAGCGGCGCAACTCTACTGGACATGTATCATTAAATGATACCAGATTGCAGGCGGCGGGGCGATGGATGCTGAGTCCGTCGAAGGGTCAATAGAGGCCATATGGTTTCTCCAGCAACGGCATTATAATGACCGGAGTCTTGCGTCTCTGTGTAACCGGAGTCCATACCATGCATACCGCGATTGAAAACAGCCTGCCCCGCACCACGCCCGAACAACAGGGCATGGCGTCCGCTGCAATTCTGGCCTTTGTCGAGGCGCTGGAACATCAGGTTCACGAAACCCACAGCTTCATGCTGCTGCGGCATGGGAATGTGGTCGCCGAGGGGTGGTGGTCGCCGTATGAACGCGATGATCCGCATATGCTGTTCTCGCTCAGCAAGAGCTTTACCTCGACGGCGGTTGGGCTGGCCATAACCGAGGGATATTTCGCCCTTGATGACCCGGTGCTGTCGTTTTTCCCGGATGATGCCCCTGCCGACGTCAGCGAATTTCTGGCGGCGATGCGCGTGCGCCATCTGCTGTCGATGTCCACCGGGCAGGTCGACGACACATTTCCGAAAATGATCGAACACCCGGACGGTAACTGGACGAAAGCCTTTTTTGACGTGCCGGTTCTGCGCGAGCCGGGTACACATTTTCTGTACAACACCGGCGCAACTTACATCCTGGCGGCCATCGTGCAGAAAACCACCGGCCAGAATCTCATCGAATACTTGCAACCGCGCCTGTTCGAGCCGCTGGGAATCGTAAGCGCCACCTGGCAGGAATCACCGCAGGGCATCCATGTCGGCGGCACCGGCCTGAACATCACGACCGAAGACATTGCGCGCTTCGGCCAGCTTTATCTGCAACAGGGCATGTGGCAGGGGGCACAGATTCTGCCGCAAGCGTGGGTCGAGGAAGCCACCATGAGCCATATTGCCAATGGCACAGACCCGGAAAGCGATTGGGCGCAGGGTTATGGTTATCAGTTCTGGCGCTGCCGCCACGACAATTACCGGGGGGATGGCGCATTCGGCCAGTTCTGCATCGTCATGCCCGGCCACGATGCGGTGCTGGCGATCACCAGCGGTACGGATGATATGCAGCAGGTGTTGGACCTGGCGTGGGAGAAACTGCTCCCGGCGATGCAGGCCGATGCGCTGCCGGATGACGCCGAAGCACAGGCCGCATTGACCACGAAATTATCCAGTCTGGCCCGACCTCCTGTACCGGGTGCGGCTGAATCACCCATTGCTTCAGCGATTTCGGGTCAAACTTACACGTTCGATGCCAATGATTTGAAGCTTGAATCCATTACCCTGAATATTGACGGTCCTGACGGTGCCATCGTCGTAAAGACAGCCTTTGCAGAGGAGTCGATTCCCTTTGGCTATGGCCAGTGGCAGCGCGGACAGACCAGCCTGTTCAACGGTCCCTGGGAGTTTGAGGCGGCACCCGTTGCCACCAGCGGCGCGTGGACCGCTGAAGACGTCTTGACACTCGTGGTGCGCTTGTATGAAACGCCGTTCTATCACACCCTGACCTGCCATTTCGTCGGGAATGACCTGCTGATCGAAACGCGGGTCAACGTCTCCTTCGGCAGCCTCAAGCCCGTACTGCTGACCGCGCGTCATGTCTGAATACCGGGCGGATGAACTCCCTACGCGCATACATTCTGGTTTATACTAAGGGTAAGAGAACAGACGAGGTGTGAAATGGTCGCCCAGAAGCAGATGTCGGCAGAGGAATTTCTGGCTTTTGCCGAGCAGCACCCGGACAAGCGCTTTGATTTTATCGACGGGGAGATTGTCGAGGTGTCACCCAAACCCTTGCATGGTCGGATTCATTCGATTTTCGTCGGTGCGTTTCTGGCTTATGTGGCTCAAAATCCGATTGGTGTTGTTTATACCGAGACCCTGCACGTGCTGGATGGCGACAAGTTCATTCCTGAAGTCGCCATCAACGAAGCGACCGACGCCGATTACCTGACCACACCCCCACTGGTCGCCGTCGAGATACGCTCCGATTCCCAGTCAAGAGCGTCGCAGCAGCGCAAGGCCCGTGCTTACATTGAACACGGCGCACAGATGGTGATCCTGACCTTCCCCCGTGAACAGGTGGAAATCTACCGGCCCGCCCATGACCCACAGGTGCTGACGGCGGACGATGTGATTGACGGTGGTGATGTGCTGCCGGGCTTCCGATTGGCGGTTAAGGATGTGTTGGGATGAAGTTACATAAACGCCATAGCTAAATACTATATCTCCACCGCTAAATTGACGTTTTGTCTTCGAGACTTTTAAGATCATCTGCGATCGCGCCTCTTGCTGTAAACACCAATTGAAAATCTAGCGACACTCCTTGCGAAATAACGATGTTTCTAAATTTGGTGTATGGGCAAAAAATATTAGGATACTCAGGTACTTCAATAAAACAGTATCCTTTAGCAATCGTAACAACCCTACCCCTAATTCTATAAGGTTGGTCTACATTCTCAGGATTAGGGGGAGTAAACTGTACAGTGCGATACTCTTGTTGCTCAAAACGTTGTTGACCTTCTCTAAACACTTCTTCAGCGCTAGTAAAATCGCCATTCAAGAACATCATTCCACCTAAAGTTGCAACATATCGGGGATCTCTCATCCCAAAGGTCCTACATAACTCAAGCATTGCAATCGCTTGTTTGTAGGTTTGTCCCACATGAATCATGGCAACAGCGTATTCCACGAACGTCCGGTATGCATCAAAATGCTGGCGCACTACAGGTTCCAATATATTAATCGCGCGTTCATAATTACCTTGTGTCCTATACGCTCTACCAAGAAGATATCTCGCAACGGTACTCTGTGGACTCTCCGATACTGCCCTTTCTAACGCTTGGAGCCGTGAGGGTTCATCGCCAAGCCATTTCTGTATCTCGGCTGATACAATCCATAGCCCATCTCGATGATTAGCCTTGCGTAAACCATCAGTAATAGTTCTTTCTGCTTTGGCAAGATATTCTGTTTGCTCTGCATCCGAAGTGCTTCGTTGTGCCCATCGAAAATATAGATCAGCTAATCCTTGATAACTATACTCATCACCAGGATACATATTAAGTGCAACTTCATAATTCGCTTCACTTTGTATCATATAATTTCGGGCAAATCTTTCACTGGGAGTAGAAATTGCAAGATTCTTTTCGATTTCAGCTTTAGTATGATACAGAACCCGGGTGCGCGGGGCGAGATTAATAGCTGCATCTATTTGACCCAAAGCCAAGACTGGCTTATCAGCACGCAATAACATACGAGCATAGTGTTGACGCACGTAAGGGCTTTGTGGATCTTTTCTGCACGCATAGTCAAAGAAACGTGTTCTACCATCAAGCGTCGCAATATCGTCAATAATCGTATCCGCTCTCACAAAGGCTTCAAAAGCTTTTTGATCGACTCCATAATTGAAGTTTAAAGCTTGAACGGCAGTATGCAAAATGTTTTCTCGTTCACTGAGATTTCCGCAACGTTCCCACACAATTCTAGCGATAATACGATGTCTCGACCTCGCTAAATATATACCGCGAGAAGCGTCAACATCATCTATTACTACTACACCATCAGCAGCAATCGACAGTTTCTCGTAGAGGATTACCAAATTGACATCAGATAACTCTGCAAGCAATTCAGGTCTTATCTGAACTCCATGTTGATAAAAGCAGCAAACCATTAAATAAGCATTACGAGCAAGCTCATCCTTTATCCCCCAGAATTCATCTTCAATGATTGCATCAAAATTCTTGCCTTCTGTTGCTTCTTTCATTGTAACTAATAGTTCTTTATTATGTTTATTCTTAATTACAGCAAATTGTTGATCAAAAGGTAACTCTCTTAAAGCATTGTTCTTAGCATGGTTATCCAGATATGGAATTAGTCTGCGTATCTCAAGATCACTTAATGGCTCAATTTGGAACTCAGTACCACGAGGCGTTCTACCCCTTTGACGCCACTCATTTGTACGACTCCCCATTAGAAACATAGCTGGTTTATTTAAGTTGTTAAGTCTATCTGTTACGGAATTTATGGAAGTCACAAAATCTGCTGCGTCATCAATCACAAAAAACGGTCGTTCTTCAAAAAGGGAACAGGCAAATTCTATATCACCCTCATTTAGCTCTTGACTTGGTTTAAGCATAAATACTGGACCGACTCGATCTTGGATAAGCCTGACAGAAAGTCTCATCAATAGAGTGGTTATCCCGTACCCGGCTGGCCCTAAAATTGTCTTTGTGGATGTTGAAGTGGTTTGTCGCGTAGCATAGTCGAGTAAATGTTCATAGACTTCTTCTTCTAGATCTCTTTCAAAAACAAGGTTTGAAGCAAGCAAACTCCAGTTAGGTCGATCACCATCTAGAAAGCTGTCTAAATTTACTGGTAAATGAAAAGGTGCTTGATTCACGTAAGTCCATGAAGAAATCAATCGTGACACAGGAGCTGGATTTTTATCAAACGCTTCAAGTAAAGCTGTTGGTATATCTCTACGGATTTCTTGGAGTTTCCCATAATCCACATCTGTATCTGCCAAATTCAGAACGGCGCTTTGATGAAACTTTGTCAAAGTAGCATCAATAGTCTCAATACCTTTGGCAGCTAGAATTTCTTTGTCAACAGCGGAAGTATCTGGCGAAATGCGATAGGCTCGGGGCATAGGTGACGGTAAAAACTCATCGCGCATCTCTGCCAATACCATATTCCAATTGGGATCGCTATTGGAATAACCAATATACAAAATAGTTGATGTTGCAAACTCATTCTTCAAGAGGTTAAATAGCATACGTCTTGGCTCTCGGAAACGAGCATAATCATCATCAGTTATAACTATCTGTGGCTGCGCATTTCCAAAGAGCGTTCCATGCAAGTGATAAATTGGTACTTCAAAGCGGCTATCTACCTGAACAAGATCAGATGTTAAAGAAATTGTGATAGGAATTTGTGGCGGTTCGGAGACCAACGTATACGCACGTTGAATTGCATTATCGTAGTTAGTAGTGAAAATCGCTCTCCACCTCCGGCTAAAAAGCCACCTAAAAGCTTCATCGGGTTCCAAATCAGCCAACTGCTGACGAAGATATACTTCCAATTCCTTTCTACCATGTCGTAGCTCAACTATAGTAGAAACCTTTGACAAATCTGATTCATCTATTGAAATGTTGAACTTTTCAGCCATATCCACGGCTAAATCTCTAGCTACAGGAGCATACTCACCGTTAGGAGTTAAGAGATTAAATCCAACTCCAGCACCAATAAATAGAACACATTCACCCGTTTCCAACGAGTGTCTTAACGGTAGTGGAAGGTCAACCATGTTACCTCTCAACAGGACTCAATAATAGTAGTTTATTGATAGGGATATAGACTCTCAATATAATGCAAACTTGCATGAAACACCACAAATGAAGCTTACTATGCAGCGTACCACACAATTCATTCTGGTTTATAGTGAGGTACACGCCGCATCGACCATGGATGAGTATACTCACAGAGAAGTAGCTACAACGCTTCCGGCTGGCCGTGTTGCCGTCATCCTCATTAATGTCATTTCGATGGTGCGGGCGCTGGCCGACAGCAGACTTCCCCGTTAAAGCGCGCGAGGACGACCCCACACCAGTTCGCCGCTCAGTTGAAAATGCAGCCGCCCGTCTTCGACATACGGCGCGACCATGGCCGCCACCTGCTCGTCAAATGCGCGTGCCCGATCACCCATCCGTTCACGCGAGAACCCGTTGCGGCTGTGAAACGACTCGATGTAATCGGCCACTGGCTGCGACCAGGCCTGCGGCGGCGTCTGAATGCGCGCATCGGGCTGAAACAAGTCGCGCAGGGTCAGTTCTTCGATCAGGTCATAGGATTGGAATTCACGATTGGTGGAATATTCGCCCAACAATGGACTGAGAGTCGGCATCCAGGGCACCGGGCTGAGTTCACGCGACAGCACAATCGCCAGCCTGCCATTGGGCGACAACGCCTGCCGGATGCGCGGAAAGATAACGTCCCATGCCATCCAGTGCAGGCTCTCGGCAGCGAGGATCAACGAATAGGTGCGGGCATAATCGAAGTCTTCCGCTGTCTGGAAAATCCAGTGGATGTTGCTGGCAAGGCCGTTGGACAGGCTGCGCGCCTTGTGCAGCATCGCCGCCGATGGGTCGAGCGCGTCGATATGGTGGACATGTGGCGCGAGAAAGCGGGTAATGTCGCCGGTGCCGCAGCCCAGCTCCAGCACGTTGCGCGGTTCATCCACTGCCAGCTCGGCCAGCGTCTCGATGATCTGCGTCGGATAGGGCGGGCGCATGGGGTACGCATCGGCGACACTCTGGTCGCTGAACTGAGCGCCATATTTGGGCCCCAGATGGGCGGGTTTGGGCAGCATGTTCCGGTCCTCATCCAGTCAACCGCCCCATTGTAGCAGGCCCATTATTGGAATTGCGTTACTGCATCGCCGGTTTTGTTTCTGAAATAGGCCAGTCGAACCACGACAAATCCCACGAGTTGCCCATGCCGCTACAGCCGTCTGACCGTAAGGTAGAGGTATAAGGCAAAATAGATGAAGGGTGGAGTCGATGGCTACTATACCGCAAATATTCCGGAGCAAAGTGGACCGGCTGCTGGAAAGAACGCCAGAGTTTCAAGAGACCAGCAAGGATATTGCGCACCAGATTCACCAGATGGTGCTGGATGGTGGCGAGCAGGCCCGGCAAGTGGCCGATGTTTTGCATGGTAAACAGGTCGGTCATCCACTGCACCCCATCCTGACGGACATCACCATCGGCAGTTGGGCGCTGGGCACGCTGTTCGACTTTCTGGCGCTCATCACCTTTTCCAGCACCATGCGCAAAGCAGCCAACCGGCTGGTGATGATCGGCACGGCGACAGCTATTCCAACCGCGCTGGCTGGAATCACCGATTATTCCACCATCAAACAGAATGCGGCCCAGTATGGCGCGGCACACGGCCTGCTCAATTCCGCCGCATTCTACCTGTATTTTCGGTCGCTCGGCGCACGTGCACGTCACAGCTACCTGAAGGCATTTTTGTATTCGTTCTTCGGGCTGGGCTTTGCGGTGCTGGCGTCGTGGCTGGGCGGTGATCTGGTGTATCGTCATCGCATCGGGGTGAATCATGCCCCACCCGGCGAAGTCGATGGCTGGACGCCGGTGATGGCGGCTGATGACCTGGCCGAAGGTGAACCCACCCGCGTAGACGTCGATGAGGACACGCCGGTGCTGCTGTATCGCAATGGCGACGCCATCCATGCCATCGGTGCGGTGTGCAGCCATGCAGGTGGACCGCTGGAAGAAGGCAGTTTTGATGGCGTCTGCGTGCAGTGTCCCTGGCACGACTCGGTGTTTGACCTGCGCGACGGCCAGGTGGTACATGGCCCGGCGACTTTCGAGCAGCCCGCCTACCAGACCCGCGTCGAAAATGGCCAGATCGAAATTCGCCAGCAGTTGCCAGAGATCGACCCAATCATCGTCCAGGTTGAAACGCCAATGGGGCCGGTGAACGGACGGGTGGATTTGAACGAGGTCGAAAGCGAAACGATTGTCGACACGGAGTAATGGTAAAGGAGGCTGAAATGCCTTACGACAAGCTGAGTGAACTGCCCGACATCGTGAAGGACAACCTGCCCAAGCACGCGCAGGAAATTTACAAGGAAGCCTATAACAGCGCGTGGGACCAGTACAAAGATGCCGAAGACCGCCGGGGCGATGCCAGCCGCGAGGAAACAGCCCACCGGGTGGCGTGGTCAGCGGTCAAGAATGACTACGAGAAGGACGACAAATCCGGCAAGTGGAAGAAGAAAAAAGACTGATTGCCGACACTCCCCCTACCCTTTATCAGGCCCGGAGCATACAGGTTCCGGGCTTTTGATTCGCTTTAGGTATCACTACTCATAAATCAAGGCGCTGTCGGCGGTGATGCGGGCATCGGCGGGCATGATGGGCAGGCGTGTGAAATCCGACAGCCGGTAGAGGCCGACGAGAATCCCCCATGTGTCCGGCAAATCGGTGACCGCGATGGTATGCCGGTCCGCAATAATGACGCCGCTGCGCCACTGGCTGGTCGGGTAGCCACCCGGCACCGTATCGTCCTGTGTGATGATCTCGCCGTTGGCATCGACCACATGCACAAACACCTGATAATCTTCCGGCAGCGGTGTCTCGGCCTGCCAGTACAGTGTCAGATCAAGGGCATTGGTGCGCCGGTCCAGCATGTAGCTGTCGAGCGTGATCGACTCCCCGAATTGCAGATCGAGCGCGGTGGCGTTTTCCGGCACAGCCGCACTATCAAGCCGGTTGAGGACCATCGGTACAACCGCTGACGTGTTCGCCACAACGCTGCTGTGCATGGGGGTAATGACCACCAGCGCCGGTGTCATAGGCGGGATGTCGTCCGGCAGAGTCAGCGTGATAGCGGCGCGCACCAGTGCATTGTCGATCGTGATGGCCGGTGCATCTTCCAGCGCATAACGGGTGGCGGCATCGGGGCTGATGACTTCGATGCGCCACGCCTCTACTGGATAGGCGGCATGGGGCTGCGGGCTGCCATACGTCGCCGTGACAGTCAGCGTATGCTCCGCTTCGTTCTGTTCGATTTGCGGCTGCATAACAAAGATGCGCCGGGTTTCAGCAATATCGAGCATCGACACCAGTTCGATGATGCCTTCCGGCCAATCCGCCGCGACAGCCGCCCGCAGTTGCTCCGCACGCGCCTGCTGCCCGGCCTGCTCCAGCGCCTGTGCCAGAAAATACTGCCCGGTCAGGCCAGCGCCAGCATCCACCGCCCGCTGATAAGCCGCCACCGCCGCATCAGGCTGACCACCGCGCAGGGCCAGATCACCCGTCAGCAGATGATAAAGCTGTTCGGCATAATTATCCGTCCAGCGGTCCGGCTGCCAGTAGGCTTTGGCTGTGCGCCAGTCGGGGTCGGTCGCGGGTCGCAGACGGTCCAGTGCCGCCGCCACATCCCCCTGCGCCAGATTCATCACCGCCTGCGCCACCATGTCTCGCGGGCTGACCACAATATCATCCAGTTGATCAAGCCACTGACTGGCAACCGCCCATCGCTGCTGCGTCATCAACAGGGCGGCACGCTGGCGAACAGCATCGGGCCGGTCAAAATTCGCCAGATAATCCCACACGTCGGCGTTGGTGCGGGTCACGTCCAGCACCGTATCCAGCGGAGCGCCATCAAGCTCATGAAAAAACGTATCAGTCAGCAGCGTTCGGGCCGCCAGCACCTGCGATTCCGGCATTTCGGAATCCAGCGCGGCCAACAGCACCGCCACCCCCTGCTGCGGTTGACCCAGCGCGGCATGGGTGTAAGCCAGTGCGTCCACAAACAGCGGCACAGCCGGGTAAGTAATATGCAGCGACTGCCACAGCGGCAGCGCGTCTTCGTCCGCCCCCATCATGAGATAGGTGAAGGCCAGCCCCAACTGCGCCTCATCACTGGCGGGGGCACTTTGCCTCAAAGCCTGCCACTCGCTCACCAGGGGTCCCCAGATTTCCGGGCTGCCGGGGCGCGGCATCTCGAACCCCTCCGGCCCCCAGCGCGGCTCCGGCGTTTCCAGATAAAGCGCGTTCATGCGGGCGAACAGGTCATCAATGGCACCGGGCGCAGCCGTAGCCACCCGTGCGAAAATCAGGTGTCCGGCAGCCTCATCGAGCAGCGGAAAACGGTCCGGCGACAACATCAACTGCGCCACACGGGTCTGGTCGGCACGGGTGATGACGTGCGTCACGCCATACTGCGTCATGTAATCGAGGTCCGCCGAATCGAGCCAGGGTTCGCGGTAACCGACCTGGTTGTAAAAGCGATTATCGCCGCGCCGGGCCCGATTACCCGACCCGCGCCCCCCTGTTACCATCGTGCGCGGCAGGTCCTCGATAACAATGCTGGCCGTATCCGCCGGGGTCATGACAATGCTGGTCTGGTCGGATGGCAGCCGCATTTGCAGCCGCTGTGCCAGCGTGACGTGGACCGGTTGCAGCCGCCGGAACTGCTGCATTTCATTAAAGGTGTTGATCTGGTCGCGCGCACTCGCCGGGATCGGAATCGGCTCGAACAGCAGCAGCGCAACTGCGCCGATCAGCACCAGACTCGCGGGCCATGCGGCATAGACCTTCAGGCGAGCCGCCAGCCAGCGCAGGCCATCATCCAGACTAAGGCCCAGCACCAGCGCCACCGGCAGCAGGAACATGGTCGTCAGCAAGCCGACGCTGGAAGCAAACTGATTGAACAATTCCGTCATGCCGGGCAGAAAATTGAGCATCCCCCAGACCAGCGTCGTGCCAAAGATGTACTGCGCGGCCAACCCGCGGCGCAGGCGCAAGCCGTAAAGCAGCCCCAGCAGGGCCACCAGCACGATGGCCGGGTGATAGAACACCTTTGCCGGGTTGCGGATAAACGTAGAGCCGATCAGCGGTAAATCTGGCAGCAGGAGAAAACCGCCCTGCGCCTCGACATCATCGGCGGCTTCCACGCGGTCATCCTCCACCAGAGAATCCGCTGCTCGCAGACCAGAGCGATTCAGACGTTGGACAAATGGCAGCAGCAGCAGTGTCACCAGCACCAGCACCAGCGGCAGCAAACGAAGCAACCCCGCCCGTTTCTGCGCACTCATCAGCCAGCGCAGCCCCACCGTAACGCCAATACTGATGACGAACAGCGTCACCTGAAATGGGTGCATCATCGCCAGCATGACGCCTGCCAGCAGCACCATGACCAGATCATGGCGGCGAAATGTGCGCAGATAGGTGAAGCCGACCAGCAGCGCCAGCGGCAGCATCAGCGTAATCGAGGCCTGCCGCAGCGTGCTGATCTGGAACACGGCCAAACGCCCAAAGGCGGTATAGGCCGGGTAATGGGCGATATTATCCAGCGTCATCAGGCCCACCAGTGCCAGCGCCATCGCAGTCCAGGCGGCGGCTTCTTCGCGGCGGGTCACTTCGTAGGCCAGGGCAAACACCGCCAGCGGCACCGCCCATAAAAACAAGGGGCCAAGCTCGAACCAGATAATCTGGGTGGCGCTGACACCGCTGGTCCAGGCCCACGCGGCGTGGTTGTAAGTCCAGCCATCGGTATCGAAGCGGGTATCGCGGGCTGTCGAACCAATCTGGCGAGAGCGCAGCGGCGTGTCCGTAGGGGTTTCGCCGGGGTTGTTGGCCAGCCATCCGGCATGAGAGGCAAAAACGACCTGATCTTCAAAGCCATAAAAGCGATAACGGCTGGCATAGCTGACACCCCACACAGTGAGGCAGGCGACCAGCAGCGCCAGATACAAGGGCAGCTTGCGCCATGTCATACGCCAGGCTGCATCGTCATCGACCAGCGGACGCGGCGCTACCCAGGCCAGCACCAGCAGCAAGCCATGCAGCACCAGCAGATACGTCATCACAGGCAGGTTCAGCAGGCGCGCTACCCCACCCAGCACAATCGTCAGCGACAGACCGCACACCAGCACCCACATGAGCCGGACCACCGGGTGCATCAACCGTGTTTTGCCCAGCGCCCGCGCCAGCACATAGCCCGGCAGAAACACCTGAAGCCCAACCGTGACGACCAACGCCGCCGTGCTGCCCTGGATTGGGCCACTGCGTGCAACGGTATAAAGACACGAAAAGAGAATCAGCGCTGCAAGCAGCAAAGACGAGGGTCGAAGTCGGGTCATATTACCTACGTTCCTGTTTCGGCGCTGCATTATAATGCAGCACAGGGGCAAAGTCATCCTCTGCGCAAAAATATACGAACATTAAGTTTTATTCAGATACGCACTGAAATTATGATTTATAATAGATGAAAGTAAGCTTTCGCGCCGAAAATTAAGCCAATGCCTTATCTATTGCCCGATGATCTGGAACAGCAATTGGCAACGCTGGCACAGCAGAAAAACTGCCAGATTGCTGATTTGATTCGGGAGTGGATAAACACCAATACCGCCACAGCAGCAGCCCCCCAGGATTTCCGCGCACTGGTCGAAAATATCCCGGACCTGATCGCCCGCTATGACCGGCAGGGTCGATATGTGTATGTCAACCCGGCCCTCGAACATTACAGCAATCAACGGATGGCGGACGTGATCGGCACCACGCTGGGTGGGGCCGCCTTCACCCCACAAACCATTGCCTTTATGAATGAAAAGCTTCAGCAGGTGCTGGACACCGGCCAAAACCTGAAAATAGAATTTCAGGCCACGCTGAGCGACGAACCCCAGCATTTTGAAACCTGGCTGATTCCAGAGATGGATCATGCAGGCATTGTGCAAACGGTCCTGACGGTAACCCGCGATATTACTGAACACAAGAACATGGCCCGCCGCCTGCAGCAGAACAAGATGCGTTACCAGGCCATCGTCGAAAGCCAGATTGACCTGGTATGTCGCTATACCCCGAATACGGTCCTGACCTACGTCAACGACGCCTACTGTCGTTTTTTTGGCAAAGCGCGCGAGGAACTGGTGGGTTTCAGCTTTCTTACCCACAGCCCGCAGGACCAGCATGAGTCGATTCGGCGGCGCATCGCGGTGCTGCTGCAAGACCCCAGCCCGGAGGTCGCCAACTATCGCAGCGTGCTGGATGACGGGCGCGAATTCTGGATTCAGTGGGTGGATCATGGCATTGTCGATGAACACGGGCAAGTGATCGAAGTTCAGGCTGTGGGCCGCGACATCACCCAGCTGAAGCAGTTGGAGGAACAACGCATCCATGCGGCTGCTCTGGAAGCGGAACTGGCGAAGGAGCGCGAACTGATGGCGCTGAAAGACCAGTTTCTTTCGATGGTGTCGCACGAGTTCCGCGCCCCGCTGTCCGTTATTAAGGCGTCGGATGACATCCTGTATCATTATGCAAACCGCATGACGCCGGATCGCATTCAGGAACACGCGCAGCGGATTTCCGGCCAGGTCGCGCAGATGACCCAACTGCTGGAAGACATGCTGACATTAGACCGATTGCGCAGCGGCGGGACCGATTTGAAGCTGGAGCCGGTCCAGGTTGATACCTTGTGCCGGTCGATTGTCGAGCATTTCAGCCTGTCGGATAAACAGCAGCACCACATTACCCTCAACCTGCCCCCTTCCATCCCCCATCTCAATGCAGACCCACGCTATCTCAATCGCATCATCGGCAACCTGCTGTCAAACGCCATCAAATATTCGCGGCCCGGCAGTATCATTACCCTCAGTGTGAGCTATGACGACCACAACCTGATGATCGATATCGCCGACAATGGTATTGGCATCCCGCCGCAGGATCATCATCACATCTTCGATACGTTCTTTCGCGCGGGCAACGCCCAGGAATTCGACGGCACCGGTTTGGGGCTGGCGATTGTCAAACAGCATGTTGAAGCGCACGGCGGCAGCATCTCGTTTTCCAGCGAAGTCGGCCAGGGCACGGTGTTTCAGGTCCGGCTGCCCAACATTCAGCCAGCGCGGGCTGGTTAATCCTGCTCCGCTTCCTTCTTCTTCTGCTGCACAATCGAGGGTAAAACACGGTCAAAGTAGCCGGAGATCATCTTGTAGCGTTTGGGGTACTGCGCCTTGAGCGTAGCGCGGCTGTCCGGGCTGGTGAGGTACAGGCCCATCACCGCCGCCAGGTCCTCCTCCGGGCTGATGCTCTCGCCGCTCTGGGGCATGGGCGACGATTCGTAAGCGCCGCTGGATTTGATCTTGCCGAGAGTCGTTTCGGGGTCCACATAGGCGTCCGACGACAGAATATTCGAGGTCTGGCTCAGGTCAAAATGCAGGATATAGCCGGACGTGGGGTGCTGAAACCAGCCATAAGCGCCTTTGTTCTGACCAAATTTATCCGGGTAAATCAGCATGGTTTGCATCACACTGGGGGTAATCAACGCTGTGGGGTCGATGTGCGCGGTTTCGTTGAAGAAAAAATGGAACAGTTCGTGCAGCAGCGTGCTCTTGAATTCGTTCTCGTCCGTCGTCGTGACCGGGTTACCGCTGGCGTCCTGATACACGCTGCGTTCGGAGTACGATTTGTCCGCAATGGAGATATTGACCCCTGAAGTCGACCCCTCTGCCCCATCCAGCGCCACCACCCGGTGCAGGATCGGGTCCGGGATTTTGTCGTAAGCCTGGAACATCAGCCGGATTTCGGGCAAATCCCAGACATCCGAAATCCATTGATACTCCTGAGTCGAGAATTTTTTGCGCTGGATCTGCGGCGGGGCGCTCAGCAACCGCTGTACCGCCTGATTGCCGATGATCTGCTGCAACCGGATGATACTGTGCTCCCGCAGATGCGGTTGTGCCTGCGGGTGAGGTTTGGCCGGCTGCCGACTTTGAGGATGACGTACCAGCGCTTTTTTCAAGGCCATGCGCAAAGCCCTGTCTGACGGATAAGAGTTGCTGCTTAGGGACATTGTAGAGAATATGTTTTAATCCGGCAATTTTGCTGGCGCTTTAAAACCATGCGGCCCCTCGGTGTGAGGGGCCTCTGCAAGGAGATAGCAGGGAGTTTTACTTGTTCTTGCCGCCTTTATTGCCGCCGTTTCCGTTATTGCCGTTGTTGCCATTACCCTGCCCCGGGTTGTCCGGGCGACCATTGCCATTACCGGGGTTATCGGGACGGCCATTGCCATTGCCATTACCGGGCTGCGTGTTGGCCGCAGGCGCGACGCTGGCGTCTGCGTTTTCGGTGGTACCGGCGGTGTCGTCAACCTCGGTGGTGTCATCTGCGCCCTTGCCGATGCGGCCCGGCGCAAGCTGTGACGGATGCACGCCGCTTTCACGCACGATATGTCCCCAGCCTTCACCCTGCTGGTGACGGTCCAGGAAATCCTGCGCGGTGTCTTCTGCCTCCGATGCCTGGGCCAGCAGCAGCGCGCGGGCGATATTGCCATAACCATTACCGGCGCAGTGCATGGCGACCACTTCCTCGGTGCTCAGGCCAAATTCTTCGGCCAGGCGCGCCGCAACCGGGTGGTTGGCGTTGCCACAGGTTTCATAAACGGGTTCCTCGGTCACTTCCGGTTCAGGCGTCATCTCTGGTGTCATTTCCGGGGTAACTTCCGGCGTGACCTCTGGGGTCATCTCTGGGGTGGCCTCCGGCGTGACTTCCGGTTCTTCGGTGACTTCGGGTGTCATTTCGGGCGTGGCTTCCGGTTCTTCTTCGATGAACAGCTCAAAGGTGATCGCCTGAACCGTTGCGCCATCCGGCAGCAGATCGCCGATGATGATGACAATATCGCCGGCCTGAATCTGTGAAGGCAGGAAAGCACCCGCCGGGGCGATGATGTAGCTGGTGGTTGCGCCGGTCGTTTCATCCGTCGTCTCGACAATGATGTCGCCGGTTGCGCTGAAGCTGATCGGGCCGACAATCATAACCGTGCCGTCTTCAGCCTCAACCATGTTTTCCTGCGCCGCCAGCGGGACAATCAACGCCGCCAGTAGCAGCGCCATCAAACTGATAGCAGCCACAAGTTTCATAGAAATGTGTTGGGTTTCGCGTTTCATGGATAGATCCTTCGATAATCAACAAATGCTTGTTGATGCCCGATCGGAAAGCATCACATTAATTACCGGACAATACTGCCCAATGTCACAAACGGAAACCCATCAATTTCCAGCTGACCGCTACCAAACGCTTGTAATATCAATAAATTTCTATTATATTGATAAAAAACATGGATATAACAATGACCATACAAAGGTCCTGCAATGTTTGCCGAACCACCCATTGCCATGTCCTCGCTGTTTTAAAATCGGAAATTGATGAGCAAGAATACGAGGCCGTCAAGTGCGCGACCTGTGGACTGATCTTCACCTTCCCCATGCCTAACCTCAGCCTGGAAAAACTCCAAGCCCTCTATGATGATGAATACACCGAAACACAACGCTCTATCGCCGCCAACGATCACACGAACCAGATGCTGCGCGCCGCAACTCATCGCCAAATGGACATCGTCGAGCACTATGTCACCAAAGGAAAAGCGCTCAATATCGGCGCGATGGGCGAGGCCGTTACCGTCCTGAAGGAACGTGGCTGGGAACTGAGCGTGGTGGAAGTATCGGCCTATGCTGCCGAGACAGCCAGAAAACTCTGGGGATTGGACGTGATTGTTTCGCGCGTCGAAGACTTCAAAAACCCGCCCAACACCTACGATTTCATTAAGCTGGGCCACGTCATCGAGCATCTGACGGACCCCCGCATGGTCATCGAGAAACTGGCGTCGATGCTGCGGGCTGGTGGCGTCATACTGATCGATACCGATAACTCCGCAGGCTTAAAATCACAGACTGAATTCATGGTTCGCAGGCTGCTGGGTGAGCGGCTATCGACGCAGCTGGTTAAAAAGCTGACCGGCAAAAACCTGAACAAGCGATATGGCCGCCTAACGCCGCCTGAACATGTCTACAGTTTCACCGAAAAGAGCCTCAGCAGGCTGCTTCAATCTGCCGGGTTCGACATATTGAAAGTCTATAAACCGGCCTGGGGCGACCCAACCTGGTTCCCGATGGCCAACCGGCAAGACTTCAGCCTGACCGAGCGCGCATTTTTCCTGCTCGATCAGCTAGGCGCTCGACTGGGATTTGGCGATGTCATCGTGGTGCTGGCCCGCAAGAAGCAGGCCGCGCCCACCTGACCCTGTGTTGGGCAAATTGTCATCTGACGCACAGCGACAGATGCAACCTGCCCTCAATATAAGCTGATGCTTGACAACCTCACCACTCCTCACGGGCATTGGCGCGGTAGGTGAGCACGCCGACGATGACGATCAGCGCGGCCACAACCAGCCAGTACAACACCCAGCCACTTTGCTCAATCGCGAAGCCGCTGAGGTAGTTGGGCAGCAGTTCGGTGAGGATGCCGAACACCCCCACCGCGATCAGCAGCAGGCCGGA
Source organism: Anaerolineaceae bacterium (assembly GCA_002702065.1). GTDB lineage: Bacteria > Chloroflexota > Anaerolineae > Aggregatilineales > Phototrophicaceae. Next base: position 207,477 of record NZXX01000013.1, read on the forward strand.
AGCACGGTTCATCACGGTATGGTTGCGCGCCAGCCATCCCACCAACCGCCGCTGCACCGGCAAAGCAACCAGCGGCAGCACCGCCAGCGGCCAGCCAAACCCCAGCCCAAAAAACAGGAAAAACAGCAGGCCATCGACCAGCGCCCCGGTGCCACTGACCGCGCCAACGCTGAACGCCGCCGTAATCAATGGCCCGACACAGGGCAGAGTCATCGGCCCGAACAGCAGCCCATACACATAGGCGGTGGCGTAGGTGTTCCTGAGAACCGGCGCTTGCAGGGTGGACAGGCGGGCGAACGGGTTGCTGCCCCGCAGCATCAGCAGTCCCATGACGATGACCACGCCATAGATCAGCGGCAGCAGGATCGCCAGCACATTGCCAAACGACTGTTGCAGCAGATGCAGCGCCAGGCCGATGAGCAGCATCATGGTCAGCACACCGGCCAGCACCAGCACCCCCAGCCAGATGCTGGTGCCGCGTTTGTTCTGCGCATTGCCCGCGAGGAAGGCCAGCAACCCCGGATACAGCGGCAGCAAGCAGGCATTGGTCAGGATGGCGGCATTGCCCAGGCTAAAGGCCGTCAGTAGTTCGCCCATGCGGATCAGACCCCGGTCATGGCGGCGCGCAGGTCATCGGTGGATTCTGGCCCGGTTTTGAGGCCGCTGTCCGTGCCATCCGGGTAGATGAGAAAATGCGGCGTCGATGGCGGAGTCAGGGCGGCGCGGCCAAAGGCGTTGGTCAGTTCAGCCAGCATATCCGGCGGCGCAACCGCGAAAATCCAGTCAAAGCCCTCCCGGTCCGCATAATCCGCCAGCACCTGATCGCTCACGCTTTCGCCCACGCTCAGCGAGACAAAGGCATAATCACCGTCGTTGCCCAGCGCATCATAGACCGGAATCACGCGGTTCATCTGGGCACGGCAGTTGGTGCACCACGTCGCCATCGGCTCGACATAGACCGTTTTCCCGGCGTAATCCGCCAGCGTGAAGGTTTCACCGGTGCGGGCATTCGTCAGTTGAATCGTCTGCCAGGCCGGGCGGGCGGCATCTTCCGGCGGCGCGGTTTCCTGTGCCGGGGTCGAGGTGGCTTCGGCCTGAGCAGCCATTTCCGGCGTGGGAGTCGCGTTGTCCATTTCGGCTTCCGGCGCATCGGTCGGGGGTAAAGGGGTCGCAGTCGGTGCGGGATTGCTGGCACAGGCCGCCAACAACAGCATCAGCATCACAGCAATGATTTTCATAACGTCATTTCCTCTGTAAAGGTACATGGTGCTACCCCACCATGCCGAAAAATTATTGCGATTATCTAACACGTGTCTGAACGCGGCATTAAGAAGCGCCTGATCTACACAAAAAAGTCCCTCCTGGGAAGTGGAGGGACTTCAGTAAATACGAGAGAAAATGGTGAAGAATAGGGCGCAATCAGTAGGGGAACGCGGCGACCAGCGTGTCGAGCATGGTGATGTCCGGTACAGTGATGCTGTAGACCCAATGGGCATGCGACCACGTCAGCGTAAACAGGTCATTGGCCTGGGTATAAGCATAGTCGTAGGCGATGGACCCCAGTGAGAAGTTGCCGGTGCTGCCAATGGACCGCGCATACTGGAAGACCTGTTTGACCGCCGCCGTTGCACTGTCATGATCTGCATACTGCGCGGCAGTGATGTTCAGGCTCATGGTACTGCTGCGATAGACACCGCTTTCGACAAACGTTGCAGTCTGATCGATGACACACGGCTGCGCAGTATCGCTGGCCCGTGCCGCTGGTTTGCTGCTGACCAGGCACTCACTGATCGAGTACGTCGCAGACGGTTCGACTGCTGCCAGTTCAGCCAGGCGGCTGTTGAGCATGTCCACTTCTGGCAGCGCCACCCCCACCGGCGTGAGCGCCATCAGTGTACTTTGCAACTGCGGCAGCATGTCGTATACCGGCTCGATTGAATCCGCATCGGCCAGTTTGATATGCAAGGCGCTGATCTGGGCCAGCGCCGCGTTCACGGCGGTCTGCTGCTGCATCATCTCCTGCGCCGGGTCCGGGGCATCCGGGGCGGTGGTCGTTTCCACATTCGCTGCGGCTGTTTCCGCATCGACCGCAGAGGCTTCGGTTTGTGCTTGCAGGGCGGTCGTCAGCGACTGCTGAATCGCGGTCAGGCTCTCCTGAGCCGGCAGCGAAAACATCAGCAATGATTCCAGTTCGGCAGCATCGGCGGCTTCGATCTCAGCGTCAGACAGCGGCATTTGCAGGGCATATTGCTCGCCAATCATCTGTGGCAGCACCACAAATGGCATCTCCCCGCTCACGTTCGCGGGCAGTTGTGGCAGCGGGCGCGCCTCGAAGTCGTAGGTCAGGTAAAGGGCGTCATAGCCTCGCGGAATTTGAGAATCCAGATAAGCATGCAAACCACCCACCACAATCCTCAGAAACAGCCACAGCGCCACCGCAGACGCGATGATGGAGACGATTGTCCAGCGATAATGTCGCGGCAGTTCCATCCATCGAGCCAGCAGGCGATTTGGCATGACCATTTCGAGGTAATCGAAAATCGGAAAATCGGATTTGGGTTGGTGTTTTGTGTATGATTTCTGAGCCATCTGGGTCGCGGCAGCCAGACTGCCTTCCTTTCTCAATTCAGTGCGGAGGACCGTTCCGCATAGCCGGTAGGTGGGCGAGCATCAACCCGCCCGTTTGCCGTCACCAATGGCTGCCTAGCAGTCTTCTTCCACGGCGACAATAGAGGGTGATGGAACCGTTAGCATCCCGGTGGATACCTGATCCCTACCCGCTTTTGTGGTCACTTCGAGGGTCTCGACAAAGTCAACCCGCCCGGCGAACGTCAATACAATCTCGCGGACCTCGGTATACTCGACATAGCGCGGGGCATAGGCTGCCCGCAGTACCGCCTGGTTACGCGCACTCAGCAGCGGCGCATAACCCAACATCAACACCGGCGGCGCGCTGACACTCTTGCTTCCGCCCTCGCCGTAACCTTTATCAAACTTGATTCCCTGTTTACCGGTTCTGGGGTCAACTTTCTTGCCGAATATCGCCTCATAAGGTTCGCTGAAATAGACGATCTTGTCTGCTGTGTCTTCGTCGATGCCCAGCACCCAGTGGCTGATAGCAGGCTTGTCGCCAGAGCTGACCCTGAAAACTACGGTCGTTTCGTCATTGGCATAGCTGGAGGAAACCACTTCGATATGATGTCCCCCGTCCAGGTCGGTGCCGGTCGGGCTGGAGGAACCGGGCTGTGCGGGTGCCTCGCAAACGACGCGGTTCAGGCTGTCGGCGGTTTTCTGGAAGGAATCCTGAATCGGACCTACGACTGCTGCGGCAGAGATCATCACCATCACTGCTGCCGGAAGGGTCGGCCAATATTCAACCAGTGCCTGACCCCGCTGGAGACGATACCACCAGGATTCGCGCTGCTGTGTTTGCTGGTCAGTTTGCGTATTTGCCATATTTACTACTCCCCACATGATTGCAATTGTTGTCATGTTGTGCAATCAATACAGTCCTATCATAAAGTAATGTCACAGGTTTTCTGTGAAGATTTACTGAATTTAGAAATTATTCAGTTTTATGGGCATGGCGACCTGGTAATACACACACTTTTAGAGGGATTTTGCTTGCCGCGCTGGTTAGCGACATAATATCTGCTCCCAACCAAGCAGACGGATACAACCATGCGCTATATCACCATTCCGGATACCACCCTTACGATTTCGCAGGTATGTCTGGGCACCGGGTCGATGGGGTCCGGCCTCAGCGAGACGGATTCTTTCGCCCTGTTAGACGCGTTTGTCGAGGCGGGTGGCAACTGCATCGATTCGGCGCGGGTGTATGCCAGCTGGCTGCCAGACGGAGCCAACGCCAGCGAGCGCACCATCGGCAACTGGCTGCAAAACAGCGGCCTGCGCGACAAGATCGTGATCTCGACCAAAGGCGCCCACCCGGACCTGAAGACCATGCATCTTTCTCGCGTGACACCGGGCGATATTGCGCACGATATTCATGAAAGCCGCCACTACCTTCAGACAGATTACATTGATCTGTACTGGCTGCACCGCGACGACCCATCCGTCCCCGTCAGCGAAATCATGGATGCGCTGAACGAGCACATCAAGAATGGCGATATTCGTTTTATCGGGTGCTCCAACTGGACAATCCCACGCATCGAGGCTGCCAACGCATACGCCGCCCAAAACGGCCTCAACGGATTCGCCGCCAACCAGCCGCTCTGGAGCCTCGCCGCACCGAACGTCGATGCGATCAGCGACAAAACGCTGGTCCTGATGGATGCCGCCGGGCTGGAATTCCACCGCCGCAGTCACATGGCCGTCATGCCTTACACGTCACAGGCCAGGGGCTACTTCGCCAAAGTGGCAGCCGACACGCTGAAAGAGACGGATCGCAAGCAGTACGACAGCGCCACCAACCGCGCGCGCTACCGGCGGGCACAGGCGCTGGCGGATCAGTACGGCGTCTCGATCACGGCTATTGCCCTCAGCTATTTGATGTCGCAGCCCTTCCCCGCCGCGCCGATTATCGGGCCAAAGACGCTCGATCAATTGCAAGACTGCCTGCAAGACATCGACCTGCGCCTGACGCCCGCCGAGGTCGCATCTCTGGTAGAATAGAGGCTGTCAGCCAGCGGAGTATGATGATGCAAAACGCACCGACCCGTACGGTATTTGATGTCATTACGGATTTTCTGGCGTCCGAACCGACACCGGAAGCGATTATCGCATACCGTTTACCGGATGATCTGGAAAAACGCGCTCATGATCTGCTGGAACGCAATGGCGAAGGGGAATTAACGGACGTTGAGCATGAAGAACTCCTTGATTTTGTCTGCGTGGACAAAGTGATGTCGCTGCTCAAAGCAAAAATAAAACGTCGGGCCTCCGCGTAACGGCATCAATCTGCGTCCGAGCGTCGCGTTTATCCCCTTCTGCAACTTGAAGCATAGACAAAGTTGTTTTACCCACACCTCACCCAACCGGAGAACACCATGTCCACACCCCAACCGATCTTCGACGGCCATAACGACACGCTCCTCAGCATTCATCTGGACCATCAAGACGGCGGTGCGCTGTTTCTCAACGGCCCAACACCGGGCCACATCGACCTGCCCCGCGCCCGTGCAGGCGGCTTGATCGGCGGTCTGTATGCCATTTATCCGCCCGCTCCAAAAGACAGCCCGGAAAGCGCGGCCCGTTTCGGCCTGAAGATCACCGAAAACGGCTATGTCACCCAACTCAAAAGCGCCGTCGACCCGGACTATGCCCGCGTCCTCACCGACGATGTAATTACCACACTGCACGAACTGGAGCGCAATGGCGACGGTCAGGTGCAGATCGTGCGCAGCTATGACGATCTGGTCCACAACCTCGAAAATGATGTCCACAGCATCGTGCTGCACTTCGAGGACGCCGCCGCGATCAAGGCCGACCTGAGCAACCTGGACGCCTATTATGCAAATGGCCTGCGCTCGATCGGGCTGGTATGGAGCCGCCCGAATGCCTTTGGCTGTGGCGTACCCTTCGAGTTTCCCAATTCGCCGGACATTGGCCCTGGCCTGACCGATGCTGGCAAGGCGCTGGTGCAGGCCTGCAACCGGCTCGGCATTCTCATCGACATGGCGCATCTGAATGAAAAGGGCTTCTGGGATGTGGCCGAAATTTCCGACGCGCCGCTGGTGGTCAGCCATACCGGGGTTCATGCGATTTGCCCCTCTACCCGTGACCTGACTGACGCTCAGATCGACGCGGTCGGCCAATCGAATGGGCTGATCGGCATCATGTTTTCCCCGTCGCAGCTGCGCCCCGATGGCAACCCTGAAGCCGATGTCGAACTCTCCGTACTAGTGGATCATATCGAGTATGTCGCCAATCGCATTGGCATTGATCATATTGCGCTGGGGTCCGATTTCGATGGCGCGAAAATGCCTCAGGCACTGTCCGATGCCGCCATGCTGCCCAACCTCATCCACACGCTGGAAGATCGAGGCTATGGCCCGGAGCCAATCGAGAAGATCGCCTATCGCAATTGGTTCCGTGTTCTGAAAGAAACGTGGCACGCCGGATAGCACCGCGCTAGACTCTGGGTTAAGTTGACATACATAGATAAGTGATGTGTTTGTTTGATACCTTACCCCAACCTTGACTTTGTCTTCGGTTACCCCTCTCCATCGATGGAGAGGGGTCGCGGAGCAGCGTGACGCGGGGGTGAGGTGTCCGTAAAGCAGGCAGCGAATAAATGCTCACATCACTTACCAAAAGGCCACTGCATCAAGGCCGTCATTGATACCACTTCATTTTGGAGAAAAAAATGTTATCCCCGACACAGGAAAAAACGTTGGAGGCGGCCATCAACCGTATCATCCCGCCGGATGACTGGCCGGGTGGCTGGGAAGCGGGCGTGGGCGATTATCTGTACCGCCAGTTCGAGCGCGACCTGAAAGACAGTGTTGACCTTTACCGGCAGGGGCTCGATGCGCTGGATGCCGAAGCGCTGGCCGTGTTCGCCGCCCACTTTGTCCAGCTGGATGACGAACAGCAGGATGCACTGTTACACAATGTTGAACGCGGTGTCGTACAAACGGAATGGCCGTTTCATCCCGGCGGATTTTTCGCCATGATGGTGCAGCACGCCACTGAAGGATTTTACAGCGACCCCGGCAACGGCGGCAACCGTAATCAGGTCGCATGGGAGATGATCGGATTCGAGGTGCGCGGATGACCGGCCAATATGATGTGATTATCGTCGGTGCAGGCGCGGGCGGCGGTGTAGCGGCGGGGGTGCTGGCACAGGCGGGCAAACGGGTGTTGTTGATCGAACGAGGCAGGCAGCTTTCGTTCGACGAAGTCGGGCGCGATCACCTGCGCAACCAGCGCCTGTCACAATACGGGCACAATGTCGGCCCGGATATTGATGGCAACCCGCGCACGCTGGAAGATGGACGTACCGTGCGTCCGCATGAAGGCGGCTATCAGAACAATGCGGCCACGGTCGGCAGCGGCACCCGCGTGTATGGCGCGCAGGCATGGCGCTTTATGCCGCAGGACTTCCGCATGGCGAGTATTTACGGTGTGCCGGAAGGCAGCTCACTGGCAGACTGGCCCATTACCTACGAAACTCTGGCCCCATATTACGAGAAAGCCGAATGGGGCATCGGTGTGTGTGGCGATCATCAGGCCATGACGCATCTGCCCGGTTACGAACGCCCCTACCCCATGCCGCCGATGTCGCCCAGCTTGCAGGCGCAAACGTTTCGCCGGGGGCTGGATGCGCTCGGCTGGCAGAAGCTGCCGGTCCCGCTGCTGATCAACTCGCAGCCATACAATGATCGCCCGGCCTGCACGCGCTGCCAGCACTGCGTCGGCTTTGCCTGCCCGGTGGATGCCAAGAATGGCACGCTCAACACCATGATCGCGCGGGCGCTCGACAGCGGCAATTGCACACTGGTCACCGAAGCGATGGTCGAGCGTATCCTGACCGACAGCAGCGGACATGTCACCGGTGTCAGCTACTTTGACCACGATCAGCAGCGCATCGAGGCACAGGCGGAAGTCGTCGTGCTGAGTGCAGGCGCGGTGGAAACCGCCCGGCTGCTGCTCAACTCCGCCACAACGCAGGAGCCTAACGGCATCGGCAATAACGGCGATCAGGTGGGGCGGCATTTGCAGGGGCACACGTACCCGCGCGCCATCGGCCTGTTCCCGGAGCCGGTGCAGGATTGGCTGGGGCCGGGTGCATCAACCGCGACCTGCCAGTTCAATCATGAGAATGATGGCATCGTTGGTGGCGGCATGCTGGCCGATGAGTTTATTGTGCTGCCGATCATCTTCTGGAAGCGCCTGCTGCCGCCGGACCTGCCGAAATGGGGGGCGGCCAACAAGCAGTTTATGCGCGATAATTACCGCCGGGTCAGCGACATCGCCGGGCCGGTGCACGAGATTCCCAGCCCGGATGCCCGTGTCAGCCTGGACCCAGCGGTGAAGGATCGCTATGGTCTCCCGGTGGCACATTTCTCTGGCCTGACCCACCCGGAAACGCAGCGCACCGCCGCGTTTATGCTGGAACGGGCCGTCGAGTGGCAGAAAGCGGCTGGCGCGGTCAAGGTGTGGACCAACACGATTCGGCCTGCCCTGTCCGGCGGTCAGCATCAATCGGGCACGGCGCGTATGGGCGACGACCCGGCCACGTCGGTTGTTGACAAATGGTGCCAGGTGCACGGCCATGATAACCTGTACGTCGCGGATGGCTCTGTCCATGTGACCAACGGCGGCTTCAACCCGGTGCTGACGATTATGGCGCTGGCGTGGCGCACCGCAGAACATATCGCGGAGGTATGGTAATCATTTATGAGAACGCTCAAGAATCTGTTTGAGAATAACCGGGCATGGGCGACGCGCATGACCGACACAGACCCATCCTTTTTCCAGAAATTATCCAATCAGCAGACCCCCGAATATCTGTGGATTGGATGCGCGGACAGCCGGGTACCCGCCAACCAGATCATCGACCTGCTGCCCGGCGAGGTATTTGTGCATCGTAACATTGCCAATGCCGTCATTCATACGGACCTCAACTGCCTGTCGGTGATCCAGTATGCGGTCGAGGTGTTGCAGGTGAAGCATGTCATCGTCTGCGGCCACTATGGCTGCGGCGGGGTGCGGGCGGCCATGCAGAATCAGCCCTTTGGCCTGATCGACAACTGGCTGCGGCACCTGAAGGACGTGTATCAGAAGCACGAATCCGCGCTCGACGCACTGACCGAGGATAACCAGCGCTTCCGCCGCTTCTGCGAACTGAACGTCATCGAGCAGGTTCACAATGTCTGCCATACCACCATCGTGCAGGACGCGTGGCGGCGCGGCCAGACGCTGGATGTACACGGCTGGATTTACGACGTGAGCGATGGGCTACTGGAGGATCTGGGCGTGACGGTCAGCAGCATCGAGGAAATCGACACTCTGTACCGCATGGCCGTGCAGGACAAAGAATCCAGCGGCAGCTGAACCGAAACTCAACCACCGTCGAGATAGCACACGCGCTACCCGGCGGGCAAACTTCAAACCTCATCTCTGAATACGGAACAATCTAAAGGGGTTCATCAGGCATATGCTTGATGTGCCCCACCCCTCCACGCACCATCTGGTTGACAGGATTTGCGTTTCGCTCTACACTCCCCTCAAGAACATATGTGCTACATCATCTATAACAGGAGCCGCCATGAATGCTGATCTCTTTCGCCATTTTTACGCCTATCACTTCAGCGAGAACCGCGCCCTCTGGGATCAGTTCATCGCGCCGCTGACGCAAGAGCAGTTTGAGCAGCCGGTCGACTATTCACAGGGGTCGGTGCGCAATCAGCTTGTGCATCTGATGGAAGTGGACGAGGCGTGGTTCAGCGATTTGCGCGGCGTCCAGATTCCTGAATCTCCGGACTTCACCACGATAAGTGACCGGGCACAGATCCGCGCGCACTGGGACACGGTTGAACAGTTCATGCGCGATTATCTCGCCGATTTGCAGGATGACATGCTGCTCGAAAAACCCTTGCAGGGCGAAGACGAAAATCTGTTTCTGTGGCAGGTGCTGCTGCATGTTGTCAATCATGGCACGGATCATCGCGCTCAGGTGCGCCGTGTGCTGCATGACCTCGGCGTGCGGACGCCCCCGCAGGATTACATTTTCTACACCTATGAACATCCCTAGCCGTGCCGCAACCCCGTAGAAACGCAGACAAAAGAGGAGAAGATCTGATGATTGGTGAACCAAAGCTGGAAGACCGTCCTGAACAACCGTATGCTGGCATCCGCACGCAGACCCGCATCCGCGCCTTTCCGCGCGTTATCCCAACACTGCTGGATGAAATCTTTGATTGGCTGGGGGAGCACGACATCACCCCGGCTGGCCCACCGTTCATGCGCTACCACGTCATCAACATGGCGACGCAGTTGGATGTCGAGCTGGGGGTTCCGGTTGCCAAGCCCATTACCGGCGATGACCGCGTCAAAGCGGGGACGCTGCCAGCAGGCAAATATGCCGCGCTGGTTTACACCGGCTCGCAGAACGGCATTGAAGGCAACAAAGCCCTGCTCGACTGGGGCCGGGCTAACGGCCTCCGCTGGGATCGCTGGGATGACCCCAACGGCGATGCCTTCCGCTCCCGCGTGGAATTCTACCTGACCGACCCCGATGATGAACCCGACCCGGCCAAATGGGAAACCGAAGTGGCGATTCTGGTGGCGGAAGTTTAAATCATCAACCCCGCGTGATGAGCAGTTTGCCATCCCCTCACCCTCAATGCCTCTCCCTATATGGCGAGGGGCTTCAAAAATCGTCTTTCTTGCTTTCGCCCGGACCGACGCAGGCCGGGCGACTCCTGACGGATGACTGTACACTGTTGACTGACAACTTTTTCGTGCTTGACATTCCAGCGGCTGGAACCTTTACCGTAAGGGTGACGATAAGCGAGGACCATTCATGCTGACGATTGGCGAATTTTCCAGACTGGTGCAGGTGCCCACCAAAACCCTGCGCTACTACGACGACATCAACCTGTTCAAACCGGCGCATGTCGACCGGTTTACGCAGTACCGCTACTACAGCGTGGAGCAGCTGCCACGCCTGTACCGGCTGCTGGCGCTGCGGGGGTTGGGCCTGTCGCTGGAACAGATCGCCGACCTGCTGGATGAAGACCTGTCGACGGAGCAGATTCGCGGTATGCTGCGGATGAAACAGGCTGAATTGCAGGGGCACATCAAAGCCGAGCAGGATCGTCTCGCTTATGTCGAAGCCAAACTGAGACAAATAGAAGCAGAGGGACACATGAGCAAGTACGAAATCATTCTCAAGGACGTCGAGCCGGTGCAGGTCGCATCCATCACCGAGGTGGTACCCGGTCAGGAGCAGATTGGCCCGGCGCTGGGGCGTCTGTTCGGCAGCATCATGGACTACCTGAAGGTGCAAAACCGGACGATTGCCGGGCCAGCCACAGCGCTTTATCACGACATGGAGTACAACGAAACCAACGTGCTGCTGGAGGCAACCCTACCCATCGACAAGGCCATGCCAGAGACAGACCAGATCAAGGTCAAAACGCTGCCGGCAGACCACATGGCCAGCGTCATTCATCACGGGCCATTTACCGAACTGGAACCCGCCTACGACGCCATGTTCCACTGGATCGAGGCCAACAACTACACCATCACCGGGCCGAGCCGTGAACTGACGCTGCAATACGACCCCAATGGCGACCCGAAGGATTACGTCACCGAACTTCAGTTCCCCGTACAAAAACGCGAGGCGTAACCCTCGTCGCGCATGGCGGTTGGGGATATCTCATCCCCAACCAGTCATAAACATGGCGGCTGCTCCACCACCCATGCAGATGCGATGACATCGACAGCGAAATCTAATTCATAGTACTGATGGGCCTGTGGCGCTGCGTTGACATTCTGGCAGCGCCCGTCATAATGATGAGGACTATTCAGGTGAGAACTATGGAAGATTTCCTGCAATCACTGGCCCGGCAGGACCTGGTGACACCGCTCGCCCGGCTGGTGCTGATTCTGCTAACCCTCGCCCTGACGCTGGTGGCACAACGGCTCGCACGGGTGCTGACAGTACGGCTGGTCAAAGTGCTGGTACACTTCGGATCACGCATTGGCCGGTACGAAGCGGAGTTCGCCGCTGATCTGAACCACAAACTGGCACGCCCGGTCGAGATCATCGTGGTGATGATTGGCCTGCGGGTGGCGCTGGTGTTTATCGAGCTGGGGTCATCACTGGTCTTGCTTGCCAACCGCGTGACGATCAGCGTCGTGACGCTTGCGATATTCTGGGCGATCTTGCAGATCACCAACGTCATCACGCAGTATTACGTCACCCGCTCGATCCGCGAAACCTCCGCCCTCGATGAAACGATTGTCCGCTTTGGTCGTCAGGTGGCCATCGTCCTCATCTTCGTCTTTGCCCTTACCCTGCTGCTCGGCCAGTGGGGACAGGATGTCGGCGCGCTGATCGCCGGGCTGGGGATTGCAAGTTTGGCGGTGGCGCTGGCCGCACAGGACGCCCTGGCCAACGTGATCGCCTACTTCGCGATTCTGGCCGATGCGCCGTTCAAGGTAGGTGACTTTATCATCGTGGAGGATCTGGTCAAAGGCCGTGTGCAGAGCATCAGCTTTCGCAGCACGCGCGTCCGCACCCTGGATTATTCCGTCATGGCGATCCCCAACCAGACGATTGCCAACGCCAACGTCATCAACTGGGCGCGGGTGCGCAAACGCCGTCTGGATATGCTGGTCGGCCTGACGTACAGCACCACTGCCGAACAGATGGAACAGGTCATCGCCGACATCCGGGACATGCTGAACGAACACGACGATGTGACGACGGATCGGATCGTGGTGGATTTTATTGAATATGGCGAAAGCTCGCTCAACCTGCGGCTGTCATTCTTGATGCGGGCTTATTCGTGGGAAGACCTCGAAGCGCATAAAACCGATATCAACCTCCGGCTGATGCGTATTTTTGACCAGAACGGGGTGTCGGTCGCCTTCCCCACCCGCACACTGCACATCGCCAGCGGCGGTTTTCCGGGGGAACCCCCTGCCGGGCATGATACAGCCGCGTCAGACATCAGCGAATGACGCCTGAGCGTTCAGGGTTGATGCCGCCTAGCTGCTGCGTTTGATGCGCTGGAAGGCGGCAGCCAGTGGGACGGGTTTGCCCAGCACGTACGATTCAACCGTGTCCGCCGGACCAAATGCCCCCAGCCGCAAAAAACGTTCGCCGTCGCGTCGGTATACTTCGACCAGCATCTGGTTGAGATCGGCCAGCCAGTATTCCCCAACCCCATACTGCTCATAGGCATCGAACTTCGGCCCCTTGTCCAGATGCGCCGTACTGCCGGAAAGCACCTCAACCACCAATTCCGGCGGTCCGGTAAACCCTGTCTCTGTTTCGCTGCAAGCGCTGTCCGCCGCCAGCCAGATCACGTCCGGTTCGTAATTGTGCCCCTCGGCCAGATGCAGATTGATATCTTCAAGCACTTCGCCACCCGACATCAGGCTTTCGATCAGATCGGCCACATCATGCACAAAACGCTGGTGGTCGGGCATAGGGCGCGCGCTCATATAGACCTCTCCGTCGATCAGCTGGAGGCGTTTGGCCGCATTCTGGGGCAGCCGGGCATAGACATCAAATTCGGTTGAGGTCATGGTTGCAACCGCCTGCATGGCTTGTTCCTCGTTACGCGAACCTGTACAACTATTATAGCGAAGGTTGCCCTGCCCCATGCAACACGTGCATGATTCGTGCGTATAGAATGGTGAGCCGCAATGACTCCTTTGAAAGGATGGAAGAATGCTTAGAATTCTGATTCGCTTGTTGACCGCAGCCATATTACTGACTTTGACAATCAGCGTGGCGGTGGCCCAGGAAGACACCTATGAAGACCCACAGGGGCGCTACAACATGCCCATTCCCGAAAACTGGACCGTCGAGGAAAACGATGCATACACGACTGTGCAGTCGCCAGAAGGCACCATCAAACTGTATTTTATGGTTGCGCCACTGATGACTGACACCCCGGACGCGGTGGCCGCAGGCTGGCAGCTCGTTAAACCGGATTTCGCCGCCGAACAAGCCAGTACGCTCGAACCGCCGTCGCAATCGCCAGTGGATTCGACGCTGGTCGTCAATTACGATCTGGGCGACGACAACGTTATCTATCAGGCCGTGGCGCAGGTGGTGGGTGATCAGGTCTACCTGCTGCTGGTCGAAGGTCCGCTGACGGACATTCAGCGGCGGCAGGCGCAGATCACCGTGATCAGCACCGGCTACACCATCAGCGGCACGGAGCAAACCGACCTGACCGGGGTCGAACCACGCACCATTGACGCGGAAATGACCGGCGCGCTGGAAGATTACATCAACGTGCTGATGCCGCAGTTGAAAATCCCCGGCGCCGTCGTGGCGATTGTCCAGAACGGTGAGATCGTCTATATGGGCGCCTTCGGAACAAGGGAAATGGGCAGCGATTCCCCGATGACCGTCGACACACACATGATGATCGGCTCCAGCGGCAAATCGCTGACAACGACCATGATGGCGACGCTGGTCGATGATGGCCTGATGACATGGGACACCCCGGCGCAGGACATTCTGCCGCAGTTCGAGATGGCGGACGCCGAGCTGTCAGAACAAATCACGATGCGCAATCTGGTGTGTGCCTGCACGGGCGTGCCGCGCCGCGACTTTGAATTTCTGTTCAACGCCAACAGCCTGACCGCTGAGGACGTGGTTGAATCGCTGTCGACATTCGAGGTCTTCACCGACTTCGGCGAAGCCTTCCAGTACAGCAATCAGATGGTTGCGACCGGTGGTTATATCGCGGCGGCAGCAGGCGGTGGCGAATGGGGCAACCTGTTCGACAGCTACGCCGAACAATTGCAGGCGCGCGTGCTCGACCCCGTGGGCATGCCGTTGACGACGATCTCATTTGAGGACGTGATCCAACGCGGTGAATATGCGACGCCTCACGCGCTGGTGGCTGGTTTCGAATATGAACCGCTGCCACTGGACACGGAACGCACGCTTATGCCGATTGCCCCGGCGGGGTCACACTGGTCCACCGTCGAGGATATGGCCCACTATATCATCATGCAGTTGAACAATGGCACGGCTGCCGACGGCACCGAGGTCGTCTCAGCAGAAAATCTGCTGATCACGCGCGAACCACAGGTCGCGGTATCCGCCGATGATGATTATGGGCTGGGCTGGATTATCGCGGGGTATAAGGGACTGCCGCTGATTGAACACGGTGGCAACACGCTCGGCTTTACATCTGATCTGGCGTTTCTGCCGGATACCGGCGTAGGTATCGTGGTACTGACCAACACGCAGGTGTCGAATGTATTCAATATCAGTGTGCGCAGCCGCCTGTTTGATCTGGTGTTTGACGACGTCGACGCCGAGACGGATGCCGAAAACATGGCCTTTACGGTAGGGGTGATGGACGAGCAGTATGCGCTGCCGGAAAACCTGGCCGACAGCGTCGATGCGTCCGTGGTAGAGGCCTATACCGGCACCTACACCAACGCGGCTCTGGGCGACATCGTGATTGAACTGACCGATGGCACCCTGACACTGGATGCGGGTGAGTTCAGCGGTGCCATACTGCCACTGATGGAAGAAGATAATCCCGATCAGGTGGATTATTACATCACCGTCGATCCGCCGGTTTCCGGCCTGCAACTGCATTTTGAAGAAACCGACGATGGAACTATCCACATCGTCGCAGGTCAGGGCGTAACGGAATATACATTTACGCCGGTCGAGTAAATCCGAACAGAACACAAGGGCCGCTGCAACCCGGTGGCCCTACCCCTTTCCATTAACACGGCGCGGTTCATCCGCTTCCGCCGTGAGGACCTTCATCAGACGGTGGCTCAGTTTAGCCAGATACTGCATATCATCCAGTGTTGCCCACCAGTCATCAGCCACCTTCGGGTTACACACGCCACCCTGCTCCGTCAGGCGGGTATGGTCACGTCCGATGATAACCAGCATTTGATGGCAGATCGCCAGCGCCTGCTCAACATCATCGACTTCATTGGTCAGCCGCTGCACGATGCGGTAGTGGCGCTGCTGGGTGTGCAGCATGGCACGCATCCCGGCACACCGCCCATTCGCCGACGGGTCCGATTCAATCCCCCGTTGTATCTGATGAATGGTTGTTTCCAGCTTGTTCAATTCACGCCCCAGAAATAACCGGGCGGTTTCCACAAGAGGCTCCTTTCCTGAAGCAAACACCAATTCTGACTATACGCCTGTTTGTATGGACGAGGGTCATACATCGCACCGTCATTTGTCAGAATCGGGCTATTCAGGAACAGGCTGCAACGGCGTAGCCAGCCAGCGGACGCGCAAAAGCACTTCGCTATATGCGAATTAGCTGATAGACCGCATTAATCAAATGCGTAGATTCGCAGGGGTAGGGTCCTGGGCCGACACACAGATCGGCCCCCACAGAGGTGTGCGTTCTTGATCTGGCTGGTCAATGACGGTTCTGGTTAATCACTGAAGAGTGACCACTGACAACTGTCGACTAAAGACTGTCGACTTAATAAAACTTCATCACCAGATCGCTGATGGTGTTGGCCGCGCGTTCCGTGCTCTGGACCGCATGCAGCAGATGACGGTAAATCTCGCGCAGCTTGAGCATGGCGACGACGTGCTGCAAATCCGTCGGGTCGTTGAACAGATCGGCAATAGCGCGGGTATACAACGCCTCCATGCGGTTCGAGAGGGATTTGGCGCGCAGGGCGTGCTGGTCCGCCAGATGGGGTTCCTGATCGAGATGTTCAACCGCCAGATTGATCTCTACTGCCCCGGTATGCAGCATTTCGACCATCTGCTGCAAATAATCGTTGGGCGTCACGGCCAGTGTGTCGACTTCGTGAATGGTGGTGTAGGCAAAATCGAGGATGTCATCAATCGAGCGCGACAGCCCAAACAGGTCTTCGCGGTCGATGGGCGTGACAAAAGTGTCGTTCAGTTCGTTGATGAGGGCGCGGCGCACATCGTCGGCTTTCTTCTCGCAGATGCGCACCCGGGCCGCGTTCTTTTTATTGGGCGACCGCATATACTCGATCAGCGCTTCGGTGCCATGCTGCACCAGCATCGATTGTTCACGCAGCCGCAGCAAAAAACGGTCGGGCTTGCGCCGGAAGAATCGACGGAACGCTTTGGTACTGGATTCGAGGACCATTATGCCAACGCCACATAAACCAGAAAACTCACCAGGCCGGACAAGGGAATGGTCAACACCCAGCCAAGCAGTATTTGCTGGACAACACCCCACCGAATCATCTGGACCCGGTCCGCACTGCCGGAACCGAGAATCGACGATGTGACCACCTGCGACCCGCTGACCGGCCCCCCAAACAGGCCCGCCATCAGGATAATCATGCCGGACGCCATCTGGGCGCTGAAGCCATGCACCGGGCGCACCCGGTAAAAACGGCTGCCGAGTGTCTGAATCACACCTCGCCCGCCGACCAGCGTACCGAGCGCAATCGTCAGCGCGCTGACCACCACCACCCACAGCGGCACGGTGAAGCTGTCCAGCAGCCCGGTCGCCACCAGCCCCAGCGTCATCACGGCGATGATCTTGTGGCCGTCGTTCGCGCCGAACGCCACCGCCACCAGCAGCGACATGGCGACCTGTGCCCGCCGGAACCAGCGGTTAATGGCGGGGGAAGCGCCGCGCGACAGCCGATAGGTCACGCGGGTGAGCAAATAGGCCGACAGCAGCCCCAGCAGCGGCGACAACAGCAGCGCCAGCAGCACCTTGCCCAGCCCGCCGGATTGCACGCCGGTTGGTCCGACTGCCGCAATGCCCGCCCCCATCAAACCGCCGACCAGTGCCTGCGAGATGCTGCACGGAATCTTGAGTTTGAGCGTCAGAGTGCTCCAGGCGATGGCTCCGATAAGCGCGGCCACGATCACCTGAGCTGTGCTGGCTGCCGGGCTGAGCAGTTCTGAACCGAGTGTGTTGGCAACCGCCACCCCCAGCAGGAATGGTCCGACGCCGATGCCCAACGCCGCCAGCGCCAGCGCCGCCCGTGGCCCCATCGCCCGCGACGAAATCACCGTCGCCACGACGCTGGCCGACCCGTGCAGGCCGTTGATATAGCCATAGAGGATGCACAAACTCAGGATTAATAACAGGTTCAGCGAAATCATTTGTCCCAGCCAGAAGTTTAAGAATGTTTTAAGGATATATTAAATCGCTTAACAATGCAAGCAAAATAGGACAGATGGCTGAGGGAAACGGTTACAGCCATTGCGTC
The DNA here is from genome assembly GCA_002702065.1 of Anaerolineaceae bacterium. GTDB lineage: Bacteria > Chloroflexota > Anaerolineae > Aggregatilineales > Phototrophicaceae. The sequence continues at coordinate 225,345 of NZXX01000013.1, forward strand.
AGTGCCTCATCCGATAAGTTACCCAAGTAGAATTCAAACATTCGTAGGGGAGGGCCAATGTGCCCTCCCACCGGGCGACCACACTGGGTCGCCCCTACGATTTTGAACATTTATCGGACGTAGCAGTCAGTCAGTTGCCGAAACAAATTGAATCCAGGCGCTTCGGTCAGGTAAAGCCATGACCAAATGCGGGGCGGATGGATACTATATGAGGATGAGGAAGTAGTTGGCCCGTCTTAACACAACCGCGTGACGCGGTCAGGGGTCGATGTGTCGCCGTAACAGGGGCTGCTCAACCACCTGGGCATTGATCTGCTGTGCGCCGAGAAACTTGATAAACCGGGCAAAGCCACGCCCCAATGCCTGCGCAAAGGCTGTATCAGTGCCGAGCTTCTCGTCTTCCAGCCACAGACCGAGGATGATGAAGGTGTTGGTGGTCCGGTCCAGCTTGCTGTCGAAACGCGCGACAAGTCGATCACCCCACAGGACGGGGAGCGTGTAGTAACCGTACTGGCGCTTATGGACCGGCTTGTAAACTTCCCAGATGTATTCAAAGCCAAAGAGGATTTTGGCCCGGCCACGTGCGCTGACCTGATCAAGCGGGGCCAGAAACGTCACTTCGTCAGCGGTCGTTGTATCCAGCGGCGCCCAGTCGTCCGGCACACGCCCGGCGATCACGTCCTTGAGCCGGTCCGCATCGCTGCCCAGCGCAAAATGCACCTGCTTCCAGCCGTCGACCTTCACCTCGATGAGTTCGCCAGCCGCGACCATCCCCTCATAAATCTGCTGGATGGTGTCGAAAGGGACACCGCGATGAAAAGCCTCGCTGGTCCGCTTCAGGCGCGACAGGCCCGAAAAGCTGATTTCCTTTTTGATCAGGAAACGCTCGGCCTCCAGGTCGTCGCTTTCGCAGATCAGATGCGCCGGGGCGATATGCTCCGTGAGGGCATAGACGCGTTCGAAGTTCTCGCGGTGGTGCGTCATCACATCGCCGATGCGCCACAGGTAATAGAGCGCCAGCGAACTATCCTTGCGCCCGCGATAACTGTCGGTCCGGGTGCGTTTCGCCATCTTGAAATCCCGGTTGCTGACCGTCTGGCGTTCTTGCAGAATGGCGCGCATTTCTTCCACCGCATCGGCGTGCTCCAGCCCCATGTTGCGAATCTGCCCGTGCGGGTTGCCCTCGCGTTCGCGGCGCATCACCACCCGCCAGTGTGGCAGCTCATTCATGGGCCGGGCCGCCAGCCACCCACCCCAGTCAAAAAACTGGCGCTGCTGGTAAGTCACGTCCTCCCACAGACCCGGTTGGTAATCCGCCACACGGCTGTGCAGAGCGATGTCGTGGCTGCGCGCGATAATCTGCAAGGGATCGAGTTGCAGGTATTCCATGTCGTACATGGCCTGCGCGGTGCCTTCGATACCCTGCCAGCGGCGACCCGGCCACAAACCCTGCTTGCCCAGGATAAAACGACGCGCGGTATCCAGATCAATGGTAAACATGATGGCCCTCAACAAGTTCGTTTATCAGCAGTTGCGCAACGCGGTTGGCTCTTGACCAGACAATATGGCATCGGATTATCAGTCACCGTGCTTAACTATAGAATACATGTTCGCAAACGGCAAGTTCTTTCAGCTTGAGGTCGCTATGGCCTCTCGTGGCTCTGTTCGAGTGGTTTGATGACATACGTGCATTGTCTTGCGACTAATATTGTTGCTGATTCGCTCGGCTGAGGTCTTTTGCTTGCCCATGTTTATCTCCGGTCACTATGCGCGGGGATAGTCTCTCAGTTTACCCGCTCATCTGTCCTATGTCGGCTGAACCGCAACAGGCGACACAAGCAATTTTGGCGATCAGGTCGATGATGTGTGGGATGGTTTGTAATTTAGGAGCATGGGAATCTCCAACGGATAACAAACTTTAGTGTTTGCAATTCTACCCCGTTGGAGGGATCCAACAGCAATTAAACATTCCCAATAGATTGCTGAAAAGTATCAGCAACTAATCCCCATAACTCGCTATTCAATTCGCGAACCACCGAGTCTGTTGCAAAATGATTGGCGCGAATAAAGAAATCCTCCTTATTTTTGTGTTCAAATGCCCTTAACCAAAGGTCAGGGTTTTGTCCTCCCCATTGGCAATCTAAGGTCGCCATGATAATGCCAGAAACTGCATCAACAAATAACTCAACATCTTCTTGCGATCTGGCATCGAATTTCAGAAGTTGGTCTACACCTTTCATTGCGCTCCTGAAGTTATTGATTCCAGGCTTTCTAGCTTTGCTTTTGAATTTTTCCCTAATTTCCCTCGCACTTTCCCGTAGTTCGTTTAAATCCTGAACAGTATTGAATTGGTTTGCTAACAGTTGGCACGTGGATTCGTCGGTTGCATATTTTAGGTTTTCTTGAAGAAATCGCTTGGATAGTAGCGCAATCATCTGACTAACGACTAAAGCATCAATGCCTGTCGATAGCTTTGACAAGGCGTTTCTGGCTGATTCCCAATCTTTAAAGGAACCTATATTTCGGAGAGTTTGTATGTGGTTCTGGAATTCTCTTTGCATGTTTAACCTGTAGGAACTATATGTCGGAGCATATCCCACTTGACATATAGTTCAGTGTAGTGGTTCAGCTGACACTGGATAGATGAGCGGGTAAACTGAGAGAGTCTTTCTGCCAGTTTACAGGGCGTGGCTGCAGGACGGCAAGCGGACGTTTTTTGACAAAGGGTGCCGGGTAGTTCTAAGATTCGGGCAGGCCGTGACCGACGGCTGTGCATGGCGCAACAGGAGCGTACAAAACCCGCATGGAAGAACTGCTTAAGCTCGGCGCGGCGGAACTGGCCCGGTGCATCCGGTCCCGACAGATCAGCCCGGTAGATGTGGTGGAAGCACACATCCAGCGCATCGAACAGGTCAACCCGCCCATCAACGCCGTCATCGTGCCCCTGTTCGAGCAGGCCCGGCAGGAAGCGCAGGAAGCCGCCGACTGGCTCGACGACGGGCATCACGACCTGCCACCCCTGTTCGGCGTGCCGGTGACGATTAAAGACAGTTTCGCCGTGGTCGGTGCGCCCCACGTCAGCGGGTCCTGGTACCGGCGCGATGTGATCGCCACAGAAGAAGCGGAAGCAGTCCACCGGCTGCGGGCCGCAGGGGCGATTCTGCTGGGCAAGACCAACGTGCCCGACCTGTGCTGGCTGGGCGAAACGACGAACCCGGTTTATGGGCGCACGCGCAACCCCTGGAATCTGCGGCATATGGTCGGCGGCAGTTCCGGCGGCGAAGGCGCAATTATCGCGGCGGGCGGATCGCCACTGGGCCTGGGGTCGGATCTGGCGGGCAGCCTGCGCATCCCGGCGGCAGCGTGCGGCATCACCAGCCTGAAACCCACTGGCGGACGCGTCCCGCTGGATGGGCATATCCCGCAGACACCCGCCGCGATTGCCCGGTGGAACACCGCAGGGCCGATGGCACGGCGCATTGAAGACCTGGCGCTGGCGCTGGAAGTGCTGTCGGATACGCCGGTGCAGGATTACCGTCAGATCGACCTGCACGGGCGGCGCGTGACGGTCTATATCCGCAATCCACTGTACCCGGTGGCCGGTGAAGTGGCGGATACGGTGTCGATGGCGGCGGGGGCGCTGCGTACCATCGGCATGGAGGTGGTCGATTCGCCCAAACCGCCGATGATCAAAGCCGGGTTCCAGTTCGCTGCCGGGTTATATACGTCGGGCGCGGTGGCCTATTATCGTCAGGCGCTGGGGGGTGAACAGCCGTTCCGCTTCACCGAGGAACTTCAGGCCAACCTGCAACGGCGCGGGCACATCTCGCCCGAAGTGCTGTTCTTCCACGCCTATACCGGCATGATGGGCAGCCTGCTCAGCATGATGGGTTATGGCCGGCTGGAAAACATCGAGCAGACACGCGAACAATTTCTGAAGGTGATGCAGCCCGGCGGCGTGCTGCTGTGCCCGATTTTGCTGTCGCCCCCACCTCGGCATGGCTGGACGTGGAAGCTGCCGTTTTCGACGCCGTATACGATCATGTTCAATGTGCTGGAATTCCCGGCGGTGAGTGTGCCGCTGCGCTGGTCGTCGAAGAATCTGCCGCTGGTGGTGCAGGTGGTCGCCGCGCCGGGTGAGGATGAAGTCGCGCTGGCGGTCGCTGCGGAACTGGAGCGCGTGTTTGGCGGCTGGCGCATGGCGGAGGACGTGGGTTCGTCGGGTGCATGATGGCGTTGGCGTTAATGAAAGGCATGGCAAATGTTGAAGACACTTGCCCGGCTGATCGGACTGTCTACGGTGCTGGTCGGCTGGCTGAACCGAACCGAAATCACCCGCCCGGCACAACTCGCCCTGTTCATGCCGAAGATCATCGCCGGGGCGACTGCGCCGCTAGCCGTGGTCGGGGGTGCGCTGGCGGCGCTGGTCGGCTGGCTGCGCAAGGACCGGCTGGCCCTGCTGACCGGCACGCTCGGCGCGGTGCTGGCGGTGCGGCATATTCGCCGGGTCACTGCCGCGCATGACCAGTTTGAACGGACGTTTGGCGATGGCTGGCGCGCACGAATCCCGCCGGAACTGCACGCCCACATGCTGCCACGCCGCTATAACGGCGTGTTCCCCGACCCGGAGCCGGTGATTTATCTGCGCGATCAGGTAATCGGTACCACGCCCGAAACCGGCAAACCCCTGCTGGGCGACCTGTGGAAACCACCCATGTGGGTCGACCCCACCGGGTTGGCGATCATCTATCTGCATGGCAGCGGCTGGCATTATGGCGACAAGGACTTTGGCACGCGGCTGCTGATCCAGCATCTGGCGGCGCAGGGCCATGTCGTGCTCGATCTGGCGTACAGCCTCGCGCCGGGCATCAACCTGTACGGCATGGTTGGTGATGTCAAACGGGCGATTGGCTGGGTAAAAGCGCACGCTGCCGAGCATGGCATCAACCCGGAACGCATGGTGTTGATGGGCGCCTCAGCGGGCGGGCATCTGGCGCTGCTGACTGCCTATGCCGCCGATCATCCGGCATTCGAGACAGCAGGCATCGAAGCGGGTGAATCGACTGTGCGCGGGGTCGTTTCATATTATGGTCCCTGCGACGCCAAATTCTTTTATGACTACGCCTACCCGCATTTCGGTGGTTTGCTGGGCGGCAAAACACCCCTGAGCAAACTGACGACACAGGTATCGGCCTCGCTGCTGAGGGCCTACGAGCGCAGCCTGAAACTGCCCACGCGCCTGCGTTTACAGGAGGTGGGCATTATGGGGCCGGACCAGATGATCGCGCGCGTGCTGGGCGGCACGCCGGATGATGTGCCTGACGTCTATGCAGCCGCCTCCCCGATCAGCCATGTGGGGCCGCACTGCCCGCCCACGCTGCTGCTGACTGGCGCGCACGATCTGGTCATGAAACCGTCGATGGGCCGCCGCCTGCATGAGGCGTTATGTGAAAAGGGTGTACAGGCCGCTTACATCGAACTGCCGGATACGGATCACGGCCTCGACCTGTATGCCCAGCGCATTGCCCCGGCGTTCCATGCCACCACCTATGATGTCGAGCGATTTCTGGCCCTACTGATCTGAGTTCGGCTGGTGAACGACGATCACATTCTCCGGCTCGTAGGCATGTTTCTCCCACACGGAGGCAACCCAGCGGCCATCCGGCGACCGGTGATCAATGGGCGCATAGGCGGGGTGCACCAGCAGCGTTTCGGCCTCCGTCACCAGCGGTTCCGCCACCATCGGCACCAGCCGCGCCTGATTAACAGTCGGGTCGTATTGCCATGTGGTCGTCCCGGTAAAGCGGCAGTCGCGGTCATAATACAGCACATTCTCTGCCGTCCAGCCAAGTAAGTCGTACTGGCAGGCCTTGCCATCAAACTGGCTCACCACCCCATCCACCGCCGCGTCGAGGAAATTCTGCTGGCTCGGTATAGCATAAACCGCATAACCCCGGGCTTCCAGGTATTCAAAATAGGGTGTGCGATAAAAGACCACCGGCAGCGCTACAATCGCTACGGCGGTCAGACCCGCCAGCACCCGTGCCCCCCGGCCCCCACGCTTTCGCAGCACAATAAACAGGCAGATGCCCAGCGCCAGCAGCCCGACCAGCAGCAGCGCCTCCACCTGACTGAGCAGATACAGATCCACGAACATGAACAATACAAACGGCACGGTGATGATCGCCAGCAGCGCACCCGGCAGAGGTGGCAGGTTGTTGCCGCCTGCTGCGGAAAAATACGTATTCAAAAGCCGGATCACATAGGGCGAGGCAAAAATCAGGGTGATGGGCAGCAGCACCAACCACACCCGCCGCACTGACAGCGCATGAAATAATCGGGTCATCCGTACATCCTCCATGCATTGATCGTGTGTTGGGCAGCACTATAGCGCAAATTCTGCCAGCAGATACGAAAAGTTGGGTAATCAGTGGTTTTAGTAAAGCGATACAGCCGCCACCAGAGCAGCAAAACCCCGGCAGCGGCTGTGGACATGCGCGGTGATAATCAGGGCTGCTGGTAGACAACCTCAATCCACTGGTCGTTTTCCAGTGTCAGGCGAAATTCCAGTATCGGCTGGTCGAGGTCGTAGCTGGCAGCCGGTTCTGGCGTGATGCCAATCGCCGTTGCCCCGGCGGGCAGCGATACCTGCACATTGACGGCGTCGCCCAGCGTGCCGGGCTGCTTTTGCAGCAGCAGGCGATAGCGCTGATACGGACCAATCGACTCCACCAGCCGGGGCGTTTCATACGTCAGCTGGGGCCGTGCGCTGGAGTCATAGGGCAGGTTCATGCGCGAAACCAGAATCGTATGCTCCTCGGTCTCGACGCGGGTGGGGTCGTGCGGCAAGTCGCCCACGGTGATCATCCGGCTGCCCACCGGCACATATACCTGCAGCAGGTTGTTGTAATCCAGCGGGCCATGATGCGCCGGGTCAACCGCCGGGTCCGTAGACGCGATGCGGTCCGAATAATCATAGGCAATGGTCGTGCGGCTGATGAGTGAACCATCAGTCTGAACATCGACATCATAGAACCACTGGCGCAGGATAGAGCGATTCGACTTGTTGCCCAGGTTGGAATCCGCCACCATCAGGTAATCGTGATCGCGGGCCGGTTCCTGCTCACCAGACCACCCCAGCAGTTTCATCGCCTGATTCATGTTGTCGTCAGCGAAGTAAAACATGATATGTTTCTGCTGAAGCGCTTCGAGCACTTCACCGAGCAGCCGCGAACTGGTCTGGGGATCGTCACCGGCGGACTGCCACTGGTAGAAAATCTGCTGGTAGAGCGCAGCCAGAAACTGCTTGTGCGGGGTATCGCCCGCGCCGGATTCGCGAATGTTGTAGATCATCTCGCGGAAGTTTTCAGCCGTCACCACGTCGTCGTAGCCGGGCACCACCACCGTTTGCAGGGCTGCCAGCAGCTTCTCGAAGCCAATAATATCAATCGCGATCACCCCATCAACCGGCGACTGCGGGTTGTGGCCGTTGTTGTAGTACCACATCGACATCTCGGCAGTCGATGGAAAATCCGCATACCAGCTGCCATCCCATGCCGCGTACACCGGCTGCGAATAACGAATCCACCAGTCTGGCACGTCGATGCCTTCTGCCAGGCTGGCCGACGGGGGGTTGGGGCTGGTGGTGGTGGTCGGGCTGTAGCTGTGACCTGTCACCCGCCCATTGCGCACCGTCATCCAGCCAAACGTGCTGATATACCCGCCGGATGGCCGCAGTTCGTCGCTGTTCTGCGACAGGATCAGGTAGCTCTGCTCCCCGCCCAGGCCCATAGCGGCGGTCAGCAGGTCCGGCGCATCAATCAAGAGGGTATTGGCCTGGACCAACTGCTCGTAATAGGTATCCAGCTGCGAGGCCGTCAGAATATGGTCGGGGGTCAGTTCATCCAGATTCAGCCGGTTGATGGCGGCGCGTGCATTCGACAGGTGCTGGGTGGCGCGCACAAACGACCCGCGCCCGATTTGCAGCAGTTCGACCACGCGCTCGCCCGACGAAATCTGCGCAACCGCCTGATTTTCTTCGCCGGAAACGAGGAAAAACAGGGTCGGCTGCAAACCACTCAGCATTTCCTGAGCGGCTTTCGCCAGTTCCAGCGACGTGTCAATTTCGATCAGTGTCGCCGCCAGCTGCGCGTTCATGCCACTTACGGGTCGAAAGATTCCCAACTGGCGCTGGGCTGTTTGCAGGCTGCCCGCCAGGTCATTGACGCTGGTTTCGAGACGGGTGAAATCCGTCAGGGTCAGGTCCGTGCGGGACTTGCTATTGAGGGTTTTAACAACTCGTTCCAGCGAACTGATGGATGAGGAAACCCGGTTGCCGCTGTCGGCGGCCAACGCCAGACTGCCGACGATGAGCACGGCGACGAGCGCAACAGCAACCAGCGTGACCGTGCCCCAACGCGTCTTGCGAAAGCGTCGGCGGACACGACGCAGCACCCGCGACGATTTACTGCCGCTGCGATGCCGCCGGCGCTGCGGGGCGGCTTCTGGTGCGACGGATGAGGATGGTTCGTGTTCGATGTTTGCCATTATGCCTTACAAAGCCACATTCTTGGATAACTGACCGTTCACATGGGCGGGTGGCACGGGTGCATCAATGATCTTTACCAGCAGCGGCAGAATGTCGGCAGCACTGGCTGCCTGATTCTGCATCACGACTTTGACCACCTGATCGTAAAACTGCTCCGCCTTGAAGTCTGGCGGCCAGTTGTCCAGCTTGACGATATTCGGGTGGGTGGTCTCGCTGGGGTTCTCATCATCATAGAATAAGGCTTCGTGCATTTTCTCGCCAGGGCGCACGCCGGTAAACCGGATCTCGACATCCTTGTAGGGGCGCAGACCGCGCAAACGGATCATCCGCTCGGCCAGATCAACGATGCGGACGACTTCGCCCATCTTAAGGACAAAGATCTCGTCGCCTTTGGTCAGGCAGGCGGCGTGAATAATCAGGTTCACCGCTTCGGGGATGCTCATGAAGTAGCGGGTCATTTCCGGGTGGGTCACAGTGACCGGCCCACCATTGTCGATCTGCCGGTTGAAGGTCGGGATAACACTGCCCCGGCTGCCCAGCACATTGCCAAAGCGCACCGCCGAAAACAGGGTGGTACAATCCGGCTCCATCGACAGCGCATGCAGCAGCAGCTCACCGATGCGCTTGCTGGCTCCCATGATATTAGATGGTTTAACCGCCTTGTCGGTCGACACCAGCACAAAGCGTTCGACATTCTCGTTCAGCGAGGCTTCCGCCAGGTTCATGGTGCCGTTGATGTTCACGCGCAGCGCTTCCTGCGGGTAATATTCCAGCATCGGCACGTGCTTGTAGGCCGCCGCATGAAACACGATCTGCGGTTTGTATTTCTTGAACAGCGCCTGTACCGGTTCAATCGAGGCGATATCCACCAGTGCCGGGACCAGCTCAATATCAGGGTATTTGGCCTTCAGCTCGACGCTCAGGTCATGCAGGCCGCTTTCATTATTATCGACCAGCACCACCTTCACCGGCTCGTAATCCATAATCTGGCGGCTGAGTTCGGACCCAATGGACCCGGCGGCTCCGGTAATGAGGATGGTCTTGTTCATGACCGGCTGTAAATCCACCGCCTTGTGCCGCGAGACCACACTGCGCCCCAACAGGTCTTCCGGTTGAATATCGCGCAGCAGAACCGGACTGGCCGGGTTACGCACCAGTTCGAACAGATCAGGGATGACTTTGATACGGGCCTGGGTCTGTTCGCAGGCAGAGACAATCTCGCGGAAGTCTGCCCCGCTGATATTGTGGATCGCAACGACGATCAGGTCCACATTGTGTTTTTCTGCCAGTTGAACCAGATCATCACGCCCACCCAGCACCGGGCAGCCCTCGACGTACATTTTCTGTTTATTGGGGTCATCGTCAATGAAGCCAACAATCTGATAATTGTTGTCCGGGAAGCGATGCTTCAAACGCCACGCCAGGTCCTGGCCGGACTCCCCTGCTCCGATAATCATGACACGTGTCAATGTCAGCGGGAACTCCTGGTTCCAAATCGCACGCCAGCGCCACGACAACCCGCTGACGAGCCGCGACCGGTAGCGTGACCCCACGATGCCGACCAGCGCCAGCAAGCTGCCAACCAGCAGCGTACTGATGGGCAGAGGTCGGGGCTGGATGAGCAGATTGACGGGTAGCAACACCAGCGTCGCCGTGCTAACCCCATACACGATAACCGCCACGCCATGACCGCTGGTCTGTGACCACAGCCGCCGGTATACGCCGAAAGCGAACAGCGATACCACCGTCACGGCGGCAGCCGCCAGAATCGCGGGCAGGCTGGTCCCATAATCAATGTTGGCAACGACGGCACGAGTCAGGAAGGCAAGGCTGTAACCGGCAACCACCAGCAGGAAATCGAGTACCATCCACAGGCCAACTTTCCGATTCCGCTGGCTGAGGTTTCCAGAGAGATCCACTTTCAGGTCCATTGCACGCATGTCCTTTATGCCGGTTCAGGTTGCAAAATGCGTTCGTAAAACAGCTTGTTGCTCCGTACCGGAGCCCCATCGCTACTTCTCGCGCGAACCGAGATACTTACGCAGGCCATTTTGTTTACTATCCACCTCATCGGGGGCGTAATAATAGCCATAGCCATAGCCATATTCGTAGGTCTGGTCGCGCAGGTTGATACGATTGACGACCACACCCTTGATCTTGACGCCGATTTGCTGGAACTGCTCCTTCACTTTCAGAGCCGCGCCGCGCCGGGTATGGCCGCAATCAACGACCATAATCACATCGGCATCGGCGGTGGCAGCCAGCACATTGCTATCCGCAACCACCAGGCTGGGCGGGGTGTCGATCAGGACCACATCAATATCGGTGGACGCACGGAAAATTTCGATCCAGCGCTGGAGCAGCGTCGAACCCAGGATTTCAGTCGGGTTGGCTGGTGTAAAACCGCTGGTAATGACCCACAGTTTGGGCAGCGACGTACTCTGCATGCAATCCATCAGGTTGGCCGGAAGCGGTCGACGTTGTTCACCCGCCCCGGCCTGATGGGGTTCAGCCGAGAGCAGTGTGGTCAGGCCAATGTTGTTATCTAGCCCGAAGATTTCATGCGCCTTTGGGCGGCGCAGGTCGGCGTCGATCAACAGCACCTGCAAGCCCGCCATGGCCATGCTGATGGCGAGGTTGGCGGTCGTTACGCTCTTGCCTTCGCTGGGGCCGGGGCTGGTGACCACGTAGATTTTTGTATCTGTCTCGCTGGAGCCGAACAGCAGATTGGTGCGCACGGTGCGATAACACTCGGCGATGGGCGACATGGATGGCATGGTACTGATCAGCCGGTCATTGTACGCGTCTGACCGTTTGCCGATGCGCATAATACCGCCGAGTACGGGCAGCTTCAGGCTTTGAGCGGCTTCCTCGGTCGTGCGGATGGTTTCATCCAGATGTTCGTACAGGAAGACCCCGCCGGCGGCCAGTCCACCACCCACCAGAACCCCCAGCAGGGTGACAATCGGCGTACTGGGGCCGGTCGGCGCGGTAGGGATGCGGGCGGTTTCGACAATATCCAGCGCGTTACTGTTCTGCTGCAACGTGCTGATCGTGTCCGTAAACTGGGCGACTGTCGACGACGCTTCATTAATCTGAGTGACGATCGCGTTGCGCTGCTCTGTCAGCCGGTTGACTTCCGTCTGGCTTTGCGCGTTCTGCAACTGGCTGGCAATCAGGTCGAGTTCGATGCGGGCGTCTTCGATCTGGCCGGTTAGGGCGTTGATCTGTGAAGATGCAAAGTCGATCTGGGCCTGCTGTTCCGGCGTCAGGTTGGATGGGCTGGCCAGGATAAGATGCTCGGCAAGCTGGTTGGCAATGTCCGCTGCCAGGATAGCGTCCGTATAGGTGACATTGATCACCAGCAGCGAGGTGTCATTCAGGATTTCCGTTTCGACAATACGATTCAGGCCTTCAATCTCAAGCGGGAGGTCCAGCGTCTCGATCACACCTTCCAGGACGCTGTTGGTGCGGACAAGCTGCGCATACGTCAGCGCCAGGTCCATACCGACGCGAATGTCGGACTGTTCCGGGTTGCGCGCTTCGATAAACCGGCCAATTGAGATTAATGCCCGCGCCCGGTAGCGGGACGGCTGGCCGCTGCTAATCACGAAGCTAAGCCCGCCGCCAATAAACGCCGCGACTACAATGAGCCACAACCACTTGCGGAAAAGGCGGACGTATTGAGCAAATTCCATGCCATACTCCTGGCCAGACTGTCGATTTCATGAACAGCGTAAAGCTTCACTGCTTCCTATCATACACCATGTTAGAATAAGTGAAGTTGAAATTAATTGAATTTTATTCTGAATTTATTTTTGACAACGACAAGTGTCAAATGGATGATTTTCGAGGAAGGAAGCCGGTGATGTCACAATCGTAATAACATTTGTTATAATACGATATATTAAATTGTGGGCTTTTACATATAACTATACAATACATTTGCATTCATGTCTGAGCACCAAACAGCTCTTGTCAGAGGAGATGTACCTATGAGTATCCGTCGATTAATTGTAATAGCCTGCCTCCTGCTGTTGACAGGGCTGGGAATAAGCGGCGCGATGGCACAGGATGACGCCACGTGCTCGGCGCTGCAAAACACAGCTTTTACGCAAACCGGCACCCTGTGCGCCACGACCGGCCAGGGGATGATGTGCCTGGGGTATCCGGCGGTTACAGCCGTTCTGGACAGTGACGCAGCGGCAGACTTCGCCTCCCCCGGCGATAGCGTCGACCTGGCGCTGGTGGAATCCGTGACGACCAGCCCAGCCGATCTCTCGACAACACCCAGCACCTGGGGTGTCGCCCTGCTGAATGTCCAGGCCAATCTGCCTGTGGATGTGATCGAAACCGTGCTGGATGGCAAAGGCGTCATTTATATGGCGACAGGCGGTGTGGAAGTCGTCAACGCGGCGCCGGACACGCAGGTGACCCTGATGGAAGAAACCATCGCCGTCAACACGATTGCAGATGCCGACATGCGGGTCGCCCCCTTCGCGCTCGACTCCTCCACCAGCAGCAACGTCAGCGGGCGTATCCCGGCAGAATCCACACTTAATGCCGATGCCATGACACCGGACGGCAACTGGATTCGCATCGTCTTTGATGACCAGCCGGGTTGGATCAGCCGGGCCGTGATCGACAGCGCAGCCGACCTGAGCAACCTCACGGTCATCGGTCCGCTGGATTTCACCCCCATGCAGTCGATCACGATTGACAGCGGCAATACGGATGACGCCGACTGTGCCAATCTGGCATCCGGCCTGTTCGTTCAGGGGCCCAACAGTATGCCGGTCGACATTCAGGTGAACGGCGTCGACACACGCATCTCGTCCAGCGTGCTGTTCAAGGCCAATGCAGCCGATGGCACCCTGGAGATCTTCGTCATTTCCGGGCTGGTCACCTTGTTCCCCAATGACCCTGATATGACCGTTGTTATCCCGCCGGGCTTCAAGACGACCATTTCGGTTGAGGATTTCACTTTTCTGGAAGGCACGCCCGACGCGCCGTACCGTCTGATGACTGAAGACGAACTCGCGCAAGTGAATACCTTTACCCAGAATTTGCCCTCGAATATCCTGCACTACACCCCGCCGGAGAACAATCAGACGCAGCCATCGGGCGTGGGCAATGCAGTCGTCCAGGTGACTCTGGGAGAAGGCGAGCATGACGGGCTGGCAGGCGCGCGGCAGGCCTGTGCCAATGGCGATATCCCGGCCAACGTCTGCGAAATTCTGGGTTTGTAGGGGCAGCACCTCTTGCGCTCATGTAAACGGACCTTCTTCGGCTGAGGAGGGTCCGTTTTTTATATTGGCGAATTCACATCAGCGTGTGACATACCGTGACAGAATACGGTATGCTTCACGTATTCAACACACCATAAGGGAGGGGGCCATGACCAGCGCATTCCTGAGTTATCAGCGCAAACCCAGCGCGATGCTGGCGACACTCATCGCCAGAGAACTGCGCGAACGCGGCCTCGAAGTTTACCTCGACACGGAACGCATGGATTCGGCGGGGGCTTTCCCGGATCGTTTAAAGGAAGGCATTCGCAGCAGCGACGTGTTTATCTGCATTGTCGGTTCAACGACGTTTGAATCCGCCTGGGTGCAGGCCGAGATCAAAACGGCTGTCGATTACCAGAAACCGATGATCCCCGTTTTTCAGGAATCGTACCAGCAGGCGCAGTCCACACCGGACCCCATCATCAAACGCCTGCTCGACCACGATGGCATCCTCATCTTCGACGTCAAGAATGTTTACATCGACGAGTCGATTGAAGCGCTGGCCCGCATGATCGAGAATACCGTCGCGCTGCGGGCCGATCAGGTCACCCCTGCTGCCGGAACAACCCTCAACCTGTCTGTTGAAAACCTCGCCGGGCAAACCCTCGGTGCCTACCAGCTCAAGTCCCTGCTGGGTATGGGCGGCATGGGCGCGGTGTATCAGGCGTACCAACCCAGCCTCAACCGCGATGTCGCGCTGAAAGTGCTGTCGACTGCCCTGTCGCAAAATGAAGACTATGCCCGCCGGTTCATGCGCGAGGCCCAGACCGCGGCGGCACTGGAACACGCTCACATTGTCCCGGTCCATGACTATGGCACAGATCGCGGCTTCAGCTATGTGGCGATGCGGCTGCTGACGGGCGGTTCGATGGCGGACCGGATGGCGAACCAGAAAGCCGCCAACAGCCCGTTACCATCACTGGTCGAAGTCGCCGATGTAGTGGGCAAGCTGGCCTCAGCGCTCGATTATGCGCACCGCCGGGGCGTGATTCACCGGGACATTAAACCCAACAACATCATGTTTGATGAACAGGGCACGCCATTTCTGGTGGATTTTGGCATTGCCAAGCTGACCGGCGCCACCACCTCGCTGACCCGCACGGGCGCGGTACTGGGCACACCGTCGTACATGGCCCCGGAACAATGGCGCGGTGAAGGTATCACCCCGGAGACCGATCAATATGCGCTGGGGGTGCTGGCGTATGGTCTCATCACCGGGCACATGCCGTTCGA
The DNA here is from genome assembly GCA_002702065.1 of Anaerolineaceae bacterium. Classification (GTDB taxonomy): domain Bacteria; phylum Chloroflexota; class Anaerolineae; order Aggregatilineales; family Phototrophicaceae. The sequence continues at coordinate 240,414 of NZXX01000013.1, forward strand.
AGCATCGACACCCTTCGCGCTGATGCACCAGCATCTGAATGAACCGCCACCGCCGCCGGAAACATGGCGCGCCGACCTGCCCCCTGCCCTGCAATCCGTGCTCAACCGGGCGCTGGCAAAGGAACCGTCCGACCGTTACCCCTCCGTGCGCGATTTTGCACAGGCGTTCAGCGAGGGGATTGACCCCCGCAACAGCGAAAACACCGGCTTTTTTACGGCTGACGTGTCACCGGCTGCACCGCCACCAGTCACTCCTGTGACTCCAGCGCCCACGCACACCGCCGAGCCGGTTGCGCCAACCCATATCGGACAGACGATGCCCACCGTCGACTTGCCAGCAAAACGCAGCGGTCCGAACAGAGGGGTGATCGCCGGAGTCGCCGGGGGCATTGTGCTGATTGGACTGCTGCTTGTGGGGCTGATCGGCACGCAGCCGGGCGGATTTCTGGCCGCAGTACCAACCGACACGCCAACGTCAACCGCTACCGCTACGATTACGGCCAGCGCCACCGCGACAGCAACGCACACGGCAACCGCGACATCGACCGCTTCGCCAACGGTGACGGCCAGCCCCAGTGCCACGTCATCTAATACGCCGCTGCCGACCGCCACCGAAGCGCCCACGGAAACACGCACGCCACAGCCATCCGCGACAGTCGCAGCAGTGGTCGTGCCTGCCGACACGGCCACCCCAGTGCCGCCAACCGCTGTGCCGGGCAATGTCCTGTTGTTACAGGATGACGTTTCGTTCACGGTGTACAACCAGAGCCGCAGCACCGTGTCGCTGGAAGGGGTCGTTTTCCGCAGCAGCAGCGGCAGATGGAATGCACGCGCGTGGGGCGTGTCGATCTATGGCAACGTGCCACCGGACAATTGTCTGCGACTGCGCAACATCAACTCCGGCCAGCGCCAGCCACCATCCATCTGCGGCAATTTGCTGGGGTTGCAACTGGCCGGGTCTCAGGCACTGTTCTGGATGAACACCGAGTCTTACGACGTCGTGCGCGACGGCGAGATTATCGCTACCTGCCCCACCAACGAAGATTCGTGCGAGGTATTAATCGGCTAAAACCAGACTCAGCCAAACATCCGAGCCGATCAAACAGGTGGGTGAAGGCTTTTGAATAGCTTTTAGCCGTGTACACCTCTGGCAGTGGACTCTCGGCTGCTGTACCTAAAACCAGCCGGTCGCTGTCCAGCCGGGTTCAGGTTCGTCGGGATAGGGGTCGCCACCCTGAATTTTACGCAGGACATACTCGACAATGACGCGCAAGATGCCCATCACCGGGGCCGCCAGCAGCGCACCCAGCAAACCACCCACCTGCGCGCCGATAATCAGGCCGAGGATAATCACGGGAATCGGCAGCTTCACGGCGTCGCCGGTAATCTTCGGGGCGACAAAATTCCAGACAATCTGCTGCATGATGAGGTTGGGGACAATCGCCAGCGTGATCAGCGTCACAGGGTCAACCGTGAGGGTATTGGTACCCTGAACCAGCGTCACCAGCAAAATCGCGATGAGGGCAATAAAACCACCCAGCAGCGGGATAAACGACACGACCATCGTAAACACGCCAATCGCCACCGCCCCGGTGATGCCCAGCACCAGCAGTTGAATGGTCGTCAGAAAGCCGATCAGCGCCGCGATGATGATCTGCCCGCGAAAGAACCCCACCCAGACCACGCCTACCCGGTTGAGCAGAATGGCAATCTCCCGGCGGTATTCCGGCTGAATCACCGCCTGCCACCAGCCGAACATGCCCGGTATTTCCAGCAGGAACAGCAGCCCTAACAGATTCACCAGAAAAATCGAACTGATCGCCCCGGTGATCGTCCCGGCAGCCACCCCCGCCGTGTCGATCAATGATGGCAGCGCATCGCTGATGCTTTCGAACTGGAAACTGCGAACAAAAGAACTGAGGGGGCCGTAAATGGTCTCCAGAAAATTCGCAACATCACCTTCCGCCCCGAGGATCGTCGCGTCACCCGGCTCGTAGCCTTCCAGAAATTCAAGAAAGACGATGGTATTTTTACGGCCTTCGGTGAACAGGCTGCTGATAAACGGCAGCACCGATGTCGTCAGGTTGACCAGAATAAACGTTGACACCAGCAAGTAGATCACAAAGACCGTAATCACGGACAGGTTGTAACTAAATGGCAACCGCTGGTTGATGGCCCGCACCGGGAAAAACAGCGCAAATGCCAGGATGAGCGCCATGACCACATTCGACAGCACACTGCCGAGCAGCGTCGCGGCGAACACGCCACCGATAAGCAGAATAATGACCGCAACACGGCGCGACCACCGACTCCAATCCGCGCCATATTCTGGTTCAGGGGTTGAGACTTCTTCCGGGCGTGTATTCAAGGTTGTTTTCCATTTCCTCGTTCGACACTGAAATTGTACGCTACAAACCGCCAGACCAGCAATATCTTGGGAAAGATTAATCGTTGATTAGAATTAGACCAAATGTTCTTAATTTATTGTTCAAAATACGACATTATGTGCTATATTTTTTTCAAGTTGATCAACGATTTTACCCATTTATCGACAGCAGGGGCAAAGGAAAAAGACTATGGCAAGCGCATTAAACTGGTTCGAGATTCCGGTGTCCGACATGGACCGCGCCGTGACGTTCTACAGCACGATCCTCGATATTAAACTGGAGGCATCATCCGCCATGCCCGGTTACCAGATGGCGATGTTCCCGGCGGAGGAAGGCACGGGCGGGGCGCTGCTGCATGGCGAAGGTTATATGCCGTCGCAAAGCGGAACCCTCGTCTATCTGGCGTGCGGTCCCGACCTGAGCGTGGCGCTGGGCAAAGTGGCGGCGGCGGGGGGCAAGGTGTTGCAACCCAAGACCGACATTGGCGAAAACGGGTTTATGGCATATTTTCTGGATAGCGAAGGCAACAAGGTCGCCCTGCACTCGATGGGTTAACGGGTGGATGAGGCGAATCCGGCCAGTGTGTCGCGCTGACTGCTGGCGAATAAACGGGGATTATGAGCAGAAGCGCGTCCGGGTGGCGCGCTTTTTGATGGCGGTTAGCCGGTACAACCGCACAGACCGATCAAAAGAAGCCGAACAGCAGCACCATACCGGTCGCACCAAAGAACAGCGCCGGCACTTCAAAGACATCCTGCTGGCCGGTGACCGCCCACCCTGCCAGTGCCCCCGCCAGCAGCGCGATAAACACCAGCAGCAGCATCAACCGGAATCGATCCTGCGATGTAATGTTGTGCATCCACTTCACTCCTCGTCTGAATGATTGATTCTGATTGTAGTCACGCAACGCTCGCGCCTATTCGGTCAATTCCACTCGAAAAACCACCGCCTTTTTGTGAGAAAGCGTCAACGGCGGGCGATTGTGCGCGCCAGCCATCGTTTTTGCAGCACTATCGCCAAGCTCAAGTCGTGGCATAATGAACGGAGCGTGGCGCATATCAAGGGTAAAAACAGTCACCATGATTCACATACGTGCGATGGAACCATCAGATACGGCGGTTCTGGTACACTGGATGCTGCGGGTTCCACTGTGGCAGCGCTATGGGTTTACGGTTGAACGCGGCGAAGCCTATTTCGAGCGCGGCCTGGCCGGGAATGGTGTCCTGCTGGTGGCTGATGTGCCGGAACAAACCGCCGTCGGATTTGCGTGGCTGGAACCAAAAGGGGCATTCGCCCACAACGCCTATCTTCAGATGATCGGCGTGCATCCCGACCATATGAGCAAAGGAATCGGTGCTGCGTTGATGGCCCGGGTCGAAGACCAGGTCCGTTCCCAGAGCGATCAACTTTTCTTGCTGTCGTCGGATTTCAACACGTCGGCGCATCAGTTTTACCGGCGGCTGGGCTATACGCAGGTCGGGCAGATTCCCGGTTACGCGCTGCCGGACGTTGACGAATTAATCTTCTGGAAACGGCTGCAACCGCCCAACACGGGCTGAATCAATTACATCCTCCGCCACCATGCGGCGCACTGTCGAAACGAAATGGAGAATGACAGCATGGCTGACTGGAAACACACTTTACTCAGTGTCCTATCGGACTTTGAGGATCGCTACGACAATGCCAAATTCGAGCTCCAGCAGCGGTTGGGGCTGGGTAAATTGTGCATCGTGCCCTACCGGGGCTATGGTACGCAGACCATCCTCTATCTGAAGGGGCGGGTACTGCGCGATAAAGGGATCACCAGCCCGATGGAAGATGACACCGTCTGGCTGAACCTGCTGAACATGTACAAACGCTATCAGAGCGACGAAATTCCCGGCGCGCGGGTGCTGGCACGCTTTGGCGATCTGGCACAGGAGGTGGTCGCAGATGAAGAAGGCCACTTTGAAATCACCTTCGAACCGCCCGCCCTGCCCACGATTGACGGGGTTTGGCACGAGATCGAGCTGGAACTGCTGGATTACCCCGGCAAGGACAAAAACCCGGAAGAACCGCAATCCGTCACCGCCACCGGCTATGTGATCGTGCCGCCTGCCGACGCAGATTTTGGCGTCATCAGCGACATTGACGACACCGTGCTGCGGACGGATGTGGTCAACCTGCTGGCGATGGCCCGCAATACCTTCCTCAAAAATGCCCGTACCCGCCTGCCATTCGCGGGCGCATCGGCCTTTTACGATGTCCTGCGACACGGGTCTGGCAAACACTTCAACCCGATTTATTACGTCACCAGCAGCGCGTGGAACCTGTACGACATGATTGTGGACTTTTTTGCGGTGCGCAATATCCCGGTGGGACCGCTGTTCATGATCAACATGGGCATCACCGACGAGCAGTTCATTGTGCCGGGGCATCACACGCACAAGTTCAACACCATCCAGACTTTGCTGGATACGCACCCCACTCTGCCCTTTATTCTGATCGGCGACAGCAGCCAAAAAGACCCGGAAATCTACCTCGATGTCATTCGCCAGAATCCTGGCCGTATCCTGGCAGTTTACATCCGCGACGTGACTGAGTCCGTGCGCGATACGGAAGTGCAGGCCATCATCGCCGAAGCGGTGGAGCTGGGCGTCGAGATGATCTTTGTAGAGGACACCTTCGTCGCCGCGCAGCATGCCGCCGACCAGGGCTTCATCACCGACGATCAACTGGCGCTGGTATTAAAGGAACGCAACGAAGACAAACAGGCCCCCACCGCGCTGGAACAGGCCATCATGCCGGAAAGTGATTCGGCACCGGGCCAGTCCTGACGCATGACCGGCGTTTGTTGCAGCAACCTGCCCCTTGCGCTAGCATGTTAGGCATTCCGGCGCTGGCCGCGAATACATTGAAAAGGAGATGAGCATGATCAAACGCATCGCATTTTTGCTGGTGTTCCTGCTGGCGGTGGTCGTATCGCCCGGCATGGCCCAGGATGAGAGCAACGTACTGGTGATGGCGCGGGCTGCGGACACGACCGGGCTGGACCCGCACACGCAGACCGCTTTCGCTTCGTTCCGCCTGCTGGAACTCATCTATGAACCGCTGGTAGACCTGGATGCCGATCTGAATATCATCCCGGCGCTGGCGGAAAGCTGGTCGTTCAACAACGACGCGACCCAACTGACGCTCAACCTGCGCCCGGATGTGGTGTTCCATGACGGTTCGGACATGACATCGGAAGACGTGCGGGCCACCTTCGAGCGCATTCTGGACGAAGAAACGGCGGCAGCGGCGCGGGCCAATTACCTGAGCATCGAGTCGATTGATACGCCCGATGACCTGACCGTTATCTTTAACCTGTCCGAACCGGATGTACCGCTGCTGACCGCGCTGGCGACCACCAATGCCGCCATCGTGCCATCGGAAATGGTGGAAAACGGCGACTTTGCCAGCACCGCCATCGGCACCGGGCCATTCAAACTGGAAAGCTGGACGCCGGAAGAAGTGACCACGCTGGGCGCGAACGCGGACTGGTGGGGCGAAGGGCCCTTCATCGACGGGATTGAGATTCGTATCATCCCGGACGAAGCCTCCATTCTGGCCGCCCTGCGCGCTGGCGAGATTGACTTTGGCCTGCTGAACGACCCGATTATTGCCACGCTGCTGATCGGTGATGACAGCGTCGTCCTCAACCGTGTACCGGCCATCGCCTATCATGTGCTGCAACTGAACCCCAGCCGCGCCCCACTGGATATTCTGGAAGTGCGGCAGGCGATGTCGTGCGCCATCGACCGGCAGGAAGTGCTGGATACGGCTTCGCTGGGTGAAGGCTCCGTCACCGGCCCGCTGACGATCCCGGCATTTAGCGTGCCGCTGGAAGAATTCTTCTGCTACGAAAAGGACGTGGACCGCGCCCGTGAACTGATGGCACAGGCAGGCATGGAAGAAGGTTTCACGCTGAATGTTATCGCCGCCACCGGTGAACCGCCCACAGCTGTTTCCGAAGCGCAGAGCATTCAGGCACAGCTTGCCGAAATCGGCATCACGGTCGAGATCGAGACGATGGAACTGGGCGTTTATGTCGACCGCTGGCTGGCGGGTGACTTCGATGCGGCGGTCGCGCTCAATGGCGGGCGGCCCGACCCTTACACCATGTACGCCCGTTACTGGACCAAGAACGGCAACCTGCAAGGCGTCGCCAACTACATCGACGATACGCTGGATACGCTGATGGCGGAGGGCAAGATTGAGACGAATCCCGACGCCCGTTACGCGATCTTCACAGACTTCCAGAAACATCTGGTCGAGGTCGCGCCCTGGATCTGGCTGTACAACGGTTACGAATACACCGCGCAGCAGCCCTATGTTCAGGGTTTTGTGCCGTCACCAACCGACTCGCTGGTGTCGTTCCGTCAGGTAACCCTGGACCGCTAACCAAGCATTCCACCACATGCAGGGCCGACACCGCTGTTGGTCCTGCAACCTCCCCTATTCCGCATCAAAATACCCGCTCGACGAAATCCACCATATGCTGCCGTGCATCAACTTGACCCGTTTACAATAAAGGGCCATAATGGTCCAGTACGGTTTTCATCGACCGTACGGACTGCCAGCGGGACAAAACAATTCGAAGGTAGATTGATGAGCCATACACTGGATGCGATTACGGATCAGTTTCAGGCGTTGATTGACCAGGGTTCGCTGGTGGGGTTGGCGCTGGCGATCATACGCAATGGCGAGACAATTTACAGCAGAGGCATGGGCGTTACCGGGGTTGAGGATTATCGCCTGCCAGTGACACCGGACACGCTGTTTGCTATTGGTTCGATTACCAAAACGGTGGCAGCGGCGACCATCATGCGTCTGGTCGAACAGCAAGCCCTTGATCTGGACCGGCCCATTGTCGAGTATCTGGCAGGGTTTGCATTTGAGGACACGCTCAACGGGGCCAGGGTGACGCTGCGCCATCTGCTCAGCCATGCCAGCGGGCTGCCAGCCGCCGGGCGCAACTGGGGTTTACGCGGGCGGGACGCGCTGCGCCGGTTTGTTGATGAGGACTTACGCTATCACCAGTTTTTCACCCCACCGGGCACGGTTCATCTCTATTCAAATACCGCCATCAGCTGCGCGGGTTATGTGGCCGAAGCGGTTACGGGCATCCCTTTCGACACATTGGTTCAGCAGCTTATTTTCGATCCGCTTGGTATGGACCGCAGCACATTCAACCTGGCCGAAGCCATGACCTATCCAACCGCGCTGCCCCACCGGCTCGATGCAGAGGGCATGCTGCGTGTGATTCACCGGCAAGCGGACAATGACATGGGGCACGCTTCCAGTTTCTGCTTTGGTTCGACGCACGACCTGGCAAAATTCGCGGCGGCCTTGCTGACTCCGGGCGTATTGTTTGATGCGGCGACCCTGCGTCATATGCAATCACCGGCGATCAGCCTGCATGTTGAGGGGGCCAATTACCCCGGCGCGCTGATGAATGCTGCTTTTGGGTTGGGGCAGGAACTGGGTGAATATCGCGGCTGCCGGCTTGTGGGTCATGGCGGCATGAACCAGAGCTTCAACTGCTTCCTGAAATTGTTCCCCGACCAGCAGATTGCCCTGGTGTTGCAAACCAACTACATGGGCGATGAAGATGCGCTGAACATTGTGTTTGAGCTGTTTGACGAACTGCTGCAACCATCGGCCCCGCTTCGCCCGCCGGAGCCAGCTACCGTGCCGGATGCGACACAGGCGCAACGGGTTGGGGAATATATCAACCCCGCCAGAGGGATTCGAACGATCACCCTCGACAACGGGCAGCTGATGCTGGACTCGCAGCACGCGCTCATCTGCATTGGCGAAGGCCAGTATGTCTATCGCTCGGACTGGCTGCGCTTCCCGGTGGCCTTTCCCTACCCCGATACACTCGTCGTGCGGGGTCTGCCGTATACACGCTTGCACCGCGAAGCATTTGAACCGGACCTGGCCCAATGGCAGACCTATGCCGGTGTGTTTGTCGATCCGTTTACCCCCTACCCCGCAGACTCAGCGATCCGGGTGCATTTTGATCAGGGACGAATCTGGATTAACGATACGGTGCAGGAAGCGCTTTCCAACACCCGGTTTGTATCGGCCAGGGGGCTATACGAATTTTCCGGTCGTGGTGCGCTTCAAGTGCAGATGGGATGCCATTATGTGCGTTCGTCGCAGTCGGACACATAGAGTCCCTTACCCGACCGGCGGCATTTCGTGCTACAATGTCGCCCATTACTGGTTACGTCTGCCGCGTGTATGCTCCGTTTTCTTAGCCAACGCCTGATTGCCTTTATCCCCACCCTGATCGGCATTTCTATTCTGGTCTTCGGTGCGATTCGGCTGGTCCCCGGCGACATTATCTCTGCCACGCTCGGCACAGAAGCCGGGATGCTGACGCAGGCGCAGCGGGCCTCGCTCGAACGCTATTACGGACTGGACAAGCCGCCGCTGGAACAGTATTTCGTCTGGATGGGCGAAGCCTTGCAGGGCAACCTGGGCCAGAGTGTGCGCCATGGCCGCCCGGTGACGGAACTGATCGCCGAGCATTTTCCGCTGACGCTGGAACTGGCGCTGCTGGCTGTGATAATCGCGCTGCTGGTGGGGGTCCCCTTCGGCCTGATCTCAGCGATCCGGCACAACACATGGATTGATTTTGCGGGCCGCCTGTTCGCGCTGATCGGGCTGGCGGTGCCCAATTTTCTGCTTGGCACGCTCATCATTTTCGCGCTGTCGGTCTACTTCGGTATCCTGCCCAACGCCGGGAATTACGTCGATTTTACCGAAGACCCGCTGCGCAACCTGCAACAATTGATCTTCCCGGCCATCACGCTGGGGTTTGCCTTCGCCGCGTCCGTCATGCGCATGACGCGCTCGTCCATGCTCGAAGTGCTGGGCGAGGATTACGTCCGCACCGCCCGCAGCAAGGGCCTGCGCGAACGCACCGTCATCACCCGGCACAGCCTGCGCAACGCCCTGATCCCGGTCGTCACACTGGTCGGCATCGAGATGGGCTATCTGCTGGGGGGCACATTCATCATCGAGCAGATTTTCGCACTGCCCGGCATTGGCCGCCTGCTGATCAACGCCATCTCGCAGCGGGAGTATGCGCTGGTGCAGGGGATCGTCCTGTTCATCGCGATCAATTTTGTCATCATCAACCTGCTGGTTGACCTCGTGTACGCGGCTATCGACCCGCGCATCAGCTATGACGGCTAATTCGCCATCCCTCGTCCTCGATCAACGCGCCCAGGGGCCAGGATTCCTGCGCCGGTTGCTGGGCAATATCAGCGGTGCCTTCGGTCTGCTGCTGGTGTGCATCTTCCTGCTGGTGGCACTGCTCGGTGCCGCCGGGATTACGCCGTTTCCGCCGGACAAGCAGACGCCCATCGACCGCCTGAAGCCGCCGGACGCGCCGTACCTGATGGGCACCGACCTGTTCGGGCGCGATGTTGCCAGCCGGGTGATGAGCGGCGCGGCCAATTCGCTGCGAGTGGCGCTGGTTTCCGTCGCTCTGTCGACGCTGGTGGGCACGGCGCTCGGTGTGACGGCGGGGTTTGTCGGTGGTTGGGTGGATAACACCATCATGCGCGTGATGGACGTTTTCTTTGCCTTCCCTGCCCTGCTGCTGGCGCTGGTGGTGGTGACGGTGCTGGGGCCGGGCCTGAACAATGCGACACTGGCGATTGCCATCGTCTACACGCCGATTTTTGCGCGGGTGGCCCGCGGGCCGGTGCTGTCCGTCAAGGAGATGGAGTTCGTGCTGGCGGCGCGCTGTTTGGGCAAGCGACCATTGGGCGTGCTGCTGATGCATGTGCTGCCCAACACCCTCGCCCCGCTGATCGTGCAGGTGAGTCTGGCGCTGTCATGGGCGCTGCTGACCGAAGCCGCGCTGAGTTTCCTCGGTCTGGGCACCCAGCCGCCAGCCGCCTCATGGGGCGTGATGCTGAGCGAAAGCCGCGGCATCGCCGAACGTGCCCCCTGGCTCATGATCTCCCCCGGCATTGCCATCATGCTCGGTGTGCTCGGCTTCAACCTGCTCGGCGATGGCCTGCGCGATGTCCTCGACCCCCGTATGCGCCGGTAAGGCAACGTGTTGCATGGAGCGGAGCCGGTGCGTGTCACGTGCAGAATGGTAAAGCTTTGAAGTATAGAGCGCAATTCATGATGCTGTTTATTCTGGTTTTTGTGGGCCAGGCCAGGACTCAGGACATTGTGAATAAAGCGTTTTATTACTACTCCGAGGAAGCGAGCGCATTTGTCATTGGCACAACTGAAAACAGTGAATTGCGGGTGTTCGCAGAATACGAACTACCCAGCAGTTGTTTCGATTATGACAGTTGTAATGTGTATGGACCGGGATTCTCGCCCTCGAAGAAATGGTTTTCATGGATGTTTGACAATAATGCTGCGCGCCCTTCTGTTGATGCCCAAGCGCATGTGGTTAATGTGAATACGGGCAGACAGCAAATACTGCTGGACGGCGATGGCGGCATCAGGCATTTATCGTGGTCGCCTACGGACGATCTGCTGCTTGTGGAGCGTTTCAACTTTGCAGCAGGCAATACGACCTATTTTGTATGGGACATCAACACAACGCGAGAGTTGTTTACCTATCCTGAAAAGGTCATCGTTGAGTGGACGCCGGATGGTCGTCTTGTGACGTATCTTCCATTGAGTGATGATGGTCCGCCCCAGATAATCATCACGGATACCTTCGGCGAAGTGTTCATGAAACACAGTGTTTCCGGGTTATGGGAGCAAAGCCAATCTTACGCTTGTAAACCGTTCTGGTCGCCGACAGGACACCTGATGTTTGTAAACGAATCAGCGCAATTGACAGTTGCGTATTCTGCTCATCGTCAAGAGTTTTCGCTCAGGTTTCAAGATACATATCTCATTCGGGTTGAGTGGAGTGCGGACAACAACTATGCGCTGATATTTTCGAGTGATCAGTGTGCCCCTATCACGTCTTCCACAGTCACCAATCTCTGGTTACTCTCATACCCTAACCAAGAGCTTACTTTTTTGTCCGACGCTGCTACCCCGCCGTTTCATGTAAGCCTACCGGCTCTTCAGAAACACAGTTGGTCTCCTGCCACCAACGATTTTTTCTACGTGACCACACAGAACAACACAAAGAAGCTCATCGTCGCGTCTTTGCCTGCGTTGGTATCACATGACGTCTATGCAGATACAGAAATCAGACCCGAACAGACCGAGTGGCTGCACAACGGACAACTTGCATTTTATGGGTTATCAACTGGTGGTGATGCGTCTATTTACGTTTTTGATAGCCAAAAAAGGATGACGCATCAGTTGGTTTCTGGCAAGATAGTAAACCAAAATTTTGACTTTTCGCCCAACGAAGCGTTGATTGTTTTTGACAACATCTCGGTTTGTAATGGAATATGCCTATTCGATGTTGAAGCGAACACGCACACTGCTTTTGAGTTTCTTCGTGACCCGGACTCCGGCGGTAGTGGTTCTGTCGAAGAGTTTCTTTGGCATCCAAATGGGGATTTACTTCTGGTAACAGGCAGCCGAGTAGGGAGCAGTCGACAGATCAATGTTATGAACGTAGAGACGTTCACCCACAGAGCACTTGATGGATGGTTTGTACTTTCGCCGGCGTCATTTGGTTGGTTCGATTAAGACACCATCTAGTCGCTTGGTGACGGCCTGCGCGATGTCCTTGCCATCCATTCGAGGGTAAAACACTCTTTAGTAATAAGTACTTAAGGATAAAGCAAGGTATTTAAGGTTATATTGTAATTATTGTAATTAAATACAGGAGAATCTTAATTATGGCTACCAAGCAACCACTCATATCCTGTCCAAACTGTGGTCAGGAATTTGAACTCGATAAGGCATTCGCGGAACACTTCGAGGATGAGAAACGTAAAGCAGTCGCCCAAGCAATAGACACGTTCAAGAAAAAGACAGAAGAAGAACGTATTCAACTTGAAAATGACTTTGAAGAAGAACGTAAAGAACTCAAGAAACAAATTCAACAGCAAGCTCAAGATGATGCTGAGAAAAAATATAAACTTGAGATTGAATCCAAAGATCAGGAATTAAAGAGAATTCAGAAGCAGCTTGAAGAACTTGAAAAACGCACCCGTCAAGGATCAATGGAATTGCAGGGTGAAGCGTTGGAATCATATCTAAAAGAGGAGCTTACAACCAATTTTCCGCTGGATACTATAACAGATGTTAAGAAAGGCCAATCTGGAGCTGATATTACACACAGCGTAATCAATACACGAGGCCAACGTTGTGGGACAATTCTTTGGGAAGCAAAAAATACTAAAAACTGGAACGATTCATGGCTAAGAAAAATCAAAGATGATGCCTCTCAATGTAACGCACAGGTCATGGTAATTGTTTCTGTAGCGTTACCTGATGGTATCAAGGTATTTGATTTGAGAGATGGTGTCTGGGTTTGTAGTGTTGAGACAGTTTCAGCGTTGGCCCGCATAATACGCGAAAATCTGCTTCATGTCACTAACCTCCATCGAGCAATGGATGGGCAAGGCACCAAAATGGAAGCTGTGTATACCTATCTGACAAGTATGACATTCCGAGATCGTGTTCAACGAATGGTTGAAACATGGGAATCACTAAAAAAACAAATTGATGCTGAAGAGAGGGCCATGCAAAAACAATGGAAAGAACGAAGAAAACAGCTTGATATCATGATCAATGTAACAACTGATATGTACACCGATATTTCGTGCATCATTGGGGGAGATATGCCCCGTGTAGCAGGTTTGTCGCTGGAAGCTCTCCCTGCGGGGGAGCAAGTTCAATAAAAAAAGGCGCGGGATCGACAGACCCCACGCCCTGGTTACAAACGTTGTTGCGGAAGGCTACTTGACCGCCAGCCGCTCGATCAAGGCCTGCAAGTCCTGCGCTGCCTGCTCCACCGTGGACTGCCCGTAGGCAACCTGCTGGCCGATCAGCTCAAGCTCGTTGACAAATTCCTGATCGTTCGGCAGGTTCGGACCCTGCGGGACCACGCGCCCGGCTTCGGCAATCGCGTTGTAGAGGCGGTAAACCTCGGCATCCAGCGGGGTGGCACTCTCGGAGATGGCCTCGCGCACCACCGGCGAAGAAGGCACACCACGATTGGTTTCGAGGATCGCGCCTGCTTCGGGGCTGGTCACAAAGAAGTTGATGAACAGCGCCGCGGCTTCCTTGTTTTCACTGGCATTGTTCATGCCCAGGTACTGGCTCATCTGGATCGCGTAGGCCGGATCGCCACCCGCGGGCAGCGTCGTCATACCCAGTTCGTCAGTCATAGCTGCCTGATAGGCCGCGACCTGATTACTCCAGACCAGACCCACCGCTGCATCACCGGCCACCAGCGCCGAGCTGTCCGGGCCGTCTTCAGTGTAGGTGTAGGTGGTGTCGGCGTCGGGGATCAGCCCTTCTTCGCGCATGTCGGCCCACATCTGAAGCCAGGCTTCGGCGGATTCAAGCGTCGCGTAAGAGGTGCCGCCATCGTCCAGCGTCCAGATCGGTGTGCCCTGCTGCGTGTAGAAATAGCTCATGTAGTTGGCAGTGTTGGTGCTGTTATCCACGAACGGGAAGACACCTTCGGGCAGCGCATCTTTCAGCGTCCGGCCATAGTCGATGAATTCTTCCCACGTCATGTTGTATTCGGGCAGTTCAACGCCCGCCGCTTCGATCATCGTCTTGTTGTAAGCCAGCACAAGCGTGTTCGTGCCCAGGCTGATGGCGTACAGATTACCGTCGGCGTCTGTCGCCGGGGCAAATGCCGCCTGATCAAACGTTTCGGGCGTGTCGATCATCAGCTGCTCGCCCAGATAGTCGTTGAGCGGTTCCAGATACTGGGTGTAATCCGGCCAGTTGCCGCCGAACTGAATGATGTCGGGGGCATTGTTGGCTGCCAGCTGTGTGTCCAGAAGCTGGAAGTGGTCACCGGCACCGCCGTTGGGCTCGCCCACGATGGTGATGTCGGGATACGCGGCCTCGAACAGCGCGATCACCTCAAGCGTTCTCTGAGCGCGGTCATCATTGCCCCACCAGCCCATGCGCAGTTCGGCAGGGCCACCCGTATATTCGGGGAGCGTGGTCGAATCCTGGGCCATGCCCGGCACGACGAAGGCTGCCAGCAGCAGCGCCAGCAAAGTCATGATCGTGATGGTTTGATATTTTCGCATCTTTGAAGTCTCCTGTTTCTGTAATGGTTTAAGTTTTGGCAGGCAAACCTGAAATCCGTTATCGGTCATCATGTCATATACATTTCTCCTGTTAGCGAACTAACCTTTTATGCCCGTAGTCGAGATGCCCTGTACGAAGTATTTCTGCAACGAGAAAAACAGGATAAAAGCGGGAATAATCGAAAGTGTGGACATCGCCAGCGCGCCGCCCCAGTTGGATACTGCACCGGCATCACCGACGAACGTGCGCAGCGCCCGCGATACGGTGAAGGTGTCCGGTCGGGTGAGGTACAGCAGATGGTTGAAAAAGTCGTCCCATGTCCACAGAAATGTGAACAGCGCGGTTGTCACCAGCGCGGGGCTGGCAAGCGGAACGATGATGCGCCAGTACACGCCGATCTTGCCGCATCCGTCGATAATCGCCGCCTCCTCGATCTCTTTGGGCAGGCTGCGCATAAACTGCACAAGCAGAAATACGAAGAAGGCATCGGTCGCGAGGAATTTCGGTACCAGTATTGGCAGGTAGGACCCTACCCACCCGAAGGTGTTGAACAGAATATAGCGCGGCACCAGCGTGACATGACCCGGCAGCATCAACGTGAGCATCATGATTGCGAACCATACTTTCCTGCCGGAGAAGCTCAGGCGCGAGAACGCATAGGCCGCCATCGAGCAGGAAATTACATTGCCGATAATGGCGACAACGCACATGAGGAGCGAGTTGGTAAAGAATCTGCCGAAGGTCGTACCCGCATAACCCTGCCAGCCGGTGATGTAATTCTCAATCGTCAGGGTTGTAGGGATCAGGCCGGGATCGCTGAAGATCATATTGTTAGGCTTGAACGAGCTGATAATCATCCAGGCAACGGGGTAGATCATGAATACCCCCAGCGCAATGATGAACAGATGGGTCAAGCCATGACGGAAAAATGTGTTTGTTTTCATGTTATTCCCCCACCCCATATGACACCCACCAGCTTGATGAGCGGAAGACAATCGCCGTAATCAGCCCGATAATGAGCAGCAGCACCCAGGCCATCGCCGACGCGTAGCCCATTTCGTGGTAGGTCCAGCCCTGTATATACAGATGCAGTGTGTAGAACAGTGTCGAGTTGAGCACCCCGCCCCGGCCACCGCCGATGATATAGGCCTGGGTGAACGCCTGAAACGCGCCGATGATCTGGATGACCAGATTAAACAGAATGACTGGCGAGAGCAGCGGTATCGTAATGGAGAAGAACTGCCGCACTTTGGATGCGCCGTCCACGCTCGCCGCTTCGTAATACTCCTGCGGGATCTGCTTCAACCCGGCGAGGAAGATAATCATCGACGAACCAAACTGCCACACGGTCAGCAAGATGAGTGTCCAGAGCGCGTAATTTGGATTGGTGATCCAGCCGGGCAGGTCGGTAAAACCGAGCACCCCCAGAAACCCGTTGATCAGGCCGTCTTTCTCGAACAGTTTCCGCCACAGCACCGCAATGGCGACCGAGCCACCGAGCAAAGTCGGGATGTAATAGACCGCGCGATAAAACGGCACCCCGCGCAGCCGCTGATTCAGCAGCATGGCCACGCCCAGGGCGAAGATCAGCTTGAGCGGCACGGACACAAACACATAGGTGAACGTCACAGACAGCGACTTCATATAATATGGGTCGACCCGCATCACCTCGCCACTGGGCGCCGTAAATTCGGACAGGCCAACCACAGACCCAAACATCTTCACATAATTGCCCAGGCCGATCCATTGCGTCGAATCCGGTTGGGTGAAGTCATAGTCTGTAAAGCTGAGCGCCAGCGAGTAACCCATTGGGTACAGCGTCAGAGCGATAAAGCCGATCAGCCACGGCGCGAGGAACAGATATGCCACCGCATTGCGCTTGAACGATCTGATAACGCCGGACATAATGCGGGCAAAAAAGCCTTCGTTGGTTTGGGGTTGCAGTTGTTCAAAAGTTGTCATTGAGGTCGCACCTCGACTGTCACTCTCATTGGCTCATGCCACACTGACGAAACCTGGACTACTTGTAAATCGCTAGCTTTCCTCCGGTCGCCGAACCGGGCCGGTCGATTCACGGACGATCAACTGAACTTCCGCCGTTGTGACTTGCTGCGGCAGGTCCGGCTCTGCGAAGCGGTTGAGCAGCAGTCGAACGGCATCGCGCCCGCTGGCTTCGGCCTTTCCGGAAACCGTCGTCAGGCGCGGCATGGTATAGCTGGCCAGTGGAATATCATCAAACCCGGCTACGGACAGATCATCGGGCACGGTCAAGCCGAGGTCGTTGGCCGCGCGCATCACGGCGATCGCCAGCAGGTCGTTAATCACCAGCAGCGCGGTCGGGCGATCAGGGCGATTGAGCAGGTTATACGCCGCCTGATACGCCTCGTCCAGATTTTCGCCGCAGTACACCTCGTAACCAGCCATCACGACCAAACCCGCCTCCCGCAGCATGTCGCGGTAGATCAGCAGCCGGTCAAAACCCTGTTCTTCGCGGGTAATGCCGTAGACAAACCCGATCCGCTGGTGCCCCAGTTCCAGCAGGTGGCGCATAAGGGCGCGGGTGCCGCTGGTGTAGGCATGAAACACATGATCAAACTCCGCTTTGGCCGCTGTAATTTCCACGACGGGCCGCCCGGCCTTCCGCAGGTAATTGGTTAACCTGGGCAGCAGATACTTGGCCGCTGCCATGAGGATAAACCCGTCGACCGGCTGGCGTCGCAGCTGGCGGATCGTGTTGGCTTCCTGCTGCGTATCCAGTGGATGGTGGGCCAGATGCAGGCTGTACCCGGCTTCGTGCAGGCCATCCGAAATGCCGGACAGAATCTGCCAGAAGAAGGGGTTATGGATGGCCGGAATGATGACGCCGACAATGTTGGTGCTGCCCATGCGCAGCGATTGCGCACGCGCATCCGGCTCGTAACCTAGCTCGTTGATGGCCTCCATCACGCGCTGCCGGGTTTCGTCGGAAATCGGAATCTTCAGTTCGGTCTGGTCGTTCAAGACATACGACACGGTCGAGCGCGAGACCCCTGCCCTGCGTGCCACATCTTTTTGCGTCGGACGTTTCATAAAAGTCAGAAATCTTGTATAAACATATTGACACGTGACAATTGACACGTGTCAATGAGTGTAGCGCCAGTTTTGAAAGACGTCAAGTTATTCAAATACGGATGCGACCAAGCCAGACAGACGGTGCAGATCATTAACCACACCCACGAGGTGAATCGTGAAAATCAGCCATCTCAAGACCAACCATGTGACGAACCCGCTGGGGTATGCCATCGAGAAACCGACCTTCTCCTGGATCGTTGAGGACACCAGCGATACGACCCAGACGGCTGCTCAGGTGCTGATCAGTCTGGACCGCCATTTCGAGCAGGTCATCTTCGACAGTGGCAAGGTGGATGGCGCTGGCATCGACAGCGTGGCTTATCACCCCCCTATCGCCCTGCGGCCCCGTACCCGATATTTCTGGAAAGTACGCGTCTGGGGCGAACGCGAAAACGCGGAAAGCGACCCCGCGTGGTTCGAGACGGCGAAGATGGCCGAAGACTGGCAGGCAACATGGATTACGCCGGATTTTGCCGACAACCAGACCCACCCGATTATGTACCAGCAATTTGATCTGCCAGCGCAGGCGGTCGCCGCACGGGCGTATATCTGCGGTCTGGGCCTGTATCATTTTGAGCTGAATGGCCGTAAGGTGGGCGAGGAATATCTCACGCCATACTGCAACGCCTACGACCAGTGGCTTCAGTACCAAACCTTCGACATCACCGAGCAATTGCAACCCGGCTCGAATCTGATAACTGTGATGCTGGGCAATGGCTGGTACAAGGGCCGCTATGGTGCCAATGGCGGCGCTGTCGAGTTTTATGGCGATCGTTTTGCGCTCATCTGCGAGCTTCATATCACGCTGGAAAACGGCGATACGCGGGTTGTCGTCACCGATCCATCGTGGAAAGCGCAGCCCGCCCCGGTCATCGCGAGCGACATTTTTGATGGTGAAATTTATGATGCGCGCATCGCCAAAACCGTGACGCCAGCCGAAAACGCCTACCCGGTCAAACCCATTGCCATCGACAACGGGCGTCTGGAAGCCCGCCGTTCATTGCCGGTCAGCATCAACGAGACGATTCAGCCATGCGCGTTAATCCACACACCCGCCGGCGAAACGGTGCTGGATATGGGCCAGAACATGACAGGTTGGCTGCGCTTCAGAACGAGCGCACCGGCTGGCACGCGCATCCACCTTCAGTTTGGCGAAGTGCTGCAAGAGGGCAATTTCTTCCGCGATAACCTGCGCACCGCCAAAGCCGAATACACTTACATCGCCGATGGTACGGATGCCGTGGTGGAGCCATACTTCACCTTTTACGGCTTCCGGTATGTCAAAATCACGGGCTGGGACGGTGAACTCAAGCTGGATGATTTCACCGGCTGTGTCGTTTATTCCCGCATGGACCTGACCGGCGAGATTGAGACATCCAACGCCAGCGTCAACCAGCTGATCCAGAATGCGATGTGGAGCCAGAAAGGGAACTTCCTCGATATTCCAACCGACTGCCCGCAGCGGGATGAACGGCTGGGCTGGACAGGCGACATCCAGGTATTCTCCGGCACAGCATGCTTCAATATGGATGTGGCGGCATTCCTGACGAAGTACAGCTATGACCTGGGCAAGGAGCAAACCAAAACCGGGGGCATGGTGCCGCATATCGTGCCGATGTCGAACTTGAACAAAGGGGGTTCGACGGCCTGGGGCGATGTCGCAACCATCGTGCCCTGGAACCTGTACGAATTCTATGGCGACCGCGATATTCTGGAACAGCAGTTTGAAAGTATGCGCGGCTGGGTGGATTACATCAAAGGCATTGACGAAGCAACCGGCGTGAAACGTCTGTGGACCGAAGGCCTGCACTTCGGGGACTGGCTGTCGCTCGACCCCCCGCTTTACCCGGACCCGCGCCGGGGCGGCACCCCGCATGATTTTATCGCGTCGGCATTCTATTGTTATTCTGCGCGGCTGGTGGCGCAGGCCGCCACCGTACTGGGTAAAACCGAACCGGCGCAGACCTACGGGCAGCTGGCCGCCGAGATCAAAACCGCCATTCAACAGGAATACTTCACCCCGACCGGGCGGTTAGCGGTGCCGACCCAGACCGCTTATGTGCTGGCCCTGTTCATGGACCTGGTGCCGGATACACTCCGCCAGCGGGTCGCGGATGATCTCATCAAAACGCTGGAAAAAGATCAGGTCCATCTTCGCACAGGCTTTGTGGGCACGCCCTATCTGTGCCGGGTGCTTTCGAATATCGGTGCCAATGACCTGGCTTACCGGCTGCTGCTCAACGAGGATTATCCATCGTGGCTGTACGCGGTGAACCTGGGCGCAACCACCATCTGGGAACGCTGGAACTCGCTCAACCCCGATGGCTCGATCAGCTCAACTGGCATGAACTCGCTCAACCATTATGCCTATGGCTCGATTGTCGAGTGGATGTACCGCGATATGTGCGGTCTGAATCCCGTTTCAAGGGAGGATTTCGTCACCGGCTTCCGCACGGCCCGCATCGCCCCCAAACCGGACCCATCGCTGCAATGGGCGAAGGCCCGCTACCGTTCGGCGGCGGGGTACTACGACAGCGGCTGGTGCATCGACGCCGGCGGCAAGCTCACCATCGAGATCACCATCCCGTTCAACGCAACCGCCCAGGTGATTCTGCCCAACGCGCCCATCAACGCCATCACCCTCAACGGTCACCCGCTGGATCACGGCGAAGCCACCGATGACGGCGTGGCATTGACGCTGAGCGCGGGCACTTACCGGTTTGAGTACCTGTTAGACGGACATGCCCAACATCAGGCGGCCACGTCGTAGACCCAAAGACCAGCGCCGGCGTGTCTCACCACAATGACGCCGTAACATAACCGCGAGACGCTTACTCAGCAGTCGGCAAAAACGGCGGGCTTGATGACGCGGGAGCCGATGCGGCCCAGATCAACGCACAGGCGGTGGAACATGGCGTCGCCGTCATACGTGCCGATGATCGCCCCACCCGACCCGGCAAATTTGGCACTGGCACCACAGGCGCGCGCCGTCTCGATCATCTGCACCTGCCAGTCGGACAACTGGTAGATGCTGCGGCGCAGGTCAAAGTTCTGGTTGATGAGCTGCCCCAGTTGGTCGACATCATTATTCAGGATAGCTTCGCGGCCCGCTTCGGCAAACCCGGCAAAGGTCTGCATGGCGTTGACGACGAGCGAATCGCCGCGCATGAAGCGCCCGCGAATGTCATTGTGGAATGTCTCGGTCGGTTCGCTCAGGTCCGTGTGATAGGCGAGATACAGCGGCGGGCGGGGGTTGGGGTCCAGCCGTTCGTAAGCGTAATGCGTCAGGCCATGAAGCTGCCGCGCCTGATCCTGATGAAAATCCATATAGACCATGTTTTCATAACACTGGATCACGCGGTCCTGCAACCCGGCAGCGATACCCAATTCTTCTGTCTCCACCGACAGCGCAAACGACGGCATGATTTCCAGCGGAATCTCGATGTCATAATAGGCCATCAGGCAGCGCAGGGTCGCAATAATGATCGAACTCGACCCGGCCAGCCCAACCTGCCGGGGGATATTGGACTCGTAGCGCACGGAGAAATTGCGGTCGTGCAGGTGCAGCCCCTGTGACTGGCAGTATTCGACAAAACGCTTGATGGTCGCCTTGACCAGCCGGATGCCGCCGTAATACCCGTGCATCTGCACATCGTGAGCCAGGTCCGTCACCGAGCGGAAGCGGGCGCGGTCGTGCTGGGCCAGCACGATTTCCAGCGTATCCCATTGATACAGCACCACTTCGGACCAGAAATTGCGCACGCTGATGGCAATAGTTTTGCCATGATAGCCATCTGATGGATTACCGAGCAGCCCGGCGCGGGCATAAACCCGCCTGCGAATGATGTCCATCCGGTCAGGCCTCCAGTCTGGCGGCGAGATAATCGTGCAGCGCGGCGCCCAGCTTTTCATCGGCCAGTGCAAATTCGATAAAGGCGCGGAAATACGCCTCGAAATTGCCGATGTCGTAACGCTGTTCGTCGCTGCGCAGCCGCACGCCATACACTTTTTCGCCCTGCTGAATCAACAGTCGAATGGCGTCCGTCAGCTGAATTTCGCCGCCCTTGCCCGGTTCGATTTTTTCCAGCGCGTCAAAGATTTTGGGCGTGAAGATGTAGCGGGCGGCAATGGCGAGGTTGCTGGGGGCTTCTTCCAGCGATGGTTTCTCAACCACGTCCAGCACTTCAAAGACCTCGCTGTCGTCTTTGGGTTTGGCGATGCCATAACGCGAGACTTCGTTATCGGGCACTTCCTCAAAAGCGATGACCACCTCGCAGCCCTGCTCCTCGAAACACCGCTGCATCCGCTGCACCACGTCGCTTTCGGCGTTCAGACCAATCAGCGAATCACCGAGCGCGACCACAAACGGCTGATCGCCGACAAAGGACTCCGCACACTGGATCGCGTGGCCCAGCCCCAGCAGTTCCCGCTGGCGGGTGAAAAAATAGCGGGCCTGGAAACGGTCAAATTGCAGTTCGGCCAGCAGGTCTTCCTTACCGGTTTCGCGCAGAGCTTCGACCAGTTCCTTGTTGACATCAAAGTGGTTCTCAATCGACGTTTTGCCGGGGCCGGTAATAAACAGCACCTGATCGACCCCAACACGATTGAGTTCCTCGACGATGTACTGCACGACGGGTTTGCGCCCGACTGGCAGCATCTCCTTGGGCTGTGACTTGGTGATGGGTAAAAGACGTGTACCTAACCCTGCTACGGGAATGACTGCAATGTTCATTGGTTTACCTGCCGAATGTCTGGATGCTGCACAATAAACGGGTCTGAGGGTCGTACCTGAAGTTGTTCACTGCGGAGGATAATCTGTAAACCGCTCAGTCTTGCCTTTATTGAACTATACCCCAGGTGCTGCATCCGGTAAACCACCGTATAATTAACGTATGGGCACCGCATCACATGGGACAAGATGACCGGTTACGACATTGTTCAACTGACCGCCGATGACTGGCAGGCGTATAAAGCTATCCGTCTGGAAGCGCTGCGCAACGCACCACAGGCGTTCGGCTCGACCTATGCCGACAACATGAAGCACCCGGACTCGTTCTGGCGTGGACGGCTGGAAGAAGCTGCCGCAGGGGAACGAAGCTGGCTGCTGTTTGCGCGCCACGAAGATCAACTGGTGGGGCTGATCGGCGCGTTTAACGACGACGACCCAACGGCGGTTCAGATTATCTCGATGTATATCACCCCCGCGTTTCGGGGTCAGGGCGTTGCCAGCGCGCTGATGTCCGCCATCCTGAACATTCTCCAGCAGCAGGCGCGTTTCCAGGTTGCCCGGCTGACCGTCAATGCTGAACAGACCGCCGCTGTCCGGCTGTATGAACGGTTGGGCTTCGAGATCGAAAAAACGGAATGGCTGCCAGCGGGTGATAGTCAGTTTCATGACATCCACACAATGGCGAAAGCCCTGCGCTAGGCCACCACATCCCCCACCTGACCCGCCGCGAAAGGTCCGCGTGGTTTAGGCGTGGAACCCCCGAATCTGCTAAGATAAAATCAGGGAATCAGTTCTCAGTGGTCAGCTATCAGCCAGGACTAATGCTGATCACAAATCAGCGTACTTTGTTCAGCACGAAGAACTGAGAACTTAGAACTGCCTATCTAATAAAAATTCTTGCAAAAAAGGAGACGGCGATGGCGGTGGAATCGATCAAACTGCGGGATGCCGAGATTTTTAAGGAACTATCCGACGACGTTCTGGAAGAACTGGCCCGGTCCTGCACCACGATGGAACTGCTGGCCGGGGAAACCCTGTTCGAGCAGAATACGCCCGGCGATTCGCTCTACCTGCTGGAAACCGGTCAGGTGCATATTGTGCGCCAGCACCCGGACGGCGAACAGGTCATTCTGGCGACTGAAGGCCCCTATTATGTCATCGGCGAACTCTCCATGCTGGTGGGTCAGCCACGAACCGGCGCGGTTGTGGCGGTGTCGGACTGCACGCTGATCGCCCTGAATCGCGCTGCGTTTGACGGCGTTTGTGCGCAGCGCCCGGAACTGGCCGTCGCTGTGATGGGCCATATCGGCCAGCGGTTGTATCGCATGAATTTGGAGGTGCGCGAACACGCAATCGGTAACGTCGCGGCCAGGGTGGCGACGCTGCTGGTGCTGCTGTCTGGCGGCAAGAATGGCCCGGTGGATGCGCATATCCGCGTCAGCCGGATCGCACGGGCGACCGCTACCGACGCCGATGTGGTCGAACGCCTGCTGCAAGACTGGGTAAAAGAGGGGTACATCACCTTTGAAGCGCGGCGCATGACGATTAACCAGATCGAGACATTGCGCGATATTGCGGGGTAAGATCAGGCCGGGTGTTGAACCCGTATGGATGCCGGACCAGGTGTTGAACATTTGTTCTATTCTCTGTATAATACAGAAAATGATGAGGTAGACAAATGAGCATTAATCCGGCAACCCTGCAACTGCTGGTGTGGATTATTATTGGTGCGGTGGCAGGCACCGTGACCAGCATGCTTTTTTACCGGCGCTCCGGGCCAATTGCCGACCTGAGCACCCTCGGTCTGGGGTTGATGGGGGCGTTGGTGGGGCGCATCCTGTTCGATCTTTTCCGGGTGACGCTGAGCATGCCCGCGCTCATCATCAGCGTGGATGATCTGGTAGCCGCGATCATCGGTTCGCTGATCGTGTTGTTTTTCATCCGTTCGCAGTCGTCAGGCCGCCGGAAATAAGGCGTGGCCATGGCATGGCTTTGCCAGCGCAGCCCGTCATTCGAGAAGCCGGTTTGCACACTACCTAACAACGGCAGTTGATGATCCAGCCTCAACCACACTCGCCCTTCCAACGGTGGCAGCGGTCTGCTTCGGACCGACGCAAAGGTCCATGCATGACCCTGTTTTCGTGTTAGCTTCGGGTGAAGCATCAAGATAGGTTATAATCATACTGGCACCATACGGCTATAGCGTTGCGGAGGCTGTCGATTTTTCCCGGCGCGGCCAAAGCATAATCATGTCCCAGTGAAATGTGCTATTCCAATGAATAGACGCTGTTCACGGTTTTATCTATGGGCGGTCCAGGCCACCTGAATCTGATTGAGATGGAGTTCGGAGTCCCTATTTTGTCGCTGTTGAGTAACTTTTCCCTTTCGATGTTGAATTCATTATCCGCCAGTATCGCGCTTGTGGACACGCAAGGCACCATCATCGCCGTGAATCAAACGTGGCGATACTTCGCTGATCAGAATAATGCGACTACCAATGTCTCCGAAGGGGTCAATTACCTGCAAACCTGTTTGAACAGCCGGGGCCACGACGCAGAAATGGGCCGCCGGTTTGGTGAACGATTGCAAGCGGTGCTGCAAGGTGAGATCGACGAATTTTCGCTGGAATACCCTTGTCATGCCCCGTGGGAACGCCGCTGGTTTATGGCCAAGGTTTCCAGTTTTTTAGATGGCGAGACTCGTTATGCCGTGGTGACGCATGAAAATATCAGTGAGCGAGTCCAGGCCGAACAACTGCTGATTGAGACCACCAGTGAACAAGCCCGACGCGAGGAACGCCAGCGCCTTTCACGGGAACTGCACGATGGCATCTCTCAAACGCTGTTTTCCATCATGACCATTGCACAGACGATTCCACGGTTGCTGGATACGAATTCGACGAAGGCACGCGAACAGCTTGAAAACATGGTGCAGCTCAGCACCGGCGCGCTCTCGGAAATGCGCATGCTGCTTCTGGAACTCAGGCCGGATACGATTGAAAAGACCGCGCTGGCGAAATTGATCAGCCAGTTATTGATCAGTGCCACCAGCCTGCAAGGCATTACCGCCGACTTCAGCCACAGCGGGGTCACGCCGAACCTGCCGCCCGATGTGCATTTTGCCATCTACCGTATCACCCAGGAAGCCATCAACAACGTCATCAAACACAGCCAGGCTTCCCAGCTGAAGGTGCGGCTGGACTGTGAGGCGGGGCGGTTGTTATTACTGGTGGAAGACAACGGCGTGGGTTTCGACATGAATACACGCACCAACGGCATCGGTTACAGCAGTATGCATGAGCGCGCAGCCGGTATTCAGGCGCAGCTGGCGATTGACAGTGCTCCGGGCAATGGCACCCGTGTCCACGTGGAATGGGTACCCCCCACCGGCACGTTAGTCTGAGCCAATTTTTTTGAAGGGCGTGCTAGTCATTCATCCCTTTGCCGTCGAGAATGTGCGGCGTGTATTTCTCGACCCGCGCTGCCCGCGTTTTGGATTGTTTGGCCGAAGAAAAGTAAAGCAGGTAGCCGCGCTGCCGGCCCGGAGTCAGGGCTTCGAAAGCGGCCTTCAAGGCAGGGTTTTCGTCGAGCTTCTGCTGAAACTCGTCGGGCATGGGGAATTCTGCTGTTTCTTTAAACGTCACTTCCAGCCCGGCCTTCTCCACTTCAACCGCTTCCTGAATATAGGCCTTCAGCATAGGTTCCATCTCGACAATTTCATCGACATGGGTGAAACGAATCTGCCGCGCCGCCTGCGTATTGGCGGTCATGGCGACCAGAATATCGCCGGGGTCTTTCAGCAGCGCACCTTTGGGAAACATGAACGCGCAGTAAGCTTTGAATTCCTGGATCAGAACGATGTTACCGCCCTCGAATGTGTAGCACGGATGCATCCATTTCACTTCTTCGGTCAGCCCACAGTCCAGCGCAATCTCCCGTAACTGCGTCAGCTCATCGTGCCACTGTTTGTTTTTGCGGATGTAACCGTCAACGCTCGGATTCCTGTTCATCATATATGTCCTTTCAATGCGCTCATCATGGCATCGACACAGAATGATATGCATGTTCTGCCAGACTACAGGAAGAAAATTCAGCCGTCAACGCGCCATCCCCTTCTGATCACAGCCAGCAGGCAGGGTCAGTCGCCGCCCAGCACGCCGAAATAATGCTCGAAAAATGCGTCTGCCTGCACGCTGGTGGCCACTTCATGATAGGCATCATCCGCGCCGGGGGACCAGTGCGTCTTGCCCAGGCGTTCGGGGTCATCCAACTCGATGTCCACCTGCCCGCGCTCGAAGCCGCAAATACCCTCATCAAAGATGACCGCCGCCGCCAGCGGGTCATGGAAGGTGATGACTTCGCGCTGCTTGAACCACACTTCGGCAAAATCCAGCACCGGGCGCAGCAGCCCGCTTTGGAAACGCTCGCGCACGGCCCCGGCATGCATCTGAACCTGTGTGGTGACATCCAGCCCGATGGAGCGCATATAGGGCGGTCGGGCGCGATAGGTCATGGCCGACGCGTGCGGGTCGAGGATGATATTCCATTCCAGCCCATCGCGCTCACCACTCCAGAACGAGCCACCCATCAGCACCATGCCTTTCAGCAATGCCGGAATTTCGGGATCGGTCGCAAACAGCAGCGCGGCATTGGTCAGCGGCCCGATCGTCAGCAGAACGACTTCGCCCGGATTCTCGCGGATGGTCCGCTGCAAAAACTGAACAGCCTGCCCTTGCGGAAAATCAGTCTCGTGCGGCCAGTTTTCCAGCGCGGCGGCCTGTGGCGCATGCGGCTGACGCTGGTCGATCAGCAGCGGTGACTGCGCCCCCACATAAATCGGCACCTCCACCCCGGCCAGGCGGCACAATGCGCTGGCCAGCTGCGCCCGCTGTATCCCTTCTCCGGTCACGGTGGTAATGCCCAGCAGTTCGCAGTCGGGATGCGCCAGCAAATACGCCAGGCAAATCGCATCGTCAATGTCGGAGCCAATATCCGTATCCAGCAGCACTTTAATCGTCACTCTATATCCTTTTTACACGTATGAAGAACAGCGGCATTTTAGCGTGAGAACCGGTCGATTGCATCATGCCTGCTATTCTGATCAATCAAGTGGCTGTTTGACATCGACCGGAAATTGCATACAATATTATTGTCTACAATACAGCCCGGCACAAACGATGAAGTTCTTATCCCAGATACAACCGGTCAGCCTGCGTGAACAAGTTGTCGAACAAGTGCGAACCGCCATTATCGAGGGGCGGTTGCGGCCTAACGACCATATCACCGAAGCGAACCTGACCGAGCAGTTGGGCGTCAGCCGGACGCCGGTGCGCGAAGCCCTCATCCTGCTGGAACGCGAGGGGCTGGTCGTCTTTGCGCCGAACCGGGGGGCATTTGTCCGCGTGTTTGACGAAGCCGACGTCGAAGATATTTTTTCGATGCGCACCGCGCTGGAAAATTTTGCTGCCGAGCTGCTGCTGCCCCACGTGACGGCTGATGACCTCGCGCAACTGGATTCCATTATCAACCAGCAGGAAGATGCGATCCGGCGCAAGGATTTCAACAACGTCCGCAGCCTGGACATGGCCTTTCACCGCTACCTGGTGCATAACAACAACAATCAATTGCTGACCCGTAACTGGGAAGAAATCGTCGCACAGATCGCCGCGCTGCTGTACATGCGGGCTGATGCCATGCCGGACTATGATGAAATGCTGGCGGTGCGCGACCATCGTGCGATTCTCGATGGCTACCGGGCCCACAACCTGACTGCGGTACACGAGGCCAACCGGCGCATCAACAACCGGGTGGCGGGTGAATGCAAACGGGCGCTGGCAATAAACAATTACTAGCAGGTATGGTCTGGGGTCATTACACTCTGAATACAATTTAACAGGCGTGATTTTGTGCTGATATCCGGCATGGACTTGCGTGTTAACGTCATTGCGGTTTATTGATCGTATACAATGTGCAATTATTGGAAAGATAAGCTATGTCTGACCTTGAAAAGAATGTCCTGTTGTATGGTCGGTCCGACCCCCTGACGGAATCCAGGTTACTGACTGCCGGGCCGGTATCACTGCGGTATGCCGGGGGCGACATTCGCTATGTGCGGCTGGGCGACCACGAAATTCTGCGCCGGGTGTATGCCGCCGTGCGCGACCATAACTGGGACACCATTACGCCACGTATTCATAATGAACGTATCGAGCAGGAGGCGGATTCCTTCCGGGTGACGTTCGATGCGGTGCATGTACAAGGCGACGTCGATTTTGTGTGCCACAGCAGCATCAGCGGCGAGGCCGATGGCACCGTGACATTCCAGTTCGACGGCGAAGCACGTTCGACTTTCAAGCGCAACCGCATCGGCTTCTGCGTGCTGCATCCCACGCATCTGGCCGGGCAAAGCTGCGTCGTGCGCCATGTCGATGAGCAGGAAGAAGACGGGCAGTTCCCGCTGTATATCTCGCCACACCAGCCCATCTTCGACATTCGTGCCATCACCCACGCGGTGACGCCGGGTGTGCAGGCCGAAGTGCTGATGGAAGGCGACACCTTCGAAATGGAGGACCAGCGCAACTGGACGGATGCCTCCTACAAGACCTACTGCACGCCGCTGCGCATCCCCTACCCCGCACAGATCGAGGCCGGGACAGAGATTCATCAGACGATTACGGTGCGGCTTCATGGTGACATGCCCCCAACATCCAAACCAGCCAGCAAAGCAGAACAGACGCTGCGCATCACAGATCGTTCCGTACCCGTACCAGCGATCGGATTAGGCATGGCCGGCCATGACACCGAACTGACCGAGGCCGAAATCGCCCGGCTGAAAGCCCTGAATCTGGCGCATCTGCGGGTCGACCTGCGTTTTGACCGCGAGGACAGTTGGGCATTCGACCTGCGCCAGGCAACCGAGGCCGCCCGCAAGCTTGGTATTCAACTGGAGATGGCCGTGTTCCTGACCGATGCCGCCGATGCGGAACTGGATGGCCTGCGCGCCGCTTTCGACGAGACACGGCCACCGGTTATGCGCTGGCTGATCTTTCATGAGGGTACGACCGATGCCGCTACCCTCCAGCTTGCCCGCGAAAAACTGGGTGACACCGGCGCGCCTATCGGGGCCGGAACGGATTTCTTCTTCACCGAACTCAACCGCCAGCGCCCGCCTGCTGCCGATGCCGACTGCATCAGCTATTCACTCAACCCGCAGGTACACGCCTTCGAAAACGTCGACCTGATCGAAACCCTGCCAACCCAGGGCGAGACCGTCACCAGTGCGCAGCAGTTCAGCGCCGGCAAACCAGTCATCGTCAGCCCGGTCACGTTGAAGATGCGCCGCAACCCGAATGCGACCGGCCCGCAGCCCGAACCGGACCCGGACACCCTGCCGCCCACGGTGGATGTGCGCCAGATGTCGCTGTTTGGCGCGGTCTGGACCCTGGGCAGCATCAAGTCCCTGGCGGAAAGCGGCGCGGCCAGCGTCACCTATTACGAAACCACCGGCTGGCGCGGCGTGATGGAAACGGCACAAGGCTCGCCCCTGCCCGGTCAATTCCAGTCGATCCCCGGCGCGGTCTTCCCGCTGTATCACGTGCTGGCCGCTGTCGGCGATTTTGCCGGGGGCGAGGTCATCCTCAGCGAACCGGGTGACGCGCTGACTGGCAACGGGTTGGTGCTGCGTCAGGACGGGCGCACCCGCATCCTGCTGGCCAATTACACGCTGTACCCGCAAACCATTCATCTGCCGGATATAAAGGAAGCGGCACAGGTGCATACCCTGCATGCCGACAACGCCGAAGCCGCCATGCGCGACCCGGAAGCCTTCCGCCAGCAGCCCGGCACACCTGTTCCGGCGTCCAGCGACGGCCTGCGCATCGAGCTGCCGCCGTACAGTGTGGCGCGGGTGGATGTGGGATAAACAACTGGAATAGTCATGAGCGTGTTGTAGGGGCGCCTCGCGAAGCGCCCCTACACAACAATCGTACCTGTAAGGAACACTTGTGAGTAACACCGACCGCGTGACCGCAACCTATTATATCGAAACGGCGCACCCGCTGGAACAGGCCGCCGGGATTATGGCCGGGGAACAATCCGCCGGGACATTCGTCAAGGTGCCGGGCGAAACGCCAGAACTTCAGGAACGGCACGGTGCCCGCGTCGAACGCATCACCGAACTGGACAGCGTGGCATCCCCCACCCTGCCCGGCGCACGACCACCCAAAGGCAGCACGCAGCCCATTTACCGCCGTGCCGAAGTGGTGCTGTCGTTCCCGCTGGAAAACATCGGCCACTCGCTGCCGCAGTTGATGACCACCGTCGCGGGCAATCTGTTCGAACTCGCGCCATTTTCTGGCCTGCGTCTGATCGACATCGACGTGCCACCCGCCTTTGCGGAGAGGCAGCCCGGCCCGCAGTTTGGCATCGAGGGCACGCGGCGGCTGTCCGGTGTGCAGGGTCGCCCGCTGGTCGGCACCATCATCAAACCGAGCGTTGGCCTGACCCCGGAACAAACCGCTGATCTGGTGCGCACGTTGTGCGAAGCCGGGCTGGACTTCATCAAGGACGACGAACTGATCGCCGACCCGCCCTACTCGCCGCTGCACAAACGGGTCGAGGCCGCCATGCGCGTCATCAACGACCATGCGGACAAAACCGGCAAGAAAGTGATGTACGCCTTCAATATCAGCGGCGACATCGACGACATGCTGCGCCATCACGACAAGGTACTGGCTGCTGGCGGCACCTGCATCATGGTCAACCTGATTTCGGTCGGGCTGGCCGGGGTGGTCAAACTGCGCCGCCACAGTCAACTGCCGATACATGGGCACCGCAACGGCTGGGGCGCGCTCACCCGTGACCCGGCACTGGGCTTCGATTACCGCGCATACCAGAAATTCTGGCGGCTGGCCGGGGCCGATCAACTGCACGTCAACGGCCTGCGCAACAAATTCTGCGAAACGGATGAGTCCGTCATCGCGTCCGCCCGCGAATGCCTGACGCCGATAGCGGGGGGACAGGTGGTGATGCCGGTGTTTTCGTCGGGCCAGTGGGCCGGGCAAGCGCCGGATACATACGCGGCCCTGAACAGCGTCGACCTGATCTATCTGGCGGGCGGGGGGATTATGGCACACCCTGCCGGGCCAGCCGCCGGGGTCGCCAGCCTGCGCGAAGCCTGGGAAGCGGCCATGTCTGGCATACCACTGGCCGAATATGCCCACGATCATCTGGCCTTGCAGCAGGCCATTGAAAAATACGGGGCAATGCGATGATAGCAACAAGCCCACCTCACCCCCCAACCCCCTCTCCATATATAGAGAGGGGGAGTCGAGCAAACCAGGAAGGGGGTGAGATATGACTTTACTCCTCACCTTCTATGGCGACGACTTCACCGGCTCCACCGACGCGATGGAGGGGTTGACGCTCAACGGAGTGCCGACGGCGCTGTTCCTCGAAGCCCCGACGCCGGAGCAGCTGACCGGGCGATTTGCCAATCTGCGGGCACTGGGGGTGGCTGGCATCAGCCGGTCGCTGTCGGTGGAAGACATGGAGGCCGAACTGCGCCCCACGTTTGCCGCGCTGCGGGCACTCGGCGCGCCGCTGACGCATTACAAAGTGTGTTCCACCTTCGATTCGTCGCCAGCGGTGGGCAGCATTGGCCGGGCTGCCGACATTGGCGCAGCGGTGTTCGAGACGCCAGTCGTGCCGCTGATGGTCGGCGCACCCAGCCTGAAGCGCTATGTCGCTTTTGGCAACCTGTTCGCCACCGTCGGGGAGACCACGTACCGCATTGACCGCCACCCGACGATGAGCAAGCATCCGGTCACGCCGATGCACGAAGCGGACTTGCGCCTGCACCTCGGCCAGCAAACCGACCGCCCCATCGGGTTGATCGATATGCGCCAGCTAAGCGCCGATGACGCAGCGATCCGCACGCAGTTTCAGGCACTGGCGGACGATGGCGCGCAGATCGTGCTGTTCGACACGCTGGACGACTCGCACCTGCCCAAAATCGGCGCAGCCATCTGGTCGCTGCCCGATCAGAAGCCAGTGTTCGTCGTCGGCTCGTCGGGCGTGGAATATGCCCTGACCGCGTACTGGCACAGCGCAGGCCTGGTTGAGAAGCCGCCGCTGCCTGCACCTGCGGGCCATGCCGATCAGATGATCGTGATATCGGGCAGCGCCTCGCCCGTATCGGCAGAACAAATCGACTGGGCCAGCGCCAACGGCTTTGAGGTGATCCGGCTGGACAGCGCCGCACTGGTCGACTCCGCCTGTGCAGACCAGACCCGCGAGGCCGCCATTGCCGGTGCGCTGCGTGTGCTCGACGCTGGGCGCAGTGTCGTGCTCTATTCGGCGTATGGGCCGGACGACCCCGCGCTGGCAACCACACGGACAAAGGCACAGGCATTGCGGCTGAACCCGGCCAATGTGGGGCAGCGATTGGGCACCCAGCAGGGGCTGCTGCTGCGTGCGCTGTTGGAACAACGCCCAGATATTCGCCGTGTGTGCGTGGCGGGGGGCGATACGTGCAGCCATGCCGCCCGCCAGCTGGACATCTTCGCGCTGGAAGTGCTGACTCCGTTGGCCCCCGGCGGCCCCTTGTGCCGGGCCAGTGCCTATACGCCGCGCTTCGATGGGCTGGAGATCGTGCTGAAGGGCGGTCAGGTCGGCAAGGCAGATTTTTACGGCGTCGTGCTGCGGGGCAGCGCATGAACCGCACCCTGCGACGAGTCATTCTGCCTGTTGGAGACGCAACGGAGGCGAACCCGATATGATGATTGCGGCGCTGGTCATCCTGATCCTGATCCCAGGGTTGATCTTCTATCTGCTGCGGGGTGGTCCTCGACTGCCTGCTGAGACGGATGCCATCATTCAGCGCGTGATGCGGGGCGACCTGCCGGAACTCGTCACGGGCGAAACGGGTCACGCGACATCGCATGGGCTGAAGATCTGGTATGAGCGACTTGAACCAACCGGCGCGATGAGAGGCACGCTGCTGCTGAATATGGGCAGTGGCGGCAGCGCAATTGAGTGGACGCCGGGGTTTCTGCGGACCTTCACCGATGCGGGTTATCAGGTCATCCGGTATGACTATCGCGGAACCGGTCTGTCCGATTGGGTCAAAGATTGGAGCCGCAAGAATCCGTATACCATCGCGGACATGGCCGACGATGCTCTGGCAGTCCTCGACGCACTGTATATCGAGCAGACGCACGTACTGGGCTTGTCGATGGGCGGGATGATCGCGCAGGCGATGGCGATCAAGCAGCCGCACCGGTTCCGGTCGCTCATTTTGTTGATGACTTCCGGTGACATTGGCGACCCGGACATGCCCAGCCTCAGCTCGCGCTACTTTTTGGGGGCCTTGCTAAAAGGGCTGCCCCTGCTGCGCTATCGTCTGGTCGGCGGCGAGAAAAATCTGATCAAGGAACGCGTCGCCAAGCTGATTTCATTCGCTGGGTCGGACAATCTCCACATTGAGGAAACCGCCGAAACCGTGCTGTACGACCTGCGCAAACGGCGGGGTTTCAACCTGAAAGCGGTCTTTCAGCATCAGACCGCCGTCACGATTTCAGGGTCGCGCTATGAGCAGTTGAAAAGCCTGCCGATCCCGGCACTGGTCATTCACGGCACTGCCGACCAGATGATTCCGGTTGAACATGGCAAAAAACTGGTCGCGGTGCTGCCTGATGCAACCGGCCTGTGGCTGGACGGTGTGGGGCATGGCTGGCCGGTGCCGAATATGGACCGGGTGAATGATGCCATTCTGGCGCATCTAAACACCCATGAACACTCTTGATAACGGTTTCAACAGGGCATCGCGCCCAAACATCGACTTGTGAAATGAGCAAAGGAACAAACGATCATGGCAATGAAAATCGCATTGATGGGCGCAGGCGGCAAGATGGGCACGCGCGCTATCGACAAACTGAAGGACAACCCTCGTTACAACGTGCTGTGCATCGAGGTCAGCCCGGCGGGTATCCAGCAGGTGGAAGCACGCGGTTATAAACCGGTGCCCCAGGACGAAGCGCTGGCGCAGGCCGACGTTGTGGTTCTGGCGCTGCCGGACAAACTGATCGGGCGTGTGACCAGCGCGATTGTGCCCAGGCTGAACAGCGGCGCGATGGTGATGGGCCTGGACCCGGCGGCGGCTTTTGCTGGCGTTATCCCCATCCGCGAAGACCTGACCTACTTTGTGGCTCACCCCTGCCACCCGCCCCTGTTCCACAATGAAACCGACCCCGACGCCCGCGAAGACTGGTTCGGCGGCATCGCGGCGCAGCATGTGGTGTGCGCGCTGCATCATGGGCCGGAAGCAGATTACGCCAAGGGCGAGCAGATCGCCATTGACCTGTTCGGCCCCATCATCAAAGCGCACCGCATCACCGTCGAGCAAATGGCCATCCTCGAACCGGGTCTGGTCGAAACCACCACGCTGGCGCTGATCGGCGTGATGAAGGAAGCCTATGATGAAGTGGTGCGCATGGGCGTGCCGGAAGAAGCGGCATGGGCCTTCTTTCTGGGGCACATCCGCACCGAAATGGCGATTGTCTTCGATATTGCCGGGTTCCCGGTGTCGGACGGCGCCAAGCTGGCGATGGAAAAAGGCATCGATCAACTGATGCGCCCGGACTGGAAAGAACGCGTCTTTGACCTGGAGAAGATTCGCCACAGCGTCCATGAAATCACGGACAGTGTGAAGGTTTAATCGACCAACCAGATCAAAAATACATCCATGGCCCTTCCCTACAAAGGTTTGAATTTTGGGCAACTTACCGGATGAAGTACGAAACAATGGAATATGTTCTTTGGGACGGACGCAGCACGCTGCGTCCCTACTCCAAATGACTTTTTCGTTTGTACTTAAAGGCTTTCGACCACTGGCATAGGCCCTGGTTGGCCTGCCATGACGATTTGATAAAAACCGCTGTCATCGAAGCGAATGCGAGAAAAGAACCATGACCCTCAGATTTGCAATGTTGGGTGCCGGATTCTGGTCGGCGTTTCAACTGGCCGGGTGGCATGAGCTGGATGGCCTGGAATGCGTGGCGATCTGTGATCCGGTACAGGCCAAAGCCGAAGCCCGCGCTCAACCGTTTGGCGTGCCGCGTGTTTACACCGACCCGGCAGAACTGATGGCGCAGGAAACACTGGATTTTGTCGATGTGGTGACGCCGGTCGAAACCCACCGCCCGCTGGTCGAACTGGCCGCCGGGCACGGACTGCATGTGGTTTGCCAGAAACCGATGGGCGTTGACCTGGCCGAAGCGGCGGCGATGGTCCGCACATGCGAACAGGCCGGGGTCAAGCTGCTAATCAACGAAAACTGGCGCTGGCAGAACCCGCTGCGCCAGTTCAAACGCCAGTTGGATGCCGGGGCCATCGGCCAGCCGTTTCGCGCCCGCATTCACTATGTCAACAGTTTCCCGGTGTTCGACAATCAGCCGTTTCTGAAAAGCCTCGACCAGTTCATCCTGACGGATATTGGCAGCCACATTCTGGATACAGCGCGGTTTCTGTTTGGCGAAGCGCACACGCTCTATGCCCAGACTCACCGCGTCCATCCGGACATCCAGGGTGAGGATGTCGCCACCGTCATGATGAACATGGGCGACAACATCACCGTCACCTGCGAGATGAGCTACGCCAGCCGCACCGAGATCGAGCGCTTCCCGGAAACGTATGTCTATGTCGAAGGGCGCGACGGTTTCCTTGAACTGGGGCCGGATTTCTGGATTCGGGAAACCACCACCCAGGGCACGCTGGCAAAACGCTATCCGCCGCCGCGCTATGCCTGGGCAGACCCGGCCTATGACCTCATTCACAGCAGCATCGTGCCGTGCCAGGCCAATCTGCTGTGCGACCTGCAAGGCAAAGGCACCGCCGAAACCACCGGCGCGGATAACCTGAAAACCTGCCAGCTCTATTTCGGCGCCTACGAATCCGCGGCCAGCAACACCGTGCTGCAACCGGGTGCATCGCCGTCCGCCTAAATCCAGCGGCATACAAGGGAGGGTCTGTGCACCCTCCCTGCAACACACCCCTAACCGGCCTGCCCCACGTCCTTCGA
This sequence comes from Anaerolineaceae bacterium, assembly GCA_002702065.1. Classification (GTDB taxonomy): domain Bacteria; phylum Chloroflexota; class Anaerolineae; order Aggregatilineales; family Phototrophicaceae. Next base: position 276,918 of record NZXX01000013.1, read on the forward strand.
CGGATACCATGTGCCGGCATGGGCACGCAGGTAATCCTGCACGTCGCTGATGGCCGTATCACGCTCGCCAAACGCGATCACCTCGACCGACAACTGGTTGGCGCGGGCGGAGTCGTCTGGCGATAGCGAGGCTCGCAGTTCCTTCAGCAGCACGAGTTCGAGCTGGCGGTTGAGCTGTTTGAAGCGGGCATCAATTTTGGCCGATTCGGCGTTCAGATGCTGCCGGATACCGTCGTCCAGCAGGTCGATACCGCCCAGGCCATACTCGCCGGACGGGTTGAATTTGACAAGCTGCAACCGCTGGTTGGGTGGCAGGTCGGCCCGTTGGGTGACGGTCGTAAACGGCTGTTCCTGCCAGCGTTCCTGATGGTCGGCGCGCTGGGTCGGTGTCTGTTTGACCGCGCTCTGGTCACGGATCAGGTAGTAGAGGCGCATGAGACGTCCTTTCTTTCAAGTCATTAGCAATCAGCCTGTCAGCGTGTCAGCGGTCAGCACAAACCCCTGTTTGCCACCCTGCCCGCGCTCTGTGGCAGCACGCCGAAAGTCAGCTGCGACCAGCAAAAGCCACGATCATCACAGAGCAGATGGCTGACAGGCTTCTCTTTAATCCAGCCCGGCCAACCGGTGCAGCAGACGCAGCTCGCTGGCCGTGAGTGATTCGTCCGTCAGCAGCGCCTCATCCAGCAGCCCGGCGAAGGTCTGCGACACGGCAGCGTTGTTGCCAATAATCAGGTTGTTGGTGGTGCTGGCACGGGTGCCGACGCCGGTGGTCGAACTGGCATAGCTGGCCTCGACACCATCGACGAAGATGTCCGGCAGTTTGCCGCTGTCGTCGATGCGCATCCCGACCGTGTGCCATTCGTTGGTGCTCAGTGTCGTACTGGTGACGCGCTGGGCGTTGGTGCTGCTGTAGTTGACCGTAGCGATAAGGTCACGGCTGGCGCTGTTAAAACGCAGCTCGAATTCCCCGGCTTTGCTGAACAGAGTCCCGGCGTTCCCCTCCCCGGCGCTGGATGGTTTGAACAGTGCCCACACGGTCAGCGCCGTCAGACCCTGAATGCTGGCTCGGTTATAGAGAGTGATCAGGCTGGTCGCACCATCAAACAGAAACGCCTCGCCGGATTCGTTCAGGCCGTCCTGACCCAGCGTCGTGGTGCCTGCAATAGCCCCATCCAGTTGGCCGACCTTGCGGGCCGAGACACTGTCCAGCGTGATGTCGCAGGCGGCGGTGCGCTTGATATTGTAGATGGCATTGTTGGCGATGGCCGCGGCACGGTATTGCCCTGTCCCATTCACGACCAGTACATTTTCGCTGCCGCCCAGAAAGCCAATCGACACACTACCGGACACCGCCGCTGCGGAATCCGCTTGCAGGATGACCGTATCACCGACTGTGAACACCGTCTGCCGGGCCGCCAGCGAGGTGCCATCCGAGGCAAACCGGGCGAAACCTGCCGGGTTTTGCGTGACCTGGCTGTTGGGCGCGCTCTCGACGATGGTCCATCCATCCGGGTTATCGCCGGTCCAGGCGCTGAAGGCAGGGTTCGCCAGCAGCTCCGCGCTGATGGTGCCATCATAGGCCCGGTTACGGGCAATGGTCGCGCTGCGCTCCCGCATCGGCAGCCAGCAAACCGGCTCCAGCGCCCGCACATACCGTTCGTAACGCTGCCGGTCCGCCAGATGAATTTTGCGACGGGCGGCGATCATCAGCGCACAGCCCCATCAAAGCCGTAGATGTAGAACGTGACATCGGCGGTTGTGTTGCTGCTCAGGATCAGCCGCAGCCGCTGAAGCCCAAACCCATGGCTGAGCCAGAAGCGTAAACCACCCGACGTCGGCAGCGTGCCGGACTGCCACACCGCGCTGGCATCCTGCATGTACAGCGGGTTGAGCGCGCCGCTGTCGTCGTCCGCTGCCTGGGCGGAAAGAGTGGTAGCCGCCGGGATTCCGGCAGCATCGTCGCACGACACAATGACAAAGCTGTAATTGCGTTCCAGATCGACCGCTGCCACCGCCGATCCATTGGCCCCGTTGGGGATGGTGAAGGTCTGGCGGTCACTGCGGCCAAAGCCGACTTCGCGGTTGACGGTTCGTCCCATAGTACTCATACGCACATCTCCTCAACAGACGTTCCTCTATTGAAGCGCAAAATGCGGCGCAGATGGTGAACATATGTTCTGTTTTTGGGGAATTAGTGGAGCCAGATCAAGATCAAGCAAAGACAGCGGGGAGGGGTATGTGTCAATATCTATCCGTAAATGGCGTAGGGGCGTAGCGTGCTACGCCCTTTAAGTTTTTTTGGCGGACGCAGCGCCCTGCGTCCCTACACAATGGGGTTATTGGGCGACCATACCGGGTCGCCCCTACGGGTTCGGGATAATTTATCGTGAAATGCATGAAACGGAGGAATAGACAGGTGGTGGATTGGATACCTCACCCCGTCTCGCTACGCGATCCACCCCTCTCCAGTGATAGAGAGGGGAAAGGCAACCGCAGGTTGACCGGGGTGAGGTGTTAATGATTAGGTATACTCAGTCCGCGCTGAGTTCCGCTTTGGGCTGAATGCGCCCGGCTTTGACCAGTTCGCCGTGAATCCAGTGGTAGGTCTGGGCGAGGCCGGTTTCCAGGCTGACCTGTGGCGACCACCCCAGCACCTGCTTGCAGTGGTTGTTGTCGCTGTTGCGCCCGCGCACGCCCTGCGGTTTGGTCAGGTCGTGCTGGCGATAGATCGTCTTGCCCGCGGCGTTGGCCACAATATCGACCAGCTCATTGATCGTAATCATGCGATCCTGCCCGATGTTCAGCGGCTGCTGATAGTCCGACTGCATCAGGCGGTAGATGCCCTCGACGCAATCGTCGATATAACAGTACGAGCGCGTTTGCAGGCCATCGCCCCATACCTCGATGGTGCCGCCATCCGGGGCCAGCGCCACCTTGCGGCTGATGGCTGCCGGGGACTTTTCGCGCCCGCCGTCATACGTCCCCAACGGGCCATAGATATTATGGAACCGGGCGACCCGCGTTTGCAGGCCATAATCCTCGGTGTAGTGGCGGCAGACTCGCTCGGTATACAGTTTCTCCCAGCCATAGCCATCTTCGGGGTCCGCCGGGTAGGCGTCCTCCTCTTTCAGCGGGGTGACATCCGGCGTATTTTGCAGATACTGCGGGTAGATGCAGGCGCTTGAGGAATAAAACAGACGCTTCGCCCCCATCACCCGCGCCGCTTCCAGCGTGTGCATGTTGATCAGGGTGTTATCGCGCACGATGTCGGCCTTGTAGGTTTCGATAAAGCCGATGCCGCCCATATTGGCCGCCAGCATGTACACGTCTTCGACGCCCTGCATCGCCCGCAGGCAGTTGTCCCAATCGCGCAGGTCGAGCAGCATAAATTCGTGCGCCTGTGTCGGCTCGTACTCCGGTCGTTTAATATCCACCCCGCGCACATGATAGCCGCGTTCTACCAGATAGCTGGTCAAATGATGGCCAATAAAACCGCCTGCGCCTGTGACGAGCACTGTCCCGTTGTTCACGATTATCAACACCCCACTGGTATACTCAATTTCATCTGATGGAGGGCTGGTTTCATCCGTTGACCGGCCAACCACACAGGGTTGCCCCTACGCTCATCCCTGAGATAATCTCCGCGTCAACAGCGCCCCTATCAGATGCCGCCATTATAGGCCATGGGGCCGGGGTGCGTCTACACACGATCAGGGTACTGGTCGCCTCTGTCATTATAAAGTCATCACATTTGTCGGGCCGCGCGACGGGGCAACCCGCCCACAGTATAATCGGCACACCATAATCTGGCGTATTTGCACACGGGAGCATCCTCAACCATGCACGAACCCCCTGCCCCACTTTTCCGGGACCCGATCTACGACGGCGCGGCGGACCCGGTCGTCATCTGGAATGTCGAAGAACAGGCCTGGTGGCTGCTGTATACGGCCCGGCGCGCCAACGTCGAGCTGCCCGGTGTCGCCTGGGCACATGGCACCGACATCGGCATTGCCCGTTCAACCGACGGCGGCCATCACTGGCTGTATCGCGGCACGCTGGATGGGCTGGCCTTCGAACGCGGACGCAACACCTTCTGGGCACCGGAGATTATCCGGCATGAGGGGACCTATCATATGTATGTCAGCTATGTCCCCGGTGTGCCGCACGATTGGTCCGGGCCGCGGTCGATTGTGCATCTGACCAGCGCCAACCTGTGGGACTGGCAGTATCAGAGCACGCTGGCGCTGTCCTCCAACCGCGTTATTGACGCCGCCGTTCACCGCCTGCCATCTGGCGCATGGCGCATGTGGTACAAGGATGAGGTCAACCACTCGCACACCTACGCCGCCGACAGCGACGACCTGTATCACTGGACCGTACGCGGCCCGATTATTACCGATCGTCCCCACGAAGGCCCCAATGTATTCTTCTGGCAGCAAAGCTACTGGATGATCACGGATGTATGGCAGGGGTTGGGGGTTTACCGGTCCGATGATGCCGAACACTGGCAGCAGCAGGCCAATATTCTGGAGACACCGGGCCAGCGCCGCGACGATGGCGTCATCGGCGGCCACGCGGACATCGAAGTGCAGGGCGAACGCGCCTTCATTTTCTACTTCACCCACCCGGACTGGGACCGTACCCGGCAGTATGGCATGGACGACAATCAGCCGTACCACGTCAAGCGCACATCGATTCAGGTGGCCGAGCTCGAACTGCGGGAAGGCCTGCTGGTGTGCGACCGCGACAAGCCGTTCGATTTCACGCTGCAACCGGGCGGGCGCTAGTTTACCGACTTACCGGCGATCAGTCGTCATCATCACCGCTGCCAGAGCCGCTGCTGCCGTTGTCGTCGTCATCATCATCGTTGCGGTTACTATTGCTGTTGCCATTGCCGTTATCGTCATCGTCGTCACCACCAGAACCGCCGGAGCCGCTGTTGTCGTTGGAGGGGCCGGCCTGAGCCGGTGGCGGTGCCGGCGAGAATGGCAGGTATAACTGCTGGCCGACCACAATCAACCCGGCATCCGTCAGGCAGTTGACGGCCATCAGCATGTCCAGCGTGATTCCGGTTTGTCCGGCGAGGCGCGAGAGCGTATCCCCGCTGCGAATCTGGTAGCTGACCCACCCTTCTGGCGGCGTCACGACACACCCCCCAGACGCACCATTGGCAGGCAAGCTGGTCGGCTGCGGTGATGGCGGGGTGCTGCTGGCGGTCGGCGTGAGCGTTGGGGCGACGGTTGGCGTCAGGGTCGGCATAACGGTGGGCGTTGCCGTCACGGTACGCGTCGGCGCATTTGTTGGTGTGGGCGATGGCGTCGGCAGCGGGGGTTCGTCTGTGCGCTCGATCAGGTTGATCTGGTTCGCAATCAGGCGGCTGTCGGCTGTGGTATGGGCTTCGACCGCTACGTAATCGCCGATCAGGATGCCGGACGAACCGGTCGGCCCCGCCGGAACCGTCAGGTCCAGTCCGGCGACCTGCCATGCTTCGCCGTTGATCGCCTGCACTTCTCCGCTGAAATCGACAGATTCGGCGCGGTCAATTGCCAGCAGCTGACGGATTTCGTTCAACCGGCGCTGGCCGAAAAATTCCTGCAACGCCGCCTGATCGCCCGGCAGACTGAGACGCACCTGTTCCGTAACGCGTTTGTAGCCATACAGCGGGTCACCCGGCAGGCTGGTTTCGGCGGCCAGCGCCGCCCCACCCAGCAGCACACTGAGCAGCAGCACCAACGACGCCGCCAGCCCGGCCAACCGGAACAGCGGCACGATTCGGTTTAGCGCCGGAGCCGGAGGATTCTGCTGCAAGGCCAGCCGCACGCGTTCGCGCCCACGGGCCTGCGCCGCCCGCATCTCCATCGGGTCGATGCGCACCCGCTGGACAACCTGCCCGGTCATGAGCATGGGGCGCAGCTGGTCCGCAAACTGCGGATACGCCCGCAGACAGCCATCGAGCGTGTCGCCATTGTTCAGGCGGTCAATGCAGTCGTCAAAGGCGTTGATGAGGTCTCGTTGTGCCATCGCGCTCACACCTGACTCATGATCTGCCGCAGTGTCTGGACCGCCCGAAATTGCAGGGATTTCACCGCGCCCACCTGCTTGCCCATAATATCGGCGGTTTCCTGAAGGGTCAGCCCTTGCCCAAAGCGCAGCACCAGCACTTCCTGCTGCTCGTCCACCAGCATCCGCAGCGCCCGCCGGGCCTGTTCTGCGTCCAGCGCCCGCAGCGCCCGTGCTTCCGGTTCGTAATCGCTGGAAGCCGGAATCCACTCATCCAGCGCGGTAGTGGTCAGGCGGCTGCTGTAATGATCGTGAATGTGATTGCGAGCCACACGAAATAACCACCCCCTCAGGCTGTGGCGCGGCGCGCTGCCTTTCTGGATCGCGTTCACCAGACTCAAAAACACCTCGCTGGCGAGGTCCTCCGCCAGAATCCGGTCCTCCACCCGCAGCCGGATGAAATTGTAGATCGGCGGAAAATAACTGTCGTAAATCTTGAACATAGCGTCCTGATCGCCCCGGCGCGCTGCTTCCAGCAGCCGGTCTTCAGCCGCAATGTCAGGGAGCACAATCACGATCATGGAGGATTCAGCATTACAGACAATAAGACATTCAACCGGCCTAACTATAGCAATTCCTGCACACCTCCACCATATACCGCCAGGGGCAGGCGCAAGGCCCACCCCATTTGCCAGTGGTCAGCAGCAGCCGTTAATCGTCGTCGTCCGAGTCACCGCTGCTTTCATTGTCGTCATCATCGTCGTCGTTGCGGTTGTTGTTCCGCCCGTCGTCGTCGTCATCATCATCATTGTTGTTGCTGTTGGTGTTGGTGTTAAAACCATCATCGTCGTCGTCATCGAAGTTATCGTTGAAATTGCTATTGTTGTTGAAGCCGTCGTCATCGTCATCATCGAACGAGGCCAGCGGGCGCGGCACCAGCAGTTGCGTACCCACCACCACCAGCCGCAGGTCCGTGATATTGTTCATGCGCGCCAGTTCTTCGATAGTGACGCCAGCGCGGGCCGCGATGCTCGACAGGGTATCACCTGCACGAACGGTGTACGTGACATTCCAGCTGCCGCTGGTATTGGTGTTCGCGTTGTTATTGGCATTGCTGTTGAAATTACCATTGCCATTTGCGTTGGCGTTGGCGTTGACGTTGCCATTGGCATTGGCATTCGAATTGCCGTTGTTATTAAAGTTGTCGTCGTCGACAAAACCGTCATCGTCATCATCATCGAAGTTGCGGCGGGCGGTCTGGACTTCGCGGGCAATCAGCTGGCCGTTCTGGTTGCGCAGATGCAGCCGGACCAGCATCCCGGTCACCAGCTGGTTGCGGATTTCGGCGTTAGCAACGTCGATTGCCTGACCATTGACCACGATGGTATCGCCATCAATCGCATCGAGCGTGCCGACCAGTTCAAACTCGCCGGGGCGGTCATCATCGGCGGCGTCACGGTCGTCGTCATCCGCCGGGTCATCTTCGTCGTCCAATTCGCGGGCGATCAGGCTGCCGTCATCAGCGAAGGAGGCTTCCACTTCCACAACCTGGCCGACCACTACCGGGCCATTAAATTCTGCACCGGTCACGTCGAATGTAAAGCCACCGATGACCAGCGACGTGCCATTGAATGAATCCACGACACCGATCAGTTCAATCTCGTCGTCGCGCAGGTCGTTGTCATCTGGCGTGTCGACTTCGCGCGCGGCGATGCGCCCGTCATTCAGCAGGGTGCCTTCGATTTTCACCACCGCGTCAACTGTCAGCGCGGCATTTAGCTGGGCCGTCGTGATGGTGACGGTCTGCCCGTTGACCACAATCGAACCATCAGCGTTGATCGATTCAACAGCGCCGACCATTTCAATGGTGTCGGGGCCACTCTGGGCCAGGGCGGTCTGCCCCACCAGCAAGACAGTCAGCAGAATCAGGGTCATACTCAATTTATATCGCATGGAAATTGCTCCTATTGCTTTGGCCGAACATCTCTATCGTCTGATAAAGCGCATAAAAGTTTCGGTAATCTGGCAAATTGCTCATCTGCCTTTCATCTCGGTTGGATCGAAAACAACCTACTAATTTCATGTTTGACGGGTCAAAACAGCCTGAATCGCCTTCCTGACCAGGATGAGCTACGATGACTTGTAGAAATATGTCATCACCTGAGAAAACATCTTATGACCTTACACCTATCCGATTCAGCCCGCCGCGACAAAGCCAGACAGATTCAGGCGAACATGATCGCCTATATGCGGTTGTTCGCCGGGCTGCCGGGCATGGTCATGGTGGATGCCGACACATTCTGGTTCGTCAGCGGCAAACCCGCTCCGGGCAATATTATCCTGCGCACAGACTGGCCCACGGGTGACACCGAGACTCATATCGATACCCTGTGCGCCCGGATCAGCCAGCATATCGACACCATCGACTGGTTTGTGTTCCCGCACGATCAACCGCCAGACCTCGGCCAGCGGCTGGCAGCACGCGGGATGCCGGGTGGGCCGGGCGGCAACTGGCTGTGGGCGGACCTGACTGCACAGCGCAATGCCCCGGCTGTACCGGACTCATTCCGTATCGAGCAGGTACGCGATGATTCAATGATGGCGGCGTGGGTGCGGGTGTCGGAGGCTGGTTTCGGCGGTGATCTGGGGGTCTTCTATGAGGCTTATGCGCGACACGGCTATGGGCCTGCGGCCTTTTCACTGCACTATACCGGCTATCTGGGCGATGTGCCCGTGACTTCTGGCACCCTGTTGGACGCCGGATATACCGCCTCGCTTTATGACATTTCCACCCCACCCGCCTATCGTGGGCAGGGGTTTGGCAGCGCGATCACGTATGCGATGATGCAGGTCATCCGCGACCGGGGCTACACCGATACCTGGATCTGGTCATCGAACATGGCGAAAAGCGTGTACCAGCGGCTCGGCTATGTCGAAGTCGATTTTGGCCTGCGCGAACATACATGGCGCAAGTGAAGCCGGTCAGGCCCTTATCGCTTATGCTTTTGCCATCTATAGTATCTAACCTCAACCCATACCGATCATGAAGGAGAAACCATGTCCACGCTTGAAACCAACAAAACTGTTGTTCGGCGCTACATTCAGGAAGTGATCAATCAGCGCCAGCTCGACCTGATCGACACATTTTTTGTCCCGGCCATGCGCGAGAAAGTGCGTGGTTTTCTTACAAAAGGGGAAAACCCGTTCCCCGATGGGCACGAAGAAATCCTGGATATTATCGCCGAGGGCAACACCGTAATGGTTCGCTGGCTGTTCAAAGCCACGCATCAGGGCACGTTTATGGGTGTCCCGGCCACCGGCAAACCGGTCGAGGTCGAGGGCTACGGCATTTACTATCTGGAAAACGCGCAGATCACATGGGATACGATTTGCTTCGACTGGCTTGAAGCGCTGGAACAGATCGGCGCACGGGTGACCAGCGCAGACTGACCCGCAACGGTGGCGCGTGACCATAAAAAAGCCGCCTGCCAGCAGATGCCTGACAAGCGGCCCGATTGTCTGTTTTGGATATTATGTATCGGCAAGACCAAGCCGGAAGACCAGTACCGCCAGCGGCACGAAGGAGAACAGCGCAAACAGGATCTGTACCATGACGGAGGCTGTACCTACCAGGCTGTTAAAGCCGACCACCGCCAGCACCGCCGCGACAAAGTAGCACAACAAAATCCAACGTAACATCTTGCACCTTCTTTCAGGTCAAGTCAGCATATAAAGCAGACTGTCAGTCCTTGCTGCGGCCAAAGCCCCCGCGACTGCGGATTTTCGGGCTGTCGACCCGCGACCCCGAACCGGATGATGTACGCGAGCCGGATGACGAGGGTCGGCCAAAGCTGCCCCGGCTGCGGATATTCGGGTCGTCGTACTGCGGGCGGCGTGCGCCACCAAAGAAGCCACGACTACGAATATTGGGATCGTCGTATTCCGGGTTGTTGGCCCCCCGCCGGGAATAAGGTGAGCCAAACATATTCATCAAACGCGGCAGCACCATCAGGCCGATGACGATCAGTGCCGCGACCATACACAGGGTTCCAAGGTCGTTCATGGTTTTGATCCTTTTTACTGAACTTCGAAGCTGACCGTGTCGGCAGGATTGCCGTTGATATAAAACTCAGCTTCGTAGGTGCCGGGGTCCAGGCTCATTTCCACCGGTTCAAAGACAAAGTTCAGGCAGGTATTCTGATAGTCCTGATCCGCACGAATTTCGGTGGTGTCCTCGACGGCGTTGCCATCCTGATACAAACGTACGAATACGCCCGTGCCTGCAGGAATGTCTGCATCCGGCGCGACCACGTAAATCGGTTCCCTACCGCTGAACTGGCTGGTGGTATCAACCGCGCAGCCATCCCGATCAAGCGACAAAGCCGTTACCGGGTTGCCGATCTGGATATTTTCTGCACCGGGGATCGGCTCGTTTTCATTGACCACAGGGGCCGGTTCATTCAGCGAATCCGTATTAAACAGACGCGGCAGCAGCAGTACCGCCCCAATAATGACCAGGGCAATAATGCCGATGGTTTTCATATCAAACCGCGAATTGTTCATGAGTCATTCCTTCGCACATGGTTCAAACGCTGTCATCACATTAGTTGTAAATGGTAGAAAATTCGCGGGGCGGCTGGTGGATTGGTCTATAGGTCAGGCGATTGATCGCTTGCTAGATCGTGCGGATAACGACTGAGGCGGGTTACGTAATGTTGCGTTCAGGCTCGTAAGAAAGCTGAGGGAATAGCCCGAAAGTACCTGCCAGCGTCATGTTTGCGTAGGGAAAACCTCATTTGTCATTAAATTTTCTTCCGTACACTGCACAGTCGGGTGAGTAAATTGTATTGCCCGCTTGCATGAGAGGAGATTTGAGAATGAGGAAATTTATCACGATTTTGGCGGCACTCGGTTTGTTTGCAATGCTGATCGTGCCGACCTTCGCTCAGGAAGTGACTGAGGAACCAACCGTAACGACCGCACCGGTCACCGAGCCAACCGCTGTGCCGACCGTGGCAGCAACGGCGGTGGCCACCATGGAAGCCACTGAAGAAATGTCCATGATGGAAGATATGGGCGGTCCAACGGTTGCGGACTTCATTGTAGACAACTATGTCCGCCTGGGCGAAGCCGTTCAGACAGCCGGGTTGGTCGACACACTCAACAGTGGTGACTTTACCGTGTTCGTGCCGAATGATGGCGCGTTCCTGACCCTGCTGAATGATCTCGACATTTCGCTGAATGATCTGTACTCGAATCCGGCCCTGCTGGAAGGCGTGATCACGTATCATGTCGTACCAGGGATTGTGACTTCGGACGACATTCTGAACGGCGGCATGAACGTGCTGGATACGGTGCACGGTGGTTCGCTGGCCTTTGGTTATAACGATGTGACCAGCCGCGTGACCATCAACGGTGGCGCCGCCTCCATCGAACAGCCCGACATCGTGCTGAGCAACGGCATTGTCCATGTGATCGACAATGTGCTGCTGCCGCCGGATGCCGATGTGCTGATGACGAACCCGATGCCGGAAGCCACGGAAGAAGCGGTGGTTGCCAAGAGCCTGCTCGACATTTCATCCGAAACACTCGTGCGGCTGACGGAACTTGTGAATGCAGCCGGGCTGGCGGATGAGCTGGCAAGCGGTGAATATACGCTGCTGGCCCCCAACGACGGCGCGTTTACCACGCTGCTGAACGAACTGGACACCTCGTATGAAGGTCTGCTGGGCGACCAGGAACTGCTGATGGACGTGCTGACGTATCACCTGATTCCGGGCACGCTGACCGCGCAGGACCTGACCGGTACCGTTACGACCGTCAACGGCGCGACGCTGAACTTCGGCTATGACCCGAGTGTGAGCCGCATCACCATCAACGGTGGCGCTGCCTCGGTGGAACAGACGAACTTCCGCGCCAGCAACGGCGTGATGCACATCATTGATAACGTGCTGCTGCCACCGCAGTAAGCCGCTTATCAAACCGATTTTCCGCAGGGTCGTGGCCACGTGTCACGGCCCTGTTTTTGTGTACTGCACAGATCAAAAGCCAACAGGCGACGTTCTGTAGCGTCGATGCGCACCCTGAAGGGCATAAACGAATCACTCCTACCAAAACATTCCACATCCTACTTTATAATGCCAGTGACCTTGGATGTGATTCTGGAGGGGGACTGATGAAAATTTTACTTGCCGGAGCCACCGGGGCGATTGGTCGGCTGCTGCTGCCCTTGCTGATAGAAGCCGGACACGAAGTCGTGGGGTCCACCCGCAGCGCAGATAAGTTCGAGCAGATTACGGCGTTGGGTGGGCGACCCGTGCTTATGAATGCGCTCGACCGCGACAGTGTGTTTGCGGCGATGCAGCAGGCACAACCCGACGTTGTCATCCACCAGCTTACGGACCTGAGCAGCCGCGATTTTGCAGGCAACGCGCACCTGCGGGTGGTCGGCACGCGCCATCTGGTCGACGCGGCGCTGGCGGTGGGTGCGCAGCGGATGATTTCGCAAAGCCTGTCGTGGACGTATGTGGCCGGCGATTCACCGGCACATGAAGATGAGCCGCTCGACCTGGATGCGCCCGAACCACGCCGTGGCACAGTGGCAGCGTGTGTATCGCTGGAACAGGCGACCGCCGAAATGCCGGTCGGGGTGGTGCTGCGCTATGGCATGTTTTACGGACCGGGCACATGGTTCACCCGCGATGGCCTGACCACCGACCAGATATGGCAGGGCGAGATTGTCGCCAGCGATGCGGTAACGTCATTTCTGCATGTGGCTGATGCGGCCCACGCGGCGGTGGCGGCGCTGGCATGGCCTGCCGGTGCGGTGAACATTGTCGACGACACGCCTGCTGTGGGGAAGGACTGGGTGCCGTTTTATGCCCAACAGGTGGATGCGCCCCCGCCCCCGGTTCAGGATGGCCGCCAGGGTTGGGAGCGCGGGCAATCAAACGCGAAGGCACGGGCGCTTGGCTGGACCCCGCAATATCCTTCCTGGTGCGACGGCTTCGAGCAGGTGTTGCGTTAAATACACCGATCAGTGCTCGAAGGACAACGTCTCGCCTGCTTCGGGCTGGCCGCCTGTATGATCGCGCAGCGCGGTGACGATAAACTGCTGCACCCGCGCTTCACCGCGATCTGTCAGCCGCACCGTGCCGTTTTCCACCGCGGCCAGGTTGCGCCCGCGCACCCGCCCCAGGACGCGCTGCGTTTTCTGGCGCGACCAGTTGAGGTGTTCATGCAGGGTACTGACAGCCAGTTCCTGCTGAGCCTGTGCCGTGTTGGTGTGGTTGTAGACGTGCCCCATCAGCAGCTGGTCGGCGAACTGCTGGCGTTGGTGGCGGCGCCGGAGCACACTCGATACCAACCCGTAACGCGGCGAGAACACCCACGTCAGCAGGAAGAAGACGAACATCATCAGCACCATGGCCGCCGAAATAGATGTGTTCCAGGTGGTGAAGCCGTCCAGCCCGATGGTGCGGTCCAGCAGGCGCAGCAAGTCGCTGACCTGAAAGATGCCGAGGAAGTTACCTCGTGACAGTTCATAACCGGTCGCGGTGCTCAGCCCACCGACTACCGGCGCGATCAGCAGCATGAGGGCCAGCCGGTCCGTTAACAGATAGGCCGTCGCCGCCGGGATAACATAAAACGCCACCATCAGAATCGACCCGACCGCATCAAAGGCCGCGACCGCCGTCACACTGACCAGCACCATCAGCGCGTAATTCATCACGCCCGGATGAAAGCCCAGCGCTGCCGCCAGCCCCGCGTCGAAGGTCGTCAGCTTCAGTTCCTTATAAAACAGCACGACAAAGGCGAGGTTAACGAGCGTCGTCAGCAGCATGACGGTGATGGCCCGCGGCCAGAATACCAGCCCTGGCGGTTCGTCGATCAGCCGTTCGCGCCATGCTTCAGCAGCCGTGTAGGTACCACAGTTGAAGCAGGTTTCCTCGAACACCGCTTCCGGGTCGCGCGGGCCGATGTCGCCCCCGACCACACAGTTGACGCACTGCCGCCCCAGCTCAGCGCGCGGGTCGTCGGGTGTGATGACCACATCGTCGCACACATCCAGACAGTGGCTTTCCGTATCTGCCCACACCACGCCGATTTCACCCAGAATCACGGCGTCGGTATCCAGATGAACATTCGACGTAAACTGCGAAATCAGAATTATGGCGATGGCGAACAACAGCGGAAAAGCCAGCCCCAGCGCGGCATCGGCCTTGACCAGCCCGGAACGGTGAATCGCCTCGGTCAGCACGACGGTCGCTACCCCGGCGATGGCCGCGCCAACAATCAGAAACGGCGACGAAATATCCGGCTCCATAGCCGGCAGCGCGATCATCAGCAAAAAGGCGACGACGATGCCCAGCAGCACCGTATGGCTGATAGCGTCACTCGTCATCGACATTTTACGCAGCAGCAAAAAGGTCCCCAGCAGCGCACCGGAGATCGCCACCAGCACGCCGACGATGATGGCCGCGGTCTGCGGGTCACCCAGCGCGTTGTTCACCTGCTCGGCGGTGGTGAATTGCAGCAGCAGGTCAATTAATAAACGTTCGATCAGGTTCATTTGGGCTTACCACCCTTTATAACACATTGACTGTACTTGGATACCTCACCCCGCCAACCTACGGTTGTCTTCCCCTCTCCATCGATGGAGAGGGGGTGGATCGCGTAGCGAGACGGGGGTGAGGTTTGGGCCACAACTTGCGTTTTTCGGTTAATGATTACACTGTGTTCATGTCTGAGATCAAAACGAATTATCCCTTTCCAGCAGCGCTTCCAGCCGCGACACCTGTTCGCGTGGCAGCACGGATTTAATCGGCTTTTGATGTTCCTCGGCCACGGAGGGCAGGCGCAGTTCTTCGGCGTACAGACGATACAGGTCCCATAGTTGCAGGTTACGCGCATCCTCGCGCGCTGCCGCCAGCCCGGTATCCGTCAGCGCCCAACTGTCGCCATCGACGCGACGCACCAGCCCGGTCTGTTCAAGCTGACGCAAACCCACCCGCACCACCGAACCCCGCAGAGCCGTCAGCATACCGCCGGGGGCCGGGTACGCCGGGTCATTGTGCTGCATCGCATGACGATACACATCGCGCAGCACGTTCTGTGCCGCGAACCGCTGCCGGTCCTGCCGCCTGCGCCATAATGTCCAGACCAGGCCCCGGTCCGGCGCGAAGGCAATCGACAGGAAGACAATCGTGAAGGCGACGACGATAATCAGCGGGCCAGTAGGCAGCCCTGCCTGTATGCCGCTGAGGATAGCCCCCGCCGCCCCCGCGAAGCCGCCAAATACCCCGGACAACACGATCATCTGGCCGAGCTTCTGCGTCCACTGGCGCGCCGCCACCGCCGGTGCGATCAACAAACCAACCATCAGGATAACGCCCGCCAGTTGCAGGCCGAGCACAATTGCCACGACGATCAGCGTCGACAGCAGCACGTCCAGGATGCGCACGGCGAACCCGTTGGCGCGGGCAAACTGCGGGTCAAACGTGATCAGCTTGAACTCTTTCCAGAACAGTCCAACGATCAGGAAGGCGATCAGCCCAACGGTGCTGATCAGCAGCACATCCTGTCGTTTGATGGCCGCCGCCTGCCCGAAAATAAACTGGTCCAGCCCCGCCTGGCTGGCGTCGTTGCGTGACTGAATGTACGTCAGCAGCGTGATGCCAAAGGCGAAAAACGCCGTCAGGGCAATGCCCATTGCTGCGTCCTGTTTAATGCGCGTGGTGCGGGTAACCCCATTAATGAACATCACCCCCAGCCAGCCCGCCACCCCTGCCCCGATCAACAGCCAGCCCAGTTCACGCCCGAACAGCAAAAATGCAATCGCCACACCGGGCAGCGCCGCATGCGACAGCGCGTCCCCCATCAGGCTTTGCTGGCGCAGCACGGCGAATGACCCCAGCACACCGCTGACCACGCCGAGCACAGCGCCACCGGTCGCTACGGTCACCAGCGTATAATCATAATTGACGCCCCATATCAGGGTGCTGAGAGGGACCAGCAGCGCAAACACCGCCACAATCGCCCCGATAATCAGCCAGATGCGCCGGTCGGCTGCGGTAATCATGCCTCAACCTCCGCGCTGTGGTTCAGCGCCGCAATGCCCGCCACGCGTCCGCCATAGGTTTTGCGCAGGTTATCTTCGGTATAGATCTCCGGCACCGGGCCGCTGGCCGTGACTTCGACATTCAGCAGCGTCACCCAGTCAAAATAATCGGCGACGGTTTGCAGGTCATGGTGCACCACCACGACGGTCTTGTTGCGTGAGCGCAGTTCGCGCAGCAGGGCGACAATCGCCCGTTCCGTCACGGCGTCCACCGCGGCGAACGGCTCGTCCATAAAGTAGATCTGGGCATCCTGCACCAGCGCCCGCGCCAGAAAAGTGCGCTGCTGCTGCCCGCCGGAAAGCTGGCTGATCTGGCGGTCGGCCAGGTCCACGATGCCAACCTGTTCCAGCGCTTCATAGGCCTGTTGACGTTCGTTCTTGCCGGGGCGCCGGAACCAGCCTAACTGCCCGTACAGCCCCATCATCACCACATCCAGCACCGATGTCGGAAAATCCCAGTCGACGCTGCCGCGCTGGGGCACATAACCCACCAGGTCGCGCGCTTTGGCATACGGCTGATCAAAAAAGCGGACATCCCCTGCCGCACGCGGAATGAGGTTGAGCGCCGCCTTGATGAGCGTGCTTTTACCGGCACCGTTCGGCCCGACAATCGCCATGAGAACGCCTTCAGGGACGTGCATATCGACATCCCACAGCGCCGGTTTGCTGTTATAGGCGACGGTCAGGTCTTCAATTTCCAGCGCCATCCTCGCGCCATGTTTGCCATTTCCGTTCATGTCCTTTGTCCCTCTGTGGTCCATTTCCACCCGTATCAGGCATCGAAGCATATCGTAAGGGCGATTCGTGAATCGCCCTGTTTTTCGTCATCTATTCCGCCATCTCCAGCAGTTCCACCGGCGGCACCGGCTCCAGTCCTTCGGGCCATTCAGGAATATCAGCACCGAACGATTGCAGAATGGTGATGACGTTCTGCGCCAGCATCCCAATATACGTGCCGCCGAACGACCCATCGGCGCCCATCGCGTCGGAGTAAAGTTCGCGCACGCCGATACCGATGTCGTGGCCGCGGGCTTCCGCCGCTTCCTGTACCGCTTCGATGGCATTGGGCGGCACGCTGCTCTCGATAAACATGACGGGTATATCGCGTTCGATCACGAAGGTGACCAGCTCCTGCACATCAGCAACCCCGGCTTCGTCCTGCGTGCTGAGTCCCTGCAAACCGCGCACCGTCCAACCGAACGCCTGCCCGAAATAATTGAAGGCGTCATGCGACGTGACGAGCACCCGCTGGTCTTCCGGCACCTGGGCCATCGCTTCCGTCGCCCACTCGAACAGCAAGTCAAGCTGTTCATTATAGGCTTCGGCATTGGCGGCGTATTCGTCGGCGTGATCCGGGTCCAGTGCCGCCAGTTCCTCGGCCATCAGCATCACAGACATCTGCCAGTTGCGCGGGTCGAACCAGAAATGGGGATCATCGACATTGGTCAGTTCTTCGGACAGGTTAAACCCGCCAATGGTGAAGCCCGCCTGCTTGACCGGGTCTGACACAGCCACCGTGCGGATGCTTCGTTCGCCCAAGGCCTGAAACACTTCGTCGAACTGGCCTTCGAGGTGCAGGCCGCTGTAAAACACAGCATCAGCGCTGCTCATGGCGGCAATGTCGGATTCAGTCGGCTGGTACAGGTGCGGGTCCACCCCGGCCCCCATCAGCGGTATAACGTCGACGTAATCGCCGCCCAGAATCGTCAAAGCATCATGAACCTGCGTGGTGGTGGCGACGATCGTCAATTGATCATCATCCTGGGCAGCCACACCCCCACCCCACCCCAGCGCAGCAATTATAAAAAGAAACAAACGCAAGGCTCGGCTTGTGTTCAATGTTATTCTCCTTCCGGCAGCCGAATATGAATATTCGGTCATGCTCTACCCCGATTTAGACTTGTCTAAAAATAACATGCACATTCAGGTTTGTCAAGGAGTCCAAACCACTTCATTCAGGTGACAGCAGTAAAAACGTGAACTGGATGTGCGCGCCCATGAGCGTTACGCTGCATCTGAACGTCTGAAGGCAGCAATCGAGAGAAAACACATGAGTTCCAAAAACTGGCAATTGGGCGACGAAGCCGCTGTCCAATATGAAACGGTGCTGGTTCCGGCCATACTGGGGCCGTTTGCCCAGGTGCTGGTTGACCGGGCGAATTGGGTAGCCGGCAGCATCGTCGTGGATATGGGCTGTGGCACAGGCGTGGCGACCTGTTCCGCTCTCGCCTCATCAAAGCGACGGCATGAGGGCAAACGGCGGGTAAGCATCAGGCACAGGCAGCAGGCTGATCGTACAATGGGCATGTTGCAACCCTGATGAAGGAGAGACGCCATGCCACGCATCTTTGTTGCCTACCGTCCGGGGCCGGATCAACCCGCAGCGCGCCGCCTGTACCGGATATTTGCCAAACGCTTTGGCAGCGACAATGTCGAGCAGGCCAGCTCGATTCCCGCCGGGCGTGACGTTCGCGTGGCTGCGGAGGAGGAAGTCAGCACCGCCGATGTGCTGCTGGTCATCATCGGCCCGACCTGGTTGAACGCCGCAGACAACAACGGCAATCGGCTGCTGGAGCGCGAAAACGATCCCGTGCGCCATCAGATCGCCACGGGCATTGATTATGGCATGCTGGTGATTCCGGTGCTGATCGACGGGGCCAACCTGCCCAGCGCCGCCGATCTGCCAGCCCCCTTGCGTGACCTCGCCTATAAACAGCCCGCCGTCATCAACAACGACGCGGATATCCGCCGGCTGATCGCCGAACTGGAACGCAAGCGCAAGCCGCGCAAAGCGCCACCGGCAGCAGCACCCGCCCCCCGGTCACGGCGCAGGCTCATTATCGCCGGAGCATTGCTGGTGACCCTGTTCGCAGGCATCGCAGCGGCTCTTGTGATGTTGAACGAACCGGCACCGATCAGCCGTGATGTGCGCACCAGCACCAGTGGCACAGAACCGGTCGTGATGATTGCGACCAAGGCTGCAACAGAACCACCACAGGCCGTGCCGAGCCTGGTTTCGGCGGAACCAACCATCCTCTATCATGTCGCCTGGTCTGGTAACGACCGTATCGCTGTCTCTGCGTCTACGGGCATCTATGTCTTCGACATCAATTCCCCTCAACAGCTTCTGAAACAATTCGACACCACCGACAATTACGCCCCGTTCGTGGCCATCAATGCCGATGGCACGCTGCTGGCGGCGTCTGGCCTGGAAAACGGCGACATTCGTCTGTGGAATGTCGAAACCGGTGCAGAAATGGGTCGTCTGACCGGACACGAAGGGGTATCGCGCGGTGTACTCTTTAACCATGAGGGCACACAACTTTATTCCGGCGGCGGTGATGGGACGATCCGCGTGTGGGATGTAGCCAGCGGCCAACAGACGAATCTGCTGGATACGACAATGCCCTGCCCGGCTGTCTTCGCGCTGAATGCTGATGGCAGCGAACTGGCAGCGGCAGGTTTTGCATCTGCGTCAGATGGCTGTCGTGGCTCGGTACAGGGAACGGCCATCGAGATCTGGGATTTTGGTGACACGACATTTCAAACCTATCTCGACGGGGTTCCGGTCGAAGCCGTGGCATTCAGCCCGCAGAATGAACTCTACGTTTCGGCGGAGAAGCTGGTGTGGCGCTGGAACCCGGCGAACGACCAGTTGCAGGTGATCGCCAGTGACGGTGATGAGCGGTCCGATGGCGGCATGAGCCTGAGCCCCGATGGGATGCTGCTGGCACATGGTGCGCAGACGGTCGTACATCTGTACGATTCGATCACGGGCGAGCCGCGCGGCGACCTGCAAGGCTGCCACCTGAGCTGGCTGGCGGGGGTCCATTTCAGCCCGGATGGCACCCGCGTCGCTTCTATCGGCGCGCACGATGGTCTGGTTTGCATCTGGGACGTGACCGAGCAAACCCACATCATGACTTTGCAGGTGGCGTAAAAGCAGCACCTACTGCCAAACATCATCGCCCCAACATGTGCCCTGGCTGAAGATCAATGCTTGCCTGTGTACGGGCTTTATATTGCGTATGCCAGCAGGCGGTTGATCGCCTATTCAACCGGATGAACATGTCTATTGGAGGCAAACCATGAACCACGACGACAAACCGCATTACATGCGATTCGCAGCGATGATCGCAACGTCCATGCTGGTGATGTTCGGCCTGATGTATATCAACACCTTCGAGTTTGCACACATCCGCTGGAGCGAAACCCGTCTTTATATGACGTTTATTATGGGCGCGGCGATGGCCGTGATTATGTTGAGCTTTATGCGCGGCATGTATCACAATACCAAAGTCAATCTGGCTATTTATGTCGGCAGTGTGGTGGTATTTGTCATTGCGCTGTTTCTCCTCCGCAGCCAGACGCTGGTTCAGGATACGTCCTATATGCGGGCGATGATTCCGCATCACTCGATTGCTATTCTGACCAGCGAACATGCAGACATTAACGACGTGCGGGTGCGCGAGCTTGCTGATGAAATCATCGAGGCACAGCGGCGCGAGATCAAGGAAATGGATTGGCTGATTGCGGATATTGGTGAAAACGGAATCGCCGCGACCCAGTCGGAGGCCGATGCCCGCCCGGTGCCGGAGTTCGAGGCCGAACCCTAAGTTCGCCGGATGCCAAGCGCAAAGTTTGCGGGTCTATGGATATTTTTGTGCAGCAATCAACGCGCGACGCGTACGTATACGCATATCGTCATTCAGCTTAAGTACAAAAACGGTTACACGACCAGTGGCAGATAAGGGTACAATTCGCGCACCAACCAGCTGGAAATGTTTATCCCATTTTTCACGGCGGGGATTATAAAGCATTGCAATATCTTCGGTTTCAGGATCGAAGGACGCAAAATCACTACCTTTGTGCCGGTTACAGTCCATGCAGCTCAGACACAAATTATCTGCCACTGTCAAACCGCGATGTTTTTCAGGAATAACGTGATCGACTTCGTGTGTGTAAAGGCTATCTCGCTCGTGAAGCAGGCAATATTCGCAGCGGCCTTGTGCACGTTCGATTACCAGGCGACGCAATGCCTCTGCAATGTAGGTCATTTGGCAGCCAGTGTTTGGTGAGCCTTTGCCTTGAGCAGGGTTACAAAATGATTGATCTGGCTGGCTTCTTCTAATTCTGCACGTTCGTCGGAAGTGAGTGTGCCGCTACGATTAGCGTCCAGCAGATCGCGCAACCGGGCCTGTGCGGAATCCGACGCGTGGAAGGCAATAATCTGCTCTGGCGTGGGCGAGGAAAGCAGAAACGTGAGTACTTCTTCCTGAATGGTGGCTGAACCTGTGTAATCGGTCATCCGTCAGGCTCTCGCTAATTGGTTCAATACCTGGATTTTATGCGCAGTGACTCCTGCAGGTCAAGTGCAATACCACGTGCCTACACTGCTTGCGACCCTACAGGCTGGCGGATTCGGCGGCGACCTGCCACAGACGCACCGTACCATCAGCGCTGCCGGACGCCAGCAAATGGCCATCCGGGCTGAAGGTAACTGTGTTGACATCCCACGTGTGACCTTCGAGGACAGCCACCTGCTGGCCCGATTCCACTTCCCAGATGCGCACCGTCCGGTCGGCGCTGCCCGTGGCCACATAACGGCTGTCCGGGCTGAAGGCGATGCTCCAGATATTGCCGGTGTGGCCGCTGAGCGTGGTATGAATGTCTCCGGTACCGAGGTCCACCAGATTAACCGTGTTGTTCCAGTAGGCCGAAGCGACATATTGTTTGTTCGGGCTGAACAACATACTGGTAACGCCATCTGCCGCACCGGCTGTACAGGCCACGTTAAAATTGTCCAGTTCGGCCAGCTCGGTCACGTCATCCACACCTTCGGATGGCAGCAGGCTGCCGTCGGCGCTCAGGTTCAGATGGCGGATGGGGCCACCGAGGTTGGTCAAGGCGGCGCGTTCCTGACCGGTGGCGGCGTCCCACAGGCGCGCGCTGGAATCTTCGCCACCCGTCGCCACTGCCTGCCCATCCGGGCTGAAGACCACACTCAGCACCCGGCCCTGATGCCCGCTAATTGTATTGGTGGTGCGTCCGTCGGTGCCATCGCGGAATTCGAGCACGCCGACTTCGGTGCCTACCGCGATTGTCCCGCCGGATGGGCTAACAGCCAGCGCCTCGACCGTGCCATGATCCGCTGGTAAGCTGACCAACTGCTGCCCGGCCCCCACATCCCACAGGTTAACCGCGCCGGGGTTGCCAAACGCGTCTCCCCCACCTGCGACCAGCGTCGTTCCGGCGGGGTTGAACGCCAGCGCATTGACTCCGCCCCCATGCCAACCGGTCAGGCGGGCGATTTCCGCCCCGTCGGTCAGGCTGCGAATCTGTAAATCGCCGGTCTGTGACACCGAAGCGACCTGTTCACCATCCGGGCTGAGGGCGAGATGTACGATAAGGCCCTCCAGCGTGCGAACAGAATCGCCACTGCTGATGGACCACACCTGAGTCGCGGCACCCGCCGTGACCACATGCTCACCATCCGGCGCAAAGGCGATGTCCAGATGCCCGGTCAGGCTGTCTTGTGCCGCATGCGAGTCTGTATCCCAGACATGAACCGTGCCATCGGTCGCCGCGGCGGCCAGCAGCGTACTATCCGGGCTGAAAGCCAGCGACTCGATCTCAAAGTTGGTCAAGCCTTGCAACACCGCGATCTGTTCCTGGGTGACGGCATCCCACAGAATGACCATGTTGTTGTTGATGCGACTGCCCGACGCGATGAAACGGCCATCCGGGCTGTAGGCCACGCTGGTAATGGTGTTTTCGTGACCGGGGAGCGTCGCAACGGTTTCGCCGGATTCAACATCCCACAGGCGCAGCGTGCTGTCAAAACCGCCAGAAACAATCATGGTGTCGTCCGGTGAAAAAGCAACGGATTCCACCTGCCCGTTATGACCTTCCAGCAGAGTCCGCGGCGTACCAGCGGCCATATCCCACAGGCGCAGCGTCTTGTCCCAGCCGCCAGACACCAGCAGGCGACCATCGCTGCTGAAGTCGATGCTGCTGACCGGGGCGGTGTGCCCTTGTAAAAAGCGCGGTGCCGCATCCAGATCATGCGCTTCATAGAGCCAGATTCCGGCTGCGGTCGCTGCGGCCAGGGTCTCGCCATCCGGTGACCACGCCAGATCGTTGATCCACCCTCGCCCCAGGGTCGCCACCGGCAGAATATCATCAGCCAGGGTGATGGGGTCGGGCACAGCGGTAGGTGTCAGGCTGATGGCCGGTGCCTGCGGGCGGTTGAGCGTTAACGCAGCGGCGGCACTCAATACGGCCACTATCACAAACAGGCCGACAATTTTAATATTCAACAGGCTGCGGATCATGGATGCGCTTTCGGGTCTATGCGGCGGAATCACAACCGTTATTTAAGATTAAGAAAGGATTGAGAACAATAGGCTTTAGGGACTAGGTGTTTGAAAGAACGCGGAACTCAAGATGGGGCGCAGCGTTTTGTTAGGCCCATTCATTCTTGCCGATTCACCGATGTCGCTTTGATCGTGTCATAATAATGATTCTCCCCGATATCCTCGTACTCACGCGTGACGTGTAAGCCAACTTCAGAAAGCAGCTTTCGATATTCTGCCGCACCGAGCGAGCGTGATTCCAGGTCTGTCATGCCATCATTCCACACCAGGGGTTCAGTGCCACAGCTCGATGTGAACAGAAAGCGACCACCAGGCAAGAGTATGTCGGCAACCCTTTGGATAAGGTACCGCTGCTCTTCCGGTTGAAGCAGGAAGATCAGCCCCCACGCGACGACACCGTCGAAAGTCCGATTGAAGAACGACGATTCCACAACGGACTCACATGCAACCGGTACGTCTGGCAGGTTGTGTCGGAACGCCTCCACCAAAGACGGCGCCGCATCGACACCATAGACATTCAACTGTTCGTCTACCAGGACTTTCGTAATGGGCAAACCCGTCCCGCAGCCTAAGTCGATGACAGCGGCCCCAGGGGGTAGTGTGCGAGCCCAGTCGCGCACCTCTCGCGTCCCTACGGCAGTCGAAGGCGCACGCCCTCGGCCTGCAAGAAACGCGGCAGCCACCCGCTCATATCCATTGGATTGGTCCATCATAACCTCATGTTAGCCCACGTTCCTAATGAGTACATACAGAGCATTGCGGTGTATTTTGCCACTATACACCCGATCTGGTTCAGAATAGAAATGCTGCTGGATAGGTTGCTTGGGTTCCAAAGTCTTTCAGTAACCTGCAAGGGAGGGTTGTGCTTCGTGGAAAACGATGGCCAGCACATCAGGGTTGGCTGACATGCTGACCATTTATTGACCGTGTTATGGCTAGACCATCGTGTTCGACATTTTGCCGAGTTTTTCGATCTCGACGGTGACTTCGTCGCCCGGCTTCATCCAGACCTTGGGGTTCATGCCCAGGATAACGCCTTCGGGTGTGCCGGTGGTGATGATGTCGCCGGCTTCAAGCGTCATGTACTGGCTGGCATAGCTGACCACTTCCGCCACCGAGAAGATCATATCCGCCGTGTTGGAGTTCTGGCGCAGTTCGCCGTTCAGCCAGCACTTCAGGTTGAGGGCCTGCGGGTCGCCGACTTCGTCCGCCGTCACCAGCCACGGGCCGATGGGCATGAACTTGTCCAGCGTCTTGCCGAGCAGCCACTGGCTGGTGCGCATCTGCAAGTCACGGGCGCTCAGGTCATTGCCGGTGGCATATCCCACCACATGATCGAGCGCATCCTCGACGGAAACGTCGCGGGTTTGCTTGCCGATGACAGCCACCAGTTCGACTTCGTAATCGTACTCGACAGCGGCATCCGGCAGCGGAACGGGGTCGCCGGGGGCGGCAATCGTGTTGTTGAACTTGGAGAACAGCACCGGGGAGGTCGGGGTGGCCGCGCCGGACTCAGCCGCGTGACGGGCATAGTTGAGGCCCACGCAGATAATCTTGCCGGGGTATGGCACGCAAGGTCCGGGCTGCACGCTGTCGGTAGGCAGCAGCGCTGCTTCGGGCGGATTGGCGGCCAGTTCGCGCAGCGCGTCGAGCGCCACTTCCCCACCAGCCAACACCGCATCCATGGTGGTGGGTACTTCCGCCAGGCCCGCCGCGGCAACATCCACCACACCGGCCTCGGTCTGAATCCCTAAACGCAAATCGGGTTGGATCGTCAATAGTTTCATGATCGGCATATCTCCTGAATGCAGTTATCTCAAACGGCACGAGCATACCTCATATTGAGGCGACCAATCCAGCGTTCATACTCGAGTATTGTTTATCGATACAGGGTCTTTACAATTTACGGACAAGATCATTCGTGGATTGAAAATTAATTTATAGTTGGTGAATTAGGTAAAAATTCATTTAAATTAATTGAAAGTCAATCCTAAAACCTCTATGCTAAAGTCACTCCACAAGGGAGGAGATTGACCATATTCAAGCAAAGGCTCTTTACCATGTTTAACAGACGACTTTCAAAACTCGCAGTCCCGGTTCTCATTATGGGGCTGGCGTTTGCCGCAACCAGCGCCTCCGCCCAAACGCTGGCCTGTTCAATCAATGCGCCAGCGTCGATTGATGAAAACCAGACGCTGACCATTACATTTGAATGTGATGACATCCCGGCGCCGGGTGTATTCGGTGTGGAGCTGGATCACAGCGTCGATGCCACCAGCATCACGGCTTCCAGCGGCGGCCTGAAGGTGGGTGTTCCCACTGTGGAATACATCGCCAGCCGGGGCTCAACCTCCGATGCTTATACCGATGGCAACATCTTCGATACGCTGGCAACCATTGATCTGAAGAACCTGCATGATGAAACCGGCGGCCTGTATGTGGTCAGCCTCAACAATGAGAGCGGCGCCCAGACACCTGCTACCGGCAGCAAGACTATTTCCAGCACCAGCTACTACCTGCCGCAGCCGGGCACCCTGACCATTAACGTGGATAACTTCATTCTGGGTGACCAGAACGGTCAGCAGCTGGCCGACGACCATACCATTACATCCGTCAATATCACGGTGAACGACCTGCCGCTGGCCTCGCTGGTGGGCAATATCGAGCGCGAAGCCTATGACGGCACCAACACAGACCTGACCGCCCTGACCATTACCATCGATGACGCAGCACCGGTCTCGGTGGTGGAAGATGCTGGTGGTGATGGCGCCGACTTCACGTATGCCGAAACACTGGCACTGACCAGCACCCTGGTTGTGGATGCCGACTCGCACCTGGGCTGCACCGACGCCACATTCGCCCTGCTGGACGAGGACAACACACTGGGCACACTGGTGCTGCTGGCCGGCGATGTCAACGACGACGACACCATCAACATTACCGACAGCACCGCCATCGGGCTGGACTTCGGCAATGCCATGCTGGCTGACGAAGCCGTCGACATCAACGACGATCAGATTATCAACGTGCTTGATCTGATCCATGTGGGCCGCAACTACGCCGAAACCGCCGGTACCTGCAGCTTCTCGTAAACCACGCTGCGAAACCACGCACAGCCGAGGGGGGCATTTCCGCCCCCCTTTCTACCCGTTGAATGAATGAACAGAAAGAATCACATCATGCGAGGTTTTATCACACGCACACTGCCAATTAGTGTGTTGACCGTCCTTATTCTGATCAGTGTCACCGCCGCGATGGCCCAGGTATACCCCAGTGTGGATGTCAGTCTGAACGCGTCGCGGGCCCAGATCAACGAACTTATCTATGCGGACGTAATGGTTCGCAACGGAGTCAATATTGCCGGTGCCGATGTGGAACTGGCTGTAGAGGGCAACTGCCTGCGGGTCGAAGGTATGGAACCGGGCAGCTATATGCCCACCAGCGGCGACCGGGGCTTCACCGTCTTTAAAGCAAATACCGAAACCACCGCGCGGCTGGCCGCCAATGTACTGGGGCGCGAGAACGTGTTACAGGGCGATGGTGTCTTTTTCCGGGTGCCACTGCGGGTCGTCTGCAATGATAACGACTCCACTACGGTACGCATTGCCCAGGCGCAGTTGGTCGATGACCAGTTAACTGAATTCAAGCTGGTTGATGGCCTGCTGAACACGACCAACGCGGTCCTGACGGTCGGCGCAGAGAGTCTGCCGGTGGTGGCGGACGTCGCCGAACAGGTCACAGCGGAAAGCAGCTCACCGGCCAAAATGGTGATCGTCGTCCTCGCCGGGCTGCTGGGCATCGTCTTCCTGGTTGGTGGTATGACCTTCTGGCGGCGTTCGCGTCAGTAAGGGCAAGTCCCGCTCAAGCAAGTATTCGTACACAGGGGCGGTTCGAATCTGGATCGCCCCTGTCAATCGCTTTCGTATCAGTCAGGTAAATAAAGAAGCAACGACATGTCTTTGAATCGTGGATGGATCATCATAGTAGCGGTGTGTTGCCTGGTGGCGATCATCGTGCCCAATTTCTCGGCGACGCTGAACCCGGAATCGACCGAGGAACCTGGGGTATCCACCGAGACAGAGACACCGACCCCAACCGCAACGCCCACCAACCCACCCACGATGACTGAAGCAGCACCCATCGAAACCACCCTGCCGACAGCGACGATGATGCTGCCTTCCAGCACGCCGCTGCCCACGCTGACCGCGACACCGGTGGTCGAGCAAACAGTCGAAGTCACGCCGGTTACAGAGGTTGCGACCGAGGCGACCATCATCCCCACCCAGCCAACCGAAACGCCAACCGTGTTATCGCCGGAGGTGACGCCAGAAGTGACCCCGGAAACCACTCAGGAGCCCGCGCCGACCCTGACAGCAACCCTGGCTGGCGAAGCAACTGCCGAAGTCACCGAGCCTGTTGAAATCGTCGCCACCGAGACTCCGGTGATCACCCCGACAGACGGCACCGCTACAGTGACGCCTGAAGTCACCGAAACGGAACTGACCCCGACCCCAACACTGGATCTGACAGCGACCGTCACCGAGATACCGGCTACATCCACCGAAACACCGAATGTCTGGGTCGTGGTCGGGCAGCAATCGCTGCTGGCAGGCGAGACGACATCGGTACAGGTGCTGATCGACTGCACGGTGGGAAGCTGCGACGGTGTTGAGATCGTCCTGGGCTATGATCCGGCGCTGGTGCAGGTGCTGAATGTTCGCGCTGGTGAATATCTGCTGCGGACCGAGAATGCCCTGTCGCCCGCCGACGTGGTTATTGATGCCGTTCAGCACACCATTTCGGCGGCGTTTCACAAAATTAACGAAGGGGCACAGCCTACCAACGGCAGTGGTGTCCTGCTCGAAATTGATGTGATGGGCTTTGGCGCCGGGATCAGCTCGCTGGATGTGCAGCAGGTGGTCATTCTGGACCTGCTGGGCAATCCGGTGGATGCGACCGGTAGTGCTGGTGCTGTGGTGGTCCTGGAAGCGCCTACCTTAACCCCGACATTGACACTGACAGCAACCCTCGAACCATCCCCAACCATGACGGCTACCCCAACCGAAGTGTGCCTGCCGCTGGATGTCACCTCGCTGGATCTGGAACAGATGCGGCAGACCTATGGCACCCTTGGCACAGCGCCGGATTTCCGCGAGGATGTCAACGGCGATGGCACCGTCAATATTCTCGATCTGGCTCTGGTTGCCAACGGCCACCTTTGTTCCCCGAATTGACCGGCTGTGCCTGCTAATCGAGGTTAGCAGGTAGCTGTTTCTAACAGCACGGTGCATATAACCGTATTTCAGGATTTTAAACCTTTTGAATTTGTGAAAAATTCGTGAAAATTTCGGTTTCGTAAGAATTTTTAGGCGCTCTGTAATGTCCATCAGGCATTATTGCAAGGCTTTTCTGAGGAGGAGAACGCTTAGAAACGCTTATGGACATTCAAATCGAAATCAATGGCGAAATTGTCGATGTGCAGGATTTGCAGACGCAGATGGGCAGCCCCACTGCGCAGGCCCTACGTCGGTTGGTCGAGCAGGTTGAGCAGCATGTCAGCCCGACCTGTGACATCCATCACCAGGCACCGCTGATGACCATTGTGGTGACGGACCGGCAGCGGATGGGTGTGCGCATCAGCGGCTGCTGCGAAGCCTTCGTGGGGAGCATTCACAAAGAGTTGAAAGCTATCTTCGAAGCTGCCAACCGGCTGGCGACCAGCACGACGAGCGGCATGCTCATGAATCTGGTCGTGGGTGTAAGGGGGACAGACAAGGTTTTCGCTTTTGAGGTAGCCCGCTTCAACCGGTTGGTGATTGGGCGGATCGACCCGGTTACTGGCCACCGCCCGGATATTGACCTGTCGTCTTATGGTGCTTATGAAAACGGGGTTTCGCGCCGCCATGCATCCATTCTCAAAATGAAGCACGGCATTTACCTGATGGATGAAGGCAGCCCGAATGGCACATTCCTGAACGACCGCCGCCTGCCCCCCAACGAGCCACATGCCCTGACCTATGGCGATCATATCCGCATAGGCCGCCTGGTGCTGGAGGTCACGCTGGATTATCCGCAGCGGGTTGCATCATCGTGATTTATTTGTGAATTAGAACACAATATGATTTTCATTGTTTATTTTTCACCATGAGGAAAACCCCCGACTTCGCCCGTCAGTGGCGTTTTTATTTCCCTGTTTCCAGTTGGTTAATTTAAACGAGGTGCTTGCGTACAGGGGAAAGATGATATAGAATACATAACACGGTTTAAAAAAGCAAAGTGGGCACACGACCATGTGCCCACTGGCTAAACCGTATCGAGCCCGCGCCAACAGGATTCGATAGGATGAACTCAATTATAGCACAAATCACCAATAATGCAAAAGTTGAGGGAATCTCTAACGAAGCGATTGGCGGCACAGGAAGGCACTAAAAATGGAGCCCTGACCGCACATACGTTCTAATATTTATTGGCTTACGCACTCAGTCCCTATAAAGGCGAAAGCCCGGTTTCCCTGCTTTAGTTTCTCAGGCTGATTCAGGTAAACGGGCCTATTGAGGAGATGCCTAAGCATCGGTATATGCGCTATTTCCCTGAATTATAGCGCAAAAAACGTCGATTCGCAACAGGCAAATCCCTCAAGTAAGGTTAAATTTGCCTGTTTATGGCAGGTCTACGGTATTTGATTCGCAAATTGCGGCATGGAATCAGCAGCGTTTTTCGCTGATTCCGCTGGTCGGTGGTGCCGATTCGCGTGTTGGCAAGCGCCCTGCCATCCGCTGGCAGCCCTTTACCCGGCGCCTCCCCTCCTCCACCGAACTGGAGACGTGGTTTGGTGCGGGCGACAGGCTGGCCTATGGTGTGGTTTGCGGGATGGTGTCCGGTCTGGTGGTTCTGGACCTGGATGATCTCCAGCTTGCTCACCGCTTTGCCCGTCAGTTCCCTCATCTTATCCAGACATTTACCGTTCAATCTGGCGTGCGTGGGACCCCACACCTCTACTGGCGTGCTAATTTCCCGGTAAGAACCCGGTCCTTCCCCGGTGGTGACCTGAAAGCTGATGGCAGTTATGTGGTTGGTCCCGGATCACAGATCGCTGGCCGCGAGTGGCAGGTTCTGTGTCATCAGCCCGTGCGCCCGATCAGCCGTGAAGAACTGGATGCGGTACTGACCTATTTGATGCCTCCGGCGCAACCAGACCCTGAACCAGTAACCCCTGTTGCCAATGCAGATTTTGCCGCGTTGTATGGCTATTATGTGGATCGGTTGCAGAGCCGCAATGAAGCGTTGTTCCGGGTAGCCTGCCTGATGCGCGACCGGGGTTTTACGTTAGATGCGGTGATTGATCGATTGGCTGAGGTCCATGCCTGCCAGGTGTCGCCGTCTGGTGCGGTGACCGAAGCGTTCAGCCAGCGCTATGGTGAAGCACTGCGCACGATCCGCAGTGTGTTTACCCGCCCGGCTCGGCGTCAGCACGTGGCGTACAACAATGATCAGCAACCGGTGAGCCGTTATCCGAACGCGGTGCGCGAGGCGTTGCTGCTCCGGCGTGATGGTGCCGCCATTGCTCGCACAATTGAAGCAGCTCGATTGATGGGTATTGGTGCTGGTGCTGTGATCACGGAGCCGATGCTGTGCCGCTTGCTGAAGGGAATCATCAGCCGTGAGACGATCCGTAAAGCGCTGGCAGCCTGCTATGAAGATGGCCAACCTGTGTTTTGCCCCCCTGAGAACCCCCGTGCTGTAGCTGAAATCCCTGACGGGATGGTGAGACAAAACAATGCTATTTTGTCAGGTGGACAAAAGCAGACACGCCAGTTTATCCTGCCCGATGCGGCTACCCTGTGCCGCAAGCTGGGCGTTCGGGCCAAAGGCAGCGACCCGATTACGCTCGACGATGTACGCAGCTCGCGCTTGTACCGGCTGGCGCTGCATCAGGCGTTGTTACGGCGGCGTCCGGGCACTTATGCGCAGGCGCTGCTGGCGTCACGGCTGGGCCTCAGCAGTCGATCCGTGCGGCGTTACAACGAGGCTCTGGGTGTACAGAGTCAGCCGACTTACCACGAAACACCGCTGCTGTGGATAAACCTGGACACGGTTCCGAGTGCTGGCGATATTGATCGCTTCGAAATCCGTACAGGCGGCCAGTTTCTGCTGGATGATACGGGCAAGCGCTGGCCGCTAAAGCGCGAGATTGCCGCCCAGCTGCTCAGTCGTGGGCATCGTGTTTCGCACATGCGGCAGGGATTCAGTTCGTATCATTGTGGCGACGCGGTTTTGAAACAGGCGGAACAGGCCGCGGTTCCGGCATCCATGCCGCCAGCACTGGCGACAATAGACAGCCAGCCAACAGCATGCCCGGCAGCGGCTCATCTCACCAGCCATGCAGCTGCGCCAGAACCCATGCAGCACCGCCCGAATTTGACGCGAGAAGGCCCCTCTGGGCGGCGCAGCCCGCAACAGGCTGTTTTTACTCGTAAAAACGCCAGCAAACGCCGTTTTCGCCAGCCACTGCCGGATAGCACCGCTGAACGACTCGCATGCCGCATCCATCGCCTGATTGATGACATGACACTGCCGAACGCGCGGCGGCTGGTCGATACCTATGATGCGGCTTCCGCTGAGGCAGCGCTGCGGAAATTCCGCTGGCTGAAGGCCCATCGCCATGTGACGGATGAAGCCGGGCTGATCGTGACACTGGCGCGCACCAGCTGGCTGGCCCGTAAACGCCGCGCTGCTGAGCTGGCACCTGCGCCGTGCTTCCATGCCGAGCCGAGTCGCAAGCGTCGGGCAACGGGCTACGTGCATCCCAAGCGCGACTCGCTGAGGCAGTCAAGTACATACCGGGACTGGCGGGCGGACTTTTTCGGCTGGGATGATCCGCTGGCGGATACGACGACGGAGGCCATGGCGTTCTGATGCAGCGCCAGACCCCCTCAGCCATATCATCTGAAAACGCGAAAAAAGCGAAATGTTGCGCCTCGCGCGTAACTATGCTAAAGTTCCAGTTATGTAAGCATAATGTAAAACGAACGAATCGCCATGAAAATACTTGAACCGGACTACAATTCGCCACCCATTACTGATCAGGCACTCAAGATTCTGGACGTCTTGCAGGATAAACCTGGCGAGTGGATGAAGCGTAAGGAAATTGCACTGGCTCTGGGTAAACGCCGCCTGACCCCGTATGATATTGAATTATTGCAGCGTTTATGTGATGAAAAACTGGCCGAGATTGGCAAGCGGCCCAACCCGACGCCGATTGGTTTTGAATATGCCTACCGCGCCATGTCTGAGGATTAGGAAAATATCATGAAAGTGGTGACTTTACTCAACGAAAAAGGCGGTGTCGGCAAGACCACCGTCGCCACACATCTGGCCACTGGGCTGGCGATCAAGGGCTATCGGGTGCTGCTGGTGGATGCTGATCCGCAGGGTCATGCCACCGTGATGTTCGGGCTGAGCAAGGAACCGGGCCTATCCGACCTGCTGATACGCAATGCGCCGTATCAGCGCGTGCTGCGGCCCATCCCGCCGGAGATGTATGAGATCCCTGGCGAACCGGTGCGTGGCCGCCTGTATCTGATTTCGTCGAATGTCGAAACGCGCAACATTTCGACCAGCATGAGCAATATTCTGGTGTTCCGCGACCGGCTGCTCCCGCTGGAAACCACTGTTGATGTGGTGATTGTGGATACATCGCCAACACCGTCGATGCTGCATGGCTCGGTGGCGCTGGCGACGGATGGCATCGTGATCCCGACACTGTGCGAAATGCTGGCGTTTGATGGTGTGCGCGAAAGCCTGCTGCATCGCGAAAGCTTCGTGAGTAAAAAGCAGGAGCTGGGCCTGGGCGATGTCGAATTGTTCGGTATTGTCCCGACCCGGTACAAGCAGAAAACGCTGGAACATACAGAAATGCTCGAACAGCTCGTCGAGGCATTTGGCGATACCGTGTGGAAGCCGGTTCAGGATCGAATTATCTGGAGCGAGGCGGCGCGCGCGTACCGCCCGACGTTCAGTTATGCACCGGGTTCGCAGGCCGCGATGGACGCCTGGAATCTGGTGGAACGCGCGGAGGAGGCACTGGCTAATGTCCCGTCGTGATCGATCAAAACTGGGGAAAGCGTTCGGTACGCTGCCGGACCAGGTGACCAAGGAAGAAATCGACCTGGGGTTGTACGGGGACATCGCGGCACTGGATGCGCAGCGGCGTGACGCGGCACCGGTCGACATTTTTTCGATTTACCCGGATGTCACCCAGCCGCGCCGCGTGATCCCAACCGAAGTACGCCACATCTGGGCAGGCGACCCGGCCCAGATGCCCGCTTTGTTTGAAGCGTGGTTTGCCGCCATTACGCGCGAACGCAGTGCCCGTCTGCCCAAAAATATGAGCGACGCCGAACGGCAGTCACGCGCCTATTTTGACATTGGCGCCTATCTGGAAGGCACGTACTTGGGTGGCTCTGGCGGCGACGAAGACGACCCCCAGCCGCAGATCGACCCCGGCCCGCTGGAATCCGGATTTCGGCTGATTGTGGATCTGGCCGCGACGATCCGGCGCGATGGCCTGATTAACCCGATTACGGTGGCGCATGCCGGGGCGGATTACCGGCTGGAAACCGGCGAACGGCGCTGGCTGGCGTATCACCTGCTGCACGCGTTTTACGATGGCAGCGAGGGCCGCGCTGATGAGCGCGGTCAATGGGGCAAGATCCCGGCGTATGTGGTCGATACGGCCAGTGTGTGGCGGATGGCGCACGAGAACAACGTCCGTGATGATCTGAACGCGATTGGCCGGGCGCGCCAGTTTGCGCTGCTGCTGATGAGCATTTACCGGCAGCGGGGTGTTGATTTCGAGTCGTTTGCGGACCTGGTTCAACCCGGTGAATGTGACCGTGTGTTTTACAGTCAGGTGGCCGATGGCACCGAGTTCCCGATGCCGCGCGGCAACACCGAGAAGCTGCTCAACGCGATGGGCTTCAGCAGCAAGAGCCAGCTGCGCGAACACCGGTCGCTGCTGACACTGCCGGACCCGGTGTGGCAGTGGGCGGATGATCTGGGCTGGGCGCAGTACCGCATCCGCAAGATGCAGGAGCGGGCGGAGCGCGACCCGGAGAAGCTCATCGAGGTGGCGCAGCAGGAGGCGGAGAAAGACGGGCTAAGTGTCGGGACCCCGACACTTAAGGGTATCCCAAAGTCCGCGGACCCCTCCCCCACCCTGCCCGACATCGGCCCCCACCGGCGCGGCAAAATCCTGATTTCAAGGGGAGATCGGGCCAGAATTCGCGAATTAATGCTGCTGCGGAGTGGGGTAGGGCAGGTGGATAACCCAACCAAGCAGTACATCCGCGAGGAGATCAACGCGGCCCGCCGCTGGCTCAAACATCTGGAGCAGGCGCTCGACGACGACAAGTCCTGATTTACTCGGCGGGTACTTATCAAAATACTTGCCGGATCACTTATCAGCGCCACGAAAACCGGCAGGGGAGGGGGCCACGCCCCCTTTTTGATTCCGGTTTGGCGGGGTGGATGGTGGCCCGCCGGGCGTCGGGATTGGGTTGGTGTGGTCCGGTGCATCGCCGGACGCAGCGCACCCTGAAGGGCATTGACACGTGTCGCTACGGTGGTTCACGGACGAAAACGATTTGGGCATTGTCATCAACTTCATAACAGGCTCTAAGGAACAGGTGGCAATGGATGCTGCTACACTGTGACCGGGTGCCTGCCGTAAAGCGGGTATCCGACAAATGATCAAGAGTGGAGGATTGTTTGATGAAGTTAAAGTTGATCGTATTGCTAATGATGCTTTTGGGGGTTGCCCTGGTGCCCGCTGCGGCGGCACAGGACATGATGGAAATTGAGGCGGCGGACGTCGAAGTCATGAGCGGCGGACAGGCGTACCAGTCGTATCTGGCGGCGCCAACCGGTGAAGGGATGTTTCCCGGCATTATCCTGATTCACTCGTTCAATGGCATGGAAGAAGGCTACCGGACGCTGGTGGATCAATTTGCATCTGAGGGGTTTGTGGTGCTGGCGCTGGGCTGGCAGACATTTGAACAAAGCCCCGCCGATGACGTGGTGATGCAGTTGGTGCAGGATGGCATCGCCATGCTGACTGAACGTGACGATGTGGACGCGGCGCGCATCGGCCTGACCGGTTTCTGTGCGGGTGGCCGCTATACCATGTTGTTCATGCCACAGGTCGAGGGGTTGGCCGCTGGTGTGGCGTGGTATGGGTTCCCCTACAATGGCGAACCGGCCCCGGTGGATTTTGTCGATCAGTTTGAAGCACCCATGCTGATGATTCATGGGACGGAAGACAATCCAAGCCCGATTGAAGGCATTTACGATTATGCGACGGCATTGCGCGGCGCGGGCGCATCATTCGAACTCAAGGTGTATTCGGGTGAGCCGCACGGCTTCATGCTAACCGAAGGTCAGTTGCGCACCGACGAAGTGGCCCGCGATGCCTACAACGAAATGATCACCTTCTTCAAGCGCAAACTGGGCACCAGCATGGTCTGATAAGCCAGCGGCGGGCTTTGTAGGTTCCGCAGCCAGGTGCACGCAAAAAATAGCAAACAGCAGGGCGCGTCGATTAACTTTATGCGACGCGCCCTGCTTTTATTCGGCCAGAATCTGAAGTTCGTTGTTCGCCGGAATAATCTCGCGGCCATCGGCTGTGAAAGCAATGGCGCTGATATAACCACTGAGCGAGCCGGGGACCGCCCAGGTGGTGGTGACGCCATCACCAAAGTTTGTGTCGGTGCCGATCAGGCTGGGTGTGCTGCCGGTGCCGGTGGGGGAGAGGTAAAACTCGACGGACTGGACGCTGCTGGTTGGGACAGCCACCCAGGTTATAGTGACGGTCGTGCCTGCCTGAAGCTTCAGCCAGCCGCCTTCCATGCCGCCGTTGGGCGCGATGGACAGCTGACCGCTCGGGCCCGGATTGATGGCTTCAGGTCGCACGCGAGACTCGCGCGAACGGATCGTACCGCCAGTCTGGTTGGGGATTCGTGCGCTGGCGACGATGCGGCCATTGTTAATGGCAAAGGGCACGGTCCATTGAACGGATACCCCGTCCGACCCATTGGTGTCGATGCCCAGTGAGTGCGGCCCAACCACCCCATCCTCGTACAGCGTAAATTCGAATTGTGGACTCTGGCCGACGGGCGCATTCTGCCAGATCAGGTTGACGGTGCGGCCTGCCTCGACGATGCGGACATCGCCTTCATTGCGGATGATCGGCTGGATGAGGACATCGCCCTGTACCTGATCGACTACCTGAAACCGGATTGAGACGGTGCTGACCGCCAGGATGCCGCTGTTGCGGAAGGCGACAGCCTCGAATTGATGTGTGCCCGTTGGTCCGGCGTCACCCCCTTGCCAGGTGATTTGCGCGCCATCCGACAGGTTGACATCACGCCCCAGAAACTCGCGCTGCGTGCCGTTGCGGATGAATGTGAACTCGATGTGCGATGCCTGGGCAACCACCGGGCTGGGCCAGCTGGCGGTTATGGTGCCCGGCGGCAGAAGCGTGACGTTGCCGTCCTTGCCGAGGTTCGGCTGGAAGACCACCGGCACATCCGGCGGCGGGGCATTTTCGGCGAACACCGGGATGCGGTTAGCGGTGCGCTGGCGTGATCCACCGGAAAAGAAGGCGGTTGCATAAACAGCCTGCTGGAAGCCCGCCGGGAAGGTCACGACAATCGACGCGCCATCCGAGGCGATATTGTCGGTCCCCAATATGGTGAGGGGCGAATTGCTGTTGAACGGCGAGGCATAAAATTCAATGCGTGAGGCATCGCGCCGGGCCTGGGGCCAGCGCACGGTGATGGCTGTATTGGGCTGCACGGTGTACGACCCGCCTTCCGCATAGATAAACGGGCTGACTTCAATCGAGCCGATTTCAGTGTCCGGCACCGGCTGGCGTGGCACACGTAGCTGCTGGCCCGGGTTGATGATATTCGGGTTGCTGAGGCAGTTGGCCTGTACCAGTTGGCTGACCGAACTGTTGGTGCGGCTGGCGATGGATGAGAGCGTATCACCGGCGACCACGATATAGAACGGCCAATCGTAACGCGGCGTGCAGTTGGTAATCGTTGGCGGTGGCACGCGGGTATTGGTCGCTGTTGGGGTAGGGGAGGGCGTTGGCGTCCGCGTAGGCGTGCTGGTCGGGTTCTGGCTGATGCTGGTGGGCGTGACCGTATCATCGGCCTGGGGCACGGTGGTCAGCGTGCAGCCGACGAGGGCCAGTGCCAGCAGCGCCAGTACGGTGATGTATCGCAACATGAAACTCTCTCCGGTGTGAAGCAAGTTGTTCCTGACACTACTGTAATCTTAATAGAGAATTTATGGGGGGTGACTATCTGACGCTTGGCATATGGGTGCCATACGGTCTTGTTATATTTCGTATAGTCATTATAACAAATATGAAACCATGCAAGGTGAACGCTCTTTGCGCAGCGGCTGGTAGATGATAGAACATAATTTCTGTTAAGCCACTGCACAAAGAGCCTTCACGCTTGCTGGATGGCTGGTGATCGAACTGACCAACCGAAAGCTGTTGTGCGAGGCAAGGGGCTTGGGTAGGTTATCAGATATGTGGGTAGCAGATTGAATACCTCACCCCCGTCTCGCTGATCGCTTCCATGACTGACGGACCCTGCCTTACCGCACCCGCCAGCCATTTTCGAGGATCAGCACGCGCCCGTCCGGGGTGTTGATATAAATCGCGCCGGAGTAGGTGGGCAGGTTGTAGACCTCGATGCGGGCGGTATAGCTGGCTTCCTGGCCGTTGGCCCAGCCCAGATCGCTGCGCACGCCGGGGTTATTCGCCCACACCTTGCCGAACCCACGCGCAGGCAGGATCAGGCCGGGTGGGGGAGTCTCGCCCGTATCCGCTGGCTGGTCGGGCGTCCACGTGTCGTCGTAGACCTCATAGCCGCCGCTGTTATACAGCACGTAAATCTTGCGTGTATCGCCCCGCCACAGCATCAGGCCGCGCTCGAAGGTCTGGTAGGCCGCGCTGACGCTGTTCTGCGAAAGCGGGCACCCCTCGTACGTGTCGCTGATGGGACAGGCAATAGTGACGGTCACATTCTTCGACACAACCTGCTGCCCACTGGAATCACCCGCCGACAGCACAAAGTTGATCTGGTCGCTGAGGTTCGGCGCCAGCGTGTAGTTGAGCGTGCCAACCAGCGCCTGATTGCTGTAGACCTGGCCCAGGGCCGTCACCCGCACATCGACGGTGCTGGCGTTCGACACGTTCCAGGACAGGGTCACGGTTCCGCCACGCGGGACGCTGGTGGGGTCCGCTGTGAAGCTGTTGATGACTGGCGGGCCGGGAGGGGGCTGCGTCGGTGGTGCTGTTGCTGGCTCGATATAAGCGAACGGGCTGCCAGCGTTCACACGGCCATATTCCTCCACCCACGCCTCCAGGTTGTGCTGAATGGTGCGGATGCGCCACACACGGAAGTCGTACTGATCCGCCGGGGCAATGGTCTGAATCTGCCAGCAGGCCGGACCTTCGAGGATCATGAACTCGGTACCGATGGGCA
The DNA here is from genome assembly GCA_002702065.1 of Anaerolineaceae bacterium. GTDB lineage: Bacteria > Chloroflexota > Anaerolineae > Aggregatilineales > Phototrophicaceae. The sequence continues at coordinate 315,977 of NZXX01000013.1, forward strand.
GCGTCTCGACAAAGTCGCCATTGGGCAGGTTGCGGACGCGCAGGCCATTACTGGTATCCCCATTGACGACCCGCGCCCGGATGCCGGTGCTGATATTGCGCTGCGGGGCATAGGGTGGCTGGAAGCAGACCTGCCCGGTCTGGTAACCGCCGGTAGCACGCGGCTCGACATAGTAGATGGTATCGCGGCCCACGCGGGCATATTCGTCGACCCAGCCCTGAATGCCGCTGTTGCGCCCGCGCACGCGCCAGAGCCGGTGATCATACTCCCCGGCGGGCGTGACCGTGCCATAGCGCCAGCAGGCGGGGCCTTCCAGCACATCAAACGGCTCGCCGACCGGCAGGGTATTGATGAAATTGCCCTGCGGCGTATTGCGCACCTGTAGCCCACCGGACGTGCTGCCTCGGATCACCTGCCCGGTGCTGCCTGCCGACAAACCGACGCTGGCGTAGTACGGCGACTGGAAGCAGACCGCGCCATATTCCACCGGGCCGGGACCACTGGTGATCGGAAGCGAGAACTCGGCGCTGGTGTAGGTCGCGCCATTGCTCAGGTCGATCAGCCTCAGCACCAGCACGATCGCGCTCTGGTTCTGGCCGGGCCAGACGGGGCTGACCGTGCCGCTGCCGCTGGAGGGGACAATCGGGTTGGGGCGGGGCAGTTCCACGTTGACGAGGGTGCCATTGGGCAGGCGCTGCTCAAACACCAGATTGCTGTTGGCCGGGCGATTGACCACCGACCATGTTACCGGTATCTGCGCGGTGCGGTTTTGCAGGGCCACCGCCGAGACATTGGCAACCCCGGTCGAGAACGACGCAATGCGCGGGGGCTGCGGTTCGCTGATAATCGGAATACTGATGCGCTGGCGGGTGTGTTCATAGCCGCTGGTCATGTCGATGATGCGCACATGCAGCGTAATGGCGGTCGCATTACCACCCGGCCAGATGGGCGCGAGGGTGCCGCTGCCGCTGTTCGGGATAATCGGCGTGGTGCGTGGCAGTTCCACATTCACCAGCGAACCGTTGGGCAGCTCCTGATTAAATTGCAGGTTGCTGTTAGCCGGGCGATTATCCACCCGCCAGTTGACATTTACACGCGCGCTGCGCTGTTGCAGGTCGGCGGCGCGGACACTGGGCGTGCTGGTGGTAAACGAGCGGATCACCGGCGATGGTGTTGGCGGTGGGGGCGTGGCGGTCGCTGGTTCGCTGATGGTCACTGACGCAAACTGCTGGTCATACACGCGCCCCGTAAACAGGTCCACCAGCCGCAGCCGCAGGTTGATGGTGTCGCCGCTGGCAGGCAGCTGAGGAATCAGCACACCGCTGCCGGACGATGCGACCCAGGGCGTGGCACGCGGGGCCTCGATGTTGATGATCGTTTCGGGGCCGAGAATCTGCTCGAAAACCAGATTGCTCGTCACCGGACGATTGCGAATGTTCCACTGAACCGGCAGCGTCGCCGTCTGGTTGGCGATCTGGCTGTGGGCGACGGTGCTGGCGGTTGATACAAAGCTGGTAATGTGTGGCACGCTGCCTGCGTCTGACCCCGGTGTGCCGGTGTCGTCAATGTTGAGGATCAGCAGGCGTTCGTCGTAGCTTTGCTGGTTGAGCACGTTATACAGCCGCACACGCAGCACGATCTGGCCGACATCACCGGGCGGCAGAATCGGCGCCAGCAGGGTGGTACCGGACGACGCATACCAGGGCAGCAGCCGGGGCACCTCGACATTCACGACACTGCCATCAATGAACAACTGATCAAATGCCAGATTAGCGGTCAGCGGGCGGGCAGCCACGCGCCAGTTGACCGGCACCCGAACCAGCCGCTGTGATAAGGCGGTGCGGTCAATGGTCGTGGTCGGCGTGGAAAATGACGTAATCGCCGGTGTGCTGACCTGGGCGGCCTGCACGCGTTGGGTGCCATCAAAAACTGCTGCTGTCAGCAGGATAATGAGCATGAGCGTCAATATCAGAATAAGTTTACGCATGAACGATCCATCCCCCTGTGACTCCAGTCGGTGGTTGTGCTTCTACTGTACCGCGTTTGGGGCAGTTGTGATGGACGCGTGTTATACGGCTGTCTGACGCATGGGGCAGGGCAGGGCAGAAAATGAAGGTTGGTGATATAGGGGCGATTCACGCATCGCCCCTACAGGATGGCATGCTATGTGGTGAATGAGCTAGTCCCCGCCGGGGAACAGCGAACCGCACACACTGGCGGGCAGGGCAGCAGTCGCACACAGTTCCGCAGCGCGGTCGAGCGCGGTCCCCGCATTCGGGAAGCGCAGCTCACATTCCACACCGCCGACACCGGACGCGCAGACCACCTCCGGAATAGCAGGGGCGTAATGCAGCAGATTGGCCGCATACTGGAACAACGGCTGAATGAGGTTCAGGAAGATTTCCTCATCGGCATTGAACATGCGGATTGCTTCCCAGTCGCAGTTGCCATTGAGGATCGCGTCCACCGGGCAGATGGTGGTAAAGCCGGGCGCGATCAGCAAGGGGTTATCACTATTCGGGTTGAGGGTCGCCCCGCCGGAAATGACAAAGATCTGTAAAGAGCCGTCTTCCAGCGTCCGCAGGATAATGGACGAGCCGATGCGAATGTCGACGCCGTTAGCCGAAATATCGACCTCAATATCCTCTGGCCCCTGAACAAACAGCGCGGACGGGGCCTGGCTGCAATCCACACCCCCGACATTCGTCTGGAAGCGGAAAGCCTGCATCGGGGTGCGGCTGTCCGGTCGGATCACCGGCAGGTCGTCGATTGAGTCGGCCTGCACATCGCCTGTGTTGACCCACGCCGAGGCCAGCCGGTCCGCCACAAAGAACACGCGCAGCCAGTTGCCATCGGGGCTGGTGCCATCTGCCAGCAGGGGGGTGCCACCGGCAATGGTGCCGACGACTTCGGCCCGGCTGGATGGGTCGCGCCGCAGCGCAATCGCCCGCAGCGCCGTGACTTCCAGCGGTTCTTCCGGCAGGATCAACGCTTCGTCGGCAGGTACGGCGTTTTCAAGCTCACTGTTGCCCAGCAGGATAAAGACCACACTCTGGCCGGGCAGGGCACCGGGCAGATTCGCCTGCACATTCAAGGTGGCAATGCCCCATGTGCCCGCTGTTTCGTTTAGTGGGGCGGTCTGGATACTGCGCAGGCTGCTGAGTTCAGCGCGGTCGGAGGGGACTGAAAAGTAGTTGTCTGGTACATCGGTGTCGAAATCGGCCAGGACGTTGTTAAAGCCATAACAGGCACTGTTGCGTCCCAGGCTGGCGCAGTTGGTGCCGATCTCGCTCATGGCCCGCTCAACCAGACCTGGGCAGGTGTTGGACTGCGCCTGTGCTGCCGGGAGGAAGACCAGCGCGCCGAGCAACAAAACCAGCCAAAGAACCAAATGCCTCAATTTCATGTGAGGGCCTCGACATTTCTAAATTGTTATATCTACCCACAGTATAGCGAATCCTCGGATGAATTGCTGATGCAAATTGTAAAATTCATGAAAATTTTTCATCCGTCGGTCAACCGTAGCCATAGCGCACGTCGAAACCGGTAAAATCACCGCTGGCCGACTGCCACTGGACATCGACCTGGGTGACATGGGCGGCGGTTGGCCCATCGTGCAGAAAGTCCAGAAACTGCTTGAGTGGTGCCGGGTCGCCTTCGGCCACGGTTTCGACCGTGCCTTCCGGCAAATTGCGGACCCAACCGGTCAGGTTCAACTGGCGGGCGCGCTGTACCGTATAATGCCGGAAGCTGACCCCCTGTACCCGACCATGAACAATGGCGTGCAATCGGTCTGCCATACGAAAAGCCTCGCAGTGTGATAACCATCCGCCGGAGTCTAACACGCGTGACCGAGCAGGCAAATCCGGCAGGCGAGCGTGCCCGCATGACGATCCGTTTCACGGGGCACATTCAGGATAACACCGCGCAGCCTGTATTATCTATACGTTGAAATAACCCGTAATGGATGTGTGGCCTGGTGACGAACCGTAGCATATCGGCATCAAGACGAGTACAATGCGGGGCCGTGTTACAAGCCGCATGACCGAGGGGGGATGTGTGTTAGCGGACGGCAAAAAAGTGTCGGTGGTGATTCCGGCCTATCGAGAAGCAGACAGTATCCAGACCGTACTGGTCAAACTGCGGGAGCTTGACGTCGTGGACGAAATCATCGTCGTGGACGATGGGTCGGACGACGCTACTGCCGAGATGGCGCGTCAGGCACCGGCGGATGTGCGTGTGCTGCAACATCCCTACAACATCGGCAATGGCGCAGCCATCAAGACCGGCATCCGCGCCGCGACTGGCGATATTATCATTCTGATGGACTCCGACGGGCAGCACCCGCCATCGGAAGTGCCCGGCCTGCTGGAGCATATTGGCCGCTATGACATGGTGGTCGGCGCGCGCGAGATGTCCTCACAGGCGACGGCCATGCGCCGGGTAGCGAATATGATATTTAATACCTATGCCTCGTACATCGTGGGCAAGCCCGTGCCGGACCTCACATCCGGCTTCCGCGTGCTGAAAGCGCCCATCGCCCGCAATTTTGTCTATCTGCTGCCCAACGGATTTTCGTACCCGACGACGCTGACAATCGCGTTCTTCCGCGCTGGCTATGCCGTGAAATATCATACGTTCCGCGCCGAAAAGCGGACGGAAACATCGGAAAGCAAAGTGCGCCCGCTGCGTGATGGCATGCGTTTTCTGCTGACTCTGACGCGGCTGGCGGTGTTGTTTGTGCCACTCAAGATTTTCCTGCCGGTCAGCATTCTGATGACCACGACCGGTTTTGGCTATGTGGTGTCTCAGCTTGTGCTGGACCGCCGGTTCAGCGGTTTTGGCGGGCTGGTGACGACCATCGGCATTTTTATCTTTATGCTGGGGTTGATCTCGGAGCAGATTGCGCTGCTGCGGCTGGTCAACAGTGAACGATGACTGATACTTTCGACATATGTATGGTGCTGCACGACGATGTGCTGCATGACAGCCGCATCTGGCGCGAGGCACGCAGCCTGAACGCCCAGGGGTGGCGGGTGCTGGTGGTGTGTATCGCACTGGGTACCACGCGCCTGCCCGATGTCCAGCAAATGGATGGCTTTACCATCTGGCGCGTCTCGCCGGGCCTCTTCCGCAATCGTGAGGTGGTGCGCACGACAGGCAAATTAATCCAGATGGCGCTGGCGCTGCCGGTTGTGTTCCGCTTGATTCGGCGCGCACAGGCGCGGGTGTATCATGCGCATGATTTTACCGGGCTGGTGATGACGGCGCTGGCGGGCATCTGGCGGCGGCCCGTCGTCTACGATTCGCACGAACTCTTTTTTGACCGCACCTTTCGCGGGCTGCCGCGCTGGATCGTGAATCTGCTGCTGCTGCTGCGTCCGCTGGAAAAATGGCTGGCGCATCGTTCTGTCGCGTTTATTGCCACATCCGAGAGCCATGCCGACCGGCTGGTCGAAAACCTGGATATGCCGCGCCCGGTGATTGTACGCAATGCGGTTGATACGCGGCGTCTGGGCGACAAAGCGGCGGATTACCCGTTTGTTGGCGAAAAACGCGTGATCGCCCACAGCGGCAGTTTGCTCGATGGCCGCCATTTGCCGGAACTGGTCGAGGCGCTGGGGCACTTGCCGGATGATGTGGCACTGGTGCTGATGGGGCGGGGGCCGCTGGGTGCCCGGCTGACCCAACAGGCCCAGGCACAGGCGGTCGGCGGTCGTTTTGCGGTGGTGCCGCCTGTTCATCCGGATTGCGTCGCGCCGACACTGGCCCAGGCGGATATGGCGGTCGTGCTGATGACGCCCATCAGTATGAGTTCGCATCTGTCGCTGCCCAACAAGTTCTTCGAATCGATTGCAGCGGGTCTGCCACTGGTCGTCAGCCGTATCCCGGAGCTGGAGCGCATGGTCGAGCAGTACGATATTGGCCTCGTCTGCGACCCGACCGACCCGGCGGATATTGCCGACAAGATCGCCACGCTGCTGCACCCGGATAATCTGGCGCGCTACCGGGCCAACGCCGAAAAAGCCCGGCAGGAACTGACGTGGGCCAATGAAGAGAAAAAACTTCTGGCTGTGTATCAGCAGATATTCGCCCAGATCAAGGACTAAGCGACCGTGGCGCGGATCATCTTTGATGTGGGGCACCCGGCGCATGTGCATCTATTTCGGGGCACAGCCCGCGCGATGCAGGCGCAGGGGCATGACATCCTCTTTACCGCCCTCGACCGCGAGATCATCCTCCACCTGCTGCAACGCTATCAACTGCCATACCGCGTGACGTACCGGCGGCGCAAGGGGCGGTATGCGCTGCTAGCGGAACTGCTGCTGCGCACGCTCTCTACCTACCGCATTGCCCGGCAGTTCGGCGCCGACCTTTTCTTCAGCTTTGGCAACCCGACGGTGGGTGTCCCGGCCCGGTTGATGGGCAAGCCCTACATCGCGCTCACAGATACCGAACACGCGACGGAACAGCACGCGCTGTTCAAACCACTGGCGACCGTCATCGCAACGCCGGATGTGTTTACCGTCGATATGGGACCGAAGCAGGTGCGCTATAACGGCTATCATGAACTGGCGTTTCTGCATCCTGACCAGTTCACGCCGGACCCGGCTCGGCTGGCGGCGGTCGGGCTGAAACCAGGTGATCCGTTTTTTGTGGTGCGGTTTGTCGCTTGGCGGGCCACGCACGATGTGGGCCAGCGTGGTTTTACGCCGGACCAGAAACGGGCGCTGCTGGACGAACTCCGACAGCATGGGCGCGTGTTGCTGTCTGTCGAAGGCGATGTCCCGCCAGAATTTGCGCCCTATGTGACTCCGTTCGCACCGGAGGACATCCATCATCTGCTGGCCGATGCCACCCTGTACGTGGGGGAGGGGGGCAGCATGGCAGCCGAGGCGGCGGTGCTGGGGGTGCCATCCATCTACGTTAATTCGCTGGTCATGGGTTACATCCGTGATTTGCAGGATCATTATGGGCTGCTTCACTGGTATACGGACGGGGCGGCGGCGCTGGAAAAAGTGCGCGAATTGCTGGCGATGTCGGACCTGAAACCAGACTATGCCGAACGTCGGGCGCGGATGCTGCGTGACAAGATCAACACCACCGCGTGGCTGGTCGCATTGGGCAACCGTCTGCTGGATAACCCGCAGCGGTCATCTGCTAGCCTGCATGAAGGATAACCACTGTGCCATATAATCCGACGCCTCAGGACCTGATCAAAAGTGCCGCCGAAATTGCCCGGTCACCGGCGAAACTGACAGCCAAACTGCGCGTACTGCGCAAATACAGTCTGTTGGGGCCGCTGATGCCGGATGCGCGGCTGGGCGGCATTGTCATGTTCCATGCCGGGCGGTCGGGCAGCTCTGTGCTGGCGAGTCTGTTGGATCAGCACCCGCAGGTTTACTGGGGGCAGGAAATCTATCTGCCACATTTTAAAGCAGTGGGTGTGCGCACGCGGATAGATGTGGACCCGCTGGTATTGCTCAACCGGGCGTCCCGGTGGGTGGGGCGGCGCTACTTCGGGTTTGAGGTGAAGTTCTGGCACCTGCACCAAACCGGCGTCGCGCTGGATGATTACCTCGATGTGCTGCGGGATTTTGGCGTGCAGCACTTTATCATTCTGGAACGCAAGAATTTGCTGCGGCGCCTGGTTTCCAGCCAGATCGGCAGCACCCACAAGCGTATGGTGGTGAAAAAATCGGAGGCGACCTCGCTGCTGACGATTGAGCTGCCGGTTCAGCATCTGGAGCACCAGACCGGCGAATCGACCTTGATCGAGTATCTGGAACAGCAGCAGGCGAACTTTGAACGGCTGCGCACGCTGCTTGCGTCGGAACAAGCCCTCGAATTGTCCTCCGCCGAAGACATCTTTCCAAATCCGGTTCGGGGCTATGAGCGGGTGTGTGATTTTGTCGGCCTGAAAGCTGTGCCCGCGGAAGTGCCGACCCGCCGCGTCAATCCATACCCGCTTCAAGCGATGCTTTCAAACTTTGCCGAGGTCGAAGCCGCCCTGCAAAACACACCCTTCGAGTGGATGCTCTACGATACGGATTAGCCCTATCACACCCCAAAGCGCACCTCTCGGTCAAAGGTGCGCTCTGTCAATGGTGTACCCTTATCAGTAGATGACGCGATACTTCAGATGGGTGACGCCGATGCCTTCGACGACGGCGAGCTGTTCCAGTTCAAATGGCGCGCTGCCGAGGTGATCAAACAGGCGCACACCCGCGCCGAGCAGGGTCGGTGACACGTTGAGGATCAGCTCATCCAGCAGCCCGGCACTGAGGCACTGCTGCGCGATATTGGCGCTGGTGATGGACACCGCCTTGCCATCGGCAACCTGTTTTGCCTGCCGAACCGCACTCTCGATACCATCCGTGACAAACGTGAATGGGGAGTCATCATTGACCCATTCCGGCGGCACCGTGTGTGTGACGACGAAGCACCGGCCCCCACCGGGTGGATAGCCGCCCCAGCCATGTGCAATGTCGAACGTCCGGCGCCCGACCACCATCACACCCAGGTTGGCCCACTCGGCCTGCATAAAATCGGCGCTGGCCTGCGATACCTTAAAAGCCATGTCCGTGCCCGGCAGCGGCATGTCCACGTCACCTGCCTGATACCACTCGAACAGGCGCATCCCACCATCGCCCATGCCATTTTCCGGGTTATCGTTCGGCCCGGCGACATACCCATCCAGCGAGATTGAATTTTCAAAAACAGTCTTGCTCATGTGTGGCTTTTCCCCTTTATATCTTGACCTGTAGCCGATTTTTGAAGGTTGTTCGGGGCCAACATCGTTCATGTTATCTGTTGGCGGCCCGGCGCATTGATGCTCGGTTGATGGCTGTAGACGGCTGGCTCCTCCATCGTTGGGGCAGGGCGGTGCTATCAAACCATGCCGAATAGAACGGAAATGCGCTTGAACATTCCACGCTCCTAAAATGCTATGACATTGTGAATGGAACTATGCGGTTGTAAGGTGAGGATGATGGGCGGCGATGCGGTGCCGCCCTGCGTGCCAGAGGACGATTATTGCAGGCTTTTCAGCAGGTCATCCAGTTGATCCCAGCTTTCGGTGGCGCCGCCTTCCATACCGGATGCGATCATGCCGTCGCGGTCCTCGACAGACTGGAAAACGGAGGTGTCGATCAGCCGGGTTTTGCCGTTTTCCTCAACGAAGTCGATGGTTTCCAGCAGTATATGGCCAGGCATCCCCTCAAACTCGAAGGTGTAGACCAGGCGTTCCGGCGGTGTCACCTGATGATAGACGCCGAAGAAACCGTATTCACTGCCGTCGGCTTCACGCTGGACATAACGCCAGATTCCGCCCGGCTTGACCTCCATTTTGTCGACAATGGTGGTCGAGCTTGCCTGGCCCCACCAGCGGGCGACCAGCTCTGGGTCGGTGCAGGCTTTGAACACCAGTTCGCGCGGCGCGTTGAATTCCCGCGACATCCGAATATCGAGTGTACCCGGTTCCGCGACAAGATTCAGCTTACTCATCCTGATCCTCTTTCAACTCATCCAACAGGTTTTCCAGACGATTGAACCGATCTTCCATCATGCGGCGATAGGGCAGCAGCCAGGCTTCCAGCTCGGCCAGCGGTTCCGGGCGCAGCTCGTACCAGCGGCGCTGAGCATCCTGACGGACACTCACCAGACCGGCTTCCCGCAGGACACGCAGTTGCTTGGAGACACCGGGCTGACTGATTTCCAGCAAATCCACCAGTTCGCCCACCAGGCGGGGCCGGTCGCGGAGCAGGTCGAGTATCTGTCTGCGCGTCGGGTCTGCCAACGCATCGAAGATCGTGTTCATCGTTTTAATATACCATATAGGTTATATAACTGTCAAGTTATATAACAAAAAAGTTATGCGGATAAAGATGTGGCTTGATTATAGCGGAACAGCTTTCAGTCGACAGTCAGTAGGGGCGATTCGTGAAGCGCCCTGTACCAGTGTAGCTCCGCTGCAAACAAAAAGACCCCGTCGCGCAGGGTCGGTTCAGGTGCGTATCAAGAGCAGGGCAGGGGCAGCCGCGTCAGGCGTACTGGGCCTGAAGGGTCGAGATTTCTTCCTCGACGTTTTTGAGCAGCTTCTGCGTCATTTCCAGCCCGAACTGCTGGCCGCTGGGTTTGGCCTCGATGGTGGCGATCTTCTGCCGGTACAGCTCGGCGGCGGCGTGCAGTTCACGCAGCTTACGGGCAATATTTTCCGGCGCTGATTCCGGAATGGATGGTTTCACTGCCGGGGGACTATTTTTTTTTGCGGCTTTCGGCGGTGTGTTGACCTTGCCGGATTTGACCGCTTTGGTGTTCGCTTTTGGTGCGGGCTTGTCATCGGTGCTGGCGGTGCCGTTGTCGCCGTCGCGTCGGGCCGCTTCGGTGAACTTGGTGGTGGCGCGGGTGGCATACACCGCTATGCCGGGCAGCTCGGCGTCATAGGCACACATGCCTTCGACGATCATCACGTCGCCGGGGTCTTCCTGAAGGGCGCTCTCGACGCGCTTCCACTGCTTGGCGGCGATATAAACCGTGTAGACGGTCGGAGTTTCTGGCAGGGCGGGCACACCGCGTGGAAAGGTCGGCGCACCGGCGCTGTGGCTCATGGTGGTGATGACGAGGTCTTTGCGTATTTCAATTTTACCGGGACGGCCAATCAGTGTGATCTTCACAGTGCTGGCTTCTCCTTGCTCGTCCAGCAGCGGACGTAAAATGTTCAGGCGATCTGCCCAGTGGAACTCCGGTTCGCCCGCGGCAAATGAACTGGCCTGCTGGCGATTGCGGATCATGCGTGGCGGAAAGATAATCTGGCGGATTTCGTCCGACATGCGGCCCCGTGCCAGGTAAAAGAAGACGCCGCCCTTGGTGCGCAGCCGATCCGCCGCAGCGGTGAGCATCCCGCCGAGGGCCATGACTTCTTCGGTGTCCTTCAGGACTTCCTGGGCAAATGCCACGCCGCAGCGTTCCACCACTTCCCGCACCAGCTTGCGCGGGCCATGCTGCTTTTCACCCAGTTGATCGGCGATTTTGGCAGCAATCTGCCTGACATCCTCGTTCGACAAGAGTTCTTTCCACCTCTTTCCTATGTGCCTTAAGATACCACACTTGCAGGCAAACGGATAGTTGGCAGTCCGCAGTCGTCGGTCTATAGTCCTTTAGGCAACGCCATGAGCAACAGTCACATTGCACCTGCCGTATATCCCGTATTTTTCTGCTCTCGGAGTGCGAGGAGAATTGTGGCAAATGTCCATCAGTAAAATCATCTTTTCTTTTACCATCATGTTGGCCTTTGGGCTCATCCAACACACTGTCAAATCCCACGTGCCAGAGCCAGTCGTGTTTAGTGAGTTGGCCCGTCTTGAAGTGAACGGCGTGCTGGTGACCGCCGACTGGAGTCCTGGGGGAGACAAACTCGTCATCGGTGGTGAAAATGGGTTGTATGTCTATACCAAAGACTTTGAACTCATACAACACCTACAGATTACGGAGAATCAGCCCTTTGTCATCGACGCTGCCTGGAATTCTGATGGTCAGATACTGGCGAGCATTCATATTGATGGACGTGCTTACTTATGGGAAATCGAAAATGGGGAGGTAGTGGCTGAGTGGAAACCACATACGACAATGCCAACACACATTTCCTGGTACTATGGTGGTTCTCATATCTCCACGAGTAGTTGGGACGGAACCGTTAAAATCTATGATGCAACGTCGCTGCAACAGACTAATGTACTTGTTGACAATGAATTGGGGCCAATCGATGCTATTAGTTGGTTCCCACAAAATCAAAACCTAACTTTTAAAACATTGGTCGGCCCAGAGATTGTAGTTTGGGATGATTTAACTGATCAAGCGATATTTGATCGTGCTTCAAATAATTCAGATAGACTCCCTAGTGCCAACCCGAATAAAAGCCTAATGGCGACAGGTGGAATTGTATACCCTGATGGTGATTTCCCCATTCAAGCGATGGTTCATATCTGGGAAACAGAACCGACAATACGACCCATCAAAACTATTCCGCTTGAGACTTATGATGTGATTGATTTTTATGTCTTTTCATGGCAGCCAAACGGCAATTTGTTAGCGGCTTACAACTCCGATCAACAGATAAGAATCTGGGATATCGATACCGGTTTTTTGATCGCTCAACTTCCCGGTGGGAAACGCATACGCCCTGATGAGATACCTTCATACAGTTCATTGGCGTGGCGTTGCGACGGACAGCAATTGATTGACGTAGGAAGTGATGGCGTTGCGGTTGTCTGGGAGATTGAATCGCCTGAAGTGGAACAAACTGGCTGTCAGTAAAGTATCATGAGAAATAGGATGACAACCACGTGGACAATTGTATTTGACTGGAGGCTTCGCCCAGGTTCCAGCGCGCCAGCAGCAGTCATGTAGCTCAGGTCGATGTCTCCCTGATTTTTCTGCTCCCGGAGTCTGAATTGGTTTGACGACGTACATGTTCCGTTTCAGACGCACTCGGACACGGAGATGGGCTAGAATAAGGGATACTTTCGGCGATATCTACAAGCGTCCATTGGTATTTCCAGCGCGGACGCAGTGCGCGGATTACGCAGTTGCGACTTTGCGTTAAACTCTCGTCCAAAAGCGAGGTAAACGCATGAAATACTTTCTCACTGGCGGAACGGGCTTTATTGGCGGGCGGGTGGCACGGCAGTTGCGCGAGGCCGGGCATGAAGTGGTGGCGCTGGTGCGTGACCCGGCAAAAGCGGTCGATCTGGCGGCGCTGGGGGCAAGGCTTGCCGCTGGTGACATCACCGACAAGGCGACTCTGCGCGACCCGATGACCGGCGTCGATGGTGTGTTTCATGTGGCCGGGTGGTACAAAATCGGCGTGCGCAACACCGATGCCGGGCAACGCATCAACGTCGAAGGCACGCGCAACGTCCTCGAAACCATGCGCGACCTCAACATCCCGCGCGGTGTGTACACCAGCACACTGGCGGTCAATTCCGACACCCACGGCCAGATCGTCGACGAAGCCTACCGCTATGATGGACCGCACCTCAGCGAGTATGACCGCACCAAATGGGCCGCGCATCACGACGTGGCGGAGCCGATGGCCGCTGATGGTTTGCCGCTGGTGACAGTGATGCCGGGGCTGGTATATGGGCCGGGCGATACCAGTGTTATGCATGACGTCATGAGGCAGTATCTGCAACGGCGGCTGCCGATGGTGCCGCAGCAGACGGCCTACTGCTGGGCGCATGTGGACGATGTCGCACGGGGGCACATAGTGGCGATGGAACAGGGCCGGGAAGGGGAGTCGTACATGATTTGCGGCGAACCGTACACGCTGGTCAAGGCGCTGGAACTGGCGGAACAGATCACCGGGGTTCCGGCCCCGCCGCTGAAAGTGCCGCCGGTCATGCTGAAAGTGGGGTCTGCGCTGGCGCGTGCCGCTGAACTGTTTACGACGCTGCCTGCCGCCTACAGCAGCGAGGGGATGCGGGTCAGCGCCGGGGTGACATACCTGGGCGACAACAGCAAGGCGCGCCGTGAACTGGGCTATGCGCCCCGTCCGCTGGCGGAGGGCCTGCGCGAAACGCTGCTGCACGACCTGCGCCAGCTCGAAATTCAGCCCTGACAGATTCGGTAGGTCAGCCCTTCAGCCAAAGCGCCGCGTGATGAGGGTGATGATTTCGTCGGCGTTTTCCTCGATCGAACGGTCGGTCGTATCGATGGTGGAGAAATGCCCTTTGCGGAAAATCTCGTAGGCGTACTCCATTTCCATAACCAGCGCTTTCGGGTCGGTGTACGAGGTGCCTGCCTTCAAACCGAGATCACGGCCCCGGTGCTGGCGGTACATCACCAGCCGGTCAAGCTCCGCTGTCAGGCCGATCACGCGCCCGCGGTGGATCTCGAATAACTGGCCGGGCGGGTTGACGTTGCGCGCCAGCGGCACATTCGCCACCTTCCAGCCCATCGTCGCCAGATACACGCCAATCGGCGTTTTGCCCACGCGCGAGATTCCCGTCAGCACGATGTCGGCCTTGTCCAGTTCGTAGGCGCGTTTGCCATCATCGTGTTCAACCGCATAGCGAATGGCGTCGATGCGCTTCAGGTCCTGCTCGTGCAGCACGCGGTAGCGCCCCGGCTGGCTGAGAGGCTGCTGGTTGAGCCGTGCCACCAGCTGGTCGAGCAGCCCGCCCATCAGGTCAACGGCTGTCACCCGGCGCGACTCTGCTTCCTCGATCAGATAACCGCGCAGCTGCTGGTCCACCAGCGTATGCACGATGATGCCTTTGTCCGCCGCCGCCCGCGCGACAACCCGGTCCATCTGAGCGGTGGTGCGCACCTGCGGCACGATATGCACGATCACATCATCCGTGCTGAACTGGGCCAGCGCGGTGCGGACAAGCTGCGTCCCGCTGGCCCCGGTGCTGCCAGACACAATGTAAATGGCAGGTGGGGTCTGCATCCTTCACTTCCTGCTTTGGTCGTTCGTACTATAAAGCACTTCTACGGCTGACCAGTGTATATACCGGATATTTCGGCCATGCCGGTTTATGCGACCGTTTATACACTTGGTGTACTGAAAAAGCGAAGCAGGAGTCTTATTGTATGAAGCTCAGATATTTAGGTTTATTGTTGGTTATCGCGGTGGCGCTTTCGGGTTCAGTCAGCGTGCTGGCGCAGGACGGCGGGTCCGTGAGCGAAATTGGCCTGGAGCTGGTGGCGGAGGGTCTGACCGCGCCGGTCAACCTGGAAAGTCCGCATGACGGTTCCGGCAGACTGTTCGTAGTCGAACAACCCGGTACCATCCGCGTGATTGACGCCGACGATCAGCTGCTGGATGAGCCGTTCCTCGATATTCAGGATCGGATCGTCGAGCTGAATCAGGGCTATGATGAGCAGGGTTTGCTTGGGCTGGCTTTTCATCCAGACTATGCCAGTAATGGGCGTTTCTTTGTCTATTACAGCGCGCCTTTGCAAGAGAACGCCCCGGCAGAATGGGCGAACACCAGCGTTGTGGCAGAATACACCATGTCGGACCCCAGCGCGAATGTCGCTGACGCCGGGACGGAGCGTGTGCTGCTGACCGTCGATCAGCCGCAGTCGAATCATAATGGCGGTGACATTACCTTTGGCCCGGATGGTTATCTGTATATTCCCCTGGGCGATGGGGGTGCCGCCAATGATCAGGCGATGGGGCACACCGAAGACATCGGCAACGCGCAGGACACGACGAATCTGCTCGGCTCCATCCTGCGTATCGACGTCGATAACGGCGACGCCTACGCCATCCCGGACGATAACCCATTCGCTGGTGACGACACGATGCGGGGCGAAATCTGGGCATGGGGGCTGCGCAATCCGTGGACAATCGCGTTTGACGCAGCAGGTGACAACGACCTGTTCGTGGCCGATGCGGGCCAGAACCTGTGGGAAGAAGTCAGCATTGTCAGCGGCGGCAATAATTATGGCTGGCACATCATGGAGGGCTACCACTGCTTTGACCCCGATAACCCCACATTCAGCCCGTTAACCTGCGAAGATACCGGCGCCAATGGTGATCCCCTGCACAGGCCGATCATCGAATACAGCCATAAGGTTGGGCTGGTCGTGGTCGGTGGCTATGTCTACCGTGGCAGCGCCATGCCTAATGCGTTTCAGGGACACTACTTTTTCGCGGACTGGAGCACCAGCTTTGCCAGCCCGGATGGCAAAATTCTTATCGCCGGTCCGCCGCCGGAGGGAGTTGAGGATGCCATGTGGGAAACCCAGGTGCTGAGCATCGCGGGGCGCGACAATGGTGAACTCGGTGCGTATGTGCTGGCATTTGGTCAGGACGAAAACAACGAAGTCTACGTGCTGACGTCACAAACCGCTGGCCCAACGGGTGAGACAGGGTCCGTCTGGCGCATCGTCAGTCCTGAATAGCGACCTGTCGAAGCTGCAAATATAGAGGGAAGAGCACAGGGGCGAACGATAGGTTGGCCCCTGTATGATTCTGACACCGCCTGACCGCTTATGGCGTCAGCGTCACTTTGATCGAGTCTTTGCCGGAATGCACCATGTTCATGCCGTCCTGGAACTGCGACAGCGGCAGCTGGTGCGTGACGATATCGTCCATCGGCAGCAGGCCCTGTTCCAGCATCCGGATAGCGATGGGGTAGCAGTAGGGGCTGAGGTGCGAGCCGTGAATCGTCAGTTCCTTGGTGTCGCCGATGATCGTCCAGTCCACCGTGACAGCATCGCGCATGACGCTGAACTCGACAAACGTGCCCAGCTTGCGGATCATCTGCAAGCCCTGCTGCACCGCCGGGGGATAGCCGGTCGCTTCGATGTAGACATCGCAGCCGTAGCCATCGGTCAGCTTCATGACCTCGTCGATGACATCCACTTTATTGGGGTTCAGGCCCATATCCGCGCCGCAGGCCTTGGCGATCTCCAGCCGGTGGTCATTCAGGTCAACGGCGATGAGCAGACGCGGGTTTTTCATCTTGGCAGCGGCGAACATGCCCAGCCCCAGCGGACCGGCCCCGGCGATGACGACCACATCGTCCAGTTGAATCTCGCCGCGCTCGACGGCGTGGATGGCACAGCCCAGCGGTTCGATATAAGCGGCATGATGCGCCGGGATCGACGCGGGCACTTTGTAATTGAGCGACCCGACCGGGAATTTCATGTATTCCGCCATGCCGCCGAACGCGCTCTGACGAAAGCCGTAGACGTCGTGCTTGTCCTGGCACATCCAGTACTGCCCGCGCTGGCAGAAGCGGCACTTCCAGCACGGGACGATCTGTTCCGACACGGCCATATCGCCCAGCGTGAGTCCATATTTTTCGCTGGCACCCGCGCCCAGCGCCACCACTTCGCCGACAAACTCATGGCCGGGGATGACCGGGGCCTGGCAATAGCCGGTGCGGAATTCATCGCCCCAGAACAGCGGCGCACCCAGGTAGCATTTCAGGTCGCTGGCGCAGATGCCGACCGACTTGACGCGGATCACGACTTCTTCCGGGCCGGGCGTGGGGACGTTCCATTCCTGATACCGGTAATCCTCCGGGCCGTAACAGACGATGGCCTGCATCGTTTTGGGGAGGGGTTGGTGTGCTTCGTAATTCATCATTCTTTTTCCTCAAATACGCCTTCATTCAGTTCAGGCAGGCCCGATTATAGCGCGACTGGCTGTTTGGGGGGTGGATTTACCGCGTCTGCCATGCCTGCTGAAGCGGTCGATAACTGAGCAGGACAATGCCTTCCTGCTCGATCAGGTCGCGTGCTTGCGCTGACATCAGAAAATCGTAATCTGCCTGCCGGACCGGTGCGCCATCCGGGTCGACGGCCTGGAATTCGGCGTTGTTCAGCGCGGGATGCAGCGCCCACTCGCTTAACCCCACCGGGAGGTCGCGCAGCAAACGGGCATAATGGGCAGATTTACCTTCGGTGGCGATGCTGGTGCTGTCCAGAAAGTCGTAGTCATTGCACGGCAGGCCGAGCTGCTGTACCTTGTGGATGAACGACGGCTCACGCACCCGCAGCGCCAGCCCATAGTCACGCGCCAGCTTGAACATCACGTCGAAGATGTCGGGCCGCTGGTGGATGCGCAGCGAGTGCCAGTCCAGATGCGTCGGGGTCAGGTTGGCCGCCAGCACGGTTTCGATCTGCGCCCGGAATTCGCGTTCCACCTCAGCAGTTTTGGCCTGCGCCACCAGTTCAGGGATACGCGCCGAGTGGTAAAAATGCCCGGTTTCATCAACGAGCGAGGGTACTTCGTCCCGGCAGCTCAGCGGACGATAGCGATAGTGTGGTGTGTCGCCGACTAGGGTCAGGTGCACGCCAAACGTCACATCGGGATTGGCCCGCAACCACTGCATGGCATGGATGGCCCAGGGGCAGGGCACCATCAGCGTCGTCGTGCTGAGCACACCCTGCGCCAGCGCCTGAAAAATGGCAGTGTTGGTCGCGTGGCACATCCCCAGATCATCGGCGTTGATGATCAGCAGCCGGGCATTGGCCGTATACCCCAACAAGCGGTTGGTCTGGCTCATGTGTCTGTTCTCTCTGCCTTGCTGGATTCAGATCGTGTGGGTGAAGTCATTTTCCATAACCATGAAGCAATACCAACAAGCGTTGGGTTAATCATAATGATATGAATCGCCTGAAACTGCACTTTTTCAACCCCCTCCGTCTGCCTGCGGTAGCCACCTCCCCCGAATTCGGGGGAGGCCGGGAGGGGGTGCGGTTCGAAATTGTTTTCCACGTTGAATGGGCTGCACCATCATTGATGGATAACTATCGCCCGAATTGACCGCTATCGCCAATGATTTTGTGCGGGCCTGCCCATACAGGCAGCCTGAACCTGACCATTTATCCGGGGTGAGCGACGGCTGGTTTGGGTATAGTCGATATGTTTGTCGGTTGATTGAGGATGCCTCATGCGCATTGGTTTACAAATTCCGTACTTTACCTATCCCGGTGGCCCGGCCCAGCTGGGCAGCACACTCGCAGACATGGCCCGCACGGCGGACGAAGGCGGTTTTTACAGCCTGTGGGTGATGGATCACTTTTTCCAGATTCGGGTGGCTGGCCCGCCGGAAAGTGACATGCTGGAAGGCTACAGCACGCTGTCGTATCTGGCGGGCATCACACAGAATGTCAAACTGGGCACGCTGGTGACCGGCGTGATTTACCGCTATCCCGGTATTCTCGTCAAGACGGCGACGACGCTGGATGTGCTGTCCGGCGGACGGGCCTATCTGGGCATCGGCGCGGCCTGGAACGAAGAAGAATCCGCTGGTCTGGGTATCCCGTTCCCACCCGTGAAAGAACGCTTCGAACGGCTGGAGGAAACGCTGCAAATTGCAAAGCAGATGTGGGCCGGTGATGAAAGCCCCTACAACGGCCAACATTATCAACTGGCGCGGCTCCTCAACAGCCCGCAGCCCCTGACGAAACCGCATCCGCCGATCCTGATTGGGGGGGCTGGCGAAAAGAAAACGTTGCGGCTGGTAGCCCAGTATGCCGACGCCTGTAACCTGTTTGGCCGGATGGGCATGGATGTGCTGCGGGACAAGCTGGATGTGCTGAAGCGGCACTGTGATGCGGTGGGGCGCGACTATGACGAGATCGAAAAGACAGCCCTGAACAGCGTGCATCTCGCGCCGGGGGAAATGTCGGCAACTGACGTGATCGACCTGTGCCGGGCGCTGGCCGATGTGGGCATTGAGCACGCGATATTCAACATGCGCAACGCTCATGAAATCGCGCCGCTGGAAACCTTCGCCAACGAAATTATCCCCGCCGTCGCAACCTTCTGATTGTGATAGAATGGCGGCCCGACCGCAGTATGAGGGGAAGCCACCATGAAAAAATCCCGATTTTCGCTCGTCCGCAACGACGCGGCGATGGACGCCTTGGTGAGTCAAACCGATCACCAGACATTGGCGGTGTGGGCGAAGGCGTGCGCCGGGCGCGTGCTCCATTATTTTGAGGACCAGTACCCGAACGACCGTCGCCCGCAGCAGGCGCTCGACACGCTTCAGGCATGGATTGATACGGGTGTGTTCAGGATGGCGGTTATTCGCAAGGCTTCGCTGGATTCGCACGCGGCGGCCCGCGAAGTGGGTGAGGACAACCCGGCGCGTTCGGCTGCCCGTGCGGCTGGTCAGGCGGTGGCTACGGCCCATGTCATCACCCATGCACCCGGCGCGGCGATTTACGCGCAGCAGGCCATCCACCGGGCGACGAACGCTGCGGCTGCCGACGCTGCGGTTACCAGCGAACGCGACTGGCAGTATCAGCACCTGCTGGCGCTGCGAAACAAGCGGGCTGAGTCATAGCAGCAGCATGACGCCCAACACGACCAGCGCCCCATAAACGAGGCGGGCGAACAGGGCAGGGGAGATAGCGCGGTTGAGGCGATTGCCGATCCAGAAACCGAGGGCGATGGCTGGCAGCGACAGCGCAAAAAGTTGCAGCACGTCCGGCGTCCACAGGCCCGCCCCGGCATGGCTGATGAGGATCAGGCCATCGACGACGATGAAAAAACCCTGAAGCGTCGACCGGAACTGATCCGGCGACCAGCGGCGCATGGTGCCATACACGATCAGCGGTGGCCCGGCGATGTTATAGGCACCACCGAGCAATCCGGCGAAAAAACCAAATACATAGGTCCAGCGTTCACCCAGCTGGGGCGGCAGGGTAGGGCGCCGCAGGTAATACAGCCCGATGGCGATCAGCAGCCCGCCGAGCAGCGTCGTCAGCCAGACTTCCGGCAGCCGGGTCAGGCCCCAGACTCCCACCGGAATCCCCACCACTGCCGCCGCGATCAGCCGCCAGATCGCCCCGAAGTTAATCGCCTGCCA
Organism: Anaerolineaceae bacterium; assembly: GCA_002702065.1. Classification (GTDB taxonomy): domain Bacteria; phylum Chloroflexota; class Anaerolineae; order Aggregatilineales; family Phototrophicaceae. The sequence continues at coordinate 336,322 of NZXX01000013.1, forward strand.
GTTCTTGACCAGCATCACCAGCGTCACCGCCGAGGCCATCAGCACCGAAACCGGCGCGGCGGTCTGCACCCCCAGCGCCAGGGTCAGCAGCGGTACGGCGATGAGCGCTTCGCCAAAGCCAAGCACGGACTTGGTAAAAGCGGCGGCGAACAAAACGATCAGGGTGATGGCAACTGTGTCAGGCGGCAGTGTCATGGGTTTCCATTTATAGATGCAGGCAGTTAATCGGCGTCGGCGGCAGCACCCTTGAAATGCACGCCCGACCCGGCACCGAGCGATTCGTTCATCGGGCGCATCCAGACCATGAACACGCGCGATTTCGGCGGCTGGGTGGCGGCGAAGACCACCGCTTCGGCCACGTCTTCCGCTTCCTGAAAACCGTCGAGCATGGGGTCGCCGGGGGTGCGGGTGCCATTGTAGAAGCCATAATCTGTGTTGGTGCCGCCGGGTGCGATGACGCTCACCTTGACGTTGTTGGGGTAGGCTTCGTAGTCAATCGATTGGGCAAAGCCCATTTGCGCGAACTTGGTGGCGCAGTAAATCGGCTCGTTGGGCAGGCCGTTCAGCCCGGCGACGGAACTGACGAAGATGACCCAGCCTTCCTTGCGTTGCAGCATAGGCGGGAAGAAGGCTTTCGTACACAGCCATGTCGAGCGCATGTTGGTCGTCATGATCCAGTCGTAGTCCTCGGTGGTGAGGGTGCTGACCGTGCCGTTTTTGCCGACCCCGGCATTATTCACCAGAATATCGACCTGACCGAATGTATCAAATGCGGCTTTCGCCAGTGCGTCGACGGCGGCTTCGTCGCTGACATCGGTGGGGACCGGCAGCGCCCTGGCCCCGGTGTCCAGCGCGGCGATTTCGGCGGCCAGCGAGTCGAGGTCGCTTTTGGTGCGCGAGGCCAGCACGACATGGGCGCCTTCGCGAGCCAGCGCCAGCGCCGATGCCCGTCCAATGCCTTTGCCTGCTCCGGTAACGACCGCGGTGCGGCCTGATAAACGTCCTGCCATTTTATGTTCTCCTGAAAGAAATTGTTTCGGGCGATTGTAATGCGTTTCCGGTGCTGCGCCAATGGAGTGGCCCGCGATGGCCCTGTTTATCCTCGTTCTCTGGCCACAGGCGATATATACTCCGTCTGTGCATCGTGAGTATATGGAGTCTGCCATGTCGCGCGCTTACCTCGTTGAATCGATTCCGACGGGCCTGGAAGATTTACGCACTGCCGACGGCCATTACACGGAAGCGGTGCTGCACCGGCTGGTCGAACAGACCCGGCACAGCATCGACCTGACCGCCATGTACTGGACGCTGCGCACGGATAACACCCGCCCGGATGAAATGGGCCTGACCGAAGAACGCTTGCTCGAACTGGGGGCAGACCACGGACGCAGCCTGTTTGATGCCTTGCTGAGTGCGGCGGCGCGCGGCGTGCACATTCGCATTTTGCAAAGTCCCGGCTTTGGCGATGCCGCTGAATCCGAAGTGCTGCGCGAGCAGTTCCCGGAGCAGGTGGAGATTCGCCAGATCAACATGGTGGACTGGTACGAATCCGGCATTATGCATCACAAGCTGTGGATCTTTGACCAGACCGCCTTTTATCTCGGTTCGGCCAACATGGACTGGCGCGCGCTGACTCAGGTGAAGGAAATCGGCATCGGCGTGGAGGCTGCGCCGGAGCTGACGGCGGACGTCGTCCGCTTTTACGACACCTGGTGGGCGTTCTGTGCGCTGGAACCGTCGACGCGCCGTGTGTTCGACCCGGCAGTTCGTATCGAGCGTGTGGTTCCGGCCTGGTCGGCGTTGGTCCCGGTGGCAGATCGTGCCCCAAATCCGCTGGATCAGCCGCATCTGCGCACCTCATACAACCTGACTCATCCGTTGCCAGTCACGCTGAACGACGCGCCCGCTACGGTGGTCATCACCAGCAGCCCGCCGGAAATCTGCCCGCCCGGTCGCACCACTGACCTGGACGCCATGCTGCACACCATCCACGAAGCCGAAGAATCCCTCTGCCTGAGCTTCATGAACTTTGTGCCACTGGGGTTTTACGGCGGCACCTATGACCACAGCGACGACAAGATGAAGATTGATGGGCAGCTTGCCATGCCGCTGTGGTGGCCGGACTTCAACGACGCGCTGATTCAGGCGGCGGTCACACGCGGGGTGCAGGTGCGCCTGCTCATGAGCCGCTGGGCGCATACCTCGCCCTATACCGAGCCGTATCTCCGTGCCCTGCGCGATACAGCCCGTGCGGCGCTGGCGAACCCGCACATGGGCAGCGGCACACTCGACATCAAGTGGTTTCTGACGCCCGGCTGGGATCGGGTGGCGGGCACGAACCGGCAGTATCCGGAGTTCAGCCGCGTGAACCATACCAAGTACATCGTCAGCGACAAGCGTGTGAATATCGGCACGTCGAATATCTCGTGGGGCTACTTCGCCACCACCAGCGGCACGAGTTTCAACAGCGACCATGCCGACCTTGTGCGCCAGCTTCAGGCCGTCTTTGACCGCGATTGGGAGTCGCGTTACGCCTATCCGCTGGTGTAACGGTGAGAACTGTTGGTGTCTCGGCGGCCAGCCAGATGAACCACGCACACACCGGTAGAGGACGATCTGCGTAACGGCGTCCCTACGATTGTGCGCATTTGATGAATTCTCAAGCTATAAGGGGGAAAGATGACGACACTTGTCGTTGGCGCCACAGGTGCGACCGGACATTTGCTGGTGCGGCAGCTGCTTGATCGTGGCCAGCACGTCCGCGTGATTGTCCGTTCACCGGACCGGTTACCAGAGGATATCCGCAAGCATGAAAATGTGTCCGTAGTTCAGGCAAGTCTGCTCGATCTGAGCGACGCTGAACTCGCCAGCCACGTGCAGGGGTGCGACGCGGTGGCGTCGTGTCTGGGGCACAACATGACGTTAAAGGGCCTTTTTGGGCATCCGCGCCGCCTTGTCACCGACGCGGTCCGACGCTTGTGCGCCGCTGTCCAGGCCAACCAACCCGATCAGCCAGTCAAGTTTGTGCTGATGAACACGACCGGTAACCGCAACCGTGATCTGGCGGAGCCAGTTTCGTTTGCCGAGACCGTCGTGATCGGGCTGTTTCGGCTGCTGCTGCCACCGCACGTGGATAACGAGCAGGCGGCGGACTATCTGCGCACTGGCGTCGGTCCAAACAATGCCGTGATCGAGTGGGCGGTGGTTCGGCCCGACAATCTCATTGATGAAACCTCAGTCACCCCGTACACCGTCCACGCCTCACCGACGCGAAGCGCAATATTCGATGCAGGCAAGACCAGCCGCATTAATGTGGCGCACTTCATGGCAGAACTGATCGTAGACGACGACACATGGCACCAATGGCAGGGACAAATGCCCGTACTCTACAACGACGCCCCGGCGAAGTAACGTTTCGCAGTGGTTTTTCTCCCCCTCGCCATAACAGAGCGGCATGGAGAGGGGGCCGGGGGTGAGGTCAACGAACACCAGACGTCGATAGACAGTACTACAATACAGGCAGCTAAAAGGAGGTGAGGCATGATCGTTTATGAGGAAGCCGTTCAACTCACCAAGCGGTTAATCCGTGTTCCTCTATGACAAACGAACCTGTGCAACCGGGCAAGTCACGGTAAGCTCATCGCATTGACAAGCACTTAAATATTGAGGCTGAAAAATGAATACATTTCTTGAACCCCTGCGCGACTATAGCGTGAAGGCCCCCAACAGCCTGCCGCCGGATATTCTGCCGTGGGAACGCAGCGCCGACTGGAATCTGGATCATGCCGCGCGGGTGACACTCGGCCTGCTGGTGGCGGGCGACCGGTCGAGTGACCTGCTGTTCGCGGCGGCGGATTACCTGCTCGTGTTCTGCAACGAAGGCTACGGTCGGCCTGTTCTTGAGGATGCGCTGCTGCTCAACGGTACCGCGCTGGCCCTGTGCGGCTATCTGTGCGATCACCCGGAAGCGGCTCTATGGCGGCAGACCGGCTGTGCCCGGCTGGCGACCGAAGCCCACGAACGCCGCGCCGCGCTGAGCGACACGATGATGGCCCGCTGTTTGCTGGCCGTCTGTCAGGTGGCCGATGAGCTGGACGCGCCCATCCTGGCGGACCTGATCACGCTGCGTGAACGGATGTGGGGCCGGCTGCTCGATCATTCGCGCGCCGAACGGTTGCAAATCACCGAGGACGATTTTCCCAAGCACATGGCCGAGCCGGTGCCGGTGGGGCAGGTGGGTGCGTTGATGCGGAGCCGGCCCTGGCAGCAGCAGGTTCGCACGCTCAACCTGATGGGCGGCGACAAGGAAGAAGCCGACAACGCCTGCAACAACCTGCTGACCCTGCGCGCGCACATGCTGGTGCGGCACCAGTTCGGCAGTGAGATCGACTGGAACCTGCGCCTGTTCGATGACAAAGAGTCGACGGTCAGCCTGGGGGCGCAATCGTTCATTCGCAACCTGGGCGCGGTGTATGCCGACACCGGCGACGACAAGTATGCGGCCCATGCGGCGCGGCTGCTGTGGTCGTTCTATAACCTGAACCCGCTGCCCAATCACAAACAGTATCTGGGGCCGTGGCGCACGCTGGAAGTCGGCAACCGCCAGTGTAATATGTGGCCGGGCGCGCTCGGCTTGCTGGGGCAGACGGAGGCCTTCGACACAGCGACTCATGCCATGCTGGCCCGGTCCCGGCTGGATCATATCCGCTATGCGCTGGCGTTTTGTGGCGGGGCGAACAACTGGTATCAGGTCGAGGCGGCGGGGATGGCGGCAGCGGCCCTCAGCTCACCGGAACTGACGCTGACCGACACTTACCTGCGCATTGCGATGCGGCGGCTGCGCTGGATCAACAGCTTCGCCTATTACGACGATGGTTTCCAGTTCGAGCTGACGCACGGCTATCATGTGTTCCCCACGCTCTCCATCTTTTCGGTGGTGCAGGTGGCGCAGGCGCGCGGTGTCGAGCTGCCAGCGGATTATATGGCGCTGGTGGAACGGGCGCACGACATGTATCTCTATGCCCAGCAGCCCGATCATCTGCTGCCCACCTTCAACGATTGCAACCCGAACCCGATGGACCCGGCCCCACTGCTGCAAGCGGCGGCGGATGCCTTCGACCGTGATGATTTCCGCTGGGGCGCGACTCATGGCGCAGCCGGGCAGGCGCCGGATCATGCCTCGCACGATTGGCCTTCAGCCGGGTATTACGTCATGCGCGACCAGTGGGGTGACGATGGCCAGTATCTGTTCTTCGATGGCGCACCCTGGGGGGCCTCGCACCAGCATGAGGACAAGCTCACATTTGTGCTGTATGCCGGTGGACGGCTGCTGATCGGCGACCCGAATATCTACAGCTATGCCTGGACGGAACAAACCCATTACTTCAAATCCTCACGGGCGCACAACGTCGTTATGATCGACGGCATGGGGCAGGCGCGCCGCTACCGGCCCGAAGCCCGCCTGACCACGCTGGGCCGCAACGAATGGGTCAGCCATGCGGCGTTTGATTTTGTCAGCAGCGAATATCTCGAAGGTTTCGCGCCGGACGTGTTTCATTCCGAACGAGACTGGTGGACGGCTGAGCACGATAGGGTCGACAGCCGCTTCAGCCACCGCCGCGCCATGTTCTACGTCAAGCCGGGCTACTGGATTCTGTGCGATCTGATCCGGGGCGAGGATGATGACGCGCACGCGCTGGAGCAAATCTTCCACATCGCGCCGATCTTTGACCTGGAATCCGACGAACCGCTGCGGGCCGGGGAAGTCGCTGTGGCGCCGCAGGCCGTTGTCAGCCAGAACGCTGGCGTCAGCAATGTGGCGATCCTGCCGGTGGATTCCGACGGCCTGACCGCCCGCGCCCAGAAAGGCGAAACCAGCCCGGCGCGAGGTTGGTATGGTATTATGGGCGAGTTCCCGGCGTGGGATGTCACGCTGGCAACGCAGACGGCGCTCCCGGCGCGGCTGGACGCGGTGCTGTTCCCGCTGGAACCCGGCAGCGATGCGTATCCAGCTGTGACACGTCTGCGGCGCGATCCACAGGTGACGGCCTTCCAGATCACCGGCGCTGGCTTCGACGATACCTTTATCCTGTGCGAAGAAGACGCCGGACCCGTAACGGTAAACGACATTACGTTCGAGGGGCGGGCGCTGCTGCTGCGCCGTCAGCCGGAACTGCGGGCGCTGGCTGTCGATGCCAGAACCGTGCAGGTCAGCGGGGCGGATGTCGTACCCGAATAATCCATCGTAGTACGCTCTGAGTGTCGCTCTGTGAATACGAGCCGACGACTCAGATTTGATCTTATCGACCGAATGAATCAATTTCGTACAGTCGCAGGGATAGGCTTCTGGGCCGACACACCGATCGGCCCCTACTGATGTGCGTGTTTGATCAGGTTGGTCGATTAACAAGGCAAGGAAGAAGACATGCAGTATACAAAACTTGGTAAATCCGGCATGACGGTCAGTAAAGTCTGCCTGGGGACGATGCACTTTGGCGGCCCAACATCCGAGGAAGACGCGTTTGCCATTATGGACAAGGCGCTGGAAATGGGCATTCAGTTCTTCGATACGGCCAATGTGTATGGGGGTGATGGCGGCAAGGGGAAGTCCGAAGAAATCATCGGCAAGTGGTTCGCGTCGCGCAGCGGCAGCCGCGATCAGGTGGTGCTGGCGACCAAAGTCTATAATCCGATGGCGACCGGTGAGGTACCCAACGAAGACCGGGGTATCTCCGCCTACAAAGTCCAGAAGCATCTGACGGATTCGCTGCGCCGGCTGCAAACCGATCATATTGACCTCTATCAGGTCCATCATATCGACCGCCGTGTGACTGCCGAAGAATTCTGGGGAACCTTCGACCGGGTCATCAACGATGGCAAAGTGCTGTATATGGGGTCGAGTAACTTCCCCGGGTGGGGCCTGGCCAAACACCAGATGGAGGCTTTGCAGCGCGGCTCGATGGGCTTTATCTCCGAGCAGACCATGTACAGTCTGCTGTGTCGCATGCCGGAACTGGAGGTGCTGCCCGCCGCTGAAGAATTTGGCATTGGGGTGATCCCTTATATGCCGCTGGCAGGGGGCTTGCTGACCGGCAAAAAGACATCGGTCACCGGTTCCAGAACGGCGGCGGTCGAAGGGGAGTATGGCATCTACCTCGGTGATACCAATGAGCAGATGGCCGCTTTTTCAGAGCTGTGCCAGCAGATTGGCGAGAAGGAACATGTTGTCGCCATTGCCTGGACTCTGGCTCATCCCGCCGTGGCTTCGCCGATTGTTGGCGTGCGCACCGTCAACCACCTGGAAGGGCTGGATCGTGCGGCTGAACTGGTGCTGGACGATGAGACGTTGGCAAAGCTGGACGCCATCTTCGACATTAACCGGGGGCGTCCGCTGCGCACCGGCAAGCCAGCGCCAGAAGCGTACGCTTGGTAGAATGTTAACCAGACTTTGAGGTTGAACTGGATCGGCCTTGTCTATGCCATCCAGTCCAATCAGATACGAACAGGGGACGTTCATGGCTCCGATTCATACGGCTGCGTCGATCGTGGTTCAGCGACCTATCGAGGTTGTGTTTGAGGCGTTTCTGAACCCGGACACCTTTACCGAGTGGTTTGGCATGGCAGAGGAAATCCGCGATTTTTCCGGGCATCCCATCGGTGTGGGGACGACGTATACGGGTATCGGGCGTGTGATGGGGCAGGAAATCATCAATGCGGTGGAGATTATTGAATATGATCCGCCGCATCATGTGGTGGTGCAGTCCGATTCACCAGTGATTCGGGGGCGCAACCACATGGATTTCACCCCCATTGCGGACGACGCGACCCAGATCGACATTGCGCTGACAGGCGAAACCGCCGGGGTGCTGTCTCGGCTGGCGCTGCCGGTGCTGCGCGGCCAGATTCAGAAGCAGATGCACGGCGATTTGCAGCGCTTCAAACGGATGATCGAGGCGCGTTAAGTCGATAGTCAACAGCTGACAGTTGTCAGTCAGAGATGGAATGACCGTGAATTACTGACCAACACCGGGATACAGTAAACGAGCATATTTTGGCTGAAGACTGTTGACTAAGGACTGTCGACTGTTATCCGCCTGCCGCTGTTGACGGCCTCGACCGCCGCGAACACCATCGCCAGCGTCCGCAGATTGTCGCGCCCGGTTGTCTGCGGTGATTTCCCTTCACGGATGGCCGTCATGAATTCGTCGAGCAAATAGGCCCCCGCCTGATGACTCATCTCGACCATCGGCACCGGCTGCAACGGACTGCCGAGCGAACCGGAAGCGGAGTCGCCTTTAGGCCCGGCATACACCACATCGGCTTTGCAGGCGTACACCCCGCCCGCACATTCAATGCGCCAGTCGCAGCCATTGGCCGTCATGTCCACGTCGATAGCGTGCCACGTGCCCTCATAGACGACGCGCAATCCACTGGCATAATCAAACACGATCATTGCCGACGCATCACCCTCGAAGCGGCTCCACGCCGGGTTCCACGCGGTCCCCATGACGCCAGCCGGCTCCTGACCCAGCACACAGCGGATCGTATCGAAGTGGTGATTCGCCATGTCGATGAGCAGCGGATGGGCCATTGTGTCGCGGAAACTGTCGCGCGTGAAGATCTGGCGGAAGGTGACGAAGACTTGCCCCGGCGGGCCATATTCACCGGCCTGCACCAGCCGCGTCAGGGTGTGAATGAACGGGTTGTGGCGGCGGTTCTGGGCCACCATCAGCACGACACCTGCTTGCTCGGCGGCGAGGGTCATACGGGTGGCGGCTTCGAGCGTATCGGCCAGCGGTTTTTCACACAGGATGTGCAGGCCCGCTGCGGCAGCCTGAACGCAGACCGGCTCATGCAGGTCAGGCGGCGTGGCGATCAGTACGGCATCGGCCTGTTCGTGCTCAAGCGCGTCGGCAAAGGTGGTGTAGCAATGGGTGTCGGCGATCTGACCGGCCTGCACCAGCTTATCGAGTGCGGCCTGATTCGTGTCGACACAGGCGATAGTTTCGATGCCGGGCGTGTTGGCGATGGTTCTGAACCAGCCGCTGCCCATCGCGCCCAGACCGGCCTGTATAATGCGGAGTGTCTTCATTGAATAGCTAACCAATCGTTGACAGGTTGAAAGTGATCCTGAAGAATATGCCCAATCATCACGCAGCGCCCCGATAGCACCGTGGCGTTGAGCGAGTGAAAGCGTCAGGCAAATTATGGCTAAGTTCAACTACGATCAGGACTTCGAACATACGGATTTTCGCCAGCACCCGGACCGCTATCAGGTCGGCAAAGGCGAACAGGGTGTGCTGCTGGTCGAACCGTATAAGTCGGAAATACTGCCGCACTGGCGTTTCAAGACGCCTGATATTGCCCGCCAATCCGCCGATACGATTTACGAGCTGTTCCTGAGTTACAAGGAACAGGATGATTTTGTCGGTATGGATATGGCGCGCAAGTTTTTGCAGATGGGCTTTACGCGTGCCCGCCGCTACGCCAATCATAAAAACGGGCGTAAATATGACGCCGAAGGCAATGAGCTGCCCCGCGAGGAAGACCCGGTTAAAGCTGAATCTGCCGCCATCTTTTACGAAAAATACGTGCTGGCCCGCAACGATCCGGACTATCAGCGGCTGAAAAAAGCGCACCAGGCGAAATATGGCTGATAAGGGCTGCTGCGTGATCATCATGCGGATGGCACAATCACCGTTTTGATGCTGGCCTGCGGGGTGCGCAGCGCATCAATGGTCTCATCCAGCGCAACGACCCGCGTGATAATTGGCCGGACCTGGATTCTGCCGGATGCGATGAGCGCCAGCGATGCGCCAAACGACGTGCCATAAGACCGGCTGCCGACCACCGATACCTCTTTTTTCCACAGCAGATGCGGCTCGATGGGGGCGGGGATGCCTGCCGGGGGCACGCCGTAACACAGCACGCGTCCGCTGCTGGCGCACCAGTTGACCGCATCGGTGACGGCTTCGGGGCGGCCCCGGTTGACAATGACCACATCTGCGCCATTGCTCAGCAACGGTGAAGCTGCCAGCGGGTCCTGTTCCGCCGCGTCAACGGCCATATCCGCACCCAGTGACAGCGCCATCTCGGTGCGATCCTTGAGGTTGTCCACCACCATCACAAACGAGGCCCCGCGAATGCGCGCGATCTGCACGAATAACTGCGCGTTGGCTCCGGCCCCGATGATGAGCACGCGCTCACCGGGCTGAATGTTCACCTTTTCCACACCATGCAGGCAGCAGGCCAGTGTCTCGGTGATGGCGGCATCGAGTGTTTCCAGATCGTCGGGCAGGGCGTAACACTGGCCGGGGTACACCAGCGCGTAGTCGGCATAGCCGCCGCCGATCTCCGCCGTGCGTTTGGGGCGGTTGACACACAGGTACAGGTGCCCGGTGCGGCAGGCTTCGCACAGGCCGCAGCTGTAGTTGGGCGACACGGCCACGCGGGTCCCCGCCGGGAGCGTATCTGTCGCGGATTGCACCACTTCGCCGATAATCTCATGGCCGGGGATAATGCCGGCCGCCGCGGGTGTCGCGCCGTTGCTGGCCTTCGCCAGTTTGTATTCGCCGCCGCAGATGCCACAGGCCAGCACCTTCAGCAGCACCTGATCGTCCTGCGCCTGGGGTACCGGGATGGATTCCAGCCGCAGATCACCAGCCCCGTAGTTCAAAATGGCTTTCATCAAGGATATTCTCCAATGAGGCAGTTGTTCAAAAAATCTTATTGGTGTGTTTATACCGTCACTCACGCGTGACCACAACAGACCATTGGCAGGGCAGGGGGCTGCGGAACACCAACTTGAGAGTGCGTTGAGTTTATTTGTTGCATGTATTATATAGTTGGTGATAGTCATGAACAGGAGAATCGGGATGCTCACCGGGAACACCATCCAATTAAGAACCGTGCGAGAAGGGGATCTTGATCGCTTGTATGCGTTTCATGAAGCCATCAAGAACCGGGGTGCTTACTTTCCAACGGGTGTCATGGCTGAACCAGTTTTCAAGCGTCGCTTCAGGAAACAGGTTTCTGGGAAAACCGCGAGGGCATGCTGCTGATCGTGAATGACGCTGATGAAATTTTGGGGCATATCGAATTTTTTGAAACCGTTGCGTATCTGGACGAACTGGAGTTGTCTTACCAGATCTATAGCGAAGCACACCGGGGGCAGGGCATCGCAACCGAGGCGGTCATGCTCCTGACGGGCTATCTTTTCGACCGGATGAAACACAATCGCATTCGCCTGATTATTCATCCCGATAACCTTGCATCCAAACGGATCGCTGAGAAGTGCGGTTATCAATATGAAGGTGTGGCGCGCGGGGCGTGGTTTAACCGGGGCCGGAGCCAGGACGTTGAAGTGTATGCCCTGGTACGAGAGGATCATTATCGAACCAAGTAAAGAGGACGCCCATACTCGACAGGCATCCTCACTGGTGCGGATATTGCCGCTTACTGATTGGTTTTGCGCCATTCCTCGTACTCGGCGCGGGCATCGTCGCGCAGGGGGTAATACTTGCGCAGATCACCGCCTTCGGACAGTTTGATTTTGGAGAATTCTTCCCAGTCGTGGTGCTCACTAGCCTTTGCCAGCAGTTCCGGGGCCAGCTTGACCGGCACGACGACCACGCCATCATCATCCGCCACGATGATGTCGCCGGGAATGACAAGCACGTTGCTGCACGCTACCGGCACATTCACAGCAAACGGCATGATATTGGTCTGGGTGTGGAAGTTTGGCGTCACCCCGCGCAGCCACAACCCCAGCCCCAGGTCCTTGGCCTTCGGATAATCGCGGATACACCCGTCGATCACCACGCCTGCGCCGCCGCGCCCCTTGAAGTAGGTCAGCATCATTTCGCCAAAGACACCGCTGCCCAGGTCGCCGCGTGCATCCACGACGACGACATCGCCGGGCTGGGTGTGATACAGGACATGACGGTGAAGCTGCTTCTCCGGGTCGGCATATTCATCCTGCCCGTACTGGTCTTCGCGCTTGGGCATGAACTGGAGCGTGAGTGCCGGGCCGACAACCGTTTTGCCAGCGGAATAGGGCAGCGGGCCGCGAATCTGCGGGTCACGGATGCCCAGGCGGCTCAGTTCACCGGCGGCGGTGGCGCTGCCAATGTGGGCCAGACCGTCAATAATCTCTTTGGGTGGGCGTTGAATATCGGATGTATGAGTCATACGACTACCTTTCAGTGATGTTTTTTAAGATATGTTTTGTGCAACAATTGATTTTGTCCGGCGCGCGATCTGGCGGCAAATCGAGTTGCTGACTGCCTATGAGCATACCCGAATGTCGGCCATCCCGGTAAGATCAATCTTCGGCGGCAGGCGGCCAGATGAGATCGACCTGCTGGCCCGGCCCGGCAATGGATTCAGCAAACTGGCCGAACAGGGTATCCAGCACATAATGGCGCACGCGTTCGGTGGCGGCGGAGGTGGGCAGGGTAGGGCAGTACTGATTTTCGTAGATGGCCCGCACCAGCAAGAGCAGCTCATCACGATCAATGGCGGGCGGCGTGGCCGCATCCATGAATTTCAGCATGAAGGTTTCGGGCGCGGGGTTCAGAATGGGGACGCCGGTCTGCGGGTCGTATGCCAGCGGCGGCTGGACATAGCGGCTGTCGCGCGGGTAGCGATAGCCTTTTTTGGCCCAGTAGTGGCGGGCGCGGCTTTCGCTTTCCAGCACCATATAGCTCAGCGTTTCGCCGTTGTGGGCGGCACACGTACGCATGGCGGTTTCCAGCGCATCGGTCAGCGCCGTGCCATGACCCTGACCCCGCCGCAGCGCCGGGCGCGTCGCCAGATAGCTGATCCCGCCCAGGCCGACCGGCTGCCCGGTGTATGCTGCCAGCGAGATATATTCACCCACGATCACGGCGGCAATGCTTTCGGTGCTCACCAGCGGGTCGAAGGCAAACTGCGCCAGTTCGCCGGCGGGCGTGTAGGTGTGCCTGCCGGAAGCGCGCCAGAAACGGCCCAAAATCACAAAATCATCAGGCGGTCCGGTCAGGTCGCGCAGATAATCGACAAAATTCCGGCGCGGGTCCAGCACATCCGGCGTAAAGGTGTGTTCCAGCAAGGCATAGGCTTGCTCGAAGCGGTCATCCGGCTGCCAGATGGGCACCTGATAAAAGGTGGTTGGGTGCGCGGCTGCGTGATAGGCCGCCATGATCTGATCGTATAACGCACTATCCTGTTCTCGCAGTGGGGCGACGGTGGCTTCATCAAATGGCTGGTTCGCTTGCAGGGCCGTGTTGACCGCCTGGCTGATCGTGTCGATCAGGTGCTGCCGGTGCATGGTCATGCTTCCTGTCTTGTAGTGGATAGAGGCGCATTATAGCGTGGAACACGGACCGGTTGCGGCATAAAAAACGCCCGCAGTTTGTACGGGCGTTCAGTGGGTTTGATGTAGGGCTACGAGTCGGAAAATTCAGGAAGACAGCGGCAGTAATGGATGCCGAGAACACAGAGAGCCACCACCGCGCCGATAATCACCAGAGCTGTGACCACATCCGACAGCATGGAAAAACCTCTTATGCACTTGTCCAACGAACCAGAAAGAAATGGTATTTGGAGGAAATTCAATGGCGGTAATATAGCACTTTCGTTCGGGCACAGCAAGGGTGCGTTTTGGGTGTCTTAGCAGCGCAGGACCACACAGAAGCATACCGGGTCAGACTGGAGAAGTGGGATAGGGGAGGGCAGCCGCGCACCCTCCCATTGCGACCTCTGAAAACCTGAATGCACCGCCGGTGGTGGCCTATGCGGCGGTTAGCAAACCAATGCCAAGCGTCAGCACACTGATGGCCAGCAGCAGCGCGCCGATGTAGATCAGCCAGATCAGACGATTGGGGCGGGTGGCACTGGGCCGGGCAACCGACAGGAAGAACCCCGCCGAGATCAGGATAGCGGATAACGGTGTCCCTGTGCGCACCAGCAGCTGCCAGAACGCGGGCAGGGTAACGTAATCGACCAGGGGCTGTACGACGATTGACAGGATAACAATCACGCCAGCATGGGCGTGACCCGCGGTGAACATGCTGCGCCTCATCGGATTATCGCGGTAACCCGGCGCGCCAGTGGTCAGAAAACGCAGCAGCGAGTAGCCACCAAACTGGATGGTGGGCACTGTCAACAGAATGATACCGATGGTCTGGATCGTTTCAGGACTCATGTCTCCTCCGATTACGATATTATTGACCTGTCAAAAGTGACATATAAAATTGGATGTAATCGCCAATTTTCGATACAGATGTGGCTCAAAATCCCGGATTTATGCTTGCGATTCCAGCGTCGTAATCAGTTGATCCAGCCACGCGAGGTACATTTCCTCATACGCGATGCCGAACTTAAGCGTGGATGACCAGAACAGGGCGTCGCGCTGGGTCGCGCTGTCATAGCGGTCCTGTAAGTGGTCTGGTGCCAGCGCCCGATACTCGTTTAGCTGGTTCTGGTGCAGCCGTCGCTGATGGCGCAGTTCATCCAGAATATCGGCGTTCGCACGCTGGGCCGAGAAAAAGACCCGCACCAGCAGTTCTTCTTTCACCGGGGCCACATTCGCCATACTGGTCGCCAGCCATGCCTGCAACTCGTGCTGGCCAGCCGCCGTGATGGTATAGGTACGCCGGTTGAGCTTATCCGCTTCGTCGTCCACTTCAGAAACCAGCAGGCCATCGTCTTCCAGCTTGCGCAGCATAGTGTAGATCTGGCTGTGGTACGCGTGCCAAAAATGCATCGTCGAGTTGTCAATAATGCTTTTCAGCTCGTAACCCGTCATCGGTTGATAATTGAGAAAGCCAAGCAGAATGTATTTGAGCATGCCATCAGCTTACGCTCATTTGGATGATATGTCAATAATGACATGTTATAAATTTCATAGAAATCGATGTATTGGCTCAGGCGTTGGTATAGTGCAGGATGACCGGGTTCTGGCCGAAGACGCTGATTTCCAACTGGTCGTCGGGTACAGCGGGAATGAGGTCGGGGTAGGTGGTGAGGATGAGGATATGGCCGCCGGGCCGGACGACGCGCCGCATGTCATCAAAGGCACGCTGATACAGGGTGGTCAGGCTGGCGTCCACCGTGATCTGGCGGCCCCAGGGTGGATTCGTGATGGCGAGGTCCATGCTGGAGCAGGGTAGGGGGATCCGGGTGGCATCCCACTGCATGAGGCCAGGGCGCAGGTCTGCTGACCGGGCATTGGCTGCGGCGTATTGCAGCACATCCGCGTCGATATCGCCGCCAACGGCGTTCAACCCCGCTAACGAGGCTTCGATCAGGACCGTGCCCGCGCCGCAAAACGGGTCGATCAGGTGTTGGCCGGGTTCCGCCTGCGCCAGTTGCAGCATGGCGGCAGCGACCGTCGGCTTCAGTGAGCCTGGCGCATGATGCTGTTTATACGGCCTGCGGTGTAAGGGATGCGCGAGCAGCCGCGCACCAACCGTCGCTTCGGTGTGTTCCAGAAACAGGCGCAGATTGAGGTCGGCAGCGTCGTCTTCCTCGACATAGCGCCAGTGGCCGTGCTGCGACAGAACACCGTCCGCCATCTGCGTCTTGATCTCTGGCACAGAATAATTGCGCTTGCCGACGTAATTGGCCGTGATGGAGAAACTCAGGCGGTGGGGCAGGGGGCGCAGAGTCGCAATAGCAGCCAGGGCTGGCCCCAGATCGAGCGCGGCAGTAAGCTGCCTGAGGTGCTGCAATTGATCGCGTGTATGGCGGATATCATGCCACTGATCCAGTCGAAAAAACACGTCATCGACCGTGCGCAGATTTGCAGCCGAATCGAGCGTAGTGCAGGCTGCCTCGACACGGCGGTAGCGGGTACCTGTGACCGTAAAGCCATTTGACTGCATTTCGGCGGCGCTGAGAGCTTCCAGCCCGCGTGTGGTGACTGCAAAAACCGGGAACATACTGTAATCCGTCCTTTGGTTCGTCCGGTGGCGCAACCATCATATCAGGTGCCGTAGACAGTTGACAGCTTCGGCAGATTTTCAAAGATGATTACATACATTATCCTTACATAATGCAACGATGCGGGACTGTATTTTCGCTTCTGGGTTGGCGAGACAAACAGGGCAGGGTGGTTTGTAGCTGAGGGGGTGAATAGTAGGGAGCCTGACCTAGTACGGAACAGCCCATGTGCCGCATGGGGTAAGCCATGACTCCGAGTAACATAAGCTCAAGTCCGTATCATTTTATAGGAGTCAACAGGATGAGCCATCAGGATCAGGACCACGATATTGGTTACGCGCATGATCATCTGGCTGCCATCGAGCAGGGGATGCCCGTTTTTGATAACGACAATCATCAGGTGGGCCATGTCAATTTCATTCAGTTCCCCCATGATACGCTTGAGGAAGATATGGTAGTGGAACAAGGGGATCTGCAAAAAGCACCCGACTCCATTCGCACCCAGCTGATGCGCGCCGGCTTCATCAAAGTTGGCAATGACAACGAAGGCGTCACGTACTGTGCGCTGGGCAGTCAAATTAGATTCGTGAATGAAGGGGTCGTTCAGCTCAACGTGGCCACCTCCGAACTGCTTAAATTGTAAATCAGCACAAGTTTCTATTTCTGCAATGGGCATAGCACACACTATGCCCTTTTTGTTTTCCCAGGCATGCCCTCCCAGCAGCGCTAATTGACGTTACTCCGTGATAACAACTCTTATCAAGAGTAATATCACCCCATGATAAGTGTTCTTACAGACTGCCCCGCCGCCTGCGTTTTTGCAAAACATTTGCAGAATTTGCAGCAAAACCCCATGATTTGCAGAAACTATGCTATAACAAATTGCAATATTGCAGAAAAATTTGTGATTGCTGAAGTAGATTAACGAATGCGGATTACACAAAGTGATATTGCCCGGCGTGCAAATGTGTCGATCTCGACCGTGTCGCGGGTACTCAATAACCACCCCTATGTCGATGAACGCACACGCGCGCTCATCCAGCAGACCGCTGCTGAACTGCGTTACCCCATCGAACATTTGCGGGGTGCCCCCAAACAAGCTGAAGACACGTCTGCGGACGACATGATCCTGCTGCTGCACCGCAGCAATTACTACCTGGGCAAGAACACCAAACCCACCGGCACCGACTTCGAGATTATTCAGGGCATTTATTCTGTCCTGAGTGATCTGGGTCTGGAGCCATACCTGTACCATACCCAGCGTACCGATGTGGAAAAAAAGGACGTGGAATTACCGCGTGTGCCCTTTCGCGGCATGATCGTTGTCGGCGGCATCCAGAGCGAAGCCTTCATTGATGTCCTGTGCCAGCAGAACAAACCGTTCGTTATGGCCGGTGCGCATATCCTCCCCCGTCAGGCCAACTGCGTGATGGTGGACAGCCTGCACGGTATTCAGGCGCTGGTGGAGCATCTGGTCGAGCGCGGACGGCGGCGGATCGGTATGGTCGGCGGGCCGAGCACAACCTCGACCAGTGCCGAGAAATACAAGGCTTACCGGTTGGGGCTGGCGGTGCATAACCTGCCCTACACGCCCGATCAATTTATCTCGGCGGATTTCGACGCCGAAAGCGCCTACCAGCAGACATTCACGCTGCTCAAGCGCAAGCCGGAGCTGGATGCCATTATCTATGCGACCGATGACACAGCGATAGGCGGGATGCGCGCCATTATGGAAACCGGGCGCAAAGTGCCTGATGACATCGCAGTAACGGGGTTCAACAATTATGACAACGCCCGTTTTGCCAACCCGTCGCTGACAACGGTCGAATCAAATATGCGCATGGTCGGGGTGCTGGCTGCCGAACGACTGTGCCAATTACTGGAAAATCCCCACGATCATCGAACGTGGTTATCTCTGGTGCCATCGTCGATTGTGATACGAGAGTCAACCTGAGGCAGGCCCGATAAACGCGCGACCCCAGGGTTTGCCTGGCCGCTCACATCTGTAGGTGCGCGTTCATCGTTCATCCCATCAAAGGAGAAAGGATTAGCCTACCGACCATCATAGCGCAAAAAGAAGCCTCTGGGCCAATGCCGTAAGAGTATTCATTATTTAAGGAGATCTACACATGAAACTTCGCCTTGTTACAGGCTTGATGTTGATTGTTTGCAGCCTGTCGCTGTCGATGGTCAGCGCACAGGATATGACCTATACCGAAGCACCCATGCTGGCCGAGCGCGTGGCCGCTGGTGAACTGCCCAAAGTTGAAGATCGTCTGCCGGTGGAACCGGAAGTGGTCGCCGGGCTGGAGATCGGCCAGTATGGTGGTACGTGGCGGGTAGCGGCGAATGGTGTCAACGACACCTGGACGATGGGCCGCACCTTTGCCTATGAACCGCTGATTCGCTGGGCGCCGGACTGGAGTGGCGTGGTTCCCGGTGTGGCCAAAGACTGGGAAGTCAGCGAAGATGGCACGACCTTCACCTTCGCCCTGCGTGAAGGTATGAAATGGTCGGACGGTGTCCCGTTCACCTCGGCAGACATCGTGTTCTGGTATGAAGATGTCGCCATGAACACCGACATCAGCAGCGCCCCACCGGATATTCTGATGGCTGGCGGCGAACCGGCAGTGGTGACTGCGCCGGACGACTACACGGTCGTCTTCCAGTTTGCAGAGCCGAACGGCCTGTTCCTGCGCCAACTGCCCTTCCCCGGCAATCTGTTCATCACCATGTACGCCCG
The DNA here is from genome assembly GCA_002702065.1 of Anaerolineaceae bacterium. Lineage (GTDB taxonomy): Bacteria > Chloroflexota > Anaerolineae > Aggregatilineales > Phototrophicaceae. Next base: position 354,989 of record NZXX01000013.1, read on the forward strand.
CCATTACTTCGAGCAGTTCCACGCCACTTATAATGAAAACGTGGCCGAGGAAGCGACGGCTGCCGGGTTCGAGACATGGCCGCAGTATTTCGAAAGCAAAGGTGGCGCGCTGGGCAGCGTGGGCCGTTGGGACCCTGCCGTGCCAGTGCTGTACGCCTTCATGCCGGCCGAGGCTGTTCGTCCGGATACGTCTGTCATTCGTTTCGAGCGCAACCCTTACTTCTGGCGCGTGGACCCCGAAGGTCAGCAGTACCCGTATCTGGACTACGTGAATATCACCGTCTTCCAGGACTCGCAGACCATGCTGCTGGAAGCTGCCGCTGGTCAACTGGATATGCAGGAACGTCATATCGGTGCCTTCGGGACGACCAACAAGGCTTTCCTGTTCGAATCACGCGAAACCGGTGACTTTGACTTCTTCAACACCATCGTGGAAAACAGCAACGCCGCGATCCTGCGCTTCAACCTGAACCACGAAAATCCGGTGCTGAACGAAATCTTCAATAACAAGGATTTCCGCATCGGCCTGTCGTATGCCATTGACCGGCAGGAGCTGATCGACGTCATGTACGTGGGCCAGGGTATCCCGCATCAGGCGGCCCCCCTGCCCGATACGCCCTTCTATCACGAACAACTGGCAACCCAGTACACCGAGTTCGATGTCGACCTGGCCAACCAGTATCTGGATCAGGCCGGTTATGCCGAGCGCGACTCCGAAGGCTACCGTCTGGGGCCGGATGGCAACCGCATCTCATTCACACTGGCGGCGGTCGAAAGCTTCAAGGAACAGGCCGACATCGTCGACATCGTGGCCAACTACTGGGAAGAAGTCGGCATTGAAGTGCTGCCGCGCGTGCTGGACCGCAACAACTTCGAGGCCCGCGTCAACGTGCTCGACTTTGATGTGGCCGCCTACCCCGGTCATGCCGGTATCGACGTGCTGAGCAACCCGAACAACTACTTCCCCTACAGCGCGACCAGCCATCAGGCGCTGCGCTGGGCAGCCTGGTACAACGGTGACGAGCGTACCATCGGTGAAGTTGAGGCCGCAGCCGAAGTTGAGGCTTCTGGCGACAACGCTTCCGAACCGTTCGCGCTCGACCCGCAGGACGAACAGATTTATCGCCAGTGGGAACTGTGGGACCTGGTCAAAACCACGCCGGACGCCGAACAGCAGGCCGCCTATGTGATGGAACTGCTCGATATCACGGCGGATCAGTTCTACGTCATCGGCATCAGTACACCGCCGAATGGTTTTGGTGTCGTCAGCAATGCGATGCGCAATGTGCCCGATACAATCTACTCATCGTGGACGTTCGCCTCGCCCGGCCCGGTGAATGTGTACACCTTCTTCAAGGTGGAGTAAGCCGTAACCCAATGTCGTTACGCGCAGGCATGTGTAGGGGCAACCCACTGTGGTTGCCCAGTGGGAGGGCACGTTGGCCCTCCCCTACCCTGGCTGTGGTGTGCGATGTTCGTAGGGGCGATTCGTTTATGCCCTTTGCGTGCGAATCACCCCTACCTGATTGAAATTGTTATGTGTATTTAGTCGGTAACAAAAAGACCGAAAGACCGCTTATGGTAAGTTATCTGTTACGCCGCCTCGTCTGGACCATCCCGAACCTGATCGCCGTATCGGTGGTCGCGTTCATCATCATCCAGCTGCCACCCGGCGATTGGGCAACGGCTTATGCCGCTTCGCTGCGGGCCACCGGCGAGGAACTTTCCCCAACCGAGATTCAGGACCTGCGCAGCCGCTATGGTCTGGATGACCCGATGCCCGTGCAGTATATGAAGTGGATGAGTGGCGTGGTCACGGGTGATTTTGGCCGGTCCTTCCAGTGGAACGCGGCGGTCAGCGAGATCGTGCCGTCGCGCCTGCAACTGACGTTGATTGTTTCCATATCGACGCTGCTGATTACCTGGGTGATCGCCTTCCCCATCGGCATCTATTCCGCTGTTCGCCAGCACTCGCTGGGCGACTATATCGCCACGTTCATCGGGTTTATCGGGCTGGCGGTGCCCAATTTTCTGCTGGCACTCATCATGCTGTATATCGGCCTCAAGGTGTTTGGCGTCACGCTGACCGGCTTGTTCTCGCCGGAATACGCCGACGCGCCCTGGAGCATGGGCAAAGTGGTGGATATGCTGTCGCGCCTGTGGATTCCGGTGCTGATTCTGGGCACGTCCGGTACCGCCGGGCTGATCCGTGTGATGCGGGCCAACCTGCTGGATGAACTGAAAAAACCGTACGTCATTACGGCACGGGCCAAAGGGCTGCCGGAATGGCGCGTGATCATGACCTACCCGGTGCGCGTGGCGCTCAACCCGTTCATCAGTACGGTGGGCTGGGTGCTGCCGGGGCTGGTATCCGGTACCGTCATCGTCGCCATCGTGCTCAACCTGCCGACGACCGGCCCCATGCTGCTCAACGCGCTGCAAAGCCAGGACATGTATCTGGCGGCGACGTTCGTGCTCATGCTCAGCCTGCTGACGGTGGTCGGCACGCTGGTGTCCGACATTCTGCTGGCGTGGCTGGACCCGCGCATCCGTTATCGTTAACGTGTTCGACCAAACAGAGGAACTATCGTGCAAATCAACGCTTCCCCCAACGATATGCAGGCTGCCGGGCCGCAGCAAATGCCCGATAAAGACCTGAGCCTGTATGTCGCGCCGCAGTGGAAGTTGATCTGGTGGAAATTTCGCAAACACCGGCTGGCGGTTTTCAGCGCGGTGGTGGTGCTGCTGATTTACGGCGTCGCCCTGACGGCGGAATTTTTCGCGCCGTTCGACCCGGAGGCCTTCGCGGCCCGCTACACCTATGCCCCACCCCAACCGATCAACTGGTTCCATGAGGGCCAGTTTATGCCGCACGTCAACGGCTATCAGGTCGAAGTCAACACCGAGTCGATGAGCCGTACTTTTGTGCTGGATGAAGAACAGGTCATCCCGATCCGTTTCTTTGCCGAGGGCCATGCCTACAAGCTGCTGGGCCTGATCGACACCAATATTCATCTGGTCGGCCCGGTGGATGAAGACGACCCTATGTTTCTGTTAGGCGCAGACCGGCTGGGGCGTGATGTCCTGAGCCGCATCATCTACGGCGCGCGCATTTCAATGTCGATTGGCCTTATCGGTGTGACGATCAGCCTGGTCATCGGCATTATTCTGGGCGGCATCTCTGGCTATTATGGTGGCTGGGTGGACAACCTCATCCAGCGGCTGATTGAATTTATCCGTTCGCTGCCGACCATTCCGCTGTGGATGGCGCTGGCGGCGGCGCTGCCCCTCACCTGGCCGCCGTTGCAGATGTACCTGGCGATCACGATCATTCTGTCGTTCATCGGCTGGACGGACCTGGCCCGCGTGGTGCGCAGCCGCTATCTGTCGCTGCGGGGTGAAGACTTCGTGACGGCGGTTGATCTGGATGGCGCCAGCCAGCAGCGCATTATGTTCCGGCACATGCTGCCCGCCTTCTACAGTCACATCATCGCGTCGCTGACCCTGGCGATCCCCGGCATGATTCTGGCGGAAACCGCCCTCAGCTTTCTGGGCCTGGGCCTGCGTCCGCCGACGATCAGCTGGGGCGTGCTGTTGCAAGAGGCGCAAAATCTGCGTTCGGTGGCGACCGCACCCTGGCTGCTGACGCCCGCGATTGCCGTCATCGTCGCCGTGCTGGCGCTCAACTTTCTGGGTGATGGCATCCGCGACGCCGCTGACCCCTATATGTAGAGAGATGTACCCATGAACAGCAACGACGTATTACTGGAAGTGAACAACCTCAAGACGCATTTTCACCTCGACGAAGGGGTCGTGCGGGCGGTGGATGGCGTCGACTTTACGGTGCGGCGCGGCACCACGCTGGGCATTGTTGGCGAAAGTGGCTGTGGCAAGAGCATCACGGCGCTGTCGATTTTGCGGCTGATCACCAAGCCGGGCGAAATCGTGGACGGCCAGATTCGCTTCAACCGCAGCGAGAACGGCACGCCGGATTTTGTTGATCTGGCGACGATGGGCGACTTCAGCCGGGAAATCCGCGATATTCGCGGCAACCGCATCGCCATGATCTTTCAGGAACCGATGAACTCGCTTAGCCCGGTGCATACCATCGGCTTTCAGATCATCGAAGTGCTGCGGCTGCATCTGCACATGAGCAAGCGTGAGGCCCGGCTCCGTGCCATCGAGCTGCTGCGGCTGGTCGGTATCCCCCGGCCAGAAATGCGCATCGACTCGTACACCTTTCAGCTCAGCGGCGGGATGCGCCAGCGGGCGATGATCGCGATGGCACTGGCCTGCACCCCTGCCCTGCTCATCGCTGATGAACCAACAACCGCGCTGGATGTGACGACGCAGGCGCAAATCCTCGAACTGGTGAAGGACTTGCAGCAGCAGTTCGGCATGACGGTCATGCTCATCACCCATGATCTGGGTGTGGTGGCCGAAACCTGCAACGAAGTCGTCGTGATGTACCTGGGCGAAGTGGTTGAACAGGCCGATGTCGACTCGCTCTTTTTTGAACCGCTGCACCCGTACACCCAGGCGCTGCTGCGTTCGATCCCGATGTTGGGCGAAGGCCGCGAACAGGAACTGGCGACGATTGAAGGCAGCATCCCCGACCCATTTGACCGCCCTACAGGCTGCCCGTTTCACCCGCGCTGCGACCAGATGATACCGGGGCGCTGCGACCGTGTTCATCCGAAGCTGACCCGGATGCCCGATGGCCGCATGGTGCGCTGCCTGCTATATGAGGAAGAAACCCCCGCATGAGCGACTCGAACCTGCTGGAAATCCAGAATCTGAAAATGCACTTTCCTATCCGGCGCGGCTTTCTTCAGCGCGTCAGCGGCCATGTGCGCGCGGTGGATGATGTCACGCTCACGATTCAGCGCGGCGAAACGCTGGGGTTGGTCGGCGAAAGCGGCTGTGGCAAGACGACGCTGGGCCGCTGCATTGTGCGCGCCTACCAACCGACGGACGGTCATCTATTGTACAACGGTCAGGGTGCGGCCGAGGTCGACCTGGCGAAACTGAGCCGGGCCGAACTGAAGCCGTATCGCCGCGAAGTGCGCATGATCTTTCAGGACCCGTTCGCCTCGCTCAACCCGCGCCTGACGGTGTTTGACAACGTGGCGGAACCGCTGCGTATCCACCAGATCGCCGACGGCAGCGCGCTGGAAAATCGTGTCACCGGGTTGATGAACCGCGTCGGCCTGCGCCCGGAATTTATGAAGCGCTACCCGCATGCGTTCAGTGGTGGACAGCGCCAGCGCATCGGCATCGCCCGCGCCCTCGCGCTCGACCCGCAGCTGATCGTCGCGGATGAAGCGGTATCGGCGCTGGATGTGTCGGTTCGGGCGCAAATCCTCAACCTGATGCTTGAATTGCAGAAGGAAATGGGGCTGACCTACCTGTTTATTTCGCATGACCTGAGCGTGGTGGAATATATCGCGCACCGGGTCGCGGTGATGTATGTCGGCAAGGTGGTCGAGGTGGCCCCGGCGAAGAAGTTGTTCGCCCAGCCGCAGCACCCCTATACCGAGGCGCTGCTGTCCGCCATCCCGCGCCCCAACCCGCGCCGCAAATCGAAGCGTATCCTGCTCGAAGGCGACGTCGCCGACCCGTCCGACCCGCCCAGCGGTTGCTATTTTCACCCGCGCTGCCGGTACGCCCAGGACCGTTGCAAAATCGAACGCCCGCCGCTGCGTACCCTGCCCGACGGGCATCAGGTCGCCTGTCATTTCGCCGAAGAACTTGATCTGGCGGGGATATCGTAGTCTTAACTTTTATTAGATACCTCACCCCCTGTCAACCTGCGGTTGCCTTTCGGAGAGGGGTGACGAGCAGAGCGAGGCGGGGTGAGGTGTGACCAGGATGATTATGGGGGCAATGGCCCCAACGAACATATACCAACTAAGAAGTTGATCGCAAAAGCTGAGGACTCCATGATGCCCGACTACCTCGATCTGATGTGCCAGCACCTGGACAAGATCATCACCAGCGGCACTGCCGATTTTGGTCCCGACCCGAATGCCATGTGGATGGCGTCGCTCGATATTCGCACCGGCAAATACCCGGCAGACGACACCCGCCCACCCCATATCGGCCAGCGCGTGTATCGCCTCATCGATGCGCCGCGCGGATCGACACTCTACTGGGATCAACCGCAGGTGGTGGCCGCGCATCACCTCAGCCGTGTGACCGGCAACCCGGCGTATCAGCAGGCCGGTGAAGCCTACGTGCAGGACTTCTTGCTGCGCTGTGTGGCGAATAATGGTTTGTTCGTCTGGGGCAATCATTATTACTACGATGTGGTTCAGGGTACGGCGGTGCGCTTTCTGGATGGCCGCCATCCCCCGGAGCCGGTGGACTTTTCGACCGAAACCAGTTATTTACATGAGATTCGCCCGGTACCCCCGGCATGGGCCTTGTTCTGGGAGCAAAACCCGGCCCTGACGGAACTGGCGATTCGGCGCGTTGGCGAAAAACATGTCTTCGATGCGGAAACAGGCGGCTTCAACCGCCATGCGGATAACCGCCAGAGCTATGACTTCATCGAGGCGGGCGGCATTCTGGCGGAGACGCTGGCATGGTTGTACGCCAAAACGAAAGATTCGTCGCTGTGTGATCTGGCGCTGAAGATCGCACGCTACAGCTTTGCGGGGTGTCACCCCGAAACCGGGCTGATCGAAAATTCACGCGATTCCAAACGCTGGGACAAAGTGACCAGCACCACCGAGGTCGGTCTGTGGGCCAGTTCGCTGCTGCGGGCGCAGGCTTATACCGGCGTGGCGGAATTTGGCGAGATGGCGGCTCCGGCAGTGCTGGCGTATCTGAAATATGGTTATGATGAAGGGGCCAACCGCTATTATGGTCGCCTGAATGTCGCCGATGGCACGCCGCAGACCGGCGACAAGGAGACAACCTATCAGCCGGGGGTATATGCCGACATCTGGAACGCCCTCTTCCCCACGCATGATTATCCAACGGCGCTGGCGGATAGCTGCGTCAGCCTGTACGAGCAGACCGGCAACCCGGCATTCGAGCAGGCGGTTCACCGCTGGGCGCGCATCATTGATGAAGAAAGCCAGAACCCGGATGGCAGCATCCGCTATGCCGAGCATTATGGCCGCGCCATTCGCTTTTTGCTGCGGGCCAGCCGCACCTTCGACCACCAGCCCTATCACCAGCAGGCCGACGCGCTGGCGCAGCAGGCTATGGAGCAGTTGTTTGATTGCGGCATGTTTCGCAGTCACACCGGCGAAGACCGGTATGATGCCGTCGATGGCGTGGGCTATCTGATGCTGGCGCTGATCGACCTCGTCACCGATGAAGAACCGGACCTGATGGGGTTTGGCTTTTAGCGGTCAGTTTTCAGGGCAGACACGATCATCTGAAAACCATGTCAGGGCGTAGCGTACCCGATAGACCTCAGTGCTACGCCCCTGATGCTTTGATTTGAGTACGGACGCAAAGGTTGTTGGGGATACGTATCGCCGCTTGAAGCTCGGAAATTCAGCACCCGGCACCCGTCACTTTTTGGGCTGTAGGTGGCTGGACATGCAGCAAATCTAACCCTCATCCGCGAGATAGCGCCGCAGATAGGCCACGCTTTCGACGGCCCACTGGGCTTCTTTGGCAATCGTATCGGCGATGGCCGGTTCTGGCGTGGGCCACAGCTCCAGAATGGCGTTGTAGCGGCAGCCAAACTGTGTCAGGCGGTCGAGCAGCCAGGGGATATTCAGACTGCCCTGCCCTGCCGGTGTGCCGGACAACAGAAAGCCCATGTTGTGGTCCGCCCGCCGGATCATAAAATCCTTGATGTGCAGGTTAACCACGTATGGCCCCAACGCCTCGACCACCACATCCGGCCCTTCCAGCGACCCAAACGAATTGACCGTATCAAGACAGATGCCCACTGCCGGGCTGTCAATCTGCCGGATGATGTCGGCCAGGGTGCGCGCCTTGAACCGGTCATGATTTTCAATCGCCAGCGTGACCCCGGCGGCTTCATAGTCCTTGATGACGCCCTTGACTGTTGTGACGATCTCGGCTGGCTCCGGGTGATGGCTGGCGGTGTCGACCACCGTGCGCACAATCGGCGATCCGAACTGCTGCGCCAGTTGCAGATACAGACGCAGATGATCCGGCGCGATGCCGCGTGTCCCCACTTCAACCGCCAGCCCCAGCCGTGCTGCCTCAGCTGCTGCCTGATTGCGCTGCGCCGGGGTGAGCTGGTCAAGCGGCAGATTATCCGCAATCTGGACCAGCTTCAGCCCCAGATCCGCCGCCCGCTGTAAAAAGGCCGCCAGCGTCATCGGCTGCGTGGGCATGTAACCGGGTACACCGATGGCCCAGGCAACCGCGTAAGTTCCAATCCCAAGTGTGGTCATGTTTCCTGTCTTCTCATGATGCTGCAAACGGCTTTCAACTATACCCACCTGCCCCGGTTGAACAAAGTAGCACGGTGTGAGGATGCCAATGGTCTGGTATGAAAAGTCTCCCCTGAATTCGGGGGAGATTTAGAGGGGGTTGAGAGCGCAGCAATACGGAAATGAAACATGGATGTGCTGGCACGCGTGCAGGCGATTGGCTATGATAACGACGCGACACCTGACGATACACGCATGAGAATAGAACGGCATGGAATCCATTATTTATGCTTCCGTGCGGACGCTGGCGCAGGCGATCCGCCAAAAAGAAGTGACCGCTTATGAAGTTGTCGAGGCGTATTTACGCCGCATCGAGGCGGTGAACCCCCGTTTGAACGCTGTTGTTCAACTGGTGGCCGATACTGCTCTGGCGCAGGCACGGGCAGCGGACGATGCGCTGGCACGCGGCGAGCGCGTCGGGCGGCTGCATGGCGTGCCCATGACGATCAAGGACTCGTTCGACACCGCCGGGGTGATTTCCACTGCCGGGACACTGGGCCGCGCGCATTTCGTGCCGGACAACGACGCAATGGTCGTGGCCCGGTTGAAGGCTGAAGGCGCGATCCTGATGGGCAAAACCAATACCTCCGAACTCACGCTGTCGTTCGACCCGGACAATCTGGTTTACGGGCGCACCAATAACCCCTATGACCTCACGCGCTCGCCCGGTGGCAGCAGCGGCGGTGCAGCAGCCATCGTCGCCAGCGGTGGCTCCCCGTTCGACATCGGCAGCGATTATGGCGGGAGCATCCGCTTACCGGCGCATTTTTGCGGCGTGGCGGGCATCAAACCCACATCAGGCCGGGTGCCGCGCACCGGGCACATTATCCCCTATGCCGCCGGGGCGACCGACGCCTACCAGCAGGTCGGGCCGCTGTGCCGCACGGTCGATGATCTGGCGCTGATTATGTCGATCATCGCCGGCCCGGACTGGCAGGACCCGGCGATTGTTCCCATGCCCTGGCAGGACCCCCAGACGGTCGATCTCAAACGCTTGCGGATCGCATTTCACACCGACAATGGCGCGATGACCCCCACCGCTGAGACCATCCAGACGGTGCGCGCTGTCGCCCGATCGCTGGAGTCTGAGGTCGCGCTGCTGGAGGAAAAGTGTCCGCCGGAAATCGAAAATACCTGGGCGATCTGGGAGAGCGTGGCGCGGGTGGCCGGCGGTCAGGCCTATCTCAACGTCATCCGGCAGGCCGGCACCGATCAGATCAGCCCCAATGTCCAGTACATCACCGACATGCCCACCATCCCCAGCGACGAATTTGAAAAGCGCATGGTCGCGCTCGATCATTTCCGCAGCCGGATGCTGGCGTTCATGCAGGATTATGACGTCATCATCTGCCCCGCCAACGCCAACGTCGCTTTAAAGGTGGGCGAATATGCGCAGAACCGGGCCGGGTACACCTATACCGCCACCTATAATGTCACCGGCTGGCCGGGCGTGGTTGTGCGGGCGGGGACATCGCCGGAAGGCCTTCCCATCGGCGTGCAGGTGATCGCCCGCCCCTGGCGCGAAGATGTCGCTCTGGCCGTCGCCCAGTTTGTCGAAAGCACCTTCGGCGGCTGGCAGCCACCTGAGCTATAGGCGCGGCGCATCCGCGGCCTGCAATGGACTTTTCCTGATCGCTACAAACTTGTTATCCTCTGTCTGCTTTAATGTTAGACAGGAGGATAAACCATGTCATTGCCAAAGAAAACACTGGGGCGCACCGGGCTGGAAGTTACCCAACTGGGCTACGGTGCAATGGAAGTGCGCGGCAAGCGCATCTGGGGTGGACGACCCTGCACGGATGAACAGGCTGACACGATCCTGAATGCTGTGGTCGATGCCGGTATCAACTTTATCGACACCGCCAACGACTATGGCAAGAGCGAAATGTATATCGGGCAGTTTCTGGCAGACCGGCGCGATGAATACTATCTCGCGACCAAATGCGGCTGTCATATGCAGTTCGCGGGCGATCATGATGAGACCCCGCATATCTGGACGCGCGAAAACATCATGCGCAATATCTCGGATTCGCTGATGAAAATGCGCACGGATTATGTGGATGTGCTGCAACTGCACAACCCGGACGTGGCCACCACCGAGCAAAACGGCTTGGTTGACGTGCTGACCGAACTCAAGCAGTCCGGCGTGGTGCGGCACATCGGCTGCTCCTCGACCTCGCCGCATCTGGCGACGTATATCGACTGGGGCGTGTTCGACGTGTTTCAGATCCCCTACTCCGCGCTGGAACGACGGCACGAAAACCTGATCACCCGCGCGGCGGAGGCAGGTGCCGGGATCATCATTCGCGGTGGCGTGGCTCGTGGCGAACCGGGCAGCGGCCTCGGCAATCAGGACCGGTGGACTGCCTTCGAGAAGGCAAAACTCGATGAGCTGCTGGAACCTGGCGAAAGCCGCACCGCCTTTTTGCTGCGCTTTACACTCAGTCACCCGCACTGCCATACGACGATTGTCGGCACCCTCAGCCCGGATCATTTGCGGGAGAACGTGGCGATTGCCCAGGCCGGTGCGCTGCCAGCTGATGTCTATGCCGAAGCCAAAAAACGTTTGGACGCCGCTGGCGAAAGCCCGGAATAAAATCAGACCGCCCTGCCCTGTGCCAGTAGTCGCAGTTGGTAGTTGGTAGTAGGGGAGGGTCCGTGTGCCCTCCCACTGGGCGACCACGCTGGGTCGCCCCTACTCCCGACTAAGGATTATTGACTGAATTCACCCGCTACATCATTGTGTAAGGGCGATTCGCGAATCGCCCCTAAAAGGCAATTGACATCCTACCCAAGTACATGAGGAACCGCTGCTAATGCCCGACCGGGCGATCATCGGCGGTTTTTGCTTCGACTATCGGCTTAGGCGTAAGCCTTTAGGGCCTTGTCCGATCATTGGCTCAACAACAACCGTAGGGGCGGACCGGTGTGTCCGCCCGTTAAAAACACCCTTCACCAAAATTTGACGCTCTTGCAGAAACATGGTATACCATATGTCAACTTGGCGACAGCAGGCAGTTAACCGGACAATAACTTGAAACTACAACGAGTCAGTCTTAAGGATCAGGCAGCAGATATTTTGCGTGACAGAATTATCTGCGGTCAGATTCCCACTGGCACCAAACTGGTGGAACGTGAAGTTGCGGAACTGCTGGGCGTCAGTCGTGCCCCCGCGCGGGATGCACTGATGCAGCTCGAAAAAGAGGGCCTTGTCGTCAGCAAGCTGGATGCCCGCTACGTCATTGAACTGACCGAGCGCGATATTCGCGAACTGCATGCGGTTCGCCTGGAACTGGAGCGGCTGGCGGTTGATCTGGCGACCCAGAACACCAACGCCCGTTATCAGGCGGCCCAGGTTGAGACGCTTAAGCTGATGGAAGCGTCGATTGCCAGCGGCGACAATATCGCCTTTGCCCGTGCCGATGTCGAAGGCCATACGCTGATCTGGGAACAGGCGGAAAACCTGCACCTGAAGAACACGCTGCATTCGATGATCGGCCCGATCTTCATGTTTATGGCGAATTCGGCAGAATATTACGACTGGGAAGAAACGTATAACCTGCACAGCGACCTGGTGAAGTGCATGAACTCGGGCGATCGTGATGCCGCGCGGGCCAGTATCGAACGGCACATGAAGAACTCCTGCGAACGCTCGGTCGGGGTGTTTCATGTGCGTGGCATGCAGCTGGAAAACGGGCACAGCAACAAGTAACGCCAAATCTGGTCATTATTTTACTAACTTGGTATACCATATATGGTATAGCGATTATTCATAAAAAATAAACAGGTAAGGAGGTGATGCGAAGGGCTAATCCATAGGCTACAGGTAGATCTTATCTCCACTGTAAATAGACTTTTGAGGAGCTTCACATGTTACGATCCCGTTTCAGTTTAGTTTTTGCCCTTATGCTGCTGCTGCTCGTTGCGCTTTCGGGCGTGTCGGCACAGGATATGCAGTATACACAATCCCCCATGCTGGACTCGCTGGTCGAATCCGGTGAACTGCCGCCTGTGGCAGAGCGTCTGCCGCTGGAACCGCTGGTAGTTGAACCGGTCAGTGAAATTGGCGTACACGGCGGCACGATGCGTTTCGCAGAGGCCAACGCCAGCATGTGGAGCGCTTCCACGCTGCGTCAGGCTGGTTTGTTCCAGTACGACATGAACAACGTGGAAATCACCGTCGATATGGCGAAGGATTTCTATTTCAATGATGACCTCAGCGCACTGACGATTGTTTTGCGCGAAGGCCTGAAATGGTCGGATGGCGCGCCGCTGACCACCGAGGACATTCTGTTCTGGTGGGAAGATGTCGCCAACAACGAAGAGCTGAGCCCCAACGGCCCCGGTTCATTCTGGACCTTTGAAGAAGGCCCGGTGGTCTTCGAGGCTGCTGGCCCCTACGAACTGACCATTCAGTTCCCCAAGCCCTACCCCATCATTCTGGACCGTCTGGGCCGTACCTACTTCTCGTCCGACCCGCAGTTGTTTGCGCCGAAGCACTATCTGCAACAATGGCACGCAGACTACAGCGACGAAGCTGCTTCACTGGCGGAAGAAGAAGGTTTTGAGGACTGGACACAGGCTTTCCGTGCCCATCTGTCACCAGCCCGCTGGTACGAACCGGATCGCCCGTGGGTGTGGCGCTGGATCCCGGTGGAAGAAACCACCGACCGCACCATCTACCGCCGCAATCCCTACTACCATGCGGTTGACCCCGAAGGCAACCAGCTGCCGTACATTGATGAGGTAAGCGTTTCCCTCATCAGCGACCAGCAGACCATGACCCTGCGCGCTTCCTCCGGTGACCTGGACTTCGAAGCCTACTACCTCAACGCTGCTGACCTGGCCGTGTATCGTGGTGGCGAAGAAGCCGGTAACTACAAAACTCTGATCGCCGGTCAGCTGCGCCCAAGCGACCTGACCCTGATGCCGAACCGCAACGTTCAGGACCCCGTGCTGAATGAGCTGTTCAACAGCCGCGACTTCCGCATTGCCCTGTCGGTTGGTATCGACCGTGACCGCATGAACGAAGCGCTGTACTTCGGTCTGGGCCGCCCGTACCCGGGTCTGCCGCTGCCGGAGAATCCCTACATCCCTGAAGAATGGACGACGCTGCACATCGAGCACGACCCGGACCAGGCTAACGCACTGCTGGACGGCCTGGGCCTGACCGAGCGCGATGCCGATGGTTTCCGCCTGCGTTCGGATGGCGAGCGCCTGAGCGTGCTGATCCAGATCGGCGTGCTGGAAGGTAACAAACAGGCTGCCTGCGAACTGGTCGCGGACGACTATGTCGCGATCGGTATCGAAGTTGTCTGCCAGCTGCTGGAAAACAGCCTGTTCAACGAACGTAACCTGGCAAACGAACTCGAAATCGCAACCTGGCATCTGGATCGTGGTGGCCGCTTCGGTCGCTCCAACCCGCTGTTCTGGGCCTTCGAAGACCCCACACAGCAGCGTTGGGCACCCATGTGGGCGACCTGGATCTCCACCGATGGCAGTGAAGGTATCGAACCGCCCCAGGAAATCAAGGACCTGAACGACCTGTTCGTCCAGTGGCAGGGTACCGAATTTGGCTCTGACGAATATGTCCAACTGGGCCAGCAGTACTTCGAGTACTTCGCCAATGAAGTGCCGATGATTGGTACCGTTGGCTTCTGGCCGCAGCCGGTGGTTGTCAGCAACCGCCTGCACAATGTCCCCACCGAAAATCTGTACTGGGGTTCGGACAGCAACTTCTACCCGCCCTATCACCCTGAGCAGTGGTACATTCAGGAATAGGACCGGCACAATACCGGGGGTGAGGGGTTGACCCTCCCCCCAAAATTCCATGCAGTTTCACAGCAGCACCGGAGAGGGACGCATAAACGGGCAGCAGTTTGCACCCATTTGCTGATGTTTAGCTACCTGTTTACCCTCTCCAGACAATCAAGTCCGGTAAGGCAAACGGATCGGCTTGAGAGAATTTTTTTGGAATAGCGATTGAGGAAGCCATGTGGAATTATGCCCTAAGACGTTTTGTATATATGTTTGCGACGTTGGCTCTCCTGAGCGTTGTCGTGTTTGCCATTATCCAGCTTCCACCTGGCGATTACCTAACCACTTATATTGCTGCCCAGCAATCACAGGGCAACAGCCTGGATGAAGCGGACATCGCGGCGCTGCGCCGGCAGTATGGGCTGGATGGCGGTTTTTTTGAACAGTACTGGAAATGGATTACCAACTTTGTTCAGGGCGATATGGGACGCTCGTTCGAGTGGAACCAGCCCGTAACCCGCCTGCTCGAAGAACGCCTGCCTCTGACGATTATTCTGTCCGTCTCGACCCTCTTGTTTGTCTACATTGTGGCTATTCCGATAGGCATTTACTCCGCGCTCAACCAGTACAGCGTCGGCGATTATCTGGCGTCGACGATCGGGTTTATCGGGCTGGCGATACCCAATTTTATGCTGGCGCTGCTGATCATGTATTTTCTGTTCAAGTTCTTTGGTATCAGCGCGGGCGGGTTATTCTCGGATGAATATGCGATGGCGCCCTGGAGCCTGGGGAAAGTGGTCGACCTGGTCTCGCACCTGTGGACGCCGATCTTTGTGATCGGTACGGCTGGTACTGCCGGGCTGATTCGCGTGATGCGCGGGTCGCTGCTGGATGAACTGGGCAAACAGTATGTGGTGACAGCACGGGCCAAGGGCGTGCGCGAACGCCGGTTGATCTTTAAGTATCCGGTGCGCATCGCCGTCAACCCGATTATCAGCACAATTGGCTGGCAACTTCCCAACATTGTTTCGGGCGAAACGATTGTTGCTATCGTACTCAGTCTACCCACCACTGGCCCCCTGCTCTATCGGGCGTTGCTGGCGCAGGACATGTACCTCGCCGGGAGCATCGTGCTGATGTTGGGGGTGCTGACCCTGATCGGGACATTTATTTCGGATGTGCTGCTGGTGGTGGTTGATCCCCGTATTTCGTTTGAAAAGAAGGTGTAAGTATGGATGCAGCGACAGACGATCTGCCGGTGCAATCGCAGCAGCAGAACCGGGCCATGACGGCAGCCGAAGAACGTTATTATCTAGCCTCTCAATGGCAGTTGATGTGGCGGAAATTCCGCAAGCACCGGCTGGCGGTCGCAGCGGCGGTCGTTCTCGGCATGTTTTATCTGGTGGCGGCCACTTACGAGTTCTGGCAGCCACACCCGACAACGGCGCAATATGACGGTTTTCTGAGTGCGCCGCCGACGACCATTCATTTCTTTGACGAAGAAGGTAATTTCCGCGGGCCGTTCATCTATGCCATGACCAACGAGCTGAACCTGGAAACCTTCACCCGCGAATATGTGGAGGATCGGTCCGAGATGTACCCGATCCGCTTTTTCACACGCGGCGCACCCTACAAGCTGTGGGGCGCGATCGAATCTGACCTGCATTTTATCGGCGTGGAAGGCGATGCCAAGCTGTTTCTGCTGGGGTCGGACATGCTGGGTCGTGATCTGTTTTCGCGCGTTCTGGCGGGCAGCCGCATCAGCCTGTCCATCGGGCTGATTGGGGTCTTCCTCAGCTTTGTGCTCGGTTGTGTGCTGGGCGGCATTTCCGGTTATTTCGGCGGGCTGATCGACCTGGTGATCCAGCGTATTATCGAATTCCTGATCTCTCTGCCGACGACCCCGCTGTGGTTGGCGCTCAGTGCGGCGGTTCCGGCCCGATGGCCCCCGGTGCAGGTGTATTTTGCCATCACCGTCATCCTGTCGATCTTCGGTTGGGCGGGGCTGGCGCGTGTGGTCCGGGGCAAGCTGCTCGAACTGCGCGAGTACGATTATGTGACAGCCTCGACGCTGGCCGGGGCGACGCACAGCCATATTATCGGCAGTCATCTGCTGCCGGGTTTTATGAGCTATCTGATTGTGCATCTGACCCTGGCGATTCCGGGCATGATCCTGGCGGAAACCGCGCTCAGCTTCCTCGGCCTGGGCATCCGCCCGCCAGCCGTGAGCTGGGGCACCCTGATGCAGGACGCGCAAAATGTCCGCAGCATCGCCGTACAGCCCTGGATGCTGACACCCGGCCTGTTTGTAATCGTGGCCGTACTGATGTTTAACTTCGTGGGCGACGGCCTCCGTGATGCCGCCGACCCGTATAAATAAGGAGCAGTGATGAGCGACAATAACGTCCTGCTCGAAATCAAAGACCTGCGCACGTACTTCTATCTGGACGATGGCGTGCTGAAAGCTGTGGACGGGGTGTCCTTCGACATCCGGCGCAATAGCGTTCTGGGTATTGTCGGTGAAAGCGGCTGCGGCAAGAGCATTACCGCCCGCAGTATCCTGCGCATCGTGCCACCCCCCGGCAAGGTGGAGGGTGAAATCCTCTTTCATGACAATGGCAAAACGGTTGACCTGGCGAAGCTGCCGCGACACGGTGACGACATTCGCGCGATACGTGGACGTGACATCGCTATGATCTTTCAGGAGCCGATGTCGGCCTTCTCGCCAGTACACACCATCGGCAACCAGATCATGGAAGCGGTGCTTGTCCACGAGCAGGTGGAAAAAGCCGAAGCGCGTGGCCGGGCGGTTGAACTGCTGCGACAGGTTGGGATTTCGATGCCAGAAAGCCGGGTGGATAACTACCCGCATGAAATGTCCGGGGGCATGTTGCAGCGTGCCATGATTGCGATGGCGCTGGCCCTGCGCCCGAAAATCCTGATTGCCGATGAACCGACGACGGCGCTGGATGTGACGATTCAGGCGCAGATTTTGCGGCTGATGAAGAACCTGAAGGAAGACATCGGCATGTCGATCATCTTCATTACCCATGACCTGGGGGTGATCGCCAACATGGCCGACGATGTGGCGGTGATGTATCTGGGGCGCGTGGTCGAGTATGGCACGGTGCGTCAGATTTTCCGCAACCCGAAACATCCCTATACGCAGGCGCTGCTGAAGTCGATTCCGATGATCGGCAAGGAGCGCGGCGGCAAGCTGGCGTCTATCGAGGGTACAGTGCCAGTGCCGATCAACCCGCCCCGGCAGTGTGGTTTTGCGGATCGCTGCGCCGAATTTATCGCCGGACGCTGTGATGCCGATGTCCCGCCGCTGCTCGAAGTCGAGCCGGGTCATCTGGTGCGCTGCGTATTGTACGAGAACGAGACGGAGGCTGTCTGATGGAAAGCAACAGCAACACGGAACGAACCCTGCTTGAAGTCAAGGGCCTGAAGAAACATTTTCCGATAGAAGCGGGCTTTTTAAAGCGCACGGTTGGTTACGTCTATGCCGTCGATGATGTCAGCTTCAGCATTCCGGCAGGTAAAACGCTGGGGCTGGTGGGCGAGAGCGGCTGTGGCAAGACAACGCTGGGGCGCTGTGTGGTGCGTGCTCTGCCGATCACGGACGGCAATATCCTGCTGAATACAGGTGACGGTCAGGTCGAACTGGGCACGATGACACGCTCAGAGCTGCGTCCGGTGCGCCGTCATATTCAGATGGTGTTCCAGGACCCTTACCTCAGCCTGAACCCGCGCAAGACCATTCTTGACATTGTGGGCGAACCGCTGCGCATCAACAAGATCGCCGAAGGCAGCGCGCTGGAAAACCGGGTGCGTGAGCTGGTCGATATGGTGGGGCTGAACATCAAGTACCTGAACCGTTATCCGCACGCCTTCAGCGGTGGTCAGCGGCAGCGCATCGGCATCGCCCGTGCGTTAGCGCTCAACCCGGAACTGATCGTATGTGATGAGCCGGTGTCGGCGCTGGACGTGTCCGTGCAGGCACAAATCCTCAATCTGTTGCAGGACCTTCAGCGCGAACTGGGGCTGACGTACCTGTTTATCGCCCATGACCTGAGCGTGGTTGAGCATATTTCGGATCGGGTCGCGGTGATGTATGTCGGCAAGATCGCGGAAATGGCGGACACGGAAGACCTGTTCCAGAACCCCAAACATCCCTATACCGAGGCGCTGTTGTCGTCAATCCCTCGGCCTGACCCGGACCGTCCATTGTCCGAAGTGTCGCTGGAAGGCGAAGTGCCGAATCCATCCAACCCACCCAGCGGTTGTTATTTCCACCCGCGTTGCAAGTACGCCAAAGACATCTGCAAGCGCGAAACACCGCCGCTGATGCCGGTTGGCGATAAGCACTATGCGGCCTGTCACTTTGCGGATGAACTGGAACTCGAGGGGGTGGAGCTGTAGCTGTGTTCGAGATGCTGATAGCGCTCATCATCATCGTCGGGCTGGTGACTTTTTCCATTGCGCTGGCGATTCGCTGGGCCTTCCGGCAGATCAGCTATCAGGTCGAACGGCGGTTTCGCCATGCCGACACGCTGGTGAACGACAAATGCATCCCGTCAGAATGGCTGGACCGCTATCGCGGCGAAATCGAACGGCTGCGCAGCAAGGACGCCCCCGCCCAGGATGTGCAGCGGGTGGCGCGCAAGGCCCAGGCCGCTTGCTTGCGCAACATTGATACCCTGATCAGCTTTTTCGAACGCAGCCCGTTTGTCGATAACGCCGGGACGCGCGAAATGCTCCTGGACGAATTGAACACAGAACGCCAGCGCTGGTCGCAGGCAGAATGGGAGACGCTGCCAGGGTGATATGCTTTGCATCAGGCAACCGATCCGTGTAGGGGCGTAGCGTGCTGCGCCCGGATGCAGCATTTATGCGGGTACGCGGCATCCACGGACGGATAGGTTGATAAATAGCTCTACCAACACCGAAATTACCTTAGGAAAATGAGGCTTTATGGTCAACCTGTACTTAGAACATGAATGGAAACGCACCCGCCCGGACCTGACCATCTACCTGCCAGAAACCCTGGATGGGCCGGACGCCGCCAACCAGCACTTCAACGTCATCGTATCGCCCAGCGGTGCGTTTCTCGCCTTCTGGACAATGTCGACCTTCGAGAACGCCGATGATCAGCGCGTCGTGTGCAGCCGGTCAACAGATCGCGGCGAGTCGTGGACCAAGCCGCAGGTCATTGATGGCCCCAAACCGGGCGATCCGTCGCGCACCGGGCTGGCAAGCTGGGAGTTCCCCATTGTTGCGCCGCTGCCAGGTGGCGGACATCGTGTCTACTGCTTCTACAACAAAAACGTCGGCATCGACGACGGACGGCCCGACACCACCGGCGTGATGCGCTGCCGCTATTCCGATGATGACGGCGTGACGTGGAGCGCCGAAACGTATGATTACCCGGTGGGCCCCAACGCCATCAGCAACCCGGACCCGAACGTTCCGTCGAACTGGATTGTTTACCAGAATGTGTTCACCACGCCCGAAGGCCATGTCCTCGCGCCCTTCACGCGCTGGGCCAGCGACACCTTCGACCCGGCCCGCGCGCTGAATCTGTCGCTGCTGGAACACTGGTCAGAGGTGTGTTTCCTGCGTTTCGAGAATATCCTGACCGAGACGGACCCGACCAAGCTGGTCGTCACCACCTGGCCGAAGACGCCGCACGGTTTGCAGGTCGAAAGCCCGTATCGCGTCGGTGTCAGCGTGGCGCAGGAACCGACGGTGCAGGCGCTGTCGGATAACCGCCTGATCTGCGTCATGCGCACGCTGACCGGCCTGAATTATTACGCGCTGTCAGAAGATGATGGCCGGACGTGGGACACACCGCGCCCGCTGCGCTACGAACCCGGCGGCAACCCGATCCTCAACCCGATGACCCCCAGCCCATTGTATCGCTTGCAGGATGGCCGCTATCTCCTGCTGTTCTACAACAACGATGGTACGGCCAACGGCGGCAAATCGCCCGTCGACTCGAAGAACAACCGCTATCCGGTGTGGGTGACGATTGGCCGCGAGATTCCCGGCGAGCGCGATCATCCGCTGCGGTTTGGTGTGCCGAAGATTCTGGCAAGCTCCGATGGTGTGCTGATCCCGCATACCGGCGGCACCCAGGTCGCGGCCTACCCCAGCTTTGTCGATGATGGCGATGACCGTATCCTGTTCTACCCGGACCGCAAGCACTGGCTGCTGGGCAAGCGTCTGACCGATGAATGGCTGGCGGACTGTGACCCGGATGTCAACCCGGTGCACCTGCGCCCACCCATGACCATCGACCAGATTGTGCGGTGAGGTGGTTGAGTTTCGCGAACTAATTGATGTAGCGTAGGGGCGACCCGGTGTGGTCGCCCGTCAGAATGGTTAGTGTGTTTGTGAATGAGTGTAAATCCATGCCTTACGACCCCCTCCGATCCCCTATGGGGATCACCTCCCCCGAATTCAGGGGAGGCTGGAAAGAGGCGGCGTAACATACGAAGACTTATCAACAGATCGTTTGTAAAGGTGATTCATGGATTACCAGGGGTATGAATCGCCCTTGCGCAATGCAGACTGAAAAAGAGAGTTGAAACGCAATGCCAATTGATCTGACGAAAGAAGTACAACGCACCCAGCCGGATTACATTGTTTATGTGCCGGACAGCGTCGACGGTTCGACGCATGACACCGGCAATGAGCATTTTCTGGTGTTCGATGGGCCGGACGGCTCGATGATGGCGGTCTGGACGCAGAGCGTTTTTGAAACATCTGGCGATCATCGCATCGTCTTCGCCCGTTCCGATGATGAAGGCGTCACCTGGACCAAACCGGTCAAGCTGGCCGGGCCGGACAAAATCGGTGATGGTCATATGGCGAGCTGGGGCTTCCCGCTGGTCAGCAAGTCCGGGCGCATCTATGTGGTCTACAACCAGTATCAGGGCATTGATGATGTGCTGGCGCAGTTTACCGGCACGATGGACTGTGTCTACAGCGACGACATGGGCCAGACGTGGAGCGAAGCGCAGACGATCCCCATGAAGCGCAGCCCGCATGACCACCCGGACGAAAGCGTGCATTCCAACTGGATTGTGTGGCAGATGCCCATGCGCGACTTGCAGGGCCGCTGGTTTACTGGCTTCTCGCGCTGGCTGAGCAAGGAAGTACGCACGCCGCCGCATGTCAAATCCTGGACGGCGTGGGAATCGGCGGTCGAGTTTATGCGCTTCATGAACATCGACGACGACCCCGAACCACGCGACATCGAGATCAGCTATTCGGCGTGGGGTGATCAGGCGCTGCGGGTGCCACACTACACCAACCCGATGCTCAGCGTGGCGCACGAACCGAGTCTGGTGCGCCTGCCGGATGACCGCCTGTTCTGCGTCTATCGCACCATGACCGGCATGATCTGGTACAGCGTGTCGGCGGATGATGGCGAAACGTGGACCAACCCGCGCCCCCTGCTCTATCACGATGGTGGCCTGCCGCTGCTCGAACCGATCTGCTGCTGCCCCATCTACCCGCTCAGCGATGGCCGTTATGTGCTGCTGTGCCACAACAACGATGGCCGCCTCGAAGGGTCGGTGCCGGAGGATGCGCAGCGCAACCGCTACCCGGCCTACATCGCCCTGGCGGAGTTCCGCCCGGATGCCGAACAACCGCTGTGGTTCAGCCAGCCGAAGATGCTGATGCACCACGACGGCATGGGCATTGGCCCGGCCAAACGTACTGACCTTGGCGTCTACAGCAGCTTCACCAACCGCGATGGCAATGACGTGCTGTGGCATCCTGACCGCAAATTTTTCCTGCTCGGCAAGCGCATCACCACCGAATGGCTGGCCGACCTGACCGTACCGGCGGAGTAAATGACGATGAATATCGCAACGGACATTGAAGTCGAACTGCAACGCACAAAGCCGGATTATGTCGCCTACAAGCCCGGCAGTCTGGATGGCTCGACCTACGACACCGGCAACGAGCATTTTCTGGTGTTCGATGGACCAGATGGCTCGATGATGGCGGTCTGGACGCAAAGCAGCTATGAAAACGCGGGCGATCATCGCATGGTGTTTGCCCGTTCCGACGACGAAGGCGTCACCTGGACGAAGCCAATCAAACTGGCCGGGCCGGATAAACCCAGCGGCGGCATCATTTCCAGCTGGGGTTTCCCGTTGGTCAGCAAGTCCGGGCGCATTTACGTCATCTACAACCAGACCCAGGGCCTGGTCGATCCGTCGCACAGCATGACCGGCACGATGGATTGTGTCTACAGCGACGACATGGGCAAAACCTGGACCTCGCCCGTCACCATTCCGATGCAGCACAACCGCTATGATCACCCGGACCCGAATGTGCCGGCGAACTGGATTGTGTGGCAGAAGCCGATGCTCGACCTGCAAGGCCGCTGGTTCACCGGGTTTACCCACTGGGTCAGCCGGGCACGCCGCACCCCGCCCCACAACAATTCGTGGACGACCATGGAAGCGGTGGTCGAGTTTATGCGCTTCGAGAACATCAACGACGACCCCGACCCGGTCGACATCGAAATTTCGTATTCCGACCCGGACCGGGCGCTGCGCGTGCCGCATTACACCAACCCGCTGCTGAGCATCGCGCAGGAGCCAAGCATCGTGCGCCTGCCGGATGATCGCCTGTTCTGCGTCATGCGTACCATGAGCGGCTATATCTGGTACAGCGTGTCGGCGGATGATGGCTACACGTGGTCCACCCCCGCCCCGCTGCTGCGCCGCGACAAGGGCGACCCGATTCTGGAGCCGCTGTGCTGCTGCCCGATCTACCGCCTGCATGATGGCCGCTATGTGCTGCTGCATCACAACAACGATGGGCGCGTGAACGGCAGCGAACCGGAAGAAACGATGAAAAATCGCGCGCCGGCGTTTATCGCGCTGGGCGAGTTCCGCCCGGATGCCGAGCAGCCAATCTGGTTCAGCGAGAGCAAGCAGCTGATGCACCACGACTGGTACGGCATCGGCCCGGCGGGTCGCGCTGATCTCGGCGTGTACAGCAGCTTTACCAACCGCAACAACAATGATGTGTTGTGGCACCCGGATCGCAAGTTTTTCCTGCTCGGCAAGCGCATCACGCCGGAATGGCTGGCGGACCTGCACGTGCCGGGCTGATATGTCGGGGGATTTGTAGGGGCGCTTCGCGAAGCGCCCCTACAACGGTCGACGCATCAACGATAGCAACGCGAAGGGGAATTTTCGCACACCATGAAGATCACCAACGTCAAGACCTATCTGGTCGAGGGCGTCAAGTACAACTGGACGCTCATTAAAGTGGAAACGGACAGCGGCCTGTATGGCTGGGGCGAGGCCACCAACTGGCCCGGTTCCCCGCTGATCGAAGCCGCCTGCCAGCATGTCGGCCAGTTTATCATCGGGCAGGATGCGCGCCGTCTCGACTTTATCTGGACGAAGCTTTACCGCGACATGAACTGGATGGGCCAGGCCGGGCCGCTGCTGTCCGCGATCAGTGCGGTGGACATCGCGCTGTGGGACATCAAAGGCAAGGCACTCGGCGCGCCGGTGTACGAACTGCTCGGCGGGGCCTACCGCAAGCGCATCCAGCTTTACGCCAACTACTGGTTTATCGACGGCGGCCACAACGCCGACGATTATGCCCGGCAGGCGCGGGAAGTCGTCGCTCAGGGCTTTACCGCCCTCAAGTTCGACCCCTTCGCCCATGTCAATTACTGGTATGGCGAAGACCTGAGTGACAACAACGGCCTGACCGAGCCACAGAAGCAGCTGGCTGTCGACCTGGTGGCTGCCGTTGCAGAGGCGGTGGGGCCGGATGTCAGCATTGCGATTGAGACCCATGCGTTTCTGAATGGCCCCACAGCGGTGGAAATGGCGCACCGGCTGGCAGCGCTCGGCTTTAACTGCATGTGGTACGAAGAACCTGCTCTGCCGGAATACCCCGATGCCATTGCCGACATCCGGCGGCAGATTCCGCTGCCGGTCTGTGTGGGGGAACGTCTGCACAGCCGCTACATGGCCCAGCGTATCCTCGAACGGCAGGCGTCGGACTTTTTGATGCCGGACATCACCCGCTGTGGTGGCATCAGCGAAATGCGCAAGATCGCCAACCTTGCCGAAGTGTATAATGTCCCGGTTGCGCCGCACAATCCGAACGGCCCGATCTCGACGATTGCGTCGGCGCATACGATGGCAACTATACCCAACTTCTTCCGGCAGGAGTTCATGCTCAAGGATGTGCCCTGGCGCGATGGCTGCCTGTCGCATCCGCTGCCGGTTGAGGACGGTTATTTTGTTCTGCCGGACCGCCCCGGACTGGGGTTTGACATTGATGAAACTGTTTTGCAGCAGCACCCCGGCCTGCGGGCCACACCGACTAACCGGGCCTTCTATATCTAACGGCCATATGAAAGGATGACCTGATGCCTTTGCCCAGAGTGTTGATTACCAACACCGTTCCTGACGACATACTAGAACCGCTGCGCGGCCTGGCAGATGTAACCCTCGGCCCCGACAAGGGCCTGACCACGCCGCGTGACGAAGTGCTGCGGCTTGCGCCGGAACTGGTCGGCATACTCAACCAGGGCGAACTGCGCGTCGATGCGGAACTGCTTGACCACGCCCCCAACCTGCGCATCGTGGCGAACGTGGCAGCCGGTTTTAACAACATGGACACCGAACTGATGGCGGCGCGCGGTGTGTGGGGCACGAACACACCCGACACGTTCTATGAAGCGACGGCTGACTTTACCCTGGCGATGATCCTGGCGGTGGCGCGCTTCCTCGCCAAAGGCGACCGCTACGTCCGCGATGGCAAGTGGGTGCGATTCGAACCTGGCATCTGGGACGGGATGCTGCTGGCTGGTAAGACGCTTGGCATTGTCGGTTATGGCCGCACGGGTGAAGCTGTGGCCCGGCGTGCGCGTGCGTTCGGCATGAAGATTGTCTACACGCGGCGGCAGGTCATTGATGACCCCGAATACTGCGATCTCGATACCCTGCTGAAACAATCCGATTTTGTCGCGCTGCATGTGCCCCTCACCGATGATACCCATCACCTGATCGACACGGACAAGCTGGCCGCGATGAAGCCGGGGGCTTACCTCATCAATATGGCGCGTGGCCCGGTGGTCGACGAGGCGGCGATGGTGGCGGCGCTGCAAAGCGGTCATCTGGCCGGGGCCGGGCTGGATGTGTTCGAGAACGAGCCGCAGGTTCACCCCGATCTGCTGACGATGGACAACGTGGTGCTGGCGCCGCATGTCGGGGGTGGCACGCGCGAAAGCCGCCGGGAAGCGCGTCTGCTGTGTGCGCAGAATATCGCGGCGGTGCTGCGTGGCGAACGCCCGCTCACGCCGGTCAACGAAGCGGAACTGGCCCGCTGATCCACGCCGGATCCGACTGCTGTTTTGAACAGTGGCGGTCACGGTAGGGGCGACCCGGTGTGGTCGCCCGCCGGGTGGGCGCGCGGACCCTCCCCTACCCGCCGAACAGGATTGATAGAGACATTGGAAATTTGGTTGATGGAATTATGTAAGACAACTTTAAAAACCTCACCCCTGCCAACCTGCGGTTGTCGTTCCCTTCTCCATCAATGGAGAGGGGTGGATCGCGCAGCGAGACGGGGTGAGGTGAAACCATAACAAAGCTTTTATTAGAGGACCTTTATGAACAAACCATTGAAACTGGGGCTGATCGGGTGCGGGGTGATCGTCCAGAATGCGCACCTGCCCGGCCTGCTGGAAATTCCGGGGTTGGTCGAAGTGGCGGCAGTGGCGGACCCATTCGAGACCAACCGCAATCTGGTGGGCGATGCCGCCGAAGTCGATGCCAGCCAGCGTTATGCCGATTACCGCGACATGCTGGCCAGCGCCGATCTGGATGTGGTGTCGATTGCCACGCCGCATCATCTGCATTATGAACAGGTCGTCGCGGCGGCCCAGGCCGGGGTGGCGATCATCTCCGAAAAGCCGATGGCGACATCGCTGGAAGAAGCCGACGCTATCCTCGAAGCGGCCAAAAATGTGCCCTACGCCGTCGTGCATAACTTTCTATTCTCACCAGCCACCCAGGCCGCCCGCGATATCCTGGCAACGGGTGACTTTGGCACGCCGATCTTTGGCCGGTCGCAGTCGATGATCTTCAAATCCGGCAACCAGACCGCCGATAACTGGCGCAACCAGAAGGCCGCTGGCGGCGGGGCCATCAACGACACCTGCTATCACGAAATCTATCTGGTCGAAGAAATGGTCGGTTCGCCAGTGCGTTATGTCGAGGCGCGGGTGCAGACCAAATACTTCGACCTCGATATTGATGACCTGGTGGTGCTGCTGCTGGAACATGAAAACGGGGTGACTTCAACCGTCGCCACAGCCTGGTGTATCCCGGCGCAGGAGTCCGTCTTCTGCGAGGTGCATACGCCTGTCGGGGCGCTGCATGTGGTCGCGCGGGGTCGTGCCCTGCGCCGCTATCTGCGGGCCGAACGCCAGTGGGAAGAGGTCGATCTGCCAGCGATGGCAAATATGACGCCGGAAGCTGTGGGCCGGGCCGGTCATGCGGGGTATTTCGCGGCCACCATGAAGGCGTTGGCGGATGGAACCGATCTGCCGGTGCCGGGTGCGAAAGCCCGCCATAACCTGGCGATTATTGCGGCTGCCCGCCGGGCCACCGAGGAACGCCGCGCCATCGAGGTGGAGTAGAAGCGAGATAATCAGTATCGGGCAGATCAACCCCCTCCGATCCCCTACGGAGACCACCTCCCCCGAATCCAGGGGAGGACTCCAGATGCGAAACTGCCCCCTCCCTGAATTCGGGGAGGGCTGGGGAGGGGTTTGGAACGGCGCAGATTGTTGAAAGAGACATACGGCGTCTTCTGTCCATGTGAAACAGTTTTTGAAAACGATATTTATGGGCCCACATCGGTGCCCACTGACAAGGAGAAATAGAACAATGCGCCCTTACGTCGATTGCCATAACCATATTGGCCGCACCATTGACCGTGTGCCCCCGGTCGGTCAGAACACCGCGATGGCCCTGTCGCGCTTTGCCGAGACGGACATCTACGCCGCCATTTCCATGCCAACCGCGGTGGGCAGCCCCATCGTGCGCGGCATCGAGGATATCCGCCACCAGAACGAAGTCATTGGCCGCGCCTGCCGCGAACACCCGGATCGTTTTCCGATTGGTCTGGCGCTGATCGAGGAGCGTTTTGGCAAGCTGGGCATCGAAGAAGCCGAAAAAGCCATGAGCGATTATGGGCTGGTTGGCATTGTCGGCCATCCGCCAATTGCCGAGTGGTGCATCCCGTTTGTCGAAGCTGCTGCCGCCCGCAACGGTCTGGTCAACCTGCACCTGCACAACCCGCTGATGATCAGAATTGCGGAGATGTTCCCGACCACCACCTTTATCGTCCACGCCAGCACCTTCTCGATGGAAAATCTGGCGAAGTTTGACAACCTGTGGTTCGAGGTCGTCCAGTACCCGGATGGTCAGGGCAGCGAGTGGGACTTTAACCTGCTGGCGAACAAGGTCGGGCGTGACCGCATCATCTTTGGCGCGGACCTGCCCTACTACGATTATCGCGTCTTGCAGAAAACCATCGAGGAAGCCGACATCGACGAAGACCTGAAGGATGCCATCGCGCACAAGAACATCACCCGCCTGATCCAGCAGTTCAACCCGGACTGGAAGCTGCCCGATGGCCCCATCACCGCGCCGCGCAAGTATGCGCCGGAAGAATTGTGGGCTGTCAACCCGAAGAACCCGGTGCGGCTGGCGGTATACGCGTAATCGATTGACCTCACCCCGTCTCGCTGTGCGATCCACCCTTCTCCATTGATGGAGCATTATAAGCAGGCTCCGCACAGGGGAAAGACAATCGCAGCTTGGCAGGGGTGAGGTAACAGAAAGTCCTGCCTACTCTTCCAGCGGGCGGCCACACTGGGTCGCCCCTACAGTGGTGGAATGCTTTGACGAAATCTGGCCTTACTCTGCACTCAGAACTCAGCACTTTTCAGGAGACTCTCCTATGACTACTCCCCCACTTGGCGACATCGCCACCGAATGGCAGCGCAGCCAGCCGGATGTCGTCGTTTTCCGGCCTTTGGGTGACCGACCGGATACGGACAACGAACATTTTCTGGTGTTTGAAGCACCCGGCGGCGACGAACTGCTGGCGATGTGGACCCAGAGCAGCGTCGAAGGTCACGGCGACAACCATATCGCCTTCTCGCGCAGCGCGGATGGCATCAACTGGGCCGAGCCAGAGGTGATCGCCGGATCGTTCCCCGGCAGAAACGAACGGCAGGCAAGCTGGGGTTTCCCCATCGTGGCGGATACCGGGCGCATCTATTGCCTGTACACCAAAGAAACGCCGAAGGTTGACCTGAAGCAGATCGGCGGCGTAATGGGCTGTGTCTATTCTGACGACAATGGCCATACGTGGCAGGTCGGGGCGGATAACCCGGTGCCGAAGAACCAGTATGACAACCCGGACCCGGATATTCCGCCGAACTGGATTGTCTGGCAGAAGCCGATCCGTGATGGCAAAGGCTGCTGGTTTTCTGGTTATACCCAGTGGACCAGCCATCAGGTCGTGCCGCCGCCGACCAATCACTGGGTCGATCAGGACTCGCGCAGCGGATTCGTCCGCTTCGATAACCTCCACGAAGGGCCGGACCCCGCCGATTTTAAGCTGACGTGGCTGCCGGACTCTGGCGTGGGGCTGGCCGTGCCGCACCGCGATCACCCGAACCTGGCCGTTGCCGAGGAACCGGCGGTCGTGCTGCTGCCGGATAATCGTCTGTTTGTCGTCATGCGCACCATGACCGGGCATATCTGGTACAGCGTGTCGGATGATGACGGGGCGACGTGGCGCGAGCCGGAAACGCTGCTGTACAAAGATGGCGGCGAACCGGTCAAAAACCCGATGGTGTCGTGCCCGGTTTACCGGCTGGAAGATGGCCGCTACCTCCTCATTTTCTACAACAACGATGGCCGCCTGGGCGAGTATGACCAGTTCAAGGCGGATTGGGGCGGCGTGAATCAGGCGAATTTCCTGCGGCGTCCGGCGTATCTGTCTGTCGGCGAGTTCCGCCCCGACGCGCATCAGCCGATCTGGTTCAGCGATCCGCAGGTGCTGTTCGATACGGCGGGTATCCCCATCGGCCCGAAGGCGACAGCGGAGATCGCCACCTACCCCAGCCTGACGGAATGGCGTGGGGAGCGTGTGCTGTGGTATCCGGACCGTAAATTCTACCTGCTCGGCAAGCGCCTGCCGGATTCGTATCTGGCCGGGTTCCAGGTTCCGTAACACGTGAAAAGGCGGCACTGAGTCTGGTAAAGCGGTTTTGGGTTCAGTTACATTTGCCGGATGTCCTTTGTAGGGGCACAGCGTGCTGCGCCCCTACGGAACGCCAAAACGTTGATTGATGCAGACAGCGGGCTTCAGCCCGTTGCACAAGGGGCTAAAACCACCTTGTCTATCATGAGCATTCTATCTGTTTCACCCAACAAATATCTGAAATGGACTCCCCATGTGGATAAACCCCAACGTTAAACAATTTGAATTATGGCCCGGCCCGGATGGCTACCCCTGGGCTGATTCCGGCATCCGGCTGTGGACGCGCGAGGGCGTGCTGCGGCGGGTGGCGCCGGGACGGTTGATGTGCACCTGGACCACCGGCGGCTTCAGCGAACCAACCGACGGCAACTTCACGATGGTCAGCTACAGCGACGACAACGGCGATACCTGGACCGACCCCGACATCCTGTTCCGCCACACGCACCGCGGCCTGTTTACCACCGAGTTATTCGTCCCGCGCGAGAACGAAATTCACGCCTTTTTGCAGACGTACGCGCTCGGCACATGGATCACGCAGATTCACAGCTACCGCGCCATCAGCCGCGATGGGGGCCGCACGTGGCAGGGGCCGCACAGCATCCCCGGCGGCATTCATAATGTCTGGGTGAATCAGGGCATTGTGCATTCGTCCGGGCGCTGGGTTATCCCCGTTAGCTGGCCGGAGCATATCGGCGAAGCGTGGTGCGAACCGAGCGTCGGGCGCGCCCCGGTGGAACCCCGCGTCGGTGACCGGGTGCCGCCGGTCACAGAGATGCCATACGGGTCGGATCATCCGCTGATCTACCGCACCGGCAACGCCTGGGCGCACGCCAACCACCGCTATGTCATCGGCGCGATTTTGTCTGATGATGATGGCGCGACCTTCCGGCTGCGCGGCTATCTGTGGCACGACGAACCACGCCACTTCTTCGAGCCGAAGGTCGTCGAACTGGGCAATGGGTCAATCGCCCTGCTCACCCGCGAGTCCGAAGATGGCTGGTTGTGGTCGAGCCTGTCGCACGATGGCGGCGAAACCTGGTCGCCGTTGCAGCGCACCGACATTCCCAATCCGTCGAGCAAGGTCAAGCTGCTGCGCGCCCGCGATGGTCGCATCTTCCTCATCCACAACCCGGTGGATAACTCGAACAAGTATAACCAGGCCAACAACCTGAAGTGGGGCCGCCGCAGTCCCCTGTCGCTGTGGGTCAGCGATGATGACATGCGCACGTGGTCGGTCAAGGTGGACCTGGTGGTCGACCCGGACCGCAACCTCAATTATCCCGATGGCTATCTTGACGAAGAAGCGGGCGAACTCGCTTTCGCATGGGAGGATGCCTATCGCGTATACATCATGCGCGTGCCCATGGATATTACCTGAACGCCATATTCGTGAACGAGGTAGAGGCGTAGCGTTTATGCAGTTGGGTGCACGATGCCCGAAGGTCATTCTGAATATCTACGCTCTATCACCCCCACCTGGCCTCCCCCCGAATTCGGGGGAGGTGGTCCCCACAGGGGATCGGAGGGGGTCGAAACACATTGAGTGACGGAAGTTTGCCAACAAGCGCCAACCAATATTGAAACCCAGCACGATTAATCAGGAGAGCAAGAACAACATGACACACGATCCACGCAACATTGATACCGGTTACGAGATTCCGTCCGAAAATTACTGCGACCAGCCTTACATCGTCATCGCTGATGATGGTGCATGGCTGTGCGTGCTGACCACCGGCAAGGGGCTGGAGGGCGACCGCGGCCAGCATGCCGTTTCTTCGCGCAGTACCGATCAGGGCCAGTCGTGGTCGCCGCTGATCGACATTGAATCGGCGGATGAACCCGAATCGTCGTGGGTGATGCCGCTGAAAGTCCCGACCGGGCGTGTGTACGCCATCTATAATCACAATACGGACAAGCTGGAAGAAGTGGTCACCGACTCCGGCAAGACCAGCCGTGTCGATACGCTGGGTTACTTCCAGTTCAAATATTCCGACGACAACGGCCAGAGCTGGTCGAAGGAGCGTTACGAAATTCCGCTGCGCGTCACCCAGATCGACCGCGACAATCCCTATGGAGGCAAGATCCAGTTCTTCTGGGGCGTGGGTAAACCGATGATCCATAATGGCAAGGCTTATGTCGGCTT
Source organism: Anaerolineaceae bacterium (assembly GCA_002702065.1). Lineage (GTDB taxonomy): Bacteria > Chloroflexota > Anaerolineae > Aggregatilineales > Phototrophicaceae. Next base: position 386,663 of record NZXX01000013.1, read on the forward strand.
CGCCAAAGTCGGGCGCTTCGGGCATGGCTTCATGGCAACCTCCGAAGGGTACTTCCTGTGCAGCGAAAACGTGCTGTACGAAACCGACCCGGCCAAGGTCGAATGGGAACTGCTGCCAGAAGGCGAAATCGGCCTGAAGGGTGTCAACGATGTTGTGGCGGACGAACATAATCTGGTCGGCCTCAGCGATGGTTCGCTCTACTGCACCTATCGCACCATCGAGGGCCACCCCTGCCACGCCTACAGCCGCGATGGGGGCAAAAGCTGGACGGACCCGGCTTACATGACCTACACCCCCGGCGGCAGAATGGTCAAGCACCCGCGTGCCGCCAACTTTGTCCGCCAGTTCAGCAATGGCAAATATATCTACTGGTTCCACAACAACGGCATGAAGTGGTACAACCAGGGGCCAGCGCGTGGCAGCCGCAATGTCGCCTGGCTGATGGGTGGCGTCGAAAAAGACGGTTACATTCACTGGTCGCAGCCGGAAATTCTGCTGTACGAACCCAACGAATTCCTGGGGCCGAGCTACCCCGATTTTGTCGAAGAAGATGGCCGATATTTCGTCAGCGCCACCCAGAAGACCGTCGCCCGTATCCACGAAATTGACAAAAGCCTGCTCGAAGATATGTGGAATCAGGCCGAACTCAAGTCGCTGGTGGAGGATGGCCTGGTGGTCAACCTCAGCGGCGACGCCGTGAAAGCCGGTTCGGTGGTCAATCTGCCGGAAATCCCCAGTCTGAGCAACGATGGCCGCGAGAATCCCGGTCAGGGTGCGGGGGCCAGCTTCAGCATCGACTTCCGCGTGCGCTTCGACAACCTCGACGCCGGGCAGGTGCTGCTCGATGGCCGTGACGAAGCGGGCCGGGGCATCACCCTCACCACAACCGAACGCGGGACCGTCGAAATCAGCCTGCGTGACCAGCGCATGGGCGTGACATGGGACACGGACCCCGGTGTGCTGCAAGCCGGTAAAGAGCATCATATCGCCGTGATCGTGGACAGCGGCCCGCGCATCATCAGCTTCGTGGTCGATGGCGTGCTGTGCGATGGTGGCGAGGTCCGGCCCTATGGCTGGGGCCGCTTCAACCGGTATTTGCAGGATGTCAACGGCGCGGGCAAACTGACGATTGCGCCCTCGCTCAATGGTGAGCTGAGCGTGCTGCGCCTGTACAACCGCTATCTGCGCACATCCGAAGCGATCAGCAACTATCAGTCCGGGCAGTAAGGATTTTATCCGCATCACTGGCAAAGGCCGGACAGTCCGATCAGCAGTAGGTTGATGGGCGAAATAGGTAATTTCTACCCCCTCCGATCCCCTGCGTGGATCACCTCCCCCGAATTCGGGGGAGGCAGGGTGGGGGTTGTGAGTGAAGTGAGGGCTAATTGTCCCTCCCCTACCCGGAAGATTGCGATATGCAACGACATGCTGCATTATCTTTCGGCACCACACGACGTTTCGCAGGAGGTTCATCACAATGGCAACAGCACCGAGCTATCTGAAGGATTTTGAAACGCTCTATCAGCAAAACCCGCGTGATGCGGCGCGGCAGTGGTTCAGCGAAGCCAAATATGGGTTGTTCATGCACTACGGTGTATACAGCCTGCTGGGGCGCGGCGAATGGGTGATGCTGAACGAACGCATTCCGGTGGCGGAATACGCCAAACTCAAGGATCAGTTCACCGCCGAGAACTTCGACGCCGACTTTATCACCGATATGGCGCTGGATGCCGGCATGCGCTACATCACCATGACCACCCGCCACCATGACAGCTTTTGCCTGTTCCGCACCGAACAGACAGATTTCAACAGCCTGAGCGCCCCCTGTGGCCGCGACCTGATCGGCGAACTGGCCGAAGCCTGTGCGCGTAAAGAATTAGGGCTGTTCTTTTACTACAGCTACGCGCTCGACTGGCGCCATCCTTATTTCTTCGCCCGCGAAGGCGGCTGGGACCGTGCTCGCCCGGCATATGACACACCCGACCCGGCCTATAAATTTGAAAAAGATTCTGATTTTCAGCACTATATCGACTTTGTGCACTCCCAGCTGCGCGAACTGCTGACCCAGTATGGCCCGGTCGCCGGGATGTGGTTCGACCCGATCATGCCCTACTACTACCGGCCTGACCTGTTCCCGCTTGAAGAAACCTATGCGCTGGTGCGGTCGTTGCAGCCACAGTGTCTGATCGCATTCAAGCAAGGGGCGAACGGCGACGAAGACTTTGCCTCGCCGGAACGCAGCGCCCGGTCGCTCGAAAATCGGCTGGAAACCGACGCACAGAAGCAGGTCGCCCGCGCCGCCTGGGAGAAAAATCGCGACCAGCACAATGAAGTCTGTGATACGTTGCAGCCCAAGGCATGGGGCTACAAGGCCGACGACAGCGGCCAGCATCGCACGCCAGATGAAGTGCTTGGCCTGCTGGCGGATGCAGCAGCGCGCAACAGTAATCTGCTGCTCAACACCGGCCCCCTGCCCGATGGCTCGATCGACCGCGAGGACGAAGGCATTCTGCGCGAAGTCGGGGCACGGCTGCGGCGCGATGGCTTCCCGGCCCCCCGGCTGCTGGACGCTTAGACCTGTTCTTGAGCGATCAATGCGCTGCTGTGTCTGCCCACTCAACTGGAAAACTTAGGAATGTTCTCATGACACAACCCAACATCATCCTCATCATGACCGATCATTTCCGGCGCGACGCGCTGGGCAAAAGCACGCCCAACCTGATGGCGCTGGCAAACGCCGGGACACGCTTCGAAAATGGCTACTGCAACTCGCCGTTGTGCGGGCCGTCGCGGGTGTCGCTGATCACCGGCCTGTATCCATCGCAGCATGGTGTCAGCGGCAATCAGGCGGAAAACATCCACAACGACCTGCGCGACGACACCTTCATGAATCACTTGCAGGACGCGGGCTACTACACGGCGCTGGTCGGCAAGCATCACTACATCGACCGCTATGGCCTGCATGTCGACACCACCGACGATAAGGAAGAATTGCAGCGCTACGGCTTCGACCATGTATTTGTCGTGCTCGATGACGGCGAAAACGGCCACAATGACGACGAATACACCCACTTCCTGCGCAAACAGGGGCGGCTGGAGGCATTCCGCGAAGCACTGGCGAACCGCGATGATCCGTTCAAGCACCCGTTCGAGCCGGACGACAGCGCCGATGGCTTCATTGGCCTCAATGGGATTCGCTTCGTTCAGGACTATGACCGCGATCAGCCGTTTTACCTAAACCTGTCGTTCGTCGGGCCACACCCGCCGTTGTGGCATCCCGGTGAATCTGCCCACGACCCCGAAGCGATGGACGCCCCCATCGGCGCGCCGGATGACCCCAAAACGCGGCTGCGGCGTGCCCATTACATGGATAAATGCGCCCTCATCGACCGCTATGTCGGCCAGCTGGTGGAAACGCTCAAGGCACGCGGCCTGTTCGAGAACACCGTGATTATCTTCACGTCGGATCACGGTGATAACCTGGGCGATTACGGCATCTGGGATAAACGCTATTTCTACGAACTCAGCGTTGGCGTGCCCCTGTTCCTCAGCGGCGCGGGTATCCCAACCTCAGAGCGTCACAACGGCCCGCGTGTGAGCAAGGTGCTGGCCTCGCATCACGACCTCTACGCCACGATCCTGACACTGGCGGGGGCTGCTCAACCGGCGCGCAAACGGCCCGGACGCGACCTGGTGGCGATCCTTAACGGGGATGCGCCGCCGCATGATGCGGTCTACGCTGAACTGGCGACCAGTGCCATGATCCGCACCGCCGGCTGGAAGCTGGTGTTCGACCCGGAACAGGGCGGCGTTCGCTATCTGTTCAACCTGTCGGTGGACCCGCACGAACAGCAGAATCTGGCGGGTGTTGCGGGCTACGAACAGATCGCGCTCGATCTGGTGGGGCGCTTGCTGGCGCATCGCATCCGCCAGACGCAGTACACCCATATCAAGGAAGAGCAGCGTTTGCAGCACGTCCGCGTCGGCTGATACTTCACAGGCCGTTGTTCATCACCAGCACACCCGTAGGGGCGATTCGCGAATCGCCCCTACAATACGCCAGAACGCTCGTTTGTAGGGACAGGCCAGCGTGCCTGTCCTGTGCCAGTGTATACGTTAAGGTCTTCTTTGACTCCTGCTGAGAAAGACAAGAGCCTCGTCCGACAATTTGGTCAAAAACAACGGTAGGGGCGGACCTGTGTGTCCGCCCGGTGGGAGCGCACACGGACGCTCCCTTACCATTTCTAAAATTTACCGGATGGAGGCACTGAACCAAGATGTCAAATGTTTTCGTAGGGGCGATTCGCGAGTCGCCCCGACACACCATCGACTAACGACTGGTGCCTCAGGACACCGATTCCAGCTGCGCGGTGTTGCGCAGATTCACACCCCGCAAATGCAGCCAGAAAACAAGCGTGCCCAGCCCGCTCAGGACGGCCCCCAGCAAGAACAACTCGCGGAACCCAGCCAGCGTCGCCAGATAACCACCGCCCAGCGCCATCAACGCGAAACTAAACCCGGCAGCGGTTTCGCCAGCCCCCACCATAACGGCCTGATGGCGTTTGGGAATCAGTTCCATAATGTAAACAATGAACGCGGTGAAGCGCAGATTGGACATGGAGAGCGCGCTGACATAGCCGGCTGCGGTTAGCCACCAGTTTGAAGCCAGGGCAATCGGCAGCAGACACAGCGCCGTGCCCAGTGATGCCCACATCGCCGCGCGGCCTGTACTGACTCTCTTGATGAGGCGCGGCGCCAGCAGCGTTGCGGGTACGGCGACCAACCGGCCAAAGGAGGCAATCGCCCCAATCGTATCCGGGGACAGCTGGTAATGCGTATCCAGAAACACGTTGAAGTAGACCGAAGTCGTCGCCAGTCCCGCGACCTGCAAGAACCGCACCAGCGACATCATGGCGATAATCATAATCATGGCCTTGGTAAAGCCGCCGACCCACTGTCGGGATCCTCGCTCGTTGACGGGTATGGGCACTTCGGCACTTTCCGTGTCGGGCTGCTTGACCATCGTCAAGGCGATGAAGAAGGCAATGAGGACGACCACCGCCGCGACCATCATGGTATAGCGATAAGGGGCCGGGTCATCCAGGTTGAAGTCGTTGAAATTGGCGATCAGACGGGGGAGCGTGCCGCCAAACAGGCTGCCAGCAAACGCGGCCAGGGATAGTAAAGCGGTTTGCAGGGCAAAGGCGTTCGTGTGTTTGTCGCGTTCAACCACCGTCATCAGAAAGGGTGCGCTGTTGACGAAGAACAGCGAAAAGCCGGTCAGAATCAGGGCATAGGTCACGATAAACCAGGTCTCTTGCCAGCCGGGTGGGGTGTATTCTGCCAGCGGCAGCAGCACCGTGCCCAGCAGCGTGCTGCCCAATCCAATGCGCAGCATCTGGTTGCTGGCCCAGCGTGACCCCAACATCCCCGCAGGCAGGCTCACAATCGCAAATGTCAGCAAGCCGAACGAATTCACCTGACCGATGAAGCGCGCATCATAACCCAGGCGCAGCAGGTAGAGGTTCAGGAGGACGGCATAGACCCCGTCGATAACAAACCCAAGGGCCACAATCGTCATAAAAAAGCGACGCGCCTGCTGATTGTAATGAAAGCGTCTAAGGAAAAAATTCTGTATCATCACACGATTCCCGGTTGGCTATATGAAAGGTGGCACATAGTCGGCCACGCCCGTAAGTTCACCAAAATTGCTGCTGAAGTTTCGCTAAAAGCATCGCATAAAACTAGGTCCATCTGTGTTAAGTTTCCACGCAGGGCTGCGTGGGCGGCATGGCACATACGCCAGTGTCATGGCCCAGCTTGGCTCTAGGTGGCGGCAGCCCGGACCGCTATACTGATCTGCTGCGCATGGAATTGCATCCAGTGAAGGTATGGCATGGACTGGTTTTGGGCGGCTGTGGTTTCGGCGATTACGCTTTCGGGGCAAGGGCTGGCCTTTCAACAGCTTCAGCGACATTATCGTATTCAGGTGTACATGACCTATATCTGGTGGGGGTCGGCGCTGGTGCTGGCGCTGGTCTTCCTGCGCCCGGCAGACCTACCCGTCATCAGCGCCAACGCCCTGCCGCTGGTGCTGGCCGGGGTATCCAGCTTTACTGGCGTCTACTGCTTCAACCGCGCTATCCGCGTCCAGACCAACCTCGGCTACATCGAAGCGGTGATCGCGCTGCGGGTGGCGGTCACCTATCTCTTTTCGGTGATCGTGCTGGCGGCTCCGGTAGAACCGATCCGGCTGCTGGGTGTCATTGGCGTGACGCTGGGCGTGTTTGCTATCGCCGGGGCGCTCAACCTGCGGCTGGCAGAGTTCCGGCTGGACTGGCTGACGTGGGCGCTGGCAGCAAGCCTGCTGTTTGCCGCGATGACCATTTTCGTGCGCATGGCGACGGACGGTGGCATCGGCGGTGAAGTCGCGACCGTGGTCGTGCTGGTCGTGTCCGGCAGCCTTTTTTTCGTGTCATCGCTCCTCAGCCGGTCATCCTTCCGTGTGGAAAAGAAGCATGTCGGCCTGATGATCGGGGCGATTGCCTTTGCGGCGGTGGGCAATGCCGCCAATTTTATCTCGTACCAGCTGGCACCCAACCTCGCCTACGCCATTGCCATTGACAACGGCCGTATCATCATCCTCTATGTGGCAGGTTTGCTGATGTACGCTGAACGGCTGCACCGCGTGAAGGTGTTCGGCATCGCCCTGACTTTTGTCGGCGTCCTGCTGCTCAGTTGAACCAAACTTTCCGCGCCCTGGCCTGAGCATGGTCCTATTAATGGCCGAAATTTAATATAATTGATAATTTCTCATTGACCCGTTTTGAAACATATTGTAATGTAGATATTCTGTTCGTGTTTGTACTCCCAACGCAAAAGAGGAACATCTGTATTATGCCTGTTAAAAAGGTAAGTGTTTTAAGTTTGTTGTTAGCCAGCACGATATTAGTAATAACTGCTTTACCAATTTCTGCTCAAACACAAGAAAATGTCATTAGCCTGGCGCATCATTCCAATACGGAATGTACAGCCAGTGTCAATGGTATGTCCACATCAGGCCTGATCGCTGAATCCAGCGGCACACCCCAGGCACAGGGTGGTGTCTGCCACGTCAATGAAGGTGAATCGGTCGATATCACCTTGACTGCACCTACCGACCCGACAACGATTGCTGTTCAAGGTCTTAAGGACAACAGTATCGCAACCTACTATGACGAAAATCATCAGGTTGTCGGCACCTACACCGCAGGTAGCGGTTATGTCAACGAGCTTCCGGCACTGATGGTCAGCAGCATCAAAATTACCAATCAGTCGGACCTGCTCCTCGAAAACGGTAGTTTCGAAAGCCCCACCTCGATTGATGACGGCAACATCGCCATCAACCTGAATAATCCGACCGAAATTCCGGGCTGGGAAGTTGTCAGTGGCAATATAGACTGGTTTGGTCCTGGTGTCGCCGCTGCAGACGGTGCTCGCAGTGTTGATATTTCTGGCAGTGGCGTGGGTTCCATTCGTCAGACCATTGAAACCGAAGTCGGGAAAGCCTACGTCCTGCGCTTTGCTGTCTCGGGTGATCCTGCCGGTGGCCTGCCAGAGAAGCAGCTTACCGTCAGCGTTGGCGATGTGACCGAAACATTCACCTATCTGCTGACCAGTGAAAATTCGGTCTCGAACATGTTGTGGCAGTACCACACCATCGAATTTACAGCGACCGAACCAACCACCGAACTGACATTTACCAGTCTGGTGGATAACTGGTACGGACCGACCATTGATAATGTGAGCGTTCGTGAAGGCCAGCTGTGCTCCCCCGCTTCCTCCGGTGAGCTCCCCATCAATTTTGTGAACAACACCAATGAGGAAGTGAGCTTCCACTGGCTTTCCTTCGACTGCGAGGAAGGTGGCGGGCCGGTGCTGGCGCCCGGTGCCCAGGAACAGGGTATCACCTTCCCGGGTCATATCTTTCGTATCCGGGGTGCAGATGGCCGCATCATTGGCCTGTATGTCGCTTCGGCGGAAAACACAACCGCTTCGGTTGGCGAAGGCTAATTGACCGTTATCCAGTAGTACCATAAACACACGACAGAGGGACAACTGTTAGCAAAGTTGCCCCTCTGTTTTTATTTTGCCATGTGGACGACCAGTCGTTAGAGCGACTGCTCGATTCTGGCTTTCAGGTCGGGGTTGGTTTCGTGAGGCAGATGGCTGCGCAGCGCGTCCGCTGCCGAGTCCGTCGTGCGCCGGGCCAGATGATCGACCGCCATGGTCCGCACATCCAGGTCGTCGGATGCCAGCAGCCGGGCCACAATCGCCTCCCATGCGGCGGTCTGGTACTGCGTTGTCAGCGTCCGCAGTGCCTGCCGGTGCACGGGGCCTGTCTCGCGGGTGATCATGCGTTCCAGCATTTCCAGATAGCGTTCATCGGGGAATAGTTCCATCAGGTGCACGCCGAGCCGCCGGACTTCATCGTCGTCCGCGTTGACCATCTCCAATGCCCCGGCGACCGGATCGAGCGCATCCATGGCGTCGAGCAGGCACCCCCGGCTGGCTTCCCCCGGTGTTTCATAGGCCTGCATCAAGGGCACCAGCGCCTGCGATTCGCCGATTTCGGCCAGCGCCGCCGCGCCTTTACACCAGGTTGACGGTGATTTTAATTGTTCGACAGCAGCCGAATAATCCATATGATCTCCTATCGGGTACGCGGGTCATAACGTGAACCGGAACGCCGGAAGATGCCACCCTGCGCCGGGTTATCTTCCTGCTGTTGTTCCATGCCCCGCACGGTTTCCTCAGCAGACTGCTGGCCGATGATTGAATCGAGGAAGGCCGCCAGTGTGTTCCAGACAGTTTCATCGCCGTACACCGTCTGCCGGGTGGTGATCAGTTCGGTGGAACGGTCGTCCATGCCGGGGGTGCCGCGAATACTGCGTTCGTAGTCCTGCGTCCGACAGCCGTTGAACACCACGACCCGGTAGCGGCGTTCGTCTTCCTGCTCGACCGCCTGATCAATCGCCCCACCCTCCCCGGTCTGAAGCTCGGCCCCGCCGCCCTCCTGTTCCAGCGCCCAGTAAATGAGCCGCCCGCCAAACTCGCCGCGATGCAGGTTGCGCGGGTTGAGGTACAGGTTACCGGCGTTCGACAGTTCGACGTTGATGCGGTTGTTGCGATGCCGCCACAGAAACTGCGCCCACGCCCCGCGCCCATGACGCCGCCCTTCCTGCCGCAGTACGCGCTCCAGCACCTCATAATCCAGAATCGTCTGGGTGATATTGCCCTCGGCGTCCAGCAGATCGAAGCGGCCAAAATTGCGATCAAAGTCCGGTCCGGACCCGTAGCGACCGTGCCCGGAATAATAGGTGGTATCGGATTGGGCCATGCCTTCGCGGAAGGCGCTGGCGGCTTCGGCCCCGTGTGTGCCTTCCGGGTTGGCGACAAGCCGCACGACCGCATGAATCTCGCGCGGTGGCCCGGCGGGTGGCGTGTAGGTCAGCGCGTTTTCCTTGACAAAGAACTTGCCAAACGCGCTCGGCCCCAGGGTGCGCCCCGCCTGCCGGTAGATGCGCGCCGCCAGTGCCTGATCTTCGGCGAAGCCCCGGCTTTCCAGCACCTGTGTCATCTGATCAACCTCAACGTTGCGGTCGCCGGATTCGAGTGCTTCGTCGTAGCCCAGGCCGAGCGTCATATCCAGCACGCCGTCCTTGAACATTTCGCCATAGCGGAACTCGTGTTCGCCGCGCCGCCCCGGTGGGGGTTCTGCCGCTGCCAGCCGCGTCTGGGTTTCGGCAGCACCCAGCGTGCGAAATTCGTCACCGCCAAATGCCTCGACCATGGCCGCATCCGTACCCGGTCCATAATCGCCGTCGATGCGCAGATGATACAACCCCAGCCGCCGTAATTCGCGCTGGACCGCCCGCACGGTGGCGTCTTCCTCGGACCAGGGTGGCGGGTTCGGCACATCCGGGTCACGGGCAATGCGGCTTGATGGCATGGCAGAGGCGATAGCTGCTGGCAGCGGCCCGCCCTCATGTAAGAGGCGCTGCACCGCCGCGTTGCCGATGGATTTTTGCAGGGCCATCACCGACTGCTGGTACGGGGTCAGGCGGATGGCTGGTTCAGCAGCCGGTGTGGATTGCACACGCGGTGTTTGCGGTTTGTTTTTGTCTGCTGGCGTGTGCTGCATCCATCACTCCTGACACTCAGAAGAGTCTATCTTTATTATAAGCGGAATAGCGTTTGGATGCCCCCCTCCCTGCCCCACGAGAATGCTTCGCAAAGCTCATATAGCCCCAAATACCGTGCAGAGGGGGTTGTGCTACAATGGAATCGGGAGCGCGAAGGAGACGATTGGTGCCTGAACACACCTCGCAGGGGAAGGATGCCCCCAAAGACAAACAAGCTGCTACCGGCGGGCGTGATGCCAGCCCGGATAGCGGCAGTGCGCTGTCCGCCTTTACCACCATGACCCGGCACGCCGCCGACGGGATGCCGTTCAACCGGCGCGATGTCGTGTTCTTGCAGCGCACCCTCGGCAACCGGGCGACGCGGGATATTGTGGCGCGGCAGCAGGCAATGCGGACCCGGCGGTTGACGTCGGCGGCCCCGATTGGCGCCATCCAGCGGTTCGAAGCGCGCATGCATGAGTCGATTGAGATGGTCGGCCTGACAACCAACGAACAGGGTCAGGCGGCCGGCCTGTCGCGCGAGGAAGGCAACGCCGTTTATTTCGGCAACTGGATGCGCGACGTCAATCAGGTGTTTGTGCCCGTGGTCGAGGGCATGGGCTTCGGGCCGGATGTGGTCTTCCCCATCCTCAGCTATCTGGCGAAGAAAAAATTCGGGCGCAGCATGACGCCGGAGCAGTTCGGCTATTACATCCCTGCCGAGCACATCGACAGCCCCGCTGGCCTGGTCAACCCCACTGCCAGAACCGATGACGGCACCGAGGACCTGTACCCCGGTCAGCCGCAGGTCAACACCGATACGCGTGTGCCCGGTGCCACCCCGCGCCAGGGCGACGAGGTCACCCAGCAGGAAGATGTCAGCCCGTCCGGCACGGTTGGTCAGGCGAATATGGGTATCTTCGAGGTGGACCAGAACGCGGTGATGGGGTTTATCCGCCGCAGTAACGAACATGTCGAACGGCGGCTGCGGCTGGCTGCCCAGCGGGGCCGCAACCCGGAAGGCATGATGCACTTCGGCGCGGCGCTGCATTCCATCGAAGACCTGTTCGCCCATTCCAATTACGTCGAAATCGCCGTCGAACGTTTCCTGCGCGATAATCCGCCCATTTTGCAGCGGCTGTTCCCCAATCAGGCGGAGCGCCAGCGCTACAGCGACATCTACAATTTTGCGCCAGACATGCAGGTCAACCCCAACGACCCGGAGCACCCGACTGGTCAGGGGTCGGAGACGCGCCCGGTGCTGACAACCGGCAGCTTTTCATCGACGGATACCCAGATCAGCATCGCCAGCGAAGTCGGCACCATCCTCAGCGAACCGTTACCGCCAGCCCGTACCGATGCTGAACAGACGGAGGAGGACCGGCTGGTGCGCACCCTGTTGCAGCAAATGGAATCGCAGCTGCGCAATGACCCACAGTTCCGGCAGGGCCTGCGCCAGATCGTCAGCGGCGGCGGACAGGGGTCAGGCTCCGGCGGTCAGTCCGGCGACGCTATTGACCGCGCCTTGCAGAGTGTGCCGATTGTGACGCTGTACGACATGAGCAATTTTCTGGTGCTCAACCTCATCCCGGAGCAATATCGCCGGGACATCAAGAACTTTATGCGCACCTATCTGTCGACCAATGTTTTGCAGCCGATGGGCCAGCAGATGCAGGCGTCCGGCCTTGATGCACGGGTGGCAGACAGCACCCAGATGGTCAATTTGCAGGAACAGCAGCGGGTGGCGGGTGGCAACTTCAACGCCGTAGAGCGCGAAACCATGCGGGCGACTCAGCAGGGCGGCGGCGCATCGGTGGCGGACCAGCAGGCCGAGCGCCAGACCGGGGCCCAGAGGCACGTCGACGCACTGGAGCAGACATCGGGTTCGGTCATCGCCGGGCCGTCGCACAGCCAGATCGCCAAGGACCACGCCAACAGCCCGTTTTTTGGCATCGGGTTTGCGCTGGCGACGCAGGCGGTGCGCATGCTGCGCGAAAAAATGGTGCTGGCATGGGATGCACAGGCCGGTGGCCGCAGCCAGGCCTTTGACTTTGGCTGGGGCAATTTCCCGCAGGATGAAAGCAGCCTGCCCGAAGATCAGCGGCAGGAACAGCGGCACGCCCGCAACCTGTTTCACCAGTCGCGCCAGAGCCGGGGGCAGGAAACGGACGAAGCCTACGAGCGTGGTCAGCATGTGCTGGAACATGGTGGGCTGGGCGAAGAAGCCTACAGCCTGAGCGATATGCGCCAGAACGACGCCGACCGTATGCGCGATGCCGCCCAGATTCTGGATCAGGTGGCGAATGCGCCGGGGCGCGGTGCGTGGCAGCTGGACCAACTGCGCCGTTTGCTGGAGCATGAAGCCCTGCCCGCCGAAACCGAGCGTATACGAGAGCGTCTCCAGCAGGCGCGGCGTGCGCTAGGTCAGGTCGATCAGGGCATGGTGGTGGCCCGGTTACACCAACTGGCCGCCGAACTCAACCGCATTGCCGGGAATATTCAGGGCGCGGCGACCTATGACCAGCGCGAGGCGGTGCATGGCGAACTCGAAGCCCTGATCACCGAACTGGTGAGCGCAGCGGGAGGGGTGCCGTCCGGCGCGCAGAGTGCCATCACACAGGTGCTGGTCGCGCTCAACCGCCAGCTTGGGTACCTCAGCCCGACCTATAACCGCGAGCAGCGTGCCTTTACCGACGCCGTTAACCCGCGCACCGGTCAGGTCCGCACGGACCCGCAGACCAATCAGCCTGCCGCGTCGATCCCCGGTTTGCCCAACCCGCGTGCGCTGGAGCGTGGCACCTACACCCCGCCCGACCTGCCCACCGCTGGCCCGGTGCGGGATGTGCTCGAAACCGCCCGCATGATTATGAATCACCCGTATGACGCCAACTGGTGGCATGACGTCGTGCGCCAGTATATCCAGAATCACCCGGACCAGATTCGCAACGATATTATGGCCCGCAACGAAGGCGTGCCCTTCTTCCGTCGCCCCGGCGAATCCGGCGGGCATCATCATTAACGCGCCAGCTGCTGTCGCAGATCATCACCGTGCGGGAGAATAGCGCTATTCCTGTTTCAGCGCCTGAACAGGCTGCATGTTGGCGGCACGCCACGCGGGGTATGTCCCGGCCAGCGCACCGACCATCGTCGCCAGCGCCAGCGCGAACAGGATGAGTTCGGATGGGATGATGATCAGGTTGCCGCCGATCTGCGAAGGGTCCATCGGCAGAAAGCTGATGCCCCCCTGCTCCTGCGGGGCCTGCTGAATGGCGGTGTTGATCGCATTCTGCAATACCTGCGACAGCAGCACGCCCACCACCCCGCCAGACAACCCCACCAGCCCGGCTTCGATCAGAAACAGCAGCAGAATTTCCTGATTGGTCGCGCCGATTGCTTTCATAATGCCGATCTCGCGGGTCCGTTCGAGGATCGCCATCATCATGGTGTTGGCCACACCAAAGGCGGCCACCAGCAGCGCGATGCTGCCCACCCCGCCCAGCATCAGCCGCATGGTGGTGAAGAATCCGTTCAGGCTTTCGAGGTATTCGCCCATGCCGCCCGCGCCGAACCCCATCTCGCGGATCGCTTCGATTACATCCGTCACGGTTTCGCGGCTGGTGGCGCGCACAACCACCTGATCGTAGACAAATTTCTCCGGGTCATACTCCTGATCGGTGATCCACTCGTTCAGGTCAATGACGTCGTTCAGCGGCATATACATGACGTAGTCGCTGTAGCCCCGGCTTTCGGCCAGCACCGCGCTGACGTTGAGCGTGACACGGCGGTCGTCGCTGCCGTCGAATTTGTACATCCGCAGGCGCACCGGTGTCGTGGTCAGGTCGATGCTGACCGGCTCGAAGACCTCGCTTTCCGGGTTGTAGAAGTTATTGCCGACGTTAAACCCGGCGATCACCTGACCGGGCTCCAGCACCGGCACCTCACCGGACTGCGTCACCACGCCCAGGTACGGCATCAGGCGCGGGTCGATGCCGAGGATTTCGCCATAGCCGCTGTAATCCCCGGCCATCAGTTCGCCGCTTTGCAGCCGGGCCGTCGGGATCACCACCGACACCCCCGGAATCCGCCACATGTCCTGTACCGCCTCGTTGTTGAGCACGGGTGCAGGCGAGTCCGGGTCCGGGTTCCAGCTTGGGTACACGTCGATCTGTGTAATCGCCGCGTTGCTGCCGATGCTGGCCTCGGCGGTCTGTTGCAGGCCGAGCGTCAGGCCAATCAGGATAATCACGGCGGTGGTGCCCACCACGACACCCCCCGCTGTCATCAGCAGCCGCGCCCGCGCCCGGCCCAGGTTGGCCAGCGCCAGTTGCAGCAGTTCGTATAACATCGGTTAACTCCCCAATCCCAGCAGCGCCATGATGCCCCGCCCCAGCCAGTTAGGGTCTTCTTCTTCGACGGGTTCTTCGATGACCGGCGGCATCTCCGGTTCCTCGAAGGGTGGCGGCGGTTCGCTGATAGCAATCGTGTAGGTCTGGACGATGGACTGTGGCTGAGTCAGGTCATCCAGATAGTTGATGGTCAGGGTGACGACAGTCTCGCCTTCTTCCAGCGGCATGACCGCCGCGTTGATGGTGGTGTCGCCATCCGCCGCCAGTGTTTCCAGCGGAATCGCCGCCCCATCCAGCACTTCGGCATTGGTCGCTTCGATTGTCGCGCTGGTCAGGTCGAGGCTCTTGCTGCCATAATTCACCAGCTCCCATGAAAACGGAATCGGTTCACCGGCGTTTGCCATTTCCGGCAGCGGTTCCGGCCCATTGATGCGCAGCCGTGCCGGGGCGATGACCACCAGACTGACGTTGAGGATGTCCTGCTGCGCCTCATTATCAGCCGCGGTGTATTGCAGCGTGACGGGCAGGGTGTAAATGCCGCTGGTGACACTACCGCTGACGATAAAATCCTGATGAATGGTCAGTTCTCCGCCTGCCGCGATCAGCCCGGCAAACAGCCGCCCACCGGAACCCTGCGGCGCGAATGTTGTCGAGGGTGTGGTGGTGGAACCGCCGCCGTTGGTGCTGCCGGACTCATCGTCCCCGCCGCCGGAGGTTTGTACCGTGCCGAACGTCACCAGCACGTCATTGGCGTCCGCGCTGCCCACGTTGCTGATGACGGTTTCCAGCGTGAAACGCGTGCCGGGGCGCAGGTCTTCGTCGCGCCCGGTGCTGTAACGCGACAGCAGCATCAGCGGTTCCGGTTCATCTACTTCCAGAATATGGATCGTCAGGCTGCTGGCGGCTTCTTTTGGTTCGCCATCTTGCAGGTAACTGATGGTGATCGGCTGAAGCTGCGGCCCTTCTTCGGCAGCGGTGTTGACGATCAGCGGCAAATTGACCGTGTGGCTCTCGCCGGGTTGCAGATTGCCATACGAGAACGAATCGCCGCGTGTGTCTGGCAGCAGTACATTCTCGCCGCCGGTGACGCGCAGCAGAATCTGGGTTGCTGGCTTGGTGCCCATGTTGGCGAGTGTCGCGCTGACCAGCACCTGCTGGCCGGGGATCGCCGTCGCGGGTTCGATACTGTATTGTTGCAGCACCAGCTGCGGTTGCTGGGCCGTGATTTCGACGGTGACGCCGACTTCGGCAGCGCCTTCATACGGCGTGCCTTCGATGTCCTGATACGTGATCGTCATCGGAATCAAGGTTGGCCCACGCCCGATGTCGCTGGCGGCGGTGACGCTCAGAAAGCTGGTTGCCGATCCGCCGGGTGCCAGATCAGGCAGGTTCAGGTTGGCCTGCCCCACGGCGGGCACGAACGAACTGCCACTCGTCAGGGCGATCCTGATGTTGCGGGCGGTGCTGGTGCCCCGGTTGTAGACCACAAACGACAGCCGCACCGTGCCCCCCGGCCCGACGACGTTCGGCTGGGCGGTGATGTTGTTGAGCACCAGCGATGGCTCATTGGCCACCGGAATCGGCGTTCGCGTAGGCGGTGGCGGCGAGGTCGGCTCTGGTGGCGCGACGATGCGCAATTTGTTCGGCGACCGGAATGTGCCGCGCACCGGGTCAATCACCTCAACGTTATAGTCGCCGGGGCGGGCGGTTTCGGGCAGTGTGCCGGTCAGCGCGCCGTCGTTGATGAACGTGGTTGGCAGCAGGCCGACACCAGTGACGCGCACGATGGTATCTGGGGTGAAGTTCGTACCCAGCACAGAAATCGTCACAACCTGCCCGGCGGTGGCTCGATTTGGCTCCGACCGGGTGATGGTCACGGTTGGGATGGGCGTGGCGGTGGGTTCGGGCGCAGGCTCCTCCGTTGCCTGGGCGATCACCGTCAGCGCGTCCGGCAGGGTCGCATTCTGTTCGCTGGTTTCCACACGGATGGCGTAGACACCGGGCGCAAGGCTGTTGGGCAGAGCCGCCGTGAGCGTCGCCTCGTCAACCCGTGATGTCGCTACCGGCCCCACCCCATTGACCACCACCTGGGCGGAATCGGTGAAGCCTGCGCCGGATACCGTCAGCGAGACAGATTCCCCTGTGGTGACTTCGGTCGGGTTGATGCTGTTGATGGTGAGATCGGGGTCATCGTCCTGCGCGAACACGG
This sequence comes from Anaerolineaceae bacterium, assembly GCA_002702065.1. Classification (GTDB taxonomy): domain Bacteria; phylum Chloroflexota; class Anaerolineae; order Aggregatilineales; family Phototrophicaceae. Next base: position 403,382 of record NZXX01000013.1, read on the forward strand.
CGTTCATCGTCAGCGCCCCGATCAGGATAACGATCAGGAGAATGGTAGAGCGTTTCATGGGTGGTTATCCCGCCTTCTGGGTATCATCAATGATGACGCCATCCTTCAGACGGATCACCCGATCCGCATACTGGGTGGCGCTTTCGTCATGGGTCACGATAAGCACGGTTTTGCGCTGCTTGGTCACCAACTGCCGCAGCAGGCGCATAATGATGGTGCCGGTTTTGCTGTCCAGCGCACCGGTCGGTTCGTCGCCGACGATGATCGGCGGGTCGTTATACAAGGCACGGGCGATAGCGACGCGCTGCTGCTGGCCGCCGGATAACTGGTCTGGCCGGTGATCCATACGGTCGTCCAGTTGCAGCACCTTCAGCAGCCATGATGCCCGTTTGTAGCGCACTTCACGCGGGTGACGGGCGAACATCCCGGCCAGCATGACGTTATCCAGCGCCGTCATGGTCGGCACCAGGTAGAAACCCTGAAAGATAAACCCGATCATCTGCCCGCGCAGGTGCGCCAGTTCATCCTGGCTGATATGGTCGAGCCGGTGACCCGCGATATACACTTGCCCCGCGCTCGGTATGTCCAGCCCTGTCAGCGCATAGAGCAGCGTACTCTTGCCGGAACCGCTGGCCCCCATGATGACCACAAACTGCCCCTGCGGAATCGTCAGGTCGATGCCGTTCAAGGCATGGATCATCTGCGAGCCGAGGCGAAACTCCTTGTGCAGGCCACGCGCTGCCAGAATTGGTTTTTCGGAAAGCTGCTCTGCGGCGGCCATGTTACCCCCCTATCCTGCCGGGTGCCGGTCGCACCGGGACCGCTTCTTCGCCAGCGGGTTCGGATGCTTCGCTGTCGGGTTCGAGCATTGGTTCGGTTTCGGGCCGCCCGGCCTCGCCTTCTTCCGGCAGTACACCGCCTTCGCCCATATCCGGCATCAAGCCCGGCGGCATGTCACCGGGGAAACCTTCTTCCATCGGCGGCAGAAGATCCTCCAGCGTCACTTGCTGGCTGAGTTCCTGGTATTTGCCGTAGCCGGTGATCAACACCTGCAGGATGACCCACGCTGCGACGACGATGATGACGGCGAAGCGTTTGCCGCGCAGGGCTTCGCGCCCGCCGATGTAAATGAGCGCCATCGTCCACAGCCAGAACAGAGTCAGATGGGTGGTGAGCGCGTACAGAATGCTTTTGAGTTCTGGGCCAGCGTTCTGATACACTGTCCACGACTCCAGAAAGCCGGTGAAACCTGGCTGGCCGAGTTCGCCGCCGCCCATCTGGAACAGCAGTTGCAAGGCAGCCATCAGCGCAAGCGGCACGCTCGACCAGATCGCGATTTGCAGGTTTCTGCCAAAATGGGGCCGGTAGCCGTTGAACAGCGTCACTTCGGCCAGCAGCAGCGTGATGCCGACCCATTGCAGGACGACAACACCGCCCGCTGTCAGCGCCGTTAACCAGGTCGCGTTGCCATTGCCGGTGGCGCTGCCGCCACCCCCTGCCTGCGGGATTCCGCCCGGCGGGATGCCCCCACCATCGGGCGAGAACGGGAAGTCACTGGGAATGTCGCCGGGGATATTCGTGTCGCCCCCGTTGGCTGCCCCGCCCCCATTGGCTGCGTTCTGCTGCTGGACGGCGGCAAAGCCCACCAGCGCCAGAATCAGAAAGGCAGCCCACAGCCAGTGACGCGTGGTATGGCTGGGCGGCAGTGTGCGGAAGAAGTAGCCGGGCCGGAACAGAACCGTACTGATGCGGCTGGGCAGGCTTTGCTGGGGCCCGACCCGCGAGAGCGATGTCGAACCGGGTGAATACATCGTGGGTGATGCGGATTGGTCCATGGTGTTATCTCGGCGACTTTTCAAAACCGCAGCCCCCTTGGTACACAGGCAGGATAAAACTTCATAACGGTTAAGGTTACGTTTAGTATACGAATGTTTGGCGCGATTTGTTCCACGCCCCCGATACCATTACCTGACGATTGCTCAGCTTCCAGCATCCGACGGCCCTAGTTTTGTAGGCCGAATCATAACATTTGAATGAAGAAGACGCGAAGAGGGGAAATACTGATTTTTCTCGAATCAAAAAGGCCCCTGTTCAGAGGCCTCCGGAAATACGTTGCAATAGAGCGTGTAAAAGGTACTGGCGCTCTCCCGGCCAGCGCGGGTTGGCGGGTCAGCGGCGGGCGCGTTGATACAGCAGCTCGCGGCGCTGGTTGGCGGGTGGCTGCGGCGCGATCTGCATGAACACAATCGCCAGCACCAACCCGGCCACAAATCCGCCGACATGGGCAAAGAACGCGACCCCACCGGTGGCGGTTTCGGCCCCCAGCGACGTGACGCCGTTGAACAGTTGCAGCACGAACCAGAAGCCCAGCACGACCCAGGCGGGCATTTCCGTCATTGTGGAAATACGGCCCAGCGGCATCAGCCCCTGCACCTTGATATTGGGGAACAACACCAGATAACCGCCCAGCACACCGGCAATCGCACCACTGGCGCCCACCAGCGGGATGGTCGATGTGGGGTCGATCAGCACCTGGGCAATGGCGGCGACAAAGCCGCTGACGAAATACAGAATCAGGTAGAAAATGCCGCCGAAACGGTCTTCGACGTTATCCCCGAACAGCCACAGATACAGCATGTTGCCGAAGATGTGCTCGTAGCCGCCATGAAAAAACATGCTGCGCACCATATCCAGCAGCGTTTCCAGCGAAAACGGGTCGGCGCTGACATTGGCCGGCACCACCGAAAGCTGCATAAAGGCCTGTTGCAGCTGCTCCGGCGAGAGGCTCATCTCCCACAGGAAGATGATCACATTCAGGCCGATCAGCCCATAGGTGAACAAGGGCAGACGCCGGGTCGGGTTTAAATCACGCAGGGGTAACATAAGATGCTCCTCCACCCAAAGCAGGCCCCAAGCGGGGCGCGATTCCTCACTATGCCTGAGTATAGGCAAAACGACGAACAGCAGCATCCATCCAATGGGCGGTCACGCAATAGGCAGGTTGACCCGTGGTGCGGCTGATAGGGCCAAATTGATTACGCCGAAGTCACCGCGCAGAAGGTGTTCGGCTGAGGGCATGATTCAGTTGTATCGAAGAAGGAGGAGAAACCAGGCAGCGAAAAAGCCTACATGCCCAGGCAGGTCATCAGGCCCATGACACCCAGGCCGATCAGGGCGTAACCCGCCTGCCGGACCCGTAACTGCCAGTTGAGCATCCGGGGGGGTGTAATGCTCATCTGACGGCAGTCCCACTGATAAAGCTGCCACACAAAATCACTATCCGTCAGGCACATCACGCCGCAGAACATCGCTATCGCACTGGCAGAAAACAGCATCACCATACCACTACCCTCTAACCGGAAACCATGTTGTCAACTGGTTTCAGTGTAGCACTGGCTGGCGCAGGAAAGTATAAAGAGTTTGGGCTTTTTCGGAATTTTTGGGATGGCATGACTTGTATACTTGCCGACATAGTAAAAGGACACAGGCCCAAACGCTGAACCTGTGTCCTGCTACGGTCATTCTTTTGACTGACGACTGACGACTGACGACTAACTTACTGGTTGTACCACAGCTCGTGCGTTTGATCGCCGTAGCGGATGGTCAGTTCGCCGGAGCCAAACTTGCTGGTGGCCCAGTCGCTTTCGACCAGCGGGTAATTCGTCAGTGGGATTAGTTCGCCATTGATCGTCGGCGCGACATCCCAACCGGTGACGAAACGCCCGACCGAGGGCGATTCGTAGGTGATGACGCCGTCCTGTGTTTCGATAGCTGCGCTGGTGCAGGCGTCGACAAACGCATCGAACGATTTCCAGTCCGCCTCGCGACCACACTCGACCAGCCACGTGTTTTCCGTCGCATCACATTGCAGCTCGCGCCCGGCATACTGCCCTTCGTCACCAACTTTCAGCCCGTGCTGCGAGTAGATGCCAACATAGCCCTGCCCCACCCGCGCAAACGCCCAGTTGCCGTCGAAGCGGACTTCATCGAAGCGGCTCTGTTCGAAGAAGCAGTGCGTCATCCAGGCGAAGTTCTTCAGCTTCCACGTCAGCGACAGGACGTTGCGATGCTGAATCGCACGGGGCAGCGTGGTGTGGCCGGACCAGTAATCGGGCCGCATGCCCGACCCTTCGCCGCTGGTGCGCGGGCAGTTCCAGAAGATGACCGCCTTGTTACCCAGCGTCACCTGCGCCACCATGATGGCCGCGTCATGTTCGCCTTTGCGATGGTCTTGCAGCGCCGACAGCATGTAGTCCGGCGTGCGATGGACGGCGAAGTTGGTCTGCTGCTGCGAGTCGGTGAAGATGCCCTGCCGGATTTTGGAGTCGATCACGGCTTCGCGGTCATTGGCGATGTCGACGATGATCTTGGGGACCTTGTACTTGCTCGTCGCCAGCGTCACCGGGGACATGCCGCTGGTGCCCGCCACCATCGAGCCGACGCCGAACGCCTGCCAGCAGGTCGCGGCGGTGCCTTCGTAATCCGGGTATTTGATGTTGATACCATAGCTGCGGCCATGCGTCGCGCCGAAGATACCCTGATAGCTGTCGGCGGCCATGTTGAAGAACATCATGTCGAGCACCGCTTCGGCCAGTGACCCAATCGTCAGCAGCTTGCCCGGCTCGACCGTCGAAAAGTCAAAGATGTTCAGCAGCGGCGCGATGCAGATGGGATAGTACGAGTTGGAATGCCACTCGTTGAAGCCAAAACGCCCGCGCTGGCGCAGCCACTCGGAGATGTAATACTGCCCTTTCTGGACATGGAACAGGCCGCGCTGCCGGCTGTTGGTGAACTCCTCCAGCGGGAACAACTGCCCCGCCATCCATTCCGCCACGTGGAACAGCAGCCGGTGATTCTCCGACCCCATATACATGACGGTATCGCCCGGTTCGTCGATCCAGTATTTGAAGCCGAGCACCGTGTCCTTCATCATGGCGTTGATTTCCGGGCTGAGGCGCTGCTCCTCGCGTTCCCAGAACATCAGCCGCAGCAAACCCTGAATGGCGAAGTCGGCACAGTCCTTGCGCGCGGCGATAAAGTCGCATGTCTTGCGGATCAGGCTTTCGTCCACTTCGTCATAACGGCCCAGCGCATAGGTCGCCACAGCCCCCCAGATCGGTCGGTCGCCGCCGGTATCAGAGGTATAGTGTTCCAGTGACAGCCGCTTGCGTTCTTCCAGGTTTTCATGGCCCGGCAAATCCGGCGCGGGCGTGGCGATGCGCACATCAAAGGTTTCGCCCGTTACCGGCTGACCCTGATCGTTCAGCCATGTGCAGCGAATCTGATAGGCTGCTCTGGGAATATCGCCACCCTTGACCAGCTTAACCGTCCCTTTATCGGTGGTGACGGCCTCGTGCAGCACGACATCGCCCGCCTTGACATCGGAAATTTCGGTCAGGGTGTCGCCGCCGGGTGCGATCAGTTCTGCCTTGAGATGGCCGACGCCCGGTTCCGCCCCCAGCGTGAAGCCGACACCATGTTCCGGGTAGAAGATGTCGCGTTCCAGCCGGATACTGCGCACCGATTTTTCCAGTTGATTGCGCTGTTCCAGCGGCAGCGCGGGCTTGATCTGGGCCTGCACCGGCGCATCGAGCGACAGCCGGAAGCCCACCTGCGCCATGCGTGCCAGCCGGAAAATCGCCACCGTGACGACGTTCTCGCCATCTTGCAGCGCCGCCTCGAATGGGTACTCCATCAGACCAGTGCGCTGTTCAAAGGGGATGTTGGTGTTGCTCCATACCACGTCGCTATTGACCGCCACCAGCACATGATGCGTCATCATGATCGACAGCTTAAAGCGGCGTGTCCCGGCGGCTTCGGGCGTGATGATGGTGGAGAGAAACGCGGTGCCGAGATGATTGGAAATGTTGTACGTGCCCCACGACAGATATTCTTCGGGCCGACGCACCAGATTCCAGTAGGTCGATTGCCCGCGAAAAACGGCCTGATCGCCTTCAGTGGGTGCGCTGCGCAAAATCGGCTGCGCCTGCTGCACAATTTCGTTCATGGCCGTCTGACCGACGCGGGTTTCGTTGGGCCGTTCGAACAGAGTCAGCCCCTGCACTTCAGCGGAGAGATCTTCATAGAGTGGTCCGAGAATCAACCAGGGCTTGATCATGCTGCCCGCCGGAACCGAACGATTAAAGTATTCAGACATAAACGCCTCTTTCAAAAAAACAGTTACCGTCTGGTACTTTAACGCTGTCTGGTGGCGGGGTAAAGCGCCACGCTCTGGTTGGACTCGTCAGGAACGCGGCGGTGCGGCGGATTCGCGGACGATCAGCTGGCTGTAAACCAGGCTTTTGACCGGGATGGTGTCTTCCTCGCTGATGAGGCGGTGCAGTTGGCGCATCGCCAGCACGCCAATCTCGTACTTGGGGATATGGACGGTGGTCAGTGGCGGGCGGGCATAGCCGCTTTCGTGGGTGTTGTCGATGCTGGCAATGCTGATGTCGGCGGGGATTTGCAAACCCGCCTCGCGGATCGCCTCCATCGCGCCGAATGCCGTTTTGTCGCTGATAGCGATTACCGCCGTTGGCTGATCATCCAGCGCGAGGATGTCCTTCATCTGGAGGTAGCCCTTCAGCGGATGGCCGGAGACGGGTTCGGGCATCCACGGGTGCGGCACGAGAATACCGGCTTCCGCCAGCGCTGCCAGACAACCGCGCAGCCGGTCTACCAGACTGCTGTACTTGACGGGGCCGCGCAGAATGCCGATGTTCCGGTGGCCGAGTTGCAGCAGATGGCGCGTGACCTGATAGCCCGCCATGAAGTTATCGCCCAGCACGCAGGGGAACGCCTGCCCATCGATGTGGCTTTCGACCAGCACCACCGGGATATTCGGCAGCCGCAGGTGCATGACGGTATCCGGGGTGATGTCGCCGTCGTTCGCCACCACAAAGCCGGACACCTTCTGTGCGAAGCCGGACTTGAGGATGTCGTAGGACTGGGTGGTGCGGTCGAACATGGACAACACGACGTGATAACCAAAGCGCTCCGCTTCGGACTGGAACCCGCGAATGATGTCGCCATAGAACACATCGCTGATGGCCGGGATGGAATTTTCCTCGATGAGCAGACCCACCGATTCGGCCTGTGTGCCATTACTGTCCGACTTGATCGTATAGCCCAGGTCTGCGATGGCTGACCACACCTTGCGGGCGGTATCCGGGTTGACGCCGGGCTTGTCGTGGATCACGAGCCAGACAGTCGTGGCGGACACATTGGCCGCATCGGCGACATCACGCATGTTGGGTCTGGACTTGCTCAAGTGTACCGTCTCCTATCGAGCCGAATGTTCAGTAAACACAATTCGCCTGTTGCCAGTGAAAGTATCTCAAAAGAGGGGTATTTATTAAACAGGGTGTGAAATTCTAAGGGATTATTATACCCTGTTTTTGCCCTGTTTTGAAACATTCCGTTATTTCACCGGACGGAATCAAAACGAGGCCGCACATGGCAGCCTCGTCGGATGAATGATGGGATATCAGGCGGCCAGTTGAACCGACTGCACCAGCGCGTTGATGGCATCGAGTGAGGGTGCAAAGTCTGCGGGGGCGGCGTTGTTCAGCGTGGCGATGCTTTCCGCCAGATAGTCGGGCCACTGCTGCTGGAACTGCGCCGGGTCTGCGATGATGGCTTCCGCCGGGAACAGGTCGGTGCGCAGCGGCACAATCGCCGTCACATAATACTGGCCGTCATTGCTGATGCCCTGGAAGGTGTACAGAAAACTGCTGCTGCTGAAGGGTTCCTGGGCGGCCATCACGGACGTGATATAGCCGATGCCTTGCACGGTGCCGGTTTCGACGTACTGCGGGCGGGCGATCAGCGACTGACCGTGAGGCAGCACCGGCACGAAGGGCAGTGTCTCCTGCTGCGCCAGGTCAATGCGCGTGTCGAGCAAATCCTCCACCTGCTCCACCTGTTCCTGAAGGAAACCGTACTGAACGACATCTTCCATGCGGTAGACGCGCACCCCGCCGGTATCAAAGATGCTGTCGACAGGTTCGCCAAAGTCGTAGAATGTGAACTGTGTTTTGGCCGCGTCCGAGAACCCCGGCCCGGCATCGGCCACCGGGTCGCCCGGCACCTGCTGGATGGTGACGCTGCTGCCCAGCGACGCCTCGAAACTGAGCCGGATGTGGTCGAACTGAACATTGTGCGTATCACCGCCCTGCCCTAGCACCGGCAGCGCCGCCAGCGCCAGCACCGGTAACCACAAGAGCGCTTTGAACTTCATCGGAATATCTCCTCCTCTATTACGTGTTGAATAGAGTTAGAGCATACGCCGATTTGTTCGCCGAAGTTGGACGCATACCTGACGCCTGCTATCGCGCTGATCTACGACCGGGGCACGTTATTCGCCCTGATAATCAGCCGGGCGGCGTTCGCGGAAAGAAGCCAGCCCTTCACGCCCATCGGCGGTCGTTGCGGCCAGGGCACCCGCCAGTGCTTCGAGCGCGGCACCGCCACCGTCGATGGCCTGTTTGGCGAACTGCACCGCCAACGGCGCATTCTGCGCGATCTGTTGGGCCAGTTCCTGTGCACGGGCGTTCAGGTCAGCGGCGGGAACGACCTCATTCACCAGACCCCATCGTTCCGCAGTGGCGGCGTCGATGCGCTGGCCGGAGAAAATCATCTGCTTGGCGCGCCCGGTGCCGATCAGCTGCGGCAAACGCTGAGTGCCACCCCAACCGGGGATGGTGCCGATAGCGACTTCGGGCTGGCCCAGCTGCGCCGCTTCTGTACACAGGCGCATGTCGCAGGCCATCGCCAGTTCCAGCCCGCCGCCGAGCGTAAAGCCATTCAGCGCTGCAATCGTTGGCTGGCGCAGACGAGCCAGTCGGTCAAAGATACGATGACCGTCGCGGATCCAGTGTCGCCACATATCCAGCGGTTCCAGCCCACCCCAGGCATGGATGTCCGCCCCGACACAAAAAGCGCGTTCTCCGGCCCCGGTGAGGATAACCGCATAGACATCGTGCCGCGCCTCGATTTCTGCCAGCGCGGTGTCCATCAGGCTGAGCATAGCCGGGCTGAGGGCATTGAGTTTGTCGGGCCGGTTCAGGGTGATGGTCGCCAGCGGCGGTTCGATGGTCCACAGTAGGAGCGATTCATTCATGATGGCTGTCCTGTCGGGTTCGCTGCCGCGCCGAGGGGCTGCGATGCGACGTCGACATGCGGGCGGCAGATCAGATGCATCGCCCTATTGTAACCGAAGTTGCGGCTCAACATGCGGTCAGCGGTTTTCGGTGATGGATGGGGTTATCCGTTGGGGAATTTATGCCCTGCCCCAACGACATGGCGTGGGGTTAGCTCGGATTGGTTTCGCGCATGTGCGTGACGGAGCGGTCCACCAGTTCCTTCAGCACGTCGGTGTCCACGTCATCCAGTTTTTTGACATACAGGCAGGATTTGCCCGTTTTGTACTTGCCGAGCTTGTCCAGCAGGCTGTCATATTCATCGAACCCGGCCATGATGTACAGCGTCAGCGCCTGTTTGCGCGGCGAGAACCCGGCGAGCATGGCGTCGCCTTCGCGCCCGCTGGCATACTTGTAATGATAGCTGCCAAAGCCGATGATGGAATCGCCCCACATGCGCGCTTCCTCGCCGGTGACGTCCTGCATCAGTTGCAGCAGCGCGAAACTGTCTTCGCGTTTGCGTTCATCTTCCACACCTTCGAGAAACGCCTGCACGCTCTGATCAGTCGCTTTGGTTTTATTTTCCGCCATGACCCATTCCCCTCTCCCGCTTGCCGATGTGCCCAATATAGCACGAATGTTCGTGCATCCGCAAGCGGGCTTGCCGCGCTTGGCTCTCACTCATAGTGGTATATAGTGTATGGGGGTAGATCAGATCGAAAACCCCATCGCCGAAACAAACTGTTTGTTATTACTCGCTCTGTACAATTTCGTGAATACGCTCGCCGAGCTTTTTGATCGCGTCATCTATTGCCTCAAGTTTTTCACTGCCCTCCTTATTCATAATATTGTCTGCAAAATCATGAAACCCTGGCTCAGGGATTGACAACAGAATACTATAGGCGTCACCGTATACAGTTTGTTGCTGCTTAAATCTAGGGTCGTCCGCGTCTGGGAAAATTATCTGTAAGTATTGAAGCTCGGCTCGCGCTTTTCGAATCTGTCGTAAATGCTCAAGATAGTAGTCCAGTCGTTCTCTTCTCTGGACTCCTCGTACCTGTATCTCATCTCTCTGTTTTTCAGCCTCGCGTTCTTCTTTTGCTTGGCGCGCACTAGCCATCGCAGGAATAATTGATCCAATTATTGCTGAAAAAAATGCCCCGATCCAAAGTACAATTGCCGTTTCGATACTTATCATTTTTGACCACCCCAACATACCCTGGACATTATTCCCCACTAATGAGACTTTAGTCTACAGGATAAAACAATCTCTGTTGGCAAATAGTAAATTTTTTGATTGGATCACACCTGCCTTCACCTATAACTGATCCAGCAAAGTGCGACTCTCTTGATGGAATGCCGCAGCGTTTTGGTTCACCCCATGTGCCCCGTGCGGAATCCTAAGCCCATGCAATCCAAAATAACAGACGCGGATGATGATGTGATCTGGCTATAGCTATTTATTCGGTCCCGTTTAGAATCGTGCCGAATCGAACGAAGACAGGTCAATCATGAACCAACCGGAAACACAGGCAATAGCCCCATCCCAGCGCGAGCGCATTTACCGGCGCAACTTCTTCTTTTTTCTGAGCGATGGTGTCCTGTTTATGGTGGCGATGGGCGTCATCAGCAGCACCACGGTCATCCCCGATTTTGTCCGCCGGCTGACGGACTCCGAAATCCTGATCGGCTTTTCGGGCACGATGTTCAGCATCGGTTTTACGCTGCCGCAGTTATTTGTCGCCCGTTACATCGTTCGCCATGCCAACAAAAAGTGGTGGTTTGTCGGCCCGAATATCCCGGTGCGTTTTGTGGTTCTGACCTTTAGCCTGTTGCTGATGTGGCTGGGCAAGGACCGCCCGGAGCTAGTGCTGGTGTTGTTTTTTGTCTGTTACGGGGTTGCGGCCCTGGGCGATGGACTGGTTGGCGTGCCCTGGGCAGACCTGGCCGGGACCAGCCTCGATTCCCGCTGGCGGGCGCGGTTGTTTGGCTGGCAGTCGGCGGTGACAGGCGTCATCATGCTGGGCGTCGCGCCGCTGATCGCCATCATTCTGGGTGGGGCGACCTTCCCCGACAATTACGCGCTGCTGTTTGGTATCTCAGGGGTGCTGTTCGTCCTCTCCATCATTCCGGGCGTGTTCTTCCGCGAATTACCCGGTGGCAAGGCGCTCGACAAAGTGCCGTCGTTTGGCGAATTTCTGCCGGACCTGGGCCGGGTGCTGCGCGATGACGTCCCGTTCCGCGCGATCCTGATTACGCGCATTTTTACCAGCCTGTTTGCGATGGCCGGGCCGTTCTACATCGGCTTTGCGACGGTGCAGCTGGGCATGTCCAGCGAGGTCGCCGTGCCTGCCCTGCTGGCGATGCAGATCATTGGCAGCGTGTCCGGTGCGCTGCTGTATACGTGGCTGGGGGCGCGCAACAATCTGCTCTATATCCGGCTGGCGCTGCTGGGCGGGGCAATGTGGCCGTTGACGGCGCTGCTGGCCGCGGCGGTGGGGCCATTGCCGCTGTATATCGGCTACCTGATGTCCGGCCTGACCGTTACTAACCTGATCTTCAGCTATCAGAATTGGGTGGTGACGTATGCCACCCCGGACCGGCGTCCGATCTATGTCGGCTTGTTCAGCACCATCTCGGCGGTGGTCGCGCTGATCGCACCGTTCATCGGCGGTACGATTGCGGAGTCCTTCGGCTACCTGCCGCTGTTTGTCTTTGCCATGTTGATGGCGTTCAGTGCGCTGTTTGTCACGCTGCGCTACCTGCGCAACACGCGCATGGAGGAAGAACCGCGCGAAGTGGCGGTCAGCTCTGGTACGGTCTAGCGATGGCCTGATAATGCGGTGCGCGCAAACCTTCAGGATGTAAACATGTCTCGAATGGATGCGACTTCCTCCGCAGACAGATTGACAAACTGAATGGCCGTCAGTGCATCGTCTTCACCAACGCCAAACAAAACACGCCCAGACTGAATGCAGTGACTGGTTCCAGGTTGATCGTTCCAGTCGATCAAGAGGGAATCGGTGCCCAATCTGGCCTGGATGCGGTTGGGTTCATCGGCAAACTGGTCTGTCCCCTGCCAGTTCGCGAGATGGAATACGGGCACGCTGTTTACGTGTCGCTTCTCAACGTCGCTGAGGCTCCTGGTTTCTGTGGTCCACGGCTCAAGCTGTGGGAGGAGCACCGCCGTGACTGAAACAAGGCGGCCTGTTACCGGATGTAAGCCGATCTCAAGCAGGGACCGTTGGAAGTCGCCAGTGCGCCAATACAGAGGCCGTTCAGCGTTAGGCACGGGCCATTCAACTTTCAGCACCAGATCGCTCAATTCGATCTGACCTTCGGGGGCTTGTTCTGTATTGCGGACACGTAACATGCTATTCCCTTTGATCAGCGATAGACCGCATGTTTGACCACCGGCAGCGGCCCACCCTTGCCCGTCTTCTCGATAATCAGTTCCCAGGGGCCGATATTCATAATCTCACCATAACGGATTCCTTCTTTGCCAGCTTTCTCCATAGCTTCGGCAAAGCTGGTCAGCACGGCCTGGCTGCGCATCTGCGCTGAATGGCTGACTTTCGTGCCCGTGTTGGCAAACTTCTTGCCGACAACCAGCTCTTCCATATGCTTGGTGCCGTTGGTGTTGACGAAAAACTTGCCGTGCGAGGTTTGCAGTTCAAAAAATTGTGGGATCGCTGTATTAGGCCGCATCGGGCCGGTTGGGTTGACCTGATCCCAGACGGTACCTGTGCCGCCAGGGCGTCCGCCACTCCCGCCCCCTTCTGTAGGCGTCTGGCCGGGTGGTTCTTTTCCGCCGCCACCTGCTTCAGGCACCCGGCTATCGGGCGGTTTTGTGCCACCAATGACATCGTCCGCAGCGGTTGCGGGCTTATCAATCTGTTTAGCGCGCTTGGCCTCCTCGATTGCCTTGACGCGGTCACGAACCTTGTCCATGATCGACGTGCCACCGAACAGCTTTCTGCCGAGCCATTTGGCCGCCGACTTGACCTTGCCGCCAACCTTTTTGCCTGCCCGCAGCGCTGTGGAGCCGATCTTCTTGCCCAAACGTCCAATGGCTTTGAAGCCCTTGATGATCCCTTTACCCGCAAACTTCAGCCCCTGGCCGAGCAGCTTGGCCCCTTTCACGCCATATTTGGCGAGGTTGCCCAGGCCGGGAATAGCGAAGATACCCGACACGATGCGCCAGCCCCACCCAACTTTTTCACCGGTGACGGGGTTGATACCGGTCAGGGCAATGGTAGCGTCCTTCACATTACTGACACCGGGTATAAAATCTGTACTGATGTCCGCTATGACCGTACCAAGACCCTGGCCCTCTTCTTCCGTGACCTCGTCACTGGAGTCTGTTTCCTGCTCGGCGGAATCAGCAAGGTCTTGCGCGGCTTCTTCGCCTTGACCGGGCACTTCTGTGTCCACATCGGCTTCCGCGCCCACCGACATCGGCGACCACATGGCTTTACCCTGCGCGACCAGTTCGGCTGCTGTCACATAGCCCGCGATGTATTCACCGAGCAGCTGGTTATTTTCGACCTCCAGAATGCCAACAATCGCCCCGTCTTTGCTGCGCCAAATGACGGCACCGGTATCATCTTCTGATTTGCCCCACTGGATTTCTCGCTGGTATCGATCCAGAACCGCCTCTTGTGGACTGCGCGCAACGGTGTGTTGATCGTCCTGACTCTGGATTATGTCTGCATGTAGAGGTGAGGAACCGGCGGGCTTTGTGACGCCGCGCACAGGGGGTAATCCATTGGCGGACGTGTGGCGCGTCGAATAGCTGGCGCGATGGTTCGTGAACAAGCGCTGTACGGCCTGGTTACCGACCTGCTGCTGCAACTTCAGCACGCTGTTGCGCGGCCGTGGGCGGGGTGCAACCGGAACCGATTCGCGCATTTCACCTTGCTGCGTCTGATTTTTCTGGTGGTGAAGGCGGCGCTGCGTTTCGGTACCGGCCTGGTCAGTTTTCACGTCTGACTCTGTCTTTTAGCTGGACAACTGGCGTAATCCTGAAGTGCATGTTTCGCGAATCTGTTCGACGTCTCTATCTTATAGAATAACGATATTAAATGACAACCTACCGTAAATATTTTATCGCTCACGCACCGGGTCGGGGCCGGAGTTCATGATGCCTGACGGGTACAGGAATGGAGATGATCAACAGGCGGCGTGTAGGGTGAGAGCACAAAAGTCAAGGCAACCAATCTACACTATGACAGTTGTAGGCGATTCGCGTGATCTCCTTCTTGATCTTGTGCGATTTGCCTATAAAACCCTCTGGATCATAGCTGAAGAATGCGGATTCTGTTATGATACCTATATGTTGTAAAACCTAATTTAAGGAGAAAAAAATGTCCAAAAGATTTGTAACTGTACTCATTACACTCAGCCTGCTGGCGATGCTGGTTATGCCAGCCATGGCGCAGGAGGATGGCCCGTCCGGCGATCTGGAAATTTTCTCGTGGTGGACGGGTGGCGGTGAAGCTGCCGGTCTGGAGGCGTTGATCGCGCGCTTCGCCGAACTGTACCCGGAAGTGAATGTGATGAACTCCGCGGTAGCCGGTGGCTCTGGCGTGAATGCCCGCGCGGTGCTGACCACCCGTATGCTCGGTGGTGATCCGCCGGACACCTTCCAGGTGCATGCTGGTGAGGAATTGAACGCGCTGTGGGTGGCCGCTGGTCTGATGGAGCCGCTCAACGCCATCTATGAAGAACAGGGCTGGATGGATCAGTTCCCCCAAGGCCTGTTGAATCTGATTACTGACGAAGAAGGCAACATCTATGTGGTGCCGGTGAATATTCATCGCTCCAATGTGATGTGGTACGTCCCCGATAATCTGGCAGAATGGGGCGTGGAAGTGCCGACCAGCTGGGATCAGTTCATCAACGAAACCTGCCCCACCCTTCAGGCAGCTGGCGTCACCCCGATCACGATCGGTGAAAACTGGACACAGGTGCATCTGTGGGAAAGTGTCGCCCTGGCAGAACTGGGCCCCGAAGCCTATAACGGCCTGTGGACCGGTGACACCAACTGGACCAGCGACGAAGCCGTCGCCGTCTGGGATACGCTCGGCCAGGTTATGGATTGCGCCAATTCAGACATGAACGCGCTGTCGTGGCAGGACGCCGCCCAGCAGGTTGCCAACGGTGAAGCCGCCTTCAACATCATGGGCGACTGGGCCGCTGGTTACTTCCTCGTTGATCTGGCGCTGGAACCGGAAACCGGCTTTGCCTGGGCACCGTCCCCCGGTACCGATGGCGTCTTCATGATGCTGTCTGATACGTTTGGCCTGCCGGTTGGCGCGCCGAACCCTGATGCGGTGCGGGCGTGGCTGAGCTTCCTGGGGACCCCCGAAGCACAGGACCTGTTCAACCCGGTCAAAGGCTCGCTGCCGGCCAACACGGCTGCGGACATCGGCAACAGCGACCTGTACAACGCTTACTTCCAGGACGCCTATGAAGACTGGACCAACAACGAAATCGTCGGCAGTCTGGCGCATGGTCTGGTGGCAGCACCGGCCTTCAGCAATCAGTTTGCCTCCATCATGTCCAACTTCCAGTCGAATCATGACGCGGGTGCTGCGGCGGTAAGCAGTGCGGAACTGGCGCTCCAGACGCTGCGTTAGGCCAGCTGAAGCGGCTGAACCCGTTTGGAGATAATTTATGCTCATGCGCAGGGGCGGCACGATGTCGCCCCTGTTTGCAAATAATCGATTGTAAGGAGAAACATTGTGCGTGGCAGGCGCGACCGAATCATAGCCGTTGTCATGCTGCTGCCGTCCCTGATCCTGCTGGCGGTGTTTGTCTATGGATTCATCGGCTGGACGGGTTATACCTCGATGACCGATTCCAATGCGATGCAGCAGCTCAGCGGCCAATCTGCGAATTTTGTGGGCACACGAAACTACAGCCAGTTGTTTACGGGCACGCTGCCGGTCAGTGCGCGCTTTCGCACGGACATGGTGAACACGGTCTTTTTCACCATGCTGTTTATTGCCGTTTGTCTGGGTGTGGGCATGCTGCTGGCGATCTTGCTGGACCAGCAGATACGCGGTGAGGCCTTCTTCCGCACGGTTTTCCTGTTCCCGATGGCACTGTCTTTTGTCGTCACGGGGGTGGTCTGGAAGTGGCTTTTCAACCCGCAGGCCGGCATTAATGCGCTGCCACCAATGCTGGGCCTGCCCAAGCCGGAATTTCAATGGTTTATCAGTCAGGAACAATGGTTGCAGTTCAACTGGCAGAACGTGTTCCAGATTCTGCTGATCATCATTCTGGGGGTGGTTTTCATCGTGGCCGGTTATCGCTGGCTGAAAAATCGCTCGCCGTATATGGCGGGGCTGGCAGGTTTGGCGCTGCTGCTGAACGGCCTGCTGACGCTGACCGGCGCGGAATTCCTGCTCACGCAACCCGCCGAACCGAAGGGCTTTAATGTGGCGCTGCTGGCGCTGGTGATCGCGGCGGGCTGGCAGATGAGTGGCTACACAATGGCCATGTATCTGGCGGGGCTGCGCGGCATCTCTGAGGAAATACGGGAGGCGGCGCGGGTCGATGGCGCCAGCGAACTCGGCGTGTACCGGTATGTGGTGCTGCCGCTGCTGGCACCGATCACCCTGAGTGCAATTATTATTCTGGGGCACATCTCGCTCAAAATCTTTGACCTGGTGTATGTGATGGGCGGTGGCGACAACCTGTTTATCGACATGCCCGGCATCAACATGTTCTTCATCACCTTTCGCGGGCAGGAATTTGGGGTTGGCGCGGCCATCGCCATGATTATGCTGATTATGGTTGCCATCGTGATTGTCCCATATCTGGCAACACAGCTGAGGGGAGGCAGCGAATCATGACCGCACAGACGGCGGATTCACGCGTCAATGCTCAGGATGGCACCCGCTGGGGACATCTGCTGCGGCGCGGGCTGATTTATGCCCTGCTGATCTTTTTCACGATTGTGTTCCTGCTGCCGGTGTATATGGTGTTGATGACCAGCTTCAAGAGCATTGATCAGGTGAGCATTTCGTCGATGTGGGAGCTGCCGCAGTCCCTGACGCTCGACAGCTTTGCCGCCGCTTTTGAAGCACTGGCCCCCGGCCTGCGCAACAGTCTGGCGCTGGTGCTGCCGGCGACCTTTTTCTCGGCGGTGTTGGGGTCGATCAATGGCTACGTCCTGAGCAAGTGGCACTTCCCCGGCGCGAACATCGTTTTTCCGCTGATGCTGTTCGGGATGTTTATCCCCTATCAGGCGATCCTCATCCCGCTGGTGCAGTTTCTGCGCAATGTCGGGCTGTTCAACACGCTGCCGGGGTTGATCCTGGTGCATGTGGTGTACGGTCTGCCGATCACGACGCTGATCTTCCGTAACTATTATGTGGAAGTGCCAGACGAGGTGCTGGAATCCGCCGCGATTGATGGGGCTGGGTTCTTCGGCCAGTACTGGAATATCGTGCTGCCGATCTCGCTGCCCGGCTTTGTGGTGGTGATTATCTGGCAGTTCACGCAGATCTGGAACGAATTCCTGTTTGGCGTAACCGTCGCCGGGAATACCCCCACCGTCACGGTCGCGCTGCAAAACCTCAGCGGCAGCCAGATCATCGAATGGAACGTGCAGATGGCGGCCTCGCTGCTGGCAGCCCTGCCGACCCTGCTGGTGTATGTGCTGCTGGGCCGCTACTTTATTCGCGGTCTGCTGGCTGGTTCCGTCAAAGGCTAACATGACCCGATGGTGTTCCAGACGTTAATGGCGCTTGCCTTTCGCCGGTAGCGTCAGGTCGAGTAGCTGCGGGCGAAACAGGCGCGCGTCCATCAGCTGAAGGTCGTCGCTGACACGCAGGTCGATGCCCGCCTGCCCCAGCACATCGCGATTCAGGTCGACGTCCGGCGCAATTTCCGTGACGGTCAGGCCCTGCGGCAGCAGCTTGATGACACAGCGTTCGGTCACATAGGTGACATTCTGGCCGAGTTCCACGCCGCGCCGCCCGCTGTACGTGATCTCCTCCGCCTGGGGCACAAACTTGGGGAAGCGCCCTTCGGTGACGATGCGCAACTGCCCGTCCACCACGTCGAGTTCCAGCCCGCCCGCCGTGAAAAAGCCGCTGAAGACGATGCTGCGTGCATTGGCGGTGATGTCGATAAACCCGCCGATGCCCGCCGTGACGTGCGGTTTGGCCCCCAGTCGCGAGACATTCACGCTGCCGTGTTGATCGACCTGCATAAACGACAGCAGGCTGCGGTCGAACCCGCCCCCCTGAAAGTACGTGAATTGGTCTGGCGATGCGACGATGGCCTGTGCATTGGTGGCACAGCCGAACTGAAAATCCAGCAGCGGCAGCCCGCCAACCGCCCCCTGCTCGATCACCCACGTGACCGCGCCGTGCAGCCCTTCTTCCAGCAGGATATAGGGCACCAGCGCCGAGATGCCGAAGCCGAGATTCACGGACTCGCCGCTGCGCAGTTCCAGCGCGGCCCGCCGGGCGATGATCTTCTGCACGCTCCATTCCACCGGTTCGAAGCCATCCAGCGGGCGGCGCACTTCGCCACTGATCGCCGGTTCGTACAGCGTTTGCGTCGTCTGCATCTGGTCCGGGTCGAGCACGACGTAATCGACCAGGGTGCCGGGCACGCGCACCGCCTGTGGATTCAACGTGCCGCCAGCGGTCATGCGCTTGACCTGAGCGATGACGATGCCGCCGTTGTTGCGCGCTGCCAGTGCCTGATCGAGCGCACCGAGGTACGCCCCTTCATGTTCATAGCTCAAATTGCCAAATTCATCAGCCGTCGTGGCGCGGATAAGCGCAACATCCGGCGCAATCGCCCGAAAATAGAGCCATTCCTGCCCGTCAAAGTCGACCACTTCCACAAGGTCTTCGGTGGTGGCGTCGTTCATGCGCCCGCCGCGATGCCGGGGGTCCACCACCGTATCCCAGCCAACTTTGGTCAGCACACCGGGGCGTCCGGCGGCGGCTTCGCGGTGCATGTGGAACAGGATGCCGCTGGGGAAATTGTAGGCTTCAATCGCATTGTTGTTGATCATCTGCCAGATTTTGGGCGATGGCATGGACGACGGTCCACTGGGGTATGACCCGGCAACGATGCGCCGCAGCAGACCCGGCTGGGCCAGATAGTCAATGCCGGTGATGCCGTACATATCGCCGGCGGCGATGGGATGCAGCGTGGTCAGGTTGCGCGGTGTCCCGCTGGCTTCGAAACGCTGCCCAATCGCCTTGAGCATCGCATCCGGGCAGCCCAGCCCGCTGGACGAACTGACGGTAACAATGGCCTCGTCGGCAATCAGCGCGGCGGCCTGTTCGAGCGTAACTAATTTTGAAGGCGACATGAAGGCTCCTGCCATGATGAAAGAAAGCTTTTTGACCGATCATAACACACCGTCCCCCGAACGGAAATTTTCGCTGCCGAATCAAAAACCCGGTGCTGTAGAACACAGACCGGGCTTGCTGGATTTATATACGACAGCTTCTGTAGGGGCGACTCGCGAGTCGCCCCTACAAATTATTTGTTCTGTGGCCTGCTTTAGGCGCGCTGACCTTCGTGAACGCCTTCGCGGAATTCTTCAACCAGCTTGGCGTTGAAGGCGGGCAGGTCATCCGGGTTACGGCTGGTGACCAGTCCGTTATCCACGACGACTTCCTCATCGACCCACGTGGCGCCAGCATTCTTAAGGTCGGTTTGCAGCGTGTGATATGAGGTCAGGCGGCGACCTTTGACCACGCCTGCGTCAATCAGAGTCCAGGGGGCATGGCAGATCGCGCCGACCGGTTTACCCGCCTCGAAGAAATGGCGCACAAACTGCTGCACGCTTTCTTCACGGCGCAGATGATCCGGGTTCATCACGCCACCCGGCAGCACCAGACCGTCATACTGCTCGGCCTTTGCCTGATCCAGAGGCACGTCTACCTGAATGGTATCGCCCCAGTCGGTGTGGTCCCAGCCGCGAATGGTGCCGCTTTCCGGCGAGATCACATCTACCTGCATACCGGCGTTTTCAAGTGCTTTTTTCGGTTCGGTCAGTTCAACCTGCTCGAAACCGTTGGTTGCCAGAATTGCGATTCTCTTCGCCATATCTGTTACTCCCTGTCTCGTTTAACGATACATCATCAGTGTAACCGCTGGCAGGCCGGCGGCCATGCGCCACTCCGGTTGATTTTCCCTATCCAAATGGCCTATTTAGCGGTGAGACATCAGTCATCAGTTTTCAGTCGTCAGTTAACAGTTAAGAACGTCTTCAAGCCTCGATTAAATCCGATAGTGTGGTTTCAGCCTGCTAGCCACGAGTTAATGCTCTTTAACAAGATAATTGGGTAACGAGTTGGCATGAATACCTCACCCCCGTCTCGCTGTACGATCCACCCCCTCTCCATCCATGGAGAGGGGAAAGACAACCGTAGGTTGGCAGGGGTGAGGTAAAGTCAATGATTATCCAATTAAAAGTAAACTTGCTTCATCTGCCTGTCTCAATGAGACAAAATAAATGGTGCTTTCGGGTGTGTTATGAATGTTTCGTCGTCTGCCCGGTTCTCGACTGACAACTGTTAACTATTTACGCCACTTCCTCATCGGCGGCCAGCACGCGAATATTCAGTTCATCCGCAATCTGCTGGAACATTGCGCTGACCGTTGGCAGGTCTTCGGTTTTGGCCCCCTCGACGATCACCGGGTAATCCGGCGACAGCGCTTCCATGCGGCGGAACAGCGTGCGGAAATCGACATTGCCGTGCCCGGGGCAGCCATCCTCGATATGCACCACCAGCCGGTTTTCCACCCAGGCGTCTTTGGCGTGGCAGCTGACGATATGCTTGCCCAGCACATCGAAGTGATGGTCAATCGCCGCGCCGGTATCGAACACATCCTTCAGCGTGATCCAGTTGGCGGAGTCATAATCGGACCGGACCCAGGGCGAGTCGACTTCATCCAGCACTTCCCTGACGATCTCCGGCGTTTCCAGCGTCACCAGTTGATGCGCCTCCAGGCTGAGGTAGACCCCGGCGTCTTCGGCAGCGGACACGCTTTCCTTCAGGCTCTTGACCAACTGCTTGCGCGCGACCGGCTTCCAGTTATCGGGGTGCGGATACCAGGGGCCATCGGGGTTCATCGAGCCGGGGCCGGTATCAATGCCACGCGAACCAAGCCAGCCCGCCAGTTGCAGCGCCGCCCGCAGGGTACGGACACTTTCCTGACGCACCGTTTCGTCGGATGTGATCAGGTTTTGCCAGTAACCGGTGGTCTGGAACAGACGCAGCCCCTCCCCGGCCAGCAGATCACGCACGCGAGTGGCTTCTTCTTTGGTGGTGCTGTGCGGGTTATTCTGGCGAAAGCGCGTAAAAATGCCGGTGAAGCCCAGTTTGCGCACCCGGTCACAGACTTCCGGCGTCAGATCATTCATATTGTCAGGCAAAAAACAACCACTCATTCCAAATCGCATTATTTCCTCTTTTCATCATTGTGTTGTGGAATCGCCATTGCTCCATTGTAAGCCGGTCGATGGCGTCTGCAAAAGACCACAGGGTACGGGATACACAATGGTTCTATAGGTTCAGGTTGCCGGCATGTGCGAAGATTTGGAAGAAATTATGCGGGTGCTAATCGTCGGTACGATCAAAAATGACTTCTACAGACTTGATTTTCAACTGTGCTTTGTTGACAAACACCTTTTCCAGCCGAACCGCTGGTAAACTCTTTTCAGCATGCAGGACGATTGCTGTAACGTAATCGTTTATTTCCTTGAGACTGCGGTGAATTGTCACAGTAGGCTTGAAACCGGGACCGACGCGGTGCCAGAAAGCTACGACTTTTGCTGCCAGCAGCTGTTCAAGCGTAGGTCTGCCTTTGTAGGTTTCTGTTCCCCAGGCGCGCTCATGACTCTCAATTGTTTCCATAAACAGCTTGCGATCACGTTCGCGGGTATCTATCAGTCTTCTTAACACCTGACCCCCCTATCGTACCATTATCCATCATAACAGGAATCATGTCCGGTACGATAAGGCGTAAAGCCATATGCCTCTTGGTACTGGTTCTCTGGTGCAGCTGCCCACGAACTTTAGGGTGTGCCGATTGCCAGATTCTCAAGTATATCCTGCGTGTTCAGCACGGTGGCAAATTCGCCGTTGAGGCTGGCGAGGGTGATGTCGTGAACCAGCTGGGCGGGGTGGCTGGTGCCATCCACACCGGTACGGTCAAAGGCGGCGGTGGCATCAGCGATCAGGATGGTCTCGAACCCGAAGTTACCGGCCATGCGCACCGTTGAGCTGACGCAGTGGTTGGTCGTCAGGCCGACGATTACCACCTGGGCAATGCCCGCATCACGCAGACGCTGCTCCAGGTCCGTGCCGATGAAGGCGCTGTTCACCGTCTTTTCGAGGACCGGCTCCGCCCCCTCTGGCGCGACTTCCGGCTTGATGGCGTTGCCTGCCTGACCGGGCCGCAGCGGTGAGCGCGGGTTGGTGCTGTTGTGCTTGATGTGGATGACCGGACGCTTTGTCGCGCGCCATGCCTGTAACAGCCGGGCGATGTTCGTCTCGGCGTCCGGGTTGTTGCGCTGGCCGCCATAATAGGCATGTTCATCCAGCCCCTGCTGCACATCGACGATAATCAGTGCTGCATTCGTGTCAATCCGCGTCATGGCCTGTGCCTCCTGTCCATCTCACACAGAACACTGAACCCTCACCCCTGCCGAACAACGATGTGGCCCCCGTTACGCCTCCTGCACCAGCAGTTGGCTGAGCGTCGTGATCGCCAGCAGCATGACCACCAGCCCGGCCAGCGGTGTGCCCAGCAGAATCGTGGCAATAATTGGCAGCCCAAAGCTGAGTCCGGTCGCCAGCAGGCGCGATTGCAGCACACGGTCACGGGTGAGGCCATATGCCCCGCACAGCGCCAGCAAGAACGCGACCAGCGGAATGAACAGGACGCCCATCGTCAGCAGGTCAAAGTCGAAGCCTTGCAGCACCCACACGACCATCGCCCCGGTAATCAGGCAGATCAGCGGCAGGATAATATCCGCCAGCAGCATCTGAAAGCCATTGAGGGGCAAGAACTGGCGCAGGAACGGCTCTTGCAGGTCATTGCGGAAGGCGTGCAGCAGCCCAACCGGCGGCGCGATCCCGGCCACCAGCAGCCAGCCAATCCATATCTGCACGGGCAGGTTGTTGGCGATAATCAGCGTCACGATATAAGCCATCGCCGCGCCCCACAGCACGTTGATCAGCAGCATGGATGGATGCCGGATAAACGAGAGGGCGGCCCGTGTGACCAGTGCGGCTTGCCCCTGCGCTTTGGGCAGGCTGAGCCAGGGCTTGCGCGTCGCGGTTGCTTCCTGCATCCGAATGCGCATCTGCAAGTCCGGCATTCGCCACGCCATCAACCCCAGCGCCGCCAGCCGTGCATAAACGACGCTCTCGTCGACAGCCTGAATCATGTTGATGCGGTTGCCCAGCAGCACGAAAGCCACCGTCAGGCCCAGCGCCAGCAGCGCGATAAACGGCACCAGCCACACCGGCGCGAGGTCATACATCACCAGGATGATGGCCCGGCCCGGCCACAGCAGCGCATCCGGCGCGACCTGCACCAGCCCAAGCAGCAGCAGCGGTGCCAGCCACAACAGGCGCAAACGGCTGATCTGTGGGTAGACGAGGCGCAGAATGCCTAGCAGCCACGCCGTCGCCCACGTAAAGACGACGATCAGCCCGACGACCCCGGCCACGCGCAGGCTGTCGCCCGTATCCACAGCGTTGCTGACAGGTTGCAGCAGGGCGACGGTCAGCAGCGCCCAGATCGCGCCGAACAGGATGCTGCGCGTGACCACCTGACGGATAAAACCCGCCAGCACCGGCACCGACCGTGCAATGGGCGTGCCGGCGACATAGGCCATATCGGCAAACGATAACTTCAGCGGGGTACTGCGCAGGGCGACCACCATCGCCCCGACCTGGACGACCAGCACGATCATCGGCAGGAGGTTGAGCGTATCCGCCAGCACTTCCGGCGGCAGCCCTGCCCCGACGACGGTTGCCGTATCATAGAACCAGGCCCACATGGTAAACACCCAGATCGAGCCAATACCCAGCAGATAGACGACGTAAATATTCTGGAGGAACGAGTTTTCGCGGGATTCATAACCCAGCAGGCGCAGCCAGTAGACCGCGTTGTCCTGAAATTGTCGCCTGCGCAGCCAGAATAAGACGCGCAGGTCCCGCACCGGCAGCAGATCACGCAGGGTCATGAGCAGGCTTCCGGGCATGAATAGCGGCACGCAGCATCGAGTCGAGTGTCAGTGCGCCATCAATTTTGAGTTTCTTGCGCAGCACATCAGGCGTCCCATCCGCGATAATTTCGCCCTGTTCCATAATCAGGTAACGGTCAGGATACGCTTCGTGCGGCAGTTGATGGCTGCTGAGCAGGATCGTCATGCCGTCATTGCGGTGGCGGTTCAGCTGAATCCAGAGTTCATCAGCGGATACCGGGTCCAGCGGCCCCAGCGGTTCGTCCATGAGCAGAATTCGTGGCTCGACCAGCAGCGCCATGCACAACGCCAGCTTGTAGCGCATGCCGCGCGAAAAGGCGAAGGGGAAAGCATCGCGGTTGTTCAGCAGACCATAACGATCCAGCAGGTCTTCCGCTTCTTCCTCCCAGTTGAACCAGCCGTGCGCCTGCGCCACGAATTGCAGATGCTCCCAGGCGGTCAGCTCGTCGTAAAACGGCGGCGTATCCGGCAGCAGCACCACATGCTCGCGCACATGGCGTTCGTTCTCGACGATGGGACGGCCCATAATCTCGATTGCGCCGTTGGTGGCGCGGGTCCACCCGGCAATGCAGCGCAGCAGCGTCGATTTACCGGCACCGTTGCGCCCGACCAGCGCAATCAGCTGGCCGCTGCCGACCTCAAAGCTTGCATTGCTCAGGGCCTGGAACGACCCATACTTGTAATCCACACCGCTGACTTTCAACAGCGGGCCATCCCCCTGCGCGTCGGCGGGTGTTTTGTTGATCTTCTCGGACATCTGATTTGCCTTTAGACATTACGCTGTGGTGGGTTTTTGGCCTTATCCCACACCCCTTGCCAACCTGCGGCAGACTCCCCTCCCCCGTGTATGTAGAGGGGTGGATCGCACAGCGAGACGGAGTGCGGTGTTCCAGGTCATCTTGCTGATGACTGACCACCGATCACGATAAACGGTAATCGCATAACCACCACAACTTATTTAACTCCTGTGACGGGGTTTTGTCTACAGCGAGTCCGAAAGTGGATCGAAAGTACATGGCGATCCGGGCAGGCAGGGTTACAATATCGGGCAGCGCTGGCTTACATTTAGAGGCTATTGAGAAGGATACTCATGAATCAACCTGCAATTATTCCACAGCCCCGCAGCCTGGCGACGGGTTCGGGCGCGTTCGAGGTGAACGCCGATACGCGCATCATCGCGGATTCTGCGCTGGCCAGCACCGCCGGGCATTTTGCGGACTGGCTGCGCGGCGCGACGGGCTTCGCTCTGCCGGTAGAAGCCGCAGGCGACAACGCCGCCAACACGATTCGGCTGGTGGTCGACCCGGCAGCGGACACAGGGGAAGAAGGCTACCAACTGACAGTCACGGCGGATCAGATCGAGGTGCGCGCGGCGGATACGGCTGGTGTGTTCTATGGCACGCAGACGCTGCGCCAGCTGCTGCCGGTGGCGGTCGAAAGCGATAGCCCGGTTTCGGGTGTGAGTTGGGTGGTTCCGGCGCTGACCATTCAGGATGGGCCGCGTTTTCGCTGGCGCGGGCTGCACCTGGACGTCGGTCGCCATCTGTTCCCGGTGGCGTTCATCAAAAAATATATCGACCTGATGGCGCTGTACAAGCTGAATACGTTCCACTGGCATCTGACGGAAGATCAGGGCTGGCGCATCGAGATCAAGCAGTACCCCAAACTGACCGAGGTCGGCGCCTGGCGCGAGGCATCCCCCTACCCCGCCGACCGCACCAAACTCGACGGACAACGCTATGGTGGTTTTTACACGCAGGACGAAGTGCGCGAGATCGTCGCCTACGCGCAGGCCCGCAGCATCACCGTCGTGCCGGAGATCGAAATGCCCGGCCATGCGGTGGCGGCGCTGGCCAGCTACCCGGAACTCGGCTGTGTCGGTGAAGGCTACAAGGTGCGCACCTACTGGGGCATCGCGGATGATGTCTACTGCGCCGGCAATGAAGACGTCTACACATTTCTGGAAAATGTGCTGACGGAAGTGCTGGACCTGTTCCCCAGCGAGTTTATCCATATTGGCGGCGACGAGTGCCCCAAAGTGCGCTGGGAAGTCTGCCCCAAGTGCCAGGCCAAGATAAAGCAGGAAGGCCTGAAGGACGAGCACGAACTGCAAAGCTACTTTATCCGCCGTATGGAAAAGTTCCTCAACGACAAGGGCCGCCGCCTTATCGGCTGGGATGAGATCCTCGAAGGCGGGCTGGCCCCCAACGCGACGGTGATGAGCTGGCGCGGCGCTAAAGGCGGTATCGAAGCGGCCAGCGCCGGGCACGATGTGGTGATGACGCCGAACACGCACTGCTACTTCGACTACTACCAGGCCGAAGACACCGAGAACGAACCCCCGGCCATCGGGCGCTATCTGCCGCTGGATCATGTCTACATGTTCAATCCGACGGATGGTGTCCCGGCGGACAAGGCGCACCATGTCATCGGCGGTCAGGGCAGCGTCTGGACGGAATATCTGCCGACGAGCGAACTGGTCGAGTATATGGCGTACCCGCGCACGCTGGCGCTGGCGGAAACCGTCTGGTCAGACCTGGACGAACGCGATTATGATGAATTTTCAGCCCGGTTGCAGCAGCACCTGAAGCGGCTGGACAAGCTGAACGTCAACTATCGTGACCCTGGCAAGTAATAGCACGTCGCTATGCTGAACCCTGTAGGGGCGGTGCGTGCATCGCCCTTACGGTTATTCTGACTTTGCCTGTGAATTGTTCGTGAATTCAAAAACCTGAATTGCGAATAAATGAACTTTCGGTCTACACTAATAGTGATTATTGATGATTCCTCAGCATATTCAGAGACGTAGGCCTATGGATACCACCACTGCCACAACTGCCCTCATTGTTGACGATAACTACTTTAATCGGGATTTGTGCACCATCGCGCTGGAACATGTCGGATACGAAGTGGAAGATGCCGAAAATGGCATCGAAGCCTTGCGTATGCTGGAAAAAGATACCTATGATCTGCTGGTGGTGGACCTGGCGATGCCGGAACTGGACGGCGCCAGCGTCATCAGTCAGATACGCACCCAGCCCCGGCACGAGCAAATGACCATCATCGTGCTGACGGCCAATCATCATATGGCAACCACCGAAGTCGACCTGAACGCCGATTACGTCATGTACAAGCCCATCGACATCGAGGAATTTTCGCGGTTTGCCCTGCGTCTCACCAACATGAAAAAGTCGTCCTAAGCACCACACGCGTACCGCAAATCTTAGAGTTGTCCCCTACCGGGCATGTGCCGGTTATTGGTTTTACGCGTCGGCTGCAATTTCCAGCAGGGTGTGCGCCCAGCGGTAGGGCTTGGAGTCGTGGAGCGAGGTAAAGCGATTCATGCGGTCGATGATCCAGCATGGCAGGCCGCAGTTCTCGGCAAACAGCCCGTCCGACCAGGGGTCATCCCCCACAATAATCGTTGGATAATCCTGTATTTCCGGTCGGGCGCGGACAATTTCGTCCCACAGGCCGCGATGGGGCTTTGGCTGGCTGTTGAGTAGTTTGGCGGTGTAGAGGCCGTCAAAATAAGCCGCCAACCCCAGCTGTTCCACATGCCGCACAGACATCGGGTTGTTGGATACCAGATACAGGCGATGCTGCCGGGCGCGTGCCTGCTCCAGAAAGGGCACCGCATCGTCGAACAGCTCCGGCGCATAATTGTTCATGATGTCGTGCAGCAGCGGCACTTCGTATTCGTGCGGCCAGCCGAGTGTCTCGAACAAAGCGTGGAGGACCGGGCGCGGGTCTGGCTCCTGATTGCTGCGCTCCTGGGCAACCAGTATGGCCTGCTCGAACCGGGCCGCATCATAGGCCAGTTGATGATTCTCAATCAGGCGGGGGAAGGCATACTTCAAAGCCCATGTCAGCGGGCTGGTCGCCAGCGTTTCGTCAAAATCCAGAAACCAGTTCAGCCGCTGAGCCATTGATTCTCCTGTTGGGTCGGGCCAATGGATGTCAGGTTGGGTCCGACTCGATGCTGCGGGTATAACCAAGCACATTGTCCGGGCTGGCGCTCAGTTCAACAATCCGCTGATATTCGGCTTCTGCAAGCTCGGAGGGTAATTGACCGCTGTAATCCGCTTTGGTGGAGGTCAGGGGTTTGCCGAACGCCAGGTCTTCCAGAATGGCCTGGAGCGTTTCCCGGGTTGTAAAAAGCGAGGGGTACGGCGTGTAAAACAGCCGGAAACCACCGCCGCAAAGCATGGCGATCGGCAGCATGGAACGCAGCTTGAGATCACCATTGCGGTTGCTGCCCAGGTAGAAGTGTGGGACCGGGAGTTCGGTGCCATAGGCTGCGCGGGCATAATACGCATAAAGCAGATCATGCACGGCGTACAGGTCTTTGGCAGCCGCCATCGCTTCCTCAAGCTCGGCCTGCGCCTGCTCCCCGAGGACTTCATGCGCCTTCCAGAATGAGTACAGAGGGATAGGCGCGATTTCCCAGATCAGCTTGGGCCGCCCTTCACGATAGCCCCATTGTTTCTGGAAATCCTGCAATGCCACGGCGAGCTGGTACCCTGCCTTGTCGGTTGGCAATCGCAGGAGTGTATCAATCCCTGCAAAATAGGGGTCAATATCGTGTTCGTGATAGTATTGCTGAGACTCGGTGTCTGTCAGTCGCAGGCATAACTTTGCCATATATTCTGCGTATTGCTCGCCCTTGTCATAGAAGCGTTGATAGGCGAGCACAGGCATAATCAGATTCTGACCACCCAGCTCAAAAAAATCGACCGCCTGTTGAAAATAGCGGCCTAGCAGATAAGCAGCGTATTCCGAAAAATTATCAATGTGGCCGGGGTCGGGCTTGCTGCGGTTTTCCTCGAGGATATAGGTCGTTCGGGTGCCGCCGACAGCGATAATCGCGGTGAGTCCTTCGGGGTAACGCTCGCGGATGCGGGCAGCAAAAGCCGCGTTATCCGTTTTTGGCATCGAAAAATCCCTTGAGTTCGTCTACCAGGGTCATGGTGTTGATGGGCTTGGGTATATAGCCATCAAACCCGGATGCGATAATGCGTTCCTGATCGCCGGACATTGCATGCGCGGTCACCGCGATGATTGGCAAGTGCTGCCAGCGCGAATCCTCACGGACTTTTTGCATCAGGTCAAAGCCGGAAATATCAGGCATCTGAATATCCAGCAGCAAAATGGTCGGCATGTCTGCCTGGAGCATTTCCATGCACTCCGTGCCCGAAACAGCGGTGCGCACAGTAGCATTATAATATTCCAGGACCAGGACAATCACGCCGACATTGTCCGGTTCATCGTCCACCACGAGGACGTTCCAGTCTGATAAATCGTGCATCTGACTTCCAATTGTGTCTGCTGGTTGCAGACCATGAGTTATGAAAACTGTGTTTTGGCAGGTTAGCGACCGCGCGACCGGATCTGCCTCAAGAATGATACAAGATTATCGGCTTCGAACGGCTTTGGCAAGAACCCGTCAAACCCTCGGTTGAGGACTTCCTGCCGGGTATCATTCGTATAATAGGCAGTCGTCGCGACAATCGGGCAGTCCGCTTCGAGGGATGTCTCGCGGATACGATCGAGCACCTGGTAGCCATCCAGCCCCGGCAGAAACAAATCCAGGACGATCATATCCGGCGAACCCCTCTGAAGATAATCCAGTGCGGCTTCGGCGTCGCCGGCCACTTCGAGCGGTAGATGATGATGATTCATCACCAGCTCAAAGATGGCGCAAGCATGGGGATCATCGTCAACCAGTAGAACCGTCATGGATGTATCTTCCATGATAATTATCTCCTCCTCGAATACCTACACCTGCTGCAGCGGTTGTGCCTCCTCCGGCATTTGCGCGCGGGGGAGTACGATGGTGAAGGTTGAACCCTTGCCCTGCTCAGAATCGACTTCGATGTGCCCGTCCATTTTATCAATGAGGCGCTTGGTGATCGACAAACCCAAACCGGTGCCCCGGTGCTTGCGTGTCGAACTGCCATCGACCTGACGGAAGGGCTCAAAAATGTAGTTGACGGCATCCTGCGGCATACCGATGCCGGTATCCGTGACGCGGATGCGCCAGTGACTTTTACCGTCGGCATCTACATCCACGGTCACACCACCGGTTTCGGTAAACTTGATGGCGTTGCTGACCAGATTGACGACAATCTGCTGGAGTTTGTTGGCGTCGCTGAGCACCAGTTCTGGCACTTCTTCGCCATAATTGACATCCAGGTAGATATTCTTTTCACCGGCCAGGCTGCGCAGGCTTTCGACGGTTTCGCGCACGATCTTGCGCGGCGACATGGGGGCCAGATAGACTTCAATCGAGCCGGATTCAATTTTCGACAAGTCAAGGATGTCATTGATGAGCGCCAGCAGGCGGCGGCTGTTGTGCTGGATATGGCCAAGCAGTTTGCGCTGCTGTGGCGGAATCTCCCCGGCCATGCCACCCAGCATCGCTTCGGCGTAACCGATGATGGCATTCAGCGGGGTACGCAGTTCGTGGCTCATGTTGGCGAGGAACTGCGATTTCGCCATGTCGGCTTCTTCGGCGCGCTTGCGGTCTTCCTCAGCTTGCACACGGGCAACTTCTGCCTGTTGTCTGGCGATCTCCGTCTGGCGCATGGATTCGCGCATGTCTTCCAGTCGGGCATCAAACTCGACCCGGAGCTGGCGCAGCAGCGCACCCTCGATCATGAGCAGCATGAAGACCGTGACGATTTCTTGTTGGAGGCCCAGCCCTTCCACCTGGAAATCATTGACTGGGATTAAGAAATATGAGAGACCGTACATCACAACCGTGAAGAAGCTAAACGCGAGGACCAACTTGCGTGGGAGAATCAGTGTAGCGATCACCGGGACAAACATGAAGGCGGGAAGGCCATTGAAAATGCCGGTCACATCGCCTTGCTGCCGAGCAAGCAGGATGATGCCACTTACGCCCAGAAGGACGGTCAGACTGAGGAGCCAGCCTGCTGCCAGCAGATAGCGCCGGGTGATGGCAAAGGCTGAAAGAAAGCAACCTGTCAGCGCAACGATATGCAGTGACGGAAACGAGATCAACCCCCACGGCGCATTAAAGACGAACAGGGTAGACGCGAAACTGAGCAGCCCAAAAAAGATGACCACCAGCAGGGTGCTGCGGATACTGCGTTCGCGGAACGCTTCGTCGCGATCAGTCGCACGTGGCCGCAGCCAATCTGCCAGCCACTGGCGTGGGCCCTGAGCAGAATTGGACGGGTTCAGGTTATCAGAGATTTGTGTCGCCATAATTGCACTCGATTTTTGAACTTGTAACGGGCACCGAGAATGGATGCCTGGACAATGTAGTGCGGTGTGTACAGCCCTTTGCTGATCCACATCGGCATATAACGATTCGCGGCGGCATGGGCATCCAGGAACAGAGCCGCTTCTTTCATTATATCCGAATCGACCGTTTCAACATTGTCGTTCCATTCAACCAGTGCATCGA
Organism: Anaerolineaceae bacterium; assembly: GCA_002702065.1. Taxonomy (GTDB): domain Bacteria; phylum Chloroflexota; class Anaerolineae; order Aggregatilineales; family Phototrophicaceae. Next base: position 435,225 of record NZXX01000013.1, read on the forward strand.
GGCAGTAGGCGGTTTCTTCCGGGGTAGAGGCGCCCATGTATCCCCAGCCCCCATCGTCGTTCTGGGTTTTGAGGATCCACTTCAGGCGTGACCGGGCCAGATCGTCATCGATGTTGCGCAGGGCTGCGATGGCCTGGTTGCTGGCATAATATGGCGAGACGTGCCACTTGTCCCACCAGAACGAACCATTTTCGTCCAGCCGGTGCAGCGCTCCCAGCGCTTTTTCCAGCCAGCCGCGTGTCTTTGGATGATCCGGGAAAGCCCGCAGCGCCCCGACAATGCGCAGGTGACTGCTGGGCGACGGATTGGTTTCGCCATGATAGGTGACGAAATGGTCATCCGCTTCATAGTGCGCGAAGACTTCCGGGTCGACCGGGTAGCCACCCCATTTCAGCAGCGCGATGCAGGCGGCGGTGTCGTCGACGTCTTCAATCGGGAAATCGGTGGAATAGCTGATGCCTTTTTCGGGTGACCAGCGCGCCCACAGAATCTCAAGCAGCCGCCGTACATCCGGTATATCCGGGTCGATCGCGCCGGCGCTGTGTAACCGGCTGAGCGACCACAGAATTTCAAAAATGTTGATGGCGGAGAACGCAGGTGATGCGCCCTCGCCTGTATCATCAATGGCGCTGGCGAGGTAGGCAAGTGCCCCATCGTTGTGATGGTGCATCAGATAACCAGCGGTGGCCGCCGGCGAGATCATCACCGAGTGATTGTCCTGCAACACGTCTTCGTCACCATTGACGGAGTGGCGCAGCGCTTCGAGGGAGAATGTCAGGGTGCTGGCACGCCAGTTGCGGGTTGATTGCGATAACAGCTTGTTGATCTTGCGTTTGTAGGCTTCGGCGTAACGCACCGGCGCGCGCGGTACATCCAGGCCGAGGTTCGCGGCTTCGTCGGCCAGCGCCATCGACAACGCCGGAAAACCGACCGTATCGCTGTCGTCGCGCCCCAACCGCCCCACCAGCCGCCACAGGGCATCTTCGCCACGCCGAACACGCCGTTCATCGCGCGGGTGGCTGCCCACTTCGCGCAGCGCAACGATGGCGGCCAGAGTGGAAATAAAACGATCGTGATGGTGCACTTGGGGAGCGCCCCAGGTCCCATCATCGTGCTGGTGCTGGCGCAGCCAGTCCAGCGCCGTATCAAAACCGTAGCCAGGGTAATACGGGCTCAGGCGAGCAACCCATGCGGTGTCATATGCGACCGCATCGACCTTCCCTTTGCCTAAGTCTGCCAGCAGATTCCGGATTTCCGACGAAAGCACCGTGTGTGCATCTACGCTGTAGGTGGACTTAAGCAAGGTACCCTTCCTTTACTGTGTGACTCAACTGATGAGTGATCTCGCGTTAAGTTCTTTTATCGTATATTGTCGTGATGAACAGGGCGCTTACGGTGAAACATAAAACGAAATATTCGCATATCATAAATCCGAAAACAGGATTCAATCAAGTATTTTTGAATATTTTTATAATCAACATGTTAAGGGATTATAAGCTATGTACCTACCCCACCGCCGCAGGCCAAATCCAGGCCATTTCATCACGCGCAATAATTAATCTTAGCGCAATAAAAGATGTCATGCACTATCAGTTCAGACCAAATTGGACTCAATTGAGCAGTTAGTAGCAGCAGCAAAAGCGGATTGTGCGGGGCGTGGAGTCGTTAAAGGGGCATTCGATGGAACGCCCCCGATTAGCCAGGTCAATGCTGACTGACGCTTATTTATCTTGCGGTTCGTAGATGAGCGCGGTAACGCCAGAGCTGAACGCCTGCGTTTTTACCAGCTTGAGGGTGGCGGTGGCCCCCTGCTGAAACAGCCGCTTGCCCTCCCCTAACACCACCGGGTAGATCAGCAGGCGATAACGGTCGACCAGATCGTGCTGGATCAGGGTTTGCACCAGCGTGGCGCTGCCATGAACAACCAGGTCCGGTCCTTCCTGCTGCTTGAGCTGGCGGATTTCGTCGATAATATTGTCTTTGATCAGCACAGAGTTATTCCAGTCGACTGTATCCAGCGTGGTGGATACCACATATTTACGGGTGCCGTTGAAGTACGCGGCGCCTTCGTCGGCGCTCTGCGGCCATGCGGCAGCGAACCCCTGATACGTGACACGCCCCAGCAGCAGGGCCTCGTTGGCCGATGTTTCTTCGCCTTTGAATTGTGCGATTTCGTCATTCCAGTAACTGAAGGTCCACTGCGGGCTTTCCATGACCCCATCCAGCGACAGAAATTCGGTAACGATCAGGCTGCGCATATTGTTTCTCCTCGTGTTGTCAATACACCTATCATAGAGCAACCGCAGTCCGGCGTCTTGTACAAAACCGACACTTATTCGTTTCGGCTAATATCAATGATTTGTGCCGGTGTCTGGCCGATCAGCTGTTTTAGCGAGCGAGTCAGGTGGGTTGATCATAATAACCGGCCTGCTCGACCGTATCGAGGATCGACACGCCCTGCTGAAGCAGAGTCATGGCCAGGCGGGCGCGTTCGATCTGGTACAGGGTGCCATGCGTAAGGCCGGTGATACGCCGGAACCGGCGCTGAAGGGAACGCTCCGACAAGTCCATGATCTGCCCGTTCAGCGCGGCCTCCACCATCGGTTCATGTGCCAGCAAACCCTGATGCACCAGCCGGTCGATGAAGATGTCGGCATTCTCGAAGTCGGGCAGTTGCCAGGTGGAACCATGCAGCCAGAAGGAACGGCCAGCCCCCTCCGGCAGTTGAATACCGCCGTTGATCAGGTCATGGACCGGCAGGCATGGGATGAAGGTGCCCAGCTTCAGGGTAATGCCGATGAATTCGGCATCTTCGGGGATCGGCGCGGGGAAAGCTCTGGTGAATGGGCCGAGGATGGAGAAGGAGACGCCGCCCTGTTGTTTGGTGATGACCATCTCCAGTTTGCTGGTGGCCGATGAGATAAAGGAACCGCTGCCCGCGCTCTGGCTGTACCAGACCATATCGACGAATGAGGAGTCTGAGTCTCGCTCTGCCTCATAGATGATCGCCATGCATGTCCCCTGCTCTCTGCTTTCCAGATCGCCCCTGCATCTATTTTACTTGTTTCTGCCAAAATGTCGGATGTCCGACCGGTATAGGGTGTATGGGGAAAAATAAAAGACCACCCGGTCATTCACCCGGTGGTCTGTAGAGGTGCGAGATCGTGTGTGATACGGGATCAGTCGGTTTCGGAGACGGAGAAGCGCACCGCGAGACCGCCCGGCAGATGCTTGGGCTGGTACGGCTGGCCGTGAATGTGGATGCCCTCGGTGTATTGCAGGATTTCGATGTCCATCACGGGCACGGGTTTCCACCATTTGGCCTCATACAGACCATTGCCCATCTCATCCAGGCAGTCTGGCACAACCGGCGCAATCAGCTTCCACACCTGCGGCAGCGTGACTTGAAAACGCTGGCCAGCCTCGCGGCGCCAATCTACCGCCAGCCGCCAGATTTGCCCGATGTGGGTCGCTTCGAATTCAGCGTCGAGCTGTTGGTTCATGTGTTTGAGGAAAGCCTCGACATCGGCCAGATGGGCGCAGGCTTCCTTGTACAGTTCTGCCGAGGCAGCATCTGGCGAGCCCTGGCAAATATCGGAAAGACGCTCCAGGTTGAGCAGAATGCCGTCCGGAATCTGATCGTTAGGGGACTGATTAAAGTTGATGTAATGCCCGATGGCCGCGAGGTGGCGGGCAATGACCTCTCTGAGTTCGTGCCGGAGTGTGTATTGAAGGGATGCCGTCATGGATTTAAGCCTGTCTCAAAAATAGGTCTTTTCTTAATCTAGCTTAATTCCGCGCGAGAAAGGTGGTTTTTCTATGAAATTTTCATCAATTTCCGGGTTCGCTACGAATTGCCGTCCGCTGCGCCACCTTCCAGGCGCTCCAGAGCAATACGGACCCGGTCTCGCACATGATGATTCTCGTCGTCCTTGAACGACCGGATGAGGCTGATGGCATTGGTAGCACCCAGCATACCCAGTGCCTCGATGGTGCAGTAACGCAGCGCAGCGGAGTCGGTGGAACGGAGAATGGTGATAAGGGGCTGAAATGCTTTCTGGTCGCCAACCTCTTTCAGAAGTTCGACAATTTGAATCTGGGTGAGCAGCTGGGCGCGGGGCAGCGCATCCAGCAGTCGCTCGTAGGCCAGTGCCTTGCCATAAGTCATCAGCGTGCGGCTGGCCAACTGCGCCACCATGACGTTGGGCGAATCGACCACTTTCGACAGGGCATCAAAACAGCGCATGTCATGATACTCCGACAGGATGGTTGCGGCTTCGTAGCTCTGATACTTGTTGCCGGATACGACGATTTCGGCCAGCGTGTCGATCATGGATGGTCCCCGTTCGCGCAGCGCCGTCTTGGCCTGTTCGCGAATAGCCATATTCCGGTTGCCCAGGGCTTCAATTAATGTTTCGATGGGGACTTCATTACTCATGGCAATTATCTATCTGTTCGTGGCTGCCAGCCTGACACTCCAGCCAGACGACAATGTCATTCCTCACTTACATTGTACACGGCTTCGGCCAAATTCTGTAATTTCGATGCGGTTTGTCTCCATATGGGAAGGGTACTTTCGCTTCATCCACTAGGAAAATGGTAGGGTTACTTAATTTTCCATAGCGTCTTATGCTTTACTTAATTCTTTTTGGGCCAGCGAGTGGCAGAAAGAAAATTGTATGGCAACTATGACACGCATTCCTGAGTCATATGAGATTCAAAAACCGCTAAGAGAATACAGCAATGGGCACCAGCCCACTGCATCGGTCAAAGAACGGTATACCATTGTCGTGCCGCTGGCGAATCCGTACACGGCGCCGATTTTGCTGGAACTTGCCAGCGCGATTGCCGGGAAAGACAACGGTCATATTCTGGCATTGGTGGTCACATCCGGTTATGGCAAAGAAGCCGACGACCGGGTGGACCAGATCTACAAGATTATTCGCGCCGTCCGCAAGTGGGAGGATACGTGCGAGATTGAACTGGTCAAACACCCCGGTATGCAGGTGGCGGCAGGCATTCTGGAAATCGCCCAGCAGTACGAAGCCAACCAGATTCTGCTCGGTCTGTCGGACCCGGTGCGTGGTCAGGTCGAACTGGGTGATGTGGCGCAGGCCGTCACAGAACATGCCCCCTGCGATGTACTGATCTACCGCGACTCCGACTCCCCCGGTTTCACGCGTATTGTGGTGCCGGTCGGTGGGTCGATTGCCTCCCGCGTGACGGTCAGCATGGGTGTGCGGCTGGCCAAAGGCACGGACCGCCCGTGCGAAGCGCTGCACGTCTACACCAATCACCGGCCCGAATGGGAAAGCCGGATGCGCGTGGAAAAGATGCTCGCCAGTGTGCGCGGCTATAACATCGTGCAGACCAAAGTGGTCGGCGGTATCAACGAAGCTGACACCGTTCTGGGCAACATCGGTGAAAATGACATCCTCGTGGTCGGCAAGTCCGAACGCAGCTCTCTGGAAAAATGGTTGTACGGCAACACGGCACAGCGCCTGCTGGACCGTGCGCCCGGCCCGGTGCTGCTGGTGGCGCGGTCGCAGGAACACAGCGCGGATCAGGCCCAGAACCGGCGGCGACTCAGCTGGTTGCGTCCGGTGCTGGCGGATATTGAACAGGACCAGATCGTATGGGGCGCACAGGATACAGCCGCCCCCAGCCTCGATTATTTTGTGCTGATTATCGTGGCGTCGATGCTGGCGTCGCTCGGCCTGCTGCTGGACAGCGGTGCAGTCGTGATCGGCGCGATGCTGGTTGCCCCGCTGATGGGGCCGATTGTGTCGTTCGGCGTTGGGCTGGTGACAGCGCGTTTCCGGCTGCTGCGACAGGCGGCGGTGACGGTGGCGCTCGGCATCCTGACGGCGTTCGCGGTTGGCTTTATTCTGGGCAAGCTGGTGCCGCTGAATGCACCGACGCAGGAGCTGCTCGGTCGCGGCTATCCATCCATCCTCGATGCGGGGGTTGCGGTGGGGGCCGGGTTTATCGCGGCTTATGCGACGGCCCGGCGTGGTATTCCGGCAGCCTTGTCTGGCGTGGCGATTGCGGCGGCGCTGGTGCCCCCGGTCAACGCCTTTGGCCTCAACCTGGCGTTTGGCGAAACGCGGCTGGCGCTGGGTGCGGCCCTGTTGTTCTGCGCCAACATGGTCAGTATCGCGCTGGTGGCGGCGCTGGTCTTCTTCTGGCTGGGGATGCGTCCCCGGCGGCTGCCGAACTATCGTCATCGCCTGCGTTACGCGGCCATCCTGACCACGCTGGTGCTGATGGTGCCGGTGCTGGTGATTATGCTCAACTTTGGGCGGCGTGTCAGCACGGAGCGCATCTCCGACAGTGCCGTCAAAGCCGTGCTGGCCCCGGCGCAGGTGCTGGATATTGCCGTCGTCGATCATGACCCAGTGGTGGTGCAGGCGACCATCATGACCTCGGACGATCTGCCGCGTGAGACGGTCAACATTGCGCAGGATATCCTGAGCAGTGACCTCGGCGAGCCGGTGAAGTTGCAGGTGATCGTCCACCGCGTGGTCGAAGGCAGCATCAGCCAGCGCCCGGAATAAGCGCCAATATCCCCTACCCCAAAACATCGATGCCGCAGTGGTCAACCTGATCGCTGCGGCGTTTTTTTGTGCTTGCTCATCCAAAAGTGAATTGTTGTAGGGGAGGGTCAGCGTACCCTCCCGCCGGGCAACACACCCGATTGCCTCTCCCCCACCGGAAGACGGTGTTGGGTAGGTTTACAAACCAGAGCCAAAGCGGTATATTTATTTAGTGTGGCTAAATAAATTTGGGCTGGCACGCCATGGCGCGTGACAAGGGGACTAGTTGGGGAGGTAACAAATCGAGATGATGCGATAAGCAGAAAGAGGAAGTGATGACTGTATCGCAAGCCAATATGTACCGGTTCCCCTGGTCCAAGAACGATAATCCAATTGGGTGGCTGGAGGTGACAGACAAGTGCAACACCTACTGCCGCGGCTGCTACCGGATTAACGGGATGGAAGGCCACAAATCCTTCGATCAGATCAAAGAAGAAATCGATCTCCTGCAAAAACTGCGCAACTGCGACAATATCTCCATCGCAGGCGGCGAACCCCTTATTCATCCGGATATTCTCGACATCCTGGCCTATATCAAACAGCGCGGGATGAAACCCCTTATCCTGACCAACGGCATCAAACTGGAAAATAACCGCCCCTTTATCGAGGAAATCAAGCGCGCCGGGGCCATCGGTTTCACCTTTCACATCGACAGCGAACAGCAGCGCCCGCACTGGAAAGGCAAATCAGAGCTTGAGCTGTTCGAGCTGCGGCAGTATTATGCGGACACGGTTCATGACGTTGGCGGCCTGTGGGCCAGCTTTGGCATGACCGTGTATCCGGGCAACCTGTACATGATCCCGGAGATGGTGCGCTGGGGCAACAAGAATATCGACCGCGTGCACGGGCTGGTGTTCATCGGCTTCCGCAACGCCGTGATGGAAGGCGATTTTGATTACTTCGCCAATGGCAAACGCATCGACCTGCACACCAGTTACGCGGCGGATTCGGACTCGGAATCCTTCCTGACCTCGGAAGATATTTATAACGAGATCAAGAAGCATTTCCCGCACTACGAGACATCGGCCTTCATGGGCGGTTCGCACGTGCCGGACAAAACCACATGGCTGGTGGCGGCGCAACTGGGCACCAAGAACAAGATGTACGGGTCGGTCGGAAAGCGCATCATGGAGATGTTTCAGGTGTTCCATCATTGGCGCGAAGGCACGTATCTGGTGTATTCGCCCAGCCACCGCATCCCGAAGATTGCGACGCTGCTCGGCCTGCTGGATGGCGGCATGCGCCAGACCTTCGGGCGCTACTGGCGTGATGTGCTGCGCAACCCGGCGGCGCTGTTCGAGACCATGTACGTGCAAAGCATCGGCATCATTCAGGGGCCGGACCTGCTGGAAGATGGGCGCGTCGATATGTGCGAAAGCTGCCCGGATATGACGATCTGGAATGGCAAGCTGGTGCATTCGTGCCGCATGGATGAGTGGCGACTGTATGGCACTTATGTCACGCCGTTCCCGCGCAGCGCTGTTGCGGACCCGGACCGCCCGGTATGGAAAGCGGGTGATGGGGCCAGCCTGCAACCGCAGATTCCCATCGGGGCGATTAAGGATAACAGCAGGAAGGCCGACGAAGTGATGGAGATACCATCGGGCGATTAGGACAACTGTCATTTTGGGCTGATGACAATATACGGACACCTCACCCCCGCGTCGCGTTGCTCCGTGACCCCTCTCCATCGATGGAGAGGGGTGACCGAAGACGAAAGTCGAGGTCGGGGTGAGGTGTCAGCAAGACAGAACATCGTACATACATGTATCAGAATTTAGCACGCCATTCATAAGGCCCGGCTGTGAGAGGACTCCGGTTCGCTCTTGGCCGCCATTCACTTGATACGACAACACATGTCTAAAGAAACGATCATTGATGACGACTATAAACCCAATTGATTCAGGGCCGAACCCGGCGCAAGATCGGACGCGGCGCACGCGACTGGTGGATGACTGGCAGGTGTGCCCGGTCGCCCCGGAGGATGACCGCCCGCCGGAAGCGCTGTTTGCGGACGCTGCCGCGCAGGTGATCCACGTGCCGGATTCGTGTCACCTTCAGCCCACACTCTACCCGGACCGGCCCTACTGGGGCTCACATCTGCGGGCGATCAATCAACAGGACTGGCTCTATCGCCGGGTGTTCATCGCGCCGGAAGACAGCGGGAAGCGGACGCGGCTGCGGTTCGAAGGCGTGGATTATTTTGCAGACGTGTGGCTGAACGGGGCGTATGTCGGGCAGCATGAAGGCAATTTCGTGCCCTTTGAGTTTGACATTACCGTGCATCTGCGGCCCGGTGTGGAAAACGTGCTGTTCGTGCGTGTGCGCTCCCCCTGGGACGCGCCCAACCCCAAAGGCACCTATCCGCTGGACCACGTGCTGCGCGGGTTGGTCAAAGGGTTGTACGAACATGGCGAAGGCGTGATTCCCCCGGATGTGAACCCAATTGGCATCTGGCGGCCTGTCTGGCTGATTCACGACGATGGCATCCATATCGACCACGTGCAGATCAACACGCAGCTGGATGGCAGCGTCGATGTGCGGCTGCGGGTGATCAACGCGACCGGTGCCGCATGGGCGGGCCATTGCGACCTGATGATCCGCGCACACAATCACGATGGCCCCGGTGTCGATCAGTCCCTACCCTTACAGGTGCCGGAGGGTACGCATGAACAGCACGTCACGCTGCACATCCCGGAACCGCGCCTGTGGTGGCCCTGGGATCATGGCCTGCCGAACCTGTACGACCTGACGGCCTCCCTGTACAGCGTGCCGGACGGCGTGGTCAGCCGGACTGAAACGCGATTTGGCGTGCGCACCGTGTTCATGGAACGCACGGCACAGCGTTTCACCTGCTTCATCAACGAACACCCGATATTCCTGCGCGGCTCTGCCTACATCCCCGGCCTATATCTCTCGCAGATCACGGCCGACCGGTTGCGCGACGATGTTGAACTGGCGCGGGATGCCAACCTCAACCTGCTGCGCGTGCATGTCCATGTGTGCCTGCCGGAACTTTACCAGTTGTGCGATGAACTGGGCGTGCTGGTGTGGCAGGACTTTGAGCTGAACTGGGTGCACGAGGCGTCCTTGGCGTTCGAACAGCGGGCGCGTCGCCTTCAGCATGCCATGATCGAGATGCTGTTCAATCATCCCTCGATTATGGCCTGGGCCTGCCACAACGAACCCACCATGCGGCTGGCGCGGCGGGCCAATCTCGAACAGCACCCGGACCCGGCGCTGTATGCGGACGCGGTCGAACAGGATCCCTCACGCGTGATATTTTTGTGTTCCGGTCATCAGGAGGAGGACTGGCTGCGCAGTGGGGACAGCCACACCTATTACGGGGCGATCTGGTCGCGCCAGTATACGGATGTTTACGATCAGCAACTGCGGCTGAACAGTGAGTTTGGCTTCGAGGCCCCGGCGGCGCTGTCGACCCTGCAAGCTGAGGATGATGTCTGGCAGCGGCTGCAACATCTGGAGGGCCAAATTGACACCCTCTGGCGCTATCAGGCGGAGCTGATCAAGTTTCATGTGGAACACCTGCGCCGGCTGCGGGCGACATGCAGCGCGGGCTATGTGCACTTCTGGCTGGTGGATCTGGTGCCGCAGGTGGGGTGCGGCGTGGTTGATGCGCACCGCCAGAAGAAGATGGGATACGAAACATTGCGAGAGGCGTCGCAGCCGCTGCATGTGATGCTGGAACACAATGGCCGCCGCCCGTTCGCGATCTGGGTGCTGAATGATCTGCTGGAGGCGTTCAGCAACACAACCGTGCGCTGGCAGGTGTTCGACGCGCACGACCGTCTGCTGCTGGAAAACGAGGCCGCCTTCGATGTGGCCCCCAATGCAGCGCAGCGTGTGCAAACGGTGCGCTGGGATTTACCCGCGACGGATTGTGCCCGCGTGGTACTCACGCTGCAAGACCACACCGGCCACGTGCTGGCCGCCAACACCTATGATCGACCATTCCAGCCCTTGCAGCGCCCGGCGGGTTATCCCTGGAAGTTCGACCCCTATCTCGGCGTCAAGGTGTTTGACTACCCCGACGCGCCCAGCCTGGCGGATGTGGGTACCCCGCCCCTGCTCCGGCGCATCCCCCTGTTTGTGCGCGAACGCGCGACCGAATTTGTGCTGCGGCAGCAATTTCCCGTGTGGCTGGCGTCGAGCGTTGCCCGTCTGGTAGACCGGCTCTGAGTTTCTAGGGATACAGCACCAGCCGCGCAAACACCGGCAGATGGTCCGAGCTTCCCGAACGTTCCCACACCCGTGCGTCGAGCCCTTCAAAACCTGCGCTGTGGAAGATGTAATCCAGCCGGATCAAGCGTGGAAACGGCAGGCGCTGGCCATTAGGAAAGGTGAAACCCAGACTGCCGCCGCCCGCTTCGAGATAAGTATCGGTGAAGTGTTCGGTGATGCGGTAGTACTCGCCAAACTGGTCGGTCATGTTGAAATCGCCGACTATCAGCGTCGGGATGGTTTCGGCTTCGGCACGGTCCAGCACTTCGCCCAGCTCGCGGCTGTGCGGTCGCAGGTTGCGTCCCTGTTCAAATGAGAACGGCGGTACGGGGTGTGTGTTGTAAAGCGCGACAGACGTCCCATTGATATCGAGTTCGACGCGCAGGTGACCAAGTGTGGCATCGAGCTGCTCGTTGCGCCAGTAATTTTCCGCGGCGATAGGGTAACGGCTGAGCACGCCCTGCCCCACGTGCGGGTTATCCTGCGGGTACAGCGCCATGTATGGGTAGCGATCCTGCAATGTTTGTTCAAAGTGCGCGGCGGCTTCGGCACTGAGTTCCTGAATACCAACCATATCGGCGTCGGCGTCGGCAATAATACTGGAGATCGATTCGAGTGCTTCGGTGGGTGCCTGAATGTTGAAGGTCAGGATGGTGGTTTCGGTGCCGCCCGGGGCCGCTGGATCAAAGCGTGGCAGCAGCAGAGGCGCATACAGGATCAGCCATGCCGCGACTGCCAGCAGCAGCAGCAAGGACAGCCTGCGGTGCCGCAACAGCAAACACAGGGGCAGCAGCACGAATGACAGAAACAGCCCCAGGGAAAACAGGCTGCGTGTGAAGTCTGCATAATCAGGTGGCACAACGAACTGGCTGAGCAGGCTGATGGCCAGTGCGGCCAGATACACGATGACCACGATGGCCACCGCCCGCCTCAGGATATGGCGAACTGATTGTCGTTGAGATGAAGATGAAATAATGGTTATCCTTTCTACTGATCCATAACTTTAACTTCGTCATGCTGGTTGACATGAGTATAACAGGCTATTTTACAGCGCCAGGTGACCCAGATTCCTGCGCCGGATGCCTTTACTTACAGCCCCCTGCCCCGGATGTACGCCGAGACATCCGCGTTGTAGACCACATCATCAGCTGTGGCGACCAGCCAGGGGGTGCCCTCATCCAGCCATGTGACGGCAGCCGTTGACGGAATCAGCATACCATGCCAGCGTGTCCAGTCCAGCGGTTCGATGCGCCAGCCGAGTTTCGCCGCATCGTGCGCATCCCGCCAGCGCCGCGTCTCCATGGAATGGATCAACCCGGTGGCCGCGTCGAACTGGACCGTGAACGAGTCGGAACCCGTGTCAGCGAAGGGTACGATCAGCCGGGCCGTTTGGGCGTCGATTGCTTCCCATCGGACGCGCGGGTCCGTGATAAAGATCGTCGGCAGCCATAACGATTCCCCCCACAACCCCAGATTAGCCGCCGCGTCGATCTTCGGTTCATCCTGAATCGTGCCGACGGGCAGTTCCATGCGCCCATGGCCGTCGAGATAGGATTCATTGACCTTCATCACGGGTTGGCCGAACACCGTCGCCTCGATGTAATGGCGATAATTGCGCCCGGCTTCGTGGGTGAAACGCATCCGCGCCGGGAAGGTGATACCCATAAAGCGCAGCCTGCCCGACAGCGTCAACACCGCCGAGTGGATGATGGGAATCTGGTTGCCAATAATGGTCTGGTAGAAGCGGTGCACCGGTGCTGGCAGGTCCGGCGGCAGCGGCATGCTGTCGGGCAATGTGGTGCTGGCGGGATACGCCGGGAAGGATTGGCCGTTGCCGCGCAGGCCGATCCATCGGACGGCCATGATGCCAGCCAGAATAACGACGAACGCGGGAATGATAAGTCGTAGAAACATCGCGATAGCCTTTGACCAGTTGTTTATGTTTATCTTGTCTGATGTTGTCGGTGATGTGGAAGTGATGATTGTGTGCTGAGTGCTGCCATCTGTCAGGGACTCATGCTTTTATGGGGAGGCTTTTTTGTGTTTATATAATAGTTGACTATGCGAAGGTTTATTCGGTCGCAAATATGAGCCGGTAGAACCTGTTCGATACCACTTCCCTGAAGTATGTTGGCTGGGTACGCTATGGGAAAGGGCATAGACTGATGATTGAATGGGCACAAGGCATTATCGCTGACCTGGGATATTCGGGCATCGGCGTATTGATGTTCATCGAAACGCTGTTTCCGCCCATCCCCTCAGAGGTGATTATGCCGCTGGCCGGGTTCACTGCCGCGCAAGGCGACCTGACCGGCTGGGGTATCGTTGTCGCCGGCATTACCGGTTCGACCATCGGGATGCTGCCGCTGTATTACCTGGGCCGGGCTGTGGGCGAAGAACGGCTGAAACGATGGGTCGAGCGACATGGCGGCGCGCTGCTGACAGTCGATGACATCGAAAAAGCTGAGGGCTGGCTGCACCGGCACGGCGGCAAGGCGATCTTTCTAAGCCATATTCTGCCGGGTGTGCGCTCCCTTATCTCCATCCCATCCGGTTATATCGAGATGAATCTGGTCAAGTTCATCCTCCTGACCATACTGGGCAAAGGGGTATGGATCACCTTTCTGGCGGTGATTGGGATGGTGCTGGGCGAAAACTACGGCCAGTTCAGGGAGTATTTTCAGCCCGTGTCGATCATCGTCACAGCCGCGATTGTGGTATACATCATTTATTGGGCCGTTAAGCGAATCCGCAGCAGCCAGTCTTAAGTCTTAAATGTTAGCCGGGCGTCGCCGTCAGCGTCGGGATCAGCTCCAGTTCGAGGCGTGTGGGGCTGCCATCGCCGATATAACGCTGCCAGTCCTGCTGCCCCGCCAGCAGCGTGACGATGCCGTTGTAGGGGTCTTGCAGGAAGATAGCGTCATCCTCCGCCACCTGCACCGTGCTGCTGTAGGGCACTTCCCATTCATCCAGCGCCCAGCCGATACGCGCCCGCACCGCCGGGTTGCTGCGCCATAACATGCCAAACCCCCGGCGCGGCTGGAACAGTTGATCATCGGGTGGCAGCGGCCAGGTTTCGTCAATTTCCAGCATGCCCTCGTCAAACTGGTCCTCGAACGACTCCCAGGCCGGTTCGCCAAAATCGCTGTACATCACATAAATCGTGTCCTGGTGCTGAATCCAGATCATGAGGCCGTTTTCAAATTCCTGATACACCGCCTGACTGGTGGTCGCCAGCGTCGCCGGGCAGGTATCCGGGCGCGGCAGGATAAAAAACCATGTGCTGTCGCAAACCACGTCGATCGACCGAATCACCACCGCGGTGACGAACGGCACCACCCGCGTCGGCGGGATCAGCGCGGTCGCTGTGGCGGTGGCGGTGGTAGGCCGTGTCGGCTGCGGCGTATAGGTGGGCGTGGCGGTCGGAGTCTCTGTCTCGGTTGGGGTTTTGCTGGGCGGATTCGTCGGCGTCACCAGTACATAATCCGCCTCCGCCGTGACGACTTGCAGCGGGGATTCATCCTCGGCTGTGCCCACCGGCACCACGATAGGCGATGGCGTACTGGTTGATACTGCGGCGCGGGTCGGGCTGGACTCAAAAGCCGCCAGCGTCGGTAATTCCGTTGTTGAATCCGGCACACAGGCGGCTAGCAAAATCAGAAGCAGCAGAAAAGAAAATCGCATATCGCCAGTATAGGCAGTTCCAGTCATCCGGGCCAGTGAACCGCAGTACTCCCCCGCCCTGCCAATCAAGATTTGACGACTGTTACAGCCTCCCAGTCCCCATCTGACACAACCACGTCCGAAGCCAGCGGCCACCAGATAAAGCCATCCGCACCCCCGGTGCAGCAGCTATGGGACACCCCCCGATAGGATGTTTCCGGCCTCCAAACGCAGCGTGTAATCACCCTCCCCTTCTAGCTGAAGGATGTAAGGTGGGGCATCATGTTCGCCAACATTGAACACCTGCTTCATGTCCACAATCTTATGGTCATCATGTTCGATGGCAGATTGGAAAGGATACAAATAAACAACACCACCGCTCGTTAAATTTGCAGGCATACCCGGCGAACGGCGAATGAGCGAAAACTCATCTTCATCGCCAATCATCAGTTCATAATAGACGACCTCGCCCGCAGCCAGCGTCCCCTGCACTTCTTCACCCAGACCAAGCGATTGCATATCCGCCCGCAGCGTATCCCCCGCTTCCACGGTCAGACGATAATCTTGATTGCCAATTAGCCCCAGCAAGTATGGGGTTTCATCTGTAACCGGGTATACATTCCCCACACCATAGGATTCGAATTCCAGCGGAATTTGCTGGCGCGAGGCATCCAATATAGTTGCATATCCGAAACCAGACATTCTGAGTGTGAATAACGAATCGTCAGGTACCTGAACTTCATGAACCACAAATTGGCCCTTGTCGACGCTGCCACTGATCGTTTCGCCCACGGACAGCGGCGCGCGAACTTCGACCAGATCATCGCCCGGTTCAAGCGACACGGTATAGGGGCCTTCGCCACGCAGTTCCATATAGTACGTATCTGGCTCGCCTGCCAGAAAGACATCCAGACGCGATTTCGCTTTGGTATCCCGACTCACGAACAGGGAATAATATCCGCCTTCACCGTCAAGGCCGTCAAGCGCCCCGAAAGGATGGACATCAAGCGTATCCACACGTACAGCGACATAACGGTTCGGCGTAACCTTCAATTCATAGATGACGGTCTCGCCTTCATCAAGCGTGCCGGTAACGCTGTCGCCATAAGCCAGCGTCCCAGCAATATCAGCCAGCGGCAAAGCCGGGCCTGCTACAACAACTAACATCAGCCACAACAGAACAATAGTGGGTTTCATGAGCCATCACCTACGTCTATCTGAAGGCTTGTAACACCCTTAATCTAGCATACCGAGGGTCTTTTCGACAGCCGCCAGCGTGGCCTGAATTTCGTCGTCGCCATGTGCGCTGCTGAGGAAGGCTGCCTCGAACTGGCTGGGTGCGAAGTAAACCCCCTGCTCCAGCATGGCATGGAAGAACCGGCCATAACGCTCCGTATCGGCGTATTGTTTGGCCTCGTCGTAATTGGTGATGCTGGCTCCGGATTCACGCAGGAAGTAAAAGCCGAACATCGTCCCGGCGTTGCCTGTGTGGATCGCAATCCCGGCGGATTGTGCCGCAGCGGCGATGCCATCCACCAGTTTTTGTGTTTGCTGCTCGATGCGCTCGAAGGTACCCGGCTCGATCAACGTCCAGATCGTCACCAGCCCGGCGGTCATCGCCAGCGGATTGCCCGACAACGTCCCCGCCTGATACATCGGCCCGGCGGGCGCCACTGTCTGCATGATCTCGCGCTTGCCCGCATACGCCCCCACCGGCAAACCGCCCCC
This sequence comes from Anaerolineaceae bacterium, assembly GCA_002702065.1. Lineage (GTDB taxonomy): Bacteria > Chloroflexota > Anaerolineae > Aggregatilineales > Phototrophicaceae. The sequence continues at coordinate 451,454 of NZXX01000013.1, forward strand.
GATCACTTTACCCAGGCATGTCAGGTCGGGGTCGAGGTTCCAGCGCTGCTGCGCCCCACCCGGCGCGACCCGGAACCCCGTCATCACTTCATCGAGGATGAACAGCGCGCCATACTCGCGGCACAGGTCATGCAGGCCTTGCAGATAACCATCACCCGGCAGCACAAAGCCCATGTTGGCCGCAATCGGTTCGACAATCACCCCGGCGATGCTGTCCGGGTTCTGCTCGAACAACTGGCGCACGGCGTCGAGGTCGTTGAACGGCGCGGTCAACGTATTGGCAGCCGTCGATGCCGGGACGCCCGGTGAATCTGGCAGGCCCAGCGTGGCGACGCCGCTGCCCGCCTGCACCAGCAGCATATCAGCATGGCCGTGATAGCAGCCCGCGAACTTGATGATCTTCTCGCGCCCGGTGTAGGCCCGTGCCAGCCGCAGCGCGCTCATGGTGGCTTCGGTGCCGCTGTTGACAAAGCGCACCATCTCCACCGAGGGCACCGTATCGACCACCAGCTGCGCCAGTTGATTTTCCAGTTCGGTCGGCGCGCCATAGCTGGTGCCGCGTGTGACCGCCTCTTGCAGCGCCTGCACCACCGCCGGGTGCGCATGGCCGAGCGTCAGCGGGCCCCACGACAGCACATAATCGATATAGCGGTTGTCGTCGACATCCCAGACATAAGCGCCCTCGCCACGTGCGATAAACCGCGGCGTGCCCCCCACACTGCGGAACGCCCGCACCGGGCTGTTGACTCCGCCGGGAGTCAGGGCCTGTGCTTGCTGGAACAATTTTTCAGATTTGCTGGTTTGCATAAGATCAAAACCTTTGTGTGTCTTCTGTGAGGACGTTTACCGATCAACTATAGCAAAACGAATATGCCCAAAACACATATTCGGGAAGGGTTAACCATGCGCATATGGGTAACCTGTTGGAGTACGCTGAAGCCTGTTTCGATTACATTAGGACTAGTTCCACACAACTATCTGCTACACCTTACCAACTGCGCGCTCACGGGAGTGCGCTTTTATTTACACGTTTTTGCGGAGCCTCAATGGACTTCTTTGAAACGCATCAGGGTCAACTGGAAATCCTCTTAATTGTCGCCGTTGCCATGCTGCTCGGCGGTCTTATCGGGCTGGACCGCGAACTGGCCGCCAAGCCAGCCGGTCTGCGCACGCACATGCTGGTGGCCGGGGCGGCGGCGCTGTTCGTGGCGCTGGGGACGGTGATCGTCGATGATTTCACCGAAGCGATTGACACCAGCCTGATCCAGTCGGACCCGATCCGTATTATGGAAGCCATCGTCGGCGGCATCAGCTTTTTGGGGGCAGGTGCCATCCTGCGCGACCAGTCCAACAACCGCATTGAAGGCCTGACGACTGCCGCCTCGATCCTGTTTGCCGCTGCGATTGGCGGCACCGTTGGTGTCCATCAGTATGTCCTCGCGGTAGGTGCGGCGGTGCTGGTCGTGCTGACCCTGCGCGTGCTGGGGTTGGTCGAGAACCGCATCAAAAAAGCGACCGGCCACTATGACGATGACCCGCAGCCCGCTGAAAAAGAACCGTCGAACTAATTAGCTCCTGCGCTTGATAGAAGGGTTTTTCGGATTTGCGGGTTTGCATGAGGATAAACCTTTAAGTGTAACCCCTGTGTGGCAGCTAATTCTACGGTTATTCAATCTTTATTCGTACTTCAAATTGATCCTCAGTTATATCTCCATTTACGAAGGCGCGAATATCTGACACATTTGCTGTAAGCATACCAGTTGTAAAGCCTTCAAAACTGTAGATCAAAATAATACGCCGGATACCACCAATTTCATGCTCAACAATTGCTCGACCAATCTGAGCAAATTTATCTCGGTATCTAAGGCCTATTCCAGTATCTTCAAGAGTTACATAATAATCGCTGCCATCTTTGTGCCACTTCTGCCAAGTTGGTATTTGTGCGACTGTGGTTGCTAATACATCAATTTCACCTTGGGTAAGTGGAGGTTGTGAAATTGATAATGAAGGCAAAACTGCAATTATGCAAAGCAAACCGGCTATGGTTATTATCACACTTTCAAAAACCATTCTTAAAAAGCTTTTTCGAGGCTTCTTCTTACTTGTCTTGGCTGAATCCTTAGCAGCCAAAACAGAGTCAATTTTTAGTATCCAGTCTATTGCAGTTGGATGATCCACCGTTTTTAGTAAACTTCTCGCCTCTTCATATTTCTTCTCCCGTATTAATTCACGAGCTGCTACCATTTTGGATTTCGACATTTATATATTCCTTATTTGGTTTATAAGGTGATATATAAATTTTATTTCTATATTCTTATCTTGTCACTCTCATCCCCATGTCTCATCCAGCTTGTCGGCATAGAACAAAATCGCTCGTTGATACTGCTGGATGCCGGGGTCAGTGCTGGATGTCGCCAGCGCGTTGAGCAGCAGCGCCATCGCCTGCGCGTGATCGCCCATGTTGTACAGCGCCATCGCCAGAAAGACCGGGAACTCCCCTGCCTGCGGGAACTGCGCCATACCATGCCGCAGGGTATCAACCGCCTTCTCATACTGCCCCACCGTGCGGTAGGTGCTGCCTAACCCCAGCAGCGCCCCACGTAAATCATCATCCGGCAGGCCGAGCGCAATCGCCCGTTCATAATACGGCACCGCGCCGCTTTCGTCGCCCATGCTGTCGTGCAGCCACCCATACTGATAATTCACCTGTGCGTCGTCGGGATTCGCCGCATACAGTTCAGCCAGCAGCGCCCGCGCGTCGTCGTAACGCTGTGCGCGGCGATGTTCAACAGCGGCGGCCAGTTTGTCGGTCAACTCATCATCCGCTGCTTCAGCCCGGCGGCGACCTTCGCGGCGGTGATCTGCGCCTGATTCACACAGTCCGGCACCCCTACCCCCCGAAACGCGCTGCCAGTGACGTAGATATTGGCCGGGAGCGCGGATTCGATGGTGTCCACCCGGCTCAGGTGGCCAACATCATACTGCGCGTTGGCCTCGCGCCAGCGATAGGTCCGGGTCAGTACCGGCTCGGCAGTGATGCCCAGCACCGCCTGCAATTCGTTGCGCACGGTGCGCAGCAGCGCCTGGTCGCTCAGGTCGAAGGTTTGCGGCGTGCGTGACCCGCCGAAGAAGGTGCGGATCAACGCGTAATTTTCCGGCGCACGGTAATTAAACTTGGTCGATGACCAGGTGATGGCATTAATGGGGCGGTTCTCGCTGCGCGGAATGACCACGCCAAAGCCGTTGAGGGGATGCGGCACATCTTCACGGCGGTAAGCCAGCGACAGCGTCCCTGTGCTGACATACCGAATATCCGCCAGCAGTTCCGCCGCGACGTCGCAGATATCGGCCAGCAGCCGCGCCGTGACATAGGCCGGGGTGGTCAAGATCAGGTGGTCCGCCGTCAATCGCGAATGATCCGACAGGGATAGCGTATAACTTTCATCCGCGTTCTGGGTGATGGATCGAACGCCGGTGTTCAGGCGCAGGTCACCATCCAGCCGCGGCAGTAACCCGTCGACCAGTTCGCGCATGCCGCTTTTGAATGAGGTAAACACCGAGTATTTCGAGGGCGGCGCACTGGCCCGGCTGCGTTTCCCGGCCAGCATCCCGCGCGTCAGGCTGCCATACTTCATTTCCAGCTCGCGGAAACGGGGGAAGGTCGCCAGCAGGCTCTGCTTGTCCGGTTCCGTATTATAAATACCGGCCAGCAGTGGTTCGGCCAGCTTGTCCAGCACTTCGTCGCCCAGCCGCCGCCGCACAAAATCCGCCAGCGATTCGTCGGCATCGTCGGTCCGGGCCGGCAGGAACAATTCCTGTGCCATGCGCAGCTTGCCCGGCCACGAGATCAGCGGCGACGTGATAAACGGCATGAATTTGGTCGGCACGATCAGCATGACACCATCCGGCAGCGGAGTCAGCCGGCCCCGGTTGAGCACGAACGTATTGCGCAGATGATCATTGGTGCCCAGCAGCCGGTCCTCCAGCCCAATCTCGCGCGCCAGTTGCAGCGCCCACGGTTTCTGGGTGATGAACGAATCCGGCCCGGCCTCGACCACAAACTGCCCGTGTGGGCTGTCCACCAGTTCGGTGCGAATTTTCCCGCCCCAGCGTTCGGACTGCTCCAGCAGCGTATACTGCACGCCTTGCTTTTGCAGAGACCAGGCCGCGCTTAGGCCGGAAATGCCACCGCCGATAATCGCCACGGGCGTGTGTGTTGTGTCTGCCTGCATTCGTACTTCTTTCGCAACTTGACTTTCGACTTGAGGGCGTAGCACGCTACGCCCCTACGCAATTAGGGATAGATTGTTAATGTCGTATCCCAAAAGATACTCAATTTAGCGTTCCGCAGGGCGCTTCGTCCATAGCCTTCAGGGTACGCTGCGTCCCTACAACACCGCAAAAGGGTAATTTGCTTCTACTGCACTCACGCCTCTTGACTGTCAACTGGTGACTGATGACTGATCACTGTCAACTATAAACTATCTTACACCCTGACGGATGCTGTATTCATGGACAAAATCCACCAGCCGCTTCACTGTATCCACCGGTGTTTCCGGCAGGATACCATGCCCCAGGTTGAAGATGTGGCCGGGCCGCCCGTTGGCCTGATCGAGCACATGCTGCGCCCGCTTCTCGACTTCCGGCCAGGGCGCGAACAACGCCACCGGGTCGAGGTTGCCCTGAATGGCCACGCCGTCGCCCAGCCGCTGCCATGCCGTGTCCAGCTCGATGCGCCAGTCCACGCCGATCACATCGCCCCCGGCATCACGCAGCAGTTCCAGCATACCGTTGGTGTCCGTGCCAAAGTGGATAACCGGCACATCAGCCTGCCGGGCCATCTCAATCGCCTGCCGGGTATACGGCATCACATAATTCCGGTAATCCGCTGGCGACAGATGCCCAACCCAGCTATCAAACACCTGCAAGGCCTGCGCACCCGCGTGCGCCTGTGCCAGCAGATACTGCCCTACCATCTGGCTGAGTTTGGTCATCAGGGCGTGCCACGCGTCCGGTTCGGCCATCATGAACTGCTTGGCTTTGGCATAATGACGGCTGCCCCCACCCTCAATCGCATAAGCGGCCAGCGTAAATGGCGCACCACTGAAACCGATCAGCGGCGTGCCGCGCCCGGCCAGTTCCTGCCGCACCAGCCGGATGGCATCCAGCGTGAACGATAGTTTTTCTTCCGGCGGGTGCACCTGCAAGCGTTCGACATCCGCCGGGCTGCGCACCGGGTTATACAGCACCGGCCCTTCGCCGCGCACGAAATCCAGCTCCAGACCCATCGCGGCCAGCGGCGGCAGAATGTCGGCAAAAATGATGGCCGCGTCGAGGTCAAACGCCTGAATCGGCTGCATGGTCACTTCGCAGGCCAGTTCGGGCGAGTGGATCAATTCGAGGATGGTGTATTTTTCACGCAGCGCGCGATACGCCGCCATATAGCGGCCAGCCTGCCGCATCAGCCAGACCGGGGTAGCATCCACCGGTTCGCGTCGGCACGCCTTCAAAAAGCGGGAGTCATTGTGCATTGTTCAAGCTACCTATAGGGATTATAGACATGGCATACATTCAGCAATCTGTAGGGGCACACTGTCTGCGCCCGGATGTTGTGTCGTCCGAAGGGTTGAGACACCAGGCGACTTCGACCCCACGCAGCGGGTCAAAACCCTGCTGTCGATTCGTAACGTCAACCGCAGGCCTTATTCCGCCCGGTCATCCAGCGCGAACAGGTCACGCACCACCGAGGCATAATCCGAATCCGCCGCGCCGGCCTTCAGCCGCACCGTCGGCTCATGCAGAATCTTGTTGACGATGCGATGCGCCATCAGTTCGACAACCCGCTGCTGGTTGGGGTCCAGATCACCCAGCCGCCGCAGCGCCGCATCCACTTCGTCACGGGCCTGAGCCGCCGCTTTCTGCCGCAGCGCCGCGATCACCGGGCCATTGCTGCGCCCGCTGTACCACGTCACAAAACGGGCGATTTCTTCATCCACAATGCCATTCACATCGGCAATGGCCGCTTCGCGCCGGGCCACGTTCGACTCGACAAACTGGTTGAGGCTGTCCAGGTCATAATACTGCACACCCGGCAAGCGTCGCGCCGCTTCATCCACATCCCGCGGCAGCGCAATGTCAATCATGACCAGCGGTCGATCCCCCCGGCGCGCCAGTGCGTCTTTCACCTGGGCTTCACCGATCACCGGATGCGGCGCACTGGTAGCGGTAATTACCACATCGGCGTCAGCCAGCGCATCCGGCAGATGCTGCCAGTCGAGCGCCTCACCATCAAAGGCCTGCGCCAGATCAACCGCCCGTGCATAAGTGCGGTTGACACAGCGGATCGTATGGACGTCGTGCCGGTGCAGCGCCTGGGCCGCCAGAAACGCCATTTCGCCGCTGCCGATCACCAGCGCCTGTGCCCGGTTGAGGTTGGGGAACGCCTGCTGCGCCATGTAGACCGCGGCATGGCTGACCGACGTAATATAGCGGCTGATGTCGGTCTCGGTACGTGCCCGTTTACCGGCATGGGCCGCCAGCGTGAACAGATGCGACAGGACCGGCCCGGCGGCACCGTTCACCTGAGCCGTCGCAAACGCGGCGCTCACCTGCCCCAGTATCTGCGCTTCGCCCAGAATCATCGAATCCACCCCGGAAGCCACCCGCATCAGGTGTGCAATGGCCCCGTGGCCGTTATCCATATAGGCGGCATCAAGCAGTTCTTCGGGCGAGAGGTTGCGCAGCGAGGCCAGCACGCGTAACACCGCGGCCATACCCTGCTGGGTGTCCGATGTCACACCGTAAACCTCCAGCCGGTTACAGGTCGCCAGCACGACCACTTCTTCCAGTGGCGCCTGTGCCAGCGCGTCCAGCGCCTGACTTTGCTCATCGGCGGTCTGGGCAAGCTGTTCGCGCAGTTGCAGCGGCGCGGTACGATGATTAAAACCCAGCACAAACAAGCGGGCCAAGTCAGCGTGTTCAGGTTTATCAAGCAGCATGTGAGGAGACTCGATCTGCATGGTCATAATATCTGTTGAATTTGATTGCCCGATCTAAAGGATCATGATGCCCGGTAAACATTGATTTACAGCCACTTTAAAATTCGCTATGATCCGGTACAACATGAAGGGAACCTAAGTTAAAATCTAGGTTCCCCAGTAGCAAAAATATACCACAAAACTGTAAAAATATGCAAAAATCTCAGCAAAACTGATAACAGAGGTCATAGAATGTTTCGCGTTTTGTCATATTCGATTACGCCCGATAGCCCCGTCTGGCCGGGTAATTTACCGGCGGTGGGGGCCCAGCCGTTCACCGCGATTCATCGGGGCGACCGCAGCAACACGACGATCCTGCATCTGTTTTCCCACTCCGGCACGCATCTGGACGCGCCCAAACATTATAATGATGCCGGGCCGTCGGCGTGGGAGCTGCCCATCGAGCAGTATATTTTCGAGAAACCGCTGGTGCTGGATGTGCCCAAAACTGCCCAGGCAGCCATCCTGCGCGAAGACATCGAACCGTATGCGGCTGCACTGGCCGAGGCGGATGTCGGCCTGCTGCGCACCGGCTGGAGCCAGGAACGCGACCACAACCCGCGCCATTATGCCAGCAAAGGGCCTTTCCTGCACCCGGACGGCGCACGCTTCCTGATGACCTTTGCCAACCTCAAAGCCGTCGGCATCGACACCATCTCGATTGCCACGCCGGACTATCTGACGGAAGGTATCGAAACGCACCGCGTCCTTACCGGGGCCGGGCGCACCGATGATCGTTTTGTATTGATTCTGGAAGATTTCCGCATCGACGCCGACCTGAACGATGCCCGCCGCATCTATACCTGGCCGCTGTTCATTCAGGGGTCAGATGGCAGCCCCTGCACCATCGTCGCGGAATTTGGGGATTGAGCCGCCAGTTGTCAGCATGTCAGGGGTCAGCAAAGAGCAGCATCGCATACCATGAAGGGCGCAGCACGCTACGCCCCTGCGCAATTTACAGATAGCTGGTTATCACGATCAAGCATGATCTAATTTATCTATCACCGGCATTGTTCATGCCTAACTGACAACTGACAACTCTTGACTGAGGGCTGACAACTGCTTACTGCTCACGCGCCAACATTCACCGTAAACTGACCGGGGCTGGTGACCGTGATCACCCCACCCCACATGCACATACACTGGCAGCTGTTGTGCAGCGCCGGTTGATTGCCGATCATCACCCGCGAGGACCCCGGCGTCCACGGCGAACTTGTCACCGGGATACACGGCTGAGGCGTCAGCACACCCTGGGCCGCCGATGTCGCAGCCGCCACCTGCGGGTTCGACAACGTTGTACACATGCCAAAGGGCAGGATATTGGTCATCGGAATATGATCCATGATGGTGGCAGCGGGCATATTAGCGGCGTTCACCCGTCTGGCAGGCAGCACGACCATGCTTGATGGCGTCGTCCCGAAGGAACAGGCCAGGTTGGCGCCCTGGCAAACCAACTGGGGCATCGTTCACCTCCTGATCAAAGGTTCAATCATTCTGATTATAGGCTGATTGCGGGTTGCAGGGCAATCGCCCGGCGCACATTGATGGGGTTGGCAGTGCGGTTGGCGAACATCCACTGCTGAATAATCCATGAATTCAGGCCGTGCCCACCTGAACCCTGGTCATCTGGGGGGTTTACAAAAACCGCAAGCGGTCTATAATCGAAATTGGCTTGAGTCATCAGGCCACACTGTTGGCTATTCAGAAAGTCATCATGAACGACCCTAGTAGTTATTCTCAGGAACAAAGCCCGCCCTTACCCGGCGGCAGTAACGTGAGATAACGTCGTTCCCTCAAACATTCGTTGCCGGGGATGACGCACCCGCGTTATTGCCGACCCTGAACCATCAGGGAGACACCCGGTAACCAAGGCTCTGTTCCAGACAATTTCAAAGCTCACTCAATCGCTTTTGCGGTACGGCATGTATGGTCGTGCTGCGTGTCTGTGTAACGGAGGATACCCATGTACAACGACCTACTGCTGGATCGCCTGGTTGTCGCGGCACCCGCTGGCAACACCGATGATCGTATTCAGGCCCTGATCGACGAAATCGAGGCCCTCGATAACCTGCTCTCACCTGAAGCCCAGCAATTGATTCGCGACCTGCGTGCGCACACCGTCGCCGACGATGTGTACGAAGACATGGACGAACACGAGTCCATCGGTGGCCGTGTGGCGGACTGGATGGCCCGTTTCGCCGGCAGCTGGCGCTTCATCATCTCCTTCTGTTTGTTGATGGTCGCCTGGATGTGTGTCAACTTCTTGCTAAAGGATCGCGCCTTCGATCCCTATCCCTTTATTCTGCTCAATCTCATGCTCAGCACACTGGCCGGGCTGCAAGCGCCGGTGATCCTGATGTCGCAGAACCGGCAGGCCAAGAAGGACCGGGCGGTAGCCGACAATGATTATCACGTCAACCTGAAGAACGAAGTCGAAATTGCCGACCTGCACCGCAAGATCGACGGCCTGACCGATGCACTGGTGAACCAGACCAAGATGGTCAACGCCCTCGTCAGTGCCCGCCGTCAGGAACTGAGCGCCACCGTCCGCGCCATCGAAACCGCGCGCGAAGACGGCAATACCCGGCGCATCAGCTAGCGACGTGCCCCAAAATCGTTCAGCTTGTCAGCAGCTCAGCATGGACACGTTCAGTGCCGAAGTGCTGACAGGCTGAAAACAGCCCTTATATAACGGCTCAGGGCACTTTGCCCGCTAGCAACTGCGCCAGTTCAGTGCAGATTGCCGGGTCATCACTGTCGGCGCAACGGTCGTTCAGCGCATCCCAAACCACGCCGGCAGGTCGCAGTTCAAACAGCCCGGTCACGCCATACCACCAATACGCATCCTGATAATCCGGTGGATAAACTGCGGTAGGCGAATACGACTCATGGGCCGGGCAGCGCACGCCATCAACCGCCCCGCAGAAATGCGTCAACTCGTGAATCAGATAGCCAACCGTCATGGAACGATCCTGCTGAATGCGCACCGCCGCCAATGTCACCCCGGCGCCAGCTGCATCATCACGGCGGACCGGCCATAAGAAACAGCGGCGCGAGGCGTCATCCGCCTTGTCCGGGAAGCACCAGCAGTTGACCGAACCTGTCAGGCCGCCAAAGCCTTCGGTGCCAGTAGGAAACGGCTCGAACGCGGACGCATCGGGCACAAAACGAACGATCATCGGCGCGGCAGGCTGGTGGCCATCGGGCTGAATATACGGGTCCAAATAGGTCAGCAGCTCGCCAACAAAAGCGGGGGTGATACCGGGCGGCAACGCATCGGTTACCACCCACAAGGTGTCGCTGACGGCTGCAATCCTCACCACATCAACCGGCAAGGCCGCTGCCGGTGATACGCCAGCGAAACACCCGATCATCACCGTAAGCCACCCCAGCCACAATTTTCGCCAGACACCCATGTCTATCTCCCCCACCCATAAGAACCGCCGCAAGCTGGGTCTGCGGTAAGACCAACTTCCGGCGGTATTTTGAAGCAGGTAAGTTTTCCGCCGCTGCCACCAAAGCGACTGCGACTAGTCTTATTGTAGAACCGGGCTGAACCGTTGTGGTCATATCCAGCCGGTGACAAAGTTCATGGTCCGGGTAACTGCGGGGCAGATTCAGCCGCTATCTTCGGCTATACTTGCCGCGATTTATGGGGGAGCTGGGCATGACGCCGGAAATCATCACCTTTTTACTGATCTTCGCTGCTGCGCTAGTGCTGTTTTCGATTGAGATATTCGCGGCGGATATTATCGCGCTGGGGTTAATGCTGGTGTTGATCCTCACCGGGCTGCTGCCTGCCGAAACAGCCTTCGCCGGGTTTGGCAGCGAAACGGTGCTGATGATCCTCGGCCTGCTGATTCTGACAGAAGCGCTGGAACGCACGGGCGTGGTTGATCTGGTCGGCCACTGGCTGATGCAGGTTGTGGGCAACCGGCCCAAACGTCTGCAAGCGATCCTGCTGGCTGGCCCGGCGGTCATGAGTTCGTTCATGAGCAACACAGCGTCGGCGGCGTTCTTCCTGCCGATTGTGCTGGGGCTGGCCCGCCGCGCCCGCCTTAGCCCCTCCAGGCTGCTGATGCCTGTCGCCTTCGCGTCGATCCTCGCCAGCTCCGTCACGCTCATTGGCACCTCAACCAATATCGTCGTCAGCGGTTTTATGCAGCAGAACAACCTCGCCCCGCTGACCATGTTCGAACTGACCCCGGTCGGGCTGCCGATTTTGATCGTTGGGCTGCTGTACATGTGGTTCATCGGGCGGCGGCTGATTCCGGACCGGACCGGCGTGGCGGAAGATACGCAGTATTTCGACAGCGCGCTTTATTTCTCCGAAATCGAGATTCTGCCCGGTGCCCGGTTGGTGGGCCAGACCATTGAGGACTCGCTTATCATGCAGGAGCTGCGCCTGGGCGTGTTGCAGCTTCAGCGCGGCGGGGAATATATCAAGCCGCTGGCGGATACCGTGCTGCAACCCGGCGACGTGCTGTTCGTCGAGGGCAAACGCGATGACATCCTGCAAATCCAGTCCCGACCCGGCGTCACCGTCAAAGGCGCGATGCAGACTCTCGAAAGCTACGCCCGCAAGCAGGACTCGCAGATGGCGGAGGTGATTCTGCTGCCGGATTCACCGCTGGTCGGGCGCACGATCAAGGGGCTGCAACTGCGCGAACGCTACCAGATGCAGATCATCGCCATCAATCAGGCGGGTAAGATCAGCTACAGCAAGATCGGACGGCGCGTGCTGCGGCTGGGCGACATCCTGCTGATTCAGATGCCAGCCGACAGCCTCAAACTGCTGGAATCGCAGCGGCTGTTTCATATCCTCGACATGATCGACGCGCCACAGACCAACCATAAACGCGCGCGGCTGGCGGTGGCGATCTTTCTGGCGGCGTTAGGTCTGGCGATTTTTAATGTGGTATCGATCGCCGTCGCCGTGCTGATCGGCGCACTGGGCGTGTTCCTCACCCGCTGCATCACGCCGGAAGAAGCCTATCGCAACATCCAGTGGAAAACCATCATCCTCATCGGCAGTATGCTGGCGTTTGGTCAGGCGATGCAGGCCACCGGCACAGCGGATTTTCTGGCGCAGCTGATCATTCAGCTTCCGGGGGCGGATACCCCCATCGGCCTGCTCAGCTTCTTCTTTATACTCGGCGTGGTGCTCACGCAACCGATGTCCAATCAGGCCGTCGCTGCCATCCTCGTCCCCATCGCCATCCAGACCGCCACCCTGCTCCAGTTCAACCCGCGCCCGTTCGCCATCATGCTGGCTGTCGCCGCCAGCACATCGTTCATCACTCCGCTGGAACCGGCCTGCGTCATCGTCTATGGGGCGGGCAAATACAAGTTTATGGACTTTCCCCGCGTCGGTGCCCTGCTGACAGTCATCATCTACCTGATTGCGATTGCGCTGGTGCCGCTGTTTTTTGGCGTGTGAGGTGGGGATGAGTTGTCAGTTATCAGTCAGTTTGACCCCTTGACTCTGACGCGGCGTCAGGGTTTAGGATGCCCCTGTCAACACGCAGCAGGAGGCAGTCATGAGCAAGAAAGTCCCATTCGAGCGCTTCAGCGACGACCAGCAGAAACAATATGAACGAGAGGCGCGTTTGCAGTATGGGCCGCAGATCGTCAACGAATCGGTCAACCGCTGGAACAGCTACAGCGAAGCCCGGCGCGATGCGATCATGGCGGAAGGCAACGCGGTCTACAGCGATCTGGCACAGGCGATGCTCAGCGGTGAACCAGCGACCAGCCCCGCAGTACAGGCCATCCTGACCCGCTGGCACAATCATCTGCGGCACTTCTACGAACCGACGCTGGATATTCTGCGTGGTCTGGGCGAGCTGTATAACAGCAACCCGGCGTTCATCGCCTTCTTTGATCGCCTGCACCCTGACCTGCCGCAGTATCTGCAAGACTCCATCGCGCAGTACGTGGACGACCTCGAATATGCCGAGATCGTGCGTCTGCTGGCCCAAGATGAAGCGGAACGGGGGCGGATTTAGGTCCGCCTTCCCACCTTACTGCGGCATTTCGATGACGATCTTGATGGCGCTTTCGTCGCGGATGCGGTGCAGTTCATACGCCTCGATGACCTGCTCAAACGGGAACTTGTGCGTCAGCATCGGCGTGACATCGGCCTCGCCGCTGGCGATAATTTCCAGCGCCTGCCGGGTGCTGGCGTGCAGCGGTTCGACATGCGCGCCGACAATCGCCTTCAGCGTCAGGCATTTGCCAAACAGATTCTCGAAGTGGTATTGGAAGTACTCACCGCGCGGCACCCCAAATTGCAGCACAAAGCCATAGCGCTTCGCTAGTTCGAGCGACAGATTGATCGACTCGATCTCCCCCGCCGCCTCGATGACCACGTCCGCCAGCTCGCCGCCCGTAATTTCCTTCAGCGCCTCCACCGGGTCGAGGTCCACGTTATGGATGGTGTGAGTTGCGCCATAGAACTGGCTGACGCGCAGGCGGTATTCCTGCAAATCCAGCGCGATCACCCGCCGCGCGCCCATGCGCTTCAGCACGAAGTTGAACCACAACCCGGCAGACCCCTGCCCGATGATGGCGACATCCTTGCCGAGTACGTTCGGCAGCGTCTTGCAAGCGTAAATCACCGTGCCAAGCTGCTGCGCCTGTAAAAGCTGTTCGACAGGTTTGCCCGGCGGCAGCACCAGCACATCCTGCACCGGGGCCAGATAATACTCCGCCATCGCCCGGTGATCAGGCACCAGAGTCAGCGCGATATCGCCAACCTTAACGTCGGAATCGGGCGCGTCGACTGCTTCAACGACGCCCACCATTTCATGGCCGGTGGTGCCGGGGGCCAGTGGATAGCGTTCCGGCGGGAAGTGATGCAGCCACTTGATGTCACTGCCGCACAGGGACAGCCGCTGCGCCCGCACCAGCGCGTAACCGGGTTTGAGTTCGGGTTTGGGGGTTTCGATAAACTCGGCCTGACCACGCGCCACAACCTGTACAGCCCGCATCATAGCATGATGATTCTCAGTCATAGGTGTCTTCTTATCAATGTTTTTCTCGAATAAGCGTCTGCGAATCGATTGTAACCCATGCCCGAAAAAAGCAAAACGCAATGGCTATAAGGATAAGTTCGATTTGAGAAAACACACTTTAAGAACCCCTCCCCGGCCCTCCCCGAATTCAGGGAGGGAGTCAACTGCGCGTCCGGTATCCTCCACTGAATTCGGGGGAGGTGATCCCCGCAGGGGATCGGAGGGGGTAGAAGTCCGTTTGTTGGCTCATGAGATGCAGCACACCCTGCAGGGCGTAAACGCTGCGTCTCTACACAGTCTCATATCCCTTGTTCACAAGGACACTACACAGGATTCAGGGGAGGCTTGAAAAAACGGATCAACCCTCATTCTGACAACCCGCGGCGCGCGCTAGGTTTCATCCTTAAAATAGCGTTCGTCGCCGACATCGGCCTGCATCCGGTGCAGATCGTCCGTCAGCGTTTTGACGACATCCGCATAAGCCGGGTCTTGATACACGTTGTTCAGTTCGTAGGGGTCGTTCTGCAAATCGAACAATTCCCACTCCGGCTCGTAAGTCTCGTCAATCGTGCCCGCCTGTCCCAGCGCATCGGCATAATAGTAAATCAGCTTGTAGCGCAGGGTGCGAATGCCATAATGGGCATAGACGTTGTGGTGCGTCTTGTGCATCCAGTAGCGGTAATACATCGCGTCGCGCCAGTCGTCGGGCGTGTCACCCGCCAGCAAGGGCCGGAAACTGCGCCCCTGATAGTGCTCCGGAACCGGCAGACCGACCAGATCAAGGAACATCGGCGCAAAGTCGACATTCAGGATCATGTCATCGTTCTGCGTGCCGGCCGCCACCTCACGCGGGTAACGCAGGATGAACGGCATCCGCAGCGATTCCTCGTACATAAAACGCTTGTCGTACCAGCCATGATCGCCGAGGAAGAAGCCCTGATCGGAGGTATAGACCACGATGGTATTGTCGGTCAGGCCTTCGCCGTCCAGGTAATCCAGCAGGCGGCCGACATTATCGTCGATGCTGGCGACCACCCGCAGGTAATCCTTGATGTAGCGCTGGTAAGCCCATTTGCGCAGTTCATCTTCCGGCAGATCGTAGCCATATTCCGTCTTGAGATCAGTGGCGACCATATGCACGCCGACGCGCATTTCCGCCGCTGCCGCTGCCGAGGCGCGGTTGGCGTAATCATCGTAGAGCGTCTCTGGCTCCGGGATGTCCTCGTTCAGGTACATATGGGCGTGTTTCTCGTCCGGTTCCCAGGGGCGATGCGGCGCTTTGTGATGGCACATCAACATGAACGGACGGTCCGGGTCGCGCTGTTTCAGCCAGTCCAGCGACATATCCGCAATGATGTCGGTAACATAGCCCTTCACGACTTTCGAAGTGCCGCCATCCGGACCATTAAAGATAAACATGGGGTTGTGATACAGCCCCTGCCCCGGCAGCACAGCCCAGTCATCAAACCCGGTCGGGCAGTGATCCGGCCCGGTGCCAAGATGCCACTTGCCGAAGATAGCCGTCTGATAGCCTTCCGCTTGCAGCAGCTTGGGGAAAGTCGGCAGGGTGTTATCCATCGGCGTGGAGAGCGTGGTGACATTGTTGATGTGATTGTAGGTACCTGTCAGGATGCTGGCGCGGCTGGGCGTGCAGATCGAGTTGGTGCAGAAGCAGTTGTCGAAGCGCATCCCGCCGTTGGCAATGCGGTCCAGATTCGGTGTCTGGTTGATGCGACTGCCATAGCAGCTCATGGCGTGGGCGGCGTGGTCATCCGACATAATAAACAGAATATTGGGGCGTGAATCAGGCATCAGGCTAACTTTCTATCGCAATGAAAAGAGGCTGTTTGTTCATCGCAAGACAGTATAGACAACCCTGCGCCGACAGGCAAAAGTCCAATCACGCTGACAGCCCGATGATATAGAAGCCACAGGATTTCGCTTACGGCAGTCTATTTTTCTTTCCAGTCGAAGGATGGACTATCTAGAAAGCTCAGGATATATCTATTCTTGGTTGTTTTTAGATTTTGGGCATCCTCATATAATCGCCTAACGAACGGGATATAGTCATCATTCCCTTCAGCATATAGATAGAAATATATGACAGAGGATGAATTGTGCTGACCGACCAAATCTAGTGCTTGATCTAGAAAAGTCGGCTCTCCAAGTGTGATTTGATTGAAATACAAACGCCAAAATACAATTTCCGGCTGTTTGCCAAAACGTTCCTGTGCCTCATCCAATACTTCATACATTCGCTCCCCTGCACGAGTGTAAAATTCGCCTCTGGCACTGGAACCCGGCTGAGAAGAAACCCAATATAAGCAAGCGAGATTTATGAAACTATCTAAAGGAGCATTGCTTTCCTTTATCACAGCTTCATAAAGATTTGCTGCTTCCTCTAGCTTTTGTTCAACATCCAACTGTACCGCAAGTTCATATTGGCTCATCTGAAATTACTCGCTGGAAATGGATTTATGCCTGCTCGAACGGCTCCCGGTGGTAGCGAAAAATTAGGATTATGATTGGCAGGGTTAGATGCAACACGCTGATATTGCATAAGATAAAATCCTTGAGCTTGAGGGGAAGGCGTTGGGTGTCCAGTTGCAGGTCGGAACAAATGACCCGATATAGAACTACGATTATTAGAGTTGATACCTAGGATGGTATCTGCCGATAACCTCTGTAACCAGCATTAATATTGCTTAGAACCCATCTGAAAATTATCTGTTCTTCCCATAGGGCGTTTCACGAACCGCCCCTACATAAGTGGCAAAATTCATCGTGTGCCGTGTGCGTAGGGACGCAGCGGGCTGCGTCCGGCGAAAAATGTGAATATTCAGATGAATTCTTCGTGATTTTGATGCAATTAACCTGTCATTACACACCCCACAACAGCAGGCTTAGCGCCGCCACCACCAGCCCGACCAGCACCGTTAGCGGCACGCCGACGCGGATAAAGTCGTTGAACTGGTAGCCGCCCGGCCCATAGACGAGCAGGTTGCCATGATGCCCGATCGGGGTGATAAACGCCGCCACCGACCCCATCGCCACCGTGACCACATACGCTTCCGGCGCATGCCCCAGCGTGACCGCCAGCGCCGCCGCCAGGGGGCCGAACAGCGCGGTGGTCGCTGCGTCGGACATGAATTGTGTCAGGATGCCGACAATGGCAAAGATCAGCAGCAGGATGAGGAACGGCGGCCAGCCACCAATGGCCTGCTGCAACCAAGCCGCAATGAGATCCGACACGCCGGTTTTCTGCATAGCGGTGCCCAGCGGAATCGCCCCGGCGATAAAGACGAAGATGCGTGCATCAATGGCGCGGTAGGCCTGTGCCGGGGTGATGCAGCCCGTCAGGATAACCGCCGCCGCCCCGGCCAGCATCAGAATCTCCAGCGGCGCGATATTCAGCACCGCAAGCACGACCGTCGCCAGCATAATGAGCGCAGCCACCGGGGCCCGGCGACGCAAACGGCGCTCGCCCTGAAACGGCACAAACAGCAGAAAAGCGGGGTCTTTTTCCACCCGGCTGAGGGCGTCCTCATCGCCACGCAGCACCAGCACATCCCCGGCCCGCAGCTTGATGCGCGCCAGTTCTTTCTGCACAAAACTGCCCCGCCGCCAGAACGCCACCACCAGCGCCCCATACCGCCGCCGGAAATCGACGTCGCGCACGGTACGTCCGATCATCTCGGAACGCGGCGCCACGACGGCTTGCACCAGCTGCGGGTCAAGCTCTTTGTCTTCCGTGACTTCCGGCAGATAGGCTTTAAACTTCTCAATCGGGTGCAGGTCGACGCCCTGATCATCCTGAAAGGTAATCAGGTCCTCCGGGGTGGTATGGACCAGCAGAATATCACCGGCATCGAGGTATTGCTCGGTGAACGGCCCCGGCAGCCGCTGTCCATCGCGTATCCAGCCCGCGACCGTAAACTCATACTGCCGCAGCGCTTTGGCTTCTTCCAGCGTCTTACCCACCAGCGGCGAATCCGGCAGAATGGTCAGTTCCGTAAAATAGCGATCCAGCCGCAGGCGATCCCCAATGTCCGACGTGCCTTTGCGGTCCGGCAGCAAATAGCGTCCGAGCAGCAGCATGAACAGGGTGCCGACGACCGTCAGCGCCAGGCCAATCGGCGCAATCGAGAAAATGCTGAGTCCCGGCCTGCCGGAGCGCTGCAACACGCTGCTGGCAATCAGGAACGCCGGTGCGCCGATAATGGTGATGGTCGTGCCCAGCGACGCCGCAATCGAAAGCGGCATCAACAGCCGCGAAGCCGGTATATCGCGCTTGCGGGAATAATCCAGCAGGATCGGCAGCATAAACGCCGTCGTCGTCAGATGATGCGTGAATGCCGACAGCAGCGCCACCGTCGGCATGATGACAGCAATCGCCCGGTTGTAGGTGCTGCCCGTCAGGCGGCCAATCCAGTTGCCGATTGTTTCGGAAACACCCGTATGCTGTAAAGCGCCGCTGAGGACAAAAATCGCGGCGACGATAATGGCCGGTTCGCTGCTGAAGCCTGCCAGCGCTTCCTCAGCCGTGAGGACCTGTGTCAGGCCCAACGCCACGATAATCAGCAGGGCCACCATATCATTGCGCATCTTTTCGGTTATCAGCAGCGCAAAGGACACGATCAGAATACCGATAAAGATGACTTGCTGCGCTTCCAGCCCATCGTTCATCATGCCCACCCATTCATTGCCGTACTGCGCCAGACCTTCGCAGTGTAGGCGATTTATCGGGCCGAAACGTCCATCGAGTGCGCTGTCCTGGCCTAGATCAAGTGGGGGTACCCAAAATAGGCTGACCGGTTGTGCGCAGCAGGTGGTTTCCGGCATATGCTGACTTCATAGAGAACTACCGGAGTACCACGTTTAAGTCGGCAAGAAGTCTGACACAGTGGAGCCTGCTCCGGTAGTTTTTGGTTGCCGCGCTCACCCCCAGCTCAATTTCTGAATTTACAATATCGTGTATCATAGAATCACCGGCAGGAGAACAGGAGCGCGTATGTACGAGATACAGAGGCGTCAGGCCCAGATTCAGGATTTTCAGCGCAAGATCGACCGGGCACGGTACAGTGGCGACCGCGACTCTGTGCGGCAGATCGCCTACCAGATGGCCAATGTCGGGCTGATCCCGCACCGGCTGCTATCAATAGCGAACTTCATCACCTACCTGTCACCGCGTTACGCCGCCAATATGCTGGCTTCGGCGCTGCGCCGGTTGTAGGCAGTCAAGAGCCATCAGTTAAATACATCAGGCGACGATCTGGTGACTCAGCGCCTGCCCTGAACGGCCCAGGCACGGGCTGAAAGGTGGATGGTCTGATCGTCGTTGATGGGCAGTTGGCGCAGAAGCTGCTGCCTGATCCTGTGTCGTTGGTCATCGTTCAGTGCACGAAAGTACTTTGAAATCGACCCCTGCGCGGCCAGAAACGGCAGCCAGAAATCGTCAAAATTGGCGAACTGTGTCTGAATATCAAGCGGAATAACGTCAATATCTGTGAAGCCCGTAGCAGCAAACAAAGCGCGCAAGTTATCCGGGTTACAAATGGCAAATTGGGTGCCCGCATCAAAGTCCCTGGCGGAAGGGTCAACCGCGATAGCGGCCTCCCAGAAGTGCCGCATCATCTGCATACGGTCGCCGTAGTCCCAGACATAGGCGGCTACCACACCGCCGGGCCGGACAGCGTCCTTCATACCGCGCACCATGTCTTCCGGGGAAGGCACAAAGTTCAGAACCAGACCTGCCACCGCCGCGTCAAACGCAGGTGCAGTCAGGCCTATTTCACTGGCATTCCCCACCACCCACTCAACACGCTCGTCGGTAATCATCTGCCGGGCATACGCCAGATAGTGCTCGGATAAGTCAAGCGCGACCACGCTTTGGGGCGCACATTGGTCCAGGATCACCTGCGTCAGAATGCCGGTTCCGGCGCCCACATCCAGCCAGGTGCTTGCCGGTTCAACGCTCAACCAGGTGACAAACTGTCTGGCGACAACCCGGCTCCACCTGCCCACATAGATTTCATAGGCCGAAGCATTACTGAAGGCAACACTCGCTTTCTCGCTCATCGGGCAGCCCTCTGCACTCACTTCAGATGTTTGGTGGATCACTTTCTATCGAATTGTGTTAACAAGAAGAACACCGACCTTGAATGCCCGTTACTATAGCGGCGTAAATGCTGCCAGTTCCACCCTACTGCGCCGCCCGTGCCAGCAGCGCACCGCCCATCACCGGGGTATAGCGTGGTGTGGGCAATGACGGCATATCCAGCAGTTGACACACCTGCTCGCTGAGGGGGTTGGCCGTGCTCAGCAGGCTGCCCGCGAACATCGGCTGATGTCCGTGCAGGTCCAGCCGGTGACGGATCGTCCGCACCGCCAGCGTCAGTTCCATTGCCGCAGTATCCACCAGCGACCGGGCCACCTTGTCCCCCTGCGTCGCGCTATCCAGCACCAGCGGGGCCAGCCGGGCCACATCCTGCACCCGCGCCGGCTGCTGATACAACCAGGGAATCAGTTCCAGCGGGTCATCGAGTTTCAGCGCGGTCATGACCGCCGCATACAGCGCCGTATCCGGGCCGCGACCGTCAGCCATGCGCGCCGCCACCTGCAAGGCTCGCATCCCCAGCCAGTAGCCGCTGCCTTCATCACCCAACAGATAGCCCCAGCCGCCCACCAGCGCCGAATCCCCGGCCCCGTTGACCCCATACGCCAGACTGCCCGTACCCGCCAGCAGCAGAATCCCCAACCGCTGACCATGCGCCCCGACCAGCGCAATCTCAAAATCGGAGCTGGGCACAATATTCGCATTCGGGGTTACCGCGTGAACCGTCGTGCGCAGCCAATCCACCGCCCAGGCATAGCGGTTCGAGGCCCCGGCCACGCCGACCCCTACCCCCGCGATTTGTTCCGGTGCCAGCCCCCCCTGCCGGATATTCTCGCGCATGGCGTCCTGAATGCGACGGGCGGCTTCGTCCCGGCCAATGGCGCTGGGGTTGACCGCCGGGCCAATGTATTCGGCACGCACGGTCAGGTCCGGCGTGATAATCATCACCCGCACCGTACTGCCGCCGCCATCAATGCCCATCAGATACATCGTCTGCTGCTTTCGTTAGGGGAGTTATCAGTTGACAGTCGTCAGTTTTCAGTCAAGGGACAAGATCATAAAGTCCACAGACTCGCCTTATCATTCATCCCACAGAAATGCTTCACGGTGATTGAGCGATAACGTGTCCCTGAATCGCATGCACCAGCCGATTATTTGCCTGTCAACCCGCTGCAACTCGCAAATCACTGACAACTGAAAACTGATCGCTGCCAACTGTTAACTCTATTCCCCACACCACGTTTGACGAATAAGCGCCTCGTAGTTTGCGCCGGGCGTGATCTGCCCCATCACCACCGGATGCGCCGCGCCGGTCAGTGACGGCAGATTGCCGGTCCGGTTGTGCCACGTTTCATGCGCCAGCACCGCGAACACCAGTGCTTCCTTGCGGTCGCTGTCGATGCCGATATCGTCGTGTGTGAGGATTTTCGCCGGAGCCAGCGCCTCGCGCAGACCCGCCACAATCGCCGGGTTATGCCGACCGCCGCCGCCGAGAATCACTTCCTCGATGGGGTGCGGTGCGAACCGGTTATAGGCTTTGGCGATGGTCTGCACCGTAAATGATGTCAGCGACGCGATAATGTCCTGCGTACCCATCTTGCGGGTGGTGGCGCTGCGGATCAGGCTGGCAGCCATGTCATAGCCAAATTCCTCGCGCCCGGTGGATTTCGGCGGCTTGCGAATGAGAAACGGATGCGCCATCCGCATCTTCACCCACTGGTCGTTGACCTTGCCCGCCCGCGCCAGCAGGCCATGCCGGTCATAGGTGCGCTTGCCCTCGGAGAGGATCAGCACGGCGGAATCGATCAGCGCGTTGCCAGGGCCTGTGTCAAAGGCAAGCGGCTGGCTTTCGGTATCCGACAATGGCGGCAAAAACGTCACATTGGCGATGCCGCCTATATTCTGCACCGCCCGCCAGTGGTCCGGGTGACGCAGCAGCAGCCAGTCGATGTAAGCCGTCAACGGTGCGCCCTGCCCCCCCACCGCCACATCGCGCGGTCGAAAGTTGGACAGCGTGGTGATGCCGGTGCGCTCGGCAATGATGGCCGCTTCGGTCAGTTGCAGCGTGGCCGTCACCTGCCCTTTCATCGTCACCGCGTGCCAGAAGTTCTGCCCGTGCGAACCAATCAGGTCGACATCGGCAGGCTGGATCCCGGCGGCCTCGATCACCTTCAGCGCCGCTTCGGCAAACATCTCGCCCAGTTCAAAATGCAGCGCGGCCAGTTCGGGCGTGTGACCCTGCTCGGTACCCGCATCCTGAATACGCTGCTGCATCCCATCCGGGAACGGGTGCGTCAGTCCTTTGATAATTTTTGCGGAAAGATGAGGGGGAGCGCCGTCGATTTCGCACAGCGCGGCGTCAATGCCATCGGCAGACGTGCCGGAGATCAGACCTACGATATACATGATGACGAGAGCCTTTACAACCGAGATTTACCCCCGCAACTATAGCGAGACTCGGCGCTGCTGTGCAAGCGGTGTCAGCAGCATCAACGCGATCATACTGCCTACCCCGGCATACCCGGCCCCGATCACCAGCATTTGACCATCGAGCGACAGCACCAGCAGGTTATAAGCCGCATGCACCAGCAGCGCCAGCAGCAGCGCGCGGCCCCAGCGGTTCACCAACAAACCGACCAACGCCGTGCTGACGGCATGGATCAGGTGGATCGAGATCACGCGTGCCAGCGCCATACCCAGCACATTCTCCGGGTTGTGTTGCAGAAAGTAGGCGCTCTCTGCCAGCGCGAAACCGATCCCCAGCGCAAAGCCATAGACGACGGCTGTACGACGATCAGTCAGACGCAGAAACACGAGCAGCGGCAGCGCTTTTAACAATTCTTCCAGCACAGGCGCGCTGAACAGGTGGATGCCCGTCTGGTCAATCAGCAAGTTATGCAGGAAATGGTTCTGGACCGTCAACGCGACATAAAAGCTCACCCCACCCCACAGCAGCGCCCCACTCAGTTTGAGCAGGCCAGCCCGCTTTTCGAATGTTCGAATGAGGGAGATATAAACAAGGGAGGTGGCGATGATGAGCGCGAGTGACAGAAACATGATACCTTTGGGCTTTAATGTTAGAATATGGTTTGAGGCACGTTTAGGATTGTACCGTAATATTAAGATATATCACAAATCGCAAAATTTCTTTCAATTCTTACCTTTTTGGGGAATATTTCATACGTTCGCTGCAAATCCGCTTAGCCGTGTCATTAGCTAACTGCCTTAACGATTTGTTCGCCAGGCTCGTGTTATCATGAAACTTGTGCATTTTCGAACTTTTTAAAAGCAGGCGGCACGCGTATATGTTTTGCCGTTTCATCAGTTGAGGAGGCTCCTCTCGATGCCGCAAAAAGGCACCCTGTTACGCAATATTACAGTCTTAATCATTATTGCGGCTATCCTGATCCCCGCTGCCGTTATTTTGTTTCAGGACAACACCAATTTGACCGGCTCTGCGATCACCCAAGAGATTGACAATGGTGACGAGCCGGACGCCCCAGCTGAAGAAGCCGACGATTCGGGGGGCAGCAGTGAATCTGATGACAGCAGCGATGATGAATCGGAAGCAGATGAGCCAGATGAGTCGTCCGAAGAATCAGATGAGTCAAATGATACGGAAGCGGGCGGCAGCGAAGACGACGGTAAAGACCAGAGCAGCAGCCAGCCGCAACCGGCGCAGCCGACCAGCCAGCCACAGCCACGTACACAGGGCGATAGCGAGACGACCTCTCCCTCAGATGGGAGCGACCCGGACGCTGAAGCCGAAGAAGCTGACGACAGCGATGCAGGAACAGATGGCGCGGACGAGAGCGGCGGTGGCGAAGAAGAAACCGACCCGTCAGACGGCGGCGAGAGTGATGAAGAATCCACCGGAGCCGGTGAAACCGACAACGAAACGGACGTAACGGATACACCATCGGGTGACGGTGGCAGCGATGCGGGTGACGAAACCAGCCCGACCAGCACCCCGTCCGATGAAGACGATGCAGCAGACGACGAACAGCCCGAATCGACCGAGGCTGTTGATGATTCCGATACCGGTGAGGAAGACGATAGCGGCGCGCCCGAAGCCACGGATGAACCGTCGGCCACCGCCACGCCCGGCCCCGAAATCACCGACGAACCGGATACCGTCCCGGTGCCTCAGCCGGAAATGACGGAAGAAGCCGCCATTACCCCTACCCCCGGTCCGGAAATCACCGAGGAACCCGACGCTGAAATCACGCCGGAGGTTGAAGTGACCGAACCAGTCATCGACCCGGAAGCCACTGTGGAGCTGACACCGGAAGTCACTGCCGAAGTGGACCTGGAGGCAACGGTCGAGGTGACGGCTGAAGTCACGCCCGAACTGACGCCCGAGCTGACACCCGAAGTCACGCCGGAACTTACCCCGGAAGTGGTTCAGCTGGAAGTGGCGCAAAGCTGTACCGCCAGCGGCGTCGAATTTACCATCAGCAGCAGCGGTGACATGACCGCCGCCGAAACCTACAGCATTGATGGCGAAACCGCCGGCGAATTCCAGTTGAGCGCGGGCGAAAGCCTGAGCATCAGCGCCGGGTTCGGCCAGCCGGTCTTCAGCACTGCCGGAATCGCTATCCAGCCAGAAGAACCCTGCGAACAGCCGCCGGTCATCGAAATTACCAGCGCGGTCTGTGTGCCGGAAACCGGCTTCGTGATCGCCCTGACCAACAGCGGCGGCCCCATGACCGAAGCGAGTCCTTACACCGTCGATGGTGAACCGGCTGGCGAATTCATGCTGGGCACGGACGAAACCACCGAAATTGAACTGGGCTTCGGCAGCCCGGTCTTCGTCAGTGACGAACTGACCGCCACGCCAGAAACCGCCTGCGAGCCAACCGGCAGCGTGAGCGGCAGCATCTGGATGGACTTCAACGGCGACGGACTGTTCGGTGAGGACGAAAGCGGCCTGGCCGACCTGACGCTCATCCTGTCCAGCGCCGATGGTAGCACCCTGCTGGAAACCGTGAGTACCGAAGATGGCAGCTACCTGTTCGAGCAGCTGCTGGCCGGGGAATACACCCTGCAAATTGCCAATCCCCCCGCTGGCACCCTGCCCACAGTCGACCCTGACGGCGGCCAGGACTCCAGCGCACTCGTTACCATCGGCATCGAACCAACGGTTGCCGACTTTGCTTACGAACCACTTGGCTCTATCAGCGGCGTCGTCTGGTCTGACCTGAACGCCGATGGCATCCAAACCGATGATGAACCCGGCCTGCCCGGTATCAGCCTGACACTGACCGACAGTGAGGAAAACGCGCTTACCATCGAAAGCGATGAAACCGGCGCTTATGCCTTTGCTGACCTGCGTACCGGCGATTACAGCCTGAGCCTCGATACCCCACCGGACCGCAGCATTCTGGTGCAGCCGGACAGCGAAAGCCTCAGCATCGCACTGGCACCCGATGAAGACGCCAGCGCCAGCTTTGCTTACCAGCCGCTTGGCACCATCAGCGGCGTGGTCTGGGCGGACCTGAACAGCGACGGCGCTCAGGGTGAAAGCGAACCCGGCCTGCCCGGTATCAGCCTGACGCTTATCGACAGCGGCGGCGCACCGGTTACGATAGCCAGCGGCGACGCCGGTACCTACACCTTCGAGGATATTCGCGCCGGCGATTACACCGTCCGCGTGGAAGCCAGCAGCGTGCCCGAAGGGTATACGCTGGCCGGGGCTGACCCATCAGCCGAAGCCATCACCAGCCTGACGCTCGCAGCCGGATCAGAAGCAAATGCCAGCTTTGGCTACCTGCCCCGTTTGCTGGGGTCTGTCAGCGGTGTGGTCTGGGCGGACCTGGATGGCGATGGTTCCCGCGCCGAAACCGAACCGGGTCTGGGCGGCATCGCCGTCATGCTCAGTCTGCCGGATGGCGATATTCAGACATCCACAGCCGCCGATGGCACTTACCGCTTTGATAATCTGGAACCCGGCGACTATGTCGCCCGCATCACCGCGGAGACACTGGGCGACAGCCTGGCCGTCACGGGCGAAGCCGACGATGTCCCCGATGGCAATATGCAGCTCACGGTTGAAGAAAGCCCGCTAGAATCCATCAATTTTGGCCTGCAACCCGCCTCACTCGGTTCGATCAGCGGCATGATCTGGCTCGAAACGGGTGATTTCGGTGTGCGCAACGAGGGTGAAACCGGCCTGGCCGGGGCCACCGTACAGCTGGTTGACAGCACCGGGGCCATCCTGCAAACCATCACCGTCCGGGCCGACGGAAAATATACCTTTACCGACCTGCTGCCGGGCACCTACACCGTCATCCTTGACCCGGCCAGCCTGCCGGACCCAATCTTTGTCACCGTCGATCCCGACGACAGCGGCGACTTCAACACCACGATCACCCTGTCGGCGGGCGGTGTGGTCGATGATGTCGAATTTGGCCTGGTCGGGACATTCTAATTGTTCGTCACATTCAACCACAACAGGGACGCGGGCATGGCCTTCGTCCCTGACGCTGCGCCTATACGAGACGCGAGGAAAGCATGAACAACGCGAGGACTCTCAGCAAGCTGGCAATACTGGTCACGGTCCTGCTGCTGTTTAGCGGCATTGTCAGCGCGCTCACTTTAAACAGTGTCACCCCGGCCTGGTCGAACGTGACCGGCAGCAGCGGCGACCCGACCTGCCTGACGATCCAGACGGTCGGCGCGGAGGAGCAGGTGCGCTTTGGCGATGACGATATCGACCCGGCCTGCCCCGGTGACATCAATGTCCAGAGTGGCTTCGGCTTTGAAGGTGGCGGCGCAGCGACCTTTGCATCCGGCGAGCCTTTTGTGCTGGGCGAACTAACCCACTACAACAACCCGATCTTCCCGCCCGCCAGCTTCCTCGAAACCGCGGACCTCGACCTGACGATTGATTTTGGCGACCCGGTTCACAACGACGTTTTCAGCACCACCGTTACGCTGGACGAAACCGCCAACGACCTGAGCACCTGTCCGTATGGCGACAGCCAGCCCTGTGCCGACCGCATCAGCATCGAACGCCAGAGTTTTGCGTTTAATCTGGGGCCGGGCGCAGATTATCAGTTTGAAATTATTGGCATGATTCCCGGTACGCTGGGCAGTTGTGTTTATGACGAATCGCAGATCAGCACCAGTTTTATCAGCGACGAAAACGCCAGCAACAGCGCCTGTTTGTTCGGCACTGTGACCACCGTCGCCGAGACAGAATTTATTATCACCAAAGACGCCGATGTCACGAGCGTTGAACCCGGCGACTTTATTAACTACCAGATTGACTATAACTGCTTCAGCCAGACCACCGATTGTAATGACGTGGTGCTGGTGGATTTCCTGCCCGACGAAGTCAACTATGTAGGCTCGGTCGGGTCGACGCATACCCTGACTGCTGCGGGCGTCTATTCCGCCGGCAATCATTCCGTGCGCTTCGAGTTCGATAATCCGCTGCGGGCTGGTTCCACCGGTTTCGTGCGCATACGGGCGCAGGTGCGTGATACTGGCCAGGTGCCCAATGGCACGCCGATCACCAACACCGCGGTCAGCACCGCCAGCAATGCCGCCACCAGTACGGCTGAAGTGACGGTGCCCCTGTCGACCGTCTCGAACTGGACAGTGGACAAGGTCGATCCCGGCACCATCTACCTGAGCACGGATCCGCCCGTCACCAATACCACCTACACGGTCCAGATATGCAGTAACGGCAGTACGGTCGATCTGCTCAACGCGCAGATGGTCGATACGCTGCCGGACGATGTGGTGTTTCTCAGCGCGACCGGTTCGCCGGTCTATGACGCCGGGCCACCCCAGACCCTGACCTGGGACCTGGGTGATCTGCAATCCTCCAGCGGCTGCACCAGCCGGCAGGTCACCGTCCAGTTCCCGGAACCGACCTTTTCGGAAGCGCAAAACGTCACCAACACCGTCGACGCATCCGGCGACCCGGTGGGCGAACCGTCCTGGACCGACAGCGACAGCGTCACCAACCCGCTATCGCGCCTGACACCCGACCCGCGTGCGACGCTGGACAAGGTTTCGGATCGTGACAGCTATGTGGTCGGCGCTATTGCCCAGTTCCGCCTGTCGCCGTCGAATACCGGCAATGTGCCGCTGCAAAACTTCACCATGTCGGACATTCTGCCGCCGCAGCTCGAAGTGACCCGTATCACCGTCGGCAGCTACAGCGGTTACAACGGCCAGGTGACAGTCCGCTACATGACCAGCGACAACGTCGGTAACTGGGTGGATTGGCCTGGTGGTCCGTTCGATGACAACAACCAGACGCTGCAAGTCAGCAGTCTCGGCCTGCCCGGTGGCGTCTATGTCGCGGGGCTGCAATGGTATTATGGCACGGCGAACCCCGGCTTCTCGACCGGCAGCGCCGCCCGCATCTACGCGCGCATCGTCAGCCCGGACCATAACGGCGACCCGGTCAACGATGGCGACAGCATCACCAATGATGCTGAACTCTACTGGGATTACCCACCCGGCAATGACGGCGAAGGCATCAGCGGCACGGAGCTGGGTTCGGCGACGCTGACGATTGAGGTTATCCCAACACCGCAGTTCGACAAGAGCAGTGCCGGCGGTGTCAGCGCGACCTGGCGCTTCCTCATCGGTCAGCAGGTCGGCTACTACACGTTGTACCCCAACAATAACTCCGGCGTCGCGCTGGATGCTTTCACCATTACCGACACCATCCCGCCACAGTTCGATGTCACCAGCGTCACCGTCGGCCAGTACAGCAATTTCGACGGGCAGCAGGTGACCCTGCGTTACCAGACGAATCAGAACAGCTGGCAGGTGTGGCCCGGCAGTCCGTTCGAAGACAATAACCAGTCACTCAGCGTCAGCAGCCTGGGGCTGGGCGGCAGCGAGTATATCACCGGCGTGCAGTGGGACTTCGGCACGATTCAACCGGACTTTTCGGCGTCAATCCGGCCCCGCATCAACGGCGAGGTCATCAACCCGGACCATAACGGCGACCCGGTCAACGATGGCGATAGCATGAGCAACTCGGCAATCGCCGAATGGACGTATCAGGGCGAACCGGACGACATGAGCGACACGCAGGTCGATACCGTGCGCGAGCCAATTGCCGAACCGGCCCCGCAAAAGACGGTCACGTCCACCGGGCCTTATATCCCATCCTCGCTCATCAACTACCGGCTGCGGGTGATGGCAAGCGGCAGTTCGCCCAGCGTTCTGATCAACCCCATCGTGATGGACCTGCTGCCCGCCGATCTGATTTATGATCCCGGCAGTTGGTCATACGACCCCGGCAGCACCGGCGTCGCGGCCCCGGTATTCGAGGAAATCCCGAACTACGATGGCACCGGGCGCACCCTGCTGCGCTGGACCTTCAACGGCACATTCGCCCAGGGACAGGCGGCCTACATCAACTTTGATGCGGCGATCGGCCCCGGCGCGGCGCTGGGCAACATGGTCAACGAATACTACATCACGTCCAACGACATTCCGATCATCCCCAACACCACCGATACCGGCGATCTCGACGGCGACGGCGACGATGGCGATGATCTCAACGGCACCGGCACCACCATCACGATTGATGAACTGGTCGGGCTGGATTCGGTCAAGGGTGTGCGCGGCCAGCTTGATGGCGATTTCTCGGTCTACCCGGATACCGGCCTGACGATCCCGAATGGCTCGGTGACCTACCGCCTGAGCATCATCAACGAAGGCAATATCCCGATCCAGAACGTGCGCGTGGTCGATATTCTGCCATTTGTCGGCGACACCGGCGTGCAGGATATTCGCCCGCGTGGTTCAGAATGGCGCCCCGTGCTGACCGGGCTGGTCAGTTCGCCCGCAGGCGTCACGGTGTACTACAGCACCAGCGGCAACCCCTGCCGTCCGGAAATTGTGTCGTCTGGCCCGGCGGGTTGTACCGCGCCGAACTGGTCGACCCTGCCCCCGGCGGATATCAGCACGGTGCAGTCGCTGCGTTTCGACTTTGCAGGCACCCTGACACCCGGCCAATCCTTCAACTTCACCTGGACGATGCAGGCCCCGCCGGATGCATCTGAGGGGACCATCGCGTGGAACTCCTTCGCCTTTACCTCGACCAACGCACAGACCGGCTATCCGCTGCGCCCCGCCGAGCCGAACAAAGTCGGCATCGAGCTGACCCGACCGGAAGTCGCCCCGCTGATTCAGCTTGAAAAGGCGACCAACGGCGAAGACGCGGACTTCCCGACCGGCCCGCTGGTGCCGCTTAGTGACCCCGTCACATGGACCTACGTCATCACCAACACCGGCAACACACGGCTGGCGGATATCACCCTGACCGATGACATCATCGACCCACTCGTGTGTAACGAAGGGCCGATCCCGAATCTCGACGCCAATGATTCGTTCACCTGTACCGTCGTAGGCGTGGCGACCAGCGGCCAGTATGCCAACGTCGGCACTGTCGAGGGCACGCCCGTCAGCGGTGAAGATGACCCCCTGACCGACCCGGATTCGGGCGATCCACTGCCCCCGGTCACAGACGAAGACCCCAGCCACTACCTTGGTTATGACCCGAATCTGGCGCGCCTAGGTGACCGGGTATGGGTCGACCAGGATGGTGACGGCGTGCAGGATGGCGGCGAACCGGGACTGCCGGGTATCACCGTGCATCTGCGCGACAGTGAAGACACAATCATCGACACCACCACGACCAACGGCAGCGGCTTTTACTACTTTGTCGATCTCGATCCCGGTCAATACTCGGTGCAGTTTGTGCTGCCGGGTGTCTATTCGTTCACCCTGCAAAACGAAGGCGGCGACGATACACTCGACAGCGACGCCGATATCACCACCGGTGCCACCGAACTGACGACCCTGGCTGCCGCCGAAAATGACCCCTCATGGGACGCAGGCGTGGTCGCCCCGGCCTCCATTGGCGACTATGTCTGGTATGACGTGAACGATAACGGCGTGCAGGATGATGGCGAAGAACCCGCATCCGGCATCACCGTCAATCTGCTCGACAGCGGCGGCACCGTCATCGACACCACCATCACCGACGAAGACGGCATCTACCGCTTTATTGATCTGCCGCCCGGCGAGTATGGCATTGAAGTAATCGCGCCGGATGGCTACACCTTCAGCCTGCCGGACCTGGGTGGTGATGACGAAGTCGACAGCGATGTCGAACGCAGCACCGGGCGCACTGCCGCCCCCACCCTGCTCTCCCCCAGCGAAAACGATCCGACCTGGGACGCGGGCCTCGTGCCACTGGCGTCCATCGGTAACTTTGTCTGGGCGGATATGGACAATGACGGCATTCAGGATGGTGCCGAAACCGGCGTGGAGAACGTCACAGTCACCCTGTACGACTCAGGGGACAATGTCGTCGACACCATGCAGACCAATTCACTCGGCGCGTACAACTTCACCGACGTAATTCCGGGTGATTACTACATCGTCGTCACCCTGCCGGATGGTTACATGTTCAGCCCGCAGGACCAGGGCGCGAACAACTCCGTCGACAGCGATGTCGACACCACCACCGGGCAGTCCGCGACGACCACGCTCGACCCGAACGAAGACGACCCAACATGGGACGCGGGCCTTGTGCCGCTGGCATCCATCGGCGACTATGTCTGGCTCGACATCGACAACGACGGGCGGCAGGACGGCGGCGAAAGCGGTTTCTCCAGCGTCACCGTCAACCTGCTCAACAGCGACGGCACTCAGATCGACTCCACCACCACCGATGGCGATGGCCTCTACCTGTTTGACGACCTGGTGCCGGGCCAGTACGCAATCGAAGTCATTCCGCCGGCAAATTATGTCTTCAGCCCGCAGAACGTGGGCGGCGATAGTGGCGACAGTGATGTCGACCGCAGCAGCGGGCGCACCATCAACACCACGCTTGCCCCCGGCGAGGATGATCTGACCTGGGACGCCGGCCTCGTGCCCGATGCGTCGATTGGCGACTATGTCTGGTACGACAACAACAATAACGGCATTCAGGACGGCGGCGACACGCCCGCCGAGAATATCACGGTCAACCTGCTGAACAGCGGCGGTACGGTCATCGACACCACCACCACCGACGCCAGCGGTAACTACCTGTTCGACCACCTGACGCCCGGCACCTATGCGCTGGAATTTGTCGACCCGGCAGGCTATGCCCCGGCTATCCAGGACGCAGGCGGCGACGACACCGTCGACAGTGATGCAGATCGCTTCACCGGGCGCACCATCAACACCACGCTCGACCCCGATGAAGATGACTTGACGTGGGATATGGGCCTTGTGCTCTCTGCCTCAATTGGCGACCGTGTCTGGCGCGACAACAACGGCGACAGCGAACAAACCGGCGGCGAACCGGGCGTATCCGGCGTCACCGTCAACCTGCTCGACAGCGATGGCACCCAGATCGACACCACCACCACCGATGGCACCGGCAATTACCTGTTTGATGACCTGCCACCGGATGACTACGCCATCGAGGTTGTGCTGCCCGATAACTATGTGTTCAGCCTGCAAGACCAGACCGGCGACACCATCGACAGCGACGTCGACATCGACACCGGCCAGACCATCGTCACCACGCTCGACCCCGACGAAGATGATCTGACGTGGGACGCGGGCCTGATCCCGGTGGCTTCGATTGGAGACTATGTCTGGCGCGACAACGACAATGACGGCGTGCAGGACGGCACCGAAGTCGGCATTCAGGGCGTCACCGTGACCCTGTACGACAGCGGCGACAACGAAATCGACACCACCACCACCGACGCCGATGGCCTGTACCTGTTCGATGACCTGCGCCCCGGTGACTACTATCTCAACTTTGCGCTACCGGCTGGTTATCTGCGCAGCCCGCAGGACGCCACCGGCGATTCAGCCGACAGCGACGCCAACATCACCACCGGCGATACCATCGTCACCACGCTCGACCCCGACGAAGACGACCGGACGTGGGACGCGGGCCTGACCCCGCTGGCCTCGATTGGTAACTTTGTCTGGCGCGACAACGATGATGACGGCGTGCAGGATGGCGGCGAACCCGGTGTTGCCGGGGTCACGGTCAACCTACTCGACAGCGGCGGCACCGAGATCGACACGACCACCACCGCCAGCGATGGCAGCTACCTGTTCGACTTACTAGAAGCCGGTACGTACATCATCGAAGTGGAACTGCCCGATGGCTTCATCTTCAGCGACCAGAATCAGGGTGCTGATGACACGGTAGACAGCGATGTCGATACGACTACCGGGCGCACCGTCAGCGTTGCCCTGGACTGGGGCGAAGAAGATCTGACCTGGGATGCCGGTCTGGTGCCATTGGCGTCCATCGGCAACTATGTCTGGTATGACGCGGACGATGACGGACTTCAGGATGGCGGCGAAAGCGGCGTCGAGAACATCACCGTCACGCTGTACGATGACGGCGACAACGAAATCGACACCACCACGACGGCGGGTGATGGCAGCTACCTGTTTGAGGACCTCGAACCGGGTGACTACTATCTCGTCTTCACGCTGCCTGCCGGGCATGTCTTCAGCCGCCCGAATGAAGGCGCGAATGACGCTGTCGACAGTGACGCCAGCCGCGTTGACGGATCGACAACCGTGACGACACTGGCCCCCGGCGAGAACGACCTGACGTGGGACGCCGGTATCATGGAAACAGCCAGCATCGGCGACCGCGTCTGGGAAGATGTCAATGACAATGGCATCCAGGATGGCGGCGAAAGCGGCGTCGAGAACATCACCGTGACGCTGTATGACGGCGACGACAACGAAATCGACACCACCACCACCGATGGCGCCGGTAACTACGGCTTCACCGACCTGATTCCGGGTGATTACTATGTGGTCTTCAGCGACCTGCCTGCCGGTTATGTCTTCAGCCGCCTGAACGTAGGCGCCGACGACATCGTCGACAGCGACGCGAACCGCACCACTGGCGCCACCGCTGTCACCACGCTGCTGCCGGGCGAAGATGACCCGACGTGGGATGCGGGCATCATGGAAGTCGCCAGCATCGGTAACTTCGTCTGGGATGACCTGAACGCGGATGGCGTGCAGGATGGCGGCGAACCCGGCATCGAGAACGTCACCGTCACGCTGTACGACAGCGGCGACAATGAAATCGACACCACCACCACCG
>NZXX01000014.1 GCA_002702065.1 Anaerolineaceae bacterium
CGCCTCAAGCGGCTGCTCCGCTGCGCGGGGTCAGCGGAGTTACCCAACCCGTACCTTCATAACGGGTGGCACAGGAATTCGATGCCGGCCAATACGAACGAGCCAGGCGCGATCATGAATCGTGTCAACCGGATACTGCCGCAATACCTTGTCGATGGTGAATTCGCGACTGCGGCAATCCTGCGTTGGGATCCGGAAAAGTCGGATTTGTCATTTGCAAGCGCGGGGCATGAGCCCGTTTTGCTTCTGACTCAGCATCAATTGATCACCTTGGACGCAACGGGAATTCCACTCGGAATTGATCCGACGTTTTGCTGGAGCACAAAACATCACCAATTGACTCCTGGCGACAGACTTTTATTGGCGACCGACGGCATTGCAGAAACGCACGATCCCGAAGAAAACGAGTTCGGTCGATCACGGCTGGCTGACATGTTTAGCAGCAGTCATTCCGAAGATATCGAAGGGTTCGCAGCAAACCTCAGAAGAGAACTCGCGGTGCATCGCGGTGCCGGTCCGATTGAGGATGACGTCACTTTCTTGGTCGCCGAATGCCGCCTTGCCGAGCGAGACGAACCACTTTGCCAGGAGACTCGGCAGTGAAAGAACATTTGCATCATAAAGTCGAACGTATTCTTCGTCGTTACGGATTCACCGACATTCGTGTCCGCCCAGACTCTGACCGACAAGTCGTTTTATCGGGAACGGTCGCGGACTTCGACGAACGTGCGATGGCAATCGCTATTGCTCGAACCACCCCTGGCGTTCAAGAGATCGAAAACGAAATCAACATCGCCAAATAGTCTTTCAATTTCCGTAGCGGAAGTCGCCAAGACTTTCGACCACGATCACCTTTTCCATCTCACCGAATTTAAGTTTCACAGGAGTCCCCCATGTTTAACAAGATTCTTTACACGACCGATTTATCGGATGATTCAAAGCGTGCTTTCGCGTTGGCCACTTCGATCGCAGCACTCCATCAATCGAAGCTGTTCATCGTTCACGTTGCTGAAACGACGGTCCCGGTCACGGTTCTGCCACCCGCTGGCGCAGCCACCGTCTTGCCACCCGTTGTACCGACGCGAGAAGAACTTTCGGAGCAGCTTCATGGAATCACGCCCGACGATCCGATCGTCCAGTACGAACACGCGTTGCTGTCCGGAGCGGCCGGTGAGGAAATTGTCAATTTTGCCAGAGACACTGCCATCAACTTGATCGTGATGTCGACCCACGGTCGCGGCGGCCTTGAGCGATTCCTGCTGGGCAGCGTTGCCGAGCACGTCGTCCGTCACGCGACTTGTCCCGTTTTGACATCCAATTCAGAGATGCAATAGAGATGGAAGTACCGCTTGAAGGGCCCGGCGTTGGCGATGTCTTCATCGACGTGGAATACAGCACTATTTGATCCGAAACGATACTTTGCGATGTATACAAGAAAAACACTGCCCATCAAAAGCGTGCTGCTGTGGACACGATCGCATGTTCTGTTGTTCCTCGCCCTCGCGTTCGTGCCCGTATTTCTTTATGACATCATCGGATTCAAGTGGTTGCACGTGCCTTGGCTTCCTCTCAGCGTGGTGGGTACGGCGGTCGCGTTCATCGTTGGATTCAAGAACAATGCTTCATACGACCGTTTGTGGGAAGCGCGAAAGATTTGGGGCGGAATAGTAAACGCATCTCGATCATTCACCGTGATGGTGAAAGACTTTGTCGAAAGCGACGAGAAGATGCCCAGGGAACCGAACGCGACTCATCGAGAGCTGGTGCATCGGCACATCGCATGGTTGACGGCTTTACGATACCAACTGCGAACAGTGCGTCCTTGGGAAAACAAGCGAGCTTCGGAAGAAAACGGACATTTCCGTGGCATGTCCATTCGTCACCTCGAATCCGATGTCCCGATGGATCAGGCCCTCGCAGGGTATATCTCAGAAGAGGAAAGCCGGGAGGTGTTCGGCAAAGGAAATCAAGCCTCTCAGTTACTGGGTATTCAGTCGAGGAGATTGAGAGAACTTCGTGAGCAAGGGAGGCTCGGCGTATTTGAGCATGTTGAGCTCGAACGAACGATCGCAGAATTGTATGCGTTGCAGGGAAAATCTGAACGGATCAAGAATTTTCCCTATCCACGACAGTTTGCAACATTGAATTACATCTTCGTCTGGCTGTTCATTCTCTTGCTCCCCTACGGAGTGATGGAGGAGTTTGAAAAGATTGGGGATCATATCATCGATGACCACAGCAACGCGGATGATGGCTATGGGATAATGCATTTGTTGTGGCTTTTCTTCGGTACTCACTTCGTTTGGTTCTCCATTCCCTTCAGCGCCATCGTGTCGTGGGTCTTTTTCGCTCTGGAGATTGCTGGCGAGCATTCGGAAAATCCATTCGAGGGCGGCCCCAATGACGTCCCGATTACTGATCTTTGCAGAAGCATCGAAATCGACATCCGCCAACTGATCGACGACGACGGTATCCCGGAAAAGCTGTCGTGGGAGAGCGGAGTTGTGTTATAGGGAGTGATATGGACTGGGAATTAGAAATTGTGTTCGCCGTTCGCGCGGTGCTTGCCGCGGGACTCGGCGGATTCATTGGCTGGGAACGTGAGTGGCACGGCAGGGAAGCTGGCATCCGGACTTACGCTTCCGTGGCCTTGGGGGCGTGCGTGTTTGCCCTGATCTCATCACACATTCCGGGTGCGGATCAGTCACGCATGGCCGCCAATATTGTTACCGGTGTTGGCTTCCTTGGCGGCGGCATCATCCTTCGGGAAAAGGGGCGGACGTTGGGCCTGACAACTGCGGCGACCGTTTGGGCAACTGCGGCGGTAGGAACCGCAATTGGATTTGGAATGTATTTATTGGCGGTACTGACAGCCGCGATCATATTTGGCGTGCTGGCTTCGCATCACATTCCCGGATGGCGAAAACTGTCGAAGACGAGATGCGAACATGCAGATACAGAATCAATACCAACAGAGAATGAGCAAGTGCAATGACACACAAGATAAAAATGACGCTTGAACAGTTACTTCCGGACATCACAGATTCACAGGACCTGTGCGTTGAACGAATCAAAGATTTGTTGAATGCCAAAGCCGGGATCGATTCAGCACATCTTGTGACGACAAATGATGACGCCAACCAGCTATGCATTCATTTCGATCCAAAAACTGTTTCGATGGGCGAAGTTCGTGACTTGGCACGACGCGCCGGAGTCGGCTTGTCCCGGCGATACGGTCATCTGCTGCTGCGAGGAGATGCAACATCGGCGCACCGCGCATCCGCGATCGAATCGAGGCTGTCCCGGGTGGACGGAGTCCTCGACGTCGTCGTCAGTCCGGATGGAGCCTTGCGGGTGGAGTTTGATCGCGAGGTAACCACGGAGCAGACGATCAAGTCGGCGATCGCAGAATGGAAACCAAAAACCAAGTCGGTGTCCGATGATGACGAGGGACACGAGGCGGGGCATGGCCATTCCGGACACGATCATGCTCATGGAGGCGTTTTCGGTGCGCGAAGTGAACTAATCTTTGCCATTTTGTGCGGTGCGGTTTTGCTGATCGGATGGCTGCTGGAAACATTTACCGCAGCCGCCGATTGGGTGTCGCTTTCCTGCTTCATCGCGGCTTATGTCTTTGGCGGATACTACACCGTTGCGGAAGCTGTTGAGAAAATTCGGTCAGGAAAGTTCGAGATCGACTTCCTGATGATTGTGGCTGCTGCCGGTGCGGCGTCATTGGGGGCGTGGGCTGAGGGCGCGTTACTCTTATTTCTGTTCAGCATCGGCCATGCACTGGAAGGCTATGCGATGGGTCGTGCGAAGCGTGCAATCGAAGCCCTTGCCGATTTGGCTCCGAGAACGGCGCGGGTTCGCCGTGACGCAACGGAATCGGAAGTGCCAGTTGAAGAATTGATTGTTGGTGACATTGTGGTCATCAAGCCCGATGAACGCGTTCCGGCAGATGGCTTCGTCACGTCCGGTGAGTCGAGCATCAATCAGGCTCCGATTACTGGCGAGAGTATCCCTGTGGACAAGCAACCGGTTGCCGACGCGAATGTCGCCGCGAGCGATCCAGATGCTTTGCCGCCAGAACATCGCGTCTTCGCCGGAACGATCAATCAGTCCGGATCGCTGGAGATTCA
This sequence comes from Anaerolineaceae bacterium, assembly GCA_002702065.1. GTDB lineage: Bacteria > Chloroflexota > Anaerolineae > Aggregatilineales > Phototrophicaceae. The sequence continues at coordinate 4,143 of NZXX01000014.1, forward strand.
GGTCACGAAGCTTGCATCGGAAAATACGCTCTCCCGCGTTGTTACGATGGTCAGCGAAGCTGAGACGCGAGTTTCACCGACGCAGAAGTTTACGAAGCGGTTCGAGAAGTATTTTGTTCCCTCAGTCATTGTGTTCGATGTTTTGCTGTTATTCGCGCCCTTTGTACTGGACGAAAGTTTTAGCGAATCGTTCTATCGGGCGATGGCAGTTCTCGTCGCCGCCAGCCCGTGTGCGTTGGCAATTGCAACTCCCAGCGCGGTTCTAAGTGGTGTTGCACGGGCCGCTCGCGGTGGCATTCTGGTCAAAGGTGGTGGGCCGCTGGAAAGCCTCGGTAGTCTCGATTCGATCGCGTTTGACAAAACAGGAACGCTCACCGAAGGCGAACCCAAAGTCACTGACGTTCGCGCGGCTGATGGCGTCGACGAAACAGAATTACTGCGGTTCGCCATCGCCGTTGAAGACCTCAGCAAGCATCCACTTGCCAAAGCGGTCGTCCGCGATGGGAAGGAAAGGGTGGGAGATAGGGAGTCTGGGAGTGGGGGAGAGATTCCAGAGGCCACAGATCTCAAGAGCATCACGGGACGCGGCATCCAAGCGACGGTTGAGGGGGACGTCGTTCATATTGGCAAAGACGACTTGTTTGCAGAAGTCGACGGGCCACCGCTACCGGACAGCGTTCGCGAGATTGTCGAATCGCTGGAAGAAAACGGACGCACGACGATGATTGTCCGGCGAGGAGATCGTTACCTAGGCGTCATCGGTTTGATGGACACACCCCGTGAAGCATCCAAGCGAACGATCGCGCGGCTTCGCGAACTCGGCATCGAGCGAATGATTATGATCTCGGGCGACAACCAACAAGTCGCCGACGCGGTCGCGAAGGAAGTTGGACTCGATGAAGCACGTGGCGATTTAATGCCGGATGACAAGGTATCGGAAATCAAGAAGCTGCAAAGCGAAGGCGGTGTGGCAATGGTTGGTGACGGTGTCAACGATGCTCCCGCCATGGCGTCTGCTTCGGTCGGCATCGCGATGGGAGCTGCCGGAAGCGATGTTGCTCTTGAGACGGCGGATGTCGCACTCATGGCCGACAACCTCGACCACCTGCCACTGGCCATCGGACTCAGCCGATCCACCCGCGGCATCATCCGCCAAAACCTGTGGATGAGTCTCGGCATGGTGGCGTTTCTGGTTCCCGCCACAATTTTCGGTCTCAACATTGGACCCGCTGTTGCTCTCCATGAAGGCAGCACGCTGGTTGTGGTCTTCAACGCACTGCGACTGCTAGCGTACAGAGCAGACGTAGCTGACACAAACTAACTTTAGCGAGCGATTGGATAGTCAGGCAATGCAAACTGCTATACGGAGATGCGCTCGACGATGTTTCGTGTGACTTCCCGTCGACGCCGATCGTAGAGTCGCGTGGTTCTTGGGTCAGCGTGGCCTGCGAGTTGCTGAACGTCTTCCAATGGTACACCCTGTTCAAGTAAATCGGTAATCGTGGTGACTCGAAACGAGTGAGGCGAGAATTGCAGCGATAGGTGAATCCTGCGACAACGACGCTTCATCATTCGAGCAATGTCACCGGAAACCATGCCTCGGTCAGTAAGTTCTTTTGTCCTTCGCACCGTTGTCCGGAACAGGGGCGATTTTCCATCTGTAACACCGGCACGGTCGAGGTAGTCCAGAATGAACCTCTGCACGTCGTGACGGCAAGGAATTTGTCTGGCCTTGCCGCCTTTCTCGCGGAACCGCAGGCAATACTGATCACCAGCGTCAAAAAAGTCAGTAAGACGCAGTCCTGAAACTGCACTGACACGCACAGCGGTGTAGATGAGAATTGCGATGATAGCTCGATCGCGTAAGGCGACGATGTCTTCATCGCCAATAGAACGCAGCAAGCGGCGCGCCTGCTTAATCCCAATCTCTGGCGTCTTGCCCTCGATCACCTGAAGCCTCGGGCCGCGTACCGATGCAGCCGGATTGAGCAGGACAGCATGTCGGTTGACGAGAACATCAAAGAAGTGACGCAAGGCTGCCAAGTGTAGTTTTTTGGTTGCCGGTGCGAGTGGCATCTGGTCGAGATATTCGCCAACGTCTCGGGGCATGATTTGCGTCAATTCACACTGACGCTGCTCGCAGAATTGCAGAAACCGCTTGACCGCGTGCCGGTAGTTCTTGCGAGTCGATGCGTTTCTTAGCTTGCCGTAAACAAATTCTTCGTAGGCGAACTTAGCTCCGGGACCAGCTGATGCCACGATTGCCGGAAGATCCGTGCTGGTGTTGGTTGTTCGTTTGATTGATCTAGCAGAACTTCGCTTCACAATGTCATTCATTTTCCTCCTTACTAACACGGCAATTGAACGAGCGTTCTATTCCCGTCAACGAACATCAGGAATTGTAACGCGATCTTTAATGCCTTCAGAATTAACGCACGACAACGTCCTTTGTCCAGCACAAACCTGCACCTGTGTGGCTTGTCGTGATGAGTCGTGATAGATCCTCGGAATCGCGTTTTCGGTTCCTTTGGAGGTTCAATCATGGCAACAAAGTTTGAAGTTGGTCGGCTGGGAATTACACCGGGTGCCCAAAAGCAGATTCCGATGAAAGAGGTCGAGATTGCTGTCAATCGACACGCATCGGGCGACTGGGGTGAGATCTGCGACGAAGACAGATCGCAAAATGAATGGGCGCTGGAAAATGACGCTCGACTGATGTCGGTTTACGAATCCGAATCAGGAGAGCCGTTCTGGATCATTACCGAAGCAGACCGGTCATCCACTACGATCTTGCTGCCGAGCGAATACTGACGACGGTTGACGCGCGATGGACTGCTTCGGCTCATCGCCGAAACAGTCCACCTTCAAAGAGGCTTCAGGAATCTGGCCGGACTACGACTCTTCAGGCTCCAACGGTTCGGCGGAGTCGATAAGCCATTCGTCGTTGGAGTAGGCGTATGTGAACTCCGAACTGTCAATTGTTTCGGCCTTCAGCATTGCTTCCTTCTCATCTTTGGCTTCGACCACTGCCGATGGCCACCGTGTTTGCAGAACTCTGACGATGAATCTCTTGGGCCGCTGGTGCTTTTGCTTTGGTTGAGTTTTCAATTTGTTGTCTCCTATTTTGTTGATTGAACATGAACGGCGACCGCCACAGCTCGGTGGAACGCAAAAGCCGAAAATTGGCGGAGACCTCTGGGGGAACCGATTTTCTGCTTGCCGGCGGGCAAGGAGTTGTGGCAGCGTGCAACGGTGCAATCAGCCGGTGACAACAAAGAAGTGAGTAAATGCACAAGTGTACACTGCTGCTTGCGAGAACTTCTTCCAGCTCAACAACAACATTTTTGATGTCTGACTACCGGAGGCAATGTGATGTGGAAACCTTGTCGTGCTGAGAAGCACATTGGCTTCAGCAGCATTGCAACCGGCAGACGAGTTTCAACCCGCTCGTTAGATTTCGGTGGGTGAGTCGGCTCACACTGTCAGGAATGTCTGTAGGCCCACCATTCCCCGCCGATCGCACGGGCCGTTCTGCTTCCGAGAAAAGCAATCAGGTTCATGCGATCCTGCTCGGGAAACTGTTGAAAGCGGGTTCTGTTTTTGAAAACCTCTGTTCGAACATCGCCTCCATGCAGTCCATACAGACTGCGTGGTGCGACGTGGTTGCTGGTTCTACCTGCGAAGAAAAGTCGAGGCTTTCGATGGTCCTGAAACCAAATCGAAAACCTCGTCGGCTTTAGTGAAGCAGGTGAGCTATGCCGCCAAAACGAGATTGAGCAGTTTGCCAATTTTGGTGTCAAGTTCCGTGCGATCGCCCGCCAGTTGGACACGTTGCGACAACTTGGTAAGTGCGTCAACGAGTGCGAAGATTGTAAATCCGCCCTGCTGCCGGGCGATCTCCATTGCGTCCTTGATTAGGCTGCGGGGGATACCTTCGGTTCCGAGCCGTTTGGCAACGACTTCGGCATCGTCGCCGAGTTTCTCCGTCATGGCTTTTTGCATCACGTCGACAAATCCATCCCGTCGTGAATCACGTCTCCTGATCAAGTCCTCAATGATGCTTCGAATATCATCCAGTCCATCACGGACGTTCGCTGTGTGCTTTCGCGAAAACTCAACTACCTCGGTCGCGTCCCATACGATGTGGTTCTGGCAGACCTTCTGAAACCAGAACGTCTGAATACCAACGGTGCGGCGACCGACTTCGGAGTTCCACAAGAAAAAGCCGGGGGCAAATGCCTCGCCATTGATCTCCGCCCACCCAGTAGGATCAATCAGGAATGCGAACATGTCCTGCTCACCGCAATAGAGTCCGGTGCTTGTGTCGTCCATCGCCTTTTGCGGTGGCGTGAAGTCGGATGCGAATTCGTGCACGACATCGAGAAGATCAGCGTTCCACAACCGCGTGTAGGCCACACCATGAACCGAGCGGATGCGGTCATCGTGTGTCAATAGTTGTAACGGCTTGTCGGAGGTCGGCAGAGTTTCTTCCAGTGCCTTACTTGCGGTCTTGCGACTGAGCCGATTGATCGTGTCTTTGCTAACCCGAGCCATTTTGCAGACCTGCGAGAATGACCAGTCATTGAGCGAGTATTCTTCACCTTCAGCACACACGCTCAAATCGTGAGTGACGACCAGATCCTGTGGCCGAATCCAGCGATCGACCGAATCCTCGCGATCATCACAGCACTTTCGATGCAGAGCCTCGAACGAGTCGAAACATTCGTCAGGTGTTCTGCGGAATAGTTCATCGTGGGCGCGTTTGAGAGTTGCCATGTTCTTCTCCAGTATTGGCATTTGCGAAATGCCCGCCAACGTAGCCGGGCTATGGGCTGTCTCAGTGAGTCAGTCCAGCACCCGGCCAGTCGTGCCTGAGAAGAACAAACGACAGTCAATACAAAACCATTTTCAAGACCACCGGCCTCGCGAATCGAAAGCAGGTTTCGATTCAGGAGACCAGCTACTTTCTACACCTAACTGAATGTGATGGATCATTGAATCGCTAACACAGATTGCGTCTTCTGTCACAGGTACAGAGCCAATGCCCCGATTCGACTACCAATTTACTAAAATAACAAGTTCCAGTTCAGCGACGGTCAACAGTCACACGGCGGTTCGCCGCGGCCTGTTACCGGTGGGGCCTGCTGTTGCGCCGCTGTGGGAGAAGTGGCAGAATTGGTTTACTCGGTGAAGCGGAAGCAAGCTCTGCTGGGAAGCAACTTGCCGAGGAATAGCCGAGTCGAAGGGTCGGAGTAGCTCCACTCTGGAGAGACGGTGCAGTTCGACTGATTCAGTTGGCTGCACCGTCCTGTTTTTCTCGACGTTCTGACGCACGCAAGGTTCATCGCTTGGCGGTCTGGCGATCAACAAATTAACCGCACTCCATTGCCATCGCACGTCGTCATCGACAAGGGTTACTCTGATGCGAGCCATGCCTAAAAAAATCCAATGTGCGCAAGATCAGGCGAAGTTGGCAGTCATCAACCTTCATTGAGAGCCAACTTCGCGCGGATTCAATCCAACAGCGAAACGCCGAGGTCAGTCGGTGCTGTCGTTCGACTGCGATGGATGCTGATAAATCCATGTGTGAGCGATGTCGAGTACCTTGCACACAACTGGTAGGTCTTCGCGACCAAACGACGTGGAATCTTTCCACTGCTCACCCTCCTTGTAGAGGCGGGAAACCGTGACGTTGTGACGTGTGCCGTTCTGAGTTTCATTTTCCCAGATCGCCGCACGAATACGTCCCAGTCGGACTTCATGGACAGGTTTCGCTTTTTCTTGAGCCATTTTCTTCTTCTCCAAATTGAGGGAACACAAAAAGCGTGAACTGACGCGCACGCCGACACTCGCAAAGCTGATAACCGGTTCGACCACGGACTGCCGAAATCACCAGCGAGTCGAACAGAACCTCCTTGACCACCAACCTTCGAGTGCGAGACGGTTCCAGCACAAAAAGGCCCGTGTAGGCATCTTCACAAAGAGGGTCTGAAAGAACGATGCGAGCAACTGCTCAAGCAAATTGTTAGCAGGAAATCGTGACTATGTCACGCATCAGATTTACACGGTTTGATCGCGGTTATAGTAGCCGACCGAAGTGTGCAGAATGACTCTGTAAAAATCGCCATGCAGTTGGCCGGCATCGAATTCCTGTGCCACCCGTTATGAAGGTACGGGTTGGGTAACTCCGCTGACCCCGCGCAGCGGAGCAGCCGCTTGAGGC